>NZ_CP015529.1:0-5924026 GCF_001700945.1 Rhodococcus sp. WB1 | reverse complement strand
TCAGGCCGAGACCGACCGCCCAGGAGTCGCGGACACCCGTGCGGATCTCGGGGAGACGGCTACCGGACACGGCTCCAGGCTATGGGGTGCCCTGTTCGACGGCCGCACCAGGACTCTGCGTTCTTCCTCCGAGAACCCGCCCCAGATTCCGTGCCGTTCCCCGGCCTCGAGCGCGTGCCGGAGACACTGCGTCCGCACAGGACAGGATTGGCAGATCCGCTTCGCGGCACGAACTCTGTCGGTGCGCGCCTCACCCCGTTCGTTGTCCGGATGGAAGAACGTCGCGGCATCGGCGTCCCGGCAGGCGGCGTGCAGCTGCCAGTCCCAGGACTCCGTGATCGCCGGGGGCAAGGTCAACAGCTTGGGCGCGGGCATGATTCTCCCTTCTCTGGGCGGCTTCGCCGGTGCGTCCTCGAGGCGGTGGGGGCCGCCCGAGGGACTCACGTGCGGCGGAGGCGCCGGATGGTGCGGACGAGGGTGTCGGTGGAGGTGTCGCCGGTGTCGGGGTCCGCCGCGCCGGTCAGGGCCGGTGCCAGGGCCAGGGCCTGGGTCTTGCCGAGTTCGACGCCCCACTGGTCGAACGAGTCGATGCCCCAGATCACGCCCTGGACGAAGGTCTGATGCTCGTACAACGCGATCAACTGCCCCAGCGTCGCCGGGGTCAACGCCGGGGCGAGCAGGGTGGTCGAGGGCCGGTTGCCGGGCATCACCTTGTGCGCCACCAACCCCGGGTCGGTGCCGTCGGCGGCGACCTCGGCCGCGGTGCGCCCGAACGCGAGCACCTTGGCCTGGGCGAGCATGTTCGCCAGCAGGATCTGGTGCATGCTGCCGGTCCCGTCCCGGGTGGGCAGGTCCTCGCACGCGGCGGCGAACCCGACGAAATCCGCCGGGATAAGCCGGGTGCCCTGGTGCAGCAACTGGTAGAACGCGTGCTGCCCGTTGGTGCCCGGCTCCCCCCAGAAGATCTCCCCGGTGTCGTGGTCCACCGCCGTGCCGTCCCGCCGCACGCTCTTGCCGTTCGACTCCATGGTCAGCTGCTGCAGATACGCCGGCAGCCGGGCCAGGTCCTGACTGTAGGGCAGCACCGCCCGCGACTGCGCCCCCAGCACCGACGCGTACCACACCCCCAGCAGCCCGAGCAGCACCGGCGCGTTCGCCTCCAGCGGGGCGGTGGCGAAGTGCTCGTCCACGGTGTGCATCCCGGCGAGGAACTCGGCGAAGCGCACCGGGCCGATCGCGCACATCACCGCCAGCCCGATCGCCGAGCCCACCGAGTACCGCCCGCCCACCCAGTCCCAGAACCCGAACATGTTCGCCGGGTCGATGCCGAACTCGGCGACCTTGCTCGCGTTGGTGGACACCGCCACGAAATGCGCCGCGACGGCGTCCTCGCCGAGCGCGGCGACCAGCCAGCGCCGCGCGGCGGTGGCGTTGGTGAGGGTTTCGACGGTGGTGAACGTCTTCGACGCCACCACGAACAGCGTGGTGGCCGGGTCCAGGCCGGTCAGCTGCGCGGTCAGATCCGCCGGGTCGATGTTGGCGACGAACCGCACCGCCGGGCCGTCGGCGTAGTGCCGCAACGCCCGCGCCACCATCGCCGGGCCCAGATCCGAGCCGCCGATCCCGAGGTTCACCACCGTGGCGATCGGCTCGCCGGTGGCGCCGCGCCAGGTGCCCGAGCGGACCTTCTCGGCGAAGCCGGCCATCGCGTCGAGCACGGTGTGCACCTCGGCGACCACGTCGGTGCCGTCCACGGTCAGCGTCGCCGACCGCGGCAGCCGCAGCGCGGTGTGCAGCACCGCCCGGTCCTCGGTGGTGTTGATCCGGTCCCCGGCGAACATCGCATCGCGGCGGGCCTCGAGCCCACACGCCCGGGCCAGCTCCAGCAGCAACCCCACCGTGGTGTCGGTGATCCGATGCTTGCTGAAATCGATGTACCACTCCCCGACGGTCAGCGAGAACCGCTGCGCCCGCCCCGGATCCGCCGCGAACAACCCCCGCAGATCCACCGCCTCGAGCTCGCCACGATGGGCGGCCAGCGCCCGCCACGGCGCCGTGCCGGTGAGTGTAGTTGTGGCCATGTTCATTCGGACTTTCCTTCCTCAGGCCAGCGCCCGCAGGCGGGGAGCGAGATCCTTCTCGAACAGGTCGAGGAAGCGCCGCTGATCGTGCCCCGGCGCGTGGAACACCAGATGGTTCAGCCCCGCGTCGACATACGCCGCGACCTTCTCCACCGCCTCGTCCGGATCCGACGCCACGATCCACCGCCTGGCCACCTGCTCGATCGGCAGCGCATCGGCCGCCGCCTCCATCTGCACCGGATCGTCGATGCTGTGCTTCTGCTCCGCCGTCAGCGACAACGGCGCCCAGAACCGGGTGTTCTCCAGCGCCCGCTCCGGATCGGTGTCGTAGGAGATCTTGATCTCGATCATCTTGTCGATCGCCCCGGCGTCCCGCCCGGCCTTGCCCGCACCCTCGGCCACCGCCGGCAACAACTTCCCGGTGTAGAGCTCCATCCCCTTACCCGAGGTGCAGATGAACCCGTCCCCCGCCCGGCCCGCATACCGCGCCACCACCGGACCCCCCGCCGCGATGTACACCGGGATCCCGCCCTCGGGCACGTCGTAGATCGACGCCCCCTTCGTGGTGTAGTACTCCCCGTCGAAGTCGACCCGCTCCCCGGTCCACAACTCGCGCATCAACGCCACCGACTCCCGCAACCGCGCGAACCGCTCCTTGAACTCCGGCCACACCCCCGCATACCCGGTGGCGATCTCGTTGAGCGCCTCCCCGGTGCCGACCCCGAGCATCACCCGCCCCGGATACAGGCACCCCATCGTCGCGAACGCCTGCGCGATCACCGCCGGGTTGTACCGGAACGTCGGGGTCAGCACCGAGGTCCCCAACTGCAACCGCGAGGTACGCTCACCGACCGCGGTCATCCACGCCAACGAGAACGGCGCATGCCCCCCGTTGTGCCGCCACGGCTGGAAATGATCCGACACCGTCGCCGAATCCATCCCGTGTTCCTCCGCCAGCACCGCCAGCTCCACCAGCTCCCGCGGCCCGAACTGCTCCGCCGACGCCTTGTACCCCAACTTCAGACCCTGCGACACCACCAACTCCTCGTCGTCGGAAACCTCGGAAACGACGGCAGGACGCGCCGCGGCACGCAGCCGCGAGTGCGCGTCCTGCCGTTGCCGTTTCCCGTTACTTGATGGCGAAACCGCGATAGCCTTCGGCCGCGACGTCGTCGCAGATCTCGCGGTAGGTGTTGAGCCCACCGGCGTAGGACATGATCACCCGCGGCTTGCCCGGCACATTGGCGCCCGTGTACCACGAGTTGCCCTCGGGATAGAGCGTGCCCTTCGCCAGTTCGTTGTTGAGCTCGGTCCAATCGTGCGTATACGGCTCGAGCGCCTCGAACCGGCGGGCGCCGCGCTGCTCGAGACGTTCGATGCAGTCGGCGGTCCACTCCACGTGCTGCTCGATCGCGCACACCACGTTGGTGAGCACGTTCGGGCTTCCGGGACCGGTGAGCATGAACATGTTCGGGAACCCGTCGACCGCGATCCCGAGGTACGTGACGGGTCCGTCCTGCCACTTCTCCCGCAGCGTCTCGCCGCCGACACCGGAGATGTCCATCTTCAGCAGCGGACCGGTGATCGCGTCGAACCCCGTGGCGAGGATCACCGCGTCGAGTTCGTGCTCCGTTCCCCCGGCCCGGATGCCCTTGTCCGTGAACTCCTCGAGCGGCGCTTCGCGGAGGGAGACGAGCTCGACGTTCTCCCGATTGAAGGTCTGGAAGTAGTTGGTGTCGAGCGTGATCCGCTTGGCACCCAGCGGGTAGGTCCGCGGTGACAGGTGTTCGGCGAGCTCGGGGTCCTGCACCACCGCGCGGATCTTGCTGCGGAAGAACTCGGCGATGGTCTCGTTGGCCTCCCGGTTGGTGAACAGGTCGGGGTAGGCGGCGATGAGGTCGATCGCCCGGTGCCGGTTCCACCGCTCCTCGTAGACCGCCCACCGCTCCTCGGGGGAGTGGTCGAGCGCGCCGACCTCGAGGGTGTCGGTGTACTGGCCCGACGGTGTGGTCTTCGAGGTCGCCTTGAAAGTCTCGATGTTCTCCTTGAACTCCCGCTTCTCGTCCTCGGTGAGGGGGCGGTTGCCGCAGTCGAGGCTGAACGCCGGAGTCCGCTGGAACACGGTCAGTTTCTCGGCCTGCTCGGCGACGAGCGGGATCACCTGGACGCCGGACGAACCGGTGCCGATCACCCCGACCCGCTTGCCGGTGAAGTCGACGCCCTCGCGTGGCCAGTCGGCCGTGTGGTACGTCGCACCGCGGAAGTTGTTCAGGCCCGGGAAGTCCGGCGTCTGCGACGTGGACAGACAGCCGACCGCGGTCACGAAGTACTTGGCGACGGCGACGTCACCGGAGTCGGTGGTGATCGTCCATCGGTCGGTGTGGTCGTCGAACCGGGCCGAGTCGACCCGGGTCCGGAACCGGAAGTGCTTCTTCACGTCGAGTCTGTCGGCGGCGAAGTTCAGGTAGCGCAGGATCTCCGGCTGGGCGGGATAGCGCTCGGTCCACTCCCACTCGTCGATCAGCTCGGGCGAGAAGGTGTAGGCGTATTCCATGCTGATGCAGTCGCATCGAGCGCCGGGATAGCGGTTCCAGAACCAGGTGCCGCCCACACCGTCGGCGGCCTCGAAGGCGCGGACCGTCAGCCCCATCTCCCGCAGCCGGTGCACCATGTAGATGCCGGAGAAGCCGGCACCGACCACGATCGCGTCGAACTCCTCGGCGGTGTTCTCGGTACCCATGCCGTTCTCCGTCCGATCGGTACCCATGCCGTTCTCCGTCCGATCGGTACCCATGCCGTTCTCCGTCCGATCGGGGCTCATCGGGCGATGTCCGCGCCGGCGAGCACGTCCTCGACCGCCTCGACGACGTAGTCCATGCCGTCCTTCGCGCCCGGCAGGATGTTCACGAACTGGAAGAATCCGTGCATCTGCCCGGTGAACACCTTCTCGCGCAGTGGCACTCCGGCCGAGCGGAGCGCCTGCGCGTACTTGCGGCCCTCGTCGTGCAGGACGTCGTGCTCGGCGATCAGCACCGCGGCCGGGGCGACACCATCGAACGATTTCGCGTTGATCGGGGCGACCTCCCAGCGGGTGCGGTCCTTCGCCTCGGGCACGTACAGGTCCCAGAACCACACCATTGCGTCCCGGGTGAGCATGAGCTCATTCGCGGGGTCGAGGTAACTGGGTGTGTCGAAGTCGCAGTCGATGACGGGGTAGGCGAGGAACTGCAGGGCGAGTTCGGGACCGTTCTCCCGGGCGGCGCGCTGCGCGACCACCGCGGCGAGGTTGCCGCCGGCACTGTCACCGCCCACGATCAGCGGGGCGTCCGCGGCCGCGTAGGTGGCGCGGTTCGCCGCGAGCCACTGCACCGCGGTCCACGCGTCGTCGGCGGCGGACGGGAACACGTGCTCGGGAGCGAGCCGGTAGTCGACGAGGGCGACGACGCAGCCGGTGCGCTCGGCGAGCTGACGGCCGAGCGTGTCATACCCGTCGAGGCTCCCGACCACCCAGCCCCCACCGTGCAGGTAGGCGATGACGCCGCGGGCGTTGTCGGTCGGCACCAAGAGCCGGATCGGCAGCTGGTGACCGTCCGGCGTCGGCACGGTGCGGTTTTCCACCCGGGTCATCTCCGGGCCGTCGCCGTAGAGCGGCGTGAAGCCTTCGCTCATCGCGCGGGCCTCCTGCGGGGCCATTTCGTGCAGGGGCGGACCGCCTGCCTTCGCCATCTCGGCAAGAAACGCGGTGGTGGCCGGGTCGAGGGCCATGGCATCTCCTTCGTGTGAGGCATGGGTTTCGACAGACGTCGACGACTCCCGATCGGATGCGCAGAGTCGGCGCCCAGCGAGTGATGCACATCACCATAACCATACGCATGATTATTTGCAATACCGACGCGCTAGGGCCTTTATCTATGCGCATGATTGGTCTAGCTTGGAAGCGAGAGTTCCGGGGGCATCTCCCCGCATCTACTACGGAAGGCCACCGACCATGACTGCCGGAAACCAGGACACCGCGCTGCAGAGCCCCATCGACACCGTCGTCTCCGACCGTGCCTTCCTGGAGTGCCCCCGCTGGCACGACGGACGGGTGTGGGTCTCGGATCTCTATCGGCACGAGGTGATCTCGATCGGCGCCGACGGTGCGGTGACCGTCGAGGCCACCCTCCCCGGCGACGAGCCGTCCGGCCTCGGCTGGCTGCCCGACGGCCGCCTGCTGATCACCGCGATGGAGTCCGGGCGGATCATGCGCCGCGAGCACGACGGCGAGATCGTCGTCCACGCCGACCTCTCGTCGGTCGCCACCGGCAAACTCAACGACATGGTGGTCGCCGAGGACGGCACCGCGTACGTGGGCAGTTTCGGCTTCGAGTTCAAGCGCGACACCCCGATCGCGCCGGCCAACCTGATCCGTGTCGCGCCCGACGGGTCCTTCACCGTCGAGGCCTCGGATCTCCGCTTCCCCAACGGCATGGTGATCACCCCCACCGGCACGCTGATCGTCGCGGAAAGCATGGGCAACAAGCTGACTGCGTTCGACATCGGTTCCGACGGCCGGCTCGGCGGGCAGCGCACCTGGGCCGCGTTCGGTCCGGACCTGCCCACCGACTCCGTCAAGGCCGCGATGAGCGCCGCGGCGGTCGCGCCGGACGGCATCTGCCTCGACAGCGACGGTGCGGTGTGGGTCGCCGACGCCCTCAACCGGCGGGTCATCCGCGTCGAGGAGGGTGGCGCGATCACCGGCGAGGTCGTGTTCCCGACCGGGGTGTTCGCGTGCATGCTCGGCGGCCCGGAGGGCAACACCCTCTACGCCTGTGCCGCGCCGAACTCCTCGGAGGCCGCCCGTCGTCACACGCGCGACGCGAGCCTGCTCGCCACCCGCGTCGGCGCCACCCACGGCGGTCGCCCGTAGGACGGCCCCAGGACATGGGAAAGGGCGGCGATTCGTCGAATCGCCGCCCTTTCCCGTTCGATCAGTACGGCGCGTACGCCGCCGCGGAGGCCGGCTGGTCCAGCACGCGGTCCACGGTGATGCGCTTGCGTTCGATGAGCAGTGTCCCTTCACGCTCGGCGAACGTGTCGGCGTAGCGCCCGTACAGCCGCTGCGTGCCCTCGGGGCCGGCCACCGTGGCCTCGAAGTACGCGTCGACCCGCACCCGGCCGTCGCCCTCGTCGGACACGCGGACGTTGGTGATCGCGTGGCGGGAGAACTCCGCGCCGGACTCGGCGAAGGCACGGTAGACGCCGAGGAACTCCTCCGGGCCCGCATCCTCCTTGCCGTTCTGGGTGATCGAGACGTCGTCGGTGATCAGCGCGCGCAGGGCGTCGAGGTCGCCCTCGTCCACGGCGGTCGCGTACGCGTACATCACGTCCTCCGCGCGGCGTGCGAGATCGGGAGAAACCGCAGTCATATCGGGTCCTTCGCTTTCGTCGTGGGTCAGGGAAGCTGGATCAGCTTGGTTTCGAAGAACGCGTCGAAGCCCTCGATGCCGCCCTCGCGGCCGAGACCGGACTGCTTGTAGCCGCCGAAGGGCTGCACGACGCACATCGCGTAGCCGTTGACGGAGATCTGGCCGGTGCGCACCCGTCGCGCGATGCTCTGGGCCAGCTCTTCGTCCCTCGCGTAGACGGAGCCGGAGAGGCCGTAGTCCGAGTCGTTGGCGATGGCGACGGCCTCGTCGATCGAATCGAACGGAATGACCACCAGCACAGGCCCGAAGATCTCCTCCTGCGCGATGCGCATGTCGTTGGAGACGTCCGCGAACAGGGTCGGTTCGACGTACCACCCGCGGTCGAGGTGGGCGGGCTTGCCGCCACCGGTCACCAGACGGGCACCCTCCTTCTTGCCGATCTCGATGTAGTCGAGCACCCGCGTCTGCTGACGCTCGGCGGCCAGGGGGCCGAGGACAGTGTCCTCGTCACGGGGATCACCGACCTTCACGCTCTCCATCACCGCCTTGATCGCCTCGACGACCTCCTCCTGGCGCTCGCGCGGGACGATGATGCGGGTGAGGGCGGCGCAGACCTGCCCCGAGTGACCGATGCCGCCGAACACCATGCCGGGCAGGAAGGTGTCCAGGTCGATGTCGTCGGCGATGATCGCGGCAGACTTGCCGCCCAGCTCGAGGGTGACCCGCTTGATCCGCTCGGCGGCCCGGCTCATGACGACGCGGCCGGCCGCCGTGCTGCCGGTGAAGCTGATCTTGTCGACGTCCGGGTGGCTGACGAGGTAGTCACCCACCTCCCGTCCTGCCGGCACGACGCTGATGACGCCTTCGGGCAGACCGGCGGCGTCGAGCGCCTCGGCCAGCATCATCATCGTGACGGGGCCCTCCGGGGCCGGCTTGAGCACCACCGTGCAGCCCGCGGCGAGTGCGGGCGAGATCTTCAGCGAGCCGGTCGCAACCGGACCGTTCCACGGGACCACGACCGCGACGACACCGATGGGCTCACGCACGATCTTGCCGTGCCCGCCCTTCCAGGTGCGCTCCTCCTCGAACGCGAAGCGCTCGTGGAACGTGGCCGCGTCGTCCCACATGTCGACAGCGTTCTGGTGGAACAGAGTGGAAACCGCTGCGGGGGCGCCCAGTTCGAGGGTGAAGGCCTCGGCCATCTCGGGGATGCGCTTCTTCACCTCGTTCCCGACGCGCACGAGGATCTCCGCCCGCTCGGCGGGCGTCATCCGCGGCCAGGGACCTTCGTCGAACGCCTTGCGCGCCGCCGCGACGGCGCGGTCCATGTCCGCCTCGCGCGCCTCGGGCACGGTCGCGATGACCTCGCCGTTGATCGGGGAGATCACCTCGATCACCGCGTCGCTGGACGGCTCGACCCACGATCCGCCGATGAACAGCTTGTCGTAGCTCTTCAGCTGGATGGGAGTGGCTGTGGTCATGCTGTGTTCCTCCACTCGACCGCGGACTCTCGCCACGGCGACTCGCTGGATGGGATGGGAGTACTACTTCGCTGCCGGGGCCGGCGCCTGCAGGGGCGCCGACAGATCCCGGATCTCGTCCGGATCCACGACGACACGGCGGTCGATCGCCATGCGGGCCTGCACCATGTGCCGGGGGGAATCGACGCTCAGGTGCGCGGTGAGCTGCCCGGCGGCATCGAACCAGGCCGCACCCCACTTGCCGTCCGCACCCTCGCGGAACACCATATCGTCGGATTCGCTTCTGTGTCCGACGAATTGGATTTTGTGTCCGAACTGGTCGCTCCAGAAGTACGGGACCGGGTCGAAGACGGGCGGCGACTGCGGTCGCAGGAGCGCGCCGGCGACCGTCGCCGGCCCGGTTCGCGCCTCGTCCCAGTGTTCACCCCCGAGTCGCGTCCCGAACCGGGGCGACCAGCGCATCGCGACGTCTCCGACGGCGAACACCGCCGGGTCGGCGGTTCGCAGCGACTCGTCGACGACGACCCCGCGATCGATCTCGAGTCCCGACCCGGTCAGCCAGCCCACGTCGGGCCGCACTCCGATACCGGTGACGACGACGTCCGCCGGCAGTGCGGTGCCGTCGTCCAGTGTCAGCCCGTCTGTCGTGACCTCGCCGACGCCGGTGCCGCAGCGCAGATCGACTCCGTCCCACCACGATCGCAGCCGTTCGGCGACCTGCGCGCCCAGCGGACCCGCGAGCGGCCGGGACCCGGCTTCCACACAGGTGACCGAGCAGCCGAGAGACAGTGCGGTCGTGGCGATCTCGGCGTTGATCCAGCCGGCACCGACGAGAACGACGCGGGCTCCCGGGCGCAGCTCGGCGCGGAGACGCTCGGCGTCCGCGGCGGTGCGGAGCACGAGTTGCCGGCCCGCCCCGGGCAGCGCGACCGGGGCCGCCCCGGTCGCGACGACCAGCGCGTCGTAGGAATGTGCGCCGGCATCGGTGTGCACCGCCCGGGCTGCGGTGTCGAGCGCCCGGGCCCGGACACCGAGGCGCAGTTCGACGCCGAGCGCCGCGTAGTCGACATCGAACGTGGTGTCCTGCGCCTCGAGGAGTGCGGACTTGCTCAGCGGCGGGCGGTCGTACGGCGGGGTGGGCTCGGAACAGATCAGCTCGAGCTCGCCGTCGAAGCCTTCGGCGCGCAACGCCTCACACGTGCGGAGCCCGGCGAGGCCGCCGCCGACGACGACGATTCTTCGGCCGTTGAACACGGTGTTCCCCTGTCCTGTCGATGAATCGGATGGTGCGGTGGGTGCGCTCGGTACCACTCAGTACAAGGTGTAGTCCGACAGCACGCGCGGGCCCGGCGTGTAGGTGGCCGGGATCCGCTGCCAGCCCATGTTGGTGCCCTGATGCGGGTACCGCTCGAGCGCGGAGAAGTCCACCTCGTAGTCGGGCATCCGCTCGAGAATCTGGGTGATGAGCGTCTTGGACATGTAGCGGCCGAGATGCGATCCGGCGCAACGGTGTACGCCGATTCCGAATGCGGTGTGCCGGTTCGGCCACCGTTCGATGTCGATCTCGTCCGGGTTGTCGAAGAGCTTCTCGTCGCGATTGGCCGACGACCAGGACAGCAGCACCCGATCGCCCTTCTTCATGGGGCAGCCCTGGAACTCGGTGTCCTTGGTGACGGTCCGGGCGAGCGCCTGAGTGGGCGAGAAGTACCGCAGGAACTCCTCGACGGCGTGGTCCATCAGGCTCGGATCGTCGATGAGCCGCTGCCGCACGGCCGGGTGCTCGGCGAGCCACACCAGCGCCTGGCTCACCAGGGACGCGGTGGTACCGACACCGCCGGCGAGCAGCAGATCGACGATCGAGTACATCTCGAAGTCGTTGAGCGGACGACCGTCGACCTCCTGCTGCACGAGGTAGCTGATGATGTCGTCGGTGGGGTTCTCGCGACGGGCCCGGATGGTCTCGCGCATGCGGTCGCCCAGGTACGGGAAGTCGACCTCCATCGCGTGGCGGTAGTCGTCACTTCCCGGAATGCCGGCGAGCGCCTGGTGGTGCGCGTGGGAATAGCGCTTCCAGTCGGCGAGGTCGAGACCGAGCCAGTCCACCGTCACGATGGAGGGAACCGAGATGACCGAGGTGAGGTCACACTGCCCGTCCTCGATCACGCTGTCGATGAACCCGGCGGTGTGGCGGTCGACGAGCGCCTTCATCCGCTCGACGGCCGCGGGCGCGGTGATCGGGTTGACGATCTTGCGGTACTTGCGGAACTCCGGGGGATCGAGCTCGATGGGGATGTGGAAGTGCATCGGCGTCTTCGGGATGACGACCGAAAGGCCCTCTCCCCCATATTCGTTGCGCGCGGACGAGAACGTCTCGTCGTCACGGGCGGCCTCGAAGACCGAGTCGTAGTCGCTGAGCACCCAGTACCCGCCGTGCGCCTCCGTCCAGGCGACTCGCTCGTTCTGGCGGACCTTGCGGTACGAGGCGACCGGATCGGCAGAGTGCTCCTGCGAATTGTGGTCGAAGTTGATGACGGGGCAACGATTGCGGCTGTCCATCGCGTGGACCCTCCTGCGTCGGATCGGGCATCTCCTGCTAATGGTTATAACAGATGATATAGTAGTGTAGATCACACCGCCAGCCCGGCTATCAAATCAAATGTTCAACGAGCTGGCATCCTCGATATCCGGATGACGGAAGGAGCGACCGATGAAGGTTGTTGTCGACGAGAACCACTGCCAGGGCCACGGGCTGTGCTTCATGACCTCCCCGCAGGTCTTCGCGCTGCGCGAGGAGGACGGCCACGCGTACGTCCTGCCCGGGGGCGACGACCCGGCCAACGAGCACGCCGCACGCGAGGCCGCCGCGTCCTGCCCCGAGCGTGCGATCTCCGTCGTCACCGAGTGACGACGCCTTCCGAGCGGCCGGCACACGACGGAGGAAGGGGCCCCGGGTTCGACCCGGGGCCCCTTCCTCCGTGTGCGGCCGTGCGCCTCAGCCCAGGGCGCGGTCCCACTGGATGACCTGTTCGAGCAGGTCGGGGTACTTGCGCTGCGCGTACCTCCGGTAGGCGTTGATGTGGTCGCGCATGCGTTCCTCGGATCCGATCGGGTCCCCCTGCGAGAGCGACTCGTAGATCTGGGTGTGCGCGACGATGATCGCCTCGCGCCGGTGCGGTGGGTAGTCGATCCCGATCGCAGTGCCGTCCATGATTCCGAGCAGCGAATCGACCATGTACCCGAACAGCGGATTACCCGAGGACCAGGCGATCAGATCGTGGAAGTTCTTGTTCGCCTCGAGGAACTCGTGCTGATCGCCGAGCGAGCCGTGCATCCGGTCGATGGTCTCCTTGAGCTCGACCAGTGTCTCCCCGCTGATGCGCTGGGCAGCCAGGCGGCTGATCATCGGCTCGAGGGCGGTGCGCGCCTCGATGATGACACTGAACGGCGCGTCCTTGAGCTGCATGAGAAGGATGAGCGAACTCGCGAGGTGGGACGCATCGGGATCCAGTATCACCGGCCCGCCCCGGGGGCCGGGCTTGAGGGCGATCACCCCCTGAAACTCCAACAGCCGCAGGGCTTCCCGCAGCGTGCCGCGGCCGATCTCGTACTTCTCGAGCATGACCCGCTCCGACGGCAGCAGATCGCCCGCCGCCAGGTTCTGCCTGGTCGCGTCCCTGATGATGTGCTGCGCCACCACCATGGCAGCTTTCGGCGCCCGTCCTGTGATCATCGCGCCTTCTCCTCCCGAGAGCACCTGCCGGTTCGGGAACTCTGTCCGGATCGGACACTCCCCCACTTCCCGACGGGCCAAAATAATGCTAACGATTATAACGTACAGTTCGTGTCTTGGCTCCTTACCGGCGAAGAGACACTCCCGCCGGCCCCGCCCCTCC
Organism: Rhodococcus sp. WB1; assembly: GCF_001700945.1. NCBI lineage: Bacteria > Bacillati > Actinomycetota > Actinomycetes > Mycobacteriales > Nocardiaceae > Rhodococcus > Rhodococcus sp. WB1. The sequence continues at coordinate 5,911,163 of NZ_CP015529.1, read as the reverse complement.
CATACCCCGCCTCTCTCGTACCCCGCCGAGCCGAACCGTGAACCTCGACCGAAGGAGTTCCCATGAGCAGCCCCACCTCCACCACCACGAGCGTCGTTCTCGAATCCGTCGACTCCAGCCTGTGGATCCGGCTCAACCGGCCCGAGCGCCGCAACGCCTTCGACGCCGAGATGTGCGCTGTCATGGTCGACGCGCTCCACGAGGCCACCGAGTACCGCTCGGTGGTCATCACCGGATCGGGGGGAAGCTTCTGCGCCGGCGGCTCGCTCGGCCAGCTCAGCCAGCCCACCGTCAAGGAATTGCGGGGCCTCTACCGTTCATCGCTCGAACTCTTCGACGCGATCCGCACCTGCCCCCGCCCGGTCGTCGCGGCCGTCAACGGTGCCGCGGCAGGTGGCGGCAACGAACTGGTGGTGGCCTGCGATCTCGCCGTCGCCGCCCGCTCGGCGACATTCGGTCAGACGGGTCCCCGCGTCGGCAGCTCTCCGGTCAGCGGCGCCACGAACGTGATGGGAGTCCAGATCGGCGAGAAGCGCGCCAAGGAACTGTCACTGCTGTGCCGGCGCTACCCGGCGGAGCGCGCCTACGAGATGGGACTGGTGAACGAGGTGGTCGACGACGAGCTTCTCGAGGAATCCGTCCGCTCGCTGTGCCGCGAGTTCGAGGCCCTGAGCCCGCGCTACCTCGAGATCACCAAGGTCAGCTCGAACATCTGGTGGAACTCCGCCCGGGACTCGTTCAGCAACGGGCTCGGCATGCTCGTCCAGGCGATCGGCAGCGCCGACATGATCGAGGGTGCGCAGGCCTTCCTGGAAAAGCGTAAGCCGCAGTTCCCGCCCGCCGAATAGGCACACGTTCGATAATGGTGCACATCAATGTGCACAATCGCGTGCACAATGAGTACAGTGCACAATTCGGATCGTCCGGGGAAGTTGCCCGCCCGATCCGCCGACACGGCGAGCACCCGCTGCGCCGTGACAGCCTCCGCTTCCCGGAAGTCAGGAGGCCACGAGGCTAAGGAGGTTCCGTGGCTGCAATGTCGAGAGGCCCGAAGACATCGCTGGTGGTCGCCCAGCAGATCGTCCGGGATACGGCGCGAAAAGGTCTGCAGCCCGGGGACCTGCTGCCCCCGGAGAAGGCGATGCTCGAGGAGTACCAGATCGGCCGCGGCACCCTCCGTGAGGGACTGCGGCTGCTGGAGTTCCAGGGGATGATCGCCCTCAAGCCGGGGCCCAAGGGCGGTCCCGTCCTCCTCGATCCGGACGCGTCCCATCTGGCGAGCACCATCATCCTGCTGATGCAGCTCCAGAACGCCTCGCTCAGCACGATCGTGGAGGCCCGCACCGCCCTCGAGCCCGTCATCTGCCGCCTGGCCGCCGAGCGGATCAGCGACGAGAACCTGCTCGAGCTCAAGCAGTCCGTCGACCGCATGCAGCAGTCGTTCGACACGGCGGACATCGACACGTTCCTCGAGACGAACAAGCAGTTCCACGACGTCATCGCCTGGTCCACCGGCAACGCGCTCTTCGGCTACCTGACGGACGCGCTGCTGCGGATCACCGGCGGCACGGTGATGGGCGTCGACCACCCCGCCCCGCTGCGGGAGACGACCCTCAAGGCGCACATCCAGATCTACGAGGCGCTGCATTCGCACGACGCGGACCTGTCCGAGGACCGGATGCGCGACCACATCAACGAATACGTCCGGTACGCCGAGCGCAAGTTCCCCGAACTCCTGAGCCAGGTCCTGCCCTGGAACCAGGCGCTCGGCGGCTGAACACCACTGTCGCCGCCGTCCGGCGACACGGACCCTGCGGGCCCGCACCGAGCATCGTCTCGGCGCGGGCCCGCCGTGTTTCCGGGCCGATTCGCGACCGGCGGCCCGGTTCCCGAGGTCCGGCGAACTCCGACGACACCGCTATTGCTTATATCCATGCATATGGTTATGGTGATAGCGATCACATGCATGCATAGCGATCAACACCGTCGAGCCCGTGCCGGCGCCCTACGCCGGCCGCCGCTCGCGCCTTCACCCCCGTTCGTCACGAGGAGAAGCCATGAAGACCATCGGAGCGCTGCTGTGGGAGCCGGGAACCCGGTCCGGTTGGAGCGTCGAGGAAATCGAGATCGATCCCCCGAAGAGCCGGGAGGTGCGGGTCAAGCTCGCCGCCTCCGGCATCTGCCACAGCGACGACCACGTCGACACCGGCGACATCCCCCTCGACTGGGCGCCGATCATCGGCGGACACGAAGGTGCGGGCGTGATCGAGGAGCTCGGCCCCGACGTCACCGGCTTCGAGGTCGGCGACCACGTCGTCCTGTCCTTCCTGCCGTCCTGTGGCCACTGCAAGATGTGCACCATCGGCCGTTCCAACATGTGCGAGATGGGCGCCGGCGTGCTCGGCGGCTTCGCGCCCGACGGCACCCACCGCGTCCACGCCCGGGGCCAGGGCGTCGGCCCGTTCTCCTACCTCGGCACCTTCTCCCCGTACGTCGTGGTCAACATCGACTCGTGCGTCAAGATCGGCAAGGACATCCCGCTCGACAAGGCCGCACTGATCGGCTGCGGCGTCCCCACCGGCTGGGGCTCGTCCGTCTATGCGGCCGACATCCAGCTCGGGGACACCGTCGTCGTCATCGGCACCGGCGGTGTGGGCATGAACGCGGTCCAGGGCGCCCGGCACAAGGGCGCCAAGAACATCGTCACGATCGACCCCGTCGAGTACAAGCGCGACCAGGCCAAGATCTTCGGTGCCACCCACACCACCGAGAACTTCGAACAGTGCCGAGAGGTCGTCGACCAGCTCACCGAGGGGCAGGGCGCCGACGTCGTCATCATCACCGTCGACATCGCCTACGGGCACCTGCTCAACCCGGCGCAGGAGATGACCCGCCGCGGCGGCACCCTGGTGCTCACCGCCGCCGCTCCCGTCACTCAGCGCGACGTGCCGTTCGACCTGTTCACCTTCGCGATGTCGGGCAAGCGCCTGCAGGGCACCCTGTACGGCACCACGACGGCGCGCCGCGACATCCCGCTCATCGCCGACATGTACCGCCGTGGCGAGTTCAAGCTGGACGAGCTGGTCACCAAGACCTACAAGCTCGAGGACATCAATACCGCGTTCAAGGATCTCCGCGAGGGCAAGAACATTCGCGGCGTCATCATGTACGACGACTAGATCGGCACACGCGATTCCCCGGGAGTGTTCGCGCCCGGCGCACGGGCCGGGACGGGGGTCCACACTCCGTCCCGGCCCGATCCGTGTACCTCCGACAGGAACAGAGCCGATGACTGCCTCGAAACTCGCGGACCTCGATTCCGCCGCCCTGAGCCGCCTCGTCGCCAAGGACGAGATCCGGGACCTGGCCGGACGTTACGCCCTGGCCGTCGACGACCACGACATCGATACCGTGCTGTCGATGTTCACCGAGGACGGTGTCTTCGAGGTCGCCGGCACCGAGCTGCGCGGCCGTGAGCAGATCCGCCCCTTCTACGTCTCCAGCATGGACCGTTACCACACCATGCTGCACACACCCGAGATCCACCTCGTCACGATCGAAGACGACTCGCACGCAAGCGGAATCATGACCGGCCACGCCGAACTGGCGGTCCACGACACCCTGATGATGACCGCGTTCCGGTACCGCGACCGATACGTGCGCCGGGGCGGCACCTGGCTTTTCGAAAGACGCGCCGTGTCGTTCATGTACGCGGTACCGTTCGAGTCGATGGGCTCGAGTTTCCGTACCACCAAACGGATTCGGTGGCCCCAGACCCGATACACCGAGGCCGACTATCCGGAGTCGGCTCCCACCTGGAACACCTACCGCTGACGGCGGATCGGGCCCGTCGGCGGCCCCCGAAGGAGCAGCTATGACAGGACGGGTAGCAGGTAAGGTCGCTTTCATCACGGGCGCGGCCCGCGGCCAGGGACGCAGCCATGCGATCCGCCTCGCCGAGGAGGGCGCCGACATCGTCGCTCTCGATGTGGCCGAGGACATCGAGAGCGTCACCCGCTTCTACCCCGGCGCCACCGAGGACGACCTGGCCGAGACGGTGCGCGCCGTGGAGGCACTCGATCGCCGGATCATCGCCCGCAAGGCCGACGTCCGTAACTTCGACGCCGTCAAAGCCGTGGTCGACGAGGGCATCGCCGAGCTCGGCCGGATCGACATCGTCGCCGCCAACGCCGGCATCTTCCTCTTCGGCGACGAGACACACCTGGTGAGCGAACGCGACTGGGACGACGTCCTCGACATCAATCTCAAGGGCGTGTGGCACACGTGCAAGGCCGTCACCCCGCACCTGATCGAACAGGGCACCGGGGGGTCGATCGTCATCACCAGCTCCACCGCCGGCCTGAAGGGCACGCCGAACGTCGCGCCCTACACCGCGAGCAAGCATGCCGTGGTCGGCCTGATGCGCACGCTCGCACTGGAACTGGGTCCGCACGGCATCCGCGTCAACACCGTGCATCCCACCGGCGTCGCCACGGACATGATCCTCAACGAGGCCTGCTTCCGGCTGTTCCTCCCGGACGTCGAACATCCCACCCAGGAACAGGCCGCACCGGTCTTCGCCACCACCAACGTCCTGCCCGTGCCGTGGATCGAGCCGATCGACATCTCCAACGCGGTGTTGTACCTGGCCTCCGACGAGGCCCGGTACGTCACCGGCACCGAACTGAAGGTCGACGCCGGCTACACCCTCCGCTGACCCGGCCGGACGAACGGGAGACCACATGACTGCTCGACTCGACACACCGCGCCTCGATCCCGCCCACCCCGACGCGGTCGCCGAACGCTGGCTCGCGGACTTCGCCGGTGCGCTCCGATCGGGAAACGCCGACGACTACCCGGACGCACTCGCCACCGACGCGTGGTGGCGCGACCTGCTCGCCTTCACCGGCGATCTGCGCAGCCTGCACGGCGAATCGGCGATCCGCCCGCTGCTCACCGGCGCGGCGGATCTCGAGGTCCGCGACGAAGCGCTCGATTCCTCCGTGCCACCGGCGCTGCTGCCGACAGGCGAGGGCCCGCCGGTCGTGCAGCTGCTCTTCCGCCTCACCATCCGGTTCGGACACGTCCGTGGCGTCGCGCGACTGACCCCGGACGACGCGGGCCGCTGGCGCGCGACGGCTGTCCTGACGACGCTCGACAGTCTCTCCGGGGCCGAACCGGCTGTGGGAGAACGCCGTCCGAACGGCGCCCCGGAACCCGGTGAACGCGTCACCACCCACTGGGGTGACCGCCGGCTCCTCGCGAGCGAGTGCACCGAACAGGATCCGGAGGTCCTCGTCATCGGCGCCGGACATTCCGGTCTCGGGCTCGCCGCCTACCTCGGGGCGATGAACGTCCACGCGCTCGTCGTCGAGCGCAACGAGCGCGTGGGTGACAACTGGCGCAACCGCTACGACTCGCTGGTGCTGCACGACCCCGTGTGGTCGAACCATCTGCCGATGATGCCGTTCCCACCCACCTGGCCGGTGTTCACACCGAAGGACAAGATGGGCGACTGGCTCGACATCTACGCCCGAGCCCTGGAACTGAACGTGTGGACCCGCACGGAACTCGTGAGCGCCTCGTACGATCCCGCGACGAAGCGGTGGGAGGTGCTGCTCGACCGCGGAGGTGAACGGCGGGTGCTGCGCCCGCAGCACGTGGTCCTGGCCACCGGCCTGAGCGGCACCGAGCCGCTCGTACCGGACATCCCCGGGACCGGAGAATTCGCGGGCGAGCTGCTGCATTCCGGCCGGTACACGACGGACCCACGACGGAGCGGCCGTGATGTCGTCGTCATCGGCACCGGGAACAGCGGCCACGACATCGCCCAGGACCTGTACAACACCGGCGCTCACGTGACCCTCGTCCAGCGGGGTCCGACCTACGTCGTCGGCGGCACCACCGTGGTCGACGTCATGCTGAAACCCGCCTACGGCGAGAACACCGCGCCCACCGAGATCGCCGACCTCGTCGGTGCGTCGTTCGCGCGGCGGGACCAGGGATTCGTCGACGGCCTGCGCACCGCCGTCGCGGCCATGGCCGACATCGATCGCGACCTGCTCGATGCCCTGAGCGCCCGGGGATTCCGTCATCACCTGGGCGACGGCGGGACCGGAGCGATGGACCTCTTCCTCACCCGGAACGGCGGCTACTACATCGACGTCGGAGCGTCCCGGCTCGTCGCCGACGGGTCGATCGGACTGGTCGCAGGGAAGACCGTGGAACGGTTCGTTCCCGAGGGAGTGGTCATGTCGGACGGCACCGTCGTACCCGCCGACAGCGTTGTGTTCGCCACCGGGTTCCGGGGCATCCTCGACACTGCCCGACGCGTCCTGGGCGACGCCGTCGCCGACCAATGCGGACCGGTCTGGGGTCTCGACGACGAGGGCGAGATCCGGTCGGTGTGGCGACGTTCGGGTCACGACGGATTCTGGTTCAGCGGCGGCAATCTCACCCTCGCCCGCATCTACAACAAGTACCTTGCTCTCCAGATCAAGGCCGACCTGGACGGCATCGACCTGCCGTCCGTTCCCTGACCCTGCACCTCGAGTACATCGGAGACCGACACATGCGCGCCGACGACATCAACGAGATCATCCGCATCACCCATCTCTACGCCCGTGGCCTCGATCGATTCGACCCCAAGGAGGCACTGTCCGCCTTCGCACCCGACGGAGCGTGGGACGCCAGCGCCGTCGGCCTGACCCGGTACGAGGGGCACGAGCAGATCCTCGACTTCTTCGAGCGGGACGCACAGGCAGTGGACAAGCAGTTCCACATCATCACCAACCACGTCATCGACTTCGAGGACGACGACCACGCCACCGGTACGAACTACGTCTTCTCCGAAGCGGAGATGAAGAACGGCGCCGCCATCAAGGCAATCGCGCTCAACGAGGACCGCTACGTCCGCACCGCCGACGGCTGGAAGATCGCCGAGCGGATCATCACCGGCCTCACCACGCCGCAGATGGACGGTTTCGACGCCTGACCGGAGCACGGCAGCGGCACATGCGGCAGGGTGGGGACTTCGCGGTCCCCACCCTGTCGCATGTCTCGGCTCAGATGTCCTTGGTGATCTCGTAGAAGTCGAACGAGACGCCGGCCTGCGCAAAGTTCTCGAGGTCGGCGGCGCCCTGCTGCCCTTCCGGAGACGCCATGTCGGCGAGCATGGCTTCCTTGCTGTCCCAGTCGCACACCGCGACCAGGAAGTGCGGCGGGGTGCTGCCGTCGGGGGTGGAGCACACGCCCCATTCGTAGTTCCGGATCCCCTGCTGCTTCAGCGCGAGCTTGGAGTGCACGTTGCGGTAGTGCTCGAGGAACTTCTCGGGATCCTCGGGGTGGTTGTACGCGGCGACGAGTCGGTACATGTCGACCTCTTTCCATGGTGGATTCGGAGATTTCCGTGTGGAACAGCCCCGCACACGGGGGTGTGGAACGGCCCCGCACACGGGGGTGTGGAACGGCCCCGCACACGGGGTGGCGCGACGACGCCCGCCAAATATATCCGCTCTACACCTTTGATTATATCCATTCGCATTGATAGAGTGATACCCGTCACAGACTTTTCCGCGAGCGGACGACCATCCGGCCGCACCGCGCTCCCGCCTGGCACACCGAAACCGCGAGCCTGGCGGTGACATCGGCACATCCGATCGAATCCCCCAGTCAGAGAGGTCATCCGATGACTGCAACCCCCAACTTCTCAACATCCGCAATCGAGGTCGACGCCGTCGTCGTCGGCGCCGGCTTCGCAGGCCTGTACCTGTTGTGGAAGCTGCGCAGGCACGGTTACACCGCCGTCGCGCTCGACAAGGGCGAGGAGGTCGGCGGCACCTGGCATTGGAACCGCTACCCCGGCGCCCGCTGCGACGTGGACAGCCACGACTACTCGTTCGGATTCGACGAGGAACTCGAGCAGGAGTGGGAGTGGAGCGAGCGCTACCCGTCGCAGCCCGAGCTGCAGGCGTATCTCTCGCACGTCGCCGACCGGTTCGACCTGCGCCGCGACATCCGTCTCGAAACCAACGTCACCGAAGCCCGTTTCGACGAGGGCGAGCAGAAGTGGCACGTCCGTACCGACAAGGGCGACGAGTACGTTTCACGGTTCTGCCTCATGGCCGTCGGCTGCCTGTCGGTCCCCAAGGACGTCGACGTCCCGGGCCTCGACAAGTTCCAGGGGCCGATCTACCGCACCAGCGAGTGGCCGGAGGAGGGAGTGGACTTCACCGGTCTCCGGGTCGCCGCCGTCGGCACCGGATCCTCCGGCGTGCAGGCCATCCCGGAGATCGCCAAGCAGGCCGGCAAGCTGACCGTGCTGCAGCGCACCGCCAACTTCGTCATTCCCGCCCGCAACCACAAGCTCGACCCGGAGTTCGTCGCGAACGTCAAGGCGAACTACCGCGAGCGACGCCGTGCGTGCCGGACCGCCGCCGCGGGCTGCATCCGCGACGACAACCCCAAGGCCGCGTTCGACGTCAGCGACGAAGAGCGGTGGGCCGAGTACGAGAAGCGTTGGCAGGGCGGCGGAATTGCCTTCCTCGGCGCGTTCGCGGACCTGATGGTGGACCAGCGGGCGAACGACTCGGTCTGTGACTTCATCCGGGCCAAGATCGACGAGATCGTCGACGACCCGGACGTCGCGGACAGCCTCAAGCCGTTCGGCTACCCGATGGGTGCGAAGCGGCCCGTCGTCGGCACCGACTGGTACGAGACCTTCAACCGCGACAACGTCGAACTGGTCGACCTGCGCAAGAAGCCCCTCGACAGCTTCACCGAACACGGCATGCATCTCGCCGACGGCACCGAGTACGAGTTCGACGCCGTCGTGCTCGCCACCGGGTTCGACGCCTTCACCGGCGCGTTCACCCAGATCGACATTCGCGGCCGGGGCGGCCTGCCCTTGCAGAAGGCGTGGCAGGAGGGCCCGAAGACGCACCTCGGCCTGGGCACCGCCGGATTCCCCAACATGTTCATCATCGCCAACGTCGGCAGCCCGTCGGTGCTGTCGAACATGGTGACCGCCATCGAGCAGCACGTCGAGTGGACGGTCGAGACCATGGACCACATGCGCGAGCACGGACTGACCACGATCGAGGCCACCGAGGAAGCGCAGAACGCGTGGGTCGAGACGGTCGAGGAGATCGCGAACATGACCCTGTGGCCGCAGGGCGAGTCCGGGTCGTGGTACCGCGGCGCGAATGTGCCCGGTAAGCCGCAGATCTTCATGCCGTACGCCGGCGGAATCGTGCTCTACGAGCAGACGTGGAATGAGGTCCGGGACGCCGACTTCAAGGGATTCGTCCTGGCCTGATGCGGCGGATCTCGCGCCGGGCGATCGCGACCAGCGATCGCCCGGCGCTTTTCGCTGCGTCGTTCGTGTCGCGCGGGTGGATCTCGCGCCGAGCGGGAGGATCTCGCGCCGAAACGCGAGAAGCGACGACGACAACCTCCCGCTCGACGCAGCAACCTCCCGCTCATCGCCGACGGACACCGAAACGGGGGTGCGGGCCCGAAGCCCGCACCCCCGTCGTGGTGTCCGTCAGATCAGCTTCGCGAGCGCGAATGCCTGCCGGGTGGCGAAGACCAGTCGGCGCGGTGCGTAGGCGTCACCGAGGATGTGCACCTCCCGCTCGCCCTCTGCAGCCGGGCCGTCCTTGATGCTCTCGTACAGGCCGGCGTCCCCGATGCCACCGCAGGCGAGCACCACCGAGTCGAAGCCGTCGACCTGGTGCGTGCGGCCCGAGTAGACGTTGCGGGTGACCACCCCGGTCGGGGTGATCTCGACGACGTCCTCCATGAACCGGTACTGCACGCCCTTCTCGTCGAGGCGCCCGAGGATCGCACCGACGATGTAGCGGCCGAGCAGCTGGCCCGCGACCTGAGTCGCGTAGACGATGGTGACGTCGTGACCGCGATCGGTGAGGAAGTCGGCGAGCGACAGCGGCGGCATGTGATCGTCCTGCGCGACGATCAGGACCCGCTTGCCGACCGCGGCGTCGCCGTTCAGGACGTCGCGGATGTCGGCGACGTTGTCGCCGTACACGCCCGGGATGTCCGGGATCCGGCGGGTGGAGCCGGTGGCGACCGCCACCACGTCGAATCCGGCGGCCTCGATCTCCGCCTTCGTCGCCGCGTGCCGGTAGTCGATCTTCACGCCCGCCCGCTCGAGCCGGCGCTGCTGCCAGTCCAGGTACTTCTCGAACATGTCGTACGTGGGCGCGTTGATCGCGGTGCGCAGCTGGCCGCCGAGCACGTCGGACGCCTCCCACAACTCCACGTCGTGGCCCTTCTCCCGGGCCAGGGCCGCGAACTCCATGCCCGCCGGGCCGCCACCGACGACGAGCACGCGCCGGGGGTCGGTCACGGTGGGCCACGGCCCGTCGACCTCGTTGCTGGTGACGGGGTTGACCGCGCAGCCGAACGGCAGGCCCTCGACGTAGCGGCGGCTGATGCACTCGTTGCCGCCGACGCAGGGCCGGATCTCGTCGACGCGGCCGGTGCGGACCTTCTCGATGATCGACGGCTCGGCGATGTGCGCGCGGGCCATGCCGACGACGTCGGCGTCGCCGGCCGCGAGGATCCGTTCGGCGACGTCGGGGTGGTTGATGCGGCCCGTGTGCACGACGGGCAGCGACACCGCCCGCTTGAGCTGCCCGGCGAGATCGCTCCACTGGCCGGCCTCGTAGAAGTGCGGCTGGATGTAGGACGGGTTGCCCCACGGGCTGCCCACCACGCTGTGGAAGTAGTCGACGAGGCCGGTGCTCTCGAGGTACTGCGCGATCTCGATGGCCCCGGTGATGTCGTAGCCGCCCGGGACCTCCTCGCGCAGGTTCAGCCGGATGCCGATGACCATGGACGATCCGATCACGTCGCGGATGGCCCGCAGCACCTCGACCGCGAACCGGCAACGGTTCTCGATCGAGCCGCCGTACTCGTCGTCGCGCTTGTTGGTCAGCGGCGAGAGGAAGTACTCGAGCAGATCGTCGTGGTTCATGTGGAGTTCGACGCCGTCGAGGCGTGCCTTCTGGGCCTGCTCCGCACAGAACTTGTACTGGCCGACGAAGTAGGCGATCTCCTCCCGGTTCAGCTTGTGCGGAACGTTGTTGATCACCGGAGCGCTCAGGACCGACGACGCACCATGCGGCATGCCGCCCTGGTGGACCATCTGCCCCGTCGCCACCGCGCCCTCGGCGTGCAGGGCATCGGAATACGCCTGTACGCGTTCGACGAAGATCGGCAGGCTGTAGTGGCCCTCGACCGTGGCGCCGACGCCGGTGGGCTCGAACCCCGGGATCACCCCGGTGTTCGGAACCCAGGCGCTGAGGCTGTCGAACCACGCGGCTCCGCCCCTCGCCCGGGACACGTAGTAGGCGAGGTTGCGTTCGGCGTCGGCCTCGGACCCGAAGATGTTGCCGATCGCCGAGGCGTGCGGCGGCAGCACCACGCGGTTGCGCAGTTTCATCGGGCCGATCTGGAACGGCGAGAGCAGGTGGGCGTAGGCGGAGTCCGGATCCGCGGTCATATTGTTCACTCCTTGTTCGGTCGAGGCCCGAGCGAGCCGCCGCGTCCGTCGCCCGGCATCCTGGTCGAGTCGTGACTGACCGCGATGCGAACGGGACGGACTTCCAGGACGACTCGGTTGGGGCTGTCCAGCAGTCGCTGGAAGGCTGCGGGATCGGTCGGAGCATGGCGCTGCGCGAACGCCGCATAGAACCAGCGCTTGGTCTCCGCGTCGGCGTGGACGGTGACGCGGCCGCGGACGGCGAGCATCCGCCTGCCGGGCAGGCCGGTGCCGGCATTCGAGATCACGAGCGTCACGCGGGATTCGCGCATCGCCGCACGTACGTGCGCGCGGTCCTTCGCGGCGGTGAGCCAGAACCGGTCGTCGTGGTGCAGGTAGCTCATCACCACCCCGGCGGGCCACCCGGCCGCCGTACTGAAGGCGAAGGTACATTCGGTCTGCGCCGCAACGAGTTCGGCGATGCCCTCCTCGTCGACCCGCAGCGTACGCAGATCCTCGTTGTCGTCGATTCCGACGGCCATCGTCACATCACTTCACGTACGCGCCGGCGTCCACCGGGAAGGTGACTCCGGTGACGTACCGTGCCTCGTCGCTGCCGAGGAACAGCACCGCGTTGCTGATGTCGATCGATTCGACCCAGGGCACCGGCAGCGTGTTCAGCGACATGAACCCCGGCATCGCCTTCTCCTGCGACGGCTCCGGATCCCCCGGGGAGAACATGCCGTACGTCCCGGGATTCTGGATCATGATGGTGTCGACGTTCGTCGGGTGGATGGTGTTGACCCGGATGCTGTGGGGACCGAGCTCGTTCGCCATGGTCCGCATGAGCCCGACGATGCCGTGCTTGGCGGCGACGTAGTGGGCGACCTGCTGAATGCCCTTGAGGCCACCGATCGAACTGGTGAACATGATGGACCCACCGCGGCCCTGCTCGATCATCGTGGGGATCGCGACGACCGCGGTGTTGAAGACGCCGGTGAGGTTGACGTCGATCATGTCGCGCCACTGCTCGGCGGTGAGTTCCCACGAGCGGCCGTAGGTGGCGATGCCGGCGTTGGCGACCACGATGTCGACGCCGCCGAGCTGCGCCACCCCGTCGTCGAAGGCGCGCTGCAGCGCCGCGCGGTCTCGGACGTCGGCGCGGTGCGCCACGATCCGCCGGTCGAGGGCCTCGACGAGCCGGACGGTCTCCTTGAGCTCGTCCTCGGTGGCCAGCGGGTAGTACGGGGTCACCGAGTCGATGTTCTCGCAGATGTCGACCGCGATGATGTCGGCGCCCTCCTCGGCGAGCCGCAGCGCGTGGCTGCGACCCTGGCCGCGGGCGGCCCCGGTGATGAACGCGACCTTGCCTTCTACTCGTCCTGCCATGATTGTCGCCCCTCTCGTGGGAAATGGTGTCTAGCGATCGGCGGGGAACCGGACGGTTCCGGTGCCTTCGAGAACGCGCGCTCCGCCGAGGACGTCGAGCGTGAGGTCGCAGCGCACCAGGAGGCCGTCGGCTGTCTCCTCCACGTCGGTCACCACGCCCGCGGCCCGCAGCCTGTCACCCTCGAATACGTTGCCGAGGAACCTGAACCGGTATCCGGTGACCCGGTCCACGCCACCGGCCCAGGAGCCGAGCATGGACACGACGTAGGCGATGTTGCTCGGGCCCTGATTGACCGTGCGGTCGCCGAGGCCCAGCGCGCTCGCCGCCTTCCGATCGAAATGGATCGGGTTCGGGTCCCGCATGAGCGCCGAGAGGGTCTTCATCCGGGCCGGATCCACCGCGTCGATGGTGCGCTCGGGAATCTTCTGTCCGACGGTCGGTTTCATGCGTTCTCTCCTCGCCGCGGGAACACGATCGAGTTGGTGGTGGAGGCACAGTGCGCGCCGTCCTCGTCGTGCAGGTCGAGACGGTAGCCGACGATGTCGAAGACGCCGGTGCGCCGGCCCACCTTGCGCGTCGCGGAGACGATCTCGCCCGAGACGCGGTAGGTGGCGCCGACGCGCAGCGGCCGGTGCACCACCGTCTCGGTTTCCCCGGCCATCGGGCCGTCGGCCTCGGTGGCCCCGAACACCGCGAACAACTCGTCCCAGCTCCAGCCCATCGCGCCGGTGGCGACGAGGAACACCAGCACCGGGTGCGCACCGCCGTCGGCGGGGTCGGCGAGCATGCTGTCGAGGACGAGGTGCACCCACCACGGCTCGAGCGTGGCCTGGCCGCCGGGGAAGCGGGTGCCGACCAGTTCGGCGAGTTCGGTCTCGGTCGGCACCCGGCGTCCGGTGTCCACGGTCATCGGGCCGCCGTCGCTTCGAGGTACGGCGCCCGCAGGTCCCGCTTCATGATCTTCCCGGTCGGCGCCTTCGGCAGGGCGTCGACGAAGTCGACCGAACGGGGCTTCTGGTAGGAGGCCAGGTTCCGCTTGGCGGTGTCGATGATCTCCTGTTCGGTGGCGGTGTGCCCGGGCTTGAGCACGACGACGGCCTTGACGACCTCGCCCCACTCGTCGTCGGGGATGCCGATGACGGCGCATTCGAGGACTGCGGGATGGGCGCCGATGGCCTCTTCGACCTGGATGCTGTAGATGTTCTCGCCACCGGAGATGATCATGTCCTTGGCCCGGTCGACGATATAGACGTAGTGGTCCTCGTCCCAGACCGCGACGTCGCCGGTCCACATCCAGCCGTCGCGCAGGGTCTGCGCGGTCAGCTCCGGCTTGTTCCAGTAGCCGAGCATGTTGGCCTCGGAGCGGACCACGATCTCGCCGGGGGTCCTGCCGTCCTTGGGGACCTCGTTGCCGTCGAAGTCGACGACCCGGATCGTGGTGCCGAATCCTTCGCGGCCGCAGGACTTCAGCCGGTGCTCGTTGATGCCGTTGACCGCGTCGAGGTGGTCCTCCTGGGACAGGAACGACATGGTCGTGCCCTCGGTCTGGCCGTATCCCTGGATGAGGGTGCACGGGAACGCCTCGAGCGCGCTGCGCACGATCGCGGACGGCATGGGGCCGCCGCCGTACTGGATGTTGCGCAGGCTCGACAGGTCGTAGGAGTCGAAGTTCTCCACGGCCATCATCCAGTTCAGCATCGTGGTGATGCCGAGGAACGCCGAGACCCGTTCCGACTCGATGATCTCGAGCGCCTGCTTGGCCTCGAAATTGACCAGCACGACCGGACATCCGTGCTTCATGTAGTTCATCGAGAGCACCACCGGGATGTGGTACATCTGGCCGGTGAGCATGTAGACGTCGGTCGGAACGACCCGCTCGGCGACGGTCTGGTTGAGCATGCCGGCGGCCGCGCTGGTGTGCGAGTGCAGCGCGCCCTTGGACTCGCCGGTGGTGCCGCCGGTGTAGAGGATGAAGAACGGGTCGTCTCCCCCGACGCTCGGCGTCCAGATCGGTTCGGCCGGGCTGGAGCTCGCGAGCAGCTCCTCGTACGTCCCGCTTCCGCCCGGGCCGAACTCGAGCCAGTGGTCGACCGTGGTGGATCGACTCAGTTCCTCTGCCACGGACCGGAACTCGGAGGCGGTGATGAGCACCTTCGGGGTGGCGTCGGCGACGAGCCCGAGCAGGGACGGAGTTGCCAGCCGCCAGTTCAGCGGCTGCAGGATCAGTCCCGCTCGGCCGACGGCGAAGAACAGTTCCTGGAACTCGATGCTGTTCTTGGTCAGCACGGCGACGCGGTCGCCCTTCTCCAGGCCGAGTCCGCGCAGTCCGTTCGCCAGGCGCCGGACGCGCTCGTCGAGGTCGGCGAACGTGATGCGGCGATCGTTGGGGACGTCGTACAACGCCATGCGGTTCGGGGTGAGGGCGGCCCACTTGGCGGGGATGAGGCCCTGGTTCATCGTCATGGGTGTCTCCGGATGCGGGAGGGTTCAGTACGGGAGGTCGAGGGCGATGTGCCGCTTGGTGAGCACCCAGTCGCCGCCGCTCCGGGTCCACTCGTCCTCGTACTTGCCCGTGGACAACACCTTCAGCGCACCGTTCTCCGCGGAGGTGATGAGCAGGTAGGACACCGTGCGGACGTTCTTCTCGTCGATCTCGTCGATCAGCAGATTGGTGGTGATGTGCCGCCGCTGGTCGGTCTGCGACTCGTGCGCGCCGCGGAACAGGCCCATGATCTCCTCGCGGCCGTTCAGCGGCCCGATGAGGTCGCCGTCGCCGATCTTCATGGTGAACACGGCGGTTTCGCCGAAGACGCGCTCGACGCCGTCCATGTCGCCGTCGTCGTAGGCGAGCGCGTAGCGGGCGAGGGCGTTTTCGATTTCGTTCCTGAGCGACATTACGACTACTCCTGCCGAGGGGAGGGAAGGAAGGGAGGTGTGATGGCAGTCACTTTATACTAATCATGCGCATTGTCTAGGGGTACGAGGACCCCAGTTTCCGCGCCGAGGGACGGCGATCGACCCTATTCGAACATCGGGCTAATCGGACACAGTCCAGGTGTCGTGCCCGGTCAACAAGGACTGCAGGGAGTCTCGGCGGTCGAGACCGCCGGTGCGGGCGCTCTCGTTCTGCTCCCGCACCAGGTCGTCGTACGTCGGACGGGCAACGCTGCGGAACACGCCGAACACGGTGTGTTCGAGGTCCTGGTCGGACAGCCGCGACAGCGCGAAGGCGTACTCCGGATCGTCGGCGTGCGCATCGTGCACCACGATCGCACCCGGGTCGGCCGTCGCCGTGTCCACCACGCGCAGTCCGAATCCGTCACGGACGACGCACTTCTGGCCCTCGGCGCCGAACACGATCGGCTCACCGTGGCGCAGCGGGATCACCCGCTGCTCGGCGTCCTCCTTGCGCAGCACGTCGAAGGAGCCGTCGTTGAAGATCGGGCAGTCCTGATAGATCTCGACGAACGAGGTGCCCCGGTGCTCGGCTGCGCGGCGCAGCACGTCGGTCAGACCCTTGCGGTCGGAGTCGAGCGCTCGGGCCGCGAAGGTGGCCTCGGCACCGAGAGCGAGGGACAGCGTGTTGAACGGGTGGTCCACCGAACCCATCGGCGTGGACTTGGTGATCTTCCCGACCTCGGACGTGGGCGAGTACTGCCCCTTCGTCAGGCCGTAGATCCGGTTGTTGAACAACAGGATCGTGAGGTTCACGTTGCGGCGCAGCGCATGGATCAGGTGGTTTCCGCCGATCGAGAGGGCATCGCCGTCACCGGTGACCACCCACACCGACAGGTCGGGCCGGGTGACGGCCAGACCGGTCGCGATCGCCGGCGCACGGCCGTGGATGGAGTGCAGGCCGTAGGTCTCGAGGTAGTACGGGAACCGGCTCGAACAGCCGATGCCCGAGACGAACATCAGGTTCTCGCGCCGCAGGCCGAGTTCGGGCAGGAAGTTACGGATCGCGGCCAGAATGACGTAGTCACCGCAGCCCGGGCACCAGCGCACCTCCTGGTCGCTCGTGAAGTCCTTGGCCTTCTGCGGGGTGTCGGTCGTCGGGACGAGCGCGGTGGCACTCAGTCCGAGATCGGTGCCCACGCGGCTGATCAACTCGGTCATGCCGATTCCTCCTCGCGGTCCGGCTCCGGACGGTACTCGGCCGCAGCCAGCGCGGCGGTGGTCTTGGCGTGTTCCAGCTCGCGCAGGGTGCCGGCGAGCGCGGCATCGATCGCGTCGACGATCTCGTCGGCGAGGAAGGCCAGGCCCTGAACCTTGGTCACCGGCTGGACGTCGACAAGGTAGCGCGCCCGCAGCACACTCGTCAGCTGTCCCAGGTTCATCTCGGGCGCGATCACCGTGCGGTACCGGCCGAGCACCTCACCGAGGTTGCGCGGCAACGGGTTCAGGTGCCGCAGGTGCAGGTGGGCGACCGCGGTGCCGCGACGCCGGGCCCGGCGGCACGCCTCGCCGATCGGCCCGTAGGAACTGCCCCATCCCACGATCAGCAGTTCCGCCTGCCCCGACGGATCGTCGACCTCGGCGTCCGGGACCGAGATCCCGTCGATCTTCGCCTGGCGCAGGCGCACCATCAGATCGTGGTTGGCCGGGTCGTAGGAGATGTTGCCGCTGCCGTTCGCCTTCTCGAGGCCACCGATCCGGTGCTCGAGGCCGGGCGTTCCGGGGATCGCCACGGTGCGGGCCAGGGTTTCGCGGTCCCGGGCGTAGGGGCGCAGGGGCGCACCACCGGCGTCCGGGCCCGTCTCGTAGCCCGGCTCGATCGGGGCGAGCTCGTCTACCCGCGGGATCTGCCAGGGTTCGGAGCCGTTGGCGATGGCGCCGTCGGACAGCAGCAGCACCGGGGTCCGGTAGGTCAGGGCGATGTGGGCCGCCTCGACCGCGGTGGCGAAGCAGTCGGCCGGCGAGCGCGGCGCGAGCACCGCGACCGGCGACTCACCGTTGCGCCCGTACAGCGCCTGCAGCAGGTCGGATTGCTCGGTCTTGGTCGGCAGGCCCGTCGACGGTCCGCCGCGCTGCACGTCGATCACCACGAGGGGGATTTCGGTCATCACGGCCAGGCCGATGGCCTCGCTCTTGAGGGCCAGGCCCGGACCGGAGGTGCTGGTGACGCCCAGGGCGCCGCCGATGGAGGCCCCGACTGCCGCGCCGATGGCGGCGATCTCGTCCTCCGCCTGGAAGGTGGTCACGCCGAGGCTGCGGTGCTTGGTCAGCTCGTGCAGGATGTCGGAGGCGGGAGTGATCGGATACGTCCCGAGGAACACCTCGAGCCCGGACAGCTCACCGGCGGCCACCAGGCCGTAGGCCAGGGCGGTGTTGCCGGTGATCTGCCGGTACGTACCGGGCGGCAGGTCCGCCTTGGCCACCTCGAACGTCGTCGCGAACGTCTCCGTGGTCTCGCCGTAGTTCCACCCGGCGTGGAATGCGAGCAGGTTGCCCTGGGCGACCTGCGGCTTCTTGGCGAACTTCGTGCGCAGGAACTCCTCGATCCGCCCCACCGGCCGGTTGTACATCCACGACAGCAGCCCGAGCGCGAACATGTTCTTCGCGCGTTCCCCGTCCTTGCGGCTCAGGCCGGCCGGCTCGACCGCCCCGACCGACAGGCTCGACATCGGCACCTGGTGGATCACGAACTCGTCGAGGCTGCCGTCCTCGAGCGGGCTGGCGGCGTAGCCGACCTTGGACAGGTTGCGCTTGGTGAACTCGTCGGTGTTGACGATGACGGTGCCGCCGCGCGGCAGGTCGCCGATGTTCGCCTTCAGCGCCGCCGGGTTCATCGCGACGAGGACGTCCGGGCGATCACCCGCGGTGAGGATGTCGTGGTCCGCGATCTGGATCTGGAACGACGACACGCCGGGCAGCGTGCCCTGCGGTGCCCGGATCTCGGCGGGGAAGTTCGGCTGCGTCGCGAGGTCGTTGCCGAACGCGGCCGCTTCGGAGGTGAACCGGTCGCCGGTCAGCTGCATGCCGTCGCCCGAGTCGCCCGCGAAGCGGATGACGACTCGCTCCAGCTTGGTGGTGTTCGCGTCCGTTGTCATGGGTGCCTGCCTCTGGTCCGCATTCTGCCCCTAATGGGCTTCCTTCACGAGTTGCTTGGCCAGGGAATCGAAGATCACCTCGGTCGAGCCCTCGTAGATCCGCATGGGACGGGCCTCCCGGTAGAGGCGCTCGAGCTTCCCGCCGCGCACGAGCCCGAAGCGGCCCATGATCTGCACCGAGCGGTCGACGACGCGGGCGGCCGCCTCGGTGGCGCCGACCTTTGCCATCGACGACAGGTGCAGATTGGCGCGTGCGTCGCGGGCCGACGCGGCGGCCGCGCGGTAGGTCAGCGAGCGCGCCATCTCGATGTCGGTCCAGCAGGAGGCGAGGTGCTCGGGCACCGATCCGAGACGCGCGAGGCTGACGCCGAAGCCCTCCCGGGTCTTGGCGTGGGCGACCGCCTCGTCCAGCGCGGCCTGGGCCACGCCGACGGCGGCGCCGGCCACGGACACGCGGAACGTGGCGAGGGTGGCGAGGACGAGCCCGAAGCCCTTGCCCGGTTCCCCGATGCGGTTGCCGACCGGTACCTCGACGTTCTCGAGGATGACGTCGCTGAGCACGTGGGGCGCGATGATCTGGTGCGGGCGCTCGATGCGCAGGCCGGGCGCGTCGGCCGGGACCAGCACGAGGGAGTATCCGTCGCCCTCGCGGGCGAGGATGCTGTAGAAGTCCGCGTCGCCGCCGTTGGTGATGAAGGACTTGTGCCCGTCGACGATCAGCTTGCCGTCGCGCTCGACGACGGTGGTGCTGAGTGCCTTGAGATCGGAGCCGACGTGCGGCTCCGTCAGGCCCAGCGCGGCCACGGCCTCGAGCCGGGCCACCTTGGGCAGCCACTCCGCCTTGAGTTCCTCGGAGCCGCCGACGCTGATGCAGTAGCTGCCGATGCCCTGCATGCCGAACATGGAGTCGAGGTGGGCCGACTCGGCGGCGAGGGCCTCGCGCACGATGGTCACCGCGAGCGAGTCGACCTTCTCGAAGCGACCACCGTAGGCAGCCGGCACGACGACCTCGGTGAGCCGGGACGCGGTCAGCCGCTTGCGGACGTCCGGATCGAAGCTGTCCGCCTCGTCGGCGCGCGCGGCGATGTCGGCACACTCGGCCGCGAGGTCCCGGGCTTCCCGCTGGAGGTCGAGGTACCGCTGCGGCAGGGCGAACAGGTCCTGCTGGTCGTCACTCACCTTGTACTCCGTTCTGGCGATGCGTCCGATCCACCGGGTGCGACACGGCGGTGTGACTCGGCGCGGTCTCGGCCATTGTCGTGAACTGGATCACTATCCGCTAATCTATGATCACAATAGCAAGGAATTGGGTACCGTCAACCAGGACCAGTGGAGGAACTCGATGACCGATTCAACAACCGGCCGGACCCGCCCGGGGTTCGACCCCGTCCGCGCGTTCGATCTGACCGACCGCACGGCGATCGTCACCGGCGGCAGCCGGGGCCTCGGCCGCGCCATGGCGTTCGGGCTGGCTCGCGCCGGCTGCGACGTCGTCATCGCCAGCCGTGACCTGGCCTCCTGCCAGGCCACCGCCGACGAGATCACCGAGGAGACGGGACGCAAGACGCTTGCGCATTCGTTCCACGTCGGACGATGGGAATCGATCGAGGAACTCGTCGAGGCGGCCTACGGTCACTTCGGGAAGATCGACGTGCTGATCAACAACGCGGGCATGTCCCCGCTGTACGACAGTCTCGACACCGTCAGCGAAACGCTGTTCGACAAGGTGATCGGGGTGAACCTCAAGGGCCCGTTCCGGCTCGCGGCACTCGTCGGAACCCGCATGGCGCAGGGCGACGGCGGATCCATTATCAACATTTCCAGCGCCGGGTCCGTGCACCCCAGGCCGGACATCCTTCCCTACGCCGCCGCCAAGGCCGGACTCAACGCCGTTACGATCGGCATGGCGCACGCGTTCGGTCCCACGGTGCGCAGCAACGCAATCATGGCCGGCACCTTCCTCACGGACGTGAGCAACTCGTGGGACATGGAGGCGTTCTCCCAGCGGGCGCAGCGCTTCGCCGCCAAGCGCGGCGGACAGCCCGACGAGATCGTCGGCGCCGCCCTCTACCTCGCGAGCGACGCCTCGAGTTTCACGACCGGCTCCATCGTCACCGTCGACGGCGGCCACCCCTGATCCACCCGGAAGGACACGACATGACCACCGCCACCACCGCCGTCACGCAGCAGCGCTTCCAGCTCGCCTACGGCGACTGCGACGCCGTCGGGATCTCGTACTTCGCCATCAACTACCCGTGGATGGAACGCACGTACAGCGTCTGGCTGCACTCGTTCGGCCTCGACAGCCACACGTTGCTCGACACCGTCGGCGTCTACACCGTGGGCCTGAAGTCGGAGTGCCAGTACATCACCAGCTGCGAGGTGTTCGACGAGCTGACCTGCACGGTCGTCCTCGACCACCTCGGCACCACCTCGTACGCGCTGGGATTCGACTTCGAGCGCGGCGACGAACTCGTCGCTCACGGCAAGATCACGTTCGCCGTGCGCGGCGCCGATGGAAACAAGGCCCCGATCCCGGAGCGGCTGCTCGCCGCCCTCCGGACGCTGGAGCCGCCGAAGACGACGCAACCGTAGTTCCCGCGCGAGTTCCCGCGCGCGAAGGGGGCGTCCACTCCACCGAGTGGACGCCCCCTTCGGCATCTTCGGCGTGCGCGAAATCCATTGACAATTCCCAAATTCCGCATGCAGTCGTCAGCATCGGTGATCTGGATCACTTCGACTCCGATCCCGAACCGTCCGCGGAGGCGCTCGCCCCTGAGCGACGCAACTCCCGCTCGACCGTCGATTCGACGATCCGCAGAGGCCCGAGCCACCGCAGGAGAGCCCCCGTCCCATCCCAGCCGATGCGCGAGCATCGACGGCGGCTTTCCTCGGGACGGACCTGTCGACCGGCGCGGGAGCAGCCCGCCCCGGAATCACGAAAGCGAATGGACATGGGAACCAACGAAAAGAAGGTCGTACAGAACTGGCTCGCCGCCGTCCGCGGCGATTCGGAGGGGGTGGGAGACGCGTTCACCCGCTACTTCCATCCCGATGCCACCTGGACCCTCATCGGATCCACTCCCATCTCGGGCACCTACAAGGGTCTCGAGTCCATCCAGAACGACTTTCTCGGCGCGAACTTCCGCGGCGAGGAGCGCGAAGGCCCGTCCGTGCAGGGCCTGAGCCAGGAGTACGGCATCAAGCCACTCGAGGTCGAGGACGTCCTCTCGCTGGAGGACGGGCGCGTCGTCGTATTCTGCCGCTCGGATGGCATGGGCCGCAACGGGGTTCCGTACAAGAACCAGTACTGCTGGATCGTCACCGTCCGCGACGACAAGATCGCGGCCATGCTCGAGTTCTGCGACACCGCCCTGATCGAGCAGGCGCAGTTCGACAAGATGATCGTCCCCCGGGGTACCACCACTCCCGTCTACGAACACTGATCCGCCACATTTCCCTCGACGCAAGGAGCAATCATGGCCAAGCAGGGACGACTCACCCGGGAGAAATTCGGCTACACGATGCCGGTGGACGAGCCGCTCTACCCGAAGCCGCCCGTCTACTATCGCGACATGGAGACCATCACGGTCGCCTACGAGACCGACGAGAACGCCGCGCTCGACCTCCTTCCGGAGGCAGCGGGTTTCGAACTCACTCTCCCCGCAACCGTCCGCATCGTCATCGCCAAGATGCCGTTCACCACGTTCGGTGCGTACGAGGAGGCTTACCAGTTCCTCGACTGCACGTGGGAGGGCGAGCCGTGCATCTATCCCGTCCGCATCCTGCTCAACCAGGAGTCGGCACTCGCCGCCGGCCGTGAGATCTGGGGCAACCCCAAGAAGTTCGGCCACATCGAGTGGCAGCAGGAAAGCGAGGTCATGCAGGGAATCGTGGAACGTCCCAAGGGAAGCCGCATCTGCACCGTACAGATGAAGCCGGAGCGTCCGGTCGACCTCGAGCCCTACGACATGAAGCCGATGGGCCTCCGGGTCATCCCGAATCCCGAGGGTGGGGACCCGTCGCTCGCGGATCTGGTGCTCAACTCCTGCCGTGTGACCCCGAAGCAAGCATGGTCCGGGCGCGGCTCGATCTCGTTCGGTGTGGAATCCGAACTCGATCCATGGCACACCCTGCCGATCAAACGGATCACAGACGCCCTCTACGTCCGCTCGGACATGGACGTCGCGCCGACAGCGAAGGTCGTCAAACGGTTCTTCTAACCCGCTGCGGGTCCAGCATGTGCAGCCGACTCGGATCGGACGACGAGTACGACGCGGCGCTCGCCGACTACCGCCGGCGTGGCAGCACCCTCGAGCTGGACGGCAGATTCGGTGCGGGCGCCCACTCCTCACGAGTGGGCGCCCGTTCCCGTCGAGAACTCGTTTCACCAATATGCGTTGACATCATTCGAATCGTATTTATAGTTATCAGCACCTAGTGATCCGGATCACTGTCCACCTCCGGCCCCAGACCCTCGGCGGAGCGGCACGACCCCGACCGGTGCTCCGGCACCGATCCTGCTCGACCCTCGATTCGACGATCAGGAGATCCCAGAGTGACCGCAGTCGATCCCCGCCCCATCGCCCCCGACATCCTCTCCCCCGAGTTCCTCGACAACCCGTACCCGCTCCACCGCGTGTTGCGCGACCACTACCCGGCCCTGCACCACGAGGGCACGGACAGCTACCTGATCAGCAGGTACGCCGACTGCGCCGAGGCCTTCCGCAGCCCGAAGTTCTCCAGCCGCAACTACGAATGGCAGCTCGAGCCCATCCACGGCCGCACGATCCTGCAGATGGAAGGGCGCGAGCACTCCACGCACCGCGCGCTGCTCAACCCGTTCTTCCGCGGCAACGGACTCGAACGCTTCATGCCGGCCATCACCCACAATGCCGCCCAGCTGATCGGCGACATCGTCGCGCGCAACGCCGGCGAGCTGCTCGGCGCGGTGGCCCGGCAGGGCGAGGCCGAACTCGTCTCCCAGTTCACCAGCCGATTCCCCATCAACGTGATGGTCGACATGCTGGGCCTGCCCAAGAGCGATCACGAGCGGTTCCGCGGCTGGTACTTCTCGATCATGGCCTATCTCAACAACCTGGCCGGAGACCCCGAGATCAACGCCGCCGCCGAACGCACCCATGTCGAGCTGCGCGAGTACATGCTGCCGATCATCCGCGAACGACGCTCGGGCGACGGCGGCGATCTGCTCTCGCGCCTGTGCCGCGCGGAGGTCGACGGCGAGCAGATGTCCGACGACGAGATCAAGGCCTTCGTCAGTCTGCTCCTCGTCGCCGGTGGCGAGACGACGGACAAGGCCATCGCCAGCATGATTCGCAATCTGATCGACCATCCCGAGCAGATGCGGGCCGTGCGCGAGGACCGCACCCTCGCCGACCGCGTCATCGCCGAGACGCTGCGGTATTCCGGACCCGTCCACATGATCATGCGCCAGACCGAGGACGAGGTGCAGATCGAGGACTCGACCATCCCCGCAGGGGCGACGTGCATCATGATGCTCGCGGCCGCCAACCGCGACGAGCGCCACTTCTCGAATCCGGACGAGTTCGACATCTTCCGAACCGACCTCAACGTCGACCGAGCATTCAGTGGTGCGGCCAACCACGTGCAGTTCATCCTCGGCCGCCACTTCTGCGTGGGCTCTATGCTCGCGAAGACGGAGATGACCATCGCGCTGAACCTCGTGCTCGACACGATGGACTCGATCGAGTACCAGGACGGCTTCGTACCGCGCGAGGAGGGCCTCTACACCCGCAGCATCCCCGAACTGCGCGTGAAGTTCGAACCGACCGGGAAGCTCGGCTGACAGCCGCGACAGCCGGCCGTCCGCGCATGCGATCGCGTACGCGGACGGCCGGCACTGCCGCGTCGGCGAAAGACGGCACTGCCGCGTCGACGAAAGACGGCACTGCCGCGTCGGCGAAAGACGGCACTGCCGCGTCGACGAAAGACGGCACTGCCGCGTCGGCGAAAGACGTTACTGCAGCGTGTAGTCCGTCAGTACCCGGCGACCGGGCGTGAAGGTGGCCGGGATGCGCTGGTAGCCGGTGTTCACGCCCTGTCGCGGGTACGGCTGCAGCGCCGCGAGGTCGACGTCGTAGTCCGGCATCCGTTCGAGCACCTGGCTGATCAGAGCGTGCGACATGTACCGGCCGAGGTGCGAACCGGCGCAGCGGTGCACACCGATGCCGAAGGCGGTGTGCCGGTTGGGCCACCGTTCGATGTCGATCTCGTCGGGCTTGTCGAACAGTTCCGAATCGCGATTGGCGGAGGCCCACGACAGCAGCACCCGGTCGCCCTTCTGCATGGGGCAGCCGTGGAACTCGACGTCGTGCGTCACGGTGCGGGCGAGCGCCTGGGTCGGCGAGAAGTACCGCAGGAACTCCTCGATGGCGTGATCGAGGAGATCGGGGTGGTCGATGAGACGCTGCCGCACGTCCTTGTGGCGGCTGAGCCAGACCAGCGAGTTGCTCACCAGGGACGCGGTGGTGCCGACGCCGCCGGAGATGAGCAGGTCGACGATCGCGAACACGTCGTGATCGTTCATCGGGCTGCCGTCGACCTCCTGCTGGACGAGGTAGCTGATGATGTCGTCCTTCGGATCCCGTCGCCGTTCGGTGATGGTCTGCTCGATGCGTCCGGCCAGGTACGGGAAGTCGACCTCGACCGCGCGGGTGTGCTCGGGGGTGCCCGGAATTCCCGCGAGCACCTGGAAGTGGGCGTTGGAGTAGCGGCGCCACTCCGAGACGTCGAGTCCGAGCCACTCCACCGTGACGATCGAGGGCACTCCGATGACCGACGTCAGGTCGCACTCACCGCTCTCGATCACGCTGTCGATGAAGCCCGCGACGTGCCGGTCGATGGTGGGCTTCATCTTCTCGACGGCGGCCGGCGCACTGACCGGGTTGACGATCCTGCGGTACTTGCGGAACTCCGGGGGATCGAGCTCGATCGGAATATGGTCGTGATGCGGGGTTTTCGGGATCACCACGGACAGCCCGTCGCCGCCGTACTCGCTGCGCGCCGAGGAGAACGTCTCGTCGTCGCGGGCGGCGTCGAAGACCGAACTGTAGTCGGAGAGCACCCAGTATCCGCCGTGAGCGGGAGTCCAGCCGATCTTGACGGTTTCGCGGATCTTCCGGTACGACTCGGCCGGGTCGGCCGAGTGCTCGGGCGAATTGTGGTCGAAGTGGACGACCGGACAGCGAGCGGGGCTTTCCATCGTGCGTTCCTTCCGAGACGGGATTCGTTGGCGGCGAATCGGGTTCTAGGCCTTGGCGAGCAATCCGGCGTCGATGGGCAGGACCACGCCGGTCACGTACCGGGCCTCGTCGGAGGCCAGCCAGACCAGGGCATTGCTGATGTCGACGGCCTCGACCCAGGGGACGTCGAGTTCGTTGCGCCGGCGGCAGTGGTCGACGATGTCGGCCTGCGTGGGCGACTCGAGGTCCGGACGGTAGATGCGGTACATGGCGTCGTTCTCGATCATGTCCGTCCGGACGGTGCCGGGGTTGAGGGTGTTGACCCGGATGCCGTGTTCCCCCAGCTCGTTGGAGAGGGTGCGCATGAGGCTGACGACCCCGCCCTTGCTGGCCGCGTAGTGCCCGAGGTTGCGGCTCGCCCGGATCGCCGCGACCGAGCTGGTGAGCACGATCGCACCGCCGGTACCCTGCTCGATCATCCGGGGCACGACGGCCCGCACGGTGTGGAAGACACCGGTGAGGTTGACGTCGATGACGTTCTGCCATTCCTCGTCGCTGAGATGCCAGGTGGGCGTGAAACTGACGATGCCGGCGTTGGCGCTGACGATGTCGAGGTGCCCGAACTCGTCGACGGCGTCGGAGACGAGGAGGTCGAGGGCCGCCTGGTCACGCACGTCGACCACCCGGGACAGGCAGCGGCGGCCCGTCGCCTCGACGAGCCGGTGGGTCTCGGCGAGGTCGTCGGTGGTGGCGAGCGGATACGCGACCGTGTCGACGTCCTTGCAGGAGTCGAGGATCACGACGTCGGCACCCTCCTCCGCGAGGCGGACGGCGTTCGATCGTCCCTGACCCCGGGCGGCGCCGGTGACCAGCGCGACCTTTCCGGCTACTCGTCCCATGGGTGCTCCCGTTCTCATTGTATGCGTACTGTGACGAACCGCACTCTAATGCTTATCATGATTATTAGCTAGTGAGCCCGCAAGGTCCGAAGGTCCCCGATCGCCGGACACCTACGTCCCGTGCCGGCACAGGTTCCGGAGCCGCGCGCACGGCAGTCAGCCGCGACAGCAACGAACGGCTGTCGCGGCTGACTGGGGACCGCGCGGATATTCGGCAGGGATCCCTCCCCTGATCCGTCAGGCGAGCGACACCGGCCGCAACGGCGCCGCGGCCGGATCCGCCGACGGATCGGCCGCACGGAGCGACGCCCTCGCCGCGGCCCGGCCCGCCCGGTAGCCGAATACCAGGGCAGGGCCCAGGGTTCCGCCGGCTCCGCCGTAGACCATGCCGGTGGGGGCCGCCATGACGTTCCCGGCGGCGAACAGGCCGGGGATGACCCGATCGTCGACGTCGAGGACCGCGCCGTCGGCGTCGGTGCGCGGACCGCCCTTCGTGCCGAGCGTGCTGCTGTGGATCTGCACCGCATGGAAGGGGGCCCGCGCGACGGGTCCCAGGGTGGATTCCACGCCGGGGTACCTGTTCTTGTCCCCGACGAACCCGTCGTACACGCTCTCGCCGCGGTGGTACTCGCTGTCGTGGCCCCGGCGCACGTCCTCGTTCCAGTGGGCGACCGTCGATTCGAGGGTGTCCGCGGGGACGTCGATCTGCCGTGCCAGATCGGCGAGAGTGTCGGCCCGCACGACCCACTCCGGGGCTTCGGTGCCCGGCGCGGCCCCGAACGCCCCGTACTTCTCGACGTGGTCGGCGTCGAAGATCAGCCAGCACGGCTGGTTCAGGTAGTCGAAGTCGTGCGCGTCGAGCTGGTGGAACGCCCCACCGAGCGCGTTGTAGTTGGTCGCCTCGTTGGTGAACCGCCGGCCGAGCCGGTTGACCATGATCGAGTGCGGCGCAGTGCGCTCCCGGTGCACGAGCTGGACGGCCTGGGCACCGTTCGCCCGTTGCCCGGGCAGCACCGCGACCGGCGCCCACCAGGCCTCGCGCATGTTGCCGAGCTGCGCGCCGACGCGCATCGCCATGCGCAATCCGTCCCCCGTGCACGTGGGCACGGTGGCGGGGTGCGCCATCGGTCCGCGCAGGAAGTCGCGCCGCAGCCGCTCGTCCCATTCGAAGCCGCCGGTGGCGAGCACGACGCCGTGCTCCGCGCGCACGTCGTGCGCCCCGTTCCGCCCCTCGAACCGCACGCCGGTGATGCGGCCGGACTCGTCCTGGATCAGCCGCACGCCCCGCTCCCCGGTGTGCACGGCGACGCCCTCGTCGAGGCAGCCCTGGAGCAGGGCCGCGATCATGCCGCGGCCCAGGCCCTCCACGCGGTCCCGCTCCCGCTGCTCGAGCACGTCGGGGGGAAGGTGGCCGGTGCCGCCGCCGATGGGGGTCTCCGCGACCGTCATACGGCGCGGGACCCCGACGAGCTTGTCCTCCCATCGGCCGAGGTCGATGAAGCTGAACAGGTCGGGTTCGAGGGAGCGTCCGCCCTGCGGCATCCCGCCGGGCCGCTCGGGGTGGTAGTCGGGGTAGCCGGCGACGAGGCGCATCTTCAGCGGCGTGGTGTCGAGCCAGTCGAGCAGTTCGGGAACGGTGTCGACGAACGCCTCCGCGAGTTCGGGCAGGATCATCCCGTGCGACAGGGATTCGAGGTAGGCGAGGGACTGCTCGCGCGAGTCGACGATCCCCGCCTCCCGCGCGTACCGGTTGTTCGGCAGCCACGCCACGGCGCTCGACAGGCACGTGGTACCGCCGAGCAGTTCGCCCTTCTCGAACACGCCCACGCGGGCACCGCACCGGGCGGCCGACAGGGCGGCGCACAGTCCGGCACCCCCGCTGCCGAGCACGATGACGTCGTAGGCGTCCGATCCGTCGTTGTCTTGCATCGTAATTCCCTCTCTCGGGATGGTTCAGTCGAAGGTGGGTGACGGACTCGGCCGGAGTCGTCCGTCCTGCTCGGCGGGGGACGGCGGGTCGGGTGCGGCCCCGGCCGTGAGGACCGTCCCGTACGTCGCGGTCGGCGTCGCGTACCGGACCTCGAGCCGGCGTTCGCCGAAGTACCAGCGCCCGGCCCGTCTCACGTAACGGTCGTGGTACCGCAACGCGAGAATGCTCTGCACCCCCGCCTGCGCGAACTCGACGTGGCAGGGCACGACCCCCTGCGCCGTGTCCTCATCGGTGAAGTCCACTGTGCCGGGGTGCGGGGTGTGCACGCTGACCCCGTCGTATCCGTCGAGCGCGGCACGAACGTAGGTGATGATCGCGTCCCGCCCCCACAGCGATTCCGACAGACCGTGGAACGCGGCGTCCGGCGTATACAGCGCGGCCAGCGTCTCCATGTCGTGGTCGTCGACGGCCAGGGCGTACCGCGTCGCCAGTTCGCGGATCTCGAGGACATCCTCCGTCCGTCGCGGGTGGCGGTCCCGGCCGTCGAGCATGTCGTGTCCTTCCGTCGCAGAGCGCGTTTCGGGGCCTGTCACTACTTCACCAGGGCGCCGGCGTCGATCGGCATCGTGATGCCGGTGACGTAGCGGGACTCGGCTCCGGCGAGGAACAGAACGGCGTTGCTGACGTCGTCGGGCTGCACGAACGGGACGTCGAGGGCGTGCATGCCGTGCAGCAGCGGTTCGACCTGTTCCCGGGTGGGCTGCGGCTCGTCCGGGAGGAACAACTTGTAGATCGCGTCGTTCAGCAGCATGCGGGTCTCCACGTTGGTCGGCAGGACCGCGTTGACCCGGATACCTTCGGGGCCGAGTTCGTTGGCGAGACTGCGCATCACGCCGAGCACGCCGTGCTTGGCCGCCGCGTAGTGGGCGTTGTTCGGCAGGCCCTTCAGTCCGGCGATGGAGCTGATCAGCACGATGCTGCCGCCGCGGCCGCCGGCACGCAGGTGCGGGACGGAGGCCTTCACCGTGTTCCACACGCCGGTGAGGTTGATGTCGATCATGTCGCGCCAGATATCGTCGGTGAGATCCTCGACCGGATAGCTGCCGGCGATCCCGGCGTTGGCGACGACGACGTCGAGGCGGCCGAACCGCTCGACCCCCGTCGCCACGGCCTTGGCGACCGCGGCCGAATCCCGCACGTCCGCTTCGGTGGCGACGATCTGCCGCCCCTCGGCCTGCACCAGGCGGACCGTCTCGTCGAGGTCCGCCCGGGTGGCCATGTCGTACGGGGCGCCCTGCACCGGAGCGCACAGGTCGATCGCGATGATGTCGGCGCCCTCGCGGGCGAGGCGCACCGCGTGGTTGCGCCCCTGTCCCCTCGCCGCACCGGTGACGAAGGCAACCAGGCCGTCGAATCCCATGACGTGAACCTCTCTCTCGACTCGCTCTTCGGTTCGCGTCACGGACCGGGCGACCGTCCCCGCGAGGAGGCCGGCCGGGCTTGCGTGCAGAGCGGTGGATCGCGAGACGCGAGAAGAACGGAAACGGAAGAAATCTCTGCATATGATTATGCTCACATCGGACCCGGGAGGTCAATGGTCGATTCGGCGAGCACCCCCGGGTTCACGGTCCGCCCGTCCCGTTCCACCGGCGCGAAATCTCTTGAAGATGAACCTTTCAGATCGAGAAGGGGCGCGCGTTCCCGGCAGTGGGGCCGATACGCGGTCCCGGCGTGAAGCGCGCGGGAATTCGCTTCCAACCGGGATTGACCGCCTGGTGCGCGAACGGTACCACCCGATCGTGCAGGATCTCGTAATCCGGCATGCGGCACAGGATCTGGCCGAGCATCTCGACGGACAGCGCACGGGCGATGTGCGCCCCGGCGCACCGGTGCACACCCATGCCGAACGCCGTGTGCCGGTTCGGCCACCGCTCGATGTCCACGGTGTCCGGGTCGTCGAACGCCTTCGGGTCGCGGTTCGCCGACGCCCAGCCGAGGAGCACGCGATCGCCCGTGCGGAAGTCGTGCCCGAGGAACTCGACATCACGAGTCACCGTGCGGGCCAGGGCCTGCGTGGGCGAGAAGACGCGCAGGAACTCCTCGATCGCCCGCGGCAGCTTCTCCGGGTGCTCGGCGAGGGTGCGACGCAGCTCGTGGTTGCGGTCGAGGTACATCAGCGTCTGGCTGACGAGGGAGGCGGTGGTGCCCACGCCGCCGGAGATCAGCAGCTCCGCCATGGCGAATACCTCGTCGTCCGTCACCGGCCGGCCGTCCACCTCCGAGCCGACGAGGTGACTCAGCACGTCGTCCCGCGGCCGTACGCGCCGCTCGGCGATCGCGGCCCGCAATTGCTCCTCCATCCACGGGAACTCGACGGAGATGGCGTGCTCGAACTCCGGCGTGCCCGGCAGGTCGGAGAGCGCGGCGTGATGGGCGTGCGCGTACCGCTCCCAGTCCGCCGGCGGCAGGCCGAGCCAGTCGATCGTCACCACGGCCGGCACGCCGATGACCGTCGCGAAGTCGCACGTGCCGGCCTCGATGACCTGGTCGATGAACCACGTCGTGTACTTCTCGATCGCCGGCCGCAGGTGCTCGACGGCCGCCGGGGAGGTCAGCGGGTTGATCAGCTTGCGGTACTTGCGATGTTCCGGAGGATCGAGTTCGACGGGGATGTGGTGGTTCACCGGCGTCTTGGGGATGACGGTGGCCAGGCCGTCGCCGCCGTAGGGGCACCGCGCGGACGAGAAGGTCTGGTCGTCGCGGGCGGCCTCGAACACGCCGTCGTAGTCGGTGAGCACCCAGAAGCCGCCGTGACGGGTCGACCGGACCACCGGCCCTGCCGCCCGCATCCGACGGTAGGAGCCGACCGGGTCCTCGGCGTGCGCGGCGGAGTTGTGGTCGAAGTCGACCACGGGACAACGCGGTTCGGTGCTCCGGTCGTCGAGCGTCATCGGACTTCTCCTGTCGGGCTCGTGGACGCCATCGCCGAGGGGGCCACCATGGTGCGGGCGTCGATCGACACGATCTCGCGCATTCCGGGAACGATGTCGCGGCCGAGGTCGTCGAGGTACGCGACGACGTCGTCGGCCGTCATGTCGGGCCACTGCGCGCGCACGATCACCGGATCGACCGGCACCTGCGCCGCGAGAGCGCGCAACTGGCCGAGACAGTCGTCGGGGGTTCCGACGATCGCCTCCGCGGCGGCGACCTGCCGGAATCGTTCGGTGAGGGCGGTGGCATCGCGGGTGTCCAGTTCCCGCTGCGCGTAGGCCAGGAGGCGTTCCCGCGCCATGGATTCGAAGCGCCGGAACGCGTCCTCGGTGGTGGCGCCGGGAACGATCTCGCGGCGCAGCGGATGCCGCGCCACCGGCGGCCGCCCGTGCTTGTGCCGCGCCGCGGCATAGACGCCGAACATGCGGTGCATGTCGTCGGTCCGGGTTTCGGGCGTCACCGGCCACGCGTCGCCCAGTCGTGCGGAGCGCCGGACGCCGGAATCCTTCAGTGCGCCGATCCAGATCGGCGGGTGGGGATCCTGCCAGGGACGGATGTGGGTCTTGACCCTGTCGAGCCGCCAGAACCTGCCGTGGAAGTCGACCTCGTCCTGCGTCCACATGAGCCGGATGATCTGCAGCGCCTCGTCCATCATGGCGAACCGCCGGTCGAAGTCGACGCCGAACGCGGCGAACTCCTCGCGCCGGTATCCCGCGCCGGCGCCGACGATGAGGTTGCCCCGGGTCAGGATGTCGAGGGTGGCGAGTTCCTCGGCGAGCGCGACCGGATGGAACAGCGGCACCTGCACCACCATCGTGCCGATCTTCACGCCGGGGTCCAATTCGGCCGCGATCCGCGCCAGGGTCGGGATCGGCTGCAGCCAGCGCAGGTTGCCGTAGATGTAGTGGTGGCCCATCACGATGTAGCGCACGCCGTTGCGCTGCGCGGCCTCGACCTGGCGCAGCAGTCCGTCGAGGTGCTCGCGCGGCGACAGCGTGGAGTGCACGTCGCCGAGGATCACACCCAGGTCCATGTCTTCCTCGCTTCCGTCGACGGCTCGAGCAGCCAGTGCCGCAGCTTCGCCTTGGCAACCTTGTTCAAGGTGGCGCGCGGGAACTCCGGTACCAGGTGGACCTCGCGCGGTCGTTTGAAGTCGGACAGCAGTTCTGCGCAGGCCCGTTCGATGTCGGCCGGCAGGCCGTCGGGCGCGGCGCCGTCCGGGATCACGAAGGCGACCGGGACGTCGCCGAGCATCGGGTCCGGTTTCGCCACGACGGCGGCCTCCCGGACGCCGGGCACCGCCGCGACCACGCGTTCGATCTCGGCGGCGGCGACGTTCTCACCGCCGACCTTGAGCATGTCCTTGGACCGCTCGACGAACCACAACTGCCCGGAGCGGTCCTGGCGCACCCGGTCTCCGGTGCGGAACCAGCCGTCGGCGGTGAAGGCCTCCCGCGTCGCGTCGTCGTTGTGCAGGTACCCGGCGAACAGGGACACACCCGGTGTTCCGCGCACCCACAGGTCACCCACCGTGCCGGGCTCGACGGGACGGCCGTCGTCGCCGACGACGGCGACGGCGTACTCGGGGGCCGGACGTCCCATGGTCCCGTCGGGGTCGGGATGGGCCAGTTCGCTGACGACGGGGTGCGACACGGTCTCCGTCATGCCGAACCATCCGGTCATGCGGATCCCGTCGGCCACCGAGTGCTGCGTCGCGCTGCCCGACCAGTGCCGGTAGGTGTGGCCGGCCGGAACGGGAGCACCGTCGAGGGCCCGGAGCATGAACGACACCACCGATGCCCACGTGCACCGGTGCCGGAGCGAGACGTCCCAGAAGCGGGACGCGGAGAACTTCGGGGTAAGCACCACGGTGGCCCCCACCCACAGCAGTCCCAGAAACGAGTAGCCCAGGGCGTTGGTATGGAACAGCGGCAGAGTGATCAGTCCGACGTCGGTGCCCCGCAGCCCGGCGTGGGCGGCGTTGACCCGGGCGGCCCAGAGGCAGTTGGCGTGTGTCCAGACCACGGCCTTGGGCCGCGCCGTCGTCCCGGAGGTGTACTGGATGCTCGCGGGCGCGAGCGGATCGATGGACACCGGCGCGGGTGCCCCGGCGGCCCGTCCGAGCGCGCCGAGGCTGCCGGACGCCCTTTCGGGCACGGTACCCCCCGGTGCCGCGGCCTCGAGGGTCTCGGTGCCGCCGGTCGTCGCGATCCACTCCAGGCCGGGCATGGCGGCCCGCGCGGCCTCGGCCGACCGGGTTCCGATCAGCGCGGCCCGGGGGGCGCAGTGCCGGTCGTAGTAGGCGAGTTCGTCGGCGCTGCTGCGGGTGTTGAGGCACACCGCGACCGCGCCGGTCGACACGATCGCCGCCCATCCGACGAGGAAGTCGGGGCAGTTGTCCATCAGCAGCACCACACGGTCACCGGGTGCGATGCCGCGCGCCTGCAGTCCGGCCGCGAGCCGATCCACCGCGGCGGCGAATTCCGCATAGCTCCAGCGCTGCGCCTCGGCGCCGGTGTGCGGCTCCCAGATGAGGAAGGTCGTCTCCGGCCGGTCGGTGCGCCACCGGTCGAGCAGCCACGGCACGGTACGGCTTCCGGTAGACGCGCGGACGGCGAGGTCGGGTGCCGGTCCGTCGAGGATCGGGTACGCGGGAGCGTGTGCGGGCATTCGGGTTTCGGTGGTCACGACGGCACCTGCCAGTTCAGGTGCCTGATCCGGAAGAACTCGGCGAACCCGTCCTCGCCCATCTCGACGCCGGTGCCGCTGCGCTTCGATCCGCCCCATGGCACGTCCGCCCGCATGGGGCCGCCACCGTTGATCGCGACGGTGCCGGTGTCGAGGCGCCGAGCCACGGCCACCGCCTCGGCGTGGTCGCCGAAGACGCTCGCGTTGAGTCCGTACGGGGAGTCGTTCGCGACGGCGACCGCCTCGTCGACGTCCCGGTACGGAAGGACCACCGCGACGGGAGCGAACAGTTCCTCCCGGCAGATCTCGGCGGAGTTGTCCACACCCGTCACCAGGGTCGGCGGCAGGAACCAGCCCTTGCCCACCGGCCGCTCGCCGGCGACCGAGATGCGGCCGCCGGCGGCGACGGCGCGGTCGAGGTAGCCGCGCACGCGCGCGAGGTGCTCGGCGGAGATCAGCGGCCCCACTTCGGTGCGCTCGTCGAACGGGTCGCCGGTCGGCACGTTCTCCTCGATGAAGCCCGCTGCCAGATCGAGGAATTCGTCGATGCGATCGTGTGGAACGAGGATCCGGGTGGTGGCGCCGCAGCCCTGTCCGGCGTTGCGGCAGAACCGCAGGATCGACGGTCCCACGGCGGTGGACAGGTCCGCCGACGGGAGAAGGATGTTGGGGGACTTCCCGCCGAGTTCAAGCACGACCTTCTTGTGGGTGGCCGCGGCCTGTGCCATCACGGCCGCGCCGACGGCGGAGGATCCGGTGAAGCTCACCATGTCCACCCCGGGGTGGGAGCTGAGCAGTTCGCCCACGGCCGGTCCACCCGGCACGAGATTCAGCACGCCGGGCGGCAATCCGGCCTCGTCTGCGAGGTGCATGAAGGCCAGCGCGGACAACGTGCCCCGCGGCGAGGGCAGCAGGACCACGCTGCAGCCGGCGGCGAGCGCGGGCGCCACCTTCCACGAGATCATGTTCAGCGGGTAGTTGTACGGCACGATCGCCGAGACCACGCCGATCGGCTCGCGCAGCAGGAGGCTCTCGGACGACACCGCGCCGCGGATGCCGGGCAACCGCTCCTGGTAACCCCCACGGGGACCACGCAGCGCCGCGTCGGCGAACCACCGGAAGTTGATCGCCGGCTGCGCGACCTGCAGGGTGCGGGCCAGACCGATGGGTGATCCGACCTCCCGCACGACCAGTTCGGTGAGTTGCCCGGCGTGCTCGTCGATCAGGTCCGCCAGCCGCCGCAGGACCTTGGCGCGCTGGTCCGGGGAGGCGGCGCGCCATTCCCCGGCGTCGAAGCTGCGGCGGGCGGCCGTGATCGCGCGTTCGGTCTGCTCCCGGTCAGCGGCGGTCCACCGTGCCAGCGCCTCCTCGGTGGCGGGATCGATCGAGTCGAACGTCTCGCCGCGCCCGGTCTCCCCTCTGCCGCCGACGTGCACGGACGGGCCGTGCGCCGCCCGGGCGAACAGGTCGTGGATCATCGCCTCTCCTCGCGTCCCGGAACGTCGATGTCGAGAATCAGGGACTGGTAGGACTTTCCGTGCGGGTCCACCCGCAGGGACTTGGAGACCCCGCCCGCGAGGGCACGGGTGAGGACGAAGTTCAGGCAGCAGTTCACCGGGATCTCGTAGCGGGTCACCTCGCCCTCGACGAGGTTCCCGAACGCCTCGGCGACGATGTCCTCGGTGAGCACCGACCGGAGCCAGTCGTAGTCGGCGTCGTCGTGCGGGAACACGCAGATGTTGCTGGTGTCGCCCTTGTCGCCGGAGCGGCTGTACGCGACGTCACGAAGTTTCATGCGGTGGTCACCTCCACGGACAGGGGTACCTCGCTGCGGGGCAGCAGGGCGGGGGTCACGACGACGGCGGGGACGACCGAGGTGACCACGCCACCGCCACCTGCGGGACCGAAGTACAGGTATTCGACCTCGTAGGCGGCGGCCTTGGCGACGTCGGGATCGAGGGCCCGGGCCGCGAGCCGCAGCCGCACCTCCGCCGGCTCGCCGCCGGCGATCCGGTCGCCGAAGAGGGTGTCGACGCCGTGCAGTTCGATCCGCAGTTCGTCGATCTGCGCCCGGATCGGTTCGAGGCGCCGGCGCACGATCTCCTCGGCGCGACGGGCGCGGTCGACGCAGCCCGGTCCGCCGTAGGAGATCTCGGCGACGGCCTTGTATCCGAGGTCGACGCCGACGAGCACCTTGAGGGTGTCGGGCCGGGCGGATCCGCGGGCGCCGGACAGGCGTACCCGGTCGGGCCCGGCCTGTTCGATCCGCACGTCGCTGAAGTCCGCGGTCACGTCGGGGGTGAGATAGCGCGCGGGATCGTGGATCTCGTAGTAGAGCTGGGTGCGGGTGGTGCGCAGGTCGACGGCCCCGCCGGTGCCGTCGAGCTTGGTGACGATCAGCTCGTCGTCGTCGATCTCGGCCAGGGGGAAGCTCAGGTTGTGCGGGTCGGGGACGACCCGGTACGGCGGGTCCTCGAAGTTGCCGCCGGTGCTGTGGACGCCGCACTCGAGCAGGTGCCCGGCGAGGGTCGCGGTGCCGACGCGGTCCCAGTCGTCGAGCGACCATCCCAGCTCGTGGCAGATCGGCCCGACGAACAGGGACGGGTCGGCGATCCGGCCGCCGAGCACGATCTGGGCGTCCTGCCGCAGGCAGTCGACGATCGGATCGGCTCCGATGTAGGCGTTGGCGGAGACGATCCGGTCGGCGAGCGCGCGCGTGGTGGTGCCGAGTTCGGGGAGCGCGACGTCGGCGGCCGTGACGGCGTCCCGCACGTCGTCGCCGCGGATGATGCCGATCCGGGTCCCCCCGAGCCCCAGAGCGCGCAGATTGACGGCGAATTCGGCCGCCGCGGCGTCGGGATTGGCGGCACCGAAGTTGCCGACGACGCGGCCTCCCGACGCGAGGAAGCGGCGCAGGATCGGCACCAGGGCGGAGATGCGTTCGTCCTGGCCGGCCGACGGATCGCGCAGGCGGCGGATCTGGGCCAGCGCCATCGTGCGTTCGGCCAGGCAGTCGAAGCCCATGTACCGGACCCGGCCGCTGTCGGCCATGGCGGCCGCTGTCTCGAGCCGGTCGTTGGCGTAGGCCGAGCCCGAGCCGATACTCAGCTGCATTGGTACCTCGTCTCGTTGCGTGCGTCGGCGAACCTGCTGAATTCGCGCGTGACACCGGAATTCGCGCACGCCGTGTCGTGGGCGGATTCCGGTTCACCGCATCGATTTTCGGACTGCGGTCCGTGCGACTCTCAGGACTTGCCGATCACGCCCGCCTCGGCGAGCGCCGCGAGCCGGTCCGCGCTCAGCCCCAGCCGGTCCGAGAGCACCTCGGCGGTGTGCTCGCCGATGGTGGGCACACCGTCGTAGCTGGGACCGTCGTAGCTGCCGAGGTGCAGCACCGGCCCCGGCATCAGCACACCCTTCATGATCTCGTTGCCCGTGATCTCGACGAGGGTGCGCTCCTGGAAGTGCGGGTCGGCGACGACGTCCGCGGCATCGTTCACCGGTGCGCTGACGACCTCGAACTTCTCCAGGGTCTCGAGCACGCTCGCCCGCGGCATCGAGCCGACCCATTCCTTCACCATCGCCTGCACCTCGTCGTTGTGCTCGAGGCGTGCGGCGTTGGTGGCGTAGCGGGGATCCTCGATGATCTCGGGCCGCCCCATCGCGGCGAACAGCCGCTTGGCGATGCCCTGGTTGGACGCCGCGATGGACAGGAAGCGCCCGTCCTGGGCCTCGTAGATGCCCCGCGGCGACGCCGCGCCGGTGGCGTTGCCGATGCGCTGCTGGATCTCGCCGAGCGCGGTGTAGCGCAGGAACATGTCACCGATGATGAACATCAGCGGCTCGTACAGCGCGACGTCGACGACGTCGCCCTGCCCCGTCCGCTCCCGCTTGTACAACGACATCGCGACGCCCATCGCGGCGGACAGCCCGGCGATGGAATCGGCGAACCCGAACGGCGGGGAGGTCGGCGGCGAGTCCGGCCAGCCGTTGACGTGCGCGAAACCGCTGGCCGTCTCGGCGACGGTGCCGAATCCCGGCAGGCTGCGATTGGGTCCGGTCTGTCCGAACCCGGACACCCGGGCCAGCACGAGCCCCGGGTTGTCCGCGCTCAGCACGTCGTAGCCCAGGCCCCACTCCTCGAGCCGGCCGGGACGGAACGACTCGACGACGACGTCGACCTCGGCCGCGAGCCGGCGCACCAGGTCACGGCCTTCCGGCGAACGCAGGTCGATGCCGAGGGACTTCTTCCCGGCGTTGAGACGGGAGAAGCCCAGCGACAACCCCTCCTTCTGCGGAACCCACTGGCGTGCGAAGTCTCCGGTCGTCGGGTCCTCGACCTTGACCACCTCGGCGCCGAAGTCGCGGAGCATGCGCCCCGCGGTGGGGGCGGCATACATGGTGCCGAGCTCGAGCACCTTGACTCCCGCGAGCGGACCCGCAGCGGATGCGTTCATCGTCGTCTCTCCTAGCCTTGTCGTCCGGTTCGGCCCTGCCGAATGCGATGTTGCCGAATACCTTGCCGGCGAATCAGATCCGCCACTGGATGTGCTTGACCTCGAGGTACTCGCGCATCCCCCACTCACCGAGCTCGCGGCCGACTCCCGAGCGCCCGTAGCCGCCGAACGGCGCGTCCGGCCGCATGGCACCGCCGCCGTTGATCCATACCGTTCCGGCGCGGATCTTCTCCGCGACGCGGCGCGCCTCGACCGGGTCGTCGCACCACACGTTCGCGGCGAGACCGAAGGGGGTGTCGTTGGCGAGGCGGATGGCCTCCTCGGTGTCCTTGAACGGCAGGATCACCGCGACGGGACCGAAGATCTCTTCCTGCACCGCGCGCGCGTTGGGCGGAAGATTGCCGAGCAGAACCGGATTGACGAACCAGCCCTTCTCGGGCAGCGGCTTGGTCACCTCGAGCAGCTTCTTGCCGCCCTCGGCCGCCGCGCCGTCGATGAAGCCCTGCACGCGGTTCTGGTGGTCGGGCCGGATCATCGGGCCGATGTTCGTCGCACGGTCCCACGGGTCGCCGACGACCATCTGGTCGAACGCCGACGCGCCGGCCTCGAGGAACTCGTCGTAGACCGAGTCGTGCACCAGCAGCCGGGCGAGGGCGGCGCAGCCCTGACCGCCGTTGCGGGACCAGCGCAGGTGCATCTCGACGGCGATCTTCTGCACGTCCACGCCGGGCAGCACGATGTTCGGCGACTTGCCGCCGAGCTCGAGGGTCACGCCGGCCAGGTTCGCCGCGGCCTGCTCCATGATCTTCGCGC
This sequence comes from Rhodococcus sp. WB1, assembly GCF_001700945.1. Lineage (NCBI taxonomy): Bacteria > Bacillati > Actinomycetota > Actinomycetes > Mycobacteriales > Nocardiaceae > Rhodococcus > Rhodococcus sp. WB1. Next base: position 5,871,216 of record NZ_CP015529.1, on the reverse strand, counting down.
CCACCCCGTCGGAACCGGTGAAGGACACCCGGTCCACGCCGGGATGCGAGGACAGCCGCTGCCCGACGTCCGCGCCGCCGATGACGACGTTCATCACGCCCGGCGGCAGACCCGCCTCGCGGATGAGATCGCCCAGGAACAGGGTGGTCAGCGGGGTGCGCGGGGACGGGAGCAGCACCACGGTGCAGCCGGCCGCGAGCGCGGCGCCGAACTTGAAGATCGCCAGGTTCAGCGGGTAGTTGTACCCGGTGATCGCCGCGACGACGCCCACCGGCTCGTACACGACGTCGCTCATCGTCGGCACCGGCTTGTCGTACTCGCCGAGATGGACGGTGCGGTCGGTCTTCGCGGCCTCGGCGGCCCACCGCAGGTGCTCGTCGACGGCCATCTTGACCTGCAGGTACTCGGCGAGCGAGACCGGCGTGCCGACCTCGTTGACGATCGAGGGCAGCAGCCGGTCGGCGGCCTTCTCGAGCACGTCGGCGAAGCGGTGGATGTGGCGGGAGCGCTCCTCGCCGCTCAGGGCGGACCACGCCGGGAAGGCGGCGCGGGCGGCGGCGACGGCGGCGTCGACCTGGTCGGTGGAGGCGCCGCCGACGGTGGCGATGACCTCCTCGGTGGCCGGGTTGTAGACGTCCCACGTCTCACCGGCGGGCTCGACCTCCCGATCGCCGATCAGCAGGGTCCGGGTTTCGGGAACCCAGTCCTTCAACGGGAATTCGGTTTCGGGCGCTGGAGTCATCTCAGGCACCTTCCTCGGTGGTGGGGCGCTTGGCCATCAGGCCGACGCGCTCGAGCAGGCAGACGAGTTCGTCGCGCTGGTTGAAGCCGCGGTGTTCGAACCACACGATGCCGCTGTCGGTGCGGCTCTCGGATTCACGCTTCTTCAGGATGGTGGTCTCCGCGCGCAGGGTGTCGCCGTGGAAGACCGGATTCGGGAACTTGACCTTGTCGTAGCCGAGGTTCCCGAGCGTGGTCCCCATGGTCAGCTCGGGTACGTGGAACGCACCGATGAGCGCGACGGTGAACAGGCTGTTGACCACCCGCTGCTTGTGGATCGTCGTCTTGCAGAACTCCTCGTCGAGATGCAGCGGCTGGATGTTCATCGTCAGCGAGGTGAACAGCACGTTGTCCATCTCGGTGACGGTGCGGGTCATCGAGTGCTTGTAGTGCTTCCCGACCTCGAACTCCTCGAAGTACAGACCGCGCATCACCGTTCACCTCTCCGTAGGATCGCCTCGGCTCGTTCGAGCCATTGAATTGCCTTGTCGTAGTGGGCCTTGTCGATGTGCAGGCCGCGATACCGCAGCGCGCCGACGCCCTCCGCCTCCGCCTTCTCGTAGGCCTCGGCGAGTCCGCGGTAGAACTCCAGGTCCTGCTCCGACGGGCTGAACACGTCGTTGACGGTGGCCACGTGGGAGGGGTGGATCGCAATCATCCCGCGGAACCCGAGCTGCCGGCCTCGCACCGCGAAGTCGCGAAGCCCGTCCAGGTTCTCGAGATCCTCCCACAGGCCGGTCAGGGCGTGGATGCCGGCCTCCCGGCAGGCCAGCAGCACCCGGCTGCGCAGGTAGAGGGTTTCGTGTCCCTCGGGGGTCCACTCGTAGCCGACCTCGCGGGCGATGTCGGCGTGCTCGGCCGACGGGCCGATCATGGCACCGACGCGCGGCGACGCTGTGGCCACCTCGAGACAGTTGTGGATGGCCTTCACCGTCTCGACGGGCACGATGTACTCGAGCCCCGCCACCCCGTTGCGCAGCTCGAAGTGGTCGAGCAGCGCGTCGTAGCGCAGGACGTCGGTGGCCTGCTCGATCTTCGGGGCGAAGATGCCGGTCAGGCCCGGCACCACGACCGCCTCGAGATCGGCCCCGGTCAGCCGGGTGGCGAGGGGGTTGACGCGCACGAACAGCCCGACGTCCCGGTTGGACTCGCGCACCCGCGCGATGGACTCGGCGACGGTCGCGCGGGCGGCCGCCTTCTCCGCGGCCGGCACGGAGTCCTCGAGGTCGAGCACGACGCAGTCGGCGCCGGCCGCGACGGCCTTGTCCACCCACTTCGGGCGGTGCCCCGGGACGAACAGGATCGAACGATACGGCTGCACGTCGTCCTCCTAGTAGCTTCGCGGCAGGCCCAGCACGTGCTCGGCCGTGTAGTTGAGGACCATCTCCTGGCTGATCGGCGCGATCCGCATGAGCCGCGCCTCCCGGAAGTACCGCTCGACGTGGAACTCCTTGCCGTAACCGAAGCCGCCGTGGGTCTGCAGGGCGACGTCGGCGGCGTAGAAGCCGGCCTCGGCGCACAGGAACTTCGCCGCGTTCGCCTCCCGTCCGCACGGCAGGCCCTGGTCGACCATCCACGTCGCCTTGTCCAGGACCGCCTCGGCGGCGTCGAGGCGGATGCGGGCCTCGGCGAGCTGGAACGCGATGCCCTGGTTCTTCCCGATGGGACGGCCGAAGACCTCGCGCTGCTTGGCGTAGTCGACGCCGCGGCGCAACGCCGCCTCACCGATGCCGAGGGCGGCGTTCGCCGAGATGACGCGTTCGGCGTTGAGGCCGCCGAGGATGGTGCGGAAGCCGTGCCCGACCTCACCGACGACGTCCTCGTCCGCGACGAACAGCTCGTCGATGAACAGCTCGTTGGTGTCGACGGCGTTGCGGCCCATCTTGGGGATCGGCCGGATCTGCACCTTGCTGCGGTCCATCTCCGCGAACATCAGCGTCATGCCGGCGGTGCGCTTGGCGTTCTCGTCGCGGGGGCTGGTGCGGCACAGCAGGAGCATGCGTTCGGCCTCCTGCGCCTTGGTGATCCACACCTTCTTGCCGGACACCAGCCAGCCGCCGTCGACCTTCTTGGCGAAGGTGCGGATGTTGGTGGTGTCCGTACCGGCGTCCGGCTCGGTGACGGCGAACGAGGTGTGCAGCTCGCCGGTGACGACGCGCGGCAGGTACTTGCGCTTCATCTCCTCGGAACCGTGGTGGATGATCGGCTCGAATCCGAAGATGCCGATGTGTACCGCGCTGCACCCGCCCATGCCGGCGCCGGACGCGGCGATCTCCCGCTCGACGATCGCGGCCTCGGTGACGCCGAGGCCGCCGCCGCCGTACTCCTCGGGGACGGTGAGACCCATCCAGCCGCCCTCGGCCATGGCGTTGTAGAACTCCCACGGGAACTCGTGGGACTCGTCGTGCTCGGCCCAGTACTCGTCGGGGAACCGCTTGCACAGATCGTGGATCCCCCGCCGGATTTCCTCGTGGGTCTCGTTCTTGCTGTAGTCCATCTCGGTTGCCTTTCCCGGCCGTCAGACCGCGGGGACCGCGGTGCGGTCTGCGTCGGAGACCGCGGTGCGGTCGTAGGTGTCGGGGGTGATGCCCTCCTCGCGCAGGACCGCCTTGCGGACCTTCTCCGACGGGGTCTTGGGCAGCGCGCCGACGAATCGAAGGTAGCGCGGGATCGCGAAGGCCGGAATCCGGCCGTCGCACCAGGCCAGGATCTCCTCCGGACCGACGTCGCCGGTGCCGACCACGGTCGCGAGCACCTCGTCCTCGCCGCCCTCCACGTCGGCGGGAACACCGATCACCGCGCACTCGACGACGGCCGGGTGCCCGAGCACCGCCTGCTCGATCTCGTAGGAGCTGATGTTCTCGCCGCGACGGCGCAACGCGTCCTTGTACCGGTCCACGAAGTAGAACCAGCCGTCCTCGTCCTTCTTGAGGGCGTCGCCGGTGTGGAACCACAGGTTGCGCCACGCCTCGAGCGTCTTCTCCGGCATGTTGTAGTACCCCATGCTGCACGTCCACGGTTGCACCGGACGCACGACCAGCTCGCCGACCTCGCCGACCTCGACCTCGCGGTCCGTCTCCGGGTCGACCAGGCGGATGTCGAACCACTCGGAGGCCGCGAGCCCCGCGGCCCCGGCCGGCCGGGGCACCCCGTAGGGCGCGACGATCGGCGCGCAGGTCTCCGTCAGCCCGAACGCATCGACGAAGGCCTCGATGCCGTAGCGCTTCTTGAAGTCCTCGACGATGGAGCTGGCCGTCGGCGCCGCGTACACGCAGCGCAGGCGGTTGTCGAGGTCGTTCTCGCGCGGCGGCTGCTTCCACGCGAAGTCCATCATGACCCCGACGAAGTTGGTGACGGTGACGTCGTCGTCGCGCACGTGGTCGATCCAGCGGCTCGCGCTGAACTTCGAGCGCACCACGGCCCGCGCCCCGGCCACCAGGGCGGGGTAGACCGCCATGAACTGGGCGTTGCCGTGGAACAGCGGCGTGGTGGTGAGGTAGGTGTCCTCGCGGGTGAGCCGGGTGAAGCACACCACCTCCTGCGCGAAGAAGTACAGCTGCGAGTTCGGCATCGCCACGCCCTTGGACGGGCCGGTGGTCCCGGAGGTGAAGAAGATCGCGCCGAGGTCCTGGGGCCGTGCCTGCGGCAGCTCCTGCACCTCGCCCGCCTCCAGCGCCTCCCACGCCTCGGCGTCCCAGCCGTTGGCGCGCAGCAGTTCGAGTGCCAGGTCGCGGTTTCCGGCGCCCGAGTCGACCACCCAGAACTTCTCGATGCCACGCGCATGCTCGGCGATCGCCACGAACCGCTCGGCGTAGGTGTCGTCGATCACCGCCCACCGCGGCTCGACGGTCACCACCTGGTGGCGGAGGAACTCGCCCTCGTAGTTGGTGTTGATCGGCACCTCGACGAGTGCGCCGACCGCGGTGCCGAACCAGGAGCGCACGAGCTGGGACGAGTTCTGCGCCATGATGATCACCCGGTCACCCTGCTGCGCGCCGGCCCGGTACCAGGAGCTCGCGATCCGTTCGGCGGAGGAGAGCATCTCGGCGTAGGTGAAGCGCCGATCCTCCTCCGGCGTGACGAGGAATTCCGAATCCGGCTGGGACGCAGCGTACGTGCGCAGCACGTGGCCCAGCGTCCAGTCCTCCGGGTCGGTGAAGGTCGGTTTCAGATCGGTGTAGGTCTGCATCAGGACAACTCCCGGTTTGCGGGGATCGCGGTGATCGACGGAACGATTTCCTTGCCGAGCCGGGAGATGGCGGCGATGGTCTCGTCCGCGTCCATCGTCGGCCACTGCGGACGCATCAGCAGCGGGTCGACCGGCATGGTGGTCACCAGGTCGGTCAGCTGGGCGACGACCTGCTCGGGATCGCCGACGACGGCGTGGCTCGACACCGCCTTGGCGAACTCGTTCTCGAGGTCGGTGCCCTTCATGACGTCCAGGCCCTTGTTCGCGTAGGTGAGGTAGCGGCCCTGCGCCACGCGGGCGTACTCCTGCATCGCCTGCTCGCGGGTGTCGGCGACCAGCACGTTGCGGCGCAGCGGCTGCGGGCCGAATTCCTTGCCCCGCTCGGCGAAGAGATCCCGCACGACCCGGAAGCGTTCGAGCACTTCCTCTTTCGGGGTCTCCGGCGGCGTCGCGTAGGCGTCACCGTACTTGCCGGCGCGGCGGACACCGCCCATCGCGTGCGCGCCGATCCAGATCGGCGGGTGCGGATCCTGCACCGGGAACAGGTGCGGCTTGACGCCCTCGAGCTGGAAGTACTTGCCGTGGAAGGTGACCTCTTCCTCCGTCCACAGCTTCTTCATGATCTGCAGCGACTCGTCGAACCGTCCGGCCCGCTGCTTGAACGGAATACCGAGGTAGTCGAACTCCTCGGGTCGATAGCCCAGGCCGGCACCGAAGATCAGCCGCCCCTCGGTGACCACGTCGAGCGTGGCGATCTCCTCGGCCAGCATCACGGGGTGATACAGCGGCGCGATCATGATCTGGGTGACGAGCTTGATGTGCGGCTCGACGTGCGCGGCGAGGCGCGCGAGCAGCGGCACGGGCTGCAGCCACCGCAGTTCCCCGTAGAGGAAGTGCTGGCCGATCGCGATGTAGGTGAAGCCGTTCTCCTGCGCCGCGTCGACGATGCGCAGTACGTCCTTGAACTGCTGTGCGGGGCTCACCGACTTCGGAACGTCGCTGAGCAGCAATCCGACCTGAACCATGGTCCTGTCCCTCCGGTCGAAGTGGTCGTTACTGAGCGGTGAGTCCGCCGTCGACCGGAATGGTCACGCCGGTGATGTAGCTGGCATCGTCGCTGTTGAGGAAGGCAATCACCGACGCGATCTCCTCGGGCTGAGCACCCCGGCCGAGCGGGATGGTGGCGACGAAGTCCTTGGTCAGGGCCGAGACGTCGGCGCCGGGCTCGCGCCCGAAGAACTGCGAGAGCATCGGCGTGACGACCTGGCCGGGGCAGATGACGTTGACCCGGATACCGTCCTTGGCGCCGACGAGCGCGAGGGAGCGGGCGAACGGGACGAGCGAGCCCTTGGTCATCGAGTAGATCGGGCTGAACGGCGAACCGATCAGCGCGGACGTCGACGACGTGAGGGTGACCGAGCCCTTGCCCTCCGCCTTCTTCAGCAGGTCGAAGCCGAGGGTGGTGGAGTAGTAGGCGCTCTTGACGTTGACCGCGATGTTCTTCTCCCAGTCGGCGTCGCCGACCTCGAGGCCGCCCGGGCCGGGCATGCCGACCTGCGCGTGCAGCGCATGGAGGACGCCGTGGTCGGCGTCGATCTTGCCGAAGAGCGAGCGAAGATCGTCGTTGTTCGTCGCGTCCACCCGCATCGGAGTGGCCTGACCGCCCTCGGCCCGGATCTCCTCGGCGACGGTGACCGCACCGTCCTCGGACAGGTCGGCGACGTACACGTGGCCGCCCTCCTGGGCGATGCGATGGCTGATCGCGCGGCCCATTCCCGAACCACCGCCGATGATCGCGGCAATACGTCCCTCGTAACGACCCAGCATTTCGTTCACCTCGTTCTCGAGAAGTTCTTCGTTGATGTGCAATGTCAGGCGCGCTGATCGAACGTGCGGCCCAGGAGCTCGGAGACGATCCGGGTGCGCTGCATGGTCGGCGTGCCGCCCGCCAGCGCCCATCCGTGCGAATCGCGGTGCAGCCGTTCGATTCCGAACTCCTCGGTGTACCCGTTGCCGCCGTGCAGCTGGATCGCCATGTCGGTGACGCGCTTGGCCATCTCGTTGGCGGTGCACTTGGCGAGGGAGACCTCGAGCGGATCGGGCAGTCCGTCGGTGATGTTCGCGACGGCGCGATCGCGGAGCAGCCGAGCGGCCTCGACCTGCAGGACCATGTCGGCCAGGGTCATCTGGACGGACTGGAACTCGACGAGCGGCTTGCCGAACTGGCGGCGTTCCTGCACGTAGGTGACGGTGCGGTCGAGCGCCTCCTGCCCGATGGCCAGGCTCATGGTCGTGTTGCCCAGGCGCTCGATGGTGAACGCGCCGAACAGCTTCCTGAAGCCGCCGGCCTCGGCGACGATGTTCTCCTCCGGAACGACCACGTCGTCGTAGAAGATGTCGGCCGACGGAATGCCCCGGAAGCCCATGAGCTTCTCGCGTGCGCCGTAGCTGATGCCGGGCCGGTCGGCCTCGACGAGGACGGCTCCGATGCCCTTGGCGCCGGGGGCATCGCCCATGCGGCAGTAGGTGAGGTAGACGTCGGCCTCGCTGCCGTTGGAAATCCACCGCTTCATGCCGTTGACGACGACACCCTTGTCGGTGCGCACGGCCTTGGTGGTCATGTCGGTGGCGGCGGAGCCGGCGTCGGGCTCGGAGATCGCGACGGCCATGGTCTTCTCGCCGGCGACGATCTGCGGCAGGAACGTCTTCTTCTGGTGTTCCGTGCCCAGGCGGGCGATGGCCTGGGCCGGGCCGGTGTTGGATTCGAAGATCTGGAAGGCCGCCGGCCGGCACACCTTCGCGAACTCCTCGATCACCGCCAGGGCGTGGGACAGCGGGGCGCCGGACCCTCCGTACTCCTCCGGCAGCGAGATGCCGAGATAGCCCAGCTCGCCGAGGAAGCGACGCTCGTCGTGCGGGAACGCGGTGCGTTCGAGATCCCACTGCGCAGCCTTCGGTGCGTAGCGCTCCCGGGCTACGGTCGCCGCGGCCGCACGGATGTCCCGGAGCTCGTCGTCGACGTGCGATGTCGCCATGTCCCCACCTTTCTGTGTTCATCATTAACCTAAAGTGCCCACCGGATGTGGTCAAGGTCACTCAGTTCGATGACTCACATACTAACCATGATAATGATTAAGAGGCAATCGCTTCTTTGGTCGATGGTCGCCACCCAGGCCCGGAAGGGTCGTCACCTGCGGAATTCGCGGCCTCGCCGGCGCCGCCCTGTCCTTCCCGCGCCCCCACCGCCTATTGTGCAATACATCACAATCGTTATCAGTTTCTATGGAGGTCACATGATGACACTCGACTCGTCCCCGACGGCGCTGGAGGAGCTGGCCCGGCGCCTCACCCGGCTCGAGGACCGTGCGCGCATCCAGGACCTCGTCGCGGCCTACGCCATCGCCGTCGACGACCACGACCTCGAGACCCTGCTCTCGCTGTTCACCGAGGACGGCGAGTTCGAGCGCGCCGGCTCCATCGCCCGCGGGCGCGAGGAGATCCGCGAGTTCTACGTCGCCGCCATGGACCGCTACAGCCTGACCCTGCACTCGCCGCAGAGCGACCAGATCTCCGTCGACGGGGACCGCGCACGCGGATTGCTCACGGGCCGAGCAGAACTGGCGCTCGACGGGACGTTGATGATGGCGGCGTACCGATACTCCGACGAGTACGCCCGCGTGGACGGCCGCTGGCTGTTCCGGCGCCGGGACCTGCGGTTCATGTACGCCGTGCCGTTCGAGCGGATGAATGCGGGCCTGTGCACGACGGAGCGCATCCAGTGGCCGGGCACGCCGCACCGGCGCGCCGACTTCCCCGAATCCCTGCCGACCTGGTCGACCTACCGATGAGGGCCCTACCGGTGTGACGCGGGCCATACGATCGGTCGGAGAATGGTTTATAGTAACCATCATCATGAATTGATTTCCCGACTGGAGGAACGCCCATGACCCGCGCTGTCATCGTCGACGCCGTCCGATCCCCCACCGGACGGGGCAGAGCGCAGGGAGCGCTGGCCGGGGTGCACCCCAGCGATCTGCTCGCCCAGGTCCTGGCCGGGCTCGTCGCCCGCAACGACCTCGATCCCGGCCTGATCGACGACGTCCTCATCGGCTGCGTCAACCAGTCCGGCGAACAGTCCGCCACCCCCGGGCGGCAGGCCCTGCTCGCGGCCGGATTTCCCACGCACGTGCCCTCCGTGACCATCGAACGCAAGTGCGGCTCCGGCCAGCAGGCCGTCGACTTCGCGGTCCAGGGCATCACCGCCGGCGCGTACGACATCGTCGTCGCCGGCGGCGTCGAGTCGATGAGCCGGGTCCCGATGGGATCGGCGGCCATGGGCAAGGACCCGCACGGGCCCGCCGTGCGCGAGCGCTTCCCCGATCTCGTCCCGCAGGGCATCGCCGCGGAGCTCGTCGCGCAGAAGTGGGCACTGAGCCGGGCCGAGCTGGACGAGTACTCGGCCCGCTCGCACGAACGCGCGGCACACGCGCGCGCCGTGGGCTGGTTCGACGGCGAGATCGTTCCCGTCACCACCCCCGACGGCGTGGTGACCTCCGACGAGACCATCCGCGAGGGCACCACCGCCGGCAGGCTCGCCGGTCTGCCCGCGGCCTTCGACACCGACACGTGGCGCGAGCGTTTCCCCGAGCTGGACTGGAAGGTCACCGCGGGCAACTCCTCGCAGATCTCCGACGGCGCGGCCGCCCTGCTGATCATGTCCGAGGAGAAGGCGGCCGCGCTCGGCCTGCGCCCGCGCGCCGCGATCGTGGCCTCGGCCGTCGTGGGCGACGATCCCACCCTCATGCTCACCGGCCCCATCCCCGCCACCGAAAAGGTCCTCGCCCGGGCCGGCCTGTCCGTCCGGGACATCGCCGCCTTCGAGGTCAACGAGGCATTCGCCGCCGTCCCCCTCGCCTGGCAGCGCGAGATCGGCGCGTCCGACGACGTCCTGAACCCGCTCGGCGGCGCCGTCGCCCTCGGACACCCGCTGGGCGCGTCCGGTGCCCGGCTGATGACCACACTGCTCCACCACCTCGAACGCACCGGCGGGCGCTACGGCCTGCAGACCATGTGCGAAGCCGGCGGAATGGCCAACGCGACCGTCGTGGAACGACTGTAGAAACCCACTTCCGACTCAGGAGAAATCATGGACATCACCCAGGGATCGGCGGTAGTGACCGGCGGGGCCTCCGGCCTCGGCCTGGCCACCGTCAAGCGCTTCGTCGGCCTCGGCGTGCCGACGGTGATCCTCGACCTGCCCACCTCCGACGGGGAGGTCGTCGCCAAGGAACTCGGCGAGCTCGCCGTGTTCGCCCCGGCCGACGTCACCGATCCCGACGCGGTGAACCGCGCGCTCGACGCGGCCGAGGAACGCGCTCCGCTCCGGGCCGTCGTGCACTGCGCCGGCCGCGGTGGCACCGTCCGCGTCGTCGAGAAGGACGGCACCCCCGGTTCGCTGGACATGTACGAGAACCTGATCCGGATCAACCTGATCGGATCGTTCAACGTGCTGCGCCTGTCGGCCGCCCGCATGGTGAACAACGAGCCCGTCGACGGCGAACGCGGCGTCATCGTCCTCACCGCGTCGGTCGCGGCGTGGGAGGGCCAGATCGGCCAGATCCCCTACGCCTCCGCCAAGGCCGGTGTCGTCGGCATGACCCTCGTCGCCGCCCGTGATCTGGCCCGGAAACTCGTGCGCGTCAACAGCATCGCGCCGGGCACCTTCGACACACCGATCCTGTCCCGGTTCTCGCAGGAGATCCGCGACGGACTCGCCGCCCAGACCCCGCACCCCGCCCGCCTCGGGCAGCCCGACGAGTACGCGAAGCTCGCCCTGTCGATCGTGGACAACGCGATGATCAACGGCGAGACGATCCGTATCGACGGCGCGATCCGCATGCAGCCCCGCTAGGAGACAGCCATGGACACCCCCGTACACGTCGAACAGTCCGACGGCGTGCAGATCATCACGATCAACCGGCCCGAGGTGCGTAACGCGATCAACACCGAGACCGCCGTCGCCGTCGCCGCCGCCCTCGATGAACTCGACGCCCGCGACGATCTCGTCGCCGGCGTGATCACCGGCGCCGGCAAGACCTTCTGCACCGGGATGGATCTGAAGGCCTTCCTCGCCGGCGAACGCCCCTCCGTCGAGGGTCGCGGCTTCGCGGGCATCACCGAGAAGTCCCCCGCCAAGCCGCTCGTCGCGGCGGTCGAGGGACACGCCGTGGCCGGCGGGTTCGAGATCGTGCTCACCTGCGACCTCATCGTCGCCTCCGAGACAGCCGTCTTCGGCCTGCCCGAGGTCAAGCGCGGCCTGCTGGCCGGTGGCGGCGGACTCCTGCGGCTGCCACGCCGCGTCCCGCACCAGCTCGCCGTCGAATGGTGCCTCACCGGTGAGTACTTCTCGGCGCAGACCGCGTACGAGGCGAAGCTGCTCAACCGCCTCGTGCCCGAGGGGCAGGCGCTGACCGAGGCGATCGCCCTGGCGAAGACCATCGCGAAGAACGGCCCGCTCGCACTGCGCGCCACCAAGCAGATCATCGCGCAGGCCCGGGACTGGTCCAACGAGGAGGAGTTCGAGCGCATGCGCGAGATCTACGAGCCGGTGCGTTCCTCCGCCGACGCGAAGGAAGGCGCGCTGGCGTTCAAGGAGAAGCGCGAACCCGTCTGGCAGGGACGCTGACCCAGCGGTACGACGAGCGGGGCCCGGGAGGAATTCCCGGGCCCCGCTCGCATTCGTGTGCCGAAGGACCGAATGTCACACCGCTTCGATCAGGGCGGTTTCAGGCGGCCGATGCGACAAGCTCGGTGAACGCTTCGGTTGGCGTGCGCCAGCGTAGCGTCTGCCGGGGGCGGCCGTTGAACTCGTCCTGGACCTGCTGCAGGTCCTCGGGCGTGTACACCGACAGGTCGGTGCCCTTGGGGAAGTACTGCCGGAGCAGACCGTTGGTGTTCTCGTTGGTGCCGCGCTGCCACGGCGAGTGCGGATCGCAGAAGTAGACAGCGACGTCGGTGGCCATGGTGATCTGGGCATGAGCACGCATCTCGTGGCCCTGATCCCAGGTCACCGACCGCTGCATCACCTCCGGCAACGACCGCATCGCGGCGATCATCGCATCGCGGACGCCGGACACGTCGCGGACCTTCGGCAGGTGCAGCAACACCACGTACCGGGTGGTGCGCTCGACCAGGGTGCCGATCGCCGAGCGGTTGCGCGCCCCCATGATCAGATCTCCCTCCCAGTGCCCGGGCACCGCCCGGTCCTCGACCTCGGCGGGCCGCTGGGAGATGAGGATCTTGTCGGGAATATGGCGGGCACTGCTCGGCACTCGCCCCTGCGGCACCCGACGGGTGTGCCGGCGCCGCAGATACTCCGAAAGCTCTTTTCGCAGTTCGCCTTTCAGTTGCACATACACGGCCTGGTAGATGGTTTCGTGGGACACCCGCATCTCCGCTCGGTCGGGGAAGTCGACCACCAGCCTGGCCGAGATCTGCTGCGGGGACCAGCGCAGCTTCAGCCTGGCGACGACATACGCGCGCAACTCGGGTGCGGCCATCAGCTTGGCGACTTTCGGTCGCAGTGCTCGGGTCCAGGCCCGCGCGTGGGCCGACACGGCGCGGTAGCTACCGTCGCGGTTGCTGTTGCGTTCGATCTCCCGGTAGATCACCGACCGGTGCCGGCCCAGGTGCGCGGCGATCGTCTGGACCGACTCGTTGCGGGCGAGTCCGAGGGCGACAAGCTCCCGCTCGCCCAGGGACAACGACCGTCCGCCGTGCTCCCAGTGCGGGGCACGGCGGACGGTGCCGTTGGCCTCGTCCTCCCACCGGTAGCCGGTTTGTCGGCTGACACCGACCGCGGCTGCGGCCTTGGCGATCGACACCTTCGTCATGCGCATGGCGAAGAACCTAGCCTTCTTCGCCTCTCGTGCTGCTCGACCCACTGACATCTCCCCTGGTCAGGGAGCGTGTCGCATGGACCACCTGAGTCAGCCCAGATCGAAGCGATGTGACATTCGGCCACAGGATGAATCAGGCCGACGGCTTGGCGACGACCACCTCACGACTGCCGTCCCATTCGACGAGCACGCCCGGGGTACGCATGTCGTGACCCTCGAACGTGATCTCGCCCTGTGCACCGTCGAATCCTTCGGCGGTGACCTGCTCGAGACCACGCTGGATGTCCTCGCGGGACGCACCGCCGGAGGCCTTGATCGCGCGCGCCAGCAGCCACGCGGCGTCGTATCCCTCGGCCGCGTAGTTCAGCGGGTCCTCGTTGTACTTCGCCCGATACGCCGCGACGAACTCCTGGGACGACGCCGCCGGCTGGTCGAGTGTGAAGTTGGCGGTCCAGAACATGCCGGCGCCGTCAGCCCCCGCCGGGACGAGGTTCTTCGCGCCTGCACCGGTCTGGCCGAGCACCGGTCCCGTGTATCCGGCCTGGCGCAACTGCCGCATGGCCGTGGCGTTCTGGGCGCCGGTGAGGAGCATCGCCACGGCGTCGGGCCGTTCCCCGGCGATCTTCGTCGCCGAGGACGCGAAGTCCTGGGTGGTGTTCTGCACGGACGTGGTCGAGACGATCTGGTAGCCGTGCTCGGCCTGCCCCTCGGGAAGGTTCTTCTCCGCCATCTCCGCGAGGGCCGGGTTGGCCGCGTTGAACAACACGCTGACCCGCTCGACGCCGAGGTCCTCGAGATGAGCCAGGGAGGTGCCGATGTGCGTGGTCTGCGGCGGGGTCGCCCGGAAGGTGTAGTCGCCGCCGAGCACACCGTCGCTGGCGGACTGCGTGTAGACGGTCGGCAGCTTCGCCCGGTCGACGAGCGGCGAGATCGCGATCGCCTGGGCACTGGAGATGCCGCCGAGCAGGGCGCTGACCGACCGGTCCGCGGTCGCTTCGGTCGCCTGGCTCACAGCGGTCTGCGTGTCGCTGGCCGCATCGCGGCTCTCGAGCACGAGCTTCGACTCACCGAGGAACCCACTGCTGTTGACCTGTTCGACGGCGAGCTCGATACCCCGGAACTGGGGCAGGCCACCGAAGGCGGTCAGACCGGTCTTGTCGGTCACGGACACGATCTTGATCTCGCCGGGCATCTCGCCGGACCCCACGGTTCCGCCGCCGCCCGAGCCGCACGCGGTGGTCAGGGCGAGCCCGGCGACACCGGCCAACGCGGCGACGGCAATGCGCTTGTTCTTCATTCTCTTCCGTTCTCGGTTCAGTTGTCGGTTCCGGTGAGCGCGGCTTCACCGAGGAAGGCCAGCACCACGGACGAGTGGTTCCGCGCCTCGTCGACCGGTCCGGAGTACACGGATTCGCCGCGGTTGACGACGACGACGTCGTCCGCGATCTTCATGCCGGCCTCGGCGTTCTGTTCGACCATGAGGACGCCGATGCCGCGGTCGGCGATGCTGCGCACGCTGGCCATGACCCGGTCGACCACGGCGGGGGCCAGACCCATCGACGGCTCGTCCATGAGGATGTACCCGGGCTGCGACATGAGGCTGCGGCCGAAGGCGAGCATCTGCTGCTCGCCGCCGCTGAGCAGGCCGGCGGGGCCGGACTGCCGCTCCTCGAGGATGGGGAACATCTCGAACACGGTCCGCATCGATTCCTCGCGGGCCTTCTTCGACGCCACCAGGCCCCCGATCTTGAGGTTCTCGTGGACGGTGAGCGAGCCGAACACCTTGCGGCCCTCGGGAACCAGCGAGATGCCCCGCTTGAGGATCTTGTGGGCGGGCCATCCCTTGATCGACTCGCCGTCCAGAAGCACGTCCCCGGAACTGGGCGTGGTCAGCCCCGCGACGGTGCGGAGGGTGGTGGTCTTGCCGGCGCCGTTGGCGCCGAGGACGAGCGTCACCCGGCCCGGCCGCGCGGTGACGGACACCCCGCGCACGGCACTGACCTTGCCGTAATCGACGTGCAGATCACGAATCTCGATCATCGTTGTCCTGCTTTCCGAGATAGGCCTCGCGCACCGCCGGATCACGCACCACGTCGGCGGGGGAACCGGAGGCGATGAGCTGTCCGGAGTTCATGGCGAAGAGGTGATCGCAGACGTCCACCATCATCTGCACGTCGTGTTCGACGATCAGCTGGGTGAGTCCTTCCGAGCGCAGGTCGGACATCAGCCCGCCGATCTCCTCGCGTTCGAAGCGGTTCATGCCGGCGGTGGGTTCGTCGAGCAGCAGCAGCTTCGGGGACATCACGATGGCGCGGGCGATCTCCACCCGGCGCTGCAGGCCGTACGAGAGCTGGCCGGGGCGCAGCTTCTCCTTGCCGTCGAGCCCGGTGCGTTCGAGGGCGGTGCGCACGGCCGCCTCGGCGGCGTCGCGTTCGGTGCTGTCGACCCGTCGCCACCACCGTCGCGGTCCCGCGATCAGGTCGTGCCCGAGTTCGACGTTCTCGTGCACGGTGAGATCGTCGAGGAGACGGACGGTCTGGAAGGTGCGCCCGATGCCGAGCCGCGCCACCTGCTCGGGTTGGACGCCGGAGAAGTCCCGCCCCTCGAAGTGCATCGATCCGCGGGTCAGGGGCGTGAGCCGGGTGACGGCGCCGAGCAGGGTGCTCTTGCCCGACCCGTTGGGTCCGAGGATGCCGGAGATCAGGCCGCGCTCGAGGCCCAGGGTGATGCCGTCGACGGCCTTGATGCCGCCGAAGTGGACCGCGAGATCCTCGATGCGTAGCACCTGATCCGGAACCCGACCGGGAACCCCCTCCTGGGGAGCGACTTCGGTGGTCATCGCGTTTCTCCTGTCGAGGCGGAGTGGGCACCGGTGCCCGCGAGTTCGGCGCCGAGTTCTGCGGCGGCCTCGTCGTCGGCCGCGTCGGCGAGACGTTCCGCGGCAGCAGCGTCCTCGAGGGCCGCGCTGTCGCGACGGGCGAGGCGGCGACGGTACAGGTCGGTGACGACGCCGGTGATGCCGCCGGGCATGAAGATCGCGGCGATGGCGACGATGATGCCGTAGACGATGCTCTGGTAGGTGCCCACCTGCTCCAGCATCACCGGAAGCCACGTGAAGATGAGGGCGCCGATGAGCACACCGAGCCAGGACCGGGAGCCACCGACGATGATGATCGTCAGCGCGAGCACGATCAGCGGGAAGCCGATGTTCTCCGGGGCGATGGCCGTCATCATCAGGATGTTCAGGGCGCCTCCGAGCGCGCCGAGCACACCGCTGATCACGAAGGACATCCGGCGGTAGCGGGCGACGTTGATGCCCATGGCCGAGGCGAGTTCCGGGTCTTCGCGGACCGCCTCGATGCGCCGGCCCATGCGGCCACGCTCGCTGAGGATCATCGCCGCGACGACGGCGGCACAGACGACGGCCAGGTGCGGGACGGAGATCTCCGGGGTGGTGAGAACGCCGAACAGGCCGACCGAGCCGCCGGTGAGCTCGCCGCCGTTGTGGGCGACGACGGTGACGATCATGACGAACGCGACGGTGGCCATGGCCAGGTACAGGCCGGCGAGGCGCTGCAGGATCAGCGAGAGCAGGTATCCGATGACCGCGCAGATCACGACGATGGCGGCGGTCGCGGAGATTGCGTCGAATCCGTAGTGCAGCACGAAGATTGCGGCGCCGTAGCTGCCCATGCCGTAGAAGGCGGCGCCGGCGAAGGAGAACACTCCCATCCGGAACTGGATCTGGATGCTCAGGGCGAGCAGCAGCACCGTGAACGTGCTCTGGATGAGGACGATGTTGGAGAAGTAGAAGTCGCTCATACCCGTCGCACCTCCTTCCTTCCGAAGATGCCCTGCGGCCGCAGCAGCAGAACCACGAGGATGAGGCCGAAGCCGACGGCGTCGACCCAGCCGCCGCCGGTGTAGCGGAGCACCAGGACCTCGGAGAACGCGAGCACCATCGCACCGAGCGCGGCGCCGCCGGTGCTGCCCACGCCGCCGAGGATGATGATGGCGAACGCCTTGATGAGGAGGGTCTCACCGCTCTCGGCGGTGATGGCGCCGAGGTTGTAGGTGAGCAGGGCACCGGCGAGGCCGGCGAGGCCGCCCGACACCGCCATCGTCAGCAGCGACAGCTGGCGCCGCTTGACGCCCATCAGTTCGGCGGTCTCCGAGTCCACGCCGATGGCCCGCAGGGCGAGCCCGTGGCTGGTGTTCTTGAGCCAGAAGGAGATCGCCAGCGTGAGGATCAGCGCGCAGCCGAGCACGATCAGGCCCGTGCTCGTCAGTCGCAGGTCGCCGACGGTGTAGACCGACGTCTCGTACGAGCTGCCCACGAAGCCGAACGGCTCGCTCAGCGTGCGGAACTGCACGACGGCGACCGGGATGGTGCCGATTCCGATGCCGCCGATGAGGATCTGCAGTTCGGCGGTCCGCTGGTTCTTGGCCCGTCGCAGGATCGGCTGGAACGCGAAGACGTCGATGGCCGCCGAGAGCGCCGCCCCGACCACGACGGAGATCAGGCAGACCGTGACGAGCCCGAGACCGACGTTGGACACGATCTGGGAGGCCACGAACGCGGAGAACATGAAGATCCCGCCGTGGGCGAAGTTGAGGATGTCGATCGTTCCCCAGGAGATGCTCATTCCCAGGCAGAAGAGCAGGTAGATGGAGCCGAGCACGAGCGCGTCGATCACCAGCTGTGACATGACGCCTGCCTTCCTCCGGCCGGGATTCCCCGGCGGCGGTGCGATGTTCTTCCGGTCATTCGTCGAACTCCTTGGTGCACAGGTGCGGAGCGATCCGCACTACTTCGCCGATTCCTGGTCGTCGATCAGCACTTCTTCCGTGCCGTTCCATTCCACGAGCACGCCGTTGACGCGCATGTCGTTGCCTTCGAAGCGCACCGGGCCGAGCGCGCCGTCGAAGCCCTCGGCCACGACCTGCTCGAGGCCGCGCTGCAGGTCGTCGCGGGACGCACCGCCGGCGTTCTTGGCAGCGTGGGCGAGCATCCAGGTCGCGTCGTAGCCCTCGGCCGCGTAGTTGAGCGGATTCTCCCCGTTGTACTCGGCGCGGTACGCCTCGACGAACCGCTGCGAGGACTCGTCCTTCTGGTGGAAGCTGAAGTCGGTGGCCCAGTACATGCCCGCGCCCGCGGCACCGGCGGGTGCGAGGTTGCCCGCGCCGGCGGCGGGGTTGCCCACCACGGTGCCGGTGTAGCCGGCCTGGCGCAGCTGCGACATGGCCGTGGAGTTGCCGGCGCCGACGAGCAGGACGATGACCGCGTCGGGCTTCTCACCGGCGATCTTCGTTGCGGTGGTGCCGAAGTCCTGCGTGGTGGCCTGGACGGAGGTGCTCGACAGGATCCGGTAGCCGTACTTCTCCTGGCCCTCGGGGATGGTCTTCTCACCGAGTCCGGCGAGGGTGACGTTGCCCGCGTTGTAGAGCACGCTCACGGTCTTCACACCCTGCTGCTGCAGCCGCTCGAGCGCCTTGACGAAGTAGGTCTCCATCGGAGCCGTCGCGCGGTAGGTGTAGTCGCCGATGACGACGCCCTCGCTGCCGGACTGGGTGAAGATCGTCGGCAGCCCGGCCCGTTCCACGAGCGGGGCGATCGCGACGGCATGGGCGCTGAGCACCGGTCCGAGCAGGGCGCTGACACTCTTGTCGGTCAGCGTCTCGGTGGCCTGGCTGACCGCGGTCTGCGTATCGCTCGCCGAATCACGCTTCTGCAGAACGATCTTCGAGTCACCCAGGTAATTCTGCTCGTTGATCTCCTGGATCGCGAGTTCGATGCCCTTGAGCTGGCTGTTGCCGACGTACGCCGTGGTGCCGGTCTGGTCGGTCACGGAGACGACCTTGATCTCGGCCGGCAGGTCACCGTCGGCGACGGTGCCGTTTCCGCCGGAGCCGCAGGCGGCCGTGAACAGGACGCCGAACGCGCTCGCGGCTCCGAGCAGACGACGCCGGACTTTCCGGTCGACTCGAGACATGTGTGCACCTTCCGGTCGAATGATATGCATCATTAGTCGTGATGCCCGTCACAGTAGAGCCACGCCGACGAAATGTCCAGAGGCCGATCCGGATATGCGCAGGAATTATTTGCGGGCGGGGACGCGTACGGGGTCCACGGCGACGGCCGGCGTCCACCGACCCCGGCCCGCCCCCGCGACGGCCACACAGAAGAGGACAAAAATCGTTACCGCACCGGCGGATCCGTAGGAGTATCCCCACGCCGACGAGAAGGCGCCGGCCACCAGGATCATCACCGCCGCGAAGCCGTACGACGAACACGCGTACAGCGACGTGCTCCTCCCCTGCTCCACCGGCGTCATGCCGGCGGTGAGCAGGATGAGGCCCTGCGCGTATGCGAAGCCCTGCCCGATGCCCCACAGGAAGCTGCCGGCCAGTACCGGCCACAGCGTGCGGGCGACGAGGCCGGCGGCGACGAACACGCCACCACCGGCGAGCAGGAGCAGACACAGCTGGGGCCCCGGGAAACGGCCTGCGGCCCGGGCGAGGTAGGGGCCCAACCAGGCCGTGACGAGCAGGATGATGGCGGCGAGGACGCCGACCACCAGCAGCTCGGACCCGATCCCGTCGCGCAACGCCGACGGCAGCACGCCGACGGCGATGCCGCCGACCGTCCACCCGGCCGCACCCAATCCGTAGGCGGGCAACCTGTTCCGGTCGAACGCGGCGCCCGCGCCGGCCGGAACGGGCCCCGCCGGGCGTGGGGGCTCGGCGTGCCGGAGCGCGGAGAGCCGGCGCCTGTTCCCCCACAGCGCGGCGGCGAGCAGCAGTCCCGAGAGCACGAGGGAGACGGCGTGCAGCCGATAGATGAGAACGGTGGGCTCCGGCAGCAATTGGGCGACGGTGGCCGCGGCGATCAGGCCGAGGAACGAGCCGGCGATCGCGCCGGTCGCCGCCAGGGTGCGGCCCGCGTCGCCGCGCGCCGCCACGGCGAGCGTGGCGGCGGATCCGGTGGCGAGCCCGACACACGTTCCGGTCAGGGCACGGCCGACGAAGAGCAGCCAGACGGTGTCGGCGCCGGACCACAGGGCGACGTCGCCGAGGACCCCGACGACGAGCGCACCCGGCAGGACGGCCCACGCGAACCGTCCGAGCGCGGTCCTGCTCACGACCAGGAACATCGACACCAGGGCGACGAAGTACGTCACGAACAGGGCGGCCAGCACGAACGGGGACAGGCCCAGATGGTCCTCGTACAACGGCAGGATCGGGCCCGGAATGTTGGACCCGACGACGGCGAACGTGAATGCGGCCGCCACCGCGGCGCCCAGGAGCACCGGTCCCCGGCCGGGTCGCGGAGCCCGGACCGCGATCATGCCCGTACGGGCAGACTCTTCACGAGCGGTGGGTCGTAGTCGGTCTTTCCGATCTTGGAAGCGCCGCCCGGTGAGCCGATCTCGGCGAAGAAGTCGGCGTTGATCTGCGTGTACCCGGCGCGATCCTCGGGGACGTCGTCCTCGAAGAAGATCGCCTCCACGGGGCAGACGGGTTCGCAGGCGCCGCAGTCGACGCATTCCTCCGGGTTGATGTACATCATCCGGCCGCCCTCGTAGATGCAGTCCACCGGACACTCCTCGATGCACGCCTTGTCGAGGACGTCGACACAGGGCTCGGTGATGGTGTAGGTCACTGCGCACTCCTCCGATTCGATGACCGCGTGATTTAGGTCATAATCATATTCATTGATTGTCGGGTGTCAATGGGTGTCCGCTCCGAGTGCCTCGACGACCGGCCGGCGACGCACCACCGCGACCCCGGCACCGCAGACGCAGGCCAGGAAGAACCCGCAGAAGGCGTAAGTCGCCGGGCGCAAGCCGATTCCGTCCGCCAGGAATCCCAGCCCGAGGATCCCCGACCCGACGGTGGCGTATCCGGCGAGCCACACCATGGACACCACTTCGGCGGTCCGCCCCTCCGGCGCATACCCGCGCGCGAGGGTGAGCCCGGCGAGCTGTGCCAGGCTCTGACCCAGGCCTGCCGCGATCGCGGCCACGACGATGACGGGCACCGAGGCGGCGCCGACGGCGACGGCGATGAGCACCGCGGCCAGCGCGGAAACCGAGAGCCCGACCACCGCGACCCGGTAGATGCTCATCCGGCGGACGAGGAACTGCGCCCCGGCCCCGGCCCCGAAGACCACGAACGACACCGCGCCGGCCAGGGTTCGCGTGTCGTTGCCGAGCAGGTCGGCGATCAACGCCGGGCCGAGGGAGATGAACAGCCCCGCCAGCGCGAAGGGGCTGCCGGCCACAGCCATGGACAGCAGCACGGTTCCCGCGATCTCGCGCGGGATGCTCGGCAGCTGCACCCAGCGACCGCCCACCCCGGCCGGACGACCGCCGACGGCGGTCAGCGGTATCGCGGCCGCCGCCAGCGGAACGATCAGCACCAGGAAGACCAGCCGTGTGGGCGCCGGCGCGACGTCGGCCAGCACCCCGGAGAGCAGCGGCCCCACGGCCGACCCGGCGACGGGTGCCGCGCTCGCGTACAGCGCGGCACGCGCTCCGCGGCCGGGGCCGAACGCGTCGGCGATCGCCGCCGACCCCGCCGCGCCGAACGCCCCGGATGCGAGGCCGATGAAGAACCGCCCCGCCTCCAGCCACAGGGGCGTGCGGGCCGTCGCGAACACGAGGCAGGCCACGATCGCGAGACCCAGGGCGGGCAGCAGGACGGCCCGACGTCCGAATCGGTCCGAAGCGCGGCCACCGAACACCAGCGCCACGACCGACCCGACTATGTAACTGACGAAGATCAGGCTGACCGTGCTGGGTGGAAAACCCATCTCGCGCTGCCAGACCACATACAGCGGAGCCGGGGCATTGCTCGCCGCGAACACGAGGAACACCGACAGTGCGATCCACGACGGCCGAGCCACCCGGCGCCTTTCCAGAACCTCGACCGACACCCGGCCTCCCTATTGATATGAATGATTAGCCCCTATAGAGAGTGGCACATTCCCGGCGCCCGTGGAGCGAATTGCCGGCCCGTACGATGGCGGACTCCCGAGAGAAAGGTGCCGACCGTGGACCCTGAGGCCGATCCGTCCACGCCACTCGAGTCCTTCGGGTCGGCGGTCCGCGCCGGATGGCACGCCGTCTCCGCGGTGAGCGAGCCCGCGCCGCCCCTGCTCGTCGCCCTCACCGCCACCGTCGCGCTGGTGCTGGTGACGGTGCGCCCGCTGTGGCTGGTGACGCGGCATGTGATCACCCAGGCACACGAGGGCTCGCACGCGCTCGTCGCACGGCTCGTGGGCCGGCAGCTGGCGGGCATCCGCCTGCACAGCGACACCTCGGGCGTGACCGTGTCCTCCGGCAACCCACGCGGGCCGGGCATGATCGCCACCGCGTTCGCCGGGTACACCGGCCCGGCCGTGCTCGGGTTCGTGGCCGCGACCCTGCTCACCGTCGACCGGCCCGCAGCGGTGCTGTGGTCCGTGCTGGCCGCGCTCGCCCTGCTGATCCTGTTGATCCGCAACTTCTTCGGATTCGTCTCGGTGCTGGCGGCCGGCGCGGTGATCGGGACCGCCGCCTACTACGGCGACGAGCTGGTGCGCTACACCGTCGCGTACCTGACCACCTGGGTGCTGCTGTTCGGCGCCACCCGGCCGGTGCTCGAACTGGCGCGCACCCACCGGCGCGGCCGCGGGCACGGCTCCGACGCGGATCAGCTGCGGTGGCTCACCCGGGTGCCGACGGCGGTATGGATCGGGGCGTTCGCGGTCGTCACGCTCGGTACCGCGGCGTACGGCACCGCACGCATCGTCGCGACGCAGGTGCCCTGATCACGGCTCGAGCGCGATCGCCACGGCGCGCACCGGGGCGCCGTCCGCGTCCCGCAGCCGCAGCGGAAGAAGACTGATCAGCGGATCGGGAAAGTCGACGAGTTCGAGGTTGCACAGGTTCTCGCACACGATGCCGCCGGCCTCGGCGACGAGGCGATGCGCGGGATAGTCACTGCCGAGGGCGGAATCGATGCTCGGGGCGTCGAGGCCGATGGTGCGCACGCCCCGCCCGAGCAGCCACCGGCACGCGTCCTCCGACAGATAGGGGTGCTCGAAGTAGGCATCGGTGCCGTAGTGCTCGGCCCACCCGGTATGCAGGAGGACGATGTCGCCGGGGCCCGGGTCCGGTCCGCCGGCCACTCCGTCGACGACGTGCCGCCGCGTCACCGCGGTGCGCGGCGGCAGGCCCCGCACGTCCAGGACGATCCCGCGACCCACGAAATGTTCGAGCGGCACCCGGTCGATCGGCGCGGCCCCGGCGCGCATGTGCAGCGGGGCGTCGACGTGCGTTCCGGTCTGCGAGCCGATCTCCACCCGCAGCAGGTTGTACCCGTCGCGCTCGAGCGTCGCGTGCGGCGTCAGCACCGGCACGGGATCGCCCGGGTAGACCTGGGTGTCGCCGGAGACGGTGCGGCTCAGGTCGACGATCCGGCGCACGCGCATGCGCCGATGCTAACGGGTGACCCGCGATCCGCGGGGTCACGCAGCGCCGCCGCGCGGGGCTCACTCAGCGCGCCGGCGCTGCCGTGAGGTGATGCCGGTCGGCGCGGTCGATCGTCGCGGCCGCGACGAGCACGCCGACCACCACGCCGACGAGGGTGTCGGCGATCCGGCTCAGCGCGATCTCCGGCCCGACGGACGCCCCGAGACCGGTGAGGAGCAGCGCCATCGCGGTCACCGCGACGGAGGTCGCTGCGTAGTTCTTCATCACGTACAGTTCCGCCACCGTCTGCAGGACGACGATGGCCAGCGCGTACGGCCAGTAGTCGAGGGACAGCGCGAGCAGCGCGGCGGCGAGCACCGCGCCTGCGACGTTGCCGAGCAACCGCTGGATCGCGCGCTGCACGGTGTTCCGGTAGTTGGCCCCCTGCAACGCGGCCATCGCGCCCATCGTCGCCCACAGCGGGTGCTGCAGACCGGCGGCCTCGGCGAACCAACCCGCGATCAGCGCGGCGAGCAGCACCCGGCCCGCGCCGACGAGAAGCGCGCGATCGCGCAACCGGGCGAATCCCTCTCGCGCGAACCCGGCGGGCCGCGTGAGGACCGGCGCCCCAGCCGCATCGACGCGAGGAATCGCGATGTCGCGCCGCACCTTTCGCAGCTCGGCCTCGAACAGGGCGAATTCGGCGACGCGATCGGCCGCGACGCCGGATGCGGCCCCGTCGACGACCGTCTCGGCCGCGTCGAGCAGCGCGAGCAGTTCGTGGGTGTGCCGGTCGGTCCGGCTGAATCCGAGCGCGAGAACCTCGTGGGCGCGGGCGATCGCCGCCCGGGCGCCCGGCACGGCCCGTTCGCCGTCGCGTTCGATCGCCGCGACCGCCGCCAGGGCCCGGGCCACGGCGAGCCGGGCGGGACCGTGCGGGTGATGCAGCGCGGGCAGCATCGCGACGGCCCAGCCGACGAGCGCGCCGAGGGCCGTCGCGACGACCACGTCGCGCACGTCTACGGCGGTGCGTGCGAATCCGGCGGCACCGGCCGCGGCGAAGATGAGGATCACCGGGCCGGGGCCGGACAGCCGGAAGGCGCCGAGGATCCAGAAGGCGATCGCGGCCGCGACGGAGAGCACCGCGATCTGCGTCCACATGGCCGCACCGGTGGTCCCCACGGCGGCACCGAGTGCGGCGTACCCGACCACCCCGAGGCCGACCACCGCGATCTTGCCGGCCTGCTGCGAGTAGGGCTCGTGCCGGCCGAACGCCGAGGCGAGTGCACCGAGGGCGGCGAAGCCGGCCGGATGCGGCAGATCCAGCAGCCCTCCCGCGACGAGGACTACGAGAACTGCCGCCCCGACGCGCAGCGCCGGAGCGCGCGTGGCGTCCGCACTGCGGAACTCGAGCGACTCGCGCCACGCCGTCGGCGAGAGGGAGTGCGCGAGGGCGATCCGCGAGTGACGGAGGCGGCTGCGGTCCGGGACAGAGGTAGCGAGGGGCACTCCCCCAGTGTAGATATTTCACGTATAAATTAAATATAAATCGATTGTGAGACTCATCGCTAGAATGGGCCCATGACGGACGCCACCCAGCCCGAGGACTTCGTCGACCGCGTGCGGGTCGGCTGGGCCGAGACGTACCCCGACATCGACACGCGACCCATCGACGTCGTCGGCCGCATCACGCGGATCAGCTCCCTGGTGCTCGCCCAACTGGACCGCGAACTCGTCCCCAGCGGCGTCACGCGCCCCGAATTCGAGGTGCTGTGCGCCCTCGCCCGCAGCGAATCACCGCTGCGCGCCAGCGAAGTCACCTCCGTCACCGGACTGAGCGGCGCTTCCACCACCAAGCACGCGGACCGCCTCGTCGGGCTCGGCCTCGTCGAACGTCAGCGCTTCGAGCGGGACGGTCGCGTGGTCCTGCTCGCACTCACCGATGCGGGGCGAGCCGTGGTCGACACCGAGTTCCCGCGCCGCCTCACCCGGGAACGCCACCTGCTCGACGGATTCACCGACGGCGAACTCGACACCCTCACCGCTCTGCTGCGGCGCCTCACCCGCGAGGTCGAGGCGCAGACCCGGCCCTGATCCGGGACGTCAGGGCAGCTCGATCGTCTCTGCGCGTTCGATCTCGCCCAGCGCGCGGCGCAGGTAGAGCTCGGGACCCGCCCGGCGTGCCGCGAGCAGATCCGCGAGCACGACCAGCCCCGCCCGCAGGTACTCGTCGGGGCGAGCCTTCGGCGCGTCGGGATCGGACACCCCGAGCGTGCCGGTGAGCACCGCGACCAGCGCGTCCGGCTGCAGTGACGGCAGCCACGTCGACGCCGTGCGCGCGCTGCGCTCCAGCACCGCCTGCACGTCCTCGCCGGTCAGCCCGTCCGGATGCAACTCCTCGAGCAGTTCCCGCATCATCGTCGCGTGTACCCCGGCGACCTGCTCGTACGGCAACGCGGCGAGCTCGGCCACCGCGTCCTCCCACGCCGGCACCGACTGCGCCCGGGCCGCGGCGAGCGCGGTCGCGGTGTGATCCGCAACCTCGCGTGCGATCTCCGGCCACTGCGTTGGCCACACGATGTCCTCCTGGGGTTGCCGACGTGTCGGCGCCAGCCTGCCAGCCGGCACCGACATCCGTGTCACACCCGGCGTTGCAGCTCGAGCGCGTCCCACGGCGCGTAGCCCTTGATGTCGTTGTCGAAGTACACGTACACGTCGCGCCCCTCGGAGCGCCAACCGCGGATCCGGGCCGCCCACTCGTCCAGCGCCTCGGGGGTGTAGCCGCTGGCGTACAGCTCGGTGTCGCCGTGCAACCGCACGTAGACGAAGTCGGTGGTGGCCTCGGTGAGGAACGGGAAGCGGCCCGCGGTGTCCGCGACGACGAGGGCGACGTCGAGTCGGCGGAGCAGGGCGGCCGCCTCCTCGTCGGCGAAGCTGGGGTGGCGCACCTCGAGCGCGTACCGGATCGGCCGGTCCGCGTCGATCTCGGTCCACACCCGGTCCTCGCGCACCTTGTCCGTGTGCCGCGCCGCGAGCGCCGCGGCCTCGCGCGTCGACGCGGGCAGGCTCGTGAGAAATGCGCCGAGGCGCTCCGGCTCGAATGCCAGAGTGGGGGGCAGTTGCCACAGCACCGGTCCGAGCTTGGGACCGAGGGCGAGCACACCGGAGGCGAAGAAGTTGGCGAGGGCGTCGTCCACGTCGACGAGACGCTTCATGTGGGTGACGAACCGTCCGCCCTTGACGGCGAAGACGAAGCCGTCCGGCGTCTCGTCGCGCCACCGCAGGAAGCTCGACGGCCGCTGCAGCGCGTAGAAGGTGCCGTTGATCTCGATGGAGCCGAACCGCTCCGCGGCGTACTCGAGTTCGCGGCGCTGCGGCAGGCCGGACGGATAGAAGTCGCCACGCCACGGGGCGTACCGCCAGCCGGAGATCCCGATCCGCACCTGAGCCACCGCTACACGGTAACGCTCGTCACGACTGGGAATCGGATCGTCATTCGGCGGGTGCCGGGCGCGGCACGGGCCTACGCTGTGCCCGAACTACGAGACCGCATCCTAGGAGTGGCCGTGTCCGAGAGAGCTTTCACCGCAAACGATCAGTTCAGTCCCCTGTTCAAACAGATGTGGTGGTTGGTGCTGATCCGCGGCATCCTCGCCGTGTTGTTCGGCGTGGTCGCCCTGGTGTGGCCCGGGATCACCGTCTGGGCCCTGGTGGTGGTGTTCGGCATCTATGCCATCGTCGACGGCGTGGTGCTCGTCTACCACTCGATTCGTGACCGGGCCCGCCTCGACGGCTGGGGCTGGTGGCTCGCGATGGGCCTGGTCTCCATCGCCGCCGGCATCGTCGCCCTCGTCTGGCCGGCGGCCACCGCGCTCGTGGTGCTGTACATCATCGCGTTCTATGCGATCCTCTTCGGCGTCACCGGCATCATCGGTGCGCTGAGCTTCCGGAAGGTACCGAACTCCGGATGGGGATGGTCGCTGTTCGCCGGGATCCTCGCCGTCCTGCTCGGCGTCGTGCTGCTGATCTTCCCGGGCAGCGGCATCATCAGCCTGATCTGGTTGCTCGGCATCTACGCGATCCTCTTCGGCGTGCTGCTGATCGTCCTTTCCTTCCAGATCCGCAAGGTGGCCAAGGCGGCCGGGCTCGTGTGAGCCCGGCCGCCCGGGGCCGGCTCAGGCGACGTCCTTGAGCCGGCCCCACGCGTGCCAGCGGTCGATGTCGATCCAGGCACTCACCCGCGGCCGGTTGCGCACCCCGTACGGCTTGCCGGTGTAGTGCCGCGCGATCCGGTCGATGTCGGTCAGTTCCGGGTCGTCGGCGAACTCGGTGACCCGGCCCTGGATGCTCACGTGCGTCACCCAGTCCGTCGGGTCCATGGCGCTGAGACTGACCCGGGGATCGCGCCGCAGGTGCCCGAGGCGGGTGCGACCGGCGTCCATGTTGACCAGGATGCGGCCGTTCTCGAACAGATACCAGGTGGGCACCGACACCGGATGTCCGTCGGCGCGCAACGTGCTGATCGTGGCGTAATTCGGCTGGGCCAGCATCTCGGCGACGGCCTGCGGCAGCGGGGCTTCGGGCACGGCGTGGTCCTTTCCTCGGTGGACGGTGGCGGATGTTCGATCACGAACCTACGCCGGTTCCGGCGGAAACCATCCCGCGACAGGGCCTCCGGGCCGACGATGGGAGGGTCCACGAGCCCGACCATGGAATGGTCCGACAGCCGAGGAGCTGAGAACATGCCGAAGTACCTGTGGCAGGTCACCTACACCCCGGAGGGCGCGCAGGGGCTGCTCTCCGAGGGTGGTTCCGTCCGTAGTTCCGCCATCACCGAGATGGTCGAGAGCGTGGGCGGCAGCGTCGAGTCCGTGCACTTCGCACTCGGCGGGCACGACCTCTACGTCATCGGGGAGGTGCCCGACGACCTCGCCGCGGCCACGCTCGAGTTCCGCACCCGGGCGTCCGGCATCGCGCGTTCCGTGCCGATCCGGCTGCTCACCCCGCAGGAGATGGACGACGCGGTGCATCGCAACGCCGCGTACCGGACGCCCGGGCACTGAGCGGGCCGCTCCCCCGAGCACTGAGCGGGCCGCTCCCCCCGGCACCGAGCGGGCCGCTCCCCCCGAGCACCGAGCGGGCCGCTCCCCGGGCACCGGCGACGAACTCGAGGCGCAGGTCTCCGGGTACTTCGCCGATCGCCCCGCCCGGCTCGGGGTGCCGTCGTTCCGGTCAGGCGACCGGGGTTGCGGCCACCGATCGGGCCGGAAGCAGTCCCGCCCGGCCGTGCGCGACGAACTCGGCCTCGTAGCGGTCCCGCGCGTCCTCGCCGAACGGAACGTACTCGCTGGTTCGTCCCACCCGGACCAGGACCGGATCGTCGGTGCGCCACGCCGCGGACCGCAACGGCGCCTTGTTCACCTTGTTGCTGCCTGTCAACGGGATTCGCTCGACGATCCGCACGAACCGCGGCCACCACTTGTCGCCCATGTCCGGTTGCGCGGCGAGGAACGAACCGAACTGTCGCCCGTCCAGGTGCGCGCCGGGCGACAGTTCGAGTACACACATGACCTGGTCGCCGGTGACCGGATCGGGCACCGCGAAGACCGGGGCGGACAGGACCGCCGGATGACGCTGCAGAATCCGTTCGATCGGTGCCGCGGAGAAGTTCTCGCTGTCGACCCGTAGCCAGTCGGAGGAGCGGCCGGCGAAGTAGAAGTACCCGTCGGCATCCCGGTATCCGAGATCCCCGGACCAGAAGTCGTCGCCCCGGACGCGGTCCGCCATCGCCCCCGGGTTCTTGTAGTAGCCCTCGAACATGCCGGCAGCCCCCACCGCGACGATCTGCCCCACCGCCTCGGGGTTCGTCAGCCGGCCGGTGGCGTCGAACCGGGCGCGTGGGCATTCGTGTCCGGTCGCCTCGTCCAGGATCCGGACGTCGGCGTCGCCGGCGGGCAGGCCCAGCGAGCCCGGCGGAGTCCCGGGCGTGCGGTTGATCCGGAACACTCCCTCACTGAGTCCGTAACCCTCGATCACCGTGCAGCCGAATCGCTCGGCGAAACGCGCGACGTCGGCCTCGGAGGCCTCGGTGCCGAACGCCAGTTCCAGTGTGCCCGTCCGGTCCCGGGGATCCTCGGGCCGGCTCAGCACGTAGGACAGGGCCCGGCCGACGTAGTTGACGAACGTCGCGCCGTACCGGTGGATGTCGTCCCCGAAACGCGAGGCGGAGAACTTGCGGACCATCGCCACCGTGGCCCCCACGCGCATCGCCGTGCCCAGGTTGAGCATGAGCGCATTGCCGTGGAACAAGGGCATGCACAGGTAGGCGACCGAGGCCCGGCGCATCTGTGTCCGGTCGACGAGAACGTCGATCAGCCGGCCGAGTCGCCCCTGGCCGACGACGACCGCCTTGGGCGCCCCGGTCGATCCCGAACTGAACAGCAGGAGGGCAAGTTGCTCAGGCGACGGTGTCGCGGCGGGCGGCTCCACGCCGCGGAACGGTGCGAGCAGTTCGGCGTAGGAGTCCGAGTCGACGTTCAGGATCCGCTCTTCCGCAAGGCCGTGCTCCTCACCGTGGACCAGGTGCGCGAGCCGGTTCTCGGTGAGGAGGAGGTCGACGTCCGCGTGGGCGATGTCGTGAGCGATCTCGGGCCCGCCGCGGCTGGCGTTGATTCCGACTACGACGGCGCCGGCGAGCGCCCCGGCTCCTATCCAGAACACGAAATCGGGCACGTTGTCCAGCAGGACCCCGACGTGGCGTTGCCGACCGGCCGGGGCGGTCACGATCGACTCGAGAGCGGCTGCTCTACAGGCGCTTTCGGACACCACCTCGTCCCAGGTCCAGTCTCTCCCCTCGAAACGCAGTCCGACTTTCGGGTCGCCTCGCCGCGCGAGCAGCACGTCCGTGAATGTCTCCACCGTCCACCTCCGCTGTGTGCAGCATGCGGCGCCTGCCGTCCGGTTCGACGCACCGCCGGGAACCGTCCGGTGCGGAATCGTCGCCGCGGCTGCAACGCCTCGATTCTGTACGAGCGCATCACATCAGAGCAGTCACAGCAGACACGGCCCGTTCCCGCCTGACGGGAGCGCACCGCATTCCGCATAGCGCACCAAGCAAATGCTAGGTAAAGTGCACCGAAGGAGGCCAGACATTGACAGTGACGCGTAGTGACTCGATTCCGACGTCGGACATGCCGCGCGAGCAACGCCCCAGCGTGGCGGAACGGTTCACCCAGATCCTCGACGTGTTCGCATCCGGTCCCGACCGGATGTTCCTCGAGGAGATCACGGCCGCCACCGGATTGCCACGCTCGACCGCCTTCCGCCTGCTCACCCAGCTCGTCGACCTTCACTGGGTCGAACACGACTCCCGCGGATACGGCCCCGGCCTGCGGATGCAGACGATGGCCCGACCCCGGGACTACTCGCAGCTGCGCGCCGCAGCGGCGGGGATGCTCAACGACCTGCAGATCGGCACCGGCGGAGTCGCGCACCTGACGGTGCTCGAAGGCTCGTCCGTCTATTTCCTCGACCGGATCGGGGGCACGGCGAGCGCGGGCATCCCCTCCCAGGTCGCGGCCCGGCTGCCGGCCGAGAGTACCGTCAGCGGACGGGCGCTGCTCGCCGGTCTCGAGCCGGAGAAGGTCGACGCCCTCATGACGGCCGGACCGCACGTACGGTCCCGGGCCGACCTGTCGACACTGCACGACCGTCTGAACCGGGTGCGCCAGCGGCAGGGTCTCGCGTTCGTGCCCGGCCACGCGTGCCCCATGTCCATCAGCGCGGTCGCCGCACCGGTCGTCGGTCCCGACGGCGTCGTGGGTGCGATCTCGGTGGCGTGCCGCGGAACGGTCGAACTCGCCCACATCGCACCGATGGTCTGGGCCACCGCGCGCCGCACCTCGCGGTTGCTCACACCCGGCCGGCCCGGTTCCACCGCGCGGACCCGTCTGTCGCACCGAACGCACGTGGGTGTCGTGAACTAGAACGTGGCGGCGCGCCGGAGGTCGTCCGGCGCGCCGCGAATTCGAGCTGCCTGCACACCGTTCCGTCGACGGAACCGGTCATTCCTCGACGCGGACGAACACTCCCCGCGCCTCGACCGTGCACTCACCGCGGCATTCGATCCAACCCCCGGCGACGGTCTTCCGGCCCTCGATCTCGACGATCCGCGAATACAGATCCAGCGGCTCGTCGAGCGACGTGCGCCGCAGGTAGCGCAGGTCGAGCGACGCCGTCAGCGAACGACTGCCCCGTGCCTGCATGAGGATGCCGAGCATGCAGTCCAGCAGGTGAGCGCTGAACCCGCCGTGCACGCTGTCGGGCGGGCCCTCGTGCAGGGCGTTCGCGATCAGCCGGGCGCGCCTCGTCCGCGCCGAAGTGGATCTCGAGCGATCGCCCGGCCGGTGCCGCGGCTCGCGCCGGTGACGAGCTGCCCGGCGTTCGTCATGCGGGCGCCCCGATTCCTGGTGCGGATCCGAGGACGTCTCCCAGCTCGGCCGCGGTGGCGTCCGCACCGCCGAGGGTGAAGCACAATTGCCGTCCCCACAGGAAGTAGCGGTGGATCGGGTAGTCCACGTCCGCACCGATACCGCCGTGCAGGTGCTGCGTCGCGTGCACCACCCGCAGACCGCCGCGCGACGCCCACCATGTGGCGACGAGAACCGCGGATTCGGCCTCCTGCTCCCGTCCGGCGTCGAGCAGCCACGCCGCCCTCCGGGTGGTGAGCCGGATCGCCTCGGTGTCGAGGTAGGCGTCTGCGGCCCGCACCGCCACCGCCTGGTTGGTCGACAGCGGACGGTCGAATTGGATTCGCTGCGAGGTGTATTCGGCCGTCGTCTTCAGCGCCTGCCCGCACACGCCCAGCTGCACCGCGGCGAGCGCGAGCTGGATCCGGCGGCGCACCCAGGTGACCGTCTCCGCGCCGTCGCCCGGCAGGCGATCGGACGCGGGCACCACGACGTCGTCGAACCGGACGTGGGCGAGGCTGCCGCGGTCGGTTGCGGCGACCGGTTCCACCGTGACCCCGTCCGCCCCGGTCGGTATCACCGCGACGGCGAGCGACCCGTCGTCGCACCGGACCGGAACGATCGTCGCGGCGGCCACGGCTGCGGCGGGCACACCGGCGACGGTTCCACTGACGACCAGGTCGTCGCCCTTGCTCACCGCCGACAGCGAGGTGAGTTCACCGTAGGGCGCATCGAACGCCGCGACGACCGGTCGGGATCCGTCCACGATGCCGGGGACCAGGCGTTCGACCTGTTCGGCCGTGCCGAAACGGACGATCGCCGATGCGGCCGCCGTCACCGACCACAGCGGTACCGGCGCCACGTGCCGGCCCTGCTGTTCGAGCACCGTGATCAGGCCGAGCAGGCCCATCCCGGCGCCACCGGACTCCTCCGGCACCGCGATGCCGAGCAGACCGGCGTCGGCCAGGGCACTCCACAGCTTCGCGTCGAAGCCGCCCTCGTTCTTTTCCACCTCGACAACCCGATCGACCGGCGCGAGCTGCCGGAAGAGCTGGGACGCCAGGTCCTGCACACTCGTCAGGTCGTCGTCTAGTTCGAAATCCATGTCAGCTCCTCGTGCTGGTGGGGGCGTCGGTGCGGCGACGGGCGGCGAGCGTCATGCCGAGGCACTTGGCGGCGACGATCTCGCGCATCACCTCATTGGTGCCGCCGCCGAAGGTGTTGTTCTGGGCTCTGCGCGCCAGGGTTTCGACGCGCCCCTCGAGGACGGCACCGGGGCTGCCGGGCCGGAGCAGACCCCGCACGCCGAGGATCTCCTGCATCTTGCCGTAGGCGGTGACGACCGCCTCGGTGCCGAAGATCTTCGCCGCCGCGGAATCACCGCCGCCGAGGGTGTTCGCGGCGACGTCCGCGACGAGCCGGAGGTTGACGAGGTCGGCGGCGCTGAGCAGCGCGTACGTCTCCGCCAGATTGGCGCGCACCCAGGGCAGGTCGTAGACCGTCCCGGCGCCCAGGGGCTCGGACTGCGCCCAGGCCAGGACGGCGTCGTACAACTCGTTCGCGATGCCACCGCGGGCGGCGAGCGCCACCCGCTCGTGGTTGAGCTGGTTGGTGATCAGGCCCCAGCCCTGGTTCAGCTCGCCGACGACGTTGGTCAGCGGCACGCGGACGTCGTCGTAGTAGGTGGCGGAGGTGCTGATGCCACCGACGGTGTGGATCTCGGTCACCGAGAACCCGGCCGCCGACGTCGGTACCAGCACCACCGAGATGCCCTCGTGCCGCGGCGCGTCCGGATCGGTCCGGACGGCCAGCCAGATCCAGTCCGCGTAGACTCCGGCGCTGGTGAAGATCTTGTTGCCGTTGATGACCAGTTCGTCGCCCTCGATGCGGGCGCGGGTCTGCAACGAGGCGAGGTCGGTGCCCGCGTTCGGTTCGGTGTAGCCGATGGCGAAGATGAGTTCGCCCGCCAGGATCGGCGGTAGGAAGAAGTCCTTCTGCGCCTGGGTACCGTGCTTCATCAGCGCCGGCGCGACGGTGTTGAGGGTGACGAGCGACAGCGGTGCGCCGGCGCGGATCACCTCGTCGTAGAACACGTACAGGGCCTCGGGATCCTCTCCCCGGCCGCCGTATTCGGTGGGCCAGCCGAGACCGAGCCACCCGTCGCGGCCCATCCGCCGCAGGATGCGGTCGAACACGGGACCGCCCTCGGTCTGATCGACGAGCGCGCGCCGGTCGTCGTCGTCGATGATCTCGGCGAAGTAGTTGCGCAGTTCGGTGCGGAGCCGACGTGAGTTGTCGGACAGTTCCGGGTGCATGGCCCCTCCAGGTTCGTGTGATGGATTCGGTGTCAGCGCGGCAGTCCCAGCACGCGACGGGCGATCACGTTGAGCTGGATCTCGATGGTGCCGCCGCCGAACAGCACCGCGGGCAGGCCGATGTGGTCGAGCATGTGGCCGTCGTCGTCGACGGCGCCGACCGGGCCGAGCAGCGAGACCAGCCCGCGCGAGCCGTCGCGTTGGGCGAGGGCGCTGAAGACCTTCTGGACGCTGATCTCCGCGCCGGCGTCGAGACCGGACAACCGTCGCAGCACGCTGCGCAGGTTCATCGCCGACAGGGCCATCTCGCGGCCGGTGTTGCGGCCGAGGACGCGCAACGCGTCGTCGCGGCCGGCGGCGTAGCGGCCCGACTCGACGAGGTCGCGCACCCGCGCGGCCGCGCCGTGCGCGAGCTGTGTGCCCATGCTGAGCCGTTCGTTGGCGAGCGTGGTCACCGCGAGGCGCCAGCCCTGCCCCGGTTCGGAGACCAGACAGTCGTCGGGGACGAAGACGTCGTCGAAGAACACCTCGTTGAACTCCGCGCGCCCGGTCGCCTGCCGCAGCGGCCGCACGTCGAGCCCGTCGCTGCGCATGTCGACGAGGAAGTACGAGATGCCCTCGTGCCTGGGCACATCGGGATCGGTGCGGGCCAGGCAGATACCCCAATCCGCCTCGTGCGCCATCGAATTCCACACCTTCTGTCCGGTGAGGATCCAGCCGCCGTCCACCTTGCGGGCCCGGGTGGACAACCCGGCCAGGTCCGAGCCGGCGCCCGGTTCGCTGAACAACTGGCACCAGACGATCTCGCCGCGCAGGGTGGGCGCGACGAAGCGGCGCTGCTGGTCCTCGCTGCCGTGCAGCAGCAGGGTGGGCAGGGCCCACTCGCCGATGACGGTGGTCGGCTGTTCGAGGCCGCGGCGCGCGAATTCGTCCGCGATCACGGCCTGCTCCTGCGGTCCGGCGGCCAGCCCGTACGGCCGGGGATAGTGCGGCGCGACGAGACCGGCCTCGGCGAGGCGGGCGCGACGTGCCCCGCCTCGCGCCGGCGCCCATCCGTCGCTGTGCACCGCGTCGTCCGGCAGTGCACGTACCTCGTCGAGGACGGCGCCGACCTGCGCGCGCAGCTCCGGTAGCGCATCGGCCTCGACGAAGGAGAAGTCGCGCTCGTCCGACAGTGCGAGCTCACCGAGCCGGCGTGCCCAGACGTCCTCCGGGCCGGCGACGGAGGCGATCGACAGTGCCCGTCGCCAGTACAGGTGCGCGTCGTGTTCCCAGGTGAAGCCGAGACCGCCGAGCAGGGTGACGCATTCGAGCGCCACGTCGACGGCCGCCGGCACTGCCGTCAGTCCTGCCTGCGCCGCCGCGAGCCGCTGCTGCTCCCGGCCCTGCTGCACCGACCGGGCCGCGTCCCACGCTGCGGCACAGGCGATCTCGCTACGCACCAGCATCATCGCAGCCTTGTGCTGCACGGCCTGGAAGCTGCCCACCGGGCGGCCGAACTGGTGCCGGTTGCGGACGTGGTCCACGGCGGTGTCCAGCGCCCACGCCGCAAGCCCGGCCGCCTCGGCGCCGAGCACGGTGTTGACGATCAGCTGCACGTCGTCGTCGTCGATCGCCGGGAGCAGGTGCTCGGGCGTGATCGCCGCTCCGGACAGTCGCAGTCGTCCCACCGAGCGGGTGGGGTCCACGCCGTCGGCGAGCTCGACCTCTCCGGCCGCGGGCGGGAGCCTGAACCACACGGGCGCGCCGTCGGCGGTGGCGCGCACGATCACCTCGTCGGCGCCGGGCAACCCGAGCACCGGCTCGGAGACACCGGTGACCGTCCATCCCCGCCCCGACGTGATCGCGACGAGACCGGGGGTGGTGACGGCGGCACCGGTCGCTCCGTCGGCGAACCGCCGCAACAACTCCGCCGCGGTGCCCTCGGCCGGGAGGGTGGCGGTCAGCGCGCCGGCCACGACGGTGGGCACCCATGGCCCGGGTACCAGGGCGCGGCCGAACTGCTCGGCCACGACCGCGAGTTCCGGCAATCCCGCCCCACCGCCGCCGTGCTCCTCGGGCAGGTGCAGGGCGTGCAGGCCCTGCGCGATGCACGCATCCCAGATCTCGGGCCGCTTGCCCGCCGCCAGGTCGGCGAACGCGGCGCGGGTGCGTTCGATCGGGGCATGGCGACGGGCGAGGCCCGCGACGGAGTCGGCAAGGTCGCGATGGTCGGCGTCGAGTGCAATGGCCATGACTTACATCCGTTCCAGAATCATGCACGTGGTGGCAGCCGACGCGCAGATGGCGATCATCGCGACCTGCCGGTCCCGGCGTTCGAGTTCGTCGATCGCGGTGGCCAGCAGTCGGATTCCGGTGGCGCCGGCCGGGTGACCGAGGGCGATGGCACCGCCGCCGACGTTGAGCACGTCCGGGTCGACCTTGTGCACCTGGGCGAACGACATCGGCACGGCCGCGAAGGCTTCGTTGACCTCGAACAGGTCCACGTCGGCGACCGTCATCCCGGTGCGGTCGAACAGCACCTGCGCCGCGGCCACCGGGCCGTCGAGCATGAACTCGGTGTCGCCGCCGATGACGCACTGCGCGAGCAGCCGGGCCCGCGGCGCCGCACCGAGTTCACGTGCCCTGTCCTCGGACATCAGGACCGCGGCGCTCGCCCCGTCGGACACCTGCGACGAGGTGCCGGCGGTGTGGAGACCGCCCTCGATCGTGGCACGCAACCGCGCGAGCGCCTCCATGCCGGTCTCGCGCAGTCCCTGGTCCCGGGTGACCGTGGTGTCGCCGTCGTCGCTCGGGACGGCGACGGGGATGATCTGCCGGTCGAACCACCCGGCGTCCCAGGCGTCGCGCGCCCGCTGCTGCGACCGCAGGCCGAACGCGTCGAGGTCCTCGCGGGAGAAGCCGCGGTGCCGGGCGATGCGATCGGCCGCCGTGTACTGGTCGGGGGTGTCCACCGACCACGACGCCGGCCGCGGGGTGCCGGCGCCGGTGCCGACCTTGTAGGTGAGCGGGACCCGCGACATCAGTTCGACGCCGCACGCCAGGCCGACCTCGAGGGTGCCGAGCGCGATCTGCCCGGCGACGAGATGCACCGCCTGCAGCGCGGTGCCGCACTGGGCGTCGATGGTGGTGGTCCCGGTGTGGGACGGCAGGCCGGCGTGCATCCACGCGGTGCGGGTGATGTTGCCGAACTGCTCCCCGATCGGGGTGACACACCCGCCGACGGCCTGCTCGACGAGGGTGGCATCGAGGTCGAGCCGGTCGAGCACGCCGCGTTGCGCGAGACCGAGCAGCTCGGCGGCGTGCAGACCGGAGATCCAGCCGTCGCGCTTGCCGAAGGGGGTGCGTGCGGCGTCGACGATCACGGGCTTCATGCGGGCACCTGCACCCGGGTCCACTGCCGATTGTCGAGCCCGCGGACCTCGCGCCCGAATTCGTCGACGAGGCCGAGGCTGTCGCAGATGCGGCCGGTGAAACGAGACGGCACGGCGGTCACCTCCACTTCGCGGCGAAGGCGTGGATCGCGTCGGTCACGCGGGTGACCTCCTCGTCGGACAGCCCGTGGCTCATGCCGAGCGTCATGCCGCGCTCGAACACCGCATCGGCCTCGGGCAGGCCTTCGTCCGGCACGCGGTGCTCGACGCCCGCCATCATCGGGTGGCGGGTGATGTTGCCGCTCCACACGGTTCGCGTGTCGATGCCCTGCGCGTCGACGAATTCCTGCAGGTCGCTACGGGAGAACGGGGCGTCGGCGGTGACCGTGACGGGATAGCACAACCAGGCGGTGTCGAGTTCGTCGGTCTCCACCGGCGTGCTGAAGAACTCGGGGTAGGCGCCGTACGCGGCGGTGAACTCCGCGAAGGTCTTGCGGCGCCGCTCGTAGTTCTGCGCGAGCTTGTTCAGCTGCACGACACCGTAGGCGGCGCCGAGTTCGGACGGCTCGAAGTTCCACGGCAGCAGGTCGAAGATGAAGTCGTTGTCGTAGTCGACCCCGTCCAGATCCTCCCGGAAGACGCGTCCACGTCCGTTGCCGAACAGGTTCGGCTCGGATCGACGTCCCCACCGGCGCAGCAGGAGTGCGCGATCGCGGGTCTGCTCGTCGTCCATCATGACCATGCCGCCGGTGCCGGCACACGTGATGATGTGGGCCATGGAGAAGCTGGTGACGGTCAGGTCGGCGCGCGCGCCGGTGGGCGTGCCGCGCAGCCGGGCGCCGAGGGTGTCGCAGGTGTCCTCGATCACCTTCAGGTCGTGCCGGTCGGCGACGGCCCGGATCGCGTCCCAGTCCGGGCAGTTGCCGGCGAGGTTCGGGATGAGCACGGCGCGGGTCCGGTCGGTGACCATCGCCTCGATCCTGGTGACGTCGACGTTGAACGTGTTCGGTTCGACGTCGACGAAGACCGGTATCAGGCCGGCGCGCACGAGGGGCGCGACGTCGGTGGAGAAGGTCAGCGGCGAGGTGATGACTTCGCTGCCCTTCGGCAGATCGAGCAGCTCGACCGCGAGGTACAGGCCGGAGGATCCGGAGTTGCACATCACGCCGTACTGTTTCCCGGACAGCTCGGGGATGCGGCGTTCGAGCTCGAGGACGTTCTTGCCGATGCGCAGCCCCTGATGGCCGCTGCGCAGGACGTCGACCACCGCTCGGATTTCGTCCTCGCCGTGGGTGGCGCGGGCATAGGTGATGCGTTCGGTCATGTCGGGACTT
Organism: Rhodococcus sp. WB1; assembly: GCF_001700945.1. NCBI lineage: Bacteria > Bacillati > Actinomycetota > Actinomycetes > Mycobacteriales > Nocardiaceae > Rhodococcus > Rhodococcus sp. WB1. The sequence continues at coordinate 5,832,401 of NZ_CP015529.1, read as the reverse complement.
CCTCTGGATGGGTGGTCGGTCAGTTGTCGGTGGAGAGCACGAGTGCGCTGTGCGGCACCGGGGAGCCGCCCGTGACCAGAACGTTCGCCACGTCCTTGCCGGGTTGGTTCACCGACGTGCCGCGGATCAGCCGCACGCCCTCGGCGATTCCGTTGACGCCGTGGATGTATCCCTCGCCGAGTTGTCCGCCGTGGGTGTTGACGGGCAGACGGCCGTCGAGTTCGAGGTTGCCGTCCGCGATGAAGTCCTTGGCCTCGCCGCGGGCGCAGAACCCGTACTCCTCGAGTTGCAGCAGCACCATCGGGGTGAACGCGTCGTAGAGGATTGCGGCGTCGATGTCGTCCGGATCGATGCCGGCCTGATCCCACAGCTGCCGTGCCACCAGCTCGACCTCGGGCATCTCGTCGATGTCCTCGCGGTAGTAGCTGCTCATGGAGATCTGCTGGGGCCCGACGCCTTGCGCGGCGGCGGAGACGACGGCCGGCGGGTGCGGCAGGTCGCGGGCCCGCTCGGTGCTGACGATCACCAGGGCCTGTCCGCCGTCGCTCTCCTGGCAGCAGTCGAGCAGCCGCAGCGGGTCGGCGATCATCCGGGAGTTCTGGTGCTCGTCGAGGGTGATGGGCCGCTCGTAGAACCATGCCTTGGGGTTGTTTGCGGCATGCTTGCGCGACAGCACGGAGATGCGGCCGAAGTCGGCGCTGGTCGCGCCGTACTTGTGCATGTAGCGCCGGGCGAGGAACGCCTCCTGCTGGGCGGGGGTGAGCAGCCCGTAGGGATTGATCCAGTTGCGGTATTCCTGATCGGTGTTGGCCGTGTATGCGAACGGCGGCGGGCCGGCGCCGAACCGGGTGCCGGAACGTTCGTTGAAGGCCCGGTAGACGACCACGACGTCGGCGACACCGCTCGCGACGGCGAGCGCCGCCTGCTGCACGGGTGCGCATGCGCCGCCGCCGCCGTGCGGGATGCGGCTGAAGAACGTCAGTTCGGGGATGCCGAGTGCGCGGGCGACCGCGATCTCGGGGTTGGTCTCCATCGTGAACAGCGCGAAGCCGTCCACCTCCTCGACGCCGATCTGTGCGTCCTCGAGCGCGGCGAGCACACTCTCGCAGGCCAGCTGCCATTCGCTGCGCCCGGAGTTCTTGGAGAATTCGGTGGCGCCGATGCCGGCGATCGCCGCCTTGCGGGCGAAGCCCCCGCCGGGAATTATCCTGCCGCTCATCGTGTCTGTCCTTCGTACGGTGCGACGGTGACCTCGGCGGTCACGTGCGTTCCTCGGGCGTTACGGCCGAGAACCTCGACGGTCACGGCGCCGGCGTCGACGCGGGTCACCGTCCCGGTCAGGCGCATGATGTCGCCGGGAAAGTTGGGGACGCCCAGCCGCAGTGCGACGCGGCGGATGCGGGCGGTCGGCCCGGCCCAGTCGGTGATGTAGCGGTCGACGAACCCGTTCGTCGAGTTGATGCTCATGAAGATGTCCGGCGTACCGCGTTTTTCGGCTGCCCCCGGATCGTGGTGCACGTCCTCGAAGTCCTGGGAGGCGAGGGCGGTGGCGACGATGGTGCTGCGATCGAGCGGCAGATCCAGTGCCGGCAGCTCGGTGCCGACGGGCACGGTCGGCAGGCTCATGCGGCACCTCCGCCCGGCAGACACAGCTGCGGCAGGATTTCGCCGTGCGCGTGCTCGGCGAAGCCGACCTCGAGCTCCATGCCGATCTGCAGCCGGTCGTGCTCGACCCCGCCGATGTCGGCGACGATCCGGATGCCCTCCTCGAGGTCGATCAGCCCGACCGCGAGGGGATAGTCGAAGGACGGGTCCTTCGGGTGGTGGATCACGGTCCAGCTGTGCAGGGTGCCGCGGCGCGACGACTCGACAGTGTCCCATTTGAAGGAGCGGCACTTCGGGCACGCCGGTCCCGGCGGATGCCGGAGCGCGCCGCAGTCGCTGCAGCGCTGGATCTCGAGCCGGCCCTCGCGGGCGGCTGCGAACCAGAACTCGTTGTCCTGGGTGACGGTCAGCCTGGGAACGGCCGTCATCACGCCTCCTCGGTGGTGTTCGGGTTGAAGCGGAGCAATCGGAACCGCTCCTCGACGAGCAGTTCGCCGCGCTGGTTCTCGTAGCGTTTGTGCAGGGTGACGAAGCAGCCGCGGCCCAGGCCGGTGCGCTTGACCGGGGAGATCGACTCGATGGTGAAGTGCGCGGTGACGTGGTCGCCCGGGACGAGTTCGCGGTGGTAGTCCTGCTCGGCGTTGGTGGCGACGACGGAGGTGAAGCCGTGCCGGTCGAGCAGTGTCATCAGCGCGGAGTAGGCGAAGTCCTCGGTCCGGCCTTCGGCGCGCAGCCGCTGCACCTCGCGCCAGCGGCGGTAGCCGGCCATCACCCACGTCGAGATCATCGCGGGCGGGCACACCACGTCCGGTCGTCCGGTCGCGCGGGCCGCGTCCCGGTCGACGTAGACGGGGTTGTAGTCGTCGTGGGCCTCGACCCAGTTCCGGATCATCGCCTCGTCGACGGCGTACCGGGCCACCCGGGCGGGCTCGGCCACCTTCCCGACGTACTGTTCGAACTCGCGTTCCAACTCCTGTTCCAGCGTCGGCATGTCCGCACCACCTTTCTTGAGCAAGCGCTTGGTGCAGTACCGTAGGCGCGGGCGCCCCGCCAGGACTGCCCACTCCCACTCAGTTGGAACAGAGGGCGGAAAACTCGCGCCGAACCGGCGAATCGGAAGGTGAGGTAACCATGACGTCGGACCGACGCGACGAGATCATGCGGCTCGCGGCCGAACTCTTCGCGACCAAGGGGATCGGGCCGACGACGGTCCGCGACATCGGCGAACGCGCCGGAGTGTTCTCCGGCAGCCTGTACCACTTCTTCAGATCCAAGAATGCACTCGTCGCCGAGATCCTCAGCGGCTTCATGGCCGACATCGACCAGCGCTTCCGGCGCGTCGTGGAGACCTCGACGAGTCCCCGCGAGACTGTGCGCGGCCTGATCCACCAGACCCTCGTCGTGATCGAGGAGCATCCCCATCCGACGGCGATCTACCAGCAGAACCGGCAGTACCTGCGCGACAACGGCCTGCTCGACGTCGTCGACGCACCGTCGCGCACGGTGCGCGACTACTGGCTGACCGCGATCGCCACCGGCGTGGCCGACGGCAGCTTCCGCTCCGACATCCCCGCCGAGGTCTTCTACCGCACGGTGCGGGACGCGCTGTGGGCGAGCATGCACTGGCCGGGACGGGACGGATACACCACCGACGAGTTCACCGACGTGCTCGTTGCGCTGTTCTTCGGCGGTTTCGCCGAGGAGTGACCGGGCTCGTCACCGGACCGAACGGCGCTCAGCGCACTCGACACGGCCGCGGTCAGCGCGCTCCGCCGGGTTCGTCTCCACGCTCGGGGGAGAGACCGAGTTCTTCGAGTACCTCTCGGGTGTGCTGCCCGTGGCGCGGCGCCGGGCGCGCCTCGGTGTACGTCCCGTCCCAGCGCAACGGGGAGCGCGCCGTCGGCACCGGGCCGACGCCGGGCTGCTCGACGCGTTCGATCACCGCGTACTCGCGGGCGGCCACCTCGTCCATGGTCCGGTAGGGCGCCCACAGCACCCGGCTGCCGGACAGTTCCTTCTCGATCTCGGCGAGCGTGCGCGCCGCGAACCACGGACGCAGGATCGCGGTGATCTCGTCGCGCGCGGCGTAGCGGTCACCCTCGTCGGCGAACCGCAGCCCGCGGTGCCGTTCGAGCGCCGCGAAGACCTCGGCGGTGCCGGTGACCTCGACGAGCGATCGCCACTGTGCGGGGGTGAGGCCGACGACCATGACGGCGCGGCCGTCCGCCGTGGCGAAGTCGGACCCGTAGCTGCCGTAGAGCGCGTTGCCCTGCCGGTCGCGGGCCGAGCCGCGTTCCTCGGCCTCGGCCAGCCAGCCCATGCTCGCGACCGCGGACACCGCGACGTCCTCGAGCGCGAGCTCGAGGTACGCGCCCTCCCCCGTGCGGTCCCGCCTGCGCAGCGCGGCGACGATCCCGAGGGCCGCCTGCACCCCGGTGATCAGGTCCCAGGCCGGGAGCACGTGGTTCACCGGGGCGGCAGCATCGACGGGCCCGGTCATGAGAGGCAGCCCGACAGCGGCGTTGACCGTGTAGTCCACGGCGGGGGTGCCGTCGGCGTTGCCGGAGATGTGCAGGTGGATCAGGTCGGGTCGTCGCGCGGCGAGCACCTCGTGGGCGAGCCACGGTGCGTGGGCCGCGTTCTCGAGCACCACCCCGGACCGGGCGATCAGCTCGGTGACGACGGCACGACCGTCCGCACTGCGCAGGTCCACCGCGACGGAGCGCTTCGCCTGGTTCAACCCCGTCCAGTACAGGCTCGCCCCCGACTCCGCGAGGGGCCACCGCCCGCCGTCGACCGCGCCGGCGACCGGATCGACACGGACCACGTCGGCACCGAGTTCGGCGAGGATGCGCCCGGCGGTCGGACCGGCGACGAAGCTCGACAGGTCGACGACGCGGATCCCCTCGAGCGGCCGGGTCGTCATGCGGCCCTTTCGAAGATCGCCGTCAGCCCCTGCCCGCCACCGATGCACATCGTCTCGAGGCCGTAGCGCGCCCCGCGACGATCCAGTTCGCGCAGCAACGTGGCGAGGATGCGCACGCCGGTCGCCCCGACCGGGTGGCCGAGCGAGATTCCCGAACCGTTGACGTTCGTCCGCTCGAAATCGGTTGTCCCAAAGTTCCATTCACGGGTCACCGCGAGTGCCTGCGCCGCGAACGCCTCGTTGAGTTCGATCAGGTCGATGTCGGCGAGCGTCAGGCCGGCGCGCTTCAGGGCCTTCTCGGTGGACGGCACCGGGCCGATGCCCATCTCCGCCGGCGCGACGCCGGCCACCGCCCAGGTCACCAACCGGCCCAGGGGACGCAGGCCCAGGCGGTCCGCCTGCGCGCGGGTGGTGACGAGACAGGCTGCGGCACCGTCGTTCTGACCGCTGGCGTTGCCCGCGGTCACCGTCGCCTCCGGATCCTGCGCCGCCATGATCGGCCGCAGTTTCGCGAGGGTTTCGACGGAGGCGTCCGCGCGCGGATGCTCGTCCCGGTCCACGATGCGGTCGTCGCCCTTGCGCTGGGGCACCGCCACCGGCACGATCTCCTGCGCGAACACCCCGGATTCGATGGCGGCCACCGCGCGCCGGTGCGATTCGACGGCCAGCTCGTCCTGTTCGCGTCGGCCGATGCCGTACTTGCGGCGCAGGTTCTCGGCGGTCTCGAGCATCCCGCCGGGGACGGGATGGTGACGGCCGCCGGCGGTGACCCGGCCGCGGGCGAGGCGGTCGTGCAGGGCGGCCGGAGCCCCCTTGGCACCCCACCGCATCGATTCGGTGTAGTACTCGGCGCGGCTCATGGATTCGACGCCACCGGCGATCACGACGTCGGCGACGCCGGTCTGCACGCGCATCGCCGCGTCGAGCACGGCCTGCAGCCCGGACCCACACCGGCGGTCGAGCTGCAGGCCCGGCACCGTCACCGGCAGGCCCGCGTCGAGCGCGGCGACGCGGCCGATCGCGGGGGCCTCGCCGTTGGGATAGCACTGGCCGAAGATCACGTCGTCCACCGACGACGGGTCGATGCCCGTGCGCGCCAGCAGTTCCGAGATCACCCCGGCGGCGAGGTCGGTGGCGGGGACGTCGACGAACGCCCCGCCGTACCGGCCCACCGGTGTGCGCAGCGGTTCGCAGATCACCACATCGGTTGCGGTCACATCAGTTGCGGTCACGTCGGAAGTCCCTTTCGCGGTCGGTCCATTGCTGCGCCCACTCACGCAGTTCCACGGCGCGGATCTTGGTGCCGTTGCCGCCCACCGTCGTGGGCATCGTCTCGATCACGTGGATCGTCGCCGGCACCTTGAACGCGGCCAGCGTCTCGGCGCACCACGCCTTCAGCGATGCCGCATCGAACTCGACGGCGTCCTCGACGGGGACGACGAACCCCACCGCCCGGGTGTAGCCGCCCTCGCCGGTGATGCCGACGACCTTGGCGGTCCGCACCCCGGGGTGTTCGGCGAGACGGTGCTCGATCTCGGCCGGGTCCACGAGAAACCCCCGCAGCCGCAGCACGTCTCCCATCCGGCACACATAGGTGTAGCCGCCGTCTCCGGTCGCGACGGCGAGGTCGCCGCTGCGGAACCAGCCGTCTGCGGTGAATGCGCGGCGGGCGGCATCGGGGTTGCCGAGGTAGGCGTCGACGACGTTGGGGCCGCGCACCTGCAGCTCGCCCTGTTCCCCGTCCGGGAGGACACGGTCGTCGAGCGGATCGGCGATGCGGACGTCGATCGACGGGTCGACCGGGCGGCCGCCGCCGTTCCAGCGCACCGACTCCGGGTCGCCGGCCGACCACAGCAACGCCAGCGCGAACACCTCGGACGACCCGAACACGCCCGAGGTGTGGGCGCCGAACTCGTCGCGCGCCCAGCGGGCGATCTCGTGCGAGCGGCCGAGGAAGTCGGCGATGCCGAGCCACTTCAGTGCCGACAGGTCGGCGCGCATCTCGGCGTGCCACGTGTCGTGGAGCCGGCCGAACAGGTCGTCGCCCCCGACGACGTGGGTGACGTACAGCTGTTCCATGCGGCGCAGGGTCGCCGCGGCATCGAAGACCGGCTCCATCAGCAGCGCGGCACCGCCGGCGAGCGCGGCCATGGCGGTGCTGTAGCCGAACACCCCGGAGACCGGCAGCACGCACAGCGCGACGTCGCCGGGCTCGACCCGCATGATCGCGGCGTCGGCGCGGGCGTGCCGCACGATCGCCGAGTCGCGGTGGGCGGCGAGCTTGGGGGTTCCGGTGGAGCCGGACGTGGTGAACGCGACGGCCAGCGGGTCCGCCGGATCGTCCTCCGCGCCGGCGGGCGTGAGCGTCGCGGTGTCGGGCGTGTCCGGGGCGCGCACGCCGCGGGTGTCGCCGCCGCCCGCGCACCAGGACCCGGCGCCGAGGTCGAAGGGGGCCGGATCGGCGGATCCCCCGCCGGGTCCGGTGACGACCGCGACCGCGGGAGCCGGCACCGCGGCGACCTCCGAGGCGGCACGGAGCGTGCCGAACAGGTCCAGGCCGTGGAAGCCGGCCGCGACGGCGACGACCGCCGGCCGTGCCGCGGTGAGGATGTGGGCCACCTCGGCGGTGTTGTAGCGGGTGTTCACGCCGATCACGTGGGCGCCGAGCGCCGCGGCCGCGAACTGCCACACGAGGGCGTCGGACCAGTTGGGCAACAGCACCGCGATGCACCGGCCGCGCCGGACACCGACGGCCGCGAGTTCGGCCCGCACCGCCTGCACGCGGCGCCGCAGCTCCGCCCTGCTGCAGATCAGCAGCCGCCCGTCGGCGACGTCGTAGGTGGCGACGGCACCGGGATCGGCGGCGACGAGGTCGTCGAGGAACGCGCCCAGTCCGGAGGTGGTGGTCGCGGTCACGACAGCACCTCCGCGGTGGCGCCCCGCAGGTCGGTCAGCCACGAGTCGGCGAGGACGGCGAAGTCCTCCACCTCCTCCATGGGGTAGTGGCCGATGCCGTCGAGCCGGGTGAACCGCGCCCGTCCCGGCGAGATGTCGTTGATCCGGACGGCGAGGTCCGCGACGGCGTCCGGGTCGAGCCACGGATCGTCGGCCCCGACGACGAGGTGGAGCGGGCAGGTCAGCAGCGGCAGCCGGTCGCGCACGTCGTGGGTGCCCCAGCCGATGAGGTCGGACGACGAGATCTCCGGGTCCTCCCGCTTGTGCATGAGGGCGATCCGGTGCGCCGTCGCGGCGGGTACCGAACGCCCGACGGAGGCGAGGGTGCCCAGATAGGTGCGTTCGGCGCGCGACGGCCCGGCGACGTCCTCGAGTTCGCGGCGCAGACCCGAGACGTTGACGCGGCCGGGGCCGGCCTCGGCCTCCATCGCGACGGCGCCGGCGAGCGGCCGGTCCGGTCGGGTGGCGAGTTCGAGGGTCAGCTTGCCGCCGATCGAGCAGCCGAGCACGTACGGCCGGTGCACGTCGAGCGCGTCGAGCAGGGCGGTGAGCCAGTCGCCGTACGTGGTGAGGCTGGTGACCGGTCCGTCCGGGGCGGGCTCGGATCGGCCGTGTCCCGGCAGGTCGGGCACGAGCACGCGGTAGCCGCGGGCCGCGAGGTCGTGGGCGACGTGCCGCCACTGCACCCCGCTCTGCCCGGCGGTGTGGATGCACAGCACGGTGGGAAGCGCGTCGGGGGCGTGTTCGCCGGCGGGGGTGACGATCTCGACGAATCCGAGGGCTCCGTCGATGTCCAGGTAACGGGCCTCGATCATGAGCGGGCCTTTCTCGCGACGGCACGGGCGTGGCCGATGATCAGGTTCAGCGGTTTGGTGAGCCGGAGATACTCGTATCCGTCTCCGGTGGAGGAGAATTCGCCGCCGATTGCGCGGCGCATGAAGTCGTCGTGCGCACCGAGGATCAGGTCGACCCAGGTGTGGTCGGGTGCGACGAACGTGAAGGTGGCCCCGTGCGGGGTGCGGCGCGTGACGTCGACGATGCGGCCGCGGTAGATCCGCAGGTGCAGTTCCCGGTCGCCGCAGCGCAGGCCGACGGTGCCGTCCCAGGTGGCCAGGGCGGACCCGAAGGCGGGGTCGGCCTCGAGGTGGTCACGGAGCAGCTCACCCCAGGCCGGAGTGCAGAAGTCCAGTGCCGGAACGGGTTCGGATGGCGTGGCGAGCCGCCAGGTCTCGGTGCCCTCCTCCCGCACGGCGCCGGCGGCATCGAGCACGCGGACGAACCGCTCGGCGGTGGTGCCCTCGACGCGGGTGACGACGGCCTCCGACCGGATCCGGTCCACCGCCGTGACCGGCGTGATCGCCGTCCAGCGCAGTCCCGTGCGGTGCGCGGCGGGCACGGGCGGGGTGAGCAGCTCGGCGGCGACGGTCCCGAGCGCGAACGTCCCTGTCGGGAGGACGATTCCGGACTCTGCGAGCAGGTCGGCGGCCATCCGGCCGGAACCGGCGGTGCGATCGCCGACGCGGAGGGTGTTCAGTGTGGTGCTCATGCGGTTTCCGGCCTTCCGAGCAGCTCGTCGGAGATGATGCGCATCTGGATCTCGCTGGTGCCTTCGAAGATCTTCGTCAGGCGGGCGTCGCGCCAGTGCCGTTCGACCTGGAAGTCCGTGGTGTAGCCGGCACCGCCGTGGATCTGCACGGCCTCGCTGGTCACCTGCTCGGCCATCTCGGTGGCGACGAGCTTGCACATCGACGCCTCGAGCGAGCAGCGCCGCCCGGTGTCGATGTCGGTGGCCACGGAGTACATCAGCTGGCGGGCCGCCTCGATGTCGGCCGCCATCTTCGCGATCTTGAACCGCAGGTGCTGGAAGTCCCCGATGGGACGGCCGAATTGGCGCCGGGTGTGTACGTAGGCGATCGAGTCCTCGAGGGCCGCACGGGCGAGGCCGATCGCGCGGGCCGCGGTGTGGGCCCGGCCGACCTCGAGCCCGGAGACGGCGAGATAGAAACCCTTGCCCTCCTCGCCGAGCATCTTGCCGGCGGGGATGCGGAAGTTGTCGAACGACAGCTCCCAGGTGTGCCAGCCGAAGTAGCCGATCTTGCGGACCTTGGTGCCCGAGATTCCCTCCGGGAACACGCCGCGCTGCTTCTCGACGAGGAACGCGCTGATCCCGCGGTGCGGCTTGGCCGGATCCTTGTGCGGATCGGTGCGGGCGAACAGCACCAGGTAGTCGGCCTCGTCGGCGTAGGTGCACCACATCTTGGTGCCGTTGACGACCCATTCGTCCCCGTCGCGGGTCGCCCGGCAGGAGATGTTGGCGACGTCGGAGCCGGCCTCCGCCTCGGACAGGGCGTACGCGCCGAGGTATTCGCCGCGAGCCACCTTCGGCAGCAGGGCGGCCTCCTGCTCGGGAGTGAAGCCACCGCCCATGCCGTTGCCGCGGGCGAGGAGACCGGACACGCTCATCCAGGCCCGGGACAGCTCCTCGGCGACCAGGCAGTACTCGAACACGCCGAGACCGAGGCCGCCGTGCTCCTCGGGGATCATGATGCCGAAGAACCCGATCTCGGCCATCTCCTTCTTCAGCGAGTCGGGGATGGTGCCCTGGACGGGGTCGAGCTCGTTGGCGACGGGCAGCACCTTCGTCATGGCGAAGTCACGGGCGAGGTCGCGGATGGCGAGGCGCTCTTCGGTGAGGTACCGCGGGGTGTCGGTACGGGGCTGCGACGGCCGGTGGGTCATGGGGGACTCCCTCGGTGAACCAGAATCTGGTTATTAACGCTTGTTCACCAAGTACAGCACGCCCCCGCCCGGGCGTCAACGCCGGAGTTCAGGCGGGGCGGTATCCGAGCAGGTTGAGCGCGTACCGGCCGTAGTCGTCGGCCACCTCGGCCGCGCCGAGCGGCCCGTCCGGGCGGAACCACAGCGGGATACCGGCGCACATCGTGAGGACCGCGGTCACGGCCTGGTGCACGTGCGGAACATCGAAAATCCCTATCCGGGAACCTTGTTCGGCAATCTCGACGAACAGCTGCTCCTGCGCGTCCCGCGAACCGACCACCCGCTTGCGATCCACCTCGCCGAGATACCGGAGCTCGGTGTTCGCCACCAGGCACTCACGCGGATTACGGGCGGTGAACAGCGCGTGCGCCACCACGGCGGCCCGCCAGCGCTCGGCGGGATCCGCACCCGCCTTGCGCAGCGCGTTGCGCGTGGCGGTGAATTGCTCGTCGCTGGCCGCCCGGAGGATCTCGACGAGCAACTCCGACTTGTTCTCGAAGTGGTTGTAGACGTTCGCAGCGCTGCAACCAGCACGATTGGCGATGGTGCGCATCGTCGCGCCGTGGAAACCGGCCGCGAAGAACTCGTCGAGCGCCGCGTCGAGGATCCGGTCCCGGACGCCCATCAGGGTCGTGCCCGATCGAGTGTTCATGAGATGGAGGGTAGAGGCCCAGGTCGGGACCAGCAAGAAGCCGGTCTTGACGGTGCGGTTGCCGCCCGTCTATGGTCCACCTCACATGAACATGCGTTAACCACTTCTTCGGAGGGCGCACCTGTGACCACCATCCCCGACATCACGCTCACCGAGCGCATCACCCGCCTCGAGGACCTCGAGGCGATCCGTTCGCTCGACGCCCGCTACTGCCGTCACCTCGACGACGGCGACTGGGACGCCCTGATGGACCTGTTCACCGACGACGGCGAGTTCGACGGCCTGTCCCATCCCCGCGGCAAGGCCGAGATGCGCGAGTTCTTCGCGGGCCTCGCCGCCGGAGGGCTGACCACGTTCTGGCACTTCATCACGAACATGGAGATCGACCTCGACGGCGACCGCGCCACCGTGCGGTCCTTCCTGTGGCAGCCCTGCGTGACCGACGGCGCCCCCGCCATCGCCGCCGGCCGCTACACCGACGAGGTGGTCAAGGTCGACGGTCGTTGGCGCTACCGGGTCAAGCAGGTCCGCTTCCACTTCTTCGGTCCGCTCGAGCAGGGCTGGGACGAGAACCTCTTCGCGCTGGAGACGGCACGCCGGGCGGCGGTGCGGCCGTGACCGAGTTGCAGACCGGAACGCAACCGACCTGGAGCGCGATGCTCTCCCTGCCCGAGGTCGTCGAACTGCGCCGCCGCCGGCGCACCGTCACCAACTCCCTCGGCGCCCTCGCGATCACGCTCTTCGCGTCCTTCCTCGTCGGCTTCGCCTACTTCCCCGAATTCCTCGGTGACACCGAGCTCCTCGGAGTTCCCCTCTCGCTGTGGGTCGTGTTCTCCCAGTTCGCCGGGACATGGGTCCTCGTCTACGCCTACTTCCGACTCACCCGCGTCTACATCCAGCCCGCCGCCGACGCCGCCGTCGCGGCCGTCCTCGAGAACCAGGAGCGTGCGGCATGACCGGCGACGCCGACTACCTCGCGATCGCGATCTGCGCGGCGGTGATCTCGCTGACCCTGTGGGTCACGTTCGCCGTGTCCCGGCGGGCCCGCAGCGCCGACGGATTCTTCGCCGCCGGCCGCTCGATCTCGAGCTGGCAGAACGGCTTCGCGATCGCCGGTGAATTCATCTCGGCCGGAAGCTTTCTCGGAACCACCGGCCTGATCTTCTACAAGGGCGTCGACGGCGCCGTCATCCTCTGCACCTCGGTGATCTCGTTCCTGCCCGTGCTGTTCCTGCTCGCCGAGAAGATGCGCAACGTGGGCAAGTACACCCTCGCCGACGTACTCGTGTTCCGCACCGAGGCACGCAGCGTGCGGGTCGTCGTGGCGTTGAGCACCATCGCCACCGGCACCTTCGTGTTGCTCGCGCAACTCGTCGCGGCCGGGGTGCTGCTCGAGTCGGTCTCCGGTATCCCGTTCTGGCTGTCCGTCATCGTCGCCGGCACCCTCATGGGCATCTACGTCTTCGTCGGCGGCATGCTCGCCACCACGTGGGTGCAGGTCATCAAGTCCACGATCCTGTCGGTCCTCGCGATCGTGGTCGGGCTGGGCATTCTCGCGCAGTTCGGGTTCAGCTTCCCGAAGGTCCTCGACACCGCGACCGAGCACGCGGTTGCGGGCGAGGCCGTCCTGTCCCCGGGCCTGATCTTCGGGCAGACCAGCGCGCTGAACCTCGTCTCGTACTCGCTGGCGTTCGCGCTCGGCACGGCGGGCATGGCGCACATCCTGATCCGCTTCTTCACCGTCCCCGAGGCGAGCACCGCGCGACGCTCGCTGGGCTGGACCGTCGCGCTGTGCAGCATGTTCTACCTGATCGTCATCGTGATGGGCTTCGGCGCCGCAGCCCTGCTGGGGGACGGCGGCGCCGATCGGGTCGGCGCCGGCGGCAATCTCGCGGCGCCCGTGCTCGTCACCGAACTCGGCGGGGGCGTGGGCACGATCGGCGGCTCGATCGCCCTCGCGATGGTCGCGGCGGTCGCGTTCGCGAGCATCGTCGCCGTTGTCGCCGGCGTGGTGATCTCCGCCGCGGGCACCTTCGCCCGCGACATCTGGCCGGCGCTGACCCGCAAGCCGCCGGTGGACGAACTCGACGTCACGGCGCGCACGCGCGAGGAGAACGCCCAGGCCCGTGTCGCCCGGTTCGGTGCGGTGGCGTTCAGCGCCGTCGCGATCGGGCTGACCATGCTGATCGGCGACGACACGAACATCACCTACTTCATGGGAATGGCGTTCATGGTGGCCGGCAGCGCCCACCTGCCGTCGCTGGTGCTCAGCCTGAACTGGCGGCGCTTCAACAGCACCGGTGCCGTGTGGGGAATCCTCACCGGCCTGGTCTCGACCATCGTCAGTCTCATGCTCACCGAGGCGCTGTGGCTCGGCAGCGGCCCGGCACCCCTGACGATCCAGCTTCCGGTGATCGTCACCATGCCGCTCGGCCTTGCCGCGTGCGTCGTCGGCTCACTCGTGGCCGAGAAGCGACGCGGACGCTCCGCGCACGAGGACGAGAAGTTCGCCGAGATGCTGGTGCGCGCGGAAACCGGGATCGGGGCCGAGGTCGCGACCGCCCACTGACGACGACGCAGGCGGGCACCCGCACTCGGCCAGGTCCGAGCGGGGTGCCCGTCGCGTCGCCGTCGTCAGGGCAGGTCGAACAGCGTCGGATGGTCCTGCTGCGCCTGTTCGGCGAGCACCGCGCCGTGTCTCTCGCACATCTCGCGTGCGATGTGTTCGGGGCACGCGAGTTCGCGACCGATCTGTTCCCAGTCCCACCCGGACGCGTGCAGTTCCCAGGCGACGCGGCCGTCTTCGTCCCAGAGTGCCGACATGGCCCGATACTGCTCCGTGTCGAGCGCACGGCCAACGACATTCGTGCGCGTGTCGCGGATCGGGCTGCCGTCCCGCGACCGAAAGTGCTTCCCGCGCTCGTACGGACGCGCGCGGGAAGCACCCCCGCGCGCGGACGTCTAGTCGAAGGTCATGCCGGCGTCGGTGCCCTGCTGCATGGTGGTGTTCGCGCCGTCGAGGGATTCGCGGATGATGTCGGCATGACCGCTGTGGTGGGCGGTCTCCCGGATGATGTGCAGCAGCACCTTTCGGGCGCTCCACCACTGTCGCTCCGGCGCCCACGGCGCGGTGGGCAACGGCACCTGCAGGTCGAGGTCCGCGAGGCCGGCGACGAAGGCCTCCGTCTGCTCCGCGATCGCCTCGTACCGCTCGAGCAGGCCGGCGACGGTCTCGTCGTCGCGCATGTAGTACTGCTCCATCGCGGACTCCATGTCGAACTCGGCGGTGTCGTCGGGTGTGCGGATCGTGTCGATCCAGTGCTGCTCGGTGGTCGAGACGTGCTTGAGCAGCCCACCCAGGGTCAGGTCGCTGACGGTGCTGCGGGTGCGGGCCTGCTCGTCGTCGAGGTTGCGGAGGGTGATCAGAAACATCTTCCGCTGCTCGGCCAGCATGTCGAGGATGTCGGCCCGTTCTCCGGAGAGGGTCCGCTCGGTCATGTCGCTTCCGCCCTTCGTGATGTCGATTCTGCGGCTACGACTACGACGGTAGGGACGAATGCGGACAGTTTCGGTCCTCGATAGGTGACCGGAAATCAGGTGGCGAAGAAGACCGCACCGGTCACCGGCACGAGCGTCAGGAACAGGACCGACAGGACGAACAGCGTGATCGTCAGCTTCCTGTTCCATCCGCCGCGCGTTCCGCTCGCGGCGAGCACGAAGAGCACGAATCCGACGCAGATGGACACGATGCCCACGATCACGGGTGTCTCGATCATCTGTTCATCATCCATCTGTTCGTCATCGCGGAGGGCCGCGCACCGCGCCCACGGTGGGCGGCGTCGGGAACGGCGACGTCCCCGACGCCGCCCGTGCTCAGCCCGGGCAGTGGATGGTCACGTGGCCGCATTTGACGGACGCGCTCGCGGTGGCGGCGTTCGCGGCGCCTGCGGTGCCGAGGACGACGGTGAACAAGGTCGCGACGACCGCGACGGTGGTGCGGATCCGGGTCTTCATGGCAGCCTCCTGAGGGTGGTGAGAAACGGGGTTCGCCCATCGTCGGCCGCCATCCGGGTCCTCGACAGGCACCCTGTGGTGCCGATGCGGCCACCCCGGATCGCCTTCGGAGCGCAGGACCACCCCCGAGGCGGATCATGAAGCCATGACGACCGCCCCTTCCGCGACGACCGTTGCGACCATCGCCGAGGCCGCCGAGCGCACCGGTCTGACCACCCACACCCTCCGCTATTACGAGCGCGACGGCCTCATGCTGCGTGAAATCGGCCGCTCCTCCTCCGGCCACCGGCTCTATACCGAGGACGACCTCTCCTGGGTGGTGCTGCTGACCCGGCTGCGGGCGACGGGCATGCCGATCCGCGAGATCCGCGAGTACGCGGCCCTCTGCCGGGCCGGCGGCGGCAACGAACAGGACCGCCTCGCGCTGCTCCGCGCGCACCGGGCGCGGGTGCTCACCCAGCTCGACGAGGTGACCGAGCACCTCGCCGCGATCGACGGCAAGATCGACATCTACCTCTCCCGGACGAGCGGCCGCGACGACGGACCGTGCGAGAGCGCTCGCGCTTGACTTCGAGCGCGCTCGAAGGTCTTGACTCGTCGCCATGACCACGAACAACACCTCCCGGCCCCCACTCGGCACCCGCACGCTCGGCACCGCGTCGCCGCTGACGGTCTCGGCGATGGGACTCGGGTGCATGGGCATGTCCGAGTTCTACGGCACCGGGGACGAGGCCGAGGCCGTCGCCACCATCCGCCGGGCCCTCGAGCTCGGCGTGACGTTGCTCGACACCGCCGACATGTACGGGCCGTTCACCAACGAGAACCTCGTCGGCCGCGCCGTCGCGGATCGCCGCGACCGCGTCGTCCTCGCGACCAAGTTCGGCAACGAGCGTGCCGAGGACGGCACCCGCCTCGGCATCAACGGCCGGCCCGAATACGTCCACGCGGCCTGCGACGCGTCGCTCCGCCGCCTCGGCGTCGACCACATCGATCTCTACTACCAGCACCGCGTGGACAAGACCGTGCCGATCGAGGACACCGTCGGCGCGATGGCCGAACTGGTGCAGGCGGGGAAGGTCCGCCATCTGGGTCTGTCGGAGGCGTCCGCGGAGACGATCCGCCGGGCCCACGCCGTCCACCCGATCACCGCGCTGCAGACCGAGTACTCGCTGTTCACCCGCGACATCGAGGACGAGATCCTGCCGGCCCTGCGTGACCTCGGCATCGGGCTCGTGCCGTACTCGCCGCTCGGGCGCGGCATCCTGACGGGCGCGATCACGGCGCCGTCCGATCTCGAGAGCTCGGATTCTCGCCGCACCGCGTATTTCCCGCGATTCCAGGGTGCGGCGCTGGAGGCGAACCTGGCGCTCGTGACCGCCGTCCGCCGCCTGGCCCGGTCCAAGAACTGCACCCCGGGCCAGCTGGCACTGGCGTGGGTCCTCGCCCAGGGCGACGACGTGGTCCCCATCCCGGGGACGAAGCGGGTGCGTTTCCTCGAGGAGAACGTCGCGGCCGCGGCCGTGTCGCTCACCGCGGACGAGCTGGGCGCGATCGAGTCGGCGGTGCCCCGGGAGGCGGTCGTGGGGGAGCGCTACGGGGACATGTCCAGCATCGACGGGTGAGCGACGCGTCGCCCGCTGGGAACGGTCGGCGGGCGACACCCGGGCCGCTCCTCCGCGCAAGCGGTTACATGCAGCTTGACAAAGCGATGTAACCGCTTGCACAGTGGGTGGACCCCACACCCGAGGAGAACCCATGGCGACGCTTCGCGAGGTCGCAGCGCGCGCCGGCGTCTCGACCGCCACGGTCTCACGCGTGTTCTCCCGCCCGGAGGCCGTCAGTCCCGACACGCGCGCGAAGGTGTTCACCGCCGCGGAGGCACTGTCCTTCACCCCCAACCCCACCGCCCGCTCGCTCGCCCTCGGCCGCACCCACAACCTGGGCTTCCTCGTCCCGGACATCCGCAACCCCGTGTTCGGCCCCGCCGTCGAGTCGGCACAGGACCGGGCCCGCGCGCGCGGCTACTCCCTCTTCGTCGCGGCGGGCGAGGGACGGTCCGCGGACGAGCTGGACCTCGTCCGCGCGATCGCCCGGCAGGTCGACGGGCTGGTTCTGATCGCCCCGCGCATGTCCGACACCGACCTCGAGGATCTCGCACGGGTCACGCCCGTCGTGCTCGTCAACCACACTGCCGGCGATCTGCCCGCCGTGCTGCTGTCCTCCGACGACGGCATGGTCGAGGCCGTCGAGCATCTCGCCGACGCCGGGCACACTGCCGTCACCTACCTCGGCGGCCCCGAGTACTGGCTCGCCCAGCGCCGCCGCCGCGCCGCCTTCGTGGAGGCCTGCGCCGGCCGGGGCATCACCGGCACGGTGCTCGGCCCCCTCGAGCCCGACTTCGTCGTCGCGGGCCGGAAGGCGGCCGAGGAACTGGTCGGCACCGGGACGACGGCCGTCGTCGCGTACAACGACCAGGCCGCCGTCGGCCTCATGCAAGGCTTCGCCGAGCACGGACTGCGGGCGGGCCGCGACTACTCCGTCGTCGGGTTCGACGACTCGTGGCTCTGCGAGATGACCTCGCCGCCGCTGACCACCGTGCATCTCGCGTTCGACGAGGCCGGCGTGACTGCGATCGACCTGCTGTGCGACGTCCTCGACGGAAAGACCACACCCCGCGCTGCGCCCGTGGAACTCGGCACCCACCTCGTCGTGCGCTCGAGCACCGTGACCGCCCGCCTGCCCGTCGGCTGACAGACCCGGCCGGGAGATGCCCCCGAAACACGAAGAAAGCAAAGGAGATTCGTCCATGACCTCGGTGCTCGTCCTCAACGGCCCCAACCTCAACCTGCTCGGCACCCGCGAGCCCGGCGTGTACGGCGCGCAGACCCTCGAGGACGTGGAGACCCTGTGCCGCAACGTCGGCAAGGAACTGGGCGTCGACATCGACTTCCGGCAGTCCAACCACGAGGGCGTCCTCATCGACGCCCTCCACGACGCCGGCGCCGCGGTCGCCCGCGGGGAGTCCCTCGGGGTGGTGTTCAACGCGGGCGCCTACACGCACACCTCGGTGGCCCTGCACGATGCGATCAAGGGCGCCCACGTACCGCTCATCGAGTTGCACATCTCCAACGTCCATGCCCGCGAGGGGTTCCGCCACCACTCCTACATCTCCCCGGTCGCATCCGGGATCATCGTGGGTCTCGGCGTCGCCGGCTACGAGTGGGCGCTGCGCGCGCTCGTGGCCCAGCGCACGGCGCAGGCGTAACCGGCGCCCCCACACCCCGAGACCGGTCCCCTCGCGCGCGACCCGCGGCGAGCCACCCCTGCCGATACCGGTGTGCGGGGCGAACCCGCCCTCGCGCACCGGTCCCCGATTCCGAGTCCGCCCGCACAGGCGGCACCGTGGAGGAGCCCGACCATGACCCACCCCCGTCCTGGGACCAAGCGCGCCAAGGCAATCGCCACCGTGTGCCTGTCCGGCACCCTCGAGGACAAGCTCGTCGCCGCCGCCCACGCCGGGTTCGACGGCATCGAACTGTTCGAACCCGACCTGATCGGCTCCCCGCTCACCCCCGCGGCGGTGCGCGAGCGCTGCGCCGAACTCGGGCTGAGCATCCCGCTGTATCAGCCCTTCCGCGACTTCGAGGCCGTCCCGGCCGAGATCCACGCCCGCAACATGCGCCGCGCGCGGCACAAGTTCGACGTGATGGAACAGCTCGGCACCGACCTCGTGCTGGTGTGCTCGTCGGTGTCGCCGCACACCGTCGACGATGTCGATCTCGCGGCCGCGCAGCTGCGGGAACTGGCGGATGCGGCAGCGCAGCGGGGCATGCGGATCGCCTTCGAGGCGCTGGCGTGGGGCCGCCACGTGAACACCTGGCAGCGCTCGTGGGAGATCGTGCGCCGGGCCGATCATCCGGCCCTCGGGCTGTGCCTCGACAGCTTCCACATCTTCTCCCGCACCAAGGACGTCGCCGGCATCGCGGACATCCCGGGCGAGAAGATCTTCTTCCTGCAACTCTCCGACGCACCGGAGATGGACATGAACGTCCTGCAGTGGAGCCGCCACTACCGGGTGTTCCCGGGCGAGGGCGAGTTCGATCTCGTCGGACTCGTCGGGCACGTCCTCGCGGCGGGTTACACCGGGCCGCTCTCGCTGGAGGTGTTCAACGATGTGTTCCGCCAGTCGGCGCCGGTGCCGACGGCGATCGACGCGATGCGCTCGCTGCTCGATCTGGAACTGCGGCTCGACGGTGACCCCAACCCGGTACAGGTGCGCGGGCACGCGTTCACGGAGATCGGAACTCCGCCCACCGCTGCGGAGCCGGTCCGTGCGGCCCTCGCTTCGCTCGGCTTCACCCACTCGGGGCAGCATCACAGCAAGCCGGTGGAGCTGTGGGAGCAGGGGGATGCGCGGGTGCTGGTGAACACCTCGAACCCGGCCCACAGCGCGGCCGAGGGCGCGGCCGTCACCGCTCTGGGGATCGAGGTCGCGGACGTCGGCGCCGTCTCCCGGCACGCCCACGAGCTGCTGGCACCGCAGCTGGCGCGGGTCGTCGGCCCGGGTGAGGCACCGTTGTCCGCAGTGGTCTCCCCGGACGGCACCGCCCTGTTCCTGTCGTCGCGGAGCGACGGCCCGGCGAACTGGCGCAACGACTTCCGCCCCACCGGCACGACGCCGACGACGGCGGTGGGCGTGCGGTGCACCGAGTACGTCGCGCTGACCCAGGCCTACGACCGATTCGACGAAGCCACGCTGTTCTACCGGTCGGTGCTGGGCCTGACCGACGCCGAGGCCGCCGAATACGCGGGACCGTTCGGCTTGGTGCGCAGCCGCGTCCTCGCCACGGACGGTTTCGAGGTCGGCCTGGTCGCACCCGTGCTCCGTCGCGGCGAATGGGCACCGGGCGTGCGGCACCCCCAGCACATCGCGTTCGGTGTCGACGATGCGGTGGAAGCCGCTCGCGCCCTGCATGATTCGGGAGCGCCGGTGCTCGAGATCCCCCGCAACTACTACGACGATCTGGATGCGCGCCTGGCTCCGGATCCGGAAATGCTTGCCGCCCTGCGGGAATACAACGTGCTCTACGATCGGGACGAGGACGGCGGCGAGCTGTTCCAGGTGTTCACCAAGGTCGTCAGTGCCCGGGTGTTCTTCGAACTGGTGCAGCGGCGCGGCGGCTACCGGGGTCACGGCACGGTCAACGCCCCGATCCGCATGGCCGCGCACGCGGCCGCGCGACGCTGACCCACTGCTACCGGGCGCCACCCACCGCGCTCGCCAGCGCCGCGAGGGTCTGGGCGCTCGTGTAGCGCGGCTGCCAGCCGAGCTGCGTCCGGGCCCTCGTCGTGTCCATCACGACGGACGTGCGGCCCGTGTGGATCCACTCGACCATCGAGGGCAGGAACGGCAGCCGCGCCACCACGGCCGACGCGGCCGTCGCGACCGACGCCGGGACCCGGATCGGCCGGGCGCCGAGCGCGGCCGCGACGTCCGACAGCGACACCACCCCGTCGCCTGCGATGTTGTACGCGCCGGGCGGCCCCTCGGACGTCACGGCGGCGACGACGGCACTCGCGACGTCGTCGTGGTGCACGAGCTGGAGCGGATGACCGGGGTCCGGGAACACCGGGCGCGGCAGGGGCAGGGCGCCGGCAGCCTTCCGCACTGCCCCGGGCAGATGCCCGGCGACCTGCCGCCACGGCATGGCATCGGCCAGGGCGGTCGCGTGCGGCCCCGCGACGATGCAGGGCCGCAGCACGAACACCTCGAGGTCCGATCCGCGGGTGACCTCGTCGAGCACCCGCTCGAGTTGGGCCTTCTGTTCGGAGTAGTAGTGCTCGTGCGAGCCACGCGTGGGCACGTCCTCGGAGAGCGGGGTCGGATTGTCGGGGTGGTATCCGTACGCGGCGACGGACGAGGTGTACACGAGACGCCGCGGCCGGGCGGCGGCAACCGTCGCCTCGAAGACGTTGCGGGTCCCGGCGATGTTGATCCGGTGACT
The DNA here is from genome assembly GCF_001700945.1 of Rhodococcus sp. WB1. Classification (NCBI taxonomy): domain Bacteria; kingdom Bacillati; phylum Actinomycetota; class Actinomycetes; order Mycobacteriales; family Nocardiaceae; genus Rhodococcus; species Rhodococcus sp. WB1. The sequence goes on along the minus strand of NZ_CP015529.1, from coordinate 5,811,466 downwards.
CTCGGCGCGCGAGCCCATGATGACGAAGGCCAGGTGCACGACGACGTCGGCCTCCGCGACCAGGGCGTCGACGGCGCCGCGGTCGAGGATGTCGCCCTGCCGGTACTCGGTCTTGGTCCAGCCCTGCCGGGCAGGATCGAACGGGCCTCGCGCCATGCCGAGGATCCGGTCGATGCGCGGGTCCTGTTCGAGGGCCGCGACCGCGGCCCTGCCGATCTCGCCGGTGGGGCCGGTGACCGCAACCGTCGTTCCCATGGGATCCCCTTCGCTCGTGACGCCGTCCGTGCGATTCATACCGCGTTCCCGGGCCGGGCCGGGGGCAAACCACGGTCCGGCTCGTGCGGTTAGACTCACCGCCACTGCGGACGGGGGGCGAACGGTGGGCGACGGCGGGTTGACGCAGATCGGCGACGGGGTGTGGGCGGTTGTACGGACGCCGGGCGGCTGGGGAGAAGCGAACACCGGTCTCGTCGTCGATGCGGGCACGGCGTCGCTGGTCGTGGACACCGCGTGGGACACGCGGCTGGCGCGGCGGATCGCCGAGGCACAGCAGCCGCTGGTGTCGCGGGCACCGATCACCGAGGCCGTCAACACCCATTCCGACGGCGACCACTGGTGGGGCAACGACACGCTTCCGGCGACGGCTCGCATCACGACGAGTGCGGCCGCGCTGCGCGGCATGCGCGAGGATCTCCCTCCCGCCGCGGTGGCGGCGCTCGCGGCGGCCGGACGTCCGCTCGCCGCGCTGCCCGGGATGCTGGGCGCCGCGGCCGCCTACATGCGCCGGGTGCCGGGCGGCGCCCGCCTGCCGCTGCGATCGCCTCGGCTGCCCGACCACACCTTCGACACAATCCTGCGGCTCGATGTGGGGCAACGTCCGGTCCAGCTCGAGCGCCTCGGGCCGTGCCACACCGCCGGGGACCTCATCGCGCACGTGCCGGACGCCGGCATCGTGTTCGCCGGCGATCTGCTGTTCATCGGCTCGACCCCGATCCTGTGGCACGGGCCGCTGGAGAACTGGCTCGCCGCGATCGACCGGCTGCTGGCCCTGGACGCGGACCTCTACGTGCCCGGTCACGGGCCGCTGTGCGGACCCGCGGAGATCCGCGAGTTGCGCACCTACTGGGTGTGGCTCGAGCAGGCCGGCCGGGAACAGTACGCGCGCGGCGCCGGGCCGCTCGAGGCGGCCCGGCAGCTGGTGCGGGATCCCGAATTCGTCCGGTGGGGCGACTGGATCCACCCGGAGCGGATCGTCCTGAGCCTGAGCACGCTGTTCCACGGGTGGGACGGGCATCCGCCGGCGGCGCCGACCGTCGTGCGACGGGCGCGGGCGTTCGCCGACGCCGAGACGCTGCTGCGCGAGTTGTCCGCGAAACGGTGAAGGGACCCTCCGATCGGTCGAACCGATCGGAGGGTCCCTTCACCCGGGCGGGTCAGGCGGCGACGGTCGCCTTCGCCTCCTGACGATTGCGGCGGATGCTGCTGGCGAACGCGGCACCGATGAGCGCGACCCCCACGAGACCCGTGACGATCTCGTTCACGTGATGGCCGATCGAGTACAGCAGGATGAACGCGAGCGCACCGATCGCCCAGTGCGCGCCGTGCTCGAGGTAGCGGTACTCCGAGAGGGTGCCCTTGCGGACGAGGAACACCGTGATCGAGCGGACGAACATCGCGCCGATGAAACCGAGGCCCAGGGCGATGATGATCGGGTCCGAGGTGATGGCGAACGCGCCGATCACGCCGTCGAAGGAGAACGACGCGTCGAGCACCTCGAGGTAGAGGAACAGGAAGAACCCGGCCTTGCCGGTGGCCTTGGCCAGCTGGGTGGGCCCGCCCGTCGGCTCTTCCTCTTCCTCGGGGATGTGGAACAGCTCGCCGAGCCCGTTGACGACGATGTAGGTGATCATGCCGAGCACGCCGGCGATCATCACGGTGGAGACCTTGTCCTCGGGAGCGAGGATCGTGGCGGTCAGCACCAGCAGCACCGAGGCGGTGACGACCTCGAGCTGGTCCAGCTTGCCGGCCCGCGCGAGCGGACGCTCGAGCCAGGCCAGCCACTTGATCTCGCGTTCCTCGAAGATGAAGTTCAGGAACAGCATCAGCAGGAACATGCCACCGAACCCGGCGATCTGCGGGTGGGCGTCGGTGATGATGGTCTCGTAGCTGGGGCTGCCGTCGGGGAAGTACGCGGCGTCGTTCGGCGGCGGGTTCAAGGCGAGGTCGAGTGCCTCGATCGGACCGAGGCCGGAGGCGATCCACACGATGAGCAGCGGGAAGATCAGCCGCATGCCGAACACGGCGATGAGGATGCCGATGGTGAGGAAGATCTTCTGCCAGAATTCGCTCATCCGCTGCAGCACGGTGGCGTTGATGACCGCGTTGTCGAACGAGAGCGAGACCTCGAGGATGCCGAGGATCGCGGCGAGGAACAGGGCCTGGGGTCCGCCGTAGAGGAAGGCGACCACCAGGGAGACGACGGTGACGGCGAACGATATGCCGAAGATGCGCAGAACCACGAAGCGTGGCCTTTCTGTCTGGATCGGGGCGGTGCAGGGTGGTTACTGCAGCAATTTATCGGTGAACCAAGGAAAGCGGCCCCCGGCGACGAAGCCGGGGGCCGGATCCGGAATCCGGATGCGACGTCAGACGTTGACGCCGTAGTCGCGGGCGATGCCCGCCAGGCCGGACGCGTAGCCCTGGCCGATGGCGCGGAACTTCCACTCCGCACCGTGCCGGTACAGCTCACCGAAGACCATGGCGGTCTCGGTGGAGGCGTCCTCCGACAGGTCGTAGCGGGCGAGCTCGTTGCCGTTGGCGCGGTCGACGACGCGGATGTACGCGTTGCGGACCTGTCCGAACGACTGGCTGCGGGAGTCGGCGTCGTAGATCGAGACCGGGAAGAAGATGCTCTCGATGTTGGCCGGCACGGCGCTCAGGTCGACGTTGACGACCTCGTCGTCGCCCTCGCCCTCGCCCGTGCGGTTGTCGCCGATGTGCTCGATCGAGCCGTCCGGGGACTTGAGGTTGTTGAAGAAGACGAAGTGCTGGTCCGAGACGACCTTCTTGTCGGCGCCGGTCGCGATCGCGCTGGCATCGAGGTCGAAGTCGGCACCGGTGGTGCTGCGGATGTCCCAGCCGAGGCCGACGGCCACGGCGGTGAGGTTCGGCGCTTCCTTGGTGAGGGAAACATTGCCGCCCTTGGTCAAGCTGACGCCCATGCGGGGTCCTTTCGATCTGTCGGTCCGGACGAGGTGCCCGGGCGGGCACGCCCGATTTGCGCGTGTCACTCCACCCTAATAGCTGTTCCGCGCCGACGCCCCATGCTCGGGGCGCGCGCACGGGGCCGAACCGCGCGGACCAGTACCATTCGGGGCGTGGCGAGCCGATGGACGCGCCGCCTCTTCGGCGGTGGGAGCACCGACGATCCGGTGGCCCGTGGCGCCTACGACGCGATGGTCGCCGCGTTCCTCGACATGGACCGCCGCCAGTCCGTCGCCGAGGCCGCCGTCACGGCCTCGCACGACCTCGCGCCGCAGCGCGGGCTGCGCCGCGAGTGGGAGCCCGTCCGCGAAGCCTGTTACCGCGCGGCCGAGACGTACCTGCACCTCGCCCGCACCGAACCGACCGATCCGCTCGCTCCCGCCCCGGCCTACGAACAGGCTCTGCAGCAGATCGGTCTCGCCACCCGCACCCTCGACCAGTTCTACGATCGCCACCGCGCACACCTCGAGCATTCGGTCGCGGTGGCACAGACCGTCCCGCAGCTCGCCCGGCAGGTCCGCACCGAGGCGCAGGCCGCGGCGGCGCTGGTGGACGCGCCCGAGCACGCCGCATACGCCGACTACCCGTCCGTGCGGGCCGCGGCGAACGCGCTCGACGCGGAGGTCCGCGCCCTGGATTCGGCGGTGGGAACCGGCGCCGTCCGAACGGCGGCACGGCGGGCCGAGGAGGCGGCCATCGCCCTGCGTCGCGCCCTCGCGCAGGCGCCGGACAAGGCCGAGTCCGCCCGGAAAGCTGTGGCATCCGTCACCACCCGCCTGTCGGCGGTCCGCACCCGCGCCGAGAGCCTGGCGCCGGCGTTCTCGGCCCTGCTGCGCGAGTTCAACGCGGCCAGCTCCGCCGACCTGTCCGGCAACGAGCGCGCCGCCCGCGAGTTCCTCGACCGGGCCGACGCCGACGTGACCGCGGCGCGAACGGCTTCGGCCGGGAACCGGCCCGAGCAGGCGCTCGAGCTGACCGCGGCGGCCCGGGCATCGCTCACCCAGGCGGAACGCTACGTCGACGCCGTCACCGAGCGGCTGTCCGTCCTCCGCGCGGTCCGCCGTGATCCGGCCGCGAAGGTGGAGCAGGTACGGTTCCGTCTGCGCGACGCGCAACAACTCGCGGTGCAACGGGGGTTGACCGCAGAATGGGGATCGGTGCTCGACGCGCAGCTCGATCGGATCGACAGGGCAGTCGGTTCGCTCACCGGCGTACACCCCGACTACTGGGCGTACGTCCGAGAGCTCGACGCCGTTTCGCGCTTCATCGCCGGCGTGGTGCAACGAATGAGAGGACGAACGGAAGAGGCATGAGTGGGGGAACCTTCGCCGATATGCGCACGATGCACCATTTCCACCACATGGACCGCGCGACCCGGGACACGCTGTTCCTGCATCCGCCGCAGGCATTCTCCGATGCCGACGAGCGCGATCGGCTCGCCGTCGCGCTCGGGGCCACCCTGTACGTCCCGGCCACCCGCGCGGATCTGACCACCACGATCGCCCGCCGAGCCCGCGAGGGTGTCGCCTCGATGGTGATCGACCTCGAGGACGCCGTCGCCGATCACGAGGTCGAGGACGGCCTGCGCAACGCGGTCGCCACCCTCGACGAGCTCGCCGGCACCGCGGCCGCGACGATGCTGCTGTTCGTCCGGGTGCGCACCCCCGACGGTGTCGACCGCATCGCCGACATCCTGGGGCCCGGCGTCACCGCGTTGACCGGATTCGTTCTGCCCAAGTTCACCGCGGCGTCGGGGCCGGCCTTCCTCGATGCGGTGGCGGCGGCGTCCGAGCGGCTCGGCAAGCACCTGTACGCGATGCCGGTGCTCGAGTCCGCCGAGCTGGTGCACCGGCAGACCCGCGACGGCGAGCTGCAGCAGATCGCGGCACTGCTCGCCGGGCACCGTGACCGGGTGCTGGCGGTACGGATCGGGGCCACCGACATGTGCGGCACGTTCGGCATCCGCCGCGACCGCGACCTGACCATCTACGACGTGCGCGTGGTCGTCGACGTCATTGCGGATGTCGTCAACTACCTCGGCCGCACCGACGGCACCGGATTCGTCATCACCGGTCCCGTCTGGGAGTACTTCGCCGATCACGAGCGCATGTTCCGCCCGATGCTGCGGGCCACTCCGTTCGCCGAGCACGACGCGGTGATGTTCCGCCAGCAGCTCGTCAGCCGGGATCTCGACGGGCTGCTCCGCGAGATCGCCCTCGACCGGGCGAACGGCATCCAGGGCAAGACCGTGATCCATCCCTCCCATGTGGCCGCGGTGCACGCCTTGTCCGCGGTCACCCACGAGGAGTACCACGACGCGGTCGACATCCTCGGCGGCGACGCAGGTGGCGTGCAGGCCTCCGGTTACCGCAACAAGATGAACGAGCGGCGTCCGCACCGCACCTGGGCGCAGCAGACGTTGCTGCGCGCCTCGGTGTTCGGCGTCACCAACAAGGGAGTCACTTTCGTGGACCTGCTGACGGCATTGGTGGACCGGTGACCGCGGGGTTGCAGTCACCCTGGGCGACGGAGCAATTCGGCCTGGAACTGCAGCACTTCGACTCGGCGACCGGCGACACCGTGCCGGACCTCGTCGTGCCGGGGCTGCGCCGCAACCCCCGTCGCGCACACCTGCTGGTCTCCACGGTGCTCGGCAAGCACATTCCCACCGACCCGGCCGCGGTCATCGGCGCGGGTGACCGGCTCGGCGATCTCGTCGCGGACCTGCTGGGCTCCGCCGCGCACGACACGGTCGTACTCGGATTCGCCGAAACCGCAACGGGCCTGGGTCATTGTGTGGCCAGCCGGCTGCGAGCGCGCTGCTACCTGCACTCCACCCGGCGTGACGTGCCCGGCGCCGGCACCTTCGCCGGGTTCGAGGAGGGCCACTCGCACGCCACGTCGCACCTGCTCCAGCCGACGTCGCCGGAGCTGTTCGCGAACGACGCACCGCTGGTCCTGGTGGACGACGAGATCTCCACCGGCGCCACGGCCGTCGACGCGATCCGGTCCCTGCACCGGCACCATCCCCGCGCCCGGTACGTCGTCGCGTCGCTGGTGGACATGCGCACCGCCGATCACCGTCGCGCGGTCGACGAGGCGGCCGCCGAACTCGGCGCCCGGATCGACCACGTAAGCCTCGCGGCGGGACACACGATCCTTCCCGACGGGCTCGTCGAGCGGGTCGCCGCACTGCCCGATCCGGATATGAATCCCGTTGCCTCACAACGGGGCTCCGTGGAGTTCGTGACGTTGCCGTGGCCGGCGACCGTGCCCGACGGCGGGCGGCACGGCTTCCTGCGCACCGACACCGCGGCTTTCGATGCCGCGATCGAGCACACGACCGAGGCCGTGGCCACCGCCCTCGGACCGGGACGGCCGGTCGTCGTGGTGGGCCACGAGGAACTGATGTACCTGCCGCTGCGCATCGCCGACGCGCTCGCCCGCCGGGGGACCCCCACGCGGTTCCAGACCACCACCCGCTCCCCTGCGTACGTCCGGGACGTGCCCTGCTACCCCCTTCGGCGCGGATTCACCTTCATCGCACCCGAACCCGACGACGTCCCGCGGTACCTGTACAACGCGCGGTGGCCGGAGGAACGGGCACGGCTGCTGCTGGTGCTCGACGATCCCGCCGACACCGATCGCCTCCGGGCCGACGGTGGCCTGCTCGACGTGCTGACCGCCGCCGGGGAGGACGTGGTCGTCGCCGTCGTGCCCGCCACCGACCCGTCGGTGCTGCGCGCCGCCCGGGAGGGACGATGACCGTTCCGCTGGCCGGACCCGACTTCGGCTCCTACGCCCCGGACGAGGTGCGGTGGCTCCTCAAGGACCTCTCGCACGTCGCCCTCGAGGCCGACATCGCCGAGCGCGAACGCCGCATCCAGTCGGGTCTCGCCCACTACGCCGAGACGCTGCCGATCGAATACCAACCCGATGCCGCCTACCGCGAGCTGTTCGACAAGGTACTCGCCGCGACGGCGGGGCGCCTCGCCCACGCCGTCGGTACGGTCACCGAACTGCTGCTCGCCGAACGGGGCCGGGACCTGACGCTCGTATCACTGGCCCGCGCCGGCACTCCCGTCGGCATCCTGATCCGTCGCTGGGCGCAGCGGCACCACGGGCTGGACCTGCCGCACTACGCGGTGTCGATCGTGCGGGGCCGTGGCATCGACGTCGCCGCCCTCGACCACGTGACGGCGCGTCACGATCCGGCCTCGGTGGTGTTCGTCGACGGCTGGACCGGCAAGGGCGCCATCGCCCGCGAACTCGCGGCGGCCCTGGCCGAGTACCGGGCCGCGGGCGGTCCGGAACTCTCCGGCGACCTCGCCGTGCTCGCCGACCCCGGGTACTGCGTGCGGACCTACGGCACCCGCGACGACTTCCTCATCGCCTCGGCGTGCCTGAATTCCACTGTCTCCGGCCTGGTCTCACGCACCGTCCTCAAAGAAACCCTGATCGGCCCGGGCGAGTTCCACGGCGCCAAGTTCTACGCCGAACTTGCCGGCGAGGACGTCTCGGCCGTCCTCCTCGACACCGTCGCCGCGGAATTCGGCGACCGGGACGCCGCAGTCACCGCCGCCGGGGACATCCTGCGGTCCGACCGCACCCCCACGTGGGCGGGCTGGGAGTCGGTGGAGAGGGTACGGGCCGAGTACGGCATCTCCACCGTCAACTACGTCAAGCCCGGTGTCGGTGAGACCACCCGGGTGCTGTTGCGGCGCGTGCCGTGGCGGGTGCTGGTCCGCGAGGCCGATGCCGAGGAGCACGCGCACATCCGGATGCTCGCCGCAGCCCGCGACGTGCCGGTCGAAACGGTTCCCGACCTGGCGTATTCCTGCATGGGACTGATCAAGGATCTGCCGTGACCACCGCCCTCGTCGCGACCGACCTCGACCGCACGATGATCTACTCGCGCGCCGCGATGGGCGAATCGCCCGTCGTCGACGGCGATCTGGTGTGTGTCGAGCACTACGACGGTGCGCCCCTGTCGTACCTGACCGTCACGTCCGCGCAGCGCCTGCGCGACCTGGCCGCCGCCGCGGTGGTGGTGCCGACCACCACGCGCACCCCGGAACAGTTCCGGCGCATCGCGCTGCCCGGCGCACCGTGGCGCTACGCGATCGCCAGCAACGGCGGCGTGATCCTCGCCGACGGTGTGCCGGACACCGGGTGGCGGCAGGCGGTGGACGCGGGCGTGCGCGCCGAGGGCGCCGGACTCGACGAGGTCACCGCCGAACTGCGGCGCCGCGTCTCCGACGACTGGGTGCACAAGTTCCGCATCGCCGACGAGTTGTTCTGCTATCTCGTGATCGACGTCGCCGCCCAGCCGGTCGGATTCCTCGACGAATGGGACCACTGGTGCCGCGGCCGCGGATGGAGCGCCTCGCAGCAGGGCCGCAAGCTGTACACGATGCCGTCGGCGGTGTGCAAGAGCAAGGCCGTCGCCGAGGTCCGCCGGCGCCTGGTCGCCGACGGAACGCTCGCCCCGGATGCCGCGGTACTCGCCGCCGGGGACGGAGCGCTCGACGCCGAGATGCTGGTCGCCGCCGACGCCGCGATCCGGCCGCGGCACGGCGAACTCGAAGCGCTGGACTGGCGGCACCCGACGGTGACGGTGACCCGGGAAACGGGGATCCGGGCCGGCGAGGAGATCCTGGCCTGGTTCGCCCGATACGCCCGGATCGGCGCGGGTTCGTACAGTGGCAGTGACGCTCCATGTTCCCCAAGACAGAGTTTCCAGTAACAGTGAGGACCCCTCCCGTGCCCGTATCTCTCGCCAAGGGTCAGAACGGCCCCCTCACCGCCACCGACGTCGTCGTCTCGCTCGAGCTGACCACCCCGGCCGACCTGTCCGCCCTGTTGGTCAAGGCCGACGGCAAGGTGCGCTCCGACGCCGACTTCGTCTTCTTCAACCAGCCGAGCGGGCCGGGGGTGCGGCTCGTGCCGGGCACTCCCGGGCAGGCCGCGTCGCTGGCCGTGTCGCTGAACCAGGTGCCGGCAGACATCGACCAGGTGCGCGCGGTCATCACCCTCGACGACGCGTCGAGCAGCTTCGGTCGCTTCGCCCCGCCGTCCGCGCGGGTCTCCGACACCGCGGGCAACGTCCTCTACGAGTACCGGATCGACGGGCTGAGCAGCGAGTCGATCGTGATCGCCCTCGAGCTGTACCGGCGGCAGGGCGCGTGGAAGGTGCGGGCCGTCGGCCAGGGATACGCGGGCGGGTTCGCCGCGCTCGTGACCGATCACGGGGTGAGCGTCGACGACGCGCCCGCGGCGGCGCCGCAACCGGCTCAGCCCGCGCCGCAGCCGGCTCAGCCCGTGCCGCCGTCGGCCCCGGCCGCGCCGCCCGTACCGCCGGCCTACTCCACGCCGCCGCCTTCTGCTCAGCAGCCCTACCAGCAGCCGGCCCCGCCGCAGCCGTACGTGCAGGCCTCCGCGCCGCAGCCGGCGCAGGACGCCCAGCCCGAGGTCAGCCTCACCAAGAGCCGGCCGGTCAGCCTCGTCAAGGGCCAGAAGGTCACCCTCCGCAAGGAGGGCGGTGTGGCCCTGACCTACCTGCGCATGGGGCTGGGCTGGGATCCGATCGCGAAGCGCGGTCTGTTCGGCAACCGTGCCGCCGACATCGACCTCGACGCGTCGGCCGTGCTGTTCGCCGACCAGAACCTCGTCGACGTCGCGTACTACGGCCAGCTGCGGTCCAAGGACGGCTCGGTCCAGCACCAGGGCGACAACCTCACCGGCGAGGGCGCCGGCGACGACGAGGTCGTGCTCGTCGACCTCACCCGGGTCCCGGCCCACATCACGACGGTCATGTTCATCGTCACCTCGTACAAGGGGCACACCTTCGAGCAGGTTGCGAACGCGTTCTGCCGGCTGGTGGACGGCACCAACAACGCCGAGCTGGCCCGCTACACCATGCAGGGCGGTATGCCGTTCACCGGCATGGTGATGGCCAAGGTGTACCGGCAGGGGCAGGACTGGAAGCTTCAGGCGATCGGCGAGGGCATCCAGGCCAAGCATCCCGGGGAGGCCGCGCCGCAGCTCGGCCGGTTCCTGGTGTCCTGACGCCGTGAGGGGGAGATTCGCGGCGGGGCAGAACGCCCCGCTGACGGCGCGCCGGGTCCGCTTCACGGCGCGCGCGGCGGGGCCGCTGGACGTGTGCGCGCTGGTGGTCGACGCGAACCTGCAGGTACGCACCTCCGCCGACGCCGTGTTCTACAACCAGCCCGCGGCACCGGGCGTGGACCTGGCCGGCGACGCCGTCGTCGTGGATCTCGACCGGGTGTGCCCGCAGGCCGCCGCGGTGCTGTTGGCGGTCTCCTCGGACCGAGGGCCGGTGGGCGCGCTGTCCACCGACCTGACCGGGCCGCCCGGATCCGGGCCGGCGACGTTCGACGCGCCCGCCGGCGGTGCCGAGTCGGCGGTGATCTGCTGGGAGTTGTACCGCCGCGACGGCGGATGGAAGCTGCGGGCGGTGGGCCAGGGGTATGCCGGTGGACTCGCCGAACTGTTCCGCGCGCACGGAGTGGACGTCGACGACGAGCCGGCTCCGCCCTCGCCGGATACCCCGGCGACGGTGCCGGTCGAACCGGAGCAGGCGTGGGAGCGAACCTGGCAGATCTTCGAGGACGCATCCCGCTCTGCCGCCGCGTTCGTCTCCGCACACGACTACGCACTGCACCGGCTCGACGAGGAACTGTCCGCAGCCGTCTCCGACCCGGCCCGCCGCACCGGACCGGCCGCCGACCAGGCTCGGGCCGAGGCGAATCGGCGATGCGACGAGCTGATCGCCGCGGCTCGGGCCCGGCACGCCGCCGACACCGCGTTGTTGACCGAGGAACTGCGCGCCGTCGGCGCGGCCCTGCCCGCGGCGATGGCCTCGTGGGACGCACCGGCGTGGCAGCGGCCGGGTCTCGGCGGAAACGGGCTGCGGATAGGCGAACTCGGGGCCCCGGATCGCGACTCGCCGACACTTCCGTTGTGCCTCCCGTTGCCGCTGCGGCGCCCGCTGTGGGTCGACGGGGACTCCGTCGCCGCCGCCCCGATCGTGTCGGCCCTCGTGGTGCGGCTCCTCGCGGCGCACCCGGCGGCGCGCCTCGACATCGTCGACACGGCCGGTGCGTTGTCCGCCCTCACCGATGTGGTGTCCTTCGCAGTGACGAGCCTGGTCGTCCGCGACGTCCCGGACATCGGACCCCGGCTGCGCGACGTGGCGCACGCGGTCGATCTCGCCGCCCTGGCCGCGACCGCGGATCCGGGTGCCGAGCCACCGGCGCCACGGATCGTGGTGCTCGCGGGTATCCCGCACGGCTACACCCGTGACGATCTGAGGCACGTCATCCGGATCGTGGAGGCGTCTGCGACACAGTCGGTTTCGGTGATCATCGTCGGCGAGGACGACGGTGTGACGGACGAGCCGTTGCTGGACCTGCTCTCGCAGGAGGCTCAGCACCTACCGGTGGCGCCGGGCACCCACATGGCCGATCCGTGGACCGGCACCGACTGGCAGCTCACGTTGGACACTGCGCCGGACCTCGACGGGCTCCGCCGCGTCGTCGCTGCGCTCGGGCGCTGAGCCTCGGGCTGAGCCGAACATCCGCGCGCGGCCGTGCTCCTTGCGCGCGTCCGTCGGGGGCCGTACCCGCGCAGGAAGCACCTCTGCGCGCAAGGACAGTCGCGCGCCGCCGGTCCCGACATAGGCACTCGCTATCGGTCGCTGTGGATCTTGGACTTTGTTCCGCCGAGGCGCTGGTGATCGACTGATCGGGCACGGCGGCCCGACATCGAGGCGCTCGCCGAACGGAACGAGGAGTGGGATGTGAGCGGTCTGCACCTTCCGCAGCGGGTCCGGCAGCACGCGGCGGAACGGCCGGACGCACTTGCACTGACCTGCGGCGACACCACCGTCACCTTCGCCGAACTCGATCGGCGCACCAATCGGCTCGCGACCGCCCTGAGCGGTCTGGCCCGCCGCGGCGGTCGGATCGGAGCGCTCCTGCGCATGCGGCTCGAGGCCGCCGAGACGTTCGTCGCCTGCGGGAAAGCGGGGCTGGTGTTCGTCCCCCTGAACTGGCGGCTCACCCCGGCGGAGGCCGCCCGCATCGCCGAGGACGCGGAACTCGACGTGCTCGTCGTCGAATCCGGGTTCGCAGCGGCAGCCGAGGCGATCCGTGCCGCACTGCCCGGCCTGCCCGTCGTCCTCGTCGACACCGAGCCCGGCGACGACCTGCTGCCCGGGGCGTGGACGTGGGAACGGCTCACCGCCACCGGCGCCGACACCGATCCCGGCCGCGGCAACGACCCCGACACGACGCTGTTGCAGCTGTACACCTCCGGCACCACCGGCACGCCGAAGGGGGTGCTCATCACCCACCGCAACCTCCACAACGACGAGGAGGGACAGCGCATCTACCACTGGCGGCCCGACTCGGTGGCGCTGAACGCGATGCCGCTGTTCCACATCGCCGGGGCCGGATGGCTGAGCACCTGCCTGTCCGCCGGTGTGCACGCCGTCCTGCTCGGCGAGTTCCAGCCAAGGACCGTCGCGTCGCTCGTCGAACGCCATCGCATCACCCATGCGTTCCTGGTGCCCGCGACCGTCCAGATGCTGCTCGACCTGCCCGGCCTGGACACGTTCGACCTGTCGAGCTTGCAGTTGATCTTCTACGGCGCCTCCCCCGTCACCCCGTCGATGCTGCGCCGCGCCGTGCACACCCTCGGATGCGGATTCGTCCAGCGCTACGGGATGACGGAGACGAGCGGCTCCGTCACCGCGTTGCGCGTCGAGGATCACGACCCGACCGGTCCCCGCTCCTACCTGCTGCGCTCGGCGGGCCGTCCCATGCCCGGTGTGGAGATCGCCATCCGCGACGTGGCGACCGGGGAGGACCTGCCGGTGGGAGGGTCCGGCGAGATCGTGTGCCGCTCCCGCCACAACACGTCCGGCTACTGGCGGCGCCCGGAGGAGACCGCGGCGCTGTTCACCCACGACGGGTTCCTGCGCACCGGCGACGCCGGCCACCTCGACGAGGACGGCTACCTGTTCGTCACCGACCGGGTGAAGGACATGATCATCACCGGCGGGGAGAACGTCTACCCGATCGAGGTGGAGTCGGTGCTCGCCGAGCATCCCGCCGTCGCCGAGGTCGCCGTGGTCGGGGTCCCCGACCGCAAGTGGGGCGAGGCCGTCACCGCCGTCGTGCGGGTGGCCGACGGTGCCGCCGTGCCGGACGAGAGCGAACTGGTCGCGTTCACCACCAGCCGGCTCGCCTCCTACAAGAAGCCGCAGCGCATCCACTTCGTGAGCGAGCTGCCGCGCAACGCCAGCGGCAAGATCCTCAAGCGCACGTTGCGCGACACCCTCGCGGGGGAGGTGTCGTGACCGCGGTCGAGGTCGTCGGCGTCGTGCAGCAGGAGGCGTGGCGGCGCGGCGAGCTGCCACCGGTCGAGCAGGTCCGGCCCGGGCTGTGGTCGATTCCCGTGCCCATGCCGAAGAACCCGCTGCGCTACGTGCTGGTCTACGCGCTGGCCCTGCCCGACGGCCTGGCCCTGATCGACGTCGGCTGGGACTCCGAACAGTCGTGGCAGGCCCTGGTCGACGGAATCCGGCAGACCGGGCACGACATCACCGAGGTCCGGTTCGCGGCGATCACGCACCTGCACCCGGACCACTTCGGCCTGGCGCCGCGGCTGCGCGAGGTCAGCGGTGCCGCACTGGCGATGCACGCCGCCGACGCGTCGCTGCTCGGCCACCACACCGCCACGGATCGGGAAGGGTTCACCGCGGCCTGGGCCCGGCAGCTGGCCCGGCTCGGAGCCCCCGAAGAGGTCCGATCGGGCGAGGTCATGGAACTGGTCCGGTTCGGGCCGCGCGAGTCGCTCGACGTCGTGCTCGACGACGGCACCCCCCTGGATCTGCCGGGCTGGGACCTGCACGCCGTGTGGACGCCCGGCCACACCCCCGGCCACCTGTGCTTCGTCGATTGCACCCACGAGCTGGTGTTCAGCGGCGACCACATGCTCCCCCGCATCAGTCCCAACATCTCCACCGTCCCGGGCGAACTGCCGAATCCGTTGCACCGCTACCTGCTGTCGCTGCACGCCACCACGAGCCTGCCCGACGGCGAGGTCTTCCCCGCCCACGAATACCGCTTCCGCGGTGTCGCTTCCCGCGCGCAGGCGCTGCTCGGCCACCACGAGGAACGTCTGGCCGAGATCGCCGAGGCCGTGTCCCGGCATCCCGGTTCCACGGCGTGGGAGGTCGCCACGCGGATCTCGTGGTCCCGTCCGTTCGAGACGATGTCGCCGCGTCTGTGCCGGCTCGCGGTGCGGGAGACCGACGCCCACCTGTTGGTTCTCGCCGACCGGGACGTGGTCACCGGGTGCGGTACCGACCCGGACCGCTGGATGCCGGCAACCGCCGTCCCCGTACGATGAGCCGGTGGACCTTCACCTCATCACCTATTTCGTCGCGGTCGTCGACCGGGGTGGGATCACGAAGGCCGCCCAGTCCCTCTACATTTCGCAGCCGTCGCTGTCGCAGGCCATCCGCACACTCGAACGTCGGCTCGGCACAACCCTGTTCGACCGGACCGGGCGCCGGCTCACGCTCACCGAGGACGGCCGCCGGCTCGACGTAGCGGCGCGCCGCATCCTCGCCGACGTCGAGCGGGCGAAGGCGAAGGTCGCCGCGGTACGCGAACTCGCCTCGGGCCGCGTCGACGTGGTGACGTACTCGTCGTTCTCGTTCGACCCGATGATCGAGCTCGCCCGCCGCTTCCGTGACCGCTACCCGCACATCCTGGTGCGGATCGTCGACACGGACGGTCCCGCCGGGGTGCACACCGTGCTGCGCCGCGGCGAGGCGGAGATCGGCGTGACCGACCTGTCGGTCGAGCACGCGGGCATGATCACCGTGCCGCTGTTCGAGCAGGAGCTCGTGCTCGCCCTCCACCACGACCTCGCGGCCGACCTGCCGGACCCGATCCCGCGCACCCGTGTGCGGGACGTACCCCTCGTCGTCGATCTCGGCGACCGGACCAACGCCGCGAAGGCGGGCGGGCTGCTCGCCGAGAACGCCGCCAATGTCGTCGTCGACTGCGCCCACCCGGCGGCGACGTGGGGACTGGTGTGCCTGGGCACCGGCGCAACGGTGGTGCCCAGGCCGGTGGCCGAACAGCAGATGCCCACGGTGACGGTGCGGCCGCTGGAGCCGCCACTGACCCGGCCCGTCGGACTCGTGCTGCGGGCGGGCGAGCCGTCGCCGGCCGCGGCGGCGTTCCTCGACGTCGCCTCGACACTGCGGCAGGGAGTGTAGGACTGTGGATTTCCGGCAGGTGGAGTACTTCCTCGCGGTCGTCGAGAACAACGGCATCAACGGGGCCGCGACCGCGCTCGGCGTCGCGCAGCCGACGGTGTCGCAGGCCCTGCGCAGCCTCGAACGCGAGCTCGGCGTCGAGCTGTTCCACCGCATCGGTCGCGGCATGGTTCTCACCGCGGCGGGCCGCAGCCTCATCGGCCCGAGCCGGCAGATCCTGCGTGACGTGACCGCGGTCGAGGAGCTGCTCGCCACGTCGGACGGCGCGGTGGCGGGCCGGCTCGACATCATGGCCTTCCCGGCACTGTCCGCCGGCCCGCTGGTGGAGCTGATCGCGCGGTTCCGCCGCGAATATCCCAAGGTCGCGGTGCGGTTCTCGGCTCTGCAGGACGAGGAGCTGGTCGCGTCGCTGATCCGCGACGGTCACTGCGAGTTCGTCGTCGCGCACCTGCCGCTCGAGGGCGGCGACGGACTCGAGGTGATCGAGCTGGGCGAGCAGGAGTGGTGGCTGGCGTATCCGCCGGGATCCGAGCTGCCGGAGGGCCCGATCCACCTGTCCGAGCTGCCGGACATCCCCATGGTGTTCGCGCCGACCGGTGGGTCGATGGTCGATGCGGTGGAGTCGGCGCTGCGCGCGGCCGGTGCCCGTCCGGAGATCTCCGTCCTGGTCGGCCAGCGCGAAGTCCGGCTGCCGATGGTGGCAGCCGGACTCGGCGGGTCGATCGTGGATCGGGTGCCGGCGGAGGCCGCCGGGGACCGGCTCGTGGTGCGCGCGTGCGAGCCGCGGCTGGTGGGCACGTACGGGCTCGCGTTCGATCCGGCGACCCTGTCTGCGGTGGGTCAGGCGTTCGTCGACCTGGTACGGCGGCGCTGACGCGCCGGTGCGTCCTTTGAGTTGCTCCCACAGCCCAAAGGACGCACCGGCCGCGAAGCGGCCTACACCCTCTCGAACACCGCGGCCAGACCCTGACCGCCGCCGATGCACATCGTCTCGAGGCCGTAACGGCCGTCGCGGCGGTGCAGTTCCCGGGAGAGCGTCGCCAGCATGCGGCCGCCGGTCGCGCCGACCGGGTGGCCCAGCGAGATGCCGGACCCGTGGACGTTGGTGCGCTCGAAATCGGCTGCGCCGAACTTCCATTCGCGAGTCACCGCGAGTGCCTGCGCCGCGAAGGCCTCGTTGAGTTCGATCACGTCGACGTCGGCGAGCGTGATGCCGGCCTTGGCGAGGGCCTTCTCCGTGGCCGGAACCGGGCCGATGCCCATGATCTTCGGAGCCACACCGGCCAGGCCCCAGGACACGACCCGCACGAGCGGGGTCAGGCCCAGCTCCGCGGCGCGCTCGGGGGTGGTGACGAGGCACATGGACGCGGCGTCGTTCTGGCCGCTGGCGTTACCGGCGGTGACCGTGGCCTCGGGATCCTGCTTGCCCATGATCGGCTTCAGCTTCGCCAGCGACTCGACGGTGACGTCCGGGCGGGGATGCTCGTCGGTGTCGATGACGTCGTCACCGGAGCGGGTCGTGACGGTGACCGGGACGATCTCCTCGGCGAGGATGCCGTTCTTCTGCGCGGCGACGGCGCGGGCGTGCGAGGACACCGCGAGCTCGTCCTGTTCGAGCCGGCTGATGCCGTAGTCGCGGCGCAGGTTCTCGGCGGTCTCGATCATGCCGCCGGGCACCGGGTAGAAGCGGCCGCCGGCGGTGGCCCGGGCACGCACGAGGCTGTCGTGCATCTGCACGCCGGTGCGGGCGCCGCCCCAGCGCATGTCGACGGAGTAGAACGAGGCGTTGCTCATCGACTCGGCACCACCGGCGACGACGACCTCGTTGTCGCCGTTGCCCACCTGGAGCGCAGCCTGGATGACGGCCTGCAGGCCGGAGCCGCAGCGACGGTCGATGTGCATGCCGGGCACCGTGATCGGCAGGCCCGCGTCGAGCGCGACGACGCGGCCGATGGCGGGGGCCTCGCTGTTGCCGTTGCAGTGGCCGAGAATGACGTCCTCGATCGCGTCGGGGGCGATTCCGGTGCGGTCGAGAAGACCCTTCAGTGCGGCGACACCGAGGTCGACGGCGGTGAGGGACTTGAACATTCCGCCGTAGCGGCCGATGGGAGTGCGGACGGGCTCGCAGATGACTACTTCGCGCATGACGACCTTCGGGAGAGGAGAGTGATTGTGAAAGAGACCGTGAGACAGGGACTCACATGAATCGGCCGCCGGTGACCTCGAGTACCGTGCCGGTCATGTACGAGGACATGTCGGACGCGAGGAAGAGGGCCACGGACGCGATCTCGGACACCTCGCCGGGCCGGCCCATGGGGATCTCGCTCATCTTCTGATCCCAGGCCTTCTGCGGCATCGCCTCGGTCATCGCGGAACGGATCAGGCCCGGCTGGATCGCGTTGACCCGCACGCCGTGGTGCGCCATCTCCTTCGCGGCCGCCTTGGTGAGGCCGACGATGCCCGCCTTCGCGGCCGAGTAGTTGGTCTGGCCGACCATGCCGACCTTGCCGGAGAGCGAGGAGATGTTGACGATGGCGCCACGCTTGGAATCGCGCATGATCGCCGACGCCTTGCGGGTGCCGTGCCAGGTGCCCTTGAGATGGACGGCGATCACCAGGTCGAAGTCCTCCTCGGTCATGGTGCGCATCGTCGCGTCGCGGGTGATGCCGGCGTTGTTGACGACGACGTCGAGCGAGCCGAACCCGTCGACGGCCTCGGCGAGGAGCGTGTCCCACTCCTCTGCGTTCACCACATTGCACCGCACCGCCCGGGCCACCTCGCGGCCACCGAGCTTCTCGGCGGCGGCCGTCGCGGCATCGAGGTCGAGGTCGCCGAGGACGACCCGGGCGCCGGCGTCGACGAACTCCTGTGCGATCGCGAAACCGATGCCCTGAGCGCCTCCGGTGATGACGACGGTTCGGTTCTCCAGCAGTGACATGAGGTTCCTTTCGCACGAGCCCACCCGGTCCGGGGACGGTGGGAAGGCACCGATGAATCGAGGACGCGGGCGACGCCCGTCGGCTGATGCTCCGAATATACCGAGAGGACCGGTGATTCGACCCCGCCCCATTCATCGACAGTGCCTATGTGGCGATGGGGTGATTCGTATTGGACACCCGCCGCCCCGGAAACCGATGGTGGATTCATGACAACCTCGACTGCGACGCCGGCTGCCCAGGTCGACGACGACGACTTCCAGGAAATCCTCGCCCAGACCCGCGCGTTCGTGCGCGGCGTGGTGGTGCCGCGCGAGCAGGAGATCGCCGACACCAACGCGATTCCGGACGACATCCGCACCGCCGCCAAGGAGATGGGCCTGTTCGGGTACGCCATCCCGCAGGAGTGGGGTGGGCTGGGCCTGAACCTGGCGCAGGACGCCGAGCTGGCGATGGAGCTGGGCTACACCACGCTGTCGTTGCGGTCGATGTTCGGCACCAACAACGGCATCGCCGGGCAGGTCCTCGTCGGGTTCGGCACCGACGAGCAGAAGGCGCAGTGGCTCGAGAAGATCGCCTCCGGCGAGGTCGTCGCGTCGTTCGCGCTGACCGAGCCCGGCGCCGGCTCGAACCCGGCCGGGCTGCGCACCAAGGCGGTGCGCGACGGCGACGACTGGATCATCACCGGCGAGAAGCGGTTCATCACCAACGCCCCGCTCGCGGACCTGTTCGTCGTCTTCGCCCGCACCCGCCCCGCCGACGAGAACGGCACCGGCATCGCGGTGTTCCTGGTCCCGGCCGACACCGACGGGGTGCAGGTCGGCGCCAAGGACCGCAAGATGGGCCAGGAGGGGTCCTGGACGGCGGACGTGCACTTCACCGACGTGCGGGTGCCGGCCGCGGCGCTGGTCGGCGGCAGCGAGGACGTCGGCTACAAGGCCGCGATGACCTCCCTGGCCCGCGGCCGGGTGCACATCGCGGCGCTGTCGGTGGGGCAGGCGCAGCGCGCGCTGGACGAGTCGGTGGCGTATGCGGCGACCGCGACGCAGGGCGGCACCGCGATCGGCAACTTCCAGCTGGTGCAGGCGATGCTCGCCGATCAGCAGACCGGGGTGATGGCCGGGCGGGCGCTGGTGCGCGACGCGGCGCGGGCGTGGGTGGAGGGCACCGACCGGCGGATCGCGCCGTCGGTGGCGAAGCTGTTCTGCACCGAGATGGTCGGCAAGGTCGCCGACCTGGCGGTGCAGATCCACGGCGGCACCGGGTACATGCGGGAGGTGCCGGTCGAGCGGATCTACCGGGACGTGCGGCTGCTGCGCCTGTACGAGGGCACCAGCGAGATCCAGCGTCTGATCATCGGCGGCGGACTGGTCAAGCAGGCCCAGCGCGGCTGACCCCGGAACGCGACGAGGGGCGGTGCCTGTCGAAGGCACCGCCCCTTTTCGTCTGTTCGTCCGAGCGAATGTATCGCTCACCTCGTCAGACCGACAGCATGGTCCATTCGCTCGGCGACGCGGCGACGCGGCGACGCGGTGACGCGGTGACACGGCGACACGGCGACACGGCGACACGGCGACACGGCGACACGGCGACAGGGCGACAGCCGGGCACCGTCGCGGTACCCGGCTGCCGGTTCAGCGTGAGGCCGCGGCCTGCTCGATCCGGGCCCGCAGATCCGTCTTGAGCACCTTGCCCGCCGCGGAGGTGGGCAGCGCGTCCACGAGGACGACCTCGCGAATCTTCTTGTAGGGCAGGACCTGCTCGGCAACGAATGCCATCAGCTCGGCAGGGTCGGGCTGCGCGCCCGGCACCGGCACCACGAAGGCGACCGGTTCCTGCCCGACGTTGCCGGCCTCGCGGCCGACCACCGCCGCCGTCGACACCGCAGGATGGGACACCAGGATCTCCTCGAGCTCACGCGGATACACGTTGTAGCCCTTGTAGATCAGCATGTCCTTGGCGCGGTCGCAGATATAGACGTAGCCGTCGGCGTCGCGGTAGGCGATGTCGCCGGTGTCGAGCCAGCCGTCCACGTACTGCTGGGCCGTGATCTCGGGATGGCCGAGGTAGCCGTCGGTCACCTGAGGCCCACGGACCCACAGTTCGCCGCGCTCGCCCTCGCCGAGGACGACGCTCGGATCGTCCTGGACCCGGATCTCGATCTCGGTGTCGAAGACGGGCAGGCCCACACTGCCGAGACGATAGGTGGACCCGATGATCAGCGGCATGGCGGTGACCACACACGTGCCCTCGGTCAGGCCGTAGCCCTCGGCCACGCGGGCGTTCGGGAACGCCGTACCGAGCGCCTCGAGCGTGACGTGGTCGATCGGCGCCGCCCCCGACGACACGACCCGCACCGACGTGGTGTCACGGCGGGCGACGTCGGGGTGGGTGGCCAGCGCATGCCACATGGCCGGGCTGCCGGTGATGTAGCTGGCGCGGTGCCGCTCCACGAGCTCGAGCATGCGGGCGGGGTCGAAGCGGCCCGCGAGCACCTGGGTGAGGCCGCACAGCAGCAGGAACGACGTGTTGATCAGCGCGTGGGCATGGAACAGGGGCGACACGACGACGGTGGCGCCCTCGCCGGGGATCACCCCGTGCACATCGAGACCCTCGATCGGGCGCAGCGCGACCAGCCCGTCGCCGGTGGTGACGACCTGGTGGGCGGCCCGCCACCCGCACATCTGGGTCACGTTGGCGACCACGTTGCGGTGCAGCACGCGCACGCCCTTGGAGATGCCGGTGGTACCGCCGGTGAAGGCCAGGTGCGCGACGTCCGTTCCGGCGACCTCCGCCGGCGTGAACGCCGTGGGCTGCCCGGCGAGGAACTCGTCGTACCGCACGACGGCCGCGGAGGTGGGGGCCACCTCCACCGGCTCGTCGGAGACCACCACGATCGTCACGGCCGTGGTGCCCGCCGCGGCGCCGAGGAGGACACCGAGCTGCTGCGGCTGGGTCACCGCCGCCACGGCGCCCGTCTCCTCGATCTGCTTGCGCAGGCCCGGTTCCGGTTGCAGCGGGTTGACCAGCGTCACGGTGGCGCCGGCCCGCAGCGCACCGTAATAGGCCACGATGAACTCGATGCAGTTGCCCACGTGCAGCAGCACCACGTCGCGCGGGGCGACACCGGCTCCCTGCAGGGCGGAGGCGAACTGCGCGGAGCGCTCGTCGAGCTCGCGGTACGTGCACACCCGTTCCCCGTCGACGATCGCCGGGCGGTCGCCGTAGAGGGCGGCCATGCTCGGCGCCCACACGCCCATCGTCACGTCCGGGTAGGACAGCGACATCGTCGACGGATCCGGCAGGTTCATGGTCATCCGTCCCACCTCAGCGCGGGGCCATGCGGATGGCACCGTCGAGACGGATGGTCTCACCGTTGAGGTAGCCGTTCTCGAGGATGTTGGTGGCCAGCCGGCCGAACTCGTCGGGGCGGCCCAGGCGCGCCGGGTTCGGCACGGTCTTCTCGAGCGAGGCACGCACATCGTCGCGCAGGCGCGCGAGCAGCGGGGTGTCCATGATGCCCGGCGCGATGGTGTTGACGCGGATGTTCTTGCTGGCCAGATCGCGGGCGGCGACGACGGTCATGCCGACGATGCCGGCCTTGGACGCCGAGTAGTTGATCTGGCCGATCTGCCCCTCGAAGGCGGCGACCGACGCGGTCATGACGATGGCGCCACGCTCGCCGTCGACCGGCTCGAGCGCGGCCATGCGCTCGGCACCGAGACGCAGCGCGTTGAACGAGCCGATCAGGTTCAGCCGGATCACGAACTCGAAGTCCTCGAGCGAACCGGCCTTGCCCTCCTTGTCGAGGACGCGCATCTTCCGGCCGGCGCCGGCGCAGTGCACGAGTCCGCGCAGGCCGCCGCGCTCGTGCGCGACGTCGAGGGCGGCGGCGAACTGCTCGGCGTCGGTGACGTCGGCGGCGGCGAAGGCCGCGCCGTCACCGAGGGAGCTCGCGACGTCGGCACCCGGCGAGCCAGGCAGGTCGATGAGGGTGACGGTGCCGCCGGCGTCGAGGACGCGGCGGGCGGTGGCCAGGCCGAGACCGGAGGCGCCGCCGGTGATCGCGACGGAAAGACCCTTCAGTTCCATATCTTTCGTTCCTTTTCGTGAAATGCGAAGCGGGGTGTCAGAGCAGTTCGAGGATGGTGGCGTTCGCCATGCCGCCGGCCTCGCACATCGACTGCAAGCCGTAACGGATGCCGTTGTCGCGCATGTGGTGCACGAGACGGGTCATGAGGATCGCGCCGGAGCCGCCGAGCGGGTGGCCGACGCCGATGGCGCCACCGAGGGGGTTGAGCCGGTCCATCGCGGCGCCGGTCTCGATCTGCCACGCGAGCGGCACCGGGGCGAACGCCTCGTTGATCTCGAAGGCGCCGATCTCATCGATGGACAGGCCCGACCGCTTCAGCGCCTTCTCGGTGGCCGCGATGGGACCGGTGAGCATGATGACCGGATCGTCGGCGGCGACGACGGCGGTGTGGATGCGGGCCATCGGGGTCCAGCCCTGCGCCGCGGCGTACTCGCTCGTGGTGATCAGCAGGGCACCGGCGCCGTCGGAGATCTGCGAGGAGTTGCCGGCGTGGATCACGCCGTCCTCCTTGAACACGGTCTTCAGCTTGGCCAGGGACTCGAGGCTGCCCCCGCGGCGGATGCCCTCGTCGGCGCTCAGGCCGGCGATCGGGGCGAGTTGCCCGGCGAAGGCGCCGGCGTCGGTCGCGGCCGCGGACAGCTCGTGCGAGCGCAGCGAGTACTCGTCGAGCGCGGTGCGGGACAGGCCCCACTTCTCGGCCATCATCTCCGCGCCGGTGCCCTGGCTGAAGCCCTCGACACCGAACCGCTCGAGAACCTCGGCCGGGAAGTGCTCACCGTTCTTGCTCGCGCTGCCCATCGGGACGCGGCTCATCGACTCCACGCCACCGGCGACGACCACGTCGCTCTGACCGGAGATCACGGTAGCCGCGGCGAACGAGACGGCCTGCTGGCTCGACCCGCAGGCGCGGTTCACGGTGGTGGCCGGAACCGTCTCGGGCCAGCCGGCGGCGAACACGGCACTGCGTGAGACGATTCCGGCCTGCTCGCCGACCTGGCTCACGCAACCCCACACGACATCCTCGACCGACGCGGGATCGAGCCCGGTGCGGTCGGCGAGGGCCCCGAGCACGTGTGCCGACAGGTTGGCGGGATGGATCTCGGACAGGGCACCGCCACGGCGCCCGATCGGAGTACGGACGGCATCGACGATCACGGCATCGCGCATGGGGATTCCTTACTGCAGTAGAAGAGCGAGGAGCGGAGACGACGACCGGCCGGGTGGTGGTCCTCGATATCGAGTCGATCACGCACCCGGCCGGTGGGGAAAGGACATTCGGTGGATGACTCCGTTAGGCGGAAGCTATGCCTTCGCGGTGGCGTCCGACTCGCCCCGGATGACGGCGCGGTCGCGCTCCGGGTTCGCGAAGATCAGGACGAGGATCGCCGCGACGATGCCGAGTGCACCGATGACCTGGAAGGCGGTCGCGTAGCCCTCGGCCGGGGTGGCCGCGTTGTCGACGAGCACGCCGGTGCCGTAGGGGGCGACCAGGCCGCCGACCGCCATCAGTGCGAGGAACACGCCCATCGTGCCTGCGGTCTGCTGCGGCGGGCACAGCTCCGAGATGGCGGCGTTGATCAGGGGGAAGACGATCGCGCCGAAGCCGTAGCCGATGGACACGGCCGCGACGGCGAGGCCGGGGGTGCCGATGCTGGGCAGGAAGACCAGGACCGAACCGCAGACGAGGACGCCGATGCCGGGAACGATGATCCGCACGACCCGGGAGCGGTAGCCGCGCTGGGCGAGCCGGTCGGTGACCGAACCGGAGGTGACCATGAGGACGAGACCGACGATCGACGGCAGGGCGAACATCGAACCGGCCTGCAGGGCGCTGTAGCCGAGGCCCACCTCGAAGTAGGAGGGCAGCCAGGTCAGCACGACGGTGGTGAGCGCGTAGACGACCATGATCAGGACGGCGCAGCTGATGAACGTGCGGGTGAGGAAGATCTTCTTCCACGGCACCGACGGTTCGGTGGATGCGGTGCCGGTCCCCTTCTTCACGGCCGTCGCGGTGAACGGGCCTTCCTTCCAGCCGGTCAGCCACGAGGCCATCCACACGGCGCCGAGGATCGACAGGGAGACCAGGGCGGCCCGCCAGCCCCACTCGACCGTGATGTAGGCGAGGATCGGGGCGAGAGCGATCTTGGCAACCGACGCCGAGCCGGCGAGGAAGGCGCCGGGCAGACCGCGCTTGGCCGGGGGATGCCAGGAGTACGCGGCGGTGTGCATGAGCGCCGAGCTGGGGCCTTCGGCCAGGCCGAGCAGCATGCGGGTGACGATCAGCATCACCAGGCTCGCCGAGACGACCAGCGGCAGCATGACCACCGACCACATCGCGGCCAGCGCAAGCAGCGCCCACCGCAGGGTGAGGTATTTGTTGAGCGGGCCGGCCAGGAAGCCGCCGAGTGTGAAGGTCACGAAGAACAGGGATCCGACGAGGCCGATCTGGGAAGAGGACAGTCCCAGCTCGCGAGCCAGCGGCTGCGCGATGATGCCCAGCACCGCCTTGTCGGCGTAGTTGACGACGTACAGGAAGATCACGAGGCCGGTCATGCCCCATGCCTGCTTGCCGCTGACGAGTGGTGCCGCCCCCTTCGGCGGGGCGCCGTGCGCTGCGTCGTGCGAGATTTCGCCAGTGGTCACCGGAGTGTCCCCTTAATGGCTCGAAGGGATATATCGATCGGACGGTGCGTCGGCGATCGAAGGAGATGCACCGATCAGGCGCTCGGGATCCATTCAACGTGGTCTAGGTCACTGAGGCAATGTCCCGTCGACGAATCGATCGATCGTCGAAACCTATGGACTTCCGGCCCTCCAATGCGAGGGCCATTGATCGGCGCTAACCGACCTATAGCCGAACGGTGTTGGCCCTGTGGCCCGGCGGTGCTGCATATTTGCTCGGACAGCTTCGCCGGCGCGCCCTGGGCTCCGGCGTCCGCCCGGATGAGGACAGGCGATATGAACTCCACTGCTTCCATCGACGAGCTTCCCTCGTCCACCGCGCCCCTGGCCGGTGTGCGGGTCATCGAGGTCTCGAGTTTCATCGCAGCCCCACTGTGCGGCATGACGCTCGCGCAGCTCGGCGCCGAGGTCGTCCGCGTCGACCCGATCGGCGGCGCTGCCGACTACCACCGGTGGCCCGTCACCGAGGACGGCGAGTCCATCTACTGGGCGGGCCTGAACAAGGGCAAGCGCTCCCTCGCGGCAGATTTCCGGGACCCGAACGCGCACAAGCTGATCCGGGACCTCATCACCGACGCCGGGGTGCTCGTCACCAACGCCGCGGGACGCGACTGGCTCAACTACGACGAGCTCGCCACGATCCGCCCCGATCTGATCCACGTGCAGGTCCTGGGCCGCGCGGACGGCGGTTCCGCCGTCGACTACACCGTCAACGCCGCCGCGGGCTTCCCGCTCGCCACCGGCCCCGTCGGCCACGCCGGACCGGTCAATCACCTGTTGCCGGCGTGGGACGTCGCATGCGGTCTCTACGCCGCGCTCTCGGTCGCGTCCGCGGTGCACCGCCGCGAGGTCACGGGTGCAGGCGCGAAGATCGTGCTCCCCCTCGAAGACGTCGCCCTCGCCACCGTCGGCAACCTCGGCTACCTCGCCGAGGCCCAGCTCGGCGGGCCCGACCGCGACCGGATCGGCAACGCCGTCTACGGCACCTACGGTCGCGATTTCACCACCTCCGACGGCGCGTCCTTCATGGTCGTCGCGCTGACCCCGCGCCACTTCCGCGACCTGACCGAACTGACCGGCACGACGGCCGCGGTCGACGCGCTCGAAGCCGCCCTCGGCGCCGACTTCCGCGACGAGGGCGCCCGCTACCGCCACCGCGAGGTACTCGACGCGTTGTTCGCCGTGTGGTTCCGCGAGCACACCGCCGCCGAGGTGGAGACCGCCCTGTCGGGCACCTCGATCCTGCACGAGCGGTACCGCACCTTCGCCGAGATCGCGAAAGACCCTCGCGTCACCGCCAATCCGATGTTCCAGTACGTCGAGCAGCCCCGCGTCGGCGGGCACCTGGCCCCCAGCCTGCCGATGTCGTTCGACGGCCTCCACCCCGCACCCCGGCCGGCGCCGGCCAACGGCGACGACACCGCCGCCGTCCTCAGCGAACACCTCGGCCTGACGCCCGAGGAGATCGATCGTCTCGCCACCGACGGGACCGTCGGTGTCCCCGCCGGCACCCTCCCCGCCCTCGAGAAGGACTTCGCATGACCCGTCTCGCCCAGACCCTCGGCCTCACCGAGTTCCAGACCGAGATCCTCGCCACCGTCCGGCAGTTCGTCGACCGGGAGATCATCCCGAACGCGCAGGAACTCGAGCACTCGGACACCTACCCGCAGGCCATCGTCGATCAGATGCGGGAGATGGGCCTGTTCGGGCTGATGATCCCCGAGGAGTACGGCGGGCTCGGCGAGTCGCTGCTCACCTATGCCCTGTGCGTCGAGGAACTCGCCCGCGGCTGGATGAGCGTGTCCGGCGTGATCAACACCCACTTCATCGTCGCCTACATGCTGCGCCAGCACGGCACCGACGAGCAGAAGAACTACTACCTGCCGAAGATGGCGACCGGCGAGACCCGCGGCGCCTTCTCTATGTCCGAGCCGGAACTGGGCTCGGACGTCGCCGCGATCCGCACGAAGGCCAAGCGTGACGCCGACGGCGACTACGTGATCAACGGCCAGAAGATGTGGCTGACCAACGGCGGCAGCTCGACCCTCGTGGCCGCGCTGGTGCGCACCGAGGAGGGTGCCGCCAAGCCCCACGAGAATCTCACCACGTTCCTCGTGGAGAAGCCCGCCGGCTTCGGCGAGGTCGTCCCCGGCGTCACCATCCCCGGCAAGATCGACAAGATGGGCTACAAGGGGATCGACACCACCGAGCTGATCTTCGACAACTACCGCGCCAAGGCGACCGATGTCCTCGGTGGCACTCCCGGCCGCGGCTTCTACCAGATGATGGACGGCGTCGAGGTCGGCCGCGTGAACGTCTCCGCCCGCGCCTGCGGCGTCGCCATCCGCGCGTTCGAACTCGCCGCCCGGTACGCGCAGCAGCGCACCACCTTCGGCAAGCCCATCGCGCAGCACCAGGCGATCTCCTTCTCCCTCGCGGAGATGGCGACGAAGGTCGAGGCCGCTCATCTGATGATGGTCAACGCCGCGCGGCTGAAGGACTCCGGCGAGCGCAACGACGTCGCCGCCGGCATGGCGAAATACCTCACCAGCGAGTACTGCTCGGAGGTCACCCAGGCCAGCTTCCGCATCCACGGCGGCTACGGCTATTCCAAGGAGTACGAGATCGAGCGGCTCATGCGCGAGGCACCGTTCCTGCTCATCGGCGAGGGCACCAGCGAGATCCAGAAGACGATCATCAGCAAGGGCGTACTGCGCAGCTACGCACTCTGATCCGCATCGACCCCATTCGAAGGAGAACCTTTCCGTGCAGCGAACCGTGTTCAACGAGGACCACGAGGCCTTCCGCAAGCTCGTCCGCGACTTCATCGCCAAGGAGGTCGCGCCGGTCCACCACGACTGGGAGGTCGAGGGGCATCCGCCGCGCGACTTCTACCGCCGTCTCGGTGAGCTCGGCGTGCTCGGCATCCAGGTGCCCGAGGAGTTCGGCGGGGGCGGCGAGAAGTCCATCAAGTTCAACGCCGTCGTCGCCGAGGAGACGGCCGCCGCGGGCGTGTCCTTCGGCAGCTACTCGGTGCATTCCAACCTGATCCTGCCGTACCTGCTCGAGTACGCTTCCGAGGAGCAGAAGCAGCGCTGGCTGCCCGGATTCGCCTCGGGTGAACTGATGTTCGCGATTGCGATGACCGAGCCCGGCACCGGGTCGGACCTGGCGAACATCTCGACGACGGCGAAGCTGTCGGCCGACGGCAGCCACTACGTCGTCAACGGCGCGAAGACGTTCATCACCGGTGGTGCGCTCGCCGACCGCATCCTCGTGGTGTGCCGCACGGCGCCCGCCACGCCGGAGGACCGCCGCGCGGGGCTGAGCATTCTCGTCGTCGACACCACCTCCGAGGGCTTTGCCGTGGGCCGCAAGATCGAGAAGATCGGCCTCAAGGCGTCCGACACCGCCGAGCTGTCCTTCACCGACGTGAAGGTGCCCGTGACGGACCGGCTCGGCGAGGAGGGATCCGGATTCTCGTACCTGACGCACAATCTCGCGCAGGAGCGGCTGACCATCGCATTCGGCGCATCGGCGTCCTCGGCCGCGGCGCTCTCGCACGCGATCGCGTACGTCAAGGACCGCAAGGTGTTCGGCAAGCCGGTCGCGTCGTTCCAGAACACCAAGTTCGTCCTCGCCGAGTGCGCCACCGAGGTCGAGGCGATCCGGCTCATGGTCGACCGTGCCCTCGACCTGCACGACGCGGGCGAGCTGACGGTCGCGGACGCGGCGAAGGCCAAGCTGTTCTGCACCGAGGCCGCCGGCCGGGTCATCGACAAGTGCCTGCAGCTGCACGGCGGCTACGGCTACATCACCGAGTACCCGATCGCGCGGCTCTACGCCGACACCCGCGTCAGCCGCATCTACGGCGGCACCAGCGAGGTCATGAAGACGATCATCGCCAAGGATCTCGGGCTCTGACCTCCGCCCGCACAGGATCCGTGCGGAGAACCGGAATCCGCCCACGCCACGGCGTGGGCGGATTCCGGTACTGCGAGCGAATTCGGTTGCGCTCCGGATTCACTCGACGATCGCGGTGGCCGGGACACGTCCGAGCACGGCCCTGGTGGCGGTGACGAGCTGCTCGAGCCAGGCGTCCGTGCCGATCGCCTGGCGCAGCGGCTCGTTCGGCAGCTCGATGCTCACCGGCAGCCCCTCCGGCAGGGCGGACCAGATCGCCGGCAGGTCGATGCCGCCCGTGCCGGGCACGAGCCTTTCCTCCCGGGCGTGCCGGATCAGTTCGGCGTGATCGCGCGGGGCGGGGGTGGCGCCGTCGCACATCTGGGCGTAGTGCAACCACTCGCGCGGGATGGCCGCCAGGTCGGCGACGGTCGTGGAAGAGCGCGCGACGTGCAGCGCGTCGACGAGCACACTGCGGGCCGGACCGTCGGCCCCGGCGACGATCTCGACGGCCGTCTTCGCGTCGGGAACCGCTGTCCACGGCATGAATTCGAGGCTCGCAACGATGCCGTAGGAGGCGCACAGCTCCGCCAGCCGCGCGTAGGAGTCGGTGAGACGGGCCCGGTCGGGGTCGTCGCCGCCGACCAGGACGGCCCGCGCCCCGAGCCGCGCGCCCGCCTCGAGCAGCGGAGCGTAGTCGGACGGGTCGAAATCCGGACCGAGACGGATGATCTCGAGATCAAACACCTCGACCGGGGAATCGGCGAGACGGCGGACGAGCGCGGAGAGCGCGGCGTCGTCCTCATGCAGCGGGTAGGCCGTGGTGCCGGGCGCCGCGGGCAGCAGACGCAGTCCGATCGTGTCGAATCCGTGCCGTTCGGCGAGATCGACGTGCTGCAGCGGCGGGGTGTCGAGGACGGTGAGGGCGGCGAGGCCGAGCGGGGTGCTCATCGGGTGGCTCCTGTGGTCGATGCGAGGCGGCGTCCGGTCAGGTACCCGAAGGTCATTGCCGGGCCCAGATTGATTCCGCCGGAGGGGTAGTGGCCGCCCATTACGCTGGACTGGTCGACGCCGACCGCGAACAGACCGTCGATCGGCCGGTCCTCGCGGTTCAGCACCCGGGACGACGAGTCGGTGACCAGGCCGGCGAACGTGCCGAAACTGCCGGGGACGACCTTGACGGCGTAGAACGGTCCGCGCTCGAGCGGCGCGAGGGACGGGTTGGGCCACGGGTTGTCCGCATCCCCGGACTTGACGTTGAACGGGGTGGTGCCGCGGCCGAATTCGGGATCCTCCCCGAGGCGTGCGCTCTCGTTGAACGCGGTGACGGTCTTCTCGAGCCCGTCCGGGTCGACGCCGATCCGCTCCGCGAGTTCGCGGAGCGTCCGGCCCTTCGAGAGGTATCCGGATCGCAGGTAGGGCCACGTCGGGATCGGGAAGGGCTTGGCCATGCCGAGCGGGAAGTACCGCAGGTACTGCTGGTCGGCGATCAGCCAGGAGCAGATCTCCTCGCCGTCCGGCACCTGTTCGACCATTGCCAGTGTGTAGTCGTGATATCCGAGCGCCTCGTTGACGAAACGGCGCCCGTCGGCCAGCACCCCGATGACACCGGGCTTTCCGCGGTCCAGGATGTGCGGGAACACGCCTTGCCTGCCGTTGCGGTACCGGACGAGGGATACGGGACAGTATGCCACCGGCGAGGCGAGCGAACGGTCCAGGCGGCCACCGACGGATTCGCCCAGCGAGATGCCGTCACCGGTCGTCGTCGACGGCGTGAGCGTCCAGTGTTCGCGTCCGGTCGGGGTGCGGGGGAACAGCTCTCGCCGCCGGTCGAGGTCGCGGGTGAACCCGCCGGTCGCGAGGACGACACCCCGGCGGGCGGACACCGTGTAGGCGCCGTCGGGGCCCTCGAGCCGGACACCGACGACACGGCCGGACGGGTCGGTGACGAGTGCGGTGGCGGCGGTGGCGACGCGGATGTCGGCGCCGGCATCGAGTGCGGAGCGCAGCAGCCGGCCCACGAGCGCCGTCCCGTTGACCAGTTGCTGGCCCCGACGCCTGGTGGCGAGGTCGAACATGTGGGTCGAGACGCGGCGCGCGCAGTGCAGGAACGCCCGGCCCGAGCGGGTCGAGTGCAGGAAGGCCTGCAGGTCCGGGCCGGCCATGATGCCCATGCCGAGGAACGAGGTCTCGTACAGCTGCCGCCGCAGCAGCGCGGCGACGTCGGGTCCGAGGCGGCGCAGGCTCACGGGCTTCGGCGCGACGGAGCGGTGTCCCGTGCCGGCGCCGGGGGTGTCACCGTGGATGTCGGCGATGGCGGCGCCGGGGACGAACTGCAGCGCCGTGTGGTGTTCGAAGAACTCGACCATCTCGGGGGCACCGTCGAGGAGCGCGTCCACCTTGGCGGCATCGAAGTTGTCCCCGAGCCGGTGTTCGAGGTAGCGGCGCGGCTCCGAGCGGTCCTCGTGCACCCCGTCGGCGTGGGCGAACAGGGTCCGCGGCGTCCACATCCACCCGCCCGACCAGGCGGTGGCGCCGCCGCACACGTCCGCCTTCTCGACGACGAGCACGGAGGCGCCCCCGTGGGCGGCAGCCACGGCCGTGGACAGGCCGCCCGCGCCGGACCCGACGACAACCACGTCGTAGGTGAGGGATTCGGACACTGTGTCGGGGGTCATCGGAGCTCCTTGCCGGACGAGACGAGGGTGGGTGCGGGCGCGAGGTCGACGACCCGGCCGGTGCGGGAGGATTCGTAGATCGCGGCGACGACGGCCAGGGAGGCGCGGGCGTCCCGCCCGGTCACCGCGGGCCGGCGGCCGGTCAGCACGGACTCGGCGAAGTCCTGGACCTGCAGGGTGTGGAAGTCGGCGAGGCCGGCATTGACGTCGCGGACGTCGAGATTGGCGTCGACCTCGGGGGAATACGGGGTTCGCAGCTCCACCTCGCCCGGCGCGGTCCACAGCTCGTTGACGCCCTCACGCCCCTCGGGGAACTCGAGGACGCTCGCGATCGCCCCGGTTGCGCCGATCACCGTCACGCGGTTGCCGAGGTTGTGGTTGGCGCCGGTGGTGGCGGTGATCGTCGCGGTGCCACCGGAGGCGAACGAGACGACGGCCGAGGCGCTGTCCTCGGTTTCGATGTGCTCGCCGTGGAAGCGGGTGCCGACGAAGCCACTGACGCGGACCGGCGCGCCCATGAACCACTGCAGCATGTCGATCTGGTGTACGGCCTGCGTCATGAGGACGCCCCCGCCGTCGGTGTCCCACCGCCCGCGCCACGCGTCGGCCGAGTAGTAGGTCGACGGGCGGTGCAGGATCACCGACACCTCCCCGAGGACGGGAACGCCGAGGCGGCCGTCGTCGATCGCCGCCTTGATGCGGCGCGCCGCGGGCCAGAATCGGCGCTGGAACAACACCCCGAAGGTGATGCCCGCGCGGTCGGCGGCCGCGATCATCCGGTCGGCCGCGGCCACGTCCACCGCGATCGGCTTCTCGCACAGCACGTGGATCCCGGCCTCGGCGGCGGCGAGGACGATCTGTTCGTGCACGGGGTGTGGTGTGCAGACGGTGCAGGCGTCGAGGCCGAGAGCGAACAACTCCGCCACCGATCCGACGGCGTGGGCGATGCCGTGCCGGGCGGCGAATGCGCGAGCGCGCTCCAGGTCGGGGTCGCAGCACGCGACGACCTCGACGCCGGGCACCTGCTGCAGTGCGTGCGCATGGTTGCCCGCGATCTTTCCGCATCCGACGATGCCTGCACGAAGGGGCATCAGAAGTGTTCCTCTCGTTCGACGTCCCGGGCCGCGGCTTCGCCGCGGTCGAGACGGTTCAGCGCGGCGACGTCCGCCGCCGTGAGTTCCACGTCGACGGCGGCCAGATTCTCGGACTGGCGCGCCGGGTTCGCCGACCGCGCGACCGGCACGACGCCCTGCGCGAGGTGCCAGGCCAGCACGACCTGCGCGCGCGTGCAGCCGACGCGGTCCGCGATCGAGGCGACGACGGGGGCGCCGAGCACCTCGCCGCGGCCGAGCGGGCTCCACGACTGGGTGAACACCCCGAGCTGGTCGTTCGCGCGGCGGACGGGCAGGCGGGCCAGCGACGGGTCCATCTGGATCTGGTTGACGGCGGGAGCCTCCCCGGTCTCGGCCACCACCTTGCGCAGATGGTGGCCGAGGAAGTTGGAAACCCCCACGTAGCGGACGAGCCCGGCGTCGCGGCACTCGAGCATGGCCTCGAAAGCCGCGGCGTACCGGTCGAACCGCGGCAGCGGCCAGTGGATGAGGAACAGGTCGAGCCGCTCGAGGCCGAGGCGCTCGAGGCTCCGCTCCACGGCACCGCGAACGTCGCCGGAAACATGGTCGCTGCCGCGGAGTTTGGTGGTGACGAACAGGTCGTCGCGGGGCACGCCGCAGGTGGCGAGGGCGGCGCCGACGGCGTCCTCGTTCCCGTAGATCGCTGCCGTGTCGATCAACCGGTATCCGGCCTCGATGCCGGCGAGCACGGCGCGCGTGGCGTCGGGCCCGACGAGGGGCCAGGTGCCCAGGCCGAGGCGCGGCAGCGCGGTGCGCACGGAATCCGGTGCCGGCGCGGTGGTCTCCGGGTTCACGCGTCGGCCCCCACGCTCGAATCGGCGGCCGCGGTGATGCGGACGGCGACGTCGGCGGCCGTGACGAGCGCGGCATGAAGGGAGCCGCCGTCGCCGCTCGCGTCCCCGACGGAATGGACGCCGAGCCGCGGCGCGAGCCGCCGCAGCTCGGTCAGCAGGCCGGCGCGTGGCTCGACGCCGTGCGAGACGAGCAGTTCCCCGGGCGCGGGCACGGTGCGCTGTTGCCCGTTCGTCGAGATGACCACCCGGTCGGCCTCGATGTGCGTGACGACGGACGACAGGTACGTGGTGAGGTTCTCGCTCGCCGCCAGCCGGGGCAGCAGGACGATCTTGCCGCGACGGCCGACATCGTGCGCGATCGTCTCCTGCGGACCGATCATCACCACCCTCGTGCCGTGCTGGAGCAGGTCGTCGGCCACCGCCGCGGCCTCCCGGTCGGCACCGAAGATCGTGATCGACTCGGGTGCGGGGTCTCCGGAGGCGAGGAACTCCCGCACGTCGCGGATCCGTCGCGTGCCGGCACCGGGAAGGTCGATCGCCGGTCCGCGCCCGCCGGTCGCGAGGACGATCGCGTCGAAGTCGAGCGGGGCCAGCGTGGCGGCATCGACTCTCGTACCGGTGTGGCAGGTGACATTCAGGTCCGCAAGTTCGTCGCGGTACCAGTCGACGATCCGGTGGTATTCCGGGTACTCGTGCAGCCGGGAGGCCAACGCGAAATCGCCACCCAGACTGCCGCGTTCGTCGTACAGGTCGACGCTGTGGCCCGCCAGGGCGAGCTCACGCGCGGCCGCCGTGCCGGCCGGTCCGCCGCCCACGACGGCGACGCGCACCGCGGTCCCGGCCGGCTTCGAGGGCTGCTCGAGTTCGCGACCGACCCACGGGTTGACCGAACACGGGATCGGCCCGGCCGCCAGGCTGTCGATGCAGTAGTTGCAGGCGATGCAGGGCCGGTACCGGCCCCCGTCGAGGGCACGGTTCGGGAAGTCCGGGTCGGCGTGCAGGGTCCGGGCCATGCTCACGAAGTCGGCCCGGCCGGAGGCGATGATCTGCTCCGCCGTCTCGGGTGAGCTGATCCGGCCGGCGACGCCCACCGGGATGTCGAAGTCGCGGGCATACGGTTCGGCGTACGGGGCGAGCAGACCGCGCTGCCACTCCCCCGGCTGGATGATCCACTGCCCCGACTCGTAGTTGCCCGCCGAAACGTCGAGGAAGTCCAGCCGGTGCGTGTCGATCGCGTCGATGCGCTCGCGCGTCGTCTCCGCGTCGAGCCCGCCGTCGACCGCCTCGAAGGCCGAGAAACGCAGTCCCAGAGTGATACCCGGCGCCATGGTGCGGACCGCGTCGATGACCCGGTTGACGAACAGCGTCGGCTCGGCCCACTCGTCGTCGCGGTGGTTGTATGCGGGCGAGAGGAACTGGTGGATGAGATAACCGTGCCCGCCGTGCAGGGAGATCACGTCGACGCCGGCCTCCGCGCAGCGTGCCGCAGCCTCACCGAAGCACTCGACGAGGTGCTCGATGTCGTCGCTGTCGAGCTGCTCGGGCATCTCGCCGCCGACGACCGCGCACGGGATCGGGGTGGGGGCGACCGGGACGAATCCGCTCACCGCGCCCTGCGCGGTGCGGCCCCCGTGGTTGAGTTCGACACCGACGAGCGCGCCGTGGGCGTGCACCGCCTCCGCCATCCGGGCGATGCCGGGGATGCGTTCGTCGACGTCCACACCCATCTGGCGGATGCGGCCCTTGCCGTCGGCCCGCACGTAGCTCGCCTCGGTGAAGACGAGCGCGGCGCCTCCGGCGGCACGTCGCTCGAGGTAGGCAATGTAGCGGTCGGTCATCGTGCCGTCGAGTTCGCAGTAGTTGCGTTCCATGGGCGCGGACACGAAGCGGTTGCGCAAACGGACCGAACCCATGTCCAGCGGTTGCGCGAAGGACGCGGTGGTGTTCATTCCATCTCCTGGTGGGCATCGGGACGTCCGGCCGGCGCACGGTCCACCGGCGCGGCCACGAGAACCCGGTCCGAGATCAGCTCGTCGAGGTGCTTCCGCATGCGGTCGACGTCGGGACGGATCCCGGTCAGCAGCGCGAACGTGTCGGCGGCCTGGGCGACGAGCATCTGCCCGCCGTCGAGCACGTCGCAGCCGAGAACCGCTGCGGCCGCGATCAGCTCGGTTCGGATCGGCCGGTAGACGATGTCCGCGACCCACAGCCCGGGGTGCAGGGCGCCGGTGTCGAACGGCGTTCCGGGGTGGCCGACCATGCCGATCGGCGAGGCGTTGACCACCCCGGTGCACGTGCGCAGGGCGGCGGGGATCGCCTCCGCCGGCAGAGCCGTGGCCCGTGTCGCGGGGAAGGCGGTGGACAGTCGCGCGCAGACGTCCGCGGCGCGGGCGGTGTCCACGTCGGCGATCCGCAGGTCCGCCACACCCGCGGCTGCGAGCGCGTAGGCCACCGCCGAGCCCGCACCGCCCGCACCGACCAGCACGACCGCATCCAGGGCGGCATCGGGCAGCCCGCGGCGCAGCGCCGTGAGGAATCCGCTGTGGTCCGTGTTGTGGCCGATCAGGCGCCCGTCCCGGACGACGACGGTGTTGACCGCGCCGAGCAGGCGGGCGTTGTCGGACAGGCCGTCGAGGGCCGGGATGACGACCTGCTTGCACGGGTGGGTGATGTTCAGGCCGGTGCAGCCGCCGGCGACGACGGCGCGCACCAGGTCGCCGGTGCGTTCGACGGGAACGTTCTCCGCCTCGAGGTCGAGCAGTTCGTAGCGGTAGTCGCTCACACCGAGTGCGGCGGCCTCGCGCTCGTGGAGGGCCGGCGACAGGGACGAGGCGATGCCTGCCCCCACGAGCCGGATGCGGTGGCGGGCGGTGGACGGGGTCACGGTTACTCCTACGGGGGTGGGACGGGCCCGTGGCCCCGGCGCGTCGGGCGCCGGGGCTCGGTGGCCGGTCAGACGTCGCTGCGGACGAGTTCCTGCGCCGGTCGCGCCGCCGGCGCCGGGCGACGCTCGCCCAGGTCCTCGGTGGGGGTGCGGTAGGTCTCCGGACCGGT
This sequence comes from Rhodococcus sp. WB1, assembly GCF_001700945.1. NCBI lineage: Bacteria > Bacillati > Actinomycetota > Actinomycetes > Mycobacteriales > Nocardiaceae > Rhodococcus > Rhodococcus sp. WB1. Next base: position 5,774,610 of record NZ_CP015529.1, on the reverse strand, counting down.
GAGGGCGGCGATCGACGACAGCACCGCGAAGCCCAGGCACATCCAGGCGACCGGGGCCCAGTTGCTGGTGTCCCCCGCCGAGAGAATCTGCGCGACGGCGGGTGTGAATCCGGCGACGAGCAGACCGAGCATGAGGCTCACGGCCATGCCCGTGTACCGGACCCGGGCCGGGAACTGCTCCGGGAAGTAGGCCGGGTAGACACCGTTCGGCATGGCGTAGAAGAAGCCGATCAGCACGATCCCCGAGGCGAACACCAGTGGCGTGCTGCCGGTTCCGATGGCGTGGAAGAAGGCGAACACCATCGCGCCCGAGCCGAGGGCACCGAACACGAACACCGGCTTGCGGCCGATCCGGTCCGCGAGGAGCCCGGCCACGGGCTGGCTGAGTACCGCCACGAAGTTGGCGGCGGCGATCGCCCACAGCATCGTGGAGCGCTCGAAGCCTTCGACCTGCACGGCGTAGGCGAGTGCGAAGACGTTGACGATCGTGTTGATCATGGCGAACGTGGCGCTGAGGCTGATCCGCAGGACGGTGCGCCAGTGCGAGCGGAACATCTCGACGACCGGCAGGGTGGCGGTCTCGCCGTTCTCCTGGAGTTCCTCGAACACCTCGGGCTCGTCGAGCTTGCGGCGCAGCCACACCGCGACCACCGTGACGACGATGCTGAGCCAGAACGGCACCCGCCAGCCCCACGAGTACAGCGCCTCGTCGGGCAGCGATGCCACCGGAATGAACACGAGGCTCGAGATGACGATGCCGAACATGATGCCGCTCATGGTGAACGACGTGAAGAACGAGCGCCGGTGCGCCGGGGCGTGCTCGAGCGTCAGGGACGACGAGCCCGGGGATTCACCACCGGCCGACAGGCCCTGCAGCAGGCGCAGCAGCACCAGGATCACCGGCGCGGCGATGCCGATCTGCTCGTAGGTGGGCAGGCAGCCGATGACGAACGTGGCAATGCCCATCAGCATCAGGCAGGCCAGGAGGGCGTTGCGCCGGCCGAACTTGTCACCCCAGTGCCCCCACAGCACGGCGCCGAGCGGGCGGGCGATGTATGCGACGCCGAGGGTGCTGATCGACAGCAGCGTCGAGGTGGCTCCGTCGCCGGGAAAGAAGATCTTCCCGAAGACGAGGGCTGCGGCGGAGCCGTAGATGAAGAAGTCGTAGTACTCCAGGGTGCTGCCCAGGAAACCGGAGATGGCCGCCCGGCGGGCGTTCTCGTTCGGTCGTCCGTCGGGGCCGGCAGCGTGCGTGTTCGCCATGGCGTTCCTTTCGTCCCAGGATCCGACGGACGCCGAGTCGGCCATTCGGTGATGGCCCTCACAGTCGTCGGAACGAGACGAGCGTGACACGCCGCACTATGCAGCGTCCAACACTGAAAAAGTCTCAGATAAAGACCCTTATCGTCTCAATCGGGCGTCGGAAGAATCTCCTCGGCGACCTTCAAGGCCACCTCGAGCGCCGGCGACACGCGCCGGGGCGACCAGCCGATCCCGTGGTGCATGTAGACGGATTCTCCGGCGAGGGGGACGAAGACCGTGCCCGGCGGCGTGATCGTCGCGATGCTCGACGTCATCAACGCCACCCCCACGCCGGCCGAGACGAGCACCAGGATCATGTACGGGTCGGTGATCTCCTGGACCACGCGCGGGCGGAACCCCGCGTCGAGGCACGCACGCATGGCGCTCTCCTGCAGGGCCGACCCCGCCGACAACGGGGTGGTGATGAAGCCGTCGTCCACGAGTTCGTGCAGGTCGATCTCCTGCTCTCCGGCGAGCGGGTGGTCGGAGGGCAGCACGGCACCGAACGACTCGCGGCGGATCAGCCGGGTGGCCACCGCCGTGGACTGGACCGGCAGCCCGACGAACGCGAGATCCAATGCACCACTCTCTAATTGGGTGACCGCCTCGCGGGTCATGATGCGGCCGACGAGGTCGAGCTCGATGTCCGGGTAACGCTGTCGCAGCGCCCGGGTCAGCGGCGGGAGCGAAAGATGGTTCAGCACACCGGTGAACCCGATCTTGATGCGGCCGTACACGCCGCCGGCGGACGCGCGCGTGGCCTGCCGTGCCGTCTCGACGCTTTCGAGGATGTGGTAGGCGTGGGGCAGGAAGGCGTGACCGCCCGCCGTGAGGGCGACGCTGCGCGTATTGCGCTCGAACAACGGCACACCGAGGTCCTTCTCGAGCTTGCGCACCGTCTGACTCAGGGGTGACTGCGCCATCTGCAAGCGGGCGGCGGCCCGGCCGAAGTGCAGTTCCTCCGCGACGGCGACGAAGGCCTGAAGCCAGCGGATCTCCATGTCGATCCCTTCGGGGACTTGACGACTGCACCTACAGCCGTATATCCAGATTCATACATGGTGCGTCTCCGATTGTTTCGATTTCGCACATGGATTCAGACTACTATCCACACACCGGCGAGGAGCAGCCGTATGGTGACCTATCCCTCGGGCGCGACCGCGCTCGTCACCGGCGGGGCGAGCGGAATCGGCGCGGCCTGCGCGAGGCGGCTGTCCGCCGCGGGCGTCCGGGTCGTCACCGCCGACATCGCGGACGGCGCCGACGAACGCGTCGACGTCGCCGACCCCGTCGCCGTCGAACAGCTGCGAGAACGCCTGGGCCGGGTCGACATCCTCGTCAACAGCGCCGGCGTCGTGGGACCCTCGGCGCCGCTGGTCGACACCGCGCTGTCCGACTGGCACCGCACGTTCCGCATCAACGTCGACGGCACGTTCCTCGCGTGCCGCGCCTTCGTTCCCGCGATGATCGGCGCCGGCTGGGGCCGGGTGGTGAACCTGGCGAGCATCGCGGCCAAGGACGGCAATCCGAAGCAGAGCGCCTACTCGGCGTCCAAGGCCGCGGTGATCGCGCTGACGAAGTCGCTCGGCAAGGAGATCGCGACGACCGGGGTGCTCGCCAACGTGGTTGCGCCCGCGGCGGTGGAGAGCCCGATGAACGCCGGAACGGATCCGGCGATCCTGGCGCGGTCGCAGAGCCTGACGCCGATGGCCCGGATGGGCCGGCCGGACGAGATCGCCGAACTCGTCGCCTGGCTCTCCTCGGACGCGCTGAGCTTCTCGACCGGCGCCGTGTACGACGCGAGCGGCGGCCGCGCGTCGTACTGACGGTCCGCACTCGGCCGACGAGCGGGAGGTTTCCGCGTCCAGCGGGAACTTGTCGTCGGAGCTACTCGGCCGGCGCCGCCGTCACGGCCCGCTCGGCGCGACAAGCTCCCGTTCGACCCGGAGCAGGCTGCGCGCGGAGGGCGTCGGCGCGTCAGACCAGGGGCCACCCGGTGTACTGCTCGGCGATCAGGGTGCGTCCGGCGACGGAACGGGTGATCGCGTCGAGCTCGGCGTCCTGGCGCTTGTTGTCGAACGGGCTGCTGCCCGGGTGGGCGTGCAGCATCGACGACATCCACCACGAGAAGTGCTGGGCCCGCCACACGCGCGGCAGCACTTCCGCGGTGTAACCGTCGAGCCGGCCGCGGTCACCGCGGGTGAGGTACTCGTCCATCGAACGGGCCAGCACGAACACGTCCGCGACCGCGAGGTTGAGCCCCTTGGCGCCGGTCGGCGGGACGGTGTGCGCGGCATCCCCGGCGAGGAACAGGTTGCCGTGCTGCATGGGCTCGCACACGAAGCTGCGGAACTGCAGGATCGACTTCTCGAAGATCCGGCCGTCCTTGATCTCGGCCCCCTCCCCGTCGACCCGGGCGTGCAGTTCGCTCCAGATGCGGTCGTCGGACCAGTTGGCGACGTCGTCGTCCGGGTCCACCTGCAGGTAGTGCCGCTGCACGTCGGCGGTGCGGGTGGAGATCAGCGCGAAGCCCCGCTCGTGCCGGGCGTAGATCAGTTCCTCCGACGAGCGGGGCGCCTCGGCGAGGATGCCGAGCCAGGCGAACGGGTACTGCCGGAAGTGGTCGGTGCGCACCTGCGGCGCCGGAATCAGACCGCGGGTGCCGGTGCGCGAGCCGTCGCAGCCGGCTACGAGCAGCGCGTCGAGGCGCTGCGGGTTGCCCTGCGCGTCGGTGTAGGTCAGGTACGGCCGATCGGTGAGGTGGTCGTGGACCTGCACGTCGGAGACACCGAAGCGGATGTCGCCACCGTCGGCGAGACGGCGGGCGATGAGGTCCTTGTTGACCTCGTGCTGCGGGTAGACGGTGACCGCGCGCCCGACGAGTTCGTCGAACGCGATGCGGTGCCCCCTGCCGCCGAAACGGAACTCCACGCCGTGGTGCTCGTAACCCTCGGCCTTCAGCCGGTCGCCGACGCCGGTCTCGACCATGAGGTCGACGGTGTTCTGCTCGAGCACGCCGGCGCGGATGGTGGCCTCGATGTCCTCCCGCGAGCGCGCCTCGAGCACGACGGACTCGATGCCGCGCAGGTGCAGCAGGTGCGACAGCATCAGCCCGGCGGGGCCGGCGCCGACGACGGCGACCTGGGTGCGGGATTCGCTCATGGGGGACTCCTCGGGATCGGGAAGCGGTGACGACCCTCACTGTCCCGAAGGAAGGTCCACGTCGTCACCCCCCACTTTCACTCAGCGAAAGACGGCTTTCAGGTCAGCCGCCGGGAGATGCCGCTCGCCGCCGCTCGCATGGCCGGGATCAACGGCGCGGGATCCGCATCGATCGACACCACCACCGATATCGCCGCGACGACCCGGCCGGAACGCTCCCGGATCGGTGCCGCCATCGCCATCGTGCCCACGTTCAGGTATTCGCGGCAGATCACGATGCCGGTGCGGCGGACGCCGTCGAGCACGCGCCGCAACCGGGCCTCGTCGGTGATCGTGGCGGGGGTGAACCGTTCGAGCCCGGCATCGAGCACCTCCTGCAGCAGCTCGGGCCCGCCGTGGGCGAGCAGCACCAGCCCACCGCTCGACGCGTGCAGCGGCAGCCGGCCGCCCGCCCGGCCGACCACGGCCACGGCACCGCGCGCCGACAACCGCTCGACGTAGAGCGCCTCGAGCCCCTCCCGGACGACCAGCTGCACGTTCTCCCGGGTCGCGTCGAACAGGTCCTCGAGATAGGGCATCGCCACCTGGCGCAGGCCGTGCGCGCGGGGCGCGAGGGCGCCGAGCTCCCACACCCGCACCCCGACCTGATAGCTGCCGTCCGCACGGCGTTCGAGTGCCCCGGCGTCGACGAGCTGGCCGCACAGCCGGAACACCGTCGGCAGGGGAAGCCCGGTCCGGCGGCTCAGTTCCGACTGGGTCAGGCGCGGGCGCTCGGCGGTGAACGCGCCCAGCACGGCGAAGGCGCGGCCGAGCAGGGTCCGGTCGGGAACATCGGGCACGCACCCATTGTGGGGTGTCCGCATCGGGCGGGCGCGAGCCGGAAGGGCGCACCGGCGGCCGAGCGTCTATCGTGTTCGCGCATGCGACTGGTCGAGAGATCGAAACGGGTCATAGAGGCGCACCTGAACAACACCAGCATCCGGGCACTGTCGGGGTCGATGGTGGCGTACGAGGGCCAGGTGCAGTTCAAGTCGGCCGGATTCGGCGGCGGCGAGGGCGTGCTGGCCGGCCTGCGGCAGCGGGCCACGGGTGAGGGCCTGTCGCTGATGGAGTGCGCCGGCAACGGCGTGGTCTATCTCGCCCACCAGGGGCAGGACGTCACGGTGCTCGAGTTGAACAACGAGACGCTGCAGGTCGAGTCGGAGCAACTGCTCGCCCTGAACGGCAACCTCACCACGAACGTCACGTTCGCCGGGGTGCGCGGCAACATGAGCGGCCAGGGCCTGTTCACCACGACGGTCACCGGCAGCGGGCAGGTCGCGCTGCTGTCGGCCGGTGGCCCACTGATCCACCTCGAGGTCTCGCCGCAGTACCCGCTCGTCGTCGACCCGGACGCGTTCGTGTGCGCGAAGGGACAGTTGAGCCAGTCGTTCGTCACCGACGTCTCGTGGCGCACGTTCGTCGGTCAGGGCAGCGGCGAGGCGTTCTCGCTGCGGTGGGACGGCATGGGCGTCGTGTCCATCCAGCCGGCGGAGCGGTGAGGGAGGCAGCGATGACGGAGACAGCGGTGTTCTCGAAGATCAACGGCAAGGTCGTCAAGGTCGATCTGAACCAGTCCGGGCCGGTCGTCGCCCGTCGCGGCGCGATGCTGTTCTACACCGGCATGGTGCAGTTCGCTCCGCACCAGGTACCCGGGGCCGGTGCGATGCCGGGCATGGGCGGGATCGCCGGGATGGCGGGACGGATGATGCAGGGCGAGCACGAACGCACGATGCTCGCGCAGGGCAACGGCGTGGTGCACTACGGCTTCCGCGGCCTCGAGGTGCACGTGGTGGACCTGTCCGCGGGCGGCGAGCTGCGGGTGGAGGCGTCGCGGCTGCTGGGATACACCGCGAGCCTGCAGAGCTCGGTGGTGTCGATGTCGGCGCCCCCGGCCGGGGGCGGCGGTGGCGGTGGCGGCTTCCTGGGCGCGCTGCGCAGCGCCGCCACCGGCATGGTGACCGGCACCGGCATGTTCACCACCCAGCTGTCCGGGCGCGGGGCCGCGGTGCTGCTCGGGCACGGTGGATTCCTCGAGCTGCAGGTCGGCGGGCCGGCCCCGGTCGTCGTCGACCCGCAGTCCTTCATCGCCGCCCACGGACCGGTGCGGACGGAACTGAAGTCCGCGATGAGCTGGCGCACCGCGGGGCGCAGCGGCGGCGAGGGCCTCCAGCTCGAATGCACCGGTCAGGGCATCGTCTACGTGCAAGCGTCGGAGGAGAAACTGTGAGTGTCGTCCTGAACCCGTCCCACCTCGTCGGCAGCGACAACCTGCCCGGCAACCACTACGCCTTCTGCATCGACCTGCAGAGCCCGTGGTTCCTGTCCAAGGGCGCGATGATCGCCTACTACGGGCAGGTGCAGTTCACCTCGCTCACCCACGGACTGCAGGGGCAGCTGCTGCAGATGGTGGCGCATCAGTTCTCGGCCCCGCTGTACATGGGCGACTACGTCGTCGCCGAGGGGTACGGGAAGCTGATCCTCGGTGACCGTGGGTACGACATCAACTCCTACGACCTCGACGACGGCAACCTCACCATCCGGGCCGCGAACCTGCTCGCGTTCGAGCCCGGGCTGTCGCTGAACCAGTCGATCGTGCCGGGCTTCCTCACGCTGATCGGGACGGGCAAGTTCCTCGCGTCGTCGAACGGGCCCGTGATGTTCGCCGAGCCGCCGCTGCGGGTCGATCCCGAGGCGCTCGTCGGGTGGGCGGACTGCCCGTCGCCGAGCCATCACTACGACGAGGCGTGGGTCAACGGCTTCGTGGCGGCGGGGGCGCGCATGTTCGGTGTGCAGTCCGGGGAGGAGCGGCAGTTCGACTTCACGGGCGCCGGGACCGTGCTCATCCAGTCCAGCGAGAAGGTGATCGACGACAGCGCGATCGTCCGGACCATCGAGGGACAGCTACCGGGTCTGACCCCCGGCGGTCTGCAGCGGATCAACCAGGTGGTGGCGTCGCAGTTGCAGTCACAGCAGCACTGAACTCGGCAGCCCTGAACTCGGCAGCCCTGAGCCCGGCAGCACCGGCCTCAGGGCACCCCGGGCCGGGACTGGGCACTTACCCGGGGCGCCCGAGGCCGGATTGTGACTACGCTCACAGGTAAGCCACACCTCATTGAGGTAAGGTTTGGTGAACCTAAGTAGTACGTCCAGGAGGGTCTCGATGATCGTCTGCAGCTGCCACGCTCTCTCGCACCGGCACATCGAGGCCCACATCGCTGCCGGGGCGCGCTGCACCCGCGAGATCGGCGCGGCCTGCCGCGCCGGCACCGACTGCGGACGGTGCGTCCGAAATATCTCGGCGATCGTTCGCGCATCCCGCGAGCGGGATGAGAGGATCGAACTCGAGACCGCCGTCTAGACCCCTACCCGGCGGTCGATCCGCGTTCGGTCCCCGGGAGGCGCCATGAAGGGCGACAAGAAGGTCATCGAGTACCTCAACGAGCAGCTCACCGCCGAGCTCACGGCGATCAACCAGTATTTCCTGCACTCGAAGATGCAGGACAACAACGGCTGGACCAAGCTCGCCGCGCACACCCGCGCCGAATCCTTCGAGGAGATGCGGCACGCCGAAACCCTCACCGACCGGATCCTGTTCCTCGAGGGCCTGCCCAACTACCAGCGGCTCGGCACGCTGCGGCTCGGCGAGACGGTCAAGGAGATGTTCGAGGCCGACCTGCAGGTCGAGATCGAGGCCCGCGACCGCCTCCGCAAGGGCTCCGAGTACATGCGCTCGGTCAGCGACATCACCTCGGCCCGCATCTTCGAGGAGATCCTCGCGAACGAGGAAGAGCACATCGACTACCTGGAGACCCAGCTGGGCCTGCTCGAGCAGCTCGGCGAAGCCCTCTACATCTCCGTGCACGTATCGCCGCCGGAGTGAGCGAGGCGCGCGTCCCGATCGACAAGCAGACCCGCCCGGTGTACCGGGCGCAGATCGAGGTAGCCAAAGCGATCCGCCAGGCCACGGCCGACGCCGGACTCGAGCGTCGGCTCGTGGAGCTGGTGAACGTACGCGTCTCCCAGATGAACGGCTGCGCCTACTGCCTGGACGTGCACGTCCGGGACGCCCTGCGCGAGGGCGAGACCACCCAGCGGCTCGCGGTGCTGCGGGCCTGGCGGGAGACGGACCTGTTCACCGAGCAGGAGCAGGCCGCTCTCGCCCTCGCCGAGTCGATCACCACGCTGCCCGACAGTCACCTGCAGGACCGGGACTACGACTTCGCGCGCGCCCGGCTCACCGAGGACGAACTCTCCGCGATCGCGTGGGTTGCCGTGGCGATGAACGCGTTCAACCGGATCTCCATCGTCAGCCGGCACCCGGTACGTCCCCCGCAACAGTGACGGCCGAATTGATTTCCTGAGCAACCACCCGGTTATTCTCGACGGATGACGAAGACCCGGTGGCTCAGCGACGACGAGCAGCGCACCTGGCGCGCCTACCTCGACAGCACCCGGCTGCTGATGAGCGCCCTGGACAAGCAGCTCACCCAGGACTCCGGGATGTCCCTCACCGACTACGAACTGCTGGTCGCCCTCTCGGAGGCCCCCGGCCGGCGGCTGCGCATGCGCGCCCTCGCCGACGCCGTCGTCACGACCCGCAGCGGCGTCACCCGCGCGATCAACCGCCTCGTCGACGCCGGCTGGGTGCAACGCGTCGAATGCGACGAGGACAAGCGCGGCATGCTGGCCGAACTCACCGAGGCCGGCGCCGCGAAGCTGGCCCAGGCCAGCCCCGGACACGTCGAGGCCGTACGCTCCTACGTGTTCGACCTGCTCAGCCCTCAGGACGTGACCCGCTTCGGTAACACGTACACCGCGATGCGCGCGCACCTGCTCGACAACACCTGAACAGCCGGAGGAATGCCATGAGCGACCCGTCCGTCGTCGCCGTCCACAATCCGCAGCAACAGCGCTACGAACTGCGCGACGGCGACACCGTCGTCGGCTACACCCAGTACCACCCCGACGGCGACGTTCAACTCGTGTTCGACCACACCGAGGTCGACCGCGCCTACTCGGGCCAGGGCCTGTCGAGCACGCTGGTGCGGTTCGCGCTCGACGACGTACGTGCCCGCGGCAAGCGGGTGGTGGCCATCTGCCCGTTCGTCGACGGCTTCATCGACAAGCACCCCGAATACAAGGATCTCGCCGACTGAGACCGGGACACGGCCGCATGCCGACTCCGCCGGATCCCTCCGCCGTCGCGGCCACCCTGCGGCGCGCGGGTTGCGTGTTCGCGGAGGAGGAGGCGCGGCTGCTCGTCGAGGCCGCCGGCACGCCCGGCGAGCTCGCCGGCATGGTGGACCGGCGCGCCGCCGGCGAGCCGCTCGAGCACATCCTCGGCTGGACCGAGTTCCACGGCCTGCGCATCCTCCTGGACCCCCGGGTGTTCGTGCCGCGCCGGCGCAGCGAGTTCCTCGTCGATCGCGCCGTCGCTCTCGCCCTGCCCGGCGCCGTCGTCGTCGACCTGTGCTGCGGCTCGGGGGCCCTGGGTGCCGCGGTGGCGACGGCCGTTGCCGGGGTGGACCTGCATGCGACGGACCTCGATCCCGCCGCGGTTCGGTGCGCGGGCCGCAACGTCGCCGCGCTCGGCGGCCGGGTGTACGAGGGCGACCTCTACGACCCGCTCCCCGAGGTGCTGCGCGGGCGCGTCCATCTCCTGCTCGCGAACGTGCCGTACGTACCGACCGCGGACCTGGCGCTGCTGCCCGCCGAGGCCCGGGACCACGAGGACCGCATCGCCCTCGACGGGGGCGCCGACGGCCTCGACGTGCTGCGGCGGGTGGCCGCGACGGCCGGGCGATGGCTGGCACCGGGCGGGCACCTGCTGGTCGAATCGAGCGAGCGGCAGGCCGCCGGGATCGCCGAGTGCTTCGCCCGCAGCGGGCTGATCCCGCAGGTGGTACACAGCGACGACGCGTTCGCGACCGTCGTCGTCGGCACCGCTCCGCGCTGATCGTCCGGGCTCACCCGACGTGCGCGGCCCGGTGCCGGCGCACGGCGTCGCGGTTCGCGCACCGCGGCGAGCAGTACCGCTGCCGCCCGTTGCGGGAGGTGTCCGCGTAGACGTGGTCGCACTCGTCGAGGGCGCAGCGGCCGAGGCGGTGCATGCCCCGGCCCACCAGGTGCAGGGCCGTTCCCACGGAGACGAGGGCCTCGACGACACCGGCGAGGGAATGCTGGTCGTCCCGGTAGTGCAGGTGCCAGCCGTCGCCGGCGTGGTTCGTCATGCGCGGGTACGCCGATGCGGCGGCAAGCATCTCGTTGACCAGCGCGGCGCGCTCGGCGTCCCCGGTCGCGTCGACGACGCGGCACCAGCGTCCGAGCATCGCGCCGACGCCGAGCAGGTCGTCGGCACCGACCGGGAAGTCGATCACCAGGCCCGCCTCGACGCAGCGCTGCACCAGCGCGTCGACGGTCACGGGCGGGTCGTTCACCAGATCCGCGGCGAGCCGCACGGCATACTCGCCGTAAGGGTTGAGATGCACAATGCCATTACATCACGCTGGGTGGCATGCAGACATCCCATCGCCACCACTGGACCGAGGTCTCCCGCCACCCGACGAGCGAAGGCGTGGTGCGCTACCAGCGCTGCGCGTGCGGCCGCTGGCACATGGTCGCGACGCCCCTCGTCGCCGATCCGATCGGCGTGTCGGCGACGGTCCCGGTCACCCCGCGACCGTGAAACCCGGCGCCCCGCGGAGGACAATCGCCTCCATGACCGAGCGCAAGCGGCCGGACATCACCTTCGAGTCGTGGATCGAACGTCAGATCCGCGTCGCGCAGGAGCGGGGCGACTTCGACAACCTCAGGGGAGCCGGCAAACCCATCCCGCATCGCAGCGACGACGAGCTGTGGTGGGTGAAGGACTATCTGCGCCGGGAAGGACTGTCGACCGAGGCGTTGCTGCCGCCCCCGCTGCAACTGCGCAAGGAGATCGAGCGGTTGCGCAGCACCGTGCTCGACGTGCCCTCCGAGCCGGCGGTGCGGCAGATCGTCCGGGAGCTGAACCGGCGGATCGTGGACTGCCTGCGCGCACCGAGCGGCCCCCTGGTCCCCATCCACAGGGTCGACCCGGAGGAGGTGGTCCGGCAGTGGGCCGCGGACCGGGCGGAGCTGCGGTCGAAACGCGCCGAGCGGGCCGCGGCAGCGGCCGCCGTGCTGCGCGAGTATGCCCCCGAGCCGCCGCGTCGGCGCTGGTGGCACCGAGTCCTGGGAATCCGGTCCGCCGGAACCTGAGGCGCAGAGCGGCGACGAGTTCGCTCCCCCGAATCCGCACGACCGCACAGCCGCGCGGTCCACAGCCGTCCGCGACCACCATTCGCTGATTGTCGGGGCGTTCGTCGGTTCGTGTCGCGGAGACGAAAGTGCCGTCCCGCTCGGCGTACCCGTTGCCAGCAGACTGCCAGGAACGTCCCAAGGTTCCTCGAGCGTCACCGGCTGTACTGGTGTCGTTCGCATCGCGTTCACCGCACAGCGGTTCGCCGACGAGAGGCCGGTTCCATGGGAGTGTTCGACCGATTCCGCACGTCCTCCGCGAAGGGTACGCACCGGGCGGAGGACGTCCCCACCGCACCGACCGGCTACCAGCAGACCGCCGGCAGGCTGCACGCCTTCAACCGCTACGAGATCAAATACTTCGTCGACGAGATGAAGGTCCCCGAACTGCGGCGGGAACTCGCGGCGCGGATGGACACCGATCCGTATTCGCCCCACGGCGGGTACCCGGTCACCTCGCTCTACTACGACACGCCGGACCTGCGGTTCTACTGGGAGAAGATCGAGGGCCTGCGGTTCCGGCGCAAGCTGCGGATGCGCCTGTACGGCAACCCTTCCGAATGCACCGACGACACGCCGGTGCACATCGAGATCAAGCAGCGCGTCAACCGCGTCACCCAGAAACGGCGCATCGCAGTGCCGTACGGGAACGCGCGACGCTGGCTCGACGGACGGCAGGAGATCGACTGCGAACCCTCGCAACGCCCGTTCGCCCACGAGGTGACGACGCTGATCGGCAACCTCGACCTGCGGCCGATCGTGACCACCGGCTACCTGCGGGAGGCGTTCGTCGGCCGCGAGGCCGACCTCGGCCTGCGAGTGACGATCGACCACAAGGTGCACGGCCGCGACCGCGACTTCCACTTCGCCTCGGGAGCACAGAACCGGTTCGTCGTCCCGCCGAGGCTGGCGATCGTCGAACTGAAGGCCAACGAACGCGTTCCGTACTGGGCGACCGATCTGACCGCCCGGCTGGACATGTCGGTCGTCCGCGTCTCGAAGTACTGCCAGTCCGTCGAGGCGTTCGGCCTCGCTCCGCGCTCCCGGATGGGCGCCCCCGAACTCGTTCTGCCGCAAGGCTTCGACGACCGTGTGCCGACCGGTCTCTTCGAGACCTCGACGATGGCGCGCTGACCGCCGCACCGTCTGCCCGCGTCCCCCGCACGGGCGCCGTTCCCGTCCCTACACCGAACCAGGACCATCATGAATTTCGACCTGCAAGACCTCAGCGGGACGTTCACGACGTTCGACATCATCGTGTCGCTGTCGCTGTCGTTCGTGCTCGCCTCGATCATCGGCTGGGTCTACCGCCACACCCACAGGAACGTCTCCTACAGCCAGTCCTACGTGCAGACCCTCGTGCTGGTCGGCATGGTGATCTCGCTGATCATGCTGGTCGTCGGCTCCAACATCGCCCGCGCGTTCGCACTCGTCGGCGCCCTGTCGGTGGTTCGATTCCGCAACGCCATCAAGGAAACTCGCGATGTAGGCTTCATCTTCCTGGTGATGGCCGTCGGCATGACGACCGGCACCCGCTTCTACCTGCTGGCGATCGCCGCGACGATCGCGATCTGCCTGGTGCTGCTGATCATGAACAAGTTCAGCTGGTTCAAGCTCGACGTCCAGCGTCAGGTCGTGAAGGTGCAGGTGCCGCCGGAGCAGGAGTACAACGCGCTGGTCGAGGACGTGCTCATCCGGTACTGCTCCGAGTTCGAACTGGTCTCCACCGAATCCGTTCGCTCCGGTGCGCTGACCGAGCTGTACTACACCGCGCAGCTGAAGAAGGGCACGAAGCCGAACGAGCTGATCTCGGCCCTGAGTGCGGTCAACACCGGCCAGCGGGTGACCGTCCTGACCGGATACGACCAGACGGACATCTGATGGACGACACACCCACCGCCGGGCAGTCGCCGCCGCGGCGCCGGCTCCGGCACCGGGTCCCGACGTCGCTGCGCCGGCACTGGAAACTCCTGGCTGTGTTCGTCGTGTTCGTGACGATCCTGGCGACCGTGTTCGGGGCGACCCGCATCCGCCCGTACATCACCGGCGACCCGACGATCATCGCCTCGGAGATCACCGACAACATCACCGGCACGGTGGACCTGTTCGACGCCTCGGTCCCGCACGAACTGTCGGTCGAGATCACCGACGCGGAATACGACGAGATGATCACCGCCTTCCAGAGCACCGGCGAGAAGAAGTGGGTCACCGCCGATGTCACCATCGACGGCACGCTGATCACCGACGTCTCGGTGCGGTTGAAGGGCAACTCCACCCTCATGGGCGTGCGCGGCGAGGACGCCGGGCCCGGCGGCGAGGGCTTCGAGCCCCCGGAGGGGATGGAGCTGCCCGACGGATTCGATCCGGCGGCCATGGGCGGCCCGGGCGGCATGTCGCAGGCGTCCGAGGACGATCCGACGTCGCTGCCGCTGCTCATCAGCTTCGACGAGAACGCCGGCGGCCGCGCCTACCAGGGCATGACCGAAATCTCGGTGCGCCCCGGCTCGCCCGTGCTCAACGAGGCGATGGCCCTGTCGCTGACCGCGGAGACCGGGCAGCCGACGCAGCGCTACGCGTACACGGTCTATTCGGTCAACGACAGCGCCACCACCACGCGCCTGCTGCTCGAACACCCCGACGACACGTATGCGAACTCCCTGTTCGACTCCGACGGCTACCTGTACAAGGCGGACGCGTCGTCGCGGTTCGAGTACATCGGCGACGACCAGTCGGACTACGCCGACCAGTTCGAGCAGATCAATGCGGTCGGGACGGGGAACCTGCAGCCGGTCGTCAGCTTCCTGAAGTGGCTGGACTCGGCGAGCGACGAGGAGTTCGGCGCACACCTGTCGGAGTGGGTAGACGTGGACTCGTTCGCGCGGTACGTCGCCACGCAGAACCTGCTCGTCAACGGTGACGACATGAGCGGGCCGGGCCAGAACTACTACCTCTGGTACGACCTGCAGACGGGCAAGCTCTCCGTCGTGTCCTGGGACCTGAACCTGGCCATGCAAGGCGATGCCACCACCGGCCCGCACGACACCGTCTCGATGGCACCCGGCGCAATGGGCGGCCCCGGGCAGGGCGAGGCCGGCACCGCGGCGGCCGATCCCGGCACCATGCCCCAGCCGCGTGGGATGCCGCCTCCGGGCGCAGCTGCACCGCAGGGCGGGCAGGGGGCAGGCCGAGTGCAGTCCGGCAACAGCCTGAAGACACGGTTCCTCGAATCCGACGCCTTCACCCAGGTCTACGAGGACGCCTACCGGGACCTCCACGAACAGATGTACGGCAGCGGACGCGCCCTCGAGGTGCTCGACACCCTGGTCTCGACCGTCCCTGTCAGCGACGCGCTCCCGGCCGCTTCCCTCCAGTCGAGCGCGGACTCGATGCGGTCCTGGATCGAACAGCGCACCGCTGCGCTCGCGGAGCTGCGTGACAGCTGAGCTGCGTGACAGTCGACCGGACGAGGCGCGAGCGCCGGGCCGCGAGGTGCGGCCCGGTTTCACAGCCGGACCTCAGGAAGGACTCAGCGTCGGCCCAGTCCCTGCCGGCATCCTGGAGACGGCAGAATCGATCACGAATCTGCCCGCAGGGAAAGGAATCGTCATAACCACCTCAGTTCCGACGGTCCCCCACCCGGGACACCCGTCCGGGCGCGACACCGGTGCCGTCTTCCTGATGACCGGTGGCGTTCCCGGAGCGGGTAAGAGCACCCTGCTTCGCCGGATCGAGCACGACATCCCGGGTCTGACCGTTCTCGATCCGGAGCGCCGGGCCGAACGCCTCGCCGCCGCGCTTCCGCCGGGCCTGCCGTATCGCTGGTATCGGCCACTGGTCCATCTCATGCACACCCTCGACGTGGTGCGCACCCTCCTGGCCGGACCGCACCGGAGCGAAGGGCCTGTGGCCGTTCACGACACCGCCACGCGCAGGCGCCGACGCGACTGGACGGCCCGCCTGGCGCGGCGACGAGGCTGGACGCCGGTGCTGGTCTTCCTCGACGTGCCCCGCGATGTCGCGCGGGCCGGACAGCACTCTCGCGGGCGCGTGATGAACGAGTCGTCGTTCGCGCGGCACTGGCATCGGTGGACGGCTCTGCGACCGCACCTCACCCGCGAGGACGACGCCCCGGCCGGGGGTCCGTGGGACCACGTCGTCGTCACCACTCGCGACGATGCGAAGAGCCGGGTGTTCGGATTGCTGACGCAGGACGGGACGGACCGCTGCGCACTCGGCGGCGGATCCCCGTGCGCGCAGTGACGATCTCCGGTACGCAGTGACGATCTCCGGCACCGCAGTGGCATCGGCACCTCGGTGACCGGTGTCCCCGACACGTGTCGGGTTCACCGAAGGCGCACTTCCCAGCAGATCCACGGCTCACTCCCATGGACGCCCGAGGGTCGTCCGGTTGTGTGGGTGCGTGAACGGACGCGATGCGTCATGCCCCAGCAAGGAAGGCACGACTCGATGACAACTCCCACCCAGGCCGTCGATACCGCCGCCGCACGCGGGAATCGGCCGGACTCCGTATGCGAGAGGGACGGTCCGGAGCTGCGCGTGCTGCGCTGCGAGCGGCAGCACGTCGACGCGCTGCTCTCGACGCTCACCCGCAGGCAACGCGAAATCCTGCGCCTGCGGGTGGTCGAGGGGTTGTCTGTGGAGGAGTCCGCCGCCGTCCTGCGGACGACGCCCGGCGCCGTTCGTGTGGGTCAGCATCGCGCGTTGTCCCGCCTTCGGGCGGCGCTGGCCGACCCCGCGCGCATGGGCGCCGTCACGGGGCCGGGCGACTCCCGGCCTCGGCCTCGGCGGGGTGCGGTCGCGCGCCTGCCGCGTGCGTCAGCTGTTCCTCCGTGACCGCCTCACCGCGGGCGACCATGCCCGCCTCGTGCGACAGCGGGATCTGCCGCAGGAAGCACGCGATGACGAAGGCCACCAACAGGAATGGGATCAGGTACCAGAACACCGGTGCGAGGGAGTCGGCGTAGGCGTCGACCACGCCGGTGCGCACGGAGTCCGGCAGCTGGTTCAGGGCCGCGGGATCGAGCGTCGCCGTCGCCTGGCCGGCCTGCTCCGGGGAGGCCCCGGCTCCGGTGAACACGGCGGTGAGCTGCTCGGCCAGCCGGTTGGTGAAGATCGTGCCGAAGACCGCCACGCCGAGGGACGCGCCCACCTCCCGGAAGTAGTTGTTGGTGCTGGTCGCGGTCCCGATCTCGTTGGGCGGCACGGCGTTCTGCACCACGAGAACGACCACCTGCATGATCAGACCCAGGCCGAGGCCGAGGGTGAACAGCATCGTGCAGATCAGCCACAGCGGCGTGCTGCCTTCGAGGGTGGTCAGCCACAACATCGCGGCGGCCGTGACGAGGGCACCGGCGATGGGATACGCCTTGTAGTGACCGGTTTTCGTGATTGCGATGCCGGAGGCGATCGAGGTGGCCATCAGGCCGGCCATCATCGGGATCATCAGAAGGCCGGAGACCGCGGCCGAGGTGCCGGACGACATCTGCAGGAACGTCGGCATGAAGGCCAGCGCCGCGAACATGCCGAGGCCCACGGTGAAGCCGATCGCGGTGGCGTTGACGAAGATCGGATTGCGGAACAGCGACAGCGGGATGATCGGATCCTCGGCGCGGGACTCGACGAGGACGAAAAGGCTTGCCGCGACGAGCACTCCGACGGCGAGCGCGAGGGTCAGCGGATCCGTCCAGCCCCGGTCGCCACCGAAGTCCGTGAACAGGATCAGGCACGTGGTGGCGGCCGAGAGGGTGAGCACGCCGAGGAAGTCGACCTTCTTCTCGGGCCGCTTCGTGGGCAGCGTGAGGGTGCACCAGGCGATCGCGAAGGCGAGCACGCCGACGGGCAGGTTGATGTAGAAGGCCCAGTGCCAGGTCAGGTGGTCGACGAAGAAGCCGCCGAGCAGGGGGCCGGCGACGGCGGCCACACCGAAGACCGCACCGAGCGGACCCAGGTACTTGCCACGCTGGTCGGCCGGGACGATGTCGGCGATGATGGCCTGGGAGAGGATCATCAGGCCGCCGCCGCCGAGGCCCTGCATCGCGCGGAAGATCACGAACCACCAGAAGTCGGTGGCGAAGGCACAGCCGGCGGAGGCGAGGGTGAACACCGCGATGGCGACGAGGAAGAGGGTGCGGCGGCCGAACACGTCGCCGAACTTTCCGTAGATCGGCATCACGATGGTGGTCGCCAGCAGGTAGGCGGTGGTGATCCAGGCCTGGTGCTCGACGCCGCCGAGCTGCCCGACGATGGTCGGCATCGCGGTGGAGACGATGGTCTGGTCGAGGCTCGACAGCAGCATGCCGGCGATCAGCGCGGAGAAGATGAGCCAGATCCGGCGCTGCGTGAGCACCAACGGTGGTGCCGCGGGCCGGGACGACGTTGCGGTCACGGGTTTCCTGCCGTTTCGATGGGGTCGAGCCGCTGTCCGAACAGTCGCCGGACGATGTCGAGGTTGCGGAGCAGCAGCTCCGCGAAGGGTCGATCGGTGTCGTCGCCGAAGAACTCGTCGGCGGTGTGCCGGGTGATGTCGGCGAGCGCGTAGACGACGGTCCGCGGCAGCGGATCGTCGGGAGGCAGGTTCTCTCTCCGGGCGACGACCTCGGCGAACCGCCGGAGCTGGGCCTCGCCGTTGTGCAGGATGCGGGGCAGTAGCTGCGGCTCGCGGTGGATGATGTCGTGGTACTGCTTCGCGTGCTCGCGGGTGAAGTCGGTGCGCCCGATCTGGGCGAGGATCACCGCGACGAGGTCCTGGAGCAGCGTGGGGGAGATGCCGTCCCCGTCGTGCCGCCCGGCGGCCACGAAGGCGTCCTCCTCCTCGGGGGTCAGGCTGAGCGGGGGCTCGCCGAGGACCGCGTCCTCCTTGGACGGGAAGTAGTTGAAGAAGGTGCGCCGGGAGATCTCCACCCGCTCGCAGAGTTCCTCCACGGTGAACCCGGCAAGACCATGTCGGGCGGTGAGCGCGCGCGCCTCGCCGACGAGTGCGGCTCTGGTGCGCTCCATCCGGCGGTTCCGCCGCCCGGACGGAGTTGTTGCACTTTCATCCATAGAGTGCATGATTGCACCATTGTCCCGAGAGTGCAAAGAAGCCTGGTGTCTGCGGGCGACTATGGGACGTTATGGTCATTTATGGAGAACTTCAGATAGAACTCCATAAGTCTCTATACTCGCCCCATGGACCTCGAGCTCAATCCGTTCAAGCCCGGCTCCGGACTCCGGCCGCCGGCGCTCGAGGGGCGCGACGAGCAGATCGGGGCGTTCGAACTCCTGGTCGCCCGCAGCAAACGGCAGAACTACGACCGTGGCCCGATCCTGTCGGGACTGCGCGGGGTCGGGAAGACGACCCTGCTCAACACCCTCGTCGAGCACGCCGACCGGCAGGGATGGCTCACCATCGCCATCGAGGCCCGCCCCAGCGAGGCCGGCACCACCGCGGTCCGCGCCAAGCTCTCCCAGGAGCTGACGGTCGGACTGCGCCGCTACAGCCGCAAGCACCGGATCCAGCACGCGATCGACCCGCTCATCGACCTCGCCCGCGGCTTCTCCCTCGACCTCGGCCTCGGCCCGGCGACCGCAAGCTTCTCCCTCGACCAGCGTCCGGCAGCCAGTGGCGACATCGATCTCGACCTCGAGGAACTCGTCGAAGCGATCACCGCCGAACTGCGGCCCAGATCCAGCGCATTCGGGTTGTTCATCGACGAGATGCAGGACCTCGACTCCGATCTGCTGTCGGCGCTGCTCGCCGTCCAGCACCGGGCGAGCCAGCGCGAATGGCCGTTCTTCCTCATCGGCGCCGGACTACCCAATCTTCCCGCGGTGCTGGCCGGCAACCGCTCGTACGCGGAGCGACAGTTCCTCTACAGCACCATCGGCCCCCTCACCCCGGCGGCCGCAGCCGACGCCCTGCGCATCCCGGTACGCCGTCAGGGCGGGGACTTCACCGACGACGCGCTCGCCGTGCTCGTCCAAGCCAGCGGCGGTTACCCGTACTTCCTCCAGGAGTACGGGAAGGCGATCTGGAACATCGCTCCGCACAGCCCCTTTCAGCTCGAGGATGCCGAACTCGCCGTCGAGGTGGGCCGGCGTCACCTCGACGAGGGATTCTTCCCGTCCCGCTGGAACCGGGCGACCGACCGCGAGCGCCGTTACCTCACCGCGCTCGCCGCCACCGGCGAGGAGACCCCGCGGTCCGGGAAGGTCGCCCAGCTGATGGGCTCGACCGCCACCGGTGTCAGCGACGTCCGCAACTCGGCCATCCGCAAGGGCCTGATCTGGGCACCGGAGCACGGTCGCATCGCCTTCACCGTCCCGGGCATGGCCGACTTCATCCGCCGTCAACCGGCGGAGTAGCCGGATCAGCGGCCCCGCTCGGCCACCATCCGGTCCACGGCGCGCACGCTGAGCACCTGGTCGAGAGCCATGGAGGCGCAGCCGATCATCCCGGAGCGATCGCCGTGCGACCAGGGCAGGATCTGCAGGGCGCGGGTGGCCACGGACACCGCGTCGCGATAGAGGGTTTCGCGCAGTCCGGCGACGAACACGTCGTAGGCCTCGGCCATGTCGCCACCCACGACGAGCACCGCCGGGTCGAGGAGGTTGACGGCACCGGCGATCACCTCACCGATCCGCCGGCCGCTGTCCCGGATCATGCGGCGCGCCTCCGCATCCCCGCCGACGGCGAGGGCTACGACGTCGCGGATGTGGGTCACGTCCCGGCCCTGCTCCTGCAGGTCGCGGACCAGGGCCCAGCCCCCGGCGATCGCCTCGACGCAGCCGACGTCGCCGCAGCGGCACAGGACGCCCTGGGCGGCGGCGGTCTTGGTGTGCCCGATCTCGCCGGCCGCGCCCACCGCGCCGCGCTGCAGCACACCGCCCGACACGATGCCCGCGCCGAGGCCCGTGGACGCCTTGATGAGGAGCATGTCATCGAACTTCCGTCGTTCGCCGAGTCTTTCGGCGAGCACCATGACGTTCGCGTCGTTGTCGACGAACACCGGCGCTGCACCGAGGCCGGCGAGGAAGGGCTGCAACTCGACACCGTCCCAGCCGGCCATCATCGGCGAGTCGAGGCTGCAGCCGCGGACCGTGTCCACCGTGCCCGGCAGGCTCACCCCGATGCCGACGGTGCGGGGTGCGCCGGGACCGAGCGAGTCGCGCAGGTCGGTGAGGTGCGCGACGATCTTCGGCATCAGCTCGCCCGGGCTCGCCCCGATCTCCTGCTCGAGGTCCTCGGTCCGGAGCAGTTCCCCGGCGAGATCGCAGACGGCGAGCTGGGTGCGGCTGCGGCCGATCGCGCCGACGAGCACGATGCCCGCGCCGGCCCCGAAGGTGAGGGTGAGCGGTGGCCGCCCACCGGTGGAGGGCCCCTCCTCCGTTTCGACGACGAGGCCGAGGTCCTGGAGTGCCGCGACCCGGGCGGCGACGGCGGTGCGGGAGAGCCCGGTGTGGTGCCCGATCTCACTTCGGGTGGTCGCGGCGCCGGCGCGGACGAGGGCGAAGACCTCGCCCGCTGTGGCGGGCGCGCTGGAGGATCGGCTCATACCGCCATTGAACCAAGGAACCGCACCCGAGAGCGCCTCGTGCAGCCGCGGCGTGCTGCGTCGAACCGGACTTTGTTCTTAGAAATGCGTAAGTTTGTTGTTTCAGTGCGGAAGATGTTCTACGGTTGCCAGTGACAGCCCTCACCCCCTCATTCGGGAGGACAAGCCATGTCACCCGCCTCTCCCTGTACCGTCGTCGTCTTCGGCGGCACCGGCGACCTCGCCGTCCGTAAGCTCCTGCCCGCCCTCTACCTGCGCGATCACGACGGCCAGTTGCCGCCCGGCAGCCGGATCGTCGGCGCCGCGCGCGCCGGCCTCGACACCGACGGCTACCGCGACAAGGTCCGCGGCGAGCTCGCACGCTTCGTACCCGCCCACCTGCTGGATGCCGGCACCCTCACGCGGTTCCTGGACCGCCTCGACTACGTGAGCGTCGACTTCGCAGGCGGGGACGACTGGTCCGCCCTGCGCGACGTCCTGGCCCCGGACTCCGTGCGCGTGTTCTACCTCGCTTGCGCCCCTTCGCTGTTCGGGCCGATCTCCCATCACCTCGCCCGGCACGGACTCGTCGAGCCGACGTCGCGGGTGGTGCTCGAGAAGCCCATCGGCCGCGACCTCGCATCCGCCCGCGCGATCAACGACGCGGTCGGCGAGGTGTTCGACGAGTCGCAGATCTTCCGCATCGACCACTACCTCGGCAAGGAGAGTGTCCAGAACCTGCTGGTCACCCGGTTCGCCAACACCCTGCTCGAGCCGCTGTGGAACTCGACGTGGATCGACCACGTGCAGATCACCGTCTCCGAATCCCTCGGCGTGGGCACCCGCGGCGGCTACTACGACACCTCCGGGGCGCTGCGCGACATGCTGCAGAACCACCTGCTGCAGGTGCTGTGCCTGGTGGCGATGGAACCGCCGACGGTCGTCGACCGCGAGACCGTGCGCGACGAGAAACTCAAGGTGCTGCAGGCACTGCGGCCGATGACGCCCGACGACGTCGAAAGATTCACCGTCACCGGGCAATACGGACCCGGATTGGTCGACGGCGGTGCCGTGCCCGGGTATCGCGACGAGGTGGAGAACCCGGACAGCCGCACCGAGACCTTCGTCGCGGTGCGCGCGGAGGTGCGCAACTGGCGCTGGGCCGGCGTGCCGTTCTACCTGCGCACCGGCAAGCGTCTCGAGAAGCGCAGTTCCGAGATCGTGGTGCAGTTCAAGGACGTTCCGCACCCGATGTTCCCCCGGGCCGAGGGCGCCACCGAACCCAATCGCCTGGTGATCCGGCTGCAGCCCGACGAGGGCATCTGCCTGCACATGACCGCCAAGGAACCCGGGCCCGGCGGGATCCGCCTGCGTCCGGTGTCGCTGGATCTGAACTACGTGGACGCGTTCGACCGTCCGTCCCCCGACGCGTACGAGCGGCTGCTGATGGACGTGGTGCGGGGTGACCCGACCCTGTTCATGCGCCGCGACGAGGTCGAGACCGCGTGGGCATGGGTCGAGCCGATCCTGCAGACCTGGGACCGCACCGGCCGGGTGCCGCGCCGCTACCCGGCGGGTACGTCCGGCCCCACCGACGCGATCACCCTCATCGAGCGCGACGGCCGCGCCTGGTACGAAGGACCTTCCTCATGAGCCACGTCCATCCCGTTCTCGCCCGGGTCACCGACCGCATCGTCCGGCGCAGCCGGGCCGAGCGTGCCGCCTACCTCGAGCGGCTGCGCGCCGCCGCCGACAAGGGGCCTGCCCGCGGGCGCCTCGCGTGCGCCAACCTGGCCCACGGATTCGCCGCGGCCGAGCCCGCCGACAAGTCCGCGCTGCGCGGGCTGGTGAAGCCGAACATCGCGATCGTCTCGTCCTACAACGACATGCTCTCGGCGCACCGGCCCTTCGAGGAGTACCCGGCGCGGCTGAAGGCCGCGGTCCTCGAGGCGGGCGGCATCGCACAGTTCGCCGGCGGCGTCCCGGCCATGTGCGACGGCATCACCCAGGGCCGCGACGGCATGCAGCTGTCGCTGTTCAGCCGCGACGTCATCGCGATGTCCACCGCTATCGCGTTGTCGCACGACATGTTCGACGGCGCGCTCATGCTCGGGGTCTGCGACAAGATCGTCCCCGGCATGCTGATCGGCGCCCTGGGCTTCGGGCACCTGCCGACGGTGTTCGTCCCGGCCGGGCCGATGACGTCGGGGCTGCCCAACGGCGAGAAGGCCCGGGTGCGGCAGCTCTACGCGGAGGGCCGCGCTCGACGCGAAGACCTGCTCGAGGCCGAGGCCGCGTCCTATCACGGCGCCGGCACGTGCACGTTCTTCGGCACCGCGAACTCCAATCAGCTGCTGATGGAGGTGATGGGCCTGCACCTGCCCGGCGCGAGCTTCGTCAACCCGGGCACCGAGCTGCGGGACGCGCTCACCGACGAGGCCGCGCGCCGCGTCACCGGCCTCACCGCGCTCGGCTCCGCCTTCACCCCGGTCGGGGAGGTCGTCGACGAGCGGGCCGTCGTCAACGGCTGCGTCGCACTGCTCGCCACCGGCGGCTCCACCAATCACACGATGCACCTGGTGGCGATCGCGCGGGCCGCGGGCATCACGCTCACGTGGCGCGACCTGGCGGACCTGTCGGCCGTCGTGCCGCTGCTCGCCCGGATCTACCCCAACGGCGCGGCCGACGTGAACCACTTCCACGCCGCCGGCGGGCTCGGTGTCGTCGTCTCGGAACTGCTCTCGGCGGGCCTGCTGCACGACGACGTCACCACCGTCGCCGGCCCCGGTCTGCACCGGTACACGCAGGAGCCGCGGCTGCGCGACGGGACGCTGCAGTGGGAGACCGGGCCGTCCGAGAGCCTCGACCGCACCGTGCTGCGCGGCGTCGTGGACCCGTTCGCCGTGGACGGCGGGCTCAAGGTGCTCGACGGCAACCTCGGCGAGGCCGTGCTCAAGGTGTCCGCGGTCGCCCCGGAGCACCACATCGTCACCGCGCCGGCCCGGGTGTTCGACGACCAGGCCGACTTCCTCGCGGCCTTCGAGGCGGGCGAACTCGACCGCGACGTCGTGGCGGTGCTGCGTTACCAGGGTCCGCGCGCGAACGGAATGCCGGAGCTGCACAAGCTCACCCCCGCGCTGGGGGTGCTGCAGGACCGCGGGCGCCGGGTCGCGCTGGTGACCGACGGCCGGATGTCGGGCGCGTCCGGCAAGGTTCCCGCCGCCATCCACGTCACGCCCGAGGCCGCGGCCGGCGGCCCGCTCGCCCGCGTCCGCGACGGCGACCTGATCACCGTCGACGCCGTCGCCGGCTCGCTGTGCGTGCACCTGTCCGACGCCACACTCGCCGACCGCGTGGCGACCGGCCACGCCCCCACCGACGACGCCTGGACGGGCACGGGCCGGGAACTGTTCGCGGGCCTGCGGGCCGCCGTGGGCCCGGCCACCCTCGGCGCCAGCGTCTTCCAACCCAACCCCGCGTGAAGGAGACCCCGATGAGCCTGCTGGACGTGACCCCCGTCGTTCCCGTCGTCGTGATAGACGATGCCGCGGACGCGGTCCCGATCGCCCGGGCCCTCGTCGACGGCGGTGTGCCGATGATCGAGCTGACTCTGCGCACCCCGTGCGCCCTCGAGGCGATCGAGCGGATCGCCGCCGAGGTTCCCGAGATCACCGTCGGTGCCGGCACGATCGTCGAACCCGGCCAGGCCGCGCAGGCCGCGGCGGCCGGCGCGCGCTTCCTGGTGTCGCCGGGCGCGACGGAGTCGCTGCTGAAGGCCATGACCGACACGGGACTGCCCCACCTGCCGGGTGCCGCGACCGTCTCGGAGGTGCTGCTGCTCCTCGAACGCGGCTACCGCGAGATGAAGTTCTTTCCCGCGGAGGCCGCGGGGGGCACCCGGTTCCTCGCGGCCGTCCACTCCCCCGTGCCCGCGGCCCGGTTCTGCCCCACCGGCGGGATCTCGGTCGCAACCGCCCCCGACTACCTCGCGCTGCCCAACGTCGGCTGCGTGGGGGGCTCGTGGCTCACCCCCGCCGATGCGGTGCAGACCCGGGACTGGGCCCGGATCACCCGCCTCGCGCAGGTGACCACGAAACTACGCCTGGCCGAGGCGTAGGCCGACCGGGCTCGCCCCCGTCCTACTCGGACGCGACGGGGGCGAGCCCTCGTGCGTTGCTGGATCCGCGCGTTTCGCCGTCAGCCGCGACCAGCGCGCGTGACGCGCGCATCCGACCAGGCCGGTCGCAGATCTTCCGCGCCGGCCGGAGCGAGCGGAGGGCCGAGGGACGGTACCCTGGGCGGATGCGTGAGGACACCGACCACCCCGGCTCGCAGTCGTCGCTGCGGTCGGCCAATCAGCAACGGGTGGTTCGGGTTCTGCAGTCCGGTGGCGAACTCACCCAGGCGGAGATCGCCCGGCGCACCGGTCTGGCCCCGGCCACGGTGTCGAATCTGGTGCGGGAACTGACCACCAGCGGCCTGGTGGAGGTGGCCGCGGCCGAGCGCCCGGGCCAGCGGGGGCGGGCCGTGAAGCTCACCCGGTCGGCGGGCCTGGCCGTCGGAATCGATTTCGGGCACCGGCATCTCACTGTCGCCGTCGCCGACCTGTCGCACGAGATCCTCGCCGAGAAGCGGGTCGAGCTGGCGACCGGACATCGCGCCGAGGACGGGATAACAAGGGCCGGGGCACTTCTCGACGACGCCCTCGTCGAGCTCGGGTGCGGACGCGACGCCGTCGCGGCCGTCGGCATGGGCCTGCCCGCGCCGGTCGAGTCCGCCACGCACCGGATCGGCGGGCCGTCGATCCTGCCGGGCTGGGTGGGCGTCGACCCGGCCGCACTGGCCGCCGAGCGGCTCGCGCTTCCCGTCCACGTCGACAACGACGCCAATCTCGGTGCGCTGGCCGAGCACATCTGGGGTGCCGGGTGCGGCGTGGACGACCTGGCCTACATCAAGCTGTCCGACGGCGTCGGCGCCGGACTGGTGCTGGACGGGCGGCTGTACCGGGGCCGCGCCGGCACGGCCGGCGAGATCGGCCACACCTCCCTCGACGAGTTCGGCCAGGTGTGCCGGTGCGGCAACCGCGGCTGCCTCGAGACGATGGTGGCCTCGCACGTGGTGATCGGGCTGCTCGAGCCGAGCCGGGGGCCCGGCCTGACGATCGCGGACGTGGTGGCACTCGCCGAGGCCGGCGACGCCGGGTGTGCCCGGGTGCTCGCGGACACCGGCCGCCACGTCGGGGTCGCGGCGGCGAGCCTGTGCAACCTGCTCAATCCGCAGCTCCTCCTGATCGGCGGCGAACTCGCCCTGGCGGGAGAGCTGCTGCTCGAGCCCCTGCGTCGCGCGATCGAGCGGTACGCGGTGCCCAGCGCCGCGCGCACCGTGCAGGTACGGACGGCGGCGCTCGGCGCCCGGGCCCAGGTACTCGGGGCGGTCGCCCTGGGACTGCGCGCGGCCAGCCCCCGCTGAAGATCATCTTCGAGGCTTCGGCGCCGACTCACGTCCAGAACTAGGTTCAAATTCGAACATAGGTAGCGTCTCAAGACGCTTTTTTCATTCATTTCTTGACGACTGACGCCGCTTCGTCCTACTGTGGTCCAGCACACAGTTCGCGTGACCGCCGCCACTCGCCTCCCGGAACGGGACCGCCGCGGCCGGGTCCCGCCGCCCACGAGGAGTCCCATGAGTAACCACGTCGCGCTCCCGACCGTCCCCGACACCGGACCGGACACCGCCGGCGCCCCGGTGCCGGTCCGCATCGCCGCCATCGCCGCGCTCGGCGGCCTGTTGTTCGGCTTCGACAGCGCCGTCATCAACGGTGCCGTGTCGGCCATCGAATCCCGGTTCGCCGTCTCGTCCGCCGTCCTCGGCTTCGCGGTCGCCTCGGCCCTGCTCGGCGCGGCCGGCGGCGCCGTCCTCGCCGGCCGCATCGCGGACCGCTACGGCCGGCTCACCACCATGCAGGTCGCCGCCGCGATGTTCCTGGTCAGCGCGCTGGGCACCGGATTCGCCTTCAACGTCGAAACTCTCGTCCTGTTCCGCATCGTCGGCGGTGTCGGCGTCGGACTCGCCTCCGTCATCGCCCCCGCCTACATCGCCGAGATCTCCCCCGCCCGGGTACGCGGTCGCCTGGGATCGCTGCAGCAGCTCGCGATCGTCGTCGGCATCTTCGCCGCTCTGCTCGTCGACTACGCCCTCGCCGCCCTCGCGGGTGGCTCCCGCGAGGAACTGTGGTTCGGGCTCGAGGCGTGGCGCTGGATGTTCCTGTCCATGACCGTTCCCGCCCTCGTGTACGGATTCCTGACGCTCACCATCCCGGAGTCCCCGCGCTATCTCGTCGCGAAGGGCCGCATCGGGGAGGCCCGCGGCATCCTCGGCACGCTGCTCGGCGAGCAGGGCATCGACCTGCGCATCGAATCGATCCGCGCCACCCTCGGCCACGAGCGCACCCCGTCGCTGCGCGACCTGAGGGGACCCGCGCTGGGCCTGCTGCCCATCGTGTGGATCGGCATCGGGCTGTCGGTGTTCCAGCAGTTCGTCGGCATCAACGTGATCTTCTACTACTCCAGCATCCTCTGGCAGGCAGTGGGATTCGACGAGAACAGCTCCCTCGTCATCACCGTCGTCACGTCCGTGGTCAACATCGCCACCACCCTCGTGGCCATCGCGTTCGTCGACCGCATCGGACGCCGGCCCCTGCTGATCATCGGCTCGGGCGGCATGGCCGTCACCCTCACCACGATGGCCGTCGTCTTCGCCACCGCCTCCACCACCGTCGTCGACGGTGTGACCACCCCGCACCTGACCGGACTGCAGGGACCGATCGCGCTGATCGCCGCGAACCTGTTCGTCGTCGCGTTCGGCATGTCGTGGGGACCGGTCGTGTGGGTCCTGCTCGGCGAGGCCTTCCCCAACCGGATCCGCGCGGCGGCACTGTCGCTCGCCGCCGGCGCGCAGTGGGCGGCCAACTGGGTCATCACCGTGAGCTTCCCCGCCATGAAGGAACTGTCGCTGGGGCTGTCGTACGGCTTCTACGCCGTGTGCGCGGTGCTGTCGCTGCTGTTCGTCCTGCGCTGGGTCAAGGAGACCAAGGGCCGCGAACTCGAGGACATGGACGCCGCCTGAATCCCGGGCACCCCGGTAACAGAACAGTCAGGGAGAGAACAGACATGGCACTGACCATCGGAATCGACGTGGGCGGCACCAAGGTCGCCGCCGGCGTGGTCGACGAACACGGCACCCTGCACGCCCGGCTCCGCCGCGCCACCCCGTCGGACGACCCCGCCCGCACCGAGGACGTCGTCGCCGACGTGGTCCGCGAACTCCGCGCCGCGCACGACGTGTGCGCGGTGGGCATCGGCGCCGCCGGATTCGTCGCGTCCGATCGCCGTACCGTGCTGTTCGCCCCCAACCTCGCGTGGCGCGGCGAACCGCTCGGCGAGGCCGTCGAGGCCGCGTGCGGGCTGCCGACCGTCGTCGAGAACGACGCCAACGCCGCCGCCTGGGGCGAGGCACGCTTCGGCGCCGGCCGGGGTGCCCGCACCGCGATCGTGCTCACCGTCGGCACCGGCATCGGCGGTGGTCTGATCATCGACGGCGCCCTGCACCGCGGAGCCTCGGGGCTGGCCGCGGAACTCGGCCATCTCAACGTCGAGCCGCACGGCCGTCGCTGCGGGTGCGGGAACCACGGCTGCTGGGAGCGTTACGCCAGCGGGCGGGCCCTGGTGCGGGAGGCGCAGGAGATCGCGAGCGTCTCGCCCGCGCTCGCCGGCCGGCTGCTCGAGCTGGCCGGCGGGCGCGCCGAGCAGATTACCGGGCACCACGTCACCACCGCCGCCCGCGAGGGCGACGCCGCCGCGCTCGAGTGCTTCCGCACGATCGGCACGTGGCTCGGGCACGGCATGGCGGACCTCGCCGCGTTCCTCGACCCGGAGGTGTTCGTCCTCGGCGGCGGTGTGTGCGAGGCCGGCGAACTGCTGCGCGGGCCCGCCGTCGCCACGTTCGCCCAGCGGCTGACCGGACGCGGGCACCGCCCGGCCGCCCCGGTGCGGCTGGCCGAGCTCGGCCCCGACGCCGGGATCGTCGGCGCCGCTGACCTGGCCCGGCGCCGCACGGATCTGTCGGCCACGCGCCTCGATCTCTCGGCCGCCGGCTGAGCACCCGCCCGGGTGGGGCGAGCGAATGTATCACCGACTCGGACTGAGGAGGTGAGCGATACATTCGCTCGCCGCACGCGGTCCACCGCGTAACACCGTCGTTACCGCGGTTAACCGTTCGCTTGACACGACGCCACTACCGTCGGCGGAGCCACGCGTATACAGCCGTGGATACAGACGACGGGAGTGTGCAGCGGTGGACGGACTCGAACGGCTCCACGCCTCGCTCGACGCGACGCTCGGGCCCGTCGACGCCGCGTACGCCACCGCCTATCCCGGGACGACACCGGCGCGGCAACCCGTGCACACCGTGTACGTGCCGGCCCACCGGTACGACGCGACGACCGTCGCCGAGTGGGGTGCACACGCCCGCCGGGTGCTCGACGAGAACTGCTCCGGCCCCGGCGACCTGGCCGGCGTGACGGGGATCGAACCGGAGCTCGCCGAACAGGTCCTACCGCTCGTGCGGGCCAAGCTCGGCACCGAGCCGATCGAAGATCTGCGCATCGACTTCGAGGACGGATTCCCCCAGACGGACGTGCCCGGCCCGCACCGCGACGCCGACGAGGACGCCCACGTCGCCCGGGCCGCCACCGTTCTCGCCGGCAATCCCTCCGCCACCCCGTTCGTGGGGCTGCGCTTCAAGTGTCTCGAGCCCGCCACCCGCCGTCGCGGGATCCGCACGCTCGACGCCTTCGTCGGTGCTCTCGTCGAGAAGACCTCCGCTCCGGACTGTTTCGTCGTGACCCTGCCCAAGGTGACTGCACCCGAGCAGGTCTCCGCGATGGTCACCGTGTGCGAGCACCTCGAGCGTGCGCACGGGCTCGCCGTTCCCCTGCGGTTCGAGATCCAGATCGAGACCCCGCAGGCGATCTGCGGTCCCGACGGCACCGCGCAGGTGGCGCGGATGCTGCACGCCGCCGCGGGCCGTTGCGCGGGACTGCACTACGGCACCTACGACTACTCCGCCGCGTGCGGCATCGCCGCCGAATACCAGGCCATGGACCACCCCGTCGCCGACCACGCCAAGGCCACCATGCAGGTGGCCGCCGCCGGCACCGGCGTACCCCTGTCCGACGGATCCACCAACCGCCTCCCCGTCGGCACCCGCGAACAGATCCGGGCCGCGTGGGGCCTGCACGCCCGGCTGGTGGAGCGGTCGCTGCGCCGCGGGTTCTACCAGGGCTGGGACCTGCACCCCGCGCAACTGCCCACCCGCTATGCCGCGACGTTCGCGTTCTACCGCCGTTCGTTCCCCACCGCGGCGGCCCGCGTCGCCGCCTACCTGTCGCCGGGGCGTGACTCCGGTTATCTCGACGAACCCGCGACGGCCCGAGCCCTGGCCACGTTCCTGCTCCGCGGCCTCGCCTGCGGAGCCCTCACCGAGACCGAGGTCCGCGACCGCGCGGAGACCACGCCGGACCGGCTGACGCGGCTCGCGGGCCGACAGGAAGGACCTACCGGATGCCCACCGTGATCCGCACGCGACGCGCCGTCGTCGGCGACCGCGAACACCCCTGCTCGGTCGTGCTCCGGGACGGGCGCATCGCCGCGATCGGGGCCTACGACGCCCCTGCCCCCGCGGGCGCCGAGGAGTTCGTCCTCGCCGACGACGAGGCTCTTCTGCCCGGTCTGGTCGACACGCACGTGCACATCAACGACCCCGGCCGCACCGAGTGGGAGGGATTCGCGACCGCGACCCGCGCGGCCGCCGCGGGCGGCGTCACCACCGTCGTGGACATGCCGCTCAACTCCGTGCCGGCCACCGTCGACGTCGCTGCGCTGGAGGTCAAGAAGAAGGTTGCCGCCGAACAGATCTCGGTCGACGTCGGATTCTGGGGCGGCGCCGTGCCGGGCAACCTCGCCGACCTCGAACCGCTCTGGGACGCGGGCGTGTACGGCTTCAAGTGCTTCCTCGCCCATTCCGGGCTGGACGAGTATCCGCCGCTCGACCGGGACCAGATGTTCGCCGCGATGCGCACGATCGCGGGCTTCGGGGGCCTGCTCATCGTCCACGCCGAGGACGGGCCCACCCTCGACGCCCAGCCGCCGGCCGCGGGCCGCCGGTACGCCGGCTTCCTGCGGTCGCGTCCGCCGGCCGCGGAGTCGCGGGCCGTCGCCCAGGTGCTCGAGGGCGCCCGGGAAACGGGTTGCCGCACCCACATTCTGCACCTGTCCGACGCCGGGAGCCTGCCGCTGATCGCGCAGGCCAAGGCCGACGGCGTGCCCGTCACCGTCGAGACGTGCCCCCACTACCTGTCGCTGTTCAGCGAGGAGATCCTGGACGGTGCGACCCATTTCAAATGCTGCCCGCCGATCCGCGAGGCGAGCAACCGGGAAGACCTGTGGCGCGGCCTCGCCGAGGGCACGATCGACGCGGTGGTCTCGGACCACTCGCCGTGCGTGCCGGAACTGAAGAAGTTCGCGACCGGAGACTTCGCCGAGGCGTGGGGCGGCATCTCGTCGCTGCAGCTCGGCCTGCCGATCGTGTGGTCCCAGGCCAGGCGCCGCGGCCACACCCTGACGGAGGTGACCCGATGGATGGCCCGAGGCCCCCGCGACCTGGTGGGCATGACCGACCGGGGCGAGATCGCGATCGGCAACGTCGCGGACTTCTGCGTCCTCGCCCCCGACGACGCGTTCGTCGTCTTCCCCGAACGCCTGCACCACCGCAACGCCGTCACCCCCTATGCCGAGACCGCGCTTGCCGGGGTGGTCCGCGGGACGTGGCTCGGCGGCCGCCCCGTGGGCCGGACGCCGCGCGGGCGCCTGCTCGACCGTGAGAGGACGAACCCGTGACCGACCCCGCCTTCCTGCAGCTGCCCGACCTCGCGTCCCGGACCCTCGCCGGCTCCGTGGTGTACGCCAACGACGAACTGTTCGCCCAGCGGGAGAATCTCGTCACCCCGGAACCCCCGGCCTTCGACACCGGGGACTTCGGGCACAAGGGCAAGGTGTACGACGGCTGGGAGACCCGTCGGCGCCGCGAACCCGGCCACGACTTCGCGATCGTCCGGCTCGGGGTGCCCGGAGTCGTGCGCGGCGTGGTGATCGACACCGCATGGTTCACCGGCAACTACCCGCCGTTCGCCTCGGTGGACGCCGTCGAGGCGGAGGGGTATCCGACACCGGACCAGCTGCTCGCGGCGCCGTGGCAGCCGATCCTCGACAAGGTGGCCCTCGCCGGGGACACCGCCAACACCTTCGCGGTCGACAGCGAATTCCGATGGACACACCTGCGGCTCAACATCTTTCCCGACGGTGGGGTGGCCCGGCTGCGGGTGCACGGCGAGCCCCGGCCCGACCCGGCGTTCCTCACCGGGACGATCGACCTCGCCGCGCTCGAGCACGGGGCCGACGTGGTGGACTGCTCGAACCGCTTCTACTCGTCCCCGCGCAACATCATCGCCCCCGGCCGGGCGCGGCACATGGGCGAGGGCTGGGAGAACGCCCGCCGCCGCGACGGCGGCAACGACCATGTGGTGGTGCGCCTGGCCGGGGAGGGCCACGTCGACCACGTCGAAATCGACACCTCGTACTTCGTCGGCAACGCCCCCGGGTGGGCACGACTGATCGGAATCCCGGACGGCGCAGCGCTCTCCGACGAATCCGCGTGGGTCGAGCTCGTGCCGCGGACGGCACTGCTGCCCGACTGCCGGCACCGGTTCCGCGTCGACGCGGCCGTGCCGTTGCGGCACGTGCGGCTCGACGTCTACCCCGACGGGGGCATCGCCCGGCTGCGCGTGCACGGGCGGCTGACGTAGGCGGTGCGTCCTTTGGGTGGCGGCAACAGCCCAAAGGGCACACCGGCGGCGTCAGCCGCCGGCGGTGAGAAATTGATTACCTGCGCGAAACGTGGTGGCTGTCGTCCGTAAAGGCGCTGGGCTAGAACTGTATTCATCACCGTATACAGCCTTGTGTCCCGGACGGAGCCCTCCATGGCAACAGCCCATCCCGTCGACACCCGACTGCCCTTCGGGCGGCAGTTGGCGTTCGGCATCCAGCACGTCCTGATCATGTACACCGGATGCATCACCGTCCCACTGGTCTTCGGCGCCGCCGTGGGTCTCGACCGCGAGACCGTCGCGATGCTCATCAACGCCGACCTGCTGATCGCCGGCCTGATCACGATCATCCAGAGCCTCGGCGTCGGCAAACTCGCCGGCGTCCGACTGCCCATCGTCTGCGGCGCCACCTTCGCCGGGCTGACCCCGATGATCCTCATCGCCGAGGAATACGGCCTGCAGGCGGTGTACGGGTCGATGCTCGTCGGTGGCATCGTCGGTCTGGCCTTGGCGTGGCCGTTCGCGAAGGTGATCAAGTTCTTCCCACCGCTCGTGACCGGCGCCGTGCTCACCGTCGTCGGCATCTCCCTCATCGGTGTCGCCGGTGGGCTCATCGTCGGCACCGATCCCACCGCGCCCACGTTCGCCGATCCCGCGAACATCGCTCTCGCCGTGGCGGTCATGGCCGTCGCCATCGGATTCATCTGCCTCGGCCGCGGGATCTGGACGCAGCTCGGTGTGCTGATCGCCCTGCTCGTGGGCACCGTCGCCGCGCTGCCGATGGGCCTGATCGACCTCGGCGGTGTCTCCGGTTCCGCGTGGCTCGGTGTGCCCACTCCCTTCCACTTCGGTGGGCCCGAATTCCCGATCACCGCCGTCGTCGCCATGAGCATCGTGATGGCCGTCGTGTTCGCCGAGTCGACGGCGAGCATGCTCGCCGTCAGCGAGATCACCGGCAAGCCCGTCACCAAATCCGACATCGCCCGCGGCCTCGCCGGCGACGGCCTGTCCGGCATCTTCGGCGGCATCTTCAACGCGTTCGTCGACACGGTGTTCACGCAGAA
This sequence comes from Rhodococcus sp. WB1, assembly GCF_001700945.1. Classification (NCBI taxonomy): domain Bacteria; kingdom Bacillati; phylum Actinomycetota; class Actinomycetes; order Mycobacteriales; family Nocardiaceae; genus Rhodococcus; species Rhodococcus sp. WB1. The sequence goes on along the minus strand of NZ_CP015529.1, from coordinate 5,740,288 downwards.
TGTCGGTGCCGTCGCCACCACCCGCGTCTACAGCCGCTACGTCACCGCCACCAGCGGCGTCATCCTCGTCGTGCTGGGTGCGCTGCCCAAGGTCGGCTCGGTCGTCGCCGCACTGCCCAAGCCCGTCGTCGGCGGGGTGGGCCTGATCCTGTTCGCCACCGTCGCCGTCGTCGGCATCAACACCCTGCGCAAGGTGGACCTCTCCGACCGGATCAACACCACCATCGCCGCGGTCGCCGTGGGCATCGGCCTCGTCCCCGAACTCGCGGAAGGCATGTTCGACAAGTTCCCGTCCGCCGCGCAGATCCTGCTCGGCAGTGGCATCACCCTCGCGGCGATCACCGCGTTCTCGCTCAACCTGCTGTTCAACCACACCAGGCTCGGCGCCGCGGCCCGGCGATCCGCCGATGGCACCCCCGGAACCGAAAGCGACCAGATCACAGGAGAATCCGTTGTCCCTGCCCACGCGTGAGCCCTTCGAGGTCCCGACGATCGACATCGGTCCGTATGTGACCGGCGGCGGGGACTCCGACCGACTCCGGATCGCCGAACAGATGGACGAGGCCTGCAGCCGCGTCGGATTCGTGCAGATCCTCGGTCACGGCATCCCCGGGACGATCCTCGACGACTTCACCACCGCCCTCGACGATTTCTTCGCCCTCCCGCGCGAGACGAAGAACCGCTACCGCGTCGCCGGCGCCAACCGCGGCTACAGTCCGCCGAAGAGCGAGTCGCTGAGCCTGAGCCTCGGGGTGGAATCCGCCGGGCGGATGAACGACTTCTTCGAGGCGTTCAACATCGGCACCGAGGCACGCTCGTTCCCCGAAGTGTCGCTGCCGGAGGAGGACTACGGTCTCAACGTGTGGCCGGACGTGCCCGGATTCCGGGCGGCGGTGCAGAATTACCGGGCGCACGCCGCGCGGGTGGCCCGCACCCTCACCCGCATCTTCGCCGACGCGCTGGGCCGGGAGCCGGACTTCTTCGACACGCTCACCGACCACTCCATCGACGTGCTGCGGATGAACAACTACGCCCTGCCCGAAGGCACCGTCCGGCTCGACGGCGAACTCACCGGCATGGGAGAGCACACCGACTTCGGTCTGGTGACCGTGCTGTGGGCCGACCGCGTCGCCGGACTACAGGTGCTCGGCGGTGACGGCGTCTGGCACGACGTCGCCCCGATCGAGGGCGGCCTGCTCGTCAACCTCGGAGATCTGACGGCGCGGCTGACGGGCGACCGCTGGATGTCGACACTGCACCGCGTCAAGCCGCCGATCGTCGACGGCACCATCGTGCGCCGCCGCTCGGCCGCGTTCTTCCACGACGGCAACGTCGACGCGGTGATCGCCACGCTCCCCGAGTTCGCCGGCGACGAGTGCTACGAGCCCATCACCGTGCGCGAGCACATCAGAGCCAAGCTGGCCGGGTCGCGGCAGGGCCGGGCCAACACCGCCGCCGTCCGTGAGGCGGCCCGCGTGCTCGCCGCCGCGGGGCGGGACCTGCCGTGACACACGTCGTGCTGGTGCACGGGGCCTGGGCAGGGGCCTGGGTGTGGGACACCGTGCTGGGTCCGCTGCGCGCCGCGGGGTTCACTCCGCACGCGCTGGATCTACCGGGCGCCGGCACGTGGGGCGCGACCGACGTCACCCTCGACGACGTCGCCGGCCACGTCGCCGCGCACGTCACCACGCTCGACGGCCCGGTGTTCCTCGTCGGGCACTCGGGCGGCGGCATCGTCGTCACCCAGGTGGCGGAGCAGCTCCCCGACCGTATCGCCGGGGTGGTGTACGTCGCGGGCATGATGCTGCCGTCGGGCACCGGGTTCGGGCAGCTGTGCGACGCCCTCGGTCTCGCACCACCGGTCGGGATCTCGCGGTGGCTGCGGCCCACGGCCGACGGACGGGGCACCGTGGTGCCCCCGGAAGCGGGGGCGGCGGTGTTCTTCCACGAAGCCGCCCCGGCCGACGCCGTCGCCGCCGCGCGCCGGCTCGTCCCGCAGCTCGAGACGGCCCGCCTCATGGCGCCGGCCTGGACACCGGAGCGGTTCGGGACCGTGCCCCGGCTGTACGTCGAGGCCACCCTCGACCGCACCGTCCCGCTGGTCGCCCAGCGCGAGATGCAGCGGCTCGTGCCCGGGGCCCGGGTGATCACGCTGGACACCGATCACGCGCCGCAGCTGTCGGCCCGCGACGAGCTGGTGGACGGCATTCGGCAATGGTGCCTTTCCGGACTTCCGGAGCTCCGAAAGGACGCCACGGCAGCGGCGCTGCCATAGGCTCGCAGCATGACGGCATCGGCGGCGATCGGCTCACCGGAGGAGCTGGCGCGGGCGCTGGACACGACGGGCTATCTCGCCGACGACGGCCTCGCAACGGTCGCCTTCCTGGCGCTGCGCATGGGCCGCCCGCTGTTCTGCGAGGGGGAACCCGGCACCGGCAAGACATCGCTGGCCATTGCCCTCGCCGACGCGCTGGCCCTGCCGCTGATCCGGTTGCAGTGCCACGAGGGCATCGATGCGTCCCAGGCCCTCTACGACTGGGACTTCCCCCGGCAGTTGCTGCACCTGCGCACCCTCGAGGCCGCGAGCGGCGGCCACCTGGAGGCCGAGGAGGCGGAACGCTCGCTGTACACCGAGCGGTTCCTGCTGGCGCGGCCCCTGCTGCAGGCGCTCACCGACGCGCCGTGCGTGCTGCTCGTCGACGAGATCGACCGGGCCGACGACGAGTTCGAGGCGTTCCTGCTGCAGGTGCTGGACGAGAACGCCGTCACCATCCCCGAGCTCGGGCAGGTGCGGGCGCAGACGCCGCCGCTGGTGGTGCTCACCTCCAACCGCACCCGCGAGGTGCACGACGCCCTCAAACGCCGCTGCCTGTACCACTGGCTCGAACATCCCGACCTCGCGCGGGAGGTGGAGATCCTGCGCCGCCGCATCCCGGGCATCGCCGAACACCTCGCGGAGCAGGTCGCCCACGCGGTGCAGACCATGCGCGGGATGGATCTGCTCAAGCCGCCCGGCGTCGCCGAGTCGCTGGACTGGGCACGAGCGCTGCGCGAACTCGACCGCGACGTGCTCGACGCGACGACCGCGGCCGCGACGCTGGGCGCCGTCCTCAAGTACCGGGAGGACCTCGACCGGGTGGTCCGCACCGGGCTCGACCGGCTCCTGACGGGGTGAGGCCCGCGATGACGACGGCCGCGGACGTCGGAGGTCCCCTCGTCGGGATCGCCGGGTTCACCCGCGCCCTCGCCGCGGCCGGCCTGCCCGTCGCCTCGGACGCCGCCGAGGCCTACGTGCGCGCCCTGCGCGAGATCGACCTCGGCGACCGCCGGCAGGTGTACTGGACCGGACGTGCCACCCTGTGCCACGACCCCGACGACATCCCCCGCTACGACCTCGCGTTCGAAAGCTGGTTCGGGGGAACGGCACCCGGCGTGACGTCGCCGCAGACCCGCACCCCGCGTCGGGCCCGCATCGCCGGACTCACATCCACGGGGGGTGACGAGACCGCCGGGGAGGGTCCGGAACTGCGGGTCGCCGCGGACGACGCCGACGTGCTCCGCCGTCGCGACATCGCGGAACTGTCCGACGCCGAGCGGGCGCACCTCGCCGAGCTGATCGCCACGCTGCATCCGCGACCGCCCACCCGCCCGGCGATGCGGCTGCGCCCGTCGCGCCGGGGCCGCATCGACCCGCGCCGCACGGTGCGCCGGATGCTCGCGGCCGGGGGCGAGCCCGTCCGGCCGAGCCGGCACGGCAAGGCGACCCGTGCGCGCCGGGTGGTGCTGCTGCTCGACGTCTCCGGATCGATGAGCCCCTACGCGGACGCGCTGCTGCGGTTCGCGCACGTGGTGACCCGCGCCGATCCCGCCCACACCGAGGTGTTCTCCCTCGGCACACGCCTGACGCGGCTGTCGCGCGCGCTGCGGGCCCGCGACCCGGAACTCGCCCTCGCCGCGGCGGGCCGGGCGGTCCCCGACTGGGCGGGCGGCACCCGGCTCGGCGAGACCCTGCGGGCGTTCCTGGACCGGTGGGGCCGTCGTGGGCTCGCGCGCGGTGCCGTCGTGGTGATCTTCTCGGACGGCTGGGAACGCGGCGATCCCGGCCTGCTCGCCGAGCAGCTCGCCCAGCTGCGCCGCCTCGCCCGCGCCGTGCTGTGGGTCAACCCGCACGCCGGGGCGGCCGGGTACGAGCCGGTGCAGTCCGGCATCGCGGCCGCCCTGCCGCATCTCGACCGTCTGCTCGCCGGGCACAGCCTCGCGACGCTGCAGGAACTGCTGGAGGAGGTCCACCGTGCGTGAGGTTCTCGACGAACTCGACCGTCGCTACCGGGCCGGCGACACCGTCGCCTTGGGAACCGTGGTCTCGACGTTCCGTTCCGCGCCGCGCGCACCGGGCGCGGCGATGCTCGTCGCCGGCGACGGCACCGTGACCGGCAGCGTCTCCGGCGGTTGCGTGGAGGGCGCCGTGTACGAGCTCGCCCAGCAGGTGATCGAGGACGGTGTGCCCGTGTTGCAGCGGTACGGCGTGTCCGACGACGACGCCTTCGCCGTCGGGCTCACCTGCGGCGGCATCATCGACGTGTTCGTCGAACGGGTGGACGTCGCCGGATTCCCCGAGCTGGGCGAGGTCGTCGCGTCGGTGCGGGCCGGGGAACCCGTCGCGGTCGCCACCGTCACCGAGCATCCCGATCCGGCGTGGGTTGGTCGGCGCATGGCGGTGTGGCCGGATCGCGCGCACGGGGCGCTGGGGTCGGCGCGGGCGGACGACGCCGTCGCCGACGACACGCGGGGTCTGCTCGCCGCGGGCCGGACCGCGACGCTGCACTACGGACCGGACGGGCAGCGCCGCGGCGAGGGCATGTCGGTGTTCGTCCACTCGTTCCAGCCGCCGCCGCGGTTGCTGGTGTTCGGCGCCATCGACTTCGCGGCCGCCATGGCGCAGCTCGGCTCGTTCCTCGGCTACCGCGTGACGGTGTGCGACGCGCGGGGCGTGTTCACCACCGCCGCCCGGTTCCCGGCCGCCGACGAGGTGGTCGTGGACTGGCCGCACCGCTACCTCGCCGCCGAGGCGGCCGCGGGGCGCGTCGACTCGCGCACGGTCGTCACCGTGCTCACCCACGACCCGAAGTTCGACGTGCCGCTGCTCGAGGTGGCATTGCGGCTCGACCTGGCGTACGTCGGTGCCATGGGGTCGCGGCGGACGCACGAGGACCGGTTGGCGCGCCTGCGCGAAGCGGGGATGACGGAGGACGAGCTGGCCCGGCTGTGCTCCCCGATCGGCCTGGATCTGGGGGCGCGCACACCGGAGGAGACCGCGGTGTCGATCGCGGCGGAGATCATCGCGCTGAAATGGGGTGGCCGGGGCGAGCACCTCGCCCGCACCGAGGGCCCGATCCACGCCCACGAGGACAGCGCGGTTCCAGGGCAGTAGGAGCTGCCCGGGAACCGCGCTCAGCCCTCGGCGACGACCCGGAACTTCTCGAGCGAGGTGTCGGTCGCGTCGGGAATCACCATCCCGGCGTTAACGCCGCTGCGCAGGTAGTCGACGACGGCGTCGTCGAGCCGCTCACCCGGCACGACGGCGGGAATGCCCGGCGGATAGGGGGTGATCTGCTCGGCCGCGATGCGCCCGGCGGCCCGGCCTGCGTCGACCATCTCCGCCCTGCCGAAGAACGCGTCGCGCGGCGACATCACCGAGTCGAGCTGCAGCTCGCCGGGGCTCGGCAGATACATCTTCGGCGGCGGATCGAACGACTCCGCGGCCTGCGACAGCGACTCGAGCGCCGCGACGAGCCGGTCCGTGGTGCCCTCGTCGTCCGCCATGGAGAGGGTGGCCAGGATGCGCCGGTGATCGGTCATGCCGAGGTCGAGCCGGCAGTGCTCGCGCAGCCAGTCGCTGCACTGATAGCCGGAGACGCCGAGTTCGCTCACGTCCAGGAGGATCTGCAGCCGATCGAGATCGTGCGAGGCCTCCTCGCCGAGCAACCGGTCCTCGAGGACGGTCGGCCCGTCGATCGCGGCGATCCGGTCGCGGGTACGCCGAGCCAGCTGCAGTGCGTCACCGAGCAACTCGGCGCCGTGCTCGACCATCTGCCGGCGCCACCCGTCGATGGCCGAGTAGATCATCACGTTCGGGCTCGTGGTCATCAGCAGGTCGGCACAGGCCGACAGGTGCGCCCCGTCCACCAGGTCGCCTTGTAGGTGGTACACCGATCCTTGCTCGAATCCGGCACCCATCTTGTGGACGCTGACCACGCAGATGTCGGCGCCGGCGTCCATGGCCCAGGTGGGCAGGTCGTCGTGGAACGGCAGGTGCGCGCCCCACGCCTCGTCGACGATGAGGGGCTTGCCCCGCTCGTGGCAGACCTTCGCGATGCCCTCGAGGTCCGCGCACGTGCCGTAGGGGCTCGGGCTGACGATCAGCGCGCCGGCCGCATTCGGGTACTTCTCCCACGTCGCGCGCACCTGGTCCGGCGACGGCGGATGGGAGAAGTGCATCTCCTCGTCCCATCGGGGGGTGATCCAGCGGGGCGTGACGCCGCTGAAGATCAGCCCGGCGACGATCGACTTGTGCGAGTCCCGGCCGACGAGCAGTCCCCCCGGATCGTTGCCCGCCACCGCCATCATCGCGGCCTTCACCGACAGGGAGCTGCCGCAGGTGGAGAAGAACGCCTGCTCCGCTCCGACCGCCTCGGCCATGAGCTGCTCGGCCCGCGAGAGGTAGCCGTTACCCGACTTCCGGTCGTCGAGGCCGCCCGAGGCGAGCACGTCCGAGCGGAACGTGTCGAGCCCGAGGACCTTCTTCACCCGCGGGTCGGCACCGCGGCCTTGGCGGTGGCCGGGCGGGGAGAAGCCGTAACGGTCGAGCCGGTGGTACTGATCCAGTGCATCCAGCAGGGGAGTTTCGGACTGATCCATGCCCGGGGGGTACCCCGCACGCGGACCGAAAATGCCCTGCCGCGGGTCGGCTTCGCGAGTCGGATTCCCCCGTCCCGCCGCCACCCGCGCGGGAACGAGGTTGTTCCGCCACCGATTCGGCGAATCGGCGTATTCGGTGGTCATCGTTGGAGCACAGTGTCAGTGAACACTTCTCGACGATCTTGGATCCCGGATGTTCCCGGCATTGGAGGCCCGATGCGCATCACTGTCACCGTCGACGGGACGACCTACACGGACGAGGTGGAACCGAGGCTGCTGCTCGTGCACTATCTGCGCGACCGGCTCGGCAAGGTCGGCACCGTGGTGGGCTGCGACACCAGCAACTGCGGTGCCTGCACCGTGCACCTCGACGGCCGCAGCGTCAAATCCTGCTCGGTGCTCGCCGTGCAGGCCGACGGTGCGGAGGTCACGACCGTCGAAGGCCTGTCCCGCGACGGCGTGCTGCACCCCGTCCAGCAGGCATTCCACGACAACCACGCACTGCAGTGCGGCTACTGCACGCCCGGCATGATCATGTCGACGATCGACCTGCTCGAGGAGAACCCCGATCCCGACGAGCACGAGGTGCGGCTGGGTCTCGAGGGCAACCTGTGCCGCTGCACCGGCTACCAGAACATCGTGCGGGCGGCGCTGGACGCGGCGCAGAAGGCCCGGGCCGCCGAACTGCAGACGGACAACACGACGGCAGGAGGCGGGCGATGACCAGCACCGTCGAACCCGAGATCGGCCAGTCGCGGCGGCGCAAGGAGGACGAGCACCTCGTCACCGGGCGCACCCGCTGGACCGACAACCTCGTCCTCCCCGGGATGCTGCACATGGCGATCCTGCGCAGCCCGTTCGCCCACGCCCGCATCACCTCGATCGATACGTCGGAAGCACGGCAGAGACCCGGCGTGGTGGCGGTGCTCACCGGCGCGGACGCCTCGCCGGAGCAGGGCAGCCTGCCGTGCGCGTGGGTGATCACCCCCGATATGAAGATCCCGCCCGCGCCGTCCCTGGCCGTCGACACGGTCAACTTCGCCGGGGAGGCCGTCGCCCTCGTCGTCGCGCGCAGCGCCTACGAGGCCCACGACGCCCTCGAGGCGATCGACGTGGACTACGACGAGCTGCCCGTGGTCCTCGACCTGGCGACCGCCGCCCGCGACGGCGCCGACCTCGTGCACCCGGACCTCGGCACCAACGTCAGCGCCACCTGGACGTTCGACTCCGCCGAGGCCGGCACCGGCGGCGACGTCGAGCAGGCCATCCGCGACGCCGAGGTCGTTGTCGAGCGCACGTTCCGGCAGCAGCGGCTCATCCCGGCGTTCATGGAACCGCGCTCCGTCGTCGTCGACCCGACCGGGCCGCAGATCACCGTGTGGTCGGCCACGCAGATCCCGCACATTCTCAAGATCATGCTGGCGATGACGCTGGGCATCCCCGAGCACAAGCTGCGGGTGATCGCACCGGACGTCGGCGGTGGTTTCGGCGGCAAGCTGCAGGTGACCCCGGAAGAACTGCTCGCACTGCTCGTCGCGCGCCGGCTCGGGAAACCGGTCAAGTACACCGAGACCCGCAGCGAGTCGATGGTCGCGGCGCATCACGGCCGCGACCAGATCCAGAAGCTCACCCTCGCCGCGCGCCGCGACGGCACCGTCGTCGGCCTGAAGGTCGAGCTGCTCGCCGACATGGGCGCCTACCTGAGGCTCGTCACCCCGGGCGTACCGATCCTGGGCGCGTTCATGTTCAACGGCATCTACAAGTTCGGCGCCTACCACTTTTCGTGCACCAACGTGTTCACCAACAAGGTGCCCACCGACGCCTACCGCGGGGCGGGCCGGCCGGAGGCGACGTTCGGGATCGAACGGATCATGGACGAGCTCGCCGCCGAGCTGTCGATGGATCCGCTCGAGCTGCGCGCCAAGAACTGGATCCGGCACGAGGAGTTCCCGTTCGACACCGTCGCGGGCCTGACGTACGACTCGGGCAACTACGAGGCGGCCACCGCGAAGGCCCGCGATCTGTTCCGGTACGACGAGTTACGCCGCGAGCAGGAGGAACGCCGCCGCCGGCAGGACCCGGTCCAGCTCGGCATCGGGGTGTCGACCTTCACCGAGATGTGCGGCCTGGCGCCGTCGCGGGTACTCGGCTCGCTCAACTACGGGGCGGGCGGCTGGGAGCACGCCGCGATCCGCATGCTGCCCACCGGCCGGGTGGAGGTGGTCACCGGTTCGTCGTCGCACGGGCAGGGCCACGAGACGGCGTGGAGCCAGATCGTCGCCGACCGGCTCGGAGTGCCGTTCGAGGACATCGAGGTGCTGCACGGCGACACGCAGACCTCGCCGAAGGGGCTGGACACCTACGGATCCCGGTCCCTCGCCGTCGGCGGTATGGCCGTGGTCAAGGCCGCGGAGAAGGTGATCGCGAAGGCCCGCCCGATCGCGGCGCACATGATGGAGTGCTCGGAGGACGACCTCGAGTTCGCCGAGGGCCGGTTCCGGGTCCGGGGTACCGAGAAGGCCGTGGGCATGAGCGACATCGCGCTCGCGGTGTTCACCGCGGCCGACCTGCCCGAAGGCATCGAGCCGAACCTGGATTCCGAGGCCACCTACGACCCGGACAACTTTTCGTTCCCGCACGGCACGCACCTGTGCGCCGCCGAGGTGGACACCGAGACCGGGCAGGTGCGCATCCGCTCGTACGTGTGCGTCGACGACGTCGGGCACGTCGTGAACCCGCTCATCGTGGAGGGGCAGGTGCACGGCGGCCTCGCCCAGGGCATCGCGCAGGCCCTGTACGAGGAGGCCGTCCACGACGAGTCCGGCACCCTGCTCAGCGGTTCGTTCGCCGAGTACCTGCTGCCGTCGGCCGCGGACCTGCCGACGTTCACCACCGACCGCACCGAGACCCCCGCGACCGGAAACCCGCTGGGCGTCAAGGGGGTCGGCGAGTCCGGCACGATCGCCTCCACGCCGGCGGTGGTCAACGCCGTCCTCGACGCCGTGCGCCACCTCGGCGTGCGGGACATCGAGATGCCGTGCACCCCGATGCGGGTGTGGCACGCCGTCGAATCAGCTCGGCAATCGGCTCAGGGAGGTGCCCGATGATTCCGTCGACGTTCGACTACGTCGCGCCCACCACCATCGACGAGGCCGTCGCCGCGCTGGCCGCTGCCGGGGAGGACGCCAAGATCATCGCCGGCGGGCAGAGCCTGATGCCGGTGCTGCGGCTGCGGCTGGCCGCCCCCACCACGCTCGTCGACCTCGGGCGCGTCCCCGACCTGCGGGGGGTGCGCGAGGACGGCGGCGACCTCGTGATCGGCGCGATGACCACCCACCACGACGTGATCCACGATCCGCTCGTGCGTGAACACGCGCGGCTGCTCGCCGAAGCCACGAGCACGGTGGCCGACCCGCAGATCCGGCACCGCGGCACCCTCGGTGGGGCCCTGGCCCACGCCGATCCGGCCGGGGATCTCGGCGCGCCGGTGCTCGCCCTCGAGGCCACCCTCGTCGCGGCCGGACCGTCGGGGCGGCGCAGCATCCCCGTCGCGGAGTTCTTCGACGACTACTTCACCACCACCCTGCAGCCCGAGGAGATCCTCGTCGAGGTGCGGATCCCCAAGCTCACGGGATGGGCGGCGCGGTACGAGAAGTTCAACCGGGTGGCCCACGCCTGGTCGATCGTCGCGGTCGCCGCCACCGTGCAGACGGACGGCGGCACGATCCGTCAGGCCCGGGTGGCGCTGACGAACATGGCGGCCGTGCCCGTGCGGGCGCACGCCGTCGAGCGGGCCCTCGTCGGGCAGCCCGCGACGGCGGACACCGTCCGTGCCGCCGCCGAGCAGGCCACCGAGGGCACCTCACCCATGAGCGACGGCAACGCCGACGCCGACTACCGCCGCCAGCTCGCGCGGGTGCTCACGCGCCGTGCCGTGGCGACGGCAGCGGACGTCGCCTGAGCACACACTGGAGACGAACCATGCAACTCGAACACCACATGTCCGTGCCGGCACCCATCGACGAGGTGTGGACGGCACTCCTCGACCCCGAGAAGGTGGCACCCTGCATGCCCGGCGCCACCCTCACCGGCGTCGACGGCAACACCTTCACCGGCACGGTGAAGATCAAGATGGGACCGGTACAGCTGCTGTACAAGGGCACCGGGGAGTTCGTCGAGACCGACGAGCAGGCCCGCCGGGCGGTCATGGAGGCCGCCGCGAAGGACTCGCGCGGCAACGGCACCGTGAACGCGACGTTCACGATCACCCTCGTCGGCGACGGCGACCGCACCGAGGGCACCGTCGTGACCGACCTGTCCATCACCGGCAAGCCCGCCCAGTTCGGGCGGGGCATGATCTCCGACGTCGGCGGCAAGATCATCGAGCAGTTCACGGCGTGCCTGGCGGACAAGCTCGGTGGCCCGCCCGCCCCGGTGCCGATGCCGGAGGCCGCCGCGCCCCCACCCCCGGCGGGCGGGGCCCCGGAGGTGACCCCGGCCGTGCCGGTGACGGCGGCACCACAGCCCACCGAGGCCGCGCCGCTGGACCTGATGCAGTACGCCCGCGGGTCCGTACTCAAGCGCGTCGGCCCGGCAGTGGCCGTGTCGGCGCTGGTGGCCCTGATCGTCTACCTGCTGCTGCGGCGCCGCCACCCCTGAGACCGCCTGTTCGCCCCTCCCCTCCTCGAGCGAATGTATCGTTCCGTCGGCCTGATCGAGTGAGCGATACATTCGCTCGGCACGGGCGGGCCAACGGAACCGGCGCCGATCACTGCAGCAGCCGCCAGATCCGGTCGCGGGAGAGCGGCAGCTCGTGCGGCCGGACCCCGATCGCGCGGCGCACCGCGTTCGCCAGCGCGGGCGCCACCGGGTTGAAGGGCGCCTCGCTCATCGACTTCGCGCCCATCGGGCCGAGCGCGTCGTAGGTGTCGGCGAAATACACCTCGGTGCGGGGCAGGTCGGCGTACTGCGGAATGTGGTAGTTCCGCAGCGCATCGGTGACGACGCGGCCGGTGTCGTCGGTGACGAGTTCCTCGTACAGCGCGACCCCGATCGCCTGGGCGGCGCCGCCCTCCACCTGGCCGCGGCACTGCTCGGGGTTGACCACGACGCCGGCGTCGGCGGCCTGCACCGACTGCAGGATCCGCAGCTCGCCGGTGCGCACGTCGACGGCGACGCGGAAGGCCTGCACGTTGAACGACAACGAGCGGGGCAGGCCGCCGTGGCTGCCCTCGGCCCGCAGCGTGCCGCCGGCCGCGTCGAGCAGTTCGCCGGGGCTGACGAGGCGGCCGCCCGCACGCACCCCGTCCGCCTCGGGCACCGCGTCGTCGGGGTCGGTGCCGGTGATCTGTCCGGCGAGTTTGACCATCCGCCGGCGCAGTTCCCGCGCGGCGGCGAGCAGGGCCTTGGCGGCGACGACCGTCCCCGACGATCCGTACGCACCGGTGTCGTGGGTGGTGACGTCGGTGTCGGACTGGCGGATCCGGATGCGGTCGGGGTGGGTGGCCAGCTCGGTGGCGGCGACCTGGGTGTGCACGGTGGTGGTGCCGTTGCCGAACTCGGCGGTGCCGACCCGCGCGAGATAGGTGCCGTCGCGCAGCAGTTCGACGGACGTGTCGGCGACGTGCCCGCCCGGCGGGTTCGACGCGATCATCGCCAGGGCCATGCCCTCACCGACGCGCCACTGCGGCCCGGCCGGTTCCCCGGCACCGCCTCGGCGCATCGCGTCCTGCACCAGGTCCAGGCACTGGTCCAGCCCGTAGCTGCCGAAGATCAGATCGCCGCCCTCCGGGTGCGCACCCACCAGGTCGTCGCCGGGCACGACGACGTTGCGCCGCCGCAACTCGTACGGGTCCATGCCGAGTTCGACGGCGAGCTCGTCCATCGCCGACTCGATTGCGAAGACGATCTGCCCCAGCCCGTAACCGCGGAACGCGCCGGAGGGACGGTTGTTGGTGTACACGGCCTGGGCGTCGACCCGCTTGTTCGGGCACCGGTACACCTCGACGGATTCGCCGCATCCGTGGAACATCACTCCCGCCGAATGGTTTCCGTAGGCGCCCGCGTCGGAGAGCACATCGATCGCCAGGGCGGTGAGGACGCCGTCGGCACCGGCCGCGACCGTGACGTCCACGCGCATCGGATGCCGGCACGGCGCGACGGTGAGCTGATCGGTGCGGGTGAACTCCCACTGCACCGGGCGTCCGGTGCGCAGGACGGCCGCCGCGACGACGTCCTCGGCGAGCATCTCCTGTTTGGCGCCGAAGCCGCCGCCGACGCGCGCGGCGAACACCCGTACCCGATCGCGGTCGAGACCGAAGATGTGGCACAGCTCGTCGCGAACGAGGAACGGCACCTGCGTGGAACTGCGGATCACCAGGCGGCCCCCGGTCGCGAGATCACCGCTGCCGTCGATCCACCCGATGGCGCCGTGGGTCTCGAGGTGGGTGTGCTGCACGCGCTGCGTCTGCCACCGGCCGCGCACGACGGCGGCGGCCGCGGCAACACCGGCGTCGACGTCACCGACCTCGCCGTGCAGTTCGGCGACGAGGTTGCGCGACGGATCGGCGATGCGGTTCTCGGGTCCCTTGTCCGCGTGCAGCAGCGGAGCGCCGGGCCGGCGCGCCTCGTCCGGGTCCAGGACGTACGGCAGCACCTCGTATTCGACGGCGAGCAGGCGACATCCCTCCTGTGCGAGCGCCGGGGTCTCGGCGACGACGGCCGCGACCCGCTGCCCGTGGTGGCGCAGGATCCGGTCGAACAGCACGGTGTCGTCGGGGTCGTCGTCCCGGTGTTCGTGGCGGGCCGTGGAGTACGCGACGGCCGGGGCGTCGCGGTGACAGAGCACCGCGTGCACGCCGGGCAGTGCCTCGGCGGCGGTGGTGTCGATCGAGACGATCCGTGCGTGGGCGTGCGGGCTGCCGAGCACGGCGACGTGCAGCGCACCGGCGACGGTGGTGTCGAAGGTGTAGGGCTCGGCGCCGGTCACCACCCGCGCGGCGGCCGGGGCACGCAGGGACCGCCCGCAGGAGGGCCCCGGCGCGGGCGCCTCCACGTTGGTGACGCCGCGCAGCGCGTCGTCGACGGATCGGTAGCCGGTGCACCGGCACAGGTTCCCCTTGAGCCGGTTCGGCAGGTCCGTCAGATCGTCGTCGGTCAGGGTGGCGGCGGTGACGATCATTCCGGCCGTGCAGAATCCGCACTGGAACCCGGCGGCGTCGACGAACCGCTGCTGCAGCGGATGCAGATCGTCACCGGTACCGAGGCCGGCGACGGTGGTCACGGCGTGGCCCTCGGCACGCACGGCGGGAAAGACGCACGAGTGCACCGCCTCTCCGTCGACGAGGACCGAGCAGGCGCCGCAGTCGCCGGCGTCGCAGCCCTTCTTGACCTCGAAGTGGGCGTGCTCGCGCAGCAGCGTGCGCAGGCACTGTCCCGGCCGGGGGTCGGCGTCGAGTTCGCGGCCGTTGACGGTGAACCTCACGACAGTTCCTCTCGGATCTCGTCGGCCAGGACGGCGGTGACGGCGCGGCGCCAGTCGGCGGCGCCGTGCGCGTCGGTGAAGTACGCGTCGGCCGGCACACCGGTACGCAGCGCGTCGGCGAGTTCGCCGGGCGTGGGTGGCTCGGGGAATCGGAACACGTAGGGCCGCACGGTCGCGGCGGTCACCGACAGCGTGAAGGCGCCGTCGGGGCCGACGCGGCCGATCACCACCGCGCCGGAGCGGCCGAGTGGGGCGAGCGCGATCTTGCGGAACGCGGTGCGCGACGCCAGCGCCGCCGCGGGGACGTGCACGCTGCGCAGCACCTCGCCCGGCCCGAGCAGATTCGTTCCGTTTCCGGTAACGAACTGCTGCACGGGAATCCGTCGCTCCGCGCCGTCCGGCGCCCAGATCAGGGCGGTGGCGTCGAGCGCCGTGGACAGCGAGATCATCGCCCCCGCCGGGAACGCGAGGCAGACATTGCCGCCGACGGTGGCGCGCTTCCAGATCTTCCACGAGGCGAGCAGTGCCGCCGCGCACTGATGGAACAGCGCTGCGCTCGGCCATGTTTCGGTGCCCGACAGCGCGGCGAGGCGTTCCACGGTGCAGGTGGCCGCGATCTCGAGACCGGCGTCGGTGACGGTCAGAGCGGGCCAGCGCAGCCCGGACAGGTCCAACAGCCGGCGCAGGTGCGGCTGCGGCTCGGAGAACAGCCACGTCCCGCCGCCGACGAACGCCGTAGCAGCATCGGCGACGAGATCCTCTCGGGCGCAGGCTATGTCGTATGCGGTCACGGTGTGCAGGTCCATGCGCTCACCCCGCCTTCGCCACCAGGGCGTCGTGCGCGGCGGCAACCTCCGCGGCCACCGACGTCTCGTCGACGGTGCGCACCTCGTCGCGGCGCACCACCTCGCGACCGTCGATCAGCAGCAGCTCGAGCGGCGGCTGGGAGCCGAGCACGAGCGCCGCGACGGGATCGGTGATGCCCGCATGGGCGAGCGTGTCGATCCGCCACAGCGCGAGGTCGGCAAGCTTGCCGACCTCCAGGGAGCCGATCTCGTTCTCCCGGCCGAGGACCCGCGCCCCGCCGACGGTCGCCAGTTCCAGGCTCTGCCGGACCGTCATCGCGCGCGGCCCGCTGCGGGCCCGGGCGAACAGCGCGGCGTGGTGGGCCTCCTCGAGCATGCAGCACGACTCGTTGCTCGCCGCCCCGTCGACCCCGAGACCGAGCGGCACCCCCGCCGCGTACAGGTCGGCGGCGCGGGCGATGCCGGCACCGAGGCGGGCGTTGGACGTCGGGCAGTGCGCCGCGCCCGTGCCCGAGGCGGCGAGCACCCCGATGTCGCGGTCGTCCAGGTGCACGGCGTGCGCGTACCAGACGTCGGGGCCTGTCCAGTCGAGCGACTCCATGTACTGCACCGGATTGCAGCCGAACCGCTCCATGCAGAAGTCCTGCTCGTCGAGGGTCTCCGCGAGGTGGGTGTGCAGCCGCACCCCCAGATCGCGGGCGAGCACCGCGGACTGCTTCAGCAACTCCGTGCTCACCGAGAACGGCGAGCACGGTGCGAGCGCGATCCGCAGCATGGACCCGAACGACGGATCGTGCCACCTCTCCACGGCCCGTTGGCTCTCGACGAGGATGGTGTCGAGGTCCTCGACGACGTGGTCCGGCGGCAGGCCGCCCGCGCTCGCGCCGAGGTCCATGGATCCGCGGCACGGGTGGAACCGGACGCCGACGTCCGCGGCCGCGGCGATCTCCGCACCGAAGACGTCGCCGCCGTCGCGCGGGACCACGTAGTGGTGGTCGGTGCTGGTGGTGCAGCCGGTGCGGACGAGGTGGGCGAGGGCGCCCTTCGCCGCGACGTGCACGGCGTCGGCGTCGATCCCGCCCCAGACGGGGTACAGCGTCGTCAGCCACTCGAAGAGGGTGTGGTCGACGGCGAGGCCTCGGGTGATCCACTGGTACAGGTGGTGGTGGGTGTTCACCAGGCCGGGCGTCAGCACACAGCCGGTGCCGTCCACGAGGGTGGCGTCGGCGTAGCCGCGCGGCTCGCCGGCGCCCACGGCGACGATCCGGTTGCCCTCGACGACGACGTGCCCGCGCCGGTACTCGGCCCGTCCGGCGTCCATCGTCACCACGTGCGCGCCCTGGATCACGATCGGCCGGGTGGTGTTCGGCTGCATCGGCGTTGCTCCTCACGCTCGTCGACGCTCCCAGTCAACGCCCCGGAAACCGCAACATCCCGGTCGGCACACACGAAACGGAACCGAAATATCGGCTTCGTATTGTGCGATCGTCCAAACCCGTCACCCGGAGGTGAACGCCGTGCTGCTACAGGATGTCCTCGACGCACCGGAGCTCGGAATCCGCCTGCTGCACGGCGACTCCGATGCGCTCACCCGCCCGGTGCTGCGGGCGTGCACGACCGACATGCCCGATCCCACCCGCTACGTGAGCGCGGGATCGTTGGTGTTCACCGGCCTCGTCTGGCGGCGCACCGCGGCGGACGCGGACCTGTTCGTCACGCTGCTCGCCCGCGCCGGGGTCTCCGCCCTCGCCGCCGGGGAGGCGCTGCACGGGCAGGTGCCGTCCGACGTGGTCGAGGCCTGCGTCCGGCACGGGATACCGCTGCTCTCGGTGCCCGAGGAGGTGCCGTTCAGCCGGGTCATCGAGTACATGACCGGCCGGATGGCCGGGGCGCGGATGGACCGGTTGCAGACCGGCCTGGCCCGGCAGCGACGGCTGCTCACCGCGGTCGCCGACGGGTGCAGCCTCGACGAACTCACGGACCGGACCGCCCGGGAGTTCGGGGTGTCGGCGTGGCTGCTCACCGCCACCGGGATGCCCGTCGCCGGCGCCGATCCCCTGCCCGACGAGGATGTCGACGCCCTCACCAGGACCGCGCTGACCGCCGATCGCCTGCCCGCCGAGGTGGCGGGGGGATACACGGTGCTGCCCGTCGGTTCGGGGCTCGCCGACCGGATCGGCTCGTGGTACCTCGTGGTCCGGCACGCCGGCACCCCGGACGCGGAGTGCCTCGACGCCTTCGGCGAACTCGCCGCGGTGGCGGCCCTCGACCGGGTGCGGCGGGAGGAACGCCGCCGGCTCGGGTGGGAGGCCGCGGACCGGACGCCCCCCGGGGGCGACATCGACTGCGGCAGATCACCGGTCGCCGTGGTGGTCGACCGTGCCCCGGCCGGCACCCCGGAGCAGCGCGCCGCGATGCGGGCCGCCGTGCAGGACGCGTTGTCCGGCGCCGTCACCACCGTCGACGTCGCCGGGCGCGTCGTCGCGCTGGTCGACGGCGACGAGTCCGAGGTGGTTGCCGCGCTGCGGCGGCGCCTGGGGCGCCTCGCTCCCGCGCTGGCCCGGACTCGCCTACTCGTCGGTGTCAGTGCCTGCGGCACAGGCGAATCCGTTGACGGCGCGGTGCGCTCCGCGGCCGCCGCCGTCGCCGCGGCGCGCGGCGACGCGGGGGCGGTGTGCGTGCGGGCGGCCGAGCTCGATTCCGCGCTCGGGTTGTTCACCGCCGTTCCCGATCAGTTGCGCCGCGCGTTCGCCGGGCGCATCCTCGGGCCCGTGCTCGAGCACGACCGGCGCACCGACGCCGGGCTGCTCGCCACCCTCGAGGCGTTCCTCGACTGCGACGGCTCCTGGCGCCGCACGGCGGACCGACTGCACGTGCACCTGAACACGGTCCGCTACCGGATCGGCCGCGTCGAGGCACTCACCGGCCGCGACCTCGGACGCATCGGCGACCGGCTCGACGTGTACCTCGCCGTGCGCGCCCTGGCATGAGAGCGGCCCGTCAGACGGCGCCGGTGTAGGCGTCCCAGGCGATCCCGGCGTCGGGGGCGTCCTCGCGCTGCACCGTCGCCTGGATGAGGCCGTAGGGCCGGTCGTCGGCGTGGAAGACCTCGTTGTCGTTGACCACGCCGAACCGCTCGAGGTCGTAGACGAAGTGATGCTTGTTGGGGGCCGACAGCCGGATCTCGGCGACGAACGGGTACTTCTCGAGCACGGCGCGTCCCATCTCGAAAAGAGTCTGCTGCAGTGCTTTCGACTGAAGGTTCGCGAACCGCTCGAGCATGGTCGCCTTGATCCCGGCGTAGGTGGCGTCCCAGTCGACGTCGGTCGTGGTGAACCGCCACCTCGCGACGAGGCTCGTCGCCATCACCCGGTCGCGAGTCGGCTCGAGGACCGTGTACGGATCGGTGAGGAACCCGGCGAACTCGGAACCGGTGGACTTGAGTACGACGAGGTCCTTCAGCCCGCCGATCACCCATTCCCGGCGCGCCCGGCCGGAACCCTGGACGGTCACCGCGGCGGTGCGTACCTCGGAGCCCTTCCGGGTCCAGGTGTGGTCGTGCCCCACACCGTCGACGGCGACGCGCTCCCAGGCGTATTCCTCGATCTCGATGCGAGCCGAGTGGACGGGTTCGACGTCGTCGACGAAGTGCCGCGCGAGGGCGAGGGCGTAGGTCTCGACGAACTCGACGCCCTTGGCGTAGGCGTAGATCGTCTGCTTCTGGGTGTCGGTGGGCAGGACGGTGCCCTGGTCGCCCTCGAGGTGCGCGGCGCCGAAGTCGCCGCGCAGGCAGGACGAGACGTTCATGTCGCGGATCTCGTGCCGCGGGGTGTCGCGATGGATCCGCACCACGCGGTTCTCGGCCTTGCCGTACTGGTGCGGTCCGAGAACGATCTTGCCGGTCAGTTCGGTCATGGGGTCAGCTCCCGCGGTAGGTGGAGTAGGCGAACGGGGACAGCAACAGCGGCACGTGGAAGTGATTGCCGGCCACAGAGATCCGGAAGGTGACGACGACCTCCGGATAGAAGGGGACGATGTCGCGCTCGGCGAACCAGTCGCCCGTGCCGAAGGTGAGGGTGTAGGTGCCGGGCGGCAGGGGCTCGTCGGTCAGTGCGCGGATCCGGCCGTCGTCGTCGGTGCGTCCCGTCCCGAGGACGCTGCCGTCCGCGCCGGCCAGGGCGACGTGCACTCCGGCTGCCGGAGTCCCGGTGGTGGCGTCGAGCACGTGCGTACTGAGGGTGCTCATCGCCCGCCCCCGCGGGATGCGAGGTCGGCCTCGTCGAGCACGAGACGTTCGAGCCGGAGCCGGGTGATGTCGGCCAGGGCGGAGCGCACCTCCGCGGCCTCGGTGGCGGGATCGTTGCCGAGGCGGCGGTGGAGGATGTCGAGCAGCTCGGCGGCGGACCGCCCGGCCGCGCGCACGAGGTACACGTGCCCGAACCTGTCCTCGTAGGCACGGTTGCCGGCGGCGAGGGCGGCAAGGATCCGGGCGTCGGCGGTGGCGACGGCCGACTGCTCCCGCTGCGACGACGCGCTCTCCGAACGTTCCCCGATGCGCGGATGCCCGGCCAGGGCCTCGGCCCGGCCGTGGTCGTCGAGACCCGCGATCGCGACGGACACGGCGTCGAGCAGGGCCGGACGGTCGCCGTACGGGCGTCCAGCGGCCACCCGGGCGGCCCAGGTCGCGCCGGCGCAGCAGGTCGTCAGCAGCGCGACGGCCTCGGGTTCCGGCAGGGCGTCGAACTCGGCGACGGTGTACGGCACGGGAGCCTCCTTCGTTCCGGTGTCTCCACCCTCGCGCAGGCGGGGCGGCTCCCGGGGTGCCCGCAGCTACAAAGTCGGCCGCGGTCCGGCGGAGGGGTTTGGACGATCATCCAGGGCCGCGGTCCGGGCCGACCGCCACCGATCGACCGCCCGGAATGAAACCGGCGGCGACGGAGGTTGGACCCGGCGTGACGGATTCGACGAAGGCAGAGAACACGACGCAGACTCCCCCGCTCGGCCGCTTCGGCGTCTGGCGGCACGCGACCGGCCTCCCACCGGAGACCGGAGCCGAGATCGAGAAGCTCGGCTACGGCACCATCTGGATCGGCGGTTCGCCGCCCGCCGACCTCGAGGTGGCCGAACGCCTCCTCGACGCCACCGAGAACATCGTCGTGGCCACCGGCATCGTCAACATCTGGACCGCCCCCGCCGACGAGATCGCGGCCTCCTACCACCGGCTCGAGGAACGCCATCCCGGCCGCTTCCTGCTCGGTGTCGGCGTCGGCCACCCCGAGGCGCACGGTGAGACGTACCGCAAGCCCTACGCGGCCCTGGTCGAGTACCTGGACGTGCTCGACCGCGAGGGCGTGCCCGAGGCGCGGCGGGTCCTCGCCGCGCTGGGACCGAAGGTGCTGAAGCTGTCCGCGGACCGGGCCGCCGGAGCCCACCCCTACCTCACCACCCCCGAGCACACCCGCGAGGCGCGCGCCGTTCTCGGCCCGGGCGCCGTGCTCGCCCCCGAGCAGAAGATCGTGCTGTCCACCGACGTCGCCACGGCCCGCACCATCGGCCGCAAGGCCGTGGCCAACCCGTATCTGAAGCTGCGCAACTACCGTGCGAATCTGGAACGCACCGGCTTCACCGCCGAGGAACTCGACAACGACGGCACCGACCGGGTCGTCGACGCGCTCGTCGCGCACGGCGACGCGGAATACATCGCGTCGCGTCTGCGGGAGCACCTCGACGCCGGGGCGGACCACGTCGCGGTCCAGGCCCTGCCGATGCGGGACGACCCGGTTCCGGCCCTGCGGGAGGTCGCCGCGGCGCTCGGGCTCTGAGGCCCGGAACCGCGACGACTCACCGCTCTACGCCCCGGATCCGGACGCAGCAGAACCCCGGTTCCGGGGCGAGTTCCGCGCAGAGCCGGTCGGTCCCGAGTCCGGCGACGACCCCGTCGAGCAGGGCGAGGTTCATCCCGCAGACCAGTTCACGGTGCTCGTTCGCCAGCCGGTCGAACGGGCAGTTCGCCAACCGCATCTGCCCGTCGCCGGACAGGCGCGGCTCGTAGCCGTGCCGGGCGAGCAGCCGCGCCATACGTTCGAGGTCGGTACCTCCCGCGTCCATAGGACCGGGCACCGTTCCGGCGGGCACGGCCGGGGTGGCCGCATTCGCGGCAATACGCCGGCCGTGCTCGACGGCAGCGGTCCGCACCGCCTCCGCGATGGGCACCGAGTCGCGCATCGACCGCTCGATCGCGGCCGCCAGAACCTCCCCGGCGAGGTCGTAGCGCCGCTCGGGCAGGGAGATCGACAGCTCGCGCGACGAGCGCCGATAGAGCTTCGACGGCCGTCCTGCACCCGGGCCCGTCCGCCCCGAGAGCCTGCGGTACTCCGTCTCGAGCAGGCCCTCCTCCACGAGCCGGTCGAGGTGGAACCTCGCTGCGTGCAGCGGCAGGCCTACCGCGGCCGCAGCCTGCTCGCGCCCGACCGCGTCCGTTTGTGCGGCGACGTAGCGGTAGAGGGACCTTCGAGCCGGGTCTGCCAGCGCACCGATCCCCGACGCCTGTTCGGCGAACTCGTCCTGCACGATTCCCCCTTCTAAAAGAGAAACTTCTTGACGTAATCTACGTCACACTTCTAAAATCAAATCTACTCTCTCTTAGAAGTCAGGAGACTTCGATGAGCCACACGCCCACCTCCCCCACCACGCTCCACTCCACCCCGGCCGGCACGAACGCCGGCGCCCGCCAGGCATTCGTCCTTCTCCGGACCGTGTTCACGGTGGCCCCGATCGCCTTCGGTCTCGACAAGTTCGCGAACCTGCTCACCGACTGGGAGCGCTACCTCGCACCCTGGATCGACGACCTCGTCCCGGGCACCGCCCACCAAGCCATGCTCGCGGTCGGCGTGGTCGAGATCCTCGCCGGCATCGTCGTCGCGATCAGACCCGCCATCGGCGGCTACGTCGTGGCCGCATGGCTGCTCGGCATCATCGTCGACCTGGTCACCCTCGGCGGCTACCTCGACATCGCGCTGCGCGACTTCGGATTGGCGGTCGCCGCCCTCGCCCTGGCCCGGCTGGCCACCGCCCCGGTGACTCGCCGCGGACCCACCCCGGGCACATCGTGAAACCGAGCCGCCGGTTCACGGACGTCCGACGGCGACCGTGGACCGGCGGCAGCGACCTCCCCACCGAAAGGTGACTCCGCCATGGACTGGGCCGGATGGGCGCTCTTCGGATCGGTGGCCACCACCGCCCTGACCGCAGTCATGATCGCCGCCCAACTGGCCGGTTACAGCCGCCTGGATCTGCCGCTCGTGCTCGGCACCGTCGTCACCGCCGACCCGGATCGTGCCCGGGTGGTCGGATTCTTCATCCACCTCGCGATCGGCCAGGCCTTCGCACTCGGCTACGCCGCCACCTTCGCGCTGCTCCACCGGGCGACGTGGTGGCTGGGCATGCTGCTCGGCCTGCTGCACGTCGCGGTCGCCTTGACGGTCCTGCTGCCACTACTGCCGGGCGTGCATCCGCGCATGGCCTCCCATCGAGCCGGGCCGCGGAGCACCGCGGTCCTCGAACCACCCGGCCTGCTCGGCCTGAACTACGGTGCGCAGACCCCCGCCGTCGCCGTCGCCGCCCATCTCGTCTACGGCACCGCACTCGGCCTTCTTCTCCAGGTGCGCTGAAATGACTTTCAGGATGACCGATTTCGACGAGAGTGGCATCGAGGACAGGGCGGGCACGCAGACCCGGATCGGGGACTACGGCCTGCTGGGCGACACCCGCACCGCGGCCCTGGTCTCCGGCGACGGATCGCTCGACTGGCTCTGCGTGCCCCGCTTCGACGGAGATCCCGTCTTCGGCCGACTCGTCGGCGGAGCGCCGGCGGGGCGGTTCCGGCTCGGGCCCGAGGGGCATGCCACCGTCGTCCGGCGCCGCTACCGCACGCACACCGCAACGCTGGAAACCACCTGGGACCTCGGCAACACCCGGCTCACCCTGAGCGAGGCGATGATCGCGGAGGTGGCCGGACGGCTGCTCCCGGCGACCGTCCTCGTGCGTCGCCTCTCCGTCGAGGGCGAAACTGCGCGCGCCGTCGTCGAATTCGATCCGAGGCTCGGTGAACGCCACCACCCCCCGAAGGTGCGGCGCGGTCCCGACCTCGTGTGCGAGTGGGGCTCGCTCGCCCTGTCCCTGGCCTGCGACTCCGGCACCCCGATCCCGCCGGGCCGGCCGACCTCGATCCTCGTGACCCCGCGGCATCCGGTCACCGTCGTCCTGACTGTGGCCCACCGCGAGCCGCTGATCCACCTCCCTCCCTCCGCGGCCTGGGAGCTCGTGACCGAGGACGAGGCACGCTGGCGGGCGTGGACGGCGGAGATCGCTCACGATCTGCCCTGTCGTGAGGCCGTCGTGCGAAGCCTGCTGACGCTGCGGCTGCTCACGTATTCCCCGTCGGGGGCGCCGATCGCCGCCCCGACGACGTCGTTACCCGAGTGGCCCGGCGGGGTCCGGAACTGGGACTACCGCTACGCCTGGCCGCGCGACGCCAGCATCGGCGTCGCAGCCTTCCTGGGCGCGGGCAAGGTCGACGAGGCACGCGGGTTCCTCGGATGGCTCCTGCACGCCAGCCGCCTGCAGCGGCCCCGCCTGCCGGTCCTGTTCACCCTCGACGGCCGGCACGCCCCCGCCGAACGCACCCTGCCGGGATGGCCGGGCTTCGCGGGCAGCGTACCCGTGCGGCTCGGCAACGACGCGGCCGATCAGCATCAGCTCGACGGCTACGGCTGGGTCGTCGACGCCGCATGGACGTTCGTCCGCTCCGGTCGGCCGCTGAATTCGGAAACCTGGCGCATGGTAAGGGGATTCGCCGATCACGTCTGTGCACGGTGGCGTGACCCGGACGCCGGCATCTGGGAGATCCGGGGCGACGCCGACCACCACGTGCACTCCAAGATGATGGCCTGGCTCGCCCTCGACCGGGCCCTGCGCATCGCCGAGACCCACCGCCTGTCCAGCCGTCGTCGCCGGCGCTGGCTCGCGGCGCGAGACGACCTCGCCGACGAGGTGCTCGCCCGCGGCTTCGACCGGATCGGAAATCGGTACACCCGCACCTACGGGTCGCGTGACATCGATGCCGCCCTGCTCGTGCTCCCCGTCCTGGGCATGGAGGATCCGGACTCGCACCGGGTGCGCGGCACGATCGACGCGATCCGCAGCGAGCTGTCGGCCGGAGGCCCTCTGCTCTACCGATATCCCCCCGGACAGGACGGGCTGCCCGGCGTCGAGGGCGCGTTCCTGCCGTGCTCCTTCTGGCTGGTCCAGGCGCTGGCCTTCACCGGCCGGCGGACCGAAGCCGGGGAACTGTTCGAAACGCTGCTGCGGCGCGCCGGCCCCCTCGGCCTGCTCCCGGAAGAGGTGGACCCGGGCACCGGCGCCTACCTCGGCAATTACCCGCAGGCGCTCACCCATGCCGCGGTGGTACAGGCCGCCCTCGCCCTCCGGGCTCACGGGGGAAGCGGATGAGCGGGGCCTCCGGGACCTTCTCTCCCCGGCTCCGGTGTGGAACAGTTTCCTCATGGCGATCCTCACGATCGCAGGCGTCGCGACAGCGGTGAGCGCATTCGCCTTCTACCGCCGGTGGCACCTGCGGTGGGGAGCGACGACCGCCGAGCACGCCGGTGCGATGCCCGGAGACGACATCCTCTCCTCGGCGACGTTCACTGCGACCCGTGCCCTCACGATCGAGGCGCCGGCCGAGTGCGTGTGGCCGTGGATCGTCCAGGTCGGCTACAACCGGGCCGGCTTCTACTCCTACGACCGTCTCGACAATCTGGGGCGGCCCAGCGCGACGACGATCGATCCGCGCCTGCAGTGCATCGAGGTCGGCGACGTGGCGGCGCCGATGGCGAGTCGGGCCACGGCGGCGACGTCCTTCCGGGTGCACTCCTTCGATCCGGGGCGCTGCCTCGTCTGGGCGAAGCCGGATTCGACGTGGTCGTGGCGCCTCGATCCCATCGACGACGGGCGACGGACCCGGCTCGTGAGCCGGTTGAAGGCCTCCTACCGGCCCACGCCGTCGCTTCCGCTCACCGTCGCGCTGATGGAACTGGCCGATTTCCCGATGATGCGCAGGATGCTGCTCGGCATCCGGGAACGCGCCGAACGCCTCGCCGGAGACGATCCCGCCTGCTCCCGGCAACGTCTGGAGGACACATGACTCGTACGACCGGCGACCTCGGCATGCTGCGGGCCGCGATGGAGGGCCCGGTTCTCGGACCCGGCGACGCGGACTACGACGAAGCGCGCACGGTGTGGAACGCCGACATCGACCGCCGCCCGGCCGCGATCGCACAATGCCGGAGCACCGCCGACGTGAAGGCGGCGATCGCCTACGCGACCGAGCACGGAATGGAGATGGCCGTGCGCGCGGGTGCGCACAGCACCGCGGGCGCCTCGGTCGTCGACGACGGCCTGGTGATCGACCTCGGATCGATGGATCACGTCGTCGTCGACCCGGAGAGCAGGCGAGTACGGGTCGGCGGGGGCGCCCTGTTGCGTGACCTCGATGCCGCCACGCAGGCCCACGGGCTCGCCGTCCCGGCCGGTCTGATCAGTCACACGGGTGTCGCGGGACTGACGCTGGGCGGAGGAATGGGCTGGCTCACCCGGCAGGCCGGATTGAGCATCGACAACCTCGAGTCGGCCGAGGTCGTCACTGCCGACGGCCGGATCCTGCGTGCCGCCGAGGACGAGAATCCGGACCTGTTCTGGGCGATCCGGGGCGGCGGCGGCAACTTCGGGGTGGTGACGGAGTTCGAGTTCCGCCTGCACGAGGCCGGCCCCGTCGTGCAGTTCGGGCTCCTGTTCTGGGGCCTGGATCAAGGCACCGAGGTGTTGCGGCTCGCCCGGGAGGTCATCGATACGCTGCCCCGCGAGCTGAACATTGTGATCGCCGGCGTGAACGCCCCACCCGCCCCGTTCGTGCCCGAGCAATACCACCTCCAGCCCGGCTATGCCTTCCTCGTCACCGGTTTCGGAGCACCGCAGACGCACGAGGACGCGCTGGCGCGGATTCGGCGCGCTCTGCCACCGCTGTTCGAGTTCGTCACGCCGATGCCCTACGTCGACGTGCAGCAGCTGCTCGACGAGGGCAACGCGTGGGGCTTCTACTGCTACGACAAGGGTTGCTACGTCGAAGATCTCTCCGACGATCTGATCGCGACAGTCGTCGATGTCGTGCCGCAGAAGAACTCGCCCCTGTCGCTCCTGTTGTTCTACCGGCTGGACGAGGCGTACTGCGAAACGAGGGAGGACGACACCGCTTTCGGCGGCGGACGGACGCCACGCTTCGCCGTCTTCATCGTCGGCGTCTGTCCCGATCCCGGTCTGCTGCCACCGGAGCGGGCCTGGGTGCGGTCCGTCTGGGAGGCCCTGCGCCCGTATTCGGTCGGCATCGGCGCGTACGTCAACTCCATGGCCGAGTTCGAACAGGACCGGGTGCGCGCCGCCTACGGCCCCACCAAATATGCCCGACTGGCCGAGATCAAGGCGAAGTACGATCCGCACAACGTCTTTCATCGGAACGCCAACATCGTTCCCGATGTACGGCGCGCGTGACACCGACGGATGACCGCCCCACGTCCGGTGGGACGTGACCGGGCGACTACTCCCCCGACGGCCGATACGGATCGGTGATCTCACGGAGCAGGGTGAGCGCCTCGCGCAGCTGCTTCATCCGGCGCGCACCGAGATGCTCGGTCCACTCGGCCTCGATCCGCGCCTCCTCGGCCCGGGCGACGTGGCCGGCCTCGGCGCCGCGCGGAGCGATCCGCACGAGTCGCGCGCGGGCGTCGGTGGGGTCGACCGTGCGTTCGACGTAGCCGGCCCGCTCGAGCTGGTCGACGAGGAAGCTGGCTGTCTGCTTGGCCACCTGGGCCTGTTCGGCGAGAACTGTCAGCCGGGTCCCACCGGGTCCGATCCGGGCGGCCACCCGCGCCTGGGCGAGCGTGATGTCGTCGTAGCCGGCGCGCCGCAGCGCCGCGAGAATGCGGTTCTCCGCCGAACGCTGGGCGATGAACATCAGCACGGCGGCACTGAGGTCCTCGGCCATCATCCTCCCTTGCCGATAGTCCGATCATCGAACTATATTGGTACCAACATCGTACTGATTGTGCCCGTCCGGGAGGTGCGATATGACCGGCGAACCGATCGCCGGGGACTCGATTCCCCGCGGCCACGACGCCGTGCGCGTCTTCGAGGGCGCGAGTGCTGTCCGGCTTCGCGGACGTCTTCGAGCTCGAACGCACCAGGACCCGGGCACCGGTGTTCCGCTGAGACGGAAGGCTCCGGCGATGAACGACGACGAGGTGTGGGCCGCGATCGACAGCGAGCGACGACGCACGGCCGACCTGCTCGGGCAGCTGTCCGACGACGAATGGGTACAGCCGTCGCTGTGCGACGGCTGGACGGTACGCGACGTCGCGGCCCACCTGACCCTGCAGCAGCTGACCGTCGGGGACTGCGTCCGGATGGTTCTGCGTCATCCCGGCCCGCTGAACTCGATGATCTGCGCCGCCGCCCGCCGACGGGCGACCCTGCCGACCGACCGGTTGATCGCGGACCTGCGCGCGACGATCGGTTCCCGCCGCCGCAACGTGGGGCTGACCAGCCTCGAGCCCCTGAGCGACATCCTCGTGCACGGCCAGGACATCGCGATCCCGCTGCACCGCGACCTCGAGATGCCGGTGACCGCGGCGGCCGCGGCGGCCACCCGCGTGTGGTCCTTCGGCGGCAGGGGCAAGGCCCGGGTCTTCCGCTCCCTTCCGCTGCGCGGCTACCGGCTCACCGCCACGGACGTCGAATGGTCGGCCGGGGAGGGGCCGGAGATCCGGGGGCCGATCTCCGCGATCCTGTTGCTGCTCACCGGCCGCCGCGTGGCGCTGCCCCTGGTGTCCGGGCCGGGCGCGGACGAGTTGCGCGCGCGGTTGCCGGCCGGGTGATCAGGTTTCGGATGCGGCACGGCCCGCCCGGCCCGCTCCGCGCCACACCGCGGTACGACGAGTTCTCAACCCATGTGGGCGCGCAGCAGATCCTGGAACGGCGTGCCGGGGGCGCGCAGCGAGTTCCCCGACGAGCGCGGCCGCGCCGGGGAGGACGCGGGCGTGAAGCCGTCCACACCGGTCCGTTCACCGACGACGAGCGCTGCGAGTTCCTCGGCCGCCCGCCGGATCCGGCTGCCGAGGGCGGCGCCGGCCTCCCCGTCGCCGAAGTCCTCGGTCGCGGCGAACACGCCCGTGGGGACGACCACCGCGCGCAGGAACGTCAGCAGTGGACGCATCGCGAAGTCGAGCACCATCGAGTGCCGGGCCGAGCCCGCGGTCGCGGCGACGATCGTGGGCATGCCGTTCAGCGCGTCGGTGTCGAGCACGTCGAAGAACATCTTGAACAGGCCGCTGTAACTCGCGGTGAACACCGGAGTGACGGCGATCAGACCGTCGGCGTGCGACACCTGCTCACGCGCCCGCGCGACGGCCGGGGCCGGCAGGCCGCCGGTGGCGACCGTGATCGCGAGATCGGTTGCGAGATCGCGGAGTTCGATCACCTCGACATCCGCGGACTCACCCCGCGCGCCGACCGCCGCGGTGACGGCGGCGGCGATCCGGTCCGCCAGCAGACGCGTCGACGACGGTTGCGAGAGCCCGGCGGTGACGACGACGATGCGGCGGCTCATCGGGCGTCGGCCTCCTCGGCGGCGGACAGATCCACCTTTGCGGGAACCACGAGGCGGTGCGGGGAATCCGGACCCGCGGCGACGAGCGAGGCGTGCGTCGGGGGCTCCGACGGCACGTGCGCCGGGCGGCGTCGTTCGAACTCGGTGCGCAGCACGGGCACGACCTCGCGGCCGAGGATCTCGATCTGCTCGAGCACCACGTCGAGGGGCAGACCGGCGTGGTCCATGAGGAACAGCTGCCGCTGGTAGTCGCCCGCGTAGTCGGCGAAGCCCAGGGTGCGCTCGATCACCTGCTCGGGGGTGCCGACGGTCAGCGGGGTCGTCGCGGAGAAGTCCTCGAGCGACGGTCCGTGACCGTAGACGGGGGCGTTGTCGAAGTACGGCCGGAAGACGCGCTTGGCCTTCTCCTCGGTCTCCGCCATGAACACCTGGCCGCCGAGGCCGACGATCGCCTGGTCGGCGGCGCCGTGGCCGTACTGCTCGAACCGGGTGCGGTAGAGGCTGATCATCTGCTGGATGTGTTCCCGGTTCCAGAAGATGTTGTTGTGGAAGAAGCCGTCGCCGTAGAACGCGGCCTGCTCGGCGATCTCCGGCGAGCGGATCGAGCCGTGCCACACGAACGGCGGGGTGTCGTCGAGCGGCCAGGGGGTCGAGGTGTAGCCGCGCAGCGGGGTGCGGAACTTGCCTTCCCAATCGAGGGCCTTCTCCCGCCACAGGCGGCGCAGCAGGTGGTAGTTCTCGATCGCGAGCGGGATGCCCTGGCGGATGTCCTTGCCGAACCACGGGTAGACCGGGCCGGTGTTGCCGCGGCCCATCATGAGGTCGACGCGGCCGCCCGAGAGGTGCTGCAGCATCGCGAAGTCCTCGGCGATCTTCAGCGGATCGTTCGTCGTGATCAGCGTCGTGGCCGTGGAAAGGATCAGTTTCTCGGTCCTGGCGGCGATCCAGCCGAGCATGGTGGTGGGCGACGACGGGACGAAGGGCGGATTGTGGTGCTCGCCGCTCGCGAAGACGTCGAGCCCGACCTCCTCGGCCTTCAGCGCGATCTCCGTCATCGCGACGATGCGTTCGTGCTCGGTGGGTACGCGGCCCGTGGTGGGGTCGCGGGTCACGTCGCCGATGGTGAAGATGCCGAACTGCACGATGAGCCTCCGTCAATAGTTGATTACTCAACTATACGAACCGGTGCGGTGCGGGCGATATTCCGGCCACCCGGACACCGGCGCGGCGGCATGTCAGAAGACGGGCAGGCCCAAGCGGCGCCGCAGGCGCAGGTCGACCAGATACGCCTTCCACGGAATGCTCCACAGTCCCGGCGTCAGCCGGTGCACGGCGCGCAGCAGGCGCAGGTACCGGGCGAAGGCGCGCTGATCGTCCGACGACCACTCGAATTCCATGACCGCGCGGAATTCCGGCGGTAACGCTCCTCGTGTGACGAGCCGGAACGGGCGGCCGAGCGCTCGGTGTATCGCGTAGCCGGCCCGGCCCAGCCGGACCTCGAGGAAACGGAGGTCCGCCAGGGCGGCGAGATAGGTACGGACTTCGTCCGTCATCGACACCTCGTCCAGGCCCGCACGCCACACGCTGTCGTACTCCTCGCGCGTGACCGGCCACGCCCCGGGCCGCACGTTCAAGGTGGTGCCCAACGTGGCCCCGTCGCGAAGCACCCGCTCGTACTCGGCGTCGGTCAACGGACCGTGCAGGTATTCGTACTGGTCGACGAAGTACTTCAGCAGGCACACCGCCACCCACAACTGCAGCTTGGGAGAGTTGGCGCTGTAGGGGGTCACCGAATCCGGCCCGGACACGACCCGGGCGTGGATTCGCCGTACCGCTTCCCGCACGTAGGCGCGATCGTCCTCGTTGCCGAATACCGCCACCGCGAGGTACGTCGTGGTGGTGCGGGCGCGCTTGACGGATGCAGATCCGCCCGGCCGGAGTGCACCGCGCTCTCGATCACTCCCTGCCCCACTCCGGGCACGGCCAGTTGCATGATGACATTCGCCGCGTTGATCGATCCCCCCAGAGGCGAGACAAGATCACCGACGGTACGGATCGTCCGCATACACCCTCCATCTGACAACGATCGTACTCACTTCACGCTGCACATCGACCCCACCTCAACGGCCCGCAGACCATTCGATCGAGCGTCGCCGGGTGCTCGCTACGGAGCGGGACGCGAGCGGGACCGTCTGCCGGGTCCACGATTCGGGCCCGCCCTCGGAGGCAGCCGAGGCACCATGTGTCGATCGGCATCGACGCCGGCGCGCCCGACCGCACAGGGCCGGCCGTCCACGGCCGGAAGTCACGAGGAAGGCACGGCATGGAACATGTCGACCGCGGCGCCCTGGACGCCCAGCGCGGACACTGGCAGCGCACCTATCGCGACAACCCGACGATGTACGGTCCCGCACCGAGCGAGCCTGCCCGGCGCGCCCTCGAGCTGTTCGACCGCGAGCAGGTGCGTGAGGTCCTCGAACTCGGCGCCGGCCAGGGCCGGGACACGCTGGCCTTCCTCCGGGCCGGGTTGTCGGTGACCGCGCTCGACTACGCGCCCGAGGGCCTCGGCGAACTCCGGCGCGTCGCGGCCGAGGCCGGCGTGGCCGACCGGCTCACGACCCGCGTGCACGACGTGCGTGAACCCCTGCCCGTCGCCGACGCGTCCGTCGACGCCGTCTACAGCCACATGCTCTTCAACATGGCCCTCACCACCGAGGAGATCGACGCGCTCGGCACCGAAGTGCATCGGGTGCTGCGCCCGGGCGGCTGGCACGTCTACACCGTGCGGCACACCGGCGACGCCCACTTCGCCACCGGGACGGACCGGGGCGACAACCTGACCGAGCACGGCGGGTTCGTCGTCCACTTCTTCGATCGGGCACTCGTCGAGCGTCTGGCGCAGGGATTCACCGAACCGCAGGTGGAAGCCTTCGAGGAAGGCGGCCTGCCGCGGCGACTGTGGCGCGTCACGCAGCAGAAGATCCGGCCCACGCCCGCGGGATGACGCCCTTTCGCGCATTTCGCGCCCCCGGACACCCGCCGGACGCGAGGATGGGCGGCATGGTCGGCAGGCTCGCCCTCGTAGGGCTGATCGCGGCGTGCAGCATCGCGACCGCCGCACCCACGGCGGGCGCCGAACAGCGTGCCGCGGAGGCAACGACCGGCCCGCCGCAGAGCACCTTCGGCGCCGCGCTCGCCTACTCGCTGGCGCATCCCGGCGTCGTCCCGGCCGGGACGAACGATGTCGACTGCGTGCCCACACCGGCGCACCCCGAACCGGTGGTGCTCGTCCACGGCTTCCTCGAGAACTCCTACGCCAACTGGGCCGGATTGGCACCGGCGCTGAAGGCCGAGGGGTACTGCGTGTTCGCACTCGACTACGGCGCACCGCCGGGCGAGCCGTTCAAGGCGCGCGGGCCGATCCCGGACGCCGCCGGCGAACTGGCGGCGTTCGTCGACACCGTCCTGGCCGAAACCGGCGCCGAGCGAGTGAGCATCGTCGGTCACTCCAAGGGCGGCGCCGTCCCCCGGTGGTACGTGCGGTTCCTCGGCGGGGCGGACAAGACCAGCCGCATCGTCGGGCTGGCGCCGGCGAACTACCCGTCGCTCGGGCCGCCGTCGGTCGCGCAGGATGCCGTGCTCGCCGAGCTCAACGCCGGCAGCGACACCGTCGAGGGCGTCTCCTACACGGTCGTCGCCACCAGATACGACCAGGTGATCATCCCCTACACGGCGTCGTTCCTCACCGGGCCCGGCGCGCAGAACATCCTGCTGCAGGACGTGTGCCCCGCGAACACCGCCGACCACGTCTCGATCCCCTACGATCCGGTCGCCGAGCAGCTGGTGCTGGCCGCGCTGGACCCGGCCGGGGCGCGGCCGGTCGTGTGCTGAGCGCCGCCCCTACCCGCCGGGCAGGCGCCGCGTTCCGCCGATCACGAGGGTGACCTCCACGTCGACGTCGCGCAGCCCGGCCTCGTTCAGGGCGTCGCGCAGGGTCGCCGGATCCGCCTCGGGCGGCGGCCCGAGCGCCTCGATCCACAGCACGGACTCGCGGAATCCGATGTCGGTGATCACCCAGCCCTGCTCCTGCGCCCACTGCTCCGCGACGGGGGCGACGTCGGCCTTCAGCGTCTCCTGCCGGATCACTCGCGTGCTGGACACCCCCAGGGGGACCGCGACGAGCACGACCGCGGCGACGACCGTGAGCACGCTGAGGCCGCGCAGGTCCCCGACCGTACGGCCGGCGCGGTGCGCCGCCCCGCGCACCCCCGCCAGCAGAAAGACCAGGGTGCCGGTGGCGACGATGGCGGCGACGTTGGTGGCGAACAGCAACAGGGCCCCACCGGCCTGCCGCGGCGCGCCGGACTCGAGGGTCAGGCCGACCACCGCGAGCGGCGGCACGAGCGAGATCGCGATCGCCACCCCGGGCAGGGTGTCGGACACATCGCGGCGCACCAGCGCGAAGGCCCCGACCGCACCGGTGGCCAAGGCGGCGACGAGGTCGATCATCCGCGGCGCGACCCGTCCCGCCACCTGGCTGTTGTTCTGCGCGAGCACGTCCAGCGGATCGAGCAGGCCCACCGCGAATCCGGTCGCGACCACCGCGGCCGATCCTGCCACGACGAGCAGCGCGGAGGCGATCAGGTTGCGGTGGTCGTTGAGGACGACGGCCAGCGCGGTCCCGACGATCGGCGTCATCAGCGGCGCCACGATCATGGCGCCGATGACGGTGGCGGTCGAGTCCGCGACGACGCCCGCCGAGGCGATGACCGCGGCCAGCACGAGCAGGGTCCAGAACGTCGCGCGCCGGGAACGGGGCCGGGCGTCCTCGGACAGGAACAGGGTGGAGGTCATCCGCTCGATGTCCTCGGTGGTGGGTCTCACGAAAGCCTCCTGGTGCGTCGTTCCGCGAGTGCATCACAGCAGACGCCGCGCGCCCACAGGATCGGGACACCGGTCCCTTCCGTCCGGGACACCGGTCGCGACACGATGTCCCGCACCGGACGGAGGAGGACGCACGCGGTGACGACGGACGAGGCGGTGACGACGGACAAGGCGGCGACACGACCCTCGACGCTGATCGCTGCCCTCCCGCACCGCTACCGTGCCGTGCTGCACTTGCGCATCGCGTGTGGCCTGTCGATCACCGACACGGCCCGTGCCCTGAACACCGATGCCACCTCCGTCCGGCTCGCCCAGCACCACGCCCTGAACCTGCTCCGGCAGCAGCTCGG
Source organism: Rhodococcus sp. WB1 (assembly GCF_001700945.1). Taxonomy (NCBI): domain Bacteria; kingdom Bacillati; phylum Actinomycetota; class Actinomycetes; order Mycobacteriales; family Nocardiaceae; genus Rhodococcus; species Rhodococcus sp. WB1. The sequence goes on along the minus strand of NZ_CP015529.1, from coordinate 5,706,130 downwards.
CCACTCCCGGAACATGTCGGACCCCCGGCGCACACTGATCACAGAACCGGGGACCACCTCGCCCGGACGTACCGAGGAGGAGCGAGTGCCATGGAAACGGGGTGTGGGGCCTTCTTCAGCTGGACCTCACGACGGGTGACGTTGCCGCACTGCCTGCGTGCCGTCGCGGCGGGAACACCCACGCAGTCCGGGCTGACTCTCGATCACCGGGTCGCCTCGGGCACCGTCCGCGGCCGGCTGCTGGCCTATCACGACGCCGACGACGACGCCGACTACGTGGCCCTGCTGGTCGGCGACGTGGCCGGATCGGACGACGTGCCCGTGCGGGTGGTCGACGAGGAGCGACTGCTGGTGGAGGGTGCGCGCAGCACCGAGCCGGCGGAGATCCTCGTGGGCGCCCCCGACGCCCGCGACCCGGATGCGGAGCAGCGGGAGCTCGACCGGCAGCTGTGCCTGGGCGGCCCCGTGCGTTCGATGCTCGCGCATTCCGGTGCCCGTTCGGTCACCGTGGACTGGTGCGCGGTGGCCGCGGCATAGCTCGCGCGGAACGGACTTGACCTCGAGTCGACTCGAGGTTGAACGATGAGCGACGTCAGTTCATCGGCCCTTCCGGAGGACACCATGAGTGTTGTCAAGCCTCTCGACCGCACCACCACGTCGACCCTGCCCGCCTTCTCGCTCAGCCGTCCGATGGCGGTGCTCGTCCCGGTCGTCGTGGCTCTCGTCGCCAACGTCGCACTGTGGCTCGTCGGCCTCGCCGCCGGCGGCTCGTTCGAGGTGACCAACGGCGACACCGTCGAAAGCGCCGCCCCGGGCGGCGTTCTCGTCATGACCGTCGTCCCGCTCACCGTGGGCATGGGTCTCGCGGCGCTGCTCAGCCTGCGCTGGTTCGGCATCATCCGCGTCGCCGAGGTCGTCGGCGCGGTGGCCGCGCTCGGCACCATCGCGTCGACGATCGTCGCCGACTTCGACACCCCGAGCACGATCACGCTGTCGCTGATGCACGTGGTGATCGCACTTGTCGTCGTCGCGGGGCTCGAGGCGATGCGCAACCGCATTGCAGCCCAGCGGTAACCACCGGGGCGACGCAACCGTCCCGGGGAACCGGCCCGAAGGTCCCGATTGTCGCGGGACCTTCGGGCCGCCGCCGCACCCTCCGGCGACGGTGACCTACGGCACGGAGACCGACGCGTCTTCCGTTCCTCCCCCAGGCACCTTCGCGGCGATGCGGGCACCGCCTGCAGGTGGTGCCGGTCGCACACGCGGCGCCGGCATTTCGTCCACATGCTTCGTCCACAGGACCGAAGTACCCGACCGCCCGGGACGTACGTCCCGAGATCTGTTCCCCGGCCGACCGTTCCGGGCACAGGGCGATTCGCGACAAGCAGTATTCCGCCCTAGAGTCGCTCCCCGGTGCGACGCGTCCGGCATGCGCCGCGCCGCACACGGACAGGATCGCGGAGGTGGCGGACATTGTGGACCCGAGACTGTGTGCGCTGATCCGCAGTAACGTCGAGGCCGTGTCCGCCCGCCCGGACGGCCTGCAAACCCTGTCGAAAGCGTTCTACGCCAACCTGTTCGCGCGTCATCCCGAGACCCGGCAGTACTTTCCCGCCGCCATGGGCGAGCAACGCGAACGCATCCTGCACGCCGTCGTCCACGTGGTGGACCGGCTGAGCCGACCCGAGACCGTCGTCCCGTTCCTCGAGCAGCTCGGCCGCGACCACCGCAAGTACGGCATCGAGCTGTGGCAGTACAAGGCGCTTACCGAGGCCCTGATCGATGCGGTGGGGCAGGCCGCCGGCGACGACTGGACCACCGAGCTCGACGACGCATGGCACCACGCGCTGCACCTCGTCGCCACCACGATGACCGAGGCCGCGGCCGCCGAAACCGGCCCCGCCGCCTGGGTGGGCACCGTCGTGGAGCACCGCAGACCGCTCGACGACGTCGCCGTCGTGCGCCTGCGGCTCGACCAGCCGATGGCGTACGAGCCGGGACAGTACGTGAGCGTGCAGGTTCCGGGGCGGCCGCGCATGTGGCGTTACCTGTCACCGGCGACGCCGCCGGACGCGGACGGCGCCGTCGAGTTCCATGTCCGTCGCGTCTCCGGCGGCTGGGTGAGCCCGTACATCGTGAGCCACGCCCGCGTCGGCGAGACGTGGGTGCTCGGCTCACCGATCGGCGCCCTGGGGGCGGAGACGATGCGGCCCGGCCCCGGTCGGCCGCGCCCGCTGCTGATGATCGCGTCGGGTACCGCGATCGCCCCCATGCGGGCCCAGCTCATGGCCCTCGCCCGGCGTCCCGCCACGCGGGCGGTCACCGTGTTCTACGCCGGGCGCTACCCGTGCGATCTCTACGACCTGCCGACCCTGTGGCACCTCGCCCGCACCAACCCGTGGCTGACGGTCGTGCCCGTGACCGAGTCGCCGACCGACCCGTGGTGGTTCACCGGCCCCACCGATCCGCCGGCCGGGCTGTCCCTCCTGGAGGGCCCGGTGAGCCGGTGCGTCGCCGAGGCCGGGGACTGGTCGGGGCACGACGTGCAGATCGCCGGGTCCCCCGCCATGATCCAGGCGACCAAGTTCCGGCTGCAGGCCACCGGCGTGCCCGCGGACCGCATCCGCCACGACCCGCTCTACTGACGACCGCGCTCGGTCAGGACCGGTTGAGCCGCGCGATCCGGCCGCTGAGGACCGTGGCGAACGCGCACCACACCGCGTACGGGCCGAGCGCAGCCCCCGCCGCCGGCTTCGCGAGGGCGGCGCGGCGCGCCAGGTCGGCGCTGCTCACCGCGAGCGCCCCGGCGACCACCGTCGCCGGCACGAGCCGATGCGCCTTGAAGAACACCCACGACCAGGACGCGTTGAGTGCCAGGTTCACCGCGAGGGCGGCCCGGTAGTAGGTGGCCTCGTCGACCCGCGCCTCCGATTCGAGCTCGTCGATGGCCACCGCGGAACTCACCGCGATGTCGCCGTACAGCGCCGTCCACACGACGGGGAAGACCGCACTCGGCGGCTGGAACGACGGCTTGCGCAGTCGCCGGTACCAGCGTGTGTCCACGTCCCGGGAGGCGATCGATCCCACCACCGCCGTCGCGGCGGTCGCCGCGGTCGTTCCGAGCAACGTGCGGCCGAACATGCTCGACATACCTGCTCTCCTTACTCCCGCCGTCGGCGAGGTCGTCACATCGCGAGGTCGTGGATCTGGGGGAAGGGCCGCTGCGGATGCGGCGGCGAGGGCTCGGGATCCGGCTCCGGCGGGAACGGCGGCTGCGGCTCCGGTGGGGTCGGCACCGGGTTCGGCTCCGGTGGGAACGGCGGCGGCGGCGTGGGCGTCGGCGGGATCGGCGGGGCAGGCTCGGGTGAGCCCGGCTCCGTGTCCGGGTCCGGTGCGGTCAGGCCGGGGACGATCATGGCGGGTCACTTCCGATCATCGGCGAGCGGTGTTCCGGGGATACCCGGTGCCGCGGCGGCGCAACCCCAGGTTCGGCACGTCAACGACGTCGACGGCCCGCACGTCTCCGTAGTGCTTGTGCAGAGCCCCAACTGTGACGACATCCATGCGGCTCCTCCCCTTCGGTCCCATCGTGCGCGTGCGGCGGGATGCCCGCACCCCGAACGCCCCGGGGGCTCACTGCCGGCGACGGCGCACCCGCTTGTACACGGAGTCGACCACGAGGACCGCGGGGATGCCCAGAAGCGCGACCCCCAGCGCCTCGAGCGGCGGAACCGCGTGCCCGAGAACGTCGGCGACCGGGCCGACGCCGAGGAAGACGACGAGGGCGACGAGTTCGGCGAGCACGGCCCACAGCAGCAGCCGGTTCGAGCCCCACCCGAGCTGCCACGGCGGCCGGGTCGCGCTGCGACAGGCGAACGCGGCGCCCACCTGACCGAGGACGACGGCGGTGAACGCGGCACCGGAGGCAGCGAGAAGTGCCGTCCCGGTGGGAAATTCGCCCCCGGGGCGCCAGCCCGCGACGAGCAGCGCCATGAGGAACGCGCTCATCTCGACGATTGCCTCGGTCGGCCCGAGCACACCGAACACCCGGACCAACAGGGTTCCGTCGACGAGGTGGCGGCGTTCCGGCGGGCGTTTCAGCGTGTCCCGGCTCGGGGGCTCGCCACCGAGGGCGAGCGCCGGCAGCAGATCGGTGCCGATGTCGATGCACAGGATCTGCAGCACCCCCAGGGCGAGCGGGAACTGCCCGCCCGACAGGCCCCACAGCGCGAAGGGCGTCAGTTCGGCCACGTTGGAGGTCAGGTGATAGCTGAGGAAGCGGCGGATGTTGGCGTAGGTGGCACGGCCCTGTTCCACCGCGGTGAGGATGGTCGCGAAGTCGTCGTCGAGCAGCACCAGATCGGCGGCCTCGCGCGCAACGTCCGTGCCGCCCTCACCCATCGCCACCCCGATGTCGGCCTGCCGCAGGGCCGGTCCGTCGTTGACGCCGTCACCGGTCATCGCCACCACGTGGCCGCGGTCCTGCAGGGCCTTGGCCACACGCAGCTTCTGCTCGGGCGAGACGCGGCTGATCACGATGCCGTCCCGGTCGAGCAGGGCACCGAGCAGCTGATCGTCCTCGGGCAGGTCCTTGCCCTGCACCACCAGGCCCGCGGGCCCGAGCAGCCCGATCTCGCGGGCGATGGCGCGCGCGGTCTCTGGATGGTCGCCGGTGAGCATCGCGACCTTGATGCCGGCGCCGCGGGCGGCCCGCAACGCGGCCGGGACGGCGGTCCGCGGCGGATCCTCCATGCCGAGCAGGCCGAGGAGTTCGAGGTCGCGTTCGGCGAGGTCCGGGTCGGTCTCCACGCCGGGATCGGTCAGGGTCCGGCGGGCGACGGCGAGCACCCGCAGGCCCCGCGACGCCATGTCCGCGAGCGCCTCCTCCGCCCGGTCGACGAGTTCGCCCGGGTCGGCGCAGCGCGGAAGCACCGCGTCCGGGGCGCCCTTGAGGAGCAGCTGCCCGCCCACGATCACCGATTCGCGGCGGCGCCGGGGGTCGAACACGAACCGGCGGGTGACCGGCCCCGGCTGTGCGCCGGGGCCGGCGAGACGGGCCGCGAACGCGGCGATCGCCGCCTCCATCGGGTCACCGACCGCCCGCCACTCGTCGTCGTCGTCGAGGGTGATCCCACCCTTCGAGGCGGCCGCACCGGCGAGACCGGCGGTCGCGGCCGCCGCCACCGCCGGCTCCGGGCCGGTCACCTCACCGGTGGGCGCATACCCCTCCCCGCGCACCGCCACGGTCCCGGCCGGGGTCCACGCCTCGACGACGTTCATCTGGTTCTGGGTGAGCGTGCCCGTCTTGTCGGTGCAGATGAACGTCGTCGAACCGAGGGTCTCGACGGCCTCGAGGTTGCGCACCAGCGCGTTGTCGCGGGCCATGCGCTGCGCCCCCATCGCCAGCGACAGCGTCACGGTGGGCAGCAGTCCCTCGGGCACGAGGGCGACGGTGATGCCCACCGCGAAGAGGAAGGCGTCCTGCCAAGAGATCCCCACCAGGAGAGACACGGCGAAGAACACCGCGCCGACGCCGACGGAACCGAAGGCGAGCGTCCGGACGATGCGCTGGATCTCCAGATCGAGCGGGCCGGGTGGACGTCGCACCGAAGTGGTCAGGGCCGCGATACCGGCGAGGCGGGTGTTCGCACCCGTAGCCGTGACGATCCCTTCGGATTCGCCCTCGGCGACGAATGTTCCGGCGAACACGGCCGCGCCGGCCGTGCGGAGCACCGGTTCGCTCTCCCCGGTGAGGGTGGATTCGTCGAAGGTGCAGCGGCCCGCGACCGCGAGGGTCAGATCGGCCGGGACCCGGTCGCCGCCGGTGAGCACGACGACGTCGCCGACCACCAGGTCGCGGGCGTCGACGGTGCGCAGCGCCCCGTCGCGCCGCACGACGATGGTGGTGGGCAGCAGCTCCCCCAGGCGTTCGGCGGCCTTCTCGGCGCGCTCCTGCTGCACGAAGGCAAAGATGCCGTTGACGACGATCACCACGATCACGGCGATGCCCAGCTCCGGCATGCCCGCGACGAACGCGAGGGCCGAAGCGAACCACAACAGCAGCGCGAAGAAGTGCGTGAGCTGCGCGATCAGCCTGCGCCACCACGGCACCCGTCGCGCGGCCGGAAGCTGGTTCGGCCCGTCCCGGCGGAGCCGCGCGGCGGCCTCCCGGCCGGTGAGCCCGTCGCTGTCGAGCAGCCGCGCACCGGAATCTGCCTGCACACCGCCTCCTCGCCCACGGGATCGACGTGTCACCGCGACGAGGAGCGGGTACAGCACGCCGGGACCGGTCCCGCCGCTGCGGCAGCCCCAGCGTAACGGCATCCGGTCCGGGCCGCGGGACGTCGCGGGACACGGCTGCGCCCCGCCGGTTCCGTGCCGGCGGGGCGCAGCCGATCGTCCGTCAGGCGTGTTCGAGGCGGATGCCCTTGGTCTCCTTCATGAAGACGCAGGCGATGCCGGTCAGCACGCACAGCACCATGATGTACACGCTGAACGCCCATCCGATGCCGCGGCCGATCAGGAGCTGATTCAGGTACGGGGCGGTTCCGCCGAACACCGCGACGGAGAACGAGTACGCGAAGCCGATCGCCTGGGTCCGCAGCCGGGTGGGGAAGCTCTCCGACAGCGTCGCCGACAGCACCGACGCGGGGACGGACACGACGAGCAGCGCGACGGTCGTCGCGACGAGCAGGGTCCATCCGGCCGAGGAGATCATCATCGTCAGCGGCAGCTGCAGCACGAGCATCAGTGCGGCGAACGCGAACAGCATCGGGCGGCGGCCGATCCGGTCGGACAGCATGCCCCAGAAGGGCAGGGAGACGAGCGCGATCGACTGGGCGATCACCGACATCCAGTAGGCGACGTCGGGGTCCATCCCCTGCTGGGTGATGGCGTAGGTGGCGACGTACGACGTCCAGGTGTAGTGGGCGGCGGTGATGCCGGAGGTCATGCCGATCATCAGCAGGATCGCGCGGACGACGGTCTTCCGCGGGATGCGCGGCTGCTCGTCCTGCTCCTGGTGGGCGTCGAACACGTCGCTCTCGTCCATGCTGCGACGCAGGTACAGGGCGACCAGGGCCAGACAGGCGCCGATGAGGAACGGGATGCGCCAGCCCCATTCGGCGACGGCGGTTTCGGAGAGCGACGAGGTGACGGCGCCACCGATGCTGTAGGCGAGGACCGAGCCACCGAAGATCGCGATGAAGGCGACGCTGCCCCACATCCCGCGCCGGTGCGGCGGGGCGATCTCACCGACGTACGAGTAGGCGGTGGCCGATTCGCCGCCGTGGGCGAAGCCCTGCATGATCCGCGCGGCGAGCAGGATCAGCGACGCCCACGCCCCGATGGACTCGTAGGTGGGCATGATGCCGATGACGAGGCTGCCCGTCGCCATCATGAGCATCGTGGTGACGAGGACGAACTTGCGGCCCCGCCGGTCGGCGATGCGGCCGAACACGATGCCGCCGAGGGGGCGCATGAGGAAGCCGACGGCGAAGACCGCGAGCGTGGACAGCAGCGCGGAGATCGGATCGGAGTTGTTGAACATCACCGCGGCGATGAACGGTGCGAAGACCGCGTAGGCGCTCCACTCGTACCACTCGAGCACGTTGCCGACCGCGCTGGCGAACAGCGATTTCTTCTTCGATGCCAGGGTGGGCGCGGTGTCGACCGCACCCCGGGTGTTCCGGACGTCGGTGTTCACGTCGTATCTCTTTTCGTTCGCGGGAGCGGTGGCCGAATGTCACATGGGTTCGATGTGACCGAACCCGTGTGACATTCGGTCACGCCGGAGGGGACGGACCGTCAGGCGGTCGGGGTGGGGATCGTGCGGTCGCGCAGGTCGCTGCGCCGGATCTTGCCGGTCTGGGTCTTGGGGAGGTTCTCGACGATGTGGACCCGGCGGGGCCGCTTGTAGGCGGCGAGGCGGTCGCGGACGAAGTCCACGAGCTCGCGCTCGGTGGCGTGGGCGTCGCGTTCGAGCGACACGTACGCCACCACGGATTCGCCCTGGTAGTCGTCGGGCTGGCCGACGACGGCGGCCTCGTGGACGGCGGGATGCTCGTACAGGGCGTCCTCGACCTCGCGGGGCCACACCTTGTATCCGGAGACGTTGATCTGGTCCTTCAGGCGGTCCACCAGGTAGACCCAGCCGTGCCGGTCGATGATCGCACCGTCGCCGGTGCGCAGCCGCCCGTCCGGCAGGGTGGCGGCGGACGCCTCGGGGTTGCGCCAGTACCCGGAGATCACCTGCGGGCCGGACAGTTCCAGTTCACCCTGCTTGCCGGGTTCGACGTCGGCGCCGTCCGCATCGACGACACGCGCGTCGAGCAGGGGCAGCGGGACGCCGATCGCGAGGGTGCCGCTGGCGGGGTCGACGGGTGCCCGCCGCCCGGGCGGTACCGCGATCACGCCGGAGGAGGTCTCGGTCATGCCGTAGGCGTTGTGGATGTACTTGCCGAACTTCGCTTCGAACTTCTCCACGGTCGCGGGCGGGATCGGCGCGCCGCCGGAGTAGAGGGTCTTGATCGAGGCGAAGTGGCGGGCCTCGGCGCCGGGGGTTTCGTACAGGGCGTTGAACACCGTGATCGAGCCGATCGTGAACGTGACCCCGTGCTCGACGAGGGCCTCGAGCGCGACCTCGGCGTTGAAGCGGTTCGCGAAGACCAGGGCGGTGTCGTGCACCAGCGCCAGCGTGGCGTTGATGACGGCGCCGGTGATGTGGAACAGCGGGGCGACGGCGAACACCGCGTCGCCGGCGGCCAGGCCGACGAAGGAACCGAAGGTGGTGGCCACGGCCAGCACGTTGGCGTGTGTGTTCATCGCACCCTTCGGCGGACCGGTGGTGCCCGAGGTGTAGGCGAGCAACGCGACGTCGTCGCCGGTGATCTCGACGTGGGGCGGCCGCCGGCCCCGGTGTTGTTCGATCAGCTCGACGAGGTCACCGTCGGGCGCGGCCACGGCGCGGTCCGTCGACGGGAAGACCCGGGCGTCGTCGCGGGTCTGGAAGTCCAGGTCGCTGGTGCTGAGGATCCACCGCACGGAGCTGTCGCGGACGGTGTCCGCGGTCTCCGCGACGGCGGTGTCGGCGCACACGATGCCGACGATCTCGGCGTCGTCGACGAGGCGGCGCAGTTCGGCCCGCCGGTACATGGGGTTGAGCACGAGCGCCGCGGCCCCGAGCTTCCACAACGCGAGCAGGGTCAGCGCGTACTGGGGGATGTTCTGCAGGTAGATGCCCACCCGGTCGCCGCGCTGCACCCCACGGGCGGCGAGGGCGACGGCGAGGGCGTCGGAGAGCTCGTCGGTCTCGCGGGCGGTCAGCACACCGTCGAAGTAGGCGATGGCCTTGCCGTCCGGGTCGGCATCCACGCGGGCGCGCCACGCGTCCACCAGGGAGACGAACGGCACCGCCGGCTCGGGATCGAGCCCGTTCGGGTAGAGCGCGGTCCAGGGGCGCTTCTCGGACGTCACGACGCAGTTCCTTCCACTCGACTGCGGAACCTTCCCACCGCCACGACCGATCGCTCGGTCGGTAAGCGGTCCGTTAGTAGTGTCCTGGGCCACACAAGCGCCTGTCAAATCGGGCACACCACACTCGCGCCGTCCGCGTCGACGGCCTGGCCTGGGCATTCCCGGAGTGGGAGAATCGGAGATCGACCGGCTCCCGGCGCACGATGCGACGAGCGGTCGGGAATCGTCGGTGGGCGGTCGAGGACCGCACGTCGGTGCGAGCGGACACGTCTGACGGAAGGCCGAGACGATGGACGACCTGGAGACCCGGCACGCGCAGGTCCTGCTCGAATGGGACGACGGGCGCGCCGGCTACGGCCCCGGCGCGACGGTGCGCATCGGCCGCGACCGATCGATGGACGTCACCCTCGACGACCCGGTGGTCTCCCGCGAACACGCCTTCCTGCACTGGGACGACGGGTGGTATCTCGTCGACTCCGGCAGCAAGAACGGGCTTTTCGTCGACGGCCGCCGGGTGGAGCGGGTCCGGGTCACCGGGACCGTCGTCGCCAGGCTCGGCGACCGGGCCGAGGGACCCGACCTCCGGATCTCCGTCGCCGAACCCGAGGCGACCCGCGAACGCAGATGGGGCCTGCTCGACCAGCTGACCGCGGTCCGCGCCGGCGACACCCGCGGACCGCTGCGCCGGCCCCGCCCCGCGCCCCGGCCCGGCGACGTGTCGATCGGCCGCGCCGCCGACAACGCCGTCGTCGTCCCCGACGTCCTGGCCTCCCGGCAGCACGCGGCCCTGCGCACCGGACCGTCCGGTCTCGAGATCGAGGACCTCGGCAGCGTCAACGGCACCTTCGTCGCCGGCACCCGGATCACCCGCGCCGCCCTCACCGAGGGCGACGTCGTGACGATCGGCAACACCGACCTCGTCGTCCGGGACGGCACCCTCGTCCCCCGGGAGAAGGTGGCGGCTCCCGCGACCGGTGGCCTGCGGGTCCGCGCCGTCGGGCTGACCATCGACGGGAATCGTCGACTGCTCCACGACGTCACCCTGGCCGCGCCGCCCGGCACGCTCACCGCCGTCATCGGCCCCTCCGGCGCCGGCAAATCCACCGTGGCCAAGATCGTGTCCGGCACCGGCAACCCCACCGACGGGGTCGTGGAGTTCGACGGCCACAGCGTGCACGCCGAATACCAGGCCCTGCGCTCCCGGATCGGTCTCGTCCCCCAGGACGACGTGCTCCACCGGCAACTCACCGTCCGCGAGGCCCTCGGCTACGCCGCCGAACTGCGGCTGCCGCCGGACACCACCCGCGCCGACCGCGACGAGGTGATCGCCCGGGTGCTCGCCGAGCTACAGCTCACCGAGCACGCCGGCACCCGCGTCGACCGCCTCTCCGGGGGCCAGCGCAAGCGCGCGTCGGTCGCCCTCGAACTGCTCACCGGACCGTCGCTGCTGATCCTCGACGAACCCACCTCCGGCCTCGACCCCGCGCTCGACCGGCAGATCATGACCACGCTGCGCCGCCTCGCCGACTCCGGCCGGGTCGTCCTCGTCATCACGCACTCGCTGTCCTACCTCGAACTGTGCGACCAGGTGCTGCTGCTCGCCCCCGGCGGCAAGACCGCCTACGTCGGGCCGCCCGGCGAGGTCGGCACCGCCCTCGGCAGCACCGACTGGGCGGAGATCTTCGCCCGCGTCGCGGCCGAACCCGACGCGGTGCACGCCGAGCACCTCGCCCGCAGCGCGGCCGTCGACCATCCCCCCGCCGCCGCCCCCGGGCCGCTGGGCCGCCCCGCCCATACCTCCCGCCGCCGACAGCTGAGCACCGTCGCCCGGCGGCAGATGCGGCTGATCCGTGCCGACCGCGGCTACCTCGTCTTCCTGTCGCTGCTGCCGTTCATCCTCGGCGGGCTGTCGATCCTGGTGCCCGGCAGCGACGGATTCGGCCCACCGAGCCCCGGGGCGGAGCCCGGCGAGCTGGCGTTCATCCTCATCCTGCTGATCCTCGGCGCCTGCTTCATGGGCTCGTCGCTCACCGTCCGGGACCTCGTCGGTGAACGGATGATCTACCACCGCGAACGCGCCGCCGGGCTCGCGCCCTCGGCGTACCTGATCGCGAAGATCGTGGTGTTCTGCGCCGCCGCGATCGTGCAGTCGCTCGTGCTGGTCCTCGTCGTCCTCGTCGGCAAGGGCACCCCCGGGCCCGGCAGCGTGGTCCCCTCCGGCAGCGTCGAACTCGTCGTCGACATCGCGCTGACCACGTGCGCCTGCGTGGTGGTCGGCCTGGCCCTGTCGGCCGTCGCCCGGTCCGGCGAACAGGTGATGCCGCTGCTCGTCGTGACGGTCATGGTGCAACTCGTGCTCAGCGGCGGCCTGATTCCCATCACCGGGCGCGCCGTGCTCGCCCAGCTGTCGTGGCTGTCGCCGTCGCGCTGGGGCTATGCCGCGACCGCCTCGACCGTCGATCTGCGCGCCAAGGACCCGACCGCCGAGGCCGACGTGCTGTGGCAGCACGCCCCGTCGTGGTGGCTGCTCTCCGCCGGGATGCTGCTCCTCCTCGGCATCGTCTACGCCACGTTCACCTACACCCGGTTGCGGCTGCGCGCCCGGTGAGCGCGATGCCGATGTCTCACACGAGGACGAGCGCGACGGCGACCGCGATGTCGAGGACGGCGCAGAACTCGGCGAAGGAACGGTCCACGGTGACCCGGAGCCGATGGTGGACGAGATCCCACACGCCGTGCAGGAACCATCCGGCCGCGACGATGTACCGGGCGACGTCCGGATCGACGGCGAGCGCGACCAGGCCGAGCGCCCCGAAGGCGATCATGCCGGCCGCCTGGACGAGGAAACGGCGGTCGCGCAGCCGGCCGCGCACCGCGCCCACGACGACCACGACCGCCGCCGCGGCGCCGATCAGCACCGTCGACGGCACGACGTCCAGCGCCCGCACCACGAACCACGCCGTGTAGGAGGCCGGGAACACCACCCATACCGCACGCGGGCGGTCGAGCACGGCCGTGACGAGATACAGGAACGGCAGCAGCATCATCATCTCGGTGAGGATCTCGACGCTCGCCTCGGCGGGCGTGCCGATCAGAGCGAACGCAAGAGCCGCCACCGTCGGCCAGCGCTGCGCCAGGAAGGCCGGCCCGGCCGAGCGGCGCGATGCGGGGCGGGCCGTGCTCACGGCCGTCGTGGTGTCCATGAGGTCTCCCGGGGGCAGTGGTGGGGGATGCCTCCACGATCGGCGGCCGGGGCCGGCCGGGCGAGACCCGGGCGTCGGACAGGTCCGGAAATTTGGGATCCCTGTCCGCCGGACACGTCGCGTCCGGGCCCGGCCCCGGTTACGGTCGACGGTGTGGACGAACGACTCGTGGTGGTCGTCGGCTACGACCGGGCGGAGCTGCTCGACATCGCCTGCGTGACGACCACGTTCGCGGCGGCGAACCGGTTCGGCGCGGTCCCGGCGTACCGGGTCGAGCTGGCCACCCCCGGCGGGGCCGCGATCACCTGCGACACCGGGCTCGTGCTGGCCGGACAGCGACGGCTCGAGCGGCTCGTCGGAACGCTCGACACCCTCGTGGTCTCCGGTGGCTTCGGGCACATCGACATGGCCGACGACGCCCGGTTCGTCGGCCACGTGCGCCGCCTGGCGCGGGACAGCCGCCGGGTGGCGTCCGTGTGCACGGGTGCCTCCGTCCTCGCGGCCGCCGGTCTGCTCGACGGCCGTCGCGCCACCACCCACTGGGCGTTCGCCGATCGGCTCGCCGCGCGGTATCCGCAGGTGCAGGTGGATCCGTTGCCGATCTTCGTGCGCGACGGGCACGTCGCCACCGCCGCCGGCGTGACCAGCGCCCTGGACCTCGCCCTCGCGTTCGTCGAGGAGGACCACGGCCCCGACATGGCCCGCCGGGTCTCCCGGGCCCTCGTCACCTACCTGCAGCGGCCGGGCAACCAGGCGCAGATGAGCATGTTCACCACGGCCCCCGAACCGAAGGACCGCGGGATGCGGCGCCTCGTCGACCACATCACCACCCACCTCGACGGCGATCTGTCGGCCGCCGCGCTCGCCGCGCGCGCCGGGATGAGCGAACGGCACCTCACCCGGATGTTCCTGCACCACCTGCACGACACACCCGCCCGCTACGTCCGCCGGGTTCGGCTCGAGTCCGCCGCCGTCCTGCTCACCACCACGTCGCTACCGGTCACGGCGGTCGCGGCGCGCTGCGGCTTCGGCACGGCCGAGACGCTGCGGCAGGCGTTCACCCGTCGCTACGGGGCGTCACCGGCGGCGTTCCGCGCCGGTCACTCGCGTACCGCGGCCCGGCACACCGGGGTCGGCTGAGCGGGTCTCAGGACAGGTACTCGGGGTCCGGGCAGGTCTTGTGCGACCAGTCCGACCCGAGGCGGCCCTGGTGCGAGTCCTCCGGGCACTCGCCGCTGCGCTCGCCCGCGCGCGCCAGGGACACCACGACGGATTTCGAGGTAGGGCAATTGCTCTGGCGTGCAGTCGAATCCAGCGGTACCAGCTCGTTGGTCTCGGGATAGTAGGCGGCCGCCGAGCCGCGCGGCGTGTCGTACTCGACGATCCGGAACGACCGCGCGCACCGGACCCGCTCGTCGCCGTCCCACCGGGTGAACAGGTCGACCAGGTCGCCGTCGTCGAAGCCGAGGGCGGCGATGTCGTCGCGGTGCAGGAAGATCACCCGCCGCCCGCCCTCGATGCCGCGGTACCGGTCGCTCAGCCCGTAGACGGTGGTGTTGAACTGGTCGTGGCTCCGCAGGGTCTGCAGGATCACGTGCCCCGCGGGCACCTGCAGCACGTCGATCGGGGAGACCGCGAACTCGGCCCGCCCGGAGGCGGTGTGGAAGGAGCGCGAATCGCGCGGCGGATGCGGCAGCACGAAGCCGCCCGGCCGCCGCACGTTCACGTCGTAGCTCTCGCACCCGGGCACCACCCGCGAGATCAGGCCGCGGACGACGCCGTAGTCGTCGCGCATCGCCTTCCAGTCGAGGCCGTACCGGTCCCCCAGCGTGGCCTCGGCGATCCGGGAGACGATCTCGACCTCGGACTTCAGGTGCGCGCTCGCCGGCGGCAACGGTCCGCGGGACGCGTGGACCGAGCACGTGGAGTCCTCGACCGTCACGAACTGCGGGCCCGACGCCTGCACGTCCTGCTCGGTGCGGCCCTTGGCCGGCAGGATCAGCGCCGTCTCCCCGCACACGAGATGCGACCGGTTGATCTTGGTGGAGACCTGCACCGTCATCCGGGCCCTGCGCATCGCCGCCGTGGTGACGTGGGTGTCCGGTGCGGCCTGCACGAAGTTGCCCCCGAGCCCCATGAAGAAGCGGGCCCGGCCGTCGCGCAGGGCCCGGATGGAGTCGACGGTGTCGAAGCCGTTCTCGCGCGGCGGATCGAAGCCGAACTCCCGTTGCAGCGCATCGAGGAAGTGGGCCGGCGGCCGCTCCCAGATACCCATGGTGCGGTCGCCCTGCACGTTCGAATGCCCGCGCACGGGGAACAGACCCGCGCCCCGCTTGCCGATGTTGCCCTGCGCGAGGGCCAGGTTGGTGACCTCCTTGATGGTGGCCACCGCGTTGCGGTGCTGGGTCAGGCCCATCGCCCAGCAGAACACCGTCGCGCGCGAGTCGCGCAGCAGCGTCGCCGCCTCGGTGATCTGCTCCCGCGACAGCCCCGTGGCGGTGGTGACGACGTCCCAGTCGACGCCGGCGACGTGGTGGCGCCACTGCTCGAAACCGTGGGTGTGCCGTTCGATGAACTCGTGGTCGAGCGCGTCCCATTCCACGAGCAGCGAACCGAACGCCTGCAGTAGCGCGAGGTCGCCGTTCAGCGCGATCGGCAGGTGCAGGTCCGACAGGTCGGTGCCGCGGCCGACGACCCCGCGTGGGGTCTGCGGATTGCGGAAGTTGACCAGGCCCGCCTCGCGCAGCGGGTTGATCGACAGGATCGTGGCGCCGTTGCGTTTCGCCTTCTCGAGGGCGGTCAGCATGCGCGGATGGTTCGTCCCCGGATTCTGGCCCTGCAGGACGATGAGCTCCGCGTGGTACACGTCGTCGAGCGTGACGCTCGCCTTGCCGATGCCGATCGACTCCTGCAGCGCGATGCTGGTGGACTCGTGGCACATGTTGGAGCAGTCGGGCAGGTTGTTCGTGCCGAAGGCCCGGGCGAACAGCTGGTAGGCGAATGCCACCTCGTTCGAGGCACGCCCGGAGGTGTAGAAGATCGCCTCGTCGGGGCTGTCGAGCGCCTCGAGTTCCGCACCGATCAGGGCGAACGCCTCGTCCCAGTCGATCGGCTCGTAGTGGGTGGCGCCGGGCCGCTTGATCATCGGATGCGTGATGCGGCCCTGCCGGCCGAGCCAGTGCTCGCTGTGCGAATCCAGGTCGGCGATGCTGTGTGCGGCGAAGAACTCGGGAGTGGCACGGCGCCGGGTCGCCTCCTCCGCCACCGCCTTCGCACCGTTCTCGCAGAACTCGGCGACCGATCGATGTCCCGGGTCCGGATCGGGCCACGCACAGCTCATGCAGTCGAAGCCCTCGGCCTGGTTCAGCCGCAACAGCGTCTGCGCCGTCCGGATCGGTCCCATCCGTTCGAGGGACCGCTTCAGCGACACCGCCACCGCGGTCGGGCCCGCGGCGTGATCCTCGGCGTCGTCGACCTCGAGGTCGCGCTCGTCGTAGTCCCGATCGTGTCTGCGCATCGCCGGCCCCTCGTCGTCCACACCGTGTCCGCGGTCGTCCACACCGTGTCCGCGCGCCCGGGTGCCCCGCGCACGCGTGTCGGTGCACTGCCTACCCGCGCGGCCCGCTCCCGAAACCGCGTTCACGAAGGTCGGCGGGCATCGCGGCAGCGTCGTACGGTGGCCCCATGAAGTGGTCGAAAGCCCTCGGAATCCCCGCCGCGGCGATGGCCGCGGTCGCCTCGTACGACCTGCTGCAGCGACGCCACGCGCTGCTACGCAACTTCCCCGTCGTCGGGCACGGCCGCTACCTGCTCGAAGCGGTCGGTCCCGAGTTGCGGCAGTACATCACCACCGGCAACGACGAGGAGCGCCCCTTCACCCGCGATCAGCGTCGCTGGGTGTACGCGTCGTCGAAACTCGTGAACAACACCTTCGGTTTCGGCACCGACAACGACGTCGAATACACCGACGGTTACACGATCATCAAGCACCGCACGTTCTCCGAGACCCCGCCGTCGGCGGCGCCGCACGCCGGGGAGGAGCTGCGGATCCCGTCGGCGAAGATCCTCGGCGGGGCGCGCGGGCGGGCGAAGGCGTTCCGGCCGCAGTCGATCGTCAACATCTCGGCGATGAGCTTCGGCTCGCTGAGCGGGGCCGCCGTCTCGGCGCTCAACCGCGGTGCCGCCGCCAGCGGGTGCCTGCACAACACCGGCGAGGGCGGGCTGTCGCGCTACCACCGCAACGGGGCAGACCTGATCTTCCAGATCGGCACCGCGTACTTCGGCTGCCGCGACGAGGAGGGCCGGTTCGACCTGGCCCGGCTGAAGGCCGTCGTCGAGTCGGCGCCGGTGCGGGCGATCGAGATCAAACTGAGCCAGGGTGCCAAGCCCGGCCTCGGCGGCCTGCTGCCCGGAGCCAAGGTGACCCCCGAGATCGCCGAGATCCGCGGCATCCCGGAGGGTCGCGACTGTGTCAGCCCGTCGCGGCACACCACGTTCCACGACGTCGACAGCATGCTCGACTGGATCGAGCTGATCGCCCACGAGACCGGGTTGCCGGTCGGCATCAAGTCGGCGGTCGGCGACATGGCGTTCTGGCAGAACCTCGTCGACGCGATGTGCAACTCCGACCGCGGCGTCGACTTCGTGACGATCGACGGCGGCGAGGGTGGCACGGGCGCCGCGCCGCTCGTGTTCACGGACGCGGTCTCGCTGCCCTTCCGCAGCGGCTTCGCCCGGGTCTACAAGCTGTTCACGGAGGCGGGCCTCAGCGACGACGTGACGTTCATCGGCGCCGGCAAGCTCGGACTGCCCGACAACGCGGTGGTGGCGATGGCCCTGGGCTGCGACATGGTCAACATCGCGCGGGAGCCGATGCTCGCGATCGGCTGCATCCAGGCCCAGAAGTGCCACACCGACCGGTGTCCGACGGGCGTCGCCACCCAGAACCCGTGGCTCGAGCGCGGCCTCGACGTCGAGCTGAAGTCGGTGCGCGCCGCCAACTACATCCGGGCGCTGCGCCGGGACATCTTCAAGCTGGCCGAGGCGTGCGGCGTCGCGCATCCCGGTCTGATCACCCCGACCGACGTCGAGGTGGCGGACGGCAACCGCCGCGCGATCACGCTCGCGGAAATGTACGGCTACCAGCCCGGCTGGGGCCTGCCCGGCGCGTCGGACCGGGAAGAGATCACGCGGCTGATGCTCGGGGTCGCCGCGGCCGAGGGGGGCGAGGGCTCGCCCGGCGCGCGCACAGTGCCGTGACGCGGGTCGGGTCGCTGTCCAGAATCCGGACAGTTCGGGGCGCCGATCCCGCGTCACGCTGGAGCACGACCACTCGCGACACCGCGGAACCCGCCGGGAGGCAGATCGTGATCGACAAGATGTACGCCACGGTTCTCACCGTCGGCGGTGTCGTGTTCGCCGGCTGCCTGCTCCTCGGCGAGGCGATGGACGCGATGGGCGGCGGGGGCGGCGGTCGCGTCACCGGACTGCGCGCGCTTCCGGGCGACACCGCCGAACAGGCCGAGTGCCTCTGCTAGAGTCTGCCGCGTGTCCGCTACCGCCGTGCCTCGCGTCCGCCATGAACTGGCGCTGATCGCTGTCGGCGTGCGCGCGGTCGCCGACGTCGACTGTCGTCGCTGACTCCCATCACCAACCCTTGCGGCATCGTTGCCGCCCCCGGTTGCCGAGGAGTCGCGTCGCCCCGTCCGGCGTGACATTCGTCGGCCCGACTCGTTCGGGTCCACGTCTCCGCCACCTTCGTCCGTCCTGCGAAGCGTCTCCTCGAACCGGTGTGCCCGGGTCCTCCCCCGGTCTCGCACAGAGACACTCCTGCAGGAAAGGCATCACCTCATGAAGAGACGTTCGGGTCTGTTCGTCACCGCCCTCGCCGCCCTCGGCGCGACCGTGCTGACCGCGTGCTCCGGCGGATCCAGCGACACCGTGGGCGGAGGTGAGAGCAGCGGCGACGGCTCCGGCGGCACGATCAACCTGTACGCGTACGCCGTGCCGAAGCCCGGATTCGACAAGCTGATCCCCGCCTTCCAGGCCACCGAGGAGGGTGCGGACGTCGAGTTCCAGCAGTCCTACGGCGCCTCCGGCGATCAGTCCCGGAAGGTCAAGGACGGCGCCGAGGCGGACTTCGTCAACTTCTCCGTCGAGCCGGACATCACCCGTCTCGTCGACGCCGGGCTCGTCGAGGCCGATTGGAACTCCGGTCCGTACAACGGAATTCCCTTCGGTTCGGTGGTGACGATCGTGGTGCGCGAGGGCAACCCCAAGAACATCACCGACTGGGACGACCTGCTGCAGCCCGGCCTCGAGGTCGTCACGCCCAACCCGTTCAGTTCCGGCTCGGCCAAGTGGAACCTGCTCGCCCCCTACGCGGCGAAGAGCGACGGCGGCGCGAACCCGCAGGCGGGTCTGGACTACGTCACCACACTCGTGAACGAGCACGTCAAGATCCAGCCCAAGTCCGGTCGCGAGGCCACCGAGGCGTTCCTGCAGGGCTCCGGCGACGTGCTGCTCAGCTACGAGAACGAGGCGCTGTTCATCGAGCGCAACGGCGACCCTGTCGAGCACGTCACCCCGCCCACCACCTTCAAGATCGAGAATCCGGCTGCAGTGCTCACGAATTCGAAGAACGCCGAGAAGGCACGGGCGTTCGCGGACTTCCTCTACACCCCGCAGGCGCAGCGTCTGTGGGCGGAGGCGGGCTTCCGTCCCGTCGACCCCGCGGTGGCGGAGGAGTTCGCGGCCGACTTCCCGCAGCCGGCGAAGCTGTGGACGATCGCGGACCTGGGCGGCTGGAAGGCCGTCGACGAGCAGTTGTTCAAGGCCGAGACCGGCTCGATCGCCGTGATCTACGACAACGCCACGAAGTAGAGCCCGGACAGTGAGTATCACCGACAGCGCCACCGGGGTGGGATCGAGGCCGGCTCCCGCCCCGGCGGCGCGCCGCCGCACTCCGCTGCGTGCAGCCACCGGCACGGTCGGACCGCTCGGCATCGGAGTGGCCGTGCTGTGGCTGTCCGTCATCGTTCTGTTGCCGCTCGCGGCGCTGGCCACCGAGGCGTTCGCCGACGGTCCGAGTGGCTTCTGGAACGCCGTCACCGCCCCGGCCGCGCTGGCGACGCTGCGGATCACCGTGGTCGTCTCCGCAATCGTCGCGGTCGTCAACGTGGTCATGGGCACCCTCATCGCGTGGGTACTGGTGCGCGACGAGTTCCCGGGCAAGAAGTTCGTCAATGCCCTGATCGACCTGCCCTTCGCGCTGCCCACCATCGTGGCGAGCATTGTGCTGCTGGCGCTGTACGGGCCGGAGAGCCCGATCGGTATCCATCTCAACGCCTCCCAGCCGGGGCTCGTCGTCGCGCTGGCATTCGTGACGCTGCCGTTCGTGGTGCGTTCGGTGCAGCCGGTGCTCCTCGAAGCGGACCGAGAGGTGGAAGAGGCCGCGGCGTCCCTCGGCGCGAACAACCTGACCATCTTCCGGTCCGTGGTACTGCCCGTGCTGACCCCGGCTGTCGTCAGCGGTGCCGGGCTCGCGTTCGCCCGTGCCCTCGGCGAATACGGATCGATCGTGCTCATCGGCGGTAACATCCCGTACGAGACCCAGGTGGCGTCGCAGTACATCCAGCAGCAGATCGAGATCGACCGCCCGGTGAACGCTGCCGCGGTGTCCGTGGCACTGCTGCTCATCGCCTTCGTCGTGCTGTTCGTGCTGCGCCTGGCAGCCGGACGCAGCCTGCGCCGGGAGGAGGAGGACCGATGAAGGTCTCCCCGTGGACGCGAATCTCGCTGCGGACGATCGCACTCGCCTACCTGTTGGTCCTGTTGCTCGTTCCGATCGGGGTGATCCTCTACCGCACATTCGAGAACGGCGTGGGTGCGTTCCTCCAGTCGATCAGCACGCCCGCGGCGATCTCGGCGTTGAACCTGTCGCTGCTGATCGTCGCCATCGTGGTGCCCGTCAACGTCGTGTTCGGTGTCGTCGTCGCACTTGCGCTCGTGCGCGGCCGGTTCCGCGGCCGCGGGCTGCTGCAAGCCGTGGTGGACCTGCCGTTCGCCGTCTCGCCGATCGTCGTCGGTGTCGCCCTGATCATGCTGTGGGGTGCCGGCGGGTGGTTCGGAGGTGTCGAATCCCTCGGATTCAAGGTGATATTCGGGCTACCGGGCATGGTGATCGCCACGATCTTCGTCACCTTGCCGTTCGTCGTGCGCGAGGTCGAACCGGTGCTTCACGAGATCGGCCAGGAACAGGAGCAGGCCGCCGCGACACTCGGCGCGAACGGCTGGCAGACGTTCCGGCGCATCACCCTCCCCTCGATCCGGTGGGGCCTGACGTACGGCGTGGTCCTCACCGTCGCCCGCGCGCTCGGCGAGTTCGGGGCTGTCATCATGGTCTCGTCCGGCTTCCCCGGCGTGTCCCAGACCCTGACGTTGCTGGTGCACTCCCGCTACATCGACGACCACAACACCTTCGGCGCCTACTGCGCCGCGACCCTGCTCATGGCCATCGCCGTGATCGTGCTGCTGCTGATGACCCTGCTCGACCGCAAGAGGAGTACCAGATGATCACCGTCACGGGCGCACGAAAGAACTACGGCGACTTCGCGGCCCTCGACGACGTCGACATCGAGATCCCGTCCGGGTCGCTCACCGCGCTGCTCGGACCCTCGGGGTCCGGTAAGTCGACGCTGCTGCGGTCCATCGCCGGACTGGAAACCCTCGATGACGGCATCGTGCGCATCGGCGGCGACGACGTGACCGGCGTGACCCCGCAGAAGCGGGACATCGGTTTCGTCTTCCAGCACTACGCGGCGTTCAAGCACATGACCGTCCGCGAGAACGTCGCGTTCGGATTGAAGATCCGCAAGCGGCCCAAGACCGAAATCGGCCGCCGCGTCGACGAACTGCTCGGCATCGTCGGGCTCGACGGGTTCCAGCAACGCTATCCGGCACAGCTGTCCGGCGGCCAGCGCCAGCGCATGGCCCTGGCCCGCGCCCTCGCCGTCGATCCCAAGGTGCTGCTGCTCGACGAACCGTTCGGCGCGCTCGACGCCAAGGTGCGCGCCGACCTGCGCACGTGGCTGCGCCGCTTGCACGACGAGGTGCACGTGACCACCGTGCTGGTCACCCATGATCAGGAGGAGGCGCTCGACGTCGCCGACCGGATCGCCGTGATGAACCGGGGCCGCATCGAGCAGGTCGGAACCCCGCGGGACCTGTACGACCGGCCCGCGAACGACTTCGTGATGTCGTTCCTGGGCAATGTCTCCAGGCTCAACGGAAAGTTGGTGCGGCCGCACGACATCCGTCTCGGTCGCGAACCCGATCTCGCCCGCGCCCAGGACGCGGGCACCGCCGGGTCCGTGGGTGTCACCCGCGCGACGGTGGAGCGGGTCGTGCACCTCGGGTTCGAGGTCCGCGTCGAGCTGCGCAACGCCGCGACCGGTGAGGACTTCACCGCGCAGGTCACCCGCGGCGACGCACGCGCTCTCGGTCTCGCGCCCGGCGAGACCGTCTATGCGCGCGCGACCGAGGAACCGGCGCTGCCGGAGACGACGCGGGTGCCGATCGGCTAGAGCCACGCCCGCCCACCGGCGCCTCACTCGGCCGAATGTCACACAGGTTCAGTTGGATCGAACCCGTGTGACATTCGGCCATTCAGGCGTGCGGTATCACCCCGCGGACTGCTCGGGTCCTGCGGCGGGTTCGAATCACCCGGATCGGAATCCGTGACGAGCAGGACCCCGCCGGGCGACAGTGATCTCCACGCGCCCCGCCCGCTCGGTGTGCACGCCGATCACTCACCCGAGATCCGTGAAAGGTACTACCCGATGAACGCTTTCCCCGGTGGGTCGGCGTGAGCGCGCCGACCGGGATCCGTCCCGCGCCGGCGAGCACCGCCGAGCCCGACGACGCCGGGCTGGTCGTCGCCCCCGCCCGCCACCCGCTGCGCTGGCTGGTCGCCGCCCTCGCCCTCGTCCTGGTGGCGCAGTTCGTGCACGGCCTGGCTACCAACCCGGGCTGGGACTGGGCGACGTTCGCTCGGTACTTCACCGCACAGTCCGTGCTCTCGGCCCTGGTGGTGACCATCGAACTCACCGTGTGGGGAACGGTTCTCGGATTCGGGCTCGGCGTGCTGCTCGCCGTCGGCAGGCTGTCCAGGAATCCCGTCCTGCAGGTGGTCTCCTGGGTGTACATCTGGGCATTCCGATCCATCCCGCTCATCGTGCAGCTGCTGTTCTGGTTCAACATCGCGTACCTGTACCGAACGCTGTCGCTGGGTGTCCCGTTCGGACCGTCGTTCTTCGAGTTCGAGGTCACCGGCGTGATCTCCGGCTTCACCGCCGCGGTGATCGGCCTGGCCCTGCATCAGGCCGCCTACTCGGCGGAGATCATCCGCGCCGGCATCATCTCCGTGGACCACGGCCAGATCGAGGCGGCGCAGGCCCTGGGCATCCCTCGCCGCCGGCAGTTCTTCAAGATCGTTCTGCCGCAGGCCATGCGATCGATCCTGCCCAACGCCGCCAACGAGGTCATCAGCCTGTTCAAGGGCACCTCGATCGTCTCCACGATGGCGATCGCCGAGCTGTTCTATCAGGTGCAGGTCGTCTTCGGCCGCAACGGCCGGGTCGTGCCCCTGCTCATGGTGGCCACCGTCTGGTACATCGTGCTCACCACCGCGTTGTCGATCGTCCAGTACTACGTGGAGCGGCACTACGCGCGCGGCTCGTCCCGCGCCCTCCCGCTCACCCCCTGGCAGAAGACCGTCGCCAAGTTCCGCGAGATCCGCGACTCGGGTATCGCCGCACCCCGGGGAGCCACCCGATGACCACGCCGGTCGATCCCACCCCGTACGCCGTCGACGTCCGGGGCGTGCACAAGTCGTTCGGATCCCTCGAGGTCCTCAGGGGTGTCGACCTGAAAGTCCGCAAGGGCGAGGTCACGGTGATCCTCGGTCCCTCCGGCTCCGGCAAGTCCACCCTGCTGCGCACCCTCAACCATCTCGAGAAGGTCGACCGCGGCACGGTCCGCATCGACGGCGAACTCGTCGGCTACCGCCGCCGGGGCAACAAGCTGCACGAGATGCGCGAGAGGGACATCCTCCGTCAACGGTCGCGCATCGGATTCGTGTTCCAGAACTTCAACCTCTTCCCGCACCTGACCGTGCTCGAGAACGTGATCGAGGCGCCGATCTCCGCGCAGCGCCGCGACCGCGCCGAGGTCGAGACGCTCGCCCGGGAACTGCTCGACCGGGTCGGCGTCGGCGACAAGATCCACGACTACCCCAAACAGCTGTCCGGTGGGCAGCAGCAGCGGGTCGCCATCGCCCGCGCCCTCGCGCTGCGCCCGGCCGTGATCCTGTTCGACGAGCCGACCTCCGCGCTCGACCCCGAACTGGTCGGCGAGGTGCTCGAGGTGATCCGCGACCTGGCCCGCGACGGTGCGACCCTGGTGATCGTCACCCACGAGATCGGCTTCGCGCGTGAGGTTGCCGACACCGTCGTGTTCATGGACGGCGGCGTCGTCGTCGAACAAGGTCCGCCCGCGCAGGTTCTCGACCGGCCCACCCAGGAGCGCACCCGCGCCTTCCTGTCCAAAGTCCTCTGAAGTCCTCCCGAAAGGCAATGATGTCCGCGTTGACCCGACGCACGAGGCTGGTCGCCTCGGCCCTGACCGCCGTCGCCCTGCTGTCGGTCGCCGCCTGCGGCACCGACGAGCCCGACGCGGCCGGCGCCGCCGGCTACAACCTCACCGCCGACCAGAACCGCATCACCACCGACCCCGTACCCGAGATCGCGGCCGAGGTCCCGCAGTCCATCCGCGACCGCGGCACCCTCATCGTCACGGGGTCCGCCGGCACCGCACCTCCGCTGCGGTTCTACGCCGACGACGACAAGACCATCATCGGCTCCGAGACCGACTTCGCACATCTCCTCGGCGACGTTCTCGACCTCGACGTCGAGCTCACCGCCGCGGACTGGGCGCAGAACTTCGTGCGCGTCGACTCCGGTGAGGCGGACGTGTTCATCTCCAATGTCACCGTCACGGAGGAACGCAAGGAGAAGTACGACTTCTCCACCTACCGCCTCGACAACCTCGCCTTCGAGGTGAGGAAGGACAGCGGGATCGAGGTGAAGGACCCGAAGGATGTCGCGGGTCTGAAGGTCGGCGTGAGCTCCGGCACCAATCAGGAGGCGCTGCTCGTCGAGTGGAACGAGCAGAACGTCGCCGCGGGCCTCGAGCCCACCGAAATCCTCTACTTCCAGAACGCCACCGACTACTACCTCGCGCTCGGCTCCGGCCGCATCGACGCCTACTTCGGGCCCAATCCGTCCGCGTCGTTCCACGTCATCCAGGCCGGTGAGACCGAGATCGCCGGCACGTTCTCCGGCGCGGGTCCGGACCTGCAGGGCGAGATCGCGGTCCTGACCAAGAAGGACAACGGCCTGATCGAGGCGATCAACGCGGCGCTCAACCACGTCATCGAGAACGGCACCTACCAGCAGGTGCTCGACCGATGGGGTATCGCGAACGAGGCGGTCGAGACGTCGGTGATCAATCCTCCGGGCCTGCCGAAGAAGCAGTAGCCGGACGACAGCCAGGGAGGGACAGCAATGAGCCGGGTGGAGCCCCGGGCCGACGTCGTGATCGTCGGGGGTGGCGTCATCGGATCGGCGGCGGCGTGGCGTCTGGCCACCCGCGGGAAGTCGGTGACCCTGCTCGAGCAGTTCGAGCCGGGTCATCGCCGCGGCGCCTCGCACGGCAGTTCCCGCATCTACCGGCAGGCCTACGACGGCGAGTTCTACACGGCGCTCGCCGGCCGTGCCCTGCCGCTCTGGCGGCACCTGCAGGACACCACGGGCACGGAGGTACTGACCCTCACCGGCGCGGTCGACCACGGACTGCCCGCCGTCGTCGAGTCGCGTGCCCGGTCGCTGGCCACCCTCGGCATCCGGCACGAGGTCCTCGAGCCGTGCTCCGCGGAACGTCGTTGGCCCGGGATACGGTTCGACACGGCCGTCGTGCATCATCCCGAGGCGGGCCGGCTGCACGCCGACCGCGCGGTCGCCGCGTTCCAGGAGGCCGCGGCGCAGGCCGGGGCCGACGTGCGGCACGGGACCGTGGTCGAAAGCCTGCACAGCCACGGACACGGCGTCGACGTGGTCACCCCGGACGCGGTGGTGCGCGGCCGGCATGTCGTCGTCGCGGCCGGCGCATGGTCGCACCGGTTGCTCACCCGGACTTCGGATCCGGCGCCCCGCCTCCCGGCGATGCGCACGACGCAGGAGCAGCCCGCGCACTTCGTTCCCGTCACGGGGCCCGACTGGCCGAGCTTCGTCCATCACCCCGGCGCGTTGCTCACGACAGCCGGCATCTACGGGCTCGGCTCCGAGGACGGCATCAAGATCGGCGAGCACGGCACCGGACCCGAAGTGACGCCCGAGACGAGAACCTTCCGGGCCGACCCCGCCGGCGTCGCGCGGCTCGCCGCCTACGCTGCCCGGTGGCTGCCCGGCGTCGACCCGGGCAGCGCCGTGGCCGACACCTGCCTGTACACCAGCACACCCGACAGCAACTTCGTCGTGGACCGCATCGGCGCCGTCGTCGTGGCCGCGGGCTTCTCCGGGCACGGCTTCAAGTTCGCCCCCGCAATCGGGGAGCTGATCGCGGGGCTCGTCGAGGGCACGGCCGTCGCGCCGGAGCCGTTCCGGTTCGGCACCCGCGAGGCGGTGACCGCGCGATGACCACCGCCCGCCGCATCCAGGTCTGCCCCGTGCGGCAGGACGACCCGCTGGCCGCCCCGCTGCTCGCCGAACTCGCCGTCGAGTACAGCACCCGCTACGAACGTCCGCTCGACGAGCAGATCCACACCCTCACCACCCACCCGGCCGACGAGTTCGCCGAACCCGACGGGACGTTGCTGGTGCTCGTCGAGGACGGAGAACCCGTCGCCGGGGGCGCGTTCCGCCGTTACGACGCGACCACCGCAGAGCTCAAGCGCATCTGGACGTCGAAGGCGCATCGCCGCCGCGGACTCGGCAGACTCGTGCTGGAGGAACTCGAGGCCGAGGCGGCCCGGAGGGGGTACGCCCGCATCTACCTGACCACCGGGTGGCGTCAACCCGAGGCGGTCGCGCTGTACCTGGCCGCGGGATACACCGCCCTGTTCGATCCCGGCCGACCGGCCGAGGAGATCGGGCCGCACCCCTTCGAGAAGACGCTGATCCGGTTGCGGACGGACTGAACCGCGCCGAGCGGCTCGAAGCAGTGCACGAATCGGACATCCGCAGCCGTCGTGACGGGTGCGGACGTCCGATTCTCGTGTGAACTCTCCGCCGCCACGATCCTCCCGAAGACCCCCCCACCAGGCCCGGCAGCATCGCGAGCCCGCGGTGCTGCCGGTGCGCCCTGCTGCCGGACGCCCCTGTGACGCCACCGATCCCCGCCGCACACCGACCAGGAGTCTCGCCGATGACCTCGACAACACCCGTCCACCTCGCCGTCGCGCTCGACGGCGCCGGTTGGCATCCCGCCGCGTGGCGTGAAGAGAATTCACGCCCCGACGAATTGACCTCACCCACGTACTGGGCCGATCTCGTCACCACCGCGGAACGCGGGCTGCTGGACTTCGTCACGATCGAGGATTCCCTTGCCGTACCGGCGAATCCGTGCACGAGCGAGGACCCAGACGCAGTGGACCGGGTACGGGTCCGGCTCGATGCGCACCTGATCGCCGCGCGGGTTGCACCGTCGACCCGGCACATCGGGCTGATCCCGACGATCACCACCACGCACACCGAACCGTTCCACGTGTCCAAGGCGCTGGCCACCCTCGACTACACATCGCACGGCCGCGCCGGCTGGCAGGTCAAGGTGTCCTCCTCCGCGCAGGAGGCCGCACACTTCGGCCGGCGCGACATCCCCGGACTCGACAAGCGCGACCGGCAGGCGCTCGCCGAGAATCGCCTGCCCGAGTTCGTCCACGACCTGTTCGACGAGGCCGCCGACGCCGTCGAGGTCGTTCGGCGGCTGTGGGACAGCTGGGAGGACGTCGCGGAGCTCCGCGACGTGAAGACGCGACGGTTCATCGACCGCGACAAGCTGCACTACATCGACTTCGAAGGCCGGTTCTTCCACGTTCGAGGGCCGTCGATCACGCCCCGACCGCCGCAGGGACAGCCGGTGGTCGCACTGCTGGCCCACCGCGACCTTCCGTACGAACTGGCTTCGCGGCAGGCAGATCTGGTGTTCGTCACCCCGTCGGACACCCGCCGCGTGCGTGACCTCGTCGACGAGGTCACGGCGGCGGGGGTGCGGGTCGGGCGTGTCGGTGAACCGCTGCGGGTGTATGCGGACCTCGTGGTCTTCCTCGACACGCCGCGCGAGAGCGGCGCCGAGCGGCTCCGGCGTCTCGACGCACTCGCGGGCAGCGCATTCGACTCGGATGCACTCGTGTTCACCGGGTCGGCGGCCGAACTCGCCGACCGGATCGGTGAGTGGCGTCGACAGGGTATCGACGGCTTCCGGCTCCGGCCCGGGGTGGCAGTCGACGACCTCGACGTCATCGTCGACGTTCTCGTCCCGATCCTGCAACAGCGCGAGGTGTTCCGCTCCGAGTACCCCGGCACGTCCCTGCGCGGACTTCTGGATCTGCCGACCGACATTCCCCACCGCTACGCCGTCACCACGGCCGGAACCGAAGGACACGACCGATGAGCACACGCAAGCAGGTCATCCTCGGGGCCTACCTCGGCGGTGTCAATCACCACACCGCATGGTGGGATCCCCGGGCGGGCAGCCAGATCGAGTTCTCGACCTTCGAGCACACCGCCCGTACCGCCGAGCGCGGCAAGTTCGACTTCTTCTTCCTCGCCGAGGGCCTCGTGCTGCGCGAGCGCGCGGGCCGGATCTTCGATCAGGACATCATCGGCCGGCCCGACACCTTCACGGTCCTCGCGTCGCTGGCCGCCGTCACGGACCACCTCGGCCTGGCCGCCACCATCAACGCGACCTTCAACGAGCCGTACGAGCTGGCTCGGCAGATCGCCTCTCTCGATCACCTCTCCGGCGGCCGGGCCGCGTGGAACGTGGTCACCTCCTTCGATGCCTTCACGGGGCGCAACTTCCGCCGCGGCGGCTTCCTGGATCGCTCCCACCGGTACGAGCGCGCGGAGGAGAACCTGACGCTCATCCGTCAACTCTGGGATTCGTGGCGTAGCGACGACATCGTCGCCGACAAGGCCGGCGGCCGGTTCCTGCGTCGACCCGACGCCGGCGCCTTCGAACACCACGGCAACCACTTCGACGTGCACGGCAGGTTCACGGTTCCGCGCAGCCTCCAGGGACGCCCGGTGATCCTCCAGGCCGGGGTGTCCCCGCAGGGCCGGGACTTCGCTGCCGCGAACGCCGACGCCATCTTCTCCCCGTACGGGAAGCTGCCCGAGGCCACGGAGTTCTACCGAGATGTCAAGGCCCGGGCGATCGCTGCCGGCCGCTCCGCCGACGACATCAAGATCCTGCCGTCGGCGAGCTTCGTGATCGGTGACACCGAGGCCGAGGCCGTCGAGAAGTACCACGAGATCCGTAACCAGCAGGTGACCGGGCAGACCGCACTGATCCTGCTCGAGCAGATCTGGAATCGGGATCTGTCCGAATACGATCCGGAGGGCCCGCTGCCGGACATCGATCCCGACCCCGACGCCGAGCCGATCATCCAGGGACGGGCGTTCGTCCACCAGGACCGGTTCGAGACCGTCGCACGGCTCCGCGCGATCGCGGAGGAGAAGAAGCTGACGCTGCGAGAGGTCGTGATCGACCAGTTCGAGCGCGGACCCCTCGTCGGTACCGCGGCACGGATCGCCGAGCAGATCGACGCCTTCGTACAGAACGACGGCTCGGACGGGTTCATCCTCGGTTCGCACCTCGTGCCTTGGGGGCTCGACGATTTCGTCGACGAGGTGGTGCCCCTGCTGCAGGACCGTGGTGTCCTCCGCGTCGAGTACACCGGAACCACGCTGCGGCACAACCTCGGGCTGCGGGTGCCGACCGATCCGGTGGCGGTCGGCGGTTAACCCACCTCCCGCGTGACACTCACCGATCGGGCGCAGACGCCCCGGCAGACGACGTCGGTGGTGCCGGTCTGTGCGGCCGCCGGCTTCACCACCCTGCTCGATTCGTCGGTGCTGAACATCGGCCTTCCCGCCTTGCGGACCGGTCTCGACGCGGGCGTTTCGCAGGTGCAGTGGATCCTGGCCGCATACTCGCTGAGCTTCGGTCTTGCGCTGGTCCCGGCAGGCCGGCTCGGCGATGTGGCCGGCCGGCGGCGGCTGTTCCTCGCGGGCATGACCCTCTTCGCGGTCATGGGGGTGTGCGGAGCTGTCGCGTCCGACCCCTGGACGGTCGTCGCCGCACGGGCCGGTCAGGGGGTCGGGGCCGGCCTGATCAGCGCGCAGGTGCTCGGGATCCTGGCCGAGAACTACACCGGCCCGGCGCGCGCCCGGGCCCTGGCCGCCTACAGCACGGCCGGAGGCCTCGCCGGGCTGTGCGGTCCACTCGTCGGTGGGCTGGTGCTCGGCGCTGCACCCGGGGACTACGGGTGGCGTGTTCTGCTGATTCTCAACGTGCCGTGCGCACTCGTCACACTCGTGCTCGCGGCCCGCCGCCTGCCCCCGGATCGGGGACGACCGTCGGCCCGCAGCGGGGTCGATGCCGGGGGCCTCGCGCTGCTCGCGGCGGCCACGACGCTGGTGATGGTGCCCGTGGTCTCCGAACCGGGTCCGGTGGGTGCGGTGTTCGCCGTCGGGGGAGCGGCGGTCTCACTCGCCACCTTCCTGTGGTGGGAACGCCGTGTCGCCGTGCGCGGCGGCAAGCCCGTGCTGCTTCCCGAACTGACCGGATCCGGCGGATACGTCCTCGGCACCTTGGTCGCACTGTTCTGGTTCGGTGCGGTGCTGTCCCTGAACACCGTCGTGAGCCTGTACCTCATCGAGGGGCGCGGCTATGCCGCTGTCCAGGCCGCCGCCGTGCTGTCCGCCGCCGCCGCGGCGATGGCCGTCGCCTCGGCCGTGGGGTGGCGGGTCGTCGCGCGATACGGCCGGGTGACGGTCGTCGTGGTGGTGGCAGCCGAGATCGCCGTCGTCGGTGGCTACGCCGCCGCTGTGCGGCACGACGCCACGATGCCGGTGTTCGTGGCGCTGGCCGCTCTGTCGGGCCTCTCGGGTGGATTCGTGGATGCACCCAACCGGGCGCTGACGCTCGAGTCGTCCCCGGCGGGCGGTCACGGTGTCGCGGCCGGGTTCCTGCAACTGTCACAGCGGTTGTCCGCGACGGTCGCCCTCGCCGCGGTGTCCGGCCTGTATCTGTCGGCGCTGGCGACGGACGGGGACGATTTCGCCGGTGCCGCGTCGGCCGGCCTCGCGGTGTGCGCCGCCATGCTCGCGATGTCGCTGCTCTGTGCGCTCGCCGACCGGCGCCGTCGTGCCGGCGCCGGGTTTCGATCACGGTGAGCGAAAGGGTTCTCCGAACTCGTTCGCAACGCGTACGGTCACCGGGAACCATCCAGAGCGACCGAGAGACCCGGCTCGACGACGTCGCAGCAACCCCCTGCCGCAGGTGAGGGTGCTACCGCCGGGAACGATGGAGGAGAAGGCATGGCAGGCGAGGGGTTCGTGGGCGCGTGGGCGCGCCTGCACGTCGACCTGTGCCGTCAGTGCTCGGGCATCTGTCGCCCACGATCCTGTCGCGCCTGAGCGGCGCTGCCCAGTCGAAGAACCACGACCGTCTGCCCGGCCGGTGGCATCGCGAAGCGCGATGCCACCGGCGCCTCACGAGATCATGGAGTTCCCCGGTGCCTGTTTCGTTCACCTCCGCCGCCCGACGTCGCGCCGTCGCGGGCGCCACCGCCGCAATCCTCGCCGGTGGGCTCGCCGCGTGCGGCACCGACACGGCGGGCACCTCCCCCGGTAGCGGCACCCCGCAGCCCGGCGGCACCCTGCGCTACGGCCTGTCCCAGGCCCCCACGTGTGCCGATCCCGCGCAGGCCGGCAGCAACCAGACCATCTACGTCGCCCGTCAGATCGTCGACTCGCTCACCGATCAGGACCCCGGGACCGGTGAACTGAAGCCGTGGCTCGCCGAAAGCTGGGAGGTGAACGGGGACGCCTCGGCGTTCACGTTCCGGCTGAAGGACGGCGTGACCTTCAGTGACGGCACCCCGTTCACCGCGGAGTCGGTGAAGAAGAACTTCGACGCGATCGTCCAGACCCTCACCGGCGCCAAGGCAGCGCTGGCGGCGAGCTACCTGTCGGGGTACACCGGCACCACGGTGCTCGATCCGCTCACTGCCCAGGTGTCCTTCGCCGGACCGAACGCGCAGTTCCTGCAGGCGTCGTCGACGCTGCAACTCGGCTTCCTGTCCGACAGGGACGTCGCGAAGTCCGCGGAGGAGCGCTGCGCCGGCGACCTGTCCGGCACCGGTCCCTTCGTCTACGAGGACTACCAGCAGGACAAGTCCGCCACGCTGGTCAAGCGCACCGGATATTCATGGGGATCCGACGTTTTCGCGCACGACGGCGAGGCCTACCTCGATCGCATCGAGTTCACGATCGTCCCGGAGTCCGGCGTACGCACCGGCAGCCTCGCATCCGGCCAGCTCGACGCGATCAGCGATGCGCTGCCGCAGGACGCTTCCCAGATCGAAGGCAGCGGCGGACGGATCCTCACCACGCCGAACCCGGGTGTCCCGTTCGGTTTCCAGCCGAACGTCACCCGTGGCGTCCTGACCGATCCGGCGGTGCGCGCCGCGATCGTGCCGGCCCTCGACCGCCAGGAACTCGTCGACACCGTCCTCGGCCCCGATTTCCGGCCCGCGACCAGCACCCTCGCCTCCCGCACCCCCGGCTACGCCGCACTCGACGACGTCACCTACGACCCGGCGAAGTCGAAGTCGATCCTCGACGCCGCCGGCTGGGTTCCCGGCCCGGACGGCATCCGCGTCAAGGACGGCAACCGCCTGTCCTTCTCGGTGCTGTTCAGTTCGGTGTTCGCCGGCAACCAGGCGATCCTCGAGCTCGTGCAGCAGCAGCTGCGCGAGGTCGGTATCGACCTGCAGCTCGACCTGGTCTCCACCCCGGAAGCCACTGCCCGGCAGGGCGCGAAGGACTTCGACGCCACCTACTACAACAGCACGCGCGCCGACGGCGACATCCTGCGCACCACGTTCGGACTCGACGGGCGCAACCTCAACAACCGCGGCCCGATCCCGGCGCTGGACGAGGTCCTGTCTGCGCAGCTGCGCACCACCGACCCGGCCGAACGCGGCGAGCTGATCGAACAGGCACAGCAGCTCGTCCTCGACAACGGCCTGTGGCTGCCGACCGTGGAGCTGTCCCAGGCCATCGGTGCGGCGGGGGCGGTGCAGGACCTGAAGTTCGAGGCCTCCGCCCGGTTGCAGTTCTTCGACACCTGGCTGAGCGAGTAGACCATGGCCCGGTATCTCGGTTCCCGGCTCGTGCAGGCGCTGTTGGTGCTGTGGGCGGCGTTCACCGTCTCGTTCGGCGTGCTGTACCTGCTGCCGTCCGACCCGGTGAGCATCGCGGTCGACGGCGCCGGCAGCGGCACACCGGTGGATGCGGCCGCTGTCGCGCAACTGCAGGAGCGGTACGGGCTCGACCGGCCGCTGTGGGAGCAGTACCTCACTGCGTTGAGCAACGCCGTCCGGGGTGACTTCGGCATCTCGATCGTCACGGGACAACCCGTGACCGACGCGATCGCCGCCGCCGTACCCAGCACCCTGGCCCTGGCCGCGGTCGCCCTGGCGCTCGCCGTGCTCCTCGGCACCTCGATCGCGTTCGTCGCCACGTATACGCGCGCCCGGTGGCTGCGCAGCACGCTGTTCTCGCTGCCGCCGCTCGGTGTCGCGGTTCCGACCTTCTGGGTGGGACTTCTTCTGCTCCAGCTCTTCTCGTTCCGGATGAAGCTGCTTCCGGCATTCGGCGACCAGGGCATCGAGCATCTGGTGCTGCCCGCGATCACCCTCGCGCTTCCCACCGGTGCGGTGATCGCGCAGGTCCTCGCCGCGAGCCTGCAGACCACATGGCGGCAACCGTTCGTCGAAGCAGCTCGCGCCAAGGGCGCGTCCCGGTGGCGCCTCCAGACCCGGCACACACTGCGGCTGTCCAGCATCCCCGCATTCACCATCGCCGGGGTGACAGTCGGCAACCTGTTGGCGGGGTCCGTGGTCGTCGAGACGGTGTTCTCCCGCGCCGGTGTCGGTCGTCTGACCCAGACTTCGGTTCTGGCGCAGGATATTCCCGTCGTCCAGGGCATCGTGGTCTTCAGTGCGGTGATCTTCGTGCTCGTCAACCTCGCGGTGGACCTGGTCTATCCGCTCATCGATCCGCGCATCGCCGACGGCCGTCGCGGCGGCGGTTCGCCCTCGCATCCGACGCCCGCCGAGGTGACCACCGAACTCACCGGCTTCGCGGTGGAGGAGGAGAGGAAGGCTCATGTCTGACGTCCTGATCCGGGAACCGGTCGCCGCATCCGCGCAGGCCGCGACCGGGCCACACGGACCGTCCCGGCTCCGGGGAGCGACGAGCGCCCTGCGCCGCTACGGGGTTCTCGTGGTCTCGACGACTGTGCTGTTCCTCGCCGTCGGCTTCGCTCTGTTCCCCTCGGTCTTCGCGTCCGGTGATCCGCTGCAGGGCGTCCCGGCCGACAAGTTGCAGGGGCCGTCCGCGGCGCACTGGTTCGGCACCGACAACATCGGGCGCGACGTGTACACCCGGGTCGTGCACGGTGCGGGCCTGTCCCTGACCGCGACGCTCGTCGCCGTCGGAATCGCTCTCGTCGTCGGCTCGCTCGTCGGGTTGCTCTCCGGCGCGGTCGGCGGAGCGGTCGACGGCCTACTCATGCGGGCCGTCGATGTTCTGCTGTCCATCCCCGCCCTGCTGCTGTCCCTGGCGCTCGTCACCGCCCTCGGATTCGGCACCATGAACGTGGCGATCGCGGTCGGCGTCGGGCTCGTCGCGAACTTCGCCCGCGTCATGCGGTCGGAGGTCCTGCGCGTGCGCCGCGCCCTGTACGTCGAGGCGGCGTTCGCATGCGGTGTCCGCTGGCACACCGTCCTGCGCCGGCACGTGCTGCGCAACTCGTACGCCCCCGTCGTCGCGCTCGCGGCGGTCGAGTTCGGCATGGCCGTGCTCGCCGTGTCGTCGCTGAGCTTCCTCGGCTTCGGCGCGGTGCCGCCCACCCCGGAATGGGGATCGCTGATCTCCGAAGGCAGGAACTACCTGGCCACCGCCTGGTGGATGACGACACTGCCCGGCCTGGTCATCGTGGCGGTCGTCCTGTCGGCGCACCGCCTCGGTCACGCCATCGAAGAACGGAGCACTCGATGACCGCGGCCCTGCTGGACGTACGCGACCTGCGGGTCGAGTACGGCAGCCGTCGCGACCCGGTCACCGCGGTGGACGGTGTCGGCTTCACCCTTTCCCGGGGCGAGGTCGTCGCGGTGGTCGGCGAGTCCGGTTCCGGCAAGTCGACGACCGCACACGCGATCCTCGGCCTGCTGTCGGGTAGCGGCCGGATCACCGGCGGCACCGTCACGTTCGACGGGCAGCGACTGGACTCCCTGTCCGAACGCGCCTTCGAGAAGGTGCGCGGTGCCCGCATCGGACTCGTGCCACAGGACCCCACCACGTCCCTGAACCCGGTCGTCCGCATCGGTGACCAGGTCGCCGAGGTCCTGCGTATCCACGGTCTCGCCGACCGGCGCACCGCGAAGATCGACGCGCGGCGCATCCTCGCGGAAGCCGGGCTCGACGATCCCGAACTCCGTGCCAGGCAGTACCCGCAGAACCTGTCCGGCGGGCAGCGGCAGCGCGTGCTCATAGGCATCGCGCTCGCATGCCGGCCGGACCTCGTCATCGCAGACGAGCCGACCAGCGCCCTCGACGTCACCGTGCAGCGGCGCATCCTCGACCATCTCGACAGCCGCATCGCCGAGACCGGTACCGCGGTCCTGCTCATCACCCACGACCTCGGCGTCGCCGCCGACCGCGCCGACCGCATCGTCGTGATGAGCCAGGGCCGGATCGTCGAGACCGGGCCGGCCCGGCAGATCCTCGAGAACCCCCGGCACGAGTACACCCGGGCGCTCGTCGCCGCCGCACCGAGCCTTGCCGGCGCCGCGGCCCGGCCCGGCCGCGGACCCGCGGAACCCCTGCTCACCGTGTCCGGGGTCTCGAAGACCTTCCGCATCGACCGGCGCACGTCGCTCGAGGCGGTGCGCGACGTCTCCTTCTCGGTTCCGCGCGGTCGCACTCTGTCCCTGGTCGGCGAGTCCGGTTCCGGCAAGTCCACGGTGTCCCGCATCGCGATCCGACTGGAATCCGCCACGTCCGGGCAGGTCCGGTTCGACGGGCGGGACATCACCGCGCTGCGCGGCCGGGACCTGCGCGAGCTCCGTCGCCGGGTGCAGATCGTCCACCAGAACCCCTATGCGGCCCTGAATCCCAAGCTCCGCATCCGCGACGTCGTCGCCGAACCGCTCGAAGCCTTCGGCATCGGCACGAAAAGCGAGCGCGCCGAACGTGTTGCGGAGCTGATCGGGCAGGTGGCGCTGAGCACGGCACACCTCGAGCGCAGACCCGCGGAACTGTCCGGCGGACAACGACAGCGCGTTGCGATCGCCCGCGCGCTCGCGCTGCACCCGGAACTCCTCGTGCTCGACGAGCCCGTCTCCGCGCTCGACGTGTCGGTCCAGGCGCAGATCCTCGACCTGCTCGCTCGCCTGCAGGACGAGCTGGGGCTGAGCTACCTGTTCATCTCCCACGATCTTGCCGTGGTCCGGCAGATCAGCGACACCGTCGCGGTGATGCGGTCCGGCGAAATCATCGAATCCGGGACCACCGCAGAGATTTTCGACAGACCACAGCACGAGTACACGAAACTGCTGCTCGATGCCATTCCAGGGAAGGTTCGGCATGCCCGATAGTTCACAGTTGTTGCTCGCCCTCGAATTCCGCGGAACCGGCTCGCATCCGCATTCGTGGCGTCGCACGGATTCACGCGCGGAGGACGTGTTCACCGCCCGCTACTGGGCGGATCTCGTGGGCAGCGCGGATCGTGCCGGCGTCGACCTGGCCTTCCTCCCCGACTCGTTCGGTATCGACTCCGGTGCGGACACCGTGCGCGGCCGGCTCGAAGCGGTCGGCGTCGCCGCCCGGCTGTCCGCCGTCACCTCGCGGATCGGGCTGATCCCCACCGCGACGGTGACCCACACGGAACCGTTCCACGTGGCCAAGGCCGTGCAAACCCTCGACCACACCACGGCCGGCCGTGCGGGGTGGCAGGTCGCCGTCTCCGAGGGTGAGGACCGGGCCGCCCTGTTCGGCCGCAAGGGCACCCAGGGCACCGGCTCACTGTGGACCGAGGCCGCCGAGGCCGCCGAGGTCGCGGCCCGCCTGTGGGACAGCTGGGAGGACGACGCCGAGATCCGCGACGTCGCCACCGGCCGGTTCGTCGACCGGGACAAGCTGCACTACATCGACTTCGTCGGCGAGCACTTCTCCGTCAAAGGTCCGTCGATCACGCCCCGGTCACCCCAGGGCCGGCCCCTCGTCGCCGTTGCGGCAGCGGACGAGCAGTCGTTCGACTTCGCCGCGGAACGCGCCGATCTCGTGCGTATCGAGGCCGCCGACCTCGGGTCCGCCGCGAACCTGGCCGAGCGTCTGCGCGCGCAGGCCGGTGATCGGCGACCGGCGGTGCTGCTCGACATCGACGTGCTGCTCGCCGCGGACGACGCCACCGCCGCCGCGGACCTGGCCCAGCTCGAGAACTGGGCCGGCGCTGCCTACACGCCGGAGTCGCTGTTCTACCGCGGCGGCCCGGCAGGGCTGCTCGCACTCCTCGGGGACGTGGACGGCCTGGACGGCGTGGTGCTACGTCCGCTGGCCCTCGCCGGCACGGTCGCGGCGCTCACCGAACGGGTCCTGCCGGTGTTGCGGCGGCAGGACCCGACGTCCACTGGAACCCTGCGGGACCGTCTCGGCCTGCCGCGCCCCGTCAACCGCTACGCCACCGCCTGAGGAGGCCGACAACCATGCCGCAGAACACCGTTCGAAAGCAGATCCATCTGGCCGCGCACTTCCCGGGCGTCAACAACACGACCGTGTGGGCGGATCCCGAATCGAAGAGCCAGATCGACTTCGAGTCCTTCCTGCACCTGGCCCGGACCGCAGAACGCGGACTGTTCGACTTCTTCTTCCTGGCCGAGGGACTGCGGCTGCGCGAACACCGCGGCCGCATCCACGATCTCGACGTCGTCGGCCGGCCCGACACCCTTACGGTTCTCGAGGCCCTCGCCGGTGCGACGACCCACCTCGGGCTCGCGGGCACGATCAACACCACCTTCAACGAGCCGTACGAACTGGCCAAGCAGTTCGCCACCCTCGACCATCTGTCCGACGGCCGCGCCGCGTGGAACCTCGTCACCTCCTCCGACGCCTTCACCGGCGAGAACTTCCGGCGTGGCGGCTATCTCGACCACTCGCAGCGCTACGTCCGCGCCCACGAGATCGTCGACGTCACCCGGCGGCTGTGGGACGGCTGGCGCCCCGGAGCACCGGTCGTCGACCGCGAAAACGGCATCTTCGCGGCGGATTCCGACATCGCTCCGTTCGACATCCACACCACGCAGTTCGACATCTCCGGGCGGTTCGAGGTGCCACGCAGCCCGCAGGGACACCCGGTGCTCCTGCAGGCCGGCGACTCGGACGAGGGCCGCGAATTCGGCGCCGCCAAGGCCGACGCCATCTTCACCGGCCACGGCACCCTCGAGGAGGGCCACGCCTTCTACGCCGACGTCAAGGGCCGCCTCGCGAAGTACGGGCGCAGCCACGCCGACCTGAAGATCCTTCCGGCCGCGACGTTCGTCCTCGGCGACTCCGCGGAGGACGCGGCCGAGCGAGCCCGCCACATCCGGCTGCAGCAGGTGAGCCCGCAGACCGCGATCGCGTTCCTCGAGCAGGTGTGGGGCCGCGACCTGTCCGGGTACGACCCCGAAGGGCCGCTGCCGGACGTCGAACCGGAGGACAACCTGAACATCACGCGCGGCCGCGTCCGCCACGCCAAGGATCCGCGCGCCGTCGCGCTGGCCTGGCGGGAGAAGGCCGAGGCCGAGAAGCTCAGCATCCGCGAACTGATCATCGAGGTCACCGCGCGGCAGCAGTTCGTCGGCACCCCCGATCACGTCGCCTCCGAGATCGACCGCTATGTGCAGACCGACGCGAGCGACGGCTTCATCCTGGTTCCGCACCTCACCCCCGGCGGCCTCGACGAATTCGTCGACAAGGTCGTGCCGCTGCTGCAGGAACGCGGCAGTTTCCGCACCGAATACGAGGGCACCACCCTGCGCAGTCACCTCGACCTGCGCCACCCGCACGAGATCGACGAAGGAGTTCAGGCATCGTGACCACCACACTCGACCGAGAGACGTTCACCGAGGACTGGCGGAGCTGGCACGCAGCCCGCGAGGAGGCGCTGCGCCGCCCGGACGGCTGGCTCAGCCTGACCGGGCTGTACTGGCTGGACACCGAGCCCACGATCCTCGACGAGGTGCCCGGATTGTGGCGGGTGGACGGCGAGCGCGTGCTCCTCGAATCCGACGGCGGAACCGAGGTGCACGAGCCGATCGAGGGCGCACCCGGTGTCCGGGTCGCGGCCGGCGACGGCTACGCCGAGATCATCCGCCGCACCGGCCGGTTCGCCGTCCGCATCCACGACCCGAAGTCGCCGGCTCTGACGGCCTTCACCGGAATCCCCGCGTACGAGCCTGCGCCGGAGTGGGTGCTGCAGGGCCGCTTCGAGGCCTTCGATCAGGTGCGGACCGTCACCACCGGCGCCGTGGTCGACGGCCTCGAGCACCACCACAGCGCGGCCGGGCTGATCCGCTTCACCCATGACGGCGCCGAGCACCGCCTCGTCGCGTTCGGCGACGGCTCGGGTCCGCTGCGCGTGCTGTTCACCGACGGAACCAGCGGCGTGACGACCTACCCGGCCGCGCGGATCCTCGAGGTCGCCGCGCCGACCGCCGACGGCTCGGTCACGCTCGACTTCACCCGGGCCGCCAACCTGCCGTGCGCGTTCACCGACGCGGCGACGTGCCCCATCGCCCCGGCGGAGAACCGGCTGCCGTTCGCCGTCGAGGCCGGCGAACGCACTCCGCGCGACGAGGAGGCCCGGTGACGACCGCATCGAATCCGGTGCCGCTCTCGGTCCTCGACCTCTCCCCCGTCAGCGAGGGATCCACCACGGCGCAGGCGTTGCACAACACCGTGGACCTGGCCCGGAGGACGGAAGGCTGGGGGTACCGCCGGTATTGGGTGGCCGAGCACCACTTCGTCGCCGTCGCGTCGTCGTCGCCGGCCGTGCTGATCGGCGCAATCGCCGCCGCCACCAGCACCATCCGCGTCGGCGCCGCCGCGGTTCAGCTCGGTCACAACACCGCGGCCGGTGTGGTCGAGGCGTTCGGCACGCTGGACGCGCTGTATCCGGGCAGGATCGACCTGGGACTCGGCCGGTCGGGACAACGCCGGGCGGAGGCGCTCGCGGCCGCCCGGTCCGGGGCCGCCGAAGAGGAATCGCACCGCGCCACCGAGGTGCGCGACGGCCTGGTCATTCCGCCGCCGTACCAGCCCGGGCCGTTGCTGTCCTCCCCGCGCCTGGCCGCCGGGTTCGCCGCGTTGCAGCAACCGGGGGCGCAGGCCCCGGACTTCGACGGGCAGGTGGACGACATCCTCGCTCTGCTGGACGGGACCTATCGCACCGAGGACGGGATCGAGCTGCACGCCAGCCCCGGCGAGGGCGCGGACGTCGAGCTGTGGGTCTTCGGGACCAGTGCGGGGCCGTCGGCGTCGCTGGCCGGACGGCTGGGCCTGCCGTTCGGTGCGAACTACCACGTCAGTCCCGGCACCACCGTCGAGGCGGTCGAGGCGTACCGCGCGGCGTTCCGCCCGTCCCGCTTCCTCGACCGACCGTACGTGGTGGTGTCCGCCGACGCGGTCGTCGCCGACGACGACGCCACCGCGCGTGACCTGGCGGCCACGTACGGGCACTGGACGCACAGCATCCGGTCCGGCCACGGGGCCGTCCCGTACCCGGACCCGGCCACGTCGGCACCGCTGAGCGACGAGGAGCGCAGCCTCGTCGACGACCGGCTGATCACCCAGTTCGTCGGCGCTCCCGCCACCGTGGCGGAGCGGCTCGAGTCGCTGCAGCGCGTTACCGGGGCGGACGAGCTCGTGGTCACGTCGGTGACGCACCGGCACGAGGACCGGCTGCGTTCGTACGAACTGCTGGCGCGCGAGTGGGGGCTCGCCGCGCTCCGCGCCGCATGACCCCGGTGGTGAACCCGCCCGGACGGCGGGTTCACCACCGAATCGAGCATTCCCGACCAATTGTGTAGGATATCGCCCATGGCACCCGAGACCGCAGCGACCGTCGTCGCCCGCTGGTGCCGTCGTCACGTCGATCTGGGCCGGACCTCCTCGGGCATCTGTACGGGCTGACCGCTCACAGCCCCTTCCGCCACGTCGCGCCGGAGTACCACCGGAGCGGCGCATTCTCCAGGAGAAAACCCTTGTCGCACAACACTATCCGGACCATTGATCGCCCCCTGCGTATCGCCGTCGAGCTTGCCGGGCCCGAGGGACCGCACTACTGGGCCGATCTGACCACCGGACGCGCCGACGAACCGGCGCTCGACCTGAGCGCCTCGCCGTCGAACGTGGTCCGGATCCGCGCCGCCGACCTGAGGGAGAGCGCGAAGCTCCGCGAACGGGCACGCTCCGAAGCCCGCGCCGACGGTCGCGATCCCGACAGCATCAGCGTCCTGGTCGATCTCGAGGTGCTCGTCGCCGAGGAGGCCCGCGGCGCCCGCAAGCAGTATGCGCTGCTCGACGGCCGTCGTCGCGCAGACACCCTGTCCTACATCGGCACCCCGCACGGCCTCGCCGGACTGATCGCCGACATCCACACCACCCGCGTGGCCGACGGCGTGACGCTCCTCCCACTCGGTGCCGAGTTCACGATCGAGCACATCGTCGACGGCACCCTGCCGTGGCTCGAATCACGGGGGCTGGCAACGCCGTCGCCCGCTGTGGTGGAGGTCCTGCGCCGCTTCGGCACCGGGGACCGCGGGCTCATCCTGGCCTCCTGACCGTCGTTCGAGACGCGGGGCGAGAGTTTCTTCTCTCGCCCCGCCTTTCGTCGTCCGGTCCACGCGTCCCGCTCGGCAGGGGCGCCGGGCGCCGTCCGGCGCGGACCAGAATTGGAATCGGACCGATTTCAACCGTGGCCCGCGCTCCGCCCCGCCCTTAACCTCGCAACAATGTCCCTCGCATTCCATTGGTTTCTTCCCACCTACGGCGACAGCCGCCTGATCGTCGGCGGCGGCCACGGAACGCCCGCCGGGGCGGCCCGCGGTGATCGGCGCGCCACCGTCGGGTACCTGGCGTCGATCGCCCGCGCCGCCGAGGAGTTCGGATTCGCCGGCGCACTCACCCCTACCGGCGCATGGTGCGAGGACGCCTTCCTCACCACGGCAATGGTGGCGCGCGAATCCGAGCGACTCGCCTTCCTCGTGGCGTTCCGCCCAGGACTGATCAGCCCCACCCTCGCCGCGCAGATGGCGGCGACGTTCTCACTGCACGCCCCGGGGCGGATCCTGCTCAACGTGGTGGTGGGCGGCGAGGCCCACGAGCAGCGCGCGTACGGCGACCGCCTCGGCAAGGACGAGCGGTACGCCCGAGCGGACGAGTTCCTCTCGATCGTCCGACGGTTGTGGGCCGGCGAGACCGTCACCCACTCCGGCACGCACCTGAACATCTCGGAAGCCGCGCTGGCCACGCTCCCGAGCCCTGTCCCCCCGTTGTACTTCGGTGGATCGTCCGCCGCGGCGGGCCCGGTGGCCGCCGAGCACGCCGACGTCTACCTCACCTGGGGTGAGCCGCCGGCGGCCGTCGCCGAAAAGATCGCATGGATCCGCGAACTCGCCTCCCGGCGCGGACGCACCATCCGGTTCGGCATCCGCCTGCACGTCATCACCCGGGACACCGCCGCCGATGCGTGGGCGCAGGCCGACCGGCTGATCGCGGCACTCGGCCCCGACACGGTGACCGCGGCACAGGCGGGTCTCGCACGCAGTGAGTCCGAAGGACAGCGCCGCATGCTCGCCCTGCACGAGAACAACCGGCGCAGCGGAGACTGGCGCGACGCCCGTAACCTGGAGGTGGCGCCGAACCTGTGGACCGGGGTGGGTCTCGTGCGCGGCGGGGCCGGGACGGCGCTGGTCGGCAGCCATACCGAAGTCGCCGACCGGATCGCCGAATACGCCGCGCTGGGCATCGACGAGTTCGTCCTCTCGGGATACCCGCACCTCGAGGAGCTGTACTGGTTCGGCGAGGGGGTGCTACCGGTCCTGCGGGAACGCGGACTGTTCATCGGCGGTGCCGGCGGCGCCGTATCCGGAAGCGTTCCCTTCCTTCCCGCCGGGGTCCGCTGAGATGGGCACTGCCGAGGTCACATCCGGGATCGTCGACGGCGACCACGCGCTCGAGACGGCCACGGTGCTGGGCCGGCGATTCGCCGAGAACGCCACGCTCCGCGACGCGAACCGCGAACTGCCGCACACCCAGATCCGCGAGTTCGCCGGATCGGGCCTCGGCGCGGTGACGGTGCCCCGCGCGTACGGCGGGCTCGACGTGCCCACCGAGACGCTCGTGGAGATCTTCCGGCTCCTCGCCGAGGCGGATCCGAGTATCGCGCAGATCCCCCAGTCCCATTTCACCTTCCTCGAACTGCTCCGGTCGCAGGGAACCCCGGATCAGCAGGAGTTCTTCTACGGTGAGGTGCGGTCCGGAGCCCTGTTCGCGAACGCGCAGAGCGAACGGGGCCCCCATCCCGTCGACGTGGACACCACGGTGCTCGTCCCGTCCGGTGCGGGTTTCACGCTCTCGGGCCGCAAGTTCTACAGCACGGGCGCCCTGTTCGCGGACTGGATCGCCGTGCGCGCCAGTGTGGTCGGCGACGGCGGCACCCCGGGCCGCGGCACTCCGAAGGCCGTGGCGTTCGTGCCCCGCGACGCCGCCGGGCTCACCGTCGTCGACGACTGGGACGGCATGGGGCAGCGCACCACCGCCAGTGGCACCGTCACCCTCGACGGCGTGACGGTGCCCGCCTCGTCGATCGTCCCGTACTCGGGGTTGTTCGACGGGCCCACCACCTACGGGGCACAGGCACAGATCCTGCACGCCGCGATCGACGTGGGGATCGCGACCGGCGCCCTGCGCGAGGCGGTCGTGCAGGCCGGCCGCGCCCGTCCCCACTTCGAGGCGGGAGTCGACCGCGCGGTGGACGATCCGCTACTGGCTCAGCTCGCCGGCGAGGTGACGGTCACGGTGCGGGCGGCCCAGGCCCTGCTGACCGTCGCGGCCCGCGCGGTGGACTCCGCGCGCGCCGACCTCGACGCCGACACCGCCGCGGCGGCATCGATCGACGTCGCCACCGCGAAGGTCGCGGCGACCCGCGCCGCGCTCGACGCCGCGAATGCGGTGTTCGAACTGGGCGGCACCCGAAGCGCATCCGGCGCGGCCAACCTGTCCCGCTACTGGCGCGACGCACGCACCCACACCCTGCACGACGCGACGCGCTGGAAGCTGCAGCACATCGGCCGTTGGACGCTGGACGGGACATCTCCACCGCGGCACGGGGTGATCTGAGGCGGCCGCACGCCCGTTCCCCGGCGCCAGTATTGAACTCTGGCCGATCGCAACCGGTGCCATCGCGGGCCCGATTGTCCATCGTTGTGTCGACATCGACGCCACACCGAGGAGCATGACAGGTGAGCAGTTCAACGATCCAGACGCCGGCCGT
The DNA here is from genome assembly GCF_001700945.1 of Rhodococcus sp. WB1. NCBI lineage: Bacteria > Bacillati > Actinomycetota > Actinomycetes > Mycobacteriales > Nocardiaceae > Rhodococcus > Rhodococcus sp. WB1. Next base: position 5,661,509 of record NZ_CP015529.1, on the reverse strand, counting down.
GACCGACGACGAACTCCGGGAGCGCTTCCGGCCGATCTTCGACCGGATCGCCGAGGGAGCCGTCCAGCGCGAGCACGAGCGCCGGCTGCCGTTCCACGAGGTGCAGTGGCTGCGGGAGGCCCGTTTCGGCGCCCTGCGGGTGCCGGTCGAGTTCGGCGGCTTCGGTGCCACGATCCGTCAGCTGTTCGACCTGCTGATCGACCTCGCTGCCGCCGAGTCGAACCTGCCACAGGCGCTGCGCGTGCACTGGAGCTTCGTCGAGGACCAGCGGCTCGCGGGTGACGAACGAGCCCGGCACTGGCTCGCGGCCGCCGCGGACGGCACGCTCGTCGGCAACGCCATCACCGAACCGGGCGTGGGTGCCGCCGACCGCTACCGCACGACCCTCACCCGCAAGGGCGGCGACTGGGCCCTCGACGGAATCAAGTACTACAGCACCGGAAGCCTGTACGCCGACCACATCCTCGTCGCCGCGGACCGCGACGGCGAGCGGGTCTCGGTACTGGTGGACGCGCGGCAGGAGGGCGTCGAGCAGACCGACGACTGGGACGGTTTCGGCCAGCGGCTCACCGCGAGCGGTACCACCACCTTCACGGGAGTCGTGGTGCCGGAGGACCGCATCCTCGGGCCCGGCTACGGCGCCCCGGGCCGCACCTACGCGACCGCCTACCTGCAGCTGGTGCAGCTCGCGGTGCTCGCCGGCATCGCCCGGCGCGCCGAGGCCGACGCCGTCGACTGGGTTCGGGCGCGCACCCGCACGTTCACCCACGCCGTGGCCGACCTGCCACGGCACGACCCGCTGGTCCAGCAGGTGATCGGGAAGCTGTCGGCCGCGGCCTTCGGTGCCCGCGCCGCCGTGCTCGCCGTCGCCGACGACCTCGACGTCCTTCTCGACGCGGGCGCCGACGACCCCGAACTGCTCGACCGCGCCGAGGCTTCCGCCGCCCGCGCCCAGTCGGTGGTGATCGGGCTCGTCCTCGACGCGACGGCGCAGCTGTTCGAGGTCGGCGGCGCATCCATCACCTCGTCGGAGGCGGCGCTGGACCGGCACTGGCGCAACGCACGGACCGTCGCGGCGCACAACCCGCTGATCTACAAGCAGCAGGCCGTCGGCGCCCATGTGCTCAACGGAGATCCGCTCCCCTACGCGTGGAGCGCGGGCCGTCGCCCCGGAGTCATCGCGTGACCCGGCACATCCGCTTCAACGCGTTCGACATGAACTGCGTGGCCCACCAGTCCCCCGGACTGTGGCGCCACCCCGCGGACCGGTCGCACCGCTACACCGACCTCGGGTACTGGACCGAACTTGCCCGGCTCCTCGAACGCGGCCTGTTCGACGGCCTGTTCATCGCCGACGTGCTCGGCACGTACGACGTCTACGGCGGCACCGACGAGGCGGCGCTGCGGCAGGGGGCGCAGGTCCCGGTGGCCGATCCGCTCCTGCTCGTCTCCGCGATGGCCGCGGCGACCGAGCATCTCGGCTTCGGCATCACCACCGGAACAGGATTCGAGCATCCCTACCCGTTCGCGCGGCGGCTCTCGACCCTCGACCACCTCACCCGCGGCCGCATCGGATGGAACGTCGTCACCGGATACCTGCCGTCCGCGGCCCGCAACTTCGGCGAGGCCGACCAGCTCGATCACGACACCCGCTACGACCACGCCGACGAGTACCTCGAGGTGCTCTACAAGCTGTGGGAGGGCTCCTGGGAGGACGACGCCGTCGTCCGGGACGCCGAGCGCGGCCTCTACATCGACCCGGAGAAGGTGCACCACATCGGGCATCGCGGTGCGCATTTCACGGTGCCCGGCATTCACCTGTCCGAACCGTCACCGCAGCGGTCCCCGGTGATCTATCAGGCCGGGGCGTCGCCGCGCGGCGTGCGCTTCGCGGCGGAGAACGCGGAGGCGATCTTCGTCGGGCCGCCGTCCAAGCGGGTCCTGCGCGACACCGTGGCCCGCATCCGGGCCGCGCTCGTCGACGCCGGCCGCGATCCGTACTCCGCGCGGATCTACGCCCTCGCCACGATCGTCACGGACGCCACCGACGAGGCGGCCGCGGCCAAACACGAGGAGTACAAGCGGTACGCCAGCCTCGAGGGCGCGCTGGTGTTCACCTCCGGATGGATGGGTATCGACCTGTCCCGCTACGACCTCGACGAGCCGATCGGCAACGTCGAGAGCAACGCCATCCGCTCCGCGGTCGCGGCGTTCCAGGAGGCCGACGACGACGGCCGCGAATGGCGCGTCCGCGACATCGCCGAGTGGGCGAGCATCGGCGGACTGGGCCCCCGCTTCGTCGGCTCCGGCGAGTCCGTCGCCACCCGGTTGCAGGAGTGGGTGGCCGAAACCGACGTCGACGGGTTCAACCTTGCCTATGCCGTCACGCCCGGCTCGTTCGAGGACGTGATCACCCACGTCGTCCCCGTCCTCCAGGAGCGCGGTGCCTACCCGACGACCTACACCGAGGGAACGCTGCGCCACAAGCTCTTCGGCAAGGGCGACCGCCTCCCCGACGAGCATCGGGGCGCCCGCTACCGGCTCGGCGCGCCCCTCTCGACCGTGACCGACCGCCACCGCGCCTACGTCGGCTGATCCATCACCGCCCACCACGAGGAGTTTCCATGACCACCACTCGACGTTCCGTCGCCGTCGTCGGCGCCGGACTGGCCGGGACCACGGCCGCGCTCGGCTTCCTCGATGCCGGATTCGACGTCACCGTCCTCAGCGATCGGGATCGCGAGTCGCTGCGCAACGACGTGCCGGCGACCGGAACGGCCGTCTACTTCGGCAAGTCCCGCGAGTCCGACGCCCGGATCATCGAGGATCTGTACGCCGACGGACCCCATTCGACCGGCATGAGCACGCGCCTGTATTCGGGCGACGGCGACACCCGCGCCGAGGTCCTCGAGTTCGACCCGGATTTCCGGTACGTCGCGCAGGGCGTCGACGTCCGGCTGCGGGCGGACGACCGGCTGGGCCGTTTCCTCGACCGGGGTGGCCGGTTCGAGGTGCGTGCGGTGACGCCGGAGAGTCTCGATGCGATCGCCGCCGAGCACGACCTGACGCTCGTCGCGACCGGCAAGGGCGGCCTGTCGTCGCTGTTTCCCGTCGACGCCGAGCGCACCGTCTACCGCAAGCCCCAGCGCACCCTGCTGCTGGTGACGCTCCGGGGACTCGGGCACGGCCCGGACACGTGGGGTTACCGCTCCGAGGCGGGGGGCGCCCACAACCTGTTCAACCTGCACACCGAGTACGGCGAGGCCTGGCTCGGCCCGTACCTGCACAAGGACGCGGGTCCGACGTGGAGCTTCCTCGGCTTCGCCAAGCCGGGCAGCCCGTGGGTCGAGCGGTTCGAGGCGGTCACCGACGTCCACAGCGCCCGTCGCACCGTCGTCGAGCTGTACCGCGACTACTTCCCGCAGGACGCCCCCGAGGTGGAGAAGCTCGAGGTCATCGAGGCCGATCCGCACTCCTGGCTGCGCGGGTCCGTCACCCCGACGGTGCGGCGGGCGGTGGGCCGCACGGCCGGGGGCCACGTCGTCGCCGCGATCGGCGACACCGCCATCGCGTTCGACCCCATCGCCGGCCAGGGCGCACAGAACACCGTGGTGCAGGTGGCGGCGCTGATCGAGGCGGCACGCGGCCACAAGGGCGAGTTCACCGCCGACTGGCTCACGGATCAGTTCGAAAAGCACTGGGACGCCCGCGGTCACGCCGCCGCGGAGGTGACCCGGCTGTTCCTCGGCGATCCGAAGTACGCCGTGCACGCGGAGTTGCTCTTCCCCGCGGCGACCGTGAGTGAGCCGGTGGCCGCCGCGCTGTTCGGGTTCCTGTCCGAACCCGGCACGCTGCTCGGCATCGACACCCGCGACGACGTGCTGGCATTCATCACCGCGCATGCCGGCGAGCCGGCCGAGGACGTGCTGGCGCGGTTCCAGCCGAGCGGCGGCTTCAGCGCGTCGCCGCTCGCCGGCGCAGCGGTCCAGCCCGCCTGACGACGACCCGGTCCCGACCGTCGCAACCGCTCGCGACGGTTGGGATCGGGTTGATTCCAACGATTGGGTGCGGCGGGTGCGGACGCTTGAATTGGTGCCCATGTCGACCGAACACATCACCCCCGAGATCAAGTTCGCCTACTGGGTGCCCAACGTCAGCGGCGGCCTGGTCACCTCGAAAATCGAACAACGCACCAGCTGGGACTACGACTACAACGTCCGGCTCGCCCGCACCGCCGAGAACAACGGCTTCGAGTACGCCCTGAGCCAGGTGCGGTACGAGGCCAGCTACGGCGCGGAGTTCCAGCACGAGTCCACCAGCTTCTCCCTCGCTCTCCTGCTGGCCACCGAGCGCCTGAAGGTGATCGCCGCCGTCCATCCCGGACTGTGGCAGCCGGCGGTGCTCGCCAAGCTGGGTGCCACCGCCGACCAGCTCTCCGGCGGCCGGTTCGCCGTCAACGTCGTCAGCGGCTGGTTCAAGGACGAGTTCACCCACCTCGGCGAGCCGTGGCTCGAGCACGACGAACGCTACCGCCGCAGTGCCGAGTTCCTGCAGGTGCTGCGCAAGATCTGGACCGAGGACGATGTCGACTTCCGCGGCGACTTCTACCGCATCCACGACTTCACCCTCAAGCCCAAGCCCGCCAACACGCCCGAGCGGCCCAATCCCGAACTGTTCCAGGGCGGTAACTCCACCGCCGCGATCGCCAATGGTGGCCGCTACGCGGACTGGTACTTCAGCAACGGCAAGGACTACGACGGCATCAGCGACCAGATCGCCGACCTGCGCGCCGTCGCCCGCGAGCACCAGCGCGAGGTCAGGGTCGGCCTCAACGGGTTCATCATCGCCCGCGACACCGAGAAGGAAGCGCGCGACACGCTCCGCGAGATCATCGAGAAGGCGAACCGCCCGGCGGTCGAGGGCTTCCGCGGCGCCGTGCAGCAGGCCGGTGCGTCCACCGGGGACAAGAAGGGCATGTGGGCCGACTCGACATTCGAGGACCTGGTCCAGTACAACGACGGCTTCCGCACCCAGCTCATCGGCACGCCCGAGCAGATCGCCCACCGCATCGTCGAATACCGCCGGCGCGGGGTCGATCTCATCCTGGCCGGCTTCCTCCACTTCCAGGAGGAGATCGAGTACTTCGGCGAGAAGGTGCTGCCGCTCGTGCGTGAACTCGAGGCCGCCGATCAGGACGACCGCGAGCCCGTGGTCGTCTGACGCGGCCCGATCACCGCCACGCGGATCGCAGGACCGGCGCCCAGCGCTGGGCGTAGTCCGCGATCCGCGTGTCGGTGGTGTAGGTGGAGTCGAGCAGGTACAGACCCGGCGCCGGGGTGGTGGCACCGAGTTCGACGAGGACCGGCTTGAGCAGCAGGTCTGGGGCCAGGGCGTGGGCCGGGCCGGCACCGAGCATGAGCGGCACGGCGGTGACATCGCGCAGGCCGTCGCCGGTGGCGAACTGGTCGAGGAAGAGCTTGAGGATGCCGGTGTAGGTGGCCTTGAACGTGGGGCTGGCGAAGACCACGAGGTCCGAGGCGGCGACGGTGTCCACCGCCGCCTTGACGGCGTCGTCGCCCCAGCCGAGCAGGCCGGGTCCGAGGGTGATCACGTCGACGACGTGGTTCGGTGCGGCGCCGGTGAGCTCGGTGGCCAGGAGGGTGGCGGCGTCGAGGGTGCGGGAGCCGGGCTTGGGGTTGCCGGCGACGACGGTGGTCTTCACGCAGGGGCCTTTCCACACACATTCGGGATATCCCGGCGCGGTGCGCTGCCGGGAGGTTCTGGTCGGACCGCGCTCACCATGTGCACAGCTCTATCACCGCGTAGGTGGTGGCGACGTCCGGCCACCGGACCTCGGCGAACAGCCGCCGCAGTAGACCTTGCCTCTCGCACTCCGATTCGCGTGCGGCCGCCGAAGGGCGACCTGTGGGGAGGTCGTCGTGCCCGGGCGTCATGCGCACCGCCTCGTCAGCAGTTCCGTGATGTGCACGGCCGGGTGCGGGTCGAAGCGGTATCCGCTGCCGCGGACCGTGGAGATGATGCTGCCGAACTGCTGCAATTTGGTCCTGATCCGGGAGACGTGGACATCGACGTTCCGGCCACGACTGTCCACCTCCCGCACCCCGTTCCCGAGGTCACGCAGGACGGCCCGGGACACCACGGTCCTCGGGTTGCGGACGAGATAGGCGAGGATCTCGAACTCGCTGTGGCTGAGCAGCACTCGCCGGCCGTCGAGCAGGACGTCGCGGGCGGGAAGGTCGATGATCAACGGGATGGGGGTCGGGCTGAGCACCGTATGGGTGCTCACGCCCGGAACCAGATCCTGGGCGGCCTCGCGAAGGGCATCGGCGAGCGCCGCCAGGTCACGCGAGGAGTGTGTTCCGATGTCGGGCAGTCGCAGGACGAGAACGAGTTCGGCACCGGCGTCGGTGACTACGTCATTGCGAGTGTCGAGGATTTCCATGTGAGGCTCCGGTCGAGGAGGGGATCCGACGAGCTGACGGGCGATGCGGTGCGGCGACAGCTCGGACACTCGTTCCGGAGACTCGGCAGGCGACTCATGATTCACTCCTCCAATGCGACGGGGCGGTGGTAGGCACCCTCGTGGTACAGCAACGGAATACGCTTTCCCTCCGCCGGATTCGGGTCCTCGTGCGCACGAACCACGACACCGACGACCAGAGTGCTGTCACCGAGCGGAATCAACCGGTCGACGACAACCCGGAGCCAGACCGGCGTGCCGTGCAGGACGGGTTCACCGGATTCGATTCGGGTCCAGAGCGACTCGTCGGAGAACCGCTCCGCCGCGCTGCGCGCGAAGCGCTGCGCGAGATGCTGCTGATGCTCGCCCAACAGGTGGATCACCAACGACTCGGCCGAGCGGACGGCGCCGATGCTCGACGACGTGTCGGTGATGTTGAACGAGACCAGCGGCGGATCGAGGGAGAGCGAAGCGAAGGACGTCGCAGTGAACCCGACCGGGCCGGAGCCGGATTCGAGAGTGACGATCGTGACCCCGGCGGGGTGCCGCCGAAGGGCCGAGCGGTATTGGTCGCCACGGACGCCCGGAGCGTGCTCCGATGCGGCGGTGGCGGAGCATTCGAGGGCATTCGACATCGACAGGGACATAGCCGTTCCTTGAAGGAGGTACATACCGAGACGGAGGGAGGAATCGGGAAGACTCGTACTCAGGTCAGGAGGCACAGAGACACGAGCGGGTGCGGCACAGGTCCACGTGCCTGCGGCTCCACGCTGTTTCGGTCATAGTGCTCGATCCTCACCTGTCTGCAGTCGATCGTGGCCGTCCCCGACGGTCTTCGTCGGGGCACAGCCGAGGCGGTGCCGGGGTTGCCGGCGCCCCTAGCTCGTCGGGAAACCCCTTTCGCGCAACGCGTCTCGAAGTCGGCGGCGCGATCCCAGGGTACCCGGATCCGTCAGTCGTGCCACGATTCGCCCGGTCCAGCTGCCCGGCAGGCCCTGTCCACGGTAGAAGTCCTCGGCGCGGGTGTCGTACCGGGCGATACCCGCGTCCTGCGCCTCGAGTCGGTAACGGTCCCGGTGGCACACCACGTCGAAACCGAGTCGCGGCTTGACCTCGGCCCGCTCCGCCGGATCGGGGAAGCCGACCGAGAGGCCGACGACCGGGAAGACCCGCTGCGGCAGTTCCAGGACGTCGGCGACGCGCTCGGGCTCGTTGCGGATGCCACCGATGTACACGGTGCCCAGGCCGACCGATTCCGCCGCGACCACGGCATTCTGCGCGGCCAGGGCCGCGTCGACCACGCCGAGCAGGGTGCCCTCGGCGAAGTCCGCGTTGACGAGTTCTCGGCCGTGGACCGTAGCGATGCGCTCCGAGCGGGCGAAGTCTGCGAGCCAGACCAGGAAGAGCGGCGCGTGGCGGACCGCATCCTGATCGCCCGCAAGGGTGGCGAGCGCATCGATCCGCTCGCGGTCGGTGACGGCGACGACGGACCACAGCTGCAGATTGCTCGAGCTGGCCGCGGACGACGCGGCGGCGACGACGGCGCGCAGATGATCCTCGGGGACGGGACGGTCGAGGAACCGGCGCACCGACCGGTGCGCCAGCTGAGTCGCCAGCACCGCGTTCCAGGGGCCGGCCGTGTCGGCAGCACCGAAGCGTCGTTCGAGAGCATCGCGTCGTTCGAGAGCATCGCGTCGTTCGAGAGCATCGGAGCGAGCGACCACCCGATCCGCGCCGGCGCCGGGGTTCGCTGTGAGTGGGTGAGACGTGGTCACGAGTGGAGCCCTTCTGGCCGGTTCCCGGCCGGTCGACGGATCGCTATCGGCTGCCCACCGGCGAATCGGCGGTGAACCCTCTGGCGCGCTCGGTGTCGGATTCGCTCCACAGCGTCGTCGGCGGTACCTCCGCGCGCACCAGCGGCACGACCTCCTCGGCGAATCGACGCAGGGTGTCCTTCTGGCGTTCGAAGTCGAGCACGTGGTTGACGGATACGGATTGGAGGACGTGGCCGAAGCACTCGTGGTAGTCGAGGATCTTCTCGGCCACGCGATCCGGCGAACCGACCAGGGCCGGACCCCGCTCGACCGCCTCCTCGATCGTGCGGAAGCTGGTGGTCTTGCCGACGGCGCCCGGATCATGTTTCCTCTTGTCGGCCTGGCGTACCGCACCTTCGTAGATGGGCCGGTACTCCTCGATCGCCTTCTCCGTGGTGTCCGCGAGGAACAACCCGCCCGAACCCGATCCGACGTAGGCCTTCGCCGGGTCGTGACCGTGTGCGGCGTAGTGCTCGCGGTATCGATCGATCAGGACCTTGTAGTTCTCCCGGGGCTGCAGGGCGTTGGCCGTCACGATCGGGTCTCCCCACTTCGCCGCCAGGTCCACTGCCCGCGCCGACGTGGCGGATCCGTGCCAGATGCGGAACGGCCCGTCGAACGGGCGGGGCAGCGTCGTGACATCGGCGAGTGCCGCTCGGTACTCACCCGACCAGTCGACGTGTTCCTCCCGCAGCAGCCGGCGCAGCAGTTCGTAGTTCTCGGTGAGGTAGTCGTACTGTTTGCCGATGTCGAGGCCGAACAGGGGGTACTGGAGCACCTCGTTGCCCTTGCCGATGACGATCTCGAGGCGGCCCCGGCTCAGTTGATCGACGGTGCACAGATCCTCGGCGACGCGCACGGGATCGAGCACCGACAGCACGGTCACACCCGTGGACAACAGGATCCGCTCGGTGGCCTGTGCGATGGCACCGAGGACGACGGTCGGGCTGGACGAGAGCACGTCGCCGGCATGACGTTCGCCGACCGAGTAACTGTCGATGCCGAGCTGCTCGGCGAGCACGGCCATCTCGACGACGCGGTTCAGGCGCTCCGCGGGAGCGACGACGTCGCCGGTGACCGGATGCGGCGGGTTGAAGATGATGTCGAGGATCTGGAAGCGCACGAACTACAGAGTCTGCCGTCCCGGTGGGCGTCCGCGAAGGGTTGTCCTCGAGGTGATCGGAACCGTTGCACCCGGCCGGACACGTCGCCGTCGTCGTCTCGGCATCGGCGTCACGGTAGCCGTGCACCGGGGTCCGGACCAGGATTGCGATCGTCGTGATCCGAAATCGGTGCAGGTCGGACCCGCCCGAAAGGGCGTGGGTTGTCCGAGACCCGTCCACTGGATAGCGTGACCGTCCGGCAGCACCGAGGGCGGATTCCCGCCACGAACGGGCCGCGCCCGCGGCCCATCGGAGGAAAGATGGTCGGCACCAGTCACGCGCAGGTCGTGATCGCACGCGTCGTGGGCACGCACGCCCCGGCGTGTTGTTGTCGCTGACAGCCGTCCCACCGGACGCACCCGCGTCTCCCGATACCGACATCTCCTCCGGCCGCCGGTGCCGCGTTGCCCGTTTCCCGGGCACCCGGCGCTCGACGTGGCCCGAAAGGACTCCCTGCGATGCCTCCCTCGACCACCCTGCCCGTCGTCGACCTCACAGGCCTCGACGGCGATGCCGCCACCCGGGCCGCCCTGCTCGACCGGCTGCGTCGGGTCACGCACGAGGTCGGCTTCTTCCACCTGACCGGCCACGGCATCGACCCGGCCCTCGCCGACCGGCTGATCGCGGCGGCACGCGCGTTCTTCGCCCTGCCCGACCCCGTGAAGCTGGAGATCGAGAACTCCCACTCGCCTCATTTCCGCGGCTACACCCGCGTCGGGGGTGAACGAACCCAGGGATACGTGGACTGGCGCGAGCAACTCGACATCGGTCCCGAACGGGCTTCGGTGGCACAGTTCGACCCCCAGCGGCCGTGGGAGGTGCTGCACGGTCCGAACCTGTGGCCGAGCCGGGTGCCGCAGCTGCGGACGCTCGCGCTGCAGTGGATCGAGCAGGCCGGCGCGGTCGGCCGCCGGCTCCTCCGGGCATGGTCCGAATCCCTCTCCGCACCAGCCGATTTCTTCGACGGCGCGTTCGCGGACCCCGATCCGCTGCTGAAGATCGTACGGTACCCGGGCCACGACCGATCGATCACCGGACAGGGTGTGGGCAGTCACAAGGACGTGGGAGTTCTCACGCTGCTCTATCCGGAACCCGGAAGCACCGGCTTCCAGGTGGAGATCGACGGCACCTGGGTCGACGTCGAACCCCTGCCCGGACACTTCGTCGTCAACATCGGCGAACTCCTCGAACTGGCCACCGGCGGCTACCTGAAGGCGACGACGCACCGGGTCCTTCCGCCGGCTCCCGGCACCGACCGGGTATCCCTGCCGTTCTTCTTCAATCCCGCACTGGATCAGGCGTTGCCGCATGTGCCACTGCCCGGCGCACTCGCCGCCGAGGCCCGCGGCGTCGGTGCGGACGAGCACGGTGACGCCTTGCACGCCGTGTATGGGCTCAACGCGCTCAAGTCACGACTGCGGGCCCACCCCAACGTCACCGAGCGCCATCACGCCGACCTCTCGAACTCCCCCCTCCTCGCCGGCCGGCCCGGCGATCTCGACGAAAGCGAACACTCCGAATGACTCTGCGCCGCACCCTGTCCGTGGTCTCCGCCGTCGCCCTGGCCACCGGGCTGGCCGCCTGCTCCGCCTCCGGGACCGGCGAGGACACGCTCGTGATCTCCGCCTCCGCGACACCGCACGTCGAAATCCTGGAACACGTGCGGCAATCCGGTGCGCTCGGCGACGTCGTCCTCGACATCAAGCCCGTGACCGGCGAGGTGGACCCGAACGAGTTGCTCGAAGCCGGTGACGTCGACGCCAACTTCTTCCAGCACCACCCGTACCTCGCCGACTGGCAGCAGCAGAAGGGCGTGGACAACCTCGAGTCGGTCGCCTCCGTACACCTCGAACCGCTCGGCCTGTACTCGAACAAGATCGCCGCGGTTGCGGACCTGAAGGACGGCGACACGATCGCGCTGCCGAAGGACACGACCAATTTCGCGCGTGCGCTCTACCTCCTGGAGTCGGCGGGCCTGCTCGAACTCGACAAGCCGCTGTCCGAAGCGGACATCGCGACGGTCACTGCCGCGAACATCGTCTCGAATCCGAAGAACCTGAGGTTCGTCGAGCTCGAACGCGCGCAGCTCGCGCGCACCGTCGACGATCCGGCGATCACGGCCTCGGTCGTCAACTCGAACTACGCGCTCGAAGCGGGGCTCAACCCCGCGGACGACAGCATCGTCCGGGAATCCGTCGACAACAACCCGTTCGAGAACATCCTCGTGGTGCGATCGGAGGATGCGTCCGATCCCGCCGTCACCGCCCTCGCGGACGCCCTCGAGTCGCCCGAGGTCGCCGCCTGGATCGCCGAGAACTACGACGGCGCGGTCGTACCCGTCCACGAGGTCGGCGCGTGATCGTCGTCGACGGACTCACCAAGTCGTACCCGGCAACGGGCGGCACCGGCACGATCGACGCACTCCGCGGAATCGACCTGAGGATCGACGAGGGAGAGGTCTTCGGCATCGTCGGCCCCAGCGGTTCCGGCAAGTCCACGCTGCTGCGGTGCCTGAACCTGCTGGAACGCCCCACGAGCGGACGCATCCTCCTGCGCGGCGAAGACCTCTCGCACCTGTCCGAAGGCCGGCTGCGCGGGTCCCGTCGCCGCATCGGCACCGTGTTCCAGCAGTTCAACCTCCTGCACTGCCGCACCGTCCGCGCGAACGTCGAGTTTCCGCTCGAGGTCGCCGGCGTACGGAGGACGGAGCGACGGGACCGGGCCGAGACGTTGCTCGAGCTGGTCGGGCTCACCGACAAGCGGGACGCCTTCCCCTCGCAGTTGTCCGGCGGGCAGCAGCAGCGCGTCGGCGTCGCGCGCGCACTCGCCGCCGAGCCCGACGTCCTGCTGTGCGACGAGGCGACCAGTGCCCTCGACCCGGCCACCACGGAGCAGGTGCTCGATCTGATCGCGACCGTCAACCGGACCCTCGGCGTCACCATCGTCGTCGTCACCCACGAGCTGTCCGTGGTGCGCCGGATCTGCACGTCGGCGGCGCTGCTGGACGGGGGCCGCATCGTCGAATCCGGTCCCGTGGCCGATCTCGTGGCCGACCCCGTCTCCCGCCTCGGTGATGCGCTGCTGCCGGCGGGCGTCGGCGAGCAGAACGGGGACGTGACCGCGCTCGTCACCGCCCGCGGCGCTGCCGTCGCCACGCCGTGGCTGTCCCGGCTCTCCCGCGACGTCGGGGTCGACGTCGCGGTCGTCGGCGGCCGGGTCGACCGTGTCGCCGGTACCGACATCGGCAAGCTGCACGTGCGTTTCGACGGCGACGTGGATCGCGACGCGGTGGACCGATTCTTCGCCGCCCTGCCCGACGTCACCGTCGCGTGGACGACCGGCGTCGTGGCGAGGGTCGGGGCATGAACAAACTCAGCTGGTACGACGCCCTGCCCGAGGTGTGGGCCGCCACGCTCGACACCCTCTACATGGTGGGCGTCGCCTTCCTCCTCACCGTCGTGGGCGGGGTGCTCGTGGGTGTTCTGCTGCACGTGACCGCGCCGGACGGGCTGCGCCCGATCCGCACGCTGTATCTCGTGGTCGGGGCCGTGGTCAACGTGTTCCGTTCGCTGCCGTTCCTGGTCCTGCTGATCGCGCTGATCGGTGTGACCCGTCTGGTGGTCGGGACTGCGATCGGGCCGACCGCCGCGCTCGTCCCCTTGACGATCGGCGCGATCCCGTTCTTTGCCCGCATCGTCGAGAGCGCGCTGCGAGAGGTTCCGCGTGGGCGGGTGGACGCGGCCCGGGCCATGGGGGCCTCGAACCGGCAGATCGTCACCAAAGTACTTCTTCCCGAATCACTTTCGTCTCTGATCTCCGGCGCCACCCTCACCGCGGTTCTGCTGGTCGGCTACTCCGCGATGGCCGGGGTCGTCGGCGGCGGCGGGCTCGGCGACTTCGCCATCGTCTACGGGTACCAGCGCTTCAACACCCCGGTCCTGATGGTCGCGGTGGTGGTGTTGATCGTGCTCGTGCAGGCGCTGCAGACCGCGGGAGACGTCGCGGTGCGGGCGCTCGCACACCGGCGATGAAGTTCGCTTCGCGGCGGCGCGGCCATGCCTACCGCGGCCCCGTCTCATATCGAATCGATATGAGGTGATGCCGAAACACCGTCTATCCGCGACGCGCGCCACCCGCCAGGGTGGAGACCATGGCCACTTCTCTCCAGACGCTCTCGGCCCCGGCCGCGGTACGCCTGCGCGCTCCGCTTCCGGGCCTCGCCGTCTGTGCCGCGGCGGCAGCGGCGGCCCTCGTCGCCGCCCGGCTCGCCGGGGGCATCAGCCCCCTGCTGATCGCCATCGTCCTCGGCGCACTCCTGGCCAACACGACCTCGCTCCCGGCGTCCACCGAACCCGGCCTGGCCGTGGCCTCGCGCCGGTTGCTCCGGATCGGGGTCGCCCTCCTCGGTCTGCAACTCCTCGTCACCGACGTGCTCGCCCTCGGCTGGGGCGTGCTCGGCCTCGTCGTGGCCGTGGTGGTCGGCGGCATCGCCGGAACGATGGCACTGGGCAGGATCCTCGGGCTCGACTGGACGCAGCGCCTGCTCGTCGCCTGCGGCTTCTCGATCTGCGGCGCCGCCGCCGTCGCCGCGGTGGACGGGGTCGTCGACGCTCGCAAGCAGCACGTGGTCACCGCCGTCGCACTGGTGGTCGTCTTCGGCACCGCCATGATCCCCGGCCTGCCGCTCGCGGCCTCCGCGCTGGGACTCGACACCACCCAGGCCGGCATGTGGGCCGGCGCCGCGATCCACGAGGTGGCGCAGGTCGTCGCCGCGGGGGAAGCCGTGGACGCCGGCAACGCCGGGGCGCTGGGCGCGAGTGCCCTTGCGGTGGCCGTGACCGTGAAGCTCGCCCGGGTCGCGATGCTCGCGCCCGTGGTCGCCTGGATCGGCGCGGTGTCCCGCCGCCGCAGCCGCGAGCAGACCGAAATGCGGCGGCCCCCGCTGGTGCCGCTGTTCCTGCTCGGCTTCCTCGGCTGCGTGGCCCTGCGCGCCACCGGCCTGCTCCCCGACCCGGCTCTGGACGTCGCCCGGCTCGCGCAGACGGCGCTGCTCACCGCCGCCATGTTCGCGCTCGGCACCGCCGTACGCATCGACGTCCTGCGGGGCGTGGGCTGGCGGCCCTTCGCGCTCGCCGCCGCATCCACGGTGTGGGTCTCGGCGATCGCCCTCACCGGAATTGTGCTGCTGGGATAGCGGATACGCTCCACAGCCGCGCGCCGATCGGCCACACACAACAGTCGTGCCGCACGCGGGTGACCGGAAGGTTCGCGGCTGGACGCGGTGGCCCGGCACGACGGCCCGGCCGAAACGGATCTCGCGGGAAGCACTTCGGGCACCGGTGGCCGCTGTTACCGTCGGCGAGATGACACCGGTGGCGAAGGTGGGCTCCACGATCCGCGTCGCGATCGCCGCGGCACTGTCCGTCGCGCTGCTCGGCGCCTGCACGTCGGCCGGTGACGACTCGTCGGGGACCGCCGAATGCATCCACGTCCCCAACGGCACCCCGCTGTCCGCCGCCCCGCCCGCCCCGTCGGCGTCCGAAAGGGACCTGGCCACCAACCCCGAGGTCGCCACCGGCTACCGCGACGACATGACGGCGGTGACGACCGCGTCGTACGCGGTGTCCACTGCCAACCCGGTCTCGACGGAGGCGGCGTGCAAGGTGCTGCGCGACGGCGGCACCGTCGCCGACGCGCTGGTCGTCGCGCAGACGGTGCTCGGGCTCGTGGAGCCCCAGTCGTCGGGGATCGGCGGCGGCGCCTTCCTGCTCTACTACGACGCGGAGACCGGGCAGGTGCAGGCGTACGACGGCCGGGAGACGGCACCGATGTCGGCCACCGAGAACTACCTGCGCTGGATCAGCGACACCGACCGCACCGCGCCCCGGCCCGACGCCCGGGCCAGCGGCCGCTCGATCGGGGTGCCCGGAGTGGTGCGCCTGCTCGAGGAGGTGCACCGCGAACACGGGGGCACGGAGTGGGCCCGGTTGTTCGACCCGGCCATCTCCCTCGCCGACGACGGGGTGGTGATCAGCGACCGGATGGCCGAGTCGATCGCCGACTCGGCACCCGACCTCGCCGTCGACGACGAGGCGCGGGCGTACTTCCTGAACCCCGACGGCACGCCCAAGACCGCGGGCACCGTCCTGGTCAACCCCGCCATGGCGAAGACGCTCGGCGCCATCGCGTCCGGCGGCGCCGACGCCTTCTACACCGGAGCCCTCGCCCGGGACATCGTCGACGCCACCACCACCGAGGCGGGCGGCCGCACCCCCGGGACGATGACGGTCGACGACCTCGCCGGCTACGAGGTGAAGAAGCGCACCCCCCTCTGCACGCCCTATCGGGCGCACGAGGTCTGTGGCATGCCGAACCCGTCCTCGGGCGGGATCGCGGTGGCCGCGACGATGGGCATCCTCGGGAACTTCGACCTGTCCGCGCTGGGACCGACCGACGTCGACGAGAACGGTGGCGAGCCGACCGCCGACGCCGTGCACCTGATCTCCGAGGCCGAGCGCCTCGCGTACGCGGACCGCGACAAGTACGTGGCGGACTCGGACTTCGTTCCCCTGCCCGGCAATTCGCCGCAGACGCTGCTCGACGACGACTACCTGCGCGGGCGTGCGGGCCTCATCGACCCGGGCCGGAGCATGGGCACGGCACAACCCGGCGACTTCGGGCCGGTGCCCCTGGGCACCCCACCACAGGATCGCGAACACGGCACCAGCCACATCTCCATCGCCGACGAATACGGCAACGTGGCCTCGATGACCACGACGATCGAATCGGCGTTCGGGTCGTTCCACATGGTCGACGGCATTCTGCTGAACAACCAGCTGACGGACTTCGCCGCCGAACCCGTGGACAAGGCCGGGGTGCCGGTGGCCAACCGCGTCGAACCGGGCAAGCGACCGCGCAGTTCGATGGCGCCGACGCTCGTCTTCGATCGCAATCCCGACGGCAGCCGCGGCGACCTGCGCATCGTCGTCGGCTCGCCGGGCGGTTCCGTCATCATCCAGTACGTGGTCAAGACGCTCGTCGGGATGCTCGACTGGGGCCTGGACCCGCAGCAGGCGGTGTCGGCGGTGGCGTTCGGCGCGGCGAACACCCCGGTCACCGGGGTCGGGGGCGAGCATCCGGCGATCGACGGCAGCGACGACGGCGCACGCGATCCGCTGGTGGCCGAGCTGCGCGCGCGAGGCCATCAGGTGGCGGTGCTCCCGCAGTCCAGCGGACTGAGTGCGCTCCGCCGGGACGAGTCGGGATGGGTCGGCGGCGCGGACCCCCGTCGCGAGGGCGCGGTGATGGGCGACGCCACCGGATAACGATCCGACGCGCGGTACGGCCCATCGAGTCACGACTGGATAACCACACGGGGTCTCGTCGAACTGCAGGAATAAGATCGACAACCATCGATCGCCGTCACGGCGGATGACTGGGAGCGGATGGATCGGGGTGCCCGGATGCGGATCGCGGACGTGCTGCGGAACAAGGGGCCGGTCGTGGCCACGGTCGATCCGGACCTCTCGGTCGACGAGATGATCGGTGAACTCGCCCGCCACAACGTGGGCGCCCTCGTCGTGGTGGAGGGCGACGCCGTGATCGGCATCGTCTCCGAACGCGACGTCGTGCGCCGGCTCCACCAGCACGGTCCCGCCCTGCTCGACGCCCGTGTCCGGGACATCATGAGCACGACGGTGTCCACGTGCCTGCCCACCGACACGGTGAACAGCCTGGCCGAGACCATGACCGAACGCCGGATCCGGCACCTGCCCGTCGTGGTGGACGGCCACCTGGTAGGCATCGTCAGCATCGGTGACATCGTGAAGAGCCGGATCGACGAACTGCAGTGCGAACGCGACCAACTCGAGTCGTACATCGAGCACGGCTGAACCCGGGGCACCGGATTTCAGGGGGATTCTCCGGGTGATCCCGGATTACCCTGCGGCGCCTGCCGGACGACAGTGGACCATATGGCGAAGCGTCCGGGGCAGCGGTGGCGGCAGGCGACGGTGTGGCTGCACGTGGTCACGTCCGTGGGATGGATGGGCCAGGCCCTCGCACTGCTCGTTCTGTTGACGCTGAGCCGCACCGCGGTGGATCCCGCCGTGCGGGTGGCCGGCACGACCATGGCGCAGCACCTCGACGGCACGCTGCTCGCTCCGCTGGCCAACGCGTCGGCGTTCACGGGCTTTCTCCTCGCGGCGGCGACGCCGTGGGGATTCCTGCGCTACTGGTGGGTGGCGATCAAGTTCGTCCTCACCGTGGTCCAGGTGAACCTGGGGATCCTCCTGCTGTCGGCGGGCCTGAACGGCTCGGTGGCCGCCGCCCGCGACGGCACGTCCGGACCGGCGGGACCGATGATCGCGGGCACCGCTCTGATGATCAGCGCCCTCGCGTTCCAGGCGTGGTTGTCGGTCGCGAAACCGTGGGGCCGCACCCCGTGGTCGGCCGGGAAGGCGAAGCTGCCCGCCGCGCCGCCGTGGGTCTTCGCCATGGCGACCGGCGCGGTGGCCGCGGACCTCGCCGTCGCGACTCTGCTCGGCCATCCGCTGCCCGCCTTCGCCGCCCTGGCCCTGGTCGTCGCGGCGACGACCAGGGCCAGGGCGATCCGCGAGGCGAGCCCTCAGCCGGCCTACGGCTGAGGCACCGGCGTGGTCGTCGGGGTGGTGGTTGCGGCCGGCGTCGTGGTCCCGGGGGCACTCGACTCCGCGGTCGTCGGGGCGACGGTCGTCGGCTCGACGGTCGGCAGCGGCTCCACGGCAGGCAGGGGCTCCACGGCCGGCAGCGGGGACGGCGCCGCGGGCGAGGGAGCCGGGGCCGCGGGCGAGGGAGCCGGGGCCGCAGCCGGGACGGGCGGCACCGGTGCCGGCGAAGCCGACGAGGAGGCCGCGGCCCGAGTCGGCGACGCCGGGGTCGACGACGTGGTGGTCGTGGTGGCCCCGGCGGCGGCCTTCTCCACGTCGCCGTCCGTCGTCGGCGGGAGCGGCGCCGGATCGATCGGCTTCGACGAGACGACGAGCTGCGGAGCGGTCGACTCGGCCTCGGCCTTGTCGAGCTCGCCGCTCTCGGCCTGCTTCGCCAGATGGGTCAGCCATGCCGCCGCGTACTGCGCGGACGTCAGGGGCTTTCCGTTCTCGGGGTCGGAATCGCGCCAGTAGTCGAAGTGGTGCCCGGTGTCCGGCCCGAGGGTCTGCTGGTACGGATCGCTCAGCGCCACCTCGAGGGTGTTCTCGTTGTCGGCGATGAATCCGATGACCTCGTTGCGCAGCTTCGCGGGCAGATAGGTCAGGTCGATCAGCTCACCGGAGGTGATCTCGCCGTCCGTGCCGGTCGAGGCGACGTCGCGGACGGCCGGTTCGTAGGACGGATCCGACACCTTGATGAGGACGTCGAGGAAGGTCTCGTCGCTCTGCATCCAGTTCTCCTGCGACTGGATGTCGGCGAACGCGGCCATGGCGATCCGCCCGAGGACCGTGGCGACGTCCAGCGCGGTCTCCGGGGTGAGCCCGTCGCGCTCGAGCGCGTCGACGTTCAACTGCCGTCCTACGTTCACCGCGAGCTGCAGCAGGGCGATGTTCTCCGGAGCGGAGCAGGTCAGGTCGCCCTCCGAGCAGAACGACGCCACCTTGCCGTCCAGCGCCCCGAAGCTCCCCGAGGTGCCCGGCAGCGAACCGCTGCCCGACGCGCTGTTCCGGCCCGACTGGTAGGCGAGGTCGAATCCGTCCGGGTTGCGGAACTCGTCCTCCGCGCCGGGGAACGGTCCCTCACCCGCCGTGCGCCCGGCGTCGGCCAGGATGACCACACCCACGACCGAATCCGGATCGACGATCTCGTACGACCCGTCCTCGGCGCTTTCCTGGTTGCCGATCTCCATCGCCACGCGGCGCGCAACGTCGGCGCCCTCGCTGTACCCGACGACGGCGAACTTCGTGTCGGGGCATGCCTGGCGGATCGCCTGCATCACGGTCTCGGCGTTGTCCACGCCGGCCTCGACGGCGTCGTCGTACGACGACATGTTCGCCGGGTACTCGACGTACACGGCGGAGTAGGAACCCTCGGGCACGTCGTCCCGCGGCGCGTTCACGACCTCGTCGACCCAGGGGCTGCTGAAGTCGGTGGACGATGCGGCCGGCAGGGGGTTCCCGTCGGCGTCGAGGAGCATCGCGTGGGTGCCGGGGCGGGGACTGTCGTTGCGCCCGCCGACCGCGATGCTGACCATGTCGTGGCACTCGGTGACCGAGGCGGTCAGCGTCGTCGGGGCCGTCGACGGAGCCGACGGTTCCGAGACAGCGACGGCGACCACCGCCGCCGCGCCCAGCGCCACGGGTGCCACCGCAGCCGCGACAATCCGCTTGTTTCGCACCGCCCAGTCAAGTGCCATGGTCAATCCCCATCCGAAGTCGGTCCGTGCCGACGACCCTGATTGTGGTGTCGACGCGTCGGTCGGAAAGTCGTTCGAGACGGCAATCGTGTTACATGTCCGCGTCGTAGGCGGGGTCGCGATGAGTTCCCGGCGCCCGGGCGGTCGGTATCCCGTAGGCGGAGCGACACGGGCATCACGTCGGAAGGAGGGACCCGTTGCGGACACTTGCCATCACCCAGAACGTCACCCTCGACGGTTCGATCGAGATGCTGGGGGACTGGTTCGACCCCCAGGGTCAGGCGGAGGTGGACAATTCGGATCATCTGGCGGAACTGCACCGGCAGGACAGCGAGTCCGACGCGCTGGTGCTCGGCCGACGGACGTTTGAGGACTTCCGGGGCTACTGGCCGGGGCGGACCGACGATCCCACGGGCATCTCCGCGTATCTCGACCAGGTGCAGAAGTACGTGGTGTCCTCGACCGTGACGGATCCGCAGTGGCAGCACACCACCGTCCTCTCCGCCGAGCCTCTGGCCGCGATACGCGCCCTGAAGGCGCGCATGGGCCGGGACATCGTGGTCACCGGCAGCATCTCGCTGTGCCACGCCCTGATCGAGGCCGGACTCGTGGACGAATACCGGCTGTTCGTCCATCCCGTCGTGCAGGGCCGCGGACGCCGGTTGTTTCCGGACGGATTCGCGTTGCCGCGGCTGCGCCTGCTCGCAGCGAACGCCTTCCGTTCCGGCATCACCTTCTCCCGCTACGCGGCGGGCTGATTCCCCTGCGGCGGCAAACAGCCTCGGCACCGTCGTCGGCGCGAGTAGGCTACCGGGCATGGCCGATCTGTCCGGCGACGTGCGGGCTCTGCTCGGGGCGCGGAACATGGCGCACGTCGCGACGCTCATGCCCGACGGCTCGCCGCACGTCTCCCCGGTGTGGATCGCGGTCGAAGGTGATCACTTGGCGATATTCTCCGCTCAGGAGAACCGGAAGGTCGCCAATCTGCGCCGTGACGGGCGCGTCGCCGTGTCGGTCTGCGATGAGCACAACCCGTATCGGTCGGTCGTCGTCCGCGGCCGGGTCGTCGAGGAACTCGAAGGCGACGAAGCGGTCGCGATCATGGACCGAATGAGCAACCGCTACATCGGCAGCGACTTCCCCATGCGCTCAGCGATCGTGTCGCTCATCGAACCCGAGCGAGTTCACCTGCAGGATCTCCCGTTCCGACATCCCTCGGACGCCGGAACCTGAGCCACAACACTCGAACGATCGGCTCCCGGGCCGCCCCGGCGCGACGGCGACCGTGATCCGCACGCCGCACCGGAATTCGCGCGCTGAACTGCCGCAGCGAATTCCGGTGCGGCGCGTGAATTTTCGGTCAGAGCGGATCCCGACCCCCACCATCCCCGGACCGTAAGCACAATGGCCGTTTTCGCTGAGTGAAATAGATTCTGCCTGATCAATTTTCGCGGTCGACCCCGCGCCGCGGGCGAGTTGACGTATCGCAGCGCGCGCAGTCACAATCCGAACGATCACTCGGTTACGAACAGGTGTGCACTATGCGAACAAGCTCGGATCGGACCGCCGCCCAGGCGCCCCGACACGCAACCCGCTCCGCGAGTCTCGTCGTCGCGCTGTGCTGGGTCGCGGTACTTCTCGACGGCTTCGACCTCGTCGTTCTCGGCGCGGTGAATCCGGCGTTGCTGGACTACCCGGACTGGAACCTCGACGCAGGCGGCCTCACGGTCATCTCGACCGCCGGCCTGGTCGGCATGACACTCGGAGCCCTGGCTATCGGCACCCTCACCGACGTCCTCGGCCGGCGACGCACCCTCATCTTCTCCGTCACCGCCTTCTCGGTGCTGACACTCGCGTGTGCTTTCGCGACCTCGCCGGAGATGCTCGGCGGCCTGCGCTTCCTCGCGGGTCTCGGGCTCGGCGGCGCACTGCCCACCGCGTTGGCGATCGTCGCCGAATTCATGCCCGGCAAAAAGGGATCCGCGTCGACGACCGTCATGACCGGCTATCACGTCGGCGCCGTGGCGACCGCGCTGCTGGCCCTCGTTCTCCTCGAAAGTTCGGGGTGGCGTTCGATGTTCATCGCGGGCACCCTGCCGGCGTTCGTCCTCGTCCCGCTGATGATCCGCTACCTGCCCGAGTCGCCGGCCTACCTGTCGGTGCGAGGCCGGCACGACGAATCCGAGCGCATCGCCGCCGACTACGGACTTCCGCCCATCGATGTGACCACGGTGCCGTCGGACACCGACTGCCCCGCGGATGTCGCGAAGACCTCGAAACCGGGATCGCCGGTGCGGACTCTGTTCTCGCCGCAGCTGCTGCGCACCAGCGTGTCCATCTGGGTCACCTCATTCATGGGCCTGCTCCTGGTCTACGGCCTCAACACCTGGCTGCCGACGATCATGCGGGAAGCCGGATACGACCTCGGTGCGTCGCTGTCGCTGCTGCTCGTGCTCAACGCCGGTGCCGTCGCGGGCCTGCTCGTCGCCGGCCGCGTCGCCGACCGGATCGGCGCCCGCACCGCGGGCATCGCATGGTTCACGCTCGCCGCGCTGTTCCTCGCCACGCTCAGCATCAACCTCGCCTACGGCGTCTACGTGCTGGTGTTCCTCGCCGGGTGCTTCGTCTTCAGCTCCCAGGTACTCGTCTACGCCTTCACGAGCGCGGCCTACCCGGCCGAGGCACGCGCCACGGCGCTCGGCTGGTCCGCCGGCGTGGGCCGCATCGGCGCGATCTGCGGTCCGATCCTCGGCGGCGCGCTGCTGCAGGCCGGCGTCGCCTACCCCTGGGGCTTCTACGCCTTCGCCGCCGTCGGCGTACTCGGCGCCCTCGCGCTGTCGACGAGCCGGCCGGTGCGGTAACACTCGAAACTTGCTCACTGATTCGGAATTTGCCGCGTCAATTGCGTGGGTAGATTCCGAATCGGTGAGCGAATCCGTCGGACGTCGCTAAGTGATGCGAACCGGATCTCTCAGCCCCGCGCCATGTCCACGAACCGCGACAGGTGCAGCTGGTGCGCGACGGTGATGGTGGCGGTCGGACCGTTGCGGTGCTTGCCGAGGATCAGGTCCGCCTCGCCGCCGCGCGGGTCGTCACGTTCGAATGCGTCGGGCCGGTGCAGCAGGATCACCATGTCGGCGTCCTGCTCGAGACTGTTGTGCACCGAGATGCCGTCGGCAACGAAGTTGTGTGTGCCCGGGACGGTCCCGTCGAACACGTCCTGCTCACCGATGCTGGTGACGGACACGATCTCGTCCCAGTACACATTGTTGGTGGCGAGCATTTCGATGTCGGCGGTGTCGAGGACGCCCGCCACCTGGGCCAGACTCGATCGCGAACCCCCTGCGGACCGCGAAGCCGCGGCCGCGACCAGCTCACGGGGGGCGAGCTCCTCGACTGCGAGGAGCCGGCTCAGCGTCGCCTCGACGTCGGGTGTCAGGGTGTCGGCGTCGTGGCGTACGAGCTTCGGCCCGAGCTGAGCGAGCACCCACTGCGCCGCAGTGCCGTGTGCACCCACGTCGTGCAGGAAGACGGCCTGATTCTCCGGACCGGTGACGACAACATCCCAGCCCGAGCCTGTTCCGGCCGCGGCGATCCGAGCGAAGACACCGATTCGCAGGAGAAGGCGGGCCAGGTCGTCGGCGAGGCGCCGGTCTGCGGACGGATACCGGACAGCGGCTCGTCCTTCGACCGCGTCCCACGCGACGATCCCGTTGCCCTCCCAGACGTGGCACACGAGCGCGGCGATCTGTTCCTTCGGCAGCGAGAATGCCTGTGGCGGAACAGAGCTATCGGCGACGGTGCGCTCAGCCAGCGCGACGACGTCGTCCTCCGAGACGGCGTGCGTCTCGAGGGGGGCAGGAACCGCGCGGGGTACTGCGACGCGCTCCCCGGCCGTCAGCTCGCCGAGGGGAATCCACCCGTCCACGGTGAGGAAGGGATGGTTCGCGGTGGCCTCGACCTGACGCCCGGAGTCGAGCGTCAGACGGAACACTTCCTTGCGTCCGCTCGGGAACACCTTGGTCATCGGGCGGGCGACCATACGCATGCGCTCGTCCAGCGACCAGACGACGGGCTGTTCACCACTGGCCAGCAACTCGCCGAGGGTGACCGCGCAGCCGTTGTCCGCGCGCAGGACGCGGGTGCTCGCAGTGAGGCAACCCGACTCGCGAAGATCGGAGACCATCGGCTTCTTGTCGGTGCGCTGCTCGGGGCCACGGTTGAGCTGACAGATCGCGACCACCGGGACCTCGAGCTCCTTCGCGAGAAGCTTGAGGCTACGGGAGAATTCGGAGACCTCCTGCTGGCGGGACTCGACCTTCTTACCGGAGGTCATCAGCTGCAGGTAGTCGACGACGATCAGCCGGATGTCGTGTTTCTGCTTGAGGCGCCGCGCCTTTGCGCGGATCTCCATCATCGTCAGGTTGGGGGAGTCGTCGATGTACAGCGGCGCTTCGCTGATCTCGCTCATCCGCCGGGCGAGCCGGGTCCAGTCGTCGTCGGTCATGCGGCCCGAACGCATGTCGCCGAGCTTGATCTTCGCCTCGGCCGAGAGCAGCCGCATGACGATTTCGGTCTTGCCCATCTCGAGGGAGAACATGACGGAGGCCATGCCGTGCTTGACGGAGCAGGACCGCAGGAAGTCCATGCCGAGCGTGGAGTTGTGGGTGGGGATCATGGACCGTCCGGCGAGGTACAGGTGCTCGCCGTCGACCTCGACGCACCGCACCGGCACGGACTCGACGGGGCGGACGGCGACGATGCGGCGTTCCCGCGGCACCCCCGCGCGGGTCTCCTTGTGCGCCTTGGCCTTGCTGGGGAGGACGAAGACGTCGTCGTCGGTGGCGAAGCGCACCGTGGAGCCGCTGGTGGTGCAGGTGTAGCCGAGGCCGGCCAGGAGCTCGGCGACGTCGTCGCGCAGTCGGGCGCAGTCGGATTCGAAGCGGACGGTGCCGTCGTCGCCGACGTGGCCGCCGGCGTCGAGCAGACCGGCGAGCAGCTCGCGCCGCTGCCGTTCCGACGCCCGCTGGTAGGCGCCGGGGATGCGGGCGCCGAGCGTCATGAGTTCCTCGGCGAACCCGCCCTCGCCCTGCACCCGCATGTGCACGTGGGGATCGGCGGAGGGGCCGCCGAGCCAGGCGCCGAGGGTGAACGGGGCGACGGGCAGATCGGCGACGGGCAGCTGCAGCGCGGCGACATTGCCGACGACATGACCGTCCGCGAGGGACGCGGCGATCTCCCCGGTGGTGCGCACGCGCGACGGGCCGCCGTCGGAGGTGACCCACTGGTGCTGTTCGTCGGCGACGAGGACGGTGCCGTCGGAGAATTCCACCTCGAAGCACGGCCGGCCGTGCAGCACCTCGGTGGCGGCCAGCACCCGGGTGGGGCGGCCGTGGGCGTCGAGGAGTTCGTCGCCGGCGGCGACCTCGCCCATGGTCGTCCAACCGCCGGGGGTGGGCAGGGGAGTTTCGAGGGCCAGCGCCTTGCCGACGCCCGGACGGGCGGCGACGATGATCATCTGCCCGGGATGGAGGCCGTTGGTGACCTCGTCGAGCTCGGCGAATCCGGTGGGCACACCGAGGGAGATGCCGCCGCGGCTGGCGATCGAGTCGATCTCGTCCATGGTGGGCTGCAACAGCTCTTCGAGCGGGACGAAGTCCTCGGACGTGCGGCGCTCGGAGACCTCGAAGATCTCGGCCTGGGCCCGGTCGACGACCTCGGCGACGTCCTGGCCCTCGGAGCCGGCGTAGCCGTACTGGACGATGCGCGTTCCGGCCTCGACGAGGCGGCGCAGGATGGCCTTCTCGGCGACGATCTCGGCGTAGTAGCTCGCGTTCGCAGCGGTGGGCACGGTCTGGGTCAGGGTCACCAGGTAGGCGGCGCCGCCGATGCGGCGGAGTTCTCCGCGCCGGTCGAGTTCCGCGGATACCGTGACGGGGTCGGCGGGCTCACCGCGGCTGTAGAGGTCGAGGACGGCGTCGTAGACGGCCTGATGGGCGGGACGGTAGAAATCGCCGGGCCGCAGCACTTCGAGCACGTCGGCGATGGCGTCCTTGCTGAGCAGCATGCCACCGAGCACGGACTGCTCCGCAACCATGTCCTGCGGGGGCTGGCGGCCGAAGTCGCCGGCCGGCTCCTCGGGCGGTCCCGGGTAGTCGGAATGGCCCCGATCGTCTACTACAGCCACGCGACGCCGTCCTTCCCCTTCTCGGCACCTCCGCCGCGGACAGACCCCGTCCACCGGCGCTCGACACCACTTCTACCCGGCCCCACCGACACGTCGTCCGGGACGCGCGCGCTCGACGTTAGGCACTCGGAGGGCGGCGTCCAAATCCGCCTGTGCACACAACTGTGGATGAATTGTGGAAAGGGGAGGACGGCCTTGTGCACCCCTTGGGGACAACCTGGGGACAGCGCATCTCACACTTCGCATCGCTGCTGTTCAGACCGGGAAAATCGACTTTCACAGGTGTGGAGAACAATCGATTCGGCGTGTGGCCACGGATGTGTTTCCGGGCGTGTTCCGTCCTCCCGGCCCCGGAATGCCGTGCCGCGGATCACAAACCTACCGGTACCCCTGTGGGGTTATCCACAGCCCCTGTGGAAAGACGACGAAGAGCCCTGCACACACTGTGTGCAGGGCTCTTCGGGAGCCGGAATCAGGCGGCCACGACGTTCAGATCGAACTTCGCGGTCACGTCCGGGTGCAGCTTCACGACGACCGTGTGCTTGCCGGTCGACTTGATGTGCGCCTTGGGCAGCTCGATGATGCGCTTGTCGACGACCGGGCCACCGGCGGCCTTGATGGCGCCGGCGACGTCGGCCGCGGTGACCGAGCCGAACAGCTTGCCCGAGTCCCCGGCGGTCTTCACGGCCAGGGAGACGTTCTCGAGGCCCTCGATGGCGGCCTTGAGCTCCTTGGCATGATCGAGGCCGCGCACCGCACGAGCCTCCTGGGCGCGGCGGATGCCCTCGACCTGCTTCTGGGCACCACGGGTGGCGACGATCGCCAGGCCGCGGGGCAGCAGGTAATTGCGGCCGTAGCCGTCCTTGACCTCGACGGTGTCGCCAGGCGCACCGAGGTTGTCCACGTCAGCGGTGAGAATGAGCTTCATCGTGTGTCCCTCCCTTTCCTTAGCGAGCCGTCGAGACGTAAGGAAGCAGGGCCACCTCACGCGAGTTCTTCACAGCGATGGCAACGTCGCGCTGGTGCTGCACGCAGTTGCCCGTGACACGGCGAGCGCGGATCTTGCCGCGATCGCTGACGTACTTACGCAGCAACGTCGTGTCCTTGTAGTCGATCTGCACGTTCTTTTCCTTACAGAAGGTGCAGACCTTCTTCTTCAAAACCTTTTCGCGCGCGGGCGCCTTAGGCATGGTCTTTCTCCGTACTTTCCGAATGTTCCGATCGAAGGTCGGATCAGAACGGGGGTTCGTCGTCCCCGCCGAAGGAGCCCGCCGCCGGCGCGCTGCCCCACGGGTCGTCCCCGCCGGTGCTCGCGCTGGCACGAGCCCCACCCGATCCTCCGGAGGAACCACCGAAGCCGCCCCCGCCACCGCCACGGCTGGCCTTGTTGACCTTGGCCGTCGCGTAGCGGAGCGAGGGGCCGATCTCGTCGACCTCGAGCTCCACGACAGTGCGCTTCTCGCCTTCACGCGTCTCGTAGCTGCGCTGCTTGAGGCGGCCCTGCACGATCACGCGCGAGCCACGGGTCAAGCTCTCGGCCACGTTCTCCGCCGCCTCGCGCCAGATGTTGCAGCGCAGGAACAGCGCCTCGCCGTCTTTCCACTCGTTGGACTGACGGTCGAAGATGCGGGGCGTCGACGCGACGGTGAAGTTCGCGACCGCAGCTCCCGCCGGGGTGAAACGCAGCTCGGGATCAGCCGTCAGATTGCCGATGACGGTGATGACGGTGTCGCCTGCCATGTGGTTCCTCCTGCTGTGTGTGGAGTCCTGATGCGCCCGAGCCTACGGCCGGACGCCGACAGACTCACTTGCCGTGGCGCAGAACCTTGGTGCGGAGCACCGACTCGTTCAGGCCGAGCTGGCGATCCAGCTCCGCAACCGTGGCGGGCGTAGCGCTGATGTCGATCACCGCGTAGATGCCTTCGCTGTGCTTGGCGATCTCGTACGCGAGACGACGCTTACCCCACACGTCGACCTTGTCGATCTTGCCGCCGTCCTGGCGAACGACGTTGAGGAACGTATCCAGCGACGGGGCGACAGTGCGCTCGTCCAGGCTGGGGTCGAGAATGACCATCAGTTCGTAATGACGCATAAGACCTCATCACCTCCTATGGACTATGGGCGGTCACGGACGGTCCGTGACAGGAGGGTCGTTGCGTCAGCAACCCATGCAGGCTACACGATGCGCCCTTGACCAGCGAAATTCGCCTAGGGTGAAGAACATGCGCACGAGTTCCCGGACGCCCGCGCTCGTCGCCGTCGTGACGTGCGCGCTCGCCATGTGGCTCGGCTACCTGAACAAGGCCCGCTGCGCCGCACCACCGTTCGACCCGCAGGGGCGCAGCGTGCGTTTCGACGCGGTCAAGGACGCCACGGTCTGCTACTCCGACATCCAGCAGTTGTGGATCGGTCGCGGCATCAACCTGCACCTGTTCCCGTTCCTCGACGGCGGCATCACCCGCGACGGCGTGCTCACCGGCGGCACCGTCGAGTACCCGGTGCTCAGCGGCATCCTCATGTGGGTGGGGGCCCTGCGCGCCGACACCGACGCCGAGTTCCTCCTGCACTCCGCGCTGCTGCTGGCACCGTTCGGCCTGCTCGTCGCCTGGTACCTCGGCCGGCTGGCCGGGTGGGCCGCGCTGCTCTGGTCGGCCACGCCGCCCCTCGTGATGTACGCGTTCCTGAACTGGGACCTGCCCGTCGTCGCGACCACCGTCGGGGCCGTCGCCGTGCTCGGGGTGCGCCGCTGGCCGCTGCGCACCCGCGCGGTGATCGCCGCCGTCCTGCTCGCCGTCGGGTTCTGTCTCAAGGTGTATCCCGGCATCTTCGTGCTGCCGCTGATCGCATACGTCCTCACCGGCGGGGACGAGCCCGGGCCGCGGCGGGACGTGCGGGGCGCGGTGGCGGTGGGCGCCGCGGCGGCGGCGACGGTGATCGCCGTGAACCTGCCGTTCGCGCTGCTCGGGTATCCGGGGTGGCGCGCATCGTTCGAGTTCCAGGGCAACCGCGCGGCCGACGCCACGAGCAATTCGATCTGGTACTGGGGGCTGCGGCCCCTCGTCGGGGGCTATCAGGACACCGAGGTCACGGCCGAGTACAACGACCTCGTCTCCGTCGTCTCGCCGTTGCTGATCTGCGCCGCCTTCGCGCTGGCGCTGTGGCTGGGGTGGCGGCGGTACCGTCGCGACGGCTGCTATCCCTGGGTGGCGGTCGGCGCCGCGATGCTGTGCGGATTCCTGCTGCTGCACAAGGTGCATTCGCCGCAGTACACCCTGTGGTTGCTGCCGTTCCTGGTGCTGCTGCGGGTGCGGTGGCCGCTGATCGTCTCGTACCTCACCGTGGACCTCGCGATCGGCATCGGCGTGTTCCTGTGGTTCGACGCGACCATGACCCGGACCGACACCACGATCCCGCTGCTGCTCACCCTCGTCGGGGTGTGGGGCCGGGCCGTGCTGCTCGTCGTACTGTTCTTCGTGTTCGCCGGCGCGCCGCTGCGCCGGCCCGACCCGACCCCACCCGACGAGGAGCGGCCCCGGATGCCGGCGATGAGCGGAAAACCCGGATGAGCACGGCCTGGTACGAACAGCCGGCGCTCGACGGCACGCGGATTCGCCTCGAACCGCTGGCCGCGGGACACGCGCCCGGCCTGCTCGCGGCCGTCGACGATGCCGACGCGATCTTCCGGTGGACGTCCGCCGACCTCCGGACACGTGACGACGCCGACGCGTTCGTCCGTACCGCGCTCGACGATCCGGACCGCCTGCCGTACGCGGTCGTCGACAAGTTCGTCGGCGCCGTTGTCGGCACCACGTCGTACTACCTGATCGATCCCCGGCACCGGACGCTGGCGGTCGGGCACACGTGGCTCTCGCGCGCGGTGCACGGTGGCGCCGCCAATCCCGAGTCGAAACTGCTGTTGCTGCGCCGCGCCTTCGACGATCTCGGCGCGGTCCGCGTGGAGTGGCACACCGACGAACACAACGCGCAGTCGCGCGCGGCGATCACCCGGCTCGGCGCCGGGTTCGAGGGCTTGCTGCGCAAGCATCGGCGGCGCCGCGACGGCAGCTGGCGCACCACCGCGCTGTTCGCGATGACCGACGACGACTGGCCGGCCGCCCGGGTGGGTCTCGAGGCGCGGGTGGCCGACCGCCTCGCCAGGTGACCGCGGCTGGTCTACCCTTCCGCGCGGGGGGACCCCGGAACAGGCTGGGATCCCGATGGGGTGATCGAGGACGACGATGAGCGACTATCCGCAGTACCCGCCGAACAATCCGGGCGGTTATCCCCCGCCGGGCGGATACGGGTACTACCCCGGCCCGCAGTTCGGGCCGCCGCCCGAGAACAACCTGGTGTGGGGCATTCTCACGACGATCCTGTGCTGCCTGCCGCTCGGTGTCGTCTCGATCATCAAGGCGAGCCAGGTCAACTCCCTGTGGGCGCAGGGCCAGTTCGATGCCGCACGCCGGGCGGCCGACGACGCGAAGAAGTGGGCGATCTGGTCGGTGGTGGCGAGCGTGGCGGTGTGGGTGGTGATCGTCGTCTTCTACATCGTCGTCCTCGCCGCGGCGGTCTCGTCGTCGAGCTACTGAGGCATCCGGTCGTGCAGACGCTCGCCGCCCGGCTCGCCGCACCCGTCGGGGTGGCGGCCGTGTCGGCGTGTGTGTGCGCCGCCGTCGCGTGGGCCGACCCGACGACGCCGGGCGGCCCGATCCCGCCGTGCCCGACCCGCGTCCTGTTCGGCATCTGGTGTCCCGGGTGCGGATCGTCGCGGATGCTGTATTCGCTGCTGCATCTCGATGTTCCGGACGCCCTGCGGTACAACGCGCTCGGGGTGCTCGCCGTGCTTCTCCTGGGGTGGTCGTTCGCCGTGTGGACGGCCGGCCGGGTCCGTGACCACCGGATCGCCCAGTGGTACCAGTGGCGGTGGGCGCCGCAGCTCGTGCTGTGGGTCGTGCTGGGCTGGTTCGTCGTCCGCAACCTCCCCGTCGCGCCCTTCAACGCGCTCCGCGTGTAGACGGCGCTCGTCGCGGACGAGCACTTGCGCGCGAAAATGCTTCCCGCGCAAGTTTTTACGCGCGCAGGCAGCACCCGTCGCGCGCGGCTCGGGCCGGGGCTACGGGACGGTGCTCGTCGCGGGTGTCTGCCGATCGGCCGATTCGGGAGGTGATGTCCGCCGGATGCCGGGACGGAGACGGCCCGGGAGCCGGCGCGGGGGAGCGTCGGGGGCATGGTCGAGCACGCCACCCACGGGGTCGTCGACGAAGCCGTAGCGCACGAGATCTTCGGCCGGCCGGAGAATCTGCCGGACGACGAGCGCGCACAGCGCCACGACCGCGAGGTCGCGCAGCAGGACGGTGGTCGTGAACCACTGCTCGGGCAGGCCCTTGTTCTCGGCGCCGAGATAGAAGTACATGCGCGGCACCCAGACGAGGGCGTCGATCGTCATCCACGCCAGCAGGATCCGCCGGTGCGGCAGAGCCAGCACGGCGAGCGGCACCAGCCACAGCGAGTACTGGGGGCTCCACACCTTGTTGGTGAGCAGGAACGCGGCAACCACGAGGAAGCACAGCTGGGCGAGGCGGGGGCGGCGCGGAGCCGTCCATGCGAGCCACGCGATGCCGGCGCAGGCCACGGCGAACAACAGCAGCGACACCGAGTTCAGCGTGGAGGTGTCCCAGCCGGACCAGCCGGTCAGCGACCGCACGACGTTGTAGATCGAATCGGGGTCTGCGCCGCGGTCGGTGTTGAGCCGGAAGAACTCGGCCCAGCCGCGCGGGTAGAGGACCATGATCGGCAGGTTCACCACGAGCCACGCGACGGCCGCGGCACCGGCCGCCTGCCCGAGCGCCCGCAGCTTCCCGGTGCGCAGGCACAGCAGCAACAGCGGGCCGAACAGCAGCAGCGGATACAGCTTGGTGGCGGCACCGAGTCCGAGCAGCACCCCGGCGAGCACCGGTCGCCGTCGCGCCCAGGCCAGCAACCCGCCGGCCGCGAACGCGGTGGCGAGCGCATCGAAGTTGGTGAAGGCGTGCACGACGACCAGCGGCGAGGCGGCGACGAGCGCCGCGTCCCAGATGCGGCGGCCGGCGGAGAGGGCGGTGGCCCACACGGTGGCCAGCCAGGCCATGGCGAGACCGACGGCGACGATGTCGAAGTAGATCGCCACCTGCAGGCCGCCCGGAAGCCACGACGTGGCGTCCCAGGCCTTCGCGGCCCGCATCGAGACGTACTGGTAGAGGCCGGCGAGGACCGGATACTCCATGTACCGGACCTGGGTCTGCCCGTCCGGGCCGGGCTCCTCCCACGACGTCTTGTACGGGAAGGCGCCGGTACTCAGGCGTTCGGCGCCGTAGAGCGGCACGACGTCGGAGTAGCACATGGCGACGTACTGCCGGTTGTCGCTCCAGTCCAGTCCGAGCGCGCCGCCCTCGCCGACCGGTCCCTGCTGGATGCAGGCGGCCTTGGTGAACCAGCCGAGGGCGAGGAACACCACCGCGAGGAGCAGCATCGCGCGCAGCGGCGTGAAGAAGCGAGTGCGTCCGAGCAGGGCGTACCGCCCGACGGGTCCGCCGATGACGGTGGACAGGCGCGACACCGTCGGGTCGGTCCATCCGGGTGCGTCGCGCCAGTCCGCGGATCGGCGGTCTGCGACGAGCGGACCCGGCGACGCGAGCTCTCTCTTCTCGGTCACCCCGCGAGGCTACCCGCCGGGTGTGGCGCCGACGGGGTCCTCCTGGAACCGGCTGTTGCCGGACTGCTGGTCTTCACCGGTGCCGGTCGAGTCGTCCTGTGTCCCGAAGCCCGGCGTGTCCGCCTCCGTGGTGGGAGTCGGCGTGGGCACCCGCTGCGTGGTCGTCTGCGGCGCCACCCCCGGCATGGGGATGGTCACGCCCGGGAGGATCTCGACGTTGCGGGTCGTGATCTCCGGCGGCGTGGGCAGCTCCGGCGTCGTCCGCTCGGTCGTCGTGGGGGTCGGCGTCGTGGTCTTCGGCGGCGCCGGCGCGGAGTACGCCGGCACGCCGGCCTGTCCGGCGATCGGTTCGGGCGTCGGGAACTTCTCGACGTCGGTGCCGTCGAGGGCGCCGTCCATCGTGTCCTTCCAGATGTCCGACGGCAGGCCGGAGCCGTAGATCATGCCGCCCCAGCTGTTCTCCAGGGGCAGGCCCTGTTCGGTGCCGACCCACACGGCCGTGGACAGCGACGGCGTGTAGCCGACCATCCAGGCGTCCTTGTTCGAGCCGGTGTCCCCGAGCTGGGCGGTGCCGGTCTTGGAGGCGGACGGCCGGCCGCCGGCGAGGGCGTGCCCGTTGGAGTACGCGGCGATCGGCATCATCGCGGCGGTGGTGTTGTCGGCGACGGCCTCGTCGACCCGCTGTTCCCCGGCCGGGGTGCCGCGGTCGAGCAGCACCGTGCCGTCGGCGGTGACGACCTTCTGCACGAAGTAGGGCTCGTGGTAGGTGCCGGACGCGGCGAGCGTCGCATACGCCGACGCCATGTCGATCACGCGGGACTGGTACTGCCCGAGCACGATGCCGTAGTTGGGGCCGACGCCGCCCGGCTCGGTGAGGGTCTCGCCGACCCCGGGGATCTCCTCGGGGATGCCGAGCTGGTGCGCCATGTCGGCGATGGCCTGCGGGCCGTTGTCCATCTCGAGCATCATCCGGTAGAAGCTGGTGTTGAGCGACCGCTTCAGCGCCTCGGCGATGGTGCAGGTGCCGCAGTTCTCGCCTTCGACGTTGCCGATCGAGATGCCGTTGACGGTGAGCGGGCCGCTGTCGTACATGGCGGACAACGGGTTGCCCTGGTCGAGGTTGGCGGCCAGGCCGAACACCTTGAACGACGATCCGGTCTGCAGGCCGGACTGGGCGAAATCGAACCCGGCGCCGTCGTCGCCGCCGTAGTAGGCGCGGACGGCGCCGCTGCGCGGATCGACGGACACGACGGCGGTGCGCAGCTCCTCCGGCTCGCCCTCCATGTTGGTGCGGACGGCGTCGAGCGCGGCCTCCTGCGCCTGTGGGTCGATCGTGGTGGTGATCTGGAGTCCCTCGGTGTTGAGCAGGGTCTCGTCGATGCCTTCCTCGGAGAGCTCCCGGAGCACCTGGTTGCGCAGCAGGCCCTCCGGCCCGTTGCTCTGGCCGCCGTTGTCGACCTCGGCCAGCGGCACGTACCGCGGGTACTGCATCGACGCCCGGTCGGCCGCGTTCAGGGTGCCGGCGGACACCATCCCGTCGAGGACGTAGTTCCAGCGCGCCTGGGCGCCCTCCGGGTTGGTCTCCGGGTCCAGCAGCGACGGCAGCTGGATGGAGGAGGCGAGCACCGCGCCCTCCTCGACGCTGAGCTCGCCGACCGGCTTGCCGAAGTACGCCGTGGAGGCGGCGGCGATGCCGTACGCACCGCGCCCGAAGTAGATGGTGTTCAGGTAGGCGGCGAGGATGTCGTCCTTGGACCACTGGTTGGCCATCTTGGACGCGAGGACGAGTTCCTTCATCTTGCGGGTGAGGGTGCGCTCGGAGCCGACCAGCGCCGTCTTCACGTACTGCTGGGTGATGGTCGAACCACCGCCGGCGCTCTCCCGGCCGAGGATGTTGTCGCGGGCCGCGCGGGCGAAGCCGCTGACCGAGAATCCCGGGTTGCTGTAGAAGTCGCGGTCCTCGGCGGCGAGCACGGCGTTGCGGACGTGCTCGGGAATCTCGTCGAGCCGCACCTCGGTGCGGTTGCCTTCGGGCGGCACCACCTTGGTGATGACGGTCGAGCCGTCGGCCGCGTAGACGGTGGCCACCTGGTTGGTCTTCAGGTCACCGGGTCGCGGGACCTCCTGGACGACGTAGGCCAACATGAACGCGAGGATGGGCAGTACCAGAGCCAGCGCCACGGCCGCGTAGCCGACGCGCCGCACGGTGCGCCAGCGCGTCGACTTGGGCTCGCCACCACCGCGGGGCGGCTCGTCGCCACCGCCGCGCGCGGTGGGCGGAGGCGTGGGGGGACGCCCGCCGGGCCCGGGCGGGCCGCCGGCCGGCCGGTTGGGCGGCTGCTGACGGTTCTGGTTCGGCACCGGGGGCCGGTTCTGGGGCGGCAGTTGCCGGGTGCGGTCCTGCGGCGGCTGCTGCGGTCGCGGCGCTTGTGGGTTCCCCGCGGCGAACTGCTGCGGCGGGTACGGCTGCGGCCCGCCCTGCTGGGGGCGCGGCTGCGGCGGATAGGGGCGTCCCGGAGGCGGCATCCGCCGATCCATGGGCGGCCCACCCCCGGGTGCGCGTCCGGGCGGGGGTCCCCCCACGGGTCCCGGTCGCCGCGGCGGCGGGGGACCTGCCGGTCCGTTCCCGTGCGGCGGCCTCGGCCGTTCGCCCTGCGGATCGTTGTGGGGGGAACTCACGTACTCATCTCCAACCGGTAGCGCGGACGCGGTGGCACGCGTCCTCGTTTCACGTCTGCAGACTTCGGTCTCGTCGGGCAGCGCGCGTTCGGGCAGTGCAGTGTTCTTCGGGCAGTGCAGTGTCACAAGGGGACGGAGTCACCGGGGACGGGGTCACCGGGGACGGGGCGGTTCAGCAGGGGTCGCGCACGGCTCACTCGCTCGCGGTGCGGCGGCTCTGGCCGGTCGACCTGCGGCGGGGCCGCTTGGGCGCGGGTTCCGCCCCCAGGACATAGGACTGGACAAGGTGGTTCCAGCTGCACGTGCGGCACACCTCGACCACGTGGACGGAGAACTCCTCCTGGCTGGCGGCCAGGCGGACCAGTTCCTCCGCGGTGCGGGCCGACCCGGACACCGGGCCGAGCTTGTCGCCGAACACCCACGACACGAGTGTCAGCTGCTCCTTGCGGCAGATCGGGCAGACCACGTCACTGCCCCGACCGTGGAACTTGGCGGCGCGGAGCAGGTAGGGGCTGGCGTCGCACACCTCTGCGACGCCGGTCCGCCCCGAGTAGACCTGGGCGAGCAGCGACCTGCGCTGCAGCGCGTAGTCCACCACCTGCCGCTGTATCCGCACGGGTCCAGAGTACGTGCGGACGGCACGTGGGTGGGCGGGGTGTGGGGCGCGCGACTGCGCGACGCGCCCATATCGGGCGTTCTAGGCTGCCCGGGTGGTGAGCCGACACACGCCGCGAACGCGGGCACGCGACATCGACCGGGCACTGGTCTGTGGCCGTCTCGACACCGCCTACGCCGACGGCCAGCTCGATTTTGGGGAGCACCGGGATCGGACGGCCCGGGCGATGTCCGCAAAGACGCTGGGCGAGCTCGCGGACCTGGTCCGCGACCTGCAGCCACCGGAGGATTCCGGGGACCTCGCAGCGCCGCCGTCGGGCCGCCGGCCCGGTCTGCGCCGGGCCGCCGCCGTGACGGTCGCGGTGGCGGCTGCGGCGGCCGGCGCGGCGGTGATGCTGTCGGATGGGGACGGCCCGGCGCCGGGACCCGCGGCGGTGCGGGAGCAGCCCGCCGCGCCGGTGGCGGTCCCCGACGACGGTGTCGATCCGATCGTTGTGACCCCGGTCCGGCCGCTCGAGCCCGGCGGGTTCGAGGCGGTTCTCGCGGCGGTGCGGGACCGCTTCGGCAACACGGTCGTGTACCGGCTGGTCCTCCGTCCGGAGCGGGCCCACATCGAACGGGCGCTGCCGGACGAGCCGGGCCGGATCGCGACGTACACCTACGCGGGTGGGGCACTGCGGGCCCAACCGGTGACGGTGCAGCGCTTCCCCGGCTACCAGGACTTCGACCTCGGCGCGGTCGACGCGGGGGCCGTGACCGCCCGGATCGCGGAGGCGCCCGCGCTGGTCGGCCTGCCCGGCGGCACGGTCTCGCACGTGTCGTTCGCCCACGACGGCACCCCGGCGGTGACCATCTACGTCGAGTCCGGCGACGGCACGCGGTACGTGAAGATTCTGTTCGACGGCGGCGTGCTGGGCGTGTTCTGAGCTGCGTCGTTACGATCTCCCGCATGATCGGCCGCCATTCGCCTTCCACCAGGGCACGCGACGCCGATCGGGCTGCGGTCCGGGCGCGGCTCGACGCGGCGTATGCGGACGGTCAGCTCTCGGGCGCCGAGCACGAGGTCCGGGATGCGCGTGCCGGTGCGGCGGACACGCTCGGCGAGCTCGACGAACTGGTCGCCGACCTGCAGGCGAGCCCGGGCGCCGCCGCGGCGGCACGGGTCCGCGCCTGGGGTCCCTGTGTGTTCGCCGGGGCCGTGGTGACGGCGGCGGTGGTGGCGGGGGTGGCGACGTTCCACTGGGTGCGCGCCGACCCGCCACCCGCCGAGGCGCAGCAGGCGCTGCACCTCGACCCGGCGGCGCTGCGACCGGTCGTGGTGCCGACGCCGAGCCTGGTGACCCGGGCGGGCCTCGAGCAGTACCGGGCCGATCACCTGGCGGCGTTCGGGGACGCGCTCGTCGACAAGGTGGACTTCTTCGAGCAGCACGCGAGCATCACCCGCTCCGTCCCCGACGTCCCGGACCGCATGGTGTCGTACACCTACCGCGGCGGTTTCGACCCGGACCATGCGCCCCGGACCCGTGCCGTGGACACCCCGGTGGTCGACCTGGCGACGCTGGATGTCGACGAGATCGCCCGCTACGTTGCGGGGGCGCCGCAGAGCGTCGGCGTGCCGGACGGCACGGTCGGCCACATCTCCGTCGGCTTCTCGTACGACCAGCCGTCGATGCGCATCTTCGTGCGCAACACGGCGGGCGAGACCGGATTCCTCGAGGTGACGCCGCAGGGCGAACTGATCGAGCTGCACCGGTTCGAGAACCGGGGGGCCCGGTGAGGGCCCGGCGTGTGGTGATCGCGGCGACGACCGTCGCGGTGGGGGCCGTGACGGGCGCGCTGGCGGGAGTCGTCGGGAACGCGGCGGACGGGCCGGAGCCGCTGCCGGACCTGACGTCGCCGCAGGGGCTGGCCCGGTTCGTCGAGGACTATCGGGCCGAGTTCGGCGACACGCTGGTCGACGACCTGACCCTGTTCCCGGAGCATGCGTCGTTCGACCGGGCGGTGGCCGGCGATCCGCACCGGTATCTCTCGTACACCTTCGACGGCGAGTTCGACTCGTGGAGCAGTCCGAGTACCCGGCCGTCGGATGCGGTGGCCTTCGATCTGGCGGGCCTGGACCTGGTCGCGGTGTCGGAGATGATCCTCGGCGCTCCCGCGACGCTGCGGGTGCCCGACGGCCGGGTGGAGCAGGTCGGCGTCGACGTCGACGACGAGGGCCGGGCCACGGTCGTGGTCCACGCGCAGCGTCCCGGCACCGATCAGGGCGGGCATCTCGTCTTCGCGTTCGACGGCACGCCGATCGCGGTGTTCCCGTACGAACCCTGACCGATTTACCGATACCCGTTGTTACATGCACTCCGATCCAGTATCGTCCTATATATCGGTGCGATATAATCGACAATCGCATCACTCGGATAAGTTCATCGACACGGTGGAGGAGGCCCTTTGCTCGAGCTGGCAATCCTCGGGCTGCTCCTCGAGTCGCCCATGCACGGCTACGAGCTCCGCAAACGACTGACCGGACTGCTCGGCGCGTTCCGCGCCTTTTCCTACGGTTCCCTCTACCCGACGCTGCGACGTATGCAGGCCGACGGACTCATCGAGGAGGACTCGGGAGCACCCGGCACCGTCATGCGACGAGCCCGTCGCGTGTACCAGCTCACCCCGGAGGGCCGTAAGCGCTTCTCCGAGCTGGTGGCCGACACCGGGCCGCAGAACTACACCGACGACGGTTTCGGCGTGCACCTCGCCTTCTTCAGCCGCACCCCCGCCGAGGCGCGGATGCGGATCCTCGAGGGCAGGCGCCGCCAGGTCGAGGAGCGCAGAGAAGGGCTCCGCGACGCAATCGGGCGGGCGAGCGGCACCTTGGACCGCTACACCCGTCAGCTTCATCAGCTCGGGCTCGAGTCGAGCGAGCGCGAGGTCCGCTGGCTCAACGAATTGATCGCCGCCGAGCAGTCGACAGCACAACGCAACACAGAAGGAGAACCCGACCATGGGTGAGAACAGCACCTCGGTGCGCGTGGCCATTGTAGGCGTGGGGAACTGTGCCTCGTCCCTGGTCCAGGGCGTCGAGTACTACAAGGACGCGGAGGCGGGCACCACCGTTCCGGGCCTGATGCATGTCGAGTTCGGCCGGTACCACGTGCGCGACGTCCAGTTCGTCGCCGCGTTCGACGTGGACGCGAAGAAGGTCGGCTTCGACCTCTCCGAGGCGATCTTCGCCAGCGAGAACAACACCATCAAGATCGCCGACGTGCCGCCGAGCGGCGTCACCGTCCAGCGCGGCCACACCCTCGACGGCATCGGCAAGTACTACGCCGAGACCATCGAGCTCTCCGAGGCCGAGCCCGTGGACGTCGTGCAGGCACTGAAGGACGCGAAGGTCGACGTGCTCGTGTCCTACCTGCCCGTCGGTTCCGAAGAGGCCGACAAGTTCTACGCCCAGTGCTGCATCGACGCCGGCGTCGCCTTCGTCAACGCGCTGCCCGTGTTCATCGCCTCCGACCCGGAGTGGGCCGCCAAGTTCACCGAGGCCGGCGTCCCGATCGTCGGCGACGACATCAAGTCGCAGGTCGGCGCCACCATCACCCACCGCGTGATGGCGAAGCTGTTCGAGGACCGCGGTGTGCAGCTCGACCGCACCATGCAGCTCAACGTCGGCGGCAACATGGACTTCAAGAACATGCTCGAGCGTGAGCGCCTCGAGTCGAAGAAGATCTCCAAGACCCAGGCCGTCACCTCCAACCTCAAGAAGGAGATGGGCGCCAACGACGTCCACATCGGCCCGTCCGACCACGTCGGCTGGCTCGACGACCGCAAGTGGGCGTACGTCCGCCTCGAGGGCCGCGCCTTCGGTGACGTGCCGCTGAACCTCGAGTACAAGCTCGAGGTGTGGGACTCGCCCAACTCGGCCGGCATCATCATCGACGCCATCCGCGCCGCGAAGATCGCCAAGGACCGCGGCATCGGCGGCCCCGTGCTGCCGGCCTCCGCCTACCTGATGAAGTCCCCGCCGGTCCAGATGGCCGACGACAAGGCTCGCGCCGAGCTCGAGGCCTTCATCATCGGCGCCGACGCCTGATCCGCGGCTTCCACCGCCTCTGTGGCCGAATGTCACATTCCTTCGATCCAACTGAAGGAATGTGACATTCGGCCACTTCGCGTCGGGGGCGGGAACTCACACCATCCGGCTGACGACGGACAGCGGCAGCACCTTCATCGCATAGGCGAGCGGCGTCCACGGCCAGCTCGGGACGTACGCCTTGTGCGGTTCCTTCTCGATCGCGGCCGCCAGCGCGCGGCACCCGGTCTCGGTGTCGACGATGAACGGCACGTTCTCGACCTTCTCGTTGATCTCCGAGCGGATGAACCCCGGGAAGATCGTGCTCACCCGGATGCCCGTGCGGGCCAGGTCCGCACGCATGCCCTCGCCGAGCGCCGCGACGGCGGCCTTCGACGCCGCGTACGTCGTGAGATTGCGCGGCATCCCGCGCACCGCACTCACCGACGAGATCAGCACCACGTGACCGGCGTTGCGGGGGCGCATGAGCTCGAGGGCGGCCTCGCTCTGCGCCAGTGCGCCCAGGAAATTGGTGTTCGCCGTCTGCGCATTGGCGCGGAAGTAGCCCGTGCCCAGCGGCTGTCCCTTGCCCAGGCCCGCGTTGACGATCACCCGGTCGAGGCCGCCGAGTTCGTCGTCGAACTCCCGGAACACCGTGAACACGTCCTCGTGCCGGTCCACGTCGAGCCGCCGCACCGCGACGGTGATGCCCGGGTGCTTCGCGAGCAGTTCGTCGCGCAACTCCTCGAGTCGCTCGATCCGTCGCGCCGCGAGGGCGAGGTTGCGTCCCCGCGCGGCGAATTCGCGGGCCATGCCGGCGCCGAGGCCGGAGCTCGCGCCGGTGATCAGGATGTTCCTCCGCGTGCTCATGCGCGTCCCCCCTCGATCTCGTCGATCAGCGTGTTGCACCGCGAGTCCAGGTAGCCGACGATCACCCAGAAGTCCTTGAACGCCGGGTTGGTGGTCTGCCCGTGGTGGTAGCGGTAGTAGATCTGCTGGGCGATCACCGCGAGCCGGAAGAGCCCGAAGACCTCGTAGAAGCCCCAGTTGTCCACGGCAAGGCCGGTCTTCTGCGAGTAGTAGTCGACGATCTCGCGGCGGGTGAGCATGCCCGGCAGGTCCGACGGCTGCCGCTTGGTGGCGACCAGCATCGGATCGTCGTCCGCCTGCACCCAGTAGGCGAGGGACGAGCCGAGATCCATGAGCGGATCGCCGACGGTGGCCAGCTCCCAGTCCAGCACCGCGACGGGCTGCAGCGGGTCGTGCTCGTCGAGCACCACGTTGTCGAGCCGGAAGTCCCCGTGGATGACCGCCGATGCCACGTCGGCGGGCTGGGTCTCGTCCAGCCACTTGGTGACCCGCGCGAAGTCCGGGACGTTCTCGGTGCGCGCCTTCTCGTAGCGCGCGGTCCATCCCGCGACCTGGCGCGCGACATACCCCGAGCCGCGACTGAATTCGCTCAGACCCGTGGACGCGGGGTCGACGCCGTGCAGTTCGACGAGCAGGTCGACGATCCGCAGGCACAGCGTGCGGGTGCGCTCGGGTGTCAGGTCGAGCTCGGCCGGCGGGTTCGCCCGCAGGATCGTCCCCGGTACCCGCTCCATCACGTAGAAGTCGCTGCCGAGCACGCTGTGGTCGGTGCACAGGCCGACCATGCGCGGCACGTACCGGTAGGCGGGCGCGAGCAGCGACTGGATGCGGTACTCGCGGACCATGTCGTGACCGGAGGACGGCTTGGCTCCCACCGGCGGCCGGCGCAGCACGAGGTCCCGGTCGGGGTAGCGCAACAGATAGGTGAGATTCGAAGCGCCACCGGAGAACTGGTGGACCTCGGGGGTCCCGGCGATGCCGGCGTGCTCGCCGAGCCAGGCCGCGACGGCCGCGACGTCGAAGGCGTCCTCGTCGCGGACGGCGCGGGCGTTGTCGGGAATCGTCACTTGCGCCCCTCCGGGTTGTTGTACTTGCCGAGTTCGAAGCGGGCCACCAGGCCCTGGTGCACCTCGTCAGGGCCGTCGGCCAGGCGCAGCGCCCGCGCGGCCGTCCAGGCACCGGCGAGCGGGAAGTCGTCCGAAAGACCTGCGCCGCCATGGATCTGGATGGCGAAGTCGATCACCTGCTGCACCACGCGCGGGGTGGCGACCTTGATCTCGGAGACGGCGGAACGCGCGCCGGACAGGCCCTGGGTGTCGAGCAGCCAGGCGGTGTTCAGCACGAGCAGCCGCAGCTGATTGATCGCGATGCGGGCGTCGGCGATGCGCTCGCGGTTGCCGCCGAGGTTGACCAGGGGCTTGCCGAACGCGACGCGGTCGAGGCCCCGGCGGCAGGCGAGTTCGAGGGCGTGCTCGGCGAGCCCGATCAGGCGCATGCAGTGGTGGACGCGGCCGGGACCGAGGCGTCCCTGGGCGATCTCGAATCCGCGGCCGGGGCCGGCGATGATCGCGTCGAGCGGCAGGCGCACGTCGGTGAACGACACCTCGCCGTGGCCGCCGGGCTCGTCGTAGAAGCCCATGGCGGACAGCATCCGCTCGACCCTCACCCCGGGGGTGTCGATCGGCACCAGCACCATCGAGTGCTGCTGGTGCTTGGGTGCGTGCGGGTCGGTGAGGCCCATGAAGATGAGGATCTTGCAGTCGGGGCTGCCGATGCCCGTGCTCCACCACTTGCTTCCGTTGAGCACCACCTCGTCGCCCTCGACGACGGCGGTGGCCGCCATGTTCGTCGCGTCCGAGGACGCGACACCGGGCTCGGTCATGCAGAACGCCGAGCGGATCTCGCCGTCGAGGAGGGGACGCAGCCAGCGTTCCTTCTGTTCGGGGCTGCCGTAGTGGTAGAGCACCTCCATGTTGCCGGTGTCCGGGGCGTCGCAGTTGAAGATCGACGACCGGAACGGGGAGCGGCCCATCTCCTCCGCCAGGGGGGCGTATTCGATGTTCGACAGGCCCGCACCGAGTTCGGAATCGGGGAGGAAGAGGTTCCACAGGCCCTGGGCGCGGGCCTTGCGCTGCAGTTCGCGGAACTCGTCGGGCACCGACCACGTCGCGGCACCCGAGCTGTCGCCGCGCGCCGCGAAGGGGGCGACCCGCTCCCGGCGCAGCCGCTCCTCCACGGGCACCACCTCGGTGGCGACGAAGCTGCGCAGCCGCTCGAGATACTCGCGCGAGCGTTCCGATTGACCGAAATCCATGAGGCCTCCGTGGCTCTAACTGAGCAATGCTTAGTTAGACTAGCCGGGCGCGCAGCACACCATCAAGAGGGAGGGACCATCCGTGAGCACCGAGAAGCGGCGGCGCCTGCCTCCGGAGGAACGCAAACGCCAGCTCGTCGCCATCGGCCTGCAGGAACTGGCCGCCCGGCCCATCCATGCGTTGTCCGTCGACCGGGTCGCCGAGATCGCCGGGATCTCCCGGGGTCTGCTGTTCCGCTACTTCCCCACCAAACAGGACTTCTACGTCGCCGTCGTGGCCGCGGCCGCGCGGCGCCTGCTGCGGGCCGCGGTCCCCGATCCCGACGACACCGATCCGTTGCGCGCCGTCGTGTATGCCTTCGTCTCGTTCATCGACCGGCACGGGCAGAACTATCAGGCGCTGTTCCACGGCGGATTCGGCGCCGACCCACAGATCCGGGAGATCCGCGAGGCCATGCGGGGCACCATGGTCGAACGGACCCTGACCGCGCTCGGCACCGAGGGCGACGCATGGACGATCATGCGGTTGCGGGGCTGGTGGGCGATGGTCGAGTCGCTCTCGATAGACCGGACCGCCGAGCCGTCCGTGTCGGTCGACGACGTCGTCGACCATGCCGTCCGGCTAATCCGCGAGGACCGGGTCTGACCGCCACCAGGCAGCCGGTCGACGGCCGGATCTCGTGGAAGGCCGGCTCGTCGAATCCGGCCCTCCGCAGTGCGCCGGCGTAGTTGCGGACGTCGACGGCGGCGATCGGGTCGACCGCCCGGGCGACGTCCGATGCGCCGGCCTCGTCGTGACGGTGGCGCATCGCACGGGTCAGGACCCGCACCGTGATCGGGCGGATCCGGTCGGTGGGGTACATGTCGGCGAGCAGCAACCGGCCGCCCGGACGGAGCACCCGGAAGAACTGGGCCAGCGCGTCGTCGCGCCGGCTTTCGGGGATGTGGTGCATCGAGAACGTCGCGGTCACCGCGTCGAACGACTCGTCGGGGTCGTCGAGCTCCTGCGCCGTACCGACGCGGAACTCGCAGTGGAGCAGCCTTCGCGCCCGTGCGGTCGCGTGGTCGATCATC
Source organism: Rhodococcus sp. WB1 (assembly GCF_001700945.1). Lineage (NCBI taxonomy): Bacteria > Bacillati > Actinomycetota > Actinomycetes > Mycobacteriales > Nocardiaceae > Rhodococcus > Rhodococcus sp. WB1. The sequence continues at coordinate 5,617,174 of NZ_CP015529.1, read as the reverse complement.
TGCCGCGACGGGTCCACCCCCACCACGTGCCCCGTGGGACCGACCCGCTCGGCCAGAACGCGGGCGAATGCCCCCGGTCCGCAACCGATGTCGAGAACGGCCTGCCCGCGCTGGAGGCCGAGCAGGTCCGCCGCCGCGGCGTCGACCCGCGATCGCCGACCGGCGAAGAAGATCGTGTTGAAGGCGGCATAACCACGGACCCGGGTGATCAGCACCCCCGGTCCGTCGTCGTGGACGGTGGACTGTCGCTGGAAGTCGTTGTGTCTCATGGCTCCATGGTTACGACGGTCGCCGCGCGACGCCAGGAGCGAAACCCCGGAAAGTGTCCGGTTCCGGACACTCGGGCGCACAATGTGCGGTAACGCCGACGACCGCAGGAGAACCCGTGCCGCCCACCGAGGACCGCCGGGTCCGACGGACCCGCAACGAACTGCACCGAGCGCTGATCGAGTTGCTCACCGAGAAGGGCTACGACCGCGTCTCCGTCCGCGACATCCTCGATCGCGCCGACGTCGGCCGCTCCACGTTCTACCACCACTTCCGCGACAAGGACGACCTGCTGGTGGTCAGCTGCACCGAATACGTGCAGCGGGCCGTCGAGGAACGCGCTCGGGGACGGCGGACGCCGTGGGGACCGGTGCGCACCGTGTTCGACCTGTGCGAGCAGCACCCGCGGTTGTACGAGGCGCTGGCCGGCCGGCGCAGCGACGCCGTGCTCGTGCGCGCCACCACCCACATGGTCCACGAGGTCCTCGCCGGCCACCTGCGCGAACAGTGCGAGGCGGGGGAGGCGGAGTGCGATCCGGCGGTGCGGTTCCTCGCGTGGGGGATCGTCGGCCTGTTCGGTCCTGTCGCCGCGGGCGAGCTGACGGCCGCGCAGGCGTTCGCCACGTTCGAGGCCGCGGCGCGACCGTGGCGTCTCTCGGACCCCGGGCCGGTCCGACCCGGGGGTCCGGCGGCGGTACCGCTCACCCCCACGGCGGCGCCATCACCTATCCGGGAATCTGGATCGTCACGCCCGGCAGGACCTCGATCTGCTGCGGCACCTGGATCTCCGGCGGCAGCTCCACCGGCGGCGCCGGGATCGTGATCGGCGGCAGCTCCGGCAGCTGCAGCTGGGGCAACTGCACGGGCGCCGGGGCGTTGTTCGACGGGGCCGTCACCCCGGTGTCGACGGGCACGCCCGCCTGCCCGCCGATCGGCTCGGGCCACGGGAAGCTCTCGACCTCGGTGCCCTCGAGGGCACCGTCCATCGTGCCCTTCCAGATGTCCGACGGCAGCATCGAACCGTAGATCGACCCACCCCAGCTGTTCGTGATCGCGGTGCCGTCCGGCGTGCCGACCCACACCGCGGTCGACAGCGACGGGGTGTACCCGACCATCCAGGCGTCCTTGTTCAGGCCGGTGTCACCGAGCTGGGTGGTCCCGGTCTTCGCCGCCGACGGCCGCCCGCCCGCGAGCGCGTGTCCGCGCGAGTACGCGGCGATCGGCTGCATCGCCTGCGTGACGTTGTCCGCGACGGCCGGGTCGAGGCGCTGCTCGCCCGGGGACGCGGGCCGGTCCAGCAGCACCTCGCCCTCCGCGTTGACGACCCGCTGCACGAAGTACGGCTGGTGGTAGGTCCCCGACGCGGCGAGCGTGGCGTACGCCGACGACATGTCGATCACCCGCGACTGGTACTGGCCCAGCACGATGCCGCCCTCCGGCGCGCCGCCGTTGTGGCTGAGCGTGGGGCCCTCGATGCCGGGAATCTCGAGCGGGATGCCGGCCTCGTGGGCGGCGTCGGCGATCTTCTGCGGCCCGTCCTCCATGGCCAGCATCAGCCGGTAGAAGCTGGTGTTCAGCGACCGCTTCAGCGCCTCCGCGATGGTGCACACGCCGCACGACTCGCCCTCGACGTTGCCGATCTCGAGATTGCCGACGGTCAGCGGAGCGCTGCTGAACCGGGCGTTCAGGCCGATGCCGTCCTTCAGCGCCGCGACGAGGCCGAACACCTTGAACGCCGAGCCGGTCTGCACGGGTGCCTGCGCGAAGTCGAACCCGGCGCCCTCCTCGCCGCCGTAGTACGCCCGGACCGCGCCGGTGCGCGGATCGATCGACACGACAGCCGTGCGCAGGTTCGCCGGTTCGCCCTCGAGGGTCTCGCGAGCCGAGTCGATCGCCGCCTGCTGCGCCCGCGGATCGATCGTCGTCGTGATCTGCAGGCCCTCGGTGCTGAGCACCTGGCCGCTGATGCCCGCCGCCTCGAGCTCGCGGATCACCTGGGTGCGCAGCAGCCCCTCCGGCCCGCCGGCCTCGTTGGCCTGCGTCGCCTGCGCGGCCGGCACCGTCGGGGGGAACTCCTGGGCGTCGCGTTCGGCGGTGTCGAGTTCGCCCATCTCGACCATGCCGTCGAGGACGTACTTCCAGCGCGCCTCGATCGCCGGCCGGTTGAACTCGGGGTCGAGCGCCGACGGGGTCTGGATCACTCCGGCGAGCACAGCGCCCTCGGCCACCGACAGCTCCCCGACCGGCTTGCCGAAGTACGCCTGCGCGGCGGCGGCGATGCCGTAGGCGCCGCGGCCGAAGTAGATGGTGTTCAGGTACGACTGCAGGATCTCGTCCTTGGACCACTGCCTGGCCATCTTCGTCGAGATCACCAGCTCCCGCATCTTGCGGGTGACGGTCCGGTCGGCGCCGACGAGCACGTTCTTGACGTATTGCTGGGTGATGGTGGACCCGCCGCCGGCGGTTTCCTTGCCGAGCACGTTGTCGCGGGCCGCGCGAGCGAAGCCGCTGACCGAGAAGCCCGGGTTGCTGTAGAAGTTGCGGTCCTCGGCCGAGAGCACGGCGTTGCGCACGTGCTCCGGGATCTCCGCGAGGTCGACCTCGACACGGTTGCCCTCGGGTGGCACGATCCGGCTCAGCTCGGTGGTACCGTCCGCGGCGTAGACCGTCGCGACCTGATTGGTCCTCATGTCCGACGGGCGGGGCACGTCCGTCGACATGTACGCCACCGCGAACGCGAGCGCCGGCACGAGCACCAGAACGGCCACCACGGCGAGCGCGATGTTGCCGACGATGCGCCACCGCCGCGCTTTCGCAGCGGCGGTGGGTTTCCTGTGCTGGGGGTTCGACGGGGTCGTAGAACTCACACGTACCACTTTCTCGGAAAGATCCGGGTCCGACGAATGATCGCACCCTCTCGATCGCATGGTACGGAGTTCCGTCCCGATGTGACGGGTACCGCAGGCCGCGCGGACACCGCCCGGCCCGCGCGCCCCGGCGGACAAACCGCCTCCGAGCTGCGGCGATACGGCACCCCTCAGGAGCCCGCGCGCCGCCAGGCCCGGAACGTCAGCCCCCACGCCGCCACGCACCCGAGCAGCACCAGCGACGGGACCACCCCGGGCGAGGCGGACAGCAGCTCGGCGACCGCACCGACCAGCGCCAGCAGCGTGACCATGGTCAGGAACCCGAGCAGCAGCTCGAGCCGCTGCCGGCGCGACGGCCGGCGGCTCACGACTTGACGCCGCCGGCGGTCAGGCCCGCGATGATGCGACGCTGGAAGATCAGCACCATCACCACCAGCGGCACCATCACCAGGGTGCCGCCCGCCATGATCGACGCATACGGCGTCACATACGGGTCGGTCCCGGTGAACCGGGCCATCGCCACGGTCACCGGGGCGGTCTTCTCGCTCGACAGCTGCGACATGAGCAGGAACTCGTTGACGGTCGCAATGAACGCGAGGATCGCGGTGGTGAACAGCGCCGGCGCCGCGAGCGGCAGCATGATCATCCGGAACGCCTGGCCCCGGCTGGCGCCGTCCATGCGGGCGGCCTCCTCGAGCTCCCAGGGCAGCTCGGAGAAGAACGAGGTCAGCGTGTAGATCGTCAGCGGCAGCACGAACGAGATGTTCGGGATGATCAGGGCCTTGTAGCTGCCGATCCAGCCGATGTCGGTGAACAGTTGGAACAGCGGCGTCACCAGTGCGACGACGGGGAACATCGATGCGCCGAGGATGATGCCGGTGACGAAGTACTTGCCGCGGAAGTCGAACCGGGACAGCGCGTAGGCGGTGAAGACACCGACCAGCAGCGCGATCGCGGTGGTGGCCCCGGCGATGATCACGCTGTTGAGCAGCGCCCGGGAGAAGTTGACCTTCGCGGACGGGTCCAGGGCGTCCGCGAAGTTCTGCAGCGTCGGGTTCGTCGGCCACGGCGTGGTGCTGAACGTGTCCGCCGGGTCGCGCAGCGCGGTGACGATCATCCAGTAGCACGGGGCCAGGCCCCACACGACGATGAGTGCGACGCCGGCGTAGGTGCCGATGCTGCCGCGCAGGGCCTTGCCGGTGCCCGGTCGGCTCATGTCGGGGTCCCCTTCCGCTGTTCTTCCTGCGTGCGCACCGCGTTGGCGCCGAGGAACCGGACCAGGACGAACGCCACCGCGAAGATGATGAGGAACGTGATCGTCGACAGGGCCGACGCGGAGTTCGCGCCCTGGCGCATCTGGTCGACCACCAGCACCGAGATGGTGGAGGTGGCCGGGTTGGAGCCCATCATGATGGCGGGCAGGTCGTACATGCGCAGCGCGTCCATCGTGCGGAACAGGATCGCGACCATGAGCGCCGGCTTCACCAGCGGCAGCGTGATCTGGGTGAACCGCTGCCAGGCGGACGCGCCGTCGACCTTGGCGGCCTCGTACACGTCCGACGGGATCATCTGCAGCCCGGCCAGGATGAGCAGCGCCATGAACGGAGCGGTCTTCCACACGTCGGCGACGATGATCGCGAACCGCGCGGGCCACGGGTCGGCCGTCCACAGGATCTCGGTGCCGAGGATCTGGTTGGCGATGCCGTCGTTGGCGAAGATGAAGAACCACAGCTTCGCGGTGACCGCGGTGGGGATCGCCCACGGCACCAGCACCGACGCGCGCAGCAGGCCGCGACCGCGGAACGACTTCGCCATCACCAGCGCCATCGCGAACCCGATGACCGTCTCCAGCGCCACCGTCACCACGGTGAAGAAGAAGGTGTTGCCCACCGAACCCCAGAACTGCGAGCCGAGGGTGCCCGGCGGGCACGGGATCGAGCCCGTCGCGGTGCCGCAGCTCTGCGTGATCCAGCGGACGTAGTTCTCGACGCCGACGAAGCCGCCGGTGACGAACCGGCCCGTCTCGGGATCGAGCTTCTTCGCGTCGCCGTGGAACGACATCCACACCGCCCGGCCGAGCGGATACAGGATGACGACGGCCAGCACGACCAGTGTCGGCGCGACGAACGCCCACACCGGTATCCGCCGGCGCGCCTTCACTGCCGCGGCCGGCGGCTCGGGGGGCTCGGGAGCCCGGTGCCGGCCGCCTCCACGGCCACGGTCGGGACCGATCACTGCGGTCCCGACCGTGGTGGTGGGCGACTGGTCCGCGGGCTCGACCTGCGGCTTCGCCATGTACTACTCCTGCATCAGTTGCCGGCGGTCTCGATGCCGGCCTTGGTGTCCGCGAGCGCCTGATCCACCGTCTTCTCACCGCGGATCGCCGCGTAGGCGTTGTCGCGGATGGCCTTGGAGACCTGCGAGTAGTACGGGGTGACCGGACGCGGCTGCGCGTTGGCCAGGGATTCCTTCAGCGTCGCGAAGTACGGGTACTGCTCGAGGATCTGCGGGTCGTCGTAGACCTCCTCGAGGACCGGCGCGCCACCGGCCTCGGCGTAGTAGGTCTGCGACTTGCGCGTCTGCATGAACTCGAGGAAGTCGCGGGCGGTCGCCGGCGCATCGGAGAACGCGCTGATGCCGACGTTGTAGCCGCCCAGGGTGGAGGCGCCGGGGCCGTCCACGCCCGGCAGCACCGCGATGCCGTAGCGGCCGGCGACCGACGAGGACTCACCGTCGGTGAAGAAGCCCGGCCAGGTGCGCATGAACAGGGCGCGGCCCTCGCCGAAGGCGTTCTGCGACTCGCCCTCGGTGTACGTCTGCGCGGCCTCGGGGATGGTCCCGTCCTTGAACGAGTCGACGACGAACTGCAGCCCCTCGGCGGTCTTGTCGTCGATGGCCGGCGTGGTGCCGTCCTCGGCGACGAAGCTGCCACCGTAGGCGTTGACGATCTCGGAGACGTTGACCGTCAGGCCCTCGTAGTTCTTGAACTGGCCGACGTAGCAGTCGATGCCCGCCTCCTGCGCCTTCGGGCACTGCTCCTTCAGCTCCGCCCACGTGGCGGGGGCCTTGTCGACCAGGTCGGTGCGGTAGTACAGGAACGCGCCGTTGGTGTTCTTCGGCGCCGCGTACAGGGTGCCGTTGTAGGTGGCGGAGTCGACCGTGGCGGGCAGCAGGCCGCCGGTCTCGATCGCGTAGTCACCCTCGAGCGGCCGCAGCCAGCCGTTGGCCGCGAACTCGGCGGTGTTGGTGACGTCCACGGCGATGAGGTCGTACTCGTCGCTCTGGGCCTGCATGCGCTGGGTGATGTCGTCGCGCTGCTGGTCCGCTTCCTTGCCCAGCGGCTTGAAGGTGACCTGCTCGTCCGGGTGCTCCGCGTTCCAGTCGGCGATGATGCTCTCGAGCGCCGTGTTCAGCGGATCCTGACCCTCGACGATCGTGATGGGGCCGCGGCCCTCACCGCCGGCGGCGGTGCCCCCTTCGCTGCCCGAGTCCGAGCCGCCGTCGGAGGAACAGGCCGTGAGCACCAGCAGCGACGCGGCGGACGCCGCGACCGCCGCGCGGCGCATCGCCTTCGAGTTCAGAATCATGAATGACTCCCCGTTGAGATCGTGAGAAAAGCCTCGTCGGCGGCACCCGGCCACCGACATCGGCCCTTACTCTGGCATGGAGGGCACCGGACTGCAGGGATTCCGCGCGACCTTGATCGGTTCCGTGTCGTGCCCTGCCGCTAGGCTCAGCCCAGGCGACGTCCGTCGGATGTGGTGAAGACGTGCACCTGGTCCGGGTCGAACCGCAGGTGCACCCGCTCGCCCTTGTGGGGCGGATTGCGCCAGTCCCCGCGCGCGACGACCTGCTGCGGGCGGCCGGCGATCTGGGCGCGGCCGTAGATGTAGGCGTCGGAGCCGAGTTCCTCGACGACGTCGACGTCCATCCCCAGGCCGTCGGGCGCGATCTCGAAATGCTCGGGACGGATGCCGACCACCACCTCCGACTCGGTGACCCGGCCGACGACGTCGCGCGGCACCTGCACGGCGGTGTCGCCGAGCATCACCCCGCGGTCGAAGACCGGCAGCCTGAACAGGTTCATCGCCGGCGAGCCCATGAATCCGGCGACGAACACGTTGGCGGGCTTGTTGTAGAGCACGCGCGGCGACGCGCACTGCTGCAGAATCCCCTTGTCGAGCACGGCGACGCGGTCGCCCATCGTCATGGCCTCCACCTGATCGTGCGTGACGTAGACGGTGGTGGTGCCGAGGCGGCGCTGCAGCTGCGCGATCTGGGTGCGGGTCTGCACGCGCAGCTTCGCGTCGAGGTTGGACAGCGGCTCGTCCATCAGGAACACCTGCGGCTGGCGGACGATGGCGCGGCCCATGGCGACACGCTGCCGCTGCCCACCGGACAGCGCCTTGGGCTTGCGGTCGAGGTACTGCTCGAGGTCGAGCATCTTCGCGACCTCCTCGACCCGTGCGCGGATCTCCGCCTTCGGCGTCTTGGCGAGCTTGAGGGCGAAGCCCATGTTCTCGGCGACGGACATGTGCGGGTAGAGGGCGTAGTTCTGGAACACCATCGCGATGTCCCGGTCCTTGGGCTCCTGCGCCGTGACGTCGCGGCCGCCGATGAGGATGCGTCCGCTGTGCACCTGTTCGAGTCCCGCGAGCATCCGCAGGGAGGTGGACTTGCCGCAGCCGGACGGGCCGACCAGGACGAGGAACTCGCCGTCCTCGATCTCCAGGTTCAACGCGTCGACGGCAGGCGTGGTCGACCCGGGGAACAGACAGGTCGCGTGGTCGAAGGTCACTGGGGCCATGGCAGGAGAATAGGCGACCCCGTCGCCGTGGTGTCCTTTCGGATCACCACGGGTCCGAAAGGGCACCACGGCGTAGCCTGCCTGGGTGAGTTCGGAGAAGATGCTGACCCGCATCGGTGGCCTGCTCCGTCAGGCGGAATCCACCGACAACCCCCACGAGGCCGACGCGTTCCTCGCCGCCGCGCAGCGGCTGGCCACGGCGGCGTCGGTGGATCTGGCGGTGGCGCGTGCCCACACGGCGGGCCGGGAGCGCCGGGCCACCCCCGTGCAGCGCCTGATCACCATCGGCGAGGCCGGCCGGAAGGGGTTGCGGACGTACGCGCAGCTGTTCCTGGCGATCGCCGCCGCCAACGACGTCCAGTGCGACATCACCACGACGTCGACGGTGATCTACGCCTACGGCTTCGCCTCCGACATCGACGTGTGCGAGGCGCTGTACTCCTCGCTGCTGGTGCAGATGGTCCGCGCCTCCGACGCGTACCTGCGCTCGGGCACCTACAAGGAGGAGACGACGGTGCGCACGGTGGTCGAGACCCGCGGGGGACGGCGGGTGCGGGCCCGGGTGCGCCGGCCCGTCGCGGCCGTCACCGCGCGGCTGAACTTCCAGTCGGCGTTCGCGGCGCGGATCGGCCGGCGGCTCGCGGAGGCGAAGCAGGACGCGGAGCAGGAGGCGGCGGCCGCCGCACCGGGCACGGCCCTGGCACTGCGGGACAAGCAGATCGAGCTGCGAGACTTCTACCGCAGCACGTCCGAGGCGCGCGGCAGCTGGCGCGGGCCGGGGGTGGGGGTGGGGCACTCGTCCGACGCCCGTCGCGCGGGGGACCGGGCGGGACGGCAGGCGCGCCTGGGAACGACTCCGGAACTGCCGACTCCGGCCCGGCGGTTGCCGCGGTGACCCGGCTGCGCGACACCCAGAGGACCGCCGTCTACGAGGCGGAGTCCTTGGTACGCAAGATGTTCGACCGCGCCGACGAGCGCGGACTCCGGGTGGTGGAGCTGGCCGGGTCGCAGGTGACCCTGCCGGTGGAGCGGCGCTTCGCCTCCATTGATTCCGTCCAGGCGTACGTGGACTCGGTGCTGGCGTTGAACTGGGTGCGGGCGCGCTGGTCGCGGGCGTCGGTGCGGGTGCGCGTCCGCGCACGCGCCGGCCATGCCGCCGCTCACTACGAAAGCGATTGCGCCACAATCGCGCTCCCGGAGCACCGCGCGAACACCGCGTGGGCATTCCGCGAGCTGGTGGTGCTGCACGAGCTGGCGCACCATCTGGATGCGTCCGATCCGGACGATCCGGCGGAGCCGCCGCACGGGCCCGCGTTCGTCGACCGGTTCCTGACCCTGGTCGGCGAGATCATCGGGCCCGAGGCGGCGTTCGCCCTGCGCGCCTGCGGCTTCGCCGCCTGCGAATGACACCCGCCGGCGGCGCGCCGGGAGGCTCAGCGGAGATCGGAACGATGTGACCTGTTCTTGAATCGTCCTTGGGCATTCCTTACCGCGTGGGTGAGGTTGTCGCCGAACTGCTTGACGCGCCCGGAGACCTGGCCGCGCCTGCCCACGCTCTGCAGGTTCTTGTTTCCGGTCCGCTTGCCCAGGTTGTACCGGGTCTTGCCGACCACTTCCTCGGCCTTGTGCATCACCTTGTTGGCGAGGTGAGCCATGGTGCCCTCCTTAGCATTTCTGCGGGGACGGAGCCGCGCCCCGTCGAGGGTGGTCATACCCTCGGGGTGCCGCCGGGAAACACCTCCGGGACATACCGATCAGTCCTTTATCACACCCTGATGGTGCCGCACGCGCATTCCTGTTGATCGTCAGCGAACCGATGTTTGAAATGCGTAGTGTGGGCTACACCACATTCGAACCGCACCGCGGGCCCGACGCACCGGACCAGACATCGTGCGCAGCCGAGAACCTGCCCGCATCGCGGCCACTTGCAGGCGAAGGAGAATGGTCATGAAAGGTGGGGCACGAGTTGCCGCCGGGGTGAGTATCGGGTACTTCCTCGGTCGCACGCACAAGATGCGGCTGGCGTTGATGCTCGCGGGGGCAGGCCTGACGGGACGCCTGCCCAGCAACCCGCAGGACATCCTCAAGCGTGGGGCCTCGATGGTCGGGTCCTCACCGGAACTCGTCAAGATCACCGATTCGGTTCGTGGCGAACTGATGAGCGCCGCCCGCGCGGCCGCGGTCACCGCCGCGAGCAACCGGATCGATTCGCTCAACGATCGGCTCCAGCAGCGCGCCGCCGGACGTTCCAAGGCTGCCGAGGAGGAGCCGGAGGAAGAGGAGTACGCCGACGAGGGACCCGAAGACGAGTACGCCGAAGGCGAATACGAGGAGGAGCCGGCCGAGGAGTCCGCCGAGGAGGAGGAGTACCCGGAAGAGGAAGCCGAAGAGGAAGAGGCCGACGAGGAGGAAGAGGGCGCTCCGGAAGAGGCCGAGGAAGCCGAGGAGGAAGAAGCCGAGGAGGAGGAGGCCCCGAAGCCCGCGCGGCGGCGGCCCGCCGCCCGACGGCGTACCGCGGAATCCGCGAGCCGTCCCAAGGCATCCCGGGCCAAGTCGAAGCCACAGGAACCGGACGAGGCCGGCGACGAGGACGAGGAGCCGTCGAAGCCCCGGCGGCGCAGCACCCGCGCCGCGGCATCCGCCACCGGACGCGCTCCGGTCCGGCGGACGAGGAAGTGAGTCCGATGACGCGAACACTCGGAGAGGCCACCCGCCGGCTGGGCAAGACCGCCACGGAGACCGTGGGCAAGGCCGGCAAGACCGCCGCCGGCACCGCGGGACAGGCCGGTAAGACGGCCACCGGGGCGGCCGGCAGCGCCGGCAAGGCGGTGCAGGACCTCTCACCCACCAAGCACCTGCAGAAATCACTGCAGGGTCTGGCCGGAACGTTTGCCGAGCGTGCCCTGTCGGCGGTCTCCGACAAGGTGACCGGGACTGCCGGGCGCCTCAACGACTATGCCGAGGGCGGGGGCGGGAACCTGCTCGGAGCGGTGACCGGTGTGCAGAAGTCCGGCGAGGGCGAGTCGCGGTTCAGCGGAGCCATGGAGAACATCAAGCAGACCGCCAAGGACAAGTTCGAGGACGTGAAGGAATCCCTCGGCGGAGGCGGCAAGGGTAAGGGCGGCGGCGGCAAGAAGATCAAGCTCACCAATATCGTCGAACAGGTCGACGTCGGCGTTCCGATCCGGCTCGCCTACGACCAGTGGACCCTGTTCGCGGACTGGCCGAAGTTCATGAAGAAGGTCGAGCAGGTCGAGCAGGCCTCGGACGAGAAGCTGCAGTGGACCGGCAAGGTGTTCTGGTCCCGGCGCAACTGGGAGTCGACGATCCTCGAACAGGTTCCGTTCGATCGGATCGTGTGGCGCTCGAAGGGCGCCAAGGGCTACATCGACGGGGCGGTGACCTTCCACGAGATCACCGACAACCTGACCCGCATCATCATGGTGCTCGAGTACCACCCCAAGGGGCTGTTCGAGAAGACGGCCAACCTGTGGCGAGCCGTGGGACGACGAGCACGACTGGAGCTCAAGCACTTCGAACGCCATGTGATGACCGAGGCCGTCCTGCACGCCGAGGACATCCAGGGCTGGCACGGCGAGATCCGCGACAGCGAGGTCGTCAAGGACGACGAGACCGCCCGGCGCGAAGAGGAAGAACAGGAGCAGGAGGACCAGGAGCAGGACGTCGGGGACGAAGGCGCGGAGGACGAACTCGCCGAGGACGAGACCGAGGACGAACTCCCCGAGGACGAGACCGAGGACGAGGAGGAACTCCCCGAGGACGAACTCTCCGAAGAGGAGGACGAGGAGGAGCTCCCCGAGGATCAGGACGAGGAAGACGAGGGCCTGCAGGACGAAGCCGACGAGGAGCCGGAGGAGGAACCGGCACCCGCACGTCGACGGCGCGCGGGCACAAGCACCCGCAAGGGTGCCAGGCGAGGAGCACGCACATGACCATCCAACCCGCCGGCGGCGGCGGCGGAGGTGGCGGCGGCACGATGGCCCGCCCCAACTCCTCCGGTCTGGCCGACGTCATCGACACCATCCTGGACAAGGGACTCGTCATCGACGCGTTCGTGCGGGTGTCGCTGGTGGGCATCGAACTGCTGACCATCGACGCACGCATCGTGGTGGCCAGTGTCGATACCTATCTGCGGTTCGCCGAGGCGGTGAACCGGCTCGAGATCTCGCAGAACGAACCGAAGGGCCTGCCCGACCTCGTCGGTGACATCACCCAGGGCGGGGCGAAGCACAAGACCAAGGGCGCGCTCGAGGCCGCGGGCGAGAAGGTCATGGACTTCCTCGGCGACGTGGAAGACAAGCGGCAGACGGCCAGCCGACCGAAGAGAAGGGGGGATTGATGTCCACCGATCAGGCCGCAGAGGCACCCGAGAGCGAAGGCGGGCAGAGCACCGCGATGTACGTCTACGGCATCGTGCCGGCCGACGTGGAGCCCGAGGAGCACGCGAAGGGCGTGGGGAAGCCCCAGAGCGACGTTGCGGTGGTGCGCCACGGCGACATCGCCGCACTGGTCAGCGAGATCTCGGTCGACCGGCCGCTCGGCACGCCCGACGATCTGAAGGCGCACGCGGAACTGCTGGACGGTTCCGCGGCCGTCGCACCCGTGCTGCCGCTGCGGTTCGGGGCGGTGATGACGGATGCGGAGGCGGTGGAGCGGGAGCTGCTCGAGGAGAACCACGACGAGCTGAAGGCAGCACTGGACGAGCTCGAGGGGCGTGCGCAGTTCGTGATCAAGGGCCGCTACGTCGAGAACGCGGTCCTGCGCGAGGTGCTCGACGAGAACTCCGAGGCCGCCCGGCTGCGCGACGAGATCCGCGACAAGTCGGAGGACGCCACCCGCGACGCCCGCATGGCTCTCGGGGAGATCATCAGCCAGGCGATCGAGTCCAAACGCGCCGAGGACACCCGCCGGGTGATCGACGCCCTCGAGGCCCTCGAACCGATGGTCAACGAGCGGCAGCCCACCCACGAGGAGGACGCGGCCCACGTCGCCGTCCTCGTCGAACTCGACCGTCAGGGCGAGCTCGAGGAGGCGGTGGGTTCGCTCGCGCACGAGTGGGACGGCCGGGTCGAGATGACGCTGCTGGGCCCGATGGCGGCGTACGACTTCGTGATGAAGCGGGAACCGGAGGGCTGACACATGGGACTGATCTCGTCCATCCTCTTGTTGCCGCTCGCCCCGGTCAAAGGCGTGCTCTGGCTCGGCGAAGTCATCCAGGACCAGGTCGAGCAGACACTCCACGACCCGGCGACCATTCGGAGGGAACTCGAGGAGATCGACGAGGCGGCGGCGGCCGGTCGACTGTCGGAGGACGAGAAGGAGAAGGCGCAGCAGGCGGTCCTCGACCGCATGATCCGGCCTGGCGGCGGTACGGCACCCGCCGGGGGGAGTGAGAACCTGTGAGCGGCAGGGCGACGCCCGAGGATTCCGACGACGTCTACGACGACGACGAGCAGCCGCCGCCCCTGACGGCAGGGGAGGCCGCCGCGGCCGCCCTCGAGCACCTCGTGGAGCTGACCTCGAAGGAGCCCCAGGGGGCCACCTCGGTGGAGCCGGCCGATCACGGCTGGACCGTGGAGATCGAGGTGCTCGAGGATCGGCGCATCCCGTCGTCGGCGGACATGCTGGCCCTCTACGAGGTGGAGATCGACCTGGACGGAAACCTGCTGGCATACCGCCGAACCAAGCGCTACGGCCGCGGCAGCAGCGACATCGGCGAAAGGGCCCGGCGATGACCGTGATGGGGGGCAGCTCGTCGCCGCAGCCGTCCGGGGGCGGTCACCAGTCGACGAACCTCGGCGACATCCTCGAGCGGGTCCTCGACAAGGGCCTGGTGATCGCCGGCGACATCCAGGTCAATCTGCTCGACATCGAGTTGCTCACCATCAAACTGCGGTTGGTGATCGCCTCCCTCGAGACGGCGAAGGCCGTGGGCATCGACTGGTGGGAGTCGGATCCGTGGCTCAGCAGCAAGGCCCGCAACCGCGAGATCGATCGGGAGGACGACAAGCTGGAACTCGAGAACCGGCGGCTGCGCGAGCGGATCGCCGAACTCGAGTCCGGGCAGGGCCGCGAGGCCGTCGAGAGCGCTCGCGTGGAAGAGGAGGATCGTGACTGACGGAACCGGAGTGTGGTTGTACGCCGTGACGGACGACGGGCTCGCCGAGGAGGACCTCGGCGAGCTCACCGGCGTCGCGGGAGAAGCGGTGCGCGCCGTGACCGCCGGGGGGCACGCCGCCGTCGTTGGTTCGGTGCCGCTCGAGGTGTTCGGGGAGGAGCCGTTGCGGCACAACCTCGAGGACCTGCAGTGGCTCGAGGCGACGGCCCGGGCGCACGACGCCGTGGTGTCCGCCCTCGTGCGGCGGGGTGCGGTGATCCCGCTGCGCCTGGCCACCGTCTATCTCGACGACGCCCGCGTGCGCGATCTGCTGGACGAGCGGCGTGCGAACTTCGAGTCGGCGCTGGCCCTGGTGACCGGCCGCACGGAGTGGGGGGTCAAGGCGTACGGCGACCGGCGGGCCCTCGCCGACGCGGTGGCGGAGGCGCAGATCGCGGGCAGCGCCAAGGGCTCCGGCACCGCCTACCTGCTCCGTCGCCGCGCCCAGCTGTCGGCGCAGGAGTCCGTCGAGCGCGACGCCGCGGCCCGTGCCGACGAGATCCACTCCCGGTTGGTGCGGCAGGCCGCCGCCGGCCGGCGTCAGGCCGCGACGGATCCGGCGCTGAGCGGCCGGCGGGACTGGATGGTGCTCAACGGCACGTATCTGGTGGACGACGACCGCGCGGACGAGTTCGCGGCGACGGTCGAGGAACTCGGCAAGGAGTTTCCCGGGATCCGGCTCGAGCTGACCGGGCCGTGGCCGCCGTATTCGTTCGCCGGTGTGGAGCGGACATCCACATGAATCACGTCAGCGAGAGCGCCGACGGCGAGCGCCGCATCGCCCTCATCGACCTGCTGGACCGGGTGCTCGCCGGCGGGGTCGTCATCACCGGCGACATCAAGCTGTCCATCGCGGACGTCGACATGGTGCAGATCTCGCTGCGTGCCCTGATCTCGTCCATCAGTACGCTGTCGGTCACCGGGATCGAACCGCCCGTCCCCCGCGACGCCCTGGAGGCGCCGGATGAGTGAATTCGACGGCATTTCACCGCGTATCGACTCGGATCCCGAGTCGGTCGAGCGTGGGCTGGTCACGCTCGTCCTCACCCTCGTGGAGCTGCTGCGGCAGCTGATGGAGCGGCAGGCGCTGCGGCGCGTGGAGGAGGGGGACCTGAGCGACGAGCAGATCGAGCGCATCGGCACCACCCTCATGCTGCTCGAGGAACGCATGGGGGAGTTGCGTGACCACTTCGGGCTCACCCCCGAGGATCTCAACATCGACCTCGGACCGCTGGGGACACTGCTGCCCCGGGAGTGAGCCCGCGCCGCTCACATGCCGGCGACCTCGATGCGGTCGTGATCCGCGACGGCCCCGGCGAGGATCCGCACGTGATCCTCCACGGTGCCGAGCGTGTGCTCGATCGCGGTCAGCCGGCTCACGTAGTGGCCGACCGGGTATTCGGCGGTGATGCCGATACCGCCGTGCATCTGGATCGCCTCCTGCCCGACCTTCCGTGCCGACCGGCCCACCTGCAGCTTGGCCCGCGACCCGATGGTCGGGTCGACGATGCCGTCGGCGAGGGCCATGGTGGCGTACAGGCTCATGCTCGACGCCAGTTCGAGCAGCACGTACATGTCGGCCGCGCGGTGGGTCAGGGCCTGGAAGCGGGCGAGCGGGGCGCCGAACTGCTTGCGCTGCTTGAGGTAATCGGTCGTCAGGCGCAGCGTCTCGGCCAGCGCACCGACCGCCTCCGCGCACAGGGCGGCCTGGGCCCGTACCTGGGCGGCGGTGATCGCCGCCGTGGCGTCCACGGCCTCGCCGAGCGGCACGGCGACGGCCGAGTCGAGGACGAGTTGCGCGGCGCGGCGCTCGTCGTGGGTGCGGTACGCGGTGCGGGTGACGCCGGCCGCGTCGGCGTCGACGAGGAACAGCCCGGCACCTCCCTCGGGAAGGCGGGCGGACACGACGAACGTCTCGGCGCAATCCCCGTGCAGCACAGGGTTCTTGCGGCCGGTGAGGGACCAGGCGTCGCCGGTGCGGGCGGCGGTCGTGGCGATCTCGGTGGCGGGCCACCGGCTGCCGGGCTCGTCGTGGGCGAACGCGAGCAGCAGCGCGCCCTCGGACAGCCGCGGCAGGAGGTCCGCGCGCTGCTCGTCGGTGCCGACCTCGGCGACGAGGCCGCCCGGCAGGAACACCGCATTCAGCAGCGGTTCGGGGGCCAGGGCTCGGCCGATCTCGCCCATGACGGCCATGACCTCCACCGGTCCGGCGCCCATTCCGCCGTGCTCCTCGGCGAACGGCAGGCCGAGCACGCCGAGTTCGGCGAGCTGGCGCCACACCTCGTCGCTCCAGCCGCGGTCGGTGTCGGCGACCTTGTTACGGGTCTCGGTGTCGTAGGTGCCCGAGAGCACGTCGCGGACGGTCTTGCGGAGCAGGTCCTGTTCGGTATCGAGTTCGAAGTTCATGACAGTGGCTCACAATCCGAGGATGGAGGAGGCAATGATCGAGCGCTGCACCTCGCTCGACCCGCCGTAGATGGACACCTTGCGGTAGTTCAGGTAGGTCGGGGCGGTGTGCTGCGCCCACTCCGGCGAGTCGATGCCCGCGGCGCCGACGGGCAGCGAGTCGGGTCCGGCGATGTCGGTGAGCAGTTCGGTGACCGCCTGCTGCAACTCCGAGCCGCGCAGCTTCAGCAGCGACGACGCCGGATTGGGCTTGCCGTCGGCGGACCCGGCGACCACCCGCAGCTGCGTGAGCTCGAGCGTGAGCAGTTCGTTCTCGAGCTCGGCGAGGCGCGCGGCGAACAGCGGATCGTCGATCAGGGTGCCGGATCCGGTCCGGGTCTGCGCGGCGAGCTGCTTGGCGCGGGCGAGCCGCACCTTGGTGGCGCCGACGCGGGCGATGCCGGTGCGTTCGTTGCCGAGCAGGAACTTCGCGTAGCTCCAGCCCGCGTTCTCCTCGCCGACCAGGTTCTCGGCGGGGACCCGCACGTTCTCGAAGAAGACCTCGTTGACCTCGTAGCTGCCGTCGACGAGCTTGATCGGGCGGACGGTCACGCCGGGCGTGGTCATGTCGATGAGCAGCATCGAGATGCCGGCCTGCTTCTTCGGTGCATCCGGGTCGGTGCGCACCAGGCAGAAGATCCAGTCGGCGTGCTGGGCGAGGGTGGTCCACGTCTTCTGGCCGTTGACGATGTAGTCGTCGCCGTCGCGCACCGCGCGGGTCTTCAGGGAGGCCAGGTCGGAGCCGGCCTCGGGCTCCGAGAATCCCTGGCACCACCAGATGTCGAGGTTCGCGGTGGCGGGCAGGAAGCGCTCCTTCATCTCCTGCGAGCCGAACTGCGCGATCACGGGACCGATCATGGACGCGTTGAACGGCAGCGGATCGGGCACCGAGGCGAGCTGCATCTCGTTGAGCCAGATGTTTCGCTGCACGGGGGTCCAGTCCTTGCCGCCCCACTCGACGGGCCAGTTCGGCACCGCCAGACCCTTGGCGTTGAGGATCTGCTGGCTCCGGACGACCTCGTCGCGGTCCAGGTGCCGGCCGGCAGCCACTTTCTCTCGGATCTCGGCGGGGAACTCGGTGGTGAAGAACGTGCGCAGTTCGTCGCGGAACGCGAGCTCTTCGTCGGTGAGCTTCAGGTTCATGGGGGCCTTCCGTCACGGTTGTGCCTGTGCGAGCGCAGCATGGGACCACGGCCCGATCCCGTTTTCACGCTGCATGATTCGCGGAGGGATGGGGGCTCGTTCGCCCTGGTGCTGCGTACACCCGTACTGTAACTTGACACTGTTAGGTTGTCCAGGCCGACCCCCGGGACCGACCCCCGGACCGACGCCGAGGAAGGAGCGCCGATGGCACGACCCCGTACCCCGCTGCTCAGCCGCCCGCTCATCCGCGAGACCGCCCTGCGCCTCGTCGACGCGCACGGACTCGACGAACTGTCCATGCGCAAGATCGCCGCCGAGCTCCATGTCAGCGCGCCGTCGCTGTACAGCCACTACTCGAACAAGGACGAGCTGCTCGACGACATCGCCGACCAGGTCGGCGAGTCCGTCGACATCAGCGGATTCGACACCGAAGACTGGCAGGAGGCGCTGCGCGTCTGGGCGAGGTCCTACCGCGCCGCTCTCGCCGAGCACCCGAACCTCGTACCGTTCCTCGCGCGCAGCCCGGGCCGGCGCGAGGTCGCCCTCGATCAGGCCAACGCCGTGCACGGCGGCCTGACCCGGGCCGGGTGGCCGCCACGGACCGCGACACTGATCGGCGCGTCGATCAAGTACATCGTCGTCGGCTCGGCCATCGCCTCGTTCTCGGGCGGCTTCCTCGACGACCTCACCATCTACCGGGAGCGCTATCCCCATCTGTCCCAGGCACACCGGCTGCGCGAGCACGCGGACGAGATCGACCGCGACGGCTTCGAGCTGGCGCTCGAGTCGTTCCTGCAGGGCCTGGCGCAGCGGTTCGCGAGCCTCACCGGCGCGGACCGCTGACCGGTCTCAGGTACGGCGCAACCGCACGAACCGCAGATGCCGGCCCGCCGCCCGGTAGTCGGCCTCGCTGCCGTCGACGTCGAAGCCCATCGCCGCGCACAACCGCGGCGCGACCTTCGGGTGCCGGCGCCCGTACCGCGCCATGAACTCCGCCGCCTCCTCCGGATCGAGGAACTCCGCGGCCACCGCGACCCGTTCGCGGCCCGACTCGATCCGCGCCGCGGGATGCGCCCGCAGGTTGCGGTACCAGTCGGTCTGCTTCCCGAAGCCGACGGCCACGACGAATCCACCGGACGTGTCCTCGTGGTTCACCACCTCGAGCACCGTCTGCCGCGGCAGTCCGCTGCGCCGGCCGACGTGGTGCAGCAGCAGGAACCGGCGGCCCAGCACCCGCCCCAGCCCGATCCGGTAGAGGTGGATCGGAGCGCGCAGGAATCGGCGGCGCAGTCCGGTCGGTGGTGCGGCAGGCTCGGTGATGCGCATTCCTTCACTGTGCGCCCGATCCGTCCGCTGCACCACCGGGACGCCCACACGGATCGGCTGCGGGACCGGCGCGACGGCCCTACCGTTGACTCATGCACCGTCCCATTCGCATCGGTCTTCAACTGCAGCCCCAGCATCAGCCCGACTACGGGAAGATCCGCGACACCGTGCTCCGCGCCGAGGACGCCGGCGCCGACATCGTCTTCAACTGGGACCACTTCTATCCCCTCTCCGGGGACCCGGACGGCGCCCACTTCGAATGCTGGACGATGCTCGGCGCGTGGGCCGAACAGACCGAGCGCGTCGAGATCGGAGCGCTCGTCACCGGCGGCGGCTACCGCAATCCCGATCTGCTCGCCGACATGGCCCGCACCGTCGACCACATCAGCGGCGGCCGGCTCATCCTCGGCATCGGCGCGGGCTGGTTCGAGAAGGACTACGTCGAGTACGGCTACGACTTCGGCACCAAGGGTTCCCGGCTGAAACTGCTCGGCGAATACCTGCCCCGGATCACCGCGCGGCTCGCGAAGCTCAACCCCCCGCCGACCCGGCACATCCCGCTGCTCATCGGCGGCGGCGGACCCCGCAAGACCATCCCGCTGGTGGCGCAGTACGCCGACATCTGGCACAGCTTCGGGGACCTCGACACCCACACGGAGAAGGCGGAGATCCTCGCGGCGCGCTGCGCCGACGCCGGCCGCTCACCGAACGAGGTCGAGCGGTCCGTGCCGTGGCCCGGAACCGCGCACGCGGCCGCCTTCGTCGATGCGGGCGTCACCCTGTTCACCGTCGGTGTCGGCGGTCCCGACTACGACCTGAGCGGCCTCCTCGAGGCGATCGGGTGGCGGGACGAGAACTCCGCACCGCCGCTGTCCGGGCTGGCCTGACCGGGCGGCTCCAGGGCCGGGATGCGGCAACCGGGCGGTCCGGTTCCCGGCTGCCTGCGCGCACATCGTCGTTGCGTCCGCCTGGTCACTCTGTTTACTGTAGTTGAAGCCACGTATGGTCGACCCCCGCGGAAGGCGGTGAGCGGCGTGAACCCTGAAGGCGTGTGGATCGCCGGTGGATACCAGTCCGACTTCGCGCGGAACCTGACCCGGGAGGACCGGAACATCGCGGACCTCGTCGCGGAGACGGTGACGGAAACGCTGCGCGACGCCCGCATCGACGTCGCCGACGTCGGGGTGATCCACGTCGGCAATGCCTTCGGACAGCTCTACACCGGCCAGGGACACCTCGGCGGCATGCCGGCCTCCGTGCTGCCCGAGCTGTGGGGGATCCCGGCCACCCGGCACGAGGGGGCCTGCGCGTCCGGCTCCCTTGCCGTGCTCGCCGCGATGGCCGATCTCGAGGCCGGGCGCTACGACTGCGCCCTCGTGCTCGGCGTCGAACTCGAACGGTGCGTCCCCGGCGACGCCGGCACCCGGGTCATGAACGCCGCGGCCTGGGTGGGACAGGAAGGCGCCGACGCGAAGTACATGTGGCCGTACATGTTCGACAAGATCGCCGACGAATACGACCGCCGCTACGGCCTCGACGACGAGCACCTGAGGGCGATCGCGGAACTGAACATCCGCAACGCCCGCGCCAATCCGAATGCGCAGACCCGCAACCGGACCTACGGACCCGGCAGTTTCGGCCCGGACGAGGCCGCCAATCCGGTGGTCGAGGGACGCCTCCGCAGGACCGACTGCAGTCCGCTGACGGACGGCGCCGCGGGCATGGTGCTGCTGAGCAACCGCTACCTGAGCCGGCACCCACGCACCGTCGACGACATGTCCCGCATCCTCGGCTGGGGCCACCGCACGGTCGGACTGTCCTTGTCCGGCAAGCTCGCCCGCGACGGCGACGATCCCCTCGTCATGCCCCACGTGCGCGCCACGATCGTCGACGCGTTCGAGCGGAGCGGCATCGGCGGCGTCCGGGACCTCGACCTGATCGAAACACACGACTGCTTCACCGTCAGCGAATACCTGGCCGTCGACCACTTCGGGATCACCGCCCCCGGCCGGAGCTGGCAGGCGATCGAGAACGGCGACCTCGAAATCGGCGGCCGCATCCCCATGAACCCCAGCGGGGGCCTTCTCGGCGGCGGGCATCCGGTCGGCGCCACCGGAGTCCGGATGCTGCTGGACTGCCACCGCCAGATCACCGGCCGCGCCGGCGACTACCAGGTCCCCGGCGCCACGCGAGCCGCGACCCTGAACATCGGCGGAAGTACGACCACCACGGTCAGTTTCGTCGTCGGCTGAAAGGACATCCATGGAACTCGAGATTCTGGGACGGGCACTGTCCACCCTGCCCGCGGACGACGACCACCCGTACCGCACCGGTCCGTGGCGCCCGCAACACACGGAGCGGCGTGCCGACGACCTCGAGGTGATCGGCGACCTGCCGGCCGACCTCGACGGCGTGTACCTGCGCAACACCGAGAACCCGGCGCACCCGGCACTCGAAGGTCTCTATCATCCCTTCGACGGTGACGGCATGATTCACGTCGTCGGATTTCGCGACGGAAAAGCCTTCTACCGTAACAGATTCGTGAAGACCGACGGCTTCCTGGCCGAGCAGGAGGCCGGTGGCCCGTTGTGGGCGGGCATCGCCGAACGGCCGCAGAACTCGATCCGCCAGGACGGCTGGGGCGCCCGCGGCCGCATGAAGGATGCCTCCAGTACGGACGTCACCGTGCATCGCGGCGTCGCCCTGACCAGCTTCTGGCAGTGCGGGGACCTCTACCGCCTCGACCCGACCACGCTCGAGACCCTCGGCAAGGCGACGTGGGACGGCCGATTCCCCTCCGACTGGGGCGTTTCCGCGCATCCCAAGGTCGACGTCCGCACCGGCGAACTGCTGTTCTTCAACTACGGCACCGACGCCCCGTACCTGCACTACGGCGTGGTCGACGCCGACGATCGGCTGGTGCACTACGTCGACATCCCCCTGCCCGGCCCCCGCCTGCCCCACGACATGGCGTTCACCGAGAACTACGCGATTCTCAACGACTGCCCCCTGTTCTGGATCCCGGAGGCCCTCGCGCGCGGCAGGTACGTGCCGCGCTACCACCCCGACCTGCCGATGCGGCTCGGCGTGATTCCCCGGCGCGGCCGTCCCGACCAGATCACCTGGTTCGACGCCGACCCGACCTACGTGCTGCACTGGACCAACGCCTACGAAGACGGCGACGAGATCGTGCTCGAGGGATTCCATCAGGAGACACCGGAACCGCCGGACGACGGCACCGGACCGATCTACCGGCGGCTGTTCCGTTCGCTGGCGCTCGACCGCATGGGCACCCACCTGCACCGCTGGCGGCTGAACCTGCGCACCGGCTCGCTCACCGAGGAACGGCTGTCCGAGTCCGTCACCGAATTCGGGATGATCAATCCGCATCACGGCGGCGTCCGCCACCGCTACACCTACGCCGCGACGGGGGTGCCGGGCTGGTTCCTCTTCGACGGCCTCGTCAAACACGACGTGCAGACGGGGGCGGAGGAGCACTACTCGTTCGGCGAGGGCGTCTTCGGCAGCGAGACCGTGATGGCGCCCCGCACCGGGTCGGCCGCCGAGGACGACGGCTACCTGATCACGATCACCACCGACATGAACCGGGACCGGTCCGAATGCCTGGTCTTCGACGCGCGGCAACCGGGGGACGGACCGCTCGCGCGGATCGGACTCCCCGAACGGGTCTCGAGCGGCACCCACTCGACCTGGGCGGCGGGTTCGGACCTCCCGGGGTGGCGGGACGCGGACCGGGCAGGCGACGTCCTGAACCTATGATCAGCTGTCGATGGCAGGTTCCGGCACGGTCACCGAACTCGAGCCGGGCGGTGACAACGCGATCGCGGTCACCCTCGGCATCCTCGGCGACGAGTGGAACCTGTGGATTCTGCGGTACGCGTTGCAGGGCGACCGCCGCTACCGGGACTGGATCGAGCGGGGGGAGATCTCCAACGCGGTGCTGACCGCGCGCCTGGCCCGCCTCACCGACGCGGAACTCCTCGAGCGGGTGCAGTACCAGGAGCGGCCGGCTCGGCACGAGTACCGGTTGACGGCCCGCGGCCACGGCGTGTGGCCGGTTCTGCTCACCATGTGGGCGTGGGAACAGCAGTGGGCGCCCGATCACCGGGGACAGCTCCCGGCCAGGCGGCACGCGGTCTGCGGCGCCCGGTTCACACCGGTGCTCGTCTGCGGCCACTGCGACCGGCCCGCCGGCGCACCCGACGTGGACGCGCAGCTCGGCCCCAGCGGACAGTGGCCGCGCAGCGTGCCGGCCGCGACCGGTCGCCGACGGTCCGGCCGTGCTCGCGCGCCGGAGATCCTGCCGCACACGATGGAACTGCTCGGCGACCGGTGGTCGGCGGCGCTGCTCGGGGCGGCGTTCCTCGGCGCCACCCGCTACGGGCAGTTCGCCGAGCGCATGGGGGCACCTCCGACGGTGGTGGCCGACCGGCTCCGGCGCTTCACCGAGCTGGGCGTCCTGCAGGAACTGCCCAATCCCGACCGCCCGGCGTGGGTGACCTACCACCTCACCGACAAGGGGCGGGCGTTCTTCCCCGTCGTCGCCTGCATGATCGACTGGGGGCTGCGCTGGTTCCGCGCACCGGAGGGACCGGCGATCGTCCTGCGTCACCGCCTCTGCGGCCACACCTTCGCACCCGCACTGACGTGCAGTCACTGCAGGGAGCGGCTGCGGGCCTCCACCGTCTCGATCGAACCCACCGGCGGCTGACCCGCCCCGGCACATCCGTCGGACGGCGCGATTCGGATTAGGCTCCCACCATGCCCGAATCCGTGATGGCGAAACGGAGCACCGTGGCGGCGCTGCTCCTGGCGGTGCTCCTGGCGCTGACTGCGACGGCCTGTTCCTCAGGCGGTGGTCGACCGTCGGCTCCCCAGGACCTGTGTTCCCCGCCCGGGGTCGGCGGGGCCTCCGCCGCACCGACCAATCTCGACACGTCGGCCGCCGCCGCGGAGGACCGCTACACCACCCCGGGCGTGGTGCCGCTCGAGTCGATCGACGTTTCCGGGCTGAACCTCATCACCCCCGGTGTGCTCACCGTAGGCACGCTCTCCGACGCGCCACCGAGCATCTGCGTGAACTCCCAGGGCGAGTTCACCGGCTACGACAACGAACTGCTGAAGGCCATCGCCGAGAAACTCGGTCTCCGCGTGGAGTTCGTCGGCACCGAGTTCGCGGGCCTGCTCGCCCAGGTGGCCGGCCGGCGCTTCGACGTCGGCTCGTCGTCGATCACCACCACGGACGAACGTCGCCGGCTGGTCGGCTTCACCAACGGCTACGACTTCGGCTACTTCTCGCTGGTCGTGCAGAACGGCAGTCCCATCCGCGGCTTCGGGGACCTGAACGCGTCCACCCGCATCGGGGTCGTGCAGGGAACCGTCCAGGACGACTACGTCGTCAACACCCTCGGTCTCGATCCGGTGAAGTTCCCGGACTACAACACCGCGTACGCGAACCTGAAGACCGGCCAGATCGACGCGTGGGTGGCGCCGTCGCAGCAGGCCGAGGGCGCGATCGCGCCGGGTGATCCGACGTCGATCGTGCAGAACACGTTCAGCCTCAACAACTACGTCGGCTGGGCCGTGTCCCGGGAGAACCAGGCGCTGATCGACGCGCTCAACTCCGGGCTCGACGCCGTGATCGCCGACGGCACCTGGGCCGAGCTCTACACCGAATGGGTCCCCCGGGAACTGCCCGAGGGCTGGAAGCCCGGCAGCAAGGCCGCGCCGGAACCCGACCTGCCGGACTTCGCGGCGCTGGCCGCCGAAAACACCGCCAGCGGCGAGGAGCCGGCGGCCACGGCCCCGAAGTCCACGCTCGAACAGCTGCGCGAGACGTTCTTCTCGTGGGAGCTGTACCGGCACGCCTTCCCGGATCTGCTGAAGACCGGTCTGCCGAACACCCTGATCCTGGCGCTGACCTCCGGGCTCGCCGGCACGGTCCTCGGCATGCTGCTCGCCATGGCGGGGATATCGCGCACCCGCTGGCTGCGCTGGCCCGCCCGCGTCTACACCGACATCTTCCGCGGCCTGCCCGCGGTGGTGATCATCCTGCTCGTCGGCCTCGGCCTCGGCCCGGTGGTGCAGGGCGCCACGGGCAACAACCCGTACTGGCTGGGCGCGGCGGCGCTGGCGCTGCTCGCGGCCGCATACATCGGGGAGATCTTCCGCTCCGGCATCCAGTCGGTCGAACCGGGGCAGATGGAGGCGGCCCGGGCCCTGGGCTTCAGCTACCGCCGGGCGCTGACACTGGTGGTGATCCCGCAGGGCGTGCGGCGCGTGCTGCCCGCGCTGATGAACCAGTTCATCTCGCTCATCAAGGACTCGTCGCTCATCTACTTCCTCGGTCTGCTGGCCACCCAGCGCGAACTGTTCGCCGTCGGCCGCGACCTGAACGCGCAGACCGGCAACCTCTCGCCGCTCGTCGCGGCGGGCCTGTTCTACCTCATCCTCACCGTGCCGTTGACTCATCTCGTGAACTACATCGACCACCGCCTGCGCACCGGCCGGCCCGAGGCCACCCTCGACCCGCTCGAGCAGGAACTCGTCGTGGAGAGGGGCTGACCGATGCCGACCACCATCCGGGACAGCGTGTCCCTCACCGGGACCGGACTGCACCTGGCCTTCGGCACCAACAAGGTGCTGCGCGGCGTCGACATCCACGTCGACGCCGGCAAGACCGTCACCGTCATCGGCCCGTCCGGCTCGGGCAAGTCGACCCTGCTGCGCGTGCTCAACCGGCTGCACGAACCCGACGCCGGCGACATCCTCCTCGACGACCGCTCGGTGCTGAAGGACAACCCCGACGAGCTGCGGCAGCGGATCGGGATGGTGTTCCAGCACTTCAACCTCTTCCCGCACAAGACGGTGGCCGAGAACATCGCGCTCGGCCCCCGCAAGCTCAAGGGGCTGTCGAAGGAGCAGGCCCGCGCGCTCGCCCTCGAACAACTCGATCTCGTCGGCCTGAAGCACAAGGCCGACTCCCGTCCCGGCAACCTGTCCGGCGGGCAGCAGCAGCGCGTCGCGATCGCCCGCGCGCTCGCGATGGCCCCGCAGGTGATGTTCTTCGACGAGGCCACCTCGGCGCTCGACCCGGAACTGGTCAAGGGGGTCCTCGCCCTGATGGCCGATCTCGCGTCCGGCGGCATGACGATGGTGGTCGTCACCCACGAGATGGGCTTCGCCCGCTCGGCGTCGGACACGGTGGTGTTCATGGACCACGGCGCGGTCGTGGAAACCGGTCCCCCCGACGAACTGTTCGACGCCCCGAAGACCGAACGACTGCAGCAGTTCCTGTCGCAGGTGCTGTAGGCCGCTCCGCGGCCGGTGCGTCCTTCGGGTTGCCCCAGCCGCCCAAAGGACGCACCGGCGCGGTGCGCGAGGTCAGCCTCCTTCGGAAGTGCTCAACCGCTGCGCCGCGTCGTAGAGCGAATGGGCGTGTAGTTCGAACAGGGCGACGAGATCGACGCTGTCGCCGCCGATCTCCTTGGCGATGAACAGCCCGTCGGCGCCGGCCATCGCGTACGTGGTCAGCAGGGCGACCGAGCCGTCCGACAGGCCGGGCGCGAGGTCGCGGATTGCGTCGACGAGGCGGAGGCGTGCTTGCTCACGCACCTGCAGGAACATTGTGCGGGCGCTCGGTTCGACCGGGCGCCGCTCGAGGGTGAGCATCAGCCCCAGCCGCAGGAAGTCCGGTGAATCCAACAGCGTCTTCGCGACCTGCATCGCCAGGGCCACGATGCGTTCGCGTGGGTTGTCGCCGTCCGGTACGGTCCACCCGGACAGCCAGGTGTCGAAACTGCGCTCGATCACCGCGGCGATCAGCTCGTCCTTGTCCTTGAAATGCCAGTAGATCGAGCTCGCGGGCAGACCGCACTTCTTGCTCACCAGCGCAATGCTGGTGCCCTCGTAGCCTCGCTCGGCGGCGACCTCCACGGCGGCGTCCAGAATCCGGCGACGGGACTCCTCGCCGTTCGCGCGGCGCTGCCGGGTCCTCTTCTGCTCGTCCACGAGCGCTCCTCAGGTTGCGACGGTGTGTATTGACTCACACTGCACGCCAGCTTACTGTAGTGACCACTACAGGAACAATCCCTGATCTTCGGCGGCCGGATTCCACCCCGCCGATCGACACCCTTCCCCGCTCGACGAGAGGTCTCGACGTGACCGACATCCCGCACTACGACGTCGCCGTCATCGGCTACGGCCCCACCGGCGTGACCGCCGCGAACATCCTCGGCCAGATCGGATTGAAAGTGCTTGTGATCGAGCGCAATCCGGATATCTACGGCAGGGCGAGGGCAATCTCCACCGACGAGGAGGTGCTGCGAATCTGGCAGCAGGTCGGCCTGGCGGACCGCCTGCAGGAGGACATGCTCGCCGGCAACGCCGCTACCTTCGTCGACGCGAACGGCGCACCGTTCACGGAGATCGCACCGGTGTCCCACGGATCCGGTCACCCGCCTCAGCAGTTCATCTACCAGCCCGCACTCGAGAAAGTGCTGCGCGGCGGGGTCGAACGATTCCCCAACGTGGATGTCCTGCTCGAGCACGAGTGCCTGCGGGTCCTCCAGGACGCGACCGGGGTCGAGCTGATGCTGGCCGACCTACGGAACGACGCCTTCGAACGCGTGCGTGCGTCCTACGTGATCGCCGCCGACGGTGGCGCGAGCCCCACCCGTGCTCAGCTCGGGATCGGCTACGAGGGCCGGACCTACGCCGAACGGTGGGTGGTCATCGATACGAAGGTGCTGCAGGAGTGGCCGGGCCACGATCGGCTCCGGTTCCACTGCAACCCCGACCGTCCGACCGTGGACTGCCCGACACCGCTCGGACACCACCGGTGGGAATTCCCGGTCCGCGACGACGAGGACGAGGACGAACTGGTCACCGACGCAGCGATCTGGCGCGTACTCAACAACCAGGGCATCACCGACACGCAGGTGAAGATTCTCCGCGCAGTCGTCTACAGCCACCACGTGCGCTTCGCCGACCGCTGGCGCGTCGGCCGGGTCTTCCTCGCCGGCGACGCCGCCCACGCGATGCCGCCGTGGATCGGCCAGGGCATGTCCGCCGGGGTGCGCGACGTGGCAAACCTGTGCTGGAAGCTCGCCGCAGTGCTCGACGGCACCCTGCCCGAATCGATCCTCGACAGCTATCAACTGGAACGCCTGCCCCATGTGCGGGAGGTGACCGACCGCGCGGTCAAGGTGGGCCGGCTCATCACCCAGCGGCACGCTGTACTCGCGGCCGTGCGTGATCGGTTCTTCCGGATTGCCATGCGGGTACCGGGGATTCCCGAATGGCTACGCGACAATCGGTGGATCCCGGACGCCTTCTACCCCCGAGGCCTGCTGGCCGGCCCGAAGGCGGTCGCGTCGGCGGCGGTGGGATGGCTCGTACCGCAGCCGTGGGTGCTGGACGAGAAGGGCAGCCTCGAACGCCTCGACGACGTGCTCGGTGGGCGATGGACGATCCTGCATGTCGGCTCGCCGGACTCGTGGCCCGGCTGGCGCACCGCCGGCGTACCGACCGTGCGCCTGGCCGGTCCCGGCGCCGCCCCGGCCGCCGACACCGTCGTCGACACGAACGGCACCCTGATCCGGTGGATGCGCGCCAAGGGTGCCACCGTCCTGGCCCTGCGGCCGGACGGGGTCGTCTACGCCGCCGCCGGACCCGACACCAACCTGGCGCCGCCCCCGCCGGGAATGAAAGCCGCCCCATCCATTCGCCTTTCCGAGGAAACGGAGACCCTCGCATGACCCGCACAGCGCTGACCGAACGCACCGTGACCGTCGCCGGCAAGGACATCTTCTTCGCCGAAACCGGAGAAGGGCCGGCGGTACTGCTGCTGCACGGCGGCGGGCCCGGCGCCTCCGGGGTGTCCAACTATTCCCGCAACATCGACGAGCTCGCCCGGAAGTTCCGGGTGATCGTGCCGGACCTGCCCGGTTACGGACGCTCGAGCAAGGGCGTCGACCGGTCCGATCCGTTCGGCTACCTCGCCGACAACATCCGCGGAATGCTCGACGCCCTGAACCTCGGCCGTGCCCACCTGGTCGGCAACTCCTACGGCGGTGCCTGCGCCCTCCGCCTGGCTCTCGACACCCCGGAACGGGTCGAGAAGATGGTGCTCATGGGCCCCGGTGGCATCGGCACCACGCGCGGGCTGCCCACTCCCGGCCTGCAATCGCTGCTGTCGTACTACACCGGCGACGGTCCCTCACGCGACAAGCTCGAAGGCTTCATTCGCAAGTACCTGGTCTTCGACGGGGCCACCGTACCCGACGAGGTGATCGACGAACGCTACCGGTCGAGCATCGATCCGGCCGTGGTGGCCGATCCGCCGCTGCGCCGTCCCTCCGGGCCCTGCGCCCTGCGCACGCTGTGGGGCATGGACTTCACCCGCGACCGGCGACTGCGCCGGCTCGCCACCCCCACGCTGGTGATCTGGGGCGCCGACGACAAGGTCAATCGTCCGAGTGGTGGCCGCATGCTGGCACACACCATGCCCAACTGCGACCTGCTGCTCGCCGCGAACACCGGCCACTGGGTGCAGTGGGAACGCGCCGACTTCTTCAACGCCGTCACCACGGCCTTCCTCACCGTGAGCACCCGATGACCACCGCGGACTCGCTGTTCGGCTCCGTCCACCTCGGTTACGTCGTCATCGAGACGAACAAGTTCGCCGACTGGCACCGCTTCGGCCGCGACGCGATCGGCCTGCACGCCGACCGGCTTTCCGCCCAGGCCATGCGATTTCGGCTCGACGACCACGAATGCCGGTTCCTGCTGCAACGCGGCGACGCGGAGGACGTCACCGCCCTGGGCTGGGAGATCGACGATCACGGATCGTTCGACCGAATCGTCGCCCGGGTGCGCGACCGCGGCGTCCCGGTCACCGAAGGCACCGACGAGGAGGCGGCCCTGCGCGGCGTCGAACGCCTGCTGCGCTTCCCCGGGCCGAAGGGCATCGACCAGGAGATCTTCACCCGTGCCCGCACCACCACCACGCCGCTGGCGATGAGCAACGTCGGATTCGTCACCGGCGCATCGGGAATGGGACACGTCGCGATCACCTCGACCCAGCCGCACACGCTGCACGGCTACTACGGCACCGTCTTCGACGCCCGGCTGTCCGACTACATCGACGAAACCATCAGCGGTGCCAAACTCAAGATCCGCTTCCTGCGCGTCAACGAACGCCACCACTCGGTGGCGATCGCCGCGGTCCGCGGTCTTCCCGTCGACCCGGTCCGCACCCGGATCCAGCACCTGAACATCCAGGTCACCGAGCTCGACGACATGACCCGGTCCTACCAGCGTGTCAAGGAACTCGGCTTCGACATGGCCCTCGGCGTCGGCCAGCATACAAACGATCGCGAGCTGTCCTACTACGCTCGCACTCCGTCCGGGTTCGAGTGGGAGGTCGGCTGGAATCCCATCGTGGTCGACGAATCCACCTGGGAGCCGACCACGCACCGCGGCATCAGCATCTGGGGCCACACCCCGGAGGGGCAGACCGTCGTCGACAAGCTGGCCCAGTTCAAGACGGCCGCATTGTCGCTGCGCCGCCCCGAGCAGACCGTCCCCGCGCTCAGCGGAACCGGAATCGCCGACGACTGATCGCTCCTCGGTGGGGGTTCCGCATCCGCACGATTCCCGGTCGGTCGCGACAGCAGTCCGATGTCGCGGCTGACCGGGCGGGGCGCGGATGTGCCGAGGGGCGGGCTCACCGCCCGTTCACCTTCTCGTTCCCTTTACCTGGTTTCGGTCTCCTACGGTGCCCGCGTTGAACCGATTCGACGAGGGAGTACCTGTGAGTCCGAAGCCCCTGCCGCTGATCGTCACGCACGACGGCACATCGTCGCGCGCCGCCGTCACCTGCCGCTACAAGTGCGGCAACGCGTGTTCCCACGCGGTGCCCAACACCTCCGGGGGCGAGTACTTCGGCGACATCGTGCGCACCGCCCTGACCCGGCGCGGCGTGCTGCGCGGCGGAGCGATGGCGGTTCTCGCGGTCGGTGCGGGCGGCGTGCTCGCCGCGTGTTCCGACGACGCGGGCAGCACCGGCGGCGCCACGACGGCGGGCCCGGCGGACCTCGGCCCCGTGCCCACCGGCACCGACTTCACCGCCGTCGCGCCGAACACCGACGACGCCGTGACCGTCCCCGAGGGCTACGACCAGGCCGTCGTGATCCGCTGGGGTGACCCGGTGCTGCCCGACGCGCCGGCCTTCGACATCGGCAACCAGACCGCGGCCGCGCAGGAGAAGCAGTTCGGTTACAACAACGACTTCGCCGGGCTGCTGCCCGTCGACGGCGTGCCGAACACCTACCTGCTGGTGGTCAACCACGAGTACACGTCCGAGCCGTTCATGTTCGCCGGCTACGACGCCGAGAACCCCACCGAGGAGCAGGTGCGCATCGGCTGGGCCAACCACGGGCTGTCCGTCGTGCAGGTCAAGGGCGAGGCCGGATCCGGGCGCCTCACACCCGAATTCGGCCCGTACAACCGCCGGATCACCGGCCTGACCGAGTTCGCCCTCACCGGCCCCGCCGCCGGAAGCGACCTGGTCAAGACCGCCGCCGACCCGACCGGAACCCGCGTGCTCGGCACCCTGAACAACTGCGCCGGCGGGCTCACCCCGTGGGGCACGGTGCTCTCCGGCGAGGAGAACTTCAACCAGTACTTCGCGAACGCCGAGAACGTCACCGATCCCGTGGCTGCCGAGCGACTGGCCCGGTACGGCCTCGAGGGCGGCGCCTCGGAACGGCTGTGGGAGCGCTTCGACCCGCGCTTCGACATCGTCGCTACCCCCAACGAGGTCAACCGGTTCGGCTGGGTCGTCGAGGTGAACCCGTGGGACGCGACGTCCGTGCCGGTCAAGCACACCGCGCTCGGCCGGTTCAAGCACGAGGCCGCGACGATCCACGTCACCGGCGACGGCACCGTCGTCTCCTACAGCGGCGACGACGAACGCTTCGACTACATGTACAAGTTCGTCTCCTCCCGGACGATGCAGAGCGGCACGTCGCAGGCCGCGATGCGGCACAACATGACGCTGCTCGACGCCGGAACCCTGTACGTGGCCAAGCTGACCGGTGATGCGCCGGACGAGATCGACGGCAGCGGTACGCTTCCCGCCTCCGGCACGTTCACCGGCACGGGGGAGTGGATCCCGCTGCTGCGCACCGCCGAGGACGGCCGCGGCGAGTCCCTGGTCGACGGCATGACCGCCGAGGAGGTCGCCGTGTTCACCCGTCTGGCCGCGGACAAGGTCGGGGCCACCAAGATGGACCGGCCCGAGGACTTCGAACCGAACCCGGTCACCGGCAAGATCTACGTGGCGCTGACCAACAACTCCAAGCGCGGCGAGGAGGGCAAGGCCGCGGCCGACGTGGCGAACCCCCGCAACAACAACAAGAACGGGCAGGTGCTCGAGCTCGACGACGACCACGCGGGCACGTCGTTCACGTGGAACCTGCTGCTGGTCTGCGGCGACCCGGAGGCCGCCGACACCTACTTCGGCGGCTTCGACAAGGCTCAGGTCAGCCCGATCTCGTGCCCGGACAACCTGGCGTTCGACCCGCACGGCAACCTGTGGATCTCCACCGACGGCAACGCGCTGAAGTCCAACGACGGGCTGTTCAGCGTCGTGCTCGACGGTCCGCGCCGCGGCGAGACCCGGCAGTTCCTCACCGTCCCCGTCGGCGCGGAGACGTGCGGGCCGATCGTGCAGGAGAACCGCGTCGTGGTGTGCGTGCAGCACCCGGGCGAGACCGACGACGCCACGTGGGACAACCCGTCGTCGCACTGGCCCGACGGGGGCACCGCCCAACCGCGCCCGGCCGTCGTCGCGGCCTGGAAGTCCGACGGCCTGATCGGCGCCTGACCCCGTGCGCGCTTCTGGTAGTAGCCGCTACCAGAAGCGCGCACGGGCGCCGTCAGGCGTCGAGGCGGCGCGCGAGGTCGACGAGGTCGTCGGCGATCACGTCCCAGTCGTGTTCGGCGTGCAGGTCCGTGGTCTGGGCCGGGCCGTGTTCGGTGGGTCGCGCGAAGAACGCGGTCTTCAGGCCGCAGGCACGCGCGGCCGCCAGGTCCTCGTTGTGGGCGGCGCACATGCACACCTCGCCCGGCTCCAGGCCCAGGATGGCTGCCGTGCGCAGATAGGCCTCGGGCATGGGTTTGTAGGCCCGGGCGACCTCCGCACCGAGGACGGCATCCCAGGGCAGACCCGCGCGCTTGGCGATATCGACCATCATGCTGATGTTGCCGTTCGACAGCGGCGCGACGACGAATCGCTGCTTCAGCCGCGTGAGCCCCTCGACGGCGTCCGGCCACGGATCCAGTTCGTGCCAGGCACGGTTGAGCTGATCGAGTTCGTGCCCCGGTATGCCCGCCGGGTCGATGCCGAAGCGGCGCAGGGCGTCGTCCAGGTTCTCCCGGTGCAGCACGTCGAGACGCACGAAGGACCGCCTGCCCTCGCGTACCGCCTGCATGGCCGGTTGGTAGCGCGCGCGCCAGGCATCCGCGAACTCCGCGGGTTCGGCACTGCTCCCGTGACGAGCCAGGAACGGTGCCGCCGCGCGCGCGATGCTGGTGCGCCAATCCACCACACTGCCGAACACGTCGAAGACGAGTGCCTTCACGCCGGGCATGCTCATACGGTGCCTCCTGGAATCGACCGACCGTGCCGATGTTGTCACAGTCGGGATAACCGGCGCGTCAGCGCAACACCGCCTCCCCGAGGAACTCGCACGCCTGCAACGCCAGCGCGATGTCCAGCTTGTCGTGCACCGCGGGCGCGCGGGTCGGGTCGCCGAGGGCCTTGTTGATCCGGTACTTGACGGTGTTGCGGTGCAGGTTCAGCCGTTCGGCGGTGTGCAGGTGGCTCTCACCGGTGGCGAAGTAGGTGCCGAGCGTGACCCGCAGCATCGCGGCCTGCTCGGTGTCGTCGGCGAGCGGGCCGAGGATCTCGCCCACCCACGCCCGCGCGGCGTCGAGGTTGCGGGCGAGCAGCGACACCACGGCGACGCCGCGATCCCCGAACCCGATGACCCGCCGGGTGCACGTGGCCTGGGCCACCGCGATCGAATACGCGGCCTCGGCCTGTTCGTGCGAGCGCCGGAAACCGGCGAGGCCGGAGCCGGGCAGGCCCAGCGCGAGGCGGCCGGCGGGATGGGATCGGACGACGGAATCGAGTGCTGCCGTGTCGATCGTCGGCCGGTGCCGATCGAACGGCAGCCAGGCCCACACCGTGCGCCGGTCGATGGCGGTGAGGATCGGCGGGGCATCCGACCCGAGGTGCACCGCCACCGCGCGCACCAGCCGGTCCAGGGGATTGATCGCGCCGTCCGCGGATTCGGTTGTCGTCCAGACGATCACCCCGACATGACAGCGGTCGAGCCGGTACCGGGTCTCCGCCTCGAACGCCGCGACGTCGGTTTCGGATCCGTCGACGAGGCCGTGGATGAGGGCGGAGTGCACGTTGCCGCGCACGGCCGACCACCGGCGCCGTTCCTTCTCGTACGCGTCGAACACGTACAGGGTGATCCAGTCGATGTACCGGTAGACCACCGCGGAGATGTGCTCGATGACGTCGAGTGTCACCTGCGGCGGGAGGTTCATCGACCGCACCTCGTCGAAGCACAGCCGCATGAGGTCGTTCTGTCCCATGTGGTACGCACGGACGAGCGAGTGCGACGGCACGTCGCGCTGCGCCAGCCGCAACGCATATTCCACTGCCGCCGTGGTGGGTTGGAGGTGTTCGGCGGGGATCTCGTTGGTGAGCACGTGGATGATCGTCGCGATGTTGCCGTGCACGCTCGCCTCGAGCAGCTCGACGAGATGCGGATCCTCGTCGAGGTGAGCGATCTCCCGCGCCATCATCGCGGTCATGGAACGGGTGATCTCCCGCTGGCGGGCGTCGAACCGGCGCGCGACCTCGGCGACGACGCGCTGAACCTCGTCGGCGGCCGACGGTGCGCCCGTCGACCGCCCCGAGACCACCGGCTCAGCCACGGCCGGCGCTCCGCAGGTGCCGCAGCGCCGATTCCGCGGCGTTGTAGCCGCACATCCCGTGCGCGCCCGCCCCGGGCGGGGTCGAGGCCGAGCACAGGTAGACCCCGGGAACCCCGGTGCTGTAGGGGTCCAGCGCAATTCGCGGCCGGAACACCACCTGCAGGTCGGCGTTGGCGCCGCCGATGATGTCACCGCCGACCTGGTTGGGGTTCTGTCGCGCGAGGTCGGCGGGCGCGGTGACCGCGGTGGCGACGATGCGGTCCCGGAACCCCGGGGCGAACCGCTCGATCTGGGCGACGATCGCGTCCGTCGCGTCGCCGGTGTAGCCGGCCGGGACGTGGGCGTACGCGTAGAGCGGATGCACGGAGCCGCGGGAGCGGGTCGGGTCGGCGACGTACTGCTGGCCGAGCAGTACGAACGGCCGCTCCGGCATGCGTCCCGTCGCGACGTCCCGTTCGGCCCGGGCGATCTCGGCGAACTCGCCGCCGAGGTGGACGGTGCCGGCCTTCCCGCATTCCGGGTCGGCCCACGGAACGGGACCGTCGATCGCGAAGTCGACCTTGAAGGCGCCGGGAGCGTGGCGGAACCTGCGGTAGGCCTTGGCGATCCGCGCGGGTACCGCGTCGCCCAGGATGCCGAGGGCGGCCTCGGGGGCGACGTCGAGGAGCACGACGTCCGCGGGCGGCAGATCCGCGGCACGGCGGACCCGGACCCCGGTGTGCACCTTGCCGCCGTGCTCCGCGAGCTGCGCGGTCAGTGCCCGCGCGATCGCGGCGGAGCCGCCCTCCGCCACCGGCCACCCGTAGCGATGGCCGGCGGCGGTGATCATCAGACCCACGGCGGACGTGGCGGGCCGGTCCAGCCGGTGGTAGGCGTGAGCGGCGACCCCGCCGAACAGGGCACGTCCCTTGGGGGTGCGGAACCAGCGGGCCGAGGCCGTGGCGGGCAGCAGGGCCCGGGGCCCGAACGCCGCCAGCCGCAGCGGGTGCCGCGGGACGTTGAGCACCGGCCGCATCAGGTCCGCGGCGAGCCCGTCGAACCCGGTTGCGAGGTCGGCGAACATCCGCCGCCACCGCGGACCGTCCTCGCCGAGGCCGGCCGCGGTGACGTCGAGGGATCGGTGCAGCAGGGCGGCCTCGCTCCCGTCGAGGGGATGGGCGCAGTCGATCTCCGGCCACCGCCACCGCAGCCCGTAGCGATCGAGGCCGAGGGTCTGCAGGTAGGGGGAGCCGGCGCCCATGGGGTGGAAGGCGGAGCAGTGGTCGTGGACCAGGCCGGGGACGGTGAGCTCGCCGGAGCGGGTGCCGCCACCGATCTCGTCGGCTGCCTCGAGAACCTGGACGTCCACGCCGCTGCGGGCGAGGTGGACGGCGGCAGCGAGCCCGTTGGGTCCGCTACCGACCACGACCGCCGTACTCACGCTGTGACCTCCCGCTGTGCGGCTGCCCGGTGGGCGCCCTCGCGGTCCATTGTCCACTGCACGTCGAACGGGATGGGCCCGTTGGGCAACCAGGGCTGCTCGGCGACGGCATCGGCGACCCTGTAGGTGCCGCGTTCGATCACGCCGAGGGCCGCGTCGATCACCTTGTATTCCTGGGTGCCCTTGTGGATCGGCTGGGATTCGATCCAGGCGACGACGAACTCGCCGGGCGCGAAGTTGCAGCGCCGCTGGATCGCGGCGATCAGGTGCTCGTTGTGCAGGTGCCCGTCACCGAAGTTGAAGGCGACGATCGAGTTGCAGGAGAACTCGGCCTCGCGCAGGTCGTAGGTGTCGATGTCGTCCCCGAGGTGGCGCATCATCAGGGAGATCAGCGCCCGGCCCTGGCTGTGCATGGACCGCCAGCCCAGGAGCTGGTGCATCACGACGTCCGCGACGTCGGCGGGGTAGGTCGCGAGCAGCTGGGTGCGGGTGTTCTCGGCGGCCCGCACGATGTGCCGGTTCAGCTTCTCCTCCGCACCCGGGGCGAACGCCCAAGTGGCCGAGGCCCAGTTGCCGGCGTACTGCCGCATCGACGGCAGGAACGAGACCAGGTCGGGGCGCAGGTTGCCGAGGACCGGGAAGAAGCACAGCGCGGCGGTGATCGCGCCCGCCAGCCACAGCGACGACATGTCGGTCACGGCGTAGCCGTCCCAGGCGGGGAAGCCCCAGAACAGGAAGACCGTGGCGTAGGCGAACAGCAGGTTCCATTCCAGCGGCACCGCGAGCGGGAACGTCGAGGCGATGAAGAAGTGGAACGCCACCATCAGCAGCACCGCGAGCAGCGTGAGCGTGCGGTTGGTGGAGAACAGCAGCACCAGCGGGGTGACGATCTCGACGAACGTGCCGAGGACGTGGGCGACGCCGCTGCCGAGGTGCGAGGGCCGCAGGTCGTTCGGGAAGCTGCGGTAGTGCATGCGCTTGACCCGCTTGGACAGCATCCACGGGGTGTTGCTGATCATCGGGGGGACCACCATGGCGAAGTGGCGGCCGAACTTGGAGACGCCGGCGCCGACCCAGACGGTGACGATGAGCAGCTTGAGGGCCACGATCATGTCGACGAAGGGCAGGAAGGTGAAGAACACCATCGCCGGCAGGTACTGCTCGCTGCGGGCGGCGATGAAGATGACCTTGTCCCGCAGGCCGATCACGATCAGCAGCACGATCAGCGGCGCCACGACCGCGGGGCGGACGAGGCCGGCGTTGTCGGCGACGAGCGCGTCGACGGAGGCGGAATGCACACCCGGAAGAACGACGGCGACAATCAGATTGGCGAGCAAAAGGGCGTAGAGCGCCACGTCGCCGACGGTGCGGCGGTCACCGGACGTGCCGGGCACCTTGCCCGGCCACGGTGGGAGCCGGATCGTCTCGGGCTTGAGCCAGTACCGGAAGCCACCGGTCATCGGCTTGAAGTGCCCGGCGAGCGGACCCCACGACCCGGCGAGACCGAGCGCCTCGAGCAGCACGGTCCACAGGATCAGCTTCTGGTAGACGATCGGCTGGTTCCACCACGACGAGACGTCGAGCCACGACAGGCCCGAGGTCAGCGTCGCCAGGGCGGTGCCGGCGCCGATGTAGAGGAACAGCAGCTTGAGGATGTAGACGGTGTGCACCATTTTCGGCGTGCCGAATCCGTAGTCGACCCAGTGGGTCGACATGGCCCGCAACCGATCCCGGAACGGGAGGTCGCGGAACGTGGCGGGGTCCACTTCCGGGAAGTGGCCGGTCTTGAAACCCATGGGAATTCGCCTTTCGGGTAGGGGTTGCCGCCCCACCGGCCCGGGGCCGGCGAGTCGGGGTGGAGCTTGTGGTGTCCTCGGGAGCGGTCAGGCGTGCACGGGAGCACCGTGGCTGCGCCGCAGGCCGGGTTTGTCGATCTTGCCGACGGGGTTGCGCGGCAGGGCGGCGACGACGTGCACCTCGGCGGGCACCTTGACCCTCGTCAGCCGCTCGGAGAGGTGGGCGAGCAGTTCGGAGTCGGTGACGGTCCGCTCGGGATAGGTCACGACGTACGCGACGGGAACCTCGCCGTACACCTCGTGCGGCGCGCCGATCACGGCGGACTCGAGGACCGCGGGGTGCGTGGCCAGGGCGTTCTCGATCTCCTTGGGATACAGGTTCTCCCCGCCGCGGATGATCATGTCCGTGATGCGGTCGACGAGGGTGAGGTATCCGTCCTCGTCGAGCCGGCCGACGTCGCCGGTGTGCAACCAGCCGTCGACGACGGTGCGGGCGGTCTCCTCGGGTCGGCCGAGATAGCCGCGCATCACGTTGGGCCCCTTGATGAGCACCTCGCCGGTGGCCCCGGCCGGCAGGTGCCGCCCGTCGGGTCCGGCGATGGCGATCTGCTGGCCGGGCAGCGCGGGGCCGACGGTGCCGAGCTTGCGGGGGCCGTCGATCGGGTTGCACGCCGACGCGCAGGTGCCCTCGGTGAGCCCGTAGCCCTCGACCACGACCAGGCCGAAGCGCTGCTCGACCCGATCGAGAAGTTCCTTCGAGATCGGGGCCGCGCCGCAGATCGCGAAGCGCAGCGACGAGGTGTCCACCGGGGTGTCCAGCGGCTGGGAGACTAGCAGGGCGTAGATGGTGGGCACGGCCGAGAAGTAGGTCGGCCGCAGCCGTGCCACGTCGTCGAAGAACCGGGCCGGGGAGAACCTGCCGGTGATGCTGAGCTGCGCCCCGGCCAGGATCGGCGCCAGGAAGCTGACCGCGATCGCGTTGACGTGGAACAGCGGCAGGATCAGTAGGCAGTGGTCGGCCTCGGTCAGCTGCAGGTGCGTGCGGAACGAGTCGGCCATGAACTGCAGGTTCGCGTGGGCGAGCTGCACGCCCTTCGGGCGGCCGGTCGAGCCGGAGGTGTAGATCAGCAGGGCGGTGTCGTCGGGACGGGGATCGGCGCCGGCCGACCATCCGGCCGGCGGGGCGGTAGCCATGTCGTCCACGTGGATCAGCGGGCGGCCGCCCGACGGAGTGTCGGGACCGGCGCCCAGGACGAGTACGGCTCCCGCATCGTCGATCTGGTACTCGGCCTCGGTCGCGGTGAACGCGGGATTGACGGGGGTGGCCGTCGCACCCAGCCGCCACGCCGCCATGAGGGCGACGAGGAGTTCGGCCCGGTTCGGCAGCATCACCGCGACGACGTCACCCGCAGCGATCCCGTGCTGCTGGAGTTGCGCCGCGAAACCGTCGACTCTGCGGGCAAATTCGGCGTAGGTGAGTTCCCGGTCGTCGTCCCGCACGCAGGGCCGGTCCGATTCGCGGTGCCACACCAGATATTCGATCGTCACTACCGTCGGTCCTTTTCTCTTCGGCTGACCACAACGGTAGTGACGGGGATCACGTCCCGACTACGGCCTCGCGGGCTCGAGTTCCGACGGGGTGTTGTCCTCCGAGCACAACACCGCGCCGCCGGCTGTCGTTGCAGCCGGCGGCGCGGAGCGGATCGTCAGTGGGCCGGATTGCCCGAGGGCGCGGGCTGCGGCCCGCCGGGTCGCGGCTCCGCGTCGACGTGCATCGCCCGGGCCAGCGCCCTCTCCTCCGGCGGGGTGGCCCGTTCGCCGCCGCGCCGGCGCAGGTACCGGGTCTTGAGGTGGTACGCGGCGACGATGACCGCGAGCGCGATCAGCGACTGCACCAGTTCGGCGCGGGCGCCGGTGAACCACATGCCGACGAGGATCGCGACGATGACGGCCGTGACGACGACCGGCAGGACCGGGTAGAGCCACACCCGGAACTGCAGGATCTCCGGCGACGTGCGTTCCCAGCGGCGGCGCAGCACCAGCTCCGACAGGCAGATCATGATGTACACGAACAGGCAGATCGCACCGGACGACGTGACCAGGTACAGGAAGATCGTGTCGGGCCAGACGTAGGCCGCAACGATGCACACGTATCCGACGAACGTGCACGACAGCACGCCCTTCAGCGGGACACCGCGGGAGTTGACGGCCGTCATCCACGCGGGTGCGTCGCGGTGGGCACCGAGCACGAACAGCATGCGCGAGGCGGTGTAGAGCCCGGAGTTCAGGCACGAGAGCACGGCGACCAGCACCACGAAGTTGAGGATCTCGGCGGCCCCGGGGATGCCCAGGACGTCGAGGGCGGCCACGAACGGGGATTCGCCGACGACATAGCTGTCCCACGGCAGCATGGTCACGAGCAGGAACGTCGCGCCGACGAAGAACGCCAGGATCCGGAACACGACGGTGCTGGTGGCGCGGCGGATCGCCGCGGCCGGCTCCTTCGACTCGGCCGCGGCGATCGTGACGAGCTCGGCCCCTGTCATCGAGAAGATGACGGCGACCACCCCGACCATGACGGGGGTGAAGCCGTGGGGCAGGAAGCCGCCGTGTGCGGTCAGGTTGCCGAAGGACAGCTCGGCCCCGGGCCAGACGCCCAGCACGTAGAGACCGGCCAGGACGAGGAACGCGATGATCACCGCGACCTTGATCCCGGCGAACCAGTACTCGGCCTCGCCGAAGTTGCCGACCGACAACAGGTTCACGACGGTCATGATCAGCAGCAGGCCGGCGGCCATCAGCCACAGCGGCACGCCGGGGAGCCAGCGGCCGAGCAGGGTGGCCCCGACCACGGCCTCGATCCCGACGACGACCACCCAGAAGTACCAGAACAGCCAGCCGGTGGCGAAGCCTGCCCAGTTGCCCATGGCGTCGCGGGCGTATTCGGTGAACGAGCCGGTGCAGGGCTTGGCGACGGCCATCTCCCCGAGCATGCGCATGACCAGGAAGACGATCAGCCCACAGATCAGGCAGGTGAGGATGGCGCCGGGGCCGGCCTGACCGATGATCGCGCTGATCCCCACGAAGAACCCGGCCCCGATCACCCCTCCCATGGACAGCATGGTGAGATGGCGCTTCTTCAGCGCGTGGCCCAGGGTGTCGGACCTTTCGGCCGGTGGATCGGTATGCACGGCACTCCCTTCGAGACCTGATGTGCGGCCGCCGTCGTGTGCCGGTTCCGGCGTTACGGCGGCGCTGTCGCTCGGATGGGAGAACACTATGGCCGTGATGTGACCCACGACATGTCCGTGATGTACACAATCGTGGGTCACACCCGCCGTCGGGGCGATTGTCCGCCGGATTCAGACCGGCTGCGCCTCATCCGGCGCCGCCTCGGGTGCCTGCGACGTTTCGGGTCCCTGCGCCGCCTCGGGTTCCGAGGGCGCACGATCCGTCACCCGCGGGGTGAGCAGCACGTAGCTGCCCGCGGCCAGCAGCACCGTCACCACCGGGGCGAGCTGCGCCCACGTCGCGCTGACCTCCTGCACGGTGAGCGCGATGCCGGCGACCGAGGAGATCAGCCACGCCAGCGCCCCACCGGACGCGGTGCGGGGCATGGCGTGGCCCCGATCCCGCAGCACGTAGACCACCGCGATCGCCACCCAGGCGGTGATCAGCACGCCCTGCCAGGCGAGGGCCTGCAGCAGGTACCCCAGCACGTCGGTGAGCATGAGCAGGTATGCGAGCACGGCGGTGACCACCACCCACACCGCTCGGGGCACGTCGATGCGCAGTGCCCGGTGGACGAACACCTGGAGGTTGGTGGAGGCGAGATAGAAATTGGCCGAGTTGATGCGGGTCTGGGACACGATGATCAGCAGCACCCCCGCGAAGCCGAGGGAGCCGACGACCGCCTCGACCACGCCGGTCTCGGTTCCGGCGATGTCCCAGGCGCCGAGGAGATAGAGGCCGACGAGCCCGTTCACACCGAAGGTCAGCGCATAGAACACCCAGCCGAAGGTGACGGTGCCGTGGAAGGCGGCGTCGGTGCGGCGACCGAGCCTCGCGTAGTCGAAGGTGTACATCATCAGCACCCAGACGCCCATGTAGACGAGGTAGGCGGTGAGCCAGCCCGGAAGCGGACCCGATGCCACCGTGGCGGTGAGCCATCCGGTGGGGTAGCCCTGGCGCACGGTCGCGGCCACCACGACGGCGACCATGCCGACGAGATAGAACGGCAGCAGGATCCCGTTGAGCTTGTCGAGCCACGCGGCGACACCCCCGATCACCACGGGAATCATGTACACCGTGCAGAGCAGGTACCACAGCCTGATGTCGCCGCCGAAGTACTCCTGCAGAGCCACGGCGACGATGGAACCCTCGAAGACCCCGTAGTAGAGCGCGGTGGCCGCGAACAGCACCGGGGCGAGCAGTGAGCCGACGGCGCCGAACATGCGCCGGGACAGCAGCTCGACCGACAGGCCGGTGTGGATCGCATAGCGGGAGAGCACCAGATTGACGACGCCGAAGGTGGCGATCGAGGCAGCCATCCCGGCGAGGGTGGCCGGTACCCCGACCGCGCCGGCCGAGGCAACCGCGATGTAGAGCCAGAACATGGCGCTGAACATGGCCCACCATGCCATCGTCAGCGACCAGCGGGACAGACGCCCGGATTCGGGCACGATTTCCCGCTCCGCGGGGGATCCGGGAGCAGATTCGGTGAGGTGATCGGACATGGGGTCGCCTCTCGGGGGGAGGGAATCCGAACCGGCGCAGGGGCGCACGACCGCCCGCAGCACCGGGGGCGGGAGGTTCGGCAGGGGAGCTTCGAGGGAGGGTGGAGAGCGCGAAACCCGTTGCGGGGCAGCGGTGAAACTGCCCCGCACGGGCTTCAGGACCAGTGCGCGACGGAGCGGGTCCGCAGCAGATCGCGGAACTGGGCGGTGGTCGTGGGCAGCAGCTCGCCGGTACCCCAGTCGACGATCACGCCGTAGCGGCGCACGAGGTCGAGCATGGACAGCTCACCGCTGCGGTAGCGGGCGGCGACGGTTTCGGGGTCCTCGTCGAGCCAGCCCTTGCGCGACACGCGGATCTCCTCGCGGACGCGCTCGGTGGCGTCGTGGTCGAGCTCGTAGCGGTCGATCTCGGGGTCCACCGGCACGACGACGACGCCGTAGTCCAGGGCGGCGCGCTCGACGGAGACATATCCGTCGATCACGTCCTCGAGCACGGCGTCCGGGTCCCGCTGCAGCGGATCCCCGTAGCCACCACCGCCCGCCGACGGCCGCTCGAACGAATCTCCGGACTGGACGGGCACATTCGAGAACACGGACCCGAGGAAGCGCTCCTCGGGGGTGCCGCGGTTGAGCCACACACCGTGCGGGATGGACGGCAGGCCGCCCTCGATGCCCCAGGTGACCGAGCGGGAACGGTCACAGCAGTACGACATCACGCTGCTGTCGCTGTCGGTGAGGATGCCGCCCTTGGACAGGCCGCACCCGCCGCGGTATTCCCCGGGTCCACCGGAATCGGTGATGATGGCGTGCTCGCTGGTCAGCACGGGGGTGAGGCGTTCCTGCCCCTCGCACGGCTGCACGGCCAGGCCGATACCGAACACCGGTGCGGTGGCGCTCGATCCGTCCTTCGAGCTGCGTCCGCCCCAGCCGCCGGCCATCCAGTCGTACCACATGAAGAACGGCCGGTCGTCGGTGCGGGCGTCGCGGCCGCCGACGAGCAGGTACTCGAGGTTGAACGAGCACGCGATGGCGCGGGAGGGCACGACCTTCGACCACAGTTCGAAGATCGCGTTCATGATCTTCTCGTAGGGACCGGAGCAGAACCCGGTCACCGCGTGCGGCCAGCCCGCGTTGACGACGGTGCCCTCCGGTCCGAG
The DNA here is from genome assembly GCF_001700945.1 of Rhodococcus sp. WB1. NCBI lineage: Bacteria > Bacillati > Actinomycetota > Actinomycetes > Mycobacteriales > Nocardiaceae > Rhodococcus > Rhodococcus sp. WB1. Next base: position 5,572,991 of record NZ_CP015529.1, on the reverse strand, counting down.
GTCGGTGCGGATCGCGTTGTACAGGCCCGAGTTCAGCGGCACGTCGGGGAAGAACGACTTGGTGCCCGCCACGATCCCGGAGAACGCGGTGCCGTAGCCGCTGTTGAGGAAGCTGGCGACCGCCGGTGCGCTGCCGGTCAGGTCGTAGCTGAGCTGGTCGCCCTCGATCGTCATGGTGACGCGGATCGGGACGAGCCCCTCGGGCCGGGCGGGATCGGAGTCGAGGTAGTCCTCGGTGGTCCACGTGCCGTCCGGCAGGTCGGCGACCCGGCTGCGCACGATGCGCTCGACGTAGTCCTGGACCTCGCGCATCGCGTCGGTGACGGTGCCGCGCCCGTATTTGTCGACGAGTCGGTGGATTTCACGTTCACACACGCCCGTGGCCTCCGCCTGGGCGTGCAGGTCGCCCATGCTGATCTCCGGCGACCGGGTGTTCGCAACGAGCAGTTTCGCGACGTCCGCCAGGAATCGGCCCTCGTGCCACACCCGGACCGGGGTGATCCGCAGGCCCTCACCGAAATGCTCGGTGGCGGTCACGTCGAACGACCCGGGGACGCTGCCGCCGATGTCGGCCCAGTGACCCTTGTTCTGCGCGAAGGCGATGAGGACGCCGTCGGCGAAGATGGGCCGGACGAAGCTGACGTCGTTGAGGTGGGTGCCGCCCCGGTAGGGGTCGTTGACCATGAAGATGTCGCCGGGGTTGATGTCGGAGCCGAATTCCTCGAGCACGGCCTTGCACTGGAAGTGGAGGGTGCCCACGTGGACCGCGATGTCCTGGCTGCCCTGCATCACGGTGTTGCCCTCGGCGTCGCAGAGCGCGGAGGAGAAGTCCCGCGAGTAGATGACGAACGAGTAGCAGGTGCGCAGGATCTGCTCGGACATCAGGTCGACCGAGGTGGCGAACGCGTTCTTGAGGACCTCGAAGGTGACCGGATCGAGGGTGGGGGACGTGGTGGTCATCGGGTCTCCTGGATGTCGATGCGGATGTTCGCCCACTCGTCGATCGTGGCGGTGGTCCCCGGGGGGACGACGGTGGTGGAGTCGAGCTGGGTGATCACGGCCGGGCCGGGGATGCGCGTACCGAATTCCAGTGTGTCGCGGTCGAAGACGGGGGTGTCGAGCCGGCCGCGCGCCTCGTCGAAGTAGACGTTGCGCCGCTCGACGGGCGCCGGCTCCGCGGTGGTGGGTTCGGAGGTGCGCGGGAAGTTCGGCTTCGGCGTGGTGCCCACCGCGCGCAGCCCGATCTGGTAGATCTCCACGGGTGTGTCGTCGCGCCGGAACGAGTAGTCCCGTTCGTGCTCCTCGTGGAACCGCTCGACGGCCTCCGCGAGGAAGCCGGGGCCGCTGCCGGCCGCGACGGTGAGCGAACGCCACTGCCCCGCGTAGCGCATGCTGATATGACGATCGAGGACCATCCGTTCGGGTTCGACCCCCTCGTGGCGGAGACGCTGCGTGCCCTCCTGCTCGAGCCGCAGGAATTCGCGCTCGAGCGCGGTGGTGTCGACCTCGTCGACGCGGCCCTGGAACATGGCCGACAGGTCGTGCCGGATGTCGACGAGCAGGCACCCCTGCGCCGAGGTGATGCCCGGATGGGGCGGCACCACGACGGTCGGAATGGACAGTTCCTTCGCGAGGGCCGCGCCGTGCAGGGCGCCCGCGCCGCCGCAGACGACGAGGACGAAGTCGCGCGGATCGTAGCCGCGCCGAATGGACAACAGCCGCACCGCATCCGCCATGTTGGCGTTGGCCACCTGGATGATGTTGCCGGCCGCGGTGTCGGCGTCGAGACCGAGCGGTCCGGCCACGCTCTGCTTGATCGCGTTCTCCGCGGCCGCCACGTCCAGAGTGAGGCCGCCGCCGATGAGGGCGGTGCCCAGGCGGCCGAGCAGCACGTTGGCGTCGGTGTTCGTCGGCTCGGTGCCGCCGCGCAGGTAGCAGGCGGGTCCGGGGGAGGCGCCGGCCGACTGCGGCCCGTTGCGCAGCGAGCCTGCCTCGTCGAGCCAGGCCAGCGATCCGCCGCCGGCGCCGATGGTGAGCACCTCGATGCTGGGGAAGGAGATGGGGAAGCCGTACTCGACCTGCCACTGCTTGGTGGTGCGGACCTCGCCGTCGTAGACGAGCGAGATGTCGGTGCTGGTACCGCCCATGTCCAGGCCGATCGCGTTGGGGTATCCGCAGCGGGTGGCGATGTCGGCCACGGCGATCGCGCCGGCGGCGATGCCGGAGGCGGCGAGCCGGACGGGATACTTCTCCACCATCGCGGGGGTCATCGAGCCCCCGCCGGAATGGAGCAGGAGCAGGTCGCCGTCGTATCCGTCGGTGCGCAGCTGCGCTTCGAGCCGGTTGACGTACCCGCTGACCAGGGGTGCGAGCACGGCGTTGGCGACGGTGGTGGAGGCGCGGTCGTACTCGAAGATCTCGGGGAGGATCTCGCTGGAGGTGGAGACGGTGACGTCGGGCAGCTCGGCCTCGAGCAGTGCCCGCACGCGCTGCTCGTGTGCGCTGTTGACGTAGCTGTTGATCAGGCACACCGCGACGGTCTTGATGTTCTTGCGGCGCAGGATGCGGGCGATCTCCCGGACCTCCGACTCGTCGAGCGGGGTGACGACCTCGCCGGCGTAGTCGATGCGTTCGGTGACCTCGTACCGATCACGGCGGCGGATGTAGGGGGTGCCGACGTCGACGTACGTGTCCCACAACTCGTCCTTGGTGCCGTCGCGGATCTCGAGCACGTCGCGGAACCCGCGGGTGGTGACGAGGGCCGCGGGCGGGAAGTTGCGGGTGATGAGCGCGTTGGTCGCGACGGTGGTGCCGTGGGAGAACAGGGTCACCTCGGTCAGGTCGATGCCCGCGGTGCGCACACCGTCGATCACGGCGCGCATGGGATCGTCCGGGGTCGAGGGAACCTTCGCGATGCGGGTGGTCGATGCGCTCTCGTCGAAGATGCACACGTCCGTGAAGGTGCCTCCGACGTCCACGGCGACGCGCAGGTGGGGATTGCGGGATGTGATCATCGTCATACTCCTGGGTCGGGTGGAACCCAGTATTCGGCCTGGTCGCGGGGCCATCAATTGGAGAAAGTGAATCGAGTTCCCCGAATCGTTGGAGATCTTCACACCCATGGGAGAAAGATGTCGGGCATGCTTCCGGACCGTTTCCGGCTCGTCGACCTGCTGCTCGAACCCGACCTCGGGCTCCGGCTGGCGACCGATGCCGACCCCAACGTGGGAATCACCGGCGCGCACCCGATCGAGATCGAGAACCCGACCCGGTGGCTGCGGCCGGGGTCGATGATGCTCACCACCGGCTCGCGCTTCCCCGGCCACGAGCACCCGCAGCAGGCCTATCGCGAACTGATCCGCGAGCTCGTGGGGTCCGGCATCGCCGCGCTCGGGTACGGCGTCGGGGTGATCACCGACGACGTCCCCCGGCCCCTGCTCGACGAGGCCGAGCGCCATCGGTTCGCCGTGGTGGCGATCCCGCCGGAACTGCCGTTCATGGAGGTGGTCGGACGTGTCAATGCCGCGGCGCAGGCGCAGGACTCGATGCTGCTGCGCCGCACGCTGCAGATGCAGAACCACCTGCTCGAGGCGATGACGGCCGAGTCCCCGGAGGCCGACCTCGTGGCCCGGCTCGCCGGGCTGCTCCGCAGCAGCGTCGTCCTCTACAACGAGGTCGGCGACGTCGTGGCCTCGGCGGGTGGCGCACCGGTGCACCTGATCCGCAATCAGCTGCGCGGCCGGGACGGCCGGCTGCTGTTCCGGGTGGGCCGATGGTCGGTGAGCGCGCACTCGATCTCGCCGGGCGGCCAGCACTACTGGTTCGCCCTCGCGTCCAAGAGCAACGAACTCACCGATCCGCTCACCGCGCCCGCCGTCGAGGTGTCGCTGAGGCTGCTCAACACGATCGAACGCACCCGCCAGCGCGCCACCATCGAAAACCGCGCGCGGCACGCCGCACTGGTGCGGGCGCTGGCGTCGGGCGATCCGGCCGATTCCGACACCGTCCTGGACCAGCTCGAGATGCTGCGGTTCGGCCCCGAGCCCGATATGCGGATGCTGGCCTTGTCCGCCGCACCCGACTACGACAACCGCCGATGGGTGTTCCGGGCGAACTCGCTGCTCGATGCCGTCGAAACGGACGTGTCCGGGCTGGCCCGCGACATCGGGCTGACCCTGCTGCTCGCCCGGGGCGAGGGGGGCCTCGTCGGAGTGGTCCCCGCCCGGGCGGAGGCTCTCGACTCCTGGTCGAACAACCTTCCACAGGGGTTGACGTGCGGCTCGAGCGAGCCGTTCACCGATCCCGCGCGCGGGCCCGACAAACTGCGCGAGGCGCGCTGGGCGCGACGGGCCGCCGAGCGGCTCGGCCGCAGCACCCAGCGCTTCGAGGACGTGAGCCTCGCGGACTGGTTGCTGGCGGGCCGCGACCCGGGGCCCGCTCTCGCGCGCGCCACCGCGGTCCTGGCCCCACTGCTCGACGGCCACGACGACCTGGTCGATTTCCTCGTGCTCCACCTGGCCCGGGACCTGGACGTGGGGCGGACGGCGCGGGAGCTGAACCTGCATCCGAATACCGTGCGGCACCGGGTGAAACGAGTCGAGGACCTGCTGGGCCGGTCCCTGCGTTCCCCCCGGGACGTCACCGACGTGCATCTGGCCCTCGAAGTCCTCGCCGAACACCCCACCTCCTAGCCGCCCGGTGGGGGGAAGGATCGTCATCATGGCCATCACCGTGCGTCGGCTCACGACGCTGCCGGAGCTCGGGCTCACTCTCGTGGCGGGTCGCGACGGAGCCGACCGTGTCATCGAGTGGGCGCATCCGATCGAGCTTCCCGACCCCACCCCGTGGCTCTCGGGTGGAGAGCTCGTGATGACCACCGGACTGGAGATCGGCGCCGGCGCCGACGAGCAGTTCGCGTACCTCCAGGGCCTGGTGGGGGCCGGCTGCGCGGCCTTGGCGTTCGACACCGGAACCCGGTTCGACCGCGTGCCCGACGGTCTGCGCGCCGCGGGTGACGCGCTGGGGTTCCCGGTGCTCGCCGTGCCCGCCTCGACGCCCTTCATCGCCATCACCCGGGCGGTCATCGACGAACTGACCGCCGACCAGGTCCGCGCGGTGCAGCGGGTCGTCGATCAGCAGGAGCGGCTGGCCCGGGCCACACTGCGCGGGGGTGTGCCCGCGGTCGTGACCGCGCTCGGTCAGGCCCTCGCCGGAGCCGTCGCCGTCGTCGACGCCGACGATCGCGTACTCGCCGAATACGGGTCCGACACGACGCGGGCGGTCCGGCATGCGCGCGGGGTGGCGGAGTCGGCGTCCCGATCTCCGCGGCGACGGCAGATGAGCAAGGTGCTGGTCGACGCCGCCGGGCACTACACCGTTCAGAGCATCGCGGCGGCCCAGGACCTCTACGGATACCTCGCCGTCGGCACCGCGGAGCCGCTCCCGCCGGCCGACCGTCTGCTCCTCGCCCACGCCGTGTCGCTGATCTCCATCGAGCTCGGCAAGCCCGCGAAGGTGCAGAGCGCAGAACAGCGGCTGCGGGCCGTCGTCACCCGGACACTCTTCGACGCACCCGAACGCATGGACGCCGGCCTGCTCCGCTATTTCGGGTTCGAACCGACCGACACCGTCGCCGTCGCCGTGCTGACGGAGGTCGGCCCGCTGCTGCCGGCGGAACGGCAGGTCGGCGCAGTCCTCGCCGCGGAGGGCGTACCCCATCTGGCGGCCTCGGTCGGCACGGATGTCGCCGTGGTTCTGCCGGCCGACCGGGCCCGCGAGATCGCGACCCGGGTCCAGGACCGGGTCCGCGCGCAGCTCGGCCGGCCGGTCCGGTGCGGGCTGGGCGGTCCGTGCGGCGTGAAGGACGCGAACACCAGTGTGCAGCAGGCTCTCTCGGCGGTCAGGGCAGCGCGGAACGGGGGCCGGACACCGGTGGAGTTCGCCGAGCTCGGTACCTTCTCGGTGTTGCTGGGCATGCAGGACCCGGACGCGCTGCAGGCCATCGCCCGCACCGGACTCGAAGCACTCGATGCCTACGACGCGAAGCACGGATCGAGCGGAAGACTGGTCGAGACCCTCGCCGCGTACCTCGAGCACAACGGCCAGGCCGAGAGCACCGCCGCCGCGCTGGGCATCCACCGGCACACCCTGCGGAACCGGCTCGCCCGCATCACCGAACTCACCGGCCGCGACCTCGACTCGATCCACACCCGGGTGGAGTGGTGGCTGGCCGTCAAGGCCCGGGAGATGCTGGACGGCCGTGGCGGATAGGTGCCGACGTCCGGTCGCAGCGCCTCGACGAGATCCTCACCCCGGCCGCGCCCCGGACGATTCAGGTGCGGTACGCGTCGGCGCGGTGGGAGATCGCGGTGACTCGGACCTGGCGGGTGTTCTCGTCGATCAGGTACAGCACCCGGTAGGAGCCGCGGCGGGCGGAGCAGGCCGGTGCCAACGGTGGGGCGAGTTCGTTGCCGACCCGGTGCGGGTTTTCGAGGAGGGGTCCGGTGAGGAACTCGTACACCGCGGCGGCGACCTTCTCGGGCAGGGTCCGCTCGAGCGCACGGGCAGCGGTACGGGCCACGATCAGGGTGTAGGGCTCGCCGGGGACGCTCACTCGTCGTCGGGCTTGCCCGCCGACATGATCTCGGCGAGGGCTGCGGCATCGAGACTGCCCCCGGCCTCGATCTCGGCCCTTCCCGTGAGGTGGTCGGCAAGCAGGGACTTCTCGGCCAGCACGGCAATGGTCTCGCGCAGCGCGTCGTAGTCGTCGGCGCCGAGCAGCACCGCGGCCCGGTGCCCATTTCGGGTGACCGCTGCGACCTCGACTCGATCCACACCCGGCCGGAGTGGTGAGCGGCCGTCGAGGTCCGGGAGATGCCGGGCGGCCGTGGCGGACGATCCGGACCCGAGCGGGGGATGCAACGCGGCGCAACAGTTGTGACGCGCGATCGTTTCGAGTGTGCTCCGAGTCACATTCTCACGAGTCGCATTCTCACGGGAAGGACACTCCGATGCTCCACGCTCCCACGGCCGGTCCCGAACTGCGCCGGCGGAGCTGACGAAGAACCCTCGAGGACACGGTCCGCGATCCGGCAGCCGACTCCGGCCACCACACCACTCACCGATCTCCTCGGCCGACGTTCCCCTCGCCCCTCGTTTCGAGGGCATCACAGAAGGTTTCGGTACCCCATGCCCGAACGCTCGCACGCCGACACGTCCCCGGGGTGGCTCGGATTCGGTGTCGCCAACACCGCCGTGATCACCACCGCCTCCGTCGCGGCGTGGTATCTGCTCGCCGACCCGCGGCTCAGCCCGTTCGACCTGTATCCGTTGCCGTTCAACGCCGCCCTGTTCTGGGCCCTGCTGTTCGTCGTGTGGGCCGGATTCAACCTCGAACTCTGGGGATTCGACCGGCTACGGCAACCCTGGCGCGGCATTGCGTTCCTCGGCGCCGCATCGGCTTTCGCCGTCGTTGTCACGTATGCCCTGGCGAGCGGAATCGGCCACCTGTATCCCGACTACGCGGCCGCGCGTCCCGACGGCCTGGGCTACTTCACGGGCGCGTTGTTCGTCCTGTTCGGCTTCTCCACGTGGGTCCTGGTGGTGCTCAACTGGGGACACTGGCCGTGGACCGATCTGGGCCTGAAACAGCCGTGGGTCGGCGCCTGCGAGATCGTCTCCCTCCTCGTCCCCACCGCACTGCTCTATCTCGTGTTGGGTGTACCCGCGGTCTCGGAGACGGTTCGGGAAGGCACAGCACTGCTCGGCATCGACACACTGCTCGGCTGGTACTACTCGATCATCGTCGCGATCGTGCTCACCGGACAGACCTGGGAGAACTGGCCGTGGCGGCTCGCCGGCAGCCGCATGCGGGTCGCACTGGTCTCGACGGTCGGCAACATCGTGCTCGGCACCGTGTTGTTCGTGGCGCTGCGTGCGGTGTGTGCGGTGCTCGTCGGACCCGGCACGGCAGCCGAACCGGGCTTCCCGCTCGATCAGTTCCCGGCCCAGCTGGGCGTGTGCTGGGTCGCATGGATGATTCTGTGGGCCAACGCCTTCGGTAACAGGCCGACGGGCGGCGGGGCCGTGGTGAACCTGCTGTCCCGCGTGGTGATCACGTTCGCCCTCGCCGTGACCACGTTCGTCCTGTACTACTACGTGATCGCCGAGATCGTGCTCCACGAGCCGGCCGTCGCCGGCGGCCTGCACGGCAACGCCCTCGGATTCATGGACCTGTTCGCGTTGGTGACGCTCCTGTACGTCGTCGGCTTCGAGTCCTTCGGTCTGCGACGGCCCGCAGCCACCGTTCCCGCCCCCGAGGATCGCGCCGTCGCGCATCCCTGATCGAGGGAGGGGACGGACGACGGAGGCGCCCGCCGTTCGGTTCGGTGCGGCACGACGCCCGTCCCGCCGCGGCCGGACGCGACGGGACGGGCACTCCTCCGGTTCCTGCCGGTCAGTCCGCGGCTCCACCCAGGGGTGGCGGGGCCGAACGGTACCGGACCGGAGTCCTGGAGAAGCTCAACGGATTTCCGACCTGCGGCGTGGCGCTTCCCGGCACGGACACCACGGCATCGAGGCCGAGACGCCGCGCGAACTCGAATGCCTCGGCGACGTCGTTGATGGGTCCGGCCGGAACACCCACGCGGGAGAGTTCGTCGTACCAGTGGTCGGCCCCGGCCGTGACGAGGATCGAGGTGATCTCGGCGCACAGTTCCTCGCGGTGTGCGACGCGCAGCGGGTTGCTGCGGAAGCGCGGATCGGTGGCCAGCTCCGGCGCGCCGATCGTCTCGGCGAGCCGCGTGAACTGCTTGTCGTTGCCCACCGCCAGCGCCAGCGGCCGGTCCTTGGTCGTGAACACCTCGTACGGGGCGATGCTGGGGTGCCGGTTTCCGAGGATGCCGGGCACCACCCCGGCACCGAGGTACGCCGACGCCTGATTGACGAGCGACGACAGGAGCGCGGAAAGAAGATTGGTTTCGACGCGCTGCCCCTCGCCGGTGCGCTCCCGATGATGCAGAGCGGCGAGGATGCCGGCGAGGGCGTGCAGGCCGGTGAGCACGTCGACGACCGCGACACCCACCTTCGTCGGCGTACCGGCCTCGGGTCCGGTGATGCTCATGAGCCCACCGACGGCCTGCACGAGCAGGTCGTAGCCCGGCAGGGCCGCTCCGTCCCCGCTCCCGAACCCGGTGACGGAGCAGTAGATCAGCCCCGGGTTCACGTCGAGCAGCTCGTCGTAGCCCAGGCCGAGCCGCTCCATGGTGCCCGCCCGGAAGTTCTCGACCACGATGTCCGCGCGCGCCACGAGCCGGCGGGCCTCGGCGCGGCCGTCCTCCGACGCGAGGTCCAGGACCACGGAGGTCTTGTTGCGGTTCACCGAGTTGAAGTACGTGGCCGAGCCCTCGTCGTCGTAGGGCGGTCCCCACGCGCGGGTGTCGTCGCCGGTGCCGGGACGTTCGATCTTGACGACCTCGGCACCCATGTCCGCGAGCATCATCGTGGCGTAGGGGCCGGCGAGGACCCGGGTGAAGTCGGCGACGACGATGCCGTCGAGTGCGCCCCTGCTCATGCGATCGGCCTCCCGCCGCGAAGGTAGACGGTCGTGGTGTGGGTGAAGAACTCCCGTGCGGCGCGGCCCTGTTCCTTCGGGCCGTACCCGCTCTTCTTCGCGCCGCCGAACGGGACGTGCGGGTCGGCGCCGGCGGATTCGGAGTTGATGTGCAGGATGCCCACGTCCAGGTCGTCGAGTGCCCCGAGGGCGCGGGTGAGGTCCTGGGTGAACACCGCCGCCGACAAGCCGTACTCGCTGTCGTCGGCGAGCGCGAACGCCGTCTCGGCGTCGGCCGCCCGGCACACGGCCAGTACGGGCCCGAACAGTTCCTCGCGCCACACGTCGAGCCGGGTGCCGGGCAGCTCGAGCACGGTGGGCGGCACGTAGAACCCGGCCGCCAGTTCACCGTCCTCGTAGGGCCGGCCCCCGCACAACACTCGGGCACCCTGGCGTACCGCCTCGTCGACCCCCGCCCGGATCGACGCCCGCGCCGCGGCGTCGACCACCGGACCCATGTGGACGTCCTCGTCCAGGGGATTGCCGACGGTCCACTTCCCGATCCGGGCGACGAGTTCACCGACGAACTCGTCGGCGACGTCGTCGGTGACGATGAGCCGGGAGGTCGCCGTGCACTTCTGCCCCGACGACCGGAACGCGCCGAGCAGCACCTGTTCGGCGGCGAGATCGAGGTCCGCGTCGCCGAGCACCACCGCCGCGTTCTTGCCGCCCATCTCCGCCTGCACCGGCACCCCCCGGGCGGCTCCCGCCGCCGCGAGGCTCCGGCCCACCGCCGTGGAACCGGTGAAGGTCAGCGCGTCGACACCCGGATGGTCGGCGATGCCGGCGCCGACCGCCCGGCCACCGATGACGAGGTTGAGCACCCCCGGCGGCAGGCCGGCGTCGGCGAGGGCCTGCATCAGCCGCATGGCCAGCAGCGGCACGGTGCCCGCCGGCTTCCACACCACGGTGTTGCCGTAGGTCAGTGCCGGGGCGATCTTCCAGGCGGGGATCGCGATGGGGAAGTTGAAGGGGGTGATGACCCCGACCACGCCGACGGGCTTGCGCGCGACCAGGATCTGCTCACCGCGGCGGGGGGAGGCGAACATCTCGCCGGCCTCCCGGTCGCCCTCGCCGCCGTAGAAGCGCAGGATCTGGGCCGCGCGGAGCACCTCGGCGACGCCTTCGCCCCGCGTCTTGCCCTCCTCCCGGGCAAGTTCCGCGCCCCACTGCGACGCGGACGATTCGACGACGGCAGCCGCCCGGGCGAGGACGGCACCGCGCTCGTGCGCCGGGGTTCTCGCCCATGGCCGGGCCGCGGCGCGCGCGGCGGCCACGGCCCGGTCGACGTCGTCGCCCGTGGCCGCACGACCGCGGGCCACGGTGACGTCCGGCTCGGCGGGGCTGATGCTCGCCAGGGCCTCGGCCCCGCCGTCGAACCACTCGCCGTCGATGTAGTGCTGCAGCAGAACGGGTGTCGTCATCGTGTGTCCCTTCGACGCTTCGACGGTGCGGGTCAGCGGAATGCGGCGTGACCGGTCAGGGCGCGGCCGATCGAGAGCAGGTGCATCTCGCTGGTGCCCTCGTAGGTCAGCACCGACTCGAGGTTGTTGGCGTGCCGCAGCGGCGAGTACTCGAGGGTGATGCCGCTGGCGCCGAGAATGGTCCGGCATTCGCGGGCAATGGCCAATGCCTCGCGCACGTTGTTGAGCTTGCCGAGGCTGATCTGCTCGGGGGTGACACCGGACTCGTCCTTGAGGCGGCCGAGGTGCAGTGCGAGCAGGAAGCCCTTGCCGAGCTCGAGCGTCATGTCGGCCAGCTTCTCCTGGGTGAGCTGGTAGGCGGCGAGCGGGCGGTCGAAGACCTCCCGGGAGGCGGCGTAGTCCAACGCGGTCTCGAGGCTGTTCCGGGCCGCGCCGAGCGCGCCGAACACGATGCCGAACCGGGCCTCGTTGAGGCACGACAGGGGAGCCCCGAGGCCGCGGGCGAGGGGAAGCTCGGCCGAGCCCGGCAGGCGCACGTTGTCGAGGACCAGCTCGGAGGTCACCGAGGCCCGCAGCGACAGCTTGCGGTGAATCCTGTTGGCGGTGAAGCCGGGTGTGTCGGTGGGAACCAGGAACCCGCGGACACCCTCGTCGGTCTGGGCCCACACCGTGGCGACGTCCGCGAGATTGCCGTTGGTGATCCACATCTTGGTGCCGGTGAGGATCCAGTCCGAACCGTCCCGGCGGGCGCGGGTGCGCATTCCCGAAGGGTTGGACCCGAAGTCGGGTTCCGTCAGTCCGAAGCATCCGATGGCGTCTCCGGAGGCCAGGCGGGGCAGCCATTCCTGCTTCTGTTCGTCGGATCCGTAGCGGTGGATGGAGAACATCGACAGCGAACCCTGCACCGAGACGAAGCTGCGGAATCCGCTGTCGCCGGCCTCGAGTTCCAGGCAGGCCAGGCCGTAGCTGACGGCGTTGGTGCCGGCGCAGCCGTACCCGTCCAGGTGCATGCCGAGGACGCCGAGGGCGCCGAACTCCTTCGCCACTTCCTTGGGCAGCGTCGCGGATTCGAACCAGTCGCCGACCTCGGGGACGAGCCGCGTCTCGACGAAGCGGCGGACGGTGGCGGCGATGTCGCGTTCGTCGGCGTCGAGCAGTGTGTCGGCGCCGAGGAGTTCGAGCGGTCGCAGCGGACCGGTCGTGCGGGCGGGTGCGGTGGTGGTCATGTGCTGGTCCTCGCGGAGTAGGGAGCGGTGGTGGTCAGAGGGCGGCGAACGCGTCGCGCAGCACCGAGAACGCCTCGGTGAGCAGCTCGTCGGAGATCGACAGCGGCGGCAGGAAACGGAGCACGTTCCCGAACGTGCCGGCGGTCAGGGTGAGGACCCCGTGGGCCTGGCAGTACCGGACGATCTCCGCGACGGCCTCGCGGTTGGGAGTGGTCGTACCGGGCTCGACGAGTTCGACGGCGATCATGGCGCCGCGTCCGCGGACGTCGCCGACGACGGGGTGGTGGGTGCCGATGTCGCGCAGTTCCCGCAGCATCAGCGCGCCGATTTCCTGAGCCCGGTCGAGCAGATGCTCCGCTTCGATCGTCTCGAACACCCCGAGGGCCGCCGCGCACGCCGCGGGGTTGCCACTGTAGGTGCCGCCGATGCCGCCCGGGTGGGCGCGATCCATGATCTCGACCCGGCCGGTGACGGCCGCGAGCGGAAGCCCGCCGGCGAGTCCCTTCGCCGTGACGATCAGATCCGGCACCAGGCCTTCGTGCTCGCAGGCGAACCATGCTCCGGTGCGGGCGATGCCGGTCTGCACCTCGTCGGCGACGACGAGGATGCCGCGGTCCCGGCAGAAATCTGCGACGCGGCGGAGGAATCCGTCGGCGGGGACGATGAACCCGCCTTCGCCCTGGATGGGTTCGACGACGACGCACGCCACCTGGTCCGCGCCGATCTGGGCGTCGACGAGCAGCCGGAACTGCTCGAACGCCTCGTCCGCGGCACGGTCGGGCCCGCTCGGCCACCGGTAGGGGTAGGCCATCGGCGCGCGGTAGACCTCCGGGGCGAACGGACCGAAGGAGTGCTTGTAGGGCTGGTTCTTCGCCGTCATGGTCATCGTCATCAGCGTCCGGCCGTGGAAGGCGTGGTCGAACGTGACCACGGCGGAACGACCGGTCGCCGCGCGGGCGTACTTCACGGCGTTCTCGACGGCCTCGCTGCCGGTGTTGAACAGTGCCGTGCGCTTGGCGTGGGTTCCGGGGGTCAGCCGGTTGAGGACCTCGGCAACCTCGATGTACGGCTCGTACGGCGTGGCGAGGAAGCAGGTGTGGGTGAACTGCTGCAGCTGCGCGGTGGCGCGTTCGACGACGCGCGGGGCGGAGTTGCCGACGGTGGTGACGGCGATGCCGGAACCGAGGTCGATGAAGGAGTTCCCGTCCACGTCGACGAGCACACCCCCGCCGCCCGCCGCCGCGTAAATCTCGGCGCCACTGGCCAGGCCCGCCGGCAGCGCGGCGGCGCGGCGCTGCGCCAGCTCGCGGGACCGGGGGCCCGGGATTTCCGTCACGATGCGGCGTGCCTGCTCGAGTCCGGGCCCGCCCCGTACGAGTTCCACTGCGGTCATGTCCTTCTCCCTCCGTCGGTTTCCTCGAACTGTAGGGGCGAGAACGCCGGTCACTCATGGACCGGAAGTACAAGTTCCGCCGCATACATGGACATCGAGTACATGTCCGTCTCCAGGGGTCACCCGCAGACTGGCGGCACACCACGGCCCACACCGGGTGATCGAAAGGACACGCCGATGACCACCGATACCGCCACCACGCATCGACACGAACCGCTGCCCACCGACGTCGCCGGGGCCGCGCGGCACCTCGCCGGGTCACGCGGGGAGCATCCGGCCCTCCTGTTCGTCGAGCGCGCTGCCCGCGACGGCGTCGCCGACGCCGTCATGAGGTGGCCGGGCCGCGATCCGTCGCTGTCCGACTCCGTCCACACCTTCGAACACTTCGGGCTGCGGATCGACGATCACGAACACCTGACGGGGGACGGCGAGGATCGCCGGGTGCATCGGTTCGCGTTCGTCACGCCCCCGGAGTGGGGGCCGGGTTCGCCTTGCCGGGTAGCGGCGGTCGTCGACGCCCATGCGCAGGGCCGCACCGTCGTCGACCGGTACGCCCGCCTCGCCGTCGTCGCCGATGTGGACGTGCGGGACATCGCCCTGGTCCGGGCCGCCGGCCGCTTCGCCCGCCAGGCCGGTCTGATCATGTCGGAGCGGTACATCGTCGATACCCTCTGCCGGCATCCAGGATTCGTCGAGGCCCTCGTCGCCTGCTTCGCCGCGCGCTTCGACCCGGACCGGCGCGACCGGGACGTCGCCGCCGAGCGGGCGGAGCGGGCGCTCGCCGCGCGGCGCGGCGCGGCGGAAAGCCTCGACGAGGACCGCATCCTGCGCAGCCTGGAGTCGTTCGTCACCGCCACCGTGCGCACCAACTGGTACCAGCGCGACGAACACGGCGCACCGAAATCGTACGGCGCATTCATGCTCGATTCCGGACGTCTCGCCGATCCAGGGCTCGTCGTCCCCCACCGCGAGATCTTCGTCCACTCGGACGACATGGAGGGCATCCACGTGCGGAGCGGCACCGTCGCCCGCGGCGGTGTGCGATTCTCGGACCGCCCGGAGGACTACCGCACCGAGGTACTCGGCCTGATGAAGACCCAGGTGGTGAAGAACGCTCCCATCGTCCCCGTCGGCGCCAAGGGCGCGTTCGTGCGGCGAAACCCGGATATCTCTCCGGCCCAGGCCTATTCGACGTTCATCCGGGGAATGCTCGATCTCGTCGACAATATCGTCGACGGGAAGATCGTGCACCCGGACCGTACGGTCGTCCACGGTGGGGACGACGGATATCTGGTGGTGGCCGCGGACAAGGGCACCGCCGCGTTCTCCGACCTGGCGAACTCCATCGCAGCGGAGTACGACTACTGGCTCGGCGACGCCTTCGCCTCCGGCGGATCCAGCGGATACGACCACAAGGCCATGGGCATCACCGCGCGCGGCGCGTGGGTCGCGGTTCGCGAGCACTTCGCCGACCTCGGTGTCGACGTGGACACCACCGAGGTGACGGCGGTGGGGATCGGAGACATGTCCGGCGACGTCTTCGGCAACGGGATGCTGCTCTCCCCGCACCTGCGCCTCGTCGGCGCGTTCGACCACCGCCACATCTTCCTCGACCCGGACCCGGACCCGGCCCGCGCCTACGCGGAGCGCCGCCGGCTGTTCGAGCGTCCCGGATCGAGCTGGGACGATGTCGACCGCGACGTCCTCTCGCCCGGCGGAGGGGTGTGGCCTCGCTCCGCGAAGTCCGTCACCGTCCCGGAACCCGCACGGCGCCTGCTCGGTCTGCCGCACCCCACCACCACCCCGAGCGAATTGATCAAGGCGCTGCTGACCGCACCGGTGGATCTGCTCTGGAACGGCGGCGTCGGCACCTACGTCAAGGCCACCTCCGAAAGTCACACGGATGCAGCCGATCCGGGTAACGACGACGTCCGCGTCGATGCCTCACAGCTCCGCTGCCGCGTCGTCGGCGAGGGCGGCAACCTCGGTTTCACGCAGCGGGCACGCATCGAGTTCTCGGCGGCGGGCGGCCGCATCAACGCGGACTTCATCGACAACGCGGCCGGCGTCGCCACCTCCGACGCCGAGGTGAACCTGAAGATCGCCCTCGAATCCGCCCGGCGCAGCGGACGTCTGACACTCGAGGAACGCAACCGCCTGCTCGGCGACGCCCGTGACGAGGTGGCCCGCACGGTGTTGCGCACGAGCCGGGACCAGTCGGTGGCGCTCGGGCTCGCCGTCTCGCGCGCGGCCCGGCTCCTCGGCCGGCACGAGCGGCTCATCAGCCACCTCGAGACCGGTGACGGGATCCGCCGCAGCACCGAGGTACTGCCCACGGTGCAGGAGCTGGCCGCGCGGGCCGGGGCCGGCCGCGGGCTGACCAGGCCGGAGATCGCGGTGCTGCTCGCGCGGTCGAAGAACGTCGTGTGCCGGGACCTGCTCGAGTCGGATGTGCCCGACGACCCCGTCTTCGCCGACGTCGCCCAGGCGTACTTCCCCGAACGCATGCGCGGACTGCTGCAGGACGAGATCCGGGATCATCCCCTGCGCCGCGAGATCGTCGCGACCCGGATCGCCTCCGACCTCGTCGACCACGTCGGACCGGGGATGATCTATCAGCTCGAGGAACGACTCGGGGTGCGCACGCCGGCGGTCGCACGGGCGTACGCGGTGATCCGGGCGGTGTTCGACACCGACCGGTTGTGGGCCGAGGCGCGGGACCGCCCCGGTTCCGGCGCCGAACGCTGGGCGCGGCTCGGCACCGTGCAGAATTTCGTCGAGCATGCGGCCTCGTGGATCCTGCGGCTGCGGCCGTCGCCGCTCGACGTGAGCGCCGAGATCACCCGGCTGCGTGCCGGAGTGGAGGACCTGCTGAGCGACACCGGGGCGGACGGGGGGCCGGACTTCCGGCTACTCGGCGAGTACCCGGCCCTGGTCGACACGGCGTACACGCTGAACTGCCCGGCGCGCACCGTCGCCCGGGTGCACGCCGGCACGGGTTCGCTGCTGGGGCTCGACGGGACGTCGCCGGACCTGTCCGCCGGATCCCACACCTGGTGGGACAGCACGGCGATCGCCACGGTGCGGGACGAGCTCGCCGAACGCCACCACGCCCTCGTCGCCGCGATCCTGCGCCGGGACGGCACCCCGATCGTTCCGGCCGACGTCGACGAGGTCCTGGCGCGGTGGCAGCGGCGGGTCCCGGACGCGATCGCCCGGGTGACGCGCCTGACCACCGAACTGCGCGAGGACGGGCTCGTCGATCTGCCGCGGGCGTGCACGCTCGGCGCGGAACTGCGCCTGCTCGTGCGCGAGAGTCATTGAGTGTGGTGCCCTTTCGGACCGGGGGAGATCCGAAAGGGCACCACGGCGGCGAGCCACCAGAGTGTCACGGCGGCGAGCCGCCACAGTGTCACGGCGGCGAGCCGCCACAGTGTCACGGCGGCGAGCCGCCACAGTGTCACGGCGAGCCGCCACAGTGTCACGGCGGCGAGCCGCCTATATTTCGAGTTCGCCCATGCGGGACCACTCGACGCCGGGGATCTCGGTGTGGAGGATCCGCGGGGTCTCGCTCAGCGCCGGGCGCATGGCGTCGAGCCCCTTGCGGAAGTGGTCGGCACCGACGTGGGCGGCACCGGCCTCACCGTCGCGGAACGCCTCGACGAGCACGTACTCGGACGGGTCGTCCACGCTGCGCGACCACTCGAACCACAGATTGCCCGGTTCGGCCCGCGTCGACTCGGTGAATTCCTTTGTGAGGGCGACCCAGTCGTCCCGGTATTCGCGACGGACCCGGAACCTGACCACGATGAAGATCATTGCGCACTCCCTTCCTGTCGAGCCGTGGTGGGCACGGCGGCGGCCGGTTGCCTCGGAGGGAAGCGACCGACGAGGCCCGGCCGCCGCCGAGACGATCCCCCGGCGATCAGTAGATGTTGGACGGGCGGACCATGCCCTCGGCCAGGTCCCCGAAGCCGGGCGCGTGGATCGCCCCGGGGTTGCCGAAGACCTCCTCCACGATCGCGGTCTCGGTGGTGATGAGCAGCGCCGCGATGGACGCGGCGCTCTCGAGCGCGGCGCGGGTGACCTTGAACGGGTCGACGACGCCCTCGTCGAACATGTCGCCGTACTTGCCGGAGAGCGCGTTGAACCCGTGTCCCGACGGCAGCCCCGCGACGACCTCCACGACCTCGTCGCCGTCGAAGCCGGCGTTGACCGCGATCCACCGGAGCGGCTCGGGCAGGGCACGCCGCACCACGTCGCGGCCGATGCCTTCGTCGCCGGGCAGGTCGAGCTCGGCCAGCGCCCGGTGCGCCTGCCCCAGGGCGGTGCCGCCCCCGGCGACGATGCCGTCCTCGAGGGCGGCCCGGGTGGCGGCCAGGGCGTCCTCGACGCGCAGCATGCGTTCCTTGAGTTCGACGCTGGTGGCGCCGCCGACGCGGATGACGGCGACCCGCCCGGTGAGCCGGGCGATGCGCAGCTGGAGGCTGTCCTGGTCGGCGTCGATCCGGGCCCGTCCGAGCTGCGCCTCGAGCTGCGCGATCCGCGCATCGAGGAGACTCTGATCGCCGTGGCCGCCGACGATCGTCGTCTCGTTCTCGGTGACGGTGATGCGGTCGCAGGAACCGAGGTGCTCGGCCGTCACCTCGGACAGTTCGACGCCGGTGTCCTTGGCGACGACGTGCCCGCCCAGCGCGACCGCGAGGTCCTGCAGCTCGGCGACGCGCCGGTGCCCGAAGCCGGGCGCCCGCACGACGACGGACTGCATGGTGTTGTGCATGTTGCCGCCGACGAGGAGCTGCAGGGCGGGGCCGTCGACGTCCTCGGCCAGCACGACGAGGGGCCGATCGGCGCGCTTGGCCGCCTCGATGCTCGGCATGATCTCCTGCACCTGGGTGATCTTCTTGTTGGTCAACAGGATCAGCGGATTCTCGTGGACCGCTTCCATGCGTTCGGGGTTGGTCACCATGTAGCCGGAGATGTAGCCGTGGTCGAATTCGATGCCGTCGACGACGCTCACCGACATCCCGAGGGTCTCGCTCTCCTCGGTGGTGACGATGCCGGACCTGCCCACGTGGGAGACCGCCTCGGCGATGGCCTCGCCGATGGCCTCGTCGTCGCTCGCGGCGAGGGTCGCGATGCGCTCGAGATCCTTGCGTCCGTCGACCTGCACCGACCGGTCCCGCAGTGCCTCGACGACGACGGGAACGGTGCGTTCGATGCCGCGCCGCACCCGCATGGGATTGGCACCGGCGTCGACGGCCCGCATCCCCTCGCGGACCATGGCCTGCGCCAGCACGGTCGCGGTCGTGGTGCCGTCACCGACGACGCCGTTGGTCTTCATTGCCACTTCCTTGACCAGCTGCGCGCCCATGTTGGCGAACGGGTCCCGCAGCTGGATCTCGCGGGCGATCGTGACACCGTCGTTGGTGATGGTGGGTGGGCCGGTCAGCTTCTCGAGCACCGCGTTTCGGCCCTTGGGGCCGAGGGTCACCTTGACCGCGTCGGCGAGCGCGTTGACCCCGTACTCGAGAAGGAGGCGTGCCTCCTGGTTGAACCGCAGATCCTTGGCCATGGCTGGGTTTCCTTTCGTGCTGACTGTGCGGGGTGCGGTTCAGGGGACGAGGATCGCGCGGCCGCGGACCCGTCCCGCGTCGAGGTCGTCGATCGCCTGCTGGAACTGCTCGAGCGGATATTTCGTGGTGTGCAGCGTGACTTTTCCCTGGGCGGCGAGGGCCATGAGCTCCTGCAGGTCGTTGTAGGAGCCGACGAGATTGCCGATGAAGTTGATCTCGGTGGAGATCACGTCGATCGTGGGGACGTCGATGTTCTCGCCGTATCCGACCACGTAGTAGTTGCCGGCGCGGCGCAGCATCGCGACGCCGTCCCTCGTGGCGCCGCCCTCGCCGACGAAGTCCACGACGGCCTCGGCGCCGCGGCCGCCGGTCAGCTCGAGGACCTGCTGCACGTGGGTGCCGTCGGCGACGATGCCGTGGTCGGCACCGATCCCGACGGCCAGCGCGACGGCGGCCGGGTTGCGGTCCACCACGATCAGGGTCGCCGCGGAGACCGCCTTCAGGACCTGGATGCCGATGTGGCCGAGGCCGCCCGCGCCGATCATGACGCACACGTCGCCCGGTCGCGTCGCCCGCGCGGCCTTGGCGACCGCGTGGTAGGCCGTGAGCCCGGCGTCGGCGAGGGCTGCGACGTCGGACGGCTCGAGCGAGTCGTCGATCCGGACCACGCTGCGCGCGGTGGTGCGCAGGTACTCGGCGTAGCCACCGTTGGTGTCGATGCCGGGGAACCGGCTGTTCTCGCAGTGCACGTCGTCGCCGAACCGGCACGCGCGGCAGAGTCCGCACGTGATGAGGGGGTGGAGGATGACCTTGTCGCCGACGGCGACGTTGGTGACGGCGTCGCCGACGGCGTGGACCCAGCCGGCGTTCTCGTGGCCGATCGTGTACGGCAGGACGACGCCGCTCTTCTCGGCCCACTGCCCCTCGAGGATGTGGATGTCGGTGCGGCACACGCCCGCTCCGCCGATGCGGACGACGACGTCGAGCGGGCCCTCGATCTTCGGCTCGGGGATCTCCTCGAGCTGGAGCTTGGTGTGGTACCCCACCACCTGCACGGCCTTCATGACACTCTCCTGACGATTGCGGAACAACTGGTTCGGACGTCGGCGACCCGGGGTGTTGCCGATCCGCCGTCGCTGTCGGCGTACCGGGTCGCGAGCAGCCCGCGGCAGAAGTGTGCGTTCCCCTCCATGGAGATCCGCACGGACTTGGCGAACCGCAGCCGCATCGGTACCGCCTCACGGGGGATCGGCCGCCCGTCGTCGTCGACGAACACCCGGCTGGCCGGGCACAGGCTCAGGCCGATGTCGAGCCGCCGGCGTATCAGGGCCGCCTTCTGCCGGCCGGGCGGGATGTCGCTCAGCGTCAGCGACGGGATGTCGTCGACGGTGAGCTCCGAGTGCTTCAGCAGGTTCTCGAGGCAGCGTTCCAGGGCGGCGAGGTGCGCCTTGCGCCGGAACGTGCGGCGCAACTCGTCGAGGTTCTCCTCCGCCTCGGAGCCGAAGGTGCCCCGGTAGCCGGCGTCGGCGGCGAGCCCGCGGTTGATCTTGCCGCTGTCGTGGTGGTCGTCGAGGAGGATCCGCACGTGCCCGATGTCCTCGATCGCCCGCAGGGCGTCCTGCGCGTCGGATGCCATGAGGTAGGCGAAGTTCGGCGAACAGAACGCGGTGGGCAGCCGCAGGTGCACGGTCACCCCGTCGTCGTCGAGGACCACCGACCGCACGAAGCCGAGATCGGTGATCGGTTCGTCCAGTTCGGGATCGACCACGGTGCCGAGCGCGGCGAGCACGTCGCTGCCCGACACCGGAGCCGCGGTCACGACGACACCGCCTGCTGGGCTCCCGCGGCGACCTCGACCCCCTCCTGTCCGGCCGGCTCGGGCAGCCGCAGGTGTTCCGGGACGTCGATGTCGTAGAGCGCCGCGGCGTTGAGGCCGAGGATCTTCTTCTTCTGTTCGACGGTGATCGGCGCGTATTCGGTCATGTCCTCCGGGATCTGGAAGTCCACGAACTTCTCGATCAGCCACTTCGGGGTCCACAGCGCGTAGTCGCTGGCGAACAGGATCTTGTCCTCGCCGATCCAGTAGAGCAATTCGCCGATGATCTGGGCGAAGTACCGGGGACGGGTGTGGATGAACGGCATCGCCACGGCCAGACCGCCGTACACGTTGGACTCCTGGGTGGCGATCCAGCAGAAGTCCTCGAGCCGGGGCAGGCCCACGTGTTCGACGACGAAGCGCAGATCGAGGTAGTCGGTGGCGACCTTGTCCACGTCGGCGACGTCGAAGGCGTCACGGTCCAGCGGCCGGATGGTGGGGCCCTTGTGCACGTGGATGTTCTTGATCCCCAGCTCGATGCACTCCTCGAGGTAGCGCCTCGACCACGGGTCGTCGAGCTTGTATCCGCGGGAGTCGCCGTGCCATTCGGCGGTGTAGAGCTTGACGCCCTGGAGGTTCATCCGTTCGGCGTCCCGGCGCAGCTGTTCGAGGCCGGCCTCCCCGTGGCGGGGATCGTAGGCATGGTTGTACGTGAGCTTGTCGGGGTGCTTGCGGGTGAGCCCGAACGCCTCCTCGGTCTGCCCGAACCCGTTGCGGTAGAAGTCGCTCAACAGGGTGGCCTGGAAGATCGCGTGGTCCACGTGACCGTCCACGAACAGGTCCTTCATGAGGCGTTCGCCGCCGTAGTAGGTGTAGGTGTCGTAGTCCCACACCTCCTCCTCGGGGCTGAGGTTCTTGTGGTAGTCGTAGAAGCAGTCGATGAACTGCCGCCCGTGCACGTTCTTCTGGTTCGACTCGCGGCCGTCCCAGATGTGCACGTGCCCGTCCACGATGAAGTACTGCTGCCCGTCCTTCTCGTACATCGCTTCCCTCGTTCTGTCGTGTGCCGGTGGTGGATCGGGAGCCGTCCGGGCCCGGTCTGCGGGCCCGGACGGCCGCGGTCAGTGCGCCGTGAGATCGAATCCGATGTACTCGGCGGCGTCCTCGGGACTGGCGAAGAGCATGGTCTTGTCATCGAGGTGCACCATGCGCCCGTAGTGGGTGGAGCTGATCTCCTCGAAGACGGAGCCGTCGAAGTCGGAGCCGAGAGCGTCGGTGAGTTCCTCGTAGTCGAACTCGAGGCGGTTGACGCCGTCGACGCGGATCATCGACGGGTACTCCGTCAGCTGCACGCCGTCCTTGGCGCCCATGACCTCGGCGACCACGCGACCGATCGGGGTGTTCATCAGGGTGACGCCACACATGTTGGAGAACTCGGTGGCCGATCCGAATTGCATGCTCACTTGTCCAGCTCCTTCGCGATGTCGAGCCCGATGTCCTCGAGCAGGGAACGGAACTTCGCCTCGGCCGCCTCGAGGCTGGAGGCGAAGGTGACCGCCTTGTCGGCCGGCTGCGACCAGATCGGCTGCAGGGCGCGCGCGGCGTCGATGCAGCGCGGCACCCAGGTCGCCAGCCAGGTCCCGAACAGCTCCCTGTTCGATTCGCCGAACTGCTCGTCGCGGGTGAGCAGCCGGAAGAGGTTGCGCGTGTACGCGAGATCCCGGTCGTAGTCGTGCTCACCGGTGCCGACGATCGTCGGCGTGATGTAGTCGCCGTTGCGGGCGGCGATCTGCATGACCAGCTCGCTGCGGAACAGCGAGCCGACGAGCTGCTCGAAGACGATGTTGGTGGCGAAGAGCAGCTCGCACCAGTCCGGCACCGCGGTGAGCCGTTCGACGACCTCGCGGGTGGGCTGCCATTCGGGCGCCGACTGCCAGACCTCCTTGTGGGCGGCCCCGTCGAACGGTATCCCGGCCTCGGACAGGTCGAGGTTGAACAGCGCGAGGTCCTGCGCGAACCGCATCTTGTGTGCCGCGTTGACCGCCACCGCGGTGTTGATCATGTTCGTGGGCCCGGACCGCTGGATGGAGGTGAACACGTGCAGCGCCAGGCCGTTCTCGGCGTGCATCCAGGCGCCGAGGTTGCGTTCGATGAACTTCAGCCACGGCGTGTTCCAGCCGTCGTAGGCGCGGGCGCGCTTGGCGTTCTGCAGGCACAGATCGACCTGGCGCACGACCGCCGCGTTGTTGCGGTAGATCGTCTGGTCCCACTCCTCGTTCGGGTCGAGGAAGGCGTGCCAGTTCGACGACTTCGCGGCCGTCCATTCCTTCGGGTATCCGCCCGGTCCGTCGCCGAAGCCGTAGATCCAGCCCTGCGACAGGTGCCGCTCGGGATCGGGCTGCACGTCGACGGTGACGTCCTCGTACATCGTCGACCGCTTCTTGGCCGGCGTGTAGTAGGTGAAGGTGCGGCTGCGGGAGCTGGGAAAGTCCAGCGCGCCGGCCTCGGAGTCGGTGAACTCGATCTTCGGGAAGCTACGGTGCTTGGAGTCGGTAGATGCGGTCATCTCGTTTCTCACTTCTGTCGGTGAAGGAGCAGGGTGGTTTCCTATGGCGCCTACTCGAAGGCGGGGCTGGTGAACTTGTCGTAGAAGATCTGGTCTTTCGGGGTGTTGTGCACCTCGAGCAATTCCAGGGCTGCATCGACCATGGGGGGTGGCCCGCACAGGTAGACCTCGCTCCGGTGGATGTCCGGCTCGCGGCGGTCCACGATGTCGGTGACGTTGCCTTCCTCGACCTCCGGGAGTCCGGACGGCACCGGCTCCGCCGACTCCGAGAGGCAGGGCACGAACACGAAGTCCGTCAGGGTCTTTCCCAGTTCGAGGATCTCTTCGAGGTAGAACAGATCCGCCGGCGTGCGGGCACCGTAGTAGAACCGGACGGGCCGGGTGCTGCCGGTCTCGCTCATGTGCCGCAGGAGCGAGAGGATCGGGGCCATGCCGGCGCCGCCGCCGATGAAGACCACCGGCAGGACGTGACCGTCCTTGAGGGTGAAGGATCCGTACGGTCCGGTCAGCGTGATCTCGTCGCCCACCGAGATGCCGTCCTCGAGCAAGCCGGCGAACTTGCCACCGGGGTACTTCTTGATGAGGAACTCGACATGTCCCGGCGTCGATCGGGTCGTCGCCATGGAGAAGGACCGATGTTCCTCGGTTCCCGGTATCTGCAGGTCGGAGTACTGACCGGGTTTGAACTCGTACTCCGTGGGTTCGACGGGCTGCAGTTGCAGCGACACAATGTCCTTGGTCATCGGCTCGATCGCGGTGATCCGGGTGCGCACTTCTTGAATGGGGATACCACCCAGGAGTTCGTCCTCGTCGAAATTGAGCAGTTCGATGGTGCAGTCGCTGTATGCAGTCGAGCGGCAGAGCAGTACGTGCCCCTCGTCGGTCTCGGCGTCGTTGCAGGCGAACGTCGAATAGTCCTCCATCTGGATGTCGCCGTCGAGGACAAAGGATTTGCAGGCCGAGCAACGCCCCTCGCGGCAGCCGTGCATCAGATGGATGCCCTGCCGGAAGGCGGCGTCGAGGATGTACTCGTCCTCGCCGACTTCCATCTCGATGTCGACGGGCTCGAAATTGATGCGGTGCTTGTCGGCCACGGGGGTGTCTCCTGGGCTCGTGGAATGAATGGTGAGGCGGTGGGTGGCGCCGGAGTGGCCGCGGCGCCACCCACCGAGCCTGAATCAGGCAGGAACTGCGCCGCCGGCGCGGTACGCGGCGATGTGGGCGTCGCGTTCTGCGTCGGACATCTGGTTCAGCAACACGTTCGGGCTCTGGAAGGTGTTGCCCCGCACGTCGTCGAGGGTCCACATCTTCTTCGGGTCGAGGTCGAGGTGCGGCTGACCGACGAGGGTCTTGCCGTCGTCGCGCACGTACCCGAGGTCCTGCACGATGTCGGCGAGATCCTTGTCGTGGTGCAGGGTCTCCCATTCACGGAAACCGGTGAGGCGGCCCATGTTCGGGGTGGGACGTCCCTCGTACTCGCTGCGGAACGCGACGGCGTCGGTCCAGTAGCAGGTCTCCGAGCAGTAGGTCCGCCACTGGTCGTCCACCTTCTCCACGACCATGTCCTCGCGGATGAGGGCGGGCACCATGCACGTCCAGCAGCGGTGCGGGTACTGGTATCCCACCTCCTCGAACGCGATCGGCTTGTTGCGGCCGGGGTAGGCGAGGCGGTTGTAGTTCTCCCACCACTTGCCGTACTTGGAATACCAGCCCGGGTACTTGTGCTCGAACCACTCGAAGTCCGCGTCGGTCATGGCGTCGATCCGCCAGTAGTTCACCGGCCAGCCCGTCGCGAAGAACCGGGCCACCTCGTGGACGTAGCCCTTCTCGGTGATGCGCTTCCACGCCTCCTCGACGAGGTCGTGCGGAATGGTCAGCCCGTACTTCTCGAGCGGGATGAGGTAGCTGCGGTAGTAGTCGTCGTAGATCCACCGCCGCCACATCTCGGCGTAGCTCTCGCGATCCTTGCGGCGGTCCTTGGTGCCGTACTCGATGAAGGTGCCGATCGCGGCGTCGACCACGCAGTGGTTGTTCCACCACGCGTAGCGCAGGTCCCGCTCGAGCAGCGGCCGGTTCCGCTCGTCGGCCAGCGCCATGAGCAGGATCGAGTAGCCGTTGGAGATGTGCCGCGACTCGTCGGACTGCACCGAATGGAACACGGTGGGCAGCAGGTAGTCGCCGTTGGCGGCCGCCTCGTCGGGCATCGCCACGAACAGGGTGTTCGTGAAGGCCGTCTCCGCGACCACGGTCAGGTAGATGTTGGCCGCGGTGATCGCGTCACCGGTGATGAAGCCCTCCCCGAACTGCCGGCCGATGGTGCCCGCGTAGTTGTTCGCGAACGCCTTCTCGGTCATGTCGAACCCGGCGGGGTCGATGTAGTTGTTCATGTAGAGCTTCTTGAGGTTCATCTGGATCGTCGAGTGACGAACCTCGTCGATCATCTGCACGGCGAGCCCGTTGTGGATCTCGGGGTTGGGCACCGCGTCGATGGCCATCGGCATCGCGCGGGCCGCCGAGATCTCCGGGAACGGGATGATCGAGAGGAACAGCTTCTGCCACTCCAGCCAGCGCTGCTGGACCTGCCGGAACATGTTCCCGCGGATGGCGCCGTCCATCGCGCCGTAGACCCGGTTGTCCTTCTCCTCCTCCATGGGGAAGTAGGACCGCATGATCTGCTTGAGAGGGTCCTTCTTGGGGGCCTTCTCGAACGTGTAGTCGGTGCCGAAGCGGGTGGCCGGCGTCGCGAACGTCGGTTCCCACGACAGCTCGGTGATCTTCGCATGGGCCTTGGTCAGGCTCTGCCTACTCAATGTGCGCCTCCTGGATCGGGAGCCGGCTCGGTGCCAGCCGTGGACGGTGGGGTGTGGATGCAGATACAACCCGCGGGCGCCACCCCGATCTGTCTCAATGTGAGACGCAGGTCACATTCGGCACAATTACCCTTGTGGACGCAGGGCCCGATGAGAATGTCCCCGTGACAACTCCAGACGACCGGGAGACCGAGGTGGGTGAATTCAGCCGAAGCAGTTCCCAGGACCACACGTCACTCCGGGAGGCACGCGAGGCGTTCCACTCGGCCGATCAGGCCGCGGACGATCCCGGCGACCGCCGGGTCCGGAACTGGCTGCGGGTCTCGTGGCTGCGGTCTCGGGCGGCGAAGGTCGACGTGGACCGCCCGAGCGCCGGCTACGTCGAACCGCTCCCGGTCGACACCGTCCTCACCCGCGCGGCCCGCCCGGTGCTGTCCGCGCTGTCGGCGGAGATCGAGAACGAGCCGGTGTCCCTGATCCTCACCGACGCCAAGGGCACCGTGCTCAGCCGCTACGGCGGCGACCGCGGGCTGCTGACCGCCCTGGACCGGGTCGACCTCGCTCCCGGCTTCCGCTACGCCGAGTCCCAGGTGGGGACCAACGGCATCGGGACCGCGCTCGAGGTCGGTGCACCCCTGCTGATCCGGGGGGACGAGCACTACAGCGGGCACCTGCGGTTGTTCTCCTGCGCCGGGGCCCTGGTGACGCACCCGATCACCGGGACACTCCTCGGCGTCGTGGACCTGACCACCAAGACCGAGAACACGAACTCGCTGCTGTTGTCCTTCGCCAAGCTGGCCGCCACCCGCATCAGGGAACGGATCCTCGAGGAGGCCAACGAACTGGACCGGGCCCTCCTGCACGACTACCACGCGGCCTGCCAGCATTCGGGTCGCCCGGTCATCGCCGTCGGCGACGAGGTCCTGATGATGAACGCCCAGACCCAGCAGCAGTTCGACTCACGCGACCAGGCCGCGATCATCGACCGGACCCGCGACGCCCGCGGGCGGGCCGAACCGTTCACGATGCTCGCCGACCTGCCGAGCGGGATCACGGCGCGGCTGTCCTACCAGCCGACCTTCGTCGAGGACAGGCTCGCGGGCGGGGTCGTGCGGATCAAGGAGCAACTCGCCCGGACCCGGAGCCCGCGCGCCGCGAAGCAGCCGGCGTTGCGCGCGCTGGCCGGTCGCAGCGCGCAGTGGCAGCACACTGTCCACGGCGTCGTCGAGGCCTGCCGGCGACGGGAATGGCTCGTGCTCGACGGCGAGCCCGGGGTCGGCAAGACCGCGCTGATCCGGGCCGCGCACGAGCACGTCCGGAGCGACCGCGGCCTCGCGGTGCTCGACGCGGCCGCGGTCGACGGCGGGGAGCTGCTGGAGCAGGCGTCGGCCACGCTCGAGGGCGGCTCCGACCTGGCGGTGCTGCACGCCCATGCGCTCGGCGACGACGATCTCGCCGGTCTCGGCCAGCTCCTGCAGACCGTCACGCCGGACACCCTTCCGGACGACCCGTGGGTGGCGCTGACCATGCAACCCCCGCAGGAGGAGAGCGACACCCACTCCCTGCTCCGGCTCTTTCCGAAGACGCTGTCCGTTCCCCCGCTGCGCCATCATCTCGAGGACGTCCCCGAGCTGGTGCGCTTCCTCCTCGACGCCGCCGGCGCCACCGACCTCACGCTCTCGCCGGCCGCGGCGAACCAGCTCATGCGACTGTCGTGGCAGGGGAACGTGACCCACCTGCGCAGCGTCCTCGAGGAGACCTGCCGGCGCCGGCGCTCGGGGACCGTCGAGATCGGCGACCTGCCCGCCGAGTGCCGGGCGACGACCCGCCGAAACCTGACCCGGCTCGAGTCCCTCGAGCGGGATGCGATCGTGGACGCACTGGCCCTGCACGGAGGCGACAAGGCGGCGGCCGCGAAGGCGCTCGGCATGTCGCGGGCGACGATCTACCGCAAGATCCGCGAGTTCGGCATTACCCTCTGATTCCGAATATCAAGTGCCCGTGTCAAATTGAGACATCGGGACACCGCTCCTCAGGAAACACTGCTGAGCGCAGAGACGTTCGCCCCACCAGCCCGGGGTGACCAGACAGGAGTGATCGATGACCGACCACAACGGACTCACCACCGCCGCCGGCGCGCCGGTGCCGGACAACCAGAACAGTCTCACGGCCGGGGCGCGCGGACCCATGCTGCTCCAGGACGTGTGGTTCCTCGAGAAGCTCGCGCACTTCGACCGCGAGGTCATCCCCGAACGACGGATGCATGCAAAGGGTTCCGGAGCATTCGGCACCTTCCGCGTCACGCACGACATCACCCGGCACACCAGGGCCGCGGTGTTCTCTGCCGTGGGCAAGCAGACCGAGGTGTTCGTCCGGTTCTCCACGGTCGCGGGGGAGCGCGGTGCCGCCGACGCCGAACGCGACATCCGCGGCTTCGCCGTCCGCTTCTACACCGAGGAGGGCAACTGGGACGTCGTCGGCAACAACACGCCGGTGTTCTTCTTCCGCGATCCGCTCAAGTTCCCCGACCTCAATCACGCCGTGAAGCGGGACCCCCGGACCAATCTGCGCGATCCCGAGAACAACTGGGACTTCTGGACCAACCTGCCGGAGGCACTGCACCAGGTCACGATCGTCATGTCCGACCGCGGCATCCCCGACGGCTACCGGCACATGCACGGATTCGGCTCGCACACCTTCTCGTTCGTCGATGCCGAGGGCACCCGTTCGTGGGTGAAGTTCCACTTCCGCACCCAGCAGGGCATCAGGAACCTCACCGACGAGGAGGCCGCGGCCGTGATCGCCGGCGACCGCGAATCCGCCCAGCGGGACCTGTACGAGGCGATCGAATCCGGCAACCACCCGAAGTGGACGCTGTACGTGCAGATCATGCCCGAGGCCGACGCGGCGACGTACCGGTACCACCCCTTCGACCTGACCAAGGTGTGGTCCAAGAAGGACTACCCGCTCATCGAGGTCGGCGAGCTGGAACTGAACCGCAATCCGGACAACTACCACGCCGACGTCGAACAGGCCGCCTTCTCCCCGGCGAACATCGTTCCCGGCATCGGGTTCTCACCCGACCGGATGCTCCAGGGCCGGCTGTTCTCGTACGGGGACGCCGCGCGCTACCGGCTCGGCGTGAACCACCACCAGATCCCGGTGAACTGCCCCCGGGCCGCCGCGCACGTGAACTCCTTCCACCGCGACGGCGCGATGCGCGTGGACGGCAACCAGGGCAGCGTCCCGAGCATCGAACCGAACTCGTACGGCCGCTTCCGGGAGCAGCCCGAGTACGCCGAACCGCCGCTCGCGGTGGGCGCGGTCGCGGACCGGTTCGACCATCGGGCGGACGACGAGAACTATTTCGAGCAGCCGGGAATCCTGTTCCGCGGCATGTCCGCCGAGCAGCAGACCGTGCTGTTCGAGAACACCGCGCGTGCCATCACAGGGGCATCGGCGGCGACGATCGAGCGGCACATCGCCAACTGCACCCAGGCCGATCCGGCCTACGGCGAGGGAGTTCGCAAGGCCTGCGAGGCACTCGGCGCGCTGTGAGTCCCGTGGTGTCCCCCGGCCCCGTGCGGGTGCGGGGGACACCGCCTCACCCCAGCCAGTCCAGTACCGCGGCGGCGGTCCACGACTGCTGCATGCTGCCGAGCGGCTCGCCGGTGAACGGCTCGTAGTACTCGGCGAACGAGCCGTCGCTGGCCTGCCGCAGACCCTCCGCTCGCAGCAGGTGAGCGCGCTCCGCCCACCCGCGGCGGGCGAACGTCCACGAGAACAGCCACGTCATCACCGGCCACACCGGCCCGCGCCAGTACTCGCGCGGACGGAAATCCCGGGAGACGGGGGAGGTGGACGGCGGCACCGCGTAGCGCAGGTCGGGGTGGCCGCAGAACTTCGGGCCCTCGAAGGTGCGCAGCAGGGCCCGTTCGGTGCCGCGGGGCAGGCCACCGCACAACAACGGCGCGAACATCGCGAGCGTGTCGGTGGCCATCCAGCGGCCGCTGCGCAGGTCGAAGTCCTTGGCGGCGCCGGTGCGCGGATCGGTGGTGTCGAGCACGCCGCGGCGGAACCGGTCGGCGTACTCGTGCAGCTCGCGGACGTCGGCGTTCGGGCGCGAATGCTCCTCCCCGATGACGGCGAGCACGTCGCACGCGAGCGCGAACACGGCACTGACGAACACGTCCTCGACGGCGAAGCTCATGGCCGTGGCCAGGGCGTCGTCGTCGTAGCGCACTTCCTTCATCTCCTCGAGCAGCCACAGGTAGCGGGCGTACTCGGCGTCCGTCGGCCGCTGACTCGGGTCGCCGACGTGGGCGAGGTCCTCGCGCCGGAACGTCGGCACCGCGCCGGCGACGACGTTCGCGTAGGCCGCGTCCCACCGGGGCGAGTTGTCCATGCCCGATTCCCAACCGTGGTAGAGCGCGATGCGGCCGTTGCCGTCGAGGTCCCGGGCGCGGGCCAGCCACCGGTGCCAGCGCACCAGGTCGGGCCAGCGGCGGTCGAGGAACTCCTCGGCGACGGCGCGGGTGCTGCGGCCGTGCCGGCGGCTGTGGTCGAGGATGCGCTGCACCGCGATGGCGTGCACGGGCGGCTGGGTGATGCCCGACGTCTGCGGGCCCAGTGGCGCGGCGGCGGCGAGATCGGTACAGGCCCAGCGCGCCGGACCCGGAAAGTAACCGTCCACCCCGCTCGCGAACACGATGTGCGGGATCATGCCGTTGCGCCACTGCGCCGAGAGCAGGGTGTCGAGTTCGACGACGGCCCGCTCGACGCTCAACGGGGCCAGCCCCACCGCGACGAACGCCGCGTCCCAGCTCCACATGTGCGGATACAGCTTCGGGGCGGCACTGGTCATCGTGCCGAGGTCGTTACCGCGCAGCAGGTAGGCAGCCCGCGCGGCGAGCTGGGTGTGGGTGAATCCGCGGTCCGGCATCGCATCATTGTGCGACCGTCCCGGCGTGGGCGCGCGCCGAGGGGCAGGTGGACCGCCCGTCGCGGGGTGCCGGAAATCGGACATCCTCACGCGTCCCGACCGTTGTTTCTGTCCGAAACGGCGCATCGATCGGTGCCGACGCCCACCAACCTTCCCGCACGAGACCTACGGTGGGATCCGGAAACCGTCCCGCGGACCCGAGGAGTATCGGCAGATGAGGATCACCGGCGCAGTCCTGGAGGAGATCGGCCGGCCGCGGCCGTTCGCCGAGTCGAAACCGATCAGCGTGTCCGAACTCGAGCTCGACGCGCCGGGACCGACCGAGCTGCTGGTAAAGATCGAGGCGGCCGGGGTGTGCCACTCCGATCTGAGCGTCGTGGACGGCAACCGGGTCCGCCCCGTACCGATGCTGCTCGGGCACGAGGCGGCCGGCCGCATCGTCGAGGTGGGCTCCTCCGTCGACGACTTCCGGGTGGGGCAGCGGGTGGTCATGTCGTTCCTGCCGAGATGCGAGGCGTGCGACAGCTGCGCGGAGGACGGCCGGCTGCCCTGCACGACCGGGTCCGCCACCAACAACGCCGGGGAACTGCTGCACGGCGGCCGTCGCCTGCACCGCGACGGCCACCCGGTGCACCACCACCTCGGGGTCTCGGGTTTCGCGACGCACGCGGTGATCGACCGCGCGTCGGCCGTCGCGGTCGACGACGACGTGCCGCCCGACGTCGCCGCGGTGCTCGGCTGTGCCGTGCTCACCGGCGGGGGCGCCGTTCTCAATGCGGCCCGGCCGCGGCCGCAGGACAGCGTCGCGATCGTCGGCCTCGGCGGGGTCGGCATGGCCGCCCTCCTCACGGCCGTCGCGCAGGGCGTCTCGCGCATCGTCGCGATCGACACCCTCGACGACAAGCTCACCCGCGCCCGCGAGCTGGGAGCACACGAGACCTACACGCCGGCCGAGGCGGTCGAGCGGGGCGTCAAGGCCCGGTACGTCATCGAGTGTGCCGGCAGTGCACGGGCGTTCGAGACCGCGTTCGGTCTCACGGCGCCCGGCGGCACGACCGTGACGGTCGGCCTGCCCGCGCCGGCCGCGACGGCGGCGATCTCCCCGTTGACGGTGACCGCGGAGGCACGCACGATCGTCGGCAGCTACCTCGGTTCGGCCGTGCCGCGCCGCGACATCCCCCAGTACGCGCGGATGTGGCGGGAGGGCCGGCTCCCGGTGGAGGAACTGATCTCCGCACGGATCCCCCTGTCGCGCATCAACGAGGCCATGGACCAGCTCGCCGACGGGCTGGCCGTGCGTCAGGTCATCATGTTCGACGACTGACGGTAAGAGGCCGGGTGCCGGTCGGTCCGGGACCAAGGTCCCGGACCGGATATCTTGCGGGAAGTGGTTTTCCGGACGGCCGAGCGACCTGTCGAGCGGCACGGGACGAGGTGCCCGGCCGACCCGGCCACTCGGTCCCTCGCTGGGCGCCGGAGTGCTCCGGCCGATGGGCACAGTCGGCGGGAGACTTTGGGCCCTTTCTCCGAGTCCTCGGTCCCGCCGACGGCGACAGAGTCGAGGGAGCGCTCCCGGTCCCGCCGGTGTGCGGTCGGTGCCCGCACCGCCCGGCTCGCCTGCGCGCGAGCATGTCCACACCTGTGGAACAACCTGTTGATCAGTACCTTTCGACCCGATCGACTACCGCCTCGGCTCCCGCGCCCGTCCCGTCTGTCCGAGCACAGCGGCCGTTGCCGACACCCGCCGCCGGGCCTTCGCCGCCCCGCGGACGTGCTCCACGTCTCATTGCCGATGCCGATGCCACGGTGCAAGAGTCAGCGCGCCGACGGTCGACGGCTCCGCTCCGTTCCGGGACGAACGCCTGCGCCGCCGTCTCGTCGGCCGAACGGGAGGACGCGGATCCACCCTCTCGCGGCAGCAGGTCGGAGCTCGATGCCCCACCCGGACGACGGTGGGGCCGAAGTCAGGAGTCGTGGTCATGGTTGATGTCGCGCCGATACTGAGGAGGCCGGACGCGCAGCGGCCGTATCCTCCGACCCGCCGCCCGAAGGGCTCGACGATCCTCACGGTCGTCACCTCCACCGACCACAAGGTCATCGGCGTGATGTACATCGTGGCGGCCTTCGCGTGGTTCCTCATCGGCGGCCTCATGGCGCTGCTCATCCGTGGTGAGCTCGCCGTGCCCGGCCTGCAGTTCCTGTCCAACGAGCAGTACAACCAGCTGTTCACCATGCACGGCACGATCATGTTGCTGCTGTACGCGACACCGGTGTTCTTCGGCTTCGCCAACTATCTGCTGCCGCTGCAGATCGGCGCTCCGGACGTGGCCTTTCCCCGACTCAATGCGGTGGGCTTCTGGCTCTACGTCTTCGGCGGGCTCATGGCCGCCACCGGCTTCCTCACCCCCGGAGGCGCGGCCGACTTCGGGTGGACGGCATATGTGCCGCTGACGAACTCGCTGCACTCGCCCGGCGTCGGTGCCGACCTGTGGATCCTCGGACTCACCGTCGGCGGTCTCGGCACGATCCTCGGTGCGGTCAACCTCATCACCACCATCGTGTGCCTGCGCGCCCCCGGCATGACCATGTTCCGGATGCCGATCTTCACCTGGAACACCTTCATCGCCTCGCTGCTGATCCTGCTGATCTTCCCGCTGCTCGCGGCGGCGCTGATCGCCCTGTTCGTCGACCGCCAGTTCGGCGCTCACATCTTCGACCCCGGAACGGGCGGAGTCATGTTGTGGCAGCACCTGTTCTGGTTCTTCGGTCACCCAGAGGTGTATGTGCTGGCGCTGCCGTTCTTCGGCATCGTCTCGGAGATCTTCCCGGTGTTCTCGCGCAAGCCGATCTTCGGTTACTCGGGTCTGGTCTACGCGACCCTGGCCATCGCGGCGCTCTCGATCGCGGTGTGGGCGCACCACATGTACGCCACCGGCGCCGTGCTGCTGCCGTACTTCTCCTTCATGACCTTCCTGATCGCGGTGCCCACCGGCGTGAAGTTCTTCAACTGGATCGGCACCATGTGGAAGGGCCAGCTGACGTTCGAGTCGCCGATGCTGTTCTCGGTCGGCTTCATCGTCACCTTCCTGTTCGGCGGCCTGTCCGGCGTCATCCTCGCCAGCCCGCCGCTCGACTTCCAGCTGCACGAGTCCTATTTCGTCGTGGCGCACTTCCACTACGTGCTGTTCGGCACCATCGTGTTCGCCACCTACGCCGGCATCTACTTCTGGTTCCCGAAGATGACCGGACGCATGCTCGACGAGCGTCTCGCCAAGTGGCACTTCTGGCTGACCTTCCTCGGCTTCCACACCACGTTCCTGGTGCAGCACTGGCTGGGCAACGAGGGCATGCCGCGCCGCTACGCCGACTACCTGCCCTCGGACGGGTTCACCACCCTGAACATCATCTCGACCGTCGGTGCCTTCGTGCTCGGCGCCTCGACCCTGCCGTTCCTGTGGAACGTGTTCAAGAGCTACCGGTACGGCCAGGTCGTGACCGTCGACGACCCGTGGGGTTACGGCAACTCCCTCGAGTGGGCGACGAGCTGCCCGCCGCCGCGGCACAACTTCACCGAGCTGCCGCGCATCCGCTCGGAGCGCCCGGCGTTCGAGCTGCACTACCCGCACATGAGCGAAAAAATGCGGTCCGAGGCGCACGTGGGCTGGGGTTCGCACGCCCAGACCGCTCGCGCGATCGAGGGGAAGCACTGACATGGAGGACGGACGCCGGTTCCGCCGGTACACGACACTCGGCGAGACCCGCACCCGCCCCGACCCGACGGCCCTGCTGATCGCGATGCTGGTGCTGGCGGTGCTGCTCGCGTCCCCGTGGTGGCTGGCCCCGGCCCCGGCCGTGCTGCTGATCGTCGCGGCCCTCGCCGGCACGGTCGCGGTCGGTGCCACCAGCCGGAGGACGATCGTGCCGACCCGGTGGTCTTGACGTCCCGCCCGGGCTGAGTACTGCATCGACGGTGTCTGATGTGGGGGTGTGTGGTGGCGCGCGGGCACTGGTCCGGCCGGCGCTGCGCCAGTTCGACCAGTGCCGGCACCAGGCGGAGATTCCGTGGAGCATGTCGTCGCGCCCCTGCGGGAGCGTGGGTACGGCGCCATGGCGTGTGCACGCGAGGCTCCGGCCGCCACCACATCCTTACGGTGCCGTAACTTACGGTGTCGTAACTTACGCTAGGGTAGTCGCATGGCCATCTCAGATCTTCAGGAATTCGCGCATCTGACGGACGCGGATGTCGAGGCCCTCGGCCGAGAGCTCGATGCCATCCGTCGCGACATCGAGGACTCCCGCGGCGAACGCGACGCCCGATACATCCGCAACACCATCAGGTTGCAGCGCAGCCTCGAGCTCGCCGGGCGGGTGACCCTGTTCGGCAGCCGGCGCCGTCCGCTGTGGTTGCTCGGCACGGGTCTGCTCGGCGTGTCGAAGATCATCGACAACATGGAACTCGGGCACAACGTGATGCACGGGCAATGGGACTGGATGAACGATCCCGAGATCCACTCCGCGAGTTGGGAATGGGACAACGCCGACCCGTCGGCGCACTGGAAGCAGACCCACAACTATCTGCACCACAAGTACACCAACATCCTGGGCATGGACGACGACGTGGGATTCGGCCTGATCCGGGTCACCCGGGACCAACGGTGGAAGCCGTTCAACGCCGGCAACCTCGTCTACAACGCGTTGCTCGCGCTGCTGTTCCAATACGGCGTCGCCATCCAGCACCTCGAACTCGGCAAGGTCGCCAGGGGCCGGGACGACCGTGTCGAAACCAGCCGTAAGCTGCGTGAGGTGGGCCGGAAGGTGGGCCGACAGATCGGCAAGGACTACGTATTGTACCCGGCCCTCACCGGGAGGGCGTGGAAGTCCACCCTGACGGCCGACATCACTGCCAACGTGATCCGTAATCTGTGGACCAACGCGGTGATCTTCTGTGGGCACTTTCCCGACGGCGCGGAGAAGTTCACCAGGGCGGACGTCGACAACGAGAGCCAGGCCCGCTGGTATCTGCGACAGATGCTCGGCAGCGCCAACATCTCCGGTGGTCCGTTGATGGATTTCATGACGGGCAACCTCAGCTATCAGATCGAGCACCACCTGTTCCCGGACCTACCGTCGAACCGGTATGCCGAGATCGCCGTGCGGGTGCGCGCATTGTGCGGCAAGTACGATCTGCCCTACACCAGCGGTCCGCTCGCGGTGCAGTACCTCAAGACGTGGCGCACCATCGCGAAACTGTCGCTGCCGAACAAGTACCTCAAAGACACTTCGGACGCCGCTCCCGAGACCGCATCCGAACGCGGCTTCGGCGGGATGCCGGTTGTCGATCCCGTCACCGGCCGGCGGCGCGGACTGGCCACCACGATCCGCGCGAACCGCCGGATTCGTGGCGTGCGCCGACTTCTGGGGATGCGCTGATCGACGCGTAGGTGTTTCGAAGTGCCGTCGTGCGGACTCACAGCCGGGCACGGCCGACGAGATGATCGCCGCGGACCCGCCGAACCAGTGGCGCCGTTTCCCCGCCTGCACCGGACCCCGGCGCACCCCGCGCACCGAACTCACCACGGTCGGCGGGTCCCGGGGGCGGGCCGATGGTCATCCGCCGGCGCTGTGAGTTGCGGCGAAGACGACGAACACCACGAACAGTGCCGCGGTACCGAGGACGGCACCGGTGAGGGCCTCCCGATGGTTCGTTGCCAGGCCCTTGTCGACCCGGTCCAGGCCGACCCAGCCGCAGACCACCGCGGCCAGCCCGGCGGGAATCGTGATCAGGTCACCGATGAGGGGAACGAAGGCGAACACCGCGGCGGTGATTCCCGCGACAAGCGCGGTGCTACCCGCACCGTTGCGGAACGGCGACTCGGTGGAACGGTGTGGCGGCATATCAGCTCCCCATCCAGGACAAGGCGATCATGTCCGTCCATGGTGCCTCGCACCGCTGGATCTCGCCGCACTACTCGTGCGCCGGGCAGGGGCGTCTCGGCTCGGCCGCGGCGCATGCTGTGACCGGCGTCCGTGCGTCAAGGCCGGGTCTGCCGGGCACGCAGGGCGGCGATCATACGGTGGAGTTCACCGAGGGTGACCCACAGTCTGCGTGCTTCGTCCTCGAATCGTTGGGCACTGACCGCGAAGCCGTGCCGTTGTTCATCGGCGGCGCAGTGCTCAGCAAAGTTGATCCGCACTGTGACCTGCTCGAACTCTCGCTCGAGCACGCCGAGAAAGAGCTGAGCCTGTGCCCGGTCGGCACGGCGGGCCGCAGCCTCGGCATCGGCTGGCCCCACCGGGCCGGGGCGGACGGATGCGATGATCATGAGAGTTCGAGGGTCGCGTCGCGGACCATGTCGAGTGTGCTGGCGTGCGAGGAGCCGGTCGGAGTGCCCCCAACAGTGTGGAGCAGCAGGGTCACGGTCGGGCGCGGGTAACGGTAGCGGGCGCAGGCCGCATCAAGGCACTCCTCGATCACGGCACTCACCTCGCGTTGCTCCAATGCCGCAGCCGCAGGAATTCTCGTGTCCGCGATGGTGATCGCCAGTTGACTCAGTAGCACACCGTGGCGGCGCCGGATGTGTTCCATCGCGGCGACCGCACGGTCGATACACGCGTCCAGGCAGCGTTCCCCGGCCCCGGGAGTCTCGAGTGCGCAGCACATCCCCGCCAGGCGCAGGTGCTGTCGGTGCAACACCCGCTCGACGCCGGCATCGATCGTGCCGACGTCCGCGGCGCACTCGGACACGTGGATCCAGACGTTCTGCTTCGGCCGTGATCGGGCGTACAGGTGCCAATGGGCGAGCATTGCGGACCTTCTCCTTGATCAGGTGGCCCGCGCCGTTGCGGGTCCTTCCACCCATACCGCCGCCGAGGATCGAAACGGATGCGTCTTGACGCTTTCCTTATGCTCTGGACCGAAAGTTTGATGCGGTGCTTACTCATCACCCAGCTTCGCGGGGCCCGTGGCGCCCTCGCTCGGAATGGGGGCGACTGTCGGAGGCTCGGAGCGTTCGGCATGCAGATCGGAATATTCGAGCATCGGAGCGCATCCCGTGCCGGCGGTCGGGTTCGATCGAGCGATTCAGGAGAAGCGAATCGGGGGGCAGGCCACAACGCGGTGTGCTGTTGCCCGCCGTGACGGGCACAGGGCGGCGGCTCCTCGGTCCGGAGGCGTAGAGATTTCGCAAGGATCCGACGGCGAGTCTTCCCTGCCGGGTCGGGACGGGCCGATGCTCGTTGGTGGTCGAAACCCGTCGACGCGAAGGAAGGATACGTGCGCGTGAGCGACATGCTGACCACGTGGATGCTCCTCGGGGCGTTCGTGACAGCCGCCTTGGTCATCCGCTACCTCAACACCGCTTCGGACCGGCCGACGGCCCGGGCACCGCTGCGCTATGTCCGTCGCCCGCCGGTGCCGCCTTCTGGGATCCCGGTGGTCCGCTACTGCTCGCCGGCTCCGGCCGCAGAGCGGACTCGACTGCAATTCCCGCCGGCCGACGACGATGTGCTGCTGCTGATCGCGGTCGGATGACCACCCTCGTGCCGCTGTGCGCGATCGGCGTGTTCGTCGATTTCACCCTTGCCCAAACGGCGATGGTGCGGCACTGATGGTGCACGCGTGGGCCCGGGTGGCGCATGCGGATACTGCTCAGTGGTACGGGTACGGTCCTGGCCGGCACCGCCGGTGCCTGGCTCCTCGCGGTTGCTTTGCCGCTGCTGGTGGCCGGGATGTGCACGGTCCGCCGGACGTTCCGGCATCGCCGGTACGTGTGCCGGTGGCCGATGCCGTCGTCTGCCACACCCGCAACCGTCTCGCCTCGGTCCACGCCACCCCGTGCGAGCGTGACCTCTCACTCCGATCGGAGAATCCCGATGTTCGACGCTCTTGCCCCCGTCCTGTTGCTGATCGGCGTCCCCACCCTCGTCCTGCTGACAGTTCGCCGCCTCAACCTCCGCGACTGCCGGCACGAGCCACCTGCCGACAGCCCGCATACCGGAGGCCGCACCGTAGGGTCGGAACCGCCGCACGGCCCTACCGACCCACATCCGCCGGGGTCTCGACGGACCCGCCACACGCCCCCGCGCGGGTGCGGTCCGTCGGTCGCCGATGGGGAGTGTCCTTATCGGACACTCCCTGTCGCGACAACCACACCACCGGTCCGAGTCGGCAAAGCGCGGGGGAATCGGGTCGGAATCGAGGATGACGTGGCGTGAGCACTCGGCGGCCGGCAGCTCGGAGCATCCGCACGCGTGCGCAGTGGAGACCCGTCAGGGGTGGCTCACTGTGTGAGGAACGTTGGCGAGTGGTCGGTGTGGAAGCGGGGCAGGGCGGCGCAGAGGGCGGACAGGTCGTTGCCGCTACGAAGGACGGTGCCGTCGGGCCGGACGATGACAGCGCGCGCCCGGCCGCGGCGTAGCCAGCGGTGCAGATCGGTGTCCGGCCGAGCCAGCAGGACTGTGCCACCCCGTTGTTCGATGGCGGTGCGTTCTTCCGGCGTCGGGGAGACGGAGGTGACCACCGCGAACCGGCCGGCGACGACCTCGGCGAATCGGCGACCCTCGTCGAGGACCGGATTCGGGATCAGGCGGCCCGCTCGGCTTCTGCGTAGTCGGGGTCGCTCGATGAGACTGGAGCGGCGGAGAGCCGGGGTCTCGTTGTCCATGATCTTGTCGCTGAGGCCCGGCACGCGGTGCAACAGCGGTAGGGCGACGCGGCGGATGAGATTACCGAGTTCGCCGCCCTCGGTCATGGCCATTCCGACGAACTTGGCCCGCCGGATCAGCGCCAGTGCGTGGGGCTTGCGTTCGATCTCGTAGGTGTCCAGAGCGCTCTCAGGCAGATCCCCGCGGAGGACGCCTGCAAGTTTCCAGGCGAGGTTCATCGCGTCCCGCATCCCGGCCCCCATCCCCTGTCCGATGAAGGGCGGTGTGAGATGGGCGGCGTCGCCCAGCAGAAACACGTGCCGGTCGCGCCATCGGTCCGCGATTCGGGCTCGAAAGGTATACTCGGCCAGACGGACCAACTCCAGGTCTTCGGCCGGTGTGTTCCTTGTCCATGGCGAGATGAGGGGATGCAGTCGGGCCATTTCGCGATAGTCCTCGGCGCTCTCACCGGGATTCAGACGGAACTCCCAGCGGTAGCGCGTTTTTCCGATCCGCATGTACGTTGCCGCGCGCACGGGGTCGCACACCTGGTGCACGCCCTCCCACTCGCCGAGGTCTGCGGTGGTGGCGACGTCGACAACCAGCCAGCGTTGTTCGAACTTCAGATCCCGCATCGTTGCCTGAATCTGTTCTCTGACCATGCTGTTGGCGCCGTCGCAGCCCAACACGTATCTGGTCCGTACCGATTCGTGCACGCCGGTGCTTCGGTCGGTGAAGTCGACGCGAATGCCGCCGGCCTTGTCGTGGGCCAGCCCGGTTACTTCGACGTCGCCGCGCAGAGAGGCCCCTGGGTACCGTTCCAGATTGGCGCGCAGGATCTCCTCGAACTGCGGCTGATCGAACATGTTGGCCTCGGGGTAGCCGTGTACGCCCGGACCGGGGTCTCGGTGGAACTCGGTGAGAATTCGCATGTTCCGGTCGAGGAGCCGCAAACCGAGGCACGGCCGGGAGATCGCCGCGAACTCGTCGGCGATCCCGAGGTGCGCCAGGATCCGGTGAATCTCACCGTCGAGGTGGACCGCCCGCGGCTGCGCATAGACGCCCTCCCAGCGCTCGAGTACCAGGCACTCGACCCCGTGCTGAGCAAGCAGCGTGGCGACGGTCAGTCCGGTGGGTCCGGCACCGACGATGACGACCGGGACAACCCGCTCGCTCATCGGATCGATCCGAACAGGACGGCGAGGTAGGCGAGGATCAGCGCGCTGACGAGGATGGCGGGCGTCATCTCACGCAATCCATCTCCGTTGCGTACGTGCGTAACGACGGCCCCTGCCATCAGGAGCAGGAGCCCGACGCCGGCCGCGGCGCCGAGCGCCGGTACGAGTCCGCCGAGCAGGAGACCGGCTGCACCGGCGACCTCGAGCGCACCGATACCCCGATACGTGCTGACGGAAATACCGACGTGGGCTGCCCGTTCCCGCATCGGCGAGGTTGCCGCCATCTTGCTCACGCCGAGCAGGAGGTAGAGGACTGCGAGCGAGACCGCCAGAACTAGGGATGCGGTAATCATTTGCGCACCATTACCTTCCAATTGATCGCATATCGGTCCAAGATCGCCTTGACCGCCGGTTCGCCGGCAGATCCGTCGATCTCGACAGTGGCAAGAATCGAACCGTCCGCTACGGACGCATGGATGCTGTCGACCCCTGCGATGGTGGCGAGGGCCTGCTCGAGCTCGCGCCGTGTCGCGTCCGCGCGCAGTGCGAGCTTGTAGGGCTTGCCTACCGCCGTGACAGGCAAGGCGTGGAGGATGGTCACCGTTCTGGGTGCCGCGGCCCGTTCGGGGACACGCTCACCCGCCCAGGCTTGCAGCTCATCCTCGGTGATGCCGGCGTCTGCGGCAACGGTGACGTACGCGACGGGCACTTCGCCCGCGTGGGCATCGGGTCGTCCCACCGCGCTGACCGCGGTGACCTGCGGATGGGCCAGTAGGGCGTCTTCGATGACCGCTGGATCGATGTTGTGCCCGCCCCGGATGATGATGTCCTTCGCGCGTCCGACCAGGTAGATGAAACCGTCGCTGTCGACGCGCGCCAGGTCGCCGGTATCGAGCCACCCGTCGACCAGTTTGCCCATACCGTCGAGCACGTGTCCGTGTTCGTCGTGGGCGACAGCGTAGCCGGCGAACACCGTCGGACCGCTGATGGCCAGCACGCCGGTCGTTCCGGTGGGCAGGTCTTCCCAGCTGCCGTCTTCGCGGACGCGTACCACTTTGACCTGCTGATAGGGCATCCGTAGGCCCACCGCGCCGGGTCGCGGCGCGTCGGTGAAGCTGCGTGCACTCGCGCAGGTTGCCTCCGTCAGGCCGTAGCCTTCGAGAAGGGGCACACTCGTGTGTTCCCGGAACTTCTCGACGACCGCAGTCGGCAGAGGCGACGCTCCGACCATGGCGAATCGCAGACTACTGATATCGGCGTCGACCGGGCGCTCCGCAAGGGCCGCGTATATGGTGGGCACCGCGCTCATCGACGCGATGCGGTAGTGCTCGACGATCTTCCAGAATTCGCTGAGCAGTACCGGGTCGCGGTAGCCGAGCGGGCCGGCCCACACCACACCCTGGCCCTTGAACAGCGGTGCCAACAGCGTGACCATCAAGGCATTGACATGGAACAGCGGCAGGGCGGCGAATACCACGGAGTCCTGGTCCCACAACGAGTTCGCGGCCAGCATCCAGGAATTGGCGACCTCGTTGTCGTGGGTGTGGGCGGCCAGCTTCGGAACACCGGTGGTACCACCGGTGTGAAACAGTGCCGCCATGTCGAACCCACGAGGGGGATCACCGGCGAAGCCGGAGGAGTCGATGTCGGCCGACAGCGCACCGAAATAGCCGATCCGCACTCCGTCGACTTCGGGCAGGTCCGCAGGGACGCCGGCGGCACCGGTGGGCCTGAGGGCCAGCACTGCATCCACCCCTCCGCTCACGGCAATCTCGTGCGCGACCTCCCATGTGTCGGCCGCAAGTTCCGGACCGGCCGCGACGAGTACCCGGGCACCTGAGCGGCGTAACAGTTCAGCGATGTGCTGCTGCGACTGTGCCGCGTTGATGGGGGCAGCGATGCCGGCAAGCTGCGCGGCGAGAGTCGCGGGGATCAGTTCGGCGCAGTTGGGCGCCATCAAGGCGACCGGGTCGTGGCGCCGCACGCCCAGACGATGGAGCAGGTTCGCGTAGCGGTGAACATCGTCGAGTAGTTCGGAGAAACTGCGCTGCAACGGCTCCCGCCACCGTGCGGCGTCCGGGAGGACGGTGAGCGCGAGGCGGTCCGGCCACATGCGGGCCGCTCGGGTGAGCAAGGCATAGGTGGACTCCGGAAGCCCCCGATCTCGCAGCGGCACGGCCTCGATCGCCGTCACATCCGTGGGCGCTGCGTACCGCGGCCACAGCAGGTCGGTGGTCATCGCGCGTACCTCACCACCGTGCGCTGCCGCCCCAAGTCGATCGTCCCGTCGTCTGTGGCGACGGTGGCTTCGATGACGTCGCCGTCCTGCAGATAGTTCGAATTCCGGGCCTGGCCCGCAAAGAAGAGCTTCCATTTGACGGCCGGCGGCAGCAGGGAGGAGAGGATTTCGATCGGCTTCGGTGGGGCGCTCAGCGCCGTCCCGACCGGTGTTCCGGTCAGCAGCAGGTCTCCGGCATCGAGGCGTTGGAACCGGGTCAGCGCCTGCAGAGTCTCGGCCGGCTGGTAGATCATGTCGGCAACGGTCATGTTCTGGCGAGGCTCACCGTTGACCCAGAGCCGCAGGCGCAGGTCGGTGAACCGCTTCAGTTCGTCGGCATCGAGCAGTACGAGCGCGGGGCCGACCGGGGTGAACGTCGGGTACGACTTGGCCTCGTAGAACTGCGTTTTGGGAAGCTGGACGTCGCGCGCGGAGATGTCGTTGGTGACAACCAGGCCGGCGACGTGATCGGCGAGGGTGTCTGCGGTGACCGTGGTGCCGACGGGGAGTTCACGCCCGAAGACGAGCCCGATCTCCACCTCGTAGTCCAGTAGCCGGACATGGGCAGGACGGATCACGTCGTCGTGGGGACCGCCGATCGAACCGGATGCCTTTCGGAAGAAGGTCAACGGAATGGTGTCGGGGTTCATCCCCGCGTCCTTGACGTGCGAGGCGAAGTTCGTCATCTGTGCGACCACACGGCAGGGGGCGGTGACCGGGGAGAGCAACGAGAGGGTCTCGACGGGCACGGTGCCCTCGCTGGACGCCGCTGCCTCGACGGCTGGTCGGTCGGCCAGCAGTTGAGCGGTGGTGGTGGCCTCGGTGTCTACCCGGGCGGCACCCGTCGGTGTGACGACCCACCAGGCGTCGGCGGTGCGGAGGACAGAGATGGTCATGAGCTGGCAACTTTCAGAAGGCCGCGTAGGCGGTGGAGGTCGAATTCGTTGTCGGCGCGCAGCGCGAGGGCGATGGCGCGCAGTTCCTGGAGTGAGTCCCGACCGGGGCTCAGTCCGAGGAAGTCCTTGGTGGCGGGCGGCCCCCACTGGGCCAGTCCGGACGCGGTCATCGGTGCCCAGCCCGCCTCGAGCGTGTTGTCGAAGAGATCGCCGTCGCTGAAGTGCTCGACCATGAATCCGTCGGGGTCGCGCCAGTAGTCGAAGATCTGGCTGCCCTGGATGTGCCGGCCGATGCCCCAGGACCGGCGGTAGCCCCGGTCGAGCAGGTACTCGCCTCCCGCCGCGAGGGAGTCCAGGTCGGCGACCTGATATGCCGAATGCACATAGCGGTTGGCCGGGCCGAGAACCATCGCGAGAGTGTGATGGTCGGTGGGCGTGGCACCCCGGTCGCAGCGGATGAAGCTCATGATCGGGCCCCGGGCCCGTTGCCCCGGGTAGTAGAGGAAGTCGCTGACGATCAGTCCGAGGTGCTCGAGGTACCAGTTGAGCGTTTCGAGGTACTTCGTCGTCTGGAGCAC
This sequence comes from Rhodococcus sp. WB1, assembly GCF_001700945.1. Taxonomy (NCBI): domain Bacteria; kingdom Bacillati; phylum Actinomycetota; class Actinomycetes; order Mycobacteriales; family Nocardiaceae; genus Rhodococcus; species Rhodococcus sp. WB1. The sequence continues at coordinate 5,528,055 of NZ_CP015529.1, read as the reverse complement.
GACGTGACCGAGCCGTTGCACGGTGGCCGGCGCGCGGGGTGGCCGCTGGGTGGCGTTCACCCGCCCGCGGTCGTGTCCGAAATTGAAGTGGAGCGGAGCCTGGGCGGCCAGCGCCGGCAACTCGAACGTGTCGGACACCACGCGGACTCCGAGAGCGCTTGGATCCACGAGATCGACAGCGATCCCGCCGAGGCTCTCGGGGAGGGGCACGACCGCACCTCCGACCGCGTCCGCGAGTCGCAGCACGTCGGTCGAGTCGGCTGCCCGGAAGGCGGGACCGACGAACCGCGAACGCGGGCCTCGGCGGATGAGCACGCAGGGCGAACCGGGGTCTGTGCCGCGCAACTGTAGTTCGTGCGCCGTTCGGAGCGCCGTCGCAAAACCGAAGGCATGGGCGAACGCCTCCGCCCGATCGAGGTCGGGCTTCTCGAACTCCAGCCACGCGAGGTCGAACACCTTGATGATCGGCTCGGCGGCCTTCCCCCGGTGCTCGCCCGCCAGCGCGCCCTGCTCACTGTGCAGTCCGGAATGCGGGTCATGGTGGACACTCATGGACCACTCCCTTCAAGTTATGACGATATCGTCACTTACGAAGATATCGTCAGTCAAGAGTTTTTGAGGAATTCGTCACAATTGATGACGCGCCGTAGGGTAAGGCCAGGTCGGACGGATCAGAGAGAAGGGCACGCAGGCATGACCGAGCAGAACACCGATGCACCGAACCGTCTGGACCGGCGCAAGGCGCGCACCCGCGCCGCACTCGTACGCGCAGCCCAGTCGTTCATGGCGGCAGGGAAACCGACCGCCCCGATTCTCGAGATCACCCAAGCCGCAGATGTCGGGATGGGGTCCTTCTACAACCACTTCCAGACCAAAGAGGAGCTCTTCCACGCTGCCGTGGAGGAGGCCCTCGACCGCCATGGGGCGGTGCTCGACGAACTGACCGCAGATCTGGACGACCCCGCCCAGGTCTTTGCGCAGAGCTTCCGTCTGACCGGACGCCTCCATCGCAGGAATCCCGAGCTGAGCAAGGTTCTGCTCAGCAACGGTCTGAGTCTGATCGGCTCGGACAAGGGCCTGGCGCCGAGAGCTCGCCGGGACATCGAGGCAGCTGCCCGGTCGGGCCGGTTCAGCGTGCGCGATCCCGAACTGGCCATGACAATCGCAGCAGGCGCCGCGCTATGCCTGGGTCAACTGCTGCACGACCACCCCGAACGTGACGACGCGGAGGCCACCGACCAGGTCACCGAGGACCTGTTGCGCATGTTCGGCGTCTCGGCCGACGAAGCCCACGAAATCTGCCGACGCCCCTTACCCGACGCCGACTATCAGCCCCCAGCCGCAACCGCCACATAGCTCGTCTGCTTCGTCAGGATCGTCGGCAGGCGCGGCATCCCACCCGCCGTGATCTGGAACCTCGAATCCTTGGTGCGGATCGACTGCCGAGCATCACGCGGCGAGGACTAACTGCGGCGGCGCGGGCGAGGAACCGGACCCGCCATCACCATGGCGTCGTAGATCTCCATCAGGGCGCGTCGCTGTCGAGGCGCGAGGGCCGGGTCGGCCTCGAGGGCGGCTTCGATTCGTGCACGTGCGTCGTCGCCGTCGCGGTCGCCTGCGGGAAAGCCGGCCTGCTCGTAGAGAATGTCGGCGCTGATGTTCAGCGAGCGTGCGATGGCATCGATGACGGTTGCCGAGGGGGCGCGCAGTCCGCGCTCGATCTGCGAGAGGTACGGATTCGAGATCCCGGCCATCTCGGCGAACTGCCGCAGGGTGAACTTGTTGAATTCTCGCTGCCGTCGGATGATTTCCCCGAGCTGTGCCGACGGTCTCCTCATACTCGCGAGTTTACTGACACGCTCGGGGCTGAACACACGCTCGAAGCCCGTGGAACAGGTGCGCAGTATCGCAGGGCACGGCCGGCTCAGTCCTCATCGAGGAAGTCCCCGATGAGCTGCGCCGCCCGGGCGGTCTCCTGGAGCACGCACAGGTGGCTGCCCCCGTCGATGATCTCCAGGCGGCCGTGAGGGACGGCCTTGGCGATGATTCGGCCGTTGACGGTCGGCACGAGCCGATCGTCGCTCCCCGCGATCACGAGCACGGGCATCGGCAGGTGGCGCAGCCACGGTCGACTGGTCCACTCGAAGGCCGCGCGGAGCTGGACGACATGGCCCCGCAACGACGGCCGGCAGTCCCGGCGGATCTCGAGGTGCTCGTCGAGGAGCGCGGGATCGTCGACGATCCCCTCGCCGTAGATCAGCGGGGCGACCTTGCGGAAATACGCCGGGGAGTAGAAGCTCACCGGGTTGAAGACGGCGGTCAGCGCCCTCGGCGGGCTGGGCATGCCGCCCAGGCCGCAGTTCGTCGAGGCAAGCGCGAGCCTCTCGACGCGTCCGGGACTCCGGCGCGCCAGCTCCTGCGCCACCATCCCGCCGAACGACAGGCCGAGCACGCCGGCCGAGTCGATCCCGAGGTGCTCGAGGAGATCATCTATGACGCCCGCGTGCTCGCGGACGCCGAAGCGGCCGCGGGGGACCGAGGAATGCCCCGAGCCCGGCGGGTCGACCGTGATGGTTCGAAACCGCCCGAGCCGGGCCTCGAGTGGACGCCAGAACTCCAGGGGGAGGCCGATACCGTTGATCATCAGCAGGGCCGGCCCGTCGCCCCGGACTCGGTAGCGGACACGCAGCCCCGCCGTCTTCATGAACTGGGGTTCTTCCAGCGTCGAAGCGCTCGGCGTCTTCTTCTGCATTGGATGACCGCCTCTCGGTTGACCCCGCGCCTGGAGTGCAACGCGACTGTGAGACAGATTACCCCTCGGGGTGCTTGCTTGCAAGCTTCACATCAGCTAGATAGCTACCAGGCCCGCCGGGCGGGGGCGGTCGGCGGGCCGCAGCCCGGCCGCGTAGAGGCATTGTCGGACAACATATCCGACATTCCGTGCGCTCACGTAGGCCCTCACGCGCGACACCGGCGATGCACCATGAACCCGATGACACAGAGCGGGACACGCCGTGGGCGGCGGGAGGGGGCGTTCCCTTTCGCCGATCACCGGATCGGGTCCTCACGCGACGGTCGAGGCGGTCCTCCCACCCCGTCCGGCGGCAGCGGTCGCCGCCTCCATACAGCTGTAAACCACTGTCGCACAACAAATCCCGTTCTTGAACGCAGACAACTACCGCGCCCATGTGCTGCCGCCGATGCGGCGCGAGTTGTCCACCGACCGCCGACGCCACAACTCGTCGTCGTAGATCTTCTCGTAATCGGTCTCTTCCCAGTACTTCTCGCGCCGATACAGCAACCCGAAGAAACAGTCGGTAGTCCTTCGCGTAGGCGCGCTCGGTTCCCTCGGCCAGGAACCCTCGGAGCGCGCCGACCGAGCGCGCCCGGGGACCGGATCCCGACGGCCCTCGCGGCCCGGCTACCCTCGATGTCATGGGCAGGCAGCGGGAGCGTCGGGCCGCGCCGGGGTCCGGTCGCGGTCCGGCCGAGGGCATCTACGACATCGACACCGGCACCTGCGAGCTCGTCAAGGACCGGTACCTGCCGGACGGCTGGGTGCTCGAGGTCAACGGGGTGCCCAGCTCCCACATCGATCTCGCCGATCCCACGCTGCTCGAATTCGAGTACATGCGGTGGATCGCGCAACTGCTCGAATCACAGCGGCCCCGGGACGAGCGGCTGCGCGTACTGCACCTCGGCGGAGGGGCCTGTTCCATGGCCCGCTACCTCGCCGCCACCTATCCGAACGCGCGGCAGGTGGTGGTCGAGATCGACGGCCGGCTCGCCGAACTCGTCCGGGACTGGTTCGACCTGCCCCGTGCCCCGCTGCTGCGGATCCGGGTGGGGGAGGCGCGGGCGGTCCTCGCCTCGCTGACCGACGCGACCCGCGACGTGATCATCCGCGACGTCTTCGCGATCAACCGGACGCCCGTCGCGCTGACCACGGTCGAGTTCACCCGGCACGCCCGCCGGGTGCTCGATGCGGGCGGCGTCTACGTCGTCAACTGTGGTGACACCCGGGATCTGACCACCGCCCGGCGGGAGGCGGCCACCATCGGCAGCATCTTCGAGCACACCGCGATCATCGCGGATCCGGCGATGCTCAAGGGCCGCCGCTACGGCAACATCGTCATCGCCGGCAGCGACGCACCGCTCGGGCAGTCCCCGGCCCTGGCCAGGGACCTGCTCGGCGGGGGAGTGCCCGCCCAGGTCTGGACCGACGCACAGGTCCGCCGGTTCGCCGCCGACGCCCGCGTCCTCCTCGACGCCGAGTGCCGACCGCCGGCCACGGTCCCGGCCGACGAGGTGGCCACCGGCTGACCCGTCAACCTGTCCGGCCGGCGGTCCAGGCGAGCAGGTCATCGACCGGCCACGTGTTGATCACGTCCCCGGCCTCGACCCCGCGTTCGGCGGCCCGTTCGCAGCCGTACCCGATCCAGTCCAGCTGTCCGGGCGCGTGCGCGTCGGTGTCGATCGCGAAGCGGCAACCGAGATTCAGTGCGAGGTCGATCAGCCGCTCGGGCGGGTCCTGCCGCTCGGGGCGCGCGTTGATCTCCACCGCGGTGCTGTGGTCGCGGCACGCCGAGAACACCGCCTCGGCGTCGAACCGCGACTCCGGGCGGGTGCCGCGCCCACCCTGCACCAGCCGGCCCGTGCAGTGCCCGAGCACGTCGACGTGCGGGTTCTGCACCGCCTTCAGCATCCGCTTCGTCATGACCGCCCGGTCGGCCCGCAGATTCGAGTGCACGCTCGCCACCACGACGTCGAGTTCGGCGAGCAGACCCTCGTCCTGGTCGAGGGTGCCGTCGTCGAGGATGTCCACCTCGATCCCGGTGAGAATGCGAAAGGGGCGGCCGCTGTCCGCGAGGACGCGGTTGAGGTCGGCGACGACCCCCAACTGGGTGCGCAACCGCTCGGCCGTGAGCCCGTTGGCCACCTTCAGCCGGGGGGAATGGTCGGTGAGCGCGCAGTATCGGCGCCCGAGTGCCGCGGCGGTCCGCATCATCTCGGCGATCGGGCTGCCACCGTCCGACCAGTCCGAATGCACGTGGAGATCGCCCTGCAGGGCCTCCAGCAGTTCCGCACCGCCGCGGCCGATCGGCTCGGCCTCCGCGCGCAGTTGCTGCAGGTACGCGGGCACCCCGTCGAAGGCTTCCCGGATCACGGTGGCGGTCTTCGGGCCGACGCCGGCGAGGGCGGTCCAGCTGCCCGTACGGCGCCGTGCGGCGCGCTGCTCGGGGCTCAACCGGGCGACGACGTCGGCGGCGTGGCGGTAGGCCTTCACGCGGTAGCTCTCGGCCCGGTCGCGTTCGAGCCAGAACGCGACCTCCCGCAGGGCGTCCACCGGGTCCATGCGTCCATTCTCGCCACGGCGGTCCGTAGCGTGGGGCACATGCGCACAAATGCGAGGTGGCGGCGGACGGTGACCGGAACCGCGATCGGGGTGGCCGGAGGGACGCTGGCGCTGGCCGGGGTCTCGGCCCGGGTCGCGGCGCCCGCGGCGGGGCGGCTGTACACCCTCGCCGACGCGCCGACGGCGCCGGTGGTGATCGTGCCGGGTGCCCGGGTCCGGAACGGATGGCCCATGCCGATGCTGCGCGGGCGCCTCGACGTCGCCGTCGCTCTGCTCGCGGACGGCCGCGCCCGCAGCGTGCTCGTCTCGGGCGACGCGGGGGGCCGGTCCGGGGACGAGATCGCGGCGATGACCGGCTATCTGGTGGCGCACGGCGTGGGACGGGAAGTGATCGCCACCGACCCCTACGGGCTCGACACATACGACACCTGCCATCGCGCCGCACAGGTCTACGGCGTGACGACGGCCCTGATCGCCACCCAGGACTTCCATCTTCCGCGGGCCGTCGCGCTGGGGCGGCGCGCAGGGATCGACATGGCCGGCGTGGTGGCCGGGTGCGACTGCCGGCTGCGCACCCGGGTGCGCAACGTGCTGCGCGAGTATCTGCTGTCGCGGCCGAAAGCGCTTGTGGAGATGCACTTTCCGCGGCCGCCGCGCGTGGGGTCGGCCACGGACGGCACGTCGACCGGGATCCTCGCCTAGGGTCGTCGCATGCGACCTTCAGCCCTGATCACCGGTGGCGGCCGCGGCGTCGGCGCCGCCATCGCCCGGGAACTCGCCCCCAGCCACGACCTGCTGCTCGGGGGCCGGCGCGCGGAGTCGCTCCGGGCGATCTGCGAGGAGATCCCGGAGGCGGTGCCGTGGCCGGTCGACCTGCTCGACCACGAGGCGGTGGCCACGGCCTGCTCGGGCATCGACCGGTTGGACGTGCTGGTACACAACGCGGGCCTCGCCGAGCTCGGGACGATCGCCGACGGCGGAATCGCGCAGTGGCGGGAGATGTTCGAGTCGAACGTGGTGGCGGTGGTGGAGCTGACGCGTCTGCTCCTGCCGGCGCTGCGGGCCGCGAACGGCCATGTCGTGCTGCTCAACTCGGGGGCCGGGCTGAACGCGAAGGCCGGCTGGGGTGCGTACGCCGCCAGCAAGTTCGCGTTGCGCGCGTTCTCCGACGTCCTGCGGCAGGAGGAGCCGGCGCTGCGAGTGACATCGGTGCATCCTGGCCGGATCGACACCGACATGCAGCGTGCGATCGTCGCGAGCGAGGGCCGGATCTACGAACCGGAACGTTTCCTGAAGGCGTCGACCGTGGCGCGCGCAGTGCGCCAGGCGGTCCAGACACCGGCCGACGCGCACCCGACGGAGATCGTGCTGCGGCCCCGCTGAGCCGTCGTCAGAACGGCAGCGGAATCACGACCGGCGCCCCGTTCGGCAGCTGGATGCGGATCTGCGGTGGTGGCGGCGGGGCAGGCGCCGGCGCCGGTGCCGGGGGAAGCGGCTCCGGCGCAGGCGGCGGGGGAGGCGGTGGTGGTGGTGGTGGTGGCGGCGGCGGCGGCGGTGGCGGCGGTGGTGGCGGCTCCGGGGGTGGCGCCGGGGCCCGCGGCGCGGGCGCCGCAATGTCCACGTCCGGCACCAACGCGGGAGACGGTTCCGGTGCGGGCGGCGGTACCGGGTCGATCGCCCCGGGTGCCGGTTGCTTGGGGCCGGCACCGATGGGCACCGCCAGCAGATTGCCGGTGGTGACGTCGACGACGGTCAATTCACCGACGGGCGCCGCACCCGGCTGCACCACGAACAGCCGTTCCTCGTCGAGGCCCGACCAGCCCTCGCCTTCGAGATCCTGACCCGAGGACAGGACGGGGGAGAGCAGCGGGCTCCCCGGTGCACACCGCACGCGGGGGACGCCCCGGTCGTCGACGAGAACGACGGTTCCGGCCTCGAGGACGGACTGCACGGGCACCGCACGCCCGCCGCGATACTCGTGATCGGTGACCCGGGTGTCCGCACGCAGCAGCACCGGCGTCAGTGTGCGCAGGTATCCCCGGGCGTCGGCGACGTCGAAAACGTCGAGCCAGGCCTCCTGCTTGGCCGGGTCCTGCTCGAGCGTGCCGGCGAGCCGCTCGCGGTCGCACAGCTCGCGCTCCAGGCTGCCGCCGTAGAGCCCGGTCCGGTCTCCGGACACCGTCACCGGGCCGTCGTCGGGAACGGGAAGCTCGGCCTGCGGTGCCGGTGGAACGGCGACCGGTACCTGGTCGGGCAGGAGCAGGACGCTCCACGGATGCTCACCGCGCGACGTCGCGAGGTCCAGGCGTACCGGCTCGGTTCGCGACGGACCGTCCGTGGAGCATCCCCCCACGGCGAGCGCAGTCAGCGCGAGTACCATCCCGAATCCGCGCGCAGCGGTGCCGGCGGCCACCCGCCCATGGTAGGCGGAACCCCTCCGCATCTCGGGTGGTTTCGGTCGGCTTCAGCCCTCGGGCGTCAGCCGGAGGCGGGCGATCCGACGGCCGTCCAACTCGCTCACGGTGAGGCGATGGCCGTCGACGGTGATGCTGTCGCCGAGTCGTGGAAGGCGCTGGAGGCGGTGCAGCATGCACCCCGCGACGGTCTCGTAGGGGCCTTCGGGCAGCCCGATCCCGGTGGCGCGTTCGAAGTCCTCGACGATCAGCAGACCGTCCACCTGCTGTGTTTCGGGCTGCGCCGGAGCGGGCGTGACCGAGGCCTGCTCGGTCGGTTCGAACTCGTCGCCGATCTCGCCGACGATCTCCTCGACGATGTCCTCGAGCGTCGCGATCCCGGCGGTGCCGCCGTACTCGTCGACGACGAGGGCGATCTGGTCGTTGTTCCGGCGCATCAGCGACAGTGTCGCGAGTGCCGGTTTGGAGCCGGGCAACGAGAGGATGGGCCGGCACACGTCGGCGACGGTCGAGGCGTTCGCCGGATCGGCGAGCAGCAGGTCGCGCAGGTGCACGAAGCCCACGACGTCGTCGAGCGACGATCCGACGACGGGGTACCGGCTGTGCGTACCCGCCAGCGCCTGTTCGCGCGCCGCCGGGATCGCGGTGTCGGCGGGCAGGAAGTCGACCTCGGTGCGCGGGCGCATCACCTCGAGCAGCGATCGCTGTCCGGCGTCGAACACCTCCGCGAGCACCGTGCGCTCGTCCTCCGGCACTGCCGAATGGCCGAGCAGCAGTTCGCGCAGCTCCTCGTGGGTGATCTCCTCGCTCCGGCGCGCCGGGTCGGCTCCGAGCAGCCGGACGAGTCCGTCGGTGGAGACCGACAGCAGCCGGATCACCGGTCGCATCAGGGTGGCGAACCGGTCCAGGGCCGGTGCGGTCAGCAGCGACACCCCGGTGGCCCGCTGCAGGGCGATGCGCTTGGGGACGAGTTCGCCGAGCACCAGGGAGAGGTAGGCGATCACGAGTGTGGTGCCGATGAGGGCGGCGGCGCTCGCCGCCGCGGCGGGCAGCCCCCACGACTCGAGGGCCGGGGCGAGGTTCGGTGCGATGGTCGAGGCGCCGTAGGCAGCGGAGAAGAACCCGGCCACCGTGACGCCGATCTGCACCGCGGACAGGAAACGGTTGGGATCCTTCGCCAGCGCGGCCGTCCGGCGGCCGCGCCGGCCGCGTTCCTCGAGTGCACGAATCTGACTCTCGCGCAGCGACACCAGGGCCAGCTCGGTGCCGGCGAAGACGCCGCCGATCAGGACGAACACCAGGACCAGCAGGATGTCGACGAGCGCCGACCCGGTCATGGCGGCCACCCGGGACCGTCGGCCATGTCGTGTCTCCTCACCGGGAAGACGCGGGATACGGCTCCCAGTCTAGAAACGCGGCGGCGGTTCGGATACCGATCGCACGGCCTCCGGAGGGGGATGTTCCACGTGAAACAGTTCGGGTTCAGGAGGCGGGGAGGGTCTGCATATCCTCCTGGCTCCAGTAGGCCTTCATGCTCGTGATCCGCGCGTCGTCGTCGAAGGTCATGACGTCGATGACCTCCATGACGAGATCCTGCTCACCGAGGTGGGTGGTGAGCCGGAACAGGAAGGCCGCGTTGCCGGCGGCGATCTTCAGGGTGAGCAACTCGCCGGTCTGGGTGAGCGGCTCGATCATCGAGTAGAACTCACGCAGGGACGCCTCGGTGGTGCGAACGTCCGTGCCGATCGGGTCCTCGACCGTGGCACCGGGGGCGTAGAGGGCGAGCACCTCGTCGGTGGTCCCTTTCGCGACCGACCGGATGTAGGACTCGACGGTGGCGCGGATCGCGGCGGGAGTCGGGGCCATGCGAAAACCTCCGTTGCTAGAACGTGTTCTAGCAACGGAGGTTAGCAGCGCGCGCCGGGACTGGGAATGCCCGGCGTTGCCGCCGCTGCGCCCTCGGCCCGCGCACCGGGACCCCCACGCCGGGGGATCAGGCCCCCGCGTCGGCCGTCGGGAGCAGGCGTTCGAGGACGTCGGCGAGGGTGATCAACCCGACCACCCGGCCGTTGTCGGTGACGGTGGCCAGGTGGTTGCGGGTCTCGCGCATGGTGCGCAGCGCCTCGTACACCGGCACCGCCGTCTCGAGGGTCAGCGCCGGGCGCATCAACTCGGCGGCGGTCACCCCGTCGGCGGCGTGCAGGCTGTCGCGCACGTGCACCACCCCGTCGACGTGCCCGTTGCCCCGCACGAGCAACCGCAGGTGCCCGGTGCGCCGGGCGGTGTCCCGGATCTGCGCGGCGTCCGCGTCAGGGGTGACACTGCTCGGGCGGGCGTTGGGGCGGACGATGTCGCCGACGGTGAGGGCCTCGAGTTCGAGCGCGCTGGTCAGGTGCCCGTGGTAGCGCTCGTCGAGGGTGCCGACGGTGGCCGAGTGCTCGACCAGGTGCCGCAACGCATCCGGGTCCTGTCCGGCGCCGACCTGGTCGACCGGGACGACACCGACCCGCCGCAGGCACCAGTTGGCCAGGTGGTTGAGCTGCACGATCACCGGCCGGGTCAACCACATGAACGCGCGCATCGGGAGCGCGAGCATGGTCGCCGACTTCTCCGGGTGCGCGATCGCCCAGGACTTCGGGGCCATCTCCCCGACCACCAGATGCAGGAACGTCACGATGATCAGCGCCAGGACGAAGCCGGCGACGTCGGCCAGCCAGAGCGGAGCGCCCCAGTCCTCGAACACGGGAGTGAGCCAGTGGTGCACGGCGGGCTTGGTCACCGCACCGAGGGCCAGGGTGCACACGGTGATGCCGAGCTGGGACCCGGCGAGCAGGACCGACAGCTCCGAGGCGCTGCGCAGCGCCGCGCGGGCGGCACGGCTGTGCGGGGCGGCGTCCTCGAGGCGGTGCCGGCGGGCGGCGATGAGCGCGAACTCGACCGCGACGAAGAAGGCGCTCGCCGCGATCAGTCCGACGGTCACGGCGAGCACGATCCAGGGATTACTCATCGCCGGTCACCTCGCCGTCGGTGCGCACGGTCACCAGCACCGAGGACGGCACGCGCCGGTCGATCTCGCGGACCTCGGCGATCAGCGTCCGCGCCGGGGGTGCGCTCTCGTGCACCAGATCGGCCGGGTCGGGCTCCAGCGGGATCGCGACGGTGTCGCCGACGGCGGGCAGGCCGCCGAACTCGGCGATGACCAGGCCGGCGAGGGTTTCGTAGTCGCCCTCGGGCAGCTCCTGGTCGAGGGTGCGGGCGACCTCGTCGAGGTGCACGTCGCCGCGGATGACCCAGCCCGCACCCTGGCGGGTGATCACCTGCGTCTCGACGGCGGTGTCGTGTTCGTCGGCGATCTCCCCGACGAGTTCCTCGGCCATGTCCTCGACGGTGACGACGCCGGCGAAGCCGCCGTACTCGTCGACCACCAACGCCATCTCCTCCTGCCCCTCGGTCAACCGGGCCAGCACATCGGGCAGCGGCAGCGTCGTGGGCACGATCACCGCGGGCCGGCACACCGTCCCGGCCGTCCCGGTCGTCGCGTCCAGGGCGAGCAGATCGTGCAGATGTACCACCCCGCGCAGGTCGTCGGCGGAGAAGCCGACGACCGGGTACCGGGTGTGGCCCTCGCTCATCCTCGCCAGCACCCGCGTCACGGGTTCCCCCGCGCGGACGTAGTCCACGCGGGCACGCGGAATCATGGCGTGCTCGGCGGTGCGGGTCGGGAAGTCGAGGATCCGGTCGAGCAGGGTCGACAACTCCGTGGGCAGATCGCCGGCGTCGCGCGATTCGGCCACGATGTGCTCGAGGTCGCGGACGGTGGCCGAGTGCTCCACGTCGTGCACGGGTTCGATCCGCAGCGCGCGCAGCAGCAGGTTCGACGAGGCGTCGAACAACCTGATCAACCAGCCGAACAGCTTCAGGTAGAGCGTGGTCGACAGCGCCAGCCATCGAGCGACCGGCTCGGGCCGCGCGATCGCGAGGTTCTTCGGGAACAGCTCCCCGAAGACCATCTGCACCACGGTGGAGAACAACACCGCCAGCACCGTGCCGACCGCCACCCCGACCGCGGTCGGGATGCCGACACCACCGAGGAGCTCCCCGAGGCCGCTGCCGATGAGCGGTTCGGCGACATAGCCGACGAGCAGGCCGGTCACGGTGATGCCGAGCTGAGCGCCGGAGAGCATGAACGAGGTGCGGCGGGTGACCGACAGGGCGCGGGCCGCGGCGGCGTCGCCGGCTTCGGCACGCGCCTTGAGCCGGGACCGGTCCACCGCCATGTAGGCGAATTCCTGGGCCACGAAATAGCCGGTCAGGGCCGTGATGGCCAGGACCACGAGGATGCCGACTGCGATACCGACGACGGTCAGCACGGTCGGCTCCGAGGGGCGGTGACGGACGGGGCGTCACTCGGGGGCGGGGAGGGTCTTCGAGGTTTGCGCTTGGCGCGTCTCATGGCTCTCTCTGCAATAGACGACGACTTCCTGTCACAGAATACGACGAATCGGGCCGCCGACGAGTTCCCTCGTGCGGTGCCGACCCGGTCACAGGGGTCGGGCACCGCACGACGACGCGACACCCGGGCGACGACGGCGCGAATACCGCGCCGGAGCCGTCGGCAGTGCTTGGCTGTTCTGGCAGACGGCCACATCGTGAGGAGCCTCGATGAGCGACACCACCGCTTTCCCCCTGCCCGGGCACGCCGGCACCCTGTCCGCCCGGTGCTGGGTCCACGACGACCCGCGGTACGTCGTGCTGCTGTGCCACGGCTACGGCGAGCACGCCGGCCGCTACGAATACGTGGCCACCCGACTGATCGCCGACGGTGCCGTGGTCTATGCCGTCGACCACGCCGGGCACGGGCTCAGCGAGGGGGAACGCGTCCTGATCGGGGACTTCGAGAAGGTCGTGGACGACTTCCGTCTGCTCGACGTCAAGGCCCGCAGCGAGCACCCCGGCCTGCCGGTGGTGCTCGTCGGGCACTCCATGGGCGGGCTGATCGCCGCCCGCTACGCCCAGCGCTACGGTTCCGAACTGACCGCGGTGGTGCTGTCCGGCCCGGTGCTGGGCCGCTGGCCCGCCCTCGAGGCGATGCTCGCGGCGGAGGAGATCCCCGACGCACCCATCGACCCCGCGACGCTGTCGCGCAACCCGGAGGTGGGCCGCGCGTACGTGGACGATCCACTCGTCTGGCACGGCCCCTTCAAGCGGCCCACCGTCGAGGCACTGCAGCGTTGCCTCGACGCCGTCACCGGGGCAGGCACCGTCGGCGACGTGCCCGTCCTGTGGCTGCACGGCGAGGACGACCAGCTCGTCCCGCTCCCGGGCAGCCGCGAGGGCTGGGCCACGTTTGCCGGACCACGGTCGACGTCGAAGGTGTATCCCGGGGCACGGCACGAGATCTTCAACGAGACCAACCGTGACGACGTGCTCGACGACGTCGTCGATTTCGTGCGTGGGGTCCTTCCGGATCGGGGGTGATCCGAAAGGACACCACGGCGGCGCAGCCGCCTACTTGACCACGTTCACCATCTTGCCCGGTACGACGATCACCTTCCGCGGCGCGGCACCCTCGAGGAGGGCGGCGATCTTCTCGTCCGCGAGCGCCGCGGCCTCGATCGCCTCCCGGTCCGCGTCGGCCGGCACGGTGATACGGCTGCGCACCTTGCCGTTGACCTGGATCGGGTACTCGACCGTGTCCTCGACGAGCCACTTCTCGTCCGCCACCGGGAACGGACCGTGGGCCAGCGACTCGGTGCGCCCGAGCCGCGACCACAGCTCCTCGGCGAGGTGCGGGGCCACCGGGGCCAGCATGAGCACGAGCGGCTCCACCGCCGTCCGCGGCGCCCCGTCCGGGTACGCCTTGGTGAGGTGGTTGGTGTACTCGATCAGCTTGGCGATGGCGGTGTTGTCGCGCAGGCCCGCGTAGTCGTCGGACACGCCCGCGATCGCCTTGTTGAGGGCGCGCAGCGTCTCGTCGGTCGGTTCGGCGTCGGTGACCCGCAGCGCGCCGGTCTCCTCGTCGATCGCGGCCCGCCACACCCGCTGCAGGAACCGCTGCGCCCCGACGACGTCCTTCGTCGCCCACGGCCGGGACTGGTCCAGCGGGCCCATCGACATCTCGTACACACGCAGCGTATCGGCGCCGTAGTCGTCACAGATCTGGTCCGGCCCAACGGAATTCTTCAGGGACTTGCCCATCTTCCCGTACTCGCGGTGGACTTCCTCACCCCGGTGGAAGAACTTCCCGTCGCGCTCCTCGACCTCGTCGGCGGGCACGTACACGCCGCGCGAATCGGTGTACGCGTACGCCTGGATGTAGCCCTGGTTGAACAGGCGCCGGTACGGCTCGGACGAGGTGACGTAGCCGAGGTCGAACAGCACCTTGTGCCAGAACCGCGCGTACAGCAGGTGCAGCACGGCGTGCTCGACACCGCCGACGTACAGGTCGACCCCGCCGGGGTCGTGCGGGCCGTGGATCTGCGGGCGCGGACCGGTCCAGTACGCCTCGTTCTCCTTGGCGCAGAACTCGTCCGGGTTCGTCGGGTCGATGTAGCGAAGCTGGTACCACGAGCTGCCGGCCCACTGCGGCATGACGTTGGTGTCGCGGGTGTAGTGCTGCAGCCCGTCGCCGAGGTCGAGTTCGACGTTCACCCACTCGTCGGCCTTGGCCAGCGGGGGCGACGGCTCCGAGCTCGCGTCCTCGGGATCGAACGACACCGGTGCATAGTCCTCGACGTCCGGAAGTTCCACCGGCAGAGCAGATTCCGGCAGAGCGTGCGGGTTGCCGCCGGTGTCGTAGACAATGGGGAACGGCTCTCCCCAGTACCGCTGCCGAGCGAACAGCCAGTCCCGCAGCTTGTACTGGATGGTGCCGGTGCCCGCACCCGACTCCTCGAGCTTCGCGACGACCGCCTTCTTCGCGTCGGCGACGCTCAGCCCGTTGAGGTAGCCGGAGTTCACGAGCGCCCCGTCGCCGGTGTACGCCTCCTCCGAGATGTCGCCGCCCGCAATCACTTCCACGATCGGCAGGCCGAACGCGGTGGCGAACTCCCAGTCGCGCTGATCGTGGCCGGGCACGGCCATGATCGCGCCCGTGCCGTACCCGGTGAGCACGTAGTCCGCGATGAACACGGGCAGCGACTGCCCGTTCACCGGGTTGACGGCGTAGGCGCCGAGGAAGACGCCGGTCTTCTCCTTGCTCTCCTGCCGCTCGAGATCGGACTTCGCGGCGATCGACGCCCGGTAGGCGGCGACGGCCTCGGCCGGGGTGGCGGCGCCACCGGTCCAGCGCTCGTCGACACCCTCCGGCCATGCAGAGGCGACGATCTCGTCGACGAGTGCGTGCTCGGGCGCCAGCGTGACGTAGGTCGCGCCGAACAGCGTGTCGGGGCGCGTGGTGAACACCTCGATCGTGGCATCCGGACGGCCGGCGGCGGATTCCCCGGCGCCTGGCTCGCCCCGGACGGCGAACGTCACCTGCGCCCCGTGCGAGCGCCCGATCCAGTTGCGCTGCATGGTCTTGACCTTCTCGGGCCAGTCCAGGTACTCGAGGTCGTCGATGAGGCGGTCGGAATAGGCGGTGATCCGCATCATCCACTGCTGCAGGTGCTTGCGGAACACCGGGAAATTGCCGCGCTCGGAGCGGCCCTCGGCGGTGACCTCCTCGTTGGCCAGCACCGTGCCCAGACCCGGGCACCAGTTGACGAGGGAGTCCGAGCGGTACACCAGCCGGTACTCGTCGAGGGCGGCGAGCCGCTCCGCCTTCGACAGCGACGCCCAGTCGCGTCCGTCCGCGAGCGCGCGGGTGCCGGCGTCGAGCTCGGCGGCGAGCTCGTCGATGCGGCGCGCCTTGTTCTGCTCCGGGTCGTACCAGGCGTTGTAGATCGTCAGGAAGATCCACTGGGTCCAGTGGTAGAAGTCGACGTCCGTCGTCGCGACCGAGCGGCGCTCGTCGTGGCCCAGCCCCAGCCGGCGCAGCTGCCGCTGCATGTTCTCGATGTTCGCCTCGGTCGTGGTGCGCGGGTGCGTGCCCGTCTGCACCGCGTACTGCTCGGCCGGCAGCCCGAACGCGTCGTAGCCCAGCGTGTGCAGGACGTTGTGGCCCAGCATGCGGTGGTACCGGGCGTACACGTCGGTGGCGATGTAGCCGAGGGGGTGACCCACGTGCAGGCCCGACCCGGACGGGTAGGGGAACATGTCCTGCACGAACAGCTTGTCCTCGGGAACGTCGCCGGCGAGCGGGCCGACCGGGTTCGGCGCGTTGAACGTGCCGCGCTCACGCCACAGATCCTGCCAACGCCGCTCGATCCGGCCGGCGAGATCGGCGGTGTATCGGTGTTGCGGGGTGGCGTCGGACGACGGTGTGGAGGGCTGCGCAGGACGAGTCACGGTGGTCGCTATCTACTTGGCTGACGTCATTTACCTCCGACCAGGGTAGAGCCTGGCCCGACCCGGCCCGACCAGCGGCTGTGCCTCCCACGTATCCTCGAGGGGTGCTGATCGTCGCCATCGTCTTGTTCGTGCTCGCTCTCGCCGTCGGCGGGATCGCCGTCGCCGGACTGACCGGGCGGCTGCCGCGTAACCGGTGGGCGGGCGTGCGCACCGCC
The DNA here is from genome assembly GCF_001700945.1 of Rhodococcus sp. WB1. Lineage (NCBI taxonomy): Bacteria > Bacillati > Actinomycetota > Actinomycetes > Mycobacteriales > Nocardiaceae > Rhodococcus > Rhodococcus sp. WB1. The sequence goes on along the minus strand of NZ_CP015529.1, from coordinate 5,511,679 downwards.
GACGCCCTGCGCGACGAGACGACGTTTGCCCTGGCCAACAAGGTCGCCGCCCCCAGTCAGCTCGGTGCGGCAGGCCTGCTCGTCCTCGGCGGCGTGGGCGCGCTCGCGCTCGATACGGTCCCGGGTCTGATCGCCGTCGTGGGTGCCGTGATCGCGGCCTTCTTCACCGCCGGTGTGGGCGGCTCCATCGGCGCCCGCGTCGCGGCGGCCAGCGCACCGGCCGAGACCGCCGGGTGCGGCACGTCGTGCGGGGCGTGCAGCCTGCGCGGCGCCTGCGAGCCGACCGCCTGAGCGCAGCGCACGGCGCAGGGTGACCGCCTGAGCGCAGCGCACGGCGCAGGGTGACCGCCTGAGCGCGGTTCCCTCCGGTCGAGAGGTTCTCAACCCCGCGTCCGGGGGAGATACTGACAGGGTGACTCCGGCACTGGCCGGTGCCCGGCTGAAGTCGACGATCCGCGACGCGGCCGCCGCGGCGACGGACTCCGCCGAGTTCCGGGAGGTGGTCCTGGACGCGATCCGCGCCCGGGTGCCGTACGACGGGGTCTGTCTGGCCACCATCGATCCCGCGGCTCTCGTCCCGACCACACTGACGACCCGCGGATACGAGGTTCCGCGGGCCTATGCGTCCGCCCTCGAGTTCGAGTACGGCGAGGACCCCCAACCGGGCCGGTTCGACTCGCTGCTGCACCGGGAGGTCCCCATCCGGACGCTCCGCGAGGTGACCGGCAACCGCGTCAGGAGCAGCCGGCAGTATGCCGAACTGCTCGCGCCCTACGGGATGCAGGACGAGGTACGCATGCTCTTCCGCGGCCGCGACGGAGCCTGCTGGGGCGCGTGCACGATGAGCAGGCGGCCCGGCCCGGAGTTCGCCGACGAGGAGCTCGAGACCCTGGGGACGGTGCTCACCGACATCGGGGAGGGGTTGCGCACCACCCTGTTCCGCGACGGCACCCGCACCCCCCACCCCGGCTCCGAGGGACCTGCCGTCGCGATCGTCGGCCCCGACGACGAGTTCGAGTCGATCACCGTCCCCGCACTCGAGTACTTCGAACGGCTCGGCTGGGGGCCGCCCGGCAGGCCCGTGCCCACCGCGCCCGCGGTGTCGGCAGCACTGTGGCTGCGGCGATCCGGGACGGATTCCGCGGTCTTGCGGGCCCGCACCCTCGACGGTGAGTGGGTCGTGATCCGCGTCGGGCGGTTCGACGGCGAGCACCCGCCACGGCGCGTGCTGATGACCGTGGAGCGGGCGCAACTCCCGGAGATCGTGAGCCTGGTCGCGGCAGCGCACGGGCTGACCCGGCGCGAGTCGGAGGTACTCACGCAGGTTCTCGCCGGCAGGACCCGTCACGAGATGGCCCGTGTCCTGGGCATCAGCCCGTACACGGTGCAGGATCACCTCAAGGCCGTGTTCGCCAAGACCGGCGTCAACAGCCGCGCGAGTCTCGTCGCCAAGCTGGCCCACACCGAGTACGTACCGCGCCTCGGTCAGCGCATCGGCCCCGACGGCTTCTTCACCGAACGACGTTCCCCGGAGCCGGCTTCGGCCCCGAAGAGCTGAACCGCGCGCCCCTCGGCGACTCGGCCTGCGAAGCTCATTCCCAGCGCCGCACGCGCCGGTAGCGCGGGTTCCACCAGAACCGGTGCACGAGCCGCAGCGGCACGGGCAGCTCGCTCAGCACGCGGCGGGCCTGCTCGGGGGTGGCCCCCTCGACGACGTACGGACCCAGCTGCGCGATGTCGCTGTAGGCCAGTTCCTTGACGGCGGCCTTGGACAGCGCCTGCCATTCCTGCGCGGTGATCACCTCCTTGATGAGCGGGAACGCGTCGCGCTCCTCGTGCGCGAGGTGCGACTGCAGCAGCGCCACGAGGTCGTCGATCCGATGCGGCACCTGCCGCGGGCCGTGCTCCCGGTCGTCGAACGCGTCCTCCAGTGCGGCGAGCGTGGGATCGATGAGGGAGTGCTCGGCCTCCATGTCGTCGAGCACCGCGAGGTCGTCGGGGCGGTCCGCGAGCTTGCGGCGCATCAGCGGCCAGATGTGGGTGTCCTCGATCCGGTGATGGTGGTGCAGTTCCCGGCTGAAGCCGCGCCACCCGACGAGCAGGGCGTCGTGCGTCTCGTCGTTCTCGGTGCCGTAGGTCTGGGCCACGTGCGCCAGGCGCGTGGCGTCGCGGCGGAACGCGGCGTGCAGCAGCGTCATCACGTCCATGTCGTCGTCGGTCAATGCAGTGGACTTGGTGGTGGTCATGTCGTCGACCTCGATCCCGTCGTGCTCGAACCCTTGCTTTCGAGCGTGCGACCGGCGAGGGCGGCGCTCAATCCCACATTCGGGGGAGATCGGGAGGCGGGCGGCGGCGGTTCGCCGTTCCCTACGCTGGGCCCGTGACCACCCGCCGCGTGATCGACCCCGCCGGGGCCCTGTTCGGGCTGGGGCTGCCCCTCGTCGCCGCCGGGGCGGCGCTGCTGCTGCCACGACTGTGGGAGTCGCGCCTGCCCCCGCGGATCGCCACGCACTGGTCCGGGTCGGCACCGGACGGATTCTCGGACCCGGCGTCGTTCTCGTGGACGATGGCGCTGGTGATCCTGCTGGTCGGCGGCGGCTGCAGCGCGATCGCGGCGCTGGCCCCCGCAATGCTGATGATGCGGCGCTACATGCTGGTGCTCGGTCTCGGGGTGACCGGCCTGCTGTTCACCCTGTGCGCGACGGTGCTCGTGGGCCAACTGGACGCGCCGGCCGAACGGGCGCAGCTGCCGATGTGGAGCATCGGGGCGGGCGTCGCGCTCGGCGTCGCCGTCGGGATACTCGGGGCGTCGCTGCTGCGGGACCACCGGGTCCGGCGATCCGCCGTCGCCCGCCCCGATCCGGCGTTGCCGCGCGGCCCGGTCGAGCTGCCGATCGTCGAGCAGGTCGGCACCGGAACGCGCACCACCCTCGTGCTCGCGGCGCTGGTCCTGGCCCCCGCGGTCCTCGTGTGCGGCGCGGCGCGCAGTTGGTGGCCGCTGGCGATCTTCCTGCCGGTCGCCGTGCTCGTGCTGAGCCTGCTGCGGTTCCGCGTCGTCGTCGACGACACGGGCGTGCGGGTGCAGAACCTCGGGATGACCGCGGTGGACTACGGTCTCGACGAGATCGTCGGCGCGAAGGTCGCTCACGTGCGTCCCTTCCAGGACTGGGGCGGGTGGGGACTGCGCGCCAAGGGCCGGGGCCGGTACGGCCTCGTCACGATCACCGGTCCCGCGCTGGTGGTCACCGTCGCCGGAGGGCAGGAGTTCACCGTCACCGCGTCGCAGGCCGAGCGCATGGCCGGCGCGCTCAACACCCTCGCCGATCGTCGCTGACCGGTGCGATCCGAGGACGCGGGCTACGCGAACAGCCCGCGCGTACGCGGCTGATCCGGTCTAATGGGAGCGATTGCCGACGAGTACGGAGGCCGACGTGAGCCATCGGAAGCAGTTGCACCCAGACGGAGTCCTCGAACCGGCGTACACCGGGCGCATCGACAGTGAGCCGGTTCCGGCGCTGCGGCTGCCGAAGCACTCGATGGATCCGGGGGAGGCGTACCGGTACATCCACGACGAGCTGATGCTCGACGGCAGTTCGCGGCTGAATCTCGCCACCTTCGTCACCACGTGGATGGAGCCGCAGGCCGATGTGCTCATGGCCGAGACGTTCGACAAGAATCTCATCGACAAGGACGAGTACCCGGCGACCTCGGCGATCGAGGAACGCTGCGTGGCGATGGTCGCCGACCTGTTCCACGCGCCGGGACTGTCCGACGTCGATCCGGCGTCCGCGACGGGTGTGTCCACGATCGGCTCGAGCGAAGCGGTGATGCTCGCGGGCCTGGCGCTCAAGTGGCGCTGGCGGGCCCGGCGGCAGGCGGCGGGCGAGGACACCTCACGTCCGAATCTGGTGCTGGGCAGCAATGTTCAGGTGGTGTGGGAGAAGTTCTGCCGCTACTTCGACGTGGAGGCGAGGTACCTGCCGATGGAACCCGGCCGCTACGTGATCACCCCCGAGCAGGTGCGGGAGGCGTTGGACGAGAACACGATCGGTGTCGTCGCGATCCTCGGCACCACGTACACCGGTGAGCTCGAACCGGTGGCCGAGATCGCCGGGATGCTCGACGACGTGGCCGACGAGGGCGGTCCCGACGTGCCGCTGCACGTCGACGCGGCGAGCGGCGGATTCGTCGTGCCGTTCCTGCATCCGGAACTGGAGTGGGACTTCCGGGTGCCACGGGTGGTATCGATCAACGTCAGCGGGCACAAGTACGGCCTGACCTACCCCGGTATCGGGTTCGTGGTGTGGCGCGACAAGGAGTACCTGCCCGAGGATCTGGTCTTCCGGGTCAACTACCTCGGCGGGGACATGCCGACCTTCACCCTGAACTTCTCCCGGCCCGGGAACCAGATCGTCGGCCAGTACTACAACTTCCTGCGGCTCGGCCGCGACGGGTACCGCCGGGTGATGAAGACGCTACGCTCCACCGCGAGCCGGCTGGCCGGGCAGATCGCCGGGATCGAGGGGATGCGCCTGATCTCCGACGGCACCGCCATCCCGGTGATCGCGTTCGAGCTCACCGGGGATCCGGGCTTCACCGTCTTCGACGTCTCGCACGAGCTGCGGACGCACGGCTGGCAGGTGCCGGCCTACACGATGCCGGCCGACGCCCAGGATGTGGCAGTCCTGCGGATCGTGGTCCGGGAGGGGTTCAGCGCCGACCTCGCGCGGCAGCTGTTCGCCGACCTCGAGCGGGTGTGCGCCGAGTTGCGCAAGGAGGGACCGCTCCGGCACTCCAGCGAGCAGCACTTCGCGCACTGACCGCCGGGTCGCTCAGTTCCGTTCGACCTCGATGGGGTGGGTGGCCAGCAATGCGAGCGGTAGCGGCTGCCGGCGCAGCACCCGCGCCCACAGGTCGACTCGCGGCGGTCCGAGGATGTCCTGGGGGAGGGCGGAGATGACCATCCAGTCGTCGTTGCGGAGCTCGCCATCGAGCTGACCGGCGCTCCACCCGGCGTAGCCGGCGAAGATGCGGATGCCTTCCACGAGCGGGCCGATGACGGCCGGGTCGGAGTCGAGGTCGATCATGACCACCCGCCCGTCGATCCGGCGCACCCCCGGCACGCCCTCGACGGAGACGCCGACGCGCAGCGTGCCCAGGCACAGGGCCGAGTCGCGCCGGACGGGGCCGCCGACGTAGAGCGCCTTCGGATCGGCGCTGAGCGCCGTCCACTGCGGCAGCACGGCCTGGACCGCGGTGTCGCTGGTGCGGTTGAGCACCACGCCGAGGCTGCCCACGTCGCCGTGCTCGATGATGTAGACGACCGTTCGCCGGAAGGTCGGCTCGACGAGGTCGGTGGCCGACACGAGCAGGGTTCCGGGCCGGACGGCCGGTGTCGCCGGTGCCGTGCGGTCCTCGGGTTCGTCCTGATGCTGCGCCACCCCGACATCATCCCACCGTCGCCGACGGTGCGTGGCGGCAAGGCGGGGGAGTTGTTCAGGACAGCCCGACGGTCTCGGCGAGCACCGCGAGGTGATGGTCGAACAGCTGCCCGGGGTCGGTGAAGGTGTCGGTGCCGTACTGGCCGAAGACCTCGAAGTTCACGGCCCCGAACAGGGCGGCCCAGACCAGTACGCCGCGCGCGAGGACGGCGTCGGGAACGCCGGTGCCGAGTTCGGCGCGGATCCGGCCCAGGTCGGCGGTGAGGGTGTCCGGCACGGCGACGGTGGTGGGGATGCGGAGGGTGCCGGCGGCGTGGGCGTCGTCGAGGATGCGGACGAGCCGGACGACGACGCGGGTGCCCGGACCCGTGGTCCGCTCGGCGGGGGCGTGGTAGCCGGGGACCGGGCTGCCGAACAGCAGGGCGTAGCGCGCGGGGTCGCGCAGCGCCCAGGCGCGCACCGCGTGGCCGAGCACGCGGAACTGCTCGGCGTGGGCGTCCGCGGCGACGTCGGCGAGCGCCTCGTCGACCGTGTCGGCGAGTTCGGTGTAGCCGTCGACGACGAGGAGGGTGAGCAGTTCGTCGCGGCTGGCGACGTAGCGGTACACCGCCGAGGAGACGACGCCGAGGTCGCGGGCGACGGCGCGCAGGGACAGCGCGGCGGCTCCGTGGGTGGCGAGGTGTTCGCGGCCGATCCGCAGGATGTCGGCCATCGTCTGCTGCCGGGCGCGGGCGCGGGGGGTTCCGGTCATGTCCCTCACCCTGCCAGATGTGCGAGCACCGTCAACAAAAGTGAGCACTGCTCTTGACTTTGCGCACCCGAGGGCGCATCGTGATGTCAGACAGAGAGCAGTGCTCACATTTCGAAGGAGCTGACCACCATGTCGAATCTGCAGGTCGTCACCGGAGCCGGGCCGGTCGGCTGGACCGTCGCCGAACAACTCGCCGACCGGGGCCACCGCGTCCGCGTCCTCACCCGGTCCGGCAACGGCCCCGAGCACCCGCTCGTCGAACGCCGCCGGGTCGACGTCTCCGATCCCGCCCGGCTCGGCCCCGCGCTCGAGGGTGCCGGTGCCGTGTACCACTGCATCCACGGCTCGGCCTACCGCGCCGACATCTGGGAGCGCGAACTGCCGGCGGCGGAGAGCACGGTCCTCGAGGCGGCCGGGCGCACGGGCGCGGTGGTGGTCTTCCCCGAGAGCCTGTACTCCTACAGCGAACCGGACCGGGTCATGACCGAGGACTCGCCGCGCGCGAGCACCACCGGCAAGCGGGGCGTGCGGGCCCGGCTGCTGGACCGCCGCGCCGAAAGCGCCACCCCGACCGTGAGCGTGGTCGCGTCCGACTTCTTCGGCCCCCACGCCCGCACCGCCCACGCGGGCGAGCGGATGGTGCCGGCCATCCTGGCCGGGCGCAGCCCCCGCGTGCTCGGCTCACCCGACGTGCCGCACTCGTTCACGTACGTGCCGGACCTGGCCGCCGCCATGATCGCGGCCGCGGCGAATCCCGCGGTGTGGAACCGGGTCCTGCACGCTCCCACCGGTCCGGCCGGCACGCAGCGCGACCTCGTCGCCGCGTTCGCCGCGGCCGCGCAGGTGCCGGCTCCGAAGGTCGGCACGATTCCCACCTGGATGCTGCGCGGCGCCGCGCTGGTCAACCGCGACGCCCGCGAACTGACCGAGATGCTCTACCAGTTCACCGATCCGTTCGTCATGGACTCCGCGTACAGCGAGGAACTCCTCGGCCTGCGCCCGACGCCGCTGCCCGAGGCCGCGGCCGCGACGGTGCGATGGTGGCGCGAGCGGTGACACTCACTTCCCGGTCTGGGAGGCGGCCGCCCGCTCGTCGAGGTCCGCGAGCGTGATCGGGTGCCGCGGGGGCTCGTCGACGACGACGGTGCGGGTGACCCGGAGCTCGCCGTCGACGTGCAGCAGCTCCCCGCAGCGCAGGTCCGACCAGCCCGGATCCTCGTCCATGCGCTCGCTGGCGACCACGACCGCCGGGTGCCGTGCCAGGTGGCCCGAGCGCACCCGGACCGTGCCGGCCTCGCTGGCATGCTCGAGATGGCGGCCGCCGTGCGGGCCGCCGGCGGGACGCTCGAGGACGAACAGGTCGTGGGTGTCCGGATAACGCAGCGCCCACAACTGCGTCGCGGTCGTGAGCACGACGTTCAACGCGTAGACGGGCAGATTCTCGGCGGCCCACCGGACCGCGGCGGTCAGCCCCGCGCCGACGTCGCCGCCGTGCTCGTCGATGCGACGGGTGACGAGCGCGAAGAAGCGCTCCGAGTCCGTCTCGCCCGTCACCAGGTCGCGGTACGGGCCGAGCTCGGCCTCGAGCCGCGGCAGATCGCCGAGGACGCCGTTGTGGGCGGACAGCCGCCCGCGCTGCTCGAACGGGTGCGTGTTGCCCACGTCCAGCCCTCCCGTCGAGGCGAACCGGATGTGTGCGAGGAACGTCTGTGACCGCCGCTCCTTCGCCTCCGTGGCGAACGCGCGGTCCTCGTACGCCGCCAGCGGCTGCTTCTCCACCACCGGGCGGCCGTCGTCGGTGAACGTCCCGAGCCCGGTGCCGTCCGGTTCACGCCGGCTCTGCCGGGCGAGCGAATCCGATGCGTCGAGCAGCCAGAAGGTGGCGTGCACCCGGTGCGGCGCGGCGGTCAACCCGAACAGTCGGCACATGACGGGACGTCCCCTCTTCCGGAAGTTGCCGGTTGCGCCGAGGGTAGGCCGGAAAACCTCGCCGGGGAGGCGGAACCGTCGTCGCGGGGCGACCCCGCACCGGACGGATAGTGTCGGACACTGTGCGGGAGTCGAGACGGCAGGCGTGGCGATCCACGGCGACGGCTCTGCGCCGATCGCCGGGACTGGCGCGGCTGACGGTCGTCCGCTTCGCCAGCCAGTTCGGGGACGGACTGTTCCAGGCCGCCCTCGGTGGGGCGATCCTGTTCAATCCGGAGCGCCAGACCGATCCCGCCGCGATCGCCGCGGGATTCGCGGTGTTGCTGCTGCCCTACTCGGTGGTCGGGCCGTTCGCCGGCGCGCTGCTCGACCGCTGGGACCGCCGGCTGGTGCTGCTCGCCGCCAATGCCCTGCGCGGCGTGCTCATCCTCGCCATGTCGGCGCTGCTCCTCACCGGCGGCGGATCCACCGCGCTGCTGCTGCTCGCGCTCGCCGCCGTCGGCGTCAGTCGCTTCGTGCTCGCCGGGGTGTCGGCGTCCCTCCCGCACGTCGTGCGCCAATCATGGCTCGTACCGGTCAATTCCGTGCTCGCGACGGTAGGATCGGGGATCTCTGCCCTCGGGGCGGGCATCGCGGTCACCACGATCGGCCTCGTCGGGGAAGGCGACTTCGGCTCCGGGGTGGCGGTGGCGCTCGGCGTCTCGGGCTCCGTGGTCGCCGCGCTCGCCGCCGGCGGCTTCGCCCGTCATGCGCTCGGTCCCTACCGTGCCGTGCTGCGCCACCCGATCCGGGCCGTCGCCGCCGGTCTGCACACCGGTGCCACGGCGGTGTGGGAGGCACCGGGGGTCACGGTCGCGATGATCGGTATCGGTGCGCACCGCATCGTGTTCGGCATCGACACACTCATCATGGTGCTGGTGCTGCGCGACGCCGACGGGGCCACGCTGCCGGGCGGGCTCGTCGGGTTCGGCGTCGCCGTGGGCGCCACCGCCACCGGGATGCTCGTCGCGGCGGTCGCCGCCCCGCTCGTCATCCCGCGCCTCGGCCGGCCCCGCACCGTCGTCACGGCACTGATCTGCGCGGGCGTCGTCCAGCTCGTCCTCGTCACCGGGTTCGACGAGACGGGACTGCTCGTCGCCGCGTTCCTGCTGGGTCTCGTCGGTCAGACCATCAAGCTCACCGGGGACGCCGCGATGCAGATCGAGATCGACGACGCCCGTCGCGGGCAGGTCTTCGCCCTGCAGGACACCGTGTTCAACATGGCGTTCCTCGCGGCGATCGTCGCGGGCGCCCTGGTCGTCGCGCCCGACGGCCGCAGCCCGGCGCTCGCGCTCGCCGGGGTGGCGGTGTACGTCGCCGGTCTGGTCGCGGCGACGACGATCCGGCGGCTCCGCATGTGAGTCTCCGCGGTTTCGGGCGCCGGATTTGTTAGGTTCTCCGGGGCATTTCCCCGAGTGTCCGGAGGAGAACGCGATGGCACGCAGGCACCGCACGCCGCTGGCTGTTCTCGCCCTGGTCTCGTCGACCCTGCCGCTGTTCGCGCTGCCCGCCCAGGCGTCGCCCGCCCCGCCCGTCAACTCGTGCGGCGAACCGGGCTTCGATCCCGCGGTCGAGCCCCCGGACCCCGACGCGCCGCAACTGCCACGGATCGACATCCCCCCCGTCGTGAAGATCCCCCTGCCGTACCCCGAGCTCGTGCCGGTCCCGGTCCCCGGCCCGGCGCCGGACAACACCCGCGTGCCGCAGGAGCCGTTGCCCGCCGACCCGTGCGCCGACCCGTGCCCGGACCTCGGTTTCGCGCCGGACGCTCCCGACGCCCTGCCCGGCGGCTCGAGTGGCTCGAGTGGCTCGAGTGGGTCCGCCGGCTCGAGCGGGTCCTCGAGTTACCTGCCGCGCGTCGAGCTGGATCCGCAGCCGGAGACGATCCCGATTCCCGTGCCCGGCGCGCCGGGTGCACCCGTCCCACCGGCCCCGCCACGGGAGAATCCGCCGTTCGAGCCGGGTACCGTCACCGCCCGGCCGCCCGCCCCCGCCGTGGGCGACGTCGAGCTGGTCTCCCAGCTGACCGGTCCCGGCTCGGAGAACCGCACCGATGCGCGCTGGGCCGTGCACGGCACCGACCTCGGCATCGTGTGGGAGACGCGCCCCGGCGAGGTCGCCCTCGCCTTCGGGGACACGTTCGGGCTCGAATGGACGCCGCCGGGCGGGGCCGGCGGAGACTGGCGCAGCAACGTCCTGGCATTCAGCCGCGACACCGACCTGGCGGACGGCCTCACCATCGACGCGATGGTGCAGGACAGCCCCTGCCACGCCGCGGAGATCCTCGACGCCCGGCATGTGAAGAACTTCGAGACGACCGTCATCCCCACCTCCGGCTTCGCGATCGGCGACCGCCAGTACCTGAGCTACATGTCGGTGCGACGGTGGAGCGTCGTGCCGGGCATGTGGTACACCAACCACGGCGGCATCGCCTACTCCGACGACCACGGCCAGACGTGGACGAAGGACCTGAATGCCCGCTGGGACAACGTGTTCGGGCTCGGCCGGTTCCAGGTCGCGACGATGGTGCCGCACGGCGACCACGTCTACATGTTCGGCACTCCGAACGGCCGCGTCGGATCGGTGGGCCTGGCCCGCGTGCCGGTCGACGACGTGCTCAATCCCTCCGCGTACCAGTACTGGGTGCACGACCGCTGGATGCCCGTCTTCGAGCAGCTCGCCACCCCGCTCGCCGACGGCGCGGCGAGCGAGCTGTCGGTGCGGTTCGACGTCGGACGAGGCCGCTGGCAGATGAGCTACCTGGAACCGATTGCGGGCGAAATCGTTCTCCGCGAGTCGGATTCGCCGCAGGGCGCCTGGTCCGATGCCGCGACGCTGGTACGGACCGCGGACTACCCGAAGGCATACGGCGGCTTCATGCACCCGTGGTCCCACGGCGCGGACCTGTACTTCACCGTGTCCGAGTGGGACAGCTACAACGTCTACCTGATGCGCGCCCGCCTGAACTGAATCACTCTCGCGCGCAGCGTGAGCCGAGCGAATGTATCGTTCACCTCCTCAGTCCGACGGAACGATACATTCGCTCGGTCAGCGGGCGGCATGGATGCGGACCTCGGTGGCCTTGACGACGAACCACATCGTCGCACCCGGTGTGAGCGCGAGATCGGCGGCCGCGGACGTGGTGACCTCGGCGGTGATTCCGGACTCGGCGGCCCGGACGAGGACGGTGGCACCGTGGACCTCGAGCTCGCCGACGACGACGGCGAATGAGTTGCGGGGGCTGCCGTGGGGTTCCCCGGGATAGACCGCGACGGCGGCGGGGGTGAACACCGCCACCGCCGAATTCCCTGGGGCACAGTCGTCGTCGAGCACACCGCGGACCCGGCCGACGGGGGTGTCGAGTCCGTCCGCGGTGACGGTGCCGGCGAGCAGGTTCAGGCCCGCGATGCGGGCCGCGAAGGCACTGCGCGGCCGGGACAGCACGTCGCGCACCGTGCCCTCCTCGACGATCCGGCCGTCGTCGAGCACCACGGCCCGGTCGGCGAGCGCCAGGGCATCGAGGGGATCGTGGGTGACCACCAGCGCCGTGCGTCCCGGACCGCGCAGGACGGTGCGCAGCAGCGACCGCACGGCCGGGGCGGCCGTCACGTCGAGGGCGGCCATCGGTTCGTCGAGCAGCAACAAACGCGGGTCGGCCGCCAGCGCGCGGGCAATCGCGACGCGCTGGGCCTGCCCCCCGGAGAGCTGGTGCGGCCGGCGGTCGGCGAGTTCCGTCGCGTCGACGGCGGCGAGCTGCCGCAACGCCGCGGCGCGGGCGGCCGATCGGCCTCGGCCCGCGCTGCGGGGAGCGAAGGCGACGTTGTCGAGGACGCTCAGGTGCGGGAACAGCAGCGGCTGCTGCGCGAGCAGGGCCACCCCGCGACGGTGCGGCGGCACGGCCACGCCCGCCGCGGTGTCGGTGAGCACGCACCCGTCGAGTTCGATGCGACCGTCGTCGGGCTGCAGCAATCCGGCGATCACGTTCAGCAGCGTCGACTTGCCGGCGCCGTTGGGCCCCAGGACCGCGAGCACGCGGCCGGACTCCACGGCGACAGCCAGGTCGACGTCGCGGGACCCGACCCGGGCACGCAGCCGCAGGCCGGTCACAGGCCGCCCGCGATCCGCCGCCCCCGCGCGGCGACGACGATCACGAGGGCGGCCACGACGAGCAGCAGCGACAACGCCACCGCCGCGTCGGCGTCGGTCTCGCGCTGGAGATAGATCTCGAGCGGCAACGTGCGGGTGACACCCTGGAGGCTGCCGGCGAAGGTGAGGGTGGCCCCGAACTCGCCGAGGGCCCGCGCGAAGGCCAGCACGGTGCCGGACGCGAGGCCCGGCAGCACGAGCGGCAGGGTGACCCTGCGGAAGACGGTGGTGGGCGGCGCCCCGAGCGTCGCGGCGACCGCCTCGTACCGGGTGCCGGCGGTGCGCAGGGTGCCCTCGAGGCTCATCACCAGGAACGGCAGCGCGACGAACGTCTGCGCGAGGACAACTGCCGTGGTGGAGAACGCGATACGGATTCCGAGCAGCTCGAGGTGCTCGCCGATCAGTCCGCGGCGCCCGAAGGTGTACAACAGTGCGATCCCGCCGACCACGGGCGGCAGCACGAGCGGCAGCAGCACGAGCGAGCGCAGCACCGGAAGGAAACGCACCGTGCTGCGCGCGAGCACGGTCGCCATCGGCACGCCGAGCAGGACACACAGCACCGTGGCGGCCACCGCGGTGCGCAGGCTCAGCGTCAGGGCCTGCAGGGATGCCTCGGACGTCACCAGTTCCGGGAAGCGCCGCCAGTCGACGGCGAGGATCAGCGACAGCAGCGGCAGGGCGACGAACAGTCCGCCGACGATCGCGGGGACGTGGATCCACGTCGGCAGCCCGGCCGGTCGGACGCGCGTCACGGGGCCGCGAATCCCTTCTCGGCGAGGATCCGTCGTCCCTCGAGGCCGGTCACGTACGCGACGAACGCCGCCGCCGTCACGGGGTTCGCGCCCTCGGCGAGGACGGCGACGGGGTAGATGTTGACGGCCGCCGCGGACTCGGGGAACGGCACGGCGGTCACGTCGTCGCCGGCGCGCAGAGCGTCGGTGACGTAGACGAGCCCGGCGTCGGCCTGCCCGGTGGCGACCTTGCCGAGCACGTCCGTCACCGAGGATTCCTCGCTGACCGGCTCGAGGGTGACGCCGGCGACGTCCTCGACGCGGGCGGCCGCGGCGCCGCACGGTACCTGCGGCGCACACACGACGACGTCGAGTCCGGGACGGCTCAGATCCGCGAAAGTCTGCACGTCCTCGGGGTTTCCGGGTTCGGTGACGATGGTGAGGGTGTTGGCCGCGAAGTTCACGGGCTCGCCGGCCACGAGACCGGCATCGACGGCCCTGGTCATGTTCGCCGTGTCGGCGGAGGCGAAGACATCGGCGGGGGCACCCTGGGACAACCGCGCGACGAGGTCGGCCGAGCCGGCGAAGTCGAAAACAACATCCGTGCCGGGATTTTCGGCCTCGAACCGCACTTCGATCTCCCGGAACGGTACCTGCAGCGACGCGGCCGCGAACACGGTCAACTCGCCGGTGACCGCCGTGGCGGGCGCAGGGTCGCCGTCACCACCGGAGCCGCACGCGGCGAGCATCAGCGCCGAGAGCACGACGACGACTGCCTCCCGCCGTCTCACGACGCACCCGCCGGGGTTTCGACGATCACCGTCGTGGCCTTGACGACGGCCACCCCGAGGCTGCCCGGTTCGAGGCCGAGTTCACGGACGGCCTCGGTGCTCATCAGCGACACGACGCGGTGCGGGCCGCACTGCATCTCCACCTGCGCCATGACGGTGTCGGACACCACGCGGGTCACGATCCCGGCGAACCGGTTGCGGGCGGAGCTGCCCACGCCGAGCAGATCGGGTGCCTCGTCCGCCTGACGGCGGGCGAACTCGGCAAGGTCGGCCCCCTCGACGATCTTGCGGCCGGCCCCGTCCTTGCCGGCCGGGAGGGCGCCCTGGTCGATCCACCGCCGGACGGTGTCGTCGCTGACGCCGAGCAGCCGGGCGGCATCCTTGATGCGAATCTGCGTCACAAAACAGACACTACTTCCGCTTCTGCGGACCTATCAAGCGTATTGAAACGAATTTGCGGATCAGTACACGTCGCGCACGTAGCGCTTCTCGGCGGCGAGCTGCTTGACGTACGTTTCGGCGTCCTCCTCGTCGAGCCTGCCGTGGACCTGCACCACCTCGCGCAGCGTCTCGTCGACGTCCTTGGCCATCCGGCTCGCGTCGCCGCACACGTAGAAGTGGGCACCGTCCTGCAACCACTTCCACAGCTGCGCCCCGTGCTCGCGCATCCGGTCCTGCACGTAGACCTTCTGCCGCTGGTCGCGGGAGAAGGCCAGGTCGAGCCGGGTGAGGAAGCCGTCGGCGTGCATCGCCTCGATCTCGTCCCGGTACAGGTAGTCGGTGGAGGACCGCTGATCGCCGAAGAACAGCCAGTTCCGGCCGGTGTGGCCCATCTCGCGGCGATCGTGCAGGAAGGCGCGGAACGGCGCGATGCCGGTGCCGGGACCGACCATGATCATCGGGGTCTCCGGCGTCCGGGGCGGCCGGAAGTGGGTGCTGCGCTGGACGAAGATGGGGATGTCGACGCCGTGACTGTGGTCGGCGAGGAAGCTCGAGCACACCCCGGCCCGGCCGATGCCCTCGTAGCTGTAACGCACCACCGAGACGGTCAGCTGCACCTCGCGGGGGTTGGTCCGCGGGCTCGACGAGATCGAGTACATACGGGGCTGCAGCCGCTTGAGCACGGGCAGCCACTCCTCGATCGGCGCCTTGAACGGATACGCCGAGATCACGTCCATCGCCTGTTTGCCCCACAACCACTGCTGCAGCTCGATCTTGTTACCCGGTCGCAGCAGCTTGGCCAGCTCCGCGCTCTGGGTCTGCTCGTGGACGAACCGCAGCAGCTCCGGGGTCACCCGAGCGATCTCGAGGTGGCGGGTGGCGGCCTCGCGCAGGGGAATGGTCGGCAGATCGGCGAATTCCACGGGTGTTTCCGGGTCGAGCGCGGTGACCTGCAGCCATTCGTCGACCGTCTCGGGTCCGTTGGTGGGCATCACGCCGAGCGCGTCTCCCGCCTCGTACACGAAGTCCGGGTCGTACAGCTCGAATCCGAACTGGCGCACGTCCTTCGACGACCCCGGTCCACTGAGCGGGACGTTCCGGGTCAGCCGGGTGACGAGCGGCACCTTCCGGCTGTAGGCGGGTTCGGGCTTCGCCGGGGGTCCCGGGGTGGGCGCGGCCGGTGCGGCACCGTCGGGACGCACGAGTTGTTCGACGACGGCGAGCCATTCGCCGGCCGGTTCGTCGTAGTCGGGCTCACAGTCCACCCGTTGCGTGAGCCGGGTGGCCCCGAGTTCGGCGAGCCGCTCGTCGATGCGGCGGCCGTGACCGCAGAAGTCGTCGTAGCTCGAGTCCCCGAACGCCAGCACGGCGTAGCGGGTGTCGGGAAGGCGGGGCGTGTCGTCACTGTTGAGGGCGTTCCAGAAGGCGGTGCCGTTGTCCGGGGCGTCGCCGTCGCCGAAGGTGCTGGTGATGACGAGCAGGTCGCGCACCCCGGTCAGCGCGGACACGTCGTAGTCGTCCATCCCGACCAGTGCGGCGGGCCGGCCCGCGGCGCGGAGGCGCTCGGCGCACATCCGGGCGAACTCCTCGGCGTTGCCGGTCTGCGACGCCCACGCCACCACCACCGGCGGCGCCCCGTCGGCCTCGTCGCGGTCCGGTGCGGCGTGCGCGAAGTGCCCCGCGAGCAGCCCGTCCACCCATGCCCGGGTGGCAGCCGGAAGGGGAGCCGACGCCGGGAGCACCGGCACACCTGCCTGTCCGGACTCCCGGAATCCCGTGAGAAATCCAGTCAGATAACGCTTTTCGAGATCATCGAGCACGGGCGGCGCGACGTCCCCCAGTCCGAGCGTCGAGGCGAGCCGGTCGGCCGGTGCACCCGACGGTTCGGGCCGGGCGGGCGTTGCCACCTTGGTCAGCGACACCGCGCACACCTTGAACTCCGGCTGCAGCGACGCCGGATCGACGGCGTCGTTGGTGACCGCGTTGACCGACAGGTACTCCCCGAACATGTCGTTCCAGTGGAACGGGGCGAAGCAGCATCCCGGCCGTACCCGGTCGGTGACCACGGCCGGCAGCACCGCCCGGCCCCGGCGGGACGCGACCTCCACCTGGTCACCGTCCGCGATCGAGAGTCGTTGCGCATCGCCGGGATTGATCTCGACGAAGGGTCCGGGGTTCAGCTTGTTGAGCTTGGCGACCTTCCCCGTCTTGGTAAGAGTGTGCCACTGGTGCTGGACGCGGCCGGTGCCGAGCACGACGGGGAAGTCGTCGTCGGGCATCTCGGCCGGCAGCATGTGTGGTCGGGGGTGGAACGCGGCCCTGCCGGTGGCGGTGGCGAACCGCAGCCGGGGGGCGGTGCCGTCCTCCGACCTCAGCAGGGTCTGGCTCACCCCGTCGTTGACATAGCGGATCGGGTTCCTGTCGGTCGCGGCGTCCGGCGGGCACGGCCATTGCACGGGGGTCTCGCGCAACCGGTCGTACGTGATTCCGCGCAGGTCGTATCCGGTCTTGGGGTTCCAGAAGCGCGTGATCTCCTCGAAGATCTCCTCGGGGCAGGAGTAGGTGAACGCCTCGGCGTAGCCCATGGCGCAGGCGACGCGCGCGATGATCTGCCA
Organism: Rhodococcus sp. WB1; assembly: GCF_001700945.1. NCBI lineage: Bacteria > Bacillati > Actinomycetota > Actinomycetes > Mycobacteriales > Nocardiaceae > Rhodococcus > Rhodococcus sp. WB1. Next base: position 5,494,795 of record NZ_CP015529.1, on the reverse strand, counting down.
GTCCGGCAGGGCCTGGCCGACCGGATCGATCGCCTGCTGCAGCAGCGTCAGGTTGCGCTCGGAGTTGACCATCACCGCCTCCGACTCCGCCCACAGCGCTCCCGGCAACAGGACGTCTGCATACGCGGTGGTTTCGGTCTCGAGAAAGACGTCCTGCGCGACGACGAAATCGGCCTTCTCGAGAGCTTCGACGACGGTGCGTCGATTGGCCACGGAGGCAACCGGATTGGTGCAGATGATCCAGCAGGCCCGGATGGTGCCCGCGGCCATCTGCTCGAACATGTCGACGGTGCCCTTGCCGACCGTGGTGGGGATCGCGCCGGGCGGCAGCCCCCACTGCTGTTCGACGAAGGCCCGCTCGGCGTCGACGAGGACGGAGCGCTGCCCCGGCAGGCCGGGCCCCATGTAGCCCATCTCGCGGCCGCCCATGGCGTTGGGCTGGCCGGTGAGCGAGAACGGGCCGCTGCCGGTGCGGCAGATCGCGCCGGTGGCCAGATGCAGGTTGCAGATCGCGTTGGTGTTCCAGGTGCCGTGGGTGCTCTGGTTCAGGCCCATGGTCCAGCACGACATCCAGTCACCGGCCTCGCCGATCCACCGGGCGGCCGTGCGGATGTCCTCCTCGGCCAGTCCGGTGATCTCCGCGACGCGTGCGGGGGTGTAGTCGGCGAGGAACCCGGGCATGGCGTCCCAGCCCTCGGTGAATTCCGCCACGAACGCTCGGTCGACGTGCCCGTTCTCGACGATCAGGTGCAGCAGGCCGTTCAGCAGCGCCAGGTCGGTCCCCGGCGCGATCTGCAGGAACAGGTCCGCCTTCTCGGCGGTGGCCGTGCGGCGGGGGTCGACGACGACGAGCTTCGCACCGGCCTTGACCCGGTTCATCATCCTGAGGAAGAGGATGGGGTGGCAGTCGGCCATGTTCGCGCCGCTGACGAAGAACAGGTCCGCGTGGTCGAAGTCCTGGTAGGAGCCGGGCGGGCCGTCCGCGCCGAGCGACTGCTTGTAGCCGGTGCCGGCGCTGGCCATGCACAACCGCGAGTTGGACTCGACGTTGTTGGTGCCGACGAACCCCTTCGCGAGCTTGGTGATCAGGTACTGGGCTTCGAGGGACATCTGGCCGGAGACGTAGAAGGACAGGGCGTCGGGTCCGTGCTCGTCGAGCACCTCCCGCAACCGGCGGGCGGTCTCGGCGATCGCGGCGTCGACCTCCACGGGCACCGGCGCACCGCCGCGTTCGGCGCGACGGTACGCGCTCTCCATCCGCCCGCCGGCGGCCAGCATCTCGGCGCTGGTCGCCCCCTTCGTGCACAGGCGCCCGAGGTTGGTGGGGTGCTCCTTGTCGCCGTACGCGTCGAGCACCCGGCGGGCGCCGGTGGCGGGGTCGAGGCCGACCTCGAGCACCATGCCGCAGCCCACGCCGCAGTATGAGCAGGCGGTCTTGACCTTCGTGATCTCGCCCTGCATCGAACCGCTCCTCACCTGGGTCGGCCACGTTCCTCCGGCCAGGTCTCATGCTCCCGACACCGTGTTTCGTGGGCATTAACCGTGGTGAGTCCCCGGTGACATCTGGCTCACGATTCGCCGCGCGCGGCGGTGAGAGGGCCCGAACGGCCCGATCGGCGGCCCCCGGGCGCCGGAACGACGCACGGCACCCCGCGGGCTGTGTCAGCCGGCGGGATGCCGCACGAGGGGTGTGGATGATCGGCCCCGGGGGCCGATCATCGAGCGCTGCTCAGGCGAGGTCGAACCGGTCGAGGTTCATCACCTTGTTCCACGCAGAGACGAAGTCCTGCACGAACTTCTGCTGCGCGTCGGCGCTGCCGTAGACCTCGGCGATACCGCGCAGCTGCGAGTTCGAACCGAAGACGAGGTCGACGGCCGTGGCCGTCCACCTGACCTCGCCCGTGGCACGATCACGACCCTCGTACACGTTCTCGGTCGACTCGGACACCTTCCACTCCGTGCGCATGTCGAGCAGGTTCACGAAGAAGTCGTTGGTCAGTGCCTCGGGCCGATCGGTGAACACGCCGTGGGCGGATTGCCCGAAGTTGGCGTTCAGGGCACGCATCCCGCCGACGAGAACCGTCATCTCCGGAGCGGTCAACGTCAACAGGTTCGCCCGGTCCAGCATCAGCCGCTCCGGCGGCAGCTTCTCGCCGGCGCGCAGGTAGTTGCGGAACCCGTCGGCCGCGGGTTCGAGCACGGCGAACGACTCCACATCGGTCTGTTCCTGCGAGGCATCGGTGCGGCCCGGCGTGAACGGGACCGTGATCTCGACACCGGCGTTCTTCGCCGCCTGCTGGACGGCGGCGCAGCCGGCCAGGACGATCAGGTCCGCGAGCGAGACCTTCTTCGCAGACTGCGCGCCGTTGAAGTCCTGCTGGATCCGTTCGAGGGTCTGCAGCACCTCGGCCACCCGGCCCGGCTCGTTGATCTCCCAGTTCTTCTGCGGCTCGAGGCGGATGCGTGCCCCGTTGGCCCCGCCGCGCTTGTCGGTGCCGCGGAAGCTCGCCGCCGACGCCCACGCGGCGGCGACCAGCTGGGGGATGGGCAGGCCCGATTCGAGGATCTTGCTCCCGAGGGCGGCGATGTCGTCCGCTCCGATCAGTTCGTGATCGACCGCGGGAACCGGGTCCTGCCACAGCTGCGGCTCGGGGACCCACGGTCCGAGGTAACGCGCGACGGGTCCCATGTCGCGATGCAGCAGCTTGTACCAGGCCTTCGCGAATTCCTCCTCGAACTCCTTCGGGTTGTCCAGCCAGCGCCGGGTGATCGGTCCGTAGATCGGGTCGAGTCGCAACGAGAGGTCCGTGGTCAGCATCACCGGCGAATGCCGCTTCGACGGGTCGTGGGCGTCGGGGACGGCGTCGGCGCCGGCCCCGTCCTTCGGGATCCACTGCCACGCACCGGCGGGGCTCTTGGTCTTCTCCCACTCGTAGCCGTACAGGGTTTCCAGGAAGCTGTTGTCCCACTGCCGGGGGGTGGGCGTCCAGGCGCCCTCCAGACCGCTGGTGATCGCGTCCCCGCCCACGCCCGTGCCGAAGGAGTTCTTCCAGCCGAGACCCTGCTGCTCGATGGGAGCGGCCTCCGGCTCGGGACCGACGTGGTCGGCCGTGGCGGCGCCGTGGGTCTTGCCGATGCTGTGACCACCGGCGATGAGCGCCGCGGTCTCGACGTCGTTCATCGCCATCCGACCGAACGTCTCCCGGATGTCCCGGGCCGCGGCGATCGGATCCGGGTTACCGTTGGGCCCTTCCGGATTCACGTAGATCAAGCCCATCTGCACGGCGCCGAACGGGCCGGACAGTTCCCTGTCGCCGGCGTAACGCTCGTCCCCGAGCCACGTGTCCTCGGGTCCCCAGAACACCTCGTCGGGCTCCCAGATGTCCTCGCGCCCGAAGCCGAAACCGAACGTCTTGAACCCCATCGATTCGTAGGCGCAGTTGCCGGCGAAGATCAGCAGGTCCGCCCACGAGAGCTTCCGGCCGTACTTCTGCTTGATCGGCCAGAGCAGCCGCCGCGCCTTGTCGAGGCTCGCGTTGTCGGGCCAGCTGTTGAGGGGGGCGAAGCGCTGGGCGCCCTTGCCGCCGCCGCCCCGGCCGTCGGCGATGCGGTACGTGCCCGCGGCATGCCAGCTCATCCGGATGAAGAGCGGCCCGTAATGGCCGTAGTCGGCCGGCCACCACTCCTGCGACGTCGTCATCAACTCGAAGATGTCCTGTTTCAGGGCCTCGACGTCGAGGGTCGCGAACTCTTCGGCGTAGTTGTAGTCCGGGCCCATCGGATTGGAGAGGGGCGAGTGCTGGTGGAGAACCTGCAGGTCCAGCTGGTTCGGCCACCAGTCCCGGTTGGTCCTGGGCCGATGCGGCTTCGGCTCGGGGGACGGGATTACCGGATTTTCGCTTTCACTGTTGGACACGTCGGCCCTTCCTTCCGGGTTTCGGTGAATCGGACGGTGATCACGGATGTGATCGCGAAGCGTGTGCTGCCGAGCAGTCGGGGCACATGCCCCAGTAGATGACCTCGGCCTCGTCGACGAGGAAGCCGCTGTGGTCGGACGCGGTCAGGCAGGGCGCCTCGCCGACGGCACAGTCGACGTCGGCGATGGCCCCACAGGACCGGCAGACGAGGTGGTGGTGGTTGTCCCCGACACGCGACTCGTACCGGGCGACGGAACCGGACGGCTGGATCCGCCGCACCAGACCCGCACCGGTCAGGGCGTGCAGCACGTCGTAGACGGTCTGCCGGGAAACCTCCGGCAGCACGGTGCGCACGGCTCCGAAGATCGTCTCCGTGTCGGCGTGCGGATGCTGGTGCACCGCCTCCAGCACCGCGATCCGGGGCCGGGTCACGCGCAGCTCCGCCGTACGCAACTGCTCCACGTAATCCCGCGTCGAGGGCACGTGGATACTATGACGCACTTTTCTGGAATGAGTCACGACTTTGGGTAACCGCAGCGTGATCAGAACTCGTGTGTGTGTTCGGTGGCGCGGGCGGCGGTCGCGTGGACCCTCACCCGTCCGGCTACCCGGCCGCTAGGGCTTCGGCTGCTGCGCCCACCACTTCAGCAACTCGGCCTCGGCCTCGTCGCGGTCGAGGGGACCACGGTCGAGCCGCAGCTCCTTGAGGAACTTCCAGGCCTGCCCGACCTGCGGGCCGGGTTTCAGGCCGAGCAGCTCCATGATGGCGTTGCCGTCGAGGTCGGGCCGCACCTTCGCCAGGTCCTCCTGCTCGGCGATCCGCTCGATGCGCGTCTCGAGATCGTCGTAGGTGGCCTGCAGCGCCGCGGCCCGGCGCTTGTTGCGGGTGGTGCAGTCCGCCCGGACCAGCTTGTGCAGCCGGGGCAGCAGGTCACCGGCGTCGTGCACGTAGCGCCGGACCGCCGAGTCCGTCCACTGGCCCTTGCCGTAGCCGTGGAACCGCAGGTGCAGGAACACGAGCTGACTGACGTCGTCGACCATCTGCTTGGAGTACTTCAGGGCCCGCATTCGTTTGCGGACCAGCTTGGCCCCGACGACCTCGTGGTGGTGGAAGCTGACGCCGCCGCCCGGCTCGTTGTGCTTCGTGGCGGGCTTGCCGATGTCGTGCAACAGGGCCGCCCAGCGCAGCACGAGATCGGGATCCCCGTCCTCGAGGTCGATGGCCTGCCTGAGCACGGTCAGCGAATGCCAGTACACGTCCTTGTGCTGATGGTGCTCGTCGATCTCGAGCTTCATCGCCGGGATCTCCGGGATCACCCGCTCGGCGAGGCCGGTCTCGACCATGATGTCGATGCCCTCGATCGGGTAGGCACCGAGGATCAGCTTGTCGAGCTCGGCCTGCACCCGCTCGGCGCTGATCCGCAGGATCTCGTCGCCCATGGCCACGATCGCGTCGTGCACCCGCTCCGCCAGCCCGAACCCCAGCTGGGAGACGAACCGCGCCGCGCGCAGCATCCGCAGCGGATCGTCGTGGAACGACTCGCTCGGCATCGCGGGGGTGTCGATGACCCCGGCGAGCAGGGCGTCCATCCCGCCGAGCGGGTCGACGAAGTCCTCCGCGCCGGTCGGACCGATCCGCACCGCCATGGCATTGACGGTGAAGTCGCGGCGGATCAGGTCGTCCTCGAGGCTGGTGCCGTACTCGACGATCGGGTGGCGGGTGACACGGTCGTACGCGTCGCTGCGGAACGTGGTGATCTCGATCTGCTCCGGGCCCTTGACCGCGCTGATCGTGCCGAAGTCGATGCCGGTGTCCCACTGGTGGTCGGCCCAGCCGCGCAGCAGCGCCTGCACCTGCTCGGGCCGCGCGTCGGTGGTGAAGTCCAGGTCGGTGCCGAGGCGACCGAGCACCGCGTCGCGGACGCTCCCTCCCACCAGGTACAGCTCGTGACCGGCGGCGGTGAAGCGCTCACCGAGCGGGGCCAGGATGTCCGACAGCGCACGCAGCGTCGCGTCGGCGCCGGCGAGCAGTCGGGCGCGCCGCTCGGTGTCGGTGGAGGGAGAGTTCACGTCTTCGAACCTTACCGAGGTGGCCGAACGCGCAGTCGCGCGATCCGGACGTGCCTGGTTGGACCGCCGGGCACGTCCCGCCAACTAGTATCGATGAGGTGTCGCCCGCAGAACGTGCCAACCGCAACCGCCGCACCTCGCGGCGGCGTGGCGCGGGCGCCAAGTCCGGTGGCCGGGCCACCTCCGACGCGGCGAAGCCTCACCTGCGCACGGTCCGCGAGACATCGGCCGGGGGACTGGTGGTCGACGGCCTCGGCGGGCCCCCCGACAAGTTGTGCGCGGCGTTGATCGGCCGCACGGACCGGCGCGGCCGGCTGCTGTGGTCGCTGCCGAAGGGACACATCGAGAAAGGCGAGACCGCCGAGCAGACGGCGATGCGCGAGGTCCACGAGGAGACCGGGATCCACGGCACCGTCCTCGCCACGCTCGGCAGCATCGACTACTGGTTCGTCACCGAGGGCCGGCGCGTCCACAAGACCGTGCACCACTACCTGCTGCGTTACCTCGACGGCGAGCTCTCCGACGCCGACGTCGAGGTCACCGAGGTGGCCTGGGTGCCGCTGCCGGAGCTGCGCTCGCGCCTGGCGTACGCGGACGAGCGCAGGCTCGCCGACGTCGCCGACCAGCTGATCGCCGAGATGGATCCGTCGATGCTGCTCGGACCCGGCGGACCGGAGGCCCGTCTCGGATGACCTCGGCAGCTCGCCGGGCCGCGGCGGCCGTTCTCGCCGTGCTCGCGCTCGTCCTGACGACGGCGGGTGTGGCCGTCGCCCAGCCGCGCAGCGACGCGTCCGACGCCCCGCGCTTCCTCGAGCTGCGCATCGACTCGGTGACGCCGACGACGATGTCCACCAGCAGCGAGCCGGTGGTGACCGTGACCGGCACGCTCGAGAACGTCGGCGACCGCGATGTCGAGGACATCGCCGTGCGGCTGCAGCGCGCCCCGGCGGTCGGCTCCGCCGAGGAGCTGCGCACGGCGCTGACCTGGGATCAGACCGCCTACGACCGCACCGGGCCGTTCGAATCGGTCACCGACGTCCTCGAGCGGGGTGAGCAACGGCAGTTCCGCCTCGAGCTGGCGCTGCGCTCGGCCGACAGCCCTTCGCTGGGTATCGACACCCCCGGGGTGTATCCGCTGCTCGTCAACGTCAACGGAGCTCCCGAGTACGGCGGTCAGGCACGGCTCGACGACGCCCGGTTCCTGCTGCCCGTGCTGGGGGTGCCCACGGGCGAGAGCAGCGAGAGCCGGCCCGTGCCCCCGGACACGTCCGCACCCGTGGGGGTCACCATGCTGTGGCCGCTCGCGGACCGGCCGCGCCTCGCGGCGGGGGTGCCCGGATCGGCGACGGACCCGGTCCGTCTCGTCGACGACGACCTCGCGACGTCGCTCGCCGACGGCGGCCGGCTCGACGGACTGCTCGACGCCGCCGAGCGCGCGGCCACCGCCGAGGACCGCCGCGTCGCCGACGCGATGTGCCTGGCCGTCGACCCCGATCTGCTCGTCACCGTCGCCAACATGACCCGCGGCTACCTGGTGGTCGAGGACACGGCCGAACCGAGGGGCGATGCCCACGACGGGGAGGGGACGGCCGCGGCCGTCGCGTGGCTGGAACGGCTGCGCACCCTGGCCGCGTCGATGTGCACGGTCGCGGTGCCCTTCGCCCAGGTCGACGTGGCCGCCCTCGCCGAACTCGACGACGCCTCTCTCGCCGGGCCCGCGCTCGCCGCCCCGACCGAGATCGTGAACACGATCCTCGGAATCACCACGACCCGGGAGGACGTGGTCTGGCCCGACGCCGGGGTGCTCACCGAGCAGGCGGGGGCGCTGCTCGCCGCCGACGGCCCGGTGACGACCCTGCTCGCCGACACGGCGGTCGACGCCGCGGACTCGGACGCGGGCACGGGTCCGATGCCCGTGCGGGGGGTGGACGGCCTGTCCACGGTCCTGTTCGACAGCGCCGCCGCCACCGCGCTCGCCGCGCTGGGCGACGCTCCCCAGACGCCGTCGTTCACCGCCGAGGACGCCCGCTACGACCTCACCGAGGATTCCCCGGGCGCCCGGCTGCAGGACGCGCTGGGCGCCCTGAGCTGGTCCGCGCTGCGCACGTCGGAGAGCGCCACCCGGACCGTGTCCACCGGCGACGGCGCGTCCGCGGCCCCGGGCTCCGCGCTGTTCGTGCCGCCGCAGTCGTGGAGTGCGTCCGGCGACGACGCCGCCGCGGTCCTGTCGATGGTCGGCACCCTGATCCGCTCCGGCCTGGCCACCCCGCGTCCGTTCGACACCCTGTTCGCACCCGCCGCCGGGGACGCCCCCACCGTCGCGCTGTCCTACCCGGAGCAGGCCATCGTCGACGGTGCGTCGGCGGAGGTGATCGACGCGGCCCGCGAGCAGGCACCCCGGCTCGACTCGTTCCAGGAGGCGCTCGTCGAGGATCCGCAGGCGCAGCTGACACCGCAGCAGTTCACCGCACCGCTGCGCGAGGACCTGCTGCGCGCGATGAGCCTGGCGGGCCGGCGCGGGCCCGACCCCGGCGCCGCCGCGCGCGACGCGGGGCAGCGCGGCGAGGAGGTACGCGACGCCGTCGACGGGATGTTCGCGGGAGTGACCGTGCTCTCACCGGGCGGTGTCTACACGCTGACCTCGGAACAGAGTCCCCTACTGTTGGTCGCGCGCAACGATCTGCCCGTGGGCATCACCGTGCGGCTGCACGTGGACGCGCCGTCGGCGATGAAGATCACCGACATCGGACCCACCCAGCTGCCCCCGCGCGGCAGCCGCACCCTCACGGTGCCGGCGCAGATCAGCGACTCGCGGAAGATCGGTGTCGAGTTCGCCCTGACCACGGAGTCCGGGCTGCCGCTCGGCACCCCGACGAACGTGACGGTACGGTCCAACGCGTACGGCCAGGTTCTCGCGATCGTCACCGGCTGTGCGGGGGCGCTGCTGCTGTTCCTGGCGGGCCGTCGTCTCCTGCACCGCTTCCGCGGCGAGCCCGATCCAGCCGACGAAGGGTACGAGAAACGATGACCGGGAACCCCACCCGTGAGGACGTCGCCCCGCCCGCCCCCGCGGCGGCGGAGCCGGCCCCGCGCAAGAACCCCGGCCTGCTCGCCGCGACCGGCTCGATCGCCTTCGCGACCCTGATCAGCCGCATCACCGGCTTCGTCAAGCAGGTGCTGTTGCTGACCCTGCTCGGCGCCGCCGTCGCGAGCTCGTACACGGTGGCCGCCCAGATCCCGAACATGATCTCCGAGCTGGTGCTCGGCGCCGTCCTCACCTCGATCGTCGTGCCGGTGCTGGTCCGCGCGGAACGCGAGGACCCGGACGGCGGTACGGCGTTCGTCCGGCGCCTGTTCACCGTCTCCGTCACCGTGCTCGGCCTCGCCGCCCTGCTGGCCACCGCCGCGGCGCCGGTCCTCGTCACCCGGTTCTTCCTCGACGACACGGGCAAGGTGTCGACGACGCTGACCACGGCGCTGACGTATCTGTTGCTGCCGGCGATCCTGTTCTACGGCCTGTCGGCGCTGCTGACCGCCATCCTGAACACGCGGCAGGTGTTCAAACCGGGCGCGTGGGCGCCGGTGCTGAACAACATCGTCGTCATCACGGTCCTGGTCCTGTACTTCCTGCTGCCCGGGGAGATCACCCTCGACCCGGTGCGCATGAGCGACCCGCACCTGCTGCTGCTCGGCTGCGGCGTCACCCTCGGTGTGGTGACCCAGGCGATGTCCCTGGTGCCGGCGCTGCGCCGCGAGGGGATCAGCCTCAAGCCGCTGTGGGGGCTCGACGACCGGCTGCGCCAGTTCGGCGGCATGGCCGCGGCCATCGTGCTGTACGTGCTCATCAGCCAGGCCGGCATGGTGTTCGCGACACACGTCTCGTCGAGCGCCGACGCGGCCGGCCCGGCGATCTACAACAACGCGTGGCTGCTGCTGCAGCTGCCGTACGGCGTCCTCGGCGTCACGGTGCTCACCGCGATCATGCCGCGGCTGAGCCGAAACGCCGCCGAGGAGGACACCCCCGCGGTGGTGGACGACCTGTCGGTCGCGACCCGGCTGACGATGATCGCGCTGATCCCGATCGTCGTGTTCTTCACCGTCGCCGGCCCGCAGATCGGCACGGCCCTGTACGGCTACGGCAGCTTCGGCGAGGGCAACGCCGAACGGCTGGGCCAGGCGGTCAGCTGGTCGGCGTTCACCCTGATCCCGTACGCCCTCGTCCTCATCCATCTGCGCGTGTTCTACGCACGCGAGCAGGCGTGGACCCCCACGTGGATCATCCTCGGCATCACCGCCGTGAAGATCGGCCTGTCCGCGATCGCGCCCGTCGTCGCCCGCAACGACGACCAGGTGGTGCTGCTGCTGGGCGTGGCGACCGGCCTGGCCTTCACCGTCGGGGCGGGCATCGGCGGCTTCCTGCTGCACCGCGCCCTCGGCGACCTGCGGATGGCGAACGTGGGCCGGACCGTGTGGCACGTGGTGATCGCCTCGGCCGCAGGTTCGGCGGCGATGCTGCTCACCGATCGGCTGCTGCGGCTCGGTGCGCTGAGCGACCGGTTCGGCGGCATCGGCTCGATGGTGCGGGTCGCGATCACCGGCGCGCTGATGCTGCTGGTGACCCTCACGGTGATGTGGTTGCTGAAGGTGCCCGAGATCCTGGCGATCACCGCGGCGGTCCGGCGCAAGGTCGACGCGCTGCGCGGACGCACGCCCGTCGAGCCGGCCGTCGCCGAGGCGGATGCCGACGAGATCGCCGAACTCGAGGCGGCCCGCTTCGAGGAATCGGAGGCCGAGAAGACCATCGTGTTGCCGCGCCTGGACTACGGCGACTACGGGGTGGCCCCGTACGACGCGGTCACCGAGGTGATTCCCGCGATCAGGGACGTGCCGAGCCACATCGATGCACACCGGCAACTCCCGTACCCTGGTCGACGGCAGGTTCGTACCACCCGGGACGGATCGCGCCGGTTCGCGGATGCCGGACGGCCTCCCGGTTACCTCCGGGGCGGGCGAGTCGAACAAGAAGGAGTGAGGGTGAGCGACGACCACGCTACCGGTAAGTCCACGGTCGATGAGTCCGCATCGACGGACCCGGGTTCGGTGTCCACGGACGCCGACGGCACGTCGACGCAGTCCCCGCAGGCCGGCATCCCCGACCGTTCCGCCTCGCCGCAGAAGTCCGCCGGCAGCCCCGCCGAGAACCGCTCCGGTGCCGGCCGGCCCCGCCGCGATCCCCACGTCGACACCGGCGTCATCCCGATCGGCTCACCCCAGCTGCCTCCGCTGCGTGTGCCGGGGTCCGCGCCGCGCACCCCGATGCGCGGGCCGAAGCTGATCCCCGGCGCGTCGGTCGCCGGTGGCCGCTACCGTCTGCTCGCCCCGCACGGCGGCGCGCGCGGTCTGCGTTTCTGGCAGGCGCAGGACGTCAAGCTCGACCGCGAGGTGGCGCTGACGTTCGTCGACGCCGAGCAGCGCGCCGGGGACGTGACCGGCCCCGACGGTCCGCAGGCCATCCTGTCGCGCACCCTGCGGCTGGGCCGGATCAACTCACCGGGGCTCGCACGCGTGCTCGACGTGGTCCGCGGCAGCTCGGGCGGCATCGTCGTCGCCGAGTGGACGCCCGGTCGTTCGCTGCGCGAGATGTCCGGCACCGAGCCGTCCCCGCTCGGCGCGGCCCGCGCTGTGCAGGCCCTCGCGGCCGCGGCGGAGGCCGCGCACCGCAGCGGCGGCGCCCTCTCGATCGATCACCCCGACCGGATCCGCATCAGTGTCGCCGGCGACGCGGTGCTGGCCTTCCCCGCCACCTTCGCCGACGCGGACGTGACCTCCGACGTCCGGGGCCTCGGCGCGAGCCTCTACGGCCTGATCACCGCCCGCTGGCCGCTGCCCGAACAGGCCGCGCCCGGGGAGCAGCCCCCGGCGCACACCGGCGGCACGATCGGCGGGATGCGCCCGGCGGACCTGACCGCCGAGGGCATCGCGGTCGAGCCCCGCACGCTGCGGCCGGAGGTGCCGTTCGAGATCTCCGCGGTGGCGGTGCGTGCGCTCGCCGCCGACGGCGGAATCCGGACCGCGGCCACCGTGCAGCACATCCTCGGCCAGGCCTCGGTCGTGGACCAGAAGACCGACATGATCCCGGCGCTGCGGCTCGGCCAGCGCAGTGCCGGCGCCACCGACCACGCCCTCGCGGACCCGGAGGCTCTCGCCGAGGAGAAGAAGCGATCCGAGCGGATGCTGTTCGCGCTCGTCGGCCTCGGCATCACCACGGTGGTGCTCCTCGCCCTGATCGGCTGGTGGATCGCGAACCTGCTCGCCGGAGGCAACTCCGACGAGCCGCTCACGAGCCAGGACTTCGGCCTCACCCCGACCTCCGAGGCGCCGTCGGAGCCGGTCGCCCAGGCGCCGGCCCCGGCCGCAGCGGCCGGACCGGTGGCGGCATCGGCGGTGTCGGTGTTCTCCCCGCAGGGCACCCCGGATTCGCCGGCGACGGCGCGGTTGGCCATCGACGGTGATCCGTCGACGGAGTGGAGCACCGACGCCTACTTCCAGCCGTTTCCCGCCCTGAAGAACGGTGTGGGACTGATGGTGGCGCTCGCCGAGCCGGCCGCGCTCTCGTCGGTGTCGGTGACGTCGGACAGCCCGGGCACGAAGGTCGAGATCCGCAGCGCACCGTCGGACCAGGCCTCCCTGGACCAGACCCAGGTGATCGGCTCGGCGACGCTGCGGTCCGGCGTCACGGAGATCCCCGTCGAGGCCGAGGGCCGCACCTCCGATGTGCTGGTGTGGATCACGGGGCTGAGCACGTCCGGCGGCGGCAACAAGAGCTCGATCGCCGAGGTGACGTTCACCGCCGCCGAATAGCCCGGCGCACGCACCTCCGGTCGCCCACCTCGATCGGCTACCATCCGCGCGTGCGAATTTTGGGGGGGATCGCAGGAATTGCCGTGTCCGACGCCGAGTTACTCGCGGCGCACGCGGCGGGGGACCGACGCGCGTTCGCGCAACTGCTCGAACGGCACTACGACCATCTGTGGCAGGTGGCGCGCCGCACCAGCTATTCGCCCGAGGATGCCGCGGACGCCCTGCAGGAGGCGTTGCTGTCGGCGCATCGTACGGCGGGGAAATTCCGGAACACCGCGGCGGTTCGCAGCTGGCTGCACACCATCGTGGTGAACGCGTGCCTGGACCGCATCCGGCGCAACAAGGCGCGACCGACCGTCCCGCTGTACGACGACGGCACCGATGCCCGCGACGAACGGGATCGCATCGCGGAGCGGGAGATCGCGCTCGACATCGAGGCGGCGTTGTTCACCCTGCCACCGGAGCAACGCGCCGCGGTCGTCGCCGTCGACGTGGAGGGCTGGCCGGTGAGTGAGGCGGCCCGGCGGCTCGGTGTTCCCGAGGGCACGGTCAAGAGCCGCTGCGCGCGCGGGCGCCGTCGGCTCGCGGTGCTTCTCGGTGACCTGCGGGATACGGGGAACCGATCGTGATCGGCGGCCGTCTTATCCTGGTGAGGGCACCGGAAGGCGGGGAGGACGGCGGATGACCGAGGACGAGCTGCCGCGGCCGCCGTATTCTGCCGACCTGCTCGCCGACCTGCACGCCGGGGTCCTGGACGACGACGTCACCGCCGGATTGTGGCCGGCGGTGCGGCGGGATCCGGACGCCATGGCGGTGATCGCCGCGCTCGACTCCGTCAGCCGCCGGCTCCGGGCCCTCGGTGCGGCCGAAGGTGTTGAGAGCCCGCCGATCCCGCCGGAAGTGGCGGCCCGGATCGATGCGGCCCTGACCGCGGACGCCGCCGCGCGTCGACGGCGACGGTGGCTGCTCGCCGCGGCCGGGACGGGGGCTGCGGCCGCGGTGGCGATCGGATTCGCCGTTACCGCCCACGGCGCCGGACGCCCCGATGCCGCGGCGCCGATGGCCGCGCCCGCCGCTGCCGCGCCGGCTTCTGCTGCACCGGCTTCTGCTGCACCCGGTGCCGACGTGCTCGACCCGGCGACCTGGCGCGCGATGATCGGCGCGTCCGACCCCGGCCCGCTGTCGGATCACGCAGTACTTCGAGAATGCCTCGAGGCCAACGGCATCGACGAATCCCGGCCACTGCTGGGGTCACGCACGATCCGGTTCGACGGCCGGGAGGCGGTCGCGCTGGTCCTGGGTGATGCCGCGTCGCCGCGGTTGACGGCACTGGTGGTGGGCACGGGATGCGGCGCTTCCGATCCGGCGACTCTGGTGATCCGTCAGATCGGCTGAGTCGCAAGGAGTTCAACCGTCCGCGGCGGGCAGCAACAGATCGAGGATCCGCTCCCGCAGGGCGGACGTGTCGTCCTCGGCCGCAACGATGCTCGCGAACAGCGCCGCACCCGCGGCGAGGACGAGCACGGCACGTGCGTCGAGGTCGGCGGGAGAGGAGCCGTCGCCGTGGGAGAACAGTGCCGTGCTGGGGCCGCTGAAGGTGCGCCACAGGGTGTTCCGCAGATCGTCGTGATCGCGGAGTGCGGCGATGAGCCCGGGCAGGGCGGCGCGGACGTCGGGGCGGGCGAACAGGTCCGCGCTGCCCCTGACGACCCATTCGATCCAGCCGCGGCGGTCCGTCCCGTGCATCGGGGTCAGGTCCGGCGCGGAACCGAGAAGCGAGTCGAGCACGAGGTGCGCCTTCGACGGCCACCGCCGGGTGAGGGCCGCCCGGCTCACCCCGGCCCGGGCCGCGATGCCGCGCAGGCTCAGGTGTTCCCAGCCGACCTCGAGCAGCATCGCGCGGGTCACGGCGAGGACCTCGGCGTCGATGCGCGGATCGCGGGGGCGGCCGGCGGGCGTGGGGGAGCGGTGGGATGCGGTCATCACCGGTAATTGTGGTGCACGGCACGGCGCGGCACTATAGTTGCAACACGTTACAGAACCACTGGCATCGAAAGTAGGGGCATGACCTCGTCGCGACCCGCCGTGTTCGAACCCGTTCGGCTCGGACCGCTCACCCTGCGCAACCGCATCCTCAAGGCCGCGACGTTCGAGGGCGTCATGCCCGGCGGTCGCGTCACCGACGAACTCGTCGAGTTCCACGCCGAGGTCGCCCGCGGCGGCACCGCACTGACCACCGTCGCGTACTGCGCCGTCGCACCCGGCGGGCGCGTACACCGCAACACCGTCGTCCTCGACCGCGACACCGTGCCGGGTCTGCGCCGCCTCACCGACGCCGTGCACGCGGAGGGCGCGCTCGCCTCGGCGCAGATCGGGCACGCCGGACTCGTCGCCAATCAGATCTCCAACGGGACGAAGACCCTCGCCCCGTCCACCCGCATCAGCGCCCCCGCCATGGGCCTGGTGCGGGGCGCGAGTCTCGCGCAGCTCGATCAGGTCGTCACCGACTACGAGAACGCGACCCGCTGCGCCGTCGAGGCCGGATTCGACGCGCTCGAGGTGCACCTGGGACACAACTATCTGCTCAGCTCGTTCCTCAGCCCGAATCTCAACAAGCGCAGCGACCGCTACGGCGGCAGTCTCGAGAACCGAACCGCGTTTCCCCGGCGCGTTCTCGAGGCGGTCCGCAAGGCGGCCGGCGACTCGGTCGCCGTCATCGTCAAGTTCAACATGACGGACGGCGTCCCCAAGGGACTGTGGCTCCACGAGAGCCTGCCCATGGCGCGGCTGATCGAATCCGACGGCCACATCGACGCGATGGAACTCACCGGCGGCAGCTCCCTGCTCAACGGCATGTACTTCTTCCGCGGCGACGTCCCGCTGGCCGAGTTCGTCGCGTCCCAGCCCAGGCTCGTCGGGCTGGGACTGCGGTTCTACGGGCCGCGGCTCTTCCCGACCTACCCCTTCGAGGAGGCGTTCTTCCGCCCGATGGCTCGGCAGTTCCGTTCCGAGCTGCGCACCCCGCTCATCCTCCTCGGCGGCATCAACCGGATCGACACCATCGAGAACGCGCTCGACGAGGGATTCGAGTTCGTCGCGATGGGCCGGGCGCTGCTGCGAGACCCGTACCTCGTCAACAAGTTCCGGGACGAGCACGTGCGCGAAGGGCTGTGCATCCACTGCAACAAGTGCATGCCCACCATCTACACCGGAACCCGGTGCGTCGTGCGCGAATCCCTGCGCGACGTGGAGCACAGCACCTGACGGTGCGCCGGCCCGCAGCTATCCTGCAACACCATGGACGGTGGGCGGTGACGAACGCGACGACCCCGCCCGTGCAGGTGCGGGTGCTGGGCGCCGTCGCCGCGCTCGTCGACGGGCAGCCCGTCGCCCTCGGCGGTCCCGTCCGTCGTGCGCTGCTCGCCCGGCTGGTGGCGGCACGCGGGCACCCGGTCTCCGCCGACCGGCTCGTCGAGGACCTGTGGGGCGGGGCACCGCCGGCCAAACCGGTGGCGGCGCTGCAGGCGCACATCTCCCACCTGCGCCGGGTGCTCGGTCCGGGCCACGACCCGCTGCCACGGAGCGCCGCCGGGTACGCGCTGAACCTGCCTGTCGCCGCGGTGGACGCGTGGGCGTTCGAGGACGCCGTCACCCGCGCCGTCACCGCACCCCACGACCGGCTCCGGCACCTCGGGCAGGCCCTCGAGCGGTGGCGGGATCCGCTGCCCGACATCGATCGATATCCCTGGGCGGCAATCGAATCCGACCGGCTCGGGGAACTGCGCCGCACGGCGGTGGAACAGTACGCCGAGACCGCGCTCGAACTCGGTGCTCCCGTCGCGCCGCTGATCGCGTCGCTGAGCGACATCGTCGCGGCGGACCCCGGCCGCGAACGCGCCGTCGGGCTCCTGGCGCGCGCCCGGTACCGCGCCGACGGCCCGGCCGACGCCCTCGCCGTCATCCGCCGCTCGCGGCAGTACCTGGCCACCGAACTGGGCCTCGACCCCGGTCCGGCACTACGGGCCGCCGAGCACGAGATCCTCACCGGTACGGCCGGTCCTGCCCGGGACCGAGCGCCGATCGCCGACCACGTCCGCCCCGCCGAACTCGGCGTCCTGCTGGACGAGGCCGGACGCGCCGCCCGCGGTGAGACGCGTCTGACGTGGCTGGCCGGGGAACCCGGGGCGGGCAAGACCCATCTCACCACGCTGCTCGCCGTCGCCCTCGAGGGCGACGGCTGGCAGGTTGCCCGCGGCAACTGCCCCGAGGTGGACGGAGCGCCACCGGGGTGGCCCTGGATCGAGATCCTCGACGCCCTCGCCCACACCGACCCCGACGGCACGGCCACGATGACGTCCCGGCTGGCCGTGCCCGGCACCGGCCTCGACACGTTCGGGCTCGCCCGTTCGCTCACGCGGCACCTCGGCCGCATCGCCGCCGACCGTCCGCTGCTGCTCGTCTTCGACGACATGCACCGCGCCGACGAACCGACCCTGCACCTGCTGCGCCTCACCCTCGCCGCCCTGCGAACCCGGCGGCTGCTCGCCGTCGCCACCTATCGGCCCACCGAGGCGGGGAGCGAACTCGCCGCCGTCCGCGCGGCGACGAACGCATGCCCCGGCCGGCAGATCCGCCTCGCCCCGCTGACCGACGACGGCATCGCCCGCCTCGTCCGCGAATGCGGCGTCGTCGCCCTGGCGCCCGAGGACATGGCGTTGCTCGTCGCCCGGACCGACCGAAATCCGTTGTTCGTCAGAGAATTTGCTCTGCTGATCGCCGACCGGGGCGTCCGGGCACTCCATCACGACGTGCCGGCCGGGATCGTCGACGTACTGCACCACCGCATCCACACGCTGCCCGAGGCCACCGTCGCCGTGCTGTCCGCGGCCGCCGTCCTCGGACGCGAAGCCGACCTGGACGTGCTCGCCGCGATGTGCGGAACCGACCTCGAGTCCCTCCTCGAGCCACTCGAGCCGGCCCTGCGCGCCCGCCTGCTCGAGGAACCCGCGCCCGAGCGGATCCGGTTCACCCACAATCTCGTCCGGGAAACCCTGTACGCGGGGCAGTCACGCCTCCGGCGCACCCGTCTGCACGGCGCGGCCCTCGCGGCGTTGTCCGCCCTGCGGCCGGCCGAGGTGGCCGCGACGGCACACCATGCGGCGCTCGCGGCCACCCCGTCCACCGCCCACCACGCCATCGCGCACCTCACCGCGGCGGCCCGTCGCGCCGACGCTCTCGGCGCCCGAGCCGATGCGGTCACCCTGTGGGGCGCTGCGGTGTCGGCACACGAGATGTCCACCGTCGTACCGGAAGACGGCCTGCTGCCGCTGCTCACCGGATACGTCGGAGCGCTCGCCCACACCGGCGACGTGGTCACCGCACGCGTCGTGCGCCAACGCGCCGTGGATCTCGCCCGGCGGATCGGTGACCCGCCGGCCCTCGTTGCGGCGCTCACTTCGTGGTCCGCGCCGGTCACCTGGACCGTCCGGGTCGACGACGAACCGGACCGGCGCATCCTCGACCCCGTGCAGTCACTCCTCGCCACCACCGCCCTCGGCGACCACGACCGGGTCCTGCTGCTCGTCACCGCCGTCTTCGAACTCGAGGGCGCCGACTCGGTGGCCGCCCTCGCCGCGGCCCGCCGCGCGCACGCCCTCGCGCGGGGGACCGCCGGCGCCGGGCTGCGCTGCCGTGCGCTCAACGCCCTCGGATTCGTCGCGTACGGCCCGGACCTCGTGGCGCAGCGGCGTGACATCGCCGCGGAACTCCTCACCGTCGCCGGCGACGCGGGGGACGCCGCGTATCAGGCGCAGGCACACTTCCAGTGGTTCCTCGCCGCCGCCGCAGACACCGAACTCGACGAGGCCCGTCGCCACGCCGAACTCGCCGTGCGGTACGCGGCCGGCCGGCAGCTCTCCCAGTTGCTCGGCGTGGTCGAACTGTTCCGAGCCCTGGTGCGCCTCCTCGCCGGCGACGAGGACGGCGCACAGCGCGGATATGACACCGTCGCAGCACAACTCGAGGCGGAGGGTACCGCCTCGGCCCGGTGGATCGGTACCGTCGGACGCATCGGTGTGGCCACGGCGCGCGACGACTTCGCTCCGCTCGTCGCCGAGTTGTCCGCACTCGAATCGGCACGGCCGCACAGTGTCCGGTTCCCGTTGGTCCTCGCCCTGCTCGACAGCGGTGAACACGAAGGGGCGCGGCAGTTGTGGCGCGCCCAGCGGCCGTTCCGGCGCGACTACTACTGGCTGGCCATGACATGCCTGCGCGCCCGTGCCGCGGCCCGGCTCGCGGACACGGCGACGGCCCGGGACTGCCATGCGCAGTTGCTGCCGTTCAGCGGCCGCATCGCCGGCCTGGATTCCGGCTCGTTCCACGCCGGCCCCGTGGACGCTGCCCTCGCCGAGACCGCGGCGCTGCTCGGCGATGCGGACTCGGCACACCGATTCCGCGATGCGGCCGCGACACTCACCGCGACGGTGTCGGCACAACTGCACGACCCGGCGTGGGCGGCGTGGCGTTGAGCCCGTTCCGTCGTGTCGCGGACAGGACGCACAGCCCGATCGCCGCGAACGCGCAACCGCGTGGAATTTCGACGACCAGTCCGGTCACGCCCGGCATCGCCGGAATCGGCAGCAGGAGAACGACACCGCCCGCCGCCATGAGGGCGCCGATCCACACCGGTACCGCACGCGAACGGATCAGCGCGATGCCGAACAGGATCATGCTGCCCATGAAGACGAGTCCGCTGACGGTCTGCAGGAGCACATAGGGCTCGTAGTCGAGGAGGGTGTCCGACCCGGAGATCGCCCCTGCCGTCGCCGGATCGCGCGAGAACGGCACGGAGACGAAGGCTTCGATCACCAGGTGCGAGAACGCCACCAGCACCGAGGACAGGAAGTATGTGACGTACGCGACGAGACCGAGCATTCCGGTTCCGGCGGCGACCCAGGCGTACAGCGCGGGCACACCGAGCATCAACAGCAGCGTTCCCGACAGCAGGAGGACGTGGGGGAGGGGATTGATCGGAGCGGACAGCGCCGGCACCGAATGCGCGGCGCCGTCGACGACGGGATGCAGGAGGCCGCCGGCGAGGTTCAACGGGAACGCGGCGACGACGGACACCGCGCCGAGGCGGTACAGCAGTGCGGGAGTTACGGTCATACCGTCAGCGTGACGATTCGGCCTTGCGGTTCCCTTGCCGTCCGCTTGCCGTCCGGGTGGGCAGGGTACGCCTCGGTGTGGCGTGACGCACGGCACTCGAGGAACAACACCCCTTACCCTGTTGTTGACCCATGTTGTGGACCACTGACGTCTTGTGGACCACTGACGTCCCGGTCACGGGCCTCCAGGCTCGACCGTCCCGTATCGAAGTACCAGCAGACAGAAGTACCAGCAGACACCGGAAGGCTCGCATGACCACTGAATCCACGATCCACGACCTGATCATCGTCGGTTCGGGCCCGGCCGGATACACCGCCGGGATCTACGCCGCCCGCGCCGAGCTGTCCCCGCT
This sequence comes from Rhodococcus sp. WB1, assembly GCF_001700945.1. NCBI lineage: Bacteria > Bacillati > Actinomycetota > Actinomycetes > Mycobacteriales > Nocardiaceae > Rhodococcus > Rhodococcus sp. WB1. The sequence continues at coordinate 5,474,428 of NZ_CP015529.1, read as the reverse complement.
GCTGTTCGAGGGAACCCAGTTCGGCGGCGCCCTGATGACCACCACCGAAGTCGAGAATTTCCCCGGCTTCCGCGAGGGCATCACGGGACCGGACCTGATGGACCAGATGCGCGAGCAGGCCCTGCGCTTCGGCGCCGACATCCGCACCGAGGACGTCGACGAACTCGACCTGACCGGCCCGGTCAAGAAGGTCGTCGCCAACGGACAGACCTACCACGCCCGCGCCGTCATCCTGGCGATGGGTGCCGCCGCGCGCTACCTCGGCATCCCCGGCGAGGAGCAGCTCCTCGGCCGCGGCGTGTCCGCCTGCGCCACCTGCGACGGCTTCTTCTTCCGTGACCAGGACATCGCCGTCGTCGGCGGCGGCGACTCCGCCATGGAGGAAGCCACCTTCCTGACCCGCTTCGCCCGCAGCGTCACCCTCATCCACCGCCGCGAGGAATTCCGCGCCTCGAAGATCATGCTCGACCGCGCCCGCGCGAACGAGAAGATCCGCATCGTCACCAACGCCAAGCCCGTCGAGGTGCTCGGCGACACCGCCGTCACCGGCCTGGTCCTCGAGGACACCGTTACCGGCGAGCGCAGCACCCTCCCGGTGACCGGCATGTTCGTCGCGATCGGCCACGACCCGCGCAGCGAACTCGTCCGCGGCCAGATCGACCTCGACGACGCCGGCTACGTCCAGGTGCAGACCCCGACCACCGCCACCAACCTGCCGGGCGTCTTCGCCGCGGGCGACCTCGTCGACCACCTCTACCGCCAGGCCATCACCGCCGCCGGCACCGGCTGCTCCGCCTCGCTCGACGCCGAACGCTGGCTCGCCGAGCAGGAAGACCGCCACCCGATCACCGTCAACGCCGGATACTGACCCCTTCCACACCCATCGAGTAGGAGCCATCGTGGCCGAGAAGAACACCGTCACCATCTCCGACGCCTCGTTCGTCGAGGACGTCCTGCAGTCCGACAAGCCGGTACTGGTCGATTTCTGGGCGACCTGGTGCGGCCCGTGCAAGATGGTGGCTCCCGTTCTCGAGGAGATCGCCGGGGAGCACTCCGAGAAGCTCAAGATCGCCAAGCTCGACATCGACGCCAACCCCGCCGCGGCGCGCGACTACAAGGTCATGTCGATCCCGACGATGATCCTGTTCTCCGGTGGCAAGCCGGTGAAGACGATCGTCGGTGCGAAGGGCAAGGCGGCTCTCCTCCGCGACCTCGCCGACGTGCTCTGAGTCACCGTTTCCCCGTCGACACGGATGCGCCCGGATTATTCGTGATCCGGGCGCATCTGCGACAATCGAACGATGGTCTGGTGTCACACCGGGCACAGCAGGTCAGCAGCACGGAAAGGGCCGAGACATGCACCGACTGCGCTACGGCGACCATGGCCCTGCCGTCGCCGAAATCCGGAGCACCCTCACCGGCCTCGGATTTCTGCACGGCGAGTCCGACGTCTCCGCCGGCGACAGCTGGGTGGGCTCCGATGCGGTGTTCGACCGTGAGCTCGACAGCGCGGTGCGTGCGTTCCAGCAGCAGCGCGGTCTGCTCGTCGACGGCGTCGTCGGTCCCGCCACCTACCGGTCGCTGAAGGAAGCCTCGTATCGGCTCGGCGCCCGCACCCTCATCTATCAGCTCTCCGCACCGCTCTACGGCGACGACGTCGCGACGTTGCAGCGGCGCCTGCAGGATCTCGGGTTCTACGTGGACCGGGTCGACGGCTACTTCGGGCCGCGCACCCACGAGGCCCTGAGCTCCTTCCAGCGGGAGATCGGCCTCGCACCCGACGGCATCTGCGGCGCGGAGACCCTCCGGTCGCTGGAACTGCTCGGCACCCGGGTCACCGGCGGATCGCCGCACGCCATCAGCGAGGAGGAGATCGTCCGCCGGTCCGGTCCGCACCTGAGCGGCAAGCGCATCGTCATCGATCCCGGCCTCGGTGGCCGCGACCACGGCATCATCGTGCGCAGCCCGCACGGCGACATCTCCGAGGCCGACATCCTGTGGGACCTCGCTCGTCGCCTCGAGGGCCGCATGGCCGCGACCGGAATGGAGACCTTCCTCTCCCGGCCGTACCACGCGAATCCGTCGAACATCGAGCGGGCCGGCACCTCCAACGCGTTCGGCGCGGACCTGATGATCTCCCTGCGCTGCGACAGCAGCCCCAATCCGGCCGCGAGCGGCATCGCGAGCTTCCATTACGGCAACGCGCACGGCTCCGAGTCGATGATCGGTCAGGTGCTCACCGGCTTCATCCAGCGCGAGGTGACGGCCCGCACGCCGCTGCGGGACTGCCGTAGCCACGGTCGCACCTGGGATCTGCTGCGCCTGACGAACATGCCGACCGTACAGATCGACCTCGGCTACCTCACTAACACGCAGGACGCCGCGGTCCTCGCCAACCCGCGTTCGCGCGACATCATCGCCGAAGCCATCCTCATCTCGGTCAAGCGGCTGTACCTGCTCGGTCAGGACGACCAGCCCACCGGCACCTACACCTTCGCCGAACTGCTCGCCGAGGAACTGTCGATCACCGAGACCCGCTGAGCGGTTCGCTCAGCGGGTCGCCCCCACCGGGGTACGCCCCGACATTCCCGCGACGGTGAGCGCGGCCTCCTCGAGCAGTCGATCCAGCGCCGCCTCGACCCCCACCTTCCATTCGTGGTCGCGGTCGAGTTCGAGCCGCAACCTCGGGAAGCGGTGGTGGGGAGCGACGACCTCGAAACCCATGTCCTCGAGGAAGCCGGCCTCGACCATGCACTCGGCGGGGGAGCAATCCCGTGCGGCCGTTGCCCCGGGAACGTCGCTCTCGTCCTCGCCGGCAGTCCGATACCCGAACGCCTCGATCGCGCGCACGTTGCGGCGGACCAGATCGGAGATCACCGCGCGGATCAGTGCCGCCCCGAGATCGCTGCCCTCCGCGAGCGGCTCGATCCGGACGGTGGTCAGCAGGATGGCATCCGCGCTCACCGGGGACGTCGGGAACAGCTGAGCGCGCGGCACCATGTTCGGCGGGGCATAGAACGCGCTACCGGCGGGCTTGTCGTCGAGCGTGGCGACCTGGGCGCAGGAACCCCACTGGAGCATGACCATCGACAGCCATGCCTCCTTCTCGAACTCCGGATCGTAGAACCCGCCCGCGTCGTGTACCGCCGCGGGGTCCATCTCCCAGAACACACAGCGCCGGGCGTGTGCCGACAGCTGATCCATTCCGCCCAGGGTGAGTGTTGTGACTCGAGTCGACACTGGGTTACTCAGCCTCCAAGTCCGTATCCTCGACTGTCGTCCTGACGTGCCGAGGCGTCAAGAGGGGTTGGCCTGAGATTCCATCATCGCCACGATCCGCTCCAGGTCGTCGACCGAGCCGAACTCCACAACGATCTTGCCCTTGCGCTTGCCCAGGCTGACTGTGACACGGGTGTCGAAGGAATTGGACAGGCGCTCCGCGACGTCCTGGAGGCCGGGCATCTGGATGGGCTTGCGGCGCTGCTGCGGTGCGGGGTCCTTCCCGTCGCCGCGGTTCGCCAGCATGACCGCCTCCTCGGTGGCCCGCACGGAAAGGCCCTCGGCGACGATGCGCGCGGCGAGCACCTCCTGGGCGTCGGGTCCGGCCTCGAGCGACAGCAGCGCGCGAGCGTGCCCGGCGGAGAGCACACCCGCCGCGACCCGCCGCTGGACGGGGATCGGCAGCTTGAGCAGACGGATCATGTTGGTGACCACCGGCCGGGATCGGCCGATGCGGGCCGCCAGTTCCTCGTGGGTGACGCCGAACTCCTCGAGCAACTGCTGATACGCCGCCGCCTCCTCGAGCGGGTTGAGCTGGACCCGGTGGATGTTCTCCAGCAGCGCGTCACGCAGGAGGGACTGGTCGTCGGTCTCACGGACGATCGCCGGGATCGTGGCGAGACCGGCCTCCTGGCCGGCACGCCACCGGCGCTCGCCCATGACGAGCTGGTACCGCTCTCCGTCGAGCCTGCGCACGACGATGGGCTGCATGAGCCCGAACTCACGGATGGAGTGGACGAGTTCGGCGAGCGCCTCCTCGTCGAAGACCTGCCGCGGCTGGCGCGGGTTCGGCTCGATCTTGTCCGCATCGATCTCGAGGTAGACCGCTCCGGCGGGGGAGGGGAGGGGCGTGTCCGCCGGCGCCGGGGCGCCGTTGCCCGCGGCCTTCGCGGCCGGGGGAGTCGCCTGTTCGGTGGCGGTGGCCTTGTTCGACGTGGTTTTCGGAGCGGCGTTCTTGCGGTTGTCGCCGATGATCACGTCGGCCGCAGCGTTACCGAGGCCGGGGGCGGCCGCCGGGCCGGTCGGAATCAGCGATGCCAGACCCCGCCCCAACCCGCCTTTGCGTGTCGCGCTCATTCGTTCCCCTGCTTCTCGTTCCGGTATCCGCGTGCCGCCAGTTCGCGTCCCGCGTCGAGGTAGCTCATCGCACCGCGCGAACCTGGATCGTAGTCGAGAACAGTCATCCCGTAACCGGGAGCTTCCGAGACCTTCACGCTGCGGGGGATGACGGACCGCAGCACCGCGCTGCCGAAGTGGGCGCGAACCTCCTCCGCGACCTGATCGGCGAGCTTGGTGCGGGCGTCGTACATGGTGAGCAGCACGGTCGAGACGTGCAGTTCGGGATTGAGGTGCGACTGGACGAGTTCGATGTTGCGCAGCAGCTGGCCGACCCCCTCCAGCGCGTAGTACTCGCACTGGATGGGGATGAGCACCTCCTTCGCCGCCACGAGCGCGTTGACGGTGAGGAGACCCAGCGACGGCGGGCAGTCGATGATGACGTAGTCGAAGTCCTCATCGCCGAGCGCGGCGGGGGAGAGAGCGTTCTTGAGACGGTTCTCCCGCGCGACCATCGAGACGAGTTCGATCTCGGCGCCGGCGAGGTCGATGGTGGCCGGGATACAGAACAGGCGCTCGCTGTGCGGGCTCTGCTGGATGGCTTCGGCGGCCTTCACCTCCCCGAGGAGCACCTCGTAGCTCGACGGGACGCCGGAGTGGTGCGGCACCCCGAGGGCGGTGCTGGCATTGCCCTGGGGGTCGAGATCGACGACGAGGACGGTCAACCCCTGAACGGCGAGGGCCGACGCCAGGTTCACCGTGGACGTGGTCTTGCCGACGCCACCCTTCTGGTTCGCGATCGTGATGACGCGGCGGTGCGCCGGCTTGGGGAGTGCGTTCACGGAACTCGGGTGAAGTACCTGGCTGGCTCGGTGCGCGGCGGCGCCGATCGGTGTGTCCAACGGCGAGAGCCCCTCGTACGGAATCGGAGAGAACTCGTCCTCGACGGACTCGGACGCGGCTCCCGTCGGCCTCTGCGCCTCGGTTTCACGTGAAACAGCGGATTCAGATCCACCCGACATTGACCGCTCCTTTGTTGTCGACACACCCGGTTGGCACGGTACATCCCCCTCGCGAAACCACGCCGGTGGTCCACGACCGGCCACCCCGGCCGGCCACCGTTTCGGTCCCGCGACCGGGCGGAGTGAGCCGAGGCGTAGTGGCTGATGCGTGAACTCGGAAAGCGGGTTGCGCCGGCGCAGGTTGGCGACCCTGCCGGCCCACTCCGTTTCCTCGTTTCGACCAGTATCCCATCCACCTTCCGGAGGAGTGCGACGACGTCGCCGACGAAGATGATGTTTCACGTGAAACCTGACGTTTCACGTGAAACAGAGATCCCCGCCGGTGTCGTTTCACGTGAAACGCCACCGGGTGGCGGCGGCGGACCGGGCGCCATCCGAGCGGGCGGGAAATTATCTGTCACAGTGACGAAATGCCATCGAGTGGATGGATGGGCGGTTGCCGCGAAAGATCCGCACTCCCGGACGAATTCCGTTCGTGATCCCAAAAGCCAAGGCAAGCAACAACTTCGGGCGAAACTGGGATCAAAGGAACGGCAGACGGCGGACTTCCACGCGGTCTCGGCGGCGCAGAACCGGAGTTCGCAGTCGAGGAGGGGATTTCCGGACGCGGCGCACGCGGTGAGCGGCGGGTGATGCAGGTGCCGTCAGGATGTGGCCTTCCGCGTCACGCCATCGGGACGCGAGGGGCGGCTCGCACGGGTTGCAGCGACAACAGTGGCGCCTGCTCGAGAGAATCGTTCAGCTCGAGAGTCTCGAGTCGCGCACATCTCGAGTCGGCGCACTCGAGGCGGGAGACCGCTCGAGTGGGGGAGGGGGGCGGTTTCACGTGAAACCTGATCAGCGCTTCTTGCGCCGTCGCACCGGCCGCGGCATCCGCTCCGCCTTCACAACGAGGGTGGGGGTCTCGAGCAGACCCACGCCGCACTCGAGGACCTCGAGGTTGCCGGCACCGAGACGGACGAGTTCGTCGCGATCGCGTTCGATCTCCTCCGCCGCGCTGGAGCCCTTGAGCGCCAGCATCCGTCCGCCCTCGTGCACGAGCGGCAGCGACCACTTGGCGAGCTTCGCCAGCGGCGCCACCGCACGCGAGGTGACGACGTCGGATCCGCCGGCTTCCTTCACGACGCCGGGCTGCTCCGCACGGCCGCGGATGACGAGCACGTTGGTCAGGCCGTGCGTTTCGACGAACTCGGCCAGATACACCGACCGTCGCAGCAGGGGTTCGACGAGGGTCACATGCAGATCGGGGCGGGCGATCGCCAACGGGATACCCGGAAGCCCGGCACCGCTGCCCACATCGACGACACGTTCGCCTTCGTCGATCAGTTCACCCAGCACTGCGCAGTTGAGCAGGTGGCGGTCCCACAGGCGGGGGACCTCGCGCGGACCGATGAGACCGCGCTCCACACCGTCGGTAGCGAGGGAATCCCGGTACTGCTCGGCAAGAGCGAGTCGCTCACCGAAGACGCGAACGGCGATCTCGTGGATGCGCGCCTCGTCCTGTTCCACGTGAAACATCCTCTCCCGACGACACTGGCCTCGAAGAAAGGAGGGATCCCGACGCACCCGCCGAGATCCCTCCCACGCACTGCTGTCCGATCGATACTGCTGTCCGATCGATACTGCTGTCCGATCGATACTGCTGTCCGGTCAGTTCTTGACGACGACGACCCGGCGCTGCGGCTCGGCGCCCTCGCTCTCGCTGGACACACCCTCGATCTTGGCCACGGCGTCGTGGACGATCTTGCGCTCGAAGGGCGTCATCGGGGTCAGCTCCTCGCGCTCCCCGGTCTCGAGTACCCGCTTCGCGGCGGCCGTGCCGAGCTGGCTGAGCTCTGCGCGCTTGCCCGCCCGCCACCCCGCGATGTCGAGCATCAGCTTGCTGCGCTCGCCGGTGACCTGCTGCACCGCGAGGCGGGTGAGCTCCTGCAGGGCATCGAGTACCTCGCCGTCGCGGCCGACGAGCTTGGACAGATCCTTGCCGCCGTCGATGCTCACGACCGCACGGTCGCCCTCCACGTCGAGATCGATGTCGCCGTCGAAGTCCAGGACGTCGAGCAGCTGCTCGAGGTAGTCGCCGGCGATTTCGCCCTCCTCGATCAGGAGATCGTCCTCGGAGTCGGAATCCGCATCGAGATCCGGCGTCTCGGTGGTCACGTCGGCATCCTCCTGTGCCTTGTCCAGGTCACTGGCCATGATTCGCTCTCTCTTCTTCGGTCAGCGCCGCTTGCGCTTGGAGTTCTTCGAGCCGCTGGGGCGTTTCGATCCGGCGACGTTCTTCGGGCCTCCGGCCGGCGGGGCGGACGGCCCGGCACCGCCGGAGGTGTCGTCCGCCGCCGGCTTCTCCAGCGAGATCTCCGAAGCGTCCGCGGCACCGGCGACAGCGTCCTCCCCGGTGGTGGACGGAGCCTTCTTCTTCGCGGCCCGATCGGGACGGGCACCCGGCTTGGGGGCGTTGTCGCTGCGGCGTGCGATCGCGGCCTGCTTCTTGGCCTCTTCCTCCTGGTCGATCTTGCGGAAGACGATGTGCTGCTGGGCGTAGGTCCAGATGTTGTTGCTCACCCAGTACAGGAGGATGGCGATCGGCAGGAACGGGCCGCCGACGATGACGCCGAGCGGGAACACCCACAGCGCCAGCTTGTTCATGATCGCGGCCTGCGGATTCGCCGCGGCCTGCGCGCTCTGCCGCGCGACGGAGGCGCGGGAGTTGAAGTGGGTCGCGATGCCCGCGACGATCATCAGCGGAATCGCCACGAGCGCGATGTCGAGGCGGGAGGGGATGCCGCCGAACGGCTCGAACGCCACCAGCGACGCCTCGGGCTGGGTGATCCACGCCGAGATCGGCGCGCCGAACAGGCGCGCACTGAGGAAGGACTGCACGTCCTCCGGGCTGAACGCATAGTTTCCGAGCTGGGCGTTCTCCTCCGGTGACAGGCCGAGCTGACCGAATCCTTCACCGGTGCGGTTGAACGAGCGCAGCACGTGGAACAGACCGATGAACACCGGCGCCTGCAACAGGACCGGGAGGCAACCCATCAGCGGGTTGAAGCCGTGTTCCTTCTGCAGCTTCTGGAGTTCGACGGCCTGCCGCTGCCGGTCGTTGGAGTACTTCTTCTGCAGCGCCTTGATCTGCGGTTGCAGTTCCTGCATCTGCCGCGTCGTCCGGACCTGCTTGACGAACGGCTTGTACAGGATCGCGCGCAGCGTGAAGACGAGGAACACCACGGACAGCGCCCACGTCGCGCCGTCGTCGGGTTCCAGTCCGGGCAGGGCCGTGAAGGCGTTGTGCCAGACCCAGAGGATCCAGGACACGGGATAGTAGATGAAGTCGAGCACGGCTCTATGTACTCCTCAGGTCGTCCAAGGTCGCCACCCAGCGGCGTCGGTCCGAAGTCTTCAGTGCCGGTCAGGGACCCCGGTCGACCGATCGATGCCGCCGCTCGGGCACCGGATCCCAACCCCCAGGGTGCCAGGGCGCGCATTTGAGCAGGCGGACGACCGTCAGCACGGAGCCGACCACGAACCCCCGGGTTCGCAACGCCTCGACGGCGTATTCGCTGCAGGTGGGGGTGAAACGGCAGGTCGGCATGCGTGTTGGAGACACGTACGTGCGATAGAGCTCGATGCAGAAGATCAACATCCGGGCCGGTGCGGAGCGCACCGACCGCAGCACGCCGTCAGCGTTCATCCCGTCCGTGTTCATCCCGGCCGCCGCGCCGTCGCGACCAGACCCAGTCGGGCGAGGCCGGAGCGAACCTGCCGGTCGAGTTCCTGCGAGGAGGCCGAGGCGGCACCCGGAAGCGCCCGGACGACGACGTCTGCGCCGGCGGGAACCTCGTCGACGAGAGTCGCACAGATATGACGAAGCCGGCGTGCGACTCGATGTCGAATCACCGCCGGCCCGACAGCCTTGCTCACGACGAATCCGAACCGCGGACCGCCGAAACTCACCACCAGCTCGGCCTGCTCCCGCTCGATCGCGTGAACGACCAGATCTCGCCGCCCCTGCCGGCGGCCACGACGAACGGTCTCGGAGAAGTCCGCGCGGCGCCGCAGGCGATACGGCTCAGGTAGCACCCCGAGCTCCCGGAATCGGGGATCAGGCGGTGAGCGAGGTGCGGCCCTTGCGGCGACGCGCCGACACGATCGCACGACCCGCACGGGTCCGCATCCGGAGACGGAAGCCGTGAACGCGCGCGCGGCGTCGGTTGTTCGGCTGGAACGTCCGCTTGCCCTTGGCCACGGTCAACACTCCTCGAAGTTCTATGACGCCGGTCGGCGTCCTCGGTCCAACGTGTACGGAAATCGCATGACACGTGCCGTACGCGAAAAATACTGCGTGGCAGCACGGATCCGTCACTGCTGTATGAGTGACTGTTCGAGGCTACTCGGCGGCAAGCACGAAATCAAACCGCGCCGGCTCGGCACACGCAAGACGACACGCCGCACACCCATTTTCCCGTGCGTCACGTTCGCACCACGAAGTCGTGTGACTCCGTTCACATTCCGGTACGCTCCCGTTCATGGTTTCGCCGGGGTTGTTCCTCGTCGCCCACCACCGCGGTGAGCGGGGCCACTCGCTTCCGCCGCGCGGGCACCGGCGCTGCGCCCGGCCGCCGGTCTGCGCGCGGGCCGGCACGCGCAGTCGCTAGCCCGGGCCGCGCGCGCCGGGCTTCTCGAGACATGTCACACTGGGCACTTCGTGTCCGAGCCGGACCTCGCGTCTCGTCCTCGGTGTGCCCCGCTCTCTACAACTCCCAATCCACATCCCACAGGCCGCCACCCTGTGGTTGTCCACATCTGTGGATAATCGTGTGGAATTCGGATCGAGAGAACTGGGGAGGACGCGACGTGAACGACGAGCCGAACGCGCTGGCCGACGTGTGGCCGGACGTCGTCGCGGAGCTGACCGCCGACGGCGAGGGCCTCAGCAAGGGCCAGAAGGCGTGGCTCGCCCTGGTCAGGCCGATCACCCTGGCGCAGGGTTTCGCCCTCCTGTCGGTTCCGTCCTCGTTCGCGCAGGAGGCCATCGAGCGGGATCTGCGCGAGCCGATCCTCCGCGCGCTCCACCGCACCCTCGGCCATCGCGTCGAGGGACTCGGCGTGCGCATCGAACCCTCGGCGGCCGTCGACGATCCCGCCGAGGACCCCTACGCCGTGCCCCGGGACACGCTGCCCCTCGAGGGCCTGCCGCCGGACCCCCGCGCGCCCGAGCCCCACGCGTTCGATACGCGGCCGATTCCCACCGGACCGCGCGAGACCGACCCCCGCGACATGGTGCATCCGTTCCGGCGGCGCCGCCCCTCCTCCCTCGACCACGGCATGCTCGAGGTCGACACGGGCGAACTCGAGGAGGTCGACGACGACCGGGAGGCCATGACCGCGGTCCGGGAGTCGTGGCCGTCCTACTTCACCCAGCCGCCGCCGCCCGCCGCCGCGGCACCGACCGGCAGCAGCAGCCTCAACGCGAAGTACACGTTCGACACGTTCGTCATCGGAGCGTCGAACCGGTTCGCCCACGCGGCCGCGGTGGCGATCGCCGAGGCGCCCGCCCGCGCGTACAACCCGCTGTTCATCTGGGGTGCCTCCGGCCTGGGCAAGACGCACCTGCTGCATGCCGCCGGGCACTATGCGCAGCGCCTGTTCCCGGGCATGCGGGTCAAGTACGTCTCCACCGAGGAGTTCACGAACGACTTCATCAACAGCCTCCGCGACGACCGCAAGGTGGCGTTCAAGCGCAGGTACCGCGAGACGGACATCCTCCTCGTCGACGACATCCAGTTCATCGAGGGCAAGGAAGGTATCCAGGAGGAGTTCTTCCACACCTTCAACACCCTGCACAACGCGAACAAGCAGATCGTGGTGTCGTCCGACCGTCCCCCGAAGCAGCTCGCGACGCTCGAGGAGCGCCTGCGGACCCGGTTCGAGTGGGGTCTGATCACCGACGTCCAGCCGCCCGAACTCGAGACCCGCATCGCGATCCTCAGCAAGAAGGCGCGGATGGACCGGCTGGACGTGCCGCACGACGTCCTCGAGTTGATCGCCAGCAGGATCGAACGCAACATCCGCGAACTCGAGGGTGCGCTGATCCGGGTGACGGCCTTCGCGTCCCTCAACCGGCAACCGCTGGACCTGACGCTGGCGGAGGTGGTGCTGCGGGATCTCATCCCCGACTCGACGGCTCTCGAGATCAACTCGGCCACCATCATGGCGGTGACCGCCGAGTACTTCGGCACCTCGATCGACGACCTGTGCGGGCCCGGCAAGGCGCGGCCGCTGGCCCAGGCGCGACAGATCGCGATGTATCTGTGCCGCGAGCTCACCGACCTCTCGCTGCCCAAGATCGGGCAGACCTTCGGCCGGGACCACACGACGGTCATGTACGCGGACAAGAAGATTCGCAAGGAGATGACAGAGCGGCGGAAGGTCTACGACCAGGTGCAGGAGCTGACCGCGCGTATCAAGCAGCGCTCCAAGCGCTGAGCCGTACCACCCTGCGGCAGGGGCCCGGACGATCGCGTCCGGGCCCTTCGTCGTATCCGGGGACGGGCCGGCGGTGGGCGGTGGGTGTGATTCTCGAGACGGATGGGCAGTGACTCACACCTGTGGACAACCGTGTGTACAACGTGGGATCTTTGTGGACGGACGGTGTACCGATGTTGAACACTCTCGAGATGTCCACATCCGTCCTCGAGAATTCCTCGAGTTCATCCTCGAGAGTGCGGGGCTCGAGAAGCCCGCCTCACCAGCGTAGACGGTCGTTCGTCCACAGATTCCACAACCCCTATTACTACTTCTGTGTTTTCTCTCGAAGATTCCTCTTTCAAAACAGGCTTGTGGAGGACTCGAGTGCACAGGGTCTCGAGTGCCGCGCCCCCCTCGAGCCTCCGGCTTTCCAAGTGCTCCACGAGCGCATACCGTGGAGCGACGTCCCCGCCGCCGACCTCGGTGTCGGGGTCCTGTGCCAGACTTCGTTGAATCGATCGACAGCCATCAGAGCGAAAGGATCCGCCGGGCGATGGAGCTTGGAAGCATGAAGTTTCGTGTCGCTCGCGAGGACTTCGCCGACTCCGTCGCGTGGGTTGCGCGCAGTCTTCCGTCGCGGCCGCCGGTGCCGGTGCTCGGCGGCGTCCTCCTCGGCGCCGACGAGCAGGGACTGACCGTCTCCGGGTTCGACTACGAGGTCTCCGCGCAGGTCCATGTCTCCGCAGAGGTCATCACCCCCGGGCAGGTACTCGTGTCGGGCCGCCTGCTCGCCGACATCACCCGCGCGCTGCCCAACAAGCCCGTCGACGTGGTGCTCGACGGAACGCGGGTGCTCATCAACTGCGGTAGTGCGAAGTTCTCCCTGCCGACCATGCCGGTCGAGGACTACCCGCAGCTGCCCGAGTTGCCGCAGCAGACCGGTTCGCTGCCCGTGGAGGTGTTCGCCGAGGCGATCAGCCAGGTCGCGGTCGCGGCCGGCAAGGACGACACCCTGCCGATGCTGACCGGTATCCGTGTGGAGATCGACGGCACCCACATGGTGCTCGCGGCCACCGACCGGTTCCGCCTCGCGGTCCGCAAGATCGAGTGGATGCCCACCGCCGACACCGCGACCGCCGCGGTCCTCGTGCCGGCCAAGACCCTCTCCGAGTCGGCGAAAACCGTTGGCGGATCTTCTAATTCGCCCGTCCAGCTCGCACTGGGTGCCGGTTCGTCGGTCGGCGCCGAGGGCCTGCTCGGCATCGTTGCGGACGGCCGGCGCACCACCACCCGCCTCCTCGACGCCGAATTCCCCAAGTTCCGCCAGTTGCTGCCGACCGAGCACACCGCGATGGCGACCGTTGACATCGCGCCGCTCGTGGACGCGATCAAGCGCGTCGCGCTCGTCGCCGAGCGCGGGGCGCAGGTGCGACTCGAGTTCACCGACGGCGGTCTGCTGTTGTCGGCCGGTGGCGACGACGCCGGGCGCGCGGAGGAGTCCCTCGCCGCGGAGTTCCAGGGTGAGCCGCTGATCATCGCGTTCAACCCCGGGTACCTGCTCGACGGTCTCGGCTCGCTGCACAGCGAGAAGGTGTCGTTCGGCTTCACGACGCCGAGCCGTCCCGCGGTGCTGCGACCGGCGCTCGAGGAAGCGCCCGAGCCCGACGCCTCCGGTACGTTCGCCGCCCCGGACAGCGACTACACCTATCTGCTGATGCCGGTGCGCCTGCCGGGCTGACCCGGGGGCAGGAAACGGTCGGAGCCCGTGTACGTTCGCACCTTCTCGTTGCGCGACTTCCGTTCCTGGGAAGCCGTTTCGCTGAATCTGGCGCCGGGGCCGACGGTGTTCCTCGGTCGCAACGGGCACGGCAAGACCAACCTGCTCGAGGCGCTCGGCTACCTGTCGACGCTGACCTCGCACCGGGTGTCCGGCGATGCCCCGCTGTTCCGGAGCGGGACGTCGCGCGCCCAGGTGGGTGCGGTCGTCGTCAACGGCGGCCGGGAACTGGGTATCGACGTCGAACTCAACGAGGGCCGGCCCAACCGGGGCCGGATCAACCAGTCCCCGACCCGGCGGCCGCGCGAGATCCTCGGCATCCTGCGGACGGTGTTGTTCGCGCCGGAGGACCTGTCGCTGGTGCGGGGCGACCCGGGCGACCGGCGCCGGTTCCTCGACGAGCTGCTCGCCACCCGCATCCCGCGGATGAGCGGGGTCCGCGCCGACTACGACAAGGTGCTGCGACAGCGCTCGGCCCTGCTGAAGACGGCCGGGGGTGCGCTGCGCCGCGGCAGCCGGTCCGGCGACGGGGCGAGCGCCCTGGCGACGCTCGACGTGTGGGACGGCCATCTCGCGGCACACGGGTCCGAGCTGCTCGCGGCCCGCGTCGCGCTGCTGCACGAGCTCGCCCCGCACGTCGCCGAGGCGTACCGATCGATCGCCCCCGAGTCACGACCGGCGCTGCTCCGTTACCGCAGCACGGTGGGCGAGGCGCTGCCGCCGGAGTTCGCCGACCCGGCCCGCGCGCCGCGATCCGACGACCGTGAGGTGCTCGAGGCCGCGTTCCTGACCCGGCTGGCGCAGGCGCGGACGAAGGAGATCGAGCGGGGCGTGTGCCTGGTGGGCCCCCACCGCGACGAACTCGACCTGATCCTGGGTGATCAGCCGGCCAAGGGATTCGCCAGCCACGGGGAGTCCTGGTCGTTCGCGCTGGCGCTGCGCCTGGGCGCCTTCTCGCTCCTGCGGGCCGACGGCACCGACCCGGTCCTCATGCTGGACGATGTGTTCGCCGAGCTGGATCGGCGTCGTCGCACCGCGCTCGCCGCCGTCGCGGCCTCGGCCGAGCAGGTACTCATCACCGCCGCGGTCCCCGAGGACGTGCCGGCGGAGCTGTCCGCGGTCCGGTTCGGGGTGCGGGCCGAGGACACCGACCGGGGACGGCTCTCGGTGCTGACCCGGCTCGACGGCGGCGATCCCTCGCAGCCGGATCTGGACGGAACCGTGGACGGAGCACTGCGATGAGCACCGAGAATCCGGGCGAACAACCCCCCGAGCCGCCGCTGCGCGGGATCGACCTGGCCCGTCGCGCGCTGGAGGAGGCCCGTGCGGCCGCGAAGGCGAGCGGGAAGTCGGTGGGGCAGGGGCGCGCGTCACGCGGGGCGCTGCGACCACGGCGCCGCCGTCGCGGCTGGTCGGGCCCGGGCCCCGACGAGCGGGACCCGCAGCCGCTCGGCGCGCTGGCGAACTCGCTGGCCAAGCAGCGGGGATGGTCGGGGCGCGTGTCGGAGGGCACGGTGCTGGGCAGTTGGGCGCGCGTGGTCGGCGACGATATCGCCTCGCACGCGTCGCCGACGACGCTGCGCGACGGGGTGCTGCACGTGTCGGCGGAGTCGACCGCGTGGGCGACCCAGCTGCGCATGATGCAGGCGCAGATCCTCGCGAAGATCGCCGCCGCGGTCGGGCACGGGGTGGTCAAGGAGCTGCGGATCACCGGGCCGACGGCGCCGAGCTGGCGTAAGGGGGAGCGGCACGTCCGCGGCCGCGGACCGCGGGACACGTACGGCTGATCCGACCCTGGATTTATATGTAACCCGATGTTACGTTGAAATCAGCCGGTTGTGCGCTGCCGCACACGTCCGCATCGGGAGGTACGTCCATGTCCACACCACTCATCGAACCGGACCGCGTCCTGCTCCAGGCCCGCAACGTCGAGTTCGACTGGAGCACGCTGCCCCTGCACTGGGTGCCGGGCGATCCGTTCAGCACCCACGTGCTCAACGTCCTGCATCTGTTGCTGCCGGCGGGGGAGGAGTGGTTCGTCGAGACGTTCAAGGAGGCGCTGCCGCTCATCGAGGACGAACAACTGCGCGAAGACGTCGTGGGATTCATCGGCCAGGAATCGGTGCACTCCCACGCTCACCAGGGGGTACTCGAGCAACTCGAGTCGAAGGGTCTCGATCCCACCCCGTTCACGGACCAGATGCGGTGGCTGTTCGGCCGGTTGCTCGGCCGGCGACCGCTGACCGGACTGCGCGCGGAGAACTACCTCGTCGAGCGGCTCGCCATCATCGCCGCCGTCGAGCACGTCACCGCGTTCCTCGGGGACTGGGTCCTCAATGCGAAGGGCCTCGACGCGGCGGGCACCGATCCGACCATGCTCGACCTGCTGCGCTGGCACGGCGCCGAGGAGGTCGAGCATCGCAGCGTCGCCTACGACGTGATGCGCTACTTCGACCCCGGGGAGGCCCGGCGGATCCGCACCCAGCTCCTCGTCACCCCGGTCCTCGTGTGGTTGTGGATCCGCGGTGCCCGATTCCTCATGGCCCACGACCCGGACCTGGCGCGTGCATCGAAACATGTGCGTGCACCTCATCTTTCGGACTGGCTGGCGGCGAGTCGCCGCGGCACGCTACCCGGCCCGGTGGACCTCGGCAGGCGCATGTCGCGGTACTTCCACCGCTCGTACCACCCGAGCCACGAGGGCTCGACCGGTCAGGCGGTCCGCTATCTGGCGTCCTCCCCCGCGGCCCGGGCGGCAGCCCGATGACCGGGGTGCTGCCGCGGCACCGTCGCCCGTCGGACCTGCACGGGCGGAACCGGACCGACCGTGCGATGGGCCTGCTCGGTTCCGTCGTGGAGAGCTACCTGCGTCTCGTCACGGCTCTCGGCTACGACGGCGCCGCCGGTGCCGGGGACCCCGATCTGCAGCTGAATCTGGTTGTCACCGAAAAGGACCCGGTGACGGCCGACGGCGACGTGGTGCGGTTGACGCTGCGTGCCCCCGGCGGCGCCGAGCTGCCGGCGTGGCACCCGGGTGCCCACCTCGACTTCCATCTGCCCTCCGGGCGGCGACGGCAGTACTCGCTGTGCGGCGATCACGAGGACCGCACCCGCTACACCGTCGCGGTTCGCCGGATCCCCGGCGGCGGGGGCGGGTCGCTCGAGATGCATGCCCTCGAACCGGGCGACCCGGTGGCCGTGCGCGGTCCGCGCAACGGGTTCCCGTTCGTCGCCGAGGGTGCGGCCCTGTTCGTCGCCGGCGGGATCGGCATCACTCCCGTCCTGGCGATGACCCGCGCCGCGGACCGTGCCGGAATGGACTGGCGGCTCGTCTACACCGGACGCACCCGGGCCGCGATGCCGTTCCTCGACGAGATCGGAACATGGGATCCGTCAAGGGTTTTCGTACGTCCGGACGACGAGTACGGCACGCCGACGGGCGCCGACCTGCTCGCCGGCGCCCCCGCCGGCGGGGCCGTCTACTGTTGTGGGCCCACCCCGATGCTGGACGCGGTGCGTGCCGGCATCGATGCCACGGGGGCGTCGGCCCTGCACTTCGAGCGGTTCGGTGCCCCACCCGTCGTCGACGGCCGGGCCTTCGAGGTCCAACTGGCGAGCACCGGAGAGGTGCTCGCCGTCCCGGCCGACGAATCGGCGCTCGAAGTGATCCGCCGGCGCCGGCCCGGCATCGGCTACTCGTGCCGGCAGGGGTTCTGCGGAACCTGCCGGGTGCGGGTCCTGTCCGGCACCCCCGACCACCGCGAGAACCGGCTCACCCCCGAGGAACGTCGCGAGGAGATGCTCGTCTGTGTCTCGCGCGCCGACGGTGGCCGGCTCGTACTCGACCTCTGAGGGAGAACATGACCACTCGTACCGTCACGAACGGAGCCGTCCGCCTCCACGTCGTCGAGGAGGGCAACCCGCAGGGGCCGACCCTCGTGCTGGTCCACGGCTGGCCCGACACGCATGCCCTGTGGGACCGCGTGGTGCCCGCGCTGGCCGGCGACTTCCGGATCGTCCGGTTCGACAACCGCGGTGCCGGCGCGTCGACCGTGCCGCGCGACGTCGCGGCCTACCGGCTCGAACTGCTCGCCGCGGACCTGTTCGCGGTGATCGACGCGGTGAGCCCGGACGCGCCGGTGCACCTGCTCGGGCACGACTGGGGGTCGGTGCTGGGCTGGGAGGCCGTGTGCGAACCCGGGGCGGCGGAGCGGATCGCGTCGTACACCTCGGTGTCCGGGCCGAACCTCGACCACCTCGCGCTGTGGATGCGTCGCCGGCTGGGGGAGCGGCGCCCGCTCGGCCCGCTCGAGCAGGCCGTGGCGTCGTCCTACACGGTGCTGTTCCAGACCCCCGGCCTGCCCGTGCCCGCGCTGCGGTGGTGGTTCTCCCGGCACTGGCCCCGATTCGTCGGGTTCTTCGACCGCTCCGACCCGGCCCTGATCGGACCCGTCGCGCCCACGCTCGCCGACGACATGGTGCACGGCCTGAAGCTGTACCGGGCGAACCTGCGCCGGCGGCTCCGCGCGCCGCGCGAGCGGCGCACCGACGTCCCCGTTCAGCTGATCCAGGGCCTGCGGGACCGGGCGGTGCGGCCGGTCGGGTACGAGGACACCGAGAAGTGGGTCACCGATCTGCGCCGGGAACCGCTCGACGCCGGGCACTGGTCGCCGCGCTCGCATGCCGGGGAGCTCGCGGCCGCGACCGCGCGCTTCGTGCGCGACGTCGAGGCGCGGCACACTGTCCGAACCTCGTCGCCCTAGCGATTCACCCTCCCGTACTCGCGACGCCGCGCCTGCGGGCCGGTGAGCGGCGTCGGCGGCCCGTCCTGTGTCGGACGGGGCAAGTACGCTTCCGGGCAGTAGGATGAATTCCGAATGCGTGCGCGTGTGCGCGAGACCCAGGCGGAAGAAGGAGAGCTACCAACCCGTGGCTGCCCAGAAGTCGAACAAGAGCAACAGTGAGTACGGTGCTTCCTCCATCACCGTCCTCGAGGGTCTCGAGGCGGTGCGCAAGCGCCCCGGCATGTACATCGGTTCCACCGGTGAGCGCGGCCTGCACCACCTGATCTGGGAGGTCGTCGACAACTCGGTCGACGAGGCGATGGCCGGCCATGCCACCAAGGTCGAGGTGACCCTCCTCGAGGACGGCGGCGTGCAGGTCGTCGACGACGGCCGCGGCATCCCCGTCGGGATGCACGCCTCCGGCATCCCGACCGTCGAGGTCGTGCTGACCCAGCTGCACGCGGGCGGCAAGTTCGATTCCGATGCCTACGCCGTCTCCGGCGGTCTGCACGGCGTCGGCATCTCGGTGGTCAACGCGCTGTCCACCCGGCTCGAGGTGGAGATCGACAACGACGGCTACCACTGGGAGCAGACGTACCTGTCGTCGAAGCCCGGCGAACTGATCAGGGGCGAGCCCACGCGGGCCACCGGCACCACCGTCCGGTTCTGGTCGGACCCGGACATCTTCGAGACCACGACCTACAACTTCGAGACGGTCGCGCGGCGCCTGCAGGAGATGGCGTTCCTCAACAAGGGCCTGACGATCACGCTGACCGACGAGCGGGTCGCCCCCGAGGAGGTCACCGACGAGGTCGTCAGCGAACTCGCCGAGGCACCGAAGAAGGCCGAGGAGCAGGAACAGGCCGAGGCCGAGCAGCATCACAAGGTCAAGACCCGCGTCTACCACTACCCGGGTGGCCTCGAGGACTACGTGCGGCACATCAACCGCACCAAGCAGCCGATCCACAACTCGGTCGTCGGCTTCACCGCGAAGGGCACCGGCCACGAGCTCGAGGTCGCGATGCAGTGGAACTCGGGCTACTCCGAGTCGGTCCACACCTTCGCCAACACGATCAACACCCACGAGGGCGGCACCCACGAGGAGGGCTTCCGCGCGGCCCTGACCTCGGTGGTCAACAAGTACGCGAAGGACAAGAAGCTCCTCAAGGACAAGGACCCGAACCTCACCGGCGACGACATCCGCGAGGGACTGGCCGCGATCATCTCGGTCAAGGTCGGCGAACCGCAGTTCGAGGGCCAGACCAAGACCAAGCTCGGCAACACCGAGGTCAAGTCGTTCGTGCAGAAGGCCTGCAACGAGCACCTGTCGCACTGGCTCGAGGCGAACCCGGCCGACGCGAAGACCATCGTGACGAAGGCGGTCTCGTCCGCGCAGGCCCGCGTCGCCGCCCGCAAGGCGCGCGAGCTGGTCCGGCGCAAGTCCGCCACCGATCTCGGCGGGCTGCCCGGCAAGCTGGCGGACTGCCGGTCGAACGACCCGAGCAAGTCCGAGATCTACATCGTCGAGGGCGACTCCGCCGGTGGCTCCGCGAAGTCGGGACGCGACTCGATGTACCAGGCGATTCTGCCGCTGCGCGGCAAGATCATCAATGTCGAGAAGGCGCGCATCGATCGCGTGCTGAAGAACAACGAGGTCCAGGCGATCATCACCGCCTTTGGCACCGGTATCCACGACGAGTTCGACATCGCGAAGCTGCGCTACCACAAGATCGTGCTGATGGCCGACGCCGACGTCGACGGCCAGCACATCGCCACGCTGCTGCTGACGCTGCTGTTCCGCTTCATGCGTCCGCTGGTCGAGCACGGCCACGTGTACCTGGCGCAGCCGCCGTTGTACAAGCTCAAGTGGCAGCGTTCCGAGCCCGAGTTCGCGTACTCCGACCGGGAGCGTGACGGCCTGCTCGAGCGCGGTCTCGCCGCCGGCAAGAAGATCAACAAGGACGACGGCATCCAGCGTTACAAGGGTCTCGGCGAGATGAACGCCAAGGAACTGTGGGAGACCACCATGGATCCCAGCGTGCGCGTGCTGCGTCAGGTGACGCTCGACGACGCGGCCGCAGCCGACGAGCTGTTCAGCATCCTGATGGGCGAGGACGTCGAGGCACGCCGCAGTTTCATCACCCGTAACGCCAAGGACGTTCGCTTCCTGGACGTCTGACCGGGTTCCACGGCGCCGGAGAGGGCGGCGGAAGGGGTGTGTGACGAGGTTCACACCACCGCTTTCGCCGCCCTTCGGCGCGTCGGGTGCGCGTTCCCGGGCCGCGAATGTTACTGGTCGGTAGAGTTTTCGGCTCGGTGACCGGCTCGGGGCGCGACTCCCGCCGGTTCCGGGAGTGGTCGTGCTCCTTTCGTTATCCGCACTCGGACGGATATGGTGCGTGCACTCAGGAACGTCTCTTCCGACCACTCCACCCGCAGCCGCACCTCCTCGACACCGAGCGGTGTGGCGCGGGTGTGGGTCGGCGGCGGAAACCGGGTGGAAAGTGAGCTGTGAAGATGAGTGACGAATCGCCACCTCGGCAGCGGTGGTGGAACATCGAAGGGTGGGGCCTTCGCTGGAAGGTGACCGCCGTTCTCGCCGTTCCCGTGACCGTGGCAATGGTGCTGGGCGGCCTGCGCGTGCAGCAGGAGCTCTCCAACGCCGTCCACTTCTCGTCCGCTGCCGACCAGGTGGCCGTCGTGCCCGACCTCGTCGACTTCGGTACCGCCTTCGGTACCGCCTCCGCGACGCTGGCCGCCGGCACCGGCATCACGAACGAGATCGAGAACCTCGACGCGACACTGGAACGCGTCCGGGCGGTGTCCCAGAATCCGGAGCTGGATCCGGTCATCGCCGCGGACCTCACCCGCACCGTGGCCGCCGCCGAGGCGCTGCGAGACCGTATCGCGGCCGGCAACATCCCGCTCCCCGAGCTCAACGAGCAGACCAATGCCATCCGCAAGGACCTGATCCGCATCGTCGAGGCGATCGTCGAGCCGATCGAGGATCCGTCCGTGCTCGCCGAGGGCACCCGGCTCGTCGACGCCTGGGCGTCGCAGCGCTACCTGTTCGATCAGGTGATGGGCATCGTGGCGATCCTGCGGGACCCGGACCAGCCGGGCACCACCCTGGTGTCCGCGTCCGGCTCCGAGCTCGCCATGCTCGAGACGCTCGCCCGGTCGTATCCGGCGTCCGACGCCCAGATCCAGGAGCTGCGCAACGGCGTCGCCGAGCGCACCGCGATGATCGACGCCGCCGGCGACGGGCCGCTGCCCATCCTGAACCTGCGCTCGTCGCTGCTGCAGAGCGTCGAGGTCTACGGCACCCTCATCGACGAGGCGTCCGACGCGATCAGCGAGACCGTTCTCGCCCGCGCCTCCGACACCCGCTCCGCCGCCCTCCGCGACACCGCGATCGTGCTCGGTGCCCTGCTCGCCGCGCTCGTCCTGGCGCTTCTCGTGTCGCGGTCGCTCGTCGGCCCGATCCGCCGCCTGCGCTACGGCGCTCTCAAGGTCGCCCGGCAGGAACTCCCCGACGCCATCGACCGCATCAAGGTGGGTGACAACGTCGAGGACATCGAGTTCACGCGGGTCCCGGTGCACACGACCGAGGAGGTCGGCCAGCTCGCCCGCGCCGTCGACGACATGCACGGGCAGGCCCTGCGCCTCGCCGGCGAGCAGGCCCACCTCCGCCTGCAGATCAACGACATGTTCGAGACCCTCGCCCGGCGCAGCAAGTCGCTCGTCGAGCAGCAGCTCGGCCTCATCGAACGACTCGAGTACGAGGAGAAGGATCCGGCCCGGCTCGAGAGCCTGTTCCGACTCGACCACCTCGCGGCGCGCATGCGCCGTAACGGCGACAACCTGCTGATCCTCTCGGGCACCCGGATGCGGCGCGGCCACTCCGCGCCCGTACAGCTCGGTGACATCCTGCGTGCCGCGATGTCCGAGGTGGAGGACTACCAGCGCGTCCAGATCGGCTCGACGCCGGAAGGCGCACTCAGCGGCACGGTCGCCACGGACATCGTCCACCTGCTCGCCGAGCTCGTCGACAACTCGCTGCGGGCGTCCCCGCCGGACAGCACCGTGACGTTCAGCTTCGCCCGGGCCGTCGACGGTGGCCTGCTCGTCGAGATCGCCGACCGCGGTATCGGGATCCCGGCCGAGGAACTCGACGCGATCAACGAGCGGCTTGCTCTCGGTGGCGAGGTCGGTCCCGACACCGCCCGCCACATGGGTCTGTTCGTGGTCTCGCGCCTCGCGGCGCGGCACGGCCTCACCGTGCGGCTGCGCCCGACGTTCGACACCGCACGCAACCCGGGCATCACCGCCAGCGTCCACATTCCCGACGTGCTCCTCGTCTCGCCGCTCGCCCTGTCGCAGACCGGGCCGCAGCCGCGCATGGGCGAGGACGGCCGTCCGGCCGAGGCCCTGGCTCCGCGGCCGCCGCGCGACGTCGCGGCCCCGGCCCTGCCGGAACGCACCCCCGCGCCGGAATCGCCGCTGCCGCAGCGCCAGCCGGCACCCGTTCCTCCGGAGCCATCCGCGGGTCTGCCGCAGCGCCAGCCGGGGACCACTCCCGGTCTGCCGCAGCGCCGCCCCGGCTCGACTCCCGGTCTGCCGCAGCGTCAGCCGGGTGTCACCCCGGGTCCTGTGCCGCGCCAGCCCACGCCGCTGTCGGAACTGCCCCGACGGCAACCCGGTCCGACGCCGGTCCTGCCGCCGCGCCGCTCGGAGACGGTCTCGTCTGCTCCTGCTCCCGCCGCGGCCGCTCCGGCCTCGCCCGAGTCGGCTCCGTCGTCCGCGGGCAGCGGTCTGCCGCAGCGCCGGCCGGGTGCCACGCCGGGCCTGTCGCCGCAGCCGGCTCCGGCCACCGCGGGCAATGGTCTGCCGCAGCGCCGGCCGGGTGCCACGCCGGGCCTGTCGCCGCAGCCGTCCGCTGCTGTGCCGGGCAGCGGTGCGTCGGGGAACGGTGCGTCGGGGAACGGTGCGTCGGGCAGCGGTGCGTCGGGCAACGGTCTGCCGCAGCGCCGCCCTGGGAGCACTCCCGGGCTGCCGACGCCGCCGGCCGCCGCCGATTCCTCCCTGCCGCAGCAGCATTTCGAGCAGTCCGCAGACCCGGCCGCCGCGTCCGCCGGCCACGGCAGCGCAGCAGCCGACGGGCAGCCGGGCCGCGCCGCACGGCATCGGTACCGGACGAACCCGGCCAAGACGGCCGCGTTCTTCCAGCCGCGCCCCGACGTCAACTCGCTGCGTCCGGGTGCCGGCACGCCGATCTTCGCCGACATGATGTCGAGCTGGCTCGTCGATCCGACGAGCCTGCCGGAGGACCGTCGGCCGGAGTGGAACTCGCGGGCGGACGTCGGTTGGAGGGCCGCCCAGGAGGCGGCGCAAGCCCCGGTGGAGCAACTCACCACCGCGGGTCTTCCGCGACGTGCACCCGGTCATAGGCTGGTGCCCGGTGCGGTCGCCTCCCCGGCGACCGGATCTGTGCCGGCTGTTCGGCGGCGCGACCCGGAGGCCATCCGGGCCAACCTGAGCCGTCACCAGCAAGGGGTTCGCAACGGGCGGGCCTCCGCGCACGCGTCCACCCAGACCGACGAACAGGGAGTTCGATGAACATTGACCATGGATCCGACGTAACTCGTCCTCTGGACTGGTTGGTGTCGAACTTCGCGCGCGAGGTTCCCGGCGTCTCCCACGCCGTGCTCGTGTCCGCGGACGGCCTCCTGATGGCGGCCAGCGCACACCTGCCTGTCGACCGTGCCGAGCAGCTCGCTGCCGTCACGTCCGGCCTGGCCAGCCTGTCCAACGGCGTGTCCCAGCTCTTCGAGGGCGGCGGAGTGCTCCAGTCCGTCGTGGAGATGCAGCACGGTTACCTGCTGCTGATGAGCGTGGGTGACGGCTCGCACCTTGCGACCCTGACCGCCTCGGAATGCGACATCGGACAGGTCGGTTACGAGATGGCACTCCTGGTCGATCGTGTGGGGGCGTCGGTCGAGGCCACTCCGCGCATCGGTCTGGGGTCCTGACGTCGAGGTGGCCATGGAAGAACGCAAGCCGGAGTCGCCGCCGGCCCAGCCCAGTCTGGTCCGGCCGTACTCACTGACTTCGGGACGGACCAGCCCCGCGGTCGAGCTGGCGTTGGAGGCACTGATCCAGGTCCTCCCGGGCACGGACGACCGTGCCCGGGACCTGGACAACATCAATGCCACGATCGTGGCTTTGTGCAGAGAGTCCCCGTCGGTCGCCGAGATCGCGGCGCGGGTGGGTGTGCCGATCGGGGTGGCGCGCGTACTCGTGGCGGATCTCGTCGAAGCCGGGCACGTACGGATCCTGGCCACCCTGAAAGACGATTCGAGCGACGCGGAGCGTCGTGAGCTGATTGAAAGGGTCCTCAGTGGACTTCGCGAACTCTAACTCCCCGAAGCGGGTGACCTCGACGAAGATCGTGATCGCCGGGGGCTTCGGTGTCGGCAAGACCACGTTGGTGGGGGCGGTCTCGGAGATCGTTCCGCTGCGCACCGAAGCGCTGGTCACCAACGCCAGCGACGGCGTCGACAACCTGAGCGCGACGCCGCAGAAGGCCACCACGACCGTCGCGATGGACTTCGGCCGGATCAGCCTCGCCGAGGATCTCGTGCTGTACCTGTTCGGTACGCCGGGGCAGCACCGGTTCTGGTTCATGTGGGACGACCTGATCCGAGGTGCGATCGGTGCCATCGTGCTCATCGACACCCGGCGTCTGGACGAGAGTTTCGCGGCGGTCGACTTCTTCGAGGCCCGGAACCTGCCGTTCATCGTCGCGATCAACGAATTCGACGACGCCCCGCGGTACCCGACCGAGGACATCCGTCAGGCCCTCGCGGTCTCGGCGGACGTGCCGATCGTCTCGATCGACGCTCGGCAGCGCGAGTCCGCCAAGTCGGCGCTCGTGACGGTCACCGAGTACGCGCTGCGCAAGCTGCATCAGCCGGTAGCGCCCTGATGGACACGCACGTGCACCTGTTCGGCATGGGCACGTGGGTGATCGTCCTGGCGTACGCGACGTCGGCGATCGGGTTGCTCGTGGGACTGGCCAGTGCCCGCAAGTCGCTGTCCGCCGGTTCGGAACGGGCGCGGCTGTACTGGCTGATGCGAGCCGCGCTCTCGACCGGGGGCGTCGGGGTGTGGCTGGCGCACTTCCTGCCGATGGCGGGTTTCACGGTGGACGGCAGCATCATCCGATACGACCTGCTCGGCATCGTCTTCTCGATGGCGGTGGCGCTGGTGTCCGCCTTCGTCGCCATGGTGGTCGTGCAGCCGAAGCGGGTGTCGCGCCGGGCCCGGCCGTCGCGCGGTGCCGTGGCGGCACGGCTGCTGGGCGGGTCGCTGGTCCTCGGCGCCGGGATCGCCGGCGTGCACTACTCGATCATGTGGGCGATGGAACTGCAGGGCACCGTCGCATACGACCTGACCTACGTGGCGGCGTCCGTGGTGGCGGCTTGCCTTACCGCGGTGGTGGTCCTGTGGCTGGTCACGGTCGCCGACAGCAGGTGGATGCGGATCGGCGGCAGCATCTTCGCCGGCGCGGCGGTGATCGGCGTGCACTTCCTCGCGATGGCGGCGGTGCAGGTGACGGTGGATCCGGCGACCGCGGCCCCGTCGGGGGTCGAGGTGTTCGCCGTCCTCTTCCCGGTGTTCGTGCTCGGCATGCTGATCCTGACGGTCCCGATCATGGCGTTGCTCATGGCTCCCGACCGGGTGGCGGCCGCACTGGAGGCCGAGGCCGAGGCGTGGGCGCAGCAGCACAGCCCGGCCGATCCCCGGCGTCCGGCCACCTGAGCGCACGGGGGCGGGACCTGCCCCCGTGCGAATTACATCGATGCGATACGCTCCGATCGCTGTCGAGGGGGCGAAGTCGCAGCCCGTATCGATTCGGTGTGGCGCGCCACCGCACGAGTGCGGACCGACTTCCGCGTGCCACGCTCAGAAGGTCACGATGTCGCACGAAATGCACCACTTCTCCATGGGGATGTGGGTGTTCTTCCTCGCCTATGCCACCTCCGTCGTCGGATCGTTCGTCGGGCTCTCCTGCGCTCGCCAGGCGCTGATCGCCCCGACCGGCCGCGGCCACCGCCGCTGGATGGCCATGGCCGCCCTGTCCGTCGGCGGTGTGGCCGTCTGGCTCATGCACTTCATCGGGATGATGGGCTTCGACGTCCCGGGTACCGCGGTCCGTTACGCGCTGGGACCGACCGTCTTCTCCGTCGCGCTGTCGGTGGCCGCCACCTGGTTCGGGCTCTGGCTCGTGAGCTCCCGCGCCGCGTGGGTGAACCGCGTCCCGTCTCTCGTCCGCCTGTTCGTCGGCGGCGTCGGGATGGGCCTGGCGGTCAGCCTCATGCACTACAGCGGCATGTGGGCCATCCGGATCCAGGGCTCGCTCGAGCACGACACGGCGTTCGTCGTGGCCTCGGTGGCCATCGGTGTCGTCGCGGCCACGGTCGCCCTGTGGCTCGCGCAGGCCGCGGACCGGTGGACGCTCCGGGTACCGGCCGCCCTGCTCATGGGCTGCGCGGTCGTGGCGCTGCACTACACCGGCATGGCCGGTGTGCGCGTCCAGGTCGACCCGACCGTCCCGCTGCCGGCGGGCCAGACCGTCACCGCCCTGCTGTTCCCCTCCTTCGTGCTCGGCATCGTCGTTCTCACCGTGCCCATCGCGGCGCTGCTGCTCGCGCCCAGCCGGAGGGATCTGGCACTGGAACAGGAGTTCGCCCGCTGGACCACCGACGACGACGGCACCGACTCGTCGCGGACCGTTCCGGCGCGATCGTGACGCGAATTCCGGGCGACGTGCAGGGTCGGTCGAGCGGAATCGCCGCATCGGTCGGTGTGCGAGCTGACCTGCACCTATAGACTCGTGTGGTTGCGAGACGCGCGCCGGGCGGAAGCCCGCGGCGTTCGAGCCGAGTAGAAGAAGGAGCTCATGACCGACACCACGTTGCCGCCGGAGGGGCCGGGGCACGACCGCATCGAGCCCGTCGACATCCAGCAGGAGATGCAGAGCAGCTACATCGATTACGCGATGAGCGTGATCGTGGGCCGCGCCCTGCCCGATGTGCGGGACGGTCTCAAGCCGGTGCACCGCCGCGTCCTGTACGCAATGTACGACAACGGGTTCCGCCCGGACCGCGGCTACGTGAAGTCGGCACGTGCCGTCGCCGAGACGATGGGCAACTACCATCCGCACGGCGACGCCTCGATCTACGACACGCTCGTGCGACTCGCGCAGCCGTGGTCGATGCGCTACCCGCTCGTGGACGGCCAGGGCAACTTCGGTTCCCGCGGCAACGACGGTGCGGCCGCGATGCGGTACACCGAGTGCCGGCTCACGCCGCTCGCGATGGAGATGCTGCGGGAGATCGACCACGAGACGGTCGATTTCCAGCCGAACTACGACGGCCGCACGCTCGAGCCGGTGGTTCTCCCCAGCCGTATCCCCAACCTGTTGATCAACGGTTCCGGCGGCATCGCGGTGGGCATGGCCACCAACATCCCGCCGCACAACCTCCGTGAGGTGGCCGAGGCGATCTACTGGGCGCTCGAGAACTACGAGGCCGACGAGGAAGCCACCCTGGCGGCCGTCATGGAGCGCATCAAGGGGCCGGACTTCCCGACGGCGGGCCTGATCGTCGGCGGCCAGGGCATCAAGGACGCGTACACCACGGGCCGCGGCTCGGTGCGGATGCGCGGTGTCGTGGAGATCGAGGAGGACGCCCGGGGGAAGACCTCCATCGTCATCACCGAACTGCCGTACCAGGTCAACCCGGACAACCTGATCACCTCGATCGCCGAGCAGGTCCGGGACGGCAAGATCGCCGGCATCTCCGACATCCACGACGAGTCGTCGGACCGTGTGGGCATGCGCATCGTCGTCACCGTCCGCCGTGACGCCGTGGCGAAGGTCGTCCTCAACAACCTCTACAAGCACACGCAGCTGCAGACCGGCTTCGGCTGCAACATGCTCTCGATCGTCGACGGCGTGCCGCGCACCCTGCGGCTCGACCAGATGATCCGGTTGTACGTCAACCATCAGGTCGAGGTCATCGTCCGCCGGACGCGGTACCTGCTGCGCAAGGCGGAGGAGCGGGCCCACATCCTGCGCGGACTCGTCAAGGCGCTCGACGCGCTCGACGAGGTAATCGCGCTGATCCGCGCCTCGGCGACGGTGGAGGACGCGCGCACCGGCCTGATCGGGCTGCTCGACGTCGACGAGATCCAGGCCGACGCGATCCTGGCGATGCAGCTGCGCCGCCTCGCCGCTCTGGAACGACAGAAGATCGTCGACGAACTCGCCGAGATCGAGCGCGAGATCGACGACCTCAAGGACATCCTCGCCAAGCCCGAGCGCCAGCGCGCGATCGTGCGGGACGAGCTGAAGGAGATCGTCGACAAGTACGGCGACGACCGTCGCACACGCATCGTCGCGGCCGACGGCGACGTCTCCGACGAGGACCTCATCGCCCGCGAGGACGTGGTCGTCACCATCACCGAGACCGGCTACGCCAAGCGCACCAAGACCGACCTGTACCGGTCCCAGAAGCGTGGCGGCAAGGGCGTCAAGGGTGCCGACCTCAAGCAGGACGACATCGTCAAGCACTTCTTCGTGACGTCCACGCACGACTGGCTGCTGTTCTTCACCACCAAGGGCCGGGTGTACCGGGCGAAGGCCTACGAGCTGCCGGAGGCCAACCGCACCGCGCGCGGCCAGCACGTGGCCAACCTGCTGGCCTTCCAGCCGGACGAGCGGATCCAGGGCGTCATCCGGCTCAAGTCCTACGAGGACGCCCCGTATCTGGTGCTCGCGACCCGCAACGGCCTGGTCAAGAAGTCGCGCCTGTCGGACTTCGACTCCAACCGGTCCGGCGGCATCGTCGCGATCAACCTGCGCGGTGACGACGAACTGGTCGGCGCGGTGCTGTGCTCGTCGGACGACGACCTGCTGCTGGTGTCCGCGAAGGGACAGTCGATCCGT
Source organism: Rhodococcus sp. WB1 (assembly GCF_001700945.1). Classification (NCBI taxonomy): domain Bacteria; kingdom Bacillati; phylum Actinomycetota; class Actinomycetes; order Mycobacteriales; family Nocardiaceae; genus Rhodococcus; species Rhodococcus sp. WB1. Next base: position 5,445,031 of record NZ_CP015529.1, on the reverse strand, counting down.
TTCGCGGCGAGCGACGAGGCGTTGCGGCCGATGGGCCGGGCGACCTCAGGTGTGCAGGGCATGCGGTTCAACGAGGACGACGCCCTGCTCTCCCTCAACGTGGTCCGCGAGGGCACGTACCTGCTGGTCGCGACGTCCGGCGGGTACGCCAAGCGCACCCCGATCGAGGACTACATGGCGCAGGGCCGCGGCGGCAAGGGCGTGCTGACCATCCAGTACGACCGCAAGCGTGGCACTCTGGTCGGAGCGCTCATCGTGGACGACGACGACGAGCTGTACGCGATCACCTCGGGCGGTGGCGTCATCCGGACCCCCGCGAAGCAGGTGCGCAAGGCCGGCCGACAGACGAAGGGTGTGCGGTTGATGAACCTGGGGGAGGGGGACACGTTGCTGGCGATCGCACGCAACGCCGACGAGCCCGAGGAGAGCGCCGTACTCGAAGCGAAGGAGTCGTAAGTGAGCACTCCCCAGGGACCGAACGGGGCCGAGCAGGGGCCGCCCGCTCAGCCGCCGAAGGGACAGAACGGACGAGAGGTGCCCGGGAAGCAGGCTCCCGAGGTGAAGCCGGAGGGCGCTGCGGCGCCGTCGGATGCGCCGGGTGCCGCCCGGAACCCCGCCGCGGGAGCGAACCCGGGCGCGCCGGCCGACGGCGCGGCGAAGCAGGGTCCCGCCACGCCGGAGAGCGGGACGTCGCCGGCGGGGCGTCCCGGGCAGCAACGGCCGGGTGGGCCCCCCACGCCGCCGTGGCAGCGCGGGAGTCAGCAGGAGGCGCCGCAGAACGTGCCGCAGACGAATCTGGCCCGCCCGGGTCAGACGTCGTCCTCGACCGGGCGTCCCGCGGTGCCCACCTCGGGCGGCGCTGTGGGTGACAAGACCGCCACGCGGCCCGGGGGTGACAAGACCGCCACGCGGCCCGGCGGCGCGGCCCCGACCGGATCGGCGCAGCCCGCAGGGCAGCAGCCGGGCCCGGCGAAGCCGGCGGCGGCTCGCCCCGGCGTGAATCCGGCCGGCGGCCGGTCCGGTGCCGCGACGCCGCCGACCCGCCCGGTGGTCACCGGCACGGCGGCCGCCTCGATGAACGCGCCCACGACGGGGATGCCGGGTGCGGACCGGTCGGCGGCCAAGACGAAGGCGGCCGTCATCGACGGTCCCACGCGGCACATCGAACGCAAGGACCTGGCGAAGGACCTGCCGGACCTGTCGACGGTGAAGCATCCGCTGCCGTCCGCGCCGGCCGAGGAATCCGCGGCTGCGCAACCGGCTGCCGTGGTGGCGGCCGCGGCCCGGGTCCCGGGTGAGCCGCTGCGGGCGACCGTGCAGCTGCGCCGCATCGATCCGTGGTCGATGCTGAAGATCTCCTCGGTGATCTCCGTCTCGTTGTTCTTCGTGTGGATGGTCGCCGTGGGTCTGCTGTACGGCGTGCTCGCGGGCATGGGCGTGTGGGAACGGCTCAACAGCGCCTTCACCGACATGGTGTCCGACACCGGTGGGGGTGGCCTCATCACCGCCGGCCAGGTCTTCGGGTACGCGACGGTGATCGGGCTGGTCAACACGATCCTGCTGACCGCTCTGGCCACCCTGGGGGCGTTCATCTACAACCTGTGCACCGACCTCGTCGGGGGCGTGCAAGTCACCCTCGCAGACCCGGACTGAGCTGGGAAAACGTGACCCCGCCGAGCCGATTTTGGACTTCGCGGCTCGGTGGGGTAGTGTTCCAACTCGGTTCGAGGGCCTATAGCTCAGGCGGTTAGAGCGCTTCGCTGATAACGAAGAGGTCGGAGGTTCAAGTCCTCCTAGGCCCACTCCCCGTGCCGAAAGGGCAGCGAGCATGAAGGTTCTTCTCACTGTGGGAACCGTGGTGCTGGTGGCCGTCGGACTCGCTCGGATGTTGCGGAGCGAGGACGAATGGCACGAGGTCACCGGCCGCTGAGGCGGCAGACGGGGCCTTAGCTCAGTTGGTAGAGCGCTGCCTTTGCAAGGCAGATGTCAGGAGTTCGAATCTCCTAGGCTCCACAACGCACACTCGAATATCGACGACAGGCCCGGACATCACGGATGTCCGGGCCTGTCGTCGTGCCCGGTCACTTCTCCTCGGCGAGCTCGTCGAGGACCGCCGAGAGCCGGCGCATCGCGGCCAGTGCGCCGGCCAGGACTTCCTCGCCCACGGCGTCGGCCAGGCGACGGGCGAAGGCGGCATGCGCCGGATCGATCCCGGACACCGCCTCGCGTCCCGCCGGGGTCGGCGCGACGAGCTTGGCGCGCCGGTGGGCCGGGTTGGGCAGGTACTCGGCGAGGCCTCGCTCGACCAGCAGGTCGGCGATCCGCTGCACGCTCTGGCGGGTGATCCCCATCGCGCGGGCGATGCCGGCGACCGGCAGGGGTTCGCGCAGCACGGCACCGAGGACCTGCCACCACGCCGCGGTGAGCCCGGCCGGGCGCGCGAGGGATTCGGCGACCTCGAGGAACTGTCCGTTGAGCCGGAACGACGTCAGAGCGAGGCCGCTGAGCAGTTCCTGTTCCGGGCGCTCGCTCATCCGGCCATGAGTTCGTAGAAGCCGGCGGGGTCGCGTCGGCCGTAGAGCTTGAACCAGGATTCGAGGACGTGCGGCTCGAACACCTCGAGGCATTCGAGGATCGCGCGGGCGAACTCGACCGGGGCGGTGGCACTCGCGGTGATCAGATTCCGGTCGGTGACGGCCGGTTCGTCGCGGTAGAGATCCCCGCCCGCGTAGCCCACACTCGCCAGGAACTCGGCGGCGTTGCTCGTGTGCGCGCGATCGTCGAGCAGGCCGGCGAGGGCGAGCCCGCCCGTGGCCCCGCAGATCGCGGCCACCGGGACCCCGGCCTCGAGGAAGTCGCGCGCCCGTTCGGCGAAGGGGGTGAACTGCTCGGTGTTCCAGATGTCGTTGCCCGCCAGGACGAGCATCGCGCTGTTCTCCGGCCGCACCTCGTCCAGGGTGGTGTCGGGGAGGATGCGGATTCCGCCCATGGTGGTGACGGGTTCGCGCGTGGCGCCGACGGTGGCGACGGCGTAGCGGCCGGGGTGCTTGTGCCAGAGGGGCTTGTTGATGTGGGCGATCGCATGGCCGACCTCCCAGTCGGCGAAGGTGTCGTACACGGCGACATGCACTGTTTCAGTCATGACAATATGCTGTCGATTTGACAGTCTATTGTCAATAGGGGCATCCGAAAGATGTCAACCCGTTTCACGTGAAACGTCGATGAGCTCGAGCAGATCGCGGACCGCCCGGCGGACCTCCTCCAGGTTCCGGCCGGATTCGATGAGTTCGGTGCCCTTGTGGACCACGGCGCCGACCAGTTCGGCGGCCAGTTCCGGATGCGTGGTCCCGTGCTCACGCAGGGCCTCGGCGAGGGGGAGCACGAGCTCGCGGTGCAGCGTCTGCATGCGTTCGTCGGTGAAGGCCTGCGGCGTGACCGTGGCGAGCGCTCCGACGAGCGCGTGCTCGCCCTCGGCGACGAGCCGGAGGTTGGCGTCGACGTACGCGAGTACCCGGCCGGCCGGATCGCCGGCCTCGTCCATGGCGGCGATCACCTTCGCGTTCCAGCGCGGGAACATGTCCTCGACGACCGCGCGCAGCAGATCCTCCCGCGACCGGAAGTAGTGGTAGACGCTGGAGCGGGCGAGCCCGGCCCGGGCCGCGACCTCGCCCAGGCTCGGCGGGCGCTCCGGCGACTCGGTCAACAGTGCGTGAGCCGCATCGAGGAGTGCCCGTAGTTGGGTTGCGCGATGCTCGGCGACGGTAGCCGCAGAGATCTTCGGCACGGGCCCTCCTCGTGCGGTCAGCCGCGGGCGTGCAGCCTGCCGTCCACCATCTCCAGGATGCGGTCGCAGTGCTCCAGCACGTCGTGGTCGTGGGTGACCATGATGCCAGCCACCCCCGCATCGTGGGTTTCCCGGGCAAGCAACTCGACCACCTCGTGGCTGCGGGTGCGGTCGAGGGCGGCGGTCGGTTCGTCGACGAGCAGCAGCGCCGGCCGCGAGACGAGGGCCCGGGCGATGCCGACCCGCTGGCGTTCGCCGCCGGAGAGCTGTCCGGGTCGCCGGTCGGCGCGATGGCTCATCCCGACCGCCCCGAGCAGCTCGTCCGGATCACGTCCGGGGCGACCGGTGATCTTCGGGACCAGCCGGAGCTGGTCGCGGGCGGTCAGGGCGGGAACGAGGTTCCCGGACTGGAAGACGAAGCCCACCCGCTCTCGCCGCAGCCGGGTCAGCGCCCGATCCGGCAGGGCGGAGACGTCGATCCCCGCCAGCGTGACGACACCCGTGGTGGGGCGGGTGAGACCGCCGGCGACGGCCAGCAGACTCGACTTGCCGGCGCCCGAGGGTCCGACGATCGCGACGAGCTCACCGGCGGCGACGTGCAGGTTCACGTCGTCCAGTGCCACGACGGTGTTGTCGCCGTCGCCGAAGCGGAGGGTGACTCCGGACAGGGCCAGGCCGGTGGTGGGGATGGTCGAGGTGGTCATCGGTTCTCTCCGAGTGCGGTGAGGGGATCGACGCGGGTGACGCGGACGACGGCAACGGCCGCGCCCAGCAGTCCCAGCAGGACCAGGATCGCGGCGCCGGACGCGACGGGGCCGGTCTCGAGCGCGAACGGCATGCCGCTGCCCTCGAGGCCCGACCCGAGGCCGAGGCCGAGGAGGACTCCGACGGTCACCGACGCGAGGAGCACGACCGTCGCCTGTGCCAGGCCGTCGCGCAGGAGGAAACCCGTGGAAGCGCCCATGGCCCGCAGCACGGCCAGTTCCCGGGAGCGCTGGACGGTCCAGATGCTGAAGAAGGCGCCGACGACGAGGGCGGAGATCGCGTACAGGAAGCCCTTGATGAGGGACATCGTCATCATCTCGGCGGAGTAGCCGGGGGAGGCGTCGAAGGATTCCTCGAGGGTCTTGGCGGCGGTGCCGGCGGCGGCATCGCCCGCGGCGAGGTCGGGCAGCCGGTCGTCGACACCCCGGACGGCGACGACGCTCGCCTCGGTGTAGACGCGCGGATCGGGTAGCTCGCCGGCCCGCGTGCCGGCGTGGATCGCCTGCCAGGTTCGCAGCGGCAGGTAGGCGACGTCGACGTGGCCGAAGGTGCGCTTGTCGGCGGTGAAGCCGGCGACCGTGAGTTCGGTGCCGAGGCGCTCGAGGACGATGGTGTCGCCGACGGCGATGCCCGCCTCGCGCACGGTGTCGCTGACCAGGATGTCGGTGTCGCCGGTGAGGGGACGCCCCTCGGCGGGCGCCGGTTCGAGGAACGAGCCGGGTTCGACGCCGAAGAGGGTGAGGTCGACCGGTGTGCCGGACGCGGTCCGGGCGTTGACGATGGCATTGCCGAGCAGCGCGGCGTCGGCGACGTCCGGCCGGGCGCGCCACGCGGCGGCCTGGTCCTCGGTGACGACGGATCGCGAGAACGCCGAGTCGGTGCGGGTGCCCTCGGCGAAGGCGAAGGCCTGGACCGGGGTGCGCTGGAGGGCCGAGACGCCGTCTGCCACGAGGCCGGAGGACAGGCCGGACAGGATGACCATCAGCACCGCCACCAGGGCTACGACGGTTCCCATGAGGAGGAAGCGGGTGCGCGCGAACCATAGTTCGCGCAGCGCGAGGAACATGTGGGCTCCTGAGGAAGATTTTATCGACGGACAGTCGACATCTTATCGACAATGTGTCGGCAAGTTCTGTGAGGCCGGTTACTACTTCCGGTAGTAGGAGGCGCGTATCCTGGCTGCATGTCTGCCGAGAAGGACTTCGCCGCACGCGTGCGCGGCGCCTTCGTCGGCGGCATGTCGGGGGCGGTGAGCATCGCCGCCCATGCGCTCGCCGGCGGGGCCGCGCCGGGACAGGCATCCGCGGTGTTGCTGCTCGCCGCCGCGGCCGCGGTGGGTCTGCTCGCCGCGGGCACGCGCCTGCCGATCGTCGGCGTGCTGGCCGCCGGGCAGGTGGTGGGCCACGGTGTCCTCTCCCTCGACACGGGACACGTCCACGTCCCCGGCGCGGGCATGCTGGCCGCCCACACGGCCGCGATCGTCGTCGCGGCGCTGCTCGTCCGCGGCGCCGAACACGGCTGCCGCGTCGGGCTCACCGCGGTGCGGCGCGCGAGTGTGCCGCCGTTCGCGCCGGCGCCCGTCGCCGTTCCCGGCTGGACGCCCGTCGCACACCATCCCCGGGTGCGGCGCGGCCTGCTCGTCGCCGCAGGTCTCGGCACCCGAGGTCCTCCCCACACGGTCTGATCCCAGCCCACCTCACGGTCACCGCTACGCGGGACCGCGCGCACGCGTGCGCACCCGGACCGATTTCGGAGAACCTCATGAAGAAGACCCTGTTCCTCGCTGCCGCCGCGGCCGCGACCCTGTTCGCCGCCGGATGCTCGTCCGACGAGCCGGCCGCCGCCTCCGCGGACTCGCTCACCGTCTCCTCGGCGTGGGCGAAGGCCGCCGAATCCGGCATGACCGGTGCTTTCGCCGAGCTCGAGAACACCGGCGACTCCGACATCCACATCGTCTCCGCCGCCAGCCCCAGCTCGGCCCGCACCGAGATCCACGAGATGGCGGCCGGCGACGGCGGCGCCATGGTGATGCGCGAAAAGGAGGACGGCCTGGTCATTCCCGCGCACAGCACCCACTCCCTCGCGCCCGGCAACGACCACCTGATGCTGATGGACCTCGTCGAGCCCGTCCTGCCCGGCACCGAGGTGACCTTCGAGCTGACCTTCGAGGACGGCTCGACCACCGAGTTCACCGCGCAGGTCCGCGACTTCTCCGGCGCACGGGAGAACTACCAGCCGAGCGCCGGCATGGGGGCGAACCACGGTGGCTGAGCTGAGCCGGCGGCGCCTCCTCGGGGGCGGCGCCGCCGTCCTCGGCGTCGCGGGCATCGGCGCGGCCGGGATCGGGACGGGCCTCGGCTATGCCGCCACGCGGGAGCCCGAGCCCACCGGCGGGCGCACCGTCGCCTTCCACGGCGTGCACCAGGCCGGCATCGACACCGAACCGCAGGCCTTCGCCGCGTTCGTCGCCCTGGATCTGCGCCCGGGCCTCGACCGGCGGGCGCTCGTCGGGATCATGAAGGTGTGGGCCGAGGACGGCCGCCGGCTCACCGAGGGCAGCCCTGCCCTCGGCGACACCGAGCCCGAACTCGCCCACGATCCCGCGCGGCTGACCGTGACCGTCGGATTCGGTCCCGCCGTGTTCGACGCGGCCGGCCTGGCGGCGCAGCGGCCCGAGTGGCTGCGGCCGCTGCCCGCGTTCTCGATCGATCGCCTCGAGGAGCGCTGGTCGGGCGGTGATCTGCTGGTGCAGGTCTGCGCCGACGACCCGGTCACCGTCTCGCACGCGACCCGCACGCTCGCCAAGAGCGTGCGGTCGCTGGCCACCGTGCGCTGGGTCCAGCGCGGGTTCCGCAACGCGGCGGACACCAAGCCCGCCGGCACCACGATGCGCAACCTCATGGGCCAGGTCGACGGCACGGTCAACCCGGCCGCGGGAAGCACGGACTTCGACCGGCAGGTGTGGAATCCCGGAACCCCGGCCTGGCTGGCCGGGGGCACGTCCGTGGTGGTGCGGCGTATCCGCATGGAACTCGACACGTGGGACGAGCTGGACCGGCCGGCCCGTGAACTCGCCGTGGGCCGGGACCTGGCCTCGGGGGCGCCGTTGACCGGCAACCGGGAGCACGACGATCCGGACTTCGCCGCCACCGACGTGCACGGCATTCCGGTGATCCCCCCGGAATCGCACGTCGCGCGGGCGCGGCCCCGGAACGCGAACGAGCGGTTCCTGCGGCGCGGCTACAACTACGACGACCCGGACGGCGCCGGGCTGCTGTTCGCGTCGTACCAGGCCGACGTGGACGCCCAGTTCGTTCCGGTGCAGCAGCGGCTCGCCGAGCACGACGCGCTGAACCCGTGGATCACGCCGATCGGGTCGGCGGTGTTCGCCGTCCCACCCGGATTCGGCCCCGGCGGATATCCGGGGGACACCCTGCTCGAGGGCTGACGGGCAGCGCTCCCGGCCGGGATCTGCTCGACGATCCCGGCCGGGGGTCCGTCATACCTACAGTTTGTATGGTTCCCGTCACGCCCCGCCGAAATGGCGCTACCGTCGAGATGGACACGCGTCCATCCGGGCGAGGGAAGGCGGGCACGCTCATGACCACAGCACTGCCGGAACGTCAGGGCTTCGGAACGCTGCGCGCGGGAGGTCTGCACTGGGACGCCTTCCCGCTGCGGCTGTTCGCGAAGGGTAACGCGAAGTTCTGGGATCCGCTCGAGCTGGACTTCAGCCGGGACGCGGCCGACTGGAACGAGCTCAACAGCGAACAGCACCGCAGCGCCACCTATCTCGTCGCGCAGTTCGTGGCCGGCGAGGAGGCCGTCACACAGGACATCCAGCCGTTCCTACGGGCGATGGCCGCCGAGGGCCGGCTCGGCGACGAGATGTACCTGACCCAGTTCTGCTTCGAGGAGGCCAAGCACACCCAGGTCTTCCGCCTGTGGATGGACGCGGTGGGCCTGACCGCGGACCTGCACTCCTACGTCGCGGACAATCCGTACTACCGGCAGCTGTTCTACGAGGAACTGCCCCATTCGTTGCGCGTCCTCGAGACCGATCCGAGTCCTGCCAATCAGGTCCGCGCCAGCGTCACCTACAACCACGTCATCGAGGGCAGTCTCGCCCTCACCGGGTACTACGCCTGGCAGAAGGTGTGCACGAAACGCGGAATCCTGCCCGGCATGCAGGAACTCGTGCGCCGGATCGGCGACGACGAACGCCGGCACATGGCGTGGGGCACGTTCACCTGCCGCCGCCACGTCGCAGCCGACGACTCGAACTGGGATGTCGTACAGCAGCGCATGGGGGAGTTGCTGCCGCTGGCGCTCGGCATGATCCAGTGGGTCAACGACCAGTTCGAGGAGCAGCCCTTCGGCCTCGACCCCGACGAGTTCGTCGCCTACGCGGCCGACCGGGCCCAGCGGCGGCTCGGGGCCATCGAATCCGCGCGCGGCCGGCCGGTCGAGGAGATCGACCTCGACTACAGCCCCGAGGTGCTCGAGGACAAGTTCGGCGCGGAGGACGCCGCGGAGCTGAACTCGCTCACGGAGGGCTGAACTCCGCGGTAGTAACAATCCGAACGGTCAGAGCAGCGCGACGGCCGCGAAGGCCAGCAGCAGGATCACTGCCACCACGGCCCCGATCGCCGAGTAGTTCCTGCTCGGCCGCGTGGTGACGGTGGTGACCGTCGCCCCGAAGGCCTCGTCGGCGCTGCTGTCATCGGACCGGGTGTCATCGGACCGGGCGTCGCCGGACCGGGGGTCGGAGGCGGTCGTCGCCGGGACGGGTGCGGGGCTCCCCGGTGCGCCGGCCGCCCTGTCTCGTTCCGCGGCCGCCTCGGCCCGCGCTCGTTCGGCCGCTTCGAGTTCCCGGATACGTGGGATGCCACCGGTGAGGACGTCGGTGACGTCGTACGACGGTGGCAGTCCGATCCGCGCCTTGACCACGCGCGCGGGCGTGAAACCCGCCGCCAGGATGGCGGCACCGAGGGCGGCGGTCTGCTCGGGGCCGGGGCCGACGAGAGTGCGCACGCCGAGTTTCGCGGCGAGGCTGTCCGCGATGGACTGCACATGCGAGCGGTCGCGCGCGACGAACCCGTCGCCCATCACCACCACGGCGTCGAGGTTGTGCGAAAGCCAGCCGAACGCGCCGAGCGCGGTAGCCAGCTGGGCCGCGGGAGACGGGGCGCTCTTGGCGGCGAAGCGGAACGCCTTGCCGGCCGACACACCGGAGCGCACGAGATTGACGGTCGAGCCGCCGTCGTCGACGTGGAAGATGCCGACGAGTTGTCCGGGGGTCTCCGAGATCTCCGACGCGTACCAGGTGGCCGCGGCCTCGGCGTCCGAGACGAGGGCGATGTGCCGCAGATCCGCGTAGTCGAGCGCGGCCCGCAGCGCGGCCACCGTGGACTGGTCCCACCGCGACGGGTAGGTGGCGGTGACAGCGGGCAGACCCCCGTCGGGCCCGCCGTCCGGCGGCAGCGGCTGGCACTCGTGCAACAGGCAGGCGATCGCCGTGGCCATCGAGTCCTCGGCCCGGTAGATGCGCCCGTCACTGGCGGTGACGCCGGCGGGATCGCCGACGCGGCCGAGGAAGCCCGACAGGTAGCGGGCCTCGCCGGCGGGATGCGGGGCGCCGCCGAGGACGGTGGTGCCGTCGGAGTCGATGTGCAGGACGGTGTCACGGGCTATGACGACGGGATCGGGGCTGCCGGGGTCGTTGGAGGCGAGCACCGCGGTGGACACCACGCTCCCGATCCGGAGACCGACTCCCACAGCCATGTCACACCTCCCGTAGACAACGATCGGCGTACATCTTGCTACCGACTCGGCCACGTCCGGGGAAGCCGCGCCGTAGGACCGCGCGGGAGATTGCCGTGCCCACTAGGATCCGCGCGTGACGTAAGCACAGCCCGTATGCCCCTGCGGTTACCAGGCCGATCACCCGGTGGTCGTTCGCGCTGCTGCTGCGGGAGCCGGACTGGTTGCGGGAGCCGCTCGGCCCGGATGTGGATCCGGGCATGCGGTGGCTGCCCTTCGGCACGTTCTGGCAGGTCACGCTCGACATGGTGTTCTCCGCCGACGTCCCGTCCGGGTTCGGCCACGCCTACGGGCCGGAGGCCGCGCAGTTGTGGGCGGACATCCTCGCCCCCGACGGCTGGGACGACGCGGTCACCCACCGGGTGCAGAACGCCCTGCCCGCCCAGCCCGGCGACGAGTGACGCCGCTCCGTCGCCGTGGCACCGTCAGGTTCTCGGCCGGAACGCCCGCCGGGGCGGGAACGCCTGCCGGGCGTGGGTCAGCAGGAACACGCTGATCACGATCACCCACGCCGGGAAGACGAGCGTGAGCCACAGCGCCTCGGTCACCGCGAACAGCAGAACCAGGGCGAGCAGGTACGTGGGTAGGACCAGCCATCGGGGCATGAGTCCGGTGCGCAGCCAGATGGTGGCCAGCGAGATCATGAAGACCGCGGCCATGCGGATCGAATAGACGTTGCTGATCTGCAGGATCAGCGCGTGCGCGAAGGCGGCGGATTCCTGGGCGGGCACCGCCTCCGCCCGGTCCGCCAGGAACAGCCCGCCGGCGCTGGCCATCGTGACGAGGATCAGCGCCAGGAACAACAGGCCGCTACCGACGAAGACCGTCGAGAAGAACTGGTCCTCGAGGTCTCCCAGCCGGTGCCGGAGCGCACCGATGAACCACAGGAACGCGATGCAGGCGAACTGGGCCAGCGTCAGCGCCACGGTGAGCCGTGAGCGGCCGGCGTCCAGCCACTCGGTGCTGCCGAAGGGATCGGCGGGGATCGCCTGACGGATCAGGACGATGCTCGTCGCGAACAGGACGGCGAACACGATCCCGACGACGGCGGCGGTGTGCGGTGTGGTCAGTCGGTGCAGTTGCGGTTCGCTGCGCTCCCCGGTCATGACCGGATTGTCCCCGACCAGCGGCGATGCCCGGGGGCGAACGACGGACCGCGGTGCGAATCGGGGTTCGCGAGCCCCCGGATCACGTACTTACGCGCCGGTAAGTTAGGTGTTACAGTGCGTACCGCTTGTGTCGTCCGACACACGGACAGCTACCTGTGAAGGGACCATGGGGATGGGGATGGGGATGGGGATCGCCAGACGGTGGATCGGCGCTGCGGCGACGGCCGCGGCCCTGACAGGAGCGATGCTTGCCACGCCGGCGACGGCGAGCGCGGATGCGAACTTCTACGATCCTCCGCTCGACCTGGTCGGAGCCTCCGGCGACGTCCTCCGCAGCGGGCCGTCCGACCTCTCCATTCGCGTCCCGTCGCCGCAGGGCGTGTTCCCCGCGCAGGGCACCCGGCTGCTGTACCGCAGCCTCGACGCCACCGGCGAACCCAGCGCCGTCGGCGGCACCTACCTCGAGCCGTCGCTGCCGTGGAACGGGCCGGGGCCGCGACCGCTCGTCGCCATCGCGCCGGGCACCCAGGGCCAGGGCGACCAGTGTGCACCGTCCAAGCAGCTGAACTCGCTCGTGTCCTACACCCCGCCGCTCGACCTGTTCACCGAGTACGAACTGCTCTCGATCAACACCATGCTGCTGCAGGGCATCGCCGTCGTCGTCACCGACTACGACGGGCTCGGCACACCGGGGCACCACACGTACGTCAACCGGCTCGCCGAGGCGCACGCGGTGCTGGATGCGGTCCGGGCGGCGCAGAGCCTGCCCGCCACGTCCATCACCCCCGACGGTCCTGTCGGCCTGTGGGGGTACTCCCAGGGCGGCGGTGCCGTGGCTGCGGCCGCAGAACTGCAGCCGACCTACGCGCCCGAGCTGAACGTCGTGGGGGCCTATGCCGGCGCGCCGCCCGCGGACCTCGAGGCCACGCTCAGCCAGGTCGACGGAACGGCGCTCACCGGCGTGATCGGCTACACGATCAACGGCCTCGGCGAGGCCTACCCCGAGCTCCGGGATCTCGTCGACGCCGAGGTCAACGACCGTGGACGCGAGATGCTGCATTCGGTGGCGAACCAGTGCGCGCCGGAGACGATCTTCCGTTACGGCTTCCAGCGCACGAGCGACTACACCCGCACGGGTGAACCGCTGAGCGTGGTCGTCGATCGGTTGCCGGAGGCGAAGGAAGCCATCGCCGCGCAGCGGATCGGACGTCTGCAGCCGTCGGTGCCGGTACTCGTGCAGCACGGGACGATGGACGACATCGTGCCCTACGGACAGGGTCGCCAGCTCGCGGCGGACTGGTGCGCCCTCGGCGCCACCGTCCAGTTCTCCCCGAACACCACCCCGCCCGTCCTGCCGGGCCTGGCCGTCAATCACGCGCTTCCTCTGGTCGCGGGGATGCCCGAGGCGGTCGCCTACCTGAACGACCGGTTCGCGAATCGGCCCGCCCCGTCCAACTGCGGCGCCTTCTGACCCACCACGGCGTTGGATCCGCCGCAAGGGGCGGTCAGCCGCGACAGCGATTGCTGTCGCGGCTGACCGGAGCCCGCGCGGCCGGCGGCCCGTTCACACCACCGGATGGTCGGCGCCGAGGAATCTGCGGGCGAGGTTCTGCTCCACCGACGGCCCGGGCGACCATTCGGCGATCCACGGGCCCGTACCCTCGCTGGGATCGATCACGCCCTTCTCCAGCCAGGTGTAGCGCCCGTCGAGGACGTCGGCCGTGAGCTGCCGGTCGGCATCGTCGGTGTGCGTCCACAACGCGGCGAACAGCGAGTCCACGCGGAGCTTCGCCTGGAGGCAGAAGACGTCGGCGAGTTCGTAGGCCGCGTCCGTATCGGGGTGGCCGTCGGTGTGGTACATCTGCGCCCGCACGCAACTCGCCGACATGGCGAACAGCTCCGCGCCGATATCGACGAGCCGCCCCAGGAAATTCTGCCGCCTCTCCAGACCGCCCTGCCACCGGGCCATGCCGTAGAACGTGGACCGAGCGAGCTTGCGTGAACACCGCTCCACGTAGCGCAGATGGTGTGCCAGGGGACCGAATTCGCCGTACGAGGTGGGTAGCTGGCCCCTGCCCGCCACCAACTGGGGCAGCCACTTGGCGTAGAAGCCGCTCGCCTTGGCGGCGGCCCGGGCCTTCGTGTCCAGAGTGGCTTTCGGATCCGCCAGCTCACCCGCCACCCGCAGGTGGGCGTCGACGGCTTCGCGGGCGACGAAGAGCCGCATGATCTCGCTCGAGCCCTCGAAGATCCGGTTGATCCGCAGGTCCCGCAGGAGCTGCTCGGCGGGCACCATCCGCTCACCCCGGGCCGCGAGCGACGCCGCCGTCTCGTAGCCGCGTCCCCCTCGGATCTGCATCAACTCGTCGGCGATCTCGCAGGCCACCTCGCTGGACCACAGCTTGGCCAGGGCCGCCTCGATGCGGATGTCGTTGCGGTCCTCGTCGCACATCTGGCCGGTCAGTTCCACCACGGCCTCGAGGGCGAACGTGGTGGCGGCGATGTATCCGATCTTGCCGGCGATCGCATCGTGCCGGCCCACCGGCCGACCCCACTGGACGCGGGTGCCGGACCATTCCCGGGCGATCTTGAGCGCCCACTTGCCCGCACCGGCGCACATCGACGGGATCGCGAGCCGGCCGGCGTTGAGGGTGGTCAGGGCGATCTTCAGGCCGTCGCCCTCGCGGCCGATGAGGTTCTCCTTCGGCACCCGCACCTTGTACAGCCGGGTGAGGCCGTTCTCGATCCCCTTCAGGCCCAGGAACGAGTTGCGGCGTTCGACGGTGATGCCCGGGGTGTTCGCCTCGACGACGAACGCCGAGATGCCACCGCGGTGGCCCTCGCTGCGCGGCACCCGCGCCATCACCACCAGCAGTTCGGCGACCACTCCGTTGGTGGTCCACAGCTTCAGGCCGTCGAGTTCGTACGCGTCGCCGTTCTCCACCGGCACCGCCGTCGAGGCGAGACGGGCGGGATCGGAACCCACGTCGGGTTCGGTCAGCAGGAAGGCCGAGATCGCCCCTCGCGCACACCGCGGGAGGAAAGCGCGTTTCTGTTCGGGTGTCCCGGCCAGCTTCAGGGGTTCGGGCACTCCGATGGATTGATGCGCCGACAACAGAACGCCCAGGCTCGGGTGGGCGCTGGCCACGAGCATCAGCGCGCGGTTGTAGGCCACCTGCGACAGTCCCAGGCCGCCGTACTCCTGGGAGATCTTCATGCCGAAGCAGCCGAGCTCGGCCAATCCGGCGACGTATTCGTCGGGGATCCGGGCCTCGCGCTCGATGCGGCTGCCGTCCACACCCTCGCAGAAGCGGCGAAGCTCTGCCAGGAACCCTTCGGTACGGGCCTCCTCGTCGGGGGTGGGCCGCGGGAACGGATGGATGAGGTCGAGGGTCAGACGTCCGAGAAACAACTCCTTTGCGAACGACGGCTTGTGCCAGGTGGTCTCGCGGGACTCCTCTGCGAGCGCGCGCGACTGTTCCTCGCTGGCGTGTACCTGTTGTGCCATGTGATGCCTCCCCGATAGGACTGCTACCGGCGAGTATCCACCTGTTCTGTGATGCACATCACGCGATTCGGCGGATCGGTACCCATGAGTAACCGACGGCGCGGGGGTGGGGCGGATCACGGTCCGACGGGGCTGCCGGCGCGACAGAGCCCCCGCCCGTGTCCGTAGGCTGGACATGTCATCGACGACGTACCCGAGCACCTCCACCTTCCCGCTCGCGCGGACCACCGCTGGAGGCCGACATGGAATTCCTCGCGTCCGTACCTGTTGTGCTGCTGTTGACCGTCCTGATCTATGTCGTGACCGGCCGGATCGTCGACCTGGAAGTGCGCGTCACCGAACGACAACTGCAGAAGGAAGGGCAGGCCGCGATCGACGCGACCTGCCCCGGATCCGATTCCGTCCCGTGACCCCGGGCGGAACTCAGTCCTGCTTCTTCGGGCCCCCTGCGGGACCGGCCGACGGCTTCGGTTTCGCCGCGGTTCCCTTGCTGCCGGCGGCCTCGCTCTTCGGCTCGGCGGCCGGCTTCGGAGCCGTTCCCTCCTTGGCCGCGTGCTTTCCGGTCGGGGGCGCCTCGGCCGTCCCCTTCGGGACGGTGGTGGGCTCGGCCGTCCCCTTCGTGGCGGTGGTGGGCTCGGCCTTCGGCGTCGCGGCTGCCGTCGGGGTCGCCTTCGGCGTCGGCGCGGGCACCGCGGGGGCAGCCGTCCCGCCCTCGGGCCGAGGTGCGGCCTTCCTCGTCGCGGCCGATTCGGGCTTCGGGGCCACGGCCTCGGGCGTCGCGGCCGGCCCGGGCTTCGCCTCGGGTGCGGCAGCCTCCGGCTTCGGTGCGCCAGCCTCCGGCTTCGGGGCGGCAGCCTCCGGCTTCGGTGCGGCAGCCTCCGGCTTCGGTGCGGCAGCCTCCGGTGTCGCGACCGGCCCGGGCTCGGGGGTGACCGGCTCGATCCGCGGCGGCTCCGGCGCGACCGGCGGATGATCCCCGAGACGGCTGCGGTAGAACACAACTCCGCCGGCGGCGACGACGCCGAGCGCGCCGACCGTCACCAGGATCCTGCGGCCCCGCCCGCGGGGTGCTGCCTCGATCGTCGCCGCGGCTCGCGCGCGGCGGCACTCCCGGCTTCCGGCCATGTTCCGGGCGAGGTCGAGACCCTTGCGGGCGACCAGCAGGCCGGTGAAGAGCGGCCCCCGCGCGAGGGCCGTAGCGCCCTGCCCTGCGAGCTTCAGGTAGCCACCGGCGCCCTCGGACTTCTTCGGGGGGCGCACGAGTTCGCTGCCGGCGCCGGACCCGATCTTGGTTCTGGACTCGCTCACACTCGTCATGTACCCACTTTTGCACAGCGGATCCCCGCGGCCGGGGTTCGCGAGACGGACCGCCCCGGTGTCGCAGACCCGGATGGCACGATGGAGGGGTGACTTCACCTCAAAAGACCGCAACCGCGACTCTGCACACCAACCGCGGCGACATCGTGATCTCGCTCTTCGGCAACCACGCTCCGAAGACGGTCGAGAACTTCGTCGGCCTCGCGAACGGCACCAAGGAGTACAAGACCCAGAACGCCAAGGGGGAGACCAGTGGCCCGTTCTACGACGGTGCGGTTTTCCACCGCGTCATCGACGGCTTCATGATCCAGGGCGGCGACCCGACCGGCACCGGTCGTGGCGGCCCGGGCTACCAGTTCGCCGACGAGTTCCACCCCGAGCTGCAGTTCGACCGCAGCTACCTGCTGGCCATGGCCAACGCCGGCCCGGGCACCAACGGTTCGCAGTTCTTCATCACCGTCGGGCCGACCCCCCACCTGAACCGACGCCACACCATCTTCGGTGAGGTCGCCGACGAGGCGTCGAAGAAGGTCGTCGACGCGATCGCCACGACGGCGACGGACCGCGCGGACCGCCCGGTCGAGCCCGTCGTCATCGAGAGCATCACCATCTCCTGAATCTCCGGAAGAGACCGATATGACGAACCCCGGCTGGGGCCACGCGGCCGGCGGGGGCGGCCACCCGCCCCAGCCGCGGTGCGTCCGGCATCCCGATCGCCCGACCCTGCTCTCGTGCAGCCGATGCGGGCGACCGGCCTGCCCCGACTGCCTGCGGCCCGCCGCAGTGGGTCAGCAGTGCGTCGACTGCGTCGCGGCCGCCCAGCGCGATGTCCCGCAGGCCCGCACCGTCGCGGGGGCGCCCATGCGGGCGCAGACGAACACCCCCCTCGTGACCTACATCCTGATCGCGCTGAACACCGCGATCTTCGCGATCACCGCCGCCCAGTCCGGCAGCGTGATGAACAACGAGCGCTCGTCGAGCCTGTTCTTCGAGTGGGCGCTGTGGCCGCCGATGATCGCGGTGCGCGACGAATACATCCGCGTGCTCGGCAGCGGGTTCCTGCACTTCGGTGTGCTGCACCTCGCGGTCAACATGTTCGCGCTGTACGTGATCGGGCGTGACACCGAACTCGTCCTCGGCCGGCTTCGGTACCTGGCCGTATACCTGGTGTCCATCCTCGGCGGATCCGCCGCGGTGATGCTGCTCCAGACCGACGCCGTGACCGCCGGTGCCTCCGGCGCCGTGTTCGGCCTGCTGGGCGCGCAGGCGGTGATCCTGATGCGGCTGCGGCGCAGCCCCGCGCCGGTGCTGATGATCGTCGTCCTCAACGTCGTCATCAGCATCACCATCCCGGGCATCTCCCTGTGGGGACACCTCGGCGGCCTGGCCGCGGGTGCGGCGGCGACGGCGGCGCTGTTGTTCGCGCCGCGGGCGCTGGGCGCGGGCGACGACCGTGCCCGCTTCGTCCGGACGGGCTGGCTCGCGCTGGCAGCCGTCACGGTGGTCACCGTGCTGGTCCTCGTGCTGGCGGTCCTGCGCCTGCGGGCTCAGCTCGGCGTCTGATCCGGCGCCAGCCCCCGCACCGCGAGCGCGTCGTACACCGTGCGGGGGTCGGTGCCCAGGTCCCAGCGCCCGAAGATCAGCAGCTGCTCGTCGCCGCGGGGATCGCGCACGTCGATCTCCAGCATCGGCACGCGACGGCCGAGCCGCGGATACGCGACGATCCGCACCCGCATCAGGGCCGCGCGGGGCAGCTCGCGTCGTCCCGACAGACGGGTGACGGCCAGCCCGGCGCCGTCCGGAAGCACCTCGAGCCGCGGACGCTGACGGACCGCGAGGGCCGCGACCGCGAACGCCACCACGGCCGCGAGCCCGACGAGCGTGCGACCGGCGGCATCGGCCGTCGTCGCCGCGGCGACGGCGAGCACAATGCCGCCCGCCGTGAGCGCGGCGATCGCGAGCGGGGGTGTGGACCAGCGGAGCGATTTAGCCGCCACGGGGAGCTTTCCCCAGTTCATCCACAGGTTTGTCCACAGGTGGGGATGAACTACATCCCTGTAACCTCACCGCCATCTCATGGTCATGATCAGGCCGACGATCATGAACCCGAAGCCGATGAGGAAGTTGTACGCACCGAGGTCGTTCATCCACGAGATCTGCTCGGCCGCGAGGTAGTACACCACCAGCCAGGCCAGGCCGACGAGCATGAAGCCGAGCATCAGCGCGACGTACCAGGTGCTCGACGGGCCCGCCTTCACCTTCACGGGGGTTCGGCTCACCGGGTTGATCGTGTAGTCGGTCTTCTTCCGGACCTTCGACTTGGGCATGACGTCCTCGTTCGTGCGGTACCGCGCGGGGCGGACAGGTAGGTTGGGCAGCTACCTGATGTGTACTGCCAGTGTGAGTACACGCTAACGCAGAATCCGGAACGGAGGGTCCACGTGTCGGACGGCCGGGCCCGCGCGCTCGGGTGGACTGCCGCCGCGCTGGCCGTGTGTCTGCTCGCCGGGTTGCTGCTCGGCACCACCCGCGGGGTCTCCGACGGCGCGGAACTGCGCGTGAGCGACTCCGCGCGGCTGTCCGATCTCGTGCGGGCGGCGCAGGCCAAGGCCGACGAGCTCGCCGCCACCCGCGACGACCTCGCGGGACGCGTCGCCGAGCTGCAGGCGCAGGCCGCGGCCACCGACGACGACGTCGCCGCGGTGCTCGCCGACACCGCCGCCCTCGAGGACCCCGCCGGGCTGACCGCACGGCGTGGCCCGGGCGTCACCGTCAGCCTCACCGATGCCCCGCGCGGCGCCGACGGCCGGTATCCGGCGGACGCGTCGCCCGACGATCTCGTGGTGCACCAGCAGGACGTGCAGAGCGTGCTCAACGCGATGTGGGCCGGCGGGGCGGAGGCGATCGCCATGCAGGATCAGCGGATCGTCGCGACGTCGGCGCCGCGCTGCATCGGCAACACCCTGCTGCTGCACGGCCGCACCTACTCCCCGCCGTACGTGATCACCGCGCTGGGCGACCCCGCCCGGCTCGAGGCGGCGCTGGCCGCCGAGCCGGGCATCCGCGTGTACAGGCAGTACGCGGGCCGCTACGGGTTGGGCTACACGCAGCAGGCGTCGGATGCCCTGTCGGTACCCGCCTACACGGGCGGAACGACGCTGCGCTGACGGGTCGGTACCCTTTCCGCATGCGCATCCTCGTCGTCGACAACTACGACAGCTTCGTCTTCAATCTCGTGCAGTACCTGGGGCAGCTCGGTACCCGGGCCGAGGTGTGGCGCAACGACGACGAGCGGCTCACCGGCCCCGGCGCCGCGGACCGGATCGCGGCCGAGTTCGACGGGATCCTCCTCAGCCCCGGTCCGGGCACCCCGCAGCGGGCCGGCGCCAGCATGGACCTCGTGCGTGCCTGCGCCGCCGCGAGCACACCGCTGCTCGGCGTCTGCCTGGGCCATCAGGCGATCGGTGCCGCCTTCGGCGCGACGGTCGACCGTGCCCCGGAGCTGCTGCACGGCAAGACCAGCTCGGTGTGGCACGACGGCACCGGTGTGCTGGCCGGCCTGCCGGATCCGTTCACCGCGACGCGCTACCACTCGCTCACGGTGCTGCCGCAGACGATGCCCGACGAGCTCGTGCCGACCGGATACACCGAGAGCGGCATCGTCATGGCCCTGCGGCATCGCGAGCTGCCGATCCACGGCGTCCAGTTCCACCCCGAGTCGGTCCTCACCCAGGGCGGTCACCGGATGCTGGCGAACTGGCTGGCCGTGTGCGGCGAGGCGCCGGACGAGCAGCTGGTGGCCCGGCTGGAGGCGGAGATGGCGAAGGCGCTCGCGGGCGGCGCCGCCTGAGCCGTCCGCTCCGCGGACCGATATCCGAGCGCAGCTCAGCGGATACCCAGCACGCCCACGCCCACGGTGATGGTCTCCGAGTTGGAGATCTCCGACCCCGGGGGCTGCTGCTGGGCGATGACCTTGCCCACGAGCTCCGGGTCGAGGGTGGCCTCACGGTTCTGCACGAGCTGCGCCGGCGAACCCGTCCAGCCGGCCGCCCGCAGCGCCGTCAGCGCCTCGGACACCGTCCTGTTCGTCAACGCCGGCATCTCGATGCGGTTCCCGTTGGACACCTGGATGGTGACCGTGTCGCCCTTCGTGGCGCTGGTTCCGCCCGCCGGGCTGCTCGACACGACCGTCCCGGCCGGCTGGCTGGAGTCGATCTCGTCGACCACGACGGTGAAGCCCGCGGCCTCGATGTTGTCGCGCGCCACCTCGGTGGCCTGACCCACGACGTTGGGCACGCGGATCTGCTCGGGGCCGCTGCCGAGCGTCACGCTCACCGCGCTGTCGCGGTCGGCGTCCGCTCCCGCGGCGGGACTCTGGTCGACGACGGTGTCGCGTTCGGCCGCCGACGACGGCGCCCGCGCCACATTCGGATCGAGCCGCAGCCCGGCCTCGGCCAGGGTCTGCAGCGCCTCCTGCTGGTTCATGCCCGCGAGCCGCGGGATCTGCACCTGCTCGGGCCCGCTCGAGACCTCGAGGGTGACGGTGCTGCCCTCCTCGGCCTGGACCCCGGCGACCGGCCGGGTGTTGACGACGTTGCCGCTGGCGACCACCGCGTCGGGCTTCATCTGCACCGACACCTCGAACCCGGCATCCTGCAGCCTGCTCTCCGCGATCTCCGCGGCGAGGTTGCGCACGTCGGGGACGGGGATCTGCGCGGCGCTCGAGCCGGGGCCCGAGGTCCACAGGAACACGCCGACGATGCCGACGATCACGACCGCGGCCAGGCCCAGCAGCGTGTTGCGCAGTGCCCGGGAACGTTGCGGCGCGGCCGCGGTCCCACCCGCGACGACTCCGGCGGCCCCGCGGTCCGCGCCGTTGCGCGGTGTCCCGGCGCCGTCGACGGCCCCGAGGATGGTGGTGCGGTCCTCGTCGGTCATCACCATCGGCGCGCTGGGCTTCTGGCCGCTGAGCACGCGGATCAGGTCGCTGCGCATCTCGGCGGCGCTCTGGTAGCGGTTGGCGGGGTTCTTCGCCATCGCCTTGAGGATCACCGAGTCCAGCTCCGGCGGGACGGCGGAGTTCACCGACGAGGGCAGCGGCGGATCCTCCCGGACATGCTGGTACGCGACGGCCACCGGGGAGTCGCCCTGGAACGGCGGCTTGCCGGTGAGGATCTCGAACAGCACACAGCCGACCGAGTACACGTCGGAGCGGGCGTCGACCTGCTCGCCGCGGGCCTGCTCCGGCGACAGGTACTGGGCGGTGCCGATCACCGCGGCCGTCTGCGTCATCGGGCTCGCGGCGTCGGAGATGGCCCGGGCGATGCCGAAGTCCATCACCTTGACCGCGCCGGAACGGGTGATCATGACGTTCGCGGGCTTGACGTCGCGGTGGACGATCATGTTGCGGTGGCTGAAGTCCAGGGCGGCGCACACGTCGGCCACGACCTCCATGGCCCGCTTCGGGGTCATCGGCCCCTGGGAGCGCACGATGTCGCGCAGCGTATCGCCCTCGACGTACTCCATGACGATGTACGGCAGCGGGCCGGCCTCGGTCTCCGCCTCGCCGGTGTCGTACACGGCGACGATCGCCGGATGGTTCAGCGCGGCCGCGTTCTGGGCTTCGCGGCGGAACCGGAGATAGAACGTGGGGTCGCGGGCGAGGTCGGCGCGCAGCACCTTGATCGCCACGTCGCGGTCGAGCCGCAGATCCCGGGCCAGGTGCACCTCCGACATGCCACCGAAGCCGAGGATCTCACCCAACTCGTAGCGGGAAGAGAGCTTGCGGGGTGTGGTCATGACTGTCCTCGGGTGACTGGCTCGATCGGGGTGAACGGGTTGTCTATGGCTCCGGGTTCGAGACCACCGTCGCCGCCATCCGGCAACGAGACCGTGGTGGTGGTCGTCTCGGCCGTCGTCGTGGTGGCGGCTGTGGTCGTCGTGGCCGTCGTCGTGGTCGGCGGCGCGGTGGTCGTCGGCGCCTCCGTCGTCGTCGGCGGCGGCGGGGTGGTCGTCGTCGGCTCGGGGGTCGTGGTGGGCGCCTGCGTCGTGGTGGGAGGAGCCGTGGTGGTCGGTTCCTCCGTCGTGGTGGTGGTCCGCGGCGGCCGCGTGGTCGTCGTCGCGCGGGTGGTGGTCGTCGGGGCCTGCGTGGTCGTCGTGGACCGCGCGGGGCCCGCGTCACCCGAATTGTCGCCGCCCAGCAGCACCAGCGCCAACACGACGAGCGCCAGGGCCACCGCCGCCCCGGCCGCCCAGGCGAGGACCTTCGGGCTGGGGGAGCGCTTGTCGCCGGACGGGGTGGGTCCGGTGGGCGGCTGGTCGCCGCCGTTCGCGTACGTCGGGGCGTAGTACGGCCGCGACGGCGGAGGCGGGGTCGGACCGAGCGCGCGGGTCGCGGCGGTGGGCGCGGTGGTGCCCGGCACCCCGGGCGGCAGGATCCGCGTGGCACCGGTGACCGGCGGCACGTTGCCCGGCGGTGGCACCGGCCGCCCGGCGCGCACCGCGGAGACGGCGTCGGCGAACTCGCCGCCGCTGGTGTACCGGTACGCCGGATCCTTCGTCATGGCGATCTCGATGAGTTCACGCACCCCCGCCGGCAGGTCGGTGGGCAGCGGCGCGGGCGTCTCCTGCACGTGCTTCATCGCGACGGTGACGACGCTGTCGCCGAGGAACGGTCGCCGGCCGGCGAGGGCCTCGTACCCGACGACGCCGAGCGAGTACACGTCGCTCGCCGACGTCGCCTCCTGGCCGAGAGCCTGCTCGGGCGCGATGTACTGAGCGGTGCCCATGACCATGCCGGTGCGCGTCACCGGCGACGCGTCGACGGCCTTGGCGATGCCGAAGTCGGTGATCTTCACCTGGCCGGTGGGGGTGATGAGGATGTTGCCGGGTTTGACGTCGCGGTGCACGACCCCGGCGTCGTGGGCAGCCTGCAGCGCCCGCCCGGTCTGCTCGAGCATGTCCAGGGTGTGCGGCAGCGACAGCCGGCCCACCCGGGCGAGGACGGCGTTGAGGGGCTCGCCGTGCACGAGTTCCATCACGAGGTACGCGATGGACTGGCCCTCGGCGTCGGTGGTCTCGCCGTAGTCGAACACGCCGGCGATGCCGGGGTGGTTGAGCTGCGCGGTGGTGCGCGCCTCGAACCGGAAACGGGTCAGGAAGTCCGCGTCGCCGGAGAGCTCGGCCTTGAGGACCTTCACCGCCACCCGGCGGTCGAGACGGGTGTCGAGCCCCTCCCACACCTGTCCCATGCCGCCGGTGGCGATGAGCCGTTGCAGCCGGTAACGGTCGGCGATCATGGCGCCGCTGTGCAAAGCCATAATCAGCCTCTCTGCATTCCCGCCGCGATCACGGCACGTCCGATCGGCGCGGCAACCGAGCCTCCCGTGGCGGCGAGTGCGCGGTCGCCGCCGTCCTCCACGATGACCGCCACGGCAACTGTCGGCTGCTGGGCGGGCGCAAAGGCGATATACCACGTGTGCGGGGGAGTGTTACGGGGGTCGTCGCCGTGCTCGGCGGTACCGGTCTTCGACGCGATCTGGACCCCCGGGATCTTCCCCTCGCCGCCGGAGAAGTTCTCGGATCCGATCATCAGGTCGGTCAGGGTGGCCGCGACCTGCGGCGACATCGCCTGTCCTGCCGACAGCGGCGTGGTCTCCGCCAGCACCGACAGGTCCGGCGACTGCAACTGCGACACCAGATGCGGCTGCATCCGGACGCCGCCGTTGGCGACTGTGGCGGCAATCACGGCGTTCTGCAGCGGGGTGAGTGCGACGTCACGCTGACCGATGCTCGACTGGCCGAGCGCGGCGCCGTCGGGGATCGGCCCGATCGTGCTCGCCGCGACGGGGACGGGGATGTCCACGGACTCGCCGACGCCCAGCGCCTCGGCCTGCTCGGCGAGGGCGTCCTTGCCGGTCTTCAGGCCCATCTCGACGAAGGCGGTGTTGCAGGAGCGGGCGAAGGCCTCGCGCAGGGTGGCGGTGGGGCCGCCGCCGCACGTCGCGCCGCCGTAGTTCTCCAGCGTGGTCGCGGTGTCGGGGAGGGTGATGTTCGGCGCGGCGGTGAACTGGTCGTCGGGAGTGGTGCCCGCGGCGAGGGCCGCGGCGGTCACCACGACCTTGAACGTCGAGCCGGGCGGGTAGGTCTGCGAGATGGCGCGGTTGAGCATGGGCTTGTCGGGGTCGGCGTTGAGTTCCTCCCACGCCTGCGAGGTGGCGGCACCGTCGTGACCCGAGAGCCGGTTGGGGTCGTAGCTCGGGGTGCTCACCATTGCCAGGATGCGGCCGGTGCTCGGCTCGATGGCCACGACCGAGCCGGTGTAGCCCTTGGACGTGAGCTCGTCGTAGGCCACCTGCTGCATGACCGGGTCGACGGTGGTGACCACGTTCCCGCCGCGCGGGTCCCGCCCGGAGACCAGATCGAAGAAGCGCCGGCCGAACAGCCGGTTGTCGGAGCCGTTGAGGACCTCGTCCTCGGTGCGCTCGAGCCCGGTGCTGCCGTATTGCATCGAGTAGAACCCGGTCACGGGTGCATACGCGAGCGGGCTCATCGGCTGCTCGGGCGCGGCCGGGTACGTGCGCAGGTACTTGTAGCGGCTGTCGGTGGGGACCGACACCGCCAGGACCTGTCCGCTCGCGGAGATCTGGCCGCGCTGGCGTGAGTACTCGTCGATGAGCACCCGGGAGTTGCGCGGGTCGGTGCGCAGGTCGTCGGCCTTGATGACCTGCACGTAGGTGGCGTTTGCGAGCAGCGCGACGACCATGAACATCACCGCCATCGCGACCTTGCGGAGCGGTGCGTTCATCCGCGCCCCAGCATTTCCGTCGGCGCGTCCGCGATCGGTGGCGGTGCCTTCTTGCGTGGGGCGGCGGGTTCGCGGGCCGCGTTGGAGATCTTCACCAGCAGTGCCAGCAGGAGGTAGTTCGCCAGCAGCGACGAGCCGCCGTAGGACATGAACGGCGTGGTGAGCCCGGTGAGGGGGATCAGCTTGGTGACGCCGCCGACGACGACGAACAACTGGATCGCGATGGTGAACGACAGGCCGGCGGCCAGCAGCTTGCCGAAGCTGTCGCGGACGGCGATCGCGGTGCGCATTCCCCGCATGATCAGGATCAGGAACAGGAGGAGGATGGCGCTGAGGCCGATGAGCCCGAGTTCCTCACCGATCGCGGCGACGATGAAGTCGGTCTTGGCGAACGGCACCTGCGCGGGACGTCCGCTGCCGAGCCCGGTGCCGGCGACGCCGCCGGTGGCGAGACCGAACAGCGACTGCGAGATCTGGTAGCCGGTGTTGTTGTAGTCGGCCAGCGGGTCGAGCCACGTCTCCACCCGCACCCGCACGTGCCCGAACATCTGGTAGGCGAAGTAGAAGCCGACGACGAGCAGGGCACCGCCGATGAGCAGCCAGCCCACCCGCTCGGTCGCGATGTACAGCATCACCAGCACCGTGCTGAACAGCAGCAGCGACGTGCCGAGGTCCTTCTCGAACACCATGACGCCGATCGAGAGGATCCACGCGGCCAGGATCGGGCCCAGGTCGCGGGCGCGGGGGAAGTCCATGCCGAGCACGTGTTTGCCGGCGGTGGTGAACAGGTCGCGCTTGGCCACCAGCACGGAGGCGAAGAAGATGATGAGCAGGATCTTGGCGAACTCGCCGGGCTGGATGCTGAACCCGGGCAGCCGGATCCAGATCTTGGCGCCGTTGACCTCGGAGAAGCGGGACGGCAGCAGGGCCGGGACGGCGAGGGCGACGAGGCCGATCAGGCCCAGCGTGTAGCTGAACCGGGCGAGGAGCCGGTAGTCGTGCAGCAGCGCGAGCACCGCGACGAAGCCGGCGATGGCGAGCGCCGTCCACAGCACCTGCTGGTTGGCGTCGGGGGAGGGGATCGGCTGCCCGAGGTAGAGCGCGTTCTCCTCGTCGGCGAGGTCGAGCCGGTGGATCAGGACCAGTCCGAGGCCGTTGAGCAGCGCGACGATCGGCAGCAGCAGCGGGTCGGCGTACGGCGCGAACCGGCGCACCGCCAGGTGCGCGGCGAGGAACAGCACCGCATACGTCAGCCCGTACTTGGCCAGATCCAGGGTCACGGTCTGTTCCTGGCTCGCCTCGACCAGCATCAGCGACACCGTGGTGATCGCGATGGCGGCGACGATGAGCAGCAGCTCCGTGCCGCGCCGGGTGGACACGGCGGGAGCCGGGGCGAAACCTCCGGGAGGACTGGGGAAGGAAGCTCCGGGTGCGTGGGACACCGACATCAGGCGCCCACCCGGCAGTTCTGGCCCGGCACCTGCGGAACCGCCGGCGTCGGCTCGGGTGTCGGGGTCGGTGCGGGGGCCGGTGCCGCGGCGGGTGCGGGCTCCGACGCGGGAGCTGCCGGCGGGGTCGTCGGGGCCGGTGCGGGCGCCGGTTCCGGAGCCGGAGCCGGAGCCGGTGCGGGCGCCGGCTGTTCCTCGACGCACACCGGGAGCAGGTCGTTCTCGGCGAGACGGTTCATCTGGGTGCGCGCGTCGTCGAGGGATCCGGAGGGCAGGCCCGCCCGCACCTGCTCGCGGGCGGTCGGCTGCAGGTCGTCGACCAGCATGACGCGGCAGTCGGCCTCCTGTGGGGAGGTCAGGGTCAAGGTTCCGTCGTCGGCGAGGCAGCCGACGAGGGACTGTTCCTGCAGCGAGTAGCCGAGGATGTTGCCGGGTACGCCGCGCAGCACCGTGACGCGGCCGTCGTCGTCGCCGACGTAGTAGTAGCTGCGGATCATCGTGCGGCCCACGGCTGCCCCGGCGACGAGCAGTCCGAGCACCACGACCGCGACGAGCGGCCACCACATCCGGCTGCGCTTGCGCTTGGGCTCGGGCTCGTTCTGCACGACGACGCGCTTGGGCGTGGCCCGCGGCGGACGCATCGCGGCGGCGCGGCCCGCGGCGGTGTTGGGCGGCGGGGTGTCCTCGTCGTCCCCGGACGCGGCGCCGGCGACGATCGGGTGGCTCTGGCCGTAGTCGAGGTCGATGACGTCGGCGACGACGACGGTGACGTTGTCGGGGCCGCCGCTGCGCAGCGCGAGTTCGATGAGCCGGTCGGCGCACTCGTCCTGCGTGCCCTCGCTCAGGGTGTTGGCGATGGTCTCGTCGCTGACGACGTCGGACAGGCCGTCGGAGCAGATGAGGTAGCGGTCGCCGGCGCGCGCCTCGCGCACGGTGAGGGTCGGTTCGACCTCGCTGCCGGTGAGGGCGCGCATGATCAGCGATCGCTGCGGGTGGCTGTGCGCCTGCTCGGGCGTGATGCGGCCCTCGTCGACGAGGGACTGCACGAAGGTGTCGTCGCGGGTGATCTGGGTGAGCTGGCCGTCGCGCAGCAGGTAGGCGCGCGAATCGCCGATGTGGGCGAGGCCGAGCTTGCTGCCGGCGAAGAGGATGGCGGTGAGCGTGGTGCCCATGCCGTCGAGTTCGGGTTCCTCCTCGACCTGATCGGCGATGGCGGCGTTGCCCTCGCGCACGGCGGCGGCGAGCTTGCCGAGCAGGTCCCCGCCGGGTTCGTCGTCGTCGAGGTGGGCGAGCGCCGCGATCATCAGCTGCGAGGCGACCTCGCCGGCGGCGTGGCCCCCCATTCCGTCGGCGAGGGCGAGCAGGCGGGCCCCCGCGTACACGGAATCTTCGTTGTTGGAACGAACCAAGCCGCGGTCGCTGCGGGCGGCGTAACGCAGTACGAGGGTCACGGGCGGAGCTCGATCACGGTCTTCCCGACCCGGACAGGTGTGCCCAGGGGTACGCGGACGGCGGTGGTGACCTTGGCACGGTCCAGGTACGTGCCGTTGGTCGAGCCCAGGTCCTCGACGTACCAGTCCGACCCGCGCGGCGACAGGCGGGCGTGCCGGGTGGAGGCGTAGTCGTCGGTGAGGACGAGGGTCGAGTCGTCGGCCCGGCCGATCAGGACGGGTTGGGTGCCGAGCGTGATGCGGGTGCCCGCAAGCGCGCCCTGGGTCACCACCAGGAACTTCGCGGACTTGCCGCGGCCCAGCGAGGGCAGCACCGACTGGTTGCGCGGCGAGTAACGCGGGACCGGACGTGCGGCACCGGCGTAGATGTCCGACCGCAGCGTGCGCAGGATCGCCCAGATGAACAACCACAGCAGGAGCAGGAACCCCGCCCGGGTCAGCTGCAGAATCAGCCCCTGCACGGCTCGCCCTCCTTCTGCGTATCGGCCCGGTGCGGTGTCGTCCGGTGCGCTGCGGTCACCCACAATACGGACCCCGGGCGACGAGACGCATCGTCCGGCGCGTTGCCGACGCGTCGGATGGGTCTCGTGCCGGTTCCGATCGGGTCTCGGTCCCCGGCGTTCAGAGAATGCGCACCAGGATCTCCGAGTGTCCCGCCCGGATCACGTCGCCGTCGGCGAGCTGCCAGTCCTGCACGGGCGCGCCGTTGACGGTGGTGCCGTTGGTGGAACCGAGATCCGAGAGCATGGCCACCTGCCCGTCCCAGCGAATGTCGATGTGGCGCCGGGAGACACCGGTGTCCGGCAGCCGGAACTGGGCGTCCTGCCCGCGTCCGACGATGTTGCTGCCCTCCCGGAGCTGGTAGTAGCGCCCGCTGCCGTCCTCGAGCTGGAGCGTCGCGGTCAGCACCCGGCCGGCCTGCGGGGGCTGGTACGCGCCGGCGCCGTAGCCCTGATCCGCATAGCCCTGATCCGCGTACCCTTGGTCGGGGTAGCCCTGCTGGCCGTAACCCTGCTCCGCGTAGCCCTGGTCGGGGTAGCCCTGTCCGGCGTAGCCCTGCTGGCCGTAAGCCTGGTCGGCGTAGCCCTGGTCGTAGCCGCCGGGCTGGGCGTACCCGCCCTGGTAGCGGTCGTCGCCGTAGGCCTGCTGCGACGGGTACTGCGGGGAGTAGTCGCGCCCGTAGTCCTGGCTGTACGCCTGTCCGGAGTGGCCGCCGTAGCCCCGCTCCTCGCCGTAGCCCCGGTCCTCGTGGCCGCCGGCCCGGCCGTAGTCCTGCTGGTCGTAGCCGCCGGCGTCGTAACCGCCCTGCTGCTCGCCGCCGTAGGGCGCCTGCGCGGCGGGATACGCCCCGCCGTTCCGCTGGCCCTGCTGGTAGCGCTGATCCTGGCCTACGTGCGCGTGACCGTTCCGCGCGTACTGCGGTTCGGCGCTCTCGGCGGGGTCACGGCTTGGGTCGTAGCCTGGATTCTGCGTCATCGAGCCAACTCCTGGGTCGGGGGTCACGGTTGAACGGTTGTGCGGTGTCCGCGAGGCCGGGGCGCGCACCGGTGAGCGCCCGACGTCGGGGTCGACCGACCCGTGCGTGCGGAACTGCCCGGTGTGCAGTGCCGCCGACGACTCGAATGCGACCTGGATCTGACCGTAGGTCTGCCACCCCTGCTCGCGGATGAAGTCCTCAAGGTGACGCGCGAACGCCTTCACCGTCAAGTCCCGATCCGCGGCGAGGGCTTCGTGATCGGATTCGCTGATCGTGATCACGTACCGGTTGGGAGCCAGCATGTGGCCCCGGTCGAGCTGCTGGACGCCGTCGGTGGCCTCGCGCTGGAGCGCGGCCTCCACTTCCTGCGGAACTACACCGCCACCGAAGACGCGCGCGAACACGTCGCTGACGGCAGCCTGCAGCTTGCGCTCGAATCGCTGCGCGATACCCACGGCGACCCCCTTTCCGGTCTGCGTGTCGCAATGCAGAGCTCGCTTCTGCATGGTATCGACTTTTCGTCCGATCCGGCCCGGTGGAGGGGGCGGCGCTGCCCCGGCGGGCCGGTGCAGCGCCGGCAAAGGGCCTCTGTGCAGGCGAATCGTTGTTCGGCGGGAGGGTGTGTTACTGTTCTCCAGTCGCTCGGGCGAGTGGCGGAATGGCAGACGCGCTGGCTTCAGGTGCCAGTGTCCTTCGGGACGTGGGGGTTCAAGTCCCCCTTCGCCCACCATGAGCAGTTCCACGAACTGCGACGGACGAGGTCACGAACTCGAAAGAGGTCGTGGCCTCGTTTCGTTGATCGATCGGACGGGCGGTCCGATTCGGGTTCGGTCTTCGGCCGTGTTGTCATAGAGCGGTGATGACCCTGACACAGCCCTGGTGGCCGTACTTCTAGCGGCCTTGTCGACTGTGTTGTCCGGCCGCCTTCTCCGCGGTCGGTGACGCTCACTTTCCTGTACGACGGTGATACCGGTCGGCGGGTGAGGTGGCCTCGATCCGAGAGGAACCACCCCGTGACCCACGACCTCGATACCGCACCCACGACAGGTATCGGCGAGATGCTGATCAGCTCCCGTTCACTGGACGAGTACCGGTCGATGTTCAATCTCACCGACGTGGACCTGTCCCGCACAATCCTGGACTGTCCGGGTGGCGCCGCGGGGTTCACCAGCGCAGTGAACCGACTCGGCGGTGACGTGACCGCATGCGATATGGCCTATTTCGACCGCGAGACCGAACAACTCGCCGTCGTTGCGGTAGCTGAAACCGATCGTGGGAACCGGTACATCCGAGCCCACGCCGAACATTACGACTGGACGTTCTTCGCCGATCCCGACGAGCATGCACGCGTGCGTCGGCAGGCAGTCGAGGAATTCGCCGCAGATATCCGCCGGCATCCGCGCCGCTACGTTGCCGGGCGGTTGCCGTCCTTGCCGTTCCCCGATGCCGCTTTCGATCTCGTGCTCAGCTCGCACCTGCTGTTCAGCTATTCCGACCGCCTCGATCACACCTTCCACCTCGACGCGATCCGGGAACTGATGCGTGTCGCCCGCGGTGAACTGCGGGTCTTTCCGCTCGTGGTCTCGGGTTCCTCGGTTCGCTATCCCCGCGTGGACGAGCTGCTCACCGACCTTCGGAACCACGACATCGCCGGTGAAGTCGTCGAGGTCGACTACCGGTTCCAAAGGGGCGCTCACCACATGCTGGTGTGCCGCCACATCACCTCGCATGCTCCGGAAGCTGCAGGTTCGGCCTGATACGGACTCGCGTCTCGGGTCAGGAAGTCCGCAAGGGTGGCCCTCGCCGGGCAGGACGGGTAATGCTCCGGAGAACTCAGGGAAAAGCTCTGGAACGCCTCTGCAGAAAGTGCTGCCGACCAGGTATTGCGAACCGCACACCATCACCTCGGGCCCCCGATCCATACGGATCGGGGGCCCGAGTCGTTGTCCGGTCGCTCGGCGCGCCCGCTCAGGAGCCGGAGCCGGCGAAGCGCGTCCGCAGGTTCGCGATCATGCAGTGCAGTTCCCGCTGGGTCTCGCGCAGCCGCCGGGCCTCCGCCTCGTATCGCTGTGCGGCGGCGACGGAGCCGCTGCCGCGTTCGATCCGCGCGCAGGTCTCGGCGGTCGTGAGTGCCGCGGCGACGCTGTCGTTCTCGCGGTGGAGGATGCCGAGGAACACCTGGCCCTGATGGGCGTCGGCGACGGTGTGCTCGTCGCCGGCCGCCGCGAGGTCGACGAGGTTCGTCGCGCCCCCTCGCGCGGGCCGGGCGGTCGTGCGGGTTGCCGTGCGGGTCGTGCTCATGGCGAGCAGTCTGGCACGTACCCGCGTCCTGCATGCAGGATGCACGGACTGTTTTGCCCGACTCGGGACGTTTGCCCAGATGGTTGAGTGTTCAATCAGTTGCCCTGTGACGGACATCTCCGCGCATCCGCGTCCGGGGACGGTTCCCGGGGCTGAACAGGGTCAAACCTGATGTGACTCACTTCACGGAACTTTTGTTTCCGTACCCTAACCACCCCCTGTTACCCTTTCGATACCGCTGACCGCAGCTGATTTAATCGCTGCGGTCAGTTGTTATTTATGGGGTTTTTACGTTCGCGTGCTAGGTGATCCGGCCGCTCTCAGATTCCTGTGGTGCCCCGCGGATACGCCGCCGTGACGTCCGTCAGCACGTTCACCAGATACGGCACCCCGGACGCGAAGGCCCGGTCCAGCGCCGGACCGAGCTCCCGCGGATCCGTCACCAGCTCACCGCCCGCCCCGAGAGCGGTCGCGACCAGGTCGTACCGCGTGCCCGGCGCCAGGTCGGCTGCCACGTCGTACCCGTACAGCAGCTGCATCGGTCCCTTCTCGAGTCCCCACGCCGAGTTGTTGCCCACCACGATCACCACGGGCAGCTCGTGCCGCACGAGGGTGTCGATATCCATCAGCGACAGACCGGCAGCACCGTCGCCGAGCAGCAGCACCACCTGACTCGACGGCCGCGCCACCCGCGCCGCGACGGCCGCGCCGAGCCCGGCGCCGAGACAGCCGTACGGCCCCGGATCGAGCCACTGCCCGGGCCGCTTCGGCTCGACGAACTTGCCGGCGAACGACACGAAGTCGCCGCCGTCGCCGATGACCACGGCGTCTTCGGCCAGCCGCGGCAGCAGTTCGCCGTAGATCCGGGCCGGGTGGATCGGATCGGCCTCGGCGGCCAGCAGGGCGGCGTCGCGCGCCGCGGCGGCAGTTACTTCGTCGCGCAGTCCGGTCACCCAGACGTCCGTGTCCGGGCGCGACGACAGCGCCGACAGGATGCCGTCGAGGCACGCCGTGAGGTCGCCGGACACCGAGCCGGCGAGTTCGGCGTGTGCCGACACCTGACCGGGGGAGTCGGCCACGTGCACCACCCGGGCCGTGGGCGCGCCGTCGCGCCCACCGAACCGGCCGTAGCCGAGGCGGAAGTCCAGTGGGGTGCCCACGACGATCGCCAGGTCGCAGGTCCCCACCGCGGTGCCGCGGGCCTTGGTGACGAGGAGGGGATGGCCACCCGGGACCACCCCGCGGCCCATGCCGTTGGTGATCACCGGGATGCCGGCCTCGTCGACGAACCGCAGTGCCGCCTCCTCGGCGTGATCGGCCCACACGTCGGTACCCAGCACCAGCAGCGGCCGCCGTGCCCCGGCGAGCAGGGCGGCGATCTCCGCCAGCGACTCGGAGTCGGGCTCGAGCCGGACCGCGGCCGGCGGCGACGGACGCGGCAGGGTGGCACGGCCGAACAGTTCGTCCATCGGCACGTCCACGAACGCCGGCCCCCGGTGCGACGTGCGGGCCGCCGTGAACGCCTCGTCGACCAGCGGGCCGACGCGATCCACGGTCGCCGCCGTCTCGGACAGCTTCGTGACGGTGGACAGCAGCGGCGGCTGGTCGAGTTCCTGCAGGCTGCCCGTGCCCCAGCGGGCGTTGGGTGCGCGGCCGCCGAGCACCACCAGCGGCGACCCCGCGAAGTACGCCTGGGTGACGGCACTGACGCCGTTCGTCACGCCCGGCCCGGCGGTGAGCACGGCCAGCCCGGGATGCCGCAGGAGCTTGCCGGTGGCCTCGGCGGCGAACACCGCGGTCTGCTCGTGGCGCACGTCGATCAGCCGCATGCGTGCTTCACCCTTGACCGCGGCGTCGTACAGCGGGAACACGTGCGCGCCGGAGAGGGTGAACATCGTCTCGACGCCGTGGGAGCGGGCCACCGCCGCGGCGTGATCGCCGCCGTGCCCCTCGAGGTCCGGGCTCATGGCGCGAAGGGTACGGCCGAGGGCACTGCCGTGGGGCGGGTTCGGGGGAACACGAGCGTGGTCGCCGGGCCGGGGGTCCGGGGCGGAGGCCGGCTTCCGATCGAAAGTTGTTGTAGTACAGCTGGAAAGACACACCGGTGGATGCGTCACGCCCCTCGCCGGGTCGCGAGGCCGACCACGGCGTCGCGCAGGCCCGTCCAGTGCTCGGCGGTGGTCACCCGGCTCGCCGCGTACGACGCCCGCACGAGAAGCCGGGTGGCGCGTCGCCGGGCCCGGTCGTACCGGCCGAGCGCGTCGCGCACGTCGAACCGGGCGAGCAGATCCGCGAGGGTGGCCGCGTCGACGATCGCCTCGCAGGCACCGCGGCCGAGGTTGGGGGTCATGGCATGGGCGGCGTCGCCGAGCAGTGCGACGTTGCCGCGCACGTACGACGGCAGCGGCGGGGACTGGTAGATCTCGTGGTGGAGCACCGTCGCCGGATCCAGGCGGTTCAGCACGTCGCGCACGGCCGGATGCCAGTCGCCGAACCGGGCGACGAGGTCGTCGACGCCGCCGGTGGTGCCGGCCGGCGCGCGGACGGCGGCGAACCAGTTGATCAGGCCGCCCTCGCGGGGCGTGATGCCGAACAGCGCACCCGCCCCCCACGTCTCGGTCGCGGTGTCCACGGTGCCGTCCACCCAGCCGCGCCACGCCGCGATGCCGGCGTGGACGGGCCGGTGGTCCGGGCCGAAGAGGGCGTCACGGGTCGGACTGCCCAGGCCGTCCGCGCCGATCACGATGTCGTAGCCGGCGAGCTCGGTCAGCGGCGGAGCGGGCCGGCCGAGCCGTACCGCCTCGTCGGGCAGGCCCGCGGCGAGCAGGCCCAGCAGGGCCGGCCGGGAGAGCAGTACGGCGGGACGCCGGGTGCGAAACCGTGCGAGCTCGCGGCCGTCGGGCCGCATGATCGCGCCGCGGTCCAGTGCGACGCCGAGCCGCTCGACGCCGCCGCCGAGCCCTGCCGAGGCGAGTGCGTCGAGCGCGGCCGGCCACATTCCCAGGGCCGTCCCGGTGGGCGGCAGCGCGGGGGAGCGCTCGAACACGTCGACGTGCCAGCCCCGCCGGATCAGTGCATTCGCTGCGGTGAGCCCGCCGATGCCCCCGCCGAGGATCGCGGCCTTGCCGCCGTTGTTCCTGGTCATGAAGTCAAGGTACTACGGATGTAGTGTCATGTCACTACTGTTGTAGTGTCGAGATGTGACCGACAAGCGCGCAGCGGTGCTCGACGCCGCGATCGACCTGCTCGGCCGGGAAGGGTTGCGCGGGCTCACTCATCGCGGGGTGGACGCGGCCGCCGGCGTGCCGGCCGGTTCCACGTCGAACTACTTCCGCACCCGCCGGGCCCTGCTCGAGGGCGTCCTCGACCGCCTCGTCGAGCGCGACCGGGCCGACGTCGCCGTCCTCGGCGGCGGAAACCTCCCGCGCACCGAGGAGGAGCTCGTCGACATGCTCGCCGGGTACGTGATGTTCGCGACAGGCCCCGATGCCGTACGTACCCGCGCCCGGTTCGCGCTTTTCGTCGAGGCCACCGCCTCGCCGTCGCTGCGACGGTCCGTGCAGCGACGCCGCGACGAACTGCGGGGCATGGGTCTGGCGGTGCTCGCCGCCCTCGGATCCTCGGATCCCGTCGCCGGGGCGCGCGTGCTCACCGACCACCTCGACGGGATGATCCTGCACCGTCTGACCTCGGACGATGTGGATCTCGACCCGCGCGACGACCTCCGCCGGATGGTGCGCGCGCTGCGGTGACGAGGCGCGCCGCCCGGTCGTGCGTCAACCGCGTGTTAACGGGCGGTCACCGGCTCGTTAGGGATGGATAGGATAGCCTTGGTTGCGTCGTCCCCCGGCGGCTGACATATCGTTGTACGCAACACGGTGGACACACGACGTCCAAGCCGACCGGGAGGTCCGGCCCGAGCTGCCGAAAATTGGCACCCGCATCGTCGCGGAAGGGCGGATACTGAACGGTGATCGGTGCCGATCCACCACGTGTCGGTACTTGCTCACGCAAGTAGATGGCCATCAGCGCTGCTGGTCGTCGCTGCAATCTAACGCAACGAAGGCTAGGTATGAAGCATCTTCCCGGGCCGCAAGGGCTCTACCACCCGGCGAACGAGCACGACGCCTGTGGTGTCGCATTCGTCGTCGACATGCATGGTCGCCGCAGCCGGGACATCGTGGAGAAGGCGATCACCGCTCTGGTGAACCTCGAGCACCGCGGCGCGGCGGGCTCCGAGTCGAACACCGGCGACGGTGCCGGCATTCTCATCCAGGTCCCGGACCGCTACCTCCGTGAGGTCGTCGACTTCGACCTGCCGCCGATCGGCTTCTACGCCACCGGCATCGCCTTCCTGCCGCAGGACGAGAAGGCCGCCGACGAGGCCGTCGCCGCGGTCGACGCGATCGTCGCCGAGGAGGGCCTGCAGGTCCTCGGCTGGCGCGAGGTTCCCGTCGACCCCTCCGACCTGGGAACGCTGGCCCGGCAGGCGATGCCGAGCTTCCGCCAGATCTTCATCACCTCGCCCGACCGGACCCTCGGTGGCCTGGAGCTCGAGCGGCGGGCCTACGTGGTCCGCAAGCGCACCGAGCACGAGCTCGGCCGCGAGGGCGCCGGCCAGGACGGCCCCGGCAGCGAGACGGTGTACTTCCCGAGCCTGTCGGCGTCGACCTTCGTCTACAAGGGCATGCTCACCACGCCGCAGCTCGAGGGCTTCTACCGCGATCTGCAGGACGAGCGCGTCGAATCGGCGCTGGGCCTGGTGCACTCGCGCTTCTCCACCAACACCTTCCCGTCGTGGCCGCTGGCGCACCCGTTCCGCCGTGTCGCCCACAACGGCGAGATCAACACCGTCACCGGCAACGCCAACTGGATGCGTGCCCGCGAGGCGCTCATCGACTCCGACGTGTTCGGCGGCCGCGAGAAGCTCGAGAAGATCTTCCCGGTCTGCACCGAGGGCGCGTCCGACACGGCCCGCTTCGACGAGGTGCTCGAACTCCTGCACCTCGGCGGCCGCAGCCTGCCGCACGCCGTGCTCATGATGATCCCCGAGGCGTGGGAGCGGCACGAGTCCATGGACCCGGCCCGTCGCGCGTTCTACGAGTACCACGCGGCGCTCATGGAGCCGTGGGACGGCCCGGCGTCGGTGTGCTTCACCGACGGCACCGTCGTCGGCGCGGTCCTCGACCGCAACGGCCTGCGCCCGTCGCGCGTGTGGGTCACCGACGACGGCCTCGTGATCATGGCCTCCGAGGTGGGCGTGCTCGACATCGAACCGCAGAAGGTCGTGCGCAAGCTGCGCATGCAGCCCGGTCGCATGTTCCTCGTCGACACCTCGCAGGGCCGCATCATCGACGACGAGGAGATCAAGAGCGCCCTCGCCGCCGAGCACCCCTACCAGGAGTGGATCGACCAGGGCATCGCCCGGCTCGAGGATCTGCCCGAGAGCAAGTACACCTACATGTCGCACGAGCGGGTCGTGTTGCGGCAGCAGGTGTTCGGGTACACCAGCGAGGAGGTCAACCTCCTGGTCAAGCCGATGGCCGCGACCGGCGGCGAGGCGCTCGGCTCGATGGGCACCGACACCCCCATCGCCGTGCTCTCCGCGCGTCCGCGAATGCTGTTCGACTACTTCTCGCAGCTGTTCGCGCAGGTCACCAACCCGCCGCTCGACGCCATCCGGGAGGAGGTCGTCACGAGCCTGGGCGGCATGCTCGGGCCCGAGGGCGACCTGCTGAACCCGACCGCCGACTCGTGCCGGCAGATCCTCGTCTCCGCGCCGGTCATCGACAACGACGACCTGCAGAAGCTGATCCACGTCAACGACGACGGCAAGTTCCCCGGCTTCAACAGCGTCATCATCCGCGGCCTGTACCCCGTCGCCGAGGGCGGCGAGGGTCTGCGCCGCGCGCTCGAGAACATCCGCGGCGAGGTCTCCGAGGCCATCGAGAAGGGCGCGCGCCTGATCCTGCTGTCGGACCGCGAGTCCGACGAGAACCTCGCGCCGATCCCGTCGCTGCTGCTCACCTCCGCGGTGCACCACCACCTCGTCCGCGAGAAGACCCGCACCAAGGTGGGCCTGCTCGTCGAGGCCGGCGACGCCCGCGAGGTGCACCACATCGCCGCGCTGTGCGGTTTCGGTGCGGCCGTGGTCAATCCGTACATGGCCTTCGAGACCATCGACGAGCTGCTGCAGAACGGCGACCTGCCGGACGGCATCACCCTCGACAAGGCCCTCGCGAACTACATCAAGGCCGCCTCGAAGGGCGTGCTCAAGGTGATGTCCAAGATGGGCATCTCCACGCTCGCCTCCTACACCGGTGCGCAGCTGTTCCAGGTGATCGGCCTCTCGCAGGAGGTCGTCGACGAGTACTTCACCGGGATGCAGTCGCAGCTCGGCGGAATCGGCCTCGACGAGATCGCCCAGGACGTCGCCGCCCGGCACTCCCTCGCCTTCATGGACCGTCCGTCGGAGCACGCCCACCGCGAGCTCGAGGTCGGCGGCGAGTACCAGTGGCGCCGCGAGGGTGAGTTCCACCTGTTCAACCCGGACACGGTGTTCAAGCTCCAGCACGCCACCCGCACCGGGCAGTACTCGATCTTCAAGGAGTACACCAGGCTGGTCGACGACCAGTCGGAGCGGCTCGCGTCGCTGCGTGGCCTGTTCGAGTTCCGCAAGGGTGCCCGCCCGGCGGTGCCGCTCGAGGAGGTCGAGCCGGCGAGCGAGATCGTCAAGCGGTTCTCCACGGGTGCGATGAGCTACGGCTCGATCTCCGCGGAGGCGCACGAGACCCTCGCGATCGCGATGAACCGCCTCGGCGCCCGCTCGAACTCCGGTGAGGGCGGCGAGCATCCGGACCGCTTCACCCCGGACGCGAACGGCGACTGGCGTCGCTCGGCGATCAAGCAGGTCGCCTCCGGCCGGTTCGGTGTCACCGCGCACTACCTGACGAACTGCACCGACATCCAGATCAAGATGGCGCAGGGCGCCAAGCCGGGTGAGGGTGGTCAGCTGCCCCCGCACAAGGTGTACCCGTGGGTCGCCGAGGTGCGTGGTTCGACGCCGGGCGTGGGCCTGATCTCGCCGCCGCCGCACCACGACATCTACTCGATCGAGGATCTCGCGCAGCTGATCCACGACCTGAAGAACGCCAACCCGCAGGCCCGCATCCACGTGAAGCTGGTCTCCGAGATCGGTGTCGGCACCGTCGCCGCGGGTGTGTCGAAGGCCCACGCCGATGTGGTGCTGATCTCCGGTCACGACGGTGGCACCGGCGCCTCCCCGCTGACCTCGCTCAAGCACGCGGGTGCGCCGTGGGAGCTCGGCCTCGCCGAGACGCAGCAGACGCTGCTGCTCAACGGTCTGCGCGACCGCATCGTCGTGCAGGTGGACGGGCAGATGAAGACCGGCCGCGACGTGGTCATCGCCGCCCTGCTCGGCGGTGAGGAGTTCGGCTTCGCCACCGCTCCGCTGGTGGTGTCCGGCTGCATCATGATGCGCGTGTGCCATCTCGACACCTGCCCGGTGGGCGTGGCGACGCAGAACCCGGTGCTGCGCAAGCGGTTCACCGGCAAGCCGGAGTTCGTCGAGAACTTCATGCTCTACATCGCCGAGGAGGTGCGCGAGTACCTGGCCGAGCTGGGCTTCCGCTCCCTCGACGAGGCGATCGGCCGGGTCGACATGCTCGACACCACCAAGGCCGTCGACCACTACCGTGCCTCGAAGCTGGACCTGTCGCCGCTGCTGGAGCAGACCCGTTCGCCGATCTTCTGCGAGCAGGACCTGCACTGCACCAAGGAGCAGGACCACGCCCTGGACAAGGCGCTCGACAACGAGCTCATCACGCAGGCGAGGCCGGCGCTCGAGTCGGGTACGCCGGTGACGATCGAGACCAAGATCGCCAACGTCAACCGCACCGTCGGCACCATGCTCGGCCACGAGCTCACCAAGGTGTACGGCGGGGAGGGCTTGCCGGACAACACGATCGACATCACCTTCACCGGTTCGGCCGGCAACAGCTTCGGCGCGTTCGTGCCCAAGGGCATCACGCTGCGGCTGTTCGGCGACGCCAACGACTTCGTCGGAAAGGGCCTGTCCGGTGGCCGGATCGTCGTCCGCCCGCCGCTGAACGCGGCGCCGGGCTTCGTCGCCGAGGACAACATCGTCGCCGGCAACGTGATCCTGTTCGGTGCCACCAGTGGCGAGGCTCTCATCCGCGGCGTGGCGGGTGAGCGGTTCGCCGTGCGTAACTCGGGTGCCACGGCCGTCGTCGAAGGCGTCGGCGACCACGGCTGCGAGTACATGACCGGTGGCAAGGTGGTCATCCTGGGCAAGACCGGCCGCAATTTCGGCGCCGGCATGTCCGGGGGTGTCGCGTTCGTGTACAACCCCGATCGCGACTTCGAGGACAACCTGAACACCGAGTTGGTCGATCTCGAGGACCTCGAGGGCGAGGACTTCCTCTGGCTCAAGGGCGCCATCGAGCGCCATCGTGACGAGACGGGCTCCGAGGTTGCAGCCCGCATTCTGGCCGACTGGTCGCAGCAGGTCAGTCACTTCGCGAAGGTCATGCCTCGCGATTACAAGAAGGTACTCATGGCAATCAAGGACGCCGAGATTCGAGGCGCGAACGTGGACGAGGCGATCATGGAGGCGGCTCGTGGCTGATCCGACCGGTTTCCTCAAGCACGGCTCGCGCGAAACCCCTGTGCGCCGGCCGGTTCCGCTGCGGCTGCTCGACTGGAAGGAGGTGTACGAGCCGTTCCCGCTCGACACCCTCCAGGTCCAGGCCAGCCGCTGCATGGACTGCGGTATCCCGTTCTGCCACAACGGTTGTCCCCTCGGGAACCTGATTCCCGAGTGGAACGACCTGGCCTACAAGGGTAAGTGGAACGACGGCATCGAGCGCCTGCACGCCACCAACAACTTTCCGGAGTTCACCGGCCGGCTGTGCCCCGCACCGTGTGAGGCCTCCTGCGTCCTGGGCATCAACCAGGACCCGGTGACCATCAAGCAGGTCGAGGTCGAGCTCATCGAGAAGGCCTTCGACGAGGGCTGGGTCGCGCCGGTCATGCCGTCGAAGCTGACCGGCAAGAAGGTCGCGGTCGTCGGCTCCGGTCCGGCGGGTCTGGCTGCAGCGCAGCAGCTCACCCGCGCCGGCCACGCGGTGACCGTGTTCGAGCGCGAGGACCGCATCGGTGGTCTGCTGCGCTACGGCATCCCCGAGTTCAAGATGGAGAAGGCCGTCATCGACCGCCGCCTCACGCAGATGGAGGCCGAGGGCACCGTCTTCAAGGCGGGCGTCAACGTCGGTGTCGACATCACCGCCGACGAGCTGCGCGAGCAGTTCGACGCGGTCGTGCTCGCCGGTGGCGCCACCGAGGCCCGTGACCTGCCGATCCCCGGTCGTGAGCTCGACGGCATCCACCAGGCGATGGAGTTCCTGCCGATCGCCAACCGCGTGCAGCTCGGCGACCTGTCGGAGCCGACCATCACGGCGAAGGGCAAGAAGGTCGTCATCATCGGTGGCGGTGACACCGGCGCCGACTGCCTCGGCACCTCGCACCGTCAGGGCGCGGCCAGCGTGCACCAGTTCGAGATCATGCCGCGTCCGCCGGAGCAGCGCGCCGAGTCGACCCCGTGGCCGACCTACCCGCTGATGTACCGCGTGTCCTCCGCGCACGAGGAGGGCGGCGAGCGCGTGTTCTCCGTCAACACCGAGCAGTTCGTCGGCAAGGACGGCAAGGTCGCCGCCCTGAAGGCGCACGAGGTGAAGATGGTGAACGGCCGCTTCGAGAAGGTCGAGGGCACCGACTTCGAACTCGAGGCCGACCTGGTGCTGCTCGCCATGGGCTTCGTCGGCCCCGAGAAGCCGGGCCTGCTCACCGACCTCGGCGTGGACCTGAACGAGCGCGGCAACGTCGCCCGCTCGACGGAGTGGGCCACCAACGTCGACGGCGTCTTCGTCGCCGGCGACATGGGCCGTGGTCAGTCGCTCATCGTGTGGGCCATCGCGGAGGGTCGTTCCTGCGCGGCGGCGGTCGATCGGTACCTCGAGGGTGCAACGGTGCTCCCTTCGCCGATCACCACCACCACGATGCCGCAGCGCTGAGCGCTGAGGTAGCAGAACCCACGACGGGCGCGCCCACCGGAAATCCGGTGGGCGCGCCCGTCCCGTTTCGTCCGTTCGGGACGGTTCGCGCGTTATGGTCGTGCGCATGGGTCACCGGATCACGAGACGATCACTTGCGGCAGGAATGCTCGGGGCCGGAACCCTGGCGGCGCTGGCGGCCGCTCCCGCCGCCGCGCAGGCCCCCGGCGAGTGCGTGCGCAACGTCGGCGGCGCCGTCACCGTGAACGGCACGCCGCAGGCGCCGCCGGTGGTCGGGTACGACGGCCTGCGCCTCCTCGGAGTCGATGGGGGAGCGGGGAACTCGTGCATCACGAACGTGGGTCCGGGCGGCGTGTCGGTGACCGTCCCGCCGCGCCCGGCCGCCGGTGCGGCCGGTGAATCCTCCGGCGCGCCCGTCGAGATGCGCGTGGACGGCGGTAACGGCAACGTCGCGGTCACCAACCTCGGCGTCGGCACGGTCACCGTCGACCGCGACCGCACTCTCGCCGGGCCGTCGCCGTCCCCGGAGCGGCCGGCGGCGTCCCCGCTCGCGGGCCTCACCCCCGAACTCACGCTCGACGCCGGCACCGACGGCGTCTACGTGACGAACATCGGCGCCGGCAACGTGACGATCGCGGACCACGATCCGACCGTCGGACCGCTGCCGGCGGAGCTGCTGCCTCCCGGTGTCGTGGTCACGGATCCGTTGACCGGCAACGTCTTCGTCACCAACATCGGCGGCTCGGCGGTGACCGTCGTGGACCGTCCTGGGCAGCTGCAGCGCGTGGTGGACCGCGGCACGGTGGGGACGGCGGTCGACTACGGGGCGGGGAACGTGTTCGTCACCAACATCGGCGGAGGAGTGGTGACCGTCCTGCGCGAGTAAAGATGCTCTCCCATCCCGTTCATCTTTGTGTCATATTTCTTAGGCATCATTTCGTGACGGAGTCGAGATCGGCAGGAGACCTCAGGGGGCCGTGGTGGGGTTGAGAAGTGCGTTGACGCTGGTGGCGGTCGCCGCGGCGACCGTGGTGGGGTCGGTTGCGACGGCGCCCGCGGTCCAGGCCGACCCGGCCGGATGCCCGAAGCTACAGGTCGTCGCCGTGCCCGGCACGTGGGAAACCTCGAATACTCCCGATCCTCAGCGGGGCAACGGCATGCTCGCCGCGGTCACCTCCGGCCTTCCCGCCGGCACCCGGGTGGACTACGTCCGGTACGCCGCGACGGCGTTCCCGTGGGAGGGTGAAGTCTACGGTGCCTCGCGGCAGGAGGCCGTCGACAACGCCCGCGGCATCGTCGCCGCCACCGCGGCCGCGTGCCCCGGCGCCCGGTTCGCCCTCGTCGGCTACAGCCAGGGCGCCGACGCGGCCGGCGATCTCGCCGCCGAGATCGGCACGGGCTTCGGCGTGGTCCCGCCGCATCGGCTCGCCGCGGTCGGCCTGCTCTCCGACCCGCGCCGTTCCGAGGCGGACATCCTGGTCGGCCCGCCCGTCGCGGGCAACGGCGCCGGCGGGCCCCGCATCGGCGGGTTCGGGTTCGTCAGCGGC
Source organism: Rhodococcus sp. WB1 (assembly GCF_001700945.1). Classification (NCBI taxonomy): domain Bacteria; kingdom Bacillati; phylum Actinomycetota; class Actinomycetes; order Mycobacteriales; family Nocardiaceae; genus Rhodococcus; species Rhodococcus sp. WB1. Next base: position 5,401,583 of record NZ_CP015529.1, on the reverse strand, counting down.
GATGTCCGCACCTTCTGCGCCGTGGGTGACCTGTACTGCTCGACGCCCAAGGACGATTTCGTCACCCGCGCCGCCGGATTCCTCGCGATGGCCTCCGGCGGCGACCCGTCCGCCGTCGACCGGTACCGCGCCGAGGCCGACGCCATCTACCTGGACCTGATGAACGCGGGCGGTCTGCCCATCCTGCAGTCCCAGCTCACCGAGCAGGCCAACGACGAACGCGAGATCAAGCTCCGGCAGTTCTACGAGTCGCAGATCCACCAGGACTACTCCAACTACGCGGTCGACGTGAGCGGCACCTCGGCGACGACGTGGCTGCGGAACTGGCTGGCTTCCAAGGTCTGACGCCGGCCGGTCCGCGAGCCGCGTCGTGCGCGCACGGTGATGCCGCGCGACGGGCAGGGCGGCGCCTGGAGAGCCGCTACAGCGGGCGATCGGATCCTCGATCCCGGTGTTCGTCGGCCGGCGCCTTCAGCAGCCGGTCCAGTTCGTTCCCGGCCTCGTCGTACCCGGCGTCGGAGATCCGTTGCAGCTCGCGCAGGTCGCCGGCCGCGGCCGCGCGCCGAGTGAGCAGGAACCCGGCGCGCACGGATCCCTCGTCCAACAGTTCGTTCAGCTCCCCGAGGTCACCGGCTGCGTCGGCGAGGTCGGCCAGCCGGTCCAGAGCGGTCTCGCTGCCCGCATCGGCCAGTTCGCGCAGGGTCTCCCGATCGAAGTTCGTGTTCGCCATGACTCCATCGTGCAACCCTGCCCCAGGGGAAAGGTCAAGTGGGACGATGGCCGGGTGATCACCATCGGGCAGCTGGCCGGGTACGTGGGTGTGTCGATCAAGACCGTCCGCGTCTATCACGACAAGGGGCTGCTCCCCGAGCCGAACCGCGATGCGTCCGGCTACCGGCGGTACGGCGCGAACGACGCCATCGACCTGATCAAGATCCGGACGCTCGCCGAAGCCGGCGTCCCTCTGGCCCGTATCCGTGATCTGAGATCAGCGACCGACGAGGAGTTCCAGCAGGCGCTGCGCGAGATCGACGACGAGCTCACCGCCCGCATCCGTGGCCTGCGGGCAACGTAAGGGCGCCTGCGCCAGCTCGCCGCCGGGCATCTGACACCGCTGCCCCCCGAGGTCGATACCCATCTGGAGCGCCTGGATCGTTGGGGCTTCACGCCTCGATGGGTGGAGCTGCAACGCGACCTGTGGATCCTCGTGTTCGCCACCCACCCGGACCGCGCGATCGCACTGTTTCACGACCAAGCCGAGATCCTGGCCGACCCGGCGCTGCGGCAACTCTTCCTCGACTACGACCACGCGCACGACCTCGACGCCGACGATCCCCGCATCGACGACCTCGCCCGCCGGATCACCGGGGCGACCCGGGAACGCTACGGCAGGGACGAACTACCGGAGCTGGATGAAGCCTCCGATATCGCCGCACTCATCCAGGGCGCGGTCAACGCCTCGTCCCCGGCATGGCAGCGACTCGACACGCTCATCCGCACAGAACTGGACCCGTGACTCGACGTTGCGGACAACGGTGAATCCGTCGGCGCTCGCCGCGCAACGACAGGGCAAACGTCGCAGGATGCGGTGCTCGTGGAAAGTGCTGCTGCACAAGCTGATCTGCGTTCTCGCTGGTTCCCCTGTGCCAGGGCGGGTGTGGCTCGCAGGAGTAGACGGGTATGCCGGTGTCGGCGGTGAATTCGTGGTGACGGGCGGAGATGTCCGACAGATCGCTATAGGCTCGCACCGGGCTTTCCGAAAACCAGTGGTACGTCTCCAGCTACGAGAGGACCATGATGGGCTACATCGCCGTCGGCACCGAGAATTCCACCCCGATCGAGCTCTACTACGAGGACCACGGTTCCGGGCAACCGGTGGTACTCATCCACGGCTATCCGCTGAGCGGCACGTCGTGGGAGAAGCAGACCGCCGCATTGCTCGAGGCCGGCTACCGCGTCATCACCTACGACCGTCGGGGCTTCGGACGCTCGAGCAAGCCGACGATCGGCTACGACTACGACACCTTCGCCGCGGACCTCCACACCGTCCTGTCCACCCTCGATCTGCGGGACGTGGTTCTCGTCGGTTTCTCCATGGGCACCGGTGAGGTCGGCCGCTATCTGGGGACTCACGGCTCGCAGCGGGTGGCGAAGGCGGCCTTCCTCGGCTCCCTCGAACCGTTCCTGCTGCGCACCGACGACAATCCGACCGGTGTACCCCGGGAGGTCTTCGACGGACTGCGGGCCGCGGTCGAGGCGGATCGGTACGCCTTCTTCACGGACTTCTTCCGGAACTTCTTCAACACCGACGACTACCTCGGCACCCGGCTGAGCGAGGAGGCTCTGCGAGCCAGCTGGCAGGTGGCCGCGGGGGCCTCACCGTACGCGTCGGTCGCCGCCCAGCCCACCTGGCTCACCGACTTCCGCGAGGACATCCCGAAGATCGACGTGCCGGCACTGATCGTCCACGGCACCGCCGACAACATCCTGCCCATCGACGCCACCGCTCGGGAGTTCGCCAAGCGCCTGCCCGCCGCCGACTACGTGGAGATCGAAGGCGCCCCGCACGGGCTGCTGTGGACGCACGGCGAAGAGGTCAACGCGGCCCTGCTCGAGTTCCTCGCCAAGTAGAACGCCGTGCGGGGCTGCGCCGGCCGGTGCAGCCCCGCACGGCGCTCATCGGTCCGGCTCGAAGCGTGCGCCGAATCGCATCGCCGGCGGGGCGAGCCGGCTGATCCACTGCCGGGCCTTCGCTTCCGGCATCACGGTGACCAGGGCTCGGTTGTGCCGCACCGCGGCGACGATCGCCTCACCGACCTTCTGCGGTGGGTAGCTTCGGGTGCGATACAGCGCCGTGACCCGCTCGCGGAGCTTGCGCTGCTCCCGGACGCCGAGTCCCACCATCTCGGCGCTGGGAACCAGGTTGGTGCCCACCAGCCCCGGACAGATCGCGCTCACGCCGATCCCGTGGCCCATCAGTTCCGCCCGCAGGCAGTCCGTGAACATCAGTACCGCGGCCTTGCTCGTCGAGTAGGCGACGAGGCTTTTCTGTGGGGTGAACGCGGCCGCCGACGCGACGTTCACGATGTGCCCGCCGGTGCCGCGCTCGAGCATCTGGTCCCCGAACGCCCGGCACCCGTACACCACACCCCAGAAGTTGACGTCCATGACGTGCTCGAACGTCTCCTGCGGTGTGCCGGTGAAGGTGCCGATCACGGCGATGCCGGCGTTGTTGACGAGCACGTCCGGCACGCCGTGCTGGGAGCGGACCGTCGCGGCGAACCGCCGCACCTGCTCCTCGTCGGCGACGTCGAGTTCGTACGCGTGCGCGCCACCGCCGTACACCGCTCGGGAGCCGCCGGCCTGGGGGTCGGGCGTGTTGAGCATCTCGGCGGTCTCGCGGGCGGTGTCGAGGTTGCGGTCGGCGACCACGACGATCGCCCCCACGTCGGAGAAGGCCCGGGCCGTCGCACGGCCGATGCCGCTGCCCGCCCCGGTGACCACGGCGAGCGTCCCGGTCAGGTCGTGCAGGCGCTGATGTACCACTGTCCCTGCGCGCCATCGGCGCATCTCCGCGATCCGCGATCCCATGGGTTACATCTTCCTCGCCCGGGCCGCTCGTGCACGGCAAGCGCGCGCGGTACCGTCGAGAGATGACGGAACTGCGCGTGGTGGCGACCATTCCGGCGAAGCCCGGGTCGGAGGATGCGGTGCGCGGCGCGCTGGTGGCGCTGGCCGCCGCGAGTCGCGACGAGGACGGCTGCGTCTCGTACGAGTTGTTCGAATCCGCCTCGGCGCCCGGCACGTTCGTCACGGTCGAGGTCTGGACGGGTCAGGAGGCGTTCGATGCGCACATGACCTCCCGGCACATCACGTCCGCCTTGGCGACCGTGGGGGAGCATCTCGCGGCCGCCCCGGTGATCCATCCGCTCACGGTCGTGGCCTAGCGGCTCGACCGGTCCGATCTCACCCGTTCTCGACGTCGGTGGACGGGCCCTCCTCGGTGGCGCCGCCTTCCCCGGACCACTCGGCGGGGTCGGACAGGACGTCGTCGTCGGCGCCCGGGGCTCCGCTGTCGGTGTCGGCGGTTGCCGGGTCACCGTCGCCGTCGGGTCTGGTCATGTCGCCTCCTGTGGCAATCGTGTCGGGCCGGGCCGTTCGGGCCCCGGCCCGTATGCGTTCGGTGTACCCGTTCGGCACGCGAGTACGCCTGCCGGTGCCGCACCGGAACGCGGCCGATGCGGCACCGGGCCGGTTCGCGGCCGGGGTCCTACAGCGAGTGCTTGCCCTCCGGAGCAGGCGGGACGATCGGCGCGCCCGCGGCGGGGGAAGTGACGGCGGGCCCACCCCCGGCGGCGCCGGGCGCCGTGTTGCCGCCACCCGGGAGGTGGGCCTTCTCGGCGGCCTTCTTCGCCAGGTCGCCGGCCTTCTCCTGCACCTGCGGTGCCTTCTCCTGCACGGTCGCCCTCGCTTCGGTGACCTTCTGCTGCACGGCAGGCTTGTTCCACAGTTGCGCGGACTGATCCCGCATCTTCTCGTAGGTGTCGCGCCCGGCTCTGGTACCCAGCACGAAGCCCACGGCGGCGCCGGCGGCGAAGGTCAGAACTCTCATCATGGCAATCTCCTGCTCGTCGAATCTCGGTCGTGAGGCCCGGCATCGTCGACGCCGGCCAGCGGTCGCCCCCGACGGATACTCACCGCCCGGTCGGCTGCGCCCTCGCGGAGCCCGCGTCGTCGCGGCTCCGCCCACCCCGTACCGATACCCGGATCCGGTCCGCTTCACACCGGTCGCGACGAACTACCGGCATCCGTCCGGATTCAGACGCGGAGCATGTCGCGCACATGCCCGGTCTCGTTGACCGATGCGGCCCGCCGGGCGCCGTTACGGGAGACGAGGATGCGGGTCACCGACGTGTACTCGATGGGGAACATCAGCGGCCGGTCGAGCCCGAGCAGATCCTGGAGCAGAACGTTGATGACGCCCCCGTGGGCGAACACGGCGACGGTGTCCCCGTGGTCGCAGGTGTCGACGATGTGCTGCGTGGCGGCGAGAACGCGGGTGCGGAATTCCTCCGCATCCACGAAATCGGGCAGCTGACCGGCGCGGATGCGCGCCACGGCATCCGGCGCGAGTTCCTGCGCGACGTGGAACGGGATGTAGTGGTCGAGGTGGTAGTCGTACTCCGCCAGGCCCTCGAGCTGCGTGATCGGTAGTCCCCGGATCTCGGCGAGCGGCGCCGCGGTCTCGAGGGCGCGGCGCTGCGGACTGCTGAACAGCCGCGCGATGCGGTAGGGCTCGAGCGCGGTGGGCAGCCGCGCGGCCTGTGCGTGGCCCTCGTCGGTCAGCGACGGGTCGGCGCGTCCCTCGCTGACCCGCGCGAGCTCGGGTAGGGCGTGGCGAATAAGGAGAAGCTGCACGTCACCACGATCCCACGGCGACCGAACGCGCGCTCGGTCGACCCGGTGTTTCACGTGAAACCGGGGCCTCAGCGTCGAGCGCGCGGCTTGGCGAGGGGGAATGCGAGGGACTCGCGGATGCTGCCGCCGGTGACCAGCATGACGATCCGGTCCACGCCCATGCCGAGGCCGCCCGTGGGCGGCATGGCGTGCTCGAGTGCCTGCAGGAAGTCCTCGTCGAGCTCCATGGCCTCCTCGTCGCCGCCCGCGGCGAGCAGCGACTGCTCGGTGAGCCGGGCACGCTGATCGATCGGGTCGGTCAGCTCGCTGTAGGCCGTCCCCAGCTCGATACCCCACGCGACGAGGTCCCATTTGGCGGCGACGAGCGATTTCGTCGGGTGCGGGCGCGTGAGCGGGGAGACCGATGTGGGGAAGTCGGTGTAGAAGGTGGGGAACTCGGTGCGGGATTCGACGAGATGCTCGTACATCTCCTGCGCCGTCGCGCCGGCGTCCCACTCGGGGTTGTACGGGATCTCGTGCTCGTCGCACAGCCGGCGCAACTCCTCGACGGGGGTCTGCGCGTCGATCTCGGTGCCGAGTGCCTCCGAGACCGCCCCGTGGAACGTCTTCACCGGCCACTCGCCGGAGATGTCGATCTCGACGGGCCGCCCGTCGGGGCCGGGCCGGACGATCACCTCGCGTCCGTGGGCCGCGACGGCCGCGGCCTGGATCAACTCGCGCGCCAGCACCCGCATGACCTCGTAGTTCGCGTGTGCCTCGTAGGCCTCGAGGATCGTGAACTCCGGGTTGTGCTTGAAATCCGCGCCCTCGTTGCGGAACACCCGGCCGATCTCGAAGACCCGTTCCATACCCGCCACGCACAGGCGCTTGAGGTACAGCTCGGGTGCGATCCGCAGGTACAGGTCCAGGTCGTAGGCGTTGATGTGGGTGGTGAACGGTGCGGCGTTGGCGCCGCCGTGCACGGGCTGCAGGATCGGTGTCTCCACCTCGAGGTAGCCGCGGGCCTGCAGCTGCTCGCGCAGCGACCGCACCACCGCGCTGCGGGCCGTGAGCAGCCGGCGCGCGGTGCGGTTGATCGCGAGGTCCACGTACCGTTGGCGTACCCGCGCCTCGGGATCGGTCAGGCCCCGCCACTTGTCGGGCAGCGGGTGCAGGCACTTGCCGTCCAGCCGCCAGTCCTCCGCGAGCACCGAGAGCTCGCCGCTGCGGCTGCGGCCCGTCACCCCGCTCACCTCGACGAGATCGCCGAGGTCGAACACGAAGCGGCGGCCGCCGACGCGGCCGCGGTCGACGAGGATCTGCACATCGCCCGACCAGTCCCGCAGCACCGCGAACAGCACGCCGCCGAAGTCCCGGAGCCGCAGGATGCGGCCGGCGATCCGCACCGCGGTGCCCTCGGGTGCGGCGACGGCCGTCGCGGCGGTGTGCGACGGGGGGTTCGCCACCGGGTACGGGTCCACGCCCGACTCCACGAGCCGCTCGAGCTTCGTCATCCGCACCCGCACCTGCTCCGGCCGCCGGGGACCGGTGCGCGACTCCGGCGTCGGCTCGACGTCGGGGGCGGCACCGTCGTCGTGCAGGGTTCCGGACTCGACGAGCGCCGGGGGAGCGGACGTCTGCGTCCCGGTGTGGCGGCGGGCGCTTCGTTCCCGGCCGAAGCTGGGCAGCGTGAGGAAGCCTTCGGCGATCGCCGACGCGATCCCGACCCGGGGCAGCACCCTGTTGTCCGCGAAGCACAGGAACCGCGGCGCCCACTCGGGCTGGTACTTCACGTTCGACCGGTACAGCGCCTCGAGCTGCCACCAGCGGGAGAAGAACACGAGCACCGAACGCCACAGCCGCAGCACCGGACCGGCGCCGATCCGTGCGCCCTCCTCGAACACCGAGCGGAACACCGCGAAGTTCAACGAGATCCGCGTGATCCCGAACTCGCCGCCGTGGGCGGCGAGCTCCGACACCATCATCTCCACGACACCGTTGGGCGCCTGCGGGTTCCGGCGCATCAGATCGAGCGACACGCCGTCGGCCCCCCACGGCACCAGCGACAGGATCGCCACCACCTCGTCGTGGGACATCGCCTCCACGAGCAGGCAGTTCCCGTCGAGCGGGTCGCCGAGACGCCCGAGGGCCATCGAGAATCCGCGCTCGGTCTCGGTGTCCCGCCATTCGTCCGCGCACCGCATCGCCAGTGTCATCTCCGCCTCGGGGACGTCCCGATGCCGGCGGATGCGCACCGTCACCCCCTGCTTGTGGGCACGCGAGACGGCCTGGCGCACGGGCCGCATCTCCCGGCCGGAGAGCGAGAATCCGGCGGTGTGGAGGATGGCCTCGTCGCCGAGTTGCAGTACCGACAGACCGGCCCGGCGGTAGGCGGTGGCGCCGGCCTCGCTCGCACCCATCACGGCCGGCGCCCAGCCGTAACCCCGAGCGAGCGCGAGCCACTCGTCGATCGCGTGCGGCCACGCCTCCGGATTGCCGACGGGGTCACCGCTGGCGAGGCACACCCCGACCTCCACGCGGTAGGTCACCGCGGCCTTACCGCTGGGCGCGAAGACGACCGCCTTGTCGCGGCGGGTCGCGAAGTAGCCCAGCGAATCGTCGCCGCCACGCTCGAGCAGGCCCCGGATCGCGGATTCGTCGCTCCCGGTCAGTGCGTTGGTCGCCCGTTGCGACCGGAACAGCACGATCACCGCCGCGATCAGCGCCAGCGCCCCCAGCAGGCCGAGCAGGGTGTTGACGAATCCGTGTGGGCGCCCGCTGAACTGGTCGTTGTCGAGCAGGGACAGGGCGGTCACCCGGTTGACCGCCCACAGCAACCGCTCGTCGGACGGCAGGGTGCCGGGGAACAGTTCCACGAGCCCCCACCCGATCAGGGTGCCGACGGCGAGCCCGGCGACGAGGACGCCCAGCGATTTCCACACCGCCCCGCGACGAACCCGCGTGTAGAACTCCGGATACGCCGCGAGCAGGAGCCCGACCGCCGCGACCTGCAGCACCAGACCGATCGCCGCGTCGATGCTGCGGTCCGACACCGCCACGAATCCGTTGTAGATCGCGAATCCGGCCAGGTACACCGTGAGGATCCACCACGCGATCCGCTTGCGGCTCGCCAGTGCCGCCGCGAGCAGGCCGAGCACCAGCGCGTACGACAGGCTGGTGTCGGGCGCGTCGAACAGGTACGTGTCCACGTATTCCCGTGGCGTATGGACGAAGTAGCGCAGGGTGGGGGAGATCGACCACAGCGCCACCGCGACGGCGAAGATCCCGAGGGTCAGGCCCACCACGTGGGGGACCGAGTTCAGGCGGCCGCGGGGCCGGGCAGGCAGGTGGGGGTGCGCCGCAGGTGCCGCAGCAACGTCCGCTGACATGCGTCGACGGTAGCGCCGCCCGGGACGTCGTGCTGCTCGGAACCGGGATTTGGTTACGAATCCGTCGTGCCGGACGTCCGGCGGCGCTGCTCGGACCGCCCCGCTTCGTCCCGCGCGAGTGGCTTCACGGTTCGAAGCGGTATCCCATTCCCGGTTCGGTGAGCAGGTGGCGAGGGTGCGCAGGATCGGGTTCGAGTTTGCGGCGCAGCTGCGTGAGATACACCCGCAGGTAATGGGTCTGGGTCGTGTAGGACGGCCCCCACACCTCTTCGAGCAGTTCCCGTTGGCCGACGAGCTTGCCGCGGTTGCGCACCAGCATCTCGAGCATCCCCCACTCGGTGGGGGTCAGGTGCACCGGTGCACCGTCGCGGGTGACCTTCTTCGCGACGAGGTCGACGGTGAAGTCGTCGGCGTCGATCGTCGGTTCGGTCGTGTCCGAGGTGGTGCCGGCCCGGCGGACCGCGGCGCGGATGCGGGCGAGGAACTCCTCCATCCCGAACGGCTTCGTGACGTAGTCGTCGGCTCCGGTATCGAGGGCGGCCACCTTGTCGAGGGCGTCGGTGCGTGCCGAGAGGACGATGACGGGGGCCGTGCACCAGCCGCGCAGCCCGGCGAGCACTTCGATCCCGTCGAGGTCGGGCAGGCCCAGGTCGAGGACGATCACATCGGGATGCTGCTGGGCGGCGGCACGGAGGGCGGAGTGTCCGTCGCCGGCGGTGATCACCTCGTACCCGCGTGCGGCGAGGTTGATGCGCAACGCACGCAGGATCTGTGGTTCGTCGTCGACGACGAGGATGCGGGTCATCGCGGCACCCTGGCCGGCGCGGCGGCGAGCTCGACCACCATGGTGGTCCCGCCACCGGGTGTCTCGGTGGCGGTGACGGTCCCGCCCATCGCTTCGGCGAATCCGCGGGCGACGGTCAACCCGAGCCCCGCCCCGCGGCTGCTGCGGTGGTCCCCGGCGCGGGGAAAGGCGGCGAAGACGTTGCCGGTGTCGCCGGGTGCGAGTCCGGGACCGCAGTCCGCGATGGTGACGGTGGTGCGGTCACCGGAGGTGCCGGCGCCGACGCGGATCGGACCGGTGGGTGCGTAGCGCAGGGCATTGTCGAGAAGATTGGCCAGGACCCGTTCGAGCAGCCCGCTGTCCGCAGCGACCACGGTGTCGTCGACGTCGACCTCGATGCGTTCGCGAACGTTGCGGGCGGTGTCCGAACCGCCGCTCGAAAGCGTGACCATGGCCCGGTGCACCACCTCGTCGAGGTAGACCGGCTGCAGGACGGGCGTGATCACCCCGGCCGCGAGCCGGGAGGAGTCGAGTAGATTCGACACCAGGCCGGTGAGCTGGTCGGTGGATTCCTCGATGGTCGCGAGCAGCTCCGCGGTGTCCTCGGGGGAGAACTCGACATCGGTGCTGCGCAGGCTCGACACCGCGGCCTTGACGGCAGCGAGCGGGGTGCGCAGGTCGTGGCTCACCGCCGACAGCAACAGCCGCCGCAGGCGGTCGGTCTCGGCCAGGGCCGACGCCTGGGCGGCCTCGGCGGCGAGTTCCTGCTGCCGGACCAGTCCGGCGGCCTGTCCGGCCACCGCGGTGAGGATCCGGCGGTCGCGGGCGCGCAGCTGCGGACCACCGAGCAGGAGGGCGTACGCGCTGTCGTCGACCTCGCAGACGGTGTCGGCGGCCTGCATCGACGTCGGTGGCGCCGACCCGGCCGTCCCCAGGACCTGTGCCGGCTCCCGGTCGGTGCGGACGAGGCTGACGCCGTGCTGGGCGTAGGTTTCCCGGACCTTCTCGAGCAGCCGGGGCAGGTCCGCACCCCGCAGGACCGCGCCGGCGAACAGCGCGAGCAGTTCGGCCTCCTGGGACGCGAGCCGGGCCTCGCGGGCCCGGGCCGCGGCGGCATCGACCAGTGCGGCGACCGCCACGGCGACGACGAGCAGCACCACGGTGGTGACGAAATTGGCCGGCTCGGCGATGGTGAAGCTGTAGCGCGGCTCGGTGAAGAAGAAGTTCAACAGCAGGGCCGACAGCAGGGCCGCGACGATGGCCGGACCGATTCCGCCGAACAGCGCGACGGCGAGCACGACGACGAAATACAGCGTGTGCTGGCCCTCGAAGCCCGTGAAGTGGTCGATCAGCGCCATCACGCCGGTGGCGACGACGGGGATGACGAACGCCGCGATCCAGGACTGCAGTCGCCGCTCGTGGCGGCCCAGCAACGCCATCCTCGGCCCACGGGCGGTGTGCTCGTGGGTCACCATGTGCACGTCGATCTTGCCGGAGTCGCGGACGACCGCCGCCCCGATGCCCTCGTCGAGGATGCGTGCCCACCGCGGGCGCCGGGACGTGCCGAGCACCAGCTGGGTGGCGTTCACCTCCCGCGCGAAGTCGAGCAGCGTGGTGGGCACGTCGTCGCCGACGACGCTGTGCAGGCTTGCCCCCAGGCTCGCCGCCAGAGTCCGGACCTTCCCCATCTGCGGCGCCGAGACGCCGGTGAGCCCGTCGCCGCGGACGACGTGCACGACCATCAGTTCCGCACTCGCCTTGGCGGCGATGCGGCTGGCCCGGCGCACCAACGTCTCCGATTCGGGCCCACCGGTGACGGCGACGACGACCCGCTCGCGGGCCTCCCAGGTGTCGGTGATGGCGTGTTCGCCGCGGTACTTGGCGAGCGCGAGGTCGACCTGGTCGGCGAGCCAGAGCAGGGCGATCTCGCGCAGGGCGGTCAGGTTGCCCTCCCGAAAGTAGTTGCGCAGCGCGGCATCGACCTTCTCGGGCGCATACACGTTCCCGTGCGCCAGGCGCCGCTGCAGGGCCTGCGGGGTGATGTCCACCAGCTCCACCTGGTCGGCGCGGCGCACGACGTCGTCGGGGACGGTCTCGCGCTGCACCACGCCGGTGATCTGTTCGACCACGTCGTTGAGGGACTCGAGATGCTGAATGTTCACCGTCGACAGCACGTCGATTCCCGCGTCGAGCAGTTCCTCGACGTCCTGCCACCGTTTCGCGTGGCGGCTGCCGGGAACGTTGGTGTGGGCGAGCTCGTCGACCAGGGCGACGGCCGGCCGGCGGGCCAGCACGGCATCGAGGTCCAGTTCCTCGAACACCGCGTCCCGGTAGCCGATCCGTCGGGGCGGGACGGTCTCCAGGCCGGCCAGTTGTTCGGCGGTGCGGGCACGACCGTGCGTGTTCACGATCGCCACCACCACGTCACCGCCCCGGGCGATCCGCCGATGGGCCTCGCCCAGCATGGCGAACGTCTTGCCCGCGCCGGGGGCGGCACCGAGGTAGATCCGCAGCCGCCCCCGGCGCGACGCCTCGGGGGCGGCGGTGCGTGCAGTACCGGTCACGACGCCATCATCCACCCGAGGGGACCCCGTCGCAGTCGGGTGCGGTCAGTCCCAGCGCCACGTTCAGCTCGGGCACGTTCACTCGTTCGGCGCCGAGGAACCCGAGTTGCCGGCCCTCGGTGTGCGCGGCGACCAGCTCCCGGACCCGCTGCTCGGGGATGCCGGTGACCCGCGCCACCCGCGGCACCTGCACCGCGGCGTAGGCCGGGGAGATGTGGGGATCGACGCCGGAGCCGGACCCGGTGACCGCATCGACCGGAATCTCCTGCGGCGGCACCTGCTCGCGCGTGGCGATCACGGCACGCCGTTCGTCGACGAAGGCGGCCAGCACCTCGCTGCTCGGGCCCTGGTTGGACGGCAGCGCGGCGGCCGGGTCGCCCGGCGCAAAGGCGTCTGCGTCGGCGACCGAGCCGACGACCCGAGTGTGGAAGAACGGATCGGGCTCGCCGGGCGCGACCTGCGGGTCGACGCCGATCAGCCGGCTGCCGACGACGCAACCGTTCGTGTCGGTCAGTGGCGAGCCCTCGGCGCTCGCCGAACCGAGCCGTCCCACCGCCCACACCGCCGCCGGATAGGCCACTCCGACGATCACGGTCAGTGCGACCAGCATCAGCAGGCCGGCTCGCGCCTGCCGCATCAACCCTGCGAAGAAGTTACCGAATCCCATCAGTGTCACCCGATTCCCAGACGCACCACGAGGTCGATCAGCCAGATCCCGACGAACGGGGTGATCACCCCGCCGAGGCCGTAGACGAGCAGATTCCGCCCCAGCAGCGACGACGCGTTCGCCGGCCGGTACCGCACACCCTTCAGGGCCAGCGGTATCAGCGCCACGATCACGAGGGCATTGAAGATCACCGCCGACAGGATCGCGCTCTGCGGGGTGGCCAGTCCCATGATGTTCAGCCCCGCCAGTTGTGGGTAGATCCCGCTGAACAACGCGGGCAGGATCGCGAAGTACTTCGCGAGATCGTTCGCCAGCGAGAAGGTGGTCAGTGCCCCGCGCGTGATGAGCAGCTGCTTGCCGATCTCGACCACCTCGATCAGCTTCGTCGGATCGGAGTCGAGGTCGACCATGTTCCCCGCCTCCTTGGCCGCGGAGGTGCCGGTGTTCATCGCCACCCCCACGTCGGCCTGGGCGAGGGCGGGCGCGTCGTTGGTACCGTCACCTGTCATCGCGACCAGCCGTCCGCCCTGCTGTTCCGAGCGGATCAGCGCCAGCTTGTCCTCGGGGGTCGCCTCGGCCAGGAAGTCGTCGACCCCCGCCTCGGCTGCGATCGCCTTCGCGGTGAGGGGGTTGTCCCCGGTGATCATCACCGTGCGGATGCCCATCGCCCGCAGCTGGGCGAATCGCTGTGCCATGCCGGGCTTGACGACATCGGACAGCTCGACGACGCCGACCACCGATGCGCCGCGATCGTCGGATCGGGCCACCACGAGCGGTGTTCCGCCGCCGCGGGCGATGTCGTCGACGACGGTGCTCACCGCCTCGGGGATCCGTCCGCCCTGCTCGGCCACCCAGCGGGTCACCGCGTCGGCGGCGCCCTTCCGGATGCGGACCGGGATGCCGGCGTCTCCGGCGGTGTCGAGGCCGCTCATCCGGGTGTGCGCGGTGAATGCGACGAACTCGGCGGAGCGCTCGGCGCCCGACGGGCTCGGATCGAGGTGGAACCGCTCGGCGCACAACTCGACGATGCTGCGCCCCTCGGGGGTTTCGTCGGACAGGCTCGACAGCCTTGCCGCAGAAGCCATTTCGAGATCCGTGACGCCGGGAGCGGGGTGCAGTGCGGTGGCGCGCCGGTTGCCGTAGGTGATGGTGCCGGTCTTGTCCAACAGCAGGGTGTCGATGTCCCCGGCCGCCTCGACGGCACGACCGGACATGGCCAGCACGTTACGCTGCACCAGCCGGTCCATCCCGGCGATGCCGATCGCGGAGAGCAGGGCACCGATCGTGGTGGGAATCAGGCACACCAGCAGCGCGATCAGCTCGACCGGTCCCTGCTCGGCGCCGGCGTACGCACTCATCGGACCGATCGCGACGACCGCGAGCAGGAACACGATCGTCAACGCCGCGAGAAGGATGTTCAGGGCGATCTCGTTGGGGGTCTTCTGCCGGGCGGCCCCCTCGACGAGAGCGATCATCCGGTCCACGAAGGTCTGCCCGGGTGGTGCGGTGATCCGCACGACGATGCGGTCGGAGAGCACGGTGGTGCCGCCGGTGACGGCGCATCGGTCGCCACCCGACTCGCGGATCACCGGCGCCGATTCTCCGGTGATCGCCGACTCGTCGACCGTGGCGATGCCCTCGATCACGTCGCCGTCACCGGGGATCGTCTGACCGGTCTCCACCACGACGAGATCGCCCATGCGCAGCTCGGTGGCCGATACGGATTCCTCGGCGGCCGGACCGGTGAGGCGACGGGCTGTCGTGTCCTGCTTGACCTTTCGCAGGCTCGCCGCCTGCGCCTTGCCGCGCCCCTCGGCGACCGACTCGGCGAGGTTGGCGAACAGCACGGTGAACCACAGCCACGCCGCGATCGACCACGCGAACAGCGTGGGTTCGACCATCGCCGCGACGGTGGCGACCGCCGATCCGACCAGCACGACGAACATCACCGGATTCCGCGCCACATGCCGGGGATCGAGCTTGCGGATCGCTCCCGGCAGGGCCTCTGCCAGCTGACGGGGGCTGAACACGCCCCCGCCGACACGATGCGGGTGGGAGGTGATGGTCTCCCGGTGGGAATGAAGGTCGATGGTCACCGAAGTATCTCCGTGATCTCCGCCGCGGGGCGGGAGGACGAGCCGTGGTCGCGGCGCCGGCGTCAATGCAGTGCTTCCGCGACGGGGCCCAGAGCGAGGGCCGGGAAGAAGGTGAGAGCCGCAACGAGGACGGCCGTTCCGGTGAGCAGCCCGGCGAAGGCCGCACCGGTGGTGGGCAGCGTGCCCGCACCGGCCGGGGTGCGACGCTGCGCGGCCAGCGATCCGGCCAGGGCCAGGACGAACACGATCGGCAGGAACCGCCCGAGCAGCATGCACATGCCCAGCGAGGACTGGAACCAGTCGCTGGTCACGGTCAGCCCTCCGAACGCGCTGCCGTTGTTGTTCGACGCCGAGGCATAGGCGTAGAGCACCTCGGTGAACCCGTGGATCGCGCCCGGAGTGCCCGGATCCCCAGAGTTGCCGAGATACCCGGTGGTGGTGGACAGGATCACGGTGATCGCGGTGCCGGTCAGCACCAGCGCCGGCATCACCAGCACCGCCAGCGCGGCAAGGGTGATCTCGCGCCTGCGCAGCTTCTTGCCGAGGAACTCGGGCGTGCGCCCCACGAGCAGGCCCCCGACGAACACGGCGATCACCGCGAGCACCAGCATGCTGTACAGGCCGGTGCCGACTCCGCCCGGCGCGATCTCGCCGAGCAGGATGTTCAGCAGGACGGCCCCACCGCCGAGCGGGGACATGCTGTCGTGCGCCGAGTTCACCGCACCGGTGCTCGTGCCGGTGGTCGACACCGCGAACAGCACCGAACCGGGGATCCCGAACCGGACTTCCTTGCCCTCCATCATCGCGCCGGCGGCGTTCGCCGCCACGCCCCGCGTGCCGGATTCGGCGGCCAGCGCCACCGCCAGGACGGTGCCGTAGAGCAACGCCATCACGCCGAGGACGGTCAGGCCCTGCCGTCGGTTGCCGATCATCGTGCCGAACGTGCGCGTCAGCGTCACCGGGATCAGCAGGATCGCGAGGATCTCGACGATATTGGTGACGGGGGTGGGGTTCTCGAACGGGTGGGCCGAGTTCGCGGCGAGGATGCCGCCGCCGTTGGTGCCCAGTTCCTTGATCGCCTCCTGTGAGGCGACCGGCGCCAGCGCGGTGGTGACCGCGTTGCCGTCCAGTCCGGTGGCGGAGAAGCCGCTGCGGTACGACTGGATCACGCCCTGGGACAACAGAATCAACGCGATCACGAACGCCAGCGGCAAGAGAATCCGCAGGGTCCCGCGCACCAGGTCCACCCAGAAGTTGCCGATCTCGCCGCCGCGCCCGACGCGCACCAGGCCGCGGATCAGGGCGATCGCGACCGCCATGCCGACCGCCGCCGAGACGAAGTTCTGCACCGCGAGGCCGGCGGACTGGGTGAGTGGGCTCATCGTCGTCTCGGGCACGTAGGACTGCCAGTTGGTGTTGGTGACGAACGAGACCGCGGTGTTGAATGCCACCGCCGGACTCACTCCACCCAGGTCCCGGCCGAGCGGCAGGACACCCTGCAGTCGCTGCACCGTGTACAGCAAGAGCACGCTCGCGAGCGAGAAACCGAGCACACTCGCGGCGTATCCGTACCAGGTCTGTTCTGCGCGCGGATCGATCCGGCACAGCCGGTACATCAGGGACTCGATCCGCAGGTCCTTCCACCTCAGGTCGGTGTCGGTCGTGTACACCCTCGCCATGTAGTCGCCGAGTGGAACGTATGCCAACGCCAGGACTGCAACGACCAGGCCGATCTGCAGTCCCGCGGCAACAGCTGGAGTCATCGGATCGTCAGAACCTCTCCGGATCGAGCAGCGCGATCAGCAGGTACACCACCAGTGCCGTCGTGAGCACGACGAGCGCGACGCTCGCCACCCCTGCCCAGGTCATCGGCTCTCACCTCGCACATGCAGCGCGCGCAGGACCAGAGCGCATACCAGGAACCCTGCCAGGATCAGCACCACGTACGCGGTGTCGGCCATGTCGTCTTCCCTTGTCGTAGACACGAATCAGGCGCCGATCGGCGCCCCGCACCACACTGTCGCACCGCGCCCGTCCGTGGACCGCGATCCATACGGAATCTTGACGCCCGCGGCCGATGTCCTGACGAATTCTTTACACCCCGGGTCCGGCGTCCCTGCGGCGCAGCGCCCGCGGGCCCCGACGCCGGAACGGCACGAGTCCGGCGGCATCACCGTCTCGTCGCGGCGCCGCCAGGAACGCCACGGCCAGGGCGGCGGACACGGCGGCCGGCACGAGCGCCGGGGGGTGCAGATGCTGCAGCGGGACGAGCAGCGCCGCCGTCGCCGCTGCCGGAAGTGCGATCGCCGACAGGACGGCGGGCGCGGCGGGCAGCGGCTGCGGCCGGGGGCGAGCGGTGTGCAGGCGCCGGTGCAGCACCAGGTCGGCGGTGGCGCACAGCTCGGTCAACTCGGCTCGTGCCCCGTCGATCTCCGCGCTCGCCCGGTGTGCGAGCAGCGAGCGCAACCGCGTCGGCGCGATCCGTCCCGGCGCGTCGTCGGGGGGAGCGCACAGCAGCGCCACCTCGACCAGGCGCGCACGCACGTCGGCCACCTCGTCGAGCGCGGTGAGGAGCTGCGCACGGTCGTGTGAGCGGTGGGTGCGCAGGTGCCCGAGCAGCCGGCGCCGATCGATGTGCAGGTGTGCCCGGGCGCCGACCCAGCAGATCAGGTGGTAGAGCATCTCGCGGGTGCCGTCCCCAAGGTAACCGTGACGGTCTGCGGCGCCGAGATCGACCAGCATCGCCCGGGCGTCGTCGCGGACGCCCAGCCGCGCCCCGGCCCGCACCGGCGCATCGGCCAACGGTTCCGGATGCCAGATGCGCAACCGTCCGGATGCCCGCGACACCCCGTCGGCGAGGGTGCCTGAGCGGGGAGGTCCGACGAGCCGGCGCACCGCATCGGACCCGTCCCCGGCGACCTCCACGACCAGTCCCTCGACGGTGCGCTCGGCCGCAAGCGGACGAGCGGTGCGAACGACCACCTCGCGGAGCGGGCGGTACACCGCGGGGTCGGGCAGCCGGGTGTCGAGCCGGGGGAACACGTCGACCAGGCCGGCATCGGCGGTCACCCGGAACGGCGCCAGAAATGCGTCGAGCGCACGACGGAATCCGGTGTCGGCACCGTCGAAGAGGGGATCGCTGTGCCAGGTCAGCACGGTGCCGGGCGCCTCGGCGGTCAACTCCTCGCACACCAGCACCAGTCCGCCGCCGGGCACCTCCCACAGGGACGCACACGCGCCGGGCGCGCCGACACGGGTCCGGCCGGGCGCCGACGGTGGAGTGTCCGCCGCCGGACGCCGGACCGGTCCGAAGGCGGCGGGGCCGTCGCCGGGGTCCGTGAGGTGCCGGAACGCCAGCAGGCTCGGTGCCCGCTCGACGTGATCGGCACCGGGGGCGTCGGCTATGCGTGCCGGGAGGAACGGCTCCGTGCCGGCAACGGCGGGAACGGCGGGAGGAAGCCTGCTCGCTGCGACGTCCAGCGGCAGGAACATCACCTTCAGCACCCCGGCCCGAGCCGGGGAGGGCATCGGTTCGGCGTGCGTGGCAACAACATCGGTATACCGGCGCGGCATCTGATTCTTCGCTTTCGGCACGGGGACGAGGTCGGCGCCTCCGGCGCGAAGCGCTCCGCCCCGGCCCGGGGACGCAGCGCCCGGGCCGGGGCGGAGGGATCCGGAGGGTCAGCCCGCGGCGGTGGCGTCCTCGAGTTCCGTCACGCGAGTCAACGCCTCGCGCAGTCCCCGGCGGAACCCGCGGGTGTGCTCGGCGCGGGCGAGTGTCTCCAGATCATTTTCCAGGTTCGCTCGAATTCTCCCGAGCGTGTGCTGTGCCGTGTTCATGGGAGATGCGATTCTCTCGTCGTTTTTCTGATGGTGGCAGGCAGTGCGGAATGGCGAGCCAATTCGTCGAGGACGTACAGTCGCGCGGTCCGAATTCCCCGGTGATATCCCGGAAGGAATTCGTCCCCGGGGTTCGCGAGGGCGATCTCGTTTCCGAGCTGCGCGTAGAGTCTCTCGAGAACTGTTGTTGTGAAATCCATTTCGTTCGGATCGGTCGTCGTCGATCCGCGGTCAGCTCTTCCGCTTGCGGAGGAACTGGGTGGACTCGAGCGCCTTGGCTCGTTTTTCCGCGCGCCGCTCCTTCAGGGTGCGGGCGGACTGTTTGGAACTCTTGACGGCGGGCTTGGCGGCCATTGTCAATCCTTTCCGAATCGGCAATCGCAAACTGGCCACGACCATACCCAACAAAAAAATAAAGTCCAGTTCGCCGGAACGGCGCCCGGCGTCGGTGCCCGCCCGCGGTGGCGGTGCCGCCGGAGACGCGCCGTTTTCGAGGTGGTGGGGGTTCGGGCCGTAGCATGCGCCACCGCCCGAGAAGTCCCCTCCGGGGTATTTGCCCGAAATCCGTTGGTGGTGTGACTCTTTCGAGGGTAATACACTGAGGTCGGGTCGGGATCTTCGAGGGTGAAGGAGAGTCCGATGTCTGCCGGATTCGATCTGGGCGTCGCATTCAGCGCGTTCCTCAAGTGGCTGAGCGTGACGTTCGGTCTCGGTGTCGGGTTGAGCTGAACACGCTCGGTCCCGTGGGGTCGTGTCCGCGCCGGCGATACCTGCCGTGCCGGGTCGGCGGCCCCCGGCGTGTCCCGCAATGCCGTCGGGGGCGGTGTTGCGGGACACGTCGTGCCGTCCTGAGCGGTCGACGGTGCGGGACGAGGAACTGCGACGCGTGCACCGCGCCGCCGTACCGGAATCCGCTCGCCGCTCCGGAATCCGCACGGTTGTTTCCCGGAGCGGATTCCGGAGCGGCGCGGCGATTCTCGTCCCGACGACTCCCGGGAGAGTCGTCTACTCGTCGACCTCCATGTGACGGATGGAGGGGCCGCCCTTGTGGTCGGTCGAGCGGCCGAGTTTGGAATCGAGCAGGCTGCGGAGGCGGTGCACGGCGCCGTCGAAGGCCTCCTTCACCGATCCCGCGTTGTGGGTGACCGCGATCGGTTGCTGGCCGGCGATCCGCGCCTCGAGGAGACAACGCTTGTCCGTGGTGCCGAACTTGTCCGCGTTCTCGTCGCTGAGGTGGATCTCCACCCGGGTGATCCGGTCGGCGAACCGGTTCAGTGCGGACTCCAACTCCTCCTCGAGGCGACGGGCGATGTCGTCGTCGATCTGGATGTGGCTGTCCTTGTTGAGCTGGATCTGCATCGCGAGCTGTCTCCTTCTCGAGCGCGTCGGTACGGCCGGAGGTCGTTCTCCGTGCCTTCGCGCGCTGCGTCGTGTCGATTCCACCCGAACTCGGTACGGGTGAGCAACCAGGCCGGCCGTGTCAGCCCACCTCCTCCGGTTCCCTGCGCGCGAGCGTGCTCGGCCACCAGATCCGCTTTCCGATGTCGATCGTCAGTGCCGGCACGAGCAGCGACCGGACCAGCAGTGCGTCGAGCAGCACGCCGAACGCGACGATGAACGCGATCTGCGCGAGGAACAGCAGCGGGATCACCGCCAGCGCCGAGAACGTCGCGGCCAGGACGATGCCTGCGGAGGTGATCACCCCGCCGGTCACGGTCAGGGCCCGCAGCGTGCCGCGCCGGGTGCCCACCCGGGCGCTCTCCTCCCGCACCCGGGTCATCAGGAAGATGTTGTAGTCGATGCCCAGCGCGACGAGGAAGACGAAGCCGAACAGCGGCACCACCGGGTCGGCGCCGGGGAACCCGAGCAGATGGTCGAAGACCAGCGACGACACGCCGAGGGTCGCCGCGAAGGACACGACGACCGTCAGCATCAGCAGCACCGGCGCGACGAGTGCCCGCAGCAGCAGGATCAGGATCAGCAGCACCACCGCGATGACGACGGGAATGATCACCGTGCGGTCGCGGGTGGCGGTGTTCTTGGTGTCCAGATCGACCGCCGTGGTCCCGCCCACGAGGGCCTCGGCCCCCGGCACTCCGCCGACCGCGTCGCGGATGCGCTCGACGGTGTTCTCGGCGGCCGGCGAGTCGGCGGGATCCGAGAGGGTCGCCTGCAGCGCGACGCGGCCGTCGACGACGGTCGTCGCACCGTCCGGGCCGGTCACCGGCGCCACCTCGGTGACGCCCTCGACGCGGGCGGCGGCGGCGACGTCGCCGGCCGCGGACTCGCGGGTGATGATCACGGTGGGGGAGCCGGTGCCGGCGTCGAAGTGCCTGCCGAGCATCTCCTGGCCGGTCACGTAGTCGGTCTCGAGCAGGAAGATCTCCGACTGGGCGACGCCGTCGGCCTTGAACTGCGGCAGCAGCATCGCGAAGCCGACGAGGACGAGGCTCGACACCACCCAGATCCGCCGCGGATGGGCGCCGACCCGCTGTGCGAGCCCGTTCCAGAACCGGTGCGCCGACGCCAGGTCGTCCCGATCGGCGTCGGGGTCGGCCGTCGGCCGCTTCGGCCAGAACGCGGCCCGGCCGAGGAGCACCAGTGCGGACGGCAGGAACGTCATGGAGGCGACGAACGAGGCGACGATGCCGATCGCGGCGACGGGGCCGAGGCCGCGGTTGGAGTTCAGGTCGGACAGCAACAGGCACAGCACGCCGGCGATGACGGTGCCCGCCGACGCGGCGATCGGTTCCAGCGTGGCCCGCCACGCGGTGCGCATCGCGGCGAACCGGTCCTGTTCGAGGCGCAGTTCCTCGCGGTAGCGGGACACCAGCAGCAGCGCATAGTCGGTCGCGGCGCCGAAGACGAGGATGAACAGGATGCCCTGGCTCTGTCCGTTGAGGGCGATGACGTCGGCGTCGGCCAGCAGGTACACGAGCAGGCTCGCCAGCGCGAGGGCGAACACCGCCGAGAGGATCACCACGAACGGCAGCAGGGGACTGCGGTAGACGACGACGAGGATCAGCAGCACCACCCCACCGGCGACCAGCAGCAGCAGGCCGTCGATGCCCTCGAACGCCGTCGTCAGATCGGCGATCTGCCCGGCGGGACCGGTGACGTAGATCGTCAGCCCCTCGGGCGGATCGGCAAGCTCGGCGCGCAGTTCGTCGACGGCGTCCCCGACCTCTCCGGTGCTGTCGATCGGCACGATCATCCGCGCGGCCTGACCGTCCTGCGACGGGACCGGCGGCGGGCCGGCCGACGCCCCCGCGAGGTAGGCGAGGTCGTCGGGGGTGATGCCGGAGGGGCGTTCGGCGACGACGATCGCGGGCACGTACCGGGTGTCGGTGAAGTCCGCATAGAGTTCGCCCGCCCGGGTGGATTCCGCGGAGGCCGGGAGGAACGAGCTGTTGTCGTTCTGCTGGACTTCGCTGAGCTTGCCGGCGAAGGGACCGCCGGCGCCGGCGATCGCGAGCCACGCGATGAGCAGCAGCGCCGGCAGCAGCCAGCGGATGCGACGAGGTGAACGCGCCGGCGCGGTGACGGTGTTCAATCTTCCTCCAGGAGAATGCGAGTACGCCGAGCCCAGATTACTCAGCTAGCTGAACAATAGTGAAAAGGTATCTCATGACCGACGATCTCGAGAGCTGGCCGACCGGCCGGCTGCTGTCCACGGCCGCCCGGCTGGTGGAGCAGGCCTGGGAATCGACTCTGCGCGCCCACGGTCTCACCCACGCCGGGTTGGTAGCCCTGCACACGATCGCCGACGGTCCGCGCTCCCAGCGGGAGATCGCCCGGGCCTGCCGCGTGACCGACCAGACGATGAGCCGGACCGTCGAGCACCTCGAGCGGTCCGGATTCGCCACGCGCACCGTCGATCCCGCCGACGAGCGGCGCATGCGCGTCCGGATCACCGAATCGGGGTACGAGCTGTACCGGGCGATGATCGAACTCGAGCGCACCGATGCGCAGCCGACCGCGGTGGTGTCCGACCCCGCCACCTTGCGCTCCCTTCTGATCGAACTGGTCCGATCGGCACAGCGCTGAGCCGCCGCGAGGTGCGGGCGATTCCGTCCCCCGGGTCAGCCCAGCGGCAGTTGGGCGAAGATCTGCGTCGGCTGCGCCGACCCGCCCGGCGGTTCGATGCTGAATGCCAGGGCGGTCGAATGCCCGACACCCTCGAGGACGGCCGTGGTGGACGGCGCCACCGCCTCGGCATCCATGATGCCCGCGGACTCCGGGCCCTCGGGGGTGATCAGCCACATCTGGTAGACGCTGCCCTCGGCGGGCGGCGCCACGTTGTTCATCACCAGCACCCCGGCGTCGGCTTCCTTCGAGTACACCACCGTGGCGACTCCGCCGCCCTCGATCTCACCCGACGTGGTGCGCACGTCCTCCGCCGCGAACACCTGCGCCGAGGTGGGTGCGGTGCCCTCCTGCAACTGGGCGACGACGGCGAATCCACCCACGGCGACCAGCAGTGCGGCCGCCGCGGCGAGCAGGAAGTTGCGGCGCCGGCCGCGCCGCTCGTCCAGCGAGATCGGTGCGACGGGCGGCGCCTGCGGGCCGGATTCGGCGGCGATCGCGTCCAGCAGACGCTCGCGCAGTCCGGCCGGCGGCTCGGTGGCCGTCGACGCCGACACCACGGCCATGGTCTCCCGGACGGCCGCCGTCTCCCGGGCGAACGCCGCCGCCACCTCGGGAGCGGCTTCGGCCACCCGGGACTCGATGTCGCGGCGTTCGGCATCGGACACCGCGTCGAGCGCGTACACGACCGCGAGGTCGATCAGTTCGCGGTCCACATCGCCGAAACCGGGTCGGGCCTCACTCGTCATCGCCCTGCACCCCCAGACACTTGCGTAGACGGAGCAGTCCGTCTCGGATTCTCGATTTCACGGTCGGTAGCGTGACCGAAAGTTGTTCGGACACCTCGCGGTACGTCAGCCCACCGAAGTAGGCGAGTTCGACGGACCGACGCTGCAGATCGGTCAGCGTGCCCAGACAGTGGGCGACCTGCTGCCGGTCCTCGCGCCGGGCCGCCTCCTCGCTGACGACGTCGAACGCCGCGTCGACGTTGCTCGCGCCGTAGCGTGCCTCGCGGTCGGCCCCGGACTGCTCGGACCGCACCCGGTCGACGGCCCGGCGGTGCGCCAGGGTGATCAGCCAGGACAGGGCCGAACCCTGGGCGGCGTCGAAACCGGAGGCGGAACGCCAGACCTGCAGGTAGACCTCCTGCGCCGTCTCCTCGCTGTAGCCGGGATCGCGCAGGACGCGCAGGATCATGCCGTACACGCGGGCGCGGGTCAGGTCGTAGAACTCGGCGAATGCAGCCGCGTCCTGCACCGCCACGCGCGCGAGCAGCGCATCGAGTGTGTCGGTACGTCCGCCGACGCCGGTCATCGGCCCTGTCCGCTCATCGAGCGAAAGCCTAGTCGGGCGATTCGGGCGGCTCAAGCCGTCCTCGGCCGGTCCGTTCGGGCGGCCGGGGCCGGCGGGCGAGGCAAGAGTCGAATCGAGCAAGGCGATCACCTCCGGAACGAATTCTCGAGCGCGACGCCGCCGGCCCGTTCCGGCCGGCCGGCGCCACCGCTGCCGATCACTGCGACGTCGCGCGGGGTGTCAGGCATGGTCTCCTCCTGCCCGCCGGCCGGCCGGGGCCAGGGATTCACGGAGGAACTCGGCGGTGACGGCATGCCACCAGCCCGGCTTGGTGAGCAGGAAGTGGCCGGCCCCCGCGAGCGGCCGGAACTGGGCGTCGACGCCGCGTCCGCGGGCCTGGGCCGCCTGAACCGCGCTCAGGCGCGGATCGCACCTCGTGTCGGCGGTACCGTGCACCACCAGCAGCCGTCGCTCGGGTGGGACGAGAGCGCCGTCGTTGTCGGGCCACCACGGTGCCAGCGCGACGACGGCCCCGACGCCGGGCTGTGCCGCGAGGTGGGCCGCCACCCTTCCGCCCATGGAGTGGCCCACGAGCCCGATCCGGACGTCGCCGCGCCGCCGGTGCACCTCGTCGAGGGCCCGCAGGGCGTCGTGGACGGGACTCA
This sequence comes from Rhodococcus sp. WB1, assembly GCF_001700945.1. Taxonomy (NCBI): domain Bacteria; kingdom Bacillati; phylum Actinomycetota; class Actinomycetes; order Mycobacteriales; family Nocardiaceae; genus Rhodococcus; species Rhodococcus sp. WB1. The sequence goes on along the minus strand of NZ_CP015529.1, from coordinate 5,376,802 downwards.
TCCGGTCCCCGTTCCATCCGCGGTGGGTGTAGCGCACCTGCCCGACGGTGATGTCGTACATGCTCAGCCGGGAGCGCAGGGATTCGGTCAGCAAGGTCATCCGCAGCGCGGACAGGTGCCACGGCCGGGCGGCGGCCGTGCTGGCCGGCTTGCCACCCGGAAGAACCAGCACGTGTGCGCGGGGCCGGTTCGATGCAATCTCCATGCCGGGTGTTCGGAGCGCGGCCGGAATCGGATGGGTCGAAAAAATCTTGCAGATCCACCCATCCGCCCTTCCGTCCGCGCCGAATGGCAGATGACACACCTGACCGACGTGGTCGCAAGGACCACGACACCGAAGGGAATTGGGGCCATGGTTATCAACACGCGAAAGAGCTTGGCGGCAGTCGGAATCGGCGCAATGGCGATGATGGGTGTCGCGGCGTGCTCGTCCGACGACTCGGGTTCGTCGTCGGCTACGTCGGCTACGTCGGCGATGGAGAGCGCCACGTCGGCGATGTCGCCCACCACCGAGGCCATGGCGTCGGCCCCGGTGGGTCCGGGTTGCGCCGCGTACGCCGAGCAGGTTCCCAGCGGGCCGGGTTCGCTGGAGGCCATCGCGCAGCAACCCGTCGGGACTGCCGTCGCCGACATTCCGATTCTGACCCAGTTGAACGCGGCGATCAGCGGGCAGCTCAACCCGCAGGTGAATCTCGTCGAAACGCTCAACGGCGGCGAGTTCACCGTGTTCGCGCCGGTCGACGACGCCTTCGCCAAGGTCGATCCGGCAACCATCGAGAGCCTGAAGACCGATACGGCCACTCTCACCACCATTCTCACCTACCACGTCGTGCCCGGCCAGATCGCGCCGTCGGACATCGAAGGTACCCAGACCACCGTTCAGGGCGGTACCGTCGAGGTGACCGGTGAAGGCGAGGAATGGAAGGTGAACGACGCCAACGTCATCTGTGGCGGCGTGAAGACGGCCAACGCGACCGTCTACCTCGTCGACTCCGTCCTGCTGCCGCCGGCACCGCAGCAGTGACCCGGACCCGGTAGGACCCGAGGAGCGACGTGAAACGAATGATCCGAGGCCTCGCGGCGGCCGTCCTGGCCGCCGCGGGCGCCGCCCTCATGGCGGCACCGGCGCAGGCAGCCCCGCTCACCCCGGTGGCGGAGCTGGACGTGAACCGGTACATGGGCACCTGGTATCAGCTGGCCGCCAATCCCGCGCCGTTCAATCTCGACTGCGTGCGCGACACCACGGCGAACTACACCCTGCTCGACGAGCGCAACGTGCGGGTGGAGAACTCGTGCACCACCGTCACCGGTGAGCGACGGGGGATCGTCGGCAACGCGCGGGTCAACGACACCGCGTCGCTGCATGTGAGCTTCCCCGGTGTGCCGTCCCAGGATTCGCTGGACGGTCCGAGCAACTACATCGTGAGCTACCTCGCGGACGACTACTCGTGGGCGCTCGTGGGGGATCCGACCCGGATCTCCGGGTTCGTACTGTCGCGTTCGCCCGTCGTGGACGACGCTGCGTGGCAGCAGATCCGGACCGTGGTCGAGCAGCAGGGCTACAACAGCTGCCTCATGCTCACCTCGCCCACCACGGAGGGCCTGCAGGAGATCAAACCGCTCTGCACCGTGTGAACCGCCTTCTGCGCGTACCGGACTCGTACCGGTGCCGCTCCGCCCCCGGCCGAATGTCACATTGCATCAGCTCGATCGATCGCATGTGACATTCGGCCCCCGGCGGGGGTGGCGCGGGTGCTCGGTTGCGTTTCCCGCGGGCGCGCGCCGGCTCTGTTAGGTTCGATTCGCGACGTGGGTGAGCCCTCCGAGCGCCGGATCCGGCTCGCCGCGACACGAGGAGCTGGTGAAGATGATTCGCGACGCATGGCGAGGCTTGCGCAAGCCCGTGTTCGTCCCCGCCTCGCTGGTGATCCTGGGGCTGATCGCCTTTGCGGTCGTCTACGCAGGGTCGGCCGAGGGGGCGTTCGATTCGCTCAACCGCGCCGTCACCGACGGCGTCGGCTGGTGGTACATCCTGATCGCCACCGGATTCGTGATCTTCGCGCTGTACTGCGGGATCAGCCGCATCGGCAACATCAAGCTCGGCCGCGACGACGAGCAACCCGAGTTCGGAACCTTCTCGTGGTTCGCGATGCTCTTCAGCGCCGGCATGGGTATCGGACTGGTGTTCTACGGTGTCGCGGAACCTCTGTCGCACTACGTGGATCCCCCGCAGGCGGGACGCATCCCCGGCTCCACGGACGCCGCCGCGAACCAGGCGATGGAGCTGACCCTGTTCCACTGGGGTCTGCACGCGTGGGCGATCTACGTCGTCGTCGGCCTCGGCCTGGCGTACATGACGTACCGCAAGGGCCGTCCGCTGTCCGTGCGCTGGCTCCTCGAACCGCTGCTCGGGCGCGCCCGCGTGGAGGGTCCGATCGGGCACGCGATCGACGCGATCGCCATCGTGGGAACCCTTTTCGGTGTCGCGACGTCGCTGGGCTTCGGCGTCCAGCAGATCTCCGCGGGCCTCGACTACCTGGGCTGGGTGGAGACCGGAAACTGGCTCACCGTCGCGCTGATCGTCGGGGTGACGGGGCTGGCAACCTTCTCGGTGGTGTCCGGCGTCTCGCGCGGCCTCAAGTGGCTGTCCAACATCAACATGGCACTCGCGGCGGGACTCGCGGTGTTCGTCCTGCTGCTCGGGCCGACGCTGTTCCTGTTGCAGTCGTGGGTGCAGAACCTCGGCGGCTACGTGCAGGCCCTGCCCGAACTGATGCTGCGCACCGCGCCGTTCGCCGAGGACGGCTGGTCGGGGGCGTGGACCGTCTTCTACTGGGGCTGGTGGATGAGCTGGGCGCCGTTCGTCGGTATGTTCATCGCCCGCATCTCCCGCGGTCGCACGATCCGCGAGTTCGTCTTCGGTGTCCTGCTCGCCCCCACCCTCGTCGCGTCGCTGTGGTTCACCATCTTCGGCAACGCCGGGATCCTGCGGCAGCGCAACGACGGCGACATGCTCGCCGCCGACGGCACGGTGGACACCAACACGTCGCTGTTCGTGCTGCTCGACGGTCTGCCGCTGTCCGTCCTGACCAGTCTGCTCGCGATCGTCGTCGTCGTGTTCTTCTTCGTCACGTCGTCGGACTCCGGGTCGCTGGTGATCGACATCCTCTCCACCGGCGGTAACCTCGAGACACCGAAGATCACCCGTGTCTACTGGTCGGTGCTCGAGGGTGTGGCCGCAGCGGTGCTGCTGATCGTCGGCGGCAGCGGGTCGCTGACCGCCCTGCAGACGGCGTCGATCGTGACGGCGGTCCCGTTCTCGATCGCCATGGTGCTGGCGTGCGTGTCGATGCTGAAGGCGTTCCGGTACGAGGTCGCCACCGCCCCCCGGTACCTGCAGGTGGCCGTGCGGGAACCGGCCGCCGCCCCGGGTGGGCACAAGGCCGGCCACCGGCCGGGAATCTCCGCCACGTTCGCCGGCCTGGATCCGAGCCGGAACGGAGTCGTGGAGCCCGGTGCGCCCGCCCGCCTCGTCGTCGCCGTGCACGAGGTGCCCGCGAATTCCGTCAGCGTCGACGCGCAGACCGGGCAGGTCGCAATCGCAGACGACGCCCACCCGGAGGATCCGCTGGGCGGCGAGGTGTTCGACACGCCGCACTTCGCCGAGTCCGCCGAGGGTGTGGCCCAGCGCGAGGCCGAACACGGGCGCCAGCCCGCGCCGAACTGACGGCCGCGGCGGCTACTGCCGTCCTTCCGCGGGCCGAATGTCACACCGCATCACTTCACGTGACCGTATGTGACATTCGGCCCCGACGTGCGGTGCGCGGTGCCGGCGATGTTCTCGAGCATGCCCTTGAAGATGATGCCGTGGAACGGCACGAGCGCATACCAGTAGATCCGTCCTGCAAGCCCTTTCGGAAAAAAGATCGCCCGCTGGTGCAGCCGGGCCCGGCCGGGATCGAGCGGCTCGATGCGCCACTCGAGCCACGCCCCGCCCGGCGCCCGCATCTCGGCCCGCAGCCGCAGCAGGGTGGGACGTTCGAGGCGCTCGACGCGCCAGAAGTCGAGCGCGTCCCCGGTGTGCAGGGTGCGCGGGTTCCGGCGGCCCCGGGACAGACCGACGCCGCCGACGAACCGGTCGAGCCACCCGCGGATCGTCCAGGCGAGCGGGAAGGAGTACCAGCCGTTCTCGCCGCCGATGCTCTCGACCACCTCCCACACCGTGCCGGCGTCGGTGTCGCAGTCGATAACGCGCTCGTCGACGAAGACCGCCTCCCCCGCCCAGTGCGGGTCGGACGGCAGCGGTTCGGCGGGGGCGCCGACGGGCGACGCACTCGCCCAGGTGGTTTCGACGTCGCCGCGCTCGATCTTGTGCAGGGCCAGACGGACCGCCTCGCGGTAGCCGGTCAGTCCGCCGGGCGGCGGCGGGATCACCTCGTCGATATCGTGTTCGGCGACCACCGCGTCGTTGCTCAACGACTCGATCAGCGCCCGGCCCAGCGACGGCGGGATCGGGGTGACCAGCCCGATCCACAGGCCCGCGAGCTTCGGGGTGAGAACGGGCAACACCAGGATGCGGCGCCGGCGCAGGCCCGCGACCTCGGCGTACACCTGCATCATCTCGCCGTAGCGCAGCACGTCCGGGCCGCCGATGTCGTAGGTGCGGCTGCGGGGGAGGGGAGCGGTGGCCGCGCCCACCAGGTAATGCAGCACGTCGCGCACCGCGATGGGCTGGATCTTGTTGTTCACCCACTTCGGGGTGGTCATCAGGGGCAGACGGTTGCTCAGGTGCCGGATCATCTCGAACGACGCGGAGCCCGAACCGATCACCACCCCGGCCTGCAGCACCAGGGTGGGCACGCCGGACTCCACGAGGATCCGGCCCACCTGCTCCCGGGAACGCAGATGCGTGGAGAGATCGGCCGTGTCCGGGTGCAGCCCACCGAGATACACGATGCGCTGCACCCCGGCCGCCCGGGCGGCGGCGGCGACGTTCTCGGCCTCGGCGCGTTCGGTGTCGATGAATTCGCCGCGCCCGCCCATCGAATGCACCAGGTAGTACAGGACGTCGATGTCCCGGCAGGCGACGGCCAGGGACTCCGGGTCGGTCAGGTCGCCGCGCACGATCTCGACGTCGCCGGCCCACGGCACGTCCCGCAACTTGTCGGGGGTCCGGGCCAGTACCCGCACCCGGTGCCCCGCGTCGATCAGCAGCGGGGCGAGCCGGCCCCCGATGTAGCCGGTCGCCCCGGTGACGAGGATGCGCAGCGGAGGGGAGCTCATCCGTTCTCCACTCATCCGTTCTCCACGATGTGGCCGAGTTGGTGCCGCAGGCAGGCCTCGAGCTTCGGCCGGCGGAAGCGGTGCCCGTGGTCGACCAGGCACCGCGGGACGACGCACTGGTCGGCCGTGGCGACCTCACGCGCGCCTTCCTCGCCGAGCAGCAGCCGCGGTCCGAACCCGGGCACCGGCAGCAGCGCCGGCCGGTGCAGCACCCGCGCCAGGGTGCGGGTGTATTCGTCGTTGCGAACCGGCTCCGGCGCAACGGCATTGATGGGGCCCGCGATGCGGGGGTCGGCGAGGGCCCGGTGGTAGACGTCGAGCAGGTCGTCGAGGTCGATCCACGACAGCCACTGCCGGCCGGTGCCGAGCCGGCCGCCGAGCCCGGCCTCGAACAGGGGGCGCTGCAACTGCAGCGGCCCGCCGCGCGGTGTCTGCACGATCCCGGTCCGCACCAGTACCACGCGCAGCCCGCCCGCGGCGGCGGGCGCGGTGGCGGCCTCCCAGTCGGCGACGACGTCGGCGAGGAACCCGGTGCCGCGCTGCGCATCCTCGGTGAGCGGCTCGTCGCCGCGGTCGTAGCCGTAGAACCCGATCGCCGACGCGGACACGAACGTCGCGGGTCCGTTCGGAGTGCGTGCCGCGAGATCGGCCAGCAGCCGGGTGGGTTCGATCCTGCTGTCCCGGATCGCGGTCTTGTGAGCGTCGCTGAAGCGCCCGGAGATCGAGGCGCCGGCGAGGTGGACGACGGCGTCGATCCCCTCGAGCAGGTCGGGTGCGGGGTCGTTCGGATCCCAGCGACGTTCGTCGTCGCCGCGCGGTTCGCCGCGTACGAGGCTGACGACGTGATAGCCGCCAGTGCTCAGGTATGCGGTCAGTGCGGTGCCGACCAGGCCCGACGTCCCGGTGACGGCGACCGTGGCGGGCCGCACCCCCTGCTCGTGTGACCATTGGTGGGCGGCGAGGTCGTCGGCGAGCTGACGGTGCCGGTAGAGGAAGGTCTGCTTCAGCAGCTGCTCCGGGACGGGCGTGTCGACCCGGTCGGTGACGCGGGTGCGACGGTCGCCGAGGGCCTCGAAGGTGTGCTCGTGCCGCCACGACACGGCGATCCCCGCGGGCAGCGACGTGAGCCCGTCGCGGCCGACGCTGTCGACGAACCGTGCGGGCGGGTCGTAGGCGTCGGGCTGGTGATCGGCGATCCAGCGCAATCCGCCCGGCAGGCCGAGGACGGCCCGGCCCGACTCGAGGGAGTCGGATTCGGTGATCACCCGCAGCGGCTGCCACGGGGGGAGCAGGCGCCTGACCGCACCCGGTCGGCTGTGCCAATCGAAGACGTCGCGGCGTGGCGCGTCGACGACGCTCGAGTACGTGATGCCCATCGTGCCTTCCTCGGCCTGGTCCGGGTGTGCGGGGGCGGCGCCGGGAGAACTCCCGGCGCCGCTGTGGAATCAGCTGGGAATCATGTTGATGAGAATGGTGTATGCATTCACCAGAGGAGTGTGGATCGCCATGAACGCCGTTTCGACGAGTTCTCGCATTGTCGTGTTCCTCTCGGTTGTCCGTCCGGGACGGGGGTGGTCCGTCCCATCGGCATTCGGAGCGGTGCGCGGCCCGGATGGGTCAGCCTTTTCCGCCGATCCGCCCGTACCGGTCGAGTGCCACCTGCCGTTCGTGGGCGTGGTCGACGATCGGCGCCGGGTACCCGTCCGGCGGACCGTCCGGGAGCCGGTGCACGCGTTTGCCGTTCACGCCCCGCAGCTCGGGTACCCAACGGCGCACGTATTCACCCGTCGGATCGAACTTCTCGCCCTGCGTGATCGGGTTGAACACCCGGAAGTAGGGCGCGGCGTCGGTGCCGCTGCCGGCGGTCCACTGCCACCCGTGCTGGTTCGAGGCCAGGTCGCCGTCGACGAGCCGGTTCATGAAATGCCGGGCGCCCCACCACCAGGGCAGGTGCAGATCCTTGGCGAGGAAGGACGCGACGATCATGCGGAGCCGGTTGTGCATCCAGCCCTCGGCGAGCAGCTGCCGCATGCCCGCGTCCACGATGGGGAAGCCGGTACGGCCCTCCTTCCATGCGGCGAAGGCACGTTCGGCGTCGGGGCCGCTGTCGTAGGTGATGTGGTCGAAGCGGCGGTTGTAGTTGCGGCGGGCCGTGTCGGGCCGGTGGTACAGCACGTCCGCATAGAAGTCGCGCCAGGCCAGTTCGCTGCGCAGCCGGTTCGCCGCGCCGCCGTGGTCGGATCGCACGTCGTGCAGCAGGGTGCGCGGGTGGATGCACCCGAACTTCAGGTAGGGGGAGAGCCGGCTGGTGCGGTCGAGGTCCGGTCGGTCCCGCTCGGTGTCGTAGTGCGGCAGGTCGTCGTCGCGGAACTCGTGCCAGCGGTGCAGCGCGGCGGCTTCCCCGGCGGCTGGCAGCGTGACCCCGTCGAGGTCGTCGTCGCCGGGGATCGGCACCCGCGCGTCGAGATTGCCGGGGTCGATCCAGTCGACGGTGCCGGCGTCGGTGGCGGCCGGGGCTCGCCAGCCGTGTTCGTGCCACGCCCGCTGGAAGGGGGTGAACACCTTGTAGGGGGTGTCGTCGGGCTTACGGACGCGGCCGGGCGCGACGGCGTAGGGCGAGCCGGTGCGCACCAGCGGGACATCGCCGAGCGCCCGCTCGACGGCCTCGTCGCGGCGGGTGCCGTAGGGGCCGTGGTCGGAACTGATGTGCACCGCGTCGGCGTCGAGTTCCCGGGCGAGTGCCGGGACGACGGTGACGGGGTCGCCGTGGGTGACGAGCAGCCGTCCGCCCAGGTCCTCGTCGAGGGCGCGCAGGCACCGCATGAGGAAGGTGCGGCGCGGGGATCCGGACGGGCGCAGCAGCGACTCGTCGAGCACGAACAGCGCGAGTGCCCGGTCGGAGGTGTCGGCGACGGACAACAGGGTGGGCAGGTCCCGCAGCCGCAGATCACGGCGGAACCAGACGATACCGGGTCGGCTCACTCGTCAAGTGTGCGTGAGAACGGGGCCCGGCGTGGGCCGTGCGGGCGGGTCGAGGTCGGGCGGGTCGAAAGCACTGCGGGTGAGAGACTGGCCTCATGTCCGACGTGTTCGAAGTGCCCATCCGCGACGAGTCCATCCGGCTCGGTCAATTCCTCAAGCTGGCGAGCCTGATCGAATCCGGCGCCGAGGCGAAGGAAGTGATCGCCGAGGGACTCGTCAGCGTCAACGGGGAGGTGGAGGTGCGGCGCGGGCGGCAGCTGCACGTCGGGGACATCGTGGAGATCGGGGCCGCCGCCGCACGCGTGACGGCCGGGGCGTGAGCCTCGAGGTGACGGCCTGCAGCGCCGGTGCGACCACAGCTGCAGTCTCCGAAATCCTCGATCCCCTGCGACGTTCAGGGGAGACGCCGCACCTGTTTGCCGAGGGCGAACAGACGGCGGGCGAGCCTCATGACGGGAATACCCAGCGGAATCAGGATGATCGTTACGCACAGTAGCCCACCGACGAGCCATACCACCGCCGCAAGGATCCCCACCACCGCCCCGAGCACGGCCGTGAGGATCCCCAGCACCGCATTGAGCAGGCCCTTCAGCGCTCGCATGATGACCTCCTGGTTACCAGTTTGCGCGCATACGGGCCGGGGCGCACTCGTTTTCGGTCGACCTCCCCACACCGGCTCGGCCCGCAGGTGATGCCCGGGTGCGGGAGGCGAAGGCTGTCTCGGAGGTGCTGTCAGTCGGTTTCGTCCGGGTCCTTGTCCTCGCGCCGGTCCAGGATGCCGGCGGTGACGCCGTAGGGCAGGAAGCGCACCGACCGGAGCGGGTCGGTGTTGTTCTTGTGGGCGCGCAGCGCCTCGAGTTCGGTGGGGAAAACCTGCTCGACGCGGGCGGTTCCGTCGCCGTCGAGCGTGTAGATCACCCACACGCCGTCGCCGGTCTCGCCGGCGGTGGGCGGTGCCGGGCGGGTGCGCGGCGCGCCGCCGAGGTCGGGGAAGATGCTCGACCACGGAATCCCGGCGTCCGGTTGCTCGACGAACCGGCCGATCTTGGCGGCCAGGTCTCGCAACCCTTCCCCGGCGTCGCGGAAGACGCGGTCGAGGTCTTCCGGGTCGAATCCGAACGGGTTGTTGTCGCCCATGAGGGCCTCCTGACGTCGCGGGCCGCACGTGCGGCCGTGATCCCTCCAGTGTGGGCACTGCCGCCGAACCTCGCCACCATCGGCTGAGAGGACGGCGGCCCGCGACGTCAGGAGGCGTGTTCGTGCGGCCGGACCGGTTCCGCCTTGCGGCACGCAGGGAGGTCCGCGCCGTTCGCAGCGCCACGAGCGTGCCGGTTCCCTATCGGTCCTCGGCGCGGACGACGATCCCGTCGTGGTCGCTGTAGAGCATCTCGCCCGGGTTGAACGTGACGCCGCCGAACTCCACCGGCACGTTCTTCTCGCCGGACCCGGTCTGGGTGCTCTTGCGCGGGTTGGTGCCGAGCGCCTTGATGCCGATCGCGAGGGTGCGCAGGATGGCCGAGTCGCGGACGGCGCCGTTGACGACGACACCGGCCCAGCCGTTGTCGACGCCGCGGCCGGCGATGATGTCGCCGACGAGGGCGGTGTGCACGCTGGCATCGCCGTCGACGACGAGGACGCCGCCGTTGCCGGGCTCGCTCAGGGTCTGCTTGACGAGCAGGTTGTCCTGGAAGCAGCGGATGGTGGTGATCCGGCCGGCGAAGACCTCGCGGCCGCCGAACTGGACGAACTGCGTGTCGCAGCTGCGGATGTCGGGGCCGATCTCGTCGGCGAGGTCGGCGGTGGCCGGAACGTCGTTGGTGGAGGGTTCGCTCATACCGCCGAGAGTAGTGGGGTGACGGCGTCCGCTCGGCGTGGGACGGATAGAGACAGATCATCTGCCTCTTTAGATTTCAAACCGGTAGATTCTTGTATCCTAAGTGCCATCGGGGCTGGGATGGATGACGCACACAGGACGGTGAAATGCCACTCGACGGAAGCTCGACGGTCGTTCGCGTGCCCAAGGCAGGTGAACTGATCGCCGCGAGCCTGCGCCGCCAGATCATCACCGGGGAACTGCACGCCGGCGAGCCGTTGCCGAACGAGGCCGCACTGATGGAACGCTTCGGCGTTTCCCGGCCCACGTTGCGGGAGGCGTTCCGCATTCTCGAGTCGGAAGGCATCATCACCGTCCTGCGCGGCGCCCACGGCGGCGCCCGCGTGCAGGCGCCGGACGGCTCGACCGCCGCCCGCTACACCGGGCTGCTGCTGCAGTACCGGGGTGTCCCGCTGGCCGACGTCTACCGCGCCCGCACCGAACTCGAGGTGGACGCCGTCGGCCTGCTCGCCGCCGCCCCCGCCGGGCGCATCGACACGCTCGCCGAACTGGTCGAGCGGGGCGAGGAACTCCTCGACGACCCCGCCGCCTTCGCCAAGTACGACACCGAGGTGCACCGGGCGGTGATGGAACTCGCCGGGAACCAGACGATGGCGGCGCTCGCGGGGATGCTGCTCGACATCATGGACGCACACAATGCGCTGTATCTGTCCACGCGCGCCGATTCGGCGGAACGTCCCGGGGCGTCCGCGGCGTTGCGTGCCAACCGCAAGCTCGTCACGTTGCTGCGAGGAGACGATGCCGAGGCGGCGCAAGCGTTCTGGCGCAGGCACCTCGACAGCGTCGAGCGGTACATGACGGGTGACTCGGCGACCACGCTCGTCGAGGTGCTGTCCTAGGACCCCGTGCTCCCAGGGCATCGCGCTGCCAGGGCACCGCGTCGAGGGGGAGGTTGCCGCGCCGACATGCGAGTGGGGCGCTACGTGGCAGCCCCCTCGGCGCAGGAAACTCCCGCTCGGCTCAGCGCCCGAATCGCCGCTCGTACTCGTTGCGTTCGCGGTCGGCCCGCACCCGCGCCTTCTCGCCGAGCAGGTTGGGGTCGAGGCCGTGCTGCTCCAGGCGGTGCCGCCGCCAGATCTGCATCAGGGCGATCGCGAAGTACACCAGCGGGATGAAGAGCAGCGCCATCATCGCCAGCGGAATCCACACCGGCCCGGGGATGAGCAGGAACAGCGCCAGGAACGGCACGATCGGCAGGGTGAACCGCACGAGGTAACGCATCGTCGCGCCGGGCCCGACGAGGTCGTTGCGGACCCAGTCCTGGAGCGAGTCGGGGAGCGTGCGGCCGAACAGGTATCCGACGTACTGGGTAAAACTCGGTCGCGCACTACTCGTCATGTATCCGAGGATAGGCCGCCTATCCGTACAGCCCGGTGAGCCGGTCGGAGAAGTTGTCGATGACGATCTTGCGGCGCAGTTTCATGCTCGGCGTGAGGTCCCCGGCCTCGACCGACAGCTCGCGGTCGATGATGGTGAACTTCTTGACCTCCTCCCACCGGTTGAGCTGCTCGTTGAGCTGGTCGATGTACCCGGCGATCAGCTCACGGGTCTTCTCGTCCCGGGCGATCTCCGCGAACGACCTGTCGCCCATGCCGTTCTTCTGGGCCCACTCGTGGATCGCCTCCGGATCGAGGCCCACCAGCGCCACGCAGTACGGCCGGCCCTCGCCGTGGACGATGATCTCGCTCGCGTACGGGCACAGGCCCTTGAAGGTCGCGGCGATGGCGGACGGCGCGACGTACTTGCCCTGCGAGGTCTTGAACATGTCCTTCTTGCGGTCGGTGATCCGCAGGAACCCGTCGGAGTCCACCTCGCCGATGTCGCCGGTGTGGAACCAGCCGTCGTCCTCGAACGCCTCGGCGTCCGCGTCGGGACGATCGTGGTAACCGCTCATCACACCGGGACCCTTGATGAGGATCTCCCCGTCCTCGGCGATCTTGACCTCGGTCTCCGGGAAGGGCCAGCCGACCGTGCCGAAGCGGTAGGCGAGCGGCCGGTTGAGGAACGTCGCGGCGGAGGTCTCCGACAGCCCGTACCCCTCGAGGACGATGATGCCGACGGCATCGAACCACTGTGCGACGTCGCGGTCCAGCGGCGCGGACCCGGAGACGAAGAACCTCAGCCGGCCGCCGAACCGCTCCCGGATCTTGGAGAAGACGAGCTTGTCGGCGACCTTGTACTGCAACCGGTCCAGCAGCGACGGGTTGCGGCCCTCCTGCTTGGCCTTCGAGACCCGCGTTCCGACCCCGACGGCCCAGTCGAAGATCTTCTTCTTGATGCCGCCCTCCTCCGCCATCATCGCCTCGATGCGCGCGTGAGCCTTCTCGAAGACGCGTGGGGCCGCGCCCATGAAGGTCGGCCGCACGACGGCGAGGTTCTCGACGATCTTCTCGACCCGGCCGTCGATGGCGGTGGGCATGCCCACCTGCAGGGGCAGGCTCAGCAGCACCTTGCCGAACACGTGCGACAGGGGCAACCACAGGTACTGCAGATCGTCCGGGCCGAGAATGCCGAGGGCATCGACGGCGGCGGCGGTGTACGTCCACGCCGAGTGCGGCAGCCGCACGCCCTTGGGCTTGCCGGTGGTGCCGGACGTGTAGATGAGAGTGGCGAGGTGCTCCGGCCGGATCTCCCGGACCCGATCCTCGACGACGTTCGGCGACTCCGCGATCAGCTGCCTGCCCCGCTCCTCGAGGTCGGCCAGGGTGATCACCCAGTCCCCGTCCCCGGGGCCGTCGATCACCACCACCTGCTGCACGTGCGGCAGCTGTGCGCGCTGCTCGACGAGCTTGTCGACCTGCGTCCTGTCCTCGGCGACGACCACGCGGCTGCCCGAGTTGGACACGATGAACCCCACGTCGGGAGCCTTGGTGGTGGGGTAGACCGTCGTGGTCGCGGCGCCCGCGCACATCACCGCGAGGTCGACGATCACCCACTCGTACCGGGTCGACGACGCCAGCGCGATACGGTCCTCGGGCTCGACGCCGAGCGCGATCAGCCCGGCCGTGAGCAGGCGGACACGGTCACCGACCTGCTGCCACGTCACGCTCTGCCAGCCGTCGTCCTTCGGGAACCGGAACGCCTCCGTGCCGGGGCTGGCCGCGACACGATCGAGGAAGAGCTGAGCCACCGACGGTGCCCGCTTCTCGATCTTCGAGTGGTCGACGGGTTCGTCGGAGATTCGCAGCGCTGTCATACCCCGAGTCTAGGAAGGCCGCACGAACCGTGGGGAGGGTTTCGCCTGTTCGTTCCGGCGTCCGGTCCACCCTCACCGCGCCTGCCGGTGCTGCCGGGCGTGGGGCGAGCCGCGGCCGCCCGCAGTACCTGCGGTGCGCGATCGGGGGCGCGTCCGTGATCGCGTCGGTGAGCGCGTACAGCTGCCATCGGCCGGGCACCCCGGCGAGCCGGTGCCGGCTGTGCGACGTCGTCGCGTGACTCCTCGATGGGTCATGCAGTCAAGGCCAGTCTCACCTCCTCGGCAGGGTCGGTGACGGTCTCGGCGGGCTTGTCGTTGCGGGGACGAGCCAGAACGTCCAGGCAACGTCAACGGCTACCGCGAGATCCTGGGTTTGGATGCCACTTCCGCCGAGGACGGGGCTGGCTGGCCGACCTCTTCCCGATCCCTGGTCGACCGCGGGCTGACCGGGGTGAAGGGGGTGACCTCCGATGCCCTCGCAGGCTGACGTCGGCGATCGGAGCGACCCTGCCCGGCGACTTGTGGCAGAGGTGCTGCACCCCTGCGCGAAGAACTTCGCGGCTGTCACGCCGAGGTCGTCGTGGCCTAGGGATACCGCCCGCTTGCGGGGACGACGAAGACCCTGCTGCATTCGGTCTACGACCAACCGGATGGTGCTGAAAATTGCCATTTACGCAGCTATTCCGACGAACCCCGAGGTGAGCACACTTTCGGTCGCCGGGACGGTGTCGGAGGCCTCCGGTACCGTGCCCGACCGTGGACCACCAGCCGGAACCAGCAACAGACGGACCTCTCGCAGCGGTCGAGACGGTGGAGGGGGCTTTGGAGCCGGCGCTGCCGGACCTCGCACCTGCCGCGGCGGCGCGGATCGCGGAGTCGGTGGCGTCGGCCCGGGCCGCCGGCACCCGCCGCACCTACGCCTCGGCGTGGCGGGCCTTCACCACCTGGTGCGCGCGCGAAGGCCACCGTGCATTGGCGGCGGGCACCGTCGATCAGCAGGATCGGTTCCGGGGTAGTCACGAGATACCTTTCGTTGGTCCGCGGCCCCTTGTGGGCCCAGCTCGTTGCCGGGCCCCACGAGAGTCCACGCTGTGGGGGGGTGAGCGTGCGATCAGCAGGCTGGCGCGATCACCGCATCCTGGTTCGGGTAGGCGGCCAGCAGTTCGGTCAGTCGCCGGTGGTAGGCCTCGACGTTGGCGACCTTGATCTGCTCGTATCCGCGGATCATGTCGGGCAGGGCGGCGATGTCGACGGCGGCGGCCAGGATGGCGGGGGTCAGGTCCTGCAGCAGGGTTTCGATGACGGTGCGGTATTCGTCGATCAGGGCGCGTTCCATCTTCCGGATGCGGTGGTAGCCGAAGATGTCGAGCCTGGTGCCGCGGATGCGCCGCATGCGATGCAGGGTCTTGAATCCGGGGTTGACCCATGAGCCGAGCGAGAGCTTGTTCTTCATGCCCATCGCGCGCAGCAGCGGCGGGTGCAACCGCACCGCTCGCTTGGCGCTCGTGCCGAAGGTGTCTGTCACCGCGGCGTCGAAGGCGGGGTCGAGTGCCAGGCGAGCGACCTCGTATTCGTCCTTGTAGGCCATGAGCTTGTAGAGGTTCTGTGCGACCGTCTCGGCCAGGGTCGTCGATCCGTCGACTGCGACGGCCTCCCTGGCGCGGACTCGTTCGACGAAGAGTGCGTACTCGGTTGCGTAGGTGCTGTCCTGGTAGTCGATCAGGTCGGCGGTGCGTAGGGCGACGAGACGGGCCAGTTCTGAGCCGTCTTCGGCGCGGACGTTGGCGGCGATATGCAGTGCCCGAGCCGACGGCGGGGCGGGGGTGAACACGGCGCGACGGTTGGCTTCGATCGCGACGGCGAGTGCCTCAGGGTCGGCGACGGCCTGGCGGCCGCGGCGGAAGGCCTGCAGGTTCGCATCGACGGCGGCGCCGTTGAGGGTGATGGCGCGTTCGATCGCGTGGGCGGCGATCGGCAGGACCCCCGTCTGGTAGGCGGCACCGACTAGGAGCATGTTGGTGTACTGCTCGTCGCCGAACAACTCGCGCGACAGGGTGGCCGGGTCGAGATAGACGGCGCGGCGGGTGGCACCGTCGACGGCGGTGCGGATCGTGCCCAGCCCGGGGAAGTGCACCGAGGTGTCGACGACCATCTGCCCCGTCGGGATCTCGGTGGTCGAGACCACCGCGATCGTGGTGTCCGGATCGGCGGCCTTCAGATTGGTCGGGTCGGTGCCCACCAGCGAGTCACACGCCAGGTACAGGTTGCACCGGCCCTGACCGATCTTCGGGCCCTGCTCGAAGGGGTGAGGGCCGAGCTTGAGGTCGGAGACGACCGCGCCGCCCTTCTGCGCCAGGCCGGTCTGGTCGAGGCTGCGCACGAACTTGCCGTCGATCACCGCGGCAGTGGCCAGGATCTGCGAGACCGTGACGACACCGGTGCCGCCGACACCGAGGATGCGCATTCCGAATTCGCCTTCCATTGAGGTGAATTCAGGGTCTCTGATCAGGCCTGTGGTGATGTCCGGCACCGGGGTGCGCTGCTCGACCGGGCCGGGGGTGATGGTCACGAACGACGGGCAGTCGCCTTTCAGGCACGAGTAGTCGAGGTTGCACGAGGACTGGTGGATGGTGGTCTTGCGACCGAACTCGGTCTCGACCGGATGCACCGACAGGCAGTTCGACTTCTCGCCGCAGTCGCCGCAGCCTTCGCAGATGCGTTCGTTGATCATCACCCGGGTGGTGGGGGTGTCGATCGTGCCGCGCTTGCGCTTGCGCCGCTTTTCGGCGGCGCATTCCTGGTCATGGATCAGCACGGTCACACCGGGCACGGTGGCCAGTTCCTGCTGGACCTGCACGAGCTCGTCGCGGTCACGCACGTCGACCCCGCGGGGCAGACGCAGGGCCTTGATCCGGGTGCGGTCCTCGGTGGTGACGACGATCTTGCGCACGCCTTCGGCGAGCAGCAGGCGGGTGATCCGGTCGAGCGGCATGGCGCCCACCGGGTCCTGTCCGCCGGTCATGGCGACGGTGGCGTTGTAGAGCAGTTTGTAGGTGATGTTCTCGCCCGAGGCGACGGCGGCGCGCAGCGCGAGGCTGCCGGAGTGCATGAACGTGCCGTCGCCGACGTTCTGCACGAAGTGATCCTCTTCGAGGAACGGGGCCATACCGATCCACTGGGCGCCTTCCCCGCCCATCTGGGTCAGGCCGATGACGTCGCCGACCTGCTTGTCGTCCATCATCATCACCATCGCGTGGCAGCCGATGCCGCCGCCGATGAGGGTGTCCGGGGCCACTTTGGTCGAGGAGTTGTGCGGGCAGCCGGAGCAGAAGTAGGGGGTGCGGGCCAGCAGCGGCAACACGATCCGCGACCGTTGGGGTCGTTCGCGCCAGCGCTGGACCGGTTCGATCTCGTATTCGCCGCCGAGACGGCGCGCCAGAGCGCCGGCGATCAGATCGGCGTCGAGCTCCCCGAAGGCGTTGACCAGCGGCTTTCCGGTCGGGTCGGTCTTGCCGAGCACCAGCGGCGCGTCGGGGCGACGGTAGAGGATGTCGCGAA
This sequence comes from Rhodococcus sp. WB1, assembly GCF_001700945.1. Lineage (NCBI taxonomy): Bacteria > Bacillati > Actinomycetota > Actinomycetes > Mycobacteriales > Nocardiaceae > Rhodococcus > Rhodococcus sp. WB1. Next base: position 5,359,889 of record NZ_CP015529.1, on the reverse strand, counting down.
GGGCGGTTTCGAGGAACGCACGTTTTTCCTCGACGACGATGATCTCGGTCAGGCCGTCGGCGAAGGTGTGCACGATCTGCGGATCGACGGGATAGATCATCCCGAGTTTGAGGATGCGGATACCGAAGCGGCGCAGGTCGGTTTCGTCGAGTCCGAGGACGGTGAGCGCTTCGCGCAGGTCGAGGTACGTCTTGCCGGAGGTGACCAGGCCGATGCGATCGTCCGGTCCGGAGCACACGATGCGGTTGAGGTGGTTGATGCGCGCGTACTCGAGGGCCCGCGGTAGTCGATCGTGCAGTTGGCTGCGTTCGAGGGTCAGCAGGTTCGGTCCGACCAGGTGGGCGCTGGGGGTGTAGGTGCTCGGGCCCAGGTCGCCGAAACTGGGGTCGATCCGGTCCGGGTGCACCACGGCGGTGCCGGCCCCGTCGGCCACGGCGGTGACGATCTTCAGCCCCGACCACAGCCCGGTGAAGCGGGACAGGAACGGTGCGTGCAGTCCGTAGTCGAGGACTTCCTGCGGATCGGCCGGGTACAAGGTGGGGATCAGCAGATCGGCCATGGCTACCTCGGAGGCGCAGGCCAGGCTCGAGGACTTCCCACCGGGGTCGTCGCCGACCAAGGCGACGGCGCCGCCACGCGGATCCGTGCCGACGAGGTTGGCGTGACGGATGGCGTCCGAGGCACGGTCGAGGCCGGGCGATTTGCCGTACCAGTAGCCGGTCACCGCGTCGGTGCGCATCCGGCCCACCTGCGGGGCCATCTGGGTGCCGAGCACGGAGGTGGCGGCGAGCTCTTCGTTGACCGCCGGCCGGTGCACGATGTCGAAACCGTCCAGGATCTTCTTCTTGCGGGCGATCTCGAGGTCGTAGCCGGCCAGCGGAGAGCCCTCGTAGCCGGAGACGAACGAGGCGGTGCGCCGACCGTGGCGGCGGTCGAGGATCGCCCGGTCGCGCAAGGTCCGCACCAGGGCCTGGATGCCGGTCAGGTAGACCGTGCCGTCGTCGAGAACGTAGCGATCGTCGAGCGAGAAGTCGGACACGGGAGTGTGCACGGTGGTAGACAAGGTGATTCCTTCGAGGATGGGTCGCCCGATCAGGCCGGGGTGGCGCCCGAGCCGAGCCCGGCGACAAGGTCTTCGACAGAGGGGGCCGCATCGATGCGGTCGATGAACGCGGTTTCGGCGAGGTGAGCGCGTTCGCAGTGCTCGACCACCTGGGGGACGTCGAAGAACGGGATGATGCAGATGCCGTCGCGGTCGGCGACGAGGTAGTCGCCGGGATGGACCTGGTGGCCGCCGAGACAGACCGGTCCGTTGAGCTGGACCGTCTCGTAGCGGTAGCGGGCGGCGGCGGGGCGGCGTGCCGCGCTCCACACCGGCAGACCGGTGTCGAGAATCGAGGCGGTGTCGCGTATCGCTCCGTCGACGATGCAGCCGGCGATACCGGCCTTGACGGCCCACCGCGCCGACAGGGCCCCCATCACCGCGCCGGAGCGGGAGCCGGAGCAGTCCATCACGGCGATGTCGCCGGGGCGGCCGAGACCGTACAGGTCGCGGTCCCCGAAGACGGTGCCTTCCCCGTTGCGGCGATTGCTGCTCGGATCACCGCCGAGCGGTACGTAGCGCACGGTGACGGCCGGTCCGCACACGCGTCCGGTGGGAACGAGGGGCTGCAGGGTGTCCACGTCGATGTCGGCGCCGAGCCCCAGTTCGTCCAGAGCATCGGCGACGGCCGAGGCGGTGTCGGGGACGGCCAGCAACCGGGCCGAGAAGTTCTCATTGTGGCGAGGGATGGCGGTGGTGTGGATCTTCTCGGGGGAGATCGCGCCGGGCATCCGGGTTGCCGGCTCAGCCATGTCGAGCCTCCTGCCGGTCGATGCGGCGGGCGGTGGGCAGGGTGGGTCGGCGGCGGCACTCGTATGCGTCGATGTCGGCCGCATGGACGAGGGTCAGACCGATGTCGTCGTAGCCGTGGAGCAGCCGCCCTCGGGTGTGCTCGTCGAGGTGGAACCGGTATACGGTGTCGCCGACGCTAATCTGCAGGCGTACCAGATCGACGGTGACCGGCACCTCCGGGTGGTTCTCGAGGTCCTTCCAGATCCGGTCGACGACGTCCTGAGGCACCTCGACGGTCAGCAGCCCGTTCTTCAGTGCGTTGCCGCGGAAGATATCCCCGAACCGCGGCGCGATGACCACGCGGAACCCGTAGCCCTGCAGAGCCCACACCGCCCACTCCCGGGACGAGCCGGTGCCGAAGTCCTCGCCGGCGACCAGGACGGTGGCGTCGCGATAGGCCGGCTGCTCGAGGACGAAGTCGGGATTGCTGCGCCAGTCGGCGAACAGTGCGTCGGCGAGCCCGTCCGTGGTCACCCCGGCGCAGAACCGGGCCGGGATGATCTGGTCGGTGTCGACGTCGGAGATCCGCAGCGGCGCCCCGGTTCCGGTGTGTTCGGTGAACGTGTCCATCGTCATCAGTCCTCGAGATCGGTGGGAGCGGTGAGCCGGCCGGTGACGGCGCTGGCGGCGGCCACGGCAGGAGAGACCAGATGGGTGCGGGTCCCTCGCCCTTGCCGTCCCTCGAAGTTGCGGTTGTTCGTCGAGGCGGCCCGCTGTCCGGGGCGCAGGCGGTCCTCGTTGAGAGCCACGCACAACGAACACCCGGAGTAGCGCAGGTCGACTCCGGCAGCGGTGAAGATCTCGTCGAGACCTTCGGTGATCGCCTGGGCCCGTACCGCTTCCGAACCGGGGACGAGGAAGACCTCGACACCGGGGGCGATACGGCGGTTCTGCCACACCGCGGCCACTTCCCGCAGGTCCTCGATCCGGCCGTTGGTGCACGAGCCGATGAACACCGCGTCGATCTCGATCTCACGCATGGCGGTGCCGGGCTTCAGATCCATGTAGGTCAGGGCCCGTTCGGCCGCGGCACGGGCACCCGGGTCGAGGAACGAGTCCGGTTCGGGGACGCGGCCGTCGAGCGGAACGGTCTGCGCCGGAGTGGTGCCCCATGATACGCGCGGAGAAACCGTGCCGGCGTCGAGGTGGATCTCCTTGTCGAACACCGCGTCGTCGTCGGAGTAGAACGTGCGCCAGTAGGCGGCTTCGGTGTCGAAGGCCGCGCCGGTGGGCACATGCGGGCGTCCCCGCAGGTATTCGATGGTCACCTCGTCGGGAGCGATCAGTCCGGCGCGGGCGCCCGCTTCGATGGACATGTTGCACACCGTCATCCGGCCTTCCATCGACAGGGCACGAATCGCCTCGCCCTGGTACTCGATGACGTGGCCCTGCCCGCCGGCGGTGCCGATCCGGGCGATGATGTCCAGGATCAGGTCCTTGGCGGTCACACCGGCCGGCAGCCGGCCGTCGACCACCACACGCATGTTCCTCATCGGATTCATCGGCAACGTCTGGGTGGCCAGGACGTGCTCGACCTGGCTGGTGCCGATCCCGAAGGCCAGGGCGCCGAAGGCGCCGTGGGTGCTGGTGTGCGAGTCGCAGCACACCAGCGTCATGCCCGGCTGAGTCAACCCCAGTTCGGGGCCGATCACGTGGGCAATTCCGCGGGCGGCGTCACCGAGTCCGTACAACTCGACGCCGAAATCCTGGCAATTGCGTTCCATGTGACCGATCTGCAGGGCCGCCGCCGGATCGGTGAGCTCGCGCAGCACATCGTCGGTCGGGTTCTGATGATCGACCGTGCCGAGCGTCAGCTCCGGTCTGCGTACCGTTCGCCCGGCCGCTCGCAGATTCGCGAACGCGACCGGAGTGTTGACCTCGTGTAGCAAGTGCATGTCGATGTAGATCAGATCCGGCTCGCCCTCGGCGCAGCGCACGAGGTGGCTGTTCCAGATCTTGTCCGCAAGCGTGTAGCCCATAGCCAGGCCTGTTCCCTCCACTTGTTCGAAGCCGCCGGTGGGGCAGTGTCGCCCCCGGCGCGGACGCGGGGACCAGTTCGATGGTCGGCCTCGACGAATGGCCCCGGCGCGCTCCGTGTGACCCAGAACATACGCATATCAATGCCGTAAGGTGAATACCCGCCCGAAAAGAACTACCAAGTGCTCAATCTGTTCGCCGCTTCGGTGGACCGTATGCGCACCTGGACCAATTCCGCCCCTAGTGATGGGAGTAACCCCGTGGACGGCTTCGACAAGCTCGATCTCGACATCCTGCGGCTCATCGTCGAAGAGCCTCGCGCCGGCGTGCGCGAGTACTCCCGGCGTCTGAATATCGCCCGCAACACCGCTCAGGCGCGCATCACCAAACTCGAAAAGGCCGGCGTCGTGGTCAGTTGGCGCCCGCAGATCAATCTCGCCCCACTCGGGTATGCCGTCATGGCGTTCGTGCACGTGCACATCGCCCAGAGTCAGGTCAACGAAACCCTCGACCGGCTGACCGCGATCCCCGAACTGATCGAGGCCAACACCGTTTCCGGTGAAGGGGACCTGTTGTGCCGCTTCGTCGCCCGGGACAACGCCCACTTCGAGGAAGTGCTTCAGGCGGTGATGAAAACCGAGGGCGTACTGCGCACCCGCTCGGAGATCGTGCTGAGCCGGCGGATCTGGCCGCGGACCATCCCCATCGTCGAAAAGCTTCGCGCCGAACGCTGACCACGACCCGGCGCCGAGCGGAGCCTTTTCAAGCCCTTGGCTCAGCGGGGGTTTCAAAGATGAGCACAAGTCTCCGGACGCATGGAAATCCTGAGCAATCGGCTCAATCTCTTGCCGGCTTTCCTGCATGTGTTGAGCACCTGGACGCCTTCTCCGAAGGCGGCTTGCTTCTGTGACTGCCATCACCTTTCAATAGCCGCGAGTGACGGTGCCGCAACCACGCCATGTAACCGCGACCCGTCCAGGATCGGCCGCCACCGGCTCGAACCGGCAGGCGTGCTCGGCACAGCCGAGCCACCACCGAAAGGGTTACCTCCGATGCTGTACTTCATCTCGATCGCGGCGTTGATAGCACTGTTCGCGATCGGCACCATGACACCCATCAACATGGGCGTCCTGGCCTTCGCCGCGGCCTTCGTCGTCGGAGGCTGGCTCTCCGGCATAGCGCTCGACGACATCTTCGGCTTCTTCCCCGGAAGCATCTTCACCATCATCGTCGGCATCACGCTGCTGTTCGGGATCGCACGGGTGAACGGCACCGTCGACCTGATCGTCGCCGGATCGCTCAAACTCGTCCGCGGCAAGCGCTGGGCCATCGTCTGGCTGATGTTCTTCCTCGGCGCCGGACTGATGACCATGGGATCCGTCCTGGCGGTCGGCATGCTCGCGCCGATCGCCATGCCGATCGCCAAACGCTACAAGATCGACCCGCTGCTGATGGGCATGATGATCAGCCACGGCGTCCTCGGCGCAGCCTTCTCACCGATCACCGTCTACGGCGCCTTCACCAACGGCTGGCTGCAGTCCGCCGGACTGCCCTCCAACCCACTAGCGCTATACCTGATCCCTCTGGGCCTTAGCTTCCTGCTCGCACTGGCACTGTTCCTCGTGCGCGGCCGCGACCTGCTTCGCTCCGACGATCAGACGATCGACCTTGACGACCTCACCGGCGCCGACCACCCCACTGTCGCGGGCGGCCCCGCTCCGCAGCCGCGTGGAGGCGAGCTCGTCACCGCGGGAGCCGCCGCCGGTCAGCACGCGGTGTCCGCTCGGCCCGGTGCCGGCCCGATGGCCGTGACCACCGGGTCACCGCAGCCCACCCCCGACCGGCTCGACGAGATCGAATCCACCGGCTTCACCCCGCTGCGGGTCCTGACCCTGCTCGGCATGGTCGCGCTGCTCGTCGGCTCGGCCGTGTTCCAGATCGACGTCGGCGTGTGCTCTATGGTCATCGCCGCCGTACTGCTCGTTCTGGCGCCGAACAAGCACAAGCCGGCCGTCAACAACGTCACCTGGTCCGCAGTGCTCCTCGTCTGCGGCATGCTCACCTACATGAGCGTGCTGAAAGAGAACGGCACCATCGGATTCCTCGGAGACGCGGCGGCATCACTGGGCTCCCCGATGCTCACCGCCCTGGTCCTCTGCTACGCCGTCGCAGCGGTCTCCGCCGTGGGATCGTCCATCGGCACCCTCGGCATCGTCCTGCCGCTCGCCGCGCCCCTGCTGCTGATGGGCGATCTCGGCCTCGTCGGATTCGTCGCCGCGGTCTCCTTCGCCGCTGTCATCGTCGATGTCAGTCCGCTGTCGAGCAATGGGGTCATGGTGCTTGCCAATGCCCAGGTCCCCGACCGGGAGAAATTCCAGCGCACGCTGTTCAAGTACACCGGCTACATCGTCCTGGTCGCCCCGATCCTGGCCTGGCTTCTCGTCGTACTCCCCACATCACTCTGAGATCCAAGCAAAAGGACCGGTGTCCGCTTCGAAGCGGACACCGGTCCTCCGAATTTCAGCGGAGCCACTCACCCCGCCGCAGGTGGCTGCGCCGAGGGTCGGTGAGATCACCGAGAGTCTTTCTCGTCGGCATCGGTCGCACCGGCATCGTGACGGTCAACGAGGCCCCGCCGGAGTTGCCCCCCAAACTCTCTCCGGCGGGGTTTCTCATGTTCGATCTCGGGCCGCTCTCGACCGAGCGTGCGACACTGCAGGGCGGCCGGTTCGGACTGCGCCTTGCAGGGGACTGCACAGTACGAACCGGCCCTTCTCGTCTTCCGCGGACGGACTTCCAGTCGGTGCTTCCACGGACGGAACTGGATCATCCCTGTACCAGGGAGGGTGCCGGTGTCCCGACGGGAGGGATCGAACGCGCTGGCGGAAGCATGAGTGCATTGCGTGCACGCCACGCATGCAGCTTTGCGTCGAGGCGGGCCGGGCCTTCGGTTCGACACCGCCGCCTCGGGGTCTTCGCACTCGGGAGGCGCTTGTTCCGCTTTGTAGTCGAGGTACTCGGCTCAGCCCGCAGCACAGCCGCGTTCGTCCTCGATCGAACCCGGCTGTGCGTGCTTGTCCCTCATGTTCGACCGGAGCTCACCGGCGGCACCCCTACCCCCCGGCTCGATGCTGCGTCGCAGGCAGGGCCCTCAGTCCTGATCGTCCGACGATGCGAAACGAACGTCCCGCCAGAATTCGCACCGCAGAGCCAATGACCGGTGCTGATCCCACTCCCGCAGCGCCGCCACATACCGGGCATGTGGGGCGGTGTCCCGTTCGACGCTGAGCTCGAGAACGGGAAATCCAGCCGCCGCATCGCTTCGGCGACCCTCACCCGGACCGCTCGGCCGTTGAAGTCCTCGAACGGATGCACGTGCAGCGCAGCTCGACCGTAGCGTGGGAGTCCTTCGGCGGTTCGCCTTCCGGAACCGTGAATCGCCAGTACGTGACAGGCGACAGTTCGTCCGTCAGGACGGGCCTGCCCGATTCAGCCCGGTAGACGCTCGTGGTGCCGTAGAAGAACTCTCCACGATTCGGTCCCATACCGCTGCTGCCACGGCATTCACCCCGCAGACGACCCCTCGCAGGTGCGATGTCACTGGGCAGTGGCAGGCGAACCGACCGGCTCCACGGAAGCGCTGCCCGTGACGGGGTAGACGGCGTACTCCACGCCCGAGAGGTACTGGACGGTACGCACCACCTGGCATGAGTAACCGAACTCGTTGTCGTACCAGACGTAGAGAATGGCGGTGTCACCGTCGACGATTGCCGCGTTGGCGTCAATGATGCACGCCGCGCGTGAACCGATGAAGTCGCTGGACACGGCGTCGGTTGCCGCGGTGTAGTCGAGATTCCGACTCAGTGCGCCTGTCAGCGATTCCTGACGAAGATGTTCGAGCACTTCATCTTTGGTGGTCTCGCGCCCCAGCTGAAGGTGAAGGATGGCGACGGAGACGTCCGGGGTGGGTACGCGGATCGAGTTACCGGTGATCCTTGCCTGAAGGCCGGGAAGCGCCTTCGCCACGGCCGACGCGGCACCTGTTTCGGTGAGCACGAGGTTGAAGGGCGCCGATCGGCCGCGCCGATCGGCTTTGTGGTAGTTGTCCAGCAGGTTTTGGTCATTGGTGAAGGAGTGCACGGTCTCGACGTGGCCTCGCGCGACACCGAACTCGTCGTCCATGGCCTTCAGGGGCGGGACAATGGCATTGGTGGTGCACGATGCGCACGAGACGATGTTCTCGGTCGGGTCGAGGTCGCGGTGATTGACCCCGTGCACAATGTTGGGCACGTCGCCCTTGCCGGGCGCGGTGAGCACCACCTTGGCCACACCCGGGCGGAGGTGCTGCGACAGCCCGGCGCGATCGCGCCAGATCCCGGTGTTGTCGATCAGGATGGCGTTGTCGATGCCGTACTCGGTGTAGTCGACGCTCGTCGGATCGTTGCTGTAGATGAACTTGATGACGTTGCCGTTGGCGATCAGGGTGTTGTTCTCTGGGTCGACCTTGATCGTGCCGTTGAACTGCCCGTGGACCGAGTCGCGACGCAGCAGCGAGGCGCGCTTGGTCAGGTCGTCACTACCTCCCTTTCGGACCACCACGGCGCGCAAGTTCAACCCATTTCCCGAGCCGGCCTTTTCGATCAGGAGTCGAGCCACCAGTCGACCGATGCGCCCGAATCCGTACAGGATCACATCCTGCGGCTGCGGAGACGTCGGAGCGGCACCGGCCAGTTCGGCAAGACTGCGTGCAACGAACTCAGGGATCGACACTCCGTCGCCGTTCGCCCGGTAGTTCATCACCAGCAGTCCGAGATCGATCTTGGAGGGCCGGAGGTCGAGATGCGTCAGTGCCTCGAGGAAAGGGAACGTCTCTTCGACGGACAGCTCGTCGCCGCTGATCTGTCGGGCGAAACGATGGGTTCGCAGGATGCTGATGACCGACTTGTTCACCAGGGAGCGACTGTGAAGCAGAATGGTCACCGAACGCGTGCGGTGTAAGCCACCGATGATCGGGATCATCGCTTCCGCAAGAGCCTCCTCGGAGTTCCACTGTGCCAATTCTGCTGTGCTCACTGTGCTCCTCTGCCTTTCCGGCTCGTGTGACACGTCCGGTGGTTGGATGCCGGCCCGGACGAGACGCACGTCACTCGCCGGTCAGCGTTCCGGATCGGTGGAACAGTTCGCGACCGACGCCGATCAGGACGTGCGCAACACCAAGCATATGGAAGCGCTCCCTCGGATCGACAAGCCGGTCGCCGAAACCGTCCCGGGGGCGTGGACCTGCCGCCTCACGCGAAGAATGCCACGGACAACCTGCTGTCCTATCCATCAGTAGCAGCAGGAGGAGGCTTCTTGTGAGTGAGCGGCGGCGGCGCACAGCAGCAAGCAAGCAGAGGCCGATACTCCCCCTCGCTGCGGTGCGGACGCAGGTCACATCCTGGTGGATCGGATTCGGTCACGTTCCAGCGGGCGCACGCGGGAAGGCGCATGTGCGCGCCCTCCGCGACCATGGCGAAGAAGAGCGGGGCTCAGGCTCGACGCAGGGGCTCATGTCGGCCGTAGCCGTCCCGGTCTGTCCGTCGATCGCGTGCGGGGCAGTGGAGTGCTAGACCCGGCCGCCGCGTCCGAGGCGATGGCCGCAGTGGCTCGGAGCGTGCACGGATCGGAGCGAGTGGCAGCGTTGACGGTTACCGGGTCTTCGCCTACGTCGACGTCCAGGGACCGGACGCAGGGTGCGCGTTCGACGCCGCCCGTGAGGAAGCGGCGTTGCATCCGCTGTCCGACACGCGCCTGCTCGGCCTTGTCGAGCAGGCACTCGAGGTCGGCTTGCACCCGACGAAGCTGCGCACCCTGTCCGGCACGGGAGTCGGGATCATGCGACGCGACTTCGGGGTCGAGTTGCCCGCGCCCGGCAACGACTGCCTCTGACAGCGCAACACAGGCGAGGCTCCCGGAATCCCTGGTTCCGGGGGCCTCGCCCGTGGCGTAGGAACGTCGTTCCGGCACGAGCCGGAATGACGTGGGCGCCACCACTACCGCGTCCAGCACAACCGGGCGCGTACGGTCGCCACGTCTCGCACCTCCGGCACGAACACCACCTCGATCCGATCGCCGGTCGGTCGCCGGACGGCACCAGCAAAGATGCCGTCGTGGCGCTGTTCGCTGCCGCCGATCCGGCCGGATTGATCGGCTGGGACGGTCCCGGTCCTGAACCCGTGTTCCCACGCCAAGCGGGCACAGGCGCCATGGCACCTTCCTCGCCCGTCGTTCCATCCAACTCTGCTGCACCGCAACATGAGTGGTGGGTAATCGTGCTTATCCACCACACCTGGTGGGGGGCTCACCGGCCTGCCGTCGAGCAAGGACCAAGCGTCACGCCTCAGAACATGTCGATGGTGTGTGGGCTCGAGGGGTTCAGAGTCCGGGTATCGGGGGCAGTTCCGGTAGGGGGAGCGGCGGGGGTGGGGGAAGTGTGGGCAGTTGGTACTGCGGGAGACCGGGAATGAGGGGGGCTGGTTCCGGTGGGGGTGGCGGAGCCGATGTGTCGGCCGGCGCACTGTTCTGCGTCCGGGCGGTGGCGGGGGTCTGGGTCGGACTGTGTGTCTGCGGCGGGTTCGTGGTGCGCACTTCGGTCTGTGCGGGGATCGTCGGCTGCGTGTCGACCACCGGCGGGGCGGCTTCCGGGGGCGGGGCCACGTCCGCGGTCGTGGTGGGCGGTGGCGGGGCGGTGGGCTGTGCGTCCCGCTCGGAACCCTGCAGCAGGTCGGTGCCGAGGCCGAGGCCGATCGCCGCGACGACGGTGACGACGCTGCCGGCGAGGAGGAGGCGTCGAGGTGTCCGCGGCGGTGCGGTCGTCTCGACGGTGTGCCGGGTGTCGACGGTGTTGCTCGTCTGGTGGGGCGCGGATGCCGTTGTCGGGGACATCACCGTGCCGCCCGCCTCGCCGGTGGCGGGGCGGGCCAGCAGCGCCGCACCCTCGGCCGCGACGAGTTCGGGTTGTGCGGGCACGATCACCGGGAGGTCGAGCCGGGACTGCATCACGGAGGTGACCAGCGGGATGTGCGCACCGCCGCCGAGGAGCACCGCGGCGTCGGGGGTGCGGCCGGAGCGGCGGATGACCTCCCGGGTGAGGTGGGCCGAGGCTTTTACGGGGCCGTCGATGAGCGAATCGAAGCTGTCCTGGGAGAGCAGCAGCAGACCGCCCTCCCCGGGCATGCACACCGCGCCGTGGGTGGACAGCTGCTCCTTCGCGTCGCGGCACCGGGCGGTGAGGGCGAGCTGTGCTGCCGGGTCGGCCGGCGGGGTGAAGCGGTGCAGTTCCAGGTGATGGTGGTAGATCAGCCGGTCGAGGAGGTCGCCGCTGATCCGGTCCGAGCGTGCGGTGCTCAGCACGAGCCCGGTGGGACGGTCGACGACGGTGACGGTGAGGCCGGAACTGCCGAGGTCGTAGAACACGAGCGTCTCGTGGTCGCCGAGATCCCCGGACGTCTCCAGCCTCTCGAGCGCGGCCGTCACTTCGGGGACCAAGTGGAAGTGGCCGATCTCGAGTCGGGTCATCGCGGCCTGGACGGCACCGGCCTGCGCCTGGTTCCGGTACGCGACGCCGATGGCCTGGGCCTCGTCGATCTCGTCGGTTTCGGCGAGCACCGTGTCGAGGGATGCGGCGGCCGGGTCTCCCGGCCGTTCGAGGGTCGCGGTCACCGACCGTGACCGGAAGAGCGGACCGTGGGGGCTCTCGGTGTCGCGGCACGCGAAGCGCACAGCGCTGGCCCCGACCGACACACCGAGAACCGACGTCATGACGCCGACTATAACGGTTCGGTCACGGGTCGTGCGAGGTGCCGACTCGGCCGGATCAGCCCGCGACGTCGTGCAGATGGTGCTCGACATCGTGCAGCAGATACTGGCACAACTGCGCGATGGTGAACCGGCGGCCGTCGCTGCGCAGGCCGTCGCGCCGCCAGTCCTCAACGCCCTCGACGATCTTGACGGTCTCGTCGGTGCGTGAAGCGATCTGCTGGGCGACGGCGGCGGGATCTGCCGCCCAGAACCGCCGGCGGATCGCCTCGGCCTCGCCGTCGTAATCGGCGAACGTCGGGGTGTCCTCGGTGATCATTGCCCGCACTCGTTGTCCGAGGACGGCGATGAGGTCGCGCGCGTGGGAGGCGTACTCGAGCGTCGACCACACCCTCGGAGCGGGACGCTCGGCGACGTTCGGCCGTCGCAGCACGGCCTGCCAGCGTGGCACGCCGGCGCGCAAGCGTTGACCGGTCGTGGCCGGATCGTGCAGCGTGTACCCGCACTCGGGGCACCCTCCGTCGAGCACGAAGGTCCAGTCGCGAGTGTCGGGTTCAGCGGGTTCCGGCGCGGTGTCCATGGCCCCATGGTGCCGCTGTACGGGCTCTTCCGGTCCTGGAGTGCCTCGATCGCGCGGGTGAGGTTGCCGCAGTGCGGCAGTGACGGGATCCGGTGGGGGTCGGGTTGCCGAATCGGAGGGCGTGACGGGGCAGTGCTTCGAGTCGGGCGTTGATCGCCGCGGTGGGTCCGTTCGAGGCGCGGTGGTCGACGCAGGCGAGCACGTCGGCTCTGCGTCGGTGCAGGGTGCGTCCGAGTGAGGCGAGGTCGTCGAGACCATCCGGAACTGACCGATGGTCTTCGTTGAATAACGCACGACAACGGCTCCGTACGGTTCGGCGTTCGGGGACCAGCCGTTTGGGCGGCGGCGGGGCGCGGTGTCGCCGACATCCTGCTACCGGGTGCGCATGAGGGCAATATTCGTGCACGAGGTGCCGCTCGGCGAAGCCGAGGACAAGCTCTCGGCGCTGGTCGACAGCGACGAAGCCACGCACGACATCATCACGATCACCCGGCACGGCAAACCGGCCGCGGTCCTGATGTCGGTCGACGATCTGGAATCACTGCAGGAAACGATCTACTGGCTGTCTCGCCCGGCACCGCCGAGTCGCTCGCGGCCGCCGACGGCGATCCTGCTCAGTGCTGACTCGCAGGGCCGGATCTTGGGGAACCGGATCGGTAGCGCCGTCCCGGTTCCGGCCTCATCACAACCGAAGCCTGGCAGGCCGAGCCCGCCACCGAGACCTCGCCTGCTGATTCACACGAGGGTCACGCACGGGTGATCGTGGTCTTCCGGTCCACGCTCACCGCGCCTGCCGGTGCTGCCGGGCGTGGGCGAGAGCCGCGACCGCCCGCAGCACCTGCGGTGCGCGCCGGGCGGTGCGGAGCACGGCCCGGTCGAGCACGGACAGGTCGAGGGACCGGTGCGCGATCGGGGGCGGGTCCGTGATCGCGTCGGTGAGCGCGTACAGCTGCCATCGGCCGGGCACCCCGGCGAGCCGGTGCCGGCCCCGGTCGGCGAACCTCAGGCCCGAGCCGGTGCCGAGGTCGCGGGCGGTGCGGGAGACCAGGATCTCGCCGGGACCGGCGGTCGCGCCGATGCGCGCCCCGATGTGCACGGACAATCCGGTCAGCTCGGGTCCGGCGTGCTCGACGGTGCCGGTGTGGATGCCGGCCCGGATCTCGATGCCGAGGCCGCGGGCGTCGTCGCGGATCCGCGCGGCACAGCGCACGGCCGCGGCCGGGCCGTCGAAGAGGCTCAACGTCCCGTCCCCCGTGACCTTCACGAGCCGGCCGCCGGCCTGCTCCACCTCGGCCCGGACCCGTCGTTCGTGGGCGGCGCGCAGGTCGCGGTAGGCGCCGTCGCCGATACGGGCGAGCAGTTTCGTCGAGCCGACAATGTCGGTGAACAGCAGCGACGCGAGGCTGCGGTCGGCGTCGACGGGATGCTGCATCCCGGTGGCGAGTTCCTCGACGTGGTCGAGGATCGGCCGCCACGCCTCCCCGAGCGAGGCGCCGGGCAGGGCGTTCGGCAACAGGTGGAACGAACCGCGGGGGATCTGCCGCGCGACGAACTCGGCGGCGGCGCGGGGCACGGGGCTGGCGGCCGGGAGCAGCACCCGGGCCGGGCACTGGATCGACGGCAGGACGCTGGAGTAGTCGAGCCGGAAGATCCACTCGAGGTGCGCCTGCGTCGTGGTCGGTGTCGCGGAGCAGCGTTCGAGCATCGCCATCAGCCGCCGGTTGTAGGGGTTGTCGGCGTGGTGCTCCCACATCCGGACCGAGGCCCCGGAACCCCACTCCCGGCCCACGGTCCGCCAGTTGTCGACGAACTCCGCCCGCCGCACCGGCGTCCATCCGTGCGGCTCACCGTCGCCGCCGAGGAGACGCTCGGCAAACGGCTGGACGAGGACCAGGCCGGCGACGCGGTCCGGGGCGCGGGCGGCGACGAGGCACTGCGGTCCACAGGTGCTGGCGACGCCGACGAGGGTGGCCCGGCGCATCCCCACCTCGTCCATCACGGCCAGCACGTCGTCGGCCTGCTCCTCGAGGCTGGGCACCCGGTCCAGCGGATCGGACAGCCCGATCCCGCGGCGCTGGAAGTACACCGAGCGGCCGAAGGTGCCGTTGCGTTCGATCAGGTAGTGCAGGTGGGGGTCGGTCCACATCAGGTCCAGGTGGGTCTGGATCTCGAGGAACCACACGACGTCCACCGGGCCTTCACCCACCACCTGGTACGCGAGGCCGTGGCCGTCGCGCGGAAGATACCGGGTGACCGGTGGGTCCATCTCCTCAGGCTAGCGGGGCTGCCGGGCGGCGAACAGCCCGCTCTGTGACAAGCACCACGCTGCGCGGTAGGTTGGTGTAACTGCAAGAACTACTCACCAGTAGGGGTATGACATGCCTGCTCCCAGCGCCGCCACCTTCGCACGGTTGGCCGAGCTCATCGCCATCCCGGACGCAGCGAGCCGTCCCACCCGCTCGGTCGTGGAGGCTTTCACCGGTCGTGAACTCGCGACGGTTCCCATCGGCACCGCCGACGACGCCAGGGCCGCCCTCGAGCGGGCCCGCGTCGCGCAGGTCGACTGGGCACGCCGCTCCGTCGAGCAACGCGCCGAGATCTTCCACCGCTACCACGACCTGGTGCTGGCCCACCGCGAAGAACTGATGGACATGGCCCAGGCCGAGACCGGCAAGGCCCGCGCGTCGGCGCAGGAGGAGGTCCTCGACATCGCCCTCACCGCGCGCTACTACGCGCGCACCGCGCCCCGGCTGCTGCGTCCCCGCCGCGCCACGGGCATGCTTCCCGGCCTGACGAAGACCACCGTGCGCTACCACCCGAAGGGCGTCGTCGGGGTCATCGCACCGTGGAACTACCCGATGACCCTCGCCGTCTCCGACGCGATCGCCGCCCTGCTCGCCGGTAACGCCGTCGTCCTCAAGCCCGACAGCCAGACCCCCTACTGCGCGCTGGCCGTCGTCGAACTGCTCTATCGGGCCGGCCTGCCGCGCGACCTGTTCGCCGTGGTGCCCGGGCCCGGCTCCGTCGTGGGCACCGCCCTCGTCGAGAACGCCGACTACCTCATGTTCACCGGCTCCTCGCAGACCGGCAGCCTCCTCGCCGAGCAGGCGGGCCGCCGCCTCATCGGCTTCTCCGCCGAACTCGGCGGCAAGAACCCGATGATCGTCACCGCCGGCGCGAACCTGCGTGAGGTCACCGACGCGGCCGTGCGGGCGTGCTTCTCCAACTCCGGGCAGCTGTGCATCTCCATCGAACGGATCTACGTGGAGAAGTCCGTCGCCCCCGAGTTCCTCCGCATGCTCGGCGAGCGGGTGCGGAACATGACCCTCGGGCCGGGTTACGAGTACGGCGTCGAAATGGGCAGCATGGTCAACGAGACCCAGGTCAAGGCCGTCTCCGGGCACGTCGACGACGCCGTCGCCAAGGGCGCCACCGTCGTTGCCGGCGGCCGGGCCCGGCCCGATCTCGGCCCCCTGTTCTACGAGCCGACGGTGCTCACCGACGTCCCCGAGGACGCCGAGTGCTACCGGGAGGAGACGTTCGGTCCGCTCGTGTCGGTGTACCCGGTGGACAACGTCGAGGAGGCGATCCGTCGCGCCAACGACACCGAGTACGGGCTCAATGCCAGCGTGTGGGCGGGCACCAAGGCGCAGGGCGAGGCCATCGCGGCGCGGGTGCGGGCGGGCACCGTCAACGTCGACGAGGGCTACGCGCCGGCGTGGGGCAGCACCGACGCGCCGATGGGCGGCATGGGCATCTCGGGTATGGGCCGCCGGCACGGCGCCGAGGGCCTGATCAAGTACACCGAGCCGCAGACGATCGCGACGACCCGGGTGATGAATCTCGGTGGGCCCCGTGGGGTTCCGCCGAAGCTGTGGTCGAAGGTGATGCCGCCCTTCGTCAAGGCGATGCAGTGGCTGCCGGGCCGGTGACGGCCGGCATTTCGCAGAGCCGGAAACACGCGGTGCGACGAACGCGATAATCCGGCTGTGGGCGATCGCCAGGTGCTGCACGGTGCGACGGAGAACCTCCGGGTCCAGCGGCGCCGTCTGCTCGTGTGGTACCTGGCAGTCAGCACCGGGCTCGTCGCGGTAGGAATCGTTGCAGCCCTGCTCGATCCGGCCATCGCCCGATCCGGTAGCTTCGCCGGCATGGCCTCGGCGCTGGCGCTGGGCATCGCCGGGCTGGGGATCCTGCGGTGGGCGCCACGGCGTCCGGGACGCACCCCCATCGTCGCCGCCACCGCGTGCGCGGTCGTCGCGATGCCCGCGGTGATCGCGTTCCACGTCGATCCCTCCCGCATCCTCATCAGCGTCATGGGATCGATGTTCCTGTCGATGTATCTCTCGGCGTTCTGGCCACCGCGGCAGGCCGTCCTGTGGATCGGGGCGCTCACCGCGGCGACCCTCGGCGCCGCGGCCGTCGCCCCGACGCGCCTGCTGTGGGTCGGTTACGTGATCGTCGCCGCCGCCCTGCTCGGGTCCGGGGCGATCTTCGGGGCCGTGGGACGGCTGCTGGTGAACGCGGCGACCCGCGATCCGCTCACCGGCCTGCGCAACCGCGCGGGTCTCGACCTCGAACTGCGCTCGCGGCCGCGCGACCGCGGCACCCGGGTCTGCCTGGGCCTGCTCGACGTCGACGGATTCAAGGCGTTCAACGACGAGCACGGGCATCCCGCGGGTGACGCACTGCTCCGCGACGCCGCCGGGGCGTGGGCGCAGCAGGTGCCGCGCGGCGGGATCCTGGCGCGTCTCGGCGGCGACGAATTCCTCGTCGTGCTCCCGGACACGGACGAAGAGGAGGGGCGCGCGGTGCTCGAGGACATGGTCCGCGCGAATCCCGTGCCGGTCAGCTTCGGGGTCGCGGCGGGCGTCGTCAGCGACCCCATGGACCTCTACCACGACGCCGACATGGATCTGTATCGGGCCAAGGCCGCGACCTGGGCGCACCTGCCGGATCGGTTGGCGCCGCTGCCCCTGCCCGCCGTCCTCGATCTGCTGCCCGTCCCCATCATCGCCGTGCGCGACGGCGGCGCCATCGCCTACGCCAATCCCACCTTTGCGGCGCTGCTCGGCGTCGACGCCCAGGACGTGGAGAACCGGGCGCTGCACGAGATCTTCACCGGCGGCACGTGGCCCGACGGTTCCGTCACCGTCCGCTCGCTGCACGACCGGACCGGGCAACTGTGCGAGTTCGGCCGCCCGGACGGGACCGTCGTGCAGGCGACGGTCGGCGCCGTCCGGATCCGGTGGGAGAACACCCTCGCGACGCTGGTCGTGCTCGGCGACGTCACCGAGCAGCCGAGCTACGCGTCGGGCTGACCTGTGCCCGTGGACGCGCGACGGATCCGGGTGCCGGGGGTTACTGTCGCAGGTGTGCCGGGCACGGTGACGCTCTTCCTCGCCGGAGACGTGATGACCGGCCGGGGTGTGGACCAGATCCTCCTGCACCCCGGAGGTCCCACGCTGCGGGAGTCCTACGTGAAGGACGCCCGGGACTACGTCGAACTCGCCGAGACCCGCAGCGGCGCGATTCCGCGGCCCGCGGGATACGACTGGCCGTGGGGTATCGCGCTGTCCGTGCTCGACGAGTGCGCCCCGGACGTTCGGATCGTCAACCTCGAGACGTCCGTGACCACGTCGCGGGACTACGCGCCGGAGAAGGGCATCCACTACCGGATGAATCCGGCGAACGTCGAGGTGGTCACCGTCGCACGGGTCGACGTGTGCACCCTGGCCAACAATCACGTGCTCGACTTCGGCGTCCGTGGTCTGCGCGAGACCGTCGAGGTCCTCACGGCGGCGGGACTGCGGCTCGCCGGCGCGGGCGGCGACGATCGGCTGGCGTGGCGGCCGGCGACGGTCCCGGTCGGGGCGGGCCGGGTGCGGGTGTGGTCGGTCGGTGCGGTGTCGAGCGGGATCGCCCCGTGGTGGGCCGCGACGGCGACGCGGCCCGGGGTGGCGCTGTTGCCGGAGGTGTCGGAGGCGGGAGCCGACGGGCTGCTCGCCCGGATCGACGCCGACCGCGCGGCCGGCGATGTGGTGGTGGTGTCGGTGCACTGGGGATCCAACTGGGGCTACGCGGTGCCGGACGAGCACGTGCGGTTCGCGCACCGTCTGATCAACGGCGGCGTCGATGTGGTGCACGGGCATTCGTCCCATCACCCGCGGCCGCTGGAGGTCTACCGCGGCAAGCCGGTGCTGTACGGGTGCGGCGACCTGATCAACGACTACGAGGGCATCGGCGGCTACGAGCGCTTCCGCGACGAGTTGCGCCTGCTGTATGTCGTCTCGTTCGACGCGGACTCGCGGGAGCTGCGGGAGTTGCGGATGATGCCGGTGCGGGCGCGGCGGATGCGGCTCGAACACGTCACGCAGTCGCAGGAGCGCTGGCTGCGCGCGGCGCTCGAGGAGTCGTCGGCGATCTTCGGCACTCGGTTGCGGGCCGCGGGGGACGGCGGCCCGTGGATCCGGCTCGAGCGGTGAGCCGGCGCGGTCAGCCGCCCGGACGCGCGACGGGAACGCCGTCGACGACGAGGTCCACCGCCTCGTTGTAGAACGCGACGTGGCCGGCGATCGGTGCGACGGCGGGGAGGGGATCCGGGTACGACCAGGCGACGTTCTCGGCCCGCGGCGTTCCGGTGAAGCTCCAGTACCGGGCCGTGCCCTTGTAGGGGCACGACGTGTGCAGTTCCGTCTCCTCGAGTACCGAGAAGTCGACGTCGGCGGGCGGGATGTAGTACCGCACGGGCAGGTGGGTCTCGAACAGCAGCACCGGGTTCCGGGTCTCGGCGACGACCGTGCCGGCGATGGACACCTGCACGTGCCGGCTGCTGGGCAGCGCATCGACCCGGTGGTGCGGGTCGCGGGGATGAACGAAGATCTCCGTGTCCTCCTCGTACCAGTTTTCGATGCCCGCTCCCCGGCGGCCGAACCATTCGAAGCCGATGTACTCCTCGAGTCCCGCGACGTCGAGCACGAACGCCGCGGCGGGCGCCCGGGTCTCGTCGTCGGTCAGGTCGAACCACCGCGCGACGTCGTTCCTGTCGCCCGGTGCCGGGGCGGGCGCGAGGAGATCGGTGCGCACGTCGTCGCGGGGGAACAGGTAGAAGGGGACGGGATGGCCGGGCGGCCACACGAGCAGCGCGCGGATGGTGTCGACCACGGTGTGACCGGCCCAGGTTCCGCGGACCCGCCGCTCGCTGGGTTCGTACAGGTAGCCGTCCGACGGGGGCGGACGGCGGCGGGTGGCGGACCTGCGGGCCATGCCCCGACGGTACGCCGGCCATCCGGGCACCGAGGACCGCCGGGCGCACGGATCACCGGCGGACACGGATCACCCGGCGGGCACGGGTTCGTCGTCGCGCGTGACGGCGTAGACGCCCGGGTCGAACGCCGACACCCGGCGACGGAGCGCGGCCGACGACCACGGCCAGTTGAAGCTGTTGCGGCCGTTGGCGTCGAAGAAGTAGCTGCGGCATCCGCCGGAGTTGTAGACCGTGCCCGGCAGGGCGGCCTGGACCTCGTCGTTGAAGGCGTCCTGGACGTCGCGCCGCACCTCGAGGGTGCGCCAGCCGCGGCGCACCGCCGTGTCGATCGCGGTCGCGACGTGCTCGAGCTGGGCTTCGAGGATGAGGAACGCCGACGTGTGACCGGTGCCGAGGCTGGGGCCGAGCAGGACGAACGCGTTGGGAAAGCCCGCGACGGACGACCCCAGGAACGCCTGCGGGCTGCCCTGCCAGTGCTCGTCGAGGCTGCGTCCCTGTCCGTCGAACATCCGGCCGGCGATCGGCATGTCGAGGATATGGAAGCCGGTGCCGAAGACGACGGCGTCGACCTCGGCTTCGCTGCCGTCCTGGGCGATCACGGTGGAGCCGCGGATCTCGCGCACCGCGCTCGGGTGGACCTCGACGTGGGGGCGGGTGAGGGCGGGGTAGTAGGTGTTCGACATGAGCAGCCGCTTGCAGCCCAGGGTGTAGTCGGGGGTCAGGGCGCGGCGCAGCCGCGGGTCGCGGACCTGCGCCCGCAGCTGGGCGCGGCCGATCCACTGCAGTTGCCGCATGAGCCACGGGTGCCGGAAGCCGAGGCCGAGGGCCTCCATGAGCGCGTACTCGGTCGCCTCGACCAGTCGTCGCGCGCCCGGGACGCGGGCGAGCAGCCGGCGCTCGAACCCCGACAGCCGGCGGTCGGGCTTGGGCAGCACCCACTGCGCCGTCCGCTGGTACAGGTGCAGCCGCGCGACGTCCGGCGCGATCTCGGGGACGAACTGGACGGCCGAGGCTCCGGTGCCGACGACGGCCACGCGCTTGCCGCGCAGGTCGTAGTCGTGGTTCCAGCGCGCCGAGTGGAACACCTCGCCGGGGAACTGCGACAGACCGGGGATGTCGGGTACGAGCGGTTCGTTCCACGGTCCCGCGGCGGCGACGAGGAACCGCGCCCGCACGGTCCCGCCGGTGGTCTCGAGGGTCCAGCGCGCGTCGATCGGGTCCCAGTCCGCGCGCAGCATCTCGATCCCGAACCGGACGTGGGACCTCACGCCGCGGGCGTCGGCGGTGTGCTCGATGTAGTCGCGAATCTCGTTCTGCCCGGCGAAGATTCGGCTCCAGTCCCGGTTCCGGGCGAAGGAGTACGAGTACAGCAGCGAGGGCACGTCGCAGGCGCATCCGGGGTACGTGTTGGCGCGCCACGTGCCGCCGAGGGTCCCGGCCTTCTCGAGGACGACGAAGTCGGTGATCCCGCGCCGTCGCAGCGCGATCGCCGCGCCGATGCCGGAGATCCCGGCGCCGATCACCACCACCCGGTATTCGTCCATCGCGTCGTCCCCTCGTCTCCCGTGATCCCCATTCGAATACCGTCGGTATCCGGATAACCACAGTATCCGAACTTCGGCCGCTCCGGTACCGTCGAGTCGTGGCACGACCGACCCGCCAGGAGACTCAGGCACGCACCCGTGAGGATCTGCTCGCCACGGCGGCCGAGCACTTCCTCGAGCGCGGCTACGCCGCGGCGTCCCTCGACCAGATCGCCGAGGACGCCGGTTATTCCAAGGGTGCGGTGTACTCCAACTTCCGCAACAAGGACGAGTTGTGCTTCGCGGTGCTCGATCGGATCCGGGCCGAGCGCATGGGCGAGATCGCCGCGACGCTCGCGGCCGGTGCGACGCTCGACGACGTGGTGACCGCGTTCGGGGTGTGGGCCGAGCGCACCATCGGCGACCGGCGCTGGACCCTGCTCGAGATCGAGTTCTCGGTGCGCTCCCGGCACAACGAGGAGATCCGGTCCCGCATCGCGGCGGGTGCCGAAGGGGTGCGCACGCTCATCGCCGAGCTGATCCGCTCGCTCGCCGACCGGTACGACGTCACGCCCACGATGGATCCCGGGCAGGCGTCGGCCATGCTGCTCGGGCTCGGCATCGGCCTGGGCCTGCAGCGCGCGATCAGTCCCGAGCTGTCGGCGGCCGCGTTGACGGACGCGGTGCGCACGTTGATGCGGCCGCGGCGGTGAGGTCGGCGGAACCTACCGGGCTCGGTAGGTCAGGCAGTTGGCCGCGTGCTCTCCGCTGCCGGTGCCGCCCACGCGGATCTCGCTCGCGGTGCACTCGAGATCCTGGTTGTGCACGCAGTCGGCGCGCTGGCAGGCGCCGACCATGCTGCTGGTGACGGTGTCCAGGCCGCCCTTGGTCGACAGCGGGATGAACGTCTCGCAGTCGGCGCTGCCGTTGTGCCCGGCGACGTTGATGGCGTAGGCGTGGCAGCCGTCGTGGTTGTAGGAGCAGGTGCCGACGCTGCACTCGGTGACGTGCGGCATTTCCATCGTGGTCATGATCGATCCTTCCGGAGGACGGTTGTCCACTATGGGATGCAGACCATGGTAGTGGTGCGGCGGGTGTGCGAACAGGGTAGTGGCCGAGCGGATTTCGTTGGTGTGCGGTGCATTTCGAGAACACCCGTGTTGCGTAAACCGGGTCGGCTCACACCCGGGCCGCGGCGGGCTCGCGCACCGGTTCGAGGCTCGGCCGCCGGGCGACGGGGATGGCGAGGGTGACGGCGGCGGCGACGAGGGCGACACCGCAGCCGATGAGCATCCCGGTGCGGAACCCGCCCTCGGTCGGCAGGCTGTAGCCGCCGACCGGCACGCTCATCTGCGACAGGACCACGCCGACCACCGCCGCCGACACCGAGGTGCCCACTGCGCGCATCAGGGAGTTGACGCTGTTCGCCGACGCCGTGGCGGACTGGGGCACCGCACCCATGATCAGCGCGGGCATGGCCCCGTAGGCGAAGCCGACACCGGCGCTGCAGATGCAGACGACGAGCATCAAGCCCCACGTCGAGCCCATGAGCAGCAGGGACACCCCGTAGCCGGCGGCGATGACCAGGCATCCGATCAACAGGGTGACCTTCGGGCCGCGGGTCGCGGACAATCTTCCGCCGATCGGTGAGACGGCCATCATCACCAGGCCGCCCGGTGCCATCCACAGTCCCATGGCCGGCATCGACCGGCCCAGGCCGTAGCCGGTCTCGGCGGGCAGCTGCAGCAGCTGCGGCACGATGAGCGACTGCGCGTACATCCCGAATCCCACCACGACCGAGGCGGCGTTGGTCGGCAGCACCGGGGGCCGGGCGGTGGCCCGCAGGTCCACGAGCGGATGCGGCCGGCGCAGCTCTCGCCGAGCGCATCCCCGACCCCGAGGGGGGCATCGCGCGCAAGTTCCGCATCACCGCGGAGGGTGTCCGTCGCCTCGACGACGAGCGCGCCCGCTCCGTCGCCGGGCTCGAGCGGGTGCTGGTCGACTGGGATCCCGCCGAGGTCGCCGAGTTCGCCCGCTGGCTCGAACGGTTCGACACCGACCTCGAGCGTCTGGCGGGGCACCCCTGGCCCCGGCCGGTGAGCTCGCCCGGATCGTCCCCGTCCCACCCCGAGGGCCGCAGCGGGTCCTGAGTCCGCGCCCGCCCGGCGGCGCGGAGCGACACGAGCGCGACGTCCGCCATTGACATTGACGTCAACGTCAACGCATGCTGTGCGGGTGACGACGAGCGAAGCCCAGGAACGGGCCCGGTCCGCGCGGCGGGACAGCGACGGCCCGCGCCGGCGGGCCCTGCTCGAGACCGCCCGCGACTGCTTCGGCGAACTCGGCTACGAGCGCACCACCGTCGCGGTGATCACCGGCCGCGCCGACGTCTCCCGCGCCACCTTCTACGCGTACTTCTCCTCCAAGGAGGAGGTGTTCCGCGCGCTCGCCACCCTCGTGTGCCGGCAGTTCCTCGACGCCCAGCACATGGAGGGGCAGGCGGTGGACGACCTGCGCCGGGTGCTGCGCACCACCACCCGCGCCTTCATCGAGTCCGTCTACGTCAACGGCCGCATCCTCGAGCTGATCGAACACCGCGCCCGCCTCGACGAGGAGGTCGGCGCCGAGTGGGAGAGCGTGCGCGAACGCCTCGTGGGCCGCTACGTGCGGTTCGTCGAACGCATCAACGCCACCGGCGAGGTGCTCCCGTGCGCGCCACCCGAACGCATCGCCCGCACCCTCGCCGACGCGCAACGCGCCGGCGCCCTGCGCCTGCTCGGCGCCCCGAGACAGGAACAGCAGTCCTACATCGACGACATGATCGCGATGTCCGAACGGCTCATCGGCTTCCGCTGACCGGCCCCGACCGACAGGACCCCCGACACCCATGCTGCTCGTAGCCAACCGCGGCGAGATCGCCCTGCGGGTCATCCGTTCCGCCACCGAACTCGGCCTCGACACCGTCGCCGTGTATGCCGAGGACGACGCGGACAGCCCGCACGTCGCCGCCGCCACCCGCGCCGTCGCGCTGACCGGTGCCGGACCGGCCGCCTACCTCGACGGGCAGGCGCTGCTGCGCGCCGCCGCCGAGACCGGCTGCACCCTCGTCCACCCCGGATACGGATTCCTCAGCGAGAACGCCGAATTCGCCGAAGCGTGCGCCGCGGCCGGGGTGACGTTCGTCGGACCCGAGCCGCAGGTGCTGCGGATCTTCGGCGACAAGGCCGCCGCCCGCCGCACCGCCGTCGCCGCACAGGTGCCCGTGCTGCCCGCCACCGACGGGGGCGTCACGGCCGGCGCGGCCCGCGACTTCCTCGCCGCCCACCCCGGCGGCATCGTCCTGAAGGCGCTCGCCGGCGGGGGCGGCCGCGGCATGCGGATCGTGCGCGACGCCGCGGACCTCGACGACGCCTTCCGCGCGTGTACGGCCGAGGCGGAGTTGGGTTTCGGCAACGGCGCGCTGTTCGCCGAGGCCTTGTGCGCTCGGGCCCGGCACATCGAGGTGCAGGTCGTCGCGGCCCCCGACGGCGCGGGCGGGGTGCGGGTCCTCGCGCTCGGTGACCGGGACTGCAGCGTGCAGCGACGCCACCAGAAGCTCGTGGAAATCGCTCCGGCGCAACGGCTCGGCGCGACGGTGCGCCGCGCGCTGCACGAAGCCGCGGCGCGGCTGTGCGCATCGGTGGGCTATCGGGGTCTGGCCACCGTCGAGTTCCTCGTCGCCGGCGACGACGCGGTGTTCCTCGAGGTGAACCCCCGGATCCAGGTGGAGCACACGGTCACCGAGGAGGTCACCGGCGTCGACCTGGCCGCGACGCAGATCGCGATCGCCCGCGGTGCCCGGTTCGACGAACTCGGCCTGCCCGGCGGCGTCACCGCCGACGGCGCCGGCGTGCGCGGCGAGCCCGCCGCCGCGAGGGGCATCGCCGTCCAGGCTCGCGTCAACACCGAGACGATGCGCCCCGACGGCCGGGCCGTACCCGCCTCCGGCACGCTCACCGTGTTCACGCCGCCCACCGGGCCGGGCGTCCGCGTCGACACCTACGGCCGTCCCGGGCTGACGACCAGCCCGCGCTACGACTCGTTGCTGGCCAAGGTGATCACCCACACCCGCATCGACGACTTCGCGGCGGCGCTGCGCAAGACGGACGCGGCGCTCGGCGACCTGCTCGTCGAGGGTGTCGCCACCAATGCCGAGTTTCTGCAGAACATCCTGCGCGACAAGGACTTCGCGGCATCCGACGTGCACACGTCGTGGCTGGACGAACGGATCGCCGACCTCGCCGTCGCCGGCCCCGACGGCGCACCGGCCGTCGCGCCAGAACTGCACGCGGGGGAGGAGGCGGTGCGCGCCGACATGGTCGGCACCGTCGTCGAGACCGCCGCCGACGGCGACGCGCTCGCACCGGGCGCACCCGTCGCGGTGCTCGAGGCGATGAAGATGCAGCACGTGGTGTCCGCCTCCGGATCGGCGACCGTGGTGCGCCTGCTGGTGCGGCCGGGGCAGACCGTGCAGCCGGGGGAGGTGCTCGCCGTGGTGCGCGCCGGGTCCGGCGACGCGGCCACCGGCGACGGGGGTGAGCGGGACCTCGACGCCGTGCGCGACGACCTCACCGAGATCCGGAACCGGCACGCCCGCACCCTCGACGCCGCCCGGCCCGACGCGGTCGCCAAGCGGCACCGGACGGGCCGTCGAACCGCGCGGGAGAACATCGCCGACCTCGTCGACGACGGCACCTTCGTCGAGTACGGGCCGCTCGTGCTCGCCGCGCAGCGCAGCCGGCGCAGCGAGGAGGACCTGATCGCCAACACCCCCGCCGACGGGCTCGTCGGCGGTCTCGCCCGCATCGACGGTGCCGAATCGGTGGTGCTCTCCTACGACTACACCGTCCTCGCCGGCACACAGGGCATGCGCAACCACAGCAAGACCGACCGGCTGCTCGCCCTCGCCGCCCGCCGCGAGGTGCCGCTCGTGTTGTTCGCCGAGGGCGGCGGCGGACGCCCGGGGGACGTCGACGCCGGACCCGGACAGGGCCTGGAGCTGTCGACGTTCCGCGCGATGGCCGCCCTGCGCGGGCGCGTCCCCACCGTCGCGGTGGTCTCCGGGCGGTGCTTCGCCGGCAACGCCGCCCTCGCCGGCGTGTGCGACGTGCTGATCGCCACTCCCGACACCAACATCGGCATGGGCGGGCCCGCGATGATCGAGGGCGGCGGGCTCGGCGTGTACCGGCCCGAGGACATCGGCCCGATCGACGTGCAGCGCCGCAACGGCGTCGTGCACCTCGCCGCACGCGACGAGGCGCACGCCGTCGAACTGGCCCGGCAGTACCTCGGCTACTTCACCGCCGCCGCCGGCGAGTGGGCGGCCCCGGACCCGCGGCTGGCGCGCCACGTCGTTCCCGAGAACCGGTTGCGCGCCTACGACGTGCGCGCGGCGATCGATGCGATCGCCGACGTCGGTTCCGTGCTCGAACTGCGCGGCGACTACGGTGTCGGCATCGTCACCGCCCTCGTCCGCGTCGAGGGCGCGGCGTACGGGGTGCTCGCCAACAGCAGCCACCACCTCGGCGGCGCGATCGACGCCGAGGCCGCGGACAAGGCCGCCGACTTCCTCGAGCTGTGCCAGGCGCACCGCCTGCCCGTCGTGAGCCTCTGCGACACACCGGGATTCATGGTCGGACCCGAGTCGGAGAAGGAGGCCACGGTGCGCCGGTTCGGCCGGCTGTTCGTCGCCGGTGCGCGCCTGACCGTCCCGTTCGGCACGATCATCCTGCGCAAGGGTTACGGCCTCGGCGCCATGGCCATGGCCGGCGGGTCCTTCCACGCACCCGAGTTCACCGTGGCGTGGCCCACCGGCGAGATCGGCGGCATGGGGCTCGAGGGCGCGGTGCGGCTCGGCTTCCGCAAGGAACTCGAGGCCGCACCCGACCGGGCCGCGCGCGACGAGCTGTTCGCGCAGCTCGTCGCCGCCGCCTACCAGCACGGCAAGGCCCTGCAGGCCGCGACGATCTTCGAACTCGACGACGTCATCGATCCCGCCGACACACGGGCCTGGGTGTCGCGGCTGCGCATGTCCTGAGCGCCGGTGGGTACCCGTCCGTCACCGAAGGGAGGTGGCGGTGAGCAGGCAACCGGGAGCCGAGGAATTCGTGCCGGAGACCACCGACCTGGCCGAGCTCGCGGCCGCGGCGGGCGGCTGCCGCGGATGCGAGCTGTACCGGAACGCCGAACGCACCGTGTTCGGCGCCGGCCCGGCCACGGCCCGGCTCGTGCTCGTCGGCGAGCAGCCCGGCGATCAGGAGGACCGGGCCGGGGAGCCGTTCGTCGGCCCGGCCGGGCGGCTGCTCGACCGGGCCCTCGAGGAGGCGGGGATCGACCGTGGCGAGGTGTACGTGACCAACGCGGTCAAGCACTTCAAGTTCGAGCGGGCCGCCGCGGGCGGGCGTCGCATCCACAAGAAACCGGCACGCGGCGAGATCGTCGCGTGCCGGCCCTGGTTGGTCGCCGAACTGCGGGCCGTGCAGCCCGACGTGCTCGTGTGCCTCGGCGCCACCGCGGCCCAGTCGCTGCTCGGCCCGTCGTTCCGGGTGACCGCGCACCGGGGGGAGATCCTGCACGTCGACGGGGAGGTGCAGATTCCGTCCGCTCCGGCCGTCGTCGCCACGATCCACCCGTCGGCGATCCTGCGCGGACCGGCGGAGCAGCGGGACGAGGCCCTCGCCGGGCTGGTCGCCGATCTGCGGGTGGCCGCCGGGGCGCTGTAGTACCTACAGCTGTCCAGGACCTACAGCTGTTCGGTACCCACAGCGGTTCAGTCGTCGGACGCCGTCCCGGCGAGGGCGTTCTGCACCCGGTGGGTGGCCGCGTCGTCCCAGCCGTCGGGGGCGAGGATGTCCGCCCACAACTGCGCGGCCTCCGGCCCGTACGCGTGGCCGAACCCGGACGGGACGTCGGCGGAGAACACCATGTCGAGCGTGACCTGCCAGAACGTGACGAACGGCAGCCACCGCATGCCCGGATCCACATCCGGGCCGAGCGGCTCCCGCAACCAGTCCGGCTCCCGCAGCAACAGCTCGAACGACCACCAGGTGATCGGATCGCTCGCGTGCTGCCAGAACACCACCCGCGGAAACTGCCACGGCCCGGGCAGGTCCGCGTCGTCCGGGCGGGACGCGAACCGGATGTGGCGGCCGGCGTCGACCACCGGCAGCCGCTCGAGCGACCCCGGGTCGCGGTCCGCGGTGATCTCCCCCCACGGCTGCGCGAAGTTCGGAGTACCCACCAGCAGCGCCCCGTCGGTCCGGGCGACCAGGTCCGGCCCCGACGCGAACGCCGCCTGACCGCCGTACGAGCCCAGGCTCTCGCCGAACACCACCAGCGTCGGCCGATCCGGCTCGGGCCGCGCCGACCACGCCGCATACACCGCCTCGAACAGCGCCCGCCCCGCCAGCCGGGGCGTCTCCCGGTCGGCGACGAACGACAACGCGCTGGGCAGGAACGAGTACTGCATGGCCGCGATCGCCGAATCCCCGCCGGCGACGTATTCGAAGGCCCCGGCGACGTTCGCGTTGACCCAGCCGCGGCCGGTGGTGGTCACCACCGCCAGCACCCGGCGGTCGAATGCGTCGGTGCGCTCGAGCTCGGCGACGACCCGGTCCGCGATGCCCTCGACCGTGTCGGCGGATTCGCGGCCGGCATAGACCCGGATCGGGGTGCGCGCCGGCGCCCCGGTGACGGTCTCGATCTGCTCGGCGCTCGGCCCGCCCGCGACGAAGGTGCGGCCCTCCCGGCCCAGGGTGTCCCACGCCTCGTTCGAGGCCGGCGATCCGGACCGTTCCGGCAGCCCGGGCTGCACCACACCCGGTGCGGTGCCCTGATCGGCCACCTCGGACGAGCGTTCCGCCACGCCCAGCACACCCCGGTGGACGGCGCCGTCGAGCACGAACACGCTCAGGAGCACCACGAGGGTCACCGCCCCGAGCCGGGCGACGGGCCCGGGCACGTACCGCCGGCCCAGCCGGGTCAACCGGTTCGTGCCCGCACGCAGGCCCCGGCCGATCGCCAGTAGCGCCAGCGCGACGACCAGGGCGATCAGCAGCACCAGCAGATAGAACGAGCGCTGGGCCCGCGGCACCCCCACCAGGTCCCGGATGATCTGCTGCCACCACGACCCCAGCACGAGGAACACCGGCACCAGCACCAGCGCCGCCCCGGCCAGAATCCACCAGCCGACCCGGCGGGTCCGCTCCGACCACTGCGGATCGACGCCGCAGCGCCGGACCACCCAGGCGAGCAGGCAGCCGATCCCGTAGCCGGTCACCAGGCTCAGTCCCGACGCCACGCCCTGCAGATACCACACCCGCGGCAGCAACGACGGCGTCATCGACCAGACGAAGAACACCAGCGCGAAGCCCAGACCGATCGGGTGGAACCGGCGCCCGTAGCCGAGCAGCCGAGCGCGCGGCGTGACCACCCGGCCGGGCTCGACGTCAGCGGTGGTAGTCAGCGCAGGGCCTTGGCCTTGAGCCGGTCGAACTCGTCGCCGGTGATCGTCCCGGCCTCGAGCAGTGCCTGGGCCTCGGCGATCTCGGCCGCCGGGGATCGTCCGGCCACCTTGCGGATGTAGTCGTCGGCCGCGTGCTGGGCCGCCTCGTGGGCGGCCGCGTGCCGCTCGGACATGCCGCGGCCCCGCACCAGCAGGTAGACGAAGGCGGTCAGGTACGGGAGGACGACCAGGAAGATGATCCACACGACCTTGACCACGGCGGACGTGGAACGGTCACGGAACAGGTCCGTCAGCACCTGGAACAGGATCAGCAGGTACGCGACGAACGCGAAGACGACCAGGGTGTACCACAACAGGTCCCACAACGAATCCAGCATCACGCACACGCCTTTCACGGTTCGGAGGTGCCCGGGAAACGGACGGAAAGGACACCCGGACGCAAACAGGTACACGGTCTTCGCCGGGCACCGGAACACGGCGGCGCAGAATGCACCGTGGTGACGCGAAATGCACCACGATTGTTCCGGGGTGCGGGTCGAGGTCCAGCGTGGTCGCAGCCCGGTGCGGTCGAGCCCGGTGCGGTCGAGCCCGGTGTGGTCGAGCCCGGTGTGGTCGAGCTCAGTGCGGTCGCAACTCACTCGGGCTCACGCCGCGCACCGCGCGAAGGGCGCGACGCAGCTCGGCGCTGGACGTGAAACCGGCGATCGCCGCGATCTCGGCGACCGTGGTGCGGGCATAGGCGGGTTCCTGGAGGAGCACGGCGGCGCGGTGCGCGCGCAGTCGCCGGATCTGGGACGCGACCGTGGTGTCGTGGGCCGCGAAGGCGCGCTGCAGGCTCCGCAACGACATCTGCAGCCGCTCCGCGATCACGGTCGGAGTCAGCCTCGGGTCGCTGTGATGGGCCCGGACGAGGGTGAGGGCGCGGGTGTACGCGCTGCCGCACAGTTCGCCGGAATCGGCGCCGTAGCCGAGCGATTCGTGGTGCAGCCCCACCACGAGCTCGATCAGGGCGTTCTCCACGCCGCGCGGGGCCGCGGTGGTGTTGTGACGACCGCGTTCGCGGAGCATGGCCATTCCCACCGCGTTGAGCGCGTGCGTCGACATGGTGGGCTTGGCCGGCCCGAACGTCACGGCCGTCTCCTCGAGATCGAGTCCGCGTTCCTCGAGCCGGTGCCGGGGAATGCGCACCAGGAGCAGGTCCGAGCCGTCCGCATCCGCGGCCTCGTATCGATTCCACCCGACCTGCAGGACGATCCGGCCGCTCTTGACGTGTACCCGGGTGGTGCCGTCGTCGACCACCCGCTCGCCGGTGAGCATCAGGAACAGGTTCGCGACCTCGCCGTCCTCGACGACGCCGGCCAGAGCACGATGCGGTGACATCTGCACCCGGCCGACACTGATCGCCCCGACGTTGCAGATCTCCATCCGGAACCGGAACTGCGTCACGTCGGGGACGGACAGCTCGGTGCGGCTCCCGGCATCGGAGGCCATCGCCTCGAAGCCCTGCCGGCCCCGCAGTTCGATCTTCCGATACACCCTCGTCCCTTCCGCCCCGGCGCGTCCGTGGCTCGGTGCGTCAGCGTGGCATGCGGCACCGGCCGTGGCGGGGGATACGGGCGACGGATAGCTCACACTCCGCGGGGATCGGGGCCGAAGGTCTCTGGCGTCGCCTCCCCGGCCGGATCATGCTGGACCCATCGGGCGCCCGCACCGCCGAGTCGGCGTCCGGGGAGGTCGACGGTGTCCACCCCTGCTCCGCACACATCCCAGGCCCGGCGCGACGGGTCGCACCGTCCGAGCACGGCGTCGACGGTGCTGCTCGCCTGCGGGGTCGTGTCGTCGCTGTTGTACGTGGTTGCGCACGAGATACTCGCGGCTGCGCTCTACGACGGCTACAGCCGGTTCGATCAGGCGATCAGCGAGCTGACGTCGGTCGGCGCGCCGACCCGGGCACCCCTGACCGCTGTGGGATTCGTGTACGACGTGCTGATCGTCGCCTTCGGGATCGGCGTGTGGCGGACGGGCCGCGGCGTCCGCCCCCTGCGCATCGCGGGAGTTCTCCTGGTGGCCTACGGATTCGTGGGACCCCTGTGGCTGCCGTTTCCGATGACCGGACGTGAGGACATCGAGGCCGGGGCCGCCATGCCGCTCGCCGACACCATGCACCTGGTTCTCAGCGCGGTGACGGTCTCGCTGTGGTGCGCGATGATCGGGTTCGCGGCCGCTGCCTTCGGAACCTGGTTCCGGGTGTACTCGGCGGTCACGGTCGCGACGATCCTGGCGTTCGGAGCATGGACGGGCCGGTACGTGCCGGCGGTCGCCGCCGCCGAGCCGACCCCCGGCATGGGCGCGGTCGAACGCGTGATGTTCGGTGCGTTCGTGCTGTGGGTCGCGGTGCTGGCGGTCGCTCTGCTCGTCCGCCGCACCCGGCCGGCATCGCTTCGCGGTGCGTCAGGAGGACGACGTGCCGTCGCCCCGAGCGGGGGAGAGCCATCGTGAAACCAGCGCGCCGAGCGTGCCGTCCGCGGTGAGGGCGCGCTGCGCCTCCTCGAGATCGGCGCGCAGCACGGCATCGCCGAGGCGCACCGCCAGGGCGATCTCCTCGCGGGTGATGTCGTACTCGACGACGTCGACGTGTGTCCGGTCGCGGGTCAGCCACGTCAGGACGGGACCGAGCTTCATGAAGGCGTCGCACCCGCCGGTCGACAGCTCGTCCAGGGCACGGTCGATCTCGTGGTACGCGTACACCCGGATCCCGCCGATCCGTCCCTCGGCGAGAAGGCGTTTCACCACCGGTTCGCTGGTGTTCCCCTGCTGCACCCCGACGGTCAGGCCCGCCAGGTCTGCCACCCCCTGCACCGCGGGGTGACGGGCGGTGTCGACCGCCAGGGACTGCCCGGACACGAAGTACGGCGCGCAGAACGAGGCCCGCTCGCGGCGCGGCTCGGTGACGGTGGTGCCGGAGGCGACGACGTCGAAGCGCCCCGCCGCCAGCTCGTCGAAGATCGTCTCGAAGTCGTCGCCCTCGTGCGGGACGAATTCCCACCGCAGCCCGAGGTGCCCGGCGAGGGCCCGGGTGAGGTCGATGTCGAACCCCACGGGCCCGCCACGCTCGTAGAACTCGAACGGCGGATCGGGCATCGCCGATCCCACCCGCAGTGCGGAGGTCCGGGTGGTCATCACTGGCGGCCCGGGTGCGGCCGGACGCGGGTCGTCACAGCACCGGTTTCGGACATCGGCAACCGTCCCGTCCGTTGTGCCTGTCCGTTTCGTCGCACTCTTCTCGACACCTCCCATTGTGCGCGGTCACACTCCCGCAATCCAGACGCCGGGACGCCGCGGGGCCAGCTCAGGCGCTGGTGGCCAGCGCCGCAGCGAGCCCGAACGCGACGGACGTCGCGGCGACCTCGAGTACCGCGTTGCGCAGCGACGCCTCCGCGGTGACCCGGTGCGCGGCCGCGGCCGGCACCCACGTCCGCCGCCACCACCACGCCAGCGCCAGCAGTGCCGTCAGGGTCAGCGTCTTGGCCAGCACGATGCGGCCGTATCCGGTGTCGACGAGCGCCGTGACCGAGCCGAGCCGTACCGCCGCGTCGACGACGCCCGTCGCGGCGAGCACGGCGACGCATCGCACCGCGAGCACCGAGTACCGGGGGAGCAGCCGGGCCCACGCGCCGCGGGACCGGACGGTCAGGGCCAGCGCGACGAGCGTGCCGAACCACAGCGCCGCCGCCAGGGCGTGCGCCGCGTCGAGCAGCGATCCGAGGGCCTGCTGGGACATGTGGCCGGTGACCGGCCGGGCGATGAGCGCCAGCGCCGCGGCGACGAGGACCGGGACCGTGGGCCACGCCGCCGACCGGCGATACGCGAGGGCGGCGACGAGGGTGCACACCAGCACGCACAGCAGCGCGGCCACGCCGATCCGGCCGGCGCCCGCACTGCCGAGGTACTCCGCGAAGCGCGACACCCCGAGTCGCGACACGGGGACGTTCGTGGTGTCCGCGGCCTGCAGCACGAGCTGCACGACCTCCGTCAGCACCCAGAGCCCGCCGAGACCGGCGATCACACGCCAGACGTCGCCGGGGGCGACGGGGGGCCGCCGCTCGTCGCGCACCATGACACCGAGCGTGGCCAGGCCGAGCACCGTCGCGCCGACGCACAGCGACAGCGCCCGCACCCAGCTCGACGCGGCCGGGTTCGCCAGCAGCCATCCGGCGGCGACGCCCGCGGTGGCGCCGACGCCGGCGGTGAGCAGCCACGCCCGGTGCGCGGCGGTGCCGGTGCCGCTCGTCGTCAACGCCCCGCCACCGGCGTCAGGCCTTCTTCGGCTTGCGCAGCACGAACCACAGCACGCCGGCGAGGACGGCGATGCCCACGACGACGAAGACCCACACGGCCGGGCCGCTGTCCTCGTCGCTGTCCGCCGCGGGCGCCGCGGCACCGGCGGCGGCCGCCGCGCCGGGTGCGCCCGGACCGTCCTGCGTGAGGGTGAAGACCTGGGTGCCGGTGACCGGATGGCCGTCCGCCGAGGTCACGCGGTAGGCGATGGTGTACTCGCCGGCCGGGCCGAGATCGCCGACGGCCACGGAGACCGTGGCGTCCTCGACGAGGGGATCACCCTTGGACCACAGGTTGCCGTCCGGGCCGACGACGGTCAGCGCGGCGAAGGACTCCTGCAGAGCCTCGTTGAAGGTCAGGCTCACGCGCTCGGGGCCCTGCGCGATCTGCTCGCCCGGCGCGGGTGTGCTGGCGATGACGACCGAGTGCGCGGCGGCCGGGCCGGCCGCGAACAGCAATGCCGCCGCGACCGCGCCGAGGAGCCCGGCGAGCCGGGCGAGGCCGAGGAGCCCGGCGAGCCGGGCGAGAGCGAGTGGGGTCTGTCGCCGGCGTGCGGCGACGGTGTTCGGGATGTTCATGGGTTTCTCTCTCCGGTGGGGTGGGTCGCGGTCACGCCGCGACGGGCGGCCCCCGCCGGGAGATGCACGGTGTCGGCCGGGCCGACGCGACGGTCCGGCCCGCCACGACCGGCAGCACCGTCCGGGCTGCCTCGATGCGAGGGGGCGCCGCGGTCCATGCCGCCCGCACCGCCCGGGTCAGCGGCCCGTACAGGCGTTGCGCCGCCTCGAGCAGGGCCGCGCACGCAACGACCGCGACGGTGTGCGCGACGAGCATCGGCGCCGACGCGTGCAGGTGGCCGGTCGTGACCGTGGCCAGCACCAGGTGCGTCGCCCCCTGCCCGGCCGCGAGCAGCACCGCGGTGGGCACCGCGCGGAGGTGGGCGGCGACGAGCCCGACCCCGGCCGCGACGGCGAGCAGCAACGCCACCGCCGCGTTGCCGGGCACGCCGCCGCCGGCGCCGCCGTGCGCGGCGACCGCCAGGGCGGCGGTCAGCGCTCCCGCGGCGGCGCCGCGCAGGGTCGAGCCGGGCGTCACGCTGGTGTCAGCGCACGCCGAGGCGGGCGAGCAGGTCGGCCTCGATGCCGTCCAGCTCCCGCGAGATGCCGGCGTGCGCGGCCTTGCGGCGCGGTGCCGGCATCTGCTCGGCGGCGTGCACCGCGGCCGTCAGGTCGGAGAGCCGGCCCCGGATGGCGTCGGCGAACTTCTGGGTCTCGGCGTCCTTGGGATGGCGCTCGAGGATCTCGTCGAGCGACTTCTCGGCCCCGGCGATGCGGGCGCTCAGGTGCGCGCCGTGACCGGTGTACTCGCCGAGCTGGTCGACGGCGACGCCCATGCGCTGGGCGCGCGCGGCGTCGAGCTGACCGCGCAGCGCGGTCACGCCCTGGTACACTAGCGGCACGAGCACCGGCGCGAGCAGCCGCACGACGGCGAGGTAGCGCCGCACCTTCGCCGCGGTGAAGCCCTTCTGGGCGGCGGCCTTCTCCTGGGCCTTGAGCGTGGCGAGCTGCTGCTTCTCGACCCGGGTCTGCGATTCGATCAGCGCCTTGTCGGCCTTGAGCTGGGCCTTGGCCGCCTTGATCTCGGCCTTCGTCAGGCGGCTGTCGCGCTTGCGCTGATTCTTCGCGTTGAGTTTGGCCTCGAGCCTTGCCTTGTGCTTGAGAGCCTTCGCCTCCGCCTTGCGGGTGGCGCGGCGCTTCCGCCTCTTGAACAACGCCATCGAACAGGACCCTCCATTCGGTGTACGGCGCCCACGGCGCCACGGGTCAGCCTATCCGTGACGGGGGTTTCCGGTTGACCCTAGGTGGACGAATACTGTTCTTCACTGTGAACGTATCCAGCGAGAGACGGACCTCGCCGGTCCTGATCGAGGCGAGCGCGCTGACCCGCTGCCGGCACCGGGTCCATCTGGACGCGGCCTTTCCGGACGAGTTGGCCGCGGCCCCGGAGCACCCGGGAGCCAAGCAGCGGCAGGAGGCGGCGGCCACCCACCGCGAGGCCGTGCGGCAGCGGCTGTTCGACGCGAACCCCGGCGACTGGGCGCGGATCGACCCCGAGGGGCCGGCATGGCGGCGCGCCGAAGCCACCCTCGACGCATGCCGTCGCGGCGCGAACCGGATCTGGGGCGCGGTCCTGCCGTCGGAGCCGGACTCGGGCCGGCGGGGCCGGGCCGAGATCCTGCTGCGCGACGTCGAGCGCGGCGGCTACATCCCGGTGATCGTGGTCAATCACAAGGTCACCGACCCGGGCCGGGGCGCGACGACGTCGGGGCTGTTCGCGTGGGAGCCGGTGGTCGACGAGACCCGCAAGGTGCGCAGCCAGGTGCGCGACCAGATGCGGGTGGCCCACCTGTACCGGATGCTCGAGCGTCACGGTCTGGCCAGCCCGGCGCAGGTCGGCGGCGCCATCGGGTACGGCGGGGACTGCATCCTGGTGCACGACCTGAGTGCGGTCCTCGAGGACTACGACGCGCGGCTGGCCGACCGGCTCGCGATCGCCCGGGGCGAGACGCCGACGGAACCGTTGCAGATCGGGGAGTGCAAGACCTGCCCGTGGTGGCCGCGGTGCCGTGAGCAGCTGAGCGCGACGCACGACGTGTCGCTGGTGGCGCCGGGGCAGCGCGCGGCGGTGCTGCGCGAGCTGGGCGTGCACACGATCGACCAGCTGGCCCGCTGGGAGGGGGACCCGCCCGAGACCTGGCCGCAGGGCTCGTTCGAGGACACCGTCGTGGTGGCCAAGGCGTGGCTGGCGGGTGCGCCGCTGGTGCGGCGGCACGACCACGTGCACGTGCGGCGTGCGGACATCGAGATCGACATCGACATGGAGAGCTACCACGAGCACGGCGCGTACCTGTGGGGCACGCTGCTCAACGTCGGCGGGATCTCCGCGTACCGGGCGTTCGTCAGCTGGGATCCGGTGCCGACCGACGACGAGGCCCGCTCCTTCGCCGAGTTCTGGACGTGGCTGTCCGCGGAACGGGCCGCCGCCGCCGCGAGTGGGAAAACCTTTGCCGCCTATTGCTATTCGCGTACCGCGGAGGACAAGTGGCTGCTCGGCTCGGCCCGCCGGTTCGCCGGTTTCCCGGGGGTACCGACCGAGGACGAGGTGCGCGAGTTCATCGACTCGCCGCAGTGGGTGGACATCTACCAGGTCGTCACCGATCAGTTCGTGTGCCCGAACGGCAAGGGACTCAAGAAGATCGCGCCGATCGCCGGGCACCGCTGGCGGGACGAGGAGGCCGGTGGGGAGGCGTCGATGAGCTGGTACCGCGAGGCCGTCGGCTACGACGGGGACCCCGACCCGCAGCAGCGACGTCGCCTGCTCGAGTACAACGAGGACGACGTGATCGCCACGAAGGTGCTCCGCGAGTGGATGAGCGAGCGTGCGGTGCACGAGATCCCGCACATCTCCGACCTGTAGATCACTCCTGCGGGGGCGTCACCGCCTCGGCGAGCCGGATCAGGGGGTCGACCACCGGCGGGCCGAACATCACGGGATCGTTGTGCTCGGCGCCCGGCAGGGCCACCTTCTCGACGAGTCGGCGGGCGGCGCCGGCGACGGCCTCGCTCTGCCCGGGCGGGACGATCGTGTCCGCGGTCCCGTAGACGACGGTGATCGGCACGTCGAGACGCGCGACGGTCTCGGCGACCGGGAAGCGGTCCCACATCAGCCCCGTGGGCAGCAGCGGGTAGTGGTGCCGGCCGACGGTGGGCAGATCGACGAACGGCGAGCGCAGCAGCATGCCCGCGGGCGGATGCTCGGCGGCGAGCCCCGTCGTCACCCCGGTGCCCAGGCTCTCCCCGAGGTAGAGCAGCCGGTCCGGTCGGACGTTCTCGTGCTCGAGGAGGTACTGCCGGGCGGCGCGCACGTCGCGGGCGAGGCCGTCCTCGCTCGGGCGGCCGGGGTTGCCGCCGTAGCCGCGGTAGTCGAAGAGCAGAGTGGCGAAGCCGGCCTCGGCGAGCGCCGACGCCAGCGGCGCGCGGTCGACGCGGTTGCCGCCGTTGCCCGAGGCGAGCAGCACCGTGAAGCCCCGCGCCGTGCCGCGGGGCGGGACGTACCAGGCGCCGAGTTCGAGCCCGTCGGAGGTGGTCAGCAGCACGTCGCGGGCGCCGGGCAGCAGCGACTGCGCCGGTGGCGGCGGGGACCTGTCGGGCAGGTAGATCAGCCGGCGCTGCCCGAACCACAGGGCCGACGCGAGCACCGCGACGACCGCGACCACGAGCCACACCAGGCGCATGGCACCAGTGTGCCGTGGTGTCCTATCGGATCCGGGCGGATCCGAAAGGACACCACGGCGGCGGAGCCGCCTATCGCGGCGCCATGCGCAGCGCGCCGTCCATGCGGATGGTCTCGCCGTTGAGGTAGTCGTGCTCGGCGATCATCTGCACGAGCTGGGCGTACTCGGACGGCTGGGCGAGGCGGGACGGGAAGGGCACGCCCGCCTCGAGGCCCTTGCGGTATTCGTCGGTGACGCCGGCGAGCATCGGGGTGTCGACGATGCCGGGGGCGATGGTGTTGACCCGGATACCGTACTGGGCCAGGTCGCGGGCCGCGGGGACGGTCATGCCGTGGACGCCGCCCTTGGAGGCGGAGTAGGCGATCTGGCCGATCTGGCCCTCGAACGCGGCGACGGAGGCCGTGTTGATGATGACGCCGCGCTGGCCGTACTCGTCGACGGGCTCGGTCTTGGACATCGCGTCGGCGGCCAGGCGCAGCACGTTGAACGTGCCGAGCAGGTTCACGGTGATGACGGTGCGGAACAGCTCGAGGTCGTGCGGGCCGTTCTTCGACAGCACCCGGCCGGCCCAGCCGACGCCGGCGCAGTTGACGACGAGGCGCAGCGGCAGGCCCGAGGCGACGATCTGATCGACGGCGGCCTGCACGTCGTCGGCGCTGGTGACGTCGGTGGCGATGAGGGTGACGCCGGCGGGCGCCTTGTCGCCGACGCGCTCGATGGACTGCGCGAGGTCGAGGCCGAAGACGGTCGCGCCGGCGTCGGCGAGACGCTGGGCGGTGGCTGCGCCGAGACCGGAGGCCGCGCCGGTGACCAGTGCGGCGGTTCCCTGAATTTCCACTGCCGTGCTCCTTTCGTGGCGCCACCGTCCGGCGTGCGCCTTGTCGACGCTCGCACCTTAGCGCGCGTTAGCTCGTGCGGATCGGCAGCGGTGGTAGGGCCGTCCCGCGCCGGAGCTGTCGTGCGGCGACTAGCGTCGACCACGGTAACGCCCGGTAGCGGAGGAGGGGCACCGTGGAATCCGACAGTTCGATCGCCGGGTTGTGTGACGCGGTGATCGCCGACCTCGACGCGTTGTCGGCCGAGGCGGTCGACCGGATCCGCGAACGTCTGCCGACCTACCTGGTGGTGCCGCCGGACGAGCACCGCGAATCGACCCGGCAACAGTTCCTCGTCACCCTCCGGTTGCTCGCGGATCGTCCCGCAGACACGCACCCGGCAGGCCCCGAGTTCGAGCGTGCCCGGCAACTCGGCAGGCAACGGGCACTGCAGGGGTTGACCCTTGCGAATGTGATCGAGTCCTTCCACATCGGGTCGCGAGAACTGTGGCGCGCTCTCGTCGAGCACGCGCCGGAGCCCACCACGGAACTGCTGCACGCCGGGGGGCTGCTGTGGGACCTCGTCCATGCGGGGACGACCGCGGTGGCGATGGGACACGACGACGCCACCCGCACGGCGCAGGCGGTACGGGCCAATCGCCGCGCGCTGCTGTTCGAACTGCTCGAGCAGGGACACCCGACGGAGGAGGCCCGAACGCTGGCCGCTGCGCTGGGGCTGGACCCGGACGGGATGTTCCGAGCCGCATGCACGCCGTCCGAGGCGTGGTCCGATGTGCAGCTGCAGGGACTGCAGCACGCGCTGGACGACGGACCGGCGCCGGCGCTGTGCAGCCGACGCGGCACCACGGTCGTCACCGTCTTCCAGACGGTCGCGAGTTCGGTGGTCGTCGACGCGATCCGGCACGTGCGCCCCGACATGTCGGTGGGATTGGGGCTCGCCCGTCGGGGCCTGGAGGGGGCGACAACGAGCATCGGTGACGCCCGGCGCGCGCTCGCGCTGGTGCGGGGCCGGGCACAGACCGCCGACTTCGACGAGTGCTGGCTGCCGGCGATCCTCTTCGAACACCGGGAGGAGCTGGCGCCGATGTTGGCGAAGGGCGCGGAGATCGCGGCCCGGCACCCGCACCTGGCCGAAGCGGTCTCGGCGTTCGCCCAGAGCGGGTTCTCGGCCAGCGCGGCCGCCCGGAGACTGCACCTGCATCCCAATTCGCTCGCGTACCGGCTCGAACGCTGGCAGCAGTTGACCGGGTGGGATCTGCGCACGGTCGACGGGCTCGTCCGGTCGATGGTCGCGCCGGCGCTCTCGTGAAATTGCCGAACAGGATGCCCGAAGTTCGGCTCTGTTGCCGATGGTCACGGGCGAAGCGAAGGCCGAGTATGAACCGGGACACGAGATCGGCCCTCGGGAAGGAGTGCTCATGACCGACGCAGCGCAGACAGGTCCGGGGATCGAGGTGCCACGGCCACCGACGTTCGGCTCGGCCGACGAGGAGCGCCTGCACCGCAAGCAGCGCCTGGCCGCAGCGTTCCGGCTGTTCAGTGCATGCGGCTTCGACGAAGGCGTCGCCGGCCACATCACAGCTCGCGATCCCGAGCATTCCGACCACTTCTGGGTCAACCCCTTCGGAGTGCACTTCAGCCTGATCCGGGCGAGCGATCTGATCCTGGTCAACCACGAGGGCGAGATCGTCGAGGGGAACCGGCCCGTCAATCGGGCGGCCTTCGCCATCCATTCCCAGGTCCATGCTGCGCGTCCGGACGCGGTGGCCGCCGCGCACGCGCACTCCCTCTACGGCAAATCGCTGTCGAGCCTGAAGATCGGACTCGAGCCGCTGACGCAGGACGCCTGTGCCTTCTACGACGATCACGCGGTGTTCGACGACTACACCGGTGTGGTGCTCGACGTCGAGGAGGGCCGACGTATCGCCACCGCCCTCGGCGACAACAAGGCCGTCGTGCTCGCCAATCACGGGCTGCTCACCGTGGGTCAGACGGTCGACTCGGCCGCGTGGTGGTTCATCACCATGGAACGGTCGTGCCAGGCCCAACTGATCGCCATGGCCGCCGGCACCCCCCGCCCCCTCGACGCCGCCACCGCGAAGTTGACGTACGACCAGGTCGGACTCGAGTACGCCGGATGGTTCCAGTTCCAGCCGCTGTATCAACGCATCGTCGCCGCCCAGCCCGATCTGCTCGACTGAAGCGGGCCCTGGCGCGGCCGCCCGGCACCGGGCGGCCGGGGTCACGACTCCGGCCCGCCGTCGCGTCCGAGGCGCGTCGCGCCGACGCCCGCGGCGACGAGGCACGCGGCGGCGCCGAGCAGCAGTCCGGCCCGGCCGCCCCACTGTTCGCTGACCCACCCGGCGATCGGGCCGCCGATCGCGGTGGAGCCGAGGAAGGCCACCGCGAACAGCGCCATCACGCGCCCGCGCATGCCGGGGGCCGCGGCGAGCTGCAGGGAGCTGTTGGTGGTGGCGGTGAACGCGACGCTGAGGACGCCGACCAGCACCATCGCGGCGAGCATGAGCTCGAGCGTGGGCGCCACCGCGGCCGCGAGCAGCACCACGCCGAACACCGCGGAGGTGGCCACCACGGCGGTCGTGCCGGTGCGACCCCACGTGGCGACGGCGAGCCCGCCCACGACTGCGCCGGCGCCCATCGCGGCGGTGAGGAAGCCGTAGGTCTCGGCGCCGGCACCGAAGGTCTGCTGCGCGACCACGGGCAGCACCACCTGGAACTCGTACGCCAGGCAGCCCACCAGCGCCATCGTCAGCAGCGGCACCGCGAGTGCCGGGGTCTGCCGCACGTGCGCCAGCCCCTCGCGGAGCTGGCCGCGGGCGCGGGCGGCGGGTGGCGACGGGCGCAGCAGGGACAGGTCCAGCCTCGCCAGGGAGGCGACGACGGCGACGAAGCTGAGCGCGTTGAGCAGGAAGCACACGCCGAGACCGCCGACGGCGATGATCAGGCCCGCGACGGCCGGGCCGATCAGGCGCGCGACGGACGCCAGCACCGACTGCAGGCTCACGGCATTGCGCAGGTCCTCCGGTCCGACGAGTTCGAGCATGAACGACTGGCGGGCGGGGTTCTCGAAGCACTGGTTGAGTCCGAGCACCACGGCGAGGACGTACACGTGCCACAGCTGGACGGCACCGGTGACGGTGAGCAGGCCCAGGATCAGGGCTTGCACGCCCATCGCGGACTGCAGGCCGATCATGAGCCGGCGCTTGTCGACGCGGTCGGCGACCACCCCGCCGTAGGGGCCGAGCAGCAGCATCGGCACGGTCTGCAGGGCCAGGACGAGGCCGATCGCGGTGCCGGAGCCGGTGAGCTCGAGCACCAGCCACGACTGGGCGACCGTCTGCATCCACGTGCCGATCAGGGAGACCGCCTGGCCGCTGATGTAGCGCCGGAAGTTGGCGCCGCGGAAGGCGGCGAAGGTCTGGCCGCGCAGGTCGGTGAGGACGGTCATCGGCGCTCCTCCGCGGAGCGACGGCACATCTGCTCGGCGAGCGCTTCGAGCGCCGGCAGGGCGTCGTGCAGGGCGTGGAGCCGCTCGGGGGACAGTTCCGCGAGGTGCTCGGTGAACACTGCGGTGCGCATGCGACGCAGGTCGGCGAACGTACGGGCACCGGCCTCGGTGATGTGGGCGCGGACGACGCGCTTGTCGTCCGGGTCCGGGGAACGGGTCAGGAGTCCGGCGTCCTCGAGCTTGCCGAGCATCCGCGAGAGCATCGTCGGATTGAGGCCCTCGATCTCGGCGAGCTCGCGCACGCCGACGGTCTCGCGCCGGGCGACGGTGGCGAGGATCGAGAACTGGGACCGGGTGAGTCCACCTGCGCCGGCGGTGCGGCGGTCGACGCGGCGCGCGATGCGGCCGAGCGCCACGCGCAGGCGGTTGACGTCTTCCTCGTCGAAGCGGTCGTGTGCGGTCGTGATGCCCACCTCCATTTACTTGCCTATCGGCAAGCATACTCCTGGGGAGGCGGAAGCGGAGGCACCCGCGCGGTGCTCTACCGCTCGGCGGGTTCCTCGACGGCGACGGGGACCCGTGCGACCTCGGTCCGGCGGCGCAGCAGCGCCCGGCCGGTCACGACGGCGAGCGCGACGGCGAGGGTCACCCCGCCCGCGACCGGGCCGGCGGGCG
The DNA here is from genome assembly GCF_001700945.1 of Rhodococcus sp. WB1. Taxonomy (NCBI): domain Bacteria; kingdom Bacillati; phylum Actinomycetota; class Actinomycetes; order Mycobacteriales; family Nocardiaceae; genus Rhodococcus; species Rhodococcus sp. WB1. The sequence goes on along the minus strand of NZ_CP015529.1, from coordinate 5,316,736 downwards.
TGCCGGGGGCCAGGCCTTCGCCGAGCATCCAGGCGCCGAACCCGAAGAACAGCGCCGCCGCCGCCAGCCGGATCGCGTTCTCGGGCAGGTGCTTGCCGAGGACGGCGCCGACGACGATGGCCAGCGCGTCGGCGGCGACCATGCCGATCGTCGAGCCGACCCACACGCCGGCCCAGTCGTTGTCCGCGGCCAGGGCGATGGTGGCGAGCATGGTCTTGTCGCCGAGTTCGGCGAGGAAGAAGGCCGACAGGACGGCGAGGAAGGCCGAACGGGTGACGCGGGCGGCCTTGCCCTGCTCGTCCTCGTCGAGGGAGTCGCCGCGCAGCGTCCACAGGCCGAAGAACAGGAAGGCCAGGCCGCCGACGATCACCATTGCCGAGGTGGGGATCGCGAGGCCCAGGTAGTGGCCCACGGCGACGGACACGAGGTGCACCGCGGTCGTGGCCGCGAGGATGCCGGACAGGACCACCCACCAGCGGTAGCGCAAGGCGAACGTCATCGCCATGAGCTGCGACTTGTCGCCGAGTTCGGCGACGAACACGACGGCGAAACTCAGGACCAGGGCGGACCACATACCGGGGGTTCCTCCTCCTCGCGTGTCGGTGTGGAGGAGGTGGGGACCTTCCTCCGGCCGGGCGGCGCGGGTGCGTCGCGGCCGAAGGTCTCGCCCACCGGTGCGGAATCCGGTTCGCCGGGCCGGGCTGAACGCCAGTATGTCGACCGGGCGATTGTGGGCTACTCCCCTTCGCTTAGGCAACCATAACGTGGGCTGCACGAAAAGGCAAAGGCGGCAATAAGTTTGGAAACCCGAACTTCGAGGTGCGGGTTCCGGTCAGGCGGCGAGCAGCATGGCCAGAACCGCGGTGTCGGGATCGCTGTTGGGATCGACTCCGACCCGGCTGACCAGCGACGTCACCGTCCCGTCGGCCTCCGCCTCCACCCACGCGGCCCGGTGCTCGAGGCCCAGGTGCGGCAGCCCCGGCAGCAGCACGCACCCCGACGCCGCACCCGTGCACTCCGGCAGCGACGGCCGCGTCTCCGACGGCGGGTGCAGCATGATCAGGGCGGGCGGCTGGTGCGCAGCGAACCGGCCCGGTTCCACCGCCTCGTCGCCGATCACCGGACCCTCCGCGAGCACCAGGCCCACCGTGCCCGGCGCGGGGTCGTCGGGCAGTTCCTCCCGTACCCCGAACACCGTCGACGTGGTCAGCAGGCCGGGCAGCGACGCCACCCGCACCGTCACCGCGAGCAGCTGCGCCCATTCCCGCGTGCTCTCCGGCCACCGCCCCGAAACCACGAATCCCCGCAGGGATCCTCCGGTGTGGAAGGCGGCGAGGCCGATCTGTTCGTTCCCACTCATCCCGCTACCTCCTCGGTGTGACGACAGTCGATGACCGATACACGCCGTTGGGTAGGTGAAGAATGACCGTTTCGTCCGCTGGCACACAAGAGCCCCCGAGTGCCAGCCCCGTCGCGCGCCCCTCCGGAACGCGCGAAGGGGATGCCGGAATCCGGCATCCCCTTCGCGAGGTGCGACGCGACTAGACCAGCAGACCGGCGGTCTGGGTGCGGGCGCGGTCGAAGCGGGCCTGCACGTCGGCCCAGTTCACGATGTTCCAGAAGGCCTTGACGTAGTCGGCCTTGACGTTCTGGTACTGCAGGTAGAAGGCGTGCTCCCACATGTCGAGCATGAGCAGCGGGGTCAGGCCGATCGGGATGTTGCCCTGCTGGTCGTACAGCTGGACGATGATCAGCCGCTGGCCGATGGAGTCCCAGGCCAGGATGGACCAGCCGGAGCCCTGGATCGAGTTCGCGTTCGCCGAGAAGTGGTCGCGGAACGCGTCGAACGAACCGAACGCATCGTCGATCGCGGCACCGAGCTCGCCGTCCGGCTTGTCGCCACCCTCCGGCGACAGGTTCTTCCAGAAGACGGAGTGGTTGGTGTGGCCACCGAGGTGGAAGGCCAGGTCCTTCTCCAGCTTGGTGGCCTGCGCCGCCATCGTGCCGTTCTCCCGCGCCTCCGCCATCTTCTCGAGGGCGGTGTTGGCGCCGGCGACGTAGGTCGCGTGATGCTTGCTGTGGTGCAGCTCCATGATCTTCGCCGAGATGTGCGGCTCGAGCGCGGCGTAGTCGTAGGGCAGGTCCGGAAGCGTGTACTCAGCCACGAAGGATCCCTTCTCTTCGGGCCCGGCGGGGCCCGTGCGTGATTTTCAAGTACTTCTGGGTTTCCACCCAAACCCATAAGTACACCCTCTGCAATACCGCCCGCGCAGCCGGTTGTGCGGGGCGGCGGTGGCGGCGGAGGGCGTCGCGTCGGCGTCCGAAAAGGGACCGACGACCTACCTGCGGAAACGCCGGACAATTCGGCCGGCGGGTGAACGGGCCCTTAACATCGTCGGGTGTTTCGGCCCCTCGCGAGCGACGGGACGCACGACGCCCCGGCGCCACGTGTGGACCTGCCCGGTGTGAACCTGCTCCGCACCGTCGCCGTCCTGGCGGTGCTGTACTCGCACATCTCCTTCTATCTCATCGACGACCTCGGCACCGGCTGGTGGGTCATCGACGTCGTGTACCGGGTGCTCGTCGAGGGCGCCGGCCTCAATCAGCACCTGTCCTTCCTCGGGGTCGCGATGTTCATGACCCTGACCGGGCTGCTCATCACCCGCTCCGCGATCCGCGACGAACCGCGGCGCTTCCTCGTCGCCCGCAGCGCGCGGCTGCTGCCGGCGTTCTGGCTTGCGATCCTCGCCGCGATCCTGCTGGTGCGGCTCGGGATCAACGGGATGTTCAGCGGCCAGACCGGCGTCTCCGGCGTCGAGGCCGTGCTCAGCTTCTTCCTGGGCGGGTTCTTCCTGAAGCCCGAGGTCGCGGTCCTCGGGGTCACCTGGACCCTCGCCGTGCAGATCACGTTCTATCTGTACTGCGTCGCCGCCCGGCCGCTCCTGCGGACCCGGCCCATCGTGGTGCCCGTCCTCGGCGCCGTGGTGTGCATGCTGGTGCTGCTGTACAACCTGTACCTGCCCGAGCCGTACACGGTGCCGTTCCTGTCTAAGGTCGCGGCCACGATGCCGACCGTGTTCCTCGGCCAGATCGTGTACCTCGGCTGGGCGCGGCTGACGTCCCGGCGGTGGCTGATCGTCGCGCTGCTCGCCCAGGTCCAGGTGGTGCACCTGGCCACCGACTACCAGGTCTACTGGGCCGGCAGCCGCTACCTGTGGACCATTGTCGTGGTCACCGCGTGCGTGGTCCTGCTCTCCCGCATCGACGGCCGGTTCGCCCGCTCGCGGGTGCTGCACTGGACCGCCACCCGCAGCTACGCGATCTATCTGGTGCACACGCTGGTGCTCTACCGGGTGTACGAGAACACGGTCGCCCACCTCGGCCGCACCGGTGCCGTGCTCGCCTTCGTGGTGGTGTGCGCGGCCGTCGCCGAACTGCTCTACCGCGGCGTCGAGGTGCCGGCCGCCCGCTGGATCACCGCCCGGTGGTTGTCGCCACGCCCGTCGCCCCAGGTGGCGGCCGAGACGGAACCCGTGGAGAAGCCGCGCGCGTAGCATCGAGGCATGTCCTGGTTCGACGACATCCTCGCCCGTGCGGGTTCGAAGTCGGTGATGGTCACGCAGGAGCAGGCGCTGCCCGGCCGCGCCGAGCCGCTGCCCGTTCCCGACACCCATTACGTCAACGGGCACCGCATCATGCCGCCGTTTCCCGAAGGGATGCAGACCGCCGTTCTCGGCATGGGCTGTTTCTGGGGTGCGGAGAAGGAGTTCTGGGGGCTCGAGGGCGTGTACTCCACGGCCGCGGGATATGCCGGGGGATACACCCCGAACCCCACCTACGAGGAGGTGTGCTCGGGCCGGACCGGGCACACCGAGGTGGTGCTGGTCGTGTTCGATCCGAAGGTGATCTCCTACGAGGGCGTCCTCAAGCAGTTCTGGGAGAACCACGACCCCACGCAGGGCATGCGGCAGGGCAACGACCACGGCACCCAGTACCGCTCGGCGATCTACACGTTCGACGAGGGGCAGATCGAGATCGCCGAGGCCACCGCCGAGAACTTCGGCGCCCGGCTCGCCGCGGCCGGCTACGGCGCCGTGACGACCGAGATCGCGCCGCTCACGCAGTTCTACTACGCCGAGGACTACCACCAGCAGTACCTGGCGAAGAACCCGAACGGCTACTGCCCCGTCCACGCCACCGGGGTGAGCTGCCCGGTCGGCCTCGGCGCCTGACGCCACGCCCCGCGCCGCGCTCGGTCCCGAACGGATCGGCATCGGCGACTTCCGGGTTGTGTGACGTTGGCCGGAACGCCTTGCCGTCGTTAGCTGTGCGTATCACTCTGGAAAGAGGGAGTTGTCACGGGGGAGAGGATCGAGGCCGAGATGATGCGGAACACAAGCGGATACCTGCGGGTCCTGCGGCGGGGGCTGCGCGGCCGCCACCCGCTGATCCGGCGCACCGACCGTGCCGAGGCGCGACTCGCCGTGGCGGTGCTGCTCCTGGTCCTGGCGACGATCCCCCTCGCCGGCTGGGTCGGCGCCCGCACCTGGGACACCCAGTCGGCCCTCGCCGTGCAGCAGACCGCCGAACGCACCCTCGTGACGGCGAAGACGCAGGCTGCGGCCGAGACCACGGACGCCACTGCCGGCGAGCTCACGATGGTGGCCTCCGCGTCCGCGCCCGCCACCTGGGCCTGGGGCGACGAGAAGCGCCGGGGTGACGTCACGGTGGACTACGGCACACCCGCCGGCGCCGACGTGCAGATCTGGGTCGATCCGAACGGCGAACAGGCGCTCGCGCCGCTGAGCGCGACGAGCGCGAAGATCTCCTCGGTCCTGGTCGGGCTTTCGCTCTGGTTCGCCGCGGCCCTGCTCGCCGCCGCGGTGTTCGGCTACGGCCGGTGGCGGCTGGATCGCACCCGCAACCGGGAATGGAGCCGCGAAATCGCGGCCTTCCTCGGTTCCACCAGCAGCCACTGACCGCGCCTCGTCGTCACACTTCCGGCATGACCTCCCGCGCCACCAGTTCGAGGTGGTCGAGGTCGGCCAGATCCAGCACCTGCAGGTAGATGCGCTGCGACCCGGCCTCGGCGTAACGGGCGATCTTGTCGACCACCTCGGCGGGCGTGCCGGCGAGACCGTTCTCCCGCAGCTCGTCCACCTCGCGCCCGATCCGGGCGGCGCGGCGGGCGATCTCCGCCTCGTCGCTACCGCAGCACAGCACGAGCGCGTTCGAGTACGTCAGCTCGGAAGGGTCGCGGCCGGCCGCGCGGCACGCGTCCTGCACGCGGGCGAACTGGGCCGCGGTGGCCTCCACCGACTGGAACGGGATGTTGAATTCGTCCGCGTACCGGGCCGCGAGGGCCGGAGTACGGCGCTTGCCCCCGCCGCCGATCACGATCGGCGGACCGGAGCGCTGGTGCGGCTTGGGCAGCGCCGGTGAATCGACGATGCGGTGGTGCGCACCCTCGTACGAGAAGGTCTCCCCGACCGGCGTCTGCCACAGCCCGGTGATCACGGCGAGCGACTCCTCGAACTTGTCGAAGCGCTCCTTCAGCGACGGGAAGGGGATGCCGTAGGCGAGGTGCTCCTCCTCGTACCAGCCTGCCCCGAGCCCGAAGTCGACCCGGCCGCCGCTCATGGCATCGACCTGGGCGACGGTGATCGCGAGGGGGCCGGGGTGGCGGAACGTCGCGGAGGTCACCAGGGTGCCCAGCCGGATCGTGGAGGTCTCCCGGGCCAGGCCGGCCAGCGTGATCCAGGCGTCCGTCGGGCCGGGCAGGCCGGCGGAGTTCATCGCGAGATAGTGGTCGGAACGGAAGAAGGCGCCGTAGCCGAGCCGCTCGGCCGTCTGCGCGACGGCGAGCAGGTCGTCGTAGGTGGCACCCTGCTGAGGTTCGGTGAAGATCCGTAGTTCCATGCCGTCGATCATTTCAGTTCGCCGGAGACCACGTCGGTCTGCGTCGAAGCGCGCACTCGCCGCCGACGGTGCGCCGGAAGCCGTGAACCGTGCGCGGTGGTGGTGCAGAAGATGCCTGTGGGGCAACGAATGACGCGAGCAGCCCGGCCGCTCACCGCCGAAATGTTCCCGGAGTGAGGCGATGTGCCGCTGTGGAAACTGAGCCCTCTGTGGATGAAGCTGTGGAAACTGTGGATAACTCCCGGGCGGAGGCGTTTTCACACGACCCCGCCGGGACGGGGCGAATCGGGCGGGCGGCCCTTCTCCATGGGGTGGGCGGGATCCCCGGTGGTCGCTGCATGCGCCGCAGCGGCGTGCCAGTATTGACGGTGTGAGCTTCCCCGACGTGCCCACCGTCACGGTCGCCGACGTGCCGCCGATCGGTCCCGAGGTCGTGCTGCTCGACGTGCGCGAGGCCGGCGAACGGGATCTCGGGCACGACGGCGACGCCTCGGCGAAGATCTGTTGATGGCCGCCTACCAGATCTGCGTCCGCTGCGGACACCGCTGGCCCGTGTCCTGGCAGCCCCGGCAGTGGTGCCCGGGCTGCCGCGGGCTGCTGCTGTCCCCCGACGACACCGCGGCCCCCGTTCCACCGGGGCGCCGCAACTTCCGCTGGGTGGCACGGCCGCCGCAGGCCCGCTCCGGCCAGGACGGTCCCCGGCCGCGACGGCGGCCGGCGGGCCCGGCTCCGCGCTACCACGAGGTGCCGCGCTGGGGCCTTGCCGATCCTCGCCCGGCCGGCGAGCCGTCGACCCCGTCGCGTGAGGAAACCCTCGCGGATCTCGCCCCGACCCTGCTCGCCGGAACCGCCGTCGTATTCGGCCTCGCCGCCGTCGCAGAGGCCGTCCGCTACGGGCTGCTGCTGTACAACCGCACGCGCCTCGTCGACCCGCTCGCTCTCGCGGCGTCCGACGCCCTGGTGTGGGCCACCCAGTTGTGCGGCCCTGCCGTCGCCCTCGCCGCCGGGGTCGCGGCGACGCTGCGGCTGATCCGCGTGCGGCGACGGCTGTTCGCCGCCCGCGGTGCCGCCGACCCGCGCGGCCGGATCTCGCTGCTGCTCGGGTGCCTCGTGCCCGGCGTGAACCTCGCGATGCCCGGCGTCTTCCTCACCGAGATCACCGGTCCCGACGACCCGCGGCTACGGCGAGCCGTGCGCACGTGGTGGGTGCTGTGGGCGCTCGGCGGCGTGCTGTTCGTCGTCAACGTGCTGTGGCGGCAGAGGGACACCCTGCAGGCGCAGGCGGACGGGGTGCTGCTCGCCGCGGTGACCGCCGCACTCGCCGCGGCCGTCGCCGTCGCGGCACTGCATGTGGTGCGGCTGTTCGACGACGAGGACCTGCGGGGCCGTCCCCGCCGCCTGCCCCGCCGCACCGTGGCGACCGGCCCCAAGTACGAACCCATCGCGCCGATCGAACCGGTCGGCGCGCGCACCGACGAGGCGGTGGCCTCGTGACGGCGGCCGGCGAACCCCGCGTCGTCGCGCACCGCGGGGCCTCCGCCGCCAGGGCCGAGCACACCCTCGCCGCCTACGAACTCGCGCTGCAGGAAGGCGCCGACGGCCTCGAATGCGACGTGCGGCTCACCCGCGACGGGCATCTCGTGTGCATCCACGACCGCACCGTCGACCGGACCTCCACCGGCAGCGGCCTGGTCAGCGAGATGACCCTCGCCCAGCTCGGGGAGCTCGACTACGGCACCCCCGGCGAGCCGGCGCGCCTGCTGACGCTGCGGCAGCTGATCGAGCTGACCCTCGACTGGACCAGCCGGCCCGTCAAGCTGTTCGTCGAGACCAAGCACCCCGTGCGCTACGGCGGGCTCGTCGAGGCCAAACTCCTCGCCGAGCTGGCCCGCTTCCGGCTCGCCACCCCCGCCTCCGCGGACTTCTCCCGCGTCGTCGTGATGTCGTTCTCGGCCGCCGCGGTGTGGCGGGTGCGGCGGTCGGCGCCGCTGCTGCCGACGGTGCTCCTCGGCGACACCTCCCGCTATCTCGGGGGCAGCGCCGCCACCACCGTCGGGGCCACCGCGATCGGCCCCTCGATCCTCACGCTGCGCCAGCACCCCGAGCTCGTCGACAAGGCGGCTGCCGCGGGCCGCGCCACCTACTGCTGGACCGTCGACGATCCCGCCGACGTCGAACTGTGCCGCGACCTCGGCGTCGGCTGGGTGGCCACCAATCATCCGGGGCGCACCAAGCTTCTGCTCGGCGCTTCGCGCGGCGTGTAGTTTTGCGCCGTGGCCAAGAAGAGTAAGAGAAACAGCGGACCCAAGCCCGGCAGCAACCGTGCCGCGAAGCTCGAGCAGCGCCGGCTCGCCCGGGAGGCCGAGGCTGCCACGGTCACCCGGCCGTTCGAGGGTCTCGCCCTCGAGTGCGACCTGGTGGCCCTGCGCGAGTTCGTTCCGTCGGCGGTGTTCACGCTGCCGTTGACCACGCCCGGCCGGGCCGTCCGCGCGGCCACCGTGCTGCCCGGCGCCGTCGCCGCGCTCGCCCGCGAGGAGGGCGACGAAACCACCGCGTACGTCGGGCTGCAGCTCGCCGCCGCCGGCCCCGACCCGGCCGCCGAGCTCGGCGCCGCGATCGCGTGGGCCCGGGAGGCGGAGGCCGGGTCGTCGCTCGCCGTCGCCGAACCCGGACCGGACGAGCCGCGCCTGCACGATCTGATCGACGTCGACGTCGTCCCGGAGATCACCGTGCACCAGGACTTCGACTGGTGGATCCCCGAGGGCGTCGAGGTCTCACCCGACGTCGCGCACACCGTCAAGCACGCCAACGACGCGATCATGCCGTCCGCACGGCTCGAGGGCGAGGGCGTCGTCGCCGCCTGGTGGGTGGATGCCGGTGAGAAGGCGCACCTGCGCTGGGTGCGTCCGGAGGACGAGGACACCCTGATGTCCGCGTTGTCGCGGGTGCACGCCGCGGGCGGACTGCACCTGGGGGAGGGCTCGCGGTTCGCCGGGTCGTTCCGCACCCACGGCCTGCTCGTGCCGGTGTTCGATCTCGACCCCGAGCGGCACCCCAACGAGTGGGTCGCCCCGACCGCCGAGTTCGGTGCCCGGCTCGCCGATGCCTTGGCGGTCGACGCGCCGCTCACCGCCGCCGAGCGGCGCTCGCGCGACGGCCTGCGCAGTCGTCAGGTCACTCTGCGCTGACCCGTCCCCTCGCCGACCCCGGCCCGACCCCGGGCCGAGCGAATGTATCGTTCCGTCGGCCTACGGAGATGAGCGATACATTCGCTCGGCTCGGGGCGAGCGGGCTCACGACGGCGGCGTCAGCAGTTCCGGCGGAATCTGCTGGTCCTGGGCCAACGCGTCGAAGAACGGCACGGCCCGCGACCGATCCCACAGCAGCACGTTGCCGATCCCGGAGACGTCCTCGAAGCCGCCGACCGGGACGGTGGCGGTCACCGTCTCGCCGCGCATCGCCCACCCAAGCCGGGCCAGGTGCCACATGTGGTCGCTCTCGTCGACCCGCAACGAGCCGGCGACCCCGGAGGCCAGCGACCACATCCGCACCGGGTTCAGCAGCGTGCTCAGGCCGGTGGCCTTGCTGAGCAGGGCGGACATGAACAGCCGCTGGTTGTTCATCCGGTCGAGGTCGGCCAGCGCCGTCGCGCGGGTGCGCACGAAGCCGAGGGCCTGCGGACCGGTGAGTTCCTGGCAGCCGGCCGGCAGGGAGATCCCCGCCAGCGGATCGTCGATGGCCTGCGGCAGGCAGACGTCCACACCCCCGAGGTCGTCGACGATCGAGGCGAAGCCGCCGAACCCGATCTCGGCGTAGTGGTCGATGTGCACGCCGGTGGCGCCCTCGACGGTCTGCACCAGCAGCGCCGGACCACCCAGCGCGAACGACGCGTTCAGCTTGTCCTGGCCGTGGCCCGGGATCGGGACGTACGAGTCGCGGGGGAGGGACACCATCGTGGTGGCCCCGCCGCCGCTGGGCACGTGGATCAGCATGACGGTGTCGGTGCGGTCCGGGCCGGTCTCCCCACCTGTCGCGAGTTCCTGCTCCTGCTCGGTGCTGAGGCCGGTGCGGCTGTCGGACCCCACAAGCAGCCAGTTGGTGCCCGGGGTGTCGCCGACGCGGTTGTCGTAGTCGGCGAGCGCGTCGACGCGGGTGAGCTTGCCGTCGAGGTACACGGCACCGGCGCCGACGAGGGCGATCAGCACCAGCACGACGATCGCGGCGCGGCGCAGCAGGCGACGGGCGCCGACGGGGCGACGGCGCGGGGCCGGCTCGGGCGCGGGCGGGGTGGGCCGACGTCGCGGCGGCGGGGCCGGCGGTGGGGGCGCCGCGGCGCGGCGCGGCTCGTCGTACGGTTCGGGGGTCTGTCTGGGCGCCCAGTCGCGCTGCTGCCTCGGCGGTTGCTGCCTCGGGGGTTCGTGTGGCGGCGGGGCCGGCCGCGGCTGCCGCGGCGGGGGTGCCGGCGGCCGGTACTGCGGTGTGGGCGCCTGCGACCAGGCCTGCTGCGGGGCGGGGGGACGTCCGTCGCGACGGATGATCTGCGGTCCCTCCGGCGACGGCGACGACGGCGGCGCCGGCCGGCCCATCGGTGCCGGGCGGCGCGGCGGCGGCATCTGCGGAGGCTGATGCGGCGGCCGGGGCCGGGGCCGGGGGTCGGGATGGTCGCCGTTCACGACCTCCCAATGTACGCAGCCCGGGCTAGGGCAGCCAGGACACGTGCCCGCGCAGCGCCTGGTAGCCGACGAATGCGACGCTGTCGATCAGCGCGTGCGCCACCACCAGCGGCCACAGCTGCGACGTGCGCTGCCAGTACCGGCCGAACACCAGACCCATGACGACGTTGCCGAGCCCGCCGCCGAGGCCCTGGTAGAGGTGGTAGCTGCCGCGTAGCAGCGACGAGGCGAGCAGCGAGGAGTTCTCCGACCAGCCGAGCTGCCGCAGTCGGGTGATCAGGTACGCAACGACGAGAACCTCCTCGGCGGCGGAGTTCGCGATCGCCCACAGCACCAGCGCCGGCAGCCGCCACCAATAGTCCTCGAGAGTGCTGGGCGCGACGGTGAGGTTGATGCCCGCCGCCCGTGCCACCAGGTACAGGCCGAGCCCGGGGATTCCTATGAGCGCGGCCAGCCCCACGCCGGGGAGCAGGCCGCGGCGCAGCTGGTCCCGGGCGAAGCCGATCGCCTTCGGGCCGATGCCGCTGCGCCACAGCAGGTACACCCCGAGCGCAGCCCATGCCAGCAACCGGACGATGCCGAGTACCTGCCGGGCCAGGTCGATGAACTGCTGCGACGAGCGGGGGACGTTCAGCGCGACGGTCTGGTCGGACAGCGGCTCCGGTGCGAGTGCGGATTCGAGCAGCGACAGCATCGACGACAGCCCGCTCAGGCCGAAGGTGACGAGCAGGACGATGGTGACCTCGACCCACAGGGCGCGGCGGGCCGTCGGGTCGAGGGGCTCGGCGGGTGGCCGGGGCGGTGGCGTCAGCCAGGTACGGATCGTCACGGTCGCGATTGTGCCGCGTCGCGGCGGGCCTCTCACATCCTGATCTTGATCGCGTCCCGACGGGAGTTGACGCCCAGCTTGCGGTAGATCGAGCGCTGGTGGGTTCGCACGGTGTTCACGGACACGAACAGCGCGGCGGCGATCTCCTCCGCTGTCATCGGGGTGCGGAGGTAGGCGAGTATCTCCCGCTCCCGGGCGGACAGTACCCGAGCAGCCGCGAGCGTCTCGTCGGCCCGGACGAGGCGTGCGGCGACAAGGCGGCTCGCCTAGACGAACGCGAGAGCCTGCACGCCGGAGGGGTTGCCGACACCTCGACAGCGCGCTTCGGGTGACGAGGACGGCGATATCACTTCGCCGTCAGTGCCGTGACGACGGGGACGTTCGTGGTGTGCCGCAGCGGATCGGCCAGGTGGATCGCACGGGCGGACCCGACCGACCTCTCCACGAGCAGGGCGTGCGCCATACGCGTGTAGACCGGCCAGGGGACCCCGTGCTCGTCGCTCGGGGGCACACCGTCGAGCAGTTCCCGCGCACGGGTGAGTTCACGGACGTCTCCCAGCGCAGCGACAGTCGAGGCGAACGGGTGGGCCGCACTCGACGTGCGCTGTCCGGGGTCCCTCCGGTCGGCCGCGGTGAACACCACAGCGGCGAGAGTCCCGAAAGACGTTCGCCCCGATAATCATTCGCATTCGATCTCAGCGTCTATGCTGTCGCCATGTTGCTCATCGGAATCCTCGTGTTCGGCATGGTCGTCGGCGCCGCGGCCCAGTTGCTGCTGGGCAGGTCGGCGGGGCGGATCGATTGGACCCTCGCCTTCGCTGCCGGGCTCGCCGGTTCCTTCGTAGGCGGGCTGCTCGTCAGTCTTCTGGCCGGCGACGGACTGTCGCTACGGCCGAGCGGGATCATCGGCTCGCTCGTGGGGGCGCTGCTCGTCACCGGTGCGGTGGGCTGGTGGCGGGCACGTTCCGCCACGCCGAAGCCCTGACCCTCGGAGTGCGGGCGCGGAGCGGTGTGCAAGCTTCGAACGGGTCCTCGTCGGTCGTTCGTCGGAGATGACATTCCCGTCCATGCCTGGCGGGTCGTCGGTGGGCCGACCACGATGACCTCCGGTCGGCCGCGTCATGTGGCGCGGAGGAGGTAGGGCCGCGGTGTGTTCTTCGGGCGGCTGGGGCAACCTGAAGGACACACCGGCCGCGAAGCGGCCTTTCCTCACCAGAAGTCCAGTGCCTCCGCCAACGCGGTGGACTGCGCGTGGGTGGGCCGCTGCGCGCCGTCGACGGCGTAGACGGTGGTGCCCACGGTCGCGACGACGAGACCGTGCCGGGCGACGCCCATCGGTGGCAGCTCGGACCAGGTGCCGGTGGTCAGGTCGAACGCCTCGACGTCGTCGAGGACGCGGGTGGGTTCCTCGCCGCCGACCGCGACGATGCGGCCGTCGAGGTGGGTGACACCGAGCCCGCCGCGGGGGGTGGGCATGTCGGGAAGCTGCGTCCAGGTGTCGGTGGCGGGGTCGTAGCGCTCGACGGTGGCGACGTTCTTGTCGGCGGCCAGGTCCCGGCCGCCGACGGCGTAGGCGTAGGTGCCGTCGGTGGTGGCGGCGAGGTGCTCGCGCGGGGTCGGCAGGTCGGCGACCGTGCTCCAGCCGCTGCCGTCGAAGACGTCGGTCGTGGCGAGGAGGGTGTCGTCGGCCTGACCGCCGAACACGTAGATCTTGTCCCCGATGGTGACGGCGGCAGCGGCGGCACGCGCCTGCGGCATGGCCGGGAGTTCGGTCCACTGCCCGTCGCGCAGCGCGAACACCCGATCCGACGGTCGGGCGGTGAGGTCGGCGCCCTCGGGCACCCAGCCGCCGAGCACGACCAGCTCGTCCGCGTACTCGACGGCCATCGCGTGGTTGAGCGGGAGGGGGAGATCGGGTCCGACCTTCCAGGTGTCGATGGCCGGGTCGTAGCCCTCCACCCGGGCGGTGGACCCGTTGTTGTCGAGTCCGCCGAACACCCACACGGTGCCGTCGGCGACGGTGGCGGCGGTCTGCTGGCGGGCGGTGGGGGCGTCGCGCAGCTGCCGCCACGCCGGCCCGGGCTGGACGCGGCGCGGCGGGATCTGCAGCGCCTCGGTGACGGAGGTCGACTCGGCGTGGGTGGGTCCGGTGGCGCCGTCGATGGCGTAGACGGTGTCGCCGACCGCGCCGAGGGCCAGACCGTGCCGCGGGGTCCGCAGGTCCGGCAGCTCGGACCACGTGCCGGTGGTCAGGTCGAACGCCTCGACGTCGGCGAGGACGCGGGTGGGTTCCTCGCCGCCGGCGGCGACGATGCGGCCGTCGATGTAGGTGGCGCCGAGCCCGCCGCGCGGGGTGGGCATGTCGGGCAGGGCGGTCCACGCGCCGGTGGTGGGGTCGAAGCGCTCGAGGGTGGCGACGTTCTTGTCGGCGGACAGGTCCCGGCCGCCGATGGCGTAGGCGTAGGTGCCGTCGGTCGCGGCCGCGAGGTGCTCGCGCGGGGTCGGCAGGTCGGCGACCGTGGTCCAGGTGGTGCCGTCGAACACGTCGGTGGGGCGGATCAGGGTGTCGTCGGCCTGGCCGCCGAACACGTAGATCCTGTCCCCGATGGTGACGGCGGCGCCGGCGGCACGGGCCCGGGGCATCGGTGGCATCTCCACCCATTCACCGTTGCGGACGGCGAAGACCCGGTTCGATGCGGTGGCGGTGAGGTCGGGGCCGTCCGGGATCCAGCCGCCGAGGACGACGGGCACGCCGTCCCACGTGACGGCCGTCGCGTGGTTGAGCGGGATCGGCAGGTCGGGTCCGGCCTTCCAGGTGTCGATGGCCGGGTCGTAGCCCTCGTGGGCGGGGGAGGAGCCGGAGTCGTCCAGGCCGCCGAACACCCATACGGTGCCGTCGGCGACGGTGGCGGCGGTCTGCTGGCGGGCGGTGGGCGCGTCCCGCAGCGGTCGCCACGCGGCGGTCGGGGCGACCTCGGTGGTCTCGCCGGCCGCGGCGGTCCCGGCGTCGCCGGGCTGCCGTGTCGCCACGTAGACCGCCGTGGCCGCGACGGCGAGCAGCGCGACGGCGAGCACGGCGAGCAGCACCGGCAGCCGCACGGTTCGTCGCGCGGGGGGTTCGCTCGGGCGGGGTGGGCCGGGCGGCGGTGGCGGTGGGGGACCGTTCGGTCCCGGCGGTGCGGGTTTGACGGGTGCCGCGGTGGCCGTGACGGGTGTGGCCGTGACGGGTGTGGCCGTGACGGGTTTCGCGAGGGGGTGCCGGCCCGTCGGCTGGTCGTGGAACCGCAGCTCGCCGGGCAGGGCCATGTCGTCGACGTGGCGGCCGTGCCGGGCCTGGGTCTGCTGCAGCTCGCGGCCGAAGTCGGCCGCGGTCGCGGGCCGGCGGGCCGGGTCGACGGACATGGCGTGCTCGATGGCGGCGCACACGTCGTCGGGGATGCCGTGGGGGCGCAGGTCCGGGATGGGCTGGCTGGTGATGCGCAGGAACTGCGCGATGATCTCCTCGCCCGTGCGTCGCTCGAACGCGGCGCGGCCGGTGATGAGGGCGAACATGGCCGCGCCGAGACCGTAGATGTCCGAGGCCGGGGTGGGCGGCTTGCCCTCGAGCACCTCGGGTGCGGTGAAGGCGAGGGATCCGGTGAAGGCGCCGGTGGCGGTTTCGAAGCCGCCGGCGATGCGGGCGATGCCGAAGTCGGTGAGCTGCGGCTCGCCGTACTCGGTGACGAGGATGTTGGCGGGCTTGACGTCGCGGTGCAGGGTGCCGGCGCGGTGGGCGGTCTCGAGGGCGCCGGCGAGCTTGACCCCGACGCGGACGACGTCCCACCACGGCATCGGCCCGTCCCGGCGCACCCGCACCGCCAGCGAGTCGTTGGGGTGGTAGGGCATCACGATGTACGGCCGGCCGGTGGAGGTGACGCCCACCTGGAGGATGTTGACGATGTTCGGGTGGCCGGACAGCCCGCCCATCGCGAACCCCTCGCGCAGGAACCGTTCGCGGTTCTCGGCGTCGAGGTCGGAGGAGAGCACCTTGATCGCGACGGTGCGCCCGAGGGAGCGTTGCCGGCACCGATAGACGACGCCGAAGCCGCCCCGGCCGACGACGAGGGCGTCGTCGAACCCCGCCGCGGCGAGTTCCGCCGCGATCCCCTGCCCCGCGGGGCGGGTGGCTTCCGGATCGAAATCGGCCATGGTTCCCGGCTTTCGGCGTGCGACGCGCTCGGGGGAGTGCTGACTCGAGGATACCGCCGAAGCGCGGGGCCCGATCAGTGCCTCGCGCGCAGCCCGTTGGCGAACGGGCAGCCCACGAGGCGGCGCAGGGCGCGGCTCAGGGACTCGACGTCGTCGGCGGGTTCGGGGAACGGAATCCGGACGTCGTGGTCGCCGCGGCCGGACTCGAGTCGCAGGCGCAGGCCGTAACGGTCCAGGCCGAGAGGCCGGATGCGGCCGCGCCGGTCGTTGACGGGGATGTGCCGGGCGATGCGGTGGACGAGGTCGCCGTGGTCCTGCTCGAGGTGCTGCAACCATGCGGACTCGACGGCCGCGAACGGGTCCGGCGCGGCCGCGAGGACGTCGGCGACCTCCACGGACTCGGCGCCGGTGGTGTCGGCGGCGACGACGGACGTGAGGCGTACGCGCAGCAGTTCGGCGCGGTGCCCGACGTCGAGCAGCGCGGGGTGGGGCAGGGTCGCGGCGATGTCGGCGGCGAGCCGGCGGGGTTCGGCGACGGCGTGGGCGGTGCCGCTGAGCCAGGTGAGCGAGCGGACGGGGTTGCGCAGCCGCAGCGGCGAGTGGTCGGTCAGTTCCAGCACGGAGTGCAGGCCCGCGGCGCCGCGCTGCCAGGTCAGCGCGACGGCGGCACAGTCGTCGGGGACGACGACGAGCAGGTCGCCGTCGCTGTGCAGGTGGTGCAGCACCGCGGTGACGGGCGCGGCCCCGTCGGTGGCGAGTACGGCGGAGCCGGTGGCAACTGCGGCGGAGCCGGTGGCAACTGCGGCGGAGCCGGTGGCAACTGCGGCGGAGCCGGTGCGGGCGACGGCGGTGCGGACCGCTTCGGCGGTCGTGGGCGCGGAACGGGCGGTGGTGGCCGGCATCGAATCCTCCTCGGTTGGTAGGTGAGGCAAACCTAAGTCATGGTGAGCGAGGTCGCAACACCCCGGCGACTAGCCTGGAGACGTGCCGATCCCGCTCACCCTCGGAATGCCGCCGTCCCGCGAGGAGCCCCGCGGCCTGCTCACCGCACTGCTCACCCGCCGGCATCCGACCCTCGCCGACGCGCTCGCCGCCCCCGCGCTCGACGCGATCGGAGACCCCGTGGTGCCGGTGTCCACGCTGACCGAGGCCCTCGGGGAGACCACCGGGGCGGTGCGGATCGTCGGTGAACTCGACGTCGCCCCCGACGCGGAGCGCCTGGCCGGCCTGCGCCCGGTCCCGGTCCGCTACCAGCTCGACTGCACCGCGGCGGACCTCGACGACGCGCTCGCCGTCGCGGTACCCGCCCCTCTGACCGTCTACGTCGACGCCGGTGACCTGCCCGTGACGGCCCGCGCACTCGTCGGCGCCGGACACAGCCCCGGCCTGCCCACCGGACGCGACGTGGGGGAGATCGCCGACTTCCTGTCCGTCCTCGCCCACGCCGGCACCGGTTACGTCGCCCGAGCCCGCGACGCCGACGAGGTGCTCGCCCTGCTCGCCGCCACCGTCGCGGCCCTGCGCGGCGACGACGTGCGCGCCGCCTTCGCCGCGCCCGACCCCGGCCGGCTGACCGCCCTGATCCCCGAGGCGGCCGCGGCCGTGCGCGAGATCCTGCTCGCCGTCGAGGTCGACGACCCGGCCGGCGTCGCGCGCGACCTCGCAGCCCTCGGCCTGGCGGCGCGATGACCCCGTTGCCGCGATGACCCCGTTGCCGCGATGACAGGGCCCGGACACGTTCGATGCGTACCCTTCTAGGCGTGCCCCGCATCGCCTACTTCGGCCCCACCGGAACCTTCACGGAGATGGCCCTCGCCCGGTTCGAGGACGCCGGCACCTTCGACGGCCCGGTCGAGCGGGTGTCGGCCGCCAGCCCGCCCGCGGCGCTGCAACTCGTGCGCGACGGCGCGGTCGACGGCGCAGTGGTGCCCATCGAGAGCTCGGTGGAGGGCTCGGTGCCCCCCACGATGGACGCCCTCGCGGTCGGCCCGCGCCTGCAGATCGTGGCCGAAACCGAGCTGGACGTCGCCTTCACCGTCGTGGCCCGGCCGGGCATCACGCTCGACGAGGTCCGCACCGTGCACGCCTATCCGGTGGCCGCCGCGCAGGTGCGCCAGTGGATCGTCGACCACATGCCGAAGGCCGACGTGGTGGCCGCCTCGTCCAATGCCGGCGCCGCCGAGGACGTCGCCGCCGGCAAGGCCGACGCCGGCGTGTCCACCGCCCTGGCCGGGCAGCGGCTCGGCCTGCCGGTCCTCGCCGACGGCGTCGCCGACCACGCCGGCGCCCGCACCCGGTTCGTGCTCGCCACCCGGCCCGCCCCCACGCCGGCGCGCACCGGCATCGACCGCACCTCCGTGATCCTGCAGCTGCCGAACGAACCGGGCTCCCTCGTGCGGGCCATGACCGAGTTCGCCACCCGCGGCATCGACCTCACCCGCATCGAGTCCCGCCCTACCCGCCAGGAATACGGGACCTACTTTTTCCACTTGGACTGTGTCGGCCACATCGACGACGCGCTCGTTGCCGAGGCGCTCAAGGCGCTGCACCGCTTCGCGCAGGTGCGGTTCCTCGGCTCCTGGGCGGCGGTGTCCCAGCACGGTGTGGCCCCGGTATCGGACGAAGAGGATGCGCAGTGGCTGCAACGGCTGCGGCGCGGGGAGGAAGAGCGTTGAGCGGCCGATTGATCCTGGTCCGGCACGGGCAGACGGTGGCGAATGTCGCACGTCGCCTGGACACCAAGCTGCCGGGCGCCGAACTGACCGACCTCGGCGTCGCGCAGGCCCGCACCCTCGGACAGGGCTTCGCGCAGCAGCCGCCGACAGCCCTGTTCGCCTCGCAGGCCCTGCGCGCCCGGCAGACCGCCGAGCACGTCGAGCTCGCCGCCCGTGTGACCACCGTCGTCCGCGAAGGCCTGCACGAGGTGCAGGTCGGTGAGCTCGAGGACCGCAGCGACGAGGAATCCCACGCGCTGTTCATGAAGGTGTACGAGTCCTGGCACACCGGCGACCTGCGCGACCGGGTGCCCGGCGGCGAATCCGGCCTCGACGTCCTGGACCGGTACCTGCCGGTGGTCGAGTCGCTGCGCACCGACTACCTCGACGACGGCTCGGGGGACGTCGTGGTGGTCAGCCACGGCGCCGCCATCCGCCTCGTCGCCGCGCACCTCGGCCGGGTGCCGGGCAGCTTCGCGACCAGCAACCACCTCGCCAACACCCAGAGCGTCGAACTGGTCCCGCTGCCCGGCGGCGGCTGGGAGTGCGTGCGCTGGGGCACCTTCCAGACGCCGTTCCACGACACCGGACGCGCCGGCGCCGACGATCCGATGGGTTAGCCCCCACCTCGTCGTCCGCGCGCCGTGGTGCTTCCTGCGCGCGTCCATCGCTCGCGGGGAGCCCCCGAGTGCGCAGGCGTCCCGGCCGGGGCCGACGCACAGGTATCCTCGAGCCGTCCGAATGTAGCGATCGATAGGTTGGGTACGGCAATGGGAACTTCCACCGACGACACCGTCGCGGACGGTGTCGCTGCGCCGGACTGGCGTCGCCTCGAGCCGATGGAGCTGACTCCCATTCTCTCCGCGGCGCTCGACGCCTTCTACGAGACCGGGTTCCACGGCACCTCGGTACGGGAGATCGCCCGCCGGGTCGGCGTCACCGTTCCCGCGCTGTACTACCACCACGAGAACAAGGAAGGCCTGCTCATCGCGCTGCTCGAGCTCTCGACCAGCGACGTGATGACCCGGGCCTACGCCGCCGACGCCGACGGCGGCGACGATCCGGTGCAGCGGCTCTCCAACGCCATCGAGGCGATCGTGCTGCGCATGACGAACCGTCCCCGCCTCGCCGCCCTCGAGGGCGAGGTGCGCTACCTCAGCCCCGAGAACCGGCAGCGCTACCGCGCGGTGCGCAAGGAGATCGAGAAGCTCGTCTTCGAGATCGTCGAGGACGGGACCCGGCGCGGGGCGTTCGACGTCGAGGATCCGGCCGAGACGACCCGTGCGCTGCTCGGCATGTGCCAGTCCATCCCGCGGTGGTACCACCGCGAGGGCTCCCTGAGCCCGGAGGAGGTGGCGCGCAAGTACGTCGCGATCGCCCTCAAGACGGTCGGCGCCACCCCTCCCCCGAAGCCCTGACGGGCGGACTCAGCCCCGGCCGAACACCGCCGTCCGCTTCTCCTGGAAGGCGCTCACGCCCTCGTGGAAGTCCGCGGACGCCAGCAGCTCGAGCTGCCCGGCGCGCTCGCGGGTGAACGCGCTGTCGAGCTCGCCGAGGGTCGCGTCGTTGATCGCGTCCTTGGTGGCGTGGAAGGCCTCGACCGGTCCGGCGGCGAGCCGGATGGCGAGCGCGTCGACGGCGGCGGCGAAGTCGTCGTCGGGGTGCACCTCGGCGATCAGCCCGGCCGCGAGTGCCTCGGTGACGGGCAGCCGTTCGGCGAGCAGCGCCATCTTCAGGGCACGGGCACGGCCGATCGATGCGGCGACGAGTGCGGTCGCGCCGCCGTCGGGCATGAGGCCGATGCGGGTGAAGGCGAGCAGCAGGTAGGCGGACTCGGCCGCGACGGTGAGGTCGCAGCCCAGGGCGAGGGACACGCCGACGCCGGCGGCGGGGCCGTTGACGGCGCCGATGACCGGGCGCGGGAAGGCGCGGATCGCGGCGACGGTGCGGTTGGCGGCGTCGATGGTCCCGGCCGACGGCGGAGCGGACAGGTCCTTGCCGGCGAGGTCGGCGCCGGTGCAGAAGGCGCGACCGGTGCCGGTGAGGACCGCGACGCGCACGGCGTCGTCGCCGGCGTGCTTCTCGAAGGCGTCGGCGACGGCCTCGAGGGTGGCGGTGGTGACGGCGTTCATCCGTGCGGGCCGGTTGAGGGTGACGCGCAGGATGCCGTCGTCGACGGTGACGTCGACGCCGACGGGATCGATGGTCATGGGTCCTCCGGGGGGTGGGGTTCTCGGGACGGTCAGGGTCTCTCTGGACGTCAGGGGCGCAGCGCCAGGGCGACCTTGCCGGTGGCGGAGCGATGTGCGAGCGACCGCAGCGCCTCGGCGGCGTGCGTCATCGGGTGGACGGTGGGTTCGGGGATCTGCAGTGCCCCGGAGCGCAGCAGCGGCTCGAGCTGCGCCCATTGCTGGGCGGTGTAGCCGGGGAAGGTACGCACGTATTCGCCCCATCCGGCGCCGAGGACCGAGATGTTCTTGAGCAGAAGACGATTCACTTTGACGGTGGGAATCTCGCCGCCGGTGAAGCCGAGGACCACGACCCGTCCGTTCGGTGCCAGGCTGCGCAGGCTGTCGGTGAACCGGTCGCCGCCGACGGGATCGAGAACGATGTCGACGCCGCGTCCGCCGGTGAGCTCGAGGACCCGGTCCTTGAAGCCCTCCACGGCGACGGTGTGGGTGGCGCGGTTGGCTTTCGCGACCGCGGCCTTCTCCTCGGTGCTCACCACCGCGATGGTCTCGAGTCCGAGCGCGGCCGCGACCTGCAGGGCGGCGACGCCGACCCCGCCTGCGGCGCCGTGCACGAGCACCGTCTCGCCGGCGCGGTAGCGGGCGCGTTCGTCGAGGGCGAAGTGGACGGTCAGGTAGTTCATGAGGAATCCGGCTCCGGCCGTCAGGGACACCGAATCGGGAAGCGGAAAGACGGATTTCGGATCCACCGCGACGGTCTGCTGCCAGGCGCCGCCGGTGGCGAGGACGGCGACGCGCTGCCCCGGGCTCAGGCCGCTGCCGGCCGGGGCGGTGCGCACCGTGCCGGCGCCTTCGACGCCGAGCACGGACGGCAGGGGGCGCACGACCTGGTAGCTCGCTGTGGTCTGCAGCAGGTCTGGGAACGAGACTCCGGCCGCGTGCAGATCGACGACGACGACGAGGCCGTCCGCATCGGGCTCGGGAAGGTCCACGAGCCGTACGCCGTCGGGCCCGGTTGCTTCGGTCAGTTGTACCGCCTGCATGAGTTCTCCTGCCGTCCTGGTGGCCGAGCCTGTCTCGGGGCTCCGTGTCTCGGGGCCCGTGTCTTCGGGAATCCGTGTCGCGGCTCACGCGTACGGCCTCATCCATACCAGAACCGTCTGATCGGACGCTAGTTAGACCAGACCATTGACCGATCGATCGATCCGTGATAGTCCTTTAGCGATCGATAAGTAACGCCGACTGTATCCGATAGGGGCGCACATGGCCGACGAGTCCACCGTTACCGAACCTGCCGCACAGTACGAGCGGCGTGGCGGCATCGCCGTCATCACGCTCAACCGCCCCCGGGCGCTCAACGCCGTGAACGCAGCGCTGGCGACGGCGGTCGGCACGCTGCTCGAGCAGGCGGAGGCGGACGACGACGTGCGCGTCGTGGTGCTCACCGGTGCGGGCCGCGCGTTCTGCGCGGGCGCCGACCTCAAGGCCCTGGCCACGGGCGAGAGCATCGCCGCCGACGGGCACCCCGAATGGGGTTTCGCCGGCTATGCCCAGCACTGGATCAGCAAGCCGACCATCGCCGCGGTCAACGGGTTCGCCCTCGGCGGCGGCACCGAGCTGGTGCTCGCGTCCGACCTCGCCGTCGTCGACGAGGAGGCCCAGCTGGGCCTGCCCGAGGTCAAGCGAGGTCTCTTCGCCGCCGCGGGCGGGGTGATCCGGCTCCAACAGCAGATCCCCCGCAAGGTCGCGCTGGAACTGGCGCTGACCGGTGAGCCGATCTCCGCTGCGCAGGGCAAGGAACTGGGCCTGGTCAACCGGGTCGCACCGCACGGCACGGCGCTCGAGATGGCGCTCGGGCTGGCGGAGACCATCGCCGCGAACGCTCCGCTCTCGGTACGCGAATCGAAGTCGATGATCCACCGGACCGCGCACGGCGCCGACTGGGAGCCGGGTGTGTGGGAGGCCAACGCCGCCGCGGTGAAGGTGGTGTTCACCAGCGACGACGCCAAGGAAGGCCCGACCGCGTTCGCGCAGAAGCGGCAGCCGGTCTGGAAGGGTCGCTGACCCCCTGATCTCGGCCCGGGGTCTCGTCGATCCCCTCCGGGGCACCCGGGCCGCTCCAACCCTCGAAAGGAACTCCTCATGACCAACGCTGTCATCGTCGACGTGGTCCGCACCGCGGTCGGCAAGGGCAAGCCCGGCGGCGCCCTGTCCGGCACCCATCCCGTCGAGCTGCTCGCCCACGTGCTGCGTGAGATCACCTCGCGCAACGACCTCGACCCCGCCCTCGTCGACGACGTCATCGGCGGCTGCGTCAACCAGGCGGGCGAGCAGGCCCTGAACATCTCCCGCACCGCCCTGCTGTCGGCCGGCTTCCCCGAGTCGGTGCCGGCCACCACCATCGACCGGCAGTGCGGCTCGAGCCAGCAGGCCGCCCACTTCGCCGCCCAGGGCATCATCGCCGGCGCCTACGACATCGTCATCGCGTGCGGTGTGGAGTCGATGAGCCGGGTGCCGATGGGTACCTCGTCGATGGGGCAGGACGCCTCCGGCCCGGGCATCGCCGCCCGCTACCCCGAGGGCCTGGTCAACCAGGGTATCTCCGCCGAGCTGATCGCCGCGAAGTGGAAGTTCGACCGCGAGGCCCTCGACGCGTTCTCGGCGCAGTCGCACCAGCGGGCCGCCGAGGCGATCGCCGCCGGTTTCTTCGACAAGGAGATCGTCCCGATCACGGTCACCAATGCCGCCGGTGAGCAGGTCCGGCACACCGTCGACGAGACGGTGCGCGCCGCCACCACCGCCGAGGCCCTGGCCGGGCTGAAGCCGTCGTTCTACACCGAGGCGTACGCCGCGCGCTTCCCGGAGGCCGGCTGGCACATCACCCCGGGCAACTCGTCGCCGCTGACCGACGGGGCGTCGGCGGTGCTGATCATGAGCGAGGAGGCCGCGGCCAAGCTGGGCCTGACCCCGCGGGCGCGGTTCCATTCCTTCGCCGTCGCCGGCGACGATCCGATGTTCATGCTCACCGCCCCCATCCCCGCGACGAAGAAGATCCTGGCCCGCTCGGGTCTGGGCATCGACGACATCGACGCCTACGAGGTCAACGAGGCGTTCGCCCCGGTGCCGCTGATGTGGGCGCACGAGTTCGGGGCGGATCCGGCCCGGCTCAACCCGCGCGGCGGCGCGATCGCCCTCGGACACGCCCTCGGCTCGTCGGGCACCCGGCTGCTGACCACGCTGGTCAACCACCTCGAGGCCACCGGCGGCCGGTACGGCCTGCAGACCATGTGCGAGGGCGCCGGCATGGCCAATGCCACCATCATCGAACGTCTCTGACCCGCAACCACATCCGAAAGGAATCTCATGATCGTCAACGACAGCGTTGCCGTCGTCACCGGCGGTGCCTCCGGCCTCGGCCTGGCCACCGTCAAGGCCCTGCTCGCCGACGGCGCGCAGGTCGTCATCATCGACCTGCCCTCCTCCAACGGTGAGACCGTCGCCAAGGAGCTCGGCGACCGCGTCCGCTTCGCCGCCGCCGATGTCACCGACGAGGCCGCCGTCGTCGAGGCCCTCGACCTCGCCGAATCGCTCGGCCCGCTGCGCGTCGCGGTCAACTGCGCCGGCATCGGCAACGCCATCAAGACCGTGAGCAAGAAGGGCGCGTTCCCGCTCGCCGACTTCACCAAGATCATCAACGTGAATCTCGTCGGCACGTTCAACGTGATCCGCCTGGCCGCCGAGCGCATCGCCAAGACCGAGCCGATCGACGGCGAGCGCGGCGTCATCATCAACACCGCCTCCGTCGCCGCGTTCGACGGCCAGATCGGCCAGGCCGCCTACTCCGCGTCCAAGGGCGGCGTCGTCGGCATGACCCTGCCGATCGCCCGCGATCTCGCGTCGCTGCTGATCCGCGTCGTCACCATCGCCCCCGGCCTGTTCAAGACCCCGCTCCTCGGCTCCCTGCCGGAGGAGGCGCAGGCCTCGCTCGGCCAGCAGGTGCCCCACCCGGCCCGCCTCGGCGACCCGTCCGAGTACGGCGCCCTGGCCGCGCACATCGTCTCCAACCCGATGCTCAACGGCGAGGTCATCCGCCTCGACGGCGCCATCCGCATGGCCCCGCGCTGAGCGCCGCCTGAGCTGATCGACGCGTGAGAGGACGGGGCCGATGACTGTGGAGCCCGCACCCCCCAGGTTCGCGAACTGGCGGGAGTTCGAGCCCCTACAGCTCGGCCCCATCCTCGATCACGCGCTGGAAGCCTTCGGAGAGAACGGTTTCCACGGAACCACCGTCCGCGACCTGGCCCGCCGGGTCGGGGTGACGGTGCCCGCGCTGTACTACCACCACGAGAACAAGGAAGCCGTTCTCGTCACCCTACTCGACACCGCCGTCCGGGACCTGATCGAACGCGCCCTCGCCGCCGTCGGTGAGGGTGGTGACGACCCCGTCCGGCGCTTCACCAACTTCGTCGAGGCGATCGTGCTGAACTCGACGCACCGCGCCCCGCAGTCCGCACTCGACTCCGAACTGCGGCACGTGTCCCCGCAGAACCGCCGCAACTACGCCGCGACCCGGAAGCGCCTCGAGCTCATGGCCCTCGACCTCGTCGACGACGGGGTCGAGCGCGGCGTCTTCGCCGTCGACGACATCGCCGAATCCGTGCGTGCCCTGCTCGGCATGTGCCAGTCCATCGCCCGCTGGTTCCGGCTCGGCGGCCCGCTCACTCCCGACCAGGTCACCGCCCGCTACACCGTCATCGCCCTGCGCATCGTGGGATACCGGGCCGCGCCGGACCCGCCCAGCGACTCGTCGCCGGTGCGGAGGAACTGAGCGCCGATCGCCCGCCGACCCGACCGTCCTTCGCCCTCCTGGGAGAGAACCGATGCACCGCAACCTTTTCGAAGCCGACCACGAGGCGTACCGGGACACCCTGCGCGAATTCCTCGCCCGCGAGGTCGAACCGCACTACGAACGGTGGGAGACCGAGCGGCTCATCGACCGCTCCGCCTGGCTCGCCGCCGGCAAGTCCGGCATCGTCGGCCTCGGCGTCCCCGAAGAATACGGCGGCTCCGGGGTGACCGACTACCGGTTCCGCTGCGTCGTCGCCGAGGAGATCGCCCGCACCGGCACCACCTCCTTCGGCTCCGGCATGAGCCTGCAGGATGACATCGCCATCCCCTATGTCGCCGACCTCGGCACCGAGGACCAGAAGCGGCGCTGGCTGCCCGGCATGGCCGCCGGGGAGCTGATCGGCGCGATCGCCATGACCGAACCCGGCACCGGCTCGGACCTGCAGGCCGTCAAGACCACCGCCGTGCGCGACGGCGACGACTGGATCCTGACCGGGCAGAAGACGTTCATCACCAACGGTATCCACTCCGATCTGGTCATCGTCGTCGCCCGCACCGACCCGCACGCCGGTGCCCGCGGATTCTCCCTGCTCGTCGTCGAACGCGACATGCCGGGCTTTTCCCGCGGCCGCAAGCTGCACAAGGTGGGCCTGGCCGGGCAGGACACCGCCGAGCTGTCCTTCGAGGGCGTGCGGGTGCCGGCCGCGAACCTGCTCGGCACCGAAGGGCAGGGATTCTTCCACCTGATGGAGCACCTGCCCCTCGAGCGCCTCTCCATCGCCGTCGCCGCGATCGCGGCCGCGCGGGCGGCGTACGAGTGGACCAAGGACTACGTGTTCGAACGCAGGGCGTTCGGCAAGCCGATCGGCGACCTGCAGAACACCCGCTTCGCCCTCGCCGAGATGCTCACCGAGATCGAGGTCACCGGCTCGCACATCGACCGGTGCGTCCTGGCGCTCAACGCGGGCGAGCTGACCGCGGTCGACGCCGCCAAGGCCAAATGGTGGGCCAGCGAGCTGCAGAAGCGCGTCGTCGACCGGTGCGTGCAGTTGCACGGCGGCTACGGCTACATGATGGAGTACCCCATCGGCCGCGCCTACGTCGACACCCGCATCCAGACCATCTACGGTGGCACCACCGAGATCATGAAGGAGATCATCGGACGCGACATCGCCGCCGAATACGCCTGATCCACCCCGTATCCGAAGGAGAGACACCATGTTCGATCTGTCCGGCAAGCGGGCACTGGTCACCGGCGGCTCGGCCGGAATCGGGCTGGGCATGGCGCGCGGGCTCGCCTCCGCAGGTGCCGACGTGGCGCTGTGGGGCCGCGGCGCCGAACGCCTCGAGAAGGCGGCGGCCGATCTCGCGACGACCGGGGCGCGCGTGGTGACCCGATCGGTGGACGTGTCCGACGAGGAGGCCGTGCGCGACGGTGTCGCCGCGACGGTCGCGGAGCTCGGCGGCCTCGACATCGTCGTGGTCAACGCCGGAATCGGTGTGCCCCTCGTCAAGTTCGTCGAGTCGAGTACCGAGGACTACCGGAAGGTGACGGCCGCCAACCTCGACGGGGCGTACTTCACCCTGCGCGAGACGGCCAGGGTGCTCGTCGACCAGGGCACCGGCGGATCGGTGATCGTCACCTCCAGCCTGGGTGCGATCCAGGGCGCCGGGCGCAATCAGGCCTACGCCGCCACCAAGGCAGGGGTCCTGGCCCTGGCCAACGGGTGCGCGGTGGAACTCGCCCGGCACCGCATCCGCGTCAACAGCGTGCTGCCCGGCTGGATCGCCACCGACATGACCGGACCGCTCCAGGGCTCCGAATCGTTCACCACGCACGTTATTTCCCGGGTACCGTTGGGCCGGTGGGGAACTCCCGAGGACTTCGCCGGCATCGCCGTGTACCTCGCGAGCGACGCGTCCGCGTTCCAGACCGGATCGTCCACCCTGATCGACGGCGGCTACTCGATCTTCTGACGTCGCCGGAAGTGTTGTCCAGCAAGTTCGTCCACGAGGAGAAGCTATGGCACTGACCGCATTCCTGGAGCTCGAGTTCAAGCCCGACGTGCTCGGGGAGGCCCGCGCGCTGATGGATCGTGTGCTGAAGGAAACCCGCGCGTTCGACGGCTGCCTGGGCCTCGAGGTGCTCGCCGACCGTTCGAACGAGGCCCGCTGGGTGGTCGTGGAGAAGTGGGAGTCGGAGCAGCACGACGCCGCGTACCGCGAGTTCCGGGCCGGGCCCGGTGCAATCACCGATCTCGGTCCGCTGCTCGCGGGTGCGCCGAAGCTGACCTACTACAACGAGGTCTGACCGGCAGGGGTGGGCAGATCCCGCCCTGGGGTGCCTGGCCGGGGGCGGCGCCGTCGCCGACGATCGATACGTCGGATCGACGCCCGCCTACCCGGTCCCGGGAACGGCGGAACCTCCCAGAAAAGGCGGACGCCATGAACATCGAAGAGATGGCCCGGACCCTGCTCACCCTCGACGCCGGTGACGAAGCCGCGCTGCGCAGCGTCGCAGCGATCGAGGACGCCACCTTCGCGGCCTACGCGAGCGACTACGTCGAGGCCATGACGCGGCCCGGCTGCAAGGGCTGCCACGGCGGCTGATCGGCGGGCGTGCAACGGCCGGGGCACCACGGTGCCCCGGCCGTACCGTCCCGACGACCGCCACCGAAGGAACCCCTCATGACCGCTGCGCTGCCGTTGCTGCTGCGCTCGCACCCCCACCTCACCACCGCCTCCGCCGAATCCCGGGACTTCCAGGCCCGCGTCGGGCATCCCGCGGCGACGGATCCGGCGCCGTGTGTCCTCGTCCTCACCCGGGCCGCCGACCGCGAGATCGACGAGCTGTCGCTGTGGCTCGCCGCCCGCGGCATCGCGCTGGTGCGTCTCGACAGCGACCGGTGTGCCGACACGGACGTGCAGTGGGATCCGTTCGCCGGCCTGCTCACCCGCGACGGCCGGACGTTCCGGCCCCGGGCGTGCTGGCTGCGCTACTTCGACGTCGACGCACTGCGCACCGCGCAGACCACCCCCGACGCAGTGCAGCACGTGCGCGACCAGTGGCAGGCCCTCGTCGCCGCCCTTGCCGCGCACCCCGGCCTGCACACGCTCAACTCCGGGGCCCGGCCCGGAACCCCCGACCGCCTGACCCAGCTCGCCGCCGCCCGCGCGGCCGGGCTGCGTGTGCCCGCCACCCTCGTGACCACGCGGCTCGACGTCGCGGCCCGGGCCCTGCCGGGGCCCGGCGACCTGCTGGTCAAGAGCCTCGGCCGGCACTGCGTCGAACCGCAACCCGGCCGCCTGCGGGGCGTCTACCCGCAGCGCGTCAGCCGCGCGTCACTCGACGGCGAACACCGCACGGGCGCACCGGTGCTCGTGCAGGAGTATGTGGCCGCCGACCGGGAGCTGCGGATCCACGCCGTGGGCGGAACGCTGATCGGCTACGCGGTCACCCGGCCCACCCCCGAGTCGCTGTGGACCCGGCCGGAGTCGATCACCGTGCGGCGCTGCGACATTCCCGCCGACGTGGCCGCATCGCTGCGGACGCTCCTCGACCGGTTCCGGCTCGACCTCGCCGCCTTCGACCTGCTCGACACGCCCGGCGGCCCGGTGTTTCTCGAGGTCAACCCCGAATTCGACTGGCGCTGGACCGAACACGGCGCCGGTGACACCGACACCACGAACGCGGTGCGCGCCCTGATCGCCGCCGCGACCGCCCCCGCCCCCCGAGGAGAGAACCGATGACCCGCGTCGCCGTTGCCGAGTATGCGGTGCTGTTCTGGCGTGACGGCACGCTGGTGTGGGACGACTACCTGCACCACCGGCAGTTCGCGCTCACCCCCGACAGCGAGCGGGTGCTGCGCTGGTTCGCGTCGTGGCGCGAACTCGACAGCATCGCCGAACTGGGGGAGCTGTCGCTCGGAATCGCTCGCCGGCTGCTCGAGGCGCAGGTCCTCGTCGCCGAGGGATCGGCCGAGCACGTCGAACAACAGCAGATGCTCGCCGAGTGGGGCACGTGGGGCCCCTCGGCCCGCTACCTGCACTTCGCGGCCCGCACCGGCTCCGACGTCCGGTTCGCCGACGTGCTCGACGACGAGCTGCGGTCGGCGGCCAAGGCGAGCGAGCAGCCCGCCCCTGCGCCGGCCAAGTCCTACCCGCAGCATCCGATGATTCCCGTGCCCGGCGACCGGCCGGACTCGTCCGGGTGGCGGCGCCCGGGACTCGTCGACGCCCTGTTCGAGCGCCGCTCGGTCCGGCAGTTCACCGCCGACCCCGTGTCCCTGGACGCGGTGGGCACCGTCGCCCGCGTCGCGACGGGACCCGTCGAAGTGATCGACCATCCGCAGGTGGGGCAGGTGCTGTTGAAGACCAGCCCGTCCGCCGGCGCCCGCACCCCCATCGAGCTGTACCTCTACGCGAACCGCGTCGACGGGCTCGCGCCGGGGTTCTTCCACTACGCGCCGCTGCGCGGCGGGCTGGAACGGATCGGCGACAGCGTGCCCGGCTCCGTGCTGGGCGCGGCGCTCGGCGAGCAGCCGTGGCTGTCGGACTGCGCGGCGTTGCTGATCTACACGGCGGTACCGGCCCGGACCCGGTGGCGGTACGAACGTTCCCGCGCCTACCGCGACATCCTCATCGAACTCGGCCACGTCAGTCAGACCGTCCTGCTCACCGCCACCGCGCTGGGCCTGGGCGCGGTGACGGCGACGGCGATGCGCGACCGCGAGCTCGAGGACCTGCTCGGCTGCGATCCCACCGCCGAGCCGGCCCTGGCGGTCACCGCGCTGGGCCGCCCCGCCGCCGGACTCGGGTGACGCCCGTTGTCCGCCGGCGGTGGTGCGCTCCGCAACCCCGACTTCGCGCGGCTGTGCGCCGGTCAGGCGGTCGCGCAGCTCGGCAGCCGCGGCTACGGCGTCGCGATCATGTTGTGGGTGCTCGCGGTCAGCGGTTCGGCCGCGACGGTCGGGCTGGTCTCGACCGTGACGATGGGTGCCTTCACGGCCGCGACGGTCCCGGCCGGCTGGATCGTCGACCGCTTCGATCGCCGTCGCGTCATGATCACCGTCGACGCCTGCTCGGCGGCCGCCGCCGCGGTGCTCGCGGGCTGCGCGTGGCGCGGTCTGTTCCATCCGGTGCCCGTCCTCGTCGCGGTGTCGGTGCTCGGGGCGGGGTGGGCGGTGCGCGGACTCGCCGAGGACGCGGCTGTGCCGCAGGTGGTTGAGCGCGAGCAGATCGGCACGGCGTACGGGCTTTTCGAGGCGCGGGGGTACGCGACCGGGGTGGCCGGCCCGCCGCTCGCGGCGACCCTCTACGGTCTCGGCGCCGCGCTGCCCTTCGCGGGACATGCCGTGTCGTTCGTGGTGGCGGGAGCGGCCGCGGCCCGGGTGCGCACCCCGCTGCAGGCGCCGCGCGTCCCCGGTTCCGCCGCGGAACGGCCGTGGGCCGCCATCCGGGACGGGGTGCGGTGGTTCGCCGCCCACCCGTTCGTCCGCACCACCGCGGCGCTGACGGCCGTCGCCGAGTTCGTGGTAAACGGCTGTGGTCTGGTGGTGGTCGTGCTCCTGGCCGACAGCGGCGCGCCGTCCTCGACGGTCGGGATCGCGCTCGCCGTCGCCTACGGCGGGGGCATGCTCGGGGCGCTGGCGGTGCCGCGGCTCCGCCGCCGGATCCCGGCCCACCGTCTGCTCGTGCTCTCGGCGGGCCTCGGTGTCCTGGCGGTCCTCGCGGCGGCCACGGGGTCACCGGTCGTCGCCGCCGCCGGTTATGCCGCCCTGCTGGCGGTGACCCCGTCGTGGTCGGTGGTGGTGACCGCACGCTGTGCCGAACTGGTGCCCGACGAGGTGCGGGGCCGGGTCGGCGCGGCGACCGGGCTGGTCACCTCGTTGCCGGCGATGTTCGCCCCGCTGACGGTGGGCGTGCTGACGACGGCCGTCGGCGCGGCGAGCACCGCGTGGATGCTCGCCGCGCTCCTCGGCGGGGTGGTCGTGGCGACCGCGGTCAGCCGGACGGTGCGCCTACAGGCCGGCGAGCCGCTCCCGCGCCGCGCGGTACTCGGTGGCGAGCCGGTCGACGAGCTCGGCGGCGGGGACGACGGCGTCGATCGCGCCGACGCCCTGCCCGGAACCCCAGATGTCGCGCCAGGCCTTCGCCTTCGCGCCGGTTCCGGAACTCTCGCCGGTGCCGAAGTCCATGGCCGACGGGTCCGACACGGCGAGGTTGTTCGGGTCGAGCCCGGCGGCTTCGATGCTGCCGCGCAGGTAGTTGCCGTGCACGCCGGTGAACAGGTTGGAGTAGACGATGTCGGCGGCGGTGGAGTCGACGATCATCTGCTTGTAGCGGGCGTCGGCGTTGGCCTCGGCGGTGGCGATGAACGCCGAACCGACGTAGGCGAGATCGGCGCCGGCGGCCTGGGCCGCGAGGATCGAACGGCCGTGCGCGATCGAGCCCGACAGCAGCAGCGGGCCGTCGAACCACTCACGGATCTCCTGGACCAGCGCGAACGGTGACTGGGCGCCCGCGTGGCCGCCGGCGCCGGCGGCGACGGCGATGAGGCCGTCGGCGCCCTTGTCGACGGCCTTGCGGGCGAAGGTGTTGTTGATGACGTCGTGCAGGACGATGCCGCCGTAGGAGTGGATGGCGTCGTTGACGTCGGTGCGGGCGCCGAGGGAGGTGATGACGACCGGGACCTCGAACTCGACGATCGTGGCGAGGTCTTCTTCGAGGCGGTCGTTGGAGCGGTGCACGATGAGGTTGACCGCGTAGGGCGCGGACGGCGCCTCGGGGTGGTTGGCGTCGTGCTTGGCGAGGGCCTCGGTGATGCGGGTGAGCCACTCGCGCAGCATCGCCTGGGGGCGCGCGTTGAGCGAGGGGAAGGAGCCGACGACGCCGGAGGTGCACTGGGCGATCACCAGGTCCGGACCGGAGACGATGAACATCGGCGACGCCACGACGGGCAGGCGCAGCCGGTCTTGCAGGATCGAAGGCAGGGCCATGCGAATCTCCTTGGTGATTTCGGTGTTACGACTGCCCGAGCTGGGCGGCCATGAGCGGGATGAGGGCCTGCAGGCCCTTCAGCGGGCGGGCCATGACCTTGAACGAGATGATCCGGCCGCGGTCGTCCCAGCGGATCAGGTCGATGCCGTTGACGTGGATGCCGTCGAGATCGGCGGTGAACTCGAGAACCGCCGAGTCGTCGTTGTACCACTCGTCGACGTAGCGGAACCCCGTACCGGAGAACACGGTGAGCGCCGCCCGCAGGTAGGCGACGGTCTTGGCCTTGCCTTCCTGCGGCGTGAACACCGCGGGGGAGGAGAACACGGCGTCGTCGGCGATCAGGTCCTCGAGGGCGGCCATGTCCTCGTGCTCGACGATGTGATGCCAGCGTTCGACGACGGGGGGCCGGGTACGAGTGGTCATGGTTCCCTCTCTGTGTTCGTCGCTTCGAGCGTAGGGGCCGCGCCACTAAACAGTCAATGGTGACCGTTCACCCGCGGAACGGCGGTACGGGCAGATCGTCGCGGAACAGGTCCGGCAGGTCTGCGGACACGCTGTCCGGGAACGCCGCGGGACGCTTCTCGAGGAACGCCGAGATGCCCTCGCGGGCGTCGCGCCCGACGCCGCGGAGGTTGATGCCGCGCGTCTCGATGCGGTGCGCGACCATGGGGTGCTCGGCGCCCAGCGTGCGCCACATCATCTGCCGCGAGAGCGCCACCGACACCGGGGCCGAGTGCTCGGTGAGGCTGCGGGCCAGCGCATACGCCCGCTCGAGCAGTTCGGCCCCGGGATACAGCGCATAGACGAGCCCGGCCGTGTGGGCCTCGGCCGCGTCGAAGATCCGTCCCGAATACACCCAGTCCAGGGCGGTCTGCAGCGGAACCAGGCGGGGCAGGAACCAGGTGGAGCACGACTCGGGGACGAGGCCGCGGCGGTTGAACACGAAGCCGATGCGGGCGTCGTCGGCGGCGAGGCGGAAATCCGCCGCGAGCGTCATGGTGATGCCGACGCCGACGGCCGGGCCGTTGATCGCCGCGATGATCGGCTTGCGGCACTCGAACATGCGCAGCACGACGCGGCCGCCGCCGTCGCGCCGGACGTCGGCGGCCGTGTCATCGCGCCGGACGTCGGCGGCCGTGTCATCGCGCCGGACGTCGGCGGTCGCGTCGTCGCTCGGCTCGTCGAGCCGCTGCGCGAACGTGTCGGCACCGCCGGAGAGGTCGGCGCCGGCGCAGAATGCGCGCCCGGCGCCGGTGAGTACAACGGCGCGCACGGAATCGTCGGCGTCGCAGCGATCGTAGGCCGCGATCAGCTCGTGCTCCATCGTGGTGGTGAAGGCGTTGAGCCGGTCGGGGCGGTCGAGGGTGATGGTGGCGATGCCGTCGGCCACGGCGAGTGCGATGTGTTCCACGCCGGCCAGCATGACATGTTTACTGAACGATCGGTAGGTGCCAGGGCCATGCACAGCGCGGCGCCCCCGTCACCACGGGAGTCGGCGACGGGGGCGCAGGGCGCGGCGTGCGGGCTTATCCGCGGGTCACGCGGCCGCGGCGGAACTCCCGGCCGCCCCAGATGCCGGACTGCCGGGTCTCGGTGGCGTAGGTGGCGCACGCGGTGGCAAGGGGGCAGCGGGCACACACGTTGCGGGCGTAGTCGAACGACTCCGACGGGTCCGGGAACCAGGCGTCCGGGGTCGCGTCGCCGCGGCACGCGGCCAGGTCCCAGT
This sequence comes from Rhodococcus sp. WB1, assembly GCF_001700945.1. Classification (NCBI taxonomy): domain Bacteria; kingdom Bacillati; phylum Actinomycetota; class Actinomycetes; order Mycobacteriales; family Nocardiaceae; genus Rhodococcus; species Rhodococcus sp. WB1. Next base: position 5,282,651 of record NZ_CP015529.1, on the reverse strand, counting down.
CCGGCGTGGCGTCCGACGGGGCGAGCAGGTCGGTGAGCATTGTGGTCACGGGCAGGTCCTCCTTCCGAGGATGGGGATGCAGATCTGGTCGGGGCGGCGCAGGACTCGCGACGGAGTCGCTGCCGCCCAGTGCGGTGACTCGAATCCGCTTGTGGCAGATGGGTTCTCGGTGCCGTAAACGAAGTCGGAGCGGCGGTCACCGGACGAGGGGTGTCCGCCCGGCGGTCAGCACCTGCCGGGTGGTGCCGCCGGCGGCCCCGCATGTCGGGGCCCGGCCGGCGGAAGGATGCCCGCGACGGGATGCCGCATCGGCTGCCGCACCGGCGCAGCCGGGGGTGATGTGCACATCGCATGCCTCCTTCCGTGTCGTGGCCTTCCGTGTCGTGGCCGTCGTCGATCGGTCGGGTCCAACACGCCCCGCGGCCGGGTTCTTCCCGCCCGTGCGCGAACAGTGACGGGTACCTCATGACCCCGGCCTCCCTACATAGGTTTCGGCTATGGGTCGATACCCCGTTCGGACTTTGTCTCGGGCGCCGGTCCGGTGATCGACTCGACGGGACGTTCCGCCCCGTGCCCGGCCGGAACCCCGAGGATCCCGAGGAGACACCACGTGAGCGCTGTACTGACCGAGTTCGGCGACGGCATCGCCGTCATGACCATCAACCGGCCCGAGGCGCGCAACGCCGTCGATCTCGAGGTCGCCAAGGCGCTCGCCGCCGCCGTCGACGAGTTCGAGGCGCGACCGGACCTGGTCGTCGGGATCATCACCGGCGCCGGCGGCACCTTCTGCGCCGGCATGGACCTCAAGGCGTTCACCCGGGGCGAGCGGCCCTCGCTGCCCGGACGGGGATTCGCCGGGCTCACGGAGCGGCCGCCGACCAAGCCGCTGATCGCCGCGGTCGAGGGCTGGGCACTCGCCGGCGGGTGCGAGCTCGCCCTCTCGGCGGACCTCGTCGTCGCCGCCCGGGGCGCCAAGTTCGGCCTGCCCGAGGTCAAGCGCGGGCTCGTCGCCGCGGCCGGCGGTCTGCTGCGCCTGCCCAAGGTGCTGCCCTACCAGCTCGCCATGGAGATCGTGCTCACCGGTGACCCCCTCACCGCCGAGGTGGCGCACGCGCACGGCCTGGTCAACACCCTCACCGAGCCGGGCGCGGCCCTCGACGGCGCGCGGGCGCTCGCCGCCCGCATCAGCGGCAACGGACCGCTCGCCGTCCGTGCCTCCAAGCAGATCATGTCGTCGGCCGTGCAGTACACCGACGCGGAGGCGTTCGCGTCGCAGCGTGCGCTCGTCGAGCCGGTGTTCGCCTCCGCGGACGCGCAGGAAGGGGCCCGCGCGTTCGCCGAGAAGCGCGCGCCGGTGTGGCGCGCGGAGTGACGGCTCCGGGAACCGCTACGACGCGAGGATCCGGGCCTTCTCGGCCTCGAACTCGGCCTCGGTCAGCACACCCTGCGTCTTCAGTTCGGCGAGTTCCTTCAGGGCGGTGATCCGGTCCATGCCGCCGGCGCCGCTCTCTGCGGGGGGAGCGGCGGCCGGCGCCGGGGCGGGCGGTGGTGGCGCGTACTGGGGCTGTTCCTCCGCCGCCCAGCGCCGGCCCTGGCGCCGGGAGACCCGGTTGGAAACAGCGGTGGCGGTTCCGGCCACCACGGCGGTGCGGGCGACCCCGCGAAGCAGTCCGGGCATGACGGTGTTCTCCTCGGGTGGGCGTTCGGCGTAGTCGGAATCGGATCCTGCTGCGGTGGTTCAGGTCTGGGCGTCGAGCGCCTCGAGTGATGCGAGGATGCTCTGAACCGGGATGCGGCCGGAGGCGACGAGTTGGGCTCCGTTGCGGCGCAGGGCGGCCGCGAAGGGTGCGGCCCAGGTGTTCTCGTAGACGACGATCGCCGCCGAGCATCCCGGTTCGAGAGCCGCACCGGCCTCGCCGAGGTCGGTGTCGTCGAGCAGGCCGGTGGCCGCCTCGGCGAAGAGGGTCACGTCGATGTCGCCCTCGAGTCCGACCTCGGAGATGTCGATCCCGCTCAGCGAGCCGTCGGTGTCCTTGCGGACGAAGGCGAGGTCGAGCACGCGGATGATTCCGCGCGCGACGAGGTCACGCAGCAGCGGCAGGGCCGAGCCGTCGGGCTGACGGTCTGCCGGGAACTCGACGACGAGATAGTCGATGGGACCTATTTCGTCGATGTCGGCATCGTTCACGGGTATACCTCTTTTCGCTGTGCCGGGAACGGGGCCATCGGGCCGTGTCCACCCGCGTCGACTCGGTGGCTGGTGCACGCGACCGACCCCGGCAGCCACCATCCTGCTCCGCTCGGTCCCGGAATGCCCTCGCTTCGGTCGATGTGGTGACCAAAGGCCTCTCGCATCCCTGGAATGCCGGTCGTCGGGCGGTCGAGGTCCGGCGAAGATCATCAACTCTATGCGAGGCGGCCGGTGGCGCGCGCACAATACCGTACGTCGGGCCGAATCGAAGGGAAGGCGATTGGCATGTCCCAGGACACGAGTGTCAAACACGATGTGGCGGCCGGTACCTCCATGGGCGCCGCGATCATTCTCGTCACGATCGGCATCCTCCAGGTCTTCCAGGGGATCGCCGCCGTGGCGGAGGACGAGTTGTTCGTCGTCGGGATCGAGTACACCTACAAGTTCGACTTCACCACCTGGGGATGGATCCACATCGTGCTCGGTGCGGTGATCGCTCTGGTGGGTTTCGCGCTGTTCACCGGCGCGACCTGGTCGAGGGTGGCGGCCATCGTGCTTGCGTCGCTGTCGATTCTCGCCAACTTCATGTGGCTGCCGTACTACCCGTGGTGGTCGGTGCTCATCATTGCGCTCGATGTGGTCGTCATCTGGGCGGTGGCCACGTGGAACCCCCGACGGGACTACTGACCGCGGCACCGCCGGGTTGGGACGTCGCCGATGACCGACGGTGAGGCCGGGCCGAGCCTGCCGGGGGTGGGGGGCCGCCGGTTGCTGTGGCTGGCTGTGCTGCGGCCGGCGCTCACCACGATCGTGTTGTTGATCGCGTACTTCGTGCTGCCGTTCGAGGATTTCGACGATGTCTCGGCCGTGGCAGTGCTCGCCGGTGGGTTCCTGGTGGTGTGCGCCGTGTGCGCCTGGCAGATCCGGCAGGTGCTGCGGTCACCGTATCCCGCAGTGCAGGCGATCGAGGCGCTGCTGCTGACGGTCGCCGTCTACCTGGTCGGGTACGCGACCGCGTATCACGTCCTGTCGTACAACGTTCCGGAATCGTTCGACGTGCCGCTCTCACGGATCGATGCCCTGTATTTCTGCGTGACCGTTTTCGCGACAGTGGGTTTCGGAGACATCGTCGCCACCACCCAGGCCGCGCGGGCGGTCGTCACCGCACAGATGGTTGGCAACCTCGTCCTCCTGGCGCTCGGCCTCCGGTTCCTGACCGCCGCCGTGAAGTGGCGCCAACAGCAGAAGAAGACGTGAGAGGGAGAACCTGATGACCGAGACCTCGAGAAGCGAGCCAGTGGTCGAACACCCCACCAGGGAGGAGCGGGCGGAACGGGGGCGGGCGGCCCGCAGCCGGACCCCGCTGTCCGCGCTCGCCGAGTTCGATACGAGCCGTCGCCCCGATCCGCTCGACCTGCTGGAGCGGCAGGCGACGTCCCGGGTGCCGGAGCTGGTTCCGGTGCGCTACGGCCGCATGGCAGAAACGCCGTTCTCCTTCTACCGGGGTGCGGCTCTGGTGATGGCGGACGATCTGTCCCGCGGGCCCACCACGACCGTCCTCACCCAGCTGTGCGGGGACGCGCACATGAGCAATTTCGGAATCTTCGCCACCCCGGAACGCAAGCTGACCTTCGACATCAACGACTTCGACGAGACCTACCCCGGCCCGTTCGAGTGGGACGTAAAGCGACTGGTCACCAGCCTCGTGATCGCCGCGCGGGACAACACTTTCACGGGCAAGCAGCAGGCGCGCATCGCCCGCGCCTGCGCAGCGGAGTATCGCGAGACGATTGCCCGGCAGGCGGAGCGGGGAAATCTGGCGGTGTGGTATTCGCACATCGAGCCCAGCACCGAACTCACGGAACTGCGCGACGAACTCGACTCGTCCATGAAGAAGCGCCTGCGCAAGACGCTCGAGAAGTCGCGCCACCGGGACAGCGTCCAAGCGCTGTCCAAGTTGACCGAGGTGGTCGACGGCCGTCGCCGGATCATCAGCACCCCGCCGCTCATCGTCCCCATCGAGGAGGTCTTCGCTGCCGCGGACCTCGAACAGCTGTACCAGGAACTGCATCAGCGCCTGCGTGACTATCGGTCGACGCTCCAATGGGACCGTCGGGTGCTGCTCGAACAGTTCGAGTTCGTGCAGGCGGCGCGCAAGGTGGTCGGCGTCGGCAGCGTCGGAACCCGGGCCTGGATCTTCCTGTTGCGCGGCACGGGTGACGACGACCCGCTCTTCCTGCAGGCCAAGGAGGCCCAACGGTCCGTTCTCTCGTACTACGTGGACGGCCCCACGTTTGCCAACGAGGGTGAACGTGTGGTCAACGGCCAACGTTTGATGCAGGCGGCCAGCGACATCTTCCTCGGCTGGCAGCAGGGCCCCGGACCGGACGGGGTCCGGCGAGACTTCTACCTGCGTCAGTTGCGGGACGGCAAGGGCTCGGCGGTCGTCGAGGCGATGACTCCCACCGGAATGACGCTGTACGGGCGGCTGTGCGGACGGGTACTGGCGTATGGGCACGCCCGATCCGGCGACCGCATCGCGATCGCCGAGTATCTCGGTTCCGGCACCGAATTCGACGACGCCATCACGGCATTCGCGATCGCCTACGCCGAACAGAACACACGCGACCACGCCGCACTCCTCGGTGCGATCTCCGAGGGGCGGATCACTGCCCGGCGAGGTATCTGATCCTGACGGGCCCCCTCACCGAACGGGAGGTCATGCCTCTTCCAATGCCTCGCCGATTCCCTGGAGGAGGCGGTGGTGATGCGCCTCGGCCAGAAGGTGACCCGCGGTGAGAGCAACTGCAACCGGCCATTCGAGGAGCTCGAGGGCAACCAAGGTGCCGATACCCGCGAGGTAGGCGAGCTGCTCGGGTGGCGGAATGCTGATGCGGCCCATGATCGGCAGGTCCAGGACGAGGTGTTCGGCTTCGCGCAGCCGTTCGAGGGCGGGCCGAGGCGCTGTCGCAGCTGACGTCGTGGCAGTCATGGGAGCCTCTTTCACTGTCGGTTCTACGGACGACGTTCCCTCCCCGTCCGTACTTGCGGATTCTGCTGCCATGTCACTGCCGGATCGGTGGGGCCGGAGTGGCGCGATCGGCCCTCTGCGGTCCGGGCGGCTCCCCCACGGTGCGCACGCCGTCGGGGAGCCGATTCGTGTTTCGGCCGCAGGGTCAGCGCCGGTCTCTGCGGTCCTCTCGTCGATCTTCCCGGCGGTCGGAACGACGGCGGACACCGTGAGCGACCACCGCCGCCGTCGCGACGGTCGTGGCCGTACGAGCCACGGGCGCGGGTCCGATCACCGCGGCGCGACGCATACGCCTGGCTGCGAGGGGCATGTCAGTCTCCTTCTTGTTCGTCGGCCTCGATTGCGGCCAGCAGGGCTTGTACGGGGATGCGGCCGCTGGCCACCAGCTGTCCGCCGGCCCTGCGTACCGCCGATGCGAACGGCGCGGCCCACAGGTTCTCCCACACCAGCAGGGCCGCGGTGCTGCCGGGCTCGACGGCCGCGGCGACCGCTTCGACGTCCTCCTCGCTGAGCAACATCGCCAGCTCGGCTTCGTAGGAGCGGAGCGCGCCGATCTCGCTCTCGTCCAGGTCGGCGAGCTCGAACGCTTCGAGCGATCCGTCGGCGTCCTTCTTCAGCAACAGCAGATCCAGTACGCGTACTGTTCCGCGTTCGACGAGGTCGTCGAGCGCGGGTGCGATCTCGCCCCTGAACCTGCTGCCCGGGAACTCCACCACGATCCAGTCCACCGGACCGAGTTCGTCGATGTCGCCGCCGAGTTGCTGTTGGACTTGTTCGGTCATCTCGTCATCTCCTCTGCCGAGCTGCTGTCCGTGGAATACCAAGGGCGACAGATCGTTCGTGAGTTCCACGTCCGACGGGCGGTCCTCTACGAGCCGCCTCGTCTCGGATGGCCGGCTTGTCGAAGAGTTAGATGACGACCTGGCAAGTCGGTCTGCCGGTGTTTATCCGACAGAGTCGACGCTAGACCTGATGGCCGCGCCCGGAAAGGGGATCCGGTGAAGGCCGCTCGATCCGATGACCTACCGTGCCGGAAATGGACCCGAGCAAGGCAGATCGGATGTTCCGGACACAGATCCGGTGCCGCGCCGTCTACGCCTCGTGTGCCGGCTGCTGTTCGGGACGGGGGTGACGGCGGAACCATGCGGCGTACCGGTCGGCGAGGGGGGCGGCGGTGACCCCGTGGGCGAGGACCGACAGGCCCACGGTGACGACGGCGGTGAGCAGCAGCAGGTCCTCGTGGGGCAGGGTGCCGGGTTCTTCGAGAATCAGGATGACGAAGACGATGGTGGCCAGTCCGCGGGGGCCGAACCAGCCGAGGAAGGCAAGGGTCGGGGTGCGGGCGTGGGTGCCGAGCAGCGACAGCGCGACGGGGACCATGCGGACGACGGTCAGGCTCAGCACGGCGTAGGCGAGCACCGGCCACGACAGGTGTCCGAGGGCCGGGCTGAGCAACACCGCCCCGAAGACGATGAACGTGACGGCATTGAACACATCCCCGGCCTCGTCGATCAGGTGGGAGACCTCCCCCTCGGCGCGGCGCCGGATCGCCCCGAAGGTCAGCCCGCCGACGAACGCGGCGATGAATCCCGAGCCGCCGAGGGGCACGGCGACGGTGTAGGCCAGCGTGGCGGCGGCCACCGGCACGATCTGAACCCACAACGGGTCGATCGTGCGGTGCCGCCCGGCGAGGATGAGCACCGCCGCCGCGACCGCCCCGGCACCTACCCCGGCGACGATGCCGTAGCCGATCTGCTCGGTGACCAACCGTACGGCTGCACCGCCGCCGATTGCCCCGGACTCGGCGCGTGCGATCGCCAGCACGATCAGGAACAGCGGTACGCAGATGCCGTCGTTGAGGCCGCTTTCGACGTTGAGTCCCTGGCGCACCCGCGACGGCAGGATCGGCAGGGTGACCACCGCCTGCCCGAGAGCGGCGTCGGTGGGCGCGAGGAGCACGGCGAGCAGCAGCGCCTCGGGCCAGGAGAGGTCGCCCAGCACGAGCACCGCGGCGCCGAACCCGGCCGCGATGGTCAGCGGTAGTCCTATACCGAGAAGGCGTGCAGGAAGTGAGATCTCGGCTCGTAGAGCGGTCGGGTCCACGCGGGCGGCGTCGGAGAACAGCACGAGGGCGAGGGTGACCTCGGCGAGAAGTTTCACCGTTTCGCTGGTGGCCTCGACGTCGATCAGCCCGGCAGCCTGTGCGCCCAGCACGAGGCCGCCGACGGTGAAGACCATCGGGGCCGTGACGGAAGTGCCCGCGACCCGTCCGGAGATCGCCGCGAATACGAGCAGGATGCCGGCGATCGCCGGAAGCGCCCAGGTCACGATGCCCCCTCCGCGGGCGGAGGGCGGTGGCGGGGTGCGTCGGCCGGCCATCGGCGTCCGCGCGGCAGAACGAGAGCTGCCACACCCAACCACAGCGGAATTCCCAGGAACACCAAGATGATCCACGTCATGAGTCGGGTCCTTCTCGCCTCGCCGCACCGGATTTCCGGGACCGGCTCGACCGGAGGGGCGGCGTCGTCACATTCTGCCGAATCCGAGACATCGTGCGAAGAACTTCGGCGGATCGGGCCGTTTGCATGGTCGGCGATTCGGACGGTCGGTACGCTCGAGACGCCGGAGACCGACAGGTCTGCTCGAGATCGGGAGCGTCGCCATGGCAAGGACCCACCACGGAAAGATCGCCGTCGACATCCGCGACTCCGTCCCGGACTGGGCGCCGTATCTGCCTGCGCAGGCGCCCGAGGGCGCCCCGAACGTCCTGATCATCGCGTGGGACGACGTCGGGTACGGCAGCATGGACATCTTCGGGGGCCCGATCGAGGCACCCACCATGCGCCGCATCGCCGACCGGGGTGTGAAGTACTCGAACTTCCACACCACCGCGCTGTGCTCCCCGACACGGGCGTCGCTGCTGACCGGGCGAAACGCGACGACCAACGGCATGGCGACCATCGCCGAGTTCAGCTCCGGGTTCCCGGGCATCTCCACCCACATTCCCTTCGAGAACGGGTTCGTCTCCGAGGTGCTGGCCGAGCAAGGGTGGAACACCTACTGCGTCGGCAAGTGGCACCTGACCCCGGGCGACGAGACGAACATGTCGGCGGTCAAGGCCCGGTGGCCGTTGGGCCGCGGGTTCGAGCGGTTCTACGGCTTCCTCGGCGGCGAGTCGAGCAGCTGGTACCCCGACCTGGTGTACGACAACCATCCGATCGACGCCCCCGGCACCCCGGAGGACGGCTATCACCTGTCGAAAGACCTGGCGGACAAGGCAATCGAATTCATCCGCGACGCCAAGGTCGTCGACCCGGACAAACCGTTCTTCATGTACCTGGCCCCGCAGGCCGGGCACGCCCCGCATCACGTGTTCACCGAATGGGCCGACCGGTACAAGGGCAGGTTCGACCAGGGCTACGAGGCCATCCGTGCCGAGATACTGCAGCGGCAGAAGGACCTCGGGTTGCTGCCCGAGGGCACCGAGCTTTCCCCGATCAATCCGCACGGGGAACCGGCCACCACCGGACCCGACGGACAGCCGTGGCCGCTGCTCGACACCGTCCGGCCCTGGGACTCGCTCACCGCCGACGAGCAACGCCTGTTCGTACGGATGGCCGAGGTCTTCGCCGGCTACATCTCCTACACGGACGATCAGCTCGGCCGAGTGATCGACCTGCTCGAAACGACCGGCGAGCTCGACAACACCCTCATCGTCGTGGTCTCCGACAACGGTGCCAGTGGTGAAGGAGGGCCGAACGGATCGTTCAACGAATGGCGGTTCTTCAACGGGGTTCCCGACACCACCGAGGGCACCCTGCCGCACCTCGACGAGCTCGGCACACCGCTGTCGTACAACCACTACAACACCGGCTGGGCGTGGGCCTTCGACACACCGTTTCCGTACTGGAAGCGCTGGGCCGGCTACGAGGGTGGCGTCGCCGACATGTGCGTGCTCTCGTGGCCGGCGCGGATCGACGCCTCGGCCGAGCCCCGCCCGCAGTACGTCCACGCCGTCGATGTCGTCCCGACGATCTACGAGTTGCTCGGCATCACCCCGCCCGAGGTCCTGAAGGGGTACACCCAGAGTCCGCTCGAGGGAGAGAGCTTCGCGTCCTCGCTGACCGATCCCGCAGCGCCGGGCAAGGCCGTGCAGTTCTACGCGATGCTGGGGCAGCGCTCGCTGTATCACGAAGGGTGGCTCGTCTGTTCCGTGCATCCGCCGCTGTCCGGGTGGGGCCACTTCGACAAGGATGTGTGGGAGCTGTACCACCTCGCGGAGGACCGGGCGCAACTGCACAACCTCGCCGACGCCGAACCCGAGCGGCTGGAAACCCTGAAGAGTCTGTGGTTCTACTACGCCGGCCGCTACCACGGGCTACCGCTGGACGACCGCAGCGCCCTCGAACAGGTGCTCGCCGAACGCCCCCGCCCGGGAAAAGCGCGAGACCGCTACGTCTACTACCCGGACTGCGCGGACGTCCCCGAGGCGGCCGGTGTCGCCATCACCGGACGGTCCTACACGATCGTCGCCGGAGTCCACGTGGACTCGGCTGATGCCGAGGGCGTCCTCTACGCCCACGGCGGCCTGGCCGGCGGCCACAGCCTCTACGTCAAGGACTGCCGTCTGCGCTATGCCTTCAACTGGGTCGGCACGCACCTGCAGACCGTGGTCGCCGACCGGGACATCACTCCCGGTGCCCACGTGTGCACCGCCGAATTCGCAGTCGCCGGGAAGAACACCGATCCGGCGATGCCGGGCTTCGCCGGCACCCTCACCCTCTACGTCGACGATCAGCAGGTGGCCACCGGTGAGATCGTCACCCAGCCGGGGGTGTTCTGCCTCGTCGGTGACGGTATCTGCGTCGGGCGTGACAGTGCCTCTCCGGTCACCCCGGACTACGTGTCCCCGTTCCGGTTCACCGGGGGCACGATCGACAAGGTCGTCGTCGACGTTTCCGGCGAACGCTATGTCGACCACGAGGCGCAGGTGCGGGCCTGGTTCTCGATCGATTGACCGGCGCTGCTCAGCGGCCGCGCACGATGCAGCGGAATCCGATGTGGCAGGTGGAGGTTTCCGCGCTTTCCCCCTGCCTGGCTGCGGGCCGGTAGCGCAAGCAGTAATTGGGGGCGCAGAGGTGCGATCCGCCCTTGATGACCCGCCGGGGATGGGCCTCGGCACCGGTCTCCGGCGCGAGCGTGCGTGGGTTGGCGGGAATGCAGCACGCCGTGGCGGGGGCGGTGTCACGTCCGTCCGCCCCGTGACGAGCGGTGAAGTAGTCCGTCGTCCATTCCCACACGTTGCCTGCCACGTCGACCAGGCCGTAACCGTTGGGCCGGAAGCTGCCCACCGGAGACGTGCCGACGTACCCGTCTTCGGCGAGGTTCTGCCACGGGAACTCGCCCTGCCAGGTGTTGGCCAGGTACCGCCCCTTCGGGGTGTACTCGTCGCCCCACACGAACCGGGCCCGATCCAGGCCGCCGCGGGCCGCGAACTCCCACTCGGACTCGGTCGGCAGCTCCTTGCCCGCCCACCGAGCGTAGGCGAGCGCGTCGTAGTGGGACACGTGCGTCACCGGATGGTGTTCGCGGCCGCCGGCCGAACTTCCGGGGCCCTCGGGATGCCGCCAATCCGCACCCGGCACCCACGACCACCACCGGCGGTAGTCGTCGAGGGGTACGCGCCGAGCCGGCGGGGTGAACACCAGCGACCCGGGTACCAGCAGCGCCGGGTCGGCATCGGGATAATCGGCGGGTTCGGGCGCGACCTCGGCGGTGGTGACGTGGCCGGTGTCCTTCACGAAACGCCGGAACTCGGCGACCGTGACCGGATGAATGTCCATCCAGAATCCGTCCACACTCACCTGGTGGACCGGACGCTCCTCGGGGTAGAACTCCTCCGACCCCATCCAGAAGGTTCCGCCCGGAATCCAGGTCATCTTCTTCGGTGCTCGACCCGCCGACGCCGCTGGCTGCATGCGTCGAGTATCTCGGAACCGGCTCGCTGCGAGCGGGTCCTCGGGATGCCGCGCAGGTCCTGGCCTGTCAGACCTGCATTCCGGTCTGTCCCGCGGATGCCTGTCCCAGAGCCGTGGCCTTGAGTTGCTCGAACTCCGCTTGGGTGATCACTCCCGAGTCGTGCAGCGCCTTCGCATCGGCGATCTGCTCGGCCGGGGACTTGCCGGCCACCTGCCGGATGTACTCGTCGGTGGCCTGCTTGGTCTCCTGCTGGGCACGCATCGACCGCTCCGCCATGCCGCGGCCCCGGGCGATCAGATACACGAACGCGGTCAGGTACGGGAGGACGACCAGCCCGATCACCCAGAGGGCTTTGGCGAAGCCGGAAACGGTGTGATCGCGGAACAGGTCGACCAAGATCTGGAACAGCACGATCAGGTACGCCACGAACGCGAACACGATGATCGTGTACCACACGTAATCCCAGAACGAATCCATGATGTGCACCTCCTGTGAGCGGCTCCGGCGATGGACCGAACCTCCGCGATATCGGGCGACTCACATCGAGAATGGCACCCCAACCGGCGTCTCCGCAGGGGATAAAGACCTTGAAACCCACCCCGACCCTGAAACCCACCGTCCCCCCGGGTGTCCTCGACACGAAGACGCCCGTACGCGGGCCGGGCCCGCATCCGACACGAACGCGGCGCGACCTGTGTCCGTTTCGAGACGTGCTCGCGGTCGAAGCGGTGATTCAATGGTGAGATGTGCAGATGGATGGCATATTCCGGCGACCCGATCCTTGCCGAGGATCTGCTGTTCCGCCCGCAGCACTCGCTGATCGATCAGAGCCTGCATTCGCGCCTCGGAGCCACCACCACCAACGGTGACGGTTTCGGCATCGGATGGTACGGGAGAGGGCCGGAGCCGGCGGTGTTCAAGAGCATCGATCCGGCCTGGAACGACCGGAACCTGCGCGAGCTCGCCGCTCAGGTGGAGACACCGCTGCTGTTCGCACACGTGCGGGCCTCGACCGGGACGCACGTCCAGCGCAGCAACTGCCATCCCTTCCGGCACGGGCGCTGGTTGTGGATGCACAACGGGGTCCTCAACGGGTTCCGGGAGATCAAACGCGAGCTCGTGCTGGCGGTGGATCCGGCGCTCTACCCCGACATCGAGGGCTCGACCGACTCCGAGATGCTGTTCTATCTCGCGCTGACGTTCGGTCTCACCGAGGACCCGTTCACTGCCGTCGCCCGGGCTGTCGGATACGTGGAGAAGATCGCGCACGCCCATGCGATCGAGCATCCCGTGCAGATGACCGTGGCGACCACGGACGGAGAGTCGATGTGGGTGTTCCGTTATTCCAGCGAAGGCAAGAGCCGATCGCTGTTCTTCTCCACCAAGCTCGCCAGGCTCCTCGAGCTGCATCCCGAGGTGGAGGTGCTGCACCAGCTCGGTGCCGAGACCCGCTTCATCGTCTCCGAACCGCTGCGCGATCTGCCGGACGCATGGAACGAAGTACCCGAGTCCTCCGCGGGCGTGGTCCGGCCCGGCGAGGACGAGATCCGGCCGTTCCGGCCGCTCGCACCGGTGTAGGCCCGGCGGAGCAGAGCCTCTGCGTCGGGGTAGGCGGGACCGGGTGCAGACCGTGCCGGGAGACAGGGGACTCCAACAGGTCCCCGTCCCTGATCAACCGAATCGAGCGATGACCTTGTGCCCTACGCCACAGGCCCTCGCCGGCGGAACACTGTAGTCAAGTAACTGCAGGAGTTTCGAGATGAACGCAGAGCAGCCCCTGGCCCTCCGGTTATGGCGCCGCGCTCCGTGGAGCGGCAACCCGCTGATGCGACGATCCGAGCGAGTCGAATCCGCACTCGTTCTGGTCGTCGCGATGTTCGTGCTCGTCATGGTGCCCCTCGCCGCCGCGTACGGGACGGCGACCTACGCGCGGGTCGGCCAGCTTGCGCTGGAGGAACGCCTGGAACGCCACCAGGTGACGGCGATCCTCCTCGAGGAGCCGGGACCGACGGGCACCGGTTCGATGACGGACACTGCGACCCGGGGTCCGGGGGACCCGGACCGAGCGACCGCGCGGTGGACGACCGGGACCGACGAAACGCGCACGGGGAAGGTGGAGACGCCCTTCGGCGCGAAGCCGGGCGAGACGATCGACATCTGGATCGATTCGACCGGTGATCCCGTCGCCGCGCCCAGGACCGGCTCGGACGGCGTCGTGGCCGGTGTCAGTGCCGCACTCACGGTGTGGGGGGTGGGCTCCGGCATCGCCCTGCTGCTCCTCTACGGAGTTCATCGTGTCGGCGTGCGGCGGAGGCTGTCGGCATTGGATCGCGAATGGAACGAAACCGGACGGAGCCCGGGATGGACGTTGGGTTGACCGCCCCCGGGTCTGCGGGCCGGGGGTCTGCAGGCCGGTCAGCAGCGCACACGGCGATGCTCGGCAGCGCGGAGAGGATTCCTCGATCCGGTCGCAGCACAAGAAGATACGCGGGGAGGCCGAGATGAGCGACTGGGTCTGCCGGTTGGTGGTGTCGACGGAATCCGGCGACAGTCCGGCTCAGCTGCATATGGTGCTCCGCGACGATCTCACGGACGCGGAGGTGCTCGCCCGTGTCCTCGGCCTGGTTCACGAGTTCTATGGTCCCGGCGTGCAGGTCGACGACCTGAAGCCCGAGTCCTGGGCGCAGACCCGAACTGCGTCCCCGGTCCGTTCACCCGGCGGATGAGGGAAAAGGAGGCATACAGCAAGACATTTCACACAGTCACATCGAACTGCATCTCGGACTCGTGCCGCCGGAGGGCACGCTTCGTCCGTGCTGCCGTGCCTCTGTCACCGAGTGGAAAGAGAAGACGATGGACAGCGACATTTCGCGCAGCGGCACGGGCACCGCTCCGCTCGACACCGCCGAGCGGGCCGAGCTGGAGCGGTTGCGGGCCGAGGTGGCCGCACTGCGGGCACGGACAGAGGCCGCGCCCGAGGCCCCGCCGCCACCCCCGCCCGTATCGCGTCCGCCGCGGCACGCGCTGCGCTGGACTGCGGTGGCGATTCTGACGGTGCTGGTCGCACTGCTGGCGATCGCGTCGGTGACGGCGCGGTTCGTGCGCAGCGAGATCCTCGACACGGACCGGTACGTCACCACGGTGGCCCCGCTCGGTTCCGATCCCGCGGTGCAGACCGAGATCGCGGGCACGGTCACCGACGAGATCTTCGCGCGGGTCGATGTCGAAGGCCTCACGTCCGACGCGCTGACCGCCCTGACCGATGCCGTTCCGGCGACCGCGGACGCGCCGCGCGTGGACCGGGCGGTGGAGGGGCTCGCGCCGGTGATCGCCGGGCAGGCACGCAACTTCGTGTACGAGACGGTGCTGTCGCTGGTGCAGACCGACCAGTTCGAGGATCTGTGGATCCAGGCCAACCGTGCAGCGCACACCGGGCTGGTGGCAGTCGTCACCGGTGAGGGCGGCCCGTCCTCGGTAACGGTGGACGAGAGCGGCACGGTCAGCATCTCCCTCGGCACGATCATCGACAACGTCAAGGCCCGCCTGCTGGACCGGGGATTCTCCTTCGCCGAGAAGATCCCGAACATCGACAAGCAGTTCGTGCTGTTCCAGTCGCCGGAGCTGATCAGGGCGCAACGGGCGGTCAGCGCTCTGGACACGGCGTCGGATGTGCTGCCGTGGCTGACGATCGCCGCCGCGGTGGCCGCGGTGGCCGTGGCTCCGCCCGGGCGTCGCCGTCGTGCCCTGGCGTTCGTCGGGACGGCACTGCTCGTGGGGATGCTGATCCTCGCGATCGCGCTGATCGTCGCCCGATCCCTCTATCTCGGCGACATTCCCCCGGACGTGCTGTCCCCGGACGCCGCCTCGGCGATCGCCGACACGATGCTGGTGCCGCTGCGGACCGCACTGCGGGCGGTGGCGATCCTCGGCCTGGTGATCGCGGTCGGGGCGTACCTGACCGGGGGATCAGCCTCCGCGACCGCCGTCCGTCGCGGATTCGGGCGAGGCATGGACGCGGTGCAGCGGTCCCGTAAGCCGCGGCCACCGAACCAGGTGGAAGCCGGGGCCTACCGGGCCCGGACGGCGTTGCGGCTGGCGATCATCGGCATCGCCGCCGTGATGCTGATGTTCTGGCGGTACCCGACCGGTCTCGTGGTCGTGTGGATCGTTCTCGGTGCCCTGCTGGCGTTGCTCGCGCTCGAGGTGCTGATCCGGCCGGCACGAACCTGGGAGCAACCGACGGAGATCGTGCCCGACGCGGACTCGAAGACCGGGACGTGAGCCCGGTGGACGCCGTTCCCGGCGACGAGGTGCCGGTCTCCCGCCGATGGTGGGCGCGTGCGGCGTTCGCCGCCGTCCTCGGCGCTGCCGCCGTTCCGGTGATCGTCGCGGGCCTGCGCGGCGCCCTCGCACTCCTGGCGGTGAGCGTGACGGTGGCAGCGGTGACGGTCGCGGCTCTCTACTGGTTCCTCGCGAGCCGGGGGCTGCTGCGCGCGCTGTCACTGGGTCTCGCAGTGGTCGCCCCCCTCGCGCTGCCCGTGCTGTTCGTGCGGGAGCGCGTGCTCTGGGTCGCGTTGGTGTCGGTCGCGCTGGTGCTGCTCGCCTTGGCGTGCGCGCGGGCGGCCCTGCGCCGTGACACAGAGCAGGGGATGCCCGAGTACCCCGCCGCGCCGGTCCACCGCCCGTTCCTGGTGATGAACCCCCGTTCGGGGGGCGGCAAGGTCGTGAAGTTCGATCTGCAACGCAAGGCCGAGGAACTCGGTGCCGAGGTAGCCCTGCTCGCGGGACCGGGGCCCGTCGACGTCGAGGCCCTGGCCCGGCAGGCGGTGGAGCGGGGCGCCGACCTGCTCGGTGTCGCCGGGGGCGACGGGACACAGGCCCTGGTGGCGGCGATCGCGGCCGAGCACGGGCTGCCGTTCCTGGTGATCAGCGCCGGCACACGGAACCACTTCGCGCTGGATCTGGGACTGGACCGGGAGGACCCGGCCGCAGGCCTGGACGCTCTGCGGGACGGGGTGGAACTGCGCATCGATCTCGGCAGGATCGGGGGACGGGTGTTCGTCAACAACGCCTCGTTCGGCGTCTACGCCGACGTGGTGCAGAGCCCGGAATACCGGGACGACAAGGCCGGGACGGCCCTGCGGATGATGCCCGACCTGCTCGCTCGCGACAGCGCCACCCGGCTGAGGGCCCGCATCGACGGCGACACGACGGTGGAAGGCGCGCAGGCCGTCCTGGTGAGCAACGACCCGTACGCGACCGACGACCTCGCGGGGCTGGGACGACGGCCCCGGCTGGATCGCGGGGTGCTCGGGGTGGTGACGATCTCGGTAGCCGGCGCGGGGCAGGCGGTCGACCTGCTGCGCCGCACGCACAGCCGGGGGCTGGTTCAGCGCGCGGCCACCGAGGTGATCGTCGACGCGGAGGCGCCGGAAATACCGGTCGGCGTGGACGGGGAAGCGCTGATGTTGCCCACGCCTGTGCGCTGCACCGTCGAGCCGCAGGCGCTGCGGGTGCGGGTGCCCCGGCGCCGTCCGGGAACCCTGGTCTCGGCACCCACCTGGGACTGGGTGCGGCTCCGGGACCTGGCCTGGCGGCCTCAGCGCTCGTCGTCGGTCTCGTCGGGCCTGCGCTGACCCTCGCCGGGCCGTGCGCCCACCGGCCGGCGCGGTAGCGATCCGGTGCCGAACAGTGCGGCGACGGTGATCAGTGCCGTGACGGCGAAGGCCACCTGCAGGGCCTCGAGCCGCGCGTCCGAGTTGACCTCGACGATCGCATCCGCGGTGGCCTCGTCCACCCCGGCCTCGTCCAGGGCACCCTCCAACTGGGTGTCGGACAGGAACGGCACCCCGGCAGCCATGTCCGTGGTGGCCTGCTGTTGCACCGATTCCGGCACGGCCGGGTTGTTCTCGATGCCGGCGATGACGGAGGTGGTCAGGGTGGCGATCAGGATGGAGCCGATCAGGGCGGTCCCCAGTGACGCGCCGAGATTGGTCGCCGTGTTCTGCAGACCGCCGACCTCGGCGCTCTGCGAGTCCGGCACCGCGGACACCGTGACCGCACCGAGCTGGGAGGCCAGCGCGCCCAGTCCGAGACCCATCAGCAGCATCGGGATCGACACGACCGCCGCATTTGCGCCGGGATCCATCCCACCCACGAGGATGAGGATGCCGACGACCATGATCCCGAGGCCGATCCGGACGATGCGCCGGGGATTCGCCTGGGGTCGCAGCTTGGGGATGCCGACGGCCGCCAGGACCAGAGCGATCGACAGCGGAAGGATCCGCACACCCGTCTCGAGCGCACTGAGTTCGAGGACCACGGACAGGAACAGGGGGACGGAGAAGAACACCCCGGCCTGAATGAGGAATTGGGCGAAGAACATGCTCAGACCGCCGGTGAGCTGGCTGTTCCTCAGCAGCGCGGGGTCGACCAGCGGTTCGCCGCCCGTCTTCGCCAGGTACGTCTCCCGCCGCAGGAACAGGTAGAGCACGAAGAGTCCACCCAGCAGCAACCAGATGACGGGAGACAGACCCAGGATCGCCGGTCCGCCGGGTTTGGTTTGGATCCAGCCCCATTCGCTCGAGCGCAGCACGCCGTAGACGAACATTCCCAGGCCGGCGACCGACAGGAGCGAGCCGACGAGGTCGAGCCGGATCCGCTGCGGTGGAATGTCTTCCACGCGACGCAGCGCGAGCAGGATCAGGACGACGATGACGACCTCGCCGAAGAAGACGTAGCGCCAGGACGCGAACGTGGTCACCGCCCCACCGAGCAACGGCCCCACCGCGACTGCCGCGGCACCCGCCGCGGCCACCAATCCGTAGGCGGCGGGGCGGCGTTCGGCGGGGAAGTTCGCCGCGACCAGGGAAACGATCGCGGGCATGATCAGGGCGGCGCCGATGCCCTCGAGCAGGGACCAGCCGATGAGGAGGACGGTGAGATTCGGCGCGATCCCGGTGACGAACGACCCGGCGCCGTAGATGATCAGGCCGAGCCCGAACGCGCGGCGCCGCCCGAGGATGGTGCCGATCTTGCCGCCGGTGATCATCAAGCTGGCCATCACCAGGGTGTAGAGGGTGATGGCGGTCTGGATGCCGGTGATGGTGGTGCCCACGTCCGCGGCCACTGTCGCCATCGACACGTTCATCACGGAGCTGTCGAGCGTCATCAGGAACTGCCCCGCAGCCAGTACTGCGAGCACCAGTGCGGAACCCGAGGCCACCGCCGGACCCTTCGGCGAACTGTCAAGACTCATGCATCGACCTCTCGCGTCAGACGGGCTCGAGCGGCCGGAACGGCCGGATGTCGTTGCCCGCGGGGCCGACCACGGCGGCGGAGGACTCGGGCATCTCATTCCATGCGCCCGGCAGATCGCGGAGCGGTTCGGACACGACGAACCGGGCGTCGATGCCCAGACGATGGAACATCTCCACCTCGGGGTGCAGCTCGCGGAGCTTGGCAACCTCGGTGGAGTAGAACAGCGACCGGGTCCGGCCCTCGCTGGAGTAGCGGAACACCCAGATGGTGTCGCCGGCCGTGGTGGCCACGGTCATCTGCACGGGATCGTCGATCCCGCGGTGGCGGGCGACTTTCTCGACCATCCCGATCGCACGGCCGACCGCGGTGAACGGATCGTCCCGGAGACCGAACGTGAGAGCGAGGAAGAACAGCACCTCGGAGTCCGTGGTACCCGCGATGTCCGGGTACAGCGACGGATCCACGGCCATCATCAGTTCCCGCTTGATGTCCCGGAAGCCGAGGATCTCGCCGTTGTGCATCCACAGCCATTCCTCGTGCCGGAACGGGTGGCAATTGCTGCGCTGCACCTGCGTGCCGGTCGAGGACCGCACGTGCGCGAACAGCAGCGGGGTGCGGATCTGCCCGGCGATCTCCCGCAGGTTGTGGTTGTTCCACGCCGGATCGATGCTCTTGAACATCGCCGGTTCGGAACCTATTCCGTACCAGCCGATTCCGAATCCGTCACCGTTGGTGGTGGTGGCTCCGAGATGGGAGTGCAGGCTCTGGTCGATGAGTGAATGCTCGGGCTTGAACAGCAGATCCTCCACGAGGATCGGCTCGCCCGAGTAGGCCATCCATCTGCACACCCGACCATTGAAGCACCCGGGTGTCGCCCCCCGGGCCGGAAAGAAGGCAGTGGGCTCACCTGCGGTCACTGCATGCCGGTCCGCCGGAGATCGAGAATCACGCCCGTGGTGGCATCGTCGTCGACCGCAATGCCGCGGCTGCCACCGGGGACGATCACCGCTCCACCGTCGAGTCCCGTCCTGGCCCTACCCTCCTCGCGCCGGCGCGGTGGGGGTCGTCGCGACGGATGCCGACGTGCCGTTGCCGACGAGGCCGGAGGTGGGCGCCACCGGTGTGCGCTGGGCGGCCGCTGCCGCTGCCGCGGTGGCTTCGTGTTCGAGGAAGGTCTTCAGTTCGCCGATGGCACTCATCATGGGGGCCGGGAACACCACGGTGGTGTTCTTTTCGACCCCCAGCTCCACCAGGGTCTGCAGGTTGCGCAGTTGCAGGGCCAGGGGGTGGGCCATCATCGTGTCGGAGGCGTCTCCGAGCGCGGCGGCCGCCATCGACTCACCTTCCGCCGCGATGATCTTGGCGCGCTTCTCCCGTTCGGCCTCGGCCTGGCGGGCCATGGCGCGTTTCATGCTGTCGGGAAGCTGGATGTCCTTCAACTCCACCAGGGTCACCTCCACGCCCCATTCGAGGGTGGACACGTCGAGGAATTCTCGAATGTGGACGTTGATGACGTCGGTCTCCGACAACGCCTCGTCGAGGGTGTGGCGGCCGACCACCCTGCGCAGCGTGGTCTGGGCGATCTGGTCGATCGCAGCGGCGACGTTCTCGATCGCGACGACCGACTTCACGGCGTCGATGACACGGAAATAGGCGACTGCGGAGATGTCCACGCTGACGTTGTCGCGCGTGATGATCCCCTGGGACTGGATCGGCATCGTGACGATCCGCAACGACACCTTCGTGAGGCGGTCGACGATCGGGATGATCAGATGCAGGCCGGGTTCCTTCACCCCGAGCAGCCGGCCGAACCGGAAGAGCACGCCCTTCTCGTACTGGGTGACGACGTGCACCGACTGCGACAACACGAACATCACCACGACGAGGAGCACCGCGGCGAGGATGATCCAGGTGGTCACGACGTTCCTCCCATCCCGCAGCAGGTCGCGGTTGCCTTCACCGTGCGCTCGTGGACCGCGGCCGGGAAGGGTCGAAAGTCACCGCCGGGGCGGATCGGCGAGTTCGAGACCTTCCGAGCCGCGTCCGTACGAGACCGCGCGCAACACCGGAGGAAACATACCCCCTCCGGTATATTGGTCGGGACGTGCTGTGAGAGGAGCGAGGAGATGGCATCGGCGGACTTCGTCGACGGGATCGAAGTGCTGTGGCGACCCGGGTGCCCGTTCTGTTCGCGGCTGCGCCGGGCCCTGCGCCGACGCGGCATCGACACCCGCGAGATCGACATCTGGCAGGACCGCGCGGCCGCGGCGCGGGTCCGTGCGGTCACCGGCGGCGACGAGACCGTGCCGACCGTCTTCGTGGGACGGGTCGCCCTGGTCAATCCCGGGGTGCGCGAGATCGAGGCCGCGATCGAGCGGGAACTCCCCGAGCGAGCCGGCGAACTGCTCCCGGTGCCGGTGTCTCGTCCCCGGAAGCTGTTGTCCCGCATCGGCTTCCCGCTCCGCGGCTGACGCGCCCGACCACCCGTACCGACGACCGAAGGAGTCGCAGTGCCGGAAAACCAACTCGACGAAGAACTCTGGGACGAGCGCTACCGTTCCCGTCCCGCGCTCTGGAGCGGTGAGCCGAACCGTCACCTCGTGGGGGAGGCGGCCGAACTCGAGCCCGGCCTCGCCCTCGACGTCGGCTGCGGCGAGGGCGCGGACGCCATCTGGCTCGCGCGGCGCGGCTGGCGGGTCGACGGCGTGGACGTGTCCGGCGTCGCCCTGCGGCGCGCCGCCGAGCACGCGGATCGGGCCGGCGCCGAGATCGCCGGGCGCATCACGTGGCTGCACGAGAACCTCACCGCGTGGGATCCCGGCCGGGGGCGGTACGACCTGGTCTCCGCGCAGTACATGCACCTGCCGCCACCGGAACGCGACGTCCTCATTCGAGGGCTCGCGGAGGCGGTCGCTCCCGGCGGCACCCTCCTGATCGTCGGGCATCACCCCTCCGACCTGCAGACCACCGTGCCGCGCCCGCCGCGGCGCGAGCTGTTCTTCACGGGAGCGGACGTCGTGGCGCTGCTCGATCCCGACGGCTGGGACGTCGTCACCGAGGCCGCCGTCGCGCGGTCGGTCACCGACCCGGACGGACGCGCCGTCACCGTGCACGACACGGTGGTCAGGGCCCGACGGCGCTGATCGCGCCACCACGTCGCGAACGTCGTCGTCGGGCGGTCTCCCTCAGGCCAGGGCGAGGAAGAGGCGCTCGAGCTGTTCCTCGGTGAGCCGGTCCGGGCACGTGTCGTCCTCCTCGTCGAGCATGCACCGACGAAGCTGCGCGGCAACGATCTTGAACCCGGCGCGGTCGAGCGCCCGGGAGACGGCGGCGAGCTGGGTCACCACGTCCCGGCACTCGCGGCCGGATTCGAGCATGGCGATCACGCCGGCGAGCTGCCCCTGCGCGCGGCGCAGCCGGTGCAGCACCTGCGTATCGGCTTCGGGGGTGACGGCGGTCCTGGGGACGGGGTCGACGGGAGTGTTCATCGCTGTGCTTCCTGCGGTAGGGGACGAGGTTCGAAGAGATACCCCATGGGGTACTTGACATACCCTAGGGGGTATGTGGCAGGGTTGTCCATATCGAGGACGAAATCGACCCATACGGAGGAACCACGATGATTCTCGAGCAGTACTACATCGAGTGCCTGTCGCACGCGTCGTACCTGATCGGTGACGAGGGCACCGGCCGGGCGGTGGTGGTCGATCCGCGCCGCGATGTCACCGAGTACCTCGACGACGCCGCGCGGCACGGGCTGCGCATCGAGGGTGTGATCAACACGCATTTCCACGCGGATTTCGTCTCCGGGCATCTGGAGCTGCTCGAGGCGACCGGGGCGTGGATCGGGTTCGGGGAGGCCGCCGAGGCGGACTACCCGATCCGGCGGCTGCGCGACGGCGAGCACCTGTCCCTCGGGGAGGTGGACCTCGAGATCCTGGCCACCCCGGGGCACACCTGGGAGTCGATCTCGGTGCTGGTGCGCGAGCATCCGGGGGCGACCCCGGCCGCGGTGCTGACCGGGGACTCGTTGTTCATCGGTGATGTGGGCCGCCCGGACCTGGTGAATCTGGGGGATTCGTCGACCGAGGATCTGGCGCGGGCGATGTACCACACGGTGCACGAGAAGCTGCTGACCCTGCCCGATGCGGTCACGGTGCTGCCCGCGCACGGTGCCGGCTCGTCGTGCGGGAAGAACCTGTCGACGGAGCTGACCTCGACGATCGGGGAGCAGCGGGTGAGCAATCCGTCGGTGCAGCCGATGAGCGAGGAGGCGTTCGTGGCGTTGGTCACCGAGGGGCAGCCGGCCGCGCCGGCCTACTTCTCGGTCGATGCCGGGTTGAACAAGAGCGTGCATCCGCTGCTCGATCGGGGGCGCACCATCCCGGAGCTGAGCCCGGCGCGGGTGCGGGCGGAGCTGGCCGCCGGGACCCGGGTGCTCGATGCGCGCGGTGTGGACGACTTCGCGGCGGGGCATCTGCGCGGGTCGGTCAACGTCGGGTTCGACGGCCGGTTCGCCGAGACCGGCGGGATGGTCGCCGAGGTGGGGGAGAAGATCGTGTTGATCACCTATCCGGGGGAGGAGCAGGACGCGGCGGTGCGGCTGGCCCGGATCGGGTCGGACAACGCGGCCGGTTACCTCACCGTCGATCACGACGGGGTGTTCCCGGCGGAGCTGGCGGATCTGGTGCAGACCGCGCCGCGGACCACCGTCGCGCAGCTCGACGAGTTGCTCGCCGCCGATGCGGTGACGCTGGTCGACATCCGCAATCCCGGTGAACGCGAGTTCGGGGTGATTCCGGGGGCGGTGCCGATCCCGTTGGCGCAGCTGCGGACCCGGCTCGGGCAGGTGCCGACCGGCAAGCCGATCGTGGTGCACTGCGCCGGTGGGTGGCGTTCGAGTGTGGCCGCGTCGCTGCTGCGGGCGCAGGGCTTCGACAACGTCTCGGACCTGCTCGGCGGTTACAACGCCTGGGCCGAGGCCCACGTCCCCGCCTGATCCCGCACCGTCCGAAATACGCGGCAGCCCGCCCCCTGGCCGACCAGGGGGCGGGCTGCCGTCGCTCTGCGCCGCACCCGTCCGGTCCGAAGAGGGTTGTGATCGACTGGGATCATGCCCGGATGAGTCACCGACCCCGCGCAAGGAGCAGCAGATGACCTACTTCGAACGGATCGGTCCGGCCGCGTTCCAGCCGACCCACCACGTCAGCGGTGCCTGGAACCCGCAGGAGCAGCACATCGCGCCCGCACTGGGTCTGCTGGTCCACGCCGTGGAATGCGACCGTGACGCACGCCGCGACGACGGACTGGTCGTCGGCCGCCTGTCCTACGACATCCTCGGCACCGTCCCGGTCGACACGGTCGAGACCACCGTCACCGTCCTGCGTCCCGGGCGCACCATCGAGCTTGTCGAGGCCGTCCTCGCCCACGACGGTCGCGCCGTCGTACGGCTGCGGGCCTGGCTCATGCAATCCCGCCCCACCCCCGCGCTGGAGGCGACGTCGCTGCCGCGGATCGACCCGCCCGACGCCATGGCTCCCTGGGACGCCTCGACGGTGTGGCCGGGCGGGTTCATCGCCTCCACCGAGATCCGCCGCATCCAGCTCGAGCCCGGCCGGGCGGCGTACTGGGTGCGCACGCCGCTGCCCCTCGTGCTCGACGAGAAGGTCAGCGCGCTGGCCGGTGCCGCGGGACTGTTCGACATCGCCAACGGCATGACCGTGCGCGTGTCCCCGAAAGACGTCGCCTTCCCCAACGTCGACCTCACCGCCCACCTGTTCACCGAACCCCGGGGCGACTGGCTCGGCTTCGACACCACCGTCTCGTTCGGTCCCGACGGCCTGGGGCTGACCAGCAGCGTCCTCCACGACACGCACGGCCCCGTCGGCACCGTGTCCCAGATCCTCACCGTCCGCCCCAACTGACGGCGAGGGCTGTCGCACCCGTGGGGCGAACTCGCCTCACGGTGTCCGCGACGGGCCCGGCCGGGCGCCGACATAGGCCGCGAGGTGCTCGCCGGTGAGGGTGGAGCGGGTGGTGACGAGGTCGGCGGGTGTGCCCTCGAAGACGATCCGGCCACCGTCGTGGCCGGCGCCGGGGCCGAGGTCGATGATCCAGTCGGCGTGCGCCATGACCGCCTGGTGGTGCTCGATGACGATGACGGACTTGCCGGAGTCGACGAGCCTGTCGAGCAGGCCGAGCAGTTGCTCGACGTCGGCGAGGTGGAGGCCGGTTGTCGGTTCGTCGAGGACGTAGACGCCGCCCTTCTCGGCCATCCGGGTGGCCAGCTTGAGTCGCTGCCGCTCACCGCCGGACAACGTGGTGAGCGGCTGGCCGAGGGTGACGTAGCCGAGCCCGACGTCGGCGAGCCGCTGCAGAATCTTGTGGGCCGCCGGGATCCGCGCCTCGCCGGCGCCGAAGAACTCCTCGGCCTCGGCCACCGGCATCGCGAGCACGTCGGCGATGCTCCGGCCGCCGAACGTGTACTCCAGCACCTCGGCCTGGAACCGCCTCCCCTCGCAGTCCTCGCAGGTGGATTCGACGGTGGCCATGACGCCCAGGTCGGTGTAGATGACTCCGGCGCCGTTGCAGGCGGGGCACGCGCCCTCGGAGTTGGCGCTGAACAACGCCGGCTTCACGCCGTTGGTCTTCGCGAACGCCTTCCGGATCGGGTCGAGCAGTCCGGTGTACGTCGCCGGGTTGCTCCGCCGCGAGCCCTTGATCGCCCCCTGGTCGACCGACACCACTCCGTCGCGCCCGGACACCGAACCGTCGATCAGCGAGCTCTTGCCCGAGCCCGCCACCCCGGTGAGGACGACCAGCACGCCGAGCGGAATGTCCACGTCGACGTCCTGCAGGTTGTGGGTGCCGGCGCCGCGCACTTCCAGCACACCCGACGGTGTCCGCACCGAGGGCTTCACCGACGCCCGGTCGTCCAGGTGCCGCCCGGTGAGCGTGCCACTGGCACGCAGCCCCTCGACGGTGCCCTCGAACACCACCTCGCCGCCCTCGGTGCCGGCGCGCGGTCCGAGGTCGACGACGTGGTCGGCGATCGCGATCGCCTCCGGCTTGTGCTCGACGACGAGCACCGTGTTGCCCTTGTCGCGCAGCTGCAGCAGCAGGTCGTTCATACGCGCGATGTCGTGCGGGTGCAGGCCGATGGTGGGTTCGTCGAACACGTACGTGACGTCGGTGAGCGAGGAACCGAGGTGGCGGATCATCTTGGTGCGCTGTGCCTCTCCTCCGGAGAGGGTGCCCGCCGGCCGGTCGAGTGAGAGGTACCCCAACCCGATCTCGGCGAACGAGTCGAGAAGGTGTTGCAGCCCGGTGAGCAGCGGGGCCACCGACGGTTCGTCGAGGCTCCGGACCCAGACGGCCAGGTCGCTGATCTGCATCGAGCAGACGTCGGCGATGTTCTTTCCCTTGATCTTCGACGACCGGGCCTCCTTGCCGAGCCGGGTGCCGTCGCACTCGGGGCAGGTGGAGAAGGTCACGGCCCGTTCCACGAACGCCCGGATATGCGGCTGCAGTGCGTCGACGTCCTTGGACAGCATCGACTTCTGGATCTTCGGGATCAGCCCCTCGTACGTCAGGTTGATCCCTTCGACCTTGATCTTGGTCGGCTCCTTGTACAGCAGGTCGTGCAGTTCCTTCCTGGTGTACTTGCGGATCGGTTTGTCCGGGTCGAAGAAGCCGCAGCCCCGGTAGATCCGGCCGTACCAGCCGTCCATGCTGTAACCGGGGATCGTGAGCGCACCCTCGTTGAGCGACAGACCGTCGTCGTACAACGCGGACAGGTCGAAGTCGGTGACCGCGCCCATCCCCTCACAGCGCGGACACATGCCGCCGAGCCGGGTGAAGGTCGCCCTCTCGGTCTTCGTCTTGCCGGCGCCGCGTTCGACCGTGATCGCACCGCTGGCCTTCACCGAGGGGACGTTGAACGAGTACGCGTTGGGCGAGCCGATGTGCGGCTGCCCCAGCCGGCTGAAGAGGATGCGCAGCATCGCGTTTGCGTCGGTGGCGGTGCCGACGGTGGAGCGGGGGTTCGAGCCCATCCGCTCCTGGTCGACGATGATCGCGGTCGTCAATCCTTCGAGGACGTCGACCTCGGGCCGCGCCAGCGTCGGCATGAAACCCTGCACGAAGGCGCTGTAGGTCTCGTTGATCATCCGCTGCGACTCCGCGGCGATCGTGCCGAACACCAGAGAGCTCTTGCCCGAACCGGAGACGCCGGTGAACACCGTCAGCCGGCGCTTCGGGATCTCGACGCTGATGTCCTTGAGGTTGTTCACGCGCGCACCGTGCACGCGGATCAGATCGTGACTGTCGGCAATGTGCGGCGCAGACGACCGCGTGTCCGTCCTCGTGGCCATGCTCATGGTGTCTCCATCTGCCGGGAAGGGAAAGCTCGAGTCAATGGTGACGTCCATGGCGGTCAGGCTAGGTGCGGCTCGGTGACTCCCGCTTCTCGATTCCTGATCGGTCTGGTCACCGTCTTCGCGACGCACGACGGCATCCCCGCCGCCGTGCGCGCGGCCTGACGCCGATAGACGCTGGGGGGCACACCGACCAATTCGGTGAAGCGAGTGCTGAAGGTCCCCAGCGACGCGCAGCCGACCGCGAAACACACCTCGGTGACGCTGAGATCGCCGCGACGCAACAGCGCCATCGCGCGTTCGATGCGCCGCGTCATCAGGTACGCGTACGGCGACTCCCCGTACGCGGCCCGGAACTGGCGGCTGAGGTGCCCGGCCGACATGTGCACGCCACGGGCGAGCGCCTCGACGTCCAGCGGCTGCGCGTACTCCCGATCGATCCGGTCACGGACGCGGCGCAGCCGCGCGAGGTCACGCAGGTGCTGCGCGTCAGCGGGTCTGCTGGTCACCCACGCGATCGTGCCACGTCGCAGCGGAGTTGCCCAGCGCTGCCGGCCGCCCCCCACGAGGCCGGATCGATCAGGAATCGAGAAGCGCGGGACACGGAGCCGCTCCTAACCTGCTCGTCATGGATATCACCATTCACACGAGCTTCCTGCCGCACGACGACCCGGACGCGTCGCTCGCCTTCTACCGCGACGTCCTCGGCTTCGAGGTCCGCAGCGACGTGGGGCAGGGCAGGATGCGCTGGATCACGGTCGGCCCGGCCGGTCAGCCCGACACGTCCCTCCTCCTGGCGCCGCCGGCCGCCGACCCGGGCATCACCGACGACGAGCGCCGCACTATCTCGGAGATGATGGCGAAGGGCACCTACGGCTGGATCCTGCTGGCCACCCGGGACCTCGACGCCACATTCGAAAAGGTGCAGGCCGGCGACACCGAGGTCGTCCAGGAGCCGACCGAACAGCCGTACGGCATCCGCGACTGCGCCTTCCGCGACCCCGCGGGCAACATGGTCCGCATCCAGGAACTTCGCTGAGACGTACGGGCGTCGATGCGGCCGTGCCGGCCGGCACGGCGACCACCGGCAACAAGGGCGGCAGCGCACCGTCGCAGAGGTGCCCGCCCTGCCGACGGCCCACCAGGGCCGCGCGGAAGACGGAGAGGGGAGTGCTCTCATGTGTCGGCCCGAATGGCGGCGTGCACGCGCCGACGCGCAGCGCCGGACCGATCTCGCGCGGCTGCGCCGCGTCCGTGACCGGATCGATCGGGAGTACGCGCAGCCGCTGGACGTCGAGGCGCTCGCCCGTGGCGTGCACATGTCGGCCGGGCACCTCAGCCGCCAGTTCCGGGCCGCGTACGGGGAGTCGCCGTACGCGTACCTGATGACGCGGCGCATCGAACGCGCGATGGCGCTGTTGCGTCGCGGCGATCTCAGCGTCACCGAGGTGTGTTTCGCGGTCGGCTGCGCGTCGCTGGGCACCTTCACCACCCGCTTCACCGAGCTGGTCGGCATGCCGCCCGGCGTCTTCCGGCGCCGGGCGGCGGATGTTGCGTCCGGCCATGACGATGCTGCGGGTACGGCCCGCGATGCGGGCTCTGCGGTCATGACGGGCGGGATGCCGGCGTGTGTGGCGAAGCAGGTGGCACGACCGGTCAGGAATCGAGAAGCCCCGGCCTGCAAGCAGTCCCTAGCGTGATGGTCATGACAACCACCGCATCCGACACGTCCATCGCATCTGTCACCCTCGAGGTGGCCGACCCCGAGACCGCCCACCGCTTCTACACCGCCTTCGGCGTGGACACGTACCTACGCCTGCGGGCATCCGAGTCGCACTCCACCGGATTCCGTGGCTTCACCCTGGCGCTCACGGTGTCCCGGCCGGCCACCGTCGACAGCTTCCTCGGCGCCGCCGTGGACGCCGGCGCCACGGTGCTCAGACCCGCCGCGAAGTCGCTCTGGGGCTACGGCGGAGTCGTCCAGGCCCCGGACGGGACGATCTGGAAGGTCGCGACCTCGGCGAAGAAGGACACCGGCCCGGCCACCTCTGAGATCGACGAGATCGTCCTGCTGCTCGGTGTGGAGGACGTGAAGGCCAGCAAGCAGTTCTACGTCGGCCGGGGCCTGACCGTGGCCAAGAGCTTCGGCGGCAAGTATGCCCAGTTCACTGCCGGCGAGTCCAGCCCCGTCAAGCTGGCGCTGTACAAGCGTCGCGGCCTGGCCAAGGACCTCGGCGTCCCCGCCGACGGCACCGGCTCGCACCGCATCGTCCTCGGCAGCACGGCCGGCCCCTTCATCGACCCGGACGGATTCGCCTGGGAGGCTGCCACATCGCTCACCCCCGCGCCGCCCGCGGTGCCTGCACAGTCCTGACCTGCCTCATCCCTGTTGTGAGAGGAAACCTGCCATGCAGCAAGCGAAGTCGTCCACCGAGAACTCCGGCGCGAGCGCCGAGCAGTACCACGGATTCACCGCCGAGGAGCGGGCCGCGATGAAGGAGCACGCGCAGGAGCAGAAGAAGGCGGCGGCGCGGCGCGGTTCGCGGGCGGAGAAGGAGGCGGCAGCGGAGCGGGACGTGCTCGCGAAGATCGCCGAGATGCCGGAAGCGGACCGGGTCCTCGCCGAGCGGATCCACGACATCATCAAGACCGCCGCTCCGGACCTCGCGCCGAAGCTCTGGTACGGGATGCCCGCGTACGCCAGAAACGGCAAGGTCCTCTGCCACTTCCAGAGCGCGCAGAAGTTCGGGTCGAGGTATGCCACGCTCGGCTTCAGCGACGAGGCGGCGCTCGACGACGGCGCCATGTGGCCGATCGCCTACGCCCTGAAGGAGCTGACCGCAGCCCAAGAACAGCGCATCAGCGCGCTCGTGAGGAAGGCCGTGGGCTGAGGCCGTCGGTGCCGGCGTTGCCTTGAACCCGATCGAGCCGAGCCGACGACCGTGACGAGGCGGACCGAGGTCAGGCGTTGCCGGGCCCGGTGGTGGCCGGTTCCACGTGGATGAAGGTCTCGGTGTGCGGCAGCACCGCGTCGATGGCCGCCTCGATGCGGTCGGCCATGTCGTGGGCGGTCCGCACGGTCCAGTCGCCCGGAACGGTCACGACGACGAACACCTGGCGTTGCCGGCCCGATTCGACGGTGCGCAGCGGCGCGAACTCGACCGGGCACTCGGCGCGGAACCGGTCCAGCACGGCGTTGACCTGGTCCTGTTCGTGCTGGGGGAGGGCGGCGCTGAGCAGGCCGCTGACCGAGCCGCGAAGCAGCCGGTATCCGGTCCACAGGATGTTGACACCCACGACGAGGGCCACGATCGGATCCAGGGGTTCCCAGCCGGTGACGGTGACCAGCACGATGCCGACGATCACTCCGGCGGAGGTCCACACGTCGGTCAACAGGTGCTTGCCGTCCGCGACGAGCGTGATCGAGCGGTGCGTGCGACCCACGCGCTGCAGGGTGATCCCGACGGCGAGGTTGATCAGGGAGGCGACGGTCATCAGGGCCAGCCCGAGCCCGGGCTGGACGAGCGGAATCGGACTGATCAGGCGTTCGATCGCGGTCCAGACGATCGCGGTGGCCGCGACGAAGATCATCGCACCCTCGACCAGGGCGGAGACGTACTCGGCCTTGCCGTGACCGAAGTGGTGGCTGGCGTCCGGGGGCCGGGCCGCCACCCGCAGTGCGATCAGCGCCACCACTGCGGCGACGAGGTTGACCCCGGATTCGAGGGCGTCGGAGAGGAACCCGACCGAGCCGGTTGCCCACGCGGCGCTCGCCTTGAGGACGATGGTGACCACGGCGGCGGCCAGCGAGAGCAGCATGAAGCGGAACAGCAGCCGATCCTGCCGCTGCCGCGATTCGGGCGTCGACGTCGTCCCCATCCGGCTCCTCCCGGTCCGTCGGTCTCCTCGGTCGCGGAGCGCGCGGTCGGCGCAGAACGCGCCCGGGCAGGTGTTCCCACTTCGGGGCGCGGGAACACCTGCGTCGGGTCGGACGGTGCGTCAGGCGGCCGTCGTGGCGTCGAGCAGCGCCTGACGCTGGTTGGCGCCGAGGCCTCCGATGCGGCGGGTGTCCGGGATCGACAGCTGCTCGAGGAGCTTGGCGGCCTTGACCGCGCCGACGCCGGGCAGCGCCTTGATCAGGGCCGAGACCTTCGTCTTCTTCACGACCTCGTCGGTCTCCGCCTTGTCGAGCACGGCCGAGACGTCGAGCTCTCCGGCCTTGACGGCGGCGAGCAGCTCGCTGCGGGCCTTGCGCACTTCGGCGGCCTTGGCGAGTGCGGCGGTGCGCTGTTCGTCGGTGAGAACGGGTGCTGGCATGACGGCCCCCTGTGTTGTCCGATGGTGAGCGGCCCCGGGCGAGGCTGCCGCGGCTGATGCTGCCAGGTCGGACCGACAATTCGTCGTTCCGGCACGCGGGGACGGCAGATCCGCGGGGTTCGCGGTGCGGATCCGGCCGATCCCGGCCCGTGCCCTGCGACTACGCTGTCACCGGTTCACGACCGGCGGGACGGAGTTGACGATGTGCGCGGCGAAGGCGGCTACGGTCGGGACCGGCAACGGCCGGCAGGCGATCCTCGACTCGGCGATGCGGAACATGAACGAGCGCGGGTACCACGGCACCTCGATGCGCGACATCGCCCGGGACGCCGACATCACCGTCGCCTCGATCTACCACCACTTCAAGTCCAAGCAGGAGATCCTGCAGGACATCATGACCCGGGCGCTGCACGATGCGATCGCCATGACCCGCGGGGCGTTGCTGCGGGCGGGGGGTTCGCCGGACGCGCAGCTGCAGGCGCTGGTGCGCGCGTGGGTCATGTTCCACACCACCCGGCAGCTCGATGCGCTGGTCGGTGCGACGGAGCTGCGCAGCCTGAACGAGGCCGGTCGCCGGCTCGTCGTCGCGCTGCGTGACGAACAGGAGGGTCTGTTCCGCGACGTCGTCGAGCGGGGCGTCGAGGAGGGGGCCTTCGAGGTGGAGTTCCCGCGCGATGCGGTGCGCGGAATCATCAACATGGGCCAGTCGGTGTGCGCCTGGTGGCGGTCCGACGGGCCGCTGCGGCCGGAGGAGCTCGCGGACCGCTACGCGGATCTGGCCCTGGCGATGGTGCAGCACCGTCCCCGTCACGGCGGCCTCTCGGTTTCCTAACGATTGATCGGCTGCCGCCTCTTCGGTGCTGCAGCATCTTCCTTCCGCATCGGCATTATCGCAGATGGGATCCCGTCCGTCGGTAGCCGTGTTGACACCGAACGCTCGTTCGGCGACTCTGTAGGTCACCCGAACGATCGTTTGGCCGACAGGCCGACGCAGGAAGGAATCCGCGATGACTGCATCGCCTGCGGGCGCCGTCGCCGACCTCGATCTCGACGCGCTGACCGTCCACCTGCAGCGCGTACTCGGCGGTGAGGTCACCGGCGCGCTCACCGCCTCCCTCATCGGCGGTGGCCGCTCCAACCCCACCTACCGGCTCGCCGACGACGAGCACGCATGGGTGCTGCGCCGACCGCCGTACGGGCACGTGCTGCCCAGCGCGCACGACATGCGGCGCGAGTTCACCGTCATCAACGCCCTCGGTGGCACGTCCGTCCCCGTGCCCCGCGCGGTGCACCTGTGCGAGGACGAGAGCATCCTCGGCGCGAAGTTCTATCTGATGGAACTCGTCGACGGCGTGGCCGTCGGCACCGTCGAACAGGCCTCGGCCCTCACCGCCGACGAGCGTCGCCGCCTCGGGTTCTCGCTCGCCGACACCCTGGCCGCGCTGCACGACATCGACCCCGACGCCGTCGGGCTCGGCAGCTTCGGCCGTCCGGACGGCTACCTCGAGCGCCAGCTCGGCCGGTGGGCGAAGCAGTGGGAGGCCTCTCGCCGCGTCGACCGGCCCGAGGTGGCGGTGCTGCTCGACAAGCTCCGTCGCGCGCTGCCGCAGACCCGCCACCCCGGGATCGTCCACGGCGACGTCAAGCTCGACAACGTCCTCGCCGCGCCGCAGGATCGCGGACGCATCGCCGCCGTGCTCGACTGGGAGATGGCCACCCTCGGCGACACCCTCGCCGACGTGGGAATCATGCTGAGCTTCTGGGATGTTCCCGGTGCGGCATACAACCCCATCACCCGCGGCCTCGCCACCCTCGACGGATTCCCCACCCGCACGGAGCTGCTCGAGCGCTACGCCGCCGCGCGCGGAATCGATCTCGCCGACATCGACTGGTACACCGTCTTCGCCGACTTCAAGATCGCCGTCATCCTCGAGGGCATCGGTGCCCGCCACGACCGGGGCGAGACGGTGGGGGAGGGCTTCGACGGCATCGCCGACATGGTCGGGCCGTTGCTCCGGCGCGCCCTCGATCTCGCTGCCACCTCGGCCCTTCCCGAACTGCGCCGCTAGGCGATCACTCCCTCAGAATCGGAGCAACAATGGATTTCGAATACAGCCCCAAGGTCCGCGAACTGCAGGACCGGCTCACCGGCTTCCTGCAGGAACGCATCCTGCCGGCCGAGCCGATCGCCGCGCAGCAGCTCGCGAGCAAGCCCGACTACTGGGGTGCCCCGCCGATCATGGCCGACCTCAAGGCTTCCGCCAAGCGGCAGGGGCTGTGGAACCTCTTCCTCCCCGAGGCGGGCGGGGCCGGCCTGACCAATCTCGAATACGCCCCGCTGGCCGAATTGACCGGATGGAGCCCGCATCTCGCCCCGGAGGCGCTCAACTGCGCCGCGCCGGACACCGGGAACATGGAGCTGCTCGCCCGCTACGGCACCGACGCCCAGAAGCAGCAGTGGCTCGGCCCCCTGCTGGAAGGTGAGATCCGGTCCTGCTTCTCGATGACCGAACCCGACGTCGCCAGCTCGGACGCGAGCAACGTCCGCCTCGAGATCGCCGACGACGGCGACGAGTGGGTGCTCACCGGACGCAAATGGTGGTCCACCGCCGCACTGCGGGAGGACTGCCGCGTCGCGATGGTCATGGGGGTCACCGATCCCGGCGCTCCGGCCGGATCCCGGCACTCCATCGTGCTGGTCCCGATGGAGACGCCGGGCCTGGACATCGTCCGCTCCACGTCCGTGCTCGGGTTCGACGACCGGCACGAGGGCGGGCACGGCGAGATCGTCTTCGACCGGGTGCGGGTGCCCAAGGCGAACCTGCTCGGCCCGCGCGGCAAGGGTTTCGCCGTCGCGCAGGCCCGCCTGGGCCCGGGCCGGATCCACCACTGCATGCGCCTGATCGGCATGGCCGAACGCGCCGTCGCGCTGATGACGGAGCGGGCGCGCACCCGCGTCGCATTCGGCAGGCCGCTGGCCGACGAAGGGGTCGTGCAGGCCACCGTCGCCGACGCACGCATCCAGGTGGATGCGGCCCGCCTGATGGTGCTGCGCGCCGCGTGGCGGATGGATGTCGAGGGCGCCAAGGCCGCCCGGCACGACATCGCCGCCGCCAAGGTCATGGTGCCGCTGACGGTGAAGAAGATCGTCGACGACGCCATCCAGATCTTCGGCGGTGCGGGCCTGTCCCAGGACACACCGCTCGCAATGCTGTACTCGCAGGCGCGGTTCCTGCAGATCGCCGACGGCCCCGATCAGGTGCACCGCCGGTCCCTCGCTCGCGCCGAGTTCGCCGCGACTCCGGTGCTGCGCGAGGTCCGCGGATAGGACCACACCCCACCGCGACGACGACGGCAGGGTGAGTGGGGCGGCAGGGGAGACGGCGAGCATCCACGCCGGAGTGTGCTCGTCGTGGCGGGGCCGCTCCTGCGCGCCGTCGACATCCGGATTCGCGACGAGAACGACGGCCGCCCAACACCGGGTGTGCAGGTGCCCCGAGGGATCGCACTCGGTCGGCCACACTCCGGCGTCGATCCGCGCGACTTCGGAACCGGTAGATCCACCACTCGCACCGGCCGGGCGGTGCGCAGCTCGTCGAGCACGCGCCCGCATGGACGAGGCGAGCACACCGGCAGCTAGTGACCTTCGCCGAGTCGCCCGGAGAGCCGGTCGAGGCGTTCGAGGCCGGCGCCGTCGAGGCCGACGATCTCGACGCTCTTACCTTTGTTGGCGTACTTGTGCCGGATCGCGTCGAGGGTGGCCACGGTGGAGGCGTCCCAGATGTCGGCGCCGGTCAGGTCGATGACGACGTTGCGCGGGTCGCCCACGTAGTCGAACTGGTAGATCAGGTCGTTGGAGGAGGCGAAGAACAGCTCGCCGTGCACCTTGTAGACACGGGTGTCGACCTTGCCGTCGTGGTCGGTGTCGGCTTCGGAGACCTTCTCGATGCTGGTCAGGTGGGCGACCCGGCGGGCGAAGAGCACCATCGCGGTGACCACGCCGAGGATCACCCCGATCGCGAGGTTGTGGGTGATCACGGTCGCGGCGACCGTCACCAGCATCACGAGGGTTTCGCTGCGCGGCATCAGCTTCAGGGTGCGCGGGGCGATGCTGTGCCAGTCGAGGGTGGCGACCGACACCATGATCATCACCGCCACGAGGGCGGCCATGGGGATCAGGGCGACGACGTCACCGAGGGCGACGACGAGGATCAGGAGGAACACCCCGGCCAGGAAGGTGGAGATGCGGGTGCGGGCCCCGGAGACCTTGACGTTGATCATGGTCTGGCCGATCATCGCGCAGCCGCCCATGCCGCCGAAGAATCCGGTGACCAGGTTGGCAACCCCCTGGCCCCAGCCCTCACGGGTCTTGTTCGAGTGGGTGTCGGTGATGTCGTCGACCAGTTTGGCGGTCATCAGGGATTCGAGCAGGCCGACCAGGGCCATCGCGAGCGCGTAGGGGGCGATGATCGCGAAGGTCTGCGTGGTCAGCGGCACGTCGGGGAGGAACAGCGCCGGGAGGGACTCGGGCAGCGCACCCTCGTCGCCGACGTTCGGCACGTCCCAGCCGAAGGCGAGCACGGCGGCGGTGAGCACCGCGATCGCCACCAGCGGCGCCGGGACCACGGAAGTGAGCTTGGGGAGGAACACCATCACGCCGAGTCCGACGGCGACCAGCGGGTAGACCAACCACGGGACGTCGATCAGGTGCGGCAGCTGGGCGGTGAAGATCAGGACGGCCAGGGCGTTGACGAAGCCCACCATGACGCTGCGCGGGATGAACCGCATCAGCTTGGCCACTCCGAGGACCGACAGCACCACCTGGAACAGGCCGCCCAGGAGGACGGTGGCGACGAGATAGTCGAAGCCGTGCTCGCGGGCCACCGGCGCGACGACCAACGCGATCGCGGCGGTGGCGGCAGAGATCATCGCCGGCCGGCCACCGACGATGGAGATCGTCACGGCCATGGTGAACGAGGCGAACAGCCCGACCCGCGGGTCGACGCCGGCGATGATCGAGAACGAAATCGCCTCCGGGATCAGTGCCAGGGCCACGACCAGGCCGGCCAGGATCTCGGTCTTCAGGCGTTTCGGGGAGCGCAGGGCGGCGCGCACCGAGAGGACGGGATCGTCGTCCGCCTCGTGGACCGCCGGCGCGTTGCCGGCAGGAGTTGTCCCGGCAGGAGTTGTCACAGTCGTGTCTTCTTTCCATGAGAAGCCGGGGGCGACGCCCCCGCGCGGGCGGGACGGCATCGTCTCGTCCGCGGAACCCGCAGAACTCTACCCTCCGGTGAGGGTAGAGTTCGAATCGAGGGTCGGGCCGCTCGCTACGGTGGAGGCGCGACCGGGAGGAAAGGGTGCGGCTGTGACTATCGATTCGGGGCATATGCAGATCGGGCAGGTGGCTGCGCGCACCGAGCTGTCGATCAAGACCATCCGTCACTACGACGAGGTCGGCCTGGTCACCCCGTCCGCCCGCAGCGCCGGCGGGTTCCGCCTCTACACCGAGGACGACGTGCAGCGCCTGCTGGTGATCCGGCGGATGAAACCGCTCGGGTTCACCCTCGACGAGATGCGCGCGTTGCTCGCCGCTCTCGATCGGATCGCCGCCGCCGCGACCTCCGGGCAGGGGGCCGCCGACGCACGCGGCGTGCTGGCGGAGTTCCATCGGCGGGCCGAGGACAGTTGCGCTCGTCTGCGCACGCAGCTCGCGTACGCGGAAGAACTCACCACCATCCTGGGTGAGCACGCCACCGGAGCCTGACCCTGCCGTCGGCGTCGGCGGTGACTGCGCCGAGGACGGGCACCGGATCCCGCGCCCGCCGGCGACCGCGTCGCCGGCATCGATTTCGATGTGGACGTGACCGCCCGCGGACAGCGGCCCCGACGCGACCGCATCGAACTGAGCTGTCACCGGGATGCCGTGCAGTGGGCGGCCGCCGACACGTTCGGCTGTAGCGGCTACTGCGGGCGCAGTGGAGCGAACTGGAACCGCTGCTGCGGCCGGGACGGCTGCGGGCTGCCGAACCGGCGAGAACGCACCCGCGAACCGACGACGACTCGGCCTGCCGCGTTCGCAACGAGCGGCAGGCCGAGTCGTTTTCGTCGTCGACCGGGTTTCCCGGCCCGGCGTCACACCGGTGTGTCGACGAAGCGCTCCTTCAGCTTGCGCTTGACCAGCTTGCCGGTCGGTGTCCGGGGCATGTCGTCACTGAACACGATCCGGCGCGGGAGCTTGTACTTGGCGAGGCGACCGCGGAGGTGGTCGGCCAGTTCGGCGGCGAGCGCGTCGTCGCCGTCGAAGCCGGGGGCCGGTTGGATCACCGCGGTGACGATCTCGCCCATCTCGGCATCGGGCACCCCGATCACGCCGGCGTCGAGGACCTTGGGGTGCTCGACGAGCGCGTTCTCGATCTCCTGCGGGTAGATGTTGACTCCGCCGGAGATGATCATGAACGAATCACGGTCGGTGAGGAACAGAT
The DNA here is from genome assembly GCF_001700945.1 of Rhodococcus sp. WB1. Classification (NCBI taxonomy): domain Bacteria; kingdom Bacillati; phylum Actinomycetota; class Actinomycetes; order Mycobacteriales; family Nocardiaceae; genus Rhodococcus; species Rhodococcus sp. WB1. The sequence goes on along the minus strand of NZ_CP015529.1, from coordinate 5,245,019 downwards.
ACCCGTCCTCGTCCAGGTAACCGACGTCGCCGGTCGTCGTCCACGCCGGGTGGTGCGGGTGCTGGGCGTCGCGGGTCTTCTCCGGTGCGTTGTGGTACTCGAACGGCAGCAGGTCGCGTTCGAAATAGATCGTGCCGATCTGCCCCGCCGGCAGTTCTTCGCCGTTCTCGCCGCAGATGTGGACGACGCCGAGCGCGGCCCGGCCCACCGTGCCGGGTTTGCGCAGCCATTCCTCCGTGTCGACGAGGGTGAGGCCGTTGAGTTCGGTGGAGGAGTAGTACTCCGACAGGATCGGGCCCCACCACGCGATCATCTGCCGCTTGACCTCGACCGGGCAGGGGGCCGCGGCGTGCACGGCGACCTGCAGGCTGGACACGTCGTAGCGGGAGCGCACGTCCTCCGGCAGTTTGAGCATGCGCACGAACATGGTGGGCACCCACTGGCTGTAGGTGACCCGGTACCGCTCGATGTATTCGAGGGCCTTCTCGGGGTCGAAGCGGCCCATCACGACGACCGTGCCGCCGAGGGCCTGCACCGCGGCGCAGGTGCGCAACGGTGCCGCGTGGTACAGCGGTGCGGGGGACAGGTATACCGTCTCCGGATTCACGCCCCACACCGAGGCGTTCATGGCGGTCATCGTGTCACCGGGTTCGTGGACCTGGCGGTCGGGCAGCGCGGGCTTGATGCCCTTGGGGCGGCCCGTGGTGCCGGACGAGTAGAGCATGTCCGCCCCCCGGGGTTGATCGGCGGGCGCGGCATCCGACTCGGCGGCCGCGGCCGCGTCCAGGTCGGCGTATCCGGGGAGCGTGCCGCCGAAGGCGAGCTGGTGCTCGGTGTTCGGCAGCAGAGCGGGAAGCACCCGGGCGATCTCCTCCAGCGCGGCGTCGACGAGCACGGCCTTCGCGCCGCAGTCGTCGACGATGTAGGCGGCCTCGCCGGGAGTGAGATGCCAATTCACCATGGTGACGTAGAGGCCCGACCGCATTGCCGCCCAGTAGATGTCGAACACCCGGGGAGTGTTGGTGGCGAGCACCGCGACGTGGTCTCCGCGGCGCAGTCCCAGCGTGCGGAGGTGGCGGGCGATACGGATCGAGTTGGCTTCGAGCTCGGCGAAGGTGACCGTCCGGCCGGTGTCGGCCATGATCACGGCCGGCTTGTGCGCAGTGGTGTCGAGGTAGGCACCGGGATACATGGGGTCTCCAGTGTTCGTTCGGGCGGAGAGTCAGTGGCGCCCGGGAGGGCAGTGGCGCCGAAGGGGCAGTGGCGCCGACGGGGCAGTGGCGCCGGGAGGTCAGGCGCGACGACGGGCGAGGGCCACCAGGCAGGCGAGGGCGAGGACCGAGAGCGCTGCGATGAGTAGCCCCACGCGCCAGAGGTTGGCGACCTCCCCGTTGATCAGCGCGACCATCGCCATGGGCGCCATGCCGCCGAGGATCGCTGCCGCCTGGTACCCCAGGGACGCTCCGGAGTAGCGGATCTCCGGGGGGAAGAGTTCGGCGAACAGGGCGGCCTGCGGCCCGGTCTGGAACGACATCACCACGCAGGAGACGATCAGCGCGACGGCCAGCGGCCAGATGTCTTCCGACGAGGACGCCCCGATGAGCAGCCACATCGGCACGGCCCACAGGCCCATGCCGACGATGCCGATGCCGTAGATCAGCTTGCGGCCGTAGCGGTCCGACAGGTAGGCGGTCAGCGGCACCATCGGCACGAGTACGCCCGCGGCGATCAGGATGATCGCCAGCACGTCCGAACGGGTGATGCCGAGGTTGGTCGTGGCCACCTGCACCGAGCCGGTGATGGTGATGTAGAACATCACGATGCCGACGAGATAGGTGCCGCCGGCCATGAGCACGGTGCCGCTGTTGTGCCGGAGGACTTCGAGGACCGGGGAACGCCGCTGGGCCGGCGCGGCCGCGAGCTTGGCCTCCACCTGCTGGAACTCGGGGGTCTCCTCGAGATAGCGGTGGATGGCGAAGGCGACGAACAGCATGAACAGGCTGATCCAGAACGGCACGCGCCAGCCCCACGAGGTGAATGCCTCGGGCGAGACCGCCCACGCCACCGCCAGGAAGACCGCGTTGCCCATCACCACGCCGATCGGGATGCCGAGCTGGGCGAAGCTTCCGTAGAAGCCGCGGCGATGGGCCGGGGCGTACTCGGTGGCCAGCAGGACCGCGCCGCCCCACTGCGCCCCGACCGCCAGTCCCTGGCAGATGCGCAGCAGGACGAGCATCGCGGGGGCGAGCCAGGTGATCGACGTGTTCGGCACGAAGCCGATCAGGGTGGTCGCGACACCCATGAGCAGGATGGCGGTCACGAGTACCGGCTTGCGCCCGTACTTGTCGCCGAAGTGGCCCGAGACGATCCCGCCGATGGGGCGGGCGACGAAGCCGACCGCGACGGTGGCGAACGAATTGAGCGCGGCCACGACTTCGCTGCCGGTGGCGAAGAACGTCTTGTTGAACACGAGCGCCGCGGCGGTGGCATAGATGAAGAAGTCGTACCACTCGAGGGAGGTCGACACCGCGGCAGCGAACGCGGCCTTGCGGGCCGCCCGGCGCGAGTGCGGCGGGGCGGCGGGTGGCGGAGAGCTGGGCGCCGTCTCCTGCGCCTGTGGAACCGAGGGGGTGGCCATGGCTGCCCTTCCTGCGAACGTGTGTAGCCAATCGATCGTTCGGTTAGCAGTCGATAAGTTATGTGACGCGCCGCACAAAGTCAAACGCACGCCGAGGGTGAGGTCGGCCTCGTGGGGACCTGCGGGCGAGGGGCCCGTGGGACCGGCCGTCCTCGAGTGTGGGTCGTTCACCGCCTGGAACTGGTCGGATAGCAATGTGTGGTGCTGGAGACGTGGTGTATACGACTGCTCCTGTAGGCGCGGGCAGGAACGCCTGTCAGGCGGGGCGGGGGCGCCGTCGGGGCTGAGCTCTCTGCGTAATCGTCCGAGTTTCGAGCCGACCGACTGTTTACTCGGCCTGCACGGATGCGTCGGCCGGGGCGGCGCGGAGAGATGTCTCGGCGTCGGCGGTCGCTGTGCGGGCGAGGTCGCTTCCCTGTGGTGCATCACGCCGTTGTCGTCGTGGGTCAGGTCGCTGTGGTCAGGTGAAGGATCAGGGGCAGAGTTACTACGGACAGGACTGTCTGCGCTCCGGTGATGGACGCCATCAGTTGCGAGTCGCCGCCCATACGTCTGGCGAGAATGTACGCCGAGGGCGCGGTGGGGACGGCGCAGATGAGCACGACGGCGGTCAGGGCTGCGGCGGTCAATCCCAGTGCACTTGCGAGGGCGGCGGCCGACAGGGGAAGGGCGACCAGTTTGATCGTCGACGCGATGGTGATGTCGAGGCCGTCGCGGAGCCGCACCCGAAGGGTGATCGCCGCCCCTGCCACGAGTGTGCCGGTGACAAGTGCGGGTTCTGCCAACATCTCCACCGGTACCGCAATCGCCGGGGGCAATCCGATGCCGGTGAGGTTGAGCGTCAGACCCGCAACGCATCCCAGAATCAAGGGATTGGTGCCCAGGTGGCGCCACGTACTCGACATTGCAGCCGCGTGATCGCGGGCACCGTAGAACGACAGCGCGGTGACCGACACGACGTTGACCAACGGAACCATCACCGATGCCGCGAGTGCGAAGGCGGCTACTCCGCCGGTGCCTTCGAGCGCCGAGGCGAACACCAGCCCGATGTAGGTGTTGATGCGGATGCTTCCTTGCACCAGCGACGTGAGCTGCGGTCCTTCGGCCCGTAGTGGTCGACGAAGGGCGACGAGCAACACGGACACAGCCAGGACCGGGATGGACAAACTGAGAAGCAACGGGACCGGCGATACCTCCCGCAACGGGGTCCGTGCGATCGATTCGACGAACAGCGCAGGTGTGAACACGTGGTAGCTCAGCCACTCCATCCCGCGCCAGAAGCCGGCGTCGGTGACGACACGGCGACGGAGGACTGCGCCCAGGGCGAGGATGAGAACGATGGGGAGAACGGCGGTGGTGACCAGGTGCACGCGACCACCGTGGTGCAATCGGTCAGTGCAGTTCAACCATGACAACATGACCGGTGCGCTGCTGGCCGCGGACCTCGTGAACCTCGTGGAGAGGAGCGCGTGGACCGTCCCGGAGGTCCAGGCCGTGTTTCGCGAGCACGTGATCCGGTGGTCGGATGTCGACAAGAGCGACGTGCCGGCGCTGCGTCGGTGGACGACCCGGCTCCGGGCGGTGTTCGTGGCGCCGGACGAGGAGCAACGCTGCCGGTCGATCAACGCCCTCCTGCTCGACGGGGTAGCCAGCGTATATCTCACCACGCACGACAACCACCGTCCTCATCTGCATTTCACGCCGGACGAGGACGACCTCGTCGGGCGCGTGATGGCGGTCACCGCGGGTGGGCTCGCGATCTTCACCGTCGAGGCCGAGGGGGGTCGTCTGGGCGCGTGCGCGAACGCGGGATGCGTTCGAGTGTTCGTCGACACCAGCCGCAACGGCCGCCGGGCGTATTGCAGTGCCCGTTGCGGCAATGCGGACGCGGTACGCCGCCACCGAGCCAGGAAGTCCCACTGAGTGCCCGTGCACGACTGCATCGTCACGCAATCGATCAACGCAGTACAGGCCTTACACGCCAACTTTCGGGCCCGACGGGGAACGTCGGGCCGTCCTGGCGAACCTGTGGGGGCGAGGGGCAGCGAGGGTGGACGAACGATGCCGAGGTCCGCCGTTGCTCGAGTCCGGCTGCGCCCCTCAGTCGGTGTGGCCCGCGAGTTGCTCGGAGAGGGCGAACAGTTCGGGGGAGTACTTCGGCGCCATCACATGGTCGAGGAACACGAGCAGGGGAACCGCCAGTGTCCGTACCGCCCTGCTCAACAAGGGAGTCTCCTTCCGGTGCAGCGGGTTCGGCTCACCGGTAGACCAGGCCGCCGTCGATCAACCCGGACTGGCCGGTCATGTAGTCGGAGTCCGGGCCGGCCAGGTAGGAGACGTAGGCCGCGACGTCCTCCGGCGTCTGCGCGCGGCCGAGCGCGATGCCGCCGACGAACTTCTCGAACGTCGCTCCCTTCGGTGCCCCGGTCAATGCCGCGAAGCGTTCGTCGATGGTGACCCACATGTCGGTGCCGACGACGCCGGGACAGTAGGCATTGACGGTGATTCCGTCGGACGCGTATTCCTTGGCCGCGGCCTGGGTGAGCGCCCGTACGGCGAACTTGGTTGCGGAGTACACCCCGAGCATCGCGAAGCCCTCGTGGCCGGCGATCGAGGACGCATTGACGATCTTGCCGCCGTGCCCGCGCTCGCGGAACTTGGCGGCGGCGATCTGAATGCCCCAGAGGACGCCTTCGACGTTGACCGCCATGATCCGGGACACCTCCTCCGGTGTCACGTCGGCGATGGGGTTCACCTGTGCGATGCCGGCGTTGTTGACGATGATGTCGAACCCGCCCAGTTCGGTCTCCGTCCGGTCGACGGCGGCTCGGATCTGCTCGCGGTCGGTCACGTCCGCAACGACGGAGATCGCCTTCGAGCCGGCGGCCCGCACCTCGTCCTCGACCGCGGCGAGCTTGCCGCCGTCGACGTCGAGCAGTGCGATGTCCGCACCGTCCGTCGCCAGCCGCAGCGCGATCGCCCGTCCGATGCCCTGCCCGGCGCCGGTGACCAGCGCGACCTTGCCTTCGATGCTCATACCGGCTCCCGTCCATAGTGACCTGTGTCACTCGAAGGGAACCAGTGCGGCGGGGGGTGCTCAAGCGTTGCAATGCGCTGCATCGGGGGTGGCGCCCGCGCCGGTAGGGTCGGATCCGGCACGACGGACGGAGGAACCCATGAGCACGCTGCAGACCCTCGATCGTGGTCTGCGCGCGCTCGACATCATCTCCCGTTCGCCCGCCGGTATCACGGTCGCGGACCTCGCCAAGGAACTCGGGATCGCGCGGGCGATCTCCTACCGGATCGTCGCAACGCTCGAATCGCACTCGCTGGTGGTGCGGGCCGACGACGGCCGGATCCGGCTCGGCGCCGGTGCCGCCGTCCTTGCGTCGCGGTTCGTGCCCCAGTTTCAGCATGCGGCCGGTCCGGTGCTGCACGACCTGGCCGAGCGCACGCAGGCGACGGCTTTCGTGTCCGCCGCGCAGGGGGACGAGTGCATCGTCATCCTCGTCGCGGAGCCGGAAGGGGCGCTCCTGCACGTGGGATACCGGGTGGGCAACCGGCACCCGCTCGACCGCGGGGCGGCGGGGATCGCGATCCTCGCGCTGCGACCCGAGGACGCGCGGGACCCCGAAGCGGTGAAGCAGGCCCGGGCGCTCGGCTACAGCGTCACGCGCGGACAGCTCGAGCGCGGCGCCGTGGGTGTCGCCGCCGGGGTGCGCGCGCCGCGGGGGGCCGGCCTCGAGTGCAGCGTCGGGGTGGTGGCCATCGCCGGTCTCGACGTCGATGCCGCGGCCCTCGCGGTCGGTGACGCGGCGGCACGGCTGAGCGCTCTGCTCACCGACTGACACTCCCATCGTCGTTCACCCGGACGTCGGCCCGGGATGGACGGAACTGTGGTCGGCGCCGAGAAGGCAAAGGCAAGGAGGTCATCGGCTCCTTGCCACTTTCAACATATAGCGCGCGGGGGGCCTTGCCGCAAGACCCCGGTGGTGCTGCAGAATCGCCAGCCGAAGCCGGAACCTGCGGAAACGGGAGATTCGCGAGGTGGGCGTCCAACCGCCGGTAGGACTCGGGTGGTTGCGGGCACCCGGCGCCCGGGTGCGGGTGTGCGGGCCCGCCGGACTGTGTGGAGCAGCCGGCCGAAATACAACGTTGTCGAACGGGGGATTTTTCATGATCGATGTGATCGTTACCGGGGGCGGGCCGACCGGTTTGATGCTGGCCGCCGAGTTGCGGCTGCACGGCGTGCACACGCTCGTGCTCGAGAAGGCGACGGAGCCGACCGCGCAGTCCCGCGGACAGGGCCTGCACGCGCGCAGCGTCGAGATGATGGACCAACGCGGCCTGCTGGACCGGTTTCTCGCGGTCAGTGAGAAGTTCCGGGTCGGCGGTCTCTTCGGCGGCATCATGAAGCCGTGGCCGGACCGGGTGGACACGGCGCACCCGTACGGCCTCGCCACTCCGCAGCCGGTCACCGAACGGCTGCTCAACGAGCACGCCCTCGAACTCGGCGCCGAGATCCGGCGCGGCTGCGAACTGGTCGGGCTGAGCCAGGACGACCACGGGGTGAGCGCCGAGCTGGCCGACGGTACCCGGCTGCGCTCGCGCTACCTCGTCGGCTGCGACGGCGGCCGCAGCACGGTGCGCAAGCTGCTCGGCGTCGGTTTCCCCGGCGAGCCCAGCAAGGTCGAGACGCTGCTCGGTGAGATGGAGCTGACCGAGGACCCGGCGACGGTGGCCGCCGTGGTCGCGGAAGTCCACAAGACCCATCTGCGGTTCGGCGCCGTACCCCTCGGGGACGGGGCGTACCGCGTCATCGTGCCCGCCGACGGGGTGGCCGAGGACCGGGCGGCCGCACCGACCCTCGACGAGTTCACCCAGCAGCTGCGGGCGATCGCCGGCACCGACTTCGGCGCGCACTCGCCGCGCTGGCTCTCCCGGTTCGGCGACGCCACCCGGCAGGCCGAGCGCTACCGGGTCGGGCGGGTGCTGCTGGCCGGCGACGCGGCACACATCCATCCGCCGACCGGCGGGCAGGGACTCAACCTCGGCATCCAGGACGCGTTCAACCTCGGCTGGAAACTGGCCGCCGAAGTGGGCGGCTGGGCTCCGGAGGGACTGCTGGACAGCTACCACGCCGAACGGCACCCGGTGGGCGCCCGCGTGCTCGAGAACACCCGCGCGCAGATCACGCTGATGGGAACCGATCCGGGTGTGATCGCGCTGCGGGAACTGTTCTCGAAGCTGATGGACTTCGAGGAGGTGAACCGGTACGTCACCGAGATGATCACCGCGGTCGGGGTCCGCTACGACTTCGGCGAGGGCCACGACCTGCTCGGCCGGCGGATGCGGGACGTGGGGCTGAAGCAGGGTCGCCTCTACGAACTGATGCACGGCGGCCGCGGACTGCTCCTCGACCAGACCGGACGGCTTTCCGTGGCGGGCTGGGCCGACCGGGTCGACCACGTCGTCGACGTCAGCGAGGAACTGGACGTGCCCGCGGTGCTGCTGCGGCCCGACGGCCACGTGGCGTGGGCCGGTGACGATCAACAGGATCTGCTCGGCCGGCTGACCCAGTGGTTCGGCGCTGCCGCCGGCTGAGCGCGCGGAGGTGCTCGAAGGGGCGGGACCTGCCTCGGGTACCGGCTCGTGACGTCCGGTCCTGATGCTCGGTGGCGGCGGCCGCGCGGGTGCCGGGGAGTCCTGCGGACGTGGGCCCGGCTGCTGTGACCGCGGATCCCGCTTGACGTCTTCTGTGACGCCTCTTACTCTGCTGCATGTCCGTATATAGGACGAAACTGTTCGATAAAAGTAACAGTGCTGTTGGAGAGGTTTTCGGTGTCAGCATGAGTGCATCAGTTCCGGCGTCGGCGCCGGCGTGTCCCGTCGACCACGCGGCCCTGGCGGGCGGCTGCCCGGTGTCGGCGAACGCCGCGGCGTTCGATCCGTTCGGTTCCGCGTACCAGACCGATCCGGCCGAGTCGCTGCGCTGGTCCCGCGACGAGGAGCCGGTGTTCTACAGCCCCGAACTCGGCTACTGGGTCGTCACCCGGTACGAGGATGTGAAGGCGGTGTTCCGCGACAACATCCTGTTCTCGCCGGCGATCGCGCTGGAGAAGATCACTCCCGTCTCGGCGGAGGCCACCGCCACCCTCGCCCGGTACGACTACGCCATGGCCCGGACCCTCGTGAACGAGGACGAGCCCGCCCACATGCCGCGCCGCCGCGCGCTCATGGATCCGTTCACCCCGAAGGAACTGGCGCACCACGAGGCGATGGTGCGACGGCTCACGCGCGAATACGTCGACCGCTTCGTCGAATCCGGCAAGGCCGACCTGGTGGACGAGATGCTGTGGGAGGTTCCGCTCACCGTCGCCCTGCACTTCCTCGGCGTGCCGGAGGAGGACATGGCGACGATGCGCAAGTACTCGATCGCGCACACCGTGAACACCTGGGGCCGCCCCGCGCCCGAGGAGCAGGTGGCCGTCGCCGAGGCGGTCGGCAGGTTCTGGCAGTACGCGGGCACGGTGCTCGAGAAGATGCGGCAGGACCCGTCGGGACACGGCTGGATGCCCTACGGGATCCGCAAGCAGCGGGAGATGCCGGACGTCGTCACCGACTCCTACCTGCACTCGATGATGATGGCCGGCATCGTCGCCGCGCACGAGACCACGGCCAACGCGTCCGCGAACGCGTTCAAGCTGCTGCTCGAGAACCGCGCGGTGTGGGAGGAGATCTGCGCGGATCCGTCGCTGATCCCCAACGCCGTCGAGGAGTGCCTGCGCCACTCCGGGTCCGTGGCGGCGTGGCGACGGGTGTCCACCGCCGACACCCGCATCGGCGACGTCGACATCCCCGCCGGCGCCAAGCTGCTCGTCGTCAACGCGTCCGCCAACCACGACGAGCGCCACTTCGAGCGCCCCGACGAGTTCGACATCCGGCGCCCGAACTCGAGCGACCATCTCACCTTCGGGTACGGCAGCCACCAGTGCATGGGCAAGAACCTGGCCCGCATGGAGATGCAGATCTTCCTCGAGGAACTCACCACGCGGCTTCCCCACATGGAACTCGTACCCGATCAGGAGTTCACCTACCTGCCGAATACGTCCTTCCGCGGACCCGACCACGTGTGGGTGCAGTGGGATCCGCAGGCGAATCCCGAGCGCACCGATCCTGCTGTGCTGCACCGGCATCAACCGGTCACCATCGGAGAACCCGCCGCCCGGGCGGTGTCCCGCACCGTCACCGTCGAGCGCCTGGACCGGATCGCCGACGACGTGCTGCGCCTCGTCCTGCGCGACGCCGGCGGAAAGACATTGCCCACGTGGACTCCCGGCGCCCATATCGACCTCGACCTCGGCGCGCTGTCGCGCCAGTACTCCCTGTGCGGCGCGCCCGATGCGCCGAGCTACGAGATTGCCGTGCACCTGGATCCCGAGAGCCGCGGCGGTTCGCGCTACATCCACGAACAGCTCGAGGTGGGAAGCCCGCTCCGGATGCGCGGCCCTCGGAACCATTTCGCGCTCGACCCCGGCGCCGAGCACTACGTGTTCGTCGCCGGCGGCATCGGCATCACCCCAGTCCTGGCCATGGCCGACCACGCCCGCGCCCGGGGGTGGAGCTACGAACTGCACTACTGCGGCCGAAACCGTTCCGGCATGGCCTATCTCGAGCGTGTCGCCGGGCACGGTGACCGGGCCGCCCTGCACGTGTCCGAGGAAGGCACCCGGATCGACCTCGCCGCCCTCCTCGCCGAGCCCGCCCCCGGCGTCCAGATCTACGCGTGCGGGCCCGGGCGGCTGCTCGCCGGACTCGAGGACGCGAGCCGGAACTGGCCCGACGGGGCGCTGCACGTCGAGCACTTCACCTCGTCCCTCGCGGCGCTCGATCCGGACGTCGAGCACGCCTTCGACCTCGAACTGCGTGACTCGGGGCTGACCGTGCGGGTCGAACCCACCCAGACCGTCCTCGACGCGTTGCGCGCCAACAACATCGACGTGCCCAGCGACTGCGAGGAAGGCCTCTGCGGCTCGTGCGAGGTCGCCGTCCTCGACGGCGAGGTCGACCACCGCGACACGGTGCTGACCAAGGCCGAGCGGGCGGCGAACCGGCAGATGATGACCTGCTGCTCGCGTGCCTGTGGCGACCGGCTGGCCCTGCGACTCTGAATCACCGACCTTCGAAAGGATCCGTCATGGGATCTACGCTCGACCCGATCGCCGTGCGCACCGCGCCCACCGCGCCGGACGTGCCACGCAGCAGCTTCAAACGGGTCCTCACCGGAAGCATGGCCGGTGCCGTGCTCGAGTGGTACGACTTCGCGATCTACGGCATTCTCGCCGCCACCGTCCTCGGCCCGCTGTTCTTCCCCGGATCCGACGGCATCACCAAGTTGCTTCTCGCCCTTGCCACCCAGGGCCTCGGCTTCATCGCCCGGCCGCTCGGCGGCATCGTCTTCGGCCATCTCGGCGACCGGTTCGGCCGCAAGCCGATGCTCGTGATCACCTTCGTGATGCTGGGCACCGCCACCGCGTCGATCGGGCTGCTGCCGACCTACGAGCAGATCGGCATCTGGGCCACCGTCCTGCTCGTCGCGCTGCGCATGATCCAGGGCTTCGCGCTCGGCGGTGAATTCGGCGCGGCCGTGCTGCTGGTGAGCGAGTACGGCGAGCCGAAGCGCCGCGGCTTCTGGGCGTCCTGGCCGCAGGCGGGCGCACCGTCGGGCACCGTGCTTGCCGCCGTGGTCGTCTCGGCCCTGGTGTTCCTGCTCCCGGCCGACTCGTTCGACGCATGGGGCTGGCGGATCGCGTTCCTGTTCGCGATTCCGCTCCTGATCATCGGCTTCTGGATCCGGCACGGCGTCGAGGAGTCCCCGGTGTTCCGGGCGGCGCAGGCCTCCGCGGCCGGCCGCACCGAGTCCCGGTCGAGCATCGTCGAGGCGCTGTCCCGTCCGCGCCCGGTGCTGCTCGGCATCGGCATGCGGCTCGGCGAGAACATCGCCTTCTACGTCTACACCGTCTTCGTCATCGCGTACGCCACCACCTACCACGGCTTCGCGCGGGGCGAGGTGATACTGGCCGTGACCTTCGCGTCGGTGTTCCAGTTCGTCGGCATGATCGGTGGCGGCCGGTGGTCCGACCGGGTCGGCCGCCGCATCGCGATGCTGGTGCCCGCCGTGGTGCTCGTGGTGTGGGCGCCCGTCTTCTTCTGGCTCGTGCAGATGCAGAGCGTGCCGCTGCTGTGGGTGGGTGTGTGCGTCGGTGCCTTCTTCCACGGTGCTCTCGCCGGCCCGGAGGCGGCCTGGATCACCGAACTGTTCCCGACCCGCTACCGGTACGCCGGCTCGTCGCTCGTGTTCCAGGGGTCGTCCATCATCGCCGGCGCGCCCGCGCCCTTCATCGCCGTCTGGCTCATCGACCGCTTCGGCGTCGGGACCGTCATCGCGTACCTGGTGGTGACCATGATGATCACCGTCGTCGCGGTGCTGAGCAGCCGCGAGACCAAGGGCATCGATCTCGACCGCATCGAGTGACCGGACACCGTTGCCGGGCGGCCGTGACGCCGCCCGGCAACGGCCGTCCCGGTTACCCCGTCCGGACGGCCGTCCCGCGGTACGGTCGGACCGGAGGTGATCGACATGGAAGAGATCGCAAAGATCGTCGGTATTGCTTTCGTCTACATCGTCGTCGCAGAGGTGATCATCGGTACGCTCGCCCTGCTGATCATTTCGACGATCAGTCCGCACTTTCTGCAGCGCAAGCCGAAGTACGGCGCGACCGGACCCCGTTACGGGTCCACTAGCCCCAGCCCAGCTCGTGCAGCCGAGCATCCTCGATTCCGAAGTAGTGAGCGATCTCGTGAATGACCGTCACCGCGACCTCGTGCACCACGTCGTCGTCGGAGTCGCAGATGTCGAGGATGGCGTCGCGATAGATGGTCACGGTGTCCGGTAGCGCGCCCGCATAGTGGCTGTCGCGCTCGGTGAGCGCGATCCCGTGGTAGAGCCCGAGCAGATCGGGCTCTTCCTCGTTTCTGGGCTCGACCAGCACCACCACGTTGTCGATGGCCCGGGCGAGTTCCGGTGGGATCAGATCCAGGGCCTCTCCGACGAGCTCGTCGAACCGCTCGTCGCCCATCCGTGCGGCCACCTCAGGCGCCCGGAACGGGCGCCGCCCCCGGCAGCGGGGTCGGCAGCGAGCGGCCCTCGGGCGCGGCGGGCGGCGGCACCGGCGGCTGGCCGTCGATGAGGATGTCGCCCGCGGCCGTGCCGGTGACCGACGCGAATCCGCCGCCCTCGACCTGCTTGCCCACCGAACAGTTGACCTTGCGGCTGCCCGCCAGCCAACTGTCGAAGTCCAGGTTGTCCCAGAACAGTGTGAGGGTCTTGTTGCGCAGCGCGTCGGGGCTGCCCAGGTAGGCGTTGGCGTTCTCGGTGCACGTCCCCTCGAGGTACTTGTCCTGGTCCTCGACACTCGGCAGACCGCCGGGGAACTGGCCGGACAGGTCCACCACGGAGATCACCTCGAAGGCGTGCGGCTGGGCGCAGTCCACCGGGTCCGCCGGCACCCCGTTGTTGATGCCGATGCACGTGCCCACGTCCCAGACCTTGGACTGGTCCTGGTCGGCGACCGTGCCCTTGATCGGCAGCAGGTTGCCTGTGGTGGAGGAGAACTGCAGGCCGCAGCGCAGCGTCCGCTCACCGGCCGCCCAGCCCGCCTCACCGGGGTTGATCAGGCCCACGCTGAACTTGCCGTGCGGGTCGAACCGGCCGTCGAGGTAGTTCATCGCGGCAGGTGCGCACAGTTCGTCGCGCAGTTCGGTGAAACGCAGCACCGACGGGAAGCGCGACCCGGGACCCCACTCGGCGCCCGGGTAGACGCTCAGGTCGATGTCCTTCACCACCTCGAACAGGTGCGACTCGGCGCAGTCCACCTTCGCGAGGTCGCTCGCATCGATCTCCGTCCAGGTCAGGCAGTCGCCTGCGACGGCTGTGCCGAAGGCCTCGCCGGCCACGGCGCCGGTGGTGACGACGGCACTCGTCGAACCGCCGGGCTCGTCGTCGGACCCGCCGAATCCCGCCACCACCGCGGTGACGAGCGCCGCGAGTACCGCGCCCGCCGCAACCAGCATCAAGGCGCGACGGGTCAGCTTCGCGGACGGGGCGCCCCGGACCCGCGACGCGGACGGTGTCGTCCGATCGGACTGCTGCTCACTCTCCTCGGCCATCACCGTCCATCATGCCTGTGCGCGGCGCCCCGGGTAACTTCGGTGCACATGACGGAGCCCATCGATCCCGAAGTCCAGGAGATCGCGCAGCGCCTGTTCGACGCCGCCCGCGCCGGGCACGTCGAGACGCTCGCCGCCTACGTCGACGCCGGGGTGCCGGTGAACCTGTGCAACGAGAAGGGCGACACCCTGCTGATGCTGGCGTCCTACCACGGTCACGCCGACGCGGTGCGGACCCTGATCGAACGGGGCGCCGACGTCGACCGGCTCAACGACCGCGGGCAGTCGCCGATCGCCGGCGCCGTGTTCAAAGGGGCGATCGACGTCGTGCGGGTGCTCACCGACGCCGGAGCCGACCCCTACGCCGGACATCCGAACGCCGTGGACTCGGCGAGGATGTTCCAACGCGAGGACTGCCTGCAACTGTGGGCACAGTAGGTCGGAATCGGCCGCAGACGGCGCCGAGTAGGCTGTGACCTCGTGATCGACCTCAAGTTCCTCCGCGAGAACCCCGACGCCGTCCGTGCCTCGCAGCGCACCCGAGGCGAGGACCCCGGTCTCGTCGACGCGCTGCTCGAGGCCGACGCGGCCCGCCGTGCCGCGGTGCTGGCCGGCGACAACATCCGCGCCGAGCAGAAGGCGCTGGGCAAGAAGGTCGGGCAGGCGTCCCCGGAGGAACGGCCCGCGCTGCTCGACGGTGCGAAGGAACTCGCCGCGAAGGTCAAGAAGCTCGAGGCCGAGCAGCAGGCCGCCGAGGAGGCGCTCGGGCGCGCGCACCTGGCGATCTCCAACATCGTGCAGGAGGGCGCCCCCGCCGGCGGGGAGGACGACTTCGTCACCCTCGAGACCGTCGGTGAGCTGCCCACCTTCGACTTCGAGCCGAAGGACCATCTGACCCTCGGCGAATCGCTCGGACTGATCGACATGGAGCGCGGCGCGAAGGTCTCCGGCGCCCGGTTCTACTTCCTCACCGGTTACGGCGCGCTGCTGCAGCTCGGCATGCTGCAGCTCGCCGCCCAGCGGGCCGTCGCCAACGGCTTCCAGATGATGATCCCCCCGGTGCTCGTGCGGCCGGAGATCATGCAGGGCACCGGCTTTCTCGGCGCCCACGCCGACGAGATCTACCACCTCGCCGACGACGACCTGTACCTCGTCGGCACGTCGGAGGTGCCGCTCGCCGGCTACCACTCCGGCGAGATCCTCGACCTGTCGGGCGGTCCGAAGCGGTACGCGGGCTGGTCGTCGTGCTTCCGCCGCGAGGCCGGCAGCTACGGCAAGGACACCCGCGGCATCATCCGGGTCCACCAGTTCGACAAGGTGGAGATGTTCGTCTACTGCAAGCCCGAGGACGCCACCGCCGAACACCAGCGGTTGCTCGCGTGGGAGCGCGACATGCTCGCCGCGATCGAGGTGCCGTACCGGGTCATCGACGTCGCGGGCGGTGACCTCGGCTCGTCGGCGGCCCGCAAGTTCGACTGCGAGGCGTGGGTGCCCACGCAGGAGCGCTACCGGGAACTGACGTCCACGTCGAACTGCACCACCTTCCAGGCTCGTCGCCTCGGCGTGCGCTACCGCGACGAGAACGGCAAGCCGCAGATCGCCGCCACCCTCAACGGCACGCTCGCCACCACCCGCTGGCTCGTCGCGATCCTCGAGAACCACCAGCAGGCCGACGGGTCCGTGCGCGTTCCGTCGGCGCTCGTGCCGTTCGTCGGGCGTGAGGTGCTCGAACCGCCGGCCTGAGGCGTTCCGCCGCGTGGGGTGGCGGCCGAATGTCACATGGGTTCGCTCGGATCGAACGCATGTGACATTCGGTCACCCCGCCCGGGAGGGCCGACGCCCTCAGCTACCCGGGTCGCAGCCGACGGCCACGTACGCGTGCAGGCCGTCGGGGTCGTCGCGCAGCAGATACTCGTAGTCGCTGGTGGCCATCACGGCGTCGTTCGCGTCGCGGAACGACCAGCGCACCCGGGCCCGCACGATCTTGTCGGTGACCGGGGAGAGGTCGAGCAACTCGTGCCCCACACCGGCGAGGCCGTGCTTCCGGTAGGTCTCGTTGCTCTGCGTGAGCGCCTCGGTGATCTCCTTCCGGTTCGCCAGCGATCCGGCGAACGAATCCGTCAGGATCGTGCCCGGTTCACCCCACAGCGCGGCCGAGGCCTCGGCGTCGAACCCGGCGAGCGCCTCTCCGTACAGGGTGAAGAAGCGGTCCAGTGCGATGCGTTCCACGCTCATGCACTTCAGTGTGCGGGTCCGGCGACGGTTGTCAGCGCAGAATCAGGCAGGTGGTCGACGCGGTCGCGAGCAACCGGTCGTTCTCGTCGCGGGCCTCGCCGCGGGCGGTGGCGGTGCGACGGCCGCTGTACTCGCAGATGCCGTGCACGCGGACGACGCCGTTGCCGGCCTGGACCGGCCGCAGATACCGCACCTGCAGGTCCAGGGTCGTGTACCCGACACCGGCCTCGAGCGTGCTCGACACGCTGAACCCCATCGCGGTGTCGAACATCGTCGCGATCACGCCGCCGTGCACGCTGCCCACCGCGTTGGCGTGGAACTCCTGCGGTTCCATGCTCACCTCCACCCAGCCCTCGCGGGCGTCGGTCACCCGGAAGCCGAGCGTGCGCGACGTCGGATGGTGCGGGATGGAGCCGTCGATCAGGCCGCGCAGGAAGTCGAGGCCCTGCATGTCGCGGTTCGCGGCGGACGTCGGGGCGGGGTCGTCCCACGTGTAGGTGCGCTGGCGTTCGGTCACCCGCCGACCGTATCGCGCGGTGACAAACCCGTCCGCGCGTGCCACCCTGGAGCCATGCGCCACCGATGTTGATCCGGCTCCGCCTCTTCCCTGACCGTTCGTGTGGTGGCGTACGCGGCCACCCGCGAACTCGTGCCGCTCTACGGCCTGTACGCCCTGCTGTTCGAGGACCACGGCCTCGGTACGGGCGAGATCTCGTCGCTCTTCGTGCTGTGGTCCGTCGTGGCGTTCGTCGCGGAGGTGCCGTCGGGCGCGTGGGCCGACACGGTGTCCCGCCGGGGCCTGTTGCTGCTCAGCGCGGTCCTGTTCACCGCGGGCTTCGCCCTGTGGCTGCTGTTCCCGGGCTACTGGGGGTTCGCGGCGGGCTTCGTGGCGTGGGGGATCAGCGAGTCGCTGAAGTCCGGGACGTTCGAGGCCCTGGTGTACGACGAACTGTCCGCACGCGGGGCAGCGCACCGGTATCCGGCGGTACTGGGCTACGCGAACGCCGGCGAGACGCTGTGCGTCCTCGTCGCGACGCTGTCGGCCGCGCCGCTGTTCGCGGTGGGCGGCTACGCGACGGTGGGGTGGTTGTCGGTGGCGATCACCATCGGCAACGGGTTGCTCGTCCTCACCCTGCCGGCCGCCCCCCGTCACGCCTCGGCGGACGAGACAGGCGCCGTTCCAGGCGCTTTCGTGACCCGCTACCTGGCGGTGCTGCACGCCGGGACGAGCGAGGCGCGACGCAGCGCCGTGGTGCGCCGCGCGGTGCTGCTCGCGGCGCTGCTGTCGGCGTGCCTCGCGTTCGAGGAGTACTTCGCGTTGCTGGCGCGCGAGGGTGGCTCGAGCACGTCCGCGGCGCCGGTGCTGGTGGCGATCACCGTTGCGGGACAGGTGCTCGGCGCCGCGACGGCCGGCCGCACCGCGGCAATGACCGGTCGCGCCATGGGGGCGGTGATCGCCGCCGGGGGTGTGCTGCTGGCGGCGGGTGCCGCGCTCGGCGGCGCGGCGGGATTCGTGGCGATCGGCATCGGCTACGGCGCCCTGCACAACGCGATGATCGTCGCCGAGGCGCGGATGCAGGACGCGATGAGCGGGACCGCCCGCGCGACCGTGACGTCGGTGTCGGGCCTCGTCGGCGAGGTCGCGTCGGTGGCGGTCTACGCCGGCTTCGCGCTCGGAACGGTCTGGCTGCCGCTGGCGGCGGTGCTCGCCGCGTGGGCGGTGCCCCTGCTCGGCCTGGCCGTCGCGGCGGTGCGGTGGCTGCCGCCGTCTCAGTCCCCTCTTAATTCGCCGGACTAACGTCCTCCGCCATGCGTGCTCGTCTCGTTCCCGCCCTGTTCGTCGCCGCCGGTCTCGGCCTGATCGGTACCGGTTCCGCCTTCGCGTACGCCGACGCGCCCGCCGTCGCGACGCCGGCCGACGCACCGCCCGCCGCGACCGGCGACCCGCTTTCCGGCACCCGCAACAACCTTCAGCAGGCCGGGTTGCCGCTCGCGCTTCTCGGCGGTGGGGTCGGGCAGCTCACCGACGGCAGCCGCCAGCTCGACGACGGCGCCCACCAGCTCGCCGACGGGCTCGCGCAGGCCAGCGCGGGTGGGCAGCAGCTCGCCGACGGGCTCGGTCAGCTCCAGGGCGGGGTGGGCCTGCTCGGCGACGGTGCGAACCAGGTCAGCGATGGCGTCGACCAGGTCGTCGACCGGCTCACCGGCTTCGGGGAGATGCAGGCGGGCGTGACCGAGCAGCTGACCGTCGTCGCCGGCACCCTGCGGCAGTCGCCCGACCCGGTGTCCCAGGAGGCCGCCGCCCGGCTCGACGGGCTCGTCGGACGGCTGAACACCGAGGGGCTCGGCCCGGAGACGCTCGCGCAGCTCGAGCAGCTGCGCGGCGGCGCGCGGCAGCTCGCCTACGAATTGAGCGACCCGGACGCGCAGTTCGTCGCCGGCATGGTGCAGGCCGCCGACGGCTCGCGGCAGCTACGCGACGGGCTGATGCTCCTCGACGACGGCGGCCGGCAGCTCGTCGACGGCACCGGACAGCTCGTGGACGGCGTCGGCCCGGTCACCGGGGTGATCGAGGGAGTCTCGGACAACGTGCGGGAAGCGACGGCCGCGCTGCCGAAGTCGCCGGCCCCGGCGTCGTCGGGCGACGTCGCGGCGGCGGCGGAGACGACCGCCGAGCGGCAGTGGTGGCCGTATGCGCTCGTCGCGCTGGGGGCGCTGGTGCTCGCCGTGCCGGCACTGTTGCCGAACGTGCTGCGGCCGAATGTCACACGCGTTCGATCGAACTGAACCCATGTGACATTCGGCCACACCCACGCGACGGGGGGGTCAGAGCTTGCGGGAGCGCAGCTCGTGACCGCGGGAGGTCTTGCAGCGGCCGGTCACGAGGTCCCACTGCCAGCCGTGCAGGTTGCAGGTGAGGCTGGTGCCCTCGACGACACCGAACTTCGACAGGTCGGCCTTCAGGTGCGGGCAGCGGCGCTGGATCTCGAACCCGCCCAGCTCGATCGACGCGGAATCGTCGTGGGCCTCCGCGAACCAGCCGTCCGCGTAGGCGATCCGCTCGTCGGTGAGGCACTTGAAGAACGTGTAGAGGAATTCGTTGTAGCCGCCCACACGCCACGCCTCGAAGCGGGTGGACAGGAAGATGGTGTTCACCCAGTCCGGCTCGTCGTCGCGCAGGACCGTGCGCACCAGCTCCGGCGCGATGCGGAAACCGTAGCGGTACTTGCCTTCTCCCTCGATGGGTTCGCGGACGACCCGCTTGGGGAAGTCCAGCACGACCGTCTCCTCGCCCATCACCAGGCCGACGGGGTAGCCGATGCCGTCGCAGATCAGATCGGACTGCGCCATGATCGGCTCGAACTTCGCCTTGAGCGGGCCGAGCAGCGGCTCGCCCTCGGCGGGGGCCCACGTCGCCTTCTCGGCCTCGAGCACCGGGGCCAGGCGCTGCGCCATCTCCTCGATGTACGCGGCCTTGTCGGTGAAGATCCGCTCGACGTCGGCGTCCGGGATCGGGTGGGTCAGCGTCATCGACGTGCTGCCGTGCACCTCGAGCACCGAACCGGGGATCATCAGCACGCCGCCGTCGTTGCCGTGGAGGCGCATCTGCTCGAGGAAGACCATCTGGTCGGGGAAGATGTTGCCCTCGTCGCCGTGGTCGTCGTTGAGGTGGCGCAGCGCCGGATCGAGGAACACCGGCGGCCCGGCCGACGGGACCACCCACGTCGCGCCGACCTGGTCGATGTAGCTGCGGCAGCGATCCATGCCGCGCTGGCGCTTCTGCTTGCCGAAGTTCGCCTTGGTGCGCTTGGGGATGTCGTAGACCATCGGGTACCAGATCGCGCCCGAGTACTGCAGCAGGTGGACGTCGATCCGACCGAACGCCTCGAGCATCGAGTCCATCTCGACCGGGCGGGCGTCGTTCATGTTGAACACCGTGGTCTCGCCGTCCGAGACGACGAGGCCGGAGTCGCCGATCGGCCCGTCCGCGGGCGCGCGCAGGGCGATGATCATGACGTCGAGGTCGCCCTTGGGGCCGCTGACGGTGTGCTTGACGGAATCGGTCGTCTCGAGGAACTTCGTGAACCCGAGCTGCTCGAGGTCGCGGCGCAGGTCCGGGACCGGGAAGTCGGGCAGCAGCACCGTCGCGTCCTTGTTGACGTGCTTGCTCAGGTTCTCCGGGTCGAAGTGGTCCTTGTGCAGGTGCGAGACGTACAGGTAGTCGACGTCGCCGAGCTTGTCCCAGTCCAACTGCGTGTTGTCCGGGAAGGGGAACCACGACGCGAAGTACGCGGGGTTGACCCACGGATCGCACAGGATCGATCCCGCTGCGGTCTGAATGTGGAACCCGGCGTGTCCGACGCTGGTGATCTGCACTTCGTTGCCTCCTGACGTGCTGACCGACGTACCACCCAGCGTAGGGGGACGCCGGTGCGGCGCCGCGCCCAGGCGGTGAACCCGGGCCGGATACGGGCCATTGATCCCGAATCGGGCGGGCGGCGGACATCGGGCGGAGCCCGCAGCCGCCGATCCGGCTACTCTGACCGACTGTGGAACCCTTCTACCGGACCGTCATCGGCCTCGCCCGGACCGTCTTCGCCGCGCAGGGACTGAAGTTCACCGTCACCGGCGCCGAGAACATCCCCGCCGTCGGTGGCGCCGTGATCGCCATGAACCACGTCGGCTACATGGACTTCACCTACGCGGGCCTGCCCGCCCGCACCTCCAAGCGCTACATCCGGTTCATGGCGAAGAAGGAGGTCTTCGACCACAAGATCTCCGGTCCCCTGATGCGGGCCATGAAGCACATCCCCGTCGACCGGGCCGACGGCGCCGACTCCTACCGCGCGGCGGTGGCGGCGCTGCGTGCGGGCGAGCTGGTCGGGGTCTTCCCCGAGGCCACGATCAGCCGCAGCTTCGAGATCAAGGGCTTCAAGACGGGTGCCGCGCGGATGGCGCTGGAGGCGGACGTGCCGATCATCCCCGTGGTGATGTGGGGGTCCCAGCGGGTGTGGACGAAGGGGCACCCCAAGCGCCTCGGCCGCACGAAGACGCCGATCTCGATCGCCGTCGGCGAACCCATCGCGCCGAACGCGTCGGCGTCGGAGCTGACCGCGGAGCTGCACGAGACGATGGAGCGCATGCTGCGGGAACTGCAGGGCAGCTACGTCCACGAAGCCGGTGCGTACTGGGTGCCCGCCCGGCTCGGCGGCACCGCGCCCACGCTCGCGGAGGCCACGGCGCTCGACGACGCCGACACCGCCGCGCGCAAGGCCCGCCGGGCGCAGAAGGATGCCGGCACCGACCGGTGACGACGACAGTCGCGGTGAGGCCCGCGGCGCGGTGACGCCCGGGTCGTCCGGATGCGCCGTGTCGCGGCGGACCGGCACAATGGCGAAGTGAGCCGAGATCTGCCGAGCCTGGTTGCCACCGACGTCGACGGCACCCTCATCGACGACGAGGAGCGCGTCTCGGGCCGTACCCGCGCGGCGGTGCAGGCCGTGGTGTCCTCCGGGACGCCGTTCGTCCTGGCCACCGGCCGTCCGCCGCGATGGATTCCGCCGGTGATCGAGCAACTCGGTTTCGCGCCCATGGCGGTGTGCGCCAACGGCGCGGTGCTCTACGACAGCGCCGCCGACCGGGTCCTGAGCGCCGCCGTGCTCTCCGCGGACGAGCTGGCCTGGGTTGCCGACGTCGCCAACAGCGTGCTGCCCGGCTGCGGTCTGGCCGCCGAGCGGATCGGGGCGAGCGCCCACGACGCCGCGACGCCGCAGTTCGTCAGCGCCCCCGGCTACGAGCATGCGTGGCTGAATCCGGACAACACCGAGCTCGCCGACCACGAGGTGATCGCCGAGCCGGCGGTGAAGCTGCTGATCCGGATGGCGTCGGCGACGAGCCACGAGATGGCCGAAGCGCTGGCCCCGCAGCTCTGCGGCCTGGTGGACGTCACCTATTCCACGGACAACGGCCTGATCGAGATCTCCGCCTCGGGGGTGACGAAGGCGTCGGGCCTGCAGCTGATGGCCGAGCACCTGGGGGTGGCGGCCGACGGGATCGTCGCGTTCGGGGACATGCCCAACGACATCCCGATGTTGTCGATGGCGCGCCACGGGGTCGCGATGGAGAACGCGCACCCGGACACGAAGGCGGCCGCGGACGAGGTCACCGCCACCAACACCGAGGACGGGGTAGCCCGCATCCTCGAGCGTTGGTGGCGGTGACGGCCCCGGCGAGGGGACCGGCGGCCGGCTAGGGCCCCGGCGAGGGGACCGGCGGCCGGCTAGGGCACCGGCGAGGGGACCGGCGGCCGGCTAGGGCACCGGCGCCGGTGCCGGCGCTTCGGGGGCGGGTGCCGGTGCCGGGGCCTCGGGGGCGGGGGCCGGCGCGCCGGCGGGCTGCGGCGCCGCCTGTTCGTACGCGTCGTTGTAGGCGCGCAGCACCTTCGTCACCGCACCGGTGAGTTCGTTGAAGATCAGCGAGCCGAACTCGAAGTCCGAACGCCAGCCGTCCGGCACGCGGTACTCGTCGCTGGTCGGCAGGCCGAGCTCGCCCGCGTCGAGGCCGCTGCGCTGCCACGTCTTGTAGATCTCGCCGAGCACCGTCCACACGCCGCCGTTCGGCGAGGTGTAGATGGCGCCGTTGACGAACTCGGCGCGCTCGTAGCCCGCCTTGGCGGGCAGGATCCCGGACACGGCGGTCCCCAGGCGGCCGGTCTCGCCGCCCTCGGCGATCCACTTCTGCGCCAGCGGCGAGTTGTCGGTGAGCCGGATCAGCTCTCCGACCAGGTCCGCGACCTTCTCGGCCGAGCCGGTGTCGGGCAGGCGGTCCGCCGATCCGGTGGCCGGGGCCCCCGCGTCGACGTCGGGCAGCTGCGCGCGCGGACTGTCGGTGACGAGGTCGGACGAGTCGTCGCTCGGGGTGCTGGGCGTGGTGCTCTGTCCGGCCGCGGTGGCCGCCGCGATGTCACGGATCTCGTCCATCTTCGCGTAACCGGAGTCGCCGGGGCAGCTGGTGTTGCCGACGTCGCGGTGCGCGAAGATGATCGGCAGGTCCACGGCCGCGCCCTGCGGGTACGGGGTGAACGACGTGCCCTCCGAGTACATGGTGGTCTCGCCCTTGGGGTCGAGACCGGCCTTGGCGAGCCGCCAGCCGAGGAAGCGGCCCACCGCGTCGACCGTGGCCTTCGGCGGTTCGACGTTGGAGAAGTCGCCCATCATCGCGATGCCGACGGTGTTCTCGTTGAAGCCGCCGGCGTGCGCGCCCTGCACGGGCTTGTCCAGGCCGCCGGCGCGGCCCTCGAAGATCTGGCCGTAGCGGTCGACGAGCACGTTGTAGCCGACGTCGCACCAGCCCAGGGTCTGGGCGTGGTAGGCGTAGATGGCCCGCACGATCTCCGCCGATTCGGCCTTGGAGTAGTCGTTGCTGCCGGCGGTGTGGTGCACGGTGGCACCGCCGAGCTCGTCGTCGTAGGTGGCGTCCTGGCAGCGGATGGACTCGTCGGCGCCCCACTGCGCTCGGGTGATCACCTTCGGTCCGGACCCTCCGACCGGACCGGCGATGTCCTCGAGCGCGGCGTCGGCGCTGCTCGATCCCGGGTTGATGAGCACGGCGCTGACGTCGTCGGCGGCGGCCCGCGCGGGTTCCTGGGCGTGCAACGGCCGTGACGACGACGCCGGCGCATAGCCCAGCTCCGGCTGGGCCGGAGCGGGCGCCGGTGCAGGGGCGGGTGCGGTCGGCGGCGCGGCCGGGGCGGGAATCTCGGCGCCGGCGAGCGTCGGTTCGGGCGCCGGGCGCGGAGTGAGCAGCACCTGCACGGCCTTGGTGGCACCGACGTAGATCGGTTCGGTGCCGGCCCGCTCGTCGGGGGTCCGGTCGGAGCGGCTCGTGTCGATCGGTTCGGTGGCCGTCCACGGTCCCCAGCTGCCGTCGTCGCGCTGGGCCCGGATGCGTGCGTCGGTGTCGGCAACGTCCTTCGCGGCCAGCGCGATCATGCTGAACGGGGCGTCGCGGGTGAGCTGCTTGACGGTGGCGCCGATGCGATCGACGACGTCGGCGGCTGCGGGTGCGGGCGCCGGGGTGGTCGACGGGGCGGGCGCGGTGATCTCCGGCAGGCCCGCGGCGAGTTCCTTCAGGCTCAGGTCCGGCAGGTTCAGGCCGGTGAGTTCGTGGATCGGGATCACGATGTCGGGCACCGAGGCGAGGACGACCTCGGCGATCTCGGGCGGTACGACGATGGGGACGGACTCGTTGGTGGAGCGGACGTCCGATGTGGTGCTCGTGACGCCGTAGACGGCGAATGGGCTGGCGACGGCCAGGGCGGCGACGGCACCCAGGACGATCGACGGCTTCGGTCGGCGATGCGGCACGGTGCTTCTCCCTGTCGGTGTTCGCGGCGGTCCTCGGCCTCGTCCGGGCGGCGCTCGGCCGAGGCCGAGGAGCCGGCTCGAATCGAACCGAATCCTCCGTCATCCGGACGACCCGAAGTGCGGAACGGCCGAGAATCGTGTGCAACTTGTGATTCTGGTGTTACTGGCGTGGCTGTTGTTGCTTCATTCAGTCACTCTTGCCACACTAGTCGCAGACAACCTTAAGCCTCAACCTGAGCTTGAGGATCCGTCTCGAATGTCCGATACGCGCGGACCTGCGTCCGGGCGGCACACGGTGCGAGAACGAGGGAGTGCAGCGCATGCCACGAAAGTCCATCCGCCGGACCCATCGCCGGCGGCGTCTCGTCGTCGGGCGCCCCCTCCGCAACGGCTGGCGGCCCGCCACGGCCCGCGCCGCGGCGATCGGCCTCGCCCCCGCGCTGCTGGTCGGCGCCGCAATCGGCGGGGTGCTGCACGTGCACGCCGAACCCGACGTCGCCCAGGCCGTGGCCGCCGACACCCCCTTCACCTTCGTGGGCTTCGGTCACGGCCACGGTCGCGGCATGGGCCAGTGGGGCGCCTACGGCTACGCCACCGAGCACGGCTGGTCCGCCGACCGGATCCTCGGTCACTACTACGGCGGCACCACCCTCGGCGCCCTTCCCGAGAACACGATGATCGCGGTCCGGCTCGTCGGGCAGGACGACGCGCCCCTCGACGTGTACTCCGACACCGGGATGACCGTCGCCGGCCGGCAGACCGGGCCGGGCGAGGCCGCCCACCTGACGCCCACCGCGGACGGGGGAGCGGACGTCGTCGTCACCGCCGGTTGTTCCGGCGAGGTGCTGTGGCAGGGCCGCGCCGACCTGCCGTGGGTGGACCCCGTCGACATGGGCGAGGCCCGGCCCGTCGCCGAACACCTCAAGCTCTGCGGCAACAGCGCACCCTACCGCGGCTCCCTCGGTGTCGTCCTCGACGGCTCCGCGCCGCGCACCGTCAACCGGCTGTCGATGGAGGACTACCTGCTCAGTGTCGTCCCGGCCGAGTCGCTGCCCAGCTGGGCCGACACCGGCGGCGCCGAGGCGCTGCGCGCGCAGGCCATCGCCGCCCGCTCCTACGCCGCGGCGGAGAACCGCTCGCCGCTGTGGCAGACGTGCGACAGCCAGAACTGCCAGGTGTACGCAGGGTCAGCCAAGGAGGACCCGCGCACGAACGAGGCGGTGAACTCGACCCGCGGCACCGTCCTCATGAAGGACGGCAAGGTCGTCGCCAGCGAGTTCTCCGCTTCGACCGGCGGTTACTCCGCCGGCGGCGCCTTCCCGTCCGTCGAGGACCTCGGCGACGCCGTCGCCCCCAACCGGCAGTGGGCCCAGACGATGACCGCCGGCGAGATCGGCACGGCCTTCGGCGTCGGCGAACTGCAGGCCTTCGAGATCGTCGGCCGCAACAACCTCGGCGCCGACGGCGGCCGCGTCACCCACGTGCGCATCGTCGGTGCCGACCGCACGGTCGAGACCACCGGTGCCGAGGCGCGCGCCAAACTGGGCCTGCGCTCCGACTGGTTCACCGTCCAGGAGGGTGCCGACGCCACGGTTCCGCCGTCCACCCCCGCGCCCGAACCCGGCCCCGAGGTCGGCGACGAACCCTTCGAGACCGGGCAGGGCTCACCCATCGAGGAGAAGTACCTCGAGCTCGGCGGGCACGACGGCACCCTGGGCACCCCGGTCGGGCCGGAGCTCATGCTGCCCGACGAACGCGGCAAGTTCCGCGTCTTCACCGGCGGCATCATCGTCTGGACCCCCGACCTCGGCGCCCAGGTGATCGACGCGAGCATCATGCGCGAGTGGCTGCCGGGCACCGGCAGCGCCGAGTAGCGTCTCCTCCCCGGCTCACCGGCCGGCCAGCAGATCTGTGAGGGTGCGGCCGGTGAGTTCGACGATCCCCTCCTCGTGGCCGTTCGTCACGAGATTGACGATCAGTCGGTCGATGCCGTGCCGGAGCACCCGGTGATCGAACTCCTCGGCCACCTCCGCCGGTGTGCCCACGAAGTGCCGATCGGTGGCGGCCGCCGATTCGCGCTCCGTGAGCCGGCGGAGGTCGATTCCCCGGGCGAGCAGGAACTGCCGGTGCAGATCGCGGGCGCGATCGCCGTTCTCGTCGATCATCACGTAGCCGAGGTAACTGACGTCCAGGGACGCCGGGTCGCGGCCGAGCTCCGCGCATCGCGCCCGGACGGCCGCCAGCTTGCGCGGTATTTCGCGTGCGGCGCACAGGATATTGAGATGGTCGGCCCAACGAGCCGCGAAGGCGAACGTCCGTCGTTCGCCCCCGCCGCCGATCAGCACCGGCAGGTCGTTGCGCAGGCGGGGTTCGTTCCGGGCGTCCTCGGTGTGGTACCACCTGCCGTCCACCGAGGGGCGTTCGCCCCGCAGCATGGGCACGACGATCTCGAGCGATTCCCCCAGGCGTTCGAACCGCTCACGGAGCGAACCGAACTCGAAACCGTAGGCCCGGTGTTCGAACTCGTACCAGCCCGCCCCCAGCCCCAGCACGGCGCGGCCACCGCTGATCACATCGACCGTGGTGACCGTCTTGGCCAGCAGGGCCGGGTTGCGATACGTGTTGCCGGTGACCAACGCCGACAACCGGATCGACGTCGTCACCGCCGCGAGCGCCGCGAGCGTCGAGTACGCCTCGAGCATCGGTTCGTCGGGCGAACCGATCAGGGGCAGTGGATAGAAGTGGTCCATCACGAACACCGTGTCGAACCCGGATCTCTCGGCCGCGCGGGCCTGGGCGGCGACGGTGGGGAAGATGCCGGTGGCCGGTCCGGGATAGGTGAAGTTCGGGATCTGGTAACCGAGTCGGATGCTCACGGACCGCAACCGTAGCGCCTCCGAAGTGCCTGTGCGCCAACGAAAGGTGACGCGGATGCCGGCCGAACCGCGTCGGGGCCGGTCGCAGCGTGGTGGTGCCGACACCAGGATCGACACACCCTGGCTGGGGCGGCGACGCCGGTTCACGATGGTGCCGGACACCGTGTTCGGACACCGATGTGATCTGGGGGTAGACACATGGCAGCGGCCGTGGCACAGGGCAGTTTCACGCTGGACTCACCGAGCCGATACCTCGGTCCGGCCGAGGACAGGTTCTTCGGGGCCGGCTATCGCCGAGTCCGGCAGAACCTCCGCTTCGCCGGTCTCCTCGACCATCCGGCGACCGGGATCAGGGCGAATGCCGGCGTGGAATGCCCGTCGGACTGGTCGACGAAGGGTACGACGGCGCAGCGCCCGCACCTGAGCACGATCGACGTTCTGCTCGTCGCCACGCGGGCGGCCGGCGCGGTGATCGGGGCCGCGTACGGTCTCGACGAGGCCGATCTGGCGGCGGCGTGGGTGCGGTCGGTGGTGATCCGCGCGGCCG
The DNA here is from genome assembly GCF_001700945.1 of Rhodococcus sp. WB1. Lineage (NCBI taxonomy): Bacteria > Bacillati > Actinomycetota > Actinomycetes > Mycobacteriales > Nocardiaceae > Rhodococcus > Rhodococcus sp. WB1. The sequence continues at coordinate 5,217,128 of NZ_CP015529.1, read as the reverse complement.
CCGCGCCCGTCGAGCACGACCTCGGAAACCTGGACGTGACAGCCGAACACGTCCGATCCGAGGTGGAGCCCGGTCGTGCCGAGCACGCCGGACGGAGTGCGTGCGTGGACGCGGTGCGGGTGCGGGTCGCCGGCTTCGCGGTCGAGCTGGAGGTCGTCCATCCCGGAGTGGGGACGCCCGCGTCGCGACTCGACCCGGCCGTGGCCGACCGTCTGCTCGCCCACGCGGCCGGACCCTACGCCGACGGGTACCGCACCCACGAGATGCGCACGCAGGACATCCGCGTGGACGGTACCGTCGCGCACGCCCGGTCGAGGCTCGTCGCCGGCCCCGGCGACGGCATACCCGGTGCCGGACTGGCCGCGCGGTACGAGCCGCACGTGACGCTCGTCGACGCATTCGTGGAGACCCTGCAGCTCGGCCAGATCCTGATGTACGAACTCGACGGGATCGACCGCGCCACGAGCAACACGCTGTGGATGCGCCGCACGGTTCTGCACACCACCGATCCGGCCGTGCAGACCGAGGCCGAGGTGCCCGTCACCGTGGCGCTGGAGGCGCTCCGCTCCCTCGCCCGTGGCGGCGCGCTGTGGCGCGCGTGCGACATCGTCTCCGAGCGGAACGGCACCGCCGTGCGCTGCTCGGTCGCGCACGAACTGCCGGCGCCCGCCGCCGGATCGGACCTGCGGTGACCACCGCAGCGGGCGACCGCGACCGGGGAACGCGCGCCGCCGTGATCGCGGGAATCGGCGGATACGTTCCCGGGGAGGCGATCCCCAATACGGCGCTCGAGCACCGCCTCGACACGAGCGACGAGTGGATCCGCCAGCGGACCGGAATCGGATTCCGGCACTTCGTGTCCGCCGGCACCGCCACGAGCGACCTCGCGGTGGCCGCGAGCCGGCGAGCCCTGGCGTCCGCGGGAGAACACGCGGTCGACATGGTGATCCTGGCGACGACCACCCCCGACCATCCCTGTCCCGCAACCGCACCCAGCGTCGCCAGCCGGCTGGGCCTCGGGCCGGTCCCGGCATTCGACGTCGCGGCCGTGTGCAGCGGCTTCCTCTACGCCCTGATGCTGGCGGAATCGACGATCCGTTCGGGCGGTGCCGAGCGGGTGCTCGTCGTCGGAGCCGACTCCTTCAGCACGATTCTCGATCCCGGGGACCGGAACACGGCGGTGATCTTCGGCGACGGAGCCGGCGCCATGGTGCTGCGGGCCGGACACCGCGACGAGGACGGTGCCGTACTCGCGACCCACCTGGGTTCCGACGGGGGACAGGCGGACTTGATCATGGTGCCCGGGGGCGGCTCCCGGGAACGAACCAGCGAATCCGCCTCGACCGGATGGAACCGCTACTTCACGATGCAGGGCAAGCGGGTGTTCGAGGCGGCCGTGGCGGCGATGTCGGAGTCCGCGGCCTCCGTCATGGGCCGGGTCGGCTGGACACCGGCGGCGGTGGATCGCCTCGTGGCGCATCAGGCCAACCTCCGGATCCTCCGATCGGTGTCCTACCGGCTCGGGCTGCCCGCGGAACGCGCCCTCGTGCACCTGGACCGGGTCGGCAACACGAGCGCGGCGTCGATTCCCCTCGCCCTCGCCGACGCCGCCCAGCGGATCGGGGCGGGAGAACGCATGATCCTCACCGCATTCGGCGGTGGAACCACCTGGGGCGCGGCCGCGGTGACGTGGCCGCACCTCATCTCTTCCCACTCTCACACAGGAGCGCAGGATGACTCTCTCGTATCGTGACATCGCGGCCGTCGTCGACGAGCACTTTCCCGAATTCTCCGGCCCCATCGACGAACACACCACCTTCGACGACCTCAGCTGCGACTCCCTGGTGCTCGTCGAGCTCGGGTCGATCCTGTCCGCCCGGTACGCGATCGACGTCGCGGAGGAGGACATGGTGGCGGCGCACACGTTCCAGGGCGTGGCGGACCTGGTCAACCGCCTGCGGGTGGACGACGTCGCGACGGCGTGACCGCACGATGCGCGTTCGTCGACGTGGACGAGACGCTCGTCGCGCAGGTGACGCTGTTCTCGCTACTGCTGTTCGACGGCGCCGAGCGTGGCGTCGGCGGGCAGGCGCGGGCGCACCTCGCCGGACTGCGGTCGCTGAGGGCGCGCGGGGTGCCGCGAGCGGTGACCAACCGGGCGTACTACACGTGGTGGCAGGGTCGTTCGCTCGCCGAGGTCGCGGCCGCGGGCCGACGGTGGTTCGCGCGACAACTGTCCGAGGGCGGGTTCTTCCACGAAGCTGTGCTCGCGGACCTCGCCGCGCGGACCTCGGACGGTTTCGCAATCGTTCTCGTCTCCGGGTCCTTCGCGCCGGCCCTGGATCCCATCGCCGAACACATCGGTGCGGCGGCCGTGCTGTGCACCGACCTGGATTCGTCCGCGGGGCGATACACCGGCGTCGTGCGCGCCACGATGCTGGGCCCGGACAAGGCGCGCGCCGTGGCGGCGTATGCCCGTGCCCACGGAACGGATCTCGGCCGCTCGATCGCGTACGGGGACCACGTCTCGGATGCGCCGATGCTCGATCTGGCGGGGGAACGCGTCGTGGTGGGGGAGGGGATGCCCGGTTATCCCGCGACGCGTTCGATCCGCACCGGCGTGTCCGAACCGGTGGACCGATAGCCGGATTCGGGAATCTGTAGAACGAGGGCCCGGCTCGGATCGGACCCGAGTGGGAACGAGACGGTGCGGAAGTCGATGCGTCCGAACTCCTCGTGGCGGAAGGCGAGGAGTTCGGGCGGTTCCGCGCACACGGAGCGTTCGTCCCACAGCGCGGCGAACACCTCGCTCTCCCGGCAGAGCCGGCGCGCGGTCTCGGCGAACACGGGATCGTCGACGTAGCGCGCCACCTGGAGACGGTACCGGCCGACGAGACTGCGCGCCGTGGCCTCCGGATCGCAGTACCGCTGTGCGCGACCGTCTTCCGTGAAGAACCGGACCAGGCAATTGGTGCCCGCCCGGACGTCGAGCAGGTCCCGGGCCGGGATGTTGGCCACGTCCACGCACCAGTGCCGGTTGACGATGTAGGCCGGCTCGCGGAAACCGTCGACGATGTACTGGAGCAGATCGTCGCGAACTGTGCTGCGCTGCTGCGTGTTCGGAGACCGGTCGGGCACACCCGCGAGCAGCCGCAGGTGGATCCGCTCCGCGTCGTCGAGGCTCAATGCGCGCGAGATCGCGTCGAGCACCTGGGATGAGACGTTGATGGGCCGGCCCTGCTCGAGCCAGGTGTACCAGGAGAGCCCGACGTTCGCCAGCGCCGCGACCTCCTCACGGCGAAGACCGGGCGTGCGCCGCCGGCCCGAGGCGACGAGGCCCACATCCGAGGGCGACAGCCGGGCCCGGTGTCGACGGAGGAAGATGCTCAGCTCGGTTCTGCGATTTTCCTTCGACGTCGCGTTCACAGGCGTGAATCCAATCGACGACGGTGCGGCAGGTCAATGCCGCCCGCCGTCGCGGGCGTCGACTGCGTTCGAAATCACAGGGAGTCGGTGCGGCGGACCACGTCACCCGGTGTTGCGGGTCGCGCGGTCGTACTCCTCGCGATGCACCAGGATGTCGGCGATGTTCGACTCCGCCCAGTCCTTGATCTCGGCGACGATCGGGACCAGGGACTCGCCGAGGGGCGTGAGGCGGTAGTCCACCCGCGGCGGGACCGACGGCGTCACCGTCCGCTCCACGACACCGTCACGCTCGAGGGTCCGCAGCGTGGTGGTGAGCATCTTCTGGCTCACGCCGGCGATCGTGCGGCGCAGTTCGCTGTGCCGCCGCGGGCCGTCCGTCAGGGCCGACAGGATCAGCGTCGCCCATTTGTTGCTCAAGGTCTCCAGCACCTGACGTGCCGGGCATCCGGCCAGGTAGATGCTGTACCGGGCCTTCTCCCGCTCGCGTCGTTCACCGGCGGTCGTCGTCATCGAATTCCCCCGTAACCGTTCCCCGCACCCGCGCCCCGCCGCAGCCCGGGAACCTCGAGGTGCCCGAGGCACTCGAAAGTGCCGTCTTGAGCTGCCGCGGCACGCGGATGATGCTGTCCCCTGCAGCCTAGCTGCGTGTGCGGGTGGCGGCCTGCTCGTCGGCACCCGCGGCCTGCGACGACATCTTCCGAGAGGATCCCGATGACCAAGCTCCTGCATGTGAACGCCTCTGCCCGTGGCGAACACAGCCAGTCCCTCGCCATCGCACGGGCCTTCGTCGAGGCGCTGGCGGATCGCCGGCCCGACCTCGAGGTCGACACCCTCGACCTGTTCTCCGCGGACCTGCCGGAGTTCGGCACGGTCGCCGCCGACGCCAAGATGGCCGTCTTCGGCGGTCAGGAACAGACCGCCGAGCAGAAGGCGGCGTGGGACGCGGCCCGGGCCGTGTTCGACCGGTTCGCGGCGGCCGACGTGTACGTGTTCAACGTGCCGATGTGGAACGCGGGTGTGCCGTACGTCCTCAAGCAGTGGATCGACATCGTCACGCAGCCCGGCTGGGCGTTCGGCTTCGACCCCGCCACCGGATACGAGGGGCTGCTGACCGGCAAGCGGGCTCTCGCCGTCTACACCAGCGGGGTCTACGCGCCGGGCGTGCCGCTCGAGTTCGGCGCGGACTTCGCCACCACCTTCTTCGACGACTGGCTGCGCTTCGTCGGCATCACCGACACCGAGGTCGTCCGGTTCGCCCCGACCGTTCTGACCGGCGCCCCCGACGAGGACCTGGCCGGCCACGTGGCGCACGCACAGAAGCTCGCGGCCAACTTCTGACCACCGCGAACACCGCGACGGAAAGGCACGCGCAATGCGCTTGGGAATCTCGGGAACCTATTCCTCCGGAAAGACACTGACCTCGATCGCGTTGTCCGAGTACACGGGCATCCCCCGTACCCGGGCGAAGACGATGCGGGAGATCCTCCCCGAGGCCGCCCCCGGCAAGACGCTCGAGGAATGCACGTCCGCGGAGCTGCTGCAGATGATCGTCGTCCGGCACGTCGATCGGGCGATCCACGAACGGAACCTGTGGGACGGGTTCATCTCCGACGGTTCGTCGCTGCAGGAGTGGATCTACGGCTCCGTTCGGGTCACCTACGGCATCAATCCGAACGAGTCGGTGGGCCTGGGCGAAGGGGTACCCGTGCCGCGCACGCCCGAACTGGCCTACTTCGAGGACGTCGTCGCCGAACTGGGCAAGGCGTTCAAGCGGCACGTGAAGGCGACGTTCGACGCCTTCGTGCACCTGCCCAACGAGCTGCCGCTCAGCGCGGACGGGCATCGTCCGGTCAACGAGCACTTCCGTGCCCGGGCCGACCGCATGCTCGAGGAGATCATGGCGGAACTGGCGATTCCGTTCCACGTGGTGGGCGGCGACCTGCCGGCCCGGTTGGAGCGGATCACCGAGCTCTTCGGCTTCACCCCGGTGCTGCCGGTCGACGTCGCCGTTGCCCGGGCGCTCGACGAGTACGCCGCCCTCGACACCCGGATCGAGACCGCACGGGCGGGAGTCTGACGGTGCCGGACATGCTCGCGGCGGTGTACGAGCGCCTCGGCGCGGCCCGGGACGTGCTCGACGTTCGCCGGATGCCGCGACCGGAGCCCGGGCCGGGGGAGGTGCGGGTCCGCCTCCGGCTGTCCGGGGTCAACCCGTCCGATTGGCGGGCCCGGCTGCACGGCCGGGGGACGCCGCTGCAGTGGCAGATCCCGCACTCGGACGGCGTCGGAGTGGTCGACGCAGTGGGGCCGGGTGCCGATCCCGGCCGCATCGGTTCCCGGGTGTGGGTGTGGAACGCCGCGTGGCGGCGCCGGCACGGCACCGCAGCCCAGTGGACGTGTGTCCCCGATCGGCAGGCGGTGAACCTGCCCGAGCACGTCGGGGACGAGCTCGCCGCCGGGCTCGGCATCCCGTTCATGACCGCATGGCACGCCCTGTTCGCGGACGGTCCGCTCGACGGTGCGACCGTGCTGGTGGCGGGCGGGGCCGGCGCGGTGGGGAACGCGGCCGTGCAGCTGGCGAGCCGGGCCGGTGCCACGGTGCTGGCCACGGCGAGCACGGACGAGAAGGCACGGCTCGCGCGCGCGGCGGGGGCGTCCGTGGTGGTCGACTACCGCAGCTCCGAGGCCGCCGCGGCGCTGCGGGCCGCCGCGCCGGACGGCGTCGGGCGCATTCTGGAACTCGCCCTGGGACGCAACCTCGACCTCGACCTCGAGGTGCTCGCCGACCACGGCACCGTCGTCGTGTACGCCCCCGAACCCGAACCGCCGCCGATTCCCGTGCAGCGGTTGATGGCCCGGAACCTCCGAACCCATTTCATGCTCGTCTACACCATCGGTCCGCGAGCCCAGGAGGACGCGGTGCGCGGCATCACGGCGGCACTCGAGGACGGCGCGCTCACCCCGTTGCCGACGGTGTGGTTCCCCCTGCACGAGGTGGCGGCGGCGCACGAGGCGGTCGAGGGTGGGGTGCTCGGGAAGGTCGTGCTGGGGCTGCCCGAATGACGGAGCCGGATCTCGCCTCGCCCCGGGACCGGTCGTCCGGCGAGGGGGATGCCGTGGCGGCGTTCCTCCCGGTCGTCGTACTGCTCGGACTCCTCGCGGTGCTCGTGCTGTCCCAGCTCTACGCCGTGATCCCCGTGTTCGGTGTCCTCGCCGACGACCTGGGCCTCGACGCGCAGCGGGTCACCGTGACCCACACCGCGTTCGGCATCGCCTATGCGGTGGGGTTCCTCGCCTGGGGCGCCGTCGTCGACCGCATCGGACCGCGGCGGACCCTGCTGACGGGTCTGGGGGCGCTCGTCCCGGCCACCGTGCTGGTCGCTACCGCCCGGGACGCGACGTGGATGATCGCCGCGCGGGTGCTGCAGGGCGCGGTGGCCGCGGCGTTCGCGCCTGCCGCCTTCGCGTACGTCGGCACCCGGATCGCGGTGGCTCGCCGGGCGACGGCACTGTCGGTGCTCACCGGGTCCTTCCTCGCGTCCGTCGTCCTCGGGCAGATCGCCGCGCAGGCCGTGTCCGCGCTCGCCGGATGGCGGTGGTTCTTCGGGATCGGTGCTGTCCTGTTCGCCGTGGCGACGGTGGCGGTGCTCGCCGCGGTCGACGACGAACCACCGCCGCGACCCGGCCCGCAGCCGGTGACGGCGGCCGTCGCGCTGCTCGGATCGGCACGCACCGTCGCCGTGCTGGCGGTCACCGCCACGGTGCTGGCCGGTTTCGTGGCGCTCCACACCGGCGTCCAACGCTTCGCCGTGGTGGGGGATCCCGACGAGCTGCTGGTCTTCCGGGCGTCGGCGCTGCCGGCGATCGTCGCGGCACCGCTGCTGTCGGGTCTGCTCGGCCGGATCCGGACCGGGCACCGCATCGTCGTCTTCCTCCTCGTGGCGGCGGCCTGCGCGACGGTGGCGCAGGACGCGCCGGTGGCCGCCTTCGCCGCGATCACGTTCTGCGTGGCGGTGATCGCCCCCGCTCTGATCGCCCTCGTGCTCGACCGTTCGGGCCCGCACCGTGGTGCCGGGACGGCGCTCTACACCTGCGCGCTGTTCGTCGGCGCGGGGCTGGGGCCGCAGATCGCCGCAACGGCCTCGTCGTTCTCCGCGACCGCCCTCGCCGCCGCCGGCGTGTGGACGGGTGGGGCTGCGCTGGCGGCGATCTCGTCCGGCCGGCCTACCGCGCGGTTCCGGCCGGGTGCCCGGGGTCGCCGAGGACCGCGAGCATCCTGTCCACCGACGTCGCCCACCCGAACTGCTCGGCGCGACGTCGCGCCGAGCGGCGCAGGAAAAGGTCGGGGGCGCTCAGCAATTCGTCGATCGCGTCGGCGAAGGCCGCGTCGCGGTCGGCGGACAGTACCCCGCACTGGGGGGTGAGGATCTCGGTGAGCGCCGACGACCGCGACGCCACCACCGGGGTGCCGGCGGCCAGCGATTCGAGCGCCGACAGGCAGAACGTCTCGTGCGGTCCCGGGGCCAGCGAGACGTCGGCGGTGGCGAACAGCGCGGCCAGCCGATCGGGGTCGCCGATGAATCCGGTGAACGTCACCGGGAGCCCTTTCGCCTTGTGCTCCAGGGCGTGACGTCGCGGCCCGTCGCCGGCGACGACCAGGTGGACGTCGTGCCCGCGCCGGTGCAGCAGGCGCGCCGCGTCGATGCTGCGCTCCGCCTTCTTCTCGACGGACAGCCGGCCGCAGTGCAGCAGCAGCCGGGACGAGTCCGGTACGAGCCGCTCGCGCAGGCGGCGGTCGTGGCGGGCGGGGTGGAAGCGGTCCAGGTCCACGCCGAGCGGCACCCGCACCAGATTCGGCGTGCCGATGCGGGTGAACTCCGTGCTCGCGAATTCCGTCGTGCACACCACCGTGTCGTAGTCGGTGGCCATCCGCCGGTTGGCCAGGTCGGCGGCCCGCCGGGCGACCGGCGCCGGCAGCACCTGGCCGAGGAGGCGGTCGAGCCGCTCGTGGGAGACGACGACGCTGCGCACGTCGCGCCGGCGCGCCCACCGGCCGAATCCGCGCAGCGTCAGCCGGTCCGACACCTCCACCGCGTCGGGCCGCAGGCCGCGCAGCACGTCCGCGACGCGCCGCGGGTCGGCCACCCGGTACCCGCCGGTCCACGGGACGACCGGTGCCGGCACGGTGATCCGCAGGACCCCGTTGCCGAGCAGTTCCTCGCCGCGACGGGGTCCGGGCACGATCAGCGTGACGTCGTGTCCCCGAGCGGTGTACCCGCCGCCCCACTGGTGCAGCGCGGTGCGCAGGCCGCCCGACCGGGGGCCGTAGAAGTTGGCGAGCTGAACGATGCGCACCGTTCTCATTGAGCCGGGACGCGGCGACGGGTGCGGCAACGACGCCGGGCGCCGCGGTGAACGCGCGTCGAATCTCTCCGTCAGTCGGCCGTCGCGGGGGGCACGCGGCCGGTCCACACGGCCTGGGCGCCGGACTCGCCGACCCGGACGGTCTGCACCGTCGCGCCCACCGCGGCGACGACGGCCAGCACCGCCGCGACGACGGTCAGGGCTCGTCGCCCGCCGCCGTCGCCGCGGCCGCGCAGCATGTGCGCCCCCGCGAGCAGCGCCGTCGCGGCGAACAACAGCGCGACGACGAGGGTCATGGTCTCGCCGAGTTCCTCGTGGGCCTCGATCAGCGGGGTGTCGCCCAGGGCGCCGGCGAGCTGCTCGCCGGTCTCGGCGGTGAGCGGCGTCAGCACCAGCGCCGCGGCCGCCAGCACCACGACCGGCCACAGGAGGTGCCGGCGCGCGGCCGGCCACAGCGCGCACAGGATCAGCCCCGTCGACACCAGAGGCACCAGCACGACGACCGCGTGCACGAGCAGCGGGTGAGCGGGCAGTCCGCCGATCAGCGTCATACCGTTTCTCCTTCCGGCCGGAGCGTCCAGGGAAACCGTAGGCGCCGATCCGGACGAACGGGATCCGAACGGGCTTGACGTTGACGCGACGTCAAGACGCATCCTGGGCGTACCCGACGAGAGAGGCCCGCGATGAAAGGCGAATGGTCCATCCAGGAACTGGCCCGCGCGGCCGGCGTCACCAGCCGCACCCTGCGGCACTACGGCGACGTGGGCGTGCTCGAGCCCAGCCGCACCGGCCCGGGCGGCATGCGGTTCTACGACGCCGACGCCCTGGTCCGGCTGCAGCGCATCCTGCTGCTGCGCGACCTCGGCCTGGGACTGCCGGCCGTCGCCGAGGTGCTCGACGGCCATCGCGACGCCACTGCGGCGCTGCGCGTGCATCTGGAACTGCTCGAGCACGAGCAGCGGCGGCTGGCCCGGCAGATCGAGTCGGTGCGCACCACCATCCGCAGAACCGAGAGAGGAGAGGAACTGATGGCGAACGAAGTGTTCGACGGATTCGACCACACGCAGTACCGCGACGAGGTGATCGAACGCTGGGGCCAGGACGCCTACGACAGTAGTGACCGCTGGTGGCGTGGCATGAGCGAGGCCGAGCGCGACGACTGGAAGTCCGTCGCCGCCCGCCTGGGCGCGGACTGGACGGCCGCCGCGGCCGCCGGTCTCGATCCGGCCGGCCCGGAGGGGCAGGACCTGGCCCGTCGCCACGTCGCGTGGCTCGGCAGCATCCCCGGTACCCCGGGCCACGGGGAGGAGCCGAACCGGGAGTACGTCCTGGGGCTGGCAGAGATGTACGTCGCGGACGAGCGCTTCGCCGCGAACTACGGCGGCCCGGCGGGTGCGGAATTCGTCCGGTCCGCCCTGCGGGCCCACCTGGCCTGACCCGTGCGCGTTTCCGGTCGCTCCCGCTACCGGAAACGCGCACGGCCCCGCGGGTCGCCTACCCTGGTCTTCCGTGACTGCTGCACCCTCGCCCCAGCCTGCCACCCGTGAGTACGACCTGATCGTCGTCGGCTCCGGGTTCTTCGGACTGACGATCGCCGAGCGTGCCGCCACGCAACTCGGCAAACGCGTTCTCGTCGTCGAGCGCCGCCACCACCTCGGCGGCAACGCCTACTCGGAGCCCGAGCCCGAGACGGGCATCGAGATCCACAAGTACGGCGCCCACCTGTTCCACACCTCCAACAAGCGGGTGTGGGACTACGTGAACCAGTTCACCGATTTCACGAACTACCAGCACCGCGTGTTCGCGATGCACAAGGGCCAGGCCTACCAGTTCCCGATGGGTCTCGGGCTGGTGTCCCAGTTCTTCGGCCGGTACTTCAGCCCCGAGGAGGCGCGTGCCCTGATCAAGGAGCAGGCCGCCGAGATCGACACCGCGGAGGCGCAGAACCTCGAGGAGAAGGCCATCTCCCTGATCGGCCGGCCGCTCTACGAGGCGTTCGTGCGCGACTACACCGCCAAGCAGTGGCAGACCGACCCGAAGGAACTGCCCGCCGGCAACATCACCCGCCTGCCGGTCCGCTACACCTTCGACAACCGGTACTTCAACGACACCTACGAGGGCCTGCCCGTCGACGGCTACACCGCGTGGCTCGAGAACATGGCGAAGGACGAGAAGATCGAGGTGCGGCTCGACACCGACTGGTTCGAGGTGCGCGACGAGATCCGCGCCGCGAGCCCCGGCGCCCCCGTCGTCTACACCGGGCCGCTCGACCGCTACTTCGACTACGCCGAGGGCCGCCTCGGCTGGCGCACCCTCGACTTCGAGACCGAGGTGCTGCCCACCGGCGACTTCCAGGGAACCCCGGTGATGAACTACAACGACGCCGACGTGCCCTACACCCGCATCCACGAGTTCCGGCACTTCCACCCCGAGCGGGACGGCTACCCCACGGACAAGACGGTGATCATGCGCGAGTACTCGCGCTTCGCCGGCAACGACGACGAGCCGTACTACCCGATCAACACCCCGGAGGACCGGGCCACGCTCTCGGCCTACCGGGAGCGGGCCAAGCGGGAGGCCGCGGAGAACAAGGTGCTGTTCGGCGGCCGGCTCGGCACCTACCAGTACCTCGACATGCACATGGCCATCGCGAGCGCGCTGAGCATGTTCGACAACGCCCTCCTCCCGTACTTCGAGTCGGGCACGCCGCTGGCGGGGGACGCCTCGTGAGCGCCCGGCACCAGCTGGCCGAGCCCGTCGCGCCGGAATCCGAGCTGCTCGGCAGGGCACTGCTGCAGCGGGTGATCCTGCCGCGCCCGGGTGAACCGCTCGACGTGCGCACCCTCTACCTGGAGGAATCGCCGACCAACGCACGGCGCGCGCACGCCGTCGGCCGGACGTCGCTGAACATCGGCGCCGAGTCCGAAGTGTCGATGTGCACCTACTTCAACGCCTTCCCGGCGAGCTACTGGCGACGGTGGAGCACGCTCACCTCCGTGGTGCTGCGGCTCGAGCTCACCGGCCACGGCCGGGCCGACGTGTACCGCTCGAAGGCCGACGCGAGCCGCATCCACGTCGAGGGCCGCGAGTTCTCCGGCGGCGCCCCCGCCGGGGACGACGCCGCGACGGTCGAGTTCGAGATCGATCTCGGCCCGTTCGAGGACGGTGGCTGGATCTGGTTCGACATCACCACCGACTCGGACGTCACGCTGCGCTCGGCGGGCTGGTACGCGCCGGTCGAGGCACCCGGCGAGGCGTCCGTCGCCGTGGGCATCCCCACCTTCAACCGCCCCACGGACTGCGTGAAGGCCCTCGTCGCCCTCGCCTCCGATCCGCTGGTCCTCGACGTCGTGGACGCCGTGATCATCCCGGACCAGGGCACCCGGAAGGTTCGCGACGAGCCCGGTTTCACCGCGGCGGCGGCCGCGCTCGGCGACCGGCTCGCCATCCACGACCAGGGCAACCTCGGCGGTTCGGGCGGCTACAGCCGCATCATGTACGAGGCGCTGAAGACCACCGACTGCCCGTACATCCTGTTCATGGACGACGACATCGAGCTGGAACCGGACTCGGTCCTGCGCGCGCTGGCGCTGTCCCGGTTCGCCAAGAGCCCGATGCTCGTGGGCGGCCAGATGCTCAACCTGCAGGAACGCAGCCACCTGCACACGATGGGCGAGGTGATCAACCGCGCCGACTTCATGTGGACGGCCGCGCCGAACGTCGAGTACGACCACGACTTCTCCACCAAGCCGCTGCGCGACCGCGAGCAGTCTCGTCTGCTGCACCGGCGCATCGACGTCGACTACAACGGCTGGTGGATGTGCATGATCCCGCGGCAGGTGGCCGAGGAGATCGGTCAGCCGCTGCCGCTGTTCATCAAGTGGGACGACGCCGAGTACGGGCTGCGGGCCCGCGCCGCCGGCTACCCGACCGTCACCATGCCGGGCGTCGCGATCTGGCACATGGCGTGGAGCGACAAGGACGACGCCATCGACTGGCAGGCGTACTTCCACCTGCGCAACCGCCTCGTCGTGGCGGCCCTGCACATGCCGGGCGACGGACGCGGCCTGGTGCTCGACACCGTCAAGGCCACGCTCAAGCACCTGCTGTGCCTCGAGTACTCGACGGTGGCGATCCAGAACAAGGCGATCGAGGACTTCCTCGCCGGCCCGGACCGCCTGTTCGAACTGCTGCCCACCGCGCTCGGGGAGGTGCACGCGCTGCGCAAGCGGTTCTCCGACGCCGTGGTGCTGCCGTCGTCGACCGAGCTGCCGTTGCCGTCCGGCGCCGAGGTCGGGGCGGTCGGCGAGCCGCGCGGGGCGGTGCGCAAGATGGTGCGGCTCGCCAAGGGCCTGGTGCACAACGTGCGGCCGGCGCATCCGGAACACCACGAGCGTCCGCAGCTGAACGTGCCGACCCTCGACGCCCGCTGGTTCCTGCTGTCGCAGGTGGACGGTGTGACGGTGACCACCGCGGACGGGCGCGGCGTCGTCTACCGTAAGCGCGACCCTCGGCAGGCACAGGCTCTGCTGTCCGAGGCCGTGCGGCTGCGCCGCGAGTTGGCACGCAGGTTCCCCGAGTTGAAGAACGAGTACCAGGCCGCGGTTCCCGCCCTGACGAGCAAGGAGGAGTGGGAGCGTGTCTTCGAGTCGTGAATGGCCGACCACCGAGGCGGAGATCCAGGTGCTGCAGGCCGTGCAGGCCACGGTCGGCTCCCGGCCGGGAGCGATCGCCGCGGCCCGTGGGCTGTCGCACTTCGGTGAGCACGCCCTCGGCTGGGCGGTGATCGGCGGCGTCGGCGCACTGGTCGACCGCCCGCGCCGGCGGCGGTGGGCCGGGGTCGCGGTCGGCGCCGTGGGCGCCCACGCCGCGTCCATCGTGGTCAAGCGGGTCGTGCGGCGTCCCCGGCCCGTGGACCCGACCATCCGGGTCAACGTGTCGACCCCGAGCCGGCTCAGCTTCCCGTCCTCGCACGCCACCTCGACGACGGCCGCTGCCGTGCTGCTCGGTCGGCTGACCGGGCTACCCTTACCGGCGGTGTTGGTCCCGCCGATGTTGCTGTCCCGCCTCGTGCTCGGCGTCCACTATCCGACGGACGTGCTGGCGGGCGCCGCGCTCGGCGCCGCGTCCGCCGCGGCCGTCGTGCGGGCCGAGAAGAAGTTTGGAGAGAGATGAGCGAGGAACCGGTAGCCGTCGCGGCGCCTCCGAAGAATCTGGCCGAGGGCATCGTCAAGGCGGTTCGCCCCCGGCAGTGGGTGAAGAACGTGCTGGTGCTGGCCGCGCCCCTCGCGGCCGGCTCGGCGACCGAGCTGGACGTCCTGATCCCGGTCGCCCTGGCCTTCGTGGTGTTCTGCATGGCCGCGTCGGGCATCTACCTGGTCAACGACGCGATGGACGTCGAGGCCGACCGCGCCCATCCCACGAAGCGGTTCCGCCCGATCGCCGCCGGCGTGCTGCCGGTGAACCTGGCCTACGGCATGGCGGTGGTGCTGCTCGTCGGCTCGATCGGCCTGTCGTTCCTGGCGAACTGGCAGCTCGCGGTGGTGATGGCGGTGTACATCACCGTCCAGCTGGCCTACTGCTTCGGGCTCAAGCACCAGCCGGTGCTGGACATCGCCATCGTCTCCTCCGGGTTTCTCATCCGGGCGATCGCCGGTGGCGTGGCCGCGGAGATCCTGCTGTCGCAGTGGTTCCTGCTGATCATGGCCTTCGGCTCGCTGTTCATGGCGGCCGGCAAGCGGTACGCGGAGCTGCGGCTCGCGGAGCGGACCGGCGCGAAGATCCGCAAGTCGCTCGAGTACTACACGGGCACCTACCTGCGGTTCGTGTGGACGCTGTCGGCGACGGCGGTCGTCATCTGTTACGGCCTGTGGGCGTTCGAGCGCGACCAGGCCAACGACACCAACTGGTTCGCGATCTCGATGATTCCGTTCGTGATCGCGATCCTGCGGTACGCGGTCGACGTGGACGGCGGGGAGGCCGGCGAACCGGAGGAGATCGCCCTGAAGGACCGGGTGCTGCAACTCCTCGCGCTGGCCTGGATCGGGGCGGTCGGCGGTGCTGTCTACCTCTTCTGACCTCGACGAGGATCTCGGCGCCCCGGCCCGCCGGCCCCGGCCGGCGGGCCGGGGCGGCATGCGGCCGTGGGTGCCGACCGCGGTGTTCTCCGGCGGAGTCGCGCTGACGGCCCTGCTGATGTTCTGGGGCGCGTGGGAGCGTCGCTGGATCGCCGACGACGGCCTGATCGTGCTGCGCACCGTGCGCAACCTGCTGGCCGGGAACGGCCCGGTGTTCAACGCCGGCGACCGGGTCGAGGCGAACACGTCGACCCTGTGGACGTATCTCGTGTACGCGGCGGGCCGGCTCAGCGGGGTGCGGCTCGAGTACGTGGTGCTTGCCACGGCGCTCGTGCTGTCGACCGCGGCGGTGGTGCTGGCGATGCTCGGCACGGGCCGGCTGTACCGGGGGCGGCTGCGGGGCAGTGGTGCCACGTTCCTGCTGGTGCCCGCCGGCATGTTCGTCTACATCGCGGTGCCCCCGGCCCGGGACTTCGCCACCTCCGGCCTCGAGAGCGGGCTGGTGATCTGCTGGATCGCCCTGCTGTGGCTGCTGCTCGTGCGGTGGGCGACGGTGCCGGGGTTGCCGTCGACCCCGTCGGTGCTGGCGACGGCGTTCGTCGCCGGTCTCGGGCCGCTCGTGCGCCCCGAACTGGCGCTTCTCGCTCTTCCGGCCCTGCTCATGCTGTTCCTCGCGGCCGGACTCACGTGGCGGGTGCGGGTCGCCGTGGTGGCGGTGGCCGGTGCCGTGCCGGTGGGCTATCAGATCTGGCGGATGGGCTACTACGGTCTGCCCTATCCGAACACGGCGGTGGCCAAGGACGCGGGCGGGGCGAAGTGGGCGCAGGGCTTCGAGTACCTCGGGAACCTGGTGAGCCCGTACCTGCTGTGGCTGCCGCTGCTGCTCCTGCTGCTCGGTGCCGCGCTCGCGTGGCGGTACCGGGGACCCCGCGAACAGGACGCGCCGAAACGTGAATTCCGTCACAGGGACGGGTCCTTTCCGGCGCGCGCACAGCGCGCGCTGCGCACCCCCGCGGCCGTGGTCGTCTTCATGCTCGGCGCCGCATTGTTGCTCACGCTGTACGCCCTTCGCGTCGGCGGCGATTTCATGCACGGCCGGGTGTTGCTGCCGCCGTTGTTCTGTCTGCTCATTCCCGTCGCCGTGATTCCGTTGCGGGTTCCGCAGCGGGCCGAGATCGGCCGCACTCGCGCGACGGCCGTCGCGGGGGCGGCGGGGGTGCTGTGGCTCGGTGTGGTGGTGTGGTCGGCGATCGCTGCGAACACCACCGGCATGCCCGAGGGTGCGGTGGTGGGCCGCTCCGGGATCGTCGACGAGCGGGCGTTCTACGCCCTCAACACGGGCCACCTGCATCCCGTCCGGGCCGAGGACTACCTCGACTACCCGCGCATGCGGGCGATGGTCGAGGCGATCTCCAACACCCCCGACGGCGGGCTGCTGCTGCCGACACCGTCGTTCGACGCATGGGACGTCGTGCCGCCGCCGGGGCCGGTGCCGCCGGGCGGAGCCGGCCACACGGTCTACTTCCTCAACCTCGGCATGACCAGCATGAACGTCGGGCTCGACGTGCAGGTGCTCGACCAGATGGGGCTGGCGTACCCGCTGGCGGCGCACACCGAGCGGCTCGAGGACGGGCGCATCGGGCACGACAAGCTGCTCTACCCCGACTGGGTCGTCGCCGACACGGGAATGGTGGACGTGCACCCGTGGCTGCCGGCCTATCTGGACGAGGACTGGGTGGCGCAGGCGCAGGTGGCGCTGACGTGCCCGCAGACGCAGGAACTGCTCGCGTCCTCCCGCGCGGAACTGACGTGGCCACTGTTCAAGCGGAATTTCCGCAACGCGTTCGACTATGCGGACTACCGCTTCGACCGGGTGCCGAAATACGAGATCCAGCGCTGCGGCCTCGCGCTTCCGCCCCCGCGCGACGGGGGCTGACGCGGTCGTCCGGCCCGCGAATTACATCGATGTCGTTTTCGCCCCGGTGGGCCCGTGCGGTCCGCCGGGCGTATCTCGGTATGATCACAGTCGATAACGGATGTGTAACGCATCGGGGGTGCAGGCCGATATCGAAGCCGACACACGGTTCGTTGACCTGGGTTACCGGGGGTTTGTCAGAGCTCACGGTGTCCTTTACAGTCTTGACCGCAGTGTGACTTGTGACGGCCCGCTCGGTCGTCGCCGCCGGTATCCGACGGGGGACGCGCACGCGGACGCCGCAGATCGAGAAAGAGAGCATTGTTCATGCGTTTTGTCCCGAGGTTGTCGCAGCGCCTCCGCAGGCGCGTGCTCGGCGTGGGTGCCGCAGCCCTCGTTCTGCCGGTTGCCGCCGGCGTCGCCGGAAGCACCGCCGCGCTCGCCGCTCCCGCAGCCGCCGCCCCGATCTCGCATCGGGCACCGGCCGGCGGTTTCGAGGAAGTCTTCGTCGACTCCGACATGGGCCCGATCAAGGTGCAGATCCAGTGGGCCGCCCGCGGCGGTGACGCGGCGCTGTACCTGCTCGACGGCCTGCGTGCCCGCGACGACGCGAACGCCTGGAGCTTCGAGACCAACGCCCGCGACCAGTTCGCCAACGACAACGTCACCCTGGTGATGCCGGTCGGCGGCCAGTCGAGCTTCTACACGGACTGGTACGCGCCCAGCAATCTCAACGGCCAGGACGTCACCTACAAGTGGGAGACGTTCCTGACGGAGAAGCTGCCGGACTACCTCGCCACCCGCGGCGTCTCGCGCAGCAACAACGGCATCCTCGGCCTCTCGATGGGCGGCAGCGCCGCGCTGACCCTGGCGGCCTACCACCGCGACCAGTTCAAGTTCGCCTCGTCGCTCTCCGGCTACCTGAACCTGTCGGCCCCGGGCATGCGTGAGGCCATCCGCGTCGCGATGCTCGACGCCGGCCGCTTCAACGTCGACTCGATGTGGGGCCCGCCGTGGAGCCCGGCGTGGCTGCGCAACGACCCGTTCGTGTTCGCGCCGAAGCTCGCCGGCCTGTCGATGTACATCTCGGCCGCCAGCGGCCTGCCCGGCCAGCACGACACCCCGCAGGGCCTGGTCGGTGTCTACAACACGGCCAACGCCATGGGCCTCGAGGCGCTCGCGCTCGCCCAGACCCGCGCATTCCAGATCAAGCTGGCCACCCTCGGCATCCAGGCCCGCTTCGACTTCCCGGCGCGCGGCACGCACTCCTGGAAGTACTGGGAAGAGGAGCTGTGGAAGGCTCGCCCCCAGATCCTCGAGGCACTGAACGCCTACTGATCGCGCCGAACTCCCCGGCGCACACTGACGGTACGCATGCCGCCCCACGACCCGCGAGGGACGAGGGGCGGCATGCGCCGTTTCGCGGATCGTTGACAAAAACCACACCCGTCACAGCGCGGCGCCCCCACCCGGCGCCCGTTCACGTGTAGAAACAGTCTTCGAGACGCGGGGCCCGGTCGCCCGCCGACGCCCCAGCAACGCAGAAAGTGAGCGATGCCGATGCGAACAGTGCTTGGCGGACGTCGAACCGTGCGCGCCCAGCAGCCGGCGCCGCGTGCCCGTCGGGGCCGGCGGGTCCTCGGGGCGGTCGCCGCCGCGCTCGTCGCGCCCCTCGTCGCCGGAACTCTCGCGGCCGGGGCCGCGTATGCGGAGCCGGTGGACCGCAGCGAGCCGACCGCCGTGCAGGCCCCGGCCGGGGTCACGGTGCAGCGCGTCGACTGGCTGACCGACCGGCGCGTGGCCCTGTGGGTGAACTCGCCGGCCATGGGCACCCCCATTCAGGTGCAGCTGCTGCTCGCCCGGGACTGGAACATCGAACCCGAGGCGCGGTTCCCCGCCGTCTACATGCTCGACGGCCTGCGCGCCCGCGACGACGAGAGCGGCTGGACGATCGAGACGGACGCCGAGGCCTTCTTCGCGGACAAGAACGTCAACGTGGTGCTGCCGGTGGGCGGGCAGTCCAGCTTCTACGCCGACTGGATGGACCAGAACAACGGGCGCAACTACCAGTGGGAGACGTTCCTGACCAAGGAGCTCCCGCCGATCCTCGAGGGCAACTGGCGCACCACGAAGGACCGCGGCGTCGTCGGCCTGTCGATGGGCGGCACCGCTGCGATGTTCCTGCCCGCGCGCAACCCCGGCTTCTTCAAGTTCGCGGGGTCGCTCTCCGGCATCCTCACCACCACCACCCTGGGCATGCCGCAGGCCATTCAGTACGCGATGCAGGACGCCGGCGGCTTCGATTCGTCGGCCATGTGGGGTACCCCCGGCGGCGAGCAGTGGGCCGCCCACGATCCGTACCTGCTGGCGGACAAGCTCGAGGGCGTGAGCCTGTACGTCTCCAGTGGCAGCGGCAGCACCGGCCCGTACGACCAGCCGTCGGGTATCCCGGGCGTGAGCACGAACTACGCCGGCATGGGCCTCGAGATCCTGTCGCGGCTCACCTCGCAGGCGTTCGCCACCAAGCTCAACAAGATCGGCATCCCTGCGCAGGTGGTCTACCGGCCGTCGGGCACCCACTCGTGGCCGTACTGGGAGTTCGAGCTGCACCAGCTGTGGCCGCAGCTGGCCAACGCCCTCGGAGTGGAGGTCACGAAGCCTAACTGCAGCGCCGCCGGCGCGATCGGCGACGCAGCGGCCGCCGGTCCCTGGATCGGCGACTGCCTCACGCCGGAGTACGCCGTCGCGGGCGGGCGCGTCCAGGACTTCCGCTTCGGCCGGATCTTCTCCTCCACCGACGGCGGGGCCCGCCCGGTGGCGGGTGCGATCGGCGGGGCCTACCAGGCCGCGGGCGGCCCGGGGGGCCCGCTCGGCTACCCGACCACGGAGGAACGCGGCACCCCCGACGGCCGCGGCCGGTTCAACCACTTCCAGCAGGGCTCGATCTACTGGACCCCGCAGACCGGGGCGCACGCCGTGCGCGGCGCCATCCGCGACGAGTGGGCGCGGCAGGGCTGGGAGGGCGGCCCGCTGGGCTACCCGGTGGCCGACGAGGTCGCCACCCCCGGCAAGCCCGGCGTGGTGCAGGGCTTCGAGATCGGCGCCCTCTACTGGAGCGAGCCGTTCGGGGCCCACGCCGTACAGGGCATGATCATGGGCAAGTACGCCGAGCTCGGCTACGAGAACGGCTGGCTCGGGTTCCCGAAGACCAGCGAGATCCCCGTCAAGGACGGTGGCCGGTTCAACGAGTTCGAGGGCGGCAACATCTACTGGAGCCCGCTGAGCGGGGCGTGGTCGGTCCGCACCGGGCCGGTCTTCGACGCGTGGAAGAGCGCCGGTTACGAGAACGGTCGCCTCGGCTTCCCCGTCGGGGACGAGTTCCCCATCCCCGGCGGTGTCCAGCAGAACTTCCAGGGCGGATTCGTCACGGTCGTCGACAACGTGGCCACCGTCCGCCCCTAGGATCGGCCCTCGCACACCCGGTGCCGCCACGGCGGCCCCGCGACCACCGGATCGGGCGGTGACCGCGACCCATGGGTCCGGTCACCGCCCGGTCCTCATCTGTAGCCTGGGCACTGCCCATTTCCGACGATTGGATGCGAGGACACCACCACATGCCTGCACGGACCCGTTCGAGCCTGACCCGCGTCCTGGGCGCCGGCGCCGCGGCGCTCGCCGCCGCCGCCCTCCTGGGCGCCTGCGGTAGCGACGATTCCACGGCGACGAGCACCCCGTCGACGTCCGTGTCGGCGACCACCTCGACATCCGCCGCGGAGACCACCTCCGGCGAAGCGACCACCACAGCCCCCGGCGACACGGCCACCACGAGCCCGGGCGAGGCCGCCACCGCGCCGCCGGCGCAGCCGGAGACCGAGCCCGGATTCCCGGGCCCGACCGAGGTGCCGGTGGACGACCGCGGCCAGGCGTTCCTGGACGGGCTGCGGAAGCAGGGCGTGGAGCCGGCCGCGGACGGCAGCATCGCGATCAACACCGCCAACTACATCTGCGCCGCGACCGCCCAGGGCAGCTCGCCCGAGGAGATCAAGACGATCGTGACCGCATCGGTGGGCAGCGAGGCCGCGGCCGCCGGCAAGGAGATCTCCGAGGCCGACGCCGCGACGACCGCCGACGTCTACATCACCGTCGCACGCGACACCTTCTGCTAGGAGCGGCAATGATGACGGCCCGAGCGAAGCAACGACGCCGGAGGCGGGGAATCCTCGTCCTCGGGATCCTGGTCGTCCTGGCGGCCGTGCTCGCGCTCTGGTACATCCTCGCGGGCCGGCTCCCGGTGCCCGGGCCGCCGGGGCCCCTCGGGCCCGAGAAGCCGGAGGCGCAGCCCGCATCGTGCCCGGACGTCCAGGTGGTGGCGGTACCGGGCACGTGGGAGTCGGCGGCCTGGGACGATCCGTACAACCCGACGTTCAATCCGCTGTCGCTGATGCTGAACGTCACGCGTCCGCTGCAGGAGCGCTTCGACGCGCAGCGTGCCGACGTGTACACCGTTCCGTACGTCGCCCAGTTCTCGAATCCGGTGGCGCTCCCGCCGGACGGGCAGCAGTCCTACAACAACAGCCGCACCGCCGGCACCGCGGCGACGGAGGACATCCTCGCGCGCCGCTTCGCCGAGTGCCCGCTGACCAACTACGTCCTGACCGGCTTCTCGCAGGGTGCGGTCATCGCGGGCGACGTCGCGGCGCGCATCGGCGCCGGTGACGGGCCGGTTCCGGCGGATCGGGTGCTCGGCGTGGCGCTCATCGCCGACGGCCGTCGCGACCCGGGCACGGCCGAGACGATCGGCCCGCCCGTCGCGGGCGTCGGCGCCGAGCTGTCCCTGGACGGACTGCGGCTGCCGGGGATCACCATGACCGGCGCGCGGCCCGGCGGGTTCGGGGAGCTCGAGGACAAGGTGGTGGACATCTGTGCACCGACGGACGGCATCTGCGACGCGCCGCCGAACGCGCTGAACCCCGGCAACTGGCTCGCCAGCGCGCCGCGGTTGCTCGAGTACGCGAACAACCCCGTGCACGCCCTGTACAACTCGTTCGTCGTGGACGATTCGGGTACGACGGCGACGCAGTGGGTGGCGAACTGGGCGATCGAGAAGATCGAGGAGGCGCCGAAACCACCGGAGGAGTGATCCCTCCCCGTTGTTACCGGCCGGTAGTGTCGGGGATCACCACCCGATACAATCGTTCCTCGGTCGGCGCTTAGACTCGACCTTCGGTCCTGACCCGGGAAGCTCTCCGGGTCGGTGACGCGCGACCACCGCCACACGAGAAGAGGTTCGATGAGCGCCACCGACGGCTCGGCCGCCACGCAACCGCGGAAGTTTCGTTTCGCCGCGGGTGGCGAGGGCAACGCCGAGGAGGGCGGCGCCCGGCGCTTCGTCAAGCTGGCGCAGAAGGCCGAGGAGCTCGGCTACGACAGCTTCATGATCCCGGACCACCTGGGCAACCAGGTCGGACCCATCGCCGCGCTCGGTGCGCTCGCCGTCACGACCGACAAGATCCGCCTCGGCACCGCCGTCCTCGCGAACGGCTTCCGCCATCCCGCGATCCTGGCCAAGGACGCCGCGACCGTCGACGTCCTCTCGGGCGGCCGGCTCGAACTCGGGATCGGCGCGGGATGGATGAAGGAGGAGTTCGACAAGGCGGGCATCGCCTACGAGCGCCCCGGCGTCCGGATCGAGAAGCTCGAGGAGACGCTGCAGATCCTGGACGTGCTCCTGCGCGGCCAGGAGTGCAATTTCGAGGGCAAGCACTACCGCATCGACGGCCTCAAGGGCAGCCCGCGGCCGCGCCAGGGCCCGCGACCGCCCATCGCGGTCGGCGGCGGGGGACCGAAGATGCTCGCGCTGGCGGCGAAGTACGCCGATATCATCTCGGTGGCCACTCCCACGAACCGCGACGGCCGGTTGTTGCTGTCGGGGATCACGATGGACAAGACTGTGGAGCGGGTGGACGTGATCCGTCGCGCGGCGGGGGATCGGTTCGATGACATCGAGCTGAACTGGACCATCACGATGATTCTCGTCACGGACGATCGCGAGCAGACCGCCGAGATGGCGCTGGCCGCCCTCGACCAGGGATTCCCCCCGAACATCGAGGTGGACGTCAAGCTCACGGTGGACGAGATCCTCGAATCGCCATATCTCGCAATCGGTTCCTACGAGGAGATCGCCGAGCAGATCCGCAACGTGCGGGCGAAGACCGGGATGTCCTACGTGGGGGTCTTCCCCACCCAGATGGAGGCGTTCGCACCGGTGATTCCGCTGTTGGCGGGGGAATGACCGATGCGGATCTGTAACATAATCGTGATTTCGGATCGATGGACAGATTCGTGAGATGCACGGCCGGATGCTGTTGAGCTGTACAGGTACGACGATCCGCTAGCGCGAAGACAAGTGCGGGGCGCAACCATGTCGAGTGGTTGTGGGATCGCTTCGACAGGGAGAAGGAATGAGCGTCGGGTTCGAAGAGTTCATCGATGAGAACGGACAGATCGTGTTGCCCGAGGGCAACACTCTGCTCGACCACCTCGAGCAGCATTTCGCCGAGAACGGCGACGATCTTGCGTACCGTTACATCGATTACTCGCGGGAACGTGACGGCGAGGTCCACGAGCTGACCTGGCAGCAGTTCGGGGTGCGCCTGCGCGCGATCGCGGCCCGGCTGCAGCAGGTCACCAAGCCCGGTGACCGCGTCGCGATCCTCGCCCCGCAGGGCCTGGACTACGTCGTCTCCTTCTTCGCGGCCATCTATGCCGGTACCATCGCCGTCCCGCTGTTCGACCCCGACGAACCCGGCCACACCGACCGGCTGCACGCCGTGCTCGGCGACTGCACGCCCAGCGCCATCCTCACCGCCACCTCCTCGGCGGCCGGGGTCCGGCAGTTCTTCCGGCCGCTGCCCGCGGCGGAGCGGCCTCGCATCATCGCGGTCGACGCGATCCCCGACACTGTCGCCGGCTCGTGGACGCGGCCCCACATCGGCACCGACGACATCGCCTACCTGCAGTACACCTCCGGATCGACGCGCGTGCCCGCGGGCGTGGAGATCACCCACCGCGGTGTGCTCACCAACTGCATCCAGATGGCCGATTCCATCGAACTCAACGAGGGTTCGCGCGGCGTGACGTGGCTGCCGCTGTTCCACGACATGGGCCTGCTCACCGTCATCCTGCCGGCGATCGGTGGCAAGTACATCACCATCATGAGCCCGCGCGCCTTCGTGCAGCGGCCGGGCCGGTGGATCAAGGAACTCGCCGCCGTCTCCGACGGGGCCGGCACGTTCGCCGCCGCGCCGAACTTCGCGTTCGAGCACGCCGCCGCGCGGGGCCTGCCCAAGCCGGGCGAGACCCTCGACCTGAGCAACGTGATCGGCCTGATCAACGGCAGCGAGCCGGTGACCACGTCCTCGATGCGCAAGTTCAACGACGCGTTCGCGCCGTACGGCCTGCCGAAGACCGCGATCAAGCCGTCGTACGGCATGGCCGAGGCGACGCTGTTCGTCTCGTCCACGCGGCACACCGACGAGGCCCGGGTCATCTACGTCGACCGTCACGAGCTCAACGCCGGCCGCATCGTCAAGGTCGACAAGGAGGCGCCGAACGCCATCGCGCAGGTCTCCTGCGGTTACGTCGCGCGCAGCCAGTGGGCCGCGATCGTCGACGCGGAGACCGCCACCGAGGTGCCGGACGGGCACGTCGGCGAGATCTGGCTGCACGGCGAGAACATCGGCATCGGGTACTGGGGGCGCACCCAGGAGACCGACGAGACCTTCCACAACAAGCTCGTCGACCGCCTGCCCGCGAGCAGCCACGCCGAGGGCACGCCCGCGGACGCCCACTGGCTGCGCACCGGCGACTACGGCGTGTACGTCGACGGCGAGCTGTACATCACCGGCCGCGTCAAGGACCTGGTGATCGTGGACGGCCGCAACCACTACCCGCAGGACCTGGAGTTCTCGGCGCAGGAGGCCAGCTCCGCGCTGCGTCCCGGCTTCGTCGCCGCTTTCGCCGTGCCGGCCAACCAGCTGCCGCAGGTGGTGTTCGAGAATTCGCACTCGGGTCTGCAGTTCGATCCCGACGACGCCTCGGAGCAGCTGGTCATCGTCGCCGAGCGGGCGCCCGGCGCGGGCAAGGCGGATCCGCAACCCGTCGCGGACACCGTTCGCGCGGCGATCTCGGCACGGCACGGGGTGACCGCGCGCGACGTGCTGCTCGTGCCTGCCGGGTCGATCCCGCGCACGTCGAGTGGCAAGATCGCGCGGCGCGCCTGCAAGGCCGCCTACATCGAGGGAACCCTGCGCGGTGGTTACACCCAGCAGGCATTCCCCGATAGCGTATAAAAATTGTTCTCTTTCCCGGGTAGCGTGGTGGGTTGATGGCTGACACTGAAATGACCGTCGCGCAGCTGCGCGAGTGGCTGCGGAACTGGATCGCCGAGGCTACCGGGCAACCGGTGGCGCAGATCTCCGACGATCGCCCGATGGAGGAGTTCGGCCTCTCGTCCCGCGACGCCGTGGCGCTCAGCGGCGAGGTCGAGGAACTGCTCGGCGTCACCCTCACCGCCACGATCGCCTACCAGCACCCCACCATCGCGTCGCTGGCCACGCGCATCATCGAGGGCGAACCCGAGCTCCCGGAGGGCGACGACAGCGCCTTCTACGCCGCCGGTCCGGCCGGCAGGACGCACGATGTTGCGATCGTCGGTCTCGCCGCCCGGCTGCCCGGGCACGTGAGCACCCCCGCGGAGATGTGGGAGCTGCTCGCCCAGGGCCGCGACGGCATCACCGACCTCCCCGAGGGCCGCTGGTCCGAATTCGCCGACGATCCGCAGATCTCGTCGGCCATCGCCGCAGCCAACACCCGCGGCGGCTACCTCGACGACGTCAAGGGCTTCGACGCCGAGTTCTTCGCGATGTCGCCGCGCGAGGTCGAGATGGTCGACCCGCAGCAGCGCCTCGCCCTCGAACTCACCTGGGAGGCGCTCGAGCACGCCCACATCCCGGCCAGCGACCTCAAGGGCCGCCCGGTCGGTGTGTTCATCGGCAGCTCCGCCAACGACTACCAGCTCCTCGCGGTGAGCGACCCGTCCGCCGCACACCCGTACGCCCTGACCGGCACGGCCACGTCGATCGTGGCCAACCGGGTCTCGTACTTCTTCGACTTCCGTGGCCCGTCCGTCGCCCTGGACACCGCATGCTCGTCGTCGCTCGTGGCCGTGCACCAGGCGGTGCGCGCCCTGCGCGACGGCGACGCCGACGTGGCGCTGGCCGGTGGCGTGAACATGCTCGTCGCGCCCGCCGCGACCCTCGGCTTCGACCAGCTCGGTGTGCAGGCCCCCGACGGCCGCATCAAGGCGTTCTCGGCCGACGCCGACGGCATGGTCCGCGCCGAGGGCGGCGGCCTCGTCGTGCTCAAGCGGCTCGAGGACGCCGAACGCGACGGCGACACCGTGCTCGCCGTCATCGCCGGTTCCGCCGTCAACCAGGACGGCCGCTCCAACGGCCTGGCGGCCCCGAACCCGGAGGCCCAGGTCGACGTGCTGCGCCGCGCCTACCGGGACGCGCGCATCCTGCCGTCCGGCGTCGACTACATCGAGGCCCACGGCACCGGAACCGTGCTCGGCGACCCGATCGAGGCGGACGCCCTCGGCCGCGTCGTCGGCCGCGGCCGCGACGCCGACAAGCCGGTGCTGCTGGGCTCGGCGAAGACCAACTTCGGCCACCTCGAGGCGGCCGCCGGCGCGGCGGGCCTGATCAAGGTGGTCCTCGCCATGCAGGAGAACCACCTGCCGGCGACGCTGAACTACACCGCGCCGAACCCGTACATCCCGTTCGAGCAGGCCCGCCTGAAGGTCATCCCCGAGGGCGCCGAGTGGCCGCGCTACACCGGCAAGGCGATCGCCGGCGTCTCCGGCTTCGGCTTCGGCGGCACCAACGCGCACGTCGTGGTCCGCGAGTACACCGGACCCGAAGCGGACGCGGAGTCGAGCGAACGTATCGTTCCGTCGGCTGAAGGAGCTGAAGGGCACATTCGCTCGGAGCAGGGCGAGGAACACCCGGTGCTGCTCGCGGTGTCCGCGGCGATGCCGTCGCGTCGTCGCCGGGCCGCCGCCGACCTCGCCGACTGGCTCGAGACCGAGGCCGGCAGCACCACGCCGCTCGCCGACGTCGCTCGCACCCTTTCCCGCCGCAACCACGGCCGCTCACGCGCCGTCGTGATCGCGAAGACGCGCGCCGAGGCCATCGCCGGGCTGCGCGCCGTCGCCGCCGGCAAGCCCGCGCAGGGCGTGTTCTCCGCCGACGCCCCCGCCGCCAACGGGCCGGTGTGGGTGCTGTCCGGTTTCGGCTCGCAGCACCGCAAGATGGCCAAGCAGCTGTACCTCGAGAACCCGGTGTTCGCCGCGGCCGTCGACGAGATCGACGAGCTGATCGAGGACGAGGCCGGCTACTCCATGAAGGAGAAGTTCCTCGACGACGGCCAGGACTACGACGTCGAGACCTCGCAGGTCGGCATCTTCACCATCCAGGTCGCCCTCGCGAAGCTGCTGCGCCACCACGGCGCCGAGCCGTCCGCCGTCGTCGGCCACTCCATGGGCGAGGCCGCGGCCGCGTACATCTCCGGCGGTCTGTCGCTCGAGGACGCCGTCCGCGTCATCTGCGCCCGCTCCCGCCTGATGGGCGAGGCCGAGGCGCTGCTCGAGGGCGACGACATCCGGCTCATGGCGCTCGTCGAGTACAGCGCCGCGGAGATCGAGCTGGTCCTCACCGACTACCCGCACCTCGAGGTCTGCGTCTACGCCGCGCCGACGCACACCGTCATCGGCGGCCCACAGGACGAGGTCAACGCGATCGTCGCGCGGGCGGAGTCGGAGGAGAAGCTCGCCCGCGTCCTGCAGACCAAGGGCGCGAGCCACACCTCGCAGGTGGATCCGCTGCTCGGCGAGCTCGCCGCCGAACTCGCCGGCATCGAGCCGCACAAGCCGAAGGTCGACGTGTACTCGTCGGTCGACCAGGACACCCACTACCGCGCCGGCCACGACCCCATCCACCAGGTCGAGTACTGGACCAAGGGCCTGCGGCACAGCGTGTACTTCACCAACGCGGTCAAGCTCGCCGTCACCGACGGGCACACCACGTTCGTCGAGCTGGCACCCAACCCCGTCGCGCTGATGTCCGTGGCCGCGACGGCGTACGCCGCCGGCGTGATCGACACCCAGCTGATCCAGACCCTCAAGCGCAAGGAGGACGAGCCGCTCGGCGTGCTCACCGCCCTCGCCCAGCTGTACGTGCACGGACACGCCGTGGACCTGCGCAGCCTGCTTCCGGCCGGCGAGTACGCGGACCTGCCGCGGACGGTGTTCCTGCGCAAGCCGTTCTGGCTCGAGAC
Source organism: Rhodococcus sp. WB1 (assembly GCF_001700945.1). Taxonomy (NCBI): domain Bacteria; kingdom Bacillati; phylum Actinomycetota; class Actinomycetes; order Mycobacteriales; family Nocardiaceae; genus Rhodococcus; species Rhodococcus sp. WB1. Next base: position 5,188,949 of record NZ_CP015529.1, on the reverse strand, counting down.
CCGCATCGGGACCGGCGGCAACGCCCGCGTGCCCGGCGCGCACGTCGCGCTGCCCGACGGCCGGCACGTGTGGGAGGTGCGCGCCGACGCCGTCACCGACCTGGGCGAGCTCGTCGTCGCCGCCGCGTCGCAGACGCTCGCCGACGTCACCCTCACCGCGTCCGTCCCGCACGGCGACGTCCCCACCAGCGGCACCCTCACCACCACCCTGACCCGGCACCCCGGCGGCGCGTCGCTGCACGTGCACGGGCGCGATGCGGCGAGCGGCGAGTTCCGGTTGCTGTTCGACGCGGTCGTGGCCTCCGGCGAAGCGCTGCCCGCGCCCGCCGCGGCGCCCGCGCCGGCCGAGCGGTCCAGCGGGCCGGTCGAGACGCTTCCCGAGGTGGTCGAGACCTTCGGCGACAAGTGGAACCCGGCCGGGTCGCAGACCCTCGAGGATCGGCTGGCGCTGATCGTCGCCGAGTCGATGGGCTACGCGCCCGAGGACCTGCCCGTCGAGATCCCGCTGATCGAGCTGGGTCTGGACTCGCTCATGGCGGTGCGGATCAAGAACCGCGTCGAGTACGAGTTCGACATCCCGCAGCTGCAGCTCGCCGCGGTGAAGGACGCCAGCCTGCGCGACGTCGCGAAGTACCTGCGGTACGCCGTGGAGAACCGCGAGGAGGTCGCCGCCCTCGCCGCACAGCAGGCCGCCGACCGCGAAACCGCCGAGCGGGAGGACACGACGCTCGAGCTGCCCCCGATCTCGGCCGTGGAGGACACCGGGGTGGTGCACGAGGCGGAGGCGATCCTCGAAGCCGCCGAGGCCGCTGAAGCCGCGGAGGCCGGTGCGAGCACCGAAGCCGACAAGGCCACCGACGTGACCGACCGGCAGGCGGTTGCGGAGGCATCCGGCACCGACGTGCCCCCGCGCGACGCGGCCGAGCGGCTCACGTTCGCGACCTGGGCCGTGATCACCGGACAGTCCGCGAAGGGCATCTTCAACACCCTGCCGATCCTCGACGACGAGACGGCCGAGCGCCTCGCGGCCCGGCTGACCGAGCGGGCGAACGGCGAGGTCACCGTCGACGACGTGCTCGACGCCGAGACCATCGAGCAGCTCGCCGAGAGCGTGCGCCGGCACCTGGAGTCGGCCGACCGCATCGACGGGCTCGTCCGTACGCTGCGCCCGCGCCCCGAGGGGTCGGACGCCGTCCCGGTGTTCGTGTTCCATCCGGCCGGCGGTTCCACCGTCGTGTACGAACCGCTGCTGCGCCGGCTGCCCGAGGGCACCCCGATGTACGGCTTCGAACGCACCGAGGGCCCGATCGAGAAGCGCGCCCAGGAATATCTGCCGCAGATCAAGGAGATTCAGGGCGACGGTCCGTACGTGCTGTACGGCTGGTCGCTGGGCGGTGTGCTCGCCTACGCGGTCGCCAAGCTGCTGCGCGCGGAGGGCAAGGACGTGCGGCTCGTCGGCCTCATCGACACGGTCATGGCCGGGGAGAAGGTCGAGGACACCCCGGAGGAGATCACCAAGCGCTGGCAGCGGTACGCGAGGTTCGCGAAGAAGACGTACGGGGTCGACGCACCGCTGCCGTACGACAAGCTCGCCGCGACGGACGACGAGGGCCAGGTGCGCATCCTCATGGACCTGCTCAGGATGAGCGGTACCAGGATCCCCGGCGGCATCATCGAGCACCAGCGCACGTCGTGGCTGGACAACCGGGCCATCCAGACCGCGAAGCTCGAGCCGTACGACGGCGACGTGGTGCTGTACATGGCGGACCGCTACCACGACGACGCCATCGAACTCGAGCCCGCGTTCGGAACCCGGCAGCCCGACGGCGGCTGGGGCGAGGCGGTCCGTAATCTGGAGGTCATCCATGTCGGCGGCGACCACCTCCAGGTGGTCGACGAGCCGTACATCGGGAAGGTGGGGGCCGACCTGACACGCAAGCTGGCCGACATCGAGGCCACGAGGAGCTGATCGAGTAGTGACCACGACGACGGCCGGGAAGCTGGCCGAGCTGCGCAAGAATCTCGCGATCGCGAAGGAACCGGCCGGGGAGGCCGCGCTCGCCAAGCGCGCCGCCAAGGGCATCCCCAGTGCCCGGCAGCGCATCGACATGCTGCTCGACCCGGGCAGCTTCGTCGAGATCGGTGCGCTGATGAAAACGCCCGGCCGCGACGACGCCCTCTACGGTGACGGTGTCGTCGTCGGTCACGGCACCGTCGAGGGCCGGCCCGTCGCGGTCTTCTCGCACGACCAGACCGTGTTCGGCGGCAGCGTCGGCGAGATGTTCGGCCGCAAGGTCGCCGCGATCCTCGACTTCGCGCTGAAGATCGGCTGCCCCGTCGTCGGCATCAACGACTCCGGCGGCGCCCGCGTGCAGGACGCCGTGACGTCGCTGGCGTGGTACGCCGAACTGGGCAAGCGGCACGAGCCGCTGTCCGGTCTGTGCCCGCAGGTGTCGATCATCCTCGGCAAGTGCGCCGGCGGCGCCGTGTACGCCCCCATCAACACCGACGTGGTCATCGCCACCGAGGAGGCGTACATGTTCGTCACCGGACCGGACGTCATCAAGTCCGTCACCGGTGAGGACGTCAGCCTCGAGGAACTCGGCAGCGCCCGCAAGCAGGCCGAGTACGGCAACGTGCACCACGTCGCGCCGGACGAGAAGGCCGCGTTCGAGTGGGCCCGCAAGTACCTGAGCTACATGCCGTCGAACGCGCAGGAGAAGCCCCCGATCGTCAACCCGGGGCTCGAGCCGGAGATCACGCAGGACGATCTCGAGCTCGACACGTTCATGCCCGACGCCGACAACTCCGGCTACGACATGCACGACATCCTGCTCAAGATTTTCGACGACGGCGACTTCTTCGAGATCCGCTCGCAGGTCGCGCCGAACATCATCACCGGATTCGCCCGCGTCGACGGCCGGCCCGTCGGTGTCGTCGCCAACCAGCCGCTGTACCTGTCGGGGGCGCTCGACGCCGCCAGCTCGGACAAGGCCGCCCACTTCGTGCGGGTGTGCGACGCGTACGACATTCCGCTCGTGTTCGTCGTCGACACCCCGGGCTTCCTGCCGGGTGTGGAGCAGGAGAAGATCGGCGTCATCAAGCGCGGCGGCCGGTTCCTGTTCTCGTTCGTCGAGGCGTCGGTACCGAAGGTGACCGTGGTGGTGCGCAAGTCCTACGGCGGTGGCTACGCGGTGATGGGGTCGAAGCAGCTCGGCGCCGACGTGAACTTCGCCTGGCCCACCGCCCGGATCGCGGTGATGGGTGCCGAGAGTGCCGTCGCGGTGATCGGTCGCCGCCAGATCGAGGCCGCCGGTGACAACGCTCCCGCGGTGCGCCAGCAGCTGATCAACTTCTACAACGAGCACATCGCGACGCCGTACATCGCCGCCGAGCGCGGCTACATCGACGCGGTGATCGAGCCGCACACCACGCGCCTCGAGATCCGCAAGGCGCTGACGTTGCTGCGCGACAAGACGGTGTTCAAGAACCCGCGCAAGCACCACCTGCTTCCGCTCTAGTTCGTAACACCCGAATTCTGTTCGGGTGGGCCGAATGTCACATGCATGCAATGGAAATGAATGCATGTGACATTCGGCCCACAGCGGTGTCCGGGGTCAGTCCGCGCGTGACCGCACCGGGGGACGCGGGCGCTGTGTGCCCTGGTGGTAGGCGGCTTCCAGGTCCGCGAGCACCGTGGCCGGGTCGTCGCGGATCTGCCTCGGTAGGTGCGACACCACGATGATGCCGTTGCGCTGCATCGCGGCCCGTCGGACGAGCGTCGCCTCGTGCGCCTTCGGTGAGAAGTGGTATTTCAGCGAATCGATCTCCCATGCCACTGCGACCGAATCGAGCCACCCGTCGGGGCGAGCGATCCACGTACCGTCGTCGGTCTCGACGTCGACGTTGTGGGCCATGGGTGGCAACCCGCTCGTCGCGTACAGCTTCTGTGCTGCGATCTCGGCCACGGAATGCGCGTCGTGCGAGAGCTCTCGAACCACGGTGCGCGGCACGGCGCTACCGCGGCAGCTGCCGGCGCGCAGTTCGTGTGCCAGGTCGTCGACGGTCACGTCTCCGCGCTGAATCCCCGACGCCAGCAGGGCACGGCACGGATCGAGCTGCGACATTCTGCGTGCCGCATCGAGCAGACAGCGGTCCACCGGAGCAATTCTCAGCGTGCCTCTGATGATGGGTTCGGGTATCCGCCAGCTCCGCTCGACGGCGACGAACGAGAAGTTGCGCCGATGCTGGGTATGCGGAATGAGTAGCAGCACCTCACTTTTCGTCGCCGAGTTGGTGTAGCCGTGTATCCCGAGCGCGGCATGACCTGAGATCAGCGCCGAATCGCCGCCGTACAGCAGCGCGGCCGTGTTGCGCTGCAACACGGACAGCGGCCCGTTGTGCAGCGCCACCACGCCCGGCAGGACGCGCTGCCACGGACCACCCTTACGGCATCGGCCGGCGATCGTGCCGCCGGCGACGCCGTGCCTCAACAGCGTTGCCGTCCGGATGACGCCGTTGGTGCTCAGTGCGAACAGCTCTTCGGGGTCGTCTCCCCATGTCCCCCGTTTCATGGCTACAGCCTGCAGGGGGATGGTGTCCTACGAAAGACCGTCTCGTCGGCCTGTGGATAACCTTGTGGTGGCCGAATGTCACATGAGTTCAATGTAAGTGACGGTATGTGACATTCGGCCGGGAGACGTGAAGGCGCATGCGGGGGTATTGCGTGCGGGAGTGGGTCAGGGAACGACCCAGCTGCCCGACGCCGAGACCCAGGTCGTGCCGTCCGGAACGGTCACCGTCGCCCGCACCCGTCCGGGGCCGGTCTCGGCTCGACCGCTGAGGACCTGCTCCTCGCCGATCTCGGGGAAGTCCGGTAGTTCGTTCACGCCCGTCGTGCCCGTGTCCTCGTTCACCCACGTGACGAGGCAGAAGCACTTGACGCTCCCACCGAAGTGCGTGACGCCGGGCGTGTTGACGTTGGTGTAGACATTCACGTAGTCGTGGACGAGCGCCTCGGTGGGAGCGGCGGATCCGGTTCCCACGCCGGTCGATCCGACGACCGGTCCCAACGTCGCCGCGTGAACGGTCTGCGCCGATGCGGCCGGCGCGTTCAGCAGCGCCAGGACCACAGCGGATGCGGCCACGGCGGTGGTCCGGGCGGCGAACTTCCTCGACATTCAGGTCCTTTCGTTGCCGGCCGTGCCCGCCGGCCGGATGTCACGTTCGGTCGATCGAAGCGAACATATGTGACATTCGGCCGGAAGGCACGCGCGGCACGCGGACGGGGCTCGCCGACGGACCTACTCGTATACGCGCAGCGTGCCCGGATTCCACAGGCCGGAGCGCGTGATCGCCTCGGTCTGCGGCTCGGCCGGCACGGCGTTCGGGTAGAACCGCACGTACCGCTCGAGCGAGCCCCAGTCGCGGGCCCAGTCGTTCTCGAGGTACGTGGGGATCTGCTCGGGGCGGGCGAGGGCTTCGGTGAAGCCGAGAGGGCCGCCGTTGTCCGCGGATTGCCAAGTGTCGGTGGAGGATACGGCCAGCGGACGGTCCGGCAGGATGCGGTAGTCCGGCATCTCGGCGATGCCGTAGCGGTGGTCGAACGGGCGCTGGCACGGGAACTGCAGTCCGACCGCCCAGTCGAGCAGCACCGGCTGCTCCGAGCCGATCACGGTGTTGAGCGTGTCGAGCTTCGGCACGCGGGGCGGGGTGAACGCCAGCCACTGGTCGCCGGTGAGGTTGGGATCGTTGGCGACGATGCGGACGGCGTCGGTGTCGGCGGGGAGCTCGGACAGCGGGATCCGCAGGTTCCGCCACGACGGTGCGGGCCCGATGTCGCGCGGCAGGTAGGTGCCCTGCGGCTCCACGGTGCCGTCGGGCAGGCGCCTGCCGTACTCGACGAGCAGCGACTGGCCGTAGGTGGTGGCGCCGGTGTCGTCGACGGACCAGATGCGGCCGGCCGCCGAGATGACGACGAGCGGCGCGTCGTCGCTGCGCTCGGGCAGCCCGTACCAGCTCGACGTGAGCAGCGCCGGTTCCTGCACACCCTCCTGGTAGCTGCCGAGCACCGGGGTGACGGCCGGGTCGAGGCCGAAGGGCAGCTTGGCCTCGGAGCCGTTGACGGTGCGGGCGCCGGTGCCGCCCGTGGTGCCGCCGCCGGCGCCGGTCTCGAACGTCGGCCCGACGCTCTGGTTGTCGGTGTTGCCCTGGCCGGGCTTGACCTCCACGTAGTCGGCGGTGAGGTCCGACGGGATGCCGTTGGGGCTGAAGCCCTCGGGGGCGGCGCCGGCGAGGGCGTCGCCGTTCAGCGGCGGGTTGTCCGGGTCGACGATGGGCGCGAGCCGCCCGGAGTTCGGGTCCGATTCGACGAGTACGTCGTTCGCCAGGCCGCACGTCTGGCCGGCGAGCGCGCCGACGTTGGACCGGGCGAGCGAGTACGCCGGGTACTGCGACACCGCGCCCTTGAGCAGCGACAGCACCTCGAAGAGCACCATCGCTCCGGCGACGACGGTCAGGGGCGCCGCCGCGAACTTGCGGATCCGGCGGCCCTTGCGGGTCGTGGGCTTGGGCTGCGGCGGCGCGTAGCCCTCACGCAGGTACTGCCACGCGACGAGCCCGAGAGCGAGCCCGAAGAGGAGCAGGAACAGCGAGCTGGACTGGTTGCCGCTCAGCGAGACGGTCTTGTCGAACCACGGGATGCCGTAGCTCGACACGTACCACCAGCCGTTGATACCCGCGAACGACACGGCCAGCACGAACAGCAGCCCGGCGAGGAAGATGGTGCGGTTGCGCCGCGACCGCAGCGCGCTCGCGGAGACGATGACCGCGGTGAGCGCGGCGAGAGAACCCGCGATGCCCGCGTACGCCCCGAAGTGGTGGGTCCACTTCGTGGGGTTGAACATCATGAAGAAGATCGTGCCGAAGACGATGCCGATCAGCCGCCACGACGGGCCCGTCGCGACGCCGGGGATGCGGCGGCGGCGCAGCAGCACCAGCAGCGACGTGAACAGGCACAGCAGCATGACGAGGAACGCGAACCGGCGCGCGAGCGAGCCGTCGACGGTCTGCACGAACAGGTAGTAGTAGCGGAGGAAGTCGTTCCACCACTCCTCGTTCGGGCCGATGATGGTGCGCACGCGGGTGGCCTCGAGCACCGCGGCGAGGGTCTGGTCGGAGAACACGACGACGAGCACGAGGGTGCCCGCGGCGGCGATCGGTGCGAGCAGCGGCAGTGTCCCGACCTCGCGGTGGCGGCGGACGACGATGCGGGTCATGGGCCGGATGCCGGCGAGCAGCGCGGCCACACACATCAGGCCGGTCGGGGCGGCGGCGAGGGTGAACGCGCCGATCATGACCGCCGTCGCGGCCGGCAACAGGCGGCCGGTGGCGATCGCCCGTTCGATCGAGCACCAGGTCAGCAGCGCGCCGAGCGCGACGATCGGCTCGGGGCGCAGGCCGTTGTTGTAGGGCAGCCAGAAGGCCAGGAACACCAGGCCGCCGGTCCACAGGGCGACGGTGTTGTGCCGGACGGCGCGGCCGAGGCGGGGCACCACCTCGCGGCTGATGACCATCCAGCAGGTGATGCCGGCGAGCAGGGCGGGCAGCCGCATCCAGACGCTGGCGGTGGAGACCTCGGCGAACGCGGCGAGGACGTCGTAGTACCAGCCGAACGGGGCCTCGGGGACGCCGAACCAGCGGAAGTAGTTGGCCATGTAGCCGGAGTGCTCGGAGACCCGGGCCATGGTCAGCAGGTAGCCGTCGTCGGAGGTGTTCGCACCGAAGAAGTGCCAGCCGGCGAGGGTGCCGACGACGACGGCGTCGACGCCGGTGAACTTCCACCAGTGCGACGGCAGGAAGCGGCGGTGCCCGCGGCCGTCGGTGCCGTCGAGCTTGGCGAGCGCGGCGACCGCCAGCGCGGTCGACAGCGTCGCCAGGATCATCGCGAGGAGCTTGACCAGCGTCGGCGACGACGAGAACCGGGAGTCGACGTCGACGGTCACCGACATGCCGGGAACCGGGGTGTCGAGGTCGCTGAACACGCCGACGACGAGGGGACGCAGGTCGCCGGTCAGCTCACCGGCGCGCGGGTTGCCGTTCTCGTCGCTGAGGCCGACGAACTCCGCGGTGGTGCGGTCGACGTCGGAGAAGATGCTGATCTCGGTGCACGCGGCGGACTCGACGTCGCTGCGCGGGGCGGTGGCCACGACGACGTTGCGGTCGAGGACGTCGACGTTCTCGGCGCCCACTCGCACGAACATCGCGTTGAGCGCGGCGCCCTCACCGCTGGCCGGTGCGGTCGCGAGGAGCAGGCCGCCGCCCGGGGGCATGCCGGCGACGGCGGTGCACGGCACCGTCGCACTCAGCTGCCGCGGCACCTGCGACATGAGTGGCACCTCGACCGGCCCGGTCGAGCCGTTCTGCGGCCACGTGACGGTGGCCTCGGTGACCTTGACGGGCAGGAACGGGGTCGCGACGGCGAGGAGCACACCGAGCAGACCCGCCACCGCGGCGACGAGCCGGGCGGTGCGGTACTGCGCCCGCAGATCCCGGGCAACCGGCGGCCGGGGAACGGCTGCGGAGGGGGCGGGAACTGTGGTCACGTCGTCGGGCACGATTGTCGATGGTATCGGGCGCAGCTGAGTGGACGCACCGTCCCTACCACCGCGTAGGACCCTATTCACGCATTACGGGCACTCCGTCGCGGATCGGTCCGGGCGACCACCAGCCCCAGCGGACGACGTTCTCGGTGGCAATCTCCGCGGTCGTCGCGCCCGGGTCGATGGGCGTGTACCGCTCCAGCGAGCCCCAGTCGCGGTCCCAGTCGTGGTTCAGATAGGTGGGGATCGTCTCGGCGGTGAGCAGCAGCGGTATCCAGCCGAGCGGCCCGCCGCCGATGTCGTCCTGCCAGCCGTTGGTGGAGTCGGCGCCGACCCGGTCGGGCAGGATCCGGTACTCGGGGACCTCGGCGACGCCGTAGCGGTGATCGAACGGACGCTGGCAGGGGAACGCCAGGCCCACCGACCAGTCGAGCAGGACCGGGGCCGTGGAGCCGACGAGGGTGTTCAACGTCTCGAGGCGCGGCATCCGCGGCGGGGTGACGGCCACCCACTGGTCGGGTGCCAGGTTGCCGTCCGTCACCACCAGCCGGACCGCGTCGGCGTCGGCGGGGATCCGGTCGCTCGGCACCCGCAGGTTGCGCCACGACGGGGACGGCCCGATGTCGACGGGCGCGACGCGCGCCAGCGGTTCGACGTTCGAATCGCCGCCGGTTCGCCCGAACTCGAGCAGCACGTCCGCGCCCGGGGTGAGGACGCCGTCGGGGTCGACGTAGTGCACGCGGCCGGCGGCGGTGACGACCAGCAGCGGCGTGGCGTCGGTGCGTTCGGGCAGCGCGTACCAGCCGGACTCGAGGTCGGCTTCCTGCTGCGCCCCGGTGCGGTAGCTGCCGAGCACGGGGGTGCGGGCGGGGTCCAGGCCGAACGGCAGCGCGACGGTGCTGTCGTTGATGCCGGCGGCGCCGCGGCCGCCGCCGGTGCCGGCGCCCGTGGAGGTGGTGGTGCCGCCCCCGTCGGTGTCGACGGTGTTGGCGCCGCCCGTGGTGGAGATCTCCTCGTCGGCGGTGAGGTCGAGAGCGACGCCGTTCGGGGTGAAGCCGTCGGCGGCGCCGGCGCCGAGCGCCTCGGCGACGTCGCCGTCTAGGGGGGCCAGCGCGGTGGCGCTGGGGTCGGTCTCGACGAGGACGTCGTCGGCGAGGCCGCAGCTGCTGCCGGTGAGGGCGGCCGCGTTCGACCGGGCGATCGAGTACGCCGGGTACTGCGCGACCGCGCCCTTGACGAGCGAGAGCACCTCGAACAGGACGACGCCCGCGGCGACGACGGTCAGCGGCGCCGAGGCGATCGCCCTGACCCGGCCGTTGCGGTCGGGTTTCGGGGTGGCGAACGGTTCGCGCAGGTGGAACCACGCGGCGACGGCCAGCGCGACGAGGGCCAGCGCGAGCAGGGCGGTGGAGAAGGCGCGTCCGGAGATGGACGGCGGCTTGTCCCACCACGGGATCCCGTAGCTGGAGACGTACCACCAGCCGTTGGAGCCGGTGAACGCCAGCGCCAGCACGAACAGCACCCCGGCGGTGAAGAGGGCGCGGTTGCGCGCGGAGCGGATGCCGACGGCGCCGACGCCGACCGCGGCGAGCGCGGCGACGGACCCGGCCAGTCCGGCGTACACGCCGAAGTGGTGGGTCCACTTGGTCGGGGTGAGCATCATCAGCAGCAGCGACGCGAAGACGATGCCGAGGATGCGGCGCGACGGACCGAGGGCGGTGCCGGGGATGCGGCCCTTGCGCAGGATCAGCATCACGCACACCACCAGGCACAGCAGCATGACGAACACGCCGAAGCGGCGGCTGAGGGAGCCGTCGGGGGAGACGGTCAGCAGCGCGTCCCAGCGCAGCCGTTCGTCGAACCAGGGCACGTTGGGTCCGACGGCGGAACGCACCCGGGTCGCCTCGAGCACCGAGGCGAGGGTCTGGTCGGCGAAGACGACGACGAGGACGACGGTGCCCGCGGCGAGGATGGCAGCCACGGGCGGGAGGACCCCGACGAGCCGGCGGCGACCGGCCAGCCGGACGACGACGGGCCGGGCTCCGGCGACGAGCGCGGCGACCGCGATGAGCCCGGTGGGACCCGCGGCGAGGGAGAAGGCGGCGAGCAGCACGGCGATCGCGGCGGGCAGCATGCGGCCGGTGGCGACGGCGCGTTCGATCGAGCACCAGGTGAGCAGGGCGCCGAGCGCGATGATGGGCTCGGGCCGCAGGCCGTTGTCGTAGGGCAGCCAGAAGGCGAGGAACACCAGGCCCGCCGTCCACAGCGCGATGCGGTTACGGCGGACGGCGACTCCGAGCCGGGGGATGACCTCGCGGCTGATGACCATCCAGCAGGCGACGGCGGCGAGCAGGGCGGGCAGCCGCATCCACACGCTGGCGGTGGAGACCTTCGCGAGCAGGACGAGCACGTCGTAGTACCAGCCGAACGGGGCCTCGGGGACGCCGAACCATCGGTAGTAGTTGGCCATGTAGCCGGCGCCGTCGGAGGCGCGGGCCATGGTGAGGATGTAGCCGTCGTCGGAGGTGTTGGCGCCGATGACGTGCCACAGCAGCAGCGTGCCGACGACGACCGCGTCCACCGCGGTGAACCGCCACCAGTGGGCGGGCAGGACCCGGCGGGCGCGGCGGTTGTCGACGCCGTCGAGCCGGTGCAGCGCCACGAGTGACAGCAGGGTCGCAAGGAGGCAGGCGACCATCGCGACGAGTTTGACCAGCGTCGGAGTGGAGGTGAACCGCGAGTCGAGGGCGGCGCGGACGGACAGCCGCTCGGCGTTCGGGCCGGAGTTGAGGGCCTCCACCGAGCCCTGCAGATCGGAGTAGACCCCGACCATCTGCGGCCGGTGATCGCCGTCGAGCATGGCGACGTGGTGCCCGTCGTCGTGTTGCTCGAGGCCGACGATCTCGGCGGCGGTGCGGTCGGCGTTGGTGGCGACGGTGACGGCTGTGCACCGGTGCTCGTCGTCGATCGGTGCCGACACGACCACCGAGTTGCGCAGCACCACCTCCACGGTGGCGGAGCCGCCGTCGGTGCCGGCGACGGTCCGGATCACGAGGGCGTTCTCGGTGGCGTCGGGGGCGCCCGGCGGCACGGTGGAGACCAGGGTGCCGCCGTCGTCGCCGAGCAGGGGGAAGGCCGAGCACGGCACGCTCGCCCGCAGTTCGAGGGGGGTGTAGGAGACGAGGGGCGCCTCGATGTTGGTCAGGTCGGTGCCCTGCGGCCAGCTGACGGTGGCGGCCTCCTGCCGGACCGGCAGGAACGGCACGGCCAGGGCGAGCACCATGCCGAGCAGTCCGGTGACCGTCGCGACGATCCTGGCCGTGCGCACGCGGGCCTTCGTATCGGCGTAAGCGGGCGTTTCGGGCGAAAGGACATCGACGGGCACAAGGATCGATGCTAGGCGAGGGAGGGTGGTGCCGGGGGTGAGCACCTCCGGTCAGGAGGCGGCCCCGTGCTCGACGGGGTCGCCCGCCGGGTCGCCGGCCAGGTCGTCGAGGGAGAGCCCGAGGACCCGGGCGAGCGCGGTGACGGTGAAGAAGGCGGGCGTGGCGATGCGGCCGGTCTCGATCTTCCGGAGCGTCTCGACGGAGATGCCGGCGTCGCCGGCGACCGTTGCCATGCTGGCGGTGCCGCGCGCCGCGCGCAGACGTTCGCCGAGCCGCCGGCCGCGTTCGAGTTGGACCGGGGTCAGCGGTTCGCGCACCATGCCCGTATAGTAATACCGGTATTTCTATTGGGAGGCGACATGGTCGAACTGAAGACGCCCGGCGAGATCGAGGCGATGCGGGCCGCCGGCGCCGTGGTCGCGGACGCGCTCGCGGCCGTGCGGGCCCACGCGGCGATCGGGGTGTCCCTGAAGGAACTCGACGACGTCGCCGCGGCGGTCGTCCGCGACGCCGGCGCGACCTCCCCGTTCCTCGGCTACCACCCCGAGTGGGCTCCGTCGCCGTTCCCCGGAGTCGTGTGCGCGAGCGTCGACGACGGCGTCGTCCACGGCATTCCCGGCGGCTACCGGTTGCGTGACGGCGATCTGGTGAGCATCGACTGCGGGGCCGTGCTCGACGGCTGGTGCGGGGACGCCGCCGTGAGCTTCACCGTCGGCGCCGCCGACCGCGAGGCCCTCGCCCTGATCGCCGCGACGGAGGAGGCCCTCGCGCGCGGCATCGCCGCGGCCGTGCCGGGCAACCGCCTCGGCGACATCGGCGCGGCGATCGGCGGCTACGTCCGCTCCCGCGGCTACGGCATGCTCGCCGACCACGGTGGCCACGGCATCGGCCGCCGCATGCACGAGGACCCGCACGTGCCCAACGAGGGCCGGGCCGGTCGCGGGATGCGGCTGCGGCCCGGGCTGGTGCTGGCCATCGAGCCGATGCTGCACGCCGGGGGCGACGACGCCTACCGGCACGACCCGGACGGGTGGACGCTGCGCACCGCCGACGGCAGCCGGGCCGCGCACTGCGAGCACACCGTCGCGATCACCGAGGACGGACCGGTCGTCCTCACCCAGCGCTGAGGACGTATCGATCCGCGGGTGCGCCGGTCCGACCCGCGACGAAGCGACCCCGGTAGGCACTAGCATCGGCCTATGGCCAGGGCGACGGCGATCGGCGAGGCCCTGCGTGGCGCGGGCATCTCCGACGTGCTCGACGACACCACCACCCGGGCCCTGTACTCGTCCGACGCCTCCCTCTACCGGGTGCCCCCGCAGGCGGTGGTGCGGCCCCGTGAGATCGACGAGGTCGCCACCGTGCTCGAGGTGTGCCGCCGGCACGGCGTTCCGTTCACCTCGCGCGGCGGCGGAACGTCCGTCGCCGGCAACGCCGTCGGCCCCGGCGTCGTGCTCGACTTCAGCCGTCATCTCGGCCGTGTCCTGCAGATCGACCCCGAGGCCCGCACCGCGACGGTGCAGCCCGGCGTCGTCCAGTCCGAACTGCAGCGCGCGGCCGCCCCGTACGGACTGCGCTTCGGGCCCGACCCGTCCACCCACAACCGCTGCACCGTCGGCGGGATGATCGGCAACAACGCCTGCGGTGCCCGCACCCTCGGCTACGGTCGCACCTCCGACAACGTCCTCGGCCTCGAGGTGCTCACCGGCGCGGGCCGGCACCTGTCGCTGCCCGACGACGCCCCCGTCCTGGAATCGCTGCGCCGCCTCGTGCTCGACCACCTCGCCACCATCCGCACCGAGTTCGGCCGGTTCGGCCGGCAGGCGTCCGGCTACGCCCTCGAACACCTGTTGCCGGAGAACGGGTTCGACGTCCTGCGCTTCCTCGTCGGCAGCGAGGGCACGCTCGGCGTCGTCACCGAGGCGACGGTGCGGCTCGTCGCCGATCCCGCGGTGCGCGTCCTGGTGGCCCTCGGCTACCCCGACATCGCGACGGCCGGCGACGCCGCCCACGCGCTGCTCGGCTTCACCCCGACCGCGTGCGAGGGACTCGACTCGCGGATCGTGGACGTGGTGCGTGCGCGGCGCGGCCCGGCGGCGGTGCCGCCGCTGCCGCGCGGGGCGGCGTGGCTGTTCGTCGAACTGTCCGGCGACGACGCCGGCGAGGTGCTCGCCCGGGCGTCGTCTCTCGAACACGCCGTCTCGGCGGTGGATTCGCTGATCGTGACCGATCCGGGGAAGGCCGCGCAACTGTGGCGGATCCGGGAGGACGGGGCCGGGCTGTCCGGGCGCAGCCCCGCCGGGTTGCCCGCCCACTCCGGCTGGGAGGATGCCGCCGTCCCGCCGGAGCGGGTGGGGGAGTACCTGCGCGAGTTCGAGTCGCTGCTGACCCGCTACGGCGTCACCGGCTATCCGTACGGGCACTTCGCCGACGGCTGCATCCACATCCGCCTCGACGTGCCGCTCGAGATACCCGGGATATTCCGCGAATTCCTCTTCGCGGCAGGTGAACTCGTGGCCTCGTTCGGGGGCTCGATGTCCGGCGAACACGGCGACGGCCGGGCGCGCAGCGAACTGCTGCCCCTGATGTACTCGCCGACCGCGCTGCGGCTGTTCGGGGCGGTCAAGGCGGTGTTCGACCCCGAGGGCCTGCTCAATCCCGGCGTGCTCGTCGATCCCGTCCCCTCGGATCGGGACCTCAGAGTCCCGGCCGCGCAACGGGTCCAGGACGGCCTGGCGTTCCGGTACACCGGTGACGGCGGCGACTTCACGCAGGCCGTGCACCGCTGCACCGGTGTCGGCAAGTGCCGCGCCGACACCGCCGGCCTCGGTGGGGTGATGTGCCCGTCGTACCTGGCGACGCGGGAGGAGAAGGATTCCACCCGCGGCCGGGCCCGGGTCCTGCAGGAGATGCTCAACGGCACCCTCGTCACCGGATCCTGGCGCTCACCGGAGGTGCACGAGGCGCTCGAACTGTGCCTGGCGTGCAAGGGCTGCGCCTCCGACTGCCCGACCGGTGTGGACATGGCCACCTTCAAATCCGAAGTGCTGCACCAGAGTTACCAGGGCCGCGTGCGTCCCGTCACGCACTACACCCTCGGGCGGCTGCCGCGCTGGGCGGCGCTGGCGAGCCGGGCGCCGCGCGCGGTGAACGCGCTGGGCAAGGTGCCGGGGGTGGCGGCCGCCGGGCTGACCCTCGCCGGAGTGGACCGGCGCCGCCGCGTGCCCGAGTTCGCGCCGCGCACGTTCCGCCGCTGGTTCGCAGACACGGCCGCCGAGCGTCGCACGGACGGCGAGCCCGTCCTGCTGTTCGTCGACACCTTCACCGAGTACTTCACCCCGGAGGTGGCGATCGCCGCGGTGCGGGTGCTCGAGGCCGCAGGCCGACGGGTGTGCGTGACCGACCGGCAACAGTGCTGCGGCCTGACGTGGATCACCACCGGTCAGCTGGATGCCGCCCGGAAGATCTTGGGCCGCACCCTCTCCGCCCTGTTCCCGGCCGGCATGCCGATCGTGGGGCTCGAACCGTCGTGCACCGCGGTCCTGCGCTCCGACGCCGTCGAGCTGCTCGGGTTCGAGCCGGCGCGCGTCGTCGCCGAGTCGACGGTGACGCTGGCCGAGCTGCTCGGCGACTGGGAGCCGCCGTCGCTGTCCGGGACGACGGTGGTGGCCCAGCCGCACTGCCACCACCACGCCGTGATGGGGTGGGGCGCCGACGCCGCGCTGCTGCGCCGGGCCGGCGCGACGGTCACCCGGCTCGGCGGATGCTGCGGTCTCGCCGGCAACTTCGGCGTGGTGCCCGGGCACTACGACGTCTCCGTCGCCGTCGCCGGGCACCAGCTGCTGCCCGCGATCGCCGCCGCGGGCACGGACGACGTCGTGCTCGCCGACGGCTACTCCTGCCGCACCCAGATCGCCGACCTCACCGACCGGCGAGGGGTACACCTCGCGCAGCTGCTCGCGTCCAGGCTGTGAGCCGACGATCCACGGCGATGAGTTTTTCCGGGCCGGCCGGTCAGTCCGTAGCGAGACCACCCCGCGACCCCAGGAGCCCGTCATGATCTCGACCACCACCCGCCCCACCGAGCGCACGACCGACCGGAAGTTCCGCATCGCCGGCCTCGTGCTCACCGGCCTCGTCGTGCTGTTCCTGCTGTTCGACGTCACGATCCACATCCTCAACGTCGACCAGGCCCGGGAGGCGATGATCGATCTGGGCTTCGACCCGGACCTCAACTACGTCATCGGCGTCGTCCTGCTCGTGTGCCTGGCGCTGTACCTGGTCCCGGCCACGTCGATCCTCGGGGCGGTGCTGCTGACCGGTTACCTCGGCGGCGCCGTGGCGACGAACATGTTGAACGAGATGCCGCTCTTCAGCACCATCCTCTTCCCGGTGTACGTCGGTGTCCTCGTGTGGGCCGGGCTGTACCTGCGCGATCCGGTGGTGCGGTCGGTGATGCCGCTGCGCCGCGCCTGAGCCCCCTCGCAACCGTTGCCGGTCGTCCGCGAACACCGTCGGGTTCGCGGACGACTGCGGCTATCCGGTGCGGGTGACGACGACGAACGGCCCGATCTCCGAGATCGTGAAGCGCGGATCGTCGAACAGCGACTTCGGGTACGTCACCGTGTAGCGGCGCACATTGGGGTCGTTGGGGTACACGTCCTCGGCGAGCCGGAGCGTGTAACCCTCGGCGCCCTGCCGGAATACGATCGCGTCGGGGCCCCGCCACGGCGACTCGTCCCACGCCGCGAGCAGCTCGTCGGCCGTCTCGAGCGACGCCCAGTCCTCGATCGCGGCGGCGCGAGCCTCGAAGTCCGCCAATGGATTCGCGTAGTGCGACGTCAGCGCCTGGAATCCGAGGTAGGGGTGGTAGGCGAGGAAGGTGGTGTCGGCGGTGAGGACGACGATCTCGTCGCGGGGCCGGTCCAGCGCCGCGGTGATCGCCTCGTCCAGCTCGGCGTAGTAGGCGCCGGCGCCGGGCGGACGTTGGTCGGCGCGTTCACCGTCGCCGTCGGTGTCGGTGTAGGCGACGGTGATCTCGCTCGCGAGGACCTGCGGGATGTTCTGGGTGAACGCGACCGCGCCCAGCGCGCCGACCGCGATCAGGGACCACCGCACCCGCTGGTTCTCGCTGGTGGCCAGCACGATCCACCGGGTGAAGTCGACGAATGCGAACGTGCCGGCGGCCGCGAGCAGCACGAGCAGGATCACCTCGAGGCGGAAGGCGAGCAGGGTGTTGCCCAGCGCGGTCAGCGCCATCGACGCCAGGTACCACAGGTACACGGATACGACGCCGAGTCCGAGGGCCTGCGCGCGCCGCGACGACGTGGCCCGCCCGACCAGCCACACCGTGCCGAGCAGGCACAGCAGCCCGATCAGCGAACCGTGGAACATCGGCAGCGGCAGCCGGGCCCCGGTCTCGGGCAGATAGTGCGTCGCGGTGCCGGATCCGGCGGTGGACCCGCCCCGCAGCACCTCGAGCACGAACGGCGCCCACACGAGCAGCGCGACGAGTGCCGCGATCGCACCGATCACCACGAACCGCACGAGCACCGGGACCGCGGCGCGCCACGTGCCGGCCGCGCGTCGTGCCAGCACCGCCGCGACGACGGCCATCACGGTGACGGCGAACGCGGCGATGCCCAGGTAGAGCGTGTAGAACGTGGCCGCCAGCCCGAGGAACAGCCCGGTCCCGACGGCGGCTCCGCCGCCCGGTGCGCCCTTTGGGC
This sequence comes from Rhodococcus sp. WB1, assembly GCF_001700945.1. Taxonomy (NCBI): domain Bacteria; kingdom Bacillati; phylum Actinomycetota; class Actinomycetes; order Mycobacteriales; family Nocardiaceae; genus Rhodococcus; species Rhodococcus sp. WB1. The sequence goes on along the minus strand of NZ_CP015529.1, from coordinate 5,171,234 downwards.
TGCTCCAGCCGCCCGAAGGACGCACCGGGCGCGACAGTGCCCCCCACGCCATGACGAGGGCGGGCGCGAGCAGCAGCGCGATGACGGCGCCGTACGGCTCGGGGGAGCCGTAGGCGAGGACGACGGCGGTGGTCGCGGTGGCGACCAGCACGGCCAGATCGACCCGCACCAGCGCGGTCCACAACACGAGCGCGCCGACGGCGGCGACGGCCAGCGACACGATCGACCACGGCTTGAACGCCTCCCAGCCGTCCATGCCGAGCAGGTTCGCGAAGCGGCCGCCCACCCAGAACCAGCCGGCGGGATAGAACGGCGGCAGGTCCGCGTACGTCATGTCCCGCAGGGCCGGGGAGTCGGTGAGCCGTGTCAGGTACTCGGTGCGGAACTCCTGGTCGACGGAAATGCCGTGCAGATAGAGCTTCGTCGCGGCCAGCGGCATCCCGAGGGTGACGGTGACCAGGCCCGACAGGCCGGCCCACGACAGCACCCGCGCGAACGGCGTGCACCGTCGCCGCCGGTGCAGCACGACGGAGACGGCGAGCACGGCGAGCGCCCCCACCTGCAGCACCGTCGTGACGGCCTGCGTGACGTTCGACGAGTTGAAGGCGGGCCACTGCACGCGTGCGAACGCGAACAGGCCGACGGCGGCGACGATCGCGGCGACGAGAACCGCAGCGGCCCCCTCGCCGGCGGTGCGGAGCGCACGCCGGAAGGGGGCCACGTCGGAGGAGAGTACGGCTGGGTCGGACACCCCCGCAGCCTAGATCGGCAGCTTTCGGAAGATCGCGCGCGGGACGTGCCGCAGCACCATCATCACGTAGCGGAAGGCGCCCGGAGCCCACACGAGTTCCTTGCCCTTCTCGGACGCGGAGACGGCGAGCTTGGCGACGTCCTCCTTGTTCACCGTCAGCGGGGCTTCCTTCACCCCGGCGGACATGCGGGTGCGGACCTGCCCCGGCCGGATCACCAGGACACGGGGGCCGTACTCGCGCAGCGCCTCGCCGAGCCCGAGGTAGAAGCCGTCGAGACCGGCCTTGGTGGAGCCGTACACGAAGTTGGAGCGGCGCACCCGCTCACCCGCGGCGGAGGACATGGCGATGATGCGGCCGTAGCCCTGCGCCTTCATCTTCTCGCCGACGAGCACGCCGACGGATACGGCCGCGGTGTAGTTGATCTCGGCGATCTGCACGGCCTTGGCCTGGTTCTGCCACAGCTCCTCGGCATCGCCGAGCAGTCCGAACGCGACGATCGCGACGTCGACGTCGCCGGCAGGAGCGGAGCCTGCGGAGCGACCGTTTCCGGCGAGGTCCCAGGCTCGGTCGATCACCTTCGGGTGGCTGCCGGTGTCGAGGGCGTCGAAGTCGATCACGTCGACCTTGGTGGCCCCGGCGGCCTTCACCTGCGCGACGGCGTCGTCGCGCAGCGGGTCGTTCGGCAGAGCCGCGAGGATCACGCGGGCCGGCGCCCTGCGCAGGTACTCCTCGACGATGGCGAGGCCGATCTCGGACGTGCCACCGAGGAGCAGCAGGGTCTGGGGGTTGCCGACGGCGTTGATCATCAGTGGAGTTCCAACCTTCTGGACATATCGGAGGCGAACACGTTGGTGGGATCGACCGAGCGGCGGATCTTGATCCATTCGCCGATGCGCGGGTACATCGCGTGGAACGTCTCGGCGGAGGTGCGCGAATCCTTGGCGGTGTAGAGGCGGCCGCCGAATTCGAGGACGCGGCGGTCGAGTTCGCGGACGAACTCGTTCAGGCCCGCCTTGATGGGGAAGTCGACGCAGATGTTCCACCCCGGGATCGGGAAGCTCAGCGGCGCCTTGTTGCCCGGGCCGAACAGCTTGAAGACGTTGAGGAACGAGTAGTGCCCCGACTTCTGGATGTCGACGATGATCCTCTTGAACTCCTCGACGGCCTCCGTGGGCACCACGAACTGGTACTGCAGGAAGCCGTTCGAACCGTAGGCGCGGTTCCACTCACCGAACATGTCGAGCGGGTGGTAGAACTGCGTCAGATTCTGGACCTTGCCGCGGTAGGTGCCGGACTTGCGGTACCACAGCTCGCCGACGGCGCTGAAGGTGTACTTGTTGGCCAGGCCGTTCGGGAAGATGTCCGGGAACGTCAGCAGCGTCGGCGCGTCGAACTTCAGCGGGTTCTTCTGCAGCTTCTTCGGCAGCTGGTCGAGCTTCGCGAGCGAACCGCGGGAGACCGCCGCGCGGCCGAGCTTCGGCGGCGGTGCGACCGCGTCGAACCAGGCGCTCGAGTAGTCGTAGTTCGCCTCGCTGCCGTCGCTGTGCAGCGCGATCGTCTCGTCGAGGGTGCTGGTGACGTCGCCGTCGGCGATGAAGTACGCCGTCTCGGTGGGCGTCATCTCGATCGTGGCGCGCAGGATGATGCCGGTCAGGCCCATGCCGCCGACCGTCGCCCAGAACAGCTTGGAGTTGCGACCGTTCGGGGTGAGGGTGCGCACCTGGCCGTCGGCCGTGAGCAGGTCCATCGACCGGACGTGGTTGCCGAAGCTGCCGGCGCTGTGGTGGTTCTTGCCGTGGATGTCCGCGCCGATGGCGCCGCCCACGGTCACCTGCCGGGTGCCCGGCAGCACCGGCACCCACAGGCCGAACGGCAGCGCCGCGCGCATCAACTGGTCCAGGTTGGCGCCCGCGTCGACGGTGACCAGACGCGATTCGCGGTCGATCGTGTGAATCCGGTCCAGCGCCGTCATGTCGACGACGAGCCCGCCCGCGTTCTGCGCCGGGTCACCGTACGAGCGGCCGAGGCCGCGGGCGATGACACCGCGGCGCAGATGCGACGGCTTGGACTCGTTCTGCTCCGCGACCCGGGCGACCGCCTGCGCGATCACCTCGACGTCGGGAGTGGACAGCACCTCCGCGGTGGTCGGGGCGGTGCGCCCCCAGCCGGTCAGAGTGCGGGTCTGGGTGGGGAGCGGCGCGGCGGCCGGCTCTGCAGCTGTCGTGGACATCGCCGTACAGGTTACCCGCCGGTCGCAGCAGCGAGAGTGTGTCGGTGGCGACGTCCCCGCCCCGGCGTCCGGATTGCCGGAACCGTCCCGGTGCGTTCCGTCGCGGAGCGGGAGCGCTCGCGCCGCTCGCATAGGCTGTCGCCGTGTCCGAGCACCCGCAGCACCCGCACTGGCAGACGCAACCGGAGCACCACGCCCCCCTGCCGGTGGAGATCCCCCTCACCGACAGCACCGCCGACGAGGCGCTCGACCTGAAGACGCAGATCGTGCGGTTCGTCCTCACCGGCGGGCTGTCCGCGATCGTGGACTTCGGTCTCTACGTGCTGCTGCTGGCCGTGGGGCTGCACGTCAACGTCGCGAAGTCGCTGTCGTTCGTCGCCGGCACCACCACCGCGTACCTGATCAACCGGCGCTGGACCTTCAGGGCGGAACCGAGCCGGGCCCGGTTCGTCGCGGTGGTGATCCTGTACGCCGTCACCTACGCCGTGCAGGTCGGCATCAACTACGTGCTGTACGACGCGCTGCCCGCCGAGTGGTGGCGCGTGCCGCTCGCATTCGTCGTCGCGCAGGGCACGGCCACCGTGATCAACTTCGTGGTGCAGCGCGCCGTGATCTTCCGCCTGCGCTGATCGGTCGGCCGTGGGGGGCGAGCGAATGTATCGCTCACCTCCGTGGTCCGACGAAATGGTCCATTCGCTCGGGTCGCTCAGTCGTGCTTGGCGCGGCGGAAGGAGAAGTCCCGGTAGCCGAAGAAGCTCGCCGTCGCGGTCACGAAGGTGATCACGATCTGCGCGGGGATCGGGGGGAATCCGAGGACGGACACCGCCAGCGTCATGAGCGCGAGGTTCAGCAGGAACGCGCTCAGGTTGACGGTCACGAACCGCCACAGGTCACGCAGGAAGTGACCGCGCACGCGGAACACGAGGTAGCGGTAGGTGGAGAAGGCGCACAGCACATTGGAGGCGTAGCCCGCCACGATCGCGACGTGGTAGCCGAGGGTGTCGCCGACGGCGAGCTGCCACACGATGAACCAAGCGGTGCCCAGCGCGGTGTTGAAGGCCCCCACCAGCAGGAACGCCACGGCCTGGTTCTTGAACAGGCGCATGAGCGGGCCCGGCGCCCCCGACATCCCGCCGGGTGCGCCGGCGGGTTCGGTGACGGGATCGGGGGAGGGCACCGGCTGCGCGCTCACCCGAGGTACCGCGGCAGCGACCCGGCCGCGACGGCGTCGGCCAGCGAGGGGGCCGCCCGGTCCTTGTCGGAGAGCTGGTAGTGCAGCAGTTGCCCGTCGCGGCCGGTGGTGGGCCAGTCGATGCCGATCTGCGGGTCGAGGGGGTCGATCTCGTGTTCGCGGTCGGGGTTGTAGCCGGTCGAGCACAGGTAGACGACGGTCGAGCCGTCGGCCAGGGAACAGAAGGCGTGGCCGAGGCCCTCGGGGAGGAAGATCGCGCGGCGGTCGACGTCGTCGAGCAGCACCGCGTCCCACTGCCCGAAGGTGGGGGAGCCGACGCGCAGGTCGACGACGACGTCGAGCACCGCGCCGGCCGGGCAGGTGACGTACTTGGCCTGCCCGGGTGGGACGTCGGCGTAGTGGATGCCGCGCAGCACCCCGGCGGCGGAGACCGAGCAGTTGGCCTGGGCGAGGTCGAGGGCGCGTCCGGCGGCGTCGGTGAAGGTGGGCTGTTTGAACCACTCGTAGAAGACGCCGCGGTCGTCGCCGAACTGTCGGGGGGTGATCTCGTAGGCGCCGGGGATCTTCAGTTCGCGGTAGTGCACCGTCAGTGTCCTTCCCGGTCGAGCAGGTCGAGCAGGTAGCTGCCGTAGCCGGATTTGACCAGCGGCGCGGCCAGGGCGCGCAGGTCGTCGTCGGTGATGAAGCCGCGCCGCCACGCGACCTCCTCGGGGGCGCCGATCTTCAGGCCCTGGCGTTGTTCGATGGTACGGACGTAGTTGCCGGCGTCGAGCAGCGAGTCGAAGGTGCCGGTGTCGAGCCAGGCGGTGCCGCGCGGCAGGACCTCGACCTGGAGCCGGCCGGCCTCGAGGTAGGTGCGGTTGATGTCGGTGATCTCGTATTCGCCGCGGTCCGACGGGCGCAGGCCGCGGGCGATGGCGACGACGTCGTTGTCGTAGAAGTACAACCCGGGCACCGCGAAGTTCGACTTCGGGGTGGCCGGCTTCTCCTCGAGCGAGAGCGCCCGGCCCTCGGAGTCGAACTCGATCACCCCGTAGGCCCTGGGATCGGAGACGCGGTAGGCGAACACCGCGCCGCCGTCGAGGTCGGCGAACCGGGTGAGCTGGGTGCCCAGGCGGGGGCCGTAGAAGATGTTGTCGCCGAGGACGAGGGCGACGCTGCCGGTGCCGATGTGCTCGGCGCCGAGCACGAACGCCTGGGCGAGCCCGTTCGGCTCCGGCTGGACCCGGTAGGTCAGGTTCACCCCGTAGCGCGACCCGTCGCCGAGCAGGCGCTGGAACTGTGGAGCATCCTCGGGCGTGGTGATGATCAGGATGTCGCGGATCCCGGCGAGCATGAGGGTCGAGAGCGGGTAGTAGATCATCGGCTTGTCGTAGACCGGTACGAGCTGCTTGCTCACTCCCAGGGTGATCGGGTGCAGGCGGGACCCGGTGCCGCCGGCGAGAATGATTCCGCGCATGACGGGCAGTCTCCCATCCGGGGTGGACGCGGACCAGCGAACGCACCGCCGGTAGGGTTGCCGCATGCGGCTGCTCGTCACCGGCGGTGCCGGTTTCATCGGTGCGAACTTCGTGCATCGGACCGTCGCCGACCGCCCCGAGGCGCGGGTGACCGTGCTCGACAAGCTCACCTACGCTGGCAACCTCGCCTCCCTCGACCCGGTCGCCGAGAAGATCCGCTTCGTCCGCGGCGACGTCGCCGACGCGGACCTGGTGGACGCGCTGGTGGCCGAGTCGGATCTGGTGGTGCACTTCGCCGCCGAGTCGCACAACGACAACTCCCTGGCCGATCCGTCGCCGTTCGTGCAGACCAACCTGATCGGCACGTTCACTCTGCTCGAGGCGGTGCGCCGGCATTCGGTGCGGTATCACCACATCTCCACCGACGAGGTGTACGGCGATCTCGAGCTCGACGATCCGGCCCGGTTCACCGAGGCCACCGCCTACAACCCGTCGAGCCCGTACTCGTCGACCAAGGCCGGCTCGGACCTGCTGGTGCGCGCGTGGGTGCGCTCGTTCGGGGTGGCCGCGACGATCTCGAACTGCTCGAACAACTACGGCCCCTATCAGCACGTGGAGAAGTTCATCCCGCGGCAGATCACCAACGTCCTCGACGGGATCCGGCCCAAGCTGTACGGCACCGGGGCGAACGTGCGGGACTGGATCCACGTCGACGACCACAACCGGGCGGTGTGGACGATCATCGACAAGGGCGAGATCGGCCAGACCTATCTGATCGGCGCGGACGGCGAGACGAACAACCGCACCGTCGTCGAGACCATCCTCGAGCTGTGCGGTAAGGACCGGGGCGACTTCGACTTCGTCACCGACCGCCCCGGCCACGACCTGCGCTACGCCATCGACGCCACCCGCCTGCGCACCGAGCTCGGCTGGACCCCCCGCTACCGGGACTTCCGCGAGGGCCTGGCCGCGACCATCGACTGGTACCGCACCCACGAGCACTGGTGGCGACCGCAGAAGGACGCCACCGAGCAGGCCTACGCCCGTTCCGGGGAGCGGACACTCGGCCGAGCCGAATGACCCATCGTGCGCCGGGTCGCTTCCAGCGTGGCGGCGATGCCGGCCGGGAGGGGCCGATGGCTGCGGCGGTCCAGCTCGGTCCACACGAGCGACCGTAACCGCAGGTCCCGCCCTTGCACCGACGCGAGCGGTGAGGACGCGAGCACGACGTTGGGGCGGCGGCGGAAGACGGTTCGGCACGCGCCGAGGATCGCGCCGATCGTCACCGACCGGCCGGACGCGAAGATCTTGGTGCTCACCCCGCCCGATTCGGCTTCCGCCCGCGCCAGGGCGTCGGCAACCATCTCCGCCGCGTCGGAGATGTAGAGGTAGTCCCGCAGGGTGTCCATCGAGACGTAGATCGAGACCGGTGCCCCGGTGAGATAGCCGCGGCACAGGTGGGAGATGAGACCCTGCGGCTTGGCGAGATTCTGCCCCGGCCCGTAGAGGTTCGCGAAGCGGCCGATCACCGCGGTGGCGCCCGTCGCCCCGGCGAAGTCGGTGACGACGGCCTCGGCGGCCAGCTTGGCGTGTCCGTAGAGACCGAGCGGGGCCGTGGGGCTGTGCTCGGAGTGGGGTGCGCCCGGCGCGGCCGCGTACACACCGCCTGCCGACGAGGCGTGGAACACCGTCCCGTGCTCGGCGCTGCCGCCGGCTGCGTGCGCCAGTCCGTCGAGCACGTCGCGCAGCAGAGCGTTCTCGGCCGCGAATGCTTCCGCCGTCGTGCCGTTCACCCCGGCGCCGGCGCACCACGCGACCCGCCACGGCCCACCACCGGTGGCGCGGACGAACCGGTCCGCGTCGGCCAGCAGCACGTTGCGGGCCTGCTCCGGCTCCTCCCAGGGCACCACGCTCGTCGCCACCGGGACGTCGCGGCGGTGCAGCTCCCGGGTCACCCACGAGCCGAGCAGTCCGCCACTTCCGACGACCCACGTCGGCGCCGGCACGGCTACCCGCTCCGGAACGATTCGAGGTCGGGATACCGCTGTGTGCGGGCCAGCGGACCGGAGCCGGGATCGCTGACGATCAGGTACGGCGGTTTGCCCATCGCCGTCTTCACCGCCACCCCCACGTACTCGGCGATGACTCCGAGGGAGAACAGGACGGCGCCGAATCCCAGCAGCAGAATGACCGTCGTCGAGGCCCAGCCCTGCACCGGGAAACGGTTGCCGAGGAACAAGTAGGACACCAGCACCCACACCGCCCACAGGATCCCGCCCACGGCCAGGACCACGCCCAGCAGGCTCACCATCCGCAGGCCCTTGGTTCCGCTCGACAGCACCATCCGCCAGAAATGCGACAGCAGAGTGCGCAGCCGGTAGCCGGACGCACGTCCCTGCTCCTCCCGCAGGGCGACCGGGCTCGTGCTCACCTTGCCTGCGATCCACCCCAGCGCGACGTCGAGGTAGACCTCGGAACCCGCGTAGGCGGCGAGGGAACGTCCCACCTCGCCCAGCACCAGACGGAAACTCTGGTAATCGGGGCTGTCGGGCACGGACAGCACCCGGGCCAGGAACCACTTGGATCCCTTGGAGGCCACGTTGCGCAGCAGGCCGTGCGGTGCCGCGTTCGTCGGTTTGGCGTATACGACGGTCGCGCCCTCGTCGAGCGCGGTGTCGAGCAGCCCGCCGATGGCGGCGGGATCGTGCTGACCGTCCTCGTCGAGGGTGACGATCCACTCGCCGCCACTCGACGCCATGCCCGCGAGCGTCGCCGGATGCTGGCCGAAGTTCCGGCTGAGCCACACCCCGGCGACGAAGGGGTACTTCGCGGCCAGCTCCCGGATGACGCGGGCCGAGTCGTCGGGGCCGTTGTCGTGGACGAGCAGGACCTCCTCGACCACCATGGGACGGCCACCGGGGGTCAGTGTCACCTCGGTCCACGGAACGATCTGCTCGAGCAGGTCACCCAGGGTGTGTTCGCCCTGATAGACCGGCACGACGACCGACACGCGGTGCGGCGTGCCCACCCCCGGCCGGTCGTCGCTGCTCACAAGTCGGGAGTGTATACGCCGGGTGGGGCTGTTTTCGGGTGCGGGCCGTGCCGATGTACGGTGGCGCCGTCAGTCGGCCCGCCACGAGCGCCGGGCGTGCGTTCGAGGACGGGATGAGCAGCAGTGACGAGGCCGAAACTGTCCGTGGTGATTCCGGCCTACAACAATGCGCCGTTCATCGAGGCGACGGTCGAGTCCGTGCTCGGACAGGACTTCGAGGATTTCGAACTGATCATCGCCGACCACAGTTCGACCGACGGCACCGCCGACCTGCTCGGCAAGTACGCCCGCGACCGGCGCGTGACCCTGTTGTCGACTCCGACGGGCGGTGGTGCGCCCCGGAACTGGCAGCGCGTGACGGCCGAGGCCGCGGGCGAGTACGTCAAGCTGGTGTGCGGCGACGACCTGCTGTATCCGGGGGCCCTGTCGGCCCAGGTGGCGGCCCTGGACGCGCACCCGTCGGCGGTGGCGGTGGCGTCGCAGCGGGACATTCTCGACGCGCGAGGCGCGAAGATGATCGGCGGACGCGGTCTCCAGGGACTGTCGGGCCTGGTGCCGGGCGGGGAGGCGATCCGGCGCACCGTGCGGCTGGGCACGAACGTGTTCGGTGAGCCGATGTGCGTGATGATGCGCCGCGATGCCCTCGAGCGGGCCGGCGGATGGGACGGTCGTTTCCCCTACCTGATCGACATGGCCTCCTACACGAAGGTGCTGTTCCACGGCGACCTGTATGCCCTGCGGCAGGTCGTCGGTGGTTTCCGGGTCAGTGCCGGTCAGTGGAGCGTGGCCCTCGTCGCCGAGCAGGCCCGGCAGGCGAAGGCCTATCACCGGTGGGTGTCCGAACAACTGCCCGGCGGGCTCCGGGCGGCCGACGTGTGGCAGGGGAATCGCCGCGCCGAACTCGCCGCGCTTCAGCGGCGGGTGTTCTACACCGTGTTCCGGTCGCGTCTCAGCCCACGGTAGCCGCCGGTACGGGCGCCGCGGCCTCCTCCGGATTCTCCCGTCGCGCCTTCCGCCGGTCTCTGAGGTACAGCAGCTGCATCGCCGTGGCGCCCGCGATGCCGAGGCCCAGGCCGGCGAACCCGGCTCCCTGGCCCGGCGGTGTCCAGCGCACGACGAGCTCGCCGTCCTCGGTGCCGGCGGGGATGTCCACCGCGAGGAACATGCCGTCCACCGAGCGCGGTTCCAGGGGCCGGCCGTCCAGCGTGGCCGAGTAGCCGGGCCAGTTCAGGCGTCCGAAGACGACGCGTCCGCCGTCCACCGAGTTCACGCGGACCCGGCTCGTCGCGTAGTCCTCGGAGACCGAGGTGGCGGTGACCCCTTCCGTGAAGGAGATGCGTCCGTTCCGGCCGCTGATCGGTCCGGCGAGCCGTTCGAGGATCACCGCGTCCACAGCGTCCGCGGACCCGGGCGGCGACTGCACCCACCGCCAGCCGGGCGGCGCCGGCTCCGAGTCGGCGTCCGGGTACTGCCGGCGCTGCAGCACCACCCGATCCACGAGCATCAGGTCCACGTACGTCCGGTCGGTGCTCGATTCGGTGGCGAACGCGGCGCCGAACGCGTCGGCGCAGCTCGAGCCGTCGTGCCGCATGCACAGGTGGAAGGCGAACTCCTCGAAGCCGATGGGGGTGTAGGCGTTGACGTACGTCTCGTCGAGGGACTTGGCGAAATTGCCGAACACGAGGGAGCGGTAGACGCCCTGCGGATTCGCGGTCCACGGCAGCACCAGTTCGCGGTCGGCGAGCTGCAGCGTGGTGCCCGGCCGGTCCGGGAAGTTCTCCTTCGCGACCGACTGCCGAGCCGGCAGATCCCACGCGAGCGGGTGCGGTGTCGTCGACGCCACCTGGAAGTACACGACGGGCAGCGCCGAGAGCAGCAGGATCGCCGCCACCGCCCGCTCACCGGCGCGGAGCGCGACCCACAGGACGGCGGCTCCGACGAGGAGGACGGCGCCCGCCCACAGCAGGTGACGGTTCATGAACTCGGGGGACGAGGACCCGGAGCGCAGGGTCATCAGCAGCACGAGCGTGGCCGCCGCGCCCGCCCGCACCCGCATCCTGCGGAGCGTGCCGTGGCGGCTGATCAGCACGCACACCACCACGAGTGTCGCGAGAGCGAACATCGGCAGCAGCCGCGCCGGCCAGCGCAACGGCCCCATCACGCTGGGGCCGGCCGTCGCCATGAGCATGGCGACGAGGAAGATCAGCGCGCCGGCGAGGCTGCGCACGGACCGGTGCACGGTCTTCCAGTCCACGAAGGCGAGCGCGGGGACGGCGAACCAGGCGATGTAGGTGACGGGGAACGGCTGCACCTCCCCGAACCAGGCTTCGATGCCCGGCAGCGCGGAGGGGATGCCGGAGTTGAGGGTGTCCGACCAAGGTGCCGTGAGGAAGTTGTCGTTCTGGAAGCCCTGGTCGGAGCGCCAGGTGACGGAGCTGGACAGCGCCCCGGGCAGGTAGGTGATCAACCCGCCCGCGGCGGCGCAGCTCGCGACCACCGCCAGCCGCAGCGAGGGCCGCCACGAGTGCCGATGGATCCGTTCGCCGATCATGAGGCAGCCCGTGAGGATCCCGGCGACGAGCGCGGGAAAGACGTAGCCGACGCTGACGGCGAGGTACAGGAACACGAACGCCGGCAGGGGACCGGAGCGTCCGCGCAGGTAGCGGAGCGAACTGGCCCACGCCTGGGCCACCCACGCCGAGCCGGTGAGGGCCGTGACCCAGGTCGCCTGGTCGAAGAAGAGCGCGAACCCGGTGAACGGGACGGCGGCGCCGGCCACCGCCGCCCACGTCGCGCGAGCGCCGTACTCCAGGCAGATCCGGTACACGCCCAGCGCCAGGACGACGGAGAACGCCCACTTCACGCCGGTCGAGAGCAGCACCATATTGTCGACGGACGGCGCGATCAGGTTGACGAGCAGCTGCGGCGGATTCCAGAGGCCGCCCTGCCCCTCGACCGGGTAGTTCCCGGCCATCCACTGTTCCGGCACGAGGCTCGGAAGCTGTCCGGTCCGCAGGATCCGGCCGAGGAAGATCCAGTTCGGTACCGCACCCGATTCCGTGTCGTCGGTGTAGAACCATCGATCGTCGGCCGCCAGGATCACCAGGTAGGTGACCGTCACCATCGCTGCCACTGCGGCACCCCACGTCCGGCGCTGCCGCCGCGTCGTCACCGCGGGCACGACGGCGGAGGTCACATGTGCTCCAGAGGTCGGGGACGGGGCTGGCCGGAGGCCAGGGACGAGGCTGGCCAGAGGCCAAGGATAACGGGGGTGGGCCGGGCGACGACCGGCCGGGCGCGGGGGTGGATCCGCGGGGACGTCGGCCGGTCCCCGGTCCGTTGGTAGCCTGGGACGAGTTGTGTCCTGGGGGGCAGCAAGGTTCCGAAAGGTGTTTCGACGGATGGACAAGGCCGAATTCGCTGCGATCGAACCGACGGGAGGGGTCGGCACCGCAGCTGACGGTTCGTCCGTCACGGGGCGCCCCGCGACCCGTCCGACCGCTCAGCGTGCGCTGTTCGCGGGGCCGTCTCCGCTGGTCAGCGACGACATGTACGTCACCGTCAAGGGGACCGTCGACCGTGAGCGGACCAGGGTGCGTCTCGGCCGCCGGAGCCGTGTCGAAACGGACACCTACTTCGGCAGATTCCCCGCCAGCTACTGGCAGCGCTGGACCGCCGTCACCGAGGTCGAGTTCGTCGCCGAGGTCGACGGAGACGGCCGCATCGAACTGGTCGCCACCGATGCCCGGGGCCGGCGACGGATCGTCGCCACGACCACCGTGTCGTCGAACGGCGCGCCCGCGACGGTGACGGTGTCCACCCCGATCGACCGGTTCGTCGACGGCGGTGCCCTGTTCGCACGGATCTCCACCGGCTCCGGCGAACTGGCCGTCGAGAACGCCCGGTGGACGGTGCCGGCACCGAAGTCCCTGCGGCCGGCCGCCGTCGTCATCTGCACCTTCAACCGCGCCGACGACTGCGCGGCGACGCTGGCCGCCATGGCGGACGACCCGATCGCGCTGGCCGACGTGCAATCGGTGTACGTGATCGATCAGGGCACCGACCGGGTGGAGACCCGGCAGGAGTTCCAGCGCGTCGCCTCCGAACTCGGCGACAAGCTCGTCTACATCACGCAGCCCAACCTGGGCGGCGCCGGCGGATTCACCCGCGGCCTGTACGAGGTCGCCGGCTACGCGCGGAACCCCGGAGCCAACATCGTGTTCATGGACGACGACGTCCTGTGCGAACCGGAGGCGGTGGTCCGGCTCAACATGTTCGCGAACTGCACCGTCGAGCCCGCGATCGTCGGCGCGCAGATGCTGTACCTGCTGCATCCCGACCGGGTCCACGTCGGGGCCGAGGTCGCAGACCTGCAGCGGCTCCAGGCCGGGCTGGAGGTGAAGAACGCGCTCGCGGACAAGAGCACGCTGAAGAAGCAGCAGGACATCCGGGTCGACGCCGGCTACAACGGGTGGTGGTCGTGCCTGATCCCGTCGGAGGTCGTGGAGAAGGTCGGTTATCCGCTGCCCCTGTTCTTCCAGTGGGACGACATCGAGTACGGCTACCGCTCGCGGGCGAACGGCGTCGCGACCGTCACGCTGCCCGGTGCCGCGGTGTGGCACGCGGATTTCGCGTGGAAGGACTGGGACGAGTGGCACCGCTACTTCAACCTCCGCAACGCCATGATCACCGCGGCCCTGCACACCGAACTCGACGGCAAGGCACTCGCCAAGCAGTTGCGGACCGACCTGTTCCGGTACCTCGTCTCGATGCAGTACGGGATGGCCTTCACCCTGATCAAGGCCGTCGAGGACTTCCTGCGGGGGCCCGAGTTCCTGCACGACGGCGGCATGGAGGCGGCGGCCGCCATCCGGCGCGAGCGCGCGGAATACGGTGAGACCATCCGCCACAACGCGAACAACGTGCCGGGCCTGCGTCCGGCCGACATGTTCATCACCCCGGCCGGCCCGTACCCGCGCAAGAGCCTCGAGTGGGCGGTACTGGCCAAGCGCACCCTCAACCAGTGGCGCGGTCGCCTCCCGGCGCATCCGGTCGCCATCCCGTCGTCGGATGCGCACTGGTGGCACGTGTCGCTGTTCTCGCACGCCGTGGTCACCGACGCGTCCCAGGAAGGGGTCCGCGTGCGCAAGCGGGACAAGGAGCGGGCCGTCGCGCTGCTCCGGCGCGGTGTGCGCGCGCTGCAGGCCTTGAAGAAGGAGACCCCCGCGGTGTCCTTGCAGTATCGCGAGGCCATGCCGCAGCTGACCAGCCGGGAGAACTGGGCCCGCCTGTACGGGAAGTAGCCGATGGCCGATCGGACCACGGCGTGCGCGCGGGATGCTGTCCTCATCGCACTGCTGGGTTCGATCGTCGCAGCGTTGGGTACCGGGCGGCCCTCCTTCTGGTACGACGAGCTGGCCACCCTCTCGGTGGCGCAGCGTTCCCGCGTCGACCTGGACCGGGTGCTCGGTAACGTCGACATCGTCCACGGCCTCTACTACGTGGCGATGCGGTACTGGTTCGCCGTCTTCGGGGCTTCGGAATTCTCGGCGCGGCTGCCGAGCGTCCTGGCCGTGGGCGCCGCGGCCGGGGGTGTGGTCGTGCTGGGCTGGAAACTCGCCGACCGGCGGCTGGGCGTGCTCGCGGGTGTCGTCTTCCTGCTGCTGCCGCGCGTGACGTGGGCTGCGGTCGAGGCCCGCAGCTATGCCCCGTCCGCGGCCGCCGCCGTATGGCTGACCGTGCTGCTGCTCGTGGCGTGCGAGTCGGGCCGGGTCCGATGGTGGCTGGCGTACGCCGCTGTGCTCGCACTGTCGGTGGTGCTGTTCCTGTACACGGTCGCGCTGATACCGGCCCATCTGATCACCGTGGCGTTGCGGGGTGACCTGCGGCGCCGCGGGCTCGCGTGGCTGGGGGCGGTCGTGGCGGGGTCGGCGGCGGCGAGCCCGCTCGTGCTGGAGGCGTTCGCCCAGGCGGGGCAGACCACGTGGATTCCGCCGCTCGACCGGAACCTGCCGCGGATCGTGTGGGAGTACCAGTGGTTCGTGGGCGCCCCCTGGTTCGCGGCGGCATTCACGGTCCTGGTCGTCGTGGGGCTCGTCGCGTCTGTGCGGCGACGCATGCGGGCGCAGCGGCACGGTGTTCTCGCGGTGGCCGTGCCGTGGATCGTCGTGCCGATGGCGATGCTCGTGGCGTACTCGCTCGTCGCGTCCCCGGTCTACCTGGACCGGTATCTGACGTTCACGACGCCGGCGGTAGCCCTCATCGGTGCGGTCTCCGTCGCCGCCGTGGCCGTGCGGCCGTGGGTGACGGTCGGTGTCACCGGTGCGCTGGTGCTGCTGACCGTGCCGTCGTTCGTCGCGCAGCGCTCCCCGTGGTCCGACCCCAGCGGCATGGACTTCAGCACGGTCAACCGCGACGTCGCCGGCCGGCTGGCGCCGGGCGACTGTGTGCTGTTCGGCGGCGCCGCATGGAACCCGGCGTCGCAGCGGCTGGTGCAGACCGCGCGCCCGGACACGTTCGCGGGGACCCGCGACCTGGGGCTCGGACGGACCGCGGCCGCCGAGGGCTGGCTGTGGGACGAGAATCTCCCGTTCCAGGCTGTCGCGGGGCAGTTGCCCACGTGCGAGGTGGTGTGGTTCTTCGCGGACGCCGAGCGGACGACCGAACAGCGGGTCTATCACACGTCGAATCAGTGGTGGACGCTTCCACCGCACCGGTTCGAGTCGACCCCGGAGTACGCCGGGCTCGTGCATGCCGGTTTCCGGATCGACGAGCGCCGGCAGTTCAACGTCAGCCAGGTGATCCGTTTCGTGCGGTGACGGTTCACCGCAGCTGCACGACGACCTGCTCGTTGTCGGCCGTGTACGCCAGGTACTCGAACGCGAGTCCGGTGCGCGCGACGAACTCGGTCCACGCCCTGTACTCGTGCCGCTGCCAGCCGGGATAGTTGAAGAACTCGTCGAACACCAGCACGGTGCCGGGCACCAGGCGGTCCTCGAGCAGGTCGAGCACCGTCGTCGTGGACGAGTAGAGGTCGGCGTCGAGGTGGACGAACGCGACGTCGCCGGGATGTGCGGCGAGGAAGCGGGGAAGGGTGTCGGCGAACAGGCCGGGCACCAGCTCGGCGCCGGGCACGTCGGGCGGGGTGTCCTGCGCGAACTCCCCGGCGGGGAACCCGCTGCGCCATGCCTCCGGCAGTCCGGTGAAGACGTCGAACCCGAACACCGGGTGGTCCGCGCCCAACACGTCGGCGACGATCCGCAACGTGGTGCCCGACGCGACCCCGAACTCGAGGGCCAGGCCGGGCCGGGACACCCGGTCGAGCGCGAACCGCAGGGTGTCGTGCGGGGTGTCGAGGACCGCGGCGGTGGGCATGTTCGCGACCGCGAACGCCGCGGCGGTGTCGGTCGCGGCGCGGTCCATCGCATAGCGCAGGTCGCGGCGCTGCCGGTGCTCGAGATCGGCGACGCGGTCCCGGAGCAGGCCCACCTCCGAACGGGTCTGTGCGAGCTCGGCCAGTACCTGCCGCAGCTCCGCGGTGGTCGCGGTCAGCTCGGCGAGAATCCGGTCGTGGTGGTTCTCCTGCAGCTCGCGGGTGCGTCGCGCCGAGAGGTCGACGACCTCGGCGACGGCACGCTGCAGCTTGCCCCGGGTCGTCGCCCGCCAACGCCCCAGCATCGCGCCCTCCCGTGCCCGTCGAGACCTAGCCCCGAACCTAGACAGTGGGCCGATAGGGCGCAATCGCGCCCTCCCACCCGGCCGAATGTCACATTGCGCCGGTTCCGGCGGTTTCAGGCGGCCGATGCGACAAGCTCGGTGAACGCTTCGGTTGGCGTGCGCCAGCGTAGCGTCTGCCGGGGGCGGCCGTTGAACTCGTCCTGGACCTGCTGCAGGTCCTCGGGCGTGTACACCGACAGGTCGGTGCCCTTGGGGAAGTACTGCCGGAGCAGACCGTTGGTGTTCTCGTTGGTGCCGCGCTGCCACGGCGAGTGCGGATCGCAGAAGTAGACAGCGACGTCGGTGGCCATGGTGATCTGGGCATGAGCACGCATCTCGTGGCCCTGATCCCAGGTCACCGACCGCTGCATCACCTCCGGCAACGACCGCATCGCGGCGATCATCGCATCGCGGACGCCGGACACGTCGCGGACCTTCGGCAGGTGCAGCAACACCACGTACCGGGTGGTGCGCTCGACCAGGGTGCCGATCGCCGAGCGGTTGCGCGCCCCCATGATCAGATCTCCCTCCCAGTGCCCGGGCACCGCCCGGTCCTCGACCTCGGCGGGCCGCTGGGAGATGAGGATCTTGTCGGGAATATGGCGGGCACTGCTCGGCACTCGCCCCTGCGGCACCCGACGGGTGTGCCGGCGCCGCAGATACTCCGAAAGCTCTTTTCGCAGTTCGCCTTTCAGTTGCACATACACGGCCTGGTAGATGGTTTCGTGGGACACCCGCATCTCCGCTCGGTCGGGGAAGTCGACCACCAGCCTGGCCGAGATCTGCTGCGGGGACCAGCGCAGCTTCAGCCTGGCGACGACATACGCGCGCAACTCGGGTGCGGCCATCAGCTTGGCGACTTTCGGTCGCAGTGCTCGGGTCCAGGCCCGCGCGTGGGCCGACACGGCGCGGTAGCTACCGTCGCGGTTGCTGTTGCGTTCGATCTCCCGGTAGATCACCGACCGGTGCCGGCCCAGGTGCGCGGCGATCGTCTGGACCGACTCGTTGCGGGCGAGTCCGAGGGCGACAAGCTCCCGCTCGCCCAGGGACAACGACCGTCCGCCGTGCTCCCAGTGCGGGGCACGGCGGACGGTGCCGTTGGCCTCGTCCTCCCACCGGTAGCCGGTTTGTCGGCTGACACCGACCGCGGCTGCGGCCTTGGCGATCGACACCTTCGTCATGCGCATGGCGAAGAACCTAGCCTTCTTCGCCTCTCGTGCTGCTCGACCCACTGACATCTCCCCTGGTCAGGGAGCGTGTCGCATGGACCACCTGAGTCAGCCTCCATCGACGCAATGTGACATTCGGCCCGATAGTCGGTCCCTCACACAGGCCGCTCGAACCGTTCCTGCCGGCCCAGCTTGCGCAGCCGCACCCATTCGCGGAGCGCGGCAGGGTCCCGGCGGCTGACGAGGAAGTACCAGCCGAACCGCACCCATTCCTGTGGCAGCAACCGGCGGAGACCGGGCTGTGAGAGCAGGTAGCCGCGGTTGCGGTAGGTGAAGAACCGCTTCGTGTCGTTGTCCGGGTACTGGGTGTGCATCCGGCCGCCGAGGATCGGCTTGAACTCGTCGGCGCCGTTGGGGTGCAGATAGGCGGTGCGCAGGCAGGTGCCGAACCGCAGACCCGAGCGGACCAGGCGACGGTGCACCTCCACCTCGTCGCCGCGCACGAACAGCCGCAGGTCCGGCACGCCCACCGCGTCGATCGCGGCGGCGGTGAACAGGGCGCCGTTGAACAGCGACGCGATGCCCGGCAACAGATCGTCGCTCTCGACGTCGCCGAGTTCGCTGCGGTGACGACGCCACGCCACGCCCCGGCGCAACGGGAACGCGAGACGGTCGGGGTCGTCGATGTCGCACACCACCGGCGACACCTCCGCCAGGCCGTGCCGCTGCGCGCACTCGAGCAATGTCGCGAGGACATCGGGGCCCTCCGGGCGGCCGTCGTCGTCGGCGAGCCACACCCGGTCCGCACCGAGCGACAGCGCGTACAGCATGCCCAGGGCGAAGCCACCGGCGCCGCCGAGGTTGTGCTTGGACCCGAGGTAGCTGGTGGGCAGGGGGCACGATTCGACGAGGTCGCGCACGGCCTCCTCGTCGGCGTTGTCGACGACCACCAGGTGGTCGAGCGGCCGGGTCTGGGCGCTCAGGACCTTCAGCGACTGTGCCAGCTGCTCGCGCCGCCGGTGGGTGACCACCACCCCGACGATGCGTTCGCTCACGCCGAGCGCTCCTGCGGCAGCCCCTGCTCGCGTTCCAGCTCGGCGATGACGTGATGCACATGGTCGGCCGCGTCGTCGCCCTCGTAGGCGCGCACGACCTCCTCGATGCCGCCCTCCATGCGGATCTGCCCGTGGTCGATCCACAGCGCGCGCTCGCACAGTTGCGCGAGGAACTCGTTGGAGTGGCTGGCGAAGACGAGGATGCCGGAGCGTTCCACGAGCTTCTGCAGGCGCACCCGCGCCTTCTTCATGAAGTCGGCGTCGACCGCGCCGATGCCCTCGTCGAGCAGCAGGATCTCGGGGTCGATGCTGGTGACCACGCCCATCGCGACGCGGACCCGCATGCCGGTCGAATACGTGCGCAGCGGCATGTTCAGGTACTCGCCGAGCTCGGTGAACTCGGCGATCTCGTCCATCTTCGCGAGCATCTGCTTGCGGGTCTGACCGAGGAACAGCCCGCGGATGATGATGTTCTCGTAGCCGGAGATCTCCGGGTCCATGCCCACGCCGAGGTCGAACACCGGCGCGACGCGGCCCCGAATCCGGGCGCTGCCGCGCGTGGGCTCGTAGATCCCCGCCAGCAGCCGCAGCAGTGTGGACTTGCCGGCGCCGTTGTGACCGACGAGGCCGATGCGGTCGCCTTCCTTCAGCGACAGGGTGATGTCGCGCAGCGCCTCCACCACCACCACGTCGGAGTTGTTGCGGCCGATCGAACCGCCGGCCTTGCCGAGGAACGCCTTCTTCAGCGACCGGGTCTTCGCGTCGAAGATCGGGAAGTCGACGCACGCGCCGCGCGTCTCGATGCTCACATGTTCGGTCATGATGACGGCCCCTTAGACCCAGTAGGGCACGCGGGCCCGGTACTTACGCAGCGCCAGCAGCGCCAGTCCCCAGCCGGCCACGGTGATCGCCAGCACGATGTACCAGTGGTAGGCCTGCTGGTCCTGGCCGATCATCGGCGCCCGGATGATGTCGAGGTAGTGGAACAGCGGGTTGATCTCGGCCAGCTTGACGCGCTGGGCGGCCTGCCCGCCCTGCGCCTCGAGGCTCTGCGTCGTCCACATGATCGGGGTGAGCACGAACAGCAGCAGTGTGAGGCTGGACAGGATCGGGGCGATGTCGCGGTAGCGGGTGGCGAAGATGCCGAACAGGATCGCCACCCAGACGGCGTTGAGCACGATCAGGCCCAGCGCCGGGATCGCCGCGAGGGACGTCCAGGTCAGGTCTCGCCACACTCCGAAGGCGAAGATCATGATCACGTAGATCACGAGATTGTGGGCGAAGAACAGCAACTGCCGCCACACGAGCCGGTAGATGTGCACGCTCAGCGCCGACGGCAACTGCTTGATCAGGCCCTCGTTGGCGATGAACACCTCCGAGCCCTCCAGGATGGAGGCGCTGATCATGTTCCAGACGATCAGTCCGACCGTCACGTACGGCAGGAACTCGTCGAGCGGAATGTCCAGCAGCGCGGCGTACAGGATGCCGATGGCGGTGGCCTGGACACCGGTGGCGATGGTGATCCAGAACGGACCGATGACCGAGCGCCGGTAGCGCTGCTTGATGTCCTGCCAGGCCAGGCTGAGCCACAGCTCGCGCTGGGCGAAGCCGTCGCGCAGATCCTTCAGGCCGCGCCGGAAGGTCTGCGAATCCGACACCACCGGAGAGTCCGCGGCGGTGGGCTCGGGATCGAGGGCAGAAGCTGACACGAGGTCCGAGCCTACCGGGGATCGTGGTCGGGCCGTCGCTACAGGTACTGACCGGTACCCGGGGCACCCGGTCCCGGGCCGTGCCGTTCGTCGGGGCGCGGTCCGCCCCCCAGCATGCCCGGCGGCAGCGCACCCTGACGCATCTGCTCGAGCTGCGCCCGCGCCGCCATCTGCTGCGCGAACAGTGCCGTCTGGATGCCGTGGAACAGGCCCTCGAGCCAACCGACGAGCTGAGCGTGCGCGATCCGCAGCTCCGCGTCGGACGGCACCTCGTCCTGACCGAAGGGCAACGCGAGCCGTTGGAGTTCCTCGCGCAGTTCCGGGGCGAGGCCCTCGCCGAGCTCCTGGATGGAGGACTGGTGGATCTCGCGCAGACGGGCACGGCTCGCATCGTCGAGCGGCGCGGCGCGGACCTCCTCGAGCAGCTGCTTGATCATGGTGCCGATCCGCATGACCTTCGCCGGCTGCTCGACCATGTCGGCGAGCGACTCGGCGTCATCCGGCTTCTCCTGGGGCTCGGCGGCGGACTCCCGCGGATCACCGGAGGCGGTACCGTCGCGCTGGACCGCGACGGGATTGCCGTCGGGTCCGATCACGAGGACGTGCTCATTCTCCGAATGCGTCATGGTTCCATCTTGTCCTCTCGCCGGTGCCGTTGCCGAGTCAGGTTCCCGATACGGGAGGTTTCACCCGACATTGCGCTCCGTACGTGCACCTTCGGAGGGCGTACGGGACCGACGTGGACGACACACGATTGACACCGGGATTTAGAGTGTCACGCATGGCTTACGACGTTGCCCGGATCCGGGGGTTGATTCCCTCGCTCGGCGACGGTTGGATCCATCTCGACCCACAGGCCGGAATGCAGATTCCCGACGCGGTCTCCCGCGCGGTGTCGACGGCATTCCGCAACGCCGCGGCGTCCCCGACGGGCCGGCACACCTCCAACCGTCGGAGCGCGTCGCTGCTGCAGGCGGCGCGCGTCGCCGTCGCCGATCTCGTCGGCGGTGACCCGGCGGGTGTGGTGCTCGGACCGGATCGGGCGGTCCTGCTGGCCTGGCTCGCGGAGTCGCTCAGTTCCCGGCTCGGGCTCGGCACCGGGCTCGTGCTGTCCCGGCTGGACGACGAGGCCAACGTGGCACCGTGGCTGCGCGTCGCGAGCCGCTACGGCGCCCAGGTCCGGTGGGCCGAGGTCGAGATCGAGACGTGCGAGCTGCCGAGCTGGCAGTTCGAGGAACTGATCACTCCCACCACCCGGCTCGTCGCGCTGACCGCCGCGTCGTCGCTCGTAGGTTCCGCGCCGGACGTGCGCGTCGCCGCCGACCGGCTCCACGAGGTCGGCGGGCTCATGGTGGTCGACGCGGCCGGGGCCGCGCCCTACGCGCACGTCGACATCCACGAACTCGGCGCCGACGTGCTCGCGGTCAACGCGTCCGCGTGGGGGGGACCGCAGGTCGGCGCCCTGGTGTTCCGCGACCCGGCGCAACTCGACCGGATCCCGGCGGTCTCCCTGGATCCGCACGCACGCGGCCCCGAGCGGCTCGAAGTCGGCGGCCATCAGTTCGCGATGCTCGCCGGGCTCGTCACGTCCGTCGACTTCCTCGCGGCCCTCGACGACGAGGCGACCGGCACGCGCCGCGAGCGTCTCGAAACGTCGATCAGTTCGCTGCAGGGCTACCAGGACCAGCTGTTCGAGCGGCTGATGCGCCTGCTCGACAACCTGCCCGACGTGATGGTGATCGGCCGTGCGTCGAGCCGCGTGCCGACGCTGAGCTTCACCGTCGCGGGGGTGCCCGCCGAGAAGGTCGCCGCGCATCTCGCCGACCGTCGCATCGCCACCGTCGCGGTCAGCCGCGGCACGAGCCGCCTGCTCGACTCGCTCGGCGTCAGCGACGAGGGCGGCGCGGTCACCATCGGCCTGGCCCCGTACACCACCCGCTACGAGCTCGACCAGCTGGTGCGCGAGCTGCGCAACCTCACCGCCTCCTGACCGGGCCGACCGGCCTAGTGCCGATCGATGCGCAGCACGACCTTGCCGACGGTGTCGGGGGAATCCAGCATCTCGTGGGCCCGCGCGGCCTCGGTGATCGGCACCTCTGCGTGTACGACGGGCCGGACCTGGGCCTCGGCGATCATCGGCCACACGTGCTCGCGAACCTGCGCGACGATCGTGCTCTTGCCGGAACGGCCGGTCTCCGGCCGCCCGCGCAGGCCCGTGGCGAGGACGTGCCCGCGCTTGGCGAGCAGCTTGCCGAGGTTGAGCTCGCCCTTCGCGCCGCCCTGCATACCGATCACCACGAGCCGGCCGTCGGGGGAGAGCACGTCGACGTTGCGGGACAGGTAGGCCGCGCCCATGTTGTCGAGCACCACGTCGGCGCCGCCGAACCGGCCTCGGACCTCGGCGACGAAGTCCTGCGAGCGGTAGTCGATCGCGAGGTCGGCGCCGAGCTCACGGCAGTAGTCGAGCTTGCCGGCCGACGCGGTCACCGCGACCTTCGCGCCCAGCGCCTTGCCGACCTGGATGGCGTGGGTGCCGATGCCGCCCCCACCGCCGTGCACGAGCAGCACCTCACCGCGGCGCAGGCCCGCCGCCATCACCACGTTCGACCACACGGTGCACGCCACCTCGGGCAGTGATGCCGCCACCGCGAGATCCACGCCCTCCGGCACGGGCAGGACCTGTCCGGCGGGGACGACGACCTGCTCGGCGTAGCCGCCGCCGGTCAGCAGCGCGCACACCCGGTCGCCGATCGACCAGCCGCTCACGCCCTCACCGAGTTCGGCGATCACCCCCGAGCATTCGAGACCCAGGACGTCGCTCGACCCGGGCGGCGGCGGGTACAGGCCGCGGCGCTGCAGCAGATCGGCACGGTTGACGGCCGTCGCGGCCACGTCGATCAGGACCTGTCCGGGACCGGGGGTGGGGTCGGGCTGCTCGGCCCACTGCATGACCCCGGAGCCGCCGGGTTCGGTGATCGTGATTGCGCGCATGGGTTCGACGCTATCGCGACACGCCGACGCAGGGGCGACACGCAGCGAACTGACCGGCGAGTAACACAGACGACGGCCTGCCTCTACACTGCCCGCGTGACAGCCGAACTGCATGCCGACCGTCCCGATCCGCGCTGGCTCGACACGGACGAGCAGCGGGCATGGCGGGCCTACATCGACGGCAATCACCGGCTCATGGATCGACTCAATCGCGACCTGCAGGAGGCGCACGGCCTGTCCCTGGCCGAGTACCGGATCCTGGTGCTGCTCTCCGAGGCTCCCGACGGGGCGCTGCGCATGAGCGACCTCGCCGACGGGGTGCTGTCGTCCCGCAGTCGCCTCACCCACCAGATCCGCCGCATGGAGGCCGCGTCGATGGTGGTGCGCAGTTCCTGCCTCGAGGACGGCCGCGGCGTCCTCGCCACCCTCACCGACGAGGGCCGCCGCCGGCTCACCGAGGCCGCGCCCACGCACGTCGCCGGTGTGCGCCGCAACCTCGTCGACCTGCTCACGAGGACGCAGATCCGGACCCTCTCCGAGATCTTCACCAAGGTGGAGGCGGCCGTCGACGACAGGTGTGGTTAGGATTTGGCACGGAAGCGTGGCAGAGCGGCCGAATGCACTCGCCTTGAAAGCGAGCGTCGTGAGAGCGACCGGGGGTTCAAATCCCTCCGCTTCCGCCGAGGCCCCTCACTTGTTTATGCAGGTGAGGGGCCTTTCTGTGCCGTTGTTGCGATTGCCTCGGGCTCAGGCGGGCACATTCTGGGCACACGCGCCGTCGAATAGGCCTGATCGAGAACGACCGCCACAGCGTCCAGGTCTTCGTCGAACAAGTCGCTGTAAGTGTCGAGAGTCATCGCTGCCGAGGCGTGCCCGAGCATGCGCTGCAGCGCCTTCACGTTCACTCCGGCCGAGACCGCGAGCGACGCCGCGGTGTGCCGCAGATCGTGGGGAGTAATGCGCTCGATTCCGGCACGCTCGACGGCGAGCTGGAACCAGCCGCTGTGGCTGACCGGCCGGCGCATGTAGCCGCCGTCCTTGCCTGGGAACACCAGATCATCCCGGCCGCGGCCCTCGCACTGCTTCACCATCGCTTCCAGCACGAACGCCGGTACTGGCACTGAACGCACCTTGTCGCCCTTCGTGGTGCCTACGACGTGCACCATGCCGACCTGTACGGCGTTCTCGTGGACGGTGAGGCGTCGCCGTAGGAAGTTGACGTCACGCACCCTCAGGCCGATCGCTTCGCCCCACCGCAATCCGCAGTATGCGAGGACGAGGACGAGCGCGCCGTTCTTCCCGGCCTCATGCGCCAGCGTGGCAACGTCGTCGGCCGACAGGTATTTATGCCGCCGCTTCGACTTACGTGGCAGATTCTCGACGCCACGAGCTGGGTTCTTCGCGATTCGCCCGACCTTCACCGCGTCGTCGAGAATGCCCGCCAGGATGCCGTACGCCCGGATCACGACGGTGGCGCCAGAGCCCTTCACGACGACCTCACCATCGTCGTTGAGGTCTACGCGCCCGAGATCGGCGATCCACCGCTCGACCGCGCCGAGCTTAATGTCCGAGATCCGCGTCTTCGCCCACTTCGGTTCGACATGCGTGCGCCACGACGAGTCGATCGCGCGGTAGGTCGAGGGCTTCGTGTCGACCTGCTTGCGCGCCAGCCAATCGGGCGCCAGTTCGCCGACCGTGATGCGGCCGAGCGACGGTGGCACGTACTCGCCGCGCATCTTCTCGACTTCCACGGTCGCGGCGAATCGTTCCGCGTCCCGCTTGGTCTTGAAGCCGCGCTTCTTCGACTGGGTGCGGTCCGGGGTGCGGAAGCGCACCATGTACCGCTTCCCGGTCGCGGTGTCGTACGACTCAATCGTCGCCATCGGAGCGCTCCTCGGATCGGAACTTGAAGTCTCCGATGCTGGTCATGGATTCGACTCGATTGCCGTCAGTGCGAACCTTCCGGTCGACCTTCGCAGTCGACCGGTCATCCCAGGACACAGAGCGCACCGCTTCAGATCGAAGGATGGTCCGGGGGTGGGACCGGAAGAAGAAGCTGAGCCCGCTGCCCCGGAGCGAGCGATACCCCTCAAGGAATGACCAGAGGTCCTGGGCCATGACGGGGGGCGTTCCCGTTGCTTGAACTTCATCGTTGTCGTCGGCGACGTCGGGCATGAGAAGCCCAGCCGGCGACGCATCAAGAGCGATAGCGATCGCCATGAGGTCGTCGACGTCGACTCGTCTTGCGCCACGTTCGATCTCACTCAGAGTGTTGTGCGCCAGTGGGCGACCAGTGGATTCCAGCCTTTCGGAGAGGTCACGCAACGTCAGTCGTTGCTCCTTCCGCAGCCGTGCAATGTTCTCGCGCACGGTCTCTCCTGTGGGTCCTAAGGTCACCCGTCTTGTCGCCATGTTGCAGATATTAGGTCGGGGATTGCATGGTTCCAAGCAATCGAGTACAAGTATGAGTTATCCAGTTTTATTTCTGGATCATCCGACCAAGGAGATGCAATGCCCGAACTTGCTCTTGCCACTGCCGACGAGGTGGCCGAGTACTTGCGGACGACGAAGGCGAAGCTCGCGAACGACCGCTATCGCGGTATCGGGCCGAAGTTCGTGAAGCACGGCCGACGCGTCCTCTACCGCTGGGAGGACGTCCTCGCGTGGACCGAAGCGAACCTCATGCAACGCACCGATGACCGGTCTGGGGCTGCGTGATGACCGGAACGAAGAACGTCGCCGACGGAGGGGCTGCCACCCCGGATTCCGTCGACGACGCCGAGAACCGAACCACCCTGCAAGAGAGGACCGATCCCATGCCCAACCTTACGTTCTTCGATCTTCAGGACCTGCTCACGCCGATCGGGGCGAGCGAGGAGGAGATTCTCAGCCACCACGGTCAGATGCGGGACGAAGTCGAGGCTGCTGCCGTCGAGGCCGGTCGACTCCGTGAGCAGTGGCGTTCGTTGCCGCTGTGGACCGATGCCGACCTCTCGCGCATTCGCCGCCTCATCCTCGCCGAAAGGGCAGAACTGGCGGGTATCGACGCTGAGTCCGGCGCGGCCGATGGCAAGACTCGGGGGGCCGCGGCGATCGGCGACCCATTCTGCGCGTGCGGGCACAGCGCTGAGGTGCACGGCCGACTGTTTGGATGCTGGTCGGTACGTGAGAGTGGCGGTCGCAAGTGCGCGTGCAAGCAGTACGCACCAGCCGTTCACGCGGATGAACTGTGCCTCGAGCAGTTAGCGACCGCCCAAGTAGGAGATCGGCTGCGGCTGACCTTCGATCGACTCGATGCGGTGTCTCCTACTGGCGATCGGCTGCCCTCGGAGTACCTCCTCAGCTTCGGCAAGCCGGTCGGCGTCGACGACTTCCCGGAACTGCACCCGGAGCAGATCCCCGCACTGATCGACGAGCTGACCGTGATCTACAGGCAGTGGCGAGACCTCGCTGAACGTGAGGGGGAGCTGTGAGCGCGCTTGAGCTCATCCTCGCAGCCTTGCTCGCTTTCCAGTCCGTCGCGTGGATTGTTGTCGACTTCCGGCGGTGGGGCTGAGTCATGTCTGATCGGTCGTTGGACAAGTTCGCGTGGCTCGAGTCGCTGCGCGGCGCCGATCTCACCCACGCCGAGTACAGAGTCGCGGTTAACCTCTGCACCTATGCGCGGAGGGACCTCACGAACGCCTATCCCGGCTTCGGCACCTTGTGCACAGATGCTCGCGCGAACGAGAAGACCGTGAAGAAGGCCCTCGCGAATCTGATCGTCAAGGGCTGGGTTCTGCGGGTTCGTCCAGCGACCGGTCGACGGCCAGCCGTCTACGCGCTGACCTTGCCTCAGCGGGGGTCTCAGGCCCCCACCATATCCGGTGGGAAGCGGGGGTCTGAAGCACCCGCTATCGACGCGCCACAGAACGGAATAGCGGGGGTCTCAGTTCCGAATAGCGGGGGTCTGAGTGGCGAAATAGCAGGGGTCTCAGTGGGCCCCGATCAATGTATGAACAAGGTAGAGATCAATAACTACCCGCGTCGCGACATCTTCGTCGACGCGGCGGAGGCCGAGAGCGAACCGACTGCGCCGACTCCGTCGGACGCGGGGCTGTTCGATCTCGATGATTCCGACCCGATCGATGCCGAGCTCGTCGACGAGTTGGCACCGTCATCTGGGACGAAGCTGTCGAAGCCAGCGACACCCGAGCAACGCGTGACGGTTGCCGCATACGAGCGCACCGGGAAGGCGTTCAAGTTCGTCGCCGTTCGCGGGATTGCCAAGTGGGCGATCCACGACCGGGGCGCCGACCCGGCCGCCGTCGAAGAAGCTCTCGTCGGGATCCACGAGCTCGGACGTCCCATCACGAAGCAGACCGTTGGACAGTGGCTCGATGGGATCCTCGGCCCCTCCGGTGTCCGCCCCGGCGGCATGTCGAAGCAAGACGCGAAGGTTCGCGGCTACCTCGCGGCCAGCCGGCGGCTATCAGGGCAACTCGGAGGAGCGCCCAGTCTCGAAAGCGGGGAAAGAGCCAGGATTTCGACCGCGCGCGAACTCGAGGCCGCGATCCCCGAAACGGACACGGCGATCGATCCCACGCGCGACCCACTCACGTGGATCGAGAACGAACTCCCGGACGGCGGATTCCTACCGGGGGAGCGGGAGCGCGCGACCGAGCTTCTCGCCGAGGGCAATACCTACTGGCGGGTGCGCTATTCGATCCTCGACGCCCGCAACGCCCGTCCGAAGTCCGGACTTCGCCACCGCGTGCTCGCCGCCGGCACCCCGACCGTAGAGAGGACCACGACGTGAGGCTCGACCGAACAGGCGAACATATTGACGACGATCTGCTACCAGTGCACGATCCTCGGTGCCGAAACGGATGGCTGGGCGAAGATCTCGACGGCCGGATGGTGCCGTGCCTGCTGTGTAAACCGCACCTCGCGAAAGTTCTCGGAGCCACGCGGTGAGCACACGCGACACCACACCCGCCGAAACGGGTCCCAGCGCGCCCGTACACGCTCGAAAGTCCCGTGGACGGCAGCCGAGTATCCCCGAGTTGATCGACGCTCTCGTGGATCCGCGACTGTCCGGTGCGGCGTACGCGGGCCGGGCGCCGATGTTCGACGACGAGATCCCGGGCGAGAGTGAGGCTGAGCAGAGTCACCGTCTCTCCGCGGCTGCTGCCGTCTGCATCCGCTGCCCGGTCCGCAGCGCGTGCCGGACCGCCGCCTCGGAACTCGACCATCTGGCCGGCGTATGGGCCGGCAACCTGACCCATCCCTCTCGGCTCGCGAGCCGACCCCGAAAGGACCTGAGCGCGTGAACACCACCGCCACCCTCGACCACATCCCCGGCCGTCTGTTCCGCCCGGAAAACGCCGGTGAGCTGATCGCCTGGCTCGAACGCCGGCGCCTGTGCCTGACCCTCGTCGACGAACGTGCCCGCCGCGGATTCGGCGACCGTCGATGAAGCTGACCGCCCGCAGCGCTCGCGCCGTCGTCGAACCCGAGCCCGGCGCCACCCGTCCGGTGCTGCTGCGCATCGCCGGACTGCACTTCGCCATGACCGCCACGGAGGCCCGCACCCTCGCCGACCAGTTGCACGACGCCGCCGAAGAGACCGATCCCGCCGAGAGGACATCACGATGACCATCACACCCGCAGAACTTCCCCGCGCCGTCGACGTGCGCAGAGCCGCCGCGCTGCTCATGCACGCCGACCCCGACGGCATCCACGTCGCCGGCGTGGAGGCCGTCCTCGCCGAGGTCGACCACGACGGCCGCACCACCGAGCTGTACCTCGCCCTGTGCTCACTGATCTACGGCATCCACCCCGACCTGTCCACCGCGGACGGGAAAGCCGGTCTCACCGGCATCATCACAAATTTCGCACTCGCAGAGAACGGAGAACACACCCATGAATGAGAACGAAACCACCTCCAACGCAACCGAATCCATTGAGCACACCGGGGTTGCTGCGGCTCCCGGCGCGACCGAGACCGCACAGACGGAACCGAACGCTGACCCCGAACCGAACGGCAACGCGGAAGCGGCCAAGTACCGCAAGCAGCTGCGCGCCGCCGAGAAGGACCGCGACGCCGCACTCGCCCAGGTCGACACGCTGCGCCGGTCGATCATCGAGCGGCTGATCGAACAGGACCACCGGGTCAAACCGGCCGCGGTCTGGGCCAACGGCACCACCGTCGCCGACCTGCTCGCCAAAGACGGCACCGTCGACCCGGCCGCCGTCGCCGCCGCGGTCACCTCCGCCGAGCAGAACCTCGGCGTGCTGCGGCCCCCGGTCGGCGTGCACGTCCCGAACGAGGGCAAGACGCCGACCGTGCTGCCCACCACGACGTCGTGGGCGAAACTGCTGAACCCACACAGCAGGGGATAAAGTGAGCGGTGGGTGATCGACAAGGCCAGGGGCCGGTGATCACCCACCGTTCGCCCCAGCGGGGCACTCGGTGAGGCCAGGGGCCAGCCGTGACAGTCCAATGTCCGCGGCTACACGGCCGCCCCGTCGAAAGGCCCCTCATGTCCCTCTACACCACCAGCGCCGACGTCTCCGGTCTCCTGCCCGACACGATCGGCGAGCTCATGGTTCAGCCCGTCACCGCCGCGTCCGTCGCGATGCAGGTCGCGGCCGTCGTCACCACCGGCACGCACACCTACCGGGTGCCGATCGTCACCGAGGACCCCACCGCCGCGTGGACCGCCGAAGGCGCGGAGATCAGCCCTTCGGACGCCACCCTCGCCGAGCTCACCGTCACCCCCCGCAAGGTCGCCGGCCTGACCATCATCAGCCGCGAACTCGCCAACGACTCGAGCCCCCAGGCACAGGAGATCGTCGGCCAGGGCCTCGCGCGCGACATCGCCAAGCAGATCGACGCGGCCTTCTTCGGCACCAACGTCACCAACGCCGGGCCGCCCGTGGTCCGCAATGACAATCAGCCCACCGGCCTGCTCGACCTGACCGGCTACCAGAGCGTCGACACCGCGGCGAGCATCACCAATACCGACCCGTTCGCCGAGGCCCTGTCCAAGGCCGAGCAGGTCGGCGCCACGATCACCGCGTTCGTCGCCCATCCGACGACCGTGCTCACCCTCGCCAAGGTGAAGAAGGCCACCGGCAGCAACGAGCCGCTGCTCGGCAACGACCCGACCGCGCCGACCAAGCGCACCGTCCTCGGCGTGCCGCTGCACTCGAGCCCCGCCGTCGCCGCCGGGGATATCTGGGCGATCCCGATCGAGCGGGTCCAGGTGGTGCTGCGCGAGGACGTCACCCTCGACGTCGACGCCTCTGCCTACTTCTCGAGCGACCGCATCGGCGTGCGCGCCACCCTGCGCGTCGGATTCGCCTTCCCTCACGAGGCGGCCGTCGTCCGCCTGCACGACGTGCCCTGACCCTGCCCTGGTCGAAGACGCCGGCCGGTGACCGTCCCGGGAGCGGAGCGTTCACCGGTCCTGGCTGCGGACGTGGCGAGACGAAGGGGAGAGGAGCAGTGGGTAACTCCCGCTACGCGAACGGACACAGACGACGGAAGCTCAGGGCTCGCGTGCTCGCCGAAGAGGACGTGTGTGCTCTGTGCAGGCGGCCCGTCGACAAGACGCTCAGGCTCGGGCCCGACGGGAGACCGCATCCACTGAGTCCCGAGGTCGACGAGATCGTCCCGGTCTCACGTGGAGGCGATCCGCTGCTCCGTGCGAATGTGCAGCTCACGCATCGGCGCTGCAACCAGCGCAAGGGCAACCGGATGCCCGGCGACCGCGTCAAGGCGACCCGGCTCCCGCTCCCGGTGTCGCAGCAGTGGTGACAGACCTACCCCACCAGGGGGGTGCCCCTCCCTGGGGGTAGACGGCGACCCAGTGGCATTGCGCCGATCTCCCCCCGTCTCCCCCCCTCACCACGCGGGGGTGCTGACCAGGGGCAAGGGGGCCGGGAGGGGAGATCGTAGGCCGAAGCGAGGAAGTTGAGAGACTTTCTCGGGCGGTCTGGTGCTGGGGTCCGTGCGATAGCGTGGCAGGCGTGTGAGCCCTGGCCAGTGTGTAGGGCTTCCGCCGCACGCGTTAGCAGGGAATGTAGGACACCGTACGGAACTGCACTGACACCGGGCTGGTCCGTTTCCTAACCCCCTCGTGAACAGGGATCGCATGGCTGGCGAGACTTACACCGGACATGCTGCTGTGGGTGAACATGTCCTTGTCGTGCGAGACTCACCCCGTGAGCGATAGATGGACAAAGTTCATTCACAGTGAGCGTTGGGACGCGCTTTGGCTCTTCGTCACCTCGAAGGCGCTCGTCGTCGTCGCAGCGGCACTGGTGACCTGGGCTTGGAAAGATAACTCCCCGAGTAAGCAACTGCTAGTAGTGCTTGCTGTTGTCGCGTACTCGATTTCGTTCCTTATCGATGGACTAACTAAGATATCCGAACGGCTCCGGAAGGCTGCCGCGGAGGCTCGGGTGGATCAGGTGCGGTCGGAGACGATTAAAAGTATCTGTCACTCATTCTCCAGCATTCCTCAGCACACCACTAGTTTCCTTACTCGAGTAGCGGCGGGGGACGACGAAGCGCGCTCACACTTAGACCGTTACTTCAACTACATGATGGAAACCTTTACGAAGGCGATCACCATCCGAGAACCCCGAGTCTGCTTGTACATGGTAGATCGTGCTGAATCTCCGGATGGAGATGGTGATGGCGCCATTTCGCTCCTTCTGTGCGGGGACGGGGTGGGGCGGTCCGACCCTCCCCGATCCGCGTTCGATGCGACCACCCCACACGGGAAGTTTGTTATTCAGAGGATGAATGAGCGTAGACCGATTATCGTGAGGGATACGGAGGATCCCCCCAGCGAATTCGCTGGCTACCTCGACTGCTCGGACAAGTACTACAAATCGTTCATTGCAGTCCCGGTTACCTACCACGACCACGAATACGGAATGCTGATGGTCGACTCCACAGTGCCTCTAGGACTCACAGAGGACCATCAGGTTGTAGCGCAGCTCTTTGGTAGGTTTGTCGGCAGTGGGTTCCACATGGTTCAGCACAGTCCGGCGAGTCCGCCACGCGTGTCAGTGCCGGCTGCTAGCGTTGCCCCCACCATCGAGGGAGGTGAGTAGGGATGGATTCGGTCCATGACCTGGCGGCGTACCTGACGAAACGGTTGGGGGCCTTGGGCACGATGAAACTGGAGAAGCTCGCCTACTACTGTCAAGCATGGTGGGTTGCGCGCAATGCCACGCCTCTGTTTCCGGAGCCTCTTGAAGCGTGGCGGATGGGCCCGGTCTGCCCTGATCTCTACCGCGAGCATCGTCGGCAGGCCTATGTTGACTCCTGGCCTCTAGGGGATGCGGACAAGTTGACCGAGGCGGAGCGCCGACACGTCGATGCGGTCGTCGAGGTATATGGAGCGTACTCCGGGTTCCGTCTCGGTGATATGACGCACGAAGAGCGGCCCTGGAATGCTGCGATGACACGTGGTGGATTGAACACCGAAATCGCAATTGAGGATATGCGTGAGTATTTCGCTGAGCTGGATAGGCAGGCCCGGCAGTCCTCATAACTGGACGTACGGCAGTACGGCGAGGTTGATCCGGTAACCCCGCAGCTCACTGTCGCGCTGCAGTTCGTGCGTGTACCCGGCTGGTCTGTCACAGGGATCCGCAGTGATGCCAGCGGGCCGTACCTTCAGATCGATCGGTGAGGTTCGTTCGTGGAAGTGCCATTTGACGGAACTGGTGTGGGCACATTTTGGGCACACCCGCCGTCAATTCGGTGTGATTCGGCGTGACCTTGAGAGGGGCGAATTCGCAGGTGGCGATGTTCTTGGCGAAGCGACCACTGGGTTCGGGAGAGTTCAAATCCCTCCGCTTCCGCCGGAAGGAGAGCCCGTCACCTGCGGCGTGTGTGCAGGTGACGGGCTTCGTCGTCGGACGCGCGCAGGTGGCACCGGAGCGCCCGGATCCGACGGCGAGTGTCGCTCCAGGAACGTGTTTTCGCCTCCTACACTGACGGAATGGCCGGCACAGCAGCTCGGGCGGCGGCAGCGCTCGCGGTGGGCCTGCTGACCGCCTGCGCGGCGCCGCATCCGGCAGCGGAACCGGAGCGGACCGCGGTCGACGTGGCCACCGACGGCTACGTCTACGGCTACGCGCCCGTGACGCTCGCGCGGACCCGGGCGAACATGCTCTGCCTGCTGCCGGTGAACCGGCTCCACCACCAGTCCGCGACGGCCGATCCCACCTCGCGCGTCGTCGTCGCCCCCAACGTCGACACACTGTATTCGATTGCGTGGCTGGATCTTCGGGAAGGACCGGTGCTGCTCACGCACCCGGAGGCGGGGGATCGGTACTTCGACTTCCAATTTCTCGACATCTATACCGACGTCTTCGCCAACGTCGGCACCCGGGCGACGGGATCGGCCGCAGGCGCCCACGTCGTCGTCCCACCGGGATGGGACGGTCCGCTGCCGGCGGGAGCGGCCGTGATCGAGTCACCCACGTGGGACGCCTGGATGATCGGCCGGACTCTCGTCGAGGCGCAGACCGACCTCGAGGCCGCCCGGGCCGTGCAGCGGCAGTACTCGCTCACCGTGCTGACCGCCCCCGTCGCCGATGCGCCGCCACCGCTGCCGCCGACCGCGTGCGGAAGCAACCCCGACCCGCAGGCGCTCGCGGCGTCGGGGCCGCAGTTCTTCGACGAGCTGTCGGCGATCCTGGCCGCGAACCCACCACCGCCCGCCGACGGACCGTTGCTCGACGAACTCGCCGGCCTCGGGGTCGGGCCCGGCGCCCGGCCGAGTGCCGGGCCGGCGGACACCGTCGCCGCACTCGCCACCGGGGTGATCCGCGGCGAGCGACGCATCCGGGACCTCGTCGACTCGGGCGAGCAGTCCGGTGCGGTGTGGGGCTCGCTGGCGACCGCGGGCCGGTACGGCACCGACTACCTGCAGCGCGCGGTGGTCGCGACGATCGGGCTCGGCGCGAACGTGCCGGAGGAATCGACGTACCACGTGGCCCGCACCGCGGCGGACGGATCGGCGCTGCGGGGCGAGGCCGGTTACCTCCTGCGCTTCCCGCCCGAGGGGCCGCCGGTGGACGACCGCGGCTTCTGGTCCGTCACCGTGTACGGCCCCGACATGTTCCTCGTCGCCAACCCTGTCGACCGCTACGCCGTCGGCGACCGGACGCCCGGACTGGTCCGTGGTCCCGACGGTGCGCTCGACGTGTGGGTCTCGTCTCGGCCGCCGGTGTCGGGCGGCTCGAACTGGCTGCCGGCGCCGCCCGGGGAATTCGTGCTGATGTTCCGGTCGTACCTGCCGACGGACCGGGCGTGGACCCCGCCGGAACCGACCCCACAGCCGTAGCCGGCGACGCGGTGCCCCACCGTCACCAAGGGCGGCGATCCGCGTTGGTGACGAGCCCCACTTTCTTGACCCGCCCCGGTCCGTACTGTGGAATCGGATTTTCCGAAGTCGGGGGACGAAGGAAGTTGATGCTCAGAGCTGTGGTCGCGACGCTCGTCGCGGCGTTCGTTTTGCCACTGTCCGTGACGTCCGTCGTGTCCGCCGAGCCGGCGGCATCCGCGCGGGTGGATCGGGTGGAGTCCCTCACCGCTCGACGCTCGGCGGTGTTCGTGTCCTCGCCGTCGATGCAGCGGGTCGTCCAGGTGCAGGTCCTGCACCCCGCCGGGGACGGGCCGCGCCCGTCCCTCTACCTGCTCGACGGCGTCAGCGCCGGCGCCGAGTCGGACTACCGCGAGAGCACGTGGACGCAGCGCACGGACCTCGTCGACTTCGTCGCCGACAAGAACGTGAACGTGGTGCTGCCGATCGGCGGTACCGCCAGCTACTACACGGACTGGCTCGCGCCGGACCCCGTTCTGGGCGTGAACGCGTGGGAGACCTTCCTGACGAAGGAACTGCCGCCGCTGATCGACGCCCGCTTCGCGGGCAACGGAGTGAACGCCATCGGCGGACTGTCGATGGGCGCGACGGGGGCGGCGAGCCTGATCGCCCGGAATCCGGACCTGTACCGGGGCGTGGCCGCGCTGAGCGGCTGCCTGGACACGTCGAAGGCGTCCGCGCAGGACGCGGTGCGCGGGACCGTCGCCTACAAGGGCGGCAATCCGGACAACATGTGGGGTGCACCGGGGGATCCGGCGTGGGCGGCACACGACCCGTACGCCCTGGCCGAGCGGCTGCGCGGCAAGGAGATCTTCATCAGCACCGGTAACGGCCTGCCCGGCCCGTACGACGTCGGCCCCGACGCGGAGGCTCTCGACGTGGGCGGACCGCTCGAGGTCGGCGCCTTCGTGTGCACGATCGGCTTCGACCGGCGGCTGCGGGAGCTGAGAATCCCCGCCACCATCGTCTACCGCCCGTACGGCACGCATTCGTGGCCCTACTGGCAGGACGACCTGCGCACCGCCTGGCCGACGCTCGAACGCGCCCTCGGTCTCGGCTGAGCGGTTCCGTCAGGGCAGCGCGATGCGGTCGGTGGCCGGCGGCGGGACGGGCGCGTGCTGTGCCAGGTAGTCGTTCAGGGCGTCGAGCTCGGCACCCGCCCCCGTCGCCCGTCGCGCCTGTGTGAACCCGGTGAATCCGTCGCCGCCCTCGGCGAGGAACCCGTTGACGACCACCCGGTAGGCCGCGGCCGCATCGAGCGGCCGATCGGCGATCGTGACATCCCGGATCCGGCTGCCGGGCGCCGCGGCCCGGTCGAGGACGTAGCGCAGGGTGTGCGACGGCGCGAGGATCCGTTCGCGGCCCGCGCCGGTTCCGTCCTGCTGGAACTGCTGCTCGAGGATCCCGACCAGTTCCGCACCGGTGAGCTCGAGCACCTGCAGCCGGTTCCCGAACGGCTGGGCTGCGTAGGCGTCGCCGTAGGTGACGACCCCGTCACCGGAATGCAGCAGGTCGGCGCGCACTCCACCGGGATTCGTGAGCGCGAGCTGCGCCCCGGCGGGTTCGGCGGCCGCCAGCTGCGCGTCCGCGACGAGGTTGCCGAGGGCCGACTCGCCGCTGGGCGCGGTATCGCGGGTCAGGTCGGCGGCGATGCGGCCGACGACGCGTTCGGCGACGTCGCGCGACTCGTCGACGGCCCGGTCCACGAACTGCTGCGTGCGCGGGTCGGGGGCGATGTCGTGCGTCACGATCTGATTGAACGCGTGGGTGCGGTCGCGCAGCACGTCGCGGCTCTCCCGGTCGATCGTCAGGTCCGCGACCGAGATGATGCGCCCGTGCGAGGCGCCCTGCAGCACGGTCCGGGGACTGCCCGCCGGGTCGGGGTAGCTGCAGTTGAAACTGTCGTCGCCGTCCGCGGTGACGATGACATCCACCTTCGGCGACACCCGGGTGGCGAGGCTGCGCGCGGGCCCGGCGGTGGCGTCGCACGGGTCGGTCCCGGCGGGCGGCGTCAACGCGCCCTTGTAGAGCAGGACGATCGAGCGGACGCCGAGGGCATCGAGCGCGTCGGCGGTGCGGTCGACGGCCGTGATCTCGTCGGTGAACTGCAGGCCGGCGATGTCGTCGCCGCGCACCACCTGCGGCGTGTCGTGGGGGGCGATGCCGATGACGCCGACCGGCACACCGTCGACGTAGTCCACGGTGAACGGCAGGGCCGCGGGGCTGCCGTCGGCGTCGGCGACGTTCGCCGCGATCAGCGGGAAGGTGGCTCCGGCGTACTCCTCGTCGTACCGGCAGCCCTCCGGGTGGCAGCCGCCGTCGCGCAGGCGCTGCAACTCGGCGTAGCCGTTGTCGAACTCGTGGTTGCCGAGGGCGGCCGCGGTCACGTCGAGGCCGTTGAGCAGGTCGACGGTGGGTTCGTCGTGGAACATCGCCGACTCGATCGGGGACGAGCCCCAGGTGTCGCCGACGGAGTAGAGCACCGAGTTGTCCGCCTGCGAGCGCAGCTGCCGGACGTAGGCGGCGAGATATGCGGCGCCGCCCGCCGGAACGGATGCGCCGTCGGAGCGGACGACCTCGCTGCGGGGGCCCTGGGGCGGGAGGAGGCTGCCGTGCAGGTCGCGGAAGGCGATGAGCCGCAGCGGCAGGGCGTCCGGGGGGATCGCGGTCGCGGGGGCCACGGCGAGCGACGTCCACAGCGCGCCGGTCAGCAGGGCCGCGGACAGGGTCCACCGGCGTGCCACGCCTGAACCCATCCGCACACTCCAACTTCCGTAGCCGACCGGACGAGTGTGCCAACGGATGGTCACGCGATCGCCACCCGGCGATAACGGTTGGGTCTCGTAGGCGTTCCTGCGCAGGTCAGGGCTTCGAGATTTCCGCGATCTCGACGCCCTTGCCGGTCGCAAATGCGAGGAACGCGTCGTTCTCGTGCGGATCGCCGATGGTCACCCGCACCCCGTCGTCCGCGTACTGGCGCACCAGCACACCGGCCTCCGCGCACGCCTCGGAGAACGCCGCCGACCGGTCACCGAGCGGCAACCACACGAAGTTGGCGTAGCTCTCCGGCACGGGATAGCCGGCGTCCACGAGCGCCGTCCGCACCCGGTCGCGCTCGGCGAGCACGCTGTCGGTGCGCTCGAGCAGTTCGTCGGCCGCCGCCAGGGACGCGATGGCCGCCTGCTGTGCGAGCGAGCTGACGCTGAACGGGGTGTGCACCTTGTTCAGGACCTTGATCACCGACGGGTCGCCGACGAGATAGCCGACCCGCAGGCCGGCCAGGCCGTAGGCCTTCGAGAAGGTCCGCAGCACCACGACGTTCGGCCGGCCGGCGGCGAGCGCGATCCCGTCCGCCTGCTCCTCGCCGGGCTTCGGGCGGGCGTATTCGAAGTAGGCCTCGTCGAGCGCGACGAGCACCTGCGGCGGCATCGCGTCGAGGAACCGTTCCAGCTCCGCTCTGCCCAGCAGCGCCCCGGTCGGGTTGTTGGGGTTGCAGACGAACACCACCCGGGTGCGGTCGGTGATCGCGGCGAGCATCGCGTCGAGGTCGTGGCCGTGCTCCGGGGTGTTGGGCACCGGCACCGACTTCGCGCCGGCCACCGCCGTCACCACCGGGTACGCCTCGAACGACCGCCAGGAGAACACGACCTCGTCGCCGTCGTTGCAGGTCGAGAGCACCAGTTCCTGGCACAGGCTCACCGAGCCGTTGCCCACGGCGATGTTCTCCGGCTTCACCCCCAGCCGCCCGGCCAGCGCGCCGATGAGCACGGCCGCCATGTTGTCCGGATACCGGTGGACCGTGTACGCCGCCTCGGCGATCGCGTCGCGCACGCTGGGCAGGGGACCGACGGTGGTCTCGTTGCTGGCGAGCTTGATCGCGCCCGGGAAACTGCGGCCGGGCACATAGGACGGGATCGAGGTGAGGTCGGGGCGGGTCCGTGGGGTCACCAGCCGATTATGCGCCCGGCGATTGCGTGCACGGTCGTGGTGGGTCGTGTCATCGTGGACGGTATGTCGGGAATCCACACTGCCGCGGCCCGGTTGCCGGACGGGTCGGGGCAGGTACCGCTGACCGTGTTTCGGCCGGAGGGTGCCATCCGCGGTGGCATCGTCGTGCTGCACGAATCCCGTGTGTTTCCGCCGGTCCTGCTGGCGTTCATGGAGGTTCTGGCTGCCGAGGGCTGGCTGGTCGTGGCTCCGAATCTGTTCCACCGCGAGTTCACCGAGGACGACGAGGTGTTCGGGCAGAACCTGTTCGACGACGTCGATGCCGCGATGGACTGGCTGGTACGCAGTGGGGTCTACCCGGACGCGGTCGGCGTGATCGGGTTCGACGACGCCGGGACGGCGGCGCTCATCGTCGCCGCCAATCGGCGGGTGGGTGCCGCGGTCACCGTCGCGGCGCACGGCATCGTGCAGCCGTTGCGGCCCGACGTTCCCGCACTCGTCGAGGCCGTGCGCAACCTGCAGGCGCCGTGGCTCGGTCTGTACGGCGAGGACGACCCGACCACCCCGACCGGCGACGTCGAGCAGCTGCGCGAGGCTGCCGGACAGGCCGACGCACCGACCCTGGTCATCGGTTACCCCGGCCTGGCGCATCGCCCCGACGAGCCGCCGGTCGAGCACGACACCGCCGATCCGGACACCGACCCGGCCGAGGCGGCGATCATCGACGCACGGCGCCGGATCTTCGACTGGTTCGACGCACACCTGCGCTGACCAGGCGTTTTGCGTTTGTCGTCCGAACGTGTGTAATCTTTCGTCCCGGCGGTTCGAGAGAATCGAAACCCCCCAGGGAGGCGTGCCAGAGCGGCCGAATGGGACTCACTGCTAATGAGTTGTCCCCTTTACGGGGGACCGGAGGTTCAAATCCTCTCGCCTCCGCCACGTCGGTGCAGCGTCGCCGGCGACAACTGAATATGAGAAACAACTACATACACGCACTGCGCCCGTAGCTCAACGGATAGAGCATCTGACTACGGATCAGAAGGTTAGGGGTTCGAATCCCTTCGGGCGCACAACGAAGAGCCCCTCACCCATTGTGGTGAGGGGCTCTCGCGTCGTGGCGGCCCCCCGACCCCGACGATGGGGCAGGACCTACGACGTGCCGATCAGACCCTGGTCGTACGCCTTCTCGAAGTCGTCGTTGACGAGGACGACGGTGCGGTCGATCCGGTCGATCATGGACGCGGCGACGGATGCCCGGTAGCCGGAGGCGCAGTGCACCCACACCTCCCCGCGGGGTACCTCGTCGAGCCGCTCGGCGAGGTCGTGCAGCGGGATGTTGACCGCTCCGCGCACGTGGCCGTCCTCGTACTCGTCCTTCTGGCGCACGTCGAGGACCCGGACCTGCTCGCTGTCGATCTCCCGGGTCAGCTCCGCGAAGTCCGAGACGCGGTACGACCGAAGTTCGTGTCCGTTGACCAGGGTGTGGATCTCGCCGACGGCCGCTCCGGCGAGTTCGTCGACGCCGATGCGGACCAGTTCGCGCTTGGCGTCGGCGATCTGCTCGTCGCTCTCGCCGATGAGGGTCAGTGGCGCACCCCACTTGTAGAGCCACCCCAGGTAGGTGACGAAGGAGGTGGACAGCTCGAAGCCGAGTGTGCCGCCCAGGTGTCCCGCGGCGAAGGCGGTGCGCTCGCGCAGATCGACGACCCACTCACCGGCGTCGATGCGCCGGCGCAGCTCGGCCGGGTCGACCGGCTCCGGCGCAGACAGGTCGAGCGGCGACGGACCCGCCCTGTTGATCACGCCCATGTGGGCGTAGTACGCGGGGTAGGTATTGAGTCCGGCGATGAGCTCGTCGACGTAGGCCTGCTCGTCGCGGGTCAGCGCCGGGTTGACGTCGCGTTGCTGCCCGACGGTGGACGAGTCGCCGCTGGTGGGGGTCGCCGAGCAGAAGCTGCCGAAGCCGTGGGTGGGATACACCGGAGTGTCGGCCGGCACTTCGTCGG
The DNA here is from genome assembly GCF_001700945.1 of Rhodococcus sp. WB1. Lineage (NCBI taxonomy): Bacteria > Bacillati > Actinomycetota > Actinomycetes > Mycobacteriales > Nocardiaceae > Rhodococcus > Rhodococcus sp. WB1. Next base: position 5,130,558 of record NZ_CP015529.1, on the reverse strand, counting down.
CGATCCGTCGCACGGAGCGGAACTGTGCGTGGGTCAGTTCCTCGGTGTACTGCGGGCCGACGAGATCGGTGCGGCCGGTCGAGCCGTACAGCATCGACCCGCCGGTGAAGATCCCGTGCGTGCCGCCGGTCGCGTCGAGCAGCACATAGCTGACGTGGTGGTGGGTGTGCCCGGGGGTGTGCATCACCCGCAGCCGGATGGGACCGGCGTCGATCAGGTCGCCGTCGTGGACGGCACGTCGCTCGTAGTCCACGTCGTCGCCGGCTGGAACGATGTACTCGGCCTCGACGGCGCGGGACAGTTCCAGCCCACCGGTGACGTAGTCGTTGTGGATGTGGGTCTCGAGGACATGGGTGATGCGCGCTCCGCGGTCGTTGGCGAGCGCGAGCACTCGATCGATGTCCCGCTGTGGATCCACGACGACGGCGACGTCCGCCTCGGTGACGAGATAGCTGCGATCGCCGAGGCTCGAGGTTTCGATGATCGATACGTCCATGTCGATGCCTTTCCACGGTACTTCCACTATGCCCCCGGATACCCCGGGGCGTACAAAGAATGCGTGGAGTGCGGGAAGAGTTTCGGCTCAGCGCAGGAACAGTGTGTCCACCAGCACGTACGCGGCCACGACGAAGACGAGATAGGCGAACCACCGCCGCAGCCGTCCGGTTTCCATGCGCGTGCCGAGGTGACCGGCGACAAGCGACGCGACGACCGCGGCCCCGGCGAACGCCGCCGTGATCGACCAGTCGATGTCGGCGTCCCCGAGATGCGCGATCAGCCCGGCCGCCGAGTTGGCGACGATGACGACGAGGGAGGTCCCGACGGCGACGCCCATCTCCAATCCGAGGAGCATCACCAGCGCGGGGATGATCAGGAAGCCGCCGCCGACGCCGAACAGGCCGGTCAAGAAGCCCACCCCCAGGCCGGCCGGGATCGCCCTCGGCGCGCATCGCCTCCAGTCGATGCCGAAGTCGCCGGTCTTGCACGCGGTCCCGGCGTCGTCGCTCTCGCGCAGCATCCGGATCCCCGCGACCACCATCACGACGGCGAAGCCCACCAGCAGCACCGGTTGCGGCAGCAGCGTGCCCACAGCCGTGCCGGCGAACGTCGCGGGGATGCCGGCCGCGGCGAACACCGCGGCCAGCCGCCAGTCGACCTGCCCGGCCCGAGCCTTGGGGATCGCCCCGGACAGGGCTGCGGCCCCGACGACGATCAGCGAGATCGGGATGGCCTGGCGGAAGTCGAGTCCGAGGCCGTACACCAGGGCGGGGACCGCCAGGATGGATCCGCCGCCCCCGAGGAGGCCGAGCAGGACCCCGATGACCGCTCCGAGAACGAGCGCGATCGCCGGTTGCACCGCTTCCTCCTTCGCCGGTCAGGAATCGGCAGTACCCGGTCCCGCCGCGAACAATGCGGCCTGCACCCGATCTGCGGCCTCCGCGGGGTCCTCGTGCTCCCAGATCCGCACCGCCGTCCATCCGGCCGCGGCGAGCGCCGCGTCGGTGTCCCGGTCCCGGGCCACGTTCCCGGCGAGCTTGGCGGCCCACCACTCGGCGTTGTTCTTCGGATCGGTGGCGTGCTGCGGGCAACGATGCCAGAAGCACCCGTCGACATACACCGCAACGCGGCGGCGCGGGAACACCAGGTCGGCGCGACGACGGATCCCCGGCAGGGGAGCACGATCGACGAAGTAGCGCACCCCGCGACGATGCAACTCCCGGCGCAGGGCCACCTCGGGGACGGTGTCCCTGCGCCGCTGCCGGCTCATCCGGGCGCTGGTCTGCGGATCGGTGGAGGGCACGGCGGTCGGCTCCGTCCTCAGGCCGCGGCCTCGGGGAAGCCGCCCATGCGGTCCAGGTGGGATTCGACGTCGTCGAGGAAGCCGGGCACGAATCTCAGGTTCCCGGACCGGGCCCGCCGCAGGAAACCGGCGGTGGCCCGCGCCGACAGCAGGCGCGCGTCCTCCAGGAATCCGGCGAGATCCTCGTACGGTTCCTGCACCGGCCAGTGCGACTCGTGCACCCGGAAAGCCCGCCGCCGCGCGCCCCAGGCGGCACTCGGCCAGGGGTCGCCGGGCCGCAGCGGGGTCTCGTGGTCGGGGGAGTAATCGATCGGCCGCCCGAGCCGTCCACCGACCCACGCGGCCATGCGCACGCTCACTGCATTGCCGACGAGTCGCCACCGATGCCCGGTCCGCACACCGGGCGCCTGGATGGCGGGTGCGGTCCAGTCGGGGTCGAAGCCCTGCAGCCGTTCGGCGTCGATCAGACCGGGAGTGACGATCTCGCCCGACGGCAGCCGCACTGCCGGCGGACTCGCGATGCCCACCGTGGAGCCGCCCTTGAGCGTGGGCACGGCGTTGACCGCCCAGCCGAGACCGCGCACGCCTTCGGTCCAGTAGAACCCGCACGGGTGGGTGCCGGGATCGCCTTCCGCGGGGGCGCCGGCGTCCTCGCCGAACAACACCGTCCGGGGGTCGTCGGTGCGCGAGGCGAGCATGAGCACCCGCTGCCGGCGCTGCGGGAGTCCGAACGCGCGGGCATCGACGACCCGGTACGCCCACGCGTACCCGAGATCCTCGAGCGCATCGGTGATGTGACGCATCGCGGCGCCGCGTCCGAGTTGCAGCATGAAGGGGACGTTCTCGATGAGCAGCCATCGCGGGCCCTGCTTGCGCCGCACCAACCGGAACACCTCGTCGACGAGGCCCGACCGGGAGCCGGTGATGCCGGCGGTCCTGCCGGCCTGCGACAGGTCCTGGCACGGAAAGCCCGCGGTGACGACCTCGGTTGCCTGGGGCAGGGAACGGAGGCGGGTGACGTCGGTGTGCAGAGGTACATCGGCGAAGCGGGCGCGGAGCACGGCCTGGGCTCCGGCGTCGATCTCGCAGAGCAGTTCGGTGCGCCAGCCGTGCTCGGCCAGGCCGAGCTCGAGTCCGCCGATACCGGCGAACAAACCCACCATGTTCCCGGTCGACGTCACGGCACCCTTTCTCGCTTTGCTCACGGAGCACGTTACTCGAGAATTCGGGCGGCCCGTGCCGCGACGCGAGATGCAATGATCACGTCCGCCGAAAGAGCGAGACGTGTGCCTCGGGGGACGCGATCGACTCGAAGACGGCCTTCATCCGGACCACGGCCTCGATCCGGCGGGCCACGCTCGGTGCGACGTCACCCGCACAGTCGCCGGCCTCGCGGTCGCCGATCCCGAGGAGGAGCTCGTCGAGCGCGGCGAGGTAGTCCTGGCAGGCCGCCGCGCACGTCGCTGCCGCGGGGGACCGAGCCGGGTCCGTCCGCCCGGCCCGGCGGGACGATCTCTGCGGGAAAGCCACTCATGGGTCTCCTATGCCTGACGTGATCGGGGACGCGCGCCGCGGAACGACAACGACGGTGCCACGCAGTGCGCACGCCGGCTACGGTCCGCGCGGGGACTGCCACGAGGCGGACGCCTCGGAAGGTGAGACGCAGTGGCTCAGGGGATGGTTCCGTGTCGCGGAAACAGCCGTCCTCGCGGGCAAACACCCGTCCTGACCTGGCGATTTGGCGCGGGGTCGAATGATCACGTAACTTATTCCAGGTCAGAGCGACACGGACACCGACCCGGCCCGCAGGGGCCCGGGAAAACGAGGTTGGACGAAGGCGCCTGATTAACCCGATTGAAAACCTTCTGGTAGGGTTTCCAATCGCTCCTGAGATCGGATCGGCCGCGGATTTTGATTCCGAAAGCCCCCGATGTTAGGCTGGAACGGTTGCCCCGGAGTGAAGCACTGAAAAGTGCGTAGCGATGGTGTGCGCGTGTTCTTTGAGAACTCAACAGTGTGCCGATGAATGTCAGTGCCAAATATTTTGTTTGGTGCGATCAGATCAGACGCCGACCATGGTGTCAAGCCGATGAGGTGTCGTGAGATGATCGTTGCTGGCTGCCGCATTCTTCCGTCTGTGGTGGTCAGTGTTTTTTGCTGGTTTGAGTTTTTTGCTGGTGATTTGGCTCGATGTCTATGACTGATCGGCCCTTCGGGGTTTGATTGTGAGTCTTCAACGGAGAGTTTGATCCTGGCTCAGGACGAACGCTGGCGGCGTGCTTAACACATGCAAGTCGAACGATGAAGCCCAGCTTGCTGGGTGGATTAGTGGCGAACGGGTGAGTAACACGTGGGTGATCTGCCCTGCACTTCGGGATAAGCCTGGGAAACTGGGTCTAATACCGGATAGGACCTCGGGATGCATGTTCCGGGGTGGAAAGGTTTTCCGGTGCAGGATGGGCCCGCGGCCTATCAGCTTGTTGGTGGGGTAACGGCCCACCAAGGCGACGACGGGTAGCCGGCCTGAGAGGGCGACCGGCCACACTGGGACTGAGACACGGCCCAGACTCCTACGGGAGGCAGCAGTGGGGAATATTGCACAATGGGCGCAAGCCTGATGCAGCGACGCCGCGTGAGGGATGACGGCCTTCGGGTTGTAAACCTCTTTCAGTACCGACGAAGCGCGAGTGACGGTAGGTACAGAAGAAGCACCGGCCAACTACGTGCCAGCAGCCGCGGTAATACGTAGGGTGCGAGCGTTGTCCGGAATTACTGGGCGTAAAGAGCTCGTAGGCGGTTTGTCGCGTCGTCTGTGAAAACCCGCAGCTCAACTGCGGGCTTGCAGGCGATACGGGCAGACTTGAGTACTGCAGGGGAGACTGGAATTCCTGGTGTAGCGGTGAAATGCGCAGATATCAGGAGGAACACCGGTGGCGAAGGCGGGTCTCTGGGCAGTAACTGACGCTGAGGAGCGAAAGCGTGGGTAGCGAACAGGATTAGATACCCTGGTAGTCCACGCCGTAAACGGTGGGCGCTAGGTGTGGGTTTCCTTCCACGGGATCCGTGCCGTAGCTAACGCATTAAGCGCCCCGCCTGGGGAGTACGGCCGCAAGGCTAAAACTCAAAGGAATTGACGGGGGCCCGCACAAGCGGCGGAGCATGTGGATTAATTCGATGCAACGCGAAGAACCTTACCTGGGTTTGACATACACCGGACCGCCCCAGAGATGGGGTTTCCCTTGTGGTCGGTGTACAGGTGGTGCATGGCTGTCGTCAGCTCGTGTCGTGAGATGTTGGGTTAAGTCCCGCAACGAGCGCAACCCTTGTCCTGTGTTGCCAGCAATTCGGTTGGGGACTCGCAGGAGACTGCCGGGGTCAACTCGGAGGAAGGTGGGGACGACGTCAAGTCATCATGCCCCTTATGTCCAGGGCTTCACACATGCTACAATGGCCGGTACAGAGGGCTGCGATACCGCGAGGTGGAGCGAATCCCTTAAAGCCGGTCTCAGTTCGGATCGGGGTCTGCAACTCGACCCCGTGAAGTCGGAGTCGCTAGTAATCGCAGATCAGCAACGCTGCGGTGAATACGTTCCCGGGCCTTGTACACACCGCCCGTCACGTCATGAAAGTCGGTAACACCCGAAGCCGGTGGCCTAACCCCTCGTGGGAGGGAGCCGTCGAAGGTGGGATCGGCGATTGGGACGAAGTCGTAACAAGGTAGCCGTACCGGAAGGTGCGGCTGGATCACCTCCTTTCTAAGGAGCAACTCCTTGCTCGGACCAGCACACAGGTGCCGGGGGAGCGAGGCAGAGCCATTTCGGATTCACACGTAATCCGGTGGTGCTCATGGGTGGAACGCTGACAGTCATCACCGCGCGGGAAGGACCCGAGTGTCCTTCTGCGGTGGTTATATCGGTGCACTGTTGGGTCCTGAGAGAACACGCGAGTGTTTTGTCAGCGACGATGATCCGCGAAACAAGAGGACATGGTTTTCTTGCGGTAGGGGTTGTTGTGTGTTGTTTGAGAACTGCACAGTGGACGCGAGCATCTTTGTTGTAAGTGTTTATGAGCGTACGGTGGATGCCTTGGCACCAGGAGCCGATGAAGGACGTGGGAGGCTGCGATATGCCTCGGGGAGCTGTCAACCGAGCTGTGATCCGAGGATTTCCGAATGGGGAAACCCAGCACGAGTGATGTCGTGTTACCCGCGCCTGAATATATAGGGCGTGTGGAGGGAACGTGGGGAAGTGAAACATCTCAGTACCCACAGGAAGAGAAAACAACATGTGATTCCGTGAGTAGTGGCGAGCGAAAACGGAAGAGGCTAAACCGGATACATGTGATACCCGGCAGGGGTTGTGTGTTCGGGGTTGTGGGGTTCGATGTGTCGGTGCTGCCGCGCCGGCCGACAGTGAGAAATCGCCTGTGTTAGTCGAAATGGTCTGGAACGGCCTGTCGTAGAGGGTGAGAATCCCGTAGACGAAAACGCGGTGACTGTCGATTCGAATACCCGAGTAGCAGCGGGCCCGTGAAATCTGCTGTGAATCCGTCGGGACCACCCGATAAGCCTGAATACTCCCTGGTGACCGATAGCGGACTAGTACCGTGAGGGAAAGGTGAAAAGTACCCCGGGAGGGGAGTGAAATAGTACCTGAAACCGTGCGCTTACAATCCGTCGGAGCCTTCGAGCAGTTTGGTCTGCTGGGGGTGACGGCGTGCCTTTTGAAGAATGAGCCTGCGAGTTAGTGGCATGTCGCGAGGTTAACCCGTGTGGGGTAGTCGTAGCGAAAGCGAGTCCGAACAGGGCGTCTGTAGTGGCATGTTCTAGACCCGAAGCGGAGTGATCTACCCATGGCCAGGGTGAAGCGACGGTAAGACGTCGTGGAGGCCCGAACCCACTTAGGTTGAAAACTGAGGGGATGAGCTGTGGGTAGGGGTGAAAGGCCAATCAAACTCCGTGATAGCTGGTTCTCCCCGAAATGCATTTAGGTGCAGCGTCGCGTGTTTCTCACCGGAGGTAGAGCTACTGGATGGTCTAGGGGGCCCACAAGCTTACCGAAATCAGCCAAACTCCGAATGCCGGTGAGTGAGAGCGCGGCAGTGAGACTGCGGGGGATAAGCTTCGTAGTCGAGAGGGAAACAGCCCAGATCGCCGGCTAAGGCCCCTAAGCGTGTACTAAGTGGAAAAGGATGTGGGATCGCTGAGACAACCAGGAGGTTGGCTTAGAAGCAGCCACCCTTGAAAGAGTGCGTAATAGCTCACTGGTCAAGTGGTTCTGCGCCGACAATGTAGCGGGGCTCAAGTACACCGCCGAAGCCGCGGCACTCGCACAACACCCCGGAGGGTCCACGGATCGTCCGGCAGTGGTGCGGGTGGGTAGGGGAGCGTCGTGCAGCCGGGGAAGCGCCGGAGTGATCCAGGTGTGGAGGCTGCGCGAGTGAGAATGCAGGCATGAGTAGCGAAAGACGAGTGAGAAACTCGTCCGCCGAATGACCAAGGGTTCCTGGGCCAGGTTAATCCGCCCAGGGTGAGTCGGGACCTAAGGCGAGGCCGACAGGCGTAGTCGATGGACAACGGGTTGATATTCCCGTACCCGTGTGAACGCGCCCCTGGTGAATCATCGGTACTAACCGTCCAAAGGGTGATCGAGTTCCTTCGGGAGCCGAGAGCCTGCTGCACGGGACCTTCGGTGGTAGTAGCCAAGCGATGGGGTGACGCAGGAAGGTAGTGGGGCCGGTCAGTGGTTGTACCGGTGTAAGCCCGTAGGGCGTGACACAGGCAAATCCGTGTCGCACACAGCCTGAGAGGTGATGCGTAGCCGAATGAGGCGAATTCCATGATCCTATGCTGCCGAGAAAAGCCTCTAGCGAGCTTTCACACGGCCCGTACCCCAAACCGACACAGGTGGTCAGGTAGAGAATACCGAGGCGATCGAGAGAACTGTGGTTAAGGAACTCGGCAAAATGCCCCCGTAACTTCGGGAGAAGGGGGACCAGTCCCGGTGACCGGACTTGCTCCGTGAGCCGGGGGTGGTCGCAGAGACCAGAGAGAAGCGACTGTTTACTAAAAACACAGGTCCGTGCGAAGTCGTAAGACGAGGTATACGGACTGACGCCTGCCCGGTGCTGGAAGGTTAAGAGGACCGGTCAGCGGAGTTCACTCCGCGAAGCTGAGAATTTAAGCCCCAGTAAACGGCGGTGGTAACTATAACCATCCTAAGGTAGCGAAATTCCTTGTCGGGTAAGTTCCGACCTGCACGAATGGCGTAACGACTTCTCTGCTGTCTCAACCACAGACTCGGCGAAATTGCACTACGAGTAAAGATGCTCGTTACGCGCGGCAGGACGAAAAGACCCCGGGACCTTCACTACAGCTTGGTATTGGTGTTCGGTTCGGTTTGTGTAGGATAGGTGGGAGACTGGGAAGCCCGCACGCCAGTGTGGGTGGAGTCGTTGTTGAAATACCACTCTGATCGTATTGGACCTCTAACCTCGGACCCTGATCGGGTTCAGGGACAGTGCCTGGTGGGTAGTTTAACTGGGGCGGTTGCCTCCCAAAATGTAACGGAGGCGCCCAAAGGTTCCCTCAGCCTGGTTGGCAATCAGGTGTCGAGTGCAAGTGCACAAGGGAGCTTGACTGTGAGACCGACAGGTCGAGCAGGGACGAAAGTCGGGACTAGTGATCCGGCACCGGCATGTGGAAGCGGTGTCGCTCAACGGATAAAAGGTACCCCGGGGATAACAGGCTGATCTTCCCCAAGAGTCCATATCGACGGGATGGTTTGGCACCTCGATGTCGGCTCGTCGCATCCTGGGGCTGGAGTAGGTCCCAAGGGTTGGGCTGTTCGCCCATTAAAGCGGCACGCGAGCTGGGTTTAGAACGTCGTGAGACAGTTCGGTCTCTATCCGCCGCGCGCGTTAGAAACTTGAGGAAGGCTGTCCCTAGTACGAGAGGACCGGGACGGACGAACCTCTGGTGTGCCAGTTGTCCCGCCAGGGGCACGGCTGGTTGGCTACGTTCGGAAGGGATAACCGCTGAAAGCATCTAAGCGGGAAGCCTGTTCCAAGATGAGGTTTCTCACCCCCTCGAGGGGGTAAGGCCCCCGGCAGACCACCGGGTTGATAGGCCGGAACTGGAAGTGCGGTAACGCATGCAGGTGACCGGTACTAATAGGCCGAGGACTTACCACAAAGAAGCTACGCGTCCACTGTGCGGTATCTGAAACAACACACTCACACTCGCTGCGCGAGGAGTCGGAGTAAACGCTGCCCCCCAAAGAATGGGTGGGCCTGCGGCCCCCGACCCACGCGAACAGCGTGCGTGGGTCGTTTCACAGAGTTACGGCGGCCATAGCGGAGGGGAAACGCCCGGTCCCATTCCGAACCCGGAAGCTAAGCCCTCCAGCGCCGATGGTACTGCACCCGACAGGGTGTGGGAGAGTAGGACACCGCCGAACACCCGTTACCGGAAGCCCCCCAACCTCGTTGGGGGGCTTCCGGCATTTCCGCATGTTCCGGTCCGGCTCCCTCTTGTCCGTGCTCCGGCACAGGCGAATCATTGAATCTACGGTGGTCGCGATTGCCGGCCGTCGGGTGACGCCGACGGTGGACGGCAACGGGTCGGCCACGGAAGCCGTTGGGTGCGGGCTTGTCCCGCACGTGGAGGCGATAGTGATGTTCATTCAGGTCTGGCAGGGGACGGTTCGCGACGAGCAGGGACTGAAGGCCTGCCTGCAGCGGTGGACGGACGAGCTGCGCCCGGGCGCAGTGGGCTATCTGGGTAGCACGTCGGGATTCAGCGACGACGGCACCTTCGTGTCGGTGGCGCGGTTCGAGTCGGAGGAGGCGGCCCGCCGCAACAGCGAACGTCCGGAGCAGGGCGCGTGGTGGGCCGAAGCCGAGCAGTGCTTCGACGGGGAGATCACCGTCCACGACTGCCGTGACGTCGAGGTGTGGATGGAAGGTGGCTCGGACACTGCAGGATTCGTACAGGTCATGGAGGGGCACTGCCCCGATCTCGGGCGGATGAAGAGTCTGCTCGCCGAGGGTCAGGACCGGGTACATGAGCTGCGGCCCGAGATCATCGGCGGCACGCTCGCCACCTACGGTGACGACGGGTACGTCGAGACGGTGTACTTCTCGTCCGAGGAGGAGGCACGGGCCCACGAACGGATGGAGATTCCCGACGATCTGCGGCCGCTTCTGGAGGAGGAGATGCGCCTGCTCGGCGACGTGCACTACTACGACCTGCACGAGCCCATTCTCACCCCGAGCGGCAGGTGAGCCGGCTCAGCCGACAGTAGGGAAGCCCGGGCCGTGGTGGCACGGCCCGGACCGCCCCGCAGTGTCAACCGTTCCGCAGTGTCAGGGCCTCGGCCGGTGGGGCAGGGCCCGCGTGAGCCGCGGCGCCCAGCCGTGGGACGGCCAGCGCTTGAGTCCCAGCCGATCCGGCGTCAGACGGGTGTCGACGAAGAGCTTCTCGAGTTCGGGATCGGCGTCGCCGAGGAAGCGGTAGAGGATGGTGCCGCCGTTGTCCTCGGTGCGGGATGCCGCTTCCCAGCCGGTGGCCCGGTAGGCGCCGCGCACGATGTTGTCCGCCACCACCAGGATGGGCAGTCCGTCGACCCGGCGTGCCGCGGCTCCGGCCGGCCACGGACGGTCGGCGAGTCCTCGGACCTGTTCGGGGGAAGCCGATTTCGCATCCGTGATCCGCAGCACGACGCACGGGGTGGGCAGCTCGGGTGCGGCCTCCGCGGAGTACTGACGTATCAGCTCCTCGATGGGGTGGGCCACCCGGTCGGATTCCTCGGTCGCGCCGACGAGGTTGGTCAGCACGAGTTCGCCGTCGTGCGGTTCGAGCAGCCCCAGCACCGAGACCAGGGCCTGCGCGGTGAAGCCGGCGGCGTGGTCGGCGTCGACCGCCGGGGCCACCCGGTCGGCCACGACGTAGTGGCCCACGGAGTAGCCGGAGTCGTAGACGGCACGGATCCGGTGCACAGCCGCGTCGGTTTCGGGGGTGTGGGCGGGCGGGGCCTCGCCGCCGGCGGTGAGCTTGTGGTTTTCGCCGAGTGCCGTCCAGGTCAAGGCGAACAGGCGGTTTCCGCGGCCCTGTCCGACGTGCAGGACGGTGTGGTCGCGCGGATCGACGAGGGCGTACACATAGGCACCGAGCTGTTCGACGACCATCGCCGGCAGCGGGTCCGGGGTGGGGGTGCGGTCGTCGACGTCGGTGACGATCTCGCGCAGGACGGCGAGGCGCAAGGCGACCGGTACGGTGCCGGCGGAGCCGCCGAACAGTTCGCGGTTGGCGGCATCGACGGAGCCGAAGGCGCGTCCGGTGTGGCGGGCCAGGGCGGCGAGCGCACGAGTGAACTCGGCGAGGCGCTGACGAGGGTCCGCGGCGGTATCGGGCAGCTCGTTGCTGGTCAGGAACATCTGGATCTCGGGGGACTCCAGGAGGATCTGGGCGATGTTCTGAGGAACTGTCCACACGGTACGCATGAGGCGACTGTAGGCCAGTCTCTTGCGGGTAGCGGGTTGCGTGCTCAAACGCGCTGCACAACGCCGGTGGTCACCGCCCGGCAACCGCGTCTTGGTGCCGCGGACACGCGCCCGTGGTGTGACGATCGCCACGTTCGCCGTAGTCGTCGGCTACACGAAGGGCACGATTCACGGCACCCCTGCTCCCTGGGGGTGGCTCGTCGCTTAACGTAGACACGTGAGCATCCCAGTCCCCGATGCCGCGCGGTCTGCGGCGAGCCCAGCATCGAACTGGCCCGCGATTCTGACGTGGCGGGCGTACGACGTTCCTCGGATGGAGTCGGTGCGTGTCCAACTGAGCGGCAGTCGCATCAAGGCGGCGGGTCGCATCGTCGGCGCGCAGTGCGCGGAGCACCCCGCGTTCAGCGCGTCGTACGACCTCGTGACCGACGAGAACGGTGTGACGCGCCGGTTGTCGGTGCGCACGACCGTGGCCGCCGGCGAGAGGCACATGTCGATCAGCCGGTCCGAGGAGGGCATCTGGATGGTCGACAACGGCACCCAGCACCAGCGTTCGGCGTTCGGCGGGGCACTCGACGTCGATGTCATCCTCAGCCCGTTCTTCAATGCGCTGCCGATCCGCCGCTACGGGCTGCAGTCCGGCGCGGACGAACTCGAGGTGCCGGTCGTCTACGTGAACCTGCTCGACCTCGGCATCGAGGAGGCCACCCTCGTCTACAGCAGCGCGGCCGACGGCATCCACGTCCTGTCCCCGGTCTCCAGCTCCTCGGTGACGGTGGACGGCGACGGTTTCGTCGTGGACTACCCCGGTCTGGCGGGGCGGATCTAGGCCGGGCTGTTTCAGGAGAGGGCGTTGCCCTCGCTGTTTCAGGAGAGGGCGCTGCCCTCCACTGCCATCGCCAGTGCGAGGGCCGTGGACTCTCCGGGGTGACTGCCGTGCCCGCCGGTCCCGGTGGTCAATCCGATCACCTGTACGCCGATGGGAAAGTCCCCGCCGCCCGGCGCGGGAACCGACACCGCAGGTACGCCGAGCACGCTGAACGGGATGCACATCTGCAACAGCGGCCCCCGGAGCGCGGCGGGGTCGCTGTCGAGTGCGGCCGATCGCAGCGGGGTGGTGACGGTGATCAGGGCGTCGAGCCCGTCGTCGCGGCGTAGCCGGCGCAGGACGTCGCGGCGCAGCCGGGCGGCCGTTCGCACGGCCCGCACGTAGTCCGTCGCCGGACGGTCCCGCTGAGCCGCGAGCAGCGCCGCGGTGGCCGGCTGGTAGAGGTCCGGGTCGTTCTCGAACCAGCGCTGATGGGTTTCGTACGCCTCCGAGCCGGTGACGACGGGATACACGGCGAGCAGGTCGTCGGTCTCCGGCAGCGTCACGTCCCGTACCTCCGCACCGAGGTGGGCGAGCGTGCGGCAGGCGTCGTCGAGCGCGGACTCGAATGCGGCGTCGGGCACGTCCCAGAGGCCGCCGCGCAGCCGCCCGACCCGCAGACCCGAGACGGGCGTGCGCAGGTGTGCGATCCCGGGCAGCGCACCCCACGCCAGTCCTGCGTCGAGGACGTCGCGGGCGAGCAGGCCCACGTGGTCGAAGGTGGTGGACAGGGGGAACACCCCGTCGACCGGCAACGCGCCGCGGGTGGGCTTGAGGCCGACGACGCCGCACAGTGCCGCCGGGGTCCGCACACTGCATCCGGTGTCGGTGCCCAGCGCCAGCGGCACGATGCCCTTGGCGACGAGCGCCGCCGACCCCGAGGACGAGCCGCCGGTGATCCGGGTGGGATCGTGCGGGTGCCGGGCCGGTCCGGACGCGTTGACCAGGCCACTCGGCCCGTACGCGAACTCGTGCAGGTGCGTCTTGGCGACCACGACGGCGCCGGCCTCGCGGAGCCGCTCGACGATCCTGGCGTCCCGTGCGGCCGGCGGTGCGTCGGCGAGGACGTTGCTGCCGCACCGCGTCGGCATCCCGGCGACGTCGATGTTGTCCTTGACGGCGACGGCGACACCGTGCAGCGGGCCGATCCAGTTGCCGGCCGCGAGCTCGGCGTCGGCGCGAGCGGCGGACTCGAGGGCGGCGGCGTCGTTGCGAGCGGCCACGAGGTTCGACCACGGTGTGCCGTCGAGGGCGTCGAGGTCGGCCAGCACCTGCCGGACGTGGCCGGTGGCGGTCAGTTCGCCTTTCGCGAGTGCCGCCGTGGTGTCGCGCAGTGTCACCGCGTCCACACCTCGCCGCGGCGGCCGGCCTCGCGCAGCCGGGCGATCCAGTCGGCATCGCCGGGGACGATGCCGGTGACGGGCCGCCGTGCGCGCTGCTCGAATCGTCGCCGGGCGGCGTGACCGGCGGCGGTCAGCTCGGCGGTGCTGCCGTCGGCGAGTCGCTCGCGGGCGAGGCGCAGCACCTCGAGGGTCTCGTCGAGGGTCGTGAGCAGCGCCGTGGCGTTGCCCTCGCACATCGCGTCGACCAGCGCGGGTGCCGTCCCGGCGACGCGGGTGCCGTCGCGGAACGAGCCGGCGGCCAGGCCCAGCGCCAGGTCGCCTCCGGCGGCCCCGGACAGCGCCAGTGCCTCGGCGAGCAGGTGCGGCAGGTGCGAGACGCGGGCGACCGCGGCGTCGTGCTCACCCGATTCGGCGGGCACGACGACGGAACCGCAGTCGAGGGCGAGATCGGCGACCTGCGTCCACACCACGGGGTCGGTGCCGTCGTCCACGGTGACCACCCACACCGCGTCGCGGAACAGTTCCGCGAATCCCGCCGACCAGCCGGACTCGGCGGTGCCGGCCATGGGATGGCCGCCGACGAAGCGGGCGGACAGCCCGTGGGCGGCGACAGCGGCGGCGACCTGCGACTTGACGCTGACCACGTCGGTCAGCGCGGCGTGCGGGGCGTGCTCGGCGACGGCGGCGAGCACCGCGTCCACCGCGGGCACGGGCACGGCGACGACGACGAGGGCGTCGGATTCCGCGGCGCGCCGCAGCGTGGCCGGCAGGTCGGTGGAGGCGTCGAATCCGTCGGCCCGCGCGGCCTCGACGGGCTCCGCCGACCGGTTGTATCCCCAGGCCTCGCGACCCGCGGCGACGGCCGCACGCAGCAACGATCCGCCGATCAGGCCGAGGCCGAGCACACACACGGGCGGGGTGGACGCGGAGGTGGGCACCCGAACAGGTTGGCACATCGCCCGCTGGACTTCATTCACGGGACTGCGCCGACTACCGTTGCGCCCATGGCTGCGCAGCGTGCGGGGAACAAGAGCCCTTCCGTGAGTTCGACTGAGGACCTCGACGGGTTCGGGGTCGCCGTGACGCGGGAGGACGGTCGCTGGAAGTGCAAGGCACTGTCGGCGGCGGTGTTGACGAGCCTCGAGGTGGCCGACCGGGAGCTGCGCGAGCTGCGCAGCACCGGCGCGATCTTCGGGTTGCTCAACGTGGACGACGAGTTCTTCGTCATCGTCCGGCCCGCCCCGTCGGGCACGCGTCTGCTGCTGTCCGACGCGACCATGGCGATCGACTACGACATCGCCGCCGACGTGCTCGACGCGTTGAACATCGAAATCCCGGATATCGACCCCGACGAGCTCGACGACATCGAGCCGTGGGAGGAGGGCGATCTGGGGATTCTCGCGGACTTGGGATTGCCGGAGCCGGTGCTGGCGGTGATCGCCGCCGAGTCCGATCTGTATCCGGACGAGCAGATCGAGGAGATCGCCCAGCGGCTGGGATTCGACGACGTCCTCGCCACGACGCTGGACAAGCTGCGCCCCTAGATGGGCCTGCGCGACGACGAGGCGATGATCCGGGCCGCGCTGGAGGCGGCCGCCGCGGCGCCGGCCGGCGACGTGCCGGTGGGTGCGGTGCTGTTCGATGCGGACGGGACCGAGCTGGCCCGTGCGGCGAATTCGCGGGAGGCCACGGGCGATCCGACGGCTCATGCGGAGGTGCTGGCGCTGCGCGCGGCGGCGAAGGTGCACGGCGACGGCTGGCGGCTCGAGGGCACGACGCTGGCCGTGACGCTGGAGCCGTGCACGATGTGTGCGGGCGCGCTGGTGCTGGCCAGGGTGCACCGCGTGGTATTCGGGGCATGGGAGCCGAAGACGGGTGCGGTCGGGTCGCTGTGGGACGTGGTGCGTGATCGTCGGCTCACCCACCGCCCACAGGTGCGCGGCGGCGTGCTCGAGGACGAATGCGCGGCGGTGCTCGAGGACTTCTTCCGGGCCCAGCGTCTCGCCGAACGCCGGTGACCTGCGGATTTCAACTCCGGGACCGAATCCGGTAAAGTCGTGGGCGGTGGCGTGTCCGAGCGGCCTAAGGAGCACGCCTCGAAAGCGTGTGACGGGTAACCCCCGTCCGAGGGTTCAAATCCCTCCGCCACCGCCAAGAACGGCCCCGATCCGGTTGACCGGATCGGGGCCGTTTTCGTTCGTCGAATGCGCAGTTCCGGTCGCTTCACCCGGGGTAGTTTCAGGAAGCCAACGCAACACCCCTAGTCGAAGGGTGTGTTGGTGACGAGGAAGATTCCCTGGGAGACACGAGCAGCGGCATATCGGGGGTTGGCCCGTGGTCGATCCGCGTTGGAGCTCGGCGATACTCTGGGCGTGTCGAGAACGACGGTGAACCGGTGGGCTGAGCGTGCGGGCATGGAGATCTGCCTGGGGCATGTCGGCGGTGTGAAGCCGGTGCCGATGGACGCCGAGCCACCACGGACACCGGGTAGGTCCTACCGTCGGCTCACACTGGCGGACAGGTCGTTCATCCAGGCCGCGCTGTCGCTGCCCCAACCGCTGTCGATACGCGCGATCGCTGCGGAACTGGGAAGGGCTCCGTCGACGATCGCGCGGGAGCTCGAGGCACACAGCGTCACGGACTGGGGAGAGAGCCACTACGACGCGGAACTCGCCCACTACCGGGCGTTGACGCAGCGCCCCCGTCCACGACCGGCCAAGCTCGCCGGCCCAGCCCTGCGAGGCCGGGTCGTGGCACTGTTGAATCACCGGTTCTCTCCGCAGCAGGTCGCGGCGGAACTGCAGATCCTGTTCCCCGAGCAGCCGGAGATGCACGTGTCCCACGAGACGATCTACCAAGCCCTCTACGTGCAGGGCAAAGGAACGTTGCGGCACGAGTTGACCGTGGTCAAGGCACTGCGATCCGGGCGCACCACCCGGGTGCCCCGGTCGAAGCTGCCGGCCCGCAGCAAACGGCCGTGGCTCGAGGGGGCGCTGTTGAGCGACCGCCCGGCCGAGGTGGCCGACCGGGCGGTGCCGGGGCATTGGGAAGGCGATCTGGTGGTAGGACCGGACAATTCCGGGATCGTCACCCTGGTCGAACGGTCGACCCGGTACACGCTGCTCGGGCGGCTTCCCGGCACTCGCGACAGCACCACGGTCATCGACGTGCTCACTCGTATGATCGAGGGCCTGCCCGCCGAGCTGACCCGCACGATCACCTGGGACCAAGGCAACGAGATGGCCTCGCACGCGCAGTTCACCGTCGCCACGGGCTGTCGGGTGTTCTTCTGCGATCCGCATTCGCCGTGGCAGCGCGGCACCAACGAGAACACCAACGGTCTGATCCGGGACTTCTATCCCAAGGGCACGAATTTCAACGAGGTCAGCGACGCCGATCTCGCCGAAACTCAACGCCTGCTCAACCTCCGGCCCCGGCAAACCCTCGGGTGGCGAAAGCCGTGTGACAGACTGGCCGAACTGATCGCAGGTGTTGCACTGGCTTCCTGAAACTGCCCGGCGTGTCGTGACGACAACTGCGCACTCGCGACGGTGGTCGGTCGCTGCGGCGCCCAGCCGGGCGGGCCGAACGTATAGCCGAGCTTGTCGCGCCACCTCGTGGCGGCCCGCCAGTCGCGGGCGATGGCCTGGTACTCGTGCGTCTGCAGCCGCCAGATGTTGTAGGTGCCGACGGGCTTGGTGAGTCCGTACGTGGGGCGGTGGGTCTCGCGGCGGAAGGTACCGAACAGGCGGTCCCACAGGATCAGGATGCCGCCGTAGTTGCGGTCGAGGTATTCGGGGTCGCACCCGTGGTGCACACGATGGTGTGAGGGGGTGTTGAACACGAACTCGACGGGCCGGGGCAGCGTGCCCACCCGCTCGGTGTGCACGAAGAACTGGTACACGAGCGAGACGGAGAATCCGACGAACACCATCCACGGCGGGATGCCGAGGAAGGGCAGCGGCAGCCACATGAGGATCTCGCCGCTGTTGTTCCATTTCTGGCGCAGGGCCGTGGCGAAGTTGAAGTACTCGCTCGAGTGGTGTGCCTGGTGGGTGGCCCACACGAGCCGCACCCGGTGCGCTGTCCGGTGGTACCAGTAGTAGAGCAGGTCGATGCCGAGGATCAGGATCGCCCACGTGTACCAGGCGTCCGCCGGCAGGTGCCACGGTGCGAGGTACACCCAGATCGCCGAGTAGCCGACGAGGGCCAGCACCTTCCAGGCGGCGCTGGTGCCGATGGAGACCAATCCCATGGAGATGCTCGTGCGCGCGTCGATGGCCTCGTAGCCGCCGCGCGGCGGACGGGTGTGCCCGTCGTCGCCGGGTTCGACGTGCTCGAGCGTGCGGGCGGCGGCCCATTCGAGGGCGAGGAAGAGCAGGAACGCCGGGATGGCCAGCGCGACGGGGTCGTGCAGAGGCTCGAGCAGCGACGCCCAGGACGCCGTCAGGGTCTCCCACATTCGGTCCTCCGGGAGTGATGTGAACAGGCGTCCAATCTACCGGAATGTGGTGACGGTCACTACGGCGGGCGAGGGGCCGCCGGGCGGTCACTGCGGGAGCGGCCGCCCGTCCGGACGCAGGCCGGCGAGGTAGATCGCGATCATCCGGGGCACGAGGGCGGGCACGACGTCGTCGACGAACCGCACGTGGGGGCGGGTCAGCCGGGCCACCGCCATGATCACCTCGATCGGCTGGACGTCGTCGCGGACGAGGCCGGCCTGCTGTGCGGCGTGGACGAGCTCGGTGACGCGCGCCTTGGTGCCCTCCCGGATCTCGAGGACGTCGTCGGGCAGTTCCCGGTAGCTCTCGACGATGAGAGCCGGGATCAGGGCGCCGAGCCGCAGCCGGACGGCGGTGTCGACGAATTCGGCCCAGGCACGTTCGGGGTCCGACGTCATCGCGGCGAGGGCGCGATCCGCCGCCGCGCCCGCCTCGTCGAGGGTGCGACGGGCCACGGCGTGCGCGAGATCGTCGCGGGTGGGGAAGTTGCGGTAGAGGGTGGCGATGCCGACGCCGGCGCGCTCGGCGATGGCATCGAGGGGTGCGTCGTGCCCGCGTTCGGCGAGCACGTCGCGGGCCGCGAGGATCAGGGCCTCGCGGCGGCGGGCGGCATCGGCGCGCATGGGATCTCCTGTGTTCGGCGGGTTGACACCCCGCTCCTACCGGAGGAATATACTCCACATAAACGGAGAACAATCCTCCACTTCAAGGAGCCGTCATGGTTGCCCCGACCTCCTCCCCGGACACCTCCACGGCGCGGCACGCCCCGCCGGACGCGGTACGCGTCGCCGGCGTCGTGCTCGCGCTCACCGCCGTCATCGCCCTGATGCTGTTCGCATTCGCCGCGCCCGCCGTGAACAGCGGCCCGCACGCGCTGAAGATCGGCATCGCCGGGCCGGACCAGGCCGTCGCCCAGATCGAGGCCGGCCTCTCCGGTGCCCGGCCCGGTGCGTTCGCGCCGCAGCGGTACGCCGACGCGGAGGCGCTGCGCAGCGCCATCGAGCACCGCGAGGTCGTCGGTGGCCTCGCCGTCGGGCCGGACGGGCCCGCGATGTATGTCGCCGGGGCCGGCGGCGCCCCCGTCGCTCAGGTTCTCACCGCCACGGCCACCGGCCTGTCGGAGGCCGTCGGCCGACCCGTTCCCGTGCGCGACGTCGTGCCGCTGCCGGCCGACGACCCGGCGGGGGCCGGCCTGAACTCGCTGGCCCTGCCGCTGGTCCTGGGCGGTCTGGTGCCCGCGATCGCCCTCGTCCGGCTGTTCCCCCGGCGGGTCGGCCTGCGCGTGTTCGGCGCGGTCGGCTTCGCGGTGCTCGCGGGGCTGACCCTCACTGCCGTCCTGCAGTTCGGGTTCGGCAGCCTGACCGGGAACTACTGGGCCACCGCCGGAGCGCTCACGCTGGGCCTGGCCGCCGTCTCGCTGCCACTGCTCGGCCTCGAGTCGCTCTTCGGGCTGCCCGGTTTCGGTGCCGGGGCGGTCCTGATGATGTTCGTCGGCAACCCGTTGTCGGGCTTCGCGACCACCGCAGCGTGGCTGCCGCAGGGGTGGGGCACCTTCGGTCAGCTGCTGCCACCCGGCGCCGCCGGCACGCTGGTCCGTTCGGTGGCCTTCTTCGACGGGCACGGCGGCGGGACGGCGGTGCTGGTGCTGAGCGCATGGGTCGTCGCCGGGCTCGCACTGTGCGCGGCGTCGGCACGTCGTCGCACCGCCGTCGCATGACCGCAGTTGCACCGTCGTCGCATGACCGCAGTTGCACCGTCGTCGCATGACCGCAGTTGCACCGTCGTCGCATGACCGCAGTCGCACCGCCGCATGACCGCGGCCGCGTCGCGCGCTTTCCCTCCGGTTTGGTAGGAATCGTGTGTCCGCCGGCGCCCGGCGGCCAGGCGCGAACCGAGGAGTGCGACGTGCATATCACCGCCCGGGTGGACTATGCCGTGCGCACCCTGCTCGAACTCGCGACGGCCGGCGAGGCGCCCGCCAAGGCGGAGGGCCTGGCCCGGGCGCAGCGCATCCCGCACAAGTTCCTCGAGGCGGTCCTCGGGGATCTGCGCCGAGGCGGACTGGTGCACAGCCGTCGCGGCCCCGAAGGGGGGTACTGGCTGGCCCGCCCGGCCGACGAGATCTCCATCGCGGACATCATTCGCACCGTGGAAGGCCCGCTCGCGTCGGTGCGCGGCGAGCGGCCCGAGGATGTGGTCTACACCGGCCCGGCCGAACGCCTGCGCGACGTATGGATCGCGGTGCGGGTGAATCTGCGGGCCGTCCTCGAGGAGGTCACCCTCGCCGACGTCGTCGCGGACGATCTTCCGCGGTTCGTGGCCGACCTGACCGCCGATCCGGGCGCCTGGGAACGCCGGCGCACGTGAGCGCTGCCACAACGCCCGGGGCGGTGTGGGCAACCGCATATTCTTGCAGTTCTCTGCAAATTTGCAGGGCTCTGCAAGATGCGTACCGTGGAAGACGTGACCAATCCGCCCGGACTGCGTGACCGCAAGAAGGCCGCCACGCGGGCAGCGCTCGTTGCCGCCGCGGCCGACCTTGCCCGCGCCAAGGGCATCGACGGCGTCACCGCCGACGCCATCGCCGCGAAGGCGGGCGTGTCCACCCGCACCTTCCACAACTACTTCGCGAGCAAGGAGGAGGCCGTCCTCGCGCATCTCGAGGGGTTGGTGCACTCCTGGGTCGGGCGCCTGCACTCACGGCCCGCCCGGGAACCCGTATGGGACTCCATGGAAGCCGTCGCCCGGCAGATCGTTTCGGAGCCGGACGGCGACTTCGTCGAGATGTGTTCGACCATGGAACTCGTCGATCAGAGCCCGGCACTGCTGGCGCGCCGCGTCGAGATGGAAGTGCGCGCCTCGCAACTGCTCGTCGAGGCCATCGCCGAGCGCACCGGCACCGATCCCCGGGTCGACCTGTACCCGAGCCTGGTCCGCTACGCCGCGGTCTCGGCCATGAAGTCGGCAGTCGAACTGTGGCTCGCCGGCACTTCGGGGGCGGCTTCCCCCGAGGAACTCGTCCGTGCCGCCTTCGGGCAGCTGCGGCAAGGCCTTTCCTAAGACACCTGCACGACACATCCGGAAGACGAGGTTCCCCGTGGCGACCTATCTCTATCGGATCGGCAAGTTCGCCTATCGGCGAAAAGGCACGGTCCTCTCCCTCTGGCTGGCGATCCTCGTCCTCTTCGGCGTGGGTGCGGCCACCCTGTCCGGGCCGACGACGGACTCGTTCTCCATCCCCGGCACTCCCGCGCAGCAGACGCAGGACCTGCTCGCCGAACGGTTCCCGAACGCCGCGGACCCGATGAACGCGCTCAGCGCGCGCTACGTGTTCGCCGCCCCCGACGGCGGGACCCTCGACGAACCACAGAACCTCGCGGCGATGAACGAGGTGCTGGCGGCGATCCGCGGGATCGACAAGGTGACCGCCGCCGCCAAGATCGATCCGGCCGTCGCCACCCCCGAGCAGCAGGCCGCCGTCCTCGTCGACCCCGTCACCGCGAACGCCGGTCTCGTCGAACAGATGAAGGCCGCCGCCGAGCAACAGGGCAAGCCGGAGGAGACCGCGCTCGCCGACGCGGCCGCGCTGTCGCCACTGAGCCCGGACCGCACCGTCGGATTCGTCACCGTCCCGTTCGAGGGCGGCTTCGGAGACGTCGACGACACGATGCGTGAGCAGATCGCCGCGGCCGCGGAGATCGGCCGGGACGCGGGCCTGAACGTCCAGGTCAGCGGCACCGCCGCCGCGGAGGCCGAGATGCCCGGCGGCGTCACCGAACTCATCGGCATCGGCATCGCCGCCGTCGTCCTCGCCATCACCTTCGGCTCGCTCGTCGCCGCGGGCCTGCCCCTGATCACCGCCATCATCGGCATCGCCATCGGCAGCCTCGGCATCACCATCGCCACCGGTTTCGCCGACCTGAGCTCGATGACCCCGACGCTGGCGATCATGATCGGTCTCGCCGTCGCGATCGACTACTCGCTGTTCATCGTCTCCCGGTTCCGGCACGAGATCACCGTCACCGCCGACCGTGCCGAGGCGGCCGGACGTGCCGTGGGCACCGCCGGCTCCGCCGTCGTGTTCGCCGGCCTGACCGTGATCATCGCCCTGATGGCCCTCAGCGTGGTGGGGATCCCGTTCCTGTCCGCCATGGGCTACGCGGCCGCATTCACGGTGTTCATCGCCGTGCTCATCGCGATCACCCTGCTGCCGGCGATCCTCGGCCTGTTCGGCCGCAAGGCGTTCGCCGGCCGCATCCCGGGCCTGAAGGACCACGACCCGGAGGCCGACACCGACAGGCCGAGCGCCGCCCAGCGCTACATCCGCTGGGCCACCGGCAAGCCGCTGATCCCGCTCGTCGCCGGCGTGCTGCTGCTCGGCATCCTCGCGCTGCCCGGCGCGAACCTGCAGCTCGCCCTGCCCACCGAGGCCACCGGCGACCCGAAGACCAGCGCCCGTCAGGCCTACGACCTCGTGAACGAGGCGTTCGGTCCCGGCCGCAACGGCCCGCTGCTCGTCGTCGCCGACGCCCGCGAGGCCACCGTCGCGCCGCAGCAGGCGTTCGGGGAGGTCGTGCAGCGCCTGTACGAGCAGGACGAGGTGGTCAACGCCCAGATCGTGGCCGTCAACCAGGCCGGTGACACCGCGCAGATCATGGTCACCCCCCGGTCGGGCCCCAGCGAGCCGGCGACGATGGACCTCGTGTCGAGCATCCGCGACCAGGAGGCCCAGCTGCACGACGAGATCGGCGTCTCCTACGGCATCACCGGACAGACCGCCCTCGAAGGCGACGTGTCCGAGACCCTGCAGAGCGCGCTCGTCCCGTACCTCGCGGTGGTCGTCGGACTCGCGTTCATCCTGCTGATGCTCGTGTTCCGGTCGATCCTGGTGCCGCTGACCGCGACCCTCGGATTCCTGCTCAGCGTCCTGGCGACGTTCGGCGCGACCGTCGCGGTCTTCCAGGAGGGCTGGGGCGGGCTGGTCTCCAACCCGCAGCCGATCGTCAGCTTCATGCCGATCTTCCTCATCGGCGTGGTGTTCGGCCTGGCGATGGACTACCAGGTCTTCCTGGTGACCCGCATGCGGGAGGAGTTCGTCCACGGCGCGTCCGCGAAGGAGGCCGTGCGGATCGGATTCGCCCACGGTGCCCGGGTGGTCACCGCGGCGGCGGTCATCATGATCTCGGTGTTCGCCGCCTTCATCGCCGAGCCGAACTCGTTCATCAAGTCGATCGGCTTCGCGCTCGCCGCCGCCGTGTTCTTCGACGCGTTCGTCGTGCGCATGGTGATCATCCCCGCGGTGATGGCGCTGCTCGGCGACAAGGCCTGGTGGCTGCCGACGTGGCTGGACCGCATCCTGCCGAACGTGGACGTCGAGGGCGAGAAGCTCCGCCGCGAGCTGACCGTCCCCGAGCCCAGCCGCGAGCCGGCGCACACATGACCGGACCCGGGCGCCTTTTCCGTTCCCTCGCGGGCGGAAAAGGTGCCGGGAACCGGGCTGCTGCACCGGTAGCGTGGTGATCATGCTGGTCCGGTTGCTCCCGCGGTTCCTGCGCCCTCACCGGGGGGCGCTGATCGCGGTGGTGCTGCTGCAGATGGTGGCCACCGGCACCATGCTGATCCTGCCGGCGCTCAACGCCGACCTGATCGACTACGGCGTCGCCCGCGGCGACATCGGGTACATCCTCACCACCGGCGCGGTGATGCTGGCGATCAGCTCGGTGCAGATCGGCTGCTCGATCGGTTCGGTGTACTTCGCGGCGCGCACCGCCATGGCCGTCGGCCGCGACGTGCGGCTCGCCGTGCTCCGGCGCGTCGGCGGATTCTCCGCCCGCGAGTTCGGCCGGTTCGGCGCGCCGTCGCTCATCACCCGCAACACCAACGACGTGCAGCAGGTGCAGATGCTCGTGCTGATGAGCTGCACCATCGTGGTGATGGCCCCGATCATGGGTATCGGTGGCATCGTCATGGCGCTGCGCGAGGACGCCGGCACGTCGCTGGTGCTCGTCGCTGCCGTGCCCGTCCTCGCGGTCACCATGTTCGTCCTGATCGCGAGGATGGTGCCCGCCTTCCGGGTGATGCAGGTGCGCATCGACGCCGTCAACCGGGTACTGCGCGAACAGATCACCGGCATCCGCGTGGTGCGGGCGTTCGTGCGCGAGCGCACCGAACGGGACCGGTTCGAGGTCGCCAACGTGGAACTGACCGACACGGCCCTGCACGTCGGCCGCATCAACGCTCTGCTGTTCCCGCTCGTGATGCTCATCGCCAACGCCACGAGCGTGGCCGTGCTGTGGTTCGGCGGCCACCGGATCGACACCGGTGACATGCAGGTCGGATCCCTCACCGCGCTGCTGAGCTACATCATGCAGATCCTGATGGCGGTGATGATGACGTCGTTCGTGGCGATGATGGCGCCGCGCGCGGCGGTGTGTGCCGAGCGGATCCTCGACGTGCTCGACACCGAATCGTCGCTGCCGGCGCCGGCTCGGCCCGTCCGCACCCTCGCCACCCCCGTGACCCTCGAGCTGCGGGGGGCGGCCTTCGCGTATCCCGGCGCCGACGCGCCCGTCCTGCGCGACGTGACGTTCCGGGCCGAGCCCGGCAGCACGACCGCCGTGATCGGCGGTACCGGCTCCGGCAAGACGACCCTGCTGCGGCTGATCCCGCGGCTGATCGACGTCACCGCCGGCTCGGTCCTGGTGGGCGGCACCGATGTGCGTGACCTGGACCCGCAGGTGCTGCGCGCGGCGATCGGTCTCGTGCCGCAGCGGGCCTACCTGTTCTCCGGCACCGTCGCCGACAATCTGCGGTACGGCCGCGCCGACGCGACCGACGACGAGCTCTGGCACGCCCTCGAGGTTGCACAGGCCGCGGACTTCGTCCGGGCGATGCCGGAGGGGCTGAACACCCTCGTCGCCCAGGGCGGCACCACGGTCTCGGGCGGGCAGCGCCAGCGCCTGGCCATCGCCCGGGCTCTGGTCCGCCGGCCCTCGATCTACCTGTTCGACGATGCGTTCTCGGCCCTGGACCAGGCCACCGACGCGCGGCTGCGGGAGGCACTGTTCCCGGAGACCCGCGATGCGTGCGTCGTGGTCGTCGCGCAACGGGTGTCCACGGTGCTCGACGCCGACCGCATCGTCGTACTCGACGGCGGGGCCGTCGTCGGCTCGGGCACGCATCTGGAACTGCTCGCGAGCTGCCCGACCTACGCCGAGATCGTCGAGTCGCAGCGCATGGTGACCGCATGACCGAGCGCAAGGAGGCGGGGCCGCGGCTCGGGGGTGTGGACCCGGGCGCGCCGGAGAACCGGGCACGGCAGAAGTGGCCGGCCACCAAACGGCTCGTCGGCCTGTTGCGGCCGCACCGGTGGGCCGCGGCCGTGGTGCTCGTCCTGGCCGTGCTCGGGGTGGTGGCGTCCTCGGTGGCGCCCCGCATTCTCGGCCACGCCACCGACCTGATCTTCAGCGGGGTGATCGGCCGTCAGCTGCCCGCCGGGCTGTCGAAGGAACAGGCGGTCGAGGCGCTGCGGGCGCAGGGACGCGACCAGTTCGCGGAGATGGTGTCGGCCATGTCGCTCGTGCCGGGCGCGGGCATCGACTTCGCCGCCCTCGGCCGCACCCTCGTGTTCGTGCTCGCGCTGTACCTGCTGTCGTCGGGCCTGATCTGGCTGGCGGCGTACGGGCTCAACGAGATCGTGCAGCGCGTCATCCGCGATCTGCGATCCCGGGTGGAACGCAAGGTGCACGCGCTGCCGTTGCGCTATTTCGACTCCCATTCCCGCGGTGATCTGCTCAGCCGCGTCACCAACGACATCGACAACATCTCGCAGGGCTTGCAGCAGTCGATCAGCCAGCTGGTGCTGTCGGTGCTCACCCTGCTCGGGCTCGTCGTGATGATGGTGTGGATCTCGCCGCTGCTCGCGCTCGTCGCGATCCTCATGGTGCCGGCGTCGGTGGTGGTGACCGCGGTGGTGGCGAAGCGGTCCAAACGGCACTTCGTGACCCAGTGGAAGGCCACCGGCAACCTCAACGGCCAGATCGAGGAGGCCTTCACCGGCCACGAACTCGTCACCGCCTTCGGCCGGACCGCCGAGGTCGAGCGTCGCTTCACCGAGACCAACGACGAATTGTTCCGGGCCGGGTTCCGCGCCCAGTTCGTCTCCGGTCTGGTGATGCCGCTGGTGATGTTCATGAGCAACCTCAGCTACGTCGCGATCGCCGTGCTCGGCGGGCTGCGGGTCGCGTCGGGCACCGTCAGCCTCGGCGAGGTGCAGGCCCTGATCCAGTACTCGCGGCAGCTCGGTCAGCCGCTCGGCCAGATCGGCGCGATGGTCAACCTGCTGCAGTCCGCGGCGGCGTCCGCCGAGCGGGTGTTCGAGATCCTCGACGAACTCGAACAGGAGCCCGACTCGCCTGCCCCCGTCACCCCGTGGGGGCGGCACGGCCTGGTCGAGTTCGAGGACGTCTCGTTCTCGTACCTGCCGGAGCGACCGCTGATCGAGCATCTCGACCTGCGCGTCGAGCCGGGGCAGATGGTCGCGATCGTCGGGCCCACCGGCGCGGGCAAGACCACCCTGGTGAACCTGATCCTGCGCTTCTACGAACTGGATTCGGGACGAATCCTCGTCGACGGCGTGGACATCACGACCATGAGCCGCGACGAGCTGCGCTCGCGTATCGGGATGGTGCTGCAGGACACCTGGCTCTTCGGGGGCACCATCCGCGACAACATCGCCTACGGCAGGCCGGACGCCACCGAGGACCAGATCCTCGAGGCCGCCCGCATCAGCTACGTCGACCGGTTCGTGCGTTCCCTGCCCGACGGCTACGACACCGTGATCGACGAGGACGCCGGCAACATCAGCGCGGGGGAGCGGCAGCTGATCACCACGGCCCGCGCCTTCCTCGCGCAGCCGTCCATCCTGATCCTCGACGAGGCCACCAGCTCGGTCGACACCCGCACCGAGCTGCTCGTGCAGCACGCGACGGCGGTGCTGCGCCGGGACCGCACCAGTTTCGTGATCGCGCACCGGCTGTCGACCATCCGCGACGCGGACCGGATCGTGGTGATGGAGCACGGGCGCATCGTGGAACAGGGCACGCACGACGAGCTCCTCGAGGCCGGCGGCGCCTACTTCCGGTTGTACGACGCGCAGTTCCGCGCCCTCGTGGAATGACCGCCAGGCGAGGCGGACGCCGGCGGGATCGTCGCGCCGGTCGTGGATCCGCCCACGCAATTGCAGGAGCGGATTCCGAAGCGGCGAGCGAATTTCCGACGAGGCGGGCGGATCGGAGGTCAGGCACGTCGCGTGGTCATCGCCGGTGTCCTTCCGTCCGCGACGATTCGCCGGGGCTGCGCGGCGCGTCGACGGCGCGGGGGTGCTCGGCGACGGCCAGCCGGCGGGCCCGTACCAGCGCGACCGCGAACGCCGGGACGGCGAGCACGAACAGCGGCAGGCTCGCGCCGGTAGTGGGCTCGAACAGCACGAGCAGCAGCGGCAGCGCGAAGCCCAGGTAGGTGCCGACGTAGAAGACGCCGGTCAGCGTCCCGCGCGAGGTCTTCGGCGCGAGTGACTCCAGGTCGAGCAGGCCCTCGCGCAGGCACAGCCCGTAGGCCACCCCGAGCACGGGTGCCGCGACGGGCAGCAGCCACAGCGGCGGGTGCGCCCCGCCGGCGCCGACGAGGAGGAACCCGAGTCCGGCGAGGACGGCGCCGGCCGTCCCGGCCTGCGGGCCCCACTCCCGCCGACGGGCCACGGCCTGCACGACGATCCCGGAGCCCAGGGCAAGCAGCGCTGCGGCCCCGGTCAGCGCCGGTCCCGCGTACGCGCTCGCGACCCGGGCCGGAAACGTCACGAAAGCGACTGTGACGCAGGCGAACACCCAGGGTGCCAGCGGCAGCGACCAGGACAGCGCACCGGCCACCGACCGGCCGTGTCCCGGCACGACCGGCTGCAGGTCCGCCGCCGCGTAGTGGGCCGGCCGGCTCCACACCGTCGCGGCGGTGACGGCCGCGGCCGACAACGCGGCCGAGAGCACGAACGGCAGGGACAGCGGCCGGGGGCCGAACTCGGCGAGCAGACCGGACACGAAAGGCCCCAGGGCGAATCCGGAGCTGAGCGCGACGCCGGCGAGCACCGTGCCGACCTTCCCGCGCAGGTCGGTGGCCCAGGCCGTGCCCGCACCGATGGCCAGGCCCGCGCCGATGCCCACGACGAGGCGGCCCGCGACGAGTCCGGCGGCGTCGTGCCGGACGAGCAGCAGCACGGTGCCGACGAGGGCGATCGTCGCACCGGGGAGGACGACCGCCGCACGGCCGGTCCGGTCCGAGAGTGCGCCGCCGCCGACGAGACCGGGCAGCAGCCCGAGCGCATAGATGCCGAACACCCCGTCGAGCAGCGCGCGCGAGAGGCCTTCGTGCTCGCGCAGGACGGGGATCATCGCGGCGAAGTGGTTCGCCGCCCACCCGGTGGTGACGAGGACGGCCAGCACGCCGGCCAGGGCCCGGCTCAGCTGTCGTGCCGGTGCAGGTGCTGCTGTGGTCATCGTTCGTCCTCTCGCCGGGGCCGGACCCGTCACGCTAACCGACCGGCCGCTCGGGACGCACCGGTGGATGCTCCGAGGGATGTCGAGCGGCTGCGGTCGGGGCCCGATGCTCGAACGTGTGAACGTGTGCACTGCACAGGACGTGGTAGATCTCGACTCTCCGCCGAGCGAGTCGCGCACCATCGGAATGTCATGGGCGTCGAGCGCGAGCAGCTCGGGGGAACGGTGACGATCAGCAGGGCCGCGCCGGATCGAGGGCGCGGATCAGGAAGCTGAGCTGGTCACGCAGCATCCGTTGTTGCCAAGGACCGTCGTAGACGTCGAAGTGATCGACGGGGTACTCGCACAACAGTGCAGTGGCCCCTGCCCTCTTCGCGGTCCTGCGCGCGGCGACGGGCGGTGCGACACGGTCGTGTGTGCCCACCTGCACAAGGATTGGGCAGCCAAGGCGGCCGGCAGCGGTGATGGGCCGGTTCACGGCCACCTCCAGTGCTGTGCGCGCGCAGATTTCGTTGCGCCACGTCGGTCCGGCGATCGAGGTGTAGGCCTCCTCGGCGCCGGAGGCGCTGATGATCGCCACCTTTCCCGGCCGCGCCACCACCGGGATGTGGTGCGGCCGGCGTCCGGTAATCCGGCGAGCGAGGTCGCGCAACCCGTGGCCGGTGGTGCGCACCAGTTGACCGGCTCCGGCGTAGCGGGCGATCTGCACCGCGGCTGCCAGTCCGTCGGTCGCGGGGGTCATCGATACGATTGCCGCGACGCGCCTGTCCTGCGCGGCGACTGCGACGACATGACCACCGGAGTACGACGTTCCCCACAACGCGATTCGATCGGCGTCCACGCCGGGCAGGTGACGGGCGGCGGCGATCGCCGCGTGATAGTCCTGGCGCTGACGCCGGAAGGAAACATCCTGGCGCGGTGTTCCTTCCGAGTCGCCGAAGCCACGGTAGTCGAAGACCAATACGTCGATGCCGCTGTCGGCGAACCCCTCGGCATAGCCGATCAGGCCGGTGTCTCGGGTGCCGCCGAAGCCGTGTGCCATCACCACACACGGGCGGCCGGCCGCGCCGGCCAGCACGTCGGAGGTAGCCGGAACATGCCAGGCCGCGCAGGCGACGCCGTGGCTGGGGAAGGTCAGGTCCTTCTTCATCTCGGTCGCTCCGTTCCTACGACGCGACGGCAGCCGTACGGCTGGGCGCGAACTCGAGCGCCGGATCCTCGACCGGCCCGCGACGCAGCCGCTCGACGTCCTTCTCGTAGGCCATCTGTACCGTCCACGGGCCGCTGGTGCCGCCGCGCGGGAACTTCGCAACGGCCCGCTGGACATATCCCGAGCTCATCTCGACCACGGGGACACGATCCATGTGCGGATCGTCGAGCACTGGTTCGACGGTGCCGTAGCCGTGGCTGTCCATGTAGTCGAGCAGTCGGCAGAAGTGCTCGCACACCAAGTCCACCTTGAGGGTCCAGGAGATGTTCGTGTAGCCCAGCGCGAACACGAGATTCGGCACACCGGACAACATCATCGCCTTGTAGACCGTGGTGTCGGGCAGGTTCACGCGCCGCCCGTCCACGCTCAGCGCGATCTTGCCGAACGGTGTCATGTTGAGTCCGGTCGCCGTGACGACGATGTCGGCGGCCAACTCCTGACCCGATTCCAGCAGAATCCCCTCCTCGGTGAACCGCTTGATCCGGTCGGTCACCACCGAGGCCTGCCCGGCGGATATCGCCTTGAACAGATCCCCGTCGGGGACCATGCACAGGCGCTGGTCCCATGGGTTGTAACGCGGGGTGAAGTGGGTGTCTACGTCGAAGCTCTTGGGCAGCTGCCGGCGCACATCGGCGATCAACAGCTTGCGCATGAGCTTGGGCGCGCGCTGGCAGGCCTTGTAGATCCCGCGGTTGAGCATGATGTTCTTGCGCCGGACGATCCGGTGCGCGCGGGTGGGACCGACCACTTTGTTCAGGGTGTTCGCGATCGCGTCCTCGGCCGGTATCGAGAACACGTAGCTCGGCGAGCGCTGCAGCATCGTGACATGACCGGCCTTGCCGGCCATCGACGGGATCAGCGTCACGGCGGTCGCGCCGGAGCCGATGACCACCACGCGCTTGCCGGCGTAGTCGAGGTCCTCGGGCCAGTGCTGCGGGTGGATCAGCCGGCCCGCGAACTCCTCCACACCCTCGATGTCGGGCGTGAAGCCTTCCTCGTAGTCGTAGTAGCCGGTGCCCAGGAACAGGAATCGCGCGGTGAAGTGCACGTGCTCGGCGCTGCCGGACGATTGCGCGGTGACGGTCCAGTATCCGTCCGCCGAGGAGAACTCTGCGCCGATAACCCGGTAGCCGAAACGAATGTGCTGGTCGAGACGGTTCTCGGTGACGGTCTGCCTCAGGTAATCCATGATGATGTGCCCGTCTGCGATCGACTTCCGATGCGTCCACGGCTTGAACCCGTAGCCGAAACTCGGCATGTCCGAGTCCGAGCGAATGCCCGGGTAGCGGAACAGGCTCCACGTGCCGCCGATCGAATCCCGGCCCTCCAGGACTGCGAACGTCGTACCGGGCCGGCGTGTCTGGAGGTGATACGCCGCGCCGATGCCGGAAATGCCGGCGCCGACGATCAAGACGTCGAAATGCGTGCTTGCCGTATGGCGACCGGTCGGCTCGGTGGTCGTCGGGATGCTCATGGTCGGTCTCCTCGAGCGGTGCGCTGGGGCGTGACGGCGTTCACAGTAGGACCGCAACGGCACCCGTTGACATGTATGCCGGCACACTATTCGCACCCATATGTGTGCTGTGGCACACTTGGTACGTGCTCCGTGAGCCAGTGGCACCCGAAGTTGTTTCCCTCGTCGGTGACGTCGCCGAATTGATGCTGCGTGAACTCGATCAGCTCGTCGCCGAGATGGACGCCGCCGAGGTGGCGGTGGCCCCGATGCTGGGCGCGGACGCGGCGATCGTCGCGGAGATGTCGGCGAGCAACCGCGCCAATGCCGCGCGCCTGCTGACCACCCTCGCTCGGCGTGACGTCGGAGGCGCGCCGATCGACGTGCCGCCCGAAGCCCTCGACGTCGTCCGCACCGTCGTGCGCCGCGGCATCGACCTCGAGGTGATCTACCAGGCCTACCGCCGGGGCCAGAACGTCGCCTGGCAGCGGTTTCTGGCTCATGCCGGACGGATCGTCCCGCCGGGGCCACAGTTCGTGGAGTTGTTGGAGGTCACCTCGCAGCTGATGTTCGATTACGTCGACCATGTCGTGAGCCGTGTCATCGCCGACGCCCAGCGGGAACGCGAGGAGGTGCTCGGCGGCGCGCTGGCCCGCCGCGCCGAGACCGTGCACCTGATCCTCGACGGCGCCCCGATCGACCCCCGCCGAGCCGGCGAACGCCTCGGATACCAGCTCGCTCGCCGCCACACCGCACTCGTCCTGTGGGCCGAACCGGCGGGCGGGACGCAGGGGGCACTGGAGTCTGCCGCGACGCTGCTGGCCCAGGCCGCCGGCGCCCGCACACCCCTCACACTGCCCGCGGGCACCTCGACGCTGTGGGCGTGGTTGGGCACCGAATCCGAACCCGCGCTCGGCACACTGCGCGGAGAAATCACCAAGGCGCAGTCGAACATTCGGGTCGCCGTCGGCCCCACCCGAGCGGGCATCACCGGCTTCCGCCGATCACACGACGCCGCGCTGGCCATTCAGCGCCTGGTCAGCGGGCAACGCGACGGCGACCGCGTCGCGCTCTACCGCGAGCTCGAGGTCGCCACGTTGGCCGCTCGCGACCTGGACCGGGCGGCCGAATTCGTCGCCACAACACTGGGCCCGCTCGCTGCGGACACACCCAGCGCGGCTCGTCTCCGCCAGACATTGCGGGTGTTCCTCGAGGAAGCCGAGAACGCCCCTCGCGCCGCCGCACGCCTGCACACCCACCGCAACACCATCCTGCAGCGTGTCAGCCGCGCAACCGAACTGCTCGGCCACCGCCCCGGCGAGCGCAGGCTTCCCGTCGAGCTCGCGCTGGAGTTGGCTCACCACATCGGGCCGCGAGTCCTGGCCCGTGACTGAGGGACAACGCCCGCGGTCGGTGGGCAGGGACCGGTCTTGACGCCCGGCGGGTTCCCGCCTCCGTCCGCAGTGCTCGCGTCGGGCCGGTAGGGGCGCAGCGTCACGTCGCACTCGCCCGTATCGGGTGCTGGCAGCCAGTTGGATCACTCGCCCATCCTCACTGTCAGCGCAGCACCTCCCGGGCGGTCCGCCGGACGGCGTCGGTGAGCGCGTCGAGCACCGGCGACTCGAGCCGCCACCGCTGCCAGTACAGCGGTACGTCGAGCGGATCGTCCGAGTCGAGGAAGACGAGTCCTTCGGTGTCGGTGAGCATCGGTTCCGGCAGCATGCCCCAGCCGAGGCCGAGCCGTGCGGCCTCGACGAACTCGGCGGCGCCGGGCACGTAGTGCCGGGGCGGGTCGAGCCGGCGCCGGGTGCGGCGCCGCAGGAACCGGTCCTGCAGGTCGTCCTTGCGGTCGAAGCTCAGCATCGGGGCCTGCCGCAGCGACTCGGCGCCCGCGCCGCCGGGAAACCAGCGGTCCGCGAAGTCGACGCTCGCCATCGCGTGATACCGCATGGCGCCGAGCTTTTCGGAGACGCACCCCTGCACCGGCTCGGGCACCGACGTCACGGCGGCCATCGCGGTGCCGTCCCGCAGGCGCGCGGGGGCGTGGTACTCGTCCTCGCGGTGCAGTTCGAACAGCGCGCGATGACGCTCGGGCATGCGGGCCAGGGCGCGCAGCATCCACGTCGACATCGAGTCGGCGTTGACGACGAGGGGAACCGACACGTACTCGTCCCGGCCGGCGGTCAGCCCGAGCGCCTCGGCGGTGTCCTGCTCGAGCCGCGCCACCTGCCGTGCCAGCCGCATCACCGCCTCGCCCGCGGCGGTCGCGGACACCGGACGGGTGCGCCGCACCAGGACCCGGCCGGCCTGCTGCTCGAGGGCCTTGATCCGCTGGCTCACCGCGGAGGGGGTGACGCGCAGGACGGCGGCCGCGCCGTCGAAGGTGCCCTCGTCCAGCACCGCGGCGAAGGTCCGCAGCTGCGCGAAGTCCAGATCCATATGAAGCAACTCTAACGGTACTGAAGAAAAATCAACTGTTCTTCATCGAGGGCGGTTCCTAGCGTGGGTGTCATGCACCTCGTCGCCGTCGGATTCCTCACCGGACTGTCGCTCATCGTCGCGATCGGCGCGCAGAACGCCTTCGTGCTGCGCCTGGCGATCGCGCGACGCCACGTGCTGCCGGTGATCGCGGTGTGCGCGCTCTCCGACGCGGTTCTCATCGCCGCCGGCATCGCCGGCATCGCCACCGTGCTCGACCGGGTGCCCGGCGCGCTCGGGGTGATCCGCTGGGCGGGGGCGGCGTTCCTCGTGGGCTACGGCGTGCTCGCGGCGAGGCGGGCGCTGCGCCCGTCGGCCCTGACCGCCGCGGCGGGCGGCTCCCTCACCGTCGGCGCAGCCCTGGCCACCTGCCTGGCGTTGACCTGGCTCAACCCGCACGTCTACCTCGACACCGTGCTCATGCTCGGCTCCGTCGCCAACCACCACGGTGACCCGGGGCGCTGGTGGTTCGGCGCCGGCGCGGTCCTGGCCAGCGTCGTGTGGTTCCTCGGGCTCGGCTACGGGGCCCGCCTGCTGCGCGGAGTGTTCGCGAAACCCGCGTCGTGGCGCGTGCTCGACGGCGGCATCGCCGTGCTCATGGTCGGGCTCGGCGTCGGCATGGTGGCGGGCTGACGCCGAGCCCGCGTCAGCCCTTGACCAGGGCGAACCGGCGGCCGCTGATCTCGCTCGCGGTGACCTCGACGAAGTTGTACTTCGGGGTGGGCACCCAGGCCTGCAGCCCCAGCTCCTCGGCCTCCTGGATCTCGTTGTAGTGCACGAGATTCCGGGCCCGTCCGTGCAGCACCACGCTCCAGGCCCGGTCCTGCTCCACGTGGTCGGCCTCGAAGGCGACCTCCGCGTGCACCGTCAGCTCGACCAGCTTGCTGCCCTCGGCGGTACGGAAGTACAGCTTCCTGTCCCGCACGGCGTAGTTGATCGGGAAGACGTCCGGCCGCCCGCCCGAGACCACCACGAGCCGGCCGATCCGCTCGGTGCCGAGCAGCTCCCAGCTCTCGTCGTCGTTCAGGACGACGACGGGGTTGTCGACGTTCGGCTCACTCATGGTTCCTCCGATCCGGCGGCGTCCGCCTCGATATCACCGCCTCCAGCACATCACGAATCCGCGCCCGGCACAGGCGGATCGTCCATCGAATCGCGCGGTGTCCGTCACATCGATAGCGTGGGAGCCGCCCGACCTCACCCCACCGAGGAGCGTGCGAGATGACCCTGGCCACCACGTGGCACACCCGCGACGCCGACGACGTCGCGGCGGCACTCGACGTCGACCCCGCGGCCGGGCTGCCCTCCGACGTCGTCGAGGAGCGCCGGCGTGAGCACGGGCCCAACGCCCTCGCCGAAACGGCAGCCGTACCCGGCTGGCGCAAGGTGCTCGCCCTGCTCGCCGACCGGATGACCCTCGTCCTCGTCGTCGCCGCCGTGGTCAGCGCCGTGGTCTCGCGCGAATGGGAGACCCCCGTCGTCATCCTCGCCGTCATCACCCTCAACACCGTCCTGAACTACGTGCAGGAGCGCCGGGCCGAGAACAGCCTGCAGGCGCTGCGACAGATGGCGGTCGACACCGCCCGCGTCCGCCGCGACGGCCGTGAACAGCACCTGCCGCGCACCGAACTCGTGCCCGGCGACGTCGTGCTGCTCGAGGCCGGCGACTCCGTGCCCGCCGACGGCCGGGTCGTCGGGGCGGCGCGGCTGCAGGTCGCCGAGTCCGCGCTCACCGGCGAGTCCCAGCCCGTCGACAAGACCGTCGAACCCGTCGTCGACGAGCAGGCCCCGCTGGGCGACCGTGCCGACATGCTGTTCATGAACACCGACGTCACCCGCGGGCGGGGCACGATGGTGGTCACGGCCACCGGGATGCAGACCGAGATCGGCGCGATCGCCACCCTGCTCGGTGCCGCCGGGGTGGAGAAGACCCCGCTGCAGCGCCGCATCGACCAGCTCGCCAAGACCCTCACCATCGTTGCGCTCACCGTCGTCGCCGTCGTGTTCGTCCTGGGTCTGCTGCGCGGGCAGTCGTGGTCCGACCTGCTGATCACCGCCGTCTCGCTCGCCGTCGCCACCATTCCCGAGGGGCTGACCGCGGTCGTCGCCTTCACCCTCGCGATGGGCGCGTCGCGGCTTGCCGCGCGCGGCGCCATCGTGAAACGGCTCGCCGCCGTCGAGACCCTCGGCAGCACCACCCACATCGCCACCGACAAGACCGGCACCCTCACCCTCAACCAGATGACGGTGCAGCGGCTGCTGGCCCGTGGCCGCAGCTTCCGCGTCACCGGCACCGGGTACGAAACGGCCGGCAAGATCCTCGTCGGCGACGGGCTGCCGGCCCCGGACCTGACCACGCCGCTGCTCGGGATGGCCCTGTGCAACGATGCCGTCGTCCGCGACGGGGTGCTCGTCGGCGATCCCACCGAGGGCGCACTGGTGGTGCTCGCCGAGAAGGGCGGCATCGACGTCGAGGGGGCGCGTCTCGCGGTGCCGCGGCTGGCGGAGGTGCCGTTCGACTCCGCCTACAAGTACATGGCGACCTTCCACGCCCTGCCCGACGGCGGCTACCGGTGCTTCGCCAAGGGCGCGCCCGGTGCGCTGCTCGACCGCGCCACCGCGATGCTCGACGGGGACGGCCCCGTCCCCCTCGACGACCGCCGCCGCGAGCGCCTCCGCTCGGCGGTGCAGTCGCTCGCCGCCGAGGGGCTGCGCACCCTGATGATCGCCGGCCGGGACCTGCACGCGGTGCCGCGGGGCGACGGGGAGGCGCTGCAGCGCGTGGTGTCCGACCTGACCCTCTACGCCGTGGTCGGCATCGTCGATCCGCCGCGGACGGAGGCCAAGCGGGCCATCGAGGTGGCCCACGCCGCCGGCATCGAGGTGCACATGATCACCGGCGACCACCTCGTGACCGCGTCGGCGATCGCCGCGGAACTGGGCATCGGCGGCGCCGCGGCCACCGGCGCCGACCTCGACGCCCTGGACGACGACGAGCTACGTTCCCGGGCAGCAGGTTTCGGTGTGCTGGCCCGCGTCGCGCCGGAGCACAAGATCCGGGTCGTCAAGGCGCTGCAGGCGAACGGCGAGGTGGTCGCCATGACCGGCGACGGCGTCAACGACGCGCCCGCCCTCGAACAGGCCGACATCGGTGTCGCCATGGGCATTACCGGCACCGACGTGTCCAAGAGCGCGGCCGACATGATCCTCACCGACGACAACTTCGCGACCATCGTCGCCGCGGTCGAGGAAGGCCGCGGCATCTACGCCAACATCGTCAAGTTCGTGAAGTTCCAGCTGACCACGGCGTGGGGGTTCGTGCTGATCTTCCTCGTCGCCGGGGCCCTCGGGCTCGCCGGCGGTGCGCCGTTCACGGCGCTGCAGATCCTGTGGGTCAACATCATCATGGACGGCCCGCCGGCCCTCGCCCTCGGCGTCGACCCCACCGAGCCGGGCACCATGTCCCGGCCGCCGCGGCCGGCCCACGAGCGCCTGCTCAGCCGCGATCGGCTCCGCCGCATCCTCGGCCTGGGCATCGTCATGACCGCCGGAACCGTCGCAGTGCTGCACTACGCGCCGCAGTGGTTCCCCGAGAGCGCCGGCGACCCGCTGTTCGCCACCACCCTCGCGTTCACCACGTTCGTCTTCTTCCAGGTGTTCAATCTGCTCAACGTCCGCTCCGAACTCGGCTCGGTGTTCTCGTTGCAGACCCTCACCAACCACAGCATCTGGATCG
Organism: Rhodococcus sp. WB1; assembly: GCF_001700945.1. Lineage (NCBI taxonomy): Bacteria > Bacillati > Actinomycetota > Actinomycetes > Mycobacteriales > Nocardiaceae > Rhodococcus > Rhodococcus sp. WB1. The sequence goes on along the minus strand of NZ_CP015529.1, from coordinate 5,093,119 downwards.
CGCTCGTCGTGGTGGTCGTCCTGCAGGTGTGCGTGGTGCAGACGACTTTCCTGCAGGGCTTCTTCGACACCACCGCGCTCACCTCGCAGCAGTGGGCGCTCGCCGTCGGCGTCGGATCCTCGGTGCTGTGGGTGGACGAACTCGTCAAGGCCACCGGACGGAGCGTGCGGCGTCGGCGTGGTGACACGCCTGCTCGGGCGGGCGCATAGTGGAGGTGGTGTCGCCCTCCGACGAACACCGCAGGACGCGGAGGTGGGAACGATGGACATGGGCTTGATGCACATGCTGCACATGTTGATGATGCAGATGCACCACATGCTGATGCCGGGTATGCCGATGCATCACATGATGCCGATGTGACTGCATCACATGATGCCGATGTGACTGCATCACATGATGCCGATGTGACTGCATCACATGATGCCGATGTGACCGTCGGTGCCCCGGATCAGCCGTGCGAGTGCCCGCCCTCGTGCGGGTCCCTGTGCATGCTCTTGTAGAGGTGGTGGCTGTACACCTGCAGGCCGAGCATCGCCTCGGTGTACTCCCGCCGTTCGGCGGTCGTCACGGCGTCGGTCAGAGCGACGATCCGATCCAGCCGGGACTGCAGCTGCCGGTGCAGCTCGGCGGACAGGAACGCGTGGAGCTTCTCGACCGAGCCCGTTTCGATCGCGTCCTCGGCGAGCGGGATCACGGGCCCGACGTCGCCGCCGGCCGGCTTCACACCGGTGAACGGGGCGCCCTCGCCCGCGCGGTGCAGCCGGACCACCGTGTCGAAGAAGTAGAGATCGGCCACCTCGTGGGCGATCGGGCCCTCCGCCCGCGCCGCCGTCGCCCGCTCGAACGCCGTGCGCACCTCGTCCTCGGCGTCGGCGGGCACGAACGGCAGGATCAGCTCGACGTTGTCGTCGCCCAGCGCCGCCTCGGCGGCCTTGACGACGGGACCGTCCATGGAATCGCAGTGGGGAGGCACGGGGTGCTCCTTCCGGCGGTCGGCGGACACGCTCGGTCCCAGGCTAGTGCCGGGGTGCGTCCGGCGTCGAGCGAGCGCAGGGCGGATCGGTCGCGCCGGGGCCGCGTCGCTCGACGGCCCGGTTCGTCGCCTGGATGCGAGGACGGTTGACACGGCGGGCCGCGGCGGCGACCGTGGACGCATGAGGCGACGTCCCCGCGTCGACGTGCATCAACATGTGTGGCCGGCGTCCTTCGTCGACGCCCTCCGGGCGCGCAGCGCCGCGCCCCGGCTCGACGGCTGGACGCTGCACCTGCCCGGGGAACCGCCGTACCGGGTGGACCCCGCAGACCATTCGATCCCCGCGCGGACGGCCCTGGCGGTCCGGGACGGAATCGATCTGGCGCTGGTGTCGCTGTCGAGCCCCCTCGGGATCGAGGAACTGCCCGCCGAGGAGGCCCGGCCGCTGCTCGACGCCTATCACGAGGGGGCGCTGGGCCTGCCCGACAGGTTCGGCGTGTGGGCCGCCGCCGGCGTCACCGAGCCCGATCCGGAGACGCTGCGCGACGTCCTCGCGGCCGGGTGCGTGGGCCTGCAGTTGCCGGCGACCGCCCTGGCCGACCCGGCGGGCTTCGACCGGTGTGCGCCGCTGCTGTCGGAACTCGAGCGGGCGCGCAAGCCGCTGTTCGTGCATCCCGGCCCGGCGTCGGCGCCCGGCGCTCCGGCATGGTGGCCGGCGATGGTGTCGTACGTGACCCAGATGCACACCGCCTGGTTCGCCTGGCACGAGTTCGGGGCGCGTCGGTTCCCGGCGGTGCGGGTGTTGTTCGCGATGCTCGCCGGCCTGGCTCCGCTGCACGCCGATCGGATGGCGGTGCGCGGCGGGCCCGGCGATGTTCCCGGGCCGGGGGTCTACGTGGAGACGTCGTCGTACGGGCGGGAGGTCGTCGCGGCGGTGACCGCATGCCTGGGCGAGGACCGGGTGCTGCTCGGCTCCGATCGTCCCTACGCGCGGCCGCTGGTGCTCGGCGGTTCCGCCGGCATGCGCCTGCGGACGGACAATCCGGCCCGCTTCTTCGCGAAAGTGCCTGCGCAGAACCCTTGACACGCGGACCCGGCCGGGGTGGCATGGTCGTCGTGACATTCTCGGTGAGCGCGCGGCAGCGCGGACTGTGCACGGCGTCGGCCCGTGCCGCCGAGTCGTGTCCCGGCTGTCGTCGCTGAATCCGTCTCCGCCCAGCCCGGCCCGGGCACGCCCGTGCCTCCTCATTCCAGGACTCTTCGATGCTCTCCACGTATGCCCTGCCGACGCGCGCCGACCTCACCTTCCTCGCCCTGCGGATCGCGAACGATCCAGGCCGCTGGATGCCGATCGTTCGATTCGACGAGCAGCAGCGCTGGTATACGCGACTGGCCGTTGCCGACAACCACGAAGTGTGGCTGCTTTCGTGGCTGCCCGGGCAGCGAACCGAAATCCACGATCACGGCGACAGCGCGGGCGCCTTCGCGGTGGCGCAGGGTGTGCTGACGGAGACCACCGTCTGCACCCCGGCGGTCGGGGTCTCGATGGAGTCGAAGTAGCGTTGTCACGCAAGAGGATTCGTGCGGGTATGGCCCGCGGCTTCGACGCCGACCACGTCCACGAGGTGACGAACGACACGAATTCTCCGGCCGTCAGCATCCACGTGTACGCACCCGCCCTGACGACGATGAATCGGTACCGGATCGACGACGGGGTGCTCCGGCTGCGCGCATCCGAACGGGCCGGCGCGGACTGGTGAACTCCGCCGCGGCTGCGCCGGTCGTAGCGGTATTCGAAACCTTTGTCGCAGAACGATATTGGATAACATCGCTGCAGGTGCGGTAGCCGGCCCGCGGCGCGCGATCTGCTCACGCCGTCTCGGGCGCGGCGGGTCGTGGACCGATCCTTCGCAAGGCGCGACTCGTGCCAGGGGTGGCCGAACTCACGTCCGCTCGATTCGAGGTCGGGTCGGCGTGTGCAAGACAATGGAGACTCGGCTGGTTCGCACGCTGACAAGATCCAGCGCATCCCGCACTATTCGAAGGTTCCCGCTCATGACGACGACGGCATCCGCATGCCCACCCGACTCCGCAGTACCGGCGGACGCCCCCGCGGCCGCGCCGGCAGCAGACTCCCGGCCGGGGCGCGCCCGGGCGATGTGGGCGCTCGCCCTCGGCGGGTTCGGCATCGGCACCACCGAGTTCGTGGCGATGGGCCTGCTGCCCGACATCGCGACCGGTCTCGGAGTCTCCGAGCCCACCGCCGGGCACGTGGTGTCGGCGTACGCCGCCGGGGTCGTGGTCGGTGCGCCGCTGATCGCGGCGCTGACGGCCCGGCTCCCGCGCAAGACGTTGCTGATCGCCCTGATGATCGCGTTCACCGTCGGCAACGCGGCGACGGTGCTCGCGCCGAACTACGGACTGCTCGTCGCGTCCCGGTTCGTCGCCGGTCTGCCGCACGGCGCCTACTTCGGGGTCGCCGCGCTGGTGGCCGCGCATCTGGCCGGTCGCGGGCAGCGCGCCCGGGCGGTGGCGCTGGTGATGATGGGCCTGTCCGTCGCGAACGTGGTGGGGGTGCCCGTCGCGTCGTGGCTCGGCATGGCGCTGGGCTGGCGCTCCGCGTTCGCGCTGGTGGCGGTGATCGGCACGGTCACCGTCGCCGCGATCGCCGCCTGGGTGCCCGCCCTGGCGATCCGCACCACCAGCGTGAGCACCGAACTCGGTGCCCTGCGGCGCAAGCAGGTGTGGATGACGCTCGCGGTCGCGATGATCGGCTTCGGCGGCGTGTTCGCCGTGTACACCTACATCAGCACCACCCTGACCGACGTCGCCGGCGTCTCGAAGGGGCTGGTTCCGGTCGCCCTGATGCTCTTCGGCATCGGCATGGTCGTCGGCAACGTGGTCGGCGGCCGCGTCGCCGATCGGGCCCTGGTACCGGGCATCTTCACGACCATGACGACGCTGGCGGTGCTGCTGGCCGTGTTCGTCGCGGCGGCGCACAACCCGTACACGGCCCTGGCGATGGTGTTCCTGCTGGGAGCCGGGTGCGCCGCGGTCGGCCCGGGACTGCAGATCCGGCTCATGGACGTCGCCGAGGACGCACAGACCCTGGCCGCGTCCCTCAACCACGCGGCGTTCAACCTCGCCAACGCGTTCGGCGCCTGGATCGGGGGCGCGGTGATCGCCGCCGGCTTCGGCTACACCGCGCCGGCCGCCGTCGGCACGGTGCTCGCGCTGGCAGGTGTCGCCGTCTTCGCGCTCGCCGTGCGGCTGCCGTCGGCGCCGTGATCGGACATCGTGATTGGATACCGACGTGACCGACCCCAGTGCCACCGCTTCCGCCGTGCCCACCCCGCCCGACCCGTTCTTCACCGTCGGCACCCGGCTCGCCAACGGACTCGGACGCACCGGCACGATCCACACCCCGCACGGCGACATCCACACCCCGGCGTTCGTCGGCGTGGGCACCAAGGCGACGGTCAAGGCGGTCCTGCCCGAGGCGATGAAGGAACTCGGGGTGCAGGCCCTGCTCGCCAACGCGTACCACCTGTACCTGCAGCCCGGGTCGGACATCGTCGACGAGGCGGGCGGGCTCGGTAAGTTCATGAACTGGGACGGGCCCACCTTCACCGACAGCGGCGGATTCCAGGTGATGTCCCTCGGGGTCGGCTTCAAGAAGGTCCTGGCGATGGATGCCGTGGGCGTGCGGTCCGACGACGTCATCGCCGAAGGCAAGGAGCGGCTCGCGCACGTCGACGACGACGGGGTCACCTTCAAATCCCACCTCGACGGCTCCCGGCACCGGTTCACCCCGGAGGTGTCGATGCGCATCCAGCATCAGCTCGGCGCCGACATCATGTTCGCGTTCGACGAGCTGACCACCCTGATGAACACCCGCGGCTACCAGGAACAGTCCGTCGAACGGACTCAGGCGTGGGCGGTGCGGTGCATCGCCGAACACGAGAAGCTCACGGCGCAGCGCGCCCACCGTCCGTACCAGGCGCTGTTCGGGGTGGTGCAGGGCGCGCAGTACGAGGACCTGCGCCGGCAGGCGTGCCGCGGGCTCGAATCGATCGTCGGCGAGTCGGGCCGCGGCTTCGACGGCTACGGCATCGGCGGGGCGCTCGAGAAGCAGAACCTCGGCACCATCGTCCGCTGGTGCACCGAGGAACTGCCCGAGCACAAGCCCCGGCACCTGCTCGGCATCAGCGAGCCCGACGACATGTTCGTCGCGATCGAGCACGGCGTCGACACGTTCGACTGCGTGAACCCGTCGCGGGTGGCGCGCAACGCGGCGATCTACCACCCGGACGGGCGTTTCAACATCAACACCAGCCGGTTCCGCCGCGACTTCACCCCGATCGACGAGGACTGCGACTGCTACACCTGCCGGCACTACACGCGCGCGTACATCCACCACCTGTTCAAGGCGAAGGAGATGCTGGCGTCCACGTTGTGCACCATCCACAACGAGCGGTTCACGGTGCGCCTCGTCGACGAGATCCGCGCCGCCATCGACGGCGGGTACCTCGAGGAACACAAGGCCGAGACCCTGGGCCGGTTCTACGCGCGGCGGTGAGTCAGCGTCCGCGAACTCCACCGTCGTCCACGACGGCTGCCGCGGACGACCGGACCGGTCGCGGCGCTCACTCGGCGTAGGTCGGCTCGCGCCGCTTCACGTGCGCGATGACCGCGTAGGTGACCGGCATGACGGCGACCTCGACCAGCGTCTTCCACAGGAACCCGACCACCACGTAGTTCACGAAGTCCGCCCACGTGGTGATGCCGATGACGCCGGCGGCGATCGCACAGAAGATGAGCGTGTCGGCGAACTCGCCGACGACGGTGGAGCCGATCAGCCGCGCCCACAGGTGCTTCTCCTTGGTGACCTCCTTGATGCGCACCAGCACGTAGGAGTTGAGCAGCTGCCCGACGAGGTAGCCGGCGAGGCCGGCCAGCAGCAGCCGCGGCACCACCCCGAGGACCGCCTCGAATGCGGCCTGGTTCTCGTAGAAGTCGGCGGGCGGCAGCTGCTGGGCGATCCAGAAGCACAACGCGGCCAGCGCCACCGCACCGAAGCCGTAGTAGACCGCGCGACGGGTCGCGGCGAAGCCGTACACCTCGCTCAGGACGTCACCGACGATGTAGGCGAGCGGGAACAGGAAGAACGCGCCGTCGGTGATGATCGGCAGGACCTGCAGCGGGCCGAGCGCCCACTCGGCGTCGCCGAAGAAGGCCACGCCCTTGCTGGCAGCGACGTTGGAGATGATGAGCACCGCCGTGAACAGGGCCACCAGCCCGGGGTAGTAGCTGCGGACCACGCGGGCGAAGTGCGCATGGTCGGATTGCGGGGTCTGCACGTGCTCTGTCACCCGGCCATCCAAGCACTCGGACCGGAGGAAGGCGAAGAACGGACGAAAAGGACGCGGGCCCCGACCCGGTTGGATCGGGGCCCGCGACGTGCCGTCAGGGGGCTCCGCGACGTGCCGTCAGGGGGCTACCCGTCCGCCCGTGACGACCCGGTACGCGTATGCGTAGGCGATGGTGGTGACGGGCACCGTGACCAGCAGGCCGACGTAGCACAGCAGCGCGCCGACGAAGTTGATCGCGGACAGCACCAGCCACAGCAGGATCAGCTGCCCCACGTTGGCCGCGGCGGCGGACGCGCTCGACTTGATCGCCGTGACCGCGTCCTGCCGCTGGTCGATGACGAAATGCAGCGCCCACACGGTCAGGAAGGCGACGATGATGCCGCCGACGATGACGAGCGAGCCGAGCAGCGTGCCGACCGCGATGAGCAGGGAGACGAGCAGGATCGGACCGAGGCTGCCGACGCGGAAGAAGTCCTTCAGCGCCGGCTTGTGCCCGTCCAGCTCGTACAGGGCCCCGCGCACCGCGGCGGCCTGGACGACGAGCATGCCGATGACGAACGCGACGATCAGCACGATCATCACGACGATCCCGACGCCCGACATGCCCGTGCTGTAGCCGTAGCGGTCCGTCGTGGTCGAGGCCATCACGACGCCGAACATCAGGGCACCGAACACGAGGGCGGCCACGACGATCACACCGGCCAGGCTCAGCCAGCCGCCGACGTTCTCACTGAACTTGCGCCACCCGTAGTTCAGCGCGTCGCCGATGTTGATCTGCGCGCGGGGAGGGCCGAAGCCGGGTGGAGGCGGGTAGCCGCCGGGGGCGCCGTATCCGGGCGGCGGTCCGTACCCGGCCGGATTCCCGTACTGCGGCGGCCCGTACTGCGGGCCGGGCTGTTGCGGTGCGCCACCGTACTGGGCGCCACCGTACTGCGGAGCGCCGTACTGGGGAGCGCCGTACTGGGGAGCGCCGTACTGCGGCGGCGGGCCCTGCGGCGGGGCATAGCCGGGCGGAGGCCCGCCGTAGTTCGGTCCCTGCGGCGGGTAACCCTGGGGCGGACCGTACCCGGGCGGTGGGCCGTACGGCTGCGCGCCCGGGTACTTGTTCGGATCCTGCGGATCGGGATTGGACTCGTAGCCCCCGGTGGTCATCTTGTTCCTCTTGTTCGTAACGTGCCGCGTCGTGGAACGCCCGGGTCCGTCAGGGCGCGACGCCGCGGCCGGTGGTCACCCGGTAGGCGTAGGTGGAGGCGATGATCGTCAGCGGAATCGTGACGAGCAGACCCAGGCCGCACGGGATGGCGCCGAGGATGTTGATGCCGACCAGAGCCAGCGCCAGCAGCAGCAGCGGTCCCACGTTGGACGAGATGGCCCGGAAGCTGGACTTGATCGCGTCCACCGGCTGCTGGTTCTGGTCGATGACGAACTGCAGCGTCCACCAGGTCAGGAAGATGACGATGAAGCCGGGGATGATCAGCAGGATGAAACCGACCACGGTCATGAGCGAGACGAGCAGGCTCGCGACCACCACGGCGCCGATGTTCTCGAACTGGAAGAACGAGCCGAACGACGGACGATTGCCGTCGGTTTCGTGCAGCGCGCCGCGCACGTAGGCGGCCTGGATCAGGATGCTGACGAACACGCTGACGATCGCGCCGATGATGCTGAGCGCCGTCAGTTCGTTCGTGTCGAAGCCGCCGAAGATCACGTTGATCACGAACTGGATCAGCGCCGCCGCGACGACGAACGCGATCCAGACGCCCGCGTTCTGGCTGAACTTCTTCCAGCCGTAGCCGATCGCGTCACCCACGTTGAGCTGCGTGGGGGCGCCGAATCCGCCGTACTGGCTACCGCCCGAGGGGTAGTTGCCGGGCGGGGGCGGGTAGCTGCCGGGTGGGGGCGGGTAGCCGCCCTGAGGCGGGTAGTTGCCCGGCGGGGGCGGGTAGCCACCCTGAGGCGGGTAGTTGCCGGGCGGGGGCGGATAGTTCCCGGGCGGGGGATAGTTGCCGGGGGGTGGGTAGTTGCCGGGAGGCGGGGGGTAGCCGCCCTGCGGGGGGTTGGGTTCGCCGCCCTGGTTGTTGGGCTCTTTGCTGGGGTCGTAACCGCCGGTCGTCATCGGATCCTTCTCGGTGGGAGGGTGGAGCCAATCGCGTTGTCGACTGCGCACACTACGTCCGACGCGCCCGAATTGCACGATCACCGGAACTTCCGCGAGCCGGACGACCGGCGCGAACCGGACTACGCGGCGGTGCCGGCCGCGCGGACCCCGCAGGGCTGTCGCGCTGCACCGATACCGGTCACCAGCTGCCGTCGTACACCCACGGCTCCCGCGGGAGCCGGGCCGGATTCCATCGTTCGAGCAGCAGCTCCGGCGTGACGGGCTCGTCCTTGTCCGCCAGGTCGAGCGAGACCGCGATCCGGCTCAGGACGTCGGCCGCGGTGTGGCCCAGCGCCGCCTGGTCGGTGAGCGTGACGGCACCGTCGCGCTTGGCGAGGCGTTTGCCGTGCACGTTCAGCGCCAGCGGCACGTGCGCGTAGGTGGGTACCGGAAGCCCGAGCAGCGCCGCGAGATAGGCCTGCCGCGGTGCCGAGGTGAGCAGGTCGTCGCCGCGTACCACCTGGTCGATGCCCTGCGCCGCGTCGTCGACGACGACGGCCAGGTTGTAGGCGGGGATGCCGTCGCCGCGGCGCAGCACGAGGTCGTCGACGACACCGGTGAAGCTGCCGTGCACCACGTCCGCCACGGTGAAGGTGGCGGCGCCGGACCGCAGGCGCAGCGCGGCGGGCCGCCCCGACGCCCGTTTCGCCTCCCGTTCGGCCTCGGTGAGGTTCCGGCACGTTCCCGGATAGGCGCCCTGCGGGGCGTGCGGCGCGGACGCCGCATGCTGGATCTCGCGTCTCGTGCAGAAGCACTCGTAGGTCAGGCCCGCGCGGGTGAGGCGGGCGATCGCGGCGTCGTAGAGGGGCAGCCGCCGCGACTGGTGGACCACCTCGTCGTCCCAGTTCAGGCCCAGCGCGGCGAGGTCGGCGAGCTGACGTTCCTGCGCGCCGGGCCGGACCCGGTCCAGATCCTCGACGCGGATCAGGAACCGCCGCCCGGTGCTCCGGGCGAACAGCCACGCGAGGACCGCCGTGCGCAGGTTTCCGAGGTGCAGGTCGCCCGACGGGCTCGGGGCGAACCGGCCGGCCCCAACCCGCGCGTCCCCGGCCGAATGTGACATTTGGTCAGACTATCGAGCGTGATGTCACATTCGGTCACCTGCACGCCGGTGGGTCACGCGACGGGCCGGCCGAGCAGGACGGAGCGCTGGGCGTGCACGGTCTCGCGGATCGCCGCGACGACGGCGGCGACCTCCGGCCGGCGCAGCGTCTCCGACCGCGCCACCATCCAGTAGTTCAGCCGCGCCTCCACCTCCCCGGGGAGGATCCGCACCAGGTCGGCGTGCCGGTCGGCCATGAAGCACGGCAGCAGCCCGAGCCCGGCCGCGGCGCGGGTCGCCTCGACGTGGACGAACACGTTGGTCGAGCTCACCGACTCGTGCATGTCCGGGGCGATGCGACGGGCCAGGTCCAGGTCGTCGACCTGCAGCATCGAGTCGATGAAGTACACCAGGGGATGACGGCTCAGCTCACGCACCGTCGTCGGGGCACCGTGTTCGGCGACGTAGTCCCGCGCCGCGTACAGGCCGAGGGTGTAGTCGGCCAGCCGGTGCGCCTCGGCGCGGTGCACCTGGGGGCGTCCCACCACCACCTCGAGGTCGAGGCCGGACCGCTGCTGCGACGCGCGACGCGTGGCCGCGACGATCTCCACCGCCACGCCCGGGTGCCGTCGCCGCACCAGCGCACCGGCCGGGGCCGCGATGTAGGCGCTGAAGCCGTCGGTCGCCGAGACCCGGACGACGCCCTCGAGCCCGCGGTCCCCGTCGGGTCCGGCCAGCCCGGCGACGGCGGCCTCGATCCGCTCGGCCGCGGCGAGGGCCGAGCGGCCGAGCTCGGTGAGCTCCCATCCGCCCGACGCGCGGGCCAGCACGCGCCCGCCGAGGCTCTTCTCCAGCGCCGCGATACGACGGGCGATGGTGGTGTGGTTGACGCCGAGGTCGTCGGCGGCGGTCGTGAAGCGGCCCGTGCGGCCGACGGCCAGCAGAACCAGCAGGTCATCGGCCGACGGCGCGCTCATGTGTGCATTCTTGCAGATCTGCTCTGCGGATCGCGTCATTGTGCATGCAGATCTGTGCATCAATACTCGGCACATGCGTTCAGAAGTGTTGCCCGTCACAGTCGAACCGAGGAGGACGAACCCATGAGCGTCGAACAGGCACGGCCCGACGGCCGTACACCGGACGAGACCCCCGCCTCGGGCCTGCGCAAGGTCGTCGGCGCGTCGATGGCCGGCACCGTCGTCGAGTGGTACGAGTTCTTCCTCTACGGCACCGCCGCCACCCTGGTGTTCTCCAAGGTCTTCTTCCCCGACAACGGCAACGAGCTCGACGCCATCATCGCCGCGTTCGTCACCTACGCCGTCGGCTTCGTCGCGCGGCCCCTCGGCGGCGTCGTGTTCGGCCACTTCGGCGACAAGTTCGGCCGCAAGAAGCTGCTGCAGACCAGCCTCGTGCTCGTCGGCGTCGCCACCTTCCTCATGGGCTGTCTGCCCACTTTCGGTGCCATCGGCTACTGGGCGCCCGCGCTGCTCGTCACGCTGCGTTTCGTCCAGGGCTTCGCCGTGGGCGGCGAGTGGGGCGGCGCGGTGCTGCTCGTCGCCGAGCACAGCCCCAACCGTTCGCGCGGCTTCTGGGCGTCGTGGCCGCAGGCCGGCGTGCCGATGGGCAATCTCGTCGCCACCGTCGTCCTGCTGATCCTGACCACCACGCTGTCCGACGCGGCGTTCCTCTCGTGGGGCTGGCGTATCGCGTTCTGGCTGTCGGCCGTCATCGTGCTGGTCGGCTACTACATCCGCACCAAGGTCACCGACGCGCCGATCTTCCTCGAGGCCCAGCGTGAGGCCGAGCAGATCAAGTCCAGCTCGTACAGCGTCGTCGAGGTCGTCAAGCGATACCCGCGCGGCGTGTTCACCGCCATGGGTCTGCGCTTCGCCGAGAACGTCATGTACTACCTCGTCGTCACGTTCTCGATCACCTATCTCAAGGTGGTCGTCGGTGCGAACACCTCCACCATCCTGTGGTGGATGCTCGCCGCGCACGCCGTGCACTTCGCGATCATCCCCGTCGTCGGGCGCCTGTCCGACACCTTCGGCCGCCGCCCGGTGTACATGGTCGGTGCCGTCACCGCCGGCACGTGGGGCTTCTTCGCCTTCCCGATGATGGACAGCGGGCACAACGCCCTCGTCATGTCCGCCATCGTCATCGGACTGGTGTTCCACGCCTTCATGTACGCCGGCCAGCCCGCGATCATGGCCGAGATGTTCCCGACCCGCATGCGCTACGCGGGTGTCTCGCTCGGCTACCAGGTGACCTCCATCGTCGCCGGCTCGCTCGCGCCGATCATCGCGACCGCGCTGCTCAGCCGCTACGGCAGCGCTGTGCCCATCGCGATCTACCTGGCCGTGGCGTCCGTGGTGACGATCATCGCCGTCGTCGCCGCCCGCGAAACCAAGGGCATCAGCCTGCGCGACATCGATGCCGCGGATGCCCGCGCCGTCGGCGCCGAGAAGACGGCGGTGTCCGCATGAGTGCCCGCACCGCGCTGATCACCGGCGGCGCCGGCGGCATCGGGGCGGCGTGCGCCCGGGAACTGGGCGCCCGCGGCGTGCAGGTCACCGTCGCCGACGTCGACGAGGTCGCCGCCAAGACCCTCGCCCACGAGATCGGCGGGCAGGCGTGGGCGGTGGACCTGCTCGACACCGACCAGCTCGACGGGCTCCGGCTCGAGGTCGACATCCTCGTCAACAACGCCGGCATCCAGGTCGTCCGCCCGATCGAGGAGTTCGCCCTCACCGACTTCCGCCGGATCCAGACCCTGATGGTGGAGGTGCCCTTCCTCCTCGTGAAGGCGGCCCTGCCGCACATGTACGACCGGGCATTCGGGCGCATCGTCAACGTGTCGTCGGTGCACGGCCTGCGGGCGTCGGCCTTCAAGTCCGCGTACGTCACCGCCAAGCACGGCCTCGAGGGGCTGTCGAAGGTCACGGCCCTCGAGGGCGGTCCGCACGGCGTCACCAGCAACTGCGTCAACCCGGGCTATGTGCGAACGCCGTTGGTGGAGAAGCAGATCAGCGACCAGGCCCGGCTGCACGGCATCGACGAGGAGCGAGTGCTCGCCGACGTGCTGCTCACCGAGCCGGCGATCAAGCGGCTCGTCGAACCCGGGGAGGTGGCCTCCCTCGTCGCGTGGCTGGCCTCGGACGACGCCGGCATGGTCACCGGCGCCTCCTACACGATGGACGGCGGCTGGACCGCCCGCTGACCCACCCCCTGTGTGTGTGGCCGAATGTCACATCGCGTCGATCAGATCGAACGCGTGTGACATTCGGCCACAGGCATTTTCGAAGGCGATCAGTGGGCGTCGGCGCCGTCGAGCGACAGCTGGATCTGGGTGTGCAGCGCGTGGGTGAGGTACTCCGGCGGATACAGCTCCGGGCTGGCGACGGCGTCGAGGGCCAGGCCGTTGACCGCGGCCAGCAGGAGCGCCGCCCGGGTCTCGGGCTCCGCGGTGCCCATCCGGATCAGGACGGCGGAGACCGCGGTGCGCATCGTGAACAGCGTCGTGTGCCGGATCGTGCTCAACGACGGCGACGTCGCGGCCCGCACGGTGAACGCCGCCATCACGTGCGCCTCGGCGGTGCGCTGGTCGTCGAGCGGCAGCAGCTGGCTCAGCGCCGCGAACAGGGTGCGCGCCGGATCGATGTCGGGGTCGACGGTGCTCAGCCGCGTCAGCACCCGTTCGGCGAGCGCGCGGAACGAGTAGGCGAGCATCTCGTCCTTGGTAGGGAAGTGGTGCTGCACGGCGCCGATCGATACACCTGCATGGCTGGCCACCTCGCGCACGCTGGCGCCGTCGAGCCCGATCCGCGCCGCGACCTCGAGCAGGGCCGCGGCGAGACGCGTGGGGCTGGTGGTGGCATAGGGGCGCGCGCGCATGGATGCACCGTACCTGCGCGCATCTCCATACGTCGGTATGGGGCATCGACCCCGCACCTCGGGGCGGTGTCGGCGACCGTCGCTGCACCACCTGCGGTGCCGCGTGCGGCCGGGCGGTTCCAGGACCGCCGGCGTTCGTCAGAAGTTCTCGTCGATGCAGGCCAGGCGATCACCGGCCATGCCGGCCTCGCCGGGACCGGTCCTGGTGCGCTGCGCGTGGAGTACCACGGATGCGGCCTCACCGTCGCGGACCGCCCAGTCGACCGTCGTCGACGTCTGGGCGTTGCCGTCGCCGTCGGTGGTGATGTCGAGCCAGATCTCGTTCCGGGGGTTCGCGTAGGCCGGATCCGTCGACGGAGATTGCGGGGTGGCCGCGGGGTCCACGTTGTTCTGATAGTGCGGCCCCGCATCCGACGGTTGTGGCCCGCACGGCTGCGTGTGTACGTGCACGCCGAAGTCGCGGGTGGGCGCAAGACCGGTTGCGTTGAGCGTGACCGTCGTGCGGCCGTCTTCCTCTTCGGATTCGACGGTCACGGTCGACCCCACCGGGACGGCGGCTTCGTCGTAGGTGTAGGCGTTGTCGTCGCCACCACCTTCCCCGGGCAGCTGGAAGGCCACTCCATCCGTGCCGGGCAGGGGGGTGGGCATGCCGGTGGTCGTCGTTTCCGAAGACGCGGGAGGCGTCTCGACGGTGGCCTGGTTGTCCGTCGAGGCGTCGTCGCCGCCGCATCCGGCGGCGACGAGTGCGGTCAGGGACACGCCTGCGATCAAGGTTGTACGTCGTGTGTTCATGATTCGGCGTTACCCCCTGGTGCGCCGCGTTGAACCTCCGGCGGAGCGCTCACCCGTGGCACGGTGAGACAGGGGCACACCTGCCGGACCTGCACCGCCGCGGTCCCGCTCGGTCAGGTCCTGCTCACCCCGCTGATGATCAGGGACAGGCCCGCCCCGAGGAGCCAGACGTCCTTGGCGATCGGCGTGCCCTGCTGGGTCGGGCGGAACGATCCGCCCTCGTGCATGCCGGGCATCCGCCAGTACATCGCGAGCAGACCCGAACTGAACGCGGTCAGCGCGGCGCCGGCCACGACGGGGGAGACGACGGGCGCCAGCAGCAGGGTGCCGACGCCGATCTCAGCGGTCGACAGGGCCTGGCCGAACGTCTCCGGCCGCATCTTCCCGAGCCGGGGGAGCGCCTTGCTCGCCATGTCCTGCAGCCCTGCGGCGGCCTCGGGCGGGAGATCGCGCTTGCCCAGCCCGGAATTGAGGATGAAAGCACCGGTGGCCAGCCGGAGCGGAACGTTGCTCAGTCGCACGGGAACCTCCGGAGGATCGAATGTGACCGATTATCCCGCATTCCCCGTGACGGTGGCGGCAAACTTCCCACGGCCGTCCGGATGCAGCACGATGAAGCGGTCGGCTCACCACCGGGAGGACGCCATGCCCGAGTACGGCCGGAAGCTCCTCTTCGGCAGCTTCCTCACGCCGGCCGCCGAGAACCCTGCCGCGGTCGTCGACCTCGCGGTCGCCTCCGAACGCGCCGGCCTGGACCTGGTCACCTTCCAGGACCACCCGTACCAGGCCCGTTTCCTCGACGCCTGGACCCTGCTGACCTGGGTCGCCGCGCGGACGACGCGGGTACTCGTGGCGCCGAACGTGGCGAACCTGCCGCTGCGCGGCCCGGCGATCCTCGCGCGCAGCGCGGCCTCCCTCGACCGCCTCAGCGGCGGACGCGTGGAGCTGGGCCTCGGCGCGGGCGCCTACTGGGACGCGATCGCCGCGAACGGCGGACCGCACCGCACCACGGGCGAAGCCGTCGACGCGCTGGAGGAGGCGATCACCGTCATCCGGGAGCTGTGGGCCGACCGCCGGGGTGGCGCCCGCGTCGACGGCACCCACTACCGTCTCGCCGGCGCCAAGCGCGGCCCGGCGCCCGCCCACGACATCGGAATCTGGCTCGGCGCCTACGGTCCTCGCATGCTCGCCCTCACCGGACGCGCCGCCGACGGGTGGCTGCCCAGCGCGTTCGCCGCTTCGCCGGACCGGCTCGCCGAGATGTCGAGGAGGGTCGACGAGGCGGCTGTGGACGCCGGCCGGGACCCGCGCGAGATCCGCCGGCTCTACAACATCAGCGGCCGATTCGACGGCGGTGCGGACGGCGGGTTCCTCGCCGGGCCGCCCGCCGTGTGGGCGGAGCAGCTCGCGGAGCTGACCCTGCGCCACGGCATCAGCGGCTTCGTGCTCGGCACCGATGCCCGCCCCGACATCGAGCGATTCGCGCAGGAGGTCGCGCCGCGCGTCCGCGAACTCGTCTCGGCGGCAAGGTGATCCGGACTCAGCCGGGGAGTACCGCACGCGGCACGCCGGCGCGCAGTTGCACGTCCACCACGAAGTCGCCGTCCTCCGGCGTGTAGCGGCGCCGCGGGTCGTGGTCCTCCACCCGGAAGCTGTCGAGCGCGGGGGAGTGGGTGGTGACGGCGACCGTGCCGTCGTCGAGATCGAACTGCAGCAACCGCTGGAACGCCGTCGCGCGTCGACCGTCGACGAGGAAGTACTGATAGTCGGCGAGCATCTCGACCACGCGCCGGTCGCTGCCGGGGATCGGGCGGTCGGTCACGGTCGTCTGCCCGTCCACGTGCCCGGACAGCACCATGAACACCGACTCGTGCGGCACGACGAGCCGGTTCCAGATCTGCTGGCCCGAACTGCCGCCGATGTCGCCGAATCCGCTCATCCGTAGGCGCCCGTCCTCGTCCAGGTAGTAGTGCGCGGCGACGATCGTGTTGCGGTCCGGATGGGCGGCCAGCACCTGCTCGGCCCAGCGCATCACGTGCTCCGCCGGGTTGTAGCCGATGTAGAGGACGAGGAACCGGGCGCCGGCGATCTCGAACAGGTCGTAGTGCGCCGAGTTGTCGGTGTCGGTCACCGAGTCGCCCCACTGCGGCCGGTCCCGGAACCGCTGCGGCCCGAAGTACTCGTTGTACAGCGCGTGGTTGCGTTCGTGCTCGCCCGGCACGAGCCGGCCCGCGACGTTCCACAGGTTGTCGTGGTTGCCGGGCAGGACCCCGTAGGGCATCCCGGCCGCCTCGAGGATTCCCATCGCCTCCGACGCGACCTCGAACTCCGCGCGGGCGCGGGCGTCCGGGGCGCCCGGCCGGATCCACGACTGGATCAGGTCCCCGGTGTGCACGGTGTACGCGATCTTCCGGTCGCGGGCCTGCTGCGCCGTCCAGGTCGTCATGGCCCGGAAGGCGGCGGTGTCGTCGCGGGCGAGGTACTGGGTGTCGGTGAGGTGCTGGATAGCGAAGTCGTAGTCCGCCGGATCGGCGAACGCCTGGTCCGGTACGGCGTTGGCGTCGCGGAAACCCCGGTCGCGACGGGGCCCGTCGATCACCAGGATCTCCACGCGGCCGGCGATGCCGGTGATCCGGGCCTCGAGCACGATCGGTCCGCCGGGCGCTGCGGGCCGGGCCACGGCGCGCGGCTCGCCCCACGATCGGCCCGTGCGCACGTGCAGGGCGAGGTCGTCGAGGTTGACGCTGCGGCCCTGCCACCGGAGCGTCACCGCCTCGGTTCCGGCGGGGAATTCGAGTTCGTAACGGACATAGGGATATTCGTCGAACTTGTCGCCGACGGACACCGGGGCGCCGCTCTCGGCGACGTCGCGCGGGAGCGGTGGGTCCGCCGAGTCGGTCACGCCCGCGTACATCGTCGCAGACGTCGCCGGGACGTCGGTGGTCAGTCCCGTCGCCGGGATGCCGACGGACGTGACGGGCGCGGGCACCGACGGTGCCGCCCCGGCGGGGCCGGACAGGAGGGCGGCCACAGCCAGCAACGACACCGGAAGCCAGGAGCCCGGGGCGCGCATGCCCCGACGCTACCGCTGATCAGGCGCGACGCCACCGCCGATCAGGCGCAACGCCACCGCCGATCAGGCGCAACGCCACCGCCGATCAGGCGCGGCGCTACCGCCGATCAGGCGCGACGGCCCAGGTGCGCGAGCACCCGGGTCCGCCGGTCGGCGTCCGCGGGCACCTCGACGGCGGGCCCGCAGACCCCCTCCATACGGATCGAGTCGCCCAGGGCCTGCGCCGTCGCCTCCACGAAGTCGAGATCCTCGTCGTCGACGGAGTCGTCCAGGCCGGCGGCGCGGGCGATGTCCCAGCCGTGCACGACGAGGTCGAAGTTGTAGAACCGCGCGACGGTCGCGGCGAGGGTGGTGCGGCCGAAGTGGCCGTCGTACTCGAGGCCGGCGCGCTGCGGATCGTCGAGGATCGCCTGCATGCCGTCGCGGGTGGCGGCCCACGCGCCGGCCGGGTCGGTGTCCGGCGAGGGGCAGGCGGGCAGTTCCAGGCCGACGACGGTGACGATCTGCCGCTGCGTGTCGACGACGTGCCGCAGCACGTCGCGGGCGGTCCAGCCCTCGCAGGGCGACGGCGCGTCCCACCGGTCGGCCGGCACGGCCTCGACGCGTGTGGTGAACTTCGCCGCGAGTTCGCGGTAGTGACGGGCGGGGGAGAGGGTCTCGGTCATGCCGCGAATTCTTCCGCCCCGAGGTCGCCGAGGGATTGGATACTTCGGACATCGAGTGCCGAGCCCGGGCCGTGCCACCGTGGTGCCTCGCCGGCGAGCAGGGCGGTGGGCGTCAGGGTGGAGATCCTGCGGGCCTCACGGTTCAGGTGCGACTGGTCGCTGTAGCCGGCGACCGATGCGAGTTCGGCCAGTCCGCGCCCGGGACCGGCGTCGGCGAGGGCCATGAACCGTTGCAGGCGAAGAATCGATCGCAACGTGGCCGGGCCGTACCCGAACGCCTCGTTGCAGCGGCGCTGCAGCTGACGCTCGGTGAGTGCGGCGGTGTCGGCGAGCGTGCCGACGCTCCACGAGTGCCCGGACAGTGCCTGCCGGAGGTGCCCGATCAGCGGGTCGGGGGCAAGGCCGTGCGCGAGCCAGCGCCGCACCGCGGATTGGAACACCTCGAGCCGTTCGGGGGCGGTCCGGGCGTTGTCGAGCCGGTCGGCGAGTGGTCTGGCCCCGGCCGAGCCGATCAGGTCGTCCAACCCGACGCGGGTATCGCGGAGTTGCGCGGCCGACGCGCGCAGGGCGAACGAGGCGAGACCGGGGCGGAACCGCACGCCGGCGGAGACGACGCCGGGCGGCAGGGTGAACGACCACGCGGACGTTTCCGGACCGCACACGCGAATGCCGACGCCGGCGATCCACAGGACGTCGACGCATCCGTCCGGAACGAGGAGGTGACTCTGCCCGTCGGAGACCGCCGACCACACGCACACCAGGTGCTCGGCGAGGTCCGCGCTGGGAGTGCTCGGCACATACCACCTCATGGCCCACGAGCGTAGGCGCAGGCTCCGACAATCGCTGCCTGCGTGGGGAACCGGCTTCCGTCACGGCCGGTACGGCAGGTGCCGCACCGCGACGGTGAGTGCGACGGCGACCGCGGTGGCGACCCACAGGGCGTGCAGTCCGAACGCCCGATGCGCGAGGGCACCGCCGACGGCGCCGGTCACCAGGCCCAGCCACAGGCCCAGGTACGGCAGCCAGCTCCAGCGGGGCCCGCCGAACAGCGCGGCCGCGAGCCGCTGCCCGATCTTGACGAGCGCCCCGGTCATGTACGTCAGGGCCACGCTCACCTCGCCGTCGCGCTGGAACACCGAGTTCTCCGCGCCCATGGCGAGGGTCATCGCCACCACCGCGACGGGCGTCCACCCCGCCGTGTGGGCGAGCGCACCGAGTAGCAGCAGCGCGGATACCGCGGCGAGGACGGCGGTCTTGCGGGCGCGCCGGCTGCGGTCGGACAGTTGCGCCACCACCCCGCCGAGGACGACACCGACGAGGAAGAGCCCGATGATGCCGGCGGTGAGGGCCGCCTGGCCCCAGGCGCCGTCGGCCAGGCCGACGCTCATGCGCGTGGAGTTGCCGCTCATGAACGACACGAACACGCCCCCGAGGGTGATGAAGCCGAGCGCGTCGACGAATCCGGCGAGGCCGGACAGCGCGATGGCGAGGGCCGTGAGTTGTCTGCCGTATCCGACCACGGACAAATCGTAATCACCTTGTGCTGTTACCTCTGGTAACGAAAGGGATGTCCGGTACGACCTCCGGGAGACGCCCTTTCGTTCCCCCGCGGAGGGTGCCGCCGTACCGCATCCCGCCCCCAGGAGTACCCAGCGTGTTCGCCTCACCGTCCCGCCAGTCCCCGAACCACCGCAGGCGGGGATGGAGCGCCGGACTCGCCGCGGCGGCCCTGCTGCTGACCGGATGCGCCGCAGCAACGGACACCGCCACCCCGGCGCACGCGCCCACCGTCGCCGCGACCCCGACGGTGACGACCACCCCGCCCCCGGCCCCCGCACCGGCGCCGACCCACGTTCCCGCGGACGCATCCGCCTCGTCGGCGCTGGCCACGCTCGCGACGCTGCCGGTCAAGGGGCGAGCGCCCAAGACCGGTTACGACCGCGAACTCTTCGGCCCGGCGTGGAGCGACGACGTCGACGTCGACGGCGGCCGCAACGGCTGCGACACCCGCAACGAAATCCTGCGGCGCGACCTCGTCGACATCACCTACAAGACCGCCACCCGGGACTGCGTGGTCCTCTTCGGCACCCTCCACGACGCCTACACCGGCACGACCATCGAGTTCCGCCGTGGCCAGGACACCTCCGCCGACGTGCAGATCGACCATGTCGTCGCGCTGTCCGACGCGTGGCAGAAGGGTGCCCAGCAGCTCGACCAGCAGACCCGCGCGAACTTCGCCAACGATCCCCGCAACCTGCAGGCCGTCGACGGCGACGCCAACCAGCAGAAGGGCGACGGCGACGCCGCGACCTGGCTGCCGCCGAACCGGTCCTACCGGTGCACGTACGTCGCGCGGCAGATCGAGGTCAAGGCCCTCTATCAGCTGTGGGTGACCCAGGCCGAGCACGACGCGATGGTCCGCGTCCTCACCGAGTGCGGCGCCGCCGCTCCGGCGCCCGTGCCCGCCGCGCCTGCCGCGACCGTGGCGCCGGAACCGGCCCCGTCGGTGGCATCGCCGCCGGCCGCCGCCGCGACCTACCGCAACTGCGCCGAGGCGCGGGCCGCCGGCGCCGCGCCGCTGTACGCCGGTCAGCCCGGGTACAGCGAGGAGATGGACGGTGACCGGGACGGTGTCGCCTGCGAGTGAGCCGCCCGGCGCGTCAGCGCTCCGCGACCGTGATCGTCACCGTGTCGCCCACCTCGACCGACTCGGCGGCGCGCACCGACCTCTTCAACGCGAGGAAATGCCGGCCGTCGCCCCGCGGCTGCAGGGACGTGTCCCACTCGGTGCCGCCCATGCGGGCGCGTACCGGGATCAGTCCGCGTACGGCGACGCTCGTCACGGCCTCGACGATCCGGGCCGGCACGTCGAGGTAGTGCCAGCCGCCCGGGCCGGGAAAGACCTCGACGATGCCGGAGAAGCGCATGCCGCGAGGCTAGAGGGTGGGGCCGACACGACAGGGAAGCGAAAAAGCCCCTGTGATCCGCGAAGCTGCGGATCACAGGGGCTTCCCCGTGGCGGAGGATAGGGGATTTGAACCCCTGAGGGCGTTAACCCAACCCGCGTTCCAGGCGAGCGCCATAGGCCACTAGGCGAATCCTCCGTGGGGAAGCATACCGAATATGACCTGGTGGTTGCCAAACGGGGAGGTCGCCGCGGGTTTCGGCGGGGTGTGGCGGTGCCGATTCACGGTTCGGAGCGATGTTTGTCTACACTGGCCGATGGATCCCGCGCGGCGCGCATCCTGTGAACTCCCCCAGGGCCGGAAGGCAGCAAGGGTCAACGGGCTCTGCCGGGTGCGCGGGGTCCCCTAGCTTCCGATGCCGATGCCCGTGCCGTTGGGCGCGGTGAAAGGTCCTTCCGCATGCCTACCCAAACCCAGATTGGGTTGATGAGCCATGAGGAACTCGTCGCAGAGCACGAGCGCCAGTCCCACAACTACGCGCGACTCGAAGCCGAGAAGCTGACGCTGGACCTGACTCGCGGCAAGCCGTCCCCCGAGCAGCTGGACCTCTCCGCGGAGTTGCTGTCGCTGCCCGGGGTCGACGACTACCGCGACGCGTCCGGCACGGACTGCCGTAACTACGGCGGCCTGCGCGGACTGCCCGAGCTGCGCGCCATCTTCGGGGAGCTCCTGGGCATCCCCACCGAGAACCTGATCGCCGGCAACAACGCCAGCCTCGAGATCATGCACGACCTGGTCGTGGCGTCGTTGCTGCACGGCACGGTGGATTCACCGCGCCCGTGGTCCCAGGAACCCGTCGTCAGGTTCCTGTGCCCCGCGCCCGGCTACGACCGGCACTTCGCGATCACCGAGTCGTACGGGATCGAGATGATCCCGGTGCCCATGCACGACGACGGGCCGGACCTGGCGAAGATCGCCGCGCTCGTCGGCTCGGACCCGCAGATCAAGGGCATGTGGGCGGTGCCCACCTACTCGAACCCGACCGGCGCCGTGTACTCCGAGCGCGCCGCCCGCGAACTGGCGTCGATGCCGACCGCCGCGCCGGACTTCCGGATCTTCTGGGACAACGCGTACGCCGTGCATCCCCTGGTCGAGGAGGCCGCCCCCGCCCTGGACATCCTGGGCATGGCGGCCGAGGCCGGGCACCCGAACCGCGTGTTCGTCCTCGCCTCGACATCCAAGATCACCTTTGCCGGCGCCGGCGTCAGCTTCTTCGGCAGCTCGGCCGAGAACCTGGCGTGGTACGAGAAGTTCCTGGGTATCAAGACCATCGGCCCGGACAAGGTCAACCAGCTGCGTCATCTGCGCTTCTTCGGTGATGCCGACGGGGTGCGGGCCCACATGGCCAAGCATCGCGAGCTCCTCGCACCGAAGTTCGCGCTCGTGCTGAAGATCCTCGAGGACCGGCTCGGGCCGTCGAAGGTGGCGTCCTGGACCGAGCCGAAGGGCGGCTACTTCATCAGCCTCGACGTGGTGGAGGGCACCGCCAAGCGGGTCATCTCCCTCGCGAAGAACGCGGGGATCGCGCTGACCGCGGCCGGGTCGGCGTTCCCGTACAAGAACGACCCCGAGGACAAGAACATCCGGCTCGCCCCGAGCTTCCCGTCGCTGAACGAACTCGCCACCGCCATGGACGGCGTCGCGACGTGCGTGCTGCTCGCGGCGACCGAGAAGGCCCTGGGCAAGTAGCTCCTCCCCGTAGGCCCCGGTCGTCACGCGGCGACCGGGGCCTACGGGTGTTTCCCCCACCTGTGGACAACTCTGTGGACAAGCGGTGGACAACTCGGCTCGGCGTCCGTCGGGCCGCGGGCAATTCTCGCCGTCACGGCCCGGTCGTCCTGGCCGAATGTCACATCGCTTCGGTCACATCGAACGCGTGTGACATTCAGCCGGTGGCCGCGTCCTCGACGTAGCGGTCGATCTGCTCGCGCCAGAACTCCCGGACGCTGTCGGCCGAGTTCCCGGCACCGATCGCGTGTGCGACGAGGGCCTGAACGTCCTCGAGAACGCGGGTGTACTCGGATTCGTCACCGTGCAGTGCCATAGGCGAACGATACGCGCGCACATGGTGCGTCCGGCCTGCGTTCTGTGCCCGCCCACACCCTTCAAGGGTTCCGCCGGTGGCGCGGATCCCACCGCTGCTCGATCACAGAGACCATCCCAACCGGAGATCGGGTACCGAAGGATCGCCGAGGCGCTCGAGTCGGCGTTCGCGTCACCGGATCCCACCCCAGGCGCACTGGTCGGGGGAGCCCCTGTCGACCGCGGACCGGGAGTAGCGCGCCGGGTACCGGGTATCCGGACGGCGTCCGTGAAGGACCGTCGACGGAGGGAGCCACCATCGCTAGGTCGCAGGACTCGGAACGCGCGAAGTGCCGGCACGAATTTCTCGCGCAGGTCGCCGGCTCCTCGCCGACGAATCCTGCGGTCGCCTGACGAACCGAGGACCTCGATGGCGCCACGTGAGGAGATGTATCCGGATCCCGACGACATGCAGGTCATCGCGAGCCTCGATCAGCTCGCCGCTCTCGTCGCGGGGGATCCGCTCATCTATCTGCGCTGTTCACCGGGACCGGCCGCGGACGCCGCGGACGGCCCCACGCGGGATGTCGAAGGCAATGTCACCCTGCCTGGTTGGTCTGTCGTGCCGGTCGCGCCGGAGCCGTGGTGGCGTCGGCCCGTCGAGGACTGGGTGGCACGGCGGGTCCACCGGTACGCCACGCGGCATACGCCCGACGGATGCTTCCTCTGGCTGCTCAAGGGGACGATGGTCGGCCGCGGACCCGACCAGGAACCGTTGGTGATCGACATCCAGCCGCACGCGCGGCTCAGTCCCAGGGTGCTACGGGAGGCGGAGCAGCGGTATCACGAGCGGTTCGACGTGCAGGCGGAATCCCCAGGGCGGTGAGTCCACAAGGCGGTGAGGCGGGCGGCCGGCGTCGTCCGCTCGGCTTCACCGCTGCAGGACGAGGTGGGGCGTCTCGTGTTCCGGAAGAAGCACGTCCTGGACGATATCCGTTGTCCGCAGAGCCGAGAACGACACCAGCGCGATCGCCACGATCAGCGTCGCGGCGACCGTGCGAGCCCACGGAAGCCGAGGCGGATCGACCAGCGCGTGCACGCGTTCGACTACGTCACCGCCCGCCACCGAGAGCGTGGTCGACGAATGAGCCTCGAGGGAGCGGCTTCTCGCGACGGCTGCGGCGGCGACGGCCTGGGCGGCCGCGCGACGGCCACCGGCGGCGGCTTCCTCGTCGGCCCACCGCTCCGCGGCCCGGCGAACGACGTCGGGAACCGGCCGCAGCAGCGGGTGGAGTGCGGCCGCCGTCTCGGCGATCTGGATCCACCGGGAATGATGGTGCCGCAGGTGGGCGTGCTCGTGTGCGAGCAATACGGTCAGTTCGTCCTCGGTGAGAGCCGACTTCATGGCGGTCGTCACGACGATCCCGCCCCCTCGCCCGGGGACGGAGTAGGCGTCGGCGACCGGGCTCCGGGCGAGGAGGTAGCCCTCCGTCCGGGGGAGGATTCGGCAGAATCGAGTTGCTGCGCAAAGGTTCTGCCGGACGTGCCAGAGGTGCCGCAGGCCCCCGGCTGTGGCACACAGAGCGGCGGTGAGGAGGATCGCCGCGACTGCGACGGATGTCGTGCCGGGCCGGTGGTGGATGAGCGTGAGGGCCACGGCAGTCGCCGACGAGAGCAATGTCAGGGCGCACAGAGCGGAGAGAACAGGTAGGAGCCGGACCGTTGTCGCCGGCCGGGCCTGTACCGCGATGCGCTCGGCTCCGATACCGAGCGCTGCTCCCACCGCGAGTGGAGCGAGGACAGCAGGCATTATCACGGCTCTCTCCCTTCGTCCGGCTCGCCGTCCTCGCGCCCGAGCAGCCTCAGCAGCATCCGCTCGTCGTCGGGTGTCAATTCCGCGACGAACCGGGCCAGCACGTCCGCGCGGCGGCCGTACTTGTCGAGAAGCCGATGCATGTCCCGGGCGGCCTGCGCAGCCGGGAGCGTCTCGATCGGTGCCGCGAGCCGATACGCGTAACCACGACCGGATGGCGTCCGGTCCAGAATTCCCTTGCCGTGCATGCGGGCCAGCGTCGTCATCACGGTGGTGTGGGCGAGTGCTCCTGGCAGCAACTCGTTCACCCTTGCCACGGTGAGCGGCTCTTCCGCGCCGGCAAGGACGTCGACGATCTCCTGCTCCAGGGTGCCGCGTAGGCGCCGCGCCATCGGTTTCAGGCTCCTCTCAGGACATCTACTACTATCGAGAAAGTAGTAGATGTCCGGTCATCCCTCTCCCGAGGAGCAGCATGTCCCAGATCAACGGACTCCCGGCGCACATACTGTTCGTGCACGCCATCGTAGTGTTGGTGCCGCTCGTGGCGGTCGGAGTCGTCCTTTCGGCCCTCTGGCCCGCCGCCCGTGTGCGGCTCGTGTGGCCCACTGCGGCGCTGGCCACCGCACTGCTCGTCCTGACCCCGCTGACCGCCGAGGCCGGTGAGTCGCTGGAGCATCAGGTCGACAGCACCGCACTGCTGCACACCCATACCGAGCTCGGTGACACCATGCCGTTCGTCGCCGCTGGGCTGTTCGCCGCGGCGATGCTGGTCGGGGCCCTGCACGTGCTGGATTCGCGTGGGTCGATGCCGGCCGCACGAGTGCGGCTCCTGACCGTGGTCACCGCCCTCGTCGCGGTCCTCGTCGGGGTCGGCGCGACGGTTCAGGTGTATCGGGTGGGCGACTCCGGCGCGCAGGCCACCTGGCAGGACCGGGTGGGCGTCGCCGCGGGGGAGTCGCCGTGACCTGTTCAATGCCACCCGCGTGCGCCCCGCACCGGCCGCGGCCCGCTTACGACACCGAACGCGCCTCGGCGGAGATCGATCCGATGGAACCGCGCGAGCCCATGGGGCGTGTTTCCCCGGAGACCGCCGTCGCATGGCCGGCTCGTGCGCTCTGGATAGGTCGCCTCGCACGTGAGACACTCGTGTCACGGGATTGACGTCGTGCTCCCGGCCATCCCCTCCCGTGCCGGGCCGAGGAGCTGAAGATGGGCGGGCGTACACCCAGGAGGTGGCCGTGATGTCAGAGGCTGCCCGCCGCCGATCGCCCACCCGGGCTGATGCCGCGGGTATCCGCGGGCGAGCGATCGGCCGGTCGACACACTCCCGTGCCGAAACGGACGGCCGGGGGAACGTCACCACTGCCGGGACGATGGGTGTCCGGTGATCGAGAGACCAACGGCCAGCGATCCCTCCGAGAAGGCAGCGGGCCCGCAGCGCCTGCTCGCCCTACTGCTGGCGATGGCGATGTTCGTGCTCGTCGTCGACACATCGCTGATGAACGTCTCGATCTCATCGGTGGTTCGCGACCTCGGCACGACGGTCAGCGGCGTGCAGGCTGCGATCGCGCTCGAGGCGTTGGTTTCTGCGGCATTCATCCTGATCGGTGGCAAGGTCGGTGATCTCATCGGACGCAAGCGTGCGTACGTGCTCGGCCTGCTCGGTTACGCAGTCGGTGCGTCGGCGATGGCGTTCGCGCAGAGCCTGACCGTGATCGTCGTCTTCTGGGCCGTACTCGGTGGGATCGGCGCGTCACTCCTGTTGCCCGCCATGCAGTCTCTCATCCACGGCAATTTCGAGGGGGAGGCGCAGAAGAAGGTCTACGCGCTGGTCGGGGCGGCGGCTGCGATTGCCGCTGCCGTCGGACCGCTGCTGGGAGGCTTCATCACCACCTACCTGTCGTGGCGCGTCGGGTTTGTGCTCGAGGTCGTCATCATCGGGGTCGTGCTGTCCGGTATCAGGCTCGTCCACGATGTGCCGTACACCGGACCTCGGGGCGTTGACCTGATTGGTGCGGTACTTTCCGTTCTGGGCATGGGCGGGATCGTGCTGGGAATCCTGGTGTGGCAGGAGGGCGGCGAAGCCGTTGGTGCGCTCCTGGTGGTCGGTGCGATTGCGCTGGCTGTGCTGGCCTACTGGCTCGTGCGGCGCAAACGTCGAGGCGAGCCGGCGCTGCTGGACCCGGATTTGTTCCGCTCCAAGATCTTCAAGCTGGGGATCTCCGGGCAGATGCTCCAGCAGATTGCGCTCGGCGGCACGATGATCGCGCTGCCGATCTACCTGCAGATGGTGCTCGAGTACAACGCGCTGCAGGCGGGCCTGTCCCTCGCACCGCTGTCGCTCAGCATGTTCGCAGTGGCGTTGCTCGCAGGGAAGAAGGCGAGTGATCGCCGCCCGAGCGGCATCATCCGGTGGGGATTCGTTCTCCTCACGATCGGGATCGTGGCGCTGATCCCGATCGTGCCGCGGGCGGAGTTCGGCTGGGGCCTCGTGATCCCCCTGGTGATTGCCGGATCGGGATTGGGGTTGTTGGTCTCTCAACTCAACAACTACACACTCGCCCCGATCGAGGAGGAGCGGATCAGCGAAGCCGCCGGCGTCAATTCTGCGGCAGGATCGTTCGGGTTGTCGTTCGGGCTGGCGTTCGCCGGCGCCATCATGCTGGCAACGCTGTCCCTCACCTTCACCGCAATGGCGGAATCGAGCACCGTGCTCCCGCAGGCAGAGCAACAGCAGGTGGCGCAGGTCCTCGAGGACGACGCCGAAGTCATGAGCAACACCCAGCTCGAACAGCTGCTCGCCGGCGAACCCCCGGAGTTTCAAGACGAGATCATCCGTATCAACACCGACGCACGACCGCTCGCCCTACAGGTGGCACTGCTCATTCCCCTCCTCGCCGGTCTCATCGGGGTGTTCAACTCGTTCCGCATGATGCGCATACCGGAACCCACACCGAAGAGCCCCGGCGAAGGGCCTGATGGGGCAGAATACGCGCCGTAGTCGGGTTTCCGGCGAAATGGTACGTAACCGTTGGTGTTCAACGGTTTTCGTGTCGGACGCGCCCACCCGGCGCCGGCCGGGCGGACGCCACGTTCTGCCGTAGAGTGGCACGGTGCTGACAGCTTTCTGGTACGGCCTGGGTACCGCGGTGCCGCTGTTCGCCGGTGCCCTGATGGGGCTCCGGTACGACCTGCCCCGTCCGCTGCTTGCGGCCCTGATGGCGTTCGGTGCCGGAGCCATGGTCTCCGCGGTGTCCACCGAATTGTTCGCGCCCGCCTTCGCGGACCAGGGCCTGTGGTCCGCAGGCGGCGCGCTGCTGCTCGGTGCCGTGGTGTACGTCGTCGCCGACCGGTTGATCGAGCGCCGGCTCGGCGCCGCTGCATTGGGGTGGGCGCTGATGCTCGGGGCGTTGCTCGACGGGATCCCGGAGAACGCCGCCCTCGGGGTGACACTCGGCGGTGCCGGTGCCGGCGGGATGGTACTGCTGGTCGCCATCGCCGTCGGCAACGTGCCCGAGGCGGTCGCCGGTGCCGCGTCGATGCGCTCGAACTTCGACCGGCGGAAGGCCGTGCTCATCTGGGGCATCACGGCGGCGCTGCTGGTGGTCGTGGTGGTCGTCGCGACGGCGTATGCCGACTCGCTGCCCCCCGCGGGGATCTCGCTCATCCAGGCCTTCGCCGGTGGCGCGACGATCGCGGTCCTCGCCGATTCCCTGATGCCGGAGGCATACCGGGAAGGTGGCTGGTGGGTGGGAATATCCACCGCCCTCGGATTCCTCGTCGCGTCCGCTCTGGGCGGGTGACGTCGACGCCGGCATCCGAACCCGTCCGTTTCACCGCCGGCGAGCAAGGTAGAGGAACGTGTGGCACGACGTCGGCGGTGGCCGTTGCGCGACGGCACGCACCTCGCGGCGGGCGGGCCGCCGGTCGCCGGGCTCACCGGCTGCCGCCGCACGCTGCCCGCCCCGACCCCGATGCTCGACTACCTCGACGCCGAACACGAGAGCATGCGTTGAGCCGCGGCGCGGAAGTGGAAGAACTCACTCGTAGAAGGCGTGCAGCCGGTGCAGGAGCTGCATCACGGAAATCCACACCGTCAGTTCGATAATCTCCGGCGGCGCAAGTTCCTTCGTGGCAGCGGCGACGACCTCCGGGGTGATCTGCGCGGGGCTGCTCGATGCGGCCTCGGCGTAGGCGAGGGCCGTGTCGGTGTGCACGTCGAGCCCGGCGCGGCTCCCGGCGAGCTGTGAAGTGGTTGCGCCGGCATATTCGGCCAGATTGCGCGCCGATTTCGCGAGCGCCTCGTCTTCGACTGCGTTCGCGTACACGAGACCGGCCAGGTGCTTCGCGCGCAACCCGAGCCGGCTCTGCTTCGGGTCGGTGTTGGCACCGAGGACGGCGGCGAGTGCGCGAATCGCCCGGCCGTGTGACAGGTGCGCCAGGATCGGGAAGTCGTGGCCCGTCCGCTGGCGGAGATGAATCCCGACTGCCGGCCAACTGTGTGGCACACCGGACGTCCAGTGCTTGTCGGCGCGGATCACCGACGGCAAGACCGGCAACAAGGCGAGCAGGTCCACAAACCTGTCCGGTTGCGGCTTGGTCGGCGTTACGGTGGCTGCCGGTATCGGCAGGTGTTTTCCGGCCGTCCAGCCCGTCGGACCGATCACCTCGTCGGCGAGGGCCAGCATGCTCTCTTCGAGCGGAATGCCCACAGTGTCATTGAATTTGTTCAAGAAGCCCATCACCGCGACTGCGAGCACCAACCACTCCGCGTCCGCCGGAGAAAAGGAATCGCGCAGCGCATCCCGCTGCGCCGGGGTCAGCGACCCGGGAACGCGTCCGAGTCCCTCCGCGACGTCGAGCGCGGACCGCTCGGCACTGCTGTAGCCACCCGACGCCGGCCCCCGGCCCACGATCCGCACAAGATCACCCTCGTCGGCCCCACGCCGGAGCGCGAACGCGCAGCAGTGTGATGCGCAGTATGCGCACCCCGCTGCGCGGCTGGCCGTGTACATGGCGAGGCCGACCGTCGCCTTGGGGGGTCCGAAACCGAACAGCAGGAAGGGCAGGTTGAGGAAGTTGGGTACGAGCACGTTGTACGTGCGCATCCCGATCGGCCAGATCTCCAAATACGCGGCGGCATTCGGCGCTACGCCGAGAACCTTCCGGACCATTGCAAACTGCGCACCGTATCGGCGTTGCAGGGTCACCATGTCCACGGACGATCCGTGCAGCGCCTGAGCGATTGTCCCGGGCGAGGACGTCACGAGGCGAATCGTACCGCCGACACCGACCGCGGTACCAGGTCCGCGCACGCCGGCGAAGGTCGAGGAGTTCGTCGGCCCGGCGTTACGCCGCCGAACACGCCCTCCGCCCCAGGCTGCGGCCTGACTCACATGACCGACCGAAGCGGAGTGCCTCCTCGGCCCATGCCCGCCGCGGATGCCATGATCGTGGCCATGGCACCGACGTTGAACCTCGTGGGTGATGCCGACGCCGATGCGTTGCTCGCCGCCGATCCGCTCGCCCTGCTCATCGGGATGCTCCTCGATCAGCAGGTTCCGATGGAGACCGCGTTCGCGGGACCGAAGAAGCTCGCCGACCGCCTCGGTGGTCTGGACGTGCACCGCATTGCCGACGCCGATCCGGACGAGTTCGCCGCGATCTGCGCCCGGCCGCCGGCCGTGCACCGGTTTCCCGGATCGATGGCCGAGCGGATCCAGGCGCTGTGCGCCGAGGTCACGGACCGCTACGACGGCGACGCGGCAGCACTGTGGACGAGCGGCGACCCCGACGGCAAGGAGGTGCTGAAGCGCCTGAAGGCCCTGCCCGGCTACGGCGACCAGAAGGCCCGGATCTTCCTGGCTCTGCTGGGCAAGCAGATCGGGGTGCGGCCGGAGGGCTGGCGGGAGGCCGCGGGGGAGTACGGCGAGGACGGGTCGCGGCGGTCCATCGCCGACGTCGTCGACGCGCAGACCCTGCAGGAGGTCCGGGAGTTCAAGAAGGCGTCGAAGGCGGCCGCGAAGAAGAAGTGAGCCGCGCTAGAGCGCGATCGGCGTCTATGGGGAGCGGCACCCACATGGACACCCACCATGTCGCGGCAACAACGAATGTGAGTGGCCGATTGGTAATGGCGGGTTCGGCGCACCGGCGCCGGTTACCGGAAGATCCGATTGTCTCCGTGGATTCCGCTTCGTCATCGCCGTGCCGGCCGTCCCAGCCTGCGGGACGAGTTCGCCGGATGTCTCCGTGCGTGGGCTCAACTACGGATAAGTCTCCACTTCTGCTGTCTCCGAGGAACGTCGGACATTGGAGTATCGCCGGAGCTGCGCCACCGTCCGCGACTACCTACGGCCACGGCGTAAGGTCGGAGCCGCCCCGCTCGGAAGGTCGGCGCCGAAGGTCCGGCGGATCGTGTTTTCGAGGCTGCGCTCCGATGGCCTGACCGCCGACGAGCAGAGCGGGCTCGAGCAGGTCCTCGCCGGCTGCCGGCATCTCGAGGTCACCGTCGCCCAGGTCACCGCCGCCGCCGAGATGCTCACCGAAGGCCTCGGCGAGAACCTGGTGCACTTGGAGGGCGTCGGTCGAAGCGGATGACTGCCGCAGCTGCACCGGGTGTCCGCAACGGGCTGAGCCTCGTCTTGCAGTTCCGGAGCGGTCGAAGGCCACGTCGACCGCATACGGCGATATCCTGAGGCCACGCCTCACCAGGTGGGGTCATGGAGGAACGTGCGCTGGTCGTGCCGTCGGGACCGGTGCACGGGAGTAGCGAGTCGACGGAGTGAGTAGCTCGTACCGATGGGTGACCGGGATCGGTTCGATACGCAGCGGTACCCGCCGGCCCCCGCCGCGGAGTTGGCCGACGCCGGGTTCGACGAGGTCGGAGAGATCGGCCGCGGCGGGTTCGGCGTGGTCTACCTCTGCACCCAGGCGGACCTGGATCGCACGGTGGCGGTGAAGGTACTCACCGTCGACCTCGACGAGGAGAACCGGGCACGGTTCCTCCGGGAGCAGCGGGCGATGGGGCGGCTGACCGGGCACCCGAACATCGTCCCCATTCTGCAGGTCGGCACCACCGACAGCGGCCGGCCCTACCTGGTGATGCCGTACCACCCGCAGGGTTCCCTCGATGCGCGAATCCACCGGCACGGGCCGCTGCCGCTGGATCAGGCCCTGCGGCTCGGGGTGAAGATGGCCGGGGCGCTCGAGACCGCGCACCGGCTCGGCATCGTGCACCGCGACGTCAAACCGGCGAACATCCTGCTCACCGAGTACGGCGAACCGCAACTGGCCGACTTCGGCATCGCGCACATCGCCGGGGGTTTCGAGACCGCCACCGGTGCCGTCACCGGATCGCCCGCCTACACCGCGCCGGAGGTGCTGGCCGGGGATCCACCGAGTCCGGCCGCCGACGTCTACGGTCTGGGCGCCACCGTGTTCAGTGCGCTGACCGGCCACGCCGCGTTCGAACGCCGCAGCGGGGAGCAGGTGGTCGCGCAGTTCCTGCGGATCACCACGCAACCGGTGCCGGATCTGCGCGAGCACGGGATCCCCGACGACGTGGCCGACACGATCGCCCGGGCGATGGCCCGCCAGCCCGGTCGGCGTCCGGCCACCGCCGCCGCCTTCGGGACCCAATTGCAGCAGCTGCAACGCAACCACGACCTCCCGGTCGACGACATGGCCCTACGCGCCGAACCCGACGCAGAGGCCGAGGTCGACTCGGAGGCCGGGGACCCCGGGCCGGTGCCGAGCGGCCGACGCCGGACCACGGCACCCGCCATACCGGGCACCACCGGCAGTCTGCCCTTGGAGCGGACCAGTTTCGTCGGCCGCCGGCACGAGCTCACCGAGGCGAAGAACCTGCTGGCCGGCTCCCGGCTGGTGACGTTGACCGGAATCGGCGGAGTCGGCAAGACCCGCCTGGCGATGCGCGTCGCCGCGGCGGTGCAGCGCGACTACGCCCAAGGGGTGCGCCTGGTCGAACTCGGGGAGCTGCACGACCGCGCGTCGCTGCTCGACGCGGTGGCCGCCGCAGTGGGGCTGCGGGACCAGTCGGCGCGGCCGATGCAGGAGGTGCTGCTCGAATTCCTCGCCCCGCGGCAGGTGCTGGTGGTGCTCGACAACTGCGAGCACCTGATCGACGCGGTCGCCGACCTCGCCGACCTGCTGCTGCGAACGTGTCCTCGGCTGCGGATCCTGGCCACCAGCCGCGAACCCCTGGTCCTCGGCGGAGAGGCGGTGCTCGCCGTCCCCCCGCTGACGGTCCCGGATCCACAGCAGCCGCCCTCGATGCGGACGTTGCCCCGATACGAGGCGGTGAAAATGTTCACCGAACGCGCCGCGGCCGCCGTGCCCGGTTTCGCGCTCACCGAGGACAACGCGGCGACGGTGGCACGGATCTGCCACCGGCTCGACGGGTTGCCCCTGCCGATCGAGCTGGCCGCGGCCCGGCTGCGGGCGCTCTCCCCCGAGCAGATCCTCGAGCGGCTCACCGACCGCTACACCCTGCTCACCCGCGGCAGCCGGGGTGCGCCGACGCGGCAACAGACGCTGCGGTGGTGTATCGACTGGAGTTTCGAGTTGTGCACCGCCGTCGAGCAACGGGTGTGGGGTCGGGTGGCGGTGTTCGCGGGCAGCTTCGACCTCGACGCCGCGGAGCAGGTGTGCGGTGCAGATATGGCCGCGGGCGAGGTGCTCGACACCCTGACCGCCCTGGTGGACAAGTCGATCCTGATCCGGGAGGAGGCCGGGTCGGTGGTGCGGTTCCGGATGCTCGAGACGCTGCGCGACTACGGCGTCGAGAAGCTCGAGCAGTCCGGCGAGGACATTACCGTGCGTCGCCGGCACCGGGACTGGTACGAGGCGTTGGCGTGCGCCGCGGAGGCCGAGTGGATCAGCGCCCGCCAGCTCGACTGGATCGCCCGCCTGAAGCGGGAACAACCGAACATTCGCGAGGCACTGGACTTCTGCGTCAAGGACGATCCCGTCGCCGGACTGCGCATCGCTGCCGCACTGTTCTCGTTCTGGAGCTCTCAGAGCCTCTACAACGAGGGGCGGCGCTGGTACGACCAACTGCTCGCCCGCCAGGACGGCCCACCCATCCTCGAACGGGCCAGGGCGCTCTACTGTGCCAGCGTAATGGCCAACGTCCAGGGCGACTTCCACGCCGGGACCACACTCGTCGAGCACGCGCGCACGCTCGCCGCGCAGACCACCGACCCCCTGGTGCGCGCGTTGGTTTCCTTCGCCGACGGAAGGCTCGGACTCCTCAGCGGTGATTTCGAACATGCCCGTTCTCACCTCGAATCCGCACTTGCACAGTTCAGTGAACGCGGCGATCGGACGCTCGAGGTGACTGCGCTGACGGCACTCGGGACGGCCTATGGGCTGTCCGGCCTGAGAGAGGAGGCACTCGAATGCCATGAGCGGGTCCTCGCGATCACGACAACGCACGGCGAGACGGTGCATCGATCGTATGCGCTGTGGGCCTTGGGAATTATCCTGTGGCAGCAGGGTAATACAAGTCGTTCGGCGCAGTTTCTCGAGGAATCACTGGAGCTGTCCCGGCAGGTGCGTAGTCCCCACATCGTTGCAGCCTCCCTCGAGGCGCTGGCCTGGATCAGCGTCGACCAACGCGATGCACGTCGGGCTGCGGTTCTGATGGGAGCTGCGGACGGGTTGGCGCAGGCGATCGGCAGTTCCCCGATCATTCACTCCCATCTGGTTGCTTACCACGAAGAATGTGCCCGCAAGACCCGGCAGAAGCTCGGGGGCGACGCCTTCAGCGCGGCCTACCGCCAAGGTGAGCAATTCGGCTTCGACGCGGCCATCGCCTACGCCTTGCGCGAGCACCCGCCAGTCGACTCCCCGCCCGGCACCGAGGCGTCGGCGCGACTGACCAAGAGGGAACGCCAAGTCGCCGACCTGATCGGCGAAGGCCTGACGAATCAGGCCATCGCCCGTCGCCTGGTGATCTCCCCTCGCACGGCACAAGGCCATGTGGAGCACATCCTGGCCAAACTCGGATTCACCTCCCGGGCCCAGGTCGCGGCTTGGGTTACCGAGCAGACGCACGACTAAGGAGAGCGCCACTGGCGCTGGTAGGAATCCTCGGCCTTCAGGCCGGGGAGGATGTCAAACGGTCCAGGATCGTTGGGGCGGGACAATTCGTCTTCAGATCGGCGCGGGGTTTCGCCAGCGTGTAGGAGCGATGGCGGCGTGTGGTCCGCATGGCCTCGGTGAACAGGTCCGTCCAGCGCGAAGGAGCGCGGAGCCTCACACTGAAGTCGTTGATCACCACATACAACTTCTTTCCGGGTCGGAGTACTCGCCCAGTCTCGAGGAAGTCGCGGAACTCGCAGGTGCGTTGCGTGGGCGGCCCGGTAGTACCTGACAGTCCCGGACACCCCGCTTCCCGGCTTTTGTAAGGACCGATCGGTATGCACCGGCCTGTGCCGCGGAAGGGATGTGTGAGCGGCAACTTCTGCAGCATTCGACGGTGAACTTTGCACCCCCACTGTCGTGAATGATTGCAATCGACACAGAATAGTGCTGTGAAATAATCGCTTTCGGTGTTGGTCATGTCGCGACAATCGTCACTTTGGCGGACACGGAGTCCGATGACTCCGCCCCTAGTGACGATCGGGCGGTGCGAAAAGGTATGTCGGGGTGCGGCCGTCGGCCTTCGTTTCGTACCGACCAGTTTCCTTCCTCTGAAAAAATAGGTATGTCGCTAGGTATTACGGCCGTCGCCTGGCCGCGACAGGCGGGCCATGGTGTGACATGTCTCACCAGCTCGACCGAAGGTCCATCCGATGCCCTACCGACACCGATCTCCGGTGACCCGAGCCCACGGTCACCACACAGCGATCCACTGGTCCACTGTTCGCGTCGACGACCGGGCGGAGGTGTGCGGCGTTCTCGGGCGGGGATCGCCGGTGGTCTTCGTTCCCGGATGGGGATTGACGCCCTGGATCTACCGTCACGCCTTGGCCCAGCTGGCCCGGAGCTGTCGGGTCTACGCCCCGGCGATCCCCGGGTTTGCCGGAGTGCCGGACCGTCCACTCGACAAGCGGACCGTGGCGGACTGCGCCGCCTGGCTCGGACGGTTTCTCGGCGCTGCCGGACTCGGTCCGGTGACCTTGGTCGGGCACTCGTTCGGCGGGGCGCTGGCGATCCGGGCCGCCCATGATCTGCCGGATCGGATAGTGCGACTGGTTCTCGTCAATTCCGTCGGGGCAGGAGCGTGGCCGGACGTCAATGGTGCGACGCCCCCGCTCGGTGACGGACCCCTGTGGGAGCGGGGCGCTGAGGCTCTGGGGGACGCGCTGTCGCTGCGGATGCTCGCCTCGACCACACGGACTCGTCCCACCACTACCAGTCGCCACGACGTCGGTGATCCGGGAAGCGTGGGGAGCACGGACCCCACCGCCCGGGGTGGGGACCTGACCGCTGAGCTGCACCGGCTCGCGCAACGACGTCTACCGGTAGCGCTGGTGTGGAGCCGGGGCGACCGCCTGGTCCCGTGGGCGAGCGTCGAATCGCTCCGCGCGGGCCTGGGGGGACCGCCGGTGTTCACCGTCGCGGGCGGACACGGGTGGCCGATCACCGACCCGGAGTGTTTCGGGCACACGATGCGCACCGCCTTGGACCGGCTCCACACCGAGGTGGCGTCGTGAGCGCCGGTCTCGCCCGTCGCGGGCGCGAGACCACCCGATTCGGCAAACTCGTCATCTGGAAGTGCCAGGGCTGCGCCGCGGTGCTCGCACCCCTGACCGGGTGCTGTCCCTCGTGCGGCGCCCGCACTCTCGAACCCATCTCCTCGGCCGGCGCGGGAGTGATCGTCTCGTGCCGGGTCGTCGATCGCACCCCCGACCCGGTGTGCGGCGCGCCCTGCCCGTCGATCATCGCCATCGTCGCACTCGACGAGGGTCCCTGGGTCTATTCGTGGATCGACGGCGACGTTCCGGTCTCTTCCGATCGGCCGGTGCGGGTGCGGTTCCGGTACACGCAGCCAGGCGAGAGATTCCCGGTCTTCGCACCCCGCGATTGCTTGTGACGGCCGCTTCCGGCTCAGCCTGAAAACACTGCTGGAAAACAACAATGGGAGCAGGACCAAAGGTGGACATTTTTCGCCGAAGCCCGTGTCGTTGCTTCCCCTTTCCTGACTGGTGGTCGACCCGGATCGGACACGCATCGCCTCGGCCGTTGGTCGCAGCAATTCCCTTTCCGGAGCGAAAAGCACACGCGGGTATGAAGGTACGGGCGCCGTGGGCGTGGTGCCGACAGTCCGGACATGGCGGCCGACCGATATTCGTTCTCATCGCCATCGTGAATGTTCCGGTGGAGTGGCCCTGCTCTGGAACCGAGATCCGGACTTGCCGAGCAGGTACGCCAACTACGCGAGATCCGAGCAATCGAACGAATCCGGCCCCGCGGTATCCCAGACGTACGGCGACCTCATCGTCAACTCTGCCGCGGCGAGAGTCCGTGCCGCGGCCGCGGAAGGCCCGTCAGGAATGTCGGTGACGCTCTGAACGGACTTCCGCGGGGCATTCGCCGGGTCTGCGAGGCATCCTCTGCGTGTCCTCCGTCTCGTTGACCCGATCTCGTCGCTCGAGCCGGCCGCAGTCCGCGTCGGCTTCATCGAGCGGCCCGTCGAAGCCGACCCTGGGGTGGCACAGCGATGCCGCATGGTGCTGGTTCATACGTCGATCTCGGGACGACGTACCTGGAGGCTCCCGGCTGGCGCGGTCCTGGCATCCGGAATAGTCCCGAACAGCTGCTAACATGACGGTGAAAGACGACGGTTTCGGTTGCTGGAGGGTCGGCGGAGCTGGGGGCAAGTACCCGGGGTGCACGGCGCCGTGGGATTCCTCGAGTGCAGCGCCTGGATGAGAGGAGCGGAGCATGACCGAGGTTGCCGTACAGCGTCGGCCACGAAACCGCAAGCAACTCATCGTTGCGGCTGCGGCGAAGCAGTTCGAGCGGCGGGGCTTTCATGATGCCGCGATTGCGGAAATCGCGGCCGATGTCGGTATTACCGGCCCGGCGTTGTATCGCCATTTCCGAGGTAAGCAGGATCTTCTTGCTGCTGCGGTGGAATTCGAGATCGAGGGACTCGAGGCGGCCTATGGTGCACCACAACCGGGGCTCCAGGAGTTGCTGGAGTACGCCGCGGGTAAGTCGCTGGCACAGAATCGCCCAAGCGCGCTGTGGGAACGAAATCAGGCGTACCTCGAACCGTCAGTGAGCGCTGAACTACGCGACCGCTACCAGAAGGCGATCGCCCCGCTGCACGAGGCGATACAGACGGCCAGGCCCGGTCTCGCCGGACCTGCGGTAGAGCTGCTGGTAGCGGGCGCTCATGCCGTACTGAGCAGCAATCGGTTGTTCAGCCGAAACAAACTCGATTCTGGTCGAGCACGAATGCTGATGACCAAGGCCGCTTCGGCGGTGTGCGAGATGACGGACCTAGGCGTTGTCGAACGAGCAACCGCGCGTGGTGGTGCGCGCGGTCGGATCATGCCGGCATCGCGCCGGGAAGCGATCCTCGAGGCGGCGGTGACCTTGTTCGCCGAACGTGGTTATCAGGCCGTGGGGATGGACGACATCGGCGCTGCGGCAGGGATTACCGGACCGACTCTCTACCATCATTTTTCCGGGAAGTCGGCGATCCTCGTCACGGTGATCACCCGTTGTCTCGACGCGCTGTACTTCGATGTCTCCGGGGCGTTGTCGGCTACGGATGATCCCGCCCGCGCCCTCGACTCTGCGCTGACGTCCTTCGTTCGGATCAACGTCGAACACGGAGACGCGTTGAGTGCATTGCTCACCGAAGTCGTCAACGTACCGGCGGACGAGCGTGCCGCTATCCGGCGCCTTCAGCACGACTACGCCAGCGAATGGGTTGCGCTGTTGATCCGGGTTCGCCCCGATCTCGCGGCGGCGGAGGCCGAGGCTCTGGCACGGACCGCTCAGTCCGTCATCAACCGGATGCGGAGACAGCTTCGTGGGGAACCCGGGGATGTGGGGAACCAGCTGAACCGTGTGGGCCGGGCCGTCCTGGGGCTTGCCGGTCCGGCGGTTCCGTCGGGACACCAGTAGGCGACCCGCACCCACATGGTCGTTGGACAGATCAGTTGTCATAGGCCCTCACTCTGCGCACTGGGTTGACCGGCATCGCACCGGAACGACGAAACCGCTGACGGCACCGAGGTGACCCATCGTCACGGACTACATCGCACTCGAGTTCTGCGGGCCGGCGGACGAGCTCACCAGTCCGAGTCGGGGACATGATCGAACAGGTGAACAACCGTCGGCGTCATTCGAGCCGGGGGACGATCAGCCCACTGGAGTTCGAGCGTCAATTCACACAGGAGGCAGAAGCTGCCGGATGCCGGGCTCCTCCGATGAGTTCGACCCACGGGCACTCAGTCTGCGTCCCGTATGGAACCGTCCCGTATCAATGCGCACGTCCTGCGGCGGCCGTGGCCACGTGGGGGCGACGCCGCGCGGGGTCTGCCTTGACCTCGACAACCAGCGGATAGTTCCCCTTCTCGATCAGCGCCGCGACCTGTGCGAACTCGTCGATTTCGCGCACCGTCACCGCGCGGGCGCCGAGTGCGCGCGCCGTCTCCGCGAACCCCGGCCATTCGACCTCCGAGTGCGCGGGCTTCAAGCCGAGACCCGCGAGCTTGAGGTACTCGGCGCCGTAGCAATGATCGTCGAGCACGACGAGTACAACAGGCAGGTGATGCCGGACCGCAGTGCTCAACTCCGTCAGTCCCATCATCGCGCCGCCATCCCCGACCACGCAGACCGTCGGCGCATCGCGGTGACTCGCCGCAGCGCCCACCGCAGTCGCGATACCCAGCCCGATCGAGCCGAACGCACCAGGAACGGTGAACCGCCCCGGCTCGACCGGCAGGTACTTCCACGCCGCGGTCGAGAAGCGTCCGATATCGGTGACGACCTGCGACCCTGGCGGGAGTAGCGCGGCGAGTCGGGCCATCGCATCTCGCATGTCGACGGTGCCGCCCCCGGAGATGCTGTGGTAGCCCTTCTGCTCGAGGGCGCGCACGGCTTCGGCGAGCTGCGTGACGCGGCGACCGGACGGTGCCGGAGCGTCGGCCTCGGCCAGCCGCTTGCACAGTGCGTGCATCACCTTCGCGGCGTCACCCGTAATCGGCAGATCCACCGGCGCGAACCGCCCGAACGCATCGGACCGGTCGTCGATCTGGATGACGAATTTGCCGGCCAGCAGCGCCGTGTTGTCGGTCGTGAACGACGAGAGGGCGGCGCCGACGACAAGCACGCAGTCGATCCGGCCGAGCTCCTCGATCGCCACCGCGTGCGACAGCGAACCGTGTATACCGAGGTTCTCGGGTTCGCCGGCGAACAGGTCCTTCGCGAGTAGCGTTGTCATCACCGGCGCGTCGAGGGCCCGCGCCAGGCGCAGGATGTCGTCGCGGGCGCCGGAGCCGACCGCGCCGCGGCCCGCGAGGATGAGCGGGCGTGCGCTGCCGAGCAACGCGGCGAGCGCGTCGTCGACGAGGTCGGCGGCGGGCGCTCCGGGTACCGGCGGTGAGGGCACCGCGCGCGGCGACTCACCGGTTGCCGCGACCTCGAGCAGGTCGTAGGGCAGGTCGAGCACGAGGGGAGTCCGGGTGGTAGCGACGCGCGAAAGCGCTTCGGCGATATCCGCCCCGACCGCGGCGGCCTGGCGCACCCGGCGGTACTCGGCACCGGCGAGCCGGGCGAACCCTTCGAGGTCGAAGTCCTGGAAGTGGTCGCGCACGTCCGGGGTGCTGCCGGTCAGCAGCAGCACTGCGCTGCGCGAGCGCACCGCCTCGACCAGGGCGGTCGTGCAGTTCGTGACGGCCGGGCCGTGCGTGACCGACGCGACGCCGACACCACCGGTCATGCGGGCGTAGCCGTCTGCCATCGACACGGCACCACCTTCGGCCACGGCTGCGACGAACTCGCCGCCGTGGTTCTCCACGAAGTCACCGAGATACGCGAGGTTGGCGTCGCCCATGAGTCCGAAGACGGTGCCGACCCCGAGCTCGGACAGGGCCAGGGCCGCAAGTTGATAGGTCTTCATGGGGTTTCCTCCGAGATCGGTGTGTACTGGTCAGATGACGGGACGGAAGCCGTCGTCGATATGAACGGCCGTGCCCGTGAGGTCTCCGCGCTGTGCGACGTGGTTCGTGGAGGATCCCGAGGTGCAGTTGTCGACGTTGCGCGCTGGCCTCGGGGCCATGCCGACGCGATCGTCCGCTAGTCGATCTAATCCCCGTGCGGCGCGCCCAGTGCCGCCGGTCCGGCGGCTGCATGGGAGTACGCGGCACCGTACTCGCGTCAGATCAGGGGCGCACTGGGGTCCCGGCTGTGAAACGTGACCCCGGTCAGGAACCGCCGTGGCGATCTGAACGAGGGGGCGCAGGCGCGACAGATCGCCGTTGTCGGTGGGTGCCGGCTTCATGAGTGAAATAGGGAGATGTGGTTGGGGGCTGACGCCGGGCGGGCCGGCCACGAGTGGTCCGGCCCGCCCGGGCAGGGCAGGGTGTGGCCTCAGGGGCAGCCGTTGGTGACGATGGCGCCGTAATTCGGGTCGATCGTCGGGTCGACGTAGGCGACGTTGGCGTCCCAGAGCTCCTTGCTCAGGTCCATAGACCAGGTGTCGCGTTCGCTCTCCCAGACGGCGCGGGCGGCGTCCTCGGGCAGACCGGTCCAGTCGACGAGGATCTTGGTCGCCTCGTCGGCATTCTCCTCGTCGACGATCCACTCGATCGAGGACTTCATCGCCCGGCAGAACTTGCCGATCGTGTCGGGGTTCTCGCTCCAGAACTGCTTCGTAGTGGCGAACATGCCGGTCACGTCGTTCCTGCCGCGTTCGCCCATCGTGCCCTCGGCGGAATCGGCGATGATGCGGAGCTTGGAACCCTTGGCGAGTAGCGACTCGTAGGTCGTCAGGCCGAGGACGCTCGCGTCGGCCTGGCCGTTGGCAATGGCTGCGGCGGTTGTGGCCGGCGTACCGGTGCCGATGAAGGTGACTTCCTTGCCGTCGATGCCGTACTCCGCGAGCACGCTCAAGGTCCGTTGCTCGTTGGAGTCGCCGCGCTGCGGGACCGCGAATCTCTTGCCGGGAAGGTCGTTGAGCGAGGTGATGCCGGACTCCTCGGTCGCCACCATGACGACTCGGCCGCGCGAATAGGGGCCGAGGATCCTGAGCTCCTGGCCCTCGGCGCCGGCCGGGACGATGGCGCCGGGCTGGCCGAAGATGACTTGTGTGCTGCCGCCGATCATCGCGGACAAGATCTCCGGCCCGGACTTGCCCTCGATCAGTTTCACGTTCAGATCCTGGTCCGTGAAGAAACTCTTCTTCTCGGCGACGGAAAGTGGGTAGGTATAGATCGTGCCGGGGAACGAACCGACATTGATCACGTTCGGGTTGGCGCCCGCGGTCTCGTTCGAGCCGCACGCTGCGGCTCCGGCGAGCAGTGCGAGTGCGCCGCACAGAGACAGGAACTTCTTCTTCATCGGTGTGTAGATCTCCTGAATTCGCGGGGTCTGGAGGTGATTCAGAGGGATTTGCGGAATCGTTCGTACAGTTCCTGGTAGCGCGGGTGTGCAGCTACGCTCTCCAGGTCCCGCGGCCGTTCGATGCCGACCTCGACGTCGTCGAGGATCCGGCCCTCGCCGAGGAGAACGACGCGGTCGGCGAGGGCGATCGCCTCACCCAGGTCGTGGGTGACGAAGACGACCGTGCGCTGGGGTCCTGACTGCCACAGCTCGAGGAACTCCTGCTGGACCGCGATCCGGGTCCGGGCGTCGAGCGCTGCGAAGGGTTCGTCCATCAGTAGGACGTCGGGGTCGAGCGCCCATGTACGGGCGAGGGCGACGCGTTGGCGCATGCCCTGGGAGAGCTGCCACGGCCACAGCCGTTCGGAGCCGCCGAGGTGGACCCGGCTCAGCCAGTCGTGGGCGACCCGGCGGCGGGTGGCGCGGTCGACACCGCGCAGTTCGAGACCGTATTCGACGTTGCCCTGGGCGGAGCGCCACGGGAGCAGCGCGTCGCGGGCGAGCATGAAGCCCAGGTGGGGGCGGGCCTCGCGGGGGCTGGTGCCGTGGACCTCGATCTTGCCGGATGACGGCTCGACCAAGGCGGCGATCATGTTGAGCAGAGTGGTCTTGCCGCAGCCGCTGCGTCCGACCAGGGCGACGAACTGGCCGGGGGTGACGTCGAGGTCGATGTCGTGCAGGACCGTTCGCGTCCCGCCCTCCGGCTTGGTGAAGGTGACCTGTGCCCGGCGGAGACGGATCATCGTGTCGAAGGGCGGGACGTTCGCGGCGTCGGCGCTGAGAGTGGAGTGGGTCATGGCGGTCATCTCCTCGGGATCAGTGGTCGGCTGGGGGCTGCCAGCGGAGGAGTCGCCTCTCGGTGGCTCCCATGACTTGGTTCAGGACGACGGCGATGACGGCGAGCAGGATCAAGATCGCGTAAACCGCCTCTAGTTGGAACAGCGACGAGTACTGGGCGATCAGCTGGCCGAGGCCGTTTTCGGCGGCGATGAGTTCGGAGCCGACGACGCCCAGTAGCGCGTAGATCAGGCCGAGTCGGAGCGAGGCGATGATCGCGGGGGTTGCAACCGGCAGCATGACCTTCCAGAACAGGTGGCGCTTCTTTGCGCCGAGAACCGCCGACAGGCGCAGCCATTCGGCGTCGGCCGATCGGACACCGGCCCGAGAGGCCGACAGCACGATGAAGAACACGAGTGTGCTGGCCAGTGCCACCTTGGCCTGGGTGCCGATGCCGAAGGCGACGATGAAGAAGGGTGCGAGGGCGATGCGGGGCATCGCGTTGGCTGCGTCGAGGAACGGGGCGAGAATGCGCTCGAAAGTGGGCAGGAGGCCCAGCGTGATGCCGACGACGACGCCGACGCCGCTGGCGAGGGCCCAGGCGATGACGACGGCGAGCATCGTGGCTTGACCGTTGGACCAGAGCTCGCCGTTCTCGACGGCGTTGACGAAGTAGTCCCACGACTGTTTCGGCGACTTGGCAAGGACAGGGGTGATCCACTGGTTGCGCGCGGTCAGGTCCCACGCGCCGAGCCAGAGGACGACGAGCACGAGTTGTGCTCCTCGGACGAGCAGCATCGTCCTTGATGTACGTGCGCGTGGTCGCCGGCCTTTCATCGTTATGGGGGCGTCCGCGACCGGGGGCATGTCGTCCCGGCGATGTGTCGGCTGCTCGCTAGCAGTGATCTGCGACAAGACGGTCTCCTCAGCTATGGCGGGCCGGCGCTTCTGCGCCGGAGTGAGAATTCACTGGTGATCAAGTCGTCACTTACTTTGCCTGGGTGTGACGAAGTCGTCAATACTGGTTATGAGTACCGTGACTTGTGTACAGTCAGGTCACTTTTGCTGTCCTACAGGTAACTTTGTGGGATTTCCGTTGCGAACTTCAGTGGCTACGGGCAATGCATGCGTAGCCGACAACGTCATCGCATTTCGAACGATTGGTAACAATGTCGCTGCGCCGACCGGCGTTCCGTCAGGAGAGGGTCAGCAATGTCCGAAGGCGCTGCGCAGCGTCGCCCGCGCAATCGCAAGCAGCTGATCGTCGCGGCGGCCGCGCGATAGTTCGAGCACAAGGGCTTCCACGACACCTCGGTCACCGACATCGCGGCCGAAGTGAGCATTACCGGTCCGGCTCCCTACCGCCACTTCCGCGGAAAGTTGGAACTGCTGGTGCCGTCATCGAGCTCGAGATCGATCAGCGCGAATGGGTCTCCGGGGCGACGGAGCTGACGACGCTGCTCGACGGGGCGGCCAGGGCACTCTTGCGCCCCGGTCGTGTCGACCCCCTGTGGCAGCGCAGCAGTTCCTTCGTCGATCCGGAGACGCGGGCGAAGCTCACCGATCGCCATCTCGCCGCGCGTCCGCCGTTGTGGTCCGCCCTGGCCAGGACTCGCAGCGACCCGACCGAAGCCGAGGCCGACGCCCTGACCGGGGCTGTCCAGGCGGTGCTGCCCAGCGCCCGCGCCTTCGAGCGGGCCAAGCTGGACCGCGAGCACGGCCGGCAGCTCCTTGTCGCTGCAGACCTCACGGTGGCCGAGATTTCCCGCTTGTTCCCCGCGGCGTCGGCGTCGGTGCAC
The DNA here is from genome assembly GCF_001700945.1 of Rhodococcus sp. WB1. NCBI lineage: Bacteria > Bacillati > Actinomycetota > Actinomycetes > Mycobacteriales > Nocardiaceae > Rhodococcus > Rhodococcus sp. WB1. The sequence continues at coordinate 5,048,184 of NZ_CP015529.1, read as the reverse complement.
CCGGCATCTGGCGGGCTGAGCGCTGTGTCACGGCGCGCGGCACCGCTGGCCGCCGCCGTACGTCTGCTCGCCGAGCGGGGCTGCCCGGCGTTGACGACCGAGATTGTCAACGTGCCGGGGGAGGAGGGAGCGCCGATCCGACGGGCGCCGCAGGACTACGTCAACGAGTGGACGGTGCTGCTTGTCGCCGGCCGGGACGACTTGAGCCCGGCCGATGTGGAGGCCCTGGACCGCTCGGCGACACCGCCTACCGGTGGCGAACACTGAGCAGCGCGAACCGCTCCGGCGGCTCGGGCACGGCGTCCTGGGCATTCCGAAGCGGATCGATGCCGCGCACTTGCCGGTCTGAGCAGATGAGCGCCCGGAGCCTGGAAGAGCGCGAGCTCCCCGGCCTTTCGGCTTTTTCACCCGCGGCTCAGGCACCCTTCTTTGCCGTGTCGCGCTGGGCGAAGAACTGCTCGACCGCGCGGGCGTGGTCACCCGAGGCGAAGCACTCCTTTTCCACCGACAGCGCCAGGTCGAGCACAGTATGGGCGGTGTCGCGCAGGACCGCGTTGAGGACCTGCTTGGTGCCCTGGATGGCCCGAGTGTGCCCATTGGCCACCCGCTGCGCGAATGCGTGCGCGGCGTCGAGAAGTTCCTCGGGGTCGACGACGTGGTTGACCAGGCCGATCCGCTCGGCCTCGACGGCGTCGATCTTGTCGCCGGTGAGGAAGTACTCCTTGGTCCTGGCCATGCCGACCAGCCAGGGCCAGACGATCGCACCGCCGTCGCCGGCGACGACGCCCACGTTGACGTGGGGATCGGCGATGACGGCGGTGCGCGAGGCATAGGTGACGTCGCAGAGCAGGGCAATGGTTGCGCCCAGACCGATCGCCGGACCGTTGATGGCGGCGATGATCGGCTGCGGCACCTCGAGCAGGTCTACGACGATCGAGCGTGCGTCGAGGAAGAAGTCGTCGAGCTCCTGGCCCGCCGACATCCGCGGCCCCTTGAGGTTGCCGCCGGCGGAGAAGGCCTTCCCGTTGCCCGTCAGGACAACGGCACGTACCGAGGTGTCGCGACGCAGCTCGCGCCACAGCCGGATCAGGTCGCGATGGGTGGCGTGGTTGATCGCGTTGAAGTCGTCGGGCCGGTTGATGCGGACCTCGAGGACCGCGCCGTGCCGGGTGGCGACAAGGTTGTCGAACGCGTAGTGGTGAAGCTTGTCCATGGCAGTGTTCTCCTTGTCGGTCGGGTTCAGAGGCGCTCGAGGATCGTGGCGTTGGCCATGCCGCCGCCCTCGCACATCGACTGGAGCCCGTAGCGGATGTTGTGGTCGACCATGTGGTGCACCATCGTGGTCATGAGCCGGGCGCCGGAGCCGCCGATCGGGTGACCGATGGCCATCGCGCCGCCGTTCGGGTTCATCAGCTCGTACGACGCCCCGGTCTCGCGCTGCCACGCGAGGGTGACGGGCGCGAAGGCCTCGTTGATCTCGAAGACACCGATGTCGTCGATGCTCAGGCCGGCCTTTGCCAGCGCACGACGGGTGGCGGGAATCGGGCCCTTGAGCATGGTGATCGGATCGGTGCCCGCGACCACAGCGGTGTGGATGCGCACGAGCGGACGCCAGCCGCGCTGCTTCGCGATCTCGCTGGTCGTGATGAGCAGCGCCGCCGAGCCGTCGGAGATCTGCGAAGCGTTGCCGGCGGTGATGACGCCGTCCTCCCCGAAGGCGGGCCTGAGTGCAGCGAGCTTCTCGAGCGTGGAGCCGCGGCGGACGCCCTCGTCGGTGTCGAAGAGCCGCGTCGTGCCGTCCTCGTCGAGGACCTCGACCGGAGCGATCTGGTTCTTGAATCGTCCCTCGTCGATCGCTCGCGCGGCCCGAGCGTGGGAGTCGAGCGCGTGCTGGTCGAGGTCGGTGCGGGTGAGGCCGTATTCGTCGGCGATCATCTGCGCCCCGACGCCCTGGTGGAAGCGGACGCCGTTGTAGCGCTTCAGCACCGAGGGGCCGAACGGCTCGCCGAACGAGCCGTCGCCGAGCGCCGCCTGTGCCGGCACGGCGCTCATGATCTCGACGCCACCGGCCACCGCGATGTCGTACTGTCCCGCGATGACGCCGGCCGCGGCTTGGTGCACGGCCTGTTGCGACGAGCCGCACTGGCGCTCGACCGTCACGGCCGGGACCGACTCGGGCCACCCTGCCGCGAGCACCGAGGCGCGGCCGATGCCTCCGCTCTGCATGCCGATCGGGATCGCACAACCCCAGACCACGTCGTCCACGAGTTCGGGCTCGAGCCCTGTGCGCTCGGTCAGCGCGTCGAGGACATGGGCGGACAGATCCGCCGCGTGCTGTCGGGAGAGCGAGCCGTTGCGCCTCCCGACCGGCGTCCGGACGGCCTCGACGATGACCGCGTCGCGCATCATCGGGCACCCGCATCGACGGTGACGCACTGACCGGAGACGTAGTTCATCTCCTGCAGGCACAGGGCGTAGATCGCACCGGCCGCCTCTTCGGGCGTGCCCGGGCGGCCGAGCGGACTGGTCTTCTTCACAGAGTCCATCGCGGCCTGGCTGACGCCGACCCGCATCTTGCGGCCCTCGATCTCGACCACCGTGTCCTCACTGGCGACGGCCTCGGTCATCCGGGTCAGGATGAATCCGAAGGCGACGGCGTTGACGTTGACCTTGTAGCGGCCCCACTCCTTGGCAAGGGTCTTGGTCAAGCCGATGACGCCGGACTTGGCGGCGGCGTAGTTGGCCTGGCCCACGTTGCCGAAGACCCCGGAGACCGACGAGACATTGACGACCTTGCGGTGGTAGTCGGTCGGGTTCGACTTGATGTACGGCGCGGCCGCCCGCAGGATCTTGAACGGCGCAGTCAGGTGCATCTCGATGACGCCGTCCCACTGTTCGTCGGTCATCCGCTGGATGACGTTGTCCCTGATATAGCCAGCGTTGTTGACGATGATGTCGAGTCCGCCGAAGCTCTCGATCGCCGTGTCGACGAAGCGCTGGGCGAAGTCGGGCGCGGTAACCGAGCCGACGCATGCGACGGCCTGGCCGCCCGCGCCGATGATGTCTTCGACGGTCTCCTTGGCGGGCGCCTCGTCCAGGTCGTTGACGACGATCTTCGCACCCTCGGCGGCAAGCTTGAGTGCGACGGCGCGACCGATACCGCGACCGGAGCCGGTGACGAGCGCGACCTTGTCCTGCAGTGTGGGCATGTCAGTTCTTCCTTGCGGGGAGTGGTATCTGGGGAATTCAGGCGAGCCGCACAACGGCCGCGCCGCGCAGCGTGACGGTCCCGTCGGGCAGGGCCACCGTGAGATGGAGGTGGGCCACGCCGTCCTCGACCTTGGTGATCGTGCCGGTGCACGTCGGCTCGCTGTTGACCGGGGTGATCGCGCTGAAGCGGACTTCGAAGGAGACGATCTGCTCCTGGGGCCAGTGGTCGGTGAGCAGCCGGCCGAGATAGGCCATCGACAGCATCCCGTGGGCGAAGACGTCGTCGATGCCGACGGCGCGGCAGGCGTCGATGTCGATGTGCACCGGGTTGTGGTCTCCGGACGCGCCTGCGTAGAGGGCGAGCGTGGTGCGGGTGATCCGCGGGCACGCGAGGGTCAGTTCCTGGCCGGGGGCGAGGTGGGTGGTCGGGGAGGTCATGACGCCGCCTTGGGGTCACGCACGACGATCGTGCTGGTGAGCGTTGCGACCGGTTCGCCGGCGCGGCTGACGTGGGTGTTGCGGACGATGAACTGCAGCGCACCGCCCTTCTTGCTCGACACGTCGGCGACCTCGGTCCAATAGGTCAGCACGTCGCCGGCGTGAGCGGGAGCGTGGTAGGTGAACTTCTGGCCGCCGTGGAGGATCGTGCGCACGTCGACGCCGAGGTTCGCGAGGAAGACGTGTCTGTTCGGGTTGTCCATCTCCAGGCAGAAGAAGAACGTCGGTGGGATCGGGAGATCCGGGTGGCCTGCTGCCTTCGCGGCGCTCAGGTCTGTGTAGACCGGGTCGCTCTGGGCCGTCGCTTCGGCGAAGAAGCGGAGCCGTCCACGCTCGGCGGACGTGGTGAACTCCTCGGTGCGGGAGCCGACGATGGAGCGGTCGATGATCTTCATGTCAGGAGAGCCTTTCGAGGATCGTCACGACGCCGGCCGTGCCGAGGCCCAGATTGTGCTGCAGGCCGAGTCGGGCACCCGGCACCTGCCGGTCGCCGGCGGAACCGCGCAACTGCCAAGTGATCTCGGCGATCTGGGCCAGGCCGGTCGCGCCGAGGGGATGGCCCTTGGAGAGCAGCCCACCGGACGGGTTGGTGACCACCCGGCCGCCGTAGGTGTTGTCACCGTCCGCAATGAACTTCGCGGCACCACCGGGCTCGCAGAGGCCGAGCCCCTCATAGGTGAGTATCTCGTTGATGGTGAAGCAGTCGTGCAGCTCCACGACGTCGATGTCGGCGGGGTCGACACCGGCCTCGGCGTAGACGCGGTCGGCGGTACGGCGGGTCACGCCCGACCCCACGAGAGCGATCGCGCTCGGACTGTCGAAGAGGCCCTCGTCGTCGGACTCCAGCGCCTGCGCTGTGATCGCGACCCGAGCATCGAGCCCGTGCTTGCGGGCGAACTCCTCGGTGCACACGACCGCGGCAGCCGCGCCGGAGGTGGGCGGGCAGCACTGCAACCGCGTCAGCGTGCCGGCGACCGTGGGGGAGGAGAGCACGTCCTCGGGGGTGATCGGGTCACGGAAGACGGCGCGGGGGTTGGTGCGTGCGTGCGTGCGTGCCTTGACGGCGACGGCGGCCAGGGTCTCGACGGTGGAGTCGGTGGTGTCGAGGTACTCCTGTGCTGCGGCCGCGAAGTACTGCGGTGTCATCGGCAGCGCGGGGTCGACAGGGTAGACGTCCTCGAGGGCGGACATGAACGCCGACAGCGGAGCAGGCCGATCGTTCCACTTGGCGGTGAGCGCGCCCGGGGGCATCTGCTCGAAGCCGATTGTGAGCGCACACTCGGTTGCGCCGTTGGCGACCGCCTGGCGGGCGAGCCACAGCGCCGAGGATCCGGACGCGCAGTTGTTGTTGACGTTGAGCACTGGGATTCGGGTCATGCCGAGCTGGTAGACGACTCGCTGACCAGAAGTCGAGTCGCCGTACACATATCCGGCGTAGACCTGGCCGACCTGGTCGTAACTCAGCCCCGCGTCTTCGAGGGCCGCAGCTGCAGCAGCGGCGCCTATTTCGTCGTATTTGGCGCCAGCGCTGGGTTTGGTGAAAGGAACCATGCCCACGCCGGCGATGAGGACTCGAGAGTTCATCAGTCTCCTTCTCTAACGTAGATTCACTTTCCAGTACGGTTCGCATACTGTCAAGCGAGGTCGGGGATGGGTCGGGCGACGTGGCTCCCGAGTCCGGCCGGCCGAGTTTCGATTTCGAGGGGCGGTCTTGACATTGACACCATGAAGTGAACTATCGTTTGACTAGACATGGGAGATGACGACGGCGGGTCGTCAGTGACGAGAAGAGGGGGTGCCGTGACCGAACAGGTTGTCCGGACGAAGGTGGTCGCGTCGGCTCCGATAGACAGCCCCGATGCGAACGAAGTCGTCGCGGTCGGTACGCCGCTGGCCGACCTCGTCGCGGTTCGGCCGCATGGCACGGACATCTTCCACGGCTTCGGTCACGCGGGTGCTCCCCAGCGGGTGATGGGGGGACAGGTTGCCGCCCAGGCGCTTGCGGCCGCGGGCGCGACCGTCGACGCTGGTCGTGTCGCCCACTCGCTGCACGGCTACTTCCTGCGCGAGGGCCGGCCGGACCGGGTCATCGAGTACCACGTCGGCCGCAGCCGCGACGGCCGCAGCTACAGCGCGCGCCAGGTTGCCGCAGTCCAGGACGGCGCCGAGATCTTCGTGCTGACCGCCTCGTTCGTCCGGCCTGGAGCCGGCCCCGAGCGGCAACTGGTCGCACCCGTCGTACCCGCGCCCGACACCGCCCCCGACGTGTACGACGTGTGGAGCGCGCTGCACCCCGAGGCGCACGCCCAGGCGGTGTACGCCGGCGCGGTCGAGGTACGGATCGTGCCGCGACCGGCCGGGCCCACCGCGCCGGAGGCCGACGGCACCGTCCGCCAGGACGTCTGGCTGCGGTCGCGTGGCCCCCTCCCGGACGACCCACTCGTCCACGCCTGCGCGCTGACGTACCTCGCCGATGCCACGCTCGCGCAGTCTTCGGCGATCGAGCACGAGGTGATGTACCCCCTGCGTCGCGAGCACGGCCGGGTGGGATTGGCGTCGATCGACCACGCGGTCTGGTTCCACCGGCCGCTGCGTGCCGACGACTGGCTGCTGCTGCGTCAGACGAGCACCAGCATCGCGTCTTGTCGGGGGTTCAACCAGGGCACGTTCTGGAGTCCGGACGGGACCATGGTCGCCAGTGCTACTCAGGAGTCGGTGGTCAGGCTTCTTCCCGACAGTAATGACGAAAGGTGAATCAACGCATGGGACAACTCGACGGCCGAGTCGCAATCGTGACCGGCGCAGGTGGCGGCATCGGCCGTGAGCACGCGCTCCTCATGGCGCAGGAGGGGGCGCGGATCGTCGTCAACGACCTGTCCGACCCGGCCGACGTCGTGGCGGAGATCATCGCCGCCGGAGGCGAGGCGGTCGGCGTTGCCGGCAGCGTGGCAGAGATGGCGACCGGGGAGCGGCTGGTCGAGGCCGCGGTCCACGCATTCGGAGACCTGCACGCGATTGTGAACAATGCGGGTATCGTCCGCGACGCGATGGTCTGGAACATGTCCGAGGAGGACTTCGACCTCGTCGTCGACGTCCACCTCAAGGGCGCATTCTCGGTGACCCGGGCGGCGGCACGGCACTGGCGCGCGGAGGGCAAGGCGGGCCGTTCGGCCGACCGCTCGATCGTCAACACCACGTCGGCCGCGGGTCTGCACGGCAACGTCGGCCAGTGGAACTACGCTGCGGCCAAGGCGGGTCTCGCTGCGCAAGTGTTGCTCGCGGTCGCCGAGCTCGGCCGGTACGGCGTTCGCGCCAACGCGATCTCGCCCGCTGCCCGGACCGCGATGGTCACCTCCTCGCCCGGCCTCGCCGCGGCGGTCGCCGCACCCGAGGACGAGGACGCGTTCGACAAGTTCCACCCGCGCAACACCTCTTCGCTGGTCGCCTACCTCACGAAGGCCGACTGTCCCTTCACCGGGCAGATCTTCTCCGTCACCGGCGGGCATGTCGGTCTCTACCAAGGTTTCTCGCTCGGGCACGTTGTCAACGCTGACCACGGCTGGAGCGTCGCCGAGCTCGCCGAGGTGATGGAGAATCCTTCGTTCCCGCGCGCGTTGGACGTCGAACGACCGAAGATCATGAGCTGAAGGGACTGACCCCATGTACCTCACCCACGCCCTGCACCGCGCGGTCCGCTACTGGGGCGATGACATTCTGACCGTCGACGCCGACCGTGCGTTCACCTCGACGCAGTCGGCCAAGAGGGTCGCCCGGCTCGCGGGCGCGCTGCGAACACTCGGCGTCGGTGACAACGACCGGGTCTCGATTGTCGCGCTCAACTCCGACCGGCACCACGAGGTGTTCTTCGCGAGCTGGTGGGCGGGTGCGGTACCGAGCCCGCTCAACACGCGCTGGTCCGCCACCGAGATCACCTACGCGCTCAACGACTCGGGCACCAAGGTCGTCTTCGTCGACGAGGCGTTCGCCGCTATGGTCCCGGTGCTGCGCGAGCAGGTGCCCGGCCTCGAAGCGATCGTGTACGTCGGCCGCGGCGAGGCGCCTCAGGGCACGCTGGTCCACGACGAGCTGATCGAGGGGGCCGAGCCGATTGCGGACGCGCACCGGTCGGGCGACGACCTCGCGTTCATCCTTTACACCGGCGGCACTACGGGCCACGCCAAGGGCGTGATGATCACCCATCGCTCGTTTCTCACCGGTCTGCTCAGCTACCAGATGTCCGGGGCGGCGGTCCGTGCGGGGGGCGTCACCATGCTGACCGGTCCGCTCTTCCACATCGGGGCTCTGCTGGGGTGGTACTCGCAGCAGCTGCTCGGTGGCAAGCTCGTCTTTGTGCCGACGTTCTCGCCCGAGAACGCGATGCGCACGATCCAGGAGCACCGGGTCACCGGCTGTGCGCTGGTGCCGACGATGATCCAGCGGATCTGCGAGCATCCCGACTTCGCGTCGTACGACCTCAGCAGCCTGGAGTTCATCGGGTACGGCGCCTCCGGGACCCCCGACAGCCTGCTCGAACTGGTCATGAAGAACCTTCCGCAGACCCAGCTCGTCCACGTCTACGGCATGACCGAGGCCGGGTGCCTCACCATGCTCAACGGGCCCGACCACCGGGCCGGCCGCAAGCTCGGGTCGGTCGGACGAGCGACCCCGATCGTCGAGCTCGACGTCGTGGACCCGGACGGGAACCCGGTGCCGCCGGGCACGGTCGGCCAGATCGTCACCCGGGGCGGACACCTGATGATCGGTTACTGGAACAAGCCCGACGAAACCGCCGCCGCGTTCAAGGACGGCTGGTTCCAAACCGGCGACGGCGGCTATCTCGACGAGGACGGCTATCTCTGGATCGCGGACCGGCTCAAGGACATGATCATCACCGGCGGCGAGAACGTGTACTCCGCCGAGGTCGAGAACGTGCTCGCCGACCATCCCGCCGTCGCTTCGTGCGCCGTGATCGGAATCCCCGACCCGGACTGGGGCGAGCGGGTGCACGCCGTCCTGGTGCTGCGCCCTGGGCACACGACCTCGATCGAGGAGGTCCGGGCCTTCGTCAAGGAGCGGATCGCCAGCTACAAGGCGCCACGCAGCATGTCGATCATCGGCGAGATGCCGATGAGCGGCGTCGGCAAGATCCTCAAGCGCGAGCTGCGCGCCACCATCGCGGCCGACTGAGCCGAACGACCCAGGAGAACTTCAGGTGCAACGCAAGATCTACGACGCCGACCACGAGGCGTTTCGTGTCATGATCCGCGACTTCATCGCGGCCGAGTTGTCGCCCTACTACATGGAGTGGGAACACGATCACATCGTGCCGCGGGACTTCTTCCGCAAACTGGGCGCGATCGGGGTCACCGGCTTCGGCATCCCCGAGGTGTACGGCGGCCCGGGGGAGGTGAGCTTCAAGTATCAGGCGATCATTTCCGAGGAGAATGCCCGCGCGAGCGTGCACATGGGCCACTACGGACTGAGCACCGGCATGGTGTTGCCGTACCTGCTGACCCTCGCCACCGACGAGCAGAAGCAGCGGTGGTTGCCGGGCATCGCGTCGGGCGACATCCTGCTGTGCATCGCCATGACCGAGCCGGGCACAGGCTCCGATCTCGCCGGCATCCGCACATCCGCACGGCTCTCCGACGACGGGCGCCACTACGTGCTCAATGGCGCGAAGACGTTCATCTCCGGCGCCCGCAACTCCGAATTGTGCGTCGTCGTGGCCCGCACCGCGGCGCCGAGCGAGACCGACCGCCGCAACGGACTGAGTCTGCTCGTGGTGCCCACCGACAGCGAGGGCTTCGAGTTCGGCCGCAACCTCGACAAGATCGGGCTCAAGTCCAGTGACACCAACGAGCTGTCGTTCGCCGACGTGCACGTCCCGGTCGAGAACCTCCTCGGTGAGGAGGGCATGGCCTTCAGTTACCTGGGGCAGAACCTGCCGCGGGAGAGGCTCATCGTCGGGGTCGACGCCGTGTCTCGCGCGCGCGCCGCCGTGGAGATGACGCGCGCCTACGTCCAGGAACGCAAGGTGTTCGGCAAGCCGGTGGCGGCCTTCCAGAACACCAAGTTCGTGCTCGCCGAGTGCGACGTCGAGGTCGAGACGAGCCAGGCGTTGGTCGACCGCGGCATCGAACTCGAGGACGCGCACGAGCTCACCCCTGCCGATGCGGCACGCATCAAGCTGCAGACCACGGAGATGGCCGGTCGGGTGGTCGACAAGTGTCTCCAGCTTCACGGCGGTTACGGCTACATGCGGGAGTACGCCATCGCCCGTATGTTCACCGACCTGCGGGTCAACCGCATCTACGGCGGATCCACCGAGGTCATGAAGACCATCATCGCGAAGGACATGGGCCTCTAGGCCCGGAGGGAAACCCATGACCGACACCGTTCTGTTCACGATCGAGGGCGGCATCGCCACTATCGCGATGAACCGTCCCGAGCGCCGCAATTCCTTCACCATCGAGATGGCCGACGGGCTGCTCGACGCCCTCGAGCGCTCCGAGGTGGACCCGTCCGTCCGGGTCGTCGTGCTCACCAGCGCTGGGGACCACTTCTGCGTGGGTCGTGACAACTCCGACACCGACCCGGCGCCGTACCCCCCAGGAGATCACCTCTTCGGCCGGGCCGGCCTGATGCGCTATACCCGCCTGATCACCCAGCTACACGACATGAACACTCCCGTGATCGCGGAGGTCAAAGGCGGCTGCGCCGGCGCGGGTATGTCGCTCGCCCTCAACGCCGACCTGCGGTACGTCGCGACCACGACCGTGATGAGCACGGCCTTCGTCAACGTCGCCTTCGGCGGCGACCTCGGCGGGCCGTGGCAGCTCTCCCGGCTGCTCGGCTCCGCCAAGGCCGCCGAGCTGCTGCTGCTGTCGCCGAAGATCCGCGGCGCGGAGATCGTCGAGTGGGGACTGGCCAACGAAGTGCTCCCGCCTGAACACCTTTCGGCACGGGTGCGCGAGATCGCCGCCCAGATCGCCGCGAAGTCGCCGCGCGGGCTGACCGCCGTACGGCGGAACCTCAAGGCCGCCGCGACCATGTCGCTCGGCGACTACCTGCCGCTCGAGGCGGAGCAGTTCGCGACCTGCCTGGCGTCTCCGGACGCCGAGGAGGCACGGCTGGCGTTCGTCGAGAAGCGCGCTCCGAAGTTCGCGAGCTGAGCCGATGAACTGCGATCCCGCCGCCTCCCGCGGCCCGCTCACCGGCGTCCGGGTCCTCGAACTGGGCGGCATCGGTCCCGCGCCCTTCGCCGGCATGCTGCTCGGCGACATGGGGGCCGAGGTGATCCGCGTCGACCGTCCCGGCGAGGCCGGCCGGAACAACCCGTTCCCGGTGCTGCACCGTAATCGGCGTTCGATCACGGTCGACCTCAAGGACCGGCGCGGCGCCGGACTCGTGCTGGATCTCGCCCGCGGCGTCGATGCGGTCATCGAGGGCTTTCGCCCCGGGGTGGCCGAGCGGCTGGGTCTCGGGCCGGACAACCTGTTCGCCTGCAACCCCGCGCTCGTCTACGGCCGCATGACAGGCTGGGGGCAGGACGGACCGCTGGCCCAGGAGCCCGGTCACGACATCAACTTCATCGCGCTCACCGGCGTGCTCGAGGCGATCGGGACCCACGAGGAGCCGTTGCCGCCGCTCAACCTGGTCGGCGACATGGGTGGTGGGATGTTCCTGGCGCTCGGCGTGCTCGGCGCCGTGATGAACGCCCGCGCCGGCGGCTGCGGCCAGGTCGTCGACGCCGCCATGTGCGACGGCAGCGCCACGATGATGGCGATGGTGTACGACTTCTGGAACGCGGGCCGGTGGAACGTCGAGCGCGGTACCAACGGCATCGACGGCGGCAGCCCCTGCTACGGCGTCTACCGCTGTGTCGACGACCGCCACGTCGCCCTCGGCATCGGGGACGAGCGCTCCTACGCCGCGTTGCTCGACGTCCTCGGCCTCGCCGAGGACCCGACCTTCGCCGACCGGCAGGACAGTGCCGAGTGGCCGCGGATGCGCAAGACCCTCGCCGCCCTGTTCGCCCAGCGCGAGCGCGACACGTGGGCGCAGCTGTTCGCTGGTCGCGGCGCAAGCTTCTCGCCCGTCCTCGACCTGGTCGAGGCGCCCCACCACCCGCACAATCAGGCGCGCCAGACCTTCCTCGTAGGTCCTGGAGGGACCATCGAGCCGGCGCCGACGCCGCGGTTCTCCGGCACGCCGTTGCCGCGCCCGATCGCTGCCCCGGTCCTCGGTGCCGACACCGACGCGGTGCTTGTGGCCGCGGGTGTCCTACCGGAGCGGATCGACGAACTGCGGGCCGCCGGTGTCGTCGCCTGAGCTCACCGCGGTACGGGGGACGTCCGTCCCCGTCGCAGTCCGGTACGACGATCTGGGTTCGACCGGCCATGTCGACAACGTCGCGTCGATGCGGATCATCGAAGAGGCGCGGCACACGTTCCTCGGACACCCGGTGACGCCGCACGCCCCAGGCGGGCTGCTCGACCTGGTGCCGAGCCACATTCAGCACCTGGTGCGCCGGCAGGACATCGAGTACCGCGACGAACTCTGGTACCAAGCCGAGCCGTTCCTCGTCGACGTGTGGGTGTCCGCGGTCGGCACGACGTCCTTCCGCCTCGGTAGCGCGATCCGCACCTCGGCCGACGCCGAGCCGGCGGTGACCGCCGAGGCGGTCATCGTGCTCGTCGACCTGGAGACCGGCAAACCGTGGCCGATCCCGTGTGAAATCGGCGGACAATTCACAGGTAGCGTCATTCCCCAGTAGCGACCGCCGTTGGCCTGGGGAGTGTTTCGAGAATGGCGCCGCAGCGAAGATGGAGTCTTGTCGGCGTGTGGTGACAATTGAAATGAGTGTGGTCTCCGGTACTCGCGTGAGCGATCAAGCAAACCTCGGGTACCGGAGACCTCGTAGGTCGTGAACCGGACCCTTCCGACCGGCGAGCGGCTCTATGGGTGCTCACTGAATTCGGCGAGGGTGTCGGGGAAGAGTTGCGTTGTCGTCTGGTGACTCGTATCGCGGACGCTCTCAGCACCGGGGTTCCGGGCGAAGCCCCGGACAGTCGCCGGTTGCCTGCACCGTTTCACCGAGGAACTGCTGTCGGAGCAGTAGGACCGCGATACGGCCGGCATGTTCATTGCTGCGAGGCAGGAGCTACGCCGTGACCGTCGACCACGCCTGTGACGTGGTCGACGGCCAAGGGTGTATGACTTTGTGCACGGTCGTCGACGGATCCGCCCGAACTCGCTACCTCGACACGTGGGCCGATGAGAAGGGTGTTGCTGCCGTGGTTTTCGTCAGCAGCGCGCCTCCGGGGCCGCAGTCAGCACCGGACAGCCTGCTGCTCGACGAGTTCCTGGCGCAGCGCGCGTAGCTGGCGCGGCATGTTCCATCCGGCGACAGCGGTGGTACGCCCGGACGCGTCGCGTTGCACGGCGGCAAAGGGTCCCTCGTCGAGCGAGCCCTCGACGGCGGTGAAGTCCGCGGCCGTGGGGCGGCCGTAAACCTGGATCCGCACGTCGTACTGGTCGCTCCAGAAGTATGGCACCGGTGCGAACGGTGTCCGCTTCCCCAGCAGGGTCCTCGCGGCCGCCATGCCCTGCTCGGTGGCGTTCATCCGGTGCTCGAGACGAAGCCGTCCGAGCGTCGGGTGAAGCCACGAGGCGACATCACCGGCGGCGACGACCCCCGGTGCGGCCTGGCAGAATTCGTCGCACTGGACTCCGTCGTCGATGGTGAGTCCGCTGCCGCGCAGCCAGTCGGTGACCGGCTCGGCGCCGATCGCGACGAGCAGTACGTCTGCGGCGACCTCCGCGCCGTCGTCCAGGACGACGCCGCTCACCCGGCCGTCGGTCTCCCGGACATCGGCGACGCCGCGTCCACAGAGCAGCTGCACACCGTGGTCACGGTGCAGTCGCGCGACCCGCTGGCCGATCCGCGGACCGAGTTGGCGCTGCAGCGGCAGCTCCAGCGGGTCGATGACGGTGACCCGGCAGCCGAGTTCGGCGGCCACCGAGGCTGCTTCCGTGCCGAGGAAGCCTGCGCCGACGACGACGACGGCTGCGCCGGGTACAACCTCCCGACGCAGCGCGAGGGCGTCCTCGATCGTGCGGAGCATGTGCACCCCGGGGCGGCCGACTGCGAAGGGCAGGGCCCGGGGACGCACGCCCGTCGCGACGACCAGTCCGTCGAAGGCGATGTCGGAACCGTCCGCGAGCGCGAGCCGGCCCGCCGCGAGGTCGAGCCGCTCGGCCCGTACTCCCAGCCGCCATTCGGCGTCGAGCCCTTCGAGCGCGGCGGGCGGGCGCAGGGTGAGTTTCTCCTCTTCCCACTCTCCGCGAAGCAGCTGCTTCGACAGTGGCGGTCGGTCGTACGGGGGCCGCTGGTCTCCGTCGACCAGGACCAGTCTGGCGGTGTACCCCTCGCGGCGCAGTGTCTCGGCCGCGGTCAGACCCGCGGCCGAGACACCGACGACCACGACCTGGTCGAGGCTCATTCCTCGACCACGATCGCGAGGGCCGGGCAGAGCAGCGCGGCCTCGTGCACTTGGGGGGCGAGGTCGGCCGGGGGTGAGTCTTCGAGCAGGATGACGATGCCGTCCTCGTCCCGCTGGTCGAACACCTCGGGCGCGGCAAGCACGCATTGCCCGCCGCCGACGCACTTGTCCTCGTCGATGTGGATCCTCATCAGGTCTGTCCTTTCGGTCACCAGGTCACAGGCAGGCGATGCAAGCCGTAGATGGACATGTCGGTCTTGTATTGGAGTTCCGTCACCGGCTCCGCCAGAGCGAGAGTGGGGATCCGCTTGAGGAGAGTCGAGTAGACGACCTGCAGCTCGACCCTGGCCAGCTGCTGCCCCAGGCACTGGTGGACCCCGAAGCTGAACGCGAGGTGGTGCCGTGCGGGCCGGGTGATGTCGAGGACGTCGGGTTCGGCGTGGCCCTCGCTGGCGAAGGCGGCCTTGTCGCGGTTGGCGGAGGGAAAGTCGAGGATCAGGCCGTCGCCGGCGCGGATCTGCGTGCCCGCAACCTCGAAGTCGCCGATGGCCACGCGCCGGGCACCGCTGTGGACGATCGTGAGGTAACGCAGCAGCTCCTCGACCGCACCTGCGGCCACCGCCGGGTCGTCGGCGTCACGGATCAGCGCGGCCTGCTCCGGGTTGGTCAGTAGTGCGGCGGTGCCGAGGGCGATCATGTTGGCGGAGGTCTCATGGCCGGCGGTCAGGAGCAGCAAGCCCATCCGGGCAACCTCTTCGCGGGTCATGAGACCGGGGTTGAGCTGTTCGACGACGAGGCGGCTCAGAGTGTCGTCAGTCGGTTTCTCGATCTTGGCGTCGATGACGTTTCCGATCATCGCGAGCATCTCCTCGGCCGCTGCCACGGTGTCCGCGGGTGTGGAGGTTGCCGCGGTGAATACCTTGGTGAGCTCCTGGAAGCGGTCGTGCTCGGAGTAGGGAACGCCCAGCAGCTCGCAGATCATGACCGACGGCACCGGCAGGGCGAGCGACTCGACGAGATCGACAGGCTTGGGGCCGGCGAGCATCTCGTCGATGCACCGGTCGGTGACGGCCTGGACGACGTCCCGCATGCTCTGCATGCGCTTGGCGGTGAAGTCCCGGGCCAGCGCGCGGCGCGGCTCGTCGTGGGCCGGGCCGTCCTCGGTGAAGAAGGTTTTCGCCCGCGCCCGGCGCGCCTTGATCGCGGCTGAGCTGTGCGGGTATGCCGGATTGTCGGTGTCCGCGCTGACCAGTGGACTCGCCATCACCGCGCGGATGTCGGTGTGCCGGGTCACCAGCCAGGGCTCACTGCCGTCCCAGATCCGCACCCGGCGCAAACCCTCTTCCTGCTGAATCTCGGCTAGGTCGCCCGCCGGGTCGAACGGGCATCGTGCGGTGTCACGCGGCATGGGGTACAGGGGGACATCGGCGGTGTGCAGCATGCGACCTCCAGAAGCGGAAGGGAGAGATGGAATACTCTAAGTTGTATTCACTTACTCCTGGTATTATCCACCTATTCTGCGTAAGGTCAAGATCTGCACCCAAACAGTCAATTACATGCTGTGCCGGCTGGGCTCTTGACAGAGCTCTCGCGGGCATCTAGAAGTGAATAATCGTTCGACTCAAGGAGGTATCTGTGCACCCCACAGCCCTGGTCACCGGCGCAGCTCGCGGCATCGGCCGGCAGATCGCCGTCTCCCTCGCCCGTGAGGGGTACGCCATCGCTGTCGTCGACACCGACTTCGACGGCTACCGTGAGTTCGACGAGGCCGCCGGCTCGGTTGTCGACGAGCTGCGCGAGATCGGCGTGCCGACCATCGCCGTCGAGGCCAGCACCACCGACGTCGAGGCCATGCAAGAGCTGGGCGCTCGGATCCACCAGGACTGGTCGCGGCTCGATGCGTTGGTCTGCAATGCAGGCGGCGGCAGCGGCGGCTTCGCCGACAACACGGCCGCCACCATCGATCTGAGCGCGTTGGACGACGTACTGCGCCGCAACCTGCACGGCACGATCACGACCGTGCAGGCCGCCCTCCCGGCCCTGCGGCAGGCGACCAATCCGGCGATCGTGACCATGGGTTCACTCACCGGCGTGGTCGCCAACCCGCAGGGCGGCTACGCCCACTACGGGATCACCAAGGCGGCCGTCATGCACTACACCCGCTACCTCGCCAACGAGCTGACACCCGAGGGCATCCGCGTCAATTGCGTGGCGCCGGGCCTGATCTCGACCGGCAGGCTGCGCGTGCGCCTCAGCGAGCAGCCGGAGCGCGAGAAGGAAATCGCGGACCGCCTCGGGACGCCGGACGAAGTCGCAGCGGCCGTGCGCTACCTCCTCTCTCCCGCCACCACGCACATGTCGGGCCAGGTGCTACAGCTCTGGCCGCCGGATGTCCGCTGAGTCCCGCTCCCCGAACCCCAGGAAGGCCAACGTGCCCACCCATCTGACGATGCAGCAGGTCGCCGAAGCTCAGAGCCTGTGCCACGTGTTCCAGTCCACCGTCGCCGCGCGCCCCGACCAGGTCGCGCTCCGTGCCTGGGAGGACGGTCGAACCTTCACCTGGCGCGAGTACGACCACCGAGTTCGCCGCATCGCCGCCGGCCTGGCGGGACTAGGCGTCCGACCCGGCGACACGGTTGCGATCATGCTGACGAACCGACCGGAGTTCCACATCGTCGACACCGCGGTGATGCACCTCGGCGCGACGTCGTACTCGATCTACAACACGTTCACCGCCGACCAGGTGTCGTCGCTGCTCGGTAGTGCCGGCAGCCGGGTGGTGATCTGCGAGGCGCGGTTCGGTGAGGTCATCCGCACAGCCGCACTGCAGCACCCGGACACCCGCGTGGTCTGCATCGACGATGCCGCCGACGACCAGCTCTCCCTGGACGCGCTCGTCGCGCTCGGTGACCCGGACTTCGACTTCGACGCGTCGTGGCGCGCGGTCGGGCGCGACGACCTGGTCGCCCTGATCTACACTTCGGGCACGACCGGTGAACCCAAGGGTGTCGAAATCACCCACGCCAACCTGCTCTACTCTTCGTCGGTCAGGGCGCGACAGCAGGCGGAGTTCACGACGCGCGATGCGGAAGAACGGGTGCTGTCGTACCTACCCGACGCCAACCTCGCCAACAGATTCGCCGCGCACTACCTGCCGATGGTGACCGGAGCCACGGTGACCGACGTGGTCGACGGCCGGTCGGTGCTGACGGCATTCCAGGAGGTCCACCCGTCGACCTTCATGGGCGTGCCGATGATCTGGTACAAGCTCGAGGCGCTGATCGAGAACGCAATTGCCGCCGAGCCGCCCGCCGAGCGGGCCGCGATCGAGCAAGCCCTCGCCGTCGGGCTGGAGAAGGTGCGCAGAGAACTTGCCGGCGACCCGGTTCCCGAAACGCTCGCCACCCAGCACGCCACAGTGGACGCGGCGGTCCTGCACGCCTGGCGGCGTCGGTTCGGCTTGGACGGTCTGTACTACGCGACCTCGGGCGGTGCGCCGATCGCGCCGGAGACGCTGGAGTTCTTCTTGGCGCTCGGCGTGCCGGTCTGCGAGGTCTACGGGCTCACCGAGAGCGCTGCCTCGGGCATCGCCAACCACCCCCACCGGATCCGGGTGGGCACCGTGGGCCAGGCGCGTAACGGAGTCGAGGTGAGGCTCGCCGACGACGGTGAGCTGCTGCTCCGCAGCCCGGGCGTGATGCGCGGCTACCGCAACGACCCCGCGAAGACGGCGGAGGCCGTCGACTCGGAGGGCTGGCTCCACACCGGCGACATCGCCACCGTGGATGAGGACGGCTACGTCCGGATCGTCGACCGCAAGAAGGACATGATCATCAACTCGTCGGGCAAGAACCTCGCACCGGCGAACATCGAGAACGCAGTCCGTCTCGCCTGCCCCCTCGCCGGCTCGGTCGTCGCCGTCGGTGACGGGCGGCCGCACGTCGCGGCGCTCGTCGTCCTCGACCGCGAGCAGGCCGCGGCGTTCGCGGCCGCCCACGGCATCACCGACCTCCGCGCCGAGACGCTGTCCCAGGACCCGCGCGTGGTGCGGGAGGTGGCCGAAGGTATCGCGCGCGGCAACGAGCGGCTCTCGCGGGTGGAGCAGGTGCGTGCGCACACGGTGCTGCCGTCGTACTGGGATGTCAACAGTGACGAGCTCACCGCCACCACGAAGGTGCGTCGCAAGCTCGTGCACGAGAAGTACGCCGCCGAAATCGCCGCGCTCTATGCCTGACCTGACCGGGAATGTTCCTGCGCATGAGTGCGTGTAATCGGCGTCGATCTCGGCGGTGTCCAGGTGACCGCCGACCTCGGGACGCCGGTCGGCCGTGCCGCACTGGTCGAAACCGTTCGTGACCCGGCTCCGGAAGGAATCGCCGGCATCCTCGCCAACGGCGGTGTCCAGACCCTGATCGTCGACGGCGGTGGCGCGACTCTCATGGGCCACAAGGATGTTTGGTCGGGCGTCGCGCGTTGGCGACCTGAACTGTGAGCACGAGATGGATGGTCTCGGCGCGCGCCATCGTCGCGACCACAGCACCCTCGATGGGCCCGGCGGGGCGTGGGGGCTGAAAGCATGGACGTCACCGTGGTCTCGGTGGCCGAACTCGCCGCCGGGCTCATCCCGTGGATTGCCGAGGCGATCCGCATGCGTGAGCACATGAACTGGTGTCGGGTGCGCCCGCTATGCGCGGGCAGGATCCTGGGGGCGTGGTCGGGGAGCGTGTGGGGCGCTCATCTGCCCTAGCGCCTGCTCGAACCGGTCGCCGGGGTGACGGTCTGTTGTGCGGAATCCGGTTGGCGATTCCGGATCGCACCGACTCGGGGGGACCGACACGCGACACATGCAGTCACCGGGATCTGGGCGGTTTCATGGCGGCCAAGACCTCGCTCGGCGGGCTGCCGCCGGTACTCCTTTTCGATGTAGCGAGCCGAGGCCCCACTGACCTTCATTGCCGATCTTGTGGAGTATGTCGTTGTGGCTAGCACTTTTACGCCGGCATCCCTCTGTCGAGGGTGATGTCCGCAGGACATGGTGTGGGCACTCGTACCACTGGGTGTCATTGCTGCTCCAGTCGGCAATGCCGTCGGGCTGGAAGCGGCACGGCGCGTACCCACGACCGTCTTTCGGTCTGCGGTCATCGGCCTGGTGATCGTTGCCGGCACCGCAACCTTGATCTCATCCTGAATGTCTCGGGTGTCCATACCGGCCAGGTTCGCAGAACGCAGAACACAGCGTCGAGCGGGTCGTCGATCAGATCGGTGAGGTGTTGGCGCGCCTGGGCCCTCGTCGACAATGCCGCGGTCCGCGGAGGCTCGCTACTCGACGTCGAACTGCGGGTGTGGCATGGGGTGTTTGACGTCGATTGCGCCGGATGTCCACTGTGCACCTGGGCGTTCGGGCGGCGGATGCGTGAGTCGCGAGGGATCGATCGTCCCCGTCGCCTCGATCGGTTGTCGGTTGCCCGGACGGGCGGCAGGCCGGTCTGCTCGATCCGCAGCGTTCCCGGCACATGCACCGTACGCCGCCCCTCGATTGTGACTCAATATTCGGAGTGCCTGGGTTCGTATGCAGGGTAATCGGCCTTAAAGTTAATCGCTGATAGTGACCGGGGGGCTTGTGCGACGGTGTCGAAAGTGGTTCACTTCACTCTATAGCGGGGTCTGTGATGTGCTTCTCGCAGCCGGGCCGGGCCGGGCCGGATTCCGAGCGGTGAGCCGATCGTCGATCACCTCCGCGAGACTCAACGACGTAGAGAAAGGCCACCCATGGCTGTCGATCACACATTTTCGGCAACGGTTTCGGCCGGGCCACACCGTTCGCCGACCAGGCGTCAGGCCTGGGTCACCGCGGCGATGCTCTTCGTGTTCATGCTCATCAACTTCGCCGACAAGGCCGTGCTCGGCCTCGTCGGCGTGGACCTTATCGACGACCTGGGCATCACCCCGAGCCAGTTCGGTCTCGTGCAGAGCGGCTTCTTCTGGTTCTTTGCAATCGGCGCCATCGTCGGCGGCATGCTGATCGGTCGAATTCCAGGCCGGTGGCTTCTCGCCGGCGTTGCACTGATATGGGCGCTGTGCCTTCTCCCGATGGTGTGGAGCACCAGTTTCACCGTGCTGCTGATCACGCGCATGATCCTCGGTTTCGCGGAGGGCCCGACGGCCGCCCTGGCCTTCGGAGTGACGCATAGCTGGTTCCGGGCCGAGAAGCGGGCTCTGCCCACATCCATTGTCGCGTCGGGAACATCGGTCGGTCCGCTCGTCGCCGCACCGATCATCACCGCACTCGTCATCCACTACTCGTGGCATGCGGCCTTCGCCGCCATGGCGATCGTGGGCCTGGTGTGGGTGGTCGGCTGGTTGATTGTCGGTCGCGACGGCCCCGAGGTCACAGGGCACGCGGTGTCGTCGTTTCCGATGCTTCCGGAGCGGGTCCCCTACCGTCGCCTGTTGACGTCCGGCACCATCGTCGGCATTACCCTGCTCTTCTTTGCCACCTACTGCAGCGTGGCGCTCAAGATCAGCTGGCTGCCGTTGGCGTTGCGTCAGGGGCTGGGTTACGACAAGGTCGCCACCGGCTGGCTGGTGTCCCTGCCGTACCTCTGCGGCGCGATCTTGATGATCGTCTTCGCGGCAGTGTCCCGCGCCATGACCCGGCGAGGGGCAAGCGTCCGCGCTGCTAGGGGACTGCTGCCCTGCGCGCTGGTGGCACTAGGCGGTTTGAGCACCATCGCATGGCCTCTCCTGGATCGCGGTGTGCTGCAAATTGTCCTGCTCGCGGTCGGAGCGTCCCTGGTGGTCGGCGCCCAGGGTATCGCCTGGACGCTGGTCTCGGACGTCGTCCCGGTCAAACAGCGCGGCACCGTCATGGGCGTGATGATCACCTGCTACAGCATGGGTGGCGTGATCGCGCCTTTGCTGCTGGGCAACCTGGTGAACGACGCTTCGAACCCGCTCCATGGTTACCAGCTCGGGTTCGCCGCCTTCGGTGTCGTCCTGGTGGGCGGAGCGCTGATCGCCGCTGCGCTCATCAACCCCGAACGCAACGTTGCGTGTTTCGTCGAGGCGCAGGAATTGTCGGCTGTGCGCGCGGACGATGCGGCATCGGCGGGGCAGATCGGACCGCGCTGAGTGCGCCTGCGGTCCTGTCGTGTCGATGACGGAGAAAGTCAACTACTACCGTGTCCGACTGTGGCTCACGCTAGGACCTGTTGCGTGCCTGAAGTGCAGTCAAGTCTGCACACACTCGAACGGTGGGCCGATTTGTCCGGCCGGCACATCTTCCTGGAAGAGGGGCATACACGGGGGAGAACAAGCACTACTCGGACTGCCGGCCCTGACATTTCACCGTGGCGGGCACGTGCTGGCGGTCGAGTTCAGCCGCCCCGAATTGTACAACGCGATCCGCCGTCCGATGCATGAGGAGCTCGCCCGGAAATCTGCCCAGATCCGGAAGGACGACACGATACGAGCCGTCGTGCTGACCGGTCAGGGCAAGGCATTCGCCACGGCGGGAAACCCTGGGGCGAGCAGCCGGAAGCCGGCCCAGTGCTCGACGCGCTCTTCCAGGAAGCCCGGAAGATCACTATGGACATCCTCGCATCGCCCCAGGCCATCATCTCGCCGGTCAACGCCTGCAGTCGATCTCGGCGCCACCATCGCGCTGCTGTGCGACATCATGCTCATCTCGAGCACGGCGATCATCTCCGATCCGCACGTGACCGTCACCGTCACCGCCGGCGACGACGGTGCTATTACCTGGTCATGGCTGGTCGGGATGACCCGCCCGAAAAAGTCCCTGATGACCGGCGACAAGGTCACCGCGTCGGAGTCGGAGCGGATCGGCCTGATGAACCGTGTCGTCGAGCGCGAGCATCTGCTCGACCAGGCCGCACGCGCTCACGGAATGATCTGCCGTCGGCCCGGTGAAGGCGGTGCAGGGCAAGGCCGTGCTCAACCAGATCCTGCGCGATACTGCCGATCTGGTGCTCGACGACGTGTTCACCACCGAAAAGGAGCGCTTCGGCTGCGGAAAACACCGCCGGGTAGGCGAGTTGTTTCCCCGGTCGCGAGTCGAACGCCACCGCAGGGAGCGGCTCAGCGCACCACGACACGCGGCCGAATTGCCGCTCCCCCTGGATCGCCGTACCCGCCACGAGCCGAACGGCTGGGCCTCGTTCTACAACACCTTACCGCCGATCAGCCGCCTACCTCGTCGACAGCATCGACAAGCGGGTTGTGTTGTACGAGAAGCAATCTCTCGACAAGATTCGTATGGGGGCCGCGGACACCGGGGTCCGTACCGTCGTCTGTGTCGACAGCTACGCAGACGGGACCGTCGGCCTCGACGACCTCGAGTCGCGTGACGTCCCGGATTTCGACTTCGACCGCGTCTGGCGTTCGGTGTCCCGCGACGGCCTGCTCGCACTGATCTTCCCTTCTCGAACCACCGGTGCACCCCAGGGCGTGAAGCTCACTCACGGCGACATTCTTTTCTCGGTTGCCACGAACGTGGCCATCCAGGCCGAGTGCGCGCGGGCCGACGCGCAAGCGGGACCCCGAACCTTCCCGACACCAACCTCGCGAACCGCTGGTCGGGCCACAACGTGCCGATGCCGTCACGAGCGACGATCACCACCGTCCTCGTCGACCAGCACGACAAGTCGATCGAGGCCGCAGGTCACTGCGGGGTCCGTTCACCTGACTCGAGGGCTCGAAGCGTCTCGCTGATGACCGCCATCGTGCTGTGTGGGGCGTGACGTCGATGCCACCGCGTGGAGTGCGTCGCACTGCCTGCCCCCTTCCTCCCGCGAGTGTCACATCGGCACGTGGAGCGGCTACGTCGAATGCGACCAGTTCGACGGCCAGAGCACAGACGCCGCCGGCGAGCCCGGGGGAGGGGTAGGGGCTGGTCGAGTGGAGGGCTCGTTCTTGGCGCCGCCATGACCGCACGGCTGCCACCGCGAGTACGCTGCCGGTACCGCAGGCGACGAACGCGACCTTGTCCCGAGATAGATCGTGGTCTGTGACAGACCCGTCAGGGTGGTCATCGGGGTGGCCTCACCGGCGACCGGGGTCGGACTGTTCGGACGCAGGCTCGTGCGGTGCATTCATTGGCGAGCGAGAAGCGGGTGTCCGGCTGCTCGCCCACCGAGTACACCGCCACGGGAGGCCGGTGCTGCTGGTCATCCTCTTTCGTCTGTGGCTTCACCCCTGATCTGTACCCCGACGGATCTTCGACAGAAGTAGGTTGTCAGAGCAGCTCGAGAATCGTGGCGTTGGCCATGCCGCCGCCCTCGCACATCGTCTGCAGGCCGTACCGGATCTTTCGGTCTCGCATGTGATGCACCAGCCGGGTCGCCAGGATCGCGCCGGAACCGCCGAGTGGGTGCCCGACCGCAATCGCGCCGCCCAGCGGATTCACCAGGGTCGGGTCGGCTCCGGTCTCGCCGAGCCATGCGAGCGGAACCGAGGCAAACGCCTCGTTGACCTCGAATGCGCCGATATCGGCGATCGAGAGGCCGGATCGTTCGAGCGCCTTTGCGGTTGCCGGGATGGGCCCCGTCAGCATCATTACCGGATCGTCGCCTGCCATCACGGCGGTATGGACTCGTGCGATCGGGGTCAGACCGAGTTGGTGTGCCTTTTCGCTGGTAGTGACCAGCAGTGCTCCGGCACCGTCGGAGATTTGGGAGGCGTTGCCGGCGTGGATGACGCCGTCCTTCTTGAACGAGGTTTTCAGTTCGGCGAGCTTGTCGACAGTGGTGCCCCGGCGAATACCCTCGTCCATGTCCAACACACCGGGAAGAGGGGCGATCTGGCCCACCAGTGCTTCTGAATCGACTGCCGCGGCCGCCTTCTCATGTGACATCACCGCGAAGTGATCGAGCTGGCGACGGGTGAGCCCCCACTTCGCGGCGATCATTTCGGCGCCGACTCCCTGGTTGAAGGTCTCGACCCCGAATCGGTCCAGAACAGTCTGCCCGAACGGTTGTCCGGATTGGCGGCTGGAACCCATCGGGACCCGAGACATCGACTCCACACCGCCGGCAACGGCAACGTCATAGTGGCCGGCGATCACCCCGGCGGCGGCGAAGTGCAGCGCCTGCTGGCTCGAACCACACTGCCGGTCTACCGTGGTGGCCGGAACCGACTCGGGCCAGCCCGCCGCGAGGACGCCGCTCCGGCCGATGTTGTTCGCCTGGTCTCCGATCTGGCCGACACAACCCCACACAACGTCGTCGACGACCGCGGGATCGATACCAGTCCGCGCCGCCAGAGCGGTCAATACGTGGGCCGACAGGTCTGCGGGATGGATCCCGGCCAGTGATCCATTGCGCTTGCCGACCGGGGTTCGTACCGCGTCGACTATGACTGCATCTCGCATGATGTGCTCCTGGTGTCCTCGGTTCGATGCACCCTCGAATCAATCAGGGCAGCGCATCGGGCACAAAGAGGCGAATGCGAACACGGCGATTCGATCCACCTATGAATGACCATCGCGACGAATCGATGCAGATCGGGTAGCGACTTCTGTTCGGGCGGTTGCTCGCTGGTGAATGACACCGGAGGAGATGAGAGTCTCGAACTTCGCAGCCCGACCCGGCGCGCAGAGCACTGCCTCCGTGTCCTCACCCAGCTCCGGCGCCGAGGCAGTGAGCGAGACGCCCCACTCGTCGATCGTGACAATCAGTTCGATGCCGCGTTTTCCCCCGTCGCGACGAACTATGGGGAAGATAGCGACTTACGATTGAGCAGTTCCGTATTCGCTATTGGACTTCGCTCGCGGAACTGGTTTAGGTGGGAAGCGAGTTGTTGCTCGGATGTCCGGCGGTCACATGCCCTCCTCGACGAATGTGGTCGACTCGCGCCGTGACCGGCATGACAGTCGGTCCTGAGCGCATCCGTAGAAACCGCCGGACGAAGTGATGAGGACCGTCATCCCGAACCCTGTGGGGTGTGAAGTGAAGGAACGAGATGCCCGAGTTGTTGGACGTGGACATGGTCGGTCCAGACGAGTTTCGCGGCCTGTGCTGTGAGGGTTCGCCCGGTCGGGCATTCGGTGGGCACATCGCTGCACAGGCATTGGCTGCGGTGCAGCGCACGATCCGGGAGGACCGGTCGGTGCACTCTCTGCACGGCTACTTCCCGAGCCGTGGCTGCCCGGACCGTGAGGTCCGATACGTCGTGCAGCGACTCAAGGACGGGAACTCCTACGATCTTCGTGCGGTCACTGCCTGGCAGGGGTCGGGTGCCATCTTCACGATGACCGCATCGTTCAAAGTTCCCGAGAGCGATTCGTCCCGGCACACGGTGATGCCGGACGTGCCCGCGCCGGAGCTGCTCGAAGAGCTCGGAGGCGAGTGGGATCGAACATGGGCAAACCTGGACAGGACTTCACCGGTCGGACGGGCCGTCGAGATACGACCCGTTCGTGCGAAACCCCATCAGGGGGGCGAACCCGGCGAGTCCCGTCGCTCGTTGTGGATCCGTTTCGCGGGGCATCTGCCCGCTTCTCCCGCCCGCCACGATTGCGCGCTCACCTTCTTGTCGGACCTGGCGCTCGCCCGGACAGCGGTAGTCGGCCATTCCCCGTCGACCGCGCAGGACCCGTCGACCGTCTTCACCACGTCGCTCGATCACTCGATCTGGTTTCACCAGCAGTGTCACGCCGACCGGTGGATGCTCTACACCCAGCGCAGTCGGGTCTCCGGGGACGGGCGCGGACATACCTTCGGCGAAATCTGGAGCCGACGGGGAGAATTGATCGCAACAACCACACAGGAGGTGGTCCTCCGCTCGCTACGTGAATCGACACCGGTTCCCGCCGGGCCGGGCTGAGCGAGTCCAGTTCGGCAGACGTGACGGCTTCCCGCCCCGCTGCGGACCCGGGGGCAGTGTGTCGGTTCGGCGGTTCCGACGGCGTGTGCGCGGTCCGAGAGTATTGCCACGACCGCAAGTGCGAATGTCGATACGCCCAAGCAAATACATCCGGCAGTGGAAGCGACCTGCACCGCTCGCCGGGATCATATGGGTGACCGGTGCGGCGACCACCACGATTGAACCTCGACGATCGCGGATGCTACGCCATATTTGAACGGTGTTTCCCGGTATGTCGGGATATCTGCCACCCTCGCCGCGCCGAGACGGACACGGACATCTCCGAAACCAACGCACTCAGGTCGCCCGCTGAGGGCACCGTCTGGTGGAGGGAATTCGGGCGCATGCACATCGTGATCCCGGCCGGTCCTCTTGCGCAGAAGTGCCAGTCGCGCGTGACATGGTGACGTCCCCTAGCAGTTCGCTTGCGGCTGTGACGCTTTGCGGCGCACGTATCACCGACCGGCACCACGGTGTGCATCTGCGGCGATCCGATTACGAGGGTGCAATGTCGGCGGTACGTCCTGCGCGTGCCGAACATGCGAGGTATGTCACGGAAAGGCTGGAGGCGAAAAACGATCCCGTGAGGTGGTGAGCCGGCCACGCCCTCTTGGTCCGCCTCCTCACCTCGCCTCTCGATCGAGACAACAGCAGCAGCGCGTCCGGATCACATCGCCGATTCACCTCCGCCCGATGGTCGGGACCGATGGGTATTTCCTATGGGTTGTGTCGAAATCCGCTCTTGGACAGCCACCCCCGAAGACGGTTGCATCGACCTCGGCGCGGATTCCCCGCGCCGACGTCGAGGAAGGACGCACATCGATGACACCGTCGTTGGAGGGACTTACCTGCCTGGTGACCGGTGGGGGCCGAGGTATTGGGCGCGCCGGTGCGCTCTCGTTGGCACGTGCCGGTGCCGCCGTTGCCGTGGCTGCCCGCACGGCCGACCAGGTCGAATCCGTGGCCCGAGCGATTCGGAACGAGGGCGGTCGCGCGATCGCGATATCGGCCGACGTCACTGTTGCCGACCAGGTGGCCGCGATGGTTGCCCGTACCGTCGACGAATTCGGTGGCCTGCACGTGCTGCTCTGCAACGCGGGCGGTGGCCTGACCTCGGGCCGGCTGGTCGACAGCGCACCGGACGACTGGGAACGGACCATCGCCCTGAACCTCACCAGTGTCTTCCATTGCGCACAGGCTGCACTACCGCAGATGGCCGCTCAAGGAATGGGCAAGATCATCGTCATCGGATCGGGTACCGGTCACGTCGCCGGTGCCGGTGGATCGGCGTACGCCGCTGCAAAAGCAGGGGTCGCACATCTGGTGCGGGTCCTGGCCAAGGAGGTGTGGCGCCACGGCGTCGACGTCAACGAGATCGTACCGGGGCCGGTCGCGACTGATTTGACCCGGGACGATTTTCGCCTTGGCGAGGTTCCTGCGTTGTCCAAGACGGAGCGGGTGAAGCACCCGGACGAGGTGGCCGAATTGATTGTCTGGCTCGCTGGCCGGCCCGTCGAGGGGCCGACCGGCCAGACATTCAGCCTCGCGCGTAGGCCGCTGTGACAGGGCGGGACGTGGAAAGCGCTCCCGATCACATCGATCGGCCCAGCCTATCCGTCACATCACCGAGACAGTCTTGCTCGTCTCGACTGTCCGAGGTCTGATTCATAGGGCAGTAAGCTCTCGGCGCTCTCGAGCGTCGGCGGTCGGCCCGCCGCCGGACCGGTTGGAGATCGGATCGCCGCGCCACCGCATTCCCCGAAACACCACCGATCATTGGAGAACGAAGTATGGACTTTTCGTTGACAGTCGAAGAGCGCGACATCCAGATGTGGGTTCGCACCTTCGTCGACCGTGAGATCAAGCCGCTGGAGGAGCAAGCACTACGCAACGAACGCGCAGGCCAGGTCGGTGTCGAGCCCGACACCATCCGGTCCCTGCAGCTCAAGGCCCGAGAAGCCGGATTCTGGGGCGTGCAGACACCGGAGGAGCTCGGCGGCATGGGCCTGAGCGCGGTGATGGCAGCGGTGATCGAGATGGAACTGGGGCGCAGCTTCATCCGATTCAGGTTCGGCGGCAGCGCCGACAACATTCTGTACGGATGCAACGACGATCAGCGTGCGCGGTACCTGCTTCCCACCATCGAAGGCGATCGGATCTCGTGCTTCGCGCTTACGGAACCGGGAGCGGGATCCGATGCGACGGCGATCCGCACATCAGCTCGCCGGGACGGCGACGACTGGGTGATCAATGGTGAGAAGGTGTTTATCACGCAGGGCAACGAGGCCGATTTCGCGATGGTCTTCGCGGTCACCGACCGGGACCGCGGTGCAAACGGCGGCATCACCTGCTTCCTGGTCGACCGGGACATGGGATGGAAGTCCGAGCCCATTCACACTATGGGCCAGTGGGGTCCGGCCTCCCTGGTGTTCGAGGATGTCCGCGTCCCTGCCAAAAATGTCCTCGGGCAACCGGGTTTCGGATTCGCTCTGGCGATGGAGTGGATCGGAAAGGCCCGATGGGGAGTACCGGCGCGGGCGATCGGCGCCTGCGATCGGCTGATCCAGATGGGTGTGGACTACGCCAACACAAGGCAGACCTTCGGAAAGCCGATCGGTGAGCGGCAGGCGATCCAGTGGATGCTCGCCGATTCGGCGGTGGAGGTCGATGCGGCCCGGCTGCTGACGCTGCGTGCAGCGTGGGTCGGCGATCAGGGCGGGGATGCACGGCATGCCAATTCACAGGCCAAGCTCTACGGAGCCACCATTGCAAACGAGGTCGTCGACCGCATTCTGCAAATTCACGGCGGCATGGGCTACACCCGCGAGTTGCCGATCGAGCGGTGGTACCGGGAACTGCGTCTGGCCCGGATCTACGACGGCACCGACGAGATCCAGCGCAAGACGATCGCACGGAACCTTCTTCGTGGGCACGTGATCATGGGCGAGCTTGACTGAACGGTATGACGACCCCCGGACCCCCGCTACGCGGACGAATCGAACACATTCCGCGGGCCGCGCTCGAGGACGGCGCACCCGCAAACCCTGCGCGAAGGGGAAGCGCGATCTTCCCCGGTGAGGAGTTGGCATGATCGCGGCACCCGTCTACGAGCTGTCCTTCGACGATTACCTCGACCGGATCCGCCGGTTCACCGACGAGGAGCTGATCATCCGCGAGGCGGAGATGGTGTCCAAGGGCGAGGTGCCGCCGGACCTCGTTGAGAAGATGGCGTCGCTCGGACTGTTCGGGATCACCCTGCCCAGACGCTGGGAGGGCCTGGAATGGTCGGTCGAGCAGCAGGTGCTGCTCACGTTCGAGTTCACCCGGGCATCGTGCGTGTACCGGTCGCGGTTCTCGACCACCATCGGACTGTCGTCACAAATCTTGCTCGACTATGGCACCGACGCGCAACGTGAACTCTATCTGCCGCCGATGGCACGGGGCGAATGCGTCACTGCGTTCGCACTCACTGAGCGGGGTGCAGGCTCGGACGCCGCAGCGATATGCACGACCGCCGTGCGCGAGGGCGACCATTTCGTCATCAATGGCAGCAAGCGGTACATCACCAACGGCGCATGGGCCGATCTGCTGGTGGTTTTCGCCCGCACCGGCGGTGCCGGCGCTGAGGGGGTGTCCGCTTTCCTGGTGCGGGCGGACACGCCCGGAGTCAGCGCGAGCCTGCCCGATCGGATGAATGGGCATGCCGAGGCGCCGGTCGCCGAGCTGCGGTTCGACCAGGTGGTCGTGCCGGCCACCGCGTTGATCGGCGGGCTCGAGGGGGCGGGTCTGCGGTTGGCGATGCGCGGGATCAACCATGCCCGGATCCACGTCGCCGCGACTGCGGTCGGGCAGGCGACGCGGATCCTGGACGAGGCGGCACGCCATGCTGCTACCCGAACCCAGTTCGGTCGCCCTATCGGCGAATTCGGCAGCATCGAGGCGATGCTCGGATCGAGCTACGCGGAGTTGGAGGCCGGCCGAGCTCTCGTACTCGACTGCGCCCGTCAGTTTCACGGACAGTCCATTCCCCGGCACCGCATCGCGGCCGCCAAGTATTTCTGCACGGAGATGGCCAGCCGGGTGGCCGACCGGGCGGTGCAGATCCTGGGCGGCGAGGGGATCGTCGGAGACAGTCCGGTGCCCCGGATGTGGCGCGACGTCCGGGCACTCCGGATCTATGAGGGAGCATCCCAAATTCACGAGCGCAACCTGGGCCGCCATGTCCGCGCCGCGGCGGGCACCGACACCGAACGGAAACTGTGATGGAATTCCACACGATTCGACTCGAGATCGCAGATGGCATCGCCGTCATCACCTTGCATCGCCCGGACAAACTCAACGCCTTCACCCGGCAAATGAGCGCCGAGATCGTCGCGGCCTTCGCCAGGACAGACGCCGATGACGGCGTCAAGGTCGTCATCGTCACCGGCTCGGGCCGTGCGTTCTGTGCCGGTGCCGACCTCTCCGGCGGCGGTGCACGATTCGACTACGGCGATTTCGGGGACGACGTCCCACGTGACGGCGGCGGCGTAGCTACCCTGCGAATTTTCGACTCCGTGAAGCCGGTGATCGCCGCGATCAACGGCGCCGCGGTGGGCGTCGGTACCACGATCACGCTGCCAATGGACATTCGACTGGCATCTGAGGACGCGCGATTTGCGATGCCTTTCACCCGCCGGGGTGTCATCCCGGAGAGCTGCTCGAGCTGGTTCCTGCCGCGCTTGGTCGGGGTACAGCGCTCACTCGAGTGGTTGTACACCGGACGGATGTTCTCGGCAGGGGAGGCACTGGAGGCGGGGCTGGTCTCGGCGGTCCACCCGAGAGATCGGCTGCTCGATGAGGCGCGCGCAATCGCCGCCGAGATCATCGACAACACCGCCCCGGTGTCGGTTGCGCTGACGCGGCAGCTGATCTGGCGGATGCTCGGAGCCGCACACCCGATGGAGGCACACATTGCCGAATCGCGGGGCATGGCCGTGCAGGGCGGGAGCAGCGACGCCCACGAGGGCATCACCTCATTTCTCGAGAAGCGGCCGGCCAAGTTCGTGCGGACGGTCGAAGCCGACCTGCCCGCCATCTTCCCGCATTGGCGCGAGCCGGAGTTCAGGTGAATAAGGCCGGACAAGGTCGACCGGAGCGGTCCCAAAGCAGCCTCCGGACCAACACAGAGAGCGGGAATAGCCATGCTGAGCACTAGATTCACCGACCTGTTCGGAATCGAACACCCGATTGTGCAGGGCGGGATGCAGTGGGTGGGACGAGCCGAACTCGTGGCTGCCACTGCGAACGCGGGTGCACTGGCGTTTCTCACGGCATTGACGCAGCCGACCCCGGAGGCGTTGGCCGCGGAAATCGCCCGCTGCCGGGAGATGACCGATCGTCCCTTCGGGGTCAATCTCACCATTCTCCCAGCGATCACTCCGCCCCCGTACGCAGAGTACCGGCAGGTGATCATCGAATCCGGGGTACGCATCGTCGAGACGGCGGGCAACAACCCGGCCGAGCACATGCCAGCGTTCAAGGCGGCCGGAGTCAAGGTGCTCCACAAGTGCACGAGTGTGCGACACGCTCTCAAGGCGGAGGCATTGGGTGTCGACGCGCTGAGCATCGACGGCTTCGAATGCGCGGGCCATCCCGGCGAGGACGACGTTCCGGGTCTGATCCTGATCCCGGCCGCGGCCCGAGCGCTGCGGATCCCGTTCATCGCGTCGGGTGGGTTCGCGGACGGGCGTGGGCTCGTTGCCGCCCTCGCCCTGGGCGCGGACGGTATCAATATGGGCACCCGTTTCATGTGCACGGTCGAGTCGCCGGTGCATGAGCGGGTCAAGCAGTGGGTGGTCGACGCCTCCGAGCTCGACACCGAACTGATCTTTCGGCCGCTGCGCAACACCTCGCGGGTGGCAGGCAATGCAGTCAGCCGACGGGTTGTCCAAATCCTGGCAGAGGGAGGGAATTTCGACGACGTACGCGAGCTCGTGGCAGGAGCGCGAGGGCGACTGGTGCACGAAGAGGGCGATCTCGATCTCGGTATCTGGGCGAGCGGCCTGTCCCAGGGCCTGATCCACGACATTCCCACGGTTGTGGAGATGGTCACGCGGATCGTTTGCGAGGCGGAGGAACTCGTTCGCGGTCGCCTGGCTCGACTGTGTGTCAACCCGGTCGGTGCGCACGCCAGCTTCTGATCGGCGTCAGCCCCCACCAGGTTCGTCCCGGGTGGTGAGGTCCCGGATCTTCAAGTGAGACGGGTGTATCGTGAGCGCTGAATGAGCGAGGTCTCCGGTCAAGGGGTTTGACGGCGAAGAAAACCCTGAAGACCTTCGGGCGTCGTGCCCAGCGTTGCGGTGACGGGCCGGACGGACCTGACCGACTCGCAGTGGGCGGTACTCGAAGCACTGCTCCCCACCCCCGGCCAGGTCCGGATGGCCCTGCGTGGACGGAACACCCAGCTCATCGACGGTATCCGCTGGCGTACCCGCATCGCGCACTCTGGCGCGAAGTCACCGACCCGGTACGGACCCCTGGCAGAGGCGTGGACGGACTGTTCCGTCGCTGACAACCGGCCGCCAGGGTGCGGGCACAGATTTGACCGCGTTGCACGCGTTGGCCGACGCCGCGGGCCGGATCGTGTGAGACG
Organism: Rhodococcus sp. WB1; assembly: GCF_001700945.1. Taxonomy (NCBI): domain Bacteria; kingdom Bacillati; phylum Actinomycetota; class Actinomycetes; order Mycobacteriales; family Nocardiaceae; genus Rhodococcus; species Rhodococcus sp. WB1. Next base: position 5,015,454 of record NZ_CP015529.1, on the reverse strand, counting down.
TCGGCGTCGACTCGACCATCGTGCGGGCCCACCGGCACGCTACCGGTGCCTGCCGATTGCTGCAGCTCGCATCACGCGGCGGGATCGACGCGAGCCCGACGTCGTCGCCCTGGGGGGTTCTCCCGGCGGGTGGACCACCAAGCTGCACCTCGGCGGTGGGCAGAACCGGCGGCCCGCCGGCGGTGTTGCTCACCCCGGGTCAGGACGGCGGCAGTCCGCAGTTCACCGCGGTGTTCGAGCGGCTCTTCGGTACCGCGCCCTGGTCGTGGCCAGGTGCGTACCCGGTCGGTGCGGGCTGGCGGACGAGGGCGTACAGTTCCCGCGCCAATCGCGTCCAACTGCTCGAGGCGGCATCCGAGCGACGATCACGATCCCGTCCGATCAACTCGCACACCGCCGCACACGAGGCAAATGACCGTCGGCCCTCGACCATCGGATATGCCAGCAGCGGCACGCGGTCGAGTGGCATCAGCCGACTCGAGCCGCACCGGGCGGTGGCCATCCGCTTCGACAAGCTCGCCGTGTGTCGTCTGACCACCGTCCACGTCGCCACCATCAACTAGCGGCTCTGAACGAGCCGATATGGGGCGCGGCATAACGCCGCCGTGCTCCCGCCCCCGGAGGTGGGCCGGCCGCAGTAGCAGTGCTCCAGGCTGCACAACTGTTGACGTCGGTCGCACGTGGTGTTCGGTCCCCGGGCCTGAGCCATCGGCCAAGCGACGCGGCCGGATGGTCAGTCGCTGCTCCGGTCGCGGAAGTGCTCAACCGCCATCTCGAAAAACGCGGCGGCCGAAGGCGATAGGTGACCGGCCCGGCGCACCAGACCGTAGGGGAGGAGGATGGGTGGGTCGAGGTCGCGCACCACGGCGCCGGTGCGTACTGCCTGGTTCACCTGTCCCTCGGGACTGAACGCCATGCCTATGCCGCGCAGGACGAGTGAGCAATGCGTTGACCTGTGCGCCGTGACGACTCCGAGCCGCGTGTGCAATCCGGCGCGGCGAAGGGCCTTCTCGACCGCATCCCTGCCCTGCGCGCCGAAAGGAGCCGCCGTGGTCGGAAGATCGGGTAGCTGCCCGATCGGTAAGGGGTCAGGCAAGGCGGTGCCGATTCCGGGGGGCATCACCAGCTTCATCCGCTCGACGCCGAGCTGGACAAGCTCGAGCCGCCCCCGAACTGCCTCGCTGTGGATGTCCGCTTCGTCTTGGAACGGTAGAAAGCCCAACTCGCTCCTGCCTTCCCGGACCTGGTGCAGGATGTCGGACTCCATCGCTGGCGTCTCGATACTGATGAACACGTCGGGGTGACGGCGACGGAACGCTCCGACGGCCGGAAGAATGAACTCGAGTGGGCTGCCCATTGCGGCGATGTCGAGGCGACCGGTGCGTATCCCTGCGACCTCTGCGACCGACGCGCGCGCCGTCGCCACGTCCCGGATCAACTGGCGCGCTGGACCGATGAGTGCCTCACCGGCCGCCGTCAGAACGACTCCGTGACCGACCCGGTGAAATAGCGGAGTCTTGAGTTCACGTTCGAGCGCGCGGATGGTCTGCGACAGTGAGGGCTGCGAAATGTGGAGTGCGGTTGCGGCGCGTACGAGGCCGCCGTGCTCGACGACCGCGAGAAATTGGGCCAGCTGCCTGAACTCCACCGCGCCTCCCGGGCACCTGATGACGTCGCAATCGATTCACTGCATTCTGCCTGTTCCGACAATGATCGGGAGCGGGGGCTCGTCGATGGGTCAAAGCGAACTACCCCGGTGCGCCTGCGATATCGTCGGAGCATGGATGCCCGGCAGCTACGCTATTTCCTCAGCGTAGTAGATCACGGCGGCATGACTCGAGCCGCGGAGGCGCTGTACATCGCCCAGCCGTCGTTGTCGCAGGCGATCCGGGCCCTCGAACGGGAACTGGACGTCGAACTTTTCCATCGACTCGGCCGCGGGCTCGAGTTGTCGGCCGCCGGCAGGGCGCTGGTCGGTCCCGCCCGGCAGGTCCTCGGTGGAGTTCTGGAGACGTCGGACGCGGTGCGGCGCATCCAGCAGTTGGAAGAAGGGCGGCTCGATGTCGCCGTGACCAGCGACCTCGCCGTCGAACCCCTGGCCGACTTTATCCGCGTCTTCCGTGACCTCCACCCCGGGGTGTGGATCAATGTGCTGCGAGCGTCCGATTCCGACGAAGCCGTGGAACTGGTCAAACGGGCGACCTGCGAGATCGCGTTGTGCTCCCTGCCCGTGCGCGTCGCCACCGGAACGCAGGCCCTCCCGTTGGGGCAGCACATGTTGGTCCTCGCGGTGCCGCCCGGGCATCGGCTGGCCTGCCACGATTTAGTCCCGTTGTCGGAACTCGAGGAGGTCGATCTGGTCGCGGGGCCACTCGGGGACGTTGTTCGAGATTTGCTCGAGGAAGCCTGCCGGACCGCCCACGTGCAGGCGCGAGTGGCGGTCGAAATAGGGATGTTGCCCGTCCACCCGCGTCTGGTCGCCAGCGGTGCGGGCGCCGCGATCCTGCCGCCGGCCCAGGCTCGGGAAGCGGCCGATCTCGGCGCTCACCTGTGCCGCATCGACCCCCCGATGGTCCAAAAATTTGGTTTCGTCCACAGGAACGACAGCCTCGACGCGGCTTCACAAGCCTTCATGATGATCGCGCGACGGTTCGTTGGGCAATCGTAGCCGCACCGCCTGCCTTGGTGGCTGTCGACGACAGGAAGTTTCAAGGATTCTGCGCAGACTGTCGATGGCAGGTGAAGGCTCGTTCTGGCCCCATTTTCCTTGACCACCTACCGGTCGGCGCGTCACTGTGGAAAGACGCCAGGTGTGCACCACGCGGACGGCGGCCACCCTCGTCGAGGATGCCGGCAGGCCTCCGGGCTGTGCCGGGTGGTCTCGGCCGTGACCGGACGCGGTATCGGCATCGGCCGGGGCGCGCGGAACCGACGATCGGGAGGGGCATCGCGATCGGAGGTGAACGCATGCACAAAATGACGAAAAATATTAGCAGTCAGGGTATGTCAGTTTCGGTGGGGATGTTCCCGACGGGCACGCGCGTGCTCCTGGTGGTGGATCCCGTCGAGTGCGACTTCCCACCGAACGAGCGCAGTACCGATATCCCTGAGCGCCCCGCAGGGAGGGAAGGTCCGGCGCAAGGCGCGGATCGACGCGTTGTCCCGCCGGATCGTGGACTGGGGGGCCGGCTCACCCCAGGTCTCATCGCTGGTTCTCGATGCGCCACCGATCGCCACCGCGGCCGCACGCCGACCCACCACGGCGTTCGGGCACACCCGACGATCGCCTCTGCACCCTGTGAGCATGGCTCACGGGCTGTGCACCGGATCGGAGTTTCGTCGGGCCCCGGGACCCGTTCACCCCTCGTACCGGCTGATTCTCGGCAGGCACCCGGGGCGGCCGAGCCTAGTACCGGCGGGCCGCGTAGAACGGCATCGAGTCCAGTGGTGCCTGTTTCACCGACTGCCCGGCGGTGGGGGCGTGGACGACCGTGCCGTTCCCGGCGTAGAGCCCGACATGCTGCGCTCCGTTGAACAGCACGAGATCGCCGGGCTGCAGGTGTGCCCGATCCACCGGTTGTCCCCCGTCGAGCTGGTCGTAGGTGGTGCGCGGCACGACGACGCCGACCTGCTGGTACGCCCACTGGACCAGACCCGAGCAATCGAACGCATCCGGCCCCGCCGCAGCCCAGACGTACGGTGCGCCGATCTTCGACTCGGCCGCGGCGAGCGCCCGCGCACCGTGGGTCGACGGCGACGGCGGCAGTGAGGGTGCCGTGTCGGGGAGGGGCGCAGGGTGGGGAACCGGGAGGGGTGCAGGGGTAGGCGCCGGAGGAAGCGCCGGCGTGTGGGGGAGGTCGAACGTTCCGATCCCGGGAATCGTGATCGGCTCCGCTGCGGCAGGAGACGCCGGAAGCAGGCATGCTGCCACCGTCACACCCCCGGCGATCAGCAGTCCTGTGGTCGAGACCTGCTGGCGGTTGCCCCGACGCACTCTGTGCTTGGCCATGAAATGGAGTCCTTCGTGTCATACGGTGTCCGGGGGATCCAGGTGCCGCTCGGACGGAACACTCCATAACATTCCGGTCACGAACGAGGCGGACAACGGCCGATCGGCCCATACACCTACCTGGTTCGGTGATGCGGGTAGATCACAAACGGGCCTCCCTTCCGGCACCGGCGGCCGGGTCACCCACGCGGAGGTGTGTCGCCGCCCCGGAACTCGTCACGCCGGAATCGGTCGGTGAGTCGGCGGGCGCGGGTCCCACTCCGGTCCCGAAACCTGATGCTATGCGGGGCATCCCGGTGTCTTCTGGGGGCGTACCGCACCGGGTGCCCGGGCCGGGACCATGGACCGGATGAAGTGGCCGATCTCGGCGATGGCCCGCCGGGATTCGGGCAGCAGATCGGCCGCGGCCTGGAACACGTGCACCTGGCGGTCCCAGATCTGCAGCTCGCAGTAGCTGCCGGCCTCGGTGAGCCGGTGGGCCATGGTTTCGGCGTCCGGCAGCAGCAGCTCGTCCGACCCCACCTGGATCAGCGTCGGGGGCATGCCGCGCAGATCGTGCTCGATCGGGCACAGCCGGGCCCGGGTGTAGGGGCTGGTCGCCCGGTGGGCTTCGAGGCGTCGGGCGAGTCGGGACAGTTCCGCCGCGGCGGTGGCGGGCAGGAGGGCGCACCGGTCCGCGTTGGGGTGTGCCAGTTTGCGGGCCGGATCCAACTCGGTCAGTGGGGAGAGCGCCACAACGGCTGCGGGGGCGGGCAGGCCCTCGTCACGGAGCCGCAGCGGCACCATGAACGACAGGTACCCGCCGGCGGAGTCGCCGGCGATCACGATCTGCTCGGGCCGGTAGCCGGTGGCCAGGAGCAGCCGGTACCCGTCGATGCTGTCGTCGATGGCGTCGTCGATCGTATGGGTGGGCAGCATCCGGTAGTCGACCATCAGCACCGGTGCCTGTGCCTCGGCGGAGATGCGCGAGACGAGGCGCCGGTGCGTGCGCAGGCCACAGCACAGAAACGCGCCGCCGTGCAGGTAGAGGACGACGCGGTCGGCACCGACGTCGCGGGCCTGGACCCAGAGCGCGCCGCAGTGCGGGAGCGTCGCGGGTCGGCACCGGGTGCCCTCGATCGGCGGCAGCAGGTTTCCGACGGATTCGATCAGGTTGGTCGGCCACGGCAGCCCGGACGCGCGCGCCCACAGTGAGAGCACAGGGCGCAGGGTCAGCTGGAGCGATCGCGCCAGCAGTTGCGCCTGCACGCTGGCTCCGGGGAAGTGCCGCCCACGCACCTGGGTGGGGCGAAGGGGGACTCCTGGCCCGTGCGGTGCGGCGCATCCGTCGAGATCGCCGGGTTCCGACGGTGGGGTGGTCGTCACGATGGTCCTCACATCAGTTCGTTCTTGCGCCCCCGGACGGGTCGGGCACGCGTGGGCCGGGGGACTATGCACGCTGCCGAGGTGGAGTCCGAGTCGGCGTGCACATATCTCCTGAGGCGTCGGCACACCGGCGGTGCCGACGTCGGGGTCTGGACACGGTGCCGGTCCGGGGGGCGCACGCACCGACAAAGACTGCCGGGGCGATCGCGGCAGCTGCCCGATCGGCGCCCAGCGAGACCGGACGTACTGTTTCGGAGCATGGCGGTCTCGCCGGCCGGTGGGTCCGCTCGCGGCGTGGGCGTGCTGCAGACCGCTCGACCGCCGGAAGCGCTCATGCATACCGGGCAGCGGCCCGGACGGAGCCGTCGTGTGCAGCAGTTCGGTCCAGTGCGTTCCACGCGGTCCGGTAGCGCTTGTCGGTCATCTCGTCCGCGTCCGCGAGCAGGGCGTCCAACAGGGAGGAGGGATTGTTCTGCCAGCAGCGCACCGCCTCGGCGACGGCGCGGTTGGTGAACAGACCCGAGCGGGCCAGCGCAACCCGCCACTCGTCGAAGACGCCGCGATGGATCTGTTCGACGGTGTCGTAGTCGAATCCCTCGGCGACGAAATCGCGGGAGAACGCCGCCGTGACATAGTCCCCCCAGCCGGACGATTCTGCCGTCATCGGTGCGGGCCCCTTTCGTGCAGTCCACGCGACGGGTCCATTTCCGAAGGGCGACGACGAACGGTGTCGGCGCCACCAGGGAACCCGGCCTGCGCAGTGTGTGTCAGGGCGTATCGTTGCCCGCCGTGGGGCCCGAGGGCATCGGCCGAACGACCCGGAGGGATACCTGTTTCTCGCCGACGGAACTCTCGACCGGGGTGGGCGGCGGATCGTTCGCCCGCCCGAGGCCGGTTGGGTGCGCCCGCGGACCCGGAGGGAGCAGACAGGTGACACCGCCATCGACGGCCTGGGGGCGACAGCTGTCCCTGCCCCCCGTTCATCACCATGGGCGGTCGCGATGAGGTGGGTGCTCCCGGCATTCCGCGGTGTGCACGTGCCGAAACCTCTCGAGGACCACCGGTTTCGGCTCGACGCCAGGCTTGCGCCACGCGGACGGCGGCCACCCTCGTCGAGGATGCCGGCAGGCCTCCGGGCGGTGCCCGGTGGTCTCGGCCGTGACCGGACACGGTATCGGCATCGGCCGGGGCGAGCAGACCTGACCGACGCGCAGTGGTCGTGGTTGGCCCGCTGCTGCCCCGGGGGAGAAGGCGGGCCGCCCGCCGAAATGGACGAAACGCCAGCCCATCGACGGCATCCGGTGGCGGACCCGCACGGGTACCCCCTGGCGGGACGTCCCGGCCCGGTACGGACCGTGGCAGACGGTGTACGGGGCTGTTCCGGCGCGGGCAGCGCGGCGGAGTGTGGGCACAGATCCTGACGGCGTTGCAGGCACTCGCCGACGCTGCCGGCGCGATCGTGTGGGACGTCGGCGTCGACTCGACCATCGCGCGGGCGCACCAGCATGCGGCCGGGGCCCGCGGGGACGGCGATCAGCAGATCGAGAGCCACCCGGCGGGGTGGTGACCGAACCGGAGGATCACGCGTGGGGACGGTCGCGTGGTGGGTGGCCCACCAAGACCCATCTGGCCTGCGAGCAGGGCAGCAAACCGTTGTCGAGCGTGGTCACCGCCGGTCAGCGGGGGCAGTTCGCAGTTCACCGCGGTTCTCGACGGGATCGGTGTGCCGCGGACCGGCCGCGGTCGGCCGCGTACCCGGCCGGATCGTGTGCTGGCCGACAAGGCATACAGCAGCACCGGAAATCGCGCCTACCTGCGTAAACGCGGTATCCGCGCGACCATTCCGGTCAAGTCCGATCAGGCTGCCCACCGGACGCGGAAGGGGTCGTCCGGTGGACGTCCGCCGGAGTTCGACACCGAGCACTACAAGCAGCGTCATGCTGTCGAGTGCGGTATCAACAAGCTCGAGCGGAACCGCTCGGTGGCAACCAGATTCGACAAACTTGCGGTCCGCTATACCGCCACCGTCCGAATCGCCGCCATCAATCAGTGGCTCCGGCCCGACCGCTGATGAAACACACCCTAGCGCTCTTCGTCGCCGGGCACGGCGTCTTCCCGTGCCTGGGACGGGAAGACCGAGTGCAGCGGATTGACCCCGCCCATCGCCCCGTGCCCGGGCACGCCGTGTTCGTAGGCGGATTCGGCGTGCAGGGCCAGGTCGATACCGGACGCCTCGTCCTCCTTGCTGACCCGGAAGCCGAAGGTGCGGTCGATCAGCTTGCCGAGGCCGAAGGTCACGCCGAAGGCGTAGAGCCCCACCACCAGTACCGCGAGGACCTGCTTGCCGAGCTGCGCGAAGCCGCCGCCGTACAGCAATCCTTCCGGACCGTCGGTCATCACGGCGGTCGCGAGCACGCCGACGAGAACGGTGCCGACGATGCCGCCCATCAGGTGCACGCCGACGACGTCGAGCGAATCGTCGTAGCCCAGGCGGAACTTCCAGCCCACGGCGTACGAACAGACGATGCCGGCCACCGCGCCGACGACGAGCGCACCGAGAACATCGACGGTGCCGCACGCGGGGGTGATCGCCACCAGGCCGGCGACCACGCCCGAGGCGGCGCCGAACGTGGTGGGGTGCCCGTCGCGGCGCTGTTCGACGAACAGCCACCCGAGCATGCCGGTGCACCCGGCGACGAGCGTGTTGAGGAAGACCGCGGCGGCCTTGCCGTCGGCGGCCAGGGCGGAGCCGGCGTTGAATCCGAACCAGCCGAACCACAGCAGGCCCACGCCGAGCAGGACGATCGGGAGGTTGTGCGGCCGCATGGACTCGGAACGGAATCCCAGCCTTGGTCCGAGCACCAGTGCCAGGGCCAGACCGGACGCTCCGGAGACGGTTTCGACGACGAGTCCACCCGCGTAGTCGAGCACGCCGAGCCGTGCGATCCAGCCGTCGGGTCCCCAGACCCAGTGGGCGACAGGGACATACACGAGCAGTGCCCAGACAGGCACGAACAGCATCCAGGCGGAGAACTTGGCCCGGTCGGCGATCGCCCCGCTGACGAGGGCGGCGGTGATGATCGCGAAGGTCAATTGGAAGGTGGCGAACAGGAGTTCCGGTACCTGGCCGTGGACGGTGTCGGGCCCGATACCGCTCATCCCCAGGTGTGCGAATCCGCCGAGCACTCCGCCGCCGAGATCGTCGTCGAAGCTGAGCGTGTAGCCCGCGACGAGCCACGTGACCGTGACGAGCGGGATCGACACGAAGCTCATCATGATCATGTTGAGGACGCCGGTGGAGCGGACCATCCCGCCGTAGAACAGGGCGAGACCCGGGGTCATCAGCAGGACGAGGGCGGTGCTCGCCAGCAGCCACGCGGTGGCCCCGGCGTCGATCGTGGGTGACACGGCAGATTCTCCTCACGCGCACGGTTCTCGGTGCGCCGGGTATCCACGATGTGCCGGTCCGGTTTCTGCCACGCGGCGCGGGTGTTGCGAGCGAGTTACGGAAACGGTCATTTCGGACAAGTGGCCGCGAGGGTCTCCCGGTAGCCGCGCACGGGCGGTGCCGCGGAGCGGTGTTCGCGAGGTTCGCCCGCTACGGGACCGACGAGGTCGGCGGCCGGGGGCTCAGGTCTTCTTGCGGGGCGATCGGCGTCGTTTCGGGGCCGGCTCGGACTCCGGGATGTCTGCCGGACGGCCGGTCAGCGCCTCCACGACGGCGGCGAGATCCTCCGAAGACAGCTCGGGGGTCTCCTGCGGGGTGCGGCCCGCGGTGGCGGAGCGTGCCCTCGTTGCTGCGGTGTCGTCCATCGGTGTCCCTCTCGTCGCTCGGCGGCGTTCCCCGGATGACCGCCACGCTCACCGCACGCGCCATCCACCCGGCCAGCATGCCGGAAAGGTCCCGTTTTCGCAGCGGATGACGGCCGACACGCCCGGCGCGGATTCGGCCCGTGCAGCGCAGCGGCCTCCCGTGCCCCGGAACGGGGCGACGGGAGGCCGCTGCGCGTGTGGTGACTGGTCGGCGAGATTACCGGTGGTGGACCGTGCGGCGGCCGGTGACAGCCTTGACCAGGAACAGCAGGATCACCGCACCGAGGAGGCAGGTGAGGAAGCTGAAGATCAGGCCGCCGCCCGCCACATCGACACCGAAGAGCTTGAGCAGGAAGCCGCCGAGCAGACCGCCGATGACACCCACGACGATGTTCAGCAGGATGCCCTGTTGCTCGTCGGTCTTCATGATCTTGCTACCGATCCAGCCGGCGAGGCCGCCGATGATGATCCACCCGATGATTCCGAGTCCGAGCACGCTCCACTTCCCTTCGTTCGGGAATCTCGTCGATCCCCTCCGGTCTTCACCCGCCGTCGCCGGCGTGGTCACGACTTCGGTTACCCCGTAGGGCGAGGGACTACACCTCGGCGGAAAATTGTTCTCGTTCTGCGCCTTCCGCCGAGGTCCGTCAGCTGCAGTCCCGGCAGCGTGTCGTGCCGTCGTCGGACGGCGCGAGCCTGCTGTGGTGGTGGACCAGGAAACAGCTGTCGCAGACGAACTCGTCGTTCCGCCGGGGGACGACCGGGGCGGTGAGCTCCTCGCCGGACAGGTCGGCGCCGGGGAGTTCGAAGAACTCGGCGATGTCGCCGTCGTCCGGCTCCACGGTCTCGCTCACCGCCGGAAGCGTCGGGGCGGTCAGCTCGTCCGTGTCGAGCTCTTTACGGGTGTCGTAGTCGAGTGTCATGACCCTCCTCAGTCCTGGTCGCCGCCCGGCGACGGCACCAGCCGCGCGGTGCGATGTCTTCTTCGTGTCACCTTCCCGGCGGGTGCCGGTGAGGGCGACGCCGGGCCGTGATCGCCCTCCTGTACCCGGACCGGGGAGATACCAAACCACTGTGCCGGAACCGGTGGGCGATCCAGGCCGGCCGCCCGACCGGACGGGTGGTCTCGACGCGCGCGGGCCCCGGCTATCCGGTGTTCGGGATGGGCCCGACGGATGCGCCCGATGTTCCGAATTCCTCGATCACGTCCCACAATTCGTCGTCGGGGCCGACGTCGTAGGTGCAGGAGTCCGGCCGGGGATCGGGGACGAAGGCCCAGATGAGCGCCCCGGCGGTGCCGGCCGCCTTCTGTCCCTCGATTTTCGTCGCGATGTGCTCGGCGCGGTCGGCCGTGGCCCCGCACCAGCCCGCCGGCTCGCCGATCTCGGCCACCAGCAGCGGCTTGTCGATCTGCTGGGCCTGGGCGATGCGGCGCGCCAGGCCGTTCCACTGGTCGCCGGGCAACGGGATCCCGTCGGCGCCGTAGTCGTGGTACTGGACGACGTCCACGAAGGGGGACGACCCGACCAGCGCGTACTCGTCGCCCTGCGTGCCGCACTGCCCGCCGCCGGTGAGCCCCGCGGTGATCAGGGTGCGGGGATCGATCGCGCGGACCTGCGCCCCCGCCGTGTCGAAGAACCCGCGCAGGACGGCGGCCGCGTCCGGCGGGCACTGCCGCAGCCACCACGAGCACGCCGCGTCGGTGCACATGCTGGTCTCGGGTTCGCCGACGAGTTCCCATGCAGCCAGCGCCGGGGAGTCCTTCCACCGCGTCACCGCCGTCGTCACCCAGTCCCGGAAACTCAGCACGGCACGCTCGTGATCGACCGGCTCCGTCCATCCGTCGACATACCACTGCCGGTCCTTGAACGCCTCGTCCTCGCACGCGCCGTCCTGGGCGGCAAGGACCGGGATCACGAGTTGACCGTGGGCCTCCGCCGCGGCGAACACGGCGTCGAGCGGGCCGAAGTCGAGTTCGCCGGTGAACCGGTCGACGGCCAGGGCCTGGAAGGCGTTGAAGCGGGTGAGCGAATGCGGTGGCAGCGCGCCGAAGTACGCATCCAGATCGACCATGGCGCCGCAGCCCCAGTTCACCGCCCAGTTCGTGCCCAGCTGGTAGGCGTTGAAGCCGGTGGGCCACCAGGGCTGCCCGTCGAGCCGCAGCGCCGTGCCGTCGGCGGTGACCCGCGCGCCCGGATCCGGATCGGCGGCGGCGGTGCCGGCCGTGCCGATCGTCGCCGCGGCGACGATCGAGAGACCCACCGCCCACGCCTTTGCCGTGCTCCCCGATCCCATGGAGGAACTGTACTGGCGCGGAGCCGGATCGGCTGCGCATGCGAACCGCGCGACACCGCCGAGTTAGCACTCAGGCTCGGTGAGTGCTAATCTGTGCTGCGTAGCAGCCGGGCCGACGAGTGAGGTTGATCCAGGAGTAGATGCCGTGTCCCGTATCTGTTCCCGGTCGCATCGAGCGGTGGTCGCCGGACCGTTCACCCATCCCGGAATTCTTGTCCTGCAGAAGGTTCCGTACGACCCCGCCACCGGATGCTGCGCACCGTTCCGCCATCGCCGACGAGGATCCGAAAGACCATGTCCGTCCTGCAGACTCCCTTCCGCTCCGGACCGCACCGTTCCCGCCTCGACCTACCCGCGCTGTCGACGCTGCGTGAGGCGGTCGAGGAGAAGGGGGCCGATCTGGCGCTGATGCTCGGCGCCCTGTCGATCGTGACCTTCTGGACGTTCGGCTTCGGGATTCTGCTCGGTGCGGCGGCCATCGGGACCGGCATCGCCGCCACCCGCCGGCCCGCCGTGTTCACCGACGAGGAGAAGTCCCTCGACGCTCTCGTCGGCATGCTCACCGGCATCTTCGGCATCCTCGCGGGCGTGGTGTTCCTCAGCTGGGCGCTGCCCAACCTCTGAGGCACCTGCCTCGGTCAGCGAGGCGCGGACGCCGGCGCGGCCATGAAGCGGTGGAGGAAGGCCTTCACCGAATCCGGTGTCACCGTCGACGCCGCCGCCATCGCCTTGGACATGGGGGAGCTGGCCACCACCTTCCGTTTGCCCTTCAGCATCGCCTCGTAGCCCTTGCGGGCGACCTTCGCAGGGTCGTCCTTGGGGCCGCGGGCGATCGGCGCGTCCGCCATCCCGGCCTTGCGGAAGAACGGGGTGTCGGTCGCTCCGGGCATCAGCGCGGTGACGGTGACCCCGGTCCCGCGCAGCTCCTCGTGCAGCCCCTCGGAGAACGACTGCAGGAACGACTTGGAGGCGTTGTAGACGACCTGGTACGGGCCGGGCATCTCCGAGACCACCGACGACGTGATCAGCACGCGCCCGGTGCCGCGCCCGGCCATGCCGTCGAGGACGTACTTGGCCAGATGCACGGTCGAGCGCACGTTGACGTCCACCACCTCGAGCTGGTCGTCGAGGCCGGTGTCCACGAACAGGCCACCCTGCCCGGTGCCGGCGTTGAGCGCAGCGGCGGCCAGTGGCCGGCCGGTCGCCGTCACGGCGGTGCACACCTCCTCCACGCCCGTCGCCGTCCGGAGGTCGGCGCGCACCGGAATCACGGCGGCGCCGGTGGCGGCGAGAGCACGGGTGGCGTCGTCGAGGGCATCGGAGCGGGCCACGAGGATGAGGTCGTATCCGTCCCGGCCGAACAGTCGGGCGAGTTCCAGGCCGATGCCGCTCGACGCTCCGGTCACCAGGGCCAACGGTCGTGTTTCGGTCATGGCCCCGGATACCCGCATCACTCCGCCGCAACCACGCGGCCGGGGTGTCGGTCGGCGCCGGTAGTCTCGGCGCGTGGCCCTCTACCGTAAGTACCGACCGGCGACCTTTGCCGAGGTGGTGGGTCAGGAGCACGTCACCGAGCCCCTGAGCATCGCCCTCGACGCAGGTCGCATCAATCACGCGTATCTGTTCTCGGGCCCGCGCGGCTGTGGCAAGACCTCCTCGGCCCGGATCCTGGCCCGCTCCCTGAACTGCGCGGAGGGTCCCACGTCGGCCCCGTGCGGGACGTGCCGGTCCTGCGTGGCGCTCGGCCCCGGCGGTGGCGGCAACCTCGACGTCATCGAGCTCGACGCCGCCAGCCACGGCGGCGTCGACGACACCCGCGAACTACGCGACCGTGCCTTCTACGCGCCGGCCGAGTCGCGGTACCGCATCTTCATCGTCGACGAGGCCCACATGGTCACCACGCAGGGCTTCAACGCCCTGCTCAAGATCGTCGAGGAGCCGCCGGAGCACCTGATCTTCGTGTTCGCCACCACCGAACCGGAGAAGGTGCTGCCGACGATCCGCTCGCGCACCCACCACTACCCGTTCCGGTTGCTGCCGCCCCCCGTCATGCGCGGGCTGCTCGAGAAGATCTGCACGCAGGAGAACGTGGCGGTCGAGGACGCCGTCTACCCGCTGGTGATCCGTGCGGGCGGCGGTTCGCCGCGCGACTCGCTGTCGGTGATGGACCAGCTCCTCGCCGGCGCCGGCGAGGAGGGCGTGACCTACAGCCGTGCACTCTCGCTGCTCGGCGTCACCGACGTCGCCCTCATCGACGAGGCCGTGGACGCCCTCGCCGCCGGCGACGGTGCAGGTCTGTTCGGGACCGTCGAGAAGGTGATGGATGCCGGCCACGACCCGCGACGGTTCGCGGTCGACCTGCTCGAGCGGCTCCGGGATCTCATCCTGATGCGATCGGTGCCCGACGCCGCCGATCGCGGTCTCGTCGACGCCCCGGGCGACGTGCTGGAGCGGATGCGGGAGGAAGCCGACCGGATCGGTCCCGCCACCCTGACCCGGTACGCGGAGATCGTGCACTCCGGTCTGGGAGAGATGCGCGGTGCCACGGCCCCGCGCCTGCTCCTCGAGGTGATGTGCGCGCGGATGCTGCTGCCCGCCGCCTCGGGTTCGGAATCGGCTGTGCTGCAACGCCTCGAGCGTCTCGAAAGTGGGATCGCGGCCCCGCAGGGCGCCGCCCCGCGGGCCGTCGCTCCGGCGCCGGCCGCGCCCACGCCGCCGATCGCCCCCGAAGAGCCGGCCGCCCGTTTCCAGCGACCCTCGCAGCGACGAGCCGCACCGTCCTCGGTCGCGCCCGTCCCCGAGCCTGCGGCCGAGCCGGCCCCCGTTCCACCGGCGGAGTCACGACCGGCTGCCGCGGCGCCGGCGCCCGTGCCACCGCCGACGCCCGCCCCACCGCCGACGCCCGCCCCACCGGCGCGCGAACCGGAGCCTGCACCGCGCCCCGTCGTGCAGGAACCGGAGCCTGCACCGCGCCCCGTCGTGCAGGAACACGAGCCGCCCGCACCGCGACCCGCGCCGGAACCCCAGCCGGAGCCGGCGCCCGCCCCCGCCGCCGGGCCCGACGCCGCCGCCGTCCGCGCGGTATGGTCCGAAGTCCGTACCAAGGTCCGCGAGCGCAGCCGCACCGTCGAGGTCATGCTGTCCGGCGCCACGGTCCGCAGCGTCGAAGCGGGCCGCATCGTGCTCGGTCACGATTCGGCCCCCCTGGTCAAGAGGCTCGTCGAACCGCGCAACGCCGCGGTGATCGCCGACGCCCTGCGGGCGGTGTTCGGGGTGGACTTCGAGGTGACCTGCGTGCAGGGCGCTGCGACACCCCCCACCGCCGCGAAACCGGCCCCGGCGCAGGCGGGGTCGCGCCCTTCCGGTCAGCCTCGGTTCTCCCGGCCCAGCCAGGCCCGGCAGGCCCAGCCCGCCCCGCAACCGCGCGTGACGTCCCCCGGCGCGCCCCCGGTTCCGTCGCGTCCCGAGGTCGACGACATCCCGCCGCCCGAGGCGCCGGACTACCCGGACGACCCCGGTCCCGAGCCGGACTACGAGCCGCCGCGGATCAGCCCCGCCGACGTCACCCCCGAGGACGAGGAAGAGATGTTCGCCGAGGCCGCCACCCCGGGCGACCCGTCGACGCGGCGCGAACCGGAGGACGTGGCGATCGAGTTGCTGCAGGACATCCTGGGCGCGAAGAAGATCAGCGAGTGAGCACGAAAGATCGGTAAGTTGACCGATTGTCGGCGTGATCGCCGGGTTCCTATGGTCGAGCCACCTCAACCGGAACCCCGCGATTCACGGAGACAACCATGACCGATACCCTTTCCTGGCTCAGTGCAGCCGAACTCGCGACCGACGTTCGCCGAGGACAGATCAGCGCGAGCGAAGTCGCGGCGCACTTCGTGCGGCGCGTGGACAACGTCAACCCGGCGATCAACGCGATCGTCGACTTCGATCGCGAACAGGTCCTGGCGGACGCGCGCGCACTGGATGCGAAACTGGTCGGCGGCGAGTCCGTCGGACCTCTGCACGGAGTGCCGTTCACGATCAAGGATCTGACGGCCGTGGCGGGCCGGCCCCTGACGTTCGGCATGGTGCCGATGAAGGACAACATCGCCGAGCACGACGCGGTGATCGTTCGGCGGCTGAAGGCCGCAGGCGGTCTCTACCTGGGCAAGACCAACACACCGGAGAGCGGGTATTACGGCGGCACGGACAACCACCTGTTCGGTCCTACCCACAATCCGTGGAAGCGCGGATACAGCGCGGGAGGTTCCAGCGGCGGAGCCGCCGCCGCCGTCGCGGCCGGTCTCGGCCCGCTGGCCGAAGGCAGCGACGGGGCGGGGTCGGTGCGCATTCCTGCGTCGCTCTGTGGCGTGGTCGGGCTCAAGCCCTCGACCGGGCGGGTGCCGCAGACCATTCTGGGTGGTCGCTTCTACCATTGGGCCTACCACGGTCCGATCACCCGCACGGTCGAAGACAATGCCCTCATGCTCGGTGTCGTCGCCGGACCCGACGAATCCGATCCGCTCAGTCTGCCGGCCTCGGACACCGACTACGTCGCCGAGACGAAGAAGGACATCGCCGGGTGGCGTATCGCCTGGTCACCGGATCTCGGCTTCGCAGAGGTCGATCCGGAGGTGGCGGCGATCTGCGCGCAGGCCGTTCGGGCGTTCGAGGACCTCGGTGCCCGGGTCGAGGAGGCGACGCCCGGCTGGGGAGACCCGGAAGAAGCGATGTGGCACGGCATCTGGGTTCCCGGTTTCGCGGCCGAACACGACATGATCGACTGGGACGAGTGGCAGGGCCAGGTCGACGACAATCTCGTCGAATTGATGCGTGAAGGAGAGCGTCTCACAGGTGTCGATGTCGGGCGGGCGGACCTGTTCCGTGGCCGGATGTGGGATACGTTCTCGTCGTTCATGCAGGACTACGACCTGCTGGTCTCGCCCACGCTGTGTGAAGCGGCCCATCCGCTGGGACAGTTCGCTCCCGGCCGGCTGGCGGGCGCGGCTCTGCGCACCCAGCTGCTCGGCTGGCTGATGACCTATCCGTACAACATGCTGACGACCCCGGCCGTCACCGTCCCGGCCGGATTCACGTCGGACGGACGTCCGGTCGGACTGCAGATCGCGGGACGGCTCCACGCCGACGCTGCGGTACTGCGCGCAGCGGCGAACTTCGAACGCGCTCGCCCCTGGGCGGACCGCATCCCGGAACTGTGACCGGGCGGGGAAACGGGCACACGAGAGGGAAAATATCTGCCCGGTAACAGGATTCGGCTCCGCTGGACACGGGGTTCGACTATCGTCGAGCAATGGTCGTACCCGTGTTCAGTGGACTGGTCTCGGTGTTGCTGGGAGAGAACGCCGTCGACCGCATGGCCGGACTCACCCGGTACATGACCGATCAGCTCGACTGCGCGGCGGCTGCCGTGACACGCGTGGCGGGCGGTCGGCACGCGGTGGTGGCCAGCCGTGGCTACGACGACCGGACCCTGGACTACCTCGTCACCGATTTCGTCGACAAGGATCCGGGCATGCAGGCGGTTCGGGCCGAGCCCTCCGCGATACTGACCTGGCGGGACATCCCGTCGTATCGTCAGACCTACTCGGTGCGCGAAGTGTTCGTCCCTGCCGGATTCTCCGAAGGCACCTCCGTCGTTCTGACGTCCCCCACCGGCGTGGCGGTGGGGGCTCTGCACGTCAGTGTGGCGCGCGATTCGGTTCCCCACGGGGTCAAGACGACGCTGAGCGATGCCCGGGAGTACGCCGCCTGGTCGGTGGACACGCTCACGCAGCAGGAAGAGGTGGCCCTCACCCCACGAGAACACGAAGTTCTCGAACTGGTGATCGCCGGCCTGTCCAACCGCGAGATCGCGCAGCGAATGCAGCTGTCGCGCAGCACGGTCAACACTCATGTGGAGCATCTGCTGCGCAAATTGAAGGCCCCCAACCGGGTCGGTGCGGTGGTGCGCGCGGTCCGGCTCGGTCTGGTGTCGAATCGGGATCCGTGGGCGCAGCCCACGTAGCAGCCCGCTCCGGGCCGGCGGCGGGATCCCGATATGGACGTCCCGTTCAGGTCAGCAGGGGCACGAGTTGCTGCGCGTGCTCTCGGAGTGAGTCGAGGTGGCGCAGCAGCAGGTGCTGGTGGTCGATGCTGCCGGACAGGACCAGGCCCGCGACGAGGGTGCCGGTGGCGGAGCGGACGGGAACGGCGAGGCACGCGGAGTCGTCGCGCAGTTCGCCGAACTGGGTGGCGAAGCCCCGGTCGCGGATCTCCCCGAGGTGACGGAGCAGGTCGCTGCGCACGACGATCGTGCGGCCGGTGAGGGCATGGGGTTCCCACCGGGGGAGGACGGTGTCGAGGTCGATCTTCTCGGCGAGCAGCAGCTTGCCGACGGCGCTCGCCTGGAGGTGCCGATTGAGGAGGGCCTCGTCGGCGCGGGGTGGATATTCGGGGTCGGCGTCGGCAAGGCGGAGCGCCGTGTCGGTGTAGTAGAACAGGTGGACGCCGAAGCGGACGGTCAGCCGAAGTTCGGTGAGAAGGTTACGTGCGGCTGTGCAGACGGTGGGGACGACGGCCGCGTCGACCAGTATGCCGATCTTGCGCCCGAGTGCGAAGCCGGACAGATCGGGTAGCCGGACGACGTAGCCTTCTCCGGCGAGCAGGTTCAGGAGCCGATAGGTGGTCGCCGGCGGCAGGGAGAGGTGTGCGGCGATGTCCTTGGCGGTGACCCCGGCCCCGGCCCGGGCGACTTCCTCGAGGACACGCAGGGCGCTGATCACCGCTTTCGGCTGCCGCCCCGACAGGGTTCCGTCCACGGGGCTCACCGCCGCACCTGCCAGGGGCGGTGCCGGCCGAGCAGATCGGCGGCGACGGTCTCGTCGTAGACGCCTATCCGGTCCGCGACGTCCGGGGCGCGCCGCACCCGGACCGCGAGCAGCGCGCCTCCGAGGAGCATCAGGACCGCGTACACGGCGGTCATTGCGCCCGCCACGTAGATCCCCGACGCAGCCGCCCACACGATCAGCGCCACCAGGCACGTGGCGGTGAGCGCGCCGATGACCAGCGGCAGACGGGTCAGCTCACCGATCCGGCGCAGGAACGCGGGCGTAGCGACGCAGAGGAGGATGTAGGCGAGGACGTACCCGTGCGCCGAGAGGGCCAGCAGCCCGATCAGGACGTCGCGGTTCGAGCCGGTCGCCGCCAGAAAGACGACGGGCACGACAACGACGACAGGCATCGCGACGGCCAGGGCGACGTGCGGCGTGTGGAACCGGGCGTGGGCACGGCCGACGACCGCCGGGGCGACGCCCTCGCGGCCCATCGCGAACAGGGTGCGCGACAGCGCGGTGGTGGAGCCCATGACGCACGCGAACCACGACGCGGTGATTCCGAGTTCCATCAGGACCGACAGCACCGCCGAGCCGCTCCCGGCGGTGTTCGGGAGGGTGAGCACGATCCGGAGCGAACCGACTCCTTCCCTGGCGGACTCCGGCAGCTGCATCGTCGCGGCGAACACGTAGAGCGCCGCGAGCACGACCGGCGTCCACCTGATCGCGCGCGGCACGCTGATCAGCGGGCTGTGGGCTTCACGTGCCACCGTTCCGGCGCTCTCGAAGCCGACGAACGAGGTGATCGCCAGCAGGAGCGCGAAGCCGATCGCGGATTCCGAACCGGTTCCGGTCGGCGCCGAGGGCGGGTCGCCGTCCCGGACGGACACGGCGAACGCGATCACCAGGACGACCGATGCGGCGACGATGGCGAACGCCTCGACGCCCAGCATGATGCGGGCGGAGAGCTGGACGCCGCGGACCATCAGCAGCAGCGCGACGGCGCCGACGACGCCGACGAGCACTGCACTCGTCGCCGCTCCGGCCGGCAACCCGATCCGTTCGAGCAGCGACGCCAGATAGCTCGCTGCCCCCACCGTGCTGGCCATGGCGGCGGCCGCGTAGCCGATCAGCAGCGACCATCCCCCGGCGAAGCCGAGGCGGGGGCCGAGACCCTTCACCGTGTAGCTGTATAAGCCGCTGACCGCGACCATGCGGGTGGCGAACTGCCCGATGCAGTATCCGACGGCAGCCATCAGGACGGCCGCCGCGACGAACACCGGGATCGCCGCCCGCCCGGCTTCGGGGATGACGAGAGCCGGCAGGGTGACCATCACCGCGGACGGGGCGACGGCCGAGACGGACTGTGCGAGCACCTCGAAGAACGTGAGGCGTCCGCGCTCGAGGCCGGCCACCGGCGAACTACTTCGGATCTGTGGTGTACCGGACACCTTGCACCTGCTTCCACACTCGCCAGGGGACGTCGAGCGTCTGCCGCCGGACGATCCCGTGGGGTGCACGGTAGCGCAGGCACGCAGTGCGCTGCACCGATCGCACATCAATTTTCGGTCACTCGAATGAGAACGACGGGCCGTCCGGCGCCCGATCGGGCGGGGCCGGCGGTGCTCGTGCGGCCGTCACCTGGGCTGCGGTCGAGAAGTCGAACGAGAATCGGGAAACGGTCTGGGCCGCAGTCGAATGAGAATCGGACAGCGCGTAATTTCCATCCGGAATCGGGGGTGACTCCCGCCACATCGTGTGGTTATCGTGGGTTCGGGTCACAGCGACGGAAACCGGCGGTTCTGCGTCGAAACGACTGTACCCGAGTCTTTTTCGCTATCTCTCACGAGTCGGAGACATCATGACTGCAGTTGCGCAATCCGCCACCGGCCTGCTTCCGGAGGTGGTCGACTTCCTCTCGTCGCCGAAGCAGATGCTGATCGGCGGCCGGTGGGTCGAGTCGGCCTCGGGCCGGCGGTTCGACACGGTCGACCCCGCCACCGGGCAGGTGCTGACCACGGTGCCGCACGGCGGCGCCGAGGACGTCGACCGGGCCGTCGCCGCTGCCCGCCGGGCGTTCGAGGAGGGGCCGTGGCGGCGCCTGACCCCGGCCGAGCGCCAGCGCATCCTGTGGCGGATCGGCGAGGGCATCCTGGCCCGGGCGGACCAGTTCGCCCAGCTCGAGTCCCTGGACAACGGCAAGTCGGTGGTCGTCGCGAAGGCGGTCGACGTCACCTGGGCGGCCGAGATCTTCTTCTACTACGCCGGTTGGGCGACCAAGATCGAGGGCCGCACCGTCCCGGTGTCGGTTCCGTGGGCTCCGGGCGCACGTTTCCACGCGTTCACCAGCCGCGAGCCGGTGGGGGTGTGCGCCCAGATCGTGCCGTGGAACTTTCCGCTGGTGATGGCCGCCTTCAAGCTCGCCCCTGCGCTGGCGTGCGCGAACACGCTGGTGCTCAAGCCTGCGGAGCAGACCCCGCTCACCGCCCTGCTGCTCGCCGAGGTCGCCGCCGAGGCCGGGGTGCCCGACGGCGTCGTCAACGTGGTCACGGGCTTCGGGGACGCGGGTGCGGCCCTGTCGGCCCATCACGACGTCGACAAGGTCGCCTTCACCGGCTCGACCGAGGTCGGCAAGAAGATCGTGGGCGCCGCCGCCGGGAACCTGAAGAAGGTCTCGCTCGAACTCGGCGGCAAGAGCCCCCAGGTCGTCTTCGCGGACGCCGACCTCGAGGCCGCGATCCCCGGTGTCGCCGGCGGATTCCTGTTCAACCACGGCCAGGCGTGCACCGCCGGGACGCGGTTGCTGGTGGAGGATCGCATCTTCGACGAATTCACCCAGGGCGTAGCGGAATTCGCCCGGTCGCAGAAGATCGGTCCAGGACTCGATCCCGCCAGCGATATCGGCCCGCTGATCTCCGAGGAGCAACTCGGCAAGGTGACCGGTTACCTCCGCGCCGGCCTCGAGGACGGGGCTCGTGCCCTGACCGGAGGAAAGCGCCACGGCGACAGTGGCTTCTACGTCGAGCCGACGCTCCTCGTCGACGTGCGCAGCGACTTCGGTGTGTACCGGGAGGAGATCTTCGGCCCGGTCGCCGTCGCGGTGCCCTTCAACCGGGAGGAGGGAGTTCGTGCCGCCGCCAACGACACCCCCTACGGGCTCGCGGCGAGCGTCTGGACGCGGGACGTCTCCCGGGCCCACGAGGTCGCCGCCGAGATCAAGGCGGGCACGGTCTGGATCAACTGCCACAACGCGTTCGACACCGCACTGCCCTTCGGGGGATACAAGCAGTCGGGCTGGGGGCGGGAACTCGGTGAGGGGGCCCTGGCGGAGTACACCCAGACCAAGTCGGTCAACATCGCACTGTGACCGGTCGGGGCGGTGCCCGGCACTGTGTGGGCACCGCCGTCCGTACCCCTGCCGGGCCGAACGAGAACCCGGCCCCCCGCCCTTCTCGTTTGCCGTCGACGAACCGTGACGCCGCGGTGACCGCACCGACAACGTCCGGGCGCACGCTTCTTCCGGCGGTCGGCACCGACATCGCCGGCGCACTCCCTCTCCCGAAAGTCGAAGCACCGATGACCCTCAACGCTCGCGCACACGAACCCCCCACCCACCGGTTGTCCGGAAGCCTCGGCCCCGGCGCCGTCGTCTTCATGGTGGTCGCGGCCGCGGCCCCGCTGACCGTGATCGCCGGCACGGTCCCACTCGGTATCTCCGCCGGAAACGGGGCCGCGTACCCCGCCTCGTACATCGTCTGCACGGTGGTCCTGCTCTTCTTCGCCGTCGGCTTCACCGCGATGGCGAAGCACGTGCCCGGGGCGGGGGCGTTCTACACCTTCGTCACCCACGGACTCGGCCGGCACGTCGGACTGGGTTCCGCCTTCCTGGCGCTGCTGTCCTACACCGCGGTCCAGGGTGCCGTCTACGGATACCTCGGCGCGGCCCTCGGCGACTTCGTGACCTCGCACGGCGGTCCCGAGTTGCCCTGGTATCTCTGGGCTCTGATCGTTCTGGCGGCGGTCGCGATTCTCGGCTACCGCCACATCGACCTGTCCGGAAAGGTCCTCGGGGTCCTGCTGCTCTGCGAGGTCGGCATCGTACTGGTGATCGATGCAGCGGTGATCGCCCGCGGCGGAGCGGAGGGTCTTTCCACCGCCGCGCTACGCCCCTCCGAGTTCTTCTCGGGCGCACCGGGAATCGCCCTGATCTTCGCTGTCGCCGGCTACATCGGCTTCGAGGCGACCGCGGTCTTCCGCGACGAGGTGCGCGATCCGGCCCGGACCATTCCGCGGGCCACCTATCTCGCCCTGGTGGTCATCGGTGGCTTCTATGCGCTGTCGAGCTGGGCGCTGGTCAGCGCGTGGGGCGACGAGGGCGCCGTCGTCCTGGCCACCGAGAACCCGGAGGGCATGATCATCGAGACCGCGACCCGCTACGTGGGAGCGGCGGCGGGGGATGTCGTGCAGGTGCTCCTCGTCACCAGTCTCTTCGCGGCACTGCTGTCCTTCCACAACGTGCTCGCGCGCTACATCTTCTCGCTCGGCAACAGCGCGGCACTGCCGGCGCGATGCGGCCGCTCGCACGTACGCCATGCCTCGCCCTACGTGGCCTCGGTCGTGCAGACGGTCTCGGCCCTGGTTCTCGTCGTGGCCTCGGCCGTCGGCGGACTCGATCCCGTCACCGAGGTCTTCGCCTGGTTCGCCGGTGTCGCGTCCGTCGGCGTGCTCGCCCTGATGGCGCTGACGTCGATCGCCGTCCTCGTCTTCTTCCGGCGATCCCGGGCCGACACCCGGCCGTGGCCCACGCTGATCGCACCGGTGCTGGGTCTCGCGGGGCTGAGCGCTCTGCTCGCGATGACGATCGCGAACCTGCCGCTGCTCGTGGGCGGATCCGGCACCCTCGCCGCCGTCGTCGGCGTGCTTCTCGCCGGGGCGTTCGCGGGCGGAACGGCCGTGGCCGTTCTCCGCCCCGACGCTGCACGACATCACCACCATTCCGGCGGCGTCGCGCCCGCCGCCACGACCGAAACCGAGATCGACAAGGAGATCGCCCGATGAGCACTGCCACCACGAAGTTCACCGAAGCGGCATCGACGCCCGCACCGGACCACCCCCTCACCCCTCTGACCGCCGACGAGATCACCGCCGTCAAGGAAACGGTATCGGCGGCGGGGCTGGTAACCGAGCACGTCCGGTTCGTCTACGTCGGGCTCGAGGAACCGCACAAGTCGACGGTCCTGGCGTTCAGGCCGGGGGAGCACATCGAGCGCCGTGCCCGTGTCCTTCTCCTCGACCGTGCGACCGGGAAGGGCTCCGATCACGTCGTGTCCGTCACCGAACGCAGGATCCTCAGCACCGTCGCCGTCGACGCCGCCACCGAGGGGCATGTCCCGATCCTCGACGAGGAGTTCGAGGACATCGAATCGTTCCTCCTGTCCAGCTTCGACTGGATTGCGGCGATGGCTGCGCGCGGCATCGATCCGGAGAAGGTGCGCGCGGTTCCGCTGTCGGCCGGGGTGTTCGGGCACGAGGACGAGGTGGGGCACCGGATCGTCCGCGTGCTCGCGTTCCACCAGGAGGACGAGGCCGACCTGCCCTGGGCACATCCGATCGACGGGGTGGTCGCCTACGTCGACCTCACCGAGCAGCGCGTGGTGAAGGTCGTCGACGAGATCACTCTTCCCGTGCCGGCCGAACGCGGCGAATGGGACGCCGCTCCGCATGCGAGGCCGGCCCGCACCGACCTCAAGCCGATCGAGATCACCCAACCCGAGGGGCCCAGCTTCTCGGTCGAGGGCAATCGGATCACCTGGGCGGACTGGACGTTCCGGTTCGGGTTCGACGTACGCGAGGGCCTGACCCTGCACCAGTTGTCGTTCTCCGACGACGGCGTGCAGCGGCCGGTGATCTACCGCGCATCCATCGCCGAGATGGTCGTGCCCTACGCCGACCCGTCGCCGGTGCGGTACTGGCAGAACTACTTCGACCAGGGCGAATACCTGTTCGGCCGCTACACCAACTCGCTGGAACTCGGGTGCGACTGCCTCGGCGAGATCCGGTACTTCGACGTCACCATCGCCGACGAGAAGGGCGACCCGCGGGTGATGAAGAACGCGATCTGCCTCCACGAGGAGGACTACGGCGTCCTCTGGAAGCATACGGACATGTTCAACGGCATGACCGAGACCCGTCGGTCGCGCCGGCTCGTGATCTCCTTCTTCCTCACCATCGGCAACTACGACTACGGCTTCTACTGGTACCTCTACCTGGACGGCACCATCGAACTCGAAGCCAAGGCCACCGGCATCGTCTTCACCTCCGCCTACCGCGGCGAGGACGGGTTCGCCACCGAGATGGCGCCCGGGCTCGGTGCGCCGTTCCACCAGCACCTCTTCTCCGCCCGCCTGGACATGGCGGTCGACGGCAACGTCAACACGGTCGAGGAGGTCGACGCCGTGCCCGAACCGATGGGACCGGACAACCCGTGGGGTAACGCGTTCCGCTGCCGCAAGACCACCCTCACCACGGAGGCCGACGGGCAGAGGCTGGCCGACAATACCAAGGCGAGGGTCTGGCACATCACCAACCCGACCAAGCAGAACCGGCTCGGGCGGAACGTCGGATACGCACTGCACCCGGAAGGTCAGCCCGTGCTGCTGGCGGATCCGTCGAGTTCCATCGCCGCCCGCGCCGCGTTCGCCACCAAGCATCTGTGGGTCACGCGGTACGACCCGGCGCAGCGTTATCCGGCCGGTGACTTCGTCAACCAGCATCCGGGACAGGCGGGACTGCCGACATTCGTCGCCGGCAACCGGAACATCGAGGGCGAGGACCTGGTGCTGTGGCACACCTTCGGGCTCACCCACTTCCCGCGCCCGGAGGACTGGCCCGTGATGCCCGTCGACTACGCCGGGTTCACGCTGAAGCCGGTCGGGTTCTTCGACCGGAACCCGGCCCTCGACGTTCCGGCCGGCACGTCGAAGCACTGCTGCACGGACTGACGGGCATGTCCACCACGGTTCCGGAAGCCGCCCGCCGCACCACCACCACGTGGTGCGGCCGGGCGGCCGCCGCCCTCGCCGTGTCGGCGGCCGTCCTGCACGCCGGCTCGCTCGCGGAGCACACCCCGTCGCCCGGGTCGGCGGCCCTGACCCTCGTCATGGTCGCCGGATGCCTCTACTGCGCCCGTCACCTGTGGATGCGCGGAGACCAGCGGGACTGGATCCTGGTCACCGTCATGAACGTCGCGATGATCATGGTGCACCTGACCACCATGAGCCCGGGCCGGGCCGCGGGCGGCCACCACGGGCACGCTGTGCCTCCGGTCGCCGGTGCAGCGGCGGGCGCCTCGATTCCCCCTCTCATGGCGGCCGCGCTGGCGGTCGCGGCCGCGGAGGTCCTCCTTGCCGTGAGCGTCGTGTTCCACCGCACCCGGCGGGGGATGGACCCGGCGACCGCAGCGGCGCGGCCGAGGTGGAGCGGCACACTGTCCACATGAACATCCGGTTCCGGCGCGGATCGCTCGTCGTCGCGGCGTCGATCCTGGTCGTGACGGCCTGTGGTTCCGGCCCGCCCGACGAGCCGCCCGAAGCCACCGCGACGAGCAGTCCGACGTCGGAACCGGCGACCACGCCGCCCGGGCCCCCGTCCCCGGCTCCGGGGCCCTCCGCGACCGTCCCCGTTCCGCCGTCCGGTCCGGAGCCGACGCCGGTGCCTCCGGCCGGTGTACCTGCCGCCCTGCGCGGCATCGACCTCGAACGGATTCCCACCGAGGAGAAGGTGGTGGCGTTGACCTTCGACGGTGGAGCCTCCGACACCGCGGTCTCCCGCATTCTCGCCACGCTCGCCCGCTACGCCGTCCCGGCGACGTTCTTCGTCACCGGTGATTTCGCGCGGACGTATCCGGACCGGGTCCGCGCCGTCGCCGCCGCCGGGCACGCGGTGGGAAACCACAGCAACACCCACCCCTCCTATCCGGATCTGACCGACGAGCAGATCAGGGCCGACCTCGCGGCGGCCGAGAACGCGATCACGGCACTGACGGGTCGCCCGGCCGTGCCGTTGTTCCGGTTTCCCTTCGGTGCTCGCACCGACGCCGACATCCGCGTCGTCAACGGTGCCGGCTACGTGCCCGTGCGCTGGACCGTGGATTCGCTCGGCTGGAAAGGCACGAGCGGTGGTCTCGACGCCGCGGCGGTGACCGAGCGGGTCCTCGCCGCGGCCGCGCCCGGCCAGATCGTTCTGATGCACGTGGGCGCGAACCCCGACGACGGCACGACCCTGGACGCCGATGCGCTGCCGGCGATCATCGACGGTCTGCGGACGCGGGGTTACGGTTTCGTGGATCTGGCCGATGTCGTCCGCTAGGCCCCCCGAGTTGCACCGCATCCGCGTGTTCGATTTGCGGACTTCACGATCACTGTGCTTACTTATGAACGCGGTCGGGAATCGTTGGGGTGGATCCCATGGCTGAAGGACGGTTTCGATGATCCTTTCCGCTGTCCGGGTCGCGATCGTCGGCGCGCTGACCATCGGCTCGATGCTCGGTGCCGTCTCGATCGCCCATGCCGACCCGTCCCCGGCCTCGTACTGTGCGCCGACCGTGGTGCTCGCCGTCGACGGCACGAAGGGCCCCGAAACGCCGGATTCGATCGATCCCGAGAGCCCGCTCAACTCCTACACGGATCAGTACCGCAACAGCCCCGACTTCGCGGTGCGGCACGTGCGGTATCCGGCGGGCATGGTCGCCGGGGTGTTCGGCTGGGACACGTTCATGGACCAGTCGGTGCAGATCGGCGTGCAGAATCTCTGGGCGGAGATCGGCCGGACCGAGGCCGCCTGCGGGCCGCGCACGCGCTACGAGCTGTACGGGTACTCGCAGGGAGCGATCGTCGTGCGCAGGGTCGCGATGGAGATCGACGCGGCGGCGCCCGTGCACGACGACGGCACCGACCTGCAGGACCGGGTGCGGGTGCACCTGATCGCCGACCCGGCGCAGGGCCGGCCCGCGCAGTACGCCGGCCCGCTCGTCCCCGGCATCACGCTGCCCCAGCCGGCGGGCGAGTTGCGGCACATCCCGGTCACCACCGAGTGCCTCGAGGGCGACATGATCTGCGACCCGGAGGGCAACGTCACCGGGTACATCCGCGAGCACGCGACGTATCACCCGTGACGTTCGCGCTGGGCGTCGTGCTCTTCGCGCTGGGGGTCGCGGTGTCCGTCGCCCTGCACGAGGCGGGCCACCTGTGGGCGGCGCGGCGTCTCGGGATGAAGGTGCGTCGCTTCTCCCTCGGGCGTGGCCCGATGCTCTTCTCCGTCCGGCGCGGTGAGACCGACTACGGGCTGGGACTGATCCCGGTGGGCGGGTTCTGCGAGATCGCCGGCACGACCGCGCTCGACGAACTGACCCCCGACGAGTACGACCGCGCCCTGTATCGGCAGAAGACCTGGAAGCGGCTGGTCGTGATGTCCGGCGGCATCGGCATGAACTTCCTGCTCGCCGGGGTCCTCGTCTTCGTGCTCGCCGTCGGGTGGGGGCTGCCGGAGCTGCATCCGAAGGTGGTCGTCGAGTCCGTCGGATGCGTCCCGTCGTCGCAGCGGCCCGGCCCGGGATACGGCCTCGCCGCGTGCGACGGCCCGGGACCGGCCGGGGCCGCGGGGATACTCCCCGGCGACGCGATCCTCGCCGTCGACGGCGAGGGCGTCACCCGGTTCGGCGACCTGGTCGGAAAGATCTGGGACAGCGCAGGAGTCGTCGAACTGACGATCGAACGGCACGGCCGCCGGCTGGTGCTGCCCGTCGCGACCGAGCAGGTGCAGCGATGGGTGGTCGACCCTCGGACGGGGGACGAGCGCTCGACGGCCGTCGGTGCGATCGGAGTATCCGCGCGCCCGCCCGCCGGTCCCGTGCGGTACGACGTGGTGACCGCGGTGCCCGCCGCCCTCGCATTCACCGGCGACCTCGCCGCGCTCACGGCGCGCACGGTGGTGGACATGCCGACGAAGGCGGCGTCGCTGTGGCGGTCGGTGACCGGCGGCGAACGCGACGCGGACACCCCGATCAGCGTGGTGGGGGCCGGATCGCTCGGGGGCCGGGCCGTCGAGCGGGGCGCCTGGGAGTCGTTCGTACTGCTGCTGGTGAGCCTGAACCTCTTCGTCGGCCTGTTCAATCTGCTGCCGCTGCTCCCTCTCGACGGCGGGCACATGGCCGTGGCGATCTACGAGGGTCTGCGGAACCGGGTGCGCGCCCGGCTGGGCCGGCCCGGCGGAGCGCCGGTCGACTTCGTGAAGCTGCTGCCGGTGACGTACGCGTTCGTCGTCGTCGGCGGGGCCTTCATGCTGCTCACCCTCGCGGCGGACATCGTCGCCCCGGTTCGTCCGGCCTGATCCCGGCAAACTTCGTGGAACTTCCCGCAATTCGACCGAATCGGTCTCGCCCCGTTGCGCATGCGGGGGCGAACCGCTTCCATGGAGTGATGCCGCGGTGGTGTTGGGACGAGGACGAACCGTTGTTCGGAGACGTCGAGTCGCCGGTCGGAGGCGCGACCATAGCGGGCCTGTCCGCGCTGATCGCGCTCGTCGCGCTGGCCGTGATCGGGCCGGCCCTGGTCTGATCCGCGGTCGTCAGTGCGCGCCGGGTCCGTCCGCGACGTGCGCGGTGACGGCCACCTCGACCGGCGCGTTGCCGGGAAGCAGATAGACCCCGATCGCGCTGCGGGCGGGCAGTGACGCCGGGCCCAGCGCGCGTTCGACGACCTCCGATGCGCCGTCGGCGACCGCCGAGAGCTCGGTGAAGCCGTCGGCACACGCGATGTACACCACCATCTCGACGCACCGGAACATCGCACCCGGCGGCAGCACCGAACGGACCGCGGCCAGGGCGTTGCCGGCCGCGAGGCCCGCCGCCTCCCGGGCGACGGCCGGGTCCACTTCGCCGCCGACGCGGCCGGTGACGGTCAGCCGGCCGTCACGGCGCGGGGTCATCCCCGCCGTGTGGACGGTCGAGCCGGACAGCACCGCGGGTACGTAGCGGCCGCGCGGCCGCGGCGGCTGCGCGCCGAGCGCTGCCCGGCCGATCGCCTGTTCATTCGACACCGAGAGCCACTCCTTCCTGACGGGGATCGCTGCCGCCGCTGAGCACGCCGCGGGGATCGAGAGAGATGATCTGGGCGCTGCCCTCGGCGCCGAGCGGTTCGAGGGTGCGCACGTCGTGCCCCATCTCGGACAGGGCGGTGCGGACCTCGGGCGGGACGTCGGCCTCGATGCGCAGCTCGGCGGGGTCGCCGAGCACGTTCGCGTCGGAGCCGGGGAACACCGTGAACCGGGGCGCCGACACCGCCTCCTGCGGATCGAGCCCGTGGTCGAGGAGGTGCGAGAGCAGCTGCATGTTCCATTGCACCTGCCCGTCCCCGCCGGGGGTGTTGCCGACGTGGAGCAGCGCTCCCGCCGCGTCCGTGACGATCCAGGCATTGAGGGTGTGCAGCGGCTTGCGGCGGGGCCGCACCTCGTTCGGATGCCCGTCGATCAGATACGCGCCCCGCCCCAGCCGGTTGTTCAGGACGATCCCCGTGCCGGGCACGGTGAACTTGGCCCCGAAGGTGAACGCCAGCGAATGGATGAAGCTCACCGCGCGTCCGTCCCGGTCGACCGTCACCAGCGAGGTGGTGTCTCCGCCGGCCACCGTGAACGCTCCGGCGGGCGCGGTCGCCGACAGCCGGTCGCGGCCGGCGCGGATGTGGCCGGGATCGAGGATGCGCGCGGCACCGTCGTTGTCGGCGCCGCACCAGCGCAGCCGGTCCTCGAACGCCGTCCGCGCGGCCCGGGCCATGCGGTCGATCGCCGCCGCGCTCAGGAGCGGGGAGAACCCGACGACGCCCTCGCACAGCGCCGCCTGGTGCAACACCATCCACCCGGGGGTCGGCAGTGGGGTCTGATGGATCACCGCGCCGGCGTACCGGCCGGACAGCGCCTGCTCCGGCGTCACCGTCCCGGTTGCGACCCATTCGTCTCCCGAGAACGGGGCGCCCGCGTCGCGCAGCGCGGCGACGCACCGCTCGGCGAGCGACCCGGTGTAGAACGACGCCGGGTCGTGCGCGAGTTCACGGATGGTGCGCGCCAGGTCGGGTTGCGGCAGCCGGTCACCGACGAGCGGTACGAGACCGCCGTCGACGTACACGGAGGCCAGCCCGGGATCGGTGCGGACGGCGTCCAGCGCCGACCGCACGTCGTCGCGGGTCTTGGCCGAGCAGGGCAACCCGTGCTCGGCGAGGCGCGCGGCCGGTTCCCACAGCTCGGCAAGGCTGCGGGTGGCGCCGCGCCGGTGCAGCGCCGCGAGCGCGGCCGGAGCGCCCGGCACGGCCACCGCGAGGGCGCCGTCCAGCGGGATCGCGGCCAGCCCGCGGTCCCGGTAGAAGTCCGGTGTGCCGCCGTCGGGGCCGTAACCGCTCCCCCCGACCGTCCAGACTGTGCCGTCCGGTTCCCGCACCACGGCGAATGCGTCCCCGCCGAGGCCACACTGGCCGGGCAGGGTCAGCCACGTGGTCGCGGCCATCGCCAGCGCGGCGTCGACCGCGTTGCCGCCGTCGGCGAGCACCCGCGCCCCGGCCTGGCCGGCCAGCGGGTGGCTCGAGGACACCATGCCGCCGGTCGACAACGTCGCCGGACGGACCCGCCGCGCTGTCATGCCTGCCGGAGCCGGCGCCGGCGCGGGCCCTCCGGCGGCTCGGCGGGATCGATGCCGACGAAGATCTCGCCGCCGCGCTCCTCGACGGGATAGGTCCTGATCGGCTCCGTGGCGGGAGGGCAGATGGGTTCACCGGTTGCGAGATCGAAAGCGCTTCCGTGGCAAGAGCATCCGATTCCATCCTGCACGAGCTTGCCGGACGAGAGCAGGCAGTCCAGGTGTGAGCAGTAGTTGGATGTCGCGTAGGCCTTCCCGTCCAGCCGCGAGATCGCGAACTCGTAGTCGCCGGCGTAGAAGCGGCGGACGATGCCCTCCGGCACCTGCCCGGAACGGGCCACTCTCTTGAACTCCATGGTCATCCTCCAGGCATTGGGATCTGCTCCGACCGCGGGCGGTCAGGCGACGGGGTCGATGTAGACGGTCTTCTCGGATTGGTAGAACTGCATCAGCGTCGGCCCGGCCTGTTCCTTGAACGTCTGGGTGCTCGACGCCTTGTACCCACCGAACGGAGCGTTCATCGCCATGCCGTTCGTCGGCTGGTTCACCTTGACCAGGCCGGTGCGGGAACGGGCGACGAACTGCCCGACCCGGTCGAGATCGCGCGTGACGATCGCCGCGCTCAGGCCGAACGCCGTGTCGTTGGCCAACGTGACGGCCTCGTCGAACGACGACGCCCGCTGGAACGCCAGCACCGGACCGAAGATCTCCTCGGTCAGGATGCGCATGCCCGGCGCGGTGTCGGCGAACACCGTCGGGCGCACGAAGAACCCGTCTCCGAAACCGTTGTCGTCGCAGCGGGTTCCGCCGCACACCAGACGGGCCCCTTCGTCCTGCCCGACGGCGACGTACTCGAGGAACTTGTCCAGCTGGCCGCGGCTGGCGAGCGGACCCATCGACGCCCCCGCCCGCAGGCCCGGTCCGACGGTGAGGGCCTCGGCGCGGGCGACGACCCGCTCGAGCAGGGCGTCGTGGATGTCGTCGATCGCGACGACCCGGCTGGTGCCGGTGCAGGCCTGTCCGGAGAGCCCGAAAGCGCCCTTGACGATCAACGCGGCGGCGGCGTCGAGGTCGGCGTCGGCGAGGACGACGACGGGGTTCTTGCCGCCCATCTCGAGCTGTACCCGCCGGTCCGGGCCGACGCCACGATGGATGGCCCGGCCCACCTCCGTCGATCCGGTGAAGGTGACGGCCGCGACGCGTTCGTCGGCGACCACCGCGGCCCCGGCCCGCCCGCCGCCCTGCACCAGCGCGATCGCCGCCGGGGGCAGTCCGCCGGCGAGCAGCGCCTCGACCAGCCGCTGCCCCATGAGCGGGGTGATCTCGGACGGCTTGAACAGCACCGGATCTCCCGCGGCGAGCGCCGGCCCGAGCTTGCGGGACGGGATGTTCAGCGGAAAGTTCCAGGGGGTGATGGCCCCGACGATGCCGATGGGTTCGCGGACGGTGTAGATCATGGTGCGGCCGGCGGCCGGGTACGTCGCGCCGGTCGCGCGCAGCGCCTCGCCCGCGTAGAAGCGCAGGTTCATGGGGGTGCGGCTCACCTCGACGGTGGCCTCGGCGCGCGTCTTGCCCTCCTCGCGGACCAGTTCCCCGACGAGCGATTCCCGTCGCTCCTCGAGGTGCCGGGCGGCGGCCTCCAGGACGGCGGCCCGGCGCTCCGGTGGGGTGGCGGCCCATTCGGGGGCCGCCTTGTCGAGTGCGTCGACGGCGATGCGCACGTCGGTGGCGTCGGAATCGGGGAACGTTCCGATCAGGTCGGTGGAATCGGCGGGGTTGCGTCGTTCGAAGGTGGCGCCGGAGACGGCCGGCACCCACGCACCGTCGATGAAGTTCAGTCCTGTCACGGCCACCTCAGCTCACCACCTGTTCGCCCAGTTCCCACAGGTCCACGTCCGCGTCGGCGAGCTGGTGCGCGCCGACCGTCCGGCCGACGAGTTCGCGGGCGGCCATGATGTCCTCGCCGCGGTCCATGGCGAACGCCGCGGTGAGCACGTCGCCGGCGAGATAGAAGACGGTGAACTCACCCGAGCGGGCGTCGCCGCGCACGACGAGTTCCGTCGTCCCGGAAGGTGTTCCGGTGAACTGGATGTTCGTGTCGTACTGGTCCGACCAGAACCAGTGGGCGTCGTCGGCGAGCGAGGTGCGACCGACGATCGTGTCCGCGACGACCGCGGCCTGCCGGTTGGCGTTGTCGAAGTGCTCCACCCGGACTCGGCGGCCGGCGCGGTCGGAGAAGCGGTTCGCGACGTCGCCGGCGGCGTGGATTCCGGGTACGGCGGTGCGGCCCACGGCGTCGACGACGATGCCGTTGTCGGTGGCGAGTCCGCTCGCGGCGGCCACGTCGACGTTCGGCGTGATGCCGATGCCGACCACGACCACGTCGGCCTCGATCGTGTCGCCGGTCGTGGTGCGGACCCGCACCCCGGCCTCGGAGGTCGCGACGGAGTCCACGCCGACGCCGGTGCGCAGATCGACGCCGTTGCGGCGGTGCAGGTCGGCGCAGAACCCGCCGACCGTGGCGCCCAGGACGGAACCCAGCAGGGCGTCGGCGTATTCGAGGACGACCACGTCGACACCGAGACCGCGTGCCGTTGCGGCGATCTCGAGGCCGACGAATCCGCCGCCGACGACGACCAGGCGCGCACCGGGGGTCAGCCGCGGGGCGAGGGCGACGGCGTCGTCGAGCGTCCGCAGGTAGTGCACGAGATCGGGGCGCGTCCCGGAGGTGGGGATCGTGCGCGGGCGTCCCCCGGTCGCGAGGATCACCGCGTCGGCGGCGACGGACCCACCGTCGAATTCCACGCTGCGCGAGGCGGTGTCGACGCGCCGTACCGTGACACCGGTCCGGATGTCGATATCGTTGTCGGCCAGCCACTTCGGTGTGAGCAGGGAAAGGGAGGCGACGGGTTCCCGGCCGGCGAGGAACTCCTTCGACAGTGGCGGCCGCTGGTAGGGCGCGTGCGGTTCGTCGCCGAGCAGGACGATGCGGCCGTCGAATCCGCGGCGGCGCAACGTGCGTGCGGCGACCGCGGCGACCTGGCCGGCGCCGACGGTGACAACGGTGCGTACGGTCATGACGAACTCTCCTCTTGCGAGCCGGGAACGACTCGGCGCGGGGCCGGATCGAGATAGACGGTGTCGCCCTCGACGGTCACGGGATAGGTCGGCTGGCAGAGATCCTGGTCCTCCTCGTAGCCGGTTTCGAGGTCGAACCGCCACTGGTGGCCGGGGCAGATGACCCGCCCGTGCAACAGGGTGCCCTTGGCGAGCGAGCGGTCCTGGTGGATGCACAGGTCGGCGAACGCGTACACCCGGTCGTTCGCGTGGAACAACGCGATGCCGACGCCGTCGACCTCGACGCGCAGCTTGCGCCGGCGGGTCAGCTCCTTGACGGTGGCGACGGCGACCCTGTCGCGGGTCGACCCGGGCGGGGCCGAGGCGGCGTCGGTGGACATGATTCTCCTTCGATCGGGGATGGCCGCCGGGACCGGTGCGGGAGGGCCGAGCGGTGGACCCTCCCGCGGTCCGGTCACGTCGGTCAGGCCGGAGCCAGCTCGAGGTCGGGAGCGACGTACGTGTCGTACAGGCCCTTGGTGTACGAGAAACGCATCTCCGCGCCCCAGCGCACGAGCTGCAGGCAGCGCTGCTGCAACTGCGGGGTGTCGGCGCAGTCCAGCACGATCTGGTACCCGCGTTCGCCGTGGACGACATCCGAGGTGATGTGCAGGTCGAAGAACTCGATCTCGTCCTCGGTGAACCCGTACACCTCGCGCAGCGGCACGATCTGCTTCTTGTAGATGCTCGGCACCTGCGACTCGAGACCGACGACCAGGGCCGCGGTGGCGACCACGAAGTGCTCGCGCTGCGAGACCGCGTAGCACCACGCCTGCAGGCCGCGGGTGACGGCGTTCATGTTGTTCGGATCCTCGACGCGCTCGCGGGTGGTGCCGCACGCCTCGGCGAACTTGATGAGCAGGTCGGTGTGCCGGATGTCGGCCAGCTC
The DNA here is from genome assembly GCF_001700945.1 of Rhodococcus sp. WB1. Lineage (NCBI taxonomy): Bacteria > Bacillati > Actinomycetota > Actinomycetes > Mycobacteriales > Nocardiaceae > Rhodococcus > Rhodococcus sp. WB1. Next base: position 4,980,466 of record NZ_CP015529.1, on the reverse strand, counting down.
CTCCTCGTACATGTTCTGCAGGGTGAAGTCCTTGGCGTCGGTGAACGTGTCGGGCGTGTTGGAGTAGATGTTCGCGAGGTAGTCCGCGAACGGGCCCACGTAGTGGTAGTGGTTCTCGGCCCACCGGGCGAAGTGGTGCTTCTCGAGCTTGCCCTCGGCCCAGGCCTTGCTGAACGAGGCGTCCTTGGCCTCGCGGCCCTTGATCGCGTTCTCGAGTGCGGCGCGGAACTCGTCGCGTCCGAGCAGTTCGGTCATGGTGGTTTCCCTTTCACGCTGTGTCGTGCGGTCGGGCTGGGGTTGATCCGCGACGTTGCGGAGAACGATCGAAATCGGCTGAGTGAAAGCCTGTTCCGGTCGGTTTCGAAACTAGTGCCGGCGTCGGGGTGCGGCCACGGCCACACTGACCGGAATGCGGCGCCGGCGGGGGTCGAAGTGCACAGTCAGTGCGCCACCGACGCGGTGATCGCCTCGAACTCCGCGAGCATCGCCGCGCCGACGGCCTTGTCCTGCTCGCCGTTTCCGCCGCTGATGCCGACGGCGCCGACGATCTGGCCGTCGAACACCAGCGGGAAGCCGCCGACGAAGATCGCGAACTTGCCCGGCAGCATGTGGCTGATGCCGAAGGCCTCGTTGCCGGGCAGGGCCGGCCCGTTGGGCGGTTCGTTGAACAGGTGCGTGGCGCGTTCGTGGCCCGCCGCGGTGAACGCCTTGGCCATCGCGATCTCGACACCCGTCAGCCGCGCACCGGGGAGGCGGTGCAGGGCGATGACGTTGGCGCTCTCGTCGCAGACGCACAGGGTCTGCTTGACGCCGATCTCCTCCGCCTTCGCGCGGCCGGCAGCGAGGAGGGGGAGCGCGTCGTCGAGGGTGATGCGATGAATTCGATGCATGGGTCTCCACTTTCGGTCTGCGGGAGTACCGGCCTGGCGGAGCGGGAAGCGAGGGTCCGGCCGGTGGATGCGTTTTCGCCAGTGGGCTATTTCTAACAGGGATGCGGCCACGGAGGGACGGTCAGAATCACCCGTACCCGACACAATTCGTGTACAAGTTGCACATCGCCTGCGGACCTTCGACTCTGGTACTTGATGAAAAAGGTGCACGTCGTCCCTCGCGCCGGCGCCCCGCTCGCAGAAAGCAGGTCGACATGGAACCGAGCCCGCGCCTGACCGTCCGGGGTCTGCTCGACGAGTCGCTGATGACCGGGGCGCGGATCGCGTCCGGGCACACCGCCCTCGACCGCGCCCTCACCTGGGCACTGCCGTTCAGCGAGGTCATGGGCCGATTCGACGACCTCGATGCCGTCGCCGTGTACGCCCGTCCGGAGGCGCTCGCCGGCAACGTACACGCCGTCGCGGCGTTGGCCGCGCGCGGCGCCGCCGCCCTCGTCGTGGACGGCTCGCTGCCCGCGACGACCGCGGAGTCGCCGCTGCCTGCGGGACTCGTCGTCCTCGAGCTGAGCTTCCCGATCGGCTTCGCGGCGCTCAACCGCCTCCTGGCCGAGCGTGCCCTGACGCAGGAGGTGCACGTGATGCGCTACTCGTCGCACGTCCACACCACCCTGGCGGGGCTGCTGCACCGGGGCGCGGGCATGACCCTGCTCCTCCGCGAGGTCTCGGCCCTCGCGCACCATCCCGCCGTCGCGCTCGACGCGCGCGGGCACGTCGTCGCGGTCCACGGCCTGGACTCCGCGACCACGGACCTCGTCTCCGACCGGCTTCCGCGGGCGCTGGCCGAACGGCAGGGCGCGGAGACCACGAGTGGATCCGGACACGGCCACGACACCCGGGTGGTGGAGCTGTCCGGCGATTCGGGACGCTGGACGTGCACCGCCAGCCCCATCCGCCTGGGCAAGCGGTTCGAGGGCTGGGTCGCGGTGCTTGCCGCCGGTCCCGGCCCGGGCCCGCACGAACTGGCTCAGCACGCGGTCGTCACCGAACAGGCGACGGCGATCATCGGCTCGGAGATGTTGCGGCAGCGCAGTGTCGACGAAGCGGAGGAACGCGCCCGCGGGGACTTCGTGCAGGCGCTCGTGCACGGCAGCTTCACCAGCCAGCACGACATGCAGGCGCGGGCCGGGTATCACGACATCGATCTGACCTCGACGTTCGCGGTGTTCGTCGCGGCCGGGCACGCCCCGGACGCCGGGGGTGCGGGCGTCGAGGGCTCGGGGAGCCTGCTGCGGCTCGCGCGGTACGCGGCGAGCGTGCTGCCGCACCCGGCGGTGCGGTCCTACGTCACCGTGATCGGGGACGTCCTCGTCGTCGTCCGTTCGCTCCGGTCGCGCGACCGGCGCGACGTCGAGGCGGAGATCGAGAAGTATGCCGAGGCCATGGCCCTGGACCTGGAGGACCGGCGCGGCCGGCCGGTGCCGGTCGCGCACGGCGCGCCCGCCGTCGGCGCGGACGAGATCCGGGAGAGCTACCGTCAGGCCCGGGTCGCCCTGGGAATCGGGCAGCGGCTGGGCTTGTCCGGCGCCGTCTCCTACCGCGACCTGCGCGGCTACGGCGTGCTCGAACTCGTCGCCGAGACCGACCGCAGCCGCCGCCTGGTCCGCGACGTGCTCGGCCCGATCCGCGCCGGAACCGACCTGCACGACACGCTCGTCGCGTACCTGAGCGCGGGTGGCAACGTCAACGCCGCGGCGCGGGAGCTCAACGTGCACCGAAACACGATGCTGTCCAAGCTCGATCGCATCTCCCGTGCGCTGTCGATGGACGTGCGCCTGCCGGAGAACCAGTTCACGGCGTGGCTCGCGATCCGCCTCGAGCTGCTGGACCAGGTCCACACCGCCGTGGACCGCGAGATCAACTACCGCTGAACAACGTTCACACGCCTGCCAGTTCGGGGTCGCGGCCGAGGAAGGACGCGGCCAGCCCCGCCGCGACGACGACGGCGCACACGACGAACAGCACGGGGTACGACCACGAGTCCACCGCGATGGCCACCCACGCGGCGCCGACCGCCGATCCGCCGAAACGGATCAGGTTGAACAACCCCAGCCCGGTGCCCTGGGCTCCGGCGGGCGAGCGCGTCGACCCGGCCGCGGCCGGGGTCTGTACGAGCGCGCTGCCCACCCCGGTGACCGCGAGCACCGCGACGACCGCCCAGTGGTTCGTCGCCGCGGTCGCCAGGACGGCGGCCAGGGCCGACTGGGCGACGATCAGCACCGCCAGCCCCGCCCGCAGCACCCTCCGGGCGCCCAGCCTGTCGGTCGTGCGGCCCACGATCGGGGCCAGGACGACCATCACGGCGGGCAGCGCGAACAGGATCGTCCCGGCCAGGGCTGTGGACACCCCCGCGCCGGTCAGGTACAGCGGCACCGCGAGCAGGGTCGCACCGAGGCAGAACATCTGACCGAACGCCGCGATCGCGCTGCGGGCGAACCGCGGTTCGGCCACGAGGCGGACGTCGACGAACGGCACCTGCGTGCGCAGGCAGTGCAGCACGAACCACACGAGCACGACGGCCGCGCCCCCGATCAGCGCGAGGGCGGCGGGCAGCGCCACGCCGGGCTGCGGGACCAGCGTCAGCCCGAGCACCAGCACCGCCGCGCCGAGCGTCAACGCGGCCGCGCCCGGGCCGTCGAGGCGCATGCGCCGGCCCTCGAACGCGGGAATCCAGCGCAGGGTCCCCGCGAAGCCGATCAGCGCCACCGGCACGAGCGGGACGAACACCCAGCGCCACCCCCAGTGGTCGGCGATCAGGCCGCCCATCGACGGTCCGAGGGCCTGACCGGCACCGTTGACCGCCGCCCAGGACCCGACGGCCCGCGCCCGCCGCTCGGGCCCGAACAACCACGCGATCAGGCCCATCACGGCGGGCGCGAACGCGGCGGCGGCGACACCGCCCAGCGAGCGCCACGCGACGAGCACCGCCAGGTTGGGGGCCGTCGCGGCGCCGGCCGAGCACACCGCCGTCGCCAGGAGCGCGCCGCAGTACACGCGCCGGCGGCCGAAGCGATCACCGATCCAGCCGGCCAGCGGCATCGACGCCGCGAACGTCAACAGGAAACCGGCGACGACGAGCACCCCGCTCTCGAGCGAGGTGCCGAAATCCGACAGGATCTCCGCCAACGGGACATTCACGACGTTGTTGCTGATCGTGCCGACCAGGGTTCCCGCCAGCAGGGCGGACAGCGCGAGCGGGGTTCCGGAATCGGCGTGCGCCGGGGCCGGAGTCGGCGCGGCAGTACGGGTGGTCATCTGTCTCCTGTGGCTCGCGAGCGATACGGCGGGGGCCGTGGCCTCACTGTCTCACCGCGCCCGGTACCGCCGCATCGGCGTCGAATTCGTAAACAGCACAGGCGGACGCGCCCGGAGTGTGCACCCTGCCCAAGGAATCGGGGTTCGCCCGGCGGAAACGGCGGAAGACACAAGTTCGTAGCAATTGTTCACGATCGCGCTACCGGAGGACACGGAAACGCAAAACAGGAACACACTGCACATCTACAGTTCGGGGCACTGTGCAAGGTTTGCGTTGACCAGGCATGAACGAGCGCGGAAAGTTCCACGAACACAGCCCCTCACTCGTTCTGCTCCTGACTTAGGACTCGAATTGGACGTACAACTCACAGCCGCCCACTGGGTCTACGTGGCCGGCATCGTCGTCATCCTGGCCACCATGGCCCTGCGGAAGAACATCGTGGTTCCCGCAGTCATCGGAACGTTCCTGACCGCCTTCGTGTTCTCCGGCAGCATCGTCACCGGACTGTCCTCGATCTTCAACGCCAGCCTCGTGGCCGCGAAGGAGCTGTTCAACATCTTCCTGATCATCGCGCTGGTGACCGCGATGCTCGGCGCGCTGCGGCAACTCGGCGCCGACCGGCTGATGGTCGCGCCGTTCCGCAGGGTCATGCGTACCGGCACCAGTAGCTTCCTCGTGCTGGCCGTCGTGACGTACGTGATCTCCCTGTTCTTCTGGCCCACCCCGGCCGTCCCGCTCGTCGGTGCCGTGCTGATCCCCGTCGCCATCCGGGCCGGCCTGTCGCCGCTGTCGGTCGGCATGGTCATCGCCATCTGTGGCCAGGGCATGGCCCTGTCGTCGGACTACATCATCAAGGTCGCACCGGGCATCTCCGCCACGGCGGCCGGTGCCGACGTCGACGCCGTGGCGGACAAGTCGCTCGTGCTGTCGCTCGTCGTCGGCGTGACCGCGCTGGCGATCACGTTCGTCGCGCAGCGCCGGACGTGGCGGGCGCCGTCGCCGGACCTGCTCGTCGAGTGGGAGGCCGAGGCCGACCGCGGCGCCGACGGCCCGGCCGGCGGCGGATCCGCCCCGACCCGGCAGCCGGTGCAGCCCGAGCCCGTGGGCGGCGGCCCCGCCGGTGGCCCCGACGGTGCCGCGAGCACGGCGACGGCCGTGATCGTCGCCGAGCGCGACCCCGGCAGCTACGAACTCGCCGAGAGCAGGGGCACCGCGAAGGCGTTCGCGATGCTCGTTCCGCTCGCCTACCTCGCCTTCATCGTGTATCTGCTGCTGGGCAAGTTCACCCAGGTGGTGCCGCCCCTGCAGGGTGGGGACGCCGCGGCCATCGTCGGTGGAATCGCGGCGCTCATCCTGTTCGCGGCCGCCGCGTCCAACGACAGGGGCGGCTTCCTCGAGACCACCTCCGAGCACCTCGTCGACGGTCTGGTGTTCGCCTTCAAGGCGATGGGCGTCGTGCTGCCGATCGCCGGCTTCTTCCTCATCGGCAACCCCGACTTCTCCGGTGCCATCCTCGGCTACGCGGACGGCGAGACGGGTCCGGGAATCCTGTTCGATCTCGTCAACGCGGCACAGTCGCACCTGCCGCAGAACCCGTTCGTCACGTCGTTCGGCATCCTGCTCATCGGCGTGGTGGCCGGGCTGGACGGGTCCGGCTTCAGCGGTCTGCCGCTGACCGGTTCGCTGTCCGGCGCGCTGGGCCCGGCGGTCGGCATGGATCCGTCGACCCTCGCCGCGATCGGGCAGATGGGCAACATCTGGTCCGGCGGCGGGGTGATCGTCGCGTGGTCGTCGCTCGTCGCCGTGGCCGGATTCGCCCGCGTCCCCGTCCTCGACCTGGCCCGCAAGTGCTTCCTGCCGGTGATGGCGGGGCTCGTGCTCAGCACGCTGTTCGCCGTCCTGGTCTACTGATTCGCCTGCAGCGCGGTCACTCTCGCGCGGAACGGTGCTTGTCGCGCGCGTCCTCACGCGCGCGGCAAGCACCGACGCGCGCGAGGACCGGTCCGGCATCCCGCCGGAGGAATCCCACCGGGACGGGACGGGTGTCCCTGGCGACCGGGACGCCGGGCGCAGCAGCCTCTCCCTCAGGCGCAGAGCGCGCCGGTACGACGGGAGGGACACCGAACCGATGAGCACAGTGAGCGTGACGGAGGACGGACGCACGGCCGCACGGCGCGCGTCGTCGAGCGCCTGGGCATGGTCGGGGGCCGTTGCCGGGCTCGCCGGGGTCGTCGCCATCCAGGCGAGCATGGGTATGGGCGCCGCCTACGACGAATCCACGGCCGGCAACGCGCCCGCGATCGCCGAGGCGTTCGCGGGCGAACGAACCCCACTGCTGGTGATGCACCTGTCGCTCATGGTGTCGACGGTGCTGCTGCTGATCTTCGCCGCCGGCCTGCAGCGCCGCCTGCGGATCGCCCTGCCCGAGGACAGCCTGCTGCCGTCGGTCGCGGCGTTCGGTCTGTTGCTCACGGCGACCGCCGGACTGCTCGGCGCCGGCCTGGACACCGAGCTGTTGTTCGGGCTGGGCGAGCCGGGACAGATGGTCGCCGAGTTCGCCGTCGTCGGCGCGCACTGGGTCGGCACGATCCCGTGGCTGTGGGTCGGCGCGGGGGTCAGCGGCCTGGCGGTGGCGGCCGCGTCGCTGCGCCACGGCGCGACGCCGCGGTGGCTGGGCTGGGCGAGCGTGGTGCTCGGCGGCCTGACCGTGCTGCTCGGGATCTCCCCGCTGCAATACATGGCCGGCTTCGTCGGTCCCGTGTGGGTGCTCGTCGCCGGCATCGGATTCGCCGTCTCCGACAGGGCGCGCCGATAGGCTGCCGCGCGACGGATCCGGCCGCGGGGCATACTCACCGCATCATGGCTGTTGCGGACGCATCCGAGACGGCGGCGGGCACCGGTGGCGCACCGGTGCCCGCCGCCGTCGTCGCCGTGCTCTCGGGGGGCCTGGCCGTCGCGGCCCTCGTGGTCTTCGCCACCGCCCGCCCGGACCTCGACTCCGATCAGCTGTTCTTCCTCGTCGACGCCGTGGGTGCCGCGGTGTACGGCACCGTCGCCGGCGTGGTGCTGGCGCGCCGGGTGCATCCGGTGCCGATCCTGCTGTCGCTCGCATCGATCGGCGTCGGGCTCTCGGCCCTGAGCTACGCCTGGACGAAGCTCGCGGAGGTGCGGCCCGGGCTGCCGTTCGCCGGGGTCCTCGCGCCGCTGCAGAGCACCGCGTGGATCCCCGGCACCCTGGCGTTGTTCCTGGTGGTGCCCTGGCTGGTCCGCGACACGCCGCTCGACCGGCGCACCCGCCTCGGCGTGCTCGCCGGTGCCGTGGTCACCGCGTGGTTCTTCTGGGCCCGCACCTTCACCGGCACCGCCGTCGGCTGGCTCGTGCTGCCCGTCGTCACGCTCGGCCTGCTCGCCGCTGCGGACATCACCTACCGGTGGCGGTGCGGCCCGGTCTCCGATCGCATCGGCCTGGGCTGGCTCGCGCTCGGCACCGCCCTGATGGCGGTGTCCTACATCCCGCTGGCGGTGCCCGGCCTGCCGTGGATGCTCACGCCGCTGCTGCACCTGGCCACGCAGGCGTTCTACCCGGTCGCGATCCTCGTGGTGGTGCTGCGGCAACGGCTGTGGGGGCTCGACCTCGCGGTCGGCCGCGCCGCCGTCGCCGGCAGCCTCGTCGCGGTACTCGCCACCGGCTACCTCGCCGTGACCGCCACCGTCGCCCTGATCCTGCCGACGGACGGATCCGTCGTCGCCCAGGCCATCGCCGCGGTCGCGGTGGCCCTGGCCGTGCAACCGGTGCGGGCCTGGCTGACCCGGCGCGTGCACACCCTCGTCTACGGCGAGGGCGACGACCCGGCGAGCGCGGTGCGCCGGCTCGGCCGGCACTTCGCGGGGGCGCAGACGCCGCGGCGGCTGCTCGAGGACCTCGCCGCCGGAGTCGGTGTGGCGCTGCGCCTCGAGTCGGTGACGGTGCGCCGCGGCGACGAGGCGCTCGCCCGATGGGGCACCCCCACCGGGCCCACCGAGCAGGTCGTCCTGCGCGACGGCCGGCTCGAGGTGACCGCCCCGCCCGGCGAGACGCTGGGGCCCCGCAGCTTCCGCGCGCTCGGCGAACTCGCCTCCGTGGTGGAGGCCGGGCTCGTGGTGCTGCGGTCCTCGGAGGAGCTCGACGCGGCGCGCGACCGGCTCACCGAGGCCCGGCTCGCCGAGCGCCGCACCATCCGCCGGGAACTGCACGACGGGCTCGGTCCGTCCCTCGCCGGTATCCGGCTCGGGCTGCAGGGCGCCCGCAACCTCATCGACAGCGACTCCGCCGGCGCCGCTCCGCTGATCGACTCGCTGCTGCGCGAACTCGACCACCAGGTCGAGGGCGTGCGCGAGCTCTCCCGGGGGTTGCTGCCGCCCGTCCTGGACGAGCTGGGTCTTGCCGCCGCGCTGGAGGAGATGTCGGCGGTCCACTCGCGCAGTGGATTCCGCGTCGACGTGGACGCCGATGTGCCACCGGGCCGGGGCGGGGCGGTCGTCGCCGCGGCGTACGGCATCGCCGCCGAGGCGGTCACCAACGCGCGGCGGCACAGCGGCGCCGACGGGTGCCGGGTGCTCGTGCGGGCGGCGGCGGACCGGCTCACCCTCGAGGTACGCGACGCGGGCCGCGGGCTGGACCGGAACGCGCGACGGGGCGTGGGGACGCACAGCATGCGCGAACGCGCCGAGGACGTCGGCGGCACCGTCGAGATCACGGCGGCGCAGCCGCACGGCACCGTCGTCACGGCGGACCTCCCGTGGGGGCCGTCGTGAACGCCCCCGCGGCGATCGCCGTCGCCGTCGTCGACGACCATCCGGTGTTCCGGCTCGGGCTCGTCGCGCTGCTGGGCACCCTCGACGGCATCGAGGTGGTGGCCCAGGCCAGTTCGGTCGCCGAGGCGCTCGAGGTGATCACCGCGGACGTCGACGTCGTGCTCATGGACCTCGAACTCGGGGACGGCTCGGGCATCGAGGCGACCCGGCAGCTGCTCGGGCGGTTCCCCGAGCTGCGGGTGCTGGTGGTGACGATGCACGAGGACGAGGAGTCGCTCGTCGCCTCGGTGCGCGCCGGGGCGCGCGGCTACCTCGTCAAGGGTGCCGACCCGTCGGGTGTCGAGCGGGCGATCCGCGCCGTCGCGGACGGCGAGGTCATCGTCGGTGCCGCCGTCGCCGCCAAGGCCATCGGGGCGATGGCCGCCTCCCGCACCCTGGCGCCGGCGGTGTTCCCGGAACTCACCGATCGCGAACGCGAGGTGCTGGACCTGATGGCGCGCGGGCACGACAACGCGACCATCGCCCGCCGGCTGGTGCTGAGCCCGAAAACGGTGCGCAACCACGTGTCGAACGTGCTCGGCAAGCTCGGCGCGGCCGACCGGTCGACCGCGATCGTGCGGGCCCGCGAGGCCGGTCTCGGGGCGTGAACGTCCGCTCGGTTCGGTCACGGACTCCGCTCGGTTCGGTCCTTCAGTCCGGGGGGCCCCGGCTCCTAGGGTGAACGAGGTCGGGCGTGACGGCTGTCACGAGCCGCCGCCCCTCGCATCCGCAAAGCACGGGAAGGAACCCTGCACTGTGACCTCCGAGGCATTCATCTACGAAGCCATCCGAACTCCGCGCGGCCGCGGCAAGAAGACCGGGTCGCTGCATTCGGTCAAGCCGATCTCCCTGGTCACCGGCCTGATCGACGAACTGCGCGTGCGGTTCCCGGACCTGGACGAGAACCGCATCTCGGACCTGATCCTCGGCGTCGTCGGACCGGTGGGCGACCAGGGTGCCGACATCGCCCGCACCGCCGTCACCGCGGCGGGCATGCCCGACACCGTGGGCGGCGTGCAGATCAACCGCTTCTGCGCCTCCGGCCTCGAGGCCGTGAACATGGCCGCGCAGAAGGTCCGCTCCGGCTGGGACGAGCTCGTCGTCGCCGGTGGCGTCGAGTCGATGTCGCGGGTGCCGATGGGCTCGGACGGTGGCCCGTGGGCCCTCGACCCGGCCACCAACTACGACACCTACTTCGTGCCGCAGGGTGTGAGCGCCGACCTGATCGCCACCATGGAAGGCTTCAGCCGCGAGGACGTCGACGCGTACGCGCTGCGTTCGCAGCAGCTGGCCGCGGCGGCGTGGTCCGGCGGGTACTTCGCCAAGTCCGTGGTGCCGGTCAAGGACCAGAACGGCCTGACCGTCCTCGACCACGACGAACACATGCGTCCCGACACCACCCTCGCGGGCCTGGCCGGGTTGCAGCCGTCGTTCGCGATGGTCGGCGAGATGGGCGGTTTCGACGCCGTCGCGCTGCAGAAGTTCCACTTCGTCGAGAAGATCGACCACGTCCACCACGGCGGCAACAGCTCCGGCATCGTCGACGGCGCCGCGCTGGTGCTCGTCGGCTCCGAGCAGGCCGGCAAGGACATGGGCCTGACCCCGCGCGCCCGCATCGTCGCCACCGCCACCTCGGGTGCGGACTCGACGATCATGCTCACCGGCCCCACCCCGGCCGCGCACAAGGTCCTCGCCGCCGCCGGCCTGACCGTGGACGACATCGACCTGTTCGAGATCAACGAGGCGTTCGCGTCGGTCGTGCTCAAGTTCCAGAAGGACCTGAAGATCCCGGACGAGAAGCTCAACGTCAACGGCGGCGCCATCGCGATGGGGCACCCGCTCGGCGCCACCGGCGCCATGATCACGGGAACGATGGTCGACGAGCTCGAGCGCCGCGGTGCCCGCCGCGCCCTCGTCACCCTCTGCATCGGTGGCGGCATGGGCGTGGCCACGATCATCGAGCGTGTCTGAAACTTCGGAAGGGACTGGGGAATTCACAGTGACTGAGAACAACATGATCGGCTGGGAGCGCGACGCCGACGGCATCGTGGTGCTGACTCTCGACGACCCGAACCAGGGCGCGAACACCATGAACGAGCTCTACAAGGCGTCGATGAAGGCCACCGTCGACCGCCTGGCCGCCGAGAAGGACGACATCACCGGTGTCGTGATCACCTCCGCGAAGAAGACCTTCTTCGCCGGCGGCGACCTGAAGAACATGATCAAGGTCGGCCCCGAGGACGCGCAGCGGATCTTCGACGAGGTCGAGGGCATCAAGGCGGACCTGCGCCGGCTCGAAACCCTCGGCAAGCCCGTCGTCGCCGCGATCAACGGCGCGGCCCTCGGCGGCGGTCTCGAGATCGCCCTGGCCACCCACCACCGCATCGCGGCCGACGTCAAGGGCGTGCAGATCGGCCTGCCCGAGGCCAGCCTGGGCCTGCTGCCCGGCGGCGGCGGCGTCACCCGCACCGTGCGCATGCTCGGCATCCAGACCGCGCTGATGCAGGTGCTGCTGCAGGGCAACAAGTACAACCCGGTCAAGGCCAAGGAACTCGGCCTGATCGACGAGGTCGTCGGCTCGATCGACGAACTCGTCCCCGCCGCGAAGGCGTGGATCAAGGCCAATCCCGAAGGTGGCGTGCAGCCCTGGGACAAGAAGGGCTTCAAGATCCCCGGCGGCACCCCCGCGTCGCCGTCGTTCGCGGCGAACCTGCCGGCGTTCCCCGCGAACCTGCGCAAGCAGCTCAAGGGCGCCCCGATGCCCGCCCCGCGGGCCATCATGGCCGCCGCCGTCGAGGGCTCGCAGGTCGACTTCGACAACGCGTCGAAGATCGAGGGCCGCTACTTCACCGAGCTGGTCACCGGCCAGGTCGCGAAGAACATGATCCAGGCGTTCTTCTTCGACATGCAGGCCATCAACTCCGGGGCGTCGCGCCCCAAGCAGGCCGACGGCACGCCGTTCCCGAAGACCACCTTCCGGAAGGTCGCCGTGCTCGGCGCCGGCATGATGGGCGCGGGCATCGCCTACGTGTGCGCCAAGGCCGGTATGGACGTGATCCTCAAGGACGTCTCGATCGAGTCGGCGCAGAAGGGCAAGGCCTACTCGGAGGGCCTCGAGGCCAAGGCGCTCGCCCGCGGCAAGACCACGGAGGAGAAGTCCGCGGCGCTGCTCGCCCGCATCACGCCGACGGCCGACGCCGCCGACCTGGCCGGCGCGGACCTGGTCATCGAGGCCGTGTTCGAGAACACCGGCCTCAAGCACAAGGTGTTCCAGGAGATCGAGGACGTCGTCGCGCCGGACGCGGTGCTCGGGTCGAACACCTCGACCCTGCCGATCACCGGCCTCGCCGAGGGAGTGAAGCGCCAGGAGGACTTCATCGGCCTGCACTTCTTCTCCCCGGTCGACAAGATGCCGCTGCTCGAGATCATCGCGGGGGAGAAGACCTCCGACGCGACGCTGGCCAAGGCGTTCGATCTCGCCCAGCAGATCCGCAAGACCCCGATCGTCGTCAACGACTCGCGGGGATTCTTCACCTCCCGCGTCATCGGCACGTTCGTCAACGAGGCGATCCGCATGGTCGGCGAGGGCATCGAGCCGGCCACGATCGAGCAGGCCGGTTCGCAGGCCGGCTACCCGGCTCCGCCGCTGCAGCTGTCGGACGAGCTGAACCTGACGCTGATGCAGAAGATCCGCAAGGAGACCGAGGCTGCCGCCGAGGCGTCGGGTCTGAAGGTGCCGCAGGACGATTCGACCACCGTCGTCGACTTCCTCGTCGACGAGGGCCGCCCGGGCCGCGCCGGTGGCGGCGGCTTCTACGAGTACGCCGACGGCAAGCGCACCCGCATCTGGCCGGGCCTGCGCGAGAAGTTCAGCAGCGCGCCCACCGACATCCCGATCCAGGACCTGATCGAGCGGATGCTGTTCATCGAGGCCATCGAGACCCAGAAGTGCTTCGACGAGGGCGTGCTGCGTACCACCGCCGACGCCAACATCGGCTCGATCCTCGGCATCGGCTTCCCGGCCTGGACCGGTGGCGTCGCGCAGTACATCGCCGGCTACCCGGGCGGTAAGGAGGGCTTCGTCAAGCGCGCCGAGGAACTCGCCGCCAAGTACGGCGAGCGCTTCACCCCGCCGGCGTCCCTGCGCTGACGCGCCCGTGCGTGGTTTTGGTAGCAATCGCTGCCAGAACCACACACGAGTTGTCCACGGGCAAGGGCTCCCGACCACGGTCGGGAGCCCTTGCCCGTCGCCGGGTCGGCCATCATCGACGGCATGGGGGACGACTTCGGGAAGAGCGAGATTCAGAAGCTGGTCGACGATCGGGCCGGCTTGGTCACACAGGCGGAGCTGACTGCACTGGGGGTGGGCCGTGGAGCGGTCCGGCATCTGCTCGATACGGGACGGTGGCAACGTGTCCTGCAGGGCGTGTATGCCGTCAGCAGCGGACCGTTGACGCGGACCATGGTGCTCGAGGCGGCCCTGCTGTATGGGGGCGGAGCGGCGATGCTCAGTCACCGGACCGCGGCGGAGGTGTGGGGCATGCTTCCGGTCGACGACACCGCACCGGTTCACCTCACCGTTCCCGTGGGGAAGTCGGCGCTGCCGCAGCGAGCCACGGTGCGGGCACCAGGACGGAAAGCGAAGCTGCCGGTGTCGAAGCCGACTGCCGTTCTCCATCCGGGGGTAGTCGTGCACCGGTCACGGGCACACGCACACATCGGCGTCGATCGGTACTTGCCGCGCACGACCAAGGTCGACACCGCACTGGATCTGGCCACTGCGCAACCGTCGCCGCGGGAGGCGTACCTGTCGCTGATCGCCACCGTGACGAACGCCGGCATCCGACTGGCCGATGTGCGTCTGCGACTCGAGGAACGACCGCCGTATCGGTATCGGAGTTCGCTGGCAGAGGCGGTGACGTTGCTCGCAGACGGGGTGCAGTCCGTGCTCGAGTACCACTACGCGATCGACGTCGAGCGTGCACACGCTCTGCCCGTGGCGCGCCGGCAGAGTCCGGTCGTCGTGGACGGCAGGACCCTGTACGAGGACTGCACGTACGACGGCGCCGGATGCCCGCTCACGGTGCGGTTGGACGGCAGGTGGGTCCATTCGATGCGCGAAGTCGCCTTCCGTGACCGGCGCCGCGACAACGCCGCCGAGCTGGCCGGCCGGTCGCGACTGGTCTTCGGATATCGGGAGGTGGCGTCGTCGCCGTGCGACGTCGCGCGGGAGGTCGAGACGGTACTGACCCGGCTGGGCTGGGTCCGGGACGAGCCGAACCCCTGCAGCTGCCGTGCGCGGTTCTGGTAGCGGGCACTACCAGAACCACGCACGGGCGGCGGAGCCGCCTAGGCCACCCACCAAGGGCGCAGCGGGACGTTCGGCTCCTGGTCCGGGCCCAGCTTGACGGCCAGGACGTGGTGCAGCTGAACGACGTTGCGTTCGAAGCCGAGGCGGGAGCCGGCCATGTACAGGCCCCAGACGCGGGCGGTGCCCTCGCCGACCTCGGCGACGCAGGCGTCCCAGTCGGCGACGAGGTTCTCGCACCAGCCCTTCAGGGTCAGCGCGTAGTGCTGGCGCAGATTCTCCTCGTGCAGCACCTCGAAGCCCACGTCCTGGACCTCGGTGATGATGCGGCCCGAGCCGGTGAGCTCGCCGTCGGGGAAGACGTACCGGTCGATGAAGCCCCCGGCCTTCACAGGACCGCGGTTGACCGGGCGGGTGATGCAGTGGTTGAGCAGCAGCCCACCCTCGCGCAGCTTCTCGTGCAGCCGCCGGAAGTACGCCGGGTAGTTCTGCACGCCGATGTGCTCGGTCAGCCCGATCGACGAGATCGCGTCGAAGCCGGTCTCGGGCACGTCGCGGTAGTCGGAGAAGCGGACCTCGGCGAGGTCGGTGAGTCCCTCCTCGACGATGGCCTTCTGCGCCCACTCGGCCTGCTCACGCGACAGGGTGACGCCGAGCACCTTGACGCCGCGCCGCGCCGCGTACCGGACCATCCCGCCCCAGCCGCAGCCGATGTCGAGAAGCCGGTCCCCGGGCTGCAGCCGCAGCTTCTCGAAGACGAGGCGGTACTTGTTCTCCTGCGCGTCCTCGAGGCTTTGCGTCTCCGAGTCGAACAGGGCGCACGTGTACGTCATGGAGGGGCCGAGGACGCGCTCGTAGAACGCGTTGGAGACGTCGTAGTGGTGGTGGATCACCTCGGCGTCGCGGCTGCGCGAGTGCCGCAGGCCCTCGGCGAACCGGCGCCAGCGCGGCAGGTGCTCCTGCGGGGGCGGCGCGATGGGCTTGAGCGTCTCCAAGCCCAGCGAGCGCGCGATCTGGGCGAGCGTCAGTGCCGGCGGGCGCTGGAAGTGCAGGTCGCCCAGGGCCTTCAGGAGCTCGTACGGGTTGCCGGGGTGGACGCCCTCGGCCTCGAGGTCACCGGAGACGTAGGCGCGTGCCATGCCGAGGTCGCCGGGGGCCGTCGCCAGGTAGGTCGTGCCGCGCGTCGAGGTCAACCGCAGGCCGTACGGGGCGTCCGTGGGGCCGGCGCTGGAGCCGTCGTACGCGGTGAACCGCACCGGCAGCTCGCCGCCGGTCACGGTCTCGAGGATCTGGGCGAGGGTGAGCCGGCCGTCGTTCGTGCGTGGTTCTCGCAACGTGGTCATCTGTTGTGCACCGCCTTCGAGAAGAGGTCCAGCAAACGGGATTCGGGATCGTACCGCTTCTTCAGGGCGGGATAGTCCCCGCCGCCGTAGTAGAGCTGCTCGAACTCCGCGCGCGCATAGTACGAGTCGGAGTACAGCGATTTGTGCCCGTCGAGCTCGGCGACCTTGTGTTCGATGCGACGGTTCGCCGCGCCTTCGATCTCGCCGGGAACGGTCGGCACCGACGACCAGAAGCCGATGTTGACGTAGGTGCGCTTCGGCTCGAGCGGGTACAGGGGCCACGGGCGCTGGACATCGCCCGCTGCGGGTCCGTTCTCGCGTAACCGCAAGGGGCACAACCACACCGGATCGATCGGTATCTCGTCGAGGAACCAGCGCAGGAACTCCGCGGTCCGCTCGATCGGCACCTCGATGTCCTGCACGACGCGTTCGCGCGGCAGGTTGCCCTTGCGTCGCTCGATGCGGTCGGCGATACCGTAGCGGTGGTCGAGGGCGATCAGCTTCCAATAGAAGCTGCTGCGGAGCAGGTGCTTCGGCCACAGCCGCCGGATCCGGGGGTTCTGGGCGCCGAAGGCGCGCGAGCACCAGAACCAGTCGGTGTCCCACCGCCACAGGTAGTCCCGGATGGTGAGACGGTCGGTCCTGGGATGGTTGACGGACGCGTGCTGGATGGAGCGGTAGTAGATGTGCTCGCCGGTGTAGTCGCTGACCGGGCCGGGTGCGTCGGTCTGCGTGCCGACGGTCAGGTAGGACTCGGTCGCGGAGAACATCACTCCGTCGAGATAGTCGACCGGCACCCCGGCGTGCACCCGTTCGGTGGCGATGCGGTCGAGAGCGGACTGCATCTCGTCGAGCGAGTCGAACCGCAGGTGCCGCAGCGCCACGAACGGTTTCACCGGCTCGAGCTCGATGCGCAGGCGCGTCGCGTATCCGAGGGTGCCGTAGGAATTGGGGAAGCCGTGGAACAGATCCGCGTGCTCGCCGTCGGGAGTGGCGGTGACGATCTCGCCGGCCCCGGTGAGAATGTCCATCTCGAGCACCGACTCGTGCGGCAGGCCGTTGCGGAAGGAGGTCGACTCGATGCCGAGCCCGGTGACCGCCCCGCCGAGGGTGATCGTCTTCAGCTGCGGCACCACAAGGGGCGCGAGGCCGTGGGGGAGCGTCGCGTCGACCAGATCCTCGTAGGTGCACATGCCGGCGACGTCGGCGGTGCGCGCGGCGGGGTCGACGGAGACGACCCCGCCGAGGCCGGACACGTCGAGGCCCGGCGCGTCCACCCGGGCCCGGGCCCGGAACAGGTTGGAGGTCTTCTTGGCCAGGCGCACAGGGGCGTCGGCTGGGATGGCGCGGTAGGAGCGCAACAGACGCTCGACACCGGCCCGGTGGGCGGATTCTCCGCTCGGGGCTACGACTGACTTCGGCTTCTGCATACGACTCCCTGGGGCGACGCGCCGGTGGCGATCTTCACAATAGCCCCGCGGGCCCGGCCGGGCGCGACGATGAAGCAGGCAGGATGGGACTCGGTGACGGCCGCGACGTGAGCGGCCCACGAGACACAGGAGGAACAGTGGGACAGGTAAGCGCCAGCAGTTCGATTCAGCTCGCCGCAGCGCCGGAGCGGGTGCTCGAGGCCCTCGCGGACTACGAGTCGGTGCGTCCGCGCATCCTCACCGAGCAGTACCGCGACTACCGGGTGCTCTCGGGTGGCCGCGGCGACGGCACGGTCGTGCACTGGATCCTGCAGGCGACGAAGAAGCGGGCCCGCGACGTCGAGGCGCGAGTGGCGGTGTCGGGTAGCACGATCACCGAGCGGGACGCGAACTCGTCCCTGGTGACCACGTGGAGCGTGGTGCCCAACGGCACCGGTTCGACCGTGGTGACGTTGACTGAGTGGAAGGGCGCGGGTGGCGTCGGCGGCTTCTTCGAGAAGACCTTCGCGCCGCTCGGGCTGCGCAAGATCCAGGAGCAGGTGCTGGCGAACCTGAAGCGCGAGCTGGACTAGAGAGCCTCGGCCGGTTCGCCGGCGAACGCGACGATCCCGGCGACGACGGCGGTGGCGTAGCGCTGCCGCCCATCGGGGCCGGTCATCGTCGCGGCGTCCGCCGCGTTGCGCATGTTGCCGAACTCGACCAGCACGGACGGCCGTCGGGCCAGGTTGAGCCCGGCCAGGTCGTCGCGGCCGAGCAGGCCGTCGGTGCCGAGGTAGGTGGACGGGGTCAGGCCCGCATCGACGAGGGCGTCGCGCACGGCGGTGGCGAGAGCGACGGACGGGCCGGCCTGCACCTCGTTGAGCGGGGGCGCCGAGTAGTTGACGTGGAAGCCGTGGCCGTCGGCCGGCCCGCCGTCGGCGTGCAGGCTGACCACGACGTCCGCGCCGGAGGCGTTGGCCTCCTCGGCGCGACGGTCCACGCAGGCGGCGACGGACGTGTCGTCGGGCCGGCTGAGCAGCACGTGCGCGCCGAGCCGCTCGAGTTCGGCGCGCACGAGCGTGGCCACGTCCCAGTTGAAGGTGTGCTCCGCGTAGCCGGAGTCGGTGCTGGTGCCGGTGGTCTGGCAGTTCTTGGTGCCGCCGCGACCGGTGGGCACCTGGGTGGCGATGCTCGCGTCGTTGGCGCCGTTGTGGCCGGGATCGAGGAAGACGGTGCGACCGGCCAGCGGCAGGTCCTGGTTCGCGGTCGCGGGCAGTCCCGGCAGGGACAGGGCCAGCACGCAGGTGGCGGCGACGGTGATCCGGCGGGACAGTCCACGCACGCGCATGCCGTCACGGTACCGGGGACGGACTACCCTGAGTTGCGAAATCCCGCGGAAAGGACATGCCTTGGAACCCGGTGGAATGCCCGACATGCAGCAGCTCCTCGCGCAGGCGCAGCAGATGCAGCAGCAGCTGATGGCCGCCCAGGCGGAGATGGCGCAGGCGGAGGTGACCGGCCAGGCCGGTGGCGGCCTGGTGACGGCGACGGTGAAGGGGACCGGCGAGGTCGTCGGCCTGCACATCGACCCGAAAGTCGTGGACCCCGAGGACGTGGAGACGCTGCAGGACCTGGTGATCGGCGCGATCGCCGACGCGTCGGCGAAGGCGCAGGAGATCGCCTCCGAGAAGCTCGGCCCACTGGCCGGCGGGCTGGGCGGCGGCATCCCCGGTCTGCCCGGCTTCTAGAGGAGTCACGTGTACGAGGGACCGGTCCAGGACCTGATCGACGAGCTCGGCAAGCTGCCGGGCATCGGTCCGAAGAGCGCCCAGCGCATCGCGTTCCACCTGTTGTCGCTCGAGCCGCCGGAGATCGACCGGCTGCAGGCGGCCCTGCAGCAGGTGCGCGACGGCGTCCGGTTCTGCGAGGTGTGCGGCACGGTGTCGGATCAGGAGCGTTGCCGGATCTGTTCCGATCCGCGCCGGGACCGCACCCAGATCTGTGTGGTCGAGGAGCCGAAGGACGTGCAGGCCATCGAGCGCACCCGCGAGTTCCGGGGCCGCTACCACGTGCTCGGCGGCGCGCTCGATCCGCTCAGCGGCATCGGGCCGGACCAGCTGCGGATCCGCGAGCTGCTCACCCGCATCGGCAACCAGGAGGACGGCGTCGACGTCGCCGAGGTGATCATCGCGACGGACCCCAACACGGAGGGCGAGGCCACCGCGACGTACCTCGTGCGGATGCTGCGGGACTTCCCCGGCCTGACGGTGACGCGGCTGGCGTCCGGTCTGCCCATGGGGGGCGACCTCGAGTTCGCCGACGAGCTGACCCTCGGCCGGGCGCTCTCGGGCCGACGCACACTGTGACGGCGCCGAGGCGCACCGGGGAGCAGACGCGCCGCCGGATCCTCGACGCGGCGGGCATGGCGTTCGCGACGCGCCCGTACCGCGAGATCACCCTCAAGGACATCGCCGAGGACGCCGGGGTCAGCGCGCCGCTGATCATCAAGTACTTCGGCTCCAAGGAGCAGCTGTTCGACGCCCTGGTCGACTTCCAGGAGGCGGCGCGGGTGCTGTTCGACGGCCCGCTCGGGGAGCTGGGGGAGCGGATGGTCTCGATGCTGGCCCGGCCGCTCGAGCCGTACAAGCCGCTCTCGATGAACATCCTGTTCATGAGCGGGGCGAGCGAGGAGAGCAACCGCACACTCCGGGAGAACTACTCGAAGCAGATGATCGACGCGCTCGCCGCGCGGTTGCCCGGTCCGGACGCGCGGCTGCGCGCGGAGCTGGCGATGTCGATGGTGATGGGGCTGGCGATCATGCGGCGCCGGATGCTGGGGGAGCGGGCCACCGGTTCGGTGCCGGACGTGGTGGCGCGGTACGCGCCGCTGGTGCAGGAGCTGCTCGACGGGGCGGAGTGACAGACGGTCCGGGGTGAGACGCGGGTCACCTCTGTTGCGGGGTAAACGGCTATTCACTTAGCCTAGTAAACAATTATTCACCCCACGCGGAGGAGGACCGATGGCGTACGTGTCCACCCACCCCCTCCGGCTGCGCGGGTCCCGGCCGGACCGGCCCCTCGCTGCGGCGTCCGCCGGTGGGTCGGGAACGGCCGTCGCGCCCCGGCCGTCGCGTTTCGTCTTCCCGATCCTCGCGGTCGGGGCGATCTTCCAGGCGATCATGCAGACGGTCATGGTGCCGCTGCTGCCGAGCATGCCGGCCCTGACGGGCGCCGGCACCACGGCCGTGTCGTGGCTGGTGACGACCACGCTGCTCGTCGGGGCCGTGATGACCCCGATCTTCGGGCGGCTCGCCGACATGATCGGCAAGAAGCGCATGCTGCTCGTCGCCCTGGTCCTGATGACCGTCGGGTCGCTGCTCTGCGCGATCAGTTCGAACATCGCGGTGCTCATCACCGCCCGCGGCCTGCAGGGCGCGGGCGCCGCGATCATCCCGATCGGCATGTCGATCCTGCGCGAGGAACTGCCCAGGGAACGGATCGGACGGGCGATCGCCCTGCTCAGCTCCACGCTCGGCCTGGGCACCGCCCTGGGCATCCCGTTCGCCGCGGCCATCGTCCAGTTCGCGGACTGGCACGTGCTGTTCTGGGTCACCACCGCGATCGGCGCGGCGGTGATGACCGCGGCCGCGATGTTCATCCGGGAGTCCCGCACCCGCACCGGCGGCCGGTTCGACGGCGTCGGCGCGGTCGGCCTGACCGCCGCGCTGGTGAGCCTGCTCGTCCCGATCACACAGGGCAGCACCTGGGGCTGGACCAGCCCGGCCGTGCTGTCGATGTTCGCCGCCGCCGTGGTCCTGTTCGGACTGTGGGGCTTCCAGCAGTTGCGCAACCGCAACCCCCTCGTGGATCTGCGGGTCTCGGCGCGGCGCACCGTCCTGATGCCGCACCTGGCCGCCCTGCTGGTCGGGTTCGCGTTCTACGGCAACACCCTCATCACCACGCAGCTGCTGCAGGCCGACCCGGACCGCGGCGCCGGTTACGGGCTGCCGATCCTGCTCGCGGCCCTGTGCCAGCTGCCGGCGAGCTTCGCGATGATGTCGTTCTCCCTCGTCGCGGCGCGGTTGTCCGACCGGTGGGGAACGAAGGTCCCCATGCTGGCCGGCGCACTGTTCCTGCTGTGCGGATACTCGCTGCATGCGGTGCCGGACAAGCCGCTGTGGTCGGTGGTGGTGGCGCTCGGCGTCGCCGCCATCGGCACCACCCTCGTGTACTGCACGCTGCCGGTGCTGATCATGGGCGCGGTCCCGCTGGAGCAGACCGCCGCGGCGAACGGTGTCAACGTGCTGCTGCGCACCACGGGCAGCACCGTGTGCAGCGCGGTGGTCGCGACCGTTCTCGCGGCGCATCTGTCGAACGGGGGCATCACCACGGCGGGATTCTCGATCGCCTACCTGGTGTGCGCGACGTGCGCGGTGGTGGTGTTCGTCGCCGCGCTCGCCCTGCCGGCGGCGAACCGGCGTCCCGCCGAGCACGTCGCCGAGGTGCCCGCCGGGTGACGCACGCCGGCCCGCCGCCCCTCCCGGGCGGCAGGCCGGCGCCCTCCCCTCCCCCCCCGGATCAGTACCCCACGCCGAGATCCCGGGGGCGGTAGCCCTCCGGATATCCCGGATAGGTGCGGTTGTTGGGGTTGCTCGCCGCCCGCGAGAGCCGTCGCTTGGGCAGCCGGCGCACCACCGCGGACCGGGCGCGCAGCGCGGCCTCCGCGACCGCCCGGACCCGCGCAGAGCCCTGCGGGAACCCGAACGCCGCGGCCATCCGCTCGTCGATCAGCGCGTACACCGCGGTGGCGACGGCGGGTGCGAGCGCCTTCGGATACCACGACTGGAACAGCCGCAGGGTGTAGGTGCCGATGCGGTGGTTGTCGTCGCTGTAGGTGAAGTGCTCGTCCTCGTAGTCCAGCTTGAACCGCTGGAACTCCTGGTAGGACTCCGGAATGTCCTTGATGCCCATCCGGATTCCCACCTGCCGGTAGAAGTGGAACGAGGCGAGGCGCTCGTGCGGGTGCAGACGCCGCCAGCCGTAGCGGTCGATCCAGTCGATCGGGTCGTAGACGAACGTCGAGAGCACGTAGAGCATGTCGTCG
The DNA here is from genome assembly GCF_001700945.1 of Rhodococcus sp. WB1. Lineage (NCBI taxonomy): Bacteria > Bacillati > Actinomycetota > Actinomycetes > Mycobacteriales > Nocardiaceae > Rhodococcus > Rhodococcus sp. WB1. The sequence goes on along the minus strand of NZ_CP015529.1, from coordinate 4,958,266 downwards.
TTGTCGATCGAGTACCTGCCGTGCATCCGGTTGACGTTGCGCAGCGACTCGCGGCCCCGATCGGAGTCGTAGCCGTGCTCGACGAGCTCGGACATCAGGATCGCGGTGTCGTCGTAGCGTTTCTGCGGGCGGTGCTCGAACTCGCCGGTGCGGGCCAGCAGCGCGGAGATGCTCGGCACGCAGTAGGTACGGAACAGCGCGAACTCGAGCGACCGCTGGTAGTCCCACGGGAACTCGTAGCCCGCGGTGATCCGCAGGATGTCCTGATGGTGGGTCACCGGGTCCAGGCCCTCGATCACCTTCAGCCAGCCGAACCGGCCGAGCCCGGCGTGCGGGTCCCGGTTCGGCGCCGGGAAGGTGGTGGCCTTCTCCGTCCGGGCGTCGGGGCGGGCGGCGACGGACGCGCCGCGCGTGCGTTCCTGGGTGCGGTCGGGGGAGGTCGACGTCATCGGTGTCACCGCCCGTGCCGGGTCTTGAGCATCCACGCGGCGATCTTCATGTCCCGCGCGGTGCGCTCGAGCGTGAGCAGGTTCAGCGGGGCCCGGAACCTCTCGACGGTCACCGACTTGGGCCGGCTGAATTCGCGCAGGCCGTCGGCGCCGTGGATGCGGCCGAACCCGGATTCGCCGATGCCGCCGAACGGCAGCGACGGGATGCCCGCGAAGCCGAGCACCGAGTTCACCGACACCATGCCGGTGCGCAATCGGTCGGCGATCTTGCGGCCGCGGGAGCGGTCCTTGGTGAACACCGACGCGCCGAGGCCGTAGTCGGTGGCGTTGGCGCGCTCGACGGCCTCGTCGAGATCGCGCACCTTGTTGACCACCACCGTCGGGCCGAAGGTCTCCTCGCACACGGCGGAGGACCGCTCCGGCACGTCGGTGAGGATCACCGGGTCGACGTAGCGGTCGTGCACCGACTCGCGACCGCCGACGACGGCCTCGGCGCCGTGATCGAGGGCGTCGTCGATCTGGCCGCGCACGATGTCGATCTGCCGGGGCAGCGTCATCGGGCCGTAGCTGGCGTCGTCGGTGCCGCCGGGGCGCACCCGCTCGATGGTGGCGGTGAGCTTGTCGAGGAACTGCCGGTAGACCGGCTCGACGACGTAGATGCGTTCGACGCCGGCGCAGGTCTGGCCCGCATTCCCGAACGCGCCGAACGCGGCCATCTCCACGGCCTTGTCGAGGTCGGCGTCCTCGGCGACGATCATCGCGTCCTTGCCGCCGCACTCGGCGACGAGCGGGGTGAGGGTCTCGGCGCACACGGCCATGACCTTGCGGGCGGTGGCGCCGGAGCCGGTGAAGGCGATCTTGTCGACACCGGAGCGGGCGAGTGCCGCGCCGGCCTCGCCGAGGCCGGTGATCACCTGGAACACCGGCTGCGTGGGAGCGAGCGCGTTCCACTTCTGCTCGAGCCACCTGCCCACGCCCGGGGTCAGTTCGGACGGCTTGAACACGACGGCGTTGCCGGCGGCGAGGGCGTAGGAGATCGAGCCCATCGGGGTGTAGACCGGGTAGTTCCACGGCCCGATGACGCCGATCACGCCGAGCGGCTGGTACTCGAGGGTGGCCTGCTGGTTGGCGCTGGCGAGGCCGGACGGCACCCTGCGGGGGCGCAGCACCTTCTTGGCGTTGCGGGCGGCCCAGTCGAGGTGCTCGATCGCGAGCATCACCTCGAGGAAGGCGTCGCCGCGCGGCTTGCCGGTCTCGGCGGAGACGACGGCCGCGAGGGCCTCGGCGTCGGCGGCGACGGCCTTCTTGAACTCGAGCAGCCAGTCCCGGCGGCCGCGGAAGCCCTGGGCGGCCCACCAGCGGGCGGCCGACCGGGCGCGGTCGACGGCGGCGGCCACGTCGGTGGCGTCGGCGATCGGGTACTCCGCGAGGACGGAACCGTCGCGCGGGTCGAGGCTGGTGAACGTGGCGGACGGGGGAGCGGGCGACGGCGTGCCGGGGGTGCTGAGGTCCTGGGTCATGGAGTGACGCTTCCTTCACTGGGTCGCATCAAATATATTTGATGTGATTCACTGTCGTGGATCTCACACTAGGCGGCGCGCCCGGCGTCGACAACCCCCCACTACTTGTCCAGGCCAGGAGGCCGATCCCATGCACACCAACCTCACCGAGTTCACTCCGGAGCAGCAGGACTTCGCGGCGGCCGTCGCCGACTTCTGCCGCCGTGAGGTGGGCACCCGCGCCCAGCGCGACGCCCTCACCGACCACGGCACGCACAGCCACAGCCAGGAGCTGTACCGGAAGATGGCCGACCTCGGCTGGCTCGGCGTGACCGTCCCCGAGGAGTTCGGCGGATCCGCCGGCAGCACGGTCGACCTGTGCATCCTGCTTGAGCAGACCACGCGCGGCATGGCCCCCATCGGCGGCATCGGCCCCACCCTCATCACCGGCGCCGCCTACGAGAAGTTCGGCACGCAAGCGCAGAAGGAAACCGTGCTCGGGGGCATCGTCGAGGGCCGGTCCCAGTCCATCTCCATGTCCGAGCCCGAGGCCGGTTCCGACGTCGGCGCCCTGACCTGCCGCGCCGAGAAGGTCGACGACGGTTGGCTGATCAACGGCCAGAAGACCTGGTGCTCCAACGCGCACTTCGCCGACAACATCCTGCTCGTCGCCCGCACCGACCGCAGCGGCGCCAAGCACCAGGGCCTGACCATGTTCCATCTGCCGGCCGGCACGCCGGGCCTGAAGATCAGCGGCATCGACACCATGGGCGGCAAGGAGGTCAACGACCTCTACCTCACCGACGTGCGCCTGCCGGAGGACGCCGTCGTCGGCGAGGTCGGCAACGGCTGGACCCAGTTGATGGCCGGGCTGAACACCGAGCGGCTCATCCTGGCCGCGATGATGCTCGGCACCGCGCAGCGCGCCTTCGACGACGCCCTGCAGTTCGTCACCGAACGCAAGCAGTTCGGCCGCCCGGTCGGCACGTTCCAGGCGATCCGTCACCGGGTCGCGGACCTGGCCACCGAAATCGAGGCGACCCGGCTGCTGGTGTACCGCGTCGCGCGCCTCGTCGACGCCAACCCGGGCACGCTGTTCCCGCGCGAGGCGTCCATGGTCAAGCTCAAGGCCACCGAGGTCGCGAAGAAGACTGCCCTCGAAGGCATGCAGATGATGGGTGGCTACGGGTACGCCACCGAATTCGACATGGAACACCACGTGCGCAGGACGATCGTGTCGACGATCTTCGGCGGCACCAACGAGATCCAGCGCGACATCATCGGCAAGAGCTACGGGCTGTAGACCGATGACGGCACCGGCCCGAGCGTCGCGCGGACTACGGCGACGGCCCCAGCTCTCCGAGGAGGTCGCGACCCACCTGCGCGGACTCATCATCTCCGGTGCGCTGCGGCCCGGCGACTTCGTGCGTCTCGACGAGACCGCCGCCGAACTCGGGGTCAGCGTCACCCCGGTCCGGGAGGCGCTGCTGACGCTGCGCGGCGAGGGCTTGGTGCAGTCGGTACCCAACCGCGGCTACGTCGTCTCGCCGCTCGACCGGGGCGACGTGGCCGACATCTTCTGGCTGCAGAAGCAGATCGCGGTGGAACTGGCCCTGCGCGCGCTGCGCTCCGCGGAACCCGCGGACCTCGAGCGGTTGAGCGCCCTGAACGATGCGCTGTGCCTGGCCGTCGAGTCCGGAGAGGCACAGCGGATCGCCGACGCGGAGTTCGAGTTCCACCGGGACCTGAACCGGATCGCGGCCAGTCCGAAGCTCGCCTGGTTTCTCTACTGTGCGGCGCGCTACACCCCGTACCGGCTCTACGCGGCGGATCCGGGTTGGGGCCGGCTCGCTGTCGCGTCGCACGCCCGGCTGATCGACGCGTTCCGCAGGGGGGACCGCGCCGAGGTGATCGCGCAGACCGAGGTGCAGTTCGACGACGCGGTGGCCCGGTTGCTGGCCCACCTGGACCGGATCGCACCTCGCAGCTGACCCGCACCCCGGGTGGCGGTGGTTGCGGTGGTCGTGAGGGCCGAATGTCACATTCCTTCGATCAGACCGAAGTGATGTGACATTCGGCCACTGCCAACGGGATCGGGCGCTACAGCGCGACGTCGCGTTCGAGGCCGAACCAGTAGTGTTCGCCCGCGTCGAAGACGAGCTTGCCCTTGCCGTTCATGACCCCGACGAGCGTGTCGTCGTCGGCCTTCTTGAAGTGGTCGAACACGGGCATGCCGTCGTAGACCATCGTGGCGGTGACCTCGCCGCGGAACCGGATCTCCCACAGGCTCGCCTCGCCGCGCCCGGTGTCGACGTCGGAGAAGAGTTCCCCGTTCGCGTCGTAGCACAGCAGCGGCTGCACGTCGTCGGCGGCGGCGAACTGCTTGCCGTACCACCGGGCCCGGCCGAGGCGGGTGTGGGTCCGGTGGCCGGTGTCGAAACTGAATCCGCGCCAGCGATATCCGACGAGATCGCCGAGGCGGGCGGGCTCCAGACGCGTCCACAGGGCGTCGAGTTCGCGCGGGGAGATCACGTCGGTCCGGCTGCGCAGTGCGGCCAGCTCGTCGGCCACGGTCATGGTCACTCCTGAGGGTCGAAGGTGAGTACTGCCTTGACGACGTCGCCGGCCCGGACGTCGGCGAGCGCCTCGTCGAATCGTTCGAACGGGAAGGTGCGGATCAGTTTCTCCACCGGGAACGAGCCCTGCTGCCACAGGCGGACGAGTTCGGGGAGGAACACGTGCGGGTCGGCGTCCCCCTCGATCACCCCGGTGAGGGTGCGCCCGTTGAGCAGATGCGTCTGGTCGACGGTGACCGGATTCCGGCCGGCGCGCAGTCCCAGCGTGGCACAGGTGCCGGGGATCGTGAGCGAGGCCAGTGCCTGCCGGATCACCGCTTCGGTACCGACGGCTTCGACGGCGTGATCGACGCCCCCACCGGTGATCTCGCGGATCCGCCGGCCGGGGTCGGTGTGCTCGTCGGGGTTCAGTGTCTCCGTCGCACCGAGTTCGCGGGCGAGCGCGTGCCGCCGCGGGTTCGGGTCGACGCCGACGACGGTGCCGCACCCGGCGATCCGGGCGGCCATGACGGCGGCCATGCCGACCGCGCCGAGACCGAACACGGCGATCGACGAGCCGGGTTCGGGCCGCAGGACCCGCAGCACCGCTCCGGCGCCGGTCTGCAACCCGCAGCCCAGCGGTCCGGCCGGGACGAGCGGAACGTCGTCCGGCAGGCGCACGGCGTTGCGTTCGGTGGCAATCGCGAGGGATGCGAACGACGACTGTCCGAACCAGTTCCCGTGCAGGGGCGCCCCCGACGCGTCGCGCAGGGTGGTCGAGCCGTCCGCGCGACGGCCGCCGTAGTTGAGCGGGGCGAAGCGGGTGCAGTAGGCCGGCCGGCCGCGCGCGCAGTTGCGGCACGTGCGGCACGAGTCGAATCCGAGCACCACCGGGTCGCCGACGTCGAGATCGGTGACGTCGGGGCCGATCTCGACGACGGTGCCCGCACCCTCGTGCCCGAGGACGGCCGGCAGCGGGATCGGGACCCCGCCGGCGGCGGCGGTGAGATCGGTGTGGCAGATGCCGACGCCACCGATCCGGACGAGGACCTCGTCGGGCCGCAGCGGCGGCAACTCGATCGGCTCCGCCCGCGGCGTCGTCCCGTAGTCGCGCAGTACCGCCGCGGTGGCCGTGTGCGTCACGAGTTCGCCTCCCGCGGGGCGCTGTTGCCGAGGAGGGTGACCAGCATCAGTTGCTGCACCCGGCTCTCGTTGGACGGGGTGGGTTCGAAGTGCATCAGCCGGCCTATGTCGAGCACGAGGTTCAGCGCGGCATGGACCAGGAATCGGCACTCGACCGCGGACAGGCCCGGCCGGACGTCGGCGAGCAGACGGGCCCATTCCTCGACGTTGAGCCGCTGGATGTTGCGCAGGTCGGTGCGGTGGGCGGCGGGCAGGCTGCCGATCTCCGTGAAGTACACCGACATCAGCTCGCTCTGGGCGAAGGACAACCGGACGTACACGTCGGTGAGGGCGCGCAGCGCCTCGGCCGGAGACGTGGAGTCGGCCAGCGCGGTGTTCACGGCGACGGAGAGCCGGTCCGCGGCCCGGTGGAAGGCCGCGGCGAGCAGGTCGGACTTGCTCGCGAAGTGCCGGTAGACCCCGGAGGCGTTGATGCCGGCCGCGGCGCCGATCTCCTCGATGCTCACGTCGTGGTACCCCCGGGCGTGGAACAGCAGGATCGCCTCGTGCAGCAGCACCTCGCGTTTGTTGGCGACGGCGAGGCCGGGGGTCCGGGCGGCCGCGGCGCGCGACGGGCCGGCCGCCTCGAGCCGGACCGCGGCCACCGACCGGCACGCGTCCAGCAGCAACCGCTCGATCCGGCGGTTGGACAGCGGCGCCCGATGGGCGGTGATGCTGCCGACGACGCTGAGCATGGCGGCGCTGAGCAACACGTTGTCCGGCTCCGGCAGGTCCGGGCGCAGGGCGGCCAGGGCGGCGCCGACACGGCGGTTGACGCCCCAGATCACGCTGCGGACCTCGCTGCGGTCCTCGGCCGTCAGGTAGCGGTTCTCCCACCGGTAGAGCCCGGCGGTGCGACGGCACTCGACGGTGGTGCGGATCGCGGCGAGCAGCAGCCGGTCGAGCCACTCGGCGGGGTCGTCCACCGCGTCCTCGTCCGCCTCGGCGACGGCCGTGCCGAGCGTCGTGCCCAGGCTCAGCGCGGCGTCCCGGAACAGCGCGTACTTGTTGGGGAAGTGCCGATAGAGGGCGGGGCCGGAAATGCCGACCGCGGCGGCGATCTCGTCGATCCCGACGCCGTGGTAACCGCGTTCGCTGAACGCTTCCGCCGCGACCGCGGCGATCTGTGCCTTGCGGTTCTTCGGCCGCCGTCGCGGAGCCGGTGCCGCCTCGGTCGACGTGCGGGCGGTCGACCGTGTCCGCGTCCCCCGCGAACCGGTCCGGGTCTGCTCCGCCACCGTACCTCCATCCATGCCGGGCGTGGTCCCGGCAGCCTATCGCAAACGTTAGCGCCCAGCACCATATCCGCGGCGGCGAATTCCCTCGGGCCGCTCCGTGGAAAGGCCTGCGGAGAGCCCTTGACAAACAAGACCGCACACCGCGAAAGTTAACGGGAATTCTTGAAGTCATCGCGGTACCCGGCGCTGCGCCGGACGTGTCCGTCCCCTGCGCTCGCGGCGCAGGTCCAGGATCCGAGGAGGTCCAGTGAGAACCCGATTCACCGAGGCATTCGGGGTCGAGCACCCCATCGTCCAGGGCGGGATGATGTGGGTCGGTCGCGCCGAGCTCGTCGCCGCCGTGGCCGAATCCGGCGCCCTGGGATTCCTGACCGCGCTCACCCAGCCGACGCCCGAGGACCTCCTGAAGGAGATCGCCCGGACCCGCGAGCTCACCGACAAGCCCTTCGGCGTCAATCTGACGATCCTGCCGTCGATCACCCCGCCGCCGTACGCCGAGTACCGGCAGGCCATCATCGAGTCGGGCATCAAGATCGTCGAGACCGCCGGCTCCAACCCGGTCGACCATCTGCCCCACCTGAAGGACGCCGGCGTCAAGGTCGTCCACAAGTGCACGAGCGTGCGGCACGCGCTCAAGGCGGAACGGGTCGGCGTCGACGCCGTCAGCATCGACGGGTTCGAGTGCGCCGGTCATCCCGGCGAGGACGACGTGCCCGGCCTCGTCCTGATCCCCGCGGCCACCCGGCAACTGCAGATCCCGGTGATCGCCTCGGGCGGCATCGCCGACGCGCGCGGCCTCGTCGCGGCGCTCGCCCTGGGCGCGGACGGGATCAACATGGGGACCCGGTTCATGTGCACCGTCGAGTCGCCCGTCGCACACGCGGTCAAGGAACAGATCGTCGCCAACACCGAACGCGACACCAGGCTCATCTTCCGCACCCTCCACAACACCGCCCGCGTGGCGGCGAACTCGATCAGCGCGGAGGTCGTCGAGATCGAATCGCGCGGAGCCGAGTTCGGCGACATTGCGCACCTCGTCGCCGGGGCGCGTGGCCGGAAGGTGTTCGAGGACGGCGATCTCGAGGCGGGCATCTGGACGGCCGGGCAGAGCCAGGGCCTGATCGACGACATCCCGACCGTGGCCGAACTCGTCGACCGCATGGTGACCGAGGCGGAGTCGATCATCGAGGACCGGCTCCGCGGATTCGTCGGACAGGGGGTCCGGGCATGAGTACGCCGACCGTCGAGGGGCTGCGGTCGGAACTCGCCGACGGCATCCTGCGTCTGACCATCGACCGGCCGAAGCGGATGAACGCCGTGGACCTGCCGACCATGCGGGCGCTCGGCGCCGCGCTGGACGAGGCCGGCGCCGATCCCCGGGTTCGCACCGTCGTCCTCACCGGCGAGGGGAGCGCGTTCTGTACCGGAGCCGATATCGCTGCGGCGGCGACGAACCCGGCCGACCCGTCCGAGGTCATGGACGCCGCGAACGCGGTGATCCGATCCATCGCGACGGTTCCGGTGCCGGTGATCGCCGCCGTCAACGGCCCGGCCGCGGGGGTGGGTGTGTCGATGGCTGTCGCGGCGGACCTCACCTACGCCACGGAGAGCGCCTACTTCCTGCTGTCGTTCGTGAACATGGGGCTGATGCCCGACGGCGGCGCGAGCCTGCTCGTTCCTGCCGCGGTCGGACGTGCGCGGGCCGCGGAGATGGCGTTGCTCGGCGAGCGGGTCTCGGCCGCGGACGCCGACCGGTTCGGCCTCGTCGCGCGCACGCTGCCCGACGCGGAGTTCGCCGCGCACGTCGACGCCGTGGCGGCCCGGACGGCGACCACGCCGCGGCGCGCCGTCGCGCTGACCAAGCGGGCCCTCGCCGCCGCGACGCTCGGCCGGCTCGACGACGCGCTGGCACGGGAGAAGAGCGGCCAGACGGAGCTGCTCGCCTCGGCGGACTTCGCCGAGGCGGCCATGGCCATGCTCGAGAAGCGCCCACCCCGATTCTCCTGACGATCGCTCGCATACTTCCAGGCCCGGGTGCCCGGGCCGCCGAGGGGCGGGTCTGCGCCGATGATCTCTGTTATACCCCTGGGCAGCAGTAACATTAATGCCGGAGAGCGGTCCCGTGCTGCGTGCACCCGCCCCTGCATCGACGGTCAGATCGAATGAGAATTTCGATTAACAAAGTGGTGGCCGAATGTGGCCGATGCCTGTAATGTGCCTCACATCGAGAACCGGGATCGCGTCCCGTCGGCACCCCCGTCACGCCCCGAGAGGAACCCTCATGGTCACCCCGTCAGCCCTCGCCGAGACCCAGCGCCTGCGCCGCAACAACTGGAACAACCACGTCGCTCGGCACGCTCTGATGATCCCGGACCGCACTGCGCTGCGGTTCCAGGGCCGGTCGATCACGTGGGCGGAGTTGCACGAGCGGGTCGAGCGGCTCGCCGACGCCCTCGCGCGGCGCGGCGTCGGTTTCGGCGACCGGGTCGTCGTCCTCATGCTCAACCGCCCCGAGTATCTCGAGACCGTGCTCGCCGCCAACGCCCTCGGTGCGATCGCCGTCCCGGTCAACTTCCGCCTCACCGCACCCGAGGTGGCATTCCTGCTGCGGGACAGTGGATCCAAGGCGATCATCGTGGAAGCGCCGCTCGCTCCGCTGGCCGCCGCGGCCCGTGCGGAGGGCGAAGGCCTGGAACTGTCCGTCACCGTCGGCGGCATCCCCGAGGGCGACGGCCTCGCCTACGAGGATCTGATCGCCGAGGCGGGCGACCCCCACCCGGCGGTCGACGTCCCGGACGACACCCCGGCCCTGATCATGTACACCTCCGGCACCACGGGCCGGCCCAAGGGCGCGGTGCTCTCCCACAGCAACATGTCCGCGCAGGCGCTCACGTGCATCCGCGCGTTCCACCTGTTCGACGAGTCCGGCGTCGGGTTCTGCGCCTCCCCGATGTTCCACATCGCCGCGCTCGGCGCGATGGCGCCCAACCTGATGCTGGGCGTTACCACCGTGATCCATCCGGTCGGGGCGTTCGACCCGAACGACCTGCTCGACGTCCTCGAGGCCGAGCAGGTCACCAACCTGTTCCTCGTGCCGGTGCAGTGGCAGGCGGTGTGCGCCGCCCAGCAGGCGAATCCGCGGAAGCTGGCCCTGACCAACATTTCCTGGGGCGCGGCGCCGTCGTCCGACACCATCCTGCGCGCCATGGCCGAGACGTTCCCCGACGCGTCGAACGTCGCGGTGTTCGGCCAGACCGAGATGTCGCCCATCACCTGCGTGCTGGACGGCGCGGACGCGCTGCGCAAGCTCGGTTCCGTCGGCCGCGTCATCCCGACGATCCAGGCGCGCGTCGTCGACGACGAGATGAACGACGTGGCGCCCGGTCAGGTCGGCGAGATCGTCTACCGCGGGCCCACCATGATGAGCGAGTACTGGAACAACCCGGCTGCGACGGCGGATGCGTTCCACGGCGGCTGGTTCCACTCCGGCGACCTCGTGCGCGTCGACGCGGAGGGATTCGTCTACGTCGTCGACCGCAAGAAGGACATGATCATCTCCGGGGGTGAGAACATCTACTGCGCCGAGGTCGAGAACGTGCTGTTCTCGCATCCGAAGATCCTCGAGGCGGCCGTGATCGGGCGTCCGGACGCGAAGTGGGGCGAGGTGCCGGTCGCGGTGATCGCGTTGCGGCCCGGCCACGACGATCTCACGCTCGACGAGTTGCAGCCGTTCTTCGACGCGCAGCTCGCGCGCTACAAGCATCCGAAGGAGGTCGTGATCGTCGAGGCCCTGCCGCGCAACGCCAGCGGCAAGGTCGTCAAGCACCAGCTGCGCGGCGGCCTGTCGGCGGTCGTGCAGGGCTGAAGACCGCAGGGGCCGAAGAGGTTCCATCGGGGGACGGGGGACGCCGCGATGACGCGTACGGGAGTGTGGGAGTGACGTTCGAGCTGCCCAAGGCGAGGGGGCCGGTGCACGACCTGGCGATCCAGGTGGGTGCGCTGGTGGGGTTCTCGGTGGAGACCCTCGCCACGACCGTGCGCGTCGTCGTCGGCCGTCGCCTCTCGCTCCGCGAGACGATCACGCAGTCGCTGTTCATCGCCAAGGTGTGCAGCGGTCCGGCCCTGCTGCTGATGCTGCCCGTGGGGGTGCTCATCGCGGTCTCCGTCGGATCCCTGGCGGGCCAGCTCGGAGCCGGCGCCTACTCCGGCGCGATCGTCGCCTTCGTCGTGGTCGGACAGGCGGCCGCACTCGTGTGCGCCCTCATGCTGGCCGGCGTGGGCGGCTCCGCGATCTGCGCCGATCTCGGCGCCCGCACCATCCGCGAGGAGATCGAGGCGATGGAGGTGATGGGGCTGAACGTCATCGAGCGCCTCGTCGTGCCGCGGCTGCTCGCCGCGGTCCTGGTGTCGGTGATGCTCTGCGCGCTCGTCACGCTCGTCGGGGTGGGCGCCTGCTATCTGTACGAGATCTACCTCAACGATGCCTCCGGCGGCGGATTCCTCCGCACCCTGGGCGAATACGGCCGGTTGTCGGATTTCGCGACGGCGATGGTCAAGTCGGCGTTCTTCGGGATCACCTCCGCCCTGATCGCCGCGTTCAAGGGCCTGCACGCCAAGGGCGGTCCCAGCGGCGTGGCCGACGCCGTCAACGAGGCGGTCGTGCTGGCATTCGTCATGGTGTTCGTCGTCAACACCGTTCTGTCCCAGATGTACACCGTGATGGTGCCGGCCGTGGGGACGTACTGATGCTCTCCTGTTCGGCGGTGACACAGGCCCGGGCCGTCCATCGGTCGCTGACCGGGGTCGTCGGCGCGTTCGCCACGGTAGGTCGGCACGTGGTGTTCGCGGTCGAGGCGATCGCCGGTGTCCCCACGGCGCTGCGCCGCTACTTCAAGCACGTGATGTACCACGTGGGGGAGGTCAGCTTCGGCTACGCCTCCCTGCTCGCCGGGGGCGGCACCATCGGCATCGTGTTCGCGATGTCCGCCGTCGCCGCGATGATGGTCGGAGTCGAAACCCAGCGGGGTCTCGAACTGATCGGGATGACCTCGCTGTCGGGCATGCTCTCCGCTCTGGCCAACACCCGCGAACTGGCGCCGGTGGTCGCGTCCATCGCCCTGGCCGCGAAGGTGGGCACCGGCTTCACCGCGCAGCTCGGCGCCATGCGGATCTCCGACGAGATCGACGCCCTCGACGCCATGGCCGTGAAGTCGGTGCCCTTCCTGGCCAGCACCCGGCTCATCGCCACGGCCGTGTGCGTGGTCCCGATCTACATGGTGGGCCTGCTGTCCGCGTTCGTCGCGACGCGCCTCGTGGTCGTCACCTTCCAGGGCAACTCGGCCGGCACCTACGACTACTACTTCCACCTCGCGCTCTCCCCGGCCGACCTGTGGTACTCGCTGACCAAGGCCGTCGTGTTCGCGGTGATCGTCGGCATCGTGCACTGCTCGTACGGCTACCACGCCACGGGCGGCCCGGAGGGCGTCGGCCGGGCCGCCGGGCGCGCACTGCGCACCAGCATCCTGGCCATCGGCATCACCGACGTGGTCCTGACCTTCGCGTTGTGGGGTCTCGTGCCCACCGTGCCGGGGGTGGGGCTGGCGTGACGACCCAACGCGACCCGACGACTCCGTCCGGCACGGGCATCCCGCCGAACGGCCGGACCCGGTCCGCGGCGCCCCGCCGCAGTCGCCGGCTCGGACTGCGCACCGGCACGCTGGCCGTCGTCGGTGCGCTCGCCGTCGCGGTGCTCACCGTCACCGGCGGACTGCTCGTCGTCTCCGGATCCGGTGGGCTGTCGAGGGATCCGGAGATCACCGCCGTCGTCCCGGCCGGCGCCGGGGTGATCTTCGGTGCCGCGGGTGTGCAGTACCAGGGCGTGCACGTCGGTCGTCTCGCCCACCTGGACGCGGGTGTCACCGGCTCGCGTATCACGATGCAGCTCGACCCGGACGCGATCCGGAACATCCCGGCAGCCGTGCGGGTGCGGATCGTGCCGCGCACCCTGTTCGGTGACGTCTTCCTCGAACTGGTGCCGCCCGGCGACCCCGCCGCCGGGCCGCGCCTGCGCGACGGTGCGCAGGTCACCGCGGACACCTCGGCCGAGGCCGTGCAACTGGCCGGCCTGTACTACACCACCACGGAGCTGCTGCAGGAACTGCGCCCGGACCGGCTCGCGGTCGCGCTCGACGCGATGAGCCAGGCGCTCGCCGGCCGCGGTGAGACCCTCGGCCGGACCCTCGACCGCACCGCCGCGCTCACCGAGCAGCTCGGTCCCCGGATCGACGCAGGCCTGGCGGCGTCGCCGCAGCTGGCGGCGGTGACCGAGGCCATGGCCGCAGCGACGGACGACATGATCGGCACGATGCAGAACGCGGCCACGCTCTCCGAGATCGTCCTCGAGCGCCGGGACGGCATCGCGCGGCTGCTGCGCGGCGGCGCCGGCCTGGCCGCCGAGGGCTCCGCGCTGATGTCGGAGAACACCGACCGGATCATCTCGGTCGTCCGCAACGGCGGCCCGGTGCTCGGTACGTTCGCCGCGGACACCACCGGCCTCGACGACACCCTGCGCTACCTCACGACCTTCGGCGACGCCGGCGCGCGGGTCTTCGCCACCGGCCGGTTCGACATCACCGCGGTCGTGGATTTCTCCGATCCGATGCCGTATACCGCGGCGGACTGCCCGCGCTATCCCGGCCTCGACGGCGCGAACTGCGGTGACCCGGTCGACGGCCGGCCGGTCCTCTCGGCCGCAACCGAACGCGACACCCTCGGCTACCTGGAGCAGATCGCGGGCGGTGTGGATCCGTCCGACCCGAAGGCGACGGAGGTGGACCCGTCCACCGCGGCCTCGGTTCTGCTGGCACCCCTGGTCCGCGGCACGGAGGTGGCGGTCTCGTGAACACGCTGCTCCGGCCGGCGCTGCGCCTGGCGGCGTTCTGCACGGTGGGGGTCCTCGCCGCGGTCGTCGTCGGCAACACCCTCGACAGTACTGTCACCGGGCCCACCCGCGACTACGCCGCCGAGTTCACCGACGTCGAGGGGCTGAGCCCCGGCAGCGACGTCACGCTCGCCGGCGTGCGCGTCGGGCGCGTCTCGGACGTGAGGTTCGCCCCCCGGGACGACGGGACCTCGCGGGCAGTGGTGGATTTCGAGATCGACTCGGAATTCGAGCTCACCACCGATGTCACCGCCGACATCAACTACGGCGACATGATCGGCGTCCGGTACGTCGCGCTGACACTGCCGGAGCGCAGCACCGGCACGGTACTGCCGGAGGGCGCGACGATCCCGATCGAGCAGACCGCACCCGCCCTGGATCTCACCGCGCTCGTCAACGGATTCGAGCCGCTGTTCGAGTCGATCGATCCGGCGCAGATCAATGCGCTCGCCACCGCGGTGATCGAGGCGTTCCAGGGGCAGGGCGGCACCCTCGATTCCCTGCTGCTGCACATCGCCGCGGTCAGCAGCGACATCGCCGACCACGAGCAGGTCTTCGACAGTCTGGTCGGCAATCTCGAGACGCTCGTCGCCGTGGCGGACCGGCGCAGCGAGGACATCAGCCGGCTGCTCTCCGGGCTGGCCGTCGTCGGTGACGCACTCGCCGGGGACGGTGAGCAACTCGCCACGCTCGTCGACCGTGGCAGCACCGCGGTGCGTTCGACGGCGGTGCTCATGGCCGGCGCGATGGCGCCCCTCGACCGGTCCGTCACCGATCTGCGGGTGATGACCGACGCCTGGATCCCGCAGACGGAGAACTTCGAGCAGGCGGTGCGCCGGCTGCCGGAACTGGCCGACAGCCTCAACCGCATCAGCGACTACGGCGGCTGGCTGAACCTCTACATGTGCAACTTCACCATCAAGGCAGGCGATTTCGAAACCAACATCTTCGGTTCGACGTACTCGGAGGTGTGCCGATGAGGCGCGCGCAGCAGATTCGCGACGCGCTGCGGGCCGTGTTCGCGGGCCGCCGCGGCCGCGCCGGCAACCCGCTCGTCGTCGGGGCCGTGGGCATCGTCCTCGTCGCCCTGGTGATGACCGTCGCCCTGGCCGCGCCCCGGGCCACGTACCTGCTCCGGACGAACGGCTACACCGCGGAATTCGCCAACGCCGCCGGTCTGCAACCCAACGATCCGGTGTACGTGGCGGGTGTGCCCGCCGGACGGGTGGAGAGCCTCGAGCTCGCGGCGGACCGGGTGATCGTGACGTTCCGCGTCGACGGCGGCCAGCCGCTCGGCGACCGGACGACCGCCGAGGTGCGGCTCAGGACCATCCTCGGGAAGATCTACCTGGCGGTGACGCCCGCCGGTGCCGGAGAACTGCCCGACGGGCGTATCCCCCTGGCGCGGACCTCCGTTCCGTACAGCCTCGACGACCTCGCGTCCGAGGCGCAGCACGTGGCCCGGGAACTCGACGTGCCCGCCCTCGAGGCGATGATGCACACCCTGGCCGAGGCCGTGCCGTCCGACCCGGGCCGGATCGCCGATGCGCTCGCCGGAGCCACCGCCGCGGCGGAGATGCTGTCCCGCAACGACGCCCGCATCCACTCCCTGCTGCAGGCGTCGAAGTCGCTCACGTCCATCGTGGCGGGCCAGAGCCGGGACGTCGAGCTGCTCGTGCAGAACGCCACGACCGTGGTGTCGATCCTCGAAGCCCGTAAGGAATCCCTCATGCAACTCGTCGAGGATCTGCGGCTGCTCACCGAGCACACCGCGACGTTCCTGACCGACAACTCCGGCGAAATGGACGCGTTGCTGGGGAACATGCGGTCGGTGACCGACACGCTGAACCGCAACGCCGAGCAGATCGACGTGCTGATGACCCGGCTTCCGCCCGCCCTGCGCGCCGCGGCCGACGCCTCGGGCAACGGCAACTGGGTCGACGTCCACGCCCCGGCCGGGCCGATCCCGGACAACCTGCTGTGTGCCCTCGGAGTGATGGAGGGTTGCCGGTGACCACCGTCGGAACCACGCGGAAGACCCGGCTGCTGCGCGGCATCGGGATCGTCGTCGTCGCGGCGCTGTGTGCTGCCGCTGCCTGGTACGTGTTCGTCGGGACCGACCGCACCCGCACCGTGACCGCCGAGTTCGCGTCCGTCGGAGGCATCTACCCGGGGAGCAAGGTCGCGGTCCTCGGCCTGCCCGTCGGCACCGTCGAAGCCGTGGAACCGGCCGGAACGGTGGTCGAGGTGACGATGCGGATCCCCGACGACATCACGCTGCCGGCCGACGTGTCGGCGTTCGTGATGAACCCGTCGATCATCAGCGACCGGTTCGTGGAACTGAGCCCGGTGTACACCGCCGGACCGCGGTTCGAGGGCGACGATGTCATTCCGCCCGAACGCAGTCACGCGCCGATCAACTGGGACGAACTGCTCGAGAGCGTCGATACGATCGCCGCGGCGCTGGGACCGGAATCCGGGTCGCTCGGATCCACCCTCGACCTCGCCGCCGGCGCCACCGCAGGTCTCGGGCCGGAGATCAACCGGGCGTTGCGCGCGCTCGGGGCGGCCGGCTCGGTGTTCGGTGCCCGGTCCGAGGACATCGGTGCCCTCGTCGACGACCTCGGCGTCGCGGTTGCCGCCGTCGACGCCCGGCAGGGCTCCCTGTCCGAGCTCGCCGGGGGGCTGTCCGAACTCGGCGCCGAGATGCAACGACAGAACCTCGACGTCGCCGGGCCGATCGGTCAGCTGACGACCATCCTCGATCGGCTCGACGTCCTGCTCGGCTCCCGCGGCGAGGACATCGCCGCCGTCGTCTCGAACGCCCAGGTCCTCACCGGGCAGCTCGCACAGCACGAGGTCGACTTCGCCGAGTTCATGGACGTGCTGCCGCTGGCGATGCAGAACATCGACAACACGATCGGCGCCGACACCACCGCGCGTATCCGCCTGAACATCTCCACCCAGGTCGGCCAGTTTCCCCGCGCGAGGGAACTCTGCGAGCGCGAGCGCCTTCCCCTGTGCACGGGCGCCGGCTTCACCAACCCGATCACCGTTCCCTTCGACCTGTCCGATCCGTTCCAGGACCTCGTGCCGGAGTCGCTCGACCGGGCGCTGAACGAGGGAGGCGTCCGGTGAGCCCTTGGGGAAGAATGGGATTCGTCGCTGCGCTGACCGCGGTGGCCGTCTCGGTGACCGGCTGCGGACTGGGTCTGCATCAGTTGCCGACGGGACGCAGCGGCGCCGGCGAGACCTACCGCGTGATCGCCGTGTTCGACGGAACCGATCGGATCGATCCCGGCACCGAGGTGCGGGCAGGTCAGGCTGTGGTCGGCCGGGTCCACGGGATCTCGACGGACGGGCACCGGGCCTTCCTCGAACTGAGTATGAGTGAATGGGCCGCGCTTCCGTCGAACGTCGGTGCCTCCGTGCGGCTGCCGTCCGCGCTGGGCAACCCGTTCGTCCAGATCGATCTGCCGGAGCAGCCGTCGCCGGAGTTGCTCGCCGACGGCGACGTCATCGACCGGACGGAGATGGGGCCGGAACTCGAGGCCACGTTCGCGATGCTCGGACAGGTGATCAACGGCAGCGGTCTGGACCAGCTGCGCACGATCACCACCGAGCTGAACGCCGCCTTCGGCGGCCGGGGGCAGACCGTTCGGGAACTGCTCGAGCGGACGGACCGGACGATGGCGCTGGCCGCCGAGAACGGCGACGACATCTCGCGGGCGCTGCGGGCCACCGACGCGGTGGCCGCGCGGCTGGCGCAGCAGCAACAGCTGATCGACGACGGTCTGGCGAGCAGCGCGGAGGTCGTGGACCTGCTCGCCGCTCAGGAGCAGGACCTCCGGTCGCTGGTCTCGAGCACCTCGTCGGTGCTCACCTCGCTGGACACGGTGCTGGCGGACTCCGGCCGGATCGGCGGAGCGGTCGACGACCTGGACGAAATACTGTCCGGGATAAGGGACTTCAACAACACCGTGGGGTCTGCGCTGACCAACATGAACGCCTTCATGGACGGCTTCGCGCGGTCCGTGCACGGCGACTACCTGTTGTTCGACGGCGCCCTGGACGTGCCGGGAGCGATCGACATGCTGCTCACCGGCGGCGTTCCGGTGACGATGCTCGGCGAGTCGCCGCCGGTCACCGTCCCGGCGGGGCTGCCGGACCTGCTTCGGGGCGGTGTTCGATGAAACGCCCGGTGCTGGTGCAGGTTTCACTGTTCGTTGTGGTAGGCCTGCTGGCCACCGCCTTCGGCGTCCGTTACGTCCTGGGCCCGCAGAGCTTCGGTGGCGGCATCGAGGTGCGAGCGCACCTGGTCGACGCCCGCGGTATCGGCCCCGGAACGACGGTGACCTACCGCGGGGTCGCGGTAGGGGAGATCGAATCGGTGACGATCGACGACGGCGGTCGCGGCTCGACGGCGGTGCTCGTGCTGGATCCGGACACCCGCATCCCGGTGGGCAGCACCGGACGGATCGCAACCGCGACCGCGATCGGCATCCTCACCCTCGACATCGAACCGCAGACCGCCGACGGCCCCTACCTGACGGACGGCGACACCGTCGAGGTCCCGGCGGACGAGCAGGGACTGCGCCTCGATCAGCTGCTCGTGCGGATGAGCGCACTGGTCGAGAGCATCGATCCGCAGTCCGTCGCCACGCTCGGCGAGACGTGGGGCACCGCCCTCGCCGGGACCGGAGCGGACCTGCAGTCGATGATCGAGAACGCCGACGCCCTCTCCACGATGGCATCCGAACGGGCGCCGGCCCTGGCGGCACTCCTCGAACAGGGTGTCGATCTGGTGAACACGCTCGCCGAGGACGCCGGCACCTTCCCGGGTGCGATGCGCGCCGTCCGGGACGTCTCCGATCAGCTCGTGGGCAGCCGGGACGCGCTCGTGTACCTGCTGGACCGGTCGCCGGACACGCTGGCGAAGACGGAGGAGCTGTTCGCCGAGACCCGCGACGACTACGGGCTGCTGCTGACGAACCTGGTGACCGTGGGCGATGTGCTCGCCCCGCGGACCCCGGCGCTGGCGGCCGGCCTCGACTCGATCCCTGCGGCACTCGGCGATCTGACCTCGGTGGTCAAGGGCGACCGCGGCGACTTCTCGCTCGTCGCCACGCAGGGTCCGGTCTGCTACTACGACACACAGCGCCGTGCGGTCGGCGACGAAAGCCCCCGCACGCCGAACCTGTCGCTCTACTGCCCCCCGGGCGAAGACCTCGCCCAGCGCGGCGCCCGCGTCGCACCGCGGCCCGACGACCTCGGACTGCAACACCAGAGCACCCCGGGAAGGGTGACCGGGCCGGACATGGCGCAGGACCCGCTGCTCGTCCCGACCGGAGTCGAGGTGCTGCAGTACTGGCAGAAGCTGTTGGAAGGACTGGGTAACTGATGCCGACCACGGACCATACTGTCGACGACACCCCCGCGACCGCGCCGCCGGATCCGCCGGCCCCGCGCTCCCGGGTGCGGCGATGGCTGACGCCCGCACTGATCGTGCTGCTCGCCGCGGCCGCCGGCTTCTGCGGATTCCGGTGGTGGCAGGCCGAGCAGACCGAGGGCCTGCGCGCCGACGCGCTGGACCGGGCGCGGGAGTACGCGATCGCCCTCGGCACCTACGACTACCAGCATTTCGACGATGCGCTGGCCGCGGTCACCGACGTCTCCACCGGGGAGTTCGCCGAGAAGTACCGCTCGGTGGCGGGGGACCTGCGCGGGCTCGTCGAGAACGGGCACGGTGTGTCCGTCGCGACCGTGTCGCACGCCGCGGTCGAGACACTGGACGCGGATCGCGCGACGGTGCTCGTGTTCCTCGACCAGGACGTGAAGAACGTCGCGGTGCCGGACGGGCGGGTCGACGCGACGCGGTTCCTGATCACCCTCGCTCGGGTGGACGACCGGTGGCTGCTGCAGGGAGCGGATGCGAAATGACGGCGTGCGGGGCGGTGACATGCCGCGGGGCGGTGACATGCCGCGGGGCGGTGACATGCCGCGGGGCAGTGACATGGCGCGGGGCGGTGACATGGCGCGGCGCGGTGACATGGCGGACCTGACCGGACCCGGCGACGGTACGTCGGGACGGATCAGGAGGCTGACACAGGCCGCGCTCAACGCGGACGTGACGATCGCCCGGATCGAGGGCGTGGCCGACGGGATCGGCGTCTCGCTCGCGAACTTCGACCGGGTGCTGGGGCGGTTCGACGAGCAGCTCGGGGACTTCGCCGTGGCGGTGGACCGGCTCGGCGCGTCGATCGACCGGGTGGACCTCACTCTCCGGAAGATCGAACGGATCGTGGACACCGCCGATTGGCTGCTCACCCCGGTGTCGGCGACCCGCCGGCAGCTGACCCGGTTGCCGGCGGAGATACTGCCGGTCCTGCACGGACCGTGGCGCGACGTGTCGGGACTGGCCCGCACGGTGCTCCGAGGGCTGGGCCGTCCGGGCCCGGGCTGAGAAGTCCCGCCCGGGAGAGGAGTCTCCCGGGCGGGTGCCGTCTCGTCAGTACCGGGGCCGGGGGCCCAGGTCGTCGGACAGGTGCGGATGCTCGGAATCCGATCGCACCAGGTAGGCCTTGAAGGCCGCGGTGCCGCCCAGTGCGGCACCGAGCAGTAGCAGTAGCTGGACCACGTTCGCGTTCATTTCGGTTCTCCTCTCGACGTGTGGCCCGAGTTGCCGAGGGTCAGTCGGCCGTCGGGTGCTCCTGCTGGTCGTGTTCCGCGAACATGGCCTCGATGCGGGCCTTGATCTCCTCGGTGCTCATGGAGCGACGGGCCGCGGCGACAGCGGAGGTGTGCATCTGTGGTGTTGTTCCTGTCTGTGGTGTCGGAATGGACGGGGCTCGGTCGACCGGGACGATCAGTTCGTCCGGAGGAAGGACACGAGACCCGTGACGGTGGTGGTGGTGCCGATCGCCGTCAGGCCGGTGACCATGAGGGCCGCGGCGCTGACGGAGACGGCGGTGCCGAGTGCGTGCCCGAGGGCGGAGCGCCACCCCGACGTCGATGCGCCGGTGGTGGACGTGAGCACCAACGGGGTGCTCCGGGCGTCCTCGTCGTGTGCTGTGTGGCGGCGCGTTGCCGTGCCTGTCATATTCGGTTTATCCCCCTGCAAACAAATCGTGACTTGGTTCACAAAACCAATGCCGATGTGTTGTACCGCATCACAGCGACCGGCGCCACTCGAACGGATGTCCAACTCGTGCCGCGGCACCGCCGGACCGCCCCGAATTCGCATGTAGGAAGCGAATTCGCCGTCCGGGCGAATAGGGGGGTGTTCCGGCGTCTCTGGTTGAATGGCGATCCGACGCCCCGCACGGAAGGGCGCGGCGAAGAGGTCGAGGAGCGCTCATGCAGAACGGACAGTCCGCGGCTGATCCGGCGACGGTGTTCGCCGCACTGGCCGAGATCGTCTATGGCGGCGCCGAGCCCTCGGAGGCGTACGCGGCGATCTGCGTGGCCGCCACGATGCTGGTTCCCGGCTGCGACCATGCGAGCCTCATGCTGCGGGAAGGCAGGGCGTACGTCACCGTCGGCGCCTCCGACGCCGTCGCGCGGCACGTCGACGACCTCGAGCGCGCCACCGGCGAGGGGCCGTGCCTGGATGCGATCGAGGAGGAGGCCGCCCAGATCGAGCCGGACCTGAGCGTCTCCGAGCAGTGGCCGCACCTGGCTCCCGGCGTCGTGAAGCAGACGCCCGTGCGGGGGGCGATGGGATTCCGGTTGCGGGTCGACGACCGCAAGGTCGGGTCGCTGAACCTGTTCTCCGACACGCCTGGGGCCTTCGACCTCGCGGCCGCCGCGAACGGCACCGTCCTGGCCGCCTTCGCGGCCGTCTGCGTCGCCGCCGTCTCCCGCGGCGAGGACGTCGCCTCGCTCCGCAACGGCATCGAGAGCAATCGGGAGATCGGCAAGGCGATCGGGCTCCTCATGGCGCTGAACAAGATCTCCGACGACGAGGCTTTCGATCTCCTCCGCCGGACGTCGCAGCAGGTCAACGTCAAGGTTGCGGAGCTGGCCCGCACCGTCGTCGACCAGCATCGCCGCGAGATCAAGGGGAGTAGCTGAACCCCGGATCCCACCCCTTGCCATCGGGGTGTGATGCAGGTAACATCAGTAGTGCGAATCGAGCAGACGTCCGAGGACGACAGAGGCTCGTGAAGCAGAGATCCGGCCCGGAGGTTGCGAAAGCGATTCCCGGGCCGAACCCCTGTCCGGGGGCGGTCTCGTCCGAGCGGCGGGTCAGGCGAGCCGCTCGCGGCGCAGCTGCTCGACCTCCGGCAGGTCCAGCGGCGGCAGCGAGTCCACACCGAGCGCGCGCGTCAGCAGCAGGTCCGCCAGCTCGGGATTGCGGGCCAGCACCGGGCCGTGCATGTACGTGCCGACCACCGAGCCCTGGACGACCCCTTCGACGCCGTCTCCCACGCCGTTGCCGACGCCCCGGGTGACCCGGCCCAGTGCACGGGCGGCGGGGCCGAGAGTCGTTCCGCCGCGGTGGTTCTCGAATCCGGTCAGCGGCAGGCGCAGGCCCTCGACGAGGGGAGTGGTGACCACCTCGCCGATGGCCCGGGTCTGCTGCGGAGTGGTGGTCACGTCGAGCAGGCCGACGCCGTCGACGCGCTCGCCCGCCGACGTCTGGTACCAGTTGCCGAGCACCTGGATCGCCGCGCAGATCGCCAGCACCGGCGCCCCGCGTTCGACCGCCCGTTGCAGGCCCGGATGGCGCTGCAGGTGCCGAGTGGCGAGGCGCTGCGCCGAGTCCTCGGCCCCGCCGAGGGTGTACAGGTCCAGGGACTCGGGCACCGGGTCCGTCAGGTTGATCGACACGACCTCGGCGTCCTGCCCGCGCATCCGCAGGCGCTGCCGCAGGACCAGCGCGTTGCCGCCGTCGCCGTAGGTGCCCATCACGTCGGGCAGCACGAGCCCGATCCGGACGGTGGACTCAGACATGCGCGGCTCCCTTCGCCAGGGCAGTGTTCAGATCCCGGAACGCGGTGTAGTTGGCCAGGACCTCGACCCGTCCCGGCGGGCACGACGCGATGGCCCGGATCGGATCCGCCACCAACGTGTGCTCGACCCCGGCGTAGGTCAGCCGTACGGCCAGGTCGGTGCCGCGCTCGCCGGACGCCACGACGTGCACGCCCTCGAAGTGCTCGAACCGCACGTCCCACAGCCACGACAGGTCCTCCCCGTCCGGCACCTGCCCGTTGACCGCGATGACGAGACCGTCGACCGTCGGGTCGATCATCGACAGGGCCTCCTGCCACCCGGCCGGGTTCTTCGCGAGCAGCATGTGCACCGAATGCGGACCCACCTGCACGGTCTTGTACCGGCCGGCGACCTCCTCGACGACACCCGCGGCCGCGACGGCCGCGGCCGGATCGGCGCTGAGGGCGACCGCCGCGGCCACCGCCTGAGCGGCGTTACCGCGGTTGGCGCGCCCGGGCAGGGTCAGCGTCATCGGCAGCACCAGACCGTCCGGCCCGTAGAGATTCTCGTCGTCGACCCACCAATCCGGTTCGGGCCGTGCGAAATCCGAGCCCGTACTGTGCCAGCGCCCGTCTTCCCAGAGGATCGGCTCACCGGTGCGGGGGCAGCTGACCGAGTCGCCCGACCAGCCGGCACCGGCCGCCACCCAGACCACGTTCGGGTGGTCGTAGGCGACGGAGGTGACGAGCACGTCGTCGCAGTTGGCGACGACCACCGCGTCCGGGTGGCGTTCGAGGCCCGCACGCAGCTTGCGTTCGATCATGTTGATCTCGCCCACGCGGTCGAGCTGATCGCGGCTGAGGTTGAGCAGCACGATCGCTTCGGGGTCGAGGGCGTCCGCGACGTGCGGGGTGTGCAGCTCGTCGACCTCGATCGCGGCGAGCGGCGCCTCCTGGTGGGCGACCAGCGCGGCGACGATGCCGGCGTCCATGTTCGCCCCGTCGGCCTGCGTGGCGACGGCGTCCATCGTCTCCAGGGCCGCCGCCGTCATCCGGGTGGTGGTGGACTTGCCGTTGGTGCCGGTGACCAGGACGGTGCGACGGCCGCGGCCGAGCTGTTCCATCAGGCGCGGATCGATCTTCAGCGCGACGAGGCCGCCGATCATCGACCCCTTGCCGCGCCCCGCCTTCTGCGACGCCCACGAGGCGGCCTTCGCCGCGCGCAGCGCCAGCCGCCCGCGCCCGGTGATTCGAGTGCTTGTACCCACGTCGCGAGTTTTCCACAGCGGCGCCTCCACCGCCGCGGCGCGGCCGTGTCCGCACGGTCACACGCCGCTACGCTGCGGGAATCGCTCACAGCGACCGCGCCGCCGGATGCGCCGCCGCAGGTTGCGTGGTCCCCTGAGGCGGGGAGGTGGTCGCCGTGGCGGAGGCGGATACAACCGGCGGGAACACCGGGACGTACGTCGTGGTGGGGGACACCACCGTCGCGCGCCGGGTCTGCGCCTCGCTCGTCGACCTCGGCTGCGCGGTGCGGCACGCGCCCCGGCCCGACGACGAGGAGCTGCGGGCCCTCCTGGACCGGCCGCCGGTCGCCGGGATCGCGGTGCTCCTGCAGGACGACGTGGTCGCGCTGCGGTATGCGCTCGCCGCGGCGCACCTGCAGCCGGACGCACCGATGGTCGCGACGATCTTCGACCGCACGATCGGCGATCAGCTCGCACGGTTCCTGCCGCAGTGCGACGTGACGTCGCCGGCGGATCTCGCCGTGGCCTCCCTGGCCGGGCCGTGCGTGGCACCCGACCTGCTGGCCGTGACCTCCACCCGCGAACCGCGCGGCATCCGCGTGGCCGGCGACGTGCTCGACGAGGTGCCCGTCGCGGTACCGCGACGGATGGTGTGGCAGCGGTGGGCCGGGCAGCTCACCGCGGTGCTGCGCACCCACGAGACCGGCACCCGCATCCTGCTGGCCGGGCTGCTCGGCCTGGCGGCGGTGCTGTTCGGCGACTGGGCCTGGCTGACCTTCGGGGAGGGCAAGGGGGCGATCGACGCGTTCCACGAGGCGGTCCGCGTGGTCACGACGGTGGGCCCGGCGGCCGATCCGCACGGCAACGAGGCGTACGCCGCGATCGCGTCGACCGCGATGCTGGCGACGATCGTGTTCACCGCCATGTTCACCGCCGGGGTGGTGGACCGGCTGCTGGGCCCCCGCCTGACCGCGCTGCTCGGCCCCCGGTCGCTGCCCCGCTCCGGGCACGTGATCGTGGTGGGCCTCGGGCAGGTGGGCCTGCGGCTGTGCCGGGAGCTGCGGGACCTCGGCATCCCGGTGGTGGGCGTCGAGCGGGACACCAATGCCCGCAACCTGCGGCTCGTGCGCGACCTGAACATCCCCGCCGTGGTCGGCGACGGCGGCGACCGGCGGCTGCTCGAACGCGTCGGGGTGCATCGCGCGGCGGCGCTCGCCGCGGTCGGCTCCGACGACCGGGACAACGTCGCGGTCTCGCTCGCCGTCCAGGGCGTCGCGCCGGGCCTGCGGCTGGTGTTGCGCGCGGGCGAGCGCGAGGTGCTCGCCGAGACGGGCTCGCTGCTGCCGCTGGGCGTGATCCGCGACGTGACCAGCCTGAGCGCGACGTACGTGCTCGCGCGCCTGCTGGGTCGCGAGCCGCTGGGGGTGGTCGCCGGTGCGGTGCACGTGCACCTGCGCTTCCCGGACGGCCGGTTCGAGGAGCTGCCGATCGCGTCGCCGGGTGGATGCCGGCACACGTCGGCTGCAGGCGTGGGGACGAGCCTGCGGTAGCCGTCGGTGGTATGCCGGAGAGCACCGTCCCGACGTCAGCGACCGCCGAAGGCCTCGCCAACAGCGAAGGCGACGACGAGTAGAAGCGTGAGGGAGGCGATCACGACAAGGAGAATCGACCGCTCCCCCTTCCGGAAGATGGCCAGGCCTGCCGTGACCAGCGAGACGCCAGCGAGCCCGATGATGGCGATGCCTGCCGCAATGCTGAGAGCCCGCCACGAGTCGGGGATCAGGCGAAGTACGGACCAGTACAGGGGGTAGAGCAGCACGGGTAGCAGCAGCCACAACGCGCGCTTCCCCAGCTGGGTTCGCGGTAGGACGTACATCTTCGATTCCCCCTGCCTATACGGTCCTTTCGGTCCGGGAACCGGGACACAGAACGTCAACCGGCTGCGAACAGCCTGGAGTGCGCGAGGGGCGGTTTCAGCAAGTCCCCCGGCTGCAGGTCAGCCTTCGTGTCATGGAAGAGGGGGCCGAAGTCCTTGGCCTCGGACGGCATCGGTTCGTTCTCTGCTCCGGATGCTTCGTTCACCCCGACATGTTCGCTGATGCCGCGGCGCGTGTGCCGTCGCCGCGGTCACGAGTTTCCTTACTGTGCGGGCCGACGGCCATGTGGTGTGGGACGGCTCCGGCTAGCTGCCGGATTCGCCGAAGCTGCCGTGCCGCCCGGCGCCGGCGGCGAACCGGGAGGCGCCCTCGAGCGTGTCGTGGGCGAGGGAGACCGTGCCGTGCCGGAACTCGTTGAGCAACGCCTGGTCCTCGTCGAGACCGTGCTGTTCGAGCAGGGAGAGACGATCCCGGCGCAGGCAGGTCTGGGGGAAGGCGGCGATCTCGGCGGCGAGCGTGCGGGCCGCGGCGAGCGCCTGCCCGGCGGGCACGAGCCGGTTGACCAGCCCGATGCGCAGCGCCTCGTCGGCTTCGACGGGACGGCCGGTCAGGACGAGATCCATCGCGCGGCTCTCGCCGATGAGCCGCGGCAACCGCACCGTGCCGCCGTCGATCAGCGGCACGCCCCAGCGGCGGCAGAACACGCCCAGCACCGCCCCCTCCTCGGCGACGCGCAGATCGGCCCACAGCGCCAGCTCGAGCCCGCCCGCGACGGCGTGGCCCGAAATCGCGGCGATGACGGGCTTGGACAGCCGCATCCGCGACACGCCCATCGGCCCGTCACCGTCCGGGGCGACCCGGTTCGCGCGTCCCTCACTGATCGCCTTCAGGTCGGCGCCGGAGCAGAAGGTGCCTCCCTCGCCGTGCAGGACGGCGACCGCCGCCTCGTCGTCGGCGTCGAAGGCGCGGAAGGCGTCGGCGAGCGCCTGCGCCGTCTCCCGGTCGACCGCGTTGCGGACCTCGGGACGGTTGATCCCGATGGTGGTGACGGGCCCGTCGCGGCGGACCCGAACCGGATCGGACGTCATCGTCGTGATCCCCCCGGGGGCGGCGTCAGGCCAGCGCCTTGGCCTTGAGGGCCTGGTATTCGGCCTCGGTGATGGTGCCCGCGTCGAGCAGGGCCTTGGCGTCGGCGATGTGCTCGGCGGGGGACTTGCCGGCGACCTCGCGGATGTAACTGTCCTGGGCCTGCTTGACCTGGGCGTACTCCCGCGCGGAGCGCTCGGCCATGCCCTTGCCGTTGACGATCAGATAGATCAGGGCGGTCAGGAACGGCAGGAAGATCAGGAAGACGATCCAGATCGCCTTGATCCAGCCGGACTGCTGGTGGTTGCGGAACAGGTCCCCGATGATGGAGAAGAGCACCATCAGGTACGCGATGAACGCGAAGCTGACGATGATGAACCAGATGATGTCCCAGAAATCCATGTGACGCTCCCTTTCGTGGGGCACGTGCGGAGACGGATCCGAACCGAGATTCGCCCGGCCGACAAACGGACACGCGGCGGCACTCCTGCGAAAGAGTACCGCCGCGTTCGTCCGAATTCGCGCCGTTTGCCGCGGTGTTCGCGGGACCGGAGGGCTCAGTGGGCCCGGTTCACCGCCGAGACCACCGCGCGCAGCGACGCCGTCGTGATGGACGGCGCGATTCCGACACCCCAGACCAGGGCCGAGACCCCGTCGGGCCGGGTCACGTCCGCCTCGACGTACGCGGCCGCGAGGGCGTCGTCACCGGCCGACATGGCGTGCTCGGCGTAGCCGCGGACCGCCACCTGGTAGCCCAGGGTCTCCAGGGCGTCGACGAAGGCGGCGAGCGGGCCGTTGCCGGACCCGGTGATCTCCTGTTCCTTGCCGTGATACTTCACGACCGCGGTGACGGTGTCGGTGCCGTCGTCGGTCTCGGCCGCGGCGACCTTCTGCCGGATCCGCTCGAGCGGGGTGATCGGGGTCAGGTACTCCTCGTGGAAGATGTCCCACATCTCCTTGGGGCTGACCTCGCCGCCCTCACCGTCGGTGACGCGCTGCACCGCCTGCGAGAACTCGATCTGCAGCCGCCGCGGCAGGTTCAGGCCGTGGTCGTGCTTCATGATGTACGCCACGCCGCCCTTGCCGGACTGCGAGTTCACCCGGATCACGGCCTCGTAGCTGCGGCCGACGTCCTTCGGGTCGATCGGCAGGTACGGAACCGCCCAGGTCAGGTCGTCGACGTCGGTGCCCGCCGCGTCGGCGTCGGCCTTCATCATGTCCATGCCCTTGTTGATGGCGTCCTGGTGGCTGCCCGAGAAGGCCGTGTACACCAGGTCGCCGCCGTAGGGGTGCCGCTCGGGCACGGGCAGCTGGTTGCAGTACTCGACGGTGCGGCGGATCTCGTCGATGTTGGAGAAGTCGATCTGCGGGTCCACGCCGCGGCTGAACATGTTCAGGCCGAGGGTGACCAGGCACACGTTGCCGGTGCGCTCGCCGTTGCCGAACAGGCAGCCCTCGATGCGGTCGGCGCCGGCCTGGTAGCCCAGTTCGGCCGCCGCGACGCCGGTGCCGCGGTCGTTGTGCGGGTGCAGCGACAGGATGATCGAGTCGCGCTTGGCCAGGTTGCGGTGCATCCACTCGATCGAGTCGGCGTACACGTTCGGCGTGGCCATCTCGACCGTCGCCGGCAGGTTGATGATCACGGGGTTCTCGGGGGTCGCGCCCAGGGTGTCGACGACCGCGTCGCACACCTCCTTGGCGTACGACAGTTCCGTGCCGGTGTACGACTCGGGGGAGTACTCCCACCGCCAGTTCGTGTCGGGGTGGTTCTTCGCCTCCTCGAGTACCAGTTCGGCCGCGTCGGTGGCGATCTTCTTGACCGTGTCCTTGTCCGCCTTGAACACCACGCGGCGCTGCAGGATCGACGTCGAGTTGTAGAAGTGGACGATGGCCGTGTGGGCCCCGGCGCACGCCTCGAAGGTGCGCTTGATCAGCTCGGGGCGGGCCTGCGTCAGCACCTGGATGGTGACGTCGTCGGGAATCGCGTTGTCCTCGATGATCTCTCGGACGAAGTCGAAATCGGTCTGGCTCGCCGACGGGAAGCCGACCTCGATCTCCTTGTAGCCCATGCGTACCAGCAGGTCGAACATGCGCCGCTTGCGGGCGGGGCTCATGGGGTCGATGAGCGCCTGGTTGCCGTCACGCAGGTCCACGGCGCACCAGGCGGGGGCCCGGTCGATGACCTTGTCCGGCCAGGTGCGGTCCGGCAGCGTGACCGGCTCGACCTCCTCGGCGAACGGCCGGTACCGGTAGGTCGGCATCGAGGAGTTCTTCTGCGTGTTCCACGCCGGCTGATCGGCGGGGGCGGGCTTGCTCGGCGGCGTGATAGTGCGCGAGCCGGAGGTGAATGCGTCGGCGGGTGACATGACGTAACTCCAAAAAAAGGGGACCGGTGAGTCCGGATGAGGATACGACCGGCGCGACCACACCCCGCGACGGGAAGCCGGTCTGGTCAGATCCCGCCGCGGCGGCCGAGGAGAAGCGCGCGCTGCATGCCAGGCAGTGTACTCGCTCGCCCCCGCCGGAGCCCACCCGGGATGCGGGGATTTCGCTGCCGGGGCCGAGCGGAGCAGGCCGTACGAACGTGACCCGATCGATACGGAGGGCGCTGTCGCGAGCCCCGCCGATCCAATACGTTGACCTCATTCGTCACACAAGCACCATCGGTCACAGGAGTATCAGGGAAGACGCGTTTCGGTCACCCGGCCGGGAGGAGAGCTCATGAGGGCGGTCCGGTCGGCGACGACGTTCTCCTCGGCGCTGCTGCTCGCGCTCGGCTGCGCGGTGCCGTTTGCCGCCACCGCTCAAGCGGAACCGTGCGGGGGCTCCGGGTCCGGAAGCAGCGGCTTCGGCAGCAGCAACCCCGGTGCCGGGACGCCGCAGGGACCGCTCCCGACGATCACCTCCGGGCCCACCCGCACCGTCGCCTGGGTCACGGGACCGCGCAGCCCGAACCGGACCGACACCCGCTTCTCCGTCTCGGGCACCGACCTGGGAATCATGTGGGACAACGGCGGGACCGGCCCCGGCCGGCAGGTGCTCGCGGCCTTCGGAGACACCTTCGGCGACTGCTCGGTCGAGGGCGACGAATGGCGCCGCAACATCCTCATGCGCAGCGGCGACACCGAGCTGTCGGACGGCATCGCCGTGCCCGACCCCCGACCCGGGGATCGCTACTCCGGGGCGCCGGTGCTCTCCTCCGACCCGAACTTCGCCCGCGAGGTCCTCGGCAGCGTCGGCATCGACGGGGTCGAGACCACCGTCGTGCCCACCGCCGGCATCTCGGTCGGCGGCACGCAGTACATCAACTTCATGTCGGTGCGCGCCTGGGGTGAACCGGGCGAATGGTGGACCAACGCCTCGGCCGTCGCGTACTCGACCGACAACGGTGAGACATGGACCGTCGACCCGGCCACCGCGCGAGTGAACACCCCCGTCGAGGTCCCCGGCGTCCAGCAACTGGCGACGGGCAACAGCAACTTCCAACAGCACGCGTACGTGAAGCACGAGGGCTACGTCTACGACTTCGGCACGCCCGACGGGCGCTTCGGTCCGGCCTACGTCTCGCGCGTGCCCGAGGCGGAGATCCGCGACCTCACCGCCTACGAGTTCTGGACCGGCACCCACTGGATCCTCGGCGGGATCGATGCGGCGGTCCCCGTCGTCGACGCCCCGGTCGGCGAGATGTCGGTGCACTGGACCGGCAGCACCTTCGTCCTCCTCTACGGCAACGAGGAACGCGGGCAGATCGAGATGCGCACGAGCGCGCGCCCGGAAGGCCCGTGGAGCGCGCCGCGGGCGGTCGTCACCGGCGCCCAGATCGGCGGCCTGTACGCGCCGTACATCCATCCGTGGTCCAGCGGCAACGACCTGTATTTCGTCGCGTCCCGCTGGAGCGACTACAACGTCATGCTGCTGCGCACGACCGTCGCGGGATGAGCCGCCCGTCCGGTCTCAGCCCCCGTGACGGATCGTCTCGCGCGGCTCGGCGTAACGGACGGTCTCGTACCCGATGAGGACGAGCAGCACCGCCACCAGGATGCCGAGGGTCGCCAGCGCCGGGACGTGCCCCACCACGGGAAGGAGTGCGAGCAGGACGACCGCCGTCGTCGCCCGGGGAACCTCGACGCGACCGGTCGCGTAGGCGCGGAAGAACACCAGGGCGAGGAGATAGAGCGCGGCCCCGCCGTACAGGCCGACCAGCGGCCAGCCCTGGAGGGGATCGGTGAGCCGATGATGGTTCCCGTCCCCGACGTAGGCGAGGATCTTCTTCAGGCCCAGCGAGAGCATGACGATTCCGATCACCATCGGCAGGTGGGCGTAGCTGTAGCAACGCTGGGCGATCCGGATCAGCCGGGTCCCGGTCGCCGCGTCGAAGGCTTTCTCGACGGCCAGGGACGTGACGTCGAAATACGCCCACCACAGCAGCGCCGAGACGGACAGACCCAGCAGTGACGCGACGATGATCGCCCAGGAGATCGGCAGCGCCGCGACGCCGATCCCGATCGAGACGATCGACTCACCGAGGGCGACGATCACCATGAGTCCGTGCCGCTCCGCGAAGTGGCTCACCGAGCGGAGCCGCCACCCGGTGCCCCCGGCCAGGGTGCCGAGGTAGTCGCCCGCCAGGGCGAGGATCCACAGCACCGTCTGCGCGGGTCCGGACAGCTGCGAGGCGATCAGCAGGAACGCCGTTCCCGCCAGCATGCTCGGAAGGAATCGGAGCACCTGCCGCCGCAGCTGCGGATCGTCCCGGCTCAGGACGAGGAACGTCGACAGGTGGATCAGGCGCACGGTGAAGTAGCCGACCGCGAAGATCACCGGTCCGTCGAGGCCACCCGGCATGTCGTCGAACGCCTCGGGAATCGTCAGGGCGACGACGAACACGGCCCCCATCGCGGCGAACATCACCACTCGCATGAGGCCCTCGTCGGCGCGGGCGAGATTGCCCAGCCACGAGTAGCCGACCCACACCCACCACAGCACCGCCATGACGAGGGCGGCGCGCAGCACGTCGACGCCGCTGGTGTCCACCGCCATGAGGTCGGTGACCCGGGTCAGGGCGAAGACGAACACGAGATCGAAGAACAACTCGATGGGGGAGGCGGAGGAACGTTCGTCCACCGCTCGGACCTGCAGGCGTCTGCCGATGCTCACGCCGGAGATGCTGTCACCACCCGAGACCGCTGTCACGCCCGACGGTTCCGGCCCTCGCCGCAGGCCGGTAGCGGACGGCTGCCGGGTGCCGGGGCAGGTCGAGCCCCGTCCCTCCAGGCCGCATCGGTAAGCTGATCCCCTGGACTTGCACCCAAGACCCCGGAGGTTCGCCAGCGTGGCACTCGTCGTCCAGAAGTACGGAGGATCCTCGGTCGCGACGGCCGAGCGGATCCGGCGCGTCGCTGAACGGATCGTCGAGACCAAGAAGGCGGGCAACGACGTCGTCGTCGTGGTCTCGGCGATGGGCGACACCACCGACGAGCTGCTCGACCTCGCCCAGCAGGTGTGCCCGGCGCCGCCGGCGCGGGAGATGGACATGCTCCTCACCTCCGGTGAGCGGATCTCCAACGCCCTGGTCGCGATGGCGATCCACTCGCTCGGCGCCGAGGCACGGTCGTTCACCGGCTCGCAGGCCGGCGTGATCACCACGAGCAGCCACGGCAACGCGAAGATCATCGACGTCACCCCCGGCCGCGTCCGGGCCGCGCTGGACGAGGGCAGCATCGTCCTCGTCGCCGGCTTCCAGGGCGTGAGCCAGGACAGCAAGGACATCACCACCCTCGGCCGTGGCGGCTCAGACACGACCGCCGTCGCCCTGGCCGCGGCGCTGAACGCCGATGTCTGCGAGATCTACACCGACGTCGACGGCGTCTTCACCGCCGACCCGCGCATCGTCAAGGACGCGCAGCGGCTCGAGAAGGTCTCCTTCGAGGAGATGCTCGAGCTCGCGGCGTGCGGCGCGAAGGTGCTCATGCTGCGCTGCGTCGAGTACGCCCGCCGCTACAACGTGCCCGTGCACGTTCGTTCGTCGTACACCACCAAGCCCGGCACCATCGTGTCCGGATCGATGGAGGACATCCCCGTGGAAGAGGCTCTGATCACCGGCGTCGCGCACGATCGCGGCGAGGCCAAGGTCACCGTCGTCGGCCTGCCCGATACCCCCGGTTACGCCGCGAAGGTGTTCCGCGCCGTCGCCGACGCCGAGATCAACATCGACATGGTGTTGCAGAACATCTCCAAGGTGGAGACGGGCAAGACCGACATCACCTTCACCCTGCCCAAGGGCGACGGCCCGCGCGCCGTGGAGCTGCTGAGCAAGCAGCAGGAGGAGATCGGCTTCACCCAGGTGCTGTTCGACGACCACATCGGCAAGGTCTCGCTCGTCGGCGCCGGCATGAAGAGCCACCCGGGCGTCACGGCGAAGTTCTGCGAGGCCCTCGCGGGTGCGGGCATCAAC
The DNA here is from genome assembly GCF_001700945.1 of Rhodococcus sp. WB1. Lineage (NCBI taxonomy): Bacteria > Bacillati > Actinomycetota > Actinomycetes > Mycobacteriales > Nocardiaceae > Rhodococcus > Rhodococcus sp. WB1. The sequence goes on along the minus strand of NZ_CP015529.1, from coordinate 4,924,806 downwards.
ATCGACCTCATCTCCACGTCGGAGATCCGTATCTCGGTCCTCGTCGACGACACGGAACTCGACGACGCGGTGCGCGCCCTGCACGCCGCGTTCGAACTCGGCGGCGAGGAAGAAGCCGTCGTCCACGCCGGAACCGGACGGTAATCGCTGTGACCACTCTCGCTGTCGTCGGTGCCACCGGACAGGTCGGCATCGTCATGCGCACCCTGCTCGAAGAGCGCAACTTCCCCGCCGACCGGGTGCGGTTCTTCGCCTCGGCCCGCTCGGCCGGCAAGAAGCTGCCGTTCCGCGGTGAGGAGATCGTCGTGGAGGACGCAGCGGCGACCTCCGACGAGGATCTGAAGGGCATCGACATCGCCCTGTTCTCGGCCGGAGCGACCCTCTCGCGCGCGCAGGCGCCGCGGTTCGCCGCCGCCGGCGCGACCGTCGTCGACAACTCCTCGGCCTGGCGCAAGGATCCCGAGGTTCCCCTCGTCGTGAGCGAGGTGAACCCGCAGGAGGCGAAGAACCCGCCCAAGGGCATCATCGCCAACCCGAACTGCACCACCATGGCCGCGATGCCGGTGCTCAAGGTCCTGCACGACGAGGCCGGACTGCAGCGGCTGATCGTCTCGAGCTACCAGGCCGTCTCCGGCAGCGGCATCGCCGGCGTCGACGAACTGCTCGGCCAGGCGCGCGCCGTCATCGGCGACGCCGAGAAGCTGGTGCACGACGGCAGCGCCGTCGACTTCCCGGCCCCGGACAAGTACGTCGCGCCCATCGCGTTCAACGTGCTGCCGCTGGCCGGCTCCCTCGTCGACGACGGCAGCGGCGAGACCGACGAGGACCAGAAGCTGCGCAACGAGTCCCGCAAGATCCTCGGACTGCCGGACCTGCTGGTGTCGGGTACCTGCGTGCGCGTGCCGGTGATCACCGGCCACTCCCTGTCGATCAACGCCGAGTTCGAACGCCCGCTGTCGGTGGAGCGCGCGAAGGAACTGCTCGCGAACGCCCCCGGCGTGCGGCTCGTGGACGTTCCGACGCCGCTGCAGGCCGCGGGCCAGGATCCGTCGCTGGTGGGCCGGGTCCGTCAGGATCCGGGTGTGCCGGACGGGCGTGGTCTGGCGCTGTTCGTCGCGGGGGACAACCTGCGGAAGGGCGCCGCCCTCAACACGATCCAGATCGCGGAGCTGCTGGTGTAGATTCATCCGCCTCGAGATGGTCACCGAGGGGGAGGTTGTCGCGACATCGATCGAGTGATGTCGCCGACAACCTCCCCCTCGGCGTTTCAGCGGGCCGTCGACGCATACGTGCGTCGTTCCTCTTCCCGGGTCGCCGCCGCGACGTCGGCGGACTCGTCGGCGAGGTACGCGGCGCCGCCGACGAGCATGATCAACGCCCCCGCGATCCACGCGGTCCAGGCCGCGCCGTCGCCGGCGAACTGCCCGATCCACGGCGAGATGAACAAGATCAGGCCGACGACGGACAGGGACCAGTGGTCCTTGGTCGGATCCCGGGCGATCAGCGACCACAGGGCGTAGATCGCGGCGATGGCGCCCAGTCCGAGAGTGACCCCGGAGCCGACGGGGGTGGTGTCGAACCATACCGATGCGGTCATGGTGACGATGCCCAGGATCAGGGCGATCGCTCCGGCCGACGAGTTCGAGATCTTCATGTGCGTCCCTCTCTTCGAATCGCTACATGTTGCGTAGCTACATATAGTGTAGCGCTATTGTAGGATTGTCGTAAGTCGAGACAGCGGACAGGAGGGGGCGCATGCGGCAAGGTGAGGGGACTGCCACGCCGGAGGAACGCATCGCCGACGCCGTGCTCGAGCTGCTGCGTCGCAAGGGGCCCAAGGCGGTGACGATCGAGGCCGTGGCCGCACACACGGGCATGGCCCGCACCACCATCTACCGCCGCTACCGCGACCGGGACGAGATGCTCACCGCGGTGATGGAGCCGATCGCGCAGCCCGCGCCTCCCGCGCCGGATGCCACCGCGCACCAGGTGCTGACGTGGCTGGCCGAGCAGTCCCTCCGTTCGGTCGACGGGGGCGTCGGCTTCGGCGGCCTTGCTGCGCTGGTGACCGATGCGGATCCCGCGTTCACCGGTCTCATCCGCTCGGTGCTCGTGCGCCACCGCAGCACCTTGACCGAGGTCGTGCGACACCACATCTCGCGGGGACTGGTGCGAGCCGACCTCGACGTCGAAACATTTCTGGACTGCATCGTCGGTGCCTACTTCGCGGAACGGGCCCGGAGCGGTGACATCGACGCCGACTGGAACGAACGGGTCGCGCAGACGCTGCTGCCCGCGTTCGTGCAACCGTGAGCCGTCCTGGAACGAGCGAATGTACCCTTCCCCCTTGTAGATCGACGGAAGGGTACATTCGCTCGGCTGCAGGCGGCGGCCGCTAATCGAACATGCGGTAGACCGCCTCGACGACGACGGCGGGCCGCTCGCTGCCCTCGAGCTCGATCATGCCGTCGATTGTGATCTGCACGCCGCCCTTCGGCAGCTTCTCGAGCGACTTCAGCGTGGCGTTGAGGCGGACCTTGCCGCCGGCCGGAACGGGGTTGGTGAAGCGGACCTTGTTCAGGCCGTAGTTGACGGCCATGGTCACGCTGTCGACCTTCAGCACCTCGCTCCACATCGGGATGATCAGCGAGAGCGTGAGGTAGCCGTGGGCGATGGGGCCGCCGAAGGGGCTTTCCTTCTTCGCCCGTTCGACGTCGAGGTGGATCCACTGGTGGTCGTCGGTGGCGTCGGCGAAGGTCTGGATGCGGTCCTGCTCGACGGGCAGCCACGAGCTGACACCGAGCGGTTGCCCGACGAGTGCCTCGAGATCGTCCAGGGTGGCGACGTGGGTGGTGGCGGTGGCGGGAATGGTCATGGGAACTCCTCGGTTCGCAGGTACCGACGTCAGCGCTCGATGCCGAGAACGCGCAGCGCGTTCTGCTTGAAGATCATCGGGGCTACGTCGGGTTTGATGTCGAGAGTGGCGAAATCGTTGCGCCATCGATCCACTTGGATGACCGGGAAGTCGGATCCGAACAGCACCTTGCGGCGCAGCATCGTGTTCGCGGCCTTGACCAGTTGCGGCGGAAAGTACTTCGGCGACCAGCCGGACAGGTCGAGGTAGACGTTCGCCTTGTGGGTGGCGATGGAGATCTGCGCGTCGACCCACGGTACAGCGGGGTGGGCCATGACGATGGTCAGATCGGGGAAGTCGGCCGCGACGTCGTCGAGCAGCATCGGGTCGGAGTAGCGCAGCTTGATGCCGTGCCCACCGGGCAGCCCCGCGCCGATGCCGGTCTGCCCGGTGTGGAACAGGGCCGGCACCTGTGCCTCGACAAGGGCCTCGTACAGCGGGTAGAAGCGCCGGTCGTTGGGCTCGAAGCCCTGCATGCTCGGGTGGAACTTGAAGCCCTTGACGCCGTACTCGTCGACCAGGCGGCGCAACCGCTGGACGGCGGCCTTGCCCTGCAGGGGGTCGACGGAGCCGAACGGGATGAGCACGTCGTTGTTCTCGGCGGCGAACTCGGCGATCTCCTCGACCGAGTTCGGGGCGTGCCCGGTGGCCGACTGCGCATCGACGGTGAACACGACCGCGGCCATGTTCCGCTCGCGGTAGTGCTCGGCGATGGACTTGATGGTCGGGGTGCGTTCCTCGCCGGACTTGAAGTACTTCTCCGACGCGGCCATCAGTTCGTCGTCCATGGACCGGTGGCCGCAGCCGTCGATCTCGACGTGGGTGTGGATATCGAGGGCGTCGATCTTGTCGAAGTCGATGCCGTACTCGTAACGGCTCACTTGGCGAGCACCTCCTCGGGGAATTCCTCGCCGACGGACTCGACGCGGTCGGCGAACACGATGGGCCACTGGGCGGCGACGTCGTCGGCGGAGAAGCCGCCGTCGTGGAAGGCGGTGGCGGTCAGCTGCGGGTGCGACCACAGTGCGAGGCGATCCCCGCCGACGGAGAACGCCTGACCGGTGATGGCGGCGGCGTCGTCGGAGGCGAGGAAGGCGATCAGGCCCGCGACGTCCTCGGGGGTGCCCATGCCGACCTCGCGGCGGATGACCGCGGGCAGCTCGCCGGTCTGCTTCATCTGTTCGATGTAGGGCGCGAAGATCGGCACGGTCTCGGTCATCGCCGTGACGGCGACGGGGCACACGGCGTTGGCGGTGATGCCGGCGCGCTGCAGTTCCATCGCCCAGGTGCGGACCATGCCGACGACGGCGGCCTTGGCGCCGGCGTAGTTGGTCTGGCCGAAGTTGCCGCGCTGGCCGGCGGGGGAGCCGATGGCGATGATGCGCCCGCCCTCGCCCTGCTCGCGGAAGCGCAGCACGGCCTCGCGCACGCACGTGAAGGTGCCGCGCAGGTGCACGTCGATCACGGCGTCGAAGTCGTCGTCGGTCATCTTCCACAGCACCTTGTCGCGCAGGATGCCGGCGTTGGTCACCATCACGTCGAGGCGGCCGAAGTGCTCGACCGCGGCCGCGACGAGCTTCCTCGCCGTCTCTGTGGGGCCGACGGGGGCGACCACGGCGACGGCGCGTCCGCCCGCGGCGGTGATCGTCGCGACGGCGGCATCGGCGGTGGCCCGGTCGACGTCGTTGATCACGACCGCGGCGCCGTGACGGGCCAGCTCGGTGGCGTAGGCGAGGCCGAGGCCCTGTCCGCTACCGGTGACGACGGCGACTTTGTTGCTGAGGTCCACGAGATCCTCCGTTGCTCGAGCTGATGTACTCCCAATCACATAGGAACATCTATTATTGAAAAAGTCAACGATTGAGGAACTGTTACCCTGAGGGTCACGACGAAAGGCTGTCGGAATGGAACGTCGACGCGTCCTCGAGGACGACCTGGGATTTCTGCTGACGCGTGCCAGCGCGATGGTGGTGCGATCGGTGAACGAGGCCCTCGCCCCGCTCGGGCTGCGGGTGCGCCCGTACACGGTGCTCTCCCTCGCGTGCGACGAACCCGCCGGTGTGGCGCAGCGCCGCATCGCCGCGGACATGGGACTGGATCCCAGTCAGATCGTCGCGATCGTCGACGAACTCGAGAGCCGTGGCCTCGTCGCGCGCACCGCGGATCCGGGCGACCGGCGCAACAAGCTCATCGTCGCCACCGACGAGGGGCGAAAGCTGTGCGACGAGGCGCGCCGGCTCAGCGAGGAGGTGTCGGACCGGCACTTCGCCGGCGTGAACCCGGCTCTTCTCACCGAAATGCGCAATGTGCTCGGCCGCATGGTTTTTCCCGAGTCGGTGAACTCGGTCTCCTGAACGGCCGCAAGCCGCCTCGCCGACGGCGCTGGGTGCATGTCAGCCTTGCCGGGCAGGAGTCGACGCATCGATCGATGCCGGACGGGTGACCAGCCACAGCGCCGCCACTACGGTGCCTCCGAGTGCGGTCGCGGCAAGAGCGGCGGCGGCGGAATCGATCCACAGTCCGGCAAGTGCGAGGCCTGCCGGAACAGCCGCGGTCAGCACCCCCTCCGTGATCGCCACGGCACCGGTGAAGCGGGTGAGTTCGGTGCGGCCGAGAGCCAGGACCAGAAAGAAGAGCAACCAAAGCCCGGCCCAGGCCAGCCAGAATACGACGAAGAGCCGGCCGCCGTCGTACCAGGTGCGGGCGGCAAACCCGACCGCGGCCACCGCAACGAAGAGGGAGAACCAGCCCAACCCTTCCGGAGGCCATCCCGTCGCAGCGTTGATCCCGACCCACAGGTACGTGAAGCCGAACAGGTAGAGACCGGCTGCCCCGGCGATTGCGGCGCCGCCACCGTCCGTGGTGACGATCAGGGCGGTCGGGATCACCACCTGGAGGGTGCCGACGCACAGGTTCAGCGGCGCAGCGGCGCGGGCGGAGATCCGCCCGAGAAGCATGATGCCGTTCACGATCAGGACGGCACCGACGTAGAACAATCCGACATCGGTCATCTGCGGTCGCTTTCCGCCGAGGCGCCCGCGGTGCCGGGGTGTCCGAGCATCCCGGCACCGCGGACCCGTCGACTTACTGGGGGAGGATGTCCTTGTCGAAGATGTCGAGCGGAATCTTCAGCGTGACAGCCGCGTTCGGAATGTCGACGATGCCGCCGACGTGCATCTCGCACGGTGCGACGCTGATGATCGTGTACGCCTGCTCGGGCGCGTAACCGAACTTACCGAGGTAGTCGATCGCCTGTTCGACGGCGTCGACCGCGGCCATGGTGGTATCGATGTACTTCTGCTCCCGGCCGCGCGCGGACAAACCGGTGAACGACAGGTACCGGGTACCGAAGTTCGGGTCGACAGGAGAGGGTCGCAGCATCGGGTTCCGCACCCCGTACTTCGCCATGCCACCCTTGATCAGGTTGAACCGCAGCCACGTGGACCCATCCATTTCGATGGCGTTCCAGGTGATTTCACCATCGCCCTCGGCGAAGTGAAGGTCGCCGCACGAGAAGAGCGCCCCCTCGACGAAAACCGGGAAGTACACCCGCGAGCCGCGGGAGAGGTTCTTGATGTCGAGGTTGCCGCCGTTCTCTCGGGGCGGCACCGTGCGCGCCGCCGTGGCGGCGACCCGCGCCCATTCGTCGCCCTCCAGGGTGCGCAGCACCGACGTCGCGATCGCGTCCTCCCGCGGGCCGGCCAGGCCGTCGGCGATCAGCGGATCCTCCCGCTCGTTCCAGATCTGCAGCAGCTCGTGCGACGGCGCCACGCCGATCACACCGGGGTGGCTGATCGCGGGGATCTCCACGCCCGGGATCTGCCGGCTCGTCGCGAACAGACCGTGCAGGTCCCACACCGTCTTGAAGCCTCGAGGGAACCAGCTCGCCAGTGGTCCGCCCATTCCGGGCAGGATGTTCGAGTATCCGATACCCGAGAGCGGCTGCACGTCCAGAACATCGACCACCAGTAGGTCGCCGGGCTCGGCGCCGTTGACGTAGACCGGTCCGGCGATCGGATGGGTACGGGTCAGGTCCAGATCCCGGATGTCCTGGTCCTCGTCGGCATCCTGGAGCTGGTAGTCGTCGTAGCCGGGGGTTTCGAGGATCACCTCGTCACCCGGATCCAGTTCGTGCAGCGGCGGAATGTCGGGATGCCAGCGGTTGTGCCCGAGCTCCTTCTGCTCGGCAAGGGGGACGCCCACCTCGCAGCAGAATCTCGGAACGCCGAGATCGCGGTTGGGGAAACGGGATACGCCCGAGCGCGTGAAGTCCACGTCGGCTCCGAGCGAACGGGGGAGAGCAACATCGCTTGACATCTGTCCGACCTCCAATGGGGGATGTGCGTGGTGCGGCTCACAATTTACTTCCATTTGGAACTGTGTCAAGTGGAAATAATCTCGGAGCGGACGCCGCTACCTCCGTGCGCAGGGGTGCGTGGCGCGCGAGGAAAGCTGCCGCGCGGCACGCGGCAGCATCCGTGAGTCACACGGGGGCGACGGTCAGCGAGTGGTGAGCTTCTCCAGAAGCGTTCCCAGTTCACGCAGCTCCGCAGGCGCGAGCGGGGCGAACGCGTCCGCGAGCGCGGCGGTCACCGCCGGGGCGAGTGCACGATGACGAGCGATGCCGCGGGCACTGAGGCGGACCATCATGCGTCGCCGATCGTAGGAATCCAAGGTCCGGTACGCCAGCGCGGCGTCGACGAGCCGATCGACCGTCCGGGTCAGGCTCGGCCCCGGGATGAGGGTGACGGCGGAGATCGCACTCATCGTGGCCTCTTCCACGGAGGCGAGGTGGTCGACCACCCGCCACTGGTCGAGGGTGAGATCCGACCCGGTGAGGGCGCCCCGCACGGCCGCGCGGACCAGGGCGGCCGCCCGATCGACCGCCAGCGTATCCACCATGACCGCGTCGTCCCGATCAGCCTGCACCATGGGCACCCCTTGCTGAGACATCGTTCCGAACGCAATACTTCCAGATGAATATTCCACCGCGCGTGCAGCGGCCGCAAGGAGGCTCGATGATGTCGAGGAGCTATCGCATCGGACTGGTCATTCCACTGCGCGGGCCGGGCGGAATCTACGGTCCGTCGTGTGAGGCCGTCGCGAACCTCGCCGCCGCGACCCTCAACGACAACGGCGGCATCCTCGCCCGCGAGGTGGAAATCGAGGTGATCGACGCGAGCCTGCCCGCGCCGGAGCTTCGCGCCGAGATCGCTCGACTGCTGGCCGCAGACCGCATCCACGCGGTGACCGGCTGGCACATCTCGACGGTACGCGAGCAGCTCTCCTCGGTCCTGGCCCATCGGATCCCGTACGTGTACACCTCCCTCTACGAGGGCGGCGAGTCGCGTCCGGGCATCATCTGTTCCGGTGAAACCCCGGGCCTGCAAATCGGTCCCGCGTTGCGATGGCTGCGGGAGCACGCCGGCATCCGGCGCTGGACGGTCGTCGGCGCCAACTACGTGTGGCCGCGACGGACCGTCCCCGCCATCCGCGCCTACTGTCACGAGCTCGATCTGCAGGTCGTCGAGGAGATCTACGTCGACTACGGCACCACCGACTTCTCCCGGGTGCTGCCGCGTATCGAAAAGAGCGGCGCCGAGGGCACCGTCATGTTGCTCGTGGGTCGTGACGCAGTCGCGTTCAACCGGGCGTTCTGCGGACGGGGTCTGCATCAGCGGCTGTTGCGGTTCAGTCCGCTGATGGAGGAGAACATGCTACTGGCAAGCGGGGCGGACGCTACCGAAAACCTGTTCGTCGCCGCGAGCTACTTCACATCACTCGTCACCGCGTGTGCGCAGGATTTCATGTCCGCCTATGTCCGTCGGTTCGGTCCGGGCGCACCACCGCTGAACAACGCCGCCGAATCGTGTTACGAGGGCGTGACCACTCTCGCCGCGCTCACCGCCGCGGCCGGATCCAACACGATCGACGAGATCCTCCGTCACTCGGGCACATTGAGCTACGACGGCCCCCGCGGGTCGGTGCACGCCAGCGCCGGGTTGATGCACCAGGACGTGCACATGGCCGTGGCCGACGGGTACGAATTCGACGTCGTGGCCACGCTCTGACGCTCCTGCTCCGGGCGCAGGACTCCCGATGGTCATCAGCACAGGAGACCAGCCGGACAGATGCCATGCCTCGGTTCGAACAGGACTGGAAGCACATGCATTTCCGCGGGGATCCCGGGGCGGAGCAGGAACACACCGGCCGGTCCCACGGCGCCTCGGCGAGGATCGGACTCAGCGAGGCCATGGGCCGTGGTCACGACGCCGGCGCGTTGCCGGCGAGGACTGGCGGCGCGGCGCGGTCGACGAGCCGCAGCTTCCACTCGGCAGCACGCACGGCTGCAACCGTGCGGTTGGCGGCGCCCGTCTTGCGCAGCACGTGCTCCAAGTGGGTGGACACCGTCGACGGGCGGATTCCCAGCTCCCGACCGATAGCGGTATTCGACGCGCCGTCACGCACCAGGCCGAGCACCTGCAGTTCCCGCACGGTCAGACCGTCGGGCGGTGGCACGACACGCGCCCGCACGAGGACCCCTCCGCCGCGGGCGGGCGCTAGGTGGGCGTCGTAGACAATGCCGGTGGCGATGAGCAGGTAGTCGGCGGCGCGCCCGCGGCGACGCACCTCGGCCGCGACCGCACGCAGCCCGTCGCCCGCGGCTACGAGCGCGGCGGCGGCGGGCTCCGGGGGCGCGTCGAGGGGGCGGTCGATCGCGCCGGATGCGGCGACAACGAGCACGATCCCGCGCCCCGGATCTCGGTCAGCGGGGCCGGGCGCGGCAGCCGGGTCGACGACGCAGGCGAGGTCGGCGGCGAGCAGCGCCACCATGACCAGGTCTTCCCGATCGAACACCCGTCCACCGGCAGCGCTCAGGTTCAACATCCCCACATAGCGCCCGTCGGGGGCAAACAGGCATTGGCTGAGGCCGTCGGTGTACTGCTGCGGCACGATGACCTCGTCGAAGACGGGACCGTGGCGCAGCCGCGGGGGCACCGTGCACAGCTGCTGCGGCAGGCGCCGGCCGAGCATGTCGTCGAACAGCGGGTGGCGGGGCAGAAAGCGATTGATCGCGTCGACGATCGGCCGCGGGTAGCCGAGGCTGGAGGCGGTGCGGTGGCACCCGCGCGCCGCGTCCCAGCGAGAGATGGCGCCATGCGCGAACGGCACGCACGCGGACAGCTCGAACAGGACGCGAGCTGGGTCGGTCGGGTTGTCGTCGCGGGCGAGGCGTGCACTCAGTGCCAGCGCGGCCGCGAGGCGTTCCGTGTCGGCGCGGGACATGAGGTGATCATCCCCGGCGCGTCGCGCGTTGGCCAGGGGCATCGTTTCGGCGTTCGCGCATCGGTCGTTCGGCCGATGTTGTGTTACGGGCGTCACCCTACTGTCGGGCCGTTCGTTCCCCCGAATGGAGATCACCGTGGACATCAACGACTACACCGCGCACGACGCAACCGGCCTGGCCCGCCTCATTGCTGACAGGCAGGTGAGCCCGGCCGAGGTGCACGACGTCGCGGCGCGGGCGATAGACGCCGTCGATCCGGTTCTCGGCGCAGTCGCCGGCGAACGGTTCGCCACCCCGCTCGATCACAGCAGCGACGGCCCGTTCGCGGGCGTACCGTTCGCGATCAAGGACCTCATCGCGCACGCGGCCGGCGTCCCGCAGCGCAACGGAAGCCGGCTGTTCGGCGACGGTCTCGTGCCCGCGGAGGACACCTATCTGATGGCGCGTTTCCGCCGCGCGGGCCTGGCCACCATGGCCGTGACCACCACGCCGGAGCTGGGGTTCAACGCGTCGACGGAGGCGGCCGCCGCGTACGGGCGCCCCACTCGCAACCCGTGGGACACCGACCGCAGCCCGGGCGGGTCGAGCGGCGGGTCGGCGGCGCTGGTGGCGGCGGGTGCACTACCGATGGCACACGCCAATGACGGGGGCGGGTCGATCCGGATCCCCGCCGCCGCGTGCGGGCTGGTAGGCCTGAAGCCGACCCAGGGCCGCACCACCCCCGGACCCGAATACGCCGACCCGCTCATGGGCCTGGGCATCGAATTCGCGGTGACGCGCACCGTCCGCGACAGTGCCGGGCTGCTCGACGCGGTGCACGGCAGTGAGCCGGGCGATCGGTATCTGCTCCCGGCGCCCGAGCGCCCGTTCGCCGAGCTGGTCGGGCAGGACGTGCGGCCGTTGCGGATCGCGGTGTGCACCACCCCGTATGACCCGTCCCGCGCGGTCGACCCGCAGTCCGTCGCCACGGTGCAGGAGGTGGCGGCAGTACTCGAGCGACTCGGCCACCACGTCGAAGAGGCGGCCCCGCGTATCGACGCGCAGACCTTCGACGACGCGAACTTCACCGCCTGGTGCAGCTTCCTCGCCGACGGCGTCTACGCAACCGCAGAATTGCTGGGCGTCACCCCCAGCCGCGAGCACCTGGAGGCGACGACGCTCGAGTGCGCCCGGTACGGCGCGACGCTCACCGCGCGCGATCTGTACGCCGCCGACCGGGTGTTCAACACGGTGCGCCGCGAGGTGGCACGCTTCCTCGGCGAGTACGACGTGCTCCTCACACCGACGACCGCGCAACCGACCGTCCCGCTCGGGCACCTCGACGCCGACAACCCGGAGCTGGACGCGCGCGGATGGTACGACCGCATCTTCGACTACGGAGCGTTCACCTCGGTGTTCAACACCACTGGGCATCCGGCGATCTCGCTGCCGCTCGGGCAGTCCGACGAGGGCTGGCCGGTCGGGGTGCAGTTCGCCGGGCGCTACGGAGACGAGGCGACCCTGCTGCAACTGGCGGGCACGATGGAGCGGGCGATGCCGTGGGCGCATCGCCGTCCTCGCGTCCACGCCTGACCGGCGGCGGCCCCGGCGTCGAGGCGCGAACCGGGGCCGCCGCTCGCACGCCGCGAGTCCGAGCCGGCGAAAGACCTGGGTGCGACGGTGCCGGGCCGATTCCACGCGTCTCTTTCGGTGAACCGCCCTCGATCCGCCCGTAGCCCCCCATAGTCGTGGGTGCGCCGTTCGGGCATGCCCTGACGGCGCACCAGCGCTGACCCCGGCTCGTTGGTGGAATGGGCAGGGCGGGGCGAAGGTGCAGGGCGTAGCGAGACCGCTTGTGCCGCTGCCGAGGCGAGCAGGACCTCCGGCAGGGAACATGCCGGCTTGCTCCTGTCGGCGCGCCGATTCTGGACGTTCATCGCGTGCTCGGAGTTCGGTGCCCGAGCATTTCGTGCGCTGGCACTATCGACCTTGTGGTTGCTGTAGCGGTGGCGATGCTCGCCGGGGTGCTCGTCTTCGCCGTGATGCGTCCGTGGGGACTGCCGGAGGTGTTCGTGGCACTGCCGGCCGCGGCCGCAGTCGTCGCATTCGGCGTCGTAACCCCGCACGAAGTAGAGCAGCAGCTGCGCACGCTGTTCCCGACCGTTGCGTTCCTCGCCGTCATACTCGTGCTCGGGCATCTCGCCGACGCGCTCGGCGTGTTCGCGTGGGTGGCGTCGGTTCTCGTCCGGCGCGCGAATCACGACCCGCGACGTCTGCTCAACGCTGTGTTCGTCACCAGCGCCGTCGTGACCGCCGTGCTCAGTCTCGACGCCACCGTGGTCCTGCTGACGCCGATCGTCCTGCGGGCCGCGACGGCGCTGCGGATGTCGCCCCGACCGCACGTCTACGCCACCGGGCACCTGGCGAACTCGGCGTCGCTGCTGATGCCCGTCTCCAACTTGACGAACCTGCTGGCCTTCACCGCTACCGGACTCACATTCCTGCACTTCACTGTCCTCATGACGCTGCCGTGGCTCGCGGTGGTGCTCGTCGAGGGTCTCGTCTTCCGGTGGTTCTTCGCGCGCGACCTCGCCTCGTTGCCACCGCTGCAACCCGACCCGATACCGCCCGTGCACGCGCCGCGTTACGCGCTCGGGATCGTCGCCGCCACCCTCGTCGGATTCGCGGCGACGGGGCCGCTGGGGATCGAACCCGTGTGGGCGGCGGCGATGGGCGCGGCGGCCCTTGCCGTCCCGGCCCTGCGGCGGCATCGCACCACCCCTCGGCGAGTTCTCGCCGCCGCCGATCTGTGGTTCTGCGTGTTCGTCTTCGCGCTGGCCGTCGTTGTCGCCGGCGTCTCGTCCGGCCCCGTCGGCGACGCGTTGGCGAACGTGCTGCCCACCGAGCCGAGCCTCGGGGCGCTGCTCGGGGTGGCGGCCGCAGCCGCGGTGGCCGCCAACGTCGTCAACAACATTCCCGCGACGTTGATGCTCCTCACCGCTCTGGGCCCCGGGGCCCCGCCCGCTCTGATCCTTGCTGCGCTGCTCGGTGTAAACCTCGGTCCGAATCTCACCTACGTCGGTTCCCTCGCCACGATGCTGTGGCGACGTCTGCTCGAAGGCTCCGCCGGCCGTCCGGACCTTTACACCTACACCCGGCTCGGCGTGATCACGACGCCGCTCACCCTGGTCGTCGCGGTTCTGGCGCTGTGGATCGTCACCTGACTCCGCGTCGGACCTGACCGACCACCTCGGCGCAACCTCCGGGTCGAACTCGTTGCACGGTGCAGCGTCCCGGCTCCGGCGACCAGCCCTCAGCGGTGAACCGGCGGCACGTCCCGTTGCTCCAGCCGCAGACGGGCGGCGGGAATGACCCCGGGAAAGTAGTAGTGGCCCTCCGGAGACTCGACCAGATCCTCGGCATCGATACCGTGGACCTCCCACACGTCGACCGCGCCGCCGGTGTTGTTCATCTGCACGAACCAGTCCCGCTCCCACTCGCCGGCGCAGAGGAAGCAGCCCTGCTGCTCGGGCCGTCGGCTACCGGCGATACCGGGCGCGGCATCCATCCGATTCCAGTCCAGGCCGTATCGCGAGATGGAAGCACGGTTGAGCACGGAGGTGACGTGGTAGCGGACAGCCATCCGCCGACGGTAACAACGACGAACTATCCCCGGATAGTAGATTTTTTCGGAACCCCTGGGTATGGAACGCCGCACACCGGACTCGGCTGAGGTGACTTCGATGCGAGAAGTCCGTGCCCGGGCGTCACCTTCGCCAGAACAGGTGGTGCGTCACGCCGCTCGGGCTGGGCACGACCTCGAGATGGAACCGGTCGAGTAGCTCATCGGGTGACTCCCAGAGTCGTACTCCGGATCCGAGCTGCACCTGCGAGACTGCCACGTGCATGGTGTCGACGAGGTCGGCCTCGAGAAACTGCCGGATGGTGGTAGTCCCGCCACCGAGTCGGACATCCTTGCCCCGCGCCGCCTCCCGCGCCCGCTCGAGGACCGTGGCCGGGTCGCCGTCGACGAAGTGGAAGGTGGTGTCGGAGAGGGTGAACGACGGGCGCGGGTGGTGGGTCAGCACGAAGACCGGGGTGCGGAACGGGGGTTCGTCGCCCCACCATCCGCGCCACTCGTGGTCGTGCCAAGGCCCGCGTTGGGGACCGAACTTGTTGCGGCCCATGATCTCGGCACCGATATTGCGGGCGTAGTCCCGCGTGAAGTAGTCGTCGAGGCCACGGCTGCCGCCAGGGTCTGTGCGCATGGGCCAGCTCGCCGTCGCGCCGGCCCACGCGAACATCTCGCCAGGGTCGGCGTGTCCGAACGGCCTCTCGAGGCTCTGGTGTACACCGGCCCCGAAGCCGTCACACGAGACGGTGAAGTTCTGGACTCTCAGCAGCTGATTCACTCGGTTCCTCCCGCACTCTCGATGAGGATGATACGGAGATTGAGACTCCATGGGGTGGACAAACTCATCGGTGGGGTGGCAATCATCCGAAATTCGGATCACTTCGAGAGACGACGGGAGGAACATCCGGGGAACAGAGTTCCTTGTCGGGGCGTCGGCCGCCCGGCCATGGTGATCGCAGGTGACACCGGGTCCGTGGCCGTCGTGCCGCGGTTCGTCGAGTACTCGAGGCATGAGATGCACAGGTTCACCGAACCGATCCCCATCCCTCCTGCGGCATTCATCGCAGCCCGACGTGGTTCACCCGCGACCTCGACACCACGGGACGGATCGAGACCGGTGTACTGATGGAGGTGGCGGTGCCGCGCTGATGGGAACCGACTCGTCGATCCTCGCCGACAGCACGCCGTCGCCACCGTCGGCCAACTCTTGGACGGCATCGCCTGCCGGGACCGAGGGTCGATCGCCCGGCGGTCGACCGGCCCACTCCTCGATGAGCTGCTGCCGGGCAGCAGCCAGCCCTTGTCCACAGGTCAGCACAGCCGGTACCACCCCGGTCTCGGCGGGGCGCCCATTGCCGTCGTCGAGGACGACGTTGCCGTGGTGCTCGGCGCCACCGACGAATCCGCCGAGCGTGCACCGAGGCCGGTCACGGCCGTGCTGGTCGCATCCTCCTCCGCGCCTCGAACGTGACGCTGGGACGATCCCACCGTGATCCTTGGACCGACGCGCGGACAACACGGTCGCGGACGCGGTCGCCGAACCGGCCGAGTGGGACCGGAATGCCTGGCCGTGGATCGCCGACGACTGCGCGCTGTGGTGCGGTCTGCATCTGCGAGCTCGCCATCCCGAACTCGTCCGCCGGTACTGGGTGCTGTCTCCGTTGTCATGACACCCACCGCCGCTGAGTGCTGCCGACTGGGTTCTCGTCACGCCTGTCCCATTATCCTCACGATCGAGCGAAGACGGAGGCGAGGCGGTGGATCGCTCGGGCTCGGGCCAGCCGGGGGATGTCGCTACCGTCTCTGACACGGGTGCCGTCCGCGCCGAGTTGGTCGATGACGTCGCGGGCCCAGTCGATGTCGGTCGGGGTAGGGCTCAGGGCGCGGTTGATGACGGGGGCCTGCTCGGGGTGCATGCACAGCTTGCCCGACAAACCCATGGTGCGGGACACGGCGAGCGCGTCGGTGAGCGCGTCCTCGGCGGTGGTGAGTGTGGGGCCGTCGATGGGGCCGGGCAGTCCCGCTGCTCGGCTCGCTACCACCAGTCGTCCCCGCGCGTAGGACAGGGCCGGTGCTAGATCGGCTGCCCCGGTGTCGCGGTGGAAGTCGCCGCTACCGAAGGCGAGCCGGAAAGTTGGTTCTGTGGAAGCGATGTCGTAGGCGCGTTCGATGCCGAGTGCCGACTCGACGAGTGCCAGGACGGGGGTGCCGGCAGGTAATCGTATGAAGGTCTCGGTGACCTGTTCTGCCGATTCGCATTTGGCGAGCATCACGCCCAGCAGTCCGGGTGCTCCATCGAGTGCGTCGAGGTCGTGGTTCCAGTCCTCGCTTCCGGCGGGGTTGATTCGGACCCAGCCGGTGCCGCCGCGAGTGAGCCACAGGTAGAAAGCTTCTCGTGCCGCGGGTCTCGCGGAGGGGACGACACCGTCTTCGAGGTCGTAGATGACGGCGTCCGCCGCTCCGGTGCACGTGTCACCGAGATGCCGGCTGTGGGCTGCGGATACGAGCAACCACGATCGGGCATCGGTGGCGGGGACGACGGGATGGTCCGGGGGCATCGGTGCCATGGGCGGTCCTCCAGGTAGTCGCTGTTGTTATCGGGACAGCCATCCACCGTCGACGGACAGGGCGGTGCCGGTGACGTAGGCGGACGCGGCCGAGGCGAGGAAGACGACCGCGCCGGCGAGGTCTTCCGGCCTTCCCCAGGTGCCGGTGGGGATGCGACGCAGCATGTTCTCGGCCCGGGTGGGGTCGTCGCGGTGGGCGGCGGTGAATTCGGTTTCCATGTAGCCCGGGGCGATCGCGTTGACGCGGATGTGGTGGGACGCCCACTCGTTTGCCAAAGCGCGCGTCAAGCCGAGGATTCCGTGTTTGGAGGCGGCGTAGGACGGGACCTCCATCCCGCCCTGGAACGAGTTGACCGATGCGATGTTGATGATGCTGGCGGCGGCGTTGTCGTCGAGGGCGGACCGCGCGAAGGCCTGGCTGAGTAGGAAGGGGGTAGTGAGGTTGAGGTCGAGCACCGCCGACCAGTCCGAGGGTGTGGTTTCGGTCGCGGGACCACGGCGGATGATGCCGGCGTTGTTGACCAGGATCGTCGGGTGCGGGAACTCGGTCTTGGCCCAGGAGAAGAGTTCTGCCGCCGATTCGGGGGTCAGGCCGCTGAGGTCGGCGGTGCGGGTCGCGCAGCGGACTCCCCGGGCGCGCACTTCCTTGGCGACCTGATCGAGTTCCCCGATGTCGACGGCGACGATGTCGGCTCCGGCCTCCGCGAGTGCGATGGCGAGCGCGCGGCCCAAACCGCGCGATGCCCCGGTCACGATGGCCGCGTTGCCGTCGAGTCGGAACAGGTCCAGGACCGGGGTGTGGACGGGTGCGTTCATGCGAGAGCTCTTTCTGCTCGGATCGGGAGACGAGACCTTTTGGCCGGGCCGGTGTGCGGGTGAGCGCCGCACACCGGCCCGGCGGCGTTGTCAGTTCCGGGTGGCCTCGTCGAGGACCCGGTCGTGGACGAGGGAGGTGCGGGCGGTTTCCTTCGCGGCGATCACGGCGATGATGGTGATCACGGCCAGGATGGCGAGGTAGATGCTGACCGCGATCGTGTTCTTCTCCTCGACGGTTCCCAGCAGTGAGACTGCGATGACGGGGGCCAGACCGCCGGCGAACACCGAGGCGAGTTGGTAGCCGAGGGAGGCGCCGCTGTATCGGACGCTGGTGCCGAACAACTCGGAGAACATCGCCGCCTGTGGCGCGTACATCAGTGTGGTGAAGATCAGGCCGATGAAGATGGCCGCCGCGATGATGGTCTGGTTGCCGGTGTCGATGAGGGGGAAGAACACGAATCCCCATATGCCGGCGCCGAGTGCGCCGGTGAAGTAGAGGGGTCGACGGCCGACTCGGTCGGACAGGGCGCCGATGAGCGGCGTGAGGAAGAACTGGGCGACGGAGGCGATGAGCACACCGGCGATCGCGGCACTCTTGGGCATATCCAGGTAGGTGACCATGTAGGTCATCACCACGACGGTGAAGATGTAGTACGAGGTGTTCTCCACCAGTCTCAGTCCCATGGCGATGAGCACCTCGCGCGGGTACTTGCGCAGGACTTCGATGATGGGGGCGTGTTCGCTCTTGTGGTTTTCGAGGGCCCTCTTGTTTTCGGCGAAGACGGGGGATTCCTCGATGCTCAGACGGATCCAGAGACCGATCAGGACCAGTACTGCACTGAGCAGGAAGGGAACTCGCCATCCCCAGGAATCGAAGGTTTCGTCGCTCTGGACCAACGCCAGCACCCAGAGAACCACCGCGGAGAGGAGGTTTCCGAGAGGAACGCCGGCCTGGGTCCACGAGGTCCAGAATCCGCGACGATCGTTGTCGCCGTGTTCGGCGGCCATGAGCACTGCTCCGCCCCATTCGCCTCCGACGGCGAAGCCCTGCAGTAGCCGGCAGCCGATGAGCAGCATCGGCGCGGCGATGCCGATGCTCGCGAAGGTCGGCAGCAATCCGATGGCGAAGGTCGCGGCGCCCATCATGAGCAGGCTGACGACCAGCATCTTCTTGCGGCCGAGTTTGTCGCCGTAGTGACCGAAGACGATGCCGCCGAGCGGTCGGGCGAAGAATCCCACCGCGAAGGTCGCGAACGCGAGCAGGGTGGCCGTGGCAGGTTCGCTGTCGGGGAAGAACAGGGGCCCGAAGACGAGCGCGGCGGCGGAGCCGTAGAGGAAGAAGTCGTACCATTCGACGGCTGTGCCGATCATGCTGGCGAAGGCGACCTTGACGATCGACGTGCGCCCGGCCGCGTGAGTAGCTGGTTCGACAGCGACATCGGAACTGGACATGGCGTGGCCTTTCGGGACAGGGGTGGGGTCCGGTGTGGTCATGGGACGAGCACGACCTTCATGTCGTGGCCGGCCGCGGCACGTTCGAGTGCCGAAGCCGCGTCAGTGAGGGGAATCTCGGTCACCAGCTGCGGCCACGGTGTCGGGTCGACGGCCATGGCGGTGGCAGCGGCCCGGTAGTCGACCTTGGTCGATCCGTAGCTGCCTTGCAGGCGAATCTCCTTGCGGGTGACGGCGTTGAAGTCGACCGTTCCGGTGCGGGCGAACAGGCCGACGACGGAGATGGGGCTGCCGGGGAGGACGGCAGCGATGGCGGCGTCGAGTGCCGCGGTCGAACCGGAGGCGTCGACCCAGGCGGTGGGGGTGAACGGCAGCTCGTCCCGTCCGGCGATCACGGTGCGCAGACCGAGGGAACGGGCGAGCGGCAATCGCCCGTTCTCGTCGTTGTCGACTCCTGAAAGTACGACATCGTGGCCTCGCTGGGCGAGGACGAGAGCAGCCATCGTGCCGATCGGTCCGGGTCCGGAGACCACCACCTGGGTGGGGCCCTCGCCGGCGTTCTCGATGTGCGCGACAGCGCGGCAGGCGACCGAGAGTGGTTCGGTCAGGGCCAGTGTCGACGCCGGCAGGTCGCGGTCCACCTCGACCAGGCGGACCTCGGAGACGACGAACGATTCGGCGGCGGCGCCGTCGAAGGACAGCCCGAGGACAGTGCGTTGGGGACAGATCTGGCGGAAGCCGCGCTCGCACAGCGTGCATACCCCACAGCCGTCGATCGCCACGGGCACCACTCGCTTGCCGAGCCAGTTCGGGTCGACACCATCACCGAGAGCTTCGACGCATCCGACCGCCTCGTGTCCGAGCACTACCGGGGGGCGGATCCATTCATAGCCGGTGTCGTGACGCCAGGCGTGCACGTCGCTGCCGCACAGGCCGCAGGCCTCGGTGCGAACCCGCACCTGTCCCGGGCCCGGTTCGGGCTTGGGCAAATTCTGCACGCGGACGTCGCAGGGGATGGCACTTTTCTTGGTGAGAGCTCGCATGGGGAACCTGTACTTTCGCCCGCGGGCGGGCTCAGGGCTGAAAGAGGGTGAGATGCCGGCGGACACCGCCCCCGCGTGCGTAGAGCACTCGGTGTGGTTGCACCAGGCCGGGCGGTGTCCGCCGGAGCGGCGTCAGCGGATGAAGCGGTCGACGTAGTCGGCGCCGAGACCGACCGTCTCGTAGTGGGCGCGGGCCTTGTCGATCTTGCTGAAGACGTCCTCGATGCCGACGGTGTTGCCGTCGACGTCGACGTAGATGTAGGCGCCGCTCACGTGGAACAGGGTGGCCATCTCGGTCACGTCTTCGGGGACCTCGAGGGTGTGGATGTCGCCGGGCGGCTCGAAGGCGTAGGTGCCCTCTTCGGCCCACCAGTCGTATTCGAGGTAGTGCCAACGGCCGCGCAGGGTGAACGCGTGCACCGCGCCGGCGTGCCGGTGGCGGGACAGGATTCCCGAGCGGCGTACTCGCAGGATGTTCACGAAGTAGCCCTGGCTCGCCGACAGCACCAGCGGGCGGAATTCGACGTCCTGGGACTGGGGGACCCACAGCCGTTCGTCGCAGTCGAGGTCCAGGGCACCCGGAACGATCAGGTCGTCACTCATGCCATACGGCTTGGGCCCCGTGTACGCGACCGCGGCCTCGTCCCTCATCTCAACGGTGGAACTCATGATGCTCTCCTTTCGCTTAATCGCATAAGTTACGGTACAGCCCTGTGTTTCAGCGCACAAGCCCCAAAGATGTCGGGGAGGTATTACGCGTCCACCTGGTCATATGCGGGCGGCGTCGCGTTCGTATGGGGCGACTCGAGTCCGCCATACCGGTAAGTCAATCTGATTAACCGAATCAGTCGAACCTGGGCGCACGCTGTGGCAGGAAGTCCCGGCCTGTGCCGAGTGCTTAACCGACTAAGCTTTCGGTATGGCTGATGTCTCCCACCCCCAGAGCGGGGACCGTCCCCGCGGAGGGCGTCCTCGCCGAGTGACGATGAGCGATGTCGCTCGTCGGGCAGGGGTGTCCTCGGCAGCAGTCTCCTACGCGCTCAGTGGGGCGCCGGGGGTGAGCGAGGAGCGACGTCAACGGATCCTCGCCATCGCCGAAGAAATGGGATTTCGGCCCAGCAGAATCGCCCGGGAGCTTCGCGCCGGTACCACGAAAGCCATCGGACTGCTCCTCGCCGACATCGCCAACCCCTTCTACACCGAGGTCGCCGGCGGTGTGGTCGCTGCCGCCGCCGAAGAAGGCTACGAGGTGTTCGTCTCCCATGTCGGCGTGGATGGCTCCCGCCAGGCCGATGTCGCACTGGCCCAGGTCGATCGAAACTGCAGCGGCCTGATCTTCACCTCGCTCGTCGCCGACGACAAGCCGCTCCTCGACAAGCTCCGGCACGAGAACATCCCCGTGGTGCAGCTCTATCGCAAGGTCGAGGACGAGCCCTCCGACTGGGTCGGCATCGACGACTATTCCGCCTCGTTCGAAATGGCTTCCCACGCCGTCGCAACCGGCCGACGCAAAGTCGCGATCCTCGGCGGTCCCGACACGTCCAGTGTGTCCGTCAACCGCATGGCGGGATACCGCGACGCCCTCACCAAAGCAGGCCTGCAGGCGATCAACGAACCAGACCTGTGGGGCGAACTCACCCGCGCCTCCGGGGCGCTGCGCGCACGGGCGCTGTTCGCCGAACACCCCGAAACCGATGCGATCGTCTGCGGCAACGACCTGATCGCCCTCGGCGTTCTCGACGTCTGCCGAGAAATCGGCAAGCGCGTGCCCGAGGATGTGGCCTTGACCGGTTTCGACGACATGAGTTTCTCGAGCGCAGGCCCGTTGCAGCTGAGCACCGTGACGGTGCCGCGGGACCTGATGGGGCAACGAGCCGCCCGCATGCTCATCCAACGGATCACCGGCGACGAGAGTCCCCCACGCAACGAACTACTGCCCTACAGCATTCAGGTACGGGATACGACCGCCCGCCGCGGATAGTTCGCTCAACCGGAGCGTCGTAGCGATCCGGTTGAGCGCTGCGCACCGCCGAATGGGCGAACCGATGCGCAGGCATGGCCGAACGAGGGCGAGGCGTGCTCGATACGTCGTTGGAAGGGCAGCCGTCCCGGTACGGGCCTGGTGGCTGCACCTGCGCACGACCCCCTTTCCTCAGGGACCGGAGAAGATCGCGTGCCTGTGCCGTCCCCACCGGATAGCTGAGGCGACTACCCTTCGTCGATGATCGGTACTCCGAGGAGTGACTCGTGACAGGCGCAATCGGGCAGTCCCTACCGATTGCGGTCGGCCTGCTGCTGGCCGCGATGCCGATGGTGATGCTGTCGGTGCTCCTGGTCACCAAGCGGCCGGTGAGCGTGTCGTACGCCTTCGTCGGTGGCTGGGTTGCGGGCCTGCTCGTCGTGGGCGCCGTGGTGCTCGCGGTGGCGGATGTGATCATGCTGGCCGACGAGCCCACCTGGTGGGCCGGTGCTGTGAAACTCGCGCTCGGGATCGTGCTGGTCCTGATGGCTGTCCGGAAGTGGCGGGCGCGGCCGCAGGCCGGAGAGGAGTCCACCGTGCCAGGGTGGATGGCGGCCGCACAGACCATGACCGCTCGACGGGCTCTGCGTCTGGGGTTTCTGTTTGCGGCGGCGAATCCGAAGAACCTCGCCCTGGTCGCGGCGGGCGCAGCGGTCATCGCGGACGCGACTGCGCGGGTGCTCGAGCAGGTCGTGGCGCTGGTTGTCTTCACGGTCGTGGCGAGCCTGGGCGTGGCCGCCCCGGCCGTGGTTCGGGGCGTGTTCACCGACCGCGCTGATCGCGCGCTCGCCGTGGCCGATGAGTGGATGACCCGGCACCACGCGGCGATCATGGCGGCGGTCCTGCTGATTCTGGGCGTGCTTCTGATCGGCAACGGGATCGCCGGGCTGTAGACGCCTGCCCTGAAGCTCCGTCGTCGGCAGGCTTGTTGCCGCCGGATCGATGCAACGACGTCGGCAATTCTGCACTGCGGTGGTGGTCTCCACGGTGGCGAGTTACGGGTTTGCGCTAGACGGTTTGGATGAGACGCAGGAGCGGAAGTACGCGATCGGTGCGGCGAAGATACCTGGCATAGTCGGGGGCGGTCTGCAGTATCCGCGGCCAGAACGCGGCTGCCTGCTGGGGTGTCAGCTCTTCGGCGCGAACCTGTTTCGTCTCGCCGTCGACCTCGACCTGCGCCTGGGGGTCGGCTTTGAGGTTGAAATACCAGCCCGGATGGGTTGGCAGCCCGCTGTTCGCTGCGACGACTATCAGGTCTGGGCCGTCCGGGAAGTACTGCAGTAGTACCGTGCGCGGCAGGCCGGAGCGTCGCCCACGGGTGGTGAGGATGAGCGCTCGGCGGTGCCACGGACGCACGATCCGGCCCCGGGTCCGTCGGATGAGCCATGCCCCGATCCCGACCGAACGGGTGTCGACGACGTGTTCGATGCGTGTCTCGAGCCGTTCGACGCGCCGGGCAGCACTGTTCGTGTGGTCGTTCGAATCGGAGTTGCGCAGCTCGGTGGCGAGCAGTCGTAAGGCGCTCCGGCGGATCAGGCCGCTGAAGGGACCGACGACGGTCCAATAGCGGCCGAACCGCCGTCTGCTCTCCGCATCGGTCACGGCGACGCGCGTTTCTACTGTGAGAATCGACGACTCGGCGCCGTATGGGGCGACTCTGAGGTTGAGCACGATCTTGGCAAAGCCCGGCTCTTCGAAGGTGGCGAAGCCATCCGGGCTGACGTTCGGACCGGACGAGGCGTCGGCAGCCGCCCACGGGCGACCGATCTGGCCGAGGACCATCTCGAGATTCGGTGCTTCTGCGAGCAGAACCCAGCCATGGTCGGTCATGTCCGTGAGCCGGAAGGTCGGTGCAGCGGCGGCAGCTACTCCCGGGCCGGTCCGGTGCGCGATGAGGCGTTGGGGGAGGGCGCGCAGACCGATGAGCGTCCGGATCAGCGGGGCCTGGAACAGGTCGAGCTGACGCGCGGCGCGGTAGCACGATCGGGGGTGGGCGCGGACGATGTCGGCGTGTGCGATGGAGTAGTCGTAGTGCGGTAGGAACTCATCGATCAGCATCGCTGACGCGGTCGTCGGGGCGGGCGCGGGGTGCGGCCGCGGGGCCGATTGCTCACCGTCACCACGATGCCTTCGGCATCCCGGGTACCGGCGGCTGCGACGGGGACGTCACTGTGCAGCGGAAGCGGGTGCCGACACCGATCAGCCCATCGATGAGCTTGTTCGCACGTAGCATCCGCGGGGTGTAGGCAGGTTCGTTGCGCTTGTCTATGACGACGTCGAACACTTCCTCAACCGGCCGGTGGATGAGGATCTCCCCGGTGATGGTCGCCATGGTGCTCTCCTGTCGACCTTCTCGGATGCTTGGGAAACTACCTCGAATGATACGGCCGGCAACTCCAGTAGTTCGCAGAAGAACTCAGCGAACTACTGGGGCGCAGCGGTGTGGTCGCGGGTTCATATCCTCCGAATCGGTACTGTTCGCCGGCGAGGCGCAGCTTGCGGTCCTCGACCATCGGAGTCGCACGCCCCGAGGTGGCAGCCGTGACCGGCGCGCCGGCGTGGACGCGGCGACATGCCGGTCCAGCACCCGCACGCACGCCGCGTCCCGCGGTGGATCCACATTAACGGCATACCGACTGTGGATGCGGCTATCGGCCGAGCCGGCAACACCTGCCGACTGATAGCCGGCGACCCACCGCTCGAGTGTGCTCACCGACACGTGCAGCTCCTCGGCTTGGTGGCCGTGGCGCCGATCGGAACATTCCGGCGTCGTCGCGACGGGACTACCGGTGTCCTGCACGTATCCGACCTCGACTTCGCCGGTCCGGGCACGATTCCTGTGTTGACCCCGAGGGACATCGAACCGCATCGAACTCGGTCCGGTTTCATTCAGCTGCCTGATCGGTCGACGACAAGCGGGCGAGGTGTCGAGTGTCAGTCCAGCATTTCCTTGAGATAGGCGGTGATCATGGCCGTCAGCTGGTCCGCGATGACGTCCGGCTCGATGGGCGGCTGATCGAGCACGTAGCCGACCGCGACGTTCTCGACGGTGCGGACGAGCATCCACGCGATGGCCTCGGGATGCTCGATCGGGCGCCGGCCGGGATTGAAGCGCAGCCACATGGCCAGCAGCGCGTCGATGCGGTGTTCGAACGCGACCAGCCGGCTGTCCGGCGTGCGGGGGAGTTGTTCGATGAGCACGCGCAGCAGGCGGGGGTTCTCGCCGAGTGCCTCGAGCAGCACCCGCATGTTGGTTCGCACCGATTCGGTCCAGGTGGGGGCGTCGAGCGCACCGGTGAACACGTGCGAAATGCGAGCTTGCACCTCCTCGGTCCAGCGGTCGACGACTTCGGCCACGATGGCATCCTTGCCGGGGAAGTACTGGTACAGCGATCCGGGGCTGATGCCCGCCGCGGCGGCGATCCGATTGGTGGAGGCGCCCTCGTATCCGTCGGTGAGCAGGACCTCCCGGCCGGCGGCGACGATGCGTTCGACCATCTCCTGCGAGCGGCGCTGCTGCGGTACGCGGCGCATCCGGCCCTGCTCCGCCGGTCTCACCGGCACCGTCCGGATGCGAATTGAACGCGAGTAATTGCTCGTGTAAGCATCGGCCCATGGTGGCACAGGAGATTCGACAGGACGCGCAGGCGGTGCGTTACCCGCACCGATACGTCGGCATCCGACCCAGAAACGAGCGCATCGGGCGGCCCCTGCGTGCCTACGCGCGGATCGGTGCCGTCGACGAGGAACTGCTCGACCGGATCGGCCGCCGGATGGTCGCCCGCGACGAGGTGGGCGCGGACCTGGTGCGCGCGATGCGCCGCCCCCGGACGGACGCCGAGCGGGTGACCATGGCGCAGTTCCAGCGGGCGCTCGAGCACGGCATCGACGCGGTGCCGGACGCGCCGGACGCACTGCGACGGTTCTTCGCCGTGGTCGATCACGTCCCCGAATGGGTGGACTTCGGCCTGGTGGAGAAGGGTGCCCGGGCCTTCCGCCGGATGGGCCGCAGCCGCATCGACGTGCTGCTCCAGCTGTCGCTCATCGGCGGTTACCGGTTCGGTGGGCCGCCGGATCTGCTGGTCGAGACCGGGGGCCTGACCGGTTCGACCGCGATGCGACGCCTCGGCGAAACCCAGAAGTGGGGTACGGCTGTCGGCGAGCCCGGTGGGATGCGCCGGGACGGTGAGGGATTCAAGCTCACCGTGCACGTGCGCGCCATGCACGCGCTGATCAACCACCAGTTCGAGACCAACGGTCGATGGGACATCGAACGCTGGGGGCTGCCGATCAACCAGACCGACCAGGCGGCAACCCTGGGGCTGTTCAACGGCACACTGCTGCTCGGCATGCGGGCGCTCGGCTACTTCGTCACCCGTGAGGAGTCCCGGGCGGTGATGCACCTGTGGAAATACGTCGGATGGCTCATGGGCATCGACGAGGACTGGCTGTTCGACACCGAACGCGAGCAGCACGTGTTCAACTACCACGTGCTGTTGGTGCAGGACGACGTCACGCCCGCGGGGGCCGCGCTGTCCGGGGCCCTCGTGGAGGGCCAGCGCACCCTCGACTACGGCCGGTTCGGCGACGTGCGCGGCCGGTACGAGCGGCAGCGCCTGCTGAGCATGCTCCGGTACTTCCTCGGCACGCAGAGCCTGCGGGAGCTGGGTCTGCCCGTCACCCCGGCATGGGCGGTTCCGCCGGTGGTGGTCAAGAACGTCGTCATCTCCACAGTGGTCGCACGCACGCGCACCGGGAGGCGGTTCCTCGAGCGGCTCGGCGACCGGGCCGCACGGCGCGAACTCGCCTCGAAGTTCGGGGCGTCGAGGCCCGCCGTCGGCGCGCTGCCCGGCTGAGCTTTTCCCGGCCGCCCACCGGGGGCCGGATCGGTCGCGTCGTCCCGGTCGCTAGGCTTGTCCCGGCAAGCCGGACCGCCGGTCTCCAGCAGCTGCGGGCGGCGGTCGTCGAGTGGAGCGGGTGAAAGACGTTGACGGACTCCGGAGAGCTGAGCATCGGGCCCCTTGTGCGCCCGTCCGACGGCAGTGACGACACGGCGAAGGTGGTCGCCGACCTCGTCAATGCCGTCTATGCGGTCGCCGAGGAAGGCATGTGGCCGGAGGGAGCCACCCGGACCTCGGCGAGCGAGATCGCCGAATTGGCCGGTGCCGGCCGGCTCTTCGTCGCCTCGCTCGGTGACCGGATCGTGGGCTGCGTGAAGGTGGTGCAGCTCGACGCCCGCGTCGCCGAGTTCGGGATGCTCGCTGCCGATCCGGAGGTGCGGGGCGCCGGCATCGGCCGTGCCCTCGTGCGGTTCGCCGAGGCCCACGCGGCACGGCTCGGGAGCGAGATCATGCAGCTCGAGGTCATCCAGCCGAGAGACTTCGAGCACCCGTCGAAGGTGTTCCTGTCGCAGTGGTATCCGCGAATGGGGTACGAGCCGGTGCGGACGGACGGGCCCGAGGTCATGTACCCCGAACTGGTCCCGCTGCTCGCGGTCCCGTGCGACGTCGTCGTCTACCACAAGCGGCTCGGCTGACCGGTCCGTCTCCGCGTGGCGCCCGGCGCGGGCGGCGGCGACGTGCTTCCATGGTCGGACGAGTTCCGCGAGGAGGCGAGATGACGAGCAACCGTATCGGCCGCCATGCCCGGCGCGCGGGAGCCACGCTGCTGCTGACGGCCGCGGCCGTCCTCGGTGCGTCCGGTCCGGCAGCGGCCCAGGACGAGTGGCCCGAGATTCCGTCCTATCCGACACCGATGGTGCCGTTCGAGACCAAGGACTTCCTCACCCCGGCGGACCTCGACTACTGGAATCCGCTGGTGAACCGGAATCGGCTCACGTCACCGTTCGGCACCGGCACCCGGATCGTCTGCGTCGGATTCCACGGCGTGACCACCGACTGCTGGCAGGCCGATCAGAACGGACAGCCGCACAAGCTGATCCGGCTGCCGGCCAATCTGCCGAACGTCACGGGTTCGAGTCTGCCGGGCGGTGGGCCGGGACACTTCGTCTACCCGATCCTCTGAATCCGCACCGCGGACATATCAGCCGGTGAACAACACCGCTGCCTGAGCCGGCAACCGCGCGCCGTCCTTGCGGCGGAACAGTTCCGCCGGCCGGCCGGCGCCCGGACTCGACATGCGCCCGGTGCTGACGAGAGCGTCGACCACGTGGCGGCGGAACGAATCCTTCTGCAGCGGAACGCCGAATATCACCTCGTACAACCGCCGCAGCTCGAGGACGGTGAACTCGTCGCCGAGCAGTCCGTCGGGATCCACGCGCTGCGCGTAGCGGGTTCGCAGATCCGCGACGGCCGCCGCCACCATCTCGGCATGGTCGAAGGCCAACGGCTGCTCGGCCTTTCCGTCGCGCACGCACACGAGGTGGGCGTCGCCCGGAAGGTCCTTGCGAGGCAACGCCGCGGCGTGGGCGATCGAGATCACCCATCCGCGCGGGTCCCGGTCGGGAGCGTCGAACACGCCGATCTGATGGAACCGGATGCCGGTGAGGCTCGTCTTGTCACGCAGTGCACGTCGGGCGGCGTCGGCGGCGCGTTCGCGTTCGTGGAGGAAGGTGCCGGGCAGGGCCAGGTCTCCGAGACTGTGCTCGACCACCAGCACTCGCAGTTCGCCGTCGGAGTAGGTCAACACGGCGATGTCCACCGCGGTCGAGGGGTGCGGGTACTCGGCCAGCTTCCGGCCCGCCCCGTCCGTCCAGTCGCTCACGGTTGCACTTTAGCGTGATTTTGATCTAAATTGATAGCGCAGATTTGATCGAAATGGTCGGCGGAGGGAGCGGGAAATGGCGTTGACGGCGCAGCGGTGTGACCGGGCGGTGGGGGTGCTTCTCGCGACGGCGGCAGGGGACGCCCTCGGTGCCGGCTACGAGTTCACTCATCCCACCGCCGACGCGGTGATCGACATGATCGGCGGGGGCGTGTTCGGCTGGGAACCGGGGGAGTGGACCGACGACACCGCGATGGCCGTCGCCGTCGCCGAGGTCGCGGCCACCGGCGTCGACCTCGGCGGCGCAGCAGGTCTCGACGCGGTGGCCGCGCAGTTCATGCGGTGGTTCGACTCCGGCCCGAAGGACATCGGCAACCAGACCCGCGCCGTGCTCTCGCATCGCCCCGCCGGCGCCGCGGCGATGCAGGCCCGCGCCCGCACGCTGACCGGTCGCAAGGGCGGCAACGGCGCCCTGATGCGGACCGCCCCGGTCGCCCTGTCCTATCTCGGCTCGGGCGACGCGGACGCTGCCGTCGCCGCCGCCGGGGAGGTGGCGCTGCTGACCCACGACGACCCGCAGGCGGTTCAGGCCTGCCGGCTGTGGACGTATGCGATCCGCCACGCCGTCCTGCACGGCACCTTCGACGGTGTCCGCGGCTACCTGCAGGTCTGTCCCGCCGACGTCGCCGGTTACTGGGCTCCGCTGCTCGACCGGGCCGAGCACGGCACGCCCGGCGACTTCGCGAACAACGGATGGACCGTCCACGCCCTGCAGACCGCGTGGTGGGCGATCAGCACCACCGACGATTCCGACGCCGGGCACCTGCAGCGTGCCCTCGAGGCCGCGGTCCGCGCCGGCGGTGACACCGACACCACCGCCGCCATCGCGGGCGGACTGCTCGGCGCCCGCTGGGGAGCCTCGGCGGTCCCCGATCGGTGGCGGCGCATCCTGCACGGCTGGCCCGGGCACACCGCGCACGACCTGAACCACCTGGCCACGGACGCCGCGCGGAAGGGATACGACCGCCGCGCCGCCGTCTCCGCTCATCCCACCGAACTCCAGGAGCAATCGTGACCCTGATCGACGTCGTCCACGGCGACATCACCACCCAGCGCGTCGACGCGATCGTCAACGCCGCCAAGTCCTCCCTCCTCGGCGGCGGCGGCGTCGACGGCGCCATCCATCACGCCGGCGGTCCGGAGATCCTCGCCGCCTGCAAGGCCCTGCGCGCGACGACGCTGCCCAACGGTCTGGACGTGGGCGCGGCGGTGGCCACCACCGCAGGAAAGCTCCTGGCGCGCTGGGTGATCCACACCGTCGGGCCGGTCTACTCGCCTCACGAGGACCGCTCGCACCTGCTGCGGTCGGCGTACACCCGCAGCCTTGCCGTCGCCGACACCCTCGGTGCCCGGACCGTCGCGTTCCCGTTGATCTCCGCCGGTGCCTACGGCTGGCCGAAGGAAGACGCGATCCGGCAGGCGGTCACCGCCCTGACCTCCGCCCGGACCGCGGTCGAGATCGTCACGCTCGTCGCGTACGACCGGAGCGTCGCCGAACTGATGCGCCGCACCCTGGCGTAAGGAGCTGGAGCCGGCGGCCGAATGTCACACGCGTTCAATTGGATCGAATGCGTGTGACATTCGGCCGCGGCGATCCTGCGGCGCTCAGGACATCGACGGTTCCTGCGACGGCAGGGTGAACACACAACTCTCCCCGGCCCCGAGTTCGCACACCTGGCCGTCGAGACCCACCCGGACGGGGCCGTGGAACCCTTCGGGCTGAGCGAGCACCGTCAACTCGTTGCCGACGATGCGCACCCGCAGTGGCGTGCCCCGGAACCGGATCGAGAAGGACACGCCGTCGAGCCGGTCCACCAGCCGGGGCCGGAACAGCAGCACGCCCTTGTAGACCCGGGCCCCGACGAAGCTGCTCTGGAGCAGGTCCAGCGTGCCGGACATGACCCCCATGTGGATGCCTTCCTTGGTGGTTCCGCCCTGGATGTCACTGACGTCGCTCTCGAGAGCCACCATGAAGCGCTCCCACGAACTGGGCGGGTGGATGTCGGCGAGCACGCCGGCGAACGTGACGTGGCTGAGCGTCGACCCGTGCGAGGTCCGTTGGTCGTAGTACTCGATGGTGCGCCGGGCCAGTTCCTGGTCGTACGGATAACCCAGCCGCTCGAACGTCGCGTGCAACTCGTCGTCGTCGAACAGGAAGAACAGCATCACCGTGTCGGCCTGCTTGGCCATCTTGAACCGGTTCGGATCCTCGCCCTCCGCCCGGAGGATGCGATCGAGCCGCTGGATGTTGGGGTAGGCGGCACGGTAGTGCTCCCAATCGAGCTCCTCGAGCTCGTCGTAGCCCTCGAACTGGCTGATGACCCCCTCGTGGAAGGGCACGAACATCCGCCGGCTCATGTCGTCCCACGTGTGCAGCTCCTCGTCGGTCACCGCGAGCTGGGCGAGCAGGGCGCTGCGGCGGCTGGCCGAGAGCGAGTCGAGCACCGACGGCACCGTCGCCATGATCCAGGCCACCATGACGTTGGTGTAGGCGTTGTTGCGCAGTCCGTCCTCGGACGCGCCGGGATGGCGCTCGTGGAACTCGTCCGGCCCCATCACACCGTGGATCTCGTAGCGTTCGCGCTCGGGGTTGAAGTGGGCGGTCGACGCCCAGAATCGGGCGATCTCGAGCATGAGCTCGGCGCCGTAGTCGGCCAGGAACTCCGTGTCGTCGGTCGCCTGCAGGAAACGCCACACGTTGTAGAAGATCGCCGCGTTGACGTGCCGTTGATTGCGGCTGAGGTCCGGATCCCACTGTCCGGAAAGGGGATTGAGATGGACGGCCTGGGTCTCCTCGGTGCCGTCGCTGCCGCTCTGCCAGGGGAACATCGCACCGCGGTACCCGGCCTCCTCGGCCGCGGCCTGGGCCTCCGACAACCGTCGGTACCGGTAGAGCAGCAGGCTCCGGGTCACCTCCGGCATCCGCAGGTTCAGGAAGGGGTAGATGTACATCTCGTCCCAGAACACGTGCCCCCGGTAGGCCTCCCCGTTGAGGCCCCGCGCCGGCACCCCGACGTCGTGCCGCGCCGTGTGCCGGGAACAGACCTGCAGCACGTGCGCCACGTGGAGCCGCAGCAGCAGGTGGGCGCGCGGCTCGCTGGGCAGCCGGACGTCGCAGATGTCCCACAGCTCGTCCCACGCCGCCTCGTGCTCGGCGTACGCGGCGGCGAAGTCGGGGTACCGCAGCACGTGCCGGCCGGACGCGGCCAGCGCCTCGGTGATCGCATTGTCCCGGGAGGTGAACAACGAGACCATCTTCTCCACGCGTGTCGGCCGGCCCTCCTCGACGTCGAAGCAGAGCACCTGCTGGATGTAGTCCTCCATCTGGTACAGCGAGCGGTCCACCTCCACGGGTCCGTCGTCGTAACCTTCCCCGCGGAAGACCCGGGTGCGTGCGGCCTCGGCGACGTAGATGTCGGACTGGCGGGTCTGCACCCGCAGGGCGATCGTCTCGGTGCCGAACGTGCGCGGGGACACCGGATCCAGATGGCGCCCTTCGAGCTGCCGGTAGCGGGCGACGATCTGGTTCGTGACGCGACCGTCCAGCGCGGAGACCACCTCGATCTGCCCCGACCAGTTCTCCGGGACGAGCGTCCACTCGATCCCGGCCTGGTGGCTGTGGGCCATGCTCACGAAGCGGCGGCTCCGCAGCGTCGTCTCCCGCCCGAAGCGGTCCCGGAACCGCAGCTCGCGCATCACCGTGGCGAGCCGGATGTCGTAGGTGTGCCGGTAGGACAGCACGTCGACGTTGTCGAGCCGGACCGCGTCCTGGCCCTCGATGCGCAGCTTGAGGACGAGCCAGTTGGACACGTTGACCAGGTCCTCGTTGAGTACCGGGCGTCCGCCCATGATCGTGGTCTCGCGGTTGTAGATCCCGTGCACATAGGTGCCGGGATAGTGGATGGGGCTCATGTCCTCCCACTCGGCGGTGCCGCGCGTGCAGAAGTAGCCGTTCCCGGTGGAGGTCAGCGCCTCCCGCAGTCCCTCCGACGCGCTGTCGAACCGGTCGTAGTCGAGCTCGAACTTCGGCTCCTGCACGACGTTCCCTCCCGGACTCCCGTGGCGTGGTCCGCGATCACCGCGCCAGTGCGGTCAGAAAGCGCTCCACCTCGTCGACGGAGGAGAGCACGAACTCGGCGGCCGTGGTCCGGCCTGCCATCTCCGGATCGTCCGCCCGGCCGACGAGGATGCCGATCCCACGTCCGCGCAGCGCCCGGAAGGCGTCCTCGTCGGTGATGTCGTCGCCCAGGTACACCGGTACGGTGTCGGCGGAGTCGAGGTCGAGCACCTCGATCAGGTACAGCACGGCTCGGCCCTTGTCCCAGTCGACGGCGGGCGCGAGCTCGTACACCATCTTCCCCGGGGTGACCTTCAGCTCGCCGCGGTACTCGGCGAGCAGCCCCTGCACGACCGTCGCGATCCGGTTCCGGTCGGCGGGTTCGGCGAGCCGGTAGTGCACGGCGACCGACGCCCGTTTGGGCTCCACCAGCGCCCCGGGGATCGCCCCGATCTCGGTGCGGAGCCGGTCGGTCACCGCCGCGACGAGGTCCGCGAACCGGGCGACGCGGTCGTCGGAGACGGAGCCGCGTTGCGGGGTCCAGATGTCGAAGCCGTGGCTGCCGGCCACCACCAGGTCGTCGATACCCATCAGCTGCTGCACCACCGCCCGGTCCCGGCCGGTGACGACGCATACCGGGCAGCGTGACGCGAGTTCCCGGACCACGGTGCGCATGCCGTCCGAGATCACCGCGTCCTCCGGTCGCGGCACGATCGGGGTGAGTACTCCGTCGTAGTCCAGGAACACCGCCGGCCGGCACTCCGCCAGCCGACGGGTCAGGCTTTCGTTCCCCAGCGCGCGAGGCAGATCGCGGACCGAAGTTTCCTCCATCATCGGGGCACCCCCTGTGGCGCGGCGGACGCCGCGCGTGCGGCACGGCCACGGTCTACCCTTCCACTGTAGGACCGTGTGGTGGGACGAGGGGGGTATCCCGTCCGGACCCGCGGTACGGGTGTGGGCACTACGACGGCCCGCGGGTTCGTAGACTTCAGCCATGACGTCCGGCGCAATGTTCGACCCCGCCGACGTGCAGCGCGCCGTTGCGGCACTGCACACGCCGGACATCGACCGGTGGGCCCACCGCTTCGAACTGTTGTCCGACGTGAACCGGCTGCGCTTGTTGCTGTGCCTGCACCACGCGCCGGGCATCTGTGTCACGGACCTTGCCGCAGCCCTGGAGATGACCGGCACCGCGGTGTCCCACGCGCTGCGCCTGCTGCGCAACCAGGGCTGGGTGGCGGCGGAGCGTGAGGGTCGTATGGTGCGGTACCGCCTCGTGGACGAGACGGTCCACGAGTTGCTGCATTCGATCGGCGCGACCCACCAGCACGCCGGGCACACGCACCCGGACCGTGACCACGCCGCCCCGGAGAACGGAAGCATCTGATTCCGCGTCCCCGGGGCGGGCCCGCGGCCTATCGTGAAGACGAGCCCGTGAGGTGGGCGGAGTGGGGCCGCGATGCATGAATTGTCGATCGCGCAGAGCGTGGTGGATGCGGTGTGCGAGCACGCCGGCGACCGTCGCGTGCACAGTGTGCGCGTCGCGGTGGGAGTGCTGTGTGCCGTGATCCCCGACTCGATGCTGTTCTGCTTCGAGCTGGTCACGGTGGGCACCGTCGCGGAAGGTGCACGGTTGGACATCGAGACGCCCGCCGGTGTCGGGCACTGTCGGGTCTGCGGGACCGAATTCGCATTGTTCGATCCGATTCTGTTGTGCTCCTGCGGAAGTGCCGATGTCGAAGTGCGGTCGGGTCGCGAGCTTCGCATCGTGTCGATGGAGGTGAGCTGAAGCGATGTGTGCCACCTGTGGCTGTGACGACGAGGCGGGGCCGCGGATCACGGTGCCGCACGCGCACGACCTTCCCCACGGCGCCGAGCACGACCACGAGCACGGCCACGGCCACGAGCACGGCCACGGCCACGGCCACGAGCACGGCCACGGCCACGAGCACGGCCACGGCCACGAGCACGACCGTGCGCCCGTGCAGACCGAGACCGTCACTCTCGAACAGCAGGTGCTCGCGAAGAACGACCTGCTCGCCGAGCGTACGCGGGGGTGGCTCGCGGGTCGCGGCGTGACGGCGATCAACGTGATGAGTTCGCCGGGGGCCGGCAAGACCACCCTGCTCGAACGAACGATCCGTGAGCTGTCCGGCTCCGCGCCGATCGCGGTGATCGAGGGCGACCAGGAGACCCTGCTCGATGCCGAGCGCATCCGCTCGACGGGATGCGCCGCGGTGCAGGTCAATACCGGTGCCGGATGCCATCTCGACGCGCAGATGATGCACGACGCGCTCACCGCCCTGGATCCGGCTCCGGGAACGCTGTTGTTCGTGGAGAACGTGGGGAATCTGGTGTGCCCGGCCCTCTTCGATCTGGGGGAGCAGGCCAAGGTG
Source organism: Rhodococcus sp. WB1 (assembly GCF_001700945.1). Taxonomy (NCBI): domain Bacteria; kingdom Bacillati; phylum Actinomycetota; class Actinomycetes; order Mycobacteriales; family Nocardiaceae; genus Rhodococcus; species Rhodococcus sp. WB1. Next base: position 4,889,857 of record NZ_CP015529.1, on the reverse strand, counting down.
GTGCTCATCTCGACGCCGGAGGGAACGGACAAACCGCTCAAGTACCCGCACATCTTCGCGGTCGCCGATCTCGTCGTCGTCAACAAGGTCGACCTGCTGCCGTATGTCGACTTCGAACTCGAAACCTGTGTCCGCCACGCCGGATCGGTCAACCCCGGCGTGGAGGTGCTCGCGGTGTCGGCCACCACGGGGGAGGGCATGGAGGCGTGGTACCGCTGGATCGCCGACCGCCGGTCGGGACGATCATGATTCGTTGACATCCCTCCGGAACGGGGCGTTAATAGAGAAAGCGCCGCGCAAGTGGGCCGAGGGTCGACTCCTGCGGCGCAGGAGCGTGGGGCGCTCCGGAAGGTGGTCGGCATGCCCACACCCGAGGCCCAGGCGGCCGAAGAGGCCTTGATCCACGTGTTGTGGATCAACGCCGGGCTCAGTTGCGACGGCGATTCCGTGGCTCTCACCGCCGCCACGCAACCCAGTGTGGAAGAGATTGCACTCGGCGCGCTGCCGGGGCTGCCGAAGGTCGCGGTGCATTGGCCGCTGATCGATTTCGAATGCGGCCCCCAGGGTGGTGCGGACGACTTCCTCGAATGGTTCCGCAAGGCGGACCGCGGCGAGCTCGAGCCGTTCGTGCTGGTGGTCGAGGGTTCGATCCCCAACGAGAAGCTGCACGGCGAGGGGTACTGGTCCGGCTTCGGCAACAACGAAGAGACCGGGCAACCGATCACCACCAGCGAGTGGCTCGACCGGCTGGCGCCGAAGGCCACGGCGATCGTCGCGGCGGGCACCTGCGCCACGTACGGCGGCATTCACGCCATGGCCGGTAACCCGACCGGCGCGATGGGCGTGCCCGACTACCTGGGCTGGGAATGGAAGTCGAAGGCGGGTATCCCGATCGTGTGCGTGCCGGGATGCCCCATCCAGCCGGACAACCTGTCCGAGACGCTGACCTACCTGCTGTACCAGGCGACGAGTCAGGCGCCGATGATCCCGCTGGACGAGGCACTGCGGCCGCAGTGGCTGTTCGGCATCACCGTCCACGAGGGCTGCGATCGCGCCGGGTACTACGAGCAGGGCGACTTCGCCACCAAGTACGGCTCCCCGAAGTGCATCGTGAAGATCGGCTGCTGGGGGCCGGTTGTCAAATGCAATGTCCCCAAACGGGGTTGGATGAACGGAATCGGCGGATGCCCCAACGTGGGGGGTATCTGCATCGGCTGCACGATGCCCGGCTTCCCGGACAAGTTCATGCCGTTCATGGACGAGCCGCCCGGGGGGAAGCTCTCGACGCGGGCGGTCGGCGTGTACGGCTCGGCCGTGCGGCAGCTGCGGAGCCTGACGAAGAGCACATTGGACAAGGAGCCGTCCTGGCGTACGCCCGGTACGGAACTCACCACCGGCGCGACCCGTACCTGGTAGTCCCGCCCCGAGAGAGGCAGCCCGATGACAGCCACCGTCCCCGATCCCGCCGCCGGCAGCAACCTGGTGGAGATGGCGTGGGATCCGATCACCAGAATCGTGGGCAGTCTGGGTATCTACACGAAGATCGACTTCGCGAACCGCGAAGTGGCCGAATGTCACAGCACCTCGTCGATCTTCCGTGGCTACTCGCTGTTCATGAAGGGCAAGGACCCGCGCGACGCGCATTTCATCACCAGCCGCATCTGCGGTATCTGCGGGGACAACCACGCCACCTGTTCCTGTTATGCGCAGAACATGGCGTACGGCGCCAGGCCGCCGCACCTCGGTGAGTGGATCGTCAACCTCGGTGAGGCCGCGGAATACATGTTCGACCACAACATCTTCCAGGAGAACCTGGTGGGGGTCGACTACTGCGAGAAGATGGTCTCCGAGACCAATCCGGGGGTGCTGGCGAAGGCCGAGAACACCCGCGCCCCCCGGGCGGACCAGCACGGCTACCGCACGATCGCGGACATCATGCGCACGCTCAACCCGTTCACCGGCGAGTTCTACCGCGAGGCACTGCACGTGAGCCGCTCGACCCGGGAGATGTTCTGTCTCATGGAGGGTCGCCACGTGCACCCGTCCACCCTGTACCCGGGCGGTGTCGGCACGGTCGCCACGATCCAGCTGATGACCGACTACCTGACCCGGCTCATGCGCTACGTCGAGTTCATGAAGAAGGTCGTGCCCATGCACGACGACCTGTTCGACTTCTTCTACGAGGCGCTGCCGGGGTACGAGAAGGTGGGGCTGCGGCGCACCCTGCTCGGGTGCTGGGGTTCGTTCCAGGACCCGGAGACGTGCAACTTCGCCTACCGGGACATGGAGGACTGGGGCCGGAAGATGTTCGTCACCCCGGGGGTGGTCGTCGACGGCAAGCTGGTGACGACCTCGCTGGTGGACATCAACCTGGGCCTGCGCATCCTGCTCGGCTCCTCGTACTACGAGGACTGGACGGATCAGGAGATGTTCGTGAAGACCGATCCGCTGGGCAATCCGGTGGACCGTCGCCATCCCTGGAACCAGCACACCAATCCGAGACCACAGAAACGCGATCTCGAGGACAAGTACAGCTGGGTGATGTCGCCCCGCTGGTTCGACGGCACCGACTACCTGGCCCTCGACACCGGAGGCGGGCCGCTGGCCCGGCTGTGGTCGACGGCGCTGGCCGGGCTCGTCGACATCGGCTACGTCAAGTCCACCGGGTCGAGCGTGCAGATCAACCTCCCCAAGACCGCGCTGAAGGGGCCGGTGACGTTGGAGTGGAAGATCCCGCAGCACGGCAGCAACACCCTCGAACGCAACCGGGCCCGCACCTACTTCCAGGCCTACGCCGCCGCGTGCGCCCTGCACTTCGCCGAGAAGGCGCTGGTGGAGATCCGGGCCGGCCGCACCAAGACCTGGGAACCGTTCGAGGTCCCCGACGAGGGCATCGGCTGCGGGTTCACCGAGGCGGTGCGCGGCGTTCTCTCGCATCATCTGGTGATCCGCGACGGGAAGATCGCCAACTACCATCCGTATCCGCCGACACCGTGGAACGCCAGCCCGCGCGACAGCTACGGCACACCCGGCCCGTACGAGGATGCGGTGCAGGGGCAGCCGATCTTCGAGGAGAACGACCGCGAGCACTTCAAGGGCATCGACATCATGCGCACCGTGCGCAGTTTCGACCCGTGCCTGCCCTGCGGGGTGCACATGTACCTCGGAGACGGGAAGACCCTCGAGAAACTGCACTCCCCGACCCAGTCGGTCACCGGGGAGTGACGGATGGAGCGATGGCGGGAGTCGGGTGAACGTATCGAGGCACTGCTGGACGCGAGCTCCGCGGCCGGGCCGGCGGCGCGCGAACGGGCCGAGGACCTGGTCCGGGAGGTGATGGGACTCTACGGGGCGGGACTCGCCGGAATCTGCGACGCGCTGGCCCGGTATCCCGGCGCGATGGACGACCTGGCCCGCGACGACCTGGTCGCCAGCCTGCTGCTGATCCACGGGCTGCACCCGCACGACGTGGAGACCCGGGTGCGCACGGCGCTGGACGGGGTGCGCCCCTACCTCGGGTCGCACGGCGGGGACGTCGAGCTGGTCGCGATCCGCGACGACGTGGTCCGGTTGCGTCTGCTCGGCAGCTGCCACGGATGCCCGTCGTCGGCGGTGACCCTGGAGCTGGCCGTGCAGGACGCGGTGCGGGCGGCGGCGCCGGAGATCACCGAACTCGAGGTCGAGACCGCCGGGTCCACGGGGCAAGGACTCATTCCCGCGGCGGCGCTGTTCACCCGGGTGCATTCCGATGTTCGTGGAACATGGTGTGCGGCGCCGGAACTCGACGAGATCCCGGAAGGTGAGGTCGGCGGCTTCGTCGTCGCCGGCCTGCCGGTTCTGGTGTGCCGCGTCGCCGGTGAGCTCCTCGCCTACCGGGACCGGTGCCCGGTCTGCACCCACGCGTTCGCCGGCGCGGCGTTGCACCGGCGGGCCGGGGCCGGGGCGGACGCGGCGGTGCTGCGGTGCCCGACCTGTGCGGCGCACTTCGACGTGCGCGGTGCCGGGGTCCGGCTCGACGCGGGCGACGAACACCTCGAACCGGTGCCGGTGCTGGTGCGGGACGGCGTGCTGTCGGTGGCCGTGCCCGCCGGGGTGGCGTGATGCCGTCCCCCTTCGAGGTCCTGCAGCGCATCGCCGCACCTCGGCCGGCGGGGGAGCGCTGCGAGATGTGCGCCGTGGGCATCGGCGACGGGCACGGGCACGTCGTCGACGTGCAGGCACGCCAGCTGATGTGCGTGTGCCGGGCCTGCTGTCTGCTGTTCACCGATCCCGGGGCGGAACTGCGCTACCGGGCGGTGCCGGAGCGGTACCTGTCCTTCCCGGAGTTCGCGCTCACCCCCGGCGCCTGGGCGAGCCTCGAGATCCCGGTGAACCTGGCGTTCTTCTTCCGGAATTCGACCCTGGGCCGGACCGTCGCGTTCTATCCCGGCCCGGCCGGCGCGACCGAATCGGAACTGCCGCTCGACGCCTGGGAGGCGCTGTGCGGCGGCAACCCGTCGCTCCTGCCCCCGCTGCCGGACGTCGAGGCGCTGCTCGTGCGGGTTCCGCGACGGGGCGCCGCCGACTGTCATCTGGTGCCCATCGACGCCTGCTACGCGCTGGTCGGCCGGCTGCGACGGGTCTGGCGCGGCTTCGACGGCGGCACCGATGCCCGTGCCGAGCTCGACGCCTTCTTCGCGGAGGTCGCCCGGCGGAGCCGTCCCGTCCCGGCGAGGGGGCAGGCGTGACCGCCCTGGACTTCACGGTCGTCGACATCGCTCCCGAACCGTATGCCGCCACCCCGAGCCTCTCGGCGCGCCTCCGGATCCGGGAAACCACGGGTGCGCCGGTGCACAGCGTGGCGCTGCGCTGCCAGGTGCGCCTGGAACCGGCCCGCCGACGCTACGGTCCGGACGCCGAGGCCGCCCTGGGAGACCTGTTCGGCACCCGCGACCGGTGGGGCAGCACCCTCTCCTCGTTCGCGTGGTTGCAGACGTCCACGATGGTGCCGGGCTTCGCCGGCGAGTGCGAGACGGCACTGCCGCTGCCGTGCACGTACGACTTCGAGGTCGCGGCCGCCCGGTATCTGCACGCCCTCGACGACGGCGCGGTGCCGCTGCTGCTGCTGTTCAGCGGGACGGTGTTCGGCCGCGGCGGCGGCGGGGTGGCTGTCGAGCCGGTGCCGTGGGACCGCGAGGCCCGCTACGACCTGCCGGTCTCGGTGTGGCACGAGATGATCCGCAGCCACTTCCCCGGCACTGGGTTCGCCCGCATGGGGCACGACACGCTGGCCGCGCTGACCCGGTACAAGGTGGCGCACGGGCACACCGATCTCGACGCGGCGGTCACCGAACTGCTCGCCGCGGCCGAGGCGAGGCCGGCCGCGGCGACCGGCGCGGGGGAGGCGGCGTCGTGACCGTGCAGGGACAGGCTGATCGGGTGCGAGCGGTGGCCGACGCTGTGCTGTACGAGGGCTACCTGTTGTACCCGTACCGGGCCAGTTCCCGTAAGAACCACTCCCGCTGGCAGTTCGGTGTGCTCGGCCCGCCCGGCGCCGCCGCTGCGGGGATCGGCGAGGAGCCGGCGCTGGCTACGCAGTGCGTGCTGCGCCCACTGCGCGCCGACGCCACGATCGACGTGGTCGTGCGGTTCCTGCAACTGCAGACCCGCACGGTGCAGCGCCGCGACGGCGACGACTACGTCACCGTGGCCGAACTGACCGTCGCGGGCCGCTCGTGGATCGGGTGGGACGAGGCCGTGGAATGCGAGATTCCCCTCGGGCCGCTGCCGGTCACCGAACTCGCCGTCCCGCGTACGGTTCCGGTCGCCGTTCCCGGCGGTGCGGACATCGAACTGCTCACCGCCGCGGACGGTGCCGTCACCGGCCGGGTGGTACGCACGCGGTGGCCGGTGCACGCGGTCGTCCGCGTGGAGCGGGGCCCGTCCGCCGGAACCGGTGCGGCGATGCGCCTGGATCTCGCAGTCGAGAACACCGGCGACGCACCCGTGGACGCCACCGACGCGCTGCGACGGTCGCTGATCGGGGCGCATCTGATCCTCGCCGCCCGCGGCGGGCGGTTCGTCTCGCTGCTCGAGCCGCCCGCCGACGTCGCCGGCCTCGCGGACGAGTGCGCACACACCCGGTGTTTCCCGGTCCTCGCCGGCGACGCCGACCCCGCCACACCCGGCGAGTCCGCCACGCTGCTGGTGTCCCCGATCATCCTGTACGACCATCCGCAGGTCGCCGAGCAGAGCGGCGGGGACCTGTTCGACGCCACCGAGATCGACGAGATCCTCACCCTGCGGGTCCTGACCCTGACCGACGAGGAGAAGGCCGAGGCGCGGGCCACCGACCCCCGGGCCGCGCAGATCGTCGAACGCTGCGAGACGATGACCCCCGCCGAGATGCAGGCCCTGCACGGCATCCTGCGGGACCCGCACCGCGAGGGCGGGCTGATTCCAGAATTGCCCGACGGCGTCGACTGGTGGACCCCCGAGGCGGACACCAGCGTCCGGCCCGAGACGGACGGGGTGCTGATCGGCGGGATCCGGGTCGCGCAGGGCAGCCTGGTGCGGCTGCACCCGTCGCGCCGGGCCGACGCGCAGGACCTGTTCTTCCGGGACCGGGTGGCGCGCGTGGCCACCGTGCACGCAGACGTCGACGGCGAGACCCACGTCGGGGTCGTCCTCGTCGACGATCCGGCCGCGGACCTGCACGACTGGTACGGGCGCTACCTGTACTTCGCGCCCGACGAACTCGAGCCGCTCGGGAGGAAAGAGGAGCCATGAGATTCATCGGAATGCTGGCCACCGCGGCACTGGCCGCCGCGGTGATCGGCGGGGTGGTCGTGACGGTGCAGTCGCTGCCGGACATCCAGCGGTACCTGCGGATGCGCAGGATGTGACGTGGTGCGGATCCTGGTGGCGGGCATCGGCAACATCTTCCTCGGCGACGACGGCTTCGGCCCCGAGGTGGTGCGGCGGATCCCGGCCGACACACCCGGAACCCGGGTGGTGGACTACGGGATCCGCGGCATGCACCTGGCCTACGACCTGCTCGACGGGTGGGACGCGCTCGTGCTCGTCGACGCCGTCCCCGGCGCCGGCGAGCCGGGCGCCGTGCGGGTCTTCGAAGCCGACACCGCCACGCGGGGACCGGCGGGAATCGACGCGCACGCCATGGACCCGGCCGCGGTGTTCGCGAGCCTCGAGGCGCTCGGCGGGCAGGCGCCCCCCACCGTGGTGGTGGGCTGCCAGGTGGCGGCGGTCGAGGAGGGCCTCGGGCTGTCCCCGGCGGTCGCCGCGGCCGTCGGCCCGGCCGTCGATGCCGTCCGGCGCACCGTGCGCCGCCTGCATGCGCAGGCGCCGCCGGCGGGAGCCGCGGCCGCCGGGGACGAGGGCTGAGCGGTGTGCCTCGGCATCCCGGGACGGGTGATCCGGCGGCTCGACGGCTACGCCGGGCAGCTCGCCCTCGTCGACGTGGCCGGCGAGGAGCGCAAGGTGAACGTCGGCATGCTCGACGACCCGGACCTCGCGCCCGGCGACTGGATCGTCATCCACATGGGCTTCGCGATGGATCGGGTCGACGAGGCCGGCGCGCGGCGCGCGATGGAAGGGCTCGAACTGATGGGACGGCCCCGGGACGAACCGGGAGCGGCACCGTGAACCCCGTGGCCGAGCGACGGCGCCTGGTGGTGCGTGGCGTGGTGCAGGGCGTCGGCTTCCGGCCGTTCGTCGCCGGGCTGGCCCGCGAGTTGCGCCTGGGCGGGTACTGCGGCAACGACGACTCCGGGGTGTTCCTCGAGATCGAGGGTGCCGCCGCGGATCTGGACGAGTTCACCCGCCGCCTGCGCGACGACGCACCGCCGCTGGCCGTGCTCGTCGACGTGGCCGCCGCCCCGCGAATGCCGCGCGGCGAGGACGACTTCCGCATCGTCGAGAGTCACCACGCGGACGGGGCGCGCACCCTGGTCCCGCCGGACGTGGCGACGTGCGCCGACTGCCTGCGCGAGCTGAACGATCCCGCCGACCGGCGCTACCGGCATCCCTTCGTCAACTGCACCCACTGCGGGCCCCGCTACACGGTGATCACGGACCTGCCGTACGACCGGCCGGCGACGACCATGGCCCGGTTCCCCCTGTGCCCGAGTTGCGCCCGCGAGTACACCGATCCCACGGACCGCCGCTACCACGCCCAGCCGATCTGCTGCCCGGACTGCGGGCCGCGGATCTTCGCCGTACGCGACGGCCGCCGGATCGACGGAGACGCGGAGGTGCTGGCCACGGTGCAGGCGGCGCTCGCCGCCGGGGACATCGTGGCGGTCAAGGGACTCGGCGGCTTCCATCTCGTGTGCGATGCCACGAACCCCACCGCGGTGAACCGGCTGCGGGAGCGGAAACACCGGCCGGACAAGCCGTTCGCCGTGATGGCGCCGGACGTCGCGGCCGTCGCCGCGGTGTGCCTGCTGTCCGCGGCCGGGCAGGCCGTGCTCACCGCGCCGGCCCGGCCGATCGTGTTGCTGCGGGCCCGTCCCGGCGCGGCCGTCGCCGACGCGGTCGCACCCGGACTCGACGAGCTCGGGGTGATGCTGCCGTACACGCCGCTGCACCACCTGTTGTTCGCGCCGGTGCCCGGGCACGGGAACGATGTGCCGCGGCTGCTGGTGGCGACGTCGGGAAACCTGTCCGGTGAGCCTCTCTGCTTCCGCAACGACGATGCCCTGGCCCGGCTCGGCGGCATCGCCGATCTGTTCCTGATGCACGACCGGGACATCGCGGTGCCGTGCGAGGACTCGGTGGTCGCGGTCGCCGACGGCGTGGAACTGCCGCTGCGGCGCTCACGGGGATTTGCGCCGATGCCGGTGCTGCTCGGCGGCGCGGCGCCGGTGGTCCTCGCGGTCGGCGCCGAGGTGAAGAACACCTTCTGCCTGACCCGGCAGGACTACGCCTTCTGTTCGGCGCATCTCGGGGACATGGGCACGGTGGAGAGCCGGCGCGCCTTCGAGGCGTCGGTCGCGCAGCTGACCGCCCTGCACCGCGTCACCCCCGAGGTGGTGGTGGCCGACGCGCATCCCGGCTACGCGACCCGGGAGTGGGCCGAACGCTACTGCGAGGACCACGACGTCGAGCTGCGCGCAGTGCAACACCACCACGCGCACGTCGCGTCCCTGCTCGCCGAGCATGGCCGGCTCGGTACCCCCGTGCTGGGGATCGCGTTCGACGGCACCGGATACGGCTGCGACCGCACCGTCTGGGGCGGGGAGCTGCTGCTGGTGGGAACGGATCCCTGCGACGCCCGGCGCGCCGGGCACCTGCGGTCGTTCCCGCTGCCCGGCGGCGACGTCGCCGTGCGCACCCCGGCCCGGGTCGCGCTGGCCGTGCTGCGGGAGGCCGGCATCGAGGAGATCGAGGACCTGCCGTGCGTGAGCGCGCTCGGTGCCGCCGAACGCGCCCTGGTGGACTCGCAGCTGGCGTCGGGCGTCGGCTGCGTGCGCACCACCAGCGCCGGCCGGCTGTTCGACGCGGTGGCCTCCGTGCTGGGGGTGCGGCACCGGATCAGCTACGAGGCGCAGGCCGCGATCGAACTCGAGGTGCTGGCGCGCACCGCCACGGATGCCGCGCCGGTGCATTCGTCGCTGCGGGGGGACGAGCTGGACTGGGCCGGCACGCTGGCCTGCCTCGTCGCCGGCGTCCGGCTCGGGGTCCCCGCCGCGGACCTCGCGGCAGGCTTCCACCGTGCGCTGGCATCGGCAACAGTGCGGTTGGCGGCCCGGATCGCCGATGCGGCGGAGGTACGCACCATCGGCCTGACGGGCGGCGTGTTCCAGAATCGGCTCCTGCTGGGCATGGTCCGAACTATGCTGCAGGACAGAGGGTTCGAGGTGCTGACACACAGGCGGGTGCCGCCGAACGACGGTGGCCTGTCGCTGGGGCAGGCCGCGCTCGGTGCCGCGTTCGCACGCGGCCGGGCCGTGGACCCTGCCGGGACGGGACGAGCGCGATGACATCGACACACGACACCGAGCCGATCGGCGCGGAACTCGCCGCCGACCTCGCCGCGACGGCGCTGAGCCTGGCCCGCCGGTTCCATGCCGGGGCGACCCTGTGGGTGGTGTCCCCGCAGTGGGAGCCGCACGCCCATCACGTGGCGGTCGAGTTCGTGCACCCCGTGATCATGGGTAAACGGGCGTTGCCGTCGGTGTCGCTCGTGGAGCCGGACCCGGTCGCCCAGTGCCGGGTCGCCGCCCGCCCCGGCGACGTCATCCTGGCGGTCGCCTCCGCCGATCAGCCGGCCGTGCGCGAGATCGCCCGGCGCGCACCCGCGTGGGGCACCGACACCATCTGGATCGGCTCCGGTCCGCGGCCCGCGCCCGGTGCGGCCACCCACGTGCTGTGGGTGGACTCGGACGATCCGATGGTGCCCGCCACCGGGCGGTTCGTCCTGCTGTACCACCTGCTGTGGGAACTGACGCACGTGTGCTTCGAGCATCCAGGCCTGCTCGCCGACCCGGGCTGCACCGACGAGGTGTGCGTGACCTGCAGCGACGAGGGCCGGCTCGGCGAGGTGATGTGGCCGGCCGACGACACCGGCGCCGCGCCGGTGCGGACCGCGGCCGGCCGGGAGCGGGTCGACGTCTCCCTCCTCGGCGACGTCACGCCCGGCGACCTGGTGCTGGTGCACGGCGGCGTCGCCCTCACCAGACTCGACGCGCCGGAACTCGATGCTGGGGCACTCGATGAGGGGGAACGGCTGTGAGCACCGAACCGGACGGCACCGACTTCCTGTACCCGTTCATCGACGCGCAGGAGCACGACGCCACCGCCCTGTTGCGCGACCTTGCGGAATCCGCCCGCGGCAAGGCGGCCGACAGCGCGCGTCTGCAACGGGCTTCGCTGGACGAATGGGGCGAGGACCTCGTCGCGGCGGGGCAGCGCATGGCCGAGCGTTTCGCTCGCGGCGGCCGGCTCTACACCTTCGGCAACGGCGGCAGCTCCACCGACGCGGCGACCCTGGCGACGCTGTTCAGCCGGCCGGCCCGGGGACGGCCGGTGCCGGCCTGGTCGCTCGCCGCGGACCAGGCGGTGGTGACGGCGCTCGGCAACGACGTCGGATTCGAGCTGATCTTCTCGCGGCAGATCATCGCGCACGCGCACGGCGACGACGTCGCGATCGCCCTGTCCACGTCCGGCAACTCCGACGACCTGATGACGGCGCTGGCGGAGGCGCGGCGGCGGGGACTGCTCACCATCGGATTCGCGGGGCACGACGGCGGCCGGATGGCCGCCACCGACGATCTCGACTTCTGCTTCACCATCCGCTCGCAGAGCATCCACCGGATCCAGGAGAGCCACGCCCTGATCGGGTACCGGCTGTGGTCGGCCGCGCAGGAACACCTGGCGCGCGCGGAATCGGCGACGGGAGGCGGACGGTGAGCACATCGGCCGAACGCGAGGACCGGGTCCTCGAACGGATCGAGGCGTTCCGGCGGCGCCGGCCGCGCCTGCGCGACACCGTGATCTCCCTCTCGCACGGCGCCGGGGGCAAGGCGTCCGCGGCACTGGTGGATTCGGTGTTCGTCGAGGCCTTCCGCAACACCGAACTCGAGCAGCTCGGCGACGCCGCCACCGTGCGCCTCGACTCCGGGGAGAGACTGTCGTTCTCGACGGACTCGTTCGTCGTCAAGCCGCTGTCGTTTCCGGGCGGCTCGATCGGGCACCTCGCCGTGCACGGCACGGTCAACGACCTCGCCGTGTCGGGCGCGCGGCCGCGGTGGCTGTCCGCGGCGTTCGTCATCGAGGAGGGCTTCGAGATCGCGCGGCTGCGCGAGATCGTCGCCGACATGGCTGCGGCCGCCACCCGGTCCGGGGTCGAGATCGTCACCGGCGACACCAAGGTGGTGGGCCGGGGCGCCGCCGACGGTCTCTACATCAGCACCGCCGGGGTCGGCCTGGTTCCCGCCGGGCGCCGCCTCGGGGCCGACCTGGTGCGCCCCGGCGACCGCGTGCTGATCTCGGGGACGCTCGGCGACCACGGCATGGCGGTGCTGCTGGCCCGCGGCGACCTGGCGATCGAAGCGGACATCGCCTCCGACACGGCGCCGGTGCACGAGCTGGTGGCGGCCCTGCTCGCAGCCGCGCCGTCGACCCGGTGGATGCGTGACCCCACCCGCGGTGGCGTCGGTACCGTCTGCAACGAGCTGGCGCAGGCCACCGGCCTGGCGGTGGTGCTCGACGAGGCCGCGCTGCCGATCCGGCCGACGGTGACCGGGGCGTGCGACATGCTCGGCATCGACCCGCTGTACGTCGCCAACGAGGGCAAGTTCGTCGCGGTCGTCGCCCCGGACGAGGCGGACGCCGCCCTCGCCGCACTGCGGGCGTGCCCCGGCGGCGGCGACGCCGCGGAGATCGGGGAGATCCTGGCCGAACCGGAGGGCATCGTCGCGTTGCGTACCGCGTTCGGGGGCAGCCGGATCGTGGACATGCTCGTGGGCGATCCGCTGCCCCGGATCTGCTGAGGTGAGGAGAGACGCAATGTGCCTGGGAATTCCCGGCCGGGTGGTCGACATGGTCGACCCCGCCCAGCATCTGGCGAAGGTGGACGTCAACGGCGTGCAACGCGCCATCAGCGTCCGGCTGCTCGCCGGCACCGGCCTGCAGGTCGGGGACTGGGTGCTGGTGCACGTCGGCTTTGCGATGGCCCGGATCGACGAGGACGAGGCGAAGCTGACCCTCGATCAGGTGCGGAAGATGGGCGCCGACTACGTCAACGAGATCGAAGCCTTCAACGCGTCCGAGATCGCGTGAGCACCGGATGAAAGGCGGAGCAGGATCATGAAATTCGTCGACGAGTTCCGCGACCCCGCCGCGGCGCGCGCCCTGGTGGCCTCGATCACCGACCTCGCCGCCGGGGAGGAGTTCAAGTTCATGGAGGTGTGCGGCGGCCACACCCACACCATCTACCGGCACGGCATCGAACATCTGCTGCCCGCGTCGGTGGAGCTGGTGCACGGCCCCGGCTGTCCGGTGTGCGTGATCCCCATGGGCCGCATCGACGACGCCATGTGGCTGGCCGAGCAACCGAACGTGGTGTTCACGACGTTCGGAGACATGATGCGGGTGCCCGGCTCGCGCGGGAACCTGCTCGAGGCCAAGGCCCACGGCGCCGACGTCCGATTCGTGTATTCCCCGCTGGACGCCCTGAAGATCGCGGTGGACCACCCGGACCGGCATGTGGTGTTCTTCGCCGTCGGATTCGAGACCACCGCCCCGTCCACGGCGGTGACGCTCGTGCGGGCGAGACAGCTCGGCCTGAGCAACTTCACGGTGTTCTGCAACCACGTGACGATCGTGCCGCCGATCAAGGCGATCCTCGAGTCGCCGGATCTGCGGCTCTCGGGATTCCTCGGACCGGGGCACGTGTCGACCGTGGTGGGACTGCGTCCCTACCGCTTCGTCCCCGCCGTGTACGGAAAACCGATCGTGGTGGCCGGATTCGAGCCGCTCGACATCCTCGCCTCGGTGCACATGCTGCTGCGGCAGATCCGGGACGGCCGGTGCGAGGTGGAGAACCAGTACAGCCGGGTGGTGCGGCCCGAAGGAAACGTGCAGGCACTACGGCTGATGGCGCAGACGTTCGCGCTACGGCCGCACTTCGAGTGGCGCGGCCTCGGATTCATCTCGCAGAGCGCGCTCGGCATCCACCCCGACTACGCGGATTTCGACGCCGAGCAGCGGTTCTCGATGCCCGGCCTGCGCGTCGCCGACCCGAAGGCATGTCAGTGCGGCGAGGTGCTCAAGGGCGTCATCAAGCCGTGGGAATGCAAGGTCTTCGGCACGGCGTGCACGCCGGAGACCCCCATCGGCACCTGCATGGTGTCACCGGAGGGGGCGTGTGCCGCCTACTACAACTTCGGCCGGCTGCACCGGGACACCGCGGCGCTGGTGGGGCAACGCGGAACGGCCTGATCCGTGGCGGTGGTGACGGAGGGGGGCAGTGGTGACGGAGGGGCAGTGGTGACGGAGGGGCAGCGGTGACGGAGGGGCAGCGGCTCTTCGCCCGTTACGCCCATGCGCCGAACGCACTGGGCTACTGCGGCCCGGCAGGGGCGGCGGCCCTCGAGGCCGCCGCGTGCGGGCACGGCGACGGCGCGGCGGTCGTGGCCGCCGCCCGGCGGTTCACCGGAGCATGGCCCTACCAGGAGCTGATCGCGGCCCTGGCCGGCCGGACCGACCCCCTCGACGCAGAGGTGGTGCGCGCCTACTGGACCGGCAACGCCCTGACGGACCGGATCGATCCGGTGGAGTTCGGGACCCGGCTGCTCGAGCGGCTGGGCACGCAGGCGGGGCACTACTGGACCCACCTGACACCCGAACTGCTTGCCGAGGCGGCCCCGACGCACGCGTTCCACGTGCTGGGGGTGTACCCGTGGTCGCGACTGCTGACCACCGGGATGCCCCAGCCGGTGCAGGTTCTCGATTCCTGCCGGATCCGCTGGGGCACCGTCGTCGCCGTCGGACCCGACACGGCGACGGTGCGCAGCCGCCGGCTCGAGTTCGACGGTGCCCGCCTGCGTCTCGGCGCGGAACGCGCCGAGACGGTACGGCGCCGCACCGGTGCGGGTGTGTTCGTGCCGGGACTGCGGCTCGGCGAACATGTTGCGCTGCACTGGGATTTCCTGTGCGACCGGCTCGAGGAGGAGGAGGTGGGCCGGCTGGAGGCCGCGACGGTGCGGCAGCTCGACCGCACCAACGGCCGGCTCGCCGCGGGGTGACGGCGCTCAGCGCGGGTCGGTCTCCGGCAGGGTGAATCCCCACGGCAGTTCCAGCCGGTTCGCGGCGAGCAGGTCGGCGTCGGCGAGCAGGGCGGTGATCGGACCGTCCGCGACGAGTCGTCCGTCGCTCACGATCACGGCCCGGCTGCACACCTGCGCGGCGTACGGCAGGTCGTGGGTGACCAGCAGCAGGGTGGCGTCGATGCCGAGGAGGACCTCGGCCAGTTCCCGGCGGGCGACGGGATCGAGGTCGGTGGACGGCTCGTCCAAGACCAGAACGTCGGGCCGGCACGCCAGCACGGTGGCGAGGGCGACCCGTCGACGCTGACCCGCGGACAGATGCGCGGTGTTGCGGCCGGCGTGCTCGGTCATGCCGACCGCCTCGAGGGCCTCGCGGACCCGGGCGTCGAGTTCGGTTGCGGGAACGCCGAAGTTGGCGGGCCCGAACGCCACGTCCTGTGCGACGGTCGGCATGAACAACTGGTCGTCGGGATCCTGGAACACCAGTCCGACCCGTCGCCGGATCTCACGCAGGGTGTTCCGCGCGACCGGCAGCCCGCCGATCCGGACGGTCCCGGACGACGGCGCCAGTACGCCGTTCAGGTGCAGCATCAGGGTGGTCTTGCCGGCGCCGTTCGGGCCGAGGACCGCGACCCGCTCACCGGCGGTGACGGCGAGGTCGATGCCGTCGAGGGCGCAGTGCCCGTCGGGGTGGACGTGCCGTACCCCCGTCAGCAGCACGGCCGGCTCCGCGGTCATGCCGTCACCCAGGCGGCGGCGCAGACGGCACCGGCGACGGCGGCCGGCAGCAGGCCCGCAGCCCAGGCCATCGCGGTGGCGGGAGGACCGAAGGCCGGGACGGAACCGGTGAATCCGCGGGAGAGCATGGCCAGATGCACCCGCTCACCGCGCTCGTAGGCGCGGACGAACAGCCCCCCGATTCCCCGGGCCGTCGCTCCGATGCGGTGGAGGGTGCGTGGGTCGTCGCCGCGGGAGATCCGGGCACGGTGCATTCGGTTCGCCTCGGCGGCAAGCAGTTCGAGATAGCGCAGCATGAGCACCGCCACCGTCGTGAGCAGTGCCGGAACCCGGAGGCGGGCCAGGCCGGCGGGCAGGTCCTGGGCCGGGGTGGTGGCCGCGAGGACGAGGGAGACGAGCACCCCGAGGGTGCCCTTGACGAGGATGCCCCACGCCGCGTACAGGCCCGGAACCGACAGGGAGAACCCCAGGACGCCGACCCGGTCGCCGGCCTCGGCGAACGGGAGCAGGACGGCGAGCGCGACGAACGGAGTCTCGATCGACATGCGCGGCGCCAGCCAGGCGCAGCGGATCCCGGCGAGTACGCAGATCGCCGCGACGACCGCGAAATGGAGGGCGAAGGCCCACATCGCCTCGCGCGGAGTGGCGACCACGACGAAGACGAATGCCGTTGCGGCGACGATCTTCACCTCGGTGGGCAGGCGGTGCACAGCAGTCGTCGCGCGTGCAGGCCCGCCCCGCAGCGCGGTGGTCACGGCCGCGCTCCCGGAGTCCTTTTCCCGGATGCGCCCCGTCGACGGACGAGGAGACGGAACAGCGCGGCGGCCACCGCCGAGGTCGCGGCGACGCCGAGAACCCCGGCCACGCCGGTGGATCCGGTGTGGCCGCCGACCGTGTAACCGGCCAGCGGACCCGCGTCCCACGGATGATCGGTGGCCTCACCCGCCAGGCACTCCCCGGTGACCGTGGCGCTACCGTCGACTTCGACCACGGCACACCCCCGCGCGGTCGCGGCCTCGAGGCCGTCGGGGCTCGAATCGGCAAGGTACGAAAGCATCCCCGCGCACAGGAACGCCGCCACCGCGAACAGGATCAGGAGACGCCGGCGCGTCATGCCGGTGCCCGGGTCGGCGGCCGCAGCGGGCGGAGCAGATGGACGATGTCGGGCCTCGCCCGTGCCACCGCGACGACGGTGACGGCGGTGACGAGTCCCTCACCGGCGCCGATGAGAACGTGGGTGCCGAGCAGGAACGCAGCGACGGTGCCGGCGGACCCGGCGGTGCCGCCGACCGCGTACTCGACCAGGAACCCGGTCGCCGCGGCGACCGTCGCGACCAGCGCTGCGGCAAAAGAGATCACGCCGAGGGCCGGTCCGCACGGGTACCGGCGCAGCAGCGGACGCAGCGCCACGGCCGTGCCGTACCCGGCGAGCACGCCGAGCAGGGCCATGTTGGTGACGTTGGCGCCGAGGGCGGTGAGACCGCCGTCGGCGAAGAGCAGTGACTGCACGACCAGCACGACCGTCAGGCACAGGGCGGCGGTCGCGGGACCGACCAGGACGGCGGCGAGCGCGCCGCCGAGTACGTGCCCGCTCACCCCCGGCAGGACCGGAAAGTTGATCATCTGCAGGGCGAAGACGAAGGCCGCGACGAGGCCGGCCAGGGGAGCGGTGCGCTCGTCGAGCTCGGACCGGGCCCTGCGGAGCGCCACCGCGAGGCCGAGCGCGGCGACGACGAAGAACGCCAGCGAGGTCCGCGCGTCGAGCAGACCGTCGCTCATGTGCATGGCTACGACGTCCATCGGAAGAACCTCCGAGGCGTGAGGATGCGTCGACGCGATTCTAGCTGCCCACCTGAACAACTGAACAGGCTTTCGGCCGTCGGGCCGGTTCGTCCCGTTCCGCCGGGACCTTCGTGCGGCGCGGTCCGCAGTGGGGCGTCCTGCCGTCTCCCCGGCGAGATCGACTGTCGACAAACGCGGCGCCGCGTGCTCGGATGGAGTGAGGGGGTCCATTCGTCGGAATGCTCGAATCCCCGAGGAGAAGCGATGAACGACGGAACCGGAAGGCAAGAGGAGCCGCAGTCGGAGCGGGGTGCCCCCGGCTCGCGCGACATGGGCTCCACCGGCCCCGGAGGAGGGCCCGCGGACCGCCCCGCCGGCGCGTTCGAGGACGACGAGATGATCTCCGTCGACCCCGGCGACGCGGGGTCGCACCGACCCGGGCACACCACGACGGTCGGGGATGCGGACGCGGCCGTCCCGCCCTACGAGGGGCGGACGGAGCGCGGGGATGTCCGTCCCGCGCCGGACGACAGGGGAGAGGCGAGCACCGGGGGTGCCGGACGGCCGGTGGCCGACGAGACCCGCAAGTCGGCGGAGCCCTCCGAGACCCCGGGTGGCGCCACGACGTCGCCGACCGAGGAGCGGCCCGCCGGGTGAGCCGACACGACCCGAGGTGACGACGAGGGGCCGGCCCCGCCCACCGGGCGAGGGTGCACCGCGCCGAGGACGCGCGCTGTTCGGGCGGACCAGCGAGCCCGGTGCGCCGGGGCGGCGTCAGACGAACGTGCGCGCCAGCACGATCGCCAGCGCGATCAGCAGTGCGACCTTGACGATCTCGAGCGCCACATAGGCGTAGTGCACCTTCGAGCGGGGTGCGTCCTCCCCCGCGAGGATGCGGTTCGAGCGGCGCGTCAGCGGCGGGCGGATCACCGCCACCTGGACCGCCAGCACGGCCACCGTCACGAGGAGCAGGATCCACCCGGTCGTACCGGGCGACGAGACCAGGCACGCCGCGATCAGCACGAGGGCGAGGACCCCCTCCACCGTGTTGAGTGCCCGGAACACCAGGCGACCGATACCGAGTCCGAGGGGGATGGTGATTCCCGGCGCCCGGAACTTCAGGGGTGCTTCGAGGAAGGAGATGGCGAGCACCATCCCGAGCCAGAGCATCGGCACGAACAGTTCCACGTAGCGTGCGAGAGTTTCCATCACCCGTCCTCGACTGCTGTGAGCGGCACCTGATCGCCGATCCTAGTGGCGCCTGCGGCGACAGGGATGCCGGCCGCCCTTCGTCACGGCGAGACGGGTGAGGACGAGGGCCGTCGCTGCGAGAGCGACGACGAAGACGACCACGTGGGCCGCACCCGCGCTGCGGTCACTACAGTCCTGACCGTCCTCGAATCACTCGTTGCGCAGAGGGGGAGCGGGAATTCCGGCCACGGACGTGTGTGAACGATCGACCCGTGGCGGCCCGTTCTTGCTCGGCGGCCGAGACCGAGGAATGCTGCTGACAACTCGCGTTCGACAACGTTCACCGAAAGGATCGGTCATGCCGCGCATCGGTACCGCCGCCCGGGACCTCTACCGATGGGAGATGGCCGCGTCGAAAACTGCCGGCGACCCGCAGCAACGGTGGCGCCACCTCGAACGGGCGCACATCCTGTCCCAGCCGGATCCGTGGTTGCACACCTGCAATCACGTCGCGATGCTCGCCCTGGCGCTGCGCTGCCGTGACCGTCGCGAGGCCCTCGGGCAGGTCGTGCGGATCGTCGTCGCTGCTCCCGGTTCGATGACCGGCCGGTATCCCGAAGGCAACACCGGACGGGTCGCCGCCGGCCTGACGACCCCGATGCCGGTTCCGGCCGATCTGGCCCGGGCGCTGTCGGCGTAGTCGCCCACCCCCGGGTTCGGAGGAGCGGACCCCGCTCACGACCGGCTCCTACAGGTGCACGGTCCCGCGGATGCACGTCGTGCTGTGTCCGCCGATCCACACCTCGTCGCCCGACGAGTGCACGGTCACGATGCCGCGGCGGCCGACGCGCGTCCCCTGGCTCGCTCGGTAGTCGGCCGGCGCGATGCCGGCGCCGATCAGCCACTGGGCCAGGCCGGCGTTGAGGCTTCCCGTCACCGGGTCCTCCTTGACGCCGACGGGCGCGGCGAAGGCGCGGACCTCGAACTGCTGCGGCGATCCCGGCGGGTAGGGGCCGACGACACCGAGCATCAGGTCGCGCATGTGCTGGTCGTCGGGTTCGAGGTCGAGCACGTCCTGCGCGGACTCGAGCAGGACCGCAGCCCAGCCGGGCCCGTTGTCGACCCAGTTGTGGGCCACGATCCGCTCGCGCGCGATCCCGAGGCCACGGGCGATGCGGGCCAGGTGGTCCTCGTCGAGGTCGCCGCGACGGACCCGCTCGGGGGCGCGGAACGCTGCCGACTCGTCGGTGTGGCGCAGTTCGACGAGTCCGGCTCCGCATTCCTGGACGAGAAGGCCCGGGGTTTTCGGCACGCCGCCGGCCTCGAGCCACGCGTGCGCCGAGCCGAGCGTGGGATGGCCGGCGAACGGGATCTCCGCGCCGGGGGTGAAGATGCGCAGCCGGTAGTCGGCCTCGGGGGTCGTCGGGGGAAGAACGAACGTGGTCTCGGACAGGTTCGTCCACGCCGCGAACTGCGCCATCGCCTCGTCGGGGATGCCGTCGCCGTCGAGGACGACCGCGACCGGGTTTCCCCGGTACGGCTCGGCGGCGAACACGTCGACCTGCGCGAAGTTCCGGGAACGTGGCTGCACCATCGGCTGTGTCTCCTTCGTCGGTTCCGTCCCGACGATTGTGGTCGCGGCGCCGGCGGGGCGCATCCGAATATGCCGGCGACCCTGCGATGGGCTCAGTGCGGACCATCCGTTCCGCGACGCTCGACCGCATCGGTCCGAACCACCTCGAGGCCGGCATCGATCACGTGCCGATGCGGCGCTGAACGACTGCGGCGCTGAACGACTGCGGCGCTGAACGACGAAGGGCGCGCAGGGAAGTCCCTGCGCGCCCTTCACGGTTCGAGGATTCAGTGCTCGTACGTGCTCAGGTCGCGGTCCTTGCTCTCCTTCGCCAGGAGGATGAACACCGCGCTCAGGACTGCCAGCCCGATCATGAACGCCGCGACCAGGCCGGTGCCGCCGCCGGCGGCCGCCTGCAGCGACGCGAGGATCACCGGCGTGAAGCCCGCGCCGAGCAGTGTCGCGCCCTGGTAGCCGAGCGAGGCGCCGGTGTACCGGGCCGCGGTGCCGAACTGCTCGGCGATGTACGCCGCCATCGGACCGTAGGTCGCGGACTGGCAGACGCCGAAGCCGAGCACGAACCCGAGCGTCACCAGGGCGACGTTGCCGGACGACAGCAGTGCCAGGATCGGCACGATCAGCACGACGAACGCGCCGAGACCGAAGAGCATCACCGGTCGTCGGCCGACGCGGTCGGAGAGGCGGGCGAATCCGAGCAGGGTGAAGATCGCGACGAATTGGCAGACGGCGAACGCCAGGAGCGCCTGAGATCGGGTCACCCCGGAATGGGACGCGTACCCGATGGCGAACGTGGTGAACATGGTCTGGATGCCGAAGCTGGCCATGCACCCCAGGGCGACGAGCAGCAGGTTCCGGGGACGGCGCAGGATGCTCAGGATCGGCGGGGTCCGCCTGTCGACCGCGGTGGCGTCCACCTCGGCCTGCTTGGCCATCGCCTCCCGGAACAGCGGGCTCTCGGACACCCGGGCCCGGACGAACAGGCCGACGGCCAGCATCACCGCGGACAGCAGGAACGGGATGCGCCAGCCCCACGACAGGAAGTCGTCCTCGGGCAGCAGCGCCACCAGCGCCAGGGCGAGGGTGCCGAGCAGGGAACCGGTGGGTGCGCCGGCGTTGGTGAACGAGGCGGCGAAGCCGCGCCCCCGCCCGCCGACGTGTTCGAGGGACATGAGCGCCGCGCCGCCCCACTCACCGCCCACGGCGATGCCCTGGCACACGCGCAGCAGCACGAGAATGATTGCGGCCCAGGATCCGATCGCCGACGCCGGCGGGACGAGGCCGATGAGGAACGACGCGACGCCCATGACCGTCATGGAGATCAGCAGCATCGACTTGCGGCCGTACCTGTCGCCGAAGTGCCCGAAGACGACGCCGCCGAAAGGACGGGCCAGGTAGCCCGCGGCGAACGTGCCCATCGACGCGATGGTCCCGGCGAGCGGGGACAGGTCCGAGAAGAACACGGGTGCGAAGACGATCGCTGCCGCGGTCGCGTAGAGCAGAAAGTCGTAGAACTCGATGGTGCTGCCCAGATAGCTCGACAGCACGACGCGTCGAACTTCCTTCTTTCTCTGGGCCGCAGTGATGTCCGCGGATGCGGTGACGGTCATGGGAGCTCCTGCCGTGGCGGTCGGGTCAGTGGGCGTACTGCTCGCGCAACTTGTCCTTGCGGATCTTTCCGGTGGCGTTGCGGGGGATCTCGTCGAGAACGAGAAGGGATTTGGGGATCTTGTACCTCGCGAGGCGCTCGCCGAGGAAGGCGAACAGCTCGTCCTCGGTGAGGGTGGCGCCGTCGGCGAGGGTGACGGCGGCCCGGCCCACCTCACCCCACTTCTCGTCGGGCACACCGAAGACGGCGCAGCCGAGGACGCCGGGCAGGTCGAGGATGGCGGCCTCCACCTCGGCGGGGTAGATGTTCTCGCCACCCGAGATGATCATGTCCTTGAGCCGGTCGACGATCGTGACGAAGCCGTCCTCGTCGGGAACCCCCACGTCGCCGGATCGGAACCAGCCGTCGCCGGTGAAGGCTTCGGCGGTGGCGTCGGGGCGATTCCAGTACCGCCGCATCACGTTCGGGCCGGAGATCTGGATCTCGCCGCGGTCGCCGGGGGCGACCTCGGTGCCGTCCGGGTCGACGACGCGCACGTCGGTGAAGAAGTGCGGGGCGCCCGCGGTGCCGAGCTTGCGCTCGGCGTCCTTGGGCGTGAGGATCAGCGCGCCGGGACCGGTCTCGGTCAATCCGTATCCCTGGCAGAGGCGGACGCCACGGGCGGTGTAGGTCTGCAGGGTCCGTGGCGGTACCGGTGCGGCCGCGACGATCCAGCGACGGATCGAGCTCAGATCGGTGCGGTTCCAGTTCGGGTGGGTGCTCATCGCGTCGAGCATCGTGGGCACCCCGAACGAGTACGTGACCCTCTTGGTTTCGATCAGGTGCAGGATGCGGCCGGGCTCGAAGCCCTCCTCGACGATCACGGTGCCGCCCTTGAGCAGGGTCGGCAGGGCGACGAAGTTCAAGGCGGCGGTATGGAAGAGCGGTGCGGCGACCAGGGCCACCTCGTCGGAGAGGAAGTCGAGATCGACGATCGGATTCATCACCGCGAACACCACGTTGCCGTGGGTGAGGACGACGCCCTTGGGCCGGCCGGTGGTGCCGGAGGTGTACATGATGAAGCACGGGTCGTCGTGCGTGACCGGGACGTCGAGACGGTCGGCGGGGGCGGTCGCGATGATCTCCTCGTAGCCGACGGCCCGGTCGTCGGGTGCCCCGTCGAGGACCACGCGCCGGGCGGTGCCGGCCGCGGTGGCGGCCGCGTCGGCGACGTCCGCGAGGGCGGCGGAATGGATCAGCACGGCGCTGCCGGAGTCGGCCAGGCAGTACTCCACCTCGGGGGTGGTCAGCCGGGCGTTGAGCGGCACGAACACGGCCCCGAGCAGGCCGGCGGCGAACAGCACCTCGAGGTAGGCGGGGTGGTTCGCGGACAGCAGCGCGACCCGGTCTCCGGGGCCGATACCCCGGGCGCGCAGGGCGTGGGCGAGCCGGGTGACCCGCTCGTCGAGTTCGCGGTAGGTGACGGTGGTGCCGCGGAAGTCGAGCGCGACCGCGTCGGGGGCCTGCCGGGCGCGTCGGTGCGGCCAGGTTCCGGTACCTTGATTGAGCACGGGATCTCCTCGATGCCTTGGGATGCGGGATGGTCTGTGGCCGAAGCGACTACGTCCGGGTGAGCCGGCGACCGACGATCTCCTTCATGATTTCCGTGGTGCCGCCGTAGAGTGTCCCGGCCCGGGAGTCCAGATAGTCGCGGGCGACGTCGTACTCCTTCATGAACCCGTAGCCGCCGTGCAGCTGCACGGCCCGGTGCACCACCTTCAGATGCAGTTCGGTGACCCACCACTTGGCCATCGCCGCCGTCACCTCGTCGAGCCGGCCGTGGGCGGCGTCGAGGATGCAACGGTCCACGAACACCTGCGCGATCTCGATTTCGGTGGCCAGTTCGGCGAGGTAGAAGCGGTTGGCCTGGAAGTCGGCGATGCGCTGCCCGAACGCTGTGCGGTCGGTGGCGTAGCGCAGCGCCGTCTCGAACGTGCGGGTCATCAGGGCCATGGAGGTCACCGCGATGCTGAGCCGCTCCTGCGGCAGGTTGTGCCGCAGATAGCCGAAGCCCCGGTTCTCCTCGCCGAGCAGGTTGGCGCGGGGCACGCGGACGTCGTCGAACACCAGCTCGGCGGTGTCCTGTGCGGACAGGCCCACCTTGTCGAGCGGGCCGTTCTTCGTGAACCCGGGCATGCCGTCCTCGACGACGAGCAGGCTCACCCCGTTCTTCCCGGCGGCGGGATCGGTCTTCGCGACGACGATGATCGTGTCGGCGAGCAGGCCGTTGGAGATGAAGATCTTGCTGCCGTTCAGCACGAAGTGGTCGCCGTCGGGAATCGCGGTGGTGGCGACGGCGGCGAGGTCGCTGCCGGCGCCGGGTTCGGTCATGGCGATCGCGCCGATCGCCTCACCGGCGACCATGGGGGCGAGCCAGCGATGGTTCTGCTCCTCGGTGCCGAGGGCCGTGAAGTACGGGGCGACCAGGTCGTTGAATCCCGACAAGCCCATGGTGACGGCCTGGGCGCCGACGCGGGCGAGTTCCTCGATGAGCACGGCGCCGAACCGGAAATCGTCGATGCCCCCGCCGCCGAACCGTTCCGGCACGGCGACACCGAGCAGGCCGAGCTTGCCGGCCTGCCGGTACAGCTCGCGATCGACGCGGCCCGCCGCGGCCCACTGCTCGAGGTGGGGGGCGACCTCGCGCTCGGCGAAGCGTCGCGCGGTTTCGCGGAACGCGGCGTGGTCGGGTTCGTAGATGGTGCGTTCGAGCGACACGGCACTCATGGAGACGGCGGTCCTCCTTCTGCGACCTCGTGGTTTGTCGCGCAGATCACAGTAGACCAATAATGATTGAAATAGTCAACGGTTGAATTCCATCTGCTTTCCGGGTGGGCGGTGCCCTCAGCTGGGGATATGTGTCTCGGCTAAAAACTTGCAAGCAGTCTGGACTGTTTGTTGTTTTGCTGTTACCGTCCGTTCTTGTGACTCGAACCACATCCACAGGCACGGGGCGCACGCAGGCCGAGCGCACCGCCGTGACCCGGGCGAAACTCCTCGACGCGGCCGTCGACTCGCTCGTCGAACTCGGCTACGCGCGCACCACCACCCAGGTCATCGCCAAACGGGCCGGGGTATCCCGGGGTGCGCAGCTGCATCACTTCCCGACCAAGGAATCGCTCGTCGTCGCCGCGGTCGAGCACCTCGTCGACAAGCGCCTCACGGAGATCCTCGAGGCCAGCCCGGACCCCGAGCGTGGCCTCGACGTCCTCACCGACGCGTTCCGCGGACCGTTGTTCCACGCCGCGCTCGAGCTGTGGGTGGCCGCCCGGACCGATCCCACCCTGCACGAGGCGGTGATCCCCCTCGAGCGCAAGGTCTCCGACGCGCTGCGGGTCGGCTGCCTCGAGATCATGGGGGACCGGATGGGCCCCGACGGAATCGACCTGAGCATCGAGCTGGCCCGCGGCCTCGCCGTCGCCGCACTGATGCGTACCCCCGAATCGGATCGTGAGATCCGGGAGCGGCTGCTCCCGGTCTGGAAGGAACTGGTGATGAAGTGAGCATCGAGACCCTCCCGCCGCACGTCCACACGCTCGTCGTGGGGGCCGGCTTCGGGGGCATCGGCATGGCGGCCACGCTGCTGCGTGAGCACCCGCGCGCCGACGTCCTCGTGATCGAGCGGGGCGACGACGTCGGCGGCACCTGGCGGGTGAACACCTACCCGGGCGCGGCCTGCGACGTGCCGAGCGCGCTGTACTCGTTCTCCTTCGCGCCCGAACCGGACTGGTCGAAGGCCCACGGCACCCAGGAGGAGATCTACGCCTACCTGCGTCGGGTCGCGACGGAACAGGGCGTCACCGACCGGACGATGTTCGGGTGCGAACTGCGCGACGCGCAGTGGGACGACGAGAACACCCGCTGGATCGTGTCGACGTCGCGGGGCGACCTCACCGCCGACGTGCTGGTCTCGGCGACCGGTGCGCTGTCCACCCCGACCCTCCCGAAGGTGCCGGGCCTGGAGATGTTCCGCGGCAAGATGTTCCACTCGGCAGAGTGGGACCACGGCTACGACCTGCGCGGCAAGCGCGTCGCCGTGATCGGCACCGGCGCCTCCGCGATACAGTTCGTCCCCGCCATCGTCGACACCGTCGGGCACCTGACGCTGTTCCAGCGCACCGCCTCGTGGGTCATGCCCAAGCACGATCACACCATTGCGCGTCCGGTGCGCGCCCTCTACCGGCGTTTCCCGCTCGCGCAGAAGGTCGTTCGCGGGGCCGTCTACGGGCAGAAGGAAACGTACGTCGTCGGGATGACACGGCCGTTCGCGCGCCGGTGGCTCGTGCCGTTGTTCGAGCGCCGAGCGCTGTCGGTCCTCGACAAGCAGGTCCCGGATCCGGATCTGCGGACGAAGCTCACCCCGGGGTTCCGGATCATGTGCAAGCGGATCCTGCTGTCCAACGACTGGTTCCCGGCGATCACCCGGCCCGACGTCACCGTGGTTGCCTCCGGGCTGACCGCGGTCACCGAGAAGGGTGTCGTCGACGAGACCGGCAACGAGTACGAGGTCGACGCCGTCATCTTCGGCACCGGCTTCACCGTCACCGAACCGCCTGTGGCCCGGCACATCCGGGGACGCGACGGCTGCACCCTGGCCGAGGCCTGGAACGGCAGCCCCAGCGCCTACCTGGGCGTCTCGGTCCACGGCTTCCCCAACCTTTTCCTGATGTACGGGCCGAACACCAACCTCGGCCACAGCTCGATCGTGTACATGCTCGAATCGCAGGCCGCCTACATCGCGGACGCCCTGCGCACCATGCGGTCCCGGGCACTGGCCACCGTCGAGGTGACCGCCGGCGCGCAGCGCGACTACAACGCCGAACTCGACCCCGCCCTCGCCGGCACGGTGTGGAACGCGGGCGGCTGCCAAAGCTGGTACCTCGACCGCAAGGGGCGCAACTCGGTGATGTGGCCGACGTTCACCTGGCGGTACCGCGCCCGGACCAAGCGCTTCGATCCCGAGAACTACGTGACCCGTCCCGCTGCCGAAAGGATTGCGGCATGACCCATTACGACGTTCTGGTCGTCGGGTCCGGCTTCGGCGGCAGCGTCGCCGCGCTGCGCGCGACCGAGAAGGGCTACCGCGTCGGCGTTCTCGAGGCCGGCCGCCGCTTCGCCGACGACGAACTGCCGAAGACCAGCTGGCGACTGCGCAAGTACCTGTGGGCCCCGGCCCTGGGCTGTTACGGCGTGCAGCGCATCCACCTGCTGCCCGACGTCCTGGTCATGGCGGGTGCCGGCGTCGGCGGGGGATCGCTCAACTATGCCAACACCCTCTACCGGCCGCCGGCCCGGTTCTTCCAGGACCCGCAGTGGGGGCACATCACCGACTGGCAGGCCGAGCTCGGACCGTACTACGAGCAGGCGGCGCGGATGCTCGGCGTGCGCCCGAATCCGCTGACGACCCCCGCCGACGAGGTGATGCGCTCGGTGGCCGAGGAGATGGGGGCCGGCGAGACGTTCACCACCACGCCGGTCGGCGTGTTCTTCGGCGAACCGGGGAAGACGGTGCCGGACCCGTTCTTCGGGGGCGCCGGGCCCGAGCGCACCGGCTGCACCGAGTGCGGCGGCTGCATGACGGGTTGCCGGGTGGGCGCGAAGAACACCCTCGTCAAGAACTATCTGTACCTTGCCGAGCAGGCCGGGGCGACGATCCATCCGCTCACCACCGTCACCGAGATTCGTCCGCGCGCCGAGGGGGGATACGAGGTCCGTGCCCGCAGCACGAACCGGATCCGCAAGCGCCACACAGTGTTCACCGCCGACCAGGTGGTGTTTGCCGCCGGCACCTACGGCACGTCGCGGCTGCTGCTCGCGATGCGCGAGACCGGTGCCCTGCCGAGGTTGTCGCCGCGACTGGGCACGGTGGTGCGCACCAACTCCGAAGCGGTGCTCGCCGCGACGGCGCAGGACCGCACCGTGGACTACTCCCGCGGCATCGCGATCACCGCCTCCTTCCACCCGGACGACCACACCCACATCGAACCGGTGCGGTACGGCAAGGGCAGCAACGCCATCGGGCTGTTGCAGGCCCTCCTGGTCGACGGTGGGGGCCGGACACCGCGGCTGGTGAAGTTCCTCGCGGTGGCGGCCCGCAACCCCGCCGCGTTCCTGCGCACCCTGTCGGTGCGGCGCTGGTCCGAGCGGACCGTGATCGCGCTGGTCATGCAGACCGACGACAACTCCCTCGAACTGGCGAGCACGCGCGGGCCGTTCGGACGCCGGCTCACGAGCCGTCGCGGGCCCGGCACGCCACCGCCGGAGTGGATTCCGGTGGGTCACGAGGCCATCCGGCGGGTCGCCGGCAAGATCGACGGCGACGCGGGCGGATCGGTTGCGGACCTGGTCAACATTCCCATGACCGCGCACTTCCTCGGCGGCTGCGTGATCGGGGACTCGCCCGAGTCCGGTGTCGTCGATCCCTACCTGCGCGCCTACGGCCACGAGGGCCTGCATGTCGTGGACGGATCCGTGGTCAGCGCCAACCTGGGCGTGAACCCGTCGCTCACCATCACGGCGCAGGCCGAGCGGGCGATGGCGTTGTGGCCCAACAAGGGTGACGCCGATCCACGCCCGACGCTCGGATCCGGTTACGTGCCGCTCACTCCGGTGCGGCCGGTGCGGCCCAGCGTGCCGGAGTCGGCTCCCGCGGCGCTGCGCCTGCCGATCCATCCCGTCCGACGAGAGGAGGCCGCCCGTGTTGTGGAGCGTGCCTGAGAGCACCGACGAACGTACCGACTGGCCGACGTCCGCGCCGCCGCCGTGGTCGGCGCAGGCGCGCGCGGCCCTGTGGTGGCACCGCAGCGCGCCCGGGGCGGCCCAGTTCGGCCCCGGCGGCCGGACCCTGCCGTTCACCCTCGCGATGGTGGTGGACTACCTCGAATCGCCCGTCGGCCCCTACCGCGAGGTGCTCGCAAGTCCCGTCCTGCGCCCGGGACTGATCCCGGCGATGGCCGTGCCGTTCATCGCCGTGGACTCCGAGGCGTCCGTGCACGGCGGGCGCGAGCACTGGCATCTGCCCAAGGTGCTCGCCTCGTTCACCGGCGACGTCATCGGCCGGTTCTCCGCCACGGGCGACACATGGAAGGTGGACACCGACGCGACCCCGCGCGGTCCGGAACTGCCGATCGTCGGGGGACTGGCGTTCGCACAGCCCGAACCGGACGGCAGCCAGGCCCGCGCCACGGCACGGCTGAGGGGACGGTTCCGCTACGCCCGGGTCCGCGTCGAGGCGCAGGGCCCGACACTGGGACGGTGGCTGCTGCCGGGGGCCCACCACGGCATCGTCATCACGTCGGGCCGGATGAGCATCGGCCCGGCCCGGACGGTGCGCTAGGGAACCTGCGGTGGGCTCACGACGCCTCGCGCATCGTGAGCCCACCGAGTTCGACGACGTACTGCCCGGCTGCGTCGTCCCACGTCACCGAGTAGGTGGTGGGGTAGTAGCCGGACTGCTGATACGCGCTCGGCTGCCGCAGTTCCTCGTGCAGGTCGGGCCGGGACGCCAGCCAGTCCCGGGTCATCATCGGCTCGATGAAGACGTGCCGGCCGTCCCACGAGCCCTGCAGGACCGTCTCGGTGAAGTGCCCGTGCGGCTCGGCGGTGTCGAGCCAGTGCAGTCCCATGTTGGGGACGGTGCCGAGAATCGGCTGGGGGTCCGACGGCGCGTAGCCTTCCGGGAGGTACTTCGGGTCCGGCAGCTTCGCCGCCCGCTCGAGATACCCGGGGACGAGCGGGTTGATCGACTCCACCGCCGCGGTGTCGACGAGGTAGAAGTGCACATCGAAGTGCGGCTGGTCGAACCCGTGTTCCGGATTGTGGCCGTGAGAGTTCCAGTCCAGCGTGACATGGTCGACGACCGTCGCGGGCGCCCCGTCGGGAACGTCGAGCACGTAGGCCTCGGTGGTGGGCAGCAGACCGCTCGTGAGGCCTTCGAGAGCGGCGGCATCGAGGCGGACGCCGATCGCGGTGGGGGTGTCGTCGGGTCCGACGGTGACGTACGTGTGCGCCGATCCGTTACCGACGGGGCGGGGCGGGCCGTCGACGGACGTGGAGCCCCGGGCTCCGGCCACGGAACCGACGACGAGTGCCGTCGCCGTCGCCGTCACGCCGACGACTCCGAGCACCGCGAACGTGCGAAGGTGCACCACTGTCACGACTCCTCTCGCATGGTGAGTCCACCGAGTTCGACGACGTACTCCTGCGCCTGGTCGTCGAAGCTCACCGAGTAGGTGGTGGGGTAGTACGCGCTCTGCTGATAGGCCTCGGGCTGTTTCAAAGGCTCGTCGATCGTGGGCCGGGTGAGCAGCCAGTCGCGGGTGAGCATCGGCTCGATGAAGGTCCATTCCCCGTCCCAGGATCCCTCGATGAGGATCTGGGTGAAGTCGTACTGTCCCGGCGCGATCGGCAGGGTGCCGTCGACCCAGTGCATCCCCATCTGCGGGACGAGCGCCATCTCCGGCGGACCGGCGGGCACGTAGTCGGCCGGCATGTACCGGGCTTCGGGCATGTTGGCCGCCGCGTCGGCGTACCCGGTTGCGGCCGGGTCGATCTCGGAAATCTGCTCGGCGCCGATCATGTAGAAATGGATGTCGAAATGAGGCTGGTCGAACAGTCCCACCGGTTCGTGCCCGTGCGGGTTCCAGTCCATGGTCAGGTGGTCGAACGCGGTCTCGTCCGCCTCGGCCGGGAACTCGAGCGTGTGCACCTCGAGGGCGTCGGAGAGGCCGTCGAGCGCCGTCGCCGAGAAGCGGACCCCGATCGCCGCGGGGGCACCGTCGTCGCCCTGCTCGACGTAGGTGCGGGCCGTGCCGTCGCCGACCTCGACGGTGGGGCCGTAGGAGTAGGGCTCGGATTCCGTGTCGGATCCGCTGGAGCAGCCGAGCAGCAGGGTGAGCGCGGTGCCGGCCGCGATCGCGATCCCGGAGGCGCGAGAGATCGGGTTGGTGCGCATGGCGAACCTCTTCCGGTGGGCTGAGAAGCAGGGTAGACCCGGCCGGCGGGTCCGTTGTGCGGAATCAGGCGATCGTGTGCGGACCGATCCCGCCCGTCTTTTCTTGACTAATTCCAGAAAATGGGCATACTGGGGTCATGCAACGAGCGG
This sequence comes from Rhodococcus sp. WB1, assembly GCF_001700945.1. NCBI lineage: Bacteria > Bacillati > Actinomycetota > Actinomycetes > Mycobacteriales > Nocardiaceae > Rhodococcus > Rhodococcus sp. WB1. The sequence continues at coordinate 4,859,033 of NZ_CP015529.1, read as the reverse complement.
ATGAGCACCTCGCCCCCCCGGCGCAACTGCGCTCCGTGGGTCTGCGGGTGACCGCTCCGCGTGTTGCCGTGCTCGGCGCGGTTGCCGCGCACCCCCATTCCGATGCGGACGAGATCGCGGCCGCGGTGCGGAGCGAACTCGGCTCCGTCTCCACGCAGGCGGTGTACGACGTGCTCAAGGCGTGCGTCGGGGCCGGGCTCCTGCGCCGCATCGAACCCGCGGGTTCGCCGGCCCGGTACGAGACCCGGATCGGCGACAACCACCACCACCTGGTGTGCCGCAGCTGTGGCGCGGTCACCGACATCGAGTGCGTCGTCGGAGCGGCGCCGTGCCTCGAACCCTCGGACGACCACGGCTACGTCGTGGACGAGGCCGAAGTGACGTTCTGGGGACTGTGCCCCGACTGTCGAGAGTCTTAGTCCCGCACCATTTCTCCACTCCGACTACGACCCGCACCGCGGCGACGTGGCGCGGAGCGTGCACCCTTCCAGAGGAGGATCACCGTGACGAATCCCCGCCCCACCACCAACAACGTCGGCATTCCGGTCGCGAGCGACGACGAATCGCTCACCGCAGGAACGCAGGGCCCGGTACTGCTGCACGACCACTACCTGATCGAGAAGCTCGCCCACTTCAACCGCGAACGGGTCCCGGAGCGTGTCGTGCACGCCAAGGGCGGCGGCGCGTTCGGCGAACTCGTCGTCACGGGCGACGTCAGTGCCTACACCAAGGCCAAGCTGTTCCAGCCGGGCGCGAAAACCGAATCCCTCGTGCGTTTCTCGACGGTCGCCGGGGAGCAGGGCAGCCCCGACACGTGGCGCGACCCGCGCGGTTTCGCGGTGAAGTTCTACACCGAGGACGGCAACTACGACCTCGTCGGCAACAACACCCCGGTGTTCTTCGTCAAGGACCCGATCAAGTTCCCCGACTTCATCCACTCCCAGAAGCGGCTACCCGGTTCGGGTCTGCGCGACCACACCATGCAGTGGGACTTCTGGACGCTGCGACCCGAGAGCGCCCACCAGGTGACGTGGCTGATGGGTGACCGGGGCATCCCCCGAACCTGGCGCCACATGGACGGTTTCGGCTCCCATACCTACCAGTGGGTCAACGCCGCGGGAGAGCGGTTCTGGGTCAAGTACCACTTCAAGACGAACCAGGGCATCGAATTCCTCACCCAGGACGAGGCCGACCGCCTCGCCGGCACCGACCCCGACTACCACCGCGCCGACCTCCACGACGCGATCGAGCGGGGCGAGTTCCCCAGCTGGACGCTGAAGGTGCAGATCATGCCGGTGGCCGAGGCGGAGGGGTATCGCTTCAACCCGTTCGACCTGACCAAGGTGTGGTCGCAGCGCGACTATCCGCTGATCGAGGTCGGCACCTGGACGCTGAATCGCAATCCGCGCAACTTCTTCGCCGAGATCGAGCAGGCCGCGTTCGCGCCGTCGAACATCGTGCCGGGCATCGGCCTGTCGCCGGACAAGATGCTGCTCGGCCGCGTGTTCTCCTACGCCGACGCGCACCGCTACCGCATCGGCGCGAACCACGCGCAGCTGCCGGTCAACGCGCCGAGGAACGAGGTGAACTCGTATTCCAAGGACGGCGCCATGCGGTACTCGTTCAACGACCCGGGCACCCCGGTGTATGCGCCGAACAGCTTCGGCGGCCCGCACGCCGACCCGCAGGCCGCCGGCGACGAAGGTTTGTGGGAGTTCGGCACCGAGGCGGTGCGGGCCGGCTACGTCCGGCATGCCGAGGACGACGACTTCGGTCAGGCCGGCACGCTGGTCCGCGAGGTGCTCGACGACGCGGCCCGTGAGCGGCTGGTGGGCAACATCGTCGGCCACATCCTCGGGGGGACCGCGGCGGCGTTGTACGAGCGGATCTTCGAATACTGGTCGAACGTCGACGCCGACCTCGGCAAGAAGGTCGAGGAGGGCGTGCGGGCGGGCCGGGCCTGACCTCCCGTCAGAGAATGCCCCACCAGTAGAGGAGGGTGGCCAGTATCCACACGATGACCGTCTGCATCACTCTGTCCTCCCTCGATACGGATTCTTCCTCCATCATCCGCCCGCGCGGCCGCGGCTGCCACGGACACTCCGGGCCGAAGGGGCCCCGTATCCACTTCGTTGCCTGCGGCCGCGCGGAACTCGGTCACCGCGTCGAGCGTTGAAGCGGGGGAGATATGTCCGAAGCACGGCCGGCGCGCGACGTCCGTCGCCGCCGGGAGGCACATCGACACGGATAGGAGCTCGGATCATGACCGGACCGATCACCAGCACGTTGAACCCGGACCAGCAGAAGGTCGCCGGGGACGCTCTGCAGGGCACCCTCGTCGACATGATCGACCTGAGCCTGATCGCCAAGCAGGCACACTGGAACGTCGTCGGCCCGCAGTTCCGCAGCCTGCATCTCGCGCTGGACGAGATCGTCACGGCCGCCCGCACCTACACCGACGAGGTGGCGGAGCGCCTCACGGCGATCGGCGTCAGCCCGGACGGACGGGCCACCACCGTCGCCCAGGACTCCGGCACCACGGGTTTCGGCGCGGGCTGGACCAAGGACGAGCAGGTCGTCGCGGCGATCACCGACAACCTCGCGGCCGTCATCGGACGCCTGCGCGAGCGCATCGCGGTGACGGACGAGGCCGACCCGGTCACGCAGGACCTGCTCATCGCCCAGACCGCCGGCCTCGAGCAGACGCACTGGATGTGGCAGGCACAGCTCGCCTGAGCCGTCGCACACGAAGGGCCACCCGTTCCCGCGGGTGGCCCTTCGTGTGCGCCGGGCGATCGAACACCTGTGTTACTGAAGTGTCGGATGTGATTGCTACGTTGGCATCGGTTCGTTCTTCGATCGAAAGGTGCCTGCAGCGATGGTCATGGGTCCCACCCACGCGGTGTCCGGGGCGCTGGTCGGCCTCCTCGTCGCCGACGTGCTGCCCCGCGAGTGGGGCGGGCCCACATCCACGGCCGAGACGTTCGCGTTCGCCGCGGTCTGCGCCGGTTCGGCCCTCCTGCCGGATCTCGACACGCCCCAGTCGACGGTGGCGCGGTCCTTCGGGCCGGTGAGTCAGGTCGCGGCGCGCGGCATCGACAACCTCTCGCTCGGTTACTACACGCTCACCAAGGGCCGCCGCGACCGCAGCCGTCGCGGCGGGCATCGCACGCTGACGCACACGGCCCTGTTCGCGGGCCTGCTGGGGGCGGGGGTGTCGACGCTTGTCGCCCGGTTCGACCGGGTCGCGGTCGTCGCCGTCCTGTTCGTCACGCTCGGCCTGGCGCTGCGCGGGCTCGCGGACGGATGGGCCAAGCGCAACGGCTGGCTCGTGGTGACCGCGACCTCGGCGGTGCTGTCGGTGCTCATGTGGAACTGGTTCCCCGGAGAGGTCGGTTCGGTGGGCCTCGGGGTGGCAGTGGCGCTGGGATGCGCGACGCACTGCCTGGGCGACGCCGTCACCAAGGAGGGCATACCGTTCCTCGCGCCGTTCCTGCCGTGGCGCGGCGAGCGCTGGTGGGAGATCAAGATGCCCGGGTTCCTTGCCATCCGCGCCGGCGGCGCCTTCGAGCTGGCGATCCTCGGTCCAGGGCTGACGATCGCCGCGTTCGCGATGGCGGTGTGGTCGATCGACGGCGCGCCGGAACTCCTGCGGGAGGCCGTCGGCGTGTAGGTCCTCGAGGGTGCTCACCTGCGCAGCGACGCGGCGATGCGATACACGGCGGGCACTGTGTACGCCCAGTCCTGCAGCGACAGGTAGGCCGACGTGGGGACGAGCACCACATGCCGCAGCCCGGCCTCCCCGAACTCCCGCAACCGCGCGGTGATCCGGCCCGGTGTGCCGACGAGGAATCCGTATTCGGTGACCTCCGGGGGCACCGCCGCGAGCGCCTCCTCCCACCGGGCCCGGTCGTAGCGTTCCGGGATCACGTCGACCGAGCCGCGGAACTCCGGCCCGAAGGGATGTACCGCGCCGGCCGCAGCCCAGTGCTCGGCGGAGAACAGCAGCGTCCAGTACCGCATCATCCGGCTGTGCAGCATCGCCTGCGCCCGCTTCTGTGTGGGGGCGACGAGGATGTAGGCCACCAACGCCGGCACGATCCGGTCGGGGTCGCGACCGGCCTCGGTGGCGGCGGTACGGATGCGCGCCAGTTTCGCCGCGTACTCGTCCGGGGTGCGCAGTGCGATGGTCATCGGCAGCCACCCGTCGCCGTAGCGCCCGGTCAACTGCAGCATCCGAGGTCCGTGGGCGGCGATCCAGATCTCCGGGGTGCGCCCGGGTGGGGCCTGCAGGTCCATCACCGCCCCGTCCAGGTGGAAGTGCGTGCCGTGGAAGTCGAACGGGCCGTGCGAGTCGAAGCAGCGGCGGACGATCTGCACGGCTTCGGCGAGTCGGTCGACCGGGTGGGCCTGCGACAACCCGTACGGGTCGATGTTCATCCGCTCCCCGCAGCCCAGGCCGAGGATCGGCGCGCGCTTGGTCAGATGCGCCAGGGTCAGGGCGGCCTGAGCGAGCAGCACCGGGTGGCGCCGGATCGGCTCGCTCACTGCCACCCCGAGCCGCATCCTCCCCGCAGGGGCCGCCAGTGCCCCGAGCAGGGTCTGGGTAGTCGAACACCTCGTGCGGACTCGACACCTGGTCGCTGAAGCGGGTGAAGGTCCTGTCCCACAGGGCGGTCGGGAAGAACTCCTGGAAATGGTCCCAGACGAACAGCGACGTCAGCCCGCCATACCTCGCCAGCGCCGTGATGACCCGCACCTCGCGCCACGGTGGGTTGGACGAGGTGTACATGCCGGTATCGATCGTGGTGGACGTCATGGCGTTCCCTTCCGGGCCTGTCCGTTCACCGGCGGCCGGCGGTGCTCTGACGCCGCCGTGCAACGGCACTCTGACGCCGCCGTGCAACGGCACGCTGTCGCCGCCGTGCAACGGCACTTGCCACTGTCTGCCCGTGACCGGGTGCGGGGCTAGGGTCCTACGTCCTCGCTCCGGTCGTGGACGGCGGCGTTCAGCCGGTTCGGCGGCGCATTACGGAACCACTGGCATCGAAAGAGAACTTGTTCTATTTTTGCTCTGTTTCTGCCTCTTCCCAGATCGGAGCCCAGCCCGGTGGACCCCCGCGACGCCCGGACGGACGGCGACCCCGCCTCGACCACGACCCTCAGCCGACGAGCCCTCCTCGGCGCCGCCGGTGCCGCCGGTGCCGTCGCACTGACCGGCCTCGCCTGGACCCCCGCCGGTGCGGTCCCGGCCGGCGATCCGCGCGCCACCATTCCGGCACCGCCGGAGTTCCCCGCAGACATCCCGCTGGCCCAGCAGCGCTTCGAGAACTGGGCCCGGACGATCCGCTTCGACGCGGTGTGGACCGCCACCGCACGCGATGCGCACGACGTCGTGCGCATCGCCGACTGGGCCCGCGCCCACGGTTACCGCGTCCGGCCGCGCGGCACCATGCACAGCTGGAGCCCGCTGACCGTCGTGCCCGGCGAGAGCGTCGAGAAGATCGTGCTGATCGACACGATGGTGCACCTGAACGCCGTCACCGTCGATCCCGCGGGAACACCCGCCACCGTCACCGCCGGCGCGGGTGCGAGCATCGAGTCGATCCTCGCCGCGCTCGAACAGCACGGCCTCGGCTGGGCCAATGCCCCCGCGATCGGCGACATCACCATCGCGGGCGCGCTGTCGATCGGCGCGCACGGCGCCACCTATCCGGCCGCCGGGGAGCGTGCGCTCCCCGGCCAGTCGTTCGGCTCGCTGTCGAACCTCGTCGTCGCCCTCACCGCCGTCGTGTGGAACGCCGCCGCCGGCGCCTACGAACTGCGTGAGTTCCGTCGGTCCGAACCCGAGATCACGCCCCTGCTCGCCCACCTGGGCCGCAGCTTCGTCACCTCGGTGACCCTGCAGGCCGGGGCCAACTACCGGCTGCGCTGCCAGAGTTTCACCGACGTGCCGTGGCAGGAACTGTTCGCCCCGCCCGGTTCCCCGGGCCGTACCTTCGAGCGGTTCGTCGAGGAGTCCGGCCGCGTCGAGGCGATCTGGTTCCCCTTCACCGAGACGCCGTGGCTGAAGATCTGGTCGGTGTGCCCCGAGAAGCCACCGACCGCGCGCGAGGTGCACGGCCCGTACAACTACTTCTTCTCCGACAGCATCCCCGAGGAGGTCACCACCCCTCTCGGCCGGGTGGCGAGCGGGATGCAGGCTGCCACCCCGGCCTTCGGTGCCGGCCAGTTCGGGGCCGTCGCCGCCGGTCTCGCCGCCACCGGCACCGCCGACCTGTGGGGCTGGTCGAAGGACCTGCTGTTCTACCTGCGGGCCACCACGCTGCGCGTCATCGCCGGCGGTGGGGTGGTCGTCACGCGGCGCGCGAACATCGCCCGCGTCGTCCACGAGTTCACCACCTGGCTGCACGAGCGGATGACCCACTACGCCTCGCTCGGGCAGTATCCGGTCAACATGCCGTTCGAGGTGCGACTGTGCACCGTCGACGACCAGTCGGAGGTGCTCGTCGATTCGGCCGGAGCGCCGAATCTGTCGGCCGTGCGTCCCCGTCCCGACCGGCCCGACTGGGACACTGCCATCTGGATGAACGTCGTCTCCATTCCCGGCACCGCGGGGCAGTCCGCGTTCTTCCGGGAGATGGAGCAGTGGATGGCCGACCACTACTCCGGTGACTACGCCGCCTTCCGGTCCGAGTGGTCGAAGGGCTGGGCGTTCGACGAGCAGGGGGGGCACCGGGATTCGCGGTTCCTCGGCGAGACGATCCCGGCGATGTACCGCACCGGACTGTCCGCCGACGAGGGCTGGGACGCGGCGCGCGCGGCGTTCGATCGGCACGATCCGCACCGGGTGTTCAGCAACGGTTTCCTGGACCGGCTGCTGCCGCCGGTGTAGGGGCCACGGGAGGGGGTTCCGGTACGGTCCGAGGGCACGGTTCGGTTTCGATCCGGCCGCTTGCGCCTTTCACAACTCCCACACCAGTCACTTCCGTATACATTTGCCCCGTTCCATGTGAGTCGACGGTGGGAGCGACGTGCGGAAGTTCGAGACGGGGAAGAAGGCGGGCGGTCACCACGCGGCTCGACGCCACGTCCGCCGTGGATCCGTCGCGGCCGCGATGTCGCTGCTCGCCTTCCTGATCGCGCCGGCGCCACCCGCCGCGGCGAACCCGATCGTCGAGCCCGTCGCGGCCGACCCCAGCATCGTGCGGGCGCCCGACGGGGCGTACTACATGTACACCACGGGCGACGACTGGGGCGACGGCCGGGGACTGCGGGGGATGTCCGTCTTCAAGTCCTTCGACCTCACGGACTGGATGTACGTCGACGACGTGTTCTCCGAGATTCCCGGATGGCATCCGGCGAACAACTACGTCTGGGCTCCCCACGTGATCGAGTCGGACACCGGGTACAGCCTCTACTACGCGCTGCCGGACGGGGCGAATCCGTGCATCGGCCTCGCCACCGCACCCGGACCGGCCGGCCCGTGGACCGACCTGGGCCGCCCCGTGTTCTGTGCCGAGGACGTCGGCGTCCAGGGCACGATCGATCCGTTCGTGTGGGACGACGGCACGACGAAGACGATGTTCGTCGGGAACTTCAAGGGCGTCTACGCCATCCCGCTCGCCGCGGACGGAACCGCGCCCGCAGGCGAACCGGTCCGGGTCGCGGACGAACGCTTCGAGGGGCCGCACGTCGAATACCGCGACGGCTACTACTACCTGTTCCTCTCCTCCGGCCACTGCTGCAACGGCGCAGACACCGCCTACCGGGTGCTCGTCGGCCGGTCCGAGTCGTTGACCGGCCCGTACGTCGACCGCAAGGGTGACGACCTCGACGGCGGTGGCGGCGCGCTCATCCTGGCCGGCAGTGATCCGTGGGCGGGACCCGGGCACAACACGGTGGTGACCGACGACGCCGGCGACGACTGGATCGTCTACCACGCGATTCCCCGCGACGATCTCCAGCTTCCCAGCGGTGCCCAGCGACGGGAGGGCATGATCGACCGGATCGTGTGGGCCAACGGCTGGCCGGAGATCGGCGACGGGTCCCCGTCGTCGACCCGCCCCGACGTTCCCCGGACGGATCTTCCCGTGCGCGTCTCGCTCACGGCCGACACGGCCACGACGCTGCCCGCCTCGGGCGGGGTGATCGAAGCCACCATGCTCGTCGAAGCACCCGGCGACGCGCCCTACACGGGTCAGGTGTGGGGCAGCGCGGTCCGTCCGAACGGCGAGGAAGGCGAACCGGTCCTGGGCCCGATCGACGTCGATCTGGCGCCGGGGGAGACCCGCGAGGAGCGAATCGCCTTCACGGTGAGCGACAGTGCGGCGAACGGCACCTACGGCCTGTACGCCTTCGCCGGCACCCACGGTGTGGAGACGGTCGAGTTCGGTGCCGTCACCGCCCGCAAATCCGACGGGCTCTCGGACGTCGGCGAGTCCCTCGACGTGGTGACACTGCGAGTGCGCGAGACGGCCCGCTGACCGCGTGGTCCCACCCCGGCGCGCCGGGGCTTCGGCGAGACGGGGGAGCCACCCATAATCGAGGGATGGATCGAGCCTCCTATCCGGCGCTGTTGCGCGCAGACACCGAGCGGCTGCTCGCCGCCGGCGAAGGCCGGCTCGACCGGCCGGTCCCGACCTGCCCGCGCTGGTCCGTCGAACGGCTTCTCGGGCACGTCGGCCGAGTGCACCGGAACGCGGCGGGCTGGTTGCGCACCGGCGGTCGCACCGAGATCCCCCCGGCTCCGGCCGGGGCCGCCGTCGTCGCATGGGTGCGGGACGGACTCGAGGAGCTGACGGAGGCCGTGCAATCGGCCGATCCGCAGGTCGACGAGCAGACCTTCGCCGGACCGCAACCGGCTTCGTTCTGGGTCCGTCGCATGGCGGTCGAGACTGCGCTGCACCGGATCGACGCCGAACTCGCCGCGGGCGAGGGCACCACGCCCGTCGACACCGCGCTGGCCGTCGAGGGCATCGACGAACTCTTCGGGGTGCTGCTCCCGTTCCGTGCCCTCGGCGGCGCGGGGGCCCTCGGTGGGGCGGGGAGTGCCGGGTCGCCGGCCGGGTCGGGGAAGACGATGCACCTGCATGCGACCGACCCCGCCCTCGCCGCCGGCGAGGGCGAATGGTTGATCACCTTCGATGCCGACGAACCTTCCGTCGTCCACACCCACGCCGAGGGGGACGTCGCGGTCCGCGGGCCGGCGTCGGATCTGCTGCTCCTCCTGTGGAACCGGGCGTCCCTCGATCGATTCGACGTGTTCGGTGACGCCGCGCTGCTGACCTGTTGGCGCGACGAGGTGACGATCTGACGCCGATCTCGGTTACTGCCGTGCGAGCAATCGCTCGAGGTCGTCGAGAACGAGCATCGCGCCGGTCGGGCCGAGTGCGAGGAACCACGTCTCGTCGCTCACCGCGACGGCGCGCCCCTGCTGCACGGCTGTGAGGCTCGACCACAGCGGGCCGCCGACGACCGCCGCCTCGTCGGTTTCCCTGCCGTAGCTCGAGTAGAAGATCCGGTCGCCGTCCGCCTCCGTGATCGTTTCCGGGCTGACCTCGGCCGCAAGTTCCTCGATGTCCTGGACCGGCGGACGTCGCAGCCCGACGTCCTGCAGGATGACGCCGATGAACGAGAGGTTCCCGTACAGGCGGATCTTGCCGGACATGAACCGCACGAGCGAGATGCTCGGATCGCCCTGGATCGAGTCCCGCACCTCGTCGGCGCGGGTCTGGTAGGCGTTGAGGACGGACTCGGCCTTCTCCTCCTCGCCCAGCGCGTCCGCGACGAGCAGGAAATTCTCCTTCCACGGGAAACCGGGCCGGATCGAGAACACGGTCGGGGCGATGGCGGACAGCTGCGGGTACATCTTGTCCGCGCGGAGCTTGCTGCCGACAATCAGATCCGGCCGCAGCGCGCCGATGGCCTCGAGATCGAGGTTGTTGATCGTGCCCACGTCGGCCACACCGGCGAGCCGGTCCGCGAGGTACGACGGCTGCTCCGCCGCGCCCTCGGGACTCGCGAGGCCCACGGGTGTGAGGCCGAGGGAGAGGACGTCGTCGAGTTCGCCGCCGTCGAGCACGACGACGCGCTGCGGCTTGGCCGCGATCTCCGTCTCGCCGAGAGCGTGGGTGACCACGCGGGGGAACCGGCCGGGTTCCGCCTCGCTACCGAGCTTCGCCGTCTCCTCGTCGGCGGTGGCGAACAGCCGGCCGCCGGTGGCCACGTCGGTGTTGCCGGAGCCGGTGTCGCGGGTCGACTCGGCCGCGCCGCCGCACGCCGCGACGGTGAAGGTGACGAGCAGGGCCGCGGCGGTGAGGCGGCCGAGGTGTCTGAGCTTGTGCATGAGGGCAGGCTATCCTTGCCTCATATCCTCCGTGGCCCCACCCCCGGGAGGATCAACCCGTTGTCGGGGTCCCTCGCCGGCGGTTGCGCCGGTCGATGTGCAGGGTCCGCAGAAATGCCCGACGGCCGGGTCGCGGGGCTGCCGGCGGAACGGCCGGCGCGGTAGTCGGGGAGCGGAACTTCAGTTCGGAGGCGGTTTCCGGGGCGTCATCGGAGGTCGCGCGCAGGAATCGATCAGGCAGAGCGAGCTTGTGGATCGTGCGCAGCGTCAGAAGGTACTGCCGGACGAGCGAGCCGGTGGTGTACGGCAGATCGTACTTCTCGCACAGCGCCCGGACCTTCGTGGAGATCTCTGCGTAGCGGTTGCTGGGCAGGTCCGGGAACAGGTGATGCTCGATCTGGTAGCAGAGGTTACCGCTCATGAAGGCCATCACCGGACCGGCGTGGAAATTGGCGCTTCCGAGCATCTGCCGGAGATACCATTCCGCCCTTGTCTCGCGCTCGAGCTCGACGAGGGTGAACTTCTCGGCGCCGTCCGGAAAGTGCCCGCAGAAGATCACCACGTACGACCACAGGTTCCGGAGCAGATTCGCGGCCAGGCCGGCCGTCAGGGTGCGCCGCCAGCGACGACCGCTGAGGGCGGGGAAGACCAGGTAGTCCTTGAGCGATTGGCGGACAACCTTTCCCAGCAGTGCCCGGTTGTGGTCGGTCTTCTCGGCCGCGCTGCCGGCGTGCTCGTTCACGGAGTGCAGACCGTGCAGTGCGATTCCCCACTCGAATGTGGTTGCCAACAGCAGGTTTCGCAGCGGTTGCGCCAGATTGCCCGGATGCCAAGGCTGGTCGCGGGTGATCCGGATGACGCCGAAGCCGAGGTCGTCGTCCATGTCTACGACGTTGTTGAAGACGTGGTGGCGGTAGTTGTGGGAGTACCGCCACTGTGAGGAGAGCCCGGCCATGTCCCATTCCCATGTGGTGGAGTGGATCTCCGGGTCGTTCATCCAGTCCCACTGCCCGTGCGAGACGTTGTGGCCGATCTCCATGTTCTCCACGATCTTGGCCCCGGCGAGGGCCGTCACCCCCAGCACCCACACGGCCGGCGCCTTGCTGGCGCATATCATCAGCCGCGCGGCGACATCCAGTGCACGCTGGAAGGCGATCGCGCGCCGGATGTAGGCGGCGTCCGCCGCGCCGAGCGACTCGGTGACATCCCGGCGGATCCCGTTCAGCTCGTTGCTCAGAGCCTCGACGTCTTCCGCGGTGAGGTGCGCATATTCCTTGATGTCGGAGATCGCCATCGTGTTCTTTCCGTATCGAGTCCGCAACGCGCGATGCCGGATTCGGCCCCGCACGGCAGGACTGAATCAGTAGTAGTCGCGGCGGACTGCCACGGCGTACCCCGTGGAGCCGTGTGCCCGCTCGCTGTCGCTCGGCCCTCCGGGCCCGACGATCGCAGCAGCGAGCAGGGGGTTCGGTCGCAGAACGTTGATCATGGCGGCCTCCGGGGCCTGGGGTGTAGACCCAGTCAACACCCGCAGCGCCCGAGGTGTCAACACTGTAGACATACGACATAGGGCTACAGTGGAGGCGAACGGAGAGGAGTCCGTGATGCCGAAGGTTCCCGCGGGCCGCTCGATCGGATCCGACGACGGCAGGTCCGGCGGGAACACTCGAGCCCGGGAATTGATCCTTGCGTCTGCGCTCGCGATCATCGATCGCGACGGCGTCGAGGGGCTTTCGATGCGCCGCCTCGGCAAGGCTCTCGGCCGGGATCCGATGACCCTCTACCGTCACGCGCCGAACAAGGCCGCCCTCCTCGACGGAGTCGCCGAAATCGTCCTCGGGCAACTGGCCGTCGACCCCTGCGACGGTGACTGGGAAGATCAACTGCGCACGGTTGCAAGGGATTTCCGTCAACTTGCCCTCGATCACCCGCGCGTGGTTCCGTTGCTGGTCACCCGCCCCCTGGCCACACCCCTCGCGCTGCGGCCGCTCGGCACGCTGCGTCCGCTCGAAGGCATCCTGACCTTGCTCACCCGGGCCGGCTTCTCCGCGGCCGATGCGTTGCACGTCTACCGGGCCTTGTTCGGATTCCTCCACGGTCACGTCCTCGACGAGCTGCAGGAACTCGTCGAGCGGCCCGAGGAGTCCGACGACCTGCTCCGCCTGGGACTGCATCGCCTGCCGATCGTCGAATTCCCTCTCCTGCGCAGTCTCGCGCCGATACTGGCCTCCTACGACGGCGCCGCCGAATTCGAACGCGGCCTCGACCTCCTCTTTTCCGGCCTCAGGGCAATACTGGACTCCGGGGACGGTCGGCCTTCCGGATGAGCCGCCGGCGCCGGCCGGACCTACGAATCCGCCAACGTGCGCATGATGCCGTAGGCGTGATCCGGTTCGGTGTCGGGGTGCAGGAGTACCAGCACGAGTTGGGTGCCGTTGCATCCGAGGAAGTACATCGTGTGCGGTGGTTGTCCGGGTGCCGGCTCGCGCAGTGCGATACCGCCGGAGTCGAGGTCGAACTCGTCGATTCGCTTTCGCGATATCTGCAGGGCGTTCCAGTCGAAGCAGACCCGGGCCACGGGGCCGAGTCGCAGGGTGAGCGCGGAGATCAGGTCGTCCAGCTCATCGGTGAGGTTCGCGGTCCACGGGAACCACGAGCCGTCGATCGAGGACGGTGGTGCCGAGTTCGGCCGGAGCAGGAAGCGGGGAGTCTGGGTCGGTGTGGGAAATCGAGCAGGGGGGCGTCGCGACGGTAGGGGGCGCTCGGGAGGGCCGGAGCGATTCCCGTTGCTGTGGGTGATGGCGTGGTTGTGCGTCATGAGACGCTCCTTGCGCGGCCTCGAGGAGGCCGACTTGTCACCGGGAGGCGTCGAGCCGGGCGCTCGAGGCGGGAAACGTGCCGGTCTGCTCACCGTACGTCACGATCGCGTCGGGCGCGTCGTGCCGAGACCCGGAGAACGGGATCGGGGCCCCTTCTCCGGATGGAGAAGGGGCCCCGATCAGGTCCTTCACGAGTCGGGGTGGCGGGATTCGAACCCACGACCTCTTCGTCCCGAACGAAGCGCGCTACCAAGCTGCGCCACACCCCGTTTCGAACCTCGGTTAGCTTACAGCACGATCGGGGTGACGGTTAAATCGCCTGGTCAGTGCGGTGAAAACGTGCTCCGGGTGCCCGCGTCCGCGGTGCTGCGAGCCTGCTCGCGGGGGGCCGGGATCAGCGTCAGCAGCGTCGCCTCGGGCCGGCACCAGAACCGGGCGGGGGCCGTCGGCGACGTGCCGATGCCCGCCGACACGTGCAACCGCATGTGCGAGCCCCAGCGCGACACGCCCTTGACCCGCGACCGGTCCAGCCCGCAATTGGTCACCAGCGCGCCGACCAGCGGCAGGCACAGTTGGCCCCCGTGGGTGTGGCCCGCCAGCACGAGGTCGTAGCCGTCGTCCGCGAACCGGTCCAGCACGCGCGGCTCGGGTGAGTGGGTCAGCCCCAGCCGCAGATCCGCCACCGGGTTCGCCGGACCCGCGACGGTGTCGTACCGGTCCCGGTCGATGTGCGGGTCGTCGACACCGGCCGCGCTGATGCGCACCCCGGCGATCTCGAGTTCGCGGTGCACGTGCGTGACGTCGAGCCAGCCGCGCTCGCTGAACGCGGCGCGCAGATCGCTCCAGGGCAGCGGCACGCCGTGTACGCGCTCGTGGTCGCGGTCGAAGTACTTCAGCGGGTTCTTCACCCGGGGCCCGAAGTAGTCGTTGCTGCCGAAGACGAACAGCCCCGGCCGGGCGAGCAGACCGCCGAGCGCCTGCACGACGGCGGGCACAGCCTTCGGATGCGCAAGGTTGTCGCCGGTGTTGACCACGAGGTCGGGTTCGAGGCGATCGAGTTCGCGGAGCCAGTTCTGCTTGAGCCGCTGCCCGGGCGTCATGTGGATGTCGCTCAGGTGCAGCACGCGCAGCGTCGAGGCGTCCGGCGCAAGGACCGGGAGGGTCACCTCCCGCAGGGCGAAGGCGTTGCGCTCGATGAGCGTCGCGTAGCCGAGGCCCAGGGCGGCGGCACCGGCCGCGCCGATCGCGGCACGTCGAAGAGTGGGAACGTCTGGCACGTCTCCAGCGTACCGCCGGGGCTCGTCCGCGCACGGGTTCGCGGGGCGCCGCGTAGCGTCGAGGCATGTCCGACACCACGTCCTCGCTCAAGTCCACGCTCCGCGCCGACCTCACGGCCGCGATGAAGGACAAGGATCCGCTGCGGATCACCACGCTGCGCATGCTGCTTGCCGCGATCCAGACCGAGGAGGTCGCCGGCAAGCAGGCGCGCGAGCTCACCGACGAGGACGTCGTGACGGTGCTCGCGCGCGAGGCGAAGAAGCGCGGCGAGGCTGCCGAGGTGTATACCGAGAACGGTCGCGGCGAACTGGCGGCCAAGGAGCACGCCGAGGCCCGCATCATCGACGAGTACCTGCCGACGCCGCTCACCGACGCCGAACTGGCCGACGTCGCGGATACCGCCATCGCGCAGGTCGCCGAGGAGATCGGGGAGCGGCCCGGGCCGCGGCAGATGGGTCAGGTCATGAAGGCCGCGACCGCGATCGCCGCCGGGAAGGCCGACGGCAAGCGCCTGTCCGCCGCCGTCAAGTCGCGCCTGTAGCCGAAGACCCCGTCCGGTCGTCGCGCGACCGGACGGGTGACGGTCATCGTCCCGGGATGGGTGCCGGCGCGGCCGGCACCGTCGTGTCCGGCACCTGGCTCTCGGTCGGTCGGCCGGGGGTCGCGCTCGGGCTCGGTGGCGCGGCGCGCACCGAGCCGTCGCTGACGAAGATCGTCACCGTGGACCCCGGGACGGCCGACCCCGACGGGGAGACCGAGGCGACGGTGCCGCTGCGGCCCTCCGCCTTGACCGTCGTCTCCGTCACCTGGAAGCCGGCGTCGATCAGCCGTTGGCTCGCCTGCTGACGGTTCAGACCCACGACGTTGGGCACCTGGGCATTGCCGGCGCCGCGCACGTACTTCTGGTCCGCGGGCGGCAACTCGGTGGGCCCGAACTTGTTCGCGACGGGCAGCAGTGCCGTGAACCAGGTGCGGGCCGGCTCGGTGCCGCCGAACAGATTGCCGTCGGAGCACGGGCGCACGGGTCCGCTGCAGATCTGCCCCGGCGTGGGGGAGTCGCCGTAGGTGTAGACCGCCCCGGCCAGGTTGTTCGTGAACCCGACGAACGCCGACGACATGTGCGACTCGGTCGTTCCGGTCTTCGCCGCCACCGGCAGGTTCCAGCCCACGGATCCGGCCGCACCGGACGCCGTACCACCGCCCGCGGTGTCCTTGCTCAGGGCGGTGGCGAGGGTGTCGGCCAGCCCCGGTTCGACGACCTGCTCGCACGCCTGCTGGGTGATCGGCACGGGCTTGCCGTCGCGGTCGAACACGGCATCGATCGGCGTCGGCGGGCACCACTTGCCGTGCGAGGCCAGCGTGGCGGCGACGTTCGACAGCTCCAGCGGGTTCACCCAGGTGGGGCCGAGCGTGAACGAGCCGAGGTGCTGGGCCTTCTGCATGTCGACCATGCTCTGCTCGCCGAAGCCGGACGTGTTGGGCTGCGCGTACGAGCGCAGGCCCAGCCGCACCGACATGTCGACGACCGCGTCCACACCGGTGGCCTCGATCAGCTTGACGAAGGCGGTGTTGGGGGACTGTGCGAGCGCGTCCGGCACCGACAGCTTCGCCGGGTACGGTGCGGCGTTCTCGACGCAGTAGGTGGCCGGCGGGCATCCGGGGGCGCCGCCGTCGCCGAGGCCGCGGGCGTTGTAGCGGGACGGCACGTCCAGCACGGCGCTGGTGCCGAGGCCCTTCTCCATCGCCGCCGCGACGGTGAAGATCTTGAACACCGAGCCGGCGCCGTGACCGGTCAGCGAGTACGGCTGCGGCTGCACCGTCTGCGAGGCCCCGCCGTCGAGGCCGTACACGCGGCTCGACCCCATCGCCAGGACGCGGTGCGAATCCTCCCCGGGCCGGATCACGTTCATCACCGTCGCGACGTCATCGACGGTCGGGCTGGTGAACCTGTCCAGCGACGATTTGACCGAGCCCTGGATCTCGGGGTCGAGCGTGGTGCGGATCAGGTACCCGCCCTTGTCGATCTGCTCGCGCGACAACCCGGCCTCGGCCAGGTACTGCAGGGCGTACTCACAGAAGAACCCGCGGTCGCCCGCCGCGATGCAGCCGCGCGGCAGGGTCTTCGGCTCGGGCAGGACGCCGAGCGGCTGCTCCTTCGCGGCCCGGATCTCGGCGGCGCGCTCGGGGATGTTCTGGATCATCGTGTCGAGCACGACGTTGCGTCGCGCCAGCACGCCGTCCGGATTGGTGTACGGGTTCAGCGCGGAGCTGGACTGCACCATGCCGGCGAGCATCGCGGACTGGGTGACGTTCAGATCCTTCGCGTCGATGCCGAAGTACGTCTGGGCGGCGTCCTGCACGCCGAAGGACCCGTTCCCGAACGGCACGAGGTTCAGGTAGCGGGTGAGGATCTCGTCCTTGGTCAGCTCGTCGTCGAGCGTCAGCGCCATCCGGATCTCCCGGATCTTGCGCGCGGGCGTCGTCTCGATCGCCGCGCGCCGCTCGGCGTCGGTCTTGGCGACCACGTGGAGCAGGTAGTTCTTCACGTACTGCTGGTCGATCGTGGACGCGCCCTGCTCGACCTGACCGCTGGTGGTGTTGGTGAGGAAGGCGCGGATCGTGCCCTGCCAGTCCACGCCCTGGTGTTCGGCGAAGCGTTTGTCCTCGATGGAGACGATGGCGAGTTTCATCTCGTTGGAGATCTGGTCGCTCGGCACCTCGAACCGGCGCTGGTCGTAGAGCCAGGCGATGGGGGTACCCGCCGCATCGGTCATCGTGGTGACCGCCGGCACCACACCCTCGACGAGTTCGGCGGAACTGTTGTCCACCGTGTCCGCGGCGCGGTTCGACACGTAGCCGAAGCCTCCGGCCGCCGGGAACATCACACCGGCCAGCAGGACTCCGCCCAGTGCCGTGCATCCTGCGAGCTTCGCCACCGTTTTTCCGATCGACACGTCTACACAGTACGTGCCACCCCGGGGCGCAGACCCCGGCGCACGCGTTCCCGTGTGTGCGTTGCGCTGGCAAAAGCCCTCCGACGTGCAGTGATGCACGGGCGTACCAGAAAAGTGTTTCTCCACCTTGCATCCGGGGAAGTCTTTACCTAGATTGAGTCCTCAGTGTGATGCAGATAACACCTGAATAGGAATGTGGTGCAGATCCGTCGTGCTACGCCGCCGATTCTGCGCGCCTTCCAGGACCCCGTGACACGGCGTTCGGAGAGTAAGGGGCAACTGAATGCACATGACCACCCCGATGGCCCGGCTCGACGTAGACCAAGCAGAAGCACGCATCGCATGGGTATCGAAAGCCCGATGCCGTGAAGTGGACCCCGATCAGTTGTTCGTCCGCGGCGCCGCCCAGCGCAAGGCCGCAGTCATCTGCCGGCACTGCCCGGTGATGCTGCAGTGCGGCGCCGACGCCCTCGACAACCGCGTCGAATTCGGCGTGTGGGGCGGAATGACCGAACGTCAGCGCCGGGCGCTGCTCAAGCAGCACCCCGAAGTCGACTCCTGGGCCGACTTCTTCGAAGCGCAGCGTCAGCACCAGAACGCCGTCTGACCGCGCACCCCCGAGACCCGCGAGGTTACGCCTCGCGGGTCATCTGATCGGCGACGGCGCGCAGCCCGTCGAGGTCCGAGACCTCGAACGGCAGCGACGGCACGCCGACGACCGGAACCCGCGGGTGCGCACTCGTGAACCGGGCCAGCAGCCGCAGCTCCCGCTTCGCCGTCACCGCCCGATGAGCATGGACCCGGAGCACGGCCTCGGCCGGCGCGCTCTCCTTCCGGCCCTGCTCCTCGAGCAGATCCGCCGCGGTCAGGGCGTGGTCGGCCGGCAGCGGGCACAGCGTGGGATGCGTGCGGTTGAGGATCAGACCCGCGAGCGGCATGCGGTCCTCGGAGAGCCGCTCGACGAAGAACGACGCCTCGCGCAGCGCATCCGGTTCTGCCGCGGCCACCACCATGAAGTGGGTGCCCGGCTGCTGCAGCAACTGGTACGTGCGGTTGGCCCGCTCCCGGAACCCGCCGAACATCGAATCGAGTGACTGCACGAAAGCCGAGGCATCCGAGAGCATCTGGCTGCCGACGATCGTGGAGACCGCCTTCAGGGCCAGGCCCATCGCGCCCGTGACCAGCCGCCCGAGCCCGCGGCCCGGCGCGGTGAACAACCGGATCATCCGGCCGTCCAGGAACGCCCCGAGCCGCTGCGGTGCATCGAGGAAGTCCAGCGCGTTCCGCGACGGCGGGGTGTCGACCACGATCAGATCCCACGTGTCGCTCGCCGCGAGCTGCCCGAGCTTCTCCATCGCCATGTACTCCTGCGTGCCGGAGAACGACGAGGCCACCGTCTGGTAGAAGGGGTTGTCGAGGATCTGCTGCGCCTTGTCCGGTGCCGAGTGCTCGAGCACCATGTCGTCGAAGGTGCGGCGCATGTTCAGCATCATCGCGTGCAGCTCGCCCTTCGCGTCCGGCCCCAGCTGCACGAGTTGCGGGCTGTTGTCGAGGGCCTGCACGCCCAGCGCCTGTGCCAGCCGCCGAGCCGGATCGATCGTCAGCACCACGACGTTGCGGCCCTGCTCGGCCGCACGCAGGGCCAGCGCCGCCGCGGTCGTCGTCTTGCCGACCCCGCCCGCGCCGGTGCACACGATGATGCGCGACGAGGGGTCGGCGAGGATGGATCGGACGTCGAGCGGGGGCGCGTGGTGCGCCCGCGGCGCGGTCACCGCACGCCCTGTTCACCGAGCTGCTCGGCGAGTTCGTACAGCCCGCCGAGATCCACGCCGTCCGCCAGCGCGGGCAGATGCATTCGTGCCACGTTCACCTCGTCGAGTTGGGCGGCGCTGACCTGCTGCGCCTGCAGGGTGGATGCGTACTCGATCGTCTCGGTCAGCAGACCCGCGAAGTCCTCGTCGCCGAGGGCGACCCCGGCGCGGTCGAGCCCCTCGCGTACCGCCTCCGCGTCGATCCGGCCGGCGGCGGCCTCGTCGACCATCTCCTCGGGCAGGAAGTCGGGGGCGGTGCGGTTGACGATCACCGTGCCCAGCCGCAGGTCCGCCGCGAGCAGCTCGGCCACCGCGTCGGCGGTCTCCTGGACCGGCAGCGCCTCGAGCAGCGTGACCAGGTGGACCATCGTCTCGTCGGAGTGCAGCAGCCGCACCACACCCTCGCTCTGCGACCGGATCGGACCCGACTTGGCAAGGTCGGCCATCGCCTTGGTCACGTCGAGGAAGCTGCCGATGCGTCCCGTCGGCGGGGAGTCCACCACGACCACGTCGTACACGGGTTCGCCGGTGCGGTCGGTACGCACCACGGTCTCCTTGATCTTGCCGGTGAGGATCACGTCCCGCAGGCCCGGCGCCAGCGTGGTCGCGAACTCGATCGCACCGATCCGGCGCATCGCCCGTCCCGCGAACCCGAGGTTGTAGAACATGTCCAGGTACTCGAGGAAGGCCGTCTCGATGTCGATGGCGAGGGCATACACGGCGCCGCCGCTGTCCGTCGTGGCGATCTTGGTCTCGACCGGCGGAAGCGGCGGCACGTCGAACAGCTGCGCGATGCCCTGCCGTCCCTCGACCTCTACGAGCAGCACCTTGCGGCCGCCCGCCGCCAGGGCCAGGGCCAGCGCCCCCGCGACGGTCGACTTACCGGTACCGCCCTTGCCCGAGACGAAGTGCAGCCGCGCCTGCGCGGCCTTCGCCGGCCAGACGTCGTGTTCAGCAGTCGTTGATGCCACGACGTCGAGCCTATAAGTCCGGTGCGCATATAGGGTCGAGACATGAGCGAATTGACAACGTGGGAGTACGCGACGGTGCCCCTGCTGACCCATGCCACGAAGCAGATCCTGGACACGTGGGGAGCCGACGGCTGGGAACTCGTGTCGGTGCTCCCGGGACCCACCGGCGAGCAGCACGTCGCCTACCTCAAGCGCCCGAAGGGCTGAGCCGCGTGGCAGCAGAGGATTCCGCGGGGCGGACCTGGACGGCGCGGCTCGCCGAACTGGGTCTGAGCCTGCCGCCGGTGGCGGCACCCGTCGCCGCCTACGTTCCCGCCGTCCGCACCGGTGACCACGTCTACACCTCGGGGCAGCTGCCGTTCGTCGACGGCACGCTCGGTCTCGTCGGCAAGGTGGGCGCCGACGTCTCGGCCGAGGCCGCCAAGTCCGCGGCGCGTATCGCCGCGCTCAACGCGCTGGCCGCGCTGGACGGCCTCGTCGGCATCGACAACCTCGTCCGCATCGTGAAGGTCGTGGGCTTCGTCGCCTCGGCGGAGGGCTTCACCGGCCAGCCGGGTGTGATCAACGGCGCGTCCGAACTCCTCGGTGAGGTGTTCGGGGAGGCGGGCGTGCACGCCCGCTCCGCCGTCGGCGTGGCCGAACTGCCGCTCGGCGCTCCCGTCGAGGTCGAGATCATCGCCGAGGTGCGCTGACGGGCGCGGGGTGAGCCGGATCTAGAGTGGGACGCACCCCACACCTTCCGACGGAGGAGGCCGGATCATGACGCTGGTTCACCCCGCGTACGCGCAGTTGCGACAGGTCACCGCCAATGCCGCGGTGGTGCTGGCGGAGAACCCGTCGATGATGACGCTCGACGGCACCAACACCTGGATCCTGCGGGCGCCCGGCAGCGACGAGTGCGTCGTGGTCGATCCGGGCCCGCTCGACGAGGCGCACCTCGCGCGCGTCGCCCGGGTGCCCGTGGCGCTGACCCTGGTCAGCCACCGGCACGGCGACCACACCGACGGCGCCGGACGGTTCGCCGAACTCACCGGCAGCGCGGTGCGGGCCGTGGACGCCCGGCACCGGCACGGCGGGGGAGCGGGCCTGGCCGACGGCGAGGTGATCGAGGCGGCCGGACTGCGTATCCGGGTACTCGCCACGCCGGGTCACACGGCGGACTCGCTGTCCTTCGTCGTCGAGGACGACCGCAGCGTGCTCACCGCCGACACCATCCTCGGTCGGGGCACCACCGTCCTCGACGACTCCGACGGCGACCTCGGGGACTACCTCGGGTCGCTGCGCCGGCTGATCGACCTCGGCGCCGGCTACACCGTTCTGCCCGGGCACGGACCGGACCTGCCCGACCTGGAGACCATCGCCCGCGGCTACCTCGACCATCGGGAGGCGCGGCTCGACCAGGTGCGGGCCGCGCTGCGGGTGCTGGGGGACGACGCCACGCCGCGGTCCGTCGTCGAGCACGTGTACGCCGACGTGGACCCGTCGCTGTGGCCGGTCGCGGAGAAGTCGGTCAACGTCCAGCTCGAGTACCTGCGCAGCTTCGCCTGACCTCCCGAACGATCGAGGCCGGTGCATCGACGATGCACCGGCCTCGATTCGTGGAACGGGTGTTACCGCGCGCGGCGGGCGAGGCGCTCCGAGTCGGAGATGAGCACGCTCTTGCCCTCGAGCCGCAGCCAGCCGCGGTGGGCGAAGTCGGCGAGCGCCTTGTTCACGGTTTCGCGGGAGGCGCCGACGAGCTGTGCGATCTCCTCCTGGGTCAGGTCGTGCGTGACGCGCAGCGCGCCCGCCTCCTGGGTGCCGAACCGCTGCGCGAGCTGCAGCAGAGCCTTCGCGACGCGACCGGGCACGTCGGTGAAGATCAGGTCGGCCAGGTTGTTGTTGGTGCGGCGCAGACGGCGCGCGAGCACGCGCAACAGCTGCTCCGCGATCTCCGGGCGCTGGTCGATCCAGGCCTTGAGGGCGTCGCGGTCCATGCTCACGGCGCGGACCTCGGTCACGGTCGTGGCGGTGGAGGTACGCGGGCCCGGGTCGAAGATCGACAGCTCACCGAACATGTCGGACGGGCCCATGATGGTCAGCAGGTTCTCGCGGCCGTCCGGCGAGCGGCGGCCGAGCTTCACCTTGCCGGAGACGATGATGTACAGGCGGTCGCCCGGCTCACCCTCGTTGAAGATGACATGTCCGCGGGGGAAATCGACCGGCTGAAGCTCTTTGACCAGCGCCGCAACCGCCGAGGGTTCGACTCCTTGGAAGATGCCTGCTCTGGCCAGGACGTCGTCCACGTGCGCTCCTTTGGGGAATATTCTCGTCGTCATGCTGCCGGGTCTGCACGACGTCCACGGGCGCCCGGACAGGCCACCTGCAACGCGTACGGAAACGAAGTCTACTGTGCGCGCACTCGGCATGAGTGATTGACACCACGACAGCTGCCGTGCCGTTCCTGCAGCAACGCCCACGCATCCTACCGATGCGTCCCGAAATCAGCTCGCGCGGCGCGCTCCCATGTCGGACTCCGCATCGTCGAGCTCCATGACGAGGACCCGCCGCCGACGGCGGTGGAACCGGGCGAGAGCGTGGGGGAATCCCTCCCTGGCCAGGGTGGCGACGTCGTCGTGGCTCGCCTTGTCGAGGAACTCCTCGACCTCCTGCTGGCGAACGGACAGACGGCTCAGCCGGGACTCGACCCGCTCCATCGCCAATGCGAACAGCATGAGCAGCACGGGGAAGAGTACGACAGCAAGAGCTTGCATACCGGGAAGTAAACACAAGAAAGGTCTCAGAAGCGACACAGCGCCGAATCCGCGACCGGCCGGGTACGTACAGTGGAGCAGGTGCATGCGACCCCGTCCGAGAGTCCCGACGTGCGCCGACGACGCGTGTCCGGAGGCGAGCGGAAACCCGAGAGCAGGCTCGCCCTGGTGCGGCGGGCCCGCCGCATGAACCGGCGGCTCGCCGAGGCGTTCCCCCACGTGTACTGCGAACTCGACTTCACCACGCCGCTCGAGCTGGCGGTCGCCACGATCCTGTCCGCGCAGTGCACCGACGTGCGGGTCAACCAGGTCACCCCGGCCCTGTTCGCCCGCTACCCGGACGCCCGCGCCTACGCGGAGGCCGACCGGGCCGAGCTCGAGGAGTACATCCGGCCCACCGGTTTCTACCGCAACAAGGCCAACTCCCTGATCGGCCTCGGACAGGCCCTGCTCGAGCGGTTCGACGGCGAGGTACCGCGCCGCCTCGAGGATCTCGTCACACTTCCCGGATTCGGCCGCAAGACCGCCAACGTGGTCCTCGGCAACGCGTTCGACATCCCCGGCATCACCGTCGACACCCACTTCCAGCGTCTCGTGCACCGCTGGAAGTGGACCGAGGAAACCGACCCCGTCAAGATCGAACACGCCGTCGGCGCGCTCGTCGACCGCAAGGAATGGACCCTGCTCTCGCACCGGGTGATCTTCCACGGCCGGCGCGTCTGCCACGCCCGCAAACCCGCCTGCGGCATCTGCGTGCTGGCCAAGGACTGCCCGTCCTACGGCATCGGACCCACCGACCCCGTGACCGCCGCCGCGCTGGTGAAGGGACCGGAGACCGAGCACCTGCTCGAACTGGCCGGACGGTGACCCGGTGCAACTGACCCGCGCAGGCCGCTGGAGCCTGGTGGCCCTCGTCGTCGTGGTGGCCCTGATCGTCGCGATCTGGCCCCGCGACGCCGACGACCCGGCGCCGGCCGCCGACGGTGGTCGCCCGACCGCGGCGCCGGTGGACCGCCGCGCCCAGGACACCCCCGAATCCCTCGCGCCGCTGCGTGCCGCGGCGGCGCTCGAGCCCTGCCCGGCCCCGGCCGGGAACGGGGCCGGGCCCCTCGCGGGGTTGCGGTTCGAGTGCCTCGGCGACGGCAGCAGCGTCGATCTGGCCGCCGCGCTCGCGGGCCGGCCCGCGCTGGTGAACCTGTGGGCCTGGTGGTGCGGGCCGTGCGCCGAGGAACTGCCCTACCTGCAGGAGTACGCGCAGCGTGCCGGTGACGCGGTTGCGGTCGTCACCGTCCACACCGACCCCAACGAGGCCAACGCCCTGTCCCGGCTCGCCGAGTACGCCGTACGGCTGCCGGGGGTGCAGGACGGGTCCGCGCGCGTGCAGGCAGCGGTGCAGTCGCCACCCGTGCTGCCGGTGACGGTGCTGATTCGGCCCGACGGTTCCGTCGCGAAGGTGCTGCCTCAGCCGTTCCGCAGCGCCGACGACGTCGCCGCAGCCGTGGAGAACCACCTGGGGGTGAAGGTATGACGCCGTACTGGCTGCGCCGCGTGTCCACCGTGGCGCCGAGCGATCCGCACCAGGTCAACCCGGTGCTCGACCGCCGCGCACCGAACGGGTTCACCGTCCGTCCGGCGGCCGTGCTCGTGCTGTTCGGTGGCTCGTCCGAACCCGATCCCCTCGCGCGGGGCGGTCTGCCCGCCGACGCGGATGTCCTGCTCACCCAGCGGGCGCCGACGATGCGTCAGCACAGCGGGCAGGTCGCCTTCCCGGGTGGCGCCGCCGACCCGGAGGACGACGGCCCGATCGCGACCGCGCTGCGCGAGGCGCAGGAGGAGACGGGCCTCGACCCCGCCGGCGTCCGTCCGCTGACGGTGCTGCCCGAGATCTTCATCCCACCGTCGGGGTTCGACGTCACCCCGGTGGTCGCCTTCTGGGAGAAGCCCACCCCCATCGGGGTGGTCGATCCCCGCGAGGCCGTCCGGGTGGTGCGGGTCTCTCTGCACGACCTGCTCGATCCGGACAACCGCTTCCAGATCCGGCACGAGCGCGGCTACCAGGGACCGGCTTTCCTCGTGGACGACATGCTCGTGTGGGGGTTCACGGCGGGGATCCTGGCGGGCCTGTTCGCGGTGTCGGGCTGGGAGATCGAGTGGGACCACACCGACATCCGTGACTTCGAGGTCACGCTCGCCGAGCTCGAGACAGGGGTGGTCGAACCGTGACACCGTCCGGATGGATCGACGTGCTCATCCTGCTGGTCGTGCTCGTGGCCGCGTCGTCGGGCCTGCGACAGGGCGCGGTGGCGTCTGCGCTGGCGTTCCTCGGCGTGGTGCTCGGCGCGGTCGCCGGCATCCTCATCGCCCCGCACGTGCTCGTGCACGTCGAGGAGGGACGGATGCGGATCCTCGCCGGGATTGCGCTCATCGTCGTGCTCGTCATCATCGGCGAGGTCGCGGGCATGGTGCTCGGCCGGGCGGCACGGAGCAACATGCACAGCCCCGTCGCGCGGGGCGTCGACAGCGTGGTCGGGGCCGGTCTGCAGGCCGTGGCGGTGCTGGTCGCGGCGTGGCTGCTCGCGATTCCGCTCACCGCGTCGTCGCAACCGGAGATCTCGGCCGCCGTACGCGGCTCCCGGGTGCTGGCCACGGTCGACGTGCTGGCCCCGGACTGGCTGCGCGGCGTCCCCAAGGAGTTCTCGGCGCTGCTCGACACCTCGGGCCTGCCGGAGGTGATCGGGCCGTTCGGCCGCACGCCCATCACCGAGGTGGAGCCGCCGGACCCGAGCGTGCTCGCCAGTCCCGTCGCGCTCGACCTGCACCCGAGTGTGCTGCGCATCAACGGCGTCGCGCCGAGCTGCCAGCGTGCGCTCGAGGGATCCGGGTTCGTCGTCGCGCCCGAACGCGTCATGACCAACGCGCACGTCGTCGCCGGCACGTCGGCGGTGTCGGTGGAGACGCTCGGTGGGGCGCTCGACGCCGAGGTCGTGCTCTTCGATCCCGCCGTCGACGTCGCGATCCTCTCGGTACCGGGACTCGACGTGGCGCCGCTCGCGTTCGCGCCCGCGCCCGCCGATTCGGGTCAGGACGCCCTCGTCCTCGGATATCCCGGCGGGGGCCCGTACACGGCGAGCGCCGCACGGATCCGGGAGACGCTCGACCTGCAGGGGCCGGACATCTACCGCTCCGGCACCGTCGAACGGGAGGTGTACACCGTCCGCGGTTCGATCCGTCAGGGCAACTCCGGCGGGCCGCTCGTCGACGATCAGGGCCGGGTGCTCGGCGTCGTGTTCGGCGCGGCCGTGGACAACAGCGATACCGGGTTCGTGCTGACCGCGGCGGAGGTGAGCAGTCAGCTGGAGCTGGCCGACGATTCCTTCGCGGCGGTGGCGACGGGTACGTGCATCGCCTGAGCCGGGGCGTCCCTACAGTCCGGCGGCGAAGTCGAGCAGCGCGGCGGTCACGTCGTCGGCGCATTCCTGGTGGGCGTAGTGCCCGGCGTCGTCGATCATGAGCAGTTTCCGGCCCGGAGCGTGGCGGACGCACCGGCGCACGGTCGCCGGCAGCACGTACGGGTCCAGCGTGCCGTGCAGTTGCAGGACCGGCAGGGTCAGCGTCTTGTCCATTGCGGCCATGAACCGGCGTCCGTCCGGCCGCCATTGGCTGCGGAACGCCCAGCGCTGGTACTCGAGCGTGCAGTGCGCGGTGCCGGGAATCCGGATGGCCGACCGCATCCGCTCCGCGACCTCCCGGAATTCGTCCGACTGCTGCCACCGCGCACCGGAACGGGCCTGCAGCAGTCGTTCGATCTCCCACCCGTCGTCGCGCACGAGCTTGCGTTCGGGCCGCCACGGCACCTGGTAGGCGAGGAACGTGGGCAGCAGCGCCGACCGCTGCGCGCGGTCGTGCAGCGCCGCGTCCCGCAGCGAGATCGGGTGCGGCGAGTCCACGAGGGCGATCGCCCGGACGAGCCGCGGGTGCAGCACGGCCGTCGCCCAGCACACCAGGCCTCCGTCGGCGTGTCCGATCAGCGTCGCCTCGGAGCAGCCGAGGGCGCGGATGAGACCGGCGACGTCGCCCGACAGGGTCCAGCCGTCGTAGCCGCGCGGCGGCTTGTCGGAGTCGCCGTAGCCGCGCAGGTCCACGGCGACGGCGCGGTATCCGGCGTCCGCGAAGGCGGTGAGCTGGTGGCGCCACGACCACCACAGGTCGGCGAACCCGTGCAGGAACAGCGCCAGCGGCGCGTCGGGGCCGGACGGGCCGGCCTCGACGGCGTGCAGGCGGATGCCGTTGGCGTGGATGTCGCGGTGCGTCCACGGCCCGGGGTACCGGACCGTGGACGGATCGGGGAGGGACACGGTGCCCTGCATGTGGAGGGTCAGCGCGCGTGCCGGGGGCCCGGTGCCGGCTCCGCGTCGTGCTGCTGTGGCAGGACGGTACGGGCCTGCCTGAGCGAGTCGATGGTCTTCTCCGGGGCGCGCAGCTTGCGCACCCGCAGGTAGCCGATCAGGGCGAAGATCGCCGTGACCACGACCATGATGAGGAAGACGATCAGGAACGCCAGCCAGCGGGGCGTCCAGATGTCGATCAGTTCGGCGAGGAAGAAGAAGAAGAAGAACGAGCTGAACACCAGGACCGCGAAGGCCAGGATGAAGAACAGGCTGCCCTGCAGGCCCTTCTTCACCTCCCCGGTGACCTCGGCCTTGGCGAGTTCGACCTCGGCGCGGAACAGCGTCGAGACCTGTGCCGTGGCATCGCGGACCAGGTCTCCGATG
Source organism: Rhodococcus sp. WB1 (assembly GCF_001700945.1). NCBI lineage: Bacteria > Bacillati > Actinomycetota > Actinomycetes > Mycobacteriales > Nocardiaceae > Rhodococcus > Rhodococcus sp. WB1. The sequence goes on along the minus strand of NZ_CP015529.1, from coordinate 4,831,327 downwards.
CTCGCTTCCTGAGGAGTGCGGGCGCGCACCTCGGTCAGCGGAATAGACGAGATGCTCGTCGGTACCCCGTCACCCTGCTTCCGGTTCCCGTTCGTCACGCTCAATTGTCGACCCCTCCAGTTGGTTCGTATTGACTACGGTGGGCTCGCCCACGCCGTAACAGTAGCGTCGATCCCAGCACCGAGGCGATCAGTGACGTGACGAGGACGGACGCCTTCGCGATCTCCGCGGGCGCCCCGCCGTCGATACCGGCGAGCGAGAGGTCGGCGATGAGCAGGCTCACGGTGAATCCGATGCCGCCGAGCACGGCGAGTGCCAGCAGGTCCTGCCACGCCAGCCCGGTCGGCCTGGTGGCCACGCCCACGCGGATCGCGAGCCAGGACGCGCCGAAGATGCCGACGGTCTTGCCGATCAGCAGGCCCAGCAGGACGGACAGGCCCACCGGGCTGGTGAACACGTCACCGAGGACCTCACCGTTGATGGGGACGCCGGAGGCGAACAGCGCGAACAGGGGCACACACAGGCCGGCGGACCAGGGCTGGATGTCGTGGGCGAGCCGTTCGGCCGGTGCCTGCCGCTCGCCCGGGTCGGTGCGGACGCGGGTGAGCAGGCCCAGTACGACGCCCGCGATGGTGGCGTGGATGCCGGCCTCATGCATGCCGTACCAGGTGAGCAGCGCCAGTGGGACATACAGCCACGAGGTCGTGATCCGCTTGTGCTGGGCGTACCAGTAGGCGGCGGCGCACGCGACGGTCCCGAGCAGCCACAGTGCCGCGATGGACGTGGTGAACAGGACGGCGATCAATGCGATGCCGATGAGGTCGTCGACGACGGCGAGGCTGAGCAGGAATACGCGCGCACCGGTGGGGATGCGGGAACCGGTGAGGGCGAGGACTCCGAGTGCGAAAGCGATGTCGGTGGCGACGGGGATCGCCCAGCCGCGGTCCATGCCCGGGCTGCCCCACCCGACCGCGGCGGCGATGAGCGCCGGGAGCAGCACGCCGCCGCACGCGGCGATGACCGGCAGCAGGGCTCTCTTACGGTCCGCCAGTTCACCGACGACCAGCTCGCGTTTGAGCTCGAGTCCGGCGACGAAGAAGAACACGGCGAGCAGGCCGTCCTGCGCCCAGGTGCCGACGGTGAGGTTCAGGTGCAGTGATTCCGGCCCGAGGGGGAAGTCGCGCAGCGCCTCGTAGGCGGGTCCGAGCGGGGAATTGACCCACAGCACGGCCACGGCGGCGGCGACCAGGAGGATCGCGCCACCGACGGTCTCGGTACGCAGGTACCGGGTGAGTTCCGAGCGCAGTGGCTGGTTCACGAAGGCCTTTCGATTCGCGAATTCGGGGTACGCGGGGAGCGCCGCCGAACGGGCGTCCCGGCGTATCCCGGCACGAATCGTAGCCGTCGCCGACCCGGACGACCGATGTCCGATTTGATTCGCTCGGGAAAGGAAGTGTTCACTTTCCTAGCAACTGGGATCGATTCCCATCATGTGATTCTCTGGAGCTGGTTTCGTGAGCACTTCCCTCGACAACACCGCCGGCCGGGACGGATCGCTGGTCGCGGGAGTACCGCGCAGCCGCATCATCGTCGCGAGCACCGTCGGCACCTCGATCGAGTTCTACGACTTCTACATCTATGCGACCGCCGCCGTGTCGGTGTTCCCGCACCTGTTCTTCCCGAAGGGCAACGGCACCACCGCCCTGCTCGCCTCGCTCGCGACGTTCGGTCTCGCGTTCGTCGCCCGGCCGGTCGGCTCGATCCTGTTCGGCCACTTCGGGGACCGCATCGGCCGCAAGGCCACCCTCGTCGGCTCGCTGCTGACGATGGGCATCGCGACGTTCCTCATCGGAATCCTGCCGACGTACCACCAGGTGGGACTGCTGGCCCCCGCACTGCTCGCACTGATGCGCTTCTGCCAGGGCCTCGGCCTCGGCGGCGAATGGAGCGGCGCGGCGCTGCTGGCCACCGAGACCGCCGAGAAGGGCAAGCGGGCCTGGGCCGCCATGTGGCCCCAGTTGGGCGCGCCGATCGGATTCTTCCTGGCCAACGGCCTGTTCCTGATCATCACGCTGTTCCTGAACCACGACAACGCCGACCCCGACCTGGGCAGCGCGTTCCTGACGTGGGGCTGGCGGATCCCGTTCCTGCTCAGCGCCGTGATGGTGATCATCGGCCTCTACGTGCGGCTCAAGCTGGAGGAGACCCCGGTGTTCGCCCAGGCCGTCGCCGAGGGCAAGAAGGTCAAGACGCCACTGGCCGAGGTGTTCAGGACGAGCTGGCGTCAGCTGATCATCGGCACGTTCGTGATGCTCGCGACGTACACCCTCTTCTACATCATGACGACCTGGGTGCTCAGCCACGGCACCGGCAAGACCCCCGCCCAGGGCGGCACCGGCGCCGGCTTCCAGTACTCGGACTTCCTGGTGCTCCAACTCGTCGCCGTGCTGTTCTTCGCGGCCGCGATCCCGGTGTCCGGTCGTCTCGCCGATCGCCACGGCCGCCGCATCACGCTGCTGGTCATCACCGGAACCATCATGGTGTTCGGCCTGACCTTCGGGATCCTGCTCGCCCCGGAGGGCATGAGCGAACCGCGCATGCTCCTGTTCCTGATCATCGGCATGATCCTCATGGGCTTCACCTTCGGCCCCATGAGCGCGGTGCTGCCCGAACTGTTCCCGACCAACGTGCGCTACACCGGTTCGGGCATCGCCTACAACGTCTCGAGCATCCTCGGCGCGGCCGTCGCCCCGTTCATCGCGACGTGGCTCGCCACCACCTACGGCGTCGGCTGGGTGGGTGTGTACCTGCTGGTGGCCGCCGCGCTGACCTTCGTCGCGCTGCTCGTGATGCACGAGACCAAGGACCGCCACCTCGAGGAGGTGTAGGGCCGCTTCGCGGCCGGTGCGTCCTTCGGGCGGCTACGACAACCCGAAGGACGCACCGGCAGCTCCGCTGCCTACTTGCCCTGGGCGCGGATCGCCTCGAAGACCTTCGGGTCGACCAGGGTGGAGGTGTCGCCGAGCTCGCGGCCCTCGGCGACGTCGCGCAGCAGGCGGCGCATGATCTTGCCGGAGCGGGTCTTGGGCAGTTCCGGCACGATCGAGATCTGCCGGGGCTTGGCGATCGGGGAGATCTCGGTGGAGACCTGGTTGCGCAGCTCGGTGATGAGCTGATCGCCGGTGTTGGTCACGCCCTCGCGCAGGATGACGAACGCGACGATGCCCTGGCCGGTGGTCTCGTCGGCGGCACCGACGACGGCGGCCTCGGCGACGGCCGGGTGCCCGACGAGCGCGGATTCGACCTCCGAGGTCGAGATCCGGTGTCCGGAGACGTTCATGACGTCGTCGACGCGGCCGAGGACCCACAGGGCCCCGTCCTCGTCGTAGCGGGCGCCGTCGCCGGCGAAGTACCAGCCCTCCTCGGCGTACCGGGACCAGTAGGTGTCCTTGTAGCGGTCCATGTCGCCCCAGATGCCGCGCAGCATCGACGGCCACGGCTGATCGAGCACCAGGTAGCCGTTGCCGCCGGCCCCCAGCGGCACGGCGTTGTCGTCGACGATCTTGGCGGAGATCCCGGGCAACGGCGCCATCGCCGAGCCCGGCTTGGTGGCGGTGATCCCCGGCAGCGGGGAGATCATGATCGCGCCGGTCTCGGTCTGCCACCAGGTGTCGACGATCGGGGCCTGGCCGGCGCCGATGACCTCCCGGAACCAGCGCCACGCCTCGGGGTTGATCGGCTCGCCGACCGAGCCCAGCAGCCGGATCGAGGACAGGTCGTGCGCGTCGGGGATGTCCCGGCCCCACTTCATGAAGGTGCGGATCAGGGTCGGGGCGGTGTAGTAGATGCTCACCCCGTACTTTTCGATGATCTCGAAGTGCCGGTGCTCGTTCGGCGAGTTCGGGGTGCCCTCGTAGACGACCTGGGTCGCGCCGTTGCTCAGCGGCCCGTACACGATGTAGCTGTGCCCGGTGACCCAGCCGATGTCGGCGGTGCACCAGTACACGTCGCGGCCGGGCTTGTGGTCGAACACGTAGTGGTGGGTGTAGGAGGCCTGCGTCAGGTAGCCCCCGGAGGTGTGGATGATGCCCTTGGGCTTACCGGTGGTGCCCGAGGTGTAGAGGATGAACAGCGGGTGCTCGGCGTCGAACGGCTGCGCCTCGTGCTCGGCGGAGGCCTTGTCGACCGTCTCGTGCCACCACAGATCGCGTCCCTCGGTCCAGTCGACGTCGATGCCGGTGCGCTTGACCACCAGCACGTGCTGCACCGACGCCGCATCGGCGACAGCTTCGTCGGCGGCCGGCTTGAGCGGGGCGGCCTGACCGCGGCGCCACTGCCCGTCGACGGTGACGACGAGTTTGGCCTGCGCGTCGTCGATGCGCGAGCGCAGCGCGTGCGAGGAGAACCCGGCGAAGACCACCGAGTGGGTCAGGCCGAGGCGGGCGCAAGCCAGCATCGCCACGATCGCCTCGGGGATCATCGGCATGTAGATCGCGACCCGGTCGCCGGCGACCAGGCCCAGGTCGGTGAAGGTGTTCGCCGCCTTGCACACCTCGGCGAGCAGATCGTTGTAGGTCAGCGCGCGCGAATCGCCGGGCTCGCCCTCGAAGTGGATGGCGACGCGGTCGCCGTTGCCGGCGAGGACATGCCGGTCGACGCAGTTGTAGGCGACGTTGAGCTGCCCGCCGACGAACCACTTCGCCACCGGCGCGTCGGACCAGTCCAGCACCTCGGACCACTCGGTGGCCCAGTCCAGCCGCTGCGCCTGCGTCGCCCAGAATCCGAGCCGGTCGGCGTCTGCGGCGGCCTGCAACTCGGGACCGGCGTTGGCGGTGGCGACGAACTCGGGGCTCGGTGGGTACACCTGCTGTTCGTGGTCCTGCGCTGCGCTCGTCATGGTTGCGGGGCCTCTTTCCGGTCGGTCCAAACAGTTCGGGCACCTGTGAGGGTAGTCACCTGTGACCGACATCGCACCGTTGCATCCGGCTGCAACCTGGTCACTTTCGACAATCGGTCGGTCCCGCGCGACGGGCGGTCGGCCTCCGCGGCCAGTGGAACCGCGGGCGCGGGTGGTCGGCAACAGCCGGTACCGTCGGATGCCGTGACCGACCCCTTGCAGCCCCTGCTCGACCTGCCCGGAGTGCGCGATGCCGCGGACCGGGCGCGCGATGCCCTCGCCGAGGTGCACCGGCACAGAACCAACCGGCGCGGCTGGCCGAACACCGCCGCCGAGGCGTCGGTTCGGGCGGCCCGGGCCTCCGCCGCGCTCGACGGCGGATCGATGGAGCTGCCGCCGCCGGGGGAGGCGGGTGATCCGATCCTGGCCGGTGCGCTGCGGGTGGCGCAGGCGCTCGACGGCGACGGCCTGGCCGTCATGGTGTCCACCTGGCAGCGCGCGCCCCTGCAGGCCCTTGCGCGCCTGCACCTGCTCGCGGCGGCCGACCTCGTCGACGAGTCGGAGGCGCTGGGCCGGCCTCGCACGGAACCGGGCGTGGGGGAGCGCCTCGACGCGCTCGCCCAGTTGGTGACCGGAGGCACCCGGGCGCCGGCGCCGGTGCTGGCCGCGGTGGTGCACGGTGAGCTGGCGGTGCTGCGCCCGTTCGGTGTCGCCGACGGCGTGATCGCCCGGGCGGCGTCCCGCCTCGTGTCGGTCGCGAGCGGGCTGGACGTGCACAATCTCGGTGTTCCCGAGGTGAGCTGGATGCGTCGCGCCCAGGCCTACCGCGACGGGCTCGCGGGCTTCGAGTCGGGCACCGCGGAGGGCGTCGGGGGTTGGATCGTCTTCTGCTGCGGCGGGCTGGAAGCGGGCGCGCGCGAGGCGACATCGATCGCGGACGCCTTCGCCGGAGGATGATCCGGAGCGTGAATCGTCAAGCGTGTCACCGATTTTCATGCAGGTGACCACATGTAAGCGGGCGACGTCGCCGAATGACTTCGGTGGCGTCGCCCGCCGGCACGGACTGCCGAGTTACCAAGCGTGCTGCATGGGTTGTGTGTCACTGGCCTCGGCGAGGGTTCGGATATCGCTGGTTCGTCCTCGCAACGGGTGCGGGGTGTTCGCCTTCGAAGACCCGAATCTCGCAAGCCCACAACACTTTTGCCCTTATAGTGGCATCGGCTCCGCGTGGGTGCTCGGTGTCCGTGCTGGGAATTCCGGTCGGGAGATCGAACCTTCTCTTCCGATTCGCTCTTGGCCTTCCGTCCTTCCGTAACTCCTTTCTACTCCCGGTCTCCGAGGGGGGCAAGTCCCATTTTCGGGACCGTCACCCGCGCGCCGCGAACCCCGGCCGGTGCCGCCGGCGCAGCGCGAGGTACGTCGCCGCGCCCGCCGCCACCGCGCCCGCCGTGATCGCGGCCGTCGCGGCGACGGCGGCCGGCGGCGTCGCGGTGAGACGATGCAGGAGCGGCACAGGACGCGTGAAAGTAAGTATCGGCCAACCATTTTCGAGGGATTCTCGACGCAGCACCCGATCCGGGTTCACCGCGCGCGGATGGCCCACGGCCCGCAGCATCGGAATGTCCGTCGACGAGTCGGAGTACGCGTAGCAACGTGCGAGATCGTAACCGTACTGCAGCGCCAGTGCCTGTATCGCCTCCGCCTTGGCCTCGCCGTAGCAGTAGAACTCCAGCTCTCCGGCGTAGCGGCCCTCCTCGATCCGCATCCGGCTGGCGGTGCTGTGCGTCGCCCCCAGTGCCGCCGCGATGGGAGTGACCACCTCCTCCCCGGACGCGGACACGATGATCACGTCGTGCCCGCGGAGCTTGTGGTCCGCGATGAGATCGGCGGCCTCGGCGAAGACCAGAGGATCCACGATATCGTGCAGCGTCTCGGCGACGATCGACTTGATCTGCTCGACATCCCAGCCCGTGCACATCGCCGCGATGTGGGCCCGCATGCGCTCCACCTGATCGTGGTCGGCCCCGGACAGCATGAACAGGAACTGGGCATAGCTGCTCTTCAGCACCGCCCGCCGGTTGAGGAGTCCCTGGGCGAAGAACGGCTTGCTGAAGGCGAGTGCGCTGGACTTCGCGATGACGGTCTTGTCGAGGTCGAAGAAGGCGGCGATTCGGCCGGACTGGGTCGGGGCCACGGTCGCGTCGGTCACGGCACCACAATAGGTGTGACTGCTCCTTCCCGGTACGCCCTGCGCTCCGGCCGGTCGTCCGGCCCCTCCACCTGCGCAAAACGCGCGACGGTCGAACCTGCACACTGCGTGAAATGCGCGACGGTTGAACTTGCAAATATCGGGTCGGGGCGTAGTATCGACGACACCTGGACATAGTCCAGGGGGTGTTCAGCCCGACCCCCCGGGGCTGAACATGACGACCCTCGCCTCCTCCCCCCCTGGCGAGGGTCGTCCTCTGTTCCGGGACCTTTCGGAGCCCGGCGCGTTCATCCACAGGCAGCGCGTTCATCCACAGATTCGCCGGTTCCCCCGGCAGCTGCTTCCGGGGCGCCCAGCCACCGCGCAAGCTGGGCGCCATGACCGATGTCCTGGCCCTCGTCGACGATCCCGCGCTGATGGCGAGCCTGCGTCGCGTGGCGGCCGCCTCCGACCGCACCGTCGGTGAGACGGCGACGACACCGTCGCGCAGAACCTGGCTCGACGCCGGACTCGTCGTGATCGACCGCACCGCGGCCCTGGCATGCGCGCAGCAGCTCCCCCGGCGGGGCGGAATCGTCCTGGTCACCGCCGGCGGCGCCGACCTCCCCGATTGGCAGGCGGCCACCGCGGTCGGCGCCGAACACGTGGTGGGGCTGCCCGACGACGAGGTCGAACTGCTCACCGTGCTCGGCACGGCCGCCGAGCCCGACGCGGGCGGCGGCCACGTCGTCGCTGTCCTCGGCGGCTGCGGCGGCGCCGGCGCGTCCACGTTCGCAGCCGCCCTGGCATGGACGGTCGCCGCCTTCCGGCGCAGTGCGGGAGCCCTCCTCGTCGACGGCGACCCCCTGGGCGGGGGACTGGACGTCCTCACCGGAATCGAGGACCGGCCGGGTGTCCGCTGGCCCGGTCTCACCGTCGATCGTGGCCGGCTCTCCGCCCGGACCCTGCGCGATGCGGTGCCCGAATGGCTGCCGGGACTCGGCGTGCTGTCCGCAGATCGCGAGTCCGCCGCAGAGCCGGCGCCCGCCGCGGTCACCGCCGTGCTCGACACCGTCCGCCGCTCCGGCGACCTGGTGGTGTGCGACGTGCCCCGCAGCCGCGGGCCCGCCGCCGAGGCGATGGTGGCCGCCGCCGACCTGACCGTGCTGGTGGTGCCCGCCCGCGTCCGCGCCGCCCTCGCCGCGGGGCGGGTCGCCGGCTGGGTCGCCGAACAGAACACCAATCAGGGCATCGTCGTGCGCGGCCCGGCCCCCGGCGGGTTGCGCGGCCGGGACGTTGCCGACGTGGTGGGGCTGCCGCTGATCACCACGATGCGCGCGCAGCCCGGGCTCGCCGCGGCGCTCGAACGCGGCGGACTGCGGCTCGGACGGCGCTCTCCACTCGTCCACGCCGCCGAGTCCGTTCTCGACGTGCTGACCGGACCCGAACCGGGCTCGCGGTGGGCGGCATGAGCGCCGTCCTCACGGCCGAGCTGCTCGACCGGGTCCGCGAACGGCTCGCGACCGAGGCCGGCGAACCCACGCCGGACCGTGTCGCCGCCGCGCTGCGTGCGGAGTCCGGCGGGGTTCTCGGCGACTTCGACCTGCTCACGGCCCTGCGGCACCTGCAGACCGAGCTCTCCGGCGCCGGCCCGCTCGAAGCGCTGCTCGCCGAGCCCGGCGTCACCGACGTCCTCGTCACCGCCCCGGACCGGGTCTGGGTCGACCGCGGCGCCGGGCTGCGGCTCGCTCCCGTCGCCTTCCCCGACGAGGCGTCGGTGCGGCGACTCGCCCAGCGCCTCGCGCTGTTCGCCGGACGGCGCCTCGACGACGCGCAGCCGTGGGTCGACGGCCGGCTGCCCGGGCACGGCGATTTCGGGGTGCGCCTGCACGCCGTCCTCGCACCCGTCGCGCAGGGCGGCACCTGCCTGTCGCTGCGCGTGCTGCGGCCCGCCACCCAGGGGCTCGACGCGCTGCGTGATCGCGGCGCCGTCGATCCGCACGCCTATCGGCTGCTGCGACGGATCGTCGCCGCCCGGCTCGCCTTCCTCGTCGTCGGGGGCACCGGGGCAGGCAAGACCACCCTGCTCGCGGCACTGCTCGGCACGGTGGACCCGGGCGAGCGGATCGTGTGCGTCGAGGACGCCGCCGAGCTCGCTCCCGCCCATCCCCACGTCGTGCGGCTCGTCGCCCGGGCCGCCAACGTCGAAGGCGTCGGTGAGGTCGCGGTGCGCGACCTCGTGCGGCAGGCGCTGCGGATGCGGCCCGACCGCATCGTCGTGGGCGAGGTGCGCGGCGCCGAGGTCGTCGATCTTCTGACGGCACTGAACACCGGTCACGACGGCGGCGCGGGCACGGTGCACGCCAACTCGCCGGACGAGGTGCCGGCGCGGCTCGAAGCGCTCGCCGCACTCGGCGGCCTGGACCGGGCCGCCCTGCACAGCCAGCTCGTCGCGGCGGTGCAGGTGGTTCTGCACGTGCACCGCACCCCCGACGGGACCCGCCGGCTGACGGAGATCGGTGTCGTGCAGCGGGACACCGTGTCGGGTGTCGTCGTCGCGCCCGCGTGGACCCACGAGCGCGGCACGGAGGCCGGCATGGACCGACTCGAAGAGCTGTTCCGCCGACGGGAACCGCGGTGACCGCGGCGGCCCTGTGCCTGGCCGCGGCCGTGCTGGTGGCGCCGGGTGCGGTCGCCACGCCGCGGCTGCGGGCACTGCGCACGACGGTCGCCGCCGGACGGTCGTGGCGGCCGCCGCAGGAGGTGACGGTCGGGCTGTGCGTCCTCCCGGCGCTGCTGCTCGGCGTCGCGCCCGCCGTCGCGGCGGCGGTCGTCGCCGGCACCGCCGTGCGACGGCTGCGGCGACGGCGCCGGGACCGCGCACTCGACGCCGAGCAGCGGACCCTGCTCGCCGGCTCGAAAACGTTGTCGCCGAGCTCGAGGTGGGCACCCATCCGGCCGAGGCGTGCGCGACGGCGGCGCGGGGAGACGACCGGGCCGACTGCCGACGCCTTCCGCGTCGCGGCGGCGCGGGTCCGGCTCGGCGGCAGCGCGGCCGACGGCCTGCGCGCCGCGGCCCGCGCGCCGGGACAGTCGGGGCTCGCCGCGTCGCTCGAGCGGCTCGCCGCGGCCTGGGAGGTGTCGGACCGGCACGGGCTGGCGCTGGCGCAACTCCTCACGGCCGCGCGCTCGGATCTGTCCGGCCGCATGCGGCTGCGCTCGCGCACCGAGGCGGGACTGGCGGGGGCCCGCGCGACGGCGACGGTGCTCGCGGCCCTTCCGGCGCTCGGTGTGGCGCTGGGGCAGATGATGGGGGCCGCGCCGGTGACGGTGCTGCTCGGCGACGGTCTCGGTGGTGTGTTGCTGGTGGTGGGCACCGTGCTGGCGTGCGCCGGGCTGCTGTGGACCGATCGGATCGCGACGCGGGTGGCATCGTGACGGCGTCGCTGGTGTGCCTTGCCGTGGCGCTCGTGATCCTGCCGGACCTGCAGGCGCGACGGTTGCAGGCCCTCGCCGCCGGGGCTGCGACGTCCGGCGGAGCGGCCGACTCCGGCGGTGCGCCGGACGACCCCCATGCCGTGCCCGCCGCGTTCGACCTGATGGCCGCCTGCCTGCGTGCCGGCCTGCCGACGGCGACGGCGGCCCGGGCGGTCGCCGACTCGGCGCCGCCGGCCCTCGCACGGGCCCTGCGTCGGGGCGCGGACCGGCTCGAGCTCGGGGCCGCCCCGACGGACGCGTGGAGCGGTCTCGGGGACGCGACCTCGGACGGCTCCGGCGCCGAGACGGAGGCGCTGGAGGCCTTCGCCCGCGCGGCGCGGCGATCGGCGCGGTCCGGTGCCCCGCTGTCGGGCATCGTCGCCGAGGTGGCGGAGCGGCAGCGCGAACAGGCGGAGGACCGGGCGGCTGCGGCCGTCGAGCGTGCCGGGGTCCTGGTCAGCGGCCCGCTCGGGCTGTGCTTCCTGCCGGCGTTCGTGTGCCTGGGCATCGTGCCCGTCGTGATCGGGCTCGCGGGACGCGTGCTCGGCGACGGGCTGTTGTGAGACGTCGGCGCGGACGGTCCGCGCCGAAGGAGGGGAGGAACCATGGTAGGCAACGTGATTCGGGCGGCGGCGCAGCGGCTGAGCGGTGCCGTCGCGGCGGAGGACGGCATGTCCACCGCGGAGTACGCGATCGGCACGATCGCCGCGGCGGCGTTCGGTGCCGTGCTGTACACGGTGGTCACCGGCGACAACATCGTCACCGCGCTCACCGGCATCGTCGAGCGCGCGCTGAACACGGCGGTGTGAGCGGGGACGACGGCGGGGTGACCGTCGAGGCGGCGATCGCCCTCACCACGCTGGTGAGTGTTCTCGTGCTGTGTCTCGGTGCGGTGCTGTGTGTTTCGAATCAGCTCCGGTGTCAGGACGCGGCGCGGGAGGCCGCCCGGCTCGCGGCTCGCGGCGACGGGGTGCGAGCGGTGGAGGTGGCGGCGCGGGTCGCTCCGGAGGGCGCACGGATCTCCGTGCGCCCCGACGGTGACCTCGTCGTGGCGACGGTGACGGCGGACGGTCCGCTGCTGCCGATGGTGACGCTCACGGCGGAGGCGGTATCCGTGCTCGAACCGGAAGTGGCGCAGTGACATTCGGGGACGACCGGGGTAGTGCGAGCGTGCTGGGGTGTTTCGTCGCGGTCGCGCTGATCGTGGTCACCGGGCTGCTCGTGCAGACGGGTGCGGGGGTCGCGACGCGGCACCGGGCACAGGCGGCGGCCGACCTGGCGGCCCTGGCGGTGGCCGGTGCGCTCGATCGCGGATCGGACACCGCATGCTCGGAGGCGGACCGGATCGCGGCGCGGATGCGGGTGCAGGTGCGCTCGTGCACCGTCGACGGCTGGGACGCCGTCGTCGAGGTCGGGGCCGAGGTGTCGCTGCCGGCTGGGCGGCAGGCCCGGGCGATCGCGCGGGCGGGGCCGGCCGGGTGAGACGCGAGGTCAGGCGAGGGTGTCGAGCACCGCGCCCAGCAACGCGACCGCGCCGGCCTTGTCGAGCGGGTCGTTGCCGTTGCCGCACTTGGGGGAGTACACGCATGACGGGCAACCGGCGACGCATTCGCAGGCCGTCACGGCCGCGCGGGTTGCACCGAGCCACTCGGCGATGCGCGCGTACCCGCGGTCGGCGAAACCGGCGCCCCCGGGATGCCCGTCGTAGACGAAGACGGTGGGCAGCCCGGTGTCCGGGTGCACCGCGGTGGACACGCCGCCGATGTCCCAGCGGTCGCACGTCGCCACGAGCGGCAGCAGGCCGATGGCGGCGTGCTCGGCGGCGTGCAGCGCGCCGGGTACCCGTTCCGGTCCGATCCCGCACCGGTCGAGCAGTTCGGGGGTGACGGTGTACATCACCGCGCGCGTCGGCAGGCACTGGGACGGCATGTCGAGGTCGGTGCTGTCGAGCACCTCGCCGGACGGCAGCCGTCGCAGGTACGAGACCACCTGGTGGGTCACCTCGACCTCGACGAGGCCTACGGTCACCGGCCCGAGCGAGCGCTCCTCCGCCACGGCGGTCACGACGATGTCGGTGATCTCCCGCGCGGAGGTGGACCATTCGGGGTCCTCGGCGTGCACGAGCGCGATTCCGTCGTCGAGGTGCAACTCGTCGACGACGAACGACTCGCCGCGGTGCAGGTACACCGCTCCCGGATGCACGGTCGCCGGTGCGCGACCGCCGTCGACGGTGCCGAGCATCCGTCCGGTGTCCGACTCGACGATGGCGATCTGGGTGCCGATGCCGCCGCGGATGTCGATGTCGGAGTGGGGACGGGTGTCCGGGGTGACGAACCAGCCGTGCGGGCGCCGCCGGATCGCTCCCTGCGCGGCCAGGGCGGCGAGCACGTCGGCCGCACCGAACTCCTCGACCTCGGCGTCGGTGAGCGGCAGCTCGAGTGCGGCGCACAGCAGTTGCGGGCCGAGCACGTACGGATTGGTGGGATCGGTGACCGTCGCCTCGACGGGCTTGTCGAGCAGCGCCGCCGGATGGTGCACGAGGTAGGTGTCGAGCGGATCGTCGCGGGCGACGAGCACGACCAGCGATCCCGCACCGCGGCGCCCGGCCCGGCCGGCCTGCTGCCAGAACGACGCGACGGTGCCCGGGAATCCGGCGACGACGACGGCGTCCAGGCCGGCGATGTCCATGCCGAGTTCCAGGGCGTTGGTGCTGGCGGCACCGAGCAGCCGGCCGTCCGCCAGGGCCGCCTCGAGCTCGCGGCGCTCCTCGGCGAGGTAGCCGGCGCGGTAGGCGGCGACCCGATCGACGAGCTCGGGGGCGGCCTCGGCGAGCAGCCGCCGCGCACCGAGCGCGGTGAGTTCGGCACCGCGCCGGGACCGCACGAAGGCGAGGGTGCGGGCACCCTCGACGACGAGGTCGGCGAGGATGCGGGCGGCCTCGGTTCCGGCGGCGCGGCGCACGGGGGCACCGTTCTCGCCGGTCACCTGCTCGAGCAGCGGCGGCTCCCACAACGCGACGGTGCGAGGTCCGTGCGGGGAGCCGTCCTCGGTCACCTCCCGGCAGGGCGCGCCGACGAGCCGGGACGCCGCGGCGCCGGGGTCGGCGGTCGTGGCGGAGGCGAGGACGAAGACCGGCCGGGCGCCGTAGCGCGCGGCGATCCGCCGCAGCCGGCGCAGCACCAGGGCCACGTTGGAGCCGAAGACGCCGCGATAGGAGTGACACTCGTCGACCACCACGTAGCGCAGCCGGCGGAAGAACCGGGACCAGCGGGCGTGCCCGGGCAGCATCGACATGTGCAGCATGTCGGGGTTGGTGAAGATCCACCGTGAGTGGCTGCGCGCCCACTGCCGCAGTTCGGTGGAGGTGTCGCCGTCGTAGGCGCACGCGTGCACGTGACCGAGTTCGGGCTCGGCGGCGGTCACCTCGGTGACGGCGCGCAACTGGTCCGCGCAGAGCGCCTTCGTGGGGGAGAGGTACAGCGCGGTGGCGTGCGGGTCCTCGGCGAGGGCGGTGAGCACGGGTAGCTGGTAGGCGAGGGACTTGCCCGAGGCGGTGCCGGTGGAGACGACGACGTGCTCCCCGCCGGCGGCGAGGTCGGCGGCCTCTGTCTGGTGGCTCCACGGCCGGGGCACGCCGGTAGCGCGCAGAGCCCGGACGACGGCGTCGGACGCCCAGTCCGGCCAGTCGGTGTGGCGAACGTCGCGGGCGGGCAGGTCCGCGCTGTGGGTGAGGGGATGTTCCGAGGCCGGCGTGCCGGCAAGCACCCGTTCGAGCAGTTCGTGGCCGAAGCTCGACGGCCCGTCGCCGACGGGACGGCGGTGCGGCGAGCTGGTCACACTGGGTACTCCGGAGGATGCGGTCGGGATGGGTAACCAGCGTAGTAGGCCATCGCTCCCGGCGTTCGGTCGGTGTCCGGTCGCGCGCGGGGTAACATCGACGTAACCGTACCGGCGAGTAATCCTGCCGTCGGCATATACAAGATCAAATTTTCGGGCGAATTGTGCGCCCGCCTACTGTTGTCTGCGCCCGGAACGTGGTTCACTGACATCGGTCGCAGCTTCTGTGTTCGGTGACTTGAGAAAGTGCACGGCTCGCAGGATCGATGGTTGCGAGCGCGGTGCTTTGCTCTTCCTGTGGGGGGATCAAGAAGTACAGCGGTCGGAACCGGCCCGGCGGCTCGCTCGCCCGCGAACCGCCGCATCCGGTGTTAGAAAGAGAAGGAAAAGCATGGCACAGGGCACTGTGAAGTGGTTCAACGCGGAGAAGGGCTTCGGCTTCATCGCTCCCGAGGACGGCTCCGCCGACGTTTTCGTCCACTACTCGGAGATCCAGGGCAGCGGCTTCCGCACCCTGGAGGAGAACCAGCGCGTGGAGTTCGAGGTCGGCCAGGGCACCAAGGGCCCGCAGGCCACCGGCGTTCGCGCGCTCTGATCGTCGACGCTCCTGCCGGAGCCTGACGTGACTCGGTCCGCAGGGACCGAATCCTCGATCGTCCCCCGTCACCATCGGTGAGGGGGGACGATCTGTTTCTGCGGCAGGTAGCGGAGGAAGGGCGGGTGAGTGAGCCAACTGTCGTTCTTCGGGGCCGAGGAGATGCCCCCGGACCCGACCGACCTCGGCGGCCTGCTGGCCGCGCACGGCCACGCGGTGGTCTCCGGTGACGGCGCACGGATCTCCGTGGTCGTGGACGAGCCGTGGCGGGCGGAGGCGATCGCGGAGCTGATGGCGCAGGCCGCGCTGTCCCCGGAGGTCACCCGGACGGACGAGGGACACCCCCTGGTGCGCACCGCCGCCCTACCGGAACTCGTCCCGGTGGCGGCCGCATGGACACGGGGTGCGGTGAAGGCGGTGCCGGCGGGATGGGTGCCGGGCTCGCGAGCTCTGCGGGCGTGGGTGCTCGCGGCCGGCCGCGCCGAGGCCGAGGGCGAGCGCTACGTGCTGGGGCTGGATCCGCATGCCCCGGACACCCACCCGGTGCTGGCCCAGTCGCTGATGCGCGCCGGGATCGCGCCGACGCTGATCGGCACGCGCGGCGCCGCACCGGGCCTGCGGGTGTCCGGGCGACGCAGGTTGATGCGTCTCGTCGAGAACATCGGGGCGCCGCCGGACGACCCCCGCGCGCGGCAGATCTGGCCGCGCGTGCGGTAGGCGCCGCATCACAGGTGACAGGCCTTCCGTCGCAGGTGTGCGACCCTGTGTATGGCCGCGTCCGGGGAACGGGTCGGTATACATGTCGGGGAGAAGCACGACATGTCAGCGAACAGGGAAGGTGCGGGCAGCGCTGTGGCAGCACGGGACAACAGCACGTCGAACGGCTCGTCGGGCACGCGTCGGCTCGTGATCGTCGAGTCCCCGACCAAGGCGAAGAAGATCGCGCCCTACCTGGGCCGGGACTACGTCGTCGAGGCCTCCGTCGGGCACATCCGTGACCTGCCGCGCGGTGCCGCCGACGTGCCGGCCAAGTACAAGGGCGAGTCGTGGGCCCGGCTCGGCGTGAACGTCGACCACGGCTTCGAGCCGCTGTACGTCGTCAGTCCCGAGAAGAAGTCCAAGGTCACCGAACTGAAGGGGCTGCTGAAGGACGCGGACGAGCTGTACCTCGCGACCGACCCCGACCGTGAGGGCGAGGCCATCGCCTGGCACCTGCTCGAGACCCTCAAGCCGAAGGTCCCGGTCCGCCGGATGGTGTTCCACGAGATCACCGAGCCGGCCATCCGGGCCGCCGCGGAACACACCCGCGACCTCGACAACAACCTCGTCGACGCCCAGGAGACCCGCCGCATCCTCGACCGCCTCTACGGCTACGAGGTCAGCCCGGTGCTGTGGAAGAAGGTCATGCCGCGGTTGTCGGCGGGCCGCGTGCAGTCCGTCGCCACTCGGGTCATCGTGCAGCGCGAACGCGAGCGCATGGCCTTCCGGTCCGCGACGTACTGGGACATCGCCGCCACGCTCGACGCCGGCGCCGACGCGAGCCCCCGCTCGTTCGGGGCCCGGCTCGTCGGTGTCGACGGCGCCCGCGTCGCGGCCGGCCGCGACTTCGGACCCGACGGGCAGCTCAAGTCCACCGGCGTCGTCGTGCTCGACGAGGCGTACGCGCGACGGCTCGCCGAGGCCCTGCACGGTGTCGACCTGACGGTGACGTCGGTCGAGAGCAAGCCGTACACCCGCAAGCCGTACGCGCCGTTCATGACGTCGACCCTGCAGCAGGAGGCGGGCCGCAAGCTGCGGTTCTCGTCAGAGCGCACGATGCGCATCGCGCAGCGCCTGTACGAGAACGGCTACATCACGTACATGCGTACCGACTCGACGACCCTGTCCGAGAGCGCGATCTCCGCCGCCCGGGCGCAGGCCACCGAGTTGTACGGCGCGCAGTACGTGCACCCCACCCCGCGGCAGTTCACCCGCAAGGTGAAGAACGCGCAGGAGG
Organism: Rhodococcus sp. WB1; assembly: GCF_001700945.1. Classification (NCBI taxonomy): domain Bacteria; kingdom Bacillati; phylum Actinomycetota; class Actinomycetes; order Mycobacteriales; family Nocardiaceae; genus Rhodococcus; species Rhodococcus sp. WB1. The sequence goes on along the minus strand of NZ_CP015529.1, from coordinate 4,814,337 downwards.
CGCACGAGGCGATCCGTCCGGCCGGCGACGTGTTCGCCACGCCCGGCGAGCTGCACTCACGCCTCGACACCGACGAGTACCGGCTCTACGAGCTCATCTGGCAGCGCACCGTCGCCTCCCAGATGGCCGACGCGCGGGGCACCACCCTGACGCTGCGCATCACCGGCACCGCCGCGAGCGGCGAGGAGTGCACGTTCTCCTCGTCGGGCCGCACCATCACCTTCCCGGGCTTCCTCAAGGCGTACGTCGAGAGCGTCGACGAGGAGGCCGGCGGCCAGTCCGACGACGCCGAGTCCCGGCTGCCCAACCTGTCCGAGGGACAGCGCGTCACCGCGACCGAGCTCGATCCGGACGGCCACTCGACCAACCCGCCGGCCCGCTACACCGAGGCCAGCCTGATCAAGGCGCTCGAGGATCTCGGCATCGGCCGGCCGTCGACGTACGCGTCGATCATCAAGACCATCCTCGACCGCGGCTACGTCTACAAGCGTGGCAGCGCCCTGGTCCCGTCGTGGGTGGCGTTCGCGGTCATCGGGCTGCTCGAGGCGCACTTCGGACGCCTCGTCGACTACGGCTTCACCGCCGCCATGGAGGACGACCTCGACGAGATCGCGGGCGGCCACGAGCAGCGCACCGACTGGCTGACGAGCTTCTACTTCGGTGGTGCCCACGGCGCCGAGAACTCGGTGGCGCGCGAGGGCGGCCTGAAGAAGATGGTCGGAGAGAACCTCGAGGACATCGACGCCCGCGAGATCAACTCGATCCGGCTGTTCGACGACGCCGAGGGCCGGGAGATCCACGTGCGCGTCGGCCGGTTCGGCCCCTATCTCGAGCGGATGGTCCCCAATCCCGACTCCCCCGACGGGGAACCGGTCTCCCAGCGGGCGAACCTGCCCGACGACCTGCCGCCGGACGAGCTGACGCTCGAGTACGCGGAGAAGCTGTTCTCGACCCCGCAGGAGGGCCGGGTCCTCGGCGTCGACCCGGCCAGCGGCAACGAGATCGTCGCGCGGGAGGGCCGCTTCGGTCCGTACGTGACCGAGCTGCTGCGCGAACCGGAGCCGGAGCCGGAACCGGACATCACGCCCATCCCGGTCGAGGAGGCACCCTCGGCGGGCGGCACCGCGACTGGTGGTGGCACGGCCACCGTGACGAAGAAGGCCGCGAAGAAGGCGCCGGCGAAGAAGGCCGCCAAGAAGGCGGCCGGCCCCAAGCCGCGCACGGCCTCGCTGCTCAAGTCGATGGAACTGTCGACGGTGACGCTCGAGGACGCCCTGCGGCTGCTGTCGCTGCCGCGGGTGGTCGGGGTCGACCCCGCGACGGGCGAGGAGATCACCGCCCAGAACGGCCGCTACGGGCCGTACCTGAAGAAGGGCACCGACTCGCGGTCGCTGGCCGACGAGGAGCAGATGTTCACCGTCACCCTCGAGGAGGCGCTGAAGATCTACTCCGAGCCCAAGCGCCGCGGTCGGCAGGCCGCCGCCACGCCGCCGCTGCGGGAGCTGGGCACCGACCCGGTCAGTGGCAGCCCGATGGTGATCAAGGACGGGCGCTTCGGCCCGTACGTCACGGACGGCGAGACCAACGCCAGCCTCCGCAAGGGCGACGAGGTCGACACCATCACCGACGAACGCGCCTCCGAGCTGCTCGCGGATCGTCGCGCCCGGGGCCCGGCGAAGAAGACCGCGAAGAAGACCGCGGCCAAGAAGGTTCCGGCCAAGAAGACGGCCGCCAAGAAGACCGCGGCAAAGAAGACGACCGCGAAGAAGGCCGCCGCGAAGAAGGAGTGACCCTCCCCGGAGCGGCGGCCTATCCTCGCCGTGTGTACCGCGAGGCGGCGTCCGGCATACCCGGCGTGCTCGTGTGGACGGCGACGAGGACCGCGGGTACGGCCGGAACGTCCGTGCTGCCCGACGGCTGCACGGATCTGATCTGGCACGAGGACGGCTTCCTGGTGGCAGGACCGGATACCCGCGCCCAGTTCTCCGACCTGGGCACCCGCCGGGACCTGACCGCGGTGCGGTTCGGTCCCGGGGTGGGGCCGGCGGTGCTCGGGGTGGACGCGGCCGAGCTGCGCGACGCGCGCGTACCGCTGGACCGCATCCGGCCCGAGGCGCACGTTCGTCGCCTGGTGTCGGCCGCGGAGTCCGACCCGCTCGGTGCGCTCCTGCACGAGACGCGGCGCCGCCTGGACGGCGTCGACCGCAGCGTCGAGACGGGCATCGCGTCGCAGCTCGGCGCCGGAGCGTCCGTCGCCGAGGTGGCGACGTCGATGGGTTGGAGTGCGCGGCGGTTGCACCGGCACGCGCTGCGGGTCTACGGCTACGGTCCGAAGACGCTGGCGCGCGTGCTGCGATTCCGTCGCGCGGTCGGTCTCGCGCGCGCCGGCCGGTCGTTCTCCGACGTCGCGGCCGAGTGCGGTTTCAGCGACCAGGCCCACCTCGCACGGGAGGTACGCGCCCTCTCCGGCGTTACGCTCGGCGCGCTCGTTCGCTGAGCGGTCACGCGGGCAAGGCCGCGAACAGTTCGATGCTGTGCCCGTCGGGATCGTGCACGCTCGCATACCGCTGCTTCCAGAACGCGTCCCACGGTTCGAGCACGCTCGTGCATCCCGCCTCCAGCAGGTCGCGGTACGTCGCGTCCACATCCGCTGGTGAACCACAGTCGAACGCGAGTGCAGGACCACCGGTGCCCGGCCGGAAGCCCGGATGGAAGGTCCGGACCGACTCGAGGGTGTCCCACGCCAGGCGGAGCCCGCCCGGCAGCGTCGTCTCGTAGTGCGGTTCGTCGGAGCCGGCGGGCAGGTCCAGCCCGAGGCGGCGATAGCAGTCGAAGGAACGGGTCATGTCGGCGACGACGAGCCCGACCAGCGCGAGTTGTGCAGTCATGACGGTGACGCTAGGCCGCCGCGACGTCGCCGTCTTGAAGGTTTCGGACGGCCGACGCACCGGCCGCGTCGGAGCCGGTCGCTACGCTGAGGCCATGCCCGGTGTCTTCGAACGTCTCGTCGGCCAGCGCGACGTGGAGACCGAACTGACCGCCGCGGCCACCGCCGCGCGCGGGGGCGGAGCCGGTTCTCGGATGACGCACTCGTGGCTGTTCACCGGGCCCCCCGGCTCCGGGCGGTCGATCGCCGCCCTCTGCTTCGCCGCCGCCCTGCAGTGCACCGACCCCGCGGCACCGGGCTGCGGTCACTGCCACGCATGCAGCACCACCATGGCCGGCACCCACGGCGACGTCCGTCGGGTGATCCCCGAGGGGCTCACGATCAGCGTCAAGGCGATGCGCGACATCGTCCGGACCGCCTCGCGTCGCCCGAGCACCGGGCAGTGGCAGGTCGTGGTGATCGAGGACGCGGACCGGCTCACCGAGGGCGCCGCGAACGCGCTGCTCAAGGTCGTCGAGGAACCGCCCGAACGCACGGTGTTCCTGCTGTGCGCGCCGTCGATCGATCCGCAGGACATCTCCGTGACCCTGCGCTCGCGATGCCGGCACGTCGCACTCGTCACGCCCAGCCCGGACGCGATCGCCCGGGTCCTGCGCGAACGCGACGGGCTCGACGCCGAGACCGCGAGCTGGGCGGCGTCGATCAGCGGCGGCCACGTCGGCCGTGCCCGGCGTCTGGCCACCGACGAGTCCGCCCGCGCCAGCCGGCGGCGTGCGCTGGATCTGGCCGAAGCCGTGCTCCGCCCCGCGACCACCTACACCGCCGCAGACGAGCTGGTCCAGCGTGCCGAGGCCGAGGCGAAGGAGATCAGCGTCGCGCGCGACGAGCGCGAGACCGAGGAACTCCGGACGGCTCTCGGCGCCGGTGGCACCGGTAAGGGCGCCGCCGGGGCGCTCCGCGGTGCGGCCGGCGTCCTCAAGGACCTCGAACGCACCCAGAAGTCCAGGCGCACGCGGACCGAGCGCGACATCATGGACCGCGCCCTCATCGATCTGGCCGGTCTCTACCGGGATGCGCTGGCACGTTCCCTGGGCGCTTCCGGCACCGCCAACCATCCCGACATGGCCGAGCGTGCCTCCGACCTGGCTTCGCGGGCCCGGCCGGAGGCGTTGCTGACCTGCATCGAGGCGATCCTCGAATGCCGTGAGGTTCTCGCACAGAACGTCAAACCGCGCTTCGCGGTGGCCGCCATGGCGGCCCGGCTGAGCTCGGCATTCCGGTAGGCGGCGAGGGGTGGTTTGCATTGGACAGGGGGGTAGGCGCTAAACTCGTGCGCGCCGTCAGGCACGCTGCCTTAGCTCAGTCGGTAGAGCATTTCACTCGTAATGAAAAGGTCGCGAGTTCGATTCTCGCAGGCAGCTCGGAGCGACGAAGGCCCTTCACCCGGAAGACGGGTGGAGGGCCTTCGTCGACCGGGGGACCCTTCCGGTCCGCTCGCCCACGACGAAGTCGCCCGCCGGCGCCCTCCGTGCCGGATGATGGCACGTGTGCTTCTGGAAATTTTCTCGATCGTTCTGATCGTCGGCGCCCTGGTCGTTCTCATCCCCACCGCGATGCGCGTGTTCCGCCGGCGCGACGACGACCACTAGGTCGGTCTTCGCCGCTCGGCACCCCGCTCGGGCGGCGCCCCCTCAGTACACTCGACTTATGAGTGAGTCGTTGAAAGAGCGGGTGCGAGCGAAGATTCTGCGCCAGCGCGGCGAAGACGGCGGGCGCCCTCTCGGTGACGCCGAAGGGGACAACCCCCGGCTCATCGACATCGACCTCGACCTGGCGCTGCTGGAGCAGGCCGCCGAGGGCGATGCCGTCGTGGAGGAGTTGGCCGTGAAGTACTGGGTGCCCTGACTCGGCGCAGAAAAGCGGTCTGACCAGGCGATTTGGTGAGAGCGCAATGTTCACGTAACTTATTCCAGGTCAGAGCGACACGGACACCGACCCGGCCCGCAGGGGCTCGGGACAACGAGGTTGGACGCAGGCGCCTGATTGTTCGGTTCGGAATCTTCTGGTAGGGTTCTGGGCCGTTGCCGATCCCACCGAGCGCGTCGGGTTTGTTTTCGCCGGGTGGTGTGGGTAGGCTGGAACGGTTGCCCCGGAACGCCGCGGACCTCGGTTCGTGGGTGATGGTGTGTGCGTGTTCTTTGAGAACTCAACAGTGTGCCGATGAATGTCAGTGCCAAAATATTTTTGGTGCGACCGCCTCTCTTTTCGGGGGGTGGTTGTTGCTGGCTGCCGCATTCTTCCGTCTGTGGTAGTCAGTGTTTTTTGCTGGTTTGAGTTTTTTGCTGGTGATTTGGCTCGATGTCTATGACTGATCGGCCCTTCGGGGTTTGATTGTGAGTCTTCAACGGAGAGTTTGATCCTGGCTCAGGACGAACGCTGGCGGCGTGCTTAACACATGCAAGTCGAACGATGAAGCCCAGCTTGCTGGGTGGATTAGTGGCGAACGGGTGAGTAACACGTGGGTGATCTGCCCTGCACTTCGGGATAAGCCTGGGAAACTGGGTCTAATACCGGATAGGACCTCGGGATGCATGTTCCGGGGTGGAAAGGTTTTCCGGTGCAGGATGGGCCCGCGGCCTATCAGCTTGTTGGTGGGGTAACGGCCCACCAAGGCGACGACGGGTAGCCGGCCTGAGAGGGCGACCGGCCACACTGGGACTGAGACACGGCCCAGACTCCTACGGGAGGCAGCAGTGGGGAATATTGCACAATGGGCGCAAGCCTGATGCAGCGACGCCGCGTGAGGGATGACGGCCTTCGGGTTGTAAACCTCTTTCAGTACCGACGAAGCGCGAGTGACGGTAGGTACAGAAGAAGCACCGGCCAACTACGTGCCAGCAGCCGCGGTAATACGTAGGGTGCGAGCGTTGTCCGGAATTACTGGGCGTAAAGAGCTCGTAGGCGGTTTGTCGCGTCGTCTGTGAAAACCCGCAGCTCAACTGCGGGCTTGCAGGCGATACGGGCAGACTTGAGTACTGCAGGGGAGACTGGAATTCCTGGTGTAGCGGTGAAATGCGCAGATATCAGGAGGAACACCGGTGGCGAAGGCGGGTCTCTGGGCAGTAACTGACGCTGAGGAGCGAAAGCGTGGGTAGCGAACAGGATTAGATACCCTGGTAGTCCACGCCGTAAACGGTGGGCGCTAGGTGTGGGTTTCCTTCCACGGGATCCGTGCCGTAGCTAACGCATTAAGCGCCCCGCCTGGGGAGTACGGCCGCAAGGCTAAAACTCAAAGGAATTGACGGGGGCCCGCACAAGCGGCGGAGCATGTGGATTAATTCGATGCAACGCGAAGAACCTTACCTGGGTTTGACATACACCGGACCGCCCCAGAGATGGGGTTTCCCTTGTGGTCGGTGTACAGGTGGTGCATGGCTGTCGTCAGCTCGTGTCGTGAGATGTTGGGTTAAGTCCCGCAACGAGCGCAACCCTTGTCCTGTGTTGCCAGCAATTCGGTTGGGGACTCGCAGGAGACTGCCGGGGTCAACTCGGAGGAAGGTGGGGACGACGTCAAGTCATCATGCCCCTTATGTCCAGGGCTTCACACATGCTACAATGGCCGGTACAGAGGGCTGCGATACCGCGAGGTGGAGCGAATCCCTTAAAGCCGGTCTCAGTTCGGATCGGGGTCTGCAACTCGACCCCGTGAAGTCGGAGTCGCTAGTAATCGCAGATCAGCAACGCTGCGGTGAATACGTTCCCGGGCCTTGTACACACCGCCCGTCACGTCATGAAAGTCGGTAACACCCGAAGCCGGTGGCCTAACCCCTCGTGGGAGGGAGCCGTCGAAGGTGGGATCGGCGATTGGGACGAAGTCGTAACAAGGTAGCCGTACCGGAAGGTGCGGCTGGATCACCTCCTTTCTAAGGAGCAACTCCCGTCGGTGGGTCACACAGGTGACTCCGCCACGGGCAGAGCCATTTCGGATTCACACGTAATCCGGTGGTGCTCATGGGTGGAACGCTGACAGTCATCACCGCGCGGGAAGGACCCGAGTGTCCTTCTGCGGTGGTTATATCGGTGCACTGTTGGGTCCTGAGAGAACACGCGAGTGTTTTGTCAGCGACGATGATCGGGAACGAAGGGGTTGTTTCTTCTTCCGGTACCGGTTGTTGTGTGTTGTTTGAGAACTGCACAGTGGACGCGAGCATCTTTGTTGTAAGTGTTTATGAGCGTACGGTGGATGCCTTGGCACCAGGAGCCGATGAAGGACGTGGGAGGCTGCGATATGCCTCGGGGAGCTGTCAACCGAGCTGTGATCCGAGGATTTCCGAATGGGGAAACCCAGCACGAGTGATGTCGTGTTACCCGCGCCTGAATATATAGGGCGTGTGGAGGGAACGTGGGGAAGTGAAACATCTCAGTACCCACAGGAAGAGAAAACAACATGTGATTCCGTGAGTAGTGGCGAGCGAAAACGGAAGAGGCTAAACCGCGGGTGTGTGAGAGCTGGCAGGCGTTGCACTCGTGGGGTCGTGGGGCCCTTCTTCCCATCACTGTCATGGTGGGCGAGAGTAAGAAACCGGTGTGTTAGTCGAAATGGTCTGGAACGGCCTGTCGTAGAGGGTGAGAATCCCGTAGACGAAAACATGCCGGCTCTCGTGGAGGGTACCCGAGTAGCAGCGGGCCCGTGAAATCTGCTGTGAATCCGTCGGGACCACCCGATAAGCCTGAATACTCCCTGGTGACCGATAGCGGACTAGTACCGTGAGGGAAAGGTGAAAAGTACCCCGGGAGGGGAGTGAAATAGTACCTGAAACCGTGCGCTTACAATCCGTCGGAGCCTTCGAGCAGTTTGGTCTGCTGGGGGTGACGGCGTGCCTTTTGAAGAATGAGCCTGCGAGTTAGTGGCATGTCGCGAGGTTAACCCGTGTGGGGTAGTCGTAGCGAAAGCGAGTCCGAACAGGGCGTCTGTAGTGGCATGTTCTAGACCCGAAGCGGAGTGATCTACCCATGGCCAGGGTGAAGCGACGGTAAGACGTCGTGGAGGCCCGAACCCACTTAGGTTGAAAACTGAGGGGATGAGCTGTGGGTAGGGGTGAAAGGCCAATCAAACTCCGTGATAGCTGGTTCTCCCCGAAATGCATTTAGGTGCAGCGTCGCGTGTTTCTCACCGGAGGTAGAGCTACTGGATGGTCTAGGGGGCCCACAAGCTTACCGAAATCAGCCAAACTCCGAATGCCGGTGAGTGAGAGCGCGGCAGTGAGACTGCGGGGGATAAGCTTCGTAGTCGAGAGGGAAACAGCCCAGATCGCCGGCTAAGGCCCCTAAGCGTGTACTAAGTGGAAAAGGATGTGGGATCGCTGAGACAACCAGGAGGTTGGCTTAGAAGCAGCCACCCTTGAAAGAGTGCGTAATAGCTCACTGGTCAAGTGGTTCTGCGCCGACAATGTAGCGGGGCTCAAGTACACCGCCGAAGCCGCGGCACTCACATTAGCCCGCTCGTTCCCTGCGGGGGGCGAGCCAGGTGTGTGGGTGGGTAGGGGAGCGTCGTGCAGCCGGGGAAGCGCCGGAGTGATCCAGGTGTGGAGGCTGCGCGAGTGAGAATGCAGGCATGAGTAGCGAAAGACGAGTGAGAAACTCGTCCGCCGAATGACCAAGGGTTCCTGGGCCAGGTTAATCCGCCCAGGGTGAGTCGGGACCTAAGGCGAGGCCGACAGGCGTAGTCGATGGACAACGGGTTGATATTCCCGTACCCGTGTGAACGCGCCCCTGGTGAATCATCGGTACTAACCGTCCAAAGGGTGATCGAGTTCCTTCGGGAGCCGAGAGCCTGCTGCACGGGACCTTCGGTGGTAGTAGCCAAGCGATGGGGTGACGCAGGAAGGTAGTGGGGCCGGTCAGTGGTTGTACCGGTGTAAGCCCGTAGGGCGTGACACAGGCAAATCCGTGTCGCACACAGCCTGAGAGGTGATGCGTAGCCGAATGAGGCGAATTCCATGATCCTATGCTGCCGAGAAAAGCCTCTAGCGAGCTTTCACACGGCCCGTACCCCAAACCGACACAGGTGGTCAGGTAGAGAATACCGAGGCGATCGAGAGAACTGTGGTTAAGGAACTCGGCAAAATGCCCCCGTAACTTCGGGAGAAGGGGGACCAGTCCCGGTGACCGGACTTGCTCCGTGAGCCGGGGGTGGTCGCAGAGACCAGAGAGAAGCGACTGTTTACTAAAAACACAGGTCCGTGCGAAGTCGTAAGACGAGGTATACGGACTGACGCCTGCCCGGTGCTGGAAGGTTAAGAGGACCGGTCAGCGGAGTTCACTCCGCGAAGCTGAGAATTTAAGCCCCAGTAAACGGCGGTGGTAACTATAACCATCCTAAGGTAGCGAAATTCCTTGTCGGGTAAGTTCCGACCTGCACGAATGGCGTAACGACTTCTCTGCTGTCTCAACCACAGACTCGGCGAAATTGCACTACGAGTAAAGATGCTCGTTACGCGCGGCAGGACGAAAAGACCCCGGGACCTTCACTACAGCTTGGTATTGGTGTTCGGTTCGGTTTGTGTAGGATAGGTGGGAGACTGGGAAGCCCGCACGCCAGTGTGGGTGGAGTCGTTGTTGAAATACCACTCTGATCGTATTGGACCTCTAACCTCGGACCCTGATCGGGTTCAGGGACAGTGCCTGGTGGGTAGTTTAACTGGGGCGGTTGCCTCCCAAAATGTAACGGAGGCGCCCAAAGGTTCCCTCAGCCTGGTTGGCAATCAGGTGTCGAGTGCAAGTGCACAAGGGAGCTTGACTGTGAGACCGACAGGTCGAGCAGGGACGAAAGTCGGGACTAGTGATCCGGCACCGGCATGTGGAAGCGGTGTCGCTCAACGGATAAAAGGTACCCCGGGGATAACAGGCTGATCTTCCCCAAGAGTCCATATCGACGGGATGGTTTGGCACCTCGATGTCGGCTCGTCGCATCCTGGGGCTGGAGTAGGTCCCAAGGGTTGGGCTGTTCGCCCATTAAAGCGGCACGCGAGCTGGGTTTAGAACGTCGTGAGACAGTTCGGTCTCTATCCGCCGCGCGCGTTAGAAACTTGAGGAAGGCTGTCCCTAGTACGAGAGGACCGGGACGGACGAACCTCTGGTGTGCCAGTTGTCCCGCCAGGGGCACGGCTGGTTGGCTACGTTCGGAAGGGATAACCGCTGAAAGCATCTAAGCGGGAAGCCTGTTCCAAGATGAGGTTTCTCACCCCCTCGAGGGGGTAAGGCCCCCGGCAGACCACCGGGTTGATAGGCCGGAACTGGAAGTGCGGTAACGCATGCAGGTGACCGGTACTAATAGGCCGAGGACTTACCACAAAGAAGCTACGCGTCCACTGTGCGGTATCTGAAACAACACACTCACACTCGCTGCGCGAGGAGTCGGAGTAAACGCTGCCCCCCAAAGAATGGGTGGGCCTGCGGCCCCCGACCCACGCGAACAGCGTGCGTGGGTCGTTTCACAGAGTTACGGCGGCCATAGCGGAGGGGAAACGCCCGGTCCCATTCCGAACCCGGAAGCTAAGCCCTCCAGCGCCGATGGTACTGCACCCGACAGGGTGTGGGAGAGTAGGACACCGCCGAACACCCGTTACCGGAAGCCCCCCAACCTCGTTGGGGGGCTTCCGGCATTTTTCGTGTCTTTTCCGGGGCGTCGCCATTCCCTTCCGGAAACCTGCGTTCACGGCCGTGACCGGGCCCCGTGAACTGCTCCGTTTCGTGTGAGAGTCGGTCATTGCGGTGCAGGCACCAGGTTGTACCGCTGGTAGCCCACGGGCATTGCCTCCTCGAGTTCCACTCGATGAGGGGACGGGCCGCTGTGCGCGGTGTGTCGGTGTTCGCCGGCTGGTTCGGGATGCTGAACGACGAGTTCCCCTGCCCTGGAGGTCTATCTCAGCGGAACAGCCCGGCGGGCTGGAGGCGAAGGCGACAGGAGTGGAGCGCACCCATGGTCATCGTTGCAGGACACCTCACCGTCGAGCCGTGGCGGCGCAAGTCCTACTGAAGCACAGGCGATAGGTGCCCCAGTCGGTGAGAGTCGATCAGGGAGAGGTGCGGGTTGGCGCGTAGACCGCCGGCGGCTACCTGCCCGGGTGCAGCGTGTCGACGACCTTCTCCAGTCCGATCAGCCTGCCAGTGCCTCGCGCCGCCGCCACAGCCGGGCAACCGTCCATGGCCCGAACACGAGCGAGATGATGTTGATCCCGGTCTCGACCGCCATGTCCGCAGTCATGTGCCGGTAGCTGCCGTGCTCGAGGTTCCACAGCGTGTCCATGGCCCCGAGGAATGTCATCGCGCCGCCGGCCGCGATCCCGAGCGGGATGGCGACCGCTCGTCCCCTTGTCAGGTGCCAGGCACTCGTTGCAAAGCTCGCGGCCATCAGTCCGTCGGCGGCCGGAAAGGCGTTCTCGAACGCGATATAGGCGGCATCGTCGGACGACCTGACATGTCCGGCAGTGAAGTAGTCGAGCCAGTACGCCGCGACGCCGCCGGCGACGCTGCCCATCGCAACCGCGTGCAGCCGATCGCCCCACGTCGGCGGTGGTTTCATCACGCTCCCTTCAGTGCATCCGAGTATGGCGGCTGCTCTTCGCAGTTGAGGGTGTAGGGCTGGTCGGCGCGTCGGTGGCCGGGTCGCCCGGCGAGGTGCCGCCGGTCGGGGTCACCCGCCCTGTGCGCTGCTGCACGCCTTTCATTATGGGCGCGCGACGCACGACCGGCTCCGGCTGGGGTTGCCCTCGTCAGCGGGCCGGGTCGTCCTGGAACTGCCGGACCTCTTGCGAGCAGCGGCAGGCGACGGCGATCTTCGCGGCCCACTCGAGTGCCGCCTCCCGCGAGGGCAGCTCGAGAACGGTGTAACCGCCGTTAGGCACTTTGTGGCCGGGGTACGTGCCCTCGGTGACGGTGCCGTCACCGGCCACGAGCACCGGGTCTACGTCCTCATCGATCCCTCCGGCGAAGACGTACACGCCCGCCGCCTTGGCCTCGTCGATGACGGCATGGGAGGCTTCGACCACCGCCTCGAAGTCCTCCTCGGGGAACACCATGGCCTCGCCAGGGAACGAGATCAGGTACTTCGCCATTCGAGGACTCCTCTGCTCCTGCCGCGTCATTCGCCGGATCTTCTCTACGGCACCGCTCGAATGCCCAGCCCGATTGTGGCTCCGGCGCCCGACATGTGCTCGAGGTAGGGCGTCGCGACGGACCCGCAGAACCTCCTCGACGCTCTCCCCACGACCGCTTTCTCCTGTTGCGATGGACGGGTTCACCGGATTCGAGGCCGCCGCCGCGAAGAGCTCCCCGAGGCGGTCGCGGTCATGGCTCCCTTTCACCTTGCCCTCCTGGGCAAGCCGGCAGGGCCGCGTGGTGCCCCACCGTCGGCCTACGGTATAAATACATCTTGTGTCTATGTCGTATTCAGCCGCCGAGGCGGCCTACCGCGAGGTCAAGGAGCTGATCCTCTCGGGTGAGCTGCCCGGCGGGGATCTGATCAGCGAAGGGGAGATCGCCGCACGGATGTCGTGCAGCCGCACCCCGGTGCGCGAGGCCTTCCTCCGGCTCGAGGCGGAGGGCTGGATGCGCCTGTACCCCAAGCGGGGCGCGCTCGTCGTCCCGGTGGCGGACGGGGAGGCCGAGCACGTCGTCGATGCGCGACGGCTGCTGGAAACGCACGCCGTGCGCGCCGTCGCGTCGGCTCCGCAGGCGCGGGAACGGCTCGAGCGCACGTTGCGCGAATGCCTGGACACCCAGCGGGAGCTGGCCGAGCGCGGGGACGTCGGCGCCTTCAGCGGCGCCGACGCGGACTTTCACCGCAGCATCGTCGCGGCGGGCGGCAATCCGCTCCTCGACAACTTCTACGCAAGCCTGCGTGAACGCCAGCGACGGATGACGGCGCGTTCGGTCGCTCGTGATCCGGCGCAGCTGCAGAAGATCATCGCCGACCACACGCACCTGGCGGATCTCGTCGCCGCCGGGGATGCCGACGCGTTCGACGAGGCGCTTCAGGTGCACATGCGTGAGGTGCACGGACTCGGAGGGGGACGACTGTGACCGCTACTACCACCGACCCCGGTCGGCTGCCGACACTTACGGAAACGGTCCCGCGCGGGACGTGGCTGCTCGTGGCCGCCGCGATGTTCACCGTCGCCTGGGGCGGCAACGAGTTCACGCCGCTGCTCGTGATGTACCGGCTCGAACACGGTTTCGCGCCGGTCGTCGTCGACCTGTTCCTCTTCGCGTACGTCCTGGGCATCGTGCCGGCCCTGCTCGTCGGCGGCCCGCTCTCCGACCGGCTCGGGCGGCGACCGGTCATGGTGCCCGCGCCGTTCGTCGGCCTGGCCGGTTCCGCGGTGCTCGCCCTCGGGGCGGACTCCGCGCCGCTGCTCATCCTCGGTCGCATCCTCTGCGGGATCGCCCTCGGTCTCGGCATGGCCGTCGGCGGCAGCTGGCTGAAGGAACTGTCCGATCCGCGCTGGGATCCGCGCGCGACTCCCGGTGCCGGTGCGCGACGGGCCGCGATGAGCCTGACCGCCGGCTTCGGGGTCGGGGCCGGGGTCGCGGGGGCCCTCGCGCAGTGGGCGCCGATGCCGAGCGCCCTGACCTACCTCGTGCACATCGGGCTGAGCGTCGGCGCCGGTGCGGCGCTGCTCCGGACGCCGGAGACCCGGCCGGCGCAGCCGGAGGTGGAACGGACTCCGCTGCGGGAGGATCTGAAGATCCCGGCGGCCGGGCACGCCCGCTTCCTGTTCGTGATCGCCCCCGTCGCCCCCTGGGTGTTCGGTGCCGCGAGTTCGGCCTACGCGATCATTCCGGCGCTGATGACCGGGCACAGCGGCGACGCGCCGGTCGCGTTCTCGGCACTGCTGTGCGTCGTGGCCCTCGGTGCCGGTTTCGCGATCCAGTCGCTGGGCCGCCGGATCGACACCCCGCGCAACGCCCGGGCCGTGGTGGTGGCGCTGACGCTGCTCGTGGTGGGGATGGTCACGGCGGCGGTCGCGGCCGCGGCACTGACCGTGCCGCTGGCGCTGCTGGCCGCGGTCGTCCTGGGGTGCGGCTACGGCATGGCGCTGGTGTCGGGTCTGCAGGAGGTGCAGCGCATCGCCGGCCCCGACGACCTCGCCGGGCTCACCGCGGTGTTCTATTCGCTGAGCTATCTCGGTTTCGCGGTGCCCGCCGCCATGGTGTACCTGTCGCAGACGTACCCGGTCCTGACCTACCCGGCGATGTTCGTGGTGGGCGCCGTCGCGGCGGCCGCGTGCCTGGTGCTCGTCCTGGTCAAGTGGCGGGCGCACCTGCCGGAGCGAGCACACGCCTGACGCCTCACGGCTCGGGCATCGGCGGCAGTGCCTTCTCGGCGAGCCACGCGTCCCACAGCGGACGCAGCGGTGCATCCGCGAACCGCGCCGCCAGATCGGTGAACTGCTCGGTGGTGACGATCCCGTGCCGGTGCTCGGCGGTCCACTGCCGCAGCAACGCGAAGAACTTCTCGTCGCCGAGGCGCAGGCGCAGCGCGTGCAGGGTCAGGGCGCCGCGCTTGTAGACGCGGTCGTCGAACATCAGCTCCGGGCCCGGGTCGCCGAGGAGGAGGTCCTGGGGTTTGCGGCCGAGCCCCCGGTGCGCGTCGGCGGCGATCGTGTGCGCCGACGGGCCGTCGGAGTTCTCCGACCACAGCCACTCCGCGTAGCAGGCGAAGCCCTCGTTCAGCCAGATGTCGCGCCACCGCGACAGGGTGAGGCTGTTGCCGAACCACTGGTGGGCGAGCTCGTGCGCGACGAGCCGCTCCTCGCCGCGGCTGCCGTCGCAGTGGTTCGCGCCGAAGATCGACAGGGTCTGCGCCTCGATCGGGATCTCGAGCTCGTCCGCGGTGACGACGACGCTGTAGTGCGTGAACGGGTAGGGCCCGAAGAGCCGGGAGAAGACGTCCATCATCTGTGGTTGCCGGCCGAAGTCCCGGTCGAAGTTCGCCTTCAGGCGCGGGGGATGCACCGCGTAGAGGGGCACCGGCCCGTCGGACACCCTGCGGGTCTCGTAGTTTCCGATCTGCACGGTGGCCAGGTAGGTCGCCATCGGTTCCGGCTGTTCGTACTCCCAGGTGGTCTGGCTGGCCCTCATCGTCCTGCGCACCAGCGTGCCGTTCGCGATCACCTGGAAGGGCGAGTCGGCGGTGACCGTGATCCGGTAGCTGGCCTTGGCGCCGGGATGGTCGTCGCAGGGGAACCACGATGCGGCGCCGTTGGGCTGACTCGCGACGAGCGACCCCTCCTCGAGTTCCTCCCAGCCGACCTCGCCCCAGGGGCTGCGGATCGGTTTCGGTGTTCCGTGATAGTGGACGACGATCGTCAGGACCCCGCCCACGGGAATCTTCCGGGCCGGGGTGACGACGAGCTTGCCGTCGCGCTGGGCGTACTTGGCGGGCCGGGATCCGTTGACCGACAGTTTCGTCACCCGCATCGTCGGTGCGAGGTCGAGCGCGAACTTGCCGCGTGCGTCGGTGGTGGTGGCGATGACGGTGGCCGTGCCGGTGAGCCGGTTGGCCACCACCCGGTAGGTCAGGTCGAGCTCGTACCGCGACACGCGGTACCCGCGGTTGCCGCTCCGCGGCAGGTACGGATCGATCGGGGCGTCCGGCTTCGCGGTCCTGCCGTTGTCGCGCGACTTCTTCGGGTCGTTCCCCGGCTTCACTGCGGGGACCAATCGCTCGGGTGTGACCACGGTGCGATCGGATTGCCTTGCCATCTGCTCGAATCCGGAACGACGTCGCCGCGCATCACCAGCGAGGCGGGACCGACGGTGGCGCCGGCTCCGATTCCGGCCGCGGGCAGTGCGACGCACTGGGGGCCGAGGGTGGCGCCGGCGCCGAGCGTGACGGTGTCCATGGACATGATCCGATCATGGAACAGGTGCGTTTGCACAACACATCCGCGTTCCACCGTCGCGCCGTCGCCGAGGGTCACCAGGTCGGCCTCCGGCAGCCAGTAGCTCTCGCACCACACCCCGCGGCCGATCTTCGCGCCCAGGCCCCGCAGCCACAGGTTCATCACGGCCGTTCCGGTGGCGGGCCGGGCGAACCACGGCGCCGCGACGGTTTCGACGAACGTGTCGGCCACCTCGTTGCGCCACACGAACCAGCTCCACAGCGGGTGCTCCTCGCGGCCGATGCGCCCGACGGCCACCCACTTGGCGGTCACGGACACGATGCCGGCCACGGCGCCGGCAAGGATGAGCACGAGGCCGCTCAGCGCCGCGGCCGGGCCGTATCCCGCCGCGCCGGCCAGCGCCTGCAGGGCGAACAGGACGCCGAGGCCGATGCCGAACGTGACGATCATGGGGAGCAGGCGGAAGGTCTCGACGAAGCCGCGTGCCACCCGGAGCCGCAGCGGGGGCGCGAACGTGCGGCTCGAGTCGCCGTCGTTCGCGGCGCGGCGCAGCCGCACCGGTGGGCTGCCCAGCCACGAGGAACCCGACTTGGCCTTCGACGGGGCAGCGGAGAGCACGGCGACGAGCCCGTACTTGGGCACCCGGCGCCCGGGGGCGGCCATGCCCGAGTTGCCGAGGAACGCGCGCTTGCCGACCTTGGCCCGGGAGATGTACAGCCAGCCGCCACCGAGTTCGTAGCTGGCGACCATGGTGTCGTCGGCGAGGAAGGCGCCGTCGGCGACGCGGGTGAACTTGGGCACCATCAGCACGGTGGAGGCTTCGACGTCCTTGCCGATGTCGGCGCCGAGCAGCCGCAGCCAGCCGGGGGTGAGCATCGAGGCGTAGAGCGGGAACAGGAACGTGCGCGAGCTGTCCATCAGGCGCTCGGTCGCCCACACCTGCCAGCCGACGCGGCTGCGGACGGGGTGGTGGCCCTCGATCATGCCGAGGGACAGGGCGCGCACCGACAGCACCGTGAGCGCGGCGAACACGAACAGGGTCAACAGTGCGGCCACCGGCAGGATCGCTGCGCTGCGGAGCAACGCGTCGGTCAGGTCGGCGGTGTCGCGGATCCACCATCCGACCAGCGTGAGGCCGGCGGCGATCGAGACGATCGGCAGCGAGGCCAGCGCCACCGACGTGAGGCCGAAGACCGGCACCCACCACGCGGCGCGGCGCGGCGGCTCGTCGGGCCACGGATGTACGGCCTTGCCGACCTTCCGCGCAGGGGAGCCCGCCCAGTGCTGGCCGGCCTTGACCCGGCCGAAGACGGCGGAGCCGGCCTCGACCTCGGCGTTCTTGCCGATCTTGGCGCCCGGGGCGAGCGTCGAGCGGGCACCGACGGTGGCGCCGGCGCCGATCCGGATGGTGCCGATGTGGACCTCGTCGCCGTCGACCCAGTGGCCGGACAGGTCGACCTCGGGTTCGACGGAACAGCCGTCGCCGAGTTCGAGCATGCCGGTCACCGGCGGCAGGCTGTGCAGGTCGACGCCCTGACCGACCTTCGCGCCGAGGGCGCGGGCGTAATACAGCATCCACGGCGCCCCGGACAGGTTCACCGCGCCGCTGGCCTCCGACAGCCGCAGCGCCGTCCACAGCCGCAGGTGTTCGCTGCCGCCCCTCGGATAGGTGCCCGGTTCCAGGTTGCGCAGCAGCAGCCGCGTCCCGGCGACGGCGACGGACATCCGGCCGAGCGGGGTCAGGAACAGCAGGATGCCGAGCGCCACCCACCACCACGACACCGCCGCGAGCCACGGCAGGTCGACGAACAGCGCGAAGACGTTGTTCGCCGTCGCCAGCCATGTCACCCATTGCAGTCCGGTCAGGGTGGTGAGCGGCACCGTGATGGCCAGCTGCAGCAGCTGCGTCCGGCGTGGGACGGGGGCCACCTGCCGCGGCGCGACCACCGCGGACGGCGCGAGGTCGTCGAGGTACCCGGCCAGCGAGCCGAGCCGCGGATGGTCGTACAGTTCGGCGACGGTCATCGCGGGGTAGCGCTCGCGCAGGGCGGTCACCAGCTGGGCCGCGGAGAGGGAGCCGCCGCCCAGTTCGAAGAAGTCGTCGTCGATGCTCTCGATCGGGGTGCCGAGGATCGACACCCACAGTCCGGCGACCCACTCGGCGGTCGGGTCGAGACCCAGGGCCTCGGCGGAGTCGGCCTCGGCGCCGGGCAGCGGCCACGGCAGCGCGTTGCGGTCCACCTTGCCGGAGGTGCGGGTGGGCAGCTCGTCCACCAGCGCCAGCCGCGGCACCAGGGCCGCGGGCAACTGCTCGCCGAGCAGGTCGCGCGCGGAGGCGAGGTCGAACTCCGGGTCGGTGCTGGCGATGTACCCGACGAGGATCGAGTGCCCGGCCGTGGTCTTGCGCACGGCGGCCGCGCCGCCGGCGACGCCGGGCAGGTTCTGCAGAGCGTTGTCGACCTCGCCGAGCTCGATGCGCCGACCGCCGATCTTGACCTGATCGTCGGCGCGTCCCTGGAACAGCAGGCCCTTGCGGTCGAGGGTGACCAGGTCGCCGCTGCGGTACGCGCGGTCCCAGCCGAGGGTGGGCATGGGTGCGTATTTCTCGGCGTCCTTGGCCGGGTCGAGGTAGCGAGCCAGTCCGACGCCGCCGATGACGAGTTCGCCGGTACCGCCCTCGGGCACGGGCCGGCCGTCGGCGTCCACCACGGCGAGGTCCCAGCCGTCGAGCGGCAGGCCGATGCGGATCGGGCCCTTGCCGTCCATGGTTGCCGCGCATGCGACGACGGTGGCCTCGGTCGGCCCGTAGGTGTTCCACACCTCGCGACCGGGCACGGCCAGTCGCTCGGCGAGGTCCGGCGGGCAGGCCTCGCCACCGAAGATCAACAGCCGCACCGCTTCGAGCGCCTCGGCGGGCCACATCGCCGCGAGGGTGGGGACGGTGGAGACGACGCTGATGTCGCGGGAGACCAGCCACGGCCCGAGGTCCATCCCGGACCGCACGAGCGAGCGGGGCGCCGGCACGAGGCACGCGCCGTGCCGCCACGCCAGCCACATCTCCTCACAGGAGGCGTCGAAGGCGACCGACAGTCCGGCCAGTACGCGGTCGCCGGGCCCGATCGGGTTCTCGCGCAGGAACAGCCGGGCCTCGGCGTCGACGAAGGCGGCGGCGCTGCGATGGCTGACCGCGACGCCCTTGGGGGTGCCGGTGGAGCCGGAGGTGAAGATGATCCAGGCGGCGTCGTCGAGGCGCGGGCCGCGCAGCTGTGGCGCGGGCGACGGCGGCGCGGTGCCCGGGCCGATGCCGTCGGCGGTGACGACGGCGGTGACCATCGCCTCCCCGAACACGAGTTCGGCGCGTTCGTCGGGGTCGTCCGCGTCCACCGGCACGTAGGCCGCGCCGGCCGCGAGGATGCCCAGGATCATCACGTACAGGTCCTTGGAGCCGGACGGCATGCGCACGCCGACGCGGTCACCGGCGCCGACTCCCGCGTCGGCGAGCCGGTACGAGCAGGCGATGACCTCCTCGACGAGTTCGGTGTAGCTGAGAGTCACGGTGCCGTCGTCGACGGCCGGGGCGTCCGGGTGGGTGTCGGCGGTGGCCCGCAGGATGTCGACGAGGGTGCGGGGGGCCGGGGCGTGGGAGGAGCGAACGAACTCCTCGGGGATGCGATACGACCGATCCGGATCCGTCGTGGGCTGGGCAGGCAATCGCATGTCCTTCTCTCGGCCTGGTGATGCGTTCGTCCGGTTATCTCACGGTCAGATGGACGGAGGGTGAACATCGGGTGTGTCGGTGCCCACTCCATCGGTGGAATCTCCCGCTCGACCCGACGTCGCGCTCCGCGGCGCGGCGTCCGACTCTGCTCGAAAAACCTTATCTCCCTGAAACTTCCGTTTGCGGGACGACGGCCGCCGCGATTCCGGTTTGACATCCGTGCGCGCTCCTGCAATCCTCTTCGGCAGGTCACGAGAACCAGCGACAAGCCCCGGCTAGCTGGTCGGCAACCCTCCTCCGCGGTGGGGTGCTCCGGGTGACGACCAGGCCGTGTTTCCACACCGGACACGGCAAGCGCGGATTCGGACCGTGATCGCACTCGGGCGACGAGGCGACCACCGGCGAATCCCTGAACGACGAGGGAACGTCATGACTGCTGCCGTACTGACCGCCGACACCTGCATCGCCCCGTTCGCCCGGGTCACCGGATGTGACCTGCAGGTACCCCTGGTCCAGGGTGGTACCTGCACCTACGCCAACTTCGACTACGCGGCGAGCGCGCCCGCCCTCGAAGCGGTCACCGAGCGGATCGCCGAGCTCCTGCCGTACTACGCCAGTGTGCACCGCGGTGCCGGTTACGCCTCCCGGATCTCCACCTCGAGCTACGAGCAGGCTCGTGAGTCGGTGGCCCGATTCGTGTGCGCCGCAGACGATCAGGTGGTGGTGTTCACCCGCAACACCACCGACTCCCTCAACCTCCTGGCCGGAGCCGTACCCGGCGACGTCGTGGTGCTCGACGTCGAGCACCACGCAAACCTGTTGCCCTGGAAGAACGCCCGCGTCGTCGAGGCCGCGGACACCGTCGCCGAGACGGTCCGCCGGCTCGTCGCCGAGCTGTGCAGCAAGCCCGCCGCGCTGCTCGCCGTCACCGGCGCCTCCAACGTGACCGGCGAGGTCCTCCCGATCGCCGAACTCGCCGACGTGGCGCACGCCTGCGGCGCCCGGATCCTCGTCGACGGAGCGCAATTGGTGCCGCACCGGCGGATCGACCTCACCGCTCTCGGCGTCGACTACCTCGCGTTCTCGGGTCACAAGCTCTACGCCCCGTTCGGTGCCGGCACTCTGGTCGGACGCCGGGACTGGCTCGACGTCGCGGAACCGTATCTCGCAGGGGGCGGTGCGGTCCGCGAAGTGCGTCTCGGTCACACCGAATGGGCGTGCGCCCCGGCGCGGCACGAGGCCGGCACGCCGAACGTGCTCGGCGTCGCGGCCCTCGCCGCGGCGTGCGACGCGCTCGCCGGTTTCGACGCCGACGCCGTCGCCGAGCACGAGGAGGCGCTGTGCCGGCGCCTCCTCGGCGGGCTGCGCGACCTCGACGGCGTGGAGATCCTGCGGCTGTGGAGCGACTCGCCGGACTCGGTCGGCATCGTCACCTTCACGGTCTCCGGATTCGAACCCGGCGAGGTGGCGTCGTACCTGTCCGCCGAGCACGGAATCGGTGTGCGCGACGGCCGGTTCTGCGCACACCCGCTGCTCGCGCGGGTCGGCCTGCCCGGCGGTGCGGTGCGCGCCTCCCTGGGGCTCGGCAGTTCGTCCGCCGACGTGGACCGCCTGCTCGACGCGCTGCGCGGGCTCGTCGACGCCGGTCCCGGCTGGACCTACGCCAAGACCGACGGCCTGTGGGGACCGTCGCCCGAGACCCGTCCGGGCCTGGTGGAGTCCACCGCCGGCGCCGCGCAGTGCAGCTGACCGATTCCCGGGCGGACCGCCGGACAGGCACTGCCCGCCGGTCGAGCCGGCAGGTCTAGTCGACGTCGACGTCGACGGCCGCCGTGATGCGCATCAGCTCGCGGAACGTCGTGCGGAACAGCGTGCGCGGATGCCCGCCGGAGGCCCACAGCTCGGGGAAAGCGGCCAGGGCGGTGTCGACGTACGTGGTCAGGTTCGTCGGATGCCCGAGCGGTGCCACCCCGCCGACGGGCTGCCCGGTGACCTCGGTGACCACGTCCGGGGGCGCCGCAACGAGCGCACCACCGAGGCGTTTGCCCGTCCGTTCCGGGTTCACCCGATGCGCACCCGAGACCAGCAGCAGCACCGGTTCGTCGTCGAGCAGGAACACCAGCGACTTGACGATCGCACCCACGTCGACCCCGAGTGCGGCCGCCGCCTGCTCCGCGGTGTGCACCGACTCCGGCTGGGTTGTGATCAGCCCGTGATGACCGCGCGCGATGAGCGTGTCGGCCACCCGAGCGGCATTCGGATGCAGTGTCCCGGACATGGTTCCAGCCTAGGAGCCCACCGCCGTCCGTGGCCCCGATCGACAGGGCTGCCCGCAGTCGGCGGTCAATACAGGGGAAAGCCGTCCTCCGGTCCGAGCATGCGCTCGAGCCGGGTACGGGTGATCTTGGCCAGTTCCTCCGTGCACGCTTTGCGCTCCGCCTCGGGTTCGTGCGCGAGGCGGTGGTGAAGATCCGTCAGCAGTTCCCCCGGCCCGCGTCCCTGGGGGCACCACAGGTAGCGGTAGCCGAAGCGCTCCTCGTAGGCGGCCGCCGCGGCCGTGATCGCGGTCATCAACGCCTCGTCCTCGTCCCACAGCGAGCACTGCTCGAGCCGCGAGGCGGTGCTGCCGCGCCGGCGTCCCACCACCGGGTGGCAGTCGAGGGCCTCCGCGATCTCCGCGTCGCCCAGCGAGAACAGGGCGGCGTCGGCTCGGGCGAACAGTTCCGAGTAGCTCGCGTAGGGTCGCCCGGCCGCCACCGACTGGGCCCAGGTCAGCGACGCGCAACACTCGTACAGCGCGTGGGTGGCGCCCCGCCGGGACAGGGCATTGAAGGCGCCCAGACCGATGCCCTGATGCATCAACATGGCAGTCGCTCCTTTGCGAGTCGGACCGTTCGTGTCCTCAGGATCCGTCCGGTTCGCGGCGGTCACCAGTGGGGTAGCAGGGAATTTTCGAGGCTGTAACGAGCGGCCCTCGTCGGCCGTCCGAAGCGCAGACATTACTGTTGAG
This sequence comes from Rhodococcus sp. WB1, assembly GCF_001700945.1. Lineage (NCBI taxonomy): Bacteria > Bacillati > Actinomycetota > Actinomycetes > Mycobacteriales > Nocardiaceae > Rhodococcus > Rhodococcus sp. WB1. The sequence goes on along the minus strand of NZ_CP015529.1, from coordinate 4,791,814 downwards.
TAATGACTGCAGATTCCCGCTGGAAAGCGTTCACCGTCGACGTCGCCGACCACGTCGCCCGCGTCACGCTGGTCGGGCCCGGCAAGGGCAACGCGATGGGTCCCGACTTCTGGACCGAGCTGCCCGTGCTGTTCGGCGAGCTCGACGCCGATCCGGACGTGCGCGCCGTCGTGCTCGCCGGCGCCGGCAAGCACTTCTCCTTCGGCCTCGACCTGCCCGCCATGAGCGGCGACCTGGGCAAGGTCCTCGCCGACAAGGCGCTGGCCGCCCCGCGCACCGAGTTCCACGAGATGGTCAAGCGGATGCAGGCGGCGATCACCGCGGTCGCGGACTGCCGCAAGCCGGTCGTCGCGGCCGTGCAGGGCTGGTGCATCGGCGGCGGCGTGGACCTGATCTCGGCGGCCGACATCCGCTACGCCAGTGCCGACGCGAAGTTCAGCGTCCGCGAGGTCAAGGTCGGGATGGTCGCCGACGTGGGTAGCCTCGCCCGCCTGCCGCTGATCATCGGCGACGGGCACCTGCGCGAACTCGCCCTCACCGGCAAGGACATCGACGCGGCACGTGCGGAGAAGATCGGTCTGGTCAACGACGTCTTCGCCGACGCCGACGCCGTTCTGGCGGCCGCGCAGGCCACCGCCGCCGAGATCGCGGCGAACCCGCCGCTGGTCGTGCACGGCATCAAGGACGTCCTCGACCACAGCCGCTCGGCGCGCGTCGACGACAGCCTGCGCTACGTGGCGGCCTGGAACGCGGCGTTCCTGCCGTCGGAGGACCTGACCGAGGCCATCACGGCAGTCTTCGAGAAGCGGCCCCCGGAGTTCCGGGGGCGGTAGAGGATGGACGGGTGCGACGGCATCCGGCCCTGACGTGGGGCGGCCGGCTGGTGCCGGTCGTCCCACTGTTGTATCTGGCGGTCTATCGGCCGTGGCAGCTGCGCTGGGGTGCGACCAGGACCGAAGTGGCTCAGCGGGTTCCGGGGGACGAGATCGTGCCCGGTCCGCACTGGTCGGCGACCCGTGCGGTGTCGATCGCGGCCGACCCCGAGGACGTGTGGCCCTGGCTGGTCCAGATGGGGGCGGGGGACCGTGCCGGCTGGTACAGCTACGACCTCGTCGACAACGGCGGGAAGCCGAGCGCCGGCGAGATCCGGCCCGAACTGCAGCGGCTCGAGGTCGGCGACCCCGTCCGGCTCGTCGCGGGTTCTCCGGCCGCCTTCCGGGTGGAGTCGATCGACCCCGGACGTTCGCTCGTGTATGCCCACTCGCACGACGGTGGCACGGTCACCGCCGCGCTGGTGCTGCGCCCGGACGGTCCCGGCCGTAGCCGGCTGGTGCATCGCGTGCGATTCCGCATCCCTCCGTCGCCGTTCGCTGTCGGCTGGGCCGCCCTCATGGACGCGGGGGACTTCGTGATGTCCCGGCGGATGCTGCTCGGCATCCGGGACCGGGCCGAGCGGCATGCCCGACGGCGCCGGGGCGGGCCGCCGCCTGTCGACGAAAGTCATGGGGCCACAATGGATTTCCGGCTCATGATCCCGGTGCGCCGACCGCCCGGTGCGGCGTTCGCGCTGCTCGCCGACGTTCAGGAACACGTGGGTGCACCGGCGCGCACGGGCGTCCGGATGAGCAAATCTCCACTCGGTCCGACCGCCGAGGGCACCCGGTGGCACGAGCGGGTGCGGCTCGCGCCGGGCTGGTGGATGTCCGTCGACAGCGTCGTGACCGCGATCGAGGAGCCGGAGCTGCTCGGGATGGACTTCCGGAGCGCCTGGTTCACCGGTCACCTCGACTACCGGATCGAGTCCACCCCGGGGGGATGTCTCCTGCGGCAGCACTTCGTCATGCGGTTGCCGCGCCCGCTGCAGTCGTGGTCGGCGCGGGTGGACGCCCGGCTCCGCCCGCGCCTGCTCGATCGGCTCGCCGAGGTCCGGGACGCGATCGAGCAGGGCGTGTGAGAACGCGTTCGGGCTCCGCAGCCGGCGGCCGCGGAGCCCGAACGATGCGTGGTGTCAGTGCCCGCCGTCGGCCTTCAGGCGCTCGATCGACGCGGAGACCTCGGCCTCGGCCTCGGCGCGGCCGACCCAGTCCGCGGCCTCGACGTGCTTGCCCGGCTCGAGGTCCTTGTAGTGCACGAAGAAGTGCTTGATGGCGTCCAGTTCGAACTGCGAGACGTCGCTGATGTCCTTGACGTGGTCCCAGCGCGGATCGCCCGCGGGCACGGCGAGGACCTTGTCGTCGCCCCCGGCCTCGTCGACCATCTTGAACATGCCCACCGGGCGGGCCTCGACGATGACGCCGGGGAACACCGACTCGGGCAGCAGCACCATGCAGTCCAGCGGGTCGCCGTCCTCGCCGAGGGTGTTCTCGATGTAGCCGTAGTCGGCGGGGTAGCCGAACGAGGTGTAGAGGTAGCGGTCCAGCTTCACACGGCCGGTTTCGTGATCGACCTCGTACTTGTTGCGCTGTCCCTTGGGGATCTCGATGGTGACCTCGAACTCCACGCCGTGTCCTCACTTGTAAGTCGATACGACTGCCGTATCTGCGGTGATGGTCCGCACAGAGGATAACGGGTCGGCGCTAGGCTGGTGGCGCAGGTGCCGGACCAGCGGGGCGGCCACCAGGGCGCGGGTTTCGCCGGAGCGGACGCCGCGGGATTCGACACAGCGGAGGCGTGTTGGCGGGGCAGGGCAAGAAGAAGCTGGGCACACTGGCGGGACGGCGCCGCCGGAACCTCCGGATCCTGTTCACCATCTGGGGAGCGGGAACCGTCGCGCTGCTCGTGGGGGGAGCCTTCGCGCTCTCCGACGTCCGCAGCGGGGAGGCCGCCGCCGCGATAGCGCCCGCGCCGGCGCCCGTCACCGCAACCCCGCAGGTGGCGCCGGTACCCGCCGACGCGCTCGCCCCCACCGCTCCCGCGCTGGCGGCCACGCTCGCACCGGCGCTGGGGAACGCGGGACTCGGCAACTTCACCGGCTCGATCACCGACGCCGCCACGGGCACCGTGCTGTGGTCGAAGGATCCCGCCCGGCCGATGATCCCGGCGTCGACGACGAAGGTCCTCACCGCCGCCGCGGCGCTGCTCGCCCTGCCCGCCGAACACCGCGTCACCACCAAGGTCGTCGAGGGTGGCCGGCCGGGGGAGATCGTGCTCGTCGCCGGCGGCGATCCCACCCTCACCGCCCGGCCCGTCGGCGAATCCGGCTTCTACGCCGGCGCCCCGCGCATCGCCGACCTGGTGCAGCAGATCCAGCGGAGCGGCACCGTCGTCGACACGGTGCTCGTCGACGCCGGTGCCTACGCCGGCGACCCTCTGGCCCCCGGCTGGTTCCCGGCCGACATCGCCGGCGGTTCCGTGGCCCCGATCGAACCGGTGATGCTCGACGGCGGCCGCCTGAACCCGCTCGAGGACGAGTCGCCGCGCACGCCCACCCCCGCCCTCGACGCCGGTCGGGCCCTCGCCGCAGCACTCGGCGCCGACCCCGCCCGGGTCGCCGCCGGCACCGCCCGGCCCGGAGCAGCCCCGCTGGCCGCGGTCCAGTCGGCGCCGCTGCGCGACCGGCTCGGGCAGATGATGGGCTACTCCGACAATGTCCTCGCCGAGGCCGTCGGCCGCGAGATCGCCGCGGCCGAGGGCGCCGAGCCGTCGTTCCGCGGCGCGGTCGACAGCGTCTCCGCGGTCCTGCGCGAGGCCGGATTCGACCTGACCGGGCTCACCCTCCACGACGTGAGCGGGCTGTCCGTCGACAACCGGATTCCCGCGCAACTGCTCGACGGGGTGATGGCCGCCGCCGCCGGAACCGAACAGGCGTCGCTGCGCCCGATGCTGGACTACCTGCCCGTCGCCGGCGCCACCGGCACCCTCTCCGAGCGCTACGCCTCGACCAATCGCGACGGGGCGGGTTGGGTCCGCGCGAAGACGGGCACTCTGTCACAGGCGAGCGGCCTGACCGGATTCGTCGTCGACACCGACGGACGGGTGCTGACGTTCGCCCTGTTGTCCAACGACCGTCCGCCGGGCGAGAGCCGGCCGGCCCTCGACGCGGTGGCGGCGACCCTCCGAGGATGCGGATGCCGATGACCGACCAGGACCGGACGCTGGGTGACGCGATCGACTGGAAGCTCGCGGCCGGGATCGGGGCGCGCCTGACCCGACCGGGCCCGGCGATGTCGCGCTACACCGCCGAGACCGTCTCCGCCGAGCTGGCGTCGGCCGCCGACCGCGCCGAGCCGCCGGTGCGGGAGCTGACCGGACTCGGTGACGGGCGGGACGTGCCGCCCGCCGCGGTCGTCGACCGGTCCGGCTGGGTGCACGCCGCCGCCAGGTCGATGGCAGACCTCACCGGTTCCGGGCCCGCCGACGGCCGCTGGGTCGGCAAGCCCGCCGGCGTGCAGGCCGGTGCGATGCTCGCGTACCTTTCCTCCGCCGTGCTCGGTCAGTACGACCCGTTCTCACGGTCGCTGCTGCTCGTCGCGCCGAACGTCGTCGCGGTCGAGCGGGCGCTGCGGGTGCCCACCGCCGACTTCCGGCTGTGGGTGTGCCTGCACGAGGTCACCCACCGCGTGCAGTTCGCCGAGGCGCCGTGGATGGCAGATCTGATGCGCGAGGCCGCGGCGGAGCTGGGCCGGACCGCGGAAGAGTCGTTCACCGACCTGGCCGGCCGGATCACCGGGGTCCTGCGCGATCGCCGGCCGGGCGAGGAGAAACCCATGGCCGAGCGCGGCGTGCTCGGTCTCGTCCGAGCGGTGCAGTCCGAACCCCAGCGCGCCGCACTCGACCGCATGCTGGCCCTCGGCACCGTGCTCGAAGGCCACGCCGACCACGTGATGGACGCGGTCGGGCCCACCGTGGTGCCCGCCGTCGCGCAGATCCGCCGGGCGTTCGACAACCGCCGGCGCCGGGCCGTGAACCCCGTCCACCGCATCATCCGCGCACTGCTCGGGATGGACGCCAAGATGGCCCAGTACGTGCAGGGCAAGAAGTTCGTCGACACCGTCGTCGAGCGGGCGGGCATGGCCCGGTTCAACGTCGTCTGGAGCGGTCCGGACGCGATGCCGACCCTCGCCGAGATCGACGACCCCCACGCGTGGATCGCGCGGGTGCTGGGCTGACGGTGTCGTCCGAGCGGCCGCTCCTGCCCGAGACCCCTGCCCTCCACGAGGTGCGCCTGGCCGTGCGGCGGTGGGTCGCGGCCCACGGCCGGTCCGTCGCGGTCGGCCTGTCCGGCGGCGCCGACTCGTCGGCCCTGACCGCCGCCGCCGTCGCCGAGGCGGATTCGGTGCGGGCCGTCGTCGTCGACCACGGCCTGCAACCCGGCTCCGGCGACGTGGCCGCCCTGGCCGCGGAGTTCGCGCGATCCGCCGGGTGCGGATCGGTGCAGGTCGTCCGCGTCGCGGTGACCGGCCCCGGCGGACTCGAGGCGGCAGCGCGCGCGGCCCGCTACCGGGCGCTCGGCGAGGCCCGGGCGGGGTTGCCCGTGCTGCTCGGGCACACGCTCGACGATCAGGCCGAGACGGTGCTGCTCGGGCTGGGCCGCGGTTCCGGTGCCCGGTCCCTCCGCGGCATGTGCGAGTTCGACGATCCGTGGGGCCGCCCCCTGCTCGGGGTGCACCGCGAGGTCACCCGCCGGGCATGCGCGGAACTGGGGTACGCGCCCTACGAGGACGCGCACAACAGCGACCGGCGCTTCACCCGGGTGCGGCTGCGTGAGGAGGTGCTGCCGCTGCTCGAGGAGGTGCTCGGGGGTGGGGTCGCGTCGGCCCTGGCGCGCACGGCCCGGCAGTTGCGCGAGGACGAGGACGCATTGGAGGAACTGGCCCTGCAACTGCTCGCGGAGGCCCGGGCCGGGACCGGCCTGGCCGTGGACGCCCTCGCCGGCACTCCCGTGGCGGTGCGACGGCGGGTCCTGCGGCGATGGCTGCTCGACTCGGGGGCGTCGGCGCCGACGGACCGCACCCTGCGGGCCGCCGACGAGCTGATCGGCCGGTGGCGCGGGCAGGGCGCGGTGGCCGTGGGCGGCGGGCCGGAGCCCGGCGTCAGGTTGGTGGTCACGCGTCGGCGTGGCAGGCTGATCGTCGAGTTCGTCGGCCGGCGACAGGGCGCGGACGACTGAGGGAAGGCAGGAAGAACCCGGTGTACGAGAACGACATCGCGTCGGTACTGATCTCCGAGGACCAGATCAAGCAGCGCACGAAGGAGCTGGCCGAGACCATCGCCACGCGCTACCCGGTGGGCGCACCCGAGGGTGACCTGCTGCTCATCGGCGTGCTCAAGGGCGCGATCTTCTTCATGACCGACTTCGCGCGGGCACTGCCGATCCCCACCCAGATGGAGTTCATGGCGGTCAGCTCGTACGGGTCGTCCACGTCCTCGTCCGGTGTGGTGCGCATCCTCAAGGACCTCGACAAGGACATCGCCGGCCGGAACGTGCTGATCGTCGAGGACATCATCGACTCCGGCCTGACGCTGTCCTGGCTCATGCGCAACCTCTCCTCGCGCAACCCGGCGTCCCTCGAGGTGGTGACGTTGCTGCGCAAGCCGGAGGCCGTGAAGGTCGACGTCCACGTCGCCGACGTGGGATTCGACATCCCGGACGAGTTCGTCGTCGGCTACGGCCTCGACTACGACGAGCGCTACCGCGATCTGCCGTACATCGGCACCCTCGACCCGAAGGTCTACACCGGCTGATCCGAGGTCGGCCCCACCGGATCGCGCGTCGACCGCGTCGGGGCCATGCCGCGCTGCAGTGCCCGCAGGTCGTCCTCCATGATGCGGAACAACCAGTACACGAGCACGAACGCGGCGATGCTGCCCACCGCCAGCACCCGGACCGCGACGAGAACCTGCTGGATCTCCTCGGGCGAGAGATACGTCACGCCGGCGACCCCGACGAGCGGCACGGCCGCCGCGAGCGCCAGGTAACGCACACTGCGCCGGTGCAGCCCCTCGAGTTCGCGGGCGTCCGTGGCGTCGGTCGCCCCGTGCGGCAGGAACGCCGGATACAACGATCGCACCATGTAGAAGGCGACCAGGAAGAACGGGTAGGCGACGGCGATCGCGCCGCACACCAGGATCGACGTGAGGAAGTGCGCGGCCGAGGGGCCGTCGATGTTGCCGCCGACGAAGTGCAGCGCGACGGGGAACGCGATGCCCGCGACCGTCCACAGGGTCATCACCACCGCGGCGACGCGGTCGCTGATCAGCAGCGCGTCGTGCCGGGCCCGGGCGAGTTCCACCGCGTCGTAGCTGCGGCCGCGGTGGAGGCCGCGCGGCACGGTGATCAGCCGTCGGCACAGGTACACGATGATCACCGTGCCGAGGGGGAAGGTGATCCCGTTGATGATCAGCGCGAGCTGTTCGAACTCGCGCTGGGTGTCCGGTGGGAGCCGGTCGACGATCAGGTTCGCATTGTGCTGGTAGTTGTACAGGGCGGCCAGCACGTTCGGGATCGCGATCGCGGCCGTGAGGATCGGCACCACGGGGCGGCGCAGCCGGGCCCGCCAGCTGTGCGGCGGCGGGTCGACGAGGTCCCGGGCCCGCGGATCGAGGCATAGGTCGAACTGCTGGGCCAGCTCCGCGCCCGACGCCCACCGGTCCGCCGGATCCGGCTCGAGGCACTTCGCGAGCACCCGGAGCAGGGTCTGGGGGCAGTCGGCCGGGACCCGCTCGCGTGCAGCCGCGGTCAGTCCCGTGCGGCGCCGCGCGAGCATGGTCTCGAGCGCGGGCAGGGTCTCGGCGCCCAGATCGTCCTCGCTGTTGGGCCGGCCGCCGGTGAGCAGTTCCCACAGCATCACCCCGAGCGCGTAGATGTCGCTGCGGGTGTCCATGTCCGCGGCGGTGCCGGGCAGCCCGGGATGGCACGCCTCGAGTTGTTCGGGCGACATATAGGCCAGGGACCCGCCGAGGTACGCCACGGCGGACGTGCCGCCGACGGACTCGGCGAAGCTGATGTTGAAGTCGGCGAGCTTGGGCACGCCCTCCGCGGTGAGCAGGACGTTGGCCGGCTTGACGTCGCGGTGCAGCACGCCGCGCCGGTCGGCGTAGTCCAGCGCGGAGGCGAGCCGGCGGCCGAGCCACGCGACGGTCTCGGGCCAGGTCAGGCTCTCGAGCCGGCTGCGCACGGTCGACTCGGCGGGCCGGATCTCACCCTTCTCGGCGAGGGTCTCGTCGACGACGTCGAGCAGGAGCCGGCCGCTGCGCTGCTCCGGCGGGGTGGTGCGCACCCGGTGCAGCACCCGCAGCAGCGTCCCGCCCGGCAGATACTGCATGTACAGCAGCCGCAGGCCGTGTTCCGGCAGGATCCGCTGGTCGAAGACGCGGACGATGTAGTCGTGGTCGAGCTGGGCGAGGGTCTGCGCCTCGGTGCCGCGGTCGGGGGAGATCTTCACCGCGACGAGCCGCTGCATCGAGTGCTGCCGGGCGAGGAACACGCGGCCGAAGGCGCCGCGGCCGAGGTTGGTGAGCAGGTCGAAGTCGTCGATCCGGTTCCCGGCCTCGACGTCGTCGATGCCGGCGGGGACGCGGACCGGGAAGGGCTCGGTCGTCGCCTCGCCAGGAAGGACGGCCGCAGCCGTGCGGGTCGGCTCGGTGGTCGCATCGGCCGTGCGCGTGAGGTCAACAGGTGCGGTACGGGTGGGATCGGCCGCAGCCGTTCGGGTCGGCTCGGCCGCAGCCGTTCGGGTCGGCTCGGCCTCGGTGATCCGGGTCGGGTCGGCCTCGGTTGCAGCGTCCGGCTCCTGCATGGCCATGCGAAATGATAACCACGTCGTGGCCCGTGACCGCAGGCACCTGACGCGACCGGGAACCCCCGGGTGGTCCCGGACGTTGATCCTTCGGACCGTGCGGCCGCGCGAGGGCAACGCTGCGCGTCCACGCGGTAACCTTGCGGTGTCCGGTTCGTCGCCGGACTCCTCGGGACGACCACGATGATGACCGCACTATCGAAAGGACCGGCCGGCCGGGCCGAACCTGTATGAACCGCAAGACAGTGTTCCGTAATCTGGCGATCGTCGCCGGCATCCTGTTGGTCATCTACGCCTTCAGCTACTTCGGCGACGACACCCGCGGTTTCGCCAAGGTGGACACGTCTGTCGCGATCGCCCAGCTCGACGCGAACAACGTCAGCCGGGCGCAGATCGACGACCGCGAGCAGCAGGTCCGCCTGTGGCTGAAGAGCGGCAACGAGGCGACCGGGGACAACACCGAGATCCTCGCGAAGTACCCGGAGTCGGCGTCCGAGCAGATCTTCGACAAGGTCGCCGGCGCGGGCCTCGAGAAGTTCGACACCACCGTCACCCAGGAGAGCTGGCTGACGTCGATCCTGCTGTTCGTGCTCCCGATGATCATCCTGCTCGGGGTGTTCTTCTTCGTGATGAGCCGCATGCAGGGCGGTGGCCGCGGCGGCATGATGGGCTTCGGCAAGTCCAAGGCCAAGCAGCTGTCCAAGGACATGCCCAAGACCACGTTCGCCGACGTCGCCGGTGCGGACGAGGCGGTCGAAGAGCTGTACGAGATCAAGGACTTCCTCCAGAATCCGGCGCGCTACCAGGCCCTCGGCGCGAAGATCCCGAAGGGCGTGCTGCTGTACGGACCTCCCGGTACGGGCAAGACGCTGCTCGCCCGCGCGGTCGCCGGCGAGGCCGGTGTCCCGTTCTTCACCATCTCCGGTTCGGACTTCGTGGAGATGTTCGTCGGTGTCGGCGCGTCCCGCGTGCGCGACCTGTTCGAGCAGGCCAAGCAGAACAGCCCGTGCATCATCTTCGTCGACGAGATCGACGCGGTCGGCCGCCAGCGTGGCGCCGGCCTCGGCGGTGGCCACGACGAACGTGAGCAGACGCTCAACCAGCTGCTCGTCGAGATGGACGGCTTCGGGGACCGGCAGGGCATCATCCTCATCGCCGCCACCAACCGTCCCGACATCCTGGATCCGGCCCTGCTGCGTCCGGGCCGGTTCGACCGGCAGATCCCGGTCAGCAATCCCGATCTCGCCGGGCGCCGGGCGATCTTGCAGGTGCATTCCAAGGGCAAGCCGCTCGACCAGAACGCCGACCTCGAGGGGCTGGCCAAGCGCACGGTCGGCATGTCCGGTGCCGACCTGGCCAACGTCGTGAACGAGGCCGCGCTGCTCACTGCGCGCGAGAACGGCACCGTCATCACCGAGGCCTCGCTCGAGGAGTCGGTGGACCGCGTGATCGGCGGCCCGCGGCGCAAGAGCCGCATCATCAGCGAGCACGAGAAGAAGATCACCGCCTACCACGAGGGCGGGCACACGCTCGCCGCCTGGGCGATGCCGGACATCGAGCCGGTCTACAAGGTGACGATCCTCGCCCGTGGCCGCACCGGTGGTCACGCGATGACCGTCCCCGAGGACGACAAGGGCCTGATGACCCGCTCGGAGATGATCGCCCGCCTGGTGATGGCCATGGGTGGCCGCGCCGCCGAGGAACTCGTGTTCCACGAGCCGACGACGGGTGCCTCCTCCGACATCGACCAGGCCACCAAGATCGCCCGGGCGATGGTCACCGAGTACGGCATGAGCGCCCGCCTCGGCGCCGTCCGCTACGGGCAGGAACACGGCGATCCGTTCCTCGGCCGCTCGATGGGCGTGCAGTCCGACTACTCGCACGAGGTGGCCCGCGAGATCGACGAGGAGGTACGCAACCTCATCGAGGCCGCGCACACCGAGGCGTGGGCGATCCTCAACGACTACCGCGACGCGCTGGACCTGCTCGCCGGTGAGCTGCTCGAGCACGAGACCCTCACCCGCAAGGACCTCGAGCGGATCCTCGCCTCCGTCGAGAAGCGGCCACGGATCACCGAGTTCAACGACTTCGGTGGACGCACGCCGTCGGACAAGCCCCCGATCAAGACGCCGGCCGAGCTGGCGAAGGAACGCGGCGAGCCGTGGCCGCCGGAAGCGGTGCGCCCGTCCTTCACCAAGCCCGCCCAGCCGCAGCCGCAGCCCGCGGCGCCGACGAACGGGCATCCGGCGCCGGTGCCGGCGCCCGCCTCGGAGCCCCTGCCGGGCTTCGGGCAGCCGCCGCACCCGGGTGGGCCGCGTCATGCGACCCGGCCCGACTACGGCGCGCCGGCCGGCTGGTCGGCACCCGGTTGGCCGCCGGCCGAGTCCGAGCAGCCGCCGCAGAGCACCTATCCTGGGTATCCGCAATGGACCCAGCCCGCGCGCCCGGCCGACGACGACGAGCGGCAGACCGGTAGGAACGTGGCTCCCGAGCCACCGCCGACACAGCCGTGGGAGGGGCCGACCGGTCCGCGCTGAGCCCGAGTCAACGAGAGTGGAGGTACGGTCTGGTGTCGGTGAATCACCTGGATTCCGAGACGGATTCCGCGTCGATCGGCGGTGACGGCGAGGTCCTGCGCAGCCTGGAATCGGGCCGGGTCTTCGATCAGGCCCGCGCGGAGGCGGCCGTCCGGGAACTGTTGATCGCGGTGGGGGAGGACCCCGAGCGCGAAGGTCTGCTCGACACCCCGGCCCGCGTCGCGCGGGCGTACCGGGAGATGTTCGCCGGCCTGTACACCGATCCGGACTCGGTCCTCGACAAGACCTTCGACGAGGGCCATCAGGAACTCGTCCTGGTGCGTGACATCCCGATGTACTCCACGTGCGAGCACCACCTGGTCTCGTTCCACGGGGTCGCGCACGTGGGCTACATTCCCGGCCGCACCGGCCGGGTGACCGGGTTGTCGAAGCTGGCGCGGGTGGTGGACCTGTACGCCAAGCGCCCGCAGGTGCAGGAGCGGCTGACCAGTCAGATCGCGGATGCGCTCGTGCGCAAGCTCGATCCGGTCGGGGTGATCGTCGTCGTCGAGGCCGAGCATCTGTGCATGGCCATGCGGGGCATCCGCAAGCCCGGGGCGAGCACCACCACCTCGGCGGTGCGGGGGCTGCTGCAGTCCAACTCGGCGTCGCGCGCCGAGGCTCTGGATCTGATCCTCCGCCGGTGAGCGCGCTCCCGAACCCCGGGCGCCCGGTGGTGATGGGCGTGCTGAACGTGACCCGGGATTCGTTCTCGGACGGTGGCCGGTACCTCGACCGCGACGCGGCGATCGCGCACGGTCTGGAACTGCGCGACCTCGGCGTGGACATCGTCGACGTCGGCGGCGAATCCACCCGTCCCGGAGCGGCCCGGGTCGACCCGGAGGTCGAGGCCGGGCGCGTCGCGCCGGTCATCGCCGCCCTGAGCGCCGCCGGCATCCCCACGAGCGTCGACACCATGCGCGCGTCCGTGGCCGAGGCCGCGATCGAGGCCGGCGTCACCATCGTCAACGACGTCTCGGGTGGGCGCGCCGACTCCCGGATGGCCGCGGTCGTGGCGTCGGCAGGCGTGCCGTGGATCCTCATGCACTGGCGGCCCGCGGGCGGCTTCGTGCACGCCGGCGGGTCCACCCACTACGACGACGTGGTCCGGGAGGTCCGCGATGAGCTGATGGTGCAGGTGGATGCCGCGCTCACGGCAGGCGTGGAGCCGGCGAACATAATCCTCGATCCCGGACTCGGTTTCGTGAAGGACGCCGACCACAACTGGGAACTGCTGCACCGGCTGCCCGAGCTGACCGAGCTCGGCTACCCGGTGCTGATCGGCGCGTCGCGCAAGCGGTTCCTCGGGTCCCTGCTCGCCGCCCCCGACGGCACGATCCGGCCACCCGGCGGCCGCGAGGTGGCCACCGCGGTCGTGTCGGCGCTCGCGGCGGAGCGCGGGGCCTGGGGGGTGCGCGTGCACGACGTGCGGGCGTCGCTCGACGCCGTCGCCGTCGTCGGCGCGTGGCAGCGCGGCAGTGCGGCGGGAGGACCGGCGTGAGCGACCGGATCGAACTGCGCGGACTGCGCGTACGCGGCCACCACGGCGTGTTCGACCACGAGAAGCGCGACGGTCAGGACTTCCTGATCGACATCGTCGCGTGGCTCGATCTCGCGCCGGCCGCGGCGAGCGACGCCCTCGACGACACCCTGCACTACGGCATCCTTGCCGAGCGGGCCGCCGCGATCGTCGCGGGCCCGTCGCGGGACCTCATCGAGACCGTCGCCGGCGAGATCGCCGACGACGTCCTCACCGATCCGCGGGTCACCCGGGTCGAGGTCACCGTCCACAAGCCGTCGGCGCCGATCCCGCTGACCTTCGCGGACGTAGCGGTGGTGGTCGATCGCACCCGGAGCGGCTCGTGAGCCGGGTGGTGCTGTCCATCGGGTCGAACATCGGGGACCGGCCGGCGCTCCTGCGCTCGGTCACCGAGGCCCTCGCCGACCGGATCGTGGCCGTGTCGCCGGTGTACTCGACCGCGCCGTGGGGCGGGGTCGAGCAGCAGGACTTCCTCAACGCGGTCGTCGTCGCGGAGGACCCGTCACTGGACTGCCGCGGCTGGCTCGAGCTGGGCCGGCAGCTCGAGGCCGCCGCCGACCGGGTCCGGGAGCAGCGGTGGGGCCCGCGCAGCCTCGACGTCGACGTGGTCACCTGCCACGACTCGGACGGCAGCGAGGTGCTCAGCGACGATGCCGAACTGACCCTGCCGCATCCGCGCGCCCACCTGCGCGCCTTCGTGCTCGTCCCGTGGTGGGACGTCGAACCCCAGGCGACGCTGACGGTCGACGGCACGCGACGACCGTTGACGGAGTGGCTCGCCGCTCTCGACGTCGACGAACGCGAAGGGGTGCGCCGCACCGAGTACCGGCTGGAGCCGCCGCGGTGATGAAGGCGACGCGTATCCGGGACCTGCTGGCGCTGGCGGTGCTCGCCGCCGTCGCGGCGTGGTTGCTGGCGCGCGGCCTGTACGGCACGTTGCCGCCGATCCCCGTCTACGCGGGGGCGTCGCTGTACCCGGTGGCGATCGTCGAGGTGGTGCTGGCGTTCATGATCCGTTCCCGGGTGGGCAAGCACGAGATCGGCGACGGGCCGCACCAGTTGCATCCCATCACGGCGGCCCGCGCGGTGGCGCTGGCGAAGGCGTCGGCTCTGGTCGGGGCGGCCAGCGCGGGCATCTGGGCAGGATTCCTGCTGTACCTGGTTCCGCAGCGGCCGGTGCTGCAGGCCGCGGTCGAGGACAGCGCCGGGGTGATCGTCGGGCTGCTCGCCGGCGTGGCGCTCGCGGCTGCCGCGCTGTGGCTCGAACACTGTTGCCGGACACCGGAAGACCCGGACGAGCCCGCGACCTGACCGGGGCGGCGAATCCTGTGCGCTCGACTCTCGGGACCCGGCGGCCGCGCCCAGTAGTCTGGAACGCATGGGGACTCCGGTGCGAACGAGGAAGGGCCGTCGGTCACGGCGCAGCGCGAGTTCTGTGATCGTGGCGGCGCTGCTCGCCCTGGCGTTGATCGCGTCGCTGTTCCTGGTCTTCAGCGACAGCGTCCAGCTGCTGCGCGTCGGTCTGGTCGTCGCGTTGTGGGCCGCCACCGTCGGCGCGATCGCGATGACGAAGTACCGTCGCGAGTCCGCGCTGGACCGTGCCAAGGTCCGGGATCTGCAGACCGTGTACGAGTTGCAGCTCGAACGGGAGATCGCGGCGCGGCGCGAGTACGAGCTGACCGTCGAGGAGAAGGTCAGGTCGGAGCTGCGGATCGATGCCGACCAGATGGCGGCCCTGCGCGCCGAGCTCGGTGCCCTGCGCCGCAACCTCGAGGTGCTCTTCGAGGGCCGGCTGCCCGAGGACCGCGCGGCGTTGTGGGCGGGCCGGGGACAACTGCAGGAGCTCGGCGGCGGGAACTTCCGGGTGACGGCCGCGCCCCGTCCGGCGGGCCCGTTCTTCGCCTCGCCCGACGACGAGCCGGTGACCGCCGAGACCACGGTGGTCACCGACGGCGACACGACGACGGCCGTGCCCCGCCGGCCGGCGGGCGCGACGGCCGCTCCCGGCGGATCCGAGGATACGGAACGGCGGGACCGGGCCGAGCCGGAGGAACCGGCCGAACCGGAGGGCCGGGCCGAGTCCGGGTCGCAGCCGAAGGAACCCGAGGAGCAGGCCGAGGCGGACGACGACGCCGAGCCCACGGGCCGACGCGCCCGGCGACGGCGGCCGGACGGTGCCGGCGAGGGGGCACACAGCCAGGGCCGCACGGTCGCGGAGATCCTCGCCGCCCTGTCCGCCGAGCGCTGAGCGTTCGCCGCGCCGGGTGAGGCGCAGATCACGTTCCCCGGCCATGGCCGGGGTTGCTCGGGCCGCGCTATTGTCGGTCGGAACGTCTGGTACCCGCCGAGCGGGACTGGAACGAACGAGAGGACTCCCGTGACCTCCTTCGGGATCACAAACGAGCCTGCGCCTGCACGACTGACGGTCGGAATCGTTTCCGCCGGGCGGGTGGGCACGGCGATCGGCGCGGCACTCGAACGCGTCGGCCACCTGGTCGTGGCCTGTTCCGCGGTATCCGAACTGTCCAAGCACCGCGCCCGCACCCGGCTTCCGGACACCGAGGTTCTCCCCGTCGACGAGGTCGCCGCCCGCTGCGACCTGCTGCTCCTCGCCGTTCCGGACTCGGAACTCGGCTCGCTCGTCCGCGGGCTCGCCGCCACCGGCTCCGTCTCGCGCGGCACGATCGTCGCCCACACGTCCGGCGCGAACGGCGTCGGCATCCTCGCTCCGCTCACCGAGCAGGGCATCGTGCCGCTCGCCATCCACCCGGCGATGACCTTCACCGGCCACGACGAGGACACTGCCCGGCTCGCCTCGGCGTGCTTCGGCATCACGGCCGCCGACGACATCGGCTACGCGATCGCCCAGTCCCTCGTGCTCGAGATCGGTGGCGAACCGGTGCGCGTCCGCGAGGAGCGGCGCGCGCTGTACCACGCCGCGCTCGCGCACGGCAGCAACCACCTCGTCACCCTCGTGGTGGATGCGGTGGAGGCGCTGCGGGTGGCGCTCGAGGGCGACGAACTGCTCGGCCAGCAACTCGTCGACGACGCGCCCGGCGGTGTCGCCGAGCGGGTGCTGCAGCCGCTGTTGTCGGCGGCCCTCGACAACGCGTTGCGCCGCGGGCCGTCGGCGCTGACCGGACCCGTCGCCCGCGGCGACGCACAGGCCGTGGCCACGCACCTGCGGGTGCTCGGGGAGGTCGATCCCCGGATCGCTACCGGATACCGCGCGATGTCCCTGCGATCCGCGCAGCGCGCCGGAGCGAAACCCGAACTGATGGAGATCCTCGAAGGGGCTGATCACGGTGAGTGAATCGCAACAGGGCGGCTACGTGCGCGGCGAACTGACCGTGCACCACGACCCCGCCGCCCTGACCAAGGTCACCAAGGCGCTGCGTGGCGTCGGCCGCACGGTCGCCCTCGTGCCGACGATGGGCGCCCTGCACGCCGGTCACCTGGAGCTCGTGCGGCAGGCGAAGCTCACCGGTGCCGTGGTGGTGGTGTCCGTCTTCGTCAATCCGTTGCAGTTCGGGGCCGGTGAGGATCTCGACGCCTACCCGCGCACCCTCGACGCCGACCTGGAGCTGCTGCGGGAGGCCGGCGTCGAGCTGGCGTTCGTGCCGTCGGTGTCCGCGATGTACCCGAAGGGCCGGCGGACCGTGATCCACCCGGGGCCGCTGGGGGCGGAGCTCGAGGGTGGCAGCCGCCCGACGCATTTCGCGGGGATGCTCACGGTGGTGGCGAAGCTGCTGCAGATCGTCGCCCCCAATGTCGCCTTCTTCGGCGAGAAGGACTACCAGCAGCTCGCCCTGATCCGGCAGATGGTGGAGGACCTCAACTTCGACGTCCGCATCGTGGGCGTGCCCACGGTGCGTGAGCAGGACGGGCTGGCGCTGTCCTCACGCAACCGCTACCTGGATCCGGAACAGCGCCGGGTCGCCACCGTGCTGTCCGCGGCGCTGGTCGCCGGGGCGCACGCCGCCGCCGGCGGTCCCGAGGCGGTGCTCACCACCGCGCGCGAGGTGCTCGCCGCCGCGCCCGAGGTGGAGCTGGACTACCTCGAGCTGCGCGGCGTGGACCTCGGGCCCGCGCCGGAACGCGGCGACGGCCGGCTGCTGATCGCCGCGCGGATCGGCACCACCCGGCTCATCGACAACGTCGGTGTCGCGATCGGCACCGGATTCCTCGAACGCGAGACCGGCCCGGTCGACGCGTCCACCCCCGACGACCTGCTCACCCGCCGATAGCGCGACCGGCCCGAAAAAGCTGAGGAGACACCATGTTCCGCACGATGATGAAGTCGAAGATCCACCGCGCCACGGTGACCCACGCCGATCTGCACTACGTGGGTTCGGTAACCGTCGACCAGGACCTGATGGACGCCGCCGACCTGCTCGAGGGCGAGCAGGTCGCCATCGTCGACATCGACAACGGCAACCGTCTCGAAACCTATGTCATCGCGGGCGAGCGCGGCTCCGGCATCATCGGGATCAACGGTGCGGCAGCGCGTCTCGTGAGTCCCGGTGATCTCGTCATCCTCATCGCCTACGGCGTGATGAACGAGCAGGAGTGCCGCGACTACGACCCGCGCGTGGTGTTCGTCGACGCGGACAACCGGCAGGTCGAACTCGGCAACGATCCGGCGCACGCGCCGGAGGGTTCCGGCCTGATCACCCCGCGCATGCTCGCCACTCTCGACTCCGGTTCGTTGGTGTAGCAGTGCTCCTCGCTGTCGACGTCCGGAACACGAACGTCGTCCTGGGCCTGTTCACCGGCAGCGGCTCGCACGCGAAGCTGTTGCGGGACTGGCGGATGCGCACCGATCCGCGCATGACCGCCGACGAGCTCGCGCTCATCTTCCGTGGTCTGCTCGGCGGGTACGCCGACCAGATCACCGGCGTGACCGCGTTGTCCACGGTGCCGTCGGTGCTGCGCGAGATCCGGGTGATGCTGGGCCGCTACTGGGAACACGTGCCGCACGTGGTCGTCGAGCCGGGTGTGCGCACCGGGGTGCCGCTGCTCGTCGACAACCCCAAGGAGGTCGGCGCCGATCGCATCGTCAACAGCCTTGCGGCACATCACTTCTACGACCGGCCGTGCATCGTGGTCGACTTCGGGACGTCCACGTGCGTGGACGTGGTCTCGGCGAAGGGCGAGTTCCTCGGCGGCATCATCGCCCCCGGCATCGAGGTGTCGATGGACGCGCTGGCCTCCCAGTCCGCGGCGCTGCGCAAGGTGGAACTGCTGCGCCCGCGCGCCGTGGTCGGCAAGAACACCGTCGAATGCATGCAGTCCGGTGCGGTTTTCGGATTCGCCGGGATGGTCGACGGGCTGGTGCGCCTGGTGCGTGCCGAGCAGCGCGGATTCGAGGGTGACGACGTCGCGGTCATCGGGACCGGCGACCGTGCGCCGTTGATCATGCCGGAGTCCGAGACGCTCGAGCACCACGAACCGGACCTGACGCTGGAGGGCCTGCGCCTGGTGTACGAGCGCAATCTCGCACGGCGCGGCGCCCGATCCGCCGCCGTGGGTTCCGCCCGCCGCGATCCTGTGCAAGAATAGTCGCCGTGATCCGCTGCATGAGCGCCCAGGAGTGTTGTCGAGGCTGACGTCCGCCTCGATCGTTCACACATACCTGGAGTCACCCTCATGCGCACTGCGCTTGCTGCATCCTTCGTCGCCGCACCCGTTCACACTCTCCCGCTCACCACCGAGCGCACCTATCCGGCCGGGCTGGCCGCGACCGTCGCGCGCGGCGCGGTGGTCGTCGACATCCGCACCCACGCCGAACGCGCCGTCCAGGGCACCCTGCCCGGGGCGCTGGCCATCTCCGCCGAGCTGCTGCCCCGGCGCCTGCATCCCACCAGCGACGAGCGTCTGGCGGTGGCCGTCGACCGCGACGTCGAGTGGGTCGTGGTCTCGGCCTCCGGCGCGGAGACCGACGCCGTCGTCGCCGCGCTGCAGGCGCTCGGGCTGCGCCGCGTCACCGGCCTCGTCGGCGGGTACGCGGCTCTCGCGGCGGCCGGGGCGACCGATGCGATCGCCGCGGCCCCGCACGTCGAGGACGACGTGGCGCGCGTGACCGCGCACTGACCCGGCGGGCGCCGGCGCCCCGGGCACCTCGGCCCTGCGCAGGCGCTGGTCCTGCGCAGGCGCTCGAGGCGGTCCGATAGTCTGGTCACCCGTGAGTGATGCACCCGTTCAGCAGTCCGACGACACCCCCGAGCAGATCCGCATCCGCCGCGAGAAGCGCGAACGGATCCTGGCGCAGGGCAAGGACGCGTACCCCGTCGTCGTGCCCCGCACTCACACCCTCGCGGAGATCCGGGAGAAGTATCCGGACCTCGAGCCCGACACGACGACCGGGGAACAGGTCGGCGTCGCGGGCCGGGTCATCTTCTTCCGCAACACGGGCAAGCTGTGCTTCGCCACGTTGCAGGAGGGCGACGGCACCCAGTTGCAGGCGATGATCAGCCTCAACGGCGTCGGCGAGGAGTCCCTTGCGGCGTGGAAGCACGACGTGGACCTGGGCGACTTCGTGTTCGTGCACGGCGAGGTGATCAGCTCTCGGCGCGGCGAGCTCAGCGTCATGGCGGACTCGTGGCAGATGGCCGCCAAGGCCCTGCGGCCGCTGCCGGTGGCGCACAAGGAGATGAACGAGGAGACCCGGGTCCGGCAGCGCTACGCCGACCTGATCGTGCGTCCCGAGGCCCGCGCCAACGCCCGCATGCGTGTCGCGGTGGTGCGCGAGTTGCGCAACGCGCTCGAGCGGCGCGGCTTCCTCGAGGTCGAGACCCCGATGCTGCAGACCCTGCACGGCGGCGCGACGGCCCGTCCGTTCGTCACCCATTCGAACGCCCTCGACATGGATCTGTATCTGCGCATCGCGCCGGAGCTGTTCCTCAAGCGCTGCGTGGTGGGCGGCATCGAGAAGGTCTTCGAGATCAACCGCAACTTCCGCAACGAGGGTGCCGACTCCACGCACTCGCCCGAATTCGCGATGCTCGAGACGTACGAGGCGTACGGCACGTACGACGATTCGGCGACGATGACCCGGGAACTCATCCAGGAGGTGGCGATGGCGGTGTTCGGCACCTACGTCGTCACCCTCGCCGACGGCACCGAATACGACCTCGGCGGCGAGTGGAAGACGATGGAGATGTACCCGTCGCTGTCGGCGGCCATCGGAACCGAGGTCACGCCCGACACGTCGCTGGAGGAGCTGCATGCCCTCGCCGATCGGGTGGGTCTCGAGGTCCCGGAAGGCAAGGGCTGGGGCCACGGAAAGCTCGTCGAGGAGTTGTGGGAGCACCAGTGCGGCGACCAGTTGCACGAGCCGACGTTCGTGCGGGACTACCCCGTCGAGACCTCGCCCCTCACGCGGCAGCACCGCAGCAAGAACGGCGTGACCGAGAAGTGGGATCTGTACGTGCGTGGTTTCGAACTCGCCACCGGTTACTCGGAACTCGTCGACCCCGTGATCCAGCGGGAGCGGTTCGTCGACCAGGCGCGGCTCGCCTCGGCCGGTGACGACGAGGCGATGGTTCTCGACGAGGACTTCCTCGCGGCGATGGAACAGGGTATGCCTCCGACGACCGGAACCGGCATGGGAATCGACCGTTTGCTGATGGCGCTGACGGGCCTCGGAATCCGGGAAACAATCCTGTTCCCAATTGTTCGCCCGGCGAGGTAATTGATCGCATTCGTTTTCCGTATTGCCATGAATTGATTCCCGGGTATTGTTGTCTCGTACCGCGGGGGGCCGCGCTTCTTCATTCGAGAGGATTTGCAGCACATGGCAAAGAAGGTCACCGTTACCCTGATCGACGACGTGGACGGGGAGACGGCGGCGGACGAGTCCGTGGAATTCGGGCTCGACGGAGTCACCTACGAGATCGATCTGTCGGAAGACAACGCGGCCAAGCTCCGGGAGGAATTGGAGTTCTGGGTCACTCATGCCCGCAAGGTGGGTGGCCGTAAGCGCGCGAAGGTCGTGCCCACCGCGCCCGCTCCCCGCAAGTCTTCTCGCGGCGGCACGGACCGGGAACGTACCGCGGAAATTCGGGAATGGGCCCGCAACAACGACATGCCCGTCTCGGCCCGAGGCCGTATCTCCGCCGAAATCATCGAGGCTTACAACAAGGCGCACTGAGCCGGAAGCGCTGCCTTCCGTCCGACCGAGGCGATATCCGCGACAACTGTCGCGGATATCGCCTCGTCGTCGTGCCTCGCGGAATTCTTTGTTATTCGTTCGAAAAAAGAAACGGTCGGTCGGAACGGGACGCCGCCGGAAGTGGAGACAGTCGGGAAGCGGAGACAGTCGGGAATCGGAGACAAGGGTCACACCCGCTCGGTATCCCGTCCGTCGCGGCGGAAACGGCGGTATCCCCGGGTAGCGTGTCGGCCATGGGAGAGCGGATTGCCGTCCCGGGTGAGACGTGCTGGCGGGTCGATCGTGCCGATCGCCTCGCCTGCATTGTCGACGCCGCCGACTATTTCCGATACGCCAAGTCGGCGATGCTGCAGGCACGGCGGCGGATCCTCCTGATCGGGTGGGACTTCGACACGAGGATCAAGCTCGAACCCGACCGGAAGACCCTCGAGGGCCCGAACCGGCTGGGCGCATTCCTCAAGTGGCTGCCGCACCGGCACCCGGATCTCGAGGTGTTCCTGCTGAAGTGGAACATCGGCGCATTCGCAGCCATCGGGCGCGGGATGACACCGGTCTTCGTGCTCAACTGGATGAGCGACCCGCGGCTCCGGCTCGAAATCGACGGCGCCCATCCCGTGGGAGCGGCACACCACCAGAAGATCATCGTGATCGACGACGCCGTCGCGTTCTGTGGGGGCATCGACATGACCGTCGATCGCTGGGACACCAGCGAGCATCCCGACCACAGCCGCTACCGGCGGGAGCCGAACGGCCGTCGGTACGGACCGTGGCACGACGTGACGACCGCGGTGGACGGCGCGGCCGCCCGCGCGATCGGCGAACAGGCTCGCGCCCGGTGGAAGGCGGCAACGGGGGAGGACCTCGAGCCGGTCGACACCGGGCACACCATCTGGCCCGACGGGCTGCGCCCGGCCCTGCGCGACGTCGATGTCGCCGTCGCACGGACCCTCCCCGAACTCGGCGACCGGGCGGAGGTGCGGGAGATCGAGGCCCTCTACCTGGCGGTGATCGCCGGCGCCCGCCGCACGCTCTACCTGGAGAGCCAGTACCTGGCGTCCCGGACGCTCGCCGAGGCCCTCGCGAAGCGGCTGCGGGAACCGGACGGCCCGCAGATCGTGCTGGTGCTGCCGCGCAACGCCGAGGGCTGGCTCGAACAGAAGGCGATGGACGGCGCCCGCCGCAAGCTGCTGCACCTGCTGTGGAACGCCGACGTCCACGGCCGGTTCGCCGCCTACTACCCCGTCACCGCGGGTGGGGCGCCGATCTATGTGCACGCCAAGGTCGTCGTCATGGACGACGTGCTGCTGCGCATCGGCTCGTCGAACCTGAACAACCGGTCCCTGGGCTTCGACACCGAGTGCGATCTCTTCGTCGAAGCGGACCACGAGGGCGACCACATCAGCCGCGCGGTGGTCGAGATGCGGGAGCGCCTGCTGTCCGAGCACCTCGGGGTGTCCCCGGACGACGTCGCGTCCGCCGTCCGGTCCGAAGGTTCGCTCGTCGCCGCGGTGGAGCGGTTGCGCGGACCCGGTCGGACCCTCGCGCTCTTCGAGCCGGGCACCGTCGCCGACGAGGACAGCCCCCTCGCGGAGAACGAACTCGTCGACCCGGAACGCGCCCCGCAGCGCATCGGACGGCGCATTCGCCAGCTGATGCCCCGCTGAGCAGCGTGTTCGCTGCTGGCGTACACGGAGGCGGGAACGCCGTGCCGACGTGCAGCGTTACCCCTCGTGACCGGAGTTGCCGCCGGCGCCGATCGGGTGGAGGGGCAGCGCCTCGAAACGGCGGCAACTAGAGTGTCAAGTGGGGTCGTGGAACCTGGTTCCACTCGACGACTCGAGTGCCGGAGCGAAACGCGGCAGCCGGGTCCGGAACGATCCGCGTACCGGACCTGTCGGCCGGAGAGTGTGAGGGAGTGCGATGTTCGAAAGGTTCACCGATCGCGCGCGGCGCGTCGTCGTCCTGGCTCAGGAAGAGGCCAGGATGCTCAACCACAACTACATCGGCACGGAGCACATTCTCCTGGGCCTCATTCACGAAGGCGAGGGCGTAGCGGCCAAGTCGCTCGAATCTTTGGGGATCTCCCTCGAAGGCGTCCGCAGCCAGGTCGAGGAGATCATCGGCCAGGGACAGCAGGCCCCGTCGGGCCACATCCCGTTCACGCCCCGTGCCAAGAAGGTGCTCGAGCTCAGCCTGCGTGAGGCGCTGCAGCTCGGACACAACTACATCGGTACCGAGCACATCCTCCTCGGCCTCATCCGCGAGGGCGAGGGCGTCGCGGCACAGGTGCTCGTCAAGCTCGGTGCGGACCTGAACCGGGTGCGCCAGCAGGTCATCCAGCTGCTCTCCGGGTACCAGGGCAAGGAGCCCCAGGAATCCGGCACCAGCCGTGGCGAGGCCGGCACCCCGTCGACGTCGCTGGTGCTCGACCAGTTCGGCCGCAACCTCACGCAGGCCGCGCTCGAGGGCAAGCTCGACCCCGTCATCGGTCGCGCCAAGGAAATCGAGCGCGTCATGCAGGTCCTGAGCCGCCGCACCAAGAACAACCCGGTGCTCATCGGCGAGCCGGGCGTCGGCAAGACCGCCGTCGTCGAAGGCCTGGCGCAGGCCATCGTCAACGGCGAGGTCCCCGAGACGCTCAAGGACAAGCAGCTGTACACCCTCGACCTCGGTTCGCTGGTCGCGGGCAGCCGCTACCGCGGTGACTTCGAGGAACGCCTGAAGAAGGTGCTCAAGGAGATCAACAGCCGCGGCGACATCATCCTGTTCATCGACGAGCTGCACACGCTCGTCGGCGCGGGTGCCGCCGAGGGCGCCATCGACGCGGCGTCGATCCTGAAGCCGAAGCTGGCGCGCGGCGAGCTGCAGACCATCGGTGCCACCACCCTCGACGAGTACCGCAAGTACATCGAGAAGGACGCCGCGCTCGAGCGCCGGTTCCAGCCGGTGCAGGTGGGCGAGCCGACGGTCGAGCACACCATCGAGATCCTCAAGGGCCTGCGCGACCGGTACGAGGCGCACCACCGCGTGTCCATCACCGACAAGGCGCTGGTCGCCGCGGCGAGCCTGGCCGACCGCTACATCAACGACCGCTTCCTGCCGGACAAGGCGATCGACCTCATCGACGAGGCCGGTGCGCGCATGCGCATCCGCCGGATGACCGCGCCGCCGGACCTGCGCGAGTTCGACGACAAGATCGCCGACGCGCGCCGGGAGAAGGAGTCCGCGATCGACGCGCAGGACTTCGAGAAGGCCGCGAACCTGCGCGACAAGGAGAAGCAGCTCGTCGCGCAGCGCGCCGAGCGCGAGAAGCAGTGGCGCGCCGGTGATCTCGACGTCATCGCCGAGGTCGACGAGGAGCAGATCGCCGAGGTCCTCGCCAACTGGACCGGTATCCCGGTGTTCAAGCTCACCGAGGAGGAGACCACCCGTCTGCTCCGCATGGAGGACGAGCTGCACAAGCGGATCATCGGCCAGGAGGACGCCGTCAGGGCCGTCGCCAAGGCGATCCGGCGTACCCGCGCCGGCCTGAAGGACCCGAAGCGTCCCGCCGGTTCGTTCATCTTCGCCGGCCCGTCCGGCGTCGGTAAGACCGAGCTGTCGAAGGCGCTCGCGAACTTCCTGTTCGGCGAGGACGACGCGCTCATCCAGATCGACATGGGCGAGTTCCACGACCGGTTCACCGCGTCGCGGCTCTTCGGTGCCCCTCCGGGCTACGTCGGCTACGAAGAGGGCGGCCAGCTCACCGAGAAGGTGCGCCGCAAGCCGTTCTCCGTGGTCCTGTTCGACGAGATCGAGAAGGCCCACCAGGAGATCTACAACACCCTCCTGCAGGTCCTCGAGGACGGCCGCCTCACCGACGGCCAGGGACGCACGGTCGACTTCAAGAACACCGTGCTGATCTTCACCTCGAACCTCGGTACCGCCGACATCTCGAAGGCGGTCGGCCTGGGCTTCACCAAGGGCTCCGGCGCCGAGTCGAACTACGAGCGGATGAAGCTCAAGGTCAACGACGAGCTGAAGAAGCACTTCCGGCCCGAGTTCCTCAACCGCATCGACGACATCATCGTCTTCCACCAGCTCACGCAGGATCAGATCATCCAGATGGTGGACCTGATGATCGGCCGCGTCGAGGTGCAGCTGAAGAACAAGGACATGGGCATCGAGCTCACCGAGAAGGCGAAGTCGCTGCTCGCGAAGCGGGGCTTCGATCCGGTCCTCGGCGCCCGGCCGCTGCGCCGCACGATCCAGCGCGAGATCGAGGACCAGCTCTCGGAGAAGATCCTCTTCAACGAGATCGGCCCCGGCCAGATCGTCCTGGTCGACGTCGAAGGCTGGGACGGCGAGGGTGCCGGGGAGAACGCGAAGTTCACCTTCACCCCGAGCGAGAAGCCGGCCGCGGTGCCCGACACCCCGGCGGTGGCCCTGGCCAAGGACGCCGAGTAGTCCTGCTCCGACGAACGCCGACGGGCGGCACCCACTGCGGGTGCCGCCCGTCGGCGTTGGTGTGTCGGGATCAGCGCCGCCAGGCCGCGGTGTCCCGCCCGGACCAGTTCGCGAGCCGCTCAACGGGGCTCGCGTCCGGCGCCGGCTCGACGGCCGCGCCGAAGGGAACCCGTCCGCCGCGCACGGAGGCGGGGATCTTGCTGCGCGCGACGACGAACGCGGCCTCCACGAGCACCGGATCCGGCTCGGCCGGCAGTCCCGTGGCGACGGCGAGATCCCAGCCGTGCACGAGGGCCTCGTTGAGATTGCTCAGCACCGCGGCGCGGCCGGGCACCGTTCCCCACGGCGCGACGACGGGCCGGTCGAGCAGGTCGTCGTCGCTCCACACCTTCCGGTAGTGGGCCTGCGCCCGCTCGAGTTCGGCGCGCCACGCGTCGTCGGGCACGCCGGTCAGGAACTCCGGAACGCTCAGCGGGTCGCCGTCGCTGCCGATCACGCGGCCGCGATCGACGGTGGCGACGAGGTGGCCGAGCAGCGCGCGCACGTCGTAGTCCGGGCAGGGCGTCGGGTCGGTCATCTGCTCGGGGCGGACCTCGTCGATCAGCGTGGCCACCCACGCCAGGGCGTCGCGGTAGAGGGGACGGGGGTCGGACGCGGTGCTCATGTCGGGCCTTTCGGTCGTGTGGTTGCTGCCGGACACGATCCTGCGCGCGAAACACGACACCTTCTGTCATGTATTTCTGGGAGAGTTCGGCAGGTGCGAGCCGATCGGTTGCTGTCCCTGGTCCTGCTGCTGCGACACCGGGGCCGGATGACCGCGCCCGCGATCGCCAGGGAACTCGAGGTCTCGGTGCGCACCGTGCTGCGCGACGTCGAGGCCCTGTCGGCGGCCGGGATCCCCGTCTACGCCGAACGCGGACGCGACGGCGGTTTCGCGCTGCTCCCCGGCTTCACCACCGACCTGACCGGCCTGACCGTCGACGAGGCGACCGCCCTGCTCGCGGCGAGCGCGTCGGCCACCCCCGACTCGCTCGGCATGGCCTCCGCGTTCGCCTCGGCGATGCGGAAGGTGACCGTCGCGCTGCCCGAGGCGCAGCGCACCGCCGCCGCGCGGGTCGGGGAGCGGATCGTCGTCAGCTCGTCGGGGTGGGTGGTCGATCACCGGCGGGACGAGCACCTCGGCGTCGTCCAGCAGGCCGTGTTCACCGATCGCCGCCTGCGCATCCGCTACCGCTCCCGTGGCGCCGAGGCGCGGTGGCGGACGGTCGACCCGCTCGGGCTGGTCAGCGCGGCGGGCCGCTGGTATCTGGTGGCGCTGCATCGCGGCGCCGAACGCACCTACCGCCTCTCCCGCATGGAACGGGTGCAACCGCTCGACACCGCGGCTCACCGCCCACCCGACGTCGACCTCGCCCGGATCTGGCAGCGGCGCCGCACCGAGTTCCGGGCCGGTCTGGGCACGGTCACCGCCGCGGTGCGGATCCGGGACCGGCGCCGGGAAGACCTCGCGGCGATCGCGATCCGCGTCGTCGCGCAGCGGCCCACCGGCGACGGCTGGTGGGAGGCCGAGGCGGAGTTCGGCGGGGCCACCCACGCCGGCGCCGCGATGTGGCAACTCGGCGACGACGCCGAGCTGCTCGGGCCGCCCGAACTCCGGGAGCAGGTCCGGTCGTCGGCCGAGCGCCTCGCCGAGCGGCACCGGTAGCCCGGCCCGTCACCGCGCCACTGCGGTTCTCGTCGCCGCATCGCCGCGGTCCGGGACGCGAGGGGCGGCGACGAACGCCTCCTCCGCGATCTGGGCCGCGTAGACCGCCGGGTCGATCCGCGCGACGAGGTCGGCGGTCTGGGTCGCCATGGCCCGCAGCGCGGTGAGTTTGCGGTCGAGCGCGAGCCCGTGCAGCCGGACGTGGACCGCGAGCCGCTCTTCGCGCACGCCCGTGGGGCGCTCGTCGCTCATGTACATGCCCCATTCCTCGTAGAGGTCCCGGAACCGGTCGAGATGCTCCACGGTGGGGGTGGCGTACAGCAGCCGGGAACGGCAACCGCGGTCACGCCAGGCCCGGGTGACCCAGCGGTGCACGGCGGTGTGGTCGGGGTGGTAGGTCATCCCGTCGGCACCGAAGGTCAGGATCGTGCCGGGGCGGACGTCGTCGAGGAGCCGTCCGGCCCACGCGAGACCGGTGTCCTCGTGCTCGGCGAGGGCACCGTCCGGCAGGCCGAGGACGTGGTGCTCTTCGACACCGAGGACGGCCATGGCGGCGGCCGCTTCCCAGCGGCGGACCCGGCCCAGCCGCTCCGGAGGCCACGAGCGGGGGTCGGCGGTTCCGTGCTCGCCGGCGGTGGCCGAGGCGCACACGACGCGCCGGCCGTCGTCGCGGGCGGCGGCCATGACGCCGGCGGCGAGGTAGGTCTCGTCGTCGGGGTGGGCCCAGATCGACAGGATCGTCCCGGACAGGGGCAGGGATGTCGTCGCGTTCATGCCTCTCACGGTCCGTGCGGGCCCTGCCCCGGCGCTCCCGCGCGCTCTCGGCGCGCTGGGATCCGGTGGGAGCGCGGTGAGAGCAGGCGGGCGCATCGTCGTGGCCATGGACACCACACTCACCATGAACCCCACCCGGAACCGGACCGCGGCCGAGTTGCCGACCGAGATGCTGGAGCGGTTCCGATCCCGTGCCGGCGAACTCGACCGGTCCAACTCCTACTTCGACGAGGACCTCGCCGAGCTGCGGGCCGCCGGCTATCTCGCCGCCGCCGTACCCACCCGCTACGGGGGATGGGGCCTCGATCTGGCCCGGCTGGCCGCGAGCCAGCGGCGCCTCGCCCGCTACGCCCCGGCGACCGCGCTGGCGATGACGATGCACTCCTATTGGATCGGGATCGCCACCGAACTGGAACGCACGGGCGACACGTCGCTCCGCTGGATCCTGGAGGCCGCGGTGGCCGGCGACGTGTTCGCCGCCGGACACGCCGAGACGGGCAACGACATCCCGGTGCTGCTGTCGACGTGCCGGGCGCAGCGCGTGGCGGGCGGCTACCGGCTCACCGGCCGCAAACAGTTCGGCTCCAACGGTCCGGCGTGGCGGTGGCTCGGCGCGCACGCCGTCGACGCGGACGCGGCGGGCGGGCCGCACATCGTGCACGCCTTCGTCGAACGAGGCAGCGCGGGGGTGAAGGTCGTGCAGACGTGGGACACCCTCGGGATGCGGCCGACGCAGAGCCACGACACGGTTCTCGACGACGTCTTCGTGCCCGACGACCGCATCGGGCGGGTCGTCCCCGCGGGCGACGGCAGCGACCCGTTCCTCGTGGCGATGACGATGTGGCCGCTCTCGCTCATGGCGGCGGTGTACCTGGGGATCGCCGACCGCGCCCTGGAACTCGCCGTCCGCAGCGCCCGGCGCAAGACCTCGGTGGCGATCGAGCGGGGCGCGTACGCGTACAACCCGTTCGTGCAGCACCAGGTCGCGGAGATGTATCTCGAGCTGGACGCCGCCTCGGCGACGCTCGACCGGTTCGTCGCGGACTGGGTGGCCGGCACGGACCACGGCGACGAGTGGGTGCCCAAGGTGTATGCGATGAAGTGGCGGGCGGTGGAAGCGGCCAAACGGGTCGTCGACATCGCCCTCGACGTGGCCGGTGGCGCCGGCATGTTCACCGGGAACGAGCTCGAACGCCTCTACCGCGACGTGCGGTGCGGGGGATTCCACCCCGGCAACGACGCGCTCACCCACGAACTCGTCGGCAAGTCGCTGCTCGGCATTCTCGGCGAACAGCCCAGGTGGTGAGGTCGCGGCTCCCGGCCCGGGCGGTCACAGCGCGCGGAGCGCATGCTCGGCGGCGGCCTCGCCGTCGAGCATCGCGCCGTGTCGTCGCGCCGCCTCGTACGCGTCGTCGCCGAGCGCGGCGCGCAGTCGCGCGCCGAGCTCGTCCAGGGCCACCTCGTCGGCGCCGAAGATGCGATGACCGGCCGCGGTCGCGCGCACGGCCCCCTCGAGCACCGCGGCGTCGCGGTAGCGGTCCAGGCGTTCGAGAAGCCCGGCGATCGAGCGCAGCATCGTCCACTGCGTCGACCACATCCCGGCGCGCCGCCAGTGCGGGATCAGGCGCCGGTACTCGTCGGCGGCGGCCGCCGGGTCACCGATCCGGGCGTCGATGGACGCCTTCGACGCGCCGGCGAGACCGGTCACGAACGAGGCGTTCGTCTGTTCCGCGATGTCCAGTGCCCGAGCGAAGCGCGCGCGGGCCCGTTCGACGTCGACTGCCAGGTCCGCCTCCCCGGCGCAGTGCCAGACATACGCGGCGTGCGGCGTGCGTGCGTCGGCGACCTCGGCGAGGAGTGCGTCGGCTTGCTCGACGGCGGCCGGGTCACCCGCATAGCCCAACGGCAGCAGCTCCGTGGCCCGCGCCATGAGCCGCTGCGCCGGGTCGTTCGCGGCGGCCGCGGCGGCCCGCCGGTACCAGGCGGCGGCCTCGTCGAGATGCCCCTCGAACAACTCGTAGCTCCCGCGAACGGTCATCGCCTCCGCCGCCGGCTCGGTCTTCGCCCGCTCGACGGCGCGCAACGCAGCGGCGCTGAGCCGACCCGTCTCGGCCACGTCGCCGGACATCCATGCCGCGTAGGCGGCCACCACCCGCAGGCGCGCGGCGAACGGGCTCCGGCCCTCCGGATCGGCGTCGATCACCAGCCGCGCCCAGCCCAGCACGTCCGGTCGCAGCCGGAAGATCCCGTAGTCCAGCAGGGCATTGACGAGACGACCCGCGAGCGCGACCTCGTCGTGGTCGAGCAACCAGCCGAGCGCGCTGCGCAACTCCGGTACGGCGGCATCGATCTGCGCCAGGACCGGCTCGCCCGGCTGCAGCAGTCGTGAATCCGCCCGGTCGACCCAGTCGGCCAGGTGCCGGGCGTGCCGTTCCGCGACGAGGTCGACCCGGCCCTCGCGGGTGAGTTGTTCGGCGCCGAACGCCCGCAGCGTCTCGAGCAGCATGTACCGGCGGCCGGGTATCCGCAGCACCAGCGAGCGCTCCACGAGGTGAGTCAACGCCGCGGTGACCGTCCCCGGATCCGTGCCGCAGACCGCCGCGGCGTCGGCCGCGTCGAACGAGCCCGAGAACACCGACAGTTCCGCGAAGGTCCGCTGCAGATCCTCCGCGAGCAGCCCGAACGACCACGACACCGCCGCGGCCAGCGACCCGTGCCGCGGCGACGTGCGGTACCCCGACGCCAGCAGCTCGAAGCGGTGGTCCAGGCCCGCGGCGACCTCCGCGACCTCATGGGTGTGCAGGCACGCGGCTGCCAGCTCGATCGCCAACGGCAACCCGTCCAGGCGCCGCACGATCTCGGCGATGCAGGCGAGCTCTCGCCCGTCCGGCTCGAAGCCCGGGACGACGGCCCGCGCCCGCTCCTCGAACAACCGCACGGCCGGTGCGTCCTCGCCGTCGTACGACAGCGTCGGCACCTGGCGGACGTGCTCGCCTACGACTCGGAGCCGCTCCCGGCTCGTCGCCACGATCCGCACGTGCGCGCAGGTGGCGAGCAGGCGTTCGACGACAGCGGCGATCGGATCGAGCACGTGCTCACAGTTGTCGAGCAGCAGCACGAGCTCGGTGTCGCCCAGCACGTCGGCCACTCGCTCGGCGAGGGAGGTGCCGGGACGGGCGTCGATCCGCAGGGCGGCGGCGGCCACGTCGACCGCGGAGTCCGGGTCGGCAGTGGCCAATTCGCACAACACCACCGGCCGATCCGGTCGGGCGGCCCGGAGCCGGTGCCCGACCTCGAGGAGCAACCGGGTCTTGCCGACCCCGCCCGGACCGACCAGGGTCACCAGGCGCCCGGACTCCGCCAGCTCGGTCACCGCCACCGCCAGGGCGTCCCGGCCGACGAGCGACGTCGCCGGAACCGGCAACCGGCCCACCGGCGCCCACACCCGGTCGGCGGCACCGGCGAGCAGTTCCGCGTGGTGAGCCGCCAGTGCCGGCGACGGTTCGATGCCCAGCTCGTCGCCGAGCAGCCGCCGGAAGTCGTCGTAGACCCGTAGCGCCTCGGCCCGGCGTCCGGTCGCCGCGAGCGCCGTCATCAGCAGCGCGCGCGGCCGTTCCCGCAGCGGCTGCGCGTCGGCGAGCGCCACCAGTTCGGCAACGAGGCCGTCGGTGTCGCCCCGTCCGAGCCGCACCTCGGCCCGGACCTCGTGGGCCCGGAAACGCAGCTCCTCCAGCCGCGTCGCCTCGGCCCGGGCCTCGTCCACCTCGTCGAGTTCGGGGTAGGCGGGGCCCTGCCAGCGCGCGAGCACGGCGTCGATCTCGGCCGGCACGCCCGCATCCCCCGTCGCCCCCGCGCTCAGGGCCACCACGAGCCGGTCGGCGTCGACCTCGACACCGGCCGGATCGAGCCGATAGCCCTCACCGACGGACTCGATCAGGCCGTCGGGCAGACCACGGCGAAGCCGGAACATGTGGTTCTGCAGGGCGGCGGCCGGATCCGCCGGTCGCCTGGACGGCCACAGGGCATCGACGGCGGAGTGCGCCGGCACCACCCGGCCCCGCCGGAGCACCAGCAGTGCCAGCAGGCGTCGCTGCAGCAGCCCGTCGGGAGTGATGTCGCGCCGATCCGCATCCAGCACGCGGAGCGGGCCGAGTACCTCGACTCGCGCCCGGTCGCCACCCGTGACCACGGAACCATTGGACCACTCCCGCCGGTCTCCTGCCGAGACCCGGGGCCTTCACGTGCGATGCGGTTCCGGCGGATCGGCGGGCCGCATCCACAGCGCCGCGACGAGGAAGCACACCGCCCCGACGAACGTGCCGAGGTCCGCGAGCCGCGGCGCGAGTGTTTCGCCGGCCGGATCGATGTGGGCGCCGACGGCCGAGGCGCCGAATGCGAGCGAACCGAGCATGTTCAGCCACGTGCTGCGCCAGTTGCGGGCGTGCGGATCCCACAGCGCATCGGTGTCGGTGGTGGCCACCACCGCCAGTGCGCTGCTGACGAGGAAGCACACCGACCCGACGGCGTCGGGCCGCCACACCAGGTTCCGCTCCTCGGACGCCGTCAGGCCGGCGACGAGCGCGAATCCGGTGCTCACGTTGAACGCGAGTGTGCCCGCCCACTGCACCGCGGCCGACCACCAGTCGTACCGGTCCACTCGCGTCGCCGCGGGCGGGCGGTGCGTCAGCAGCAGTTGCACGGTCGCTGCCGCGGTGAAGAACCACGAGCCCACGAAGTAGAGCAGATTCGAGGTGGCGGCGGGGAGGACGAGCACGCCGCCGGAACCCGCGGCGAACAGGGCGGAGCCGATGACGAACAGCCGCGACTCGCGGCGCAGCGTCGGCCGGGTGAACACACCCGCGAACCTAGCGGGCGCGGCCCGCCGCCGTGCAGCAGGGGCGGCCCGC
Organism: Rhodococcus sp. WB1; assembly: GCF_001700945.1. NCBI lineage: Bacteria > Bacillati > Actinomycetota > Actinomycetes > Mycobacteriales > Nocardiaceae > Rhodococcus > Rhodococcus sp. WB1. The sequence goes on along the minus strand of NZ_CP015529.1, from coordinate 4,758,955 downwards.
CGCCGTGCAGCAGGGGCGGCCCGCCGCCGTGCAGCAGGGGCGGCCCGCCGCCGTGCAGAACCGGAGCCGGCCCGCCGCCGTGCAGAACCGGAGCCGGGCCGCGCGACGTGGCGTAGGTTCGGCGGGGGAGGACACCCCACGACGAAGGGACCGATCGATGCCCACACGTACCGCTCGCACCGCCTGGAACGGTGGCCTGCAGGACGGCGCCGGACAGGTGGAACTCACCAGCTCCGGCCGCGCCACGTTCGACGTCTCGTTCCCCAAGCGGGCCGCCGAGGACGCCGGCGGCACCACCAGTCCGGAGGAGCTCATCGCCGCGGCACACTCGTCGTGCTACGCGATGCAGCTCTCGGCGCTGATCGCCGAGGCCGGCGGCACGCCGCAGAGCCTCGACGTCACGGCCGACGTCTCGCTCGGCCCCGACCCGGACGGCGGTTTCCGGCTCACCGGCATCAAGCTGACGGTGCGCGGCGAGGTCGACGGCCTCGATGCCGACGGGTTCGCGAAGGCCGCTCAGGGGGCCAAGGAGGGCTGCCCGGTCAGCAAGGCACTGACCGGGGTGGACATCACGCTCGACGCGGCACTCGAATCCTGAGCGATTCCACCACCGCGGGTGCGCACCCGCTGCGGCGACGACCGTGTCGTCCCCGGCACCCGCGCACCCGCGGTGTGCGTCACCGTCCGGCGAGCGCGTCGAGGTAGCGGCCCATCATCCACCGCTGAGCGAGCGGCAGGACCGGCGCGCCGAGGCGGGTGAACCATCGGCCGGGGCGGGAGACGGCGCTGATGTGGCCGAACACCGCGCCGTCGGGCCGTCGCTCGACGACGAACGCCTCCTCACCGCTGACGGGGTGACCGTCGAGGGTGCCGTACGCGAAACCGCGGCGATCCGGCTCGTCGACGACGTAGACCACGCGGCACCACGCGCCCCAGCGCGCCGGACCGAACCGTGGAGCCAGCCGTACCTCCAGCCCCGCCCGCGGCCGCGGAGTATTCGCATCGACGCGAAACCCCGCATGCCGCTGCATGTTCCAGCTTTCCAGTGCCCGAACGGCGGTGCGGAACGCGACGTCGCCCGAGCCGAGGCGGCGGGTGAGGTGCGCGTGCCGGAACCCTGCCGGAACCCTGCCGCGCGTGGCGCCGACGTGCGGGTAGTTGAACGAGCGCTGCGCGTTCACGGCGGCGCGCTCAGCCCTGATCGGTGTCCTCGCCGGCGGCCTTCACGTCGAGCACGACCTCGAATTCGAGCAGCGACGCCCCCGACGCGACCGGCCGCTTCGCCTCACCGGCGTGCGCCTGCCGGGCCGGGCCGTCCCGCCACGCCGCGAACGCCTCCTCCGACTCCCACTGGGTCACCACGAAGTAGCGCGTCTCGCCCTGCACCGGCCGCAGGAGCTGGAAACCGAGGAAACCGGGCGAGTTCTCCACGGTGTGCGCGCGGTGCGCGAAGCGCGTCTCCAGTTCCGGGCCCGCGCCCTCGGGGACCTCGATTGCATTGATCTTCACCACTGCCATGGCGGCGAGCGTACTCCGCTACCTTGGCGGTTGTGTTGCACGACGAAGGTGGTTCCGGGCGGCCGATCCTGCTGCTGCACGGCCTGATGGGCAGCTCCCGCACGTGGCGCCGGCAGTTGCCGTGGCTGCGCGCGCACGGCCACGTCCACACCTTCGACGCCGCCGGCCACGGCCGTCCCGCCCCGGATCGGCTCACCACCGAGGCGTTCGTCGCAGACCTCGCCGCGCACCTCGACGGCATCGGTGAACCGCTGGTGGTGATCGGGCACTCGATGGGCGCCCTGCACGGGTGGTGCTTCGCCGCCGCGCACCCCGGCCGGGTGGCCGCGCTCGTCGTCGAGGACATGGCCCCCGACTTCCGGGGCCGCACCGCGGCGGACTGGGCCGCGATGATCGCGCGGTGGCCGCAGCCGTTCCCGGACGAGGAGGCGGTCGTCGGCTACTTCGGCGACGTCGCCGGCCGGTACTTCCTCGACTCCTTCGAGCATCGGGCCGACGGCTGGTACCTGCACGGCGAGGTGGCCACCTTCCGCGACATCTCCGAGGAGTGGGGCGCCCGGCACTTCTGGGACCAGTGGCGGTCGATCTCGGTGCCTGCCCTGCTCGTCGAGGGGGAGTTCACCATCACCCCGGATGGACAGATGCGGCGGATGGCCGACGAGCACCCCGGGGCCCGGTACGCCCGGATTCCGGGCGCAGGGCACCTGGTGCACGACGAACGCCCCGACGAATATCGCGCCGAGGTCGAACGATTCCTCCGTACCCTCGCCTGATCACGCCTGGCCGGCGAGGCCTTCGCCGGCGAGCGCGAAACGTCCGTCGTCGGTCTGCTCCACGAGACCGTCCACGAGCAGCGAGTGCAGCGCCCGGTCGCGCTGCCCCGGATCCGTGAGCCACACCCGGTCCAGCACCGGCCGCTCGACCGGGACGTCGCTCTCGCGCAGTACGGCCATGAGCTTGCCCCGCACCTGACGGTCGGTGCCCGTGAACTTCTGCACCCGTCGCGGCGGGCCGTCGTGGGCGGGCCGGCCGGCCTCCACCCATGCGCACCGCGGCAGCGGGCACCGGGCGCAGTCGGGCGAGCGGGCCGTGCAGATGGTCGCACCGAGTTCCATCAGGGCTGCGGAGAACGTCGCCGCCCGCTCGCGGGTTCGCGGCAGGAGCAATTCGACGTCGGCCAGGTCCCGGGTGACCGACGGATTACCGGGTTCGGCGGCACCGTGCACCGCCCGCGCGACGACGCGACGGACGTTCGTGTCCACCACCGGGACGCGCCGGCCGTACGCGAAGCAGGCGACCGCCCGCGCCGTGTACGCGCCGATGCCCGGCAGCGACAGCAGCACGTCCACGTCGGCAGGGACCACGTCGCCGTGCTCGGTGGCCAGGACCCCGGCGCACTCGTGCAGCCGCAGCGCCCGGCGCGGATATCCGAGCCTGCCCCAGGCGCGCAGGACGTCGGCCTGGCTCGTCGCGGCCATCATCGACGGCACCGGCCACCGCTGCACCCACTCCAGCCAGATCGGTGCCACGCGGGCCACCGGCGTCTGCTGCAGCATCACCTCGCTCATCAGGATCTGCCACCCGGTGACGCCCTCCTCGCGCCACGGCAGATCCCTCGCCTCGGCGGCGTACCAGCGCAGCAGGGCGGTCGCGTCGACCGGCATCTCTCACATCCTCCCGTCCCGTTGTCGGCCCGATTTAGCCCCGCGGTAACTCCACCGAGCGGGATGCGTCACAGTAAGGGATGGATAATGCCCTTATGCCTAACTCCAACCCCATATCCGCGTGGAAGGCCCTGACCGAGGGTAACCAGCGTTTCGTCAGTGGTACCCCGCTGCACCCCAGCCAGGGCATCGACCACCGTGCCACCCTCGTCAACGAGCAGCACCCCATCGCGGTGCTCTTCGGATGCGGCGACTCGCGGGTGGCCGCCGAGATCATCTTCGACCAGGGCCTCGGCGACATGTTCGTCGTGCGCACCGCCGGACACGTGATCGACAGCGCGGTGCTCGGTTCGATCGAGTACGCGGTCGGCGTGCTGAACGTGCCGTTGATCGTCGTGCTCGGTCACGACAGCTGCGGCGCGGTCAAGGCCACCCTGGACGCCCTCGACAAGGGAGACATCCCGCCGGGATTCATCCGGGACATCGTCGAGCGCGTCGCGCCGTCGATTCTCATGGGCCGCAACGACGGGCTGTCCACGGTCGACGAGCTCGAGGGCCGCCACGTGGTGGAGACCGGGAAGTTGCTCAGCCAGCGGTCCCAGATCATCGCCGAGCGCATCGCCAAGGGGCAGTGCGCCATCGCGGGCGTGACCTACAAGCTCTCCGACGGTCACGTCCAGTTGCAGGGACACGTCGGCGACATCGGTGTGACCGTCGACTGACGCGACACGCCGACTTCGGTGCGGCGACGCCTCGCCGGTGGCACATACCGTGTGAGGCGTGCTTGAACCGACCGGGCCGCTGCCCCCCGAGATCTACTGGCGTCGACGCGCGCTCGCCGTGGGTGTCGGCGTGGTCGTGCTCGCGCTCGTCGTGTGGCTCGTCCTGTCCCTGACCGGCGGGGGCGACGACCCGGAGCCCGACCCGGCGGCCGCCGGCGTCCTGACGTCCGAGACCAGCACCACCCGCACACCCACCAGCAGCACCGGGAGCGAGGAGGCCGACGGCGTCGCCGCCGCCGGCCCCGGCGGGTCCTCCGGAGGCTCCGATTCGGGGTCGTCGCAGTCGGGGTCGTCGCAGTCGAGCACGACGTCGGGGTCCGCCGGGTCCTCGAGTTCCGCGGCGGCGAGTGCGTCCGCCGTCGCGGCCGGGCAGTGCCCGGACCAGTCGCTCGCCGTGCGGGTGACCGCGGACCGGCCCAACTACCAGGTGGGCGAGGAGCCCGAGTTCACCATCGTCATCACGAACATCGGCACGGCCGCCTGCGAGCGCGATCTCGGCGCGGGCCTGCAGCAGGTGCTGGTCTACTCGCTCGACGGCAGCCGGCGGCTGTGGGCGAACACCGACTGCTTCCCCGAGTCCACCGCCGATGTGCGCAAGCTGGCCCCGGGTGACCAGGCCGCCTTCGCGGTGAAGTGGTCCGGAACGACCTCCGAGCCCGGTTGCCAGGCGCCGCGGGAGCGGGTTCCGGCCGGGGCCTACACGGTGGTCGGCCAGCTCGGGGGCCTGCGCAGCACGCCGGAGCCGTTCAACATCGCCTGACCGGCCGACACCGCCCGACCGGCGCGCCGCCGTGCTCGCGGATCAGTCGTACGGGCCGCTGATGGACGATTCCGCCAGCCGCGACAGCCCTTCGCGGATGTAGCGGGCCCACAGCCCGCCGATGCCCTCCACGGACTGCAGGTCCGCCGCCGTCGCCGCCAGCAGGCCCTGCAGGCTCCCGAACGAGCCGACCAGCCGATGGATCTGCGACGACTGCAGTCGCGGCACCCGATGCAGCACGCGGTAACCGCGCGGACTCGTCGCCGCGTCCAGCGCCTCGATCGTGCCCGGATACCCGAACACGCGCGCCAACGTCGTCAGATCCAGCAGATCGACGTCGGTGAGCCGGTCCAGCGCGGCGAGGGTCTGCTCGACGGCGACGAGCTGCGGCGCCTCGGTGCCGGCCAGATAGTCCCGCACGATCAGCTGCCGGGCCAGGTCGTTGTCGCCCACCAGCTCCTCGAGCTGCAGTGCCAGCTGCCGCCCGTCGGTGCCCAGTTCGAGCACCTCCTGTTCGATCTCCACCGAGACGCGGCGCACCATCTCGAGCCGCTGCGCGACGGTGAGCGCGTCGCGCAGCGTCACGAAGTCCTCGATCTCCACCACCGACAGCTGCCGGGTGACCTCGTCCAGCCGCGACTTGTAGCGCTCGAGCGTCGCGACGGCCTGGTTGGCGCGGGAGAGAATGGTCGCCGAATCGTTGATCACGTGCCGCTGGCCGTCGACGTAGACGGTCACGATGCTCATCGACTGGCTCACCGACACCACCGGGTAGCCCGTCTGGATCGCGGTGCGCTCGGCGGCGCGGTGCCGCGTGCCGGATTCGACGGTGGGGATCCGATGATCGGGTACCAGCTGCACGTTGGCCCTGACGATGCGGCCGCCGTCGGTGGACACCACGACCGCTCCGTCCATCTTCGACAGCTCCCGCAGCCGGGTGGGGGCGAACTCCACGTCCAGCTCGAAGCCGCCGTCGCACAGCGCTGCCACGTCGTCGTCGAACCCGAGAACGATCAGGCCTCCGGTGCGGCCGCGCAGGATGCGCTCGAGTCCGTCGCGCAGGGCGGTGCCGGGCGCGAGCCGGGCGATGGTCTCGCGCAGCGTCACGGACGGTGCCACATCGGTCATCGATGGATCCTTCCCGTGTCCGGCCGGTGCGGCGAACGTCACTTCGTGTCGGTCCGCCGGGTGGAGCCGACCGAACCGCCGACTAGATTACTGCCCCATGAGCGGTACCTGGACCCTGCCCGACGACCTCACCCTTCCCAAGCTTCCCGACGACCATCCCGGGGCAGGCGCGCCGATTCCGTCCCATTGGAGCAAGTGCTTCGGCTGCGGCGACGACCAGCCCGCGGGAATGGCGATGCAGTTCACGTTCGGCGAGGGTCTCGAGATCACCGGCATGCTCGACGTCGCGAACCGCTACCAGGGCGGTCCCGGCTTCATCCACGGCGGGATCCTGAGCACGGCGTTCGACGAGGCGCAGGGCATGGCATGCATGGTGCTGCGCCGGCCCGTCGTCACCGGCCACCTGCAGATCGACTTCGCCAAGCCTATCCCGCTCGGGTCGGTGCTCGAGCTGCGCGCCCGGATCGACGGGACGGTGCGCCGCAAGGTGTACACCAGCGCGGAGGCCCGCATCGTCGAGGGACCGTTCGCCGACCCGGACGTCGTCGTCGCGACGTCGCGCGGGTTGTTCCTCACCGTCGGCGCGCAGCACTTCGACAGGGCCAAGGACTTCGTCGACGGGGTACCCAGGTCGCCGCACGGCACCTCGTCCGTGTAGCCGCCCCGGTCACTCCGGCAGGAGGGGCACGGCCGGGTGCGGACGCCGGCCGAGCAGCGAGGCCGACGTGAGCGCCCGCGTGCCGAACCGGCCGTGCACGTCGTCGAGCACGGCGTCCAACGCGTGGCGGTCGACGGGCGGATGGCCGGCCGCCGCACCGTCGGAGGCCGGTTCGTCGAACGGCAGCTCGAGCTGTTCGGTGTCCGCGGAGTCGAGATTCGACACGGCCACGCCGATCAGGGTCAGCCCCCGATCGGCGACCAGCGGCCCCGCTTGCGCCAGCAGTTCCCGCGCGGCGCCGAGGACGACGTCCGTCCGGGCGGTGGGTCCGCGCAGCGTGTGCGACCGCGTCACCCGCGTGTAGTCGGCGAAGCGCAGGCGCAGCACCACGGTGCGACCGGGCCGCCCGGCCGCGCGCATGCGGCCGGTGACCCGTTCCACCAGCATCCGCAGCGTCCCGTCGACCTTCTCGGGATCGTGTCCGGCGGCGCTGCGGGGCCGGCCGAGGGCGTGCTGCGCGCCCATGGACCGGCGCCGGTGGTGGGGGCGGACCGGTCTCGGATCGTGCCCGTGCGCGAGCGCATGCAGGTGACGTCCCATGGACGTGCCGAGCAGGGCGACGAGCTCGACCTCGCTCTCCCGCACCAGGTCGGCCACGCGACGGATGCCGTGCGCGTGCAGGGTCGCGGCGGTGACCTTGCCGACGCCCCACAGGCGTTCGACAGGCAGCGGGTGGAGGAACTCGAGTTCCCGGTCGGGAGGCACCACCAGCAGCCCGTCCGGCTTGGCGACGCCGCTCGCGACCTTCGCGAGGAACTTGGTCCGGGCCACCCCCACCGTGATCGGCAGCCCCACCTGTTCGGCGACGTCGCGCCGCAGCCGGGCCGCGATGTCGGCCGGGGTGCCGCCGATTCGCCACAGCCCGGCGACGTCGAGGAAGGCCTCGTCGATGGAAACGGCCTCGACGAGCGGCGTGGTCTGCTCGAATACCGTGAACACGGCGCGGCTGGCCTGCGCATACGCGTGCATGCGCGGAGGAACGACGATCGCCGCCGGGCACAGGGCGCGGGCGGCGCGCCCGGGCATGGCCGTCGCGACGCCGCAGGCCTTGGCCTCGTAACTGGCGGCGAGTACGACGCCACCCCCGCCCACGATCACGGGCCGGCCGCGCAGGCCCGGGTCGTCGCGCTGCTCGACGGATGCGTAGAACGAGTCGAGATCGGCGTGCAGGATGGTCGCGTGACCGGACACGAACACATGTTCGCATCCGGTTCCGACACGTCTACATGCCCAGCGCGGCGAGCGCCTGGCCGACGTTGCCGACCTCGATCGGATCCCCGTCGGAGGCCGGGGACCGCGACGTGCGGCCGCCCACCGGGGCCGCCGCGGGTTCGTGCGGCACGATCGCGCGGGTGAATCCGAGCCGCCCCGCCTCCGCGATGCGCCGCCCGACCCCGGTGACCCGGCGCACCTCGCCGGCGAGGCCGACCTCGCCGAGCAGCACCGTGCCCGGCGGCAGGGGGCGCTCACGTGCGGCCGACGCGACCGCCAGGGCCAGGGCCAGGTCCGCGGCCGGATCGGTGATGCGCATGCCGCCGACGGTCGAGGCATAGACGTCGCACTTGCCGAGCGGCAGCCGGCATCGCCGCTCGAGTACCGCCAGCACCATCGCGACCCGTGCCGCATCCAGGCCGCTGACCGCGCGCCGTGGTGCGGGGTTCTGCGTCGGCACCACCAGCGCCTGCAGTTCGCCGAGCAGCGGCCGCTTGCCGTCCATGGTGACGGTGACGGCCGTGCCGGCCACTTCCTCGGTCCGATGGTGCAGGAACAGGCCCGACGGGTCGCTGACACCGACGATGCCGCCCTCGGTCAGTTCGAAGCAGCCCACCTCGTCGGCGGCACCGAAGCGGTTCTTCACCCCCCGCACCATGCGCAGTGTGGAGTGCTTGTCGCCCTCGAAGTGCAGCACCACGTCGACCAGATGCTCGAGCGAACGCGGACCCGCCACCGCACCGTCCTTGGTGACGTGCCCGATGAGCAGCACCGGGACGCCGCTGGCCTTGGCGAGCGAGGTCAGCGCGCTGGTCACCGCCCGGACCTGGGTGACGCCGCCGGACACGCCCTCCACGTCGGCGGCGAGCATCGTCTGCACGGAGTCCACCACCAGCAGCGTCGGCTTGACCTGCTCGATGTGTCCGAAGATGGTCGCCAGATCCGACTCGGCGGCGAGGAAGACGCGTTCGTGCACCGAACCCGTGCGGTCGGCGCGCAACCGTACCTGTCCCGCCGATTCCTCCCCGGTGACGTAGAGGGCCCGGTCGTCGCTGCCGCGCCGCGCCCAGCGGTGGACCACCTCGAGCAGCAGGGTGGACTTGCCGACGCCGGGCTCCCCGGCGAGCAGCACCACCGAGCCGGGAACGACGCCGCCGCCGAGCACCCGGTCGAGTTCCTCGATGCCGGTGGGCTTCGCGTGGGTGGTCCGGCTGTCGACGAGGGTCAGCGGCGTGGCCGGGGTCGTGGGGAGAAGTGCCGCGGCCCCGGCGCGGGCGAGCGAGGTGCCGGGCCGCGACGCCACCGCGGCAGGCAGGGCCGGCGCCTCGTCCATCGAACCCCACGTCCCGCAGTCGGGGCAGCGGCCGACCCATTTCGCGACGGTGTGCCCGCAGTCGGTGCAGCGGTAGATCGACTTCGTCTTTGCCACCGCGTCAGCCTAGGGCCGGGGGCCGACACGAAACCGGGGCCCGGGGCGAGCGGAGTGCTCGCCCCGGGCCCCGGGTGCCTCGGGGGTGCCGGTCAGTGACCCTCGCCCTCGACCGGCGACTTCTCGGAGACGTTGCGCTCGACGTCCGTGCCGGCGTCGACCGGGACCTGCATGGTGACGTCGCCGGCCTCGGCGAAGGTGAACGTGACCGGGATGGTCAGGCCGGGGCGCACGCCCTCCTTCAGTCCGGTGAGCTCGACCTGGGCCACGGACGGGGTGTCGGAGGACTCGGCGGCCTCGGCGGGACGCGGGGACTCGTCGGTCGCGGCTTCGGCGGTCGCGTCCTCGGCGAGGGTTTCACCGGTCAGGCCGGCCGAGATCGAGGCCTGCGGCTCGATGTGCAGGCCGGACACGCCGGTGGCGGAGGACGCGAAGTCGGTGGTGATGCGGGTCAGCTCGTCGGGGGTGGTCTCGCTCAGGTTGACCACGGTGAAGCCGAGCGCGGCCTTGCCGCCGGGTTCGAGGCTGTACTCCTCGGAGTCCGGGTAGATCACGTGCACGTTGCGCAGCGCGATGTTTCCGAGCTCGGCGCTGTTGCCGTTGACCGCGGCCACCTGGGTGGCGGTCTGGCTGATCTGACCGGCGCCGCAGGCGGACAGCGTGAGCGCCGCACCCGCGGCCAGGGCGAGAGCGGTCGCGACTCGGCGAGTCGGCGCTTTGGGAGCAGTCACGGGTTGTCCTCCACTCGAGTAAGGCTCGCAATCCACTAGGCAGAGTAGTAGTCGAAGGGCGCCGAGTCTGCGCCGGGGGCGGAAGTCGGGGCTTTCGTCCCCCTCGGGCCGCGTCCGCGGGGCCGCGAAGGGCCGCTCCGGGCGGTGTGTCGAACATCACCGGATGCACGTAACCGGTTGGCTGTCAAGTCCTACGCGCACGCGTCTGTGCCCCTGACCTGCGCCGTTGATGAGAGCCGGACGTAAGCACGTGTTAAACTCGAAGAATCGAAAGGGGCACGGGACACATGATTTTCAAGGTCGGAGATACCGTCGTATACCCCCATCACGGTGCGGCGCTGATCGAAGCTATCGAAACGCGCACCATCAAGGGTGAGCAGAAGGAATATCTGGTTCTGAAAGTCGCCCAGGGCGACCTGACGGTTCGGGTACCTGCGGATAATGCAGAATACGTCGGCGTTCGCGACGTGGTCGGGCAAGAAGGCCTCGACAAGGTTTTCCAGGTGCTGCGCGCACCGCACACCGAAGAGCCGACCAACTGGTCGCGGCGGTACAAGGCCAACCTCGAGAAGTTGGCCTCCGGAGACGTGAACAAGGTCGCCGAGGTCGTGCGCGACCTGTGGCGGCGGGAGCAGGACCGCGGCCTGTCCGCAGGTGAGAAGCGGATGCTGGCCAAGGCGCGGCAGATCCTCGTCGGCGAGCTCGCGCTCGCGGAGGGCACGGACGACGTCAAGGCCGACAGCCTGCTCGACGAGGTGCTCGCCGCCGCTTCCTGAGCGGCCGCGCGAACTGCAGAATTACAGATGAGCGATCGCAACGGGCCGGTCGTCGGAATCATTCCGGCGGCCGGCCGTGGTGTACGTCTGGGCGAATCGCTGCCCAAGGCGTTCGTCGAACTCGACGGGCGCACGATGCTGGACCGGGCAGTGGAGGCCATGCTGGCCTCGGCGGTGGTCGACCGCGTGGTCGTGGTGGTGCCGTCGGAGCTGGTGGCGTCCGTCGCGGCCACGGCGCCGGCGCGGGTGTGCGTGGTGGCGGGCGGCGCGGAGCGCACCGATTCGGTGCGCGCCGGGCTGGCGGCGGCGGAGGACGCCGCCTACGTCCTGGTGCACGACGCCGCACGCGCCCTCACTCCGCCGCGGTTGTTCGCCCGGATCGTGGTGGAACTGCGCGGCGGACGGTCCGCGGTGATCCCCGTGCTGCCGGTCGCGGACACCGTCAAGAGCGTCGACCGCGACGGCCGTGTCACCGGCACCCCCGACCGGTCCGTCCTCCGGGCGGTACAGACCCCGCAGGGATTCGAGGCCGGCCTGCTGCGCCGCGCCAACGCCGGCGCCGGGGACGCGACCGACGACGCCGGTCTCGTCGAGCGCCTCGGCGAGGGCGTGTACACCGTCCCGGGCGAACCGCTCGCCTTCAAGATCACCACACCGCTCGATCTGGTCCTGGCCCGTGCCGTGCTCGCGGCCGGGGCCCCCGTCGGACAGGAGAGCTGAGTGCGCGTCGGGATCGGAACCGATGTCCATCCGATCGAGCCCGGACGGCCGTGCTGGCTGGCCGGTCTGCTGTTCGAGGACGCCGACGGGTGTGCGGGGCATTCGGACGGTGACGTCGCGGCCCACGCGCTGTGCGACGCCCTGCTCTCCGCGGCCGGCCTCGGCGACCTCGGTTCCGTCTTCGGCACCGGCCGGCCGGAGATGCACGGCGCGAGCGGTGCGGCCATGCTCGCCGAGGTGCGGCGCCTGCTCGACGGCGGGGGCTTCGCGATCGGGAATGCCGCCGTCCAGGTGATCGGGAACAGGCCCAGGATCGGTCCCCGCCGCGACGAGGCGCAGCGGGTGCTGTCCGAGGCGCTCGGGGCGCCGGTGTCGGTGTCGGCGACGACGACGGACGGCCTCGGCCTGACCGGGCGCGGCGAGGGCGTCGCGGCCGTCGCGACGGCACTCGTATTTTCGCGCGACGACGACCGGTAGGATGGCCGGTCGTGACCTTGCGCTTGTTCGACACCGAATCGCGGGCCGTGCGGGATTTCGTTCCGCTGGTCCCCGGCCGGGCTTCGGTGTACCTCTGTGGCGCGACGGTCCAGGGTGAGCCCCACATCGGTCATGTGCGCAGCGGCGTCGCCTTCGACGTGCTGCGGCGCTGGCTCATGGCGAAGGGCCTGGATGTCGCCTTTGTGAGAAACGTCACAGACATCGACGACAAGATTCTGCGCAAGGCCACCGAGGCGGGCCGGCCCTGGTGGGAGTGGAAGACGACCTACGAGCGGGCCTTCGCCCGCGCCTACGACCAGCTCGGTGTGCTGCCGCCGTCGGTGGAGCCTCGCGCGACGGGTCACGTCACCCAGATGGTCGAGCTGATGCAGCGCCTGATCGACGCCGGGCACGCCTACGCGGCCGACGGGAACGTCTATTTCGACGTGCTCAGCTACCCCGAGTACGGCCGGCTGTCGGGCCACCGGATCGACGACGTCCATCAGGGGGAGAGCGCGGGCAGCGGCAAGCGGGATCCGCGGGACTTCACCCTGTGGAAGGCGGCGAAGCCGGGCGAGCCGTCGTGGCCGACGCCGTGGGGCCGCGGCCGCCCGGGCTGGCACCTCGAGTGCTCCGCGATGGCCGAGTACTACCTCGGCGAGTCCTTCGACATCCACTGCGGCGGAATGGATCTCGTCTTCCCGCACCACGAGAACGAGATCGCCCAGGCCAAGGCCGCCGGCGACGGGTTCGCGCGGTACTGGCTGCACAACGGCTGGGTCACGATGGGCGGCGAGAAGATGTCCAAGTCGCTCGGCAACGTGCTGTCCATCCCGAACGTGCTCGCCCGGGTGCGGCCCCAGGAGCTGCGGTACTACCTGGGAAGTGCCCACTACCGGTCCATGCTCGAATACTCCGACGCCGCGCTGCACGAGGCGGCGGCGGGGTACCGCGGCCTCGAGGCGTTCGTCCTCAAGACCCGGGACCGGGCGGGCGACATCCCGGTAGGAACGTGGACCGAGGAGTTCGCCGCGGCGCTCGACGACGATCTCGGCGTCCCGAAGGCGCTCGCCGAGATCCACGGCCGGCGCAGCGAGGGCAACAAGGCGCTCGACGCCGGCGACCTGGACACCGCGGTGCACATCGCCGCGCAGGTACGCGCCATGCTCGGCATCCTGGGGGTGGACCCGCTCGACCCGCACTGGGCCGAGGTGGCCGGCCGCGACTCGGCGGCCCTCGAGGCCCTCGAGGTGCTGGTGGCTGCCGAACTCGACCGCCGGCAGGCGGCGCGGGCCGCGAAGAACTGGGCGCTCGCCGACGAGGTGCGCGATCGATTGACGGCGGCGGGCATCGAGGTGACCGATACGCCGAACGGACCCGAGTGGTCCCTGAAAGCAGGGCAGTGATGGCTGGAAATTCTCAGCGACGAGGTGCGGTCCGCAAGGGCGGCACCAAGAAGGGCCAGGTCGTCGGGTCCGGCGGGCAGCGCCGCCGCGGCCTCGAGGGCCGCGGTGCCACCCCCAAGGCCGAGGACCGGCCGTACCATCCCGCCGCGCGGCGCGCCCGCGCCGCGGCGAAGGCCGCCGACAAGCGCGGCCGCAGCACCGCCGGCCGCAAGGGCGAGGACGGGCCGGAGATGGTGCTCGGCCGCAACCCGGTCGTGGAGTGCCTGCGCGCGGATGTTCCCGCGACGGCGCTGTACGTCGCGGTCGGCGCCGAGGCGGACGAACGCCTCAAGGAGGCCGTGCAGCGGGCCGGGGACGCGGGCATCTCGATCCTCGAGGTTCCGCGCGGCGAGCTCGACCGTCTCACCGCCAACGGCATGCACCAGGGCATCGGGTTGCAGGTCCCGCCGTACCGCTACGCCCATCCGGACGACCTGCTGGCCGTCGCCCACGACCACCACGAGCGGCCGCTGCTGGTGGCCCTCGACAACATCACCGATCCGCGGAACCTCGGCGCGGTGATCCGGTCGGTGGCCGCGTTCGGCGGGCACGGCGTGCTGATCCCGCAGCGGCGCAGCGCCGCGGTCACGGCGGTGGCGTGGCGGACCAGCGCGGGTGCCGCGGCGCGCCTCCCCGTCGCCCGGGCGACGAACCTGACGCGCACCCTCAAGGAGTGGCAGTCCCGGGGCGTCCGGGTCGTCGGGCTGGATGCGGGGGGCGACACCAGCCTCGACGAGTTCGACGGCACCGATCCGGTGGTGATCGTCGTCGGCTCCGAGGGCAAGGGACTGTCGCGCCTGGTCCGCGAGACGTGCGACTCGATCCTGTCGATCCCGATGGCCGGCGACGTGGAGTCGCTCAACGCGTCCGTCGCCGCCGGCGTCGTCCTCGCGGACATCGCGCGTCAGCGCCGCCTGCAGTAGTCCCGGATCCGCGCCGACGGTCGGCCGCGACACCCATCGAGGTGGCGGCCGACCGGGGACCACGCGGCCGGATGTTCCGGGGAACGGTTCCGTCCCCGACTGCGTCGAATCGGGTAGAGCGATCGACCGCGGACGGGGGACACATGGCACATCGAACCGAATTCACCGGACGGATCGAGATCGATCCTCCGCTGAACCGGCAGGAGATCGACTTTCTCGTCGCGTTCGCCGGCCCGGCGAGTGGCCCGCACCGGTCGCCCGCCGACGGACTGCCCAGGCGGGGGCGCCCGCTGTCGTGGTGCCAGTGGGTGCCCACCGCCGACGGCACCGCACTCGGCTGGAACGGCGGCGACTGCTTCTACTTCTACACGGAGTGGCTGGCCTACCTGATCGACACCTTCCTCTCGCGCCGGGCGCGGTTGCGCCGCGCGTCGCGGGGCCCGCGTGCGACGGTCCCGGCCGGATGCACGGGTTTCACGTTCGACCACGTGCTCGACGGCACGGTCGACGTCCGCACGCCGGCCGGCACGTTGCGACGAATCACCGTGCGGGACAATCGCGTCGAGGAACACCTCGTTGCGGGCCCGGGCCTCGCGGTCCGGTCGTCGAGCGATGCGGCGGTGTCCTGACCGGTCGCGGGGTCACCGCGTGAGGGTGGCGACGAACCGCACCCGGTGCCCCGGCTCGAGCTGCGCGGCGACGGGAAGATCGGCGGGCACGACGACGGCGATCACCGGGTGATCGCCGACGACGGGATGGTCGGCCAGGAACAGGATGGGGTTGCCGTCCGGGGGAACCTGCACCGAGCCCGCGACGGTCGGCTCCGGGCGGTCGGTCCCGCCCCGCGCGAGATGCAGCCTGCCCGGGCCGTGCAACCGGATCCCGACGCGGTCCAGCTGCGGCGTCACGGTCCACGTCTCGTGCAGCAGCGCGTGCACCGAACCGGCGCTGAACACCTCGGAGTGCCGGCTCAGACGCACACGCAGCATCGCCGGATCCTCGATCGGGGCCGGCGGCGGGATCTGCTCCTCGATGGGCAGCTCGCCTGCCAGGGTGCCGACCGGGAGCCGGTCGCCGTCCCTGAGCGGGGCGGGGCCGGTCCAGGTCAGGGTGTCGGTGGATCGGCTGCCGTGGGTCTCGGGCACGTCGATTCCGCCGCGCACCGCCAGGTACGAGCGCAGCCCCCTCGACGGGCTGCCCAGCGCCAGCACGTCACCGTCGTCCAGCTTCAGCATCGCGTAGTCGGCCTCGGGGTGGCCGTCGACGGTCACCGGCACGCGGGCGCCCGTCACCGCGACGACGTTCGCGCCGATGCTGCGCACGGTCAGCCCGCCGGCGGCGACCTCGAGGGTCGCGGCGGCGGGCTCGTTGCCGACCAGCCGGTTGGCGGCGTCGTGCGCCGCGCGGTCGGCGGCGCCGGACGTGCCCAGCCCGTGGTCCCCGTGTTCCGGCCGGCCGCGGTCCTGGACGGTGGTGAACATCCCGCTGTGGACGACTTCGAGCCCCTGCATGGGGAAATTGTCCCCGGAACCGCGGGGGTGCCGGGGGCGTCTTCGCGAATCAGCTCGCCGCGGAGCAGGGCGGTTCGACGGCGGTGACCAGCGGGCCGCCGGCCGGAACCAGGGAGCCGACGGCCGAATCGAGGTTGTCGTGCAGATTCAGGCGGGAGCGGACCCCGGCCGCGGCGATCGTCCGGCGGACGCGTCCTGCCGGGGCGACGACGGCGACGGTGCCGGGATGGGCGGAGGTCGCGCGCAGGAGGATCGTGAGGCCCACCGCGCCGAAGAAGGTGACGCCGCCCATGTCGGCGACGAGGGCACGGCCGCGATGGGCGTTGTCGAGCGCGGAGCGCAGCAGGTGCGCGGTGGTCATGTCGATCTCGCCGGCGACCGAGAGCACGGCGTATCCGGCACGTTCCGACAGGGTGGCGCCGAAGGCCGGCGACGGTGCGGGGGAATCGGACGGAGTCTCGGGAGTAGTGGGGTCGATCATCGGCACGAACCTTTCGCTCGGGATGTCTCGACGCCGTGGATCCGACGCTGTTTCGCAAAAGCAAGCATGTCGCAGTTCGATAACGGCCCAGGACCGCGCTCCATAGCGAAATGATCTCGAAAAGATAGCGATGAGATAACGGAGACGGGAAAGGCCTGGCAGAGGAGGGGACCGGACTGCGCGGAACCGGCCGCTTCGCCGCCCGAAAATCGCTCGTGCCGGCCGCCGTGCTCCTGCTAGCGTCGCGGCACCGCCTCCTCCCGAGTGAATGCCGACCGCCGTGACCACCCTCGACCTGACCACCCGCCGCTTCGCGCCGCTGATCCTCCTCAACGTCGCCACCCTGCTGTCCGCCACCGGCAACGGCATCGTAGTCGTCGCGCTGCCGTGGCTGGTGCTCGAGCAGACCGGCCGGGCCACCGACGCGGCGATCGTCGCGGGCGCGGCCACCGTGCCGCTGCTGCTGGCAAGCCTGCTCACCGGCACCGTCGTCGACCGGTTCGGCCGGCGGCGCACCGCCGTGGTCTCGGATGCCCTCTCGGCGCTGTCGGTCGCGACGATCCCCGTGCTCGCGGCCACCGTCGGACTCTCGGTGCCCCTGCTCGCCGCACTCGCGGCGCTCGGTGCCGTGTTCGACCCGGCGGGCATCTCGGCGCGGGAGTCGATGCTGCCGGCGGCGACCCGCGCCGCCGGGTGGTCGCTGGACCGTGTCAACAGCCTCTACGAGGCGAACTACAACCTCGCCTACCTGATCGGACCGGGTGTCGGCGGTGTCCTCATCGCGGCGGTCGGTCCCGAGAACACCCTGTGGGTGACGTCGGCGTGCTTCGTGCTCTCCCTCGTCACCGTCGCCTTCCTCCGGCTCGAGCACGCCGGCCGGCCCGACCGGGCCACCCGGCCCGCCTCGCTGTGGGCCGGCACCCTCGAGGGGCTGCGGTTCGTGTGGCGCGACCGGTTGCTGCGCACACTCGCGCTGGTCGACATGGTCATCATGGCGCTGTTCCTGCCGATCGAGTCGGTGCTGCTGCCCGCCTACTTCACCGGCCTGGACGCACCCGCTCAGCTCGGCTGGGTGCTGATGTCGCTGAGCATCGGTGGCCTGGTGGGTGCCCTGGCCTACGGCGCCTTCGCACCGCGCCTGCGGCGCCGCACCCTGATGCTCGTCGCGGTCACGGTGCTGGGCGCGGCGACGACCGGCATGGCGTTCCTGCCGCCGCTGGGGGTCCTCGTGCTGCTGGGCGTCCTCATCGGCCTGGTGTTCGGCCCGGTGGGGCCGATCGGGAACTGGGCCATGCAGACCCGCAGCCCGGAGCACATGCGCGGCCGCGTCGTCGGTGTGATGACCTCGACCGCGTACGCGGCGGGCCCGGTCGGGATCCTGGTCGCCGGGCCCCTGATCGACGCGGCGGGTGTGCGGACGACGTTCTTCGCGCTGGCCGTGCCGATGATGTTCGTCGCCGCGGTGTGTTTCGCGCTGCCCGTCCTGCGGGAACTGGATCCCACCCCGGAGTCCCGTGCGGCCTACCGGCCGTAGCCGCCCCCGCCCGGCGTCTCGACCACGAGCACGTCACCGATCCCGACCTCGACGGAGTCGCAGCCGGCCATGTGGGTGACGGCGCCGTCGGCGCGCTCGATGCGGTTGCTGCCCAGCGCTCCCGGCCCGCCCCCGGCCATCCCGTACGGCGGCACGCGCCGGTGCCCGGAGAGCGTGCTGACGGTCATCGGCTCGAGGAACCGGAGCCGGCGCACGGCGCCGTCGCCGCCGCGCCACCGGCCGCCGCCCCCGCTGCCGTGACGAATCGTGAAGGCCTCCAGCAACACCGGAAGGCGCCACTCCAGTACCTCCGGATCGGTGAGCCGCGAGTTCGTCATGTGGGTCTGCACCACCGACGTCCCGTCGAACCCCTCGCCGGCGCCCGACCCGGAGCCGAGCGTCTCGTAGTACTGGTATCGCGCGTTTCCGAAGGTGACGTTGTTCATCGTGCCGGCGCCCTCGGCCTGCACCCGCAGCGCCGCGTAGAGCGCGCCGGTGACGGCCTGCGACGTCTCGACGTTGCCCGCGACGACGGCGGCGGGGAACTCGGGGGCGAGCATCGACCCGTCGGGGACGACGATGTGCAACGGACGCAGGCACCCGTCGTTGAGGGGGATGTCGTCGGCGACGAGCGTGCGGAAGACGTACAGCGCCGCGGCCCGCGTGACGGACGAGGGCGCGTTGAAGTTCGACGCGAGTTGCGGTGACGTGCCGGTGAAGTCGATCGTCGCCGAGCGCGCCCGCCGGTCGACGGTGACCCGCACCGCGATCACCGCACCGGAGTCCATCTCGTAGCGGTACTCGCCGTCGTGGAGGCGGTCGACGACGCGGCGCACCTCCTCCTCGGCGTTGTCCTGCACGTGGCGCATGTAGGCCTGGACGACGTCGAGACCGAAGTGGTCGATCATCCGGCCCACCTCGACCACCCCGCGGGCGTTGGCCGCGATCTGTGCGCGCAGGTCCGCGAGGTTGGTGTCCGGGTTCCGGGACGGGTACGGGCCGCCGGTGAGCAGCGCGCGGGTGTCGGCCTCCCGGAAGGTTCCGTTCTCGACGAGCAGCCAGTTGTCGAACAGCACGCCCTCCTCGCGGATGTCGTGGCTGCCGGAGGGCATGGAACCCGGTGTCGATCCGCCTATTTCGGCGTGGTGACCGCGGGAGGCGACGAAGAAGAGGATGTGCTCGCCGGTCCCGTCCGGCCCGGGGCCGAAGACCGGCGTGATCACCGTGACGTCCGGCAGGTGGGTACCGCCGTGGTACGGGTCGTTGACCGCGTACACGTCACCCGGCTTCATCGACCCGTGCCGGCGGCGCACCACCTCCTGCACGCTCGTGCCCATCGAGCCGAGATGGACGGGGATGTGTGGCGCGTTCGCGATCAGGTTTCCGTCCGGATCGAACAGCGCGCACGAGAAGTCCAGGCGCTCCTTGATGTTCACCGACTGCGCGGTGGATTCGAGGGTGGTGCCCATCTGCTCGGCGATCGACATGAACAGGTTGTTGAAGATCTCGAGCATCACCGGGTCGGCGTGGGTGCTCACCGCGGTGTCGTCGTGGGCGTGCACCCGGGTGAGCACGAGATGGCCCTGCTCCGACATCGTCGCCGCCCAGCCGGCCTCGACGACGGTGGTCGAGTTGTCCTCCGCGACGATTGCCGGGCCGGCCACGGCGTCGCCGGGGGAGAGGTGTTCGCGGCGGTACAGGGGGGCATCGCGCCACGCGCCGTCGACGAACATCCGGACGGTGCCGCGCGGCGGGCGGGTGGGCTCGGGTGCGCCGCTGTCGTCGCTGCGGCCGCGTCCGAGCCCGGACAGGTCGGGCCGGCGCGTCGCCCCGACGGCCTCGACCGCGACGGCATCGACGATCAGCGGACGGTCCATGAGGAAGGAGTAGGTGCGCCGGTGCACGGCCTCGAACTCCGCGGTCATCGTCGCCGGGTCGGCGAGCGCGACGGGCACGGACGTGTCGGTGCCGTCGTAGCGCAGGTGCGCCCGGAAGGCCACGTCGATGCGTTCGGGGGGCACGTCCTCGTCGAGCAGTTCCGCGCGCGCCGCGGCCTCGAGTTCGGCGGCGACGTCGCGCAGCCGCGGCATCGCCTCCGCGTTCAGTTCGACGACGACGGACTGCTCGCGCATCGCGGTGGTGTCCGCGAGACCCATGCCGAGCGCGGACAGGACACCGGCCAGCGGCGGCACGAGGACGGTCCGGATGCCGAGCGAGTCGGCCACCGCGCAGGCGTGCTGCCCGCCGGCGCCGCCGAAGGTCGTCAACGCGTACTCGGTGACGTCGTGTCCCTTCTGCACCGAGATGCGCTTGACGGCGTTGGCCATGTTCGCCACCGCGATCTGCAGGAAGCCGGCGGCGACCTCCTCGGGGCTGCGGTCGTCGCCGGTCGCCTCGCGGATCTCGGCGGCCAGGGCGGCGAACCGGGCCCGCACCGTCTCGTCGTCCAGCGGTTGGTCGCCGCCGGGACCGAACACGTGCGGGAAGTGCGCGGGCTGCACGCGGCCGAGCATGACGTTGGCGTCGGTGACGGTGAGCGGGCCGCCGCCGCGGTAGCAGGCCGGCCCGGGGTCGGCGCCGGCGGAATCGGGCCCCACCCGGTACCGGCTGCCGTCGAAGTGCAGGATCGAGCCGCCGCCGGCGGCGACGGTGTGGATGTCCATCATGGGGGCGCGCAACCGCACCCCGGCGACGACGGTGTGGAAGACGCGCTCGTATTCCCCGGCGAAGTGCGACACGTCCGTCGACGTCCCGCCCATGTCGAACCCGATCACCTTGTCGAACCCGGCCAGCGCCGACATCCGGCTCATGCCGACGATGCCCCCGGCAGGACCGGAGAGGATCGCGTCCTTACCGCGGAAGTGCATCGCCTCGGTGAGCCCGCCGTTGGACTGCATGAACATCAGCCGCACGCCCGGCAGTTCCTCGGCCACGCGGTCCACGTAGTGGCGGAGCACGGGCGAGAGGTACGCGTCGACGACGGTGGTGTCGCCGCGCGGCACCAGCTTCATCAGCGGGCTGGCGACCGCGGACAGCGAGATCTGCCCGAAGCCGAGACGCTCGGCGAGCTCACCGATCGCGTGCTCGTGCTGCGGGTACAGGTGGCTGTGCATGCACACCACGGCGACGGAGTCGATGCCGTCGTCGCGCACCTGCCTCAGGTCCCGCTCGAGCCGGTCGAGGTCGGGGGCACGCAGCACCGTGCCGTCGGCCCGGATGCGTTCGTCGACCTCGAGCACCCGCTCGTACAGCAGCTCGGGCAGCACGATGTTGCGCTCGAAGATCCGCGGCCGGTTCTGGTAGCCGATGCGCAGCGCGTCCCGGAAACCGGCGGTGATCACCAGGGCGGTCCGGTCGCCCTTGCGCTCGAGCAGTGCGTTGGTCGCGACGGTGGTGCCCATGCGCACCTGCTCGACGAGGTCGGCGGTGACGGGTTCGCCGGCGGGCACCCCGAGCAGCTCCCGGATCCCGGCGACGGCCGCGTCCCGGTACCGGGACGGGTTCTCCGACAACAGCTTGTGGGTGACCAGGGCACCGTCGGGCCGGCGGGCGACGACATCGGTGAAGGTGCCGCCGCGGTCCACCCAGAACTCCCAGCGCCCGGGTGTCCGGTCTCGTTCGCTCGCCTGCTCCGCTGTCGCCATGACAGCAGGTTAGCCACCGCGGCGGGACGGCCCAGACCGCCGCACCCGGGCTCAGGCGGTGACGGCCGCGGCCCTGTCCAGGGCCGGCGCGGGCGCTCTGCGTCCGGTGCCGCGCCGGGTGCGGGCCGCGCCGATTCCGCGGCACACGAGATAGATGACGAACGCGATCGCCGTGATGAACGCCGAGACCGGCACGCCGGGCGCGAGGGCGAGCAGGATCCCACCGACCGCGGAGACCTCCGCGAAGATCACGGCCAGCACCGTCGCGGCGAGCGGGCCGCCGGCCACCCGGGACGCCGCGGCGGCCGGGGTGATGAGCAGCGCCATCACCAGCAGGGCCCCGACGATCTGCACGCCGAGGGCGGCGGTGATTCCGACCAGCACGGCGAAGACGATGGACAGCGCCCGCACCGGCACCCCGCGCGCGGCGGCGACCTCGGGGTCGGTGCTGGCGAACAGCAGCGGGCGGTAGATGACCAGCATGGTGCCGATGACGCCGACGGCGCAGGCGGCGAGCAGCGCGATGCCCGTGCCACCCGGCGCGACGATCTGGCCGGTGAGGAGGGAGAACGCGGCGCCGGTGCGGCCGTCGTAGGCCCACAGCAACAGCACGGCCAGACCGAGCCCGAACGCCATGACGACGCCGATGACGGAATCGCGTTCACGGGCGCGGGTGCCGAGGACACCGAAGAGGATGGCCGCCACCACCGCCCCCAGCACGGCGCCGAGTCCGACGGAGACGCCGATGATCAGGGCCGCGGCGGCACCGGTGAGCGAGAGCTCGGAGGTGCCGTGCACGGAGAATGCCATCTGACGGCTGATCACCAGCGGCCCGATCACGCCCGCGAGCAGGCCGAGGATCGCGCCGGCCAGCAGGGCCTGCTGCACGAAGTCGTACTGGAGCAGGTCGACGGTGGCCTGCACGTCGAACATCCGGCCCATCGCGTCGGTGAACTTGCTGCTCAATGCTGATCCTCGTGATGGTCGTGGTGGACGCCCTCGCCGGGGCGCAGCCCGCCGGCGCTGCCGAGCGCGTCGATGGCGTCGCCGGTGCCGACGACGACGAGACGGCCGCGCATCTCGAGGACCTCGACGTCGGTGCGGTACAGCTCGGAGAGCACCTCGGAGGTCATCACCTCGGCGGGGGTGCCGATGCGGAACTGCCCGTCGACGAGATACAGCACGCGGTCCACCAGGGGCAGGATCGGGTTGATCTCGTGGGTGACGAACAGGACGGCGGTGCCGTGTTCGCGGCGACGACGGTCGATGAGGGACGACACGAGGTGCTGGTTGGCCAGGTCGAGACTGAGCAGCGGTTCGTCGCAGAGCATGACCCGCGGGTCGCCGACGAGGGCCTGCGCGATGCGCAGCCGCTGCTGTTCGCCGCCGGAGAGGGATCCGATCGGGGCGTTGGCGTAGGTTTCGGCGCCGACCTGCCGGATCGCGGCGTCGACGGCGCTGCGGCGGGTCTTCCAGTAGCGCAGGCCGGTGCCCCAGCGATGGCCGTCCACGCCGAGCCCGACGAGGTCGCGGCCGCGCAGGGGCACGCCCTCGTCGAGCGACTTCTGCTGCGGCACGTAGCCGACGTGCGAGTTGCCCGTGCGGGCGGGCGCGCCGGCGATCGTGGCGGTGCCACCGCTGAGGGGTAGCTGACCGAGCAGGACCTTCAGCAGCGTCGACTTGCCCGCCCCGTTGGGGCCGAGCACCGCGACGAACTCGCCGGGCTCGACGGTGAGATCGAGGCCCCGCCACAGGACGCGGTCGCCGAAGGCCATGCGGGCGTCGCGGAGCTCGACCGCGGCGGTGCGGCCGGCGGGCGTCGCGGGCGCGCTCGGTGTCGCGGCGGTGCCGCCCGGTGTGACGTCGGCCGGTGTGGTCACGGGAGTGATGTCCTTGCCCTGCTCGAAGGGTCAGCGGGCGGCGTCGAGGGCGGCGGCGAGCGCCTCGGCCGTCTGCTTCTGCCACTGAATGTAGTCCACGCCCGCGGGCAGGGTCTCCACAACTTCGACGACGGGGATGCCCGCGGATTCCGCGGTCGCCCGCATGTCGCGGCTGACCTTGTCCTCGGTCTGCGGGTTGTGGAGCAGGACGGCGACCTGCTTGTCGAGGAGCAGCTGGCGGGTCGCGGCGATCGCGGCGGGCGACGGGTCGGTGCCGTTCTCGACGGCGTTGGTGAAGTCGGCGGGCGTCCGGTCCTCGAGCTTCGCGGACGTGACGAGGTAGTAGCCGATGGATTCGGTCTGCGCGACGGGGGTGTTCGCGTGCGCGGCGGCGATCTCGGCGGTCACGTCGGTGACCTCGTGCAGCTGCGAGTGGAAGGCCTCGGCGTTGGCGCGGTAGGTGTCGGCCCCGGCCGGATCCAGTTCGGCCAGCCGGTCGGCGACGGTGTGCGCGACGGCGTCGGCGGCGGCCAGATCGTACCAGACGTGCTCGTTGATGCCGCTGTGATCGTGCCCGGCGTGCGCGTCGCCTTCCTCGGCGGCATGGGTCTCGCCCTCGTGGGTGTCGCCCTCGGGTGCGGTGCTGCTCGAGTGGTCGTGGCCGTCCTCGAGGTCGCTTCCGGTGCCGGACTCGAACAACGCGAGGGCGTCGACCGTGGCGGTGTCGGTTCCGGTGGACTCGAGGATGTCGTCGACGAACTGGTCGTAGCCGCCGCCGTTGTAGACGACGAGGGTGGCGTCGCTGATGGCGGCGGCGTCGGCGGGGCTGGCCTCGTACGAGTGCGGGTCGGCGGACGGCTCGGTGATCAGCGACTGCACCTGGGCGCGGTCCCCGGCGACGGCCTGCGCGACCGAGCCCCACACGTTGGTGGACGCGACGATGCGGATCTCGCCGGAGCCGGTGCCCGCCCCGTCCCCCGAGTCGCTGCCGCAGGCGGCGAGGGTGAGCGCGGCGGCGCAGGTCAAGCCCACGGTCGCGGTGGCGGCGCGCATTCGGCGGGGCAGTCGCACGGTTCCATCTCCTGTGATCACGTTCGGCCGGAGGGCCGGGGAGGTCGCGGTTCCCACCTTATTGGAAACCGTTACCGTTCCACTTTAGCGGATGTCCGGATCTGCGCCCATCCGGCCCGATTCGTCGCCGCGGCGCGGACCCGCTACCGTCCGTTCATGCCCAGGTCTCCTCAGCCGCGTCCCCAGGCCACCCTGGCGTCGATCGCTGCCGAGCTGAAGATCTCCCGCACCACCGTCTCCAACGCCTACAACCGGCCGGACCAGCTGTCCGCCGAGCTTCGCGAGCAGATCCTCGAGGTCGCCAAGCGTCGCGGCTACGCAGGTCCGGACCCGATGGCCCGATCCCTGCGCACCCGCCGGGCCGGGGCCGTGGGCGTGCTGCTCACCGAGGCGCTGAGCTATTCGTTCCGGGACCCGGCCGCGATGAGCTTCCTGTCCGGCCTCTCCGAATCCTGCGAGGCCGCCGGCGAGGGCCTTCTGCTCATCCCCGCCGGACCGGAACGCGACGAGGAGGAGGCAGCGCAGGTCGTGCACGGCGCGGCGGTCGACGGCTTCGTCGTCTACTCGGTTCCGTCCGACGATCTGTATCTCGCCGCCGTCCTCGAACGGAACCTGCCCCTGGTGGTGTGCGACCAGCCCCGCGGCATCGCGAGCGCGCCCCTGGTCGGCATCGACGACCGAGGCGCGATGCGCCGGCTCGCCGAGCACCTCATCGCCCTCGGCCACCGCCGGATCGGGGTGCTGTGCATGCGACTCGGCCGCGACCGGCACGACGGTGTCGTCGACCCCGCCCGCTTCGAGTCCGACCGCTTTCACGTGCAGCACGAGCGGATCCTGGGCGTGCAGGAGGCCCTGCGCGCGGCCGGCCTCGACCCCGCGAGCCTCACGGTCGTCGAGCGCTACGCGCACACCGCGGAGGACGGCGCGTCCGCCGCCGCGCAGGCGCTGGCGGCGAACCCGGCGATCACCGCCCTGATGTGCACCACCGACGTCCTCGCGCTCGGCGCGCTGGCGTGGGCACGCAGCGCCGGCCTGGAGGTCCCCGGACGGTTGTCGATCACCGGCTTCGACGGGATCGGCGAGGCCCTGCGCGAGGGCGTGACCACCGTGCGCCAGCCTCAGGAGGAGAAGGGCCGGCGCACCGGCGCCCTGCTCATGGCCGCGCCGTCACACTCCGGGGTCGCGACGGTGGAAACCCTTGCGACGGAACTGCTCATCGGCCAGACCACCGGCGTGCACGACGAGACGTCGATCTACGCCGAGTGATCGACGACCGACAGCGTCCGATCCGCCTCCGCCGGCGCCGCCGCGAGCAGCTGGGCGCACCGCAGTAGCCCGAGGTGGCTGTACGCCTGGGGATGGTTGCCGAGTGACCGCTCCGCCACCGGGTCGTACTCCTCGCTGAGCAGCCCCGTGGGCCCCGCCGCGTCGACGAGCTGTGCGAACAGCGCCTCCGCCTGCGGACGGGCGCCGACGAGGAGATATGCCTCCACCAGCCACGCCGCGCACAGGTGGAAGCCGCCCTCGGTTCCGGGCAGGCCGTCGTCGTGCAGGTAGCGGTACACCGTCGAACCGCTGCGCAGCTCCGCCTCCGTAGCGACGACTGTCGCGTGGAACCGCGGGTCGTCGGGGTCGATGAGCCCGGACAGGCCGATGAACAGGGTCGCCGCGTCGAGATCGGTGCCGTCGTAGGCCGCGGTGTAGGAGCAGACGTCCTCGTTCCAGCCCTTCTCCAGCACCTCCTCCGCGATCTCCGCGCGCAGCCCGGCCCAGTTGTCGCCGGCGGTGCGCCCGAACTTCTCGGCCAGCGTCAGCGCGCGGTCCACGGTCAGCCAGCCCATGACCTTCGAGTACACGTGGTGGCGCGGGTTGTCGCGGATCTCCCAGATGCCGTGGTCGGGCTCGAACCAGCGGCATTCCACGGCGGTGACCATGGCGCACACCAGCTCCCAGTCCCGGTCGGTGAGGGCCTGATCGTGCGGGACGCCGCGCTCCTCGCGGCGGTGCGCCAGCGCCGAGATCAGGTCCACGATCGGGCCGAACACGTCGAGCTGGACCTGCTGGCTCGCGGCGTTGCCGACCCGGACGGGCCGGGAGCCGGCGTAGCCGGGCAGCGTGTCGATGACGGCCTCGGGCGGCAGCGCGCCGCCGGCCAGCGTGTACAGCGGGTGCAGGCGCTCGGGACCCGGCACGGTGTCGAGCACCCGGTGCACCCAGTCCAGATAGGCGTCCGCCTCGGCGAGCGACCCGACGCTCACCAGGGCATGCGCGGTCAGGGCGGCGTCACGGAGCCAGCAGTAGCGGTAGTCCCAGTTGCGGACGCCGCCCATCTCCTCGGGCAGCGACGTGGTCGCGGCCGCCATGATGGATCCCGTCGGTGCGTGCACGAGGCCGCGCAGAGTCAGCGCCGACCGCTTCATCAGGTCCCGCTTGAGCGGCGGCAGGTCCAGGCCCGCCGCCCACTTCCACCAGTACTCCTCCGCGGACGCGCGCCGCTGCACCTCCGCGACGGGGTGTGGGCCGATATCATCGGTGCCGCAACGGAATTCGAGGATGATGTCGCTGTCGGACGGATCGACGACGGCGTGCGCGGTCTGATGGGCGCCGTCGGTGGTGATGTTCCACTCGACGCCGGGGGAGCGCAGCACGTACGGCTCGTTGAATCCGAGTACCCGCAGGCCGTCGGCCACGGGTTCGAGCCCGACCTGGCCCTGTCCGAACTCGGGGCGCGGCGCGAACGTGACCACCGCCTTGGCCTTGCCGGTGATGACCCGGGTCAGGTCGGTGCGGCCCGGTTCGACGTCGTGCGGAAGGTAGTCGATCACCGCGAGGCTCGCCCAGCGGGTCACCGCCGTCATGGTGCCGTCGATGTAGCGCTGGCTCAGGGGCAGGGCCTCCCGGCTCGGACCGATGGTGAAGTGCCCGGCCGGTTCGCCGCCGAGCAGATGCGCGAACACCGCCGCGGAATCCGGCTCGGGGTGACACAGCCACGTCACCGTTCCGTCCGGCGTCAGCAGCGCCTTCGAGCGCGGGCTGGCCAGCATCGTCAGCCGCTCGATCGGGCAGGCCTCCGCGCCCGAGAGCCACGTGCGGCGCTGGTCGAGCAGGAACGCCAGCGCGGCCGCGACGTCCTCGACCGTGCCGATCCGGTACTGGGCGGCGGTCTCGCCGTCCCCGACCTTGACGCCCACGTCCGGGCCGTGGAGGGAGGCGAAGGCCTTCTCGTCCGTCACGTCGTCGCCGAAGAAGACCGCGGCGCTCGCCGATTCCTGGTGCCGGATGATGTCCAGGGCGTGGCCCTTGTCAGTGGGCACGACCGCCAGCTCGATGACGGCCTTGCCCTCGGTGACCTGCACACCCGGGTGCCGGGCGAGGTCGCCGCGGACCAGCGACAGTGCCAGCTCGGCGTCGGCCGGGTCGGCGTTGCGCACGTGCAGCGCGGCACTGGCCGGCTTCGCCTCGACGTGCACGCCGTCGTAGCGGGCGGCGATCGCCTCGAGCTCGGCGACGATATCGCGCAGCAGCTGCCGGGCGTCGCTGTCGATGGCGTGGACGAAGCCGATGTCGAACTCCGAGCCGTGGCTGCCGACGAGCTGCACCTCGGCGGGCAGGCGGGACAGGGCCGCGAGATCCTTCAGGGCGCGACCGGAGATCACGGCTGCGGCCGTGGACGGCAGGCCGGCGAGCGCGCGCAGGGCGCGGACCGACTCGGCGTTCGGGAACGCCTTGTCCGGATCCGAGACGATCGGCGCGACGGTACCGTCGTAGTCGGAGGCCACGAGGAGCCGCGGGGTCCGCGCCAGCGCGACGAGGGCGCGGCGCAGGTCGATCGGGAGGTCTTGGGCGCTCACTCACTCAAAGGTAGGTGATCCGGCGCCCGGCGTCGTCTCCCCTGTCCGGTTCGGGACGTGTTTCCCGTTACAGTTCCGCTCCTCGCGGCGCAGGTCAGCCTTCCTGGACCGGAATCGAGGCCGGACGCTGCGATCCGTCGCCGAGCAGCAGTTCGACGGTCAGCTCCAGCCGGCGCGCGACGTCGGTCGCGGACGAGCGCCGCGTCAGCCACGCCACGAGGTTCGACAACCACACGTCGCTGATGACGCGGGCGATCGCCAGTTCCTCCTCGGTGGGCTCGCCCTCGTTCATCGCGCGGGCGAAGAGCCGGTCCATGAGCAGGCCGACCTGATCGACCTCGGCGGCGGCCGAGGCGTCGGCGAACATGAACGCCCGGGTCATGGCTTCGGTGAGCAGCGGGTCACGTTGCATCGCCTTCGTGATCAGGCTCAGGATCAGTTGCATCCGCTCGAGCGGCGTGTGGCCCGGGGGGATCTTGCCCTTGCCCTCGATGCGCGCGAACTCGCGGCCGAGGGCCGAGACGAGCAGGTGCACCTTCGAGGGGAAGTACCGGTACAGGGTGCCGACGGCCACGTCGGCCTTCTCGGCGACGGAGCGCATCTGTACGGCCTCGTACCCACCCTTGGAGGCGAGCGCCAGGGTGGCGTCGAGTATCCGCTTGCGCCGTTCCTTCTGGGCGTTGGAACTGAGATCGTCCTCGGTGAGGGCGGTCAGAGTTCCGCCGCCGCCGGTGGAACGTGAGCGGGACGATGTCGTCATCGAGATGTCTTCCTCTGCCTTGACTCTGAACCGGCTGTCATATTAGAACACGTTCTAGGCATCGTGTCATTCCCGAAAGGCGGAAACCCGCTGTGAGCATTGCCACCACCGAGGAACAGCAGGCCGCGCAGGCCTCTGTAAAGGCCTGGGCGCGCGCCACAGCGCCGATCCAGAACCTACGCGAACGACCGGCGACCATGTGGCGGCCGGGGTGGGAATCGCTCGCCGACCTCGGAATCTTCGCCGTCGCCGTGCCCGAGGCCGCGGGCGGCGCCGGCGCCGGCATCGTCGACCTGGCGACGATGCTCGAACAGGCTGCGCACCACCTCGCGACGGGCCCCGTCCTTCCCACCGCCCTGGCCGCGCTCGTCTTCGGCCGCGCCGCCGGCACCGACGGCGCCAAGTGGACGGAACTCCTGGCCGAGGGCACCCTGCCGACCGCCGTCGCATTGGACGGCGCGCTCACCGCGACGACCCGGGAGGGCGGGTACGACCTCGACGGCGACGCGGGCCCGGCGCTCGGCGGCGAGCCGGGCGTCGCGGTCCTGGTCCGCATCGGCACCGACGGCGGGACCGAACGCTGGGCGCTGCTCGACGCCGACACCCCCGGACTGAACCTCGAACCCCTCGACACCCTCGACAAGTCGCGGGCGCTCGCCCGCGTGCGGCTCGCCGGCGTCGCCGTCACCACCGACCGGGTCGTCTGCGTCCCGGCAGGCCTGGTGCGCGACCTCGCCGCCACGCTCGCCGCCGCCGAACTCGCCGGCGTCGCCGGCTGGGCCCTGGCCACGGCCGTCGAGTACGCCAAGATCCGCGAACAGTTCGGCAAGCCCATAGGCTCGTTCCAGGCGATCAAGCACCTGTGTGCCGAGATGCTCTGCCGTACCGAGAAGATCCGCGCGGCGGCCTGGGACGCCGCCGTGGCGGCCGACGCGGCCCCGCACGAACTGCCCCTGGCCGCGGCCGTCGCGACCGCCGTCGCCCTCGACGCCGCCGTGCAGAACGCCAAGGATGCCATCCAGGTGCTCGGTGGTATCGGCTTCACGTGGGAGCACGACGCCCACCTGTACCTGCGCCGCGTCGTCGTCACCCGTCAGTTGCTCGGCGGCTCCGCCGCCTGGCGGGCCCGGGTCGCCGGCCTCGCCCGCTCCGGCGCCCGCCGTCACCTCACCGTCGACCTGAGCGCCTTCGACGACGAACGCGTGCGCATCCGTGCCGAGATCGCGCAGCTCCTCGACCGGCCCGGACCGCAGCGGCGGGCCGCGCTCGCCGAGGCCGGGTTCCTGGCCCCGCACTGGCCGCCGCCGTACGGCCGGGGCGCGCACGCCGCGCAGCAGATCCTCATCGAGGAGGAACTCGCGGCCGCCGGCGTGGACCGGCCCGATCTGGTGATCGGGTGGTGGGCCGTGCCCACCATCCTCGAGCACGGCACCGCCGAGCAGATCGACCGCTTCGCCCTGCCGACCCTGCGCGGTGAGATCGTCTGGTGTCAGCTGTTCTCGGAGCCGGGCGCCGGATCCGACCTGGCGTCGCTGCGCACCGCCGCGGAGAAGGTCGACGGGGGCTGGCGCCTGCAGGGGCAGAAGGTGTGGACCTCGCTGGCCCAGGAGGCCGACTGGGCGATCTGCCTGGCCCGCACCGACCGCGACGCCCCGAAGCACAAGGGCATCACCTACTTCCTCGTCGACATGAAGTCCGCGGGCATCACCGTCTCGCCGCTTCGGGAGATCACCGGCGACGCGCTCTTCAACGAGGTGTTCCTCGACGGCGTGTTCGTCCCCGACGAGTGCGTCGTCGGCCCGCTCGGCGGCGGGTGGAAGCTCGCCCGCACCACGCTCGCCAACGAACGGGTCGCGATGAGCGGCGGATCCTCGCTGGGGAAGGCGGTCGAGCAACTGCTGGACCTGGTGGCACCCGGCGACCCGGTCGCCGAGGACCGGATCGGCGGGCTCGTCGCCGAGGCCACGGCCGGGTCGCTGCTCGAGCTGCGGACCACCCTCGCGCAGCTCGACGGTCAGGACCCCGGCCCGGCGTCGAGCGTGCGCAAGCTGATCGGCGTGCGGCAGCGCCAGGACACCGCGGAGCTCGCGTTGGATCTCGCCGGTGCGGCCGGCTGGGTCGAGGGCCCCCTCGCGCGCGAGTTCCTCAACACGCGCTGCCTGACGATCGCCGGCGGCACCGAGCAGATCCTGCTCACCCTCGCGGCGGAGCGCCTGCTGGGCCTGCCGCGCGGCTGACGGGTGCTTCCACCCGCCCTGCCGAGGTGATACAACTAGAACACGTTCTAATCGAAGGTGGAAACGTGGACTTCGCTCGTGACGACACGCAGGAGGCCGTGGCCCAGGTCGCCGTCGACCTGCTCGCCCGCGACCTGAGGCCGGACGAACTGTGGCGCGCCCTCGCCGACGCCGACCTCCTCTCCCTCGCCCTGCCCGCGCGGCTCGGCGGCGACGACCTCGGCGTCGCCGAGGTCACCGCACTGCTCACCGAGATCGGGCGACGTGCCGCACCCGTCCCCGCCCTGGCCACCCTCGGCTTCGGTGTGCTGCCCGTCCGGATCCTCGCCGCCGACACGCAGCAGGACGAGCTGCTCGCGGGCGTCGCCGACGGCGCCGTCCTCACCGCCGCCCTCGCCGAGGTCGGCCGCGCCTTCCCGGCGTCCCCCGCCGCCACGGCGGTACCCGACGGCGAACGCCACGCCGTCACCGGGCACTTCGTCGGCGTGCCCTACGCGGCGACGTCGCGAAAGATCCTGGTGCCCACCGACGCCGGTGTGATCGCCGTCGAACCCACGGCGCCGGGCGTGACCCTGACCGAGAGCCCGTCGTCGGCCCGCGCCCCCGAGTGCTCCGTGCGGCTCGAGTCCGCGCCGGGCCTGCTCCTCGGCGACGGCGCCGACCCGGCCGCCGACGTCGCCGTCCTGTACCGCCTCGCCCTCGCGGCGGTCGGCGCCTACGCGGACGGACTGCTTTCGGGCGCAACGCAGCTCACCGCACAGCACGTGAGCACCCGGCACCAGTTCGGCAAGCCGCTCGCCGCCTTCCAGGCGGTGGCCCAGCAGATCGCCGACGTCTACGTCACCTCCCGCACCCTGCACGTCGCCGCGCTCGCCGCGGCCTGGCGGGTCGCGCAGGACGCCCGCAGCGCCGCCGCGGACGACGACCTCGACGTCGCGGCGTACTGGATCGCCACGGAGCTGCCGCCCGCCGTGCGCGTGCTGCACCACCTGCACGGCGGTCTCGGCGTGGACGAGACCTATCCGCTGCATCGCTATTCCTCGACCGCAAAGGATCTGGCGCGCCTGCTCGGCGGCGCCTCGTACCGACTCGACCTCGTGGGGGCCCGGTGTTCATCGATCTGACCGACGAGCAGCGTGCGCTGCAGGCGGAACTGCGACGGTACTTCGCGGACCTGATCTCCCCCGAGGAGGCCGCGATCATGCGCACCGAGCGTCACGGCCCCACCTACCGGGAGGTCGTGCGCCGGATGGGCAAGGACGGCTGGCTCGGCGTCGGCTGGCCCGTCGAATTCGGCGGCCGCGGCTTCGGTGAGGTCGAGCAGCAGATCTTCGTCAACGAGGCCGTGCGCGCCGACGTGCCGCTGCCCAGTGTCACCCTGCAGACGGTCGGGCCGACCCTGCAGGTCTACGGAACCGAGGAACAGAAGCGGAAGTTCCTGCCCGCCATCCTCGCCGGCGAGGTCCACTTCGCGATCGGCTACTCCGAGCCCGACGCCGGGACCGACCTCGCCGCACTGCGCACCACGGCCGTGCGCGACGGCGACCACTACGTCGTGAACGGGCAGAAGATCTTCACCACCGGCGGCCACGACGCCGACTACGTCTGGCTTGCGGTGCGCACCGGCAGCGCCGACTCGAGGCACCGCGGCATCTCGATCCTCATCGTCGACACCAAGGACCCCGGCTTCGGCTGGACCCCCATCATCACCTGCGACGGCGCGCACCACGTCAACGCCACGTACTACAGCGACGTGCGCGTCCCGGTCGAGATGCTCGTCGGCGAGGAGAACGAGGGCTGGAGGCTGATCACCACCCAGCTCAATCACGAACGCGTCATGCTCGGCCCCGCCGGCCGCGTGGGCGGGCTCTACGACCGGGTGTTCGCCTGGGCCCGTTCCCGGGACCTGCTCGGCGAACCCGACGTGCGGCGCGGGCTCGGCGAGATCCACGCGACGTTCCGGCTCAACGAACTGCTCAACTGGCAGGTCGCCGCCAGCGAATCCGAGGCGGTCGACATCGCGGACGCGTCGGCCACCAAGGTGTTCGCCACCGAACGCATCCAGCGTGTCGGCCGGCTCGCGGAGGAGATGGTCGGCCGGTTCGGGGATCCCGGCGACCCGGAGACCGCCGACCTGCTGCGCTGGCTCGACATGCAGGTCAAGCGGAACCTGGTGATCACCTTCGGCGGCGGTGTCAACGAGGTGATGCGGGAACTGATCGCGACGGCGGGCCTGGCCATGCCCCGGGTCCCGCGGTGAAGGGGGACGTGTCGATGAGCGCCGCCGTGCCGGGCCCCCACGACGAGATCCGCGCGGCCGCCGAACGCGTCCGCGCCGACGGGCCGTCCAAGCCGCGTGCGGGCCGCGACCGGGTGAACCTGCCGCTGATCCGCAACTGGCTCGAGGCGATCGGCGACGAGAACCCGATCTACACAGACGAATCCGCCGCGATTGCGGCCGGGCACGGCGGCCTCGTCGCGCCACCCGCGATGGCGCAGGTGTGGACCATGCGCGGCCTCGGCGCCAAGCGCGAGGAGGACGATCCGCTCCGCCGGATGACGGAGATCCTCGACGAGGCGGGCTACACGTCGGTCGTCGCCACGAACTGCGATCAGGTCTACCACCGCTTTCTGCGCCACGGCGAGGAGGTGACCATCGAGTCCACCCTCGAGGACCTCGCCGGACCGAAGAAGACCGGCCTCGGCGAGGGCTGGTTCTTCACCACCCGCAGCGTGTGGAAGGTCGGCGACGAGGTGGTCGCCGAAATGCTCTTCCGCATCCTCAAGTTCGCGCCGCCCCTCCGCGAGACCGGCCGAATGTCACATTCTGTCGATTCAACCGAACCGGTGTCACATTCGGCCCCGGCGGTTCCGGCGGACCTCGACCCCACCCGCATGCTGCGGCCGTCCGCGTCGCAGGACACGCGGTTCTTCTGGGACGGTGTCGCCGCGCACGAACTGCGTATCCAGCGGCGGCCCGACGGCACGCTGCAGCACCCGCCGGTGCCGGCGCTGTGGCTGGCCAAGGACGAGACGACCGACTACGTCGTCGCGTCGGGCCGCGGCACCGTCTTCAGCTACGTGGTGCACCACGCGCCGAAGGTGCCGGGGCGGACGGTGCCGTACGTCGTCGCCCTCGTCGAACTCGAGGAAGGCGTTCGTATGCTCGGCGAACTGCGCGGGGTGGACCCCGGCGACGTGCGCATCGGGACGCCGGTCGAGGCGATCTTTCTCGATTTCCCGGGCGACGACGAGACCGGCGGCGACCCCTGGACCCTGTACGCCTGGCAGCCGAGCGAGGAGCGCGCATGAACGCGGGAACGGTCACCGTCGGACAATCCTTGCCGCCGTTGACGATCCGGGCCGATCCGACGTTCGTCGTCTCGACGGCCTTGGCCACCAGGGACTTCCAGGACGTGCACCACGACCGCGACAAGGCGCAGCAGCGCGGGTCGAAGGACATCTTCGTCAACATCCTCACCGACACCGGGCTGGTGCAGCGCTATGTCACCGACTGGGCCGGTCCGCGCGCGGTGCTGAAGTCGGTCTCGCTGCGGCTGGGGGTGCCCTGGTACGCATACGACTCGCTGACCCTGACCGGGACCGTCGCCGCCGTCGAGGCCGACGGGCGCATCACCGTCGACATCGTCGGCAAGAACGGTCTGGGCGACCACATCACCGCGAAGGCCGTCCTCGAGATCGGAGGCTCCACATGAGCGACCTGTCCCGCCGCGCCGCCATCGTCGGCATCGGCGCCACCGACTTCTCCAAGGACTCCGGCCGCAGCGAACTGCGCCTGGCCGCGGAGGCGGTGCGGGCGGCGCTGGCCGACGCCGGCCTGCGCCCGGCGGACGTCGACGGCCTGACCTCCTTCACGATGGACACCAACACCGAGATCGCCGTCGCACGTGCGGTGGGGATCCCGAGCCTGAAGTTCTTCTCCCGCGTCCACTACGGCGGCGGCGCGGCATGTGCCACCGTGCAGCAGGCGGCGATGGCCGTCGCCACCGGCGTCGCGGACGTGGTGGTGGTGTACCGGGCCTTCAACGAGCGCTCCGGGGCGCGGTACGGTCAGGTCAACACCGCGCTGTCCGCGCAGGTCAACTCCTCCGGCACCGACTACGCCTTCTCCTATCCGCACGGCCTGGGCACCCCCGCTTCGTTCGTGGCGATGGCCGCCCGGCGCTACATGCACGTCACCGGGGCCACCAGCGCGGACTTCGGGAAGGTCGCCGTCGCGGCCCGCAGGCACGCCGCGACGAATCCGCATGCCTTCTTCCACGGCAGGCCGATCACCCTCGACGACCACCAGAATTCGCGGTGGATCGCGGAACCGCTGCACCTGCTCGACTGCTGCCAGGAGTCCGACGGCGGCGTCGCGCTCGTCGTCACCACGACCGAACGGGCGCGGGACCTGCCCCAGCCGCCGGCCGTGGTGGCGGGGGCCGCCCAGGGCAGCGGACCGGACCAGTACATCATGGCCAGCTACTACCGTGACGGCCTGACGGGGCTGCCCGAGATGGGCATCGTCGGCCGCCAACTGTGGGAGCAGTCCGGCCTCGGCCCGCAGGACGTGCAGACGGCGGTGCTCTACGACCACTTCACGCCGTACGTGCTCATGCAGCTCGAGGAACTCGGGTTCTGTGGGCCCGGCGAGGCGAAGGACTTCGTCGCCGACGGGGCGATCGAGCTCGGCGGCCGGCTGCCCCTCAACACCCACGGCGGCCAGCTCGGCGAGGCGTACATCCACGGGATGAACGGCATCGCCGAGGGGGTGCGCCAGCTGCGCGGCACATCCGTCAATCAGGTTCCCGACGTGGAGAACGTACTGGTCACCGCGGGCACCGGCGTGCCGACGTCGGGACTGGTGCTGGCGAGGAGCTGAGGGCGCCGGTGTCCGCCCGGACCCGGGAGGATCCGGCCGGACATCACGGCCGGGAGCCGACCGGGACGGTATAAGTAGGACATGAATTCCGCCTCACACTCAGGCCGCGGCGACGCGGGCCGCGACGCCGACTGGGACGGACCGGCGCCGTCCATGGCGCCGGCGGACCTGCTGCACGACCCGCCGGTCACCCAGCGCGGGGCGCGCCGCCGCGCCGAGCTGATCGCGGCGGCCCGGGTCGTCTTCGAGCGGTCCGGGTTCCTCGACAGCAAGCTCACCGACATCACGCGTGAGGCGAAGTGCTCGACGGGGTCCTTCTACACCTACTTCAACAACAAGGAGGAGGTGTTCGCGGCCGTCCTCCAGGAGGCCCAGGAGGACATGCTGCACCCGGGGATGGGCCGGGCCGCGGGCACCGACGACCCGTACGCGGTGCTCGAGGCCAGCAACCGGGCGTACCTCGAGGCGTACCGCCGCAACGCCCGCCTCATGGTGCTGCTCGAGCAGGTCGCGAGCATCGATCCGCGCTTCCGCGAGCTGCGGCGCCGGCGCGGCGAGACCTTCATCCGGCGCAACGCGCGCAGCATCGCGGAGCTGCAGAAGCGCGGCATCGCCGATCCGGAACTCGATCCGATGCTCGCCTCGCGCGCGCTGTCGGGCATGGTCAGCCGCCTGGCCTACTCGACGCTCGCCCTCGGCGACGCCGAGCCGGTGGATTTCGACGTCCTGGTGACCACCCTGACGCGGCTGTGGGCCAATGCGCTGCGGATCCCGGAGCGCGCCGCCACGGCAACCACTTGAACTCGAGGTTTGATTCAACTAAACAGAGAGACATCATCCCCGACGAGAGGAACGCCAGTGCACGTCGAAGGCAAGGTCGCCGTTGTCACCGGAGCCGGTAACGGGATCGGCGCCGCACTCGCTGCCCGGCTCGTCGCCGCGGGAGCGCGGGTGCTCGTCGCCGATCTCGACGGCGACGCCGCGCAGCGCGTGGCCCGCGAACTCGATCCCGACGGCGCCGGTCTGGCCGTGGGCGTCGGCGCCGACGTCGCCGATCCCGACCGGATCCGGGAGATCGTCGACCGCGCCGAGGCCGACCTCGGTCCCGTCGCGCTGTACTTCGCCAACGCCGGAGTCGCCGGGGCAGCGGGGCTCGGCGCCGACGAGTCGGCCTGGGACCTCGCGCTCGACGTGAACCTGCGCGCGCACGTGCGGGCCGCGCAGCTGATGGTGCCGCGATGGCTCGAGCGCGGCGAGGGCTACTTCGTGAGCACCGCCTCCGCCGCCGGGCTGCTCACCCAGATCGGTTCGGCCACCTACTCGGCCACCAAGCACGCCGCCGTCGGATTCGCCGAATGGCTGTCGGTCACCTACGGCGACAAGGGAATCCGCGTCAGTTGCGTGTGCCCCATGGGGGTGAACACCCAGCTGCTGCACGAGGGGGAGACCTCCGGCGAGGGGCTGGGCATGGCGGCCGCGCGGGCCGTCACCTCCGCGGGGGCGGTCCTCGAACCGGCCGACGTCGCGGAGGTGGTGCTCGCGGGGGTCGAGGCCGAGCAGTTCCTGATCCTGCCGCACCCCGAGGTCCTCGACATGTACCGGATGAAGGGCGCCGACTACGACCGCTGGCTCACCGGAATGCGGCGCTATCAGGAACGACTGCTGGCCGGTATCTGACGAGCCGGGAAAACCGCTCGAAACCTGTCGGAGGTCTGTAGCACACTGGGGCGCACATCCGACGACGGGGAGGACTCATGGCCGACGCCATAGTCGCCGAGGGGTTGATCAAGAGGTACGGACGGGTCACGGCCCTCGACGGAATCGATCTGCGAGTCCCGGAAGGGACGGTGACGGCGCTGCTCGGGCCCAACGGCGCCGGCAAGACGACCACGGTGCGGGTGCTCACCACCCTGCTCGTACCGGACGAGGGCCGGGCCACCGTGGCGGGACTCGACGTCGTCGCCGACGCGCGCGCTCTGCGTTCGCACATCGGCGCCTCGGGCCAGTACGCCGCGGTCGACGAGTATCTCACCGGGTTCGAGAATCTCGAAATGGTCGGTCGCCTCTACCATCTGGGTATCAAGCGCAGCCGCGAGCGGGCGCGTGAGCTGCTCGAGCAGTTCGACCTGGTCGAGGCCGGGGACCGTCCGGTCAAGGGCTACTCCGGCGGCATGCGGCGCCGGCTCGACCTCGCCGGTGCGCTGGTGGCGCAGCCACCCGTGCTGTTCCTGGACGAACCCACCACCGGGCTGGACCCGCGGGCCCGGCTCCAGCTGTGGGAGGTCATCGACCAGCTCGTCGCGCAGGGGACGACGCTGCTGCTCACCACCCAGTACATGGAGGAGGCGGAGCGGCTCGCAGACCGGATCGCGGTGATCGACCGGGGCGTCGTGATCGCCCGCGGCACCGCCGACGAACTCAAGAGCCTCGTGGGCGGGGAACGCATCGAGCTGGGGGTCGCGGACGCCGCCACGATCCCGACCGTGCGCCGCGAGCTCGACGACCTCGCGGTCGGCGAGATCCAGGCCGACGCGGGATCCGGTCGCGTCACCGTGCCGGTCAGCGACACCGGCTCGACAGGCAGCGGCGCCGATGTGCTGGCCACGGCGCTCGGCCGGCTGTCCGCGGCGGGCATCCGCGTCACCGATGTGGCGTTGCGCAAACCGACACTGGACGACGTGTTCCTCGCCCTCACCGGGCACGAGGCGGACGAGAAGATCGAGGAGGCGGTGGGATGAACACGGCTCAGATGATGGTGTCGGACGGGGTCACCATCGCCAAGCGCAACGTCATCAAGATCAAGCGCGTGCCCGACCTCATCGTCTTCACGATGCTCTCGCCGATCATGTTCGTGTTGCTGTTCGCGTACGTGTTCGGCAGCGCGATCCAGGTTCCGGGGATGTCCTACCGCGAGTTCCTCATCGCCGGCATCTTCACCCAGACGGTGATCTTCGGGGCGACCTGGACCGGTCTGGGCATGGTCGAGGACCTGCAGAAGGGCATCATCGACCGGTTCCGCTCGCTGCCCATGGCGCCGTCCGCGGTGCTGGTCGGCCGCACCTCCACCGACGTGCTCATCAACGTGCTCAGCCTGGTGGTGATGTCGCTGACGGGCCTGCTCGTCGGGTGGCGGATCCACTCGTCGTTCGGGGAGGCCCTTGCCGGATACGCGCTGCTGTTGTTGTTCGCCTACGCGCTGTCCTGGGTGATGGCGGTGGTGGGGATGTGGATCCGCACGCCGGAGGTGTTCAACAATGCGAGCTTCATGGTGATCTTCCCGTTGTCGTTCGTGGCCAACACGTTCGTCGACATCTCCTCGCTGCCCCCGGTGCTGCAGACGATCGCGGAATGGAACCCGGTGTCGGCCCTGACGCAGGCTGTGCGGGAGTTGTTCGGCAACACCAATCCGGCGATGCCCGTGTCGGACGCGTGGCCGCTGCAGAACCCGATCCTGGCGTCGCTGCTGTGGACGGCCGCGATGCTGATCGTGTTCGTGCCCTTCGCGATCCGTCGCTACCAGAAGGCCGTCAGCCGCTGAGGAACCCTGGTCGACGCGCTGGGGTCGCGCACGGGCCGCGGCCCCAGCCGTCGAACGCGCTACGCGGTGCTCGTGGCCGGACTGGTGCACTTGCCCCCCGACCCGATGGTCAGTGGGAGGTGTGGTCGTTGGTGCCGATGCGGTGGACGTGGATGAGGTCGGTCGAGCCGATGGTGTTCGGGGGTGATCCGGCGACGATGACGACGAGGTCGCCGTGCCGGTAGCGGTCGAGTCGGAGGAGGGCGGTGTCGACTTGGCGGATCATGTCGTCGGTGGTGCGGACGGGGTCGACGAGGAAGGTCTCGGTGCCCCACGTCAGGGCGAGTTGGTTGCGCACTTCGGGCAGCGGGGTGAAGGCCAGTAGTGGCAGCGGGGTGTGCAGGCGGGCGAGGCGGCGGACGGTGTCCCCGGATTGGGTGAACGCGACGAGGGCTTTCGCGTGCAATCGCTCCCCGATGTCGCGGGCGGCGAAGGACAGGACCCCGCCCTTGGTGCGGGGTGTGTGCGTGAGGGCAGGAACGGTGGTGGTTTCGCGTTCGACGGCGGCGAGGATGCGGGCCATGGTGCGGACCGTCTCGATCGGGTACTTGCCGACGGAGGTTTCGCCGGAGAGCATGACAGCGTCGGCGCCGTCGAGGACGGCGTTGGCGACGTCGGAGGCCTCGGCCCGGGTGGGGCGGGAGTTCTCGATCATCGAATCGAGCATTTGGGTGGCCACGATCACCGGCCGCGCGTTCTCGCGGGCGAGTTGCACGGCCTTCTTCTGCACCAGCGGGACCTGTTCGAGGGGCACTTCGACTCCGAGGTCGCCGCGGGCGACCATGATCGCGTCGAACGCGAGCACGATTGTCTCCAGGTTGTCGACGGCTTCCGGCTTTTCGATCTTCGCGATCACCGGGACGTGGCGGCCGACTCGGTTCATCACCTCGTGGACGCGGTCGATGTCGGCGGCGGCGCGCACGAAGGAGAGTGCGACCAGGTCCACGCCGAGCCGGAGGGCGAATTCGAGGTCGTCGACGTCCTTGTCGGACAGCGCGGGAGCGGAGATGTTCATCCCGGGCAGCGACAGGCCCTTGTTGTTCGACACCGGTCCGCCCTCGAGGACGGTGCAGACCACGTCGGGGCCCTCGACGGCGGTGACAACGAGGTGGAGTTTGCCGTCGTCGACGAGCAGGTGGTCGCCGGGGCGGGCGTCGTCGGCGAGGCGACTGTAGGTGGTGGAGACCCGGTCGTGGTCGCCGGGACAGTCGTCGACGGTGATCCGTACCGTCTCCCCGCTCGCCCACACGGTGGCGCCGTCGGCGAAGCGGCCGAGACGGATCTTCGGCCCCTGCAGGTCCGCGAGGATCCCGACCGATCGGCCGGTGGCCTCCGCGGCCGCCCGGACCCGGTCGTAGTTGGCCTGGTGATCGCTGTGGTCGCCATGGCTGAAGTTCAGCCGGGCGATGTCCATCCCCGACTCCACCAACTCGAGCAGCCCGTCGTCCGTGGCGACCGCGGGCCCGAGGGTGCAGACGATCTTCGCCCGCCGCGGCGACAGCAGGGCGCCGAGATCGAGAGGGGACGCCGCAGCGATGACGGGGCGGACGTGGTCGGTGACGGTCATCGGGATCCTTCGATTCGGGTGCGGTGAAGTGGTTCGGCGCCGGGCCGGCCCTTGTCGGGGCGCCGTCGGGGTGGGCGGGAGCTCAGCGCGCGCTCTCGGCAGTGTGCCGGTAGCGGGCATTGCCGGCGGGGGGTACGAGAGGGCCGGCGGCGGAGGGAAGCCGCGTGTCGTAGGTGTGCGCGATCTCTCGCGCGATGCGAGTGAGGAGCCGGCCCGTCAGGGCGGGGTCCGTCGAGGTATCCCGGTCGGTGTAGTCGCCGAGTGCACAGATTCGGCTGAAACCCGCTTGCTGCCAGCGTGACCGGGGCAGGCTGTTGCGGCCGGCAACGGCGATCACCGGGACCGGGTGGGCGCGGCGAGCCAGGACGGTCAGCAGTTTGCCGTGTTCGGTCTGCTCGTCGATGCTGCCCTCGCCGGTGATCACCAGGTCGGCGCCGGGAAGGTAGCCGTCGAAGTCGAGCAGTTCGAGGAAGAACTCGGCGCCGGACACCATCCGGGCGCCGAGCAGCATGGCGGCGAACCCGATGCCGCCGGCACTGCCGGCCCCTGCGGAGTCGGCCACCGCCCTGGCCTGGGGACAGCCGCTCCGGGTGAACGCGTCGACCAGGTTCTCCAGGCCGTCGTCGAGGTAGCGCACGGTGGCGGGGTCGGCGCCCTTCTGGGGCCCGTACACCGCCGCCGCGCCGGTCGGGCCGGTCAGCGGGTTGGTGACATCACCGGCGACCACGATCTCGATGCCGGTCAGGTTCACCGCCCGGGAGGCGTCGACCGTGTGGACCTGGCGCAGGGTTCGCCCGCAGGCCCGTAGCTGCCGGCCGTTGCTGTCGTAGAAGACGAAGCCCAGCGCCGCGAGCATTCCCATGCCACCGTCGGTGCTGGCGCTGCCGCCCAGGGCGAGGACCAACCGGACGGGGTGGTGGCGCAGGGCGTGGCCGATCGCCTGCCCCATTCCGAGGCTCGACGCGTCGAGGGGGGCCCTTCGGCCGCTCGGGAGGGTGGCGAGCCCGCAGGTGTCGGCGACTTCGACCACAGCGGTGCCGTCGTGGACGCCGATTCGGCCATAGTGCGGCGTTCCGGTTGCTCCGGCCACGGTCACCGGATGGGGAGTGAACCCGCCGGCCACCGCTGCGTCGACGCTTCCGTCACCGCCGTCGGCGAGGGGAAGCCGCCGACTGTCGATGCCCGCCGCGGAAAGTCCGGTCGCCAGATGCTCGGCGACCTCCGCCGCGGAAAGTGACCCCTTGAACTTGTCGGGGGCGACCAGAACCCTCATCGTCAGCCTTTCCGGGTGTGTGGTGTATGCGTCGTTCAGTGCCGGGCGGTGTGCGCGTCGTCGAGGCGTTCGTGGTCGATGCGGACTGCGTCGGCCTCGGCGAAGAGGGCGGGGGCGGTGTTGTCGCGATGTGGGTCGTGACGGTGCCTGTCCCGGGGTTCCTGTTCGAGGATCTCCATGTCGAAGTCGTTCTCGGTCTCCCCGGCTGGTGGGGGGAGTACCTCGCCGGCGAAGACGCGGCGGGCCCGGTCGACATCGAGTTCGTGGTTCCACTTGGCGACGAACAGGGTGGCGACGGCGTTGCCGATGAAGTTGACCAGGGCGCGGCACTCGGACATGAATTTGTCGATGCCGAAGATCAGCATGATGCCGGCGGCGGGAATGGTGCCGAGGGTGCTCAAGGTTGCGGTCAGGGCGATGAATCCGCCTCCGGCTACGCCCGCTGCGCCCTTCGAGGTGAGCAGCATGACACCGAGCAGTCCGAGTTGCTGGGGGATCGACAGGTCGGTGTTGGTGGCCTGCGCGATGTACAGGGCGGCGAGGGAGAGGTAGATGGCGGCGCCGTCGAGGTTGAAGCTGTAGCCGGTGGGAACGACCAGTCCGACGGTGGTCTTCTTGACGCCGGCATACTCCATCTTCCGCATCAGGCCGGGCAGGGCGGGCTCGGCTGTGGAGGTGCCCAGGATGAGCAGGAGTTCTTCCTTGAAGAATCCGAGCATGCGGAAGATGTTGAGCCGCAGGTACGCCATGACCGATCCGAGGACCACGATCACGAAGAACGCGGAGGTGACGTAGAACAGCAGGATCAGGCTGCCCAGGCTGGTGAGGGTGGAAACGCCGTACTTTCCGATGGCGAAGGCCATCGCGCCGAATGCGCCGAGCGGAGCGAGCTTCATGATGAAACCGAGCACCTTGAAGATCACCGCGGTGAGGCGTTCGACGGCGTCCCGGATCGGTGCCGCGACCTGTCCGACCGCGTTGATCGCGACGCCGAAGATGACGGCGAGGAAGATGACCTGGAGGATGTCGCCCTCGACGAACGGACCGAGGACGCTGTCCGGGACCAGGTGGGTGATGAACTCCCACCACTGTTTCTCTTCGCCGCTCTTGATCAGCGTCTCGGCGGAGTCGGTGGTTTCGAGAGAGGCCGCGTCGGCGTTCACACCGTCGC
Organism: Rhodococcus sp. WB1; assembly: GCF_001700945.1. NCBI lineage: Bacteria > Bacillati > Actinomycetota > Actinomycetes > Mycobacteriales > Nocardiaceae > Rhodococcus > Rhodococcus sp. WB1. Next base: position 4,715,230 of record NZ_CP015529.1, on the reverse strand, counting down.
CGAGGCGGAAGATGTTGATGGCCACCAGGCCGGTGATCATGGCGATGATGGTGCCGACCTGGAAGTAGGTCAGTGCCTTGATTCCGGTCACCCCCACCTTCTTCAGGTCCGCGACGCTCGCGATGCCGCCGACGATGGTGAGGAACACGATCGGGCAGATCAGCATCTTCATCGCGGTGATGAAGGTGGTGCCGATCGGTTCCATGGCCTCGCCGGTGTCAGGCCAGAGCCATCCGACGAGAATGCCGAGCACGATGGCGATCAGGACCCAGAAGTACAGTTGTCTGTACCAAGGCTTCTTCACAGTCGCCGGTGGGGAACTCGCTGCGCTACTGGGTGTTTGCATGACATGCACCTCGGGTGAGAGTTTCGGGCGGAAGGTCGGGTGGGCACGGCCGGATCCGGGGCCCCGGTCCGGCAGAGCGTGCCGGACCGGGGTGGCTGCGGGAGAAGCGCTGTCAGGCGGGGGCGAGCGCGCTCTGCAGGGCGGTGACGATGGCCTCGGTGACCGTGCCGGTGTCCGCGGTTCCACCGATGTCGCGGGTGAGGGCGCCACTGCCGGTGGCTGTTTCGATGGCGGCCTCGATGCGGCGGGCCTCGTCGTGCAGTCCGAAATGGTCGAGCATGAGGGCGGCGCTGGCGATCGCGCCGATCGGGTTGCTGATGCCCTGGCCGGCGATGTCGGGGGCGGAGCCGTGAACGGGTTCGAACATGCTCGGGAAGCGACGTTCGGGATTCAGGTTCGCGCTCGAGGCCACGCCGAGGCTGCCGGCGAGCGCGGAGCCGAGGTCGGAGAGGATGTCGGCGTTGAGGTTCGACGCGACGACCACGGACAGGTCCTCGGGGTGCAGGATGAACTTCGCGCTCATGGCGTCGACGAGGACGCTCTCGGTGGCCACGTCCGGGTAGTCGGCGGCAACGCGGTCGAAGACCTCGTCCCACAGAACCATGCCGTACTGCTGAGCATTGGACTTGGTCACGCTCGATACCTTCTTCACCGTGCGGGTGCGGGCCAGATCGAAGGCGAATCGCATGATTCGCTCGCAACCCTTCTCGGTGAACAGAGCGGTCTGCAGTGCGACCTCGTTGCCCGGTCCGCGGCCGCTGAGGTTGCGCCCGCCGAGGCCGGCGTACTCACCCTCGCTGTTCTCGCGGACGACGACCCAGTCGAGTTCGGTGTCGTCGGCCTTGCGCAACGGGGACTGCACGCCGGGCAGGAACTTTACGGGCCGGACGTTGGCCCATTGATCGAAGTTCTGGGTGATGTTCAGGCGCAGGCCCCACAGGCTGATGTGGTCGGGGACGTTCTCCCATCCGACCGCGCCGAAGTAGATGGCGTCGAATGCCTTCAGGGTTTCCAGGCCGTCGTCGGCCATCATCTTTCCGGTCTGTGCGAAGTACTCGCAGCCCCAAGGGAATTCTTCCCACTCGAAGGCGAATCGCCCGCCGGATTGTTCGGCGAGGACGTCGAGCACGCGCCGTCCTGCTGCGACGACCTCCTTGCCGACGCCATCGGCGGGGATCGATGCGATCTTGAACGTCTGCGGTGCCATGCCGGTGCCTCCATCGTGTTGTGCTGATCACAGTGCGTGATGTCTCCATTAACCCGTCACGGCAATGGGGCGTCCATGACGAAGACTCGATCCGCCTTATAGGTTTTGCCTAATTGGCGGGTATCTTCGCAGGTAGGACGAGTGCGGTGAGTGGATGCGCACCACGGGGCGACCCGGGTCGGTATCGGAGACGAGGTTCGGATGGACGCACGGCAGCTGAGGTACTTCCTGGCGGTGGTCGACGAGGGTGGCATCAACCGTGCCGCGGAAACCCTGTTGATCGCCCAGCCGTCCCTGTCCCAGTCCATCGCTGCACTCGAGCGCGAACTCGGCGTTCCCCTGTTCCACCGAGTCGGCCGTCGGCTGGTGCTCAGCGACGCCGGCCGCACGCTCATCGGTCCGGCCCGCGTGGTCCTGCGAGACCTCGAAGACGCCAAAGCCTCCGTCGAGGCGTTGAAAGGGCTGCGCAGCGGCCGCGTCGATCTGATCACAATGCCGTCGCCCGGGATCGAGCCGCTCACCACGATCCTGACCAGCTTCAGCCACACCTATCCGTCGGTGATCATCAACGCCGAGGCGGCCTTCACGCCCGACGAGGTTCTGCACGCGGTCCGCACCGGCATCTGTGAGGTGGGCATTCTCGGATCCCCTGAGGAAGTTCGTGCTGCTGAACTCGACGTCGTCGCGCTCGAAAGCCAGCCGCTGATCCTGATCTCCGGTCCGAACGCGGACACCCCGGACCGCCCCGAGATCCGCAGATCCGAGCTGTCCGGATTCCGGTTGATCGTCTCGCAGCGTGGATCGTTGATGCGGACCCTGGTCGACGAGGTCCTCGCCAGTGGCGTCGAAGCCACCATCGTCGCCGAGGTCGCGCACCGCACGTCGATCATGCCCATGGTCCTCAGTGGGTTCGGTCAAGCCGTGATGCCGTCCTCCTGGGCCCCCTCGGCACGTCAAGCAGGTGCGCGCGTGCACCGCATCATCCCCGAGTCGTATCTCCACGTCGCGGCCGTCTCCCGGCGGACGCACCTCACGCCACCCGCACGCACCCTGATGGACGAAGCACGCCGCTATGCTGCGCGCACCCCTGCCGCATGGGAGGTTCCACCCGGCGTGACGCCGCGCTCCAGGTCACGGTCACAGTGATCCGACTGCGCTCCGACCACCACCCGAGGAGGTGCCGGTATCCGAAAAAACATCCCGCGCTGCGACTAGCGCGCTCGGAGATGGGTACTCCGTCCGTACCGATCCACGTCGTGGGGAAGGGGCCATGACAGCTGAGAACCAGGGCGACCGAACCGACGTCGACAAGGCGTTGCTCGGGCACGCCACCTATCGCAGCCTCGGCGAACAGCGGCTCTCACCCGCCGAGGAGCGGTTCGAGAAGGGCCGCCGCACGATTGGGCTGTTTCTCGCGCCGCTGATCGCGATCGTCTTCCTCGCCCTGCCGATCGACATACCGCCGCAACAGCAGACGTTGGCCGGTGTGCTGCTCGGCGTCATCCTGCTGTGGGTGAGCGAGGCGATGCCGATCCCGATCACCGGACTGCTCGGTGTGGCGGTCGTGGTCTTTCTGGGGGTGGCGCCGGCCGACGAAGTCCTCGCAGCGTTCGGGTCGTCGACGATCTTCACTTTCATCGGAGCGTTCATCCTCGCTCAGGCGATGCTCAAACACGGCGTGGCGCGTCGGTTCGCGTTCCGCATCCTGACCCTGCCGCGTGTGGGCCAGTCCACCACCGGGGTGATCATCGCCTTCGGCGCGATCACGTGCGGGCTCTCGGCCTTCGTATCCAACACCGCGACCGTCGCGATGCTGCTGCCCACGGCGCTGGGCATCCTCGGCGTCATCGCGAAGCTCATGCAGAACCGCGGCGTCGTCGCACCCGACTTCGACCCGCTTCGCGTCCGGGTGGGCGCCGCGATCATGCTGATGCTCGCGTACGGAGCAAGCGTGGGCGGCCTGCTGACGCCGGTCGGGAGCCCACCCAACCTCATCGGACGCGGGCTCATCGAGGAGGCCACGGGAGAGCGGATCAGCTTCGGGCAGTGGATGGTGATCGCCATCCCGATCTGTCTGTCGATGTTCATCGCGCTCGCCGTCATCCTGCTGCGCCTGAACAAGCCCGAGATCCGACGTATCGAGGGCGTCGCCGACTACCTGGCGCAGCAGCGCGCGGAAATGGGTCCGCTGTCTCGTGCCGAGAAGAACACGCTCATCGCCTTCGGAGTCACGGTGACGCTGTGGATCCTGCCCGGTGTCGTCGCGGTGATCGCCGGCAACGACTCGGACCTCTACAGCACGATCAGCGACCGGCTCGACGAGGGCATGGTCGCGGTCTTCGGGGCGGCGTTGCTCTACCTTCTGCCGACCGATTGGGAGAATCGCGAGTTCACGCTGCGCTGGCGAGACGCAGCGGAGATCGACTGGGGCACGATCGTGCTGTTCGGCACCGGCATCATCTTCGGCTCCCTGCTCGCCGACACCGGCCTCGCCGAGACGATCGGCACATCCGTCGCGGACTCGCTGGGCCTGACGAGCGTCGTCGCCATCACGGTCTTCGCCGTCGTGCTGGCCATCGCCGTATCGGAGACGACGAGCAACACGGCGTCGGCGGCGGTCGTGGTGCCGATCGTGATTCCGGTGGCGGTGGCGGCCGGTGTCAACCCCTTCGTGCCGGCGCTCGCGGCCACGTTCGCTGCGTCGTTCGGCTTCATGCTTCCGGTCTCGACGCCGCAGAACGCCGTGGTCTACGGCTCCGGGGCCGTTCCGATCACCACGATGATTCGAAGCGGGGTGATCTTCGACATCGTGGGTGCGATCCTGATCATCGTTCTCCTGCCCTTGACGATCGCCCTGGTCGGCCTCGGCGCTGCATGATCGACCACACCGTCGTCGCGAAGGTCGACGTCCGGAGACTGCACGCGACGGGGGTGGTTATCGATGGCGCGATGCGGTTGCGGTTCGTGGGTGTAGTCGTCGGTGCGGTCGACGTGGATGCCATTGGCGTGCAGCCTCGGTAGGGCAGCGCTCGCACCTCGTTCAGGAGGCCGGGGTCGTCGTTGCCGAGGGAGGCGATCGCTGCGTGCCGCGGCCCTTCCACCCGAAAGAGCCTGAGTGAACGGCCCGGAGCGATGCCGGTCGCCGTGGGATAGTGGGCCTGTCGAGCGAGTACAGGGAGCAGGCCCACATGCACGAATCGACCGGGAGATGACGATGAGTGGACCGGTGATCGACCCCCGCCGTCACGACGCGGTGATCTTCGACCTCGACGGGGTGGTCACCGACACCGCGGCGGTCCACGCCGGGGCGTGGAAGGAACTCTTCGACCGGTATCTCTCGCGTCGTCCCGAACGCGACGGCGAGGAGCATCGCGAGTTCACCGACGAGGACTACCGCAAGTTCGTCGACGGCAAGCCGCGCGTCGACGGCGTCGCCGATTTCCTTGCCTCGCGCGGCATCACGCTGCCGTGGGGGGACCCCGACGACGGCCCGGACGTCGAGACCGTGTGTGGGCTCGGTGCCCGCAAGGACGAGATGTTCCGCGAGCGGATCCACCGCGACGGTGTCCCGGTGTTCGAGTCCAGCGTCGATCTCGTGCGCCGGGTCCAGAGCCTCGGGCTGGGCACCGCGGTCGTCACCTCGAGCCGCAACTGCACGCTCGTGCTCGAGGCCGCCGGGCTCGCCGACCTGTTCGGCGTCCGGGTCGACGGCGTGGTCTCCGACGAACTCGGGTTGCCCGGCAAGCCCGATCCGGCGGCCATGCTCGAGGCCGCCCACCGGCTCGGGGTCCACCCGGCCCGGTCCGTCGTCGTCGAGGACGCGGAGGCGGGCGTCGCCGCGGGCCGGCACGGCGGGTTCGGTCTCGTCGTCGGCGTGGACCGGGTCCATCATCGCGACGAACTGCGGCGCCGCGGCGCCGACGTGGTGGTCGACGACCTCGCCGAGCTGGTGGTGCGCACCGGCGACCGGCGCATGTCGGAGATCCCGGACGCGTTGGCGTCGCTCCAGCAGCTGACCGCCTTGCTCGGCACACGCCGGCCCGCCGTCTTCCTCGACTTCGACGGCACGCTGTCCGAGATTGTGAACGATCCCGCGGCCGCCACGCTGGTCGACGGTGCGGCGGCGGTGCTGTCTTCCCTGGCGAGCGAATGCACCGTCGCCGTCATTTCGGGACGCGACCTCGCCGACGTGCAGACCCGGGTCGGTCTTCCGGGCCTGTGGTACGCGGGAAGTCACGGCTTCGAACTGATCGGCCCCGACGGGCAGCACCAGCAGAACGATGCGGCCCTGGCCGCCGTGCCCTACCTCGAGCGGGCCGCCGCCGCGCTGCAGGAACGGCTCGCCGACGTGCCGGGCGCGGTGATCGAACACAAGCGGTTCACCGTCGCCGTGCACTACCGCAACGTCGCTCCGGACCGCGAGGAGGGACTCGTCGCCGCGGTGCACGAGGTCGCCGCCGCCGAGGACCACCTCCGGGTCACGACCGGTCGCAAGGTCGTCGAGATCCGCCCCGACGTCGACTGGGACAAGGGCCGGGCTCTCGAATGGGTGCTCGAGCACGTGCGCGACGAGGACAACCCGATCCCGGTCTACATCGGTGACGACATCACCGACGAGGACGCGTTCGACGCGCTGGCCGGCACCGGACTCGGAATCGTGGTGCGCCACACCGAGGACGGCGACCGTCGCTCGGCGGCACAGTTCTCGGTGGACGGCCCCGAACAGGTCCGGCGGCTGCTGCAGCGGCTCGCCGAGCTGTGGGGCGAGGACCAGGAGGTCGGCCCGCGTCACGACGCCTGGACCCTGTACTTCGAGGGTTACGATCCGCCGGCCGAGAAACTGCGCGAGGCCGTGTGCACGGTCGGCAACGGGTACTTCGCCACTCGTGGCTGCGCCCCCGAATCCCGCGCCGGTGCCGTGCACTACCCCGGCACGTACGCCGCCGGGATCTTCAACCGCCTGACGGACGAGGTGGCGGGCCGCACCATCGACAACGAGAGCATGGTGAACCTGCCGAACTGGCTGCCGGTCACCTTCCGCATCGACGGCGGCGAGTGGTTCGACATCGACTGCGTCGAAGTGCGGGAGTACTGCCAGTATCTCGATCTGCGCCGGGCCGTGCTCACCCGGCGGTTCCGATTCCGCGACGGTGCGGGCCGCACGACGACGGTCGTGCAGCGCCGGTTCGTCGCGATGCACCAGCCGCACGTGTGCGGCCTCGAGACGACGATCGTCCCGGAGGACTGGTCGGGGCGGCTCGAGATCCGGTCGGAGGTCGACGGCGCGGTCCGCAACACTCTCGTCGAGCGCTACCGGCACCTGGCCGGCGATCATCTCCGATTGCTGCACACCGCCCGGTTGTCCGAGGACTCGGTGTGCCTGACGGTGCAGACCAACCAGTCCCGCATCCCCGTCGCCGTGGCGGCTCGCAGCACGCTCTGGCGCGACGACGAACGGATCCCCGCCGAGTACACCCTCCTCGACTCGGGAGGGCGGGTCGGGCACATCATCGCGCTCGATGTCGCGGCCGGGGAGCCCGTGACCCTGGAGAAGATGGCCACCCTGTTCACCGGGCGTGACCAGGCGGTGTCCGAGCCGTCGGAGGAGGCCACGCGCTGGCTGGCCCGCACGGGGCGCTTCGAGGAAACGCTCGAGGGGCACGTACTCGCCTGGGTGCACCTGTGGGACCGCGTGGACATCTTCCTCGGGGGCGACGGCGAAGGCCTGCGGATAGTGCGGCTGCACCTGCTGCAGATGCTGCAGACGCTGTCGCCGAACACCGCGGATCTCGACGTCGGCGTACCGGCGCGCGGCCTGCACGGCGAGGCGTATCGAGGGCACATCTTCTGGGACGAGCTGTTCGTGCTGCCGGTGCTGAACCTGAGGTTGCCGGGGTTGACCCGTTCGCTCCTGCGCTACCGCCACCGCCGCCTGGACGAGGCCCGCCGCGCGGCGCGGGAGGCGGGTCACAGCGGCGCGATGTTCCCGTGGCAGTCCGGCAGCGACGGCCGCGAGGAGAGCCAGCAGGTGCACCTCAATCCGAAGTCGGGACGGTGGAATCCCGACGCGAGCTGGCGCCAGCACCACATCGGGGTCGCGGTCGCGCACAACGTGTGGCAGTACTACCAGGTGACCGGGGATCTGGGGTTCCTCGCGGAGTACGGGGCCGAGATGCTGGTGGAGATCGCCCGGTTCTTCGCCGATCTCGCCACGTACGACCGCGCCCGTGATCGGTACGTCATCCGCGGCGTCATCGGCCCCGACGAGTTCCACTCCGGCTATCCCGACGCGCCCTTCGACGGGATCGACAACAACGCCTACACCAACGTCATGGCGGTGTGGGTGATCCTGCGCGCGCTCGAGGCGCTGGAGATCATCCCGCTGCGGATCCGCACCGAACTGGTCGACACCCTCGGCCTGACCGCTCGCGAGACGGCGCGTTGGGAGGACGTCAGCCGCCGCATGTTCGTGCCCTTCCACGATCAGGTCATCAGCCAGTTCGAGGGCTACGGGGACCTGGCCGAACTCGACTGGGAGGGATACCGGCGCCGGCACGGCGACATCCAGCGTCTCGACCGGCTCCTCGAGGCCGAGGGCGACGACGTCAACCGCTACCGCGCGTCGAAGCAGGCCGACGTGCTCATGCTGTTCTACCTGCTGTCGGCGGACGAACTGCGGGAGCTGTTCGAGCGGCTCGGCTACCAGCTGACGGGCGAAACCATTCCGCGGACGATCGACTACTACATGGCGCGGACGTCACACGGGTCGACGCTGAGCGCGGTGGTCCACTCGTGGGTTCTGGCCCGGGCGCATCGCGGTCAGGCCATGGAGTTCTTCGACCGGGTGCTGGCGTCCGACATCGCCGACATCCAGGGGGGCACCACCTCGGAGGGGATTCATCTCGCGGCCATGGCCGGCAGCGTCGACCTGCTGCAGCGTTGCTTCTCCGGGCTCGAGGCGCGGGGGGACCGCCTGGTCTTCGGCCCGGAGTGGCCGGAGGAACTCGGCGCGCTCGAATTCCCGATCTTCTATCGGGGGCACCACCTGCAGGTGCGGATCTCCGGTCGGCAGGTCGAGGTCAGTGCAGGTGCGGGCATCCAGCGGCCGATCGAGATCGAATGCCGCGGCCGGGTCGAACGCCTGCATCCGGGCGACACGGTCCGGATGCTCTGACGGTCCGGCCGTCGGCTAGAGCGGGCTGTCGAGCCACGAGTAGTCGACCCCGATCCAGCCGCCGGCCAGGCTGAGCGTGCCCAGCAGCCACAGCGTCATGACCACGATCGCGCCGGTCGTGAGCGCTCCCGCGCCCCGCACCACCAGCGACTGCTGCCCGAACCAGTGCATGAACCGGTCGTAGCGGCCCCGCGCGAAGTGCAGCAGACGGTGAGCCCAGGCGAACTCCGAGGCCAGGATCCCGAGGCCGGCGAAGACGATCAGCCAGCCCGGGCCGGGGTAGGGGATGGCGACGACGCCGGCCAGCAACACGAGCGCTCCGAAGGTACCGACGGTGATGCGGTACGTCAGATTCAGCGACGGGCGCGTCTCGATGCGCCGGCGCCAGCGGAGCCACCGCTGCTTCAGCCGACGCAACGGGGATATGTGGGTCCGGGCCCCGACCCGGTCGGGCGCAACCGCGTGCCGAATCCGTCCTTCACTCACGATCTACCGAGCCTGCTTCTCGTCATACCTGGGTGCCGTGCACGGCAGGGTCGTCTTCCAGTCTACCGACGACCGGCGGGTACGGCGGGGCCCGGAAACGCGGACCCGCACGTCGCGGCCGGTCCGATCCACGTGGTCAGGCCGCCGCGGCGTCCGTCGGGGCGGGATTCGCGGCGGTGAGCCGGTCCAGGTAGGCGGTGAAGACGGTGCCGAGGGCGACCGCGGTCTCGATCGTGTCGAGCCCCCGTATCGCCGCCACGAAGGACTCGTAGACGATGGCCGCTGCCTGCGACGGGAACAACCCGCCCTCGTCGGCGGTCAGCACCCGCACCGCGTCGTCCACGCTGCCTTCCACCGCGCCGGCCACCGATCCGTGCAGCGGCACCGCGGCAGCCGCGGCGAGCAGGGCGTCCGCCAGCGCGGAGGAGGGGAACGCCACCGCAGCCGGTGCGATCACCCGACGGAACATCGTTACGTTCGCCATGTCGAACCTCCCGTGGAATCTCCCGAGCCGTTCTGTCGAGTGGTACCCGTGCGGGCACGTTGTACACAGTGCCCGAGGGGACCGACAAGTTCCGCTGCCGGCGAGCGACTCGTCACGCCGCCAGGACGCGCCGGGCATCGGCACGTCCGGCCTGCATGAACTCCGGCCAGTCCCGGGTGCCGAGGAACTGCCGGTAGAAGCCGACGCCCCGCACTTTCTCGTACGGAACCGGCTCGATCATCGTGACGTGGGAGGCCGAGCGCAGCCGCGCCAGGTTCTCCCGCGCCAGCTCGACCTGCTGGGACGTGCGCACCTGACCGGCGATGTAGAGGATGCTCGCGCGCCGCTCGGCCCAGCCGGTGGCGTCCTCGCCTTCGAAGCCGGGTGGGTAGAAGCCGTTGACGGCGAGGGTGACCTCGCACGGCTGCTCGAGGTCGAGCAGCGGGTGGACGGGGAAGATGTCGACGATCCCGCCGTCACACCAGTGGAATCCGCCGAGCTCGACGGGCGCGACGAACAGCGGCAGCGCGACCGCCATGTGCACGGCCCGGGCCACGGGAAGGTCGGGATACGTTCGTGGCCCGAGGTATTCGAGCCGGTTCTGTTCGATGTTCCAGATCGGCGCGTAGGCGGGTACGGGCATCGCGGCGAGCGTCATGTCGCCGAGCAGGCGCCGGTACGTGGCCTCGATCGCATCGCCGCGCAGGATGCCGGCGAACCCGCGGCCCACCGTCGGTGCGACGGCGAGCAGCCGACGCCAGTCGACGTCGAGATAGTCCTCGGGATCCAGCGCGAGGGTGAACTCTGCGACCTCCTCGGCGGGGACTCCCGCCGCGATCGGGAAGCCGAACAGCGCGGAACCGGAGCACAAGGAGATCACCGCCGGCCGGATCCCACCCTCCTCCATCGCCCGGGCCACACCGACCAGAGACGCGAGCGCTCCGCTGCCCCCTGTCGCGGCCACCGCGATCCGATCCCCCTCCTGCAGCCCGACCCGGAAGGGCTCGAACCGGGGAAAGGGGTGCAGTTCCCGGTCCGGCGTGCCCGAGGGCCGCCGCAGGGCCGCCCGCGCGACGTCGACGAGAAAACCGGCGTCGCTGCGCACGCCTTCGACCACGTCACGACCGCGGGAGAGGAGGTCGAAGTACTGGCGCACCCGGAAGATGTCGAGGACGGTGTCGAGCATGCCTCGACTGTGCGCGCGTGCCACACCGCGGGCCAGGGTCCTCGGTCCCGAATCCGTGCGGGATGCCCGCCGCGCAGCGGCTACCGGCCGGGGACGCGGCCCGATTGTGCCGCGGTGCGGAGTTGATAGCGCCGTTCGGCGTAGTCCAGGTCGTCGCGCCACAGCCGGGTGGCCGTGTGCCGCATGAGGGGGCGGAGGGCGGCGGCGGCGCGCCGGGTGGCGATGCCGAACCCGGGGCGAGGGGAATCGGCGACGACGGCCTCGACGATCGCGGTCCGGGGCCACCCGTCCGGTCCGGCACCGAGGGGCGTCGCGTGGGTCTCGACCACGCTGCCCACGCCCTCGCCCGACACGATCCGCATGACGACGGTGCGCGGGTCCGGGCTGGTGAATTCGGCGCGCACCGGCACACCGATCCGGCCGGCGACCCGGAAGGTGACGTCGACGAGGAACCGGTCCTCGCCGTCCGCAGTGCCGCGGGTGGAGGGAGCCTCGACCACCTCCAAGCGGGCGAACGAATACGGGTGGAACCAGGCGCCGTGCCACGGGTCGAGGCGGTTGGCGACGATGTCGGCCGGTTCGCACACACCGACGAGGGTGGCCACCGCGGCGATGCGGGACCCGGCCGTCGGGCGAGTCGGGACGATCGGCAGTTCCGTCGGCTCCTCGCCGCCGACGTGATCGAGACGGACCCACACGAGCACCCCGTCGTCGTGGCTGGGGAAGGGCTTCCAGCCGTAGGCGCCGTCGGCGTCGAGGCGCAGCCCGTGCCAGCGGCAGACCAGCGCGCCGCAGTCCACCGCGGCCAGCGCCATCGGGGCGCCGAGGTGGGGGCAGGCGCCGGGGCCGACGAGCACCCGGTCGCCGTCGCGCCAGGCGACGAGTTCGATGCCGGCGATCGTGATGCCGAAGGGCCGGTCCGCGCCGATCTCACGGCTGGCCGCCACGACGTACCAGTTGCCGGACGGCCGGCGCTGGGCGCGGTCGAGGACGGCGGAGATCAGCTCGGGCCGTGCACCGCGGTAGGTGGGTTGCTGCGCGGCCCAGCGATCCGGGTCGATGGGCCGGACGGGCCAGGTGTCGGGCCAGCGCCGGTACAGCGGATCGAGCACGCTCATGCGGGGTGCCTTTCCAGGGCGGCGAGCCGGCGCAGGACGGGTGAACGGCCCTGCGTGGGCACCGTGTACAGGTCGTGTCCGGCCACACCCCATTGCGCGAGAAGGGAATTCGCGGCGTGCCACCCGGTGGTGGCCGCGCGTTCCATGAGGGCCACCGGCAGGTCGATCCGGATGCCGTCGCCGGCGAGCATCAACCGTTCGTGCGGGGTGCGGACGGTGGGCCGTCGCGCGAAATCGCCCACCCCGAACAACGGACAGTCCTGACGCCAGAGGGTGCGTTCCTCGACGACGCGGGCCGCGGCGGTCTCGGGATAGATCGCGTGCAGGCGCGCGAGCACCTGGGCGCGCACGTCGTCGGGCGAATGTGCCCCGCCGACAGCGTCTCCCGTCGCGGCGTACGCGTGCAGTTCCACGACCGAGCCGCCGGTGCGGCGAGTCCAGGCCCGGGCCTCCTCCTCGTAACGGTCGAGCACGCTGACATTGTCGAGCGGGCGCAGGCCGCCTGTGCCGAGAAATGCCGGGCGGTCCGCGGCGACGGGACGGTCCAGCCACAGGCGCTGCACCAGGAACGGGGGCGCGGAACGCAATCGGTCCACCCGGGAACGCCATCCGGGATCGCCGAGATCCGGCGAGGCGTCGACGAGGGCGCGCAGCCCGGCCACATCGAGCGCGAGGACGAGGCCGTCGGCGTCGATGCTGCCGCCGGTGCCGTCGTGGACGCGGAAGGTCCGGGTACCGCCGAGTTCGACGCCGGTCACCGCGGTGGACGTCCGGATGCGCGCGCCGTGTCCCGCGAGGTACCGGCCGAGCGGCTCCCACAGGGTGGTGTCGAAGTTGCCGGTGGCCACGTCGAAGAGCAGTCCCTCGGCGGAGCCGAGGAAGTAGATGTGGAACATCGTGGCCAGCTCGGCGGCCGACATGCCGGCCGGGGGAGCGAAGAAGCTGCGCGAGAACACCTCGAACGCCAGATGGTTGGCCGCCTCTGGAAAGCGGATGCGCTGCAGGAACGTCTGTGCATCGACGTCGTCGAGCCGGTCGTAGATCTCCGGCACGGACACGGTCGCCAGCGGGGCCGCCGCCCGCACGTCGATGCGCACCAGGTCCTGCAGCCGGAACGTGGGGCTGCGCAACGCGAACACCAGCGCGTTCCACGGAGGGGTGTTCGGGATCCCGCGAAAGGTGTCGCGCCGGCCCTCGCCGTCGATGAGCGGATAGTCGTCGACCGCCGTCAGCCGTTGCAGATCCGGGTCGGTGCGGCGCAGCAGCCGGCGCAGGTTGTAGTACTGCCGGAAGAAGGCGTGGAACCCGCGGTTCATCGCGATCCCGGTGCCGTCGTCGAGCCGCTCGTGCCACCCGCCGACCCGCCCGCCGAGGTGAGCCTCGCGTTCGAGCACCTCGACCTCCACGCTGCGCTCGGCGAGGGCGGTGGCGGCGGTCAGCCCCGCGATGCCCGCGCCGACGACCACCACTCGGGGCCGCTGCGGCAGATGCCCGGTGTCCGGCGCACCCCGAGAGGCGGCGTGGTGGGCGATCCGCCGATCGCTGCCGACGGCACCGTTCATATAGCTGCCCTCCTGCGGCGCCGGTCCGAATCCGGCCGTCCTGGTCGAACAGTGGCGAGGCCGAGCCTACCGCGGCAAGGCCCCCGGCGACGGCCGACGCGGTCAGGCGCCGAGCCGGGCCGCGTGCGACGCGACGGTCTCGAGATGCTTGTCCGCGGTGCTCAGATCCAGGTGGGCGTCGGTGAGGCCGTCGATGACCTCCCGCAGGTTCGCCTCGGCGGCGTCGTCGTCCGGTACCGGATCCACCAGGTCGAACGCCTCGGCGAGGGAGCGCACGCGCCGGTCCAGGGCCTGCAGATCCGTGCGCAGTTCGGCGACCTGCCGGAGGAGATCGTTCATCGTGCTCCCTCCCCGTGCTGTGCGGCCGGCGACGGTCCGGGCGCGAGCATTCGGCCGCACGCTCACGGTAAGCCGGAACCGGGGACCTTCGAGGCGGAACCGCCGGCCTGTCCCTCCTGGTCCTGCTCTGCCTGACGAGTTGTTCGGATGGCGGCGGGCCGCAGGTTCGGCCGTCGCCGCCCGCGACCGTCCCGGCGGCCGCAGCGTGCGACGTCACCGAGAGCGCCGGCCATCGCTACATCTCCGCTGTCGGTCGTGACGGCCGCTACTTCGAAGATCAGCATGGCGATCCGATCCTGATTCGCGGAGACTCGCCGTGGTCCGGCCTGGCGGACTGGTCGCCCGAGCAGGCCGAATCGTACTTCGCGAATCGTGAGGCCCACGGGTTCAACGCATCGATAATCTCTGCGGTCGCCGTCCCCGACAACGGCGGGCCGAGCGAGGAGGGAGCGACCTTCGACGGCATCCGACCGTTCGTCGACGGTGACATCACGGCGTGGAACGAGCGGTACTGGGCGCGTGTCGACGAGTACCTGCGGATCGCCTGCCGGCACGGGAACACGCTGTTCCTCTACCCGATGGACGGGTGGAACATTTCCGACGTGTTCGCATCGGCGACTGCCGAACAGGCCGCCGTCCACGGCCGGATGTTCGCCCAGCGATACGCTCGGTTTCCGAACATCGTCTGGATGACCGGCGGCGACTATTCTCCCGAGACAGACGATCCCGCTGCCGGTTCCGACTCCGACCACGTGTTGCGCGGCATGCTCGAAGGGATCAGGGCGGCCGGCTCGGACAGGCCGTTCTCGATACAGCTGGGACCCCAGAAATCGCTCTCGACGGACAACCCCTTCTGGGAACCGTTGGCGGACTGGAACTTCGTCTACACATATCTGCCGACGTACAAGGCAGTGCTGGACGGTTACCAGCGACCGGCGGGCGCCAGGGACCCGCGCCCCGCCGTCTTCTCGGAGGGAAACTACGAGGGCGAGAACAACCAGCCCGACACGGCGCCGACAACCGACGAGACCCTTCGGCGCCAGGCTCTGTGGGCGTTGACCTCCGGATCACCGGGGGAGTTTCGTGGCTCCGACGACTGGGAGTTCCGAGACGGCTGGGAATCGCGCCTCGACACACCCGCCGTCACACAGCTCGAGGCCATTCGTGATCTGTGGGCCTCGTGGGCCTGGTGGCAGTTGGTGCCGGACGTCGACGAGCCGTTCGTGCTCGACGGGCGAGGCACCCGATCGACGGACGACGAGATGGTGGACGTCCTGGACGACGACTACGTCACCGCTGCACGCACCCCGGACGGCTCGCTCGCCGTCGTCTATGTGCCGACGCAGCGCACGATCCGGCTCGAGCGTGCACTGATTCCGCCGGGAGCGACACTCGGCTGGATCGATCCCGCCGATGCCGCCGCGCCTTCGCTGCCGGCGGAGATCGATCGGGACGGAAACGTGGCCACCCCGGGGACGAACGTCGACGGCGACCGGGATTGGCTCCTGGTGGTCGAGGCGTGAACGGGGAGCCGGGTCCGCGCGTCAGATCATGATGGCGGCGATGGCTACGGCCACCAGGACGGACGCTGCGACTGCCAGCCCGAGAAGCACCGAACCGGTGACGGCGACCGCCATGGCTGCCGCCACCATGCACGCACCTGCCGCCGTGCCGGACGTGTGCCGGAGACGCGAGTAGGACTCGCCGGCGTCGTCGTCGATATCGGTCCGTAACCGGTGCCGACCCTCGCATGTATGGACCACTGATGTACCCCCTGCCGTACCACAGTGTGATCGCTCTCACATTATGCACTCATTTGTATCGCATCACAAAACGATTTCGCCAGTCGAACGCGTATCCGGATCGTCGCGGTGCTCCTCTCGTCCCCTGTTCGTGCACCGAGGGTGTGAATTCCGTCCGGGCTGGGTATCGGGTACGGAGTCGGCAGGAAAGGAGACGGGCGGATGGAGACGGAACGACAGGGCGGCAACGACGAGCCTCTGGTCGCGCACCCCGTGGTGGCTTTCGTGCTGGACGGCGTGCTGGTGCTGGCCGTAGCCGTGGTGGGGATGTGGATGTTCGGTTCGCTCCTCTGGGCGGCACTCGGCGGGGCGTTCTGCGCGGCCACGCACCTGCTGTGCCGGGCCACGGGGAACTGCGGTGCGCCCTCGCGCTCCACGGTCACGCAGCCGGAGAAGCAGAAGTCGGTCCCGGTGGCCACGGACGTCCGAGCCGAGGTCGCACAGGCGGCCTGACGCTCGGTCCCGCGGGTTCGAGTCGCACGCTCACGACGCGTCCTCGCTGCGCGAGTTCGTCGGTCACGGGTGCCGATCCCTTCCCCGGGCAACGATGTTCCGAACGTTACCGTAGGTCTCCGGCAGCAGAGGAGACACGGAACCGCCTCCGCGGGGTGTCGTCGCGGCCTATCGTAGGCGTGCGGATCTCGTATGGGAGGACCCATGGCCGAACCGGTGTTCGAGGAGTCGCAGGGCGCGGGTGGACCGCCGCAGTTCGAGGGACTGCGTGCCATGTTCGTCAACTGCACGCTCAAACGATCGCCCGAGACCAGCAACACGCAGGGGTTGATCGATCGCAGTGTGGCGTTGATGGAACGCGAAGGCGTCACGGTGGACCAGATCCGGGCCGTCGACCACGACATCGCGACGGGCGTGTACCCCGACATGACGGAGCACGGATGGCCGAGCGACGAATGGCCGCAGTTGTTCGACCGGATCCTCGCCGCGCACATCCTCGTCATCGCCGGGCCCATCTGGCTGGGTGACAATTCGTCGGTCACCAAGAAGGTCGTCGAACGTCTCTACGGCTGTTCCTCGCTGCTCAACGAGCACGGCCAGTACGCGTACTACGGCCGCGCGGGCGGTTGCCTGATCACCGGCAACGAGGACGGCGTCAAGCACTGCGCGATGAACATCCTCTACAGCCTCCAGCACCTCGGATACGTGATCCCGCCGCAGGCCGACGCCGGCTGGATCGGGGAGGCCGGCCCGGGTCCCTCGTACCTCGATCCGGGGTCGGGCGGCCCCGAG
This sequence comes from Rhodococcus sp. WB1, assembly GCF_001700945.1. Classification (NCBI taxonomy): domain Bacteria; kingdom Bacillati; phylum Actinomycetota; class Actinomycetes; order Mycobacteriales; family Nocardiaceae; genus Rhodococcus; species Rhodococcus sp. WB1. The sequence continues at coordinate 4,698,281 of NZ_CP015529.1, read as the reverse complement.
AACGACTTCACCAATCGCAACACCACATTCATGACCTACAACCTCATGCACACCGCCGCACTGCTCGTGCGGGCCGGCGGCTTTCCGGTGGGTGGCAACCAGCGATCGCTGTGGGACGCCGGGTGTCATCCGTCGTTCGAGAACCCCGAGCATCGGTGATGCCGGCACAGATCGGCGAGCGGGGGCCGGGGGCCGTGTGGTGCGCGCTCCTCCCGCTCGTGGTGCTCGTCGCCACCGGCTGTGGGGCGACGGGCGAGAGCTCCTACGATGTCGTCCCGGCGTCGGAACCTGCGGTGACCACGGCCGGCGAGCCGACGGTGATCACCACGGCGAACGGTCCCATCGGTGAAATGCTCTTCGACCGGAGGGACCAGGCGATCTACATCTTCGACCGGGAGGCAGGCACGGTCCCCGACTGCTACGGGGACTGTGCCGTGGCGTGGCCGCCGGTGCTCACCGTCGGTGCTCCCGTCGCGGCCGGTGACGCCGACCAGGGGCTGCTGGGCACCACGTCGCGCTCCGACGGGACCGCTCAGGTCACCTACGCCGGGCACCCGCTGTACTTCTATGCCGACGAGGAGCCCGGACAGGTGCTGTGCCACAAGGTCGAGGAGTTCGGCGGCCTGTGGCTGGCGATAGACGAGGCCGGCGTGCCACTCCCGTGACCGGGGTGACCGTCCGGTGGTGTTCTACCGTCGCCCGGGCGAACGTGAGCGGGTACCAGGAGTGACGGGTGCGCACCATTCGAACTCGCTATATCGGTATGCGCACCAGATTCCTTGTTGTGCAGCCTATTTCGAGCGACGGTCCTCGTTCGGTGAGGGGCTTCCGCGGACCTTGGCCTGCGCGTCGAGTGCGGCTACCAGTACTGATGCCGTCTTCCGTCGGTGTCGGCGACGAAGATGACCGCGTCGGCGCCGTCCAGGTCTGCCGGGCCCAGCGGGATGTGGCCGGGCACGATCGGTTCGCCCGTGCCCATCGACGGGGCAAGCGCGGCGCGCAGGGCCGGTGCCGGGAACAGGGCGCGGCGGGTGGTCGCCTCGGCCAACACGCCTTGGAGGGTGCCCGGATCGCTGTCGGGGTTGGCGTCGGTGGCCAGGAACACATAGCGCTCGCCGAGGGTGAGCCCGACGAGCGCGCCGGCGCTCCCCCAGCTCACCTCGCTCTCGCCGACCGGCATGTGGGACTGCGCACGCTGGAGGTGAACGTTGTGCGCGAACACCAGACTCGGCCCGCGTCGCTGCTCCTGGGCAACGATCGCGAGCAGGTTCTCGGCCATCATCTCGGCGCGCAGGCTGAGCAAGGTCGCGATGCGATCGGGTGCGGGACTGGCCATGGCGGCGTGATAGCGCAGCAGGCCCTGGGCGGTGCGCGCGTGCGCGACGGCGTGGTCGTAGCCGGTCGGGTCGGCGGAGCGCAGGCCGGGTGCCGCGCGGCGCAGGGCGCTGGCGAGGTCGTCGGCGACAATGCGCAGGGCGCGAGCGCGATCGGAGTCGCCGACGGACGCTGCCGGGTCGAACATGGCCGCCTGGTTCGTCCAGTCCGCGTCCTCGCCGAGCAGCGCGTCGAGGTCGCGGACCGATGCGGGCCGCAGCGCCGCGGGCAGGTAGTCGTTGGCCGAGGACAGTGCGCGTCGCGGGCTCGGCGCCCCGGAGAACTCCAACGGCGCGTCGAAGCCGTGGAAGCGAACCCGATCCTGCTCCGCGCGGCCGGCATTGTGCGCGCGGAGCCATTCGACGAGTTCGCGGTTGCCCGGCACCGCGCCGAACCCGTGGCTGAACCCGGTCGCGAGCACCGTGTCGATCTCCGCCGTTCCCCCGGCCACGTAGTCGTCGACGACGGACGCGGCGAAGACATCGGTCTCCAGCACGATCGACCGGTACCCCCGTTCGACGAGGTGACCGAGGAGTTCGTTGCGCAGAAACGGGAACGCCTCGATCCCGTGGGTCGGCTCGCCGAGGGCGAGCAGGGTCGGCGGCTCGGGCCGCGTGGCGAGCAGTTCGTCGAGGGCGCGGCCCAGGCTCGCCGAGTCGTCGAGTTGGCGGCCGATTCCACGCAGTGCTGCGGCAGTAGACATGAACACCCCTTGTCGGAAGGAACTACCCTCGACGATATCGTTGAAGAATCGAGTGAAACTTCTGCGACTCCGACCAGGAATACAGAGGTAGAAGCCTCAATCGGAGGTGCACGTTGCGACCCATCGACCTCGCCCGGGAACACGGGTTGTCCGCACAGGCGATCCGCAACTACGACGACGCGGGCATCCTCCCGCCGACCGAGCGCAGCGAGACCGGCTACCGGCGCTACACGCCCCTGCACGCGCAGGCTCTACGCGCCTTCCTCGCGTTGCGCGGCGGCCACGGGCACCGGCAGGCAACGGACATCATGCGTTCAGTCAACCGCGGCGACACCGAGTCCGCCTACCGGCTGATCGACGCCGCGCACGTCGCGCTGCTCGCCGAACGCGGCACCCGCACCGAGGTCGCAACGGCCCTGGGCGCACTGTCCGCCACGGCACCGACTGCTGTCCGCGGTGGACCGCTGACTGTGGGCGAACTCGCCCGCCGACTCGGCGTGCACCCGGCCACGCTGCGCACCTGGGAGACCCAGGGCATCCTGCGCCCCGACCGCGACCGGGCAACGGGCTATCGCCAATACGGACCGGACTGCGTGCGCGACGCCGAGATCGCACGGCAACTGCGCCAGGGCGGCTACCCGCTGTCCCAGGTCGCCCGGTTCCTCGAGTCGCTGCGCACGGCGGGCGGGGCGGACGCGTTGGCCGCCTTCCTAGGCTCCTGGCAGGATCGGCTGACCACGCGCAGCCGCAACCTTCTCGCCGGCGCGGCCCAGCTCGATACCTACCTCACCATGCTCGATGACTGAACTGCATCGAACCTCGATCATTGTGATGGTCTTGCTGAGGAGCGCCGCTCGAGGTGCCGCCGAGATGACGAGATGGACGTTGACGACCTACTCATCGGCATCATTCGTGTGCGTACCAAGCTGTGCCTCCAGGTGCAAGGCAATCTCGGTCTCGAGGCGCCTGTCGAGTATCCCACGCCCCAATGCCTCCTCGGCCTTGGCCAAACGATAGCGGATCGTGTTGTGGTGTAGCAGAAGTCGGGCCGCAGTCGCGCGGTAATTGCAGTTCTCGGCGTAGAAGCTACGTAGCGTTTCGCGGAGCAACCGATTGTGCGGCGAGGGGTCCGCCAGCGCACCGAGCACCGAGGTGACGAACTGGCTCAGTGCTGCGGGTTCATGACTGCAGAGCGCGGTGAGCTCGATGTCCGAGAAGTGCGTGACGGCCGGGAATCCGCGGCCTGCCAGGCGTGCTACCCGGACTGCTTCGAGTGCCTGGCGATGGCTGAGCCGGAACCCGTCGAGTCCGCGGCCGGGTCGCCCCTGTCCACAGGTCACTCCTTCTCTCACCGGCGTCGCCCGCGCCTCGGTGTTCGTGGGGATCCAACACCACAGCGTGTCGCTGTCCACAAGCAGGGTCAGTGGTCGCGAGCCCGAGATGGTGCCGGCGAGCTCGCGGGCCGTGGCCTCCAATGGTGCCTGATTGCTGCCGTCACGAACAACCACCAGAGCCACATGATGTCGCGTGAGATCGTAGCCGAGGCGGCGGCTGGCGGTGGTGATGTCCACGTCGTCCGACGCGAGAATCCGCCGCGCTTCTTCGGTTCGCGCCATCGACCATTCGCGCGAGAGTCGCTCGGCCTCATCGCGATACGCAACACTCAACCTGTTGGTGATCATTTGGAGCCAGGACAACAGAAACGTCGTCCCGTAGTCCGTGACCCGTAGTGCCACGGGCACGCCGGCCCGGTCGCAGTACCGCTCGACCGCACGGGTCCATCGGCTGCACCAGTACGCGATTCCGACCTGGTAGCCACTGACCAGCGTGTCGAGGCTGATCGCCTTCGCCAGGTCTCGGGTCGTCCGGATGACTTCCTCGGAGGGCGCCATTGCATCGATGGTGATCCCCCGCATCAGCGCGTCGAGAAGCGCAGCACTGTTGGCCTGGCAGGCGGCGAGCGCGACCGCGGACACTTCCTGCCGCGCGAACTCGGGGACGCGTTCGAAGATGTATGCAGCCGTACCCGAGCCGAGGTCCGGCAGTTCCGGAAGCAGGGCTACCGCGACGTCGTGGACGTACGTCGCGACCTGATCGTCACCCGACATGCTGTCACCTCTGCTGATCGTATGCGCCAAATGGTCAAAGCTTGTGCGCAAGTCTGCGCGTTTCACCATAGAAGGCGCAATCGTGGTGTGACTACGCTCACTGCTCAGAAGGTCCGAACTGGAATTTCACGAGGAGTGTTCGAGCATGAAGGCCGACAAGGATGTAGTGATCGTCGGAGCCGGGTTCGCCGGCTTGTACGCTGTTCACAAGCTGCGTAACGAACTCGGTCTGGAGGTGCAGGCGTTCGACGCCGGCGGCGGGCCGGGCGGCACGTGGTGGTGGAACCGCTATCCGGGGGCACGGTGCGATTTCGACTCGGTCTACTACTCGTACTCGTTCTCCGAGGAGATCCAGCGCGAGTGGCAGTGGACGGAGAAGTACGCCGCACAGCCGGAGATTCTGAACTACCTCGAGTGGGTGGCGGACCGTCTCGACCTGAAGCGCTCGTTCCAATTCAACACTCGGGTGACCTCGATGGTGTGGAACGACGAGGGGCAGTACTGGACCGTCGGCACCGACGACGGACGCACGTGCACTGCCCGGTACGTCGTCTGCGGAACCGGCAACGTATCGATCCCGAAGAAGCCGGAGTTCCCCGGGATCGAAGACTTCAAGGGTGAGGTTCTGCAGACGAGCTCGTGGCCGCACGAGCCGGTCGACTTCAGCGGCAAGCGCGTCGGGATCATCGGAACCGGTGCCACCGGAATCCAGCTCATCCCGGAACTTGCGAAGCACGCCGCACATCTGACGGTCTTCCAGCGCACCGCGCAGTTCGCATCGCCGCTGGGGAACGAGAAGCTCGATCCCGAGGCGCGCCGATGGCTGGCCGAGAACCACAAGCAGGTGCGCGCCGGGGCGCGCGATCACTTCCTCGGCGCACCGTACGACGCTCCCCGCCCTTCGGCCCTCGCCGATTCGCCGGAGGAGCGCAAGAAGGTCTACGACGAGCACTACGGAAGCGGCGGCTTCCGGATGGTGGTCTCGACGTACGGTGACCTTCTCTACAACAGGGAATCCAACGACACCATCGCCGACTATCTGCGCGATCGCATCCGGGAACGCGTGACGGATCCGAAGATCGCGGAGATGCTCTGCCCCACCGATCACCCGTACGCCACCAAGCGGGCCCCGTTCGAGACGAACTACTACGAGACCTACAACCGCGACAACGTGACCCTGGTCGACGTGCGCAGTACTCCGATCGAACGTGTCACCGAGCACGCCCTGAAGACCACCGCAGCCGAGTACGAGATCGACGTGCTCGTCATGGCAACCGGCTTCGACGTGTTCACTCGGCCGCTGCTCGAGATGGGGATCGTCGGCCGCGACGGGCTGACCCTCGACGAGAAGTGGAGCGGTGTGCCGGGCACCTACCTCGGGATCCAGACCGCCGGCTTCCCGAATCTGTTCACCGTCACCGGACCGCAAAGCGCTGTCGCGCTGTACAACAACGCGCTCGCCATCGAGGATCACGTGGAATGGATCAGCCGAGCGATCGGTCACCTGCGTACCACGGGTGCGACCACGATCGAGCCGACCGCAGAGGCCGAGTCTCGCTGGGGTGATTTCGCCGAGGGAATCCTCAATCAGACTTTGATCCCGCAGTCGGAGAGTTCGTGGTACATGGGGGCCAATGTCGTCGGCAAGACGCGCGGAACGTACATCTTCGCTGCCGGCGCTCCCGTGTACCGAGCCATCTGTGCCCAGGTGGCCGAGCGCGGTTACGCCGGGTTCGCGATCGACGGTGTCGAGACCGCGGTCCCGCCGATGGCCAAACTCGACCCCGAGGTCGTGACCGCCCTGAGTGCCATCCACCGCCCCGGATACAAGCCGCTCGAAGACTGCACCGTCGAGGAGACGCGGGCGATGGTGGAGCAGCTCGTCGGGATGCAGGTGCCCGGCCCGGACATGCAGGTAGACGACATCGTCGATCCTGCTGTGCGCCTGTATGTTCCGAGAACACAGACGGAGGGCACGCGTCCCGTCATCGTATTTCTGCACGGTGGCGGCTGGGTCGCCGGCTCGCTCGACGTCGTCGACAATCCGTGCCGCCAGATCGCCCGGGCCACCGACGCCATCGTCGTCTCGGTCGACTACCGGTTGGCGCCGGAGCATCCTTTCCCCGCCGCGCACGACGACGCATTCGAGGCGGTTCGGTGGGTGCAGGAGAATATCGCCGGCTACGGTGGCGACGCGGACAAGATCGTGATCATGGGGGAGAGCGCCGGCGGCAACCTTGCGGCATCGACGGCGCTGCGTGCCCGTGATGCCGGTCTGAAGCTGGCTGGGCAGGTCCTGGTCTATCCGCCGACCGACCCCGAGGCGTCCACGCAGTCCCGAGTCGAGTTCGCCGACGGGCCGTTCCTCTCGGTCAAGGCGGTGGACACCATGTGGGGTGCCTATCTCAACGGCGCCGAGGTCACCGAGACCGTCGCACCCCTTCGTGCCGAGAATCTGCGCGATCTTCCTCCCGCGCTCATCTTCAGCATGGAACTCGATCCGACGCGCGACGAGGCCGAGGACTACGCGCGGGCACTGCAGGACGCGGGAGTTCGAGTCGAGCTTCACCGGTTCGAGGGCATGATCCACGGGGTCTTCAACATGGACGCCATCGTGTCGGCCGCGCCCGAGATGTACTCCCTGACAGCACAATTCGTCGCCGACACGGTCACCGCCGAACCGGTATCCGTCCGGTAACCGGCGCAGCAGTGTCGGTCGGGTGACCGCACGTCGGCGAGCGTGGTGACACGCCCGCCGACGTGACACTCGACCGCCGACCCGACGGCCTGGCCCGGACCGAACGCGGTCTCCGCCGCAGACCCGTCGAGTTGCAGCGGTCGGCCATCTCGACCTTCGCGAGTGCTGAGAACGACACCTACACCGCACCGGGGGTGTACGGCGGAGCACTCGGCCGTTCCCGGCTTGCCTTCAGCAGCGAGTCCCCGGCCTCTCAGGGCCACTACCCGAGGAGTTCACCATGCCACGCGCATATTCCAGCGGCGTCATCGACGCCTCGGCCGACCAGGTCTGGTCCGTTGTCAAAGACTTCGGCCGCGTCGACAGCTTCCTGCCCCCGGTGGCGCACAGTGAGCTGATCGACGGCGCCACCACACAGATCGGTGTAGTGCGTCGACTCACCCTCGCCGACGGGGGCGCCACCCTCGACGAGCGCCTGCTCGACCTCGACGACCGCCGCCGCCAGTTGTCTTACGAGTTCGCCGGCGACAATCCGTTCGGTGCCCGGAACTACCGGGCCACCGTGCGTGTGAGCCCCATCGGCGAACCCGAAGGCGCCTTCGTGGAATGGTGGGCGGACTTCGAGGCCGACCCGGCCGAGGTCGACACCCTGGTCGGTGTCTTCGCGGACGGGGTCTTCGGCAGCGGCATCCGCAGCCTGCGCACGATGTTCGCCGATCGGAATGTCGTCGCCCGGGCCCGTCGCCACTCGGTGTCGGACCTGCTGCACCGCTCGGCGCAGCGATATCCGGACAAGACCGCCGTGGTCGACGGTGACCGACGGTTCACCTTCGCCGAGTTCGACCGGGTCGTCACCCGGTTCGCCGGTGTCCTCCACGCCCACGGACTCGCCAAGGGCGACCGGCTCGCCTTGATCGCCCGCAACTCCTGGCAGTTCGGTGCCCTGGCGTTCGGTGCGGCACGCATCGGCGTGGTGCTCGTGCCGATCAACTTCATGCTCAACGCCGAGGAAATCGCGTTCATCCTGGGTCATTCCGGGGCAAACGGAGTGATCGTCGACGACGAGTTCTCTGCGGTCGCCGATGACGCCATCGCTGCAGCCGCTCCGGATCTGAAGCTGTCGGCGATCATCGGCCCCCACGGCGCCGAAACCGGTGCGGGCTGGGAGTCGGTCGCCGATTGGGAGGCAGGCGAGGTGCCCATCCTTCCCGACGTGGCCGTCGCCGACGACGATCCGGTACGCATCATGTACACCTCGGGTACCGAGTCCCGCCCGAAGGGCGTCCTGCTCTCCTCCCGCGCACTGATCAGCCAGTACGCCTCGTGCGCGATCGACGGCGGCATGAGCCACGACGACGTCGAGGTACACGCGCTACCGATGTATCACTGCGCACAGATGGACTGCTTCTTCTCGGTGGACGTCTACCTGGGCGCCACCAGCATCATCCTGCGCGGCCCCGACCCCACCCAGATCCTCGAGACCATCCAGCGGGAACGGGTCACCAAGCTGTTCTGCCCACCCACCGTGTGGATCTCGCTACTCGGCCACCCCCACTTCGACGACTACGACCTGTCCTCCTTGCACAAGGGCTACTACGGCGCCGCACCGATGCCGGCAGAGGTGTTGCGTGAGCTCACCACACGGCTACCGCAGGTACGCCTGTGGAACTTCTACGGCCAAACCGAGATGTCCCCGATCGCCACGATCCTCGCCCCCGAGGACCAACTGACGCGTGCCGGCAGCGCCGGCCGGCCCGCCCTCAACGTGGAGACCCGGATCGTCGACGACGCCGGCCAGCCCCTCCCGCCGGGCGAGGTGGGCGAGATCGTGCACCGCTCCCCGCATCTGACGCTGGGCTACTACAACGATCCCGCCAAGACCGCGGAGTCCTTCGCCGGTGGGTGGTTCCACTCCGGTGATCTGGGCGTCATCGACGAGGACGGCTACCTCACGATCGTCGACCGCAAGAAGGACATGATCAAGACCGGCGGCGAGAACGTCGCGTCGCGGGAGGTAGAGGAGGCCCTGTACCTGCTGGACGGGGTCGCCGAGGTCGCGGTGTTCGGGGTGAGCCATCCGTATTGGATCGAGGCGGTGACCGCCGTGGTCGTCCCGAGGAGCGGTGTGGATCTCACCGAGGACGACATCAAGGCTCACGCGCGCGACAAGCTCGCCGGATACAAGCAGCCGAAGTACGTCGTGGTCACCGACGCCCTGCCGAAGAACCCCAGCGGCAAGATCCTCAAGCGCCAGCTCCGGGAACGTTACGACCACCTCTCGAAGGAGATGAGCCGGTAATGGCCGACAGGGACGAATTCCGACTCGACGGGGAGGTCGCCCTGATCACGGGGGGCGCGCGCGGTCCGCGGTGCCGATGGACTTCGTCGCGCTGAACGGTGGTCGAGTTCGAGACGAACAACTACAAGGTCGTCGCCTCGGTACAGGAGATGTGGGCCTCACCCAGTTCGGGTGGTGCCCACATCTCCTGTGACCTGCTCTGGCGAACGCACGGGGCGGGAGCGGATATCAGGTATCAGAGCTGGTCCAAACCGTCGGCAACGACGATCCATCCGAGACGTCTTGCCGTCTTGATAGGCAAACCGGTGTGGGGCATGACCGACGCGACGGCGATCACCATCATGCCGTTGAGCGCAGGTCCGGTATGTGTGCGCGCCCACCCCTCATCGGTTCCCGGCACGTCGAACTCGACGATCTTGCCGGGGCGGCCTTCCCATCCTCCGAGGAGCTCGGCCCACAGAATCAGCCCCGCGATCAGCGTTGAGAAGATCTGGATGGGGCCGTGCTATGGCAGTGGAGGAACCAGTATCTCGTCCGGCTCCTTGTCCGGCCGCAGTCCCTTCCAACTCGGGTGGCGCAGACTGTCGCCGGTGAACTCGCGATACTCGACGTCCCCGACCAGCACCGGCTCGGCCCATCGGGCGGCCCGGACGACGGGCGCCGGAGGTATCACGTCGAACGGATCGCTGGGCCGCTCGAGTTCGTCGAGCCGCTCCCACAGGGCGCGCCGGCCGGCGGTGGTGAAGCCGGTGCCGAGGTTGCCGATGTGGACGAGACGGCCGTCGTCGTCGTGGGCGCCGAGGACAAGGGAGCCGAACGTCGCGCGGTGCATGCCGGTGCCCGGCAACCATCCCGCGATCACGGCCTCGGTGCTCTTGCGCAGGGCGGTCTTGATCCATGCCGTAGCGCGGCGTCCCGGTTGGTAGACGGAATCGGTCCGCTTGCAGACGATGCCTTCGAGACCGTGATCGCGGGCAAGGTCGAGGAGGATCTTCGTGTCGGTGCCGACCCAGTGCGGCGGCGTGCGGACCAGGGGGCCGGACATCGACAGGTCGACCAGCCGACGGCGACGTTCGAGGTACGGCAGCCGGGTCGTCGGCGCGCCGTCGAGCGCGAGCAGGTCGAATGCGTAGAACTCCACGGGGATGGTCCGGATCAGGGCCGCCGTCGGTTTCGCCACGTGGATGCGGCTCTGCAGCCGGGCGAACGCCGGCGCCCCGGACCGCGGATCGGGAGCGACGATCTCCCCGTCGACGACCATCGGCCGACCCCGGGACACCGCCGACAGTGCGATCGTCAATTCCGGGTAGACCCCCGAGACGTCCTTGCTGTTGCGGCTGTAGAGCCGGCACCGCTCGCCGTCGCACACCGCCACCGTGCGGGCGCCGTCCCACTTCATCTCCACCGCCCAGCCGGTGCCGATCGGCGGCCGGCCGGGCGTGGCCAGCATCGGGGCGGGCACCGCGGAGCGGGAGGCGGGCATGGGTCGAATTATCCCGTGTGCCGTGCCCGGCTGCAGGGCAACTGTTCGGATCACCCTGTACCGGAATGAATTACACGCGTGTATTCCGCTGCCGTCCGGTGGCGCCGGTGCATTGCCGCAGTTTTCGTGCCGGTGGCGAGACCTGTCGCTCGTCTTGACGAAACTCCTGCGGAGTGTCTACCGTCACATACATCCACTCAGCGGACATGCGTTCGCATTACGAACATACGGATCGAGGATCGGGTATGAACGAGCGGCACCTCGCCGGCCCAGACGAGTCTCAGGCTCGGCGCGCAGCCTTCGGCAGCTTCGTCGGCGCCGTCATCGACTGGTACGACTTCATCCTCTACGGCCTGGTGGCCGCGCTCGTCTTCAACAAGGAGTTCTTCCCCAACGTCAGCCCGGCCATCGGCACGCTCGCCGCGTTCGCGACTTTCGGCGTCGGATTCCTCTTCCGGCCGCTCGGTGGGGTGGTCTTCGGTCACTTCGGTGACCGCCTCGGTCGCAAACGGATGCTGGTGCTCACCATCGTGATCATGGGAAGCGCCACTGCCCTGATCGGCCTGCTGCCGAGCTTCGCGTCGATCGGGTGGTGGGCGCCGGTCCTGCTCGTCACGCTGCGGGCTGTGCAAGGATTCGCCGTCGGCGGTGAATGGGGTGGTGCCGCGTTGATGGCGGTGGAGAGCGCGCCACCGAAGAAGAAGGCTCTCTACAGCAGCGGCGTACAGGTCGGCTACTCCGTCGGCCTGATTCTCGCCACCGGTTTCGTCATGCTGATGAGCAGTGTCACGACCGACGAGGCTTTCACCCAATGGGGGTGGCGTGTTCCGTTCGTCGCCAGCATCGTGCTCGTCGCCTTCGGCCTGTGGGTACGCTCCAGCGTGGAGGAGAGTCAGGAGTTCACCGAGAAGGTCGAGAGGCTCGAAGCGGAGCTCGGCGAGCAGAGCCGCAAGCGCATCCCCCTCGTGGAAGCACTGACCAAGCATCCCAAGGCTTTTCTGCAGATCATCGGTCTGCGCTTCGTCGAGCTGTTCTCGATGTACATCGTCACGACGTTCGCGCTCAGCTATTCCACCAACGAACTCGGCATGGAACGCAGTTTCATGCTCAACGTCGGCCTGCTCGTCGGTGCCCTCGGAATGGTGACCATCCCGTTGTTCGCGTGGCTGTCCGACCGGTACGGGCGTCGCCGGGTGTACATGCTCGGTTCCGCACTCGGCGCCGTCTGTGCGTTCCCGTTCTTCGCGATGCTCGAGGGCGGCTCGATGATCGGAACCGTCATCTTCGCGGTGCTGTTGGTCAACATCGCCCACGACATGGTGGTCAGCGTGCAGCAGCCGCTGTTCACCGAGATGTTCGGCGCGGAGTACCGCTACAGCGGCGCCGGGGTGGGCTACCAGGTGGCCAGCGCGGTCGGGGGTGGCTTTACCCCCTTCATCGCGGCGGCCCTGGTCACCGTCTCCGGCGGGTCGTGGCACCTGGTGGCGGTCTATCTCGCCGGCGGATGCGTGATCTCCGGGATCATCGCCTGGCGGCTCGGACACGACCACGGTGACGCCGGCCGGGCCGCCCGGGCGTCGCGGACATCGACTGTCGCGACCGCGCCCTGAGACGCGGATCGACCGGAGGCGGCGACGGACGGGGCCAGGGGCGTGGGCGCTCGAAATCTCCTACGCGTAATGGCTTCTCGATCACGAAATGCTGCACGGATCGGTTGATCCGCCTCGCCGGGCCGGGTGCGGCCGAGCATGGAAGGGGAACCGCCGGCACCGCGCACGGCTCATGGGCCGCTGATCGCGAGATCGGCCCCGATCCGCTGGGCTGCTTCCTGCAATCGGGAGACCACTCGTGCCTCGACGTCCGCGCCGGAATGCGCGATGTTCTGCAGGGAAGAGTTGAGCGCGGCGACGATCCGGCCGGTTCGGTCCCGGATGGGCACGGCGACGCCGCGAACCCCCAGTTCCAGTTCGTCCTCCGACAGCGCCCAACCCCGCTCGGCCGTGGTCAGGATCTCGGCGCGCAGCCGGTCCGGGTCTACGAGGGTCTGCTCGGTGAACGCCCGCAGTTCCGTCGTCTCCAGGTAGCGGTCGAGTTCGTCGGCGGTAAGGCCGGACAGCAGGACCCGGCCGTGCGAGGTCGCGTACGCCGGGAAGCGCATGCCGACCGAGATCGCGATACGCACGATCCGCGGCGAACGGACTCGCGCGACGTAGAGTGCGTCCGATCCGTCGAGCACGGTGACCGAGACGGTTTCCTCGAGTTCGGCGGCGAGTTTCGCCAGGTGCGGTTCGGCCAGCTGCGGGAGCGCCAGCCCGGACAGGTAGGAGAAGCCGAAACGGAGAACGCGCGGGGTCAACATGAAGCGACGACCCTCCTGCCGCAGGAACCCGAGATCGACGAGGGTCAGCAGGATTCTTCGCGTTGTCGATCGGGTGATCCCCACCACCTGGGCCACCTCGCTGAGAGTGCGCTCCCGGTGCTGTTCGTCGAAGCACTCGAGCACCGCGAGCCCACGGTCCAGAGACTCGAGGAAGTACCGTTCACCGGCGGCCGATCGCATGAGCCAATCCTAGGCACGCGACGTGTCTTCGCCTGCCCACGGCTGGGCCTCCCGGGAGGCAGGCCGGTGCCGGATCACGATCGCATGGTTCGTGCCCGGCCGGTACCGTCGCCCCCGGCGAGGCCGCGGAGGTACACCGCGATCGGCCGGGCCAATTGCGCGACGCTCGCGGCGGTGCCGGCGGCGAGTCCCTCCAGCGACCGGGCGCCGAGCAGCCGGTCCACGGTCAGTCCCTCGGCCAGGCTCACGAGATCGGCAGCCGCGGAGTCGGCGTCGTCGGCGCCGCAGGCGGCCACGAGGTCGCGCGCGGCGGCGCGGGAGAACAGGGCGGCTGCAAGGCCGGCGCGTTGCTCGGCACCGATGGCCGGGTCGGTGGCCAGGGCATACCGCACGAGCAGATCCCGGCGGCGGTGGGCCAGGTCGCGGTCGAGTGCCGTCGCGACCGCGCGCGCGGCGGCGTCGACGTCGACCGGGGTCGTCGGGCGGGTGAGACCGGAGTGCTCGAACGCGTCTCGTGATCGCTCGGCGAGCCGGTGCACGGCGGCGTCGAGCAGGGCTCCGCGGGTGCGGAAGTAGTACGAGCACGAGCCGTCGGGCAGGGCGAGGGCGCGGTCGACGGCGCGGTGGGTCAGCGCGCGCAGTCCGTCGCGGGCGATCAGGTCGAGGGTGGTCTCGGCGATCAGGGTGCGACGGTCGGGGCTGCTGGCCATGATTGAACTCTACATATGTAGAGTCCTCTACCAATGTAGAGGAGGTGGGATGGCCGAGGATCCGTACCAGCGGGCCGGCGCCGCCGCCCTGGGGCGGCTGCACCGCGACCTCGCCGCGCAGCGCACCACCCCGCGCGGCGTCTACCTGTGGGGGCCGGTCGGTCGCGGCAAGACGTGGCTGATGGAGCGGTTCCTCGAGGCCGTGCCCGGTCCCGCGCGACGGCACCACTTCCACGGCTTCTTCGCCGGCCTGCATGCGCAGGCGCATCGCCTCGGCTCGATCGACGACGCCGTCGACGCCGCGCTCGGCGACGCCCGTGTGCTGTGCTTCGACGAGTTCCACGTCCACGACGTCGGCGACGGCATGCTCGTCGCGCGCGCCGTACGCATCCTTCACGAGCGGGGCGTCGCGCTCGTCGCCACCTCCAACTACCCGCCCTCGGGCCTGTTGCCCAACCCGCTGTTCCACCACCTGTTCGAGCCCACCATCGCCCTGCTCGAACGCCGGCTCGAGGTGGTCGAGGTCGGCGGGCCGATCGACCGTCGCCGCACCGGTACGGCCACCCCGGGCGACGGGTTCGCCTCGGGTGAGTTCCTCCCGCCCGGCGCTCTCGACGTTCCGGAGCCGGGGGAGCGGCGAACCCTGCGACCGTCGGGCCGCGCACTACCCGTCCTCGCCGTGCGCGGCGACGTCGTGTGGTTCGACTTCGCCGACCTGTGCCGCGCCCCCACCGCGCCCGCCGACTACCTCGCCGTCCTCCGCGAGCACGGCGAGTGGGTCGTCACCGGTGTCCCGCCGCTGCGCGAGCTCGACGCGGACGCCCTGCGCCGCTTCGGCAACGTCGTCGACGTGCTGTGCGACGCCGACGTCCGGCTCACGGTGTCGGCCACCGTCGCGCGCGCCGACTTCGCGACGTCCGTCCCCGCCGAACCCGACGTCGACCGGCTGCTCAGCCGCCTCGCACTGCTCCGCGAACCCGCCCGAGCCTGGATTCAGGACAGCCAAACCTTATAGACTGCCGCGGTGGTACCACGTTCTTCCGAGCTCGTCGACTGTCCGACGGTTCCGTTCGTCCGACATCTCGCCGAACACGGCGAACGGACCGCACTCGTCTGCGACGGCACCGAGATCACCTATCGCGACCTGGCCGAGCGGGTCGCCGCCGTCGCCGACCGCCTCGGCACCACCCGGCGTCTCGTCCTGGTCGCCGGGGCCAACGCCGTCGACCCGATCGTGGCCTACCTGGCGGCGCTGTCCGCCGGCCATCCCGTGCTGCTCGTGCCCGGCGACCGGCCCGACGCCCTGGCCGCGACGATCGAGGCCTACCGGCCCGACGTCGTCGTCGACGGCGGCCGGATCGAAGAACTCGCCGACGGCACCCACGACCTGCATTCCGACCTCGCGCTGCTGCTCAGTACGTCCGGCTCGACCGGCTCGCCCAAGCTCGTGCGCCTCTCGCACCGCAATGTGCAGGCGAACGCCGAGGCCATCGCCGACTACCTCGACATCCGCGACACCGACCGCGCGATCACCACCCTGCCGATGCACTACTGCTACGGCCTGTCGGTCCTGCACAGCCACCTGCTGCGGGGCGCCGGGACCGTGCTCACCGACCGGTCCGTCACCGACCCCGGATTCTGGGACCTCGTGCACCGGCACCGGGTCAGCGCCCTCGCGGGCGTGCCGTACACCTTCGACCTGCTCGACCGCGTCGGCTTCGCCGACATGGACCTGCCGAACCTGCGCTACGTCACCCAGGCCGGCGGCCGTCTCGACCCGGATCGCGTCCGCCGCTATGTCGACCTCGGCCGGCGCGACGGGTGGCAGTTCTTCGTCATGTACGGCCAGACCGAGGCCACCGCCCGCATGGCCTACCTGCCCCCGCACCTCGCCGCGGAGCACCCCGGCACGATCGGCGTCCCCGTTCCCGGCGGCGCCTTCCGCATCGACCCCGTGCCCGAGGCCGGCGACGGTGCCGGCGAACTCGTCTACACCGGGCCCAACGTCATGCTCGGCTATGCCACCGACCCGTCCGAGCTGGCCCTCGGGCGTGTCGTCGACGAACTGCGCACCGGTGACCTCGCCGTCCGCACCGACGCCGGGCTGTACCGGATCGTGGGCCGTCGCTCCCGCTTCGCGAAGCTGTTCGGCCTGCGCATCGACCTGCAGCGCATCGAATCCGTCCTCGCGCGCCACGAGCTCGTCGCGTGCTGCGCCGGCGGCGACGACGAACTGATCGTCGCCGTCCAGGGAGCCGACGCCGCGCCCGTGCGGGCGGTCGCGGCCCGCGCGAGTGGGCTGCCCGAGTCCGCGGTGCGGGTGTGCGTCGTGGCCGAGTTGCCCCGCACCCCCAACGGCAAACCGGACTACCGCGCCGTCGCCGCGCTCGGCGCCGCCCCGGAACCACCGCAGCCGGCGCCCGAGGCGCGGGCCGTGGACCCCCGGCAGCTGCGGGCGCTGTACGCGGACGTTCTCCGCCGCGACGACGTCACCGACGACAGCACGTTCGTCGACCTCGGTGGCGACTCGCTGTCGTACGTGCGCATGTCGGTGCGGCTCGAGCGGCTGCTCGGGCATCTGCCCGCCGACTGGCCGACGACGCCCCTGCGCGAGCTGAGCCCGTCGACGCACCGGACACCGCAAGGCTGGCGGACCGTCGAGACCAACGTGCTCATCCGCGCTGTGGCGATCGTGCTCATCGTCGGCTCGCATCTGCACCTGTTCGCCCTCGTGGGCGGGGCGCACGTGCTGCTCGCGGCCGCTGGCTACAACTACGCGCGATTCCAACTGCCCAAGCCCCGCGCCGAGCGGCTGCACACCACCCTGCTCAGCGTCGCCCGGATCGCCGCACCGGCCGTCGTGTGGATCGGCGCGGTGCACGCGCTCACCGGCGAGTACCGCTGGTCGAGTGTGTTCCTGCTCAACGGGGTGCTCGGACCGCCCGCGTGGACGAAGGAATGGCGGTACTGGTTCATCGAGGCGCTGGTGTACGCGCTGGTGGCGGTGGCTCTGTTGCTCGCCGTGCCGTGGTTCGACCGGCACGAGCGACGGTTCCCGTTCGCGTTCCCGCTCGCGCTGGTGGGCGTGGGCCTGCTGACCCGGTACGAGGTGCTCGGGCCGGACATGCCGACCAGTCAGATCCTGGCGTCGTACGTGGTGTTCTGGCTCTTCCCGCTCGGCTGGGCGGCCGCCCGGGCGACCGCGGTGTGGCAGCGGCTGGTGGTGTCCGTCCTGGCGGTGGCGACGGTGCCAGGGTTCTTCCATGCCGAAACCGACCGCACCGCTCTCGTGATCGGCGGCCTGCTCCTGCTGATCTGGGTGCCGCGGACCTGGTGGCCGGCGCTGCTGGTGCGGCCGGCCGAGGTGCTCGCCGCCTCGTCGCTCTACATCTACCTGACCCACTTCACGGTCTATCCGCTGCTGCGGGACATCGACCCGTGGCTCGCGTTCGCGGCGTCGCTCGTGGTGGGTGTGGCGTACTGGCAGCTGTGGGTGCGGCTCGGCCGGCTGTGGGGCCACTTCGGCCGGGTATCCGTCCTCACCATGCTTGCGCGGCGCGGTGCTACCCGCGCGCGTGAGAACGCGCGCGGGTAGCACCGACGGGCGCGGATATCCGGCGCCTTCTCGTCAGGGCAGCAGCCGGTCGATGAAGCTGTTGCTGAATACCCGATGCGGGTCGAGCCGGTTGTACACCGCCCGCGCGGAGTCCCAGTTCTCGTCCGCGGGCACGCCTTCCCGGTAGGTGTCGGGCAGGACCTGCTCGATGACCCGCTGGTCCGTGTACGGCAGTTCGGGGCCGAACGCCCAGCCCTTGGACCATTCGGGCCGGAAAGTGGAGTCGGCGTTGTTGTAGTGACCGCGCATCCACTGCTCCATCTCGCGGTAGAACGCGAACATGCCGGGGGTGCCCGGCACCCCGAGCACGTTGAGCCAGATCGCGGTGTCCCACTCGGGGTGGTCGGGTCGCGGCCGGGTCGCGGAGATGGTCGGCGGCCCGGCGGACGGGACCCGCACGTCGTCGGGTTGATCGAGCCCGCAGCACCGGATCTCGACCGGGCCGTTGAGCGGGTACTGCCCCAGCGCCCGGTAGTGCTCGATGCGTTCGTGGAACCACTGCGTGAAGTCGTGGATCACGTTCGCGATGTGGGCGCGGTTGGTGAGGACCGCGCCGCCGCCCTCCGTGAGCCGCAGGGTGGTGGCCTTGATGTAGAACTGCAGGTCCTTGGACCAGCCCCAGATGTCGCTCGAGTTCGTGGCGGCGAGGCCGGCGACGGTGGTGTTGTAGTAGACCTGCCCGAAAGCCGGCGCGATGGCGGGGTTCCCGGCCGTCATCTGCCCGAGCAGGTCGGTGACGGGCTCGGGGACGTTGTCCGAGAACGGATAGTTGTACGGGCCGAACACCTCTCGGGACGTCACCGGCTTCTGCGGAGCGAGGGACCACACCTTCATCCACGGCTTGTCGGTGAACGGATACCAGATCGCCTCCGCGCGCCCGCAGGCCCGCACGAAGCTCTCGAAGGTGCGTCCCGGTGCTCCGGCAGGCGCGAACAGCTCGCGCCAGTCGATGTCGGTGTAGCTCTGGCACCGCATCCGGGTGTCCGGGCCGGCCTGCAGGGTGACCGAGGTGACGAACGTCCGGCCGAGGTGGGCGAGCAGCGCAGTGATGTCCGCGTCGGCGCGCGTGTAGGTGCGCAGCGCGTACTCGCTGCCGTTCCACGCCACCGTGGTCAGTTCCGTGACGAGATTGCTCAGCGAGCCGAAGGTGTGTCCCGGGACGTTCTTTTCGCCGTCGGCGGGCAGCGCCGCACCGTGCGCGTTGACGGCCAGTGCACCGGCGATGGACAGCACCCCGGGTGCGGGGAGGTTGGCCCAGCCGAGGCCGTGCCCCTGCAGCGCCGTGGTGATCGCGTCGAGTGTCGCTCCGGCTCCGGCGGTGACGGTGGCGGGGTCCGAACCGGAGTGCACCGACACCCCGTTCAGATGCGCCATCGTGTCCGCCAGGATCACCCTGTCCACCGGTGCGCCGTTGACGATGGTCAGCGGAGTCCAGCCGTGCATCGCGCCACGCGGCCGGACGGTGTAGCCGTGAGCGTGGGCCCAGTTCGCGAGCCGGACGACGTCCTCGGGACTGCGCGGGGCGCACGTCCAGATCGCGTCGAGCATGATCTCCTTGGACCAGTTCTGGTAGGCCTGCTGGTAGAGGGCGATGCCGTCGGGAAACGCGGCCGGGGTGGTCAGGGTGGCACCGGACGAGCCGGCCGGTACGGCGTGGACGGGGGTCCAGCCGCCGAGCGCGGTGGCGGCGAGCGCGCCCGCGCCGGCGGCGAGGAAACCCCGGCGCGACAGGCGCAGGGGTTCGGTGCGAATCGTCATGAACACACTGCTTTCTCACCGGCCCGTGGCGGGCCGGTGCTGGGGGAGGACGGGGTGTCAGGCGATGGTGAGGACCACGTCGGTGAGGGCGGGCGCGAGGTCGCGCTCGACCACCGCGGCGGTCGCGAGCAGCCGGTCGCCGGTGCGCCAGGCGCGCACCCGCAGGGTCTCGCCGGGAAAGACGACGCCGGCGAACCGGGCCGTGAATCCGTGCACGGACGCGGCATCACCGTCGAGCGCCGCGTCGGTGAGCGTCTTGCAGACGATCCCGTACGTGCACAGCCCGTGCAGGATCGGAGCGGGGAACCCGGCGGCCTGCGCGAACTGCGGGTCCGAGTGCAGCGGGTTGCGGTCGCCGCACAGCCGGTACAGCAGGGCCTGTTGCGGCAGCGTCGCGACATCCACCTCGAAATCGGGTGCCCGGTCCGGCAATTCGACGGACTCGGACGGTCCGCGTTCGCCGCCGAAGCCGCCCTCGCCGCGGGCGAAGATGGACGAGCGGGCCGTCCACAGCGGGTTGCCGGCCGGATCCGTGGTCGTCGACTCCTGCACGATCACCGCGGCCTTGCCCTTGTCCCACACCTCGGCGATTCGGGTCACGGTGCGGCCCTTGCCTTCCGGTGGCAGGGGAGCGTGCACCGTCACCTCCTGGCTGCCGTGCACCACCTTCGCCAGGTCGATCTCGATGCCCGGGAACGAGACCTTCGGCGGCTCGGTGTCGTGGAACGTCGCGGCGACGGTGGCGAAGGTGGGCAGGACCTGCGGATCACCGTCGCGCAGGTAGCGCAGCTCACCGAGGTCGGTGGGACGCGCGCCGGCGCCGAGACCGAGGTGATAGAGCTGAACGTCGCTGCTGCTCCAGGCGAATTCCTGGGCGGGCAGTTCGGCGCCGAGTGCGACGGCGGGATCGATGGGCACGCGGGACCCTTTCTGTTCGGCGGACGGGGTTCGGCCGGATCGAGTGCGGCTCAGTGCTGTTCGGCGGTCTCGGAGATCGGCCGCGCGGCGGGCTGCTCCGGTCGGCCGAGGGCGTCGAGGACCGCGAGATAGGCGAAGGTCATGGCCGGGCCGATCGTGGCGCCGGGGCCGGCGTAGGTGTGGCCCATGACGGGACCGCTGGCGTTGCCGGCCGCGTAGAGACCCTCGATCACGGTCCCGTCCTCGCGCAGGACCCGGGCGTCGGCGTCGGTGCGCAGGCCGCCCTTGGTGCCGAGATCGCCGGGCACCACCTTGATCGCGTAGAAGGGGGCCTTGTCGATGGCGCCGAGGCTCGGATTGGGCTTGTTGCGCGGGTCGCCGTAATAGTGGTCGTAGCCGGATTCGCCGCGTCCGAAGTCCTCGTCCCGGCCCGCGCGGGCGAAGCCGTTGAATCGTTCGACGGTCGCGGTGAGGGTCTGCGCCGGCACGCCGATCTTCTCGGCGAGCTCGTTGATCGAGCCGGCCTGGACCACCACACCCGCCTTCAGCCACCGCTTGGGGAAGGGACTGCGGGGCGTGATGCCGGCGAAGGTGTAGCGATTGCGGTAGCGCTGGTCGAGGATCATCCAGCACGGGATGTTCTCGCCGGGTCCGTCGCCCCGGCCGTGGCGGCCACCGTACATGGCGTGCACCGCCTCGACGTACGGAGCGGATTCGTTGACGAAGCGCCGGCCGGCCGCGTTGACCATCATCGAGCCCGGCAGGCTGCGCTCGGACAGGGCGAACCACGGGCCGCCGGTGAGCGGGAAGGACGGACCCCACCAGGCGTCGTCCATGAAATCGACGGCGGCACCGAGAGCCTGGCCCGCGCGGATGCCGTCCCCGGTGTTGGCCTTCGCGCCGACGGTCCACTCGGTGCCGATCGGGGCGCGCTGATACTGCGTACGCATCTGCTCGTTGTGCTCGAAGCCGCCGGAGGCGATCACGACGCCGCGGCGGGCCCGGATGGTGTCCGTCCGTCCGTCCGACTCGACGCGCACACCGCGCACCACCCCGTCCTCGACGACGAGGTCCGTCAGGGCCGTGTTCAGCAGCAGCGGTACCCCGGCGTCGCGCAGGCCGACGCGGAGTCCGGCCATGAGCGCCTGGCCGCGGACCAGCAGGTGCTTCCTCATCGCGCGGGCCCACAGGTATCGCATGCCGACCTTCGCGGCGCGGACCGGTCCGCGCGGGTTGCGCATGAGGAGGTTGAGCCACTTGTAGTCGGCCTGGGTGATGACGAAGTTCGGCGGGCCCTTGACGTAGTCGGGCTCGAGCAGGGCGAGATCGTCGCCGAGGCGCTTGCCGTCGAACGGTTTCGGCTCGACGGACCGCCCGCCGAGCCGGCCGCCGGGGGCCTCGGGGTAGTAGTCGGAGTAGCCCGGCACCCACTGCAGTTCCAGGGCGCTGTGCTTCAGCACGAAGGACAGCATCTCGGGCCCGCGGTCGATGTAGGTGTCGATCTTGTCGGCGGGCACCACGTCGCCGATGATGCTGTGCAGGTAGGTGCGGGCCGAGTCCGGGGTGTCGGTGACCCCGGCGGCCCTCAGGGCCTCGTTGTTCGGGATCCAGACCCCGCCGCCCGAGCGCGCGCTCGAGCCGCCGTAGTGGGGTGCCTTCTCGATCAGGACGACGCTCGCGCCCTGGTGCGCGGCGGTCAGCGCGGCGGTCATTCCGCCGGCACCGCTGCCGACTACGACGATGTCGTATTCCTGCTTGATCATGTAGAACACGTTATAGAATGATGGCGCGGTGAGTCCATCCCTTCTGCCAGGAAGAATCACCCGCACACCACGGGCCGAACGGAAACAGGTTGCAGAACATGCCGGTCGCCGGTGAACAGGAAGGAACCGCAATGCTGCCGACGCAACTGCGCACCCGGCTGGCGGACGAGCTCGAGGCCGCCGAACGCGACCGCACCCCCGTCGGCCCGCTCGTGGCCCGGCACCCCGACATCGACGTCGTCGACGCCTACGAGATCCAGCTGATCAACATCCGTCGCCGGCTCGCGGCCGGTGCCCGCGTGGTCGGCCACAAGGTCGGGCTGTCCTCGCTGGCCATGCAGCAGATGATGGGCGTGGACGAACCCGACTACGGCCACCTGCTCGACGACATGCAGGTCTTCGAGGACCGGCCCGTCGACACCTCGCGGTACTGCTTCCCGCGGGTGGAAGTCGAGGTGGCCTTCGTGCTCGGCAAGGACCTGCCCGGCGCGGACTGCACCGAGAGCGACGTCCTCGACGCCACCGTCGCGTTCGCGCCGTCCATCGAACTGATCGACAGCCGGATCAAGGACTGGAAGATCGGCCTCGCGGACACCATCGCCGACAACGCCTCCTCCGCCGGATGGGTGCTCGGCGCGCAGCGGGTGGCGCCGTCCGGCGTCGACATCAAGGGCATCGACGCCGTGCTCAGCCGCAACGGCGAACGGATCGCCGAGGGGCGCAGCGACGCGGTGCTCGGCAATCCCGTCACCGCCGTCGCCTGGCTCGCCCGCAAGGTCGAGAGTTTCGGAGTGCGGCTGAAGGAGGGCGACATCGTCCTGCCCGGCTCGTGCACCCGGGCCGTCGACGCGCGCCCCGGCGACGAGTTCCACGCCGAGTTCGCGGGACTGGGCTCCGTCTCGCTCACGTTCTCGTGACCACCCGGTCCCGACTGCAAGGAGAAACAATGGCCAAGGCAAGTGTCGCGATCGTCGGGTCGGGCAACATCAGCACCGACCTGCTCTACAAACTGCAGCGTTCGGACCTGCTCGAGCCGCGGTGGATGATCGGCATCGACCCGGCGAGCGAGGGCCTCGCCCGCGCCCGCACGCTCGGCCTGGAGACATCGGCCGAGGGCATCGACTGGTTGCTCGCGCAGCCGGAGAAGCCGGACCTGGTGTTCGAGGCGACGTCCGCGTACGTGCACCGGGCGGCGGCGCCGAGGTACGAGGCGGCCGGCATCCGGGCGATCGACCTCACCCCTGCCGCCGTCGGACCGGCCGTCGTGCCACCGGCGAACCTCGGGGCGCATCTCGACGTGCCCAACGTCAACATGATCACCTGCGGCGGTCAGGCCACCATCCCGATCGTGCACGCCGTCTCCCGGGTGGTGGACGTGCCCTACGCCGAGATCGTGGCGTCGGTGGCGTCGGTGTCCGCCGGGCCGGGCACCCGCGCCAACATCGACGAGTTCACCAAGACCACCAGCCGGGGCATCGAGACCATCGGCGGTGCCCGCAAGGGCAAGGCGATCATCATCCTCAATCCGGCGGACCCGCCGATGATCATGCGCGACACCATCTTCTGTGCCATCCCCGAGGACGCCGACCGGGACGCGATCGCCGAGTCCATCCACCGCGTCGTCGCCGACGTGCAGGAGTACGTGCCCGGCTACCGCCTGCTCAACGAACCACAGTTCGACGAGCCGACCGTCGTGTCCGGCGGGCACGCCACCGTCACCACCTTCGTCGAGGTGGAGGGCGCCGGCGACTTCCTGCCGCCGTACGCCGGCAACCTCGACATCATGACCGCGGCCGCCACCAAGGTGGGCGAGGAGATCGCCCGCGCGCTCCTCTCGGCGGACTCCCTCCCCTCGAACTCCACCGTGAAGGCCTGACTCCGATGACCTCTTCGAACTCCGACCTCCGTCGCGACGACATCTTCTTCGAGCCGTCGTGGGACATCCGCGTGACCGACACGTCGCTGCGCGACGGCTCGCACCACAAGCGTCACCAGTTCGACCGGGAGGAGGTGCGCGCCGTCGTCGCCGCCCTCGACCTCTCGGGCGTCCCCGTCATCGAGGTCACGCACGGCGACGGCCTCGGCGGGTCCTCGTTCAACTACGGGTTCTCGAAAGTGCCGGAGCAGGAACTGATCAAGATCGCCGTCGACACCGCGCAGCACGCGAAGATCGCCTTCCTCATGCTGCCCGGTGTCGGCATCAAGGAGGACATCATCGAGGCGCAGGACAACGGCGCCTCGATCTGCCGCATCGCCACCCACTGCACCGAGGCGGACGTGTCCGTCCAGCACTTCGGGCTCGCCCGCGAGCGCGGGCTCGAGACCGTGGGCTTTCTGATGATGGCGCACACCGTCACCCCGGAGAAGCTGGCCGAGCAGGCCCGCATCATGGCCGACGCGGGCTGCCAGTGCGTGTACGTCGTCGACTCGGCCGGCGCGCTCGTTCTCGAGCAGGTCGCCGAACGCGTCGAGGCGCTCGTCGCGGAACTGGGTTCCGACGCGCAGGTCGGCTTCCACGGGCACGAGAATCTCGGCCTGGGCGTGGCGAATTCGATCGCGGCGGTCCGCGCGGGTGCCAAGCAGATCGACGGGTCGGCCCGCCGGTTCGGCGCGGGTGCCGGCAACACCCCGGTCGAGGCGTTCGTCGGCGTATGCGACAAGGTGGGGATCAAGACCGGCATCGACTTCTTCGCCGTCGCGGACGCCGCGGAGGACGTCGTGCGCCCCGTGATGCCCGCCGAGTGCCTGCTCGACCGTCAGGCCCTGATGATGGGCTACGCCGGGGTGTACTCGAGCTTCCTGCGCCACGCCGAGCGCCAGGCCGAGCGGTACGGGGTCTCCGCCGCGGAGCTGCTGGTGCGGGCGGGCAAGCGCAAGCTCATCGGCGGCCAGGAGGACCAGCTGATCGACATCGCCCTCGAACTCCAGCGCGAACAGCAGACCGCCTGACCGACCGAATGTCACATGGCGTCAATTCGATCGACGCAATGTGACATTCGGCCCCAACGGGTTTCGACGCTCAGCCATCCGGGTTCGCCACCGGTAGCGTCCTCACGGTCCATCAGCGAGGTCTGTCGCTGTTCGAATTCGAATCGCCGCGACCCTTCGAACACCGCACCGACCTCCTCGAACCCCGTTGCCGCCACCGGCCGTGTGCGACCGTCCCCGCTGCGCCGGAGCAGGCGATGACCCGTCAGACGGCTCCACAACACCTCGACCGCGGCCGCGCCCACCAGCAGGCAGGCCAGTCCCGGAATCGTCATCGCGAACAGCGCGCCCATCGTTCCAGGGTATCGAGCCGTGGAACGCGGCAACGATTCCCGGAGCGCAGGGGCGGGTATCGAGGTACTTCGCCGGAGCTCGGACGCCGCCGGTGCTCGCGCTGCGGGACTCGTCCGGGGTGCTGTCGGGTGGATGAGGGACGGTGCATGTGCCACCGACGCGGTCAAGCCTGCCCGGGCCGTCTCCGGGCCGGGCCGGCCCGGCCCGACAGATGCCGCGATGTCCTGGCCGATATCCGGGGGGACCGTGAACCGATCGTGGGCGAGAGCCGCCACAGTCCGGTGGCGGCGAGAATGTGCCACAGCGCGTGGCCTTGCAGGACACTACTCGGCCGGCAGAGCGAGGTCCGGTCGCCGATGGTGCCGAGCACGGCGCCGGACGCGAGAAGCAGTGCCGCGATGATCGTCGTGCGGCGCAGGTGCGGACGGACGCGGGCGCGTTCCAGCGCGAGTCCCACAGTGACCGCGGCGAGCAGTGCCTGCACGATCGTGGAGGCGCTCGAGCCGGCTGCGACGACGGGAACCATCACGAACGGAACGACGAGCCACCACCGCGGCGACAACCGTCGGTCGAACCGGTCGGAAGCGGCGTCGACGGCTGTGTAAGCGAGCAATGTCGCGATCGGTATGTCGTGTGCGTAGGCCTGCCACGGCGGGTTCGGTCCGTGCGCTATGAGGGATCCGGCGCCGACCGCGATGACGAGGAGACCGTAGGTCACCGTCGCCGTGCCCTGCCGACGACGTGCGAGCACGGCCAGGCCGGCGATCACGAAGGCCAGGCTGGTGGCGGCAGCCGCTGGTTGCCCGAGAAAGCCTGCGTCTCGATAGAGCTCGCAGACGTTCGCCAGCATCATGGCTCGAGGCTATCCGTTACCGGTCCGCATCGGACATACACAACGGCAGCCGTCTCGACCTGGCTGTCGGGCCGAACGGTGCCGGGGTGGCCGGCACCGGTTGCTCATCTCTTGGTTCGTCGACTGCCACCGTGCCAGTCCTGCTCCACTCCCACCTCGTCGGGAGCGACGCCGAGACCGGGCAGCTGCGGCAGTTCGCGCAGGCTACGTTTGAGTTCGGCGAAGCCGGGGAAGCTCGCCAGCCCGACGACGTGGTCCCACAGGCGGAGGGCGTCCTCTTCGCCGGGTAGCCGGCTGATCACCGGCCCGAAGAAGGCCACGCCGTTCGGCGGCTGGAAGTGGATGATCGGCGTGCCGACGTCTCTGCCGGTCAGGCGCAGTGCCTCGTCGGTCTCCGCCTGGATGAGCGCATCGAGCGAGGGGTCGTCCAGCGCGTCCGCCACCTGCACGGGTAGGCCCGCCCGGGCCAGGATCGGCTCGAGGAAAGCCCGCGTTCCTTGCTGTTCCGGTCCGGCGGTGTTGTCGGCGTCCGGCGTGGTCTCGAATATCCACGCACCGAGCGCCCGGTACAGCGGATCCACCGCCTCGCGCCCGTGCTCGGCCCGCACTCGCGCCGCGACCCGGAGCAGCCGCAGCCCACTCGTGTGACCGGCTTCGTACTCGGGCGGGAAGTGAGCGTCGTAGTCGACGTGCGCGTTGATCAGGCGCAGCGAAATGAACCGCCAGTCGACTCGGAATTCGCGCTGGGCCGCCACCAGGCGCACCCACTTGCTGGTCATCCAGGCGAACGGGCACACCGGGTCGAAGTAGAAGTGGATATCTGCATCACTCATGCCTCGTCAGGCTACGGAGTGCTCGGGCGGTCGCCGGCACAGACACCCCTCTCGTCTGAGACGTCGTCGATCAGAGAAGATTCGGATCGCGGGGTCGACAGGCTGATCGCCTACGGCTTCACAAGTCCCGTTCGGTAGGCGATGACGACCAGTTGCGCGCGGTCGCGAGCACCGAGTTTCACCATGGCATGGCTGACGTGGGTGCGGGCGGTGGCCGGGCTGAGGCAGAGTTCGGCGCCGATCTCGTTGTTGCTCATGCCCATACCTACCAGCGTCAGGACCTCGCGTTCCCGGTCGGTGAGGACCTCGAGCCGACGATCGGCGGCCTTGTCGGCTGTGTGCTGTGCGGTGAACTGGGCGATGAGGCGGCGCGTGATGCGCGGTGCGAGCAGAGCCTCTCCGGCGGCGACCACGCGGATGCCGTGCAGGAGCTCGGCCGGGCCCGCGTCTTTGAGCAGGAAGCCGCTGGCGCCGGCCTGGAGGCCTTCGAAGACGTAGGCGTCGGTGTCGTAGGTCGTCAGGATGAGGATGCGTACGTATTGGAGCCCGTTGGTGGTGGCGATCTGCCGGGTGGCCTCGATGCCGTCCATCTTCGGCATACGGATATCCATGAGCACGACATCCGGGCGCAGGGCCCGGGCTTGCTCCACGGCTTCGGCGCCGGTTGCGGCTTCCCCGACCACCGTGATGCCGTCCTCGACCTCGAGGAGGATCTTGAAGCCGGACCGCACCAGATGCTCGTCGTCCACGAGTAGGACCTTGATCGGAGTGTCGCGGCCGGATGCGCCTGTCACCGGGTTCATACCTTCACCGTTGCGGCCGGGGCCAAGGGCAGCCGGGCGGTGACGGTAAAGCCGCCGCCCGGGAGCGGGCCGGCGTCGAAGTCGCCGCCCAAGAGCTGACAACGCTCGCGCATCCCCACGATCCCGCGGCCGCGTGTGTCCGTGCCGGCGAACCCGGCGTCCGCACGGTCGGCGCCTCTGGCTGCTTTGTCGGTGTCCCCATCCGCACGCGGGCCGTCGTTCGTCACGCGGACTTCCACGGCGTCGGGGCCGTAGTTCAGGGCGACCGCGACCCTGGTCGGTCCGACATGGCGAATCACATTGGTGATCGACTCCTGCAGGATCCGGTACACGGCGCTGCCTACCGCGCTGGGTACGGGCGGTGGGGGTGATGTCGTCTCCAGCTCGACGTCGAGCCCGGCTTCGCGTGCCCTGGCGGTGAGTTCGTCGACCTGCCCGAGCCCTGGGGGTGGGAGGCGGCCGTCGTGGTCGTCGCGAAGGACCCCGAGGATGGCCCGCATCTCCTGCAGGGCCCGGGAACTGGTCTGCTCTATGGCCTCGAGCGTCTGGCGTGCTTGTTCCGGTCGCTTGTCCAGCACGTGTGCGGTGACGCCGGCTTGGACGTTGATGATGGCGATGGCGTGCGCGACGGTGTCGTGGACCTCGCGCGCGATCCGGAGCCGTTCCTCGTCGACCCGGGCGCGTGCTTCGTCCTCACGAGAGCGTTCGGCCAATTCGGCGCGCTCGAGTGCTTCTTCCGCGATGACTCTCCTCGAGCGGACGCTCTCCCCGAGGGCGGCACTCATGCCCGCGGCGCCTATCCGGAAGTACACCCAGCCGACGGCGGCTGGGGGTTCGATGTCGGTCGCGGCGATCAGCCAGACCGCGGCCAGTGCTGCGATGCCCACAACGGCCATCACCAGCGAGCGACGTCCGTCGCCGCGGGCGGTGAGGGTGTAGAGGGCCACGAACAGGCCCAGCCATCCGGGGCCGTCCGGGAAGTCGAGGGTGTAGTACACCATGCTGGCGAGCGCGGTCACGGCGAACACTGCGACTGGCCAGCGGCGGCGCAGGACCAGGACCGCGCCACCGGCGATCAACAGCAGGTAGCCGAGGTTCCCGAGGTCGGACAGGGGGCGCAGCACTGCTTCGGGCTCCCCGCTGTTGCGGACGACGGTGCCCTGGACCTGCATGACAGTGATGAATACCGCCAGCAGCACATCCTGCGCCCAGGCGGGCGGGCGGAACAACGTGACGCGATCCGGCATGGCGCGATCATATGGTTCCGGGTGGGGAAAACAACTCCCGCGAACTGCGCGGCCGCCTACGTCGAGAAGCGTGGTTGTGCGCGAGCCACCTACGTCGAACTTCGTATCCGCTGCCGCCCGCTGTCCGAGGACACCCCGTTGCCGAGACGCGACGATCGTATGCGTCCGCTCAACGACGGAGGCCTCCATGAGCGCGGCCGGAACCCGTCGTTCGACCGAAAGGATCCGCAATGCCTGTCCTCGATTTGCTTGCCGCACCGGCGATCACGCACGTCTCCGTTGTCGCTGCCGGTTACGAGCTCGGCGTCGGGCGAACCGTGCCCACCGCGGCAGCCGTGCTGGGGCTGATCAGCGCCGTCGCCGGTGGGCTGGCCCTGGCCCGATCCCGCCGCACCGGCACCGGACGAGCTCGGACGATCGTGGCCCTGGTGCTGGGACCGATCAGCGTCATCGCCGGCGGGGTGCACGGGGTCAACTCCGCCGGTGGACTCGGCACCGGCAACGGGCTCGCCGGCGCCGTCCTCGCCGTGGCGCTCGGGCTGATCGGCACGGTCCTCGGTGGGCTGGCTCTGGCCCGCTCTCGTCGCACCAGCCGATCCGGTCACGATTCCAGGCCGGTGCCCGCGTCGTGACCCCCGCCCGCTCCGTGCACCGCCACCGAGTGCTGCGCGGGGCCTGGCGCCGGCTCGGCCCGGCGCAGCTGTCCGCCGCCACGGCCGCCGCCGGGCCCGGCGTTCCCCTGGTCGCAGACGGTGGCACGTGGCGAATCGAGCGCGCCTGGGCCTGCGCCCACCTGGGCGCCCGCTGCCGACGCGGGGGGCCTTGTCGAGCCGGCGCGGCCCGCGTCGAGGTGGCTGCGGTGACGAGCAGGACGAGCCCTGCCGGTGACGGGCAGTATGGGCTCGCGGTGCGGTGACGTCGAGCACCGTGAGCTGGTGGCCGGGTGCGTTCTCGGTCGTGAGCGGCGGGCCAGGTGGTGCGATGGTTACCCTCGACTGATGGCGGCATTCCCGGAGTCCACGGTAGGCACGAACTCGGCGGTGGCGCGCCTCGAGAGCACCTTTGCCGACGAGTTGGCCGCCCTGGCGGTGCCGTGGCAGGGCGCTCATGCCCCCGACCCGACGTTGCTGGTGCTCAACGAGCAGCTCGCGGTGTCGCTGCGATGGGACGTGGAGGTGCTGCGGAGCGAGGTCGGGATCGGGGTGCTGTCCGGATCGACGGCGCCGGCTGGGGCCACGCCGGTCGCGATGGCGTATGCGGGACATCAGTTCGGCGGGTACGCACCCCTGCTCGGGGACGGCCGGGCGTTGCTGCTCGGCGAAGTGGTGGGCAGTGACGGTCGGCGAGTGGATCTGCACCTGAAGGGCTCGGGGCCCACGCCGTTTTCTCGGGGCGGTGACGGCTTCGCGGTCCTCGGCCCGATGCTGCGCGAATACCTGGTCAGCGAGGCCATGTATGCCCTCGGTATTCCCACGACGCGTGCGCTGGCGGTGGTCGCGACGGGCCGCCGCGTTCGCCGAGACGGCGCCGAGCCCGGTGCCGTGCTCGCCCGGGTCGCGGCCAGTCACCTGCGGGTGGGCACCTTCGAATTCGCGGCCCGACAGGAGGGAGTCCTGCAGCGGCTCGCCGACTACGCGATCACTCGCCACTACCCGGAGTTGACCGAGCTGCCGGCGACGGGTGAGGGCAGTCGCTACCTGGCATTCTTCGAGGCGGTGGTCGAGGCGCAGGCAGCACTGGTGGCGCAGTGGATGCTCACCGGGTTCGTGCACGGGGTGATGAACACCGACAACACGACCATTTCGGGGGAGACCATCGACTTCGGTCCGTGCGCCTTCCTCGATGCGTTCGATCCGGCGGCGGTGTTCAGTTCGATCGATCACGGCGGCCGTTATGCGTTCGGCAATCAGCCCGCTGTCCTGAAGTGGAATCTGGCGCGCTTGGCGGAAACGCTGCTGCCGCTGCTCGATTCGACGCCGGATGACGCGATTGCCGCGGTGTCGGCAGTCCTCGATACCTTCGACGCGCGTTACGAGGGCCACTACGCCGCCGGGATGGCGGCCAAGCTCGGGGTGGCCGGCCCGCTCCTCGATCGAGCGCTGGTCGACGACCTGCTGAGGTTGATGGCCGAACACGGCGCCGACTGGACGGGCAGCTTCCGGGCGCTCGCGGACGAACTCCGTGGGCATTCGGCGCCGCTGCACGCCCTCGTCCCGCGCGAGCACATCGGGCCGTGGGTGGATCGCTGGCGCGGCGCCCTGAGCACACAGGGGCGTGGGACAGCGCAGACCGCGGACGCGATGGACGGCGTGAACCCGCTGTACATCCCGCGCAATCATCAGCTCGATGCGGCTCTGCGTGCTGCGGCCGACGGTGAGCTCGCTGCTTTCGAGAGGCTGCTCGAGGTCGTCACGCATCCGTTCGACCGCCGTGACGAGTGGTCCGACTACACCACACCCGCCCCCTCGTCGTTCAGTGCAACCTTCCGAACCTTCTGCGGCACATAACGCCCGAATACCCGCCGCTGGGCACTGCTGTGTTCGTGTCGGGGGACTCCCTCGCCGGTGCTGCGCCGCCGGGAACGACGTCGGCAGACCTCGCGGAGGCACCCCCGAGGACACGGACCCAGCTGGTGCGGGGCGGGTTCAGCCGTCCCGCCCGGCGCCGCGGTCGGGGGCGCTCATGTCCCCGGTGCCGGGTATGCCGTCGGCGCGCCCGTAGCGCAGGTACACGGTGCCCGTCGGGCCGGCGACCGGCGGTGCGAGGAGGGTGAGGTTGGTGGGCACCGCGCCGGCGTCGAACACCTTCTTCCCGACGCCGAGCACGATCGGGTGCACCCACAGGTCGAGCCGGTCGAAGAGTTTCTCGCGCAGCAGGGTCTGGACCAGGTTCAGGCTCCCGACGACCTTGACGTCCTCGTGCCGGTCCCGGATTTCGCGCACCGCGCCGGCCAGATCCGGGCCGAGTTGCGTGGATCCGGCCCAGGAGAGGTCGGGCCGGCCGCGGGAGGCCACGTACTTGGGGACGCTGTTGAAGAGCGTGGCGATCTCGTGGTCCTCGCCGCCGTCCTGGTACGGCCAGTAGGCGGCGAAGATGTCGTAGGTCCGGCGGCCGAGCAGCAGGGCGTCGGTGCCTTCGTAGGCGGCCCCGATCTGCGCGCCGGTGACCTCGTCGAGCAGGGGTACCTGCCAGCCGCCGAACGGGAACCCTTCCGGGTCTTCGTCGGGGCCGCCGGGTGCCTGTCCGACGAGGTCGAGGGTGGTGAACAGTTCGATGTCGATCAGGCCCATGGCTCGGCTCCCGGTGAAGTGATGTGTCTCGGTTGCAAAGGTAGACCTGCGGGCGTTGGCGGACTCATCGCTGTGACGGCATCGAACTTCGTCCTCCTCGACCGGCCTCGCGGTGCATCGGTCGCCACCGGTTCTGCGGTGGGCGTCCGTGCGTTACCCGGCAGTCCGGGCTCGGCGGGCGGTGCACATCTCCTCACTCGCCTCGATCGGGGTGGGGTCGCGCAGGTCGTGCCGGAGAACGGCCGCCCATGCGGTCGGCGGCGTCGCGCGGGCACCGTTGGGGGCAGTGCCCCAGGGGTATGGTTTCCCGACCGGGTGGTGTCGGAGAAGGGCGCTGGACAGTTTCAGCTCTTGACGTGACCGAGCAGTGGGCGAGTGATAATGTGGTGAGCTTCGGTGAGGATCGACCCGACCGCTGTCTCGCAGCTGCCGATGCCGTGGATCAGGCTTGGACTTGGCCGGCCCACCAGAGGCCGCCTTCTGCGGTGCCTCGGCGAACGTGCCGCTGCGCTGCTCGCCACCCGATGGATGGCAGTCGACAGGATCACCCTGTGCCCCAAGAGAATCGGTTCTATCATCTCGGGCCTGGTAGCCGGTCTGGTGGTCGATGGGGGTGGGGTCGTGGAAACGGTCGCGCGCCCGGGAGGCAGTGCCCGTGACGAAGTGTTTCGACCGGATTGTAAAAGGCTCTGTTGCGCAACGATTTTCGTGTGACAGCGCATGGTGCTGTAGCTGTTGGAACAACTCCGGTGCTCGAGTCCATTCGTCGATCCCTGTGTCGGCTGAGTGCGCCGACGCACGCTCCGTCGGTGGCGCGTCGACGATGAAGGCGCTCAGACTTCGACGGCGGTGCCGCAGATGCCACATTCCTCCAGCTGCCGGCGCTTCCATCGCGCGACCGGAACGAAGAACAACGTGAACTGGCTGAATTCCCGGATCCGTGCCCACTGTGTGGTGTTGTGGCAGCGCGGGCACGTTCGGGTCTGCCCGGAGCCGAGGTGTTGCCGCTTGGTGCCGTATCCGAATAGAAGGAACACCACGCCAGCATAGAGCGATGCTCAGTAGACGGTCGTCAGGTGGCAACGGTCTCGAGGGAGACCACGCGATGACCACAGCCGACGATATCGATCGGCACCAGTTGCCCGAAGACCGACTCGCCAGCCAACCCCGCCTGCCGGCGATCTGCTGTCGCCTCTTCCGCCGGCATACAGAAGCCGTGAGCCGGGTAGCCTCACGAGGACGAACATCGAGTGGAGGAAGGGCTATGACGACTGACTTCTCCGTCGGCGACCATGTCCGGTGGAACTCCGAAGCCGGATACGTCGAGGGCGTCATCATCAGGAAGCACACGAAGGACGTGGAGTTCAAGGGGCGCACACGGCGTTGCAGTGAGAGTGACCCTCAATACGAGATCAAGAGCGACAAGACCGAGCACATCGCGATGCACAAAGGCGATGCGCTGACGAAGCTTTAGGGGGCCGGAATCCCGATGGTCACTCGAGACGAGACGAGCATCATCGACGCGGTCCGGGAGGCAGTCGCTGCCATCCCTCCGGGCTCGGTTGCCTCCTATGGCGATATCGGCAAGAGAATCGGGGCGGGTCCACGGCAGGTGGGCCGAGCGATGAGCCTGCTGGACGACAACGTTCCCTGGTGGCGAGTCGTCTACGCCGACGGAACAACCGCCTCGTGTCACGGCGGTCGTGCACCGGCACTCCTGCTCGAAGAGGGCACCCCCGTGGCCGGGAAGCGGGTTGACATGCAACGCGCTCGGCAAGGATGGATGGACTGACGATCCCTGACGGTGGGTCAGCTCGAGGAGCACCGGGTGCGGCACGTCTATCGGGTGTCGGCGACGGCGCCGGTGCTCGATTCGCTCGAACAACTCGCCGCTCCGCGGCGCGGCGACGTCAGTCCGGCACGGTGATCCGGCCGTCGAGCACCGCCTGCTCGATGCTTGCGCGCAGTTGCGGGCAGCCGTCTCGCAGGGCGCCCGGGGTCGCGTCGTCCCGGAAGTTCGGGCACACCGACGCGGGGTTCTCGCACCACTGCACGCTCGTGTGGTCGAAGCTGTTCTTGCGCACCAGCACGCAGGTGCCGCACTCGCGGCACCGCACCTCGTGCAGGCCCGAATCCAGGTAGTTGATCTTGTCGATGGCGGTCTGCGCGCGGACCGCCTCGACCCGCGCGGGCTGGCCGGCGAAGTCCGGGGCCTTCGCCCACCGGCGCGCCCGGGTCGAGGGATCCATCGTCAGACCTCCGCTTCCTGCTTGCCCTGTTCCTGCTCGGCCTTCTGCCGCGCGAGGTTCTCGGCGACCTCCGCCTGCCACGCCTCGTTGGCCTTGGTGGTGTCCACCTCGTATTCGAAGCGCTGCGTCATCTTCTCGGTGACGTTGGCGACGTCGACGTAGAACTGCTCGTACCAGCGTCGCAGCTGATAGACCGGGCCGTCCTCCTCGCACAGCAGCGGGTTGTCGATCTTGGTCTTGTTCTTCCAGATCTCGACGTCCTGCAGGAAGCCCTCGCCGATGCCCTCGGTGAACTTCGCGGCGAGCTTGGCCGACATCTCGTCGGACATCCCGGTCGGCTTCTTGACGATGATGCCGTACTGCAGCACGAACGAGTCGTGGGTCACGGGGTAGTGGCAGTTGATCAGCACCGACTCGACCTCGTAGCCGCCGTAGCTGTTGGTCATCGGATTGATCATGTAGGAGGGACCGTAGTACGCCGCGAACGACTTCAGCAGCGACTCCATGCCGTACTGGGTGGACATGCCCTTGTCGGGCCGGCCGCGGGTGTTGAGGTACTGCGCGGCGACGTGCCCTTCGAAGACGTTCTTGAAGTAGGTCGGGAACGCGTAGTGGATGTAGTAGAAGTGCGCCATATCCACGACGTTGTCGATGATCTCCCGGCAGTTGGCGCCCTCGATGAGGATCGAGTTCCACGTCCAGTCGGTCCACTCGCCCGACCCGTACTGCTCGATGTCGGGGATCGTGACCTCCGGCGGCGGGGGGTTGCCCTCGGGGTCGTTCCATACGAACAGCTGCCCGTTCTTTTCCATCGTCAGCCAGGAGCGGGTGCGGGCGAGCGGCGGCACGCGACGGGCGTAGGGAATGCCGGTGCACTTGCCGTTGCCGCCCCACCGCCAGTCGTGGAAGGGGCAGGCGACGGAGTCGCCCTTGATCTCACCCTGCGACAGGTCGCCGCCCATGTGCCGGCAGTAGGCGTCGAGGACCTTCGGGTCGCCCTGGCTGTCGGCCCAGACCACGAGCTTCGTGCCGAAGGCCTCGACGGCGTGCGGCTTGCCGTCCTTGAACGTCCTGGCGAGCCCGAGGCAGTGCCAACCCCGCGCGAAACGCGTGCGGACCTCTCCGACGTCGATCTCGCGAATCTGTGCCATTGTCCCCTCACTTCCCTTCGGTTCATCTAGTAGAACACGTTATAGAATATTGCGGCGATCCGGAAGCGATCCGGGACTTTCGTCCCACAGAAAAGACGCCGACGTGCGGTGATTCCGCGGTCTCGACATGAATGGGAACGTGTTCTAGTCTCGAAGCAAGCGATCATTTCCGGAACAGACGGGAGCGTCCAGTGGGCGACCACGAGAGCCACGAGGTACTGCAGCGGATCGACGCGCTGCTGCCCGCCCTGCGGGAACGTGCACAGGAGACCGAGGATCTTCGCCGCATCCCCGACGACTCGATCAAGGCGCTGCAGGAGACGGGGTTCTTCCGGCTGCTCCAGCCGAAGCAGTGGGGCGGCTACGAGGCCGACCCGGTGCTGTTCTACACGGCTGTCCGCAACATCGCGAGCGCGTGCGGCTCCACCGGATGGGTGTCCGGGATCATCGGTGTCCACAACTGGCACCTGGCCCTGTTCTCGCAGCAGGCCCAGGAGGACGTATGGGCCGAGGACACCGACGTGCGCATCTCCTCCTCCTACGCCCCGATGGGCGCCGGCGAGGTCGTGGACGGCGGCTACCGGGTCAACGGCGCGTGGGCCTGGTCCTCCGGGTGCGACCATGCCACGTGGGTCGTCGTCGGTGGCCCAGTCCTCAAGGACGGCCGCCCCGTCGATTTCGGCAGCTTCCTGATCCCGCGCGCGGACTACGGGATCGACGACGTCTGGAACGTGGTCGGCCTGCGCGGCACCGGGTCGAACACGATCGTGGTCGAGGACGTGTTCGTGCCCCGGCACCGCTTCCTCAGCTTCAAGGCGATGAGCAACCTCACCGCCCCCGGCCTCGAGCGCAACACCGCGACGGTCTACAAGATGCCTTGGGGCACAATCCATCCCACCACGATCTCCACGCCGATCGTCGGCATGGCCTACGGCGCCTACCGGGCCCACGTCGAGCATCAGGGCAAGCGCGTGCGCGCCGCCTACGCGGGGGAGAAGTCCAAGGACGATCCGTTCTCGAAGGTGCGGATCGCCGAGGCCTCGAGCGACATCGACGCCGCGTGGCGCCAGCTGTCCGGAAACGTCGCCGACGAGTACGCGCACCTCGTCGCCGGCGAGGAGGTCCCGATGGAACTGCGGCTGCGCGCCCGTCGCGACCAGGTCCGCGCCACCGGCCGCGCCATCGCGTCCATCGACCTGCTGTTCGAGAACTCCGGTGCCACCGCCCTCGCCAACGGCACGCCGATCCAACGGTTCTGGCGCGACGCCCACGCCGGGCGTGTCCATGCCGCCAACGACGCCGAGCGCGCCTATGTGATGTTCGGCGCCGGCGAGTTCGGACTGCCGATCACCGACACGATGGTGTAGGGAGACCGAATTGACTGCGACGGAAGAGATCACCTACGAGTCGACGTCCCGGTTCGCTCAGGTGCGCCACGACCTGCGGCTGCACTACCACGAGGCGGGGGTCGGACACGACACCACGATCGTGTTGCTGCA
Organism: Rhodococcus sp. WB1; assembly: GCF_001700945.1. Taxonomy (NCBI): domain Bacteria; kingdom Bacillati; phylum Actinomycetota; class Actinomycetes; order Mycobacteriales; family Nocardiaceae; genus Rhodococcus; species Rhodococcus sp. WB1. Next base: position 4,661,084 of record NZ_CP015529.1, on the reverse strand, counting down.
CGGCGGCGGTCCGGGCGCCTCCGGCTGGTCCAACTTCGCCCGCAACATCCCCGTGCTGGCCGAGCGCTTCCACGTCATCTGTGTCGACCAGCCCGGTTACGGCAAGTCCGACAAGCCCACCGAGCATCCGCAGTACTTCGTGCACAGCGCCACCGCGCTGAAGGACCTGCTCGACCACCTCGGCGTCGACGGGCGCGTGCACCTGCTCGGCAACTCGCTCGGCGGCGGTGCCGCGGTGCGGTTCGCACTGGACTTCCCGGACCGGGCCGGACGGCTCGTGTTGATGGGGCCGGGGGGATTGAGCGTCAATCTCTTCGCGCCCGACCCTACCGAGGGCGTGAAGCACCTCGGCCGGTTCGCGGCGCCGCCGGAGGGCCCGACCAGGGAGAAGCTCGAGGCGTTCCTCCGGGTGATGGTGTACGACCAGTCGCTGATCACCGAGGAGCTGGTCGAGGAACGCTTCGCCGCCGCGAGCACCCCCGAGTCGCTCGCCGCTGCGCGCGCGATGGGAAAGTCGTTCTCCGGACCGGACTTCGAGCTGGGGATGCTCTGGCGCGACGCGTACAAGCTGCGGCAGCGGGTGCTGTTGATCTGGGGCCGGGAGGACCGGGTCAATCCGCTCGACGGGGCACTCGTCGCGCTCAAGCTCATCCCCCGCGCCCAGCTGCACGTCTTCGGCGGCTGCGGGCACTGGGCCCAGCTCGAGAAGTTCGACGAGTTCAACCGCCTGACAATCGATTTCCTGACCGACCGGAGCGGTCGGGGCGAGCGAAGCGACGGGAGTGTCTGACATGGGTATCCGATCCCTCGCGTATCTGCGCATCGGCGCCACCGACATGGACGCCTGGCGCGAGTACGGGCTGAAGGTGCTCGGCATGGTGGAGGGCAAGGGTGTCCACCCGGACGCCCTGTACCTGCGGATGGACGACTTCCCGGCCCGGCTGATCATCGAGCCGCACGAGAGCGACCGGCTGCTGGTCGCGGGCTGGGAGACGGCGAACGCCGCTGAGCTGCAGGAGGTGCGCGACAACCTCGCGGCCGCCGGGGTCCCGTTCAAGGAGGGCACGGCCGAGCAGCTCGCCGACCGTCGTGTGGACGAGCTGATCGTGTTCCAGGACCCGTCCGGCAACACCCTCGAGGCGTTCCATGGGGTGGCGCTCGAGCACCGCCGCGTGGTCAGCCCGTACGGGCATCGGTTCGTCACCGGCGAGCAGGGACTCGGGCACGTCGTCCTGTCCACCCGCGACGACGAGGAGGCCCTGCACTTCTACCGCGACGTCCTCGGCTTCCGGCTGCGGGACTCGATGCGCATGCCGCCACAGATGGTGGGCCGCCCGGCCGACGGGAAACCGGCCTGGCTCCGCTTCTTTGGGTGCAACCCACGGCACCACAGCCTGGCGTTCCTGCCGATGCCCACGCCGAGTGGCATCGTGCACCTGATGATCGAGGTGGAGAACGCCGACGACGTCGGGCTGTGCCTGGACCGGGCGCTGCGCCGGAAGGTGAAGATGTCGGCGACGCTGGGCCGGCACGTCAACGACCTCATGCTCTCGTTCTACATGAAGACCCCGGGTGGCTTCGACGTCGAATTCGGCTGCGAGGGAAGGCAGGTCAAGGACGAGGAGTGGATCGCCCGGGAGTCCACAGCGGTCAGCCTGTGGGGTCACGACTTCAGCGTGGGGATGCAGCCGTGACCACCGCCGACGACGGTGGGATCGACCCCCGGGTCTTCCGGAACGTGCTGGGCCAGTTCTGCACGGGGGTCACGATCATCACCACCGTCGACGCGGGCGAGCCGGTGGGATTCGCCTGCCAGTCGTTCGCGGCGCTGTCGCTGGACCCGCCGCTGGTGTTGTTCTGCCCGACGAGGACGTCGCGGTCGTGGACCGCGATCGAACGATCCGGGCGCTTCTGCGTCAACGTGCTCGCGGAGGAGCAGCAGGACACGTGCGCCCGGTTCGGGTCCCGGGAGCCGGACAAGTTCGCCGGCGTCGAGTGGCGCCCGTCGCCGCTCGGCTCGCCCGTCCTGACCGGATCCCTGGCGCACATCGACTGCACCGTCGAGACCGTGCACGACGGCGGCGACCACTGGGTGGTGTTCGGACGGGTGTCCTCGCTCAGCGAGGTGCGCGACGAGAAGGAGCGGCCGCTGTTGTTCTATCGCGGCCAGTACACCGGCATCGAGCCGGACAAGACCGTGCCGGCCCCCTGGCGCGACGACCTCGAGGCGTTTCTCACCAGTACCTCGGAGGACACCTGGCTCTAGGGGGCCGGCACGGCCGGCCGGACGGTTACTCGCCGGGCTGGGGCACCTGGATGCTGTCGGGCAGCTGGTCGCGGGCCCGGTCGAGTTGCTGTTCGAGCTGCTCGACCATGCGGTCGTTGTTGAGCACCGTCACCACACCCGCCACGTAGGCGATCGACAGCACGAGCGAGACGATGCTGAGCACGATGCCCGCGATGGCGACGCCGCGCCCGGTCACGCCCAGTCGACGTGCCGCGCGAAGACCCACGATGCCGAGCACGAGCCCGACGACGGACAGCACCAGACCCACGGGGGAGAGGACGAGCGAGAGCACGCACACCAGGGCGGCGGTGCCGACGGCGAGTGCGAGGGCGGCGGCCACACTCGTCTTGGCCGGCTTCGTCGTCACCCGCTCCTCGAAGGGCGCGGCGGCGGTGGTGCGGTCCGTCACCCGGTCGTCCGTGACCACGCGCTCGCGGCCGGGAACGGGGTCGCGGCCGGGAACGGGGTCGCGGCCGGCGGCACTGGCACCGGCAGGCTCGCGTTCGATCATCGTCGGTCCTCCTGGTCGGGGTGCTGGCCGGGGGCGCCCTCGTCGACGTAGTACTCGGTGGTCACGACCCGCTTGTGGAGTCGCGGGCCGGGCGAGGGGGCGCCGTGTTGCGTTGTGTCACCGGTGCCACCGGGATGCGACGGTGTGGCCGACGGCGGAGCCGAGGTGGACACACCCGGCGCGCCTCCCTGCGGCGTCCGATGGGTCTCCGGTGTCCGGTCGGTGTCGCGCAGCCGATCGGCGTCGGGTGTCCGGTCGGTGTCCGGCGTCCGGTCGGTGTCGCGCAGCCGATCGGCGTCGGGTGTCCGGTCGACGTCCGGTGCGCGACCGGTGTCGGTGTCGGTATCCGCCCTGTCGTAGTAGCGGTAGAGCTGCGTCTCCTCCTCGGGGGTGAGACGGCCGTCCTCGTCGATGTTCGGGGCGCCGGTCACCGTGTCCTTGTCGAACGGCAGACGGATGTCCTTGCCGTCCAGCTCGGCGACGTCGATCGGCACGAAATGCCGACGGGTGCCGAACAGGCCGGTGACGACGGTGATCCAAGCAGGGTTCCCGGTGCGGTTGTCGAGGTAGACCTCGCCGACCTTGCCGAGCTTGTCGCCGCCGGGTCCGTAGACGGTGGCGCCGACAAGTGCATCGATGTCGCTGTTGTTGATCATGGTGACCTCACCGATCGATTGTGTCTTCGACTCGGTGGGTGCCCGCTGCGACGGGCGCCGAAACCCGAAGGCCGGATCAGATCGGTTCGGCGTCTCCGAAGGTCATCTGCAGACGGGGGATCGACGAGGTGAGCAGCGCGCGCCGGGGCAGCCCCAGCGCGCGCAGTTCGCCGGCGATGGGGTGGGTTCCGAGGCGCAGGGTGGCACCGCCGACGCGGCTGCGCACGCCGGCGGGATTCATCGCCCATCCGGTGCGCCGGGTGATCCCGTCCAGATGGGAGTAGGCCGTGACGGAGGCGGCGGCACCACGCCCGGGAACCGCGAGGCCCGGGCGCACCGACAGTTCCGCGATCAGCTGCCCGTCCCGGCTCACGGACGCGCGCTTGACGGCGCCGGCGTGGTCGGCGTCGAAGTCGGCGAGGATCTTGGGGAACCCCCAGATTCCCCGTCCTGCCGCCAGGGTGAACTCGCCGTCGACGGGCAGTTGATGGATCAGGGCGCCGGCGCCGCCGCGGGCGAGTTCCCGCAGATCCTGCAGCACGGTACCGCCGCGCCGGCGATGGTCACGAACGAGGAAGCACACGCCGAACTCGTTGTAGGGTCCGAGATCTCCGTCGACGTAGTCCACGAACACCAGGATGCAGATACCGCGCCCCGGGCGGTGGTGCAGCAGTTCGAGTCCCGTGTGATCGATCAGGGCCCGAGCCGGGGCGGCGGGCACCGAGTACATCGCCATGAATGCCGTCGCGGTCCGAATCCGCACCGGCATCTCGATCGGGGTGCCCGAGATCATGTGTGTCGTCACGTCCTGCCCCTCTGCGCGAACCGATCGCGAACCCGCGACCGGCCGGGTCCTGAATGAGAACGTGTTCTACTATTTGTGCTGCGTCCTGGAAGCGCAAGGTGATCGGCGAATACGCCCGGAAACGGGCAGCCGCGTGCCGAGGGGCGCGGCTGCCCGTGCGGGGATCGTCCGTCAGTCCGGCGCGCCGATGTTCATCTCGTCCGGGTGCATGCCGACGCGCGTGCCGTCGTCGAGGGTCGCGATCTCGCTTAGGTCGAGGTCGTCGAGTTCGAAGTCGAACACGTCGAAGTTCTGCGCGATCCGCGCGTCGTGGACCGACTTCGGAATCACGATCAGGCCGTTCTGCAGGTGCCAGCGGATCAGCACCTGGGCCGCGGACTTGCTGTGCCGGTCCGCGATGCGCGTGATGATCGGATCGATCAGCAGCGTGTTCGGCTTGGAATCGCGCCCCCACCCGGAATTGCTGGTACCGCCCAGCGGGCTCCACGATTCGACGGCGATACCGTGGTCGGCCGCGAAGGCGCGGATCTCCTGCTGGGGCAGGTGCGGGTGCAGCTCCACCTGGTCCACGGCGGGCAGCATGCCGCCGCGATCGACGAGCAGCTGCAGGTGGTGCGGCTCGAAGTTGCACACGCCGATCGCCTTTGCCCGGCCGGACCCGGCGATCTTCTCGAGTGCGTCCCAGGTGCGCAGCAACCGGTCGTTGTCCTGCAACGGCCAGTGGATCAGGTACAGGTCGACGTAGTCCGTGCCCAGGCGGCGGAGGCTCTCGTCGAACGCCTGCAGTGCCCGGTCGTAGCCCTGGTCGGCATTCCACAGCTTCGTGGTGAGGAAGACGTCCTCCCGCGGGACCGCGGAGGCCGCGATACCGCGCCCGACGCCCTCCTCGTTCCCGTACGCGGCGGCGGTGTCGATGTGCCGGTAGCCGGCCTCGTCGAGGGCGAAGCGCACGGCGTGTTCGGTCTGCTCGTTGGTGGCCTGCCAGACTCCCAGGCCGAGCTGCGGGATGGTGGTTCCGGAATTCAGCGTGATCACGGGAGTGCTCATCGTCCCAGGCTAACGACTGCCGGATCGCCCCGCGGCCCGAGCGAATGTACCCCTCACTCGATCAGGCCGACGCGATGGTTCATTCGCTCGGGCACGCGGGCGTCACATTCCGATCGCGGCCAGGAACTCGCGCGGCTGCCCGAACAGCTGGGCGGTGCCGTGGGCGCGCTTGAAGTACAGCTGCGCGTCGTGTTCCCACGTGATGGCGATGCCCCCGTGCAACTGGATCGTCTCCGCGGCCACCTGCTCGAACGCCTCCGAGCAGTACACCTTCGCCGCATACGCGTCCTGCGTATCCTGCGACAGCGCCGCCGCGTACGACATCGAGCGCGCGGTCTCCACCAGCGCGTACATGTCGGCCATGCGGTGCTTGAGCGCCTGGAAGGACCCGATGACGCGGCCGAACTGCTTGCGGTTCTTTGTGTACTCCACGGTCAGATCCAGCGCGGCCTGTGCCGCACCGACCTGCTCGGCCGACAGCGCGATCAGCGCGACGGTGCGCAACCGGTCCACGAGATCCTCCGGGCACGCGAGCGGCCGTCCGGTCACCCCGTCGAACCGCAACTGCGCGAGGCTGCGGGTCGGGTCCATCGTCGGCACCCGGCGCCGGGTCACGCCGGTCGCGTCCGGATCCACCCCGAACAGGGCGACGGCGTCCCCGTCGCGCGCGAGCACCAGCAGGGTGCTCGCGACGTCTCCGCCGAGCACGTAGTGCGCGGTGCCGTCGAGTCGGTCGCCGGTCGCGGTCACCCCCGGCGACGACCAGCCCGCCCCCGAGGCCCAGCACACGGCCGCGATCTCCCCGGCGGCGATGCCCGGCAGCAGCCGCGCGCATGCTTCGGTGTCGCCGGACAGCAGCAGCGCCTGCGCCGCGAGCACCGCCGAGCCGAGCATCGGTGACGGCGTCAGCGTCCGGCCGAGTTCCTCGAGCACGACGTGGGTCTCGGCGAGCGAGGCGCCCACCCCGTCGTAGTCCTCGGGCACGGCGAGCGCCGCCACCCCGATCTGCTCGACCATCCGCTCCCACAGGCCGGCGTCGTAGCCCTCGGGCGCGGTGATCGCCTTGCGCACCGCCGACGAGTCGGAGTGCTTGGCGAGCAGGTTGCGCACCGACTCGCGCAGCGCGGCGCGGTCCTCGGTTTCGAACGTCACGACGCCTCCAGCGCGTCGACGATCCGCGCCCGGTGCACGTCGGGCGTGCCCCATGCGGTGACGAGGGCGCGGACCTTCGTCAGCCACAGCGACAGATCGTGTTCCCGGGTGTAGCCGATGGCGCCGTGCACCTGCAGCGCGGTCCGGGCCGCACGGTAGGCGGCGTCGCCGCATGCGACCTTGGCGGCAGAGACGTCCCGCGACGCCTGCGGCAGCCCGTCGCGCACCGACAGCGCCGCGCCGTGCAGCAGCGGCCGGGCCATCTCCAGCGCGACGGCCACCTCGGCGAGGTGGTGCTTGACGGCCTGGAAGGAGCCGATGGCCCGGCCGAACTGCCGGCGCTGCTGCGCGTACTCGGTGGTGCGCTCGAGCAGCGTCCGGCCGAGCCCCTGCAGCTGCGCCGCGGTGGCGAGCGCGCCGAGGTCGAACGCGGCGCCGAAGTCGGCTTCACCCAACGACTCTCCCGCCGAGACGGGGAACAGCCGGCGGGCCGGGTCGACGGACTCGCGCGGCTGCCCGGGGGTGCCGACGGACACGGCTGAGCCGTCGACGTGCAGCACCAGGTCGGCGATGTCGGCGTCGACCGCGAACGGCACGTCCGGAGCGGCGGCGACTGTCGCGAGCGCGCCGGAGGTCAGGGCCGGCAACCGGTCCGGCGCCGCGGCCGCGAGCAGCACCGGGGCGACGGCGACGGTGTCGACGACCGGGCCCGGCACGGCGTGGCGGCCGAGTTGTTCGACGGCGACGACGAGGTCGACCGCGTCGGCACCCACGCCGTCGTGGTCCTCGCCGACGAGCAGGCCGCCGAGCCCGATCTCGGCGAGACGCTGCCACACCTTCAGACCGGGGCCGGTGTCGCCGGCGCTCCACGCGCGGATCACGGCCGGCATGTCGGACTTGGCGAGCAGCGCATCGATACTGGACGCGAAGTCCTCGTGGGAGGAGTCGAGCGCGAATCTCATCGGTCGCCCTTCGGGAGGCCGAGCAGGCGCTCGGCGATGACGTTCTTCTGGATTTCGTTGGTGCCGGCGTAGATCGGGCCGGACAGCGAGAACAGGTAGCCGTCCGTCCAGCCGTCGACCAGCTCGGCGGCGGCGCCCTGCAGATCGAGCGCCGTCTCGTGGGCGGCGATGTCCCACTCCGACCAGAACACCTTGTTGATGGACGACTCCGCGCCGAGCTGCCCGCCGTCCTGCAATCGCGTGACCGTGCCCCAGGTGGACAACTCGTAGGCGCGCGCGCCGATCCAGGTGTCGGCGACGCGGTTGCGCAGGGCCGCGTCGCCGTGCAGATCCGACGACTTGTACAGCTGCAGCAGCCGGTCGGCGGTGGCGAGGAACCGCCCGGGGGAGCGCAGCGACAGGCCGCGCTCGTTGGAGGCGGTGCTCATCGCGACCCGCCAGCCCTCGTTCACGCCGCCGATGACCCCGGACGCGCCGGGGTCGGCGGGGTCGTCGGGCACGAACACGTCCTCGAGGAAGATCTCGGCGAAGCCGGGCTCGCCGTCGAGCTGGTCGATGGGCCGGACGGTGACGCCCTCCGCGCGCAGGTCGAACATGAAGTACGTGATGCCCTTGTGCCGCTGCGCTTCCGGGTCGGAGCGGAACAGGCCGAAGCCCATGTCCGCGAAGGACGCCCGGGAGCTCCACGTCTTCTGCCCGTTGAGCAGCCAGCCGCCGTCGACGCGGGTGGCCGTCGAGCGCAGCGACGCGAGGTCGCTGCCGGACTCGGGTTCGGACCAGGCCTGTGCCCAGATGTCGTCGGCGCGCGCCATGCGGGGCATGATGCGGGCGAGCTGGTCGGGGTGGGCGTGCTCGAACAGGGTGGGGGCGAGCAGGAAGATGCCGTTCTGGCTGACGCGTCCGGGTGCCCCGGCGCGGTAGTACTCCTCCTCGAACACCACCCACTGCAGCAGCGAGGCGTCGCGGCCGCCGAGTTCCTCGGGCCAGGACACCACGGACAGCCGGGCGTCGGCGAGGGTGCGTTCCCACCGCCGGTGCTCTTCGAAGCCCTCCGCGGTGTCCATCGACTTCAGTGGGGTCTGCGGGACGTGCTCGGCGAGGAACGCGCGGACCTCGTCGCGGAAGGCGAGGGTTGCGTCGTCGAACTCGAGATCCACTACTTCGCTCCGTCCTGGGCCGTGGGGCCCGCGTTGCTCGCGGGGGAGGGGCGGGCGCTCGCCGCCATCGACTTGGCGTTCATGCCGCCGAGGGAGTCGGTGCCGACCTCGGCGTTGTGGGCGTGGGCGAAGTGGTGCAGGCCGAACACCGAGTCCATGCCGTTCCGCATGCCCATCTGGTCCTCGCACTGGTTGACGGCGCGCTTGGTCAGGGCCAGGCCGAACCGTGGCATTTCGGCGATACGCGCGGCCAGGGCGAGGGTCTCCTCCTCGAGCTTCTCGCGCGGCACGACGCGGTTGACCATGCCGACCTCGTATGCGCGCTGGGCGCCGAAGCGGTCGCCGGTGTAGAGGATCTCCTTGGCGAAGCGGGTGCCGAGGACCCACGGGTGGGCGAAGTACTCCACTCCGGGAATGCCCATGCGCACCACGGGATCGGAGAAGAACGCATCCTCCGACGCGACGATCAGGTCGCACACCCAGGCGAGCATGAGGCCGCCGGCGATGCACGCGCCCTGCACCATCGCGATCGTCGGCTTGGGGATCTCCCGCCAGCGGCGGCACATGCTCAGGTACACCTCCATCTCGCGGGCGTAGCGCTGGTCGCCGCCGGGCTTGTCGACGTGGTCCCACCACATGACGGCCTTGTTGTCGTAGTGCACGTGGTGATCACGCCCGGGGGTCCCCAGGTCGTGGCCGGCGGAGAAGTGCTTGCCGTTGCCGGCGAGCACGATCACCTTCACCTCGTCGTCCTCGACGGCCCGTTCGAACGCGGCGTCGAGGGCGTAGGTCATCACCGAGTTCTGCGCGTTGCGGTAGTCCGGCCGGTTGAGGGTGACGATCGCGACGCCGTCGCGCACCTCGTAGGTGACGACGTCGGGTTCGTAGGGGACGGTCATGACTTCTCCTCACGCAGAATGTTTTTCAGAACCTTGCCGGACGGGTTGCGGGGCAGGTGCCCGGTGAAGCGGACCGAGCGGGGCACCTTGAAGTTGGCCAGCTTCTCCTTGCAGAACGCGATCACGGCCTCCTCGGTCAGGCCGCTGCCCTCGAGGGCGACGACGTACGCGCGGCCGACCTCGCCCATGCGCTCGTCGGGCACACCGATGACCGCGACCTCGTGCACGCCGGGCAGACGCATCAGCGCCGCCTCGATCTCGGCGGGATAGACGTTGAACCCGCCGCTGATGTACATGTCCTTGAGCCGGTCGGTGATGTCGAGGTAGCCGCGTTCGTCGAGGGTGCCCACGTCGCCGGTGTGCAGCCAGCCGTCGGCGTCGATCGTCTTGGCGGTGGCCTCCGGGTCGTCGAGGTAGCCGAGCATCACGTTGGGGCCCCGCAGCAGGATCTCGCCCTTGTCGCCGATGCGGACCTCGAAGTCGGCGGTGGCGCGGCCGGAGGAGGTGGAGACGGTGACGGGATCGTCGTCGGTGCGGCACATCGTCGCGACCACGGCCTCGGTCTGCCCGTACGCGGTGAGCACCGCGTCGAAGCTCAGTTCGTTCTGCATGCGTTCGACGAGCGCGACGGGCACGGGTGCGGCCCCGGTGACCGCGATCCGCAGGGACGACATGTCGAATTCGTCGCGGCGGGGGTGGTCGAGGATGCTCTGGTAGATCGTCGGCGCCCCGGGCAGCACGCTGATCCGCCGGTCGGCGACGGTGGCCATCACCTTCTCGACGTCGAACACCGCCATCGGCACGACGGTGCTGCCCGCGAGCAGCGCCGCGACGAAACCGGCCTTGTATCCGAAGCTGTGGAAGAACGGGTTGATGACGAGATAGTTGTCGTCCGGCGTGAGTTCGGCGCAGTCCGCCCACGCCCGGGCGACCCCGATCAGCTGCCGGTGGGCGCTGAGCACACCCTTGCTGCGCCCGGTGGTGCCGGAGGTGAACAGGATGTCGGAGACGTCGTCGGGGGAGACGGCCCGCGCGCGGGCGTCGGCTTCGGCGCGCGCGTCCTCCGTCGCCGAGGCCAGGAACTCGTCCCAGTCCACCACGCCGTCGGCGGGGGCATCGGTCCCACCCAGCGGGACCCGCACGACGGTGGGAAGGTGCAGTTCCGGCGCCGCGGCGCGCAGGGCCGCGTACCGGTCGGTGCCGAGGAAGTCCCCGGCAACGACGAGGGCGCCGGCGTCGATCCGGTCGAGGATGTCGTGCGCCTCGTCGCCGGTGTATCGGGTGTTGACGGGGACGACGATGCCGCCGGCCCAGTGGATCCCGAGCGCGGCGACGATCCAGTGGTGCGTGTTGGGCGACCAGATCGCGACGCGTGCGCCGGGCCCGACGCCGTGGGCGACGAGGGCGGCGGCGAATTCGCGGACGTGGTCGCGCAGTTGTGCGAACGTCGGTTGCACGTCGCCGTCGACGATCGCGGTCCGGTCGGCGTGCGCCGATGCGGCGCGTTCGAGGGCCGCCGGTGTGGTTCTCGGTTGTGCGGTCACGGAGCTCCCTACCTAGCAAGTGCTTGGTAGGTTATCGTACAGACGTGCATCAGAGCGAGAGACTGGACGACACGGGTTTCGACAACGCCGCGTTCGCCGCCACCGTCCGGCAGTGGCTGGAGGACAATCTGACCGGCGAATTCGCCGAGCTGAAGGGCAAGGGTGGCCCGGGCAGCGAGCACGAGTACTTCGAGCAGCGCCTGGCCTGGGACCGGCATCTCGCCGCCGCCGGATGGACCTGCATCGGCTGGCCGGCCGAGTACGGCGGACGCGGCGCCACCCTCGAACAGCAGGTGATCTTCCACGAGGAGTACGCGAAGGCGAACGCGCCGGCCCGCGTGAATCACCTCGGCGAGGAACTGCTCGGGCCCACCCTCGTCGCCTTCGGTACCGAGGACCAGAAGCGCCGCTTCCTGCCCGGCATCCGGAACGTCACCGAACTGTGGGCCCAGGGCTACTCCGAGCCCGGCGCCGGTTCCGACCTGGCCAACGTCGCCACCACCGCCCGGCTCGAGGACGGCAAGTGGATCATCAACGGCCAGAAGGTGTGGACGTCCCTCGCGCACGTCGCACAGTGGGCGTTCGTGGTCTGCCGCACCGAACCCGGCTCTTCCCGGCACCATGGCCTGAGTTTCCTGCTCGTGCCGCTCGATCAACCGGGCGTCACGGTCCGGCCCATCCAGCAGCTCACCGGCACCTCCGAGTTCAACGAGGTCTTCTTCGACGACGCCGTCACCGACGCCGACCTCGTCGTCGGCGCCCCCGGCGACGGGTGGAAGGTCGCGATGGGACTGCTCACCTTCGAGCGCGGCGTCTCCACCCTGGGCCAGCAGATCGGCTTCGCCCGTGAGCTGCAGGGCGTCGCCGACCTCGCCGCATCCAACGGTGCCGCCGAGGATCCGCACATTCGCGAGCGGATCGCGCGCGCCCGCATCGGCCTGCGCGTGATGCGCGCCCACGCCGTGCGCACCCTCGGCGAGGCCGACCCCGGCCAGGCGTCGGTGGCAAAGCTGCTGTGGGCCAACTGGCACCGCGACCTCGGCAAGCTCGCGATGGACGTGCAGGGCCCGGCCTCGCTCGTCGGGCCGGAGCACGACCATGCCGGCAACCCGTCGGTGCTCTCGGATCCCGAGCATCTCGAGCTCGCCGAGTGGCAACGGCTGTTCCTGTTCACCCGCGCCGACACCATCTACGGCGGATCCAACGAGGTCCAGCGCAACATCATCGCCGAGCGCGTGCTCGGCCTTCCCCGAGAGGCCCGTCCGTGACCACTTCCCCCCTCGCCACGCCGCCCGTCGAGACCCCGGGCCACGGCCTGCTCGCCGGCAAGAAGGTCGTCGTCACCGCCGCCGCCGGCACCGGCATCGGTTTCGCGACCGCCCGTCGCGCCCTGCTCGAGGGCGGCGACGTGCTCGTCTCGGACTTCCACGAGCGTCGGCTCGGGGAGACGGTCGACAAGCTCGCCGCCGAGTTCCCGTCGCAGCAGGTCGACGCCCTCGTGTGCGACGTCTCCTCCACCGAGCAGGTCGACGCGCTGATCACCGGCGCCGCCGACCGGCTCGGGCGCATCGACGTGCTGGTCAACAACGCCGGCCTCGGCGGTGAGACCCCGGTGGTCGACATGACCGACGAACAGTGGGACCGCGTCCTCGACATCACCCTCACCAGCACCTTCCGCGCCACCCGCGCCGCGCTGCGCTACTTCCGGTCGGCCGGCCACGGCGGCGTCCTCGTCAACAACGCCTCGGTGCTCGGCTGGCGCGCGCAGCACTCGCAGGCGCACTACGCGGCCGCCAAGGCCGGCGTGATGGCGCTGACCCGCTGCTCGGCGATCGAGGCCGCCGAGTACGGGGTCCGGATCAACGCCGTCGCCCCGTCGATCGCGCGGCACGCCTTCCTCGCGAAGGTCACCAGCGAGGACCTGCTCGACCGGCTCGCCGCCGACGAGGCGTACGGGCGGGCCGCGGAGGTCTGGGAGATCGCCGCGACCATCGCCATGCTCGCCAGCGACTACACCACGTACCTGACCGGCGAGGTCGTCTCGATCTCCTCGCAGAGGGCCTGACCCGTGCGCGGTTCCGGTAGCCGCCGCCACCGGAACCGCGCACGGCAGCCTGAAAGGATGCCTCCATGACTCCTCCCAGAGACGATGCTGCCAAGTCCGGGCGTCGCGCCGAGTTGCTCGATATCGCCGCTCAGCTGTTCGCCTCGCGCGGGGTGCGTGCCACCACCGTGCGCGACATCGCCGACGCCGCGGGCATCCTGTCGGGCAGTCTCTATCATCACTTCGACTCCAAGGAGTCGATGGTCGACGAGATCCTGCGGGGATTCCTCGACGACCTGTTCGGCCGCTACCGCGAGATCGTCGCCTCGGGGGCGGACTCCCGCGCCACCCTCGAGGCGCTCATCACCGCGTCGTACGAATCGATCGACAAGTCGCACGCCGCGGTCGCGATCTACCAGGACGAGGCCAAGCGGCTCGTGGAGAACGAGCGGTTCTCCTACATCTCCGACCTCAACACCGAATTCCGCAACCTGTGGGTGGGGGTGATCGAGCGCGGCATCGCCGACGGCACGTTCCGGCCGGACGTCGACGTCGAACTCGTCTTCCGGTTCCTGCGCGACACCGTGTGGGTGGCCGTGCGCTGGTACCGGCCCGGCGGCACCCTCACCGCCGACAAGGTGGCGCAGCAGTACCTGTCCATCGTGCTCGACGGACTTGCCAACCCCTGAACCGACCTTCCCCGGAACCGACTAGGAGTCCCTCATGACCGAGGCATACATCGTCGACGCGGTACGCACCCCGATCGGCAAGAAGAACGGCGGCCTGTCCGCCGTCCACCCGGCCGACCTGGGCGCGCACGTGATCAAGGCGATCGTCGACCGCACCGGCATCGACCCGAGCGACGTCGACGACGTCGTCTTCGGCTGCGTCGACGCCATCGGTGGCCAGGCCGGCAACATCGCCCGCACCGCGTGGCTCGCCGCCGGCTACCCGCAGCACGTTCCCGGCGTCACCGTCGACCGGCAGTGCGGGTCGAGCCAGCAGGCCCTGCACTTCGGTGCGCAGGCCATCCTGTCCGGCACCGCCGACCTCATCGTCGCCGGCGGCGTGCAGAACATGTCGCAGATCCCGATCTCCGCGGCCATGATCGTCGGGCAGCAGTACGGCTTCGACACCCCGTTCGGCGGTTCGACCGGCTGGACCGAGCGCTACGGCGACCAGGAGGTCTCGCAGTTCCGCGGCGCCGAGATGATCGCCGACAAGTGGGATCTCAGCCGCGAGGACCTCGAGCGCTGGGCGTTGCAGAGCCATGAGCGGGCCAAGGCGGCCATCGCCGAGGGCCGGTTCGAGGGCGAGATCGTCCCGCTCGGCGACGCCACCGTCGACGAGGGACCCCGCGAGACGAGCCTCGAGAAGATGGCGTCACTCGCGACGCTCGTCGAGGGCGGCCGGCTCACCGCCGCCGTCGCCAGCCAGATCTCCGACGGTGCCTCGGCGGTGCTGCTCGCCTCCGACGAGGCCGTGCGCAAGTACGGCCTGAAGCCCCGCGCCCGGATCTACCACCTCAGTGCCCGCGGCGACGACCCGATCTTCATGCTCAGCGCGCCCATCCCGGCGACGCAGCATGCGTTGGAGAAGACCGGCCTGAGCATCGACGACATCGACCTGATCGAGATCAACGAGGCCTTCGCCCCCGTCGTGCTGGCCTGGATCAAGGAGATCGGCGCCGACCCGGCCAAGGTCAACGTCAACGGCGGCGCCATCGCGCTGGGCCACCCGCTCGGCGCCACCGGCACCAAGCTGATGGCGACTCTGCTGAACGAGCTCGAGCGCCGCGAGGGTCGCTACGGCCTGCTGACGATCTGCGAGGGCGGCGGCACCGCCAACGTGACGATCATCGAGCGGGTGTAGACAGGCGGCTGCGCCGCCGGTGTGTCCCTTGGGCTGTCAGGGCAGCCCAAGAGACACACCGGCGCGTCAGCGCAGGGTCGGATCGGTGACCCGGTCGCTGCTGCCGGCGGTGCGGAACGCGTGGTCGGCGAGGTCGGCGAGCGGATCGGCGGGCAGGACGTGGACGATCTGCTCGTGGACGATGCCCCCGTCCGGGCACCAGACGAGCACGCGCCGCGGTCCGGGTGCGACGCCGTGGGCGACCATCGAACCGGACGGTTCGACGGGCAGGCTGCGGGTGTGGCCGTCCGCATCGGGATCGACACGGCAGCTCTCCGGATGGACGGGCACACCGTGCACCGTCACCTTCACCCGCTCCCGGCCCGCGACGACGTCGGCGGTGGGCCCCGCCTGCGCCGTCGCCGGGACGGCCAGGGCCGCAACGATCGTGGACAGCGCCGCCGCCGTGACGCCTGCGGAACCGAATCTCATGGTTTCTCCCTCCCGTGCGGGCCTCTCCCACCCGCCCGGCTCAGCCTACGACACGGGTGGGCGCCGGCTCAGGACCGCAAGGACACCCGGGCGTGTAGTCCCTCCGGCATGAGGGTGAGCCGTTCGGCCACCTTCAGCCGATAGGCGGGGTCCATCGCCAGGTCGTAGCGGCGCAACAGGGTTCCCAGCACGAGCGTGGCCTCGTGCAGCGCGAACTGCCTTCCTATGCAAGCGCGTTCGCCGGTGCCGAACGGTTTGTACACGTGCGCGGGCCGGGCCCGGACCCGTTCGGGCAGGAAGCGGTCGGGGTCGAACTCGTCGGCGTCGTCGCCCCAGACCGCCGGGTCGCGGTGCACCGCGGGCAGCAGCACGAGCACCCAGTCGCCGGCACGCATCCGGTATCGGCCGGCGAGGGTGGTGTCCACCCTCGCCTCCCGCGCGTACGCGGGCGCGGTCGGCCACAGGCGCAGCGCCTCGTCGAGCACCCGGCGGACGTAGCGCAGCTTGGCGATCTGCTCGAATGCGGGCTCGCCGTCGCCCCAGATCTCCTCGACCTCCGCCCGCGCCCGCGCGTAGGCCTGTGGGTCGCGCATCAGGTAGTAGAGAGCGAACGACAATGCGCCCGAAGTTGTTTCGTGACCGGCGACGAGGAAGGTGAGCACCTGGTTGCGGATGTTGATCTCGTCGAGCTTGTTGGGATCGTCCTCCCGTGCCGCCCGCAGCATCAGCTCGAGCAGGTCGTCGGGGGCGGGGCCGGGGGCGTCGCGCCTGCTGTGGATCACCGCGTCGACGACGTCGCGCATGTGCGCCCGGTCGAGGTCGTACTGCCGCTTGGCGGCGGGGAAGAGGAAGCGCCCGACGACCGGCACGGTGCGCAGCATGCTGCGCTGCGAGAACGAGAGTCCGCCGACCATCGCCTCGACGAACGGGTGCCGCGCCGCACGCTCGAACGGCTCGAACGAGTAGCTGAAGCCGCTGCGGCCGATGGTCTCCAGCGTCAGCTTCGTCATGTCCGCGGCGATGTCCACGTCGCCGCCGCTGCGCGCCGTACGGTCCCAGTGTGCGACGAGCTGGGCGGTGACGTCGAGCATCGTGGCGTGGTACCGGCGCATCGCCTGCTGGGTGAACGCAGGCATCAGCAGCTCGTGCGCGCGGCGCCAGTTCGGTTCCTCGTTGAAGGCGGTGAACAGCCCGTCGCCGCCGATCGCGCGCAGGGCCTCCACACCCGGCGCGAGGTGCTTGGCGAAGCGTTTCTCGTCGGACAGCTCGGCCGTGAGCTCGCCGGAGCAGACGAACACGAAGCGGCGGCCGAAGGCCGTGCGCTCGAACACCGGGCCGAGGGCCTTGTGGATTGCCATCGAGTTCTGCACCGGGGTCTCGAGCGACATGCCCAGGACGTCGCCGACGAGGGGGAGACGTTTCGGCGGGCGCGGAATTTCTGTGTCGAACACCCGTGACGTGGCCATGGCCATGCTCCGACCCCCAGTTATTGAATCCGTGTACAGTAATCACGCTACGCCGGGACGGACGGGTGTCAAGAACTAGATTGAGTCCGTGGCCCGATCCCGCCGACGACTCGATCCCGAGCAGCGCCGCGCGCAGCTGCTCGACATCGGCGCGCGCCTGTTCGCCGAGCGCGCCTACGAGGACGTGTGGATCGAGGAGGTCGCCGAACTCGCCGGGGTCTCGCGCGGCCTGATGTACCACTACTTTCCGACCAAACGAGACTTCATGGCGGCGGTCGTCCAGCGCGAGTCCGACCGGCTGCTCGCCGTCACCGAACCGGATCCGCAGCTCACCGTCGCCGAGCGGATCATCGCGGGCCTCGACGCCTACCTCGACTACGTCGCGTCGCACCGGCAGGGCGTCGCGGCGGTCAACCGGGCCGCGGACTCCGCCGACGCCGGTATCCGCGCGATCGTCGACTCCGAACTCGGCGTTCAGCAGGAACGCATCCTCGACGCGCTCGCCCCGCCCGACGACGAACGCGAACTCGTCGCGGTGGCCGTGCAGGGATGGATCGCCCTCGTGCGCAGCGTGTGCGTCGACTGGCACGATCACCCCACGGTCACCGGGACGCAGCTGCGGGAGCTGTGCCTGAATGCGCTGCGCGGCATGCTCGGCGGTCGCCTCGGCTGAGGACCCGGGTTACCCTCGGTCCATGTGCCGGAACATCACGGAGCTGCGCGGGCTCGAGCCGGCAGCGACCGCCGAGGAGATCGAGGCCGCCGCCCGCCAGTACGTGCGCAAGGTCAGCGGCGTCCACAAACTGTCCGACGCCACCCGCGAACCGTTCGAGGAGGCCGTCGCCGAGGTCACGGCCGTCACCATGCGACTGCTCGACCGGCTCCCGCCGCGCCGGCAGCCGCCGCCGACGGTGCCGCCGCTGCGCCGGCCGGAGGTGCAGGCACGGATCGCGGCGCGCGGCTGAACGACGTCGCACCCCGAGTCCCGCGGCGGCCGTCAGCCGGGCGCGTGTGCCGCTCCCGCGGCGCGGGCGTGCACCCAGGCGACCACCTGGGTGCGGGATCCGACGCCCAGTTTGTCCAGGATGTGTTCGACGTGCCCGTCGACCGTCCGGTGCGAGATCACGAGCTGATCCGCGATCTCCCGGTTGCTGAGGCCCCGGGCGACGAGTTCGGCCACCTCCTCTTCCCTGCGGGTCAACGGGGAGGCGGTGGGTGACGCGGTCGCCGATCCGCCCGCGGGCGTCCCGAGAGCCGTGTCGACAGCCTGCTCGATGGCCGGGTGTGCCGGCGGTGTCGACAGGCGCGCATACTTCTTCGCTCCCAGCGACTGTCGGACCCGCTGTTCCCAGTGCGCCGAATCACCCGTGATATGGGGACCGAAGGCGGCGACGGACGTGCCGAGTCGCTGCCACACCGCCCTGGCCGCGCCGAAGAGCGTGGCGGACCGCTCGGTGTGACCGACGGCTTCCGCCGCCCAGGCGAGAAGTTCGATCGACAGGGCGGTGCAGATCTTGTCCTTGAAGTCGCGCTGGATGTGCAGTGCCTGTTCCGCGGCGTCGACGGCGTCGTCGATCCGGCCGAGGTGGAAGTAGGCCAGGCTCGAAACCCACAGGGCGTACGCCTTGTTCCACTGCTCGCCGTGCTCGTCCGCCACGTGGATCACGTGTGCACACGTGGCGAGTGCGTCGTCGAGCCGGCCGTCGTAGGTCTGGGCCATGGCCAGCTGGAACAAGGCGGTGAGGGTTGCTGCGCGATCGCCTCGGGTGCGATGAACGGCGATCGCCGCGTCGTAGAGATCGATCGCGTCGGTGGTTCGTCCGCAGAACAAGGCGTGCAGGGCAGCCCAGTGGTCGTGGTGCGCCTGCAACTCGGCATCTTCCAGTTCGGCTGCGATGGATCCGCATTCGGCAAGATGAAGTGCGGCTCCCTCCCGGTCCCCCTGGATCAGGGCCGTCCACGCGGTCACCCACAGGACGTGGCCCCGGTCGCGAGTGGACCGGGGCAGTCGTTGCAGAAGCCGCTCGAGCCTGGTGCGGCCGTGGGAGAGGTTGCCTCCCGCGATCCAGTGATACCGAAGCGCCACGGCGAGGGCGGCCGCGGCCGACAGGTCGCTGTCGTCCCGTAGCGACCAGTCGAGCGCGGCCATGAAGTTCGGATGGTCGATCCGCCACCGCGACAACAGTTCCGATTGTCTCGGCCCGTACCAGTCCGCCGCGTGACGTTGCGCCCGCTCGAGGTAGTGGTCTCGGTGCCGCCGGTACAGATCGTTCCGTCGTCCACCGGCGTCGAGCAGCTCGTGCCCGTACTCGCGCACGGTCATCAACTGCGAGTAGCGGAAGGCCTCTGCGGAACGATCGACCGTGACAAGCGATTTCGACACCAAACCGTCGAGCAGATCCATCACCTGTTCCGGGGGAAGGTCTTCGTCCCCGCAGATCGACTCGGCGGCTTCGAGATCGAAGCTGCCGGGAAAGACCGACAGCCGCGCCCACAGCGTGCGCTCCGGTGCGGAGCACAGTTCGTAGCTCCAGTCGATCAGCGCCCGGAGCGTCTGCTGCCGGGGCACGGCCGCGCGGTTGCCGCCGGTGAGCAGGGCGAAGCGCCGGTCGAGCCGTTCGACGAGCTGGGCGGGGGACAGGGTCCGCAACCGGGTTGCGGCGAGTTCGATGGCCAGGGGGATGCCGTCGAGCTGGATGCACAGCTGGGCGACGGCGTCGGCGTTGGCGTCGGTCATCCGGAATTCGGCGACCACACTCTGGGTGCGCTCGACGAGAAGCGTGACCGATTCGAACAGGGCCAGGTCGGCGGCGCGGTTGCCGGTCGATTCCGTCGGGGTGCTCAGCGGCGGCAGCACGTAGGTGAATTCGCCGCCGACGCCGAGCGGCTCCCGGCTCGTCGCCAGAACGCGCACCTCGGGTGCGCCGGTGAGGACCGTGGTGACGAACGCGGCCGCCGCGTCGAGCAGGTGCTCACAGTTGTCGACCACGATCAGCATGTGGCGGTCCCGCAGGTGATCGAGGATCTTGTCCCGCACGGGACGGGTGGACTGGTCGGTGACGCCGAGCGCCGCGGCCGCAGCCGACGGGAGCGCCTCGGGATCGCGGACCACGGCGAGGTCGATCCAGCAGAAGGCGTCGCGGAAGGCGCGGGCGGAGCGGAGGGCGATCTCCTCCGCCAGCCGAGTCTTGCCGACCCCGCCCGGACCGAGCAACGACAGGAGCCGGGCCTGTTGCAGGCGGGCCCGAGCCTCGTCGATCTCCCGGCGACGGCCGACGAAACTGGTCAGCGAGGGCGTCAGCCCTTTGGTGCGGGGCAGGGGGGACTCCATCTTCACGCTTCCCAGAGATAGTGGTCAGAACATACCCGAATGCGGTGTGACGCCCAACACAGGTATCGAAAGGGGTGATTTCCCCCGCGTGGGGGTGAGGTGACGCGGGTCATTGTCGTGGTCAGGCATCGAAGCGCCCCGGACGGGGCCGAACCCCATTGATCGTGAGGAGCCCGCACCATGACCGAAACCGATTTCTCCGCTCCCGACGTCGACGTCGTCGTCGTGGGAGCCGGCTTCGCCGGCCTGTACGCCCTGCACAAGCTGCGCGACACGATGAACCTGGCGGTGCGGGTGTTCGAGGCCGGCGCCGACGTGGGCGGCACCTGGTACTGGAACCGCTACCCGGGCGCTCGCTGCGACATCGAGAGCATCCACTACTCGTACTCCTTCGACGAAGAGCTGCAGCAGGAGTGGCGGTGGAGCGAGAAGTTCGCCGGCCAGCCGGAGATCCTGCGGTACCTCGAGCACGTCGCCGACCGCTTCGACCTACGCAGGGGGATCACCTTCGACACCCGGGTGATCGGGGTGCACTGGGACGACGAGAACTCGATGTGGACGGTGCACACCGATGACGGCCGCAGCGTGCGCAGCCGGTACTTCATCTCCGGCGCCGGCAACCTCTCGGTCCCCAAGACTCCCGAGTTCGGCGGCATCGAGAACTTCCGCGGCGAGGTCCTGCTCACCGGCAACTGGCCGCACGAGGGCGTGGACTTCGCAGGCAAGCGTGTCGCGGTCATCGGCGCCGGTGCGAGCGGCATCCAGGCGATCCCCCTGATCGCCGAGGAGGCGGCGGAGCTGATCGTCTTCCAGCGCACCCCCAACTTCGCCACCCCGCTGGGCAACGGGCCGCTCGACCCGGAGGTGGAGACCGAGGCCAAGCAGAACTACCGGAGTCTGCGCGACGCAGCCCGCAACCACTTCCTCGGCGTCCCGTTCGACCAGGTCCAGCCCTCGGCTTTGGCCGTCGACGCGCAGGAGCGCCGCCGGGTGTTCGACGAGCGCTGGAACGCCGGCGGGTTCCGGCTGTTCATCGACAGCTTCCAGGACATCCTGTTCGACAAGAAGGCCAACGACACCATCGCCGAGTACATCCGCGAACGCATCCGCGAGCGGGTGCAGGACCCGGCCAAGGCCGACAAGCTCGCACCCGAGGGCTACGCCTACGGCACCAAGCGTCCCCCGCTCGAGACGAACTACTACGAGGCCTACAACCGCGAGAGCGTGCACATCGTCGATGTGAAGGACACTCCGATCGACGAGATCACCGCCACCGGGGTCCGGGTGGGGGAGCGCACGTACGAGGTGGACACCGTCGTGCTGGCCACCGGCTTCGACGCCATGACCGGGCCGCTGCTGGCGATGGACATCCGCGGCCGCGGCGGACAGACGCTGGCCGAGAAATGGGCCCACGGGCCGCGGACATACCTCGGCATCATGATCCACGGGTTCCCGAACCTGTTCACCATCACCGGGCCGCAGTCGCCGTCGGTGCTCTACAACATGCCGCTGGCCATCGAGGACCACGTCGACTTCGCCACCGACGCGATCGACTATCTGCGCGCACACGACCTCGACGTGATCGAGCCGACCGCGCAGGCCGAGACCGACTGGCTGCACCTGACCAACGAGATCGCCGGGCAAACCCTCCTGCCGCAGACGAACTCCTGGTACATGGGCGCCAACATCCCCGGCAAGCCGAGGGCCTGCATGGTCTACCTCGGCGGTGCCCCGACCTACCGGCAGACCTGCGCCGAGGTCGTCGCCGGCGGCTACACCGGCTTCGACACGACGAGTTCGCGCGCGGTGGTCGCGACCGCCGTCTCCTGACCCCACCGTCCATTCCCCGGAAGGAAATGCCATGGCACTCGACCACCACGTCGAGCAACTGCTCGCGGGACTGCAGGCGCAAGGACTGAAATCGTTCGAGAACATGTCCGTCGACGAAGCCCGCGCGGTCGTGTCGACGTTCACCGGCTTGCAGGCCCCGTCCGAACCGGTCGCCCGGATCGAAGACCTCCACTATGTCAGCGACACCACCGAGCTTCCGCTCCGGATCCACCTTCCCGAAGGGACCGGTCCGCGCCCGGTGGTGCTCTACTTCCACGGCGGTGGGTTCGTCGCCGGTGATCTCGAGGTGGTCGACGAACCCGCCCGGGCACTCGCGAACGAGACGGGAACGGTCGTCGTGACCGCCGCCTACCGCCGGGCGCCCGAACATCGGTTTCCGGCGGCCGCCGACGACGCCTGGGCCGCGCTGAACTGGGTCGCCGCGCACATCGCCGAGCACGGCGGGGACCCGGGCAACATAGTGGTGATGGGCGACAGCGCCGGGGGGAATCTGGCGGCCGTCACCGCGCTGCGCTCGCGAGACCAGGGAGGGCCGGCCCTTCGCGGACAGGTGCTGATCTACCCGGTGATCGACCCGAACGCTCAGCTGCCGTCCCGAATCGACTACGCCGACGGCTACCTCATCACCGCCGCGGCCCTGGACTGGTTCTGGGAGCAGTACCTGTCCGCACCGGAGGACGCCGACAACCCGTATGCCGTCCCCACCCGGGCGGACCGCGTGGACGGACTCCCGCCGGCCCTCATCCTCACGACGGAGAACGAGGTCACCCGCGACGAGGCCGAACAGTACGGCGCTCGGCTGCGCGCCGAGGGCGTGGACGTCCGTACCGTCCGATTCGACGGGCTGGTGCACGGCGTGTACTGGATGTCCGGCGCGGTTCCCCGCAGCCGCGAGTTGCGCGCCGCCGTCGCCGATTTCGTCAAGAGCGTCGTCGCCCCCACGTCGGCGGCCTGACGGTCTACCGCCCGGCGGACGTGATGTCGTCCGCCGGGCGCGATGGACGTGCGAACCGGTCGGCTGCCCCGGTGACCGTGTCGGTGCCGGATGTCAGGATGCCGGCATGGACGAACGACCGGTGTTGGTTCTCGGTTCCACGGGCACCGTCGGGCGACGGGTCACCCGGCAGTTGCGCGAACGCGGGCACGCGGTCCGTGCCGGCTCCCGCTCGGGCGACGTGCCGTTCGACTGGTTCGATCCGCACACCTGGAAACCCGCGGTGTCCGGTGCCGGAGCGGTGTTCGTCATGGCGCCCGACGGCGTGCCGGTCGCGGACGGATTCGTCGATATGGCTGTCGCCGAGGGGGTTTCGCGATTCGTCCTGCTGTCGAGCAAGGCGGTCGACGTGATGGGCGATGAGCGGCTGCTGGCCGCCGAGCGTGCCGTCACGTCGTCCGGCGCGGAGTGGACCGTGGTGCGCCCCGACTGGTTCGACCAGAACTTCGACGAGGGTTTCCTGCGCGCTGCCGTGCTCGCGGGCGAGATCGTCCTGCCCCTGGGTGACATGCGTCAGGCGTTCAACGACGCCGGGGACATCGCCGCCGTCGCCGTCGCCGCGCTCACCGGGGACGGCCACGCCGGCCGGACCTACGAGCTGAGCGGGCCGGACGCGCTGTCGTTCGGCGAGGCCGCGGCCGTGATCGCCTGCGCATCGGGGCGCAAGGTCCGTTACCGCGGTGAGCCGGACGCCTACCTCGAGACGATGACCGGCCTCGGCCTGGACCGGGCGCAGGTGCTCGCCGAGATCGAGGCATTCGAGGCCCTGCGGGCGACCGGCGACGCGACCCCGAACGACGTTGTCGCCGAGGTGGCGGGCCGGCCGCCCGTGTCCTTCGAGACCTACGTGCGCGCCGCGGCGGAACGCGGGGCCTGGGCCTGACCGCGCAGCGCGGCCACTGCGTCGATCCGCTCCACGGCCTCGGCGACGATCCGGTCGATCAGCTCCCGGCAGCTCGGCAGGTCGTCGAGCATGCCGACGACCTGCCCGGAGGCCAGCACACCGGCGTCGGTGTTGCCCTCCACGAGCCCGGCCTTGAGCAGCATGGGGGTGTTGGCCGCCATGATGATCTGCTGCCACGTGCGGTCGCTCGCCCGCTTCATCGCGATGCCGTCCTTGACGAGCGTCGACCACTTCATCCCGGTCATGGCCTTGAACTTCGCCGCGTTCCTCGCGGCGGCGACCAGGCCTTTCGCGTAGCTGCCGCGCTCGAGGCTGTCGACGAGGTCGGTGTTGAGCACACGGTGCGGCATGCCGTCGACCTTGAGGGAGACCGTGGTGTCCTGCAGGCCCCGCCTCAGGTACTCCTGCTTCACCGAGTCGGGCACGGCGCTGTCGCTGGTGAGCAGGAACCGGGTGCCCATGGCGACGCCGGCCGCCCCGTAGGCGAGCGCCGCGGCGAGCCCGCGCCCGTCGAAGAATCCGCCGGCCGCGACGACCGGGATGTCGACGGCGTCGAGCACGCTCGGCAGCAGCAGCGTCGTGGCCACCGGCCCGGTGTGCCCACCGCCCTCGCCGCCTTGCACGATCACCGCGTCGGCCCCCCACGAGGCGACCTTCACCGCGTGCTTCGCGGCGCCGATGGACGGGATCACCACGATGCCGTGGTCCTTGAGCTTGGCGATCAGTTCCTTCCTGGGCGCGAGGGCGAAGGACGCGACCTTGACGTTCTCACGGATGAGCAGGTCGATGCGCTGGGCGGCGTCCGACGCGTCGGCCCGGATGTTCACGCCGAAGGGCTTGTCCGTCGCCGCCTTCGTCTTCGCGACGGCGGCCTCGAGTTCCTCGTACGTCATCGTCGCCGAGGCCAGGATGCCGAGACCGCCCGCGTTGGAGGTCGCCGCGGTCAGGCGCGGGCCGGACACCCAGCCCATCCCCGTCTGGACGATCGGGTGCTCGATGCCGACGAGGTCGGTCAGTGCCGTCGTCAGGCGCGGGCTCATACCGCCACCTCCCGATCCCGCAGGCCGCGCGGATCGAGGACCTCGCGGATCAGGCGCAGCTCCTCGGCGGTGGGCTCGCGGGTCACGCCCGCCTCGTCGAGGCCGGCCACCTCGAAGGAGGTGTTCTCCGCGACCTGCTCCGCCGTGACCCCCGGGTGCAGGGCCAGTGCCCGCATCGTGTGGCCGGGACCGCCGAAGTCGAACGACCCGAGATTGGTGACCACCCGGTGCAGGTGCAGGTACTTGAAGGCCGGGTTGGCCGGGTCCACCCTGTCGTAGCCGACGCCCGAGACGATGTCGACCTTGTCGCAGAACGCGCGCGTGTTGTGCTTGCCGACCCAGTAGCTCGTCGGGTGGTTGATGGTGTTGCCGGGGGCGCCCCGCACGCCGAACATCTGCCGGGTGGGGTGCTGCAGCGGGCCGAACGCGGAGAGATTCTGGTTGCCGTGCCGGTCGATCTGGTTGGCGCCCATCACCACGTGGCGGCGGCCGGAGGCGACGACGTCGAACACCTTGCGGAACGGCATCCAGCCCTCGATCGGGCCCTTCGCTCCGAGTGCGGGAGTGTCCGCGAGGATCAGCGCCTCCCCGTCGGTGATGAGCAGGTCCGGTTCGGTGGTCAGCCGGGCGAGGCGGGCGCCGATCAGCGGCAGCGTCGCCATCGGGCTGGCCATGATTTCGCCTGCCCCGGCGAAGATCTCGGCGCATGCGATGGCGCAGTACTCGGCCCGGGTCACCGTGCCCGTCGTCGCCGGGGTGGTCGTGTCGGTCATGCCTGCTCCTCGGTGAAAGTCTTGACGGCGGCTCGGTAGTCGTCCTCGCTGCCGGAGAGGAACCGGTCGACGAACGCCTGCCAGGTCTGCGGGTCCTTCGCGGCCTCGGCGTAGTGGCGCTGGAATTTCTCGTCGCGGCCGTAGCTGTCGCCGGCGAGGGTGAAGTGGGCGCCGTCCGGTGCCTCCACGACCCCGTCGACCATCAGGCGGTTGAGGATGATCGACTGCAGCGGAACGGACTTGACGAGTTCCTCGGTCTCGACGATGCGCTCGACCGAGACGTACCGCTTCTCCGCCGCCAGGCAGTACAGGTCGTCGAAGTAGGGGTCGACGCCGGTGTAGGCGGCGTTGCCGTGCGCGTCGCCGATGTTCAGATGTACCAGGGCGGCATCGAGATTCAGTGCCGGCATCGCGATCAGTGTCTCGGGCGTGCCGGACGCGTCGGGGTACGGGGAGGTGACGGTCCGCAATTCACCCTCCCAGAAGTCCGGGACGGCGGAACCGAGTCCCGCCCGGATCGGCAGGAACGGCAACCGGGCGGCGGCCGCCTCGAGGCCGCACTTGACCATGCCCTCGTCCATCTCCCGCGCGACGATCTCCCCGTTCGTGCGCGCCTTGGCGAACCACGGGTCGTAGAAGGGGGCCGAGTCGAGGGAGACGAACCCGTAGTACGCCTTCTTCACCTTCCCGGCCGAGCACAGCAGCCCCAGGTCCGGGCCGCCGTAGGTCACGACGGTCAGGTCCTTCACGTCCGAGCGCAGGATCGCGCGGACGAGCGCCATCGGCTTGCGCCGCGACCCCCAGCCGCCGATGCCGATCGTCATGCCGCTGCGCAGCTCGCCGACCACGTCGTCGAGCGACATCCTCTTGTCACGCATGGTGTTTCTCGTCTCCTGGTCAGTGGTTGGCGCGCGGTTTGCCGGTGGCGACGAACTCGTCGCGGTGCTCGTCCGCGATGCCGGCGAGGTTGAGTTCGAAGGTGAAGCCCTGCTCGAAGCGGTAGCTTTCCTTCACGTTCACCGGGTCGATGCCGTTGATGGCTTCCTTGGCGCACCGGATGACGCGGGTGTCCTTCGCCGCGATCTTCTCGGCGATCTCGCGGGCGGTGGCGTCGAGGTCGGCGCGCGGGACGACCTTGTACACCGAGCCGAAGTGCTCGAGCTGCTGGGCCGTGACGTTCTGCGCCGTGTAGTAGAGGGTGCGCATCATGTGCTGCGGCACCAGCCGGGCCAGGTGCGTGGCGGCGCCGAGAGCGCCGCGATCCACCTCGGGCAGGCCGAAGACGGCGTCGTCGGAGGCGACGATGACGTCGGCGTTGCCGACCAGGCCGATGCCGCCGCCGACGCAGAAGCCGTTCACGGCGACCACGACGGGGACGGCGCAGTCGTAGACGGCGCCGAAGGCGGCGGCGCAGCCCCGGTTGGCGGCGATGAGGGCGCCGTGGCCGTCGGTGGCCTGCATCTCCTTGATGTCGACGCCGGCATTGAAGCCGCGGCCCTCCGCGCGCAGGATCACCACGTGCGTGGCCGGATCCTTGCCCGCGGTGAGGACCGCGTCGGCCAGTTCGAACCAGCCCTGGGAGGGGATGGCGTTCACAGGCGGGTAGTCGACGGTGACCGTGGTGATGCCCGCGCCGTCGGTGGTCGAGGTGATGCCCATGGCAGGTTCCTAACGTCTGTACCGAACCAAGCGATTGCTTGGTAAGTTAGCACATGCGGGGCGCAGACCCCAGGGAGCGGAATCGTGGAGGCGGGGCGAGTATGTCGCCCGGATTCCCCGACAACGACATCTATTCGAGGAGAAGACAAGTGAGTGGACTGGTCAACGGGCGCGTCGTGATCGTCACCGGCGCGGGGCGCGGCATCGGGCGGGCCCACGCGCTGGCCTTCGCGGCCGAGGGCGCGAAGGTCGTGGTCAACGACATCGGGGCCGGCGCGGACGGTTCCGCGACGGGGGAGAGCCCCGCCGAGCAGGTCGTCGCGGAGATCCGGGCGGCGGGCGGCGAGGCCGTCGTCAACGGCGACGACGTCGCCGACTGGGCCGGCGCACAGAACCTGGTGCAGACGGCCCTGGACGCCTTCGGGCGGCTCGACGTCCTGGTCAACAATGCGGGATTCCTGCGGGACCGCATGCTCGCCAACATGAGCGAGGAGGAGTGGGACGCCGTGATCCGGGTGCACCTCAAGGGTCACTTCGCCCCGATGCGGCACGCGATGGCGTACTGGCGCGGGGAGGCAAAGGCCGGCAACCCGGTGGACGCGCGGATCGTCAACACCAGCTCGGGCGCCGGCCTGATGGGCAGCATCGGCCAGGGCAACTATGCCGCGGCGAAGGCCGGGATCGCGGCCCTCACGATCCAGGCGGCCGCCGAGTTCGCCCGGTACGGCGTCACCGTCAACGCGATCGCGCCGGCCGCCCGGACCCGCATGACCGTGGGCGCGGGGGGCGCGATGGCCGAGTCGATGGCCGCCCCGGAACAGGGCTTCGACGCGATGGCCCCGGAAAACGTCTCACCGCTGGTGGTGTGGCTCGGCAGCGCCGAGTCGAAGGACGTCACGGGCCGGGTCTTCGAGGTGGAGGGCGGCAGGGTTTCCGTCGCCGACGGCTGGCGGCACGGTGAGGCGATCGACAAGGGCGAGCGCTGGGATCCGAAGGAACTCGGCCCGGTGGTGGAGAAGCTGATCGCGCGCAGCGAGCCCCCCACCCCCGTCTACGGGGCGTAGGCAGCGAAGCTGCCGGTGCGTCCTTTGGGCGGTGGGAACGACCCGAAGGACGCACCGGCGGCGCAGCCGCCTACGCGGGCGAGCGGACGATGATGGTGGTGCCGGGGAAGTACGCGGCCAGCTCGGTGCGGGCGTGTTTGAGGGTCGCGGTGCCGTAGCCCTGCTTGCGCAGCTCCGGGTGGACCCAGATCGCGACGTCGACCTCATGGCCCTGCAGCTCGCCGAACGCGAAGCCGACCGGCTTGGGTTCGGTGCCGGACAGGTCCTCGGCGACCAGCCACACCGCGGACTCGTCGTCGATGCGCGACAGGCCGGCGGCGCGCTCCTGTTCCACCCGCGCTGCACCCGCGTCGCCGAGCTGCTCCTCGCACCGGACGCGGAACAGCTCGCGGTCCGGCTCGCTGTCGCTGAACTGACGCAGCCGGAAATGGGCGCCGGTGGCGTAGGGACGCTCGGCGGGCGTCCACTTGAGCACCGCGTCGAGGTCGTCGAGCTCCTCCCGGATCTTCTTGCGCTCCGCCTTGGTCAGCCGCCGGAACGGAAGGTTGAGCACCGCTTCGGCGCAGAACTCGTCCGTGTCGAGCAGCCGCGCGACGGTCGCGACGGCCTCGGCCCTGTCGTTGCTCTCGACGATGGCATCGAGGACCTCGTGCCGGCGTTCGAGCGCGCGCAGCAGTGCCGCCGCGATCTCCCGCTTGTCGAGTACCTGATCGTGGTTCGCGGTTGTCATCGGGTGACATCCCTTCTCGAGAGCAGCTCGACCGGGCACCCCACTGGTTCGTGCCCGGTCGTGCCGGCTCCCGCGAGGGTCACTCGCACACCACCACCGGGATGACCCGATCCGTCCAGGACTGATAATTGTCGAAATCCGCGTACATTGCCACCAGCCGCGGCCAGTAGTGCGACCGCTCGTCGGGCGTCGCCGCCCGTGCCGTCATCTGCCGCACCCGGGACTTCACCTGCACGGTCACCCGCGGATCGGCCTGGATGTTGCGGAACCACAGCGGGTGCTCGGGCAGGCCGCCCTGGGACGCGACGAGCACCACCCGCTCGTCGTCCTCGAGGAACAGCAGCGGAACGGTCCGCGGCCGTCCCGTCTTCCGGCCCGTGGTGGTCAGCAGGCAGACGGGGATGCCCCACGGAAAGGCGCTGCCCACCCGCCACTTTCCCCCGATCCGGCCGCCGGTGGCCTGATAGGCCGCCACGTTGGCGCGCGACATCCACTTGATGATCGGCACGGTCCACTTCGAGTCGAGACCCTTCGGCGCGGCGGGCCCGTTCATGTCAGATCCGCTCGATGATCGTGCCGGTGGCCAGCGCGCCGCCCGCGCACATGGTGATCAGCGCGGTGGCGCCGTCGCGCCGCTCGAGCTCGTGCAGCGCGGTGGTGATCAGCCGCGAGCCGGTCGAGCCGACGGGGTGGCCGAGCGCGATCGCGCCGCCGTTCACGTTGACCTTGTCCATGTCGGGCTCGTGCACCCGCGCCCACGACAGCAGCACCGACGCGAATGCCTCGTTGACCTCGAACAGATCCAGGTCGCGGATCGTCATGCCGGACTTCTCGAGGACGCGGCTCGTCGCCTGCACCGGGCCGTCGAGATGGAACTCGGGCTCGGCGCCGACGAGGGCCTGCGAGACGATCCGGGCCCGCGGCTTCAGGCCGAGCGCCGCGGCGCGGTCGGAGTCCATGAGCAGCACCGCAGCAGCGCCGTCGGAGATCTGCGACGAGGTGCCGGCGGTGTGGATGCCGCCGTCGAGGACCGGCTTCAGCTTCGCGAGCGATTCCGTGGTCGTCTCGCGCAGGCCCTGGTCGCGGGCGACGGTCTGCTTCTCGCCGGTGAGGGTGCCCTCCTTGTCGACGACGGGCGCGACGACGGGCAGCACCTCGCGGTCGAAGCGGCCCTCGTCCCACGCCTGCTTGGCCAGCGCCTGCGACCGGACGCCGAGCGCGTCGACGTCCTCGCGGGTGATGCCGCGACGGCGGGCGATGCGCTCGGCCGCCTCGAACTGGTTGGGCAGGTCGATGTTCCACGACTCGGGCCGCCGCGGGCCGGCGAGTTCGCCGACGTTCGCGCCGAGCGGCACCTGCGACATCGCCTCGATGCCGCAGGCGATGCCGACGTCGATGGCGCCGGTGGCGATGAGTCCGGCGATCAGGTGGTTGGCCTGCTGGGCCGACCCGCACTGGCAGTCGACCGTGGTGGCGCCGACCTGCCACGGCAGGCCGGCGTGCAGCCACGCGGTGCGGGTGATGTTGTTGGACTGCGCGCCGGCCTGGGTGACACACCCGCCGATCACCTGCTCGACGAGGGCGGGATCGAGGCCCGCGCGCTCGATCAGTCCGCTCTGTGCGGCCCCGAGAAGCTCGGCCGCATGCAGGCCGGCGAGCCAGCCGCCGCGCTTGCCGATCGGGGTGCGTGCCGCCTCGACGATGACTGGTGTGCCCACGGTGGGCTCCTTTCTGGTCCTTGTCCTCGCAAAGTAGAACAGGTTTCCGGGGCAGACAAGGCGGGGTCCGAATGATCGGGACTTGGCGATTCCTTGGCCTGCGGGCCGCCCTGTGCTTGAATGCTTTTAGAACGTGTTCCACATCACGACACGGTGCACTCGTCAGGGCAGGAGAGAATTCAGTGGCGCAGCCCAACATCCCCGAAGACATCGACTTCACCGATCCGGATCTCTACGCCGAGCGGATGCCGTTCGAGGAGTTCGCCGAGCTGCGTAGGACGGCCCCCGTCTGGTGGAACAAGAAATCCCCGGACGTCGGCGGATTCCACGACGAGGGATTCTGGGTCGTGTCCCGGCACGAGGAGGTCCGTGAGGTCTCCCGCCGGAGCGACGTGTTCTCCAACTGGGAGAACACCGCGATCCCGCGGTTCAACGACGACATCCCGCGCGAGGCCATCGAACTGCAGCGCCACGTCCTGCTCAACAAGGACGCGCCCGAGCACACCAAGCTGCGCAAGCTCGTCGCCCGCGGTTTCACCCCGCGCGCGATCAACGGCCTTCGCGACGAGCTGAACGCCCGCGCGAAGAAGATCGTCGAGGAGGCCTGCCGGGCCGGCGGGGGCGACTTCGTCACTCAGGTCGCCGCGGAGCTGCCGCTGCAGGCCATCGCCGAACTCATCGGCGTCCCGCAGGAGGACCGCGACAAGATCTTCGAGTGGTCGAATCAGATGACCGGCTACGACGACCCGGACAACACCGCCGACCCGGCGGCCGCGTCGATGGAGGTCCTCGGCTACGCGTACCAGATGGCCGCCGCCCGCAAGGAGTGCCCGGCCGACGACATCGTCACCACCCTGATCGAGGCCGACATCGACGGTGACGAGCTCTCGCCCGAGGAATTCGGCTTCTTCTTCATCGTGCTCGCCGTCGCCGGCAACGAGACCACCCGCAACGCGATCACGCACGGGATGGCGGCGTTCCTCGACAACCCGGAGCAGTGGGAGATCTTCAAGCGGGACCGGCCGAAGACCGCGGCCGACGAGATCATCCGCTGGGCCACGCCGGTCACGTCGTTCCAGCGCACCGCGCTCGAGGACACCGAGCTCGGCGGCCGGACGATCCGCAAGGGCGACCGCGTCGTGATGCTGTACGCGTCGGCGAACAACGACGAAGAGGTGTTCGAGAACCCCCGCACCTTCGATGTCCTGCGAGATCCCAACCCGCACCTCGCCTTCGGCGGTACCGGTGCGCACTACTGCCTCGGCGCGAACCTGGCGCGGATGGAGATCGACCTCGTGTTCAACGCGATCGCCGACTACATGCCCGACATCACCAAGGTCGCCGATCCGAAGCGGCTGCGCTCCGGCTGGCTCAACGGCATCAAGGAGTTCCGGGTGGACTACAAGACGCAGGGCGGCTGCCCGGTCGAGCACTGACCCGGGTGGGGCGGCGCCGAGAGATCGGGAATCCCCCGGTGCCGCCGCGCTTTCCGTGTGAGCGGGGCTGCGGGAGCCGGCGGCATGGGTGCACCCCGCCGAAATTGGGGGTGAGGGCGGGGTGCTCGCCCACAGTATTCGGCCGCCGAGGCGCCCCCGGCTTTCGGTCCTACTGGCCGGGACCTGTTTGCGCGACCGCCGCCGTGCCGGGTCCGGCCTGCGCGGGCCGAACAGCGGGACTCGGCGCCGAGCCCCGAGAGAACCTGCGCAGCAGGGGCCGTGCCTGTTGTTCCACCCAGTGAGACGTCTCCTCCCGCGCGCCGCGGTTGCGGAAATAGTGTCACGTGCTCCTGGAACGGAATCGGCGAAAGGCATCGAACATGGTGGAATGGGCGGAAGAATGCGACGTCCTCGTCGTCGGATCGGGCGCCGGCGGCTGCTGTGGCGCCTACACCGCTGCCCGCGAGGGACTGTCCGTCGTCCTGGTCGAGGCCTCCGAGTACTTCGGCGGCACCACCGCATATTCCGGCGGCGGCGGGGTCTGGTTCCCCACCAATGCGGTGCTGCGACGTGCCGGTGACGACGACACCATCGACGACGCCCTGACCTACTATCACGCGGTCGTCGGCGACCGCACCCCCCGCGACCTGCAGGACGCCTATGTGCGCGGCGGTGCTCCCCTGATCGACTATCTCGAGGCCGACGAGGACATCGAGTTCACGGCCTACCCCTGGCCGGACTACTTCGGCAAGGCTCCCAAGGCCAGCGCGAAGGGCCGTCACATCGCGCCGACGCCGCGGCCGATATCGGACGATCCCGAACTCAACGAGTCCGTCCGCGGGCCGCTGGGTCGCGAGCGCAACGGTGATCCGTTGCCGGACATCCTGATCGGCGGGCGCGCCCTCATCGGCCGGTTCCTGATCGCCATGCGCAAGTACCCGAACGTGCAGTTGCATCGGAACACTCCGCTCGAGGAACTCGTCGTCGAGGACGGCGCCGTGGTCGGCGCGATCGTCTCCCACGGCGACCAGCGGCGGGCGGTGCGGGCCCGCAAGGGCGTAGTGCTCGCCGCCGGCGGATTCGACCACAACGACGAGATGCGCGCGCAGTACGGCGTTCCCGGCGCGGCCCGCGATTCGATGGGGCCGTGGTCCAACCTCGGCAAGGCCCACCAGGCGGCCATCGCGATCGGTGCCGACGTCGACCTGATGAGCGAGGCGTGGTGGTCGCCGGGGCTGACCCACCCCGACGGGCGCTCGGCCTTCGCGCTGTGCTTCACCGGCGGCATCTTCGTCGACCAGGACGGCAACCGCTTCACCAACGAGTACGCGCCCTACGACCGGCTCGGCCGCGACATCATCGCCCGGATGGACAAGGGCGAGATGACGCTGCCGTTCTGGATGATCTACGACGACCGGGGCGGCGTCGTGCCGCCGATCGCGGCGACGAACGTGCCGCTCGTGGCGACCGAGAAGTACGAGGCGGCGGGACTGTGGAAGACCGCCGACACGCTCGCCGAACTCGCCGACCTGATCGGGGTGCCGGCCGAGGCGCTCGAGGCGACCGTCGCGCGGTTCAACCGCCTCGCCGCCACCGGCGTCGACGAGGACTTCGGCCGCGGGGACGAGCCCTACGACGTGGCGTTCACCGGCGGCGGTTCGGCGCTGGTCCCGATCGAGAAGGGCCCGTTCCACGCCGCGCAGTTCGGCATCTCGGACCTCGGCACCAAGGGCGGCTTGCGCACCGACACGGTCGGCCGCGTGCTCGACGGCGCCGGGACGCCCATCGCCGGGCTGTACGCGGCGGGCAACACGATGGCCGCCCCGAGCGGCACCGTCTATCCCGGCGGTGGCAACCCGATCGGCACCAGCGCGTTGTTCGCCCACCTGGCGGTCCGGCACATGGCCGGAGCATAGGAACGCCGCGACTCGTCCGGTCCCGCTCAGTGGGTCCTGCGTCACACTCGGAGCACTTCGTCCGTACGGTTCACATCGACGAACCGTAGGAGTTTTCATGAGTACATCGTTGGCACCCGAACGGTCCCCCTCGACCCGTGCCGAACGCCGTTACCAGCGGACCCGGCCCGTGGGGGCGGTGGTGGCGATCCTCATCGCCGTCGAGGTCATCAGCGCATTCGAGACGTCGATGATGTACGCGGCCCTGCCGACGTTCGCTCGCGTCTTCGAAGCCGACGCATCCGCGGTCGGATGGAGCGTGACGGCGTTTCTGCTGGTGGCGGCCGCCTCGGCGGCGGTGTGCGGCCGGCTCGGCGACATGTACGGCCGCGAACGGGTGCTGATGGTGGTGCTGGCCTGTGCCGCGACGGGATCCGTCGTCAGCATGGCGTTCGGGACCCTCGAGGCCATCATCGCCGGCCGGGCGATCCAGGGTGTGGCCGGAGCGATCCTGCCGCTGTGCATCGGCCTGGCCCGCGAACACCTGCCGGCCGAGCGCGTCCCCATGGCGGTCGCGCTGATCTCCGGGTCGGCCGTCGCGGCCGGCGCGGCCTCCCTGCTGGTCGCCGGCGTCCTCATCGACCTGGGCGACTGGCGGTACATCTTCGTCGTCGCCGCCGGCTACGCGCTCGTCTGTCTCTTCCTGGTCGAGGCCGTGCTGCCGTGGCGGCGCCGCACCGCTCGGCGGCAACCGATCGACGTCGTCGGCGCGGTCGGCCTGGCGGTGTCGGTGGCGTCCGTCCTGTTCGGTCTGACCCAGAGCCGCTCCTGGGGCTGGAGCGACGCCCGCGTGCTGGGTCCGATCGTCCTCGGCGCCGCGGTGTTCGCCTGCTGGGTGTGGTGGGAACTGGGCCGGACGTCTCCGATCGTGAACCTGCGCCTGCTCGCCGAGCGCAACGTCGCCCTGACGATGCTCGCCGGGGTCGCACTCGGCGTCGGACCGATCGGCGTCGGGACGATGATCATCCCGATCATCATGCAGAGCCCGGCCACCGCGCCGTTCGGCCTGGGGCTCTCGCCGACCTACGCCGGAACGCTGTCGTTCGTCGGCGCGATGATCGGCATGGCATTCACCCCGGTCGCGGGCAGGATCGCCGCCGCCGTGGGGGCGCGGACGTCGTTGCTCCTAGGCAGCGTGATGTTCCTCGTCGCGTGTGCCGGGTTCTTCTTCTTCCGCGCATCGGTGATCGGCATGACGCTGCTGGTCGTGGCCGTGTCGGTGGCGACGGCGTTCGCGTACACGGCGCTGCCGAACCTGCTCGTCGAGTCCGTCCCGGAGCACAACACCAGCGAGATGGCCGGCAGCCAGACGGTGCTGCGCACCGCGGCGTCGGCGGTGGGCACCTCGCTCGCCTCGCTCCTGCTCGCGTCCCTGGTGCTGCCCGGGACGGCGACGCCGACAGTGGCCGCGCTCGGGGCCGTCTGCGCGATGCTGGTCCTCTCCTGCGCCGTGACGATCGGGCTGGGTTCGGCGATCAGGTATCGGCGGGCGTGATTCCCGGCCCGTCCAGCAGCGTCAGATCGTCGGGGACGTCGATGTCCCCGGGATCGGCGAGGCGCGTGCAGTCCAGCCGTCGCACCCGGTCGCGGTTGCGGGTGAGGAATCGCCGGGCTCCCTCGTCGCCGACGGCCTCGCGGGCCGCCGCCTCGGCGTCGCGGCGGTCGAACACCACGGGATGCCCGGGGCGGTCCCCGAACACCGGCAGGGTGATCGTGCCCGGGCGGTGCGCGAGGAGTACGGTGCGGACGAGTTCGGCGGTGATGCCGGGGAAGTCGACGACCGTCAGCGCGATCACGTCGTGGCCGGTCGTGGCATCCACCCCGCACCGCAGCGACGTCGACATCCCCTCGGCCCAGCGCGGATTGACGACGGAGCGGACGCCGGGCGGACACGCGGCGACGACGTCGTCGGCGTAGGCGCCGGCGACCACCGTGACCTCGTCGCAGCCCCCGGCGGTGAGCGCGGCCACCACGGTGTGCAGCAGGGGGCGGCCGCGGTGGGGGAGCAGCGCTTTCGCGCGCCCGCCCAGCCGCGTGCCGCCCCCTGCCGCGAGGACGATCCCAGCGACGGTCATGGCCGGACCCTAGGGCGTGTTTCATAAGCGGTCGGGCCGGAGCCACTGATTGATGGCGGCGATTCGGACGGTGGCGGTATAGCGGACCGCAAGTTTGTCGAATCTGGTTGCCACCGCGCGGTTCTGCTCGAGCTTGTTGATACCGCACTCGACAGCATGACGCTGCTTGTAGTGCTCGGTGTCGAACTCCGGCGGACGTCCACCGGACGACCCCTTCCGCGTCCGGTGGGCAGCCTGATCGGACTTGACCGGAATGGTCGCGCGGATACCGCGTTTACGCAGGTAGGCGCGATTTCCGGTGCTGCTGTATGCCTTGTCGGCCAGCACACGATCCGGCCGGGTACGCGGCCGACCGCGGCCGGTCCGCGGCACACCGATCCCGTCGAGAACCGCGGTGAACTGCGGACTGTCCCCCCTCTGACCGGCGGTGACCACGCTCGACAACGGTTTGCGGCCCTGCTCGCAGGCCAGATGGGTCTTGGTGGGCCACCCACCACGCGACCGTCCCCACGCGTGATCATCCGGCTCGGTCTCCACCCCGCCGGGTGGCTCGATCTGCTGATCGCCGTCCCCGCGGGCCCCGGCCGCATGCTGGTGGGCCCGCGCGATGGTCGAGTCGACGCCGACGTCCCACACGATCGCGCCAGCAGCGTCGGCGAGTGCCTGCAACGCCGTCAGGATCTGTGCCCACACTCCGCCGCGTTGCCGGCGTCGGAACAGCTCGTACACCGTCTGCCACGGTCCGTACCGGGCCGGGACGTCCCGCCAGGGGGTACCCGTGCGGGTCCGCCACCGGATGCCGTCGATGGGCTGGCGTTTCGTCCGTTTCGGCGGGCGGCCCGCCTTCTTCCCCCGGGGCAGCAGCGGAGCCAACCGCGCCCACTGCGCGTCGGTCAGGTCTGCTCGCCCCGGCACCGCTACGCTGGGCACGAGGTCTTCGGTATTCAAGGTCTTGTTTGGTCGCTAAACCCAGATACCGGAGACCCCGCTCATTCAGTCGCAACGACACACCTACCGTGTCCGAACTCCCTCACAGTAAGCACTTTTGAAACACGCCCTAGCACATGAAGGGCGAGAGGCGCGTCATCCAATCGAACCATATCCCTGTCCCTCCTGCATCCTCTTAATGCGGCGGTGTTCCCGACAACCCCCAGTAGGTGGGTAAGTCCTCGCATTATGCCAGGATCGGTATGTCATATTGAGCAGGTGCAAAGCTCATTGGTGCGACAGTGCCTTCAGGCTCTCGATGATGACGAGATCGAAGAGATCCTCGCCTCAAGTTCGCGCTTGCGTGAGACCGTCCGCGCGGCGGCCAAGCAGCGGCGGGGAGCCAAGGTCAACGCCTCTATCTTTCGGCGATGGCTCTGCATCCCCAGCCAGTCCGATCCACTTCTCCGCTCGCTCCCTGGCTTATACGGACACGAGTACACGAAGGCCGCAGAGAACGGCTCTCCCTCCACCAAGACAGTCGGGGTGAGAGCACTCCTGGCCCTTGAGTCGGATCTCACCTTCACCGAATTCCGCAGGATACTGGCCGACCTCCGCGCAAGATTGCCGCAGGGCGCTGACGCTACAGATCCGGCCCCGGCGCCGGATGCGACCTCGGCGCTACGCGATCGCTCGACGACGGATGCGGACGGGATCGACCTCGCGGAACTGCCTGACGGGCTGCAATCGTCGGATGTCGAAACCACCCTCGGGAATCTTCGCAATCGGTCGGTTCAGCTGGCTAACCTCTTGACCGAGTGCGCAGACGGCGTCCTGCTCGGCAGTGCTGTTCCTGACGGTGTTTTCGCTGCAATCGAGGACTGGACCGCCGAACTGACCGACGCATGGACACAGATCGGACTCCTGCCACCACCAGCGGCCGGTGGATTCGAAGCGCTGGAGAACGTGCGAGACAAGCTCGCTGCGGCAGAATCCGCTGTTGAAGCGGCAAAGGCTGCGCGTGCCGAGAAGATGGCGACGTTGACGAGGCTGCGAGAGAACGCTGCCTCACTTGCCGACCTGGCCGACATGGGTGAGACGTTCAAAGCAGCCTACGAAGAGGCGCGTACCAAGATTGCCGAACTCGAGAACGAGCTTGACTCGGCCACCTCCACCCCTCAGGTCATGGAAGGCCCCCACACATCCGACCACCCCAAAATCGACGCCGAGTCCGTAACCGTCGCCGATTCCGTGGAAGACATCGAGGAAGCGGAACCGGGAGCCCCGGAGTCGGAGGCCACGGAGCCGGAAGTCGAGCCTGACCGTCCAGAGGTCTCGGTTCCCGACGCCGAATCCGCAGATCACGAGTACCGGACGGACGATACGGACTCCGAGGTCGGCCTGGACGATGCAGAAGCCCCAGAGCACCCGCCTACGGCGGCGCAACCCTCCGCACTCGCCTTCGAGTCAACGCGGTCGAGTACCTCTTCCGAGACGGACGATTCGGCTTCGCTGGACGGGGATGAGCCTGCGTCTGTCGCGTCGATCGTCGCTTCGGATACTCGGGCAGACTCCCCACTCGAGGGGGCAGAAGCAGCGGAAACAGGTTCGAAGACCGCTTTCGACGGCGACCTTGCCGAACATGTCCGGGCCGGGAGGTTTGCTGCAGCGTGGCTGATCGCGAAGGTCGCCGGTGAGTCGGAGGTGGACGTCGACGCCTACAGGCAGGCAGCAGTGGCGTTCCATGCCCCGACGGGAGGAAGCAACGCGTCCAGCGTGCTCACGCGAATAGCTTCCCTACCCGATGGCGCTGTGTTCGGTTCTCCTCAGACCGCACGAGTTGCTCTTGCGGCGACGCTGCGTGCGTCGCTCGCAGCCGGTTGGAGCCCCAGATCCGAGGTGGAGGAGATCGCTCGGCAGGCCAACCTCGACGAGGAATGGCGGGAGCTTCTCGAAGAGATCGTTGCAGCCAGCGACCGGAACTATCAGCACGTCCAGGACGGTGGCCGGAAGCTCGAACCGTCGGTCGACGACGTTCGCGACCGTGCAGTCCGGATCCGCGATCAGATAACTCCCATCAAGTTCACGCGGGCCAACAAGGTCCAATGGTTCCTCCTGCGCGAGCGGGAACCACTCGGAGAAGCGCTCGCGCTGGTAGCGAGCCCGAAGACGGACGACGACCGTCGAGAAGCGCTCGCTCGCGCCTTGTCAGCGCTGGAACAGCCCGACGAGCTCATCGAGTACGCAGACAAGAAAGTGAGTTCCCCGCAACAACGGCGAACCTCGATCGTTGCACACGCTCGGGTGTCGTTGTACAAGACGATCGAAAGCGTCGCCGACTGCGTCGCGGACGCCTTGGCCGCTGCGGCTTCGGTCGAGTTGAACAACAGGGACGGCGGCGACGACGAACCACGTCACCGACTGATGTCTGCAGCCGCAAAGGTAACCGTCGGCCATATCGTGGGTGGTCCCGGGAACGCTGCGCTTGTACGTCTCCGAGAGTGGATACTCTCGCCGGATGCTCCCACGGAGATGGGGGAGGACGAAATGCTCCGGAGCGAACTGCTCCATGTGACCAGCCTTCCCCGCGACGAACGAGGACTTCCGATCGTCGAGGACGAAATCGACAGCTCGAGAGTGCTTGAGCAGCTCCGTGTCCCCGGTACGGCGAACGAGATCTTCGACGATTACGTTGCTCGCGGGGATCTGCTGCAGGCCAACGAGGTTGTGAACAGAGCCCCGGAACTTCTCGACCTTGTCACGAACGAACGAAAGCGATGGATAACGAGGCTGCGTCGTGAGGTCGCGGCAGTTCGTTCGGAAGTGGGCCGAACCTATGCGGACGATTTCACTCAGACCGGTCTCGTCGATGCAGAAGCGCGTCTCGTGACACCGTCCACCTATGAGGAAGACCGCTTCGACCTCCAGATTATGGAGCTCGCGAAGCTTCGTGACGACCTGGCCGAGTACCGCGCTCGGAAGGCATACGAGTTGCGTGAACGAGTGACCAAGGAAGTCTCTATCGAAGCCGATCGGCAGGCGGTACTTGAGCTGATCCAGAGCGAGGATTTCGCGGGCGCCCATGAGCTTCTGGCTCTCGCCCGTAGCGGTCCCCTCCCGACGATCGAAGACTCCGACGACAGTGCCGGCGCCACCGTCTTCGATGCCTTCATGCGAGCACTGGGGGTACTCAAAAATCATGAAGGCGATCTGAGCAATATCCGCCAGATCGCAGCAGTGATCGAAAGCGCCGATCCCAGCACGTCCGTGATCGCGGACAGTGACCGTGGGCGGCTCGATCAGTGGGACGCGCTGATGTCGCTTCGCACACACAGGAATCGACGTCACGCAGCCATGGCTTCGATCCTGCGAGGAATCGGCCTCGACGTTCGCGGCGAGGTGTCCAAGCAGAAGACCTCCGGCAAGCATTTCGACCTGTACCGAGCCACCGCAACGCCTGTGGACAAGTCCCTGGTTCCGGGCCTCGGGTCCCAAGCGCCGCACTATATGGTCGCTGCCACCGGAGAACGCCCTCTACTGCGCCAAACCTTGTCCAGCGCCTTTCCGACGTACAACGGGCCGAACATTCTGCTGTTCGATGGAGTCCTGAGTTTCGAGGAGCGGCTTCTCTGCCTCAAGGTCTGCCGCGAGCAGAGGATCACAGCGATCGTCGTTGACCATGCCGTCGCTGCATGGATTGCCACCTACCATCCACGGTCGTTTCGTGCGGTGCAGCAGGTGACATTGCCGTTCACATGCTTCCCCCATTACACGGTCGTCGCAGGCAACGTTCCGGACGAAGTGTTCGTAGGCCGCGCCGAGGAGCAAACGCAGCTCATGGATCCGGCGGGGAGTATTTTCGTCTACGGTGGTCGACAGCTCGGTAAGTCGGCTCTGCTGAGAAAGATCGAACGCGACTTCAATCTCGTGGACGATCAGCATGCGATCTACATCGATCTGAACGCTCACGGCATCGGTACATGGAGCGAATCGGCCAAGCTGTGGCAAGTTCTCTACAACGAGCTGGCCCGGCTTGGAAGCTTCGGATTGAAGCAGAATCCATCCGTCCGCACATCCAAACCCGTCATCGATGCGGTCAAGAAGTGGCTGGCGGACAAGAGTACTCGTCGCCTGCTGCTGCTCCTAGACGAAGCGGATGCTTTCCTCGAGAAGGAGTCGAGTGGTGGACCCGAAGGCAACGCCAAAAAGCGATTCGAGAACGTCGCTCCCCTGAAGGGGCTTTGGGAGGACACCGATCGGCGCTTCAAGCCGGTGTTCGCCGGCCTTCACAAGGTGCAGCGACTGCAGAACGTGGCCAACACTCCTCTCGCCCACGGCGGACAGGACGTACTGATCGGCCCGCTGGCTGCGAAGCCTGCCCGAGACCTTGTGGTGAAGCCTCTCGAGGCTCTCGGCTACAAGTTCGAGAACCCTGATGCGGTATGGCGTCTTCTCGCCATCACCAACATGCAGCCGGGTCTGATTCAGGTGGTGTGCAGCGACCTAGTGGCGCATCTGCAGTCTCGACCGCTTCGAAAGAACGAGCCCATGGTCGTGATCACAGATGAGGATATCGATGCGATCACCCAGAATCCGGAAACCCGTGACAAGATCGCACAGAAGCTGCGGCTCACGATCGAACTCGAAGACCGGTATCGCGTCATCGCCCTCACCGTCGCGATCATGTGCATGGACGACCAGTTCCGGGCACGGTACTCGCCCAGTGAGATCCGAGAGCACTGCGAGCTGTACTGGCATGAGGGATTCAAGGATCTGAACAGCACGGAGTTCTCCGTATATCTCGACGAACTCGCCGGTCTTGGTGTTCTCAGCAAGGATCGTAGCTCGAAGTACTCCATGCGTTCCCCCAACACCGTGATGATGTTGGGAACCCGACGCGAACTCGAGGCTATCCTTGAGGAGGAATCCTTCCAGTTGGAAGATGCCTACAATCCTCGCTGGACACGGCGGCAGGTCCAGATCGACGGCGAGGACTTCCGCAGTCCGCTGTCGGAGTACGATCTCAGCGAGTTGGTGCCTGTCAGTACGAAATATGAAGCCCGGAACTATGTCGTCCTGGGGAGCGATGCGCTCGGGATCCGCAAAGTTGCTGGTGTTCTCAAGAGTCTTGAAAGCGATCGGAATCTTGACATCTCGATCGTGAAGTCCGAATCAACCGGATCGCTGAGTATGCTACGCGAGTTCAAGTTCTCGGGACCTGGAACGAGCCGCCCGCGCATCCTCGTGTTCGATGCGAGTGAGGCCACCCCAGCGGAAGCGGCGGACATCGCACTCGCGGTGAGGAGCCTCCGGAAGCGTGGATCCGGACATCTCATCCTTCTGCTCGGCCCCGGAGGAATCGATGCCGCGCGTAGCTTCACACGAGGACAATCCGTGGTTCGCACGGATGTCATCGAGCTGAAAAAGTGGTCCGGGGACGGAATTCGGTCCTGGCGCGACAATCCGTTCACATCACCCGAACTTCAGAGC
The DNA here is from genome assembly GCF_001700945.1 of Rhodococcus sp. WB1. Taxonomy (NCBI): domain Bacteria; kingdom Bacillati; phylum Actinomycetota; class Actinomycetes; order Mycobacteriales; family Nocardiaceae; genus Rhodococcus; species Rhodococcus sp. WB1. Next base: position 4,618,264 of record NZ_CP015529.1, on the reverse strand, counting down.
AATCTCCTGGCGCACTCCGGCGGATGGCCCGACCTGGTCGAGCGCGCGGTCCACGAGGTGGATCGCGGACGTAGTCACAGCGACGAGTGGGCAAGACTCGCAGCGTTCCCTCGAAGCAGGGACGAGGCTGAACAATTCCTCGCCGAGACCGGAATCAACCAGGATCAGCGTAGCCTGCTCGCGGAGTGGGCGTCGTTCGAATCCACCGATTTCGAACCGGTCATCGACATCGCAGACGTTCTCGGCCGCAATCTCGATTCGCTTCGTGACACCGTGGCCGTCCTCGTCACGCTCGGTGCCGTGAACGAGCGAAACGGCGACTACATGGTCGATCCGGTCGTCATGCGTGCCTTGAGGAAGGCGGAATGACCTCCGGCCCCACTTCAGAGGAGTACCTGCGGCTCCCAGGGCCGCTTCGGTTCATTGCCGACGTGGCTTCGCACCTTCGCGCGGGACTGTCGGTGATCGTGGTGTTCCCCGACGCGGCCGTCGACACAGGTCTCGCTGATCATGTGTTGGAGGAGATCGCGAAGGAGAATGCGCGAAGTGAATTCTGCACGCAATCCTGCGATACGTTTCCCACTCGGGTGATCGATACGTTCGGCGCAGACCCTGTGCGATACGCGTCGTTCGACGAGTGGGAATCGATCATCCAGTGGGAGGCTTGGCACGACTCGTGGGTGGTGCTTTCGAGCTGGGACCATACCGACATTCCTGAGATCCTGGAGCGCTGGCCGGCGCAGGTACACGCGTCAGGGCTTTCCCAGAACGAACGGCCGAAGTTACTCGTCGGAGGGCGGCTGAGTGAGGTTCCGAGGCATGTACTGACACGTCTGGACTCAAGCTTGACCGCCGTCCATTGGTGGTGGGGCGTCCTCGACCGATTGGATACGGAGACTCGACTGGTGGCTCTCGCAGGTAGGACCATCGATCCGGTCGACACCGCTGTCATCGTCGAAGTGTCCGGGTGGGATCTCGCCTGTGTCGACTTCCTGATCGAGTTCTGGGACCGTTCCACTTCAGGTCTTGCACATGCAGTTCGTGAATACCAAGCACACGCACCCGGCGTCGACATCGATAGCCGTTCGAACCAGGACCGCCGACCGTCCGCCCTCCCACCAGCAGATCGAGAAGAAGCGTGGCAGAAAGGCCTTTTGGATAGGTGGGGGCACTCACTCCGGCGAAGCCCGCGCGTGCTCGACGACAAGTCGATCGACCAACGCATCTGGATGGCACACAACCGTGCCCTGATCTCGCACGTCGACGAGGAGCGGGCGCACTACGAGGAGATTATCCGTCGAGAAGCGCGACAACAGGTCTTCGACGAACTCGACCGGCGTGACGATAACATCATCGAGATCGGCTCACTGACATGGCTCGTGGCTTCGGGTCGCGTAAGGGTCAGTCGCGACGACCGCGAGCGACTGTGCACCTTCCGCGACCTTCGCAACGATCTTGCCCACAGGGTGCCGATCAATGACGAGCTTCTTATGAAAGTCGCCGGATATCTAGGGTTCGAGCGAAATCCGAGATGATTTTCCTCGCCACCGGTTTCCTGAGGTGGATGTAATCGGTCGTAACGTTTTTCCGCTCATCCAATGAGAGCTACCGACCAAATGCCGAGTGTGGCAGGGTCGGTGGAGGTAGCGGCTGCCGGGACAACACCTCTTTAGTGTCCTGAGTCAGGAATCCTGTTCAGATATGAGGTGAGACGTTCGAGGATCGTCGGCGGTTTTGGTCCACACGTAGGGCTTGGGATCGGTGTTCCACTGAGCGATCCAGGCTCGAATGTCCTTCTCCAAGTATAGAATCGACTTGTGTACGCCGCGGCGGATCTGCTTGGTGGTCAGTTCGGCGAACCACCGCTCGACGAGATTGAGCCAGGACGACCCGGTCGGGGTGAAGTGCAGAGAGGAACCGTGGATGCGCCAGCAGCCAGGTCTTGATCGCCGGAGTCTTGTGGGTGGCGTAGTTGTCCAATACCAGGTGAAGGTCGAGACCGTCCGGCGTCTGCCTGTCCAGAGTGATGAGGAACTTCTTGAACTCGTCGGCGCGATGCCGGCGGCACAGCGAGCCGATCACCTTGCCCGACGCCACGTCGAGGGCGGCGAACAACGTGGTGGTACCGGCCCGCACGTAGTCGTAGGTCATCCTCTGCGGCACCCCGGGGCATCATCGGCAATACCGGCTGTGACCGTTCCAGGGCCTGGATCTGCGACTTTTCGCCCACGCAGAACACCAACGCTCGCTCCGGCGGATCCAGGTAGAGGCCGACGATGTCGTGGACCTTGTCGACGAAGAACGGCTCGGTCGACAACTTGAACCCCTCGGCGGGATGCGGTTGCAGCCCGAACGCCCGCCAGATCCGCGAGACCGTCGACTGCGACAGGCCCATCTCGTTGGCCATCGTCCGCGTGGACCAGTGCGTGGCGCCCTTCGAGGTGGTCTCAAGCGCGCGTGTGACCACCTCGGCGACCTGCGCGTCGGTCACCGACCGCGGACCACCCGACCGGACATGTCCCGAGCCCGGCGATCCGACGCTCGATGAAACGAGACGCCACCGCCCCACCGCATGCGGCGTCGCGCCCAGGCGGGCGGCTACGTCCTTGTTCTACGCGCCCTCCGCACAGGCGAGGATGATCCGGCACCGCAGCGCCCATGCCTGCGGGGTCGATCGGCGCCGCACCCATCCCTTGAGGGCAGCCCGTTCGTCGTCGGACAATCTCAGCGCGGCCTTCGGCCGCCCGGTACGGGCCATCCGCCGATTCGACATTTCTGAATGAGACTTCTGACTCAGAACACTAGCCGCGCGCCGCCTCGGCTGCGGGGCGAACCGTCTTCATGGCCCGTTCGACCTCCCAGAAGGCGCGCAGCGACGCGATCCGGCCGTCGTCGTCCACGCGGTAGACGAACACCCCCTCGGCGTCGATCACGTTGCCGCCGAGGGTCGTGCGGATGGTGCCGATGTTGACGCACTCGTCGCCGCACACCAGCACGTCGTCGACGAGGAACTCGAGCTTGTCGGTGTTCGCGATGGTCATGTCGTAGAACCGCGAGATCGCCTCGCGGCCGTGATGGCCCTTGCCCTCCGGATCGAATCCGGACGGACCGACCGGGTCCTCGACGACACCGTTCTCGGCGAACAACGCGAGCCACTCGTCCTTGCGTTTACCGCTTGCCGCCGCCTGCGACGCCCGCGCGGCGACCCGGGCCGGGTGTTCCTCGCTCATGCCGATGCCTTTCCGTGGATGTACCTGTCGGCGAAACGGTGCAGGGACTCCTGCTTCGCCTCGAGGGGACTGTCGAAGCCGTGCCCGTCGAAGATCCACGGCACCACGATGATGTCGGTGACGCCGGCATCCTCGAGCTCGGCGTACCCGGCACGGCCGAACCGGTCCACGCACACCGCCTGGATCTCGAACGGATCGTCGGCGCGGCCGTGTTCGGCGCGCAGCTCCCGCAGCCGGGCGATCACCTGCACGAGGTCGTCGAACCGGATCATCGCCGAGGTCCAGCCGTCGCCCACGCGCGCCGCCCGGCGCAGCGCCACGTCGGTGTGGCCGCCGATGTAGAACGGCACGGGTTCGGTGGGGGCGGGGCTCATCTGCAGCCGGTCGAAGTCGAAGAATTCGCCGTGGTGCTCGACCATGCCGCCGCCGAGGATGAGCTTGATGACGTCGATCATCTCGTCCACCCGCTTGCCGCGCCGCGCGTACGGCACCCCGCACCACTCGAACTCCTCCGGGGCCCAGCCGATTCCCACTCCGAAGCCGAAGCGGTTACCGGTGAGGTTGGCCACCGAGCCGACCTGGCGCGCCAGCAGCACCGGGTTGCGCGAGCCGAGCTTGAGGACCTGGGTGTAGAACCGGAGTGTCGACGTGACCGCCCCCATCGCGGCCGCGGCGATCAGTGGGTCCGCCCAGGGCGTGTCCTCGGTCCACATCCGCGACCCGTCGGGGGTGTACGGGTAGTCGACGGTCTGCTTCTCCATGTAGAACAGGGAGTCGGGCAGCGCGATCGACCGGAACCCGCACTCCTCGGCGGTGCGGGCGAGGCCGGTGAGCTGGTCGAGGGGCGTCATCGCGACGCCGACGGTGAAGTCCACCACGGTCCGTGCCTATCGTTCCGGTCGGTCCGAGCCGACGACCCACATCGAGAAGTACTGCGAGCCGCCGCCGTACGCGTGCCCGAGTGCCTTGCGTGCGCCGTCGACCTGATGCTCCCCGGCGCGCTGCATCACCTGCATCGCGGCCTCGGCGAACCGGATCATGCCGGAGGCGCCGATCGGGTTGGAGGACAGCACACCGCCGGACATGTTGACCGGCAGCTGACCGCCGATGGCCGTCTCCCCGGCCTCGGTGAGCTTCCAACCGGAGCCCTCCGGGGTGAAGCCGAGGTTCTCGAGCCACATCGGCTCGAACCACGAGAACGGGACGTAGATCTCGGCGCAGTCGATCTCGGTGAGCGGGTCGGTGATACCCGCGGCCTGCCACAGCGCCGCCGCGGCCATCCGGCCTGCCTCGGGGTTGACCTGGTCGCGTCCCGCATACGTGGTCGGCTCGGTCCGCATCGCGGTGGCGTGGATCCACGCGACCCTCCGGCCCTGCGCCTCGACCGCCGCGGCCGAGTCCTCGTCGCCGATCACGACGGCGCACGCGCCGTCCGACGACGGGCACGTCTCGTCGTAGCGGATCGGATCCCACAGCATCTGCGACGCCTGCACCGACTCGAGCGTGATGTTCGGCTGCTTGAGGTGCGCGTACGGGTTCTTCGCGCCGTTGAGCCGGTCCTTCACGGCGACCATCGCGCCGATGTGCTCGGGTGCGCCCGATCGGCGGATGTAGGAGCGCACGTGCGGGGCGAAGTAGCCGCCGGCGCCGGCGCCGACCGGCATGGTGAACGGCACCGGGGTGGACAGCGCCCACATCGCGTTCGACTCGGACTGCTTCTCCCACGCCACGGCCAGCACCCGCCGGTGCACGCCGGCCTGCACGAGGCTGGCGGCGACATTGGCGGTGGACCCGCCGACCGAACCGGCGGTGTGGACCCGCAGCATCGGCTTGCCGGTGGCGCCGATCGCGTCGACCATGGTCAGTTCGGGCATCATCACGCCCTCGAACAGGTCGGGGGCCTTGCCGATCACGACCGCGTCGATGTCGTCCCAGCCGACGTCCGAGTCGGCCAGGGCGCGGTCGATCGCCTCGCGCACGAGGCCGGACATGGACACGTCGTGCCGTTTGGCGACGTAGTGGGTCTGCCCCGTGCCGAGGACAGCCGCGAGTTGCTTGGCCATGTCAGTTACGTCCCTCCAGAACGGCTACCAGATTCTGTTGCAGCACAGGACCGCTCGTCGCGTGTGCGAGGGCCCGCCCGGCCCGCCCGGCCATGATCGCCTGCGCGGCGCAGCCGATGCGCTCGAGGCCGCCGGAGAACATGGGGTTACCCGTGAGCGGGCCGCCGGTCGGGTTGACCGCCGTCGCGTCGGAGAGGCCGAGGGCCTCGCGCAGGATCAGCTCCTGATGGGTGAACGGCGCGTGCAGTTCGGCGACGTCGAACGCGGTGTCACCGCCGGTGACGGCCCGCGCGGCGGCCGACGCGGACGGCGCGGTCGTCAGGTCGCGGCCGCCGAGGTTCGGCGAGTCGATGCGATGCTCGATGCCCGTGATCCAGGCGGGGTTCTCGCACAGTTCACGGGCCCGGTCGCCGGCGGCGAGCACGATCGCGGCGGCGCCGTCGGTGACCGGCGCGCAGTCGTGCCCCCGCAGCGGATCGGCGACGTAGGGCCGGGCCAGCAGCTCCTCGACGTCGAAGTCGCCGCTGATCTGGGCGTTCGGGTTGTCCTTGGCGGCGGCCCGCGCGCGCACCGCGACCTGTGCCATGTCCTCCGCCGTCCACTTGCCGGCGTCGAGCCCGAACCGGGCCTGCAGCCCGGCGAGGGACACGGAATCGAGGCCGAGCGGGGCGACGAGGTACGGGTCGAGCTGCAGGCCGAGGACCTGACGCAGGGTGCCGGCCGACGACTTGCCGAAGCCGTACACCAGGGCGGTGTCGACCTCCCCGGTGATCAGCTTGACCCACGCCTCGTACAGCGCCCAGGCGGCGTCCATCTCGACGTGGGATTCGTTGATCGGCGGCACCGCGCCGATCGCGTCCACGGCCGAGATGAACGAGAACGCCCGGCCCGCGAGGTAATCGGACGAACCGGAGCACCAGAAACCGATGTCCGACTTGGTGATTCCCAGTTTCGAGTACAGCTCCCGGAAGCAGGGGACGAGCATTTCGACGCCGTTGGTGGTGCCGGTGGTCTCGCGCACGTGGGGTGCCTGCGCGAAGCCGACGACTGCGATGTCTGTCATGGTGGGCGCGGCTCCCTTACAGGTGGTGTTTGAAGGTCTCGTAGTCGGCGTCCGGTTCGCCGGTCGGCCGGAAGTACTCGATGTTGCGCAGCGTGTAGTCCCACTCCTCGCGCGGGCGCCACTTCGCCTCCACCCGCATGCCCATCCGGACGTCGGCGGCGTCGCACTCGAGGATCAGGTGCAGGAACGGGATGTCCGCACCGTCGAGCAGCACGTAGGCCGCGACGTACGGCGGCGTGATCTGCTGGCCGAGGAACGGCACGTTGACGATGCAGAACGTGGTGACGATGCCCTTGTCGGACACCTCGACCTGCTCCCGGGTGGGGATGCCGTCGGTGGGGTTCGCGCCGCGCGGCGGGATGTAGACCTTGCCGCCCGGTCCGGTGCGGCCGCCGATCAGCTTGCCCTCGGCCAGTGCGCGCAGGTAGTAGGACTCCTCGTAGGACGCGCTGTGCGTGTAGTGCAGATCCAGCGGCGTGATCATCATCGTCACCGGCTCGCCGGAGGCGTCCGTCCGGACCGTGACGGTCTCGGCCTCGCCCGGTTCGAAGGCTGCGATGTCACGAATGTGACCGGCGCGGTCGTCGGCCCACCGCACGCGTACCCGCATCCCGGTGCTCATGTCCTCGGGACCGGGGACGTCGACCGCGTGCAGCAGCGTCGTGTCGGCCCCGTCCAGCTGGATCAGCGCCCACGCGAACGGCCGGTCGAACGGCTGGCCCGGCAGCGGCTCGGGGTTCCACGTCCAGCTGCGCACCGTGCCGGACTGCCCCACCTCGACGAAGTCGGTGAGGGGTTCGTGGGTGACCGCGTCGAACTCCGGGGGCGGCACGAGGACGCGCCCGTCCGAGCCGCGGGCGCCGAGGATGCGCCCGTCGCGCAGGCCCGTGACGAACGCGCCGACGGTCGGCCCCGTGGATCGGGTGTAGTCGAACTTCAGGTTCAGTGGTGCGCTCAGCGGCTTCTCCGCGATCGCGCTCTTTCCCAGGCTCACAACTTCGAGTAGAACAGGTTCTAGAGACGGTGGCAAGGGTACCGTCCGAGCAGCGGTGTCCCCGGTCCGCCCCGAAAGGAATGGTGTGCAATGAAACTGGGTCTGCAACTCGGCTACTGGGGGGCGCAGCCGCCCGCGAACGCCGGCGAGCTCGTCGCCGCCGCCGAGGCGGAGGGTTTCGATGCGGTCTTCGCCGCGGAGTCGTGGGGCTCGGACGCGTTCACGCCGCTCGCGTGGTGGGGCTCGGGCACGCGGCGGGTGCGGCTCGGCACGTCCGTCGTGCAGATCTCCGGCCGCACCCCCACCAGTTGTGCCATGCACGCGATCACCCTCGACCACCTCAGCGGCGGGCGGCACATCCTGGGGCTCGGCGTGTCCGGGCCGCAGGTCGTCGAGGGGTGGTACGGCGAACCGTTCGCCAAGCCGCTCGCCCGCACCCGCGAGTACGTCTCGATCGTGCGCAAGGTGCTGGCCCGCCGGGAGCCGGTGACCAACCCGGGCCCGCACTACCCGCTGCCGTACGACGGACCCGGCGCCACCGGGCTCGGCAAGCCGCTCAAGCCGATCACGCACCCGCTGCGTGCCGACATCCCCATCTGGATCGGCGCCGAGGGGCCCAAGAACGTCGCGCTGACCGCCGAGATCGCCGACGGCTGGCTCGCCATCTACTACTCCCCGCGCCTGGCCCCGATGTACGACGAGTGGCTCGACGAGGGCTTTGGCCGGCCCGGCGCCCGGCGCACCCGCGACGACTTCGAGATCGCCGCGACCTGCCAGGTCGTCGTCACCGACGACCGGACGGGGACCATCGCCGGCCTCAAGCCCGTCACCGCCCTGTACGTCGGAGGCATGGGCACCCCCGAACTCAACTTCCATGCCCAGGTGTACCGGCGCATGGGCTACGGTGACGTGGTCGACGAGGTGACCGCCCTGTTCCGCGCGGGCCGCAAGGACGAGGCCGCCGCCGCGATTCCCGACGAGATGGTCACCGAGACGATGATCATCGGCGACCGCGACGAGGTGCGCGCCGGCGTGAAGCGCTGGTCCGACGCCGGCGTGACGATGCTGCTCGTCAGCTGCCGCGACGCCGAGCACGTGCGCTCCCTGGCGGACGTCGTGCTGCGGTAGGCGCCCGCTTCCCCCGAGCGAATGTATCGTTCACCTCCTCAGATCGACGGGATGCCACATTCGCTCGGTGGGGAGGTTGTCCACAGTCGGCGAGTTGCTCCACAGATTCGACGAATGCACGCTCCGCGGCCACACGAATCCGATCGAGCGGCGCACTGTAGGTCCATGAGAAGGGGTGAGTGGGCGGGGGATCCGGAGGCACTGGGCCGGCTGGGCGACAGCGGTGTGGTTCGCGACGCCGTGCTTCGTCGTGTCGGAGTGTCGGGGTCGGCAATTCACGAGCGGTGCCGTCCGGGTGGTCCCTGGCAACGGCTGCTGCCGGGCATCGTGATGCTCGGAAACGGACCGGCGTCGGCTCGGCAACGCACGATCGCGGCCATGAAGTACGTCGGCGACGACGCCGTACTCACCGGACGATCGGCGCTCGGAGAACATGGACTGGCGGGAGAACAATACGACGTCCACGTGCTGCTCCCGGCGAATCGTCGCGTGCAGTCGGCCGGATTCGTCCTCGTCGAGCGGACAACCCGAATTCCGGACCCTTTGATACGTAATGGCATCCGGTGTGCTCCCATCGAACGTGCCCTGCTCGACGCCGCGCGCCGGTGCACCACTCTCGATGCGACGCGGTCGTTGATCGCCTCGGCCGTCCAGCGTGGAGCGGTGTCGGTGGCAGCGCTGCAGGAGGAACTGGCGGAGGGGAGCGGGCGGGGTTCGGCTCTGCCGCGGCGGGTGCTCCGGGAGGTGGATGCCAACGTCCACTCGGTGGCGGAGGCGAAGGCCCGGGAGCTGTGGGAACGCAGCGGTCTGCCCGAGATGGTGTTCAACCGCGATGTTCTCGACTCCCGGGGCGGGTTCATCGCACGACCTGACGGCTGGATCGACGACGTCGCGATGGCCTGGGACATCGACTCCCTCGCGTGGCACCTGTCGCCCAAGGCGTACAAGGACACGATCGAGCGCCGGACCCGCATGCAGAACGCGGGCATCATCGTGCTGCCGACGATCCCGAGTGCGGTGGAGCGGTCACCGAGGCGTGTCGTCGACGACCTGCGCCGGCACTACGAGCTCGCGGCCTCTCGGCCGCGGCCCGACGTGCGACTACGGACGGTGGCACCGGGCTGAGCGAATGGACCATACCGTCGGACTACGGAGGTGAGCGATACATTCGCTCGGCCCGGGCCTCCGGCCCGTCAGGCGCCGGTGAACTTCGGGGTGCGCTTCTCGGTGAACGCGCGGGGGCCTTCCTTGGCGTCGGCGCTCTTGAAGACCTCGGCGCCGAGTTTCGCGTCGATCTCGAAGGCTTCCTCCTCGTGCATGCCCTCGGTGTCGCGGATGGTCTTCAGGATGGCCTGGACGGCGAGGGGGCCGTTGGCGGCGATGGTCCCGGCGATCTCGAGGGCCTTGTCGAGAGCCTGGCCGTCGGGGACGACGTGGCCGATCAGGCCGATCTCCTTGGCCTCGGCGGCCTTGATGTGGCGGCCGGTGAGCAGGATGTCGGCGGCGATCGTGTAGGGGATCTGGCGGACGAGCCGCACCGCCGAGCCACCGAGGGGGAACAGGCCCCACTTGGCCTCGGAGACACCGAACTTCGCGCTCTCCCCGGCGACGCGGATGTCGGTGCCCTGGAGGATCTCGGTGCCGCCGGCGATGGCCGGGCCCTCGACCGCGGCGATCAGCGGCTTGGTGAGGCGACGGCCCTTCAGCAGTGCGGGCAGCCTGGACAGATCCCAGCCACCGCCTTTGCCCTTCCCGTCGCTTCGCTCGCCCTGCTCGAACTTGTCGCCCGGGGCCGACCGATTCATCGCCTTGAGGTCGGCGCCCGCGCAGAACGCGCCGCCGGCGCCGGTCAGGATGGCCACCCGGATCTCCGGATCGTTGTCGACGCGGTCCCAGGCCTCGGCCATGATCGCCATCATCTCGCCGGACAGGGCGTTGCGGGCCTCGGGCCGGTTCATGGTCACGATCAGGACCGAGCCGCGCTGTTCGACGAGGCAGTGCGGGGCGTCTGCCGAAATGCCGGAAACTTCCGATGCGGTGGTGGACACTGAGGACTCCTGAGGGGTTGTGAACTGGATCTCATCCGGGTCTTGTCAGAAACGGTAACACGTTCTACTTTTGTGACGTGGCCCTTAACATCGCAGACCTCGTAGAGCACGCAATCGACCTCGTTCCCGACCGCGTCGCGCTCGCGTCGGACGGACGTGAGGTCACCTACGCGCAGGTGGAGGAGCGCGCCAACCGGCTCGCCCACTATCTGCAGGAACGGGGCGTGAAGCCCGGTGACAAGGTGGGTATCTACTCCCGCAACACCATCGAAGCGATCGAGGCGATGGTCGCGGTGTTCAAGATTCGTGCCGTGATGGTGAACGTCAACTACCGGTACGTCGAGAACGAGTTGCAGTACATCTTCGACAACTCGGACATGGTCGCGCTCGTCCACGAGCGCCGTTACTCCGACAAGGTCGCCGCCGTGCTGCCGCACTGCCCGCAGATCCGCACCGTCGTCGTGGTCGACGACGGCACCGATCTCGACTACGCGAGCTACGGGGGCGTCGACTACGAGTCCGCGCTGGCTCAGGGCTCACCCGAGCGCGACTTCGGCGAACGCAGCGCCGACGACCTCTACATCCTCTACACCGGCGGCACCACCGGCAGCCCCAAGGGCGTGATGTGGCGGCAGGAGGACGTGTGGCGCGTACTCGGCGGCGGCATCAACTTCATGACGGGCGAATACGTCGCTGACGAATGGGAACTCGCAAAGACCGGTGCCGCGAGCCCGCCGCTGGTCCGTTTCCCGATCCCCCCGCTCATCCACGGCGGTGCCCAGTGGGCGGTGCTGCAGTCGCTGTTCAGCGGCGGCAAGGTGATCATGCATCCCGAGTTCGACGGCCACGAGGTGTGGCGCGTCATCGAGGAGCACAAGGTCAACGTCATCTTCATCACCGGCGACGCGATGGGCCGCCCGATGCTCGACGCGCTCGAGAGCGGACGTCCGGGAACCGGTGAGAAGTACGATCTTTCGTCCCTGTTCGCGATGGCGTCGAGCGCCGCGCTGTTCTCCCCGGCGCTGAAGGAACGCTTCCTGGACCTGATGCCCAACACGGTGATCACCGACTCGATCGGCTCGTCCGAGACCGGCTTCGGCGGACTCGGCATCGTCGCCAAGGGCCAGGCCCACTCGGGTGGCCCCACCGTCAAGATCGACGCCTCCACGGCCGTGATCGACGACGACGGAAATCCGGTCGAGGCCGGCTCCGGGCAGGTGGGCGTGCTCGCCCGCAAGGGCCACATCCCCATCGGCTACTACAAGGACGAGGTCAAGACCAAGGCGACCTTCCGCGAGTACCACGGCGTCCGCTACTCGATCCCGGGCGACCATGCGCGGGTCGAGGCCGACGGCACCGTCACCATGCTCGGCCGCGGGTCCGTCTGCATCAACACCGGTGGCGAGAAGGTGTTCCCCGAGGAGGTCGAGGGCGCCCTCAAGGCCCACCCGGACGTGTTCGACGTCCTCGTCGTCGGCGTGCCCGACGAGCGCTGGGGGCAGCGGGTGTCCGCCGTGATCGCGCCCCGCGCCGGTACCCGCCCGGCGCTGGCCGACCTCGTCGAGGTGGCCCGCACGCAGATCGCCAGCTACAAGATTCCGCGCAGTGTCTGGTACGTCGACGCCATCAAGCGTTCGCCGGCCGGCAAGCCCGACTACCGCTGGGCCAAGGAACAGACCGAGCAGCGCCCAGCGGACGACCACCACACCAACGGCTCCGCCGCGGCGAGCTAGAAGGGACCGGGATGCACACCGATCTCAGCAGGAAATTCGGCATCCAGTACCCGATCTTCGGGTTCACCCCGTCCGAGCACGTCGCCGCCGCGATCAGCCGGGCCGGTGGTCTCGGCGTCCTCGGCTGTGTCCGGTTCAACGACCCGGACGAGCTCGACGCCGTGCTCACCTGGATGGACGAGAACACCGACGGCAAGCCCTACGGGGTCGACGTCGTGATGCCCGCAAAGGTTCCCACCGAGGGCACCGCCGTCGACCTCGACAAGCTCATCCCCGCCGAGCACCGTGCCTTCGTCGAGCGCACCCTCGCCGAGCTCGGCGTGCCGCCGCTCGACGAGTCCGCCGAACACGCGGCCGGCGTCCTCGGCTGGCTGCACTCGGTCGCCCGCGCACATGTGGACGTCGCCCTCGAGCACCGGCCTGCGCTCATCGCCAACGCGCTCGGCTCCCCGCCGAAGGACGTGATCGACCTCGCCCACGAGAAGGGGGTGCCCGTCGCGGCGCTCGCCGGGGCGGTCGAGCATGCCCGGCGGCACGTCGAGAACGGCGTCGACATCGTCATCGCCCAGGGGTACGAGGCGGGCGGGCACACCGGCGAGGTGGCCTCGATGGTGCTCTGGCCCGAAATCGTGGACGCCCTCGGCGATTCGGCGGCGGTGCTTGCCGCCGGCGGTATCGGCTCCGGGCGGCAGGTCGCGGCCGCGCTCGCGCTCGGCGCGTCCGGGGTGTGGATGGGTTCCTACTGGCTCACCACCTCCGAATACAAGCTCGGCGCTGCCGCCGACGGCCCGTCGTCGGTCCAGCGGGCCCTGCTGGGCGCGACATCGTCGGACACCGTCCGCTCGCGGATCTACTCCGGCAAGCCCGCCCGCCTGCTCAAGACGAAGTGGACCGAGGCATGGTCGAAGCCCGATGCCCCGTCGCCGCTGCCGATGCCGTTGCAGAACCTGCTCGTGAGCGAAGCCCACCAGCGGATCGCCGCCGCGGACGATCCCGAGGTCGTCGCGATGCCCGTCGGGCAGATCGTCGGCCGGATGAACGAGATCCGGCCGGTCGCGGAGATCATGGCCGAGCTCGTCGAGGGGTACGAGCGGGCCGTGGACCGGTTGAACGCAGCACGGTGACGGACCGGTGGTGACCGTCTACGATCCCTTCGATCCGCAGTTCCTGGCCGACCCCTACCCGGCCTACCGGATGCTGCGGGACGAGGACCCGGTGCACCGCCACGTCAGCACCCGGAACGGCATTCCGCCGTTCCGGGTGCTGTCCCGTTTCGAGGACGTGTGGAACGCGGTGCGCGACACCGAGACCTACTCGTCCGCTGGGGGATTGACGTTCGTTCCCGACGAGATCGGCACACTGGGTCTCGCCCCGACGATCGTCATGCTCGACCCCCCGCGGCACGGGCAGCTGCGCAGCCTGATCGCGAAGGGGTTCACGCCCCGGCGCGTCGCGGCGCTCGAGGACGCCGTGCGCGGGTTCGTCCGCGGCCGGCTCGATTCGTTCGCCGGGCGGCGCGAGGTCGATCTGCACCGCGAATTCTCCTCGACCGTACCGACGTTCGTCCTGGCGGAGATGCTCGGCGTGCCGGCGGCCGACCGGGCCCGGTTCGATCCGTGGGTCGCCGCGCTGACGGCGTTGCAGGACAGCGGATTCGACGTGGCCGCCATGAGCGCACCCGACGCCGTCGCCGAGATGTTCGAGTACTTCTCGCGCCTGATCGGCGAGCGCCGCCGCGAACCCGGCGACGACCTGATCAGCGCCCTGACCACCGTCGAGTCCGACGGCGAACTGCTCACCGACTGGGAGATCCTCGGGTTCTGCTTCGTCATGGTGGCCGGCGGCAACGACACCACCGGAAACCTGATCTCGCACGCCGTAATGCTGCTCGACACCGATCACCGCCAGCGCGACCTGCTCGTCGACGAGCCTTCCCGGATCCCGGGCGCGTTGACGGAGACGCTGCGGCTGGAGGGATCGGTGCAGGGACTCGCGCGCACCACCACCCGTGACGTCGAGTTGCACGGGGTGACGATTCCGGCCGGGGAGAAGGTGATGATGCTCTACGGCGCCGCCAATCGCGACGAACGCGAATTCGGCGACACCGCAGAGAAGTTCGACGTCACCCGGCCGATTCCGCGGCACCTCGGATTCTCCAGCGGTCCCCACTTCTGCATCGGCTCGCACCTGGCGAAGCTGCAGTCCCGGGTTGCGCTCGAGGAGTTGCTGGCCCGGTATCCCCACGTGTCGGTCGATCCGGCATCGGGGGTGCGTCTGCAGTCGTCGTTCACCCGCGGCTGGGTGAGCCTGCCCGCCCTCCTGCGTCAGCCGAGCGGGAGGTTGTGGCGGTGAGCGGGAGTATGTCGCGGCATCGTGCGGGTGCGTCGACCAGGATCCTCCCGCTCGGAACGAGAACCTCCCTGTCACGACCCACGGACACGCCGCGCGTTCGCGACGATCGCGTTGTGGACGAACCGCGGCAGCCCGGGCGCCAGCTCCTCCCACTCGGCGGTGGCGGCGTCGCCGGAGATATCCAGGGCCGCGATCTCGCAGTGCTGCTGCGGACTGCACGGGCCGAACCAGCGTTCGAGGTGGCGGCGGTGCTGCTCGGCGGCATCCATCGCTACCGGTCCGTCCGCCGGCTCGCCCGCCGCGATCGCCTCGACGAACGCTCGGATGTCGGCGGCGGCCTCGGCCTTGATCGTCTCCCAGTCCTCCCTGGTGTGCCCCGCGGCGCGGTGCGCCGCCCGCTCCCACTGGTCGTGATTCGGCCAGTCCGGCTCGGTGGCCACGAATCGTTCGGCGAACCGGTCGGTTCCGAAGATCTCCAGTTGCTCCTCAGGGGTGAGCGATACACCCGTGCGCCGCGCCTCGAGCTCGCGATCGAGCG
This sequence comes from Rhodococcus sp. WB1, assembly GCF_001700945.1. NCBI lineage: Bacteria > Bacillati > Actinomycetota > Actinomycetes > Mycobacteriales > Nocardiaceae > Rhodococcus > Rhodococcus sp. WB1. The sequence continues at coordinate 4,603,115 of NZ_CP015529.1, read as the reverse complement.
CCGCGAGCAGACCGATGAGGTGGTCCCGGCGCTGTTCGAGAAGCCGCCGCTGGCGGCGGAGGTGATCGTCGACGGTCGCGCCCGGATCGGCGAGCATGTCGGCAATGGCATCGAGGCCGAAGTCGAGCGCGCGATAGAACAGGATGCGTCGCAGCCGCTCGACGTCGGCGGCCGAGTAGAGGCGGTGGTTGCCGGCGCTGCGTCCATGGGGCACGAGCAGGCCGATCCGGTCGTAGTGGTGGAGCGTGCGCACCGAGACGCCGGCCATCCGCGCGACGTCCCCGACCGTGTACTCGCCGTCCACACGTCGATGATGCGCCGTCACGGCCGGTGTCGTCGCGCCGCCCGGGCGTGGGCGACGGCGAGCAGGCCGGGGACCTGTGCGGCGGTGCGCACGCCCGGGTTCAGGATCGACACCCACCCCTGCGGCGCGTACACGGGATGGGGAAGCAGGAGATCGAGGGCGGTGTAGTCCACGGCGGCGCCGTGCCGCGCGTGCCCGGCCGGCGGGTAACCCAGCAGGTCGCGGAACTCGTCGCGACCGACCGCGACGTTGAGCCGGAACACCCCCGTCCGGTAGAGGTGGGACGCGGTGTCGAAGCCGTCGTAGTCGTGGACGACGACCGTGGCGAACGGGAACCTGCGGTCGGCGGGGGTGGTGCCGTCCGGATCGAAGAACAGGAAGGTGTCGCCCCACGCCTGCCGGGGCGCGCCGTTGTCCTCCCCGGCCGTCGTCGCCACCACCCCGGGCAGGGCCGCCGCGACGTCGATGATGTCGTCCACCGTGAGGGATCGGGGTTCGTTCGTCGTCATGGGGCGGACGCTACGACCTGACGCAACGTCAGGTTCATGTCCTCGTGCCGGATCGCCTATCGGCCCGATCCGGTGACCTGCGGCTGCAACTCGGCCGCCAGGTCGTCGGTCAGCGGCGTGAACTCGCGCTCGCCGCGGCGGCGGACCCATACCGGGTCGGCGCAGTGCCACCGCTCGGCGCTGAGTGTGCGGGTGAGGATCTTGAACGTGGCGGTGCGCGGGAAGTCCCGGCACACCCGGATCAGCGTCGGCAGCTGCTTGGGGCCGAGATCGCCCTGCGCGTCCAGGAACCCGGCGAGTGCGACGGGGTCGAACGCGGAATCCGCGGTCGGGATGACCGCGGCCATCACCCGGTCGCCGACCTGCGGATCCGGGACCGCGTAGACCGAGACCTGCGCGAAGCCCGGGTAGCGGAGCAGGGCCCGCTCGATCGGAGCGGCCGCGATGTTCTCGCCGTCGACGCGCATCCAGCCGGAACTGCGGCCGGCGAAGTAGACGAACCCGTCGGCGTCGGCGTAGCCGAGATCGCCGCTGTGGTACCGGCCGTCGCGCACCCGCTCGGCGTCGGCCTCCGGGTTCTTGTAGTAGCCGGCGAACAGGCCGGCCCCGGCGACGTTGACGAGCTCACCGGTCGCGACGTCGGCGTTGAGGATGCGGCCGTCGGCATCGAACTCGGCGACCGGACAGGGCGATCCGGTGTCCGGGTCGAGGATCCGCACGCCCTCGGGCAGCCGTCCCAGCGCCCCGGGCGGCGCATCGGGCGCCGCGGAGATCGAGATGCCGCCCTCGGTGGAGCCGAACCCGTCGACGACCGTCGCGCCGAACCGCCGGCGGAACTCGGCGATCGCGGGCGCCGTGCCCTCGTTGCCGTACATGATGCGCAGGGGATTGTCCGCCTCGCCGGGCTCCTCCGGGGTGGCGACGATGTAGGACAACGGCTTTCCCACGTAGTTGGCGTAGGTGACGCCGAAGCGGCGCACGTCCGGCAGGAAGCCGGAGGCGGAGAACCTGCGCCGCAGGGCGATCCCGGCCCCGGCCGCCAGCGCCACCGCCCAGCCGGCCATCATCGCGTTGGAGTGGAACATCGGCATCGACACGTACACGACGTCGTCGGCGCCGAGACCGAACCGTTCCGCGAGCATCACTCCGGGGCCGGTGATCTTCTCGTGGGTGCAGCACACGGCCTTCGGGTCGCCGCTGGTGCCGGACGTGAAGATCAGCATGAACAGATCGGTCGCGGCGACGGGCGCCGGCGCGGCGGTGGAACCGGTGTGGGGAGCGAGCAGATCGGCCCACTCGGCGGAGTCGACGTCGATCACCCGGACGCCGCCGAGGTCGAGTCCGTCCAGCAGCCGCGCGTTCGCGGCCTCGGTGAACACCACCTGGCAGTCCGCGAGCGCGATGTCGCGGGCGAGGGCCTGCCCGCGACGGGTGGTGTTCAGCCCGACCACCACCGAGCCGGACAGCGCCGCGGCGCCGAGCAGCATCGAGAACTCCGGCACGTTGTCCATGAGGATCCCGAAGTGCCGGGGTCTGCGTGGGTCGAGCAGTTCGTGCAACAGGGCGGCCCGGTCCCGGCCGGCCTGCACGTGCTCGCGCCACGACAGCGACATGTTCTCGAACTGCAGGCCACGATCGTCGACGGTGGCGAGCCGTTCGAGGAGCGCGGTCACGGTGGGGACGTCGGTCATGCCGGCATCCTGGGGCATCGCCGCGGCGGGTGGGGTGCCGGTTCCGCTGATCGGGACGCTCACGCCGGCGCCTCCGCGAGGGACGCGCCGAGGTGCCGCAGCTGCGCGGTGGCCGACCCGAGGTGGAACTCGTGGTGTTTGGCGGCCAGGAAGTACCGGTGCACGGGGTGGTCCTCGTCCAGGCCGACTCCGCCGTGGACGTGTACGAGTGTGTGCGCGACGCGGTGCCCGGCGTCGGCGGCCCAGAACGCGGCCGTGCGCAGCTCCCCGGTGTCGGGCAGCCCGGCCTCCGCGCGGAAGGCCGCCTGCCACAGGGTGAGCCGGGCGCCCTTGACGTCGATGTAGGCGTCGGCGAGCCGCTGGGCCACCGCCTGGAAGCTGCCGATGGGCCGATCGAACTGCACCCGCTCGCGGGCGTACCCGGCGGTGAGTTCGAGCGCCCGGTCGAGCACCCCGTACTGGTATGCGGCCGAGCCGAGCAGCCCGCGGTCGCGCAGCCACACGGTGACCGCGTGGCCGTCGGTGCCGAGCGCGCGGTCCCCGGGCACGGAGGCCGCGGCGAGGGTGAGCGTCCCGAGGCAGCCGAGGCCGGTGTCGTACTGGCGGGTCACGGTCACGCCGGGATCGCCGGGACGGACGAGGAGCACGGTGACGCCGTCGGGGGTCGAGGCCGGCACGAGGAACAGGTCCGCGGCAGGCGCGGCGTCGACGAGGGTCTTGGTGCCGTCGACGATCCATCCGCCGTCGGCGCGACGTGCCGTGGTGGTCGGCGACGTGGGGTCGTCGTTCAGTTCCTCCTCGAGGGCGGCGGTGAGGATCTTCTCGCCGGTGGCGGCGGGTTCGCCCCAGTCGCGACGCTGCGCGTCGCTGCCGAACTCGGCGACGGCGGCGGCGGACACGACGATCGAGGACAGGTAGGGGACGGCGGCGACGCCGCGGCCGAGTTCGGTGAGGATGCTCGTCTGTTCGAGCGGTCCGAAGCCGTCGCCGCCGACGGACTCGGGCAGTGCCGCGCCGAGGATGCCCGAGGAGGCGAGCGCGTCCCACAGGGTGTGGTCGATGCGGTCGTCGGCGGCGTCGAGCCGGCGCAGGTGGTCGTTGGTGACGATCTCGGTGACGATGCGGCGGGTGAGGCCGGCGAGGTCCTGCTGCGCCTCGGTGAGGGTGAAGTCCACGGTTTGTCCCTTCCGGTGGAGTGTCAGCGCTTGGCGGGTGGCTGTCCGAGGGCGGTCATCGCGATGATGTCGCGCTGGACCTCGTTGGTGCCGCCGCCGAAGGTGAGGATCAGGGAGCTGCGATGCATCCGTTCGAGCCGGCCCCGCAGCAGCACGCCCGGGGAGTTCTGCCGCAGCGTGGCCGACGGGCCGAGGATCTCCATCAGCAGGCGGTAGGCCTCGGTGGCGAACTCGGTGCCGAACACCTTGTTCGCCGACGCCGGTGCGGGTCCGAGCGGCGCAGTGCTGGAAGCGATCTCCCAGTTCATCAGCTTCAGGTACTCGGCCTTGGCGTGGACCCGGGCCAGGTTGATCTGCACCCATTCCTGATCGAGGACGCGGCGGCCGTCGGGCAGGCGGGTGTGCTGCGCCCACGCGCGCACTTCCTGCAGCGCGGTGAGGATCGGGCCCGCGGAGGTGAGCGCGACGCGTTCGTGGTTGAGCTGGTTGGTGATCAGCGCCCAGCCGCCGTTCTCCGCGCCGACGAGCGCGGACGCCGGGACGCGCACGTCCTGGTAATAGGTGGCGCTGGTGTCGGGGCCGGCCATGGTGTGCACGGGCGTGTAGGAGAACCCCTCGGCGGTGGTGGGCACGATGAGGACGCTGATGCCCTTGTGCTTCCGGGCATTCGGATCGGTGCGGCACGCGAGCCACACGTAGTCGGCGTAGGCGATCAGGCTCGTCCACATCTTCTGGCCGTTGATCACCCACTCGTCACCGTCGCGCACGGCGGTGGTGCGCAGCGACGCGAGATCCGTGCCCGCCTCGGGCTCGGAGTAGCCGATGGAGAAGTGCAGCTCGCCGGCGGAGATCCTCGGCAGGAAGGACTCCTTCTGCTCGGGCGTGCCGAAGTGCATGATCGTGGGCGCCACCGAGTTGACGGTGAGGAACGGGACCGGCGCGCCGGCGATCGCGGCCTCGTCGGTGAAGATGAGCTGGTCCATGGCCGAACGGTTCTGCCCGCCGTACTCCTCGGGCCAGCCGAGCGTGAGCCAGCCGTCCTTGCCCATCTGCTGGACGACCTCCCGGTACACGTTGCCGGCGCCGTACTCGCCCGTGGTCGCGGCGAGCGCCTCCCGTCGTTCGGGGGTCATCAGGTCGGCGAAGTAGGCGCGCAACTGCGTGCGGAGTTCCTCTTGCTGCGGGGTGTACGCGATGTCCACGAACCGCTCCGTTCGTCGGGTAGGCAGCTGGTCGACGGCCGAGGACCGGGACCGGCTCGGCGATGTTCCCGAATCATTGCACAGAACTGAAACGCGTTCTAGCCTGGTTTTCGAGCCGTCGCGCCAGCCCGCGCGTCCGGCGCCCGATCGGTCGAGCAAGCAAGAAGCGAGGTCTGTTCATGGAGGTCAAGGTCGACTTCGATCGTTGCGAGGCGAACGGCGTGTGCGTGGGAATCGCGCCCGAGGTGTTCGATCTGAACGACGACGACGAGCTGATCGTCACGCACCCCATCGCGCCGGAGCGGGAGGAGGACGTGCGCACGGCAATCGCCCAGTGCCCGCGTGCGGCGCTGAGCGAGGCCTGACGGCGCCCCTTGTCAGAAACGAGAACACGTTCTACATTTCCGGTGGTCGCCGGAAGCCGCGGCGACCAGGAGCGCGGCGGCCCCGGGTGGGCCGCCCGACATCGCTAGGGAGAGCGCGTCCATGAGTGCAACCGGCAACGGTCTCGGCCCCGCAGGAAACGGTGCGACGGACGAGGGGGGCCTGGGTCTCGACGGCAAGGTCGCCGTCGTCACCGGCGCCGGTGCCGGGCTCGGCCGGGCGGAGGCCGTCGCGCTGGCCCGGGCCGGCGCCGCGGTGGTCGTCAACGATCTCGCGGCGACCGATGCTGTCGAGGAAACCCTCGCCGAGATCCGCGACCTCGGCGCCGATGCGGCGTTCGTCGCCGGCAGCGTCGCGGAACGTGCCACGGCCGACGCGCTGCTCGCGACGGCACAGGAACGCTTCGGCGGCCTCGACATCGTCGTCAACAACGCCGGAATCGTGCGGGACCGCATGCTGTTCAACATGTCCGACGAGGACTGGGATGCGGTGATCGCCGTGCACCTGCGCGGCCATTTCCTGCTGTGCCGCAACGCGGCGGCGTACTGGCGTGGCGAGTCCAAGAAGGCCGGCGGTCCCGTCTACGGCCGGATCGTCAACACGTCCTCCGAGGCCGGCCTGCTCGGCCCCGAGGGGCAGGCCAACTACGGCGCCGCCAAGGCGGGAATCACGGCACTCACCCTCTCCGCCGCGCGGGGCCTGTCCCGGTACGGGGTGCGCGCCAACGCCATCTGCCCGCGGGCCCGCACCGCGATGACGGAGGGCGTCTTCGGTGCCGCGCCCCAGGGGGAGGTGGATCCACTGTCGCCCGAGCACGTCTCGGCACTGGTCGCCTACCTGGCGTCGCCCGCGGCGGACCGGATCAACGGCCAGGTCTTCGTCGTCTACGGCCCGATGGTCGCGCTCATGGCCGCGCCCGTCGTCGAGCAGCGCTTCGACGCGGACGTCCGGTGGACCCCGGAGAGCCTCGCCGAACGGGTCGGCGGCTACTTCGGCGACCGGGACCCCGCCCGTAACTTCTCGGCCGCGCAGGCACTCGCCCTCTGACGTCCCACTAGGCGGTACCCGAAGTGACATGCAACGTTGTCCTTCGGTAATATCGCGCCGTCCGGGGCCGATCCGGCTAGTGTCGGCCCGACCCCGGGCTCGCGTGTCGTCCGGCGATCCGGGCGCGTGAACGCGCGGCCGGAGGCCGCTCGGAGATCGTGTAGTACCTGTTCTAGTTTTGCGTCCCGCGACGCGGTTCGCGAAGGGGCGGCCGGCGCGGTTCCCGACCGAGTTCGGTCCCGTGGGCGGGCGGCGGATCCGATCTCGCGGTCCACTGAATTCCCAGTTCGAACCCCGATTTTCCGCTCGACGCGAGCGCCGCCGGTTCGGTCGGTGCGGCGGGGCTCCCGCCCGCAGAGGTAGCCGTGTCACGCCGCGCCGCAGTGGTCTTTGACACGTGAACACGTTCTAGTTAGTATGACGCGGGTCACAAGCTGACCCCTCGCCGGCCTCGGCCGGCGAGCGAACCAACGGAGGAGGAGACGGTGGTAGACCTCCTCGAGGTACCGCTCCGCGCGGTCGGTGGATTCTTCGCGATGACGGGCGAGACCGCCCGGGCCGTGTTCTCCCGGCCCTTCCAGCGACGCGAGTTCGTCGATCAGGCATGGTTCGTCGCGCGGGTCTCCCTCGTGCCGACGGTCCTCGTCGCGGTGCCGTTCACCGTCCTGGTCAGCTTCACCCTCAACATCCTGCTGCGCGAGATCGGTGCCGCCGACCTCAGCGGCGCCGGCGCCGCACTGGGCGCGGTCACCCAGGTCGGCCCGATGGTCACCGTGCTCATCGTCGCCGGTGCCGGCGCCACCGCCATTTGCGCGGACCTCGCCGCCCGCACCATCCGAGAGGAGATCGACGCGATGCGCGTGCTCGGCATCAACCCGATCCACCGCCTCGTCGTGCCCCGGGTCCTCGCGTCCACCGTCGTGGCGCTGCTGCTCAACGGGCTGGTGTGCACCATCGGCATCCTGGGCGGCTTCGCGTTCTCCGTCTTCCTCCAGGACGTGAACCCCGGCGCCTTCGTCAACGGCATCACCCTGCTCACCGGCTTCGGCGAACTCGTGATCTCCCAGGTCAAGGCCGGCCTGTTCGGCATGATCGCCGGCCTCGTCGCCGCCTACCTCGGCCTCAACGTCAAGGGTGGCGCCAAGAGCGTCGGCGACGCCGTCAACCAGACGGTCGTGTTCGCCTTCATGGCATTGTTCGTGGTCAACCTTCTCGTCACCGCCGTCGGCATCAAGCTGACGGGCGGGTGACCGGCACGGCGGTGATGTAGATGGCAGTGATCTCCTGGCGCTTCCCCCGCGTGCGGCGCCGTGTCGCCCGCGCCTCCGACTCCGTGGACCGGCTCGGCGAGCAGGCGCTCTTCTTCGGCAAGGCGCTCGGATACGCCCCGCGCGCGATCACGCACTACCCGAAGGAGACGGTCCGGCTGATCGCCGAGATCAGCATGGGCACCGGTGCGCTCGCCGTGATCGGCGGAACGGTCGTCATCGTCGGCTTCCTGACCCTGTTCACCGGCGGGATCATCGCCGTGCAGGGCTTCAGTTCCCTCGGCAACATCGGCGTCGAGGCGCTCACGGGCTTCTTCGCCGCCTTCATCAACGTCCGCATCGCGGCGCCCACCATCGCGGGCATCGGCCTGGCCGCCACCATCGGCGCCGGTTCGACCGCCCAGCTCGGCGCCATGCGGGTCTCGGAGGAGATCGACGCGCTCGAGGTCATGGCGATCCCGTCGATCCCGTATCTCGTGAGCACCCGCGTGATGGCGGGGATGATCGCGATCGTCCCGCTGTATTCGCTGGCGGTGATCGCCTCGTTCATCGCCAGCCGCTTCGCGACCGTCGTGCTCTACGGCCAGTCCGCGGGCGTGTACGACCACTACTTCGACACGTTCCTCATCCCCACCGACATCCTGTGGTCGTTCGTGCAGGCCATCGTCATGGCGGTCGCCGTCATGCTGATCCACACCTACTACGGCTTCAACGCCGGTGGCGGCCCGGTCGGTGTCGGCGTCGCCGTCGGCAACGCCGTGCGCGCATCCCTGATCGCCGTGGTGACCGTGACCCTGCTCATCTCGCTCGCGGTGTACGGGGCGACCGGCAACTTCAACCTGTCGGGATAGGCGCATGGACACACCTTCCTGGAAGAAGAAACTCGCGGCCCTCGGTCTCGTCGGGGGACTCACCGTCGCCGTCGCGCTGGCGCTGCTGATGTTCGCCGGTGCCTTCACCGCCACCACCCCGGTCACGGTCACCTCGGCGCGGTCCGGCCTGGTGCTGGAGCCCGACGCGAAGGTCAAGCTCCGCGGTGTCGAGGTGGGCCGGGTCCGGTCCGTCGAGCACACCCCTGACGGCGCGCTGCTGCAGCTCGCGATGGATCCCGGCCAGCTGCACCTGGTGCCGTCCAACGTGCGCGTGGCCATCGAGTCCACCACCGTGTTCGGCGCGAAGTTCGTCAATCTGCTCATGCCGGACGATCCGTCGCCGGTGCCGCTCCAGGAGGGTGCGATCATCGCGGCCGAGAACGTCACCGTCGAGTTCAACACGGTCTTCCAGCACCTGTCCGACGTGCTCGCGCAGGTCCAGCCGGAGAAGCTCAACGCCACCCTCGGGGCGATCTCCGAGGCCCTCAACGGTCGCGGCGACACCCTCGGCGCCACCCTCGTCGAGGCCGACGACTATCTCGCGACGATGAATCCCTCGCTGCCGCAACTGCAGTACGACCTCGCCGTGGCCGCCGACGTCACCAACCTGTACGCCGACGTCGCGCCCGACGTGATGAACCTGCTCGACAACGCCACCTCGATCGGCAACACCGTCGTCGACGAGCAGGCCAACCTGGACCTGATGCTGATGAACGTCACCGGCCTGGCGAACACCGGTCGCGACGTCCTCGGCGAGAACGAGGCGCAGCTGACCTCGGCGCTGGACCTGCTGACGGAGACCACGACGCTGCTCGGCGAGTACTCGCCGGAGCTGACGTGCTTCATCATCGGGCTCAACGACGCGCGAATCGCCTTCGAGCCCATGGCCGGAACCGGCAAGTACCCGGCCCTGATGCTGAGCACGAACTTCCTGGGCGGCGCCACCATGTACGACCACGAGAAGGACCTGCCGGTGGTGGGCGCGACGGGTGGGCCGAACTGCCACGGGCTGCCGGCCTTCGATCCCAAGCGCGACGGCCACGCCCCCTTCGTCGTCGCCGACACCCATCCCGTGCCGTTCCACCCGAACACCGAGACGTGGGTGCGGTACCCGACGATCTTCGGTTTCCTGTTCGGCGACATGCTCCCGGGAGGCGAGTGAGATGCCGGAGTCGCAGAGGCGGACGTGGACGCGCCCGGTGGGCCGGGCGCCGCGGGGGAGCGGGGTGATCCGGTGAGGGCCACCACGGTCAAGTTCCTCGCGTTCACCGTCGTGATGGTGCTGATCTTCGCGGCACTCGCGATCGTGTTCAGCCAGGTGCGGTTCACCGGCACGCAGACCTATCACGCGACGTTCACCGACGTGTCCGGGCTGCAGGCCGGCGACAAGGTCCGCATCGCCGGGGTGCCCGTCGGGTCGGTCGACAGCGTCGACATCGGTCGCGGCAACCAGGCCGAGGTGTCCTTCGACGTCGACGCCGAGCACACGCTGCTGGCGAGCACCAAGGCCACGGTGCGGTACGAGAACCTGGTGGGCGACCGCTACCTCGAGCTGCTCGAGGGACCGGGTACCGGCGAGACGCTGCCGGCCGGCGGCACGATCCCGGTGGCGCAGACGGAACCCGCGCTCGACCTCGACCTGCTGCTCGGCGGATTCAAGCCGCTGTTGCAGGGCCTCGACCCGCAGCAGGTCAACGACCTGTCCGGCGCGCTGCTCCAGGTCTTCCAGGGGCAGGGCGGCACCCTGGTGTCGCTGCTGGGCAACACCAACTCGTTCACGAACTCCCTCGCCGACCGGGACCGGCTGATCGGCGACGTCATCGACAACCTCAACGCCGTCCTCGCCACCATCGACGAGAACGACCAGCAGTTCACCGAGACCGTCGACCGGTTGCAGACCCTGGTGAGCGGGCTCGCGCAGGACCGCGACCCGATCGGCACCGCCATCCCGCGGATCGCGGCCGGCACCGGGGATCTCGCCTCGCTGCTGCAGAACAACCGGCCGGACCTGCAGTCGGTGATCGCCGAGACCAACCGCACCATGACGCAGCTCGACCTCGGGCGCGACGACATCAACCGGACGCTCGAGCGGCTGCCGAACGACTACAAGAAGCTCATCCGGGTGGGGGTGTACGGCAACTTCTTCCAATTCTTCCTGTGTGCCAACACGTTCAAGTTCTCGGGACCGGACGGGACCACCATCCGTTTCACGTCGGCCGAGCAGACGACCGGAAGGTGCGCGAAGATCGAATGAGTCCGATCCGTGAACGCAATCCCGTGCAGGTCGGCATCGTCGGCCTGTCCGTCGCGGCCGCGACGGTGCTCGCCGGCCTGCAGTACGACCAGCTGCAGTTCCTCTCCGGCGGCCTGACCTACTCGGCGTACTTCGCCGACGCCGGCGGTCTCGTGCCCGGCGACACCGTCACCCTCGCCGGCGTCGACGTCGGCGAGGTCACCGACGTCCGCCTCGACGACCAGCAGGTTCTCGTCGCCTTCACCGTCCGCGACGGCATCGCGCTCGGCGAGGACACCGGGGCCGACATCAAGACGAACACGGTGCTCGGCCGCAAGTCCCTCGCGGTGCAGCCCTACGGTTCGGGGACGCTCGACCCGCGCGAGCCGATCCCGCTGGCGCGCACCGACTCCCCGTACTCGCTCACCGACGCTCTCGGCGACCTCACGACATCGGTGTCGGATCTCGACACGGAGCAGATCAACGACTCGCTCAACGCGCTGTCGGATTCGCTGCAGGACACCCCACCCGAGTTGCGCGGGGCGCTCGAGGGAATGACCAGGCTGTCCCGGTCCATCAACGCGCGCGACGAGTCGCTCGAGGACCTGCTGGCCCGCGCCGAATCGGTGACCGGCATCCTCGCCGAGCGCAGCGACCGGATCAACGCCCTCGTGGTGGACGCCAACGCCCTCTTCGGGGAGCTGAGCGTGCGCCGCGACGCGATCACCGAGCTGATCGCGAACATCTCCGCGGTCTCACGGCAGCTGTCGGCGCTGGTGCAGGAGAACCAGGCGCAGATGGCTCCCACCCTGGAGAAGCTCAACGCGGTGACCGCCAACCTGCAGGCGAACAAGGAGAACATCGCCGGCGCCCTCGACGGTCTCGGCCCGTACATCAGCGCGCTCGGCGAGTCCGTGGCGAGCGGTCCGTTCTTCAACGCGTACGTGTCGAACGTCCTGCCCGCGCCGTGGTGGAAGGCCTTGGTCGACAGCACGGTCGCCCCCGAGCTGCTGCAACAGGACCTGCAGGACATCATTCCGAAGAACCCGCCGTCGATCACGAAGGATGGCGAATGAGCACCCACACCTTCGAGGCCCCCGGGGGGCGGCCCGGAAAGCGCCGCCGCCTGCTGATACCGGTGATCGCCGGTGTCGCGGTGGTGGCCCTGGCCCTCGTCGCATTCGCCGTGGTGCTGCCCGGCTGGGGGAAGCGCACGATCAACGCCGAATTCGTCTCCACGAGCGGCCTGTACGAGGGCGACGACGTGCGCGTGCTGGGCGTGAGCGTCGGCACGATCACCCGCATCGAGCCGGGCGACGACCTGGTGCGCGTGCAGATGCAGGTCGACGACTCCGTCGACATCCCGGCCGACGCCAAGGCCGTGATCATCGCGCAGAGCCTCGTGTCCGCGCGCTTCATCCAGCTGACCCCGGCGTACTCGGGCGGCCCGCAGTTCGCCGACGACGCGACGATCCCGGTCGAGCGCACCGCCTCGCCGGTCGAATGGGACCAGATCAAGACGGAACTGATGCGCCTGTCGGAGGCGCTGGGCCCCCAGGGCCTCGACCCCCAGGGCTCGCTCGGCCGCTTCATCGATACCGCCGCCGAGAACCTCGACGGCAACGGCCTGACCGTCCGTGCCACGCTGCGCGAACTGTCCGACACCATGCACACCCTGTCGGAGGGGCGCACCGACCTGTTCGGCACCGTCCGGAACCTGCAGGCGTTCGTGTCGGTGCTCTCGACCAGCAACGAGCAGATCGTCCAGCTCGGTGGCCGGCTGGCGTCGGTCTCGGACGTCCTCGCCCAGAGCTCGGGCCAGCTCGGCACCTCGCTCGCGGACCTCGACCTCGCGGTCGGCGACGTGCAGCGGTTCGTGCAGGACAACCGGGCAGCGCTGACCGAGTCGGTGCAGCGCCTCGCCGACGCCACCGAGGTGCTCGCACGCAAGCGGCCCGAGATCGAGCGGGTCCTGCACTCCGGCCCGACGGCGCTGGCGAACTTCTACGACATCTACAAGCCCGCCCAGGGCTCGCTCACCGGTGCGCTGGCGATCAGCAACCTCGCCAACCCCGTCGAGTTCATGTGCGGGTCCGTGGCCGCCGCGGCGAACGCCACCTCCGACCGCAGCGCGGAGCTGTGCCGCCAGCAGCTCGGGCCGGTCCTCCAGTCGCTGGCGATGAACTACCTGCCGATCATGACCAACCCCATCGCCGCGGTGGAGGCGTTCCCCGACCAGATCGTGTACACCGAACCGGGTCTCGAGGCGGAAGCCGAGGCGGCGGGCCGGGGCATCGCTCCCGCGGACGCCACTCCGCCGCCGGCCGGGCCGCTCTCGGATCTGCCCACCGTGACGGTTCCCCCCGACCTCGGTGCGCTGTTGCAGCCGGGAGGAGGACGATGAGCACCCGAACCCGGCACACCCGCCCGGCACGGCGGTACGCCGCCGCCGCGATGGCGGTCGCGGCGTCCCTGACGTTGACCGGATGCGAATGGGAGGGGCTCAACTCCCTCCCCCTGCCCGGCACCGCCGGGCACGGCGAGGACGCCTACCAGGTACGGATCCAGATGCCGAATGTGACCACCCTGACGCAGAACTCGCCGGTGCGGGTCGACGACGTCCAGGTCGGCAGCGTCACGAAGATCGAGGTCGAGGACTGGCACGCGCTCGTGACGGTGGCCCTCGACGGCGACGTCGAACTCCCGGCGAACGCCACCGCCAAGATCGGGCAGACCAGCCTGCTCGGCTCGCAGCACCTCGAACTGGCGTCGCCGTCGGACGAGCCGCCGCAGGGCCGGCTCGAGGACGGCGACCTGATCCCGCTCGAGCGGGCCGGGGTGTACCCGACCACCGAGCAGACGCTGTCGTCGCTGTCGGTGGTCCTCAACGGCGGTGGACTCGCGCAGATCAACGACATCACCACCGAGCTGAACGCGGCGCTGAACGGGCGGGAGGACTCGATCCGGAACCTGCTGCCGCGGCTCGACGAACTCGTCGGCACCCTCGACCGGCAGCGTGGCGACATCATCGCCGCGATGGAGGGCATCGATCGGCTCGCGTGGACGGTCGACGCGCAGAACGCCACCCTCGTCCGTGCGCTCGACGAGATGCCGGCCGCGCTGAACGTGCTGGTGGAACAGCGGCAGGACCTGACCACCGCGCTCACCTCGCTCGGCGAGATGAGCACCGTCGCCAGCCGGCTCGTCGAGAACAGCGGCGACGACCTGCAGACCAACCTGCAGGCGCTGGCTCCGACACTGCGTGCGCTCGCCGACTCGGGCAACGCGCTGACCGAGGTGCTCGGCGTGCTGCTGACCTATCCGTTCCCGCAGGCCGGCATCGACCAGGTGATCCGGGGCGACTACGCGAACCTCGCCATGACCATCGACCTCACCCTCGAACGGCTGGACCTGAACTTCCTCACCGGCACCCCGCTCGCCGGGCGCCTCGCCGGCCCGGAAGGCATCCTCGGCCGGGACGCCGGGCTGGCGGCCCAGTCCGCGGACCCCTTCCAGGCCCCGCTCCAGCAGCCGGCCGCGCAACCCGCGCCCGGCCCGGCCGCAACGCTGTCGGTCCCCGGTCTGGGGGAGATCACCGTTCCGGGGCTGCCCCCGCTGGGGGTGCCCGCGCCATGATGCTGTCGAAGTTCGTCCGGATCCAGCTCGCCATCTTCTCGGTGCTCACGGTGGTCGGGTTGCTGGTGATGTCGCTGCAGTACGTGCGGCTCCCGCAGCTGCTCGGCGTCGGCCGGTACACGGTGATCGTGGAACTGCCCTCCACCGGCGGGCTCTACCCGCACGCCAACGTCACCTACCGCGGCAACACCGTCGGGGTGGTCGACAAGGTGCAGCTGTCGCCGGCCGGGGTGGAGGCCATCCTGTCGATCGACAGCGACCGCTCGATCCCCGCCGACGTCGACGCAGCGGTCCGCAGCGTGTCCGCCGTCGGCGAGCAGTACGTGGACTTCGTTCCCCCGCAAGATGGTTCGAACGGGGAGTATCTGTCGGACGGCGACGTGATCCCGGCCGACCGGACGTCGGTGCCGCAGGAGGTGGGCGAGCTGCTCGACCAGGCCGACGTCCTGCTCGCCAGCATCAGCGACACACGGCTGCGCACCGTCGTCGACGAGTCGTTCGACGCGTTCAACGGGTCGGGGCCCGACCTGCAGCGGCTGATCGACTCGACCCGCCTGTTCGTGCAGGAGGCGAGCGCCGGCAGCGAGCAGACGAAGGCATTGCTCGATCAGCTCGGTCCGCTGCTCGACACCCAGGTCGTCACCAGCGACGCGATCCGCTCCTGGACGCGGGACATGCTGACGTTCACCGACGGGCTGCGGGCCGCCGACACCGACCTGCGGGCGGTGCTCGCGAAGGGGCCGGGCGCCGCGGCCGAGGCCGAACAGCTGCTGCAGGACCTGCGGCCGACGCTGCCGCTGCTGCTGGCCAACATGGTCGGCGTCGGGGAGGTGGGCGTGCTCTACAACGCCGGCATCGAACAGATCCTGGTGCTGTACCCGCCGATGACCACGGCGCTGATCACCGCGGCCGGCAGCGGACCGGCCGAGGACGGCGCGGTCGTCGACTTCCACCTGCAGCTGCACGATCCGCCGCCGTGCCTGTCCGGCTTCCTGCCGCCCGAACAGTGGCGCAGCCCTGCGGACACCACGATGGTGGACACCCCCGGCGAGGTGTACTGCAAGCTCCCGCAGTCGGATCCGAACGCCGTGCGAGGCGCGCGGAACCTGCCGTGCATGGAGTTCCCGGGCCGGCGCGCCCCCACGCCGGAGGCGTGCCGCAACGGGTACCAGCCCGAATACCTCGACAACCCGTGGCGGGGCGCCCCGACGCCCGTGCAGTCGGAAGGCGACATGCCGGTGCCCGCCTCGCACGCGACCGGGACGGGTGCGGCCGCGCCCGCCGGGGTGACGGCGCGCGGCATCGACCCGGCGACGGGAACGTACATCGGTCCCGAAGGTACGGTGTACCGCAACGTCGACACCGGCCCCGAGACCAGTTTGGAGACGTACATGAAGGCGCAGCAAGGCTGATGGCGGACGAAGAGACCCCCACGACATCGACGCCGGAGACCGGACCCGCCCGGCAGAGCCGGGTGCTCCCCGCGGTCGCAGCCCTGATCGTCCTCGCCCTGGTGGGCGCCGGAGTGTGGCTGTGGCTCGGCGCGACGGCCGACCGCGACCACGACGCCCGGCGGGCGGCGTACCTGCAGGCCGCGCGGCAGACCGTGCTGAATCTGACCACCATCCACCCGCAGAGCGCGGCCGAGGACGTACAGCGTCTGCTCGACGGGGCGACCGGTGACTTCAAGGCCGAATTCGAAGGACGCGAAGGGCCTTTCGTCGATGTGGTGACCAAGGCGAACGTGGACACCACCGGTGAGGTGATCGAGGCCGGAATCCAGGCCGAGGACGGCGCCTGCATGTCCTCGCTCGTGGCCGCGCGGTCGATGGTCAGCAACGCGGAACAGCCCGAACCCGAGCCCCGCGACTTCCGGCTGCGGGTGACGATCTGCGACGAGAACGGTCGGCTGCTGGCCTCGAAGGTGGATTTCGTACCATGACCGAGCATTCGAAGGACGAGGCCGTGACCCTCGAGAAGACCGACGACGCCGCGGGCGTGGAGGGCGCGGAAAGCGCTACGGCGCAGCCCGGCTCCGGGGGAGGTGCGCGCCGGATGCTGCTCGCGGCCCTCACCGCCGCGGCGATCGTGCTCGCCGGCCTCGTCGGCGTGGGCGTGTACGACAAGGTCGAGCGCGACGGCGCCGAGGCCGCCCGGACCGAGGCCCTGCAGGCCGCCGAGGAGCAGGCCGTCGCGATGCTCGCGTACGACCACGCCACGGTCGACGAGCAGGTCGCCGCCGCCTCCGACGGGCTCACCGGCGACTTCCGGGACGAGTACACGAACCTGATGAAGAACGTCATCGCGCCCGGCGCCAAGGAGAAGGCGATCACCGTGCAGGTGAGTGTGCAGGCGTCGTCGGTCGTGTCGGCCGAGGCCGATCGGGCGGTGACCCTGTTGTTCCTCAACCAGATCACCACCAGTTCCGTCAATCCCGAGGCGGTCAGCAGCGGCAGCCGCGTCCGCGTCGAACTCGAGAAGCACGACGGCCGTTGGCTGGTGAGCCGCCTGACCCCGATCTGAGCCGGGCGGACGGTCAGCGGCCGGGCAGGCGCACCATGTGCACGAAGAACCGGTCGATGTGCCGCACGGTGGCGACGAACCGGTCGAAGTCCACCGACTTGGAGACGTAGGCGTTGGCCCGCAACCGGTAGCTGCGCACCACGTCCTCCTCGGCGGTGGACGTCGTCAGCACGACGACGGGGATGGACGCCAGGTCGGGATCGGCCTTGACCGCCTCGAGCACCTGCCACCCGTCGTACTTCGGCAGGTTCAGATCGAGCAGCACCAGCGCCGGCCGCACGGCGCCGGCGTGGGCCCCGCGCCGGTACAGGAAGTCGAGAGCCTCCGCGCCGTCCCGCACCACGTGCAGCGTGCTGCCGATCTCGTTGGCCTCGAACGACTCCCGGATGATCAGCTCGTCCCCGGCGTCGTCCTCGACGAGCAGCACGTCGAGGGAATCGGCGGGCGTGGGCATGCGTGGTGCCGGCGTCCCGGTCGTCGCCTCCTCGACGTTGCGCTCGGACGACGACCGGACACCGTAGGCTTCGCGGTCCGGTGTGCTTGTCACTCGGGCTCGCCGACCTCCGCCGGCGCGATCAGCGCCGGACCGGCCGCGCCCTGATGCGCGAGTGCGTCGAGGAAGGAGCGCGCCCACCGGTCCACGTCGTGGGCGAGGACCTGCCGGCGCAGTGCCCGCATGTGCCGCCGACCGTCCTCGCGGGACTGGTTCAGCGCGGCCTCCATCTTGTCCTTGACGTCCTCGAGGTCGTGCGGATTGCACAGGAATGCCTGGCGCAGTTCCGCTGCCGCCCCGGTGAATTCGCTCAGGACGAGGGCGCCGCCGAGGTCGCTGCGGCAGGCCACGTACTCCTTGGCGACGAGGTTCATGCCGTCGCGCAGCGGCGTCACCAGCATGACGTCGGCCGCGACGAAGAACGCGATCAGCTCGTCGCGCGGAATGGGCCGGTGGATGTAGTGCACCACGGGCCGGCCCACCTCGGCGTACTCGCCGTTGATCCGGCTGACCGTCTGTTCGATGGCGCCGCGCATCTGCACGTACGACTCGACGCGCTCGCGGCTGGGGGTGGCCAGCTGCACCATCACCGTCTCGGCCGGATCCACCCGGCCCTCGGCGATCAGCTCGAGCAGCGCGTCGAGCCGGACGTCGATGCCCTTGGTGTAGTCGAGCCGGTCGACGCCGAGCATGATGTGCTTCGGGTTGCCGAGCTCCTTGCGGATCTGCTTGGCGCGGTCGCGGATCGACTTGCGGCGGGCCCGCTCGTCGAGCTGCCCGGAGTCGATGGAGATGGGGAACGCACCGACGCGCACCGCCCGGAACCCGACCTGCACCACCCCGAGCTTCGAGCGCACACCCACGGTGCCGCGGGAGGTCTGATGACCGGCCAGCCGGCGCGCGAGGTACAGGAAGTTCTGGGCACCGCCGGGCAGATGGAAGCCGATCAGATCGGCGCCGAGCAGGCCCTCGACGATCTCGGTCCGCCACGGCATCTGCATGAACAGCTCCACCGGAGGGAACGGAATGTGCAGGAAGAAGCCGATGGTCAGATCCGGCCGCAGCATCCGCAGCATCTTCGGCACCAGTTGCAGCTGGTAGTCCTGCACCCACACCGTCGCGCCCTGTGCCGCCGCCTTCGCGGTCGCCTCCGCGAACCGGCGGTTGACCTCGACGTAGGTGTTCCACCACTCCCGCCGGTACTCCGGCCGGACGATGACGTCGTGGTACAGCGGCCACAGCGTCGCATTGGAGAAGCCCTCGTAGTAGTCGGCGATCTCCTGCCCGCTCAGCGGCACCGGATGCAGCTCGAGGCCGTCCTCGACGATCGGGTCGAGCTCGGCGTCGGCGACACCGGCCCAGCCGACCCACGCTCCGCGGTTGTTGCGCAGGATCGGCTCGAGCGCGGTGACGAGGCCACCCGGGCTGCGCTTCCATCGGGTCGAGCCGTCCGGAAGACGCTCGAGGTCGACGGGCAGGCGGTTCGCGACGACCACGAAGTCCGAACCACCCACGTGCATCGACTCCTCACCTGCAGCCACGTGGTGCTCCTCTGTCCTTGTTCGCCGGTATCCGCTCAGTCCGTCTTCGGGTTCGGCCCGATGCCGAGCATGGACAGCAGCATGCGGCATTCGTCCGCATCCTCCGCGTAGGCAGCGACGACACGCTGTGCCTGACGGGCCGTCTCGTCCGCGACGGGTTCGAGTTCCTCGTCGGGGATGTCGTTCTCGGTGGTGGCGTCCGCGGCCATGGTGGTTCCTCCCGGGCTGGCTGCTCCGTTCGAGCAGGTCATTCGTAGTGCGACTCTATGAGAACCGGCGACTCCGACGCCAGCCGCTCCACGAGTTAGGGTTGGCTCACTTCTGGGAGCGGGGACGGGGAACGGAGAGTTTCGTGTGGTGGGAGGCATGAGCAGCGACGGTGCTCGCCGGATCGATCAGGGGAAGGAGCCGGGTCTGCGGCTGCTGCGGCACACGATTGCGAACCAGCGGGTCGCGCTGGCGATCGGCACCGCGCTGGTCTCGCTGCACCAAGTCATGGAGACCCTCGTCCCCGTCGCGATCGGGGCGATCATCGACGGACCGGTCACCAGCGGCGACGTCCCGACGCTGGTCGTCGCCCTCGCGGGCCTGGCCGCGTTGTTCGTCGTGCTCACCTACTCGTGGCGTTTCGGCGCGCGCCGGCTCGTCGCGGCGATCGAGGCCGAGTCGCACCGGCTGCGGGTCACGGTGGCGCGCCGGATCCTCGATCCGCGCGGGGTGCGCACCTCCCTGCGCATCGGGGAACTCCTGGCGGTGGCGACCACCGACGCCGGGCGGGCCGCGCAGATCCTGCACGTGGTGCCCGCCACCGCCGCGGCGATCACCGCGGTGGCCGGGGCCGCGGTGGCGCTGCTGCTCGTCGACGTCCCCCTCGGTCTGCTGGTGCTGCTGGGCACGCCTGCGATCCTCGTCGCGCTCGACCGCGCCACCCCGCTGCTGACCCGGCGGATGACCGCACAGCAGGAGGCGGTGGCGCGGGCGTCGGGCCTGGCGACCGATCTCGTCACGGGGCTCCGACCGCTGCGGGGCCTCGGTGCCGAGCCGGCCGCCGCCCGCCGCTACCGGGAGGCCAGCGCGGACGCGCTCGCCGCGACGCTCCGCGCGACCCGCGCCGCCGGCGTCTACACCGGCACCTCGGCGGCGGTGAGCGCGCTGCTGTCCGTCGCGGTCGCGGGCGTCGCGGGCTGGGCCGCGCTCGCCGGCCGGATCTCGGTCGGCGAGCTCATCACCGTCGTGGGCCTGGCCCAGTTCGTCGTCGAACCCCTCGGGACGCTCGCCGCCCTGCCGTCGTCGTGGGCCGCGTCCCGCGCCTCCGCCGACCGGCTGTCGCTGGTGCTGCACGCGCCGCCGCTGCTGCCGGCCGGAACCGGGACACCGTCGGACGGCCGCCTCGTGTTGCGCGGACTCGGCTACCGGTCGCTGCGCGGGATGGACCTGACCGTCGCGCCGGGGGAACTGCTCGGTGTCCTCGCCCACCGGCCGCAGGACGCGGAGGCCCTCGCCGACGTGCTGTCCGGGCAGGTGCCGCCGGAGGACGTCCGCGGCGAGCTGACCGTCGGGGGAGTCCCGCTCGGCGCGCTCGACCCCGTCGCCGCACGCCGGACCGTCCTCGCCGAACCGCACCACAGCGACCTGTTCGCCGGCACGCTCGCCGGCAACATCACCGCGGGCATGTGCGACCCGTCCGGGGGCATACCCCCGGAGGTGCTCCGCGCCTCCGCCGCCGGGCAGGTCGCCGACACCCACCCCGACGGTCTCGACCAGCGGATCGTCGACCGCGGCAGCAGCCTGTCCGGCGGGCAGCGACAGCGGGTGGCGCTGGCGCGGGCGCTGGCGCGGCGCGCCCCGGTACTGGTGCTGCACGAGCCGACCACCGCCGTCGACGCCGTCACCGAGCAGGCCGTCGCGGAGGGGATCGCGCGCGTCCGGCACGACGGGGGCGAGCACACGACCGTCGTCATCACCTCGAGCCCGGCGCTGCTCGCCGTCGCCGACCGCGTGGTCGTGGTCGACGACGGCAGGATTGTCGCCGCCGGCACCCACGCCGAACTGGCCGCCACACACCCCACCTACCGGGCGGCGGTGCTGCGATGACGACGCACGAGTCCGAGCTGTTGCCGATCGCCTCCGCCGGACGGTCGTGGCGCTGGCTGGGGGCGCAGCTGCGCGCCGCGCCGGGCCGGGTCGCGCTCACCGTGGCGGTGTCCGTCGGGGCCGCGGTGGCCTCCGTGGTGCCGGTGCGCGTCCTCGGCATCCTCGTCGACCGGGTGCGCGAACAGGCGCCGATGGCCACGCTCGGGTGGGTCGTCGCGCTGATCGCAGCCGCGGCGGTCGTCGGCGGGGTGCTCGACGGCGCCGGCCTGCACCTCGTTGCGCGACTGGGCGAGACGGTGCTGGCCCGGCTGCGCGAGACGGTCCTGGCGCGGGTGCTGCGCCTGCCCACCGAGACCGTCGAACGTGCCGGGCACGGCGACGTCCTCTCCCGTGTCGGCGACGACGTCGCGGTGCTGGCAAAGGCGCTGGTCTCGGTGGTGCCGCAGCTGGTGGCGGCGCTGATGCTGGTGGTGGTCAGCGTCGCGGCCATGGTCGGGATCGACTGGCGGCTCGGGCTCGCCGGGCTCGTCGCGCTGCCGCTGTATGCGCTCGCCCTGCGCTGGTACCTGCCCCGGTCGGCGCCGCTGTACGCCGCGGAGCGGGTGGCGATGGGAGAACGGTCGCAGGCACTCGTCAGCAGCATGCACGGTGTGCGCACCGTCCGCGCCTACGGGCTCGACCCGGCCCACCTGTCCGGCATCGACGCCGCGTCGGGCCGCGCCCGCGACCTCACCGTCGGCGTGTTCGGCCTGTTCACCCGGTTCGCGGGCCGCGCCAACCGGGCCGAATTCGTCGGTCTCTCGGCGCTTCTCGTCGCCGGGTTCGTGCTGGTGCGGGCGGATGCGGTGACCGTCGGCGAGGCCACCGCGGCGGCACTGCTGTTCCACCGCCTGTTCTCGCCGCTCGGGCTCCTGCTCTTCACCTTCGACGACGTCCAGTCCGCGGGCGCCAGCCTGGCCCGCCTCGTGGGCGTCGCCGAGCTCCCGGCGCAGCCGCCGGAGCGCGACGCTCCGCGCGACGTCCGACGCGACGGTCCGCCGGCGCTGGAACTGGCCGGGGTGCGGCACCGGTACCTGCACGGGCCGGAGGTCCTGCACGGCGTGGACCTGAAGGTCGGGCCGGGGGAGACGGTGGCCCTGGTCGGGTCGACCGGCGCCGGGAAGTCGACGGTCGCCGCGGCCGCGGCCGGCGTCGTCACGCCCGCCTCGGGGGAGGTCCGTATCGACGGCCGGTCGCTCGGCGAACTCGGACCGCGGCTGCGTCGCAGCGTCGTGATCGTCAGCCAGGAGGTGCACGTGTTCGCCGGGCCATTGCTCGACGACGTGCGGCTGGCCAGGCCCGGCGCCACCGCGGACGAGGTGGAAGCGGCACTCGACGCGGTCGGGGCCGGCGAGTGGGTCCGCGCGCTCGGCGACGGCCTGCACACGGTCGTCGGCGAGGGCGGACATCCCCTGACCGCGGCCCAGGCCCAGCAGCTCGCGCTGGCGCGGGTGCTGATCGCCGATCCACCGGTGGTGGTGCTCGACGAGGCGACCGCGGAGGCCGGCAGCGCGGGCGCACGGGCCCTCGAAGCGGCCGCGGCCGTCGTGACGCGGGGACGCACCGCCCTGGTCGTGGCGCATCGGCTGACGCAGGCCGCGGCGGCGGACCGGGTCGTCGTGCTCGAGGCGGGCCGGGTCGTCGAGGAGGGACCGCACGCGGCGCTCGTCGCCGCCGGGGGCCGCTATGCGCGGCTGTGGCGGGCCTGGCAGGCCGGCGGCTGAGATGTGCTGCCAGGGCCGCGACCTGCGGTGCAGGGTAGTGTGGATCGGTCCGTTGTGCCCGTGCGGCCGTACGGCCGCACCCGTGCCACCCACCTCAGGAAGGTTTTCATGCCCATCGCGACAATCAACGGCATCCCGCTGAACTACCAGGTCAAGGGGACCGGCGACCTCGTCGTGCTGATCATGGGGACGGGCAGCCCCGGCCGGGTCTGGGACCTGCACCAGGTCCCCGCGCTGGTCCAGGCCGGCTACCGCGTCGCCACCTTCGACAACCGCGGCATCGCGCCGTCGGGGGAGAGCCTCGGCGGCATGACCATCGACGACCTGGTGGCCGACACCGCCGGACTGATCGAGCTGCTCGGCGGTCCCGCGTACGTGGTGGGCACCTCGATGGGCGCGCGTGTCGCACAGGAGCTGACGCTGGCGCGCCCGGACCTGGTGCGCAAGGCGGTGTTCCTGGCCGGGCACGCGCGCATGGACCAGTTCCAGCTCACCCTGACCGAGGGCGAGCGGCAGCTGTACGACAGCCGTGTCGAGCTGCCCCCGAAGTACCGAGCGGCGGTCACGGCCGTGATGAACCTGTCGCCGGCGTCGCTGGCCGACCCGCACACCGCGCGGGACTGGCTCGACGTGTTCGAGTTCACCGGCGGCAAGACGTCGCCGGGCGTGCGGGCGCAGCTGGGAATGGACCGCGAGTTCGACCGTCGCGCGGCCTACCGGGCGGTGCGGGTGCCGTGCCTGGCCGTCGGTTTCGCCGACGACCGGATGATCCCGGCGTACCTGTCGCGGGAGGTCGCCGACGCGATCCCCGGCGCGAGCTACCAGGAGATCCCGGACGCCGGGCACTACGGCTACCTCGAGCAGCCGGAGGCCGTGAACAAGGTGCTGCTGGAGTTCCTGGCGAGCTGAACCTCGCCGTGGCCGGGATCGCGGCCCGTGGCGTGCCGGGTTTCACTCGCCGCCACGGCATTCCGCCGCGTGACCGAGATCCTTCGTGGGCGGTGGCGGACTCGTGAACCGGTGACACGGGTTCGGTGTCACCGGTTCACGGGTGAAAGAGGTGATCGTGTCACCTCGGTTCCGGCGGGACGGCTGCCGGGAGGGCGGGGTGCCGGGCTCGGCGTTCCGCTTCGGTGGTGCCGCCCCAGACGCCGTACCTCTGCCGGCTGTCGAGTGCATAAGCACGGCACGGGATTCGGACCGGGCAGGTGTGGCAGATCTGTTTCGCGGTGCGTTCCCGTCGTAGGCGGGCACCGCGTGGCTCGTCGTCCGGGCCGAAGAACACGGACGGCTCGACGAACCGGCAGTCGGCGCGGGCGGTCCAGTCCTCCCGCTCGTCGCGGGACGGCACGGCGAGTTCCGCGGAGGCGCGGGCGGGCGGTGTGCTCATGGTCGTCGGTGGGTGCGAGTCGACACCGCACTGTCGTGTGAGTGCACGGTCTCCCTGCCGCGTGCGCGGTGAGGAGGTGCGGGGCCGTGTCTGTCGGTAGTTGTGAACCTGTCCGGGCACGGATCCCGGCGGTCAGTGCATGTGGCTGCCGCCGTTGATGTCGACGGTGGTGCCGGTGAGGTATGCGGCGTCCTCGGAGGAGAGGAACGTGATGACCGAGGCCACTTCGCGGGTGCCGGCGGTGCGGCCGAGCGGGATGTCGCGGCAGATGGCGGCTTCCTGCTCGGGGGTGCTGCCCACCCGGATGCCGGTGTCGACCGCTCCGGGGGTGACGGCGTTGACGGTCACTCCGGTGTCTCCGAGTTCGCGGGCGAGGGACTTGGTGAAGCCGAGGACGGCGGCCTTGGCGGAGGAGTAGGGGACCTTGCCGAAGACGCCGCCGCCGCGCTGGGCGGAGACGGACGACATGTTGACGATCCGGCCCCAGCCGTTGTCGATCATCGCCGGCAGGAAGGCGCGGGTCACCAGGTAGGTGCCGGTGGCGTTGACGGCCATGACCTTGTTCCACAGTTCGAGGGTGGTGTCGAGGAACGGCACCGGTGACGTGATGCCCGCGATGTTGGCGAGGGCCCCGACGGGCGGGAGGGTTCCTGCGGCGACTTCGGCGGCGACGGCGTCGTGCGCGCGCTGGACGGAGGCCTCGTCGGCGACGTCGATGTCGTGGCCGAACGCCGGGACGGAGTAGTCGCTGCCGATCTCCGCGGCGACCTTGGCGGACTTTTCACCGTCCAGGTCGAGGACGACGACGGCCCAGCCGTCTTCGGCGTAGCGGCGGGCGGTGGCGATGCCGATGCCGCGCTCGGAGGTGGCGCCGGTGACGACGGCGGTGCGCTGGGTGGAAGACATGGGTTTCTCCTCGATGGCTGTTGATGGCTGGGTCAGGGAATGAGGGGGGAGATGAGGCGGGCCGCCTCCGCGGTGCCGGCGGGGCGCTGCGCGTCGGTGATGTCGCGGGTTTCGAGTTCGAGGCTGAAGTGGCCCGCGTATCCGAAGGCGGTGAGGGCGTCGATGCCGGCGGCGAAATCGGCGGCGCCGTTGCCGATGCCGAGATTGATGTTCCCCGGGACGGCGTCGCGCAGGTGCACATGGGTGATGCGATGGCCGAACAGGTCGACGAAGCCGACCGGGTCGCCGCCGGAAGCGACGATGTGGCTGAAGTCCATCACGATCCCGATCTCGGGGGAGAGTCGGGCGGTCAGTTGCGTGGCACGTGCGGTGTCGCAGCACAACCGGTACACGTGCAACGACTCGGTCCACAGGGCCACGCCGAACGTGTGGGCCGTGTCGGCTGCCCACTCCAATTGGGCGGCAACGGCATCGAGGTCCTCGTCCAATGACCGGACCGGGGTGTGGTCGAGGGCTCCGCACGGCAGGACCAGCGCCCGGGCCCCGACACCGGCGGTGAGGGTGAGCAGCCGATCGAGGTGACGTCTCCGCTCGTCGCGCTGTGCCGGGGTCAGGGGCAGGTTGAGGTCGCCGATGTCGCCGTTGACGCTGCGCACGCGCAGGCCCGACGCGGCCACCTCCTTGGTCACCTGTTCGACGCCGGCGGTGTCGAGCCCGAAGGGGACGTGGTCGCACACTCCCGGCAGGGCTCCGAGATCGATTTCGGCGAACCCGAGTTCGGCGATGGTGGAGAGCGCGTCGCTCAGCCCGAGGTGACGGAAGCTGATCGACGAGCAGCCGAGCCGGTCGTGGACCACGAGAACTCCTTCGAGGAAGCGGGGTGATGGGGACCACGGTAGAACGATTCACTGTCAACAGTCAACGGTCGAAGATTGACGGTTGACAGGGGCTGGTGGCGGCGGTCACACTCGGTGCACACTGTTGACAGTCGACATCCACTGCCCGATCCCCACCGGTCCTCCCGGTTCGAAGAGGAGATGTTCATGAGCACCGATGCTCTCCGGATGCGTGGTCCCGTCCACGGCACGAAAGACGCGAAACGCGTCGCGATCGGCTCCTCGGTAGGGGCGGTCATCGAGACCTACGACTTCATCGGCTTCGGCACCGCCGCTGCCCTGTACTTCGGTACCGCCTTCTTTCCCAGCGGCGATCCGGTCATCGGTACCCTCGCCGCCTTCGCCACCCTCGGTGTCGGATTCGCGGCCAGGCCCCTCGGCGGCATCCTCGGCGGACACCTCGGGGACAGGATCGGGCGCAAGCCCGTCCTGGTCGCCTCCCTCATCGTCATGGGCCTGGCCACGTTCGCGATCGGCCTGCTACCGACCTACACCCAGGTCGGACTCGTCGCCCCGGCCCTGCTGGTGACGGTGCGGATCGTCCAGGGTCTGGCCTTCGGCGCCGAGTGGGGCGGGGCGATCCTGATGAGCTACGAACACGCCCCCTGGAAGGCCAAGGGCCGCTACACCGGCATCGTCCAGGCCGGCTTCCCGGTCGGACTGCTGCTGGCGAATCTCGTCTTTCTTTTCAGCGTGCACCTCGACGGTGACTGGGCGTGGCGCGTACCGTTCCTCGCCAGCATCGTCCTGGTTGCCGTGGGCCTGATCATCCGGTCCAAGGTGCCCGAGTCGCCGGTCTTCGAAGACGTCAAGGACAGCGGCGAGATCGCCGCGTCCCCGGTGCTCGAGTCGATCAGGAAGGACTGGGGCGACATCCTGCGCGGCATCGGGCTGCGGGTCGCCGAAACCGCCGGATACGCCGTCTCGATCACCTACATGATCTCCTACCTGCACACCAACGACCTGGCCGGAAAATCCGAAACGCTCCTGGCGCTGTGCGTCGCCTCCGCGATCGGCATCGTCGCCACCTTCGCCTGGGCCGCCCTGACGGACCGCATCGGGCGGCGCCCGGTGTACCTGGGCGTGTGCGCCTTCGCCGCCCTGTTCGGCGTGCCGATGTTCCTGCTGGTCAACACCGGCCTGTTCGTCCTGATCGTCGCCACGATCGTCATCGCCTACGCGGTGTGCCAGAACGCCCTCGCCGGCGCCCAGGGTGCCTGGTTCCCCGAATTGTTCCAGGCGGCGCGGCGCGCGTCGGGCGCCTCCCTGGCCTACCAGATCTCGGCCATGGTCTCCGGCTTCACCCCGTTCGTCACCACCCTGCTCTACGTCTCTCTCGGCTGGGTCGGCCCGGCCCTGCTGTTCAGTGCCTTCGGGCTGATCGGCTTGATCACCGCCCTGCTCACCCGGGAGACCTGGGGTGCGGCCGAACGTCGCCTCGCCGACGAGGCCACCCGCTCAGAAGAACACGCCTCCGGCCCCGGCGGCGCAACGCTGCGCCACCGGTCCGGGACGGCATCGAGCACCAAGGAAAAGGAACTGCTGTGACCACCACTGCGCACGCCGGCGCCGTCCATCGCGACCGCCGCCTCGCCGCCGTCGACGAGTTCGCCTACCGTCTCAGGCACAATGTGCTCGACATGGGCCAGGAACAGGGCCAGGGCTACGTCGGACAGGCCCTCGGCGCGGCCGACATCCTGGCCACCGTCTACGCGGAGCACCTCCGGTTCCGTGCCGACGACCCGGACTGGGCCGGCCGCGACCGGTTCCTGCTCTCGACCGGCCACTACGCCATCGGCCTGTACGCAGCGCTCGCCGAGGCCGGGATCGTTCCCCGCGACGAACTGCTGACGTACGGCTCGGACGATTCCCGCCTCCCGATGTCGGGTATGTCGACCTACACCCCCGGCATGGAGATCTCCGGAGGCTCGCTCGGGCACGGTCTCCCCATCGCCGTGGGAATGGCCCTGGGTCTGCGCCACCAGGACTCGCAGGCACGGGTGTTCAACTTCCTGTCCGACGGTGAGCTCGACGAAGGTTCGACCTGGGAAGCGGCGATGAGCGCGCACCACCACCAGCTCGGCAACCTGATCGCGATGGTCGACATCAACGCCCTGCAGGCCGACGGCCCGACCGCCGGGGTACTGAGCACCGAACCCGTGCACGACAAGTGGACCGCCTGCGGCTGGCGCACCTACCGCGTCGACGGCAACGACACCGGCGCCCTGCTCGGCGCCTTCGACGAGGCCGCGGCCGGTGCCGCCGTGCGCGGCGCGCCGGCGGTCGTCCTGTGCGACACGCGAGTCGGCAAGGGCGTGCCGTTGCTGGAGACCAGGGAGAAGGCCCACTTCATGCGCATCGACGAGCACGAATGGCAGATCTGCCGCGACCAGTTGACCGCCGGATACGACCTCGAGGATGCTCGATGACCACCACCGCCCCCAAGCTCAAGACGTCGGCGATGATCGCCTCCTTCGTCGACCCCGGCCAGAAGACGACCGCCGCGCCGTTCGGCCACGCACTGGTCGCGGCGGCACGGGAGAACGACAAGATCGTCGGACTGTCCGCGGATCTGGCCAAGTACACCGACATGCACATCTTCGCCGAGGCGTTCCCGGACCGCTTCTTCCAGATGGGCATGGCCGAGCAGCTGCTGCTCGGCGCCGCCGCCGGCATGGCCGAAACCGGACTGGTGCCGTTCGCCTCGACCTACTCGGTGTTCGCCGCCCGTCGCGCCTACGACTTCCTGTGCCTGGACATCGCCGAACCGAACCTCAACGTCAACATCGTCGGCGGCCTGCCCGGCCTGACCACCGGCTACGGCCCGAGCCACCAGGCCACCGAGGACATCGCCATCTTCCGGGGCATGCCCAACCTGACGATCGTCGACCCGTGCGACTCGGTCGACATCGAGCAGGCGGTACCACAACTGGCCGCCTGCGAGGGGCCGACCTATCTGCGATTGCTGCGCGGCAAGGTCGCCACCGTCCTCGACGAGTACGACTACACCTTCGAGCTCGGCAAGGCCAAGGTGCTGCGCGACGGCAACGACGTGGTCTTCGTCGCCAGCGGCCTGATGACCATGCGGGCACTGCAGGCGGCGCAGGAGCTGTCCCGGCACAACGTCGATGTCGCCGTGGTCCACACCCCGACGATCAAACCGTTCGACGCCGCCACCGTGCTCGCCGAGATCGACACGGACCGCCTCGTGGTCACCCTCGAGAATCACACGGTCGTCGGAGGGCTGTTCGAAACGGTGGCCGCTGCCGCCGCCGAGGCGGGCCTGGGCCGGAAGATCACCCCGATCGCGCTGCCCGACCGCTTCCTCGACGCCGGTGCCCTGCCGACGCTGCACGATCGTTACGGCCTGAGCACCGACCGCATCGTCGCCCGCGTCCTGGACGAGCTGAGCTGAGCTGACGCAGTGTGGACGGGCCCGCGCCGCCGCCGGCGCGGGCCCGTATCATTGTCGACAGACTGCTGTCGACAGTCGCCCGCTGACACCGCCTGGAGGCATCAATGGCCGCACAACCTGCCGCGCTGCTCGGACTGGAGAAGACCAGTTTGCGCCAGCAGGCCGTCGCGGCTCTGCGCAGCGCGATCACCAGCGGCGCCCTCGCCCCCAGCAGCCCGCTCGTCGAAACCGAGCTGTCCGAGATGCTCCAGATCAGCCGCGGCACCTTGCGCGAGGCCATGCGCCAGCTCCAGCAGGAAGGCCTGATCTCCGCCGGCGCCCGGGGCCGGCTCTACGTGCGCCACCTCGACGCCAAGGAGATCCGCGACATCTTCGCCGTCCGCGCGGCCCTCGAAGCCCTCGCGGTCCGGGAGCTCGCCGAGCTTCCCGACCGCTCCACCGTGGTCCCGGCCCTGCGCGCGGCGCTCGACATCATGGCGCGTGCCGAGCACGATCTCGATGCGCGCATCGAGGCGGATCTGAACTTCCACCGCATCCTCTGCCGTCTGACCGGCAACGAGACACTGATGCACTCGTGGCAGTCCCTCGAAGGGTCGATCCGCATGTCCATCATGTTCGCCGGCCTGGAAAAGGCTGTCGGCAACATGGACGTCGGACGGCACAGCGCCATCGTCGACGCCATCGAAACCGGCGACTCCGACGAAGCGGCCGCCGCCGTGCGTTCCCATATGAAATGGGCTGCAGCCAACCTCGTTTCGTAGCCGGTTTCCCTCCGGTGCCGCCGGTCCGGCCGTCGTGGCGCTTCTCCGCGCCCGTTCGGGCGGTGGAGTGGTCCCCGCGCTTCGACAGGCCGCCGACGCATCCCCGCGACGAGGGGCGCGCCGGCGGCCTGTCCTGTGCGCGCGGGTGATGAATATGGGCATATGTCTTGACATATACCGGGGCTATGTGTGAGGGTCGTCACTACGGATTAGCACGTGCTAAACCGCTCGGATTACATCTGCAGACTCTTCCCTCCATCACGGTGTCGTCACGGTCGTAGAAACCGATCTCGGCGAGGCCCCCGAAGAACTCGTCCCAGTCGACGTCGCCGTCGCCGATCTTCAGGTGCTGGTGGACACGGACCGCGTTGCCGGGGGGATTGGTGATGTAGCGAAGGCCGTGCGAGGCGTGATGGTCCATCGTGTCCGCGACGTGCACCAGGCGGAGCATGTCGCCGGCGGTCCGCATGATCTCCAGCATGTTGCCGCCCATGTGATAGGTGTGGCAGGCGACGTACACCAGTCCGAAGTTCTTCGAATTGATACCGCGGATCATCCGGATGGCGGCCAGTCCGTCCTCCACGAAGTCGTCCGGGTGCGGGTCGATCCGGACGTCGATGCCCTCGCGTTCGATGATCGGGACGAGTTCCTCCATCGACCGGTAGAACGCCCGCTCGGACTCCTCGGCCTTCTCCGGCCGGCCCGAGAATTCGGTGTTCATCACGTTCACACCCAGGTCGACCGTGATCTGGATGGCGCGCTTCCAGTACCGCACCGCGGCTTCACGCGCATCCTCGTCCGGACCGGACCAGCGCAGCACGGGGAGCACGGAGGCGATGCCGACGCCCGCGTCGGCGCACGCCTTGCGGAACTTGGCCACCAGCGCGTCGTCCGCCTTCGGATGGTTGAAGAACGGGATCATGTCCACGTGCGGGGTCAGTTGCAGGTATTCGTAGCCGAGTTCGGCGACGACCCCGGGCAGCTCGAGCAGCGAGTGGGAGTGGTGGAACGGGGTGGGATCCAGTGCGATCTTCACGGCGGTCACGCTCCCGGGACGGACGCGCGGTCCACCATGTCCACGGCGACCCGCTCACCGGTCTCGAGCGAACGGACGCCGGCCTCGCACACCGCCGCGGCGGCGTAGCCGTCCCAGGCGCCGGGACCGTCGACGTAGCTGCCGGTCTCGGCGCCCGACCGTACCGCGTGCACCCAGCGCTGGATCTCGGCGTCGTAGGCGGCACCGAAACGCACCCGGAAGTCCGGCGTGATGGTGCCGCCCCAGACGCCGGGGCGGGTCTTGCGGACCAGTCCCACGTCCAGGCCGATCATCGCGGAGCCGAGCTCGCCGACGACCTCGGTGCGCACCTCGTACGCCAGGCCGGTGGTGACGAACGCCTCGACGTCGACGTGGCGGCCGGTCTCGGTGGTGAAGATGGCGATCTGCGGATCCTGCAGATCGGAGCCGGAGAGCGTGTTGGCCGTCGGCCTGATGATCTGCACGGAGGTGATCTCCTCGGCGAACAGGAACCGGGTGACGTCGACCTCGTGCACGATCGAATCCTTGACGATCATCGCGCTGTCGAAGTACGGCGGGACCGCAGGGTTGCGGTGCGCGCAGTGCATCACGAGCGGCTGCCCCAGCTCGCCCGCGACGAGGGCGGCCTTGAGCTGTTCGTACTCCGCGTCGAACCGGCGCATGAACCCGACCTGGATCAGCGTCCTGCCGAGCTGGGCCTCGCGCTTGACGATCTCGAGGGACGTCGCGGCGTCGGTGGTCAGGGGCTTCTCGCACATGACGGGCTTGCCGGCGTCGAGGCAGGCGAGCAGCTGCTTCTCGTGCGTGGGTCCCGGGGTGGCGAGCACGACGGCATCCACGTCGTCGGCGGCGATCGCGTCGAGCGGATCGGCGACGACGCGGGCGCCGGGCACGGTGGCGGCGACCTGCTCGGCCTTCTCGGTGAGGTAATCGTTGATCACGGTGACGCGCGCGCCGCTGATGCGGTCGGTGATGCGGGCGACGTGGTCGGCGCCCATCATGCCGACGCCGAGCACGGCGATGCGGAGATCGGTGTTGTCGGACATTCTCGGTGGCTCCTGACGTACTCAGACGAAGCGGACGGCTGGAATCCCGCAGGACCCCAGGTACTTTCGGGTACGCTGTGCGATCGGCAGCGGGGCGTCGACCGGGCAGGGGTACATGTCCTGCTCGACGATGGCGAACACGTCGATCCCGAGCTGCTCGACCGCCTCGAGCAGGGGCGGCATGTCCGGGATGCCGCGTGGCGGTTCGGTCATCGCGCCGAGGCGCACGGCTTCGCCGAACGGCAGGTCCTCGGCCTCGACCTTGGCGCGGACCTCGGGATCGACCTGCTTGAGGTGCAGGTAGCCGATCCGGTCGGGGTGCTTGGCGATGATCGCCAGGTTGTCGCCGCCGCAGTAGCTGATGTGACCGGTGTCGAGGCACAGGTTGACGAACTCGGGATCGGTGCCGTCGAGGAACCGGTAGACGTTCTCTTCCGTGTCGACGTGGCTGTCGGCGTGCGGATGGTACTGGGCACGCACGCCGTACTTCTCGAACATGGCCTTGCCGAGCTCGTTCATGCCGCCGGTCTTCTTGCGCCACTGCTCCGGCGTCAGGTTGCGGTCCTCGAGCACCTCGCCGGTCGCGGGATGCCGCCACATCTCCGGGATCACCACGACGTGGGTGCCGCCCACCGCGGCGGTGAGCTGGGCGACGTCCTCGATCTGGGACCACACCGCGTCCCAGGAGTCGTCCTGGTGGAGGTGCTCGAACACCGTGCCGGCAGAGAGCTTCAGGTCGCGGGCCGCGAGCTCGTCGGTGAGCTGCTGCGGCTCGGTGGGCAGGTAGCCGTAGGGGCCGAGTTCGATCCACCGGTAGCCGGCCGCCGCCACCTCGTCGAGGAAACGGGTGTAGGGCGTCTGCTGCGGGTCGTCCGGGAACCAGACGCCCCAGGAGTCGGGAGCGGAGCCGACGCGGATGGTGCTCATGTGGTGGGTGTCCTTCTCTTGGTGGGGGTCAGTTGTCGGTGGAGGACGATTCGGGCGCGGGTTCGGACGGGCGCAGGTAGGGACGCTGGACCCTCTTCCACGCCTCGTACACCTCGCGGGCCTGCTGTGTGGACTCGAGCGTCGAGGTCTCCGATACGGGTACGTCCCACCAGGATTCGCTGTCGGGTGCGCCGATGAGCGGGTCCGTCTCCACGTGGACGACGGTGGCGCGGTCGGACGCCTTCGCGGCCTCGAGGGCGTCGGCGAACTCCGCGGCGGTCGTCGCCCGCAGGACGTCCACGCCGAGGCTGGCGGCGTTGGCCGCCAGATCCACCGGCAGCACGCCGCCGTCCAGCCGGCCCCGGTCGCTGCGATAGCGGTACGAGGTGCCGAAGCGCTGCGAGCCGAGCGATTCCGACAGCGAGCCGATGGAGGCGAATCCGTGGTTCTGCACCAGCACCACGATCACCTTCACGCCCTCCTGCACGGCGGTGACGAGTTCGGTGGCCATCATCAGGTAGGAGCCGTCCCCGACCATCACGAAGACGTCCCGGTCGGGGCATGCCATCGCCACGCCGAGCCCGCCGGCGACCTCGTATCCCATGCACGAGTAGCCGTATTCCACGTGGTAGCCCTTGGGATCCCGGGTGCGCCACAGCTTGTGCAGGTCGCCGGGCATCGACCCGGCGGCGCACACCACGACGTCCCGCGGTTCCGAGATGGCGTTGACGAGCCCGATGACCTCGTTCTGGGTGAGGGCTTCGGCACCCGTCGCGACGTTCGTGCCGTGCACGCCGGGGGAGTAGACGGCGTCGACGGTCGCCTCCCAGTCGGCGGCGAGCTGCGCGACGAGGGCGCGGTAGCCGTCGGAGACGGCGTAGCCCGCCAGCGCCTCGTCGAGTGCCTCGATCGTCTCGCGGGCGTCGGCGACCACGCCGACGGCGCCCTGCTTGACCGCATCGAACGACGCCACGTTGATGTTGACGAACCGCACGTCGGGGTCGGTGAACGCGGTGCGGGACGCGGAGGTGAAATCGCTGTAGCGGGTGCCGATCCCGATCACCAGGTCGGCCTCGGCGGCCAGGGCGTTGGCGGCGGTGGTGCCGGTCGAGCCGATCGCTCCCACCGACTGCGGGTGGTCGTAGGGCAGCGAGCCCTTTCCGGCCTGGCTCTGCCCGACCGGAATCCCGGTGCGCTCGCAGAACCGCGCCAGCGCGTCCGTCGCGCGGCTGTAGACGACGCCGCCACCGGCGACGATCAACGGCCGGCGCGCCGACCGGATCGCCTCGGCCGCACGGGCCAGCGCTGCGCGCTCGGGCAGCGGGCGGCCCACGTGCCAGGTCCGTTCGGCGAACAGGGACACCGGCCAGTCGAACGCCTCCGCCTGCACGTCCTGCGGGATCGCGACGGTGGCGGTGCCGGTCTCGACCGGGTCGGTGAGGACCCGCATCGCGCCGAGCAGGGCCGCGGGCAGCTGCTCCGGCCGCCAGACCCGGTCGAAGAAGCGCGACACCGGACGGAAGCAGTCGTTGACGGTGACGTCCCCGGAGTCGGGACGTTCGAGTTCCTGCAGGACCGGAGCGCTGGCACGGGTGGCGAACGTGTCCGCCGGCAGGAGCAGCACGGGCAGGCGGTTGATCGTCGCGAGGGCGGCACCGGTGACCATGTTGGTCGAGCCCGGTCCGACGGATGCGGTCACGGCCCAGGCCTGGAGGCGGTCCTTCATGCGGGCGTAGGCGACGGCGCTGTGCACCATGGCCTGTTCGTTGCGGCCGAGCACGTACGGCAGGGAGGGCTCGCGCCCGGCGTCGAGGTCCTCGGTCTCGGCCTGCAGCAGAGCCTGGCCGAGGCCGGCGACGTTGCCGTGTCCGAAGATGCCGAAGCAGCCGGCGAAGAACGGGGTGCGCTCGCCGTCGCGTTCGACGTGCTGGGCGGCGAGGAACCGCACGGTCGCCTGCGCCACGGTCAGGCGCACGGTCTGCTCGGTGTCCGGCGTGCGGATTCCGGTGACCGCGCCGTCGCGGTCGGAGTTGATGGGCGCCACTGGTCTACTCTCCTGAGCTCTGGGGCGGGCGGCCGGTGTGGAGCGGCAGTCGGGGATCGATCTCCTGGTGTTCCCAGCTGGTGCGGAGCCAGGTGTGGGCGGGGTCGTCGCAGATGCGCCAGGCCCGTTCGGGGCCGGGTCCGGCCATCACGTTGAGGTAGTACATGTGGTAGCCGGGGGCCGCGATGGACGGGCCGTGGTAGCCGTGCGGGACGAGCACGACGTCGCCGCTGCGGACCTCCTCGAGCACCTCGATCGGCCGCTCGGGCGTGCCGTAGACCCGGTGGAAACCGAATCCTGTTGTGCCCGTCTCGCCTTCGTCGATCTCGAAGTAGTAGATCTCCTCGAGCTCGGACTCGGCGTCGGTGTTCTCGTCGTGCTTGTGGGCGGGGTAGGACGACCAGTTGCCGCCCGGGGTGATGACCTCGCACGCGATGATCGAGTCGGCGTCGAAGACATCCGCGGTGCCGAAGTTGTGCACCTGACGGCTGCAGTTGCCCGCGCCGCGCAGTTCGACGGGAACGTCGGCGGCCGGGACATACCGGAACGGCATCCGGCGGGTGGCGCGGGCACCGCAGAGCGCGAAGCGGCCACCGGCCGCGCTCGCGACCCGGAAGGAGCTGTCGACGCCGACGTAGGCGAAGTCGGTGGGGCCGTCGAAGACGCTCCGGCGGCCGGCGAGCGTCACCGTCTCGTCGGCGCAGCGCACCTCGGCGGAGCCGGACAGCGGCACGACGAGGATCTCGTCGTCGCCGGACCGGTGCTCGACGTGCTCGCCGGGGCCGAGTTCGACGACCCACAGGCTGGATTCGGACCACCCGGCGGTCTCGGGGGTGACGGCCACGGTGAACGGGGCCTCGCCGGTGGAGCGGGCGGGCAGGTAGTACTTGCTGTTCACGGCGCTCACCGCACCAGCGAGACGGCGGTCGCGACGGCGCCGGCGACGTCGTCGTCGTGCGGGTACAGCAGGGTGCGCCCGACGACGAGGCCGCGCACGGACGGCAGGCCCAGCGCCTTCTCCCAGGCGGCGAAGGCGGCGTCGGGATCGCTGGGGTCCCCGCCGAGCAGCAGGGTCGGCAGCGTGGTGGCGTCCATGACCCGCTCCATCTCGTCGACCACGGGCAGTTTCATCCAGGTGTAGGCGGAGGTGGATCCGATGCCCTGCAGGATGTGGATCGACTTGATGACCGCGTCGGGCGACAGGTCGTTGCGGACCTTGCCGTCGACGCGCCGGGAGAGGAACGGCTCGAGCATAGCGATCAGGCCGTGGTCGGCGAGTTCGTCGACGGCCCGGGCACACTCGGTCATCATCGACAGGGTGCCGGGATCGTCGAGCGCCACCCGGCAGAGCATCTTCGCGCCGTTCATGCGGTACCGGGCGGTCGACGCGGCGGTCGCGCCGGTCATCCGGTCGTCGAATTCGAAGGTGGCGCCGGCGAGCCCGCCGCGGTTCATCGAGGAGAAGACCACCTTGTCCTCGAGCGCGCCGAGCAGCACGAGGTCGTCGAGGATGTCGGAGGTGGCGAGCACGCCGTCGACGCCCGGGTCCGCCAGCGCGGTGCGGAGCCGGTCGAGCAGGTCGGTGCGGCTGTTCATGGCGGTGGGCCGGTCGCCGACGGCCAGGGCGCCGCGGGCGGGGTGGTCGGCGGCGACGATCATCAGGCGCCCGTCGCCGCGCGTCGCGGGCCGGGTGGCCCGCGCGGCCCAGGCCCGTTCGATGGCGCCCGGATCCTCGGCGCGCAGCTCGGTGATCTCGCCGTAGGTCCGCTGGGGCGGGGTCGACGGCAGGGTGGAATTCTCAGACATTGACGGCCTCCGTGGCGGTCGCGTCGGCGAGGTGGGCGACCTCGTCCGCGGTGGGCATGGCGGTGGAGCATTCGAGGCGGGAGGCCACGATGGCGCCTGCGGCGTTGGCGTAGCGCAGGGTCTTCTCGAGCGGCCACCCGGCGAGCAGTCCGTTGATCAGCGAGCCGCCGAACGCGTCGCCCGCACCGAGGCCGTTGACGACGTCCACGGGGTTGGGCGCGACGGTCACCGACTGCGAGCGGGTCTTGCCGAGCACGCCTTTCGGGCCCTGCTTGACGATCGCGAGCTCGACGCCGAGGTCGAGCAGGGCGTCGGCCGCGCGGTGCGCATTGGTCTCGCCGACGGCGATCTCGCACTCCTCACGATTGCCGACGGCGACGGTGACGTGCTGCAGTGCCCGCTGGACCTGCTCGGTGGCGGCCGCCGGGGAATCCCAGAACATCGGCCGGTAGTCCAGGTCGAGGACCGTGTGCCGGATTCGGCCGCGCGCCTCCCAGGCGGCGAAATGTGCACTGCGGCTGGGTTCTTCGGACAGTCCGGTCACCGTCGCCCAGAACAGCCGCGCGGTGCGGACGGCCTCGAGGTCGAGGTGTTCGGGCTGGATCTGCAGATCGGGAGCCGACGGACGGCGGTAGAAGTAGAGCGGGAAGTCGTCGGGCGGGAAGATCTCACAGAAGGTGACCGGGGTGGGGTAGCGGCCGTCGGTGATCAGGTGCCGGGTCCGGACGCCGAGCCGCTCGAGTTCGGCGCGGACGAACCGGCCGAACGGGTCGGCGCCGATCCCGGAAATCAGGGCGCTGCTGCGCCCGAGCCGGGCCGCGGCAACGGCCACGTTCGCGGCGCTGCCGCCGAGAAACTTGCCGAAGGTCGACACGTCCTCCAGTCCGACGCCGGTCTGGAGCGGGTAGATGTCGACGCCGCTGCGTCCGATGGCGAGCACGTCCAGCGGGCGCTCGGTCTGCGTCTGCGTGGTGGTCAAGGCTGCACTCCCGAAAGATGATGGTGGCAGTCCGCGGGGATCGCGGCGTCCACAGAAACTGTGCGCCATGTCACCGGCGCGTGTCAATGCTTTGTCCTGACATATTGACTTGCAATCAAGCGTATGTCCGTGTTCACATACACTTCAGCTGAATCCGCGGTCCGCCGGGCCGCCTCGCTGGAGATCGGAGTGGTCCGTGAGTGCACAGCTCGCAGTCGAGCTCGACCGTTCGAGCCCGGTACCGCTGTACTTCCAGCTTGCCCAGGCCATCGAAAAGGCCATCCTTGGTGGGGATCTCGCCCCCGGCGACCGGTTCGAGAACGAGCTCGCGCTGGCGCAGCGGCTCAATCTGTCCCGCCCGACCACCCGGCGCGCCATCCAGGAACTCGTCGACAAGGGTCTGCTGGTACGCAAGCGCGGGGTCGGCACGCAGGTCGTCCAGAGTCCCGTCCACCGTCCCGTGGAGCTGACCAGCCTGTTCGACGACCTCGCCCGCGCGGGGCAGACCCCCACCACGAAGCTCCTCGACTATCGGGTGGGCCCTCCGGCCGAGGAGGTCGCGCTCGAACTCAATCTCGGGCCGGACGCGGAGGTGGTGTCGATCCGCCGGCTGCGGTGTACCAACGGGGAACCGCTGGCGATCATGAACAACCACCTACCGGTCGCGATCGCGCCGGATGCGGACGAACTCGAGGATCACGGCCTCTATCAGTCGCTTCGTGCGCGCGGCGTGCACATCCGGCTGGCCCGCCAGCGCATCGGAGCGCGAGCGGCCACCCGCGAGGAGGCCGGCCTGCTCGACGAGAAGACGGGCGCGCCCCTGCTCACCATGAACCGCACCGCGTACGACGACTCGGGAACCGCCGTGGAGTTCGGTAGTCACTGCTACCGCGCGTCGCGCTACCACTTCGACACCACCGTCGTCGACCGCTGAGAACCCGCGGGCGCCTCTCGTGATGTCGTCGCGGCCGTCGTGGTGAACGCGGCAATCTCGGCGCATCTCCTCACGCTCGCGGCGCCGGCATCGGAGTCGCGGTCGCCGCGCTGACCGTCACCGTGTGCGGGGCAGCGGGGGCTGTGCGGCACCTGCCCGCCGGCGCGGAGTACTCGCTCGCCTCCGTCGTCCTGGCTCTGCTACGGGCACCGACGGTGTTCGAGAGTGCGCGGATGTCCCGCGCGCTCGGTGCCGCGGTGACCGGTTCGGCTCCCGAGCGGGTTCACCGATGACGTTCGGAACCGTTGCCGAACAGTATCTTTCGATTCCTATTCGGGCCTGGAGGCATGCGCACACCGAGGTCGAATCCGACAGCGACAGCGACGGGATCGCCCTCATCCTCGCCAACCCGGACGCGCTGGCCGCCGCCTTATCTCGGAGCGAGGGGACATTCGCACTTCAAGCTCTGTCCCGCATACCCGGTCGACCGCGTCGCGCGCCGGCCGGCGCGCGACAGGGCCCCGGACACGCGTTCGGGCGGAGGCGATCGTGTCGCCTCCGCCCGAACGTGACGGTCCTCGACGGATCCTCGAGGTCGCGGGTCCTACGCCTTGGGGACGCGGACGATGAGGGCGTCGCCCTGGCCGCCGCCGCCGCACAGGGCCGCGGCCCCGACACCGCCGCCGCGGCGGGCCAGTTCGAGCGCCAGGTGCAGCACGATCCGGGCCCCGGACATCCCCAGCGGGTGGCCCAGCGCGATGGCGCCGCCGTTGACGTTGATCCGGGCCGGGTCCAGCCCCAGCTCGCGGCCGGAGGCGATCCCGACCGCGGCGAACGCCTCGTTGATCTCCACCAGGTCCAGCCCGGCCGGGTCCAGGCCCTCCCGGGCGCAGGCCTTGGCGATCGCCCGGGCCGGCTGGGACTGCAGCGTCGAGTCCGGGCCGGCGACCACCCCGTGCGCGCCGATCTCGGCGAGCCAGGACAGACCCAACTGTTCGGCCCTGGCCCGGCTCATCACCACCACCGCGGCCGCCCCGTCGGAGATCTGCGAGGCCGACCCGGCGGTGACGGTGCCGTCCTTCGCGAACGCCGGCCGCAGCGCCGCCAGCGACTCGGCGGTGGTCTCCGGGCGGATGCCCTCGTCGGCGGTGACCACGACCGGCTCGCCGCGGCGCTGCGGGATCGACACCGGCACGATCTCCGCGTCGAACAGCCCGTCCTTCTGCGCGCGGGCCGCCCGCTGGTGGCTGGCGGCGGCGACGGCGTCCTGCTCGGCGCGGGAGACGAACCGGGTGCCGGTGTTGGCGGCCTCGGTGAGGTTGCCCATGGCCTGGTCGGTGAAGATGTCGTGCAGCCCGTCGAAGGCCATGTGGTCGCGCAGGGTCGCATCGCCGTACTTGAACCCGGCCCGGGAGTGCTCGAGCAGGTGCGGGGCCTGGCTCATCGACTCCTGGCCGCCGGCGACGACGATGTCGAACTCGCCGGCGCGGATGAGCTGGTCGGCCAGCGCGATCGCGTCGATCCCGGACAGGCACACCTTGTTCACGGTCAGGGCGGGCACGTCCATCGGGATGCCGGCGGCCACCGCGGCCTGCCGGGCCGGGATCTGGCCGGCGCCGGCGGTGAGCACCTGACCCATGATCACGTACTCGACCTGCTCCGGGGCCACCCCGGCCTTGGCGAGGGCGCCGGCGATGGCGACCCCGCCGAGGTCCGAACCGGAGAGGTCCTTCAGGGCGCCCTGCAGACGCCCCATCGGGGTCCGGGCTCCGGCAACGATGACAGAACTGGTCACGATGGGGTCTCCGATCTTGTTGTCGAGCAGTGGTATTCGACTACTTCTCTCAGACGAGCTCGTCGATGCGGATCTCGAGCGGCGCCGCGGTGGCCGCAACGACGTCGTCGACGGTCACGCCCGGCGCGAGCTCGCGCAGCGCGAGGGTCCCGTCGCCGACGACGTCGATCACCGCGAGGTCGGTGATGATCCGGTCGACGACACCCTGGCCGGTGAGGGGCAGGGAGCACGTGTCGACGATCTTCGAATTGCCGTCGCGGTCGGTGTGTTCCATGACCACGATGACGCGGCTGGCGCCGTGCACCAGGTCCATGGCGCCGCCCATGCCCTTGACCATCTTGCCGGGAACCATCCAGTTGGCCAGGTCGCCGGTCCGGGAGACCTGCATGCCGCCGAGCACGGCGGTGTCGATGTGCCCGCCGCGGATCATGCCGAACGACAATGCCGAATCGAAGAATGCGGCACCGGGATTGACGGTGACCGTCTCCTTGCCCGCGTTGATCAGGTCCGGGTCGACGTTCTCCTCGGTCGGGTACGGGCCGGTGCCGAGGATGCCGTTCTCCGAGTGCAGCGTCACCTGCACGTCCGGCGGAAGATGACCGGGGATGAGCGTCGGCAGCCCGATGCCCAGGTTGACGTACTCGCCGTCGATCATCTCCGCGGCCGCGCGGGCCGCCATCTGGTCTCGGGTCCATCCCCTGGTGCCGGTCATCGTGCCGCCCCTTCCGTTGCCTGGACTGTCCGCTTCTCGATCCGCTTGTCCTGCGGACCGGTTTCGACGATGCGCTGCACGAAGATTCCCGGCAGGTGCACCTGCGCGGGATCGAGCTCGCCGGGCTCGACGAGTTCCTCGACCTGCGCGATCGTGACCTTCCCGGCCATCGCGGCCAGCGGGTTGAAGTTCATCGCCGTCTTGTCGAAGATCAGGTTGCCGGCGGTGTCGCCCTTGACGGCGTGCACCAGCGCGAAGTCGGCGGTGATGCCCTCCTCCATCACGTACCGCTTGTCGCCGAAGGCCCGGGTCTCCTTCGGCGGGGAGGCCACGGCCACCGAGCCGTCGACGTGGTACCGCCACGGCAGTCCGCCGTCCGCGACGGGGGTGCCGACACCCGCCGGGGTGAAGAACGCGGGGATGCCGGCGCCACCGGCGCGCAGCCGCTCGGCGAGGGTGCCCTGCGGGGTGAGCTCGACCTCGAGCTCACCGGCGAGATACTGGCGGGCGAACTCCTTGTTCTCCCCGACGTAGGAGGCGGTGACCCGGCGGATCTGGCGCGCGTTCAGCAGCAGGCCCAGGCCGTGGTCGTCGACGCCGCAGTTGTTGGAGAACACCTCGAGATCACCGACGCCGGACTCGACCAGCGCGCGGATCAAGGCGTCGGGGATGCCGCACAACCCGAACCCGCCGACGGCGATCGTCGCGCCGTCGGACACGTCCGCGACGGCGGCCGCGGGCGTGTCGAACACTTTCGTTCCCATCACAGACCCCTTCTCGAGACTTCGGTCCCTCCGGACCCCGGTGCAGGATGCGTTCATTCAATGGACGATGACGCATCGGTCGAGTACCACTACATGCTCTGTGTTTGCCGATTTCAAGGCCTTGCGAGCGGCGCATTCGAGATTGCTCGCCCATCGGAACGTCGATTTCGACGGCGTTCACTGAGTGGACGTATTCTCGTGTCATGGAGGAGGCACAGAGACCCCACGTGATCGGCCGCGTCAGCGCGCTGCTGCGCGCGATCGCCGGGCACGAGCCCACCGGCTCGTCGACCTCGGATCTGGCCCGGGCGACGAACCTCGCGCGCCCGACGGCGCACCGCCTGCTGACTTCGCTCACCGACGAGGGCCTCGTCGACCGCGACCCGAAGACCGGTCGATGGTCGCTGGGGCCCGAGCTGTACCTGCTCGGCTCGCTGGCGGCCGGCCGTTACGACATCACCGACCTCGCCCGCGACATCCTGCGCGACCTCGCACGGGAGACCGGCGAGAGCGCCTTCCTGTCCGCCCGGCGCGGGGACGAGACCGTGTGCCTCGCCAGCGAGGAGGGCAGCTTCCCGCTGCGTTCCCACGTCCTCCACGTCGGGATCCGGCTGCCCCTCGGTGTCGCGTCCGCGGGGCTCGTCATCCTGTCCCACCTGTCCGACCGCGACATCGACGAGTACCTGTCCCGTACCGACCTGACCGCCGGGTGGGGGCCGGACCACAGCCGGCAGGCCGTCGAGGAACGGATCGCCGCGACGCGCCTGGCCGGCTACTCCACCAATCCCGCCCTGCTCGTGGAGGGAAGCTGGGGGATGGGGGCCGCCGTCTTCGACCACCGGGACGCGCCGGCCTGGGCGCTGAGCATCACCGGGGTGGAGAGCCGTTTCCGCGCCGACCGTCGTCCCGAACTCGGGGAACTGCTGCTCCGGCAGGCGCATCGTCTCACCCAGTTGCTGCGCCACCGCCCCCGGCGGTCCGGGTGAGGGACGATCGTCCGGACGCGCACCCGGATCGGGCCGCCGCACCGCCCGCACTCGCGTCGCGTCAGCCCGGCCCTCGCCCCGTGAGCACCGCGCGGGCCATCTCGGCCAGCTGCGCCGGACGCTGTGCGAGGGCGTCGATGTCGACCTCCTGATCGCCCATCGCGCCGGCGCGGAACCTCGCCGCCACACCCTCCGCGATGGCTGCGAGCTTCCACAGCGCGAAGCCCTGGTGATAGCGCAGGTCGTCGAGGTCACGGCCGGTCGTGTCGGCGTACCGGGAGGCGACCGTGTCGACGTCGAGGAAACCGTCGGCGGGATCGGGCGCCCAGCCGATCACGTCGGCCGACGCCCAGGTGGCGGTGAGCCACCCGAGGTCGGCCATCACGTCGCCGATGGTCCACAGCTCCCAGTCCAGAACCGCGCGCACCTGCCCGTCGGTCCCGATCAGCAGGTTGCCCGGCCGGAAGTCGCCGTGCACCAACCCGGTCCACCGTTCGGCGGGCAGCTTCCGGGTCAGGAGCTCGTGGACGTCCCACACGGGCCCGGGACCGACACCGCCGGCGGTGAGCTGACGGCTCCAGCGCCGCAATTGGCGCTCGAGGTAGCTGCCCGGTTTGCGCAGTTGCGCCAGCGGTCCGGTCGTGGTGTCCACCGCGTGGATCACCGCGAGGGTGTCCACGATGCTGCGGGAGGCGGTCGGTCGGTTCGGCCGGGGGATCGCGGCGACCGTC
Source organism: Rhodococcus sp. WB1 (assembly GCF_001700945.1). NCBI lineage: Bacteria > Bacillati > Actinomycetota > Actinomycetes > Mycobacteriales > Nocardiaceae > Rhodococcus > Rhodococcus sp. WB1. The sequence continues at coordinate 4,559,252 of NZ_CP015529.1, read as the reverse complement.
TCGGCATCGTCGAGGACGATGCCCTCGACGTGCTTCATGACGTAGAAGTCCGCCCCCGTCACCGACGGGTCGGCGCAGCAGCCCGTCACCGGCGGCACCGGCACCGGGCCGCCGGCGAGCAGGTCGAGGATGCGCCACTCCCGCACGACGTCGTGGGCGGAGGAGAGCAGTTCCCCGGTCGGCGGCCGGCGCAGGACCCAACGCGTCCCCGCCTCGTCACGGACCCGGTAGGTGAGGTTGGACCGGCCTCCGGTGATCAGTTCGAAGTGCAACGGGGGTGCGACGTCCGGGAGGTGCTCGACGAACCACGCGGTGACGCGCGCTGCGTCGAGGCCGATCGGCTCGCTCGCGGCATCCACCTGAGCCATCGCGCCCTCTCTGCTCGTTCGGATCCGGTGCGGATCCCTCATGCTTACTCGCCTCGCGCACCGATCGGTACGTGCCGTGCCGGACCACCGGGGAAATTCGGGGCGCGGTCCACGCGCCCCAGACGCCGTCGGGCCCTGACCGGGTCCTCCGCCCGCCGGCGACCCGGGACTCGGGGATCGGGCAAGCCCCGTCGAGCCCGCGCCGACCGTGGCCCGGGCCGCCTGCCCCGGTCACATCCGGATGGCCCGAGCGATTGACATCACACCGCCTCGGGCGCAAACTATGCGAGCGCTCAGCAACTTGAATCTGACGTCAAGTTACGTGACTCCCTGCTGTGAAGGAGCACCCGGATGACCGACGCACCCGCCGCGGCGACCCGCGGCGTGGCCACCACCGACGACCTGGTCCTGACCGAGCGGCGCGGCCCCGTCGCCCTGCTCACCCTCAACCGGCCGACCAAGCTCAACGCCTGGAGCAACGCGCTCGAGGACCGCTACTTCGACCTGCTCGCCGAGGCCGACGACGACCCGCAGGTGCGGGCCGTCGTCGTCACCGGTGCCGGCCGCGGATTCTGCTCCGGCGCCGACCTCGACGACCTGCGCCACGTCGCCGACGCGTCGGACGACGACCTGATGCGGCCACGCCCGCGCGACTTCCCGCTGCGGGTCCGCACACCGCTCGTCGCCGCGATCCGTGGACCCGTCGCGGGACTCGGCCTGGTCGAGGCTCTCTACTGCGACGTCCGCTTCGGCGACCCGACCGCCCGGTTCACCACCGCGTTCGCGCGCCGCGGGCTCATCGCCGAGTACGGCATCAGCTGGCTGCTGCCCCGCCTCGTGGGCCACAGCCGCGCCACGGACCTGCTCCTGTCGAGCCGTATGGTCGACGCGGACGAGGCCCACCGGATCGGCCTGCTCGACCATCTCGTCACCACCGGCGACGTCGTCGACGCCGCCGTCGCCTACGCGACCGACCTCGCCGCGCACTGCTCGCCGCGGTCGATGGCGACGATCAAGCAGCAGCTGCGCGACGACGCCGACCGGTCCTACCCGGACGCGCTCGCCGCCGCGGACCGCCTGATGCGCGAGGCCTTCCGCGGTCCCGACGTCGCCGAGGGCGTCGCCAGTCACCTCGAGCGGCGCGCCCCCGCGTTCGCCGCCCTGCCCGGGAGTGCCCATGCCCCTGCGTGAAACCGTCGGCATCGACCCGGACGCGATCCTGCGCTGGTTCGGCGACCTCGGCATCGAGCACACCGCGCCGCTGACCTTCGACCGCATCGGGCTCGGGCAGTCGAACCTGACCTACCTGGTGCAGGACGGCGACGGCCGCCGGTGGGTGCTGCGGCGACCGCCGCTCGGGCACCTACTGGCGTCCGCGCACGACGTCGCGCGCGAGGCCCGCATCCTCTCCGCGCTCGAGGGCACCGACGTGCCGACGCCGAAGGTGTTCGGGCTCACCGACGATCCGGCATTCAGTGACGTGCCGCTGGTGCTCATGGAGTTCGTCGACGGACAGGTGGTGGACCGGATGTCCGTCGCCGAATCCCTGACGCCGGAGCGCCGCCGCCGGATCGGGCTGTCGCTCGCGCGGACGCTCGGCCGGATCCATGCCGTGGACCTCGAACGTACGGGGCTCGACGCCCTCGCCCGCCCCAAGCCGTATGCGGAGCGGCAGCTGCACCGCTGGGCCGGCCAGTGGGAGAAGTCGAAGACCCGCGAGCTGCCCGAACTCGACGACCTGACCCGCCGGCTCCTGGCCGCCGTGCCGCCACAGCACGAAATCACCTTGGTGCACGGTGATTTCCACCTGCGCAACGTCATCACCTCGTGCGAGAGCGGTGACGTCGTCGCCGCGCTGGACTGGGAACTGTCCACCGTCGGCGACCCCCTCGCCGACGTCGGGTCGTTGTTCGCGTACTGGCCCGAGCCGGGGGAGGACACCGGCGGCGACTTCCCCGCCTCCACCCTCGAGGGCTTCCCGAGCCGCGCCGAACTCGCCGCCGTCTACCTGGACGAGACGGGCCGCGACCCGGCGGCGCTGAAGTTCTGGCACGCGCTGGGGCTGTGGAAGGTGGCGGTGATCGCGGAGGGTGTGATGCGCCGCGCCCTCGACGAACCGCAGAACAAGGCCGCGGCCGGCACTCCCACGGTCGCGCGCATCGACGCCCTCGTCCACAAGGCCCGCGAGATCGCCGACGAAGCCGGCATCTGACGCCCCCACCACCCTCGACACGCAGGAGACGACGATGTCCCCCGACGAGCAGACGACCTCGCGCGACCTCTCCGGGCGCGTGAAACATCTTCTGGACCAGTATGATCCGAGCACGACCGGGCCGGAGGACTTCCTCGGCGCTCGGTTCGACGCGGGTCTCGCCTGGGTGCACTTCCCGCCGGGCCACGGCGGACTCGGCCTGCCGCAGAGTCACCAGGCGCAGGTCGAGGCCGAACTGGCCGCCGCCGGAGCACCCCGGCCCGCCGCGGGCCGCAACGGCATCGGCCTGGGCATGGCCGCGCCCACCATCGCGGCGTTCGGCACCGAGGAGCAGAAACGCCGGTTCCTGCGTCCCCTCTACACCGGACGGCACATCTACTGCCAGCTGTTCAGCGAGCCCGGCGCCGGCTCCGACCTGGCCGCCGTCGCGACCCGCGCGGTCCGCGACGGCGACGACTGGATCGTCAACGGCCAGAAGGTGTGGACGTCGGGCGCGCAGAACGCGCAGATGGCGATCCTGGTGGCCCGCACCGACCCGAGCGTGCCCAAGCACGCCGGCTTGACGTACTTCCTGCTGGACATGAGCGATCCGGGCGTCGACGTGCGACCCCTGCGGCAGATCACCGGCGAGGCCGAGTTCAACGAGGTGTTCCTCACCGACGTGCGGGTACCCGACGCCAACCGGCTCGGCGACGAGGGGCAGGGCTGGCGCGTCGCCACGACCACCCTCAACAACGAACGCGTCGCGATCGGCTCCGGCGCGCCCCGCGAGGGCGGCATGATCGGCAAGGTCGCCGCGACGTGGCGCGAGCGTCCCGAGCTGCGCGACCCGGCGCGGCACGACCAGCTGATGCGGCTGTGGGTGGAGGCGGAGGTGACCCGGCTGACCGGAGAACGCCTGCGCCAGCAGCTCGCCGCGGGCCAGCCCGGTCCGGAGGGCTCCGGCATGAAGCTCGCGTTCGCCCGCCTCGCCCAGACCGTGTCGGGATTCGAGGTGGAGTTGCACGGCGAGGACGGCCTCCGATACGACGACTGGACCCTGCGCCGGCCTGAGGCGGTGGACTTCACCGGCCGTGAACCCGGATACCGGTACCTGCGCGCCAAGGGCAACTCGATCGAGGGCGGCACGTCGGAGATCCTGCGCAACGTCGTCGCCGAGCGGGTGCTCGGGCTGCCGCCGGAACACCGTGTGGACAAGGATATTCCGTGGAAGGACCTGGCGCGATGACCGACCTGCTGTACTCCGACACCGAGGACGCCCTGCGGGACAGCGTCCGTCGCGTGCTCACCGATCGCTGCCCACCGTCCGTCGTGGTGACCGCGTACGACGCCGCGCCCGCCGACTTCTCGGGCGTGTGGAAGACGGTCGCCGCCGAACTCGGGCTGGCGGGGCTGCTGGTGCCCGAGTCGCTCGGCGGCGCCGGCGCGAGCACCCGCGAGGCCGCGGTCGTCATGGAGGAGATCGGCCGGGCCGCCGCGCCGGTGCCGTACCTGTCGAGCGCGGTGCTCGCCACCGTCGCGCTGCTGCGCGCCGGCGACACCGGGACCGTGCCGGCCCTCGCGGAGGGCGCCGCGACCGGCGCCCTCGTCGTGCCGTTGTCGACGGCGCCGGACGCCGCGATCACCGGGGTGCATCGCACGGCCGACGGCCTGACCGGACGGGTCACCAGCGTCGCCGGGGCACACGAGGCCGATGTGCTCGTCGTCCCCGTCGCGGGGCCGGACGGCCTCGAACTGCACACCGTCCGGTCGGACGCCGCCGGCGTCACGGTGACCCCGGTGCTGTCGCTGGACATGACCCGGCCGATCGCCGACGTCGAGTTCGCCGGGGCCGCCTCCACCCGCGTCGACGGCGGCGACGCGGCCGCCGCGGTGACCGAGGCGCTGCAGTGCGGGGCGGTGCTGCTCGCCTCCGAGCAGCTCGGGGTGGCCCAGTGGTGCCTCGAGACCACCGTCGCCTACGTCAAGGAGCGCCGCCAGTTCGGCCGCGCCGTCGGTTCGTACCAGGCGATCAAGCACCGGCTCGCCGATCTGTGGCTCGAGGTGGGCGCGGCGCTGTCGGCCGCCCGGTACGCGGCCGACGCGTACGCACGCGGCGACGACGACACCGCGATCGCGGCGGCGGTCGCCCAGTCCTACTGCAGCGACGTCGCCGTCCACGCTGCCGAGGAGTGCATCCAGTTGCACGGCGGCCTCGGCATGACCTGGGAGTACCCGGCGCATCTCTACCTCAAGCGGGCCAAGGCCGATCAGCTCGCGCTCGGCGTCCCGTCCCGGCACCGCGCCCGGCTGGCGGACCTCGTCGGCCTGCCGGTCTCGTGACCGAAACGATTGCGCTGCAACAACACACGAAAGGACAGGTGCCGCCACGATGAGCTGGTACGACGACAGGCCCTGGATGGCCCAGTACGATCCCCGCGTGACCGAGGTCGGACCCGTCCCGCGACGGACCACGCTCGAGGTGTTCGCCGACGCCGTCGCCGCCGCGCCGGACGGGCCGGCGATCACGTATCTCGGTGCGACGCTGACCTATCGGGAAGTCGACGAGCTGACCGACGGCGTGGCGGCCTACCTGCTCGAACACGGCTTCCGCAGGGGCGACCGGCTGGCCGTGTACCTGCAGAACGTGCCGCAGTTCGTCCTCGCGCTGTTCGGCGCGTGGAAGGCCGGCGGCGCGGTGGTGCCGCTGAACCCGATGTACAAGGACGAACTCGACCACATCCTCACCGACGCCGGCGTCGTCGCCGTCGTGTGCGGCGAACAGGCGTGGGCGGACCGGGTGGCGGAGCGGGCCGCCGGGGCGGGCGTGACGATCGCGCTGACCGCGAGCGAACTGGACCTGCAGACCCGGAACGACGAGCGGCTCTTCGCGGGCGTCGAGCGCCGCCGTACGCCGGGCGTCCCCGACCTACTGGAGGTCGCCCGCGAGTGGGCGGGCCGCCCCGTCCCCGATCCGGGCCTGATCCCCGACGACATCGCGCTCGTCTCCTACACGTCCGGGACGAGCGGACTGCCCAAGGGCGCCACCAACACCCACGCGAACCTCACCGTCAACTGCGTACTGCTGCGCCTGTACGACGAGATTCCGGCGGGTTCGCCGATCTTCGCTCTCGCGCCGCTGTTCCACATCACCGGGATGGTCGTCCAGTTGCTCACCGCGGTGGATCTGGCCGGTCCGCTGGTGCTGGCCTACCGCTTCGACGCCGGGGTGGTGCTCGACGTCCTGAAGCGGGAGCGGCCCGCGTTCATGGTCGGCCCGTCGACCGCGTACATGGCGCTGCTGGCGCATCCGTCGTTCTCGTCGGACGCGTTCGAGTCGCTCCTGACCCTCAACTCCGGTGGCGCGCCGCTGCCACCGGCCATCGTCGAGCGCTTCCGCGAGCGGACCGGCCTCTACATCCGCAACGGTTACGGCCTGACGGAGACCAGCGCGCCCTGTGTCGTCGTGCCCTCCGGCCGCGAGGCGCCGGTGGATCCGGACTCGGGCACGCTGTCGATCGGCCTGCCGCTGCCCACCGCGATGGTGCGCATCGTCGACGAGGACGGCAAGGACCTCGGACCGGGCGAGGTCGGGGAGATCGCCGTCGAGGGTCCCATGGTCGTCCCCGCCTACTGGAACCTGCCCGAGGCCACCGCCGAATCCATCCCGGGCGGGCGGCTGCTGACCGGTGACGTCGGCTTCATGGACGCACAGGGCTGGGTGTACGTGGTCGACCGCAAGAAGGACATGATCAATGCCTCCGGGTTCAAGGTCTGGCCCCGCGAGGTGGAGGACGTGCTCTACCGGCATCCGGCGGTCCGCGAGGCCGCGGTCGTCGGCGTGCCCGACTCCTACCGCGGCGAGTCGGTCGCTGCGTTCGTGAGCCTGCGCCCGGACCAGGACGTCGACCCGGACGAGCTGGTGGCGTGGTGCCGCGACCGGCTGGCCACCTACAAGGCCCCGCGGTCGGTCGAGATCCTGGACGAGCTGCCCAAGACCACCAGCGGGAAGATCCTGCGCCGCGAGATGCGCAGGGTCGCGTCGTCCTGACCCGAGGAGGGAAACACGTGCCGAGCATCGACGAGGTTCTGGGCCTGCGCGAAATCGCCCCGGCGACGTTCCGCGCCGACCCGGTGCCGACCGAGATGGAGCGGACCTTCGGCGGCCAGGTCGCCGGGCAGGCGCTTTCCGCGGCGGCACGGACCGTGCCGCCCGAGTTCGGCGTGCACTCGGTGCACGGGCACTTCCTGCGCCCCGGCCGGCCGCTCGACCCCACCGACTATCGGGTGGACGCCGTGCGGGACGGCGGCAGCTTCCGCACCCGGTACGTCACCGCGGTCCAGGACGGCGAGACGGTGTTCACCCTGACCGCCTCGTTCCACCGCGGCGACGACGGGTACACCCATCAGGCGGCCATGCCGGCGACGGCCGGACCGGAAGAGATCGCGGAGAACGGCCGCCCGTGGGCCGCGTGGTACGACTTCCCGGAATGGGACGACTGGGAGCGCCGCTGGCTCCCTGCGGACGAGGCCACGCCCGACGTGCCGTCGCGCCGGCGGTTGTGGATACGGCACCGCACCCCCCTGCCGGACGACCCGGTCCTGCACGCCTGCGCCCTGACGTACTGCAGCGACATGGCGCTGCTCGACATCGCCGTCCTACCGCATCCCGACAGGCCGATCCAGGGAGCGTCCCTCGATCACGCCGTGTGGTTCCTGCGGCCGTTCCGGGTGGACGAATGGCTGCTGTTCGATCAGGTGTCGCCGTCGTCCGAATCGGGGCGCGCCCTGATCCAGGGACAGATCTTCGACACGGCCGGACGACTTGTCGCCGCCGTCGCGCAGGAGGGCATGGTGCGGTTCCACACCGAGCGCGCCGCGGCGGTCGGCGCCAGACGCGCGGAAGGCCGGGCGGAATGAACCTCGCTGCACCCATCTCCGAACGCACCGCCGTCCTGGTCGACTTCGGCGGGGTGATCACCACGAGCGTGTTCGCCGCGTTCGAGGAGTTCGGCGCGACACTCGGCGATCCGGGACTGCCGCTGCGGCTGCTCGGCGGCGACCCGATCTCGCGCGGGCTGCTCGCCGAGCACGAGTCGGGGCGCATCGACGCGGAGGAGTTCGAGCAGGGCTTCGCCGAGCGGTTGCGCGCCCACGGGGCGGCCGTGACCGCGGAGGGACTCGCCGCCCGGATGCAGGCCGGGATGCGGCGCGACGACCGGACGGTGGCCCTCGTCGACGACCTCCGGGCGGCCGGCGTGCCGGTCGCATTGGTGTCCAACGCCTTCGGCCGGGACTGCTATGCCGGCTTCGACCTGGCCGCGCTCGCGGACGAGGTGGTGATCTCCGCCGAGATCGGCATCCGCAAGCCGTCGCGCCGCATCTACGCCCTCGCGTGCGAGCGGCTGGGGGTGGCGCCCGAGCAGGCCGTGATGGTCGACGACCTGCAGCAGAACCTCGACGGGGCGGCGCGGATCGGCATCGCCGGCGTGCTGCACACCGACGCCGACACCACGCGCCTCGAGCTCGCCGAGCGGTTCGGCTTCGTGACGGGACGAGTGCCCGGTCAGGTGTGAGCCGTCGGCGCGCGGGTACCCGCCACCCATGACCAACGCACAGCCCCACAGCCCCGACGCCGCGACGGTCGACGTCGCGGGTTCGCCGGACGAGTCGGTCAAGGAGACCCAGCTGCTGCAGGTGCTGACCAAGGCGGCGAACACCCTCAACGAAGCCGGGGTGCCGTTCGCGGTCGGCGGTGGATGCGCGGTGTACGCGCGCGGTGGGCCCGCGTCCGACCACGACGTGGACCTGTTCGTCCGCCCCCGGGACGTGGACGCCGCGCGGGAGGCGCTCGTCGCCGCCGGCATGCGTCCGGTCGATCCGCCCGAGAACTGGCTGAGCAAGGTCTACGAGGGGGAGCATCTCGTGGACCTGATCTTCCGCCCCAACGACCGGGACGTCGACGATTCGATGCTCGCCCGCGCCCAGTGGATGCGCATCGGCCCGACCGCGGCGCCGGTGATCAGCGGCACCGACCTGATGAGCGACAAGCTCAATGTGCTCGACGCGCACCGCTGCGACTTCGCGCCGCTGCTGCGCATCGCCCGCGCCCTGCGCGAGCAGGTGGACTGGGCCCAGGTGGCCACCGCCACGGCGGCGTCGCCGTACGCCCGCGCCTTCCTCGGCCTGCTCGCAGACCTGGGCATCATCGAACCCGGCTCGGAGGTCCGGCGATGAGTCACGAACACCCGGAGCAGGATCACCCGCAGTATGTGGTGGCGCACCTGCACCGCGCCCTGGCCGAGGATCCCCGCACCGCCGAACAGGGCGTGCGCGTCACGATCCGCGGCACCGACGTGTACCTGACCGGCGAGGTCGCCAGCGCCGCACGCCGCGACGCGCTGACCGTGGTGGTACAGGAACAGCTACCGGACGTCACCGTCCACAACGACGTGCACGTGGTCGACTCGCGCGACCCCGGAACCTCGGTGGAGGAACTGCGATGAGGATTGCCGCCGTCGGCGACGTACACCTGGCCGAGGACGCCCGCGGCCATCTGCGGCCCGCCCTCGAACACGTGCACGAGCATGCCGACGTGCTGCTGCTCGCCGGTGATCTCACCCGGCACGGCACCGTCGACGAGGCGCGCGTCGTCGCCGACGAGTTCGGCGACCTGCCGGTGCCCGTCGTCGGGGTGCTCGGCAATCACGACTACCACAGCGACGCCGCGGACGAGATCACCGAACTGCTCCGCGACCGGGGCATCGTCATGCTCGAGGGTGAGTCGGTCGTCCTCGAGGTGGGCGGGGCGCGGCTCGGTGTGGCGGGGACCAAGGGATTCGGCGGGGGTTTCGCGGGCAAGTGCGCGAGCGCGTTCGGTGAGCCGGAGATGAAGCAGTTCGCCGGGCACACCGTGGAACTGGCCGACAGGTTCCGCAGCGCCGTCGCCGAGCTCGACGGTGCCGACGTCCGCGTCGGGCTGCTGCACTACTCGCCGATCAGCGACACCCTGCGCGGCGAACCCGCCGAGATCTACCCGTTCCTCGGGTCGTATCTGCTCGGCGAACCGGTCGACGAGTTCCACCTGGACCTGGCCGTGCACGGGCACGCGCACGCCGGGTGCGAGCGCGGCACCACCCCGGGCGGCGTGCGGGTCCGCAACGTCGCGCAGCCGGTCATCCGCACCGCCTACGCGGTCTACCGGTTCGAGAACTGATCGCTGGGGCCGGTCGCGGGGTGGCGGGCCCGACACTCGACCACCCCGCGCGAGCCCTCAGGCGTCGTCGGTCATCTTCAGCACGAGCTTGCCGGTGTTCGCACCGTCGAACAGCATGTTGAGCGTGCGCCCGAAGGCCTCGGCGCCGCCGCTCTCGACCTGCTCGCGGGTGACCAGTTCGCCGCGGCGGATCCACTCCGACACCGCGGCCATGCCCTCGGGGAAGCGGTCGAGGTAGTCGAAGACGATGAACCCGGCCATGGAGGCCCGGTTCACCAGCAGGGACAGGTAGCGTGACGGCCCCGGCTGCGGGTCGGTCGCGTTGTAGCCGGAGATGGCACCGCACAACACGACTCGCGCATTCTTGCGCAGCACGGCGAGCGCCGAGTCGAGCGTCTCACCGCCGACGTTGTCGAAGTAGATGTCGATCCCGTCCGGCGCGGCGGCGTGCAGCGCCCGGCCCACGGAACCGGCCTTGTAGTCGATGGCGGCGTCGAAGCCCAGTTCGTCGGTGAGCCACGCGCACTTGTCGGGCCCGCCGGCGATGCCGATGACGCGACACCCGCTCAGTTTGGCGATCTGCCCGGCGATGCTGCCGACGGCCCCGGCGGCGCCCGAGACGAGCACGGTGTCGCCCGGCTTCATCCGCCCGACGTCGACGAGGCCGAAATATGCTGTCATGCCAGGGAATCCGAGGGCGCCCAGCCACACCGGCGGGGCCGCAAGGGATTCGTCGACCGGGACGACGCCGCTACCGTCGGAGACGGCGTAGTCGCACACCCCGAAGTGTCCCGAGACGAGTTGCCCCTCCTTGTAGTCGTCGTGCCGGGATTCGTGTACCCGGCCGACGGCATGGGCGCGCATGATCTCGCCGATCGCGACCGGCGGGATGTACGAACGGACGTCGTTCAGCCACCCCCGCATGGCGGGGTCGAGGGAGACATACTCGACGCGGACGGTGAACTCGCCGTCGGCGGGCCGCGGAACGGGTGCGGTGGTGATGTCCCAGGTGGACTCGTCGGGGCGGCCGACCGGTCGTCGCGCCAATCGGACCTGCTTGTTCACGGACGCCATGCGTATTCCTTTCGGCAGCGGAACGTCTACTGCGGTGCGGTGATTCGGACTCCTCGCGAGAATTCCGGGCAGTTGAATCCGACACCGGATTCAACTATACATGGCGGGTGACCGGGATCACCCCGGCCGTCGCGGATGCCCCGAGAAACGGAAGGTCGACATGACACGCCAGCTCGACACGGTCCCCACCGATTCCGATGCGCTCGAGGCCGCGCTCGCCGAGATCCGGCGGGTGCAGGAGGCCCACTGGCCGCCGGAGGTGCCGCGCACGGTGGAGTACCCGATCGAGGGTCGCGGGCTCGTGGACTACCTGCGGCACTGGGCGAGCGTGCGTCCCCACGCCCCCGCGATCGAGTTCTACGGTCGCACCGTCGGCTATGCCGAGTACGACGACCTCTCCGACCGGTTCGCCGGCTGGCTGCTCGCCCGCGGCGCCCGGGCCGGCGACCGCGTCGGTGTCCACCTCGGCAACTGCCCGCAGTTCCACGTCGCGATGCTCGGGATCCTCAAGATCGGCGCCGTCCACGTGCCCGTGAACCCGATGCTGCGCGAGCACGAACTCGCCCACGAGCTCGCCGACGCCGGCGTCACGATCCTGCTCACGCAGCCCGAACTGCTCCCGCTCGTGGAAGCGGTCCGGCCGCGCACCCCTGTGCGGCACGTCGCCGTCACCGCCCTCGGCGACATGCTCGCCGGTGTGGCGCCGGGGGAGGTGCCACCGCCCTTCCCGGTCGCCGATCCCGCCGTCGGCGACTGGGCGGGCATCGTCGACAGCCCCCGCGCTCCTGCCGTCGCGACCGATCCGGACGCGCTCGCCGCGCTGAACTACACCGGTGGCACCACCGGCATGCCGAAGGGCTGTGAGCACACCCAGTGGCACATGGTCTACACCGCCGCCGCGGCCACCGTCGGCGGCGGCCGCCGGGTGGGGGAGACGACGGTGGTGCTCAACTACCTGCCCATGTTCTGGATCGCCGGCGAGGTTTTCGGCATCCTCAATCCCCTCGTCAACGGCGGCACCGTCGTGCTGATGACCCGGTGGGACGCGGACGCCGCGCTGGCCCTCGTCGAGCGGCACGGAGTCACCAGCACGGTCGGCACCGTCGACAACTACGTGGAGCTGTTGGAGGCGCCCGGCTTCGACGGCAGCCGCGCCGCCAGCCTCGACAACGCCATGGCGGTGTCGTTCGTGCTGAAGCTGGATCCGGCGATCCGCCGGCGGTGGCGCGACGCGACCGGCCACACCCTGCGGGAGGCGAGCTACGGCATGACCGAGACGAACACCGCCGACACCTTCACCCTCGGCTTCCAGGACGGCGACGTCGACCTCCAGAGCGAGCCCGTGTTCTGCGGCCTGCCGGTGCCGGGCACCGACATCCTGATCGTCGACGAGACGGGCGTTCCGGTGCCGATCGGCGTGACCGGGCAGATCATCGTGCGCAGCCCCTCGGTGACGACCGGGTACTACCGCAACGCCGAGGCCACCGCGGACTCGTTCCAGGGCGCCTGGTTGTGCACCGGTGACGTCGGTCGGTTCGACGAGCGGGGCGCGCTGCACTACCTCGCCCGCAACAAGGAGATGATCAAGACCAACGGCATGAGCGTCTTCCCCGCCGAGGTCGAGGCGCTGCTGCGCATGCATCCGGACGTCGCGACGGTCGCGGTGGTCCCCAAGTCCGATCCGGACAGGGGACAGGTCGCGTTCGCGTTCGTCCAGCCGGTCCCCGGCACGGCCGTCACGGCCGAGGGGCTCGTGGCGTGGGCGCGGGAGAACATGGCCGGCTACAAGGTGCCGATCGTCGAACTCGTGGCTGCGCTGCCCATGACCGCCACCGGCAAGATCCGCAAGGGCGACCTGTTCGCGCGGGCGGAGGAGCGCAACTAGGGCGGGCCGGAGCCGGGCCGGGAGGGGTGCAGCGCAGCCTCCCCAGCCGACCTCGATGATTGGTAGGCTAACCAAACCAAGGATAGCCTGAGCTATCTTCTTGTGCGATCGATCCATCCGCGGCTGCGGCCCCAGAGCACGGAAGAGCGACCAATGACCGACCGATCCTGCAACGACAGCGGTGACTCGCCGTCGCCGGACGGCGAACCACCGGAACTCCTCGACCTCGTCGGGATCGGATTCGGGCCCGCCAATCTCGCTTTGGCGATCGCCGTCGAAGAACACAATGCCGACGCCCCGCACGATCCCGTACGGGCACGGTTCTTCGAGCGGCAACCCGCCTTCGCGTGGCATCCCGGCATGCTCCTCGAGGGCGCCACCATGCAGATCGCCTTCCCGAAGGACCTGGTCACCTTCCGCAACCCCACGAGTCCCTACACCTTCTTCGCCTACCTGCACGACCGGGGCCGGCTCGTAGACTTCGTCAACCACCAGACGTTCTTCCCGACGCGGCACGAATTCCAGGACTACCTGCAGTGGGCGGCCGGCCGCGTCGACGCCGACGTGCGCTACGGCACCGAGGTCACCGCGGTCGAGGCCGTGCACGACGAGGCAGGCATCGCCGACCGCCTCGCCGTCCACACCGCCGACGGCACCGTCGTGCACGCCCGGAACGTCGTCGTCGGCGTGGGGTTGCGGCCCCGCATCCCCGCGTGGGCCACCGAGACCGCGCGCTGCTTCCACAACCACCGGTTCCTGTTCCATCTGGCCGAGATGCCCGCGCCCGTGCACCAGCGGTTCGTCGTCGTCGGCGCCGGCCAGAGCGCCGCCGAGGTGGTGCAGTACCTGCACGGCCACTATCCGCAGGCCGAAGTGCACAACGTCTTCGCCCGCTTCGGCTACAGCCCCGCCGACGACAGTCCGTACGCCAACCGCATCTTCGACCCGGCCACCGTCGACGAACTGCACGCCGCACCCGAGGCCGAGCGGGCACGACTGCTCGCCCTGCACCGCGGCACCAACTACTCCGTCGTCGACCCCGACCTGATCACCGCGCTGTACGCGGCCGAGTACCGCGAACGCGTCAGCGGACGGCGGCGGCTGTTCATGCGGCGCGCCTCCGAGATCGCCGCGGTCACCGAGTCGACCACCGGAATCGAGGTGGACGTGCGCAGCACGATCGACGGACTCACCGACACCCTGATGTGCGACGCCGTCGTCCTCGCCACCGGGTTCGAGCCCGCCCCGCTGCCGCCCCTGCTCGGCGCCCTCGCTTCCGCGTCGTCGCCGCTGCGCACGGTCGACCGGGACTACCGGCTGCCCACCGCCGGCGACGTCCGTGCCGGGATCTATCTGCAGGGCGGCACCGAGAAGACCCATGGGTTGACGGCGTCGCTGCTGTCGAACGTGGCGATCCGGTCCGGGGAGATCCTCGGATCCGTCCTCGAGCGGCGCGGAGGAAAACTACCAGCGGGTCATGACCGGACCCCCGGGCTTGCTAGGGTACGAAAGCAGCACACCTATGCGACAAGTGAGGCGAGATGAGCACGAATCCTTTTGACGACGAAGACGGCCGCTTCTACGTCCTCATGAACGACGAGGAGCAGTACTCGCTGTGGCCGACTTTCTCCGAGGTGCCGCAGGGGTGGCGCGTGGTGTTCGGGGAGGAGTCGCGTGCAGCATGCGTCGAGTACGTGGAGAAGAACTGGACCGACATGCGGCCGAAGAGCCTGCGTGACGCCATGGAGGCAGACGAGAAGGCCCGCAACGCGGGCGCCTGACCTGCCGCGGTAACCGCGTCGACCGAGAGTCACGCCGTGGGTGCACCACCCGCGGAGTGACTCTCGTGGCGTTTCGAGCCCCGGTACGGACGCACCCGCCGGACGCGGCGCAACTGCGGCCGGCGAAGCGACCCCGCCCGCAGCACGCTCCGCGGATGCCGGACCGTGCGGGCCAGCCACTCGCCGAGCGTCACCCCTGCCGCCAGCGCGCACCCGATGCCGAACGCCGAGAACAGCGCGGTCAGCCCGAGCAGCAGTTCGCTGCCGATCACCGCGTACAGGCCCCGATACAACGACAGGCCCGGCAGCAACGGGGTGATACCGGCGACCGCCACCACCAGCGGCGGGGTCAGCGCCCGTCGCGCCATCAAGCCACCGGCGAAGCCGACCACCGTCGCGGCGGTCGCCGACGAGATGATCGGACCCACCGCGAACTCCATCGACATCAAGAACACGAGGCTGCCCACCGCACCGCCGAGCGCGGCGGCCGTCAGCGCCCGTCGCTCGGCGTAGCACGCCAGCGCGTAGAACAACGCCGACGCCGCACCGGCGAGCACCTTCACCGGCAGCGCGGTCGCCGTCGGCAGCGCATCGTTGCTGATCACCGGCAGCTCCGCGCCGAGCGCCTCCATCACCTTCAGCGCCGTCGCCACGCCGGCGATGATTCCGCCGGTCATCATCACCAGCTCGAAGAACCGCGCCGACGCGGTGATCGGTGCCCCGGTGATCGCGTCCTGCACCGAACCGACCAGCGACAGTCCCGACAGCAGCACCGTCACGCCGGCCGCGATGATCAGGCCCGGCGGCACGTCGACACCCAACGGTTCGCGCAGGTTGAACAACAGGATCGCGGGCGTCGCGGCGATGATGCCGCCGACCACGTGCTGGAAGAAGAACGGCAGGCCCATGCCGTTGAGGACGCGGTTCGTCCGGTCGATGACCGCCGTGGATGCGAACGCCATCACCGCCACGAGCGCGCCACCGCCGAGCAGGACCGAGATCGACGCGGCCATCGCCGCCCACGCGAACGTCGCCACCCAGCGGTGATACGGGTGCGGCGCCGTCGTGATCGCCAGCAGATCCTCGCGGGCCTGCGCCGGCGAGATCGCCTCCCGTCGGATGCGCCGGGTCAGCCGGTCCACCGCGGCGAGCCGCGTGAAATCCATCGACCGGTACTGCACGACGCGCATCGTGCTCGCCGGCGGCATCGTCGGCCCCCGGTACGCCGAGAGCACGATCGAGTTGTAGGTGACGTCCACGTCGCACTGGGCCAGGCCGTACGTCGCGGCGACGAAACGGACCTGCTCGGAGGTGTCGATCGCACCCGTGCCCGCGGCCAGCAGCACCTCGCCGACGCGGACGGCGACGTCGAGCGCCTCGGCGACCGTCGCGTCGTCGGTCAGGTCGATCGGCTGCAGCGGCGCCGGCGCCTCGGTGATGGTGTCGAGGGTGGCGCGACGGTCGAGGACGAGCTTCCCGAAGGCGGTTGCCAGCGTCCCCACCGTTACGTGCTCCCGTCCGTCCGGTGTTCGGCGATGCGCGCGGTAACAGCAGCCATGGATCCACCGTAACGAACCCGGGCGGTCGCATGTGGAGCGGGCGCTACCGATATGATGGGGCCGCTCGACTGCCTCCTTAGCTCAGTGGTAGAGCACTCGCCTTGTAAGCGAGCGGTCGTCAGTTCAATCCTGACAGGGGGCTCCACCAGCGGAAACGCTGCACGGCAGGTCAGGGGCCGGTTCCGGGAACGGGAGCCGGCCCTGTTCTGGTTCTTGCCCACATTCTCTCGCTCGACGCCGTCGTGGCCGGCCTGCAAGCCCGCGGGCGCGAAGCTCGTCGCGGCTCCCGTGGCGCCGCAGAGTGCGCGGTGTCAGGAGGATCGCCGGGAAATGTCGCGGTGGGATGTCGAGATCCCGAGCACGGCTCCGTCCCTGAGGTGAACACGGCCACAATGGGCTGTACCGCATCAAGGAGAACACGATGGCCAAGTACCTGCTGCTCAAGCACTACCGTGGCGCGCCCGCACCGGTCAACGACGTGCCGATGGACCAGTGGACGCCGGAGGAGATCTCCGCCCACATGCAGTACATGAACGACTTCGCCGCTCGGCTCGAGGGCACCGGAGAGTTCGTCGACGCGCAGGCGCTGTCCCCGGAGGGGACGTTCGTCCGGTACGACGGCGAGGGGCGGCCGCCGGTCACCGACGGCCCGTTCGCCGAGACCAAGGATCTGATCGCCGGCTGGATGGTGATCGACGTCGACAGCTACGAGCGGGCGCTGGAGCTGGCCGGCGAGCTGTCTGCGGCTCCGGGGGCGGGTGGGAAGCCGATTCACGAGTGGCTCGAGGTGCGCCCGTTCCTGTCCGCGCCTCCGACCGTCACGGAGTGAGGCACGGTGGATGAGACCCTGCTGCGGACCCTCACCCCCACGGTGATCGGGATCCTCGTCCGCCGCGGAGCCGACTTCGCGGCGGCCGAGGACGCCGTGCAGGACGCCCTGGTCGAAGCGGTGCGCGTGTGGCCGGACGATCCGCCGCGGGACCCGAAGGGCTGGTTGGTCGCCGTGGCCTGGCGCAGGTTCCTCGACGCCACCCGCGCCGAGTCCTCCCGGCGGCGGCGCGAGGTGCTCGTCGAGGTCGAGCCCGGGCCCGGCCCGGCCGAGGCAGTGGACGACACGCTTGCGCTGTACTTTCTGTGCGCGCACCCGTCCCTGACGCCGGCCTCGGCGGTCGCGCTGACACTGCGCGCGGTCGGCGGTCTGACCACGCGACAGATTGCGCAGGCCTACCTCGTGCCCGAGGCAACCATGGCCCAGCGCATCAGCCGGGCCAAGCGGACCCTCTCGGGTGTCCGGTTCGACCGGCCCGGTGACGTCGCCACGGTGCTGCGCGTGCTCTACCTCGTTTTCAACGAGGGCTACTCCGGCGACGTCGACCTCGCCGTCGAGGCGATCCGGCTCACTCGCCAGCTGGCGGCCATGATCGAGCATGAGGAGGTGGCGGGCCTGCTCGCGCTCATGCTGCTCCACCACGCACGGCGCCCGGCGCGGACCCGTACCGACGGCAGCCTCGTGCCGCTGGCCGAGCAGGATCGCAGCCTGTGGGACACCCGTCTGATCGCCGAGGGCGTCGACGTGCTCCAGGCAGCGCTCGCCCGCGACCGACTGGGGGAGTTCCAGGCCCAGGCCGCCCTCGCCGCGCTCCACGCCGATGCCCGCACGGCCGAGGAGACCGACTGGGTGCAGATCGTCGAGTGGTACGACGAGTTGCTGCGGTTCACCGACAACCCGGTGGCCCGCCTCAACCGCGCCGTCGCGGTCGGCGAGGCCGACGGCCCGCGGGCCGGTCTGGCCGCCCTGGCGGGGCTCGACCCCGCCCTGCCCCGCCATGCCGCCGCCGCGGCGTACCTCCACGAGCGTGCCGGTGACCTGGTGACCGCAGCACGGCTCTACACCGAAGCGGCCCGATCGGCGCCCAACCTCCCCGAACGCGACCACCTCACGCGTCAGGCTGCACGGCTGGGCGCAGAGCTCCGCCGTCGAGGCGGCCGTTCGAATCCCGGAAACAGGACCGCCAGGGTCCCCCACTACTGACACCGTGTATGCCTCTGATCGGTGCATATGGGCGTTGGAGACATCGGCCCGCCGCGGCCCGGAGGGACGTGGTCGTGACGAGCATCACTGTCATATGTGCTTTCGGGCCCTAAAATTCCCGGCGTGCTTCCCGAACCGAACGATCGTATTCTCACGTCCGTCCGAAAAGGCGCCGTGCGGCTCGGCATCGTGTGTGGGTCGCTCGCCCTCGCAACCGGACTGGCACCTCTGGCTGACGCGGATCCGGGTACCGCGGACCCACATGCCCGCCCTGCCGGGCCCGAATTCGCTCCGATTCCGAGGATCGTGGCCTCGCCGCTCATAGACACCGCCGACGAGAGGGGCGGGGACAACTACCGCGCACCGGCTCCGGCGACCCCCTTGGTGCTGCGTGCGGCCGACGACTTCGATCGCCCGGACGGCCCGCTCGGCCCGAACTGGATCACCTGGGGTGGAGGCACACTGAAGATCGTGAACGGTCATCTCGACGGCCGGGGGACTCCGTCGACTCCGTTGAGTCTTGCGTTCTGGAGTGAGCCGATGCCGAGCGAGACGCAGGTGATGCGGTGTGTGGTCCGCTGGAACGGACGCGAGCCGGAGCACTCGTCGATCGGTCCGGTGGTGCGCGCCAATCCCGGTGTCGACACCGGTGTGCAGTTCGCGTTCACCGACAGCATCATGGCGTTGTACCACGAAGATCCTGCCAACCCGAACGGGTTCACCCCCGTGGCGGGGACTCCGCAGTACGCGTCCACGTCGAGGTTTCCCGAAGGCGCAGTGATCGAGCTGCGGGCCGAGGGAGACCTGTACACAGCCCGGGTCAACGGCAAGATCGTGCTGCAGGGGACCGTGGGGGCCGACAAGATCCCGTTCACGAATCGGTACGTCGGCACGGTGATCCAGGACGACAGCCGGGAACGCGGCGGTGGCCAGCCCCCCGCTCAGCTCGACGATTGTCGGGCGTTGACCCCGTGACGTCGCATTCCTGTCTCCTTCAGCACAGGCCACGATGCCGCAGCCAACCCCTGCGCGCCGAGTTGCCGCTGTCCAACGCCCGGACGCCGCCCGGCTGTGCGAGCGGATCCGCGGCCAGCCGGAAATCGTCACCCGGGATGAGCACATGGCCCGGACAGCTCGCTCCAACGCCCTCGAAGCCACCCGCCAGGCCGACACCACCGCGGTAGCCGAGCCACTCGAGCCGCTCACCGTCGCAGCAGCTGGAAAGCACCGTCGGGTCGCTCGCCGACCGCTGCCACTCGCAACGATCGAGGGTTGATCCGGCTCGGAGAGATCATCCAGGACACGGTCGAGCGGAAAATGCACGACCCGGCCCTCATCGGCCGCGAACTCGATAGCGTCTCAGGCACCGGTCCCGCCGAGACTGGACCGATGCACCCCATCAGGTTTCGGACGGCCTTGTCACCTGTCGATAATGCTAGCCTTCGGTTCGTCGACAGCTGACGGTCCGGCACGCTGATACCGAATGCCATATCAGCGTGTCGAGTCTGCCACCGCCACTATGCCGGTTCGGCTTCGTCGCCGAGGTCGGGCGCGTGGCATGGCAGCTCGTCTCTTCCGCTTCGGTGCCGGCATCGGTGTTGGGGCCGGTCTCGTTGCGCTGGTGTGCGGCGAGTGCTTCGCCGACGGTGCGCAAGTAGGCGGTGCCGGCAGTGCGCAGTGCGTCGTATAGTCCCGCCCGCCCGGTGTCCTGCCCGACCGGCGCTATTTCCCCAGCGGTGTGCTGTGCGGAGGCTGGCGGGTCGAGGGGCACGGTCGGCTTGCCATACGCCGTGTCGGCCTTGTTCGTGGGTCATGGCAACCTCCCTGCTCGAAGCGCCGGACTGGGCGACCTGCTTGTTCTGCCCTTCTGGCGCAGGGAATGTGGACCAGCATGAGGACCGGGGAGTGCCATCTACTCACGGGAACGTAGGTTCGACATCGGTAATGCCCCGGGGCTGGCGGCCGCGTACACCGGTCCCCGGTGCGGCTGCGGTGTGTCCCCGACATCGGATACTGGGCTGTCCAGCGCGACAGCCGGAGCACACACACGGCCGTGGGTGTGGGGCGTACCGGGGCGGCGTGGCTACTCTCCGAGATATGACCCTGTGCCCCAACATATTACGATGTTCAGGCAATTGGTGCGGTGGGAGGATTGTGCCATGATCACCCCCTGGTCGGAAAGAGCAGGGCATCAGCCGGGCGACCGCGCAGTTGTGTGGGGATTTCCCCGTATCCTCGTACACCGACGTCGAAGCCGTAGTCCAGGAGATCAGGGCGCGACTGTAGATCGTGCGCTCGATGGTTGGGGTGCAGGCCTGGACCTTCGGACCCGAAGTGGAGTTCCAGGCCGCAGGCATACAACGAATTCCCCTTTTCGATCACCGGGGAAGAATTCGGCATGCTGGTGGTGATCGGGCAGTTCGCCGCGCAATTGTGGGTGGGATTACGGGTGGCGATGGGTTCGGCTGATCCGTTCCTGTGCATGCTCGCCGCGGTGGCGACGATGTGGATCATGTTCCAGACGTTCGTCGACATCAGCTGCACGGTGACGGCGGTGTTGCCGCGCTATTCTGAAACTGTCCGCAGAGGTGGCACATGGCATTGAAGGAACGGCGAACAAGCCTGATTGTTGCGTTGAAGCGGTCGAGCCGACACGCTGGAACAGGTTGCTGCGATGGCAGGCGGTGATCCGCGGGCGACTCAGCGCGACGACGCGACGGCCATCGGTGCCGAACTCGGGGCAGCGGGTTTCGAGGACGCCGAGCAGATCGGACGCGGCGGCTTCGGCATGGTCTACCGCTGTCGGCAGCGGGCCTTGGACCGTACGGTCGCCGTCAAGATCCTCACCGTGTCATTGGACGAGGAGAACCTTGCCCGGTTTCTGCGTGAGCAGCGGGCCATGGGCCGGTTGACCGGGCATCCCAACATCGTCCATGTCCTGCAGGTCGGGACGACCGACAGTGGCCGGCCCTATCTGGTGATGCCGTACTACCCCCAGACTTCCCTCGACGCATGGATCCGCCGCCAAGGTCCGTTGTCGGTCGACGACGCCCTGCGGATGGGGGTCCGGCTTGCCGGTGCCTTGGACACGACCCATCGGCTGGGAGTCTTGCACCGCGATGTCAAACCGGCGAATGTCCTTCTCACCGAGTACGGCGAGCCGGTGCTGACCGACTTCGGGATTGCCCACATCGAAGGGGGCTTCGAAACCGAAACCGGGGCGATCATCGGGTCGCCCGCATTCACCGCGCCGGAGGTGCTCAGCGGCGAGCGTCCCAGTGTGGCCTCGGACATCTACGGCCTCGGAGCGACGTTGTTCGCAGCTCTGACCGGGCACGCTGCCTTCGAACGCCGACAGGGTGAGCAGGTGGTCGCCCAATTCCTGCGGATCACCACCCAGCCGGTCCCGGATCTACGCGAAAACGGATTTCCGGATGACATCAGCCGCGCTGTTGAACGCGCCATGGACGCCGATCCCCGCCGACGCCCGAGCACTGCAGCAGCCTTTGGGCACGAGCTGCAACAAATCCAGGTGAGTCGAGGGCAGCGAGCCGACGAGATGGCGCTGCTCGAGTACAGCGGCCGGCTCCGGCCCGGATTACCCGATGCTGTGAGACCTGTCCGCCGAGTGGGGAACCTGCCCGCCGAATCGACCACCTTCGTGGGGCGCCGGCGAGAAGTTTCCGCCGCGAAGAAGAGATTGACGGCCTCCCGCGCGCTGACGCTGACCGGGATCGGTGGGGTGGGTAAGACGCGGCTGGCGCTGCGGGTCGCGACGGAGCTGCAGCCGAGCTACCGCGACGGTGCGTGGCTGGTCGAGTTGGGAGAACTCAACGACGAGGCGCTACTCGTCGATGTCGTGGCCGAGGTACTCGACGTCCGAGATTCGCCGGGTCGATCGCTGGAGGATGCAGTAGTCGACTTCGTGGCCTCGCGACAGCTTCTGCTGGTACTCGATAACTGTGAGCAGATTGTCGACGCTGCGGCGCGGCTGGCGGACCGGTTGTTGCGACACTGTCCGGATCTACGCATTCTGGCCACCAGCCGTGAACCCCTCGGTATTCGCGGTGAGGTGGTCATGCGGGTATCGCCGCTGTCGGTGCCGCCCTTGGATCAATTGGGATCGGTCCGGGAACCGCGCCGATTCGATGCGTTGAAGCTGTTCGTCGAGCGGGCAGCAGCCGCCGTGCCGGACTTCGAGTTGACCGAGTACAACCGTGCCGCTGTGGTGGAGGTCTGTACCCGGCTCGACGGACTGCCCTTGCCCATCGAGCTGGCGGCGGCCCGCATGCGGGTGATGTCTGCCGAGCAGCTCCGGCAACGCTTGGCCGAGCGGTTCACCGTCCTGACCACGGCGGAGCGGCACGTGCCCACACGACAACGGACGCTGCGTCTGTCGATCGACTGGAGCTACGATCTGTGCACGCCCGCCGAACAGCAACTGTGGCAACAGTTGTCGATCTTCGCCGGCAGTTTCGGCCTCGAGGCGGTCGAGTACCTGAGTGGCGGCACCGCGACCTCTACCGACGTTCTCGACCGGGTCACTGCGCTGGTCGACAAGTCGATCATGATTCGAGAACAGCACGATGATCAGGTTCGCTTCCGGATGCTCGAGACGATCCGGCAGTACGGTCGCGAGAAGGCTCAACAGTGTGATGAGTACCTCGGGTGGCGCCACCGCCACCGGGAGTGGTTCGAGCAGATGGTCCTGCGGGCAGAAGCGGAATGGATCAGTCCCCGGCAGCTGGACTGGATCACCTGCTTGAACAGAGAGTTGCCGAATCTGCGTGAGGCCCTCGAGTTCGCTTCGACCGAACCGGCCGCGTCCAGATCGGATCCCGCATTACGGATGGCCACCGCGCTGTTTCCGTACTGGCTGGCACGGGGGCTGCTCAACGAAGGCCGCCACTGGCTCGGACGTATGCTCATGCATCCTCTCGCCTCCAGCAATGACAGGATCGACGCCCTCTATGCCCACAGTGTTCTCGCCGAACTGCAGGGCGATTTGGCTACCGGGGCTGAGTTGGTCGAGCAGTGCAAAGCCCTGGTCCAGGGCGCGAACGACCCGCTCCTGGATGCCCGCGCCGATCACGCCGCCGGCCTTCTCGCTTTGTACAGCGGTGATCTGGTCCAGGCCTGCACGCATTTGGAGCGTGCACTCGCGGTCTTCGATGCGGAACATCACCTTTCGCGGCACGTCTGGATTCTGGTGATGCTCGGTCTCGCATACGAATTGCGCGGCGATACCGACCGAGCGATCGAGTGCCACCGGAAGGTGCTGGCCATCACCGAAGCGCACGGTGAGTTCGTGTATCGGTCCTACTCGCAGTGGGCCTTGGGTGTTGCGCTGTTCCAGGAGGGCGATCACCATGAGGCTCGGGTGATGCTCGAGCAGGCGCTCGGTGTGATTCGGCGTGTCGGCGAACCTCTGGCTGCTGCGGTATGCCTCGAGGCGCTGGCGTGGACCGAGGACGTTGAGAACCGTGCCGAACGCGCTGCCGTACTGATGGGCGCAGCGGAGTCGTTGGGACGTGCGACCGGAAGCTCATCGCTACTCTTCCGTGCGCTTGACCGCAATCATGCGGAATGCGAGAAGTCCGCGCGGATTACTCTCGGTAACAACGAATTCGAAGCCCGACTGCGCCACGGGAGAGGACTCGGGCTCGACGATGCCGTCGACTACGCTCTGGATGGCTGATCGCCTCGTCGACGGACCATCCCTTCATCTCGTTCGTGAAGCCCCCAGGTCTGTCGAGACGCGGTGGTGGATAACCGAACACCCTGCCGAGGAGGAGGCAGGGCGCTCGGCTCCGGCCGATCGCTCAACTGAGACCACGACCACCGACAGGGGAGAGGCAACCGTGGGGATGGTGGGTAGTCCGGCATCGGCTGGATCGGTCGGACCTTTCGCCAGCGGATCGACGGAGGGGCGCATCGACCAACTCTGGACGCGCTGTCAGATGGCGTGGCAGTGGCCGCCGTCGACGTGGACGGCGGTGCCGGTGATGTAGCCCGCTCGGGGCGAGAGCAGGAAGGCGGCGGTGTCACCGAACTCGTGAGCTTCGCCGACCCGACCGAGCGGGATCCGCATCCGGTCGGCCATCGTGTGTAGGTATTCCTCGACGTCGCGGCCCGCCTCGAGTGCGGGGCGCTGGATCTGGCCGCTGCGGATGACGCCGACGAGGATTGCGTTGACCCGGATCCCGTCGGGCCCGAGTTCGGTGGCGAGCGCATTGGTCATGCTCAGCCCGGCGGCGCGCAGAGGGGCACTCGGCATGGCTTTGCGTCCGGGAGTGCGGGCGCCGGTGCTCAGGACGTTGACCACGGCCCCGCGGCTGGCTCGCAGGTGCGGAAGGGCGAGGCGGATCGTCCGGGCGGCGGCGAGGAACTTCAGTTCGTAGTCCGCGATCCATTCCTCGTCGGTGATGTCTTCGAACCGGCCGCCGGTATGCACGCCGGCGGCATTGAGCAGTCCGTCGACGCGGCCCCACCGGTCGGTGGTGGCGTCGATAAGGGTGGTGAGGTCGTCGATGCGGGTGACGTCGGCGGGGACCGCGTGCACGTCGTGACCGAGGGCGGTGACGGCGTCGTCGAGTCGACGCTTGTCGCGGCCGCAGATGGTGACGTGGGCGCCTTCGGCGAGCAGCGAGCGCGCGGTCGCCAGACCAAGGCCGTCGGAGCCGCCCGTGATCACGAACGCCTTACCGTGCACACCGAGATCCATCCGTCTGCCCTTTCTCCTCGAGTTTCGCGCCCCGAGACCCGGGGTCGACGTAAGCGGTCAAACCAACTCGGAGGCGCGTCGACTCCTCTGGGACAGCTTTGCTGCGCACGCTTCGGCCAGTTTGCGCTTTGCCGTCAGCCCCAAGCCGAGCGTCGGACGTGACTGCAGCAGGGTGTGCAGTCGTAGGTAGAAGGTGTACGGCGTGACGCCGAACTGGGGAAGAATGTATTCGTCGCCCCCGCCGAAAGGGAGCCACTTGGTTGCGAAGTCGATAAACTCTTGGTCTTCGGTGGTCATCGATCTCTCCTTTCGTTCACGTTGTGCCTCGGGGCGCAACGGACCGGACGGGAAGTACTGATCCGTAGATGGATCGGCCCAGTGTGAGAAGTTCGGGCGTTCCGGCATCCAGTGGGCTGGTCTCCAGTGTTGCAAACAATCATTTGTTTTTCAATACTGCGGATTGATTCCCCTGGGTGCACTCGGCCGACGCAGGGGCGCCCTTTCGGACAGCTGCCGCTGATCGACGGGCGGATGCACAACGCGACTGTTCGCACACACTGCAGCGCAGGACTATCGCGGCGTGTCCTGCGGTCCCGCCCTCGAATCGAAGGCCCGTGCAGTGTCTGCATTGACGTGTTCAAACCCTGCTCTTCCGCCACAGGACTGACTCCCGCCGTGACCGCACCGCCGTTGCGAGGTGGGAGATCAGCGTGTCGAGGTGTCGTGCACCTTGACCACTTCCAGCATCGCCTTCACATTGGTGATCTTGATGCGGGGACGTCCGTGTTCCCTGCCTTGCTTGCGTTCGGCAGCGTCGATGGCCTGCCATCCTCGGTAGTCGACGACCTCCGGCTGTCGTTCGGTGACGAGGGCGCTCAGTTGTTCCCTGCTGCAGTCGGAAGCGGGTCCCTCCAGTGTGCCGGCGAGGAAATCCTCGAGCAATACCTTGACGGTCTCCTGGGCGCACTTCTTGTTGGTTCCGATGACGCCGGAGGGTCCGCGCTTGATCCAGCCTGCGGTGTACACACCGGTCAGGGACTCGCCGGTCTGCGGGTCGATGACCCGCCCGTCTCGATGGGGGATCGTTCCTGTGGCGTCGTCGAAGGGGACGCCGGGAACGCCTGCGCCGCGATATCCGATGGAACGCAGCACAAGACCCGTCTCTATGGTCTCCGTCCGGTCGGTGAGGCGGGCTTTGAGAGAGCCGTCGGCGGCCCGATAGAGTTCATTGTGTGCGATTTCGATGGCTTCGACATGGCCGGCGCCGAGCACCGCGGTCGGTGAAGCGAGATAGCGCAGCACGATTCGCTTGCGCGTCGGGTCGGGGACTCGGGTGGAGTACTCGCGGGCGAGCTCGGTCTTGAGCACAGTCGAGGGCTCGGCCGCGGGGTCCTCCAGCGCAGCTCTGCTGTGCTCGTCCAAGATCAGATCCTGAGAATCGACCACCACGTCGACCCCCTCGAGCGCTCCGAGAGCCAACAGCTCCGGGGTAGTGTATGCGGCTTGAACCGGTCCGCGACGACCGAGCACCAACACCTCGCGAATACGGCTGTGTCGCAGAGCGTCCAATGCGTGATCGGCGATGTCGGTTCCAGCGAGATCGTCCGGGTCGGAGACCAGGATACGTGCCACGTCCAAGGCGACGTTGCCGTTGCCGACGACGACGGCACGTTCACCGGACAGATCGAACTGCAGGTCGGCATAGTCCGGGTGACCGTTGTACCAGGCCACGAACTCGGTCGCAGCGTGACTGCCGGGCAGGTCTTCACCCGGAACGCCGAGACGACGGTCGCGTAGCGCGCCGACCGCGTAAATGACGGCGTGGTGGTGCGACATCAGCTCCGGGTGGCTCAGGTGCTTGCCGATTTCGACGTTGAGGTGAAACTGCAGAGCCGGCTTGGCTGCGGCGTTTCGGAAGAGATCGGTGACAGCCTTGGTGCGCTGATGGTCGGGAGCCACACCCGCCCGCACGAGCCCCCAGGGGGTGGGGAGCCGGTCGAACATCTCGACCTCGACGGCCCCGTGAACGTTGGTGAGCAGATCATCGGCCGCATAGCAGGCCGCCGGGCCTGAGCCGACAATCGCAACCCGCAACGGTTGGTCCTGCTCGGGCAATGCGATCGTCGATACCGAAATGTTCGGCATGCCCTTGGACTGGAGCGGGTGCTTGTCGAAATAGTCTGCGTTGATGCTGGCGTACCGCACGTCGGTCCCGGTGAGGTCCCACTCCGGGTAGATGGCGCCGACCGGGCATGCGTCCATGCACGCCCCGCAGTCGATGCACGTCACGGGATCGATGTAGAGCATCTCCGTGTTCAGGTATTGCGGGTCCCCCGGGGTGGGGCGGATGCAGTCCACCGGGCACACCGGCACGCAGGAGGCGTCGTTGCAACACGGTTGGGTGATCACATAGGCCATGACAAGTGTCCTCGGTACAACCCTGCAGAAGGGGATGGAAGTGGCGATGGATGGCTGGTCGCCATCGATGAAAGCGTGGTCGGTGACGAGTGAGTGTGTCGGAGTAGCCGGGTCAGCGCTGGAAGGTAGAGGGGGCGGGCGCGGAGACGTTGCCTTTGCTCCGCGCCCGCCCGTGTGTCCCGTCCTAATTGTCGACGAGGGCGATCGCTCCCTCGGGGCAGTTTCGCATCCCGAGTTCGGCGGCTGCCTCCTGGCCGGGCGCCACTTCGATGGTGGAACCGCGGTCGGCGTTGTAGCCTTCGTCGTCGAGTCGGTACACATCCTTGGCGAGGATGAAGCACCGTCCATGACCTGAGCACAGTGTGCCGTCGATCTCTACCTTCATCGTGATCCTCCATCACGTCGTTCATGCGTGGTTCACTACATCCACGACCGAAGTGTCCGGTCGCGCCACTGGTCGGCGCGTCTACGCCCGGAGCATGCTGGTCAGAAGACCAGGTGCAGATCCTTCATCGTGCGCAGAATTCCGGTCTCGTAGCTCGGCTCGGTTCCCGGCTTGATACCGAAATCGGGGATCCGCTTGAGCCACTCGTCGAAGGTGGCACGCAGTTCCAGTCGTGCCAAGTTCGACCCGATGCAGCGATGCTGGCCTACGCCGAAAGCGGTGTGGAGCACCGTCTGCCGGGTGATATCGATCTTCCCGGGATTTTCCACCACACGGGGATCGCGCGATGCTGTGCTGTAACCGAGCAGAACAAAATCCCCTTCCTTCATCGGCGTGCCGGCGACCTCGGTGTCTCGGGTGCAGGTGCGCCCGAGGGCAACCACCGGTGGGAAGACCCGGACGAATTCCTCCACCGCCCGTTCGATCATGTCGGGATTGTCGACAAGGGCTTCACGATCCCCCTGATGCGTGGCCAGGTGATGGATGGCACCCGCCATGACGTAGGTGGTGGTGGCGATGCCACCGAAGGTCAGGTCGACGAGAATGCTGACCCGGTCCTCCCACGGTGCAGGCTGACCGTCCTCGTACTCCACGCCGGCGGCGATGACGTCGACCAGGTCACCGCGCGGGGGCTGGTTCTTGCGGATCTCCAGGTATTGGCCGAGGTACTCGAAGACCTTCGCCATGTGTCCGGGCCGTTCCTCCGGCGGAGCGAAGGTGCCGTTCTCCACGCCGGTGACGAGCATGTCGAGGTCGTCGATCGGCACGCCGAGCACGTTCTTGAAGAAGGCCCATCCCGGTAGCTTCGATCCGAATTCGCTGACGAATTCGCATTCGCCCTTGTCGATGAATCGGTCGATGAGGGTGTTCACGTCGGCGCGGATCTGATCCTCGTACCGGGCGACGGTGGTCGGGCTCAGGTACGGGTTCAGGACCTTCCGCCATGCCGTGTGCTTGGGCGGGTCCGATTCCTCGGGCATGAGGTACGGCAGCCCCTCGGGGCGGTTCGGCATGTATCCCTTGGCGCTGCTGAAGGTACGCCAGTCCTGGCCGACCTTCCGCACGTCTTCTTGACGGGTGACCATCCAGTACCCGTTGCCGACGTTGCTGCGCACAACCGGGCACTTCGCGACCATCTCGTCGAGGATGTCGAAGAAGTGCTCGTTGAACTTCGGGTCGTCGATATCGAAGTCGTTGAACATGTCTCGTCCGAAGCGTCCCTTGAGGGACTCGACGTCCGGGGTGGTGCGCGTCTGCTCTTGAGTCATGCCTCGTTGCCTCTCTGGGTGGACTTGGCCCGACGGTCCGGGTCAAAAAACAAGTGTCTGTTTTTTCCAAGGCTAGATGCCGATCGGTGTGACGTCAACCACCCTTCGGTCAGGGTTGTGAGTGCCGGCACTCTCGGCTGCTTCTGGCGGCGCCACCATCCCTCCTCGGCCTGACGGGGTAAAGGCGGCTTCATCGTCGTCTACCCGGCTTGTGCCGAAACCTATTGACGCTGTTTGCCCCCCGCGTTACCGTCTCTGGAAACGAATGATTGTTTTCCACGGTCGTTCACCCGATGCGAGGAGGAAGAAATGTCCGGAAGGCTGGCAGGTAAGGTCGCCGTCATCAGCGGAGCGGGATCGGGAATCGGAGAGGCGACAGCGGAGGTCTTCCATCGGGAAGGTGCCAAGGTCGTGGTGGCCGATATCTCCGGAAAGCAGGAAGAGGTGGCCAAGCGCCTCGGCGAGGGCTGTATTCCGGTCCACGTCGACGTCTCCAAGTCGGCCGACGTCGAGGCGATGATCCAGGCAGCCATCACCCACTTCGGCCGTCTCGATGTGCTGTACAACAATGCAGGCATCGACGGCGACCAAGCGGCCACCGGTGAATACACCGAGGAGGCGTGGGACCAGGTGCTGAATGTGAACCTCAAAGGTGTATTCCTCGGCATGCGGCACGGCATCCCGGCAATGATCAAGAACGGTGGGGGCTCCATCATCAGTACGGCCTCGATGGCCGCCAACGTCGCCTTCGCGAACATGCCCGCCTACTGCGCGAGCAAGGCAGGCGTCGTTATGCTGACCAAGACTGCTGCCGTGGAGTACGCCAAGGACAACATTCGCGTCAACGCCATCCTGCCCGGCGTGATCGGCACCGGAATGACACCCCACCTTCCGGCCGATCTCATCCAAGGCATCAAGGACGCCACCCCGTTGAATCGCATCGCCAGTCCCTCCGAAGTGGCGAACCTTGCTCTGTTCCTCGCCTCCGACGAGTCCTCGTTCATCACCGGCGACGACATTCTCGTGGACGGCGGCTACACCCTGGTCTGAACGCGTCAGCGTCGTGACAGGGCGGCCGGGACAAGCCGTGACCCGGCCCATTGAAGGGAATGGGGCTCGGCATGCAGGCTGTGCTGCCGTCGATGATCGGTTCCGGTGGCGGGAAGATTGTCAATGTCTCCTCGGTCGCCGCGCTGATCGGCATGCAGAACACGGCCGCGTACGCCGCTGCGAAGGGAGGCATCCTCGGCCTCTCCCGCCAAGCTGCCATCCAGGACGCCTCCGAGAAAATCCGGGTCAACGTCCTCGCGCCCGGCACTATCGAGACTCCCATCCTGGGCGATATCCCGAAGGAGCTGTACGACGTGATGATCGCCGGTACCCCGGCCGGCCGACTGGGCAATCCCGACGACGTCGCATCCATGGCTTTACACCTGCACGGCTCCGGTGGTGACCTCGTCACCGGACAAACCTTCGTGGTCGACGGAGGTGGGACCGCCCACTGAGCCTGTAAATCGGCAAATGCGACGCGGTGCGCCGTGTCGGATAACGAAGTGCTACAGCGTTATCCGACACGGCGCATGGTGTCCGCGACATTCCCACCCAGGAGAACGCGACGACACACTGCGTGCAGGACCCGTCCAGAGCCAAGTTATCGAGTACGAAGTGAACGCGATGTGTACGCCCATGGTAACGAGGCCGAAGACATCACCACTGACGTCGGCAACCTGAACCACACCGGAGACCGCTGCCCCCGCGTCACATGCAGTGAGAACCAGGACCAACGAGATCCATGACTAACCGGGCGCCAAGACCAAGATCAGTCCGATGGTGAATCCTCTGCTTTCCTACGCCCGCGTGGAGTTCCGGCGCTTCCTCCAACTCAGTCGTCAGGACGGGTGAGGCAGACCCACGCGCAGGGTCTGCCTCACGTGCTCCGGCCCAAGGGGCGGAACCTGAGGGACGGTCACGGTCGCCACGGCGTGGCGATGCGTGTCGACAGCGTGGGCACTTGTGGCTGCGAACGCTATTGCAGGCCGTCGAACGCACGTCGGGCACGATTCCACAAGAATCGGTCCGGCGGGGGTACCCCCGGGCATGCGTCAGCGCGGGTACCGGGGCTTGGCAACGCACATCCCCATCCGAAAAAGCGTGCGACGAGAGGGCCGATCGGGACGGCCACGCCTGAATCAGCATCCCACCCGTGCCGTGCGGAACGGTGGAAGTCGGCGTTCCTGCCCGAGGACCGAGAGTGCAGCGACGAGGCTGGCAGCCCCCATCGCCAACCAGGCAAACGAGTACGAAGCGGTCGTGACGAGAACCCCCATTATCGAGAGTCCTACGACACCACCGCCGAAGTATGCACCTTGGACCACACCGGAGGCCGGTGCCACCGCATCGCAATACCGGCTCGTGACCCCGTGTACGAGCAGCGGGATCCACGACCAGCCGGGCACCAAGACCAAAATCAGTCGGGCGACAAATGCTCCGGGAATCCCTGACGCCAACAGAACGAAACCCCACCGCCGCCGGCCACCATCATCATCCAGGCCACGGGGAACGGGTCCGATCCCCGCCGGTCGACTATCAGAGCACACGTCAGACGGAACAGGATCGATCCACAGGCACAGGCGGCAACGACGAACGAGACGGACGCGATGTCCAGGCCGGCAGTGGGAGCGGCGATCACCACGAAGGCCGTGGCGCCGCCCAATGCCACGTTGCCGGCCAGGACCCCGGTCATCATCACCACCAGAGGGACGCAACGACACCTTCTCCAGAGCAGCGGCCGGGACGGAACGCGTCCGTTGCGATTGTGCCCCGCGTAGCCACAGCACGATCAGCGCGGCGACCAGACCCCCGATGCCGAGGGCGGACCGCCATCCGATCAGTCTCTCCAGCACCGGCGCGGTTGCTCCGGCCACCATCAGCGCCGTCACGGGACTGGCACTTGCCGCCGCGAACGCAAGCGCGCGTCGTTGGACGCGCACACCCGACATGATCACCACGTTCACTGCGGGTGTGGCCAAGGCCGGAGCGAGTCCGACCACCGCGAGTGCGAGTACCAAACCCGCACCGGAGTGCGCGGCCCAGGTGAAGACAAGACCCAGGGCGAACGCACCGAGGCCGGCGGCGCGCAGTGCTCTCACGGCGCCCATCGGTCTGCGAGTACGGCCCTCGGAAACGCGGCAACGGACGCCACCAGCCGATAGCCGGAGAACGCGAACCCGAGGACAGCTTCGTCGAGGTGCAGATCGGATGTTCTCGCCCATCGCGCTGACCAGAAGCTGGGCAGAATGCGCATGGTGTTCAGGGAGATCGCGTCCACTATGTGTCTGCTACGAATGCTCGCCGGCGACTCTACCGATACCGGAGTGTCGTCCGTGCTGCCCTCGATCAGGATTTCTTCTCGCGCCTGTGCGGGGCTTCCGCCCTCTTCGTCCAACTCGTCGTCCTTTTCACGACGGTGAGGCAGACCCGCATACAGGGTCTGCCTCACCCGGTCCCGCCGGCGGAGCTGGGGCATCCGAGCCCCGTCGGCGTGACGCTCCGCGCTGACGGGCTCGATCTCGGCGCAGTGACTCATCGCCCGTGGTGGAGGCGGGCGTGGCTGTCTCGCCGTCGCTCGCGGACACAACTCGAGATCACGAGGACCGCGGGTTGCCCGCACGCAGGGTCTGCCGCCTCAGTTGTACTTTCCGAGATAGCCCGCATCGACGGGGATAGTGGCGCCGGTGACGTACTTCGCATCGTCCGACGCCAACCATGCGACCGCACCCGAGATCGCCTCCGGCTCCATCCACGGCACCGGCAGCAGGTTCATGGCGGTGAAGGTGTCACCGAAGTCGTCGAACGTGGGATTCTCCACTCCCGGTGCGAAAGCGGACCAGATCGCGTCGTTCTGGATCATCTTCGTGTCGACGGAGCTGGGGTGGATGGTGTTGACGCGAATGAACTGGGGTGCAAACTCGTTCGCCAAGGTCCGCATGAGTCCGACGACGGCGTGCTTGCCCATGTTGTAGTGCACCTGGTTGGGGAAGCCCCGCATCCCGGCGGTCGAACTGATGATGATCACCGAGCCGCCGCGGCCGCCGTCGACGATGTGGGGAAGGGCGGCACGACACGTGTTGTAGGGTCCGTGCATCTGTACATCGATCATCTCGTGGTACGTCTGTTCGGGCATGTCGAGGAAGGGAGCGCTGGACCAGATCCCGGCGTTGGCCACGACGATGTCCAGGCGGCCGAACTCCGCGACCCCGGCATCGACGGCGGCGCGCAGAGAGTCGAGGTCCCGCACGTCTGCCGTTCGCGCCACGATCCGTCCACCGGCTTTGTCGACGAGCCGGGCGGTTTCGGCGAGGTCGTCCTGGGTCGCCAGGTCGTACGGGACGCTCGCCATGTTCGCGCAGAGATCGACGGCGATGATGTTCGCGCCCTCCTCGGCCAGGCGCACGGCGTGTGCGCGTCCCTGCCCGCGGCCGGCTCCGGTGATGAAGGCGACCTTGTCCTGCAGTCTGTTCATGTGGATCTCTCCTGGGACGATTGCTCGATGGGTGGTGTTGTTGTGAGACTGATCTGGGTGGTGACGGCGTCGTCGGCGGCTCAGCCGCCGAGGCGTGAGGGATCGATGGTCAGCGGACGCTGATAGGAGATGTCCGAACGGTCTCGGCGAGGCTGGGGACCCGTCCGCATGAGGGTCTTTGTCCGTTCCGGAAGGTTTTTCACCACTGTCATCGCGACCTGGTCGAGTTGGTCGGGGATCGAGTCGAGCGGTGCCCAGTCCCGGATGCAGGCGCGCGCGGCGATCGCCCAGTGGCCGTCGCGTTTTTCGAATCGGTCGAGGTAGCGGCCACCGCTCATGGTCAGGGGTGTTCCTTCACGGTTGAGCCCGACGAACATGTAGTACGTCTCGGTGTGGGCGACATCGCCGTCGAGCTCGCAGGTGATGTTGAAGATGGCATGTTGGTGGGACAGGTGGGTCCGGGTGTGCATGTCGATCGCCCAGTCGGCGAACTCCTCCGGGCTTCCGACGAAGACGCCGTGGTCGTCGATGGCGTCGGGATGGTAAACCGACAGCAGCAATTCGCGATCGAGCCGGTCCACCGCCCGTGAATAGGTCATCAGGCAGTCGCGGATGCTCTGCCTGTCCTGCAGCTCTCGAACCGAGGCGGCCAGCTCGGTCAGGGACGGGGTTTTCTCGATCTCGGGATTGGCGGTCATCACTGCTCCTTGTCGTCCAGCGGGGCGCATCAGGCGATCGGGTGGTCCTCGCGTACACAGGCGATGTAGTCCCGCCACACGATGCGGCCGGCGAGGACGTCCTCGCAGGTGTAATCCTGGGTAGGGGTGTCCCACCGCAGATCGGTACTGACGAACTGGAGCAGCGCTCCGAACGTGACTCGAGGCGAGAGGAACGTTTCGCTCCAGGCCGATAGGCGGGTGTCGGTGTCGATGGGTTCGCACCCGTCGGTGCGCAGGGCCTCGACCGTGCGCGGGATGTCGTCGACCAGGAACGTCATGTGGTGAAAACCCGGGCCGCGGCGGCGCATCGCTTCGGAGATGAGCGAATCGCTGCGCAGCGGCTGCATCAGTTCCAGTTTGAACCCGGGCAGCATCCAGTGCGTCAGCCGGATCCCGGTCTCGTCGTTGTCCCCGCCGCACAGGAACGTCCCGCCGATCACGTCACGGAAAAACGTTGCGGCTTCGGCCATCGACGAGACCGCGAAGGCGACGTGGTCCACCTTGGTGATCCGCTCGGCGGTCCGGCCGCCACAGACCGTGGGATCGTCACCTGTCGAGGACATCGTGGTTCCTTCCGTCGAGTTGTGGGGATCGAGTGCTGTGCCGGTTATTCCGGGGCGGGCTCTGCGGATCGTCTGGCCCGAGGACGTGTCGCCTACCGGACGGCCGTACGCGATTCCGTGTCCAGAGTCTGCGCCGCCTCGTGTAGCGCGGCTGCGTCCGCGAGTTCGGCGGTGAACTGGGTACGGGTGATCGACCACAGACGCAGAGCGGCCAGGGCCGAGATCGCGAGCGGGATCGAGGCCGCCAGGAAGATGTACTTGGGGGCAACGGATTCGGAGGCGTAGCCGGCCAGGATCGGGGTGATGATCGCGCCGATACGGCTGATACCGACCATCAGGCCGTAACCCCGAGCGCGGGCGAGCGCCGGGTACATCGGTGGTGCCATGGCGGTGTAGGAGGACACGGACACGAACACGGCCAGTCCGAGTGCGGTGGCCATGACGAGGGCGAGGGGTCCGCCCATGGTGAGGGTGAAGAGCACCAGGCTGACCACGGCCAGGCTCAGTGCCATCCAGGCGATTCGGGTGGCGAGGAATCTCAGGCCGATGAGCCCGAAGACGATCGATCCGGCGAGGCTGCCGATGCTGATGATCGTGCCGGCGATGGCGCCGTCCTGAGTGCTGCCGCTGGCGTCGGCGATCAGCTGCGGCGTCCAGGTGCCGACGAAGTAGTACGCCGCGGTGAGGAAGGCGTAGCCGATCCACAGCAGTACGGTGCGCTCGCGCAGTTCGGCGCTGAGCACCCGAGGCTTGCCGGGGGCGGGGGGAGCGACGGTGGTCGACGACTGCGGTTGCTGCTCGGTGGGGGTGTAATCCAGGCCCAGTTTCGTCGCGATGCGAGCGACCTTGTCCTGTGCCCCCGGCTTGTCGGTGGTCAGCAGGAAGGTCAAGGTCTCGGGCAGCAGAGCGGCGACCAGGACGAGTCCGAGGAAGCTGACGGCGGCCCCCACCCAGAACATCGCCTGCCATGCCCCGCCGAAGATCGACATGAGGGACACGCCGGTAAGGCCGGCGAGGGTGCTGCCCAAGGGAAATCCGACGGTGACGATGCCGATGGCGAAATTGCGGCGCGCGGCCGAGGAGTACTCCTGGGCCACCACGATCATGGTGGCGCTGATGACGCCGACACCGATGCCGGTGAGGAAGCGGCCGCCGAGCATGACCGCAGAGTTCGGTGCCAGGGCGGTCGTGACCATCGAGACGATGTTCAGGGTCAGGCCCGCCAGGATCAGAAGGCGCCGGCCGTAGCGATCTGCCAGAGGAGCGACGAAGATCGCCCCCGCCGCCATGCCGAGGAGTCCGGCACTGATCAGGTATCCCTTTTCGCTGGGGGCGGCGAAGTCTGCCGGTAGATGAGGCAGCACGAAGCCCATGGCGAAGAAATCGAAGCCGTCGAGCATGTTGCAAAACATGCACAAGACAACGATGAGCCACTGATAAGGCCTCATCTTCGTTGAATTGATCTTGCTGATGACATCCATACCTTCTGCTCCCTCGTGGAACGGTGACGGGATGATGGCGTCTACCCAGCGCGCCGTGCCCGCCGGCTCGGCGGGCACTGGGTCGGTAGCTGCGGGCCGACGGAACCGATGGGACACTGACCTCGATCGAGGTGCGCCCTGACGTTCCGTGCCCGGACGGATTCGTCCTGGACGACGGTGCTTCCACCGTGGCGGGCATCGGCCGAGCCGGACGAACGCCATAAAAAACGATTGATTGTTTTCTGCGTCACACTGTGCGCTCCCACTCGGGGAATGTCAAGAAGTTTCAAAGCGATCTGTCGACTCGGTCACCGTCCCGGAGCGGATCTCAGCGGTTCCGGATGGCGGGGTTCGAAGAGGTCCCTGCCCTTCGGCCATCGTGCTCAGCACCTCCCGGACGAGAACGGCCATGTCGTGAGCCCACACGGAGGTCAGACCGCCATCGACGGTGAGAGATTGGCCGGTGACGAATCCGGAGCGGTCACCAGCGAGGAACACTGCCACGTCGGCGATGTCCTGGACTGTGCCGGCACGACCGAGCGGGTGCAACTCGCCCAGCCGTGGGGCCAGTCGGTCGAGGAACTCGTTGTGGCGTTCGCGGCCGAGGCGGGTGGCCTGGGCGAGGATGGGGGTCAGGATGACACCGGGAGTGATGACGTTGGAGCGAATCGCGTAGCGGCCCAGTTCGTGGGAGGCGGCGCGGGCGATCTGCTCGATTCCGGCCTTGACGGCCGAGTAGGACACCGATCCGATGCCGGCCAGTGTCGTGGCGATACTCGATATCGAGACGATGCTTCCGCCGGTGCCCTGGGCCTTCATACGCTGCCCGGCATGCTTGTGCCCCAGCAACACCGATCGTAGTAACAGATCGCTGGTGCGGGTGAAGGAGTCGGCGTCGACGTCGAGCAGGCGACCCTGGCCGCCGAGTGCGCCGGCGTTGTTGACCATGATGTCGATCCGGCCGAACGTGTCGACTGCGGCGGCAACGAGAGCCTGGATGTCGGTCTCGCAGGTGACGTCGGTGTGGTGGAACACGATCGAACCGGGATGGGTGTCGGCTACTTCGGCGCCGCGGTGGTCATCGATGTCTCCGACGAGCACCACGGCGCCGTTGTCGACGAACGCTTCGGTGACGGCGCGGCCGATCCCGCCCGCGCCACCGGTGACGACGGCTACCTTGCCGTTCAGTTCTCTGCTCACGAATCCCTTTCCGATCACTCGGTCCCGCAGAACCGTCCGTATGGGCGATGTCGGCCCCCGACGGCCGGTGGCGGATCGGCGGTGCGACCTACTCGCCGACGATGATCGATTCGGTGGGACAGCCGTCGGTGCGCGACGCAGATCCTCTACCGACACCCCAGGTCACAGGCCCGCGAACAGTCGGATCCAATACCTGAGCCGAGGGCCTCATCGCCAATGCTCCATGGGCATTCCCGCTACCGGAGACCACAACACCTGCACCTCTCGATTGCCGAGCCCACCCAAATAGAGCGTCTTCAGATCCGGTCCTCCGAAAGCGATGCTGGACAGGTTGGACACACGAGACCCACGGCTGTGCGAAATCTGATCCCAGGTCAGGCGCCCCTCGGCATGGGCCGAGGCGATCGCGTCCAGCTCACTGCGATTGACGTCTTCGAACACGACGGTCCAGGTCATATCCGGTGCGATGCGGATCAGGCGGTTGGAGATGACACAGACGATCCAGAGCGCGCCCTCCGCATCGACGGCCATGCCATCGGGGAAGGTGTCTTCCGGGTAGGTGATCCGGACAGGATTACTCAACAGGCCGTCTGCCGCAACGTCGTACCGGGTGGTGCGGCAGGCAAAGGTCTCGTTGACGAAAAGGTACTTGCCGTCGGGCGAGAGCCGTAGTTCGTTCGTCCAGTTCAGCCCATCTGCCGCAACAGTGACCTTGCCATCGTGCACCAGCAGGATCTGCCCGGTGTTCTCTTCCGCGGTGAAGTGGTCGTGCTTGCGTCTCAACGAGCTGATGGTGATCCAGGCCCGGTCACCGTCCACCAGCACGAAATTGGTGCGCGGTATAGCGGTCCCGTCGAGCTCGGTCGCGAAGGGGCGGGCCTCACCACGCCGTCCGACCCGCCAGACACCCCCCGCCTTACCCATATTGGCGAACAAGAAGTCACCGTCTGCCGTCAACGCGATACCGTTCGGCCGAAAGCCCTGCGCAATCAGATCTGCCTCGACGGCGGGGCCAGTGGTCCCGTCGGGCGCGATCCGCGCGATACCGAGCGTCCAATCGCCGGTGTAGATCGAGCCATCGCTTGCTGCCAGCACGCATTCCGGCCGGTTCAGGCCACTGCCGATCTGCGACAGATCCGCCGGCTGAAACGGCTCGATTTCGGTCAGCACCATTTGTCTTCTCTCCTGATTGCAATGGAGTCAGGCCGCGATCGGAGTGCGGTCGGGATCTCCGATCGCGGCGACTCTTTGGGGGCTCAGCGGTTGCGTCGGCGTGCACCAAGCGTGACGCTGCCGCTCACAAGGCCAGGTAACCGCCATCGACGGGAATCGTGACTCCTGTGACATACGAGGACATATCGGAAGCGAGGAACACCGCCGGGCCGGCGATCTCCTGTGTCTCGCCGACACGACCGAGCGGTAGTCGTTGGAGGAACTTCTCGCCCGCTTCACCGGTCACCGTCATCAGGTCGCTCTTGATCCTGCCCGGTGCCAGTCCGTTGGCTCGACCACCTGTCGGGCCGAGCGTTCGGGCGAAATACTGGACCAGTGAGCGGACGGCAGCCTTGGACGCGCCGTAGGCGGCACTCGATCTCGGCGCCGTGAATCCGGCAATCGACGAAACGAAGATCACGCTTGCGCCCGCATGCTTCAACGTGGGCAGCAGCGCGACTGTAATGTCCCATTGCGCAGTGAGGTTCACGCCGATGACCTGATCCCACTTCTCCGCCTGATCAGGATCGTTCGGTCTGATGCGGGGCGCGATGCCCGCATTGTTCACCAGCACATCGATATTTCCGTATTGCTCGGCCATCCGAGCGCCGAAGGCATTGACGCCCTCACGGTCGCTGATGTCCAGGATCTCGGCAGAGGCCGAACCACCCGAAGCCTTGATGTCCGCAACCACGACATCTGCTGCTTCCTTGTTCCTGTCAACCACCAGGACGTGTGCGCCTTCCGAGGCCAGAGCGGTCGAGATGGCCGAACCCAGGCCGCGGCCACCTCCGGTCACTACCGCCGTCTTATCGGACAGTCGTGTCATCTGCTTCTCTCCTTTCGCGAATCAACCGGCCGGTGTGGCAAGTCGATCGATTTCTGTGTGCATTCGGTGCCTTGGCCAGCTGTAAATCCGAGACGTCGCAGGATCACGACATGACGTATCCCTTGTAGCCGTTGCGGGTCACGTCCTCGCAGTACTCCCGGAACCTGGGATTGCCCCCAACGAAGAGCAACACCTCGCGTTTGTCGCGCCCCTCGATGTTCTTGTTGATGCCGGTGAACCAGGAGTTCGTCTGCCCAAGGAGCAACTTGCCCATCAACTTCGTGCAGTAGAGCGTATAGCTTTCGGCTGCATCGGGTTCCGGCTCTATGCGTTGGACATGGTTTTCCTTTGCATGGGCCATCATTTCGCTCAGCCAGTCGACGGCGAGCGCCGAGCAGCGCGGAATGTTGCAGAAGGTGGCCCCGCTCTGCGGTCCGACAAGCAGGAAGAAGTTGGGGAAACCGGGGCATTGCATACCCATGTAGGTGGTCACGCCATCAGCCCACGCATCCTTCAGTGCCACACCGTCCGTGCCGCGGATGTCGATACGGTTCCACGCTCCCTTGACTGCATCGAAGCCCGTGGCGTAGATGATGACGTCGAATTCGTGCAGGGTCTCGGTGGTCTGGATGCCATCGGGTGTGATTCTGGTGATCGGCGTCGTGTTCAAGTCGACCAGGGAGACGTTGTCCTGGTTGTAGACCTCGTAGTAGTCGGTTTCGAGAGGCACCCGCTTCATGCCGAAGCCGTGATCTTTCGGGATCAGCAGTTCGGCGGTGCGGGGGTCCTTGACCCGCTCACGAATCTTCTGGGCCACGAATTCCGAGACGTACTTGTTGGCTACCGGATCGGACAGCACGTCCTGATACGCACCGAGCCACAGCGAGAATCCCGGGCCCTTGTACAGTTCTTCCAGCTTGGCATCGCGCTCCTCCTTCGGAACGTCGAACAGGTTCTTCGGAATGAACTCGTGCGTATAGCCGGCAATGGATGCGTCGCACTTGGCAATGAACTCGTTGTAGTGCGATTTGATGTAGTCCATCCGCTCCTGGGTCATGGGACCGTTGCCCAGAGGCGTGCACCAGTTCGGTGAGCGCAGGAACACCGTCAGGTTCTTGGCGACCTTTGCCATCTCCTGAATGACCTGCACACCCGTTGAACCCACGCCGATCACGGCTACGCGCTTGTCGGAGAAATCCAGATCGGCGGGACCGAATC
The DNA here is from genome assembly GCF_001700945.1 of Rhodococcus sp. WB1. Taxonomy (NCBI): domain Bacteria; kingdom Bacillati; phylum Actinomycetota; class Actinomycetes; order Mycobacteriales; family Nocardiaceae; genus Rhodococcus; species Rhodococcus sp. WB1. The sequence continues at coordinate 4,518,547 of NZ_CP015529.1, read as the reverse complement.
CGTTCGGGTCATGCGGCCAGTTCGCGGTGTGGAAGCTTTCGCCCTTGAAGGTGTTGATGCCGGGGGCGTTGGGCATCTGGGGCGCGGACAGCGGTCCGAGGGCCGAGAAGACGAAGCGTGCAGTCACCGGAGCGCGATACTGTTGTTCGAACTCGAGTGTCCAATAGTTGTTCTCGTCGTCGAAGACGGCCTTCTTGACCCGCGCGTTGAAGATGTAGTCCTTGCGGATGTCCATGAGGTCGGCCGCGCGGTGGATGTATTCGAGTACTTCCGGTTGGGCGGCGAAGCGCTCGGACCAGTTCCACTCCTGCATGAGCTCTTCATTCCAGAAGTAGCCGTACACTTCGCTCTCCGAGTCGACCCGAGCGCCCGGATAGCGGTTGTGATGCCACACACCGCCGATGTCGTTTGACCCTTCGACGCCCAGGACGGAGTAGCCCATCTCGCGCAGTCGATAGGTCTGGTACAGACCGGTCAATCCCGCGCCGATCACCACGGCGTCGAAATCGAGTTCTTTCGTCATTGCACTTCCTCTCGTTGGCCTGGGGGCGAGCGTTCCGGGCGGCCGAACAGGCGAGCCGCTTCGCTGCGTCGATCGAGCCCCGGACCAATAACAATCGTTTGTTTTTCATGCGCCGCACGTATCCACGGATATGTGTCACGCGTATGGGGCTTGCAGGGAATTCGAGGCCGGTCAGAGCCCCATCTGCTTGGCGATGATGCTGTGCTGGATCTCGTTGGTGCCACCGCCGACCATGCCGTGCTTGGCCTCGCGGAAGTAGCGCTCCATGTCGTACTCGGGCAGCGTCGCGTAACCGCCGAGGGCCTGCATGCCGTTGGTGGCCACCCGGAAGGCGGTCTTGGCGGCGAAGACCTTGGCCATGGAGACCTCCTTGAGCGCCTTCTCTCCACGGGCCAGCTTGGTGGCGGCGCTGTAGACCAGCAGGCGTGCCGCCTCGACCTCGCACTCGTCCTCGGCCATGCGGTGCTTGAGCACTTGGAAGGACGACAGTGGCCGGCCGAACTGGGTGCGGTCCTTGGTGTAGCGGATGGTGTCGTCGAGGGCGGTGCGGGCGTTGCCGACGTAGGTGGCTGCCAGGCTCAGGCGCTCCCATTCGAGGTGGCTGCCGACGACGGTCCAGCCGTCGCCCGGCTGGCCGATGATGTTCTCCACTGGGACGCGGGCGTCGGTGAAGAAGATCTCCGTCGTGCCGAGGCTGCGGCGGACGATGGTGTCGAGTTTGCGGACGTCGACGCCCTCGGTGGTGTTGGGCACCAGGATCATGCTCAGACCCTTGTGCTTGTCCTCGGACGTGCGGGCCATGACGGCGATGACTGTGCCCGGGAGGTGGGCTCCGGAGCAGAACACCTTGTTGCCGTTGATGATCCACGAGTCACCGTCTTGAACGGCGCGGGTGCGCAGGCCGGCGGCATCGGAACCGGCATTGGGTTCGGTGATGGAGATGCTGAACTTGATCTTGCCTTCCATGAAGTCCGGCAGGTACTTCTGGCGCTGCTCGTCGGTGCCGTGGAACGCAATGTTGGTGGCGGTGAACATCGAGGTCATGATCGCCGCGGCGAAGTCGAGGCTGTACTTGGCGATGGCTTCGCAGAAGATCGCGTACATCACCGGGTCGGCTTCGAGGCCGCCGTACTGCTCCGGGATGAGCAACCCGAGCCAGCCGCGGTCGGCGATCTTCTGGTACGCCTCCTCCGGGAACTCGCGGGCCTCGTCGTGCTTGCGGATGTACTCGATCCCGACCTCACGCTCCATGAAGGCGTGGACGGTCTCGTGCCACATCTGCTGCTCGTCGGTGAAACGGAAATCCATGAGTTCTCCTGGGGTGTGACGGGGGTGATATTCGGAGGACGCTGTGGTCTTGACCACCTTAACCGCATCTGATAGCAATAAACAAGTGATTGTTTTTTCAGCACCGTCCGCCCCGGTGTTCTCAGTCGGGCACCATGGAAAGATGTGAGCGTAGATGGGTCTGCAACACACGTACCAGGGCATACGAGTCCTCGACCTCAGCGAGAACATCGCCGGTCCCCTCGCGTGCATGATCATGGCCGACCTCGGCGCCGACGTGATCAAGATCGAACGCGCCGTCGGTGGCGATTCCACCCGGCTGCTCCCGCCGCAACGGGAAGGCACCGGAACGGTGTTTTCCACAGTCAACCGCAATAAGCGCAGCGTCGCCCTCGACCTCGCCACCAGGCAGGGGCGAGACGCCGTCCTGCGCCTAGCCCGCGACGTCGATGTGGTGGTCGAGTCGTTCCGGCCCGGTGTCGCCGAGCGACTGGGCCTCGGATTCGACGACGTCACCGCCGTCAACGACCGAGTGATCTACTGTTCGATCAGCGCCTTCGGCCGCGGACGACTCGGCCATGACCGCCCCGGCTACGACGCGCTGGTCCAGGCCTTCACCGGGATCATGAGTCTGACCGGTGACCCCGATGGCCGCCCGGCCCGCACCGCCCCCTCCCTCGTCGACATCTCCACCGGGATGTGGGCCGGCATGTCGATCATGGCCGCGCTGGCCAACCGGCCCCGTCAGGACGGTCCGGTCCGCCTCGAATCCACCCTGATCGACAGCGGCCTGTTCATGATGTGCCACCAGATCATCGGCCTCGTGGCCGCCGACTTCCACCCGCAACGACTGGGATCGGCCGCCCCCAGCACCGCGCCCTACCAGGAGTTCCCCACCTCCGACGGATCGATCATGGTCGCCGCCGCCACCAACCGACTCTTCCAAAAACTCTGCTCTGCAATGGAAGCCGAGGAACTCGTCGACGATCCGCGATTCGCGACCGTCACCGATCGGGTGCACCACCGCGAGGACCTCACCACCGAACTCGAGAAGGTGTTCGTCACCCAATCGTCCGGCTACTGGCTCGCGCGCATCGCAGCCGCCGGGGTGCCGGTCGGTCCCGTCCACTCCCTCGAGGAGGCCCTCGCCCACCCATTGACCAAGGAACGCGCACTGGTGGTCGACGACCCCGCTGCCGCACAGGTGCGCCTGCCGCTCGACCAAGACCGCGACCTGCCGCTCGTCTCTCCACCGCCGCTCGGCCAGCACACCGAGGACATCCTCCGTGAGGCCGGCTTCGCCCCCGAAGAGATCCGTGCCCTCGTATCCGCCGAGAACACCCTCCCGTGAACCGGAGACCCGCCGAGATGAATCCTGACACTACGACCGAACGCCGCTTGGCGCTGGAGCAACGGTACGCCCCGTGGCGGCCGCGTACCACCGCCCAACTGTTCGACGAGGTCGCCGCCGAGTACCCCGAGCGCCCCTTCGTCCTGACCGACGACCGCACCTACACCTACGCCGACATGCACCGGTGGACCCTTCGACTCGCCGCCGGACTGATGGCGGTCGGCGTGCGGCCCGGCGACCATGTCGCCGTGGACATGGCGAACTTCGCCGACTTCATCGCACTCAAGCTGGCAATCGCCCGGATCGGCGCGGTGTCCGTCGCGGTCAACTACCTGCTCCGGCACGAAGAACTGGCCTACGTGCTGCGCCAGTCCGACGCGAGCGTGCTGATCACGATGGACGAGTTCAGAGGGCTCGACTATCTGGACTGCCTCGACCGGATCGCTCCGGGCTGGGAGGACAACGGTGGGGGAGAGGCCCTGCCGCGGCTGCGGCACGTCTTCGTCCGCGCCGTGACCTCGGACCTGCCCCGCCGCGGCGCTCCGCTGTCCTGTATCGAGGCCGCCGGTGCCTCGATCCCCGACGAGCAGGTGCTCATGGTCACCCGCGGGGTCGGCGCGCGGACCGTCTCGGACATCCTGTACACGTCCGGGACCACGGGCAAACCCAAGGGGGTCATGCTCGTTCACGATGCGGTGACCCGCACCGCCTACAGCTCGGCCTATACGCGGGCCTTCCAGGACGGGCGTCGCATCGGCTACGCCCTGCCGATGTACCACGTCTTCGGCTACATCGAGGCGATGGTGGCGGCGATGTTCGTCGGTGGTGCCGTGGCACCACAGGTGACGTTCGATCCGGCGGCCATGCTCGCGTCGGTCTCACGCCACGACATCGACGAACTCATCTGCGTGCCGACGATGACCTCCCGGCTGCTCGACGCGGCCGCCGACGGAACCTACGACCTCTCACCCCTGTCGACGATGTTCTCCTCGGGCACCGCCCACAGCCCGGAGATGTGGCAGCGCATGCTCGACGTGCTCGGCGTCGAGGAACTGTTCACCGCGTACGGGCAGAGTGAGACCACCGCGTCGACGATGTGCACGCTGCCGGGAGACGCGCTGATCCGGTTCCAGACCACCAACGGCACCGTCAAGCCCGCCGGCGCCGCCGGCGACCCCGGCCTCGGCGCTGCCGTGGCGGTGTACAAGGTCATCGCGACCGACACCGGCGCCGATCTGCCGGTGGGAGAGATCGGTGAGCTCGTGGTGCGAGGCCCGGCGGTCACCCCCGGGTACTACAACAAGCCCGCCGAGACCGCGGCGCTGTTCACCGCGGACGGGTGGATGCGCACCGGCGACCTCGGTCGCCTCGACGCAGACGGTTACCTCACGCTGACCGGTCGGATCAAGGAGTCGTACCGCTGCGGTGGTGAGCTGGTGCTCCCGTCGGAGATCGAGGCCGTGCTCAACCGCCACGAGGCGGTGAAGGTGGCACACGTGGTCGGCGTTCCGCACGAGCGCATGGGCGAAGTCGGATGTGCCTTCGTCGTGCCTGCCGACGGCGCCTCGATCCAAGAAGACGAGTTGATCGCCTATTGCAGCGATCTGCTCGCCCGATTCAAGGTGCCGGCCCATGTCCTGGTGGTCGCCGAGCACGAGCTTCCGGTCACCGTGACAGGCCGGGTGCAGAAGTTCCGCCTGGTGCAGCGGGCGACCCAAGTGCTGGCCCAACGCGTCGAAACGGTGAGATGACCATGGCCCAACCCTCCAACGACATCGTCATCGTCGGCGGTGGCCTGGCCGCCGTGCGGACCGCGCAGGGGCTGCGGACCCTGGGCTACGACGGGCCGATCCGTCTGTATTCGAACGAGTCCGAACCGCCGTACGACCGCCCGCCGCTGTCGAAGGACTTTCTGACCGGTGAACTCGACACCGACGGCCTGCATTTGCTCCACGACAAGGCCCTGGCGAGACTCGACCTCGACATCCATCTGGATTCGGAAGTCGTCGCGCTCGATCCGGCCGGCCGCCGTCTGGCCCTTGCCGACGGCACCACCGTGCCCTACGGACGCCTCGTGGTGGCCACCGGGGCGCAGGCCCGCCGATTGCCGGGGTTGTCGCCCTCAGCGCGCATCCACTACCTGCGTACCGTCGACGATGCCCGTGCGCTACGCACGGCGTTGGCCGACGCCTCCCGGATCACGGTCGTCGGAACCGGCTTCATCGGGCTCGAGGTGGCCTCGTCGGCCCGCCACCTCGGTCTCGAGGTCGACGTCGTGGCCGCCGACGAAGGACCGATGATCGGCATCGTCGGTCGCCGGCTGTCCCAGTGGCTGACAGAGCTGCACACCGCGCACGGGGTGCGCCTGACCAATTCGGTCGTGGTGTCGTCGGTGGACGAGTCCGCCACGGGGGTGACCCTCACCCTCGACGACGGCACCTCCCGCTCCTCGGACATCGTGGCCGTGGGGGTGGGCGTCGGCCGCGAGCTGCAGTGGTTGCGCGAGGCCGGGCTCGAGGTGGACCGAGGCCTGGTGTGCGACGTCGACGGCCGCACCAGCGATCCGTTCGTCTTCGGTGTCGGGGACATCGTGTGCATGCACATCGGTCCCGAGCACGAGGACCTGCAGCACTGGACGGCCGCCGCCGACAGCGCCCGCCGCACCGCCCACGCATTGATGGAGGCCGAGCACTCCCACGACCCGGGCGACGGGTTCTTCTGGACCGAGCAGCACGGCCACCGATTGCAGTTCGTCGGTGCCGGCGGCACCGACGCCGAAGTGGACGTGCTCAGTGGATCGATCGACGAGGGGAAGTTCGTCGCGCACCTGCGCTGCGGGAGCACCGTCACCGGGGTGTTCGCCTCCAACAGTCCCCGCGAATTCCTCGAGGCGCGTCTGGCCTTTCAGAAGCAGGCCGCGGCCGGCGCCGTCGGCTGACGGCGAATTCTTACGATCAGGAGGTACCTGTGAGCATCGATATCGAACGCACCCTCCCCGTAGCGGACCGGGTGGCGATCACCGAGTTGTACGCGCGCTACTCGACGTCCTTCGACACCGGGGACGTCCCAGGATGCATCGAATTGTTCACCGAGGACGGCACATTCACCGTTACGGGGCGGGAACCGGTGGCGGGCACAGCGGCACTGGCGCAGTTCTTCGCCGCCGCGGCCCAACGGTCCGCCGGCACCCATCACATCGTCAGCAACATCCTGGTGGAGAAAATGTCCACGGATCGGGCGCGGGGCAGCGCGCGCGTGCTGGCACTGCGGGTCGACGGCGAGACCGTGCGTCTGGCCGCCCTGGGGCGGTACCGCGACGAGTTCGCCAAGGTCGACGGCCGTTGGCTGATCCACACCCGGTGCGTCGACTCCGGTGTGCCGGACTCGCTCGTCGGCGCCGTCGTCGTCCGGCCCGACTAGGCGTGGGCTGCGCCGTGGCCGACGCGCACGCTCGCCAGCACGATCTCGGCCACGCCCGCAGCGACCGCCTCGGCCGGCTCCGAGCCGTCCGCGGGCAACCATTCCGGGCACCAGTTCACCATGCCGAGGACGGCGCGTACGGCGGTCGGACGATCGAGGTCGGGGGCGAATTCGCCGGCCGCTACCCCGGCGTCGATGATGTCCCGGAGCCGGTGTTCGTAGGCGTAGCGCTTGGCCACGATCCGGGTGCGCTCCGGTGGTTGGATGTGGCGCCACTGGTGGTAGACGACTCGGGCGCGGTTGACGTCTTCGGCCACGACCCGCACGTGGGCCTCGACGAAGTGCCGCAGTTGTTCGGTCGGAGTGCCGGGCAACTCGGCCACAGCGTCGAGGTACTGGTCGATGCCGCTCTCGACGAGACTGACCAGCATCGTGTGCTTGCTGTCGATGTGGGCGTACACGCTGCCCGGCTGGATTCCCAGCGCCTCGCCGAGGTCGCGCACGGAGGTACCGGCATAGCCTTGCCGGCTGAACAGACGCACCGCTGCCGCCATGAGCCGTTCCTGCTTGGTCGGTTTCTTCGGTGCCGAAGCGCGGGCACGGGACTGCCGGGGCATGGCGCCTCCTTTCGAACGGGTGGCCGTGCAGTGCGGACACCACGGCATGACACCTGATTGTTCTCTACCCGGTTTCCGACGAGTACAGCGGTCTTGTTACCGGCCTCACCTGATGTTACATTCAAAAAACAAATGATTGTTCACCGCTCCTCGGTGACTCGAACGGAGGAAGTTCGATGAAGCAATTGGCCACCCCCTTCCAGGAGTACTCACAGAAGTACGAGAACATCCGCCTCGAACGAGACGGCGGCGTCCTCCTGGTCACCGTCCACACCGAAGGCAAGAGCCTGGTGTGGACCTCAACCGCACACGACGAGCTGGCCTACTGCTTCCACGACATCGCGTGCGACCGGGAGAACAAGGTCGTCATCCTCACCGGCACCGGCCCCTCGTTCTGCAACGAGATCGACTTCACCTCGTTCAACCTCGGCACCCCGCACGACTGGGACGAGATCATCTTCGAAGGCCAGCGTCTGCTCAACAACCTGCTGAGTATCGAGGTGCCGGTCATCGCGGCGGTCAACGGACCGGTGACCAACCACCCGGAGATCCCCGTCATGTCGGACATCGTCCTCGCCGCGGAGTCCGCCACCTTCCAGGACGGACCGCACTTCCCTTCCGGCATCGTGCCCGGGGACGGCGCCCACGTGGTGTGGCCGCACGTGCTGGGCTCGAACCGTGGACGCTACTTCCTGCTGACCGGCCAGGAACTCGATGCTCGCACCGCCCTCGACTACGGCGCGGTCAACGAGGTCCTGTCCGAGCAGGAGCTGCTGCCCCGCGCCTGGGAGCTCGCCCGCGGTATCGCCGAGAAACCGCTCCTGGCCCGCCGGTACGCCCGCAAGGTGCTGACCCGTCAGCTGCGGCGGGTCATGGAAGCCGACCTGAGTCTCGGCCTCGCGCACGAAGCGCTCGCCGCCATCGATCTGGGAATGGAGTCCGAACAGTGACCAGCACAGCACCCTCGACCGTAGCCGAGACGGGGACTTTCCACGTCGACCGCTACTTCGAGGACTTCCCGGTCGGCACGGTCTGCGTCACCGGCGGTCGCACCGTGGACATGTCCGACATCTCGATGTTCGCCGGCCTGACCGGCGACCACTATCCCCTGCACACCGACGAACAGTACGCCAGCCGAACCCAGTTCGGTACCCGAATCGCGCACGGGCCCTTCACCTTCTGCATCGCGGTGGGTCTGGTGGCCCTGGCCGGCTTCTACGGCGAAGCCATCGTCGCGATGCGCGAGGTCCAGTCGATCCGTGCCCTCAAGCCGGTGCGTCCCGGCGACACCGTGCACGTCCGGGTCGAAGTGGTGGCTGCCGAACCCGCACGAAAGCCCGACCAGGGCATCCTCTCCCTCGATTACACCGTGGTCAACCAGCACGACGAGACGGTGATGACCGTCCGAATGGTGTTGCTGGCCAAGCGACGTAGCCCCTTGGAAGGCTGACACATGACACTCTCTTCGACCGATCTCGGTTTCAACCCCATGGCGGGAAGCCCTCTCGAAGCAGCTTTCGTGGGTATCGCCGAAATCCCCTCCGGGCGCTATCCGAACCGCCCCTTCATCGGCTCCCTCGTCGAGGTCGCGGTCGCCGCGGTCCGCGACGCCGGCATGCAGATCTCCGACATCGACACGGTGCTGCTGATCCCGTGCCTGCACTCCGCGGACGATCAGGCCGACCTCATCTTCTCCCGTGTGGTGGAGGAACTCGGCCTGCACGGCCGCGCCAAGGCCAGCGCCATGCTGCACTCCGGCGGATCGACCAGCGACAACATCACCCGCACCGCCGCCGGCCTGATCGCCAGCGGACAGGCCAAGAACATCCTGGTGGTCCAGGCCGACAAGTGGGGCTCCGCCCCCGTCGCGGACATGGTCGACATGCTCAGCGGCTACGGCATCCCCCGCGAGTGGGAGCGCCCCACCGGCCTGACCTTCAACGCGGTCGGCGCCCTGATCACCCAGCGATACATGGCAGCGTCCGGCTCGACTCCGGAAGAGATGGCCGCGGTATGCGTCGCCCTGCGCCAGTGGGCCCGACTCAATCCGAATGCGATGTACAAGGACAAGGACCTGACCGTCGAGCAGGTGCTCGGCTCGAAGATGGTGTGCGATCCGATCCATGCCATGGAGTGCCCGATGTTGGCCGACGGCGCCACCGCGTACGTGATGACCAGTACCGAGAATGCCCGCAAGACGCATGACCGGTGGGTCCGGATCGCCGGCTCGGGCGGCTGCGTGTCGCACTACAGCATCGGTCAGGAGAACGACCTGGCCACCATGGGATGGCGGCGGGCCGGTGAACGCGCCTACGAACAGGCCGGCTGGGGCCCCGACGACGCCGACATCGCGCAGGTCTACGACTCCTATGCGGCCGTGCTGACCATCGGCCTCGAGGGCCTGGGCCTGTGCAAGCTGCATGAGGGCGCCCGGCTGTTCGCCGCCGGGGAGTTCTCTCCCGGCGGCCGCCTGCCGGTCAACACCAACGGCGGTCTGCTCTCGGCCGGGCACACCGGCGTCGGCGGCGGCACCGCCCTGCTGGTGGAGGGCATCCGCCAGCTCCTCGGCCGCGCCGAGGACGCCCGCCAGATTTCCGATTGCCGGCGTGCCGTCTGCGGCGGCTCCGGCGGCACCTATATGGACAGCCAGGTGCTCCTGCTCGAGCGCGTGGACAAGTGAGGGACAACATGACGACTTCTCTGACCGACGAGTACTACGCCGCGCTGAGCCGAGGCGAACTGGTGATCCAGCAGTGCGGTGGATGCCACAACCCCATCATGTACCCGAAGTACGTGTGCCCCTCCTGCGGCAGCACCGATCTCGGATGGACGCCCACTCCCGGCGCGGGACAGCTGCACAGTTTCGCGATTCAGCGAGTGGGGGCTCCAACCGGATTCGAGGACGACCTGCCGTACGCCGTCGGCGTGGTCAAGCTCGATGAGGGCGTCCAGCTCCTCGCCCGTCTCCGTCCCGATGCGAACGGCGGCTGGGACGCCTATCGCTGCGACATGCGGGTCCAGTTCGACACCACCCCGGACGAAGGCCGCCATATCGCCTGGTTCCGGGCGGAATAGGAAGCCGGTGCCGTGTCTATCCCCGAGATGAACATCGCGACCTTCCTCGCCAAGTCCGCAACCCACCACCCGGATCACCCGGCCATCGTGGCCGGGGCCCGGACCGTCACCTACCGCGAGTTCTACCGTCGTGCCCTGAGCATCGGCGGCGAACTGCTCGCCCGCGGGCTGCGTCGCGGAGACCGGGTCGCCTTCGCGCTGCACAACAGTCCCGAGGTCCTCGAGACCGTCTTCGGGTGCCTGGCCGCCGGGCTGGTCGCCGTTCCGATGAACGCCCGGCTGCACCCCAAGGAGATGGGCTACATCGTCCGCTCCTCGGGAGCGAAGGTACTCATCCACGGCACCGCCTTCACCGCCCAGATCGACGAGCACCTGGGCGAATTCGACGGCATGCAGTGGCGCTTCGAGGTCGGGGGCACCGCGGGCATCGAACCGTACGACCGCCTCCTCGACTCCGGCACGCCGCTCGAGGCGCCTGTGGAGGTGACCGCCGAGGACGCGAGCTGGCTGTTCTACACCTCCGGCACCACCGGACGCCCCAAGGGCGCGACCTGGACCCACCGGACCGGCCGCGTGGTAGTGATGAACTACCTCGCCGACGTCTACAACATCGACCATGACGATGTCGTGCTGCACGCCGCACCCCTGTCGCACGGTAGCGGAATCGTCGCTCTGCCCACCATCGCCCGGGGCGCAACCAACGTCATCCTCGATGCGCTGAGCTTCTCCCCGGAACTGCTGTTCGACACCGTCGCCCGGCACAAGGTCTCCCACATCGCCTTCCTCGCCCCCACCCAGATCGTCGCGATCCTCGACAAGTACGACCCGGACCGGTTCGATCTGAGCACCGTGAAGGCAGTGTGCTACGGGGGAGCCCCGATCTACCTCGAGCACCTCAAGGCCGCTGTCGAAACCTTCGGCCCGATCTTCGCGCAGATCTACGGCCAGGGGGAAGCTCCGATCACGGTCACCGGACTGACCCGGGAGATGCACGCCCGGTTCGCGGCCACCGACGATCCCCGCCTCGGATCGGCCGGCATAGCCCGCACCGACGTCGAGGTGCGGGTGGTCGATGCCGACGGCACTCCCGTCGCTCCCGGCCAAGCCGGCGAAATCATCGTCCGTGGCGACGTCGTCATGCGCGGGTACTGGAACAATCCCGAGGCCACCGCCGAGGCGCTGCGCGACGGATGGCTCTACACCGGCGACGTGGGCACCTTCGACGACCAGGGCTACCTCTACCTTCTGGACCGGACCAAGGACATGGTGGTCTCGGGCGGCAACAACGTCTACCCCCGAGAGGTCGAGGAAGTGCTGATCACCCACCCTGCGGTGGCCAGCGTGGTGGTCTTCGGCATCCCCGACGAGTACTGGGGCGAAGCCGTGCATGCCGTGGTCGTGACCGAACCGGGCCACCAGGTCACCGCCGAGGAGCTCATCCGCTTCTGCGGGGAGAACCTGGCCGGATACAAAAAACCCAAAGCCGTGGAGTTCGTACCGGAACTCCCGGTCAGTGCCTACGGGAAGATCCTGCGCCGCGAGGTCCGCGACCGCTACTGGGCCGGCCACGACCGCAAGGTCGGCGGCGGCGCACGCGGCGTGGCGACCGCGACGCCGTAACGACCTTGGCATGCCGGGCCGCCGCGACGGCGCCACGACCCTCGCGGTGGCCCGGCCGCCTCACAGAACCAGGAGTTTGCCGTGGACAGAGTTTTCATCGCCGGCGTCGGCATGACACCGTTCGTCAGCCGCACCGACCAGACCCTCGGCGAGATGGCAGCCGCGGCCGCCGCGCAAGCCTTGACCGACGCCGCCATCGAGCCCCGCGACGTCGGCCGGGTGTATTTCGGCAACGGCGCCGCCGGCCTGCTCACCGGCCAGGAAATGATCCGAGGCCAGGTGGCGCTTCGCCACACCCCCTTGGCTGGAATACCCCTGGTCAATGTGGAGAACGCGTGCGCCTCCGGCAGCAGCGCGGTGCTCGGGGCATACGACGCCATCCGCGCCGGCCGCTGCGACGTGGCCGTGGCCATCGGCGTCGAAAAACTCTCCCACAGCGAGAAACACCGCACCTTCGCCGCCATCCGCGGCGCGACCGATGTCGCCGAACTCGACACCGATGCTGCTGCCCAGGAACTGAAGAGTTCGGCCCTGCTCGACGTCTACGCCGCCGAGGCCCGCGAGTACATCGACACCTACGGCGCCTCGGTCGAAGACTTCGCCGCCGTGGCGGTCAAGAACCGCACTCACGGCGCCCTCAACCCCCGGGCCCAGTTCGGCACCCCGCAGACGATCGACGACGTGCTCGCCGCCCGCATGATCGTCGACCCACTGACCCTGCCGATGTGCTCACCGACCACCGACGGCGCCGCCGCCGTCGTGCTCGTGTCCGAGCGCTACCGCAACCGCAACGGGGCAGGCACGTGTCAGATCCGGGGAATCGACCTGGCCTCCGGCCACGGCGCCGGCTCGGAACCGGTCGCCCGCGCTGCCCGCGCCGTCTACGACGCCACCGGCATCGGCCCCGACGACCTCGACGTCATCGAGGTTCACGACGCCGCAGCACCGTCGGAGATCCTGCAGTACAGCGAAATCGGATTGTGCGAGGACGGGGAAGGACACCTGCTGCTGCGCAAGGGTCAGACCGCCCTCGGCGGCCGTACCCCCGTCAACGTCAGCGGCGGTCTGCTCAGCCGGGGACATCCCCTCGGCGCCACCGGCTGCGCCCAGATCGTCGAACTGTTCGACCAGCTGAGCGGACGAGCCGGAGCCCGGCAGGTCGAACGCGCCGGCGTAGGGCTGGCAGTCAATGCCGGCGGATGGCTGGCGGGCGCCTACGCCACCACCGTCGCCACCCTCCTCACGCGGTGACCGTCGTCGGCACCGTCCATCCAGCACCCAAGGAGACACCAGTGCGGCAAGACCTGGAAACGCTGTACTACGAGCAGGCCGACGACGGCGTCGTCGTACTGACACTCAACCGCCCGGATCGGGGCAACGGGGTCGTGCCGGAACTGGTCCGGGACTTCGTGGAGACCTTGACGCGGCTCGAGGCCGACAAGAGTGTCCGTGCCCTCGTCCTGACCGGCGCCGGGAAGCAGTTCTCCGCCGGTGCCGATCTGAAGGCGATGAAGGACTACCTCGAACATCAGCACCGCGTCGAGCACGAACCCTACAACGCCCGGGTACTTTTCCCCCTGACCCAGCGTGTCGTCGCATCCCGGCTGCCGACGATCGCGGCGATCAACGGGGGCGCCACCGCCGGGGGCCTCGACTTCGCCCTGGCATGCGACATCCGCATCTGCTCCACCAGAGCGAAAATGGGGGAGACCTACATCAACATGGGTCTTCCCCCTGGCAACGGTGGCTCCTACTTCCTGCCGCGACTCCTCGGATCGGGCATGGCGGCGGAATTGGCGCTGACCGGGGACGTCATCGACGCGCAGCGCGCTCTCGAGATCGGGCTGGTCAACCGTGTAGTCGAACCCGAGGACCTGCTCCCCGAGGCGGTGGCGCTGGCCGGCAAGATCGCAGCCAAGTCCTGGCGCGCGGTCGAGGCCACCAAACAAGCCTTGCGCTCGACGTGGCAAGTCGACCTGGCCACCTCGATGACCAACAGCTTCTGGGCGGTCTCGGCCCTGCACTACGGGCCGGATCTGCTCGAAGGGGTCTCGGCCTTCCTCGACAAGCGTCCACCACGCTTCAACGAGGATCGGACACACGCCGCGGATTCGCCCACCGCGGATCCGGCGGCATCGGCGCCCGCTCACGCCTCACTACAGTGACGCCTCACTACAGTGACACTGTGAGCACTTCGGAACGGGCACCTGCCGCCGCCACGCGCGAAACGATCCTCGCCGCGGCGACGGCACTGTTCGGTGACCTCGACTACCCGGCCACCTCCATCCGCGACATCGCCCGGGCGGTCGACATGCTCCCGGGCAGTATCTACGCCTACGTCGAGAGCAAAGAGGCGATCTTGTACGAGATCGTCTCCACCGGGATCGACCGGTTCGTCTCTGCGGTCGAATCCATCGACCCCGCCACCGCACCGGACGAACGACTCGAACAAGCCATCCGTGCCCACATCGACATCGTCGCCGAAAACCCGCAACGGGCCCTCGTCGTCTTCCATCAATGGCGGTATCTGGGCGACGAGTCCCGTGCCCAGGTGATCGCAGCCCGGCGCCGTTACGAAGAGTTCTTCCGCACCACCATCCGCGAGGGCGCCGAGACCCAGGTATTCCGCCCTGACCTCGACGTTCGCTACGCAACCTTGACGGTTCTCGGCGCGCTGAACTGGGCGCCGGAATGGATCCACGCCGACGATCCAGCGCGTGCGGACAGCGGGCGGAAGCTGGCATACATCCTTCTCGCCGGGCTGCGTCCATTCGACGAGAATGCACCGTAGCGGTCGATGTCGCAGCAGCCGGGAAGCGGCACGAACCCGATGCTGTCGCCTTGGTAACGACTGTTTGTTTGGGTTACATTCGTAAGAAGAACTGACCGTCCCGGACGGGGAAGGGGGAGGCATGCCACCGAGACAACGGCGTAACAACAGCCGTTCCGCAAAGAGCGGCCCGGTTTCGGCTGCGGAGATCCGTGCAGCCGCCTTGGCCTTGTTCAGCGAGCGGACGTTCCCCGTCATCGGGATGCGAGACATCGCTGAGGCGGTCGGGCTGCTGCCCGGTAGTCTGTACGCCCACATCAGCAGCAAGGAAGAGTTGCTCGCCGACATCGTCACCGAGGGCATCACGAACTATCTGGTAGAACTCCGCCCCTTCCTCGAATCCCAGGATCCGGCTCCCGATCGGATGCGCGGCGCCGTCAAGGCCCACGTGAAGGTGCTGGCGAAGACCCTCGAACAGACCCGGGTCGCCTTTCATCAATGGCGGTTCCTCGGTGACGGTGCCCGAGAGCAAGTAGTCGAGCTGCGTAAGCAGTACGAGAATGTATTTCTGCAGATCTATCGGGCGGGGGTCGCGGAGGGCACCTTCCGGAAGGCGCGCAGCGAGCGCATCGCAGTGCTTGCGGTGATCGGCATGCTCACCTCCGCATCGGAGTGGTATTCACCCGAAGGTCGGCTCGGTGCCGACGAGTTCGGTGAAGCCCTGGCCGAAGCCGCAGTGGACGGGCTCGTCGCGACGAGCTGACCGGCCGAGGACGGGTTCCAACTCCGTGGTGCATATTGAGCGACACTGCTAGTCGGGTCGCGACCGAGCGCCGGCACAGCGCACCGGGCCGGCACGCCCCGACGGGAGTGCACCACGGGACCGCCGCCGAGGTGCATCGTCGGCAGCCGCTCGGCGAGTACTGGGCTGCACACTCCGAGCGGTTCCGCCGCCCCACGGCGCCGGCCCTGTCCGGGCTCACTGGCCGCAACACCCGCCTGTCTCGAGCAGAGTGGCAACTACCGGCTTGATCATGCGCATGACCGTCAAAGCGTGGGAATGTGCTCGGCTCAGGTCTCGCTGTCCGGGTGGATCGGTGACGTGCGCAGCTCGCTCTCGTCGCCCTCGGAGACCTCGAACACCTGCAGGGGCGTGTTCGGGGGAGGGGTGCCCTCGTTCCGTCCGGGCGTTGCCGCCGCGGAGGGGGCCGTCGACGACTCGATCCGCCGGCGGAGCTCGGCGAGAAGCAAGTCGGTAGGCACCCGGGTGAGATCGGGCCCGGCACCGTCTTCCGGGATCTTTGTCACCGTGACCACCCCGGCACGCTCGTGGAAACGCATCGACCGATGCGATTGTCTCAGAGCGCGTGACGGCGAGTCATCGGTTTGCGGGGTCGGTGCGACGCATCGCGCGCCGGGCCTGCTCCTCGGTGAAGTTCGGTGTCAGGCGCAATTCCTCCAGGGGGACTTCACGTTCGGTGCTGCGGACCTCGACGCGCACGGGGTCGCCGGTGGCGTCGTCGGACAGGCCGAGGGGGCCGCCGCGCTCGCCCTGGAGGTACTTGTCGCCCCACTGCATCAGCGCGAGCACCGCAGGCAACAGGTCGCGGCCCTTCTCGGTGAGGATGTATTCGTACCGTGTCCGCTGCCCGGGCTTCTTGTAGGGCCGGCGCTCGAACAGGCCCTCGGCGGTCAGTTCGCGCAGGCGTGCGGCCGCGACGGCCTCGGTGATGCCGACGCGGCGCGCGAAGTCGTCGAACCGGGTGGTGCCGTAGTAGGCCTCGCGCAGGATCAGCATCGCCGAGCGGGTCCCCACCACGTCCATCGCCTTGGCGATCGAGCACTGGGAGGCCTGCCAGGCGTCGCGATCGGCGAGGAAGCCGTCCAACCGTGCCGCATGCATGCCCCCATCCTATCTGACTTGCCAAGGCCATAGTCAGCTTCTAACCTATCTGGCTATGGAAAGCCAAAGTCAGGCCTCGGTCCGGATCGGCCCGCTCCTCGCCGTCCTCTCGGGAGCGCCCTTCGTCGCGAGCCTCGATCTGTTCGTCCTCAACGTCGCACTGGGCGACATCGGGACCAGCTACCCCGGCAGCTCGCTGGGAGAGCTCAGCTGGGTGCTCAGTGGCTACGCGATCGTGTACGCGGCGCTGCTGGTCCCGCTCGGTCGCTGGGCCGACCGCATCGGCCGCCGGCGCGGCTTCCTCGCCGGCCTCGGGCTGTTCACCGTCGCGAGCGCGGCATGTGCGCTGAGTCCGTCGCTGTGGGTGCTCGTGATCTGCCGGCTGTTCCAGGCCGTCGGAGCCGCGGCGCTGACGCCGGCCAGCCTGGGGCTGCTCGTGAGCGCGGTGCCGGAGGCGCGACGTGCCGGTGCCGTGCGGATCTGGGCGGCCACGGGTGCTGCGGCGGCGGCGTTCGGCCCGGTGGTCGGCGGGCTTCTGGTCGAGGTCTCGTGGCGCTGGGCGTTCCTGATCAACGTCCCGATCGGGATCCTGCTCCTCGCCGTCGCGCGGCGCGTCGTGCCGGACATCCGCCCGGTCGATTCCGGCACCCGCCTCGACCTGGCCGGCGCCGCTCTGCTGACGCTGGGCATCGGTGCACTCGCGCTCGGACTCGTCCAGGGGCCGGAGTGGGGCTGGGCCGACGTCCGCATCCTCGCCGCGTTCGTCGTCGCCGCCGGGGCCCTGCTGCTGTTCGCGCACGTCAACGCCCGGCACCCCGCGCCGCTGATCGAGCCGAGTCTGCTTGCGGTGCGCTCCTTCTCCTGGTCGAACGTGACCGCCCTGATCTTCAGCGCGACGTTCGCGGCCGGTCTCCTGGCCAATGTGCTGTGGGTGCAACAGGTCTGGGGATACTCCGCCCTGCGGACGGGTCTGGCCGTGGCTCCCGGGCCGCTGATGGTGCCGCTCTTCGCCGCCGTCGGGCAGGTGCTCGCGCGACGTTTCACCCCCGGCACGATCGCCGCAGCGGGATGCGTGCTGTGGGGCGCAGGCGCCGGCCTGGTCCTCGCGACGGTGGGGCCGGAGCCGGAGTATGCGACCGCGCTGCTGCCCGGCTGGCTGATCGGCGGCGTCGGCGTGGGGCTGGCCTTGCCGACCATCCTCTCGGCCGCCACGGC
This sequence comes from Rhodococcus sp. WB1, assembly GCF_001700945.1. Taxonomy (NCBI): domain Bacteria; kingdom Bacillati; phylum Actinomycetota; class Actinomycetes; order Mycobacteriales; family Nocardiaceae; genus Rhodococcus; species Rhodococcus sp. WB1. The sequence continues at coordinate 4,500,766 of NZ_CP015529.1, read as the reverse complement.
GCAACTGCCCCCCGCACGCACCGCCACCGGCAGCGCGATCGTCACCATGAGCCGGCAGCTCGGCACCGTGCTCGGGATCAGCGTGCTCGTCGCGATCCTCGGGGCCGGTGACGATGCGGTGTCCGCCTTCCGATTCTCCTGGTGGACGATCGCGGCGGTTGCCGTCGTCGCCGCCCTCGCCGCCGGAGGTATGACCCCCCGCCCGTCCACACCGGAAGTGAAGGTCCTGGCATGACCCATCTCGCCCCCGCCCCCTTCCCGATCGAATTCGATTCCAGCTGGCTGGGATTCGGTGGCGTGCACGGCGGACTCGTCGTCGCGGCCCTGATCCGCGCGGCCGCCGTGGAAACCGGCGCAACGCCGCTCGCCGTCTCGGCGCACTTCACCGGCCCTGTGCAGCCCGGCCCCGTCGACGTCGCGGTCGACGACGTCCGCGGCGGCCGGACCGTGAGCGCCCGGGCATCGATGCCGGACTCGGTCACCGCCCTCGTCAGGCTCGCCCGGACGGTGGGTGAAACGACCTGGCCGCGTACGGGAAGCGATTTCGGCGGCACGGATCCCGTGACGCTGCCGCCCCTGGAGATCCCGGTCGACTTCGTGCCGTTCTCGCAGTACCTCGACATCCGGCCGATCAATGCGGCCCGGCCCTTCGGCCGGGGCGACGACCCGGAATTCGAGGTGTGGATACGGCTGATGTCCGCGGTCGGGTTCGCTCCGGTCGAGCGCGCCGCGATCCTCCTCGATGCGCTGCCGCCGGGGTTGTTCGCGACGATGTCCGCACCCGTCCCGGTTCCCACGGTGGAGTTCGCGGCGCATTTCGCCCCGTCGCGTGCAGCTGCCGACGGTTGGTATCACCTGCGGCACCGAACGGTGTGGGCCACCGAGATGCTGTGCGTCGACGAGGCGGAGCTGACCGACGGCGACGGCCACCTCGTCGGTCAGGCCCGGCAGCTGCGCCGCATCCTCGGAGGCTGACGGAGGCGTCGGTGATGCACATCACGGAGTGGGACGTCGAACCGCGGGTAACACCTAGAACGTACCGCTCGATGATCTTGATGGCGTCCCCAGTGGTGCACCCTGCTGCTGCGGGAGCGTCGTTCGTCCCCGCTCATGCGAGGACGGAAGGATCGTCACTCGACACAACGGAGGTAAACATGGTTCTCGGTTCCCTCGCTGCAACGCTGTTCACGCTGCTCGCCGGTCTCGGCATCCTGCTCTGACCCACGCTCGACCCACGCCGCAAGCGCTCCGCCTCGAAGCGGGAGCGCTTGCGGCGCGCGGTCCCGGCTCGTGCCGGGCCTGTCTCGACGGCCGACGGTCAGCGGCCGTTGCCGCCTCCATTGTTGCCGCCTCCATTGTTGCCGCCCCCGTTGTTTCCGCTGTTGCTGTTGTTTCCGCCGCCGTTTCCGTTGTCGTTGCTGGGCTTTTCGGGCTTGGGAGGCTTCTCCTCCGCCGGCGGTTGCGCCGGCGCCGGGGCCGGCACGGGAAGGGTGGTGAAGACGGGCCCGGTGTCCACGGCCGAGGGGGTGGGCGAACCCACGCTGCCGACCGGTGTCGGGGCGGTGGCGGGAACGCTGCTCGTCCCCGGCGTGGCGACCGGCGGTGTGTCGCCGCCCTGACCCCAGGCCAGCAGGAGGAGGGCGACCACCGCCGCGGCGGTGAGGCCGATTGCGAGCAGGATCCGGCGGCGACCGGAGTCGGGCGCCGCGTCGAACGTCGACCGCGTCGGGACGGGTGCCGGCACGGGCGGCCCGGCAACGGTGAACCCCCGGGTCGGCGCGTGGATCACCTCGGTCACCGGATCGGCGCGGTGCGGTTCCCGCAGTGTGGCCAGGTGCGGTTCCCGCAGTGCGGCCAGGTGCGGTTCCCGCAGTGCAGCGAGCATGTCCCGGGCGCTCCCGAAGCGGTGCTCCGGTTCGCGTGCCATCGCACGCTCGATCACGGCCACGAGTGCGGGGTCGACGTCCGGTCGCGCGGTGGCCAGCGGCGGCGGCGGCCCCTGCGTGATCGCCCGCGCCAGGGCCAGCAGGTTGTCGTAGTCGTAGGGTTTCCGCCCGGTCAGCGCCTCGTACCCCACGGCCCCGGCGGCATACAGATCGTCCGTCACGCTCGCCGGTGTGCCGGAGAGCCGATCGGGGCTCAGGTAGGCGACGGTGCCGACGAGTTCACCGGTACGGGTGTAGTCCTCGCCGGCGCTCTTGGCGATACCGAAGTCGGTCACCTTCACCGTTCCGGTCTCGGTGAAGAGGATGTTGCCGGGCTTGATGTCGCGGTGGAGAATCCCGGCGTCGTGCGCCGCGGCGACCGCAGCCACCACGGCGATCAGTATCGCGCGCACTCGGTCCTCCGGCATCGGGCCGAGGGCGATCTCGTCGGCGAGGGTGCGGCCGGGCAGGCGTTCCATCACGATGTACGGAACTCCGGCGTCCTCGCCGCTGTCGTGCACCGCGACGATGTGCGGATCGGTGAGGTTCGCGGCGGCTCGCGCCTCGGCTTCGAAGCGCCGGCGCACGTCGGGCTGGCGGCCGAACTCGCCGCGCAGCACCTTCACCGCGACGGGCCGCCCCAGCCGCGTGTCCCAGCCGTCGTGGATCTCGCCCATGCCGCCGCAGCCGAGCAGGCCGCGCAACTCGTAGCGGCCGGCGAGCAGTTCGGGAACGGGCATGGTTCCAACGCTAGTGCGGTGCCGGGGGTGGTACCAGGCAAGCCTCGCCGGACGGCCGTCGTCATGCGGTCCGAGTCGTGTGGCGCGGCGGGACGCCGCCGTCCCGTGACCGGTCAGGTGGGGGTGCCGGCCGCGGCCGCGCCGCATCCGGCTGCTGCGGCGTCCCGCAGGTCGTCGACGGATACTCCCGCGACCGCCGCTGCGGCGGCCACCCCACCGAACAGGGTGCCGACCAGCCCGTGCGACGGGCGCACCCCCGCACCGGCGTGGAACAGGCCCTCGACCGGTCCCGTCGCGCCGAGGCGGGTGAACGTCTGGCTCGGGGTGAACGCCGGGCCGTACGACACGCCGCCGGTGCAGCGCATGAAGCGTTCGTCGGTGACGGGAGTCCCCGTCTCCTCGTGGACGATGGCGTCGGCCAGGCCGGGAACCGTGCGTTCGGCCGACCTCACGAGCCGGTCGCGAAGCTCGCGTCGTCTCGCGTCGTAGCGCGCTGTCGAACCGCTTCCCGGTGTTATTCCCCACCAGGTGTGCTGTGCCGGGGCCGGGCCGATCAGCTGAACGTTGGTCTGCCCGGGCGCGCACAGCCGGGGGTTCTCCGGGTCGGCGAGGCTCGCGATCCACAGGCCGGCGGACGTGGACGAGGGAAGCTCACCCGCACGGAGCGCGGCGTACTCCGCATCGAAGTCGTCCGTGTCGGTGACGAGACGGGTCGCGTTCGGATAGCCCTCGGCGGCGAGGTCCCGGTCGAGAATCAGATAGACGACGGCGAGCGGCAGGGCCAGTTCGTAGCTGCGTACCCGCCGGAGGAGCCGGGAAGGCACACGATCCGGCGGCAGCAGCGACAGATACGTCTGCTGAATATCGACCGCCGACACGACCGCGGGGGCGAGAATCTCGCGTCCGGCCCCCGGAACGGTGTCGAGCGATGCGTCCTGTGTTCGTACGCCGCGAACTCTGCCGTCGTCGACGAGAATCCGGCTCACCTCCGTGCCGAGCAGTACGTCGCCACCATGGCCGCGCACCACCTCTGCCAGGCCCTCCGAGACGACCCGCGATCCGCCTTGCGGGTACGACAGGCCCTCGAGATAGGTGTGGATCATCCGGGCCGCCACCGGCAGCGACAGCCGCGACGGCGCCACGGCCAGACTGCCTGTCGTCCAGCCGAGAAGTGCGGTGGTGAGTTGCGGGGAGGCGTGCAGATGGCGCAGGTAGCCACCGGCGGTCGCGCGTCCGTAGCGCAGCAGGCCGCGTAGCCGCCACGGCAGCTGTGGCAGCTCACGCAGGTGCGGCCGCTCCGCGATCCGTCCCAGCTCCTCGGTGAGCAGCTCGACGGTGGTGAGGAATTCGTCGATCGTGTGATGCTCTGCCGGAAATGCCTCGTACAGAGTGGCTTTGAAGGCATCCATGCCCTTCGGGACCGCCAGTTCGCGGTCGCCGTTCAGCAGCCGGAACATTCCTGCGGGATCGAACTCCCGGAACGTCACGTCCACACCCAACGGTCCGAGTGCGTGTCGCACCGGCGCCTCGGAGGTGTAATGCAGCCCGATGTCGAACTCGTATCCGTCGTGGGTGAAGGCGGACATGTGCCCACCCGGCTGGTTGCGGGCGTCGGCCACCAGTACCCGGCGCCCGGCGGCCGCCAGATATGCCGCGGCCGTGAGCCCACCGGGTCCGGCCCCGATGACGATCACGTCGTAGTCGTAACGCTCTTCCATGCTGACCTCCGGATTGCGGGGAAATCGCCGGTTCGGGGCGCCGTTCAGTGGTGCCGGATCTCGCGGGTGGACGGGTGGCCCGCCACGTTGCGGACGAAGGTGACGAACGCGGCGACGATTCCGATGATGCTGCCCACGATTCCCAGTCCCAGCGCAATGCGCACCACGAGCGGCCAGTCGAACGAGGCGTCGCCGAAGTCGAACGGGAACACCTGCCAGATCCGCAGCAGCGCCAGCAGCGCGACCGCAGTGGTGACCACGTCTCCCAGCGCCTTGAACCAGACGGGATCCCACACGAAGTACAGGAGATTGGCGATCAAGCTCGCCAGGATCGAGGCATTGACGAAGCCGATGACCGACCGGGTGCCGTCGGTGAGGAATGGTACGGCTTCCCAGCCCGGCCACACGTTGGCGGCGTACAGCACCGCCGCATTGAGGAGCACCGCGACGAGATACCCGAATCGCCGGGCGGCGACCGGGGAGCGCGGACGGGTCGTGGTGGGTGTCATGGCGACCTCCCTCGGGCAGGACCGTCTTCCACGCTAGCCCCGGCGTACGGATCCGCGTCAGGGAAGAAGGTCCCCGGCCGGCCGATGAGTTTGCCGTCGCTCGGCGGTCGGAACAGGTGCAGCATCGTTCGCAGCGGAGGAGTGAGCACCATGTTCGACCGTTCCCCAGCCTTTTCCGGCTTCGCCGTCGACGACGTTGCCGCGGCCGCGAAGTTCTACGGCGACGTCCTCGGCGTCTCCGTGTCCGAGGAGCACGGAATGCTCCACCTGCACCTCGACGGCGGCCGCGACACGTTGATCTATCCGAAGGAGGACCACACCCCGGCCACCTACACGATCCTCAACTTCCCGGTTCGCGACATCGAGAAGGCGGTGGACGAACTCGCCGCGCGCGGAATCCGGTTCGAGCGCTACGAGGGTGTCGACGGCAAGGGCATCTTCCGTCGGGTGGGCCCGCCGATCGCCTGGTTCCGGGACCCGGCGGGCAACATCCTCGCCGTCCTCGAGGTGGACGAGGCCCCGGCCGACGAACAGATCCGCGCGCTGATCGAGGAACACACCGCGGCCCGCAACGCCAAGGACGTCGATCGGCTCGCCGCGTGCTATATCCCCGGTGCGACGGTGTTCGATCTGGCGCCGCCGCTGCGCAAGTCCGCTCCCGACCCGCAGGCCTGGGCGTCGTGGTTCGCGGGGTTCGACGGCCCTCTCGACTGCGAAGTGCGGGATCTGCGCGTCGAGGCGGCCGGCGACGTCGCGTTCTGCCACGCGCTGTCGCGGCTGGGAGCGACACAGCTCGGTGGACCGCGATTCGACATGTGGTTCCGTGTCACGTTCGGTCTACGCCGCGTCGAGGGGTCGTGGCGGATCGCGCACGAGCACGAGTCCACCCCGTTCCATATGGACGGTTCCTTCCGGGCCGTCACGGACCTGCAGGAGTGACCGGCTCAGTCCGGTGGCTGCAGTTCGTGCCTGCCGCTGTTGCCCGTGCCGCCCGAGTTGCTGCGCAGCCACCGACCGGGCAGCTTGCCCGCGAGGTCGCCCAGGGGGCCCACCGCCCCGCGGAGCAGTTCGACGGTCTCCTGCAGCACGTCGATGCTGGTGCTCATCCGCAGGATGCTGGGGGTGAGCTGCGCCAGCGTCTCGGACAGCGACACGATCTGATCGAGCGGACCGCCCTTGGCGAGGAGGCGCTCGAGGGCGCCCTGTTCGGCGAGGAGGGTGTCCAGCACTCCACCCCGCTCGAGGGCCCGCTCGAGCAGGCCGCCGGGCTGGAGGGCGATGTCGACGATGCCGCCGGGGGCGGTGAGGCGTTCGACGGGCCCGCTCTCGGCGAGCAGGCGCTCGAGCGGGCCGCTGGGTGCGGTGAGACGGTCGAGGAGGCCGCCGTTCGACAGCAGGCGGTCCAGCGCCCCGTCCTCGGCGAGGATCTTCTCGAGCGGACCGCCGGGGGCGGTGACGCGGTCGAGGGCGCCGCCGGGCTCGAGGAGGCGGTCGAGGGGGCCGCCGGGTGCGGTGAGCCGGTCCACCGGCCCGCCGGGGGCGAGGAGGCGGTCCAGCGGTCCGTCGGGGCGCAGCGCCTGGCCGAGAGGACGGTCGTCGGCGGCGAGCACGGAGACCTGTTGCAGCAAGCCCAGCGGTCCCCGCGGATTCGCCACGCCGACCGCGCTCAACCCCGCGTACGTCCGGGGGGAAATCGCCAGGCGGACGGTGGCGATCGCGCCCTCCGCCACGCCCAGGGCCGAGTCCGCTGCGGCGAATCCGAGGCGGACGGGAAACGCGAGCGCGGACGCCAGACTCATGCCTGTCACTGTAACCGGCACAACAGTCCGGCTCGGCGGGACGAGCCGTTACCGAAGGTCGTCAGGAGACGCGGAGCGTTCCGACCCGTACGTACGTCTCGGTGCATCCGCAGCCGTGGGCGAGGTCGGAGCAGTCGACCACCAGCATGTGCCGCACGCGGGAGGTGTCGAAGCAGTCGGGTTCGGTGCATTCCACGGGCACCGTCGCGTGCACGACGAGGGTGCCGTGACAGTGGTCGAGATCGGATCGGCACGCCCGGCACGTCATGGGCGGGACCTCCTTCGCGGTGGCTGTCTTCGTCCCGTAATAGCATCACGCGCCGACAAGGTGGTGGACGTGCGGGGCGTGTTACGCCGGATCAGCGCCGCCTGCGCCGGGCGACGAGGGCGACGGCCAGCGCGCCGGCGATCACCCCGATCCCGGCTGCGACCCACCAGCCGGGTGTGCTGTCGGATCCGGGAACCGTCACGGCGACGGGTTCGGATGTCGCGCCCGCCGCGCCGGGCGCGCCCGAATAGACCGCCGTGATCGTGTGGCTCCCGGCGCCGGAGACGCGGTGCTCGGTGGTGGCGCGGCCGTCGACGACCGCCACCGGTGGACCCAGGTCGGTGCCGCCGTCCCGGAACAGGATCGTGCCGCCGTCGACGTCCGGTGACACCGTCGCCGTGAGCGTGACGACCGTCCCGTCGTCGACCACGTCCGGGGCGTCGACGGTGACCGTGGCGGGCACCTCGGCGGTGTCGGAGATGGTGATGGTCGCCAGCGGGCCGGCGCCGGCGTTGAGCGGACCGGTCATGGTGTCCCGCGGCGAGCAGCGGGTCGGTCCCCACTGGTTGGTGCCGAGGAACGTGGCCTGGGTGAGCGAGGTGTTGTAGTTGGCGTCGTCGTCGACCAGGCCCGCGGCACCGGCCGTGCGGAGCATCGGCGTGATCACGCCCGCGTCGCCCGCGATCATGGTCACCTCCACCGCCGGCAGCCGGAACCAGCTGTCGCCGACGGGGCTGGGGGAGCCGTCGAGCTGCAGCTGCGTCTTCGGCGCCCGGATCCCGGCCTCGCTGTCGGCACCGGACGTGGGGCTGTTGCCGATGACCTCGTTGTTTCCGGACAGGCGCAGGATCGTGCCCGCCGGGTCGGGGACGCCGTCCTCGTTCACCCGCAGCACACCGGGCGGCACGTTGTCCAGGTTGAAGGCGGTGCCGGGTACGACAGCGGCGTCGACGAACGTCGCGTTGGCGGGAATGGCGAAGTCGTTCTTCAGGCGGGAGACGCTGCGGGTGGTGGCGCCGCGGCTCGAGTCGGGGTACGCGACGGGCGCCGTCTGGATGCGGTAGGTGAACCGCTCGCCGGGACGAACCCGGGCGGGCGCGTCCACCGTGGCCGACGACCCGAGCAGCTCGTCGACGTCGATCACCGACCGCACCCGGCACGCGATGCCGAACGAGACCTCGACCTCCTCCGCGGCCGCGGGCGGGCAGACCGCGATCAGGGACACGGCGACGGCTGCGGCCGACGCCGCCCCGCGGCGCACCCACTTCGGCGACACGGCGGCTCCTCCCGGTGCGGACACGTCCATGATCCCCGATCGCCGTACTCCGACGGCCCGAATTCGGCAGGGCCGGCATACAGGAAGTTCCCAGGATTCTCGCAGCGGCATGCCAGAGCTCTCCGGGAGAATCGACGCCGTGACCGACAAGACCCCCGAAGCGCGGATCCTGATCGTCGACGACGAGCCGAGCATCGTCGAACTGCTCTCGGTGAGCCTGAAGTTCCAGGGTTTCGAGGTCGAGACGGCGGGAAACGGCGCCGAGGGACTCGACCGGGCCCGGGCCTTCCGGCCGGACGCGGTGATCCTCGACGTCATGATGCCCGGGATGGACGGGTTCGGGATGCTGCGCCGGCTCCGGGCCGACGGTTCGGACGCGCCGGTGTTGTTCCTGACGGCGAAGGACGCCGTGGAGGACAAGGTGTCCGGCCTGACCCTGGGTGCGGACGACTACGTCACCAAGCCGTTCAGCCTCGAGGAGGTCATCGCCCGGCTGCGGGTGATCCTGCGGCGGGCCGGCAAGGTGTCCGAGGACGAACGCTCGTCCCGCATCACCTTCGCCGACATCGAACTCGACGACGACACCCACGAGGTGTGGAAGGCCGGCAGGCCGGTGTCGCTCTCACCCACCGAGTTCACCCTGCTGCGGTACTTCATGGTCAACGCGGGCACGGTGCTCAGCAAGCCGCGGATCCTCGACCACGTGTGGAGCTACGACTTCGGCGGGGAGGTCGGCGTCGTGGAGTCGTACGTCTCCTACCTCCGCCGCAAGGTCGACACCGGGGACAAGCCGCTGATCCACACCCTGCGCGGGGTCGGGTACGTCATGCGGGAACCCCGCGAGTGAGCCGCATGCGGGCGCTGCCGCTGCGGTTGGCGCTGGTCGCGGCGCTGGTGTCGTTGTCGGGGCTGGGGCTGCTGGCGTCCGGGGTGGCGGTGACGTCCGCTTTGCAGGGTTCGCTCCTCGCCCGCACCGATCAGGATCTGCGCACCGCGGCGCAGACGTGGGCCAAGCCGCCCGGTGCCGGCCGCGAGCTGCCGCCGCCGGACGCCCCGAGTTCGAATCGCCCGCCGAGCCCGTTCTATGTGCGGGTCGTCGGCCCCGACGGGGTGGAGCGGTTCGTCGTCAACGACGAGTCCACGTCGCCGGCGCTGCCCGGCGAGCCGGCGGGGGAGCCGGTGACCGTGGGTTCCGTCGACGGTTCCGACGTGCGCTGGCGGGTGGTGTCGACCCGCAGCGCCGCGGGCATCGTGACCACCGTCGGGGTCACGCTGACCTCGATCGAGGAGACCGTGGATCGGCTCGTCGTGCTGCAGGTCGGCATCGGCGCCGCGGTGCTGCTCGTTCTCGGGGTGGCCGGCTACTTCGTGGTGCGGCGCAGCCTGCGGCCCCTGGTGGAGGTCGAGCGCACCGCCGTGGCGATCGCGGGCGGGGATCTGCACCGGCGGGTTCCCGAACGGGATCCGCGCACCGAGGTCGGCCGGCTGTCGGTGGCGCTGAACGTCATGCTCAGCCAGATCCAGTCTGCGTTCGCGGCGACGGCGTCGTCGGAGGAATCCGCGCGCAGATCCGAGGAGAGGATGCGACGGTTCGTCGCCGACGCCAGCCACGAGCTGCGCACCCCGCTCACCACGATCCGAGGATTCGCCGAGCTCTACCGCCAGGGCGCGAGCAGCGACACTGCGATGCTGATGGACCGCATCGAGAGCGAGTCCCGGCGCATGGGGATCCTCGTCGAGGATCTGCTCATGCTGGCCCGCCTCGACGCGCAGCGGCCGCTCGAGCGGAAGCCGGTGGACCTGCTGGCCCTGGCCGCCGACGCCGTGCACGATGCGCGGGCCGTCGCGCCCGATCGCACCGTCGGGCTCGAGGTGGTCGACGGTCCCGGTACCCCGGAGGTGCTCGGCGACGACGCGCGGCTGCGGCAGGTCCTCGGCAATCTCGTCACCAACGCCCTCACCCATACCCCGGCCGACGCCCGCATCACCGTACGGGTGGGCACGATCGGATCCGATGCGGTGCTCGAGGTTCTCGACACCGGCCCCGGCCTGAGCGAGGCCGACCGTGCCCGGGTCTTCGAGCGGTTCTATCGCGCCGACACGTCGCGCACCCGATCGTCGGGCGGCAGCGGTCTCGGACTGTCGATCGTCGCGGCGCTGGTGGCGGCCCACGGCGGCCGCGTGGAGGTGGAGTCGGCCGTGGGCGCCGGTTCCACGTTCCGGGTGCTCATCCCGCGGATGCCGGTGGAGTGACGATCCGGCCCTCGGCTACGGTGACGTAACTGACTTTCGAGTAAGGAGACGTCGCGTGGGACTGTCGGGGACGGCGCAGCGCGCCCTGCGCAACGCCTGGGCGCTGTTCGTCGGCGACGGAATCGAACCGCCGCACGCCACCGCGTCGGCCGTCGTCGCCGACGGACCGCACCGTACCCTGCGCCGCTACGGCGAGCCCGACGCGGGTGCCCCCGTCCTGCTCGTGCCCCCGCTCGCCGCGCCCGCACGCTGCTACGACCTGCGGCCCGGGCAGAGCCTCGTGCAGCACCTCGTCGACGCCGGCCGCAGCGTCCACGTCCTCGACTTCGGCACCATGGACCGTTCCGACCGGCACCTCGGCTTCGAGCACTGGGTCGACGACATCGTGCCCGAGGCGATCGCGCGGGTCTCCGAACTGTGCGGCGGCCGCGACGTCGACCTGGGCGCCTGGAGCCTCGGTGGGACCCTGTGCCTGCTCACCGCGGCCGCCCACCCCGGGCTGCCGATCCGCTCGATCACCGCGTTCGGCACGCCGATCGACTACGCGCGCATCCCCTTCCTGGGGCCGGCCCGCCACCTCGGACGCGCCCTGGGCGAGCCCGCCCTCACCGCCGTGACCCACCTGCTCGGCGGCGTGCCCGCCCCGCTGGTGCAGATCGGCTACCGGGCCACCGCCCTCGAACGCGAACTGACCCGGCCGTGGTTCGTCGCCTGCAACCTCGCCGACGCCGACACCCTGGCCCGGATGGAGGCGATCGACCGGTTCCAGGCCGACATGCCCGGCTACCCCGGCAGGCTGTTCCACCAGATGGCGATGCGCATCACGGTCGCGAACGATCTCGCGACGGGCCGGGTCCGCTTCGACGACCGGACGATCGACCTCGCCGACGTCTCCGTGCCCGTGCTCGCACTCGGCGGCAGCGACGACGTGCTCGCGCCCGTCCCGGCGGTCGAGGCGATCCGCCGGGTGCTGCCCGGCTCGCCCCACGTGCGGTTCGAGGTCGTGCCCGGCAGTCACCTCGGGCTGCTCGCCGGCCTCACCGCCCGCGGCACGTCGTGGGCGCACTTCACCGCGTTCCTCGACGACCCGTCGGCGCCGGTGCCGACGGGTCCCGGCGCGTCAGTCGGGGACGTTGTCCGCGTACCCGAGTTCTCGTAGCGCGGCCTTCAGCTTCGCCTGCGCCTCGTCGAGCGACTCCGGCGACGGGTCCTTCTCGGCCTTGCTGATGTCGAAGTCGCCGAGGTCGTACGCCGGGAAGACGTGCAGGTGCAGGTGCGGCACCTCGAGGCCCGCGACGAGCAGGCCCGCGCGCGGCGCGTCGAACGCCGAGCACACCGCCCGGCCCATGATGCGGGCGACGTCGCCGACCTTGCCCCACACGTCGGCGTCGACGCTCTGCCAGTGGTCCACCTCCTGACGCGGCACCACGAGCACGTGGCCCTGGTTCACGGGGTTGATGGTCAGGAAGACGACGACGTCGTCGTCCTGCCACACGAACCGGCCCGGCAGGTCGCCGGCGATGATCATGCTGAACACGGAAGCCATACCGGGGAGAATAGGCGGACCGCCGCGCGCGCCGCCTCTCGTATCCTCGTCGCATGTCGTCGCCGCAGCCGCCCCGGACGGGCCCGCTGCGCGCGCTCGTCGCCGACCTGATCGACCGGCACCTGCGCATCGTCGCGGCGGGGGAGCGGCGCGTGGTCGGGCTCTGCGGCCCACCCGGCGCCGGCAAGAGCACCGCCGCCGACCTGCTCGTCGGCCTCCTCCGCGACGCGGGCATACCCGCCGCGGCCGCGCCGATGGACGGCTTCCACCTGTCGAACCACCGGCTCGACGCCCGCGGCACCCGATCCCGTAAGGGTGCGCCGGAGACGTTCGACGTCGCCGGGTTCGCGGCGCTGCTGCGCCGCATCCGCGACGACCGCACGGAGACCGTCCACGCCCCCGAGTACTCGCGCCGCCTCCACGAACCGATCGCCGCGTTCCACGAGATCACCCCCGAGACCCGCGTCGTCGTTACCGAGGGCAACTACCTGCTCCTCGGCGACGGCGGGTGGGAGCGGATCCGCCCGCTGCTCGACCTCGTCGTCTACCTCGACGCACCGGGCGACGAGCTCGCCGCCCGGCTCATCCGGCGCCATCGGGCCACCGGATCCACCGCCGAGCAGGCCGCCGAGTGGGTCCGCACGGTGGATATGCCCAACGCGCGCACCGTCGCGCGGACCCGCGACCGCGCCGACCTCGTGTGGTGCCCGGTGGAGGGGAACGACCGAGGCGCGGGAGCGGCCCGCTGGAGCCGCGCGGATGCGTCGGTCCGAGGCCCCGGACCGGTCCCGTAACCTGTGCTGCGTGCGCGTACTCGTTATCGGCTCCGGTGCCCGTGAACATGCCCTCGTCCTGGCCCTGACCCGCGATCCCGGCGTGACGGCCGTGCTGGCAGCCCCCGGCAACGCCGGCATCGGCCGGATCGCCGAGCAGTTCCCGGTCGACGCCGCCTCCGCCGAGGAGGTCGTCGCGCTCGCGAAGGAACAGAACGTCGACCTCGTGGTCATCGGCCCGGAGGTTCCGCTCGTCCTCGGTGTCGCCGACGCCGTCCGCGCCGCGGGCATCGCCTGCTTCGGCCCGTCCGCCGCGGCCGCCCGCATCGAGGGCTCGAAGGCCTTCGCCAAGGACGTCATGCAGACCGCCGGGGTGCGCACCGCGCACAGCGAGGTCGTCGACAATCCGGCCGAGCTCGACGAGAAGCTCGACCGCTTCGGACCCACCTGGGTGGTCAAGGACGACGGGCTCGCCGCCGGCAAGGGCGTCGTCGTCACCACCGACCGGGCCGCCGCCCGCGACCACGCGGCGGAGATCCTCGAGAACGGGCACCCGGTGCTGCTCGAATCGTTCCTCGACGGCCCCGAGGTCTCGCTGTTCTGCCTCGTCGACGGCGAGACCGTGGTGCCGCTGCTGCCCGCGCAGGACCACAAGCGTGTCGGCGACGGCGACACCGGCCCCAACACCGGCGGCATGGGCGCCTACACGCCGCTGCCGTGGCTGCCCGAAGGCATGGTCGACACGATCGTCGAGGACGTCGTCCGGCCCGTCGCCGCCGAGATGGTCCGCCGCGGATGCGGCTTCTCGGGCCTGCTCTACGCGGGCCTGGCCATCGGCAAGGACGGCCCGGCCGTCGTCGAATTCAACTGCCGCTTCGGCGATCCCGAAACCCAAGCCGTGCTCGCCCTGCTCGAGTCGCCGCTCGGGGAGGCGCTGAACGCGGTCGCGACCGGCACCCTGGCCGAGCTGCCGCCGCTGCGCTGGCGCGACGGCGCCGCCGTCACCGTGGTGCTGGCCGCCGAGTACTACCCGGCCAGCCCGCGCACGGGCGACGTCATCACCGGGGCCGACGCCGACGGGGTCCTCCACGCCGGCACCAGGCTCGCCGACGGATCGCTGGTCTCCGCCGGCGGCCGCGTGCTCAGCATCGTCGGCACCGGCGCCGACCTGACCGCCGCCCGCGACGAGGCCTACGCCACGCTCGCCGGCATCAAGCTGCCGGGCGGGCACTTCCGCAAGGACATCGGCCTCGCCGCCGTCGAGGGCCGGATCACCGTCTGACCGTCCCCGGCCGCCGGTCGCCCCCGGGCCCGCGACTACCGTCTGGTGACGTGCGGAGCGAATCGCAGCGATCCCGGATCCAGACCTTCCACGTCATGGACGTGTGGAAGGCCGCCACCGAGCGGCAGCGCACCCACGGCGACGTGCTGAGCCTGGCGGCGGGTCAGCCGTCCACGCCGGCACCCGCCCCGGTGCTGCGCGCCACCCACCGCGCGCTCGACGACGAGCTGCTCGGCTACACCGAGACGTTCGGGATCCTGCCGCTGCGCGCGGCGATCGCGGGCTACCACCGCGACCGCTACGGCATCGACGCCGACGCCGACGACGTGGTCGTCACCACCGGATCCTCCGGGGCGTTCACCCTGCTGTTCCTGGCCGCCTTCGACGTCGGCGACACGGTCGTCGTCGCCCGGCCCGGCTACCCCGCCTACCGCAACACCCTCGCCGCGCTCGGCTGCACGGTCGTCGAGCTGGACTGCGGGCCGCACACCCGCTACCAGCCGACCGTCGAGATGCTCGAGGCCCTCGACGGTCCGATCGCCGGACTCGTCGTCGCCAGCCCCGCCAACCCGACCGGCACCATGATCGAACCGGCCGAGCTGGCCGCGCTGGCCCGCTGGTGCGACGACCACGGCGCGCTGCTCATCTCCGACGAGATCTACCACGGCATCGAGTTCGGAACGCACGGTGCGCCCGCAACGAGCTGCGCGTGGGAGACCTCCCGCGAAGCCGTGGTGATCGGCTCCGTGTCCAAGTACTTCTCGATGACGGGATGGCGGCTCGGCTGGATGCTCGTGCCGGAGGGACTGCGCCCGCCGCTGCAGCGGCTGGCCTCCAACATGACGGTGTGCCCGCCGACGATCTCCCAGTACGCGGCCGTCGACGCGTTCGGCGCGGAGGCCCGGGCCGAACTCGACGGCCACGTCGCGCGGTACGCGGCCAACCGCGAGCTGCTGCTCCGGGGCCTGCCGGAGCTGGGGATCACCGAGCTTGCGCCCGCCGACGGCGCCTTCTACGTCTACGCCGACATCGGTCACCTGCTCCCGGCCGGCGAGAACTCCACCCGCTGGTGCGCCCGGCTGCTGCAGGAGACCGGAGTGGCGCTCGCGCCCGGCGTCGACTTCGACACCGTGCACGGCGACCGGACCGTCCGGCTGTCCTTCGCCGGTTCCACCGCGGACGTGCGGGCGGCGCTGGAACGGCTGCGCGCCTGGTTGCCCACACCGTGACGAAACCCGACAGATAGGTCCTACCTGCGAGTATTCGGGCCGTTTCCCTCAGGCGTGACCACCGGGACTGGCACCATGACAAGGGTGTCGATCGCAGCCACCCCGAAGGGCGAACGGCGCCGCCAGGCGCTCGTCGAGGCGGCGGCCGACCTGATCCTCGAGGGCGGGATCGATGCCGTCCGGCACCGCGCCGTCGCGCACCGCGCCGGACTTCCGCTCGCCTCGACCACCTACTACTTCCATTCCCTCGACGACCTGATCGCGAGCGCGGTGCAGCACAACGGGCGGCGCGAGCTCGACGCGATGCGCTCGCGGGTGCAGTGCGTCCCGCCGAGCGACCGCAGCCCCGAGTCCACCGCGGACCTGATCGTCGACCTGCTCGTCGGCCCCGGCGGGGTCGGCGAGATCGAACGCGAGCGCCTCATCGCCCGCTACGAACGGTGCGTCGCCACCGCCCGGCACCCCGAACTGCGCGACGTCCAGCATGAGTTGCGCGTGCAGATCGATCAGCTGCTCACGGACCTGCTGCAGCGGTGCGGGCGCTCGGTGCACGAGCCGCAGTTGCGGCGGCTCGTCGCGGTCGTCGACGGGGCCGTGCTCGGCGCGCTCGGCGATCTCGAGCCCGATCCGCGGGCCCTCGCGCGGGGCATCCTGCCCGACGTCGTGGAGCGGGTGGCACCGCCTGCCGAACAGGAGGCGTGACGGGGCGCCGTAAACTGATGTCCTGTGAGTCGCATCCCGAACGTTCTTGCCACCCGTTATGCCAGCCCGGACCTGACAGCGCTGTGGTCGCCGGAGCACAAGATCGTGCTCGAGCGCCAGCTGTGGCTGGCGGTCCTCCGGGCGCAGGCGGAACTCGGGATCGACGTCCCGCAGGAGGCCCTGGCCGACTACGAGCGGGTGCTCGAGCAGGTCGACCTCGAGTCGATCGCGGCCCGCGAGCGCGTCACCCGCCACGACGTGAAGGCCCGCATCGAGGAGTTCAACGCCCTCGCCGGCCACGAGCACGTGCACAAGGGCATGACCAGCCGCGACCTCACCGAGAACGTCGAACAGCTGCAGATCCTGCGCTCCCTCGAGCACGTGCACGCCCACGGCGTCGCGATCGCCGCGCGGCTGGCCGACCGCGCCGCCGAGTACTCGGCGCTGGTGATGGCGGGCCGGTCGCACAACGTCGCCGCGCAGGCCACCACCCTCGGCAAGCGGTTCGCGTCCGCCGCCGACGAGCTGCTCATCGCGCTCACCCGGTTGCGCGAGCTGATCGCCCGGTACCCGCTGCGCGGCATCAAGGGCCCCATGGGCACCGCGCAGGACATGCTGGACCTGCTCGGCGGCGACGCCGGCAAGCTCGCGCGTCTCGAGGCGACGGTCGCCGAGCACCTCGGGTTCGCGAACGTGCTCACCAGCGTCGGTCAGGTCTATCCGCGCTCGCTGGACCACGACGTGCTCTCCGCGCTCGTGCAGGTCGCGGCCGGGCCGTCGTCGTTCGCGCACACCGTCCGCCTGATGGCCGGGCACGAGCTCGTCACCGAGGGCTTCCAGCCGGGCCAGGTCGGCTCGTCCGCGATGCCGCACAAGATGAACACCCGTTCCTGCGAGCGTGTCAACGGCCTGCAGGTGGTGCTGCGCGGGTATGCGTCGATGGCCGCCGAGCTCGCCGGCGCGCAGTGGAACGAGGGCGACGTGTTCTGCTCGGTCGTGCGGCGCGTCGCACTGCCCGACGCCTTCTTCGCCCTCGACGGCCTGATGGAGACGTTCCTGACGGTCCTCGCCGAGTTCGGCGCGTACCCGGCGGTGATCGAGAAGGAGCTCAACCGCTACCTGCCGTTCCTGGCCACCACCAAGGTGCTCATGGCGGCGGTGCGCGCGGGCGTGGGCCGCGAGACGGCCCACGAGGTCATCAAGGAGCATGCGGTCGCCGTGGCGCTGGCGATGCGCGAGCAGGGCCGCGAGCCGGACCTGCTGGACCGGCTGGCCGCCGACGAGCGGCTGCCACTGGATCGAGCGGCTCTCGACGCCGCGCTGGCCGACCGGTCGGCGTTCGTCGGGGCCGCGGAGGCGCAGGTCGCCACCGTCGTTGCGGCGGTGCAGGACCTCGTCGAGCAGTACCCGGACGCCGCGAAGTACACGCCGGCGCCGATCCTGTAGGGATCGTCCGGAACGGGCTGCCGGGGGATTTGTCAGATGGGGGTAGCCGAAGTGCAGGGGAGAAGATGTTGGCTGGGAAGCCGGGTAATTCCGTACGAATTCGGGATGCGGTGCGGACACGAGCCGCGCTGCTCGACGCCGCGACGGAGGTCTTCCTCCGCGACGGATACGCCGCGGCGGCGACCGAGGAGATCGTCGCCGTCGCGGGCGTGACCCGCGGGGCGCTCTACCACCACTTCGCGAACAAGCGGGACCTGTTCCGCGGCGTCGTGGAACGGATGCAGGTGGAGACCGAGGAGACGCTCGCGGCGATCGAGGGGAACGATCCGTGGGACTCGTTCACCGCGGCGGTGCTCGCCTCGCTCGACGTCGTGTACGACCCGGCGATCCGCCGATTGCTGCTCATCGAGGCTCCCGCGGTGCTGGGCTGGGCGGAGGTGCGGGAGGGGCACCGCAAGAACACCATCATGATCACCGAGCGCGCGCTGCGGGCCATCGCGCGGCGCAGCGGTGAGCCGGCCCCGCAGTCCTCGGCGCTGGCGCACATGATCGTCGCGGCCGTGGAGGAGGCCATGCTCTACCTCGCCCACAGCGACGACCCGGTCCGCGAACGGCCGGAGGTGCAGGCGCAGCTGCTGCAGCTCCTCGAGGGCGTCCGGCGGCCGGCACCCGTCCAGGAGAGTGCGTGAGCGACTGCGTGTTCTGCGCGATCGTCGCCGGCACCGCGCCGGCGAGCATCGTGCTGGACGAACCGGACGTGTTGGCGTTCATGGACATTCGCCCGTTCACACCGGGACACCTGCTGGTGATCCCGAAGCGTCACGCGTCCGGTCTCGCGCACCTCGATCCGCAGGACGGCGCGCGGGTGTTCGACGCGGGCCGGCGCATCGCCACCGCACTGCGCGCGAGTTCGCTCCCGATCGAGGGGGTCAACCTCTTCCTGGCCGACGGCGTCGCCGCCGGCCAGGAGGTGTTCCACGTACACCTGCACGTCGTTCCGCGGCGTCGCGGCGACGGGTTCGGGCTGCGGGCGGTGCCGCGCACGCCGAACCGCACCGTACTCGACGGGACCGCCGAGACGATCCGCGCGGCGCTGAGTGTGGGTTCCGATTGAGGCCGGGTGAATCCTCCGGACTCACCCGGCCAGATCGTCCGGGCCCACTTCGTCGTCACGCCACGCCGACGCGCTGACGCCCTGGCCCGACCGCAGCCACAGGATGCCAACGGTCAGGGCCGAGGCGAGCGAGCCGACGAGGACGACAGCGCGGCCGGAACGTCCGCGCCTGCGGAGCCGGCTCACCGGGGAACGGGAGGAATCGGTCACCGCACCATCCTCCCTCATCCCTGATGCGGCGGACATGTGCCCGATGGGCGCCTGCCCCGGCCGGCGACTGCATTGCCCTCGTCTCCCGGGCGCGGGAGACTGTCTGTGGACGGCGACCCGGCGAGTCGCAGGCGTTCGAGGAGGCGGTCGTGGAGTTGCAGATCGTGGCGGTCGACGAGTCGGACGACATGAACCTCGTCGGGAGATCGCCGGGATGATCGACGGGCGGCCGCCTGCCCGCGTGGAGTCGAGTTCCGACGTCGCCGACCGTAAAGCCCTGCTGCGCACGATCGGCTACAAGCTGTGAGCGGCCCCGTGCCGGACCGTCGGTAACCGGGTGCCGAGCCCGCGCGAGAGGAGACGACCGTGTCCGCTCGAAAGTCCGTACATCCGGGGATTCACGGATACGCGCGCAGCGACTTCGCGGCCGTACGGCAGGCGTTTGCCGAGAACTTCGCCCGCCGTGGGGAGTTGGGCGCTGCCTGCTGCGTCTACTACCGCGGCGAGAAGGTGGTCGATCTGTGGGGCGGGGTACGGGACAAGGCGACCGGCGAACCCTGGGAACGGGACACCATGGCGCTGGTGTTCTCCGCCACGAAGGGGATGGCCGCCATGACCGTCGCGCTGGCCCATTCCCGTGGATGGCTCGATTTCGACGAGCGCGTCTGCACCTACTGGCCCGAGTTCGCGCAGAACGGCAAGGAACGGATCACCGTCCGCCAACTGCTGGCCCACCAGGCCGGGCTGTTCGGTTTCGACGAGCCGGTGGATGTCGGGGTCATTGCCGATCCGGACCGGCTGGCCGCGATCATGGCTCGCCAGAGACCGGAGTGGGAGCCGGGGGCGCGGCAGGCCTACCACGCGATCAGCCTCGGCTTCTATCAGGGTGAACTCGTTCGCCGGGTCGACCCGCAGCACCGCACGCTGGGGCAGGTCTTCCAGGACGAGATCGCGACCCCGCTGGGGCTGGAGTTCTACATCCGTCTCCCGGCCTCCGTTCCCGACGCCCGACTTGCCCCGCTGGTGATGCGGAACCCCTTCCTGAACCTCGCTGAGCTGTCGCCGCGGCTGTTTCCGGCGTTCCTGAACAAGCGGTCGGTGTTCTACCGCTCGCTGGTCGCCAACCCGGGAACGCTCGTGGCAATGGACGCGGACACGATCTACGCACGCGATCTGGAGGCACCGTCCGGCGGAGGCGTGGGCACGGCACGCGCCCTGGCGCACGCCTACGGCGTCCTGGCCACCGGCGGTGCGGAACTCGGCATGCGCCCGGACACGCTGCACGAACTGACGGCCCCGCCGGTGCCGCCCCGGAACGGATTCCACGACGCGTGCATGCTCGGGGACATCCGGTTCTCCCTCGGTTTCATGCGCCCGAGTCCCGACTGGTCTTTCGGCGGGCCCCGGTCGTTCGGCGCGCCCGGTGCCGGCGGCTCCTTCGGCTACGCCGATCCGGATGCCGGGATCGGCTACGGCTACGTCTGCAACCGCATGGGCAAGTCTCGAAACGATCCGCGCGACGTCGCTTTACGTGCCGCGATGACCCGCGCCGTAACGTCGACCTGAGCCGGGGCGGTCGCGTACCCGGCCCCGGGGGTCGATCGAAAGACCCCTCCGGAGAAGGTGTTCGGCGGATGTCAGGCCTTCGACAGCGCCGTCGGGTGGGGTTCGGTGTCGACGCCGGGGATGCCGCGCCCGCGCAGGGAAGCCCCGGCCGTCTCTGCCACGAAGTACAGCGCGACGAGGCCGACGACGCATGCCCCCATCATGTAGAAGGCGGGCACCAGGTCGTTGCCGGTCCGTTCCACCAGCCACTCGTTGACCGCCGGTGCGGTCCCGCCGAACAGCGACGTCGAGACGTTGTAGGCGATCGCGAAGCCGGCGAAGCGCACGTGGGTGGGGAACATGGCCGGGAATGTCGCCGAGATGGTCGACAGCTGCAGGACGTACAGCAGACCGAGGACGGTGAACGCGACGATCGCCCACCCGAAGCTGATGCTCATGAGCTTGTACATGGGAACCGCGAAGAGCAGCAGGCCGCCCATCGAGATCGTCCACATCGGCTTGCGGCCGATCCGGTCGGACAGGGCGCCCGCGAACGGGATGACGGCCATCATCGCGAGCTGGCCGATCACGACGAGGAACAGCGACGCGGTGCTCGACAGCCCGATGCGGTTCTCGAGGTAGGTGGGCATGTAGCTCAGCAGGGTGTAGTTGCAGACGTTGAGGGCGACGACCAGGCCCATCAGGGTCAGGATGGGCCGCCGGTACTGCACGAGCAGGTCCTTGAACTGCGTGCCGGTGTCGTGCTCGACGGCGCCCTCGGCTTCGAGTTCCCGGAACACCGGGGTGTCGTCGAGCCTGGACCGCAGGTACAGGCCCACCAGGGCGAGCGGTCCGGCGACGAAGAACGGCAGACGCCAGCCCCACGTGCTCATGAACGCGTCGGTGGAGACCAGGTCGACGAACAACACGATGAGCGCGCCGAACGAGAACCCGCCGAGGGTGCCGAACTCCAGGAAGCTGCCGAAGAACCCGCGCTTGCGGTCGGGGGAGTACTCGGCCATGAACGTCGCGGCGCCGCCGTACTCGCCGCCGGTCGAGAAGCCCTGGATCATGCGCAGCAGAACCAGCAGCAGCGGCGCCCAGAACCCGATGGACGCGTACGACGGGACGGCGCCCAGCAGGACGGTCGCGGTGCCCATCAGGATGATCGTGAGCGCGAGCACCTGCCGGCGGCCGAGGCGGTCGCCGAGGGGGCCCCACACCAGCCCGCCGAGGGGACGGACGAGGAAGGACACGGCGAAGACGCCGAGGGTGAGCAGGGTTGCCGACTCGAGATCGTCGGGGAAGAACGCGCCGGCGATGTAGGTGGCGGTGTAGGCGTACACGCCGTAGTCGAACCACTCGGTGAAGTTCCCCATGGCAGAGGCGCTGATGGCGCGCCGTAGATGCCCCGGTGGGACCTCCTGGGGCTCACCCTTCCGGCCGGCGTTGGTGGTGCTCACGACACTTCCCTTCGTTCGGACAACCGTCCCTGCGTACCCACAGAGCGCACGCGGGATCCGGTCGATGCGACGATGGAGAGAGTTCGTTACTGTTCCGTAATTGTTCTTCTGGGGTTTCCCGCATGGTGGACGCCGCCGCGCACGGGGGTGGGGGGTGCGAGCGGTTCAGTCGTGGTGCAGCGCGCCGGCCTTCAGCGCCGCGGCGTTGATGCGGGTGAGCACGTCGTGCAGTTCCTCCAGCTCGGCCAGGCTCACGCCGAGCTTGCGGACGACCGTCTCCGGGACCGTCGCGGCCCGCGCCCGCAGGGCCCGGCCTTCGTCGGTCAGGTCGACGACGAGTTGCCGCTCGTCCAGCGGGCTGCGGGTGCGGGTGATCAACCCGGTCGACTCGAGCCGCTTGAGCAACGGCGACAGGGTGGGGGAGTCCAGCTGCAGGGCCCGGCCGATCTCCTTCACCGACATCGGGGCGTCGCCCCACAGGGCCAGCATCACCAGGTACTGCGGGTGGGTCAGGCCGAGCGGCTCGAGCACCGGCCGGTACACCGAGAGCACCGCCCGGTTGGCGACGGCGAGCGCGAAGCAGACCTGACGGTCCAGGGCGAGCGGGTCGTCCGTCGCCCTCGCCGACCCGGCTTCGACCCCGGCCGACTGCGGGCGGGCCTCCGTGCTCATGGTCTCGATGCTACCCAACCGGTGACCTGCCCATTGCCGTCGCCTCGCACCCGCTGCCGCGCACCCTCCCGGCGGCGGTGTTACGCGGCGATGACGGGATTCCGGCCGATGTGAGCTCCACGAAATGCGGCGTTGTTCCAGGGATGACCAACGCGAAATCGACTGCACGTCTACTGATTGCAGGCCGCAGCCGGGCGAGATCACCGGCGCGCCCGCCGAATCCACCGATCTCCGAGGAGAACTCAGTGACCGACATCGAGCAGACCATTGCCGACAACATCGCCAGGTCCCTGGCCGAGATCCCCCATCCGGCACTGCCCAAGGGCACCAACCTCTACGGCTCGACCAAGATCTTCCCCGACTATCGGGCCGAGGACGGCGAGTGCTACTTCACCCTCGTGCACGGCATCGCCCACGAGTCGTCGGTGAGCTTCGTCGCGGTCCTGCAGGCCACGCGCGCGCTGCGCAAGGGCTTCGAGTCGGCCATCTACTTCTACGGCACCGGAGCGATGAATGCCGTTGCCACACGCGGCTTCCCGACGACAGGTGACAACGGGTTCCCGGGTGAGCAGAACATCAACGACGCGCTGACCACCTTCATCACGGAGGGCGGCAAGGTCTTCGTGTGCCGGTTCGGCCTCGCGCTGCACGGGCACCGGGAGGAGGACCTGATCGAGGGCGCCATTCCCGCCCACCCCCTGGACGTGCAGGACGCGATCATCCACTACGCCCGCAAGGGCGCCATCATCAACTCCACCTACATGGTCTGAAGGGTGACACCATGAGCGGTCTCTCGACCCGGGTCGACCTGGCCGTCCGCGGCATCCGGTCCCTCGAGGCGCCGGTGCACAGGCGTTCCGGCGCCGGCCCGAGCGACGACGGGCACGTCCTGATCGGCGGGGTGGGCGGCGCGATCCCTATCCGGTCCGACAGCCCGTACACGGTGGACGGCACCCGGCTGCTGCTGGACGGAACGGACATGGGCCTCGACGTCGAGCCGGTGCGCCGGCCCAGGTTCTACGACCTGCAGACCGCGGACGGCGTCTCCTACGAGAAGATCGCCCGCCTGCACGGCGCCGACGTCCTGGCCACCACCGTGGTGCAGACCTGTATCCGGTACGACCCCGACCAGCGCTGCCGCTTCTGCTCGATCGAGGCGTCGCTGGCGGCGGGTTCGACGGTCGCGGTCAAACGTCCCGAGCAGCTCGCCGAGGTCGCCGCGGCCGCGGTCCACCTCGACGGGGTCACCCAGATGATCATGACCACGGGCACCTCCGCCGGGACGGACCGGGGCGCCCGCCACCTGGCCCGCTGCGTGCGCGCGGTCAAGGCGGCCGTGCCGCACCTCGCCGTCCAGGTGCAGTGCGAACCGCCCGGCGATCTCGCCACCCTCACCGACCTGCGCCGGGCGGGCGCCGACTCGATCGGCATCCACGTCGAATCCCTCGACGACGGCGTGCGCCGGCGCTGGATGCCGGGCAAGGCGACGGTTCCGCTCGCCGAGTACCGGGCGGCGTGGGCCGAGGCCGTGCGCGTCTTCGGGCGCAATCAGGTCTCCACCTACCTGCTCGTCGGACTCGGCGAGGACGCCGACGAACTCGTCGCCGGCGCAGCCGAACTCATCGCGATGGGGGTCTACCCGTTCGTGGTGCCGTTCCGGCCCCTCGCCGGCACCCTCGCCGTCGACGTCGACGGGGCGACGGCCCCCGACGCGACGCTGCTCGAGGACGTCACCCGGCGCGTCGCCGCGCAGCTGCGGGCGGCGGGCATGGCCGGCTCCGACCAGAAGGCCGGATGCGCCGCGTGCGGCGCGTGCAGCGTGCTGCAGAACGCGGGAGGCTGACATGACATCCGAATCCGGTTCCCGGACCACCGAACTGTTCGACCCCGCGGTGCTCGCCGGTCCCGCACCGGCGCCGCCGCCCGGCTTCCTCGTGCGCGCGGCGGCCCACGCCGGCGACGTGGCCGCCTACCACCGGCTGCGCCGCGAGACGTTCGTGCTCGAGCAGGGACTGTTCGCGGGCAGCGACCGGGACGACCTCGACGACGATCCCCGCACCGTCGTCCTGGTCGCTGCCGCACCCGACGGCGCCGTCCTCGGCGGGGTGCGGCTCGCCCCGGCCACCGACGGCGTGGACCTCGGCTGGTGGACCGGCAGCCGCCTGGTCGTCGACAGCCGCAGCCGCCACGGCGGCGGCATCGGCCGGGCCCTCGTCCGCGCGGCCTGCGCGTACGCCGAGTCCCACGGCGTGCTGCGCTTCGACGCGACCGTGCAGGCACCCAACGAGCCGATGTTCACCCGACTCGGTTGGGTCCGCCGGGACGACGTCGTCGTCGCCGGTGCCCCGCATGTGCTGATGCAGTGGCCGCTCGACCGCATCGAACGGCTCGTCCGGTCCACGAAATCGGTCCTGGCGCAGGTCTTGGCGCCGTTGGACCGGGATCCGGACGGGCTCGGTGGCAACGGGTTTCGTGGTGACGACGGTGCGCCCGTCCCCGGCAGCGACCTCGTCGCGGCGTGCGACGCGATCGTGCCGGCGATGGTCCAGCGCGATCCCGAGTGGGCGGGCTGGTGCGCGGCCCTGGTCAACCTCAACGACCTGTCCGCGATGGGTGCGACGCCGGTCGGGATGCTCGACGCCGTCGGCGCCCCCAACCGCTCGGTGCTCACCCGCGTGCTCCGCGGGCTGGCGCACGCCGGCCGGATGTGGAACGTGCCGATCCTCGGTGGCCACACCCAGCTCGGCGTCCCCGCCGCGCTGTCGGTCACCGCGCTCGGCGCGGCGGCCGAGCCGATCCCGGCGGGCGGTGGCTCCGCGGGCCACGACCTCCGCCTCACCGTGGACCTGCGCGGCCGGTGGCGACCGGGATACACCGGACAGCAATGGGATTCCACCTCGACGTGCACGTCCGAGGAGCTCGCGCTGCTCGGGTCCTTCGTCCGCCGCGCGCGGCCGGCGGCGGCCAAGGACGTGAGCATGGCTGGACTCGCCGGCACCGTCGGGATGCTGGCCGAAGCGAGCGGCGTCGGCGCCGTCCTCGACGTCGCGAGGATTCCCCGGCCGGCGGGCGCGACGATGGGCGACTGGATGGCGTGCTTCCCGGGCTTCGCGATGGTGACCGCGGACCGGCCCGGACGCCCCACGCCGCCGAGCGGACCGGCTGTGTCCGCGGTGTGCGGGGAACTGACCACACGACCGGGGGTCGGCCTGCGCTGGCCCGACGGCATGATCACGAACGCGGTGCACGGCACCGTCACAGGATTGGGAAGAGCATGAGCGAGATCGGAATCTCGGTCGCGGCGGCGGAATTCGGCCGCGACATGGAGCAGTCCTACGCGACGATCGCGGCACTGATCGACCAGGCCCGCGCCCGCGGCAGCGACCTGCTGGTGCTGCCCGAAGCGTGCCTCGGCGGGTACCTGCCGAGCCTCGGCGGTGGCGACGAGAGCGAGGCGGCGCGGGAGCGGCGCCTGCGCGCGCTGCCGCCGGCGCTCGCACTCGACGGACCGGAACTGCGGCGGGTCGTGGACCTCGCCGGCGACCTCGTGGTGACCCTGGGCTTCTGCGAGGCCGACGGGCCGACCCGCTACAACGCGGCCGTGACGCTGCACGGCGACGGCATCCTCGGCTCCTACCGCAAGGTGCACCAGCCGCTGGGCGAGAACCTCTGCTACGACGCCGGCGACCGCTACGCGGCGTTCGACACGCCGATCGGCCGGATGGGCATGCAGATCTGCTACGACAAGGCGTTCCCCGAGGCGGCCCGCGCCCTGGCGCTCGACGGCGCGGAGATCGTCACGTCGCTGTCCGCCTGGCCGACGGCCCGGACCGCGCAGGCCGCGGCTCTCGCGGACGATCGGTGGACGCAGCGCTTCGACATCTACGACCGGGCCCGGGCCACCGAGAACCAGGTGGTGTGGGTGGCGTCCAACCAGGCCGGCACCTTCGGGTCGCTGCGGTTCGTGTGCAGCGCCAAGATCGTCGGGCCGGGTGGGGAGATCCTGGCGACCACCGGCACCGACCCCGGCCTCGCGTCCGCCCGGCTCGACGTGCGCGCCGAACTCGACGCGATCCGCGGCGGCGGCATGTACAACCTGCGGGACCGGCGGCCCGAGGTCTACGGCGACGTGGTGGCCCCCAACCTGGTGACCGGGACGCAGCTGAGCCGCGAGCAGCGGCCGGCGTCCCTCCGCGGCGCAGGTGTGCCGGCCCATGCCTGAAATGACCTGCACGGTGCGGTGGCCCGACGGCCGCGCCGGCGAGTACTACTCGCCGTCCCTGGTGATGCACGACCATCTGACCGCGGGCGCGGAGTACGCCGTCCGGGACTTCGTCGACCGCACTCGCCTGGCCCTCACCGAGGCGAGCGAACGCGTGCGCGTCAAGTTCGGCATGTACTGCACCTCCGCGGCCGCGACACTCGCGGAGATCGAGGCGGCGGCCGGTCGTTACGAACCCGATGCCGTCGTGCGGGTGCTGGCCCTGGATCCGCCCACCGTCGACGCCGCGCCGGGCGGCGCCGGCGCAGCCCACCGACCGGAAGGAACAGTCCGATGATCGAGAACCGTGACGTCGTCGTCGTGGGCGGGGGCCAGGCCGGTCTGTCCGTCAGCTGGCACCTCGTGCAGCGGGGCATCGACCATGTGGTGCTCGAACGGGACGGCATCGCCCACGAGTGGCGCGACAGCCGGTGGGACAACTTCACCCTCGTCACCCCCAACTGGCAATGCAACCTGCCCGGCTACAGCTACCGCGGCGACGATCCGGACGGGTTCATGACCCGCGACGAGACGTACGCGTTCGTCCGCGGCTACGCCGGCACCTTCCACCCGCCGGTGCGCGAGGGCGTCGCGGTCACGTCGGTGACGCAGGCGGCCGGCGGCGGCTTCGATGTGCAGACCACCGCAGGCCCGATCCGGGCGCGGCAGGTCGTCGTCGCCACCGGCGGCTACCACGAGCCCGTGGTGCCGCGGTACGCGGAGAAGCTGCCCGCGCACCTCACCCAGCTGCACTCCTCGCGGTACAGGTCGGCGTCCGCGCTGCCGGACGGTGCGGTGCTGGTGGTCGGCAACGGGCAGTCCGGCGCGCAGATCGCCGAGGACCTCATGCTCGCCGGCCGGCAGGTCCACCTGGTGACCGGGAGCGCACCGCGGGTGGCGCGGTTCTACCGCGGGCGGGACTGCGTGGCCTGGCTGCACGACATGGGCACCTATGACGTGCCCATCGCCGAACACCCCGGCGGAACCGCCAAACGGGAGAACACCAATCACTACGTCACGGGCCGCGACGGCGGTCGCGACATCGACCTGCGGTCCTTCGCCCTCGAGGGGATGCGCCTCTACGGCAGGCTGCTCGGTGTGGACGACGGAGTGCTGCGTGTGGCGCCCACCCTCGGCGCGTCGCTCGACGCGGCCGACGCCGTGGCCGAGAGCATCAAGGACATGATCGACGACCACATCGCGCGGGAGGGCATCGACGCCCCGCCGGAGGAGCGGTACGTCCCGGTGTGGCGACCCGCCGAGGAACCCACCGGCCTGGACCTGGACACCGCCGGGATCGGCTCGGTGATCTGGTCGATCGGATTCCGGACGAACTACCGCTGGCTGCACGCCGGGGTCTTCGACGGTGCCGGTCTGCCGTGCCACAATCGGGGCGTGACCTCGGTGCCCGGCCTGTACTTCCTGGGCCTGCCCTGGCTGCACACGTGGGGATCGGGACGGTTCGCCGGAATCGCGCGCGACGCCGAACACCTCGCGGACCGGATCGAGCTCGAGGCCGGACTGCGGGCCTCGATCGGCGCCCCGGCCTGACGGGCGCCGCATGACGCGCATCGCCGCCCTGGCCGGTCACTTCGGACGCGACGTGCCGCGGGCCCTGCTCAAACTGGAGACCCTGATCGAGTCCGCGCGACGGGACCGCATCGAGCTGCTGGTGCTGCCCGACGCGTGCCTCGGCGGGTACATCTCGGACCTGCGCCGGCCCGACCCGGACGACCTGCCGCCCGCACTGTGGCGGGACGGACCCGAACTCGACGCGCTCGCCCGGATGGCGGGCGAGATGACCGTGTGCGTCGGCTACACCGAACGGGACGGGGATCTGCGGTACAACGCCGCCGCCTGCGTCACCGGCGACGGGATTCTCGGCACCCACCGCAAGGTGCACCAGCCGGCCGGGGAATTCCTCGCCTACGCGCCGGGCGACCGGTTCGAGGCCTTCGACACCCCGGTGGGCCGCATGGGGATGCTGATCGACTACGACAAGACGTTCCCCGAGTCCGCCCGCACGCTGGCGCTGGACGGCGCACGGATCGTCGCCGCGCTGTCGGCGTGGCCCGCGAGCGTCACCGACCGGGCGGCCCGGCTGCCGCAGGACCGGCAGTCCCGGCTGTTCGACCTGTACGACGCGGCCCGCGCCGCCGAGAACCAGGTCGTGCTCGTCTCGTCCAATCAGACCGGGATGCAGGGCGGCATGCGCTTCCTCGGGCAGGCGAAGATCGTCGGCCCGGGTGGCGAGGTGCTCGCCCGCACGGGCACCAAGGGCGGGCTCGCCGTCGTCGACATCGACGTCGAGGTCGAGGTGGAACGGGCCCGCCGGGTGCTGCACCACCTGGCCGAGCGGCGCGTGGACACCTATCGGGGACTGCTCGACGAGAAGGGGGACATCGGGTGAGGATCGCTCTGCTCACGTACTCCACCAAGCCGCGCGGCGGTGTCGTCCACACCCTCAATCTTGCCGAGGCCCTGGCCCGGACGGGCCACGACGTCGCCGTGTGGACGCTCGGGCGCGGCGGCGACGACGGGTTCTTCCGCGCCGTCGACCCGGCCGTGCGGGTGCGCGTCGTCCCGTTCGCCGGGGTGGAGGGGGAGGGGGTCGGGGAGCGCATCATGCGTTCGATCGCCGCGCTCGGCGCGGCGTTCACCCCCGGCAGGTACGACGTGGTGCACGCGCAGGACTGCATCAGCGCCAACGCCGTCGGAAACCGGTGCATCCGCACGATCCACCACCTCGACCGGTTCACCACGCCGCAGCTCGCCGCCTGTCACGAACGGGCCGTCGCCGAACCGTATGCGCGGATCTGCGTCTCGCGTGCGGTCGCCGAGGAGGTCCGCGCGGGCTGGGGTTTCACGCCCACGGTCATCGCCAACGGCGTCGACGCGCACCGCTTCTCGCGCGCCGAGCACGACAGGGCGGCGCGGGCCCGGTGGCGGGCGCAGCTGGGGGAGTACGTGCTGGCCGTCGGTGGCATCGAGCCCCGCAAGGGCAGCATCGATCTGGTGGAGGCGTTCGCCCTGCTGCGCCGTGAGCGGCCCGGGATGCGGCTGGTGTTCGCCGGCGGCGAGACGTTGTTCGACTACCGGCCGTACCGAGCCGAATTCGACCGTCGCTGCACGGAACTGGACGTGGATCCGACGATCCTGGGGACGGTGGCCGAGGACGCGCTGCCGGCGTTGGTCGCGCAGGCGTCGGTGTTCGCGTTCCTGTCCACGAAGGAGGGCTTCGGGCTCGCCGCGATGGAGGCCCTGGCCGCCGGAGTGCCCGTGGTGGCGCGGGATCTGCCGGTGCTGCGCGAGGTGTTCGGCGACACCGTCCGGTTCGCGTCGACGCACCGGGGGATGGCCGGCGCCCTCACCGAGCCGCCCGACGCCGCGCGGACACACCGGGGGCGGGCGCTCGCCGCGGCCCACACCTGGGACGACGCGGCGGCCGCGCACCTCGCGTTCTACCGCTCCGTCGTGCACCTGCAACCCGCGGAACACTCACGGGATGCGGCCCGGGGTCAGTGCCCGGCGGGCCGGTAGCGGCGGACCGGCCGGCCGGTGCCGCCGTATTCGAGACGCAGTTCGAGCAGGCCTGCGTCCAGGTAGTGCTCGAGGTAGCGGCGCACGCTCACCCGCGACAACCCGGCCAGCTCCGCGCACTCGGTGGCGGACAGTTCGCCGCGGGCGCGGACCGTGTCGAGGATCAGCCGGCCGGTTTCGGCGCTCAGTCCCTTCGGCAGCCGTACGGGTTCGGCGGCCTTGCCGCCGGCACCGAACAGGGAGTCGATGAACGTCTGGTCGGCGCTCGTCTGGGTCGCGAGCTCGTGCGCTCGGCGCCGGAAGTGCTCGAGCTTCTCCCGGAGCTGCGCGTACTCGAACGGCTTGACCAGGTAGTCGGTCGCTCCGCCGTGCAGGGCGCGACCGACGGTATCGATCTCCCGGGCGGCGGTGATCATGATGACGGCGACGGCGTCGCCCTCGGCGCGCAGCCGCTGAAGGACGTCGAGTCCCGACATGTCGGGCAGGTAGACGTCGAGCAGGAGGAGGTCGGGTGCGGTGGTCCGCGCGGCGTCGAGCGCCTCCGCGCCGCTGTGTGCCACCGCAACCGTGGTGAATCCCTTTGTCCGGTCCACGAATCGACGGTGGATCTCCGCGACCATGAAGTCGTCGTCCACGACGACGACCTTGTGCGTCGCCGCCTCGTCCGATCCTGGACGGTCGTGCATGGTCAGCCATCCTTACTGCGCGGGATGTGGACGGTGAACAAGGCGCCGCCGGTGACCGGGGCATCGGAGACGGTAGCCGATCCGCCGTGCTGGGCGCTGACCAGTCGCACCAGCGCCAGTCCGACCCCGCGTCCCCCGGGCGTGTCGGGTTTGGACGTGACGCCCCGGGCGAAGATCTCCTCCCGCAGGGAATCGGGCACGCCGGGACCCGAATCGGCGACCTCGACCGTGATGCCGTCGGAGTCGGTGATGCGGACGGAGATCCGCGCGTCCCGCCCGCCCTGCGACACGTCGACGGCGTTGTCGACGAGATTGCCGAGGACGGTGATGACGTCGGTGGCGAGTTCGGGGTCGAGGGCCCGCAGGCGCGAATCGGGCTCGAGGACCAGGGTCACTCCGGTCTCCGCGGCGAGCGATGTCTTCGCGATGAGCAGGGCGGCCACGGCGGGGTCGGAAATACGCTGCGTCACAGCGTCACTGATTTCCGCTCGGCGCCTGGTGAGAGTTCCGACGAAGTCGGTGACGGCGTCGTAGTCGCCGAGTTGGGTGAGCCCCGAGATGGTGTGGAGCTGATTGGCGAATTCGTGGGTCTGGGCCCGGAGGGTGTCGGTGACACTCTTGTGCGACGACAGCTGGCTCTGCAGCGACGCCAGCTCGGTGCTGTCGCGCATCGTGGTGACGGTGCCGATCCGCTGTCCCCGGCTCGTCGCGGTCCGGCGACTGAGCGCCAGCACCCGGGACGCCGTCGACAGCACGACGTCGCCGCTGTCGTCCCCGCTGAGCAGGTACTGACGGACCGCGGGTTCGAGGTCGACGTCGTCGACGCGGCGGCCGACGGCGTCCGCGGTGAGGTCGAGCAGCTCCTGTGCGCTGTCGTTGAGAACGGTGATGACGCCCTCGGTGTTCACCGCCACCACGCCCTCGCGGATGTTGTGCAGCAGCGCCTCGCGGTGGTCGGCGAGGTTGGCGATCTCGGCGATCTCGAGCCCCCGGGTGTGGGTCTTGATCCGTCGCGACAACAGCCACGAGCCGAGGAGCCCGAGCCCGGCGCCGATGCCGAGATACAGCAGCAACCGGGCTCCGGCGCTGCTGAGGAGGTCCCACAGGGACGGGTAGTCGTCGCTCACCGCCACGATCGCGAGCACGGACCCGGCCGGCGACAGGATCGGGACGTGTCCCGCGATGGCCCGACGGCCGTCGACGACCACGTCACCGGACCAGGCCCGGCCGCTTGCCACGTCGCTGGCCCCGAGTTCCGCAGCCGCGCCGAGCCGGGTCGGGTCCGACGACACGAGGACCGTGCCGTCGGCGGTCACGATCTCGGCGAGCGTCGCCCCGGACAGGTTCACGGCGCGGTCCACTTCGGGCGCGAGAACCGTGCCGGCGGACGGTGCGGACAGCAGTTCCCGCACCACGGGCGTCGAGGCCACGTTCTCGGCGACCGCGATCATCCGCTGACCCTGCAGGTCGCGGAATCCGACGGTCGACTGGTGCACCGACACCGCGGCGACCGCCAGCAGCACCACCGCCACGACGGCGAGCTGAAGGAGCAGAACCTGCCCGGCGAGGCTGCGGATACGGAGGGGACGTGGTGACCACAATGAACTCAAGTTCCGTTTCGTACTCAAGAGTGACGTGACTCACTGACGGGTTCAGTATTGCCGAAGGTCACATTTTTCGGCGAAAGAAGGAACGATGTCCAGGACAGCCGGCGGAGGCCGCGTACGTGCGGTCCTACTGCTCGTGCTCGCGGGGATTCTCGTTGCCGGATGCGGCGTCACCCGCGGCGAGGACGAGGGTCTGCACCGGGTGCGGATGATGGTTCCCAACAGCCCCGGCGGAGGCTACGACCTCACCGCCCGGACGGCGGTGAAGATCATGGAGGACGACGGCATCACCGGCCGCGTGGAGGTCTTCAACGTCATCGGCGCAGGCGGAACGGTGGCGATGGCCCGGCTCATGAACGAGGCGGGCAACGACGACCTCATGATGATGATGGGCCTCGGGGTGGTCGGCGCCGGCTACACGAACGGCTCGACGGCCCGGGTGTCCGACGCTACGGCCCTGGCCAGGATGGTCGAGGAGCAGGAGGGCATTCTCGTCCCCGCGGACTCGCCGTTGCGCACCGTCGACGACTTCGTCGCCGCGTGGCGCGCCGACCCGTCGGCGATCACGATCGGCGGTGGATCGTCACCCGGAGGTCCCGACCACCTGTTCCCGATGGAGACGGCACGTGCGGTGGGAGTGGATCCGAAGGCAGTGAACTTCGTGTCCTACGACGGCGGCGGTGATCTGCTGACCGCGCTGCTCGGCGAGAAGATCACCGCGGGCACGTCGGGGCTCGGCGAGTACGTCGACCAGATCGAGGCGGGCCAGGTCCGGGTCCTCGCGGTGTCGGGCAACGAGCGCGTTCCCGGCATCGACGCACCGACGCTCCGTGAGGCGGGCATCGATCTGACCTTCACCAACTGGCGCGGAATCCTTGCGCCGCCCGGAATTTCGGACGAGGCCAAGGCGGCAATGGTGGAGGCGCTCGCGAAGTTGCACGACACCCCGGCATGGAAGGAGGCTCTGGTGAAGAACGGGTGGAGCGACGCGTTCGCGACCGGACCGGAGTTCGAGCGGTTCCTCGAAGAGCAGGACGAGCGGGTTTCGTCCACGCTGTCCGAGCTGGGGCTGGCATGAGTACGCGGGCAGCGGCCGATGCGACGCCGGCCCGCCGGATGAAGGATCCGGCCCAGTTCGTCGTCTGCGGTGTGCTCGTGGCGGTGGGAGTCTTCCTGATCGTCGACGCGCTCACTCTGACAGCGGGTTTCGTCAAGGTCGACCCGGTGGGGCCTCGGCTGTTCCCGATGGTCGTCGGCACCGGACTCGTCGTCTGCGCGGTGGCGCTCGCAGCGGCGATCCTGTGGGGATCGACCGGCGAGGAGGACGGCGGAGAGGACGTGGACCTGTCGTCGCCCGGGGACTGGCGCACGGTCGGGCTGCTGGTCGCGTTGTTCGTCGCGACGATCGCCCTCGTCGGCCCGCTGGGGTGGGCGATCACCGGAACCCTGTTGTTCGCCGGCGCCGCGACGGTCCTGGGAAACAGGCACTACGTGCGCAGTCTCGTGATCGGGGCGGTCCTCGGGTTCGGCAGCTTCTACGCATTCTACGTCGGGCTCGGAATACCGCTGCCCGCAGGCATTCTGGACGGAATTCTGTGACATGGACACATTGACCTGGCTGCTGCAGGGGTTCGAGCAGGCGGCGACCCCGATGAACCTGCTCTACGCGTGTCTCGGTGTCCTGCTGGGGACCGCGGTCGGAGTACTGCCGGGCATCGGGCCCGCGATGACGGTGGCGCTGCTGCTGCCCGTCACCTACAACGTGAGCCCGAGCGCCGCGTTCATCATGTTCGCCGGCATCTACTACGGCGGAATGTACGGCGGGTCGACGACCTCGATCCTGCTCAACACCCCGGGGGAGTCGTCCTCCGTGATCACCGCGATCGAGGGCAACCGGATGGCGAGAGCCGGGCGCGCGGCGCAGGCCCTCGCCACCGCCGCCATCGGCTCGTTCGTCGCCGGATCGATCGGCACGATGCTGCTGGTGCTCTTCGCTCCCGCGGTGTCGCGCTTCGCCGTGACTCTCGGTGCGCCGTCGTATCTGGCGATCATGCTGCTCGCGCTGGTCGCCGTCACCGCCGTCCTCGGCAGTTCCAAGCTCCGGGGCTGCATCTCGCTGTTCCTGGGCCTCGCGATCGGACTGGTCGGAATCGACTTCCTCACCGGGCAGCCCCGCGCCACCTTCGGCATTCCGCAGCTGTCCGACGGCATCGACATCGTCGTCGTCGCGGTCGCGGTGTTCGCGGTCGGTGAGGCGCTGTGGGTGGCCGCGCACCTGCGCCGCCGCCCCGCCGAGGTCATCCCGGTCGGCCGTCCGTGGATGGGCCGCAGCGACTGGAAGCGGTCGTGGAAGCCGTGGTTGCGCGGCACCGCATACGGATTCCCGTTCGGCGCGCTGCCGGCGGGTGGTGCCGAGCTGCCGACCTTCCTCTCGTACATCACCGAGAAGAAGCTGTCGAAGCACAAGGACGAGTTCGGCAAGGGCGCCATCGAAGGCGTCGCGGGACCGGAGGCGGCGAACAACGCCTCCGCGGCGGGCACCCTCGTGCCGATGCTGTCGCTGGGTCTGCCGACCAATGCGACCGCCGCGGTGATGCTGACCGCCTTCGTGTCGTACGGAATCCAGCCCGGGCCGACGCTGTTCGAGAAGGAACCGCTGCTGATCTGGACGCTGATCGCGAGCCTGTTCATCGGCAACTTCCTCCTGCTCGTCCTCAACCTTCCCCTTGCCCCGCTGTGGGCCAAGCTGCTCCGCACGCCCCGGCCGTATCTGTATGCCGGCATCCTGTTCTTCGCCGCGCTCGGCGCGTTCGCCGTCAACCTGCAGTGGCTCGACCTCGCCCTGCTGCTGACGTTCGGCCTGCTCGGGCTCATGATGCGCCGGTTCGGTCTTCCGGTCCTGCCGTTGATCATCGGGGTGATCCTCGGGCCGCGCATCGAACGCCAACTCCGCCAGAGCTTGCAGCTCGGGGGCGGCGACTGGGGCAGCCTCGTCACCGAACCCGTCGCCATCGTCGTCTACATCGTCATCGCACTGCTGCTCGTCGCGCCGCTCGCCGCCCGGTTCGTCCACTCGCGCCGGCCTGCCGTGATTCCGGCCGGCACCCCCGGTGACGACTCCAGCGAGACCCGAGAGAAGGCCCACGCATGATCGTCGTCGGATTCACCCCGGACCGGTACGGCGGAGCCGCCGTCGACCACGGCATCGCCGAGGCCCGGTTGCGCGGCACCTCACTTCTCGTGATCAACACCTCCAGGGGCGATGCCCTCGCCGACCGGTCGTTCGCCGCCCGGGCACAGCTCGAGGCGCTGGAGGAGAAGTTGTCCGGAAGCGGCGTCGAGCACGAGATCAGGCAGACGGTCGGCGACGAGACCGTCGACGTGATCCTGGACGCCATGGAGCCCGACGAGGCGCAACTGCTGGTGATCGGGGTCCGCGACCGCACACCCGTCGGCAAGTTGCTTCTCGGCAGTACCGCCCAGCGGCTGCTGCTGTCCTGCCGCAAACCGGTGCTGGCGGTCAAGCCCGAGGAGGGGTGAGGCTCCTCGCCGCTCCGGGTAGCTCACCCGCCGAGCCCGGTGACCCGCATCGTGAGGTTGAGCCGGCCCCGCGTCATCCCCGACGCGGGGTCGGCCGTGCCGGGAAAGACTTTGGGCACACCGTGATACGCGAGTCGCGACGGACCGCCGAACACGAACAGGTCGCCGGATTCGAGCCGGACGTCGCGGTGGGGCCGGCCGCGGCTCTCGGTGTTGCCGAACCGGAAGGTGCACGCGTCGCCGATGCTGAGCGACACGATGGGGGCGTCGCTGCGTTCGTCCTTGTCCTGATGCATGCCCATGCGGGCGTCGCCGTCGTAGAAGTTGATCAGCGCGGTGTCGGGGGTGTAATCGTCGCCGGCGTGCGGGTCGTCGTACGCGGCGACGAGGGCACGCCGCCCGAGGTCGCCCAGCCGGTCCGGGAAAGGGGCGACGGGAGCGTCGTTCACGTCCACCGCGGTGCGGGTGTAACGGTACGGCGACCAGTGCCACCCGAGGCAGACGGTCTGCACCGACATCCGGCCCCCGCCAGGCAGGGCGGTGTGACGGATCGGCACGGGCCCGCGCGCCCAGTCCCGGCAGGCGGCGACGAGGCGGCGTTGCTCGTCGACGTCGAGCCAGCCGGGCACGTGCACGGCGCCCGGGGCGATCTCGACGCGGGCGCGCGGCACGGGGAACAGGGCGTCGCTCACGGGTGCCGCCTCGTCTGCCATTCCCGGTAGCGCCCCGGAAGGCACACCGCGCACGGGCGGTATCCGGCTGCGACGGCATCGGATTCGTCGGCGAAGAAGACCCGGTCCCGGACGTACCCGCCGCGGGCGATCGCCCGCAGCGCCGCGCGGCAGTCGAGGCGACCGTAGATCCGGCCGCGCCGGTGCCCACCGACGGATCCGGGGGTCGGGCTGCGGTAGGGACGCCCGTCCGCGCCGAGCAGCGTGTAGCCGGTCATCGGGCGTCGTGCAGGACGAGGCCGAGGGTGTGGCGGACGCCGGCGCGGACGGTGCTGACCCCCGTGCCGGACGGGGGAGCGGGTCCAGCCGCGCGCGGAGGGGGTGGGCCGGTCGCGGGTGGTGAAGATCAGTCCGTGACCCTGCTGCAGCACGGTGGCGGTGCCGCGGGACTGCGCGCGGGCGCGTTGCTCGACGAGGAGGAACTCGCCGCCGAGGTGGTCGTGGCCGGGCCGGTCGAGGCCGATCACCACCTGCAGCGGGAACACCAGGTCGCCGTATAGGTCGCGGTGCAGGGCGTTCCAGTCGCCGGTCGTGTAGCGCAGCAGGATGGGCGTCGGCCTGGCCTGTCCGGCGGCGTGGCAGGCGTCGAGCCAGTCGCCGAAGTCGTCGGGCCAGGGCGCCGGGTCGCCGAGCCGCTGCGCCCAGCCCCGTGCGACGGGCAGCAGCCGGTGGTAGAACGCCGCGCGCAACCGGGTGATGCCCTCGGGTACGGGGTCGCCGAAGTAGCGGTAGGTGCCCTTGCCGAAGCGGTGCCGTTCCATGTCGATCGTGCTGCGGAAGCGGCGGTCGTCGTCCCACATCGCGGCGACGCGCGCGCACTCGTCCGCGGTGAGCAGCGGCCCGGTCTGCGCGCACCCCGTCGCGTCGAGTTCGGCGACGAGCGCCGGCCAGTCCTGAGCATCGACCCGCGCGGTGAGCGAGTCGGTCCGGTTCCCGGTGGTCATGGTTCCTCCTCCGCCCGGGCTGTCCCACCCGGCCCACCGGGTAGACGTCCGTCGGGCGGGGAACGTGAGATCCGAGCGGGAGGTTGTCGCGCCGAGGGGGCGGTTGTCGGGCACGCCACTCGCACGTTGCCACAACAACCTCCCCTTCGTCGCGGGAGTCACCCGTCGGCGAGCTTGGTGAGGAGGCGGGCCAGTTCGGTGCGTTCGGGGCCGTCGAGGTGGGCGAAGAACTCGGTGGCCTCGGCGTCGCGGGCCGCGTCGAGTTCGGCGGCGATGCGACGGCCCTCGTCGGTGAGGTGGACGCACACGGCGCGACGGTCGGCGGGGTCGGCGACGCGACGGGTCAGGCCCCGGGCCTCGAGCCGGTCGATCACCTCGGTGGCCGATCGCGGCGCGATGCGCAGCGCCTTGGCGACGTCGCCGAGGCGCAGCGGCTGAGCGGAGTGGCCGACGACGTGCAGCGCGCGGTGCTCGTGCGGGGACAGTTCCCACGGGACGAGGGTGGCGTGCCAGCGGCGTCGCAGCGTGCGGGTGGCCGTCATCAGCAGGTCGCGCAGCGCCGGGTCGGTGGGGGCGTCGGACATGATGCGGATCATACCTCACTTGACGGCTGCCTCTTAGTGAGGCAACCTCAACAAGTACGTTTCGTGCCTCACGAAGGAGGTGATGGGCATGATGCAGCCTCCGCCCGGCGGCGGGCCGGGACCGATGCGGCACGCCAAGCCCGACCCGCGCGACCGCGCCCAGCTCGAGGAATCCCCCGTGAGCGTGCGCCGCATCGGCGCGCTCTTCGCGCCCTACCGCTGGCAGGTCGCGCTCGTCGTCGCGCTCATCGTGGTGTCGTCGGTGATCACGCTCGCCAACCCGTTCCTCGTCCGCACCCTCATCGACCACGCGATTCCCGACCAGGACGTGCCGTTGCTGCTCGGCGCCGTCGGCGCGATGCTCGCCGTCACCGTCGTCGCCTCGATCCTCGGGGTGGTGCAGACGTGGATCTCCACCACGGTGGGCCAGCACGTCATGCACGACCTGCGCACCCGCGTGTTCGACCACCTGCAACGGCAGTCCCTCGGCTTCTTCACCCGCACCCGCGGCGGGGAGATCCAGTCACGCCTGACCAACGACATCGGCGGCATGCAGAACGTCGTCACCTCCACCGCCACCTCGATCGCCGCCAACGTCACCACCGTCGTCGGCACGGCCGTCGCGATGGCGGTGCTCAGCTGGCGGCTGTCGCTGCTGTCCCTGCTGGTGCTGCCGCCGGCGATCTGGCTCACCCGCAAAGTCGCCCTGATGCGCCGCGAGATCACCGCCGTGCGCCAGCGTCGCCTCGCCGACATGCAGACCCAGATCGAGGAGAGTCTCTCGCTCAGCGGCGTCCTGCTCGGTAAGACCCTCGGCACCGGCCCGGCCATGTCGACACGCTTCGCCCGCACCTCCACCGAACTGGCCGACCTCGAGGTCCGTTCCCAGCTGTCCGGTCGCTGGCGCATGGCCACGATGAACATCGTCTTCGCCGCCATCCCCGCCCTGCTCTACCTCGTCGCCGGCCTGCCCGCGACGTCGGGCGGGATGACCATCGGCACCCTCGTCGCCTTCACCGGCCTGCAGGCCACCCTGTTCCGGCCGCTGATGAGCCTGCTCGACGTGGGCGTGTCGGTCACCGGTTCGCTGGCGCTGTTCAGCCGCATCTTCGAATACCTCGACCTGACCGTCGAGATCGGCGAACCCGCGAACCCGGTGCGGCTCGACCTCGACCGGATCGCCGGCGCCGTGCGGTTCGACGACGTCCGCTTCCGCTACGACGGCGCCGACCGGGACGCGCTGGCCGGCATCACCCTCGACGTGCCCGCCGGCTCACACGTCGCTCTCGTCGGCGAAACAGGTTCGGGAAAGACGACTCTCGGGTCGCTCGTCGCGCGGCTGTACGACCCCACGTCGGGGCGGGTGACGATCGACGGCGTCGACGTGCGCGACCTTCCGCTCGCCGACATCGCGAGCCTGGTCGGGGTCGTCTCCCAGGAGACGTACCTGCTGCACGCCACGGTCCGGGAGAACCTGCGCCACGCCAAGCCCGACGCGACGGACGCCGAGATCGAGCAGGCCGCCCGCGCCGCGCACATCCACGAGCTCCTGTCCTCGTTGCCGGACGGCTACGACACCGTCGTCGGGGCGCGCGGACACCGCTTCTCCGGCGGCGAGAAGCAGCGCCTCGCCATCGCCCGCACCCTGCTGCGCGACCCGCGCATCCTGGTGCTCGACGAGGCGACGAGCGCGCTCGACAACGAGACCGAACGCGCGGTGCAGCAGGCCCTGGACGCGGCCCGCCGCGGCCGCACGACCCTCACCGTCGCGCACCGCCTCTCGACGATCCGCGACGCCGACACGATCGTCGTCCTCGACCGCGGCCGCATCGTGGAGCAGGGCAGCCACGACGAACTGCTCGCCCGCGGCGGCAGATACGCCGCGCTCGCGGCCCGCACGGAACCGCAGGAAGTCGGCGTGTAAGCGGCGCTCCCCGCGGATCAGCCGGACACCGAGAGGACGCCGGT
The DNA here is from genome assembly GCF_001700945.1 of Rhodococcus sp. WB1. NCBI lineage: Bacteria > Bacillati > Actinomycetota > Actinomycetes > Mycobacteriales > Nocardiaceae > Rhodococcus > Rhodococcus sp. WB1. The sequence goes on along the minus strand of NZ_CP015529.1, from coordinate 4,460,435 downwards.
GCGCAGGCGCCGCACCGCGTCCGCCGCCGGCACCACGGCGGCGCACCGCGCCGCGAGGTAGTGCAGCGCCTCGGTGTGCTCGCGCCGGGAGAAGTCCGCGACGCCGTCCGCGACGACGAAGACCTGCACGTCCTGCATGAATCCGTCCAGCGCGGTGCTCAGGCACCCGATGTGGGCGTAGACGCCGGTGACGACGAGCTGGTCCCGGCCCCACGCGCGCATCCGCTCCCGCAGGTCGGTGCGGATGAACGCGCTGTAGCGCCACTTGGTGAGCTGCACGTCGTCCTCGCGCGGCGCGAGGTCGGCGACGACGGACGTCAGGGCCGGATCGTCGGCCAGGCCGGGACCCCAGAAATCGGTGAGCAGCGCCCGCTCGGCCGGATCCTGGTCGCCGGGCTGGGCGGTGTAGACGACGGGAATGCCCGCCTCGTACGCCGACCGCCGGATCGCGTCGATGTTCGGGACCACCGTCGCCAGCGGATCCGCCGCGCGGTCGAAGGCCCGCACGAAGTACTCCTGCATGTCGTGCACGAGCAGTACCGCCCGCCGCGGGTCGATGGTCCAGTCGACGGTGTTGGCGGGCAGGTCGGTCGGCAGGGGATAGGACACGGACTTCGGCAGGGCCATCGCAGGATTCGCTTTCTGTGGTCGAGCGGAGTCGGGATCAGTGCTGCAGGGTGGCGGCGAGCGCGCGACGCAGTCCGGCGCGGCTGGTCTTGCCCACACCGGTGCGGGGGAAGGTGTCGACGAAGACCACCTTGTCGGGGATCTTGTACGCGGCCAGGCCCCGCTCGCGCAGGAAGGTCCTCAGCGCCGGGGCCTTCGGGGCCTCGCCGTCGGCGACGACGAACACACACGTGCGCTCCCCGAGGTAGGCGTCGGGCACGGCCACCACCGCGGCGTCCAGGACCCCGGGGTGGGCGAGCAGGTGGTTCTCCACCTCCTCGGCGGCGATCTTCTCGCCGCCCCGGTTGATCTGGTCCTTCGCGCGGCCCTCGACGACGACGTAGCCGTCCTCGGTCAGCCGCACGAGATCTCCGGTGCGGTAGAACCCGTCGGCGGTGAACGCCGACGCGTTGTGCCCGGGCGCGTCGTAGTAGCCGCGGATCGTGTAGGGACCGCGGGTGAGCAGGTGGCCCGTCGCGCCCGGGGCGACGGGACGGTCGGCGTCGTCGACCACCCGGATCTCGTCGTGCGGGCTGATGGGCCGGCCCTGGGTGCCGACGATGGTGGCCTCGGGGTCGTCGAGCCGGGTGTAGTTGACCAGGCCCTCGGCCATCCCGAACACCTGCTGCAGGGTGCAGCCGAGTTCGGGCGTCACGCGCGCGGCCGCCTCGGCGCCGAACTTCGCGCCCCCCACCTGCAGGACCTGCAGCGACGACAGGTCCCGGTCGATACGGGGCCGCGCCGACAGCCACGCCAGTGCGAGCGGGGGCACGAGCGACGCCATGGTGACCCGCTCGCGCTCGATCAGCGCGAAGGCGGTGTCGGGGCTCGGGTCCGGCGCCAGCACGATCGTGCCGCCGGCGTGCAGGACCCCGAGGATCCCGGGTGAGCTCATCGGGAAGTTGTGCGCCGCCGGCAGTACCACCAGCATCCGGGTGCCGGCGTCGACGCCGCAGATGCGGGCCGACTCGCGCACCGAGTACAGGTAGTCGGTGTGGGTGCGCGGGATCAGCTTCGGGGTTCCGGTGGTGCCGCCCGAGAGCTGCAGGAAGGCGACGGATTCCGCTTCGACATCGGCGAATTCGCCCGGCTCGTGCTCGCGCAGCGCGTCGAGCGGGGTGAACTCCTGGGCGTCGCCGGCGACGACCACGACCGGCGGACGGTCGAGGTTCGTGCACACCTGCCGGGCCAGGCCGCGGTAGTCGAATCCGCCGTGCTCGCCGGCGATCACGTACGCGGCGGCGTCGGTGAACCGGCAGAAGTACCCGATCTCGGCGCTGCGGTGCGCGGGCAGCGCGAACACCGGCAGCGCACCGAGCCGGAACACCGCGAAGACCACCTCGGTGTACTCGACGATGTTGGGCAGCTGCACCAGCACCCGGTCGCCCGGCCGGACGCCCGCGGCCGCGAGCCCGGTGGCGATCCGGTCCGCGGCGCCGGTGAGTTCGCGGTAGGTGAGGCGGCGTTCGGTGCCGCGGGCGTCACGGCCGACCACGGCGACGCGCTCGCCGTGGCGGTCGGCCCGCACGGACAGGAACCGGACGAACGTCTCGTCCGTCCAGTAGCCCGCGGCGCGGTAGAGTTCCGCGAACTCCTGGGGGTAGCCGGCGGTGGCAGCCAGGGGAGTCCGGGTGGCGGCGATCGTCACGGAGTTCCTTTCGATCCGGTTCAGGCGCGCAGCGTGGCGCCGCCGTCGACGTACAGGGTCTGCATGGTGATGTGGCGGGCACGGTCGGAGAGCAGGAACTCGACGGCGTCGGCGATGTCGGCAGGGTCGGCGATGCGGCCCAATGGAATCCCCACCTTGAACGAGGCGGCGTCGCCGTCGATCGCGGTGCGGGCGCCCGCGTCGTCGGCCGGATCCGGCCACAGGGACCGTTGCATCGCCGTGTCCGTGGAGCCCGGGGCGACGACGTTGGCGCGGACCCCGAACCGGGCCAGCTCGAGGCCGAGCACACGAACGATCATGTGGGCGGCGGACTTCGACGCGCCGTATGCGCCCATTCCGGCGCGGGGCACACCCGCCGAATTGGAGCCGACCGTGACGATCGCCCCGCGGCGACGCTCGCGCATCCCGCGACCGACGACGCGCAGCACGTTGATCAGGCCGGTGACGTTGACGTCGAACATCCGCTGCCACTCGGCGGGATCGGAGTCGAGCACCGACCCGGTGGTGAAGACGCCCGCGACGTGGGCCAGCGCGTCGACCGGCCCGTGCTCGGCCTCCACTCGTGCGACCGCCTCGGCGACGCCGGCCGCGTTGCACACGTCGAGACCGTGCACGGGGGCGGCCACGTCGAGCAGCGCGGCGGTCTCGGCGAGGCCGTCGACATCGCGGTCGGCGAGGACGACGCGGTGCCCGGCCTTCGCGAGGGTCAGGGCGGTGGCGCGGCCGATGCCCTGGGCGGCGCCGACGACGAGGGTGACGGACCGGCTCACCGCCGCACCCCCAGCGCCTCGAGCACCGTGCCGAACTTCGTTGTGGTCTCCGCGAGTTCGTCGAGCGGATCCGACCCGGCGACGATGCCGCCGCCCGCGTGGGTCGTGAGCGTGGTGCCGTCGGCGTCGAGGACGGCGCAGCGGATCGTCACCATCCATTCGCCGTCGCCGTCCCGGTCGGCCCAGCCGACGGCGCCGGCGTAGAAACCGCGGTCACCCTCCAGTTCCTGGATCAGCGCCCGGGCGGGGGCGGTCGGCGTGCCGCAGATTGCGGGGGTCGGATGCACGGCGAGGGCGAGGTCGAGGGCGGTGACCGACCGGTCCCGCAACCGGCCCGAGATCGGGGTGCCCAGGTGCCAGAGCTGCCGGGTGGTCGTCAGGGTCGGCGAACCGGGGATGTCGAGGTCGGTGCACAGCGGTTCGAGGCTCGCGCGCAGGGCGTCGACGACGTGGGCGTGCTCGGCGAGGTTCTTCTCCGACGCGGCGAGGCGCCGGCCGGTGCGCCGGTCGACCTCGGGGTCCGGGTGCCGGGGCGCCGAACCGGCGAGCGGATGACACGTGACGAGGTCGCCGCGGCGCCGGACGAGCACCTCGGGACTGGCCCCGACGAGGTGCCGGCCGGTCCACGGTCCCCCGGCGGCGGTGAGGTCGACGACGAATCCGTTGCCGGAGGGGTCGTTTCCGGCCAGGCGGGCGAGCAGCGACGCCGGGTCGACGGGTGCGTCCGCCCGCAGGAGCAGCGCGCGGGCCAGCACCACCTTCGCCAGGTCGTCGGCCGGGTCGCGCAGTTGCCGCAGCGCCGTGGCCACCCGGTCGAGGTGTTCGTCCTCGGTGGGCAGCGTCGCGGCGATCCGCACCGGCGGCAGCGCGACGGTGACGTCCCCGACGGGGTCCGGCTGGTGCCGCAGCGCGACGGGCGCGGTGAGGGCGGCGTGGTGGTCGGGTGCGAACGGCAGCGCGCCGACGACGGCGGCCACCGAGCCGGCGCGCAGCGCCGCCGCGGCCTCGCCGGCCGAGTCGAACCGGGCGTCGACGCCCTCCGCCACGACGGTGCCGTGCGGACGCGACAGCACGAACGGGGCGGCGGACCCGATCTGCCGCGGGGCGGCGGTGCCGATCTGCCGCGGGGCGGCGGTGCCGTGCGCGGCGACGGCCGGTGCTTGCATGTGCGCAGACCTCTCGTAGTGGTGACAGGGACGGTCGCGGTGCCGTGCACCCGACCCAGCAGAACATATACGGTTAGCCTAACCTTTGGTATCGTCACGTTTCGCGCCGGACCGGCTTCACCTCTCGTGATGCGATACGGCACAGTCGAATTCGACCGTAGAAAGGGGATCGATCGTGCCCACGTCCGGCCCGTCGACCTCGGCATTTCCGCTGACGCGGGCCCAGTCCGGCGTATGGTTCGCCCAGCAGCTCGACCCCGCGAACCCCGTCTTCAACACCGCGGAATGCGTCGAACTCCGCGGCGACGTCGACGTCGCCGCGGTGACGCGGGCGGTCCGGGAGGCCGTCGCCGAAGCCGAGGTGCTCACCGCGGCCTTCGCCGTGGAGGCCGACGGATCGGTCCTCATCCGTCCCGGCGCGCACGAGGCGCCGGAGCCCGCCGTCGTCGATCTGCGCCGCGAGCCCGAGCCGGAGGCGGCCGCCCGGCGCTGGATGGCCGGCGACCACACGCGCGTGCTGGATCCCGCCCGCGAGCCGTGCCTGCGCGTCGCCGTGCTCCGCCTCGGCGACCGGCACGCCGTCCTCTACCTGTGCATCCACCACCTGGTGATCGATGCCTACGGCTTCGGCCTGCTCACCCGGCGCATCGCCGAGCGCTACACCGCCGACGTGCTCGGGCTGCCGGTCCCACCGGCCAGGTTCGCCCCACTCGCCCCCGTCGTCGCCGAGGAAGCCGCCTACCGTGCGTCCGCGGACTTCGCCGCCGACCGGGACTTCTGGGCCGGCTACCTCGACGGCGCCGAGGACGCCGTGACCCTCGCCGACGGTCCCGGCGGCATCGCCGTCCGCTGCCGCGGCGTGCGCCTGACCCTGACCGCCGAACAGCAGCAAGGGCTCTCGCGGATCGGCAAGGCCACCGGCGCGAGCTGGGGCGACGTCGTCACCGCCGCCGTCGCCGCGTTCCTGCGCGCCGCGACGGGACGCGGCGACGTGATCGTGGGATTCCCGGTGATGAACCGGCTCGGCAGCGCCGCGACGACCGTGCCGATGTCCGCGGTCAACGTCGTGCCGCTGCGCCTGCGTCCCGAACCCGCCCGCACCCTCGCCGATCTCGTCGCCGAGGTGCGTGCCGCCGTGGCGGACTGCCGCCCGCACCACCGCTACCGCGGGGAGGACATCCAGAACGACCTGCGCCTGCCCGCGGGCTCCCGGGGCGTCGTGGGGCCGTCCGTCAACGTCAAACCGTTCGGCGACCGGCTGCGCTTCGCGGACCTGCACGCCGCGGTGCACTCCGTGGCCCGGGGCCCGCTGCAGGACTTCATGGTGACCGTGCGGCCGCTCGACCACACCGGCGGCCTCGAAGTCTGGGTGGACGCGGATGCCGACGCCTACACCGCCGACGACCTCGCGCGGCACGCACGCCGTCTCGAACTGCTCCTCACCCAGGTCGTCGCGCTCGCCGATCCGCACCGGCCGCTGGCCCGGCTGCAGATCCTCGGCGCCGGCGAGCGCCGCCGCCTCCTCGTCGAGCGCAGCGGCGACGACCTGCCGGTGCCGACGGACCTCACGCTGCCGGACCTGCTGGCCGCGCAGGTGGCCCGTGACCCGGACGCACCCGCGGTGCGCGATGCCGCCACCGCCCTGACCTTCGGTGAACTGGCCGCGCGCTCGCGCCGCCTCGCCCGTCACCTCCTGAGCCTCGGGCTCGGCCCACAGCGGCGCGTCGCCGTCGCGCTGCCGCGCCGCGCCGACACGCTGGTTGCGCTGTTCGCCGTCCTCGAGGCCGGCGCCACGTGCGTTCCGCTGGACCCCGACCATCCCGCCGAGCGGCTCGCCCACGTGCTCGCCGAGACCGCACCCGGTGTCGTGCTCACCGGCGGCGACGGCGCCGCACGTATCGCCGAGATCTCCTGCACCGCAGGCCTACCCGATCCGGTGAACCTCGACGGGCTGGACCTGTCCGGCTACGACCCCGAGCCGCTGACCCGCGCGGAACGCGGCCGCCCGCTGCACGAGCTCGACGTCGCCTACGTCATCCACACCTCCGGTTCGACCGGCCGGCCCAAGGGCGTGGAGGTCCCGCACCGCGGCGCCGTCAACCTGTTCCACAGCCACCGCGAGCGCGTCTTCTCCCGTGCCCGCGCCGAGGCCGGCCGCGACCGCCTGCGGGTCGGGCACGCCTGGTCGTTCGCGTTCGACGCCTCGTGGGGCCCGCACCTGTGGCTGCTCGACGGACACGAGCTGCGCATCGTCGACGAGGCCACCCAGCGGGACCCGCACCGGCTCGCCGAACTCGCCGGCAGCGAGGGCTGGCACTTCGTCGAACTGTCGCCCGCGCAACTCGAGCAGATCGTCGAGGCCGACCTGCTGCCCGCCGGTACCGTGCCGACGCTCGGCTTCGGCGGCGACGCCGTCACCGACGCCCTGTGGCGGCGTCTGCGTGAGCGCGACGGCGCCGCGTTCAACTTCTACGGCCCCACGGAGGGCACCGTCGACGTCCTCGTCGCCGAGGTGGGGGACGCGGCGGAACCCGTGATCGGCCGGCCGGTGGCGAACCTGCGCGCCTACGTGCTCGACGCCGCGCTGAACCCGGTCCCGGAGGGCGTGGACGGAGAACTGTACGTCGCCGGCCCCGGCGTGGTGCGAGGCTACCTCGGCGCGCCCGGCGCGACCGCGGCGCGGTTCGTGGCGAACCCGTTCGGCGACAGCGAAAGCCGCATGTACCGCACCGGCGACGTGGTGCGGTGGACCGCGGACGGCCACCTCGTCTACCGCGGCCGCCGGGACGACCAGGTCAAGATCCGTGGCTTCCGCGTCGAACTCGGCGAGGTCGAGGCGGCGCTGCAGGAGCTGCCCGGCGTCGCGCGGGCCGTCGCCGTGGCGCGTCCCGACGCGACCGGCACCGCGCGGCTCGTCGCCTACCTGGTGGGCGGCGACGGTGACCCCGCGACGGCCCGCGAGCTCGTGGCGCGGCGGCTGCCGGCGCACATGGTGCCGTCGGCGTTCGTGTTCCTCGACGCGCTGTCGCTCACCTCCAACGGGAAGGTGGACCGCACGTCGCTGCCGGAACCGGACTTCGGGGCCCTCGTCGGCGGCCGCGCGGCCGCCACCGAACGCGAACGCGTGCTGTGCGCGGTGTTCGCGGACGTCCTGGGCCTCGACACCGTCGGCGTCGACGACGACTTCTTCCTCCTCGGCGGTCACTCCCTCGCGGCGGCCAAGCTGATCGCGAAGGTCCGCGACGCGCTCGGCGTGGAACTGCCGATCCGCACCGTCTTCGACCACCCGACCGTCGAGGGGCTCGCCGCGCAGTGCCCCGACGGTGCCGCGGCCCTGCGGATCCCGCTGCGTCCGGTCGAACGCGGCGACCGTGCACCGCTGTCGGCGGGGCAGCAGCGGCTGTGGTTCCAGTTCCGGCTCGAGGGCCCGAGCCCGACCTACAACGTCCCGCTGACGCTGCGCCTGCGCGGCGTCCCCGATCCGGCGGCGCTGCACGAAGCGGTGCGCGCGGTGCTGGACCGGCACGAGGTCCTGCGCACCGTGCTCGAGGACCACGACGGCGTCGGCATGCAGCGCGTGCTCGCCGCACCCGGCGTGCCGTTCACCGCCCGCACCGTCGAGGGGGCCGACCTGGACGCGGCGGTGGCGGCCGCGGCGCGGCACGTGTTCGACCTCGAACGCGAGATCCCGATCAAGGTGATGCTTTTCGAGGGCGGATCCGCGGAGGCCGTGCTGCTGGTGCTCGTGCACCACGTCGCCGCCGACGAGTTGTCCGCCCCGATCCTGCTGCGCGAGCTCGGCGCGGCCTACGCCGCCGCGGCCGCCGGGAGTTCCTGGACGCCGGCGCCGCTGCCGGTGCAGTACGCCGACTTCGCGGTGTGGCACCGCGAGATCCTCGGCGACGGCGACGGACTCGCCGCCCGCCAGCTCGACTACTGGCGCGCCCGGCTCGACGGGATGCCGGAGGAACTCGACCTGCCCACCGACCGGCCCCGCGGCGCGACGGCCACGTTCGCGGGCGGCACGGTCGAACGGCTGGTACCGCCGCACGTGGCCGATGCGCTGCGGGCCGTCGCGCGCGGTGCGGGCGCCACGATGTTCATGCTCGTGCACACCGCGGTCGCCGTCGCACTCGCGCGCAGCGGCGCGGGGGAGGACATCCCGATCGGCTCGCCCACCGCAGGCCGCCCCGCCGCCGAACTGGACGACCTCGTCGGGTTCTTCGTCAACATGGTGGTTCTGCGGACGGACCTGTCCGGCGATCCCGCGCTCGCCGAACTGCTCGCCCGGATCCGCAGCACCGACCTCGACGCCTACGCGAACCAGGACCTGCCGTTCGACCGGCTGGTCGAGGCCCTGAACCCCTCCCGCAGCGCCGGCCGGCACCCGCTGTTCCAGGTGCTCGTGCAGCACCGCACCCCGCCGGTCGTCGACGCCTTCGCCGGCCTGGAACCGCGGGTGTCCACCGTCGACACCGGCGCCGCCCTGTTCGACCTGACCTTCGACGTGGTCGAGGACGCGGGCGTCGGCCTGCGAGTGCGGGTGGAGTACGCGCGGGACCTGTTCGACGCGGCCACCGCCGATGCGCTCTCCGCCCGCGTGGTGCGCGCCTTCGCGGCGCTCGCGAGGGATCCGCGGACCCGGCTGTCCGCGCTCGACCTGCTCGCCGACGACGAGCGCGACCGTCTCTGCTCCGGCAGCCCGTACGTATGTATGGACGACGTCGAAGACGTCGGCGTGGATACCCTGGGTGAGCTGTTCACCCGCCAGGGGCGGCGCACCCCGACCGCGACCGCGCTGGTCACTGCCACCGGGACGCTCACCTTCGGGGAACTGCACGCCCGTACCAGTCGGCTCGCGCGGCACCTGATCCGCCGCGGCGTGGGACCCGAGACGGTGGTCGGGCTGATGCTGCCGCGCGGCACCGACGCGATCGTCGCGGCCCTCGCGGTGTGGCAGGCCGGCGGCGCCTACGTCCCGATCGATCCCGGGTACCCGGCCGAGCGCATCGAACACATGCTCGCCGACTCGAGGCCCGTCCTCGTCCTCGACGAGGCCGCGCTCGCCGCGGTGGACCCCACGCTCCCGGACACCCCGCTCGAGCCGGGCGAGCATCTCGGCGCAGTCTCCGGCGACGGGGCCGCCTACGTCGTCTACACCTCCGGCTCGACCGGGCTCCCCAAGGGCGTCGTGGTGCCGCACCGCGGCGTCGTGAACCTGGTCGCGACCCAGCGGCGCCGGACCGTCGGCCGCGCGGAGGACCGGCCGCTGAGGGTGCTGCTGACCTACGCGCTGTCGTTCGACTCCTCGATCGACCCGCTGCTGTCCATGCTCGCCGGGCACACCCTGTACCTGCCGGACGCCGACCTGCTCGCCGACGCCGCCGCCACCGTCGCCTACGTGCGCACCCACCGCATCGACGCCGTCGACTGCGTACCGCTGCTCATGACCGAACTGCTCGCCGCCGGCCTGTGCGAGCCCGCGGCGCCGCACCGTCCCAGCCTGCTCGCCGTCGGCGGCGAGGCCGTGTCCGCGGACCTGTGGTCGGCGCTCGGCGCGTTCGACGGGGTACGGGCGCTGAACATGTACGGCCCCACCGAATGCACGGTCGACGCCACGGTCGCCGAGATCCGCGGGGCGCGCCCGCACATCGGGGCGCCGATCGACGGCGCCCGGGTGTACGTGCTCGACGACCGTCTGCGCCTCGTCGCGGCGGGCGTGGCCGGAGAGCTGTACGTCGGCGGGCCCGGCGTAACCCGCGGCTACCTGAACCGCCCCGGGCCGAGTGCGGCCCGCTACGTGGCCGATCCGTTCGGCGCTGCGGGCGCCCGGCTCTACCGCACCGGAGATCGGGTGCGGTGGATCGACGCGGGCGGCGACCGTCCGGTGCTCGAGTACCTCGGCCGCAGCGACGATCAGGTCAAGATCCGCGGGTTCCGCATCGAGCTCGGCGAGATCGAGGCCGCGTTGTCGGCGCACCCGGCGGTCGCGGGCTGCGTGGTCGTGGCCCGGGAGGACGAGCCGGGCCGCCGCCGGCTCGTCGGCTACGTCACCGGCGCCGGAGCAGATCCGGAAGTGGTGCGGCAGCACGTGTCCCGTAGTCTGCCCGAGCACATGGTGCCGGCCGCGATCGTGGTGCTCGACGAGTTCCCGGTCACCCCCAACGGTAAGGTCGACCGGCGGGCGCTGCCCGCCCCGGTCTTCGCGCCCGCCGGGGCGTCCCGGGCCCCGGCGAACGACCTCGAGCGGCGCCTGTGCGCGGTGGTGGCGGAGGTGCTGCGCCTGGACACGATCGGACCCGACGACGACTTCTTCTCCCTCGGCGGTGATTCCATCGTCTCGATCCAGCTCGTGTCGAGAGCCCGGGCGGCGGGACTGCGCTTCGCCGCCCGCGACGTCTTCGAGCACCGCACCCCGGCGGGCCTGGCCCGCATCGTGCAGGTCGACACGGCACCGGACGAGACGGAACGCACCGCCGCCCTGGGTCTCGTCCCGGCGACCCCGATCGTGCACGACCTCCTCGACCGCGGCGGCCCCTACCGGGGATTCGCCCAGTCCCGCCTCCTGCACGCGCCCGTCGGGGTCGACCTCGGCACCCTGGTCGCGGCGGTGGGCCGGGTGCTCGCGGTGCACGACGCCTTGCGTGCCGTGTTCGATCCGGCGGCAAGGACATTCGACGTCCGTGCCGCGGACACCGTCGATCCGGCCACGCTCGTCACGCGGGTGGACGTCCGGGGACTCGACGAGCGGTCCCGCTCGACGGTGCTGTCCGAGGAGACCGACGTCGCCTGTGCCGCCCTGGATCCCGAGACCGGTGACATGATGCGGGTGGTCTTCTTCGACGCCGGCCCAGGGCGTCCGGGCCGGATCCTGGTGGTGGTGCATCATCTGGTGATCGACGGGGTCTCGTGGCGGATCCTGGTCCCGGACCTGGCCGTCGCGTGCGAGGGCACCGAACCGGCCGGCGGGGGAACGCCGCTGCGGACCTGGGCGCGGGGGCTGCTCGACCAGGTTCCGGCGCGGCGCGGCGAACTGGGGTTGTGGCGCCGCGCCCTCGAACCGGCCGGATGCGTGCGGATCGCGGGGCGGCGGGTGGATCCCGCGCGCGACACGATGGCGACGGTCTCGCGGGTGCAGGTGCAGGTCCCGGCGTCGGTGACCGAGGCGCTGCTGACGACGGTGCCGGAGCGCTTCCGCGCCGGCGTCGACGACGTGCTGCTCACCGCGCTGGCGCTGACGGTGGGCCGGGTGTGCGGCGGTGGGGCGGTCCCGGTGGACCGGGAGGGGCACGGACGCGAGGAGCAGGTGGTGCCCGGCGCCGACCTGTCCCGCACCGTCGGCTGGTTCACCAGCCTGTATCCGGTCCGCCTCGACGTCTCCGGGGTGGATCTCGCCGAGGCGTTCGCCGGCGGCGACTGCGCCGGGGTGGCGCTCAAGCTCGTCAAGGAGCAGTTGCGGGAGATCCCGGACAACGGAATCGGGTTCGGCATGCTCCGCCATCTCGATCCCGAGTCCGGGACCGAACTCGGGGCCGCACCGGCACCGGAGATCGGGTTCAACTATCTCGGCCGGCTGACCCTCGGCGAGGGGGACGGCGGACCGTGGACGGCCGCTCCGGAGGCCGGCGTGCTCGGCGGCACCACCGACGAGGCGATGCCGGTGAGCCACGCGATCGAGGTCGGCGCCGTCACCGAGGAGACGCCGGCCGGACCGGTGCTCCGCGCGACGTGGGGTTACGCCACCGGGGTCGTGCCGGCGTCCGTCGTCGCCGAGTTGGCGCACGGCTGGGTCGCGGCGCTGTGTGCGCTCGCCGACCACGCCGCGCGCGACGACGCCGGTGGCTTCACTCCCTCCGATCTGACGCTGAGCGACCTCGACCAGTCCGAAATCGACGATTTCGCACTGGAATTCGGGTGAGTGCCTCGGCGCTGGGCCCGGAGGTGCGCCGCATCATCGATGCGGACCGTCGACAGCGGAGTAACGACGTGTTCTTCGATCGGGACGGACAGGACACCGTCCTTCCTGGGGCGTCGGTACGCTCCGGACCGCGTAGGCCACGGAGCAGTGGTCGGGGTCCTACAGGGGCAGGGGACGGTTGTCTACCACGCTTTTCATGACGAGAGTGGAGCTGAGGCGCCCGACGCCGGGGAGGGTGGCGAGGGATTCGTCGTAGAGCTTCTGGAAGGCGGGCAGGTCGCGGGTGATCACCCGCAGGAGGTAGTCGGGGTCGCCGAACAGTCGTTGCGCTTGCAGGACATGGGGTATGGCGGCGACGGCCGGTTCGAATGCCTCGAGGGTGTCGCGGTCGACGGTGCGCATGGTGACGAAGACGAGCGCCTCGAACGTCAGGCCCAGGGCGCCGGCGTCGAGCTGGGCGCGGTAGCCGGTGATCGCGCCGGAGCTCTCCAGCGCGCGTAGGCGGCGGTGGCAGGGCGAGATGCTGAGTTGGACCCGATCGGCGAGTTCGGTGACGGTGAGCCGCCCGTCTTGTTGGAGCTCGGCAAGGATCTTTTTGTCGACGTTGTCCATGTGGAAGATTTTCCCCCAATTACACGGTTCTTGTGAAAACTATGGGAACGAATTCCAGGTCGATCTCCCTAATCTCTCTATCGGGAACCGCCAGGCGTCCTGGCGGTCCGAGAGTGTGAAGGATGAGTGAGGTCATGGCGGGCGGTACCGTTGCTGCGTTCTGGGCGGTGTCGTTTCTGTTCGTGCTGACGCCGGGGGCGGATTGGGCGTACGCGATCGCGGCGGGGCTGCGGCACCGCACCGTGGTGCCCGCGGTCGGTGGGATGTTGTCGGGGCATCTGGCAATGACCGCGGTGGTGGCGACCGGCGTCGCGGCGCTGGTGGCCCGTTCGCCGTTGGTGCTGACCGCGTTGACGGCGGTCGGGGCGGCGTACCTGGTGTGGCTGGGGATCGCGATGCTCGTCAAGCCCTCGGCTCTGCCGCAGGCCGGGGCGGAGCAGGCGCCGGAATCGTGGGTGCGGCAGGCGGTCAAGGGTATGGGGACCAGCGGGCTGAATCCGAAGGTGCTTCTGCTGTTCCTGGCGCTGCTGCCACAGTTCACCGACACGGACGCGCGGTGGCCCCTCGCGGTGCAGATCGTGCTGCTGGGTGTGGTGCACACGGTCAGCTGCGCGGTGGTCTACACGGGGGTGGGGACGGGGGCGCGGGTGGTGCTGCGCACCCGCCCCGCCGCGGCGCGGGTGGTGACCTGGATTTCCGGTGCCGCGATGATCGGAATCGGTGCGGTACTGCTGATCCAGCGGGTGGTCGGATAGGACTCGGCGACAGCACGCGTTCACGTGCGGTCCGGAACGGCGCGTGCGCGCGACGCCGACCATTTCCGGGGAAACGGCACCTGCAGCGTTCCCGGCGTGACCGGGATGTGTTCGGCGGCGGCATGTAGTCGATTGTTCCGCGCGACGACGGCGCCGCCGCGGATCATCGTCTCGACCAGTTCGGCGGCGAGCGCCTCGGGTGTGAGGCACAACAACCGTGCGGCGTCGGTCAGCCAGGCGCGTGCATGCAGGTAGGGCTCGACCTCGTCGGCGGGAATGCCGCCTCGAATCATCAACGCGAAGACGAAAATTCGACGTGCGCCGTACCGCACCGCGCCGTCCGGGTCGTCGACGTGACGCTGGCCGCGACGCCGTGCACTGGCCAGTGCTCCGTCGGTGTCGGCGGGAATCGGTCCGTGCGCGGGCAGCAGCACCCGTGGCCGAAGGTCGGTCAACCGGTGCAGCGATTGCAGGGCCGTGCGGGCCGCGTCAGGGCCGTCGAGGGCACTGTCGACCCAGCCGACGTCGTAGTCGGACAGCGCGTCTCCGACCACCAGTAGTCGCTCCTCGGGCTGCCACAGCGCCAGGTGGCCGGGTGTGTGGCCCGGGGTGCGGACACCTCCCAGTCGGTGTCGCCGAGCCGGAGCACCTGCCCGTCGTCGAGCGGTTCGTCGACGGTGTACGGGGCGACCGGCTGGTCGAGGTATTCGGCGAGACAGCAGCCCGGGTCGCGTCGGGCGACGGCGTCGGCGTCCGGGGCGCCGGCCGCAATACCGGCACCCCTCGCCTGCGGTAGCGCGTTGCCGCCGACGTGGTCGGCGTGCCAGTGCGTGTTCACGACCCGGGTGAGATTGTCGCTGTGCGCGTGCACCCATTCGGCTGTCTGCTGCGCATGGCCGACGAAACCGCTGTCGACGAGCGCCGCTTCCCGCCCGTCGAGCAGAAGCAGGTTGGTATCGGGAAACGGCCGCTGCCGCCAGATCACCCAGGCGGGCAACTGCTCGTCCGCGCCGCCGTCCACCCTGGTCACCATCCCGCGGGGCGGCCCTTGAGCTGTTCCCAGTACCGACGGTGGGCGCGCCGGGACGGCTCGCTCGTCATGCCGGCGGCCAGCTCCTTGCGGTCGAGCGGGTCGCACAGGTCCGCGATGTCGCGCAGGGCGGGGGCCTGCAGGGCGCGCTTGGTGTAGGCGTAGTTCTCGATGCAGTCTTCGGGGGTCAGTTCGGCGATGGCGACGGCGCGGCCGAGCAGTTCCTCCGCCGGTACCAGCTCGTGCACGATGCCCATGGCGTGCGCCTCGGCCGAGGTGAAGATCTCGCCCTGCAAACAGGTTCGCGAGGCCACCGGTTCACCCCAGGCGTAGGCCAGCATCCGCAGATATACCGCGGGCATCGGGATGCCGATCGGCACCTCGTTGATCCCGAACCGGGCCCCGTCGGGGACGGCGACCCGGCGGTCACACACGGCGGCGGTGATCAGGCCCCCGGCGAATGCGTGCCCGTTCACCGCGGCCACCGTCGGCCGTGGATAGGTGAACAACCGCATGTTCGTCGCCCGGTAGTCCTGGAACCACGACGCGACCTCTGCCTCGTCCCCGGCGAAGAGCGGAAAGTGCTCGGCGAGATCGAGTCCGGCCGAGAACCGGGTGCCGGTGCCGGTCAGCACGACCGGGGACTGTGGGTGGTCGCGTTCGAGTCGATCGAACGCCTCGTGCAGGTCTGCGAAGAAGGCGCGGTTCTGTGCGTTGACCGGATTGGTGTTCATCGTCACGACGGCGACGCGTCCGCGGCGTTCGATGGTCCAGCTCATGTCGGTTCCTCCGTATCGAAGGTGAGTGTGTCTCGTGGTGTGGGTTTCAGGCTTCGAGCCCGAGCATGTCGATGGCGTGTTCTCGCATTTCCACCTTGCGGATCTTCCCGGTCACGGTCATGGGGAACTGGTCGACGCAGTGCACGTACCGGGGGATCTTGTAGTGCGCGAGCCGGCCTCTGCAGAATTCGCGGAGCGCCGCCGCGTCCCAAGGTGCGGCACCGTCACGCAGCCGCAGCCACACCATCAGCTCCTCGCCGTACTTGGCGTCGGGCACCCCGATCACCTGGGCGTCGAGAACGTCCGGATGGGTGTAGAGGAACTCTTCGATCTCCCGCGGGTGGATGTTCTCGCCGCCGCGGATCACCATGTCCTTGATCCGCCCGGTGATGGCGACGAAGCCCGCTTCGTCCATCACCGCCAGGTCACCGGTGTGGATCCAGCCGTCGGCATCGACCGTCTCGGCGGTCTTGTCGGGCTGGTTCCAGTAGCCGAGCATCACCGAGTAGCCCCGGACGCACAGCTCCCCGGGTTGCCCGGAGGGCACGGTCTCACCGGTTGCCGGGTCGACGATCTCGAGTTCCACGTGCGGGTGGGCCCGCCCGACGGTGGAGACCCGTCGGTCCAGGGAGTCGTTCGCCCTGGTCTGGGCGGAGGCGGGGGACGTCTCGGTCATCCCGTAGGCGATGGCCATCTCGGGGGCCCATTGGGTGACCTGCTTCATCACTTCCACCGGGCACGGCGAACCGGCCATCGCCCCGGTGCGGATCGAGGACAGGTCGTAGGAGTCGAAGCCCGGGGCATCGAGCAGGCTGATGAACATCGTCGGCACCCCGTACAGGGACGTGCATCGCTCCTCGGCACACGCGCGCAGCGTCGCCACCGGGTCGAACGCCGGGGCCGGGATGACGACACACGCGCCGTGCGTGCTGGCCCCGAGGTTCCCCATGACCATGCCGAAGCAGTGGTAGAACGGCACCGGCACGCAGATCCGGTCCTGTTCGGTATAGCCGAGGAGTTCACCGACGAAGAACCCGTTGTTGAGGATGTTGCGGTGGGAGAGGGTCGCGCCCTTGGGAAAACCGGTGGTCCCCGAGGTGTACTGGATGTTGATCGGATCGTCGGGGGTCAACCCGTCCTGCACCTCGGCGAGCCGGTCCGGCGAGGCCTGAGCGCCCCGGCGCAGCAGCGCCGCCCACTCCTCGCCGCCCAGGTGGACCACCTTCTCGAGACTCCGGCACCGGGGCGAGACCTGCACGATCATCGCCGCGTAGTCCGAAGTCTTGAACGACGGGACCGCGAACATCAGCCGGATTCCCGACTGGGTGAGGACGTACTCGAGTTCGTGGGCGCGATAGGCGGGGTTGACGGTCACGAGGATCGCGCCGACCTTCGCCGTGGCGAACTGCACGATCGTCCATTCGGCGCAGTTCGGGGCCCAGATCCCGACCCGGTCACCGAGGGTGATTCCCTCCTCGAGCAGCGCTCGTGCCAGAGCGTCGACGTCGGCCCGAAGGTCGGCGTACGTCCACCGCCGCCCGGTAGGTACGTCGACCAGAGCCTCGCGGTCGGGAAACCTCGCGACGGTCCGGTCGAAGTTGTCACCGATCGTCATCTCGAGCAGTGGCTGCTCGGCCGGACCGACGGTGTGGCTCAACCTGGTGTTCATGTGTGTTCCTCCGTTCTCGAGGAGGAATATGGCCTGGGAGAGGACCGGTGCGGGACCCCCGAAGGTAGGTCCGGCGGCCCGGCACCCACCTTCGGGGGTACGACGTTGCCACGGTGTGACGGCACTCACTAGCTTCAATGGCAGATGCGTAGTTGGAGGCCCACATGATCACGTCATTCGAATCAGGTACGCCGGTCGAACGGCGCATCCTCGCGCGCTCGCTGGAGACTCTCCGCAAGCACGCCGGAATGGACATGGTGTTCGGCGGGCCGGTGCAGCACGGCGCCGTGGCGATGGAGATCACCGACCTGACCGGCGTCCGCACCCGCTCGGCGGTGAACCTGGTGGTCCGCAACGGTGAGGGACTCGGCGGAAAGGCGCTGATGCTCGCCCGCCCGGTCTCGGTGGCCGACTACTTCTCGGCCCAGGGCATCACCCACGTGTACGACCACGCCGTGCGCCCGGAGGCGATCGAAACCCTGGCCGCCTTACCGATCATCGTCGACCGGATACCTCGCATCCTCATCTACCTGGCGGCCCGTACCCACGTGCGCCTGGGCGACCGCTGGTTCGACAGCTTCACCCCACTCGTCCGGCGACTCGAGCGCGACATCGCCGTCGAGGACGAGGTAGGGCGGCGTCTCAGCTTGATGCGGACCGATATCCAGGCCGACCGGCCGGCGCTCAGCCGCGCCGACCTGCACGACATCGCTCAGGAACTGGCGGACCTGGCCGGGCAGATCGAGGACGACGTCCTGCGTGCCCGGATCGAGGCGGTCGGGAACCGGTTCGCGCCCGTGCTGACGCCGGCTGCATCGCAGGAACCACCCACTGTGCTGCGGCCCCGCGAGATCGACGTGCTCGAACACGTTGCGCGGGGTCTGAGCAACCGGGAGATCGCCGAGACCCTCGGCCTGTTGCCCAACACGGTCAAGTCCTACCTCAAGAGCGCCATGCGCAAGCTGCACGCGAGCAACCGCGTGCAGGCGATCCTCGCCGCCCGCGAGCGCGGCCTCATCCGCTGACCCCTCTCCGCCCGCAGCCCCGCACCTCCAGCGGACATTCCCTGCCCACGACGTACCCACGAAAGCAGCTACCCGGCAACACAACCCACTTTGGGGGGTGTAGCGGTCGGTGTAACGGCGCTCACACTGCTCGTCGTACCCCAGCCCCTCCGCCAGCCGGACGGGCCCACCGAGCAGGAGATCACGATGTCCCGAACCGTCGACACGGTGACGAGCCCACCGACCACCCCGATGCGCCGCGTCGCCATTGCAAGCTGCACCGGCACCACCATCGAGTTCTACGACTTCTTCATCTATGGCACCGCGGCAGCGCTGGTCTTCCCGAAGGTCTTCTTCCCCGCCCTCGGTACCGCCGCCGGCACCGTCGCCTCCTTCGCCACCTTCGCCGTCGCGTTCGTCGCCCGCCCCCTCGGAGCCGCGATCTTCGGCCACTTCGGCGACCGGATCGGCCGCAAGAAAACGCTGGTCAGCACCCTGCTGCTGATGGGTATCAGCACCGTGCTCATCGGACTGCTCCCCGGCGCCGCCACGATCGGCGTAGCCGCACCGCTCGCGCTGATCGCACTGCGGATCACGCAAGGCCTCGCCGTCGGCGGTGAATGGGCCGGGGCGACCCTGCTGGCCACCGAATACGCCCCCACCGACAAACGGGGCCTGTACGCGGTATTCCCACAGCTGGGACCGTCACTGGCCTTCGCGTTGTCCAACGGCACCTTCCTGGCGGTCAACCTCTTCGTCGGCGAGACCTCGCAGGCGTTCCTCGACTACGGCTGGCGAATCCCCTTCATCGCCAGTGCCCTCCTCGTGCTGATCGGCCTCTACGTCCGGCTCGCGGTCGAGGAAACACCGATGTTCGCCCGGCGATCCACCCAGGCCCGCCGCGCCGGCGCCGGACCCCTCCTCGGAGTCTTCAAGAATCAGCCCCGTGAGCTGCTCCTCGCCGCCGGATCCTTGGCGATGATGTTCGCGTTCTTCTACATCGGCACCGCCTACCTCACCTCGTACGCCACTGCCACCCTCGGCCTGAGCCGCACCACAGTGCTCTCCCTCGGCCTCCTCGCCGCCGCCGTCTTCTGTGCCGCGATCATCCTGTCCGCCATCCACTCCGACCGCATCGGCCGCCGAAAAATGGTGCTCGCCTCCTGTCTCGTGGCCATCCCCGGAGGACTGGTGCTCTTCCCCCTCCTCGACACCGGCTCCCCGGTCGCGTTCCTCGCCGGCCTGGCCCTCACCCTGGCCATCATGGGCGTCTCCTACGGGCCCGCGGGCGCACTGCTGCCGGAGATGTTCCACACCGAGTACCGCTACACGGGCGCCGGCATGGCCTACGCCATCGCCGGGGTCATCGGCGGCGGCACCGCTCCCATGCTGGCCGCGCACCTCACCTCCCAGTACGGCAGCGCCGCCGTCGGGTGGATGCTCGCGGGCTTCGGTCTCCTGAGTCTGTTCTGCGCACTCATGCTGCCCGAAACCCGGCACCGCGACATGGAAGAGACCGGAACCGACGAGGACAGCCGAGCGGCCCACCCCGTTCCCGAAACCGCCTGATCCGACACCACCGACACGAGAAAGGGAAAACGATGACAGACACGATCGATGCCTGGATGCAGCACCCGACCCAGCGATGGCTGGACATGCCCTTCCTGGACTCCCTGCGCCGCTGGTCGAAGGGAACCATCCCCGAGGCCGAACCGCCGGTGTTGTGGACCCTCGACCGCATGGACGAAGCGGGCGTCGAACTGGCATGTTGAGCGCCCGGTACGCCCCGGCGGGACCGCTGATCAGCAACGACAAGGTCGGCGACATCGTCGAACGTCACCCGGGTCATCGTGGGTCACATCGGCGTGCCATGGACACATGAAGCCATTTCACTGGCCACGAAGTACCCGAACGTCTACATCGACACCTCCGCATACAAGACCTCCCGCTATCCGGCGGAGATCGTCGACTACCTCCGCGGACACGGCCGGCACAAGGTGCTCTTCGGTTCCAACCACCTCGCCTGGCCGGCACCCGACTGCCTGTCCGGGTTGGACAAACTCGAGTTCGACGAGAAGACCCGTACGGCGTTCCTGCGCGAGAACGCGATTCGCGCATTCAATCTCCCGTTCTGACCGAAGCAGACATCGCTGAGCAGTCCGGTCATCCGCCAATCGGCGGTCAACCCACACCGAGGAAGCATTTGTTCACCAATATCTTCACCGAGACCTTCGGGATCGAGCACCCCATCGTGTGCGGCGGCATGACCGCCGTCGGCACCGCGGACCTGATCAGCGCGGTGGCCAACGCCGGAGGACTCGGGTTCCTCACCGCCCTGACCCAACCCACCCCTGAGGCGCTGATCAAGGAGATCGCCCGCTGCCGCGACCTCACCGACAAGCCGTTCGGCGTCAACCTGACGATCCTCCCGACCATCCGGCCGGTGCCCTACGACGAGTACCGGGACGCCATCGTCGACAGCGGCATCACCATCGTCGAAACCGCAGGCGGCAACCCGCGACCGCACCTACCTGCGTTCAAGGCCGCCGGTGTGAAGGTGATCCACAAGGCGGTCTCGGTGAGGCACGCCCTCAAAGCCGAACAACTCGGCGTCGACGCGATCAGCATCGACGGCTTCGAGTGCGCAGGGCACCCCGGCGAGGACGACGTCCCCGGGCTCGTGCTGATCCCCGCCGCGGCCCGGGCACTGTCCATCCCGATCATCGCCAGCGGCGGAATCGCCACCGGCGCCGGTCTCGTCGCCGCCCTCGCGCTCGGCGCCTCCGCGGTGAACATGGGCACCCGTTTCATGGCGACCACCGAGGCACCCATCCACGACAACGTCAAACAGCAGATCGTCGACAACACCGAACGCGACACCGTCATCGTCTTCCGCGAGTTCCGCAACTCCGCCCGCGTCGCACGCAACTCGGTCTCCGAAGAAATCGCCACCATCTCACGCCGAACGGGTGCGACCTTCGACGACGTCGCCCACCTGGCCAGCGGTGCCCGTGGCCGCGAACAGGTGTACGGCAACGGCGACGTCGAAGGCGGACTCTGGTGGGCCAGCCAGGCCCAAGGCCTGATCCACGAGGTCGCCAGCTGTGAGGAAGTGCTCGGCTCGATACTCACCGAAGCCCGGCAGATCATCGCCGAGGAATTGCTCGGCCAGATCACCGGCTGAACCACCTTCACGATGGACCGAAGGGCGAGCGCGCCTTTCCGAAACTGCTACGAAGGCGCACGGACCGGCTACGGACCGTGCGCCTTCGTGGCCCCCTCATCCGGAGCGACGAAAGCTGTCCTCGCGTGCTGTCCCTCATGGGGCACGAGGATCGGCGCAGACAACTGTGCGCAGGACCGGGGACGTAGCGCTTGGCGCCCGCACCGAGTTCGGTTAGCCTAACCAATCAGGTCCGGGCGGGTGCCCGGCGAACAGACATGTGGGAGTAAGCGATGCGGGTTGAGGGACGGGGCCGGCTGCGCCGCGCAGCGGTGTTCGGCGCGACGGCGGTGCTGGCCGTGGGCCTGGTGGGGTGCGGCAGCGACGGTGGCTCCGGCGAGGAACCGGCCGCGGACGCCACGCGCACGTTCGAGGCGCAGAACGGGCCGATCGAGATCCCGTCCGACCCGCAGCGCATCGTCGCCTGCGGCTACGCGGTGCTACCGCTGCTCCAGGCCGACGCGAATCTCGCCGCCGCCTGCGAATGGACCCGCGAGCTCGACAACATGGACGCGGAGACCAAGGCCGCGTACGAGGCGCTGCCCAAGGTGGCGCCGGACGGGGCCGTGAGCGAACTCGACTACGAGGCCGTCGCCGCCGCCGCGCCCGACCTGATCATCATGGGCGTGCCCGCGCGCGTGCAGTCGCAGCTCGACACGGCCAAGCTCGAGGCCCTCGCTCCGGTGGTCTTCCTCGGCCTGACCAACCCCGGTGACTGGCGCGGCCTCGGTGAGCAGTACGCCGACGCCGCGAACGTGTCCGACGCCTACGGCGAGTACAAGGAGCAGTACGAGGCACGCGCCGCGGAGATCGCCGGGAAGTACCGCGGCACCCTCGGGAACCTGACCTTCGCCGGCGTCTGCAACGTGTGCGGCACCGAGCCCGGTGAGTTCTTCCGCGAGTACGCCTCGTCGTACACCACCAACCTGTTCGAGGACCTCGACCTGCAGTTCCCCGGTCAGCCCGCCAACCCCGAGGACGTGCACGGCGAGTACCTCTCCGTCGAGGAGATCGGCCGGAACCTCGGGAACGTCGACGTCATCGTCTACGGCGTCGAGGCCGACGGCTCGGTCTCGCCCGAGCTGCAGGAGCTGATGGCCTCCCCGCTGTGGCAGTCCCTGCCCGCCGTGCAGGCCGGAAATCTGGTTCCGGTCAAACATTCCCACGCCGCGACCTACGAGACCGCGCTGCTCGCACTCGATTCCATCGACGAGGCGCTCGCCGCGCTGCCCGCGAACCGGCAGCAGTAGCCCTCCCGGCACCCACGGCCCCCGCGTCCGGCGACCCGGGGGCCGTGTTCGTCGCACCTCGCACCCGTTCGTTAGGCAGATATGACCCGCACCTCCGCGCTCGAAGACATCGTTCCCCTCTCGCCGCTGCAGCAAGGCCTGCTATACCTCAGCACCGTCGCCGCGCCCGACGACACCGCCCGTGCCGCCGGAGCCGTCGAACCGGACGCCTACACCGTGCAGTCCGTGCTGCGCCTGACCGGGCGGGTGGACGAGGACACCCTGCGGACCTCCGCGCAGGCGCTGCTGGACCGGCACCCCGCCCTGCGCACGTGCTTCCGCCCCCGCAAGGACGGCCGCACCGCCGGCCTCGTCGTGCGCGGCACCGAAGCCCCCTGGCGCAGCGTCGATCTGACCGGTCTCGAGCCGGACGTCGCGGAGCGTCACCTCGCGGACCTGCTCGCCGAGGATCTACGCGACTGGTTCGACCTCACGCGGCCGCCGCTGATCCGCTGGCTGTTCGTGCGATTCGGGCCGGACGACGTGCGGCTCGTGCTCACCGCCCACCACATCGTCGTGGACGGCTGGTCCACCCCGATCCTGGTGCGCGAACTCCTCGAGATCTACGCCGCGGGCGGTGCCACCACCGGCCTGCTTCCGGTCCGGCCCTACCGCGACTACCTCGCGTGGCTCGGCAGGCAGGACCACGACGCCGCCCGCGCGTTGTGGCGCGAATCCCTCGACGGGCTCACCGAACCGAGCCTCGTCGCCCCGCCCGGCGCCACCCGGGCCACGACGCCGACCGCCGCCGTCGCCGTCGAGGTGCCGGCCGGACTCGGCGACCGGCTCACCGGCCTGGCCCGCGACGCCGGCGTCACCCTCAACACCGTCCTGCAGACCGGGTGGGCGCTGCTGCTGTCCGGGCTGCTCGGCCGCGACGACGTCGTCTTCGGCGCCACCGTCTCCGGGCGACCGCCGGAACTGGCCGGCGTCGAATCCATGGTCGGGTTGTTCATCAACACCGTGCCCGTGCGGGTGCGCCTGGATCCCCGCGCCACCGTCACCGAGCTGCTGCGGCGCGTGCAGCTGGCGCAGTCCCGCACCGTCGACCACCAGTACCTCGGCCTCGCCGAGGTACAGCGCGACGTGGGACTGGGGGAGCTGTTCGACACCCTCACCGTCTTCGAGAGCTATCCCGTGGACCGCGACGCGCTCGACCGTGCCCAGCGCGCCGGCGGGGTCACGATCGCCGCCGTCGAGGGCCGCGACGCCACCAACTATCCGCTCGTGCTCACCGCGGGCGTCGCCGACACCCTCGTCATGACCCTCGACTACCGGCCCGGCCTGTTCACCGCGGACGACGCCGCCGCCCTCGCCGGCCGCCTCGTCCACATCCTCGGTGCCCTCGCCGCCGCGCCGGACCGCCCGGCCGCCGCGCTGGACCTGCTCACCGGCACCGAACGCGGTCGCGTCCTCGGCACGTGGTCCGTCGCGCCGGCCGCGCCCTCGGACGGCACCGTCGCGGCGCTGCCCGCCTCGGCGGGTCCGGACACCCTCGCGGTGGTGTGCGGCGCCGAAGAGCGCACCTTCGCGGAGCTCGGGGCGAACTCGGCGCGGCTCGCGCGCCTGCTGATCGGGTTCGGTGTCGGACCCGACGTGCTCGTGGGCCTGGCTCTGCCACGCTCCGCCGCCACCGTGGAGGCCGTCCTCGCGGTGCTCGCCGCCGGGGGTGCCTACCTGCCGCTCGATCCGTCGTACCCGGCGGAGCGGTTGGCGCACATGGTCGCCGACGCCCGCCCCGGTGTCGTGCTCACCACCCGTGCCGTCGCCGACGAACTCGGAGCGACCCTCACCGGCAGCGGCGCGCGCCTCGTCGTGCTCGACGACCCGGACCTGCGCGCCCGGCTCGCCGCGCTGCCCGCCGCCGCGGTGGCCGACGCCGATCGTCTCCGCCCGCTCCGCCCCGGTCACGCCGCGTACGTCGTCTACACCTCCGGCTCCACCGGCCTCCCCAAGGGTGTCACCGTCACCCACGCCAATCTCACCGATCTCGTTGCCGCGCAGCGAGAGACGATCATGCGGTCGGCGTCCGGCACGTGGCGGGTGCTGCTGACCTACCCGTTCGCCTTCGACTCGGCCGTCGCCGCCCTGACCTGGCTGCTGTCCGGGCACACCCTGCACGTGCTGCCCGACGAGCACCGCACCGACACCGCGTTCGTCGTCGACTACGTGCGGACCCACCGCATCGATCATGTCGACTGCGTGCCCGTGCTGATGAGCGGACTGCTCGACGCCGGTCTGCTCGACGGTGACCGCCCCCGGCCCGCCAAGGTGACCGTCGGCGGCGAGGCAGTCGGATCGGCGCTGTGGCGGCGCCTCGGCGCCGCGGACGGCGTCGAGGCCTACAACTGCTACGGCCCCACCGAATGCACGGTCGACGCAACCTGCTCCCGTATCGCGGGAGACACCGTGACCATCGGCGGACCGACCCCCGGCACCCGGCTGTACGTGCTGGACCGGTGGCTGCGACCGGCACCGCCCGGCGTGGCCGGGGAACTGTACGTCGCCGGCGGGGGTGTCGCCCGCGGTTACCTGGGACAACCCGGCCGGACGGGGGAGCGGTTCGTCGCCGACCCGTTCACCGGCCGGGGCGAGCGGATGTACCGCACCGGCGACGTCGTGCGATGGTTGCCGGACCCGGTCGACACCGAACGCGGTGCCCTCGAATACGTGGGCCGCGACGACGACCAGGTCAAGATCCGCGGGTTCCGCGTCGAACTCGGCGAGATCGAGGCCGCGCTGGGTGCCGTGCCGGGGGTGCGTGCCGCCGTCGTCGTCGCGCACACCGACGCCCGCGACGTGCGCCGCCTGGTCGGCTACGTCACCGGAACGGCCGAGCCCGTGACCGTCCGCACCGCCGTCGCCGCCCACCTGCCCGAGTACCTGGTGCCCGCCGCGATCCTGCGGGTCCCGGAACTGCCGACCACCGCGAACGGCAAGGTGGACCGGAAGGCCCTGCCGGAGCCGGACTTCGGGGCGCTCGCCGGATCCGGTGCGCCACGCACCGCGACGGAGTCGGCGCTGTGCTCCGCGTTCGCGGAGGTCCTCGGCCTCGACCGCGTCGGCGTCGACGACGACTTCTTCACCCTCGGCGGCGATTCCATCGTCTCGATTCAACTGGTGTCCCGCGCTCGCGCCGCCGACGTCCGGATCACCGCGCGCCAGGTGTTCGAACTGCGCACCGTCGCCGCGCTCGCCGCGGCCTGCGAGTCCGACACCGGTGACGAGCAGCCGGCGCGGCCCGCCGGCGCGGCCACCGGCCCGGTGCCGCTCACCCCGATCGTGCGCGAAACCCTCGACCACGGAGGGGATCTGCGGCGCTTCGCGCAAGCCCGCCTGCTGATCGCTCCGCCCGGGCTCACCGAGGCGCACCTCGTCGCGGCCGTCGACGCACTGCTGCGCACCCATCCCATGCTCCGCTCGCGCCTGACCGTCGCCGGAGGCGACGCGGACTGGGTGGTGCCCGAGGGTATTCCGGACGCGGCGACGGCGGTGCGCCGGGTCTACGCGGCAGGTCTCGACGACGCGCGGTGGCGCGCCCTGTTCGAGGCCGAACGCGACCGCGCGCTGGCTGACCTCGACCCCGCGGCCGGGCAGATGATCCGCGTGGTGCTCCTCGACGCCGGCCCCGACGTGGCGGGCCGCGTGTTCGTCGCCGTGCACCACCTCGTCGTCGACGGTGTGTCGTGGCGGATTCTCGTGCCCGACCTCGCGGCCGCCGTCGATCGGGTGCGCCGCGGCGCCGCGCCGGACCTCGAGCCGGCCGGCACCTCCTTCCGGGACTGGGCGCTCGGGCTCACCGAAGCCGCCACGTCCGATCGCATTGCGCAGTCTCTGCCGCGCTGGCAGGAGATCGCCGAGACCACCGAACCGCCGCTGGGCGCCCGCCCGCTGGATCCGGCGCGCGACACCGTCGCCACCGCGCGGTCGCGCGAGGTGCGGGTACCCGTGGCGGTCACCGAGCAGATCCTCACCACCGTGCCCGCCGCGTACCGGGCGGGCGTCGCGGATGTGCTGCTCACCGCCCTCGCGCTGGCCGTGACGTCGGTGCGCGGCGGCGACGTGCTGCGCGTGCACCTCGAGGGCCACGGCCGCGCCGAGCACGCCGTGCCCGGCGCCGACCTCACCCGCACCGTCGGCTGGTTCACCACCCTGTACCCCGCCGTCCTCGACGTGTCCGGCATCGACCCGCACGAGGCCCTCGCCGGTACCGCGGCAGCCGGAACCGCTCTGGCCCAGGTCAAGGAGTCGCTGCGGGCCCTGCCCGACGACGGCCTCGGATTCGGGCTGCTGCGCCGGCTCGCTCCCCAAGGAACGCGGCACTTCCCGGGGTACCGGGCCCCCGACGTGATGTTCAACTACCTCGGTCGGATGACGCTCGGGGAGAACGCAGGTCAGGCGTGGACCGCCGCGCCGGAGGCGGGCGCCCTCGGCGGCGCCGTCGATCCCGGCACACCCCTCGACCACGTCCTCGACGTCAACGCCGTCACCGAGGACGGCCCCCGCGGCCCCGAGATCGTCTGCGAATTCACGGCGGCGGGCGTCCTCGACGAGGAGACCGTCGCCCTCGTCGCCGGCCGGTGGGTGGAGGCGCTCGCCGCGCTGGCCCGGCACGCCGGCACCCCCGGCGCCGGCGGACCCACTCCGTCGGACCTGACCTACCGGGGGCTGGCGCTGCCCGAACTCGCCTCGCTCACCACCGAACTCGGCCCGATCGACGACGTCGTGCCGCTCACGCCGCTGCAGCGCGGCATGTTCTTCCTCGCCGGTCTCGACGACGGCACCGGCACCGACGTGTACTCGATGCAGACCGTCCTCGATCTGCGCGGCGACCTCGACCGGGACACGTTGCGGCGCAGCGCCGTCGCGCTGCTGGACCGGCACGCGACCCTGCGCACCGGATTCCGCACGACCGCAGCCGGTGACCCCGTCGGCGTCGTTCTCCGGGATCCCGGCCTGCGGTGGACGGACGTCGACCTCACACACGACCCCACCCCCGTGACCGAATGTCACACCGCTTCGGTCAGATCGACGCGATGTGACATTCGGCCCGTCGAGGAGCGCAGCGACGACCTCGTCGCCGCCGACCGCGCCACCCGGTTCGACGTCGCGGCCGCGCCGCTGGTGCGGTTCACCCTCGTGCGCGTCGCACCGGACCGGCACCGGCTGATCTTCGCCGCCCACCACCTGCTGCTCGACGGCTGGTCGTCGCCGCTGCTGATGCAGGAACTGTTCACCCTCTACGGCGCGGGCGCCGACCCGGCGTCGCTGCCCGCGGTCCGCCCGTTCACCGACTACCTTGCGTGGCTGGGCGACCGCGACACCGACGAGGGCTTGCGCCGCTGGACCGAGGCGCTCACCGGCGTCGAGGAACCCACGCTGCTCGCCCCGGCCGGCTCGTCGCTCGACGCCACGCTGCCCGCCGAACTCTCGGTGCCGGTGCCGGCCGGCCTGGCCGCGCGGCTGCAGCGCCGCTGCCGCGACCTCGGCGTCACCGTGAACACCGCGGTGCAGACCGCGTGGGCGGTTCTCCTCGGCGCCCGGCTCGACCGCACCGACGTGACCTTCGGCGCCGTCGTGTCCGGCCGCGTCCCGGACGTTCCCGGCGTCGAGACGATGATCGGCCTGTTCATCAACACCGTGCCCGTGCGCGTCGCGCTGCGCCCCGGCGAGCCCGCCGCCGAACTGCTCCGGCGCGTCCAGGACGAGCAGAACCGGCTCCTGGATCACCAGTACGTCGGCCTCGCCGACATCCAGCGCGCCGTCGGCCTCGGCGAACTGTTCGACACCCTCATCGTGTTCGAGAGCTACCCGATCGACACCGACGCCCTCGCCCGCGCGCAGCGCTCCGGTGGTCTCGATGTCACCGACGTCCGCGGTCACGACGCCACCAACTTCCCGCTGGTGCTCGTCGCCGAACTCGACGACGAGCTCGCCCTCACCCTCGAGTACCAGCAGGCGTTGTTCACCGCCGCCGACGCCGGCGAGCTCGGCCGGCAGCTCGTGGGCCTCCTCGACCAGCTCGCCGGGGAACAGTCGCTGCGCGTCGCCCAGCTCGACGTCCTCGGTCCGGCCGAGCGAGGGCGGTTGCCCGAACTCTCGTCGACCGCTCCGGCACCGTCGAACGGGCACCGCACCGTGGCCGACCTGCTCGCGGCGCAGATCGCCCGCACCCCGGACGCGGCGGCCGTCGTGTGCGGCGCCGTGCGGCTCACCTTCGCCCAGCTCGGCGCCGCGTCGGCACGTCTGGCACGACGGCTGATCGACGAGGGCGTCGGGCCCGAGACGCTCGTGGGCCTGGCCCTGCCGCGCTCGGCGGACATGATGGTCGCGCTCTGCGCCGTGCACGCCGCCGGCGGCGCCTACGTCCCGATGGACCCGGCGTACCCCGCGGAGCGCCTCGCGCACATGGTCGGCGACGCGCGGCCGCGGGTCGTGGTCACGAACGGTGCCGTGGCGCAGACGCTGCGACCGGTGCTCGGTGGGGTGCCGGTGCTCGACCTCGACGACGAGACGGTCCGTGCCGACGTCGGGGCCCGCCCGGCCGCACCCGTCGCCGACCACGAGCGCACCGCACCGCTCCGGCCGGAGCACCCCGTGTACGTCATCTACACGTCCGGCTCCACCGGGTTGCCGAAGGGCGTGGCGATCACCCACGCGAACCTGCTCAACCTGTTCGACAGCCACCGCGCCGACCTGTACGTGCCCACCGTGGCGGGGGCGGGCCGGACGAGCGTGGGCGTCGGGCACGCCTGGTCGTTCGGGTTCGACGCCTCGTGGCAGCCGATGCTGTGGCTGCTCGACGGCCACGCCGTGCATGTGTTCGACGAGGACACCCTGCGCGATCCCGAGGCGATGGTCGCGTACGTCGCCGAACACGAACTCGACTTCCTCGAGGTCACCCCGTCGTTCCTCGACCGCATGGTCGCCGCCGGGCTGTTCGACGGCGGACACCGGCCCGCCACGGTCGGGTTCGGGGGCGAGGCCGTCAACCCGGCGCTGTGGCGGCGGTTGCGGGAGCTGACCGACGGACGTGCGTTCAACCTCTATGGGCCTACCGAGTGCACCGTCGACTCGCTCGTCGGACAGGTCACCGACGCCGACACCCCGTGCCTGGGCCGGGCCGTGCACGGCGCCGCCGCCTACGTCCTCGACCGGATGCTGCGCCCCGTGCCGGTCGGCGTCGCGGGTGAGCTGTACGTCGCCGGATCCGGCGTGGCCCGCGGCTACCTCGGCCGCCCCGACCTGACCGGCACCCGCTTCCTGCCCGACCCGTTCGGTCCGCCGGGAACCCGCATGTACCGCACCGGCGACGTCGTGCGCCGGGTCCCGGCCGGCGACGGCCGTATCACCCTCGAATTCCTCGGCCGCGGCGACGACCAGGTCAAGATCCGCGGCTTCCGGGTCGAGCTCGGCGAGGTCGAGGCGGCCCTGACCGCGGTGCGCGGGGTGCGCGACGCCGTCGCCGTCGCCCACACCGACGAACGCGGCGTGCGCCGGCTCGTCGGCTACGTCGTGCCCGACGGCGACGTGGACCCGGCCGTCGTGCGGGCCGTGCTCGCCGAGCGGCTCCCGGACTACATGGTGCCGGCCGCGGTGCTCGTGCTGGCCGCATTCCCCGTCACCGCCAACGGCAAGGTGGATCGGAAGGCGCTGCCGGAGCCGGACTTCGGGGCACTCGTCGGCTCGGGTGCGCCGCGCACCGAGCGGGAGGCGGTGCTGGTGGAGGTGGCCGCCGAGGTGCTCGGCCTCGACCGGGTGGGCATCGACGACGACTTCTTCGCGCTCGGCGGTGACTCGATCGTCTCGATCCAGTTCGTCTCCCGCGCCCGGGCCGCCGGGCTCCGGCTCACGGCCCGGCAGGTGTTCGAGCTGCGCACCGTCGCGGCCCTGGCCGCGGTCGACGAGACGGACACGGCCCCGGCGGCGGTGCCCGCGGTCGCCGCGACGGGCGACGTGCCGATCACCCCGATCGTGTGGGAGGCCCTCGCGTGGGGCGGCGACCTCGCCCGGTTCTCGCAGGCGCGGTTGCTCGTCGCGCCCGTCGGCCTCACCGTGGACACGCTCGGGAAGGCCGTCGCGGCGCTGCTCGACACCCATCCGATGCTGCGGTCCCGGTTCGCCGTCGCCGGGGGCCGACCCCGCTGGACCGTCCCCGAGACCGCACCGGGCATCGAGACCCTGGTGCGCCGCGTCGAGGTCGGTGAGGTCGACGACGAGCAGTGGGCGGATCGGTTCGCTGCCGAACGCGAAATCGCCTACAGGGCACTCGATCCGGAATCCGGAGTGATGGTGCAGGCGATCTTGTTCGACTTCGGGCCGCACCGCCCCGGCCGCGTGTTCGTCGCCGTGCACCACCTGGTGATCGACGGTGTGTCGTGGCGCATCCTCGTGCCCGACCTCGCCGACGCCGTCGAACAGGCCGGACGCGGCGAGACCGTCGCGCTGACGTCACCCGGCACGTCCTTCCGGGCGTGGGCGACCGGCCTCGCCGTGGCCGCGCGCTCCGAGCGGATCAGGGCCTCGCTGCCCGCCTGGCAACCCGCGGTCGACGCGGTCGAACCACCTCTCGGCGTCCGGGCCCTCGACCCGGCACGCGACACGGTCTCGGCGCTGCGCTCGACGCACGTGCGGGTTCCCGCGCCGGTCACCGAGGACGTCCTCGCCTCCGGGGCCGTGAACGACGCGCTGCTCGCGGCGCTCGCCGTGGCGGTCGCCTCGGTCCGCGGCGGCGACGTCGTGCGCGTCGAACTCGAGGGTCACGGCCGCGAGGAACAGGTCGTGCCCGGAGCCGACGTCGCGCGCACCGTCGGGTGGTTCACGTCGATGTTCCCGGTCGCGCTGAACCTGGCCGGTATCGACCCCGAGGACGCCCTGACCGGCGCGGCCGCCGCGCGCGAGGCCCGCGCGCGAGTCGCGCACGCGCTGAACGCCGTGCCCGACAACGGCATCGGCTTCGGACTGCTGCACCGCCTCGCGCCGGACCACGTCTTCGACCGCTATCGGCGGCCCCAGGTGGTGTTCAACTACCTCGGCCGGATGACGCTCGGCGAGGACACCGGCGCCCCGTGGTCGGGCGCACCCGAGGCCGTCGCGCTCGGCGGTTCCGTCGACCCGGCCACGCCGCTCGACCACGTCCTGCACGTCGACGCCGTCGTCGAGGACACCCCGGAGGGGCCCGTGCTCGACTGCGAATTCGCCGCGCCCCACGAGGTGCTCGACGAGCACACCGTCGCCGTCGTGGCCCGGCGCTGGGTCCAGGCCCTCACCGCGGCCGCCCGCATCCCCGAACCCGTTGCAACCGAGAAGGAGTGACCTCATGTCAACACAGTCCGGCATCCTGGACCGCGAGACGATCCGCACCGATATCGCACGGCTCCTCGAGATCGAGGCCGACGAACTCGACCCCGCGCTCAGCCTCGTCGACCAGGGCCTCGACTCGGTGCGTCTGATGGCGCTCGTGGAGCAGTGGCGCGGCGCCGGCGCGGATGTCGACTTCGTCTCGCTGGCCACCGAACCGCGGCTCGAGGCGTGGTACGACCTGCTCGCCCCGCGGTGACCCGGCCGTGGCCCTGATCGACAAGCTGGTCCTCGACGTCGACCCCCTGCGCACCAGCCGCGAATTCCGCTACATCTTCACCGCCCGGGTCGTGTCGCTGTTCGGCCTCGGCTTCCTCGTCGTCGCCGTGCCGCTGCAGGTGTACCGGCTTACCGGGTCCACCGCGCAGGTCGCCGCCGTGTCGGCGGTGCTCGGCGTGACCACCTTCGCCGCCACGTTCGTCGGCGGGGTGCTCGCCGACCGCTACGATCGCCGGCGCGTCATCGCCGTCGCCCGGGGCACCGCGGGCGTGGCGTTCGCGGTGCTCGCACTCAACGCGTTTCTGCCCGACCCGAAGATGTGGGTCGTCTATGTGGCGGCCGTGATCGACGGCGCGTGCGGCGGCATCTCCGCGACCGCGCTCATGGCCGTCACCCCCAGCCTGCTGCCGCGGGAGAAGATGGCGGCGGCCGGTGCGCTCATGGCCCTCACCGGCGACCTGGGCGCGATGGTCGGACCCGCACTCGGCGGGGTCGTCATCGCCGCCGGCGGAGTCGGGGTGGCCTACGCTCTCGCGGCATTCACCACCGCCGTGACCACGTTCTGCATCACCCGGCTGCCGTCCCTGCCGCCGACGCACGTCGCCGACGAGTCGCCGCTGCGCTCGGTGCTCAGCGGCTTCCGCTACGCGTCGGGGAACCGTGTCATCGGCGGCGTGCTCGTCTGCGGATTCGTGACGATGCTGCTCGCCGGCTGGTCGGTGCTCGTCCCCGAGTACGCCACCGAGGTGCTCGGCGCGGGACCGTCGGTGGTGGGGCTGCTCTACACCGCCCCGGCCGTCGGCGCGGTGATCGGCTCGCTCACCAGCGGCTGGACCGGCCACCTCCGCCGATCCGGGCAGGTGGTCTTCCTGCTCATGGCCGTCTCCGCCGCCGGGCTCGTCGGGGCGGGCCTCACCGCGACCGTCGCGGTGGCGCTGCTGGGCCTGGCCGCGCACGGCTTCGGCGACGCGCTCACCGACATCGTCCGGTACGCGACGGTCCAGAAACACACCCCCGACGAGTACCGGGGGCGCATCGCCGCGGTGTGGGCGGCGCAGGTCACCGCCGGTGCCTCCGTCGGCGCGGTGGTCGCGGGCGCAGTGGCGGCGCTGGTGCCGATCTCGGCGGCGCTGCCCGCGTACGGTGCCGTCGGGCTGGTGATCACCGCGCTGCTGTGGGCCACCTTGCGCACGCTGCGCCGGCTCGACGAGGGGACCTCGCTCGAGCGCGTCGCCTGAGCCCGTCCTGCCGAACGCCGCTGCGCCGGCACCCGTGTGCGGGTGCCGGCGCGGGCCGGTTCCGCTCGGTCGAACACGATCACGCCGCGGATGTTCTTGCCGGCGTGCATGTCCTCGTATGCCTCGGCGACCTGGTCGAGGGTGTAGCGGGTGGTGATCAGCGCGCATACCCCCGAGATCGTGAGCTACGCGGTCCGAAGGCTCGCACCGGCGTGAGACCCGCCTCGTCGTACCGCTGTTTCCGGACTCCGGCGAGGGGAATCCCGACGGCATGTCCACCAACGAACCGTTCGTGCCGTTCGAGCGCACACCCGGAGAAGAGATCGATGCTGCGCACCCCTCTGCACGCTGGATGACGAGTGACGCAGCGCAGGCCCGGGACTACGACACCTGGTTCGCCAGCCCGTGGGGCGCCCACGCCTGGGCCGTGGAGCGTGGCGCGATCGATGTGGCCCTGCCGGAGGTGGCAGGCCGCACCGTGGTCGAGATCGGCTGCGGGACCGGACGGCTCGTGTGCCATCTTGTTCACCGTGGTGCCCGTGTGCTCGGTGTGGACCTGTCGGCGGGCATGCTGGCCGTCGCGGCCGGCCGGGCACCCGGCCGGGTCGTGCGCGCCGACGCCGCCCGCCTGCCGGTGCCGGACGCTGCGGCCGACGCGGCCGTCACCGTCGCGACCCTCGAGTTCACCGACGCCGCGGCCGTGCTCACCGAGATGGCTCGCATCACTCGTCCGGGCGGGCGCATCGTCGCACTCACCCTGAACCCGACCAGCCCTTGGGGGTGGCTCGATCGGCCCACCCGCCGAGCGCCGTACTCGGACGGACGCTTTGTCACGCGGCGAGAGCTGCGCCGTCTGGGCGCTCGACACGGCCGAGCCCGGGTGCAGGGCCGGTTGTTCACCGCGGCGCATCCGCGGTTCGGGCACCGGCTCGAGCCGCCGGCGGCCCTGATCGGCCGGATCGTCCCGCAGTTCGGTGCCGTCCAGGCGCTGGTCGTCGACCGGACGCGATGAGAGGTGAGTCGCCGTCGCGACAACCATATTTCTGCAACTGGGGGGTTGCAGTCGAGGAAGAAAGGTGCAACCCTGGAGTTGCACAACCCCTACCCGAACTGGAGGCGATCATGGCCCCGCTCGACATCACCCGCACCATCGACATCGCGGCACCGGCCACCAAGGTGTGGTCCGCCCTGACCGAACCCGCACTGATCGCGCAATGGTTCGGCGACAGAATCGAATTCGACGCATCGCCCGGCGGTACCGGCACGTTCGGCTGGACGGGCCACGACGCCGGACCCTTCCGGGTGCTGGTCGAACACGTGGACGAGCCGAAGACACTGATCTACCGCTGGGCACGCGACGCGAATGTGGACCCGGTACCGGGCAACTCCACGGTCGTGCGGTTCGACCTGGCCGAGATCGACGGCGGCACCCGGTTGACGATGGTGGAGACCGGCTTCGAGGAACTCGTCGACCCGCAGTCGGCCCACGACGGCAATGTCGACGGCTGGCGTGCCGAACTCGGCGATCTGGTGGAGTTCCTGGAATCCCGGTGAACGATGTGCCGAAGGGCGTTCCAGCGGTGCTCGCGGTACTGGCCGACGAGACCCGCTGGAACATCCTCACCGCGATCGGCGCCGAGGACCTGTCCGCCAGTGCGCTCGCGGGGCGGCTGCCGGTCAGTCGTCAGGCGATCGCCAAGCACCTGACCGTGCTGGCCGACGCCGGGCTCGTGGAGTCGGTTCGGGTCGGACGGGAGATCCGCTACCGGGCGGTCGGTGCCCGGCTCGGCGAACTGGCCGGCGAGCTGGAATCGATCGGACGGCAGTGGGACCGCCGGCTCGAAGCGATCAAGCGCATCGCCGAACGTCCCTAGCCGCACGGGCGGCCGGAGCGCGGCGAGGCCCGAGCGGCGACGCGCTCGGCGAGGAGGGTGGAGCGCCGTCCCGAGGGGTTGTCCATCGACACCCTCGGGGTGGTGGTGCCGGTCGCCGCCGGCACCGACCCTGTAGTGGTCCGAGGAGAGATTCGCCTCTCCGATCGAGTACCACTGGAGGGCAGGTCGATTCATGGCGGCGAGTGGAGAGCGCAGGACCCGGGACCGGGTCCTGCGGTTCGTGACCGCAACGGGAGCGGCGACGGCACTGATCGTGGGCGGGTTCACGTCTCCGGTCGGCGCGGCCGGCTTCGCCTCGGCGGCGGGGGAGATCCCGCCGGGCCTCGAGCCCTTCTACACCCAGCAGCTCCAGTGGGGCTCGTGCGACGGCTACAGCACCGACGGATCGGACCTGGCCGGGGCCGGGCTCGAGTGCGCGCGGGTGACCGTGCCGATCGATTACGAGAACCCCCAGGGCGATACCGCGCAGATCGCCCTGTCCCGATCACGGGCGACGGGGGAGAAGGTCGGGTCGCTGCTCGTCAACCCGGGTGGACCGGGAGCGTCCGGCCTCGGGATGGCCGTCGTCGGCGCCGGCACCGAGCTCGCCGAGCGGTTCGACGTCGTCGGATTCGACCCGCGCGGCATCGGTGCGTCGACACCGCAGATCGACTGCCTGACGCCCGAGGAGACCGACGCGTGGCGGCAGGACCCCGCGGTGGACATGACCCCCGAGGGGATCGCCCGGGCGGAGCAGAACCGCCGGGAGTACGCGGCGCGCTGCGCCGAACGCACGGGCACCGACGTGCTGGCGCACGTGGGCACCCGCGACGTGGTGCGGGACATGGACGTCATCCGGGCCGTTCTCGGCGACCCGAAGCTGAACTACCTCGGCTACTCCTACGGAACCCGGCTCGGTTCGGCCTACGCGGAGGCGTTTCCCGGCAACGTGCGGGCGATGGTGCTCGACGGGGCGCTCGATCCTCAGCAGGACCCGGTCGAGGAAGCGGTGCGGCAGGCCGCCGGTTTCCAGCAGGCCTTCGACGCATTCGCCACGGAGTGCGCGACCCGCGAGGACTGCCCCCTCGGCTCCGATCCCGCGGTCGCAGTCGAGCGGTTCCGCTCGCTGGTCGATCCCCTGATCGATCGGCCGGCCGCGACGGAGGATCCGCGGGGGCTGAGCTACGCGAACGCGATCAGCGGCGTCATCGCGACCCTGTACTCGCCGGAGGGCTGGGAATACCTGCGGGACGGGCTCGCCGAACTGGTGCAGGGCCGGGGCGACACACTGCTGGTGCTGTCCGACATGTACGAGGGCCGGTTCGCCGACGGTTCGTACTCGAACTCTGCCGAGGCGATGGCGGCGGTGCGGTGCGTCGACGACGCCGCCGTGACCGACCCCGCCGTGGCCGGTGAACTCGACACCCGGTCCCGGCAGGCGGCCCCGTTCCTCGACGACGGCCGCGGCACCGGCAACGCGCCGCTCGGTGCGTGCGCCTTCTGGCCCGTGCCGCCGACGGGAGATCGGCACGCCGTGGAGGTCGACGGTCTGCCCCCGATCGTCGTGGTCTCCACCACCGAGGATCCGGCGACGCCGTATCAGGCGGGTGTGGACCTGGCGAAGCAACTGGACGCGGTGCTCGTCACGTACCGCGGAACCCAGCACGGCGTGGTGCTGAGCGGCCAGTGGTGCGTCGACCTGCCCGTCGCGCGTTACCTCGTCGATCTGGCTGTGCCGGAGGGGGATACGACATGCTGAGCCGGACCGGAGCCGATCCGTCGTGACAGACGTTCGGGGCGCCCGCGGTGGTCACCGCGGGCGCCCCGCGAATTCGGAGCCGAACGGCAGGGTTTCCCAAGGCTGCTGCCAGCTGCGCGGGTCAGTGTGGAGTCGTCCAACGGGCGGGGAACCACCTCGCCCCCGACGAGAGGACTGCGAAGTCGTGAAGGTTCTGAACACGAAGCTGGGCAAGGTCGCGGCGACGGGGACGATCGCGTTGGCCGCAGTGGGCGCCGGCGCCGGCGTCGCGAGCGCCGCACCCGGTTCGTCCCCGGTTCAGCAGCAGCCGGCGCCGCAGCACCAGCCGGCCCCGCAGCATCAGCAGCCCGGGCCGCAGGGGCACGGGTTCTGGCTGTTCGACCAGTGGGTGCCGCTGCCGTGGTGACGACTGCGCCCGTCCATCCCGGCTGAGGGTGCGCGGCGACCGTGCCGCTCCGGCGCGGTCGCCGCGTGCCGCCCTCACGCTCGTCACCGCGGCTCCGGGTCGGCGCCGGGCCGCACCCTCGGCCGACCTGGCAGACTCGATCGGGAAGGCGATGAGGAGACAGACGGTGACGGAAACGGTGGACGGCGCTGACGACGTGCAGCTGAGGCAACCACGAGTCGAGCCGGCGCAGCTCAACCTGGACCCGCCGCAGATCGCGCTCCAACGGGAGTTCCGCCGCGTCCTGATGGTCTACAAGTTCGGTATCGACGAGATGATGACCAAGATCAACATCCTCCGGGAGGAGTTCGGCTTCGCCCACGACCACAACCCGATCGAGCACGTCAAGTCGCGGCTGAAGACACCGGAGTCGGTCGTCGAGAAGGCCGTCCGCAAGGACCTGCCGCTCACCCTCGACGCGATCCGCGAGAACATCTACGACATCGCCGGCATCCGCATCACCTGCAGTTTCATCTCCGACGTCTACCGGATCTTCGACTTGATCACCGGGCAGCGCGACGTCCGGGTCGTCCAGGTCAAGGACTACATCGCACATCCGAAGCCCAACGGGTACCGGAGCCTGCACGCGATCGTCGAGGTCCCCGTGTTCATGTCCGACCGGGTGCAGCCGGTGTTCGTCGAACTGCAGATCCGCACCGTCGCGATGGACTTCTGGGCCAGTCTCGAACACAAGATCTTCTACAAGTACGACAAGGCGGTGCCCGTCGGACTGCTCGACGAACTCCGGGCAGCGGCCGCGACCGCCCGCGATCTCGACGTCCGGATGGAGGCCCTGCACGACCAGGTGCACGGGCCCGACTCGTCGCCCTGACCTCCTGCGGGGCGAGCGAATGTATCGCTCGCTACCGCTGAGGAGATGGACGATACATTCGCTCGGCCCGGGGCGGCCCGGGGCGGCGCGTCGCGCGTCGCTCGGCCCGGCTCAGGCGTCGTGCTCGGTGAAGTCCCGGTCGTGATCCGTGGTACGGCCGTACCCGGTCTCGGTCATGCCGTGCCGCCAGTAGCCGATGACGAGGGTGGACCTGCGGTCGAAGCCCGCCTCGTTCCGCAGGTACCTGCGCATCCGCAGCACAGTCGCGGATTCGGCCGAGACCCACGCGAACCGCTTCAATTCGCCGTCGGGGATCGGCACGGCGGTCGCCGCGTCGGCCAGGTGTGTGGTGGTGCCCGCGGGCGCCCCGTCGCGGTGCACCCAGCGGATCTCGATGTCGGCGGGGGAGCGCAGATCCTGCCGTTCACCCTCGTCGGCGACCTCGACGACGGCGGTGCCGCGGGCGCCCTCGGGTAGGCGTTCGAGCATGCGGCCGATCGCCGGCAGCGCCGTCTCGTCGCCGACGATCAGATACCAGTCGGCCGGGGGCGCGACGATCCCGCCGCCGCCGGCCGCCGCGATGCGGTCACCCGGACGGGCCCGCTCGGCCCAGGCGCTGGCCAGCCCTTCGTCGCCGTGCCGGACGAAGTCGATGTCCATCTCGGAGGCCGCGGGATCGAGCCGCCGCACGGTGTAGGTGCGGACCTGTGCCTTGAGCGTGGGGTCGGGCCACTCGAGGCGACGGCCGCCGGTGTTGACCGGCAGGTCGAGGTCGCCGTTCTCCCGCGGGAAGATCAGTTTGATGTTGGGCACGCGGGTCGGGTCGCTCGCGTAGACCTCGACCCCGCGGCCGGCGAACGTGACGCGGCGCATGCGGGGGGTGATGTCCTCGACCTTCGCGACTTCGATGACGCTGGGCAGCAGCCCGTCTTCGTTCGACATGACCCACACCTTAGGTGAGCCTTTCCAACCTAAGGGGTGCTGGGTGGTTCGGCGGGCCGGTTCGGCATCGTCGCGGCCGTCACCGCCAGGCCCACCGCGGCCACGAGAAGGGCGACGAACACCGGAGCCACCGCGTCGGCGAGCCGCTCCGGCTCCAAGGGGCCCGACCCGGCGACCCCGTCCGCGGCCAGCGCCGAGTTCGCCAGCGCGCCGAACACCGCGACCCCGACGGCGCTGCCGATCGATCGGGCGAACGAATACGCCCCCGTCACCACGCCCCGCTCGGCCCACGTCACGCTCGACTGCGCCGAGATCAGCGCCGGGCTCGCGATCAGGCCCATCCCGAGACCGACCAGCACGCAGCACACCGCGACGTGCCACACCGGCGATTGCTCGTCGAGCAGCGTCAGCAGACCCGTGCCGGCCAGCACCGGCACGGACCCGATCATCGCGGTGTTGCGGAACCCGATCCGCAGGTAGAACCAGCCGGAACGAGCCGCCGCGAGCGGCCAGCCGATCGTCATCGTCGACAGGGTGAATCCCGCGACCAGTGCCGTGGTGCCCAGCGACCCCTGCACGAACGCGGGCACGTAGGAGGTCAGCCCCAGCACCACGGCGCCGACGAGGGCAGCGACCGCGCTGCTGGTCAGCACCACACGACGGGCGAACACCCACGGCGGCAGGATCGGCTCCGGCGCCCGCCGCTCGACCCACACGAACAGCAGTAACAGCGTCGTGCCGGCCGCGAACACCCCGGCGCTCGGCGCCGATGCCCACGCCCACGCCTGCCCGCCCTCGAGCAGACCCAGGATCAGCAGACCCGAACCCGTGGCGAGCGTCGCGGCGCCGGCCAGATCCACCCGCCGCCGGGCGGCCGGGGGCCGTGGCTCGGCGAACGCCCGCAGCAGCACCCCCGCGGCCAGCGCACACAGCGGCAGGTTGACCCAGAAGATCCACCGCCACGACACATAGTCGGAGAACACGCCGCCGACGGCGGGGCCGACGATCGCCGACATGCCCCACACGCTCGCGAGGTAGCCCTGCGCCTTTGCGCGCTCGGCGACGGTGTAGATGTCGCCGGCGATGGTCTGCGCCATCGGCAGCACGGCCCCCGCCCCGAGACCCTGCACCGCGCGGAAGGCGATCAGTGCCGGCATGCTCCACGCCAGCGCGCACAACGCCGAGCCCAGCGCGAACAGCGCGATGCCGAACAGCAGCACGGGTTTGCGCCCGTACACGTCCGACACCTTGCCGTAGACCGGCACGAGCACGGCCTGCGTGAGCAGGTAGCTCGAGAACAGCCACGGGAACTGCGTGAAGCCGCCGAGGTCCGCGACGATGGTCGGGACGGCGGTGGCCAGGATGGTGCTCTCGAGTGCGACGAGCGCGGTGGCGAGCATCAGAGCCGCGAGAATCGGTCCGCGTTCCGAGCGCAGACCCACGTCGATCCGGGGTGCGGCCGACATCACGCTCCTGTTCGGGGTGGGGTTCCGGTCACGATCATTGTCATAGTGAACGATCCGGCGATCGGACGGGGGTGCGGTGCAGGTCGGCGCGGCGCACTAGGGTGGCAGCGTGCGTCCATCACTCCAGTCCTACCCCCACCTCGCCGGCGGCAAGGTCCGGGACCTGTATGTCATAGACGACGAGCACCTGCTCCTCGTGGCCAGCGACCGGATCTCGGCATACGACCACGTGCTCGACACCCCGATCCCCGACAAGGGCCGGGTGCTCACCGCGATGAGCGTGTTCTTCTTCAACCTGCTCGAGGTGAACCACCACCTCGCCGGGGAGCCCGACGACGAACGCATCCCCGCCGAGGTCCTCGGCCGCGCCCTCGTCGTCAAACGGCTGAAGATGGTGCCGATCGAGTGCGTGGCCCGCGGCTTCCTCACCGGGTCGGGCCTGCTCGACTACCGGAAGACCGGCGCGGTGTGCGGCGTCCCGCTGCCCGAGGGCCTCGTGGAGGCCAGTCAGCTGCCGGATCCGATCTTCACCCCGGCGAGCAAGGCCGAACTCGGCGACCACGACGAGAACATCACCTTCGAGGAGGTCGCCGACAAGGTCGGCGTGGATCTCGCCGTGAAGCTGCGCGAGGACACCCTCGACATCTACGGCCGTGCCGCGATGTACGCGGCGGACAAGGGCATCCTGCTCGCCGACACGAAGTTCGAGTTCGGCCTCGACGACGACGGCAACCTCATCCTCGCCGACGAAGTGCTCACCCCGGATTCGTCACGCTACTGGCCCGCCGAGGGCTACGAGCCCGGCAAGGTGCAGCCCAGCTTCGACAAGCAGTTCGTGCGCAACTGGCTGACGGGCCCCGAGTCCGGCTGGGACCGTGCGTCCGACACCCCGCCGCCGCCCCTGCCGCAGCACATCGTCGACGCCACCCGGGAGCGCTACATCGAAGCCTACGAACGGATCTCGGGCCTGTCGTTCGCCGACTGGTGGGGGCCGAGCGCATGACCCCGCCGATCGCCAAGCGGGTCCCGTCCGAGCGGGTCCATCACGGACACACCTTCGTCGACGAGTACGAGTGGCTCCGCGACAAGGAGAATCCCGAGGTCATCGCCCATCTCGAGGCCGAGAACGCGTGGACCGAGAAGCAGACCGC
Organism: Rhodococcus sp. WB1; assembly: GCF_001700945.1. Lineage (NCBI taxonomy): Bacteria > Bacillati > Actinomycetota > Actinomycetes > Mycobacteriales > Nocardiaceae > Rhodococcus > Rhodococcus sp. WB1. Next base: position 4,418,599 of record NZ_CP015529.1, on the reverse strand, counting down.
GCATCTGGCGCCGCTGCGGGAGCGGATCTTCGAGGAGATCAAGTCCCGCACGCAGGAAACCGACATGTCGGTGCCCACCCGCATGGGGGACTGGTGGTACTACGCCCGTACCGTCGAGGGCAAGCAGTACAGCATCCAGTGCCGCTGTCCGATCGCCGACCCCGACGACTGGAATCCGCCGGAGCTGGCGCCGGGTGTGGAACTGCCGGGCGAGCAGGTGCTGCTCGACGGCAACGTCGAGGCGGCCGGGCACGAGTTCTTCTCCCTCGGCGCGTTCTCGATCAGCCACGACGGGACGCTGCTCGCGTACTCGGTCGACGTCGTCGGCGACGAGCGCTACACGCTGCGGTTCAAGAATCTCGGCACCGGCGAGCTGCTCGCCGACGAGATCCCCGGGACCGCACCCGGCGCGACGTGGGCGATCGACCACAGCCACATCTTCTACCTCACCGTGGACGAGTCGTGGCGGCCGGACACCGTGTGGCGGCACCGTCTCGGCACGTCCCACACCGAGGACGTCAAGGTCTTCCACGAGCCCGACGAGCGGTACTGGGTGTCGGTGGGTACCACCCGCAGCGAGAAGTACCTGATGATCTGGGTGGGATCCAAGATCACCACCGAGGGCTGGGTGCTCGAATCCGCGGATCCCACCGGCGAATTCCGGGTTCTGCTGCCGCGCCGCGAGGGCGTCGAGTACGGCGCCGAGCATGCCGTCATCGGCGGCGAGGACCGGTTCCTGGTCATGCACAACGACGTCGTCGAGGTGGTGAACGACGCGACGGGGGAGATCACCCGCGAGAAGGCGGAGAACTTCGTCCTCGCCGAGGCGCCAGTGGACGATCCGTCGGCGCTGCGCACTCTCATCGGGCACCGGCACGACGTGCGTCTCGAGGACGTCGACGCGTTCGCCGGGCACCTCGTTCTCGGGTACCGGCGGGAGGCGCTGACCCGGCTCGCGGTGTGGCCGCTGACCGCCGACGGCTACGGCGAGCTGACCGAACTCGAGTTCGACGAGGAGCTCTTCGCCGTCGGCCCGGGTGCGAATCCGGAATGGCACCAGCCGATGCTGCGGCTCGGCTTCACGTCGTTCATCACCCCCAGCCGGGTCTACGACTACGTCGTGGATTCGGGAGAGCTGTTGCTGCGCAAGGCCCAGCCGGTGCTCGGTGACTTCGACCCGTCGAACTACGAACAGCGCCGGGACTGGGCGGTGGCCGAGGACGGCACCCGTATCCCGCTGTCGATCGTGACCCGCAAGGGCACGCCCGAGAACTCGCCGGCGCTGCTCTACGGTTACGGGTCGTACGAGGCCAGCATCGACCCCGGTTTCTCGGTGGCGCGCCTGTCGCTCCTCGACCGGGGCATGGTCTTCGCGGTGGCGCACGTGCGGGGCGGCGGCGAGATGGGCCGGCACTGGTACGAGAACGGCAAGACGCTGGCGAAGAAGAACACCTTCACCGACTTCGTCGCCTGCGCACGGCACCTGATCGACGCCGGTGTCACCGGCCCGGACCGGCTCGTCGCCGACGGCGGCAGCGCGGGTGGCCTGTTGATGGGCGCGGTGGCGAACCTGGCGCCGGAGCTGTTCGCCGGGATCCTTGCGAACGTGCCGTTCGTCGACCCGCTCACGTCGATCCTCGATCCGTCGCTGCCGCTGACGGTGATCGAATGGGACGAGTGGGGAAACCCCCTCGACAACCCCGAGGTGTACGAGTACATGCGCTCGTACAGCCCGTACGAGAACGTCGAGGCGAAGGAATACCCGGCGATCCTCGCGATCACCAGCCTCAACGACACCCGGGTGCTCTACGTCGAGCCGGCCAAGTGGGTGGCCAAGCTGCGCGCCACCAAGACCGGTGACGCCCCGTTGCTGCTCAAGACGGAGATGAGCGCCGGCCACGGCGGCGTGTCCGGCCGGTACGAGAAGTGGCGCGAGGTGGCCTTCGAGTTCGCGTGGGTGCTCGAGACCTCCGGGGCATACCGCGGCTGAGAACCGCCGGGGCCGAATGTCACATGCGTTCGATGTAAACGACACGGTGTGACATTCGGCCACAACGGCCGCCGCTCAGCGCGGGGCGTAGCGGATCTGCGGACGGCCGGCACGGCCGTACTCGGTGTGCCGGGAGGCGACGCCGTCGTCGGCCAGGCGCTCCAGATACCGCCACGCCGTCACCCGGGACACGCCCACCGCGCTGCCCACCTCGGCGGCCGTCAGCGGGCGCGACGCGTCCCGCAGGCACCGGGCCACCGCATCGAGGGTTTGCGGCGCAACGCCTTTCGGGGACGAGGCGCGCGGATCGGAGGTCCGCAGCGCAGCCATCGCCCGGTCGATGTCGTGCTGGCCGGTGGCCGTGCCCGACGCGCCGAGCGCGTCGCGGTAGGCCAGGTAGTGGTCGAGCTTGTCGCTCAGGGCCGCGAATGTGAACGGCTTGAGCAGATACAGCACGATGCCCCGGGCGACGGCGGTGCGGACGACCTCGAGGTCGCGGGCGGAGGTGACGGCGATGATGTCCGGGCTCGGGCGGATCCCGCTCATCGCTGCAGCCACGTCGAGGCCGCTCATGTCGGGCAGGCCGATGTCCAGCAACACCAGATCCACCGGCTCGGCGGTCCGCGCGGCGTCGGCGACGGCGCGCAGCGCGGCCTGCCCGGTGTTGGCGACGGCGACGACCCTGAACTGCGGCAGCCGATCGACGTAGGCGCGGTGGGCATCGGCGATGCGGGGCTCGTCCTCCACGACGAGGACGCGAATCATCGTGCGCCGCCTCCGTGCTCGGCCTGCAGGGGGATCTCCGCGACGACCATCGAACCCAGCGACGGTTCGGTCCGCAGAGTGCCGCGGTGCCGCGCCACCACCTGCGCGACGAGGGCCAGGCCCAGGCCGTGGTGGTCCGCCTTCGTGGAGTAGCCCCGCGCCATGGCACGGGCGAGGGTTTCCGGCGACATCCCCGGCCCGCTGTCCGCCACCTCGACGATCATGTTCGAATCATCCTGCCGTATCGTCACTTCCACCCAGGGCTCGTCGACGGCCCGCGCGGCGTCGATGGCGTTGTCCACCAGGTTGCCGACGAGCGTCACCAGGTCCCGGGTGCCGAGCGGCGTCGCGCCCAGTGCGGTGTCGTCGGTGACTGTCAGCTCCACGCCGCGCTCGGCGGCGTCGTTGATCTTCCCCAGCAGCAGGGCGACCAGCGCGGGTTCCTGCACCGACGCGGTGAGCCGGTCGATGAGCTGCTGCGACAGGCGTAGCTCCTCCGTCGCGAACGCGACCGCCTCCTCGGGGCGTCCCAGTTCGACCATCGTGACGATGGTGTGCAGCCGGTTCGCCGACTCGTGCGCCTGCGCGCGCAGCGCGTCGGCGAATCCGCGCACCGAGTCCAGTTCGCCCAGCACCCTCCGCAATTCGGTGCGATCCCGCAACGTCATCACCGTGGCGATCCGTCGGCCCTCCCACTGCACCGGGCTGCGGTCGACGACCAGGACGCGGTCCTCGGTGAGAAGTACGTCGCCGCGGGCGTCCAGGTCCGAGCCGGCCACCCGCAGCGCCTCGGGCAGGTCCTTCGTCGTGACCGGGCCGTCGCCGAGGCCGAGCAGGCGCCGCGCCTCGTCGTTGACGACCTCCACACGTGCGGGCTCGTCGGTGCCGAGCACGATCAGGCCCTCGCCGATCGCGTGGAGGACCGCGTCGTGGTGCTCGTAGAGCCGGCGCAGCTCGTCCGGTGCGAGTCCGAGGGTCTGGCGGCGCAGGCGCCGGCTGACGAGCACGGCGCCGGCGGCCGCGACGGCCAGGGCCGCGGCCGACAGGCCCAGGAGGGCGGGCAGCCCACGGGCGAACTGGTCGGCGACCTTCGCGCGGGTGACGCCGACGGCGACCAGGCCGACGACGCGTTCGTCGTCGAGGATCGGCGCCACCGCCCGGATGGACGGGCCGAGCGAGCCGGCGTAGGTCTCGGTGAACGCGGTGCCGGCGAGGGCCGGTTCGATGTTGCCGCTGAACGGCAGACCGATCATCGCGGGGTCGGTGTGGGTGTACCGGGTCCGGTCCGGCGCCATCACCACGATGAAGTCGGTGCCCGTCGCCTCCCGGATCCGTTCGGTGCGCGGTTGCAGCACCGCGGTCGGGTCCGGCGTGCGCAGCGCCGCGGCCGTCGAGTCGGACCCGGCCAGGGATTCGGCGATGGCGAGGACGGTGCGGCGGGTGGCGTCGTCGCTGTCGCGGCGCTCGTCGATCCCGACGAGGACGGTACCTGCGGCGATGACCAGGGCGAGCACAGCCAGCTGCAGCACCAGCAGCTGACGTGCCACGCTCATCGACGGCCGGTGCGCGGTCGGCGGCACGGACGTACTCCTTCCGGATGCCGGTGGGTCCGCCTCGTGAGCGCGACATCACCTGAACGAAATGAACGCAATCTTCACCGGGTGAGGCTGCGCTACCACCATTTCTATCAGGAACGTGACCGCGATCACGAAGTCCCCCGAAACGTCCCATCCGAGAGGATCCGCCATGAGCACGTCCACAGACTCCCGGCCACCCGGTGCCAAGTCGCCGGCCAAGCGCAAAGACCGGACGCACTGGCTCTACGTCGGTGTCATCGTGGCGGTGGTGGCCGGCGTCCTCGTCGGCTGGCTCGCCCCGGACGTCGCCAAGTCGTTCGGCGTCCTCGGTACGATGTTCGTCGATCTCATCAAGATGATGATCAGCCCGGTCATCTTCTGCACGATCGTCCTCGGCATCGGCTCGGTGCGGGCCGCCGCCAGCGTCGGCAAGGTCGGCGGCCTGGCGATGGTGTACTTCCTCGGCATGTCCACCGTCGCGCTCGCTATCGGCCTGGGGGTGGGTAACCTGCTCGATCCGGGCAGCGGCCTGAACCTCTCTCCGGAGACCGCCGGCACCGGTGCCGCGCTGGCGGACAAGGCCCACGCCGCGGGCGGGACCATGGACTTCATCGCGTCGATCATCCCCACGTCGCTGCTGTCGGCGCTGACCGAGGGCAGCGTGCTGCAGACCCTGTTCGTCGCACTGCTGGTCGGCTTCGCGCTGCAGGCCCTCGGGAAGACCGGCGAGCCGGTCCTGCGAGGCATCGGCTACGTGCAGAAGCTCGTGTTCAAGATCCTGTCGATGATCCTGTGGCTCGCTCCGATCGGTGCCTTCGGCGCCATCGCCAACGTGGTCGGGCAGACCGGTCTCGGCGCGGTCGTCCAGCTCGGCACCCTCATGATCGGGTTCTACCTCACCTGCGTGCTGTTCGTGTTCGGTGTGCTGGGCTCCCTGCTGCGCATGGTGTCCGGGGTGTCGATCTTCAAGCTGGTCAAGTACCTGGCCCGCGAATACCTGCTGATCTTCGCGACGTCCTCGTCCGAGTCCGCGCTGCCCCGGCTCATCGCGAAGATGGAGCACGTCGGTGTCGAGCGCACCACCGTCGGCGTCGTGGTCCCCACCGGCTACTCGTTCAACCTGGACGGCACCGCCATCTACCTGACGATGGCCTCGCTCTTCATCGCCGATGCGCTCGGTTCGCCGCTGTCCCTGGCCGAGCAGCTCTCCCTGCTGGTGTTCATGATCGTCGCGTCGAAGGGCGCGGCCGGAGTGAGCGGCGCGGGCCTGGCCACGCTCGCCGGCGGCCTGCAGAGCCACCGTCCGGAGCTGCTCGACGGCGTCGGCCTCATCGTCGGCATCGACCGGTTCATGTCCGAGGCGCGCGCGGTCACCAACTTCTCCGGCAACGCCGTCGCCACCCTGCTGGTGGGAACGTGGACCGGCACCGTCGACCGCGGCCGCGTCCGCGACGTCCTCGCCGGCCGCATCCCGTTCGACGAGGAGACCATGGTCGACGACGGCCACGGTCCGGTCGCCGAGCCGAAGCCGGCCGTCGCCGCCGAGCCGGAAGAGAAGGTGCTGGCACGCGCCTGACCCGCCTCCGCGAAACCCCTTGTGGCCGAATGTCACACCGGTTCGATTAGATCGAGCCGGTGTGACATTCGGCCACAGGCGTTCGGTCAGACGTGCGTCCGGGACAGCGCGGCGAGGTGCGCCCCGACCCGCTCGACGAGGTGGTCGAAGAACAGCGGCGGGTCGGTGGCGACGACGATCTCGGCGTTCGGTTGCCGGCCCCACATGCCGGACCAGTCGGCGACGGTGGTGCCGCGGGTGAGCCGGCCGTCGAGTTCGACGTCGACCGTCGCCGGACGGGTGGTGACGGGCACCGCTCCCAGGGCGACCGCCGCCGCGAACGGATCGTGGACGTGTGCCAGGAAACCCTGATCCTGATCGCGGTGGAATTCCATGTAGAAGCGCAGGGCGTCGGACAGGTACCGCACGACCGGGTGGGACGCCTCCGAGCGCAGTCCGCGCGGATCGTCCGGCGAGAGGATTTCGGCCGGCACGCTCCCCGCGGTCTCGGCGAGCCGTCGCAGGTGTTCCGGTCGCATCGCGATGGACTCGGTGGTGTCGAGCGAGCACACGATCGGCCGACGGCCGGGCTCGACCGCGGAGAACGCGTCGAACACCGCCTTCGCGGCCTCGGGGTCCACCGCGACGTTCCACTCGGAGGTGGGTGTGGTGTTGCCCGGGTAGTTGAACGCCCCGCCCATCACGACCAGACGACGCAACCGGTGGGGGAGTTCCGGGTCGAGCCGGACCGCCAGTGCGAGATTGGTGAGCGGACCGGTGACGAGCCCGACGAGTTCGCCGGGGTGGGCGCGGGTCAGCTCCACCCATGCCTCGGCGGCGCTGCGGCCCGACGGGCCGCGTCCGGGGGCGGGCAGGTCGGCGTAACCGACGCCGCGCGGGCCGTGCGTGTCCTCGGTGGTCATCAGCGGCGCGACGAGCGGGGCCTCGGAGCCGACGGCGACCTCGATGTCCGGCCGGCCGCACACCTGCAGCCACGCCAGGTTGTTCGTGGTGACCTGCTGCACGGGCACGTTCCCCGCGGTGGAGAGCACCGCGACGATCTCCGCGTCCGGACTCGCCAGCAGGTAGAGCAGGGCGAGTGCATCGTCGATGCCGGTGTCGACGTCGGCGACGAGGCGGGTGGGTTCGGGCACCCGCCCATCCTGCAGTACGCGGCCGCGGCCCGGAACGGTCGGGGCGGGCCGGATGGGTGTGGATGCCGACCACACCGCGGACGGACGGCCGATCGCGGCTCGGGCAGTGCGAGTGCGGTCTCAGCCGACGATGCGCCGCAACTCCTCGCGGCAGCGGCGGTAGACCTCCACCGGTTCCGCGGCCTCGCCCGCGAGGGCGAGTTCGCCCCAACGCTCCCAGCTCGTGCGCCACACGGCCACGGCCGTCTCGGCGACCAGCAGGATCGTCGCCGGGTCGTAGTGCGGGAGCTGTTCGGTCAGGCGGGCCCGGAGGCGGGACGTGAGGACCTGCTCCTGCGATGCGGCGAGCGCCTGCAGGTCGGGCTCTTTCGCCAGCAGGCGCGCGACGCGCCGGTGTTCCTCCAGGTCGGGGTCGGTCTCCCGGCTCATCACCGCCTCCGCGGCGGCCTCGACGCTTCTCAGGACGGCGGCGGGATCCGGGCCGGAGACCTCCAGGGCGTCGATCACCAGGAGCAGGCGGCGCTGTCCGGGCAGGGCGGCCTGCTCCTTGGAGGTGAAGTACCGGAAGAAGGTGCGGGCCGAGATGCCGACCCGGTCGGAGATCTGCTGGACGGTGGTCTCGCGGACGCCCTGTTCCTCGAACAACTCGAGGGCAGCCCGGTGGATCTCCTGGTGGGTGTCCAGGCGGCGCCGGGTCCGCAGATCGCGGGGGATGTCGACGTTCATGCGGTCCTTCCTCAGCCGGTGTCCTGCGATTATGACCACCTCCGTCGATGCCGGCGTGCGGGCGGCGACCCGGCCGTCGCCTCGGGTTGCCGGCTCAGGAGGGCGGTGTCGTGTCGACCAGGCCGGCGGGGAGCTGGCGGAACATCTCGGCGAGCTGAGGCAGGAAGTCGCGGAAGCCGCTGCTCTTGCGCCAGAACATGCCGATGCGGCGATGCGGGACGGGATCTTCGAAGCGCAGCAGCCGGATGTCCGGCGGCTGGGTGACCGGGGTGGTGACGGCCAGGCGGGGCAACAGTGTCACCCCGACCCCGGCGATCACCATCTGACGCAGGGTCTCCAGGCTCGTCGCCCGGAAGCCGTTGCGTTCGGCGGCTCCGGTCAACCGGCACACCTCGAGGGCTTGGTCCCGCAGGCAGTGACCGTCCTCGAGCAACAGAAGGCTCTCGTCCGCGATCACCGACATAGGGGCAGGTTCGGCCGTGGCGGCCAGCGGATGCGTGGCCGGGACGGCGAGCACGAAGTCCTCGGAGAACAGGTACTCCTGGTGCAGGTGTTCGTCGTTGACCGGGAGCGCCAGCACGGCGACGTCGAGGTCGCCGCCGCGGAGCCGCTCGAGGAGGTCCTCGGTCTTCTCCTCGATCAACAGCAGTTCGAGGTCGGGGAACCTCGCCCGCACCTTCGGCACGACATGGGGGAGCAGGTACGGCGCGAGGGTCGGGAACAGGCCGATGCGGAGCGTGCCCGACTCCGGGTCGGAGGACTGCCGGGCGATCTCGCGAATGTTCGCCGTCTCGCTCAGAATGATCCGGGCCCGCTCCACGATCTGCCGGCCCGCGTCGGTCAGGGTGATCTGACGCGGGCTCCGCTCGACGAGTTCGACGCCGAGTTCCTGTTCGAGCTTGCGGATCTGGGTCGACAGCGTCGGCTGACTGACGTAACAGGCCTCCGCCGCCCGGCCGAAGTGGCGGTGATGCGCCACCGCGGCCAGGTACTCGAGATCACGCAGGTTCACGAGGGACGAACTATCGGACGACCGCGGCGACCGAGTCCTCGGCCGGGGCGCTGGTGCGGATGAGATGGTCGAACGCGCCGAGCGCTGCCGTCGCTCCGGCGCCGGCGGCGATGATGATCTGCTTGTACGGCACCGTGGTGCAGTCGCCGGCGGCGAACACGCCGGGCACCGAGGTCTGGCCGCGGTCGTCGACGACGATCTCGCCGCGCGGCGACAGCTCGATCGTCCCGGTGAGCCACTCGGTGTTGGGCAGCAGGCCGATCTGGACGAAGATGCCCTCCAGTTCGAGCGTGTGCGCGGTCTCGGTGGTGCGGTCCTGATAGGTCAGGCCGGTGACCTTGTGGCCGTCGCCGAGGACCTCGGTGGTCAGCGCGCTGACGACGATGTCGACGTTCGGCAGGCTGCGCAGCTTGCGCTGCAGCACCTCGTCGGCGCGCAGCGCCGAGTCGAACTCGAGGAGCGTGACGTGCGCGACGACGCCGGCGAGATCGATCGCGGCCTCGACGCCGGAGTTGCCGCCGCCGATCACGGCGACGCGCTTGCCCTTGAACAGCGGTCCGTCGCAGTGCGGGCAGTAGGTCACGCCCTTGTTCCGGTACTCGGTCTCGCCGGGCACGTTCATCGAACGCCACCGTGCACCCGTGGACAGGATCACGCTGCGGGCGAGCAGGGAGGCGCCGCTCTCGAGCTCGACCTCGACGAGGCCGCCCTCGGTCGCAGGCACGAGCTTCGCCGCGCGCTGCACGTTCATGATGTCGACGTCGTACTGGCGGACGTGGTTGTCGAGTGCGGCGCCGAGCTTGGGGCCTTCGGTGTAGGGCACGGAGACGAAATTCTCGATCGCCATCGTGTCGAGCACCTGGCCGCCGAAGCGCTCGGCGACGACACCGGTGCGAATACCCTTGCGGGCGGCGTAGATCGCGGCCGCGGCACCGGCCGGGCCGCCGCCGACGACGAGCACGTCGAACGGGTCCTTCTCGTCGATCGCGGCCGCCGCCCGGTCCGCGGCGCCGGTGTCGAGCTTGCCGATGATCTGCTCGAGGCTCATGCGGCCCGAGTCGAACAGCTCGCCATTGAGGTACACCGTCGGCACGGCCATCACCTGACGTCCGTCGACCTCGTCCTGGAACAGGGCGCCGTCGATCGCGACGTGCTTGATGCGCGGGTTGAGCACGCACATCAGGTTCAGGGCCTGCACGACGTCGGGACAGTTCTGGCAGGACAACGAGAAGTAGGTCTCGAAGTGCAGCTCGCCGTCCAGGTCTCGCACCTGCTGCTGCAGCTCCTCGGGCTCCTTCGACGGGTAACCGCCGACCTGGAGCAGTGCAAGCGCGAGCGAGGTGAACTCGTGGCCCAGCGGGATGCCGGCGAAGCGGACCTCGATGTCGGTGCCGACGCGGCGCACCGCGAAGGACGGGCGACGCGCGTCGTCGTCGCGACGCTCGTAGGTGACCTTGTCCGACATCGCCGCGATCTCGGTGAGCAGTTCGGCGAGTTCGGCGGACTTGGGTCCGTCGTCGAGGGAGGACACGAGCTCGATCGGCAGGGTCAGCCGCTCGAGGAGGGACTTCAGTTGGCCGGCAAGCGAGGCTTCGAGCATAGGGATCTACTCCATCGACGGGGCGGAACGGTGATCGGGGCGAAGGGAACTGCGCCGGGTGGTTCGGCGCTCCGGGGGTGGCGCGGGGTCCGGCGGACCGGACCCCGCGCCGCACTACCGGGGTGTCGAATCCGGGTGCGTCAGATCTTGCCCACGAGGTCCAGCGACGGGGCGAGGGTGTCGTCGCCCTCTTCCCACTTGGCCGGGCAGACCTCGCCCGGGTGCGACCGGACGTACTGGGCGGCCTTGACCTTGCGGACGAGTTCGGCGGCGTTGCGGCCGATGCCCTCCGCGGTGACCTCGGTGAACTGGATGATGCCGTCCGGGTCGACGAGGAAGGTGCCGCGGTCGGCCAGGCCCTCGTTCTCACGCAGCACCTCGAAGTTGGTGCTGATCTGCAGGGTCGGGTCGCCGATCATGGCGTACTTGATCTTGCCGATGGTCTCGGACGAGTCGTGCCACGCCTTGTGCGTGAAGTGGGTGTCGGTGGAGACCGAGAAGACCTCGACGCCGAGCTTCTGCAGCTCCTCGTAGTGGTCGGCCAGGTCGCCGAGCTCCGTCGGGCAGACGAAGGTGAAGTCGGCCGGGTAGAAGAAGAAGATCGCCCACTTGCCCTTGATGTCCTCGTCGGACACGGAGACGAAGCCGCCCTCCTGGTAGGCGGTCGCGGAGAAGGGCTTGATCTGCTTGTTGATCAGGGCCACGTTGAACCTCTGTTCGGTCGATATGGGTTTCTGACGTTGTGAACACTAACGACTTTCGATAGATAATGCCAATCGACCGGCCTGATTCGATTGATAGTCTGCATCTATCGGTATGATTGGTCGCGCCCGTCCCGCACCATGAAGACGGCGAGAGTTGTTCTCTCCGCTGCCGAGCGGAGCCGGCGCAGCCGTGAGGCTCAGCCCGCCTGCAGGAACGGGTAGTCGGTGTAGCCCTCGGCGCCCGGCGAGTAGAACAACGCCGGCCGCAGCTCGTTCTCCGGGTGCTCGCCGTGCCAGCGCTCGACCAGATCGGGATTGGCGATGAGCGCCCGGCCCACCGCCACGGCGTCGGCATGGGCGGCCTCGATCAGCTGCACCGCCTCCGCACGGGTGGTCGGCGACGCGAAGCCGCTGTTGGCGATCAGCCTGCCGCCGAAACGCCGGCGCAGCTCCTGCACCAACTCACCGGCCGGGTCCGCGTGCAGCACGGACAGGTAGGCCAGATTCAGCGGGCGTACCTGCTCGAGCAGGGTGCCGTAGGTGGCCAGGACGTCGTCCCGGTCGGTTTCGTAGGCGTCCTGGATGTTGTGCTCCGGCGAGATCCGCAGCCCGACCCGGCCGGCGCCGATGGCCGATGCCACCGCCGTGACCACCTCCACGACGAAACGGGCCCGGTTCTGCGGCGAACCGCCGTACTCGTCGGCGCGCTGATTGGCGGCCGGGGAGAGGAATTCGTGCAGCAGGTAGCCGTTGGCGCTGTGGATCTCCACGCCGTCCAGCCCGGCCTCGATCGCCCGGCGGGCCGCGGCGACGAAGTCCCCGATGATCGCCCGCGCCTCCTCCGTGGTCAGCGCGTGCGGCACCGGGTACGGCTGCTTGCCCTTCTCCGTGTGCCCCACACCGTCGATCGCGATCGCGCTCGGGGCGACGACCCGCCGGCCGCCGTTCACGTCGGGGTGCGTGACCCGGCCGCCGTGCATCACCTGCAGCACGATGCGGCCGCCGCGGTCGTGCACCGCCTCGGCCACCCGCCGCCAGCCGGCCTCCTGCTCGCCGGTGACGATCCCCGGCTGGCCGACGAAGGCCTGCGATTCGTGGTTCACATAGGTGCCCTCGGCGATGATCAGCCCGGCACTCGCCCGCTGCCGGTAGTGCTCGACCACCAGGTCTCCGGGGACGCCGGAGGCGCCGGACCGCAGCCGGGTCAGTGGGGCCATGACAACGCGATTGGCGAGTTCGAGGTCTCCGAGGGTGACGGGTGTAAACAAATCCATGTCGGGCGCAACCGGGCTGGCGTACCCGCGATTCCCGAACGTGACCGACTGCGACCGGCGTCACGCCCGCCGCGACGGTTGTGCCGGGTCATGCTGCGCGCGAAGATGGTCCGATGACCGGCCACGTCGAGGTCCGGGCGTACGCCGAGCTGAACGACTTCGTGGCGCCCGAGTCGCGGGGCATCGCGGTGCGGCGGCCGTTCCGTGCCCATCAGACGGTCAAGGACGTCGTCGAGGCGATGGGCATACCGCACACCGAGGTCGATCTGATCGTGGTCGACGGCGAGCCGGTGGATTTCGCGTACCGGCCGCGCTCGGGCGCCCGCATAGCGGTCTATCCCTTGTTCGAGGCGCTCGACATCGAGCCGATCACCCGGCTGCGCCCGGTTCCCCTGCGTGACCCCCGGTTCGTGGTCGACGTCAACCTGGGCCGGCTGGCGCGTCTGCTCCGGTTGCTGGGGTTCGACGTGATCTGGACCTCCGATATGGACGACGCGGAGCTGGCGAGGATCGGGCGTGCGGATCAGCGGATCCTGCTGACCCGCGACCGGGGACTGCTCGAGCGCCGGGAGATCACCCACGGGCTGTTCGTGCACGCCGACCGCCCGCTCGAGCAGATCGTCGAGGTCGTCCGCCGGCTCGATCTCGCGGCGCGGTTCGCCCCGCTCACCCGGTGCCTGCGCTGCAACGGCCGGCTCGACCCGGTGCCCAAGGACGAGGTCCTCGATCGGCTCGAGCCGCTCACCCGCCGCTTCTACGACGAGTTCTCCCGGTGCACGGACTGCGGCCGCATCTACTGGGCCGGGTCGCATCACCGGAAGCTGGTCGCCCTCGTGCGGGAGATCGCGGCGGAGGTCTGACGTCCTCAGATGCGCACCTCGACGTCAGATGCGCAACCCGACGTCGACGATCGCCTGCGCGACGGCGCGCACCGGCGCCTGATGGCGGCGCGCGTAGGCGCGGATCAGCTCGAACGCCGCGGCCGGCGTGACGCCGCGGGCCTGGGCGGTGATGCCCTTGGCCTGCTCGACGACGATGCGGGTGTCGAGCGCGGTCTGCAGTTGCGCGGAGAGCTGCTCCTGCTGGCGCAGCTTGTCCGAGTTGACGATGTAGCCGGTGGCCATGTCGGCGAACACCTGCGCGGCGGCGAGCTCGTCGTCGGCCCATTCCCGGGGCTCGCGGCAGTAGAGGTCCAGGGCGCCGACCTTGACCTCGCCGAGCTGCATCGGGACACCGGCGACGGCGGCGATCTCCCGCCGTCGCGCCTCGGCGGCGAACTCCGGCCACAGATCGTCGCGGCGGCGCACATCGGAGACGGCGATGGTCTCGCCATGGGCGAAGGCGTGCGCGCACGGTCCGGCGGCGAATCGCTCCTGGCACCGCTCCATCGCTTCGATCTGTTCGCCGGCGGCGGTGACGAACCGGAGCCGGCCGTCGATGTGCAGAGTCACTCCCGCTCCCGACAGCTCGAGCACGGTGGTCACCTTGCGGACGACTGCGTCGAGGGCGGCGTCGACCTCGTACGGGGTGAGGAGGCGCTGCGCGAACTTCGACAGCGCAGCGACGAATTCCCTGTGCCGGTAGGCCATCACCACCCCCTGTGCCGCGCGGACGGGCCCAGTTTCCGTCGTCTGTACCGGAGTGTTCCCCGAAACGCCGAGATAATGCCGCGAAAGTCCGGATCCGGCCCGCTCCACGTCGCCGAGTGGCGTCGAGCGGCCGGATCCCTAGGATTCGATCACGCGATCCGGGCGCCGCGAGGGCGCGGACGACGGAGAAGGAGGCAGCGCGATGACCGACGAAGCCGGCGCTCGGGACGTCCCCGTCCCCGCGGCGAGACCCGAGTTCCGGTCCAGCTACCGCCACGGCTTCCTGCGGGTCGCGGCCTGCGCGACGCCGACGACGATCGTCGATCCGGCGGCCAACGCGGCGGCGGTGCTGCGGGCCGCCCGGGTCTGCCATGACGACGGGGTCGGGCTGGCGGTGTTTCCCGAGATGACGTTGACCGGGTACTCGGTCGAGGACCTGTCGATGCAGGACACCGTGCTGGAGGCGGCCGAGCGGGCGCTGGCGGAGATCGTCGCCGGCTCGGCCGGCCTGCTGCCCGTCCTGCTGGTGGGCCTGCCGCTGCGGCATCGGCACCGGATCTACAACGCCGTCGCGGTCGTGCACCGCGGCCGGGTCCTGGGGGTCGCCCCCAAGTCGTATCTGCCGACGTATCGGGAGTTCTACGAGCGCCGGCAGATCGCGCCGGGGGACGATGCGAGCGGCACGGTCCGGGTCGCCGGTCACGACGCACCGTTCGGTCCCGATCTGCTGTTCGAGGCCACCGACGTTCCCGGTCTGGTGCTCCACGTGGAGATCTGCGAGGACATGTGGGTCCCCATCCCGCCCAGCGCGGAGGCCGCCCTGGCCGGCGCGACGGTGCTGGCGAACCTGTCGGGCAGCCCGATCACCGTCGGCCGCGCCGAGGACCGTCACCTGCTGGCTCGCTCGGCGTCGTCGCGGTGCCTGGCCGCCTACGTGTACTGCGCGGCGGGATCGGGGGAGTCCACCACCGACCTGTCCTGGGACGGGCAGGCGATGGTGTACGAGAACGGGATGCTGCTCGCCGAGACCGAGCGGTTCCCGCGCGGCGAACAGCACGCGGTGGCCGACGTCGACCTCGAACTGCTGCGCAACGAGCGCACCCGCATGGGCACCTTCGACGACAATCGGCGTCATCACGCGGCCCGCCTCGACGCGTTCCGCCGTATCGCGTTCACCCTCGCGCCTCCGCTCACCGACATCGGGTTGCGGCGCCGGGTGGAGCGATACCCCTTCGTGCCGTCCGATCCGGCCCGCCTCGAGCACGACTGCTACGAGGCGTACAACATCCAGGTCGCCGGGCTCGAGCAGCGCCTGCGTGCGCTGAGTGGTCCGACGCGGGGCGGTCCGAAGGTCGTGATCGGCGTGTCGGGCGGACTGGACTCCACGCACGCGCTCATCGTCGCCGTCAAGGCGATGGACCGCCTCGGCCGTCCGCGCGAGGACGTGCTCGCCTTCACCCTCCCGGGGTTCGCGACGAGCGACCGGACCCGGGAGAACGCCCGCCGGCTGTGCCACTCGCTCGGGGTGACGCTCGAGGAAATCGACATCACCCGTGCCGCGCGCGTGATGCTGGAGGACCTGGGTCACCCGTTTGCGCGCGGCGAGCGGGTCTACGACATCACGTTCGAGAACATCCAGGCCGGGCTGCGCACCGACTATCTGTTCCGGGCCGCGAACCAGCGCGGCGGCTTGGTGCTCGGGACGGGCGACCTGTCGGAGATCGCGCTGGGCTGGTCCACGTACGGCGTCGGGGACCAGATGTCGCACTACAACGTCAACGCCGGGGTGCCGAAGACGCTCATCCAGCATCTGATCCGCTGGGTCGTCTCGTCCGGGCAATTCGACGACGAGGTCGGCGCCACCCTCGAGGCCGTGCTGGGCACCGAGATCAGTCCCGAGCTCGTCCCCGTCGA
Source organism: Rhodococcus sp. WB1 (assembly GCF_001700945.1). NCBI lineage: Bacteria > Bacillati > Actinomycetota > Actinomycetes > Mycobacteriales > Nocardiaceae > Rhodococcus > Rhodococcus sp. WB1. The sequence continues at coordinate 4,402,739 of NZ_CP015529.1, read as the reverse complement.
GGAGGGGGAGACGCCGCAGAGCACCCAGGCCACGATCGGTCCCTACGACCTGCACGACTTCTTCCTGTTCCAGGTGCTGCGCTTCGGGTTCCGGCCGTCGAAGATCGCCTACCTCGCATGGCAGGCCTGGCACGAGGCCGGCGCCGGGGAGTGGCCGTCCGGCCATCCCGGGCATGCCCGCCGCGAGTACGACCTGCCCGAGATCCGGCGGTGGCTGGGTGTGTTCGTCCAGCGGTTCTTCGCCTTCAGCCAGTTCAAGCGGTCCGCGATGCCGAACGGGCCGAAGGTCGCCGCCGGGGGGGTCCCTCTCACCGCGCGGGGACTGGCGTGCGCCCTCCGACGCGTCCGCGCGCATCTGGCTCGACGAACTCGATCGGGAGGTGCCGGAGGACCGGGGCGGATCAGGTTCCGAGGAACTCCGTCAGCGGTGAGACGGCTCGTCGCCCGCGCATCGCCGCCGAGATGCCGTCGAGGATGTGCTCGAGGACAGCCGCCGACGTGGCGAAGTTGATCCGCACGAATCCCGCTGCCGCGCTTCCGAAGGGTCTGCCGCCGTCGACCAGCACCCGGCCGAGGTCCCGGATCCGGCGGATCGGATCGTCGACGGGCGCGGCCGAGACATCGACCCAGCTGAGGTAGGTGGCTTCCGGCAGATGGTGGCGGGCTTCCGGCAGGTGCTCGCGCAGGACCGTGTCGACACGTCGCCGGTTGCGGTCGAGCACTCGGAGCAGCGTGTCCTGCCAGCTCTGGCAGCGTTGCCATGCGGCCAGTGTGCCGAGCACCGCCGGGGTCGATACGGTTCCGTACAGGTCGGGCGGTTCGCCGTCCCGCACGGCGAGCAACTGCTTCGACCCGTAGTGCGCGACGGCGCAGCGCAGTCCGGCGATGTTGAAGGCCTTTCCGGCCGACGTGACGGTGATCGTCCGAGCTGCCGCCTCCGGACTGATCGACGCGAACGGGATGTGCCGGTGCGGCGCGTAGATCAGCTCCGCATGAATCTCGTCGCTGACGACGAGAAGGTCGAACTCGACGGCCAGTTCGGCGATGCGGGTGAGTTCGGAACGGGTGTGGACGCGTCCGGTCGGGTTGTGCGGATCGACCAGGACGAGCACTTTCGGGCGCTCGGCGGCGAGCGACGCCCTGAGCGTCTCGAAGTCGAGCCGCCACCCGTCCTGTGTGTCGGCGAACGGGAATTCGACCGTCCTGCGGCCCATGGCCGCGATGGTGGCCAGGAACGGCGGGTAGTTCGGAGTCTGGATCACGACGGCGTCGCCGCGCTCGGTGTGCAGGTGCAGGATCAGTTGCAGGGCCTGGATGAGATCGGTCTGCTCCCGGACGTCGGCGGGGTCGACCGTCCATCCGTATCGGGACTGCATCCGCCGGGCGAATTCCGCACGCAGCGGGGTACCGCCGAGCCAATCGGGGTAGCCGAGTTCTCCCGACCGGGCCGACTCGCACAGCGCGTCCCGGATCTCGGGGGCGATCGGGAAGTCCATGTCGGCCACCCAGGCCGGTAGGGCGCCCGCGCGGACGGCACGTGCCCACTTGACCCCGGTGCGACGGACGAGATCGCCGATCTCGATATCGTCGAATCCGGGATACCGGGCCTCCGATGCCGGAGGCAATCCGGTCATCGGACGGTCCCGGAACGGGGGTCCCCCGAGCAGTCCATGCAGTGAGTGTGCCCGTGCCGCGTACCGGACGGAAGCGAACCCGAAATCCGATCCGCCTTCGTCCGCAGCTGCCCGTGCACTCCGCGAGTGGTCGATCGACGTTCGAAAGCGCCTGCCTGCCGTGCCCGTCGCGCAGCACCTGGCACGGGGTGTGGTTGACGGCGCCTGCGTGATGGGTGGAGCCTGACGACATGGCGAGGCGGTTGCCGGAGTGGGAGTTGCTGGTACCCGGGGAGGGGCCGTATGTCGGCACGATCCGGATCGAGGACGAGGCGGGGCGGCCGGTGCCGATCGCCGGCGGCGTTGCGGTGGGGGCGTGCGCGTGGCGGGCGGAGTGTCTGCATTGTGACTGGCTGGGCAGCACGGCGGTGCGGGTCGGTTCGGGCGAGGCGTTGCGTCCGGGGCGCCTGACGCGGGAAAAGCTCGAGGAGGAGTGGGTGCGCCACATCTATCGGGTGTCGGCGAAGGCGGCGGTGCTCGATGCGCTCGAGCAGCTCGACCGGTTGGCGGCCGAACAGCAGGCCCTGACCGAAGTGGTGGACGAGGGGGTACGGCGCCTGCGCGCCGAGGGTGCCTCGTGGGCGCAGGTGGGGGAGCTGGTGGGGATGACGCGTCAGTCGGCGTGGGAGCACTGGGCGGACTCGTCGGCGGCGCGCCGGCACCGCCGATGACGATTGAAGAGTGCGCGCGCCGTAATCGGGGCTGTCAGCCCCTCCTGACCCCTGACGTTGATGTGGCGGCGTGAACAGTGGAGTTCTGCGCAACGGTGAAGTGCCGGTCGGTGCCGGGGCGCTCGATTTCGTCCAGGGCGGCCACGGCGAGGTCCTCGGCGGTGATGCGGGAGGTGCCGTCCGGCTCGGTGAGCAGGGTGGTGGTTCCCCGGCGGTACGTGCCGGTGCGGGTACCGGGTTCGAGGATCGCGGGCGGGCTGAGATAGGTCCAGCGGTGGTTCGGGTGCTGGACGCAGGTGCGGAGTTGGGTGGCGCTGGCGTCGGCGATCGCTCGCCATTCGATCGGCACATAGTTCGGATCGTCGATGACCAACAGGTCGCCCTTGTGCGGTGAGCGTAAGGGCCCGGCCCCGCCGATGACGAGTAGACGGGCGCCGGCCCGGCCTGCCGCGTCCAGAACTGCGGTGGTCAGCGGTGCGATCGTCTGCTCCTGGCCGGGAGCGGCACGGACGGCGAGGATCGCGGCGTGGGCGTCGGCGAGTGCGGCCTCGAGTTGCCCGGGTGCGCCGGCATCGACAGCGAGGGGAGTGACGGCGGGGGTCGGGTGTGTACCGGGGTGCCGGGCGGCGGCGGTGACGCGGTGCCCGCGGGCGGCGGCTTCGGTGACGAGGCGCGAGCCGACCATGCCGGTGGCGCCGATGACGGTGATGTTCACGACGGGAGTCCTTTCCTCGTACGGGGACGAGGGATGACCTGTCCGGCGCCCAGCGCTGCGAGGGCGAACGCGAAGCCGACAAGTTGGAGTGCGCTGAGGGTTTCGCCTGCCACGACGACGCCGAGGACGGCGGCCACGAGTGGGGAGAGCAGTCCGAGCAGAGCCGTCGCGGTGACCGGCAGGGTGCGCAGGCCGTTGAACCAGAGGGAATAGGCAAGAAGCCCGCCGACGATGCCGAGCCAGAGGTAGCCCGCCACGGCGGGGGCGCCGATTCGGCTGGGAATCCCCTCGAACAACAGCGTCGGGGCCAGCAGCACCAGGCCTCCGGCGGTGAGCTGCCAACCTGCGAAGCCGATCGCGCTGACTTCCTCGGGCCGGCCCCACCGTTTGGTGAGAACGACGCCGATTCCCATCGCAGCGGCACCGGCCAGACCGGCGATGATGCCGGCGGGGTCGAACATCGCTCCGGGGCCCAGCACCACCAGCCCCACCCCGACCACGCCGACGACGCCCCAGCCCAGGCGCCAGAGCGAGAGGCGTTCGGACAGAACGATCACGGCGAGGACGGCGACGAGGATCGGCTGGGTCGCCCCGAGAGTGGCGGCCACTCCGCCGGGCAGTCGTTCCGCGGCGAGGAACAGCAGCGGGAAGAACAGGCCGATGTTCAAGGCGCCCAGCACCGCGGCCTTCCACCACCATGCCCCGCGCGGAAGCGTGCGGGAGAGCAGGAGGCCGAGTGCGCCTGCGGGCAGAGCGCGCATGAGCGCGGCGAACAGGGGGTGGTCAGGCGGCAGCAGTTCGGTGGTGACGAGGTAGGTCGTGCCCCACACCACCGGGGCCACGGCGGTCGCCGCGGTGAGCGCCGCACGATTCGTCACCGGGCCGGGTGACGTGGGCGGAGAAGTGGTCGTCGTAGTCACCCCACCACTGTCGTGCCCTTTCGGTTGATGAGTCCAACACATGCTTTTCATCACAACGATCGCGATGCACGATAGATGGATGGAGTTGCAGCAACTGCGGTATGTGCTCGCCGTGGCAGAGAAGAAGAACTTCACCCGAGCGGCCGAGCAGTGCTTCGTCGTCCAATCGGCGCTCAGTCACCAGATCAAGGCGCTCGAACAAGAGCTGGGCGTGCCGCTGTTCGCCCGGACCAGCCGTCGGGTCGAGCTCACTGATGCCGGGGCGGCGTTCCTGCCCGCGGCGCGGGCGAGTCTGGAGGCCGCCGAGCGTGCCGCCGCCGACGCGGCCGCGACCGTAGGGCAGATCCGTGGCCCGTTGACGATCGGTGTCATCCCCACCGTGACCGCCATCGACATTCCCGCTGCGCTGGGCGAATTCCACCGCGCTCACCCGGCGGTGAGCATCGCGCTTCGAAACGGCGGCAGCGACGAACTCGTGACCGCGATCCGCGCGGGCGAGGTCGACATCGCCGTGCTGGGCCTGCCTGACGCGACCACCCCTCACCGTGTCCGGTTCATCGAGTTGGCCCGCGAACGTCTCGTTGCCGTTCTCGCCGCTGATCATCGACTGTCGGGGCGGCGCCGCCTGCGCCTACGCGATCTGGCAGACGAGACCTTCGCGGATTTTCCCGCCGGGACGCAGGGGCGCGCACAGAGCGACCGGGCCTTCGATGCTGCCGAACTCCGGCGCGAGGTGACCTTCGAATCGATGTCTACCGATCTGATCCTCGACCTCGTGAAACAGGGCCTCGCCGTCGCGCTGCTGCCCCCCGCCTTCGTCCCCTCGAACCCGAACCTGGTCCAGGTGCCCGTCAGCGACGGGCCGACCCGAGTCGAATACCTCGCCTGGAGCGACTTCGACCCCGCGCCCGCCGCGGTGGCATTCCTGGACGCATTGCACTCTCAGATGGCATCGAATCGACTGAATTCCCAACCTATTCCGATGCGACCATCGTCCTGGGAGTCGGATGCTCAGGCGAGGACGTTGTCGCGCAGGTAGTTCGCCAGCTGGGTGCGGGACCGGACGCCGAGTTTCCGGTACAGCCGTCCCAGATGCATTTCGATGGTCTTGACGCTGAGGAAGAGCTGCTCGGCGATCTCACGGTTGGTGCCGCCGCGGGCCGCGAGCCGGGCCACCTGGAGTTCCTGCGGGGTGAGCCGGTGTCCCGCGGCAGCGGCGGGCGCGTCGACCGGCCGGCCGACAGCGCCCAGTTCCGTCGCGGCCTGTGCGGCCCACGTGCGGGCCCCGATGTGCCGGAACGCGTCGAACGCCACCTCCAGATGCTTGCGGGCGTCGCGCCGGCGCCCGGCGCGGCGCAACCGTTCGCCGTAGCACAGCGCGGTCCGGGCGGTGTCGAACGGGGACGGCGAGCGTGCGTGCAGTTGCAGGGCTTTGGTGAACCAGGTGTCGTACTCCGCGTCGTCGCCGATCAGTGCCCGGCCGCGGCAGATCAGGGCTCCGAGGGCATCGGGCAGCGCGAGTTCCGTGAGCAGCCGCAACTGTTCGCGAACCGCGTCCGGCACGTCGCGTCCTGTTCGGACGTACGCTTCGATCAGGTCTGCGGACGACGCTCGCGCGACGAGGAGACCGTCCGCGTACCCGGACGGTCGCCGGTTGGCCTCCTCCAGATGGTCGACGGCACGGTCGGGCCGATTCAGGCTCAGTTCCAGCAGCCCGAGTCCGTCCAGGGCGTCGCGATGCATCTCGCCCAGACGGGTCCTCTCGCGGATCCGCAACGAGTCGGCGGCGTGCGCCCGGCAGGCCTGTTCGTCACCGAGTTGCGCCTCGAGTTCCGCCAGGCATCCGAGCGCCGCGCAGAGCGCGAGCAAATCGTCTGTGTGGGTGGAGAGTTCGACGGCCTCGGTGGCCGCGCGACGACCGGAGTGCAGGCGTCCGAGGCGGCTGTCGGCCAGCGCCGTGACGTACAGCGCCAGGGGCAACTGCCCCCAGGCGCCCTCGGCCCGGAGCCGGTGGACCAGCGGGTCGAGCACCTGCCGCGGATCGCCGTCCTCCCCGTGCCAGGCCACCGCGCCCAGCTCCGCGAACAGGACCCATTCGACGTCGGCGTCGGTGCCCCACCGTGCGAGCGCCGCCGCATCCTGCAGCCAGCGCATCCCGTCGGAGGGGTTGCCGGACAACGACAGCGCGTTGCCGATGACGAGCGAGCCGAGGAGCGTCGTGTCGGTGTCCCGGGGCGGCGCCGATCGGATCGCCCGGCGAGCGAGCCGCAGTGCCCCCTCGGGCTCGCCGGCGACGAGTGCTCCCTCGGCCGCCATGGCCAACAGGTGGGCGCCTCGCGCCGGGTCTCGTCGACCGATGTCCGCGGCGCCCGTCTCCCACACCCGGCGTGCGATACACGCTGCGCCGGTGTGGAGTTCGACCCGTCCGCGGACGCCGGCGCTGGCGGCCCGCAGGGCCGGATCGGTGGTGTGGTCGTCGGATCGGTCCAGCAGCCGCAGCGCGGTCGTGCTGCGGCCCGCGCGCCGGGCCGCGTCGGCCGCCGCGCAGAGACGCCGGGCCGTACCCGCCTCGTCGGCGGAGAACGCGGCAGCCTGCTCCATGACGACCGCGGCGGCCGCGTACCCGCGCCGTTCCGACGTCAGCCGCGCGGACTGCTCCAGTTCCCGGGCGGTGCCCTCGTCCGGGGCGAGGGTGGCTTCGGTCAGGTGCCACGCACGTCGGTCCTGCTGCGCCGGATCGGTGAGCATCTCGGCCACTGCGCGGTGCAGCGACCGCCGCCGCGTCGGCGGGAGATCGGATACCGCGGCGCTGCGGATCAACGGATGCGGAAAGGACAACCGGCCGCCCGCGAACGACGTCAACCCGGTGTCCTCGAGCGTTCCCAGGGCACCGCCGGCGATCCCCAGGTGCGCCAGGACGGCGGACACCACCGGCAACCCGTCGTCGGCCGCCACCGCCGCGACCTGGAGGGCTCGGCGTGTCGCGTCGTCGAGCGCGGCGATGCGCGCGCCGAAGATGCGGGTCGCGGCCGACCCGGCGCGTACCGGGAGGCGCAGCGGACGGGTTCCGGTGAGTTCGTCGCACGAGAGAGTGCCCGCCAGCTCCAGCAGCGCCGACGGGTTGCCCCCCACCTGTGCGGCCGCCGCCGCCACCACGTCGTCCGGCGGGCGCCGGCCCAGGAGGGCGGCCAGCAGCTGACCGGCCGCCTCGTCGTCGAGACCCCGCACCACCGACGTCTCGACGCCGGCCGGACCCTGCGGCTCGCGGGTGGCGACCAGAATCCCGATCCGCTCGGTGGTGAGCCGCCGAGCGGCGAAGGCGACGGCGTCCAGGGTCGGCCGGTCCAGCCACTGGGCATCGTCGATCACCACCAGCAGTGCCGCGCTGCGTGCGGCCGCTGTCAAAATCCGGAAGAATCCGGCGTAGATCGCGAATCGGTCCTCCGGCCCGGGAATTTCGCGCGCGGTGGAGCCGCACAGCGCGCGCACCCTGGGCAGCGACGCGATGGGCCCCGGCACCGGCGCCAGCAGGCGTTCGAGCGCCGCGAAGGGGAACGGGGCCTCGGCTTCCGCACCCGTCACCGACAGCACGCCGAGCCCGGAGGCATGCTCGCGGGCGTAGTCGAGGAGGGCGGTCTTGCCGATTCCCGCTTCCCCGCTCAGCACCACTGCTCCACCCGCTCCCTGCCGGAGTGCGGCAAGCAGCCGATCGATGCGTGCGCATTCCGGTCCCCGCCCGAACAGCACAGCTTCACCGTAGCCCCCGGGCGGGGGCCGGGACCCTCTTCTCAACCGAAATGGAAGCATCGGGGCCGGCCTCGACCGAAACGAGACCCGTCGGTACGTGGTCATGCCCGAGTCGTCGCGATGCAGGGTTTTCCCCGTCGCCCGGCGTCGGGTTCTTCGGCGATGCTGATACACAGCCGATCCATTTCCGTGCCGTGGGCGCGTACCGGTCGCGGCACGCGATGCGAGGAGAAACACCATGAGCAGGAATACGTTTCGCGCGGCGGTAGCGGCGACCGCCATGGCCCCCATGATCGCCCTCGGCACCGGCGCCGCGACAGCGGCCCCCGCCATCCCCACCGCGCCTGCCCCGATCGCGGAATCCGTCCAGCCGGCGGTCCTCGGCCCGTTCGGTGTCGTGTGCGTTCCGTTGCTCTTCGTTCCGGTCGTCGGAGTGCCGCTGTTCGTGGTCTGCCTCGTCTGACACCGGGTCGACCCCTCGTTGCGGCGAGCCGGCCCGGCCGGCCCGCCGCAACGAGACACCCGTACCTGCCGAGATGCGCAGCCGGCATCTCGGCGGCCCCTCCCTACCGTGACGGTCGTGTACCGAGGCGACCGGTGGGTATCCCGAAGGACGGATCGCCGGCATCGGCAGGGCGCCCGGCACGGACCACGGGAGGAAACGAACAGTGACCGACTTCGGCTACACCATGCTCTGCGAGCAGTCCCGGCCGGACCACCTCGTCCGCGACGTGCAGATGGCTGAGAAGGCCGGCTTCGACTTCTCGGTGATCAGTGACCACTACAACCCGTGGCTGGAGGAACAGGGGCATTCCGGCTACGCGTGGTCCATCCTTGGGGCCGCGGCCCAGGCCACCGAGCAGATCCCGCTCATGACCTACGTGACCTGCCCGATCCTGCGGTACCACCCGGCGGTGGTGGCGCAGAAGGCGGCGACGATGCAGATCCTGTCCGGGGGCCGGTTCCGCCTCGGCCTGGGCGCGGGCGAGAACCTCAACGAACACGTCGTCGGCAAGGGCTGGCCCGCGGTGGGCACCCGTCACGAGATGCTCGCCGAGGCCGTGGAGATCATTTCGGCGCTGTTCGACGGCGGCAACGTGAACTTCCGCGGCGACTACTTCGACGTCGAGTCCGCGCACCTGTACGACCTGCCCGAGACCCGGGTGCCGATCGGCATCGCCGTGTCCGGTTCGCAGTCGTGCGCCCTCGCCGGGGAGAAGGCCGACCTGATGGTGGCGACCGAACCCGAGCCGGAGCTGACCCGGATGTTCGACGAGGCCGGGGGAGCGGGCAAACCGCGAGTCGGGCAGATCGCCGTCTCCTACGACACCGACCGCGACGCGGCGGTGCAGCGGGCGCACGAGCAGTTCCGATGGTTCGGCCTCGGCTGGAAGGTCAACCCGGACCTGCCCGCGCCGTCCTCGTTCGCGGCGGCCACCCGGTTCGTGACGCCCGAGCAGGTCGGGGCGCAACTGCCGTGCGGCGACGACATCGACGAGTACGTGGACAAGATCCGGCCGTTCGTCGACGCGGGATTCACGGAGGTCGCCCTCGTCCAGATCGGAGGTGACCGGCAGGGGCCGTTCATCCGGTGGGCCGAACAGGAACTGCTACCGGCGCTGCGCAGCCTGTTGCCGGGCTCATGAAGCGCAGCCTGTTGCCGGGCTCATGAAGCGCAGCCTGTTGCCGGGCTCGTGAAACGCCGCGCGCTCGCGGCGCGATGGTCTCGGTAGTAGTCAGTTTTCGCTGACGCCGCAGACCTCGGACCCGCATGCCGCCGCGAGCGCACCCGACGGTCGCCGGCGTCGAAGGGTGCCGAGATGAACGTCGAACCGCGGATGGCCGGGTTGCGCCAATGGCGCACCGATCGCCTCGAGGATCTCGTGGCCCAGCTCGAACGCACGACCGATCCCGCGCTGCCCTGCTTCGCGCGCGACGTCGCGCGCACCGAGCTGGCGCTGCGCCGGGAGGGCGGAACGGTGGACTGGGTGTGCCGTGTCAGGGCACAGCCGAGGTCCGACGGTCGTTCCGTGCTGCTGACCCTGGCGTTGCCCACGACGCTGTCGGAGCCGGAGGTGCGCGACGCGGCTCTGGTCCGCGCCCGCGAACTGTTCGGGTCCGACGTCGTCGTCGACAGCGTGCAGTTCGGCGACTGAGGGGTTCGCCGAGCCGGTCAGGGTCCGAGCCGGACGGCCGAGACCAGGCCGGACACCGTGGCGACGGTACCGACCGCCACGAAGCCGGTCACCATGGTGGCGACGGCCCCCGCGGAGACGACCGTGCCGAGGACGGTGCCCACGCGGGGACGCAGGCCGGAGGCCGGACGGATCGGGGCCGGCTCCTCGAGGCGTATCGAGTGGGGCGCCGCCGGAATCGTCGCGGCCGGCAGAGCGAAGAGGGGGTCGGGTCGGTGGGCGATGTTCTCGGACATATCAGTGTTTCCCCGTCCGTCGTTGACACCTTGTGCCTCCAGTGTCGCGGCGGCGGGTCTCCGGCAGATGGCCGCATTTTGAACTCTGGGTTTCGTGGAGTCGGCGTCGTCGGTCCCGGTTCCGGGGCACCGCGGGCGAGGCAGCGGCGTGGCAGTACGGTGATCCGCCCGAGTGTGCCGGCCCGCACGCGCCCGGATGCCGGTCACCGCCCCCTGCGCGGTGACCGGCCCCGCCGGTCCGCAGCATCACCCGACGTTCCGGCGCGTTGCTCCTCGGAAGAGGGGCCGGTGGCGACGCCCCGGCCGCACGAGGGCGCAGCCCGTTCGACAGCCACCATCAATCGGAACGCACCGGGGATCGTCGCGGTTCCGGAGCCGAGGTCGCGAACGGGGTGAAAGTGAGGGTGAAAACCGGGGGAGGGCGGCGGACGATGGAACGGCGCTCCGGGTGGCCGTCCCGACGGACCCGCGCACCGGTGGCCGGCCCTGCGATGCGGGCCGGCCGCCGACATGCATAATGGCCGCAGCGTTGCTGACGCCCGTGCAGGGAAAGTCCGGTCCGAGTCCGGCGCTGACCCGCAACGGTAGGCCGTCCATCCGACGGTGAGCCCGATCGCCTGCACGGGGGTGCGCGACTCCGGTATTTCGTCGTGGTCTACGAGATGGAGTCCAGCAGGGTAGCCGGTGCCCGCTGTCCGGGGTCGCTGCCGTGCCGGAGTCTGCCTCGTGCCACCTGAGCAGAGCACGAGGTCCCATGCCCGTCGACTTCCGCCGTCCCGTGCGAGACGCCGCCGCGGTTCTCGCCGCCCTGACCGTCGCCACCGCGGCCCTGTCGGGTTGCTCGCGGGGCGCAGACACCGGCGCCACCCCGCCGGCCGCGGCCTTCGGTGAACCGGTGACGATCACCAACTGCGGACGCACCGCGACCTACGACGCGCCCCCGCAGCGGATCGTGTCGATGAACGACCACGTCACCGAAACCCTGATCCAGATGGGCGTGGGGGATCGCATCGTCGGTATGGGCTACGGCGAGAAGGACGACCCGCTGCCCGAGACGGCCGAGCAGTTCCGGGCGATTCCGTCGCTGGCTGCCGAGTACCCCACGTACGAGCAGATCCGCGACCTCGACCCGGATCTGGTCGTCGGCGGGATGCGCAGCGCATTCGACGACAAGACCGGACGCGGGCGGGACGCACTCGAGCAGGCGGGTATCCGCACGTTCCTGTTCTCCGAGTACTGCGGTGCCGGCTTCTCCGATATCGCGTTGCTGGAGAACGACTTCGCCCAACTCGGCGCCCTCCTCGGTACCGAGGAACAGGCCGCGGCCCTGACCGAATCGATCACAGCGGAACTCGACGCGGTACGCGCCCGCCTGGAGCGGGCCGCCGTCGCGCCGGTGCGCACCTTCTTCTACGACTCGGGCGAAGCCGAGCCGCTCTCGGTCGGCGGCGTGGGCATCGGCAACCTCATCGCCGAATACGCCGGCGCCGACAACATCACCGCCGAAGGCCCGAAACCGTACTTCACCACCGGCTGGGAGGTCGTCGGCGAGCGCGCACCCGAGGCGATCGTCGTACTCGACTACGGCGCGACCAGCGCGGAGGACAAGATCGCCTATCTGAAGAACCAGCCGATCGTGGCCACCACGCCCGCCGTGCGCAACGATCGTTTCGTCGTCGTGCCGCTCGACGACTTCTTCGAGAGCTCGCGCATGGTCGACTCGGTCGCGACGATCGCCCGCGGACTGCACCCGGCCGCATTCACGGATCCGGAATGACCCCCGCCGGTACCCTGGCCGACGCATCGGCGCCGCACGCCGGCGCCGCGGCGCCGGCCGCGCGGGGACGGGACGGGGGCGCGGCGCGTCGTTCGCTGTGGCTGATCCTGCCGCCGCTGCTCGCCGCACTCGTGCTGGCGCTGGCGGGCGCCGTGTCGCTGGGCACGGTGAACATCCCCTTCGGCGACGTGTGGGCGATCGTCGCGCACCGCCTCGCACCGGGGGCCTTCACGCCGTGGTGGACCGCGGCGCGGGAAGCGATCGTCGTCGAATCACGCCTGCCCCGGGCGTTGACGGCCGCCGTCGTCGGTGCCGCGCTCGCGATCGCCGGGGTGGTGGCGCAGGCGGTGACCCGCAACCCGCTGGCCGACCCCTACCTGTTGGGCGTGTCCTCCGGTGCCGGGTTCGGGGTGGTGCTGGTGACGGTCCTGGGTGTCGGCAGCGGCGCACTCGGAGCGTTCACCCTGCCGTTCGCGGCCTTCCTCGGAGCCCTGTTTCCGCTCGCCGGCGCGATCGCGGTGAGTCTGCGCGCCCATGCCGTCACCGCGATCGTCCTCGTCGGCGTGGCGATGTCGATGGTGTTCTCCGCGGCGACCACCTTCACCCTGCTGGTCCTGGGTGACGACCGTCAGATCGGTACGGTGATGCGTTGGCTGGCAGGAGGATTCGGGGATGCGACGTGGTCGATGCTCGCCGCGCCGGCGCTGGTCCTGCTCACCGTCGGCGGCGGCGTCCTGCTGTGCGGCCGGCAGCTGAACCTGCTGCTCGTCGGCGACGACGGGGCGACCGCCCTGGGAATGGACGTGCGGCGGTTCCGCATCCTGATCCTGCTGGCGGTCTCTCTGCTCACCGCCGCGGCGGTGGCCGTCTCGGGGACCGTCGGATTCATCGGACTGCTGATCCCGCACATCGCCGGCCATCTCGTCGGCCGCAACACCGTCCGGCTGATACCCGTGGCGGCGGTGGCCGGGGCGCTCGCGCTGGTCCTGGCCGACATGGTCGCCCGTTCGGTCAGCGGCTCGACCGAGCTGCCGGTGGGGGTCGTCACCGGTCTGCTCGGTGCGCCCGCCTTCCTCGTCATGCTGTGGCGCAGCTACGGGCGGGCACGATGACCCGCCTGCGCGCCACCGGGGTCCGCGCGCGGCTGGGCGAACGCACCGTACTCGACGGGGTGGACCTCGACGTGGCCCCGGGCCGGGTGCTCGCCCTCGTCGGGCCCAACGGCAGCGGCAAGACGACCCTGCTGCGCGCCTGTTACCGCGCGGTGCGGGTCGGGGCCGGCGCGATCACCGTCGGCGACGAGGACGTCACGGACCTGAAGCGCCGCACGCTCGCGCGCCTCGTCGGGGTCGGCGTCCAGGAGCCGGTCTCGCTCGGTGGGACGACCGTGCGCGAATCGGTGCAGCTGGGACGCACCGCCCGGCGGGGATGGCTCGAACCGTTCGGTGACGACGACCGGGTGGTCGTCGAGGATGTGCTCGGCCGGCTCGGGCTGCTGCACCTCGCCGATCGCGACGTGCTCGCCCTGTCCGGTGGGGAACGCCAGCGTGTGTCCATAGCCAGGGCCCTGGCCCAGCAACCCCGCGTGCTCCTGCTCGACGAGCCGACGAATCATCTCGACCTGCGCCACCAGCTGACCGTGCTGGAGTTGCTGCGCAGCCTCGCCGCGGACGGGCTCGCCGTGCTGGTGACGCTGCACGACCTGCGGCTGGCGACCGCGTACTGCGATCGCATGGCGGTACTGGACCACGGATCGGTGGTCGCTGCGGGAACCCCGGAAGACGTCCTGCATCCCGCCGTGCTGGCGGGGGTCTTCGGAGTTCGTGGCCGGGTGGCTGTGGACGGCGACGGACGACGCACGCTCGAGGTCTGGGGGCTCGCCGATGCCTGACGGGCACGCCGACGCCGCGGCGCGTGCCTACGCCGCGGCCCGAACCCTGCTCGGCGACTTCGCGCACACCGTCGACGTCGGGACCGCCGTCCTTCCGGGCACGGTGACGACCGATCCGCAGTGGCTGGCCGGACGGGTATCCGACACCGGCCGCAGGTGGGACTGCAGCGACCCTCGGGTCAACGGCACGCTCTGGTGGTACTCGGCCAGTTCGACCCTGGTGGCCGGACCCGTCGCGATGCTCCTGGCCACCGGCCACGCTCCCGATCCCGACCCGGCCCGGTTGCGCTGCGTGCTGCGGGAGGACGGCTACCTCGGCGCGGTGCGTTCCTCGCGCCTGCTGCCCGGGCGCGATGCCTTTGCGCGCGCTCTCGTGCCGGCGCTGTCGGCGATCATCGCGCCGCTCGCGCGGGTGTCGGGTGCGCCGGAGCGGGCGTTGTGGGCCGTCGCGTCCGACTCGATCGCCAACCGTGCCCTCGACGCCGGGCGTGCCGCCCACCGCGTCGACGACGGGTGCACCCTCGCCGCCGCGCTGTCGCGGCCGCCGCTGCTGCCACCGCGTTTCGTCGACGTCGATCCCACCGGCAGCGTCACGGCGGCAGCTCCCGGATCGCCGGAACCGGCGGACGGGCGACGCTTCGTGCGACGCAGCTCCTGCTGCCTGATCTACCGGGCGACCGACAGCGGCAAGTGCACGAGCTGCCCGCGCCGGTCACCGGCCGACCGCGCCGCGGCGCTGGGGCGGTACGTCGCCGCGCAGGAGTAGCGGATCAGGCTGCCGCGAGCGCGATCAGCGCGATCGCCGGTGGCGTGCACTGCGCCGCGGCACCCCCGAGCCCGGCGCCGCGGGGCCGGCTCATGGCCATGCGGTCCGAGACGAACAGGGCGATCCCGGCGAGCAGCATGAACGAACACGTGTAGAGCACGAGCGCGCGTCCGACCGTGTCCTCGCCGGCCCGCCACAGGGCCACCCCCATCAGCGCGCCGGTGCCGAGGAACAGGTTGTAGAAGCCGACGTTGAACGCCCACATCCGCACCGCTGCGACGTCGCCGGTGGGGATGCGGAACAGGTCTTCGTGTATCGACGGCCGCCGGAACAGCAGCGTCTCCCACACGAAGGCGAGCAGATGCACGGCCGCGCCGACCAGCGCGGCGACCTGCGCGAGAACGATCACGACGCACCTGCCTCCGCTGCGAGCGTGACCCCGTACCGGTCGGCGACCTCTCGGAGAATCCGACCCGTCTCGTCCGGTGGACGCTCGTGCCCGAGGGCGTCGACCGCGCCGAAGAAGCCGCCCATCGAGGTCCCGGCGGCGATCAGCAGGAAGGTCGCGGCGTCGGTCAGGACGGTGAAGGAGTTCACCGTTCCCGGCGCGAGGGTGATCGTGTCCCCGGCCGCGAGCTCGTGACCGGTCGCTGCGGCACGGACCAGGATCCGGCCGCTCAGCACGTGATACGACTTGGCCCACGGTTCGGCGTGCAGCGGCGCCGGCTCGGTGCGCGGGGCCTCGACGAGGAAGAGCTCGTAGGCTCCGCCGGCGTGTGCACCGGTGGACAGGACCGTGACGGTTGCGTCGGGCAGGGTGAGGCGACGGCCCTCGCCCATCCTGCAGAGTTCGATGTTGTCGGACATGTCTGTCACGTTAGGAACCGCCCGGCCGGTGGCCCATCCCCGAAAACGGGGATGGGTACAGGTCCGCCACCAGCGCATACTGGGTTCATGCTCGAGATCCGGGCGGAGAAGGTGGGCCGCGAGGTGGTGGCGCTCGCGGCCGCGGGCGCCGATGTGACGCAGGTGCACGGGCGCGCCATCGAACTCGTCGGCCGGACGGTGCGCAGCGACCTGACGTGCTGGGCGATGATCGATCCCCGGTCCCTGACGATCGGTTCCATGACGAGCGGACCCGACCGGGTTCCGCCGGAGTATGAGCCGCTGCTCGCCGAGAGCGAGTACCGCGGGCGGGATCCCGGCACTTTCGCCGAGCTGTTCCGCAACGGCCGCAGTGCGGCCCGGGGATCCGAGCTGCCCCCGGACGAGGTGGCCCACAGTCTTCGCCACGCCGAGGTGTGGCGTCCGCTCGGGTTGGACCACGAACTGCGCGTGATCTTCCGCATCGGCGGACTGTGCTGGGGTGCGGCCGGATTCGTTCGGTCCGGGGCGGACTTCACCGACTCGGAGGTCGAGTTCCTCACGCGGGTGGCGCCGGCGGTGGCGTCGGCGACCCGCGCCGCCGTGTGCGCCACCGCCGCCTCGCGCCTGGGCGACCCGGGTCCGGCGGTCGTACTCACCGGGACCGCGGGTGAGCCGCTCGCGCTCACAGCGGCCGCCCGCGACTGGCAGGACCGATTCGACGAGATCGCGCCCGGACGGCTGGCCGTCATGGTGCGCGCCGCCGCGTTCGGGGCGCGTGCGAGCGGTTCGGGTGTGTTCCGAACGCGGATCCGCGACGCCACCGGCGGGTGGATCCTGATGCGGGCCACCGCGCTGCTGGGCGGTGCCGAACCGCAGACCGTGGTCACCATCGAGCATGCGACCGGCCTCGAACTCGCCGAGTTGCTGCTCGCCGCATACGCGCTCACCGCCCGCGAACGGGACGTGTGCCTCGAGGTGATGGCCGGATACTCGACCGCCGAGATCGCCGACCGTCGCGGTATCACTCCGAACACCGTCCACGATCACCTCAAGGCGATCTACACGAAGACCGGAGTCCGCAGCAGGGCCGAACTCACCGCCCGCCTGCGGTCCGATCGGGACCTGCGCCGAACCACAGCCGCCGGGCCGGAGTGATCGCACCGGCCGAGCGCATCTGCCAAGATCAGGCATGCCCCTGAACCGGCGGATCCTGTCCGTGCTGTGCGCACTCGGCCTCCTGACCGCCTGCACGTCGACGGACGATGCCGCGCCCGGCCCGTCCGGATCCGCCGACACCGCGGCCGCGTCGGGGACCGCATCGTCGGCCGACCTCGCGCAGGCCGAGGCCGTGGACCGGATCGTGCGCGACACCATGGCGGAGACGCACCTGAAGGCGGCGGTCGTGCGCGTCACCGTCGACGGCAGGGAGATCCTCACCCGCGCCTACGGCGAATCCACCACCGGCGTGCCGGCGACGACCGACATGCACTTCCGCAACGGCGCGGTGGCCATCTCCTACGTCGCCACGCTGCTGCTGCAACTCGTCGACGAGGGGAAGGTCCGCCTCGACGACAAGGTCTCGACGTGGCTGCCCGACATTCCGAACTCGGACCGGGTCACCCTCGGGCAGCTCGCCCAGATGACCTCCGGCTACGCCGACTACGTGCAGAATCCCGAACTGTCGGATGCGATCTACCAGGACCCGTTCCGGAACTGGACGCCCGACGAGCTCATCGCCTACGGCACCTCCCAGCCCCTCTTCTACGAGCCCGGCACCAACTGGAACTACGCGCACACCAACTACGTGATCCTCGGCCTGGCCCTCGAGACGATCACCGGCCGGCCGGTGGCGGAACTGCTGCAGGAGAAGGTACTCGACCCGCTCGGGCTGGACGGCACGACGCCGTCGCAGACGCCGGCGATCCCGGAGCCGGTGCTGCATGCGTTCAGCTCGGAACGCCGGGAGGCGCTCGGGATCCCCGCCGCGACACCCTTCTACGAGGAATCCACGTTCTGGGACCCGTCCTGGACCATCACCCGCGGCGCCGTCCAGACCACCGACATCCACGACCTGCACGACACCGCGGTCGCCGTCGGCACCGGCACGCTGCTCTCCCCGGAGTCGTACCGGGCGATGGTGTCGACGGACCTGCGCGGCCGGACCACCGCGCTGCCCGGCTGCCCCACGTGCTTCCCGCAGTCCGAGGGCTACACCTATGGCCTCGGTGTGGTGGTCACCGGCAACTGGCTGATGCAGAACCCGTTGTTCGGTGGGTACGCCGCGGTCGAGGCATACCTGCCGTCGCGGAAGATCGCCGTCGCCGTCGCCGTCACCTTCGACCCGGCGGCGTTCGACGACACCGGTGCG
Organism: Rhodococcus sp. WB1; assembly: GCF_001700945.1. Lineage (NCBI taxonomy): Bacteria > Bacillati > Actinomycetota > Actinomycetes > Mycobacteriales > Nocardiaceae > Rhodococcus > Rhodococcus sp. WB1. Next base: position 4,384,913 of record NZ_CP015529.1, on the reverse strand, counting down.
TACCGGAACGAGGCCGACACGCTGTTCCGTCGGATCGGTGCGCACCTCGCCCCGGACGACGCACCCCCGCCGCGGCCCACCCGGTGACGAACCCCGCCGCGGCCCACCCGGTGACGAACCCCGCCGCGGCCCACCCGGTGACGAACCCCGCCGCGGCCCACCCGGTGACTCACGCCGTCACAGCAGCCCCGACAGGCGTGCCGAGCCGTCGAAGAGGAACCGCACGAGCACCGCGTCGTCCGGGGTGACCCGCGACGCCGACCCCTGCAGGTAGAGGCCGCCGACGACGAACGCCGAACGGTCCCGGATCGGCACCGCCAGCGCGGCCCGCCCGGTCCGGCACTCCTCGCCCTCGTACGCGTAGCCCGCGGCGGCGACGGCGCGCAGTTCCTCGGCGAGGACGTCGTGGTCGCAGATCGTGTGGTCGGTCAGGCGCCGCAGTTCCGGATCGGGACGCACGTGCGGATGGTGCGCCAACATGAGCTTGCCGAGGGCGTTGGCGTGCAGGTTCTTCGCCAGCACGCCGATGGCGATGATCTCGTGGTCGGGGTCCTTGTCGACGAACCGCAGCCGCCCGGCCGCGAACGAGGCGACGTGCACCCCGAATCGGGTGTGGGTGCGCAGCTCCTCGACGACGTCGTGCAGCGTCGGCGACGGGCTCGTCTCCGCGGCCGCCTGTGCGAGCTCCGCGGTGCGACGACCCAGCGCGAAGCCGGACAGGTCCGGCACGCGGACGAGGAATCCGTCGGCCACGAGCAGGTTGAGCATGCGGTACGCGGTGGTCGGCGGCACCCCGGCGAACCTGGCGATCTCCTTCGCGGACGTGCCGGGGCCGAGCTGCGCGACGGCCTCGAGCATCCCCAGCGCCTTCTGCACCGCGCGCGGCTGCTGTCCGCTGAAGTGCGAATCGTCCGCGTGCACGGACACGTGCGCGGTCAACCCGGGTTCCCGTCGCGGGGACGGGCGTCGTCGCCGGGGTGCGGGACGTCCGGGAGGATGCGCCGCCGCCCGTCCGCGCCGATCACGAGGGTCCCCGCCCCGGGGAGGATGTCCCCGGTCTCGACCGAGTCGAACGCACCGATGGTCGTCAGGCTGCCCGGCCGGACCCGGCGCAGCACGTACTGCCACACCGTGCCGGACGCCGCGACCGCCGAGAGTGTCGCGGGCACGACCCATACGCCGTGCGCGGTGCCGTCGACGGCGATGTAGCCGAGCAGGCCCATCCCCAGGACCGAGACGAACAGCGCGGCCGCCCGCGTCACGACGGTGTGCTCGCCGATGCGGTGCAGGAATCGCAGCGACGCGACGGCCACCAGCGTGTAGGCTACGACGAGGCCGATCTCCACGACGCCGTCGAACGCCCCCGAATCCGCCCCCGCGAGGGACGCGTACAGGCACGCGCCGGCGAAACCCGCGGCGGTGAAGGAGAGCACGCCCACGTGCGGGGTGCGGAACCGGTCGTGGACACGGGCGAGGGCGCTCGGCAGCACCCGCTCGACACCCATCGAGTACAGCAACCGGGAACCCGCCTGCGCGCACCCCAGGGTCGACGCGAGCCACGAGCACGTCATGCCCGCCTGCACCGCGAGCACCACACCGACGCTCGCGCCGGACGCCGTGCCGTCGAAGTACGCGCCGACGACGACGGCGCCGTGGCCGGACAACGCGGCCCACGCCGCGAACACGAACAGGACACCGACGACGACGGGGGAGATCAGCACGGTGCGAGTGACGGTCACCAACGGCCGCTTGGCCTCCGGGCCGAAGAACGCGGCGCTCTCGAAGCCCGCCATCGACAGCACGGTGAGCATCGCGAGGAACGGCATGAGGCTCAGGGGTGCGTCCGGCAGTTCGGTGGTGGCCGTGCCCGCACCGGCCGGGGTGCCGAGCATGAGCGCCACGATGAGCACGAGCGAGCACGCCTCGACGAGCAGGATGGCGCGCGTCGCGAACCGCACGCCGCGTACCGTGATCACCGCGACGCCAACCGCCACGAGACCGATCGTGACCGACCACGGCGCGGCGCCGGGCACGTGCATGCCGAGCAGGTCTGCGATGCGGAGCAGGCTCTGTGCGGCCTGCGACATCACCGAGATCGAGATGCCGAGATAGCCCAGCAGCAGCGCCGCACCCGTGGTGAGGGTCGCGCGGGCACTCAGGCCCTGGAACACGAAGCTGTAGAGCGACCCGGCCGCGGCGAGGCGCCGCGTGAACTGCGTGATGCACAGCGCCACCAGCACCACCACGGCGGTGGTCCCCGCGATCGCCAGCAGACCGCCGACGCCCGGCCGGTGGGTCACCATCCACAGCGCGATGAACACCATCCCGGTGGCCGGCGCGATCGTCGACAGGGACTGGCCGAGCAGATCGATCGGGGTGAGCTGACGGCGGCCGAGGGCGCGCAGCGGCGAATACACCGGATCCCGATGGGTTTCGGCGTCCCGTGAGCGGGCAATCGCGGCCCGGAGTGCGGTTGTCACGATCGTCGTATCCCGTCTGTGCGTCCGTGCAGCCGGCGGTGCCGGCACCTCGGGCGGTGAAACGCCTCAGGGCGAGGGACAACGTAGCGCCGCGGTGTTACGCGACGGTTACCTCCGCGAACGACATGTGGACGGCAAGTGGGAATCCGCCCGGCGCGGCGCTGTGGCCCGCGCCACCGCACGGCCCCGTGCCCCGTGCGGACACGGTCCCCCGAGCGCCGGAGACCGTGTCCCACCTGCAGTGTCCGCATGGGGCGCGCCGCCACGGCCGGTTCCACTCGCGGTGCCCCCGGACGTTTCCCCGACGACCCGTTCGCGACGCATCCGGTGCGCACGATTGACCGGCACGATCACTCGACTGCGAAGGGGACGACCATGATCTGGGCGGTGGTTGCGGCGCTCGTCGGCGGGACGTTGTTGCTCGCCGGGGTGCCGAAGGCCGGCGATCACGAGGGGCTGGTGCGCGTCGTCCGCGGCTATCGGCTGCTGCCGCCCGTGTTGGAACGGGCGGTCGCGCGGGTGCTGCCCGCCGCGGAGATCGCCGTGGGTGCCCTGCTGGTGCTCGGTGTCGCCGGCAGTGCCGCCGCGGCTGTCGCGGCGGTGCTGTTCCTCGGCTTCTTCGTCGGTCTCACCGTGAACCTCGCGCGGGGCCGGCGCGAGCTCGACTGCGGCTGCTTCGCGTTCGGCGGCCACGGCGAGGCACCGCGCATCGGCTGGTTCCACTCCGTGCGGGCCGGTGCGTTCGCCGCCGCGTCGATCGTGCTGGCCCTCAACGGACCCGCGACGATCGCCGCGCTCCAGCAGGTGGCGGCAATCGCGCTCGCGGCGCTCGCGCTCGCCGCCGGGCTCGCGGTGGCCCAGTTGCGCTCCGTGGTCCACGTCGGGCGCCGGCCCGTCGACGAGCACCTGACCGGCGCGTCCATCGAACTGCGCGCGGTCTCTGCCGTGTCGCGCTACGGGGCCTGAAACCATTTCTTCCACAACATTTTCCGAGACAGGACGACAGATGGACACCATATTTCTCGTTGCGATCATCGTGCTGGTGGTGGCGGTCGCCGTGTTGTTCCTGATGGTGCTCGCGCTGGCCCGCGAGATCGGCCGGGTGCAGGTCCGGCTCGGCCCCCTCGGGGCCCGCATGATGGACACCGGTCCGAAAATCGAGCAGGCCGGTCCGTCCTTCCGGGGCCTCACCGACCATGTGGGCCGCACCGTCGGCGTCGGCGGCCACCGCGACAGGCCGCAGCTGCTGCTGTTCACGGCGCCCACCTGTTCCACCTGCAAGAGCCTGCTGCCCGGCATCCGGGCGATGGCCAAGGCGGAGAAGGACCTCGACGTCGTGATCGTCTCCGACGGCACACCCGAGGAACACCGGCAGTTCCTCGCCGGAAGCAACATCGGCACCGAACTGAGCTACGTCGACGGCCGCGACGTCGGCATCGCCTACCAGGTCGGCACCACCCCCTACGGGGTGATCCTCGACGAGCACGGCAAGATCCGCGCTAAGGGGCTGTGCAACCACATGGCCCAGGTCGAGAGCCTGCTCAACGCCCTCGAGACCGGCACCCCGTCGCTGCAGCACCTGCACGAACAGGCCAAGGCCCGCGCCGCCGCGAGCGCCTGAATCCCGCCTTCCCCCTGGACGAACGGAGAGATGCGTTGGAAGAGATGTACGAGAACCGGTATCCGGTCGACGAGGAGACCGTCAAGGAACAAGCCGCCTGGATGGCAGGCAAGGGCGGCTCGTTCATGAGCCGCACCGGACGCCGGATGTCGGAACAGGTGTCGCGCCGCTCGATGATCAGCCGCCTCGGCCGCTGGACGATGGGCGTGTCGGGGGTGGCGCTCATCAGTTCGCTTCCGGTGACGCGCACCGCGTTCGCGCAGGAACCCGCCCCCGAGCCCGGCCCGGAACCGCTCGTGCCCGTGTACGACGGCAAGGATCCCGCCGAGTGCGAGTACTGGCGCTGGTGCAACATGGACGGCACCTCCTGCGCTGCCTGCAACGGAGGCGGAGTGACCACGTGCGCGCCGGGCAGCAAGCCGGGCGCCGAATTCTGGGTGGGCTGCTGCACCAACCCCGACACCGGCAAGACCTACCTGATCGCCTACTACGACTGCTGCGGCGCACCGTCGTGCTCCAACGCCTTCTGCGGCGAGCCCGACATGCAGGCCGTCATGTACAACCCGGTCTCGGGCAGCTACGACCAGGAGATCATCTGGTGCGTGTCCGACGAATCCCAGTCGTACACCTGCACCATGGCCCCCATCATCGGCGAGGACTGTCAGGCCCGTCCCGCCGACCGCCCGAAGGTCGGTGCCGGATCATGACATCGCGTTCCCGCCGCCTCGTGCGTCCCGCCGCGGCCGTCGTTCCGCTCGCGCTGCTCGTCACCCTCGCCGGTTGCGGCTCGTCCGGCGACGACGCGAACACCGCCGGCGACGTCACCTATCCCACCGTCGAATTCAGCACCCCCGGCGAGGGCATCTCGCTCGGCCACGACGACCAGGAGATCGGCGACACCATCCCCGAACCGCTGCACGTCGCCGAGATCGACCCCATCCGACGTGACCAGCTCGTCGCCGTGGCAGGCGGATTCGGCAAGCTCGAGCTCGGCGTCAACGTCCTCGACCCGAAGACGGGCGTCGCCGGCAGCCGCATCGTCGTCGGCCCCGGCATCTGGGACCCCGTGATCCACGGCTTCGTCGGCGAGACCCCGTCCGATCCGGCCGTTCTCGCCGCCGAGGTGTGGCGCCCCCGCGGCTCGCGGGGGGCCGCGGACTTCACCGTCAGCACCTACTCCGGGAATCTGCTCGAGCCGGCCGAGGCGCTGCTGCCCGACGTCGCGCGCGTGCACTCGCGGCCCGGTTCCAACGCGGTCACCTCCGACGGGCGGTACTTCGTCACGTGGGACGACGGGCTCTACGGCGTCCGCGTCGTGGACCTCGAGACGAAGCAGCAGAGCGGGGCCGTGCAGATCGTCGGCTGCGGACCGTTCACCTGGACCGTGGACCACGAGATCTACAGCGTGTGCGAGGAGACCGGCGAGCTGATCCGGATCTCCGTCGGCGACGACGGCGTGCCGGCCGAGACCGCCCGGGCGAAGGTGCTGCCGGAGGACTTCGTCAGCGCCCGGAAGGTCGGGTGGGCCGCCGAGGCGCGCAAGGCCCTGCTGGTCGGGGAGAACGGCGACGTGTACGTCTTCGACTTCTCGAACGGCCTGCCGCAGGGCGCGGTGACGCCGATCGGCAACGCCGGTCAGCCCGACGGGCGGTTCGCGAGCGACGTCATCGACAACACCGGCACCCGGATCGCGATCGCCTACACCGACTCACCGATCCATCCCAGTTCCGCGCGCGGCGGCGACCTGGCCCGCATCGTGCTGTCCGACGCCGCGAACCTCGCCCCGATCCGGTCGCTGAGCCTGCAGGACCTGGGGCTGACCGACATCGCGAGCATGGCGTTCTCCGTCGACGGCGCGACGTTCTACGTCCTCGGTGGCAATCCGGAGGGTCAGGGCGAGGCGGCACAGCGCATCGTCGGGTTCGACGCCGCGACCGGGCAACAGGTCTCCTCGGCGGAGATCAGCGGCAACGTCGAGGATTTCACCGACCTGCTCACCCCCGAGGTGATCGGATGAGACAACCCGACAACGGGTTGGGCCGGCGCCGATTCCTCGCCCTGGGCTCCCTCGGAGCCGGGGCGCTGGGAATGAGCGCGCTCGGGTTCGGTGCCGCCGGCTGCGCTACCGCATCGTCCGGTACGCAGCCGGCGGCCGCCGGCTCGGACACACGATCGGCGGCGTCCGATCTCGACTACATTTCCCCGGCCGATCCGGAGATCGCCGCCGCCGAGGCCGCCCGCGGGTGGAACGGCACCGTGGCGTCGTTCGCGCTCGCCGCCGGATTCTCCACCGTCGACCTGGGCGGACGCCTGGTCGACACCTGGACCTACGGCGGGCACGCCGTCGCCCCGGAACTGCGGGTACGCAAGGGCGACCGGCTCGACGCCGTGGTGCGCAACGACCTGGACGCCGACACCACGCTCCACTGGCACGGCATCCGGATCCGCAACGACATGGACGGCGCAGCGCCCGTCACCCAGGCGGCGATCGCACCGGGCACGACGTTCGACTACAGCTTCGTCGTCCCGGACCCCGGCACCCACTGGTACCACTCGCACAGCGGCCTGCAGGCCGACCGCGGCCTGTTCGGCGCCCTGATCGTGGAGGACCCCGACGACCGCACCGGCGCCGACGCCGACGCCGTCCTGGTCCTCGACGACTGGGTCGACGGCCTGGGCACCACGCCCGACGCCGTGCTCACGGCGCTCAACCCCGCGATCTCCGGCGGTCACGGCGGCCACGGCGGGGGTGCGGCACCCGGCGCGCACCCGGCCGGCGACATGGACGTCGCCCGGCGGCTGGTGAGCGCCGGGCACGGCGACTCCGCGCCCCTCGGCGGGATGACCCAGCACATCGCGTATCCGTTGCACCTGATCAACGGTCGTCCTCCGAATGATCCCGCCCCGGTCGTCGCCGCGGCGGGACAGCGGTTGCGGCTGCGGATCGTCAACGCGGCGGCGGAGACCCCGTACCGGTTCGCGGTGGCCGGGCACGAACTCACGATCGTCGCGGCGGACGGCTTCGACGTGCAGCCCACCGTCGCCGACACGATCGTCGTCGGAATGGCGCAACGCTACGACGTCCTCGTCACCGTGAAGTCGGGCGTGTGGCCGATCGTCGCGAAGGTCGAAGGGCGGCAAGGGTATGCCTCGACGGTGCTGCGCACCCCGGATGCGGTGCCGATGGCCGACGCCGACGTGGGCGATGCGATCCCCGAACTCGGCGGCCGGCTCGTCGCGGAGAACGCGTTGCGGCCTGCCGACACCGTGCGGCTCGACCCGCGCGAGCCCGACCGGGACTACCGGATCGAGCTGATCCAGGCAGGGGACCGCTACGTGTGGGGCATGGCCGGCGCCGACGCCGGCCGCCTCGTCATGAAACAGGGTGAACGCGTGCGGATCACGATGAAGAACTCGTCCACCATGTGGCACCCCATGCACACGCACGGACACACCTTCGCGATCGGCGCGTACGGCGGGTTGCGCCGCGACACGGTCAACGTGCTGCCCGGCACCGAACTTGCGATCGAATTCGATGCCGACAATCCGGGCGAATGGATGTTCCACTGCCACAACGCCTACCACTTCGAAGCCGGCATGACCGCGAACCTGCGGTACATCCGATGAGAGGAATCGCCATGAGAAGGTCCGTCACCCTGCTCGCCGGCCTGCTGACCGCGGCGAGCCTGTCCGCGTGCGGCAGCGCCGGAGGTTCGGCCGAGCCGGCCGTCGTCGTGGAGGTGAAGAACATGGCCTACAACCCGGAGTCGGTGACGATCGAGAAGGGGCAGACCGTCGAATGGCGATTCGACGACGGCGGACTGCCGCACGACGTCGTGGGCGAGGGCCCCCTCGAGGGGGAGCTGAAGAGTGAACTCCTCACCGAGGGAACGTATTCCTACACCTTCGACGAAGCCGGCACGTTCACCTATCACTGCACGCCGCACCCGATGATGGTCGGCACCGTGATCGTCCGGGAATGACCCGGCGGCCGGGGTGGGCTGCGGCCCTGCTGCTTCCGCTCGTCACGGCCTGCGGCCCGTCCGAGCGGCCCCCGGACGCGGTGGTGGTCGTCAGCAACGTCCACTTCGCTCCGCCCGACGTGACCGTGCCGGCCGGCGGCACCGTCGAATGGCGGTTCGAGGACGGCGGGGTGCTGCACCAGGTCACGTCGGAGGGGCGGTTCGACAGCGGGATCACCGGGGGAGGCACGTACTCCCACACCTTCGACGAACCGGGAACCTACGAGTACACCTGCTCGGTCCACCGGTACATGACCGGCACCGTCACCGTCACCGAATCCTGAACCAGTCGTCCGAATCCGGAGAACACCGACCCCCTTGGAGGAAGTCATGACAGCAGTACTCACGCACGAGCCGCTGACGACGGACGTGCCGGACATTCGTCCCACCCTGCAGAAGGCCGTGCCGTCGCGCACCCGGGCGGCGCTGATCGCCGCCGCCGGCGTCGCCGGTGCCGGGGCGGCGGCGCTCCTCACGCCGTCGGGACCCGCCGCGACGACCGCCGCGGTCGTGGGTGCCGGCGCCGTCACCGCCCTGGCCGCGAACTGGTCGACGTGCGGCATGTCGGTCGCCGGCGTCGTCGCGGCTCCGAAGCAGCCCGACCGCGCGGGCTCGTCGACGCCGGTGCGCCGGCTCGGCTGGCACGCGCTCGGGTCGGTCGCGACCGGCGCCCCCACCGGTGCGCTCGTCGGCGCGCTCGGTGCGCTCGTCGCCGGATCCGTCCCGGTGACGTGGGCGCTCGTCGCGTGGGGCGTCGTCGCGTTCGCCTACGGTCTGCACGAGCTGGGTCTGGTGACGCTGCCGACGCCGATGCGCCGCCGGCAGCTGCCGCGGCACCTGCGCCGGTCGATGGCCCCGTGGAAGGTCTCGCTGCTCTTCGGCGCCATGATCGGACCCGGCTTCGTGATCTTCATCCGGTCGAGCGCGTACTACCTGCTGGTGCTCGGCGTCGCCGTGGTCGGCTCCCCGGCGCTCGGCGCCGCCCTGTTCACGCTCGTCTCGCTCGGCCGGTGCCTGCCGAGCCTGCTGGCGATCCTGCACACCCGCGGCGGCGGGTCGATGCCGGGCTTCCTGTCGGCGATGTGCGTGGTCGACCGCCGCGTGCAGACGCTGACCGGCGCCGTGCTCGTCGCCCTCGGCGCGTTCGCGGTCGTCGCCGCACTCTGACGTGCCGGTTCGCGGCGGTTTCCGGGCGCACTACCGCACCCGGGACCGCCGCGACTAACGTCGGGCGGCATGACGACTTCTCTGCAGAACATCGGCATCAACACCCTCGGCGGGGTGCCCACCTCCCTCGCCGAGTTCGACGGCCGCGCGGTCCTCGTGGTCAACGTCGCCTCCAAGTGCGGCCTGACCCCGCAGTACACGGCGCTCGAGAAGCTCGCCGTCGAGTACGCGGACCGGGGCCTGACCGTGGTCGGTGTGCCGTGCAACCAGTTCATGGGCCAGGAGCCGGGCACCGCCGAGGAGATCCGGACCTTCTGCTCCACCAACTACGGCGTCACGTTCCCGCTGATGGAGAAGATCGACGTCAACGGCGAGAGCCGGCACCCCCTCTACACCGAGCTCACCCAGCACCCCGACGCGAACGGGGAGGCCGGCGACGTGCAGTGGAACTTCGAGAAGTTCCTCGTCGCGCCGGACGGGAACGTCGTCGCCCGGTTCCGGCCGCGCACCGAGCCCGACGCCCCCGAGGTGATCGCGGCCATCGAAGCCGCGCTGCCCCGCTGACCGCGATGACCGACACCATCGATGCGCGGGCGGCCCTGTACGACGTGATCCGTGCGCGCCGCGACGTCCGCGCGGAGTTCACCGGCGAGCGCGTCGACGAGCAGGTCCTGTGGCGGGTGCTGGGTGCGGCGCACGCCGCGCCCAGCGTCGGCAACACCCAGCCGTGGGACTTCGTAGTGGTCCGCGACCCGCAGCGGCTCGCCGAGTTCGCCGACCACGTCGCCGGATGCCGTCGCGCGTTCGCGGACTCGCTGCCGGAGGAGCGGCGGCGCACCTTCGACCCCATCAAGGTCGAGGGCATCGCCGAGTCCGGCACCGGGATCGTGGTCACCTACGACCCGTCGCGGGGCGGGCAGCACATCCTCGGCCGGCACACGATCGACGACGTGGGCGTGTTCTCGGCGGTGCTGTCGATCCAGAACCTGTGGCTCGCGGCGACCGTCGAAGGACTCGGTGTCGGCTGGGTCTCGTTCTACGACGAGGCGTTCCTCGCCGACTTCGTCGGGGCGCGGACCCCGGTGCGGCCGATCGCGTGGCTGTGCGTCGGCCCCGTGACGCGGTTGCAGGAGGTGCCGGACCTCGAACGGTTCGGGTGGCGGACCGGCCGGCCCCTCGCCGACGCCGTGCATGCCGAAACCCTTCAGGTCCGCGACGCCTGACGTTCACCCGGCCCTGGCACCGTGGAGCCCATGAGCGGCCAGCTGATCGTGTCGGTGTCGGGCATCAGGGACGAAACCCGCCCGGCGGTGGACGACTTCGCCCGGGAGATGGACGCCCGCGGCGTGCCGCTGTCGCTGCTCGTCGCGCCGCGACTGAAGGATCACTACCGGCTGGCGCGCGACCCGCACACCCAGGAGTGGCTGCTCGAGCGTCGCGAGGGCGGCGACGCCATCGTGCTCCACGGCTACGATCAGGCCGCGACCAAGCGGCGGCGCGCCGAGTTCGCGGTCCTGCCCGAACACGAGGCGCGGCTGCGGTTGCTCGCCGCCGACCGGGTGCTCGAGGAGACGGGGCTGCGGACCCGGCTGTTCGCGCCGCCGCGCTGGCTCGCCTCGCCCGGGGCCGTCGCGGCGCTGCCCGCCACCGGTTTCCGGCTCCTGGCCGGCGCCGCCGGAATCCACGACCTCGACCGCGATACCGTCACCCATGCACGGGTGTTCGGCATCGGCGAGGGCGCCAAGGCCGAACCGTGGTGGTGCCGGGCGATGGTCATCGGCGCCGCCCGGGTCGCACGGCGCGGCGGGCTGCTGCGGCTGTCGATCTCCGGCAAGCAACTCGACCGGCCGGGGCCGCGGCAGGCGATGCTCGACGCGATCGACCTCGCCCTGCACCTCGAGGCGCAGCCCTCCGTCTACCGCTGGCCGCCGCGCCTGCGCACACTCGGCGCGGCCTGAGCCCGAAGATCCGCCCACACGAACCTACCCTGCAGTAGGTTGGCGGGCATGGACGCAGACGTGATCGTGGTGGGCGCCGGCCTGGCCGGGCTCGTCGCCACGGCCGAACTCATCGACGCCGGGCGCACCGTGGTGCTCGTCGACCAGGAGAACTCGCACAACCTCGGGGGACAAGCCTTCTGGTCGTTCGGCGGGCTGTTCTTCGTGGATTCCCCCGAGCAGCGCCGGCTCGGCATCCGCGACTCGTACGACCTGGCCCTGCAGGACTGGATGGGCAGCGCCGCCTTCGACCGGGAGGACGAGGACTATTGGCCGCGCCGCTGGGCGCAGGCCTACGTCGAGTTCGCGGCCGGAGAAAAGCACGCGTGGCTGAAGGAACGCGGGCTGAAGCTGTTCCCCATGGTCGGCTGGGCCGAACGCGGCGGCTACGACGCCGGCGGTCACGGCAACTCCGTGCCGCGCTTCCACATCACGTGGGGCACCGGACCGGCCCTCGTCGAGATCTTCGCCCGCAGGGTGCTCGACGGCGTCGAGCGCGGCCGGGTGATCCTGCGGAACCGGCACCGCGTCGACGACCTCGTCGTCACCGGCAACGCCGTCACCGGGGTGCGCGGAACTGTGCTCGAGCCGTCGTCGGCGGCGCGGGGCGTGGCGTCGTCGCGCGTGGCGACCGGCGAGTTCGAACTCTCGGCCGGCGCGGTGATCGTCACGTCGGGCGGCATCGGCGGCAACTACGACCTGGTGAAGAAGAACTGGCCGAAGCGGCTGGGAGACCCGCCGAAGCACATGCTCACCGGCGTGCCGGCGCACGTCGACGGGCGGATGCTCGAGATCACCGAACGCGCCGGCGGGCGCGTCGTCAACCGCGACCGGATGTGGCACTACACCGAGGGCATCACCAACTACGACCCCGTCTGGCCCAACCACGGCATCCGCATCCTGCCCGGCCCGTCGTCGCTGTGGCTCGACGCCACCGGCAAGCGACTGCCGGTGCCGCTGTTCCCGGGCTTCGACACCCTCGGCACGCTCGAGCACATCGTGCGCAGCGGCCACGACCACACCTGGTTCGTGCTCGACCAGAAGATCATCGAGAAGGAGTTCGCGCTCTCCGGCCAGGAACAGAACCCGGACCTGACCGGACGCGACATCCGCAAGGTGCTGCAGCGGGTCAAGCCCGGCGCACCCGGACCGGTGGAGGCGTTCAAGCGCCGCGGCGTCGACTTCGTCGTCCGCGACACCCTCGCCGAACTGGTGGCAGGAATGAACGAGATCACCCCGGATGCGCCGCTGGACTACGCGACGGTCAAGCAGGTCGTCGAGTCCCGCGATCGCGAGATCGCGAACAAGTACACCAAGGATCTGCAGGTCGCGGCGATGCGCGCGGCCCGCGCCTACCTGCCGGACCGGATCACCCGCATCGCCGCCCCCCACCGGCTGCTCGATCCCAAGGCCGGACCGCTGATCGCGGTCAAGCTGCACCTGCTGACGCGCAAGACGTTGGGCGGTCTCGAAACCGACCTGTCGGGCCGGGTGCTGAAGGCCGACGGCTCGGTGTTCGAGGGCCTGTTCGCCGCCGGTGAGGTCGCCGGATTCGGCGGCGGCGGGGTACACGGCTACCGCTCGCTCGAGGGCACGTTCCTCGGCGGCTGCATCTTCTCCGGCCGCGCCGCCGGGAGGGCCGCAGGCCGCTGACGCGGCCGGTGCGTCCTTTGGGCGGCTACTGCAGCCCAAAGGACGCACCGGCGGTTACGCCTCGACCGAATCCTCGGCGGGCAGCACCCGGAACTCGGTGCCCTCCGGCGCCATCTCGGAGTAACGGCCGTAGAAGATGCCGGTGGCCTGCTCCGCGACGATGCCCTGGTGGATCGGCACGGCCACCCGCGGATTGACCGCGCGCAGATAGTCCACCGACTCCCAGATCTTCAGCCACGGTGCCGCGGCGGGCAGCGCGAGCACGTCGACCTCTTCGTTCGGGATGTACAGCGAATCGCCCGGATGCAGCAGCCGCGCCGGGTTCTCGGCGTCGCCGAGCAGATAGGCGGTGTTGTCGATGACCGGCAGTTCCGGGTGGATGACGGCGTGCCGGCCTCCGGTGCCGCGCACGCGCACGTCACCGACGGTGAATGCGTCGCCCGGGAGCACGGCCTTCCAGCCGCCGCCCAGCTGAGCGGCGGTCTGCGGGTCCGCGTACAGGGCGGCCCCCGGGTTGGCCTCCACCAGCGCCGGCAGTCGCGCCGGGTCGGCGTGGTCCGGGTGCTGATGGGTGACCAGGATCGCGTCGAGCCCCGTGATGCCCTCGAAGCCGTGCGAGAAATTCCCCGGGTCGAACAGGATCGTCGCGCCCAGGTGCTCCACGAGCAGGCAGGAATGTCCGAAGTGGGTCAGTCGCATGCACCCGAGTATGGACCGTCGCGTGCCGCGGCGCGCCGAGCGATCTCGCGTCCGGGTTGCGCCGAGCGAATGTATCGTTCCGTCGGCCTACGGAGATGAGCGATACATTCGCTCGGCCCGCGGGCGGGTCAGCGCAGCTCCTCGGACCCGCTCGCTGCCTGCTGGGCGAGCGAGCGGCCCCACTGCTCGGCCCGATCCTCCTCGCCGGGCTCGAGCTTCGACTGCTTGTCGACGAGGAAGCTCTCCGGATCGGCGACGAGCTCGAACCCGTGCTTGCGCAGCTTCTTGGCGATGCCCTTGCCGGCGCGCCCGGTCAGGACGGCCGCCATGTCGATGCGCGTGTCGAACGATGCGGCCTTCCCGCCGCCGGCCGGCAGCGAATCGAGCCACTCGCGGACGCCCTCGCTCTCGGCGTCCGGCTCGAGCGTCAGCCCGCTGTCGGGTTTCTCGGCCTGCTCGACCGCGCCGTGGCGCGTCGACTCCCGGCTCATGCCGTGCGCATGCGTCGGGCCGCCGACGACCACCAGGTCGTATTCGGACAGGTTCTCCTCATGCGCCTGCGTCACGGGGACCGTGCGCACCGCGTCCGCCGGTCCCAGCCCGCGCGCGACGGCTTCCGCCACGTGACGGGTGTTCCCGAACATCGATTCGTACACCACCAGTGCTCGCATGCCGCGCCTCCTCGGCTGGGCGGAAAGTCGACGACCGTCCAACTCAGCATAGGAGCCGTCGGACCGAGCGAATGTGACTTTCCGTCGGCCTACGGAGATCAGCGATACATTCGCTCGGGTGGGTGGCGTTGTGAGGAGCTGCGAGGAGAGGATCGGGGCATGACGGATACGGTGCAGACGACCGGGGGAACGGTTCGGGGCACGCCGACCGACGGAGTGTGGGCCTTTCTGGGCATTCCGTACGCGGCCGCCCCGGTGGGGGCGGTGCGGTTCGCGGCCCCGGGCCCGGCGCCGCGTTGGGACGGTGTCCGCGACGCCACCGCGCCCGGCCCCACCTGCCCTCAGGCGCCGTACGCCGCTCCGGCGGCCGCATTGCTCGGCAACGTCATCGCACCCGGCGACGAGTGCCTGAATCTGTCCGTGTGGACACCCGATCCGGGCGCCTCCGGGTTGCCGGTGATGGTGTGGATCCACGGTGGCGCGTTCACCCGCGGCTCGAACCGGATCGACAGTTACGACGGACGCGCCTTCGCGCGCGACGGTGTGGTGCTGGTCGGCATCAACTACCGGCTCGGCGTCACCGGGTTCCTGTCGCTCGACGGCGCGCCGGACAATCGTGGCCTGCTGGATCAGCTCGCCGCGCTGCGCTGGGTGCAGGACAACATCCGGGCCTTCGGCGGCAACCCGGACAACGTGACGGTGTTCGGCGAGTCGGCGGGCGGGATGAGCGTGGCCACGTTGCTGGCCTCGCCCGCCGCGAGCGGACTGTTCCACCGCGCCGTCGTGCAGAGCGGCAACGCCACGGCCGCCTCGGACCTCGAGGACGCGCGCCGGGTGGGGGCTGTCCTCGCCGACCGCCTGGGTGTGCCGGCCACGGCCGAGGCGTTCGGGGCCCTCGCCCCGGACGTCCTGCAGGCGGCCCAGGACGCTCTCGGCCTCGACCTCGCCCAGAATCCGGACCCGGCCCGGTGGGGCGGGTCGGTGGTGCAGCGCGGCTTGGGCGTGATGAGCATGTTCCCGACGATCGACGGGGAGATTCTGCCGTCGTTGCCGATCGACGCGATCGCCGCCGGAGCGGGCACGGGTGTGCCGGTGCTGGCCGGCACGACCACGGACGAGTTCCGCTTCTTCCTGGTGCCGACCGGTATCGCCGCGGCGATCACCGACGACAACCTGCCGTTCGTCCTGCAGCGGTACGGGATCGATCCCGCGCTCGCCGACCTGTACGCGGCCCACCGGCCGGGCGCGACTCCCGGCGACGTGCTCGCCGCCGTCCTCACTGATTACGCCTTCCGGTCGGGCACGGTCACCCTGGCCGACGCGGTCGCCCGCCGCGGTGGCACGGCGTGGTTGTACGAGTTCGCCTGGCCGAGCCCGGTGCAGGATCTGCGGGCGTGCCATGCCCTCGAGATCGCGTTCGTCTTCGACCGCCTCGACGTCTCCCACCGGCTCACCGGCGATCGGCCCCCACAGGCCCTCGCCGACGAGATGCACCGCGCCTGGGTGCAGTTCGCGACCACGGGAGGTCCGGGATGGGCGCCGATCGGTGCCTCGCGGCCGGTCCGGGTGTTCGGCGGTGAGGGTGATCCGGTGGTGGCCGATCCGCGCGCCGACGAGCTGGCGTGCTGGATCGGGTGACGTCGCAGCGGAATCCGTGAGGGCAGCGCCCGCGGCGGGTAGGGCGGCCGCACGGTATCCCGGTGCCCGGAGGCGTCGCCCTCCGGGCCTTCGTCGAGTGCACCGGGCTGTGATGACGCATCGTTTCACCGAGCCGACTCCGATCGGTGCCCGGGTCGGTAACGACGGGAACAGTGCTGCGCCCTCGGGTCCGCTCGCTCGGGTGCCGGCCGGTCGGCGAGGGTGACGGGCGTGAGGATCTGGATGCTCGTCGACCTCGAACCCGGCTACGAACGGCTGCACGTCGGGGACACGATCGAGGGCACGACCGAGTGGTGCCTGCCGCACATGCTGCCGCCGGAACTGATCAGCCGGAACCTGCCCGCTCGCGTCGAGCGGGTCCCGGCGCGCACGCCGGGTGGGTTCGACCGGGTCGCGCACCTCGGGGACGGGGTGTCGGCGCTGCTCCCACCCGGATACCCGGAGGACGGGCAGGACACGGTCTCCGGCTGCCTGCTCTACGACCGCTACCTCGGTGTGTTCCACCACACGGTGCCGACCGCGCGGGGCCGGATCGTGCGCCGGGGCTGGATCACCCAGCTCGCGAATCGCACGCCGACCCGGTATCCGGGCTGGTATTCGGTGCACCCGTCCGGGCCGCCGACGCTGTGGGAGGGCGGTGGCCGCATCCCGGCGGAGCGGACCGTCACGTGGGACTGTGTCCTCCTCGACACGCAGGGGTGCTGAGCGGCCGGTGCTACGGCTCCGGGCCGGCGACGATCTGCTCGACCCGATCGTGGAAGATCCGCCAGCGCCGCTCGTTCTCGTGCGTGAGCACCGCGCTCTGCGCCGCGAGATCGGCGGCGTGGTCGATCATTTCCGCGGCCGAGAAGACGTAACGTGGCGCGATGCGGTCCCCGGCGAGGTCCGCGCGCAGGGCGGCTGCGGTGAAGTCGATGCGTCCCAGGATCGCGACCGCCCGGTCGAGGTTGCGGGCGACGAGTTGGGCCGTCGTCGCGCACTGCCAGTCGTTGGTGACGATGCGGTGCCGTTCGGCGAGCAGGTCCGCCAGGCCCGGGTAGGCCAGCAGCGCCTCGAGCACGTCCCAGGCGGTCGCCATGGCGTCGGCGAGCCACTGCCCGGTCGTCCGGTTCGCCTCGGCGAGCGCCCCGAGGTCGGCCTTCAGTCTGGTGATCTCGGCGGGTTCGTCGCCGCTCTCCATGAACAGGATGCCGAGCGTCTCGGTGGCCCGATCGTCGTTGAGGTCGGGCGCGCCGGCGAACGGGCTCGGCGACGTCCGTTCGAGTGGTGCGACGACCGACCACCGCTCGGCGAGCGCCTTCAGGGCACGTGAGCTGCGGTGCAGCCGGATCACGTCGTGGAACGGCGATTCGGAATAGAACTTCTCGTGCTCGCGGTGGAACCGGGCGAGGTTACGCACCGTGAGCAGCAGCTGGTCCCGCTCCGCCTCCATGGCACGAGCGTGACACAGCACGACGACGCGCTGCCGGCGAATCGGAGACCTTCCGCCGGCAGCGCGTCGTGGGTGCGGGCCTCAGCGGGGGCTGAACCGCCGCAGCCGCAGGCTGTTGCTGACCACGAACACCGAGCTGAACGCCATCGCCGCGCCGGCGATCAGCGGGTTGAGCAACCCGAGCGCCGCGAGCGGCAGGGCCGAGACGTTGTAGGCGAACGCCCAGAACAGGTTGCCCTTGATGGTGCGCAGGGTGGCGCGGGCGAGCCGGATCGCGTCGGGAGCGGCCCGCAGGTCGCCGCGCACGAGCGTCAGGTCGGAGGCCTCGATCGCGACGTCGGTGCCGGTGCCCATCGCCAGTCCGAGGTCTGCCTGGGCGAGGGCGGCCGCGTCGTTGACGCCGTCGCCGATCATGGCGACGACCCGGCCCTCGTCCTGCAGCCTCTTGACCACGTCGACCTTGTCGGCGGGCAGGACCTCGGCGATGACCTCGTCGATGCCGACCTGCTTCGCGACGGTCTCGGCGGCGCTGCGGTTGTCGCCGGTGAGCAGCACCGGCCGCAGGCCGAGTTCGCGCAGATCGGCGATCGCCGACGCGGAGGTGTCCTTGATGGTGTCCGAGACGACAACGATCGCCCGGATGCGCCCGTCCCAGGCGATCCACACCGGTGTGCGGCCCTCGGCCTCGGCGGCCCCGGCGCTCCGTCGCAGCGATTCGGGCGCGGTCAGCGACCACTCGTCGCGCAGCCAGGACAGCCGGCCCGCGAGCACGGCGTGTCCGTCGACGACACCGGAAACCCCTCGTCCACCGTGGTTTTCGAAGCTTTCCACCGGCGAGAGAGCCCCGGTGCCCGCGGCCCGGTCGGCGACGGCGCGCCCGATGGGGTGCTCGGAGGCGTGCTCGAGCGACCCCGCCAGGTGCAGCGCCTCGTCCTCGGAGCCGCCGTCCGCCGCGTGCACCGCGGCCACGGCCATGCGGCCGGTGGTGACGGTGCCCGTCTTGTCGAGCACGACGGTGTCGACGCGGCGGGTGGATTCGAGGATCTGCGGTCCCTTGATCAGGATGCCGAGCTGGGCGCCGCGGCCGGTGCCGACGAGCAGTGCGGTCGGGGTCGCGAGGCCCAGCGCGCAGGGGCAGGCGATGATCAGTACTGCGACGGCAGCGGTGAACGCCGCGGTCACCGAGTTGCCCGTGAGGAGCCAGCCGGCGAGGGTGAGTAGCGACAGCCCGATGACGATCGGGACGAACACCGCCGACACCCGGTCTGCGAGCCGCTGCACCTCGGCCTTGCCGTTCTGCGCCTCTGTCACCAGCCGCGCCATCTGAGCGAGCTGGGTGTCGGCGCCGACGCGGGTCGCGCGGACCACGAGCCGGCCGCCAGCGTTGACGGTCGCGCCGACGACGGGGTCCGCGGGCCCGACCTCGACGGGCACGGGTTCGCCGGTGAGCATCGACGCGTCGACGGCGGAGGTGCCGGAGACGACGACGCCGTCGGTGGCGATCTTCTCGCCGGGACGCACGACGAACCGGTCGCCGACGGTGAGCCGGCCGATCGGGATCCGGGTTTCGGTGTCACCGTCGCCCAGCACGGCGACGTCCTTGGCGCCCATGTCGAGCAGTGCCCGCAGGGCCGCGCCTGACTGCCGCTTGGCGCGGGCCTCGAAATAGCGCCCCGCGAGAATGAAGGTGGTGACGGCGGCGGCGACCTCGAGATAGATGTGCGGCTCGGAGCTTCCGGTGGGGAGCAGGTCGAACGTCATCCGCATCCCGGTCATGCCGGCGTGGGTGAAGAACAACGCCCACAGCGACCAGAGGTACGCGGCCGTGACGCCGACGGAGATGAGGGTGTCCATCGTGGCGGCGCCGTGGCGGGCGTTGGTCCAGGCGGCGCGGTGGAACGGCAGTGCCCCCCACACCACGACGGGGGAGGCGAGGGTCAGGGTCAGCCACTGCCAGTTGTCGAACTGCAGCGCCGGGATCATCGACAGCAGTACCACCGGCACGGTGAGGACCGCGGAGACGGTCAGGCGCTGACGCCAGGCGGCGGCCTCGTCCGGTTCGGGGGCGGCCTCGGTGGCCTCCTCGGCCCGGGGCGGGGCGGGGAGCGCGGCGGTGTAGCCGGTCGCCTCGACCGTCGCGACGAGGTCGTCGGGGGCGACCCCGTGCGCATAGGTGACCTTCGCCTTCTCCGTCGCGTAGTTGACGGTGGCGGTCACGCCGTCCATCCGGTTGAGCTTCTTCTCGATGCGCGCCGCGCAGGAGGCGCAGGTCATGCCGCCGATCGAGAGTTCTACCTCGTGCACCATCTCACCCGTGGTCATGGGCGGGTCCCTTCTCGGGTCGGCGGGTCACTGCGGGGCGAGGCGGTAGTCGCCGGCCTCGTCGAGCGCGGTGGCGACGGCCTCGTCGTCGATTCCGTCGACGCTGGTCACCGTGACGGTGGAGACGCCGCCCGCGACCAGTTCGACGTGTACGTCCTCGACGCCGGGCAGGGCGCGCAGTTCCTCGGTGACGGCGCCGGCGCAGTGGCCGCAGGTCATGCCGACGACGGGGAAGGCCTGGGTGTTCATTCGGGGGTCCTCACTGCTCGGTCCGGTCGGTTCGGTGGGGTGGCTGCCGCAGCGGCAGCCGCTGGCCGTGTCGGTCAGGGGCAGGAGCCGGGTCATCGCGATTCTCCTCTGCGTGGGTGCACCCCATTTATACCCCCTAGGGGTATTGAACCGCCAGGGCGGGACGTGCTCTTCATCGAATCTTCAGGAATGCCGCGTGCCGTCGGGGCGGGACAAGGCCCGGAAAGCGGCGGGCCGGCCCGCCTTATCCTGAGAACCTCCGACAGGACCGACGGCAAGGATGTGAGGCGACACCGAGGTGAACGACGAGACTTCGGCCCGCGCCCTGTTCCCGGAATCGGATCCCACCGCGACCGCCCACCGCGCCGCCGACTGGGCGTCGACCGCGCTGGGGCCGATCGACACCTGGCCTCCCGAACTGACGGCGGCCGTGCGGACCGTCGTTCCGTCGCGGGTGCCCATGCTGCTGTGCTGGGGCCCCGAACTGGTGCAGATCTTCAACGACGCCTTCCGGCCCCTCCTCGGCGAGAAGTTTCCGGCGGCGGTCGCCCAGCGGGCCTCCGAGTGCTGGGGCGAGATCTGGGACTTCGTCGGCGCCCTCTTCGCCCAGGCGCAACGCGGGGAGCCGACCCTGTCGGAGCGGATGCAGTTGTTCATGCACCGATTCGGCTACACGGAAGAGACGTACTGGACGTTCTCCTACAGCCCCGTCCGGGCCGCCGACGGCACCGTCGCGGGCATCTTCGTCGCCACCACGGACGTCACCGAGCAGGTGCTCGCCGAGCGCCGGGCCGCCGTCCTGCGGGAACTCGGCCAGCTCTCGATGACGGAGACCGATACCGCCGACGATGCCTGCCGGGCTGCGCTCGGCCTGCTCGCCGGCCACGAGGACGATCTGCCGTTCGGCAGTGCCCACCTGTGCCGCGACGAGGTGACGGTGACGGTCGCCGAGTTCGGCACCGCTCCCGGCGCCGCGTCGGACCTGCCGGAGGTGATCGCCCGGGTCGCCGAGTCCGGCAAGGCCGAGACCGTCGCGGACCTCGGCCGCGACGGCGACACCGCGGTGGTCCTGCCGCTCCCGGTCTCCGCTGGTGGCCCGGCCGGCTCCCTCGTGCTCGGCATCAGCCGGTTCCGCGAGCTGAACGAGCAGTACCGGGTGTTCCTCGATATGGTCGCGGTCCGCGTGTCCACGGCTCTGTCCGATGCGCAGGCCTACGAGGCCGAACGCCGGCGGGCGGCCGAACTCGCCGAGCTCGACGCCGCCAAGAGCCGGTTCTTCGAGAACGTCAGCCACGAGTTCCGCACCCCGCTGACGCTGCTCCTCGGGCCGCTGCAGACCCTGCTCGACGAGCACGCCGCCGCGCTGCCACCCGCCCAGGTCGACGCCGTCGCGGCGGCGCGGCGGGCCGCCCTGCGCCTGCAGCGGCTCGTCGACATGCTGCTCGACGTTGCGCGTGGGGACGCCGGCCGGCTCGACGCCCACACCGAGCCCACCGACATCGTCGCGGTGACGCGCGAGGCCGCCGAACTGTTCCGCGACGCCGCGGACCGCGCGGGGCTCGCGCTCCTCGTCGACGTCGACAATGTGCCGACCCGGTACGTGGCGACCGACCGGGCGATGTGGACGCACATCGTGCTGAACCTGCTGTCCAACGCGATGAAGTTCACGCCGGAGGGATCGGTCGCCGTGTCCCTGCGGGGTGACGGGGCGAACCTGGTGCTGCGTGTCGCCGACACCGGCACAGGCATCGCGGAGGCCGAGCGGGGCAAGATCTTCGACCGCTTCTACCAGATCGGCGACCGGTCCGGCCGCAGCCGCGAGGGCTCGGGCATCGGGCTGTCTCTTGTCGCGCAATTCGTTGCCGCCCTGGGTGGTTCGGTGTCCGTCGACGCCGTCGCCCCGCACGGCTCGGTGTTCACGGTGACGGTGCCCGCGGTGCCGAGCGCGCAGCCGGCACCACGCGCCGCGGACGACGTCGTGGCGTCCGCCGGCGCGGCGTATCTGGGGGAGGCCGAGGCGTGGCGGCCCGTCGCGACCCCCGGCGCCGGACCGCGCGAGGGGCAACCGCGCCTGCTCCTCGTCGAGGACAACGCGGACATGCGTGACCATCTCGTCGACCTGCTCGCCGCGCAGGGTTGGCACGTCGACGTCACCGCCGACGCCGAGTCCGCGCTCGAGCGGATCCGGACGGAGGTTCCCGACCTGCTCCTCAGCGACGTCATGCTGCCCGGACGTAGCGGGTTGTCGCTGCTGCAGGACGTGCGGGGCGACGAACGGCTGGTGCGGCTGCCGGTGATCCTGCTCACGGCCCGGGCCGGATCGGAGTCCGCCGTCGAGGGGCTGCGGGCCGGTGCCGACGACTACGTCGTCAAGCCGTTCCATCCCAGCGAGCTGATCGCCCGGGTCCGCGTGCACCTGGAGATGTCGCGGCTGCGGGAGGCGTTGCTCGCCGCCGGCGAGCGCGAGGCCGCCTCGCTCCGGACCGCCTTGGACACACGGAGTGTCACGAGCCGGGCCGTGGGCCTGCTCATGGCAGCGCACCGGGTCGACGCGGACACCGCGTTCGCGCAGCTGTCGGCGATGTCGCAGGCGACGAACGTCAAGGTCCGCACCCTCGCGGCCGAGATCGTCGAGAACTTCACGGCGTCGCTCGCCGAGCCGGGGCCGCCACAGCCGTGACGGGGCCGCCGGCGTCGGGCCCTGCCGATTCCGGACCGGCTCGGGTCGGCCGGTAAACTGCGGGCTGTCCGGTGTCCGTCCCCGGGCGCCAGCACTACTACCGAGGAGCAGCACGTGGCTCGTGTCGTCGTCGAAGTCATGCCCAAGGCCGAGATTCTCGATCCTCAGGGCCAGGCCATTGTCGGGGCGCTGTCGCGACTGGGCTTCGCGGGCGTGTCCGACGTCCGTCAGGGAAAGCGCTTCGAGCTCGAGGTCGACGGCAGCGTCGACGACGCCGAGGTCGAGAAGATCGCCGAGGCTCTGCTCGCCAACACGGTCATCGAGGACTGGACCGTGCGGCGGATCGACGGTGACGCATGAGTGCCCGCGTCGGAGTCATCACCTTCCCGGGCACGCTCGACGACATCGATGCGGCCCGCGCCGTCGAACTCGCCGGCGGTGAGGCCGTCAGCCTCTGGCACGGCGACGCCGACCTGAGGGGAGTCGACGCGGTCATCGTGCCGGGTGGCTTCTCCTACGGCGACTACCTGCGCTGCGGCGCCATCGCGCGGTTCGCCCCGGTCATGGGCAAGGTCGTCGAGGCCGCTCGGGGCGGGATGCCGGTGCTCGGCATCTGCAACGGCTTCCAGGTGCTGTGCGAGGCGGGTCTGCTGCCGGGGGCCCTCACCCGCAACGAGGGCCTGCACTTCATCTGCCGCGACCAGTGGCTGAAGGTGGAGTCGAACACCACCGCGTGGACCACCCGCTACGAGGCCGGGGCCGAGATCCTGGTGCCCCTCAAGTCGGGTGAGGGCCGGTTCCAGGCCTCGGAGAAGGTGCTGGACGAACTCGAGGGTGAGGGCCGCGTGGTGTTCCGCTACGCCGGCGACAACCCGAACGGCTCCCAGCGCGGCATCGCGGGCATCTCGTCGGCGAACGGCCGCGTCGTCGGCCTGATGCCGCACCCCGAGCACGCCACCGAAGCGCTCACCGGTCCCAGCGACGACGGGCTCGGCATGTTCTACAGCGTTCTCGACGCGGTCGTCTCCGCCTGATTCCCGTTCGTGGGCAGGGTCAGGTCGAAGCGGGCACCGCGCCCCGGCCCGTCGCTCGCGGCCGTGAGATTGCCGCCGTGGGCGCGGGCGAGACTGCGCGCGATGGTCAGGCCCAGGCCGCTGCCGCCGGGGCTGCGGGCCGGATCGATCCGGTGGAACCGCTCGAACACCGCGTCGAGCTGATCCGCGGGGATGCCGTCGCCCGTGTCGCGGACCCGCACCCGCACGGCCGCCCGGTCCGCGCGCTCGCACGTGACGACCACCCGGCCCCCGGCCGGCGTGTGACGCAGGGCGTTCTCGAGCAGGTTCGCCAGGATCTGCGCCACTCGCTGCGAATCGAACCGGACCGGCGGCAGCGCCTCGGGCAGCTCCGTCCCGAGCCCGACCTGCTTGTCGGCGAACCGCGGTGCCGCGGCCGAGACCGATGCCGTCACCGCCGCGGCGAGGTCGCCCTCCTCGGGGTGCAGGGCGAGCGCGTGCTCGTCCGCCGCGGAGAGGTCGGACAGGTCCGACACGAGACGCCGCAGCCGGTCGAGCTGGTGGTGCATCACCTGCCACGAGGTGGCGTCGGCGGGCAGTACGTCGTCCTCGATGCCCTCGAGGTAGGCCTCGAGCGTGGCCACGGGTGTGCGCAGTTCGTGGGCGAGATCGTCGAGCAGCCGGCGTCGTGAGAGCTCCGTGCTGTGCAGGCGGCCCGCCATGTCGGCGAAGGCGTTCTCGAGCCGGGCGAAGTCCGCGTCGCCGGACCGGGTGATCGGCACGTCGTAGCGGCCGCGGGCGACGTGGCCCGCGGCCTCCACCAGCCGGCCCACCGGCGCGGTGATGCGGCGCACCAGGACCACGGACGTGATCGCCGCGGCACCGAGCGCGACGGCTGCCCCGGCGGCGAGCGCGACCGCCCCGGCCTGCGCGAACGCCTCCTCGGTGTGAAGGCGGACCTGCGTGTCCTCCACGCCCGCGTGGGCGAGGTGGTAGTGGAACAGCGGGGCGGCCACCAGCGTCGCGACGACGGTGAGCGTCGCGGCCCCGACGAACAGCACGAGCAGTTGCGCGATCAGCAGCCGCCCGCGCAGTCCCAGCCGGTTCACCGCGCGGCCTCCATCGCATACCCGACCCCGCGCACGGTCCGGACGAAGCGCGGGGCGGCGGCATCGTCGCCGAGCTTGCGGCGCAGGGCGCGGATGTGGACGTCGACGATGTGCTCGTCGCCGAACCAGTTCGGCCCCCACACCTCGTCGATGATCTGCCGGCGTGAGAGCGCCGCCGAAGGTCGATCCGAAAGTGCCAGCAGCACATCGAATTCCGTGCGTGTCAGCTCCACCGGCGCGTCGTCGACCGAGACGGTGCGCGACACCGGATCGACGACGAGCCCGCCGATCCGGCGCGGTGCCTCCGCCGCGGTGCCACTGCGGGGCCGGCGCAGCATGGCACGCACCCGGGCGACGAGCTCCCGTGGCCCGAAAGGCTTCACGACGTAGTCGTCGGCGCCCACCGACAGGCCGATCACCTTGTCCACCTCGTCGCCACGGGCGGTGAGCATGAGCACGTACGCGTCCGAGAAGGTCCGCAGCTGCCGGCACACCTCGATGCCGTCGAATCCCGGCAGCATCAGGTCGAGCACCACGAGCACCGGGTCCGTCTGCCGAGCCAGCGCGACGGCCGTCGGTCCGTCGTAGGCGAGCGCGACCTCGAAGCCCTCCCGTTCGAGATAGCTGGCCACCACCTTCGCCAGGGCGGCTTCGTCGTCGACTACGAGGATGCGGGGGCCGGGGGTGTGCACGCGGCCAGGGTACCCAGCACTCGCGGCCGTCCGTTCCCTGTCGCGGGTCGGGTGTACAACTGGGTGGCCCTGTCCGCCGACCGAGGAGATCCCATGCCCAGCGCGGACAGTGTGCGCGCGATGATGCTGGCGCTGCCCGAGGCACGTGAAGTGGTGGTGGACAGCTGGGGTGACCAACCCACGTACCGGGTGCGGAACAAGATGTTCGGCCTCCTGGGTTACGGTGCGGCCACGGTCTGCCTCAAAGCCACCGTGGACACCCAGGCGGCCCTGCTCCACGAGGATCCGGACGTGTTCCGCGCGGCCCCGTTCTTCGGGCGCTACGGCTGGATCGACGTGGTTTTCGCCGCGGTCGACACGGTCGAGTTGGCGGAACTGATCGAGGATGCGTGGCGGCTGACCGCGCCGAAGCGGGTCGTCGCGGCGTTCGATGCCCGCCGGGAACATCGCTGACGAGCGAGTGCCGCAGGGTGCCGACCATGCCTCGGGTGACCATGCCGCGGGGGACGAGGGCCGGGCGCCCCCGGCTGCCCGCCACTCGGGTTGCGGCAGAGAATTGTTCGGCGACCCGTCGACGACGGATCGGATCGCGGTGACCCCGTGAACGTGCTGCATCGCGTATCGAGCAGGCGGATCTATCGACGCGTCCGTCGTCGGGGCCGCGCGTCCAGTTCGTCGCGCAGAGTCCGGTAGGTTGCGACGTCGATCTCGCCGGAGGCGAGCCGCCGGTCCAGGATCCGGCGGGCGTCGTCGCCGGGATCCGGTGGCGCCGCCGCCCGGACCACCGCCCACACCACCACCCCGGCGAGCAACAGCCAGAACACACCCATTGCGAGGGCGGCGGCCCAGCCTGCGCCGCCGTACCAACCCATCATCGCGCACCTCCTACGACGAGTGTGCGCGCCGCCGCGTGTGGGCGGGCGTTGCGGCCGATGAAGTTTCGATGAAGGACCGGCCGGGGCGGGGCTGCGGCCCCGGACTCGGCCGATACGGCGGGTACCGTCGAATCATGTTGTGGAACAAGAGAGTAGTAGCGGCAGCGGCGGCGGTTCCGCTCGCCCTGATGATCGTGGCGTGTGGCAGCGACGAGCCGCAGCAGCAGGCGGGGACGGCGACTCCGGGCACGTCCCAGACCTCGGTGCCGGCCGGGCAGGCGCAGTTCGTCGACGCGGACGTCGAGTTCCTGCAGGAGATGTATCCCCATCACGCGCAGGCCGTGCAGATGGCCCAGGCCGTGCCCGAACGCAGCGAGGATCCGCAGCTCATCGACCTCGCCGCCCGCATCGAGGCCGCGCAGGAACCCGAGATGGAGCAGATGGTGTCGCTGCTCGACAGCTGGGGGCAGGAGGCGCCGGACGAGGACGGGATGGGTCACGGCGGCATGGGCATGCCCGGCGGGATGCCGGGAATGATGTCCGACGACGAGTGGGACTCCATGATGGGGGCCCGCGGCATGGACTTCGACCGCATGTGGCTGACCATGATGATCGTCCACCACGAGGGCGCGATCGAGATGTCGCAGACCGAGCTGGCCGAGGGCGTGAACCCGGAGGCGCGGCAACTCGCCGAGTCGATCGTCGCGACGCAGCAGGCGGAGATCGACGAGATGCGCGCCATGCTCGAGCGGTAGTCGGTGCCGTGACCGGATCGTGACCGTCCCACCCCTTCCATTTATACCCCCAGGGGGTATCAATGGAGGGGTCCACGGAAACGGAAACGGATCGAGGCGGGAGCCATGACAGAGCTCGCACACCACGGACACGCTGCCCACACCGCGCCGCCCGGAGCGCGCGACGCCCACCGCGCCCGGGACCGGCACGCCGGGCACGGGCCGCACGGTGAGATCTTCCGTCGCAGATTCTGGGTGAGCCTGGTCCTCGCGGTTCCGATCGTGGCGTTCAGCGCCATGTTCGCCGACCTGCTCGGCTACGCGCTGCCCGACGCCGCGTGGGCCGGATGGGTCTCGCCCGTCCTCGGCACGGTCGTGTTCGCCTACGGCGGCAGCCCCTTCCTCGTCGGCGGGTGGAACGAGCTGCGGGACCGCCGGCCCGGAATGATGCTGCTCATCGCCATGGCCATCAGCGTGGCGTTCGCGGCGTCCTGGGTGACCACGCTCGGGCTGGGCGGGTTCGACCTCGATTTCTGGTGGGAACTGGCGCTGCTGATCGTGATCATGCTGCTCGGGCACTGGCTCGAGATGCGGGCGCTGGGCTCGGCGTCGCGCGCGCTCGACGCCCTGGCCGCGATGCTGCCCGACACCGCCGAGAAGGTGACCGCGGACGGCGTCGTGCAGGTCGCCCTCGCCGACCTGGCCGTCGGCGACGTCGCGCTGGTGCGCGCCGGTGCGCGCGTCCCGGCCGACGGCACGGTCGTCGACGGGCGCGCCGACGTGGACGAGTCGATGATCACCGGCGAGTCCCGCGCCGTGCCCCGCGCCGTGGGCGACACCGTCGTCGCCGGCACGGTCGCCACCGACAGTGCACTGCGCGTCCGCATCTCCGCGGTGGGGGAGGACACCGCGCTCGCCGGCATCCAGCGCATGGTCGCCGACGCGCAGGCCTCGTCCTCGCGAGCCCAGGCGCTCGCGGACCGGGCCGCCGCCTTCCTCTTCTACTTCGCCACCGTCGCCGGCGTCCTCACCTTCGCCGTGTGGACGCTGCTCGGCAACGTCGACGAGGCCGTCGTCCGTACCGTCACGGTCCTGGTCATCGCGTGCCCGCACGCGCTGGGCCTGGCCATCCCACTCGTCATCGCCATCTCGACCGAGCGCGCCGCCCGCGCCGGCGTGCTCGTCAAGGACCGGCTGTCGCTGGAGCGGATGCGCGGCGTGGACGTCGTCCTGTTCGACAAGACCGGGACCCTGACCCAGGGGCGGCACGTCGTCACCGACGTCGTCGCCACCGCCGGCACCACCGAGGACGACCTGTTGACCCTGGCCGCCGCGGTCGAATCCGACAGCGAGCACCCCGTCGCCCGCGCCGTCGTCGCCGCCGCGGGAGGGCGAGTCATGTTGCCGACGAAGGATTTCCGCTCCCTGCCCGGCCGCGGGGTGCGGGCCGTGGTGGACGGGGCGACCGTGTTCGTCGGCGGTCCGGCCGTGCTCGCGGACCTGCGGGCGCACGTGCCCGCCGACGTCGCGGCCGCGACCGACCGCTGGGTCGCCCGCGGGGCGTCGGTGCTGCACGTCGTGCGCGACGGCACGGTGCTGGGAGCCGTCGCCCTCGAGGACGCGGTGCGCGAGGAGTCGCGGCAGGCGATCGACGCCCTGCACGCGCGCGGGGTGAAGGTCGCCATGATCACCGGGGACGCGCGGCAGGTGGCC
This sequence comes from Rhodococcus sp. WB1, assembly GCF_001700945.1. Taxonomy (NCBI): domain Bacteria; kingdom Bacillati; phylum Actinomycetota; class Actinomycetes; order Mycobacteriales; family Nocardiaceae; genus Rhodococcus; species Rhodococcus sp. WB1. The sequence goes on along the minus strand of NZ_CP015529.1, from coordinate 4,356,125 downwards.
GACGCCGTCGCCGCCGACCTCGGTATCGACGAGGTGTTCGCGAACGTGCTGCCCGAACACAAGGACGCGAAGGTCGCCGAGCTGCAGGCCCGCGGGCACCGCGTCGCGATGGTCGGTGACGGGGTCAACGACGCGCCGGCGCTGGCGCGGGCCGACGTCGGCATCGCGATCGGCGCGGGCACCGACGTCGCCGTCGAGTCGGCCGGCGTGGTCCTGGCCGCAGACGATCCGCGCGCCGTGCTGTCGGTGATCGCACTGTCGCGGGCGAGCTACCGCAAGATGTGGCAGAACCTGGCCTGGGCCACCGGGTACAACGTCGTCGCGGTGCCCCTCGCGGCCGGTGCGTTGGCCTTCGCCGGGGTGGTCCTGCCGCCTGCGGTGGCTGCCGTGCTCATGTCGGTCTCCACGATCGTCGTGGCACTGAACGCGCAGTTGCTGCGCCGGCTGGAGCTGGATCCGGCGAAGGTCGCAGCCCGGAGCTGAGACGACCGTCGCCCGACGCGACGAAAGGGGCCCCGCCGCCGTCCCGATCGGCGGCGGGGCCCCTTCTCCTGCGGTCCGGAGCGCGGCCCCCAACCGGCTCCGGCGGGCACCGCCGAATCCCCCGATCGGCCGTGCCGGGCACCACTATGCCGCACGTCGTCGCCGTTGTCTCGAGTAGCATTACGCATCTTTGCCGGGGCCGTTCGGCCGTCCCCTTCCCGGGCCGGGAAGCGCGTGAGCGCGACGGCTCACCGTGAATTCCGCCTTTCACCGGCGCGGGCGCGTCCCGGCGTGTCACGCTCGAACGATGAAGACCAAGACTGCTGTGGTGGCGGCGGTCGCCGCCCTCTTCCTGCTCACCGCCTGCGGATCCGACGACGAGACGTCCGCGCCCGAGAGCACGACCCGCCCGGCCGGCAGCGTCGCCTCCAGCGTCGTCCAACGTGCCGTCGACGCAGCGAAGTTGGGGACCTTCGTCGCAACCTTCCGGACGGGCTACCCGAACCTGGCCGACGGTCGGGACGACGCCTCCATCGAGGCGATCGTCACCGAAACCTGTCCCCTGATCGACGACGGGGCGAGCGACGAGGAGATCAACAGCCAAGTCGCGGAGCTGTCCGCCAACGGGGCGGTCACCCCCACCGATCAGCAGGTGGACCGCATCACCCAGCTCGTCCGCGCCGCCTGCTGACGGCGAACTCGGTGCCGTGGCGGCACACTCGTGTCGGTCCCGTCCGCTACCGTCCCGGCCATGGCACTGAACATCGGCATGATCACCTTCGACAGCGCCGACCCCGGCCCGCTTGCCACGTGGTGGGCCGAGCAGATCGGCGGCCGGATCGAGCAGGACAACGACGGCTGGTTCTACATCGTCGGAATGCCCGGCACCGCACAGAAACTCGGTTTCCAGAAGGTTCCGGATCCGACCCCGGGCAAGAACCGGGTCCACCTCGACCTGGTGGCGCCCGATCTCGACGCCGAGGTGCGCCGGCTCGTCGAGGCGGGCGCGGGTGAGGTGCACCGCCAGGACATGGGCGGGTTCCGGTGGGTGACGCTCACCGACCCGGACGGCAACCAGTTCTGCGTGGCGGGAGGGCACTGAGCGACGGCGGCAGCGCGGCCCCGGGGGCGGGATTCGATCCCGCCCCGTCGGCGCGGTCGCCGGCGACGCGGTGCGCTCGCGGAGACACTCCCGGTCGTGCATCACGGACGTGCCGGGGTGCGGGGTGGCGCGGCCGGGGTGTGTCGAGGCGGGTGCGGTGCGAGGATGCAGCCATGCCTACGACCACGCCCGCCGACGCACAGGGCCTGTGCAACTTCGTCGATCTGTCGCCGTCGCCGTTCCACGTGTGCGCGACCGTCGCGGCCACCCTCACCGACGCCGGCTTCACGCAGCTCACCGAGACCCAGGTGTGGCCGAGCGAGCCCGGCCGCTACTACCTGCTGCGGGGCGGCTCGTTGATCGCGTGGAGCACCGAAGGCGCCGACGGCGACCCCGCCCGCCCGTTCCGGATCGTCGGCGGCCACACCGACAGCCCCAACCTGCGGGTCAAGCAGCACCCCGACCTCGCCTCGGCAGGCTGGCAACTGGTCGGTCTCGAACCGTACGGGGGAGCATGGCTGAACTCGTGGCTGGACCGCGATCTCGGCGTCTCCGGCCGGCTCACGGTACGGGCCGGCAACGGTGCCGAGGACGTGCTCGTGCGCGTCGACCGGCCGATCCTGCGTGTCCCCCAGCTCGCCATCCACCTCTCGGAGGACCGCAAGGGCGTGCAACTGGATCCGCAGCGCCACGTCAACGCCGTGTGGGGGGTGGGCACCGCGCCGCGGTCCTTCCTCGCCTTCCTCGCCGAGGCGGTCGAGGTCGAGGCCGACGCGATCCTGGGCTGGGAGCTGATGACCCACGACCTGGCCCCGTCCACCCTGGTCGGGGCGGACGCGGACCTCGTCAGCGCGCCACGGTTGGACAACCAGGGCACCTGCTACGCCGGGACCGCGGCGCTGCTCGCCGCCGTCGGCCACGTCGCCGAGCACGGCGGCCCGGTGCCGCTGCTCGCCCTGTTCGACCACGAGGAGGTCGGCAGCATGTCCGACCGCGGCGCGTTCTCGGACCTGCTGAACACCGTGCTCGAACGGGTCGTGCTGGCCCGCGGCGGGAGCCGCGAGGACTTTCTGCGGACCATGGCCGGCTCGGTGGTGGCCTCCGGCGACATGGCTCACGCCACCCACCCGAACTACCCGGACCGCCACGAGCCCGCCCACCGCATCGCGGTGAACGGCGGCCCCGTGCTCAAGGTCAACCAGAACCTGCGCTACGCCACAGACGCCGCCGGCGCCGCCGCGTTCGCGCTCGCCTGCGATCAGGCCGGGGTGCCGCTGCAGCGCTACGTGCATCGCGCCGACCTGCCGTGCGGCTCGACGATCGGCCCCATCACCGCCTCCCGGACCGGGCTGACGACCGTCGACGTCGGGGCTCCGCAGCTCGCGATGCACTCGGCGCGCGAGCTCATGGGAGCGAAGGACGTCACCGCGTACGCCCGCGCTCTCCGGGCGTTTCTCACTCCGGCGAACTGACCGGCACGGCCCGGCATCCGGTGCCAGACTGAGGGGACAATTCGCCCGACCGCGAACGGTGGTGATCCTGTGACCGGCCCGTCGTTCCCCGACCATCTGCTCACGCTCGCCGAATGGACGGAACTGCCCGAATACGAGCAGTTCCACGTCGAGGTCTGCGAAGGGGTGCTGTCGGCGTCGCCGCGGCCCGGATACCTGCACCAGCACGTCGCGTTCGGGCTCGTCGCTCAGCTCGCCGATCAGCTGCCGAAGGAACTGGCCGTGCTCGGCGACGTGGAGGTGCTGCTCACCGAGTCCCCGCTGACGGTGCGCTGCCCGGACGGCATCGTCGTCGACCGGGCGCTGGTCGACGCCGACCCCGACCGCGCGACGGCCGCCGACGTGCGGTTGGTGGTGGAGGTCATGGCCGAGGGCAGCGTCCGCACCGATCGCGTCACGAAGTTCTCCGAGTACGCCGAGGCGCGCATCCCCGCCTACTGGATGATCGACCTCGTCGAACCCGCGACGCTGGGGGTGTTCGTGCTCGACGACGGGTGGTACCGCTACGAGGGGGAGTACACGGGCAAGGTGCTGCTTCCGGCCGCGGGTCACCGGGTGAGCGTGGATCTCGACGCGTTGACGGCGGTGCGGCCGCCGCGGGGCGTCGCACCGGTGGACGGCGCCGGGCGTGCACCCGGATAGACTGGCCGCGGCAGCGCGCGCCCGGCCTGCCGTTTCGATCCCAGAGTGAAGGGACCCGACGCCCAGTGTCACCGCAGGTGGATACCGTCACCCACGCCGCCGAAACCCCCGATGTCGCCCAGCCCTCCCGCGAGCTGGGGCTGAAGGACGACGAGTACGCCCGCATCCGCGAGATCCTGGGCCGTCGTCCCACGGACGCCGAGCTGGCCATGTACTCGGTGATGTGGTCCGAGCACTGCTCCTACAAGTCCTCCAAGGTGCACCTGCGGTACTTCGGGGAGACCACCACCGACGAGATGCGGGCGTCGATGCTCGCGGGTATCGGTGAGAACGCCGGCGTCGTCGACATCGGCGACGGCTGGGCGGTCACCTTCAAGGTCGAATCCCACAACCATCCGTCCTACGTCGAGCCGTACCAGGGCGCCGCGACCGGTGTCGGCGGCATCGTCCGCGACATCATGGCGATGGGCGCCCGCCCGATCGCGGTCATGGACCAGCTGCGCTTCGGCGCCGCCGACGCGCCCGACACCCGTCGCGTCGTCGACGGCGTGGTCCGCGGCATCGGCGGCTACGGCAACTCCCTCGGCCTGCCCAACGTCGGCGGCGAGACCGTCTTCGACGCCTCCTACGCCGGCAACCCGCTCGTCAACGCGCTGTGCGCCGGCGCGATGCGCAAGGAGGACCTGCACCTGGCGTTCGCGTCGGGCACGGGCAACAAGGTCATCCTGTTCGGTGCGCGCACCGGTCTGGACGGCATCGGCGGCGTGTCCGTCCTGGCGTCGGAGACCTTCGAGGGCGACGAATCTTCTTCCGGCCGGAAGAAGCTGCCGGCCGTGCAGGTGGGGGACCCGTTCACCGAGAAGGTGCTCATCGAGTGCTGCCTCGACCTCTACCGCGAGAAGCTCGTCGTCGGCATCCAGGACCTCGGCGGCGCCGGCCTCGCCTGCGCGACCTCCGAGCTGGCCGCCGCCGGCGACGGCGGCATGCACGTCGCACTGGAGCGGGTCCCGATGCGCGCGAAGGGAATGACGCCCGCCGAGGTGCTCTCGAGCGAGTCCCAGGAGCGCATGTGCGCCGTCGTGACCCCGGAGAACGTCGACGCCTTCATGGCCGTGTGCAAGAAGTGGGACGTGCTCGCCACCGTGATCGGCGAGGTCACCGACGGCGACCGGCTCGTCATCACCTGGCACGGTGAGACCGTCGTCGACGTGCCGCCGCGCACCGTCGCGCACGAGGGCCCGGTGTACCACCGTCCGGTGCAGCGCCCGGAGTCCCAGGACGCGCTCGTCGCGGACACCACCGCCGGACTGCAGCGCCCGCAGACTCCCGAGGAGCTGAAGGCGACCCTGCTGAAGATGATCGGCTCGCCGCAGCTGTGCAGCCGCAGGTGGATCACCGAGCAGTACGACCGCTACGTCCGCGGCAACACGGTGCTCGCCGAGAACGCCGACGCGGGCGTGGTCCGCGTGGACGAGAAGACCGGCCGCGGCATCGCGCTGGCCACCGACGCGTCGGGCCGCTACACCCAGCTGGACCCGTACGCCGGCGCGCAGCTCGCCCTCGCGGAGGCCTACCGCAACGTCGCCGTCACCGGTGCCACCCCCAAGGCCGTGTCCAACTGCCTCAACTTCGGCTCGCCCGAGGATCCGGGCGTGATGTGGCAGTTCCAGCAGGCCGTGCGTGGTCTCGCCGATGGATGCGCGCAGCTCGGCATCCCCGTCACCGGCGGCAACGTCAGCTTCTACAACCAGACCGGGGCCACCCCGATCCTGCCGACCCCGGTCGTCGCCGTGCTCGGCGTGATCGACGACGTGCACCGGCGCATCCCCACCGGCCTCGGCCTCGAGCCGGGCGAGACCCTGATCCTGCTGGGGGAGACCCGCGACGAGTTCGACGGCTCGATCTGGGCGCAGGTCGAGCACGACCACCTCGGCGGCGTGCCGCCGAAGGTCGACCTCGAGCGGGAGCGGCTGCTCGCCGAGATCCTCACCGCCGGTTCGCGCGACGGCCTGATCTCCGCCGCCCACGACCTGTCCGAGGGCGGCCTCGCACAGGCGGTCGTGGAGGCCGCGCTGGCCGGCGAGACCGGCTGCCGGATCCTGCTGCCGGAGGACGCGGATCCGTTCGTGACCCTGTTCTCCGAGTCCGCCGGCCGGGTGCTGGTGGCGGTGCCGCGCACCGAGGAGACCCGCTTCACCGGCATGTGCACGGCGCGCAACATGCCGTGGGTGCGGATCGGGGTCGTCGACGAGGGCTCCGACTCCGTCGAGGTGCAGGGCCGGTTCTCGGTCTCGATGGCCGAACTGCGAGAGGTCTACGAGGGCACACTGCCGGCATTGTTCGGGTGAGCGATGGTCGGATCCCAGGTCGATCGGCTGGCGTTGATCGAGGCCCGGCAGGGCCGGATCATCGACGCGGTCACCGAATTCGGTGACCGTCATCCCCACACCGCTCAGGCGTGGGGACTGCTGAGCCTGGATTTCACCGGCATCGCCTTCGCGGCCCTGTTCTTCTGCTGGTCGCTGACCCCGTCGCTGCTGCCCCGCGACTGGTTGTTCCAGGGCATCATCGGCGGCATCAACGTCGCCATCGGCTACGGCGTGGGGTGTGCCGTCGGCTGGGCCGGGTACCGGCTGCTGCTGGCGAACCGACCGTGGTGGCCGCCGCCGCTGCCCGTGCTGCGGGCGATCAAGGTCGCGGTCCCCGTCGCGGCCGTGCTCGCGTCGCTGGTGGCCCTGGTGTTCGCCTCGCGGCAGCAGCGTCAGCTCGCCGCGCTGATGAATGCCGAGGGCACCACCACCAGCGGGTATCTGCGGACCCTGGTGCTTGCCGCCGCCGTCGCGATCACCCTGATCGCGACCTGGCGGGGGCTGCGCGAACTCGCGGGAATCGTCGCGTGGCAACTCGTGCGGCGCCTGCGCATGCCGCCGGGTGCGGCTCGCTCGCTCGGTGCGCTGCTGGTGGTGCTGGTGGTCTTCATGCTGATCGACGGTGTGCTGGCCCGGGGTGCGTACGCGGGACTCAACGTGGTGTTCGGTCTCCAGAACAGCGAGACCCGCCCCGGGATCACCCAGCCGCTCGTGCCCGAGAAGTCCGGGAGCCCGGAGTCGTTCGCGGCGTGGGACACGCTCGGTTACCAGGGCCGCGACTTCGTCGGCCGGGGACTGAGCGCCGCGGAGCTGACCGCGATCAACGGCGCCCCGGCGAGGGAACCGATCCGGGTCTACGCCGGGCTCGAGACCGCCGACACCCCCGAGGCGCGTGCCGACCTGGTGATCGACGAGCTCGAACGCACCGACGCGTTCGACCGCGAGGTGCTCGTCGTCATCCCGACCACCGGCACCGGATGGGTCAATCCGACCGCGGCGATGATGATGGAACTGGTCCACAACGGCGACGTCGCCCTCGTCGCGTGGCAGTACTCGTACATGCCGAGCTGGATCTCGTTCCTCGCCGACCGCGAGAAGGCCGCCGCCGCCGGCGACATGCTGATCGACCGGGTGCACAACCGGTGGCTCGCCCAGGCCGCCGAGCATCGCCCGAAGCTGTACCTGTACGGGGAGAGCCTCGGAACCCAGTCGGGGGAGGGCGCTTTCGACACGCTCGCCGAGATCCGCGACACCGTCGACGGTGTCCTGTGGGTCGGTCCGCCCAACTCGAACCGCCTGTGGCGTCAGCTCGTCACCCGGCGCGACCCGGGCACCACCGAGGTCGAGCCGGTGTACGCGGACGGTCTGGTGGTGCGCTTCGCCGACAACCGCGCGTCGATCGGCGAACCCGACACTCAATGGTTGTTCCCCCGGATCCTGTACCTGCAGCACGCCTCCGATCCGGTGGTGTGGTGGTCCCCGGACCTGATCTTCAGCCGGCCGGACTGGCTGTCCGAACCGCCCGGACCCGATCGGCTGCCGCAGATGCGGTGGTTCCCGTTCGTGACGTTCTGGCAGGTCTCGGCGGATCTGACCAACGCCGCGGGGGTACCCGACGGTCACGGCCACAACTACGGCACCACGGTGCTCGACGGGTGGCTCGCGATCGCCCGGCCCGAAGGCTGGGCGGAGACCGACACCGAGCGGGTGCGGTTCGCGCTGAGCGTCATCGACGACCTGCAGGGACCGGAGAAGTGAGCCGGCCGGGACGGGCTCGCCGCCGGCCGTGGCTCGGTCCGGTCGTCGCCGCGGCGGTCGTCGGCTGGGGTGCGGTGCTGCCGGCCACGCGCCTCGGGCCGCGGGGGCGGGCCGTGCTGTCCGCAGCGGTCGGCGCCGCGGCGGTGGGTGCGGCGCGGGCCTCGGGCCTGGAACGGGCGACGCTGGGACTGGACCCGGTGCACCTGGTGTCCGGCGCCCGCTGGGGTGCGGCCGCCGCGACCGTCCCGCTCGCCGCCTACGGGGTGATGCTGGCCGTCCCGTCGCTGCGTGCCCGGCTCGTCGACGAGGCCCGTGCCGAACGTGAGGACTTCTACGAATGGGTGGGCCTGCACATTCCCTTCGGCACCGTCGCCGCCGAGGAACTCCTGTTCCGCAGCGTGCTCGCGGCGCTGCTCGGTCCGGGTGGGGCGGGGTCCGGCCTGCACGCGGCGGCCTTCGGGCTGTGGCACGTGCGGCCCGCGAGGGACGCCGGTCACCACGTGCTCGGAACCGTGCTGGTCACCGGACTCTCGGCGGTGGTCTTCGACGGGCTGCGCCGGCGCAGCGGCAGCGTCCTCGCGCCGGCACTGCTGCACCTGGCCCTCAACGCCGGCGGCGCGGTGGCCGTCCGCCTGGCCGGCCTGCCGCCCGAGGAGGACGCCGCCGCGCCGCGGCGGCGTTAGGCTGGCTCGCCGTGGCACCGCGCAGACCCGTCGACCCCGCCGAACTCCGCGCCGCCCTGCTCCGGGTCGGTCCGTGGCTGCGGGCGGAGACCGACGACGCGCCCGCCCGCACCGACCTCGCGACGGCCGTGCGCCTGAGCGCCCGTGCCCTCGAACAGGTGGCGCCCGGATCCGGCGTCGAGGTCCGGGTGCCGCCGTTCGTGGCGGTGCAGTGCATCGAGGGACCCCGCCACACCCGGGGCACCCCGCCCAACGTGGTCGAGACCGACCCGCGGACGTGGCTGCGGCTGGCCACCGGTCTCGTCGGCTTCGCCGACGCGGCCGCCGAGGGATCGCTGGACGCGTCCGGCAGCCGGGCGGGGGAAATCGCGCACTGGATGCCGCTGCTGCGGTTGTGAGTGGGGGGCTACGGGACGCCGGATGGGGCCCCGGCGGCCCGTCGGGGCGGGGCACCGTCGCGCGACCCGTAGAATGGTGTTGCCTCTCTTCTGTCCAGCCCCCAGGGAGCACCCCGGTGACCAGTGCCGATCTGTCGGTCCACACACGTAATCTCCTCGCAGCCGAGGAACCTGAGAACGAACCTCGCGAGGAGTGCGGAGTCTTCGGAGTGTGGGCTCCGGGCGAGGATGTGTCCAAGCTCACGTACTACGGCCTCTATGCGCTGCAGCACCGCGGCCAGGAGGCGGCCGGCATCGCCGTCGCCGACGGCTCGCAGGTTCTCGTCTTCAAGGATCTCGGGCTGGTGAGCCAGGTCTTCGACGAGCAGACGCTCGCCGCCATGTCCGGTCACATCGCGATCGGGCACTGCCGCTACTCGACCACCGGGTCGACCACCTGGGAGAACGCCCAGCCGATCTTCCGCACCACCGCGGCCGGCACCGGCGTCGCGCTCGGCCACAACGGCAACCTGGTCAACACCGCCGAACTCGCCCAGCGCGCCCGCGAGCTGGGCCTCGGCGAGGACCGGCGGGCGGTCACGGCGACCACCGACTCGGACATCGTCGGCGCGCTGCTCGCGCACGCCGCCGCCGACAGCACCGTCGAGCAGGCGGCCCTCGAGCTGCTGCCGACCCTGCGTGGTGCCTTCTGCCTCACCTTCATGGACGAGCACACGCTCTACGCCGCCCGCGATCCGTGGGGAATCCGGCCGTTGTGCCTGGGTCGCCTGGACCGTGGCTGGGTGGTGGCCAGCGAGACCGCCGCGCTCGACATCGTCGGTGCGTCCTTCGTGCGCGACATCGAGCCCGGCGAGCTGCTCGCCATCGACGCCGACGGCGTCCGCTCGACCCGCTTCGCGAACCCCGAGCCCAAGGGCTGCGTGTTCGAGTACGTCTACCTCGCGCGTCCGGACTCGACGATCGCGGGCCGCTCGGTGCACGCGACCCGCGTCGAGATCGGCCGGCGCCTGGCCAAGGAACACCCGGTCGACGCGGACCTGGTCATCCCGGTCCCCGAGTCGGGCACCCCGGCCGCCGTCGGCTACGCCCAGGGCTCCGGCATCCCCTACGGTCAGGGCCTGATGAAGAACGCCTACGTGGGCCGCACCTTCATCCAGCCGAGCCAGACCATCCGGCAGCTCGGCATCCGGCTCAAGCTCAATCCGCTGCGCGAGGTGATCCGCGGAAAGCGGCTCGTCGTCGTCGACGACTCGATCGTGCGTGGCAACACTCAGCGCGCCCTGATCCGCATGCTCCGCGAGGCCGGTGCGCTCGAGATCCACGTGCGGATCGCGTCGCCGCCGGTGAAGTGGCCCTGCTTCTACGGCATCGACTTCGCGTCCCCGGCCGAGCTGATCGCCAACGGCGGCGGCACCCGCGACGCCTCCGAGCTGACCGGGCACGACTTCGACGAGATGGTGGAGATGGTGCGCCGTTCGATCGGTGCGGACTCCCTCGGGTACATCTCGATCGACGGGATGATCGGCGCCACCGAGCAGCCCGCATCGCGCCTGTGCGCCGCGTGCTTCGACGGGCACTACCCGATCGCGCTGCCGAAGGAGCACGCCGTCGGAAAGAACGTGCTCGAAGGCATGCTCGGCGGGGCCGCGGGCACCGCGCCGGTGCTCGACAACGACAACGCGGACGCGTTGAGCCGCCCCTAGACCCACCCGCCGCCGCGATGGCGGCGGCCACGGTTTCGCGTCGTCGCGCGTCGGCGGTCCGACCCGGTCAGGTACCTTGAGGTGCGCGATCGGCGGGCTTCGGCGTGCGTGCGCGCGCCCGGCAGCGATGCCGACACACCTGTTCACCACAACTCGAGGCTGGAGCCGACAACCCATGACCGAGGACACAACCCCCGGAGCTTCCTACGCAGCGGCGGGCGTGGACATCGAGGCCGGCGATCGAGCCGTCGAACTGTTCGCACCGCACGCGAAGAAGGCGACCCGCCCGGAGGTGCTCGGCGGCCTCGGCGGATTCGCGGGTCTGTTCGCGCTCAAGGGTGACTACAAGGAACCGCTGCTCGCGGCGTCCACCGACGGCGTCGGCACCAAGCTCGCCGTCGCGCAGGCCCTCGACAAGCACGACACGGTCGGTCTCGACCTCGTCGCGATGGTCGTCGACGACCTCGTGGTCTGCGGCGCCGAACCGCTCTTCCTGCAGGACTACATCGCGGTCGGTCGCGTGGTGCCCGAGCGGGTGGCCGAGATCGTCGGCGGCATCGCGGCCGGCTGCGTCCAGGCCGGTTGCGCGCTGCTCGGCGGCGAGACCGCCGAGCACCCCGGCGTGATGGCCGACGGGGACTACGACCTGTCCGCCACCGGTGTCGGCGTCGTCGAGGCCGACAGGCTGCTCGGACCCGACCGGGTGCGCCCGGGCGACGTGGTCATCGCCATGGGCTCGTCGGGCCTGCACTCCAACGGATACTCGCTGGCGCGCAAGGTCCTTCTCGACATCGGCAAGATGAGCCTGACGGCACACGTCGACGAGTTCAGCCGCACCCTCGGCGAGGAACTGCTCGAGCCGACCCGGATCTACGCGAAGGACTGCCTCGCGCTGGCCGCCGAGACCGAGGTCCGTACCTTCTGCCACGTCACCGGCGGGGGACTCGCGGGGAACCTGGCCCGCGTGATGCCGAAGGGACTCGTCGCCGAACTCGACCGCACCACGTGGAGCCCGGCTCCGGTGTTCGGGCTCATCGCCCAGCGCGGCCGCGTCGAGCGGGCCGAGATGGAGAAGACCTTCAACATGGGCGTCGGCATGGTCGCGATCGTCGCGCCCGAGGACGTCGACCGGGCCCTCGCGGTGCTCACCGCGCGGCACATCGACTGCTGGACCCTGGGCACCGTGCGCAAGTCGCAGGACCAGGACGACGTGCGGGCCGTGCTGGTGGGCGACCACCCGCGGTTCTGACCCGGCGCCGGCCCGAGTCCGGCATCCGGGAACGCCCCACCCCGGAACCTCTCCATACCCGAAACACGCAGCGCCCGGGCCGTTCAGGACGGCCCGGGCGCTGCGCGTCGTGGTGATGAAGAAGTTTTCGGGATCGCCTCACCGCCCGACCGGGTCCGCAGAGCTGTGCGGGATCCGGGCGGAGGGGAGGGGTGCCCAGCGGGAGGGGGGAGTCGGTGGTCCGACTCCCCCCTCCCGTGCGTGAGGCTCGGGTCAGCGACGCCAGTCGTCGTCGTAGTCGTCGTCCCAGGCGGAACGACCGTCCGGGCCGGAACGCTGGTCCGCGAAGACCTCGTCCCGGTGCGAGTTGGGTGTACCGCCAGACAATTCCCGCTGGAGGCTCTCGAAGTCGGTGGCCGGTGAGCTGTACTTGAGCTCCCGTGCAACCTTGGTCTGCTTTGCCTTAGCCCGGCCGCGGCCCATGGCTAACCCCCTCGCGCCTTGACGGGGCGGCCTGGGGAATTTGGCGGCCCCGGTTAATTGAGTATTTTCCTGGCCACCACTCTAGCGTGCAAAAGTCGGTTCCGCCTCCACACACCTGGTTGCGGCAGTGTCCGATTGGTCTCACCCACAGGCGACCTGGGCAAATGCGGTGCCGGTGGCGCTCAGAGCACCCCGGGGATCGCCCGCACCGTGCCGACCCGGATGCCGCCGCCGAGCACCGGCTGCGAGGCGAGCTCCGCGTGGTCCTCGGACCATGTCACGCCGAGGTGGTGCAGCAGGGCGGCCGTGAGGGGGAGCCGGGCCCGCTCGTGGCCGTCGTCGATCTTGAGGGCGAACGCGGTGCCGTCCGGCAGGGCGCCCGCGTGCACGCCGTCCGCGCCGGCCTTGCACAGCAGCCCCGGCACCGCGGGCATCAGCCGGGCGTCGTCCTTGCCGCTGCCCGAGACGAGGCGCGGATGACGCCGGATCGCGTCGGCGACGGCCCGTTCCGGCGTCCCGGGCGCGGCCGTCGCCAGCCGCGAATAGGCGCGGGCGAGGTTGAACAGCGGTAGCGGCACGATCGGCAGTCCGCACCCGTCGATTCCGAGATCGGTGTCCTCCACGTCCCCGGCGAGCTCGAGGATCGTCTCGAGCACGGCCTGCTGCAGCGGATGGGCGGAGTCGAGGTAGCCCGGCTCGTCCTGCTCGGCGCGGACGGGCCAGCCGTTCGCGGCGCACGTCGCGAGCATCGCCGCGTGCTTGCCGGAGCAGTTCATGTACACCGTCCGCCGTGGGCGGCCGGCCGCGACGATCGTCGCGCGGGCCGGTTCGTTGCCCGGCAGGTCCGGCGGGCACTGCAGGTCGTCCTCGGTGAACCCGTGCCCGGCGAGCAGCGCGTGCACGAGCCGGACGTGATCCTCCTCGCCCTCGTGGGAGGCCGTCGCGATGGCCAGTTCCTCCGTCGAGCTGGGCACGAATCCGTGGCGCAGCAGGGCCACCGCCTGCAGCGGCTTGTTCGACGAACGCGGGTAGACGGGCGTGTGGATCTCTCCGAGGGCGATCCGCACCTCACCGTCCGGCCCGACCACGACGAGCGAGCCGCGGTGCACGCATTCGCGGAATCCGGACCGCACCACTTCCACGAGTTCGACGCTCAATACTCCACCTGCACCTCTCGTCCGGCGACTCGTCTGCGAGCCTTGTCGGCGACACTAGGGGACAAGTCGGCCTGCCGTTCGAGCATCACCGCGATCCGCGCCGGGTCCCGGCCGGTGAACAGCTCCCGCACGGTCACCCCGTGCTCGGGCACGTGCACGACGGTGATCCCGTCGCCCGCCTCGACCGGGCCCTCGACGATCACCTTCAGGTACGCGCCGGTGTCGCCGCGGGCCGCGAACCGCTTCACCCAGCCCGGTTCCTGCGCCCACACCCCGAACGTGCCGCACGGGGTGCGCGGTCCGGTGACCTCGAGGAGCAGGCCGGCGGAGCCGATCCGCCAGCGCTCGCCGATCACGGCATCCGACGTGGCGATCCCGCTCACGCGCAGGTTCTCGCCGAACCAACCCGCGGGCAGTTCGCGGCCGAGCTCGTCGGCCCAGCGGCGCACCTCGTCCTCGGCGTACGCGTAGACGGCCTTGTGGCGGCCGCCGTGGTGGGCGGTGTCGCACTGCCGGTCGCCGTGCAGGCCGAGCTGCCGGACCGGCACGGGCCCGGGCACGGGCCGCTTGTCGATGGCGGTGTACGGAACGCGGCGGGTGCCGCTGTGGCGGACGGCGTGCACCACGCAGACCGCCTCGACCCGGCCGGTCGGGACGTACGGGTGGCTCACCGCCCGCGGAGCCGTTCCACGGCGAGCCGGCCGGCCTGCACGGCGGCGTCGTCGGGCACCGAGTCCGGATCGATCGCCGCGGCGCAGGGTCCGGCGACGAGCGCCGTACCGACGGGAACGTTCCGCTTGACGAGGGCCAGCGCGACGGGACCGAGCTCGAAGTGGTCGACGACGGTGCCCACCCGGCCGACGGCGCGACCGTCGGCGGTCACCGGGTCGCCGGGTTCGGGCCGGCCCTCGGCGGAACCGTCGAGGTGCAGCAGGACGAGGTGCCGGGGCGGCTTGCCGAGGTTGTGCACCCGCGCGACGGTCTCCTGCCCCCGGTAGCAGCCCTTGTCGAGATGGACGGCGCCGCGCTCGGCCGGGCCGCCGATCCAGCGGGCCTCGTGCGGGATGGTGCGCTCGTCGGTGTCGAGGCCGATGCGCGGGCGCAGCGAGACGACCCGCAGCGCCTCGAACGCCCAGGTGCCCGCCGGGCGGGCACCGGCGTCGACGAGGGCGGTGAACACGTCGGCGAGCCGTTCCCGGGGTACGAGAAGGTCCCAGGCGTCGTCGGTGGGCCAGGGCATGCGCCGGACGAGCCCGCCCCCGGGCAGCGCGGCCGCGGCGTAGACGTCGGCGGGCAGGGCGTCGATGCCCAGCGCGGCCAGGACGGCGGCATCGCCGGCGTGCGGACCGAGCAGGGTGAGCACGGCCAGTTCGTTGCCGTCCCGCGGCTCGGCCTTGGACCAGAACACCATCTTGGTGAGGAACGCGAGCAGGTCCGGTCCACGCTGCGGCTCGGTGTCGATCCAGGTGACGCCGTCGAGATCGGTCTGCACGAAGTGGTGCTCGACGCGGCCCTGCGCATCGAGGCTGAGGTTCTCCGCCGAGGTGCCGTCGCGCAGCTGCGCGACGTGCTGGCTCGAGATGGTGTGCAGCCAGCTCAGGCGCTCCTCGCCGGGAACGGCGACGACGAACCGGGTCGAGCGGTCGACGACGGCCACGCCGGTGAGGGCGGCGCGCTGTTCACCGAACGGGTCGCCGTAGTGCCACGGCAGTCCCGCGTCGGGGGTGCCGGCCGGCGCAGGGACGGCGCCGGGGCGGGCAAGGAGTGGGCTGTCGGTCACGGAGGGAGTGTCGGCCACGACACCAGTCTAGGAGCGCGGGTCTGTACCGGGAGGAATGGATAGGGTGTGCGCATGGCTGAGCGGGTGCTGGTGACGCTGGACGGCGAGGTTCGGGACGCGGATGTGCCGCTGCTGCACGCGGACGACATCGGGGTGCTGCGCGGCGACGGGGTGTTCGAGACGCTCCTCGTGCGTGGCGGGCGGGCACGCACCGTCGAACAGCACCTGAGCCGGCTCGTGTCGTCCGCCGCGGCGGCGGGACTGCCGGCCCCCGAGCGCGACGACTGGCGGCTGGCGATCGAGGTCGCGATCGAGCAGTGGGACGCGGAGCGGGAGGGGGCGTTGCGCCTGGTGTACACCCGCGGCCGGGAGGGCGGGAGTGAACCGACCGCGTTCCTGTTGCTGACGCCGGTGGCCGAACGGGTGTACAAGGCCCGCAAGGACGGGGTGTCCGTGGTGACGCTCGAGCGCGGCTACTCGGTGGATCTCGCGTCGAAGGCGCCGTGGCAGCTGCTCGGGGCCAAGACCCTGTCCTACGCGACGAACATGGCGGCGCTGCGGCACGCCGAGTCGCTCGGCGCCGACGATGTGATCTACATCAGCAGCGAGGGGTACGTGTTGGAGGGGCCACGTTCGTCGGTCCTCATTGCGCGCGGCCGCACGCTCATCACTCCGCCGCCGGAGCAGGGGATCCTGCCCGGCACCACGCAGCAGGCGCTGTTCGACGTCGCGGGCGACCACAATTTCGTGGTGCGGTACGAGCCGGTCCGTCCTGCAGATCTTGTTGTGGCGGAAGGTGTTTGGCTCGTCTCGAGCGTTGCTCTGGCGGCGCGGGTGCACACCCTCGACGGGCACGCCCTGTCCCGCCGTGCCCTGGTCGGTGAGGTAGAGGCGTTGGTGGACGCCGCGGTCGAGTGAGCGCCGCCGCGGCCCGGCCGGGGGCGTGCCGCTCGCGCGATCGGAAGCATGTGTCGGTCGACACCGTCGACGCTTCTGTCCACTTCTACTACTGTTAGTAGTAACAAGGTCTCCGGCGCGTGCGGCGGATGGTCCCTTGTGCACAGAGTCCGAGGCCCCGAGCCCGCGCCCCGGATTCGGAGCCTGTCCCTGGGCGTCACCTCGGAGTAGCCATGGATGTGTTGGACCTGTCCCGGTGGCAGTTCGGCATCACCACCGTCTATCACTTCATCCTCGTCCCGCTGACCATCGGTCTCGCCCCGCTCATCGCGATCATGCAGACCATGTGGGTGGTCACGAAGAAGGACCACTGGTACCGCCTGACGAAGTTCTTCGGCAAGCTCTTCCTCATCAACTTCGCTCTCGGCGTGGCCACCGGCATCGTCCAGGAGTTCCAGTTCGGCATGAACTGGAGCGAATACTCCCGCTTCGTCGGGGACGTCTTCGGCGCCCCGCTGGCGCTCGAGGGCCTGGTGGCGTTCTTCCTCGAGTCGACCTTCCTGGGCCTGTGGATCTTCGGATGGGGCCGGCTGCCGAAACTGCTCCACCTGGCGACGATCTGGCTGGTCGCGATCGGCGTGAACGCCTCCGCGTACTTCATCATCTCGGCCAACTCGTTCATGCAGCACCCCGTCGGTGCGACGTACAACCCCGAGACCGGGCGTGCGGAGCTGACGAGCATCTGGGAACTGCTGACCAACAACACCGCGCTCGCGGCGTTCCCCCACACCGTCGCCGGGGCGTTCCTCACCGCCGGCACCTTCGTCGCGGGCATCGCCGGCTGGTGGATGGTGCGCAACATGCGGCGCGCCGCGCAGGCCGAGCCGGTCGAGGCCGACCGGCTCGAGGGTGAGGCCCGCGGGATGTTCCGCCCCGCCGCCCGCCTCGGCATGCTGGTCATGATCGTCTCCGGTGTCGCGCTCTTCGTCAGTGGCGACATCCAGGCGAAGCTCATGTTCGAACAGCAGCCGATGAAGATGGCGTCGGCGGAGTCGTTGTGCCACACCGAGACGGACCCCAAGTTCTCGGTCCTGACGATCGGCACGCACAACAACTGCGACGGTGTCATCCACGTCCTCGAGGTGCCGTTCGTGCTGCCGTACCTCGCGCAGGGCGAGTTCACCGGCGTCACCCTGCAGGGCGTCGAAGACCTGCAGGACCAGTACGAGGAGCAGTTCGGCCCCGGCAACTACCGGCCCAACCTGTTCGTCACCTACTGGTCGTTCCGCGCCATGATCGGCCTGGCCGCCGGTTCGGCCGCGCTGGCCCTGGCCGGGCTGTGGGTCACCCGCCGCGGCCGCGTCCCCGACCAGAAGTGGTTCGGCTGGTTGAGCATCCTCGCCATCCCCACGCCGTTCCTGGCCAACAGCGCCGGCTGGATCTTCACGGAGATGGGACGCCAGCCGTGGGTGGTGCACCCCAACCCGACGGGCGTGGACATGATCCGGCTCACCGTCGACCAGGGCGTGTCGAACAACTCGTCCGGCGCCGTGATCGCCTCGCTGGTGGCCTTCACCGTCGTCTACGGCGCGCTCGGCGTCGTGTGGTTCTGGCTGATCCGCCGCTACACCATCGAGGGCCCGTTGCCGCACGACGCCCACCCGCCGGGTGAGCACGACGACGAACCCGACGACACCGGCCGGCCCAAGCAGCTGTCCTTCGCGTACTAGGAGATCGGTCATGGGACTTCAAGAGGTCTGGTTCGTCCTGATCGCGGTGCTGTTCACCGGGTACTTCGTGCTCGAGGGTTTCGACTTCGGTGTCGGCATGCTGATGCCGGTGCTCGGCCGGGGCCGCACCGAGACGGCCGACACCCGCCGCCGGGTGTTGCTCAACACCATCGGACCGGTGTGGGACGGCAACGAGGTGTGGCTGCTCACCGCGGGCGGCGCGATGTTCGCCGCGTTCCCCGAGTGGTACGCGACCCTGTTCTCCGGGTTCTACCTGCCGCTGCTGCTGATCCTGCTCGGCCTCATCGTCCGGGTCGTGGCGATCGAGTACCGCGGCAAGATCGACGACCCCACCTGGCGGCGGCGCTGCGACTGGGGCATCGTCTTCGGCTCCTGGGTGCCGGCCGTGCTGTGGGGCGTGGCGTTCGCGAACATCGTCCGCGGCGTCGCCATCGACGAGAACAAGCAGTACATCGGCGGCTTCTTCGACCTGCTGAACCCGTACGCGCTGCTCGGCGGCGCGACCACCGCACTGGTGTTCGCGCTGCACGGCGCGGTCTTCATCGCCCTGAAGTCCGCCGACGAGGTGCGCGAGGACGCCGTGAAACTCGCCGCCCGGCTCGCCGTTCCGGCGGTCGTCGTGGCCGGTGCCTTCGTGGTGTGGACGCAACTCGCCTACGGCAAGACCTGGACGTGGCTCGTCGTCGGCGCCGCGGCGGCCGCGCTGCTCGCCGTCGTCGCCCTCACCCGCGCGGAGCGCGAGGGCTGGGCGTTCGTGTTCACCACCGTCGCGATCGTCGGCACCGTCGTCCTGTTGTTCGGCTCGCTGTTCCCGAACGTCATGCCGTCCACGCTCGGCGACACCCTGTCGCTGACGATCGAGAACGCGTCGTCGAGCCCGTACACGCTGAAGGTCATGACGTGGGCCGCGGTGATCGTCACCCCGGTGGTCCTGATCTACCAGGGGTGGACGTACTGGGTGTTCCGCCAGCGCATCTCCACCAAGCACATCCCGAAGTCCATCGGCCTGTCGCTCGGGACGAAATGACCGCGCCCGCCGACGCCCCGGTGCGTCCGTTCGGCTCCGCCCCCGGAGCGTCGGACGCGCCGCGGCGTCGCGGGCCGATCGACCCACGGTTGTGGCGTTACTCCGCCACCGCCCGCGGCTATCTGGCGCTCGCCGTCGTCACGGCCTCGATCAACGTCGCGATGATCGTCGTGTCCGCACTCGCGATCGGTGCGGTCCTCGCCGGGGTGCTCACCACCGGCTCCACCGACCTCGGCGCATGGCGGACCGAACTGCTGACGCTAGCCGCGGCCGTCACCGTCCGGACCTTCGTCACGTGGGTGCAGTCCCGGTTCGCGCACCGCTCGGCGAGCCGGGTCGTCGCCGAACTCGAGCACGAGGTGCTCGCGGCGGCGACCCGGTTGCCGCCGCGCGAACTCGAACCACGCCGCGACGAGATCGCCACCGTCCTCACCCGCGGGCTCGGCGGGCTCTCCGAGTACCTCACCGGGTACGTGCCGGCCCTGCTGCTCGCCGTCACGCTCACCCCGATCACCGTGGTGGTCATCGCCTTCCAGGACCTCACCTCGGCGATCATCGTCGTCGTGACGCTGCCGCTCATCCCGGCGTTCATGATCCTCATCGGGCTGCTGACCAAGGGCAAGGCCGACCGCACGCTGCGCACCATGACGACGCTGTCGGCCCAGCTGCTCGACCTGATCGCCGGTCTGCCCACGCTGCGCGCGCTCGGCCGCGAGCAGGGGCCGGCGCAGAAGGTGCGCGAACTCGGCGACGACCACCGCCGCACGACCATGTCGGCGCTGCGCGTGGCCTTCCTGTCCGGCACCGTGCTCGAATGGCTCGCCACCCTGTCCGTCGCGCTGATCGCGGTGAGCATCGGCCTGCGCCTCGTCTACGGCGACATGGCCCTCGAGGCGGGCATCGTCGCGCTGATCCTCGCCCCCGAGGCGTATCTGCCGCTGCGCACGGTGGGCGCGAAGTTCCACGCTGCCGAGGACGGCAAGGCCGCCGCCGAGCGCGCCTTCACGATCCTCGACCGTGCCCCCGCGACCACCGCGGTGTCGGAGAGCGCCGAATTCGATGCCACCGCAGCCGAACTGACGTTGACCAGCCTCAGCGTCGCGAGCCGCGACGGCTACGCCCCGTTCCGGCTCGACGCCGTGTGCCGGCCGGGCGCCGTGACCGTGCTGACCGGAGCGAACGGCTCGGGCAAGTCGACGGCGCTGCTCGCCGTCCTCGGCCTCGCCGCGCCGGTGGAGGGCCGCGTCGAGGTCGGTGGCCGTCCCGTGGTGGCCGACGACGCGTGGTGGGGGCAGGTGGCGTGGCTGCCCCAGCGGCCCGTGCTGCTCCCCGGCACGCTGGCCGACAACCTGCGCCTCACCGGCGTGGACCTCACCACCGCCGGGATCGACGACATCTGTGCGGCAACGGGATTCGACGAGGTGCTCGAGGAGCTCCCGGACGGCTGGAACACCGTCGTCGGCGCCGGCGGCAGCGGGCTGTCGCTCGGGCAGCGGCAACGGCTCGCCCTCGTCCGCACCCTCGCCGCGGACCGGCCCGTGCTGCTGCTGGACGAGCCGACCGCCCACCTCGACGACGCGACGGAAACCACGGTCCTGGCGACGGTGCGGGACCTGGCCCGTCGCGGACGCACCGTGGTGATCGTCGCGCACCGCCCGAGCATCCTGGCGGTCGCCGACACCGTCGTCCGGGTCTGCTCCCACAGCGACGCGACCTCCGGCACGGGGGAGCGGTGATGAACGATCTGCGTCGCGCGATGGCGCTGCTCGAACTGCGCCCCGGCCGGGTCGCCGCCGCCGTCGCCGCCGGCGTCGCCACCCTGGGCAGCGCCCTGGCGCTGGCGGGCCTGTCGGCCTGGCTGATCATCCGTGCGTGGCAGATGCCGCCGGTGCTGGACCTGACGGTCGCCGTCGTCGCGGTGCGGGCCCTGGGCATCTCCCGCGGCCTGTTCCGCTATCTCGAGCGGCTCGCCGGCCACGACACCGCGCTGCGCGGCACCACCGCCGCTCGCACCCGGCTCTACCGGCGCCTCGCCGACGGCGACCCGGTCGCCTCCGCCGGCCTGCGCCGCGGGGACCTGCTCGCCCGCACCGGCGCCGACGTCGACGCCCTCGGGGACGTGGTGGTCCGGGCGCTGGTGCCCATCGCCGTCGCCGCGGTCCTCGCCCTCGCCGCCGTCGGCTGGCTCGCCCTGATCTCCCCGGCCGCGGCGGCGGTCCTCGCCGTCGCGCTGCTCGTCACCGGCGTCGCGGCCCCGTGGCTGTCCGCCCGCGCCGCGGCCCGCGCCGAGGCCGACAGCGCCGCCGCCCGCGTCCGGTTCTCCCGCGACGCGGTCACCGCGCTCGACCACGCCGCCGAGCTGCGGGTCGCGGGCCTGCTCCCGCAGGCCGTCGGCCGGGCGCACCGCGCGGGCGTGGACGCGGTGCGGGCCACCGACCGCGCGGCCGTCCCCGCCGCGTACGCGGAGGCCGCCACCCCCCTCGCGGTCGGGGCGAGCGTCCTGGGGTCGCTGCTCGTCGGCATCGCGGTCTTCGCCGAGGGCGGGATGAGCCCGATGTCCCTCGGGATCCTCGTGTTGCTGCCCCTGTCCGCGTTCGAAGCCGGCGCGGCGCTGCCCGGCGCGGCCGTCACCCTCACCCGCGCCCGGATCGCGGCGCGCCGCGTCGTCGACCTGCTCGACCGCGCCGACCGGCCGGTGCCGCACGGCACCCGGCCCGTCGCGGAACCGTGCCACCTGCGTGCCGTCGATCTGCGCAGCGGCTGGCCCGGCGGACGGGACGCCGGGCCCCTCACGCTCGACCTGCCACCCGGCGCGCGCGTCGCCCTCGTCGGGAGCAGCGGCAGCGGCAAGACCAGCACACTGATGACCCTCGCGGGGTTGCTCGAGCCCGTCGCCGGGACGGTCACCCTCGGCGGCGTGCCGCTCGCCGAGCTCGAACCGGCTGCCCTGCGGCAGAAGGCCGGATTCTTCGCCGAGGACGCCCACCTGTTCGAGACGTCCGTGCTGGAGAACCTGCGGGTGGCCCGCGGCGACCTCACCGAGGCCGAGGCGCTGGACGTGCTCGGCGACGTCGGGCTGGGGGAGTGGGTGGCCGGGCTTCCCGACGGACTGCACAGCACCCTGGCCGGCGGTGCGCGGGCTGTCTCCGGGGGCCAGCGGCGCCGGTTGCTGCTCGCGCGGGCCCTCGTGTCCCCCGCACGGGTGCTGCTGCTCGACGAGCCGACCGAGCATCTCGACGCCGTCGACGGTGCGCAGTTGCAGCGGCTGCTGCTGGACCGGGACGCCGGCTTCGTCGCGCCCGAGCGCACCGTCGTCGTCGTCACGCACCAACTGCCCGGCGACACCGCGGCCGACCTCGTCGTTCGCCTGGGGAAAAACTCGTTGCCCGCGGTCTGAGCGGGGCGTACTTTCGGGCGTACACGAGAAAGGAGGTGGTCTGAATTGAAGTATCGGACACGTGAGGTGGCTGCGCGCTAGCCGCTGTCATCGACGACGGGATTGTCGACCGCTGCAGCGGCCGGCGAATACCACGCAGTCACCCGGCCCCCGAGCCTCCCGGTCCGTCCGACCGGGAATCGCCGAGACGATCCGTCCCGGCGTAGCGCTCGGGGGCCGTTCGCGTCCGTCGCTCGGGGGCCGTTCGCGTCCGTGGGCGGAGGCCGTGCGCGGGCCGCGCGACCACGTCCCTCGGCTCGGGGACCGGCGGAACGGGCCGCGTGCCCGGAGGGCGGTTCCGAAGGAGTGCCGGGCGGTCAGCCGATGTAGCGTGCCAGCCGCGCGGACATGTGCGGCTGCAGTTCCCCGTCCGCGGTGACGCGTTCCTCGACGTAGGCGAGATCGCCGCCCTCGACGATGCCGTACAGGCGCTTGGCGCCGCCGACCACCTCGCCGGACTGGCTTCGGATCACCACGTCGGTCGCCAGCTCCCAGGACGACTGGGTCAGGGCGGTGCCGTAGTACAGCTCGACGACGCCGGAGCTGTGATTGAGGAGCAGCTCGAGGGTTTCCGGATCCTCGCTGCCGGGCGCGCCGGTGCCGGAGACCCGCCAGAATCCGCTCTCCCGCCGGTCCGGGCCGCGGTAACCGCCCTCCTCGTCGAGGCGCCACGAACGGGCCTCCCACACGAGGTAGTTGCCGCCGTCGTGGGTGACCACGATCTGCTGGCCGAAGCGGTAGTCGCCGGTGCGGGGATCGTTGCCCTCGCCCTCGCCGCGCCACACGCCCACCATGGGCAGCAGCGCCAACAGCTCCGGATGCATGTCCGGGCCGAGGCGCAGGTTTGCGGTGTCGTCGGGGACGGGCAGGCCGCTCAGGATCGGGACGTTCTTGTCGGCAGTCGCCTTGGCCCGTTCGAGGGCGTCCGCGACCGCCTTGTCGCCGCTCCCGCGGACGACCTCCCGTTCCTCACCGGACTCGGCACTCACGGCTGATCGGTCACCAGACGGTAGAGGACGTACACCGCGAACCACGTGATGAGCACGGCCGCCAGGACAAGGAGAGCTTCGAAGAAGATGACCACGGCCATATCCTAGACGGCGCCCGGAGAGCGCGAAAACCGACGTCCTCACCGGGCGCGCAGTGCGGCGCGCGGGATAGTACCGTGCAGTGGGCCGTGTGGGCCCTTTCGTCCGGAAAGTCCGACTCGGAGGTCGTGTGCGCCCCATCCGTCTGCTGCTGCCGGTTGTTGCGGCGCTCGCGACCCTGTCCCTGACCGTGCCCGTCGCGGTCGCCGCCCCCGGGACGGGGTCGAGCAGCGGTTCGTCCGGGCCCGCCGTCCACCCCGACAACTACGCCCTGGAGTGCCCCGACCTGCTGATCGTCGCGGTCTCCGGCGCCACCGACTCCGAGGCCGGCCGCGATCCCGTGGTCGAGGAGTCGCGGCAGCTGTGGTCGAACTGGGTGGGCAACGTGACGGTCCCGGCCGGCGAGGCCACCGCGGACCGTCCGGGCTCGATCGGCTGGATGTACGTGCCGTACCCGGCCACCTACGGCCTGGGCCTGTTCGAGGACGTGCCGACCTATCAGGACTCGGTGGCGGCGGGCGTCGCGTCGACCAACCGCATCCTCGACGAACGCAAGAGCGCCTGCGGGGAGCGCACCCGGTTCGCGCTCGTCGGCTACAGCGTCGGCGCCGAGGTGATCGAACGGGTGAGCCGCGAACTCGGGCACCGGCCCGCCGACGCCCACGTCGCGCCGGACGACATCGCCGGGGTCGTCCTCGTCGGTGACCCGTACCGGCCGGCGGGGGTCGACTCGATGGGCGAGCCCGGTCCGCCCGGTGGCGGGTTCATGTCCTCGGAACCCGCCGACTACGGGGCGCTGGCCGACCGGGTCGTGTACTCGTGCCGGCGTTACGACGTCGCGTGCGACGCACCCGAGGACATCGCGGTGCTCGAACTGGTCCTCGGCGTGCTCGGACAGATGCGGTTCACGCTGCTGAACCCGTTGCAGACCGTCGGCGACCTGGGCGGTGCGCTGGCGGTGACGGCGGCCCGCGCGGCCGCCCACATCGTCACCCGCGACGACTGGTGGGAGTCCGACGAATCCCTCCTCGACGTGCTGCGCAAGGTCGTCGACACGACGTACCCGGTGGACCCGAGCGTCGACGTGAGCCCCGAACGGATGCGGGAGATTCTCGACTGGGCCTTGGGACCGGGCCGGCCGGTCGTGGTGGAGAAGCTGCGCGCCGAGGGAGCCGGCTTCGCCGACGACAACAGCGGCATCGTCGACCTGTTCCTCGAGCCGTACCTCCTGCTGGGCTTCATCCAGCACATCGGCTACTGGAACACGAACCCGCACGATCCCTGGTACTCGGACAGTGAGCGGATCGTCGACTGGATCGTCGCGCTCGCCGACGCCGAACGGACGGACCGGCAGCCGCAGAACTGACCACGGACGACGGCGGGCCCGTTCCCGGAGGAACGGGCCCGCCGAACGGTCTGCTACTTCGCGACCGTGACCTCGACGTGGTGGACGCCGGGGGCGGCCGGGCTCACGGCGACGTCACCGTTGCCGCGGCCGGACAACGCGCGGACCTTCCAGTCGCCGGGTGCGGCGAAGAAGCGGAAGTCACCGGTGCCGGAGGCGACGACCTCGGCGGTGAACTCACCGGTGCCGTCGAGCAGGCGCACGAAGGCACCGCCGACCGGCTGGCCGTCGGCGTCGACGACACGGCCGGTCAGGACCGTCTCCTTCTCGACGTCCACGCCCGCGGGCAGGGTCTGGGACTGAACGGGTGCACCACACATGGTCAGCGAACCTCCAACTCGATCGGGGCTCCGACGAGCGAGCCGTATTCGACCCAGCTGCCGTCGTAGTTCTTGACGTTCTTCTTGCCGAGGATCTCCTGCAGCACGAACCAGGTGTGGCTCGAGCGCTCACCGATCCGGCAGTAGGCGATGGTCTCGCGGCTGTCGTCGAAGCCCTTCGCCCGGTAGAGGGCCTCGAGGTCGTCGTCCGACTTGAAGGTGCCGTCCTCGTTGGCGGTGGTGCTCCACGGGATGTTGATCGCACCCGGGACGTGGCCGCGCTGCTGGGCCTGCTCCTGCGGCAGGTGGGCCGGGGCGAGGATCCGGCCGGAGAACTCGTCGGGGGAGCGGACGTCGATGATGTTCTTGGTGCCGATCGCGTCGATCACCTCGTCGCGGAAGGCGCGGATCGAGTAGTCCGGCTCCTGCGCCTTGTACTCGGTGGCCGGGCGGGTGACCTCGTCCTTGGACAGCGGGCGTCCGTCGAGCTCCCACTTCTTGCGGCCACCGTCGATGAGCTTGACGTCCCGGTGCCCGTAGAACTTGAAGTACCAGTACGCGTAGGCGGCGAACCAGTTGTTGTTGCCGCCGTAGAGCACGACGGTGTCGTCGTCGGCGACGCCCTTCGCGGACAGCAGGGCGGAGAACTGCTCCCGGTTCAGGAAGTCGCGACGGACGCCGTCCTGCAGGTCCTTACGCCAGTCGAGCTTGATCGCGCCCTCGATGTGCCCGCCGTCGTAGGCTGCGGTGTCCTCGTCGACCTCGATGAACACGGTCTTCGGTGCGTGAAGGTTCTGCTCTGCCCAGTCTGCTGAGACCAGGACGTCGGAGCGAGCCATGGAGTTTCCTTTCGGTGTTGACACTCTCGGTCGAGTGGAACGGTGCGGAGGGAACGGTGGTCAGGCGGCGACGGCCCGGAACCTGGCCACGAGCGGGTAGATCGCGCAACCGAGGCACACCCCGAACGCGGCGTTGAGCAGCGCGGCGAACAGCGCGAACCCGGTGGCGACGAGACCGGCGAGGTCGGCGCCGAGGAGGAATCCGAAGGTGCCCACGGCGGCGAACACGAACCCGACGAGCTGCGCGAACCGCAGCGGGGCGACCGGTTCCTTCTCGGTGGGCGCGCCCAGCCGGGGCGCGACGAGCCGCGCGAAGAGCAGGCCGTAGGGGCTGCGGCGCGGGCCGAGGGCCGCACCGGCCGCGAACACCGCGGTCTGGACGGCGAGCAGCACGCCGGCCACCGTCGTCGAGACCGTCGCGACGGCCAGGACGACGACGAGGACGGCGGTGGTGATCCACGCCGCGAACCGGGGGCCGCGGACGTCTACCTGCTGACCCTGGCGGGCGGCGGGGGCGGTGGTGGACATGAGGGGTGCTCCTGCTGGGAGGGGACGCATGGGGGCGAACCGTCGCGGTGGCAACCGCGGGGATCACACCGGTGACGGCAGCGGATGCCGCGGAGACGGTCGGGCGTCTCGGCCGGGGTGATCAGCAGCAGGTACAGCAGAAGCCGCCGAGGCGGCACAGATCGACTGTGCGGCGTCGGGTGAGCATGAGCTCTCGGCAGGTCGACACGGCAGGCAGCTTAGCCGACGTCTCGACGGATCGGGGCCCAGGGGGTGCGCAGCGGCACCAGCGCGGCCCGCAGGTCCGCCGCGGCCGGCACCCCCGAAACCCGGTACCTTTCGGTGCCGGCGGCGTCGAACAGGAACGTCGTCGGCAGCGACAGCACGCCGAGTTCCCTTGCCAACTGCGGGTTCTCGTCGATGTCCAGTTCGAGGTCGCGGGGTGCCGGCAGCCCGTCGCCGGTGGCCGCGAGGTCGGCGACCACCTGAGCGACGACCCGGCGCACCGCGGCGCACGGTCCGCACCAGTCGGCGGAGAAGTGCAGCACCACCGGCGCACTGCCGGTGCCCACGCCCACCGCGGCCAGCAGGGGGCCGGGCCCCGGCGCGGGGGCGGCCGCGACGGCGCGGACCTTGCCCGCGCGGGCCCGCAGGACGGTCCCGGTGATCAGGGCGGCAGCCACCACCACCAGCAGTACGACGACGGCGGTCACAGGCGCTGAACCTCCTCGAGGTCGATCGTGGTCTGGTGCGCCTCGCCCTCGATCACGATCGTCGAGCCGCGGGCTTCGACCGCGGTCGGGCGCACCCCGAACGGCAGGTTCTGGGGTTCGATCGTGGTGGTGAACAGGCCCAGCACCGCCGGCTTCAGCGGATCCGGCACGGTGAAGTCCGCCTGTCCCTCCGGGCCGAAGTACAGGTCCGACGCGACGATGCGCACCGTGTCGCCCTCGAGCAGCAGGTCCGCCTGGACGCTGACCTCCGCGGAGACCGGGCCGACCGGAACCGTGCCGGTGAGGACGACCCCGCCCGCGGTGGTGCGTCCGGAGCCGCCGGACCCGCCGGTGCCGTCGGACTTGTCGGCCGGGGGAGCGGACACCTGCAGGTCGGGAATGCCGTAGAGCTGACCGAGCTCGGTCGCGTCGATCATCACGCGCCCGTACAGCAGGTCCACCGGCACCGAGCGGATCGAACCGTCGAGCAGCTCGCCCGCGGCCGCATGGGCACCGATCAGGTTGGCCTCGATCGTGATGTCGCCGAGCGTCCCGCTGGGCACGCCCTGCGCCCGGATCTCCACGTTCTCGTAGCGGCCCGCCCGGGCCTGGGTCAGGAACGGGAATCCGTGGATGGTCACTGCCGGGTCCGCCGTCAGCGCCCCACCCTCCCGCAGCGACCGCGAGACCCGGTACTCGGACCACGCCGCGGCGCCGAAATCGATCAGGAGCGCGACTCCGACGAGCGTCACGAGAGCGAGGATGAGTTTGCGCACCGCACCATTGTGACGGACGGCTCGCGCCGCTTCCCGAGTGCGGTTGCCCGGTGAACGCCGTCGTGGCGTTAATCTGTAGCGCGTCGTTTACACGAGTTTCGCGCAGCCCGCGAAGAATGGAGGCACGGTGGAGCTGTTGCTGCTGACCTCCGACCCCAACCCGGACGCGGTCCTGCCCTCGCTGTCGTTACTCGCGCACTCGGTGCGCCCGGCACCGACCGAGGTGTCCTCGCTCCTCGAGGCCGGTTCCGCGGACATCGCCATTGTCGACGCCCGCACGGACCTGGCCGCGGCCCGCGGCCTGTGCCGGCTGCTCGGCAGCACCGGGTCGGCGATACCGGTCGTCGCCGTGCTCACCGAGGGCGGCCTGGTGGCGGTGAACCCGGAGTGGGGGCTGGACGACATCCTGCTGACCACCACCGGCCCCGCCGAGCTGGACGCGCGGCTGCGATTGCTGGTCGGCCGGTCCGGCGGTGCGGCGGGCCCCGAGAACACCGGCAAGATCACCCTCGGGGAGCTCTCGATCGACGAGGGCACCTACACCGCTCGCCTGCGTGGCCGCCCCCTCGACCTGACGTACAAGGAGTTCGAGCTCCTCAAGTACCTCGCGCAGCACGCCGGCCGGGTGTTCACCCGCGCGCAACTGCTGCAGGAGGTCTGGGGTTACGACTTCTTCGGCGGCACCCGCACCGTCGATGTGCACGTGCGGCGCCTGCGCGCCAAGCTCGGCCCCGAGTACGAGTCCCTGATCGGCACGGTCCGCAATGTCGGCTACAAGGCGGTGCGGCCCACCACCAAGACCGGGAAGGGCGGCTCCACCACCATCGAGTTCGAGGACGCCGAACTCGCGGACTAGGCTCGCCGTCGTGGAATTCGTCAGCCGACTGTCCGCCGAGCAGGCCGCCGAGGTGCGGGCGCTCGTCGCCCGCGCCCACGCCGCCGACGGAACGGCCCCCGTGTCCGAGCAGGTGCTGCACTCCCTCACCGGCGACGGCGACGTCCGGCACCTGGTGGCCGTCGATGCCGCCGCGATCGTCGGCTACGCCAATCTGGTCCCCGGTCACGGGGAGCACCCGGCGATGGCCGAGGTGGTCGTCGATCCGCCGCACCGCCGCCGCGGCGTGGGGTCGCGGCTCGTCGCCGCGGCCCTCGACGCCGGTGGTGCCGGCACCCGGGTGTGGGCACACGGCGACCTCGAGTCCGCGCGGGCGCTCGCGGCGCGGCTCGGCCTGACCCCGGTCCGGGAACTCCTGCAGCTGCGGCGCCCCCTCGGGGAGCCCGAGCTGCCGGCCCTGCAGGTCCCCGACGGGCTGATCCTGCGGACCTACCGCGGACCCGAGGACGACGCGGAACTGCTGCGGGTCAATGCCGCCGCCTTCGCGTGGCACCCCGAGCAGGGCCGCTGGACCGAGCGCGACGTCGCGCAGCGCCGCAGCGAGTCCTGGTTCGACCCGGCCGGGGTGTTCCTCGCCTTCGACGAGCAGGACCCGGACCGGCTCCTCGGCTTCCACTGGACGAAGGTGCACGCCGCCACGGCGGACCAGCCGGCGATCGGGGAGGTGTACGTGGTGGGCATCGATCCCGGGGCGCAGGGGCGCGGTCTCGGCCGGCTGCTCACGCTCGCCGGGTTGCGGTATCTGCGGGAACGCGGGCTCGGCGCGGTGCTGCTGTACGTCGAAGGCGACAACGACGCCGCGCTGCGCACCTACGGCCGGCTCGGATTCGAGCGATTCCACGTGGACCTCGCATACGCGAGAGCGTGAGCGGAGCACGTACCGAACGAGTCCGGCCCGTGAATGTCGTGTGACGTCGACCATACGGACTGCAGGTGTACTTTTCGCGTTCACGTCGCGTTCACCTTCGGGCGCCCAACCGTCAACCCGTCCTCATTAACTTTCCATTACGGGCCGCAGCATGCCGGTCCGGCGCCGGGATCACCCCGCGCCTGATGCCGCCGCCCGTGTCGCGGGCGTGCCGGTCGCGAATTCCGGAGGAGTACGAGTGAACCTCAAGCGCAATGGCGCCCTGCTCGGTGTGGTGGCTGCAGGTGCCCTCACCCTGGCCGCATGCGGCAGCGACAACAATGCCGCCTCGACGGACGTGGACGCGTCCGCATCGGCAGCGACGTGTGAGGGCAAGGAGACGCTGTCCGCCGCCGGGTCGTCCGCGCAGAAGAACGCGATGGACCAGTTCGTGTCCACCTACATCGCGGTCTGCCAGGAGAAGGGCAAGAACGTCAACGTCGCCTACAACCCGTCGGGTTCCGGTGACGGCCGCACCCAGTTCATCGCGAAGCAGATCGACTTCGCCGGCTCCGACTCCGCCATCAAGAGCGAGCAGGCCGCCCAGGCCGCCGAGCGCTGCGCCGGCAACCCCGCCTGGAACCTGCCGCTGGTCTTCGGTCCGGTCGCCGTCGCGTACAACGTCGAGGGCGTCGACAACCTCGTGCTCAACGGCGAGACCGTCGCCAAGATCTTCAACGGCACCATCAAGCAGTGGAACGACCCGGCCATCGCGGCTCTCAACGAGGGTGTGAGCCTTCCGGATTCGGCCATCACCCCGATCGTCCGCTCGGATTCGTCGGGCACCACCGACAACTTCCAGAAGTACCTCGAGGCCGCCTCGAACGGTGCCTGGACCACCGGCGCCGGCTCCGACTTCACCGGCGGTGTCGGTGAAGGCGCCAAGGGATCGGCCGGTGTCGCCCAGGCCGTCGCCAGCGCCCCCGGCGCGATCACCTACGTCGAGAAGTCCTTCGCCGACCAGAACAACCTGAACGTCGCACAGATCGACAACGGATCCGGCGCGGTGGAGCTGACCGACGAGACCGCGTCGAAGGCCATCGAGGCGGCGACCTTCGCTCCGACCGGTGAGGGCGACCTGACGCTCGACCTGACCTCGATCTTCGGTACGAAGGAGGAGGGGGCCTACCCGATCATGCTCGCGACCTACGAGATCGTGTGCTCCGCCGGTTACGATGCCGACACCTCCGCGGCCGTGAAGTCGTTCCTCGTCAGCGCCGCCAACGAGGGCCAGGAAGGCCTCGCCGAGCAGGGCTACGTGCCGCTGCCCGAGTCCTTCAAGGCGAAGCTCACCGAGTCGATCAACGCCATCGCCTAGCCGATGAGCGCCGCGGACCGTACCGTCAATCCCCAGCAGAGAGAGATCGCGAGCGCAGATGAGTGACGCGCCCACCAAATCCGCACCTCGCACTCCCGGGTCCGGCAGCGATGCCGGGCCCGGGGCGGGCGGTCCGCACGGCAACACCCCGGAGGCCACGATTACCACTCCAGCGCGCGGCGACAGCAAGCCGCTGACCAGGCCGGGCGACCGGATCTTCCGTTCACTGGCCTCCGGGTCCGCCGTTCTCATCTCGGTGATCATCGCGGCCATCGGCGTGTTCCTCGTCTGGCGTGCGGTGCCGGCGCTGCAGCGCAACACCGTCAACTTCCTCACCAGCCGCGAGTGGGTCACCCAGGACATCGCCGCGATGGCGTTCGGCGTCCTCGACCTGTTCCAGGTGACCGTGCTGGTGTCGTTCTTCGCGCTGGTGCTCGCGATGCCGGTCGCACTCGGCATCGCGATCTTCCTCACCTCGTACTGCCCCGAGCGCATCAAGAAGCCCCTGGCGTACGTCATCGACCTGCTCGCCGCCGTGCCGTCCATCGTCTACGGCCTGTGGGGCCTGCTGGTCCTGGCCCCCGCGATCCGGCCGCTGGCGACGTGGCTCAACGAAAGTCTCGGCTGGTTCCCGCTGTTCGCGTCCGGCTCGGGTTCCATCCTCGGCGGCGGCACCATCTTCACCGCGGGCATCGTGCTCGCCGTGATGATCCTGCCGACCATCGCCGCGGTGAGCCGGGAGGTGTTCGTGCAGACGCCGACGTCCCATATCGAGGCGGCGCTCGCTCTCGGTGCGACGCGCTGGGAGGTCGTCAAGACCACGGTGATCCCGTTCGGCAAGTCGGGCTACATCAGCGGCTCGATGCTCGGTCTCGGCCGCGCACTCGGCGAGACCATGGCGCTGTACCTGATCCTGCGCACCACGTCGCAGCCGTTCTCGTGGTCGCTGTTCGACGGCGGTGCCACCATCGCCTCGAAGATCGCCCTCGGTTACGCCGAGTTCAACAACGACATCCAGGCCGGCGCCTACATCGCCGCGGGTCTGGTGCTCTTCGTGCTGACCTTCGTGGTCAACGCCGCGGCGCGTGCGGTCGTCGCAGGAAAGAAGGACTGAAGCCATGACGACCACTCTCCTCGAGACACCGGTCAAGGGCCCCACCTTCCGGGGCGTCGGCACCCGTCGGCGCGTCTCGGATCTCACCGCCACCGTCCTGGTCACCGTGTCGGTGCTGATCGCTCTCGTGCCGCTGGCATGGGTGCTGATCACCGTGATCGTCAAGGGTCTTCCCGCCCTGACCAGCGCCACCTGGTTCACGAATTCCTTGAGCGGTCTGTCCGCGTCCGCGATGGGCGGTGGCATCTACCACGCCCTCGTCGGGACCCTGCTGCAGGGCCTGGTGTGCGCGGTGATCTCCATCCCGATCGGCATCTTCGTGGCGATCTTCCTCGTGGAGTACGGCGCCGGCACGCGACTGGGCAGGATCACCACCTTCATGGTGGACATCCTCAGTGGTGTCCCCTCCATCGTTGCCGCGCTCTTCATCTACGCACTGTGGATCGCCACCTTCGGCTTCCCGAAGTCCGCCTTCGCGGTGTCCCTGGCGCTGGTCCTGCTCATGGTTCCCGTGGTGGTGCGCAGCACCGAGGAGATGCTCCGGATCGTGCCGCAGGATCTGCGCGAGGCCTCCTACGCCCTCGGTGTGCCCAAGTGGAAGACCATCGCGCGCATCGTGATTCCGACCGCGCTGCCCGGCATCATCACCGGCGTCATGCTGGCCCTGGCCCGCGTCATGGGCGAGACCGCTCCGCTGCTGATCCTGGTCGGCTACGCGCCGTTCATCAACTTCAACCTGTTCGGCGGCGAGATGGGCAGCCTGCCCGGCGTCATGGTGGCGGAGATGAACAACCCGACCGACGCAGGCACGATGCGGATCTGGGGCGCTGCCCTGACCCTCATCCTCGTCATCGCCATCCTCAACATCGTTGCCAAGGTGGTCGGCCACTTCTCCCAGGTGCGCACCAAGTAGGTCACCTCATGTACACACCCTTCGATTTCGATACACCAATAGGGAGCCGGTAATGGCCAAGCGTCTGGACCTCAAGGACGTCAACATCTTCTACGGCAAGTTCCACGCCGTCTCCGACGTGACGCTGTCCGTGCCGCCGCGGAACGTCACCGCGTTCATCGGACCGTCGGGCTGCGGCAAGTCGACCGTGCTGCGCTCGCTCAACCGCATGCACGAGGTGACCCCCGGTGCCCGCGTCGAGGGCTCCGTGCTGCTCGACGGCGAGGACATCTACGACTCGTCCGTCGACCCGGTCGGCGTCCGCAAGACGATCGGCATGGTGTTCCAGCGCCCCAATCCGTTCCCCACCATGTCGATCCGCGACAACGTCGTCGCCGGCCTGAAGTTGCAGGGCGTGCGCGAGAAGAACAGGCTCGACGAGATCGCCGAGCGGTCGCTGCGCGGCGCGAACCTGTGGAACGAGGTCAAGGACCGCCTCGACAAGCCCGGCGGCGGCCTGTCGGGTGGCCAGCAGCAGCGCCTGTGCATCGCCCGCGCCATCGCGGTGCAGCCGGAGGTGCTCCTGATGGACGAGCCGTGCTCCGCTCTCGACCCGATCTCCACCCTCGCCATCGAGGACCTGATCGCCGAGCTGAAGCAGGACTACACCATCGTGATCGTCACGCACAACATGCAGCAGGCCGCGCGCGTGAGCGATCAGACCGCGTTCTTCAACCTCGAGGCCACCGGCAAGCCGGGCCGGCTCGTCGAGATCGACGACACCGAGAAGATCTTCTCCAACCCCACCCAGAAGGCCACGGAGGACTACATCTCCGGTCGCTTCGGCTGAGCCGGCTGCGACTTCGGCACCGCGGACGCGGAAAGGCCCCGCCCGGAAACTCCGGGCGGGGCCTTATGCCGAGTCGGGTTACTGGTCCTGCGGGTACACCGTGAGCTTGTCGACGCGCTCACGCATCGCCCGGAAATCCTCGTCGGTGGGGAGCTTGCCGGTGACCAGGAAGATCACGCGACGACCCACCTCGACGGCGTGGTCGGCGAACCGTTCGTAGAACCGGCCCAGCAGCGTCACATCCACAGCCGCGGCCACGCCGTGCTTCCACTCCCGGTCCATGAGCACGGTGAACAGGTGACGATGGAGATCGTCCATCGCCTCGTCCTCCTGGTGGAGCCGGGCCGCCCGCTCGGGGTCGCGCGTCTCGAGGATCTCCCTGGTCGCTGCGCCGAGCGAGACTGCGATGCGGCCCATCTCGGCGAAGTAGCCGTTGACCTCTTCGGGCAGAACATGATTGGGGTGCCGACGTCGCGTCGCCTTGGCGACGTGCAGTGCCAGCGCACCCATCCGGTCGATGTCGGCGACGATCTGGATGCCACTGACCACGGAACGCAGATCACCGGCGACCGGCGCCTGGAGGGCGAGGAGCGAGAAGGCCTTCTCCTCGCACTGGGTACTCAGGTCGGTGATCTTGTCGTGCTCGCCGATGACGGTCTCGGCGAGCGCCAGATCCGCCTGGAGCAGCGCCTGGGTGGCCCGCTCCATCGCAAGGCCGGCAAGGCCCGCCATCTCTCCGAGGAGATCGGCGAGCTCGGTCATCTGTTCGTGGTATACGACGCGCATAATGGCACAGACTACGGCGCAGACAAAGCCGAGTCACGAGCAGCGGGTGAACGCCGGGTGAATGGACGGGCTCGAGGTGCTGCTCAGGCGCAGGAATCGTCGCCCGCGTTGGTGATCGACAGGTCGACCGGCAGCTCGTTCTCCTCGGCGGCCTGGATCGGCACCGTCGGCAGGACCGAACCCACCTCGGTCGGAGCCGCGATGCTGCCGACGAACCCGGTGCCGAGGACGAGTTCCACGATGCCGCCGAGGTCCTGGGACTCCTGCAGCACGGCCCCCGGAACTGCGGAGGCCAGCGTCAACGCCTCGGCCTCCTGCCCGGGCGAGAAGCGGACGACGGTCTCCTTGCTCGTCCCGGAGTAGTTGCCGACGCTGTAGATCGGGAAACCGTAGGCGCCGAGTTCTTCCGCGGTCCGGGCCGCGAGGCCGGATTCGCCGGAGGCGTTGGACACCTGCACCGACACCGTCGAGGGGTCCACCGCGGTCTGTGCAGGCAGCGGGGCTGCCGGCGGCGCTGACGATTCCGGCTCGGGAACATCGCGTTTCTCGCCGGGGAGCGGTTCGTCGTCGATGATCGCGTTGAAGATCGCCTTGATGTCGTCGAGACGCGGAATCTCGTTGCCCCACTCGTTGGTTCCGGCCGTCGGCACGGTGAGGAAGGTGACGGCGCCGGCTTCGACCCGCTGCAGCGAGCGGCCGAGCCGGACGAGGGACTCGGTGTCGACGTTCTCGACGAACGTGGCGCGGGTGAACGCGTTGATGAACCCGTTCAGCTTGCCGGGGTCGAACAGGACCTTGTTCGACATGGCCGAGCGCAGCAGTGACGACAGGAACTTCTGCTGCCGGGTGATACGCCCGTAGTCGCCGTTGCCCTCCGACTCGACCTTGCGGGCCCGCACGTAGTCC
Source organism: Rhodococcus sp. WB1 (assembly GCF_001700945.1). Taxonomy (NCBI): domain Bacteria; kingdom Bacillati; phylum Actinomycetota; class Actinomycetes; order Mycobacteriales; family Nocardiaceae; genus Rhodococcus; species Rhodococcus sp. WB1. The sequence continues at coordinate 4,320,401 of NZ_CP015529.1, read as the reverse complement.
AGGGCCCGGCGGCCGTCGAGGGTGTGGGTGCCCGCCGTCTCGATGATGGTGCCGAGTTCCCCGTCGACCAGGGGGGTGGGTGTGCACACCTCGACGCCGCCGACCTCGTTGACCATGCTCTCGAAGCCCGCGAAGTCGATTCCGACGAAATGCCCGATCTTCAGGCCGGACAGCTTCTGGATCACCTTCACCAGGCACTTGGGCCCGCCCAGCGCGTAGGTGGCATTGAGCTTGTCGCCCTCGGCTGCGGGGAACGTCTCCGACGTGTACTCGCCGGTGGTGCTGTCCCAGCCGCGGCACACGGGCCGCGTCACGTCCAGGTCGCGCGGAAAGGAGACGGCGACGACGCGACTGCGGTCGGCGGGGATGTTGACGAGGATGACGGTGTCGGCGCGTGCGCCCTCGGCGTCGGCGACGGTGCCGGCGCCGACCGCGCCGCTCGCCCCGGCGCGGGTGTCGGTGCCGATGATCAGGTAGGTCTCGTCGCCGGTCTGCCCGCCGGGGTCGACGATGTCGGTGGATTCGGTGTCCAGCGCCGCGATCTGGGCGAATCCGGCCTCGGTGGAACGCACGTAGCCCCACACCAGGCCGCTGCCGACGAGGGTCAGCACGGACAGCAGCGCCAGAACGGTGCGGCCCACGGTCGCGAGGCGCCGGCGTTTGCGGCGCTTGTTCAGAGCCAGCCTGCTCAGGCCGTCGCCCCCGACGGCCTGGGGCAGCGCGGGCGGCTGGTCGGGGTCGTCGCTCCGCCGTCCGGCACGGTCGTCGCGCGGGGGTGGGGGCGGCGGGCCGGTCGGCGGGGCCGCGGCCACGGGCGGGATCTTCTCGGTGGGGTCGTCGTCGACGGCCGGCGTCCGCCGCGGCCGGCCCGGCTGCGGGCCCGGCACGGCCGGTTCGGGTTCGGGGTGCCGCCCGGGCGGGCTGTCGCGCCCGACCTTGTTCATCAGCGCGGCGACGGTGACCTGATCGGGATTCTCGTCGGGGGCGGCCGAGCGGCGGGGGCGGCCGGTATCGGCGCCCCGGCCCGACGGCGCGGGTCCGGCGTCGGCGGGCGGCGCAAGACCCTCCGGACGTCGTCGCACCCGGCCGGAATGTGAGCTGCGATACCCGGAGTCGGCGATAGGACGTTCCCAGGGAGCGCGACTGTCGGGCAGGCCCGACTCGTGCTCCTCACCCACCGATTCCCTCGCCTCTCCGCGGATGTTCCGCTCTCGTACGCATCCGCCACCACGGCGATTCCGTCATGATACTGGCGGCCTCGATCCGGATCGAGGCGTCCGCCGAGCACCGGTCCGGTTCGTCCGGCCCGCACGGCGGACCCTGCGGTCAGCCGCCCGAGTGCATGACGTCGGCGCCCGCCGGCACCATGCAGTCCTCCGGGTCGTCGAGCCAGCCGTCCGGCAGTGCGACGGTACCGGGGGAGCCCTGGCGACCGCGCGGGCCCTCCGCGTCCTTCGGGAAGGGCACGGTCGGATCGAGCCGGCCGAGCAGGTCGTCCAGCTCGGCGAGACCGGACACGCGCGCCAGGGCGTTGCGCACGTCGGATCCGGCCGGGAAGCCGCGCAGGTACCAGGCGATGTGCTTGCGAATCTCACGCATGCCGCGGTCCTCGCCGTGGTGGTCGGCGAGGAGTTCGGCGTGCCGGCGCATGATGGCCGCCACCTCGCCCAGGTTCGGCGGGGTGGGCATGGGGGTGCCGTTCAGTGCGGCGCTGAGTTCGGCGAACAGCCAGGGCCGGCCGAGGCATCCGCGTCCGACGACGACGCCGTCGCAGCCGGTCTGCTCTATCATCTTCTGGGCGTCCTCGGCGGCGAAGATGTCGCCGTTGCCCAGCACCGGCACGTCGGTGACGTGCTCCTTGAGGCGGGCGATCTCGTTCCAGTCGGCCTCACCCGAGTAACGCTGCGCGGCCGTGCGGGCGTGTAGCGCGACGGCGGCGGCGCCCTCGGCCGCCGCGATCCGGCCCGCGTCGAGGTGAGTGTGATGATCGGCGTCGATGCCGATGCGGAACTTCACGGTCACCGGGATGTCGGTGCCCTCGGTGGCGCGGACGGCGGCCGCGACGATGTTGCCGAACAGCCGCCGCTTGTACGGCAGCGCCGAGCCGCCGCCCTTGCGGGTGACCTTCGGCACGGGGCAGCCGAAGTTCATGTCGATGTGGTCGGCGAGGTTCTCGTCGACGATCATCTTCGCGGCCTGGTACGTGACGTCCGGGTCGACGGTGTACAGCTGCAACGATCGCGGCGTCTCGGTGGGACCGAACGTCGTCATGTGCATCGTGACGGGGTGGCGTTCCACGAGTGCCCGGGCGGTGACCATCTCGCACACGTACAGCCCCGACGTGCTCCCCGACCGCTCGAGTTCGAGTTCGCGGCACAGGGTGCGAAAGGCGACATTGGTGATTCCCGCCATCGGCGCGAGTACGACCGGGCTGTTCAACTCGAGCGAGCCGATGCGAAGGGGTGACATGAAAAAACCTCGAAGACGGCGTGAAGAAGAAGGGCGTGCAACTGTGCCCGGCACCGAATCCGGTACCGGGCACAGGATAGCTGTTCGGGGCCGCTGCTCCCGAATCACGGAACGGCCTGGATCAGGACGCGGCCTCGTTGCGCTCGCGGCGGGCGGCCTCGCGGGCGAGGGACCGATCGCGCATCTCCTCGAACTTCACCGCCTGCTTCTCGAGATCCTCGAGGAAGGTGCCGAGCTCGTCGAGGATGCGGGCGCCCTCGGCACCGAAGTCCTCACGCTCGAAGATGCGCCACTTGCGGAGCACCGGCATGACCACCTCGTCGAGGTGCTGACGCAGGTCGTAGATGCCGTGCTTGGCCATCAGCACGCCGTTGCGGCGGAAGTTGGGCATACCGGCGCCGGGCATCTGGAAGTTCTTCAGCACGTCTGTGATCGCCGCGAGGGTCTGGTCCGGGGCGACGTCGAGGGCCGCTTCGCAGATGTTGCGGTAGAAGATCATGTGCAGGTTCTCGTCGGCGGCGATGCGCTGGAGCATCTTGTCGGCGATCGAGTCGTGGCACGCCCGGCCGGTGTTGCGGTGCGAGACGCGGGTGGCCAGCTCCTGGAAGGTGACGTACGACACCGAGTGCAGCATCCCGACCTCGTTGGGCGAGGCGAACCCGTTGGTCATGTGCTCCATGCGGGCGTTCTCGAGGGCGACGGGGTCGACACCGCGGGTGACGACGAGGTAGTCGCGCATCACGATGCCGTGGCGGTTCTCCTCGGCGGTCCAGCGGCCCACCCAGGTGCCCCAGGCGCCGTCGCGCGAGAAGCTCTCGGCGATCTCGCGGTGGTAGGACGGCAGGTTGTCCTCGGTGAGGAGATTGGTGATCATCGCGGCCTTGGCGACCTCGTCGAGCTTCGACTGCTCGGGCTCCCAGTCCACGCCACCCATGGCGGCGAAGTTGCGCCCCTCGTCCCAGGGCACGTAGTCGTGGGGGTGCCAGTCCTTGGCCATCGAAAGGTGGCGGTTGACGTTCGCCTCGGCGACGGGCTCCAGCTCGCGCAGAAGCTCCAGCTGAGTCAGAACTCGCGTCATTCCGTTTACCTCTCCATAACTGTGCGTGTCACGTACGAATTACAGCCTACGGCACCGTAGGTTCGGCACCCGTTTGTCTGTTACCTGTTCCAAGTTCGGCCGACCGGGGCCTACCCGCCGATGGGATCACTCACAGACGGCGACGTCGTTATCATACCGGGGCGCGAACGGCGTCCCGGGGCGACGCGCGGGGGCAATCCATATCCCGCCGTGACCTCAGCGCTTGCCGGCGCCGAGGAGTCCGCCGAGCAGCTCGCCCAGGCCACCCCCGTTGCCGCCGAGAACGCTGCCGAGCACTCCGTCGAGACCGCCGCCGCTTCCGGTGCCGTTCGTCGCGCTGCGCAGGAGCCCGCCCAGCAGCTCGCCCAGGCCGCCCTGGCCGCCGGAACTTCTGCCGACCTGCTCGGCCAGGTACGTCAGCACGATCGGGGCGAGGATGGGCAGCAGCCGTGCGACGAGGTCGTTGCCGCCCGCGCCGTCGGCTCGGCCCAGCGTCTGCACGACCCGGTCCTTGTGGTCGCCGAACACGTTCGCCACGATCCGGTCGCCGTCCGCGGTGTCCACGTCGGTCACGTCCACTCCACCGTCGAGCAGGGCCGGGTTCCGGTGCTGGTCGAGCGCGGACAGCAGGGACGAGGCGCCGTCCGGATGCCGTGTGTTCGCCTCGAGGCCGCCGACCAGCGTGGGCAGGGCGGCCCGCACCGCCGTCGCCGCCGTCTGCTCGTCCACGTCGAGCCGGCGGGCGATCTGGTCGACCGGAATCCGCGAGAGGAGATCGTCGAGGGAAGGCATGGGAACCGAGGGTAGCCACCGTGGTCGCCCGCTCCGGGATCCCGCGTCGGCGTTTCGGCTACGCGGACGCCCGCCGCCCCGCGATCACCGCGCACAGCAGGGCGACCCCCAACCCGCTGAGCAGTAGCACGAACCCCGTCTGGTTGGTCAGCGCGGTAGCGTGGTTGACCTGCACGTAGTCGCCGAACCGCTGATAGACCCGCACCGCGAAGGCGCCGGCCGCGACGAGGCCGATCACCACCCCGGCCCAGCCGGCCACCGCCGAGTCGAACAGGGCGGCCAGGAGCAGCAGCACGGCGGCGAGCACGAGCGGCGCCGCCAGGGTCTGATGGACGGGCAGGTCGGCTGCGCCGAGGGCGGAGACGTCGCCGGCCGCGATCCCGTCGCGCAACTCGGTCAGCGGGACGTCGGTCGGCCGGGTCCCGGCCAGCACCGGGAGAAACGAGCCGATCCCCAGGGCGACGGCGGACAGGAACAGACCCAGGTCCACGAAGCTGCGCACGCCACTCCCATCGATCGTCGGATCGGTTTTGTGAGCGACCACACCCTAACCGCAACTCGGGTGCGGCAGCAGCGCGGAACCGACGATTCGGGCGCCGTGTCGGGCTTGCGGGTACGTAATCTGAGGGGAGCGGCACACCCGGACCCGGAAGGGGAACAACGCAATGGTGGGCAACGAGACGGTGCAGCGGTCGGGGCTTCCGCCGTGGGCCAAGAAGGCCCTGTGGAGCGTCGGGGCCCTGCTCGCGCTGGTGGTCGCGTACTTCGTGCTGGCGGCATTCGTCCCCCGGTGGTGGGCGCAGCGTATCGCCGGGCTGGCCGATGCCGGCTTCGCCCGCGGGATAGCCTGGGGCCTGCTGTTCGGCCTCGTGTGCACGTTCGTGCCGTTGGCCCTGTTCGCCGCCGCATGGCGGATCAGGACGTGGCGCCGGCACCGCGTCCTGCAGGTGGTGTTCGCCGCCGCCGCCGTGGTGGTGGCGATCCCCAACCTGATGACGTTGAGCATCGTGCTGGGCAACGGGAACGCGGCCCATGCGGGGGAGCGGATCCTCGACGTCGACGCCCCCGGCTTCCGGGGCGCGACGCTCGTCGGTGCCGTCGTCGGCGTGATCGTGTTCCTGGTGTTCGCGGCCCTGAGTTACACGTACCGCAAACGCGGTCGCGACCTCGAGCGGGAGCGTGACGAGCGGGGCCGGCAGGAGCCGGAGCTACGAAGCGACCGGCCGGGCAAGGTGGCCGGCGCTCCGGAGTAACGGGCGACGACGAGCCGCCTCGTGCCGGGGCGCTCCCGTCCTTCCGGACGGACGAGGGTGTGGTGCCCCCACCAGGGCTCGAACCTGGGACCTGCGGATTAAAAGTCCGTAGCTCTACCAACTGAGCTATAGGGGCGTGGGCGCACAGTCTAGCTGCATCGCGCCGGACAACAGTATCGGACGCGCGGGCCGTTCGAAGGCTCGGGTGCGCACCCCCTGCGGCGCACCCGAGCCGCGCAAAAGCATACCACTTGGTGTGTTCTCTGCGAAGGCCGGAAAACGCCTGGTTGCGGGCGTGGGGGCCGGACGGCGGCTACAGTGGCGTCCGGGGGGGACTGCCGGTCACGTACGGAGGCACGAACCCCCCATGTCACGTCAGCAAGAGCGGGCGCGGCGCACACGCGCGGCGATCGTCGAATCCGCGGCGATCGAATTCGCCCGGCGCGGATACGGCGCCGCCTCGGTCAACGCGATTCTCGAGCACTCCGGGGCCACCAAGGGTGCGATGTACTTCCACTTCGATTCGAAGGAAGCGCTCGCCCGGGCGGTGCTCGCGGAGGGCCTCGAGCGCTACCGGGTGATCGCCGACCGGTGGCTGGACGCGCCGGGGCTCGATCCGTTCGAGCGGCTGTACGGCCTCGTCGGAGATCTCGCCGATGCCCTGCACGGCGACGTCATCATCCAGGCAGAGTTCAAGCTCGTGACCGAGCCCGAGTTCGACGCGGAGGCCAAACTGCGCGGCAGCTCGGTGTGGGGGAAGGCCGGTCACCGGCTCGCCGTCGAGGCGCAGGAAGCGGGGCTGTTCCGTGCCGGGGTCGACCTCGAACGGTTCCTGGGTGTGCTCAGTGCGTGCCTGGCCGGGCAGCGCTACTTCCACGACCTCACCGCGGAGGACGTCGACGTCCGGGCCCGGTTCGCGGAATGCCTGGACGTCTGCCTCGAGGCGACGGCTGCGCCGCAGTGGCTCGAGCGGCGGCGTGGTGCGCCGGAGTTGCGCCTCGAAGGCGAACAACCGGCGTGACCTGCTGATTTGTGAATCCGGAAACCCGTGTCCTAAGCTATCCAAGCTCCCAACGGAACGCGAACCCGTTGAGGGTGCGGGTCGGAGTAATCCGGCGGGCCCCCTTCGTCTAGCGGCCTAGGACGCCGCCCTTTCAAGGCGGTAGCGCGGGTTCGAATCCCGTAGGGGGTACGCTTGCGGAAGCAGTATCACCGCATGCAGTACGGTTTGACCACAAGTGAAGAGCATGGCCCTGTGGCGCAGTTGGTTAGCGCGCCGCCCTGTCACGGCGGAGGTCGCGGGTTCGAGTCCCGTCAGGGTCGCAGAGTTGGCAATTGGCATTCGGTTCGGGTGCCGTCCGGCCAGGTAGCTCAGTTGGTACGAGCGTCCGCCTGAAAAGCGGAAGGTCGCCGGTTCGATCCCGGCCCTGGCCACCACACAATTTCATACGGTAGACCCACCGCTCGGCGGTGGGTTTTCTGTGGAAACCCCTTCGGGGGTGCACACGGCCCTGTGGCGCAGTTGGTTAGCGCGCCGCCCTGTCACGGCGGAGGTCGCGGGTTCGAGTCCCGTCAGGGTCGCTTCACGGCGAAGGCCCGGTCCCGAAACGGACCGGGCCTTCGCCGTCCCGACCGGTTCAGCCGCGGGCCCGGAGTTCCCGGCGAAGAAGCTTGCCGGACACGGTCTTCGGGATCTCGTCGATGATCTCCACCAGCCGCGGGTACTTGTACGCCGCCATTCTCTCCCTGGCGAAGGCGATCAGTTCCTCCGCGGTGACCGAATGCCCCGGACGGAGGCTGACGAACGCCTTGACCGTCTCGCCGCGGTAGCTGTCCACCACCCCCACCACCGCGGCCTCGCGCACCGCTTCGTGCTCGTAGAGCACGTCCTCGACCTCTCTCGGCCAGACCTTGTACCCACCGGCGTTGATCTGGTCCTTCTTGCGGTCGACGATGTAGAACCAGCCGTCGGCGTCCATGTACCCGACGTCCCCGGTGTGGAGGGCACCCCCGGGCAGTGCGGTCGCGGTCTCCTCAGGCTTGTTCCAGTAGCCGGCGACCACCTGCGGGCCCGACGTGACGAGCTCGCCCACCGCACCGACGGGAAGGTCGTTGCCGTCCTCGTCGACGATCCGCACGACGGTGTCGAAGGTCGGGACTCCGACCGACAGGGCGCCGGACGCCTCGTCCACCGGAGCCCGGGTGCCGAACGGAACCGCATGCGAGGGGGAGGTGGTTTCGGTGAGGCCGTAGATGTTGTGGATGTACGTCCCGGAGAATCTCTCGAACGCCGCGACGGTGCTCGGTGGTATCGGCGCTCCGCCGGAGAAGATCTTGGTCAGCGTCTTCAGCGACTCCCCGCGGGCGCCGGGGGCGTTCATCAGCGCGATGAACACGGTGATCGAGCCGACCGTGAACGTCGCCCGCTCCACCGCCACCGTTTCGAGGGTCACGCCGGGGTCGAGCCGGTACATCAACACCAGCGGCGCACCTGTCAGCAGGGCGACAGCGATGTGCCCGACGAGCCCGGTGATGTGGAACAGCGGGGCGATTCCCAGCACGACGTCGTCCGCGCCGAGTCCCACCCATTCCCGGTAGGTGCGGGCGTTGAACACCACGTTGCGGTGAGTGGTCATCGCGCCCTTCGGTGGCCCGGTCGTACCGGACGTGTAGGTGAGGAACGCGATGTCGTCCGGGCCGAGAGTGTGCACGGGGACGGGCCGTCCCCGGAACTCGGCCAGGAGGGTCTGCAGGTCGAGGGTGTCGGGCAGATCGAGGCGTTCGATGCCGGAGAAGATCCGCTCGTCTCCGCGGGTCTGGTATTCGAGTTCGGACGTGGTGATCACGATCCGGACGGCGGTGCCGGCGACGACGTGCTGTGCGACGTCCCGGTACAGCCCCTGGAGTGCGACGAGCACGGTAGCCCCCGAGTCCAGGAGGATTTCGCCGAGCTCGCGTTCCTTGTTCATGGGGTTGACGGAGACCGGGATGCCGCCGGCCTTCCAGACACCGAGCTGCGCCACGACGAACTGCGGGACGTTCTGCAGGAACAGCGCCGCCCGCTCACCCGGGCGGAAGCCGTGGGCCGTCAGTGCGGCCGCGAACGCGTCGGACTGCTCGTCGAGTTCGCGGCGGGTCAGGCGCCCGTCGAAGTAGCGGATGATGTCCGCGTCCGGATCGTGAGCGACGGTGGCGCGGAACATCTCCAGCGCGTCGGTGTACTCCGGCTCGATGTGGATCGGCAGGCCGGGCGCGTAGCGCGCGAGCCAAGGCTTGCTGTCGTAGACGCCCGTGCGTGCGTCGCGGGGTCCGGCTGCGCTCATCGGATGACGACCGGATTGACCGGAGCGCCCGTGCCGCCCACGACCTTCAGTGGTGCCGCGGTGTACAGGAAGGTCCAGCGGTTGTCGGCGGCGCACGCGTCGGCGAGGTCCTCGAGCCAGGCGATCTCGGTGAGGGCCACACCGAGATTGCGCATGAGCGCGCAGTGCAGGGGCAGCGCCACGCCACTGGCCGGGTCGGTGGTCACCTCGTTGGCGATGGTGTCCGTGACCAGGTTGGGGATCTCCCGGTTCCGGAACCATTCGACCAGTTCGCGGCTGTAGGTCAGGCCGGGTTCGCAGAAGTCGGTGTAGAACTCGGTGGTGTCGTCGAGGCTGTACCAGTACTTCAGCCAGCCGGTCCGGATCACGAGGATGTCGTGCGGTTCGATGGTCACGCCCTGGGCGGCGGCGGCCGCCTCGAGGTCGTTGTGGTCGAAGGTCTCGCCGGCGCCGAGCCAGTCCTTGCCCCGGTGGCGCGCCATATCGATCAGGATCCCCCGGCCCACAACGCCCTTCTCGGCGATCGGCAGCACCGAGGCCTTGTCCATGCTGCCGACGGTGCTGCGCGCGTCGTATCCGTTCCAGAGTTTGCCGTCGTACCAGACGTGGCCGAGGGCGTCGTACTGGGTGGAGCCCTGCAGGAAGAGGGTGGCTGTGTCGTCGGCGTAGTGCAGTCCGCCGGGGAACTGCGGAGCGTCCTCGCCGTCCCACGACGATTCGTCGAGGGTGTTGCGGCGATCGATGCCGCTGCGGCTGGGCCACAGGGGATCGCCGGGGGCCTCCTTGCGGCCCATGTGGATCTGCAGGGTGAACACGTCGCCGGACTTGACCTCGCCGATTCCGCCGAGAACCTCCTTGGTGCCGAGGAAGTTCAGAGCTCCGAGCTCATCGTCGGCGCCCCAGCGTCCCCAGTTGCTGGGGGCGTCGTCGCCGAGCAGTTCGCGCATGGACGGGGCGTCGGACATACCGTCTCCTTTTCGGGTCGAGGTGCACTCGTCGCTCACCGAGCGTTCGTACGGTAAGCGTGCGCTTATGGTGTAGGTCACATCGCCGGGTGTCAACCCGCGGAGGACGAGGGCGCGCCGCCCGCTCGCAATGCGCACCGCAGGCCCGGTCCGGTGTCGTCCCGGCGGGTCTTCGACGGCGGAACGGCTCGCCACCCTGTACGTTCAGTTTGCACTGGACCTGGTGCGGTTCCGGCGCTGATCCGCAGGGCTGCGCCGGGTTGCACGTCGGACGAGAACATGTTCTAGAGTGAGTTCGATCTTCTGGACGGACCCGCTCCGGCGACACGACGAACGAGGTGATCTGTGCGAATAGCTCTGCTGTCGTACCGCAGCAAGCCGCACTGCGGTGGTCAGGGCGTGTACGTTCGACACCTCAGCCGCGAGCTCGCGGCGCTCGGCCACGACGTCGAGGTGTTCTCCGGCCAGCCGTACCCCGAGCTGGACGACGGGGTGACCCTGGTGAAGGTGCCCAGTCTCGACCTCTACCGCGAGGACGATCCGTTCCGCTTTCCGCACCCGCGCGAGATTCGCGACGCGATCGACCTCCTGGAGCTGGGCACGATGTGGACGGCGGGTTTTCCGGAGCCGCTGACCTTCAGCCTGCGCGCCGCCAGGCTGCTGCGGGCCCGGGCCGCCGAGTTCGACGTCGTGCACGACAATCAGTGCCTCGGCTACGGCCTGCTCCGCATCGCGGACGCGGGCCTGCCACTGGTCGCGACGATCCACCACCCGATCACCCGCGACCGGGAACTGGACCTCGCGAGCGCGCCGACGTTGCGCCGCAAGCTCACCCTGCGCCGTTGGTACGGGTTCCTGCGCATGCAGGCCCGGGTGGCGCGGCGCATCCCCACCCTGCTCACCGTCTCGAAGTCCTCCGAGGACGACATCCGTACCGCCTTCGAGATCCCCGAGGGGCGGCTGCGCACGATCCCGCTGGGCGTCGACACCGAGGTCTTCGCCCCGCCGACGGCCGAGCGCGTGCCCGGCCGCATCGTGTGCGTGGCCAGCGCGGACGCGCCGCTCAAGGGCGTCGCCAACCTGCTCGAGGCGGTGGCGAAGCTGCGCACCGAACGGCGGGTCGAGCTGGTGCTCGTCACCCGGCTCGCGCCCGGCGGGGTCACCGAGAAGCTGATCGAGCAGCTGGCCATCGGCGACGCGGTGCGCACCGTCTCCGGGATCGACGACCGCGAGCTGGCCGAGCTGCTCGGTTCGGCGCAGGTGGCTGTGGTCCCGTCGCTCTACGAGGGGTTCTCGCTGCCCGCGGTCGAGGCCATGGCCTGCGCCACCCCCTTGGTCGCGAGCCGCGCCGGCGCGATCCCCGAGGTGGTCGGCGACGCGGGCATCCTCGTGCCTCCGGGGGACAGCGAACAGCTGGCCGCGGCGCTGGCGCGGGTTCTCGACGATCCCGCCGAGCAGATCCGTCTCGGGTCGGTGGCACGGGCACGCGTGCTCGAGCGATTCAGCTGGGCGGCCGTGGCCGCCCGGACCGTCCGGGCCTACCAGGACACCGTGGCGGCGCAGGCAGGAAGGACGAACACCTGATGCTGACAGTCGATTTCGACCGGCTCGGGGTCAAGCCCGGCGACCGTGCCATCGACATCGGGGCGGGCGCGGGCCGGCACTCGTTCGAGCTCTACCGTCGGGGCGCCGACGTGGTGGCGTTCGACCGCAGCGCGGAGGACATGAAGGCCGTCGGCGACATGTTCGCGGCGATGGAACTCGAGGGCCAGGTCCCCGAGGGTGCCCTCGCCCGGGCCGAGGTGGGCGATGCCCTCGCCCTGCCCTACGACGACGAGACCTTCGACGTCGTGCTGATCTCCGAGGTGCTCGAGCACGTGCCCGAGGACGACCGTGCCATCGCCGAATTCGTGCGTGTGCTCAAGCCGGGCGGCGTCGCGGCCGTCACCGTGCCGCGGTGGCTGCCGGAGAAGATCTGCTGGGCGCTGTCCGACGCGTATCACGAGGTCGAGGGCGGGCACGTGCGGATCTACAAGGCCGACGAGCTCGCGGCCGAGCTGACCTCGGCAGGCCTGACGGTGCGCGGCCGGGAGCACGCGCACGCCCTGCACTCGCCGTACTGGTGGCTCAAATGCGCTGTGGGCGTCGACAACGACGACAACCCCCTGACGAAGGCGTATCACCGGCTCCTCGTGTGGGACCTGATGCAGGGGCCGTGGCTGACGCGCACCGCCGAGTCGTTGCTGAACCCGGTGCTCGGCAAGAGCGTCGTGTTCTACCTCGAGAAGCCGACGGTTCCCGTTGCCGGCCGCTGACTTCCGCCCCGGCGGGGCACGGCCGGCGGTTCCGGCCGTGCCGGGAGTGCTGTCCGAGGAACAGTGCCTGCACACCGCCCGCGCGATCGCCGACATGCAGGAGTCCTCCGGAGCGATCCCGTGGTTCCCCGGTGGTCACACGGATCCGTGGGACCACATCGAGTCCGCGATGGCTCTCACCGCCGCGGGGTTGCTCGAAGAGGCGGAGGCGGCCTTCGACTGGTCCCGTCGCACCCAGCGGCCGGACGGCTCGTGGCCCATGCAGTTCCGCGAGGATGCCGTCGAAAACCACGACGCCGACTCGAACTTCACCGCATACATCGCGGTGGGGGTGTGGCACCACTACCTCGTCACAGGCGACGTCGACCACGTGGAACGGCTGTGGCCGACGGTGCGGACGGCCCTCGACCATGTGCTCGAGTTGCAGGCGCCAGGCGGTGAGATCTACTGGGCACGAGGAGAACACGGCGCGGCCGACGAGGCCCTGCTGACGGGGTGCTCGAGCATCCACCACAGCCTGCAGTGCGGCCTGCGCCTCTCGGAGGTGGTCGGCGATCCCCACCCGGACTGGGAGGTCGCGTGGTATCGGCTCGGGCACGTGCTGCGCCGGCACCCGGAGGCGTTCGCGCCCAAACCGGAGTACTCGATGGACTGGTACTACCCGGTCCTCGGCGGCGCGGTGCGCGGTGCGCCGGCCCGGCAACGGATCCGGGAACGCTGGGACGATTTCGTGGTCGGAGGTCTCGGAATCCGCTGCGTCGACCATCGGCCGTGGGTGACGGGGGCCGAGACCTGCGAACTCGTGCTCGCGCTGGACGCGATCGGTGAGGCCGCGACGGCCCGGGAACTGCTCGCGGCCATGCAGCATCTGCGCGATCCGGACGGGTCGTACTGGACCGGAATGGTTTTCACGGACGGTAAGCGCTGGCCCGTGGAGAAGAGCTCCTGGACCAGTGCCGCCGTGATCCTCGCCGCCGACGCGCTCTCACGCAGCACCGCGGGCAACGGTGTGTTCCGCGATGCCGCCGCACCCTCCGGATGGGTCGCGACCGAGAACTGCCACGAGGACTGCCGGGTGACGGTCTGAGCCGTCAGCCCGGCAGCACTCCGACGGTGCCACCGGTGCGTTCGAGCACCCGCAGCGACCCGGTCACCGACACCTCGGCGAACTCGCCGCTGCCGAGCGCGCGCAGGTAGACCTCGTACGGGGGTCGTCCGCCGTCCTTCGGGTCGGGGAACACGTCGTGGATGATCAGGGCCCCGCCGACACGCACCCAGGGAGCCCAGCCCGCGTAGTCCGCCTGCGCCGCCTCGCTGCTGTGACCGCCGTCGACGAACACGAACGCCGCCGGGGTCCGCCAGAACGCCGCGACCTGGCCCGACCGCCCCAGCACCGCCACGACGTGGGATTCGAGGTCCGCGTCGGCGAGGGTGTGGCGGAACCGGCCCACCGTGTCGAGCCGGCCGGTGTGCGCGTCGACGAGGGCCGGATCGTGGTACTCCCACCCGGGCTGGTGCTCCTCGGACCCGTGATGATGGTCGATCGTGACGATCGTGCCGCCGGTGGCCTTCGCGGCGGCACCGAGATAGACGGTCGAGCGCCCGCAGTAGGTGCCGACCTCGACACCGACACCGTCACCGAGGTAGCGCACCGCGGCGTCGTGCAGGGCCGTGCCCTCGTCGATCGGCATGAAACCCGGTGTCGCCTCGGCGAGTTCGATCATCTCCCGGGGCAGGGTGGTACGGGTCATGACGGCGGTCTCCGTTCGCTGCGGTCCGGTGGCGGGTGCTGAAGCGGCGTGTACTGACGAGCACATTACCCATCGCCGGTTCCGGTGCGGTACCCCGCGCACGGTGGGCGCCGGTCACGCGCCGTAACCGCCGTCGACGTCGAGTGTCTGCCCGGACACGAAATCCGCGCGGTCCGAGGCGAGGAACGCGACCGCCTCGGCGATGTCCTCGGCGTCGCCGAAGCGGCGCAGCGGAATGTTGTTCCGCGCGAACGACAGTGCGTGCTCGTCGAGATCGCCGGACCCGATCAGCCGGGCGGCCGTGCCGTCGGTGAGCATGCCCGGCCCCACCGCGTTCACGCGCACACCGAACCGTCCCTCCTCGGCCGCCAGGCCCCGCACGAGGGCCTCGATCGCACCCTTGGGCCCGGCCGACAGACCGTCCCGGACGGGGAACCGGCGGGTCGCGGCGGTGGTCACGGCGACGATGCTGCCCCGCGACTCCCGTAGCCGGGGCAGGGCGGGACGGACGAGGTTGAAGAACGCGCCCGCGTCGCCCACGAGCTGGTCGCGGAACTGCGCGGGCGTGACCCGGCTCAGGTGCAGCATCGGTACGTGCGGCCCCGCCGCGTAGACGAGAGTGTGCAGCGCACCGAAGGATTCGATCACCGCGTCCACGCCGCCGGCGGCCGCGGCACTGTCGCCCAGGTCCACCTGCAGCGACAGCACCTTCGCGCCGAGCGCGGACAGTTCGGTCGTCAGGGCTGCGGCGGCCGCCCCGCTGCGGCGGAACATGAACGCGACGTCGCTGCCGCGCTCGGCCAGCACCCGGCACACCGCTCGGCCGATCCCGCCGGTGCCGCCGGCCACGAGGGCCGCGCCCGGCCGGTCCGCGAAGTCCTGCACTCGTCACTCCCTGTGTTCTCGTGCCGCACGGTGAGCCGGTGGCAGGCTCACTTCGCCGCCTTGCGGCGCTCGGCGAGCACGCCGCCGATCATCGAGTCGAGCTTGGTGCCGAGCGGCCACCCCACGTAGTGGCACAGGAACAGGGCGATCTCCTTCAGCTGCTGTTCGTCGAGTTCCTCGTTGTGGAGGGCGGCGCCGACCTGGATCTCGGCCACGTCGATCAGTCCCTGTGCGGTGAGCGCACCGAGCAGCAGCAGCCGCCGGTCGCGGATACTGAGCCCGGGCCGGGACCAGATGTCGGCGAACAGGTGGTCCGCGGTGACGGCGAAGTGGTCGCCGGGCCCGTCCTGCATCTCCCAGCCGTACACCTTCGACATCATGTCCAGGCCGCGGCGGCGGCGATCGTCGGTCATATGCGTTCCTCCTGTCGGTTCCGGCTCTCGACGTCTCCGGTGCCGACGCCGAGTCCGGGTCCCAGACCGGTCAGTGCCCGCGTGGCCAGGGGCAGGTCGACGCCGAGACGGGCGCCGAGGCCGAGGGCCAGCGACAGGTCCTTCTCGCCCAGGGCGCGGACGTGGTCGAGGATCGGGAACCAGAAGTCGTCCGGCGGGATCGGTGCGGTGGTGTCCCGGAGCATGATCGCCCCGGCGCCACCGGTGATCGCGTCGGTGTGGCGGACCACCTTCCCGAGCGCGGTGATGTCCAGCCCGGCCGCCTCGGCGAGGCGCTGCGCCTCCGCGGCCGCGGTGAACGACACGAAGTGCAGTAGATTCCGGGCCAGCTTCATCCGGGTGCCCGCGCCGACCGGACCGGCGTGCACGACGAGGTCGGCGAACCGCGAGAACGGCTCGCGTACCGCGTCGAACGCCGCGTCGGAGGCGCCGACCATCACCGCGAGCCGGCCCTGCTCGGCGCCGGGGGCCCCGCCGCTGACGGGCGCGTCGACCAGTTCGACGCCGCGGTCGGCGCATTCGGCGGCGAGCTCGACGGCGGTGGTGTCGGCGATGGTCGAGTGGACCGCGATCACCGTGCCGGGCCGGGCCGTGTCGAGCAGCCCGGCGACGACGGTGCGGACCTGCGCGTCGTCGACCACGGTGACGCAGACGACGTCGCAGTCGCGCGCCAGGTCGGCGGGGTCGCCGGCGACCCGGGCGCCGGCCGCGGTGAACGGCTCGACGGCCTCGGGCCGGGCGTCGAGGACGGTGAGCCCACCCGGCCGGTCCAGCAGCCGCTTCGCCATCGGCGCGCCCATGTTGCCGAGGCCGATGTAGCCGAGCCTGGTCACGAGCGGATCACCTGGCCGCCGTCGACGTTGAAGATCTGCCCGGTGATCCAGTTCGCCTCGTCGGAGAGCAGGAACAGGCACATTCCCACCAGGTCCCCGGGCGTACCGATCCGCTTCAGCGGCAGTGTGGAGACCATGTCCGCCACCATGTTTCCCGGCGTGACGGTGCGGGTGGCCTCGGTGTCGATCGGACCCGGGGCGATCGCGTTGATGCGGATGTTCGAGCCGCCGAGTTCGACGGCCAGCTGCTGGGTCAGGCCGTTGACACCGACCTTGGCCAGGCCGTAGAAGCCGGAGTACACCCACGCGGCGGTCGAGGACTGGTTGACGACGGAACCGCCGCGGTCCGTCATGTGCGGCCACGCCGCGCGGGTGATGTTGAGCGCGCCGTCCATGTTCACGCTCATGAACTTCTTGTAGTAGTCCCACGGGACGGTGAGCAGCAGGTCGAGCTTTATGCCCCCGTAGATGGCGGCGTTGTTGACGACGTGGTCGATGCTGCCGAACGTCTCGACCGTGAAGGCGGCGAGCTCGGTGGCCGAGTCGGGATCGGAGACGTCGACGGTCTTGAAGACGGCGATGCCGCCGTCGGCGACGATCTGCTCGGCGACCTGCTCGCCGCGTTCGGTGTCGATGTCCGCGACGACGACGGAGGCGCCCTCGGCGGCAAGAGCTCTGGCGTACGCCTCGCCGATTCCCTGCGCCGATCCGGTGACGATCGCGGTGCGGTCGGCGAAACGCGTTGTGCTGCGGGTCATGTTCGTCAGCCTCTCTGCTTCGCCGCCGGTTCGGCGACGAGCTTGGTCTCCAGGTATTCCTCGAATCCGGCCACACCCATCTCGCGGCCGATTCCGGACTGCTTGTAGCCGCCGAAGGGAGCGTCGGCGGCGTACCAGATGCCTCCGTTGACGCCCAGGGTGCCGGTGCGGACCCCCTCGACGACCCGGCGGACCCGGTCCTCGTCGGTGCCCCAGACGGCTCCGGACAGGCCGTAGGGGGAGTCGTTGGCGATGCGGATCGCCTCGTCGTCGCCGTCGTAGGGGAGGACCACGAGGACCGGCCCGAAGATCTCCTCCCGGGCGACGCGAGCGGTGTTGTCGACCCCGGCGATCAGCGTCGGTTCGAGGAAGAAGCCACGCCGGTGCTCGGCGGGACGGCCGCCGCCGACGACGATCGTCCCGCCCTCCTCGACGGCGAGCCGCAGGTAGCCCTCGACCCGTGCGCGCTGGTGCTCGGAGATCAGCGGACCGCACACCGTGCCGGGCTCGTTCGGGTCGCCGGGCCGGATGCCGCGCAGGGCGTCGGCGGTGACGCGGACCGCCTCGTCGTAGCGGTTCCGGGGGACGAGCAGACGGGTCGTGATGGCGCAGCCCTGCCCGGCGTGGGTACACACGGTGAAGGCGGCCATCGAGCATGCGGCTCCGAGGTCGGCGTCGTCGAGCACGATGAACGCCGACTTTCCGCCGAGTTCGAGGAACACCTTCTTCAGCGTCTCCGAGGCGGCGCGCATCACCGACCGTCCGGTGGCGGTGGAGCCGGTGAACGACACGAGGTCCACCCGCGGGTCGGTGGCGAGCAGGGCGCCGACGGCATGGTCGCTCGACGTCACGATGTTCACGACGCCCGGCGGGATGTCGGTTTCCTCGGCGAGGATCCGGCCCACGACCGCGGCGCACCACGGGGTGTCGGGCGCGGGCTTGAGCACCACCGTATTGCCGGCGGCGAGCGCGGGACCCAGCTTGGCGAAGTTGATCTGGTGCGGGAAGTTCCACGGTGTGATCGCCCCGACGACACCGACCGCCTCGCGGAGCACGTAGCGGTGGGTGGGGATGCCCATCGGCGCGGCATTGCCGAGATCCTGTTGCCACGGGTAGTTCTCGGCCAGGTCGGCGAAGTACCCGAGATCGTCGACGGGGCCCTCGAGATGGGCGGCGGAGGTGAGGAACCGGGGTGCGCCGACCTCGGCGATGGTGATCGCCCGCAGTTCCTCGATGTGGCCGCGCAGCGCATCGCGGAGCTGACGCAGGCAGCGGGCGCGGAAGGCGTGCTCGCGGGACCAGCCGGTGGTGTCGAAGGCGCGACGGGCCGCCTCGATCGCGGCGTCCATGTCGGCGGCGGTGCCGTCGGCGGCGGTGCCGAGCACCTCCGCGGTGGCCGGGTTCACGACCTCGAACGTGCCGCCGGAGCCGGGAACCAGCTTGCCGTCGACGAGCAGAGCCGAGCTGTCGCCGGGAATCAGGGACATCGGACGTTTCCGTTCTGGAGATTGGAAAGTGTCAGGTGTAGTAGGAGATTCGGATGCGCACATGGCGGGGACCGGTCGGTACGCGATGCTGACGCCTTCGCTGCGTGCCTCGGGTGCCCCTTGTCTGGACAGTTGTCTGGACTATAGTTCGGACAAGTGCGTGACGCAATGCCCCGCGTCGCCCGGCGAAGCGGCACGCGTGCGGAGGGGCCGGACGATGGGACTGGGCACGAGTCGGCGCACGGCACGACGGTCGGTCCCCGGCGTGGGTACGCCGCGGCCCCGGGCCTCGGCGGCTCCTCCGGAGCCGGCTCCCCACGGGGTCGAGTGATCGGCCCGGAGCGGGCGGGGAACGCCCGATCGCGCGGCGTGGATGGGGAGTGGTGGTCCCGCGGGGTCTACGGGCGGGCGAGTAGCGACGGCACGACGAACGCGTACAGCTTCGCCCGCAACCGGTCGAGCGAGCCCGCACTGGCGCCGAGCGCACTGATGTAGTTCATCTCGATCTCCGACAGCCATTCGTAGAGCAGGTCCAGATCGACATCGGCGCGAAGCTCTCCGGACTCCCGGGCCTCGAGCAGAATCGGCTCCCACAGTTCGCGGGTGAGTTGGACGGCACGGCCCGAGGTCGCGAGCAGGGTTGTGGCGAGTGTTGCCTCGGCGGGGGAAACGAGGAGATGGATCATCGGGTCGCGGAGGCCTCGGCGGATATTGGCGCACAGGCCCTCGACGATCCGTTCGCCGAATGTCGGGTAATTCCGGATGCGCACTCGCCACGGCTCCATGTTCATCCGTGCGCGGCGGACGATCGACGCCACAATGAGCGATTCGCGGTCCGAGAAGTAGCGGTAGACGGTCGCCCGGGACATGTTTGCAGCTCGCGCGACGTCGGCCATCGTGGTCTTCGTGATACCGAACTGTTCGAAGCATGATTCGGCGGCGACAAGGATCGCTGCGCCGACGTCCGTGGTCTCGGTGTCCGTCTTGTGTGCCACGCATGCACCATACCGCCGGGTAATCTGGATAAGACACTAGACGCCACATGTCTCATGTGCCACGCTGGGGTCATGCAGCGTGAAGACAAGATCGACCTCACTCGGCGCCTGATCGCGCACGTCGACAACAACAGCACCGACTACGCGGACGAGATGCTTCGTGTTCCGTTCTCCGTGTTCAACGACCCCGAACTGGCGAGCCTCGAGCGTGACGCCGTGCGCCGATTTCCGCACATCGTGGCGCACATCGACGAGCTGAAGAAGACCGGCGACTTCGTCACCACCGAGCTCATCGGCACGCCGCTGCTGGTGATCAGGCAGTCCGACGGCAGCGTCAAGGCGTTCTCCAACGTGTGCCGGCACCGAGGTTCCAAGGTCGAATTCGAGGAATCGGGATGCAAGCGCCTCTTCAGTTGCCCCTACCACAACTGGGCGTACGGCCGTGACGGTGCGCTGCGGGGAATGCCTCACGCCGAAGGGTTCGACGGCCTGGATCGATCGCAGTACGGGCTGGTCGAGTTCCCGTGCGAGGTGCGGCACGGGCTCGTCTGGGTCGTGCCGACGGTCGGTGCCGAACTGGACATCGCGAGGGTGCTCGGTGAGAAGCACGACGCCGAGGTCGCCGACACCGGTATTGCCACGTCGTTCCAGGTCCGCAAGGAGACCTGGAAGCTCGACATGAACTGGAAGATCGCGGTCGACGGCGTGCAGGACTCCTACCATCTGTGCCAGCTGCACACCAAGACCGTGTGCAACTTCCTCGAGGGCAACATCACGGCCTTCGATCTCGTCGACAGGTCGTGGCGAATCGTTGTGGCGCGCAAGGCGATCACGGAGGTTCGCGATGCGGATCCGGATTCCTTCGATGTCCGCGACTACTCGCTCGCGAACTACACGATCTATCCCGGCACGATGCTGGTCACCGAGCCGAATCACTTCGAGGTCTGGACCATCGTCCCCGACGTCGACGATCCCAACGTCTCGTACTGCACCATCCGGTTGCTGTCTCCGGCCGAACCCACGACTCCCCGGGAGAAGCGGGTACTCGAGAAGAACTGGGAACTCCTGATGGAGACTCTCCACGCGGAGGACTGGTTCGTCACGAAGACGATCACCGACAACGTCGCGCACGGCCAGGTGGACGAACTCGTCTACGGACGGAACGAACTGCCTGGGCAGGTCTTCCACAAGATGATCTCGGGCGATGCCGCTGCGATCGCGGAGGAGCGGCGGAAGAAGGCCGGCGTGACGACATGACCTCGCGTGAGTTGCTCGAATCGTCTCCCGCACCGGGTGTACTGCAACTGACGTTGAATCGTCCGGAGGTACACAACGCGATCTCGCTGTCGCTGCAACGGGCACTCGACGAGACGCTGACCCGTGCAGCGTGCGACGACGCCGTCCGGGTCGTGGTGATCGCCGGGTCCGGTGAGCGCGCCTTCTCTGCAGGGTACGACCTGCAGGAACTCGCGGCACTGTCGTCGGACGCGAACCTGGAGGCGATGCTCGAGCGCGAGGAACTGCTCTGGCGGTATCTCGAATTCGCCAAGCCCACGATCGCGGCAGTTCAGGGCGTGTCGTACGGCGCCGGGACACTGCTCGCTGTCTGCTCCGACCTACGGGTCGGCGGATCGTCGACACAATTCACCGTGACTGCGGCGAAGTACGGTGGTGCGAACCTGACCTGGGTGCTCGACACCTTGATCGGGGCCGGACAGACGCGAGATCTGCTCATGACCTCGCGTCCCGTCGCCGGCGACGAGGCATATCGGATGGGCCTGCTCACCCGATACGCAGGTGACGGTGACGTTCTCGGGACCGCGCTGGAGGCCGCGGCGCAGATCGCAGCGCAACCGCCCGAGGCGGTCCGGGAGATCAAATCGCTTCTGCTCGCCGGGCATGGTAAGGATCTGCGCAGCCGCTACGACCGCGAGAACGCGGTCGCACGCACCGCGCTGCGCCCTCGCCCCATCGGCGACATGTTCACGGAATTCTTCGGTGCCCGTGCGGGAACCGACTGAAAGGGGCATCATGGACGTCTCGCTACGCCCGAACGCACCGATCGATATCTGGAATCCGGACTGGAACGATCCGTTCGATCCGACAGTCGAGGCCGGCGACGAGTTCGCCGAGCTGGTCGCCGCAGTCCGTGCGGTACAGGAGGCTTTCACGCGGTCGCGTCCCGACCCTGCCGCCGCGTCGGGTATCGCCGGGACACTGCGTTCTGTTGCACAGCGATTGGAAGAACTCGAGGTAGGCGAGGACGATCAGATCGCGGGTCATCGCTGGGATCTGGCCGGTCGGGGACAGGCCCTGGCGCCGCCGCTGCACATCGACGCGGTGACGGAAACGACCGCTCGTGGGCGGGTCACGGTCGGGCGCTTCCATGCCGGTCGTTACGCGATGAACGGTGGTGTCACACCGCTGATCTTCGACGAGATCATGGCCCGGCTGGCCAATGATTCCGGACGTCCCTGGGCGCGTACGGCTTATCTGAACGTGAACTTCCGGGCGCCTGCCCCACTCGACGTCGAACTCCGTGTGGAGGCGGAGTACCTGCGACAGGACGGACGCAAGCGGTTCATGCGCGGAACCATGTACAACGGCGATGTGCTCGTCGCCGATGCGGACGGACTCTGGGTGGAACTGAAACCCGAACAGACGCTCAATATTTCCGAAGGAGGAGACGTATGAGTGGTTACTCGTTGCTCGAGGGCATGCGCATCCTCGAGGTCGCACAACTGGCGCCCGCATCGGTCGGTGGGCACCTTGCCGACCTGGGTGCCGAAGTCATCAAGATCGAATCAGGGCCGCTCGGCGATCCGGTGCGCATCGGCGGCAGCCGCGCGATCGGCGACCAGGACGGTCCGTCGTTCATGCATCTGAGGTGGAACCGGGGTAAGAAGAGCGTTGCACTCGACCTGCGGTCCCCCGAAGGCGCGCAGGCTTTCCTCGATCTCGCCCGGACGTGTGACGCGGTCGTCGAGGGCATGCGCAGCGGTTACCTCGACTGGCTCGGTGTCGGCTACGACCAGCTGCGAGAGGTCAATCCGAAGATCGTCTTCTGCACGGTCTCGGGTATGGGATCCGATGGGCCCTACAGCCGGCTCGGGACCGGGGGTCCTGTGTTCGATGCGTACGCGGGGCTGCGCGACGTGCGCACACCGGAGGAACCGCCGACCGACGGGATCGCGGGGTCCACGACTGCGCCGATCGCGATGTACGCGCTGGGTGCCTACGGCGCGATGGGCCTGCTCGCAGCGGTACATCGTGCCGATCGCACCGGTCGCGGCTGCAAGCTCGAGGTGGCGGGCATCGACGTGGCCGCGTCGTGGATGCCGGACCTGGTCGATGCCGAACTCAACAAGGATCGATCCATCCATCGCCCCACGTGGCTGCCGGACGGACGGCTGCCCGATTGGCCGCGACTCGAGGCGTACCGCACGAAGGACGACGAGGCCGTGCTGTTCGGCTCGCACGTCGACAAGTTCTGGCGCAACTTCTGCATGGCCGTCGACCGGCCGGATCTGCTCGAGATCGATCTGGCGGGTACCGATCCGGAAGCGCCGGCGCGCGCCGACCGTGTATACCGCGAGCTTCGCGAGATCTTCCTGCAGCGCACCCGCGACGAGTGGGTCGCGCTGTTCCTCGCGCACGACATCGCGGGTGGACCGGTGAACAGCGTCCGGGACATGATCGCCGATCCACACTTCGCCGGTCGCGCGAACACGTACCGCGTCGAGTACGAGGGAGTGGGTGAGCTCGAGTTCGTGGTGAGCCCGGTCCGGGTGCAGGATGAGAAGTTCGCGCCGTCGCTACCGCCGGAGCTCGGGGCGGACACAGCGGAAGTCCTCCGAAAAGTGTTAACACGCAGTGTATCCGACCATTCCGACGCGATAGGACCGATCTCGCGCGGGTAGGGGCGGCAAGGTCGGAATCCCCGCATTCTGTTGTGCCAACTATCTACAGATGTTAGATTAACTGCGACCTCGGTGACGGCGATCACACACCGCCTCGGTGGGTGATCCGGCCCGACGGTCGCGCAGCAACTCCAGACGCGCCGCCCGACGGAGGCGCGTCCGAATCGGGTGGACGGGCCCGGCGCGGGCCGCACCCCCACCGCCGTGAGCGAGAGCGGGGTACGCCGCCACGGCGAGCATGAGGAGACGACAATGAATCTGACCGATCTGGTTCGATACTGGGGCAAGACTCGTCCCGCCCAGCAGGCGATCGTGTTCGGCAACACCTCCCAGACGTGGTCCGAGGTGGACGCAGTCACCGACGCGCTGGCCCGTGGCCTCGCCGCCCGGGGCGTTCGTAAGGGTGACCGCGTCGGGGTGATGATGCTCAATCGACCGGAACTGGCGCACGTCATCCTCGCGACACTCAAGCTCGGTGCGATCAGCGTCCCGCTCAACTTCCGACTGCTCGGCAAGGAACTGGCTCCGATGCTCGTGGATTCGGCGCCGCGGGTCGTGATCGTGGAGAACGAGCTGGCTCCGTTGCTCGAGGAGGCAGCGGCCGAAACCGAGTTCGAGATCTTCGCGATCGGGGGAAGCGACCACCGTGCATACGAGACGCTGCTCGACCCCGGAAACGTGCCGGACGTTCACATCGAGGCGTCCGATCCGGCATTCATCTGCTACACCTCGGGCACCACGGGTATACAGAAGGGTGCGCTCGTCACACATCGCAGCGCACTCGCGCCCGGTATCGCGCAGGTGCTCAGCCACGGCATTTCCCGCCGCGACCGCGTGATGTGCTCGGCGCCCCTCGTCTACACCGGCTCGGTCCTGTCGATCTTCATGCAGCTCGTGGTGTTGCCGGGATCGACGATGGTGCTGCTGCGCGAGTTCGATCCGGCGATCGCCCTGGACACGTTCGAGCGTGAGCAGGTCACCGCGACCACAACAGTGCCGGTGATCTGGGAGCGCATGGCCCAGCTCCCGGACTTCGGAACCCGCAAGCTCGCGAAATTCACGTTCGCCGGCGCCGGTGGCGCACCCGTGAGCCTGGACCTGCTCGACTTCTACAACAGCCGCGGCGTGCCGCTCACCCAGGCATACGGACTGACCGAGGCCTCGGGAATGGTCTCGACGCTGTACTACGAGGACGCTCGTACCCGGCCGGGCTTCGCCGGCCTGGCCCTGGCCGGCACCCAGGTGCGCATCGGCAGCATCGCCGGTGGCTTCGCCGCACCGAACGAGGTCGGCGAGATTCTGGTGCGCGGCGAGCACGTCATGCGGGAGTACTGGAACAAGCCCGAGGCGACGGCGGACACGCTTGTCGACGGCTGGTTGCGCACCGGCGATCTGGGCCTGCAGGACGAAGGCGGCTTCCTCAAGGTCGTCGACCGCCGCAAGGACATGCTCATCTCCGGTGGACTCAACGTATACCCGGCCGAGATCGAGAAGGCGCTGCACGGCATCGACGGCTTGGTCGACCTCGCGGTGATCGGCGTCAAGGACGACCGATGGGGTGAGGTCCCGATGGTGGTGTTCCACAGTCAACGGCCGGCGGACGACATCGTCACCGACATCGCGTGCGTCGCGAGCGGGAACCTGGCCAGATTCAAGCGCCCCGCGGTGGCGCTCGCGCTCGACGAACCGCTGCCGCGCACCTTCTCGGGCAAGCTTGCGAAGGCTGTTCTCCGAGAGCGCTTTCAGACGCCGCCGGCCCATGCGATCCCGGTACCCCGAGAGGCGCAGTCGGCGGATGCCGCGACGTCCCGGTCCTGAGGTTCATTTCCCCTTCTCCGAGAGGACACGCACCGTGAGCAGTACCCGCGATGTGGACATCACCAAGATCATCGACGACTCGCCCCTGTCATCCCTGCAGAAGCGTGTCCTCGCCCTGTGCCTCGGTCTCGCGATCCTCGATGGCATCGACGCACAACTCATCGGGTTCGTCATTCCTGCCATGTCGGCGGACTGGGGACTGTCGCCCGCGTCCTTCGGCTTCGCGCTCGCGCTGAGTACCGGCGCGATGGTCGTGGGCAGCCTGCTCTTCGGGCCGCTGGCCGACCGCTACGGCCGCCGCAGGATCATCATGGTGTGCACTGTCATCTTCGCGGTGTTCACGCTCGCCACCGCGCTGGTGACCTCCATGACGGCGCTGATCGTGCTGCGCGTGATCGCGGGTCTCGGCCTCGGCGGTGTGACACCGAATCTCATCGCGATGGTGAGCGAATACAGTCCTGCCCGGATGAGGGCGACGATGGTGACCGTGACGGTCGCGGGCATGTCGCTGGGTGGCTTCGTCGGTGGTTTCGCGGCCGCGTTCCTCATCCCGAAGTTCGGGTGGCAGGCGCTGTTCGTCGTCGGTGGCGTGTTACCGCTGATCTTGATGGCTGTGGCGATGCGGTGGCTGCCGGAATCCGTGAAGTTCCTCGTTGCCCGAGGCCGCAACGAGGAGGCCGCGCACATCGTCGACGAGATCGCGCCCCACGCACGCGTCACCGCCACGGCCAGGTTCGTGCAGGACACGTCGACCGTGACGAAGTCGCCGGTGAGCGTCCTGTTCCAGGGCGGCCGCGCGGTCGACACGGTCCTGTTGTGGGGCGTGTTCGTCATCAACTTCCTGGTCATCTATTTTCTGCTCAGCTGGATGCCGACGCTGTTCGGCGAAGGCGGTCGGAGTGCATCGACCGCGTTGCTCGCCGCGTCGCTGTTCAACCTCGGCGGGATGACGGGTGCGCTGACATTCGGCCGGATCACCGACCGGATCGGCAACGGCTTCGTCGTGGTGATGGCGGGCTACACGCTCGGAGCCGTGTTCACTGCGCTGGTCGCGATGCTTCTCGGCAGCGGATGGTTGCTGCTGCTGGCGGTCTTCTTCGTCGGATTCGGCATGTCCGGTAGCTCGGCCGGCATCATCGCGATCGCAGCCACGGTGTATCCGGTTGCGGTCCGCGCGACGGGTGTCGGCTGGGCAATGGGCATCGGGCGAATCGGCTCGATCGCGGGTCCGGCGGTCGGCGCGCTTCTGATCGCGGCGGGGTTGGGTGCGCAGAGCATCTTCCTCCTCACGATCGTGCCGACGCTGCTCGCTGTCGTGACTC
Source organism: Rhodococcus sp. WB1 (assembly GCF_001700945.1). Taxonomy (NCBI): domain Bacteria; kingdom Bacillati; phylum Actinomycetota; class Actinomycetes; order Mycobacteriales; family Nocardiaceae; genus Rhodococcus; species Rhodococcus sp. WB1. Next base: position 4,293,985 of record NZ_CP015529.1, on the reverse strand, counting down.
TCGGGGTCATGTCCATCCGGAATCGCCGAGTGCAGAGCAACCGCCGTTCCGAGACCGCTACGACACCCCACACCATGGCTGCAGCCGAATAGCCCTACGCGGTTGACGGTTATTCACCGCATGGAGTTCTGCTGGTGAATAACCGTTTGCCGTTCGTGGCCGCCGCAACAGGCTCATGTTGTGCCATTTACCTACAGATGTTAGATTGCGATGACGTCGGTGACGATCATCACATCCTGCAGAGCCCATCGCCTCTGCCGAACAGCGGACGGAGCGGACAGTGCCGGTGAAGTTGTCCTATTGCCGCCTGTGCCCCGCCTCGTGCGGGGTGCGGGTGGAGGTCGACGGCGATCGGATCCTCGGCATCGTCGGCGACGGACTGCACCCGTTGTCGGGCGGCTACTCGTGTCCGAAAGGACGTCGTGGTGGCGACTTCCATCAGGGGCCGGATCGGCTCACCACCTCGATGCGCCGCACCCCCGGCGGCAACTTCGAGCCCATCCCGGTGGAGGTCGCGATCGCGGAGATTGCCGAGCGCCTCGAAGCGATCACGGGGGAGCACGGTCCGGACGCACTGGCATTGTTCATGGGAACCCAGCAGAACTTCGCGGCGCTGACCGGCCCGATGGCGCGGGCGTGGTTCCGCACCACCGGATCCCGGAAACTGTTCTCGACCATGACGATCGATCAGTCCGCCAAGTGGATCGTGCAGTCGCGGATGGGGGAGTATCTCGGCGGGCGCCAGCGCTTCGACACCGCGGACGTGTGGCTGCTGGCCGGCACGAACCCGATGGTGTCGCTCAACGGCGGTGACGGGGACGGCGCGATCACTCAGAACCCGTCCGTGACGATCCGCAGGGCGCGCGAGCGAGGGCTGAAGCTCATCGTCGTCGATCCTCGGCGCACCGAAACTGCGGTTCGTGCGGACCTGCACCTGCAGCTCCGCCCCGGCACCGATGCCGCACTGTTCGCAGGACTGCTGCACGTGATCCTGTCCGAGGGTTGTCACGATCACGGGTTCTGCGAGCGCTTCGCAGACGGCCTCGAGGAGCTCGGCGCGGCGGTCGCACCGGCGACACCGGCGCACACCGAAGCGGTGACGGGCGTGCCGGCCGCCGATGTCATCCGCGCGGCCCGGATGTTCGCGGCGGGGCGGCGGGGCATGGCGACAACGGGCACCGGGGTGTGCATGGGCCCGCATTCCAATGTCGCCGAACACCTGGCCGCGTGCCTGAACGTCGTCTGCGGTCGGTACCTCCGCGAAGGCGAGGTGACACCCAACCGCAACGTTCTCGCACGGACGACCCCGTTGAAGGCGGAGGTTCGTCCGCCGTACCGGACCTGGGAATCCGGGTTCCGCAGCCGCATCGGCGGGATCGGCACGATGAACGGCGAGCTGCCGTCGGGCATTCTTGCCGACGAGATCCTCGAGCCGGGCGCCGACCGGGTGCGGGCACTGGTGGTCTCGGGCGGGAACCCGGCGCGGGCCCTGCCGGATCGGGAGAAGGCCGAACGTGCACTGAGCGAGCTGGAGCTCTTGGTCTGCGTCGACACGCGAATGTCCGACACCGCCCGGCTGGCCGACTATGTGATCGCGCCGACGATGGCGTACGAGCGACCCGACCACACCTTGCTGATGGAGTTCTTCTTCGCCCGGCCCTTCGCGCAATACACACCACGACTCGTGGCTCCGCCCGCAGGCGTGATCGAGGACTGGGAGTTCTTCTTCCGCCTTGCCTCTGCGGCCGGGCACACGGTGAAGTTCGCCGGGCGGGTGCTCGATCCGGACGTGCCGCCCACCTCGGACGAAATGCTCGCGATGTTCGCAGAACGCGGGCGCGTTTCCATGGACGAAGTGATGTCGGCACGACGCGGCACGCTCGCGCCTCCGGAGGAGAAGGTGGTCGGTCCGCCCGCAGAAGGAGCGTCCGAACATCGCCTCGCCCTGTGCCCGGACGATGTGAGCGCAGAAATCGCTGCTGCACTGGGTGAGTCGACGCCACAACGCGGGCTCACCATGCGGCTGACGGTGCGCCGCATGCGGGAGCTGATGAATTCGGTGGGCCGGGATGTCAGCGGGCTCGCACGCTTCGGCTACAACCCCGCACACGTGAATCCGCAGGACCTGCGGCAGCTCGGCATCGAACACGGCGACATCGTGCGCATCCGCTCGGCCCACGGCCGCATCCGGGCTGTCGCACACACCGACCCCACCGTCCGACAGGGCACGGTCTCGATGACCCACTGCTGGGGTGCGTCCGACGCCGACGCGGACCCCCGCGGAGTCGGCAGCAATGTCAACGACCTGACCGGCTACGACCGAGTCCAGAACATCAACGCGATGCCGGTGATGACTGCGGTGCCGGTGGCCGTCGAATCGGAGGTCCCCGCCGGTGCTCACTGACACTTCCGCCACGACGGTAGGCGCACGCATCTGTCCGCTGTGCGAAGCGACGTGCGGTCTGCTCTTCGAACTCGGCGGACGCACGGTGACGTCGGTGAGGCCGAACCCCGACGACGTGTTCACCGCAGGGCACAGTTGCGCGAAGGGGCTGGGCCTCGGGCAACTGGAGAACGACCCCGACGTCATCCGCACTCCGTTGATCCGCGACGGGGACGATTTCCGTGAGGCAACGTGGGACGAGGCGTTTGCCGAGATCGGTCGGCGACTGCCTCCGATCATCGCGGCGGACCCCAACAGTTGCGCTGTCTACTCGGGCAACCCGGCCGCGCACCACCTGGACCCGTCGTTCTACACGTTGCCGCTGATCTCGGCGATCGGCACCCGCAATGTCTACTCGCCCGCCAGCATCGACACTCTTCCGAAGAACTACGCGAACGCATTGCTCTACGGAACCGGGCTCGGAATGGCGGTCCCCGATATCGACCGCACGTCGTATCTGCTGATCCTGGGGTCGAATCCGCTCGTGTCGAACGGGAGCACCGTCACCGCGCCGGGAATCGGGAGGCGTTTGGAAGCGCTGCGAGAGCGCGGTGGCACCCTGGTGGTGGTCGACCCGGCGCGCACCCGGACGGCGGAGGTCGCCGACCTCCATCTCGCCATCCGGCCCGGTACCGATGCGTTTCTCCTGCTCGCACTCGTCTCGGTGATCGCGACCGAGGGGCTTGCTGCGCCCGGGCGCCTGACCGGGTACGTCGACGGATTGGACGACGTCCTTCGGCTCACAGAACAGTTCACCCCGGACGCGGTCGCGGAGATCTGCGGTATCGACGCCGACGTGATCCGCCGGATCGCACGGGATTTCGCCGCTGCCGACTCGGCCGTTGCCCATTCCCGGATGGGTTCGTGCACACAGGAGTTCGGTTCGGTCGCCAACTGGATGGTCGAGATCCTCAACATCGTGACCGGCAACCTCGATCGGCCGGGGGGCGCGATGTTCCCCGTGCCACCGGCAGGCGGTCCGACCACCTGGCCCGCCAACCCGAAGGCTCCGCTCGTGTTCGACCGATGGCGGTCGCGGGTCCGGAACATGCCGGAGGCGATGGGAGAGATCCCCGCGGTCTGTTTCGCCGAGGAAGTCCTGACCCCGGGCCCGGGACAGGTGCGGAGCCTGATCACGATCTCCGGCAACCTGGCACGGTCGTTTCCGAACAGCCACGCTGTCGAGGCCGCCCTGGCCGATCTCGAATTCATGGTGTGCATCGACGGGTACCTCAACGAGACGACCCGCTATGCCGATGTCATCCTGCCACCTCCACCGCTGACGACGCGGGGCCACCACGACCTCGCGCTCACCCACTTCCAGGTGCGCAATGTGGCCCGGTACACGGCCCCGTTGCTCGAGCCGAGTCCGGGCCAGGTCCCCGAGTGGCAGATTTTGCTGCGCCTCGCGGCAATCGTCCGTGGCGAACCGGAGCGGCCGGTCACCGAGCTCGACGACGAGGTCGCCACCACAGCGATCCGTCGCGCAGCGAAGCTCGCGGGCTGCGAACTCGACGACGTCGTACGGGCGACCGCGGGCCGCACCGGCCCGCAGCGGCTGCTGGACCTGCGGTTGCGCAGCGGCCCGTACGGCGACCGGTTCGGTGCCGTTCCCGGCGGACTGACCCTCGAACTGCTCGAACGCAATCCCAACGGCATCGACTACGGGCCGTTGCAACCGCGAATCCCCGAGGTGCTGCGGACCCCGAATGGACGGATCAACCTCGTCCCCGATGCGTTGACCGCCGACCTGCCGCGCCTGCGTGACACGCTGGCACAACCCGTGCCGGAGCTGGTCCTCGTCAACCGGCGACAGCGTCGCGGTATGAACTCCTGGCTGCACAATGCGCTGCCACAGCCCGACACAGGTCAGTGTGCGCTGTTCATGAATCCGTTCGACGCTGCCGCACGCAACCTCGTGGACGGCGACACGGTGCGTATCGCATCGAAGACCAGCGCTGTCGTCGCCGAACTGCGCATCACCGACGCGATGCGTCAGGGCGTGGTGAGCCTGCCGCACGGGTGGGGTCACGACGGCCGTGGTCTCCGCACCACTCGCTCGGCCGCTGCACCCGGTGCGAACGTCAATGCCCTGGTCGACGACACCGTGGTCGAACCGCTGACAGGCGCCCCGATCTTCAACGGTTTCCCCGTCGACGTCACCCGCGTGGAAAGGCCGCAGTCATGACCGGGGAGTCGGGTGCTCTGACCGGCACCACGATCGGTGTCGTCGGCGCCGGGATGATGGGATCGGCCCTCGCGTACACGTGCGCACGGGCCGGCGCCGACGTCGTGCTCGTTGCGCGGACCCTCGAGGGTGCGCGCCGCGGAAGGGCGTACGCCGACCGGCGCGAAATGCGTGCACTGCAGGCCGGGACGACGGATACGGCGGTCTCACAGGCGTTGCTCGCCCGCATCACGCCTACCGAACGGGTTTCGGACCTCGCGCCGGCCTCGTTGGTGGTCGAGGCCGTGGCGGAGAACGTCGCCGCCAAACAACAGGTCCTGCAGTCGGTCGAGGCCGTCACCGACCCGGGCACCTTCCTCGCGTCGACGACGTCGACCCTGCCGATCACAACCCTCGCATCCACGCTGGCACGTCCGGAGAACTTCGTCGGGATGCACTTCTTCTCGCCCGTCGACCGGATGGCGTTGGTGGAGACGATCACCGGTACGCGCACGTCGGAGACCACTCTCGCGGCATCCTTGACGTACTCACGGAAGCTCGGGAAGACGCCCATCGTGGTGCGCGACAGCCGGGGGTTCTTCACCAGCCGGGTGATGCAGCCCTATCTCGACGAGGCGATGGTCGCGGTCGGGGAAGGAATCGATCCGGTCCTCGTCGAGCGTGCGGCGCTCGAAGCGGGATACCCGGTGCCGCCATTGCAATTGCTCGACGAGATCACGTTGACCCTCAACCGCGCGGTGCAGCGAGAGAACCGAGCCGCTGTCGGGACCGCCGGCGGCGCGTGGCGGGCGACTGGTGCGGACCGTGTCCGCGACCGGATGATCGACGAGCACGGTCGAGTCGGTCGATCGGTGGGACGCGGATTCTACGAGTACGACACCGACGGCACGCGAATCGGGTTGTGGCCCGGCCTTCGCGACGTGTTCGGGACGACCCGGAGTATCCCGGTCGACGACATGCGCGACCGGTTGCTCTTCGTCGAGGTGATCGAAGCGCTGCGTTGTCTCGACGAAGGTGTGATCGGTTCCGAGGCCGACGCAGACACCGGATCCGTTCTCGGCATCGGATTCCCCGCGCACACCGGTGGGGTCGTGTCGTTCCGGCGGTCCTATACCGGTGGTGCGGAGGGATTCACGGCTCGCGCCCGCGAACTTGCCGACCGCTACGGCCACCGCTTCCTCCCGCCGGAACAGAGTTCGGAAGCACACGATCAACCGGAGTATCCATGACATACGTAGTCACCCAAGCCTGCTGCAACGACGCGACGTGTGTCGCGGTGTGTCCGGTGAACTGCATTCACCCGACTCCCGACGAAGCGCAGTACGCGCGCACCGAGATGCTCTACATCGATCCGGACACCTGCATCGATTGCGGGGCGTGCGCCGACGTGTGTCCGGTGGAGGCGATCGCGCCCGACAGCGATCTCACACCCGAGACCGAGATCTACAAGGATCTCAATGCCGCATACTTCCTGGGGAACCCGACCGTGTCCGGCCCGACGGAGGTGCCGAAGGAGCCCGTCGTCGTCGCCGAGCGGCCCGGTCCGCTGCGGGTGGCGATCGTGGGTTCCGGTCCGTCCGCCTTCTACGCTGCCGAGGAATTGCTGAAACGGCGTGACATCGACGTGGAGGTCTCCATGTTCGAGCGGCTCCCCGTCGTCGGTGGGCTCGTCCGCTTCGGTGTGGCACCGGATCATCAGACGACGAAGGCCGTCGAGCGGGTCTTCGCCCGTACCGCCGGCCGCAACGGCTTCCGCGCATTTCTCGGTGTGGAGGTCGGACGTGACCTCAGCGTCGACGAACTGCTCGACCACCACCATGCGGTGATCCACGCAGGCGGCGCTTCCGACGACCGGAAGCTCGGTATCCCGGGCGAAGACCTGCCGGGCAGCTTTGCCGCACGTGAATTCGTGGCCTGGTACAACGGGCATCCGGACTACGCCGACCGTACGTTCGATCTGTCGGGGCGTCGCGCCGTGGTGATCGGCAACGGCAATGTCGCGTTGGATGTAGCGCGGATCCTGGCACGCGATCCCGAGCGGCTCGTGCCCGGCGACATCGCGGAGCATGCTCTGGATGTACTGCGCCGCAGCGCGATCGAGGAGGTGGTGGTGCTCGGGCGCCGCGGCCCCGAGCACGGGGCGTTCACGACACCGGAACTGCTGGCGCTGGGCTCGTTGCCCGAGCTGGACGTGACCGTCCACGGCGGTTACGACGCGCCGGAGGGCGCCTCGATCAAGCTGCAGACGATCGCCGAGTACGCGCACCGGCGTCCGCAACCGGGCAGGCGGAGGATCACGCTACGCTTCCAGGCCGCGCCGGTCGAGATTCTCGGCGGCACTCGCGTCGAGGGTCTGCGGATCGCACCGTACGGCCAGGCGGGGCCCGGCGAGGACCTCGACGCGTCTCTGGTGTTGCGGTCGGTGGGGTATCGCGGCCGTCCGGTGTCGGGTCTGCCGTTCGACGCGGTCCGCGGAACGATACCCAACGTCGCAGGTCGCGTCGTCGATCCGGCCGGCAACCGTCCGATATCCGGTGTCTACGTAGCAGGCTGGATCAAGCGGGGGCCGACCGGCGTGATCGGGACCAATCGATATTGCGCAGCCGAGACCGTCGAAGCGATCGTTGCTGACCACGAACGCGCCCTCCTGTCGCGGCCGAGCCGCACGGGCGACGATCTGGCGGCGATCGTCGAGACGCGCTGTCCGGACGCGTTCGGCTTCGACGGCTGGCGGCGCATCGACCGGTACGAACGTACCGAGGGGCGTCGCCAAGGCCGTGCCCGTCGGAAACTGGTCGAGGTCGATGCGATGCGCGCCGTCGCCCATGGTGCGGACGCCCATTCGTACTTGCCTCAATAAACGACAACCTTTAGATTTAACAGGCGGGTGTGATCTGCGCCTCACCGAGGTGGGCCCGCATCGACGACACACATTCATGGAGGGCTACATGAGCGGCACCGTTGTAGACGCTTTGACCTACTGGTCTCGGTCGAAGCCGGATCTGCCCGCGATCGATTTCGACGGCGATGTCGTCAGCTACGCAGAGCTGTCGAGCTGGGCAGACGGTGTTGCGCACGACCTCGCCTCCCGTGGCGTCGCGCCGGGTGATCGAGTGGGCTTCCTCGGTGCCAACAGCCTGGAATGGGCCGTGGCCTCGCTCGGCGCCATGAAGGTCGGCGCCATCGCCGTGGGTTTCAACCAGCGCATGCTCACCGGCGAGCTCACCACCCTCGTCGACGACTGTGAACCCTCCGTGGTCTACTGCGAAGAGGCACTGCTGCCGCGACTCGAAGAGGTCCAGCAGGCACGCAACACCTTCTCGGTCGCCGTGTTCGAGAAGGATGTGCGCCCGCTGCGCGGCCGCGAACACGCGAAGTACCGCTCGCCGGTCGTCGATCTCGACACTCCCACTGCCATCGTGTTCACCAGCGGCACCACCGGGAAGCCGAAGGGTGTGATCTTCACGCACGCCACGATTGCCGGTGAGATGCACGAGTGGTCGCTGATGGAACCGATTCAGCCGAACGGTCTGCGCCCGGTACTGGTGCTGCCGCTGTTCACCGCCGCCGGCATCGTCTGGGGCATCTCGCGTGTCGTGCTGCACGGCGGAACCTTGTTCCTGCAGCCGGGATTCGACCCGTCGTCGGCGCTGCGCGTCCTCTCCGAGGACAAGGCCAACACCCTGACCGGGCCCCCGATTCTCTTCGAACAGATCGCGAAGGTGCCCGGATTTGCCGACACGGATCTGAGCCACATGATCACCGCACACGTCGGCGGTGCCCGCGTGCCTGTCGACCTGCTGCACAAGTGGCAGGCCCAAGGGGTGTCCCTGAGGCAGATCTACGGTCAGACCGAGATCGGCGGATCGGCCACCGCAATGCCGCGGGACGAAGCCGCGGAACACCCCGACAAGTGCGGGTGGGGCGGCATCTTCACGAAGATCCGGGTGGTCGACCCCGAAGGAAACGACCTCCCGCCCAACGAAACCGGTCAGATCCTGCTGCGCGGACCGGGCATGATGCCGGGATACTGGCGCAACGAGGAGGCCACCCGTGCGACTCTGATCGACGGCTGGCTCCAGACCGGCGACCTCGGCAAGCTCGACGAGAACGGCTACCTCACGTACGTCGACCGCCTCAAGGACATGATCATCTCCGGTGGCCTGAACATCTCGCCCGCCGAGATCGAGACCGTCATCAATCAGATCCCAGAGGTCGAAGAGGTCGCGGTGATCAGCGTCCCCGACGCCAAGTTCGGCGAGACGCCGGCAGCGCTGGTCAGGACGAGCGCGCAGATGAAGGAATCCGAGGTCGTCGCCTTCTGCAACGAGCGTCTCGCCGACTACAAGGTGCCGCGCTACGTCGTCTTCATGGACGAGCCGCTGCCCCGGATGCCCAGCGGGAAGATCGCGAAGCGCCAGTTGCGCGACGCCTTCGCGGATGTGCCCGACAACTACGAGAAGGTCCGGTAATCCAGTGGTGAACCCGCAGAAAGTTGCTGTCGTTACCGGCGGGGGGCGCGGCATCGGCGCGGCCATCTCGCAGCGGCTCGCCGCCGATGGATTCGCCGTCGCGGTCAACTATTCACGTAGTGCGCGCGATGCCGAGGACGTAGTCGCGAAGATCGTCGCGGACGGCGGACAGGCCGTGGCAATCCGGGCCGACATCTCGAAAGCCGCCGACGCGGAACGGCTCATCGCCGACACGACGGCCCGACTGGGTGCTCCCACCGTGCTCGTCAACAATGCGGGCATGAACAAGGCCGGTGCGGCCCGTAAGCAGTCCCCCGACGAGTTCGACGAAGTCATCGCGGTCAATCTCAACGGCGCGTTCTACTGTACACACTTCGCATTGCCCGCAATGTACGACGCAGGTTGGGGCCGTGTGGTGTTCGTGAACAGCCCGTCGGGCGGGCGCCGGCCGTCGCCCGGCATGAGTGCCTATTCCGCAGCCAAGGCCGGTCTCGTAGCCATGACCAAGACGATGGCGGTGGAGGTGGCCCGTCGCGGCATCACGGTCAACTCTGTGATGCCCGGCTTCGTCGCCACGGACATCGTGTCGTCGGGAGGCGAAGCCGGCGTGGAGGCCCTGACCAGGCACTGGCCGTCGATTCCGCCCGAGTCGATCGCCTCGACGGTGTCGTTCCTGGTGAGCGACAACGCCGCCGACGTCTCCGGTGAGGAGATCGGTGTGTGGCGGGGTGGTCCGGTCGGCGTCTGAGATGCGACCACGATGCGACCCGTGCCGATTCGATCGGCACGGGTCGCATCGTTGTTGCGTGCCCCCTGCACCCGTGCGCGTTTCTGGTAGCTCTCGCTACCAGAAACGCGCACGGTGTTGGGTAGGTGTTACACCGACACCGGGGCTCGGTCGTCGTCCTGCTTCAGGACGGACGACGACCGGGTACGGGACAGGACGGTTGCTGCGAAACCGAGCAGCGAGACGACGCAGACCAGGAGGCTGAGCCACACCGTCGTGTCGTCGAACGCCAAGGCGACTGCGATGACCGGGACGATTGCCGCGCCGAGCGCGTTGCCGGCCTCACGACCGAGACCGAGGCCACTGTAGGCGTGCTGCGTGTGGAACAACTCGATGACGTACGCGCCCATCGGACCGAAGATGGCGGCGACTCCGACCCCGTTGCCCAGTGCCATGACCACCCAGTACAGCAACGGAGGAGTTGCTGCCCCCGACAGGAGTGAAATGCCCACCCACGCGAATACGGCGCTGTAGAGGAAGCCGAACATGATCACAGGCTGTCGTCCGACACGATCCGACAGTGCTCCGAAGAGCGGGATCAGAACGGTATTCGTGAGTTGCGCAGCGATCAGACCGACCAGTACTTCGGTTCTACCGAAACCGAGCTGGTTGGTGCCGAAGGTGCCCATGAACACGATGTAGAAGTAGCCGATACCGGTCTGTCCGATGGTCATCACAAGGACGGTCAGAAGGGCGCGCGGCTGCTGTCGGATCACATCGAGAATGGGACTCTTCGACAGGGCGTCGGATTCCTTGATCTCGCGGAACGCGGGCGTCTCGGGCAGGGCACGACGGAGCCACAGGCCGTAGGCGAGGATCACGACGCTGAGCAGGAACGGAATGCGCCAGCCCCACGCGAGGAAGGCCTCTTGGGACATCAGGGCGGACACCAGGAGGAGCGACAAGGTTCCGAGCACGCCACCGAGTGCCGCGCCCATGCCGGGGAGGGAGCCGAGCAACCCACGCTTCTTCTCGGGTGCGAACTCGACGGCGACGAGGGCGGCACCGCCGTACTCACCGCTGGCCCCGATACCCTGGAGAATGCGCAGGAAGACCAGCAGAGCCGGTGCAGCCCATCCGATCTGCGCGTAACTGGGCAGAAGCCCGACGAGGAGGGTTGCCCCTCCCATCAGCAGCATCGTGAAGACCAGGATCTTCTTGCGTCCGATGCGGTCACCGAGGCTGCCGAGAATCACGCCACCTACCGGGCGGACGAGGAAGCCGACCGCGAACGTGGCGACCGCCTGTAGTGTTCCCAGGAACGGGCTCGAGCCGGTGAAGAACACGCTGGCGAAGACAATCGACGCCGCCGAGGCGTAGAGGCTGAAGTCGTAGTACTCGAGCAGGGTTCCTACGAAGGCGGCACGGCTTGCGCGTCGTGAGTCCGCGCGGGAGGGCCCGGAGGTCGTGTTCGGGGGAGGGCCTGCAGCCGCGGTCGTACGTTCGGTCATGCGAAACCTCGATGTGAGTGATGGGCGATCTGCCCGAATGATGTAGTGACGGAAACCACATTAAGCTATAGGCATTAGATTTGTCTATCGGGGTCCGTTGTGCCCGCGCCGTGTGACATCGACGTTGATGCCGGTGAGGTGCGACTGATTGCTGAGGACGTCGTATCCGTCTTTCCCGATGGGGGAGAGTCTGTTCACGTTCGCACCGGGCTGGCGCCGCGCCACCTCGAGGCTGCGAGCGGAGCTCTGACCCCATCCGTGTGTCATCGCGACCACGCCCGGCTTGAGGGCCTCGTCGTATGCCAGTACCGCGTCGACCGACCCGTAACGGTTGTGGACGGTGACGTCGTCACCGGCTACCAGTCCGCGCCGCTCCGCGTCGGCCGGGTTCATCCACAGGGGATTATTCTGGTGCACTCCTTGTTTCAGTACCGGAAGGTTGTGCAGCCAGCTGTTCACCATGTACAGGGTGCGGCGTGTGATGAGCTTGAGCTGGTCGGCACTCTCGGTGGACAACTCCTCGAGAATGTCCTCGGCGGTGCGGTATGCGCGCCGGAAAATTGCCGGGCAGCAGTCGATCAGGCCGTCGTCGTGCTGCACTGCGATGGTGAACACGTGCGACGGGTCCGCCTCGGGCAACACCGCGGTCTGGCAAGGCATTTCCTTCAGCCGCTCGATACTCAGGCCCGAGTCGCGCATGGCGGCATCCGCGTTGGCGAGGGGGTCGGGATCGGGACTGTCGAGCAGCGTCTCCACGCCCATCTCCTGCTGGATTCGTGACAGGATCCACCAGTCGTCGCGCCGGTCGCCCCTCGGCGGTACCACCGCGGGGGTGTACTGCACGTAGGGCTCCATCGCGACGCCCATCGTGTTCAGGAAGTTGAGGTCCTCGTGTTCGAGCCAATCCGTGGCGGGGAGAACGTAATCCGCCATCTCGCCGGTGACCGTGCGGTACAGGTCGATCGTCACGATCAGTTCCAGGTCTTTCAGGGCGCGGCGCAGGCGCTCTTCTCCGCCTACCGACAACAGCGGGTTACCGGAGATGACGATCAACGCTCTGATCGGATCATCCCGAGTCTCGATGTACTCCGACAGCATTGCTGCGGGCAGATCCCCACTGACAGTGCGGACCTCGCCCACGTTGTTATGGAAGAACGGATTCTCGCGCTTGCGCTTCGAATTTTGCACGACGTCGGTCATGCCGCGGGAGTAGATGTTGCCGCCTCGGCGGCCGAGGTTGCCGGTGAAGAGACTGATCATGTTGAGCATCCAGTACGCCAGCGTGCCCTGGCGTCCCTGGTTCACGCCGGTCGCCATGTAGATGCTGGCGGTGGGGGCGGTGCAGAAGTCCTCGGCGACCTTCCTGATGACGTCGGCCTCGATGCCGGTCGCCGCCGTTACTCGCTCGACGGGATACCCCCGGAGGAAATCGAGCAGCCCGTCGATGTTGCGTGCATGCTTCTCCACCGCGGTGCGGTCGTACCCGATCCGGAACACGATCTCGTGCAGGATCGCCGCGAGGAAGTAGAAGTCGGAATCGGGTTTGATCAGCAGCACGTCACCGGTGTCCGGTCCCGACGACTCGATCCGCCGCGGGTTGACGAACAGGACGGTCCCTCCGCGCTGCTTGACCGCCTTGATCTTGGCCATCGGGTTCGAGATGTGCATGAGGGTCATGTGCGAGACGAGGGGGTTGCTGCCGAGACACAGGAAATAGTCGGTGTGCAGCAGATCCGGGATCGGATGCGCCATCGACGCCCCGTAGATCGCCTCGCTTGCAGCGTATTTTGCAGAGGTATCCTGGGTGCCGGCGCTGAAACGCATCCTGGTGTCGAAACCACGCGCGAGTGCCGCCGCGTTGGCGTAGTAGGTGCCGTTGAACGCCGACGGGTTGCCTTGGTAGACGGCGAGCGCGTTGCGCCCGTACCGCCGGCGGATGTCCCCGAGCTTGTCGGCGATCTCGCGTACCGCATCGTCCCAGTCGATCGGTACGAAGTCGCCGACCTCCTCGTGGCGAGGATTCGTGCGCTTGAGCGGGCGGTCGAGGCGGTTCGGATCGTCGTGGACCTGGAGGAAGTGCACACCCTTGTGGCAGGCGAATCCCTGGTGGATCGGGTGATCCTTGTCCGGCTGCAGTGAGACTACCTGGTCGTCCCGGACGTCTGCGACGAGACCGCACCCCGGTTCGCAGATGCGGCAGAACGTGTGGACCCGGCGCGTCGTCACCTGGTCAACCGCCCACGGCGGCTGCGCAAGTCGATGCCGCCCACGGCGGCTGCGCGAGTCGATGCCGCCTGCGCCTCGTCCCGATAGTTGGACGGCCACTTCTTGCCCAGGGTCAGTCCCCCGTCGACTCCGAGGGCCTGGCCCGTGACGAACTCGGAGTCGTCCGAGGCGAGGAACGCCGCGGCGTGCGCAAGGTCCTCGGGTTCGCCGGCTCGCGGGATGGGCTGGAACGTCGTCAGGCTGCCCCGTACGGCGTCGACGCTGCGGTCGAGTGCTTCGTCCTCGAGTCCCGCACCGTGGCCTACGATGCGGGTGGCGACTCCTCCGGGGACCAGTGCATTGACGCGGATCCGGAATTCGGCCAGCTCCACGGCCGCGGTCCGGGTCAGTTGGAGCACGGCGGCCTTCGCGGCGCTGTAGGGATGCGGTCCGAATCCGGTGCGCACGCCCGCGACGCTCGAGACGTTGACGATGCTGCCGGAGCCCTGGTCGCGCATCACGCGCGCGGCATGCTTGGTTCCGAGGAACACGCTGCGTGCGAGCACGGCGAACCCGTCTTCCCATTCCTCGAGGGAGGTGTCCTCGAGGAATGTCCAGGCACCGACGCGGCCCGCGTTGTTGACCATGCAGTCGAGCCGTCCGAACCGGTCGACCGCCAGCGCGACGGCGGCCTCGACCTCGGATTCGGTGCGTACATCGGTGTGCAGGTAGGCACCGCGGGGACCGAGGGCGGCAGCAACGGTCTCCCCGCGAGCGTCGTCGATATCCGCGACGATCACACGCGCCCCGCGCTCGACGAACACGTGAGCAGTGGCTGCGCCGATTCCGCTCGCGGCTCCCGTCACCACGGCAACCTTGCCGTCGAGGTTCGTCATGGTGGACTCCTTCGGTTGTGCTCGCCGGTTCCTCGAGCTTTAATCTAAAGCCATTAGTCTTCTTCTGTCGAATCCTTCGTCCCTGGGGAGAGCCATATGTCCGATGCGACACCGATCCTGACCGAGCGGCCGCGGCCGGGCATTCTCCTGATTCGCCTCAATCGCCCGGACGAGCTCAATGCCATGAACGTCGACCTCATCGACGCGCTGCACGAGGTGCTCGCCGAGGTGCGGGACGATTCGACCACCCGCGCGATTGTGCTCACCGGTGAAGGACGTGCCTTCTGCGCAGGTCTGGATCTGCGCGGATACGGAATCCCGCAGGGTGCGACCGAGGGGGAGGGTCGCGCGCAACTCGGACTGCGGGTGCAGAAGCACATCGCGGGTCTCGTCGATGCATTCCGCGGTGCGCGGCCACCGATCATCGCGGCCGTCAACGGGGCCGCGGCGGGCGGCGGAATGTCACTCGCCCTCATGTCCGACATACGCATCGTGTCCGAATCCGCGGTGTTCCATGCCGCGTTCATTCGCCGCGGCCTGTCCAACTGCGACATCGGAATGAGCTGGCTCCTGCCCCGCATGATCGGCTTCTCCCGGGCTGCGCAGATCATGCTCACCGGCAGGTCCATCGACGCCGCCGAAGCCGAACGGATCGGGCTCGTCTCGTCCGTCGAACCCGCCGACAAGCTGCTCGACGTCGCGCTGGACACCGCCGGGGCCATCGCACAGAACAGCCCGTTCGGCGTCTGGATGACCAAGGAAGTGATGTGGTCGAACCTGGAGGCGCCCAGCATGCGCGCTGCAATCGACCTCGAGAACCGTACGCAGATCCTCAGCTCGTTGACGCGCGATCACAAGGAAGCCGTCGTCTCGTTCCTCGAGAAGCGGCCGCCGGCGTTCCAGAATCACTGACCGGCACCGATTGATTCGACGACACACCGAAGAGGCAGTGAAAGCAGCATGAGAGTTGGAATCGCCGCAGGGTATTGGGGTTCGGGCCCGCCGCGCAATGTCGAACGGATGCTCGCCGAGGCCGAAGCGCTCGGGGTCGACAGCTTCTGGACCGCCGAGACCTACGGGTCCGACGCGCTGACACCTCTCGCGTGGTGGGGTGCGCAGACGTCGAGGATCAAGCTGGGGACGTCGGTGTGCCAGATGTCGGCGCGCACACCGACGGCGCTGGCGATGGCCGCGCAGACCCTCGATCACCTCAGCGGTGGTCGCGTGATCATCGGCATCGGCGCGTCCGGGCCGCAGGTCGTCGAGGGCTGGTACGGGCAGCCCTACCCGCGACCTCTCGAACGCACCCGCGAGTACATCGAGATCATGCGGCAGGTGTGGGCGCGTGAGGAGCCGGTGACCTACTCGGGACGGCACTACCAGCTGCCGCTCCAGGGCGGCTCCGGACTGGGGAAGCCGCTCAAGTCGATCGTCCACCCCCTGCGTAACGACGTCCCCGTCTACATGGGCGCCGAGGGCCCGAAGAACGTGGCGCTCGCCGCCGAGATCGCCGACGGCTGGACGCCGCTGTGGTTCTCGCCCAAGAGCGACGAGTTCTACCGCACGGCACTCGCCGAAGGCTTTTCGCGTGAGGGAGCGCGCCGCACCGCCGACGACTTCGAGGTTGCGAACGTGTGCTGGCTCCTCGAGAACGACGACGTGGAGAAGGCCGCCGCCCGGCTCAAGCCGACGGTCGCGCTCTACGCCGGCGGTATGGGGGCCAAGGGTGCCAACTTCCACAACGACGTGTTCGCCCGCATGGGGTGGGGCGAGGTGTGCGCCGAGATCCAGGAGCTGTACCTGAGCGGGCGGCCCGAGCTCGCCGCACAGGCCGTGCCCACCGAGATGGTCGAGGACGTCGCCCTGGTCGGTCCCGCGGACAAGATCATCGAAGAGATCGAAACCAAGTGGAAGTCCACGTGCCTGACCACCCTCATCCTCGGTGGGTGGCCGAAGCCGGAGAACCGCGAGCGCATTCTGGAGGCAGTGCAGTCGTGACCCTCGATCCGAGAACCCCGATCCTGGTCGGCACCGGCCAGGTCGACGAACGCGGCCGCGGCGTGGAGCCCGTCGATCTCATGGTGCGCGCGGCGCGCGAGGCCGCTGCCGATGCCGGGTCCGCGCGCCTGCTCGAACTGGTCGACTCCGTCCGCGTGGTCGGGCTCCTGTCCTGGCGTTACCGCGACCCGGGCGCACTCGTCGGCGAGCGCATCGGCGCGACCGTACGGCACACCGGTTACTCCGGAAACGGTGGGAGCACGCCGCAGGTGCTGGTCAACGGTTCCGCCGAGGACATCGCCGCTGGCCGCGCCGACGTCGTGCTCATCGGTGGCGCCGAATCCTGGCGGACCCGCATGAAGCTGCGGGCGCAGAAGCAGCGACCCGAGTGGAGCGTGCAGGACGAGTCGGTGCCCGCCGCCGAGATCATGGTCACCGATGTGCCGATGGCGGACGAGAGCGAACGCCGGATCGGTCTGGACCGGCCCTCGTACGTCTATCCGCTGTTCGAGCAGGCGCTGCGGGTCTCGGCGGGACGCTCCCTCGAGGAGCACCGCGAGTTCATCGGGGGCCTGTGGTCGCGGTTCAGCAAGATCGCGGCAACGAACCCGAATGCGTGGGTGCAGCGGGAGTACACCGCGGCGGAGATCGCGACACCGTCGCCCGAGAACCGGATGATCTCCACGCCCTACACCAAGCTGCTGAACTCGAACAACATGGTCGATCAGGGCGCGGTGCTGCTGATGTGCTCGGTCGAGACGGCCGCCCGGCTCGGTATCCCGCGGGAGAACTGGGTCTTTCCGCAGTCCGGCACCGAATCGCACGATACGTATGCGATCGCCGAACGGGGTGCCCTCGACGGGTCACCGGCGATTCGCATTGCGGGGGCGCGGGCTCTCGAGCTCGCGGGTATCGGGCTGGACGATGTCGCGCACGTCGATGTGTACTCGTGTTTTCCGTCGGCGGTACAGGTTGCGGCGAACGAGCTGGGGTTGGCGCTGGATGATCCGGGTCGGCCGCTGACCGTGACCGGTGGTCTGACGTTCGGGGGTGGCCCGTGGAACAACTACGTGAGCCATTCGATCGCGACCATGGCGAAACGGGTGCGTGAGTCCCCGGGTTCGTACGGTCTGGTGACCGCCAACAGCGGCTATCTCACGAAGCACGCCATGGGCGTGTACCGGACGGAACCTCCCGCCGGAGGATTCCGGCGGCTGGACGTGCAGGCCGAGGTGGCGGGGCAGCCCACGACCGCCGCGCTCATGTCCTACGCGGGCACGGCGTCGGCGGAGTCGTGGACCGTGGTGTACGGCCGCGACGGTTCGCCGGAGCGTGGTTTCCTCGCGGCACGCACTGCCGCAGGGGAGCGAACCCTCGCGGCGACCACGGACGCCGAGGATCTCGCGCGCCTCACGGAGGGCGATGTTGCAGGTCAGCACGTTTCGATCACGGAGGACGGGCAGTTCCACTTCGCGCGACGTTGACGGCATTTATCTAACGACATAAGGTTATTGCACTGACGGACACGACAGGCTCGTGTCACGAATCGAGGAGTTCACAGATGTCTGTCGAAGACTTTCGTGCACTGTACGAACAGCATGTCGGCTACGTTGTCGCCGGAAACATGAAGGCCGCTCTCGCCGACATGGTGCGAGAGAACATTCCGCAGGTCTTCGACGGAATCGACACCCCCCGCGAGGCCACGAAAGGCTTCGAGATCAAGGACGTGCGCGCCGAGGGCGACCGGATGGTGGGCGAGACCGTCTACGACATGGGCGACCGTTCGATCGGGCTGCGCTCCATCTGGGAGCTCCACGACGGACGCTGGCTCGCGGCGAAGCTCGAGAACTTCCCCGCCGGAACGGAGGCGAACGCATGACCGCAACAGAACTCGCGACCGAACCGTGGGGACCCGCGCCGGACGGACTCGATCAGCCGTACTGGGACGGTCTCCTTGCCGGTGAGCTGCGCCTTCAGCGCTGCAGCGATTGCCGCACGTGGATCTGGGGGCCGCAGGCCATTTGCGGTCACTGCCACAGCTTCGACCTCGGATGGGAAACCGTCGAGCCGGCCGGCACCGTCTACAGCTGGAATCGCAGCTGGTACCCGTACATGGACGAATATGCCGAGCGGTTGCCGTACGTGACGGTGCTCGTCGAACTGCCGCACGCCGGTGGCCGACGGGTGCTGGGCATTCTCGCAGACGACATCGACGCGAACCCCGAGATCGGCGACCGGGTCGTCGGAGTCTTCGAGCGGACCGAGGGCGCCGCCTGGCCGTTGCTGCGCTGGCGCCGGGCCGATTCGATCGTAGAGGGAGAAATGCGATGAGCGCCAACATCATGCGCGGCGCGACGGCCGTCGTCGGCGTCGCCGAACAGCATTACAAGCGCGGCGAAGCCCCGCACAGCGAGAAGCGCATGACTCTCGAGGTCATCCTCCGGGCGTGTGCCGACGCGGGTATCAACCCCCGCGAGATCGACGGCTTCGTCTCCTACGCGGGCGGCGCCAACGACGGCGCCATCATCGGCGGCGCACTGCTGATCGACGAACTGCGTTGGTCGAACATGATGTGGGGTGGGGGCGGCGGCAGCGTCGCAGCGGCCATCACGAATGCGGCCACTGCGATCGCCACCGGTCAAGCCGAGTGTGTTGTGGTCTATCGCGCGATGACGCAGGCGGATACGGGTCGGCTCGGATACGCGAAGTACCACTACGGCAGTCACTTCCTCGCGCACGGCATCGGCTCGCCCGCGCAGATCTGCGCGATGCGCACCCAGCGGATGCTCGAGCACGGCGGGGTGCCGCGGTCGGCCATGCGATCCCTGGTCCTCGCGTCGTACCAGCACGCGCAGAGCAACCCGACGGCGCAGGGTTACGGACGCCCACTCGACGAGGAGACCTACGAGGATTCGCGGTTGATCGCAGAGCCGTTCCACCTGTTCGACTGCTCCCGTGAAAGCGACGGTGCGGTCGCGCTGGTGCTCGTCTCGGCCGAGCGGGCGAAGACCTTGCGTCCCGACCCGGCGTATCTACTGGCAGGCGCGCAAGGTGCACCGGGCGGATACTCGGAACTGATCGACAACGATCTCGGCGAGCAGTACATGACCGCCGGATTCGGCCCGGCCAACAACGGAAAACCCGGTGTCGCCGAAAGGCTTTGGTCTGCAGCCGGTCTCGGACCGGATGATGTCGACGTGGTCCAGGTCTACGAGAACTTCAGTGGTCCTGCTGTCGCGGCACTGATCGATCACGGCCTCTGTCCGCCGGGGGAGGCTGCCGGCACCTTCATGACCGTCGAGAACCTCACCGCGCCGAACGGCAAACTGCCCATCAACACCAGCGGCGGCAACCTCGCCGATTCGTTCATCAACGGTCTGAACCTCGCGGTCGAAGCGGTCCGGCAGATCCGCGGCACCTCGACCAACCCGGTGGAGGGCGCGAAGACCTCCCTGTTCATCGGCGGCCCGATGGCGCCGTTGGTGAGCTCGGTGCTGTTCGGCCACGAAGACACCCTCTGACCGCCACGTCCGAAAGGCACGACATGAACGACCGTGACACCAATAGTCTGGACCGGAGCGAGCTGTTCATCGGCGGACGGTGGGTAGCGCCGAAGTCCGGTGGCGGCGTGGACGTCATCGAGGCGGCCACCGAGAAGGTGCTGGGTACCTCCGCTCTCGCGTCCGACGCCGACATCGATGCGGCCGTCGCGGCCGCGCGTACCGCCCTGACGGGTCCGTGGAGCAGGCTGACCAACGTCGAACGGGCCGACCTGCTCGACACGTTCGCGGCCGCCCTCAAGTCACGTGGTCGCGACACGTCCCGGCTGGTGAGCCGCGAGAACGGCATGCCGATCGCGCTGTCGGGCGGTGTGAACGGTTTCGGCCCCGCGGCGATGCTCTCGTACTACGCAGGTCTGATCCGCGAAGCGTCCAACGAGGACGTGCGGCCGAGTGCATTCGGCGGTCGCACCGTCGTGCGCCGCGAGCCCGTGGGCGTGGTCGCGGCAATCACGCCGTGGAACTACCCGCAGCCGCTCGCTGCGATGAAGCTCGCTCCCGCGCTCGCGGCGGGATGCACGGTGGTGCTCAAGCCCGCCCCCGAGACCGCACTCGATGCGTTCGCCTTCGCCGACGCCGCGCTCGAGGCGGGCCTGCCCGACGGTGTGGTCAACGTCGTCCCCGCCGACCGCGACGCCGGTGCCTACCTGGTTTCGCACCCGGGCGTCGACAAGGTGGCGTTCACCGGGTCCACCGCGGCAGGTCGCGCGATCGGGGCGGTCTGCGGTCGGCTGCTGCGGCCGGTCACGCTCGAGCTCGGCGGCAAGTCCGCGGCGATCGTCACCGAGCACGCCGATCTCGACGTCTTCGCGAAGAACCTGCTCGAGGTGTCGCTGGTCAACAACGGCCAGACCTGCCACGCGAGCACCCGGATCCTCGCCCCGCGCTCGCGGTACGACGAGGTCGTGGACGCGGTCACCGAGACCGTGCGGGCACTGACCGTCGGTGATCCGCTCGACAAGGCCACCAACGTGGGTCCGCTGGTCTCGGCCGCGCAGCGCGACCGCGTCCTCGGCTACATCGCTTCGGGCCGCGCCGACGGCTACCGCATCACCACCGGCGGCGGCGTCCCTGCCGACCAACCGCTGGGGTGGTTCGTCGAGCCGACCGTGTTCGCCGACGTCGACAACTCCGCGCGCATCGCGCAGGAGGAGATCTTCGGTCCGGTGCTGACCATCACCGCGTACGACGGTGAGAACGAGGCAGTTGCCATCGCCAACGACTCGGAGTACGGACTCGGCGGCACGGTCTGGACCACAGACGAACAGCACGGCCTCGACCTCGCGGCGCGGATTCACAGCGGCACAGTCGGAGTGAACTACTACGCCCTCGATCTGGACGCGCCGTTCGGCGGCGTCAAGTCGTCGGGGCTGGGCCGCGAGCTCGGCCCGGAGGGACTGGCACCGTACTTCACCGCGAAGTCGGTGTACTTCGGAACTCGCTGACCAGAGCCAGGTCTCGCGGCGAGCACACACTATTGGAGCACAAGATGGCACTACCTCTGCATGGTGTCCGGGTACTGGAACTGACGGACGGATTCGGCGACACCGCGGGCCGGTTCCTCGCCGACCTCGGGGCCGAGGTCGTCCGAGTCGAACTGCCCGGAGGCTCGCCTTCGCGCTCGGCGCACCCGGTCCGGAACGGCGTGAGCGTTCCGTTCGCGCTGCGCAACGCGAACAAGCTCGGCGTCACGCTCGATCTCGAGGAGGACGAAGGCCGGGACCGGTTGCGCGCCCTCGCGCGGCGCTCGGACATTCTGCTGGAGTCGTTCCCCCCGGGCTTCCTCGCTGCGCGCGGCGTGGGTACTGCGGACCTGTGCCGGGCCAATCCCGCGCTCGTGGCCGTGTCGATCACCGGTTTCGGTCAGGACGGTCCGTATCGCGACTGGGCGGCGACAGAGCCGGTCCTGTATGCGCTCAGCGGTGTATTGTCGCGTTCCGGTGAGCCGGGGGAGCAGCCTCTGCTGCCGCCCGACGGGCTGATCG
Organism: Rhodococcus sp. WB1; assembly: GCF_001700945.1. Lineage (NCBI taxonomy): Bacteria > Bacillati > Actinomycetota > Actinomycetes > Mycobacteriales > Nocardiaceae > Rhodococcus > Rhodococcus sp. WB1. The sequence goes on along the minus strand of NZ_CP015529.1, from coordinate 4,272,000 downwards.
ACGAGTCGGTAGGCGTGCACACGGCGTGGTCGGCGCTACTCGCCTACTTCGACCGGTTGCACACCGGACGTGGCCAGACCGTCGACATCTCGGCGTTCGAGGTCATCGTGCACGGCTTCGATCCCGGATTCGGTGTGCAGGGCTCCGCTGCCGCCGGCCGTTCCGAGGACTTCCCGCGGGGCCGGCCCGACGCCGCCAACTTCTACCCGGTCTATCGCTGCGGCGACGGGCAGGTGCGCATCTGCCTGCTCGCGAAGCGGCAGTGGCGGGCGATGTTCGAATGGCTCGGTGAGCCGGAGGAATTCGCGGATCCGACATACGACACCATTCCCGCGCGATTCGCTGCGTCCGCTCGCCTCAATCCGCTCATCGAACAGCTGTTCAGCACCTATACCCGCGACGAACTCGTCGTCGAAGGTGCGGCCCGGGGCATCCCGATCGGTGGTCTCAACACCGTGTCGGAGGTCTTGACGACCGAGCATTTCGATGCGGCCGGTACGTTCGTCGATACCGAGATCTCACCCGGCGTCACCGCGCGAGTCCCGTCCGGGTACGCGAAGGTCGACGGGCAGCGAGCCGGAGTGCGCATGCGTGCGCCAGAACTCGGTGAGCACAACGACACGGTGTTCGGGTCCGACATCGACGGGGCTCACGATCCGATTCCCGCACTGCAGCGCGAACCGGGTGGGCGGCCGTTCGAGGGTCTTCGGGTCCTCGATATGGGTGTCGTGGTGTTCGGTGCTGAACTCGGGCGCCAGTTCGCGGACAACGGCGCCGACGTCATCAAGATCGAGAACTCGAACTTCCCGGACGGATTGCGTCAGTCGAAGCGGGGTGCGGCCCTCGCCGCGTCCGTGGCGTGGGGCCACCGTAACCGCCGCAGCCTCGGACTGAACCTGCGCAGTCCCGAAGGCATCCGCATCTTCAAGCGGCTGGCCGCCGAAGCGGACATCGTGCTCGCCAACTTCAAGCCCGGCACTCTCGCCTCGATGGGGCTCTCGTACGACGAGCTCGCCGCGATCAATCCGCGCATCATCGTGTCCGAGAGCAGCGCCTTCGGCAGTGTCGGCCCGTGGAACAAGCGGCTCGGCTACGGACCGCTGGTACGGGCAGCCTGTGGTGTCTCGGCGCTCTGGCGGTACTCGGACACCACTGATGCACTGTGCGACGGCTCGACTGTCTACCCCGATCACATCGCCGGACAGGTCACCGCAACCACGATTCTCGCCACGCTGATCCACCGGCTGCGGACCGGGCGTGGCGCCGCGATCGAGGTCGCTCAGGCCGACACCGCGATCGTGCAACTGGGTAGCCAGCTCGTCGCGGAACATCTCGACCCTGGGTCGATCGGCGCCCCGGGAAATTCCGATCCGTACTCGGCGCCCTCCGGGGTGTACCCGTGTGGAGGTGACGACGAGTGGTGTGTCGTCACCGTCCGCGACGACACGGACTGGGCGAGGCTGTGCGGTGTAGTCGGCCGGCCCGACCTCGCCGACGACCCTCGTTTCGCCACCGCCGAGCTCAGGATCGACCACCGCGCCGAGGCCGACGAGGTGCTGACGGAGTGGCTGCTGCGGCACACGCCGACCGAGGCGATGGAGACTCTGCAGGCGGCTGGAATACCGGCCGGGGCCATGATCCGGTTGCCGGAGCTGCTCACCAACCCTCAGCTGATCGCGCGCGGTGCGTACACCGAGCTCGAACACGAGCTGCTTCCGGCGCCGCTCCCGACCGCGAAGCAGGTGGCGCACTTCGCGACGTTGCCGGACTGGCCGCTGCGGCAGGCGCCCCTGGCCGGTCAGCAGACACGTGAGATCTGCGAGAGAGTGCTCGGGCTGAGCACAGTCGAGATCGATTCGCTCGTGCGCGACGGCGTGCTGCAACCGCCCGCCGACGATCCGGCGCTGTCGCCGGTTCCCTCCACTGTGTGACACAGCCGAGAAGGTCCCCGGAGCTTCCTCCGGGGACCTTCTACTGTTCGGGCCGACTTCCTGCGACCGGGTCGAGCGGGATCAGCGCGTCGACGGCGTGAACGTGATCGGCAGCTTCTCGCATCCACGGACCTGGGACGAATGGAAGACCGCGGGATTGTCCGGAACGAGCGCGTAGTCGGGAATCCGCTTGTGAATCTCCTCCATGGCGAGCCTCAGCTCGAGCCGCGCGAGATGGGAGCCGAGGCAGCGATGCGGGCCGGCGCCGAACCCGATGTGGCGGTTGGGGTGCCGTTCGATCTGCAGCTCGTCAGGGTTGTCGAACTCGTCGTCGTCACGGTTGGCGGAGGTCATCAACACCAAGAGTTGGTCGCCGGCCTTGATCGAGACACCACCGATCTCGGTGTCTCGGGTCGCACGCCGGCCGCCGCTCGTGGCAGTCTCGATCCGCAGGATCTCTTCCACCGCCGACGGAATCAGCGTCGGGTCGTCAAGGATCGCCTCGCGCTGCTCGAGATTACGAGACAGGTGGATGAGTCCCCAGGCGAGAGCGCCTTGGACGGTGTGGAGTCCCGCGACGAGAAGCAGGAAGAACATCCGGCACAGTTCCTCGTCGGTGAGCTGCCTGGGTGTTCCTTCGACGTCGAGTGGGGTGTTGATGATCTGCGCCGTGAGGCTCCCGGAGTTGTCGTCGCCGGAGCGGACCCGGGCGACCACCTGCCCGAAGTACTCGTAGATCTCGCCGGCGGCCTTCGCGCGGGCCTCGGCCGATTCCTCCTCGCTCGCGCCGGGGATGCCCTGGAGCGTGATGTCGGTCCACTCCGTGAATTGCGGTGCGTCGCTCAGTGGCCACCCCATGAGCGCAAGGAAGATCCGCGTCGGCAGTTCGTGTGCGAACTCGGAGATGAACTCGCACTCGCCCTTTTCTGCGAAGTCGTCGATCAGCGCGGTGATGATGCCCCGGATCTCGGGCTCGAGCGCCTTCATTTGCTTGGGACTGAACAGCGGCTGAAGTGCCTGCCGATAGTAGCTGTGTTCGGGCGGGTCGAGTTCGAGTGGAAGGAATTTACCCTGCGCGGCATTGAGCAGGTTGTTCGGGAAGCTCGAGAACGTCTCCGGATCCTGGAGCACCTGGAGTGCCTCGCTGTATCGGGTGACGACCCAGTGTCCGCCGTGATGTGGGGAGTAGAGGACCGGCCCTTGCTTGCGTAACGCAGCGACACGCTCCTGGAACACATCGGCCGGCACGGCCAGGGACGGGTCGTACACATCGAAGTCGGTGATCAGATGTGCGGGAATTTCGATCTGTGTCGTGATCATCGGCGATCCTTCGCGAGGGGAGTGATCCGGAGAGCGCCTCGGCGGGGAGGGGTCTTCCGGGGAGTCAGGTGATGTGGCGCTGTGACGAGCGCGGGCTGACGTGGGGAGGGGCGATTGCCTTGGGACGACGGTAGATCAGTCGTTTCCGACCGGTCAACAGCGTATGTGCTCATGTCTGCGTTTCGCAGGGGAATTGCTGTCGCGCAGTCGGTGCCCGCTTGACCGATTAACCGATAGCATTTAGATTGATCGGTGTGATGCGCAGCACTCGCGTGCTGCGGGTGGGGCGCGTATCACACGTAGCACGCGGTGCTTCCCTGTTCGTGTCCGTGAACTGAAATCTGTTGTGGGACAGAACGTACTGTCTGCAATCCCGGCGCCGTTCGTCGTCGCAGAATTGTCTCCCGGAGGGGCAAACATGGGCTTTCGTCGCGTAATCGCAGTCGAACGCAAGGGCGCGGCCGTGCTCGTCGCCGACGAGCAGATCGAGAGGCTGGACGCCGCCGGAATCGACCCCATCTGGCGAACCGACTCCGATCCCGAGGTCCCCAATTCCGGTGAAGTACCGGACGCCGTCGGATTTCCGGATCCGGGCGGAGTGTGGGTGATCGGCTGGGTGCTCGAGCCTGGTCGCATCGGCGACAGCGACAACGGAATCGTCGTCATGGACGACGAGGATCCGGGGTTTCATCGGACGGATTCCGTGGACGTGCACGTCCTTCTCGAGGGTTCGCTCGTGCTCGAACTCGACGACGGTGTGGAGATCGAACTGAATCCCGGCGACACGGTGGTGATCAACGGGAACAGGCACCGATGGCACAACCGAGGAGAACGGACCGCTCGGGCCATCGTCACCATCTGCGGCGCGTCACGCAATGACCGACAGGAGAACTGAAATGGAATCGGCAACCGAGAACACCGGGTCGAACGTGAACTATGCGCCGGCTGCGAGGAAGGCTCCGCTCCGGTGCGGAGTGTTCCTTCCGCCGTACCACAATCCCCGCCGTAACCCCACGATGGCGATCGAACAGGATCTCCGCCATGTCGAGGATCTCGATCGGCTCGGTTTCCACCAGGTGTGGTTCGGCGAGCATCACAGCGGTGGATACGAGGTCGGTCCGTCACCGGAACTGATGATCGCGGCAGCTGCACAGCGCACCGAGCGCATCGAGCTGTGCAGCGGTGTCATCTCTCTCCCGTACCACCATCCGTTGATGGTGGCCGACCGAATCACGTTCTTGGATCACATGACTAGAGGACGCATCAGGATCGGTGTCGGGCCGGGCGCGCTCGTGGCCGACTCGCAGATGATGGGCATGGACTACAACCTTCTGCGGCCGCGGATGGAGGAATCCCTCGACGCCATCCTGGAACTGCTCGAGACACCGGGGCCGGTCGACCGGAAGACCGAATGGTTCTCCCTCGAGGATGCCCGAGTGCAGCTGGGCCCCTATTCGTACCCCGGCGTGCCGATCACCGTCGCGGCGGCGATGTCCCCGTCCGGACCCAAGCTGGCCGGCAAGTACGGACTCGGTCTGCTGTCCATCGGTGGCACCAGTGACAAGTCGTTCGAATTGCTCGAGCAGACGTGGGGTATCACGACCCACGAGGCGAACGAGCACGGTCGGACGGTCGACCGCGGTGACTGGGCGATCGTCGGCAACATCCACATCGCCGACACCTTCGAGCAGGCCGTCGAGGACACCCGGTACGGGCTGCGCGACTTCATGGATTACCGCCACGTCGTCACCCCGATGAAAATGATCGAACCCGGCGAAGAAGTCGCGCACGAGGAACTGGTCCGGCGCGTCAACGAGTCCGGATACGGCTGCATCGGCGATGCGAACGACGCCATCGACTACATCCAGAAGATCATCGACCGCACCGGCGGCTTCGGCACCTTCCTCGCGACAGCACACGACTGGGCCGACACCGAGGCCACCTCACGCATGTACCGCATCCTCATGCGCGACGTCATGCCGCGCTTCACGGGCGCCTGCGAACCGCTGCTGAACTCCTATCACTGGACCCAAGCGCGCAAGGACGGCTTCAGTGAGCGATTCGCGACCGGCATCAGCCAAGCGACGCAGGACTACGAGCGTGTGAAGAGCGCGCGGTAGTCGATCCGGCAAGACCCCGCTCAACACCGTTATCCGACAGCAGGAGAATCGATGACCTCACTCGACGGAAAAGTAGCAATCATCACCGGCGGAGCTCGCGGCCAGGGTCGCGCCCACGCGCTCACGCTTGCCGCTGCCGGCGCCAGGATCGTGGTGTGTGACGTCGCCGCACCGATCAAGAATGTGCAGTATGCACTCGCGACACCGGGGGACCTCGAGGAGACGATCCAGCTGGTCAAGGAAGCCGGGGGTGAGATTGCCGGCATGCAGGCGGATGTGCGAAGCAGTGCGGACATGAAGGCTGTCGCAGATCTTGCGGTATCGCAATTCGGAAGGATCGACATCCTGCTGGCGAACGCCGGAATCCACGATCACTGCGAGTCGACGATCGAGATCGAAGACGACGCGTGGCAGACGATGCTCGACGTCAACCTCACCGGAGCGTGGAAGGCGTGCAAGGCTGTCGTACCGGTGATGATCGAGGGTGGTCGAGGCGGATCGATCGTGATCACCTCGTCGGTCGACGGACTCGGCGCTTCTCCCTCGTGGGGGCACTACGGCGCCGCGAAGCACGGACTCCAAGGCTTGAAGGACACACTCGCGTTCGAGCTCGCCGATCACAACATCCGCGTCAACACGGTCAACCCCACAGGGGTCAATTCGCCCATGGCGGAGGGACTGTCGAAGGTGTTGCCACACGTGGTGCGGAAGTGGAAGCACAACGACCGCACGAATCTGCTCGACGTGATGATGCTCGAACCACAGGATATCTCCGACGCCGTGCTGTGGCTCGTGTCCGACGGCGCGAAGTACGTGACCGGGATCGACCTGCCGATCGACGCGGGCTACCTGACCAAGCACTGACCGACCGGACTTTCTGCGACACCCGCCCGTAGGGCGAAGGAGCGATATGCCGATTCACGAAAGCGGTGCGATCCGATGACACCGGGTCCCGGGGTGGCCCGCGAGTTCCCGGCCACCGTCCTGGCCGGTCCGTACGCGGACGGCCTGGACCTGCCGTATTGGGAAGGTCTGCGGGCGGGTGAGCTGCGGCTGCAGAGATGCGGCCGGTGTGGACTGTGGATCTGGGGACCACGCTGGATGTGCGGACAGTGCCGGGCGTTCGACCCGGCATGGGTCGCCGTGGAACCGGTCGGACGGGTCTTCTCGTGGTCGCGGACCTGGCACCCCTTCATCCCGGAGCTGGCCGGCGAACTGCCGTACGTCACGGTTCTCGTCGAGCTCCCGCACGCCGGGGGGCGACGAGTGCTCGGTCTGCTGGCGGAGAACGACGATGCGGACATCGCCATCGGTGACTCGGCTGCGGGAATCATCCAGCAACCTGCCGACTCGCCCTGGCCGGTGCTCCGCTGGCGCCTCGCGAGTACTGCGAACGGGACCGAACGGGGAGACGAGCGATGACCGGCTCATTTCTCCGCGGTGCCGCAGCCGTCGTGGGCGTCAGCGAATTCCACTACAAACGAGGCGAATCGCCCGACAGCGAACTTCGGATGACGTTGCGCGCCATCGTCGAGGCTGCTGCCGAGGCCGGGGTGTCGCCCCGCGAGATCGACGGCTTCGTCTCGTACGGCGGCGGTGACAACGACGGGACCGTCGTGGGTGCGTCACTGATGTCGCACCGGATCCGCTGGTCCACCATGATCTGGGGTGGTGGCGGTGGTGGTGCCGCCGCGGCGATCACCAACGCGGCGGTCGCTATCGCAGCGGGCCAAGCACAGTGCGTGGTCGTGTACCGCGCCATGGCACAGCGGGATTCCGGCCGCCTCGGATATGCCAAGCACCATTTCGACGGTCACATGCTCCCGCACGGAGTCGGATCCCCCGCCCAGGCCTGCGCACTGCGCACCCAGCGGATGCTCGAGCACGACGGCGTCCCGGAATCCGCGATGAGGTCCCTGGTTCTCGCCGACTACAAACATGCGCAGCAGAATCCGGCTGCCGCGGCGTTCGGGCGTCCTCTCGACGAGTCGACCTACGAAGCCTCGCGGATGATAGTCGAGCCGTACCGGCTCTACGATTGTTCTCGTGAGAACGACGGAGCCGTTGCTCTGATCCTCGTCGCTGCCGAGCGCGCCGAGAAGCTCCATCCGAATCCGGCCTACGTGCTGGCCGGCAGTCAGGGCGCGGTAGGGGGCTACGCCGTCGACACGGAGAACGATCTCGACTACACCTCGGCGGGATTCTCCGGGGCGGCGGGGGTCGCGGAGAGTCTGTGGGCAGATGCCGACCTCGGTCCCGACCAGGTCGATGTCGTCCAGGTCTACGAGAACTTCAGTGGTTCCGGGGTGGCCGCGCTGATCGATCACGGGCTGTGCCCACCCGGCGCCGAAGCCGGCAAGGTCATGACCCTCGAGAATCTGACGGCTCCGCACGGACTGCTCCCGGTGAACACCAGCGGGGGCAATCTCGCAGATTCGTTCGTCAACGGGATGGGGCTGGCAGTCGAGGCCGTGCGCCAGGTGCGCGGAAGCTCGGCAAACCAGGTGCCCGGGGCGAAGGTGTCCCTGTTCATCGGCGGGCCCATGGCCGCACTCTCGAGTTCGGTACTTCTCTGCACGCGCGACGTGCTGTGAGCTGAAAGGAAGCAGGACATGAGCACCGACACCGACACCGACATCGATGGCGTCTCGATCGCCCAGCGGATCGTCGGGGCCTGGGAACTCGTCGAGTACTCGACAACCTCCGATACGGGAAAGGTCGACTACCCGCTGGGTCCCGAGGCTCGCGGACTGATCATCTACTCGGCGGACGGGTACATGTCGGCACAGATCATGCGTTCCGGCCGAACCCTCTACCGGACGCGCAACGTGCACAGCGGCGAGATGGGCGAACGAAGCGAGGCCGCCGGGGGGTACCTCGCCTATTCGGGTCCCTACCGTGTCGACGAGGACAACTCCGCTGTCTGGCACGAGATGGCGGTATCGCTGTTTCCGAACTGGATCGGCGACGACCAGAAGCGGTACGTGCGCTTCGAGGGTGACGTGATGACCCTGTCGTCGGATCCGCTCGTGTTCCGCACCACCACGCTGTCTCCGGCACTGGTCTGGCGACGGATCACACCCCGCGCGGTACGGACGGCGCCATGAGCCCGATGCAGCTCGTTCCTGCAGGCGAGATCCGGGTGCACATCGCACCGGCCAGATGAGAGGACGACACGTGTCGACTCGAGTGGACAGCAGCACCGGCCCGGCAACGGACACTCGGGCGCTCCGCGACGTCTTGGGACATTTCTGCTCCGGTGTGACGGTGGTGACGGCGATGGTAGGCGACGAACCGGCCGGATTCACCTGTCAGTCGTTCTCGGCGCTGTCGCTGGATCCGCCCCAGGTCCTGCTGTGCCCGAGCCGGCGTTCGACGAGCTGGCCGGCGATTCGTACCGCCGAGACGTTCTGTGTCAACGTACTTTCCTCGGGCCAACACGCTCTCAGTGACCGCTTTGCGAAATCGGGGGGCCGGAAATTCGACGGAGTGCGGTGGCGCCCGGCCGAGGGCGGCGCGCCGATCATCGGCGGGGTGGCAGCGTGGTTCGAGGTGGCGCTGGCTGCGGAGCACGACGGTGGCGATCACCTCATCGCGGTTGCCGACCTCCTCGGCTTCGGGTCCGATCCGACCACGCAGCCACTGGTTTTCCATCGGAGTCGATACGGCGGGGTTGTGGAACTGAGTCTCGGGTCGATCGAAAGGGGGACGTGATGGGACGACCGGCAAAGCCTCTGATCAGCCGGAGTTCGACGATCGCGGCAAGCATCGAGATCATCGACACCGAAGGTATGGCTGCGTTCAGCCTGCCGCGCGTGGCCAAACACCTGAACGTGAAAACCTCCTCGCTGTATCACCACTTCGCCGATCGCCGTGAGCTCATGACAGAGGTGGCGAAGGAGCTCATGACCGGGGCCACGGTGCCCGAGTATTCGTCGGATACCGACTGGGTGGAATGGTTCGTCGAACTCAGCCTCAACTACCGCGACGCGATTCTCCGCCATCCCAATGCCGCTCTCGTGCTGGTGCAGTTTCTTCCGCGCGACGTCCTCACGAGAACGTACGAAATGTGTGCCCGAATCCTCGAGGACGGGGGCGTACCGGCGCGCCTGCACGTGGTGATCCTGGACGGACTGGAGAAACTGGCACTCGCCACCACTCTGAGCGATCTCATGCGCGACCCGGTCGGCAGCACGGAGGTCTTCCCGAATGTCGACGAGCGGAGACACCCGACGCTCACCCGCGCGCTGGCAGCCAACCGATGGTCGTCGCGCGAGCTCTTCGTGGTAGCGATCCGAGGATTCCTCGCCGGTGTGATGGGTGTGGCCACCGCACCGGTGAGCGACGAAGGTCTGCGGGACCTCGTCGGATCGTAAGCGGTAAGCCGTTGCTTCTTATGCCTTCTCGGTGACGAGCAGCTCGGTGTACCGGTGAATTCTGTCAACTCGATGATACGGAGTAAGCCATCGTGACCCTTGATCTGTACGTGGACGGCACGTGGAGTGCCTCCACGAGCGCGGAGCGTATCGACGTCGTCAACCCGACCACCGAGGAACGCATAGGGGATGTCCCCGCCGGGGCTGCCGCAGATGTCGATGTGGCGGTGGCTGCCGCGCGGCGGGCCTTGGAGCAGTGGTCACAGACCGCGCCGCACACGCGGGCGGAGTTCGTCTCGCGTCTGGCCGACGAACTGGAGCGGCGACAGGAGGAGATCACCGATATCGTCGTCGCCGAGGTCGGCACCCCACGCAGGGTGGCGCGTTGGGCCCAGGTCGGACTGGGTATCGTCGACCTGCGTGAGGCCGTGACCGCGGCGAGGGACTTCCCGTGGGAAGAACAGCTCCGCAACTCCCTGATCGTGCGTGAGCCTGTCGGGGTGATCGGGTGTATCACGCCCTGGAACTACCCGTTGCACCAGATCACCGCCAAAATCGGGGCTGCGCTCGTGACCGGGTGCACGGTGGTCGTCAAGGCCAGCGAGGTTGCCCCGTTCACCGCCCACGCCCTGGCGGAAGCGGTCGACGCTGCCGGAGTTCCGGCCGGCGTATTCAATCTGGTTCACGGGTACGGTCCGATCGTCGGCGAGGCCATCGCCATTCATCCGGACATCGATATGGTCAGCTTCACGGGATCGAACTCGGTCGGCAAGCGAGTCCTCGAACTGGCCGCCGGGACAGTGAAGCGGGTGTCGGTCGAACTGGGTGGAAAGAGCGCCGCTGTGCTGCTCGACGACCTCAGCGACGAGGAGTTCGGTAAGGCCGTGCCGCACACCGTGCGTGCCTGCTACATGAACGGCGGACAGTCCTGCAGTGCGCAGACTCGTTTGGTCGTACCGCGCTCCCGCCTGGCCGAGGCGGAGAAGCTCGCCGCGAAGGCGGCCGCGGCATATGCGCCCGGCGATCCCGCCGACGGCGACACGAAGCTCGGACCCATGGTTACCGCATCTCAGCGTGAGCGGGTCCTCGACTACATCCGTGCCGGCGTCAAGGAGGGCGCAAAGCTCGTCGCCGGGTCGGTCGACGCACCGGCCCGTACCGGATTCTTCGTCGAACCGACCGTGTTCTCGGAGGTGGACCCGGACAGCACGATCGCTCAGGAGGAGATCTTCGGTCCGGTGCTGTCGATCATCGCGTACGACACACCCGAGCAAGCGATCGAGATCGCGAACGGCACGATCTTCGGTATCGCCGGCGCTGTGTGGTCCGGCGACCCCGAGCGCGCGAAGTCGGTTGCGCGCAGGATGCGTGCGACGCAGATCGAGGTCAACGGTGGAAAGTTCAACGGCGCTGCGCCTTTCGGCGGATTCAAGCAATCCGGCCTTGGGCGTGAGGGCGGGGCATTCGGCCTCGAGGAGTTTGTCGAAATCAAGAGTCTGCAGCTCTAGCGACGTTCTTGCGGGGACCGCCGCGGTCCCGCGAAGGAGTGAGCACGATGGTCTACACCGATCTTCCGTACGACGAGGCGACGAAAGCGGGTTTTGCCCGGGCGTTGTTCGATCACCTCGACCACGACACCACCGATATGGCGCCGGAGATCCTCGAGGTCGATCCGCGCGTCTACACCGATCCGGAACTGGCGGCCCGCGAGCGCAGAGAGCTGTTCGGATATGTGCCGATCATCGCGGCGCACAGCACCGAATTGCCCGGCAACCACGACTTTGCGACGGTCCAGTTGCCGAACAACGAGATTGTTCTCGTTCGGCAGGCGGACGGTGGGGTTCGTGGGTTCGTGAACACCTGCCGGCATCGAGGCGCCCGGCTCGTTCCCGAGGAGAGGGGTTCGAAGCGCATCTTTTCGTGCCGCTACCACGGGTGGGCGTATGGGAGCGATGGCAGTCTGCGGTCGATCGCGGACGAGCCGACGTTCGGTAGGGTCGATCGTCGCTGCATGAGCCTGCTGGAGGTTCCGGTCGAGGAGCGACATGGTTTCGTCTGGGTCGTCGACTCCGCCGCGGGTGATCGAACGATCGACATCGCGGAGTGGCTCGGCCGGGAGTTCGACGAGTCCCTCGCCGCCATGGAGATGGACAAGTACCACTGCCATATCGCCCAGAACTTCGATGTGGACATCAACTGGAAGGTCTTGATGGATGCCTTCCTCGACGGCTACCACATCACCTCGACCCACGCCGGAACTGTTGCGCCGTACTTCTACAACAACGCGCAATCCTGGGAACCCATGGGCAGGCACGGACGAATGGTCACGGCACGCAAGAGCATCGACACGGTGCGAGGTGTCGCGCCCGCGGACGCCCCGATCGACCGGCACATCACCGTTGCGCACTTTCTGATGCCCAATATGTCGGTGCTGCGTCAACCGGATCATCTGGAGGTGCTCAACTTCGTCCCTGCTCCGGGCACGCCCGTCGGGGCTCGGATGCAGATGCGTCTTCTCACTCGGGAACCTGCCGTGACGGACGAGCAGAAGGCGCGGTGGGACAAGAACTGGAACATTCTGATGGCGGTACTTCGAGAGGAGGACCTCGTCGTCAACGAGGGTCTGCAGAAGGCCGTTACGAACACGGACATCGGACCGATCTACTTCGGGCGAAACGAGATTGCCAACCAGCATTTTCATCAGTGGATGGCGCGTGCGTTCGAGGATTCGAGGAAGTGGGGCTGAGCTCCGAAGTGCTCATTCCGGGCTTGTCGCCAGTACCGATAGACATTAGATTACTGCCCGTGTGATGCAGGGCATACCGCGGTGGTAAAGGGCTTATCCCGCAGCCCCGCACCTCGACGGTCGCGATGAGCTTGCAATCGAACGATTCTGCCCCGTTGTCGACACACGTCGACAACCGCCACTCGCGCGTTCATCGGCATCGAACCCAGATACCCCACAACCCGAAGGAACCAACATGTCGCAGATCTCCGGCCTGGGGAAGGAAAGGGCCGTCTCGGGTGCCCGATCCGTGGTCCTCACCTGCTTGGCCATCACCATCCTCGATGGTGTCGACCTCATCATGTTCGGCGCAGTGCTTCCGACGTTGCTGGAAATCGAACAGTGGGGGATCACCACCGCCTCGGCAGGGTTGATCGGCAGCTTGTCGCTGTTCGGAATGATGGCCGGCGCAATGCTGGCCGGCTACCTCACGGACCTCGTCGGCCGGCGACCGATCGTGCTCGCCTGCATTGTGAGCTTCAGTCTGTTCACCGGGTTATGTGCCATTGCGCCGAATCTCGAGACCTTCGGCCTCTTCCGGTTGCTTGCCGGCCTCGGCTTCGGCGGAGCCCTCCCCACCCTGATTGCGCTCACCCAGGAATACGTCAAGGTCGACCGACGGCAGTTCTACAACGGCGTCATCCAAACCGGTTTTCCCATCGGCGGGTGCGTGGTCGCCATCGCCGCCATCTTCATGATCCCTGCCTTCGGCTGGGAATCGATGTTCGCAGTGGGTGGCCTCCTTGGGGTCGTGTTGTTCGTCATCGCATACCGAAGCCTGCCCGAATCGATCGCTTTCCTCGTGAGCAAGGGCCGGCACGATGAGGCCCGCGCGTTGACGCAGCGTTACTCGGTTGATCACGGTGCCGAATCCGGCCTGGCCCTGGAGGAGTCGAAAACCGCGAATGCCGGTTCCAAGTCGGGTCTGAAGCTCCTGTTCGCACCCGGATACAGGATCGCGACGATCATGTTCCCGCTCATCACCTTCTTCGGCCTTCTCGTCTCGTACGGCATGAACACCTGGATTCCTCAGATGCTGAGGGCCTCCGGCTACGATCTCGGGTCCGCGTTGACGTTCCTGCTCGCCTTCAACATCGGTAGCGGGTTCGGCATGGTGGTCATCACCGGTCTGGCGGATCGACTGGGATCGCGTCCGGTGATCTCGGTGAGCTTTGTCGGGGGAGCGATCGCAGTGTCCGCCCTGACCCTGCAGCCGGCACAGGCGCTCGTGTTCGGGTTGGTTCTGCTGATCGGCTTCTGTGCGTCCTCCACGACGGGCGTTTACGGATTCGTCGGGGTCTTCTACCCGGCCGCTGCGCGTGGCACAGCGCTCGGACTGGCGGTGGGGCTGGGCCGGTTGGGTGGTGTCTGCGGGCCCATTCTCACCGGAATGATCATGAGCTCTGCGCTCGGAGCGGACTGGGCCTACTACGCCTTCGCGTTCGCTGGAGTGGCTGCCGCAGTGCTGGTGTCGTTGGTTCCCCGAAGGACCAATGCCATGCATCGGACGGACGCGCCTGTCGAAAAGGCCGCGGAGCCTGCCTGATCGATTCCGAAACGTGAGGGGGCTGGGAGACGGAGGCGCGCACGTAGCCTTCATCTGCGACCCGAGCTTCGCGACGTTCCTGCTGTGTCGCACTGGCGGCTCTATCGACAGCAGAGGGCCGGCATCAGGGCTCCGGCGGTTGTGTAACCTACGTACGTTAGATATTGTGGTGTGATGTCGCCCACATCCGGCCCGGCGCTCCCGAGCCTCTCGGTCGACGAGGGCGGACAGGGGTGTCACCGACCGTACCGATGGCGCAGAAGGGCCGACCGCTATGAGGATGAAGACGAGATTGACCTGCCCGTGTGGAGCCGTGGTCACGGGCACGGATGAAGACGACCTGGTTGCGAAGGCCCGGTCGCACCTGAGCGAGTCACATCCCGGAATGGAGTACTCGCGCGATGAGATTCTCTTCATCGCGTACTAGCAGTGTCGCGTACTAGCAGTGTCGCGTACCGGCAGTGTTTCGCCAATGGTCAAGCGGCTGTTCATCAACGACATCGATGCGGTGAGGAGTCGATTCCCGCGCAAGGGTCCTCGACACGTCGATCCGGCTCGGCTGATTTACAAAGAACGATTGACGTATCACTTCTCATGTATGTAAGCTGAATCACATGACGGTGCGAACCCTGTAGGGAAGTCGCCGTCCTCCAGCATCTTCCATCCCTCTGTTACATGTTCGAGCTGAGGAGCTTTGATGAAACTCGAAGGTAAGGTCGCGCTGATCACCGGTGCCGGGTCCGGGTTGGGACGCGAGGCGTCGCAGTTGTTCGCGTCGGAGGGCGCGAAGATCGCGGTGGTCGATATCGATCCGGAGCGTGCGAAGGGCACGGTCGAGTTGGTCGAGCAGCAGGGTGGTTCGGCGATCGCGGTCACCGCCGATGTACGCGTCGAGCAGCAGGTGGTCGATGCGGTGGCGGCGACGGTGGCGGCGTTCGGCAAGCTCGACATCGCGTGGGCCAATGCCGGGATCGTCTCGCGCGGTGGTGTGCCGTCCGTTGCGGGTGGTGAGCAGGTCGAGTTCCAGGATCTGACGGACGCGGACTGGCAGGACGTCATCGGGGTGAACCTGTCCGGCGTGTTCTACACCGCGAAGGCGGCGGTGCCGGCGTTGCGGGCCAATGGTGGCGGTGTCATCCTGGCGACCTCGTCGGCGGCGTCGTTCGTGGCGTACCACAGCATCGCAGCGTATTCGGCGACGAAGGCCGGTGTGAACGGGATGGTTCGCGGTCTGAGCCTGGATCTGGGCAAGTACGGGATCCGGGTGAATGCGATCGCCCCGACGCACGGGATGTCGCCGAACTTCCTGGCGCCGGCCGGTGCTCCGGTGGTGGGGCAGTCGTACGAGGAGGTCGTCGGTCCGTGGGACCCGAGTGTCTCGCCGATTCCGCTCAAGCTCAATCGTCCGCCGTCGCTGAAGGACAATGCGCGGGCTGCGTTGTTCCTCGTGTCGGACGAGTCGGCATACATATCCGGTGTCACCCTGCCGACCACCGACGGCGGCACCTTGTCTCGTGTGGCGATGATGTTCCCCGAAGACGGGAACAACCCGCCGCCGATGGTCACCGGCGAGGAATGACGATGACTGCCCACGACACGGAAGCGCAGTCAGGCACGCGCCGACTCGTCGTGGATCGGTCGGCGTGCGCCGGGCACGGCCTCTGTTACGGCCGCGCCCCCGAAATCGTCGACTGCGATGATGCCGGATACCCGGTGCTCGTGCAGGAAACGCTCAGGACCGAGGAGCACATCGTGGCGGCCGAGGAGGCCGTCGCGATGTGCCCCGAACGAGCCCTGAGCCTCGAAACACTCTGACTTCTCGAGCAACACAGACCCTTCGAACGGGGCGATCAGCATGACCATCACCGACGAAATGTCGACACCTGTCGTCGACTTCGACATCTACGACCCGTCGCTCACGGACCCGGTGGACACCGTGCAGGAGAAGGTCGCCGAACTCGCGGCCAAAGGCCCTGTCGTCTACTCGACCGCGCACGGCGGCCACTGGATCGTCACCCGGTACAAGGAGCTCCACGAGGTCCTCCGCGACCCGGAAACCTTCTCGAGTTACCCGAACAACCTCGTCAATGCCGGGGACGGCAAGTTTCTGCCGCTCGAGCTCGACCCGCCGGAGCACACCGGATATCGGGTGGCCCTGCAGCCGCTGTTCTCCCCGAACCGGATGAAGGCGCTGTCCGAGCAGATCCGGGGCGTGGTCAACGAACTGATCGACAGTTTCGCGGGCAAGGGTGAGGCGGAGTTCATCGCCGACTTCGCGCACGAGCTGCCCACCCGCGTCTTCCTCGCGTTGATGGACTGGCCACTCGAGGACGCCCCGATACTCACCGAGGCCACCGACACCGCCCTGATGGGCAAGCCCGGCGCCAGCGAGGACGAGTCGGCGAAGGCACGCGCCGAGGCAGCCCAGCAGATGTTCGCCTACTTCCAGAAGATCGTCGACGAGCGTCGCGCGAACCCCGGTGAGGATGTCACCTCCGCACTCATCCGCACCGAGGTCGACCTCGAGGACGGCAAGCGACTGCTCACCGACGAAGAGCTGACCCGCATGTTCTTCCTCCTGCTCATCGCAGGTCTGCACACCGTTCAGGGATCGCTGGCCTGGGCCGTGATCCACCTGGTGAACAATCCTCGTCAGCGCGCCGCGCTCATCGAGGACGACTCGCTGATCCCGAACGCCGTCGAGGAGGTCCTGCGGATCGAGGCTGCAGTGAGTATGGGCCGCCGTGCGACCCGCGACGTCGAACTCGGCGGGGCGAAGATCAAGGCCGGCGACCAGTTGCTGCTGGTGCTCTGTTCGGCCAACCGCGACGGAAGCGAATTCGAGGATCCCGACGAGTTCGTGATCGACCGGTCACCGAACCGGCACCTGACATTCGGTGCCGGTCCGCACCGGTGCCTGGGCTCACATCTGGCCCGCATCGAACTGTCGATCGCGCTCGAGGAATTGCACCGCCGGATTCCGGACTACGAACTCGTCGAATCCGATCCGCCGATCCTGCACGCAACGCAGGTGCGGGGCTGCTTGCGGCTTCCGATCAGGTTCACACCGACGACCTGAGCGTCGGATCGGTAGGTTCCATGGATTCAGAAGGGTGCAACGCGTTGACTGCCAGTAACGTATCCGAGGATCTGCTCGTCGACTTCGACGTGTACGACCCAGCTCTCGCCGCTCCGGTCGATGTCTTCCAGGAAAAGGCCGCCGAACTCCGTGCCCGCGGACCGATCGTCTACTCCCCGCACCACGGTGGGCACTGGATCGTCACGCGGTACGCGGACATCTTCCGCATCCTGCGCGATGCCGAGACGTTCTCCAGCTATCCGAACAACCTGGTCGATGCCGGCCAGGGCAAGTTCATCCCGGTCGAGATCGATCCGCCCGAGCACACGCAGTATCGTCAGGCGCTCCAGCCACTGTTCGGTCCGGCGCGGATGAAAGAGCTCGAGCCGAGGATCCGCGAGATCATCAACCAACTGATCGACGGCTTCGCGGACTCCGGCCGGTGCGAATTCGTTGCCGAGTTCGCGCATGCGCTGCCGACTCGTGTCTTCCTCAGTCTCATGGGCTGGCCTCTCGACGATGCCGAACAGTTCACGGAGTGGACGGATATTGCGCTCCAGGGGATTCCGGGAGCCGGCGAGGAGGAATCCGCCCGTGCCCGGGCAGAAGCGGCAACGAACGTGTTCGAGTACTTCGGTGCATTCGTGGATCGGGTGCGTTCCGGGCAGGAGGACTCGGAGAGCGTCACCGCACAGATCATCGATACCCCGATCCGGATGGACGGAGTCGAGCGGCACCTCACTGACGAGGAACTGCGCCGCATGTTCTTCCTGCTGCTCATTGCCGGACTGCACACGGTGCAGGGTTCACTCGGTTGGGCCATGGTGCACCTTGCGAACAACCCGGTGCAACGGCAGGCGCTCATCGACGACAGCAGCCTGGTGCCGGACGCAGTCGAGGAGATCCTCCGCATCGAAGCCGCCGTCAGCATGGGCCGGCGGGCCACCCGCGATGTCGAGATCGCCGGCGTCAACATCAAGGCCGACGATCAATTGTTGCTCCTGCTGTGTGCGGCCAACCGCGACGAAGCCGAGTTCGACAATCCGGACGCGTTCGTGATCGATCGTGGCCCGAACAGGCATCTGTCGTTCGGCGCAGGGCCGCATCGGTGCCTCGGGTCTCACCTCGCCCGCCTCGAGCTCACCTTGGCGATGGAGGAGATACATCGGAGAATCCCCGACTACGCGCTGGTCGACAGTGATCCGCCGTTGATGCACGGCACGTCGGTGCGTGGTTGCGTGCGGCTACCGCTCACATTCACACCGGAATCGCGAAGCTGACACGAGGAAGGGGACCCGATTCGATCGGGTCCCCTTCCTCGTGTGCCGGGGCTCAGGCCTTCAGCAGATCACGGTGGATGATTTCCTTCATGATCTCGTTGGTGCCACCATAGATCCGCTGGATGCGGGCGTCGATGAAGGCCTTCGCGACCGGGTATTCCATCATGTAGCCGTAGCCGCCGTGGAACTGCACACCGGCGTCGATCACACGGCCCTGCAACTCGGTGGCCCACAGCTTCGCCTTGGACGCGTCGACCGCGGTGAGCGTGCCCTTGTTGTGTTCCCGGACGCAGCGATCGAGGTAACTGCGTGAGACCTCCACCGCCGTCTGCAGTTCCGCGAGAGTGAAGCCCATTCCCTGGAACTCGCCGATGCGCTTGCCGAAGGCGGTGCGTTCCTTGACGTAGTCGAGTGTCCAGCTCATGACGGCCTCGGCGGACACCTGCGCGGCGATGCCGATACCGAGCCGCTCCAGCGGAAGGCTCTGCATGAGGTAGCCGAAGCCCTGCCCCAGCTCGCCGAGCACATTCTCCTTGGGAACGCGGACATCCTCGAAGAACAACTCGGCCGTGTCCTGGGCGTGCAGACCGACCTTGTCGAGCTTGCGGCCGCGGGAGAACCCGGGCGTTCCGTCTTCGACCACGAAGAGGCTGAACCCTCGCGAACCGGCTGCGGGGTCGGTCTTGGCGAAGACGATGACGAGGTCGGCCAGGATGCCGCTCGTGATGAACGTCTTGGACCCGTTGAGGACCCAATGGTCGCCGTCGCGCACTGCGGTGGTGGTGATGCCCCGCAGGTCGCTGCCGGCGGCCGGTTCGCTCATCGCGATCGCGCCGATCGTCTCGCCCGTGACGAATCCGGGCAACCACCGCTGCTTCTGCTCATCGGTGGCATGGCGGAGCAGGTAGTTGAGGACGATGTCGTCGTTGGTCGAGAACCCGGACTGCAGCGCGGACGCGCCCACCCGCGCAATCTCGGACTGGATCACGACGCGAAAGCGGTAATCGAGCTCGCCGGGCCCGCCGTACTGCTCAGGGACGCTCAGGCCCAGCAGTCCTTGCTTACCCGCGGCGAGCCAGGTTTCCCGGTCGATGAGCCGGTCGGCGTCCCACTTCTCGAGATTTGGGACGACGTGCTTGTCGACGAAGCTCCGCACGGAGTCGCGAAACAGTTCGTGGTCGTGTTCGAAGAGATCGCTCTCCATGTAATCCTCCTGATGCGGGGCGCCCGCAGGCGCCCCGCTGTGGTGTTCGGTGTCAGTTCTCGCCGACGAGTTTCTGGATCTCGCGGCGGAAGACCTGGTTGGCAACCTCGTTGCGGCCCAGGAGCATGTTGCCGGCGTTCGCGCTGTCCATGGCGACCTGCGAACCACGCAGGATCGGGAAGTCCTCGTTGTGGAGGACCGCGATCAGGATCTCGACGTTCTTGTCCCAGATCCGATTCCAGCGCTCCTCGGTCATGCCGCTGTCTTCGAGCGTCGGTGCGATCAGACGGATCTCCATGTGGCAGCGCTGCGGATCGCTCCGGTGGGGGCGGAAGGTGAGCAGCTGGAAATGGTCGGGCTGCTTGAGCAGGGTGCTGTTGGGACCCACCAGGTGGCTTTCCGTCACGTGCTCGGCGAGGCTGCGATCGCCGGGGTCTTCCTCGATCCACCGGTCGATGGTCTTGCGGAGATTGAGGAACCGGCAGTGATGTCCGAAGTCCTCGAAGGCCATGACGTTGGTGTGGATGTGCTTGGCGGCGGTGTTCGGGTGCGCGTACTGGATGTGGTAGCCGTCGAGGAACGCGTCCTGCATCAGCTTCCAGTTGACGGGCTCGTCGAAGCGCTGAACTCGGGTAGTCACCATTTTGTCCATGCCGTATGACCCCATGATCGAGTCCATTTCGGGGCCGAGCCAGTCTGCGACATCGATGGTGGCGTCGGCGTCGTCGACAACCCAGACGAATCCGTGACGTTCCTCGGTCGGGAGTTGCACGAGGTTCCGTTCGGAACGGTCGGCGTCACCGAACGTGTTGTCGCGGGTGATGGTGCGCAGCGCGCCGTCGGTGTCGTAGGACCAGCGATGGTACGGGCAGGAGAACAGGCGGCAACGGCCCTTCTCCTCCTTCTCGACCATCGCGCCGCGGTGACGACATTGGTTCACCAGGGTTTTGACGCTGCCGTCGCGCTGACGGACGACGATGACATTGTTCCGCGGCAACTGGAGGGTGACGAAATCGCCCGCGCGGGGGATCTCGGAGCCGTGGATGATGATCGACGGAACCCGGCCGAAGACACGCTCGCGTTCGAGCTTGGCGATCTCCGGATCGGTGAACTCGACGGGTTCGAACCACGTGACGTGCTCGAATTCGTCGGTGGTGTCGTTGCGCAGATGGTCGAGAGCGCGGCGAATGCGTTCCTCGCGGGGAATTCCGACCTCTGTCATGGCTGCCCTCCAGGCGGTGGTTCGGATCGATGACGCTAAATCTAACTCAAGTAGTTTTAAGTGTAAACCCCGGACCGGTTGCGGGTGGCGCTTCGGCCGTTGCGGCCCTATACCGATCGGCATTAGATTTATGAGAACTGACCCGCAGATGAGGAGCGAACAGGATGATCTCGTATCAGTGGTGTTCGGAACTGGATTCCGGCGATCGGGACGAGGTGCTGGCTCTTGTCGCCGCGGCCGCCGAGTACGACGAGGAAGCCGGGTTCTCGCGGATCCACCCCGGTGATGTGACCTCGACGAGTCGCGACGGCGTCCGCGTCTCCCATCTGCCGATCAAGGCGCGCAAGGACCTGAGCGCGCGCGACGACGCGCCGCTGGTGATTGTGGCCTACCTGCACCTGCAGGTGGACGGCGAGGGGCTGGGTACCGTGCAGTTCGTCGTCCATCCGGACTACCGGTCGCGCGGTGTGGCCACGATGCTGGTCGAGGAGATCGGCCTGGGCACGACAGCGGACGGCGGCTGGGAGCGCACCGGTGCGGTGGCTCTGCGCTGCTGGGCGTACAGCACGCACCCCGCGTCCGAACGTCTCGCGCGACGGTTCGGCATCCCGGCGGTGGGCAGGCTGTGGACGTTGTTCCGCCACCTGTCCGGCCCGTTCGCGATCCCGCTCGACGAGGTCGCGGCGCCCGAGGGCATCACGACGGGCGACGCGCGTCCGCTCGGTGATCCGGCGGTGTCGCGGGCGATCGACGAGGTGCTGGACGCGGCGTCGCTCGTACTCGCGCAACGCGAGCGCCTCGCCGACGAGATCCGCCTCGGTTCCGGCAATGTGCTGGTCGCAACCGACTCTTCGGGAGCGAAGGTGGGGTTCGTGTGGTCCGATCCGGCGCTGTCCACCCACCTCGAGTTGGATGCGGCGTCGGTCCGGGCGCTCGTGCTCACGGAGACCGCCCGCGGGGCGGGCCTCGGGATGACGCTCCTCACGATGGCACTCGGGGCGCTGCGCGACGCGGGGGCCCAGATCGCCCTGATTCGTATCGACCCGGACGACGCGGGGGCGGTGCGCATGTGCCGGTTGATGGCATTCGAGCAGGAGGGGGAACATTCCTGCTACCAGGTCGGCGAGTGGGCCGAGGCGCCCAGCTTCCGAGTCCGCCCGGGTGAGACGAGCGACGAATCTTGTCCGACGTTGACCTAAAGGGTTTAGGCAACTACCGTCTGTGGTGCGCCTCACACTGATGTGTGGGTCCCCAACTTCACTACGTTCCCACGCAGGGCGCTTGCCCGCCCGGAGCTGGGGCGTGCAATCGGAGGAGAACACTCATGGGTCGACTCGAAGGCAAGGTCGCTTTCATCACCGGTGCGGCGCGAGGCCAGGGGCGCTCGCACGCCGTCCGGCTCGCCGAAGAGGGGGCATCCGTCATCGCGATGGACATCTGCGACCAGATCCCCACGGTCTTCTATCCGATGGCGACCAGCGACGACCTTGCCGAGACCGAGCGGCTGGTCAAGGAGGCCGGAGGCTCGATCGTCGCGTCCATTGGAGACGTCCGCAACATCGAGGATGTCCAGCGGGCCTACGACGCGGGCATCGCACAGTTCGGCAAGGTCGACATCGTGCTGCCGAACGCCGGCATCATGCCGGTGATCGGTCCCGGTGAACAGCGCCAGGCATGGCACGACGCAATCGACACCATGCTCACCGGGGTATGGCACGTGCTCGAGGTGACGGTGCCGCACCTCGTCGAACGGGGGGAGGGCGGGTCGATCATCATCACGAGTTCTGCGGCCGGCCTGACGAGCATCGGGCTGAACACCCTCCCCGGTCAGGTCGGGTACAGCGCCGCCAAGCACGGTGTTGTCGGTCTCATGCGGATCTACGCGAAACAGCTTGCCCCGAACAGTATTCGGGTGAACACTGTGCACCCGACCGGCGTGAACACGCCTATGGTGGCGAACGCGGAGTACGGCGAGTTCGTCAACTCCCATCCCGAGGTTGCCGCCGACGAGTCGTACAAGAACCCGATGCCGGTCGAATTGATCGAGGCCGTCGACATCAGCAACGCGATCGTCTACCTCGCCTCCGACGAGGCTCGTTACGTCACCGGTGTCACGCTCCCGGTCGACGCCGGCTACAACATCCGCTGAAGCGAAGGAGCTTTCACATATGACCACCACCGAAGCCTCGACGGGTACCACCCCGTCGATCGCCGACCGCGAACAGGTTTTCATCGGCGGCCGCTGGGTCGATTCGACCGGCGGCGAATGGGTCGACGTCGTCGACTCGTTCACCGAGGAGAAGGTCGCGCGGGTGCGCACCGCCACGGTCGAAGACGTCGCCAAAGCGGTTGCCGCAGCGCGTGAATCGTTCGACAAGGGCGAGTGGTCGTCTCGCAGCATGGCAGAGCGCGCCGATGTCGTCGACGCCATCGCCGACCGCCTCGAACGGCGGGTGGACGAGCTCACCCCGATCGGGGTCATCGAGGTCGGCGTGCCTGTGAGCGTCAGCCGGCCGACCCAGGAGATGGTCGGCGGGTTGTTCCGTGCGGTGGCCGCTGTGGCCCGCACGTTCGAGACCACCGAGGAGCGTCCGCGCGCAGCGGGCGGTGTCTCGCGCATCGTGAAGGAACCGACGGGCGTCGTTGCCGCGATCATCCCGTGGAACGGCCCGGTCGGCACGATCGCGTTCAAGCTCGCCCCGGCGCTGGCCGCGGGCTGCTCGGTCGTGCTCAAGACCGCACCGGAGGCACCGCTCTCGCCGTCGGTGTTCGCGGACATCATCGCCGAGCTGGTCGCGGAAGGTCGCATTCCCGAGGGGGTCGTCAGCGTGCTGTGCGCCGACCGCGAGGTGTCGGAGACGCTCGTGACCAACCCCGACGTCGACCACGTCACCTTCACCGGCAGCACCGCGGCGGGCCGGCGCATCATGTCGCTGGCAGGCGAGCGCATCGCGCGTGTCTCGCTCGAACTCGGCGGCAAGTCCGCGGCGATCATCCTCGACGACGCCGACATCAACCACGTGGTGCAGACGCTCCCCATGGGGGGCTGCATGCAGTCCGGTCAGGCGTGCATCGCCCTCTCGCGCGTGCTCGTCTCCCGCAAGCGTCACGACGAGGTGCTCGAGGTCCTGAAGGCCGCGTATGGCGCGTTGCCGATCGGCAACCCGTGGGAGCCGACCAATTTCCTCGGCCCGCTCGCGTCGAAGCGACAGCAGGATCGCGTCCTGGGATACATCGACATCGCGAAGGAGGACGGCGCGAAGGTCGTGCTCGGCGGCGGTCGACCGGAGGGATTCGACAAGGGCTTCTTCGTCGCACCGACACTGCTCGACAACGTCGACCCCGACTCCCGGATCGCGCAGGAAGAGGTCTTCGGTCCGGTCATCTCGGTGATCACCTACGAAGACGAAGAGGACGCCATCGCGATCGCCAACAACTCGATGTACGGGCTGTCGGGTGCGGTGTACACGGAGGACATCGACCACGGGTTCGAGGTTGCGCGGCGCATCCGCACCGGCACCATCAGCGTGAACACCGCGACGATGGACTTCACCCTGCCGTTCGGCGGCTATAAGCAGTCCGGCGTGGGCCGTGAGGGCGGCCTCGAAGGTCTCGAGGAGTTCTTCGAGATCAAGACCGTCCACATGCCCGCTCCGGCCCGGTAGGACCGACGACGACGCCCCGCGATTCGATCCGCGGGGCGTCGTCGTTGCGTCGTGGGTGGTCGTACGACTGCCGATCAGGTCAGTGGGCCGACACGCTCGGTGGGCCGACACGCTCAGTGGGCCGACACGCTCAGTGGGCCGACGCGCTCAGTTGGCTCTTGTCCGCGATCTCTACCTGAGCGTTGCGCACCACGCCGTGGAGGAAGCTGCGGATCATCTCCTCGAACAACTGCCGGGAGGTCATCTCGTTCTCGGCGAGAGCTCGCGCCAGCAGCGGCTGCGACTCCGGGTCGACGTTCGGGAAGATCGTGTTCTTCGTACTCGGCTTGCGCATCGCCTCGGTGAGCACTGCGCCCAGCGTCAAACGCTCCATGCCGTCGAGAATCTGGACGTGCAGGCGGGCCGGCACGCCGGACTCCTCCAGGAATCGGGCAGTGTCCTCGTAGGTGCCGATCAGCAGATCACGCGGAAGATACTGGAGCAGGATCGGCGCGGCATTGCGGTGCTTGAGGATCGACTGACGCAGATTCATGCTCAGCGTCACGAAGTACTCGGGCCAGTCCGGGCCGGGCCTGCGGCGTGGCAGGGTGCCGGCGCCGGCAATCTGTCGCGCGACAGCCTGGAGGATCTCCGACTTGTCGGCGAAGTGGTGGTAGAGGGAGGGCGCCCGTACCCCGAGGTGCTTCGCCAGCCGCGGCAGGCTGAAGGCATCGAGTCCCTCGGAGTCGATGATCTCGATGGAAGCCGCCACCGCGGACGCGCGACTGATGAGAGGCTTCGACGGTCGGGCCATCATCTACTTTCAGCTCGTGCGGTCCGCCGGGCGGGTCTGCCCGGCGGGTGACCTATAGATGCTATCTGTTCCGGTCCGGCCGGTGGTTACGCCGTGAGGACGGCCTCGTCGAGGAACTCGACCAGGCCGCGGCTCAACACGTCGTTGTCGTCGCCGCCCACCATGTGCCCGGCACCGCCCACGTCGATGTACCGCGCCCCGGGGATCAGTTCCAGGAGTTCGCGCGCACCTTCGATGCTGACGACGTCGGACTGGGCACCACGAATCAGGAGGGTCGGAACCGCGACGGCGCGCGCCGCGGCCCGGGCCCGCTCCTCGCGCTCCGCGGCAGCATCCGGAAGGTTCGTCCGATGCGACAGCATCCGCGGATCCCAGTGCCAGTACCAGCGACCGTCTCGCTCGCGCATGTTCTTACGCAACCCCTCCACCCGCGGCGGACGGCTCCGGTGCGGGTTGTACGCGATCACGGCGTCGAGCGCGTCGTGCAGGCTGTCGAAGCCCGCCAGTCCCGCGCGCATGAATCCGGTGATCTTGGCCAACCCCTCGGGTTCGGCCTTCGGGGTGATATCCACCAGCACCAGCGCGCGGGAGAGCCCCGGATTGTCTCCTTCGGCGACGAGTGAGGCCATACCGCCCATCGACGCTCCCACGAGCACCGGTGGCTCACCGAGTTCGTCGACGATCGTGCAGATGTCGCGCGCGTGTGCGTCGGAGCTGTAGTCGCCGTCGTCGGCCCATCCGCTGTGGCCGTGCCCGCGCGCGTCGATCGCGTATGAGCGCCATCCTTGTTCCGAGAGGCGGATTCCGGTGCGCTGCCACGAGTGCCTCGTCTGCCCGCCGCCGTGCAACAGCAGGACGGTCCCCTTCCGCTCGGACGGGGGCTCCCAGACATCGGCGACCAGGGAAACGCCGTCGCCCCGAAGTGTGGTCACGGTGCTGGAGATCGTCATCGTTTCGCCCTTCGTCGTCGGAGTCAGTGTCCGGAAGTCCCACCGTCGACGGCGAGCGTCGACCCGGTGATGTAGCCGGAAGCACGGCTGGCGAGGAACACGACGGCGGCGTCGATCTCGCGCTGCGTGGCGGTGCGACCGAGCGAGCAGCCGCGCAGGAACTCCTCGAGGGTATCCGACGACATCTCGGCGATCAGGTCGGTCTCGACGAAACCCGGCGCGATCGCGTTCACGCGGATCCCTTTTCGCTGCGACCACTGATGGGACAGATCGCGGGTGAGGCCGACGAGACCGGCCTTGCTCGCGGCGTAGGCGGCCTGGGGGAGCACCGACTTGACCAGCCCGAGCATGCTCGCGATGTTGACGATGCTCGAGCCCGGCTTCATCACGCGTCCGCATGCTTGCGCTGCCCAATACGCGCCGAGCAGATTCACGTCCAGCACGGAACGGAAATCCTCGGGTCGCTCGCGCGTCGCGGGTGCGGAATGGGTGACGCCGGCGTTGTTGATCAGGATGTCGAGCCGACCGAACTCGGCGACCGTGGCCCGGGCGAGGGCGTCGCACTGCTCGGGGTCGGTGACGTCGGTGGGGACGATGAGGCAGCGTCGGCCGGTGGCCTCGATCGTGGGGCCGACGGCGTCCAGCTTCTCGCGACGGCGTGCGGCGATCACCACGTCCGCCCCGGCCTCCGCGAGGGCGCGCGCGAACCCTGCTCCGAGGCCGCTGCCGGCGCCCGTGACGACGGCGACGGACCCGTCGAGCCTGAAGAGGTCGAGGATCGAGCCGGTGTCGTGTGCGGTATCTGTCGAGGTCATGTGGCTGCTCCCGGTGCTGCGTGTCATGGGGTTCGTCTGTGGGCCTTGCGTCCCTTAAAACTAATTACTTAAGATTAGAGCGTAGGTGATGTCCAGGGGAACGGAAACACTGATGGCCGGAAGCACCGATGTGGAGCAGGGCAAGATGCAGGTGATCGGCAAGGACGCACTTGCAGACGGCGTCGTGGCGGTGCGGTTCGCCGATCCCGACGGGGGGACCGTCCCCGCATGGGAACCCGGATCGCACATCGACGTCATCATCGACGAGTCGACGGTCCGGCAGTACTCGCTGTGCGGCGACCCGGCCGACGACACCTGCCTGACTGTGGCGGTCCTCCGTGAGGAGAACGGACGCGGCGGCTCGCGGTGGATCCACGACTCGCTGCAGGTCGGCGACCTCGTCAGCATCGCCGGCCCCCGCAACAACTTCAGCCTCGAGCCCGCGCAGTCGTATCTCTTCGTCGCGGGCGGAATCGGCATCACGCCGATACTTCCGATGGTGCGGGCGGCCGACGCGGCCGGCGCCGACTGGAGGCTCCTGTACGGCGGACGTACCCGCGCGAGCATGGCTTTCGCGGACGGCCTCGTCGCCCGGTATCCCGGCCGGGTCGAGCTCCGGCCTCAGGACGAATGCGGGCTCCTCGACCTGGCGGCAGCGCTCGACGCCCTCGGGGACGGCACCGGTGTCTACTGCTGCGGGCCGGAACCACTGCTGCACGCCATCGAGAACGAGTGCCGCAACCGCTCGGGTGTCACCTTGCACGTCGAACGGTTCGCCGCGAAGGAGCGGCCGGCCGACGCCGTCGACGGGGCATTCGAGGTGGAACTCCGGCAATCGGGCAAGACGATCACTGTCGACTCGGGCGAAACACTGCTCGACGCGGTGCTCCGCTCGGGCGTCGATTCGCCGTTCTCGTGCCGCGAGGGAACCTGCGGTACGTGCGAAGCCACTGTGCTGGAAGGAATTCCGGATCATCGCGACTCCGTCCTCACCGAGGACGAGCAGGCGGAGAACGACTGCATGATGATCTGCGTATCCCGCAGCTGCACCCCCAAGCTCACTCTGGATCTGTAGATCGGCCCATGGTGACCCTCCGTCTCGCCACTGCGCGAACGCGTGTGCGCACACCTGCCGTCTCGCCCGGTGTGCTGATCCCGGCGCTCTGCTTCGTCGTGATGATCACCTCGGTCATGCAGACCGCCGTCGTGCCGCTGATGCCCGATATCGCGGCGCAGCTCGGGGTGGGTACGAATGCGGTGGGATGGATCGTCACCGGGAATCTTCTGACGGCCACAGTCTGTACGCCGCTGCTGGGCAGGCTCGCCGACCGACGTGGACCACGAAGAGTGCTGCTGGGCATCCTGGGAGTGGTGCTCGTCGGTTCGTTGCTGTGTGTCGCGTGGGACTCGTTGCCGGTACTCATCGCAGGGCGAGCGCTGCAGGGGACGTCGTTCGCGCTGTTTCCGATCGGAGTCGCTGTGCTGCGCAGCGCTCTCGGGCCGTATCGGCTCACGGCGGCGCTCGGCATCATGTCGGGAACGATGAGCGTCGGCGGCGGTGCGGGAATGATCGCCGCCGGACTGCTGTACAGCGACGGCGACGACTATCGTCGCGTGTTCTGGCTGCTGGTGGCGCTCGCGGTGATTGCAGCTGCACTTGCGTGGGCGGTCGTTCCCGGTTCGCCCGGTTCCGGGACCGGATCCGGATCCGATCTCTGGGGTGCGGTCGGGCTCGCGGTCGGCCTGTCCGCACTGCTTCTGGCGCTCGCGCAGGGCGGGACGTGGGGCTGGGTGTCCGTGCCGACGATCGGTTGTGTCGTCGCGGGTGTGCTCGTGCTTGCCGCCTGGTACCGGCACGAGCGGCGATCCGATGCGCCGCTGGTGGCCCCAGCCCTCCTGACCGCACGTGCGGTGGCGCCCGCCCACCTTGCCGCGTTCCTCGTGGGAATCGCGATGTTCGTGCAGTTCCTGGCCACAGCCGTGTTCGTGCAGGCCGCCCCGGAGGAAGCGGGGTACGGGTTCGGTGCTTCGGTGCTCGAGACGAGCCTGCTGTACCTGCTGCCCGGGCAGGTTGTCGGCATCTCCGCGGCTGCGGTGAGCGGGTTTCTCGTGCGGAGGTTCCGCGCCGAGCGGGTGCTGATGGTGGCGTGCGCTATCGGCGTGTGTGGGTTCGCATTTGTCGGGTTCGCCCACGACCGCCCGTGGCAGGTGATCGTTGCGGTGGCGGTCCTCAATGTTTTCGTCAGCGTTGCCTACGGCGCCCTGCCGGCAATGCTCGTCGAGCATGTGTCGCTGCACGACACCGGTGTTGCGAACGGCATCAACGCCATCGCACGGACATTCGGCAGTTCGCTGGCGAGCGCGCTGGTGGGGATGCTCCTCGCGACGATCACGATCGCGGGTGCCGACATTCCCTCCGAGCGTGCGTTTGTGGCCGCATTCGTGATCGGCGGTGTGGCCGCGCTTGCCGCCGGGTTCGTCGCCGGTGCGAGCCGCCCTTTGCAATTTACAAAATTTGATTGACGTCTCATGAGTGAGCCTATAGCCTGAGGTGTACGCGATATGAGGACCCGCGCTCCTCTCGCGCTGAAAATTCTTGTACACAAAACAGATTCGTATTCTCTCGGTCAAGGAAGGCAAGGGACACATGGCTGCCACCGTCGGCTCGGCCCTGTATTGGTGGGCGAAGACCAAGGGGGAACAGAACGCGATCATCGTTGCCGGTGAGGCTCTGACCTACCGTGAACTCCAGGACTGGTCCAGCCGCGTCGCTCGTGAGATCGTCGACCGGGGCATCAAGCCGGGTGAGCGTGTCGGAGTGCTCGGCCCGAATTCGGTGACGTGGCCCGTGGTGGCACTCGGCGTACTCAAGGCCGGTGCGGTGCTCGTCCCGCTGAATCCCCGGTTCAAGCCGGCGGAACTCCGCAAGGTCGTCGATGACGCGGGTGCCGTCCTGGTCATCGCGCCGGAACAGTTCTCCGCAACGGTCGCCCAGGCGCGTGACCTCGGCGATCCCTTCGACACGTTCGGGTTCACCGACATCGCGGCGCTGCGGGAAGGGGAGCGCGACGACTTCCGCGTCGACCTCGCGCCCGACGACCCCACAGCACTTCTGTTCACCAGTGGCTCCACGGGGTTGTCGAAGGGCGTCATCTGCACCAATCGGACTCTGCTCAACATCGTGTTCGAGGCCACCCTCACCGAGGAAGGCTTCCGTCCGGGTTCCACGTCGCTGCTGGTGTTGCCGCTCGTGTTCACCCCGGGCCTCGTGTGGGGGCTGGTCATGTCCACGGTGCTCGGTGGCACGCTCATCATCGAGAAGGAACTCGATCCCGGTCGTGCCGCGGCACTGCTCGGTGAGCACAAGGTGCAGGCTCTGTTCGGGGTTCCGCTGATCTTCGAAGCGATCTCGCGGTCGCCCGAATTCGAGAAGGCCGACCTGTCGTCGCTGCGCACCGCGATCGTCGGCGGCGCGGCAGTCGCACCGGCCCTGTTGAAGCGGTGGGCCGACAAGGGCGTCGCGCTGCGTCAGATCTACGGCATGACCGAAGCCGGCGGCGTCGCGACTGCGACTCTCGTCTCCGAAGCCTTCGACCACCCCGACACCTGCGGGTCCGGCTCGATCTTCACCGAGACGAAGGTGGTCCGCACCGACGGCACCGACGCAGAGCCCGGCGAAGAGGGGGAGATCCTGCTGCGGGGACCCGGCGTGACCCCCGGCTACTGGAACGATCCGGAGTCGACGGCGTCCGCGTTGCGCGACGGCTGGCTGCACAGTGGGGACCTGGGCACCCTCGACGAGGGCGGGCGCGTCAAGTTCGTCGACCGCCTCAAGGACCTCATCATCACCGGCGGCATCAACGTCTCGCCCGTCGAGATCGAGCGTGTCATCAGTGGGATCCCGGGTGTCGAGGAGGTCGCGGTCATTGCCGCGTCCGACGAGCGTTTCGGCGAGACGCCCGCGGCGATCGTCACTGTGAAGGACGGGGTCGACGCGGCAACGATCGTGGAATACTGCGACCGTTTGGTCGCCGACTACAAGGTTCCGCGCTACGTCGTGATCCGGGACGAGCCGCTGCCCCGGCTCCCCAGTGGCAAGCTGTCGAAGACGGCGATCCGGTCCGAGTACCGGGACGTCTCCGAACGATTCGACAAGGTGCGCTGACGCACCCGTCGCGCAGAAAGGAGCCCTCGTGGCTCGGACCGGAACCGACGACGCGGTGATCCTCGAGCGGCACGGAGAGATCGCCGTCGTGCGCTTGAACCGTCCCGATCGGCTCAACGCGTTCACCAATGCGATGTGCTACCGGCTCATCGAGATCTTCGACGAGACCGACACCGACGACGAAGTACGCGCGGTTGTGCTCACCGGAACCGGCCGCGCGTTCTGCGCGGGCGCCGATCTCGCCGCAGGCGGCGACACGTTCGTCCTCGGCGACGATCCGGAGACCGGTGGAGCCCCCGCCGACACGGGTGGTCAGGTGACGCTGCGGATCTACCGTTCCCTGAAGCCGGTGATCGCGGCGATCAACGGGCCTGCAGCAGGCGTCGGCGTCACGATGACGCTTCCGGCCGACATCCGCATCGCCTCGGATACGGCCAAGTTCGGTTTCGTGTTCACTCGCCGCGGCTTGGTGCCGGAGGCATGCTCGACGTGGTTCCTCCCGCGGGCGGTCGGAATCTCCACCGCCGTCGAATGGACGGTCGGCGGCAAGATGGTGCCGGTCACCGAAGCTCTCGACCGGGGTCTGGTACGTGAGGTCGTGCCCGCCGATCAGGTACTGGATCGCGCACTCGAGGTCGCCCGGGAACTGGTTTCGGGCACGTCGCCGGTATCGGCGGCACTGACCCGTCAGCTGATGTGGCGGATGCTCGGCGCGTCGGAACCCGAGGTTGCGCACCGCGCCGAGTCGATCGGCATCTATGTCCGGGGCTCCTCCGACGACGTGCGCGAAGGTGTCGACGCCTTCCTCGAAAAACGTGATCCGAAGTTCCCTGATCGCGTCTCGGATGGACTGCCGGATCTGTTCGAGTGACACTGGTGCCGCGTCGGACGCTCCGTGCCACAGTCGCGGGCCCGATGCTTGACAATGGTCATTACTTGTATCATTGCCCGTAGGAGTCGGTGAGGACGAGTTCGGGGGTGCGACATGGCGCGACGGCGGGCGAACGTCCTCAGTGAGAACGCAGAGGTGGCGCGAGGGCAGATACTGAAGGCTGCCGAGTCGATGTTCCAGCGGTACGGGCTCACGAAGACCACGATGGACGACATCGCCAAGGAGGCCGGCGTTTCGCGGCCGACCGTCTACCGCTACTTCGGTGACCGCGACACGCTGATCACGGCCTTGATCGAGTTGCGGTCGCGCCGGCTGTTCGACAAGGCTCGTGCGTTCCTGAGGGAACGGACGACGTTCGCGGAGCAGATCGTCGACGGCCTGATCTTTCTCGTCGACCGTGGTCGCCACGATCCGATCGTCCGCTTGATCGTCAGCCCCGAACACATGGACATGGCGACGGCTCTGATCGGCAGCACCGGACTGGCGGTCCGGCTGACCCAGGAGATGTGGGCGCCGCTGCTCGACGAGGCCCGGGAACGAGGTGAGATCCGCGAAGGCCTCACCGACGAGGAGATCTGCCAGTGGATCGCGCTGGTGCAGCTCATCCTGGTCGGGCGGATGGATTTCGGCTCCGAGGGGGACCCGGAAAACAGACGGATGCTCACCAACTTCCTGCTTCCGGGAATCGTGACGGAGGAGGCGGCGGAACAGCTGCGGTCCGGTGGGGCAGCTGCTACTCCGACCCACTGAAGATCGCGGGTACGGAGTGGTAGACCCCGGACGCCGAACCGGGTAATGGCTCAGCGCGGCAGCGGAGTCACCCCCGCCGCCGCGAAGGCTCCCGCGACCACGTTCTCGTAGATGCGGTCGAGGTCGAGTTCGTCGCCGAGGAAGCCGCTGCGCACGATCGTGGCGAACCCGTGCATCGCGGTGAACAGGCTCACCGCGGCCTCGAGCGTGTCCTCCTCCGGCACCCCGCAGGAGGCGAGCATCGAGCGGAGCGCCCTGTTCGCGTCGAGGGCCGCCGCGATCAGGGCGCTGCGCTCGATCGGTTCCGTCGTCAGCGTCTGGTAGCGGTGCGGATGCTCGGCGGCCCACGCACGATGTGCATCGATCAGGGTGCGCAGGCCCTCCGGCCCGCTGCGCCCCATCGCCACCTCGCGCAGCCGCTCACCGAGGTCGGCCATCGTCCGCACCTGGATCTCGCCGCGGACGTCGTCGAGACCACGGACGTGGTTGTAGAGCGAGGCGGTGACGATGCCGAGGCGGCCGGCGAGGGTGCTCATTGTCAGCTGCTCCCAGCCCGACTCGTCCACCGCCTCCAGTGCCGCCTCGATCACCTTCTCGCGGCTGAGGTTTCGACGGCGCATCGGCCTCTTCTTCTCGGTTTCCATCCGCCCATCCTACGGGTCTTCCATTTCAAACGAATGTGTGTAGCTTATAAACGACGATCATTCGTAAACAAGTGCGAGGTGGTCCCGTGACGGCATCACGTATCGACCTGAAGAACCCCGATCTCTACACCGAGGGGGTACCCCACGACTTCTTCGCCGAGCTGCGGCACGGCTGCCCGGTCTACCGGCAGGACGAGGAGGACGGACCCGGCTACTGGGCGGTGACGCGCCATGCGGACGTCACCGCGGTCTCCCGCGACAGCGCGACGTTCTCGTCGGCGCTCGGCACGACCCAGATCGACGAGTTCGACGACGAGACGCGCCTCAAGCAGGCGGCGATGCTCGTCAACCTCGATCCGCCCGCGCACACCCGGCTGCGCCAGCTCGTCAGCCGCGGCTTCACGCCCCGGATGGTCCGGACGCTCGAGGGGCACATCCGGGACATCTGCAACCGCATCGTCGACGATCTGATCGAGCGGGGCCGCGACGGCGCGGTCGTCGACTTCGTGCCGGTGGCCGCCGCCCCGCTTCCGCTCGAGGTGATCGCCGCCCTGCTCGGCGCACCCACGGAGGACGTCGGCAGGCTCTACGACTGGTCCAATCGGATGATCGGGTTCGACGATCCGGAGTACGGCAACACCCAGGCCGACGGGGAACTCGCCGCCGCGGAGATCTTCTTGTACGCCAACGAGATCGCCGCGGCGCGCAGGGTGGAGCCGCGCGACGACATCGTCTCCCGGCTCGTCCGGCCGGACGAGAACGGTGACACGCTGACCGAGATGGAGTTCGACATGTTCTTCGTGCTGCTGGTGGTGGCCGGGAACGAGACGACGCGCAACGCCACCGCCGGCGGCATGCAGGCCTTCATCGACCATCCGGATCAGTGGCGCCGCCTGCAGGCCGAGCCGGAACTCGCCGCCGGCGCGGTCGAGGAGATCCTCCGCTGGGTCACCCCGGTGATCGGGTTCCGCCGCACGCCGACGTGTCCGGCGACGATCGGTGACCAGCCCGTCGAGGCGGGGGACAAGGTGGTGGTCTACTACCCGAGCGCGAACCGGGACGAGGACGTCTTCGAGGACCCGCACGTCTTCGACATCGGCCGGACCCACAACCCGCACGTGGCGTTCGGGGGCACCGGGGTGCACTTCTGCCTGGGCGCCCACCTGGCGCGCCTGGAACTGCGCATCCTGTTCGAGACCCTGGCGCGCCGGATCGAGCGCATCGAGCCCGCAGGGCCGGTCCGGCGGCTGCGCTCGAACTTCATCAACGGCATCAAATCCATGCCCGTACGGGTGTATCCGAAGGTCTGAAGCGAATTCGGGTGGGTGGGACCATTGCCTCGGACAGGCGACCGTAGTAATGTCCAGACACGTGTCCAGAAATGTGAATCTCGAATCCACCCGCCGCCGTCTCACCGAGAAGCAGGCCGACACCGTGGACCGTCTGACGCGCGCTGCCGTCGAGGTCCTGCGGGAAGAGGGGTTCGCAGGACTGACCGTACGCAACGTCGCCGCTCGGGCCGGTGTCGCACCGGCCACCGCCTACACCTACTTCTCGTCCAAGGAGCACCTCGTCGCCGAGGTGTTCTGGCGCCGGCTCGCCGCCTCGCCCGAACCCGAGGCGGCCACGACCGACCGGGTCGACCGCGTGGTCGCGGTGCTGCGCAACGTCGCGCTGATGATGGCCGACGAGCCCGAACTCGCCGGCGCGGTCACCAGCGCGCTGCTCGGCCGCGACCCCGACGTCGAACACCTGCGCGCCCGCATCGGCCTCGACATCCGGGACCGGCTCGCCACGGCCCTCGGCCCCGACGCCGATCCCGACGAGATCGAAGCGCTGGAAATGCTCTACGCCGGCGCCCTCGTCCGGGCGGGCATGGGGTACGAGACCTACGAGAAGATCGCCGATCGGCTGGAGACCTCCGCCAAACTTCTATTGGAGTAGCGCATGACCCAGGCTTCGCTCGAACCGCTCCTGTTCGATCCCTACGACTACGGCTTCCATGAGGACCCGTATCCGATCTACCGGCGCCTGCGCGAGGAGGCGCCGCTCTACCGCAACGACGACCTCGGCTTCTGGGCCCTGTCCCGGCACGCCGACGTCGTCGCGGGCTTCCGCGACCACACCCGGCTCTCCAGCGCGAACGGGGTGTCCCTCGACCCGGCGGCCTACGGCCCCCACGCCCACAAGGTCATGTCGTTCCTCGCGATGGACGACCCCCGCCACATGCGCATGCGCCGGCTCGTCTCCAAGGGCTTCACCCCGCGCCGGGTCGCCGACCTGCGCGGCCGCATCCTCGAGCTGACTCTCCACTACCTCGACACCGCCTTGGACAAGGACGAATTCGACTGGATCGCGGACTTTGCGGGCAAGCTCCCGATGGACGTCATCTCCGAACTGATGGGCGTGCCCGAGGCCGACCGCGCCGAACTGCGCCGGCTGGCGGATCTGGTGGTCCACCGGGAGCGGGGCGTACTCGACGTGCCCGTCGCGGCGATGGAGGCGTCGCTGAACCTCGTCGGCTACTACGCGGACATGCTGGCGCAGCGCCGCGCCCACCGGAGCGAGGACCTCACCTCGGCCCTGCTCGACGCCGAGGTCGACGGAGACCGCCTCGAGGACGACGAGATCATCGGCTTCATGTTCCTGATGGTCGTCGCGGGCAACGAGACCACCACCAAACTGCTCGGCAACGCACTGTACTGGGGCGCGAAGAACAAGACCGAGGTGGCCCGCGTCCTCGGCAACCCGGACGCAGCCCCGGGCTGGGTGGAGGAGACGCTGCGCTACGACACCTCCAGCCAGATCGTCGCGCGCACTGCCGCCACCGACATCGACGTGCACGACAGCACCATCCGCGCGGGCGACAAGGTGCTGCTGCTCATCGGTTCGGCCAACCGTGACGCCGAGGTGTTCGAGGATCCCGACACCTTCCGCATCGGCCGCGACAGCGCGTCCAAGATCGCCAGTTTCGGTGGCGGCGTGCACTTCTGCCTCGGTGCCCACCTTGCGCGCCTCGAGGCGAACATCGCGCTCGAACAGTTCGCCGCGCGCGTCGCCGACTACGACGTCGACTTCGACCGCTGTGAACGCGTCCACTCCACCAACGTCCGAGGCCTCGCGGCCCTGCCCGTAGAGGTGACCCGGCGACATGCCTAGATTCGAACCCAATCCGCCGCGCCGGCCCGCGATCGTCAGCGGCGCCTCCTCCGGCATCGGTACGGCCACCGCCTTCGCGCTCGCCGCCCTCGGTCACCCGGTCGCCCTCGGTGCGCGGCGCGTCGAACAGTGCGAGGCCCTCGCGGAGAAGATCCGCGGCGAGGGCGGCGAGGCCGTCGCGCACTTCCTCGACGTGGCGTCCACCGAATCGGTCGACGAGTTCGTCGCCGCCGCCGAGAAGGCCCTGGGTCCCACCGAGATCGTCCTGTCCGGCGCCGGTGACATGGATTTCCGGCTCGTGCACGAGATGGATCCGGACCGGTTCGAGTTCCAGGTGAACGTCCATCTCGTCGGCACGCAGCGTCTCGCCCATCGCGTGCTGCCGGGGATGATCGAACGGCGCCGCGGCGACTTCGTCGTCATCGGTTCGGACTGCGCCGACGTCGCGCGGCCCCGCATGGGCGCCTACGTCGCCGCCAAGACGGGCCTCGAGGCGCTCGTGCGTCAGATGCGGATGGAACTCGAGGGCACGGGGGTTCGCGCGTCGGTGGTGCGTCCCGGCCCGACACAGACCGGGATGGGACTCGATGCCCCCGCGGAGATCATCGAGCCGCTGATCGCCGACTGGACCAGATGGGGCTTCGCCCGGCACTCCTACTTCCTCCGCGCCTCCGAGATCGCGAACGCCGTCGTCGCCGTCGTCTCGGCCCCGCGCGGAACCCACCTGGTGCTGACCGAAGTGCAGCCGGAAGCGCCTCTGCAGAAGGATTCTCGGGGAAAGGACCCTGAATGACCACGATCACCACCCCCACGCGCGTCTCGGGGGGCGAGCACGAACACGGCCACCTCGAGGAACTGCGCACCGACCCGATCGGCCTGATGCAGCGAGTCCGCGAGGAGTGCGGCGACGTCGGCGCCTTCCAGCTCGCCGACCGCAACGTCGTGCTGCTCTCCGGGGCTCGGGCCAACGAGTTCTTCTTCCGCTCCGCCGATGAGGACCTCGACCAGCAGGCCGCGTACCCGTTCATGAAGCCGGTCTTCGGGGAGGGCGTGGTCTTCGATGCCAGCCCCGAGCGCCGCAAGGAGATGCTGCACAACTCCGCGTTGCGCGGCGAGCAGATGAAGGGCCATGCCGCCACGATCGAACGCGAGGTCCGTGACATCGTCGCCGGGTGGGGTGACGAGGGTGAGATCGACCTGTTGGAGTTCTTCGCGGAGCTGACCATCTACACGTCCTCGGCCTGCCTGATCGGCAAGAAGTTCCGCGACCAGCTCGACAGCCGGTTCGCGAGCCTCTACCACGACCTGGAGAAGGGCACCGACGCCCTCGCCTTCGTCGACCCCTACGCGCCCATCGAGAGCTTCCGTCGCCGCGACGAGGCCCGCCGCGGGCTGGTCGCCCTCGTCGAGGAGATCATGGTCGACCGCATCGCGAACCCGCCCCAGGGCAAGGAGGATCGCGACATGCTCGACGTCCTCGTCTCCATCAAGGACGAGAACGGCAAGGAGCGGTTCAGCGCGGACGAGATCACCGGCATCTTCATCTCGATGATGTTCGCCGGCCACCACACCACGTCGGGGACGGCGGCATGGGCGTTGATCGAGTTGCTGCGCAATCCGGAGTACCTGCGCGGGGTCACCGACGAGCTCGACGTCCTCTACGCCGACGGTGAGGGCGTGAGTTTCCATGCGCTGCGGCAGATTCCGATGCTCGAGTCGGTACTCAAGGAGACGCTGCGGTTGCACCCGCCGCTGATCCTGCTGCTGCGCGTCGCGCGCGGCGAGTTCGAGGTCGAGGGGTACCGGATCGGCGAGGGCGACCTCGTCGGCGCTACCCCGGCGATCTCCAACCGCATCCCGGAGGACTTCCCCGAGCCCGAGGCCTTCGATCCGGGCCGTTACCTCGATCCGCGGCAGGAGGACATCGTCAACCGCTGGACCTGGATCCCGTTCGGGGCCGGCCGGCACCGGTGCGTGGGAGCGGCGTTCGCCCTCATGCAGCTCAAGGCGATCTTCTCGGTCCTGCTGCGCGACTACGAATTCGAGATGGCTCAGCCGGCCGACACCTACCGCAACGACCATTCCAAGATGGTGGTGCAGCTCGCGCAGCCGTGCGCCGTGCGCTATCGCCGTCGCACCCGGATGTAAGGACTCGCGCCGTGAAAGTGGAAGCAGACCTCGATCTGTGCCAGGGCCACGCGATGTGCTCGCTGGAGGCACCGGACGTCTTCGACGTTCCCAAGCACGGCAAGGTCCGGATCCTGATGGACGACATACCCGAAAAACTTTGCGGCGACGTCCGATCCGCCGTGCGGTACTGCCCCACCCGAGCCCTCCGCATCGTCGAGGACTGATCCAGAGGAGACAAGTCATGGCACCCTTCGACCGAGCAGAACTCGACGAGATGATCGAGCGCTGGATCGAGGCCAACAAGAAGGCCGAGGCAGCCGGTGACTGGAAGCCCTTGGCCGACATGTACACCGAGGACGCGACCTACGGCTGGAACTACGGTCCCACGGACGACTTCATGGCCGTCGGGCGCGAGGAGATCCGCGAACTCGCGCTCGGCCAGGAGATGGCCGGTCTGGAGGGCTGGCAGTATCCCTATCAGCGGTTCGTCGTGGACGAGCGGACCGGCGACGTCATCGGCTTCTGGAAACAGGTCGCCGACGCCACCCGCGACGACGGGTCGCACTACGAGGTGCACGGCTTCGGCGGCAGCTGGTTCCGCTACGGCGGGAACTTCCGATGGTCCTGGCAGCGTGACTTCTTCGACTTCGGGAACGTCTCCCACCTCTTCCTGGAGATGATCACGGGCAACGCCCTGTCCGACGGCATGAACAAGCGGATCGAACGGTCGACGTCGACGAAACGTCTTCCCGGCTGGTATCCGGCCGGACAGGCGCCGGTTCCGCTGTGGTGAGCCCGGTGAACGTCCGCGACTCCTTCGCGGCGCTCTCCCGGGCCGACCTCGCCGTCCTCGTCCCCGAACTGCTCCTGTGCGGTCAGCTCATCGACCGCTCCGGGATGGCGCACCTGATCTCGGCGTTCGGACGGGAGGGAATGACCGAGGTCGCCGTCGAGGAGTGGCAGGCGTCGAGCCCGTGGTACACCCGGCGCATGCAGCGGGCCCTGCGGTACGAGGGCGACGGTGTCGAGACGATCTTCAAGGGGCTGCAACTCGACATCGGCGCGCCCCCGCAGTTCATGGACTTCCGGTTCCGCGTCGACGACCACGACCACGGTGAGTTCCGACTCGACCACTGCGGCGCGCTCATGGACGTCGAACCGATGGGCGACGCGTACGTGAAGGCCATGTGCCACGACATCGAGGACCCCACGTTCGACGCGACCGCCCTTGCCACCAACCCGCACGCCCGGGTGCGGCCGATCCACCGGCCGCCGCGCCGGCCGGCCGGCCGCCATCCGCACTGCGCGTGGACGGTGACGATCGACCCGTCGCACGTTCCACCGCAGGCCGCGCCCCACACCGAGGCGATCGGGCGTACCGCGGCCGTCGCAGTGGAACTCAGCGCGATCGACCCGGCGGACGAGGGACTCGGCGACTATTCCGGGCCCCTGCTCTCCGACCTGCGGTTCGCGGACTTCTCGCACTCGGCCCTGGTGCGGATCGCGGAGGAGGTGTGCCTGCAGCAGCATCTGCTCACACTGGGTTTTCTCATCGGCGTGCGCAAACGCACGGACGAGGACGCCGCGCTGGCCCTCACCCGCAAGCAGTTGACCGGCATCGCCGGGCTGGCGTCCGAGCGGATACGCGACGCCCTCGGCCTGCCGCGCGACTTCGAGGGACTGGCGACGGTGCTGTCGGTCCACCCCGTGTTCGCGCCGAGGCAGTACGTCCAGCGCGACATCCGGTGGGAGCCGGACAGACTGCGCCTGCGCCTCGGGCGAGCCGGGGGTGCCGACGCGGACGGGTCGTGGCCGACTCTGGTCGACGGGCACCACCTCGAGCCGCTGCAGGCGCTGGTGCGCGGCGTCGACCCGCACTTCACCGCGCACGTGGTGTCCGAGGACGCACACGCGCTCACCGTCGAGGTGATCCGCCACGCCGAACCCGCGAAGGAATGCGGCGAGGTGGCGATCACCCGCTTCAGCACCGGCGCGAACTTCACGTTCGCCGACCGCGGAATCCCCCTGCCGCTCACCGTCGTCTGAGCGTCCCGTCCATTCCCACCCCGCCCCCACGCGCCCCCAGGTGAGCGAATGTATCGTTCTGTCGGCCTGAAGAGGTGAGCGATACATTCGCTCGGGTGGCTGCGTGCAGTCACGGTGGGCGGCAGTTCCCCTCTCTACCAGGGGATGACGCTGCAGCCCGACGGTGAGCGTTTCGCGCAGAGCGTGTCGTCGCGCATCGACTACGACCTGCTCGCCACCGAACACTTTCCCCGCGTGGCGCGGACGCTGCGCCTGCAGACCATCCCCGACGATCTGCTGAACCACGAGCGCTACCGCTCGTCGAGGCAATTCCTCGACCGGGTCGCCGAGGAGGGCTTCGAGCCACTCCGTGTGCCGATGCCCATCGACTGGGAGTTCGCCCGGCGGGAGCTGGCCGGCGAACTGGCGCCGTCGTACACCAACGGCGACCTGATCTACGGCGTGAACAACGACGGCAAGTTCTCCGTCGACGTGACGTACCTGGCGGAGGCCGAGGCGACGGGTCACGTCCGCATCGAGACGCTGCACCGGGTCAACGACATCGAGCGCGGACGGGACGGCACGTGGATCACGCATACGGACCGGATCTCCACGGACGGTGTGGTACTCGAACGCAAGCGCATCGTCGCCGACGAGCTGTTTCTCGGTGCCGGATCACCGGGTACCACAAGGCTTCTCGTCGAGGCGCTCGCGAAGGGTCTGGTCCCGGATCTGCCCGACGCCGTGGGAACGGGATGGGGCAACAACGGAGACCGCGTGTTCTCGGTGACGACCACGCTGCTCAGTCCGGGTGCATGGCAGGGCGGTCCCGCGTGCGTCGGCTTCAAGGACCTCGGGAATCCGGCCGGTCCGCTCATGATCGTCACCGGCCCGGTGCCGTTCCCGGCCGACCTGCTTCTGAGCACCCCGAACCGGCCGAATGTCACATGGGTTCGATTCGATTGAACCCATGTGACATTCGGCCACACAACGGGATTCGGGAACGCTCAGTTCTCGGCGGCGGCGGCGACGCCGGCGCGACGGCCGAAGAAGCTGCTGTCCCCGAGCGACGTGCCGCTCGCGTAGCCCCCCGCACACACGCCGGAGGTGCACCGGCCCGCGGCGAACAGGCCCGGGATCGGTTCGCCCGAGACGTGCAGGACCTCCGAGTTCACGGTGGTGCGCAGGCCGCCGAGGGTGAAGCCCGCGGTGCAGTTGCGCAGGTCCAGGGCCGCGACGGGGGTGCCGATCGGCGTGACCCACTCCGGCTTCTTCCCGAGGACGGGATCGGTGCCGGCCGCGGCGTGCCGGTTGTACACCTCGACGGTGGCCTGCAGCGTGCCCTCCGGCAGGCCCATGTCGGATTCGAGTTCGGCGACGGTCTCCGCCGCCCACTTCGGCGGGAACCGGAAGTACGGGGTGGAACTCGTCGTCGTGCAACCTTCCTCGTATGCCGCCTCGTCGATGATCAGGTACGCCTGGTTGTCGTTCTCGAGGAGGGTGAGCTGCCCGATGCGTCCCGGGTAGGTGTCCTCGGGAACGTACCGCTGGCCGCGGCCGTTGACGAGGATGCCGCGCGCCATCAGCTGCGGGTCGGCGAAGAACGCCACCTCGGTGGCGTTCATGTGCGCGAGGTCGGCGCCGAGGGCCTGGGCCATCCGGATGGAGCAGCCGTCGTGCTCCTCGATCGCGGCGCCCGGGCGGCCGATCAGCTGCGGGGCGAACGAGGTGACCATCGCCTCGTTGTAGGCGAAGCTGCCGGTGGTGAGCACGACGCCGCGCCGCGCCCGCACAAAGACCTCGTTCCCGTACTTCTTGGCGGCGATCCCGACGACCCGGTCCGTGTCGTCGACAATCAGCCGCTGCGCCCGGATGTCGAAGACGGATGTCACGCCGAGGGATTCTGCCGTCTCGGCGAGCGGCTTCATCAGCATGTACCCGCCGCCCTGCTCACCGGTGCGCTTGTTGCTCATCTGCGGCACATGGCCGCGCGGGGCGGGTGTGGCGATCTCGTTGAACGGCGCGGAGTTCTCGCCCCCCGAGTACATCAGACCGTCGTCACCGGGGATCTCCCATCCGGGCTCGCCCCAGAACGCCGGTTTGAAGACCACTCCGTTGTCGGTGAGCCAGTGGTAGTGCTCGACGCTGCCGTCGCAGTATTCCGAGATCTTGGCCTCGTCGGCGCCGGGGCCGAGAGCGGCGAGCATGAATCTCTTCATGTTCTCCGGGGTGTCCTCGAACCCGAGCTCGCGCTGCAGCGGGGTGCCGCCGCCGAGGTAGACGATTCCCCCGGACAGGGAGGCGGCACCGCCCCAGCCGCCGGTGCGTTCGAGGATCAGCACGTCGGTGCCGGCCCGCGCGGCCTCGATGGCGGCCGAGACGCCGGCGATGCCGTAGCCGGCGACGACGATGTCGGCTTCGTGGTCCCAGGCGGTGACCTCTGCGGCACGGAGCGGGCGGAAGGGAGCTGTGGTCATGGAGGTGTTTCCTTCTCGGTCGTGACCGTCAGCGGGTCGGTTCCAGCGTGGCGGCGAGCTTGTCCAGGTAGGCGAGGATCTCGTCCTCCGAGCGGTCGGGCAGGCCGAACATCACTTCGGTCACGCCGAGGTCGCGCCACTGCTGGAGCTTGGCGGGGTCGGGCCGGCCGGCGAGGACGACGATCTCCGGGGCGCCGGCGCGGCCGGCCTCGGCCCAGGTGGCGCGCAGCCGCTCGACGTTGTCGTCGATGTCGCGTTCGATCGGGGTGGTGATCCAGCCGTCGGCGGAGCGGGCGATCCACGCGAAGGTGCGCTCGCTGCCGCCCGCGCCGATCAGCACCGGTGGGCGGGGCTGCTGGATCGGCTTGGGCCAGGCCCAGCTCGGGCCGAACGAGACGAACTGCCCGTCGTAGGAGGCTTCCTCCTCGTTCCACAGCGCCTGCATCGCCTCGAGGTATTCGCGCAGGGCGGTACGCCGCTTGCCGGGAGGTACGCCGTGGTCGGCGAGTTCCTCGGCGTTCCAGCCGAAGCCCGCGCCGAGGACGACGCGCCCGCCGGAGAGGTGGTCGAGGGTCGCGACGGTCTTGGCCAGCGTGATGGGGTCGTGCTCGAGGGGCAGGGCGACCGAGGTGCCCAGCCTGATGGTCGAGGTGACGGCCGCGGCGAGTCCGAGGGCGACCCACGGGTCGAGGGTGCGGCGGTACCGGTCGTCGGGCAGCGTCGCGTTGCCGGTGCTGGGGTGTGCGGATTCGCGGCGCACGGGGATGTGGGTGTGTTCGGGGACGTAGAACGCGTCGAAGCCGCGTTCCTCGGCCGCTCGGGCGGCCGTCTCGGGCCGGATACCGCGATCGCTGGTGAACAGGGTGATGCCGTGACGCACGGAAGCTGCCTCCCTACTTGTCGGGTCCCCGCAACTGTAACGCGTTCTAGTGATTGGTGGAACCCGTTCCAGACACCTGTCCATTTTTTCGGTCAGGTCCCGGCGCCGGCCCGGGGAAGGCGCACTACGCTGGCGGGCAGGCGTACGAAAGGTGAGGACGATGGCGGAGCCGAGTGCAGCATCCCGAACGAAGGCGCGGTCCGCTTCGCTTCTCGGCGCGGACCTGAAGCCGGCCCAGCGCGCCCGCTACCTGAGGATCATCGAGGCCGCGAAGGAACTGGCCTCCGAGGGCGGATACGACGCGGTCCAGATGCGTGCCGTCGCCGAACGGTCGGGCGTGGCGCTGGGCACCGTGTACCGCTACTTTCCGTCCAAGAACCACCTGCTGGTGGTGGCGATGGTGCTGCTGTTCGAAGATCTGAGCAACAGGTTCGGCGACACCGACATCCCCGGCGACTCGGCTCACGAACGGATCATGTCGGTGCTGCACGGCTACATCGGCC
Organism: Rhodococcus sp. WB1; assembly: GCF_001700945.1. NCBI lineage: Bacteria > Bacillati > Actinomycetota > Actinomycetes > Mycobacteriales > Nocardiaceae > Rhodococcus > Rhodococcus sp. WB1. The sequence continues at coordinate 4,227,289 of NZ_CP015529.1, read as the reverse complement.
GGCTCGAGAGCGACCACAACCTCTACGACGCGCTCGTGCGTGCGGCGATGTTCGCGGACGCCTCGTCGTCGGCCGAGCTCGACCGGCTCGGAGCGATCATCACCGGGATGTACGCCCGGGCGGCCGGGGTCGAGGTGGTCAGCGAGCAGCTCCTCAACGCGGTGCACGTGATCGCGGACGTGTGGATGTCGAACCTGGTGAGCTGGGCCGCCGGTCGGGCCACGGCGGATCAGGTGATGGCGCACATGGACAGCGTGGTGCGGCTCGTGTTCGACCGGCTGGAGAAGCTGCAGGCGATCGGCTGACGCGGCCGCTGCGTCCGGGGCGCGCATGCGCGCCCCGGACGCGACGGATCAGGCGGGAACCTCCACGATGCCCACGGTCGGGAGGAAGAAGCACGACGTCTCGCCGTTCTGCACCGTGCCGAACACGGCGGCCAGGACAGTTCCCGAGCCGGTCGCGACCGGTGCCGCGCGGACTCCGCCGAGCGGGACCGCGCCTGCGAAGAAGTTCTGCACCGCGGCGGCGACGAGGGGCTTGGCGAACTCGGGCAGGCCGCCGGGCACGGCGAGGGCTGCGGCCTCGGCGATGGTGCCCATGGGCACGAACCCGCCCTGGAAGGTGTTGACGTTGAACCAGGCGACCTGCATGCCGGTGGTGTTCCCGCTGTCCTTCTCGACGCCCATGGGCACGAAGGCGAACAGGGTTTCGCCGGGATCGACGGCATTGACGGGACCGACCATCGGGATGTTCAGGTTGGGCCACGGGCCGGGAGCCGCGCCGGCGACGGCGGGGGCGATACCGAGCGGCAGGCTGCCGCCCTCGGTGCAGAAGGGCGCGCCGGTGGGGTAGAGGAACGGTTCGATGCCGAGGCCGCGCAGGAACTCCACGGCGTCCTCGTAGGCGGAGAGCGGCGAGTTCTCGGCGACGTCGGTGGCACCGCCGCGGGCGGAGCCGATGGCCTCGGCGGCGGCGAGCGCGAGTGCATCGGCGCCCGGCTGGGCCCGGAGCGTCTCGAGGGCGCCGAGGAGCGGGTCGGGCGCCGGCGCCGCGGCGACTGCGGGGTCCGCGGGGGGTTCGGCGGCCGCGACGGTCGGCAGCGCCAGAGCAGCGGCCACGGTGAGGGAGGCTGCGGCGGTGAGCCGGCGCAGCCTGCGCCGGGTGGTCCTGGTGGTCATGCTTCGCTCCTGTACGTGGTCGGAACCGGAACACCCTTCGCCCCGGAGTCGTGCGACGGCTCCGGGGCGGAGACCCATGGGTCTGGTGTTACTCGTGTGACTCATGGTGTTGGTGGGATCTAGCAGACCACAGGAAGAACAGACCGGCCAGTCCGGCGCGGCGTGGCGTTATTCAAACGAAACGAGTTGTGGCCGGTTCGAGACCGGACATTTCAGTCGTGGTGGGGTTCAACCGGCGTCTGCCCCGACGTCTCGTCCGGATTCCGGCGCAGATGCAGCAGGCTGACGGTGAGACCGCCCCACACCAGCCCCAGCGCGACGAGCATCATCCCGATCGCAGATCCACTCACAGTCTCTCTCCCGCTTCCGTCGATTCGGTATGCGCCAGCTCGGCGTCGGTCAGGCCCCACGGTGCGAAGGACAATGCCACCGCGATCACGATCACCAGCGCCTGCACGCCCCACCCGAACGTCATGACGAGTGCATCCGGCAGGTCGTTGTAGCCCTCCCGGCTCCGATCCACGATCTCGCTGATCAGCATGTAGCCGAGCACGATGGGTGTGAGGACGCCGGCGAAGACCCGCCAGAGCAGGCCTACCCGGAACGACGACACCGAGTTGAGATGGTCCTGCAGTTCGGGCAGCCGGCGCAGCCCCCATGCGAGCACCACGAGCGTCGCGAAGGCGACCCCGACGATGCCGAACTGGTTGGCGAAGCGGTCGACCACGTCGAGGGTGTTCAGGCCGGTGGTGGTCGGGAACAGCAGCAGCGAGGTGACGCTTGCGACGCCACCGACGATCAGGACCGCCGGCACGCGGGTGAGGCCGGTCTTGTCCTCGACGGCCGACACGCACACCTGGATGATGCTGATCAGCGACGTGAAACCGGCGAAGACGAGCGAGCCGAAGAACAGCAGGCCGAACAGGGAACCGCCGGGCATCTCCGAGACGATCGTCGGGAACGCGATGAACGCCAGCCCGATACCGCCGCTGACCACCTCGTCGACGGCGACGCCCTGCGCCTGTGCCATGAAGCCGAGCGCCGAGAACACGCCGATTCCGGCGAGGATCTCGAAGCTCGAGTTCGAGAAGCCGACGACGAGACCGGAGCCCGTGAGGTTGGTCCGGTGCTTGAGGTACGACGAGTAGGTGACCATGATGCCGAACGCGACGGACAGCGAGAAGAAGATCTGCGCGTAGGCGGAGATCCACACCCCGGTGTCGGTCAGCGCCGACCAGTCCGGCCGGAAGAACGCGTCGAGACCGGTGGCGGCGCCGTCGAGGGTCAGCGCCCGCACCACCATGCCGGCGAACAGCACCAGCAGCAACGGCACGAAGAACCGGTTCGCCGCGCCGATGCCGCGCTGCACGCCCAGACCCAGGATGACGAGCACCACGAGCCAGATCCCGAGCAGCGGCCACGCCACGCCCGGGACGAAGTCGAGGCCGAACGTGGCGTCCGCGTTCATCTGCAGGAAGTCCTGCAGGAAGAAGGTCTCCGCGTCGTCGCCCCATGCCTGCGTGGCCGAGAAGAACGTGTAGCGCAGCGCCCACGCGATGATCACCGCGTAGTACACGCCGATGACGAAGCAGATGCCCACCTGCCACCAGCCGAGGCTCTCGGTGGCGCGCTTGAGGCGGTGGAACGCCAGCGGCGGCGACCCGCGGAACTTGTGACCGATCGCGTAGTCGACGAACAGCAACGGGATGCCCGCGGTCAGCAGGGCCACCAGATACGGCACGATGAACGCACCGCCGCCGTTCTCGTACGCGATGTACGGGAAACGCCAGATGTTGCCCAGCCCGACCGCCGAGCCGATGGCGGCGAGAATGAACACCGACCGGCCGGACCAGACCTCTCTCTTGCGCACCGCTGCGTCCTCTGTCACTGACGTACCTTTCCTCGGTTACAGACTGTCGACGCTAGCGCCCCCGCGGCTGCCTCGCGGCTGATCCGGGAGGGCGGACGCGGTGTGTCGGAGCGGAGCTCAGTCCCGCCACAGTTTGTCGAGTTCCGGACCCGGTTCCTCGTCCGGCGGGGCGCCGCGGTAGCGCAGGGCGAAGATCACCCAGCCGATCGACGCGATCATCAGGAAGCTCACGAGCCGGTATACGACGACGGCGGCCAGGGCCTGCGCGCCGGTCATCCCGCTGGCCGTCAGCGCGGGCACGAGCACGGCGTCCATCACCCCGAGCCCGGCCGGCAGGAGGGGGATTGCGCGGCTGGCGGCAGTACCGGCGGCGTACGCGACGGCGATACCGGCCAGGCTGGGCTTGCCGCCGATCGCGTACGCGGCGAAGGCGAGGCACGCACCGTCGCACAGCCAGTTGAACAACGACCAGCCGAACGCGCGCGCGGCGTGGGTGCGGTCGAGCTGGACCGCCTGGAGCTGCGCCACGATCCGCTTCCAGGCGCGGGCGCCGGCCCGCGCGGGCTTCTTGCGCAGGCGGTTCACGCCGCGCAGCGCGATGATGCCGATCGACTCGAACGCATCCGGCCGGCTTGCCGCGTACTGCACGAGCACCACGAACGCCGCGAATCCGCCGAGGGAGAAGATGAGCGAGAACGGGTTGGTGGTGGCACCGACGAGCAGCGCGCCGACCAGGCCGAGCAGCGCCAGGCCCGCGGCCTGCAGCAGACCGGCCATCACCAGCTGCCAGGTGGAGACGACGGGGCTGGCCCCCCACTTGCGCATCTGCCGGTAGGTGAAGGTGGTGGCCACCACGGGTCCGCCGGGCAGGGTCACGCTCATCGAGTTCGCCGCGTACGCCACCGACAGGGACTGGCGCTGCGTCACGGTGACCCCGGCCGCGGACAGCAGGGTGCGCTGTACCCGGGCAAAGCTCGACATCTCGGTCAGCGCGGCCAGGATCGCCGCGCCCACCCACCACCAGCGCAGGTCGCCGAGGCTGCCGACGCTGGTCTTCAGTTCCGGCCAGACGAGAACGACCTCCACGGTGAGGACGACGACGAGCACGAGGCCGAGCAGCCACTTGAGGCGCCGGCGCCGGGTCGGCGACATTCCGCCGTTGCCGTTGCCGTTGCCGTTGCCGTTGCCGTTGTCTCTTCCGTGGCTCGGGGTGTGGTCGTGTTCGCCCACGGACGCGCCCCCGTTCTCACCCGCATCGGTCATGTGGTCGTGGGCCAGTTCGCCAGCGTCTTCCGGTACAGGTCCTCGACCTCCGCGACCCGTGTGCCGAGCTCGTCGAGGGTCCAGTCGCTCACGTCGATGGGATCGAGGACCACCACGTCGACGGTTCCCGGCCGCAGCACCGTGGAGTGCTTCCACAGCACCTCCCCGGCGTTGCGGATCACCACCGGCACGATCGGCACGCCCGCCTGCATCGCGATGTGGAACGCGCCCTTCTTGAACCGGCCGATCTCCGGGGTCAGGGAGCGGGTGCCCTCCGGCGCGATGATCACCGAGGTGCCCTCGCGCAGCGTGTCGACCACAGGACCGAGTGCGGCCTTCGCCTGCTCGGTGTTGGCCCGGTCCACGAACGCCGCACCGACGAAGCGGAGCACCAGCCCGAACAGCGGGTCGCTGGCCATCTCCTTCTTCGTGACCCCCGTGAAGCTGTGCCGCAGCACCCGCGCCATGATCACCGGATCGAGCTGGCTCTGATGGTTGAAGATGAACACCGCGGGGCGATGTGACCAGGCGTTGGCCTCGTTCCGAATGTTCACGTCGATGCCGGCGAGCGCGAGGGGCACCTCGCCGGTGAGGGTGGCGATCGAGTCGAGCGCCACCTTCTTGTTGCGGTTGAGCAGGCCGAGGCCGACGCCCGTCCACACCGAGCCGAACAGCCCGCCGTACGCCGCGAGGGTGCGGATCACCTCCTTGGTGCCCGGCGTTCCGCGCGGCCTGAATCGCAGGATCGGCCAGCCTTGCTCGGCGGCGGTGCGCTCGAGGTTCCGGTCCGGATTGGTCGGCGTCGGATTGCCCATCGTGGCGAGGAAGTCGGCGTCCTCGCCCCCGTTGGAATACGTGTAGCTCTGCTCGCGATCGATGTTGTTCGCCTCCGCGAACGCCACCACGGCCTGCGCTTTACCGCTGCGCCACAACGACTTCCCGTCCACACGGCCCGTGAGCACCCCGTCGCGCACCTCGAGGGGGCTGAACAGGACGTGCTCGACGCCGAGCGCATCCGCCGTCGCCTGGATCTGGTAGCGCGACGCCGAGGACGCGATCACCACCGTGTGCCCCGCCGCCTGATGCGCCCGGATGAGCTGCCACGCCTCGGGATAGATGTGGCCGGCGATCGTGGAGGCGAACAGCCGGCGCCCGATCTCGTACAGCTCCTCCTCGGTGTGCCCGCCCCACGCCTTGAACGCCACCGCGACGAACCGCTCGAAGTCCGCCTCGGTGTCGTGGCCGCGCAGGCCGTTGAGCATGGTTGCGGCGAGTTCGGCGGCGCCGACCTTCCCGGCGAGCAACCGGTCGCGGAAGAAGTGCAGACCGGAGAAGCCGTGGACGATGGTGCCGTCGAAGTCGAAGAATGCCGCGATCTCCGGACCCTTCGGCCCGGTACGCACGCGCTCGAGCGCTTCCTCGAGGATCACCGCTCCGCCTTTCTGTTGGATACGTCGAGAGACTCGGCGAGCCGGACCCGCTCACCCACCGCCAGCAGCTGTGCCGCGAACTCCTCCCGCTTCTGCCGAATCTCCTCGCCCCCACGTTCCAGCAGCCCGCGGTTGGCGGCAAGCTGTAACGCCGTCGTGAACAGTTCCGACGAGACCGATTCGGGTCCGAACAGCCGGCCCTGCAGCAGCATCTGCCGGCCGACCGCGACGCACTCGTCCAGGAACGCCTTGCGGTCGACCTGCAGGGACGGGTCGCGCCGCGCGAGCCGCTCGGCGACGACGAGCTGCGCGTCGAAGAAGGACCGCAGAGCTCGGTGCACCATGAAGAACCCGGTTTCGAGGAGCGCGGCCAGCGCGAGTTCCACGTCCGGCAAGGCGTTGCGCCAGGACGGCATCAGCAGGGCGATCTCGTCGCGCATGTCGGCCTCGAACCGGTCCCGGTCGGGGAAGAAGAACTCGAACTTGAGCAGGTCGCGCGCCGCCTTGGCCTCCTCCCACGCCGCCCGCACCGGGTCGAGGCCCGGATTGGCGTGCGCGTGGAGGATGGCCAGCTCCATCAGGGCACGGTTGACGAACCAGTGCACGCCGCTGTTGCGATAGAACGCCGCGACCAGGTGCTGCCCGGGCTGGATCGCGTAGACCGGCTCGTCCCCGCCGGCGTAGGTGGTGACCACACCGGCATCGCTCAGCGAGGCGAGGACGTTCGCGAGGCCGCCCTCGATGTCGAGGACGCCGAGTTCGCCCTGGGGTATCCCGCGGGCGTCGATGTACCGGCGCACCGGCGCGATCACCGACCGCACCTCGTCCAGGGTCAGCGCCCGGTCCCGGACGCCGAGCAGAGCGAGGGTGACCAGGCAGTTCACCGTGACCGGGGTGTGGCAGTTGATGCCCACGGCCACCTCGAACGCGACCTTCTGCAGCGCCTTGCGGCTGCGCTCGCTCCCGGGCTCGGCCGGCTCCCCGGACAGCTCGGGATCCCCGCTCGTGGCGAGCTGCGAGCGCATCGACAGCGGTTCGCCGAACCGCACGTACACGTTGCCCGCACGGCGCCGCTGATTGCGCGCGTACCGGGCCAGCCAGGCCAGGCCCTCGGGCTTCTTCTGGGCGCCCGTCTGTTCGGCCGCGACGGCCGCGACCTCGGCGAGCCCCTCGTAGGTGATGGACACCGGCACGAGCATCGCGTCCTCGACCCGGCCGCTCCGGATGGCGTTGGCCACATAGTTGAGCAGGCCGTAGCGGGGCGCGCGGAGTTTGCCGGTGCGGGTGCGGCCACCCTCGAAATACCATTCGAGGTTGAACCGCTTGGTCAGCAGATACGCGAAGTACTCCTCGAGCGCCGCCTTGTAGACGGCGTCGTCGCCGAAGCTACGGCGGATGAAGACGGTGCCGGTGCGCCGGGCGATCGGGCCGATCGGCCAGAACGTCAGGTTGGCGCCACCCATGAGGTGATTCCGCGGAAAATCGTTCCGGGCCAGCACGTCGCCGAGCACGAACGCGTCCGCGTAGGACCGGTGCGACGGCAGGAACACCAGCGGATACCGCCGGTTGACGTCGCGCAGGCTCCGCAGCCCGGATTCGTCGGCGTGCACGGTCCACGCCGCGGAGTGCAGCGGGCGCATCATCTCGGTGAACAGGTCGGTCACCAGCCGGGACTGGACGGCGACGAGTTCCCCGAGGGCGGACGTCGCTCGTAACCGGACCTCCTCGGGCGCGATGTTGTGCTCGGTGCTGATCGCGTCGAGCCGCCGCCGGAACGACGCCGAATCCATGATCTGCTCCGCCACCAGCCTCGGCACCTTGTACCGGTCGCCGATGACGGCACGCTCGGCCCGGTCGAGGCCCACCACCGCGCGGTGCGTCACGAACCGGGCGAACGACTCGGGTGCCGGGTCGCCGTCCTCGGCCAGGTGCCGGGCCCGCAGCTCGCTCAGCCGCGCCGGCTCGGCGAGAACGATCCGATACCGGTCGGGGGACCGCCCGACCAGCCACTTCTGCAGGAGCCGGTTCGGGCTGCGCGGGTTGGTCAGCGCCACGACGTCGGAGAACCGGACCCGGCGCTCGCCGTCCCGGGCCTCCGGCAGCCACACCACCCCGACGGGGAGCACGAGGGGATCGTCGTCCCGGTTCACGAGATCGCGCGCGAGCCGGCGCGGGTCGAGTTCCATCTCCTCGACCGGTCCGTCGGCGCGGTACTCCTTCGGCACCCGGTTCGACCGCAGCCAGCTCGCGATCAGCTTGCGCTCGATCGGTGTCGTCGTCTCGGCGACGACCACCGTCGGTTGTCTCCCGGATTCCGAGCCTCGCCCGTTCGTGCTCATGTCACCCCATTCCCGGATAGCCCGAGTGAAACGTACCGCGTCTCCGGCACCGGCTCCGGTGCAACCACACGAGAGACCTTCGGCACTTCTGCCGGCGCGCGATCCGGTCCACCCTGAGGCAAGGTGGGCAGCGTACCGACGTTCGACAAGCCTCATCGGGGAGGAACTCCGTGACCGGCACCGACCGATCCGAACCCGCATACGCGGCGATCCGCGAGACCCACACCTCGGTGGTGTTCTTCGTCGGGGGCCGCGTGCACAAGCTCAAGAAGCCACTCGATCTCGGGTTCCTCGACAACCGGACCCGGCAGGCGCGGGAGCGGGCCTGCCACCGTGAGGTCGAACTCAACCGGCGTCTCGCCCCGGACGTCTACCTCGGCGTCGCCGACGTGCGCGGGCCCGACGGGCAGGTGTGCGAGCACCTCGTCGAGATGCGCCGGCTGCCCGACGACCGGCGGCTCGCCGCGCTGGTGCAGCGGGGCGAGCCCGTCGCCGGGGTCGTCACCGCCGTCGCGCGGCAGGTCGCGGCCCTGCACGCCGCGTCGCCGCGCGATCCGGCCATCGACCGGTGTGCCACGGCGCAGTTCCTCGACGGATTGTGGCGCGAGAGCCTCGACCACCTCGACCGCCTGCCCGTCGGGGCCGAGGCCGGCGACGCGCTCACCGCGATCCGGGACATGGCCGGCCGCTATCTCGCGGGCCGCGAACGGGTGCTCGACGAGCGGATCGCCGCCGGGCGGGCCGTCGACGGCCACGGTGATCTGCTCGCCGACGACATCTTCTGCCTCGACGACGGCCCCCGGATCATCGACTGCCTCGAGTTCGACGACCGGCTGCGCTACGGCGACGCCGCACTCGACATCGCCTTCCTCGCGATGGATCTCGAACGGCTCGGCGGCGAGGCGGCGGCGCGGCAGCTGCTGCCCGCCTATGCCGAGTTCTCCGCCGACGCGTTCCCGCCGTCGCTGATGCACCATTACATCGCGTACCGGGCCGTGGTCCGGGCCAAGGTCGCCGCGCTGCGGCACGAACAGGGTGACGAGCACTCGCGCGCCGGCGCGCTCGCGTTCCTGGACCAGACGCGGCGCAACCTCGACCGGGGCCGCGTCCGCCTCGTCGTCGTCGGAGGTCTGTCCGCCACCGGCAAGACCACCGTGGCCCATCTCGCCGGGCAGCACCTGGGTGCGACCGTGCTGCGCAGCGACGTGGTCCGCAAGGAACTGGCCGGTCTCGCCCCGACCGCCGATGCGACCGCCGCCGTCGGTGCCGGGCTCTACAGTGCCGCCCACACCGACGAGACCTACGGGGAGGTGCTGCGCCGCGCCGTCGTCGCGCTCACCCACGGCGAGTCGGTCGTGCTGGACGCGACGTGGCTCACCGAGGCTCGTCGCGCGGCGGCGCGTGCGGTTGCGGCCGCCGCGACCGCCGACCTCGTCGAGATCGAGTGCCGGGCGGACCCGGCGGTGCTGGTCCGCCGCATCGTGGCCCGGCGCGAGCGGGGCGACGACGCGTCCGACGCCACGCCCGCCGTCCTGGACGAGCAGCTGCACGTGCGCGACGAGTGGCCCACGGCTCGCGTCGTGGACACGAGCGACGGCGCCCTCCCCGATGCCGCGTGGCTGGAGCGGGAACTCGGTCCGGGACCGTGGTGAGGACAGGCTCGCATTGCTACCGCGGCGCGCGGAATCGCCCTAGCCTGGCGGCATGTCGACCGATCCTTCCCTCAATCACGCCGACGTCGAGCCGCACTCCGGAGGCATCTCGGCGAAACTGAACTGGTTGCGCGCCGGCGTGATGGGCGCGAACGACGGAATCGTCTCCACGGCCGGCCTCGTCGTCGGTGTGGCCGCCGCCACCACCGACGAATCGACGATCCTCACAGCGGGTTTCGCCGGGCTCGCGGCCGGCGCGGTGTCGATGGCCCTGGGGGAGTACGTGTCGGTCAGCACGCAGCGTGACACCGAGCGGGCGCTGCTGCACAAGGAACGTCGCGAGCTCGAGGAGATGCCGGACGCCGAACTCGAGGAGCTGACCGCGCTGCTCGAGGGCAAGGGAATGTCGAGGGCGACGGCGCGCTCCGCGGCGAAGGAGATGACCAAGCGCGACGCGCTGGCCGCGCACGCCGAGGTCGAACTCGGCATCGATCCCGAGGCGCTGGCCAATCCGTGGGCCGCGGCGTTGTCGTCGGCGGTCTCGTTCACAGTCGGCGCCCTCGTGCCGCTGCTCGTGATCGTGCTGCCCCCGGCGAGCTTGCGGATCCCCGTCACGTTCGTGTCGGTGCTCGTGGCGCTGGCCCTGACGGGTTCGGTCAGCGCGTGGCTCGGCGGCGCGCGCCGCGGCCGGGCGACGTCCCGCGTGGTGATCGGCGGTGCGCTCGCGATGATCGTGACGTACGCGGTGGGTATGGCGTTCGGGACCGTGACGGCCTGAGCCGGTGCCGCCCGGCGACGGGCGGCACCGGCCGGTGGTCATTTCTTGCGGCTGATCATGATCGGGCAGGGCGCGTTGTGCAGCAGGTTCTGGCTCACCGACCCGAGCAGTGCCCCGGTGAACTGGCTGCGGCCGTGGCTGCCCACCACGACGAGCTGTGCGTCCTCGAGCTGGCGCAGGATCACCTTCGCGATGGGGCCCCGGTCCACGACGCGGCGGACCTCCACGTCGGGGAACTTCTCGTGCCAGCCGGCGAGAGTCTCGGACAGGACCGCGGATTCGGACTCACCCACCGCCTCCCAGTCCACCAGCGTCGCGACCGTGCCGACGCCGAGGGCGGCGTCCCCGATCCAGGAGTGCACCGCGACCAGCGGCACACCGAACAGCGAGGCGTACTCGAAGGCGTGCCCGACCGCGGCCGTCGACAGCTCGCTGCCGTCGACGCCGACGACGATGGGCCGGGTGTCCGGCAGCGGTCGTGCTGTGTCGCCGCGCCACACCACCACCGGGCACGGGGCGTGGTTGGCCACGCGCAGCACGGTCGAGCCGAGCAGGAAGTTCTCCACGGCGTTGGCGCCGGTGGCGCCCATCACCACGAGGCGGGCGTCCTCGGCGGCCTCGAGCAGCGAGTTGGCGGCGGGGCCCGGACCGATGAAGCTCTGCACCTCGAGATCCGGATGGTCGGAGCGGACCACGTCGGTGACGTTCGACAGGATCGCTTCGCCGTCCTCCCGGAGCTGGTCGACCATCTGCGCCTGGATGAGCACCGCGGCCTCGCTGTAGAAGATGCCCTCGCTGGGCAGCGAGTGCACCAGGTGCAGGGGCGCGCCGAGACGAGCGGCGAGGGCGGCCGCCCACCGGGCCGCACTCGTGGCGACGGCGGAACCGTCCACGCCCGCTACGACGGCATTCCGGTTGGCAAGTGTGCTCATTCGAACTCCTTCTCGGTGCATTCTCCGCGCTCGGGGGCGCATGTCGAGTGTTTCACGGAACCAGGACCGCCGCGCCGCCGAAACGCCCCGCGGACAGGTCCTCGAGCGCGCGGTCGGCACGGTCGAGCCCGTACGCGGTGGTGGTGACGCGCAGGCGGTGTTCGTTCGCGAAGCCGAGGAACTCGTGTGCGTCGGAGCGGGTGTTGGCCGTGACGCTGCGCACCTGGCGTTCGCGGAACAGGTGCTGCTGGTAGTTCAGCGGGGGCACGTCGCTGAGGTGGATGCCGGCGACGGCGAGCGTGCCGCCGGCGTCCAGTGCGGCGAGAGCGGTGGGCACCAGTTCCCCGGCGGGGGCGAACAGGATCGCCGAGTTCAGCGGCTCGGGCGGCTCGTCGTATGCGCCCTGCGCGGAGGCCGCGCCGAGTTCGAGGGCGAGCCGCCGGGCGGTCTTGCCGCGGGTCATGACGTGCACGCGGGCGCCCCGGGCGAGGGCGACCTGCGCGGCGAGGTGGGCGCTGCCGCCGAAGCCGTACAGGCCGAGCACGCCGCCGTCCGGAACCTCGGCGCGCAGCAGCGCCCGATAGCCGATGATGCCGGCGCACAGCAGGGGGGCGAGTTCCGCGTCGGCGTACCCGGACGGCAGCGTCAGTGCGAAAGCGGAAGGGACGGTGGCATATTCGGCGTAACCGCCGTCCGCGTCCCAGCCCGTGTAGGTGGAGTTCGGGCACAGGTTCTCGTCCCCGCGCAGGCAGTACCGGCACCGGCCGCACGTGCTGCGCAGCCACGGGATGCCCACCCGGTCGCCTACCCGGTGCTCGCCGAGGTCGCCACCGACCACCTCGCCGACGACCTCGTGGCCGGGGATGACGTGCGGCCGGTGCACCGGCAGGTCGCCCTCGCTCACGTGCAGGTCGGTACGGCACACCCCGCACGCGAGGACACGCACCAGCAGTTCCCCGGGCGCCGGTTCGGGAATCGGTTCCCGGACCGGCCGCAGCGGATGCTCCGCCGCGGGGCGTGGGATGTCGACACGCCATGCTCGCATCTCTCCAGGGGTGCTCATGCGCGCCTCCTTCCGTCGTCCGGGCTCAGCATGCCCTTTCTCGGCGGTGGTCGGCCAGGGGACAAGGACCCGGTCGGCAGTGGTTCACTTCCACAGCGGTTTCGCCGCCCGCCGCGCCCGCTTCCACGCGCGTTCGAGCTGCGCGACCTGCGCTTCACCGATCTCGAGTTCGCGCTGGTAGGCGATCCCGAGGCCGAAGCTCGACTCGGCGGTGTGGTCCTGCTCGGAGACCATGTCGAGCAGGTGCTCGCGGGCGACCACCGAGTCCTGGAATTCGCCGAGCAGATCCTGGAAGTCGTCGAAGTGATCGAGGGCGCGCTGGGCGCGCTTGCGATGCAGCGGCCGCAGCACCTCGATGGCGTAGCGCATCCGCTTGGCGCCCTTGCGGGCCCGATGGACGAGTTCGTCCCGCTCGGCGTGCGTGGCTGCCTCCCCGGCGTTGCGGACCCGGCGCGAGACCTTCTTCGCGAGGCGGGCGAGGGCGCGGTCGAGGTCCTTCGGGCGAACCTGTCGTCGCTGCTCGCCGGGACCGGATCCGACTGCCCCCCTCGCCAGCCCGTCGATCAGTGCGTCGAGCGAACCCAGCAGGGCCGCGTAGCGGTCCGAGTCGAGGGTGCCGACGGCCTCGAGCCGGGCCGCGTCCGACCGGGCGGAGAAGTACTCGTCGATGCGGGCGCGGATGGCCTCGCGCTGCGCTTCCACGGGCACCTCCGCGACGCGGTCCACGATGCGCTCCCACTGCACCTCGAGGTCGCGCGAGGGGCTGAGTTTCCTTCCCGTCCAACGTAGTTCGTCGACCAGGCTGTCGTCGATCGCGAAGGTTCCCGCATACGTCTGCAGGGCACTGCGGATCCGGCGCAGGGCCTTGCGCATGCTGTGGACGGCGTCCGGGGCGTCCCGGCGCACGCCGATCTCGGCGAGCTCGAGGGTGCGCAACTCGCCGCGCAGGTAGTCGCGCAGGTGCCCGGCCGGGCCGGGCACCGGCTCCTCGGTGGGCAGCAGATCGGCGAGCGCCCGATGCAGCTTGGAGGGATTCGGGGCGCGCTCGATTCCGGCGGCGGTCAGCCGATCCTCGACGGCATCGAGCAGATCGGTTCCGGCCGAGGCGAGCTCGACCTCGATCTCGCGCCACCGCTGCGGCTCGCTGCCCTCCCCTCGGGTCGCGACGACGTCGTCGACGACGATCTCGGCGAGGGCCCGCCCCTCGTCGTCGATCAGGCGGTGGCGCCACCGCTGCGTGTTCAGCACCGCCGCGAGCGCGACGGGACGCGCACGGCGCACCCCGTGCAGGAGGGCGAGCAGTTCGGCCGGTGGCCGGGCGGTGTCGTCGCCGAGGGGGAAGCGCACCTCGGTCCGGGTGTCCGTGCCGGCCGGGAGCTTCACGTGCCAGCCGGCGTCGTGACCCCCCTCGCGGCGGCGCAGGGTGATCCCGGCGCGCAGCAGTCGCAGATCGTCGGTGTCGTAGTACCGCGCCGACAGCTGCTGGAGGTCGGGTTCGGGGTGTGCGGCGACGCCGGGCAGGCCCGACAGGTCCGGCAGCTGCTGCGCGTGCCCGACCGCGTACTTGCGTTCCGATTCCTGAACCGCGTCGATCCTGGGCGGCGTGGTCATGCGATCCGACTCCTGTTCCGGCGGTTGCCCTGCGTGTCCTCGTCGCGCTCGTCGGCGGCGTTCGTCAGACCACTCTGCCACCCCGGCACCGACCTGTGCCCGTCGCACGTGATCGCCGCATCGGCCCGGCTGCGGCCGGCCCGGGAGCGGGGCCCTTCGACTCTGTCCGACCGCGTGCCCGTCGGGCGATCATCGAATAACCTGGGCCGGGGAGGACACAGATGAGGATTCTGGTGACGGCGGCGAGCAGGCACGGCTCCACCACGGAGATCGCGGCCGCCCTGCGCGACAAGGGAGCGCACGTCGACGTCGTCGCGCCCGAGCAGGTCGACGCCGTGGACGGCTACGACGCGGTGGTCCTCGGCAGCGCCGTCTACCTCGGGCACTGGTTGCATCCCGCCAAGACCTTCGTCGATCGGCACGCCGGCGCGCTGCGGGAGCGCGCCGTGTTCCTGTTCTCCTCGGGCCCGATCGGCGACCAGGACCGCCCCGTGAACAGGCCGTACGACGCCTCCCTGGCGACGGAGCGCACGGGCGCGCGCGAGCACCGGATGTTCGCGGGGAAACTGGATCCGGAGGTGCTCGGCGCCGGCGAACGCGTGGTTGCCCGCATGACCGGAGGACGCACCGGAGACTTCCGGGACTGGGACGCGATCGGGACCTGGGCCGCGCAGATCGTCGAGTCCGTGGAGCGGCATGCGGTCGAGTCGAGCGGCTGGGGGAGAGACAACGATGGTTACTGAGATCCGGCCGGACACCGCGGCGATCCGGGATGCGGTCGAGTCGGCGTGCCGGGCGCCGTCCCTGCACAACAGCCAGCCGTGGCGTTGGGAGTGGACGGGCGAACGGCTCGAACTGTATGCCGTCGCCGAGCGCATGCTCGGCCACACCGATCCGAGCGGCCGGCAGCTGGTTCTCGGCTGCGGAGCGGCGCTGCACCACGCCCGCGTCGCGCTGTCCGCCGCGTCGTGGATCCCCACCGTGACCCGGCTTCCGGATCCGTCGCGACCGGACCTGCTGGCCGTTCTCGACTTCGACCGGCCCCACACGGTCGACGCCCGTGACGCCGCCCTCGCCCTCGCGATCGGCGCCCGGCACACCGACCGGCGGCCGTTCGCGGCGCCCACGACCCTGCGCGAGAGCCTGGTGGATCTGGAGAACGCCGCCCGCCGGGAGGGGGCGTCGCTGTCGATCCTCGACGCCGAGGCCCGCTCGGACCTCGCGCGGGCGTCGGAACTGAGCGCGGCGATCCGCGAGGGCGACGAGGCCTACCGGCAGGAGCTGGCCTGGTGGACCGGTCGCGCGGAGCCCGGCGACACGGGCGTGCCGGCGTCCGCGCTGCTCGACGACGAGGCCGCCGGGGACATCGATGTGGGACGGCGGTTCCCCACGGGCGCAGGAACTCTGGACACTGCGCAGCCGAAGGCGGACGCGTCGGCGCTGGCGGTGCTCAGCACCCGGGCCGACGAGCGGATCGACTGGCTGCGGGCGGGGGAGGCGATGTCCGCGGTACTGCTCGAGGCCACCGCGGCGCATCTGGCGACGTGCCCGCTCACCCACGTGACGGAGATCGAGGCCAGCCGCGGCATCGTGCGCACGGCGACGGCGCGGACCGGGGAGGTCGCGGGATTTCCCCAGGTGGTGATCCGGTTGGGGGCCCGCAGCGCGCGGGGACTGCCCACCACGTCGCGACGTCCGGTCGACGAGGTCTTCGTCGACCGGAGCGGACGGGACGGATAGCCGCCGGCAACCGGCCGAGTGGGATCAGTCGGACGGGTTGCGGTACTTGTCGGCGAGTTCCCGGGCGCGTTCCCACGGCGACCAGTTCACGTCCCGGCCCTCCAGCTGGGCCTCGAGCACCTCGAACCCGGCGTGCCAGTCGGCGCCGTGCGCGTAGGCCGAGTCCTCGTCCTCGACGGTGTGCGTGAGCGTCAGCCAGCAGCCCCCGGACCCGTCCGGCACCAGTTCCCAGTGCAGGACCTCGGCGTCCCACATGTACTCGAGGATGCGCCCGGGATGCACGGAGATGACGGTCCCCGTGGCGGTGTGGTCGGCGGGCAGCCCGAGGCGCTCGGCCTGCTGCTCGGTGGCATGGAAGACGAGCTGGGCACCGGGGGTGAGGTCCAGTTCTACGCGGGCCGGGAACCAGGCGCGTAGGTACTCGGGGTCGGTGATGACCCGCCATACGCGGTCCGGGGGATGGGCGAAGGCGTGCTGGAAGCGCAGGGCGACGCGGCCGTCGTAGGTGCGCGAGACGGTGCCGTTATCCATGGGGTCCTCCAAGACGTGAGCCCGTGCGATCAACGGGGTCCTGGTGTGCTGTGCCTCCATGCTGCCAGGTTTCGGGCGCTGGCGAAGCGGGTCCGTCGACCTGTATACGGATCGTCGAACTCCACCGCGCGGGCCAGCAACTGCAGTGGTCGTGAATAGTCTTGGGGCGCAACGTCATATACATCGGGATACAGGTTGTCCCCGAGGATCGGCAGGCCGAGCGAATTCATGTGCACGCGCAACTGGTGCGTCTTGCCGGTGCGGGGCAGCAACCGGTAACGGCCCAGCCCGGCGTCCGTTTCGAGCAGTTCGACGCGGCTGAGGGCGTTGATCTCACCCCGCACCTCCCGCGCCTGCAACACGCCGCGCTCCTTGACGATGCGGCTGCGCACCTCGCGCGGAAACCGCATCCCGGGCACGTGCCGGGCCACGGCCTCGTACTCCTTGTCGACCCGGCGGGCATCGAAGAGCGACTGGTAGGCCCGGCGCGCACCGGCGTGGACGGTGAAGACCAGCACGCCCGCCGTGAGCCGATCGAGCCGATGGGCCGGGCTCAGCTCCGGCAGGTCGAGTTCCCGGCGCAGCCGCACCAGCGCCGTCTCGGCCACCCACGACCCACGCGGTGTCGTCGCCAGGAAGTGCGGCTTGTCCACCACCAGCAGATGCTCGTCGCGATGCAGGACAGCGATCTCGAACGGCACCCGCTCCTCGACCGGCGGATCGCGGTACAAGTACACGAATCGGCCTGCCGCGTACGGGGTGTTCCCGGTGATCGCCGCGCCGGCACCGTCGACGACCTCACCGGCCGCGACCTTCTCCTGCACGCGCGCCGCGTCGGCGGGGAAGCGCGCCAGCAGAAACTCCGCCACCGTCGCCCAGGAGCCGCCGTCGGGCAGGCGCAGGCGGGTCGGATTCAGGCCGTCGCGGACGGGCAGCGGGGCACGGCGCACACCCGCACGGTAACTGTTTCCGCCAACCGACCGCGCGGCGACCGCAGGATGGCGACACTGGTGGCGGAAGAACCGGACGGAACGGGACAAGGAGCGGGCGATGAATGATGCGCCGATCGTGGTCGGGGTCGACGGATCGGCGCCGGCGCGCGCCGCGCTGCGGTGGGCGGCCGGCGAGGCCGTCTCCACGGGGGCGCCGCTGCTGCTCGTCTCCAGCGCGAACGCCGGCGGGATCGGCGCCTCGTCGCCGTTCGTCGACGAACTGCGATTCACCGCGCGACGGAACCTGGCGTCCGCCGCGGAGACCGTGGAACGCGAGCACCCCGAGCTGTCCGTACGCACCGAACAGTCGAGCCTGGTGGCCGCACAGGCGCTGCTCGGGTATTCCGGTCGGGCACGGATGCTCGTCCTCGGCCGGCGCGGTCTCGGCGAGTTCACCGGCGGACTGGTCGGATCGGTGACCTCCGCGGTGGTCGCGCACGCGCACTGTCCCGTCGCGGTGATCCCCGGGCCCGACGAGAGCGGACGGGGCGCGGACGGCCCCGTCGTGGTCGGTGTCGACGGCTCGCCGGCGAGCCTGCACGCCCTCGACGTCGCGTTCGAGGCCGCAGACCGCTACAAGGCGCCGCTGGTGGCGGTGCACGCATGGTCCGACCGAGACCTCGTCGACGTCGTCGCCGGCACGCCCGGAGCCACCTGGGAGGACGTCGACCAGCAGGAGAGCGTCGTGCTCGCCGAGTCCCTCGCCGGCCGCACGCAGGACTATCCGAACGTCGACGTGGAACGGGTCGTCGTGCGGGACCGCCCGGTGCGCCACCTGCTCGAGCGGGCGGAGAACGCCCGGCTGCTCGTCGTCGGCAGCCGCGGCCGCGGCGGCTTCGAGGGCATGCTGCTCGGCTCGACGAGCCGGGCGCTGCTGCACACGACGCCGTGCCCGCTGCTCGTGGTCCGGCGCGACTAGGGATACCCGGGTCGGGTCTGCTCGTCCGGCGGCGGTGTGCGGCGGATGGGCAGGCCCAGCGCGCTGCGATCGCAGGCCCGCACCAGGTCCGTCGCCGTGACGATGCCGACCAGTCGTTCGCCCGACACGACGGCCACGAGGTCGAGCCCCGGCCGCAGCAGCACCCGGCTCGCGACCTCGGCGAGCGACGCGTCGGCGGGCACCCGCGCCGCCGCGGGCAGCGGCCGGGCCCGGTCCGCGACGGCGACGACCGTGCGCTCGCCCTCCGGGACGGGCGTCAGGTCGGACAGCGACACCACCCCGGTGGGCCGGTGGCCGTCGTCGACGACGGGGAAGACCCGGTGGTGCGAGCCGCGGGCCGCGACGGCGAGGAGCTGCGCCACGCTCCAGCGCGCGGGGGCGGCCACCGGCGACGGCGTCATGACGTCGCCGACCCGGGTGTCGCCGAGCTGATGCCGTAGCGACGCGTTCGCGAGCTCGGCGTTGGCCGCGGTCCGCAGGAACCAGCCGAGGAGCATCAGCCACAGGCCGCCCGCGCTGCCGAGGGCGAGCGTCTCGGCGGCGCCGAGCAGGATCAGCGCCAGCCCCACCGCGCGGCCGGAGCGCGCGGCGCCGCTCGCGGCCGCGAGGCGGTCGCCGGTGCGGCGCCACAGCACCGCCCGCACGACCCGTCCGCCGTCCAGCGGCGCACCCGGCAACAGGTTGAACACGGCCAGCACCAGGTTGGTCGCGCCGAGCCAGCCGATCGTCGCGGTCACCAGCTCCGGGACGGGCGGGCCGAGGAACGAGGCCGCCGCCAGCGCGACGACGCCGATACCGACGCTCGTGAGCGGTCCGGCCAGCGCGATACGCAGATCGGCTTTCGGGTTCGGGGGTTCGTCGCGCAGCTCGGAGACGCCGCCGAGCAGCCACAGCGTGATCCCGTCCACCCCGACTCCGTAGCGGCCCGCCACCACCGAGTGCGCAAGTTCGTGGGCGAGCAGCGACACCAGCAGGCCCACCGCCGCGGCGACGCCCGCGATCCAGAACTGTGCGGGGCTCGGACCGCTGATCCGGGCGGGCAGGATCGCCCCGGCAAGCAGCCACGACAGCAGCCCGAGCGTCGCGAGCAGCGACCAGTGGGCCCGGATCTCTATCCCCGCGACCCGGCCGAGCCGGATCGATCCGCGCAGCATCGTCACACCCCCGGACGGCAGATCATGGTCGGGCACGGCGCGTGGTGCAGCAGCGCCTGACTCGTCGAGCCCAGGAGCAGGCCGCCGAGCAGTCCCCGGCCGTGGCTGCCGACGACGCTCAACTGAGCGTGCGTCGCCAGCCGCAGCAGCAGGTGCCGGGCGCCGATCTGCTCGACGATCTCGGTGACCGGCACGTCCGGGTACCGCTCGCGCTGCCCGGCGATGCACTCGGACAGCAACGCCGTCTCCTCGGCCTCGACGACTGCCCAGTCGATCAGTTCGAGCGCCGAGGTGCGGCCCGCCACCTCCCCGGCACCCCACGCGTGCGCGGCGAGGACGCCGACCCCGAGCGCCGCGGCCATGTCGAACGCGGCGGTGACCACCGGGCCCGCGTCCTCGCTGCCGTCGATGCCGACCAGCACCGGCCGGCGGTCCGTGCCCGGTTCGGGGACCGGATCGCCCCGCCAGACCACGACCGGGCAGGTGGACCGGTTGGCGACCCGCAGCGCGGTGGAGCCGGTGAGCAGCGAACCGAGCGCACCCGTGCCGGTGGCTCCGAGCACGAGCATCCGGCTGCGGTCGCCGTGTTCGAGCAGCGCCAGGTCGGGTGGGCCGTCATGGACGGTTGTGACCACCTCGAGATCCGGGTGCCGCCGGTGCAGCGCCGCCGCGGTGTCGTCGAGCAGTTCACGGCCGATTTCGGCGAGGCGCTGGGTGTATTCGGTCCGCGCGCGCAGCGCGGCGTCACTGAAATAATTCCGGGGGCCCGGCAGCGAATGGACGAGCTGCAGGTTTGTGCCGAGCCGCGCGGCGACGGCTGCGGACCAGGTCGCAGCCTGTTTCGCGGCGTCGGAGCCGTCGATTCCGACGGTGACCGGCCGCCTGCCGAGGTCGCTGCTCATTGCGCCTGCCTTTCGGTTCGGCTTTGCTCGATAACAATTATGTGCAAGCCTCGTACAGGCCGACGTGGACCTCTACCGTGTTGTTGCGTAACTGTCGGGGCCACAGTTGTTGTTGCTACAGATGTGCTGATGGAGCCTGGTGTGACTCATACTTCCAGAACCAAGGCCGGACGCCGGGGGGTTCGGGCGCTCGTCCGATTCCTGATCGCGGCGCTCGTGCTGCCGCTCGCGGTGGCCTTCGCCGGCGCGGGCACCGCCTCGGCGGACCCCTACTCCCGCCTGCGGGAGCACTGGGTGCCGGCGCCGGGCGGGGTCGGCCAGATCAAGGTCCGCATCTGGCTGGCGAACAACGGCAGCAACAAGGCCATGTACCTGCTCGACGGCCTGCGCGCCACCAACGACGTGAGCGGCTGGGAGCACGAGACGAACGCCGCGTGGCTGTCGGATCACGGCGTCAACGTGGTGATGCCGGTCGGCGGCCAGTCCAGCTTCTACACGGACTGGTACGCGCCGAGCAACCTCAACGGCCAGCGCTACACCTACAAGTGGGAGTCCTTCCTCACCCAGAACCTGCCGGACTTCCTGGCCGGTACGTACGGCATCGACCGTTCCAGCAACGCGATCGTGGGCCTGTCGATGGGAGGCAACGCGGCGCTGATCCTCGCGGCCTACCACCGCGACCAGTTCCGCTTCGCCGGTTCCATGTCCGGTTACCTGAACCTGTCCGCGCCCGGTATGCGGGAGGCGATCCGCCTCGCGATGATCGACTCCGGCGGCTACAACGCCGACTCGATGTGGGGCCCGCCGTGGAACTCGGCGTGGCTGCGCAACGACCCGTTCGTCGCCGCGCCCAGCATGCGGGGGCTGCCGATGTGGATCTCCGCGGGCAGCGGCCTGCCCGGCCAGCACGACCGGCCGAACTCCGCGATCGGGGTGTTCAACACGGGTAACGCGATGGGACTCGAGGCACTCGCCCTGGCGCAGAACCGCGCGTTCCAGGTGCGGTTGGCGACCCTGGGCATCAACTCCGCCCACTTCGACTTCCCGGCCGCCGGCACCCACACGTGGGGTTACTGGCAGGACCAGCTGTGGGCGATGCTGCCCATGATGAAGTCCTCCATCGGTGCCTGAACGGTTCTCCGCGCCGGCACCCGGCACCCTGCGGGGCCGCACCTTCGTGGTGACCGGCGCGAACAGCGGCCTCGGTGCGGCCACCGCCCGGGCGCTCGGTGCCGCCGGTGCCGACGTGGTGCTCGCGTGCCGGAACGTGGCCAGGGGCGAGGCGGTCGCGCGGGATATCGGCCCGCACGCGCAGGTGCGCCGGCTCGATCTCGCCGACCTGGCGTCGGTGCGGGAGTTCGCGTCGGGCATCGAGACCGTCGACGTGCTCGTCAACAACGCCGGCGTGATGGGTGTGCCGCTGAGCCGCACGGTGGACGGCTTCGAGATGCAGATGGGCACCAACCACCTCGGGCACTTCGCGCTGACCGGGCTGCTGCTCGATCGGCTCACCGACCGCGTGGTCACCGTCTCGAGCATGAGTCACCGGTTCGGGCGCATCCATCTCGACGACCTGAACTGGGAGCGCCGCCGGCACTACAGCCGCTCGCTGGCCTACGCGGAATCGAAGCTGGCGAACCTGATGTTCAGCCTCGAGCTCGGGCGCCGGCTGGCGGCCGCCGGATCGCCGCTGCGGGCGGTGGCCGCGCATCCGGGCTACGCGGCCACCGACGTCGGCACGCACACCGGAACGTGGTTCGACCAGTTGTTCCGCCTCGGGAAGAGAGTGCTCGAGCGCACCCCGGCCCAGGGTGCCGAATCCGTGGTGGTGGCCGCCGCCGATCCCGAGGTGACCGGCGGCTACATCGGGCCGGACCGCTTCTTCGAGCTGTACGGCCCGCCGACCGTGGCCGCCTACAGCCGCCGCGCCGGAGATCCGGACACCGCCCGGCAACTGTGGGAGCTGTCGGAGAAGCTCACGGGCGTGCGGTTCGAGCTCTAGCGAACGGCGCCAGCAGGCCCGCGTACGGCTTCGCCGGCGGGACGGCGAACTCGCCCCGTTTGCCGGTGCGCAGACCCAGCGTGACCAGGGACTGGACGAACAACGTCGCCGCGGCCACCCCGTCCACGACCGGGGCGCCGAGCTCCTCGGAGATGTGTGCGCACAGGTCGGCCATGCCGGCACACCCGAGCACGACGGCGTCGGAGCCGTCCGAGTCGAGCGCCTCGAAACAGGCCTCCGTGACGATCTTGCGGGCGTCGGGATCGGTCTCGAGGTCCAGCACCGGCAGCTCGCACGCGTGCACGCCGAGGCAGGACCGGCGCAGGCCGTACCGTTCGGCCAGATCCCACGTCCGGCCGGTGGTCCGGCCCAGCGTCGTGACGACGGAGAAGCCACGACCCAGGAGCGCGGCCGCGTGCATGGCGGCCTCCGCGATGCCGACGACGGGCCCGGCGGCGATCTCCCGCGCTGCGTCGAGCCCCGGGTCGCCGAAACAGGCGATGACGTATCCGTCGACGCCGGCCTCCTCGCCCGCGGCGATCTCGGCGAGCACACCCGGTACGGCGAGCGCCTCGTCGTAGTGGCTCTCGATCGAGGCGGGACCCATCGTGGGGCTGACCGCCTCGACATCGGTGCCCGGGCCGGCGACGGCCCGGGCACACGCCTCGATGGTGGCGGTCATCGACCGGGTGGTGTTCGGGTTGACGACCTTGATGCGCATTCCGATCAGCCCACGCTCACCGGTTCGGCGGAACCGTCGCCGACGCGGACCGCGAGGGCGGTGCGGGTGGCGAGGACGTAGTAGACGGCCAGGCCGAGGCCGCACCCGATGAACCAGCTGTACTGCGCGGCGGTGTACATGCCGGGCGCGGACTTGACCAGCACCGGGATCACCGCGACGGCGGCGCCGACGACGGTGGCGATCACCGCGGCGGGGTTGTAGCCCTTGCGGTACCAGTACGCGCCGCGCTCGGACATGGTGAACAGATCGTCGACGATCACCTTCTGCCTCCGCACCAGGTAGTAGTCCGCGATCAGGATGCCGAACAGCGGACCGATGAATGCGCCGAGCGTCTCGAGGGTGTAGTGGATGACATCGGGGTTGTTGTACAGGTTCCACGGGGTGATCAGCACCGAGCCGACGGCGGCGATCATTCCGCCGGCGCGCCAGCTGATCCGCTGGGGGCTGACGTTGGAGAAGTCGAAGGCGGGGGAGATGAAGTTGGCGACGATGTTGATGCCGATGGTGGCGACGGTGAACGTCAGGGCGCCGAGCACGATCGCGAAGGTCGAGTCGATGCGGGCGACCG
The DNA here is from genome assembly GCF_001700945.1 of Rhodococcus sp. WB1. Classification (NCBI taxonomy): domain Bacteria; kingdom Bacillati; phylum Actinomycetota; class Actinomycetes; order Mycobacteriales; family Nocardiaceae; genus Rhodococcus; species Rhodococcus sp. WB1. The sequence goes on along the minus strand of NZ_CP015529.1, from coordinate 4,203,602 downwards.
TTTCGACGGGATCGGTGATCAGCTCGCCGTACACGGGCAGGGTCAGCGACGCGGTGATCACCACGAGTAGTGAGAACACCAGGAAGTTGACCGGCAGGCCGAGGAGGTTGCCTTTCTTCACCGCGGCGAAGGACTTTCCGTAGCGGGAGAAATCGCCGAAGTTCAGCATCGGTCCGGAGAAGTAGGACACCACCAGCGCAATCGCGCCCAGCATCACCGGAATCGCATCCAGGCCCGTGTAGGTCACCGAGCCGAGATTCAGATCGATTGCGCTCCAACCGGCCTGGGAGATCAGGTAGCCGCACAGCAGGAACATCACGACATAGACTGCGGGACCGCAGAAGTCGATGAACCTACGGATCGACTCCATGCCGCGCCAGAATACGCAGGCCTGCACGACCCAGAGGGTCAGGAAGCTGCCCCAGCCCAGGGCGGAGAGTCCGGCGAAGCCGTAGTCCTCCACCACCGCGTACGGGGCCAGCGACGGGAACAGCTTGATCAGCACCACATCGAGCGCCGCCGAGGCGAGGAACGTCTGGATTCCGTACCAGGCCACCGCGATCAGGCCGCGGATGATCGCGGGTATGTTCGCGCCGAGCACCCCGAAGACGCTGCGGCAGATCACCGGATAGGGCACGCCGGTCACCTGACTGGGCTTGGCGACGAGGTTGCAGAAGAAGTAGACGATCGTGATGCCGGCGAGCAGGGCCACCAGCACCTGCCAGCTGGCCAGGCCGAGGGCGAAGAGGCTGCCGGCGGTGACGTAGCCGCCGACGCTGTGCACGTCGGACATCCAGAACGCGAAGATGTTGTACGAGCCCCAGCTCTGCTTCTTCAGCGGGGCGAGGTCCTCGTTGGTGAGCCGCGGGTCGTAGTCCGGCTCGACCAGCCCGCCGCCGACGGGGTGGCCCGCCGCTTCGACGAGGTCGTCGGCGCCGAGCACGGCGCCGCGCGGCAGATCACGGCGGGGAGAGATCAATTCGGTCATGGGTACTCCTGGACGTCGACGACCGGCGGGGCGCCGATCGGTTCGGCACGGCGCAGGTCCGCGAGGAAGGCAGTGGACCCGGAATCTCAGCGACGGTGGTGAATTCCGATGAGGAGAACGGTAACGATCAGGTGTTGCCGGTGGGTTTCCCGATCGGTATATCTTCCGGGGTCAGCAACCCGGCGTCGGCGGGCAGCGTCGCGATCACGGAATCGAGCCGATGGTTGTGGGCGTCGGCGGCGGCGAGGAGCCCCGCCGTGTCCCGGGCCAGGAACGCGGTCAGCATCCGCTCGTGCTCGGCATGCAGAACCGTCCGCTGCACCGCGGACACGTGCACCATCGGTTGCACGGGTTCGGTGATGTTCCAAGCCGATTCGAGCATGTGCAGCAGCCGGTGCATGCGCGACGGGCCGGCCAGCGCCAGGTGGAACTCGCGGCTCTCGCGGTGGTAGGTGTGCGGATCGTCGTCGGCGACGGCGCGTTCGAGGCGTGCGTGGACCCATGCGGCGTGGGCGTGATCGGCTTCGGTGGCCAGCGCCACCGCCGCCGTCAGTGCTGCCGTCTCGAGGGTTTCCCGCACGAGATACATCTCGCGGAGTTCGGCGGCGGTCAGCCGGGCGACGGTGTATCCGTGGTTCCGCCGGTGGTCGACGAGTCCCTCGCCGATGAGGGTTTTCAGCGATTCTCGGATCGGGATGCGGCTGACGCCGAACAGTTCCGCCACCTCGGGTACCGGGATGGGGGTTCCCGGCGGGACGGCGCCGGAGAGGATGACGCGGCGCAGTTCGTCGAGGATGGCCTGCTGGGGACGGCCGGGGGTCCCGGATTCGAGCCGGTCGAGCAGTATCGACCTGCGACGTGGCGGCACGGGACCCCTCCTACTGCTCCCTTCGGAATTCCGGCGCGACGGGCGACGGAAGCGAGGCGACCCTATCGCCGGCCTGTTTCGGGAACGTGTCGGCGACGTGTCGGCGCCGGGCGGGTGGCCGAGCGGGTTCCTTTCCCGGATGTCCCGTTCCCCGTAGGGTGGCCGACATGACGGCTTGGACCACACGCGACATCCCGAAGCAGGACGGCCGCACCTTCGTGGTGACGGGCGCCAACAGCGGCCTGGGCGAGGTGGCGGCCCGCGCACTCGGGGCCGCGGGGGCGCGGGTGGTGCTGGCGTGCCGGAACGTGGCCAAGGGCGAGGCCGTGGCCCGGGAGATCGGGCCCAACGCGCGGGTGCGGCGCCTCGATCTGGCCGACCTGGCATCGGTGCGTGAATTCGCCGGGGGCGTCGACGAGGTCGACGTGCTGGTCAACAACGCCGGCGTGATGGCAGTACCGCTGCGCCGCACCGTCGACGGATTCGAGATGCAGATCGGAACCAATCACCTCGGCCACTTCGCCCTCACCGCCCTGCTGGGCGAGCGCGTCACCGACCGCGTGGTGACGATGTCGAGCGGCATGCACCGGATCGGTCGCATCGATCTCGACGACCTGAACTGGGAGCACCGTCGCTACGACCGGTGGCTGGCGTACGGGCAGTCGAAGCTGGCCAACCTGCTGTTCACCCACGAGCTGCAGCGCCGGCTCACCGAGCAGCAGTCCCCGGTCGTGGCGGTGGCCGCGCACCCGGGATACTCCTCGACGAACCTGCAGTCACACACCGAGTCGATCCAGGACGTGTTCCTGGGCGTGGCGAACCGGCTGGTGGGGCAGTCCCCGCAGACCGGAGCGCTGCCGCTGCTGTACGCGGCCACCGCGCCCGGCGTCGAGCCCGGCGGGTACTACGGTCCCGGTGGCCTGTTCGAGCTGCGGGGCGCCCCCGAGCGTGTCGAATCCAATTCGCGCTCGCACGACGAGGCTGTCGCCCGCGGACTCTGGGAGCTGTCGGCGCGGCTGTGCGCCCCGGCCGGATAGCGGAACCCGGGACGGCAACCGCACGGTCGGTCCGAGACGCCCCGGCCGGTCCGGGACGTTCCGATCAGTCCGAGACGCGCCGGAGGTAGAGCAGCCGGTCGCCGGCCTCCACCGCCTCGACCTCCGGGGACCCGACACGCAGCAGGCGGCCGTTGCGTTCGACGCCCAGGACGATGTCGGGGAGGTGCCGCGGTGAGCCGCCGACCTCGCCGGGTTCGACCTCGCGTTCGGCGATCGCGAAGCCTTCCTCCGGGGTGAGCAGGTCCTCGATCATTTCCACGACGTTCGGGGTGATGGTGGCGGCTCCGAGCAACCGGCCCGCCGTCTCGGAGGAGATCACCACCGTGTCGGCGCCCGACTGGCGGAGCAGATGGGTGTTCTCCGATTCGCGGATGGCCACGACGATCTTGGCGGCGGGGGCGAGTTCACGGGCGGTGAGGGTGACGAGCACCGCGGTGTCGTCGCGGTTGGCGGCGACGACGATCGAGTCGCAGTGCGGCACCCCGGCCAGGCGCAGCACGTCGGACTTGGTCGCCGAGCCCTGGACGGTGACCAAGCCCTGGCCGCTGGCGGCGTCGAGCACCACGGGGTCGGTGTCGACGACGACGATGTCCGAGGGCGCGGCGCCGTCGCCGAGCATCGCCTCGACCGCGGTGCGGCCCTTGGTGCCGTAGCCGGCGACGACGGTGTGGTTGCGCACGCGGTGTCGCCAGCGTTGGATGCGGAAGGTTTGGCGGGAGCTCTCGGTCAGGGCGGAGAGGGTGGTGCCGACCAGGATGATGAGGAAGAAGATCCGCAGCGGGGTGATGACCAGGACGTTGACGAGGCGGGCCTGCGGTGTGATGGGGGTGATGTCGCCGTAGCCGGTGGTCGAGAGCGACACCGTCGCGTAGTAGAGGCAGTCCAGCAACGACAGTTCGTTGTCCTGGGCGTCGGAGTAGCCGTCGCGGTCGAGGTAGACGACGAGCACCACCAGGGCCAGGGCGATCAGGGCGTATCCGATCCGGCGCACGATCGCCCGGCCCGGGCTGGTCTGTAGCTGCGGCACCCGCAGGATGCCCACCAGCGCGAAGTCGGGTCGCTCGGTCAGGGCGTCGGAACGGCTGAACCGGGTCCTCAGCGTGCTACCGGGCACGACCGGTGCCGTTCGGTGCCGCGGCCGGGTGGGGGTCCGGTCGCTCCTGGTGCGCTGTCGGTGACATCGTCTGCAGCCTACGTCGTTCCGGTGCTGTCAGGTGAGTTCGCTGAATCGTTCGGTGTTCCGGACCCGCCCGGAGACGATGATGGTGTCCCCGGGGGCGAGGACGGTGTCGGCGGTGGCGTAGGTGAAGTCCTCGCCGGGACGTTTGATCGCCACGACGGTCACGCCGAAGTCGGAGCGGACGGCGGTGTCGCCGAGGCGCCGGCCGATCGCGAACGCCGGCGGGGTCGTCTTGACCATCGCGAAGCCGTCGTCGAACTCGATGTAGTCGATCATCCGGCCGCGCACCAGGTGGGCGACCCGCTTGCCCATGTCGTGCTCCGGCCGGACGACGTGGTGCACCCCGATCTGGGTGAGGATCTTCGCGTGCGCGTTGCTGATCGCCTTGGCCCAGATGTTGTGCACGCCCAGGTTGATCAGGGCGGAGGCGGTGAGCAGGCTGGCCTCGAGATCGGAACCGATTCCCACGACGGCGCGGCCGTACTCGTGCACCGACAGTTGCCGCAGCGATTCCTCGTCGGTGGTGTCGGCGACCACGGCGTGGGTCAGGCGGTGGGCGACCTTCTGCACCACGGCGTCGCTGGAGTCGATGCCGAGGACCTCGGTGCCCTGGCTCATCAGCTCGAGCGCGAGCGACTTGCCGAACCGCCCGAGCCCGAGCACGACCACCACGTCGGCGGCGGATTTCCTAGCCAATGAAGGGCCTTTCTTCCGGGAGTTCGTAGCGCCGGCCGCGATCGCGGGCGGCGAGAGCGCTCACGAGGGTGATCGATCCGATGCGGCCCAGATACATCAGGAGCACCAGGATCAGCTGCCCCCAGACGGGCAGCTGGGCCGTGATCCCGGTGGACAGGCCGACGGTGGCGAACGCGGAGGTGACCTCGAACAACAGGACGTTGAGGTCGAACGAGGTCCCCGCCAACAGGGCGATGGTCGGCACCATCACCAGGGCGACACCGATCAGGGCCACCGACAACGCCTGACGCTGGACCCGGGTGTCGATGCGCCGGTCGAAGACGCTCACCGAGCGCTCGCCGCGGGCCTCGGCGAGGATGACGAACAGCAGAAGGACGAAGGTGGTGACCTTGATTCCGCCGGCGGTGCCGCCGCTGCCGCCGCCGATGAACATGAGCACGTCCGTCACCAGGAGGGTGGCCGGGTCCATCTGGGCGTAGTCGACGCTGTTGAAGCCGGCGGTGCGGGGCATCACGCCCTGGAACGCGGCGACGAGCAGCTTCTGGCCGAAGTGGTAGTGCTGCAGGGTGCGGGTCCACTCGAGCACCAGCACCAGCACCGGTCCCACCACCAACAGCACCGCGGTGACGGTCACGGTCAGGCGGGTGTGCAGGCTCCAGCGGTGGCTGCGGCCGCGCAGGTGCCGGGTCACTTCGAACAGGACCGGGAACCCGATGCCGCCCAGGATCACCGCGAGCATCAGCGGCACGCAGATCCACGGATCGTCGGCGAAGCCGATGATGTTGTCGCTGTAGAGCGCGAAGCCGGCGTTGTTGAACGCCGAGACGGAATGGAACACTCCCAGCCACACCGCACGCAGGGGCGGCTCCTCGTAGCCGAGCGCAAACCGCAGGGCGAGCGCCACCGCGGTGACCGACTCGATGAACACGCTCATCCGCACGACGCCGACGACGACCGAGCGGACGTCGCCGAGCCCCGACGCACGCACCTCGGCCGCGGTATTCAATCGGGCCTTGAGGCCGATCCGGTTCGCGAGCAGCAGGCCGACGAGCGAGGCCATGGTCATGATCCCGAACCCGCCGGCCTGGATCAGGGCCAGGATGATGCCCTGGCCGAAGCCGGACCAGTGCGTGGGCGTGTCGACGACGACCAGGCCCGTCAGGCACATCGCCGAGGTCGCGGTGAACAGGGCGTCGACGAGGGAGGTCGCGGTACCGGGCAGGCTCGCCGCGGGCGTGAGGAGCAGGAGCGTGCCGACGGCGATCGCGGCGGCGAAGCTCAGCGCCACGACCCGGACAGGAGTGAGCGTCGCCCGCGCCGCCATGCGCCGCAGCAGGGACGGCGCGAACGCACCGGTGCGTGTCCTCACCCGGAGGAGACTAGACCCGCTCCGGGCCGCCGGGGAACCGGACGGCGGTGGCCGGAGTTCGGACCCATGCCGTGACGGCGGCGGGTGCGGGCCGCCGATCGGCGGAGGTGAACGTCACCGGTCTCTGCTGCGGGATCGGCGTGGCGCCGGCTCCCGTTCGTCCTCGTTGCCGGCGAGCAGGCCACGGACCCGTTCGCCGGCGGAGTCCAGTGCGCCCTTCGTCTTGTGCTCGGCGGCCTTCTCGACGACGTTCCCGGCCACGCCGCCGACGACGTCCGTCAGGCCCTTCGGCTCGGTCGTGGAGATCTCGAGCCTGTTGACTGCCTCGGCGAAACGCAGGTAGGTGTCGACGCTCGCCACCACGACCCGTGCGTCGATCGTGATGATCTCGATGCCCACGAGCGAGACGCGGACGAATGCGTCGATGACGAGTCCCTTGTCGAGGATGGTGTCGATGACGTCGGCGAGGCCGGACGAGTTCGGCCGTGCCATCGTGCCGCCGCCCCCACCTCCGCCTGCGGATTGGATGGTCATGGTCCGCGCTCCTGTCGCTCCAACGGTCCGCGAGCCGCCGCGCCGCGCGGGAGACCTCTCGTGGGGCGGTGCCCGTGTAAGGGCTATAGCCACGCGCTCCCGAGTCGAAACACGCCCGCGCGGAGAAATACGGGCGGGACCAGCTCCAAAGACATACCGTGCGACCGGTTTGTTGCTATCGTCGCTTCGGGCCGCGATCCCGGCAGGGAGGTCACTCCGCCTGGCATGCGAGCGGGGAGTCCCGGCCCCCTACGTCTCCGCGTCGTCCGGGACTGGACGAGGGGTAGTCCCCGCGGCGCGGAGACGTCACACCATTTCCGCGCGTCGCGGGCACGTCCCTGCGGAGATGGCCGGGTTACCGCACGCGCGGGCTGTTTCGGCGCCACGATGGGGGAATGCAGGTGATGAGCCTTCCCGAGGCGCTGTTCGTGCTGCTCGAAACCTCGTCGCGTCCACTGCACCTCGGGGCTCTCGCGTTGTTCGAGCCCCCGCCGGATGCCGGGGACGACCATGCCCGTCGCATGTACGAGACCCTGCTCGCCCACGACGAGGTGGCGGATGCGCTGCGCCGGCGTCCGGTGCGGACGCTGCGCGGGGCCGGCTACCCGTGGTGGTCGCGTCCCGAGGACGTCGACCTGCGGTTTCACGTACGTCACACCGCCGTGCCCGGATCCGGTTCGATGGCCGACCTGCTGGCCCTCGTCTCCCGGATCCACGGCTCCCCGCTCGACCCGCTCCACCCGATGTGGGAGGTGTACGTCATCGAGGGACTCGAGGACGGGCGCACCGCGATGTACGCGAAGATCCACCTGTCCCTCGCCGACGGCCCGGCCGGCCTGCGCCTGCTGCACCGGAGCATGTCCACCGACCCCGGCGCCCGCGACTGCCCCGCGCCGTGGAGCCCGGAGGTGGTGGCCCCCCGGGCTCGGCTGTCGCCCCTTCCCACCTCGTGGCTGCGCGCCGGGCTCCGGGTCGGCGCGGAGGTGTTCGCGATGACCCCGGAGATCGGCAGGCTGGTCACGGAGGGCGTGCGCCGGCACCAGGTGGCGCTGCCGTGGCAGACGCCGCCCACGATGTTCAACGTCGCAGTGGGGCGGGGCCGGACCCTCGCGGCGCGCTCCTGGCCGATCGAGCGGCTCCACTCGGTTGCGACGTCGGCGGACACCACGATCGACGCGGTCGTGCTGACGATGTGCGCCGGCGGCCTGCGCGCGTATCTGTCCGAGCGGTACGCGCTCCCGGAGGCACCGCTGACCGCGATGCTCCCGGTGCCGATGAACCTCGGTGGCGCCGCGGTCGGTCCCGGCGGCCGCGAACCCGGCGTCGGAGCGATGGTGATCGGCCTGGCCACCGACGAACCCGATCCCGCGGTGCGGCTCGCCCGGATCGCCGACTCGCTCGTCCACACCGACCGGGTGGTCACCGCGCTGAGCGGAACCCAGTTCCTGATGCTCAGCGCGTTGTCGCTGAGCCCGCTCGCGCTCGAGCCGGTGCGGCGGTTCGTCGACGAGATCCCGCCGCCGTTCAACGTGCTGATCTCCTACCTGCCGGGACCTTCCCGCACCCGGTACTGGAACGGTGCGCGGCTGACCGGCATCTACCCCGTGCCGGCCGTGCTGAACGGGCAGGCACTGAGCATCACCCTCACCGGGAACGACGGCCGGCTCGATCTCGGGGTGGTCGGCGACCGCCACGCGGTGCCCGCCCTCGACCGGCTGGTCGAGCTCCTCGAGGGCGCGCTCACCGAACTGGAGAGCGCTGTGGGTACCCGGCCGCGGTGAAGCCGGCCGGCTCCACCGGGCACTCGCCCCTGCCGATCTGCCCGAGCAGGTCGAGGGTGCGCAGGTAGCGCCGGACGAGATCGCCCGCCGACAGATCCGACTCCGCCGCCTCGCGCAGGGCCGCGGACACGCCGTCGCCACGGGCCCACCGGTGGATCGCGCGCATCGCCACCGGATCCGGTTCGGGGCCCGCGGGCAGGCCGTGCCGGCGCTCCGCGTCGGACAGTTCCCGCCACAGCCGGACCGTCGCGCGGTACGCGGCGTCGACACCGGCCGTGGGGGCTCCGCCGCCGGGCGCCGGCCGTCGCGATTCGCCGAGCACACTCGACACGACGGCGGCCAGCTCGGCCGGATCGAGGCCCGCCCACACGCCGGTTCTCAGGCACTCGGCAACGAGAAGGTCGCTGCCGCAATAAATCCGGCCCAGCATCCGGCCGTGGTCGGTGGCCACCGCCTCGCCGGTGTACGGGTCGGACAGGATGTACCCGCGTTCGTCGAGCAGCCCGAGGACACGGTCGAACGTCTCCACGAGCCGGCCGGTGGCGGCGGCGACCTGCCCGCGCAGCACCTCGGTGTCGGCGGCCAGCGCGCGACGGCGCTCGGCGACGGTGATCAGGCGTTCCCGATCGGCGTGCCGGTGCCCGGGGTGCGAACGCACGGCCCGCGCGAGAGCGGTCACCGCGTCGGCGGTGCCGCTGGTGCGCGCCGCGGCCAGCCGCTCGCGCAACTGCTGGTACTCGGCGAAACCCTCGGCGTCCCCGAGTTCGTCGTCGAGCCGGTGGAGCGTCGCCGCGTTCGTCGTCGCCGCGGTGGCCAGCGCGGCCACCGAATGCTCCGCCTGGAACTGGGCGAAGGACCGGCCGAGCAGGTCCCGGGCTCCGGCGACGCCGAGCCGGTCGACGAGGTTGACAGCGGTGTTGTAGCCCACCCGCAGGGAGCTGTTCAGCGGGTAGGTGCGGGTGGAGGCGAGCCCCGCGACGGTGGCCGGCTGCACCTCCGGGCTCCACAGCACGACCGCGTGGCCCTCCCGATCGATGCCGCGACGGCCGGCCCGTCCCGTCAACTGGGTGTACTCGCCGGCGGTGAGGCGGACCGGCCCGGCGGTGGTGTGCTTGACGAGGCGTTCGAGCACGACTGTCCGTGCGGGCATGTTGACGCCCACGGCGAGGGTCTCCGTGGCGAAGACGATCCGGACGAGGCCGAGGCCGAACAGCTCCTCCACGGCGTGCCGGAATACCGGCACCATGCCCGCGTGATGGGCGGCGAAGCCGCGTTCGAGTCCGTCGAGCCAGTCGGCGAATCCGAGCGCGTCGAGGTCGGCGGGGGAGAGGCCGGCGGTGTGCCGGTCGACGATGCGGCGGATGCGGGTGACGTCGGCGGCCTCGGTGAGCCGCAGCGACGAGCGCAGGCATTCGGCGACGGCCTCGTCGCAGCCGCTGCGGCTGAAGCGGAACCAGATCGCCGGCAGCAGCGACTCGGCCTCGAGCCGCGCGACGAGCTCGGGCCGGTCGACGCCGGCCGGGCCGGGCGTGGCCGTGCGGCGGCGCCGGCGACGCGACGGGACGGCGGGGGCGGCGTCGACGAGCTGGCGATGCGCGACGTACCGCACGAGGTTCTCGTCGATCGCACCGGTGGTGGGGGAGAACAGGTCGAACAGCCGGCCCCCGGCGAGCACGTGCTGGTGCAGCGGAACCGGCCGGGTCTCCTCGACGACGACGGTGGTCGCGCCGCGGACCCGGCCCAGCCAGGCACCGAACTCCTCGGCGTTGCTGACCGTCGCGGACAGGCTCACCAGGCGCACGGTGCCGGGTAGATAGAGGATGGCCTCCTCCCACACCGCGCCGCGCTCGCGGTCGGCGAGGTAGTGGACCTCGTCCATCACGACGTGGGTGAGCCCGTCGAGCAGGGGCGAGCGGCCGTGCAGCATGCTGCGCAGCACCTCGGTCGTCATGACGACCACGGGTGCGTGCGGGTCGACCGAGACGTCTCCGGTGAGCAGGCCGACCCGCTCGTCCCCGAGTTGCGCGGCGAGGTCGGCGTGCTTCTGGTTGCTCAGGGCCTTGATGGGCGTCGTGTAGAAGCACTTGCCGCCGGCGGCGAGCGCCAGGTGCACCGCGAACTCGCCGACGATCGTCTTGCCGGCGCCGGTGGGGGCACAGACGAGCACGTCCCGGCCCTCGTCGAGAGCGCGACAGGCGCGGACCTGGAAGTCGTCGAGCGTGAAGCCGAGTCCCGCGGTGAACTGCGCGAGCCGCGGCCCGTCCTGCCTGCACACGCAATCCACGCTACGCGTGCCTGGGGACGGACCGCGGCGAGCCGCGCGAGAGTGACCGCGGCGAGCCGCGCGAGAGTGACCGCGGCGAGCCGCGCGAGAGTGACCGCGGCGAGCCGCGCGGGTCAGTCCTCGGTGACCTCGAGGTCGACCTCGATGTTGCCGCGGGTGGCGTTCGAGTACGGGCACACCTGGTGGGCCTTCTCGGTCAGTTCGAGGGCTTGTGCGCGCGGCACGTGGGGCAGCGACACCTCGAGCGTGACCTTCAGGCCGAAGCCGCCGCCGTCGGTGCGGCCGATGCCGACGCGTGCTCCGACCGCCGAGTCGGCGACGTCGGCCTTGTCCTGCCGGGCGACGAGCTGCAGCGCCGAGTGGAAGCAGGCGGCGTATCCCGCGGCGAAGAGCTGCTCGGGATTGGTGCCCTCGCCGGTGCCGCCCATTTCGGTGGGGATGGCGAGGCCCAGGTCGAGCTTGCCGTCGGAGGTCCGGGCGCGGCCGTTGCGACCCTCTCCGGTGGCGAGTGCTTCGGCGGTGTAGAGCACGTTCATGGCTTCTCCTGTGGGGTGGCGGGATGGGGATCGGGTGTTTCGGGGCGGTGCAGCGCCTCGGTCATGCGGTGGAGCGTGTCGCGAAGGGCGGCCAGCTCGTCGGCCGCGAGGCCGCTCGCGCGGGCCATGCGCGCGGGGATGTCCTCGGCGCGGGCGCGCAGCTCGCGCCCGGCCTCGGTGAGGTGGATCTGCACGCGGCGCTCGTCGCTGCTCTGCCGCCGGCGTTCGAGCAGTCCGGCGCTCTCGAGCCGCTTGAGGAGCGGGGAGAGGGTGCCGGTGTCGAGGTCGAGGGCGTCGCACAGGTCGCGGACGCCGCGGCCGCTGTGGTCCCCGCGGCTTTCCTGTTCCCACAGGGCCAGGAGTACGAGGTACTGCGGGTAGGTGACGCCGAGCCGGTCGAGCATGCCGCGGTAGGCGGCGGTGGTGGCCCGGGAGGCGGAGTAGAGCGCGAAGCAGACCTGCCGGTCGAGCGCGAGATCGTCGGACACGAGAAATAAAGTAGCGCACCGCTATGTTGTGCACAACTGAAATTCGGGCCTCAAGGATATGGCGCACATCACACCATCTGTGGAATTGACAGGGGACCCGACACGTTAGTTGAGTGAGAAAGACTCAAGTCCGAGAGAGAGGCTTCGGAATGCCGGCATTCTTCGGGCCTGGTGGCCCTGGGCGTATCGACATCACCCGCTACCTGAGCCGTGGCACCCAGGAACTCATGGCCGCTGCGGCCCGATTCGCCGCCGAACGCGGCGACACGGACCTCGACGCGCTCCACGTCCTGCACGTGATGGCGGAACAGGACCCGGTCCGGTCGGTCATGACCCGCGCCGGGGCCGATCCCGCCGAGGTCCTGGCCGCGGTGGAGCAACGGCTCCCGCAGGAACAGACCCGCACCGCGGTCACCGCTCCCGCCCTCACCGGCGCGATCAAGACGGTGCTGCTCGAGGCGCACCAGCTCACGCGCGCCCTCGGCGCGACCTACATCGAACCCCAGCACCTGTTCGTGGCCCTCGCCGCCGACCAGGAACACGGGGTCGGAGGGCTGCTCGTCTCGGCCGGGATCACCGCTCAGTCGCTCCAGGCCGCCCTGCAGCCCGCCGCGCCCGCCGAGGCGGCGCAGGAGCAGTCCGCCACCCCCACCCTGGACAAGTACGGCGTAGACCTGACCGAGCGTGCCCGCGGCGGCGGCATCGACCCCGTCATCGGCCGTGCCGACGAGATCGAGCAGACCGTCGAGATCCTCTCCCGCCGCACCAAGAACAACCCGGTTCTGGTCGGTGAGGCCGGTGTCGGCAAGACCGCGATCGTCGAGGGTCTGGCCCAGCGCGTCGTCGACGGCGACGTCCCGGACAGCCTGCGCGGCAAGCGGATCGTGCAGCTCGACCTGACCGGTATGGTCGCCGGCACCCGGTACCGCGGCGACTTCGAGGAGCGGCTGACCAAGGTGCTCGACGAGATCGCCGCGCACTCGGACGAGCTGATCGTCTTCGTCGACGAGATCCACACCGTCGTCGGCGCGGGCGGCGGCAACGAAGGCGCGATGGATGCCGGCAACATTCTCAAGCCCAAGCTCGCCCGCGGGGAACTGCACATCGTCGGCGCCACCACGCTCGACGAGTACCGCAAGCACATCGAGAAGGATCCGGCGCTCGAGCGCCGCTTCCAGCCGGTCACCGTCGGCGAACCCGGCCACGACGACGCGGTCGCGATCCTGCGCGGCCTGCGGGACCGCTACGCCGAACACCACGGTGTGCGGTACACCGACGACGCGCTCGACGCCGCCGTGGACCTGTCGGTGCGGTACCTGCCGGACCGGCACCTGCCCGACAAGGCGATCGACCTGATCGACCAGGCCGGTGCCCGGCTGCGGCTGCGCTCACCGCGCGTCGACGAGAAGGCGTTGCGCGAGCAGCTGGCCCGGCTCGAGGCCGACAAGGACCGGGCCGTCGCGGCGGAACGCTACGAGCAGGCCTCGCGACTGCGCGACCAGATCACCGAGGTGCAGGCCCGTCTCGATGCCGGCGCCCCCGCCGGTGCCGAGGTGCCCGAGGTGACCGCGGAACTGATCGCCGAGGTCGTCTCCCGCGCCACCGGCATCCCGGCGACGCGGATGACCCAGGCGGAGAAGGAGCGGCTGCGCGGCCTCGAGGACGAACTGCACCGGCGCGTCGTCGGGCAGGACGAGGCCGTCCGGGCCGTGGCCCGGGCCGTGCGGCGCAGCCGCGCCGGCATGAGCGATCCGCATCGGCCGGTCGGCAGCTTCCTGTTCCTGGGTCCCACCGGCGTCGGCAAGACCGAGCTGGCGAAGGCGCTGGCGGAGGTGCTGTTCGGCGACGAACGCAAGATGCTGCGGGTGGACATGAGCGAGTTCGGCGAGCGGCACACCGTCAGCCGCCTCGTGGGGGCGCCCCCGGGCTACGTCGGCTACGGCGAGGCGGGTCAGCTCACCGAGCAGGTGCGGCGCAACCCGTACTCGGTCGTGCTGCTCGACGAGATCGAGAAGGCGCACCCGGACGTGTTCAACACCCTGCTGCAGGTGCTCGACGACGGCCGGCTCACCGACGGCCAGGGCCGCACGGTCGACTTCACCAACACCGTGGTGATCATGACCAGCAACCTCGGCTCGGACATCATCTCGAGCCGCGGCGGGGCGCTGGGCTTCAGCACCGGGGACGCCGAGGCGGCCGAGAAGCCGCTGCGGGACCGGGTGATGGGTCGTCTGCGCGAGTCGATGCGGCCGGAGTTCCTCAATCGCATCGACGAGATCGTGATCTTCCGCAGGCTCGACACCGAGCAGCTGCACCGGATCACCGACCTGCTGTTGGACGACAGCCGCAAGCGACTGCACGCCAAGGGAATCGAGATCGAGTTCACCGAGGCCGCCGTCGACTGGATTGCCGAGCACGGCCACCAGCCGGAGTTCGGGGCGCGGCCGTTGCGCCGGTCCATCCAGCGCGCCGTGGACGACCGCATCGCCGACCTGCTGCTCGACGACGTGCTCGTCGAGGGTGGGCAGGTCCGAGTCGACGTCGCCGACGACGAACTGGACCTGATGGTGCGCTGACGCTGCCACCGACGCGCAGGCACGCGGGGCGGTGACCGGAACCGGTCACCGCCCCGCGTGCTGTGCAACGGGTCCGCGGGTCGTCGTCGAGCCCGGCTCCGACCGGGCGTCGGCGACGCGGCCCTGTTCCACCGGCCCCTGCGGCATTTGTCCGTTGTCCGGGCGCGCAACTTGTCACCCGCAGTGACAGTGATCACACTGACTGGGCAGCGGTCTGCGATCCCGTGCGGGCCCGGGGTCGCAACGAAGGAGCCGCCCAGGTGGATGTGCAGCAGGGGGAGACGCGGATCGCGGTCGACGAGGAGGAGTTGCAGACGCCATGGCCGAACCTCGCAGCCCGGCCGCGGTGGGGGCCCTCGCCATCCTCGTGATGCTGTTGGCGACGCTGGCGGTCTTCTCCTTCGATTCGCTACCGCTCCTGGGAGCCGGCGCCCTCTACCGTGCCGAGTTCACCGAAGCAGCGGGCCTGAGACCTGGCAACGAAGTCCGGATCGCCGGTGTCAAGGTCGGCAAGGTCATGTCGGTCGAACTCGAAGGCGACCACGTCGAGGTGACGTTCGGAGCCAAGGACGCGTGGATCGGTGACAACACCTCCGCCTCCATACAGATCAAGACGATCCTGGGGCAGAAGTACCTGGCCCTCGACCCCCGTGGCTCCGAGGTCCTGAATCCGCGGGAGGTGATCCCACGCGACCGCACCACGTCTCCCTACGACGTGCTCGAGGCCTTCTCGGCGGCGGCACAGACCATCGGGGAGATCGACTCCACCCAACTCGCCCAGAGCCTGACGGTGTTGTCCCAGGCATTCGACAACACCTCCGACGACATCCGCGCCTCCCTCGACGGCGTCACCCGACTCTCACAGACCATCGCGAGCCGCGACCGAGAATTGCGCAGACTGCTCGACGCGACCGAGCACACCACAGGGGTGCTGGCCGACCGCAATGCCGAATTCACTCAACTGATCACCGACGCCGGACTGCTCATCGGGGAACTGAACAGCCGGCAGCAGGCGATCTCCCAGCTGCTCACCGGAACCCAGCGCCTGTCCCGGCAACTGACCGGACTCGTGCGCGACAACGAAGCCACCATCGGACCGGCACTCGAACAACTCCGCGGCGTCGTGCAGATCCTCGACGCCCGCAACGACGACCTGAACCGGGCGCTGGAGCTGTACTACCCCTTCATCCGCATGTACACGAACATCATCGGCAACGGGCGCTGGTTCGAGGGAGTCATCGTGAATCTCACCCCGCCCGGGTTGCCGGATATTTCGGCGCCGCGCAGTCCCATTCGCACGATGGAAGGCAATTGACCGGCAGACGTCGCATGAGGCCGCAGCGCAGACAGGTCACGCCGCTTCGCCCGCACCGCCACCGGCCCACCTCCGCTCGCCGACACGGGACTGCACATCCGAGCAGTTGCACCGGCATCCCCAACCGAGAGATGATCGTTCGGTCCGGCGCCCACGTCCCATAGCGGCCGCACGCTCCGAAGACGTGGCCCCGGCGGCGGGACGCCGTTCCGGGTTCCGAACCGGACGTCCCCGCGCTCCCGGCTCTCACCCCAGGGTCACACTTCTCACCCCTAGGGTGGCTATCGAGGCTCCCGATCCCGGACAAGTGTCGAGCTGGGTAAGTGGCGCGGCGCCACAAGCCGCGCGATGCGAGGAGTCACTCATGAGCATCGTCAACCTGCAGGCAGACCCCCGGGCCGCTCCGGGGCAGCGCTCCACACCGAAACCCCTCGTCGAGGGGACGACGCTGGCGGGGGTGTGCGGCGTCGTACCACCGCACCGTTACGCTCAGGCCGAGCTCACCAAGATGTTCGCCGACTACTGCCTCGGCGAGGACGGCGACATCAGGTTGCTGCAGCGGCTGCACGCCAATGCCGAGGTCCGGACGCGGCACCTGGTGCGCCCGCTCGAGCGCTATCCGGAGCTGCACGACTTCGACGATTGCAACAACACGTTCATCGAAGGTGCGATCGAGTTGGGTGCGGCCGCCGTGACCGGCGCGCTCGCCCAGTCCGGGATTCGACCCGACGAGGTGGACTTGATCATGTCCACCACGGTCACCGGTGTCGCCGCCCCGTCGATGGAGGCCCGGATCGCGTATCGGGTCGGGCTGCGACCCGACGTCAAACGGGTGCCGATCTTCGGGCTCGGGTGCGTTGCCGGTGCGGCGGGAACAGCGCGTCTGTACGACTATCTGCTCGGGCACCCCGACGACGTGGCCGTCCTGCTGTCCGTGGAACTGTGTTCGCTGACGGTGCAGCGCAACGATCACTCCATCGCCAATCTCGTGGCGACCGGGCTGTTCGGCGACGGTGCGGCAGCGGTGGCGGCCGTCGGTGCCCGGCGCGCCGAACGGACCCGGGCGCGCGGGCCCCGGGTGATCGCGTCGCGCAGCCACCTGTACCCGGACACCGAGCGGACCATGGGGTGGGATGTGGGGTCGAGCGGCCTGAAGATCGTCCTCGATGCCCAGGTGCCCGCCGTGATCGAAAAGTACCTCGGTGCGGACGTCCGCTCGTTCCTGGCCGAACACGGATTGCGGACGGACGACATCACCGCCTGGGTCTGCCATCCGGGAGGGCCGAGGGTGATCCGCGCGGTCGAGTCCGTGCTCGGTCTGTCGTCGCAGGCGTTGGAGATGACCCGCCGGTCGCTGGCCGCGGTGGGGAACCTGTCCTCGTCGTCGGTCCTGCACGTGCTGCGGGACACGCTCGAACAGCGCCCCCCGGAACCGGGCACTCCGGGGCTCATGATGGCCATGGGGCCGGGGTTCTGCTCCGAACTCGTCCTCCTCGAGTGGTAGCGCGGACGCCATGTTCTATCTCCTGCTCGTCGCCGCGGTCGCCACGGAGCGGCTCGCCGAGCTGGTGGTGTCCCGGCGGAACCTGGCGTGGAGCATGGAGCGCGGGGGCCGGGAGAGCGGCCGCGGACACTATCCGGTGATGGCGTCACTGCACGCGGGGCTGCTGGCCGGATGCCTGATCGAGACGTTCGGCGTCGGCCGCCGGTACGTGCCGGCTCTCGGCCGGCCGATGCTGGCACTCGTCCTGGCGTCGCAGTGCCTGAGATGGTGGTGCATCCTCACCCTCGGACACCGCTGGAACACCCGCATCGTGATCGTGCCCGGATTGCCCCTGATCCGCCGTGGGCCGTACCGCCGGCTCCGGCACCCCAACTACGTGGCCGTCGTCGCCGAGGGTGCGGCACTGCCGCTCGTCCACTCCGCGTGGGTGACCGCGGTGACCTTCACTGCGCTCGATGCCGTGGTACTTCGGGTGCGGATCCGCGCCGAGAACGCCGCCCTGCGCGAACTGGTGCGCGATGCATGACCTGATCGTCGTCGGCGCCGGCCCCGCCGGGCTGGCCACGGCCCTGTATTCCGCCCGGGCCGGCCTCGATACGGTCGTGATCGAGTCGAGGCCGTCGCCGATCGACAAGGCCTGCGGGGAGGGTCTGATGCCGGGCGCGGTCGCCTGCCTGCGCGAACTCGGTGTGCCGGTCGACGGACATCCCCTCCGGGGGATCCGGTACACGGACGGGCACTGCCGGGCCGAGGCCGTCTTCCGCGACGGCCACGGCTTGGGGGTGCGCCGCACCGATCTGCAGGCAGCATTGCAGTCCGAGGTCGTGACGCGAGGTGTTCCGGTGCTGCAGCGCCGGGTCTCCGAGATCACGCAGGATGCCCGGTGCGTGACGGCCGCAGGCGCCACGGCGCGGTACCTCGTCGCGGCCGACGGGCTGCACTCCGCCATCCGACGGCAGCTGGGCCTGGACCGCCCACCGTCCGGTCACCACAGGTGGGGGTTACGCCGGCACTTCGAGGTGGCCCCATGGACCGACTTCGTGGAAGTGCATTGGGCCCGCGACCGCGAGGCCTACGTCACCCCGGTCGGTCCCCGCCTCGTCGGCGTGGCGCTGCTCTCCGCTACCCGCGGGTCGTTCGCCCGGCAGCTGGCCGAATTCCCCGCCCTTGCCCAGCGGCTCCCCGACACCGCGGCGACCGCCGTCCGGGGGGCGGGACCGATGCGTCAGGACGCCAGGGCCCGCGTCGCGGGCCGTGTGCTGCTCGTCGGCGACGCGGCCGGATACGTGGACGCGATCACCGGCGAAGGCATCGACGTCGCTCTGAAATGCGCACGCGCCCTTGTGCAGTGCCTCGAATGCGGGCAACCGGCACGCTACGAACGGGCATGGTCGCGGGCGTCGCGGCGCTCACGCCTGCTGACCTCCTCCCTGCTGTGGGCGCGTCGGCAACCCCGCCTCGGCCCTGTCATCGTGCCGCTGGCTGCGCGGTCACCACGCCTGTTCGCTGCCGCCGTCCATCAGGTCGCACGATGACGATGTCGACGTCCCCGACCCGGCCTCCGCCACGGCCATGACCCGCTGGGCCGCACTTCTTCTCGCACGCCGGTGGCTCGTGCTGATCGTGACCGTCACCGCGCTGGTGCTCGGCGGCGCATGGGGGCTGGGGGTCTTCCCCCATCTGAGGTTCGAGGGCTTCCTCGACGACGGGAGCGAAGCCGCGCACGTCACGCACCAGGTCGAGGAGCACCTCGGCCGCCGGGAGCCGGACATCGTCGCCATCTACACCGCCCCACCCGGGCAGAGCATCGACGACATCGGACCCGAGGTGGCCGGGCACCTCGCCGCTCTCGATCGCACCCGGGTCGAGCGCGTCGACACCTACTGGACGGTGCCCGTGGTCGAGAAACCGTACTTGCGCTCCGCCGATGGCACCCGAGCGCTCGCGACGGTGACCCTGCAGCATTCCGGGTCGGGTGATCGGCCGCCGTACCACGATCTGCTGTCCGTGCTGCAGGTTCCCGGAGTCGACACCCAGCTGACCGGCAAGACCGTGGTCGACGATTCGTTCAACACGCAACTGAAGACCGACCTCGTCGTCGCCGAGTCGGTGTCGCTTCCGCTGACCCTGATTCTGCTGGTGATGATCTTCGGCGGACTGACCGCCGCGGCGGTGCCGGTTCTCGTCGCCGCGCTGTCGGTGCTCAGCGCGCTCGGGACGCTTCGGCTGCTGACCATGTTCACCGCGGTCAATGCCTTTGCCCTCAACGTCACCTCCCTTCTGTGTCTCGGTCTGGCCATCGATTACGGACTGTTCATCGTCAGTCGGTTCCGGGAAGAACTCCGCTCCGGCGCCTCGCCGAACGACGCGGTCCGGCGGACCGTTCTCACCGCGGGCCGCACCGTGTGCTTTTCCGCGCTGCTGCTCGTATGTGCCTTCGCCGGAATGCTCGTCTTTCCCCAGGAGGTGATCCGGTCGCTGGGTTTGGGCGCCATCTCGGCCGCCCTCAGCGCGGCCCTGCTGTCCTTGACCGCCGTGCCCGCGGCCCTGGCCGTTCTGGGTGCCCGGATCAACAGTCTGACCTGGCGCCGCGGGGCGGTCGAGCGCGGCGAGGTGCGAGCCCACCGATTCTGGGGAGCCGTCGCCGACCGGGTGATGCGCCATCCGCTGCGCGTCGCAGTCCCGATCATCCTCGTGCTGGTGGTGTTCGCGGCCCCGGTCGTTCTGACGCGGTTCGGCTCGATCAGCTACACCTCGCTGCCGCCCGGCAATCCGGTTCGCGCGGCCACCGAACAGCTGGTCCAGGAATTTCGGTCACCTGGTGGCGACATCACCGTCCTGGTGCACGGAACAGCCGGCTCGCCCCCGCCCCTGCATGCGAGCCTCGGGTTCGTGGCACAGGCCGATGCCGTCGACGGGGTCACCGGTGCGCAGCCCATCGCCACGACCTCGGATTTCACCGTCATCTCCGCGGCGGTGACCGACCGATCGGACGTCGAGCGCGCGAACGCGGCCGTCGCAGCACTGCGTGAGCTGGCGCCGCCGGCAGGAACCCGGATCGAGGTCGGCGGACCGTTCGCCCTCGAGGCCGACAACAATCACGCGATCACCGAGGCGCTGCCCACCATGATCGCCGTCATGGTGGGTGCGACACTGCTGCTGCTGTTCCTGGCCTTCGGCACGGTGGTGCTGCCGGTCAAGGCGGTCGCCATGGCGGGACTGAGCCTCGGGGCGACCTTCGGGCTGCTGACCTGGATCTTCCAGGAAGGACACGGCGCCGGTCTCATCGGTGTGGCTCCGGAGCCCGTCCAGCCCACCCTGGTCGTGTTGATCCTCGCCGTCGTGTTCGGCCTGTCGACCGATTACGAGATCTTCCTGATGTCGCGGATGGTCGAAGCGCATGCTGCGGGGGCGTCGACCGAGACGGCGGTGCACACCGGTACCGCCCTCACCGGTCGTGTCGTCACCTGCGCCGCGCTGATACTCGGTACGGTCACCGCGGCCTTCGCGCTCTCCCCGATGACGATCATGCGGTTCATCGGACTGGGAATGATCTTCGCCCTCGTCATCGACGCCACGCTGGTCCGCATGCTGCTGGTTCCCTCACTGATCAAGCTGATGGGCGACGCGAACTGGTGGGCGCCGGCACCCCTGGCACGCCTGCACCGACGCATCATGCACGGATGGTCCGAGGGCCGGGGCCCGCGCCACCGGGCCACCGCGGGAGGCCGGTCGACACCCGCCGCGGGCCGGCACCGGTCCTCCGTGGACCTGCGCCGACCACGCCGGAAAGGGTCCTCCCCGGACCGGGGGGCGGCCGCGATCGACCCGGTCCACCGGCCGCATCGGGGCGGACTCGACGACCCGGCACCCTCGGGTGAGGATCCCCTGGCGGATACCACCGACGGCCACAGCCCTACGTCGCCTGCACCAGCCGACGGATCGCGTTGAGCGGCAGCCGGATCCACTGTGGCCGGTGGCGGGCCTCGTAGACCACCTCGTAAACGGCCTTGTCCAGTTCGTACGCGCGCAGCAGCGCGGCCGACTCGCGCGGATCCGGGCCGGACGCGCCCGCATAGCCGTCGCAGAACGCGGCGGAGTTGCGCTGCGCCCATTCCTGCGCCCGGAACTCGCGTTGCGCGGCGGCGGCCTCCGACGTCGCATCGTGCAGGGAGTGGTGGGCCGCGTAGTCGAACGAGCGGAGCATCCCCGCCACGTCGCGCAGGGCGCTGTCCGGTTCCCGCCGTTCGTCGAGGGACTTGGCGGGCTCGCCCTCGAAATCGATGAGCAGCCAGTGTTCCGGGGTGCGCAGCACCTGCCCGAGGTGCAGGTCCCCGTGGACCCGCTGCACCGTGGTCGTGCCGGTGGCCGCCGCCTCCGCCAACCGCTCCCGCACCGCCGGGGCGAATTCCGCCAGTTCCGGTACGACGGCACCGGCCGCGTCCAGGCGGCGCAGCATGCCGTCGACGATCTCGCCGACGGGTCGTTGCGACGTCCCGAGGGACTGCGCCAGCAGCGCGTGCACCTCGGCCACGGCCGCGCCCATCCGCTGCGATTCGCCGGCGAAGTCCGTGCCCACCTCGTCCGCCCGCAGGTCGGCCTCGAGCAGCAGGTCCCGCACGCTGCCCAGAGCCATCGACCAGCCGTCGGCGGAGTTGGCCGCGAAGTCCTGCACCATCGCCAGCGTCGTGCGCACGCCGCCGATCTCGGCGTCGATCCACGCGCGCACGGGGGCGACCGACCGGCAGCCCGCCTCGCCGAGCGCGAGGTGCAGTTCCACGTCGGGGTTGACGCCCGGAGTGATCCGGCGGAAGAGCTTGAGCAGCAACTGCTCGCCCAGCACGACGGAGGTGTTGGACTGCTCGGCGCTGAGCGCCCGCCCGCGCAGTCCCTCCTCGATGACCGTGCCGGGCACGGTGTGCAGCTCGACCGGGCCGTACACCTGCCCGGTGGCGATCGAGTGCGCGTACAGGTCGATGATCTCCTGGTCGCGCAGGCCGTCGTAGGCGTGGGGGCGGTCGTCGCCGCTCCCGTCGGGCCGCGGCAGCGCCCAGGGTGCCAGCTCGTCGGGCAGGTGCGGGCGATACCCGAGCGGCACCTGGTAGATCTGCTCGGCGTCGGATTCGAACTCGACGGTCACCAGCAGGTGGTCCGCTCCGAACGCGGGGGTGTCGGTGAGCGGTTCCCGCAGCATGATCCGGACGGCGGCGACGGTTCTGCCCTTGGCGGCGAACCAACGCTGGTGGGGAAGCCACTCGGCCAGCAGGGCCTCGAGCTCCGCATCGGAGTAGTGCTGCACGTTCGGATCCCTCATGGCTGCACCGCCGCCTCGGCTTCGCTGCTCACCGGATGTTCGCCGACGCCTTCCCTCGTCGGATCGGGCTGCAGCGCGAACCAATAGAAACCGTGACCGGGCAGGGTGATCATGTACCCCTCCTCCGTGATCGGTGGGAACGGGACGGAACCGGTGAGCTCCACCGGAATCCACCCTGCGAACCGGGACAGGTCCAGGATGACGGCCTGGGGATACCGGGACAGGTTGTTCACACACAGGATGACGTCGCTGTAGTTGCGGTCCGGGCCGAGCGGCATCTCCCGCAGGTACGACAGGACGGCCGGGTTGGCGCTGCCCAATTCGGTGAAGGCGGCCTTGCCGAACGCCGGATGCTGCTTGCGGACCTGGATCATCCGGCGCGTCCAGTGCAGCAGCGTGTTCGTCGAGTTCATCTGCCGCTCGACGTTCACGGACTGGTAGCCGTAGGTCGGATCCATGATCGTCGGCAGGTACAGCCGCGCGGGGTCCGCCCGCGAGAAGCCCGCGTTGCGGTCGGGTGTCCACTGCATCGGCGTGCGCACGGCGTCGCGGTCGCCGAGCCAGATGTTGTCGCCCATCCCGATCTCGTCGCCGTAGTAGAGCACCGGCGAGCCGGGCAGGCTCAACAGCAGAGCCGTGAACAGCTCGAGCTGGTTGCGGTCGTTCTCGAGCAGCGGGGCCAGCCGGCGCCGGATGCCGATGTTCGCCCGCATCCGCGGGTCGGTGACGTACTCGGCATACATGTAGTCACGTTCTTCGTCCGTGACCATCTCGAGGGTCAGCTCGTCGTGGTTGCGCAGGAAGATGCCCCACTGCGCACTGCTCGGAATCGGCGGTGTCTGGGCGAGGATCTCGGAGATGGGGAACCGGTTCTGGCGCCGCACCGCCATGAAGATGCGCGGCATGAGCGGGAAGTGGAACGCCATGTGGCATTCGTCGCCGACCTCCGGCTCGCCGAAGTACTCCACCACGTCGCTGGGCCACTGGTTCGCCTCCGCCAGCAGCACCCGGCCCGGATACTCCGCGTCGATCACCGCGCGGCACTTCTTCAGGAACGCGTGTGTCTCGGGCAGGTTCTCGCAGTTGGTGCCCTCGCGTTCGAACAGATAGGGCACCGCGTCCAGCCGGAACCCGTCGATCCCCAGGTCGAGCCAGAAGCGCAGGACGTCGATCATCGCGTCCTGCACCTCGGGATTGTCGTAGTTCAGGTCCGGCTGGTGCGAGAAGAACCGGTGCCAGTAGTACTGCTTGCGCACCGGATCCCACGTCCAGTTGGAGGATTCGGTGTCGACGAAGATGATGCGCGCATCCGGGTAGCGCTCGTCGGTGTCGGACCACACGTAGAAGTCGCCGTACGGGCCGTCCGGGTCCGTACGCGACTCCTGGAACCACGCGTGCGTGTCGGACGTGTGGTTCATGACCAGGTCGGTGATCACGCGGATACCGCGCTTGTGCGCCTCGTCGAGGAACGTGACGAAGTCGTCGACGGTGCCGAACTCCGGGAGCACCGCCCGGAAGTCCCGGATGTCGTACCCGCCGTCGCGCAGCGGGGAGTCGTAGAACGGTGGCAGCCAGATACAGTCGGCGCCCAGCCAGGCGATGTAGTCGAGCTTCTCGGTCAGCCCGCGCAGATCACCCGTCCCGTCGTGGTTCGAGTCGTTGAAGGCGCGCACCAGGACCTCGTAGAACACCGCGGTCTTGAACCAGTCGGGATCCACCGCGAGGTTTCTGGCATGGGAGAAGTCCTCGGACTGGGCCTCGACGAGATGGCCGTCGGCTGTGTGTTCCGGTTCGTTCGACCGGTCCCTGGACTCGTGTGAACCTTCGAGCGGCATAACACCTCGGCGATCGTCTCGGCGGTACGGGCAGTGTTCTCGGTTCGTTCCGATCGTAGGGGGGTCGGCGCCGTCGCGCTGGCAATGCGGACTCGCCCCGGGCCCCCGATGTGCACCCCCGCGGGGGCTCGGGTAGGGTGTCCGTCATGCAGCGTGCATATTTCTGGTTTAGCAGGCCGGCCCGGGGTGGGTCGGTCGGCGTAACCGCGCGCTGACTTCTTCCACCTACGAGCCGGACACGGACCGGCTCGCTGGGATCTTTCAGGTTCAGCCAGGGTCGGCCCGGGAACAGGAACCGAACCCCGATGGCCACCAGCACCTCCATCTCCACCGCGAATCTCGACGAACAGCGGACCGTGCGGATCAGCCCGCTCGTCGCCCCGGCCGTCGTCCGCGGCGAGCACGCCCCCGACGAGGTGGCCGCCGCCACCGTGCGCTCGGGCCGCGCCGACACCGTGGCGATCCTCGACGGCACCGACGACCGGCTGCTCGTCGTGGTCGGGCCGTGCTCGGTGCACGACCCCGCCGCCGCGATGGACTACGCGCGCCGCCTCGCCGCCAAGGCCGACGATCTGCGCGACGACCTGCACGTGGTGATGCGGGTGTACTTCGAGAAGCCGCGCACCACCCTCGGGTGGAAGGGCCTGCTCAACGACCCGCACCTCGACGGCACCTACGACATCAACACCGGTCTGCGCATCGGCCGCAAGCTGCTGCTCGACGTGTCCGGCCTCGGACTGCCGGTCGGGTGCGAGTTCCTCGACCCGATCCTGCCGCAGTACTACGCGGATCTGGTCACCTACGGCGCGATCGGTGCCCGCACCGCGGCCAGCCAGGTACACCGGCAACTGTGCAGCGCCCTGTCCATGCCGGTCGGCATCAAGAACTCCACCGAGGGTGACGTGCAGGTGGCCGTCGACGGCACCCGCGCCGCCGCCGCGAGCCACGTGTTCCCCGGCACCGATCTCGACGGGCAGGCCGCGCTCATCGAGACCGTCGGCAACCCCGACTGCCACGTCATCCTGCGCGGCGGCTCCGCCGGCCCCAACTACGACGCCGGGACGGTCGCCGACACCATGGCCCGCCTGCGCAAGGCCGGTCTGCCCGAGCGCGTCGTGATCGACGCGAGCCACGGCAACAGCAGCAAGAACCACGAGAAGCAGGTCGACGTCGTCACCGACATCGCCGAGCGGCTCGTCGCGGGCGAGAAGGGCATCGTCGGTGTGATGCTGGAGAGCTTCCTCGCGGCGGGCCGTCAGGACCTGACCCTGGGCCGGTCCGACGAGCTCGAGTACGGCAAGTCGATCACCGACGCGTGCCTCGACTGGGCCACCACGGCCGACCAGCTCGACCGGCTGGCCGACGCGGTGCGCCGCCGGCGCGCCTGAGGCCCGCGGTGCGCCGCCGGCGCGCCTGAGGCCCGCGGCGCCCCTGACGCCGGTGCCCGGGAACCGTTTCGGGGGATGTCCCGGAACGGTTCCCGCCCTCGGCGCTCCGCGGCGCGCGGCCGGTCGCGGTAGCGTCGGAGGCATGCATCAGCACACGCTGTCGGTGGTCGTGCCGGCGTACAACGAGGAACGCTACATCGGTCCGTGCCTGGCGGCGCTGTTGGAGCAGGAAGCGGACATCCGCGAAATCGTGGTAGTGGACAACAATTCGACGGACAGGACGGGCGAGATCGTCGACGCGATCGCCGAGCGGTCTCCGATCGTCCGCCGGATCGTCGAGCCCCGCCCCGGCGTCGCATTCGCCCGCAATGCCGGATTCGACTCGGCGGCAGGAGATCTCCTCGGCCGGATCGACGCCGACACGCGGGTGCGGCCCGGATGGGCCCGCGCGATCCTCGACTTCTTCGCGCGTGCAGACACCGAGAGCGTCGGTGCCGTCAGCGGACTCAGCAACTCCTACGACTCGCCGTACCGGGAGCTCAAGCGCCGGTATATCGAGCAGCGCGTGCGCAAGGGCTTCTTCGGCGGTGAGCGCCGCATCGACAACCTGCACGGTGCCAACATGGCCGTGCGCCGGTCGGCCTGGCAGCGCGTCCGCGACGCGGTCAGCACGGATGCCGGGATCCACGAAGACCTCGACCTGGCCCTGTGCCTGCGCGAGGCCGACATCGAGATCGCCCAGCTCTCCGAGCTGTTCGTCGACATCTCCCCACGGCGTGCGCTGACGCCGCCGCGGGAGTACACCAAGTACATCCGCTCCGGAACCGCCACGTTCGAACTGCACGGCCGGATGAATCCGGTGCTTCGCCGAATCCTGCGGGCGCACTGGGCGTTCCACGTGCTCGTGTATCTGGCCTACCGGCCCTACGATCCGGAGCTGGGCCGGTTCACGCTCACCCGGCTGCTGCGCACACCGCGTGCCCGCACGCTGCCGATCGACGTGGCGGACACCGCCCGCGTGTGAGCGCCGCGATGCGGGGTGCGCCCGGCCCGCGCCGGTCGCACCCCGCGTCCGTTCGTGTCAGCACGTCCGTTCGGGTCAGTGCAGGGGAGTGAAGTCCCGGCTGCCGAGGTAGTCCGGCCGCCGGCGCGGCGCCGAGAACGGCTCGACGAGCGCGTTCTCGACACTGTTGAACACCACGAACAGATTCGACCGGGGGAACGGGGTGATGTTGCCGTTCGAACCGTGCATGCAGTTCGCGTCGAACACCGTGGCCGAACCGGCCGAGCCGGTGAACGTGGCGATGCCGTGCTCGGCGGCCATCGAGGTCAGCGTGTCCTCGTCGGGCGAACCGGTGGGGGGCACGTGCGTGACGAGGGACTGCCGGTAGTAGTCGTCGGGGGTGGTACCGGCGCACGAGACGAAGGTCCGGTGCGAACCGGGCATGATCATCAAACCGCCGTTGTAACCGTAGTTCTCGGTCAGCGCGACGGAGATGCTCAGCGCCCGCGGACGCGGCATCCCGTCCTCGGCGTGCCAGGTCTCGAAATCGGAGTGCCAGTAGAACGGTCCGCCGCGGAATCCCGGCTTGACGTTCAGCCTCGATTGGTGGATGTAGACCGCCGAGCCGAGGAGTTGGCGGGCGATTCCGGCGATCTCCGGTCGCCGGACGATCTCGGCGACCGTGCCGGAGAGGCGGTGCACGTCGAACACGGAGCGCACGTCCCCGCTTCCCGCCTCCCGCACGACCCGCTCGTCGTCGGCCAGATCCCGGCCCAGACGTGCCGTCTCGTCGAGCAGATTTCCGACGTCGTGCGCCGGCAGGAGCGCGTCGACGGTGTGGAACCCGCGCCGGTCGTACTCGGCGACGGCCGGGGCGTCCGGCGGCCCCGTTGCCGATCCCCACACCACCGGATCCGGCCGGGACACGCTCACGCAGTTCGTGCGGTTCCGGGTCGGGTAGTCGTCGATGACGGCCGTCTGCATTGTTGCGAATCACCCTCTCGAAGTCGATGACGGTTCCTTCCGACGCTCTCACCCGCCGTGGGCGGATGCAACCCGTCGCGGAGATCCGCGGCACAAACATGCGCAACGCCGCATGCGCCGGGAGTAGGGTCGCCCCTGGCTGCCGCCGCACAACAGGATGAGGGGATCATGACCGAGACGATGCGCGCCGCGCGTTTTCATGCGGACACCAGAACCAATGTGCTGGAAGATGTTCCGATTCCGTCGCCGGGCCCCGGCGAGGTGCTCGTCAAGGTCGCCTTCTGCGGCATCTGCCACTCGGACCTGAGCCTGCTCGACGGCACCTTCCCGGCCCTGCTGCCGGTGGTCACCCAGGGCCACGAAGCCGCCGGGATCATCGCGGCCGTCGGGGACGGCGTGACCGGGTGGGAGGTCGGGGACCGCGTCGTGCCCTCGGCCGGACGACCGTGCATGCAGTGCCGCAAGTGCCGGCGCGGCGACCTGACCAACTGCCTGAACATCCAGTTGATGGCCTTCGCGTACGACGGCGCCTGGGCCGAGTACACCGTCGCACAGGCGGGCGGTCTCACCCTCGTGCCCGACAACGTCCCGCTCGAGCAGGCGGCGATCCTCGCCGACGCGGTGTCCACGCCGTTCGGCGCCGTCGTGCGCACCGGGCAGGTACAGGTGGGCGAGGCCGTCGGCGTGTGGGGGGTCGGCGGAGTGGGCACCCACATCGTGCAGCTCGCCCGGCTGATCGGTGCCGTGCCGGTCCTCGCGTTCGACATCAACCCCGCGGTGCGGGAGCGGGCCCTCGAACTCGGCGCCGACTATGCGTTCGACTCCCGCGACCCGGACCTGGTGCAGAGGGTCGCCGAGGCGACCGGCGGGAAGATGCTCGACGTGGCCTTCGACTCGGCGGGCGTGAAGGCCACCTTCGACCAGGCCCTGCAGTGCGTGATGACGGGTGGCCGCGTCGTGGTCGTCGGGCTGAGCGGGCAGGAGGCCTCCCTGGGCCCCACCGCCACGTTCGGACTGTCGCGCAAGCACGTGATGGGCCACCTCGGCTACAAGAATGTCGACATCGAAACGCTCGCCGCGCTCGTCTCCCGCGGCCGCCTGGACATCTCCCGCTCGATCAGCGAGATCGTGCCGCTGGAGAACATCGCCGAGGGCATCGAGAAGCTGCACAACCACATCGGGGATCCGATCCGGATCCTCGTTCAGCCCTGACCTGTCGGAGTCTCGTCGTACCGTCGCCGCATGGGTTACGAATTCCAGGTGACGGTCGATTCCGACAGCCCGCACACGCTGGCGAAATGGTGGGCGGCCGCGCTGGGCTGGCGGGTGGAGCCGAGCAACGAGGACTTCATCCGCGGCCTGGTCGCGGCCGGCCACGCCCGCGAGGACGACACCGAGATCTTCGAGGGCGTCCTGGTCTGGAAGGCGGGCGCCGCGATCTCCGATCCCGAGGTGCCCGCGCGTCCGCGCGTGCTCTTCCAGCGGGTGCCCGAGGGCAAGACGGTGAAGAACCGGCTGCACTTCGACATCCGGGCCGGGGAGGAACGTGAGGCGCTCGCCGGGCGGCTCGTCGAGGCGGGCGCGACCGTCCTGCACCGGGGCCGGCAGGGGCCGAGCGAGTGGATCACCATGACCGACCCGGAGGGCAACGAGTTCTGCGTCGGGTGAACCGGCGGACCTACCGATACGCGCGCGGGGTCTTGCCCGTCCATCGCTTGAAGGCACGCCGGAACGCGCTCGGCTCGGAGAAGCCGAGGCGGGCCGACAGCGCGTCCACCGGTTCGCCGCGGCGCAGCCCGGCGATCGCCGTGTCGCGCAGCACCTCCTCGCGCAACTGCCCGAGCGAGGTGCCCTCCTGCCGGAGCAGGCGCCGCAGATGCGGTGCGCTCACCGACAGCATCTCCGCGACTTCCTCGGCGGTCGCCGTGCGTCCCTCGATGCCCGACTCGAAGATCCGCCGCACCTGCGACGCGGCGGTGGAGTCGTAGTCGCGTTCCGACATCATCAGATTCGGCGATTCGCGCAGATAGTCCTCGAGCGTCTCCTCGGTCTGGACGATGGGCGACCGCAGTGCCGCGTTGTCGATTTCGAGCGCCGCCCCGTCGGCGTCGAAGGTGACCGGCACCCCGAAGATCGCGTCGTAGTTCTTCGCGAGCACCGGATCGGGCTCGCCGTAGGGAACCGTGACCGACGCCAGCCGTACTCGTCCGCCGACGAGCCAGGCCGCGAAGCGGTGCAGCAGGATGAGCAGGAAATCGATGATGACGCGGGTCTTGTCGTCGCACGGCTCCGGCAGCACCACCTCGAGCCGGGTCGTCTGCGGGCCCGGCGTCAGCCGCAGTCTCGGCAGCGTCGGCAGCACGCGGTTGACCTCGATCATCCGTTCGAGGGCCTGGGCCAGGTCCCGGCAGTGGATCAGCGTCAGGCACATCACGCGGAAGGTGCCGCGGGGCACCGGCCCCGGCCCGAGGCCGAACAACTCGTCACCGGTGAGCTCCCAGGTCTTCTGCGTGAACCGGGTGACCTGTTCGGGGGTGAGGCGCGCGTGCGGGTGCGCGAGCACCGCGCGACTGATCCGGGCCGCGTCCAGGGCCGGGGCCAGATCCACGCCGTTCGCCGCGGCGAGAACCACCGAGCGGCGCACGAAGTCGGAGGGAATGGTGGCGGGGGCGGTCATGTTCAGCCGTGCTCCCGCAGGCTGCGCAGCCGCCGGACGCCCTCGAGGAGGACGTCGTCGCGCTTGCAGAACGCGAAGCGCACCAGATGGTTCCACTGCTGGGGGTCGTCGACGAAGGCGCTGACCGGGACCGCGGCCACCCCGATGCGTTCGGGCAGGGTCCGGCAGAAGGCGACACCGTCCGTCGCGCCGAACGGGGTGATGTCCGCGCACACGAAATACGTGCCGGCCGAGTCCAACACACCGAATCCGGCGTCGGCGAGGGCGCCGGAGAGCAGATCGCGCCTGCGCTGCAGATCGTCGCGCTGGGCGGCGATCCACGGCTGCTCGTGGGTCAGCGCGTACGCGACGGCGGGCTGGAACGGCGCCCCGGCGACGAACGACATGAACTGTTTCGCCGCGCGCACCCCGTCGATCAGTTCGCGGGGGCCGAGCGCCCATCCGATCTTCCAGCCGGTGACGTTGAACGTCTTCGCGGCGCTGGACACGGTGACGGTGCGTTCGGCCATGCCGGGCAGCGACGCGAGCGGGCGGTGCCGGCGGCCGTCGAACACCAGGTGCTCGTACACCTCGTCGGACAGCACCAGCAGGTCCCGCTCGCAGGCCAGTGCCGCGACCGCGGCGAGCGCCGCGTCGTCGTAGACCGTGCCCGTCGGGTTGTGCGGGGTGTTGACCACGAGCATGCGGGTGCGCTCGGTGACCGCGGCGCGCAGCGCGTCCACGTCCAGGACGAACCCGGACCCCGCGCGGGCGAGCGGCACCGTGCGGCGGCTCGCCCCCGCCAGCGCCACGGACGCGGCGTAGGAGTCGTAGTAGGGCTCGGTGAGCAGCACCTCGTCGCCGGGTTCGACGAGACCGAGGATGGCGGCGCTGATCGCCTCGGTGGCGCCGACGGTGACGAGGACCTCGGTGTCCGGGTCGTGCTCGAGCCCGTACCGGGCGGCGCGGTCCGCCGCGATCGCCCGGCGCAACTCGGGCGTGCCCGGCCCGGGCGGGTACTGGTTGACGCCGTCGGCGATGGCCTGGCGCGCGACGTCCAGCATCGCGCGGGGGCCGTCCGTGTCGGGAAAACCCTGGCCGAGGTTCACGGCGTCGTGCGTAACGGCCAGGGCGGTCATCTCGGCGAAGATCGTGGACGCGAACGGGCGCAGCCTGCGGACGGTGCGGACCCGATGTGAGGACGCGATTTCTGCCATTTCTGCAGCTTAGCCGCGCCCTTCCCGGCCTCCGGCAGCGGTCGTGTCACATCCGGCGGGGCTGTCTCGTCCAAAGGATGAACGGTCCCGCTCGGGACCCGAGGAACGGAGAAGGTCATGGCGCGCATTCCCGCGGTGACACCGGCCGAGGCCGGCGTCACGACGAAGATCGCCTACCGGGTGGCCCGGCGCCGCTTCGGGGAGGTGCCCGAGCCGTTCGCCGTCTACGCCCACCATCCGGCGTTGATGCGGGCGAGCGCCGTGCACGAGATGCTCGTCGAGCGCGCCTCGACGGTGCTGCCGGCGCACGTCCGCGAGCTCGCGGTGTACCGGGTGGCCTGGAGCGTCGGGTGCTCCTGGTGCGTCGACTTCGGCGCGATGCTGCAGCGGCTCGACGGACTCGACGTGGACCGCCTCGAGCACATCGCCGACTACGCGACCTCCGACGCCTACAGCGACGACGAGCGTGCGGCGATCGCGTACGCCGACGCGATGACGGGAGCCGGCGGTGCGGCCGTCGCGGTGACGGACGAGCAGGTCGCCGACCTCGAGCGTCGCTTCGGGCGGGCCGGGGTGGTGGAACTGACGTACCAGATCGCGCTCGAGAACATGCGGGCCCGGATGAACTCGGCCCTGGGCATCCACGAGCAGGGATTCAGCACCGACGCGTGCCGGGTGCCGTGGCTGCAGGACGACGCGGCTCAGGGCAGCACGAGCTGACCGATGGGACCCGGATTCCAGGCGATCTCCCACCGGAATCCGTCGGGGTCCGCGAAATACCCTGTGTAGCCGCCCCACTCACGTTCGACCGCGTCGGAGACCGGATCGGCTCCGGCGCGGCGGGCGGTGTCCAGCACCCGGTCGACGTCCGCTCGGTCGGCGACGTTGTGGGCGAGCGTAACGGGCGGGACGCCGCCCCGCTGCACGGGGCCGACCTCGGCCGCGAACTGCCGTTCGTCCCACAGGGACAGGACGAGGTGCGGGCCGACCTGGATCATCACCACCTCGCCGGGGACGTCGACGACCGGGGTCCAGCCGAGTCCGTCGACGTAGAAGCGCCGGGTGCGCTCGAGGTCGGCGACGGCGAGAGTGACGAAGCTCAGTCGTTGCTCCATGGCCGAAGCCTAGGCGTGTCCGTCCCGGACACGCGAGTGCGGATGGGCGACACTGTTCGTGGTGTCTCGTTCGCGGACCCGACCGCGGCCGGACCCGGATACTGGGAGGCGCCATGGCCGGTGGTTTCGTGCCTGTTCCGGACTGGTTCAGCTGGGAGAATCACGACTGCGGCGTCGCCGTCGCCGACCTCGACGGTGACGGCGCACCGGACGTCGTCGCTCTCATGATCGACAACCCGCGAGAGCAGAACACCGGCTGGTACCGGGTCGGACACGGGCTGGCCGCCGACGGAACGGTGCGCAACTGGGAGTCCTGGATCCCCGTTCCCGATTGGTGGGGCTGGGAGAACCAGGGCGCCGGTATCGCCGTCGCGGACCTCGGCGGTACCGGCACGCTCGACCTCGTCGTCTTCGTCGTCGACAACCCGTCCGGTCAGAACTCCGGATACTTCCGCATCGGCCGCGACCTGGCCGCCAACGGAACGGTCACGGGAGGGTGGACGCCGTGGATCGCGGTCCCGGACTGGTACGGGTGGGAGAACCAGGGCGCCGACATCGCGATCGCCGACCTCGACGGCCTGCCCACCCTCGTGGTCTTCGTCGTCGACAACCCGCCCGGCCAGAACAGCGGACAGTTCCGGCTGGGCCGGGGGTTGACTCCCGAGGGAACGCTGACCGCCGGCTGGACGCCCTGGGTGCCCGTACCGGACTGGTACGGCTGGGAGAACCAGGGTGCGGGCATCGCCGTCACCGACCTCGACGGCGACGGTCGGCCCGAACTGATCGTGCTCGCCGTCGACAATCCGCCGGGGGAGAACGGTGGTCACTACACGATCGGCTGGGGTCTGGACGGATCCGGTCACGCCCTCGACGGCTGGAGCGTGTGGTCCACCATCCCGGCGTGGGGCTTCTGGGAGAACCAGGGTGCGGCAGCCGCAGTGCTGGATCGGGGCGACGGTTCCCGGCCCGAACTGGTCGTGCTCGCGACGGACAACCCACCGCAGCGCAACACCGGATACCTCCGCGTGGTCGAACTCGTCACGGACGTCGACGAGGCGCCCGACATGGGCCTCTGGCGGCTGCTCGACTTCGGCACCGAGATCAATCCCGTGCACGCGGCGCTGCTGCACACCGGGGACGTGCTCTTCTTCGCAGGCTCCGGGAACGATCCCGACCACCATGCAGCCCATCGATTCCGCACCAGAGTCTGGCACTATCCCGCTCCCGAACTCGACGCTCCGGCCACACCGATCGACCTGTTCTGCGTCGGGCAGGCGTTTCTTCCCGACGGGCGCCTTCTCGCGGCCGGGGGCACCGAACGGTACGACCCGTTCTACGGTCTGAAGGACGCGCTCGTCTTCGATCCGGTCACGGGGGAGTGGTCGGCGACCGCCGACATGACGTACGGGCGGTGGTACCCGACGCTGCTCACCCTCGGCGACGGGAACGTGGTCGCGGTGTCCGGACTCGGCGCCGACAACCATCTTTCGGTCGTCCCCGAGCGGTACACCGCGGCGACCGCGACGTGGTCGGAACTGCCGTCGCCGGGCCCGATCCCGATGTATGCGCACCTGTTCCTGCTCGCGGACGGCCGGATCTTCTATTCCGGAGGTCAATACGGCGGGAACAACGGCATGCGGCCGTCCGTGTGGGATCCCGATACGGGTCACGTCACCGCCGTGGCCGGCCTGGCCGTGCCCGGTTCCCGCAATCAGGCGGCGAGCGTGCTGCTGCCGCCGGCCCAGCAGCAGAGGGTCATGATCCTCGGCGGCGGAGGATTCGACCTGCACAGTCCCGCACCTGCACTCGCCGACACGCGGATCGTCGACCTCACCGACCCGGAGCCCGCCTATCGGCCCGGTCCCCCGATGGCCCATGCCCGCATGCATCTGAGCGCGGTGCTGCTCCCGGACCGCACGGTGCTCGCCACGGGCGGTTCGGCGGTGGAGGAGACGGCGCA
Organism: Rhodococcus sp. WB1; assembly: GCF_001700945.1. Classification (NCBI taxonomy): domain Bacteria; kingdom Bacillati; phylum Actinomycetota; class Actinomycetes; order Mycobacteriales; family Nocardiaceae; genus Rhodococcus; species Rhodococcus sp. WB1. The sequence continues at coordinate 4,168,953 of NZ_CP015529.1, read as the reverse complement.
CGGCGCACCGCCCCATGCGGAGATCTACCGGCCCGCCACCGGCGTGTGGACGCACACCGCGCCCTCTCGGGTGCCCCGGCTCTACCACTCGGTCGCCTTGCTGACCCCCGACGGGAAAGTGGTCACCGCCGGCTCGAATCCGGCCCGCAAGACGGAGGACCTGCGCATCGAGATCTACTGGCCCCCGTATCTGTTCCACGGCGACCGGCCGACCCTCGAGCTGGCCGCCGCCGAGGGCGGGTACGGGGGAACCGTTGCCGCGACCGTGCACCCGCGCGGCGCCGTACAGACCGTCGGCCTCGTCCGTCCGGGCGCCTGCACCCACTCGTGCGACAGCGAGCAACGCCTGGTCGACGTCGCGTTCACCACCGGGGCGGGTGGATCGGTCACGCTGCATCTGCCCACCGACCCCGACCTCGCGCCGCCGGGGTGGTACCTCGTGTTCGCGGTCGACGAGCACGAGGTGCCGTCGATCGGCCGATGGCTGCACCTGGGGTGAAACCGATCGCACCGTCCGGTCGGCGGATTCGGCCCGGTTCGCTACGCTCGGTGGTCGTCCCCGCGGGCGAGCAGGACGCCGCGGAGCTTGTCGGGATTCGCCATGTCGTAGGCCGCCCAGACCCGTCCGTTGCGGACCGTGCAGCCGACGACCCGGCCGGCGAAGGCCCGGTGGGTCTCGTCGCCGGGGCCGCCCCCGCTGACGAACCCGAGTTCGCCGTTGACGAGCGCCGGTGTGCCGGCCAGGAACGCCTCGGCGCCGTAGCGCTGCATCAGGCCCAGGAAGAACCGGGCGAACCGCTCCGCGCCGACGACGACGTTGACGGCCGTGCGGGTCACCCCGTTGGCGTCTCCGATCACCCGGGCATCGGGATCGAGCGCCGCGACCACCGCCGCGAGGTCCCCGGAGGCGAGGGCGGTCATCAGCCGCTGCACCGCCTCGACGTGCTCGGCGGCCGGCACGGGGGGCGGCGCGGCCGCGACGGCCCGCCTACCGCGGGAGGCGAGCTGGCGCGCGGACGCCGGCGTGACGTCGAGAATGCCGGCGATCTCGTCGAACGGCACGGCGAACCCGTCGTGCAGGACGAAGGCGACGCGCTGGGCGGGGGTGAGCGTGTCCAGCACGACCATCGCCGCCATCCTGCTGTCCTCCTGCCGCACCACGGCTTCCAGTGGATCCGGGGCCGGCGATCCGCCGAGCGGGGTGACGATCGGCTCGGGCAGCCACTGGCCGACATAGTTCTCCCGGCGCGCCGTCGCCGACCGCAGCCGGTCGAGGCACAGGCGTCCGACGACGGTGGTCAGCCATGCCCGCAGATCGTCGATCCGGTCGGTGTCGGCGCCGTCGAGGCGCAGCCACGCGTCCTGGACCGCGTCCTCGGCGTCGGCGACGCTGCCCGTCAGCCGGTAGGCGACGGAGAGCAGGTGCGGCCGATGCTGCTCGAAGGCGTCGGCGAGCACGGCGGTGCGCATGGGGCGATCGTACCGACCGACGGCGCGATCGCGACCGGTACGGCACCGGACCGAACATGTCAAGGGATCCGCACACGGATGCGCCGAAGCGTTGACCCGTCGCGGCGGCCCGGGACAGACTTCCGGAGTCCGATCGCCGCAGAAGGAGTCCACCGTGTACGAGTGTCCGGACTGTTGTCGCTGACCCTCCCGGTGTAGCCCGGCGTGCCGGCCCGTCCGGCCGGCCGCCGTCGCGCGATCTTCCGTTGCCGCACCGCGAATCCCGGTGTCGCGTACGCCTTCACTGTCGCCGCGCGCCGCATTTCTCCGTGCCCGCCGTGCCGGGCCTCTTCGTCGAACGTAAGGGACAACTCTCGCGATGTCGTATTCCACGCTGCGCAGCCGACTGGTCCGGTCGGCTGCGGTCGCAGCCACTCTCGTCACCCTCGCCGCGGGGGTCGCGGCCTGCTCCTCGGGGTCGGAGACCACCACCACCGAGGACGGTCGCACCGTCCTGCGCTACCAGGGCTCGGCCGGCCAGGTCACCTATCCCGAACTCGCGGAGAACCTCGGTTACTACGAGAACGTCGCGCTGGACTGGGTGGGCGACACCACCAGCGGTCCGCAGGACATCCAGTCCGCGGCCACCGGCCAGACCGAGTTCGGCGGCGCATTCAACGGCGCCGTCATCAAGCTCGCCGCCGCCAACTCGCCGATCACGTCGGTCATCAGCTACTACGGCTCCGACAAGGAGTCGTTCAACGGCTACTACGTGCTCGAGGACAGCCCGATCCGCACCGCCCGGGATCTGATCGGCAAGAAGGTGGGGATGAACACGCTCGGTGCCCACCACGAGTTCCTCGTCCGCGAATGGCTCGCCCAGCAGGGACTGACCCCGGACGAGATCAAGCAGGTCGAACTGATCGTCGTGCCCCCGGTGAACACCGAGCAGGCGCTGCGGGAAGGGCAGATCGACGTCGGCACCCTCGGCAGCGTGTTCCGCGAGACCGCGGTCTCGCGCGGCGGGATCCGTCCGCTGTTCACCGACGAGTCCCTGTTCGGGGCGTTCAGCTACGGCACGTACGTCTTCCGAGACGACTTCATCGCCGAGAACCGGGACGCGGTGGCGGATTTCGTGCAGGGCACGGCGCGGGCCATTCGCTGGGCGCAGACCACCCCACGCGACGAGGTCATCGCCGAGTACAAGGAGATCATCAACGGCCGCGGCCGCAACGAGAACACCAACCTCGTCGAGTTCTACAAGAGCCCCGGCGTCGCCGGCCCGGGCGGGACGATCACCGAACAGGAGATCCAGACCTGGCTCGACTGGCTCGCCCGGAACGGCGAACTGCCCGAGGGCACGTTCACCCCGGCCGACATCTACACCAACGAATTCAACCCCTACGCCAACGGCACCTACGAACCGTCGAGCGGTCCGAACGGTGAACCCGTCGAGGAGGCGAAATGAGCACCACCCCGAAGCTCCGTCTCGAGCACGTGACCAAGCAGTTCCCGGTCCGCGGTACGGACACCGCGTTCACTGCCCTCGACGATGTCAGCCTCGACCTGGCCGACGGTGAGTTCCTCGTCCTCGTCGGCCCCAGCGGCTGCGGCAAGTCCACGCTGCTCGACCTTCTCGGCGGGCTGAGCAGCCCGACGTCGGGACGGATCCTGCTCGACGGACAGCCGATCTCCGGGCCGGGCCTGGATCGGGGCATCGTCTTCCAGCAGTACGCGCTCCTGCCGTGGCGCACCGCGCGGCACAACATCGAATTCGGCCTCGAGGCGAAGGGCCTGCCCCGGCGTCAGCGCCGCGCGCTGGCCGAGCACTACCTCGAGCTGGTGGGGCTGCGCGGGTTCGGCGATCGCTATCCGCACGAGCTGTCCGGCGGCATGAAACAGCGCGTCGCGATCGCCCGGAGCCTGGCGTTCGACCCCGAGGTGCTCCTCATGGACGAGCCGTTCGCCGCCCTCGACGCGCAGACCCGGGAGTCGTTGCAGGACGAGCTGTTGCGGATCCGGCACGAGACCGGCAAGACCATCCTGTTCATCACCCACGGCATCGACGAGGCGATCTACCTCGGACAGCGCGTCGCCGTGCTCACGTCCCGGCCCGGGCGGATCAAGACCGTCGTGGACATCGACATCGATCGCACCGTCGACGACGTCCGGTCCGGCGAGGCGTTCCGACACTATCGACACCGGATCTGGTCGTTGCTGCACTCGGAGGTCGAGCGCGCGCAGCACCACGAGTTCGGTGCCGCAACCCAGGAGGTGCAGCATGTCTAGTCCGAGCGCCACGCTGATCGACCCCGTCGAGCTCGACGGGGCCCTCGCGGAGCAGCGACCCGCGCCGGCCGTGCCCGCCCCGGGCGCCGGGACCGGACGCCGGGTCGGTGCCGTCGTATGGCGCGGTGTGAAGCCGGCCCTCGCGATCCTCGCCTTCCTCGCGGTCTGGGAGACCGCGCCCCGGCTCGGGCTCGTCGACGAGGTGTTCCTGCCGCCCTTCACCGTGGTCGCGGAGGCCTTCACCCAGCTGATCGGTAGTGGCCAGCTCGCCGAACACCTCGGCGCCAGCCTGTCCCGGGCCGTCACCGGATTCGTGATCGCAGTGCTCGTCGCGATCCCGCTCGGGGTGGCGATCGGCTGGTACCGGCCGGTGGCCGAGTTCCTCAACCCGATCCTCGAGCTGTTCCGCAACACCGCCGCGCTCGCACTGCTGCCCGTGTTCATCCTGATCCTGGGCATCGGCGAGACCTCGAAGGTGGCGCTGGTGATCTACGCGAGCACCTTCCCGATCCTGCTCAACACCATCTCCGGCGTGCGCACCGTGGATCCGCTGCTGGTCAAATCGGCCCGTTCCCTCGGTCTGCCTTCCTACCGCCTGTTCCAGAAGGTGATCCTGCCGGCTGCCGTGCCGACGATCTTCACCGGCATCCGGATGGCTGCGGCCTCGTCGATCCTCGTGCTCATTGCGGCCGAGATGGTCGGCGCCAAAGCAGGTCTCGGCTATCTCATCACCGCCTCGCAGCTCAACTTCCAGATCCCGAACATGTATGCCGGCATCGTCGCCATCTCCCTCGTCGGTCTGACCTTCAACGGGATCCTCGTCGCAGTCGAGCGCCGACTGTCCCGCTGGCGCGCAGACCAGTAGTCCGTCCGTTCCCACGTACTCGGATAGGTTGTCATGTCCCAGTCTCCGAAGCAGTTCCACCTCAACGCCTTCCTGATGGGGGTCGGCCACCACGAGGCCGCCTGGCGGCACCCGCGCACCGACGAGCGCCGCGTCCTCGACGTCGCACACTTCCAGGAGCTCGCGCAGATCGCCGAACGCGGCAAGCTCGACTCGGTGTTCTTCGCCGACGGCCTCGCGACCGGTCCCCGCGTGGAACACAACATCCAGGCGGTCTTCGAGCCGATCACCCTGCTGTCCGCGATGGCCGTCGTCACCGAGCGGGTGGGCCTGATCGCCACCGCGTCGACCGGCTACAACGAGCCGTTCAACCTCGCCCGCAAGTTCGCCTCGCTCGACCACATCAGCCACGGCCGCGCCGGCTGGAACATCGTGACCTCGGGTGGCGCCGACGAGGCGGCCAACTTCGGCTACGACGAGACACCGGACCACGCCGGCCGTTACGACCGCGCCGCCGAGTTCGTCGACGTCGCCGTCGACCTGTGGGACAGCTGGGACGACGATGCCGTCGAGCTGGACGTCGACAGCGGCCGCTTCGCCGACCCGGCCAAGGTACACACCATCGACCACGACGGCGCGCGGTTCACGGTGCGCGGCCCACTGAACTCCCCGCGCTCACCCCAGGGCCGTCCCGTGCTGGTACAGGCCGGATCCTCGGAGAGCGGAAAGGATTTCGCCGCCCGGTACGCCGAGGCGGTCTTCACCGCGCAGCGCACCCTGGCCGAGGGGCAGGCGTTCTACCGCGACCTGAAGGCCCGCGTGGCCGAGGCGGGGCGGGATCCGCACTCCCTGAAGGTGCTCCCCGGGATCGTGCCGTTCATCGGCGACACCGAGGCCGAGGCCAAGGCGCTCGAGCAGGAGTTCACCGACCTGATCTCACCGGCGTACTCGTTGCGCCAGCTCTCCGGGATGGTGGGAGTTGATCTCACCGAGCATGCCCTGGACGCGCCCCTGCCTCCGCTGCCGCCGATCGACCGGATCCAGGGCAACAAGAGCCGCTACGAACTGGTGAGGAACCTCGCCGAGAGCGAGGGCCTGACCGTGCGCCAGCTCATCGGGAAGCTCGGCGGCGGCCGCGGTCACCGCACCTTCGCCGGCACCCCCGAACAGATCGCCGACGAACTGCAGCTGTGGTTCGACAGCGAGGCCGCCGACGGCTTCAACGTCATGCCGCCGTATCTGCCCGGCGGACTCGAGGACTTCACCACCCGCGTGGTGCCGATCCTGCAGGAGCGCGGGCTGTTCCGCACCGAGTACACGGCGACGACGTTGCGCGGCCACTACGGGCTCGACCGCCCGGCCGGTCGCCTCGCGGCCACCGCATACGCGGGTGCCGCGACGGCGTGAGTCCGCCCCTCGAACCGACGTCGCTCGTCCGGACGGTGTTCGTCCCGTCCGCGATCTTCGGGATCGGGCAGGGTGCCGGGGCCCCGGTGGTTGCGCTTCTCGCGCGCGACCTCGGGGCCCCGGTGTCCGTGGCCGGGTTGATCGTGGCGTCGACCTGCTCTGTTCGTATCCGGCGGGACAGATGATGGACCGCTTCGGCCGCCGCGTCGTGGCGGTGCCGTCGCTGCTCGTGATCGGTGTGGCGTTTCTGGCGCTCCCGATCGCGGACGATCTCATCTCCCTCGTGGCGGTGGCCGTGCTCCTCGGAATCGGCAACGGCCTGGGCAACGGCGTCATCATGACGCTCGGGGCCGACACCGCCCCGCCGCGGACGCGTGCGGAGTTTCTCGCGGCCTGGCGACTGATGCACGACAGCGGTATGTTCGCCGGCCCGTTCGCGGTCGGAGCCGTCGCCGCGCTGTCGCTGGCGGCCGGCGCACTGACCGTCGGAGGACTCGCGATGCTCGGTGCCGCCGTCATGTACCGGTACATTCCGCGATACTCGGCTTGGCCGCGTCGCACGCTGCAACCGGCGTCGGCGTCCGAGAAGGCAGCACACACCACGACACCGAGTTAGGACCCACATGCGTTTCGGATTCTTCGTCCCCCAGGGCTGGCGGCTCGACCTCGTCGGCATCGATCCCGCCGAGCAGTGGCGGGTGATGCGCGACCTGGCGCAGCGCGCCGACGCCGGCCCGTGGGAATCGATCTGGGTGTACGACCACTTCCACACCGTGCCTCTGCCCACCGAGGAGGCCACCCACGAGGCCTGGTCGCTGGTGTCGGCATTCGCCGCGGTCACCGAGAACGTGCGCATCGGACAGATGTGCACCGCCATGAGCTACCGCAACCCCGCCTACCTGGCGAAGGTCGCCGCGACCGCGGACATCATCTCCGGCGGCCGCATCGAGATGGGCATCGGCGGCGGATGGTACGAGCACGAGTGGCGCGCGTACGGATACGGCTTCCCGCCCGCCGCCGAACGGCTGCGCCGGCTCGACGAGGGCGTGCAGATCTTCCGGCAGGCCTGGACCACCGGCACCGCGACCCTGCACGGCAGGCACTACCAGGTGGACGGCGCCGTCGTGCGCCCCCTGCCGCTGCAGGACGGCGGCATCCCGCTGTGGATCGCCGGCGGCGGGGAGAAGGTGACCCTGAAGATCGCGGCCAAGTACGCGCAGTACACCAACTTCGACGGCACCCCGGAGGGCTTCGCCCACAAGTCGGAGATCCTGCGCGGGCACTGCGCCGACGTGGGCACCGACTTCGACGCCATCGTCCGCTCGGCGAACTACAACGTCGCGATCGGCCGGACCGAGGCCGAGGTGCAGGAGCGCCTCGATGCGCTGCGCGCGCGGCTCGAACCGTACGTCGGGCCGGAGAAGGCCGACAGCGCGCTCGACGCGTTCCGGGGGCTGCCCGCCGTCGGCACTCCCGAGCAGATCGTGGAGAACTTCACCGCGCTGAAGAAGCAGGGCATGACCTACGCGATCCTCTATTTCCCCGAGGCCGCGTACGACACCTCGGGCATCGAGTTGTTCGAGAGGGAAGTCCTGCCCGAACTGCGCTGACCGGGGTCGCCGGCGGCCGTGCCGATCACATCGGCCACCCGTCGGCCGGCACGCGTGGGTCGTCGGGCAGCAGACCCGCGACCCACGCGTCGTGCCGCACCCCGCGCTGCAGCACGCCGCGCCGTTGCACCCCCTCGAAGCGGAAGCCGACGCGCCGCGCCACCGCCGCCGACGCGAGATTGGCGGCCAGCGCCCGCCATTCGATACGGCCCAGTTTCAGACCGTCCGCGCGGAAGGCGAAGTCGCACAACACGTTCACCGCGGCCGTCGCGAGCCCGCGGGTGCGTGCGGCCGGAGCGATCCAGTACCCGATCTCCGCGGCCGACGGGTCGCGCGCGATCAGCCCGATCGTGCCCAGCAGCGGGCCGTCGGCGGTGGTCCGCACCGCCCACACCGGACTGTGTCCCTCCCAGCCGGCGGGCACCACGTCGCCGACGAACCGTTGCGCGTCGGCGCGGGTGTAGGGGTCGGGGACCGTCGTCCACCGGACGATCGACCGGTCCCGGCAGGCGGCCGTGATCGCGTCGACGTCGTCCGGGCCCGGCACCGTGAGAACGACGGTGCTTCCGGCGAGGACGACGGGTCGCATGGTCAGCGGAGGTCGGGGGGCAGGTCCTTCGGGTCCAGCACGAGCCGGCGCTCGTCGCTGGCCGCGACCTCGTCCGAGAGGGACAGCTTGCCTTCGACCACCTTCCACTCGGTCTCGTCGATGGCGGCCGCGGCCTCCCGCAGCACCGAGGCGTCGCGGGTGCCCCACGCGATCGGCATCGGGCTGACCATCTGCCACGCGCCGCTCGTGTTGCGGGTGGTGCGGTCCGACAGCACCGCGACGCACGGCACGCGCTCGCCGACCTGCACCCGGTGCCCCGGTACGGCCGTGACGTCCCGGGCGACCAGCGCATAGCGGTGGACGCCGGTCTCCGGCTTGGCGATGTCGACGAGCGCGAGCAGCGTCATCCCGCGCGGCCGGAGCTCGGAGACCACGGCCGGCACCAGGGGACTGTCCCGGTACAGGTGCTGGATCGTGCCCACCTTGCGCGGCGCCCATACCGCAACCCACGCAGCGGTGAGTGCGGCGACGATCACCACCGCCGCGACGACGAAGGACCACGCCTGGCCGATCAGGAGCAGCCACACCGCGGCCGCCGCGAACAGCACCGCCAGCACGATCCCCGAGACCCGCAGCCGCCGCACCTCGGCGACGGTCTGATTGACGGCCTTGGCGTGGGGCAGGTCCACGGGGAAGTCGAAACGGCGCACGCCGTCAGCTTATGCGACCGGCTGGTCGGCGGTGGAGCCCTGTAGGGGGGCCGCAGCGGTGGTGAGGGGGGCGTTGCTGTGGAGCCCTCTCGCGCGATGGCGCAGGATCCACCCCTTCGACACGAGGACCTTCGGATCACTGCGTAGCGGCCCGTACCGCCGCGATCACCCCGGCGACGAGCAGGGCCAGCAGGGCGACCACGAGCAGGACCGGAGCCAGCAGCGCCACCAGGACGACGGCGAGAGCAAGGAGGATCTTGGCCTTGATGCTCAGTCCGGACAGCAGGCCCTTGAACGCTGCCCACACGACGTTCTTGCCGGTCAGGAAGGCCCGGATCCCCTCCAGGACGGCACCTTTGATCGGGTGGCCCTCGGTGACGGAGTCGGTGAGCTGATCCGTCCACCCGGGGATCTTGCGCATCACCGCGGCTCCTTGCCTCCGCGCCGCGCGCGCAAGTCGGCGAACGCGGATCTTCAGCCACTCGACGAGGGCCGCGAAGGGTCCGGGCTTGCGGCTCGGAAGAGGCTCGCCGCGACCAGTGGGTCCGGGGCGTTGCGAGGTCGAGGCCGGCCGGCGGGGCGTGCGCTCCGGCGACGAGGGCCGGGATGCCGACGAGGGCCGGGATGTCGTGGAGGTGCGGGACTGCTCGCGGGGCCGCTGCCGTGCCTCCCCCGCGGCGGCGGTCCGCGTCCGCGGACGGGCCGGGCGCGTGGCGGCTTCCTGCCCCGGGCGGCGGGGGGTCTCCGACGTCGATCGGCGGGGGGCCGTTGCCCGTTCGGTGCGCGGCTTCGACGCCGTCCGCCGCGGTGCCGCCGTGGTGGTCGATTTCGTGGCGGCCTCCTGCCCCGGGCGGCGCCGGGGGGCATCCGACGTCGATCGGCGGGGTGTCTCCGGCGCCGATCGACGGGGGGCCGTTGCCCGTTCGGTGCGCGGCTTCGACGCCGTCCGCCGCGGTGCCGCCGTGGTCGATTCCGTGGCGGCCGACTTCGTGGCGGCCGACTTCGCGGCGGTCGGTTTCGTGGCGGACGAGCGTCTGCGGGGCGCTCGTTCCCGGCCGGCGGTGGCCGACGCCGTCGGCCTTTTCGCCGTCCCGGACGACGGGGCCGCACGACGCGGCCGCTCGGTCGTCCTGGTCGAGCTGCCCCGGTCCGCGGCCTTGGTAGCCGTTCGGCCGGGGCTGCCGGATGCGGTCCGGCCACCCTTGTCGCCCCGTGCGCCCATGCGGAAGGCGTACCCCTCATGCGGTCCCGGTAAACCCGCCGACCGGGGCGAATGCACTCGAGCAGAATGCGCACAACGGCGCTATCGCACGCAACGGTGACCACCCGCAGTGGCCTGCCCCACACTTCCGTGTAGCAGAGATCACACCGGGCGACGACCCGGATTCTCGAACCTCCTCCGCACCGTCCACCGACGAAAGCGAGCAGATCGTGCTTGTCTTCCTCGGCTTCCTCATGGTCGCCGTCTTCATGTATCTGATCCTGTCCAAGAGGGCCACTCCCGTCGTCGGGCTGATCCTCGTTCCGGTCGCCTTCGGCCTGTTCGCCGGTGCGGGCGCCGATCTCGGCGACATGATCGTCGACGGGGTCACCGACCTCGCCCCGACGGCCGCGCTGCTGTTCTTCGCGATCATCTTCTTCGGGATCATGATCGACGTGGGGCTGTTCGACCCCCTGGTGCGGCTCGTCCTGCGGCTCGTCCGGGACGACCCGGCGCGGCTCGTCGTGGGGACGGCAGTGCTGGCGATGGTCGTCTCCCTCGACGGCGACGGCTCGACCACCTTCATCATCACCACGTCCGCGATGCTGCCGCTGTACCTGAAGCTGCGGGTGAGCCCGGTGGTGCTGACGGTTGTCGCGGGCCTGTCGAACGCGACGATGAACATCATCCCGTGGGGCGGCCCGACGGTCCGCGCCGCCAGCGCGCTCGGCCTGTCCCCGTCGGATGTGTTCGTCCCGATGATCCCGTCGCTGCTCGTCGGCCTGGTCGTCGTGCTCGGGTTCGCGCTGCACCTCGGTGTCATGGAGCGCCGGCGCCTCGGCAAGCTGGTGTGGACCGCTGAGCCGGTCCTGGCCGGCGCCGGCCGCGGCGGCTCCACGGGAGCGGGTCGTTCGGGTTCGCGTGGCGCCGGCAGCGGATCCGGCCCGGACGCGCCCGGCGACGACGAGACCGGCGGTTTCGTCGCAGGTCTCGACCCGACCCGCGCGACCCTGCGACCGAGGCTGCTGCCGTTCAACGCGCTGCTCACCGTCGCCCTGCTCGTCGTCCTCGGGCTCGACATCCTGCCCATCCCCGTCCTGTTCATGATCGCCGCAGGCCTGGCGCTGGCCGTGAACTTCCCGCGCGTGTCGGAGCAGTCCGAGGCGATCGTCCGGCACTCGTCGAGCATCGTGTCGGTCGTGGCCATGGTGTTCGCGGCCGCCGTCCTGACCGGTGTGTTCCAGGGCACCGGCATGGTCGAGGAGATGGCGCAGTGGCTGACCGGCGCGATCCCGGACGCGCTCGGCCCCTACCTGGCGGTGATCACGGGCGTGCTCAGCATCCCGTTCACCTTCTTCATGACCAACGACGCGTTCTACTTCGGCGTGCTGCCGGTCCTGGCCGAGACGGCCGCCCAGTACGGGATCGAACCGGTCGAGATGGCCCGCGCCTCGATCACCGGCCAGCCCGTGCACATGCAGAGCCCGCTGGTGCCCGCGATCCTGCTGCTCGTCACCCTCGCCGGCGTCCAGCTCGCCGACCACCACCGCAAGGTGCTGTGGCGTGCGACGCTCGTGTCGCTCACCATGTTGGCCGTCGGCATCCTCCTGGGCCAGATCCCGCTCGGCTGAGCTCCGCACCGACGTACCGTCGCGAGAAACGGATCAACGTGTCGGACCCCGAACTGCCGGAGGCGTCGTGAGGCTGCGCACCCAGGTGCTGCTGTTGCAGTCCGCCGTGGTGGCGGTGGCGCTCGGCCTCGGGTTCGCGGCGTTCGTCACCACCACCGAGGACCGCGTCACCGACGAATACGGACAACGCGCCCTCGCCGTCGCCCGGACCGTCGCAGCCGATGCCACGGTCCGGGCCGAGGTGGCCCGGCTCGCGGCCGCCGACGACGGAGTCGTCGCACCCGGCAACCCGGAGCTCGCGACCGGCACGGTCCAGCAGGCCGCCGAGGCGGTGCGCGCGGCCACCGGCGCGTTGTTCGTGGTGGTCACCGACGAGCAGGGACTGCGGCTGGCTCACCCCGACGCGCGGCTGCTCGGTCTGCGGGTCAGCACCGACCCGGACGAGGCCCTGGCCGGACGGGAGGTGGTGCGCAGCGAGCGCGGCACCCTCGGCGACTCCGTCCGGGCCAAGGTGCCCGTCGTCGCCCCCGGCTCGGAGCGGGTCGTCGGCGAGGTCAGCGTCGGCATCGCCACCGACCGCGTCCGGTCGGAGCTGCGCGAGGACGTCGCGCAGGCGGCGCTCGTCGCGGCCGGCGCCCTGGCGTGCGGCGCCGCGGGATCGGCGCTGCTGGCCCGCCGGTGGAAGCGGCTGACCCTCGGCCTCGAGCCCGAGCAGCTCGCCGAGCTGGTCCGGGAGCAGGAGGTCGTGCTGCACGGCATCGGGGAAGGGGTGATCGGCGCCGACACCGAGGGGGTGGTCACCGTCGTCAACGCCGAGGCCCGGCGGCTGCTCGACCTGCGCGGCGGAGTGGGGGACCGGCTCGAGGACGTCGGGCTCACCCCGCGCCTGCTCGACGTCGCGCGCCGCCCCCGCGACGAGCCGGTGGCCGCCGCCGCGGGCGACCGGATCGTGCTGGCCGTCGCGCGCCGGGTCCTGCGCGACGGCCGCGACCTGGGCACCGTGATGTCGGTGCGCGACCGCACCGACGTCGAGAAGCTCACCCGCGAACTCGACGCCGTGCAGTCGCTGACCACCGCCCTGCGGGCCCAGCGGCACGAGACCGCGAACCGCCTGCACCTGCTCTACGGCCTGCTGCAGCAAGGCCGCAGCGCTCAGGCCACCGAGTACCTCGAGCAGCTCCTCGGATCCGGGCCCACCGGCCGGCCCCTCGACGGGCTCGACGCCGTCGCCGACCCGTACCTGCACGCCTTCCTCACCGCCAAGGCCGCCCACGCGCGGGAGAGCGGGGTGACGCTGGTCCTCGGCGAGAACACCTGGGTGCGCGGCACCGTCCGCTGCCCCGTGGACGTCACGACCGTGCTGGGCAACCTGCTCGACAACGCGATCGAGGCGGCCCGCGAGCACGGGCACGACCCCGCCGAGGTGGAGGTCGAACTCGTCGAGGCCGGCCGCGACCTGCACCTGGCCGTCGCGGACACCGGTGCCGGCATCGCCGCCGGCCGCGCCGGGGAGGTCTTCGGGGAGGGTGTCACCACCCACGCCGACGGTGCCGTCCCGGGCGGTCGCGGAATGGGCCTGGCGCTGGCGCGGCAGGTGGCCCGGCAGCACGGCGGCGACGTGATCCTCGCCGATCCCGGCGGGCGGCGCACCCCGGACAATCCCACCGGGGGCGCGGTGTTCGTCGCCACGCTGATCGACGTACTCGACGAAGGAGACACCGCGTGGGCGGATCCGATCTGACGGTGCTCGTCGTCGACGACGACTTCCGCGTCGCGGAACTGCACGCGAGCGTGGTCGCCGCGGTGGCCGGGTTCCGCGTGGCGGCGGTCGCCGGTACCGTCGCGGCCGCGCGCGACGCGGTCCGCGAGGCCCCGGTCGACCTCGCGCTCGTGGACGTGTACCTGCCCGACGGCTCCGGCATCGACCTGATCCGTGAACTCGACTGCGACGCATTCGTACTCGGCGCAGCCGCCGAGGGCACGACGGTGCGGGCCGCGCTGGCCGCCGGCGCCTCGGGGTATCTGGTCAAGCCGTTTCCCAACACCGAACTCGCGCGGCGGTTGTCGGCGTACGCGCAGTACCGGCGTCTCGTCGCCGGCGCCGAACTCACCCAGGCCGAGATCGACTCGGCGCTCGCCGCGCTGCGCCCGGCGCCGTCGGGCGCCGGCGACAGGGCGCCCCGATCGGTGACCAAAGAACTTGTCCTGCAAGCTCTCTCGTCCTCGAATACGCCCATGTCGGCGGGGGAGGTGGCGGCCACGATCGGGGTGTCCCGCGCGACCGCTCAGCGTTATCTCGCCGCGCTCGTCACCAAGGGGCAGCTGCGGATGCAGCTCCGGTACGGCAGCACGGGACGACCGGAACAGGAGTACCGCCTCCCGCCCGGCTGAACCGGCCGGCGGTCAGCCGATGGTGGGGCCGAGCAGATCGTCCGCGTCGGTGATCCGGTACGCGTAACCCTGCTCGGCGAGGAACCGCTGCCGGTGCGCGGCGTACTCGGCGTCGAGGGTGTCGCGCGCGACGACCGAGTAGAAGTGCGCCTGCCCGCCGTCGTGCTTGGGGCGCAGCAACCGGCCGAGGCGCTGCGCCTCCTCCTGGCGCGAGCCGAACGTGCCCGACACCTGCACCGCCACCGACGCCTCGGGCAGGTCGATCGAGAAGTTCGCGACCTTCGACACGACGAGCACCTTCAGCTCACCGGCGCGGAAGCGGTCGAACAGCTCCTCGCGCTCCTTGTTCCGGGTCGAGCCCTTGATCACCGGGGCGTCCAGCGCCTCGCCGAGCTCGTCGAGCTGATCGAGGTACGCCCCGATGATCAGGGTGGGGGAGTCGCGGTGCCGGTCCAGGATCGACTTCACCACCGCGATCTTCGTGTGCGCGGTCGAGCACAGCTTGTACCGCTCCTCGGGCTCGGCCACCGCGTACGTCATCCGTTCCGCGTCGGTCAGGGTCACCCGCACCTCGACGCACTCCGCGGGCGCGATCCAGCCCTGCGCCTCGATGTCCTTCCACGGTGCGTCGTAGCGCTTGGGGCCGATGAGCGAGAATACGTCGCCCTCGCGGCCGTCCTCGCGCACGAGGGTCGCGGTGAGGCCGAGCCGGCGCCGGGACTGCAGGTCGGCTGTCATCCGGAACACCGGGGCGGGCAGCAGATGCACCTCGTCGTAGATCATCAGCCCCCAGTCGCGGGAGTCGAACAGCTCGAGGTTGCGGTACTCGCCCTTCGACTTGCGGGTGATGACCTGGTAGGTGGCGATGGTGACCGGGCGGATCTCCTTCTTCTCCCCGGAGTACTCGCCGATCTCGTCCTCGGTGAGCGACGTGCGGGCGATCAGCTCGCGCTTCCACTGCCGGCCCGCGACGGTGTTGGTCACCAGGATCAGGGTGGTGGCGCCCGCCTTGGCCATCGCGGCCGCACCCACCATCGTCTTCCCCGCCCCGCACGGCAGCACCACCACGCCGGAGCCGCCGGCCCAGAACGAGTCCGCGGCCATCTCCTGGTAGTCCCGCAGGTGCCAGGGGTTGGTCTCGAAGTCGAGGTTGATCGCGTGTGCCTCACCGTCGACGTAGCCGGCGAGGTCCTCGGCCGGCCAGCCGACCTTGAGCAACATCTGCTTGAGCCGGCCGCGCTCGCTCGGATGCACGATCACGGTGTCGTCGTCGAGCCGGGCGCCGAGCATCGGCGCGATCTTCTTGTTGCGCATCACCTCCTCGAGCACCGCCCGGTCGAGGCTGACCAGGGTCAGGCCGTGCGCGGGGTTCTTCACCAGCTGCAGCCGGCCGTAGCGGGCCATGGTGTCGACGATGTCGACGAGCAGCGGCTGCGGGACCGCGAACCGGGAGTGGGTGACCAGGGCGTCGACGACCTGCTCGGCGTCGTGTCCCGCGGCGCGGGCGTTCCACAACGCCAGCGGGGTGACCCGGTAGGTGTGCACGTGCTCGGGGGCGCGTTCGAGCTCGGCGAACGGCGCGATGGCCTGCCGGGCCTCGTTCGCGAGGGCGTGGTCGACCTCGAGGAGCAGGGTCTTGTCGGACTGGACGATCAACGGTCCGTCGGCCACGGACGCCTCCTAGCACGGGAACAGGCAGAACCTCCCCATTCTCCAGGTGCGGCGGCAGGCCCGCCACCGGCCGCCGTCACTCCACGAGCGCGACCGTGGTGATGCGGTGCAGCACGAAGCTGCGGACCGTGCCCGCGGCGGGGTCGAACGCCTCGAGCTGCCCCCCGCCGACGGCGACGGGATCGACGATGCGGTGAGTGGCGACGCCCTGCGCGTCGACGTAGCCGATCCGGACGCTGCGCTTGCCGTGCGCGGCGAGTTGCAGCAGCGCCATCGTCGCGGCACCGCCCGTGCGGGTGCCGTCGCCGCGGACGGTGGTGCCGCGCGGGGCGGCCGCGGCCCGGTCCCCGGCGCGCAGCGTGCGGATCAGGGTGTCGAGTTGCTCCCCGGTGGGCGGCGTCGGTCCGATGTAGCGGGGCCGTGCCCGCGGCACCGACACCCGGGCGCCTCGTGGCCGCAGGTCCAGCACCGCGCCGGTGGCGTCCTCGCCCGCGGGCGCGAAGCCCGCACCGCGCAGCTCGGCGAGCACCTCCGCCAGCGGCGCCTGCGACACCGCGACCGTCGGCGCGACGGCCCGCAGGGCGAGGTGGCCGGCGACGGGGTGACCGAGCACCTCGGCCAGCAGCGCCGGGTCGTCGGAGCGGACGAACGAGGCGGCGATCCCGGCGCGGAGCCGGCCGTGGCGGCGGGCGACGTCGTCGATCAGGTAGGTCAACGCCTGGGGGACGGGAGTGCGCGAATGCGTGGCGAACAGGGCGTGCAGCTCGGCGGCGCCGGTGCCCGCGTCCAGAGCGCGGCGCACGCCGGGCTCGCTCACCCGGTACACCGTGGCCGCGCCCGCCGACTCGACGTCGGCGACGAGGGCGATGCGGTCCGCGAGTTCGGGCACCAGGGGGCCGGGCGCCACCACCGTCAGGTCGGCCTGGACCAGCACGTAGTCGACCGGTTCCGGCAGGACCGCGGCCATCTCCGCCTCGGGGTCGCCGCCGTGCAGCAGCGCCTTGCCGGGCGAGGCGAGAGCCCCGTGCGCGACGACGGCCAGCGCCGTCGCCTCCCGCAGCGTCTCGGCCACCGTGTCGGCGCCGAGCCGGGCCGCCCACCGCGGCCGCCGCCAGGCCAGCACGGCTCGCGCCGCATCCGCGCCGGGCGCCGACCCGGGCACCTCGGCGAGCAGCTCGAGCAGCAGGCGCCGCTCGCGCGGTGCGGCGGTGGACTGGCACTCGTCGGACAGTGCGGCGATCGGCTTGTCCGTCGCGTCGCGGCGCCCGACGAGCCACGGACGTCGCGGCGCGTCGAGCCACGCGCCCGCGAGCACGGCCCAGCGCTGCGCGGGCGGCGCGTTCGACCAGCCGTCGGCGGCGGTGGTCGGCGCCCAGTAGTCGTCGATGTCCGTCGGGGGCGGCGGCTGGGGCACACCCCGCGAGATCAGGCCGGCCGCGGCGAGCACCTCGACGAGCAGCGCGGCGAGTTGCTCGTCGACGTCGACGGTCTTGGCGAGGCGGCGCAGTTCGCGCACTCCGAGTCCCCCGGACTTGAGCGCGGGGGCGGGCAGCGCGGCGAGCGCGTCGATCAGGTTCTCGCAGTGCCGCAGCAGTTCGAGGGCGGCGCCCGCAGCGGTGGCGTTGACCTCGGCGACGACGTGCGTCGCGGGCAGCGGCCGGGGCGGGGTGAGGGCGGCGGGGTCGAAGGGGGCCTCGCCGCGCAGCGCCTGACCGACCCGGTGCGGCAGCTCGACGGTCTCGTCGTCGAGCCGGATCAGCAGCCCGGCGGTGAGCAGGCGCTGCACGGGCCGGTCGGCGGGTGTGCCCGCCGCGGCGTCGCGGGTACGCCCGACGGGCGAGGTGCGCGCGAGGGTGTCGAGCAGGCTGCGCTGCGCCGGATCGAGGTCGGCGAGCAGGGCGCCGACCTCGGCCGGGCCCGGCAGCTGCTCGGGGTCGGGACTGCGGCCGATTCGCCACGGCACCGCCTCGGCCGCGGCCTTGACCAGCCGCAGCCCGTCGGCGGGACCCCACACGAGCGACAGGCGGCGCAGGCGGTCGAGGGACCGGTCGACGTTCTTGGCGGTGACGCGGCCGGACACGGAGTCGAGCAGCGCCCGGCGGGTCACCGGCTCCCGGTCGGCGCCCAGCCGGGTCAGCGCGTCGACCACACCGAAGTCGAGGACGGTGAGTTCGTCGGCGGCGCGGAACACCGAGGCACGTTGCTGCGCGCGGCCGGCCAGGACGGCCATCGTCGCGGGTGGCGGGACCACCAGGTCGGGGCGCGCGCGCAGCAGCTCGGCGAGGTCGGCGTCGCGGCGGTCGCTCAGCCAGCGCGCGAGCGACTCCGGCCCGGTCTCCGGCGCGGCGGGGTCGGTGGCGGTCATCGAGACCAGATTAGAGACCTGAAGTAGCTGTCCGTGAACCTGCCTGCCAAAATGAGCGCATGGCTGACAATTCGAAGAAGCAGTATGTCGATCCGGGGTGGCCCAAGGTGGCGGACGGGGACCACGCCGTCACCGAGTTGTCCTCGACTCGTTCCGGCCCGTTGTCCCCGTACGGCGAGGAGATGGAGTTCCCGTTGCCGGTCGACTCCCTGCCGTACACCCACCCCCGCACCGTCATCAACCGCTGATCGAAGCACGAAAGAGCCCCGCACCGGAACGGTGCGGGGCTCTTTCGTGCGTCTGTGCCGGGTATCAGTTCGGCAGGGCGGCGTTGACCGCGTCGACGAGGTTCTGGTCGACGGCGATGCCGGCCTGGCGCAGGGCGTCGAGGCCCTGTTCGAAGCCGGCCCGCAGGCCCTGGGCCTCCGCGGGCAGAGCGGGAAGCTCGGGCACCTCGGGGGCGGCCTCGACGACCGGGGTGTTCTGGACGGTGCCGGCGCTCGTGGACGGGGCGCTGCGCTGCGTCGGAGCGCTGCTCAGGCCGAGGCTCGAGGAGCAGGACGGCCACGCGCCCCAGCCCTGGCCGGCGAGCACGCGCTCGGCGACGGTGATCTGCTGCTCGCGGGTGGCCTGGTTGGCGGTCGCCGCGTACTCGCCGCCGCCGTAGGCGTTCCACGTGCTGGGGGAGAACTGCAGGCCACCCTGGTAGCCGTTGCCGGTGTTGATGCCCCAGTTGCCGCCGGACTCGCACTGCGCGAGGCGGTCCCAGTCGGAGTCGGGAGCGGCGTTGGCGGTGCCGCTGAAGGCGACGCCCGTGACGCCGAGAACCGCGCTGGTCAGCGCGAACTTGGCGACGGTGCGGCCGGTGTTGGTGGGTTTGCGATGGCGTCCGCTCATGTCGGTTCCGGTTCCTCTCCGTACGCGCCTACGAGGTCAGCTGTCGGGTTCGGGCTGAAGAGGTAGCCCGGCCTCCTCGCCGGTGGGCGATTCGGCTTCACCCCAAGGACCGTCGCCGTGGGCGGCGATCCGGGTGCCTCCTGGGAATCGGTGTTCCCTGGGAGACCGTTGGGTCCCCCGCTTCCTGCTCCCGTGGATCGTTCGTCGGGACACCCGGAATCCGCGGAGCAGGATTTGGCGCGACGGACCCGGGGTGGCCGAACCAACCGGCCGGAGACGACGGTAACGGCTCGAGGCGGGGATTGTCACCAATTGATAACGCCGAGCGCAGCGAGGGCGGCGCGTGAGTGGCGCGTGTGGCGGGATGAAGTCGCAGGTAGGGACCAAAGTCCATCGCCGGTGCCGGTTCGCGACCTCGCCGTTATGCCCGTGTTATGTGAGGAACGTCACATGTAACTCGGGCGGTTGTCCACCGGGACGATGTCCTTCCCGAGCGGCAGCAGCGAGATCGGCACCATCTTCAGGTTCGCGAGCGCCAGGGGGATGCCGATGATCGTGATCGCCATCGCGATCGCCGTCACGACGTGACCGAGGGCCAGCCAGATGCCGGCGACGACGACCCAGATCACGTTGCCGATCAGCGACCCGGCCCCCGCCGTGGGCTTGTCCACCACCGTCTTGCCGAACGGCCACAGCGCGTACATGCCGATGCGGAACGAGGCGATGCCGAACGGGATGGTGATGATCAGCACGAAGCAGATCAGGCCTGCCAGGAAGTACCCCAGCGCCAGCCACAGGCCGCCGAAGACCAGCCAGATGATGTTGAGCAGAATCCTCACGTGTGATCCCTTCCGCGGGAGCGCCGGCCGGAGCGCAGCGCGAAGGTCAATGCCAGCACGAAGCCGAGCGGCCAGGCGAGAGTCAGCAGATACAGCACCAGGCCCGGCCGGCCGTCGGTGACGGCGGGGGTCAGGAAGATCGCCACCACGGCGACGATCCCGACCAGGAAACATGCCAGCGCGGCCTTGAGCAGGCCGTTGCCCGGTGCGGAAGAACTGGAGGTGCCCACGGGTTCCACCGTAGTGCTTCCCCACCCGCCCGCGCCGCCGCCGGACTTTCGAAGGTGGACTCCGCCGCGGGTACACTGACGCATGTCTGCGCGTCCCGCACTCGAAGCGGGGCGCGTTGTTTTGCATATCCACTCGTGCCCACCGGGGCACGGCTGTCGAGGAGCGGGTGAACGCAGTGCCTACCGGCAAGGTGAAGTGGTACGACATGGAGAAGGGCTTCGGCTTCCTGTCCCAGGAGGAGGGCGAGGACGTCTATGTGCGTGCCTCCGCGCTCCCGGCCGGGGTCGAGGGCCTCAAGCCGGGTCAGCGGGTGGAGTTCGGCATGGCCGCGGGCCGTCGCGGACCGCAGGCGCTCAGCCTGAAACTGCTCGATCCGCTGCCGTCGGTGCGCCAGGGCGGGCGGCGTGAGGCGGCCCCCCAGAAGCGGCACACGCCCGACGAGCTGCACGGCATGGTCGAGGACATGATCAAGCTGCTCGAGGCCACCGTGCAGCCGGAGCTGCGCAAGGGCCGCCATCCCGAGCGCAAGACCGCCCAGCGGATCTCCGAGGTGATGCGGGCCGTCGCCCGCGAGCTCGACTCCTGACGCCCGGCGTCGGGCCGACCCGACGCGAGAGGGGCCTTCCGGGACAGCACCCGGAGGGCCCCTCTCGCATGCCGGACGGGGGTCAGAACGTCTGGATCGCCCACACCGGCGCCTGCTCCCCGGTGGCGGGAAGCTGCAGCACCACATTCAGCAACTGCGCGCCGGGGTCGGACGGCACCGTCACGGCCCGGGCCTGACCGGGCGTGTAGTCGCGGAACCCCTCGAAGATCTCGCCGGTGCGGGGATCACCGTAGGTGACGTTCAGCCGCCAGTCCGAGTCGGTGATCTCCGACGGCAACGACAGCTGCAGCGGCCGGCCCGCCGGCACCTCGAGCATCACGGCCTCGAGGCCGGCGCACGTGCCGTCGGCGCTGCACAGGCCGGGCTCGACCGTGACCGTACGGCCCTGCGCGTACGCCGTCACCGTGGGCACGCTCGGCGGTGCGGAACGGACGAGGGAGACCACGACCGCGGTGAGCCCGCCGATCGCGACCAGCGCCACGATCACCAGGATCGCGATCGTCTTCTTCGTCCGGGGCTGCAGTCTCATCACGTTCCGTTTCTCGTCGTACGTCCGCCTGGCCGCGGGATGCGACCGGTGGTCTCCTGGGTGGCGTGTTCCGGGCGTTTGCCACCGAAGCCCGGAACGACGGTGCCTCCACGGTAGGTGAGGATCGTCTGCGTCAGACCGAGGGCCAGCACGACGGTGACCACGGTGAACCCGAGCCAGTACTCGGTCGGCAGCAGGACCCCCAGGGCCCCGCCGAACACCCAGCTCAGCTGCAGCACCGTCTCCGAGCGACCGAACCCGGACGCGATGGACTCCTCCGGCAGGTCCTGCTGCAGCGACGCGTCCAGCGACACCTTCGCCAGCGCGCTCGCGCAGGATCCCACCAGCGCCACGAGGGCCGCCGTGATCAGGTTGCCGGTCGCGGCGGCCAGCGCCGCCATCACCGTCACGGCCGCGGTGCACCGCACCACGATCAGCGCGGGACGGCCCAGCGTGAGCCGCGCGCCGGTCGCGTTGCCGGTGAAGTTGCCGATGGCGGCGGCCGCGCCGACCAGACCCAGCATCCCCGCCTGGACCAGGGGCTCGTGCTCGGTCTTCGACTTGGCGACGAACGCGATGAACAAGGTCAGGAAGCCGGTCAGCACCCGGATCGTGCCGTTGCCCCACAAACCGGTGAGCACGGCCCGCCCCAGCGGCTGCCGACGGCTCTTCGCGCCGCCGGCGCGCGCGGGCGTCGCAATCACTTCGGTGCGGGTCCCGGTGACCTCGGTGCGGGCCTCGGCGCCGTGATACGACAGCGTGGCCGGCACCTCGCCCTCGGTGACCTCGACCCACGACGGGATCCGCATGCTCAGGTACGCGCCGAACGCCGTGATGACGGCGCACAGCCACAGTGCGCCGGACGATCCGAACAGCCAGGCCGCGGCGGCGGCGACGGCCCCGGCGCCCATCGTGCCGCCCACCAGGCCGAACACCGTGAGCCGGGAGTTCACCCGGACCAGATCGATCTCGGGCGGCAGCACCCGCGGCGTCACCGCCGATTTGAGCACCGCGAACGATTTGGACAGCACCATCATCGCCAGCGCGGCGGGGTACAGCCCCCAGCTGTCGAAGTTGAACACCAGCACCACGGCGAGCACGGTGCGCGCGGCGAACGACGTGGCCAGCGCCAGCCGGCGACCGTGCTGCAACCGGTCGAGCAACGGACCGATCAGCGGGGCGATCACCGCGAACGGGGCGATCGTGATGAGCAGATACAGGGCGACCTTGGTCTTGTCCTCGCCCGTGGCCGCCGAGAAGAACAGGGTGTTGGCCAGGGCCACGGCGACCGCCGCGTCGCTCGCGAAGTTCGCCATCGTCGCGTAGGTCAGGGCCGTGAGGCCCGAGCGGTCCGCACCGTCCGCGGTGGCGGCCCGGCGGAACGTCGCGATGCCCTTGCTCGTGAGCTCACGGCTGCGCAGCGCCGCGACGCGGGTGACCGTCAGTTTCCGCGGCATCCGTGGGGCCCGCGGGGCGCCGGCGCGCTCCTCGCGGGAGAAGTCGTCGCCCCGGTACCTGCGGGCGTCCTCGACCGGGTGCAGCGGCGGCAGGGGGGTACGTCGCGCAGACGTGCGCCGCGGCGGCGGATAGTTGCCGTTGCCGGGGTGCGGGGCCCGGGCCGACCGGCGGGGACGACCGCCGACGTCGGCGCCACGGCCCGCGTCGTCGTGTGCGCGTTCCTCGTCCGAATCGGTCACGGCACAATTCTGTCGCACCGGGCGGATCGGTGTTCGGTGGCGTGCCCCACCTGCGGCGCGATCACGGCACGAACCGCACCTCGAACACCGACGGCCAGTACTTGCCGGTGACGAGGAAGCGATCGGTACCGGGCAGGTGCGCGATTCCGTTGAGCACGTCGATACGCTCGCGCTGCCCGTCGGTGAGCTGCTCGCGCAGCGCCCCGGCGTCCACCACGGCGGTCACCCGGCCCTCGTCCGGGTCGATGCGCAGGATCTCGTCGGTCTTCCACACGTTGGCGTACACGGCACCGTCGTCGGTGCATTCGAGTTCGTTGAGGCGGGTGACGGCGCGGCCCTCGCGCAGGACCGTCACCCGGCCCGTCTCCGCGAAGGTCCCGGGGTGCCGGAACGTCAGCTCCGCGGTGCCGTCGCTCATCACCAGCCGGTCGTCCTGGGCGCACAACCCCCAGCCCTCCCCGTCGTAGCCGGCGCGGCCGCGTTCGGCCAGGGTGTCCCGGTCGCGGGCGACCGCGACCCCGTCACGCCACGTCAGCTGCCACACCGTGGTGCCGGCGACGGTGATGCCCTCGCCGAACATGCCGTCCGGCACCGGCACCCGGACCCGTTCGGCGCCGGTGGCCAGCGACCGCGCCGCGATCCACGACCGGCCGGACAGGCCGGTGCCCTCGAGCAACTCGTCGCCGGACACCTCGAGGCCCTGCGTGAACGCGGCGGGATCGTGCGGATGCACGGCCACGACCTCGGCCCGCAGGCGCTCGGGCGGCGGACCCGGATCCGCCGGGGCGGAATCGCACGCGGCTGCCGCGACGCAGGCGGCGACCGCGGCCGCGACGGAGAGCGGACGGCGGCGCATGCCCACATGATGGCAGCCGAGGGTCGCGGTGGCGGTTCCGTGCGGCAGAATGGGGTCCGTGAGTGGTGTGCCTTCCTCAGTTGCGTCCGGCTCCGCGTCCGCCTCTACCGAACAGCTCGTGCAGCCTCTGCTGGCCGACGCCGTCGACGTCGCGCGGGCCGCGCTGCTGGACGCGGGCGAGACCGGCGTCGGCGCGTACCTCGGCGTCGCGGCCGAGGACGACTGCGCTGCCACCCACCGGTTCGCCGCGGAACTGCCCGGGTACCGGGGCTGGCAGTGGGCCGTCGTCGTCGCCGCCGCACCCGGCTCGGACCGGGTGACGGTGAGCGAGCTGGCGCTGCTGCCCGGACCGGACGCGCTCGTCGCGCCGCGGTGGGTGCCGTGGAACGAGCGGATCCGGCCCGGCGACCTCGGTCCCGGCGACCTGCTCGCGCCCCCGGCGGGGGATCCGCGCCTCGTGCCCGGCTACGTCGCCACCGGCGACCCCGAGATCGACGAGACGGCCCTCGAGATCGGCCTCGGCCGCACGCAGGTCATGAGCCTCGAGGGCCGCCTCGAGGCAGCCCAGCGCTGGTACGACGGCGACTACGGCCCCGACTCGGAGATGGCCAAGGCCGCGCCCTCGACGTGTCGGCTGTGCGGGTTCTACCTTCCCCTCGCGGGTTCCCTGCGGGCAGCGTTCGGGGTGTGCGGCAACGAGTTCGCCGCCGACGGCCACGTGGTGCACTCGGCGTACGGGTGCGGCGCCCACTCGGACACCACCCTGCCGACCGGCGCGGGCTCCCCGGTCCACGAGGCGTACGACGACTCCGCTGTGGAGGTCGTCGCCCTGCCGCCGGCCGAGGCGGGTGCGGAGGCGCACGCCCCGGCGGACGCGGAAGGCACGGTCCCGGAGGCCTCGGAGGAGACCGGGTCCGGGAGCGCCGGGGACACGGAGAGCACCGAGAGCACCGAGAGCACCGAGAACACCGAGAGCACCGAGGACACGACTGCCGAGCCGGCCGCGGTCGCGCCGCCGGAACAGACCGACTGAGGATGCCGCGCCCCGACCCCGCCGACCCCTTCGGGACCGCGGCGCTGCGCGAGGGCACCCTGCTGGCCTGGGCGTCGTCCCCGACGCGGCTGCGGGAGGATGCCGCCACCGAGGCCGATCTCGTCCGGGCCGGCTACCGGGACCGGGTGCTCACCGAACTCGCGCAGAACGCCGCCGACGCGGCCGCGCGCGCGGGCGTGCCGGGCGCGCTGTGCCTGTGGCGCGACGGCGACGACCTGCACGTCGCGAACACCGGCGCGCCGCTCGACGAAGCCGGCGTGCAGGCGCTGACGGCGCTGCGGGCGTCGAGCAAGACCGGCGGGGTCGGCCGGTTCGGGGTCGGCTTCACCGCCGCGGCCGCGGTGAGCGAGGACATCGAGATCCGTTCGCGGTCCGGCTCGATCCGCTTCTCCGCCGCGCACACCCGGGACGCGCTGGCCGACCGCGGCGTGCCCGCCCCGGAGTCCGGCATCCCGGTGCTGCGTCTCGCGTGGCCCGCGTCCATGCCGCCGGCGCCCGGCTGGGACACCGAGGTGGTGCTGCGGCTGCGTCCCGGGATCGACGCGGAGACGCTGCTCGACGGGTTCGCCGCGGAGGCCGTCGACCTGCTCCTCGAGCTGCCCGCACTGGCCGCCGTCACGGTGGGCGGCCGCGAGCTCACCCGCACCTGCACCGAAGCCGAGTCCGGACTGCGCGTCGTCGCCGTCGGCGAGCGGACCTGGTGGGAGTACGCCGGGCCCCACGCCCGCTGGCTCGTTCCCGTCGTGGACGGGGTGGCGGTGCCGGTGCCGCAGGACGTGCTGCGGGCTCCCACCCGCTCCGACGAGGAACTCTCGTTGCCCGCGCTGGTGATCGCCGACGTGCCGATGCAGCCCGACCGGCGCCGCCTGCTCCCCGGCGCCCCGGTGGCCGGCCTCGCGCGCGGCTACGCCGGCTTCGTCGCGGCGCTGCCGCCGCGGCAGCGGCCGGCGATGGTTCCGGTTCCCGGCTTCGCGCGCAGCGAGGTCGACGCGCTGCTGCGTGAGGCCGTGCTGCAGGAGTTGCGCGCGCATCCGTGGCTGCCCCCGGCCGGCGGTGGCGACGATCTGGTCCCGGACCGGGCCACCGCGCTGACCGGTCTCACCGACGAGCTCGCCGCCGTCCTCGCCGACGTCGTGCCCGGCCTGATCCGGCCCGATCTGTGCGGGCCGCGGTACGCTGCGGCGCTCGGCGCCGTCGACGTGCACCGCCTCGGGCCGGCGCGGATCGCCGAGCTGCTCGCCGGGGTCGAGCGCGAGCCTGCGTGGTGGTACCGGCTGTACGAGGCGCTCACCCCGCTGGTCGTCGACTCGGTGGTGGCCGAGGAACTCGCCGCGATCCCGGTGCCGCTGTCGGACGGCCGCACCGTCACCGGGCCGCGGACCGCCGTGCTGGGCACGGACGTCGGGCATCTGCGCATGCCGTGGGTGCGCCTCGTGCACCCCGACGCCGCGCATCCCCTGCTCACCCGGCTCGGCGCCGGCACGGTCACGGCGGTGGATCTGCTCGCGGACCCGGCGCTGCTCGCGGCGGTCGAGGACGTCGACGTCGACGACCACGAGGCGACGGCCGAGCTCGCCGAGGTCGTGCTCCGGCTGGCGGCGCAGGTACCGGCCGAAGCGGTGCCCCGGGAGCTGGGGGCGCTGCTCCTGCCCGATGCCGACGGCGAACTCGTGCCCGCCGACGAGCTGTTGCTGCCGGGGGCGCCCCTCGCGGATGTGCTGGTCGAGGACGCGCCCTTCGCCATCCTCGATCCGCAGGTGGCGGAGCAGTACGACGCCGAGGCGCTGCGGGCCGTCGGCGTCGGATGGGGTTTCACGGTGCTGCGT
Source organism: Rhodococcus sp. WB1 (assembly GCF_001700945.1). Taxonomy (NCBI): domain Bacteria; kingdom Bacillati; phylum Actinomycetota; class Actinomycetes; order Mycobacteriales; family Nocardiaceae; genus Rhodococcus; species Rhodococcus sp. WB1. Next base: position 4,142,299 of record NZ_CP015529.1, on the reverse strand, counting down.
GCCGAGCTGCCCACCGGTCCCGATCACGACCTGCCCGACGAGGAGCAGTGGTGGGGAACCCTCGACGAGGATCCCGAGTCGCTCGTGGCGGTGCGCGACCTCGACCTCGTCGACGACGCCCGCTGGGATCGGGCCCTGTCGCTCCTCGTCGCCGAACCCGGCACGGCTGCGGCCCTCGGCGACCGGCGCGGCTACACCGCCTGGTGGCTGCGCACCTACGCGTCGCTGGGCGGCCGGACCCTCGGGCACCTGCGCGCCCCCGACGACGAGGCATTCGCCGGTCTGCTCGACCCCTGCCCGCACCCGGACGCGGACCGTCTGCGGCCGTGCCTGGCCGCGACGGGCGTCGAGAGCACGGAGACGGCCGCGCTGCTTCTCGACCGCCTCGCCGACCCCGACCGCACCCCCGCCCCGGCCGTCACCGCCCGCGCCCACGCCGCCCTGGCCGCGGCGAGTGCCGCCGGCATGCTCGACCTCGACGCCCTGCACCTGCCCGACGCCGTCCGCAGCCTCGCCGGGTCGATCGTCGACGCGGCGGACGCGCTGGTGCTGGACCGGCCGTGGCTCGCCGCCGTGGTGCCCGCCGACCGGCTCGTGCTCGGCGCCCTGCCGACCGCAGCGGTCCTCGCCGACCTCCTCGACGTCGCCCTCGCCTCGGCCGAGGTGTCCGGACACGTCACCGGCCCGGGCCGCGCGACCGGGTGGCGGAACGAGCCCGCCGCGGTGCTCGCGGCGGCCGTCGCGCAGCGGCCGTTGCCGCGCGGACCCCTCGTCGTGCACGAGCGACTGACCGTGCGCTGCTCCGGCGCGGTCACCGGCGAGCGCGACGTCTCGTGGTGGGTCGACGAGAGCGGTACGACGCACTGCACCGGCCCGGGACTGGCCGCCGCCGTCGCGGCGCTCTCGCCGCCGGAGCCACGATGAGCATCGACACGACGACCCTCGACGGCGTGGTGGAGCTCCGCGAACCCGCGCTGACCGCCGTCGTCACCGCCGTCACCCACACCGGCGGTACCGTCGCCGTCGCCGTGGTCACGACGGCGCTGACGATGCTCATGCTGCGCGCGGGCCGTCGCGACGATGCGCTGCTCCTGTCCGCGACGATCCTGACGGGCTGGCCGTTGATGAGCCTGCTCAAGCTGCAGTTCGGGCGGGAGCGCCCGCCGCAGCCCGCGCGCCTCGTCGAGCTGACCACCCACTCGTTCCCCTCCGGGCACGCCATGATGACCGCGATGCTGGCGACGGTGCTCGCCGTCGTGATCGCCCGGCAGTCGCCGCCCGGCAGCCGCCGGGCGCTCGTGGCGTACTGCGCCCTGGGCGCCTACACGCTCGCGGTCGGGCTCTCGCGGGTCTATCTCGCGGCCCACTGGCTGACCGACGTCGTCGCCGGGTGGCTGCTGGGGTCGTTGTGGGCGCTGCTGTGGGTGGGGTTGATCACGCGGGTGCGGGCCCGGCTGTGACCGCGGCCGTGGGGCCGGGCGGCGTGGGACCCGCTCGTCAGTCCAGTCCGACCTGCGCGCCGCGCCGACCCAGCCGGGCGGCCCGGCGCTGCACGAGGTAGACGGCGAATCCCAAGAGCCCCACGATGATTCCCGCTACGCACACGGGCAGGGCGGCCGGCCACCGGTCGCCCGTGGCAAGTACGACGATCGTCGCCACCGTCCACAGTGCCGTGCCGATCGCCAGCGCGGGACGGGGATCGGCGAGGCGCCGTATCCGCTCGGCAACCGTTTGCGCGTCGTTCACGATTTCAGGCTAGTCCAGCCCGATTGCAATAATCTCCCGTTGCGACGCAGCCCCCATCCCAGAGCGGAAGTCGATATGGCCCAATCCTCAGAGCGGAAGTCCGGCACGGCGGTCGGCACCTCGTTCCTCGACACCTACTTCAAGATCACCGAACGGGGATCGACGGTCTCGCGGGAGGTGCGCGGCGGCGTCGTCACGTTCGTCGCGATGGCCTACATCGTGGTGCTCAATCCGCTGATCCTGGGCAGCTTCTCCCCGGACGACGCCTCGGCCAAGGTCGACGTGCTCGGCAACATTCTGCCCATCAACCAGGTCGCCGCCGTCACCGCGCTGGTGGCCGGACTGATGAGCATCGTCTTCGGCGTCGTCGCCAACTATCCGTTCGCCATCGCGGCCGGCCTGGGTATCAACACCCTGCTGGCGGTCACCATCGCACCCCAGGTCACCTGGCCCGAAGCGATGGGCCTCGTGGTGATCGACGGCATCATCATCGTGGTCCTCGCCCTCACCGGCTTCCGCACCGCCGTGTTCAACGCGATCCCGCCCGAGCTGAAGGCGGCCATCGCGGCCGGCATCGGTGCGTTCATCGCCCTGATCGGCATGGTCGACGCCGGATTCGTGCGCCGCCTGCCGGACGCGGCCGGCACCACCGTCCCCGTCGGGCTGGGCATCGACGGCTCGATCGCGTCGTGGCCGACCGCCGTGTTCGTGTTCGGTGTGCTGCTCATGGGTGTGCTCATCGTGCGCCGGGTGCCCGGCGGGCTGCTGATCGGCATCGTCGTGACCACGGTGGTCGCCGCGATCGTCGAGGCGGTCGCCGGGGTCGGGCCGTCGCAGGGCACCAACCCGAAGGGCTGGAATCTGAGCACGCCGGAGGTGCCGGACACGGTGGCCGGCGTGCCGGATCTGAGCCTGGTGGGCAACGTCGACCTCTTCGGCGCGTTCACCCGGATCGGCGTGATCGCCGCGACGCTGCTCGTGTTCACCCTCGTCCTCGCCAACTTCTTCGACGCGATGGGCACGATGACCGGCCTCGGTAAGGAGGCCGGTCTCGCCGACAAGGACGGCAACCTGCCCGGTATCGGCCGTGCCCTCGTCGTCGAGGGCACCGGGGCCATCGCCGGCGGCGTGGGATCCGCGTCGTCGAACACGGTGTTCGTCGAGTCCGCCTCCGGCATCGCCGAGGGTGCGCGCACCGGCCTGGCGAACGTGGTGACCGGCGTGCTGTTCCTCGCCGCGATGTTCCTCACCCCGCTCTACGAGATGGTGCCCGTCGAGGCCGCCGCCCCGGCCCTCGTGGTGGTGGGTGCCCTGATGATCGGGCAGGTCCGCGACATCGACTTCACGCAGTTCGCCGTCGCGTTGCCGGCGTTCCTCACGATCGTCGTCATGCCGTTCACGTACTCGATCGCCAACGGGATCGGCGTCGGCTTCATCACGTGGGTGGTCCTGCACGCGGCGGCCGGGAAGGCGCGGGCGGTGCACCCGCTGCTGTGGGTGGTGGCGGGCTTGTTCGTCGCCTACTTCGCGGTGGACCCGATCACCGAACTGCTCACCTGACACACGGCGCGATGTGTCCGGTCGGTCCCGTATTGTGCACGCCATGACATCGGAACATCGCACGCTCGCCGGCGACCTCTCGTTGGCAGTTGTGCGCCTGACGCGCCATTTGCGGGGGCGGCGCTCCGATTCCCGGGTTTCCCTGACTCAGCTGTCGGCAATGACCACGCTGAGGCAGGAGGGAGCGATGACCCCCGGCGCGCTGGCCGCGCGCGAGAAGGTTCAGCCGCCGTCCATGACGCGGGTGATCGCATCGCTCGACGAGCTCGGGCTCGTCGAGCGGACTCCGCATCCCACGGACGGCCGGCAGGTCATCGTCTCGCTCTCGGATGCGGGCCTGGCACTGCTGGTCGACGAGCAGCAGGCCCGCGAGGCGTGGCTGACCGAACGGCTGGCCACGCTGGACGAGGACCACCTCGCCACGTTGCAGGACGCCGTGGGCATCATCAACAAGCTGGTCAGCGAAGCGGAGTGAGCCGGTCCGGGCCCGTAGGGACGAGTCTGCGCCCGGACGGCACGGGGTAGCGCGGAGCGAGAACCCGCCGACGAGACTCCGGTGCGACCTGGGAGAATCGACGGCGTGGTTCACGTCATCGACATCTTGGATCCCGCCGACCCCCGGCTGGACGACTTCCGAGACCTCAACTCGTCGGATCGCCGGCCGGACCTGCCCGCGGGCAAGGGCCTGGTGATCGCGGAGGGCGTGCTCGTCGTGCAGCGGATGCTCGATTCGCGGTTCGCGCCGGGCGGCCTGCTCGGGGTGGATCGCCGTCTCGGTGAACTCGCCGACGACCTGCGCGACGTCGACGTGCCGTTCTACCGCACCTCGGCCGAGGTGATGGCCGAGGTCGTCGGCTTCCATCTCAACCGCGGGGTACTCGCCGCGGCGCACCGGCCGCCGGCGCTCGACCTCGACGACGTCCTCGAGAAGGCCACCACCGTCGCGGTGCTCGAGGGCGTGAACGACCACGAGAACCTCGGCTCGATGTTCCGCAACGCCGCCGGCCTGGGCGTCGATGCCGTCCTGTTCGGCAAGGGCTGCGCCGACCCGCTGTACCGGCGGGCGGTGCGGGTGTCGATGGGGCACGTGCTGCGGGTTCCGTTCGCCCACGTCGAGCGGTGGCCGTACGACCTGGACCGGTTGCGGGCGCGGGACTTCCAGCTCATCTCGCTCACGCCGAATCCCGAGGCCGTGCCGCTGGCCGAGGCCATGACGGGGGAGAAGGTCGCCCTGCTCCTCGGCGCCGAGGGCCCGGGGCTGACCGAGCACGCGATGCGCGCGACGGACGTGCGGGCACGCATTCCGATGGCGCCGGGCACCGACTCGCTCAACGTCGCCACGGCCGCGGCGATGGCGTTCTACGAGCGGGTACGGCTCCCGCGGTGATCGCACCCCTGCGCGCCCCGTCGACGCCGTGGTCGACGGGGCTGACGCTGACGGGCTTCGCCCTCGTCGTCACCGTCGTCACGATCGTCGCGTTCGGGCTCGAGCTCGGGCGCGTGCACCCCCTGCTCGCGGTGATCGTCAACCTCGTCGCCGCGGCCGGGATCGCCCCGACCCTGTGGTGGTGGCGGCGGGTGCCGCTGTGGCGGTGGATCGTCGCAGGTGTCGCGGCCGGAGTTCCGGTCGGCTGGATCGTGCTGCTCGGCGTGACGACGTTCTGAGCGGCTCCGCAGCCGCGCGCGACACCGGACGGACCGGCTGGCTATTCGGCGTGCGGGTGACCGGACAGCGCGCGACCGCGTGCGGAGGTCCGTCGCGGCCACCACCACCGTCGCGCGGGCGGGCGGGCCGGCTCGTCGCGTGCGGTGGGCGGTCGCTCGCCCTCGCGGTACACCTCGAAGCCCCACACCTCGATCTCGTGGGGGTCGAGCTCGCCGCCGGCGCGGCCCGTGTAGCGGAACCCGAGCCACGCGGAGTTGGCGGCCTCGGCGAACCGGCGGGGGTGGAACGGCAGCGCCTGCGGATCGGGCAGCACGTCCAGCGGCCAGCGGATGGGGAACTCCCCACCCCAGCACGGCCGCTCCCACACGAACGGCAGGCCGTCGTCCTCGGCGATGTCGACGGGCGTGGCGTCGAACGCCCGTCGCAGCATGCCGCGCCGCCAGGCCCCGACGGCGCCGCGGGCCCCGGTGGGGTCCGACACGACGAGGTAGGTGTTTTCGGAAGCGACGGTGCGCCTCCAGCTTTCGGGTAGCTGCGACGGACGCGTGGCCGCGAGGTCCGGGCTGCACACCACCGTCACCCCGGGGAAGCTGCCCACGTAGACCCGGCCGGGGTCACCGGCCGCGGCCTGCGCGAGCGGCACCCGGTCCAGCGGCTCGGACGACATCCCGGGGTGCAGCCGCCCGACGAGTGCGTGGGCCGTCTTCCGGTCGGCCCGCGCGGCGCGCAGCACCGCACCGGGGTCGGGGGCGTCGACGTACCAGATGGTCGACACGGCCGCCGCCACCATCGGTGGGCCCGAACCTCAGACGCGCCCGTTGCTGCGCACGCCGAGCAGCACGTCGTCCCACGAGGGGAGGGCGGGCTTGCCCCGCTTGTCCTTGCCCGGGCTCTGCTGCGGCGCCAGCTTCGGCCGGTCCTCCTCCGCGTCGGGCTCGGGCAGGCTCGACGCCATGGGCCGGACCTCCTCGACCTCCGCGTCGATCACCGCGGGCGGCGGATCGAGGGTGATCGCCTCGGCGACGACGTCCTCCCGGTCGGGCCCGTCGTTGTCTCCGCTGTCGTCGACGTCGCGCGCCGTGTACACCGGCGTGAGGCAGCGCAGCGGCCGCCCGCAGTCCGGGTCGATCAGCTCGGTGGCGGTGTCGTCGAGCGGGAGGATCGTGCCGCCGTGCGCATCGGGCTGGTAGCGCCAGTGCGCGGTGTTGGTGGACCGGCCGGCGGCCCACTGCAGCTGAGCCACCCAGTGGCCCTCGTCGTCGCGCCACGCGTCCCACGTGGCGGCGTCGATGCTGTGCCCTCGCGCCCGGAACGCCTGGGCGACGATCTCGGCGAGGGTGTGCACGGCCGGGCCGTCCGGGCGCACCGGATGTCCCTGCTGGGCCATCTCGGCCGCGCGGGAGCGTTCGAGCAGCACCGGGTAGGCGAACCGCTCCACCTTCGCGAGCGGGATCCCGGCCTCCTCGGCGACCTGCTCGACGGACGCGCCGGAGCGGATGCGGGCCTGGATCTCGCGGGGGCGCAGCTGGCTGGTGGTCTCGATCTGGATCTGCCCGAGGCGGGCGAGGTCACCGCGGGAGGCGGCGCGGAGCGTGTCGTCGATCGGGATGCGGAATCTGTCGCCGTTTTCGGGATCGGCAAGCACGACGTGCGTTCCGTCGGGCTCGAGGCCGACCACTCGAAGCTCTCGCACCATGACCTCCTCGCGGGGAATCGCGATTGACCCGCCCGACTGTAACGGACTCGTGACCCCTGCGGAGCAGGACACGCCGACACGCCGGGGGACCCTGTGGCACGAATCCGTCGACGTGGCGCTATTGTCCAAGGTTTCCCCGAAAGTCTCTACTACTCGTCGAGAGTTTGGGAGGTGTGCGAGACGGCGAGCGGGGCCGGACCCGACCCGGATCCGACCCCGCCCCGAACGGTTGCGCTACCGCCCTACATCTGCGAGACCACCCAGTCGACGCACTTGGTCAGCTGGGTGACGTCCTCGGGGTCGATGGCCGGGAACATGCCGATGCGCAGCTGGTTGCGGCCCAGCTTGCGGTACGGCTCGGTGTCGACGATCCCGTTGGCGCGCAGGATCTTTGCGACCTTCGCGGCATCCACCGAGTCGGCGAAGTCGACGGTGCCGACCACCTGCGAGCGCAGCGCCGGATCGGCGACGAACGGGGTGGCGTACTCGGAGGCCTCGGCCCACTCGTACAGCCGCGACGACGAGTCCTTGGTGCGGGCGGTGGTCCACTCCAGGCCGCCGTTGCCGTTCATCCATTCGATCTGGTCGGCCAGCAGCAGCAGCGTGCCCACCGCCGGGGTGTTGTACGTCTGATCCTTGGTGCTGTTGTCGACGGCGATCGGCAGCGACAGGAACTCGGGGGTGAAGCGGCCCGAGGCCTTGATCTCGTCCACCCGCTCGAGCGCGGCCGGGCTCATCAGCGCGATCCACAGGCCGCCGTCGGCGGCGAAGCACTTCTGCGGCGCGAAGTAGTAGACGTCGAAGTCCTCCGCGGCGACGGGCAGACCGCCGGCACCGGACGTCGCGTCGATGGCGATGAGGGCGTTCCCGGAGCCGGCCGGGCGGGTGACGGGCACCGCGACACCGGTCGAGGTCTCGTTGTGGGCCCAGCCGATGAGGTCGGCCGAGCCGTCGGCGACGATCTCCGGTGCGGTGCCCGGCGCGCTGTCCACGACGATCGGGTCACCGATCAACGGGTTCTTCTTGGCGACCGTGGCGAACTTCGACGAGAACTCGCCGTAGGTGAAGTGCTGCGACTTCTCGCGGATCAGGCCGAACGCGGCCGCGTCCCAGAACGCGGTGGTGCCGCCGTTGCCCAGCACCACCTCGTAACCGTCGGGCAGGGAGAACAGCTCGCGCAGACCCGAGCGGATGCGGGCGACGACGTCCTTGACGGGCTTCTGCCGGTGGCTGGTACCGAACACCGAGGCACCGACCTCGACCAGGGACTGCAGCTGCTCGGGGCGAACCTTGGAGGGGCCGCAGCCGAAGCGGCCGTCTGCGGGCTTGAGGTCGGCGGGAATGATCGGTGTAGCGTCAGCCATCGGTATGCGTGTCCTAAACGTCGAGGAACGAGTGCACCGGTAGTCTAGACGGCCCCCGTCGGGCGGCCGGACGGACGGGCGCCCGGCGCAGGGGCCGTCCGCCCGGCTCGCGGGTCAGTTGTGGGTGATGGAGTCCCAGCCCTCGACGCTCTCGGGGCTGCGCGGGTCCGGGCCGGTGTAGATCGCGGCCGGGCGCACCAGCTTGCCCAGGCGCTTCTGCTCGAGGATGTGCGCGCACCAGCCGGCGGTGCGGCCGCAGGTGAACATCGCCGGCATCATCGCGGCCGGGACCTCGGCGAAGTCGAGGATCACCGCGGCCCAGAACTCGACGTTGGTCTCGATGGCGCGATCGGGGCGACGCTCGCGCAGCTCGGCGAGGGCGGCCTGTTCGAGCGCCGCGGCGACCTCGTAGCGCGGGGCGTTCAGCCGCTTGGCGGTGTCGCGCAGCACCCGCGCCCGCGGGTCCTCGGCGCGGTAGACGCGGTGGCCGAAGCCCATCAGCTTGTCCTTGCGGTCGAGGATGCCCTTGACCAGCGCGCGGGCATCGCCGGTGCGCTCGGTCTCCTCGATCATCGGCAGCACGCGGGCGGGGGCGCCGCCGTGCAGCGGGCCGGACATCGCGCCGACCGCACCGGACAGCGCGGCGGCGACGTCGGCGCCGGTGGAGGCGATGACGCGGGCGGTGAAGGTGGAGGCGTTCATGCCGTGCTCGGCCGCCGAGACCCAGTACGCGTCGATCGCGGCGACGTGCGCCGGGTCGGGCTCACCCTTCCACCGCACCATGAACCGCTCGGTGACGGTCGCGGCCTCGTCGATGCGCTTCTGCGGCACGGCGGGCTGGTAGATGCCGCGCGCGGACTGCGCGACGTAGGACAGTGCCATCACGGCGGCGCGGGCGAGATTCTCGCGGGCGGTGGCGTCGTCGATGTCGAGGAGCGGCTCGAAGCCCCAGATCGGGGCGAGCATCGCCAGGCCGGCCTGGACGTCGACGCGGACGTCGCCGGTGTGGATCGGCAGCGGGAACGGCTCGGCCGGGGGCAGGCCCTGGCCGAACTTCCCGTCGACCAGCAGCGCCCACACGTCCCCGAACGTCACCCCGCGCGTGACGAGGTCCTCGATGTCGACGCCGCGGTAGCGCAGCGAACCGCCGTCCTTGTCGGGTTCGGCGATATCACTGGTGAAGGCGACCACGCCTTCGAGGCCGGCGACGAAATCCTCGGGTACAGACGCGCGCGATGCCATGACGGTTGGGCTCTCCTCGTTCGGTGCAACCCGGTCCGGGCAGCACTGCCGGTGAAGCGGGACTCGGCGGATGTGATCGGCGCCCCACTCCGTTCGTCGGTGCGACTGTAGTCCCCCGGACTGGACGCTCAGCGATGGGATACCCAGGAGTAGCGTCGAGCATCGTGTCCACCGATCCACAGCCCGGCGCCGAGAGCGCCGAGGGACTGCCTCCGGGTGCGGCCGAGCACGCCGACCTGGCCTCGATGCGTGTCGACTACACCCCCGCCGGCCCGCAGGGCGCCTCCGCCGCCGACGAGGATCTCGAGCCCGAGTGGCTCGCCGACGGGTGGCTGCCGCTGCTGCGCCGCTGGCTCGTCGACGCCGCCGCGGCCGGGCTGCCCGAGCCGAACGCGATGGTGCTCGGCACCGTCGACGAGCACGGGCGGCCCGTCACCCGCACCGTGCTGTGCAAGGGCGTCGACGCGGACGGGGTCACCTTCTTCACCAACTACGACTCCGACAAGGGCCGGCAGCTCGCCGCGACGCCCTACGCGTCGGCCACGTTCACCTGGGTCCCGATCTTCCGCCAGGTCACCGTGCGCGGACCCGTCGAGCGGGTCGGCGAGCACGAGACCACCGAGTACTGGCACTCCCGGCCCCGCGGCTCCCGACTCGGCGCGTGGGCGTCGCAGCAGTCCCGGCCGATCGAGTCGCGGGCCGCGCTCGAGCACGCCCTCATCGAGGTCGCGGAGCGCTACGGCATGGACGCCGAGATCCCGGTGCCGCCGCACTGGGGTGGGCTGCGGATCCGTCCCGAGTCGGCCGAGTTCTGGCAGGGCCGCCCCAACCGCCTGCACAACCGGGTCCGGACCCGGCTGGTCGACGGGCGGTGGATCACCGAGCGTCTGCAGCCGTGAGGCGACTGCTCGCCGACACCACACCGCTCGAGAATCGCGACTACCGCCGGTTGTGGACCGCCGGCATCGTCACGGTCATCGGTGCCCAGCTCAGCGTGGTCGCCGTGCCGCAACAGATCTACGAGATCACCCGCAACTCCGCGTACGTGGGCCTGACCGGCGTGTTCGCCCTCGTGCCGCTCGTGGTGTTCGGGCTGTGGGGCGGGGCCCTGGCCGACGTGATGGACCGGCGCCGGTTGCTCACGCTCACCACCGTGGGCATGGGGGTGACGTCGCTGCTGCTGTGGGCGCAGGCCGCCGCGGGCCTCGGGAACGTGTGGCTGGTGCTGGTGCTGCTGTCGCTGCAGCAGGCCTGCTTCGCGGTCAACCAGCCGACGCGCGGCGCCGTGATCCCGCGACTCATCCCGAAGGGCCAACTGGCGGCGGCCAATTCGTTGAACATGACGGTGATGCAGTTCGGCGCCATCGCCGGGCCGCTGCTCGCGGGCGCCCTGATCCCCGTGCTCGGCCTGCCCACCCTGTACCTGATCGACACCGTCGCGCTGCTCGCGACGCTGTGGGCGGTGCTCGCGCTGCCGCCGATCCCGCCGACCGGGCAGGCCCGGCGGGCGGGCCTGCGCGAGGTGCTCGACGGGTTCCGCTACCTGTCCACACAGAAGATCCTGCTCGCCTCGTTCGTCGTCGACATCGTCGCGATGGTGTTCGGCATGCCGCGGGCACTGTTCCCGCAGATCGCCCACGATTCGTTCGGGGATCCCGCGCAGGGCGGGCTCGCGCTCGGCCTGCTGTTCGCGGCGATGTCGGTCGGCGCGGTGCTCGGCGGCGTGTTCTCGGGGTGGTTGCCGCGGGTGCGCCGGCAGGGCCTGGCAGTGATCGTGTGCATCGTCGCCTGGGGCCTGGCGATGATCGGCTTCGGCGTCGCGGTGGGCGCGGCCGAACCGGGCGGCACCGCGGTGTGGCTGTGGATCGCGCTGGCGTTCCTGGCGTTCGGCGGCGCGGTCGACATGGTCTCGGCGGCGTTCCGCTCGACGATGCTGCAGTCCGTCGCCACCGACGAGATGCGCGGCCGGCTACAGGGCGTGTTCATCGTCGTTGTCGCCGGCGGACCCCGCATCGGCGACGTCCTGCACGGCGGCGCGGCCGCGCTGGTGGGCACCGCGATCGCCGCGGCGGGCGGGGGAGTGCTCGTCGTGGTCGGTGTGCTGGTGTGCGTGCTCGCCTTCCCCGCGTTCGTGCGGTACCGGGTCGACCGCACGATCCGCTGATCGGTTACCTCCAGGGATCCTCGCGCCGCCACACCTGCGGCAGGTGCAGGCGTACGCCGTCGCGTTCGGCGAGCCCGCCGAGGACCCGCATGGTGACGTCGAGATCGTCGCCGGCGTAGGGCAGCGCGCGCAGCGGCCGGTCGAGCGGGCGGAAGAAGTCGTCCCAGTGCACGAGCACCGCCCGCCGCGCGCCGACCGTGCCGACGGTCTCCGCCCAGTAGGTGCGGATGTACTCCTCGCTCTGCACGCCGAGTTGGCCGACGCCGAGATAGACGACGTCGGCGCGCCGGCCGGCCAGCGCCCGGGGCCGGAATCCGGCGCTGCCCTGGATCAGCAGGGTACGGCCGTCGGCGTGCGCGACGAACGTCGACCACGCCTCGCCGCACCGATACGCCGCAGCCCGTGCGGGCGGGACCACGGGCGCGTCGATCGTGCCCGGGTATCGGTCGGGCGGACAGTGCTCCGACGCGACGAGCGTGACGGTGAACCCGCCGAACCGCAGCGGCTCACCGGGGGTGGCGACGACGATCCGCTCCGGTGGAAGGCCGTGCCCGCGCCCGACGTTCGCGGTGGACTCGCCGCCGACGAGTACCGCACCCGTCCGCTCGGCGACGACCGCGGAATCGAGCACGTGATCGAAGTGGCTGTGGACGGGCAGCACGGCCGCGAGCCGGGACGCGCCGGCGCGGGCCAGGCACGCGTCGATCCGGGCCGGGTCGGGTGCGAGCCGGCCCAGCGCGACGGCGCCGAGGCCCGGCCGGGTGAAGAAGCCGTCGGTGAGCAGCGCGTCGGTGCCGTCGTCGACGAGCAGGGTGGAAACGCCGAGGAACGTCACGGCCGGGCGGGACGCCGCCGTCGCTGCGGGGACGTCGAACCGGTCGGCGTAGGCGGCGAGGTCCGGGCGGCCGAGGCGCAGTCGCATCCGGTCATCGTAGGCGCGGGAATCACTCGTGCGGCGCCGGACGACGCAGCTCGGTGACCGCGATGCGGGCGGCCTCGGCGATCGCGGCGTCGACGACCGGCAGTACCGGGTCCACGCGCGCGGCCCGGGTGAAGACCGCCACCGCGACGGGCTGTTCGTGCGGGAACTCGACGACGGCGACCTCGTTGCGGATCACGCCGACGGTGCCGGTCTTGCCCGCCACCGACACGCCGCGGTGCGGCGCGCGCACCGAGGCGACGGTGCCGCCGCCGGGGCCGGAGGCCGGCGCTCGGTTCGCCCGGCTCGACGCGGTGCTCGCCGACCTCGAGGAGCGTCGCCGGGTCCGGCTCGGCGTGCTCGCCCACGATCCGGGGCGCGGGCTGACGTACGCCCGCCGGGCCGACGACCGGTTCGCAATGTGCTCGACGTTCAAGGTGTACGCGGCCGCCGCGATCCTGCGGCTCGAATCGCAGGGCAGTCTGCGGCTCGACGACACGGTTCCGGTCGATCCTGCGGACATCGTCGAGAATTCGCCCGTCACCTCCGAGGCGCAGGGCCGGACCCTGACGCTGGCGCAACTGTGCGACGCCGCCCTGACCCGCAGCGACAACACCGCCGGCAACCTCCTGCTGCGGCGGCCGGGCGGGCCCACCGCCGTGACCGCCTTCGCCCGGTCGCTCGGCGACACCGCCACGACCCTCGACCGCTGGGAGCCCGAGCTCAACAGCGCCGAGCCCGGCGACGTGCGCGACACCTCCACCGCGTCCGGTCTCGCGCGCGGCTACCGGGAGCTGCTGCTCGGGTCCGGCCTGCCCGCGGCGGGACAGCAGACCCTGACGGACTGGATGCGGGCGAGTGTCACCTCCGGGCAGCGCATCCGGGCGGGGCTGCCGGCCGGCTGGACCGCGGCCGACAAATCCGGGGCCGGCCGGTACGGCACCGTGAACGACGCCGGGGTGCTGTGGTCCCCGGACGGTTCGCCGCTCGTGCTCGTGCTCCTCAGCGACTCGGTCACCGGGTTGCCGGACGCCACGCACGACAACGCCGCGATCGCCGAGGCCACAGCCGTGATCGTCGAATCCCTGACCCGCTGAGTCCGTCCGCGGGACACTGGGCCCATGTCCGATCCGAAGAACTACCGGATCCGAGGGGGCGGGTACCGCGCGGAGGTCTCCAGCTCGGGGGCGGCCCTGCGGGTGCTCGAGCACGAATCGGCGACCGGGCCGTACCGGCTGACGGAGAGCTGGCCGGAGAACGAGCGGCCCCCGCTGCGCTCCGGCACGGTGCTCGCCCCGTGGCCGAACCGCATCCGGGACGGGCACTTCTACTTCGACGGCATCGAGCATCAGCTCGCGCTCACCGAACCCGAACGCGGCAACGCGGTGCACGGGTTCGCCTGGCATCGAGACTGGGTTCTGGTTTCCCACAACGATTCTCGCATCGAGCAGGCGCTGGATGTGGGGCTGCACAAGGGGTGGCCGTACCAGCTGCGGCTCACCGCGACCCACGAGGTGGGCGACGACGGGCTCACCGTCACGCACACCGCCACCAACGTGGGCGGCTACCACTCGCCGTTCGGGCTCGGGGTGCATCCCTACGTGCGTGCGGGCGACGCCCCGCTCGACGAGTGCACGCTGCGCCTGGCCGCCGGCACCCGGCTGCCGCTCGACCCCGGGCGCGGACTGCCGAACGCGTACTCCCAGCCGGTCGAGGGCACCGAGTTCGACTTCACCGCGCCGCGGCCGCTGCGCGGGATCGAGCTCGAGGCCCCCTACAGCGCGCTGGACGTGGACGTGGACGGCCGGGCCCGGCACGACCTGCGGGGCCCGGACGGCAGGGGCGTGCAACTGTGGGCCGGGCGCGAGTTCGCCTGGCTGCAGGTGTTCACCGCCGGTGCCGTCCCCGAGCTCGAATATCCGGGGCGGGGGCGGGCCCTGGCGCTCGAGCCGATGACGTGTCCGCCGGACGCCTTCAATCTCGGCATCGATCTCGTCGTGCTGCAGCCCGGGGAGACGTGGACGGGCCGGTGGGGCCTGACCGCCCTGCCGGCCGCCTGACCGGTTCCCGCACCGCCGGTGCACCGGCGGTGCGGACACGCCGACGGGCGCTCACCGCGACGGCGCAGGGAACGTGATATGCAATATCGACGCAGGTGAGCGCCGTTGCGGGGGGCACGACCGACGGTTTCGGTGCCCTCGTGGCACACCGCCGATCCGGCGCGATCCGGGACCTTCGACGGACCCTCCCTGGGCACATGGCCTGCGCAAGGGCTAGGTTCTACGTGAATGTTCGGAAGAATCGCGTTGATCTGAGCTTGAGAGGGATCCTTCGTGCCCGCTGAGAATGACACCCGACCCACCCTCAGCTACCCCGGTGGCGAGCACACAATGTCTATCGCCAAGGCGACGGAAGGCAACGACGGCATCGAGCTGGGCAAGCTCCTTGCGGAGACCGGGTACACCACCCTTGACCCCGGTTTCGTCAACACCGCCTCCACCACGTCGGCCATCACCTTCATCGACGGGGAGAAGGGCATCCTGCGGTACCGCGGATACCCCATCGAGCAGCTGGCGGAAAAGTCCACGTTCATCGAGGTCAGCTACCTGCTGATCTACGGTGAGCTGCCCACCGCGGAGCAGCTCGAGGTCTTCACCGACAAGATCCGCCGGCACACGCTGCTGCACGAGGATCTCAAGCGCTTCTTCGACGGCTTCCCGCGCAACGCGCACCCGATGCCCGTCGTCTCCAGCGCCGTCAACGCCCTGTCGGCGTACTACCAGGACGCGCTCGATCCCGACGACCCGGAGCAGGTGGAGCTGTCCACCATCCGGCTGATGGCCAAGCTGCCGACCATCGCGGCCTACGCCTACAAGAAGTCCGTCGGTCAGCCGTTCCTGTACCCGGACAACTCGCTGAACCTGGTCGAGAACTTCCTGCGCATGACCTTCGGCTTCCCGGCGGAGCCGTACCAGGTCGATCCCGAGATCGCCCAGGCCCTCGACATGCTGCTGATCCTGCATGCCGACCACGAGCAGAACTGCTCGACCTCCACGGTGCGGCTCGTCGGTTCCTCCGACGCCAACCTGTTCACCTCGATCTCCGGCGGCATCAACGCGCTGTGGGGCCCGCTGCACGGTGGCGCCAACCAGGCCGTGCTCGAGATGCTCAACGAGATCAAGACCAGCGGGGGCGACGTCAAGGAGTTCGTCCGCAAGGTCAAGAACAAGGAAGACGGCGTCAAGCTCATGGGCTTCGGACACCGCGTCTACCGCAACTACGATCCGCGTGCGGCGATCGTGAAGAAGACCGCCGACAGCCTGCTCGCCAAGCTGGGCGGCGACGACGACCTGCTGCACATCGCGCAGGCCCTCGAGGAGGCTGCGCTCACCGACGACTACTTCATCGAGCGCAAGCTGTACCCGAACGTCGACTTCTACACCGGTCTGATCTACCGGGCGATGGGCTTCCCGACCCGCATGTTCACGGTGCTGTTCGCACTCGGCCGCCTGCCGGGCTGGATCGCGCACTGGCGCGAGATGCACTCCGACCCGACGCTGAAGATCGGCCGCCCGCGGCAGATCTACACCGGTTACACCGAGCGCGACTACAACAGCATCGACGCACGCTGACCCGTCCCCTACCGGAAGACCGATACATGAGCAGCAAGCCCGAGATCGAGTTCCAGGAGGGTCCCGCCCCGACCGGCCTGGTCGTCAAGGACCTCACCGTCGGCGAGGGCGCCGAGGCGACGCCCGGAGCCAAGGTCGAGGTCCACTACGTCGGCGTCGAGTTCGACTCCGGCGAGGAGTTCGATTCGTCGTGGAGCCGCGGCGAATCCATCACCTTCCCGCTCAGCGGCCTGATCGCCGGCTGGCAGGAGGGCATCCCCGGCATGCGCGTCGGTGGCCGCCGGCAGCTGACGATCCCGCCGGAGATGGCGTACGGCCCGGCCGGCTCGGGTCACCGTCTCGCCGGCAAGACCCTGGTCTTCGTCATCGATCTGCTCGGGGTGGAGGCCAAGCCCGAGGTGCCGGAGATCGAGCCGGCGACCGGCCCGGCTCCCGCCGAGCTCGTGATCGAGGACATCACCGTCGGGGACGGGCCCGAGGCGCAGCCCGGGTCGGTCGTCGACGTGCACTACCACGGCGTCGAGTACGACACGAACGAGGTGTTCGACTCCTCGTTCGCCCGCGGCGAGTCCGTCAAGTTCCCGCTCGGCCGGCTCATCCCCGGCTGGCAGGAGGGCATCCCCGGCATGAAGATCGGCGGTCGCCGCAAGCTGACGGTGCCCCCGCAGCTCGCCTACGGCCCGGCCGGGTCCGGGCACCCGCTCGGCGGCAAGACCCTGGTCTTCGTCATCGACCTCCTCGGCACCGAGTAGGTCCCGCCCACGGCCGGAGCCCCGCATCGCCTGTCGCGATGCGGGGCTCCGTCGCATGCGGGGGATTCCCGCGGGAGTCAGTGCCGGACGAAGGGGGTGGGGGCGATGTCGCCGCTGTCGAGGAAGTGCCACTGGTCGTCGCTGCGGCAGATCCGCCCGTCGAACCGGGAGCCGTGGTTGCGGAACTCGGTGCGCTGGAAGTTGCCGTTCCTGTCGAAATGCGTGATGGCGCAACCGCGGTCGTGACGGTCGCGGCGGTCGTGGTCGTCGCGGTGGTCCGAGGACGCGGCTGCGGTCCCGGCACCGCCGAGGACCGGCAGGACGATCAGGGCGGCGGTGACGATCAGCTTGCGGCTCTTCGACATTCGGATCTCCTGGGATCGGTGGAGGGGCTGCCTACGATCCTGCGCCCGCCCCGTCCCGCGTCGTAGTGACCCGAGGGGTGGAAAACGTTCACCCCGCCGATCCGGCGAGCCGCACCGTCAGCCGTGCCCCGCCGAGCGGGCTCGCCTCCAGCCGCGCCGCGCCGCCGTGCAGCGCCGCCTGCTGCGCCACCAGCGCCAGCCCCAGCCCGGAGCCGCCCCTGGCGGCGCCGCTGCCCCGGCGGAACCGCTCGAACACCACGCCGCGCTCGTCGGCGGGCACCCCGCGGCCGTCGTCGTCGACGGTGAGCACGGTGTCGGTGCCGTCGGCGGTGACCGCCAGCCGGATCCGGCGGGCGTGGCCGTGCCGCACCGAGTTGGCCACGGCGTTGTCGACGACGAGCCGCAGTCCGCTCGGCAGCGCCCGGATCTCGCGTCCCGTCTCGCCGACCACCTCGATCTGCACGCCGGGATGCCGGCTCATCGCATCGGCGGCCGCGGCGTCACAGATCTCCACCGGGTCGGTGGGCACGAAGTCCCGGGAGGTGGACAGGTCGCCGCGGGCGAGCCGCTCGAGGTCGTCGAGAGTGGACTCGACGCGGCTCTGCGTCCGGGTGAGGTCGGCGAGGATCTGGGTGCGCTCCTCGACGCTCAGGACGTCGCCGGTCGCGTCCAGGGTGGAGAGCACCTCGAGGTCGGTGCGCATGGCGGTCAGCGGGGTCCGCAGCTCGTGGGCGGCGGCAGCCGCGAAGTCCCGCGCCGTGGCGAGGGCGGCGTCGGTGGCGGCCTGGGCGCGGGCGACGTCGCTGAGCATGTCGCCGGCCGCGGCGGCGAGCTCGTCGGCCTCGCGGATGCCGGAGCGCCGCGGCGCGAGCGTCGGTTCGCGGGCCGCGATCCGGCGCGTGAGATCCACCAGGGGACGCACGGCCCGCCCGCCGAACACCCAGCCGAGGGCCGTGGCGACCGCGACGGCGATCGCACCGGCGACGGCGAGCTGACGGTGCTGCTCGGTCGTGATGTCCTGCGCCTCGGCGTAGGGCACGGCGACGGACAGGAGCGAGGGCACCCGGTCGGTCGGCGCGGTGTACGTCCGGTAGGCGGTGCCGCCGAGGTCGACGGTGTGGGCGCCGGGGGAGAGGACCGGCAGTTCGGTCGGGGTGCTGCTGAGCAACCGCCCGGACTCGGTGCGGATGGTGACGGCGAAGGCGCCGGCGTCGCCCAGGGCGGGCAGGAACAGACCGGCGGTGCCGGCGTTGGCGACCAGCACCTGTGTCGCCGTCTCGAGGCGGCGGTCGAGCTGCGCGAGGTTGTTCCGGGTGATCGCCAGCGCGACGAGCACGCCCAGGACCGCGACGACGAGCGTGGTGCCGAGCGCCGTGGCCGCGGCGACCCGTGCACGCAGCGAGAAACGGTGTGTCACGCCTGATCCCGCAACACGAAGCCCACCCCGCGCACGGTGTGCACCAGCCGTGGCCGCCCGCCGGCCTCGAGCTTGCGGCGCAGGTAGCCGACGAACACGTCGACGACGTTGGTGTCTGCGTCGAAGTCGTAGCCCCACACCAGGGTCAGCAGGCGGTCGCGGCTCAGGACGATGCCCGCGTTGCGGGCGAGCACCTCGAGCAGTTCGAACTCGCGCTTGGTCAGCTCCACGTCGCTGCCGTCGATGCGCACCCGGCGGCCCGCGGTGTCGAGTTCGAGCCCGCCGACCCGGACGACGGAGCCGGCGCCGGGAGCGCCCGGCACGCTGCGCCGCAGCATCGCCCGGATCCGCGCGACGAGCTCGGCGAGCACGAACGGCTTCGTCAGGTAGTCGTCGGCGCCGCACTCGAGCCCGGCGATGCGGTCGTCGACGGTGCTGCGCGCGCTGAGCACGCAGATCGGGATGTCGTGACCGCCGGCGCGCAGGGCGGTGACCACGCCGGTGCCGTCGAGGACCGGCATGTTCATGTCGAGCACCATCGCATCGGGGCGGTGCCGGGCGACGACGTCGAGCGCCTGGGTGCCGCTCGCGGCGGTGAGCACGTCGAACCCCGACAGGCGCAGCCCGCGCTGCAGGGAGGCGAGGACGTCCTCGTCGTCGTCGACGACGAGGACGGTGGCTGGCTCGGTCACCCCTGCATTGTGCCCGCGCCGAGCATGCCGAGGACGAGCTCGACGTAGTTGCCCGCGAGCGTGTCGACGTCGATACGGCCCGGCTGGTACCAGCGAGCGACGTCGATGCCGAGGGACAGGATCGCGAGGGCGGTGGTCGGCACGTCGCGGACGGTGAACACCCCGGCCGCGATGCCGTTCTCGATCTCGGCACGGATCACGGCGTCGGTGTCGCGGCGGATCGCGGCGATCGTCCGGTAGTGCTCCGGGGTGAGGGCGTGCAGTTCGTACTGCGCCACCCGGCAGACGGTGTGGTGCACGGCGTGGGTGCGCACGAAGCCGTCCACGATCGCGCGCATCCGGTCGGCCGGCTCGGTGGCGGAGGCGGCCGCGGCGACGACGGCGTCGAGGACGTGCTGGTGCCCGATGCGGCTGGCCTCGAACAGCACCTCCTCCTTGGACTTGAAGTGCACGTACAGTGCGGCCGGGCTCAGGCCTGCGCCGACGGAGATGTCACGGGTGGTGGTGGCGTGGTAGCCGCGACGGGCGAAGGACTCCACGGCCGAGCCGATGAGACGACGCGCGACGTCGGATTCGACCTCGGTGAAGATGCCGGTGAGGTCGTCCCGGTCGGTGATGGGCGTGTCGATCATGCTGGGGTCTCTCCGTCGCCGTGCTGGTCCGTTGACATCATGCACCGTCGTTGCTGTACTAAGTGAGCGCTTAGTGAATCTGTGGCCGCTGAGTGAATCCGTGGCACTGTGAAAGGAACCTCCATGCCCGCTCCCGTCCTGTCCCGGCGTGACCTCGACTTCCTGCTCTACGAGTGGCTGAACGTCGAGTCCCTCACCGCGCGGACGCGGTTCGCCGAGCACTCACGGGAGACGTTCGACGCCGTCCTCGACCTCAGTGCGGACATGGCCACCAAGCACTTCGCGCCGCACAACAAGAAGGCGGATGCCCAGGAGCCGCGGATCGGCGACGACGGCAAGGTCGAGATCATCCCCGAGGTCAAGGCGGCGCTGGAGCTGTTCGCCAAGGCCGGGCTCATCGGGTCCTCGTTCGACGAGGAACTCGGCGGCATGCAGCTGCCGGTCACCGTGCTGCGTGCGGCGATGGCCTGGTTCCAGGCCGCGAACGCCGGCACCTCGTCCTACCCGTTCCTCACCGTCGGCAACGCCAACCTCATCGCCACCCACGGCAGCGAGGAGCAGATCGCCACGTACGTGCCGTCCCTGCTCGAGGGCCGGTTCTTCGGCACCATGTGCCTGTCCGAGCCGCAGGCCGGATCGTCGCTGGCGGACATCACCACCAAGGCCGTGCCGCAGGACGACGGCAGCTACCGGCTCACCGGCACCAAGATGTGGATCTCCGGCGGCGACCACGAGCTGTCCGAGAACATCGTCCATCTCGTGCTGGCGAAGATTCCCGGTGGTCCGGCGGGGGTCAAGGGCATCTCGCTGTTCATCGTCCCGAAGATCCTCGTCGGCGGGGACGGGCAGCTCGGCGAGCGCAACGACGTCGCCCTCGTCGGTCTCAACCACAAGATGGGCAACCGCGGCACCACCAACACGCTGCTGAACTTCGGCGACGGCACCTTCACCCCCGGCGGTCGCGCCGGCGCCGTCGGCTACCTGCTCGGCGAGCCGCACAAGGGCCTGGCGTACATGTTCCACATGATGAACGAGGCCCGCATCGGCGTCGGGTTCCTCGCCACGTCGCTCGGCTACGCCGGCTACCTGCAGTCCCTCGAGTACGCCCGCACCCGCACCCAGGGCCGCCCCCTCGGGGACAAGGACCCGTCGTCGCCGCCCGTGCCGCTGATCGAGCATGCCGACGTGCGCCGGATGCTGCTCGCGCAGAAGGCCTACGTCGAGGGCGCGCTGGCGCTGGGGCTGTACTGCTCGACGCTCGTCGACGAGCAGCAGACCGCCGAGGACGAGGAGGCCCGCACCCGCGCCGGGCTGCTGCTCGACATGCTCACCCCCGTCGCGAAGTCCTGGCCGTCGCAGTGGTGCCTCGAGGCGAACAGCCTGGCGATCCAGGTGCACGGGGGCTACGGCTACACCCGCGAATTCGACGTCGAGCAGTTCTACCGGGACAACCGCCTCAACCCCATTCACGAGGGTACGCACGGCATCCAGGGGCTGGACCTGCTCGGGCGCAAGGTGGTCATGCAGGGCGGGGCGGGGCTGGCGCTGCTCGGCGAGACGATCGGGCGGACCGTCGCGCGGGCCGTCGACGCCGGGGGCGACGCGGCCCGCTACGCCGGGCAGCTGCAGGCGGCGGTGACGCGTGTCGCGGCGACCACCGCACGGCTGTGGTCGACCGGCGATCCCGAGGTGGCGCTGGCGAATTCGTCGGTGTATCTCGAGGCCGTCGGGCATGTGATCGTCTCGTGGATGTGGCTCGAACAGCTCCTCGCGGCCGGGACCCGGGAGGGCGGCTTCTACGACGGCAAGCGTGCCGCCGCCCGATACTTCTTCGCGTTCGAACTGCCGAAGACGGGTCCGCAGTTCGACCTGCTCGACAGCCTGGACCGGACCACGCTCGACACCGATCCCGCCTGGCTCTAGGCGGCTGCGCCGCCGGTGTGTCCTTTGGGCGGTCAGGGCCGCCCAAAGGACACACCGGACGCGAAGCGGCACACCGTGACGCCGCTGTCGAAGGTCTTCGTCTCGAGCCGGGTGAAGCGGTGCGGCTCGAACCCGCGGCGGAACAACGGGATTCCGTCGCCGACGACGATCGGGTTCACCTTCAGCACCAGTTCGTCGATCTCGGGCAACAGCGCCCCGGCGAGCGAGCCCCCGCCGCACAGCCAGATTCCCAGTCCCTCCTGGCGTTTGAGGTCGCGCACGTACTCGAGCGGATCGGTGGCCACGAGCGTGACCGTCTCGTCCGGCGCCTGGGTCATCGTCGTGGTGAACACGTACTGTCGCAGGTGCGGGTACGCGCTCGTCAGCCCGGCGGCGCGGGCGGGCTCCCACGTGCGCCGGCCCATCACGACGGCGTCGAAGTGCTTCGGTGGTCCCTCGATTCCGAGGGGTCCGCGGGCGTGGACCGGAAACGTCTCCGGAAACTCCCGCAGGAGGTATCCCATGTGGTCGCCCTCGACCGGGAAGAAGTCGAATCCGCCGGCCGGGTCGGCGACGAAGCCGTCGAGCGTGGTCGCGACGTAGTAGGTCAGTTTTCGCACGAAGGGCTCCTCGGATCGTCGACTACAACACCTGTGGTGGTCAAACTACAACAGGTGTTGTAGTCGATGCTAGAGTTTTTTCATGGCAGCGAATCCGGAGCGCCGAGCACAGCTCGCGGATGCCGGCCTGCGCGTGCTCGGCGCGGACGGCGCCCGCAAGCTGACCCACCGCGCCGTCGACCGGGAGGCAGGAGTGCCCCTGGGCACCTGCGCGAACTACTTTCCGACGCGGGACGAACTGCTCGGCGCCCTCGGTGCGCGCATCTTCGAGCGGCTCGCCCCCGACCCGGACCGGCTCGAGGCGCTCGCCGGCCGGACCCCGAGCGTCGACCTCTACATCGACTACATGCGATACCTCGTCGAGCGCACCACCGCCCAGCCGGACCTGACCGTCGCCCTGATGGAACTGCGCCTCGAGTCCCGCAGAAGCCCGGGACTCGCCGAGGTGCTCGGCGCGACGCTCTCCCGCAACTATCGGCTCGACGTCGAATTCAACGACGCCGCACAGTTACCCGCCACCGCGCTCGAGGTCGCCCTGCTGCACTACGCGGTCGACGGGCTGCTGCTGGACCTGCTCACCACCTCGATCGGTGCCGACGCCACACCCGACGAACTCGTCACCGAACTCGTCACCCGCCTGCTCGGCCGGGCGGGCACCGGCCCGCTCAGCTCGCCGCGCGGTCCGCGAGCAGAGTGAGCGCGTGAAAGACCGTTTCGGCCAGCACGTCCTCGGGCTCCCCCGGGAAGAACTTCTCCTCGGCGTGCGTCGGCCCGCGCCCGGCCACGGCGAACCACACCGTGCCCGGCTCCTGCCCGTCCTGGCTGTCCGGGCCGCCCGCCCCGGTCACCGCCACCGCGAGGTCGGCGCCGAGCAGTTCGACCGTCGACTCGGCCATGGCGCGCGCCGCCGCCTCGCAGACCACCGGGCCCTCCGGCACCCGCAGCAGCGAGTGCTTCACGGCCCGGGAATAGGCGACGATGCCGCCCCGGAACCACCCTGCGCTGCCCGGCGCGGCGCCCAGCCGGGCGGCCAGGGCGCCGGAGGTGAGCGACTCCGCGCACGCGACGGTCAGATCGCGGTCGGCGGCGAGCTCGCCGATCCGCTCGGCCGTCGCGCTGGACCGTGCGGATCCTTCGGGAACGTCGTCGGGCATGGGGAACTCCTTCCGCCGGATGCTGTCCGGACTCTACCGGCCGGCGTGTCGCCGCCGGCGGCAACGGGTAGCCCGCAACCATGAACCCCGAAACCTCCGGCGCGGCGCCGGGCGACGGCGTCACCATGGGCGTGGAGGAGGAATTCCTCCTCGTCGACCCGGCGACGGGTCACCCCGCGCCGGGGTTCGACGCGGTGTGCGGCCGGCTTCCGGGGGTACCCGGGGTGACGTTCGTCGGCGAACTGCACCCGACCCAGATCGAGGCCGTGGGCGGGGTGTGCCGGACCCTCGCGGAGCTGCGGACCCGGCTGACCTCGTCCCGCTCCGCGCTCGACGCCGCAGCCCGCCGATGCGGGCTGCGGTTCGCCGCCGTCGGGGTCCCCGAGTCCGACGCCGGACCCGGCACCCTCGTCGCGGCGGGTCGGCGGGCCGCCATCGCCGAGCGGTACCGCGCGCTGGTCGACGACTACCACGCCTGCGGCTGCCACGTGCACGTCGGCGTCGCCGACCGCGACACCGC
Source organism: Rhodococcus sp. WB1 (assembly GCF_001700945.1). Classification (NCBI taxonomy): domain Bacteria; kingdom Bacillati; phylum Actinomycetota; class Actinomycetes; order Mycobacteriales; family Nocardiaceae; genus Rhodococcus; species Rhodococcus sp. WB1. The sequence continues at coordinate 4,118,235 of NZ_CP015529.1, read as the reverse complement.
GGCAGCCGTGGTGAACCATCTGACCCCGTGGCTGCCCACGCTCGTCGCGCTCGGCGCCAACTCCCCGCGGCACGGCGGCCGCGACACGGGCTACGCGAGCTGGCGCATCGTGCAGCAGAGCCGGTTTCCCGGCTTCGGTCTGCCCCCGTACCTGCGTTCGGCGCAGCACGCCGCCGCTCTCGTCGCCCGCCTGGTCGACGCCGGGGTGCTGCTCGACTCCCGGATGACGTTCTGGCTCGCCCGGCCGTCGGTCCACGTGCCGACGGTGGAGATCCGCGCGGCCGACACCGCCCCAACGGTCGACGGCACGGTCCTGCAGGCGGCCCTGGGCCGGGGCCTGGTCGGCGCCGCTCTCGGCGATCTGCGCCGTGGCGTCGAGGTGCGGCCGGTCGAGCCGGACCTCGGTGCGGCGGCGGTGTGGAGCGCCGCCCGGTACGGTCTCGACGGCCCGGCGGTGGACGTGCACACCGGCACCCGGATCCCGGCCCGGGACATGCTCGCCCGCCTGCTGGACCGCGTCGCGCCGACGCTGCGGGCGCACGGCGATCTCGACGTGGTGCAGAAGCTCCTGGCGGGGCCCCACCCCGTCACCGCTCCCCGCGTATCCACCGGGTGAGGACCGTGCCGTCGTCGTCGGCGAGGACGTGGGCGGGCCGCATCGACGTCACCGCCGTCTGCGGGGCGGTGGCGATGCGTCCCTCCGGACCTGCGGCGAGCAGCGGCGCCAGCGTGAGGCACAGGTCGTCGACCACGCCGTCGGCGATCAGCTGACCGAACAGCCGCGGCCCGCCCTCGCACAGCGCGCGGGTCCAGCCCGCCGCGGCCAGCGCGTCGCGCACCGCGTGCCCGTCGATCGAATGCTCGGCGATCACCCGCACGTCCGCGCCGGCGGCGGCGAGAGAGCGACGACGGGTCCCGGGCGCGGTCTCGCACGTGAGGACGACCGGCGCGACGGTGGTGTCGGTGAACAACCGGCACCCGGGGTCCAGGTGGCATGTGGCGGTGACGACCGCGACGGGCGGCACCTCGCTCAGGCCCGCCTCGAGGCGCCGCTCCCGCAGCGCCGCGCTGGTGCGGGCACCGCCGTAGTTCTCGCCGCGTGCCGTGCCCGCGCCCACGACGATCACGTCGGCCAGGCCCCGCAGCAGCCCGAACACCTTCTTGTCCGACGGTGTGCCGAGCCCACCCGAGCGGCCCTCCACGGCGACGGCCCCGTCGAGGGAGGAGACGAAGTTGACCCGGATCCACGGCGACCGCAGATCGGCCGGATACGCGTAGAGGGCCCGCAGTTCGTCGTCGTCGAGCGGACGGGCCGGGCAGGTCGGATCGTCGAGGCGCCGCATCGCTCGATCACACCACGCGTCGCGGCGCCGTGGGGAATCAGGGCGCGTGCCCGGCGTCGAGGTCACGGACGTCGCCGTGCCGGATCACGTCGTTCAGTTCGCCGTGGCACTCCCCGCCGTCCGGGTCGAGCAGGAATCCGACGTGGTCGCCCAGCGCGGCCCGGCCGACGACGCGTCCGATGAACCACGCCGGGACGCCGTCGAGGACGGGCAGGCCGTGCGGGCCGTCGTGCCACGCGCATCGCGAGAACTTGTCCACCTCGTCGCCCGTCTCGCCGCCGAACAGGCGCGCCAGGGGGAGCTGGTCCCGTCCCAGTACGTGGACGACGAGATGCTCGGCGGCGGTGGCCACCCGGAAGGTGCGGTTCGAGGTGGACAACCCCACCAGGAACCGGGGCGGGTCGATGCTGGCCTGGGTGGCGAACCCCACCAGGCACCCGGTGCGCTCCTCGAGGACCCGGGTGGTGACGACGAACACCGGTTGATCCAGGCGGCCGACGATCGAATGGAACACCTTGTGTGCACTCGTCATGCCTTCATTCCTACGCCGCCCGGCCTCCTGTTCCGGCCGGTTGCGGCGTTTGGTCCCCACCGTGTACGGGTAATCGCGGCAACATGACGGCCAAACACGGCGACCCCGACGTGGCGGAGGACTTCCCGCGACCGGACGATTCTCGCAAACCCGACTCGCCGACCGACCTGACGAAACCGTCGTGGAAGTTCGTGCTGCGCAAGACCGCTCGCGAGTTCAGCCATGATCAGTGCACCGACCTCGCCGCCGCGCTGACGTACTACGCCGTGCTGTCCCTGTTTCCGGCGCTGCTCGTCGTCGTGTCCCTGCTCGGCGTGTTCGGCCAGGGCCAGAGCACCGTGGACGCGGTGATGCAGATCGTCGAGGATCTCGGCCCGGCCACCGCCGTGGACACGCTCCGCGGCCCGGTCGAACAACTCGTGCAGGCGCCGGCGGCCGGGTTCGCGCTCGTCGTCGGTATCGCCGGTGCGCTGTGGTCGGCGTCGGGTTACGTCGGCGCGTTCGGCCGCGCCATGAACCGCATCTACGAGGTCGACGAGGGACGCCCCATCTGGAAGCTGCGGCCGTGGATGCTGCTCATCACCGCCCTCGCGCTGATCGCGATGGGCGCGACGGCCCTCATGCTCGTCGTGAGCGGTCCCGTGGCCCGGGCGATGGGGGACGTGATCGGGCTCGGCGAGACTGCGGTGACGGTCTGGAACATCGCGAAGTGGCCCGTGATCCTGATCCTGGTGATCATGATCGTCGCCGTGCTGTACTACGCGACGCCGAACGTGACGCAGCCGAAGTTCCGCTGGATCAGTGCGGGTGCCGCCATCGCGATCCTCGCGTGGATCGTGGCGTCGGTCGCGTTCGCGTTCTACGTCTCCAACTTCGGCAGTTACAACGAGACCTACGGCTCCCTCGCCGGCGCGATCGTGTTTCTCCTGTGGTTGTGGATCACCAACCTCGCGCTGCTGTTCGGCGCGGAGTTCGACGCCGAGCTCGAGCGTGGACGTCAGCTGCAGGCCGGCATCGAGGCGGAGGAGACGCTGCAGCTGCCGCCGCGGGACACCCGCAACATCGAGAAGAACGAGGAGAAGCGGCAAGAGGACATCGACCGCGGCCGTGAACTCCGCCTTGCGCACACCGCGTCGGCCCGCGAGGGCGCCGACGACGATGCGGAGGGCGACAGATCGGACCGAGACGTCGCACCACACCGAAAGGACTCGACGATGACCGCGTCCCCCGGCGGCACGCACAGTGCCACGGACCCCAGCGAACTGTCCACCGCGCAACTGATCGAGCGGCTCACCACCCAGGTGCCGACCCTGGTGCGCACCGAGGTCACCCACGCCCTCGACGAGGTGAAGGCCAAGGGCACCCGGATGGGCGTCGGCGTCGGCATCGCCGGTGCCGGGCTGATGCTGATCTACCTCGGCGTCGGCGCCCTCATCGCGACCGCGATCCTGGGGCTCGCCACCGTGCTCTCCCCGTGGCTGGCCGCGCTGATCGTCTCGTTGATCGTCCTGGCTGTCGGCGGCACCCTGGCCGCCGTCGGCAGGTCGCGGGCCAAGAACTCGGCCCCACCGGTACCCAGCGAGACGGCGGAGAGTATCCGCAAGGACGTGAACACCGTGAAGGAGCATGTGCGATGACCGGTCCCGACCCCGCACGCAACACCGAGGCCGCCGACGCGGTGCCCAGCGTCGAGCAGCAACGCGCCGAGCTCGCCGAGACGGTGGAGGCCCTCGCCCACAAGGTCGACGTCCCGGCCCGCGCGAAGTCGGCCGCCCAGGAGAAGGTGCACGAAGTCCAGGTGAAAGCGCAGGAACGTCCCCAGATCGTCGCGGCCGTCGTCGGCGGCATCGTCGCGGCCCTCGTCGTGGGCCGGGTGGCGCGCCGCCGCGGCAAGCGCAACGGCAAGCGCAAGGTGGTGCGCCGCCGCCGCAAGCACTGAGCGGGAGGTCTCCTTATCGAGAGGGAGGTTGTTGCGGCATCGCCCGAAAGGGCTCCGCAACAACCTCCCTCTCGACGTTGCGAGCGGCGAGCTATCCGCGCAGTTGCTGCTCGAGCGCCTCGAGCACCGACGGGTCCTCGATCGTCGACGGCACGGTGTACTGCTCGTGGTCGGCGATCTGCCGCATCGTCTTGCGGAGGATCTTGCCGGAGCGGGTCTTCGGCAGCGCCTGCACCACGGTCACGTCACGGAATGTGGCGACCGCGCCGATCTGCTCGCGCACCATCGCCACGAGTTCCTGCCGCAGCGTCTCCGGGTCGATCTCGACGCCGGACTTGAGCACCACGTAACCGGACGGCCGCTGGCCCTTGAGCTCGTCGCGGATGCCGACGACCGCGCACTCGGCGACGGCCGGGTGCGACGCCACCACGGCCTCCATGCTTCCGGTCGAAAGCCGATGGCCGGCAACGTTGATGACGTCGTCGGACCGGCCGAGGACGAACACGTAGCCGTCCTCGTCGACGTAGCCGGAATCGCCGGTGAGGTAGTAGCCCGGGAAGGTCTCCAGGTACGACCGCCGGTAGCGGTCCTCGTCCTGCCACAGCCCGGTCAGGGTGCCCGGGGGCAGCGGCAGAGCGATCACGATGTTGCCCTCGGTGCCGGCTTCGACGGGCTTGCCCTCGGCATCGACGATGTCGACGCGGTAGCCCGGTACCGGCACGGTGGGCGAGCCCGCCTTGATCGGCATGGGGTCCAGGCCGCGCAGGTTCGCGGCGATCGCCCAGCCGGTCTCGGTCTGCCACCAGTGGTCGACGACGGGCCGGTCGAGTACCTTCGTCGCCCACTCGTAGGTGTCCGGGTCGAGCCGCTCGCCCGCGGCGAAGAGCGTACGGAGGGAGGAGATGTCGTAGTTCTCCAGCTCCTTCGCCTCGGGGTCGGCCTTGCGGACGGCGCGGATCGCGGTGGGCGCGGTGAACAACGCGACGACGCTGTTCTCGTTGATGATCCGCCAGAACGCGCCGGCATCCGGTGTGCCCACCGGCTTGCCCTCGTACATGACGGTGGTCGCGCCGATCAGCAGCGGGCCGTAGACGATGTAGGAGTGGCCGACGACCCAGCCCACGTCGGACGCGGTCCACCACACGTCGCCGGGGGAGATGTCGTAGATGTTGCGCATCGACCAGGTCAGCGCCACCGCGTGCCCGCCGTTGTCGCGCACCACGCCCTTCGGCTTCCCCGTGGTGCCGGAGGTGTAGAGGATGTACAGCGGGTCGGTGGCCGCGACGGTGACCGGCCCGGCCGGGTCCGCGTCGGCGGTGAGCTCGTCCCAGTCGAACCACGTGGCGACGGAGGCCTTGTAGTCGGCGGCCGAGCCCGGGATCATCTCCCGGTTCTTGACGATCACGGTGTGCGGCGGGGTCTGCGACAGTGACAGTGCCTGCTCGACCATGGGCAGGTACTCGACGGTGCGGCCCGGCTCGAGGCCGCCGGAGGCGGTGACGAGCAGCACCGGCCGGGCGTCGTCGATGCGGGTGGCGAGTTCCTTGGCGGCGAAACCGCCGAACACCACCGAGTGCACGGCGCCGATGCGGGCGCACGCGAGCATCGCGATCGCGGCCTCCGGGATCATCGGCATGTAGATCACGACGCGGTCGCCGGCGACGACGCCCTGATCGCGCAGCACCCCGGCGAAGGCCGCGACCTCGTCCAGCAGCTCGGCGTAGGTGTAGGTGCGCTTGGCGGGGACCATCGCCGAATCCCAGATCAGGGCGGGCCGGTCGCCGTGTCCGGCCTGCACGTGCCGGTCGAGGGCGTTGAAGCTGGTGTTGAGCGTGCCGTCGGGGAACCAGCGGAACGACGGGGCCTGCGAGCCGTCGAGGGCGCGCGTCGGCGTGTTCACCCAGTCCACGGCGCGGGCCGCCTCGAGCCAGAACCCCTCGGGGTCCTCCACGCTCTGCCGGAAGGCCTCCGCGTACGAGCTCATCGATTCGCATCCTCTCTGACCACAGCCTGTGACGCTGACCACCCTATTCGAGAGCCCCCGGGGTGAGGCACTGCCCGTTCGGCCGGTGCGCCGGGCGGCGCCTCGGCGTCGGTGAGCGGGCACGCGGCTACCGGGGCAGCCCCAGCTTCCGGTAGCGCTCGAGCCGCCGCCGGTATCGCAGCGTCGGGTCCTGGCCGACGAGCACGCCGAGTTCGCGGGCGACGGCGGCACCGACACGCTTGGCGAACTCGGTGGGCTCCTCCGCGGCATCGGGGAACTCGGGGATCACACCGTCGACGACACCGTCGCGCAGCAGGTCGCGGGAGCGGATGCCCTGAGCCGCCGCCATCTGCGGGGCGTGGGTGGTGTCGCGGTGCACGATCGCGCTGGCGCCCTCGGGCGGCAGCGGGGCGAGCCAGCCGTTCTGCGCGCACAGCACCCGGTCGGCGGGCAGCAGCGCCAGCGCGCCACCGCCGGTGCCCTGCCCGAGGAGCACCGACACCGTGGGCGTCGGCAGGGTCACCAGGTCGGCCAGGCAGCGGGCGATCTCCGGTGCGAGTCCGCGTTCCTCGGCCTCCTTGGACAGCGAGGCGCCGAGCGTGTCGATCACCAGCACGAGGGGAAGGCGGAGTTCGTCGGCCAGCCGCATCGCGCGCCGCGCCTCGCGCAGCGCGCCCGGACCCATCGTCCGCGCTGCGGACTGCCCGCTGCGGTCCTGGCCGAACAGCACGCACGACGCGCCGCGGAACCGGGCGAGCGAGACCAGCACGGTGCGGTCGGACTCGCCCTGCCCGGTGCCGGACAGCGGGACCTGCGCGGCCGCGGCATGCCGCAGCAACTGCCGGATGCCGGGACGCTCCGTCCGGCGGGAGAGCATTACCGACTGCCACGCCGGCACGTCGGGCACGTCGTCGGCGGAGGTGACCGCGGGACCTGCGGACGCATCGATGACCGTCGGCTCGGTGAGCACGCGGAGCATCCGGTGCACGAGCTGGCGGACCCCGGCGAGCGGCACCACCCCGTCGATCACGCCCTTCTGGGACAGGTTCTCGGCGGTCTGCACGCCCTCCGGGAAGGCCTCGTGGTAGAGCGCCTGGTAGACGCGGGGGCCGAGAAAGCCGACGAGCGCGCCGGGTTCGGCGGCGGTGACGTGCCCGAGCGAACCCCACGACGCGAACACCCCGCCGGTGGTGGGGTTGCGCAGGTACACCAGATAGCCGAGGTGCGCGGCCTTGTGAGCGGTGACGGCCGCCGCGATCTTGACCATCTGCACGAACGCGAGGGTGCCCTCCTGCATCCGGGTGCCGCCGGACGTGGGGGAGGCCAGCAGCGGCAGCTTCTCGCGGGTGGCGCGTTCCACGGCGAGGACGATGCGCTCGGCCGCGGCCACCCCGATCGACCCGGCGAGAAAAGCGAACTCGCAGGCGATCACCGCGACGTGCCGGCCGTGCACGGTTCCGACGCCGGTGATCACGGACTCGTCGACGCCGGACTTCGCCGCCGCGGCCTCGAGCTCGGCGCGGTACTGCTCGTCGGGGTGCACGTCGACGGGGGCGGTGTCCCAGGAGTGGAAGCTGCCCGCGTCGAGCACGCTGTCGATGAACTCCTGCGCCGAGATCCTGAGGGCCATGGCACGACCCTAGCCGTGCGTCCTTCGGGCGCCTCCAGGCTCCCGAAGGACGCACCGGCGCCTACCGGCCGATCGCCTCCTTCCAGGTGACCACGCGGCCGATGCGCAGGATGGACCGGCGGTAGATCCGCGCCCCGACCACGCTCAGGGCGCCGGTCACGAGCAGCATCAGCACGATCGTGCCGACGATCTGCAGCGGGGTCGCCACGCCGGAGGCGATGCGCAGCGGCATCAGGATCGCCGAGAACGGCGGGATCCAGCTCAGCACGGTGCTCCACGTCGACTCGGGGTCGTCCACGGACGAGAAGGCCGCGAAGAACATCGCGACGATGAGCACCATCAGCGGGGACGCGGTGGCGTTCACGTCCTCCTGGCGCGACACCATCGAGCCGGCCGCGGCGTAGAGGACCGCGAAGAACGCGAACCCGAGGACGAACCAGCCCAGTGTGCCGGCGAGCGTGCCCAGGGCCGCGCCGGTGACGGTGAGTGTGCCGGTGGCGAGACCGGCCCCCACCCCGGCCACCCCGTATGCGGTGAGCTGCAGCAGACCCACCGCACCGATGCCGAGGATCTTGCCCCACAGCAACTGCAGCGGGCGCAGCGTCGACAGCAGCAGCTCCACCACGCGCGACGACTTCTCCTCGACCACGCCCATCGCCACGTACATCCCGAACATCATGATCTGCATGTAGAGCAACACGACCGCCGCGATCGCCAGGGTGGTGCGCTGCGCCTGCTCCGGGTCCGGCGGGTCGAGGGCCTCGACGGTCACGGTGGCGCGGGCGGTGTCCGCCGCCAGCGCGGACGGGTCGACGCCGCGCGCGGTGAGGGCGTCGACCTGCGCCTGCTGCGCGACGGCCGTGTCGATCGTCGCGCGCACGGCCGGGTCGATCTCCGATTCGGCGACGGCGGTGACGGAACCCGCCGGGCCCGGGACCAGCGCGACGTCGAGCTCGCCGTCGCGTACCCGGTCGCGGCCGGTGCCGGCGTCCGGGATCTCCGTGACGTCGACCGGGCTGCCCGTGGCTTCTCCGACGGCGGTGACGGCGGCGCCGAGGGCCGGGTCGCCGACGACGCCGACGGTGGCGGGTTCGTCGTCGCCGGAGAACAGCGACACGGCGACGATGCCGCCGACGATCGCGAGCAGGATGATCGCGTTGCTGATCAGGAAGCTCTTCTTGCGGATCTGGGTGAGGAACTCACGGCGGGCCACCAGCGCGACGGCGCGGGCGGGACTCAACGGGGCGCTCACGCTGCGACCACCTCTCGGAACAGGTCGGTCAATGTCGGCCGACGAACGGAGAACTCGTGCACCGGGCCGGTGGCGAGCGCGGCCCGGAGGATCTGCTGGTCGTCGGCGCCGTTGCCGAGGACGAGGACGGTGCGCCCGCCGCCGTGCGCGACGGTGGTGACGCCGGGCAGCCCGGCGGCCCAGCCCTCGGGGGCCTGTGGGGCGTGCACCTCGAGCCGAGCCTCACCGTGGCCGCGCAGTTCGTCGACGGTGCCGACGGCGCGCATCGTTCCCTTGGAAATGATCCCGACACGGTGGCAGAGCCGTTGCACGAGATCGAGCTGGTGGCTCGAGAAGATCACCGGGACACCGGTTTCGGCCTTCTCCATCAGCACGTCGCTCATGACGTCGACGGCGACGGGGTCCAGGCCCGAGAACGGCTCGTCGAGGACCAGCACCCTCGGGTCGTGCACCAGGGCGGCCGCGAGCTGGACCCGCTGCTGGTTACCGAGGGAGAGCGCGTCGACGGCGTCGTCCACCCGCTCGGCGATGCCCAGCCGGCTCGTCCAGCGCGTCACGGCGGCATCGGCCTCGGAACGGGAGAGTCCGTGCAGCCGAGCGAGGTACGACAGTTGCGCGCCGACCTGCATCTTGGGGTACAGCCCCCGTTCCTCCGGCATGTACCCGATGGTGCGGCGCACCTGGAGGTCGACGGGCCGGCCGTCGAGCCGGACCTCACCGGAGTCGGCGGCGAGCACCCCGAGGACGATCCGCATGGTGGTGGTCTTCCCGGCGCCGTTGCTGCCGACGAAGCCGAACAGCTCACCGGGCCGCACGTCGAAGGTGACGTCGTCGAGCGCGACGACGTCACCGTATCGTTTCGAGACACCGTTGATCGTGAGCGTCACGTTTCCTCCGTCTTCTCGGGTTGTTCTCTGCGTCAGTCGGTTTCGTCGTGATCGGGGTTGTTCCAGGCGAGGATCATCGCGGGCAGGCAACCGCCGATCAGCGTCGCGGTCAGCGTCATGAGCCCGCCCGCATAGGCCATCCTGGGATGCATGCCGTCGGTCAGCACGCTGCCGACGACGAGGTAGAGCACCGGAATCATCACCAGGGACTGGGTCACGGTCAGGGCGATCGAGCGAGCGCTGTTGCGTTCCTGGATCTCCCGCTCGTCGAGGGCCGCGCGCGGTGCGTCGCCCTGCCGGCCCGAGACGATCTGCAGCGAGATCCAGAGGGGGAAGAACGCCAGGCACGCCGGCAGCCACAGCAGTGGTCCCCGTTCGAAGAAGTGGCACAGCACGCCCACGGTGAACATGAGAACGAACGTCGCGGCGAGAGCTACGACCAGGATTCGGCGGCGTCGACGAGTGCGCCAGCGCGGCAACATGTTCCGGAACTTTTCTTCGTTCCTCAGGAAGCGCCGGGTGCGGAAGGCCTCGTACCGTTCGAGGAGGGTGGCGTCGTGCACGGGCATCTCGGTCACTGTGCGTCACGTCCTTCGGTTGCGGTGCGGATCCGGTACACCTCGGTGGACAGCGGCCCGAACTCGGTGCGGGAGAACACGGCCTCGACCGGGAGGCCGAAGACGTCGCAGATGCGGAAGGCGAGGTCGAGGCTCGGGTAGTGGTCGCCACGCTCGAGGGCGCCGACGGTCTGGGGATTGACCTCGACGAGCTGCGCGAGCTGCGCGCGGCTCATCCCGCGTTCCGCGCGCAGGACGCGGATGCGGTTGTGGATCGGCAGGGTTTCCCCCCGACGTACCGGACTCATACAACGAAGTATTGTAAAAACCCAACGAACGGTCAAGCGGTGTCGACGCGTCCGCGCGGCAGGCAGCACCCCGGCGCGCCGCCGAAAGACCCGCGGGAGTCCTACTCGAGCAGCCCGCGGAGCCGGTCGAGCTCGCGCCGGTCCCGCTTGGTGGGCCGGCCCGTGCCGCGGTCGCGGCGGGGAATCGAGGCGAGGATCTCCTTCGGTGGGGGAGGGGGACTGTGGTCCTCGTACGCCTGGGCGGCGACCGGCGCCCCCACCCGCTTGGCCAGCAGCTGCGTCACCCGCACGATCCGTTCCGCCCCGGCCACGCGCACCCGCACCTCGTCGCCGACCTTCACGGGCTGCGACGGCTTCGCGGGGGCGTCGTTGACCCGCACGTGCCCGCCGCGGCACGCGGCCGCGGCGGCGGACCGCGTCTTGAACAGGCGCACCGCCCAGGTCCAGCTGTCCACCCGGACGCTGCCCGCCGTCATGCCGGCTCCTCCGTCAGCCGCCCCCCGTCGAGGTGCCACCGGCGGGTCGAACGGGTGTTGGCGAGCATCCGGCGATCGTGGGTGACCAGCAGCAGCGTGCCCTCGAAGCTGTCGACGGCCTGCTCGAGCTGCTCGATCGCGGGCAGGTCCAGGTGGTTCGTCGGTTCGTCGAGCACCAGCAGGTTCACCCCGCGGGCCTGCAGCAGGGCCAGTCCGGCCCGGGTGCGTTCGCCCGGTGACAGCGACGACGCGGACCGCAGCACGTGGTGGCCCCTGAGCCCGAACTTGGCGAGCAGCGTCCGCACCTCCGCGTCCGGCCAATCCGGCACCTGCGCGGCGAAGGCGTCCACGAGCGGCTCGTCGCCCTCGAACAGCGCACGTGCCTGGTCGATCTCGCCGATCCTCACGCCCGACCCGAGGGCCGCGGTGCCGGTGTCGGGCCGGATCCGGCCCAGCAGCAGGCGCAGCAGCGTCGTCTTCCCGGCGCCGTTCGGGCCGGTGACGACGATCCGGTCGCCCCACTGCACCTGCGTCGTGACGGGGCCGAGCACGAAGTCGCCGCGGTCGACGCGTGCGCCGTTCAGGGTGGCCACCACCGCACCGCTGCGCGGCGCCGCCGCGATCGACATGCGCAGCTCCCACTCCTTGCGCGGCTCCTCGACGACGTCGAGCCGCTCGATGCGGCGCTGCGTCTGCCGCGCCTTCGCCGCCTGCTTCTCGGTGGCCTCGGCGCGGAACTTCTTGCCGAGCTTGTCGTTGTCCTTGGACTTGCGGCGGGCGTTGCGGACCCCGTGCTCGAGCCAGTTGCGCTGCATCCGGGCGCGATCCTCGAGCTCCTGCTTGGTGTCCGCGTACTCCTCGTAGGTCTCGCGGGCGTGCCGCCGAGCCACCTCGCGTTCGACGAGGTAGGCCTCGTAACCGCCGTCGTACACCGCGATCTGTTGCTGCGTCAGATCCAGTTCGACGATCCCGGTGACCGTGCGGGCCAGGAACTCGCGGTCGTGGCTGATCACCATCAGCGCGGTGCGGGTCTCGGCGACGAATCGCTCGAGCTGATCGAGGCCGGCCAGATCGAGGTCGTTCGTGGGTTCGTCGAGCAGCAGCACGTCGTACCGGGACAGCAGCAGGGCCGCCAGCCCGGCCCGCGCCGCCTGTCCCCCGGAGAGCCCCGTCATGGGCGCGTCCAGCCCGACCTCGAGGCCCAGGTCGGCGACGACCTTCTCGGCGCGTTCGGCGAGATCCGCGCCGCCGAGCGCGAGCCACCGTTCCAGGGCGGGGGTGTAGTCGTCGACATCGGTGGTCCCCAGCGCCTCGGCCGCGGCGTTCATCGCGTGCTCGGCGTCGGTGACACCGGTCCGTCGGCCGAGGAAGCCGAGGATCGTCTCGCCCGGGACGCGCTCGGGTTCCTGGGCGAGATACCCGACGGTGGCGTCGGGCGGGCTGAGGACGACCGTGCCGGTGACGTCGGCGGTGCCGACCCCGGCGAGCGTCGTGAGCAGGGTGGACTTGCCTGCGCCGTTGGCGCCGACCAGGCCGATCACGTCGCCGGGCGCGACGGTCAGGCTCAGGTCGGTGAACAGGGTGCGTTCGCCCCGGGAGGCGGACAGGCCGCTGATGCGCAGTGTTGCAGTCACCTCTCGATTATCCCCACGCGCGTCGCGGGGTTTCCGGATGGTGGGATGCGGGGAACACCGGGCGGCCGGAACGGGTTGGGCCGATCATGACCGTTCCCACGATCACCCTCAACGACGGCAACACCATTCCGCAGCTCGGCTTCGGCCTGTGGCAGGTCGAGGACGAGCAGAGCTACGACGCGGTGACCGAGGCGCTGCGGGTGGGCTACCGCAGCATCGACACCGCGGCCCTCTACGGCAACGAGGCCGGCACCGGCCGCGCGCTGCGCGACTCGGGCGTCCCCCGCGACGAGCTGTTCGTCACCACCAAGCTGTGGAACAGCGACCAGGGCTACGACTCGGCGCTGCGCGCCTTCGACACGAGCCTGGGCAGGCTCGGCCTCGACTACGTCGACCTGTACCTGATCCACTGGCCGGCGCCGGCCCAGGACCGCTACATCGACACCTTCCGCGCCTTCCAGAAGATCAAGGCGGAGGGCCGCGCCCGCTCGATCGGCGTCTCCAACTTCCGGGTCGAGGATCTCGACCGGCTGATCGACGCCGTCGGCGAGGTCCCGGCCGTCAACCAGATCGAGCTGCATCCGCGGTTCAACCAGGCCGAGCTGCGGGCGTATCACACCGGCAAGGGCATCGCCACCGAGGCCTGGAGCCCCCTCGGCCAGGGCACCGTGCTCGAGGACCCGACGCTGAGGTCGATCGCGCAGGCGCACGGCCGCACCGTCGCGCAGGTGATCCTGCGCTGGCACATCCAGCTCGGCACCATCGTCATCCCGAAGTCCGTCACGCCCGAGCGCATCGCGAGCAACTTCGACGTCTTCGGTTTCGAGCTGACCGCGGACGACCTCGACCGCATCCGCGGGCTGCACGACGACGGCGGCCGCATCGGCGGCGATCCCGCCACGTTCTCCTGATCCGCGGGGCCGGGGCGGTGGCCGAATGTGACACGCGTTCGATCTGATCGACGCAGTGTGACATTCGGCCCGGGCGGGCGATGAGTTCTCCCGGTCCGACCGGTCCGTATCGATACGGGCTCCGGCCGGAGCCGGGAGAGGAGTCGTCGTGAGCACACCTGTCACCACCACCGTCGATGCCCGCTTCGGGGACGAAGGGGAGCCGCCCCTGCCGTGGACCGACACGGAGGAGCTTCTCGAGTCCGCGCAGCTGTACTGGCTCAGCACGGTCCGGCGCGACGGCGTACCGCATGTGACACCGCTGATCGGACTGTGGCACGCGGGCGGATTCGTCTTCTGCACGGGCCCGGGCGAGCAGAAGACGCACAACCTCCGGCACAACGATGCGGTGGCTGTCACCACGGGCGTCGCGACGTGGGCGGCCGGCACGGACGTCGTGGTCGAGGGGCGGGCCCGGCGCGTCACCGACGGCGACGCGCTGCGCGACGTCGCCGAGGCGTACTACGTCAAGTACGGCCAGCAGTGGCGGTTCGAGGTCCACGGCGACGCCGTCGGGCCGGTGGACGACCCGGGCTGGGTCTTCCGCGTCGAGCCGAGCAAGGTGCTCGTCTTCGCCAAGGGGCCGTTCGGGCAGACCACGCACCGGTTCGCCTGACCGCCCGTGCCGACGGCCCGTTCCCGGCCGGATGTCACATTGCTTCGATCCGATCGAATGCATGTCACATTCGGCCACACAACCGCGCGAGCACCGCGCCGGTCGCCTGTCAGCGGGGCGGGCCGGCGTCCAGCGTGAGCGTGGCGGTGCGTCGCTGCCCGGCGGCGTCGAGCCAGCCGATCTCCACGCTGTCGCCCGGCCGTCGCGCCATCAGCATTTCCTCGAGGTCCGCCGTGGACGAGACCGGGCGCCGGTCGAACGCGACGATGACGTCGCCGATCTCGAGGTCGGTGCCGGCGGCCGGGGTGCCGTAGCCGACCCACAGCACTTCGGCGCCGGTCTCCTGGCCGCCGGTCCGGCCGGTGGTGACGCTCACGCCGAGCAGCGGGGTCGGGCCGACGTGCACCGTCCCGGCGCTCGTGCCGGTACGGACCTGGTCCACCACGTCGAGGGCGATCCCGATGGGCACCGCGTACGCCTCGGGTGGGTCGGGGACGACGGCCGGATCCGGTTCCAAGGCCCCGGCGGTGTTCACCCCCACGACGGTGCCGAACGCGTCGACGAGCGGACCCCCGGAGTCCCCGGGCCGGATCGCCGCGTCGACCTGCAGCATTCCGCTGAGCCGGCGCAGGGATCCGTCCATCGAATCGCGCACCGACACCGTCTTGTCGACGGCGACGACCGTGCCGGGCGCAGGCACGACGACCCCGCCGCCGTCCGCGTTGCCGAAGGCGGTCACCGGCGCTCCCGGTTGCGGAAGGGGGCTCTCGGTGACGGCCGCGACCGGCAGGCCGGCGGCGGAGCCGAGTTGCAGTACGGCGATGTCGAGGGTGGTGTCGTAGCCGAGCACCGCGACGTCGTAACTCGCACCCGTGTGGGGGCTGACCGCGCTGATGTCGGTGGCGCCGGTGACGACGTGGTGGTTCGTGAGCACCGTGCCGTCGGCGGTGAGGACGATGCCGGTGCCCGAGATGCCGCGCCAGCCGCGGTTGGCGGAGAGGGTGACGACGGCCGGCGTGATCCGTGCCGCCACCTCCTCGGTGGTAGGCACGACGGGCGGGGCGGGTGCCGGGGGTGGCGGCGGCAGCACGACGATCTCGACCGTCGCCGGCGCGGTGAGCACCAGTCCGGCGGACACCATCGCCAGGACGGCGCCGATGCGGCGGATCACGGCCCCGGCGCGGTGGCCGCGAGATGGTCGACGAGTTCGCGGGCGGCGGCGCGACCGGCGCGGTTCGCGCCGATGGTCGACGCCGACGGCCCGTACCCGACGAGGTGGACCCGCGGGTCCGCGGCGACCTGCGTCGCCAGCTTCCCCGTCATGGTGATGCCGCCGCCGGGATTGCGCAGGCCGAGGGGCGCGAGATGGTCGAGGGAACTGCGGAAACCGGTGCACCACAGGATGACATCGACATCGAGCGTGGTGCCGTCGGGCCACCGGACGCCGGTCTCGGTGATCTCGTCGAACATCGGGAGGCGGTCGAGTGCGCCGCGTTCGCGGGCCGCACGGATAGCGGGCGTGACCGGCAGTCCGGTCACCGACACCACCGACCCGGGCGGCAGGCCCCGCCGTACCCGGTCCTCGACCAGCGCGACGGCGGCCCGGCCGAGTTCCGGGGTGAAATCCTCGTCGCGCCAGGCGGGTTCGCGGCGGGTCACCCAGGTGGTTTCGGTGACGCGGGAGATCTCGTCGAGCAGCTGCACCGCCGAGATGCCGCCGCCGACGACGAGGACGTGGCGGCCGGTGAACTCGTCGGCGCTGCGGTAGTCCCGGGTGTGCAGCTGGCGTCCGCGGAAGCGGGTGGCGCCCGGGTACCAGGGCACGAAGGGGTGTTCCCACGTGCCGGTGGCGTTGACCAGTCCGCGGGCGGAATACACGCCGCGGTCGGTCTCCACGCGCAGTCGCTCGCCGCGGGCGCACACCACGCCGACCTGGACGGGGCGGTGCACCGGCAGGTGGAAGCGGGCCTCGTAGGCGCGGTAGTACTCGGGAACCGCGGCGGCCGCCGGCACCTGCCCGGCGGTGGTGTCGACCGCTTCGGAGAACGGCCACCCCGGCAGGTCGTGTACTCCGTTGACGGTGCTCAGCGTCAACGACGGCCACCGCTCCTGCCAGGCGCCGCCGGGGCCGAACGACCGGTCCAGCACGACGAACCCGGACTCCGGTTCGACGCCGAACCGCTGCAGGAAGTAGGCGGTGGACAGCCCGGCCTGTCCCGCGCCGATCACCACGACGTCGACGGGGGTCGCCGGTGCGTCCGTCGTCATCACCGCCCTCCCTTCCGTGGGTCCGCACCCATGATGCACCGGCGTCCCCGTCGCCGCCGTGCCGTCGGCACGATCGGGGCCGTGCCGTCGGCACGATCGGGTCCGTGCCGTCGGCACGATCGGGGCCGGCGCGACCACCGTCGGAGGGACTCACGGGCTTGTCCGCACGGCCAAAAATGTGATATCACTTTAATATCGCATTGCAATGACCGGGAAGGGAGTCACCGCCATGTCCGCCACCCCCTCCGTAACCATCGAGCGGCCCGGACGATCCGCGAGCGGCTGGTCCGTCCTCGCGATCGCGCTCGCCGTGGACGTCGTGGCAGCGGCGCTCGCCGTGTTCGGCGCGGTGAACCACAACGTCGCGCTCGTCGTGGCCGGCGCGGTGCTGTTCGTCCCCGCCACCGTGGCGCTCGCCGGCCTGGTCCTCGTCGAACCCAACGAGGCCCGCGTGCTGCAGTTGCTCGGCAGCTCGTACTCGGGCACCCTCCGGCAGGACGGGCTGCGCTGGATGAACCCGCTCAACACCCGGCGCAAGATCTCCACCCGCATCCGCAACCACGAGACCGGGATCGCCAAGGTCAACGACGCCGACGGCAACCCCATCGAGATCTCCGCCGTCATCGTGTGGCAGGTCGAGGACACCGCCCGGGCCGTGTTCGACGTCGACGACTTCGAGGAGTTCGTCGCCGTGCAGACCGAGGCGGCCGTCCGCCACATCGCCGGCAGCTACCCGTACGACGCGGGCCCGGAGACGTTGTCGCTGCGGCAGAACGCCGACGAGATCACCTCGAGGCTCTCCGCGGAAGTCGACGAGCGGGTCGGATCCGCCGGCGTGCGGGTCGTCGAATCCCGGATCAACCGGCTCGCGTACGCGCCCGAGATCGCGCAGGCCATGCTGCGCCGCCAGCAGGCGGGTGCCGTCATCGCCGCGCGCGAGCAGATCGTCAGGGGCGCGGTCGGCATGGTCGGAACCGCCCTCGAACAGCTCGAGAAGGAGCACACCATCGAGCTCGACGAGGAGCGCAGGGCCGCGATGGTGAGCAATCTGCTCGTGGTCCTGTGTGGTGACCAGAGCGCGCAACCGGTGCTCAACACCGGATCGCTCTACGCCTGAGGGCTCGTCGACGCCATGGCGGAACGCAAGAAGCTCCTGCTCCGGCTCGACCCGGCGGTCCACGACGCGCTCGCGCGGTGGGCCGCCGACGAGTTGCGCAGCACCAACGCGCAGATCGAGTTCCTGCTCCGGCGCGCGCTGAGCGAGGCGGGACGCATGCCGCGCGACGCCGGGCGCATCCGCAAGCCCGGCCGGCCGCGCGCGGACGAGGGCTGACGCGGAGCGACGTCGCGCCCGTGCGCGGCGGGTGCGATGATGCGTGCCGGCGACGAAAGGTGAAGCACACATGATGGGGATCAGCCGCGACGGCGACGTGGTCACGCTCGAACTGCGGCGCGAGGAGCGCCGCAACGCGCTCAACACCGAGCTGTGCGTCCAGGTCCGGGAGGGACTCGAGGAGGCGCTCGACGGGGGTGCGCGTGCGGTCGTGATCACCGGCCGGGGCTCGAGCTTCTGCGCCGGCGCCGACCTGTCGGGGGACGTCTACGCGGAGGGATTCCTCGACAGCCTGGGCGAGATGCTGCGTGCCATCCAGGAGGCGCCCGTGCCGGTGATCGCCGCGATCAACGGCCCCGCCATCGGCGCGGGCACCCAGCTCGCTCTCGCCGCGGACCTGCGGGTCGTCGCGCCGGGTGCTCGCTTTGCGATTCCCGCGGCGCGCCTTGGTATCTCGGTGGACCGGTGGACGGTACGACGGCTGGCCTCCCTGCTCGGCGGCGGCCCGTCGCGGGCCGTGCTGCTCGCCGCCGAGCCGGTCGACGCCCACGAGGCCGTGGACCGCGGCCTGGCCAACCGGATCGGCGACCTCGTCGCCGCGCAGTCCTGGGCACACGAGATCGCCAAGCTCGCACCGCTGTCGCTGCACGCGATGAAGCTGTTCCTCAACGACGACGGCACCCGCGACGAGCCGTCGCCCGAGCAGACGGCCGCGCTGGCCGCGGCGTGGCTCAGCGAGGACGTCCAGGAGGCCCGGCTCGCCCGCGCGGAACGCCGGGAGCCGGTCTTCCGCGGCCGCTGAGCGCGCCCGCGCCCCTCTACAGTGGTGGGGTGAGCGTCAAGCAGACCGCCTCGTCCGCCCTCGCCGGCGCCGGCTTGCTGTGGGTGGCGCGCGCCGCCCGCGGCGTCCCCGGCTCGATCGGCGCGACCCCGGCGGACATCCGCCCGTACGCCGCCGGCTCACCCCGGTATCGGAACGGCCGGTTCCACAACTCGGAGCCGAGCAGCACGGTGCTGCCCGAGGCCGGCGGCAGCCTCGTCAAGGACATGCTCACCCGACGGTCTTCCGGCACGCCGCGCGACGCGGTGCCGCTCGCGCCGCAGCTCGCGCCGGTGCAGGCCGCGGAACTGGCGGTCACCTGGTACGGGCACTCGAGCGTCCTCCTCGAGATCGACGGCCACCGGATCCTCGCCGACCCGGTGTGGAGCGAGCGGGTCTCGCCGTCGCCGGCCGTGGGCCCGGCCCGGTTGCACCCGTCGCCGGTCGAACTGGCGGAACTGCCGCCGATCGACGCCGTCGTGATTTCCCACGACCACTACGACCACCTGGACCGCGAGACCGTGGAGGCGCTCGCGGCCACGCAGCGCGAGGCCCGGTTCCTGGTGCCGCTCGGCGTGGGCGCGCACCTGCGCCGGTGGCGGATCCCGGCCGACCGGATCGTCGAGCTGGACTGGGACCAGCACACCGAGGTGGGCGCGCTCACCGTCACGTGCACCGAGGCGCGGCACTTCTCCGGACGCGGCCTGATCCGCAACATCACGCTGTGGTCGTCGTGGGTGATCGCGGGGCCGACGCGAACCGCGTTCTTCGGCGGCGACAGCGGCTACACGCCCCGGTTCGCCGGCATCGGGGACCGCTACGGCCCGTTCGATCTGACGTTGCTGCCGGTGGGCGCCTACGACCCGCGGTGGCCCGACGTGCACATGAACCCGGAGGAGGCGGTGCGCACCCACCTCGATCTCGGGGGCGGCGACCACCCCGGCCTGCTCGTCCCCGTGCACTGGGGCACCTTCAACCTGGCCTTCCACGCGTGGTCGGAGCCGATCGCGCGGCTCCTGCCGGCCGCTCGGGAGGAGGGGGTGCCCACGGCCGTGCCGATGCCGGGGCAGCGGGTCGACGCACTGCGGCCGGGCTCGCAGGATCCGTGGTGGGTTCCGCTCGGCTGACCCCGGGCCGGTAGGGGTTTCCAGGCCGGTAGGGGTTTCCGGGCCGCCGCAGCGGGTATCCCGCCGTCCGTCGGGGAGCGTCGGAGGGAGGGCGGGGCCATCGTCGAATCGTTGCTCTTCGGGATCATCGCCTCGAGCGCGCTGGTGCTCGGTGCCCTGGTGGGCGGATGGGTGGAGATCCCCAAACGCGTTCTCGCGGCGATGCTGGCGTTCGCCGCCGGCGCGCTCATCACCGCCCTGTCGTTCGAGTTGTTCGAGGATTCGTACGAGAAGGGCGGCATCTGGCGCGCGGCGATCGGACTCGTCGTCGGCGCGCTCGTGTTCACCGTGCTCAGCGCGTGGCTGGACCGGGTGGCCGAGGGCCGGCGGGAGAAGGACCACGGCAGCGAGAAACTCGACGTCGACGCGGCCGCCGAGGAAACCGCGCCGTCGTCGTCCTCGGTGAGCGGGGCGGCCGGGCTGGCGCTGCTGGCGGCGGTCACGCTCGATGGGGTGCCCGAGAACGTGGCGCTCGGTGTGTCCCTGGGGGAGGGCACCGGCGGCCTCGCCCTGCTGGTCGCGATCTTCGTGTCCAACTTCCCGGAGTCGCTCGTCGGCAGCGCCTCCATGCGCGCTCAGGGCCGGTCCCGGGGGTACATCCTCGGGATGTGGGTCGCGTGCGCCACGCTGCTGACCGTCGCCGTCGTCGTCGGGGCCGGGCCGCTCGCGGTGACCCCGCCGGAGACGATCTCCCTGCCGTTGGCGTTCGCGGCGGGCGCGGTGCTGGCGTCGCTGGCCGACACGCTCATGCCGGAGGCCTACGAGAAGGGCGGTCCCACGGTCGCGCTGAGCACCGCCGCGGGATTCGTGCTGTCGTTCGTCCTCGCGACGCTGTGAGCGGTGTCAGCGCGTCGTAGCGGCACGCTTGCGTTCGACGAGCGCCCGCGTGACGAGGAAGGCGATCGCCACACTCGCGACGGTACGCACCAGGCGGTTGACGTCCACCGCCGGCTGCCACGACAGCTTGCCGCCGCTGATGACGTACGCGCCCACCGGGCGAGCCCCGACGCCGAAGCCGCCGCCCTCGCCGTTCTCCCCGTCGGGCGAGTACCCCCCGCCTCCGCCGGCACCGCCGGAGACCACGGCCGCGGTGATGACCGTCAGGCCGTCCTTCTCGACCGGCTCCGAGTACACGCGCTTGACCGTGACCGTGTCGCGTGCCTTGGCCATCAGGTCCTCGAGATTCATGTCCGCCCCCTGTCGTCGTGGATTCGACTCCGGCCGGTTCGCCGGCCCGTGCCCATTCTCGGCCGCGGGCCGCCGCCGGGGAAGTGTCCTAGGTCCCTGCGACGGCGAAGGCGCGACGGCTGTGCCGGACGAGTTCGCGCAGGGCCGGAGCGTCCGTATCGGACCAGATCAGCGACAGCACCGCGGGCCCGGTGGCGTCGTCCAGGGTGAGCCCGCACAACCGGCCCTCGAAGTGCGCGGTCATCGAGCGGCTGAGGATCGCCACGCCCAGCCCGC
Organism: Rhodococcus sp. WB1; assembly: GCF_001700945.1. Taxonomy (NCBI): domain Bacteria; kingdom Bacillati; phylum Actinomycetota; class Actinomycetes; order Mycobacteriales; family Nocardiaceae; genus Rhodococcus; species Rhodococcus sp. WB1. The sequence continues at coordinate 4,097,076 of NZ_CP015529.1, read as the reverse complement.
GGAGGGCGAGGTCGGCGACGGTGTCCGGGGAACTGGCCTGCAGGGCGATGTCGGGGCGCAGGCCGGCGGCGGCACACGCCCGGTCGAACACGGTCCGGATCCCGGTGCCCTCGGGCATGGACACGACGGGGTGCGCGCACACGTCCGCGAGCGTGAGGCGGGCGCGTCCGGTCAGCGGGTGACCGGGCGGCACGGCCGCGACGATCGGTTCGCTGACGAGGGTGAGCGCCTCGAGGCCCGGGGGCGGGCTGCCGGCGGAGCCGACGAGGGCGAGGTCCACGGTGGCGCAGCGGACCCGCTCGACGAGCCGGTCGGAGGCGTCCTCGACGAGGGTGATCTCGACCCCCGGGTGCGCGCGGTGGAACGCGGCGAGCGCGTCGAACAGCCCGGTGACGGTGCAGGCGGTGACCATGCCGACCACCAGCCGTCCGCGGATCAGTGCCGTCACCTCCTCGACCGCCTGCCGGGCGGCCGCGGCGGACGCCAGCGCGGCCCGGGCGTGCGGCAGGGCCGCCTCCCCGGCCGTGGTCAGGGTGGCGGTGCGGGTGGAGCGGTCGAACAGGGCGGCGCCGAGGTCGTGCTCGAGCCGGCGGACCTGGGCGCTGATCCCGGACTGGCTGATGTGGACGCGGTGGGCGGCCCGGGTGAAGTTCGCCTCCTCGGCCACCGCGACGAAGTACTCGAGCTGCCGCAGTTCCATAACCCCGGATTCTAGTTCCGATCAGAACAATCTGTTGGACTTCTGACTCTGCGGGTCGGAGGCTGGAGGTGTCCCGCTTCCGTTCCTGGAGAGGATGACCGTGTCCGACGCAGAGAAGGCTTGGCAGCCAGAGGATCTCACCCGCCTGTTCGTCGAGCGCTCCAACGCCGGCGACGCGGCGGGTGTCGCCGCACTGTACGAGGAGGACGCCGTGATGGCCTACCCGCCGGGCGGTCGCACGGTGGGCCGCGAGGCCATCCGCCGCTTGTGGGAGCAGGTGCTGGAACACGCGCCCCACTTCGAACCCGAGCCGCCGCTGCCGACACTGATCAGCGGCGACCTCGCGCTGACCGCCACCCCGCCGAAGGACGGCGCCGGCGCCCGGGCCCAGGTGGCCCGCCGCCAGCCTGACGGCAGCTGGCTGCGCGTGCTCGACCAGCCCGAGTTCGTCCGCCCGGACAGCTGAGCCCGGCGCGAGGCGCGTCACGGCACGGCGGCGGAGCGCAGCGGGTGGCTTAGCCTGATTCCCATGGCAGCAGAGGAGCCCACCGCCGTCGCCGACCAGGCGGCCGCGCCCCCGACCGACGCGCGGCACATCGAGCTGGGCCTGACCACCGAGCAGGTCGCCGAACGCGTGGCCCGGGGCGCCACCAACGACGTGCCGGACCGGGCGTCGCGGTCGGTCGGCGAGATCGTCCGCGCCAACGTCTTCACCCGCATCAACGCGATCCTGGCCGTCCTGCTGGCCATCGTCCTGGCCACCGGCTCGATCATCGACGGCATGTTCGGCCTGCTGATCATCCTCAACAGCGCCGTCGGAATCGTGCAGGAGATCCGCGCCAAGTGGACCCTCGACAGGCTCGCGATCGTCAGCCAGGCCAAGCCTCTCGTGCGCCGGGACGGGGCGGTGGCCGAGCTCCCGCCGCGCGAGGTGGTGCTCGACGACATCATCGAACTCGGCCCCGGCGACCAGGCGGTGGTGGACGGGTTCGTCGTCGAGGCCGAGGGGCTCGAACTCGACGAGTCGCTGCTCACCGGCGAGGCCGATCCTGTGCACAAGGAGCTCGGCGCACACGTCCTCTCGGGCAGCTTCGTCGCGGCGGGCAGCGGCGCCTACCGGGCCACGAAGGTCGGCCGTGACGCGTACGCAGCCCGGCTCGCCGAGGAAGCCAGCAAGTTCACGCTCGTGCACTCGGAACTGCGCGCCGGCATCGACAAGATCCTGAAATTCATCACCTACCTGATGATCCCGGCGGGCCTGCTCATCATCTACAACCAGCTGTTCTCGAGCGGCGAGGCGCTCGGCCCGGCACTCAGCGGCATGGTCGCCGCGCTCGTTCCGATGGTCCCCGAGGGCCTGGTGCTGATGACGTCGATCGCGTTCGCGGTGGGCGTGATCCGTCTCGGTCGCCGGCAGTGCCTCGTGCAGGAACTGCCGGCCATCGAGGGCCTCGCCCGCGTCGACGTGGTCTGCGCCGACAAGACCGGCACGCTCACCGAGAACGGCATGCGCCTGGCGGACGTCGTGTGCGTCGACGGCAGCGACGAGACGGCCGCCCGTGCCGCGCTCGCGGCGATGGCCGCGGACGACCCGCGTCCCAACGCCAGCGTCCTCGCCGTCCGCGAGGCGATGCCGGACGACCCCGGCTGGGGAGAGGCCACCGCCGTCGCCCCGTTCTCGTCGGCGAAGAAGTGGAGCGGCCAGTCGTACGGCGACCACGGCGACTGGGTGCTCGGCGCACCGGACGTGCTGCTCGATCCCGGCTCGGAGGCGGCCCGGCGCGCCGAGGCGCTCGGGGCGCAGGGGCTGCGGGTGCTGCTGCTCGGCCGGTGCGACCGTCCCGTCGACGACCCGCACGCCCCCGGCACGGTCACCGCGCAGGCCCTCGTCGTGCTCGAGCAGCGGGTCCGGCCCGACGCCAAGCCGACCCTCGAGTACTTCGCGAGCCAGCAGGTCGAGGTCAAGGTCATCTCCGGCGACAACGCCGTGTCGGTCGGCGCGGTCGCGACGTCGCTCGGCCTGCCGCACGCCGATCACCCCGTCGATGCCCGCACCCTGCCGGAGGACCGCGACCGGCTCGCCGACACCCTCGACTCGGCCACCACCTTCGGTCGCGTGCGGCCCGACCAGAAACGGGCGATGGTCGGAGCCCTCCAGTCGCGCGGGCACACCGTCGCCATGACCGGCGACGGGGTCAACGACGTGCTGGCGCTCAAGGACGCCGACATCGGGGTCGCGATGGGCTCCGGCAGCCCGGCTACCCGTGCGGTCGCGCAGATCGTGTTGCTGGACAACAAGTTCGCCACCCTGCCCTACGTCGTCGCCGAGGGCCGGCGGGTGATCGGCAACATCGAGCGGGTCTCGAACCTGTTCCTCACCAAGACCGTGTACTCCGTACTGCTGGCGTTCCTCGTGGGGCTCTCGGGCGCGTTGTCCCAGGTGTTCGGCTACGAGCCGATGCCGTATCCGTTCCTGCCGCGGCACGTGACGATCGCGGCGTGGTTCACCATCGGAGTCCCCGCGTTCATCCTGTCGCTCGCCCCCAACAACGAGCGGGCCCGCTCCGGCTTCGTGTCGCGGGTGATGCGCCTGGCGATCCCGTCGGGGGTGATCATCGGGATCAGCACGTACGTCTGCTACATCCTGGTGTACGCCGGGCCCGAGCAGACCGAGGCGCAGAAGATGCAGGCCGGCACCGCGGCGCTGATCACCTTGATCATGATCGCGCTGTGGGTGCTCGCCGTGGTGGCGCGGCCGTACGTGATGTGGAAACTGGTGCTGCTGGCCGGTTCGGTGCTCGGGTACCTGGTCCTGTTCGCCTTCCCCTTCGCCCGCGAGTTCTTCGCCCTCGACATCTCCAACGTCGGCGCAATGGTCACGGCGTTCACGTGCGGGGCGATCGGCGTGGTCCTCGTGGAGGTCTCGTGGTGGGTGACCGGGCGGGTCCACGGTGAGCACCGCCGGCTGTTCGCCGCCAGTGAGGACCTGTTGCCGGGCGTGCACTGACGGGGACGAGGGCACTGCCCCGGCCCGGCCGGGGACGAGGGCACTGCCCCGGCCCGGCCGGGGACGGGGACACTGCGCCGCCGCGGCAGGTTTGGGAACCGGCCCGCGGTGGCACGCTGAGGCATCGATCCCTCGAACGGAAGGAGCGGCAGATGGGTTTGAAGGATTCGATCAAGGGCCTGGTCGACAAGGGCAGGGCGTACGCGGAGAAGAACCCCGACAAGGCCGGCGGGTTCGTCGACAAGGCAGGCGACGCCGCCGATGCCCGGACGGGCGGCAAGTACGCCCAGCACGTGGACAAGGTGCAGGACGCCGCGAAGAAGCACCTCGGTACCGCGGACCATCCCGTTCCCGGTGCGACTCCGGGTCCCGCGGGACGGCCCGGCCCGGAGTCCGATCCCGGCCCGCAGGCGCAGCCGGGCCCGCGCAGCCCGTAGCAGTGGAGGTCTTCGGCGGGAGGTCCCGACAGGGATCTCCCGCTCTGCGTCCACCGGTGGCACGCTGGTGACGATCCGACCATTGCACAGAGAAGGGATGGACCCGATGCGATTCATGGATTCGCTCAAGGGCCTGGTCGACAAGGGCAAGGACTATGCCCGGAAGAACCCGGACACGGTGAACAACGCCATCGACAAGGCCGGCGATCTCGCCCGGACGAAGGGGCCCCGAAAGTACTCCCGGCACGTCGGCAAGGCGCAGGAAGCGGTGAAGAAGACCCTCGGCACCGAAGGTCGCGGACCGGGTCCGGCTGCCGGACCCGGCCCGGCTCCCGGACCCGACCCCCGATAGCGCGGCGTCGGACCCGGCCCCACGTCCGGTCGCGACCTGCTGTGGCAGGCTTGGCCCGCTCGATCATTCGGACGAAAGGACGCGACGTGGGTTTCATGGATTCGGTCAAGGGGCTGGTCGACAAGGGCAAGGAGTTCGCGGCGCAGAACCCCGACAAGGTCGACGAGGCGATCGAGAAGGCCGGTGATCTCGCGGACCGCAAGACCGGCGGAAAGTACGCCGAGCAGGTCGACAAGGCGCAGGACGCGGCGAAGAAGGCCCTCGGCGCCGGATAGGCCGGCGCCGCCGATCGGCCCGTGCTGCCGAGGGGGAGCGGGGCGGGCACGCCGGTGCCGTCCACCCTTCGTTGAACGGTCGATCGGTCTTGTTAAGGTGGCTGGTGCCTTCCGCCGGGATCGACGCAGATCCCGGCGGGCCGCCCAGGGGGAGTCGGCGGTGTGTCGGTCGGGGGTTGTCGAGGGGATGTACGTCGGATGCCTCGGGCCGAGGTGTCTCGTCGGAATCCGCCTCGCGAGAAAGGTGAGTGAGTGGCCAAGCAAGCCCGCGCCGCAGTGACCCGGCAGCAGATCGTGCGCGCCGCCGCCGCGATGTTCGACGAACGAGGGTTCCACGGCGCCAGCTTCGCCGACATTCTCCGCGACACGGGACTGTCCAAGGGGGCGGTGTACTTCCATTTCGCGTCGAAGATCGACCTCGCCGGCGCCATCGTCGCCGAGCAGCACCGCCGCTCGATCGCGCTCGTCGATGCGATCGCCGGCACCGAGGCGTCGACCCTCGAACAGATCGTGATGCTGTGCCACGGCATCGGCCGGCAGATGATCGAGGACCCCGTTGTGCGCGCCGGGATCCGGCTCACCCTCGAACTCGGCAGTCTCGACAAGCCCGCCGGGCCGTACCTGGACTGGATCACGGCCTGCGAGGCGTTCGGCCGTCGTGCCGTCGAGGAAGGCGACCTGGATGCCCACCTCGATCCGTCGATGCTGGCGCACTTCGTGATCTCCGCGTTCACGGGCGTGCAGCTCCTGTCCGACGTCCTCGCCGGGCGCGTCGACCTCGAGGAGCGGATCGACCAGATGTGGACGCTGCTGCTGCCCGGCATCATGCCGACCTCCCGCCACGACGCGATCGAGACGGTGCGCGGGGCGCGCTGGTCGCTACCTCTCGGCGGCGACCTGCTTCCCGTGTCGGCTACGTGAGCAACTGCGCGTAGTCGTCGCGGCGCTCGGCCGGGAGGAGCGTGTTCAGCACGAAGCGGGTCTGGAGCCGGATGTACTCGTCGAGCGTGTAGATGGCCCCGAAGTGCCAGTGCTTGAGCGCCCAGCCGTGCGCCAGCAGCATGATGTCGAAGACCATCAGGTCGACGTCGACCGGGTTCATCACGCCCGCCTCGATCCCCGCGTCGAGCGCGGCGCGCAGCGGCGCCGAGGACTCCACCTCGAGTTCCTTGATCCGGGCGCGTCCGGCGTCGTCGAGGGTGCGGCTCTCCCGGTAGGTGAGCACCGTGGCGTGGAGGTTCTCGTCCACGATCTCGATGTAGCGGCGCATCCCGGCGGCGAGCCGCTCGACGGGGTCGTCGCCGACGGCGTCCATGGCCGGTTCGAGCTGGTCGCGGAAGGCGTCGAGGATCGCGAGGATGGTCGCGAGGAGGACGTCCTCCTTGCCACCGAAGTACTTGTAGATCAGCCCCACGCTCACCCCGGCCTCGTCGGCCAGCGCCTGCATGGACATCTGGTGGAACCCGGTCCGCTGCATGACCGTCACCGCGGCGTCGAGCACCTGTTTGCGGCGGGAGCTGGTGCGCACGGCTCGCACGGCCTCGTCCACGGGTAGCGTGTCGTGGTCGGTGGTCATGGTGGTGCTCCTCGTCGCCGCTGGGTCGGATCCACAGTACCGAGTGATCCGGGCGGGTTGTCCGGCGCAGCCCCGGGCGGCGGACATCCCGCGACGGCCCGCACGCCGGGCTACCGGGCGCGCGCGACGAATCCTTCCAGCAAGCGGACGGTGTCCGGCGTCTCGATCAGCCGGCTGATCTCGTCGAGCTCTCGGGCGAACCCCTCATCGCCCCGAGCTGCGACGATGCAGCGTTTGGCGGCCGCGTAGGCGGCCGGCGGCAGCTGCGCGAGTCGATCGGCCAAGGCTCGGGCCTCGGTCTCGACGTCGGCGTCGGTGGCCCACTGCACGATTCCGAGCCGTTCGGCCGCACGGCCGGTGACCAGTTCGGCGCCGAGAACGAGCCGGTGCGCCACTGACGGACCGGCCAGCCGGGTGAGCCGTTGCGTGCCCCCCGCACCGGGGAGGAGCCCGATTCCCACCTCGGGAAGCCCGAGCTTCACCGAGGCGCCCGCGACGCGGAAGTCGCACGCGAGTGCCAGCTCGAGGCCGCCTCCCGTGGCGGCACCGGCGAGGGCGGCCACCGAGGGCTTCGGCAGCGCCTCGATGCGGGCGAACACGTCCTGGAGCCGTGCGGTGAAGCGGTGCAGGCGTGCACCCCGATCGGGCTGCGTGCTCCAGGACTCCATCATCGCGATGTCCGCGCCTCCGCAGAAGATCCGCCGGGCACTGCGGATCAGGACGGCCCGTACGGCGGGGTCCTCGCCCAGCGTCGTGACCGCCTCGGCCAGGGCCTCCGCCTGCGCCTCGTCGAAGGCGTTGGCGGGGGGACGGTCGAGGGTGATGATCCCGACGCGGTCTTCGCGTGTGGTGACGACGCTCACGGTTACTCCAGCAGGTGTCGGTAGCGGGTTCGGTGTTCTTGTGGCAGAACGGTGTTGAGCACGAACCGGGTCTGCAGCCGGATGTAGTCGTCGAGGCTGTAGAGCCGGCCGAAATGCCAGTGCTTGAGCGCCCAGCCGTGGGCGAGCAGCACCAGGTCGAAGACCATCAGATCGACGTCGACCGGGTTCATGATGCCGGCGTCGATGCCCTCGGTCAGCACCGCACGCAGCGGGGCGGAGGTGGCGATCTCGAGCCGCTTGAGCATCTCCCGCCCGGCCGGGTCGAGCGTGCGGCTCTCGCGGTAGGTCAGGGCCACGGCGTCGAGGTTCTCGTCGACGATCTCGACGAACCGGCCGATCCCCGCGGCCAGGCGCTCCACGGGGTCCGTGCCGGCCGCCGCCATCGCGGGCTCGAGCTGATCCCGGAACGCGTCCAGGATGGCGGTGATGGTGGCGAGGAGGATCTCCTCCTTGTTGCCGAAGTACTTGTAGAGCAGGCCCACGCTGACGTTCGCCTCGTCGGCCAGCGCCTGCATGGACATCTGATGGAACCCTGTGCGCTGCATCACCTTCGCGGCAGCGATCAGGATCTGCCTGCGCCGGGAGTTCGCACGGACCGCGCGCACGGCCTCGTCGATCGGCAGCTCGCTCGGATCGGCCGACATGGGCGTCCTCCTCGTCGCTCGGGACGGCCGCTCAGATCCCGAGATCCTTGGCGACGATCGTCTTCATGATCTCGGTGGTGCCACCGTAGATGGTCTGGATGCGGGCGTCGACGAACGCGCGTGCCACCGCGTACTCGCGCATGTACCCGTAGCCGCCGTGCAACTGCAGGCACCGGTCCGCGACCCGCACCTGCAGTTCGGTGGCCCACCACTTCAGCCGCGCCGCGCGGGCGGCGGTGAGCTCGCCGGCAACGTGCTCGGCGATGCAGTCGTCGAGGAACGTGCGGGCCAGATCCAGCTCGGTGGCCAGTTCGGCCAGCACGAACTGGGTGTTCTGGAAGCTCGAGACCGGCTTGCCGAAGGCCTTGCGCTCCCTGACGTAGGTGAGGGTCTCGGCGAACACGCCCTCCGCCGCGGCGACCGCGCCGATCGCGAGCGACAACCGTTCCTGCGGCAGGTTGTGCACGAGCTGGTAGAAGCCCTGTCCCTCCTCGCCGAGCCGGTTCGCGACCGGGACCCGCATGTCCGTGAAGGCCAGCTCGCTGGTGTCCTGCGCGTGCAGGCCGATCTTCTCCAGATTGCGCCCGCGGGAGAAGCCGGCGGTGTCGGCCTCGACGACGAGCAGGGTCAGGCCCTTGTGCGGGTCGTCGGAGGTGCGGGTGGCGACGACGAACAGGTCGCCGTTCTGCCCGTTGGAGATGAACGTCTTGGCGCCGTTGACCACGTAGTGGTCGCCGTCGCGCACCGCCGAGGTGCGGATGCCGGTCAGGTCGCTGCCGGTGCCGGGTTCGGTCATCGCGATGCCGAGGACGGTCTCGCCGGTGACGGCGCCGGGCAGCCAGCGCGCCTTCTGCTCGTCGGTGGTCATGTCGGTCAGGTACGGCAGCACGACGTCGTTCTGCAGCGAGAACGCGATCCCGGCGGCCGCGTTGCCCGCCCGGTTGACCTCCTCGATCAGGATGGCGTTGTAGCGGAAGTCGTCGACGCCGGGACCGCCGTACTCCTCCGGGACCGGGAAGCCGAGCAGGCCCAGCTTGCCGGCCTCGGTGAACAGGGACCGGTCGAGGCAGCTCGCCCGTTCCCAGTCCTCGTGCACCGGGGTGATCTTGTCCCGGACGAAGTCACGGACGACCTCGCGGAACTGCAGGTGCTCGGAGTCGTGGATCAATCGTGCGTTCATGGTGGGATTCCTGTCAGCGGAAGGCGTTTTCGCCGGTGAAGGCCTGGCCGAGCACCAGCTGGTGCATCTCGGGGGTGCCCTCGTAGGTGAGCACGGACTCGAGGTTGACCATGTGCCGGATGACGGGGTACTCGAGGGAGATGCCGTTGCCGCCGAGAATGGTTCGCGCGGTGCGGCAGATCTCGATGGCCTCGCGGGTGTTGTTGAGCTTGCCGAAGCTCACCTGCTCGGGCCGCAGCCCGACGCTGTCCTTGAGCCGGCCGAGGTGCAGCGACAGCAACTGGCCCTTGTGCAGTTCGACGGCCATGTCGGCGAGCTTGGCCTGGGTGAGCTGGAATCCGCCGATGGGGCGGCCGAACTGGGTGCGCTGCATCGAGTAGTCGCGGGCGGCCTCCCACGCCGAGCGCGCGGCGCCCATCGCGCCCCAGATGATGCCGTACCGCGCCTCGGACAGGCTCTGCAGCGGCGCCTTGACGCCCTTGGCCTCGGGCAGCAGCGCGTCGGCGGGCAGGCGCACGTTGTCCAGGACGAGTTCGCCGGTGACCGAGGCGCGCAGCGACAGCTTGTGCTTGATGGTGTGGGCGCTGAAACCGGGTGTGTCGGTGGGCACGACGAAGCCACGGACGCCCTCGTCGGTGTTCGCCCAGACCACGGCGACGTCGGCGATGGAGCCGTTGGTGATCCACATCTTGCGACCGTCGAGAACCCAGTCGGATCCGTCCCGGCGGGCGCGGGTCTTCATCGCCCCCGGGTCGGAGCCGACGTCGGGTTCGGTCAGGCCGAAGCAGCCGATGATCTCGCCCGCCGCCATGCCCGGCAGCCAGCGCTGCTTCTGCTCCTCGGAACCGTTGTTCCAGATCGAGAACATCGCGAGCGAGCCCTGCACCGAGACCAGGGAGCGGATGCCGGAGTCGGCGGCTTCCAACTCGAGGCAGGCGAGGCCGTAGTGCACGGCGGACGAGCCACCGCACCCGTAGCCCTCGAGGTGCATACCGAGGAGGCCGAGCTTGCCGAATTCGCGGGCGAGGTCGCGCACGCCGGGCAGGTCGCCGGCCTCGAACCACTCCGCGATGTGCGGAGTGACGTGCTCGGCGCAGAACTTGCGAACGGTGTCGCGGACGGCGAGCTCGTCGTCGGAGTAGAGCGAGTCGATGGCGAGCGGGTCGAGGGCGTCGAACTTGGGGAGGGTGGTGGCGGTGCTCATCGGGTCATCCTCGAGTCGGAGGGAGCGGAGAAGAGGCCGGCGGCGAACTCGGCCGCGGCGGCTTCGGTGGCCTTGTAATGCAGCTTCTTGCCGGTGGGGGAGACGGGCAGGGTCTCGACGAACCGGTAGGCGCGCGGCCGCTTGAACGACGAGAGCATCGGGTGGGAGCGGCAGTGGGCGTCGAGGTGATCGACCGTCAGCGAGGGATCCTCGGCGACGATGTAGGCGACGACGATGCGTCCCCACTTCTCGTCCGGGACGCCGACGACGAGCGAGTCCTGCACCTGCGCATGGGCGTTGAGTGCCTCTTCCACCTGCACCGGGTGGACGTTCTCGCCGCCGGAGATGAGCATGTCGTCCTTGCGTCCGACGATGGTGACGAACTCGTCGGCGTCCCAGGTGGCGAGGTCGCCGATGTGCAGCCAACCCTGGTGGAACTTGGCCCTCTCCTGGTCGGGGGTGTCGAAGTAGGCGTTGGCGCACTTGGGGGAGCGGACGATGACCTCACCGACGTCGTGGCCGTCGTGGGCGACGACGTCGTCGGGGTCGGCGAGCCGGTCGGGGTAGACGTGGACGACGCGGACCTCGTCGTCGGTGCAGGCGCGGCCGGCGCTGCCGGCGCGGTCGGGCAGGTCGGCCGGCCGCAGGAAGGTGTTCCAGAAGGCCTCGGTGGTGCCGTAGCCGTTGAAGATCCGGGGGTTGAGCACCTTCTGGTAGCGCAGCGCCGCCTCCTTCTCGAGCGGCGCGCCCATCGTGACGATGCCGCGCAGGCTGGACAGGTCGCGCGGGCGCGCCTCCTGGGCGGCGGCGAGCATGGCGAGATTGGTCGGTGCGCCGATGAGGAAGGTCAGTCCGTACGCGGCGACGAGGTCGAGGACCCGGTCGGCGTCGAACGACCGCAGCGGCACCACTTCACCGCCGACGTAGAACGTCGGGTTGGGCCCGCCCGCGTGCAGGCCGCCGCGGTGGAACCACGGGGTCATGTTGAGCGTCTTGTCGTCGGGGCCGAGCGGGAAGTGCATGATCACGTCGTGGGCGCTGAAGATCTCGATCATGCTGTTGAGCGGCACGCCCTTCGGCATGCCCGTCGTGCCGGAGGTGTAGAGACGGGTGGTCTCGTCCCACACCGTGCGATGCAGCGGCGGTAGCGCGATGCGGTCGGCGGCCAGGTACCGGTACCGCATCACCGTGACGCCGTCGACTTCGACGGTGTCGCCGTCGCCGACGGCCACGATCACCCTCGGGGTGTGCGCTGCGAGCCGCAACGCCTCCTGCACCATATCGGTGAGTTCGGTGTCGTAGACGAATACCGCAGGGGTGCACTTGTCGAGGACGAACGCCGTCTCGCCGGCCGCCAGGCGGAAGTTCACCGGCGAGCCGACCGCCCCGACGGCCTGCGTGGCGAGGTAGAGCTCGGCGAATTCGACGCCGTTGAACAGCTGGTAGGCGACGACGTCCCCGGTCTGCACCCCCGCGTCCGCCAGGCCCGTCGCGATCCGGTCGACGCGCTCCCCGAGCTGCGCGTAGGTCCACTGCCGCCCGGTGCCGGGGTCGCTCAGGGCGACCTGGTGTGCGTAACGCTTGGTGTTGCGCCGGAATCCGTTGAGGTACGTGAAGTCGTTCTCGAAGTACTCCCGGTAGGCCCGGGCGTTGTACGACGCGGTCATGGTGTCCGTCCTCCCTCGCGTGTCCGCGGTCAGCCGGCCATCGTGAGGCCGCCGCTGACGCTGATCACCTGACCGGTGACGAACGACGCGGCCTCCGACGCGAAGAACAGCACGGGGGCGGCGACTTCGTCGGGCCGGGCGAGCCGGCGGAACGGGATGGCCTTGATCAGTGCGGCCTTGAGCTTCTCGTCCTGCGCCTGGAACAGCGGGGTGTCGGTGGGGCCGGGGCACACGCAGTTGACGTTGATGCCGTGCCGCGCCATCTCGCGGGCGAGGGACTTGGTCAGCGCGATGACGCCGCCCTTCGCCCCGGCGTAGATCGACTCGCCGGAGCTGCCGACGCGGCCGGCGTCGGAGGCGAGGTTGATCACGCGGCCGCCGTTGCCGGCTTCGATGATGCCGGGCAGGAAGGCGCTGCACACGTGCACCGGGCCGAGGTAATTGATCGCCACGACCTTCTGCGCGAATTCGGGTGTGGCGTTGAGGAACTGATCGGTGCGGTCCCAGCCGGCGGCGTTGACGAGCACGTTCGGCACGCCGACCTCGGCGTGGGTGCGCTCGCGCAGCTCGTCGACCTGGGCCCGGTCGGCGATGTCCACCGGCAGGGCGGTGATCAGCTCGGGGTACTCCTTGGCGGTGGCCTCGGCGGCGGCGAGGTCGAGGTCGGCGGCGACCACGCGGTCGCCCTGTGCGGCGAAGGCCAGTGCGATGGCCTTGCCGATGCCGGAGCCGGCGCCGGTGACCAGTGCGATGTTGCTCATGAGGGGTCCTCTCGGGGAATCCGAAATGGGGAGGGATCAGGCCTTGACGAACTTGGCGAAGTCGGCGGGCCGCTTCTCGGCGAACGCGTTGGCGCCCTCGAGGCCCTCGTCGGACTTGCCGAACAGGTCGAGCGCCGACATCGCGAGGTTGCTCAGGCCGGCCTGGTGGTCGGTGTCCGCGTTGAACGACTGCTTGAGGAACTTGATGGCGGTGGGGCTCTTCTCGGCGATCTCGGCGGCGATCGCCTTGGCCTCGTCGAGCAGCTTGTCCTGCGGCACGACCCAGTTGACCAGGCCCCAGCGCTCGGCGGTGGCGGCGTCGTACTGGCGGCACAGGTACCAGATCTCGCGGGCGCGCTTCTCGCCGACCACGCGGGCGAGGAAGGCCGAGCCGAAACCGGCGTCGAACGATCCGACCTTCGGGCCGGCCTGGCCGAACTTGGCGTTCTCCGAGGCGATCGTGAGGTCGCACAGCACGTGCAGCACGTGTCCGCCGCCGACGGCGACTCCGTTGACCGCGGCGATGACCGGCTTCGGGATGTCGCGAATCAGCTTGTGCAGGTAGCCGATCTCGAACATGCCGCTCTCGGTGGGGCCGTAGTCGCCGGTCTCGGCGCGCTGCTTGACGTCGCCGCCGGTGCAGAACGCCTTCTCGCCGGCGCCGGTGAGGATGATCGCCGAGACCCGGCTGTCGGCCCACGCGGCGCGGAACGCCTTGATGAGCTCCTCGACGGTCTTGCCGCGGAACGCGTTGTAGCGGTGCGGGCGGTCGATCGTGATGATCGCCGCGGGGCCGTCGATCTCGTAGGTGATGTCCTCGAACACGGTCATGATGACTCCTCGTCAGCGCAGGTCGGGTCAGGAATTGAAGTTCTGTTCATGAGTGATGAATTGTGCTTCACTAACTATGAACGTACATTCACTACCGGAGGGTGTCAAGGGTCACACGGCCCCCGGTTTCGGAAGGGAGATCTACGGATGATCGACGTCTACGTCGTCGACGGAGTCCGCACACCGCAGGGCCGCTACGGCGGCGCGCTCGCCCCGGTGCGGCCCGACGACCTGGCCGCACTCGTCGTCGGCGAGGCCGTCGCGCGCAGCGGCGTCCCGGCCGACGCGATCGACGAGGTGATCCTCGGCGCCACCAACCAGGCCGGCGAGGACAACCGCAACGTCGCCCGCATGGCGGTGCTGCTCGCCGGCCTGCCGCAGACCGTCCCCGGGTACACCGTCAACCGCCTGTGCGCGAGCGGGCTCACCGCTGTCGCCTCCGGGGCCCAGGCCATCCGGTCCGGGGAGGCCGACATCGTCGTCGCCGGCGGGGTCGAGTCGATGACCCGGGCGCCGTGGGTGATGAGCAAGCCCGGCACACCCTGGGCCAAGCCCGGCGCCGTCTTCGACACCGCCATCGGCTGGCGGTTCACCAACCCGCGCTTCGACGACACGACCACCCTGTCGATGGGCGAGACGGCCGAGGAGGTCGCGGCCCTGCACGGCATCACCCGAGAGGCGAGCGACGCGTTCGCGGTCCGCAGCCACCGGCGCGCTCTCGCCGCCATCGACGCCGGCCGGTTCGAGAAGGAGATCGTCCCGGTGCCGGTGCGCGACGGCGTCGTCGACGTGGACGAGGGCCCGCGGCGCGGGACCGACGAGGAGAAACTCGCCCGCCTGAAGCCGGTGTTCCGGGCCGGCGGCATCGTCACCGCCGGCTCGTCGTCGTCGCTGTCCGACGGCGCGTCCGCGCTGGTGCTCGCCGGCGCCGACGCGGTGCGCCGGCACGGGCTGACGCCGCGCGCCCGGATCGTCGGCAGCGCCTCGGCGGCGCTCGCCCCGCACATCATGGGCCTCGGCCCGGTCCCCGCCACCCGCAAGCTGCTCGACCGCACCGGCTGGACCCTCGACGGCATCGGCGCGATCGAGCTCAACGAGGCCTTCGCCGCCCAGTCGCTCGGCGTCATCCGCGAACTCGGCCTGGACGAGGACCTCGTCAACGCGGACGGCGGCGCCATCGCGCTCGGTCACCCGCTCGGCTCGTCCGGGGCGCGCATCCTCGTCACCCTGCTCGGCCGCATGGAACGCGAGGGCGCGGCGCGGGGCCTGGCCACCCTGTGCGTCGGTGTCGGCCAGGGCGTGTCGCTGGCGGTGGAGGCGCTGTGAGCGACCACATCATCTCGACGATCCCGCCCGGGCGGTGCGGTACGGGGCCGTGGACAGGTAGAAACGCATGACCCGATTCCTGGAGAAGAGGACCAGCAGATGACAGGACTTCCCGACCGTGTTGCCGTGATCGGCGGAGGCCGCATGGGCGTCGGCATCGCCCATGCCTTCGCCGCGCTCGGCGCGACCGTGACCGTGTCCGAGACCGGCGACCTGGATGCCGCGCGAAAGCGGCTGACGGACAGCCTCTCCCGCGCGGCCGAGCGCGGCAAGCTCGTCGATCCGCTCGACGTGGTGGCCGGCCGGGTCGCGTTCGTCGCGTCGGTGGCCGAGCTGCCCGGCGACACCCGGCTGCTCGTCGAGGCGGTGCCCGAGGAGCCCGGCCTGAAGAGGCGCGTGCTCGCCGACGCCGAGCGCGTCGTGCCCGACGACGCGGTGATCGCCACCAACACCAGCTCGCTGTCGCCGACGGAGCTGGGCGCCGCCCTGAGGAACCCGTCCCGGTTCCTGGGCATGCACTTCTTCAACCCGGTGCCCGCGTCGGAGCTGGTGGAGATCGTGCGCGCCGAGACGACCTCCGACGCGCTGGTGCGCGACGTCGCGGGCTGGGTGGAGCTGCTCGGCAAGACGCCCGTGGTGGTGCGCGATTCGCCGGGCTTCGCCACCAGCCGCCTCGGCGTGCTGCTCGGCCTGGAGGCGATCCGGATGCTCGAGGAGGGCGTGGCCGACGCCGAGTCGATCGACCGGGCAATGGAATTGGGGTACAAGCATCCGATGGGCCCGCTGCGCTCGACGGATCTCGTGGGCCTGGACATCCGGCTGGCCGTCGCGGAGTACCTGCACGGCACCCTGGGGGAGCGGTTCGCGCCGCCGCAGTTGCTGCGCGACAAGGTGGCCCGCGGCGAGCTCGGCCGCAAGTCCGGCCGCGGCTTCTACGACTGGAGCTGAACGGGCAAGGATCCGACGTCCACGCACGAACGGGGGCGGGTCCGTAACCACGGACCCGCCCCCGTTCCGGGTGCGGTCAGTCGACGGTCACCATGGCGGGCTCGGCCGCCCGGTGCGTCCCGCTCGGGCTTGTCGCGACGCTCTCGTGGCGGGTGGGCACCAGCACGGTGAGGCCCGCGCCGAGCAGCGCAATGCCCGCGAAGATGTAGAAGGCGATGTTGCTGCTCAGTCCGGCGCCGAGGATCAGCCCACCGACGAGCGGCCCGAAGATCCCGCCGAGACGGCCGAATCCGGCGCACCACGCGACGCCGGCGGCGCGTGCCGTGGTCGAGTAGTAGTTGGCGACGAAGCCGTAGATGAGGATCTGGGTGCCGATCCCGCCGATACCGGCCGCCGCGACCGCGCCGAGCAGCACCGCCAGCGGCAGGTCGAGGGTGAGCACGATGAGCGACAGCACCGCGAGCAGGAACGTGCCGACGATGACCCGCTGCGGGCCGGTGCGATCCGCCGTCCGGGAGGCGAGCACAACGCCGGCGATCGCGCCGCCGTTGAGCACCAACAGGAATGCCAGCGAGTTCTTCGCGTCGAATCCGGCGTTCTCCATGATCTTCGGCAACCAGGTGTTGAGCCCGTACGTGAGCATGATGCCGCCGAAGCTCATCAGGCCGAGCAGTGCGGTGCCGAGCGCGTACCGGCGGGTGGCCAGCGCGGCGAATCCGACCTTCTGGGCACCCGCCCGCTCGACGACGAGTTCTTCGGCTGTCGGAGAAGGGATGCCGGTACGTGCGGTGATCGCGTGGGCCTCGTCGATCCGGCCACGGGCGACGAGCCAGCGGGGCGACTCGGGAAGCCTCAGCAGCACGAGCGGCAGCAGGACCACGAGGGGCAGCGCTCCGATCCAGAACAGGCCGCGCCAGCCGATGGCGTCACGCAGCAGCAGGGCGAGCAGCGACGCCATGACACCGCCGAGGGGGACACCGCAGTAGACGATCGCGTTGTACATGTTCTTCTTGCTGGGCGGCGCGAACTCGGCGACCACCGCGCCGGTGGTGGCGATGAGTCCACCCACGCCGATGCCGGTGAGCAGTCGCATGGCGCCGAACATCGTCACGGAGTGGGTCATCGCCGCGGCAGCCATGCCCACCGAGAACCACGTGATGCTGATCAGTGTCAGCTTTCGGCGGCCGACCCGGTCGCCGAAGGCGCCGGCGAGCAGGGCGCCGATCAGGACCCCGACCAGGGCGTACGAGCCGAGCACCCCGGCCTGTTCGGCAGAGACGGCACCGAGCTGGGTCGGATCCTTCATGAGGATCGGGAGGATGGTTCCGTACACGACCAGGTCGTATCCGTCGAAGACGAGCGCTGCCGTCGCGAGGGCGACGATCCACGTCACCGAGCGTCGATGCTGCGTACTGGTCCAGTCGGCCGAGACAGGGGGCATGAGAACTCCGTGTGTGTCAGGGGGCGAGTTTTCGCCGGGGCGGGTCGGCCCCGTCGGAGCGACAACGATGAGTGAACAAAAATTCGTAGTGGATGAATGCTCATTCATTGTGTTCGACCAGAACGGTAGTGTGGCGCGCGTCACTCTGTCAAGGGTGCGCGTCGAGGCCCTGCCCGGGGTTCCCGGCCGGGGCCTCTACGGCCGATCACGCACAACGCTCGACTGGGAGACCCCAGCCGAGCGTTGTGCGTGATCTACTACCGCCTGACTACCCGCCGGTGTGGCGACGACCCCCCCTCCGGCTCCGCCGGCGATCCCGGGCCCGCCGTCCTGGACGGTCTACAGGAAGGCGCTGATGCCGGTCTCGGCGCGGCCGATGAGCAGCTTCTGGATCTGGCTGGTGCCCTCGTACAGGGTCATCACGCGGGCGTCGCGCATGTACTTGGCGACGGGGTACTCGTCGACGTAGCCGTACCCGCCGAAGAGCTGGATCGCGTTGTTGGCGGCTCGCACCGCAGCCTCGCTGCAGAAGTACTTCGCCTTGGATGCGGCGGTGCCGAACGGTTCTCCGCGCTCGATGAGGTCGGCTGCCCGCCAGGTCAGCAGGCGGCCGGCGTCGGCGTCGACGGACATGTCCGCGATCAGGTCCTGGATCAGCTGGTACGAGGCGATGGGCCGGTCGAACTGCTTGCGGTTCGTCGCGTAGTCGACGGCGGCCTCGAGGCAGCCCTGGATGATGCCGACGCAGCCGGCGCCGACCGAGACCCGGCCCTTGTCCAGCGAGTGCATGGCGATCGAGAAGCCTTGGCCCTCCTCGCCGAGCAGCGCGCTCGCGGGCACCTTCATGTCGGTGAAGTACAGCTCGGCGGTGGCCTGGCCGCGCAGGCCGAGCTTGCCGTGGATCTCCCGGGCTTCGAAGCCCGGGGTGTCGGTGGGAACGAGGAAGGCGGACACGCCCTTCGGGCCGGGACCGCCGGTGCGGGCGAAGACCAGGCACAGGTTCGCCCAGGTTCCGTTGGTGATGAAGATCTTCGACCCGTTGATGATGTAGTGGTCGCCGTCGCGCACCGCGCGGGTCTTCAGGTGTCCGGGGTCGGAGCCGTTGTCGGGTTCGGTGAGACCGAAGCATGCGAGCGCCTCACCCGAAGCGATGCGTGGCAGCCACTCGTGCTTCTGCTCCTCGGTGCCGTGGGACAGAATCACCTTGCCCACCAAGCCCATCGAGACGGACACGATGCCGCGCACAGCGGAGTCGGCGCGGCCGAGTTCCTCCATGCCGAGGCAGTAGGTGATGTAGTCGCCGCCGAGGCCGCCGTACTCCTCGGGGATGGTCAGCCCGAAGAACCCGATCTCGGCGAGCTTGGGCACGATCGAGATGTCCACCGATTCGGCGCGGTCCCATGCGGCCCGGTGCGGGACCACCTCCTTGTCGAGGAACTCGCGTGCGAGTTGCCGGAAACTCTGCTGCTCCTCCGTCAACGCCAGATCCATGTCGACTCCTTGCTGGGGCACCACCGGGGCCTTCGGGGCGGGGTGCGTCGGATTTCGAAAAGCACACGAGCAAAATGAATGCTCATTCACTTGAGGTGAATATACGTTCGTTTCTCGGGGGGTGTCAAGGGTGCGGTGCAGGGCACGCGAGTATCGGTGCCCGGTGGGCTCGGACACCGGGCACTCGGATCGTGCGGCGGCGCCCACCGCCCGTCCGGGTCACAATCGACGGGTGAACGGGACCTGGATCCTCCTCGTCGTCATCGCGGCCGTCGCCGTCACCGGACTCGCGAACCGCGGAAACCTCCAGGCCCCGCTGGTCCTCGTCACCATCGGCTCGATCGCCTCGTTCCTGCCCGGCATGCCGCGGCTCGAGCTGCATCCGGACATCATCCTCGGGGTGGTGCTGCCGCCGCTGCTGTACTCGGCGGCGCTGCGCTTCTCCGTGGCGACCTTCCGCCGGCACCTCGCGCCGATCCTGCGGCTGGGCATCTTCACCGTCCTGGTCACGGCCTTCGCCGTCGCGTTCTCCGCCTCGGCGCTGGTGCCGGATCTGACCCTCGGCGCCGCACTCGTGCTCGGGGCCGTGGTCGCGCCGACCGACGCGGTCAGCGCCGTCGCCGTCGGACAGCGACTCGGACTGCCCAAACGCGTCATCGCGGTCCTCACCGGTGAGGGTCTGGTCAACGACGCGACCGCGCTGACCCTGTTCACCGTCGCGGTCTCCGCCGTCGCCGGCACCCGGGTGCTGGTGGACTCGCCCGTGGTGTTCTTCGGGTACGAGGTGGCCGGCGGCGTGGCGATCGGATTGCTGCTCGCCGTCGTGGTGCACCGGGTGCGCGGCCGCATGTACGACTCGCCGCTGGAAACGGTGCTGGGACTGGTGCTCCCGTTCACCGCCTACCTGGCCGCCGAGGAGATCGAGGCGTCCGGTGTGCTGGCCGTGGTCGCAGCCGGCCTGTACATGGGGCACCGGGCCACCGACGCGTCCGTGGCGACGCGCATCCAGGAACGGGCGGTGTGGGAGAGCCTCGACGTGCTGCTCGAGATGTTCGTCTTCGCCTACATGGGACTGCAGCTGAAGTTCGTGATCGACGAGGTCCGCGAGAGCGGTCTCGACGTGCACCGCGCGTTCCTCTACGCGTTCGCGGTGCTCGGTGTGGTGATCGCGGTGCGGCCGCTGTGGGTGCTGCTGCACTGGGCGCGTCGCCGCCTCACGCGGGAGGTCGGGCTCGACCGGCTGGGGCGCGACCAGTTCACCGGCCGTGAGTACCTGGTGATCTCGTGGGCCGGGATGCGCGGTGTGGTGACCCTCGCGGCCGCCGGGGGCGTGCCGCTCGTCCTGGCCTCCGGCGAGCCGTTCCCCGGTCGCGAGACGATCCAGGTGATCGCCTTCGTGGTCGCGGTCGGCACCCTGCTGATCCAGGGGGCGACGATGCCGGCCCTCATCCGGGTGCTGAACGTCGCCGATCCCTACGAACGGCTGTATGCCCAGGAGCAGATGGAACGTGCGCGGACCATCTCCGGCACTGCCGCCGAACAGCACCTCGCGCTGCTCGCGAAGAATCCGCCCGACGGCGTCGACGCCGAGGCGCTGCAACGCATCCTCGCCCGGGTGAACCGGTCCATGAAGGCCCGCCTCGAAGCGCAGCAGGCCGAGGAGGCCGGTGAGCACGAACCGGCCGTGCCCGACTCGGGCACCCTGTTCGAGAAGCTCCGGCGCTCCGTGCTGCGCGCCCAGCGGCAGGCCCTGATCGCGGCACGCGACAACGGCGACCTCGACGACGAGACGCTCCGCACGGTGCTCGAGGGACTCGACGTCGAGGAGGCGGCCGCGGAGGAACGGCTCAACCGGCGCACCCGGTACTGACCGGGCCCCGGACTGCCGACATCCGCGTTTTCCCGCCGGGGCGGGAGCAGACGATTCTAGGATTCCTTATGGCCGTCGAATCGGTTCCCGAGTCCCCGCCCCGGATCGAATACCTGCGCACGGATCCCGACCTCCCGCCGGTCGGCATCGTCGACCGTTCCCCGATGCCTTCGTCGGCCCGCGTCGTGTTCGTCGTGCTGGCGCTGCTCGGTGGTGTCGCCTGGACGATGATCGCGGTGGTCCGCGGGGAGAACGTCAACGCGGTCTGGTTCGTGATCGCCGCGGTGTGCACGTATCTGATCGCCTACCGCTTCTACGCCAGGCTGGTCGAGAGCAAGATCGTCCAACCGCGCGACGACCGGGCCACCACGGCGGAGATCCTCGAGAACGGAAAGGACTACATCCCGACGGACCGGCGGGTGCTGTTCGGACACCACTTCGCCGCGATCGCCGGCGCCGGTCCTCTCGTCGGTCCGGTGCTCGCCGCGCAGATGGGGTACCTGCCGGGCACCCTGTGGATCATCCTCGGCGTCGTGTTCGCCGGTGCGGTGCAGGATTTCCTGGTGCTGTCGATCTCGTCGCGGCGCCGCGGGCGCAGCCTCGGTCAGATGGCGCGGGAGGAACTGGGCGTCGTCGGCGGAATCGCCGCCATGGTCGCGGTCTTCGTCATCATGATCATCCTCATCGCGGTTCTCGCTCTGGTCGTGGTCAATGCGCTCGCCGAGAGCCCGTGGGGTCTGTTCTCCATCGCGATGACCATCCCCATCGCCCTCTTCATGGGGGTGTACCTGCGTTACCTGCGGCCGGGCCGGGTCTCGGAGGTCTCGCTCATCGGCGTCGCACTGCTCCTGCTGGCCATCGTCGCCGGCGGCTGGGTGGCCGAAACGGACTGGGGAGCCGAGTGGTTCACCCTGTCCAAGGTCACCATCACGTGGCTGATGATCGCGTACGGATTCGCCGCCTCGGTGCTACCGGTGTGGCTGCTGCTGGCGCCGCGAGACTACCTGTCCACGTTCATGAAGGTCGGGACGATCGCGCTGCTCGCCGTGGGTATTCTCATCGTCCGCCCGACCCTGCAGATGCCGGACGTCACCTCCTTCGCTCTCGAGGGCAACGGCCCGGCCTTCGCCGGATCGCTGTTCCCGTTCCTGTTCATCACCATCGCCTGCGGCGCACTGTCCGGCTTCCACGCGCTCATCTCCTCAGGCACGACCCCGAAGCTGCTCGAGAAGGAGAAGCAGACCCGGCTGATCGGGTACGGGGGCATGCTCACCGAATCCTTCGTGGCGATCATGGCGCTGATCACCGCCTGCGTGATCGATCAGCATCTGTACTTCGTGCTCAACGCCCCGGCCGGCGTGACCGGAGGCACTCCCGCCACTGCGGCGGACTACGTCAACGGCCTCGGACTGGGTGCCCCGGATATCACCCCGGAGGCCATCTCCCAGGCCGCCGCCGACGTCGGGGAGGACTCGATCATCTCGCGCACCGGCGGCGCCCCGACCCTCGCGTTCGGGATGTCCAGCGTGCTGAGCGACCTGTTCGGTGGCGACGCGCTGAAGTCGTTCTGGTACCACTTCGCGATCATGTTCGAGGCCCTGTTCATCCTCACGACCGTCGACGCCGGCACCCGCGTCGCCCGCTTCATGCTCTCGGATTCGCTCGGCAACTTCGGGGGACCGGCCCGCCGGTTCAAGGACCCGTCGTGGCGTCCGGGCGCGTGGCTGTGCTCGCTGCTGGTCGTGGCCGCGTGGGGTGCGATCCTGCTGATGGGCGTCACCGATCCACTCGGGGGTATCAACACCCTCTTCCCGCTGTTCGGCATCGCCAACCAGCTGCTCGCCGCGATCGCCCTGACGGTCGTGCTCACCGTGGTGATGAAGAAGGGCCTGTTCAAATGGGCATGGATCCCGGGCGTTCCGCTCGTGTGGGACCTGATCGTGACGATGACCGCCTCGTGGCAGAAGATCTTCTCGGGGGATCCCGCGATCGGGTACTGGACCCAGCACTTCGACTTCCAGGCCGCCAAGGACGCCGGGGAGACCAGTTTCCGGTCCGCGACGAGCCCCGCCGCGATCGACGCGGTGATCCGCAACACCTTCATCCAGGGCACACTGTCGATCGTGTTCGCGAGTCTCGTGCTGATCGTCGCCGTCGCGGGAGCCATCGTGTGCGTCAAGGCGTTCCGGGCCGGAGGGCTGCCCACCACCGAGGCTCCCGACGTTCCGTCGAAGATCTTCGCCCCGGCCGGGTTCGTACCCACGGCCGCCGAGAAACGAATACAGCACCAGTGGGACGTGCTCATCGCGTCCGGACGCGTGCGCGCCCCGGGCGCCGCGCACATCCGTCCCGCTCGCGGCCCCCGCTCGGAGCCGACCGGAGCGCACCATGAGTAGGGTGCTCGCCGCGCTCGCCGCGCGGGGACGAACGGTGCGCTGGTGGATCGGAGCGCTGATGGGCGACCACGACTACGCGCGTTACGTCGCCCACCTGGAACGGCTGCACCCCGGAGCCGAGATCCCCACCGAACGCGAGTACTGGCGCACCCGTTACGCCGCCGCGGACGCGAACCCGGGGGCACGTTGCTGCTGAGGCCTGTGCGGGCACCGGCCGGCGCCGCGCCGATCCGCGTGCACCCGGCCACCGTGTACCCCGCAACGGCGTCGCTGCGGTGGCCTAGCGTGAACTCATGATGAGTCCGCTCGACCGCCTGCGTGCCCTGTGCACCGCGCTTCCGGACGTCACCGAGCGCGTCAGCCACGGCGAACCGGCCTGGTTCGTCCGCCGCTCCCCGCAGTTCGCCACCTTCGCCGACCACCACCACGACGACCGTGTCGCGTTCTGGGCGGCCGCACCCGCGGGCGCACAACAGGATTGGATCGAGCGGGACCCGGATCGCTTCTTCCGGCCGCCGTACGTCGGCACCCGTGGCTGGATCGGGGTCCGCCTCGACGGCCCCGGCGCCACCGGCGACGCCTTCTGGGACGACGTCGCGGACATCGTCGAGGACGCGTACCGCACCGTCGCGCCGAAGACCCTCGTGGCGCGGCTCGACGCCGAGCCGGGACCGGACCCGCGGTGAGCGCAACCCTCGCCGCGCTCCTGGCCGTCGCGTTGCTCGTCGTCGCCGGCGTCACCGTGCTGTGGCTGCGCACCCGGCGCGGCCTGACCACACCGGCCGAACGTGCCGTGCACGCCACCCTGCACACCGCGTCGCTGGCCGCGCGGCCGCTGCGCCGGGGCCTCGACGCGACGTCCGCGCAGGAGGCCGCCCCGCACCTGCGCTCGCTCACCGGCACGTCGTCCGTTGCGCTCGTCGACGCGGACGGCACCCGCTTGGCGTGGAGCGGCCCCTTCGAAGGGCTGTCCGCCCAGTTGCTCGCCGCCGCGAAGCGCGCGATCGCCGACGACCGGCGCGTCCTCGTCGGGCACGGTGACCTCCAGCGCGGTCCGGACGAGCAGGCCGCGCGCGCCGTGATCGTGCAGCCGCTCGTCATCGACAACGTCGGGGTCGTCGGTGCGCTCGGCGTCGTGACCACCACCGAACCCGGCCCGGCTCTGCTCGGCGTGCTCACCGAGGTCGCCCGCTACGCCTGCAGCCAGATCGAACTCGCCGAACTCGACGCCTCCCGCGCCCGCCTCGACCGCGCCGAGGTGCTGGCGCTGCGCGCTCAGATCAGCCCGCACTTCATCTACAACGCCCTGGGCACCGTCGCGTCGTTCGTGCGCACCGACCCCGAACGCGCCCGCGAACTGCTCCTCGAATTCGCCGACTTCACCCGGTACTCGTTCCGCGCGGCCGGGGAGTACACGCTGCTCGCCGACGAACTGCGCAACATCGACCGGTATCTCACGCTCGAGCGGGCCCGGTTCGGCAACGCCCTCGAGGTGCGGCTGCAGGTCGCGCCGGAGGTGCTCAACGTGGTGCTGCCGTTCCTCGCCCTGCAGCCCCTCGTCGAGAACGCCGTGCGGCACGGCATCGCGGGCAAGAGCACCCGCACCGGCACCATCAGCATCGTCGCCGCGGACGAGGGCACCGACTGCGTCATCAGCGTCGAGGACGACGGCGTCGGCATGGACCCCGAACTCCTGCGCTCCGGCGATCTCGACGCCGTCGCCGAGGGACAGGGGCGCACCAGCGCCAAGGAGGCGGCGCACGTGGGACTGGCCAACGTCGACGATCGCCTGCGCGCAGCGTTCGGCAACGACTACGGCCTCGTCGTCGAGACGGCGCCGGGGGCCGGAACGAAGGTCAGCATGCGGGTGCCGAAGTTCCGGCCCGGGATACGGGCATGACGCGACCCTTCCGCCACCCGGCCCCGCTCCGCGCGAGTGGACCGGTCCGCTCCGCGCGGACGGTCCGGCATGGCACGATGGACCGGCTGTGAACGACACCACCGACACCCTCACCGTGCTGGCCGTCGACGACGAACCGCCGGCCCTCGACGAGCTCGCGTACCTGCTGCGGCGACGCGAGGAAATCGGCCATGTCCACACCGCGGGCGAGGCGACCACCGCCCTGCGGCTGCTGCGCGACGGCGGGATCGATGCGGTGTTCCTCGACATCAACATGCCCGGCCTCGACGGCCTGGAGCTCGCCGGCATCCTGCGCAACTTCGCGAACCCGCCCGCCGTTGTGTTCGTGACCGCGCACGACGACCGTGCGGTGGCGGCCTTCGACCTCGGCGCGGTCGACTACCTGCTCAAACCCCTGCGCGAGGAACGTCTCGCCGAGGCGGTGCGCCGCATCGCCGAGCGCCGCCGCACCCGCGAAACCGAATCCGCCGCCGCGGGCGCGGCCGCGGCGGACGAGGTGATCCCCGTCGAACTCGGCGGCGTGACCACACTGGTGCCGCGGTCGTCGGTGCAGTGGGTCGAGGCCGACGGCGACTACGCACGCCTGCACACCGGCACCGGCTCCCACCTGGTGCGCATCCCCATCTCCACCCTCGAGAGCCGCTGGGCAGACGCCGGGTTCCTGCGGGTGCACCGCTCCTACCTCGTGTCGCTGCCCCTGGTGACCGGCATTCGCAGCGTCGGCTCCGGCCTCGTCGTGTGCCTGCGGGCCGAGGAGGGCAAGCCGCCCGTCGAACTGCCGGTGAGCCGTCGCCACACCCGCGAGCTCAAGGACCGCCTGATCCGCGGACCGATGCAGACCTGGACGACCAGATGAGTCCGTCCGGCAACCCGCCGCCGCATGGTTCGGGCGGCCCGCCGCCGCGTGGTTCGGGCGGCCCGCCGCCGCGTGGTTCGGGCGGCCCGCCGCCGCGTGGTTCGGGCGGCCCGCCGCCGCGCGAACGGGTGGTGCTCGCCCAGCGCCGCGGCGCCCGCATGGTGCGCACCCGCGTGGAGGTCCAGGAACAGACCGAGGTCGGGGAGGCCATGGTGCGCGGCCTGGTCCGAGCCCAGCTCGGCCTCGCCGCGCGGCTCTCGCTCGTGGCGGTGTGCCTGCTGTGTGCCCTGCCGCTGCTGTTCCACTTCGTGCCGCGCCTGACGGACCTGACGGTGCTCGGCATCCGGTTGCCGTGGCTGCTGCTCGGATTCGTCGGATACCCGCTGCTGCTCGGCATCGGCGGGCTCTACGTCCGCCTGGCCGAACGCAACGAGCAGGACTTCACCGACCTGGTCGACGACTGAGCGGCTCATGGATACCGGTTCGATCCCCGTCGTCACCGTCATCGGGCTCGTCGCCGCAGCCGCCGCCACCGTCGCGATCGGCATCTACGGAGTCCGGCTGGCCCGCACCACCTCCGACTTCCTCATCGCCTCCCGCAGCGTCGGCCCCCGCTGGAACGCCGCCGCCATATCCGGTGAATACCTCTCCGCCGCCTCGTTTCTCGGAGTGGCCGGGCTGATCGCCAAGTACGGTGCCGACGCCCTGTGGTATCCGGTGGGCTTCACGGCGGGCTACCTGGGCCTGCTGCTGTTCGTCGCCGCGCCGCTGCGCCGGTCCGGCGCCTATACGGTGCCCGACTTCGCGGAGTTCCGGCTCGGCGCGCGATGGCTGCGCACCCTGGCGATGGTGATCGTCGCCGTCGTCTGCGTGCTCTACCTCGTCCCCCAGTTCCAGGGCGCGGGACTGACCCTGAACATCCTGCTCGGCGTCCCCGACTGGGTCGGCGTCGTCGCGGTCGGCTTGATCGTCGTCGGCAACGTCGTCGGTGGCGGCATGCGCTCGATCACCTTCGTCCAGGCGTTCCAGTACTGGCTCAAGCTCACCGCCGTCGCGGTGCCGGCCCTCGTGCTCGCCGTCCACTTCCTCGACGACGACCGCGCCGTCGGGCAGCCGGCGCCGCCGACGGTCACCGAGCGCACCACCGTCGACGTCACCACCGACGTCGTCGTCCAGGTCGGCGAGCCTCTCGAGGTCGCCGCCACCGGACGGGTCGACGGACGGACC
Organism: Rhodococcus sp. WB1; assembly: GCF_001700945.1. NCBI lineage: Bacteria > Bacillati > Actinomycetota > Actinomycetes > Mycobacteriales > Nocardiaceae > Rhodococcus > Rhodococcus sp. WB1. Next base: position 4,070,082 of record NZ_CP015529.1, on the reverse strand, counting down.
GTGGACGGCACCGTGCTGCTCGCGCCCGGCGAGCACGAGGTGGCCGCCGGCACAGCGCTGGTGCTCGAGCCCGGCGCAGCCGTGCCGGTGGTGGCCGGGGCACCCGCCACCAACGACGACTGGGCCGCGCCCGGCGGCGGGATCGGCGGCGCGCACCCGATGTTCCAGGTGTATTCGCTGATCCTCGCCACCTTCCTCGGCACCATGGGGCTGCCGCACGTGCTGGTGCGCTTCTACACCAACCCCGACGGGCGTGCGGCCCGCATGACGTCGCTCGCGGTGATCGCCCTGCTCGGCGTGTTCTATCTGTTCCCGACGCTGCTCGGGGTGTTCGCGCGCCTGTACGTGCCGCAACTGCTCATCACCGGCCGCTCGGACGCGGCCGTGCTGCTGCTGCCGGGGTCGGTCCTGTCCGGCTGGGGCGGCCAGCTGCTCGCCGCGCTCGTCGCCGCCGGCGCGATCGCGGCGTTCCTGTCCACGTCCTCGGGGTTGCTGGTCAGCGTCGCCGGCGTGCTGTCCACCGACGTGCTGCGGGGGCGGGTGCGGGACTTCCGGATCGCGGCCGTCCTCGCCGGCCTGGTGCCGCTCGGCCTGTCGCTGGCGGTGACGTCGCTGGACCTGTCGCGGGCGGTGGGTCTGGTGTTCGCGGTGGCCGCCTCCACGCTGTGTCCGCTGCTGATGCTCGGCATCTGGTGGCGCGGGCTCACCGCGGCCGGGGCGGCCGCGGGCATGGTGGTCGGCGCGGTGGTGGCCGGCGGCGCGGCCCTGGTGGTCGTGCTGGTGCGCATCGACCCCGGGACGGGCGGAGGCTGGCTCGCCGCCGTCATCGGCTACCCGGCCGCCGTGAGCGTGCCACTCGCGTTCGTCACCATGGTCGTCGTCAGCCTCGCCACCCGATCCCGCGTCCCGGCGGACATCGGTCGCGTCTTCTCCCGCATGCACGTGCCCGAGCGGCTGGGGATGGGCCGGGACCGGGAGCTCGGGGCGTTCGAGGACACCGGCGACCCCGCGGACCGGCGCGGACCCGGAAAGTCGCCCCGGCCGCGAGGCCACTGAGCCGCCACTCGTCGCGCCCGGGGGACCGTTCGCCGCACCGGTCGACAGCTCGGCGTGTGACCGGTGCCACCATCTTCTCGTGTGACTCTCGTCTCATTACGGTCTACTGGTAGTACGTCTCACAGGGGCGATCCCTGAAGCCACGACCAAGGAGTCGGCAGTGACCACAGCTCACCTCGGCAAGGGCGGGGCGCTCGAGCGCCGCACGCCCGATGCGCAGGACTTCGTCGACATGCAGGCGAGTCCGGAGTTCCAGGACTTGCGCCGCCGGCTCCGGCGGTTCGTCTTCCCGATGACGGGACTCTTCCTCACCTGGTACTTCGTGTACGTCCTGCTGGCCACCTACGCCGCCGACTTCATGGCGACCAAGGTGCTCGGCAACATCAACCTCGGCCTGATCCTCGGACTCGCGCAGTTCGTATCGACCTTCGTCATCACCGCGCTCTACGTGCGGTTCGCCAACCGTGACCTGGATCCGCGGTCCGCCGCGATCCGTGAAGAGCTGGAAGGACCGGCCCAGTGACAGTTCTGGCCCAGGGTGCCACCGACGTCGGCAACCCCCTGTTCAACATCGCGATTTTCGTCGCATTCGTCGTCGTGACGATGAGCCTGGTCATCCGGGCCAGCCGCTCCACCAAGAAGGCCTCGGACTTCTACACCGGCGGCGGGCAGTTCTCCGGCCCGCAGAACGGCTTCGCGATCGCCGGCGACTACCTGTCGGCCGCGTCGTTCCTCGGCATCGCCGGCGCCATCGCCGTCTACGGCTACGACGGATTCCTGTACTCCATCGGCTTCCTCGTCGCCTGGCTCGTCGCCCTGCTGCTCGTCGCCGAACTGCTGCGCAACACCGGCCGGTTCACCATGGCCGATGTCCTGAGCTTCCGGCTCAAGCAGCGTCCGGTGCGCATGGCCGCCGCGCTGTCCACCCTCGCGGTGTCGCTGTTCTACCTGCTCGCCCAGATGGCCGGTGCGGGCGGCCTCGTCGCGCTGCTGCTCAACATCGACGGCAAGCTCGGCCAGGGCATCGTCGTCGCCGTGGTCGGCGTCCTGATGATCGTGTACGTGCTCATCGGCGGCATGAAGGGCACCACCTACGTGCAGATGGTCAAGGCCGTGCTGCTCGTCGCCGGTGCCGGCATCATGTTCGTGCTCGTGCTGCTCGCGGTCCGCGGCAACTTCTCGCAGCTGCTGGCCGACGCGCAGGCCATGGTGAACAGCTCCACCAACGAGGCCGTCGCCGGCCGCGACGTGCTCGCCCCCGGCGCCAAGTACGGCATCAGCGACATGACCCGGCTCGACTTCGTCTCGCTCGGCATCGCCCTGGTGCTCGGCACCGCCGGCCTGCCGCACGTGCTGATGCGCTTCTACACCGTGCCCACCGCCAAGGAGGCCCGGCGCTCGGTGACCTGGGCCATCGCCCTGATCGGCGGGTTCTACCTGTTCACCCTGGTGCTCGGCTACGGTGCCGCCAAGATGGTCGGACCGGACGTCATCCTTGGCGCCCCCGGCAAGGAGAACTCGGCCGCGCCGCTGCTCGCCTTCGAACTCGGCGGCACCATCTTCCTCGGCATCATCTCCGCCGTCGCGTTCGCCACGATCCTCGCGGTCGTCGCCGGCCTCGCGATCACCGCGTCCGCGTCCTTCGCCCACGACATCTACGCCAGCGTGATCAAGCGCGGCAACGCCTCCGAGGAGGATCAGGTGCGGGTCTCCCGCATCACCGTCGTGGTGATCGGCGTGGTCTCGATCGTGCTGGGCATCCTCGCGATGGGCCAGAACATCGCCTTCCTGGTGGCCCTGGCCTTCGCAGTCGCCGCGTCCGCCAACCTGCCGACGCTGCTGTACTCGCTGTTCTGGAAGAAGTTCAACACCACCGGCGCCCTGTTCAGCATCTACGGCGGCCTGGTCAGCTGCCTGCTGCTCATCGCCTTCTCCCCGGCGGTGTCCGGCAAGCCGTCCTCGATGTTCCCGAACGCGGACTTCGCCCTCTTCCCGCTCGCCAACCCCGGCATCGTGTCGATCCCGCTGGCCTTCGTCCTCGGCATCGTCGGTACCTACATCGGCCGGCGCAAGCTGGAGGACCCGGCCAAGCAGGCCGAGATGGAGGTCCGCTCCCTCACCGGTGTCGGTGTCGAAAAGGCTGTCGCCCACTAGGCAACACCCACGAAGCGCGGACGCAGGGTCGATCACCCTGCGTCCGCGCTTCGGCGTCTACGCTGCGGGGCATGGCCAAACTCGAGGTATCGACCGACCTTCCGCTCGAACCGCACGTGACCTGGGTGCGGGCGTCGGACCTGCACGGATTCGACGAATGGCTGACCATCCACGACGGGTGGCGCAGCGACCTGCCGAGCGAACTCGTCGTCGGCACCACCGCCGAGTCCGTCGTCTCGGTCAAGGGCATGCGCAACCGGGTCGCGTGGACCGTCCGGGAGATCGACTCGCCGCACCACCTCGTGCTCCACGGTTCCGGCAAGGGCGGCACCCGGTTCAAGCTGCGGATGACCGTCCGGGCCGCCGGGATCGGCTCCGTGCTCAGCCTGAACATCGACCTCGGCGGGGCGCCGCTGTTCGGGCCGATCGGCTCCGGCGTCGCGCGGGCCCTGCACGGCGACATCGAGGCCTCGCTGCGCCGGTTCGCCGAACTCTACAGCTGAGCCGCAGCGCCGAAGGCGCTCATGGGTCCCAGCACCGAAGGTGCCCATGAGCGCAGCGCCGAAGGCGCTCATGGGTCCCAGCACCGAAGGCGCTCATGGGTCCCAGCGCCGAAGGTGCTCGTGAGCGCAGCACCGAAAGCGCCCTCCGCGCGGGCGACACGCCGGGGACCGGCGCGAGAAGTGCGCGCCCGCGGGCCGCGCTCGGCAGAATGAGGCGATGACGACCCGCACGTTCGAAGGCCGTCGTCTGAACCTGACGAACCTCGACAAGGTGCTGTACCCGAGCACGGGCACGACGAAGGCCGACGTGGTCGACTACTACGTCGCCGTCGCCCCGGTGCTGCTACCTCACGTCGCGGGCCGGCCCGGCACCCGCAAACGCTGGCCCGAGGGTGTCGGCGGCGAGTCGTTCTTCGAGAAGAACCTCGCCTCCCACGCGCCGAAGTGGCTCACCCGCAAGACTGTTCACCACAAGCAGCGGTCGGTGACGTATCCGGTCTTCGACTCCGTGGCGTCGCTGGCCTGGCTGGGGCAGCAGGCGGCACTCGAGCTGCACGTGCCGCAGTGGCGGTTCTCGGGTTCCGTTCCGGGTCCCGCGACGCGGATCGTGTTCGACCTCGACCCGGGGGAGGGGGTCACGCTGGCGCAGTGCGCCGAGGTTGCCCGCCTGGTGCGCGACATGGTCGGCGGGCTGGGCTGGCCGGCCTACCCGGTCACCAGCGGCAGCAAGGGGATACACCTGTATGTGCCGCTCGACCGCGAGCTTGCACCGGGCGGGGCGTCGACCGTGGCGAAGCAGGTGGCGATCAACCTCGAGACGCTGCATCCCGACCTGGTCACCGCCACCATGGCGAAGGCCGTGCGCGGTGGCCGGGTGTTCCTCGACTGGAGCCAGAACAACCAGGCCAAGACGACCATCGCGCCGTATTCCCTGCGCGGTCGGGAGCAGCCGTGGGTCGCCGCGCCCCGCACCTGGGACGAACTCGACGACCCCGGGTTGCACCAATTGCGGTTCGACGAGGTGCTCGCGCGCCTCGAGGCCGGACCCGACCCGCTCGCCGCGCTCGACCCGCCGCTGCCCGAGTCCGACGCCCTGACCGAGTACCGGCACAAGCGCGACCCGTCCCGCACCCCCGAACCCGTCCCCGCCACCGTGGGATCCGGACCGGGCAATTCCTTCGTCATCCAGGAGCACCACGCCCGCCGCCTGCACTACGACCTGAGGCTCGAGCGCGACGGGGTGCTCGCGTCGTGGGCGGTGCCGAAGAATCTGCCGGACGATCCCGGCCGCAACAACCTCGCGGTGCGCACCGAGGACCATCCGCTCGAGTACCTCACCTTCCACGGCGTGATTCCCAAGGGGGAGTACGGCGCCGGCGGCATGACGATCTGGGACACCGGCACCTACGACACCGAGAAATGGCGCGACGACGAGGTGATCGTGCGCCTGCACGGCGCGCGGGTGCAGGGCCGGTACGCGCTGATCCGCACGGCCGGCAACCAGTGGCTCGCGCACCGCATGAAGGACCAGAGCGCGCCGCCGGGCCCGCCGACGAGCTTCCCGCGCGACCTCGAGCCCATGCTCGCGACACCGGGTGAGGTGACCGGTCTCGACGCCGGCGAATGGGCGTTCGAGGGCAAGTGGGACGGCTACCGCGCCGTCGCCGAGATCGAGAACGGGCAGCTGCGGCTGCATTCGCGTTCCGGCCGCGACATCACCGGCGACTACCCCGCTCTCGCCGATCTCACCCGCATCCTCGACGGGCACGAGGTGGTCCTCGACGGCGAGGTGGTCGCGTGCGACACCCTCGGCGTCACAAGCTTCCGGCGGCTGCGGACCGGGGGCACCCCGCAGTACTTCGTGTTCGACGTCCTCTTCCTCGACGGGGTGACCCTGTACCGGAAGCCGTATTCCGACCGGCGGCGCGTGCTCGACGCGCTCGCCGCCGCGGCCGACGGGCTGGTCGTTCCGGACCTGTTGCACGGCAACGGATCCGAAGCGCTGGAGGAGAGCACCCGGCGGGGCTGGGAGGGGGTGGTGGCCAAGCGGCGGAACTCGGTGTACGTGCCGGGTCGGCGCAGCCCCGACTGGGTGAAGTCGAAGAACTGGCTCACCCAGGACGTCGTCATCGGGGGCTGGCGCCTCGGCAAGGGGGCCCGCGCCGGCACCTTCGGCTCGCTGCTGGTCGGCGTGCAGGGCGAGGCCGGGCTGGAGTACGTCGGCCGCGTCGGCACCGGCTTCGACGAACCCCAGCTCGCCGAACTGTCGGCCGCCATGGCGGGTCTGCGGCGCCGCACCACCCCCTTCGCCGGCGACGTCCCGCGCGAGGACGCGCGGGACGCGGTGTGGGTGAGCCCGAAGCTGGTGGGGGAGGTGCGGTTCCGGGAGTGGACCGACGCCGGCAAGCTCTGGCATCCGAGCTGGCGCGGGTTGCGCGACGACATCGACCCGCAGGACGTGGCCCGCGGCAGCGGATGACCGCCCGCCCCGGGTGCCGAAAACCTCACCCCGGGGTGCCTGTCGTCCTCCGGCGCGTTGGCGCACCGTGGTCACACGGCACATCCGCCGACTGTGGCACGGGCCGGCGCGCCCGGAGGAGGGAAGGTTCGACGATGTTGCAGACGACCGACAGGGGCCGCCTCGGCCGCACCCTGATGACCGCGTACGGCGCGGCCGCCTACGCCGTGTTCTTCGCGGTGTTCCTGTACTCGATCGGGTGGGTCGAAGGTCTCGTGGTGCCCCGCACCATCGACGAGGGGCCGCAGACGCCGATCGTCGTCGCCGTGATGGTGAACCTGGCCCTGTTGTCCGTGTTCGCCGTTCAGCATTCGGTCATGGCCCGGCCCTGGTTCAAGGACCGATGGACCCGCATCGTCCCACAGCCGATCGAACGCTCCACGTTCGTCCTGTTCGCCACCGCCGCCCTGGCGCTGGTGATGTGGCAGTGGCATCCACTGCCACAGGAGATCTGGGACGTGGACGCGACACCGGTGCGCGTGGTGCTCTATGCGGTGTCCTTCGCAGGATGGGGCCTCGTGCTCGCATCGACGTTCGCGATCGACCACTTCGACCTGTTCGGCCTGCGGCAGGTGCTGCGGAACTTCGCCGGAAAACCCCCGGCCGAAGTCGTATTCCGCACCCCGATGCTGTACCGCGTGGTGCGTCACCCGTTGTATCTCGGCTTCCTGATCGCGTTCTGGGTGGCGCCGACGATGAGCGTGGGCCACCTGCTGTTCGCCGCGGTCACCACCGGATACATCCTCGTCGCGCTGCGGTTCGAGGAACACGATCTGACCGACACGTTCGGCGACCGGTACCGCGACTACAGTGCCCGCGTGCCCCGGCTGGTGCCCCGCCCGCGCGCGGCGAGCCGAACCTGACCATGTTCCGGCCGGCTCCGGTGCGGGCACCCGCACCGGAGCCGTGCAGCGCCGTAGGGTACTTCGCGTGAGCATCGCGAAGTCCCTCGTCCTGTTCGTCGTCGCGGCCCTGTTCGAGATCGGCGGTGCCTGGCTCGTGTGGCAGGGAATCCGGGAACAGCGCGGCTGGATCTGGGTGGGCGCCGGTGTGATTGCGCTCGGCGGGTACGGAATGGTGGCAACGCTGCAGCCGGATGCGAATTTCGGTCGCATCCTCGCCGCCTACGGCGGAGTGTTCGTCGCCGGATCGCTCGTGTGGGCGATGATCGTCGACGGCTTCCGCCCCGACCGGTGGGATGTGGCCGGCGCCCTGGTGTGCCTGCTCGGCGTGGCGCTGATCATGTACAGCCCGCGCTGAACTCCGGCACCGTCAGCCGACGGTCACCGTCCCCGCGGCCGGTGTCGAATTGCAGATCGGGCCGCTGCTCAGGTTCACCGAACCGAATACGGTGGTGAGCACGGTGCCCGGGCCGGTGTTCACCACCTTCGCCAGGTTCGGGTACGTCCCCTCGAGGTCGACGATCCCCGCCTGGCCGGTGCTCTGATTGAGCCATGCGACCGACACCTGCCCCGCAGCGGGCATGGGGCCCATTCCCGGTGCGGTGGAGAACAGTACGTGACCGGGGGCGATCGCGGGGTTCGCCTCCGGGCCGGCCTGCGCGGTGACCGCCGTGATCGAGGCCAGGCTGCCCTGGTTGAGGCACCCGAAGGTCAGTGCCGTGCCGAGGGATTGGGGCGGTGCGGCGCCGGCGCTGCCGGCGAACAGGACGGCGGCCGCGATCGGTGCGGCGGTGGCGAGGATTGCTCGGGTGGTTCGGGCGGCGCTCATGCTGATGCTCCTGTGATCGGAATGTCACGTCCGGGTGCCGACCGCCGCGCCCCGCCGGCGGCGCGCCCCGCGCACCGAATGACGCCCCCGAGTCTAGATCGCGAACGGCGGAGCATACGACGTTTCGGAGATCTTGCTTGCCGGGGATGTCAACGCACGCGGTAGAACTGCGCGGCATTGTCGTGCAGCGCCCGCGCGGCGAGGTCCGGGCCCAGTGCATCGGTGACCACTGCGACGTCCGTGTCGGTGAACGGCCGCGGCGCCCGGGTGGACGGCAGGTCGGTGCCGAACATCAGGGCGTGCGGGTTCCGGTCGGCGACGGCGCGCAGAACGGCGGCGACGTCGAAGTCGGCGCGGCCGAACCCGGTCGCCTTGACCCGGACCCCGCGGTCGACCAGGTCCAGCAGGTGCGGCAGTCCGGCCGCGGACAGGCCCAGATGGTCGATGCTCACCGCGGGCAGGGCGGCGACGGTCTCGGTGAGCGCGGGCAGTTCGCGGGCGTCGACGTACAACTCGGTGTGCCAGCCGGCGACGTCGTGGACCCGCCGCGCGAGCGAGTCGAGGTGGGCGGCGGATTCCGAACCGCCGCGGCGCAGGTTGAACCGGATCCCGCGCACGCCGGCCTCGTCGAGCCGGGCGATCTCGGTGTCGGTCACGGTCGCCGGCAGTTGGGTGACGCCCACGAAGCGGGGGCCGAGGAGGGCCAGCGCGTCCAGCAGGTAGCCCTGATCGAAGCCGTGGAAGGAGCCGGACACGACGGCGCCACCCGTGACGCCGAGCCCGCGGACCCGCTCGAGATAGTCGGCGACCGTGAAGGCCGGCGGCACGTATCCCTCGTTCGGGGTCACGGGGAAGCGGGGGTCGACGATATGGAAGTGGGCGTCGAAGATCGGCATCACGCGTCGCCCGTCGGTCACGTGCGCGTAAGCGCGTCCGCGGTGATCTCCTTCACCGACGTCAGCCCGCTGAGCCCGAGCGTCAGATCGAACTCGGCGATGATGTTCGCGACGGCGTCGCGGGCCCCCTCGCGGCCGCCCACCGCCAGCCCGTACAGGTGCGGGCGGCCGACGGTGACCGCGTCGGCGCCGAGGGCGAGCGCCTTGAACACGTCCGATCCGGTGCGGATTCCGCTGTCGAGCAGCACCGGTACCCGGCCGTCGACGGCGGGTGCGATGCCGACCAGGGCGTCGAGCGAGGCGATCGCGCCGTCCACCTGGCGGCCACCGTGGTTGGAGACGATGATGCCGTCGGCCCCGGCGTCGAGGGCGCGCCGGGCGTCGTCCGGATGGAGGATGCCCTTGAGCAGCACGGGAAGATCGGTGCGCTCGCGCAGCGACTCGATCTCCGTCCACGTCAGGGAGGGCCGGGAGTAGATGTCGAGGAAGGTCTCGACGGCGGCCCGGGGCTCGGGGGAGCGGAGGTTGTCGAGGAGGCGGCCGGGGTAGCGCCGGCTCATCGAGAGCAGTGTCCTGATCGCGCCTAGGGTCACCTCCACCTCGGGTCGTGCGCCGGCGGCGGCCGCGATGCGCTCGCGGACGATGCGCACGAACGTCGGGTCCGAGGTGTACTGGGCGATGCCCTCGCCGCGAGCGAACGGCAAGGATCCGAGGTTGAGGTCCTGGGGCCGCCAGCCCAGCAGGGTGGTGTCCAGGGTGACGACCACGGCGTCCGCGCCGATCGTCTTCGCGCGGGCGAGCAGGCTGTCGACGAGGTCGTCGTCGCTGCTCCAGTACAACTGGAACCAGCGCGGGGAGTCTCCCATCGCCGCGGCGCTCTCCTCCATCGGGGCGCAGCCCTGGTTGGAGAAGATGTAGGGCACGCCGAGTTCGGCCGCCGCGCCGGCGATCGCGACGTCGGCGTCGGGGTGCGCGAGCTCGGCGGCGCCGACCGGCGCCAGCAGGACCGGGGCGGGCAGGGTGCGGCCGAACAGCTCGACGCTCAGGTCCCGGCGGGAGACGTCGCGCAGCACGCGGGGGACGATCTTCCAGCGGTCGAAGGCCTCGCGGTTGGCGCGCATCGTCGCGCCCTCGCCGGCGCCCCCGGCGATGTAGGCCCAGCCGCGCCGGCTCGTCTTCCGTCGCGCCAGGCGTTCCAGGCCGGCGAAGTCGGTCGGCACCGCGGGGGTGCGCCCGAGCACTCCTGCCCGGTAGATGACGTTCTGGCGGGCACGGCCCGCGCCGGGCTGCGGCGCCACGGGTCCGTCGCTCATCGGCGATTCCTCACTGGTGCGTCGGGCGGGATCGTCTCGGACGCTACACGGAAGCGCCCACGCGCCGGGCCGAAGCGCCGGTCGTCCGGCGGAGACGGTGGACAGATTCCGATATACCCCCTAGGGTATGCAGTACCCCATGGGGTATGAACCTCGAACGACGGCACGATGCCCACCGGTGTGGGCCGAGGAGTGGACAATGAGGGAAATCGACATCGCTGCATTCGCCGACGAGTGGAAGTCCGGCGCGACCGTCGTGGACGTGCGCGAGGACTACGAATACGAGCAGGCGCACGTGCCCGGTGCCCAGTGGATCCCGCTCGGCGAACTCGCTTCCCGTCTCGCCGAGATCCCGGGGACCGACCTCGTCTACGTCATCTGCGCCTCCGGCAATCGCAGCCTGCGCGGCGCGGACATCGTGTCCGCGTCGGGGCGGTCCGCGGTCTCGGTCGCCGGCGGCACCAAGGGCTGGCTGCGCGCCGGTCACCCGGCCGAACAGGGCGGAACCCGATGAGCCTGCTCGAGAAGATCAAGGCGCGCTTCGCCAAGCCCTACGAGTCCGTCGGCGTCGGCCGGGCGCGCGAGTTGCTGGACGGCGGGGCGGTCCTCGTCGACGTACGTTCCGCCGCCGAGTACCGGTCCGGGCACGCGCCCGTCGCGCAGCACTGCGAACTCTCCCAGGTTCCGACGAAGGCGGCGCGGATCGTGCGCAACCGGCCGGTGGTGTTCGTGTGCCACTCGGGCATGCGCTCCGCGAGCGCCGCGCGGATGTTCGCCCCGGCGGCGCAGGCGCCCGTCGCCTCGCTGCGCGGCGGCATGATCGCCTGGGAGCGGGCCGGCGAGCGGGTGGTCAAGGGCGGTCGCCGCTGAAGGAATCGCCGGGTCGACCGGCCCGAGGTCCGGGAATCGGCGCCGAGCCGGAATGTGGGCACGGGAATACCCCACCGGGTATGATGGGTTCATCTTCAGTATGAAGGGGCCGACCATGACAGTTAACACCGTGAATGCCGCAGAATCCACCACCCAGGTGCTCAACCGGCTGCGCCGCGCACAGGGCCAGCTCGCCGGCGTGATCTCCATGATCGAGAACGGGCGCGAATGCCGCGAGGTGGTCACCCAGCTCGCCGCGGTCTCGCGCGCCCTCGACCGGGCCGGATTCAAGATCGTCGCCACCCGGTTGCGGCAGTGTGTCCTCGACGAGCAGGACGACACCTGCGTCGACAAGCTGACCGAGGAGGAACTCGAGAAGCTCTTCCTCGCGCTCGCCTGACAACAGCGAACCACGAAGGAGCAGCATGACACTCGCTCTCGCCACCACGCTGCGCGCCCCGCTCGGCGACACCGTCGAGCGCACCCGCGAGGCGCTGAAGGAACAGGGCTTCGGGGTGCTCACCGAGATCGACATGCAGGCCACCCTGAAGACCAAGATCGACGTCGACATGGAGCCGTACGTCATCCTCGGGGCGTGCAACCCGCCGCTCGCACACCAGGCCGTCTCGGTCAATCGGCAGATCGGGCTGCTGCTGCCGTGCAACGTCGTCGTCCGGCGCGATCCGGAGGACGCCGGCCTGGTGCACGTCGAGGCGATGAACCCGCAACTGATGGTGCAGGTGGCCGAGGATCCCGGGCTGCAGCCCGTCGCCGACGAGGCCGCCCGGCGGTTGCAGGCAGCGATCGACGCGCTGGGGAGCTGAGCCGTCACCCGAAAACGGGCGCCGAGATGTCTCTCGGCGCCCGTTCTCGTGTTCGTCCTGTCGCCCGTTCGTCCCTGTCTCCGATTCGTCCCTGTCTCCCGCTTGTCACGGTCTCCCGTACGCCGCCCGGGCCTTCTCGCGCAGCAGGCGCACGGCGCGGGCCGGGTCGTCCGTGCCGTAGACGGCCGTGCCGGCCACGAAGCAGTCGGCGCCGGCCGCCGCGGCAGCCCCGATGGTGTCGAGGTTCACCCCGCCGTCGACCTCGATGAGCACGTCGAGTTCCCCCGCGTCGACCAGGCGTCGCGCCGCGCGCACCTTGTCGAGCATCTCGGGGATGAACCGTTGGCCGTTGAATCCCGGAGGCACGCTCATCACCAGGAGCGTGTCGAAGTGCGCGAGCGTGCCGATGTGCGGCTCGAGCGGGATCTGCGGCGCGAGCGCGAGACCGGCGTGGGCGCCGGCGTCGCGCAGGCGGCCGGCGAGAGCGACCGGGTCGCGGACGGCCTCGACGTGCACTGAGACGTTGTGCGCGCCCGCCTCCGCGTAGTCGAGCGCCCACCGGTCGGGATCCTCGATCATCAGGTGGCAGTCGAGCGGCAGCGGGGTGTGCCGGGCGAGGGACCGCACGACCGGCACCCCGAAGGTGATGTTGGGGACGAAGTGTCCGTCCATCACGTCGACGTGCAGCCAGTCCGCGCCCCGATCGGATCCACCGGCCACGGCCCGCGCCTCGTCGGCCAGGCGCGCCAGGTCGCCCGAGGCCAGGCTGGGCGCGATCATCGGCTCGCGCCGCGAGTGGCGATCGGCCCGGTGACCAGCGCGGACGTCGGGGTCCATGCGACGACAGTACCCGCCTCGCGGTGCCGGCGAGGCGCACCGGATTGATCGTCAACCGGGCATTGACGACCATGAGCGCGTCAACCTATGGTTGACGAATGACGAACCCGGTACCCATGAGCAATCCCGTCCGGCTCGACGACCTCATCGATGCCATCAAGAAGGTGCATACCGACGCCCTGGAACAACTGACCGACGCGGTCCTCGCCGCCGAGCATCTCGGGGAGGTCGCCGACCATCTGATCGGCCACTTCGTCGACCAGGCCCGCCGCTCCGGCGCGTCCTGGACGGACATCGGGCGCAGCATGGGCGTCTCCAAGCAGGCGGCACAGAAGCGCTTCGTGCCCAAGGGTTCTGCCGATCTCGATCCCGAACAAGGATTCAGCCGATTCACCGAACGCGCCCGTAACGTCGTCATGGCATCACAGAACGAGGCCCGGGCGGCCGGCAACGCCGAGATCACCTGCGAACATCTCGTCCTCGGTCTGCTGAGCGAGCCCGACGCCCTCGCGGTCCGCGCGCTCGTCGCGCAGGACGTCTCGCCGGACGCGGTCCGTCGCGCCGTGGTGGAGAAGCTCCCGCCGGCGTCCGGGGACGTGCCCGACCTGATCCCCTACGACGCGCGTGCGCGCAAGGCCCTGGAGCTGACGTTCCGGCAGGCACTTCGTCTCGGGCACAACTACATCGGCACCGAGCACATCCTCCTCGCCCTCCTCGAATACGAGGACGGAAACGGCGTCCTCACCGGTCTCGGCGTGGACAAGACGGCCGCCGAAGCGCACGTCGCCGCGGCCGTGGCGGCGGAGCAGGCCGCACACGCGGAGCGCGGAGACGCGGAATGAGCAGGCAGCGATCCGCTGTCCAGCCGACCCGTCGCTGAGAGGGCCTCATCCGCAGGGCGAAACCGCCTCCCCGGTCCGCTCCTCGATCTACCGTTGAGTCGAGGCAGCCGAGAGGGGGAACGATGACCTACCCGCTCGTCGAGAAGTCCCGGGAACGTTCGGAAGCCGGGCGGCATTTCGTGATCGAGGACTACACGAAGACGCCGTCGCTCTGTCGTCGCGGTGTCTGGGTGGGGCGTCGGGTCGATTTTTCCGAAACCGTGCTGATGTCCTTCGAGCACGGCCAGGACGACCTGTCCGTCGGCTGGATCGTGAACGGCGCGGCGATATCGCCGGCAGGCTACTATGCGCCGTGCCAAGGAGTGCCGACGATCCGATACCGGTGTCCCGGAGACGGTAGGAACCTGCACACCATTTCGCTGATGAGCACGCCCGGCAGCGATCAGGACTGTGTGGACCTGCAGGTCGTGTTCACGCGTCCGCCGCAGTGGAATCCGCTCGAGTACGGTCCCTCGAAGAAGGTGTGCCTCCAGGGCCGGATCGTCGAATGGCCGTGGTTCCTTCTGCAGCAGGAACAGCAATGCTGGGAGCGGTTCCGGAACGTATTCGAGAAGTACGTGGTGGTACCCCGTCCGGTTCCCGCACCGCCCGGCCCGGTGGAACGGTGGATCGCGAGCCTTCGGGGCGACGAGGCCGCGACGGTACGGGCTGAACTGGACACTGTCGAGCAGTTGGATCACGCCCGGGACGGCGATTTTCTCGCAGAGATCCGTGCCGACCTCGCGGCGAGGTTCCTCCGGTGGGCGAACTCCGAGGACGGGCCGGGTGCCGTGGACCGCTCGCCGCCACGCAGCGATCCGGGTCGAGATTCCTCCTGAGCGAGAGGGCGGACCCGTGACCGAAAAGGCAACGCTCCGGCGACTGGCGGAGTGGGTGTTCGGCGGCGTCGTGCTCGTCGTCGACACGGTCTTCACGGTGATCCGTGTCGTCGTGTGGCGCTCGCGCTGGAAGCCGGCATTGACTGCCCTGCGCCGGTACAACAAGGTCGTCCTCAACCCGGTGATCTTGAAGAGGGGAGGGAAGACGGTCACAGCGGTGCATCACGTGGGTCGCACATCCGGATGGCCATACGTGACCCCGGTGTGGGCGGAACGATCCGGACAGTCGTTTTTCATCCATCTGCCCTACGGCACCGACGTCGACTGGTGCCGCAACGTTCTGGCGGGCGGGGGCTGCGTCCTCGAGCGCGAGGGCGTGCGCTACGACGCCGTCGCTCCCGTGATCGTGCCGGCGGCGGAGGCGGAACCGCATCTGTCGTCGGCATCGAGGAGGATGCACCGACTGTTCGGCGTCGAGTCGTATCTACGGCTGGACATCGCCCCTGGCGTGCAGGCGGACTGATCGAGCGGCTGGAGCAGGGGCATCGCGCTGGTTCGCCCGCTCCCCGCGAGCGGCGGTCCGTAGAGAGCGGCTGCGGGTGAGCTCGACCAGCGGTCTCTTGTGCCCCCGGCAGGATTCGAACCTGCGACACCGGCTTTAGGAGAGCCGTGCTCTATCCCCTGAGCTACGAGGGCGGCGCGCGGTGGACCGGCGGTGCCGATTCGATGCGCGGTGTGAGTGTAGCCGGGATCGCGGCGCCGGTGTGAAACGGTCGCGGAACCAGCGGCACGGCGAGCGCCGCCGCCGCGCCGACGGCGATCCACGTGACGGTCCAGGCCTGGTCGGAGGCGTGTGAGGCGGACAGCAGGGCCGGGGTACGGAAGCTCGACCCGTAGATCGCGGCGCCCGTGAGGGCGATCGCCGTTCCCGCCCGGTCGTGCACCCGAATGTCACACGCCGTCAATCCAACCGAACGCATGTGACATTCGGCCGGAGGTGCGGCAGGTGACCTGCGGCAGGTGACCTGCGGCCGGTGACCTTCGGTCGGAGGTGCGGCCAGTGACCCCGGGGGTGGGAACCGTCCCCCTCGGGGTGCGGTGTGCAGCCCGAAGAGCCCTGGAGTGCGGCCGTGGCGTGCCGGAGGGTGGATCCGCACGCCGAATCCTCGTCCCCGGGAGTACTCATGCCTCGCTCGATCTCGCGCACGATCCGCTTCGCCGCCGTGGCCGTCGCCGCCGTGGTGCCCGCCCTGGGTGCCGTCGCTCCGGCCGCCGCGGAGGACGAGTCTGCCCTGCAACAGCTTTCGCCCACAGCGGAGTGTCCGTTCGCCGCCGGGAGCACCGGGCAGTACGCGACGGACGCGATGGGACCGTATGTGCAGTGCTTCCTTCCGTCGATCGAGTCGTGGATCGATGCCACGTACCAGGACATGCCGCATCCCACCGCCTACTACTCGGTGGCGGCGGGGAAGTCGGGGGAGGCGGCGCCCGGCTGCGCCTACGACGAGAACTCGCTGATGTACTGCGCGGCCGACCGCAGCCTCTACATCGGCGAGAAGGCGGCGATGGACCTCGTGAACGGCTACGGGGAGATCGCCATTGCCGCGGTGCTGAGCCACGAGGTGACGCATCACTTCCAGACGATGCTGGCACTGCCGGAGCCCGACCCGGCCGAACCCAACAGTGCCATCCCCTACGAGAACCAGGCCGATTGTGGATCGGGCGCCTTCGTCGCGTACTCCGAACGCGACCTCGGCGTCACGGTCGAGCAGACCGACCTGGCGTCGCTGGGCCGGGCGTTCGCCGCGGTGGGGGAGGACAAGGGGCCGGAGCGCACCCACGGCACCGCCGAGCAGCGCATCCAGGCATTCGACACCGGCTACCTCAGCCCGTCGCCCACCCCGTTGCTCTCGTGCGTCGACTACATCCCCGAGGCGCCCATCGCGTACATCGGCTGACGCGCCGGGCGCTCCGCTGTGATCACAATCACATAACTGCCGTCGTCTCCTCGCGGTTCTGTATGCGCGCGAGGCGGCGCCGGGAGCCGCCGGCCCCGGCGGACGTCCCAACCCCGCCCGCGCGCACCAGGAGGGTGTTTCCGCAGTTCACGCAGGTGGGGCAGGGCTGCATCCGGCCGGGCTGCCGCCGGGTCGCCGTCGGTACCCACCGCAGAAGTGTCCGAAACGTAACGCTGGCGCTGCCCTATATCGTTTTGTTACTTTGAGTCGCCAGAAACGGCCGGGGCACACCCGGCGCGCAACGGACGACGGATGAGGTAGCAACTGTGGGACGGCACCAGCGGGCAGGCGACGAGGCGACCACCTTCGAGATGGATCTGTCCGGTGCGTCCTCCGGCCGCGGCCGGCACCGCGTCGAGCCCACCGGTCCGTCGGCACCCGTGAAGGCCGCCACCGTGGCCGCCGCCACCGGCGCCTTCTTCGCCGTGGGTGCCCAGCTCGCCGCCGGCACGGCCAGTGCCGCGCCCGCCCCCGCCCAGACCGGCACCCTGCCGTTCGAGGTGCCGCAGGGCCTGCTGCCCGAGGGCTTCGAGCTCCCGCAGCTGCCCGGTGCGCCCGCCCCGGCCGACGAGCACGGCCACGAGCACGCCGCCGCTCCCGCCCTGCCGCCGGAGCTCGACACCCTGGTCGACCAGTTCGCCGCGGGCCAGGGCTGGCTGAACAACCTCAACCCCGCCAAGCCTGCCACCGTGCAGCCCGTCTCGGGCACGCTCACCTCGGACTTCGGCCCCCGCTGGGGCAGCCACCACGGCGGCATCGACATCGCCGCCCCGATCGGCACGCCGATCAAGTCCGCCGCCGACGGCACCGTCCTCGACGCGGGCGCCGCCTCCGGCTACGGCCAGTGGGTGCGCGTCCTCAACGACGACGGCACCACCGCCGTCTACGGCCACGTCGACACCTACCAGGTCAGTGCCGGTCAGCGGGTGACCGCCGGTCAGCAGATCGCCACCGTCGGCAACCGCGGCTGGTCCACCGGCCCGCACCTGCACTTCGAGGTGTGGGACCAGGCCGGCGGCAAGACCGACCCCAACGCCTGGCTCAGCACCCGCGGCGTCGTCGCCGACTGGGGCAGCTACCGCGCCGTCTGACGCTCGCCCCCAACTGCGGTCGCTCGGCCGCTAGGCTGACGAATCATCACCTAGCGGGGGAGAGGGACACGGCTCCATGGGCACGCAGATCAAGGCTCGCTCCTTCACCCGCGCCGACCGGCGCGAGTTCCGCACCAAGGTGCAGGCCTGCCTCGCCGCCCTGGACCGGATGCTGCGCGACGGCGCCTTCACCGACGCGCGCGAACGGCCGGAGCCGCTGCTCGGCATGGAGATCGAGTTCAACCTCGTCCAGGACGACATGGAACCGGCCATGTGCAACCTCGAGGTCCTGCAGGCGATCGACGATCACGCCGTGTTCCAGACCGAGCTGGGCCAGTTCAACGTCGAGATGAACGTCGACCCCGGGCCGTTCGCCGGTGACGCCACCCTCGACATCGAGAACACCCTGCGCGAGTCGCTGCGCCGCGCCGACACGCGGATGCACCGGCAGGACGCCCAGCTCGTCATGATCGGCATGCTGCCCACGCTCGAGCTCGCCCACCTCGACCGGGAGCGCATCACCGCCAACCCGCGCTACGAGGCCCTCAACGAGCAGATCTTCGCCGCACGCGGGGAGGACATCGAGCTCGATCTCGACGGCGTGCCCCTCCCCGGCCGCGACGACGCCGAACAGCTGCGGGCCGACGCCAACTCGGTCGTGCCGGAGGCGGCCTGCACGTCGCTGCAACTGCACCTGCGGGTGGCCCCGGAGGACTTCGCCGACCACTGGAACGCCGCTCAATGCCTGGCCGGAGTGCAGGTGGCGCTCGCCGCGAACTCCCCGTTCCTCGCCGGCAAGGCGCTGTGGCACGAGAGCCGGATCCCGCTGTTCGCGCAGGCCACCGACACCCGCACCCAGGAGCTGAAGAATCAGGGGGTGCGGCCGCGGGTGTGGTTCGGCGAGCGCTGGATCGACTCGGTGACGGACCTGTTCGAGGAGAACTCGCGGTACTTCCCGGCGCTGCTGCCCGAGGTGTCCGACGTCGATCCGATCGCCGAGTTCGATGCCGGCCGGACTCCGCGGCTGCGCGAGCTGCAGATGCACAACGGCACCATCTACCGCTGGAACCGGCCCGTCTACGACGTCGCCGACGAGCACCCGCACCTGCGGCTCGAGAACCGGGTGCTGCCGGCGGGCCCGACGGTGCTCGACATCATGGCCAACGCCGCGTTCTACTACGGGGCGCTGCGCGCCCTCGTCGACGCCGACGTGCCGCTGTGCCGGTTCATGAGCTTCGACGCGGCCCGCGAGAACCTCGGGATCGGGGCCAAGTACGGCCTCGACGCGCGGCTGTACTGGCCCGGCCTGGGCTGGGTGGGCGCCGACGAACTCGTGCTGCGCCGGCTGCTGCCCATGGCGGACGCGGGCCTGACCGCCTTCGGGCTGTCGCAGCAGGCGCGGGACCGGTACCTGGGCATCATCGAAGGCCGGTGCCTGAACCGGCAGACCGGGGCGGCGTGGCAGCGGGCGCAGGTCGTCGAACGGGAGGACGCCGGCGCCGACCGGCGCACCGCCCTGCACGGAATGATGCGTGACTACATCCGGAACATGCTGGGCGGCAAGCCCGTTCACGAGTGGCCGCTCGGCACGGCATGATCACAACCGGACGGTGCGGGTCACCGCGACCGCGGGGGTGACCACGGCCCGGTCGTCCGGAGCGGTGTATCCCGGGACGACGGTGAGGTCGTCGGTGACGTCGGCGACGTGCAGTACCACCGCGCCGTCGCGCGGGGCGACGGTCAGCCGCACCTCGATGCCCTCGGCCGGGGTCCCGGAGAACAGGAACCCGAACGGCGCGGCCGGCGCGGCGCTCCGCCCGGCCACCACCGCCTCCCGCACCGCCGCGGACGTCCCGTCCACCCACAGCCCGATCGTCGGCGCCCCGCGCGGCGACGTCAGCCGCAGGGTCAGCGTCCGTTCGTCGCCGTCGGTGACGTCCGCGACGACGGCGAGCCCGGGCGCGGGCAGCGGCGCGACCGGCGCGGGCCCGTGGGCGAACCTGGTCTCGCTGCGCCACGGGAACGCGTCCGGCAGCGTGGCCGGCTCCTCGGGCAGCAGGGCGCGGCTCCAGGCCGAGGCGGGGGCGCGCGGCGACGCCCACACGGCGGCACCGGTGTCCGCGTTCAGCGCGTAGAGCAGTTGTTCCTGCCGCGGCGGGGTGGCGCCGTCGCGGTTGACCCAGCCGCCGACCGGCGCGGCCACGAGCACGACCCCCGCGGCGGCGATCGCGGCGAGCCGCAGCTGCGACGGCGCGCCGGCGGCGTCGAGGAGCGGCAGCGCCAGCGCGAACAGCACCGCGACGAACACCCCCGCGAGCGGCGCTCCGGTGAGCAGACCGGCGTCGAACGACGCCACCGCGGCGGGCACGAGCACCACGACCGCCGGAACTGTCCCGGCCAGCGTCACCGGCGTCCGCCACCCGCGCCGATCGGTGGGCAGCAGGTCCACGACGAGCGCGGCGATCGCCGCGGGCAGCGCCGGCAGCACCAGGACGGTCGCGACGCCGAGGAAGGGCAGCGCGGCCAGGGCGGTGACCGTCACGGCGAGCAGCGCGCCCGTCGCGAACGCGGCAGGGCCGACACGGCGGCGCACCGGCGGATACGCCGCGAGCAGGACGGCGACGGCCGCGGCCGCCGCGGCGACCTGATAGGGCACCGGCAGGTACGGCTCGCGCAGGACCGCCGAGGCCTGACCGGGAGCGATCCGCAGCGCGAGCCACCACGGCACGAACGCCGCACCCGCCGCCGCGGCCGCCACGGCGATCGAGATCCCGCCCGACGCCGCGAGACGGCCCGCCGAGGCGGCACCGTCCCGGATCCGCCGGGCCGCGAGGGCGCCGGTGACGGCGGCGAGCAGCGCGGTCAGGGCGATCTCGAGCGGGCGCGGGTAGTGCACCGGCCCCCAGGGCAGCGTGACGACGACGTCGTCGCCCCCCGAGCCGAGCTCTGCCAGGTCGGCGGACGAGAACCGCTGTGCCGCAGCAAGGGTGGTTTCTCCCATGCGCTGCAGCGACCCGGTGTCGAGCCGGTCCGGGGTGTCGAGGGGACTGTGATAGTAGGCGCCGCCGCCGGCGATCGCGGTGTCCGCGGCGTGCATGCCGGCCTCGGTGAGGCGGCGGAAGTCGGTGTCGTTGGGCAGCAACTCGAACGCCGTCTGGGTGAACGAGTCCGCGGTCGTGCCGGGCACGCCGGACAGCACACCCACGAGACCCGCGTTGGGGGAGGAGATCCGGAAGGTGACGGGGATCCCGCCGTTGCCGCGGGCCTCGTGGTTGAGCACCACCGTCGGCCTCGCGTCGGCCGGTTGCCGCCGCGTGTACTCCTCGGCGCCGAGCAGGCCGCGTTCCTCGCCGTCGGTCACGAGCACCGTGACGTCGTTCCGGGGGCGGGGGCCGGCGGTCAGGGCGCGGGCCGCCTCGAGCACCGTGGCGATCCCGATCCCGTCGTCGCCCGCGCCGGGGGAGCCGGCGACGGTGTCGTAGTGCGCGGCGAGCACGACGGTGCCGGTGGGGTCGGTGCCGGGCAGGGTGGCGACGACGTTCGCGACCCGGCCGCCCCGCTGGGTGCCCTGCACGGCGGTGGCCGACCAGCCGACGCCGTCGTCGACGCGGACGGACCAGCCGAGGTCGTCGAGGATACGGACCAGGTACTCCCGGGCCGCGGCATGGCCGGCCGAACCCGGGGTGCGCGGCCGCGCGGCCACCGCCTCGACGTGGGTCGTCGCGCGGACGGCGCTGAACGCGGTGGGGGGAGCGTCGGCCGGTGCGGGTGCCGCCGGGGTCCGCAGCGTGGCCGCGAGCCCGACGAGGAGCAGCACGAGCAGTCCGATCCGGCCGGCCCGGCGGGTGCGGCCCGCGCCGGCGGGGGCCGGAGCATCGTCCATGCGAGCGAGCCTAGCGCCGGATCGTGGAGACGACCGTGCCCCGGCCGCGGGGGCCGGGGCACGGTCGGAGGCGACTCAGGCGTTCGGGGCCCAGCTGTCGGGACCGAACACCTCGTAGTGGATGTTCTCGGCGGGCACGTTGCGCTCGATGAGGGCCTCGCGCAGCGAGAGCATGAACGGCAGCGGACCGCACAGGTACGCCTTGGTGTTCGGGTCGAGCGGCAGGTCCGACACGTCGGCCCGGCCCACGCGCACGGTCTCGAGCGGCTCGCGGGCGCCGAGGTCCTCGTACCACCGGTGCACCTCGGCGGACGGGATGCGCTCGACGAGGGTGGCCAGCTCGTGCCGGTGCGCGTGGTTGGCGACGGAGCGGTCGGCGTGCAGCACCGAAACCTTGCGCTCGTCACCGGTTTCCGCGAGGTGCGCGAGCATGCCGATCATCGGGGTGCAGCCGATGCCGGCGGAGGCCAGCAGCAGCGGGGCGCCGTCGTCGGGCAGCACCAGGTCGCCGAACGGGGTGGTGACCTGCAGCTCGTCACCCTCGAAGACGTTGTCGTACAGGAAGTTCGACACTTCACCGGCCGGCGCGACGGTGCCGTCGGGGGTGGTGGTCGCCACGATCCGCTTGACGGTGATGCGCCAGTCGCCCTGGGCCGGCGCGTTGGTCAGGCTGTACTGGCGGATCTGGCGGGCCCCGTCGGGCAGCCTCACGCCCACCGAAAGGTACTGTCCCGGACGGAAAGCGGGCAGCGGAGCGCCGTCGAGCGAGGTCAGGACGAACGAGACGGTGTCGGCGGACTGGTGCCGGCGCTCGGCGACCCGGACGGTGCGCCACACGTCGCCCGGCGCGACGCCCGCGGCCTTGTACAGGTCGTCCTCGAGCTTGATGAGCGTGTTGGCCATCAGCCAGTACAGCTCGTCCCAGGCCGCGGCGACCTCGGGGGTGACGGCCTCGCCGAGGACCTCCACGATCGCCTCGAACAGGTGCTTGTGGACGATCCAGTACTCGTCGGGCTTGATGCCGAGGGAGGCGTGCTTGTGCGCGATGCGGGACAGGATCGCCTCGACCCGGGCCGGGTCGGGATCGAGCTGCAGGGTCGCGAAGGCGGCGATGGAGCCGGCCAGGGCCTTCTGCTGTTCGCCCTGCTTCTGGTTGCCGCGGTTGAACAGGTCGCGCTCGAGTTCGGGGTGCGCGGCGAACATCTTCTTGTAGAACAGCGGGGTGATGTCGCCGATGGCGGCACCCACGGCGGGGAGGGTGGCGCGGACAACTTCCTTGGACTCGGCTGAGAGCGGCATCGTGAACTCCGTTTCGGGTAGGGCTGGGCCGGTTCCGGGCTGTGGAACCGTGCGGTCAGACGGCGGGGCGGGTGAGATCGAGCAGGACGGTGCGGGTGGGGGCCCGGGTGAGATCGGCGACGGTGACGGAGTCGAGCGCCGCGTAGAAGGACTCCTGGGCTCGGCGCA
The DNA here is from genome assembly GCF_001700945.1 of Rhodococcus sp. WB1. Classification (NCBI taxonomy): domain Bacteria; kingdom Bacillati; phylum Actinomycetota; class Actinomycetes; order Mycobacteriales; family Nocardiaceae; genus Rhodococcus; species Rhodococcus sp. WB1. The sequence goes on along the minus strand of NZ_CP015529.1, from coordinate 4,047,201 downwards.
GTGCGCCGCGGAGGCTGCATCCTTCCCGCAGCGGGCACGGTTTGTCGCCCTCGCAGGCGACGACCTCGCCGTCGCCTTCGAGTTGCCGGGTGAGCCATCCGACGGACGCGCCCCGGCCGAGCTCGGTGATGGTCAGTCCGCCGCCGCGGCCGCGGCGGGTCGTGACGACGCCGAGTTCGCTCAATCGTGCGACCACCTTGGTGGTGTGTGCGTACGACAGCTGCAGCTGCTCGGCGACGCGCTTGGTGCTGGGGGAGCTGTCGGGCGCGGCGGCCGCCAGGTACATGACAACTCTCAGTCCGAGATCGGTGAACTGGGTGAGTTGCATGACCTGAGACTAGATAATTGGTATCTGAAATGACAATTTAATGTGACGTAGATCGCTTCGGTGCGTCAGCGTTCGAGCACGGGAAGGATATTGCGCCAGCTGACGATTCCGATCGGCCTGCCGTCGCGCACCACCGGCACGGACCGCAGCCGCATCTGCAGCATCGCCCGCGCGATGTCGAACAGCTCGGCGTCCGCATCGAGGGCCACCGGCGGCAACGCCACCGCCCGCACCGTCAGCGGCCGGCGGATCGCGGTGACGAGCGGCAGGTCGGCGTACATCGACAGGCGCGCCAGATGCGCCCCCGCCAGCGCCTCCTCGGTGATCAGGCCGCAGAGCCGGCCGTGCTCGTCGACCACCGGGAGGGTGGTGAAGCCGTTGCGGGCCAGCACCTCCCCGGCCCGCTCCAGGGTGGCGTCGACCGTCACGGCCAGCACCGGCGTGCTCATCACGTCCGCCGCGCGGACCTTGTGGGCCGCGGGCCCCGCCATGCGGATCGGTCCACCGGACATGATGCGCCTCCTCTGCCTACGATTGTGGCCGCATCCCCGCTACCGGGCCAGTGGCTCCGGACTTCCCGGAGAGGGACCAAAGACCATTCCTGCCCCCAGGGGAGCGGATTAACCTCGACCCCGAGGACGATCCCTGCGACGAGAGCGGTGACCGACGTGAAGTTCCCAGGCAGCAAGGCGCACCACGAGCCCACGCACGACGAGGCGGTGCGCTCGAACACCGTGGTGGTCGGGATCGACGGATCCCCGGCCTCCGACGACGCCGTCCGGTGGGCCGCCGCGACGGCCGCCGACCGCGGGCTGCCGCTGCACATCGTGCACGCTCTCGACTTCGCCCCCAGCGGCTACAGCGGGGCGCCGTTCATCCAGACCGCACAGGTCTTCGAATGGGTCGAGGACGAGGGCAAGACGCTGCTGCAGCGCGCCGAGGAGGTCGCCCGCACCGTCGCGCCGGCACTCGAGATCACCACCCGGCTCGCCGCCACCGGCAGCGCCCGCTGGCTCATCGACCTGTCCGCCCGCGCGCGGATGCTCGTGCTCGGCTCCTCCGGCACCGGCCGGGTGGGCGAGGCACTGCTCGGCTCCACCCCGGTGTCCGTCGCCAGCCACGGTCGCTGCCCGGTCGTCGTCGTCCGCGGCAAGGCTCCGGAGTCCCTGCCCGACACCCGGCCCGTCGTCGTCGGGGTCGACGGCAGCCCCCTCAGCGAGAAGGCCGTCCGCGCGGCGTTCGAGGAGGCCGGCCTGCGCGGCGTCGACCTCGTCGCGGTGCACGTGTGGAGCGACATGCGGCGGGGCACCTTCGACGAGGCCGTGGAGGTTTCGATCGACCCGAACGCGTTCGCGGAATCCGAGCAGGCCCTGCTCGCCGAGCGCCTCGCCGGGTTCCACGACCGCTACCCCGACGTGAACGTGCGTCGCGAGGTGTACGTCGACGGGCCGCGCGCCCACCTGCTGGCCTGGTCGGAGAAGGCGCAGCTGCTGGTGCTCGGCAGCCGCGGCCGCGGCGGCTTCACCGGCATGCTGCTCGGCTCCACCAGCAACTCGCTGATCCGCGACGCGCAGTGCCCCGTCATGGTGGTGCGCCCCGACGAGTCCTGAAGGTCGCGCCACACCCCGGCGGTAGGGTACCTGGCACACGGGTACGAGCGTGCCCGGCAGGACCACGCACCAACGAATCACGGGGTATGCGGATGCGCATCGGGATGGGATTGAACTACAGCGGCGGATTCGCCGAGACGGCGGCGGAGGTGGCCGATCTCGAACGGGCCGGCCTCGACATCGTCTTCGTACCGGAGGCGTACTCGTTCGACGCGGTCAGCCAGCTCGGCTACCTCGCGGCCAAGACCGAACGACTCGAGCTGGCCTCGGGCATCTTCCAGATCTACACCCGCACGCCGAGCCTGACGGCGATGACCGCCGCAGGTCTCGACTACGTCTCCGACGGCCGCTTCGTCCTGGGCATCGGTGCGTCCGGCCCGCAGGTCATCGAGGGATTCCACGGCGTCAAATACGACGCGCCGCTCGGCCGGACCCGTGAACTCGTCGACATCTGCCGCCAGGTGTGGCGCCGGGAGAAGGTCGAGTACCAGGGCAAGTACTACCAGATCCCGCTGCCGCCGGAGAAGGGCACCGGACTCGGCAAGCCGCTCAAGCTGATCAATCACCCGGTGCGCGAACGCATCCCCGTCCTGATCGCCGCGATCGGCCCCAAGAACGTCGAGATGACCGCCGAGATCGCCGAGGGCTGGGAACCGATCTTCTTCTATCCCGAGAAGGCCGCCGACGTGTGGGGCGAGTCCCTCGCGCGCGGCAAGGCCAAGCGCGATCCCGCGCTCGGGGACCTGCAGGTCTACGTCGGCGCGGCGCTCGCGATCGGCGACGACGTCGACTTCCTGCTCGACTTCGTACGCCCGCACCTCGCGCTGTACATCGGCGGCATGGGGGCGAAGGGCAAGAACTTCTACAACGACCTCGCCGTCCGCTACGGGTACGCGAAGGAGGCGGAGACCATCCAGGACCTGTACCTCGCAGGCCGGAAGGAGGAGGCCGCCGCCGCGGTGCCCGACGACCTGGTGCGGGCGGTCTCGCTCATCGGGCCCGAGAGTTACGTCCGGGAACGCGTCGCCGCGTTCGCCGAAGCCGGCGTCACCACCCTCAACGTCAACCCGATCGCGGAGAACACCGCCGGCCGGGTCCGACTGATCGAACAGCTGCGGGAGATCTGCAACTGACACCCGCGCCGATGTGAGAACCCGGGCCCACCGGCCCGCCGACAGAGGGGAATTCATGACCGAAACCCAACCGATCGTCGTCGCGGTCGACGGATCCGACGCGGCGGCGACCGCGGTGATCTGGGCGGCCCGCGCTGCCGCGGCCCGCGCGCTGCCGCTGCACATCGTCACCGTCGTGCACATCCCCGCGTTCTACTACTCCGAGCCCTACCTCGCGGAGAGCTTCCACGAGGAGATGAAGGAGACGGCGCGGGCGCGGCTCGACAGTGCCAAGGTGCTCGCCAAGCGCATCGCCGACGAGCAGGGCCCGGTCGAGATCACCACGGAGCAGATCGAGGGCAAGGTCGTCCCCACCCTCGTCGACCTCTCGAACCGGGCCGACACCATCGTGCTCGGCTCGCGCGGGCTCGGGGAGGTGAAGGGGCTGCTCGTCGGCTCCGTCACCCTCGGTCTCGCCTCGCACGCCCACTGCCCGGTCGCGATCGTGCGCGGCCGCACCCTCGACGGGGCACCGCCCTCCGACGGCCCGGTCGTGGTCGGCGTCGACGGTTCCGAGGCCTCTGTGCGCGCCGTCGAGGTGGCGTTCGCCGAGGCGGCCGCCCGCAAGGCGACGCTCGTCGCGGTGAACGTGTGGAGCGACGTGAGCGTGCAGCCGTCCCTGGGCGCGGTGCCCGAGGATCCGCAGTGGAGCAGGATCCAGACGGGGGAGGAGGTCGTGCTCGCCGAGAACCTCGCCGGGTTCCAGGAGCGTTACCCGGACGTCGTCGTCGAGCGCGTCGTCGCGCGGGACCGGCCGGTGCGGGTGCTGAGCGAGTACGCCGAACGCGCCCAGCTGATCGTCGTGGGCTCCCGCGGCCGCGGCGGCTTCAAGGGCCTGCTGCTCGGATCGACCAGCAACGCGCTGATGCAGACGGCCGACTGCCCCGTGCTGATCGTCCGGCCGGACGGCGAGAAGTAGCCGTCCCGTCGCGGCCTGCGCCGCATGTGGTGGCGCGGCAGGGTGCTTCCCGCGCGCGTCCCTACGCGCGCGGGAAGCGCCGCAGCGCGCGACCGCCGGGAACGTACCCGGACGCTCGATGCCCGGCACCCTGAGCGGGTGCCGGGCATCGTCGCCGGGTGGTTCCGGGTCGCCGCGTGGTCAGCCGAAGTCGTCGAGGCCGCGCCGGCGCAGCTCGCTCCACACGTCGGCGGGATGCACCCCGCGACGGACGGCGTCGTTCTCGATCAGCACGCCGAGCATCTGCGAACTGAGGAAGGCGACGTCCTCCGGGCGGTGCGTGCCGCTCTTGACGGTGAGCCATCCGGACACGTCGCCGCGTTTCGCGGCGCGGGCCATGTCGAGCACCGAGCCGAACAGCTCTGCCGACCCGGTGTCGCGGTCCTCCCGGGATCCGGGCTCGCGCACGCTGGTCATGCGCTCGCCCCTGCGTGTTCGTCGCGCCGGGACTGACGGGCCAGCGCCCGGTCCCGGGCCTCCTCGAACCGCTCGGCCTTCGTCTGCAGGTCGGTGAGGAAGGCGTCGAGGTCCTCGCGCAGCTGTTCGCCGCGGCTGCCGAAGTCGGTGCGGTCGAACACGCGCCACTTGCGGAGCACCGGCAGCACCACGTCGTCGAGATGCTGCCGCAGGTCGTAGATGCCGCCCTTGGCGATCAGCACGGCGTTGCGCCGGAAGTTCGCCATCGACGCGCCCGGCATCCGAAAGCGGGTCAGCACGCTCATGATCGCGGCGAGCGCCTGGTCGGGGGCGATGTCGAGGGCGCCCTCGACGATGTTGCGATAGAACATCATGTGCAGGTTCTCGTCCGCGGCGACGCGGGCGAGCATGCGGTCCGCGATCGGATCCCCGCAGGCCTTACCGGTGTTGCGGTGCGAGACCCGGGTCGCCAGTTCCTGGAAGGTCACGTACGACACGGACTCGAGCATCGACGTCGAGCCCGGGTCGAATCCGGTGGTCATGTGCGCCATGCGTGCGTTCTCGAGCGCGACGGGGTCCACACCGCGGGTGACCACCAGGTAGTCCCGCATGACGACGGAGTGCTTGTTCTCCTCGGCCGTCCAGCGGCCCACCCACGTGCCCCAGGCGCCGTCGAGGCTGAAGTGTTCGGCGATCTCGCGGTGGTAGGAGGGCAGGTTGTCCTCGGTGAGCAGATTGGTGATCATCGCTGCCTGCGCGGTTTCGGACAGCGCGGACTGGTCGGGGTCCCAGTCGATGCCGCCGAGGGCGGCGAAGTTGCGGCCCGCGTCCCACGGAACGTAGTCGTGCGGATGCCAGTCCTTCGCCATCGCCAGGTGGCGGTGGACGTTGTCCTCGGCGATCGGCTCGAGCTCTCGGAGCAGTTCGAGATCCGTGAGTTCCCTGGTCACAGTGATGTATTCCCTCTCTGGTGGGACCCCGGGCGCCCCCCTGCGGCGCCCGGCGGTCGGTTCGGTCGGGTCAGAACCCGATGCGCATGATCAGTTGCGGCAGGCCGTCGATGTCCATCCGCTCGGCGAGCCGGTCAGCCGAATCCTCCACGCGCAGTGGATAGGTGAGTACGGACGCCGACAACCGGGCGTCGACCGCCGCCAGCCACGCCCGCTCGGACGCGATGCCCACCCGGACCAGGTCGATCGGATCGCCGGAGTGCACCGAGAACACCAGCACGGTCTCCCGGTCGATGGCCGCCGCGAGTTCGGCGGTGTCCGGCACACCGGTGGTGATCAGCGCGCGCCCGGCGGGTCCGCCGGCGTCGAGATCGGCGCCCCAGTCGGTCACCACCTCGGCGTTGCCCTCGGGGTGCCAGTGCGACGTCCACCGGAACATCTCGCGCTGGTAGTACGGATTGCGGCGCATCGCGTCGGCCGAGTAGGTGAGCATGTCGGCGAGCGCCGGGGCCTCGTCCGACGCCAGCAGGCGAACCTCGACCCCGGGGAGGTCGGCGGCGGCCATCACGTCGGCGATGGTGGTCGCCGGCACCGGGATCCGGGCGAACGACTCGCGGTGGCTGCGCCGGTGCGAGATGGCGGCGAAGAACCCCAGGTCGGTGCTCGAAGGAGTGGCCGGCGCCGCTGCCTCGATCCGTGCGATCAGCTCGGGCCGCTCCGGCTCGGGCAGCAGCAGGGTCCGGGTGCTCCAGCCGAGCACCCGGATGCCGAGTTCGAGGTTGGCGACGGCGGCTCCGCACGAGATCAGCCGATCCGGGCGCAGGGGGTCCTGGCCGGGGGCGGCGAACTCGACCCGCTCCTCGAGTTCGGCCGTGCGGGCCGGGAGGCGCAGGTTCCACGGCTGAGTGTCGTGGATCGAGGGGGCCTCGATCACGGCACGCGCGATCACCTCGGTGTCGCTCGTGGACCAGGTGTCGGGCACCGTGGACATCGCAGCCTCCTCGTCCTGGTCGGTCACCTCGCACGGCTCATCGAGGATGACTGTCCGAGCATCGCCCGCGGGCTGCACCGGGCGCATGTGCCGAAGGTCCCGAAACTGCCGTCGAACGGCCCGGGGTCGGCGGCGCGCGAGCGAGCTGAGACGATGGTCACCGCAATGCCGGTGTCAGGAAAGGTGAGGGACGATGCCTCGGGTATTTCTCGTCGACGACCATGAGATCGTGCGGCGCGGGTTGGTCGACCTGCTCGACAGCGTGCCCGACTTCACGGTTGTCGGGGAGGCCGCGTCGGTCGGTGAGGCGCTGGCCCGCATCCCGGGCAGCGGAGCCGAAGTGGCGGTGCTCGACGTGCGCCTGCCCGACGGCAACGGCGTCGAACTGTGCCGCGAGCTGCGGGCCCGCATGCCGGAGCTGCGGGCGCTCATGCTCACCTCCTATGCCGACGACGAGGCCCTGTTCGACGCGATCATGGCGGGCGCGTCCGGATTCGTCCTCAAGCAGATCCTCGGCACCGACCTGGTCTCGGCGATCCGGACCGTCGCGGCCGGCGGCTCGCTGCTCGACAGCCGGGCGACGGCCGCGCTCATGGAACGCATCCGCGCGTCCCGCACGGCGGACCCGCTCGCCGAGCTGTCGGAGCAGGAGCGGGCCGTGTTCGAGCTGATCGGGGAGGGCCTGACCAACCGCGAGATCGCCGAGCGGCTGTTCCTGGCGGAGAAGACGATCAAGAACTACGTCTCGCGGCTGCTGGCCAAGCTCGGGATGCAGCGCCGCACGCAGGCCGCGGTGCTCGCCACCGAGCTGCGCAAGCAGCGCGAGGTCTGACGGGGACCCCGGGTCACAGGGGGACCTGCCACAGCACGCGCGTCCCGCCCCTCTCGCCGGGTCCGGTGCTGCAGCGTCCGCCGCACTGCTGGGCGCGCCGCTCGAGGTTCGCGAGGCCGCTGCGGCGCGGGGTGTCCGGCAGTCCGATGCCGTCGTCGACGATCTCGATCGTGAACTCGTCGCCCGCGGTGACGGATACGGAGATCTTCTCCGACTGCGAGTGGCGCAGCGCGTTGCTCAGTCCCTCCCGCAGCACCGCCTCGGCATGCGGATGGATGCGTGCGGGTACGAGAGTGTCGATGGCGCCGGCGAATTGGACGTTCGGCGCCACGGGGGACTGAGTGGTCAGGTCGCCGACCACATCCAGCAGCCGCCGCCGCAGGCTGGTCGACGCCGCGGCGCCGGTGGTGTGCAGATCGAAGATGGTGGTGCGGATCTCGCGGACCGTACGGTCGAGCTGCTCGACGGCGTGCTGGACGATGTCCGCGACCCGGTCCGGATCGGTGCCGGGCACCAGGGTGCTCTGCAGGCTCATCCCGGTGGCGAAGAGGCGCTGGATCACGTTGTCGTGCAGATCCTGTGCGATCCGGTCCCGGTCGGCGAGCACGTCGAGCAGCCGCTTCTTGCGTTGTTGCGCCGCGAATTCGAGTGCCACCGTGACCAGGTCGGCCATGGACTTAAGGCGCGTCACCTCCGCGTCGTCCCACGCATCGGAACGGGCCGACCGGGTGGCGATCAGTACGCCGGTGACCCCCGACGTGGCGGACAGCGGCAGGATCGCGGCGCGGCCCGCGCCGGCTGCCGGAAGCCCCTCGAGGTTGTCGGTGATCAGTGTGCGCCTGGTGCGGATCGCCTGCAGCACAGGAGAATCGGTGAGGTCGAGACGCGAGCCCGTCGCCGGCGGGCCGGGCGCGGCGGCGGCCCGGACGGTCCCCTCGGTGCCGTCGACCAGCAGGACGTAGGTGCCCACGGTGTGGGCGAGGTCCCGGACCCGGTCGACCAGGAGCGCCAGGGTCTCGTCGACGGAACCGCCCACCAGCAACCGTGAGTTGATCGCGGCCACCGCCTCGAGCCAGCGTTCGCGGGTGAGGGACCCCTCGAACAGGCGGGCGTTGTCGATCGCGACGCCCGCGGAGGTGGCGAGGACCTTCAGGATCACCTCGTCCTCTTCGGTGAAGGCGGGACCGTCGATCTTCTCGGTGAGATAGATGCTCCCGAAAACCCTGCCGCGCACCATGATCGGCGTGCCGAGGAAGCTCTTCATCGGTGGGTGGCCGGGTGGGAAGCCGATCGAGGCGGGATGCTCCGACAGGTCCGCGATCCGCACCGGCCGCGGGTCGTTGATGAGCAGGCCGAGCAGGCCCCGGCCCTCGGGCAGGTGCCCCATGCGGCTGCGCTCGGCCGGGTCGATGCCGACGTACACGAACTCCGACAGCCCGCCGTCGGGCGCCCGCACGCCGAGCGCACCGTAGCGGGCGCCGAGCAGCGCGACGGCCGCGGAGACGATGCGCTGCAGCATGGAGTCGAGTTCGAGGCCCGACCCGACGACGAGCACCGCCTCGAGCAGGCTCTGCATGCTCGCCGGGGTGGTAACGGTGTCGGTGAGCCGTTCACGGATCTCGGCGAGCAGTCCGTCGATGTCGGCGGTGTCGTCGATCGTGCCGTTGTCACCGGGAGCGCTCACACCCGTCAGCATAGGTGCACTCCTCGCGCGGCCCTGCGTGCCGGTCCGTGCACCGCGGCAAAAGGGGGCAACACGGCCGCAGCCCGTCGCCGGCGTGTGAGAATCCGCATATGGAGAACGGGCCCGGACGGGCCGGGTTCGACGGAGACGGGTGACGGCTGCCATGGGAGTTCCGCCGCGCGGTGCCGCGCTGTTCACCGACCTGTACGAGGTCACGATGGCGCAGGCCTATCTGGCTCTGGGAATGTCGGACACGGCCGTGTTCGAGACGTTCTTCCGCAAGCTTCCGCCGGGGCGGTCCTATGTGCTGGCCGCCGGCCTGCCCGACGTGCTCGATTTCCTCGAGGCGTTCCGGTTCGAGGAGGACGACCTGCAGTACCTGCGCGGCCTCGGCCTGTTCTCCGACGAGTTCCTCGAGCGGCTCGCCGGGGTGCGTTTCACCGGCGACGTGTGGGCCGTGCCGGAGGGCACCGTCGTCTTTCCGAACGAGCCGATCGTCCAGGTCGTCGCGCCGATCCTGGAGGCGCAGCTCGTCGAGACCTTCGTTCTGAACCGGATCCACCTGCAGTGTGTCCTCGCGAGCAAGGCCGCGCGGGTGGTCGAGGCCGCCCGCGGGCGGCTGGTGGTGGATTTCGGGGCGCGCCGGGCCCACGGCACCGACGCCGCCCTCGAGGTCGCCCGGACCAGCTACCTCGCGGGTGCGGCGGGAACCTCCAACCTGCGCGCGGCCAAGGAATACGGAATACCCGCGTTCGGCACGATGGCCCACAGCTTCGTCCAGGCGTTCGACGACGAGTTCGACGCCTTCGAGGCGTTCGCCCGGCTCAACCCCGGCACGACGTTGCTCGTCGACACCTACGACACACTCCGCGGCGTCGACCTGGTCGTCGAACTGGCGGAGCGACTGGGCGACCGGTTCGACGTGCGGGCGGTCCGGCTGGATTCCGGGGATCTCGGGGCGCTGTCGAAGGCGGCGCGCGCCCGGCTCGACGCGGCGGGTCTGCACGACGTCCGGATCTTCGCCTCGTCGGGCCTCGACGAGTACAGCGTGGCGGCACTGCTGGCCGACGGCTGTCCCATCGACGGCTTCGGGGTGGGCACCCAGCTCTCCGTCGCCCAGGACGCGCCCACGCTCGACATGGCGTACAAGCTCGTCGAGTACGCCGGCGTCGGGCGGACGAAGCTGTCGAGCGGCAAGGTCCTCCCTCCCGGGCGCAAGCAGGTGTACCGCCGGGTCGACGACGGCGTCTTCGCAGGCGACATCATCGGCCGGCCCGACGAGAACCTCCCGGGTGAGCCGCTGCTGGTGCCCGTGATGCGGGGCGGGCGGCGGCTGTCGCAGTACGACGCCGGACTCGACGCGGCGCGACGGCGTGCACGGCAGCAGATCGACGCTCTTCCGCAGGCGCTTCGTTCCCTCGACGAGGCGGGAGCGCCGTATCCGGTGGCCGTGAGCGCACGGGTGCAGGACGATCTCGACCGGTTACGCCGGGCGCGGCAGACTCCCTGACCGGGGCCTGCCGCGTCGGGCGGGCGGAGGCCGCTTCGGGGCAACTCGCCGTGCCGACGGTGGCGTTCGCGCTCTTCGACCCAATGGATTTCGTTCGGCGCCTTTTCGGTGGGCAGCTGCGTTCATCCGTCTGCACCGGCGATGGTTGCGCGTCGGGACCGTCCTTGCTACCTCTGAGCAGATGAGGGAAGAAGCCGCGGGAGGTACGGAGGCCGGCACGGATCCGGTCGAAGCCGCCCGGCGAGCACTCGCCTCCGTGGGCACGTTCTTGATGTCGGCGGCAGACCTGTGGCGATCCATCGGTGCCGACGCCGATGCATGGGTTCGGTTCTCCGCGCATTGGGAGGAGCTTGCGCCCGACCCGTACGCGGCAGAACAGGGCGTTCACCGGCTGCGGCGCTACGGCCGGTTCCGGTACCGGGCGGCCGACGGCGCGCTGGCGCCGACGGCGCACCGTGAATTCGTACAGCCTGACGACTCCAACGCTCTCTACCTCGCACGAGACCGCCATTTCGAACCGCTGACAGCCGCGTTCCTCGAAGATCCGCTGTTCGAGCGCACGGTGAAGCTGGTGGGCCGGATCGCGCCGGTCCTCGACGAAGCTCCCGAATGGACGGTCTGGGTGCATCCGTTCCGCGTGGTCGCAACGGCGGATGACGAGGGCCGGCCCACGCCCGAGGGCGTGCACCGCGACGGTGTCACGCTGGTCAGTTCCCTGTTGATCGGCGTCGACAATGCCGTCGGCGGCGAAAGTTCGGTGTTCGGCCCAGAGGGCGATCGCCTTCTGACGACGACCCTGCGCGAACCCGGCACCTTCCTCCTGGGCGACGACCGTTGCACCCGGCACGGTGTTTCGCCGATCCGAGCGATCGACCGCGGCAAGCCGGCACGTAGGGACGTGCTGGTGGTCACCTGCGTACCGTCCTGATCGGCCTCTTGCGGCGGGACATGAGCACAAAGGCCGCCACCGCCACCGCGATCGGCAGGGCGCTGACAGTCAGCATGGTGAGTCGCACCGCGTCGGCCAAGTCCGCTCCGAGATCGAGACCGCCCACCTGCCGAAGCAGGTTCGGGTCGTACCCGGCGCCCCCGGGGCTCTGCGCCACCGCGCTACGCGCGGCATCCACGGCCTGCTCGCCCTGGGTCGCCGTCAGCCCGCGTGCCTCGGTGTCGGCCAGCCATTCTCGCTGGAAGAAGACGTTGAGAAGCAGCAGGTACACGGTGGGCCCGAACGCATAGCCGGTCATCCCGAAGGCCAACTGCACGGAAGCCACCGTTCCGGACTGCCCGCTCGGCGCCTGGGAGAGCACCGTCTCGGATACCGATGTGGAGGTCACCATCGAGCCCAGGTTGTACAGCCATACGGCCGCCACGAGCAACCACAGCGCCATTGCCGGGTTGACCGTGCCCGCCATCAGCAGTCCGCCGGCTGCCATGAGCAGGAGGCCGACGACCATCACCGGTCTCGGCGAGAACTTCCCCACCAGGCTCCCGGACAAGACCACGAAACCGGCGATCAGCAGTGTGCCGGGGAGGAACAACAGGCCGATGGTCTCCGGTGACAGCGCGAGCACCACACTGCCGAACTGCCCCAGGACGATGCCGAGCCCTGCCATGAGAAAATTCAGCGTAAAGGCCGCCGCCAGAGCCACGCTGAAGGGCCGGTTTCCGAACAGAGCCAGGTCCAGTGCCGGTTGGGGAGTGCGGTGTTCGTGGCGAACGAAAAGCACGGCGGCGACCACGCTCACGGCCAGCGGCAGCCATGTCTCGGGCCGGAAGACGCCGTTCTGCGCGGCTGCCAGTCCGATGACGAGTGCCAGGAGGGCCATACCGACCAGGATGACGCCGGCCACGTCCAGCCGAGCGCGATGCTGAACGGGCGTCTCCGGGACGTACCTCGCCGTCAGCAGAAGCGAGATCATGGCAAGCAGCGGTGCGACCAGGAACACAACTCGCCAGCCGACGGCCGCCACCGCCCAGCCCGTCAACGCCGGGAGTACCCCGCAGAGAACCATCTCGATGGCCACGAAAACGCCGATGGCCGTCGGCCGCTGCTTGTCCGTCACGGACGTCTTGAGCAGGGCCAGCGGCACTCCGAGCAGCGCCGTCATTCCCAATCCGTCCAAGACGCGCATCGCAAGCAGAAAAGCGTAGTTGGGCGAGAGCATGGAGAGCAGATTGGCGACCGTGACGACGACCAGTCCCGACCTCAGCAAGCGTCGAAGCCCGAACGCGTCGCCAAGGTTGCCCGCGGCGAGGACGGCTGCGGCCATCACCAGCGTCGCCATACCGCCCAGCAATCCGACGACCTGCGGTGGCACGTCGAGGGCCCGGCTCACCTGCGGCAGATTCAGGCTCAGCACCAGCGGGTCGACGACCGTGATCGTGAAGGCGAGGGACAGGGCCAGGATGATCGGCAGGGTCCTCGCGTTGGTCCGCAACCGAGACGTAGGCACCGCCCACCTCCCCTGCTCCCACGTCCGACTTGATCGACTCTAGCCCCGGCTTCCGCGTCCCGTCGGAGGTTGGAGGGGCGAACTGGCGGCCTGACACCGGCCACAACGGCGGGTCGGCTCGTGGAGGATGCGACAGACCGCCCCGGCCGCCGCCGTCGAGGATCTACACGAGGCCAGGCCCGGCCCGAGGGCAGCGGTCACCGCCCTCCGGCCGGGCCCACGCCACCGACGCGTGACACCCGCGGCCCCGGGTGTCACGGCCGGGACGCCGTGTCCGAGAGCAGTCCGGACACGGCGTGCACGATCGGCAGTGCCGGATCGGTCTTCGCCTTGCCGAGGTCGTGCGCCGCGCCGGTCACCGGGACCAGCACGACGGGCGCCGGAATCAAGGTCAGCGCGGCGCGCAGTTCGTCCAGGGTGCCGAACGGGTCCCGGTCGCCGTGCGCGAAGACCGTCGGCACCGTCAGGGACGGCAGGTGCTCGGTGCGGGCCTTCCCGGGCTTGCCCGGCGGGTGCAGCGGGTAGGACAGCGGGACGAGCGCGTCCGCGACGTCGGGGCGCTCGGCCGCGAGCATCGATGTCTGCCGGCCGCCGTAGGAGACCCCGCCTAGTACCAGCGGGCCGCTCGCGCGGGCCCGCATCGATTCGGCCGCCGCCGCGATCCCGGCCCGGTCCTCCGCCGCCCGCGACGGCTGCGGCGGCCCCTTCGGCCGCCGGCGCCGGAACGGCAGGTCGAACCGCAACGCGAGGAACCCGGCGTCGGCGAACGCGCTGCACACCTGCCGCAGGATCGGCGCGTCGCAGTTGCCGCCGGCCCCGTGGGTCAGCGCCACCGCGCCGCACGGGACACCGGCCGGGTGGTGCAGCACGCCGTGCACGGAATCGTCGTCGAGGTCCTCGGTCGTCACCGGCCCACGGTAGCCGGACGCGGACGCAGCACCGTGCGCCACAGGTGCACGAGCATCGCCGCGAACACCGCCGCCCACACCGTCACGGCCGCCCACAGTTCCGTCCTGCCGACCACCCCGACCCACGGCAACTCGTCGGCCTCGGCGAGGTAGACCCCGGCGACGCCGTACATCCCGAGCGGGAAGACCACCGACCACAGGCCCGGCTCGTAGCGCAGCCGGATGCGGTGGGTGCGGTGCCGCCACCACCCGGCGGCGACGAGGGCGGGCAGCAGCCACGTCGCGAACGCCCAGAACACCACCACCAGCCCGGCGACGAGTCCACGGGTGGCGTCGACCATCGGGGCCGACTCCATCGCCACGATGCGTGAGCCGGCCACCACGGTGATCGCCGCGGCGCCCATCGACACCCAGTACGACGGCGTGAGGTCCACCGGCCGGAGCGGATACTGCATCATCCGGGCCGCGACGAACACGCCCGCCGCGGCGTAGAGGAACAGGCCGACCGACCACGCGAACACGGCCACCAGCGACAGCGGACGCCGCAGGTCGTCGTAGATCGGCTCGAGGGTGGCTGCGGCGAGCGCGACCGACTGGGCCGCGACCACCCACACGAACCAGCTGCCGTTGGCCTTGGCGATCACCGGGCGTCTGCGGGTGCCGAGCACCGCCGTCCAGGGAATCACGTAGCCGAGCACGAGCCACGTCGCGCCCGCGCCGACGAGCAGGACCGCCGCCGTCGAATGCCACCCGTCCATGGTCAGGCGGATCCCCAGCACGTTGCTACCCGCGACGAACGTGAAGAACCCGAACGCGCGGCTCGCGTCGGTGAGGTCGGCGCGGACCTCGCCGCGGAACCGCACGAGCCGCCACCCGGTCAACACCAGCAGGACGGCGTAGGCGGCGACGGACACCAGCAGTAACGCGGCCGACACCGTGACCAGGCCCTGCAGGTGCATGCCGATCGACACGATGCCGGTCGCCATCACGAGCGCGAAGTAGCCGGGGTCGAGCGTGCGGGCACCCCCGCGGAGACCGTCGAGAACCGTCACAGCCGCACGCTACCGCCGTGGTGTCCTTCCGGATCTGCGCGGGTCCCGAACGACACCACTCACTTGACCAGCCGCGACAGCCGCCGGTCCGCGAGGATCTTCCCGCCGGTCTGGCACGCGGGGCAGTACTGGAAGGAACGTTCGGCGTAGGCGACCTCGCGGACGGTGTCGCCGCACTCCGGGCACGGCAGGCCCGTGCGGGCGTGTACCCGCATCCCGGACCGCTTCTCACCCTTGAGCCGCGCGGCATCCTGGCCCACGGAACGGCTCACGGCGTCGAGGAGCACCGTGCGCAGCGCGTCGTACAGCGCCTGCCGCTGCTCGTCGGTGAGCCGGCCCGCCGGCGCGAACGGCGACAGCCGGGCGACGTGCAGGATCTCGTCGGAGTAGGCGTTGCCGATCCCGGCGAGCACCTGCTGGTCGGTGAGGGCGGTCTTCAGGCGTGCGGTGCTGCCCGCCAGCCGCGCGGCCAGCTCGTCGGCGGTGACGGCCAGGGCGTCGGGACCGAGCCGGGCGATGCCGGGCACCTGCTGCGGACGGTCGGCGATCCACACGGCGAGGCGCTTGCGGGTGCCGGCCTCGGTGAGGTCGAAGGCGGGGGTGGCGGCGTCGGGGGTGAACAGGTGTACCCGCAGCGCGAGCGGCCCCCGGCACAGCTTCGGCGGTGCCGGCGACGGGTTGTCCTGCCAGCGCAGCCACCCCGCCCGCGACAGGTGCGTGACGAGCCACAGACCGGCGCAGTCGACGGCCAGGAACTTTCCGAAGCGGGACACGCCGGTGACGTCGCGGCCCTGCAGCACGGTGATCGGCGGGTCGGCGGTCTGCAGGACGCTGAGCGCCGCCACGTCGATCCGGCCGACGACGGCACCGACGGCGTGCTCGCGCAGGAACACCGCCAGGGCCTCCACCTCGGGCAGCTCGGGCATGGAGTCAGGCTATCGCCCGTGCGTGCTTCGGGCTGCCCCAACG
The DNA here is from genome assembly GCF_001700945.1 of Rhodococcus sp. WB1. NCBI lineage: Bacteria > Bacillati > Actinomycetota > Actinomycetes > Mycobacteriales > Nocardiaceae > Rhodococcus > Rhodococcus sp. WB1. Next base: position 4,031,364 of record NZ_CP015529.1, on the reverse strand, counting down.
ACCACAACCACGCACGGGCGATAGCCTGTCGTGGTGACTGCCGTGCCGACCCCGTACGAAGACCTCCTCCGCCTGGTGCTCGACACCGGCACGCCCAAGGCCGACCGCACGGGCACCGGGACGCGCAGCCTGTTCGGGCACCAGATGCGCTTCGACCTCTCGCAGGGCTTTCCGCTGATCACCACCAAGAAGGTGCACCTGAAGTCCATCGTGTACGAGCTGCTGTGGTTCCTGCGCGGCGACTCGAACGTCAAGTGGCTGCAGGAGCACGGCGTCACGATCTGGGACGAGTGGGCCGACGCCGACGGCGAGCTCGGTCCCGTCTACGGGGTGCAGTGGCGCTCCTGGCCCGCCCCCGACGGCGGGCACATCGATCAGATCACCAAGGCGATCGACACGATCCGAACCGACCCCGACTCGCGGCGCATCGTGGTCTCCGCGTGGAACGTCGGCGAGATCGACCGGATGGCGCTCGCGCCGTGCCACGCGTTCTTCCAGTTCCACGTCGCCGACGGCAAGCTCAGCTGCCAGCTGTACCAGCGCAGCGCCGACCTGTTCCTCGGCGTGCCGTTCAACATCGCCAGCTATGCGCTGCTGACCCACATGGTGGCCCAGCAGACCGACCTCGAGCCGGGCGAGTTCGTGTGGACGGGCGGGGACTGCCACATCTACGACAACCACGTCGAGCAGGTCACCGAGCAGCTCTCCCGCGCGCCCTACCCGTATCCCACCCTGGAGCTGAACCGGCGCGGGTCGATCTTCGACTACGAGTACGAGGACGTGCAGATCACCGGGTACCGGCACCACCCGCCGATCAAGGCGCCGGTCGCGGTATGACGGAGACGGGCGACATCGTCCTGATCTGGGCGCAGGACCGCGACGGCGGCATCGGCCGTAACGGCGCGATCCCGTGGCGCATCCCCGAGGACATGGCGCACTTCCGGGCCGCGACGACGGGTAAACCGGTGATCATGGGCCGGTTGACGTGGGAGTCGCTGCCGCCGCGGTTCCGGCCGCTGCCCGGCCGGCGCAACATCGTCGTCACCCGCGACCCGGCCTGGTCGGACGCGGGCGCCGAGGTGGCCCACGGCGTGCCGGAGGCCCTGGCGCTCGCCGGCGGCGGTGACGTCTGCGTCATCGGCGGCGGCCAGATCTACGCGCAGGCCATGCCGCACGCGACGCGGCTGCTCGTCACGGAGGTGGACCTCGAGGTCGGCGCGGACGCCTTCGCCCCGCGGATCGGTCCCGGGTGGACGGCCGTGGACGTCGGCGCGCGGCAGGAATCCGGCGACGGAATCGGGTTCCGCTTCGTCCGGTACGCGCGAACCTGACCGGTGGCGCGCCCGGTGGGCCATACTGCGAGGGCGTACCCCGACCAGGAAGGGCTGCCATGGACAAGCTTTCCCTCACGGCTCTGGCGCGACAGCAACTGAAGCTGGCGGCGGCATCGAGCAGCGGCCGCAGCTCGCAGACGATCTTGGGCGGGCACGCCAAGCATCTGCGGCAGACGATGGTGGCACTGCTGGCCGGCCACGAACTCGCCGAGCACGACGGCCCCGGCGAGGGGTCGCTGCAGGTGCTCGGCGGGCGGCTGTCCCTGATCGCCGGCGACGACTCCTGGAAGGGCTCAACCGGCGACTACCTGGTGCTGCCCACCGTCCGGCACAGCGTCACCGCGCTCGAGGACGTCGTGTTCCTGCTGACCGTGGTCAAGTGACCGCTCCCGCCTGCGGCAGCGCGAGACCGCGGTAGCCGCGGTACCCGGCCCAGGCCAGCCGCCGCTCCCGCCACGGGTCGTACTCCACGCGCGTCGGGTCGTCGAAGATGACGGTGGCGCGGTCACGCTCGTCGTAGCGCGGCCACGACGGCAGCGGCTCGCCCTCCTGCGCGAAGTGCAGCCACTGACGCTGCACCGTGTCGCTCACCGTGCGCAGCGCGCGCCGGCCCCCGGCGACCGTGACCACCCGGCCGAGCGCGGTGTCGGCCTGGCCGAACACGGCGAGCAGCTCGAACGCGTGGGTGGCGTGGAAGCCGGTCCAGCGCAGCAGCGGCGGCGCGTAGTCGAACCGGTAGCTGTAGGTGGGGGCGTGGCGGGCGTGGGCCTGGGCGATCTCGATCGAGGGATGCCAGAACGTGAGATCGCCGCCGAGATCGACGGCCGCGCGGGCCTCCGGGTAGCCGGGATAGGCCGCGACGACACGCTCCTGGGCCGTGGGATCGGTGAGCCCGAACATCTGCTCGATGCGGAGCTGATTGGTGGGCAGCGCGTCGAGGACCCGCGGGAACAGCGTGCCCTCCCGCGCGTTGGTGCCGATGATCAGCGGAACCCGATGTGCGGCACCGGTTTCGTAGGCTTCGATCGGGGCGGTGGGTAGGTAGTCGCCGTCGATGACGGGACCGAACGCGTGCAGGCCGGGCGTCTGGTGCAGGATGCGCCCGCTGAGCCGCTGGGCGGCGCGGCCGAGCTCCGCCGGGGTCGCGGACTCGAGCGCCGCGACCGCGGAATCTCGTTCTGCGCCGAGCAGTTCGACGAAACGTCGCGCCCACTCGGCCGCGTGGTCGGCGTCGACGACGAGGTTCGGTGCCGAGCTCTGGGCGACGGCGCGGGCGAACAGTCCCGCGGCGGCGGGTGTGGCGAGCAGGGTGGTGACGGCGTTGCCGCCGGCGGATTCGCCGAAGATCGTGATGTTGTCGGGGTCCCCGCCGAAGGCGGCGATGTTGCGGCGCACCCATGCCAGCGCGGCGACCTGGTCGCGCAGCCCCAGGTTCGAGTCGAAAGGCCTTTCCGCCGTGGAGAACTGGGTGAAGTCGAGATAGCCGAGGCTGCCGAGCCGGTAGTTGATCGACACGTAGATGACGTCACCGCGGCGCACCAGCGATTCCCCGCCGTAGAGCGGCATCGCCGTGGTGCCCAGCGTGTAGGCGCCGCCGTGGATGAACACCAGCACCGGCCGCGGCGTCGCGGCGGGCGCCGCGGGCGCCAGCACATTGAGCGTCAGGCAGTCCTCGCTCGCGGGCTGCTGCTTCCGGAAACCGATCGTCAGGCCGCGCGGATGCTGGCTCGCCGCGGCGCCGAAGCGGGTGGCATCGCGTTCACCGGTCCACGGTTGCACCGGCTGCGGGGCGCGCAGCCGCAGCGGTCCCACCGGGGGTGCCGCGTAGGGGACGCCGCGCCAGGCGAGGAGGTCGCCGATGCGGGTGCCGCGCAGGGCGCCGTCGGGAACAGTGACAAGGGTCTCAGCCGCCATGCTCGAACTGTACGTGACGCCGAGTCATAGGTGCCGCGGTTACCAGTGCCGGCCGTGCAGCCCGTGGGCGGCGAGCTCGGCGTCGGTGTCCGCGCGCAGGGCGGCCCGGGTGGGGAAGTGCTCGTCGTCGAGCGCGACGAGGGCGAGGGTGTAGCGGTCGCCCTGCCGGCACAGGTACGCGGCGAGCCGGGTGGACGTCGAGGCCCGGGCGGTCGCGAGGCCCGGGTGGACGGCGCGGGTGGCGACGCCGGTGGTGCGGTGCGGGCCGAATCCGTCGAGCACCGGGGGCAGCGGCCCGATGTTGGAGCACAGCAGGTCCCGCTCGCCGGCCCCCGCGGCGAGGCGCGCGGCGAGCCGGTCGGGCAGCAGTTGCAGCACCTCGTCCGGCAGGCCGTGCGGCGCCCCCTCCCGGCGGCGGGTGTACGCCGCACGGGCGCGGTGGCGGATCGAGGCCGGGGTGTCGGACGCGTCGACCACCACCTCGGTCATCGTCACTCCGTTGCCGGCGCCGTCGTCGGGGAGGCCGGGGGCGGCGGTGCGGCCGTCGACGGGCACCGCGATCCGCAGCGGCCAGTCGAGCCCGGCGCGGTGGGCGATGCCCGCGGCGAGCGCGAGGAAGAGGGAGTTGGGGGTGCCGCCGGCCGCGTTCGCCGCGGTGTCCCACGCGGTCGCATCGACGTCGAGCAGTGCCGTGCGCGCCGGGGAGCGGATCGGGCGGGGCCGCGGAGGCTTCTCGGTGGCGGGGGACCAGCGGGCCCGGCGCATGCCCCGGGCGACGCGCCGGACCAGGCGCGCGGCGTCGCGCACGTCGGAGACGCGCGCCGGGTCGGACGGGCGGATCCGCTCGGCCAGCGCGTCGGCGACGGCGTCGATCAGGCCGCGCGCGTCGGCGAGCACGTGCGAGCACACCAGCGAGACGACGGTCCCGCCGCCCTCGACCCGGGTGGCGGTCAGCGCCCATCCCGGTCCGAGTTCGGGGTTGACGTCCACCTCCGCCTGCTGGTCCGCCCAGGCGAGGACGTCGGCGGCGGGGATCGGCTCGGGCGGGTAGCGCAGCGGGTAGCTGTGGTGACCCGGTTCGAGCCGGGGGCGCGCGCCGGGGACGTGCGGGCGCACGACGCGCCGGCCGAGGGGGCTGCGGCCGAGCGCGTCGTGCAGCGAGATCAGCAGGGGGGCGCCGACGGTGTCGCCGGTGCGCCACAGTCCCTGCAGGGCGACGGGCATGCCGAGGCCACGGTGTCTGTGCAGGAAGATCTCGTCCACCACGCTGAGCCGGTTCACCTCCCCGACGGTAGCCGCGATCCTTGACCCAAGCTATGAATCGAGGTTCAATTCTTTCGTGGCCTACCGCCGGACCCCCGCCGTGCAGCAACGGCTCGACGCGCAACGCGACGCGATCGCCGACGCCGCGGTGAGCCTGCTGTCCGAACGGGGCTACCAGGGCCTGTCCATCGCGGCCGTCGCCGAGCGGGCCGGCGTCGCCACCGGCAGCGTCTACCGGCACTACGTGGACAAGTCCGAGCTGATGGTGCGCATCTTCCGCAGCCTGTGCGGGCGGGAGGTCGACGCCGTGGTCGCCGCCGCCGAGACGGCACGGCCGGACGGCGCCGCCGCGCAGGTCGCCGCCGTCGTCGAGACCTTCGCCCGTCGCGCCATGCGCAACCCCACCCTGGCCTACGCCCTGCTCGCCGAACCCGTCGACGCGGCCGTCGACGCCGAGCGCCTGGTGCTGCGCCGCGCCTTCGCGGCCGCGTTCGAAGGGGCCGTCCGCCGGGGCATCGACTCGGGCGATCTCGCCCCCCGGAACGCGGCCCTCGCCGCCGCCGCCCTCGTCGGCGCCGTCGGCGAGGTCCTCACCGGTCCGCTGCAGTCCGGTGCGGCCGCCGCCGACACCGTTCCCGAACTCGTCGCATTCGCCCTACGCGCAATAGGAGCCCGACAGTGAATTCGCCCGCCCCCCACCCGGTGAACTTTCCCGCCACTCACGAGGTGTTCAACCAGGTCCCGGATCTGGTGCCCTACCAGGCGGCGGCGGACCCGGCGCTGCTCGAGGGCCTGCGCCGCGAGGGCGCGGCCTGGGCCGAGGACGAGGTCCGGGAGATCGGCGCGCTCGCCGGCGGTGTGCGCGCGCAGGACTGGGGCAGGCTCGTCAACGAGTACCCGCCCGTGCTGCGCACCCACGACCGCTACGGGCACCGCATCGACGAGGTCGAGTTCCATCCGCACTGGCACGACCTCATGACGGTGGCCGTCGAGCACGGCATGCACGCGGCGCCGTGGCGCGACCCCCGGGCCGGTGCGCACGTCGCCCGGGCCGCCAAGTTCTACGTGTGGGGCCAGGCGGAGGCGGGACACATGTGCCCGATCTCCATGACGTACGCCGTGATCCCGGCGCTGCGGCACAACCCGGAACTCGCCGCGACGTACGAGCCGCTGCTCGCCGCCCCGCACTACGACTTCGGGCTACGCGAACCGTCCACCAAGCGCGGCCTGATCGCCGGCATGTCCATGACCGAGAAGCAGGGCGGATCGGACGTGCGGGCCAACACGACGACGGCGACCCCCCAGGCGGACGGCAGCTATCGCATCGTCGGGCACAAGTGGTTCACCTCCGCCCCGATGTCGGACCTGTTCCTCACCCTGGCGCAGACCGGGAGCGGCGTCTCGTGCTTCCTGCTGCCGCGGGTGCTTCCCGACGGCAGCCGCAACCGCATCCACATCCAGCGGCTCAAGGACAAGCTCGGGAACAAGTCCAACGCCTCCTCCGAGATCGAATACGAGGGCGCAACCGGCTGGCTCGTCGGTGCGGAGGGCCGCGGCGTCAACACCATCATCGAGATGGTGAACATGACGCGCCTCGACTGCGTCATCGGCTCGGCGACCGGGATGCGCGCGGCGACATTGCGCGCGGTGCATCATGCCCGGCACCGGAAGGCGTTCGGCGCCCTGCTCGTCGACCAGCCGCTCATGCGGAACGTGCTCGCCGACCTGATCGTCGAGTCGGAGGCCGCGACGACCATGATGATGCGGCTCGCCGGCGCGACGGACCGCGCGTCGACCGATCCGCAGGAGGCGGCGCTGCGCCGCATCGCCCTCGCGGTCACCAAGTACTGGGTGTGCAAGCGCGCCCCCGCGCATGCCGCGGAGGCTCTCGAATGCCTCGGCGGCAACGGCTACGCCGAGGAATCCGGGATGCCGCGGCTGTACCGCGAGGCACCGCTCATGTCGATCTGGGAGGGCTCCGGCAACGTCGCCGCCCTCGACGCGTTGCGGGCGATGGTCAAGCAGCCCGAGACCGTGGACGCGTTCTTCGCCGAGCTGCGCCTCGCCGAGGGCGCCGACCCCCGGCTCGACGACGCCGTGGCCCGGGTCGGCAAGGAACTCGCCGACCTCGAGAACGTCGAATACCGGGCCCGCCGGATCGTGGAGCTGATGGCGCTGGTGCTGCAGGGGGCACAGCTTGTGCGCCACGGGCATCCCGCAGTCGCGGACGCCTTCTGCGCCACGCGGCTGGGCGACGACTGGGGCATCGCCCTGGGGACCATGCCGACCGGCGTGGACACCGCGGCGATTCTCGCGCGCATCTGAACAGTGGCGATTCTCGCGCGCATCCGACCGGCGACGATCCGCAGGGGCATACTGGGGTAACGACAACGATCGTCGAGCGAGGCCGGAGCCCCTCATGATCAGCAGCAGCGAATGGCGGGAGTGGGGGGTCCCGGTCGAGGTGGCCGTCACCGAGTGCGCCGCACTGGTGGAGGCCGAAACGCTGGTGCGCGCCGCGATCGCAGAATCCGAGGCGGCCTGCAACCCCCTGCGCGGTGACGCGGAGATCCACGAGGTCAATCTCGCCCAGGGCATTCCCGTGCAGGTCAGTCCGCGGCTGTCGGCGCTGCTGCGCTCGGCGCTCTGGGTCGCCCGGATGACCGACGGGGCGGTGAGCCCCCTGTCGGCCGACGACGCGGGAATCGACGAGGAGGCCACCCCGCCCATCCATCCGCTTCCGGACTACAGCGACATCCACCTCGACGGCGAGACCGTGCTGGCCCCGTTCGGCGTCAACCTCGACATCACCGAAACGGCCAGGGCCGACACGGCCGATCGGGCCGCCGCGACCGTCGCACGCAGTCTCGAATGCGGTGTCCTGGTGCGCATGGGCGACGTGACGGCCACCGCCGGTCACAGCCCCGCCGGGGGCTGGCAGGTGGCCATCCCCGGAGCCGGCACGGTCGAACTTCCGGCGGGCAGCGCGATGGCGACGCGCGTGCGCGCCGCCGAACCCGACGAGGTGGAAGAGAACGGCGGAAACGACGTCGCCGGGCGGTGGGCGCAGGTGACCGTCATCGCCGGGGACGCGCTGTGGGCCGACGCCGCGGCCGCGGCGGCGCTGCGCCGCGGGGCGCCGGCGGTGCGGTGGCTCGAGCAGTACGATCTCGCCGCCCGGCTCGTGGACAGCGGCGGCCGGGTGCACACGACGCGCCGCTGGTCCCGCCCGCACGCCGCCTGAGCGGCGGAGCTTGCGCCCGAATCGGTGAGCTTGCCCCCGTTTCCGCAGTCGGAAACCGGTGCAAGCCCGCCGTGACGGGTGCCTGCTCTACTTCTGACGCCACCGCCGGATGGTGCGGACGAGGGTGTCGGTGGAGGTGTCGCCGGTGTCGGGGTCCGCCGCGCCGGTCAGGGCCGGTGCCAGGGCCAGGGCCTGGGTCTTGCCGAGTTCGACGCCCCACTGGTCGAACGAGTCGATGCCCCAGATCACGCCCTGGACGAAGGTCTGATGCTCGTACAACGCGATCAACTGCCCCAGCGTCGCCGGGGTCAACGCCGGGGCGAGCAGGGTGGTCGAGGGCCGGTTGCCGGGCATCACCTTGTGCGCCACCAACCCCGGGTCGGTGCCGTCGGCGGCGACCTCGGCCGCGGTGCGCCCGAACGCGAGCACCTTGGCCTGGGCGAGCATGTTCGCCAGCAGGATCTGGTGCATGCTGCCGGTCCCGTCCCGGGTGGGCAGGTCCTCGCACGCGGCGGCGAACCCGACGAAATCGGCCGGGATAAGCCGGGTGCCCTGGTGCAGCAACTGGTAGAACGCGTGCTGCCCGTTGGTGCCCGGCTCGCCCCAGAAGATCTCCCCGGTCTCGTGGTCCACCGCCGTCCCGTCCCGCCGCACGCTCTTGCCGTTCGACTCCATGGTCAGCTGCTGCAGATACGCCGGCAGCCGGGCCAGGTCCTGACTGTAGGGCAGCACCGCCCGCGACTGCGCCCCCAGCACCGACGCGTACCACACCCCCAGCAGCCCGAGCAGCACCGGCGCGTTCGCCTCCAGCGGGGCGGTGGCGAAGTGCTCGTCCACGGTGTGCATCCCGGCGAGGAACTCGGCGAAGCGCACCGGCCCGATCGCGCACATCACCGCCAGCCCGATCGCCGAGCCCACCGAGTACCGCCCGCCCACCCAGTCCCAGAACCCGAACATGTTCGCCGGGTCGATGCCGAACTCGGCGACCTTGCTCGCGTTGGTGGACACCGCCACGAAATGCGCCGCGACGGCGTCCTCGCCGAGCGCGGCGACCAGCCAGCGCCGCGCGGCGGTGGCGTTGGTGAGGGTTTCGACGGTGGTGAACGTCTTCGACGCCACCACGAACAGCGTGGTGGCCGGGTCCAGGCCGGTCAGCTGCGCGGTCAGATCCGCCGGGTCGATGTTGGCGACGAACCGCACCGCCGGGCCGTCGGCGTAGTGCCGCAACGCCCGCGCCACCATCGCCGGGCCCAGATCCGAGCCGCCGATCCCGATGTTCACCACCGTGGCGATCGGCTCGCCGGTGGCGCCGCGCCAGGTGCCCGAGCGGACCTTCTCGGCGAAGCCGGCCATCGCGTCGAGCACCGTGTGCACCTCGGCGACCACGTCGGTGCCGTCCACGGTCAGCGTCGCCGACCGCGGCAGCCGCAGCGCGGTGTGCAGCACCGCCCGGTCCTCGGTGGTGTTGATCCGGTCCCCGGCGAACATCGCATCGCGGCGGGCCTCGAGCCCACACGCCCGGGCCAGCTCGAGCAGCAACCCCACCGTGGTGTCGGTGATCCGATGCTTGCTGTAGTCGATGTACCACTCCCCGACGGTCAGCGAGAACCGCTGCGCCCGCCCCGGATCCGCCGCGAACAACCCCCGCAGATCCACCGCCTCGAGCTCCGAACGGTGCTGGGACAGCTGCTGCCACGGTGCGGTTCGAGTCACGTCGCTCATGAATTCAGAGCCTAGTGCGGGGCCGCAGTTACCGGCGGGTTCGGAATCCGCTCGGGTCGTGGAGCGCATGATGTGGGTCATGGACACCGAAGAACTGATCCGGACCGTACCGACAGAACTGTTCCTCGGCGGGGAGTGGGTGGCCGCAGAGAACGGCGCCACCTTCCCCGTCCACGATCCCGCCACCGGCGACACGCTCACCGACGTCGCCGACGCGAGTCCGGCGGACGCCGTCCGCGCCCTCGACGCCGCGGTGGCCGTCCAGCACGAGTGGGCCGCGACCCCGCCGCGCGAACGTGGCGAACTGTTGCGTTCGGTGTTCGCGCGGATCACCGAACGTGCCGAGGACTTCGCGCTCCTGATGACCCTGGAGATGGGCAAGGCCCTGCCGGAGAGCCGGGCCGAGGCCAAGTACGGTGCCGAGTTCTTCCGCTGGTTCGCCGAGGAGGCGGTGCGGATCGCGGGCCGCTACACCCACGCGCCCGCGGGCAACGGACGGATCCTGGTGACGAAGCAGCCGGTGGGACCGTGCCTGGCGATCACGCCGTGGAACTTCCCGCTCGCGATGGGCACCCGCAAGATCGGTCCCGCCCTCGCTGCGGGCTGCACGATCCTGATGAAGCCCGCGTCGGAGACCCCGCTGACGATGCTGCTGCTCGCCCAGCTGTTCGCCGAGGCCGGCCTGCCGAAGGGGGTGCTGTCCGTGCTGCCGACGTCGCGCGCCGGGGCGGTCACCGGTCCGCTGATCGACGATCCCCGCCTGCGCAAGCTGACCTTCACCGGTTCCACCGGGGTCGGCCGGGCCCTGTCCGAGCGGGCCGGGAAGGCGATGCTGCGCACGTCGATGGAGCTGGGCGGCAACGCGCCGTTCCTGGTGTTCGACGACGCCGACCTCGACGCCGCGGTCGAGGGCGCGCTGGCCGCGAAGCTACGCAACGGCGGCGAGGCGTGCACGGCCGCGAACCGCTTCCACGTCGCCAACTCGGTGCGAGAGGAGTTCGTGAAGAAGCTGACCGAGCGGATGGCGCAGTACCGGCTCGGGCGCGGCACCGACCCCGGCACCACACTCGGGCCGTTGATCAACGCCGGCCAGCGGGAGACCGTCGGCGCGCTGGTGCAGGACGCGGTGGGGGCCGGGGCGAGCCTCCGGCTCGGCGGATCCGTCCCCGACGGCCCGGGGTGGTACTACCCGGCGACCGTGCTCGACGGGGTGACGGCCGAGGCCCGGATCCTGCGGGAGGAGGTGTTCGGCCCCGTCGCCGCCGTGGCCGGGTTCGACACCGAGCAGGAGGCGATCGATGCGGCCAACGCCACCGAATACGGACTGGCCGCGTACATCTACACGCAGAGCCTGGACCGGGCGCTGCGGGTGGCCGAGGCCGTCGAGTCCGGCATGGTGGGCGTCAACCGGGGCGTGATCTCCGACGTGGCGGCGCCGTTCGGCGGTGTCAAGGCCTCCGGGCTGGGCCGCGAGGGCGGCAGTGAAGGCATCGAGGAGTACCTCGAGACGAAGTACATCGCGCTGCAGTGACCTGCGCGACGGTGACGCCCCCGAGCGTCGGGACCGACGGGCTCGGGGGCGTACCGGCGGGACTCGGTGACCGAATCGGCCGTGGCCTCGGTGACCGAATCGGCCGTGGCCTCGGTGACCCGGACGGCCGTGGCCTCGGTGACCCGGACGGCCGTGGCCTCGGTGACCCGGACGGCCGTGGCCTCGGTGACCCGGACGGCCGTGGCCTCGGTGACCCGGACGGCCGTGGCCTCGGTGACCGAGACGGCCGTGGCCTCAGTGACCGAGACGGCCGCGGCCGAGCCGCAGCAGCAACATGGCCAGGGTGTGACCCTCCTGGCCCAGCTCGCTGAAGCGCTCGAGAACCTTCATCTCGCGGCTGTGCACCAGGCGGGTACCGCCGGAGGCCATGCGGGTCTGGCCGATGATGCGCGAGACCTCGGTGCGGCGTTTGACCGCCGCCAGGATCTCGGAGTCGAGCCGGTCGATCTCTTTGCGGAGCTCGTCGATCTCCGCCTCGGTGGTGGGCAGGGCAGCGTCGGATGCGCTGGCTCCGGAACCGGCGGCCTCGGTGTTGGTGCTCATGTCGTCTCCTCGCGTCAGCTCTGGGATCGCTTCGGATACTGCGGGCGTTACCGGTCCGGCCGTCGGCTCGGGACTTCGGTGGCGCAGCAGCCGAAGCCTCGGGTGTGGTCAGGCCTCGGTCATCGGCTCTCACACCGATGGAAGTGTCGCCGATAGTGGCGACGTGGAGCGCATGACATGACGTTCAGTTTGCCACCCGTCCCCGAACCGGCCAAGTAAGGCATACCTGCCGAATCGCCCCGGCCCGGCCGGCACGGCTGTCGGCGATCGCCGGTAGTTTGGTACCACGATGAACACACCCGTTGCCTCCGGCCGTCCCGTCCCCGCGTCGAATTCGGGGGTGCGGGCGATGACCCCCGACGCGCTGCTCGAGGGACTCAATCCCCAGCAACGGGAGGCCGTGACCCACACGGGGTCTCCGCTGCTCATCGTCGCGGGGGCCGGTTCCGGCAAGACGGCGGTGCTGACCCGGCGCATCGCGTACCTGCTGGGTGAGCGTGGGGTGGCGCCGGGCCAGATCCTGGCGATCACGTTCACCAACAAGGCCGCCGCCGAGATGCGCGAGCGCGTCGCCCACCTCGTCGGTCCGCGCGCGAACAGCATGTGGGTGTCGACGTTCCATTCGAGCTGCGTGCGGATCCTGCGGGCGCAGTCGGCGCTGCTGTCGGGGATGAACTCGAACTTCACCATCTACGACGCGGACGACTCCCGGCGGCTGCTCACCATGATCGCCAAGGATCTCGACCTCGACGTCAAGCGGTATTCCGCGCGGCTGCTGGCGACGCACATCTCCAATCTCAAGAACGAGCTGATCGGCCCCGAGGAGGCCGCGGCCGACGCGGACCGCGAGGCGGCGGAACTGCCGCGGATCGTCGCGCGGGTCTACGCGCACTACCAGCAGCGGCTGCGCGCGGCCAACGCCTTCGACTTCGACGACCTGATCGGCGAGACGGTGGCACTGTTGCAGGCGCATCCGCAGGTGGCGGAGTACTACCGCCGACGGTTCCGCCACGTTCTCGTCGACGAATACCAGGACACCAACCACGCGCAGTACGTGCTCGTGCGCACGCTCGTGGGCGGTGCGGACGACACCGTGACGGACGATGCGGTCGCGCCGGGGGAGCTGTGTGTCGTCGGCGATGCCGACCAGTCCATCTACGCGTTCCGCGGCGCGACGATCCGCAACATCGAGGAGTTCGAACGCGACTATCCCGACGCTCGCACGATCCTGCTCGAGCAGAACTACCGTTCCACCCAGAACATCCTCTCGGCGGCCAACGCGGTGATCGCGCGCAACACCGGACGACGGGAGAAGCGGTTGTGGACGGACTCCGGCGCGGGGGAACCGATCACCGGGTACGTCGCCGACAACGAGCACGACGAGGCGCAGTTCGTGGCCGCGGAGATCGACCGGCTCGTCGACGCCGGTGAGGCCAGGTTCGCCGACGTCGCGGTGTTCTACCGCACCAACAACTCCTCCCGTGCCCTCGAGGACGTGTTCATCCGGCACGGCGTGCCCTACCGGGTGGTGGGCGGCGTGCGCTTCTACGAGCGCAAGGAGGTTCGCGACCTCGTCGCGTACCTGCGGGTGCTCGCCAACCCGGACGACACGGTCAGCCTGCGCCGTATCCTCAACACCCCCCGTCGCGGCATCGGCGACCGCGCGGAGGCCTGCGTGGCGGTGCACGCCGAACGCACGGCGGTCGGGTTCGGCCGGGCCCTGCGCGACGCGGCCGAGGGCACCGTGCCCCTGCTGAACACCCGCTCGCAGAAGGCCATCGCCGCGTTCGTCGACCTCATGGACGAGCTGCGGGGGATGCTCACCGAGACCGACGCCGACGGCAACGACCTCGTCGACATCGGCGACGTCGTCGAGGCGGTCCTCGACCGCACCGGTTACCGCGCCGAGCTCGAGGCCAGCGACGACCCGCAGGACGGCACGCGGCTCGACAATCTCAACGAGTTGGTCAGCGTGGCAAGGGAATTCAGTTCGGATGCCCGCAATGCCGCGGGCCTCGAGGAGGAACGGGAGGGCGCGGAGGGGGAGCCCGAGCCCGGCTCGCTCGCCGCGTTCCTCGAACGGGTGTCGCTGGTGGCCGACGCCGACCAGATCCCCGAGGAGGGCGACGGGGTCGTCACCCTGATGACGCTGCACACCGCCAAGGGTCTCGAGTTCCCGGTGGTGTTCGTGACCGGGTGGGAGGACGGGCAGTTCCCGCACATGCGAGCGCTCGGCGACCCGGCCGAGCTGTCGGAGGAACGGCGCCTGGCCTACGTCGGGCTCACCCGCGCGCGGCAGCGCCTCTACCTGAGCCGGGCGGTGCTGCGCTCGGCCTGGGGGCAGCCGGTGACCAATCCGGAATCGCGCTTCCTGCAAGAGATTCCGCAGGAACTCGTGGAGTGGCGCCGGGAGGATCCGGGGGTGGCCGGTGGTCACGCCATCGGAGCCGGCCGGGGCCGGGGCGGCTACGGCGGAGTCGGCTCCGGCTTCGGGGGCGGAGCGTCCCGGTTCGGCGACGACCGGCAGTCGACACCGAGTTTCGGGGCCGCGCGCTCGCGTAACAACCATCTCGTGCTCGCCGTCGGCGACCGGGTCAGCCACGACAAGTACGGCCTCGGCACGGTCCTCGAGACCCGCGGCTCCGGGCCGACGGCGACGGTGGTCATCGACTTCGGCAGCGCCGGGAAGGTGCGGCTGATGCTCGTCGGCGGCGTGCCGATGGTCAAGCTCTGACCCCGGGTTCCCGGCCGGACGCGAAACGGGCCCCGCACCAGCCGGTGCGGGGCCCGTTTCGCGAGAAGCGCCGGAGGTCAGTCGTTCCGGATGCCGAGGGAGATGCCGCGGGTCGCGAGCCAGGGCAGCGGGTCGATCTTGTCGATGCCGTTGAGGTGCACCTCGAAGTGCAGGTGCGGGCCGGTCGACTGGCCGCGGTTGCCCATGGTGGCGATCTGGTCGCCGGCCATGACCTGCTGACCGACCGTCACCATGGACTGGTCGATGTGGCCGTAGACGGTGACGGTGCCGTCCGCGTGGCGCAGGCGCACCCACATGCCGAAGCCGGACGCCGGACCGGAGTCGATGACGGTGCCGTCGGCGACCGCGAGGATCGGGGTCCCGATCGGACCGGCGATGTCCACCCCGGCGTGGAGGGTGCCCCAGCGGGCACCGTAGCTGGAGGTGAAGACGCCGGCGGCCGGAAGGACGAACAGCGGGCGGCGGGCGGCGGCCTCGCGGGCGGCGCGCTCCTCGCTGAACCGTTGGCCCTTGGCGAGCAAGTTCGAGAACTGGGAGAGGTCGTTCGGGTCCGCGATGTTGAGGACCTGCGGGGCCTGGGACGGGGCGGCGCCCTCGGACTCGGTCTCCGGGGCGAACTGCGCGGCCTGCGGCACCGCGGTGGCGGTGATGACGTGCGAGTCGGTGGCGTCCGCGGCGAGGGCGACCTCGGAGTGCTCGGACTCCTGGGCGGGGCCGCTGGCGGCGGCCTGGCCCGCGGCGACGACGGCGCCGGCGGCGACCGCGAGGACCGCGGCGCGGCCCTTGAGGGCGGCGGGGGGAGTGGGAACCCGGTGGGCGCCGCCGCGACGAGTGGGGGCGGCCAGATCGCCGTCGGGTGATCCGGGGGCGGTGAGCGGCTCGGCCGGCTCGGTGCCATAGAATTCGTACTGCTCGGTGGTGCTGGTGTTGCGGAAGTTCACAATGCTCGAGACGTCTAGATCGTCCGCCGGGCCCTCGTCGAGGTAACGCTCGTGCGGCTGCCAGTGGCCCGGATAGAGATGGTCGGTGGCCTCCGTGGACTCGAAGTCACCGAACCCGCTGCCGGGACGGCTGTCGGCGCGTGGAGTGCAAGTGTGCATCGACTGCCGTCCTCCGTTCGTGACCTGACCGTTATTCGGACCGAAGCGACGGTAACGAAACGATCGCAAGCGTGGCAACCCAAACGGGCTGGAAATCGGGCCTTGTGACTGGCATCACAGTTTGAGCTGGGCGTATATGGAAACGTTCCTTCGGTTACGGCGCGATACCGAATATTCACGGTGTGTCACGCCGCGATGAATCGGAACGTCGCCGTAGCGTCGGGGCGTGCCGAGCCGCCCGCCCGTCCTCGTCGCCGCGTTCGTCCTGTCCGTGCTCGGCGCCATCGCCGTGGCGGTCGCGCCGTTCCTGCCGGCGGTCCGCGCCGACGCCGGTCCCGTCGGCGCCGCCCTCGGCGCCGCGACGCTCGTCGCCGTCGCCGCCGCGCTCGCGGTGCCCGTCGGCGCGGTGAGTCTCGCCCGTCGGCCCGGGCCCCTCGCCGGAATCCGGGCCGGCGCGCTGCTTGCGGGGGCCGGGTTCGTCGCACTCGGCGCGGCCCTGCTCGACGTCGCGCTGTTCACCGACGCCCTCGACGCCGACCGGCTCGAGCTCTTCCGGCCCCTCACCGCCGCCGGCCTCACGGCGGGCCCGGGCGCGGGCGTCGTCCTCGCCGGCCATCTCGCCGCGGTCGGCGCCGGAGTCCTCGGGGCCGTCGCGGTCCGGCGGCTCGTGGCCGACCCCGCACACGTGCCCGGCGAGGACGGCCCGGTGGGTGTGCGCGTCGGGGCCCCGGCGGCGACCGCGGTGGCGGTGGCGGCCCTGGTCGCGGCCGGTGCGCTCCTCGCCCCGCCCTTCGTCTCGGACGACCCGGTGCTGCTCGGCCCCGGCGTCCTCGACGCCACCACGGCCACCGCGATCGGTTCCCTGGCCGCCGCGGTCGCGGTGGTGCTGACGGCGACGTGGGCGCTGGTGACCGGTTCGCCGGCTGCCGCGACGGGCCTGGTGGCGGGTGCGGGGCTCGGTGCGCTCGGCATCCTGGGCCCGCGCCTGGCGGCGGGCCTCACCGGTGAGCGGCTCGCGCCGTCGCCCGGTGCCGCCGTCGGGGTGGTCGCCGCCGTCGCCCTCGTCGCGGCCGCGGTCGCACTGCCCCGGCTCGTCGCCCGGTCCGCCCGCGCCGCAGGGCCGGTGCCCAGGGCGGTCATGTCCGTCCCGGCGATGCTGCGCCGGCACGTCACCGCGGGCGTCGCGGGGATTGCCACCGGCGTCGTCGCGACGGCGGGTGCGCTGCTGCCCACCCTGTCGGTTCCGGCCGGGGCGCCGGCGCCCGACCTGCCGGCCACTCGTCTGCTGCTCGCCGCGGGCCTGCTCGTACTGGCGCTGAGCGTATGGCTGCTGCTCTCCGAATTCGCCGCCCCGCTGCGGCCCGCCGTCGCGGTGCCGGTCGTCGCGGTGGTCACCGCCGCCGGGGCGGTGCTGCAGTCCTGGGTGCTCGCCGCGGACCTGCCGGGCGTCGGCGCCGGGCCGGGCGCGTGGCTGGCCGGCGCCGCGATCCTGGGGGCGGCGGTGACGGGGGTGCTCGTCGTGCTGGCCGGGGGTGCGGAACGCGACGGCATCGACACCTCCGTCGAACGGATCGCCGGGCCGGTCGTGCGCGCGGTGGGCGCGGCTGCGGCTCTCGTCGCCGGTGCCGGTGTGCTGTTGCCGGTGCAGCCCGGGGCCGGTTCGGTCCTGGGCTATCCGTGGGGCTACGACGTGTGGGGGCGGGTGCTGCTCGCCGTCGCGGTGGTCGCAGCGGTGCTGGTCGCAGCGCGGTCGCGGCCGGCCCGGGGCGGTGTGCTGCTGCTCGGCACGGCGGCGTCGGTGGCCCTGTATGCGGCGTCGTGGTTGCTCGTGCGGAGCCCGGAGCAGGAGCCGGTGAACGGCGTCCTCACTCTGCCTGCAATCCTTGGGGTGGTGTTCCTCCTGGCTGCGGCGTGGCTCACAATCCGGGAGGAAAATCCGTGAGGTACCCCTCGGGCCCTTCGCTCCGGTGACATGCGACACATACCAGGAGTGCGGGCGTTTGGTGGGACTTCCGACTAGTTACAGTCCGAACGGACCCGCTCATACCCCTCGAGCGGGCGTCAACGCAGACGAGACGGTGAGCAGATGGATCTCTTCGAATACCAGGCGAAGGAACTCTTCGCCAAGCATGGTGTGCCGACGTCGCTGGGTCGTGTGACCGACACGGCCGACGATGCCAAGGCGATCGCCGAGGAAATCGGTAAGCCTGTGATGGTCAAGGCCCAGGTCAAGACCGGTGGTCGTGGCAAGGCCGGTGGCGTGAAGTACGCCGCCACCCCCGAGGATGCGAAGACCCACGCCGAGAACATCCTCGGCCTCGACATCAAGGGTCACATCGTCAAGAAGCTGCTGGTCGCCGAGGCCAGCGACATCGCCGAGGAGTACTACATCTCCTTCCTGCTCGACCGGGCCAACCGCACCTACCTGGCCATGTGCTCGGTCGAGGGCGGCATGGAGATCGAGGAGGTCGCGGCCACCAAGCCCGAGCGTCTCGCCAAGGTTCCCGTGGACGCCGTCAAGGGCGTCGACCTCGCGTTCGCGCGCAGCATCGCCGAGCAGGGCCACCTGCCCGCCGACGTGCTCGACGCCGCGGCCGTGACCATCCAGAAGCTGTGGGAGGTCTTCGTCGCCGAGGACGCCACCCTGGTCGAGGTCAACCCGCTCGTGCGCACCCCCGACGATCAGATCCTCGCCCTCGACGGCAAGGTCACCATCGACGAGAACGCGGGCTTCCGCCACCCCGAGCACGCCGAGCTCGAGGACAAGGACTCCACCGATCCGCTCGAGGCCAAGGCCAAGGAGCACGACCTGAACTACGTCAAGCTCGACGGCCAGGTCGGCATCATCGGCAACGGCGCGGGCCTGGTCATGTCGACCCTCGACGTCGTCGCGTACGCCGGTGAGAAGCACGGCGGCGTCAAGCCCGCCAACTTCCTCGACATCGGTGGCGGCGCGTCCGCCGAGGTCATGGCCGCCGGCCTGGACGTCATCCTGAACGACGGCCAGGTCGAGAGCGTGTTCGTCAACGTCTTCGGTGGCATCACCGCGTGCGACGCGGTCGCCAACGGCATCGTCAAGGCGCTGGAGATCCTCGGTGACGAGGCCAACAAGCCGCTGGTCGTCCGCCTGGACGGCAACAACGTCGAGGCGGGCCGCAAGATCCTGGCCGACGCCAACCACCCGCTGGTCACGCTGGTCGGAACCATGGACGAGGCCGCTGACAAGGCCGCCGAGCTGGCGCACGCCGCGAAGTAAGGACACACGGAGAACATGTCTATCTTCCTCAACAAGGACTCGAAGGTCATCGTCCAGGGCATCACCGGCGGCGAGGGCACCAAGCACACCGCCCTGATGCTCAAGGCCGGTACCCAGGTCGTCGGCGGCGTCAACGCCCGCAAGGCCGGCACCACTGTGTCCCACACCGCCGCCGACGGCTCTGCCGTCGAGCTGCCCGTCTTCGGTACCGTCGCCGAGGCGATGAAGGAGACCGGCGCGGACGTCTCGATCGCGTTCGTCCCCCCGAAGTTCGCCAAGGACGCCATCATCGAGGCCATCGACGCGGAGATCCCGCTGCTCGTGGTCATCACCGAGGGCATCCCGGTGCAGGACACCGCGTACGCGTGGGCCTACAACGTCGAGAAGGGCAACAAGACCCGGATCATCGGCCCCAACTGCCCCGGCATCATCACCCCGGGCGAGTCGCTGGTCGGCATCACCCCGGCCAACATCTCCGGCAAGGGCCCGGTGGGCCTGGTGTCCAAGTCCGGCACCCTGACCTACCAGATGATGTTCGAGCTGCGTGACTTCGGCTTCTCGACCGCCATCGGCATCGGCGGCGACCCGGTCATCGGCACCACCCACATCGACGCCATCGAGGCGTTCGAGAAGGACCCCGAGACCAAGCTCATCGTCATGATCGGCGAGATCGGCGGCGACGCCGAGGAGCGCGCCGCCGACTACATCAAGGCCAACGTGACCAAGCCGGTCGTCGGCTACGTCGCCGGGTTCACCGCTCCGGAGGGCAAGACCATGGGCCACGCCGGCGCCATCGTCTCCGGCTCCTCGGGCACCGCGCAGGCCAAGAAGGACGCCCTCGAGGCGGCCGGCGTGAAGGTCGGCAAGACGCCGTCCGAGACCGCCGCTCTCGCGCGCGAGATCCTGCAGTCGCTGTAGGCGGCTCCGCCGCCGGTGCGTCCTTTGGGCGGTCCTGACCGCCCGAAGGACGCACCGGCAGCTCCGCTGCCTACCCGTCCACCCATTCGGTGCCGACGGGCTCGAGCTCGCCGGCGCCGGCCGTCGCCGACGCCACCACGCTCCGCAACCCGGCCGCATCCCGGGCCGCGACCGTGAAGACGACACGCTCCGTGTAGGACACGTCGAGCACGCTCACCCCGCGGCCCCGTAGTTCCGACTCCAGCCGGCCGGCGTCACCGTGCCCCACCGCCAGGGTGAACACCGCCCGTCGCTCCCGCGGCACCAGCGTCGCCGCGTCGACCGCGACGGCCACCGCACCCGAATACGCCCGGACCAGTCCCCCCGCGCCGAGCTTGATGCCGCCGAACCAGCGGGTGACCACCACCGCGACGTTCACCAGATCGCGATGGTGCAGCACCTGCAGCATCGGCACCCCGGCCGTGCCACCCGGTTCCCCGTCGTCGCTCGACCGTTCCGCCCGGTGCGCCGGCTCGTCGCCCACCACGAAGGCCCAGCAATGGTGCCGCGCATCGGGATACAGCCTCCGCTGTTCCTCGACGAAGGCGAGCGCGGCGGTATCCGAGTCGACGCGACGCAGCGCGGCGAGAAAGCGGGAATGCTTGATCTCCGTCTCGGCGACGACGTCCGCTCCGGGCTCGAGGGTGCTGGGCATGCGTACA
Source organism: Rhodococcus sp. WB1 (assembly GCF_001700945.1). Classification (NCBI taxonomy): domain Bacteria; kingdom Bacillati; phylum Actinomycetota; class Actinomycetes; order Mycobacteriales; family Nocardiaceae; genus Rhodococcus; species Rhodococcus sp. WB1. The sequence continues at coordinate 4,011,062 of NZ_CP015529.1, read as the reverse complement.
TTCTCGCCGGTGGGGATTCGCCGGATTCGCGGGACTCCTGCCGCCCACGGTGATCGTGCCTAGGCTGGTCACAGAGCAGCCGACGACATCAGGAGGAGCGATGACCTACCCAGCAGGCTCGGGAACGGGCCGGTCCGACACCCCGTCAGGTCCCACGGGGTCGTCGACCGGGGGCGGATCCAGCCTCGCCTCCCGTGGCTCCGACAAGGTGGTGCCGCTGCTCCTGCCGATCGCCGTCGCGGTGCTGGCGGTGCTGAACTTCCTGCTCGGCCTGGCCCCGTACGTGCGGATCTCCTTCGGCACCCAGGTTGCGCTGTCGTCGTTCGACTTCGGGTTCGCGGTCGTGCCGCTGGCCTTCCTGCTCTTCGGTGGCGCGGCTGCGGCACTGTCGCTGCTACCGGGTCAGGACCTGCGCTCCGTTGCGGTGGCGGCCTCCGCGGTCGGCTTCGTGGTGTCGCTGTTCCAGCTCTTCCACCTGCCCGACGACACCGGCATCTCGTGGGGTGGGGTGTCGATCCTCGTCCTCGGCTTCCTGCAGACTGCGCTCGCGCTGATGGCGCTGCTCTTCGGGATCGGCATCCTGGTGCCCGGCCAGCGCCGCGCGCCCGCGCAGTCGTTCGGCGGCCAGGGAGGCGGCGGGCAGGGCGTGGGCCAGGGGTACAGCGGCGGCCAGGGCTACAGCGGTCAGGGGTACGGCGGCCAGGGCTACGGAGCGCAGGGTGCCGGCGCGGGGCAGGGCTATCCGTCCGGTCAGGGCTACGCTCCCGGCGCGGCGTCGAGCGGATACGGAACGCAGGGCTCCGGCTACCCCTCGGGGTCCTCGGCCTACCCCTCGGGGTCCTCGGCGCAGTACCCCGGCTACCAGCAGCCGCAGTACTCCACCGGGCAGTACCCGTCGGGGCAGTACTCCACCGGCCAGTATCCGTCCGGGCAGCACCCGTCCGGACAGTACCCGGGATCCCAGTACCCGGGCACCCAGTACTCGGGCGCGCAGCCGCGCGAGCACTACCCCAGCCCGGACTACGGCGCCCAGACCGAGCACCTGAGCCAGCCGCTGCGCGTCGACCGGCCGCAATCCGAGGGGCAGCACCCCGGCCAGCAGGCCTACACCCCGACGGGAGCCCAGGCCCCGTACGGCGCCGGGTCGCCCGGTCCTTCGGGCCGGCCGGGGGAGCCCGCCGGTGGCGGCGCGGACGAGCCGACCGTGCTCGCCCCCCGGCACGCCGATTCCGAGCAGGATGCCGCGGGGCGTCCGTCGGAGGACGACGCCGAGCGGACGTCGGACCCGGCGCCGACGCAGGCGTTCCGCCCCGGTGACGAGCCGCGGTGACGGCTCCCGCACGTGCTGCGGCGCGCCTGACCGTCACGACCGTCGCCGGGTGACACTCTCGACACGATGACCTCGACGCTAGGCCGGTCCGACCGGCGCACCACCCCGGAAGGCAACCCGGTCGAACCGGAGCAGCTGCGGATCCTGCTCGGCACGGCGGCCAGGGTGCCGGCAGTGACCCTCGCGTTGATCGCCACGCTGGTGGTGACCACGATGGTGGCCGCGAGCAGCGACCTGACCGGCATCTACGCGGCGATCGCGGGAAGCTGGCTGGCCCTGCATCAGGTGACGCTGACGATCGACGGGGTAGCGCTCGGCGTGCTGCCGTTGCTGCCGACTGCGGTGCTGGTGTGGCTGACCGCCCGGGCCGCGCGTTCGGCCACCGACGCCTTCGTCGCGCTCGGCGGCCGTCCGCTCGATCGTCGGAACGCCTCACGCATCGCCGTGGCCACCCTCGCCGGTCCGACGGTGATCACGATCGTGGCACTGATCGTGATCCAGGATGCGGCGAGTGTCCTGCCCGTCGTCACCCCCAATCCGGCGGCCGCGCTGGCCTGGGTGACGGCCCTCTACCTGCTCGGGGCCGGGCTCGGCATCGGTGCCCGGACGTGGCGGCCGCTGTCCGTCCGCTACGGCGTGCCGAACTGGCTGGTCGCCGCCGTGCGCCCCGCGGCCCGCGCGGTGCTGGGGATGTTCGCCGCGGCCGGGGTGGTGACCGTACTCGGGCTGCTGTGGTCGTGGACCGTGGTCGGTGACCTGATCGGCCGCGGCGGGGGAGTAACCGGGGCGCTCGGGTTGACGGTGCTGTCGGTGCTGTACCTGCCCAACGTGCTGATCGGGGCCGCCGCCGTGGTGGCCGGGAGCACGGTGCAGTTCGGCGACGTGACCCTGAGCCTGTTCGAGGCGACCGGCGGTGACCTGCCCGCGCTGCCGGTGCTCGCCGTGATCCCACCGGGACCGGCCGCGCCGTTCTGGCCGGTGCTGCTGGCCGTTCCCGCGACGGTGGGTGCGCTGCTCGGACGGTACGTCGCCCAGCGCCACCTCGAGGCGCGGGCCCGGGGGGAGTACGTGTCGTCCACCGACGCCGCGCTCACGGTGGTCGCTGCGGCGGCGCTCGCGGGCGCGACGAGCGCGCTGGCCACGTGGGTCGCCGGTGGCCCCCTGGGGATCTTCGGCGTGGTCGGCGGAAACTGGTGGCTTGCCGGGGTTCTGGTATTCGCGTGGTCGGGGCTGCTGGGCCTCGTCACGTCGCAGCTGCTGCTGTGGCGCGAGCACCGCCTGGCCGCGGCGGAGGCCGCCCGAGCGTCGGCCGCCGCGGAGGAGTCCGCCACGGAGACCGCCGCCGCCGAGAATCCCGACGGCGACGAGCCGGTCGAGGAGGCCGACGCCACCCCGCTCGACGAGGCGAAGGCGCTCGAGGCGGGCCCGGCGACGCCGGCCGCCGACGTGCTCGAGGCCGAGATCGTCGAGGACGGCCCCGAGGGGCAGCAGGACGCCGCCGACGCCGGGGGCGACGCAGACGCCGCAGGCGACGCCGGGGCGCCCGCCGTCGCCGGCACCGAGCGCGAGGACCCCGCCGACGACGAGCGTGTGCACGTCGCCGACGCGGAACTCGAGGACGCCGCCGACGAGCCGGGCGGGTCCGGCGTAACCGAGCAGGATGCCGGCGCGCCGCCGGAGCGCAACGGTGACCTGCCGGAGGGGGCCGCACCCCCCAAGGGCTAGGCTCTACCCGGCCGAGCATCCGGCCGACCCCTCTCGAGTTCCAGGAGTAGAGCGCTGACTGCCTCGCGTGACCAGCTGCCGCCGACTGCGCCGGCACGGGTCGTCGTCCTCGCCTCGGGCACCGGAAGCCTGCTGCGGTCGCTGATCGACGCGACGCACACGGACGGGTACCCCGCCCGGATCGTCGCCGTCGGAGTGGACCGCGAGTGCGCCGCCGAGGGGCATGCCGAGGTCGCCGGCATCCCGCATCTCCGCGTCGTGCTGCGTGAGCACCCGGACCGCGCCGCGTGGGACCGCGCCCTCACCGACGCCGTCGCCGCGCACGAGCCGGACCTGGTGGTCTCCGCCGGTTTCATGAAGATCCTGGGGCCGACCTTCCTGCACCGGTTCGGCGGCCGCATCGTCAACACCCACCCTGCGCTGCTGCCGGCGTTCCCCGGCGCGCACGCAGTCCCCGACGCCCTCGCCTACGGGGTGAAGGTCACCGGGTCGACCGTGCACCTGGTCGATGCCGGTGTCGACACCGGCCCCATCCTGGCGCAGGAACCCGTGCCGGTCCTCGACGACGACGACGAGGCCACCCTGCACGAACGCATCAAGGTTGTGGAGCGACGGTTGCTGGCCGACGTGGTCGCCGCCGTCGCCACCCGTGGAGTTGTATCCGATGGACGAAAGGCCGTGATCCCCAGTGACCGAACGTAAGGCTGTGCGACGTGCACTCGTCAGCGTCTACGACAAGACCGGTTTGGTCGAACTGGCGACGGGTCTGCACGAGGCGGGTGTCGCGCTGGTCTCCACCGGCTCCACGGCCGCGACCATCGCCGGCGCCGGCATCCCCGTCACCAAGGTGGAGGACCTGACCGGCTTCCCCGAGTGCCTCGAGGGCCGGGTCAAGACGCTGCACCCGCGAGTGCACGCCGGCATCCTCGCCGACACGCGCAAGCAGGACCACCTCGACCAGCTCGCCGAGCTCGGTGTCGAGGCGTTCGAGTTGGTCGTGGTGAACCTGTACCCGTTCACGCAGACCGTCGCCTCGGGGGCCACCCCCGACGAGTGCGTCGAGCAGATCGACATCGGCGGCCCGTCCATGGTGCGTGCCGCCGCGAAGAACCATCCGTCGGTCGCCGTCGTCGTCGACCCGGCCCGGTACGACGACGTGCTCGACGCCGTCAAGGCGGGCGGCTTCACCCTGCCGCAGCGCAAAGCCCTTGCCGCTGAGGCGTTCCAGCACACCGCCGCCTACGACGTGGCGGTGGCGAGCTGGATGAACGCCGGTTATGCCGTCCCGGAGGCGGACGCCGCCGAGCAGTTCCCGGCCTGGGCCGGTGCGACGTGGCAGCGTGCGGCCGTGCTGCGGTACGGCGAGAACCCGCACCAGGCGGCGGCGCTGTACGTGAACGAGGCCGGCGAGCCGGGCCTGGCCCGCGCCGAGCAGTTCCACGGCAAGGAGATGTCCTACAACAACTACCAGGACGCCGACGCGGCCTGGCGCGCCGCGCACGACCACGACCGGCCGTGCGTCGCGATCATCAAGCACGCCAACCCGTGCGGCATCGCGGTGGCCGACACCGTCGCCGAGGCGCACCGCAAGGCGCACGAGTGCGATCCGGTGAGCGCGTTCGGCGGCGTGATCGCCGTCAACCGCGAGGTGAGCGTGGCGATGGCCGAACAGGTCGCCGAGATCTTCACCGAGGTGATCATCGCCCCGGCGTACGCGGCCGGCGCGGTCGAGGTGCTCAGCCGCAAGAAGAACATCCGCATCCTGCGGGCCGACTCGCCGCAGGCGGCGCAGATCGAGCTGCGTCAGATCTCCGGCGGCATGCTGCTGCAGGAGCGCGACACCCTCACGGCGCCGGGTGATTCGGCCGGGAACTGGGAGCTGGCCTGCGGCGAGGCCGCCGACGCCGAGACCCTCGCGGATCTCGAGTTCGCCTGGCGCGCCTGCCGGGCCGTGAAGTCCAACGCGATCCTGCTCGCTGCGGGCGGCGCCACCGTCGGCGTCGGCATGGGCCAGGTCAACCGCGTGGACTCCGCCCGGCTCGCGGTCTCACGCGCCGGGGACCGTGTCACCGGATCCGTCGCCGCATCGGACGCGTTCTTCCCGTTCGCGGACGGCCTGCAGGTGCTCACCGAGGCCGGCGTCAAGGCCGTCGTGCAGCCGGGTGGTTCGGTGCGCGACAACGAGGTGATCGAGGCCGCTCGCGAGGCCGGCGTGACCCTGTACCTCACCGGCGCACGGCACTTCGCGCACTGAGCGCCGCCCGGCCGCCCGCGCCGTCAGGCCGCGTGCGGGTGGCCGGTCGCCGGGCGGGTCACGGTCCGCGGCGCGGCGTCGCGGGCGTCGGAGATGACCAGCCGGGCGGCACCGCGGTCGAGCAGTTCGCGGATGAGGTCCGCAGCGGCCGCGGCCTGTTCGGTGCCGACGTGGCTCAGGTCGATCGTGATCGCGTGACCGGTGAGATCGTCGGGCAGGTCCTTGGGGACGGCGCCGGTGGCGCCGAGTCGCAGTTTCATCGTGTTCTCCTCTTACTGGACAAGATCGGTACGGGATAAAGAAAGGCACCCGAGGCGATGTGCCCGGGTGCCCGAGAAGGAGTCTTTCGCGTCGTCGACTCATTCCCGGGGTTGCCACTTGGCGAAGTGGAAGTACGCGTAGGTGTGTCGGCACCAGGTGGGTACGGCAATGCGCATCGACTTCGCCGCGATGACCTTGTCGTCTCGCATCGGACCGTACCTTTCTCGTGTGTTCCTACGGGTTAACCGGACACCATACCCGAGTAACGCGAATCTGACATCTCTTGTTTTCCGCCCATCTCGGGCGGCGGGTCAGAGCTTGGCGAGCCACGCCTCGAAACCGCGGGTGAACTCGTCCGAGAAGGGCAGATCGGCGATGTAGTCGGCGCCGGTGGACTGCTGGTCGCCGATGTCCTTGAGCACGTGGTTGGCCCGGTGCAGGCGCAGCGAGGTCAGGCTCGTGTGCACGAGTGCCGAGTCGAGGGCGTCGACGTCCTCGACCCGCACCTGGATGTCCTTCGCGGAGACGCTGGTGAGTACCGGCAGCGCCCCGTCGAGCTGGGCCGCGAGCATCCGCGGATCGAGGGCGTCCTCCTCGGCGAGGGCCTTTGCGTTGGCCGAGACCAGTCCGGCGTTGCGGAGCGGCTCGGGCAGGGTGTCGCTGAGGGTGCCGTCGGCCCGCAGCGATTCGACGGCGTCCGCGAGGGCGAGACGCAGTTCGTCGGCCACCTGGATCGGGAGCTGACCGGCGTCGACGACGGCGTCGAGCTGGGCGTCGATCTGGGCGGTGAGCAGGTCCAGCAGCCGCACCGCCAGCGGCTCGAGCAGGGCGATGCCCGCGACGGGCGCGCCGGCGTGGGCGAGGGAGAGGGCGATGAGCGCGCCCTCGCTGTGCCCGACGACGTAGAGCCGCTCGGCGTCGACGCCCGGCTGTCCGGCGAGGAACCGCAGGCCGTCGGTGGCGGCGTCGATGAAGGTGGAGAATCCGAGGTCGGCGACGTCGGAGACGTCGTACGGACCGAGGCCGGTGACGCCACTGCCGAGCTTGTCGTAGCGCAGGCTGGCGAAGCCGTTGCGTTCGAGCACGTCGGCGAGGTGACGCAGGGTGCCGATCGGGCCGGGCAGCAGCGCGCTGTCGCCGTTGCGGTCGGTGGGACCGCTGCCGGCGAGCAGCAGCACGGCGGGGACGTCCCCGTCGCCCGCGGCGGGCACGCGCAGGCTGCCGTGCAGGGTCACGTCGCCGCTGGAGAAGGAGATGTCGGTGTCCGCCATGGCGTCGTGTCTATCAGAACCGGTCAGCCCGTCCGCAGGCGGCTCAGCCCTCGGTACCCGCGGTGGACGGCCCACGCGAAGCCGGCGAGCAGGGGCACCACGAGCAGCGGGACGACGAGCGCGATCAACGACGTGACGAAGGAGAGCAGGTCGTCGAGCAGTGACAGCGCCGGGTTGCCGAGTCCCGCGGTCGTGACCGTGCTCGCCGCGCGGGTGCCGGTCTGCACCGTGCTCACCGCCATCGCGGTCGGGGCGCCGACGACGATGCCGGCGAGGGCCGCCATCGCCGGGTCGAGATCGGCGAACGCGGCCCAGGCGGCGAGCGCGCCGGCGACGGGCCGCACGACGGTGGCGACGGCCGAGAGGACGTTGTCGACGAGGGGGACCAGGTCGGCGCCGATCTCGACGACGGTGGCGATCGCCAGCGCGGCGAGCGCGCCCGTCGACCCGACCCACTGCATCGACTCGTTGAGCGCGATCCCGAACAGGCCGAAGTGCACCGCGGTGCCGAGCATCAGCAGCGGGAGAAAGGTGCGCAGGCCGGTGGCGGCGGCCAGTCCGAGGCCCAGCAGTGCCGCGAGGAGCCAGGTGTCCATGGCGGGAGTGTAGGGATCGCCGCCGACATCGGGTACCGAACCGGGCCGGGCAGGCGCTCCCGCGCGGCGTTCCCGCCGCGGCGACGCGCCGCGGCTGCAGGTGCCGAAATCACCGAACGCTCGTACCTTGGGAGAGGTGACGTCACCCACAGTCAGGCCGTCCACCCTCGGCGAGCTGCGCGCCTCGGGCCATGTGCACCGCTCCGTCAAGGACGAGATCCGGCAGAACCTGCTCGCCGCCCTGCGCGACGGCATCGACCCGTGGCCGGGCATCGTCGGATTCGACGACACCGTCGTTCCGCAACTCGAACGCGCCCTCCTCGCGGGCCACGACGTGGTGCTGCTGGGCGAACGCGGTCAGGGCAAGACCCGGTTGCTGCGCACCCTGCCCCTGCTGCTCGACGAGTGGACACCGGTGATCGCCGGCTCCGAGCTCGGGGAGCATCCCTACGACCCGATCACCCCCGCCTCGATCCGCCGCGCCGCGGAGCTCGGCGACGACCTGCCCGTCGCCTGGCGGCACCGCAGCGAGCGCTACGCCGAGAAGCTCGCCACCCCCGACACCTCCGTCGCCGACCTGGTCGGCGACATCGACCCCGTCAAGGTCGCCGAGGGCCGCAGCCTCGGCGACCCCGAGACCATCCACTTCGGTCTCGTGCCCCGCGCCCACCGCGGCATCGTCGCCGTCAACGAGCTGCCCGACCTCGCCGAGCGCATCCAGGTCTCGCTGCTCAACGTGATGGAGGAGCGCGACATCCAGGTGCGCGGGTACACGCTGCGGCTCCCGCTCGACGTCCTGCTCGTCGCCAGCGCCAACCCGGAGGACTACACCAACCGGGGCCGAATCATCACCCCGCTCAAGGACCGGTTCGGCGCCGAGATCCGTACCCACTACCCGACGCAGCTCGACGACGAGATCGCCGTCATCGAGCAGGAGGCGCAGCTGCAGTCGCGGGTCCCGGACTTCCTGCTCGAGATCCTGGCCCGCTTCACCCGCCTGCTGCGCGAATCCACGTCGGTGGACCAGCGTTCCGGCGTGTCCGCGCGCTTCGCCGTCGCCGGCGCCGAGACCGTCGCGGCCGCCGCGATGCGTCGCGGGGCCGTGCTCGGCGAGGCCGACCCCGTCGCACGGCCCGTCGACCTCGGCACCGTCGTGGAGGTGCTGCGCGGCAAGGTCGAGTTCGAATCCGGCGAGGAGGGACGGGAATTCGAGGTGCTCGACCACCTGCTCCGGCGGGCCACGGCGGACGCCGCCCGCACCCGGCTGGCCGGGGTGGACCTCGGTCCGCTCGTCGCGGCCGTCGAGCAGGGCCGGCCGGTGGTGACCGGCGACCGGATCACCGCCAAGGCGCTGCTCGACGAGCTGCCCGACCTGCCCGTCCTCGACGTCGTCGCCGAACGGCTCGGCGCGGACGGCATCGGAACCCGGGCTGCCGCCGTCGAACTCGCCCTCGAGGGCCTCTATCTGGCGCGGCGCATCGCCAAGCACGCCGACGACGACGGTGCCGCGGTGTACTCCTGATGAGCCGGGGCGCGAGGTACGGACCTTACGACGGCGGCGACCCGCTCGCCCCGCCGGTGGATCTGCGTGAGGCCCTCGCCGCCATCGGCGAGGACGTGCTGTCCGGCAGTTCGCCGCGACGGGCGCTGCGGGAGCTGCTGCGCCGCGGGCACGGGTCCATGCGCGGCCTGGACCGGCTTGCCGCGCAGGCGAATCGGCGTCGCAGGGACCTGCTGGACCGCACGAATCTCGACGGCACGCTGCGTGAGGTGCGCGAGCTGCTCGACCGGGCCGTGCTCGAGGAGCGCAAGGCGCTCGCGCGCGCTCTCGACGACGAGGCCCGGTTCGCGGAGATGCGGATCGAGGAACTGCCCGCCTCCGCCGCCCAGGCCGTGCAGGAACTCGCCGACTACGACTGGCGCAGTTCGCAAGCCCGGGAGGACTACGAGAAGATCCGCGATCTGCTGGGGCGGGAGATGCTCGACCAGCGGTTCGCCGGGATGAAGCAGGCCCTCGAAGGCGCGACCGACGAGGACCGCGAACGTGTGAACCGGATGCTCGAGGATCTGAACGATCTGCTGGACAAGCATTCCCGCGGGGAGGACACCCAGGAGGACTTCGAGCAGTTCATGGCCGAGCACGGTGACTTCTTCCCGGAGAACCCCCGCAACGTGGAGGAACTGCTCGACTCGCTCGCCCAGCGCGCGGCGGCGGCGCAGCGACTGCGCAACTCGCTCAGCCAGGAACAGCGGGACGAGCTCGACGCCCTCGCCCAGCAGGCGTTCGGCTCGCCGAGCCTGATGTCGCAGCTCGACCGCCTCGACTCGCACCTGCGCGCCGCCCGTCCCGGCGAGGACTGGACCGGGTCGGAGCGGTTCCGCGGCGACCAGGGCATGGGCCTCGGCGAAGCGACCGGGGCGCTGCAGGAGGTTGCCGAACTCGACGCGCTCGCCGAGCAGCTCTCCCAGCAGTACGCCGGGGCCTCCCTCGACGACATCGACCTCGACGCGCTGGCTCGCCAGCTCGGCGACGAGGCCGCGGCCGACGCGCGCATGCTCGCCCAGCTCGAGAAGGAACTGCAACGGCAGGGGTTCTTCGACCGCGGCGCCGACGGGCAGTGGCGACTGTCGCCCAAGGCGATGCGCGAACTCGGCCGGACCGCGCTGCGCGACGTCATGGACCAGCTGTCCACCCGCGGCGGGCAGCGCGAGACCCGCCGTGCGGGGGCGACGGGCGAGCCCACCGGGGCGTCGCGTCCGTGGGAGTTCGGAGACACCGAGCCGTGGGACGTCGTGCGCACCCTCACCAACGCCACCCTGCGCGCTCCCGCGCGAATCCCGGTGCGGATGGACGTCACCGACGTCGAGGTCGTCGAGACCGAGCAGCGCACCCAGGCCGCCGTGGCACTGCTGGTGGACACCTCGTTCTCGATGGTGATGGACGGTCGATGGGTGCCGATGAAGCGCACGGCACTGGCCCTCAACCACCTGGTCTCGACCCGGTTCCGCGGTGACGCGCTGCAGCTGATCGCGTTCGGCCGGCACGCTCGGGTCGTCACCGCCACCGAACTCGCCGGGCTGGACGGGGTCTACGAGCAGGGCACCAACCTGCATCATGCGCTGATGCTGGCCGGCCGGCACCTGCGCCGGCATTCCAACGCCCAGCCGGTGGTGCTGGTGGTCACCGACGGCGAACCCACCGCGCACCTCGAGGCGGACGGCTACGCGGCGTTCGACTATCCACCCAGCGCCCGCACCCTGGGGATGACGGTCCGCGAATTCGATCATCTCGCCCGCGCCGGTGCGCACGTGACGATCTTCCGGCTCGGCGACGATCCCGGGCTGGCACGGATCGTCGACCGTATGGCCCGCCGGGTCGGTGGGCGGGTCGTCGCGCCCGACGTCGACGGACTCGGCGCCGCCGTCGTCGGTGACTACGTGCGGCTGCGCCGGCGGTGACTATGCGCGGCTGCGCCGCCGGTGACTATGCGCGGCTGCGCCGCCGGTGACTACGTGCGGCTGCGCCGCCGCTGACGCGGCCGTGCGCGGTTCCGGTAGTGGGAGCTACCGAAAGCGCGCACGGGTGGCGTCTACCTGCGCAGCGCCCGCCACGTGCTCACCGCGGCAGCCGACAGCAGTCCCGCGGTTACCAGGAACACCGAGGCGGTGCCGGCGACCCCGGCGATCGCGCCGGCTGCCAACGGCACCGACACCTGGCCGAGACGGTTGCCGGTGAGGCGTACCGCCAGCGCCGACGCCCGGTCCGCCGGTGCCACCAGTCCGACCACCCACGTCATGGTCAGCGGCTGCCCGAAACCCCAGAAGGCGCCGCAGAGCGCCAGGAGCGCGCCCAGCGCCCATGGGTTGGGCAGAAACGGCAGGGCCGCGACGGGCAGCGCAGTGCACGCCGTCGCCGACAGCAGCAGACGTCGCCGCGGGATCGTCCGCAGCGCCCACGGCAGCACCGCGCGCGAGACGATCGACGCGACGGTGCGGGCGGTGAGCAGAGCCGACACGAGCAGCACCCCGAATCCGAACTCCTCACCGAGCAGCGGCAGGTACGCGACGACGATGTCCACGGACGCCAGCACCACGAGGCTCGAGAACATCGCGGGCTTCATCCCGCGCGTGCGCAGCATCGACAGCACCGACTGCGGGGGCGCGTCGTCCGGGGTGCGTCCGGAACCGGGTGGTTCGCGCAAGCCGACGACGAACGGCAGGGCCATCGCGGCCAGAACCGTCATCACGAGCAGCGCCGGCGTGGTCTCGACGGTCTCGCCGTTGCTCGCCGCAGCGATCACGCCGGCGAGCGGCACCCCGATCGCCTGACCGACCGACACCCCGAGGGTGATGCCCGCGAATCCGCGATCGAGCTCGCCCGGCGGCGACAGGATCGACACGAACGCCTGCCCCGACACCGTCACCAGGAGCTGACCGAGACCCAGGACGGCGTTGCCGAGACCGAGCACCAGCAGGTCCGGGCTGAGGGCGATGATCAGCGCACCGGCCACCGACACGACCACCCCGGCCCGGAGGATTCCGGCCGCGTGCCGGCGGTCGACGGCCCGGCCGAGTGGCACCGCGAGCACCAGCGGAACGAGGGCGAACAGGGCCGTCACCACGCCGATCACGGCCGCGTCGCCGCCGAGGGCGAGAACGCGGTAGGAGACGAGGACGCGCACCGACTGGAACGTCGCGTGCAGCAGCGCCGTCGCCGTGCACAGGAGCAGCAGCCAGTGCCGGGGGGTGCGGGCCATCGATCAGCCGGCCGTCACGATCCGGTCGGCGAGCGGCGCCCGCAGCGTCAGTTCGAGCACACCGGTGACGGCGATCATGATGCACGCCCGGTCCACCGCCTCGGGCAGCGTGCCGCCGCGCAGCGCCACCGTCACGGAGGTGCCGGACTCGGTGACGGTGGCGTCGACCCCGAAACACTCGGGTGTGCCGGTCTCGAAGTGGACGGCGATGCGGTCGCCGCCGACGCGGGTCCACGACTGTATCGGGATCGGGTGCGGGTCGACGAGATCGTCGCGGGCCGTGAAGACCGTTGCCCCCTCCGGCGTCGGCGCCTCGGGCAGGGCGGGGACGCCGGCGCCGCCCGGACCGCACGCGACGGCCAGGACGCAGCAGGCGGCGAGCAGCAGCAATCGCATGGGTCTCAACCTAGCCGTGCCCGTCATGCCAGCAGCGCGGCGACGACGCCGATCGCGGGTATCGAGGCGAGCGTGGTGACCAGCGCGGCGTCGCGGGCGAGCACCATGCCGCGGCCGTAGCGGCTGGCGTAGACGAACACGTTCTGTGCGGTCGGCAGCGTCGCCACCACGACGATCGCGAAGAGCTCGTGCCCGTCGAGGCCCATCAGGTGGCGGGCCATGACGTAGGCGAGGACGGGCTGCACCACGATCTTGAGTACCGAGGCGAGCGCGACGTCGCGGCGTGGGCTCGTGCCCTTTTCGAGCACCCGCACGCCCTGGAGCGACAGGCCGAACGCGAGCAGGGCACCCGGCACCGAGGCGCCCCCGAGGAGGTGGAACGGCTGCATCAGCGCGGTGGGCAGCGTCCAGCCGGCGACGGCGACGGTGAGCCCGGCCGCACCGGCCAGCACGATGGGGTTCTTGAACGGGGCGGTGATCGTCTCCATCCGGGACGCCCCGGCGCGCATCGTGGACAGGTCCAGCATCGTCAACGCGATGGGGGAGAACAGCACGATCTGGAACAGCAGCAGCGGCGCGACGAAGGAGGCGTCGCCGAGGACGAACACCGCGATCGGGATGCCGAGGTTGGCGGAGTTGACGTAGGAGGCGGCGAGCGCGCCGATCGTCAGTTCCGGCAGGGGTCGGCGCAGCCACAGCTTCGCGACGACGAGGTAGAGCGCGGCGACGGCGAACGCCGTGGCCGCGGCGACGTACAGGGTGGGGGAGAAGATCACCGACAGGTCGGAGGTGGCCAGCGAGTCGAACAGCAGCGCGGGAGTGGCGACGAAGAACACCATCCGGCTGAGCACAAACTGTCCCTCGGGTCCGAGCGTGCCGGTGCGGCCGAGCGCGAATCCGATCGCGATGATCACGAAGATGACGCTGAATCCCGCGATCACGCCCGACACCGACCGTCACAACCCTTCGTCACCACCCGACACTCAGGCGCTGCACGCCAGGCCGAGAACCTTACCGGCGGTAACGGCACCGCGGCTCACCGGGCGTGCCGGGCAGCAGGAACGATGCGGGTGGGAGCCCGGCCGGACATCGCGGGCGAAAGTCTGCGATGCTGAAAAAATGCCGACCGACCCGATTGTTTACCCTCCGGCCAACGTCATCGCGCTGGCTCAGCATCCGCGCTACCAGCACGCCGACTGGACGATCTCGGAGCGGCTGGTGCGACGGCAGGAACTGGTCCTGCAGCATCTCGGCGTGTGCGGCGACGACGGTTCCTGAGGGGCTCCGGGCCCGGCGCACCTCGCCGCCGTGCTCCGGGGCGGACTCAGGGCGTCACCGTGGCGACGAACGTCATCCGGTCCCCGCGGTAGAGCGACCGCCGCTGCTCGATCGGCGCGTCGTGCTGATCGTAGGAAACGCGGTTGAGCAGGAGCATGGGCGTGCGGATGTCGGCGTCGAGGAGTGCCGCCTCGCGGGCGTCGGGCAGGGTGGTCTCGATGTACTCGACCGCGCGCGCGAAGGTGATCCCGCGCGCGCGGATCGCCGCGTACAGCGACGACGTGGAGTCGAAGCTGTCGACGAGTCCCGGATAGCGATCGGCGGGCAGGCGCGTCCGTTCGAGTCCGACGCGGACGCCGTCGGTGAGCAGGACGCGTTCGAGTTCGAGGACGGGGTCGCCGACGGCGATCGCGAGTACCTCGGCGAGGTCGGGGTCGGCGGCGAGGTCGGTCCAGCCGACGAGAATGCGTCCCGCGCTGCGGCCCTCCGCGAGGGCGGCCTCGGTGTAGGAGCCGATGATCAGCGGTTGCAGGATCTTGGGCTTCGCGACGACGGTGCCCCGGCCGCGGCGTTCGATGCGGCCGTCGACGAGGAGTTCGCGCAGCGCCTGGCGCACGGTCTCCCGGGCCACGTCGAACCGGGTGGCGAGGTCGCGCTCGGAAGGCACCGGGTCGCCGACGGAGAGCTCGTCGAGCAGGGCGTCGACCTGATGCCGCACGATCTGGTGCTTGGGGACCCGGGCCTCGCGAGCGGTTGCTGTCACGCTCGAAGCGTACCGGATTTTGGTCTATACCAATTGTTCACCGCGCGTTCGCCTGCCGTCCCCTCATTGGTCTAGACCATCGCTCAGGCTCGGGGCCATGCGAATCCTGATCATCGGCGGCGGCATTCTGGGCACCGCCCACGCCGACGCCGCCGTCCGCCGCGGACACGACGTCGTTCACCTCGAACGCGAACCGGAGGCCCGGGGCGCCACCGTCCGCAACTTCGGCCTCGTGTGGGTCTCCGGGCGTACCGAGGGCGAACTGGCTGCCACCCTGCGCTCCCGCGAGTTGTGGGCCGAGCTCGGCGCCCGCGTCCCCGGCATCGGTTTCCGGGCGAACGGATCGATCACCCTTCTTCGCACCGACGCCGAGGTGGCCGTCGCCCGGGAGGCCGCGGACCGCGCCGACGCGCGTGACCGGGGCTTCACCCTGCTCGAGCCCGAGGCGGTCCGGCGGCTCAATCCCGCCCTGCGCGGCAAGTTCGTCGCCGGTCTGCACTGCAGCACCGACGCCGCCGTCGAATCCCGCGTCGCCCTGCCCGCGATCCGGTGGCACCTCGCCACCTCCGGGCGGTATCGATTCCGGCCGGAGACCGAGGCGCGCACCGTGACCCGCACCGCCCACGGCACCGTGCAGGTGCGCGACGACCACGGCACCGTCCACGAGGCCGACCTCGTGCTCGTGTGCCCCGGAGCGACCCTGTCCGGTCTCGCCCGCGAACTCGGCGGCGACCTGCCCCTGCGCCGCGTGCGATTGCAGATGATGCAGACCGCGCCGCTGGGGGAGAAGCTCACCACGTCCGTCGCCGACGGCGACAGCCTGCGCTACTACCCGGGATTCGCCGGGGCCGCGCTGGAGGAGCTGAAGGCGCGCGAACCGCAGGCGCTCACCGCCGAGCGGCACCGCATGCAGCTGCTGTGCGTGCAGCGCCTGGACGGCGGGCTCACTCTCGGCGACACCCACGAGTACGACGAACCGTTCGCCTTCGACGTCGACGAGGCCCCGTACGAGCACCTCGTCACCGTCGCGGAGGACCTGCTCGGACGCCGGCTCCCGCCGGTGATGCGGCGCTGGGCCGGGGTCTACAGCCAGTGCCTCGATCCCACCGAACTCGTCCACCGTGCCCGCGTCGACGACGACATCTGGATCATCGCCGGGCCGGGCGGCCGCGGCATGACCCTCGGCCCCTACCTCGGCGAGCGGACCGCCGATCTCCTCGAGCTCTGAACATCCTCTCCCGCAACGATTCCGGAGTAGCAATGACTGTCATCCGACTGGCCGTGCTCGACATGGCCGGCACCACCGTCGCCGACGGCGGCCTCGTCCTCCGCGCCTTCGACGCGGCCGCCACCAGCGTCGGACTGCCCGCCGACGGGCCCGAACGCGACGCCGCCCGGAGCTACGTCCTCGACACGATGGGCCGGTCCAAGATCGTCGTCTTCCGGTCCCTGTTCGGCTCCGAGGAACGGGCCCGCGCCGCGAACGCCGCCTTCGAGCGGGCCTACGACGAATTCGTCGACGCCGGCGAGGTCGAGCCGATCCCCGGGGCCGCCGGGGCGATCACCCGGTTGCGCGACGCCGGCCTCGCCGTGGCCCTCACCACCGGCTTCAGCCGCACCACCCAGGACCGGCTGCTCGCCGCCCTCGGCTGGGAGGACCTCGCCGATCTCACCCTCGCGCCGTCCGACGCCGTTCGCGGCCGGCCGTACCCCGACCTGGTGCTCACCGCGCTGCTGCGCGCCGAGATCGACGACGTTCGCGAGGTCGCCGTGGTCGGCGACACCGTGGGCGACATGCTCTCCGGCCGCCGCGCCGGTGCCTCCGTCGTCGCCGGCACCCGCACCGGCGCCCACGACGAACAGGCGCTGCGCGACGCCGGGGCCACCCACATCGTCGATTCCGTCGCCGACCTGCCCGATCTGCTCCTGCAGTCCTGACAGACACCCCGACCCCGAGGACTTCCCGACATGCACTGCTCCAGCCGAACGGTCGCCGCGACCGCGCTCGCGACCGGCCTCGCTCTCGCCCTCACCGCCTGCGGCGGCTCCGATCCCGACGCCGTCAACGCCCAGGGCTTCCCCGAGAAGCTCACCCTGGCCGCGATTCCCGCCGAGAACTCGGCGGACCTGCAGGCCGGTTACGACCCGCTCATCGCGCTCCTCGAGCGCGAGACCGACGCCGAGGTCGAGTTCGTGCAGGCCTCCGACTACGCCGGCGTGGTCGAGGGCATCATCGCCGACAACGTCGACCTCGCCTTCTTCGGCCCGTTCGCCTACGTCGTGGCCGGCGTCAACGGCGCCGATGTCAGCCCGCTCGGCGCCGTCGTCCAGGCCGCCGGCGGCGAGCCGGGTTACCGGTCCTACGGCCTCACCCGCTCCGACAACACCGAGATCGACGGCATCGACGACTTCGCCGGCAAGGACGTGTGCTTCGTGGACCCGGGATCCACGTCCGGATTCCTCTACCCCTCCGCGGGACTCATCGAGGCCGGCGTCGTCGAATCCGGCACCGAGCAGGCCGTCGCCGCCGGTGTGAACCCGATCTACGCGGGCGGCCACGACGCCTCGGCCCTCGCGATCGCCGCCGGCGACTGCGATGCCGGATTCGCCTTCGACACCATGGTCGACGAGACCATGATCGCCAGCGGCGACCTGAAGGAAGGCGAACTGAAGAAGGTCTGGGAGTCCGAGACGATCGCCGGCTCGCTGTTCGTGGCGAGCAACTCGCTCGGTGCCGACACCGTCGACCGGCTCCGCACGATCTTCGTCGACAAGGCCAACGCCGATCACATGCGCGCCGCGGGACTGTGCGACGGCGAGTGCCGCATCACCGACGAACGGGCGTGGGGCGTCGTCGCCGCGACCGACGCCGACTACGAGGGCGTGCGCGAGGTGTGTGCCCTGACCGAGTCCGACAAGTGCAAGGGCTGAGTTGAACAGCGATCACACCGTCGCGGGCGACGAAGACCTCACCGTCGCGGGTGACGAAGACCTCACCGTGGCGGGCGATGATGTCGTCGTCTCCGCCCGTCGCGTCACGAAGAAGTTCGGCGACACCGTGGCTCTCGACGGTGTCGACCTCGAGGTGCACCGCAGCGAACTCGTCGTGCTGCTGGGCCTGTCCGGCTCCGGCAAGTCGACGCTGCTGCGCTGCCTCAACGGTCTGCACAGCGTCACTGACGGGGCCGTGGAGGTGGCCGGCACCCGCGTCGATCTGGCGTCCCGCGCCGAGCTGCGCATGCTGCGGCGGGAGGTCGGGTTCGTCTTCCAGCACTTCAACCTCGTCGGCCGGCTCAGCTGCCTCGAGAACGTCCTCGTCGGCGGGCTCGGGCGCCTGCGCCTGCCCCGCTACGGCGCCGCGACGTACCCGAAGCGGATGCGCACCGAGGCCCTCGACCACCTCGACCGCGTGGGGCTGGCCGACCTCGCGGATCGTCGCGCCGACACCCTCTCCGGTGGGCAGCAGCAACGGGTCGCGATCGCGCGGACCCTGATGCAGCGTCCCACCGTCCTGCTCGCCGACGAACCGGTCGCGTCCCTCGACCCCGAGAACGCCGGGGTGGTGATGGACCTGCTCTTCCGTGTGTGCATGGAGGACAAGCTCACCGTTGTGTGCACCCTGCACCAGGTGGACCTCGCGCTGGGGTGGGCCCACCGGATCGTCGGCCTGCGCGGCGGACGGAAGGTGCTCGACCGGCCGGCCGTGGAGCTGAGCAGGGGTGAGGCCATGGACATCTACCGGCGGGTCGACCCGGCCGCCCGGCCGGCCTCGGCGCCGACGGGACCGTCGTGAGCACCGCCCTCGCGCCGTCGCCGCCCGACCGTGTCGGGCGGCGCCTGCCGCGGTCGGCCGTCCGCCGCCGGCGTCTGCTGGGAACGTGCGCGGCTGTCGCGCTCCTCGTCGTCCTGGTCTCCGCCCGCTACATCGACTTCGCCCCCGTGGCACTGCTCGACGGGCTCGACGACGTCGCCGGCCTGCTCGGCCGCATGTTTCCACCCACCCTCGACGATCCGGGCCGGATCTGGAAACTCGCCCTCGACACGCTGCTGATGGCGGTGCTCGGGACGGTGCTCGCGACCGTCGCGTCGGTGCCGCTGGCCTTCCTGGCCGCCCGCAACACCACCCCGCACCCCGCCGTGTACACGGTGGCGCGCGCGGTGATCACCTTCTGCCGGGCGGTGCCGGACCTGCTGTTCGCGGTGCTGTTCGTCCGCGCCCTCGGCATCGGTGTCCTGCCCGGCGTGCTCGCGCTCGCGCTGCATTCCATCGGCATGCTCGGCAAGCTGTTCGCCGACGCCGTCGAGCAGACCGATCCCGGACCACGGGAGGCGGTACGCAGCACGGGTGCCGGCTATGTCCGCGAGATGCTCAATGCCGTGGTGCCCCAGGTGGTTCCGTCCTGGATGGGTACCTTCGTCTACCGCATCGACATCAACCTGCGCACCTCCGTCGTGCTCGGTTTCGTCGGCGCCGGCGGCATCGGGTTCGCGCTCCAGGACGCCCTGCGCGGACTGGTGTATCCGCGGGCGTTGGGCATCGTGTACGTGATCCTCGCGATCATCGCCGCGATGGAGGTGCTCGCGGTCATCGTCCGGCGGGTTCTGCTGGCACCCTCCGTTCCGGATCCGCGCCGGGAAAGAGCCGCGCGACTCATCTTCTCCGGCACGGTCGCCGCCGCCACGATCGGTGCACTGATCAGCCTGCGTATCGACCCGCGTGCGCTGGTCACGTGGATCGGTCCGTCACTCGAGGTGTTCACCCGGCTGCTCCCGCCGGACTTCACCGCCGTCGGCGGCAGGCTGCTCGACGCCGTCCTGCAAACCTTCGCGATCGGTGCGGTCGCCACGGCCGCCGGGATCGTGCTCTCCCTGCCGTTCGGGATACTCGCCGCCCGCAACGTGTCCCCGAACTCGGCTGTGTATTGGTCGGCTCGCTCGGTGATCCTGTTCGTCCGCGCGGTGCCCGAGCTGATCCTCGCGGTGATCTTCGTCGCCGCGATCGGCCTCGGTCCCGTCGCGGGGGCGTGCGCACTCGCTCTCGGATCCGTGGGATTCCTCGGCAAACTCGTGGCGGACGCCGTCGAGGAGATCGATCCCGGGCCGGTCGAGGCGGTGCGGGCCGTCGGCGGGGGCTGGTGGAAGACGTTGTTCGCGGCGGTGATTCCGCAGGCGGTGCCGTCCGTCATCGGCTCGAGCCTCTACCTGCTCGACGTCAACATTCGCACCTCGACGGTGCTCGGCATCGTCGGCGCCGGCGGCGTCGGCTTCCTGCTGTTCGAGGCGATCCGCACCCTGAACTTCGAGTTCGCCGGAGCGATCGTGATCATCGTGTTCGCCGTCGTCTACCTGATCGAAAGGATGTCGGGATGGATCCGGTCGCTGGTGGTCTGACGCGCGCGGCCGTGTGGACCGGCGACGGCGTCGACGTGCTCGACGTCCCCGTCCCGCGGCTCGGTGACGGGGAACTGCTGGTGCGTGTCCGGCTCGCAACCGTGTGCGGCAGCGACCTGCACACCGTCGCCGGACGGCGGCCCGGGCCGCGGCCGTCGGTGCTGGGGCACGAAGCCGTCGGTGACGTCGTCGCGGCCGGTCCCGGTGCCGGGACCGTCGTCGGCGCGCGCGTCGTGTGGACTGTCACGGCCTCGTGCGGCGCGTGCGACAGGTGCGTGTCCGGGCGGACCGCCAAGTGCCGGGCCGTGCGCAAGGTGGGGCACGAACCGTTCGACGGCGACTGGGCGTTGTCGGGCGGCTACGCCCACCACATCGTGCTGCCGGCCGGGGTGGGCGTGGTCCGGGTGCCGGACTCGGTGCCGGACGTCGTCGCGGCCCCGGCGGCATGTGCGACGGCGACGGCGGTCGCCGCTGTCGAGGCGGCCGGTGACGTCGCCGGACGGCGGGTGCTGGTGTGCGGCGCCGGCCTGCTCGGGGTCACCGCGATCGCGCTGTGCGCGGCGGCCGGTGCCGATGTGCGCGTCGCCGACCCGGATGCGGAACGGATCGCGGTGGCCGAGCGGTTCGGGGCCCTCGGCGACGAGGGCGGCCCCGTCGACGTCGCGCTCGACTTCTCGGGATCCGTCGCGGCGGTGGGGGAGTGCCTGCGCCGGCTCGACGTCGGGGGCCACCTCGTGCTGGCCGGGTCCGTGACGCCGGGCCCTTCGGTGCCCCTCGACCCCGAGGCCGTCGTGCGGGGGTGGCTCACCGTCACCGGAGTCCACAACTACGAGCCCGCCCACCTCCGTCGTGCCGTGGCGTTCCTGACCCGCACGGCCGGTACCTACCCGTGGGACGAACTCGTCGCCGAACCGGTCCGGCTGGACGATCTCGCGGACGCCCTGCGTCGGCCCGCCGCGCCCGCCCTGCGCGCGTCCGTCGCCCCGTGAGCGCGCACTTCTCGTGACGACACGCCGGGTAGTTTCAGGAAGCCAACGCAACACCCCTAGTCGAAGGGTGTGTTGGTGACGAGGAAGATTCCCTGGGAGACACGAGCAGCGGCATATCGGGGGTTGGCCCGTGGTCGATCCGCGTTGGAGCTCGGCGATACTCTGGGCGTGTCGAGAACGACGGTGAACCGGTGGGCTGAGCGTGCGGGCATGGAGATCTGCCTGGGGCATGTCGGCGGTGTGAAGCCGGTGCCGATGGACGCCGAGCCACCACGGACACCGGGTAGGTCCTACCGTCGGCTCACACTGGCGGACAGGTCGTTCATCCAGGCCGCGCTGTCGCTGCCCCAACCGCTGTCGATACGCGCGATCGCTGCGGAACTGGGAAGGGCTCCGTCGACGATCGCGCGGGAGCTCGAGGCACACAGCGTCACGGACTGGGGAGAGAGCCACTACGACGCGGAACTCGCCCACTACCGGGCGTTGACGCAGCGCCCCCGTCCACGACCGGCCAAGCTCGCCGGCCCAGCCCTGCGAGGCCGGGTCGTGGCACTGTTGAATCACCGGTTCTCTCCGCAGCAGGTCGCGGCGGAACTGCAGATCCTGTTCCCCGAGCAGCCGGAGATGCACGTGTCCCACGAGACGATCTACCAAGCCCTCTACGTGCAGGGCAAAGGAACGTTGCGGCACGAGTTGACCGTGGTCAAGGCACTGCGATCCGGGCGCACCACCCGGGTGCCCCGGTCGAAGCTGCCGGCCCGCAGCAAACGGCCGTGGCTCGAGGGGGCGCTGTTGAGCGACCGCCCGGCCGAGGTGGCCGACCGGGCGGTGCCGGGGCATTGGGAAGGCGATCTGGTGGTAGGACCGGACAATTCCGGGATCGTCACCCTGGTCGAACGGTCGACCCGGTACACGCTGCTCGGGCGGCTTCCCGGCACTCGCGACAGCACCACGGTCATCGACGTGCTCACTCGTATGATCGAGGGCCTGCCCGCCGAGCTGACCCGCACGATCACCTGGGACCAAGGCAACGAGATGGCCTCGCACGCGCAGTTCACCGTCGCCACGGGCTGTCGGGTGTTCTTCTGCGATCCGCATTCGCCGTGGCAGCGCGGCACCAACGAGAACACCAACGGTCTGATCCGGGACTTCTATCCCAAGGGCACGAATTTCAACGAGGTCAGCGACGCCGATCTCGCCGAAACTCAACGCCTGCTCAACCTCCGGCCCCGGCAAACCCTCGGGTGGCGAAAGCCGTGTGACAGACTGGCCGAACTGATCGCAGGTGTTGCACTGGCTTCCTGAAACTGCCCCGTGAGCCAGCGCGAATTGTGCACACTCGACGGTCCACAGATACGACGAGGGCCGCGCGGGCACGTGCCCGCGCGACCCTCGTCGCGAGTGGAGCTCTACTTGCTGGTGGTGGTGAAGGGCAGCAGCGCCATCTCGCGGGCGTTCTTGACCGCGACGGCGACCTGCCGCTGCTGCTGCGGGGTCAGGCCGGTCACGCGACGGCTGCGGATCTTGCCGCGATCGGAGATGAACGTGCGGAGCAGGTTCACGTCCTTGTAGTCGACGTACTCGATCTTCGCCGCGAACAGCGGGTTCTTCTTGGGCTTGCGGCCTTCCACGGCACGCGACTTCTTCGACGGGCCCCTCTTGACTGCCATGACTCGCTCCTCACCAGCTCGACTTGTGGACGCCGGGCAGCTCGCCGCGGTGCGCGAGTTCCCTCACGCGCACGCGTGAGAGCCCGAACTTCCGCAGGTGGCCGCGCGGACGTCCATCCGCAGCGTCTCGATTGCGCAATCGTACCGGACTGGCGTCGCGCGGCAGACGCTGCAGGGCGGTCCGGGCGGCGAGGCGTTCCGCGTCGGTGCTCGACGGGCGCCGCACGATCTCCTTCAGTTCCGCGCGACGTGCGGCGTAGCGGGCGACGACGAGCTTGCGCTGCTCGTTGCGGGCGATCTTCGATTTCTTGGCCATGGCCTACTTTTCCTCGCGGAAGTCGATGTGGCGGCGCAGCACGGGATCGTATTTGCGCAGGACCAGCCGGTCGGGATCGTTGCGCCGGTTCTTGCGGGTGACGTAGGTGTACCCGGTGCCGCCGGTGGAGCGGAGCTTGACGATGGGTCGGATCTCGTTGCGGGCCACTAGAGCTTTTCTCCTCGGGCGCGGAGGCGGGCGACGACGGCTTCGATGCCGTCGCGGTCGATGGTCTTGATGCCCTTGGCGGAGAGCGTCAGGGTGACCCGGCGTCCCTCGGAGGGCAGGTAGTAGGTCTTGCGCTGGATGTTCGGGTCCCAGCGGCGATTGCTGCGGACGTGCGAATGGGAGACGGATTTCCCGAAGCCGGGCTTGCGTCCGGTCACCTGGCAGTGCGCCGACACGGCGGGCTCCCTTCTGTCGGCGCCCCGAGGGCGTAACGACAATCGTTTTCGACAAATGGCCCGAGCAACTGTACGCTCCCTTCGAGCTAATGACAATCGTTACCGAAAGGGGTTCCGGTGGACACCAGAACGCCGCTGATCGTCGTCTCGGGCCGGCGCGGACCCACCGAACGCACCGCGCGGGCCCTGCTGCGTCCGGGAACCGTCGTCGTGCACCACGACCTCGACCACGTCGGTGAGGGGGTCGTGCGCCGCACCCTCACCACCGTGCACGACGACCGCCTCGACGTGCTCGAACTGGCCCACGGCTGCGTCTCCTGCACCCTCCGCGAGGATCTGCTCCCGCTGCTGCGGCGCCTGCACGCCCGCAGCAACGTCGACCGCATCGTCCTGCTCCTCGACCCGCGGCTCGAACCCGAGGCGCTGTGCTGGGCCGTCGAGCACGTCGTCGTCTCCGGCGTGGTCGGGCAGATCGACGGACCCGCCGCCCACGACGTGCGGATCGAGGCCACCGTCACCTGCATCGACGCCGCCACCTGGCTCACCGACGCCACCGGCGACGAGGAACTCGACGACGACCGCACCGTCGCCCAGGTCGTCGTCGGCCAGGTCGAGTTCGCCGACGCCCTCGTCGTCCGGCCCGGAGCCGACGGCTGGCAGCAGGCGAAGCTGCACGCGGTGCTCTCGCGGCTCGCGCCCGACGCACCCCTGGCGTGGGGCGAGGACGTCGACGTCGAACACCTGCTCCGGCAGATCCCGCCCGGCGCGCGGCGCGGGACGGTGTCCGACGCGCACTCTCCGCTGCTGCGCGGTCAACCACCGCTCGGCGAGGACTGCGGCGTGCGGCTGCTCGAGTTCGGTGCCCGCCGGCCCTTCCACCCGCAGCGCCTGCACGAGGCGATCGATGTCCTCCTCGACGGCGTGGTCCGCGCCCGCGGCCGGGCCTGGGTCGCGACGCAACCGGACAACGCGCTGCTGATCGAGTCCGCCGGTGAGGGCCTGCGCGTCGCCCACGCCGGGCCGTGGCTCGCCGCGATGACTCCCGAGCAACAGCAACGCGTCTCCGGCGAACGGCGGGCCATGGCGGCACTGCGCTGGGACGACACCCACGGGGACCGCGACACCTCGATGGTGATCCTCACCCACGACGCGGACCCCGACGAGATCCACCGCGCCCTGGAGTGGGCACTGCTCACCGACGAGGAGTTCGCCGACCCGGCGGCCTGGCCGACGTGGGACGACCCGTTCGGCGAGTACCACGAAGACCCGTGCGACGACCTGCCGGCACCCACCGCCGGCACCGCACCGACAGAAGGAGAAGGACGAGCATGAAGCCCGGCATCCACCCCGACTACCACCCCGTGGTGTTCCAGGACGCCAACACCGGATCGGCGTTCCTGACCCGCTCCACCGTCACCGCCGACCGCACGGTCGAATGGTCCGACGGCAACACCTACCCGCTGATCGTCGTGGACGTCACCAGCGAATCCCACCCCTTCTGGACGGGAACGGCCCGCGTGCTCGACGCCGCCGGCCGGGTCGAGAAGTTCGAACGCAAGTACGGCAAGCGCCGCCGGCCCTGACCCCCACCCGGACACCCGAGGAGAACCACCATGGCAGTACCCAAGCGCCGGATGTCCCGGTCCAACACCCGCAGCCGCCGCTCGCAGTGGCACGCGCAGGTCCCGGCCCTGGTGCCGGTCACCGTCGCCGGTGTCACGCACCACGTCCCGCGACGGCTCGTGAAGGCCGTGCGGCTCGGGGTGATCGACCCGAACGAGGTGTGACGACCCGCGAGGGGGAACCGCGGCGCCGGGCGGGTCCCCCTCGCCGGACACGCCGCCGCCCTCTCAGACACCTCTCAGCGGTCGGGTCCACACTGGAGGCCATGCGCATTCTGGTGGTCGACGACGACCGGGCGGTGCGGGAGTCCCTGCGCCGATCACTGAGCTTCAACGGATACACCGTCGAACTCGCCACGGACGGGCAGGACGCCCTCGAACAGGTCGCGGCCGAGCGTCCCGACGCGATGGTCCTCGACGTGATGATGCCGCGGGTCGACGGCCTCGAGGTGTGCCGCCGACTCCGCAGCACCGGCGACGACCTGCCCATCCTCGTCCTGACCGCCCGTGACTCCGTCTCCGAGCGCGTCGCCGGCCTGGACGCCGGTGCCGACGACTACCTCCCCAAGCCGTTCGCGCTCGAGGAGCTGCTCGCCCGGCTTCGCGCGCTGCTCCGCCGCGCCTCGCCCGACCCGGCCACCGAGTCGGAGGAGACGCTGCGTTTCGCGGACCTGACGCTGAACCCCTCCACCCGCGAGGTCACCCGCGGCACCCGGTCGATCAGCCTCACCCGCACCGAGTTCGCGCTCATGGAAATGCTTATGGCGAACCCCCGCCGGGTCCTCAGCCGCAGCCGCATCCTCGAGGAGGTGTGGGGCTACGACTTCCCCACCTCCGGCAACGCCCTCGAGGTGTACGTGGGCTACCTGCGCCGCAAGACCGAGGCCGACGGGGAGCCGCGCCTGATCCACACGGTTCGCGGCGTCGGCTACGTCCTGCGGGAAACCCCGCCGTGACCCGGCTCGACGGCGCCGACCCGGATTCGAAGCGCCCCATGCGCCCCCCGCTGCTGCTGACCCGGTCGGTGCCGCTGCGCCGGCGTGTCACGCTGCTGGCCGCCGGCGCGGTGGCGATCGCCGTCGCGGTGACCTCCATCGCGGCGTACGCGGTGGTGGCCCGCGCCCTCTACGCCGACGTCGACAAGCAGTTGCGGGCGCGGGCTGCCGCGCTCGTCGAGAGCAGCACCCTGATCACCTACGACCCCCGCTACATCGGTGGCGCCCAGCTCTACAGCTCCGACATCAGCGTGGCGCTCATCTACTCCAACCTGGGGCAGTACGTCCCGCCCGGGTCGTCCGTCCCGATCGGCGGCGCCGAACTCGCCGTCGCGAAGGGCGAACGGGAGTCGTCGCTGCGCACCGTCGGCCATCAGCGGGTGCTCGCGCAGCGCATCCCCGACGGCAGCACCATCGTCATCGCCCAGCGCCTGCAGCCGACGGCGGACATCCTCAAACGGCTCGCGAGCGTGCTGTTCGTCGTCGGCGGGTGCGGCGTGGTGCTCGCCGCCGCTGCCGGCGCGACGGTGGGACGCACCGGTCTGCGCCCCGTCGCGCGCCTCACCGCGGCGGCCGAGCGGGTCGCCCGCACCGACGACCTGCGGCCGATCCGCGTGACCGGGCACGACGAGCTGGCCCGGCTCACCGAGAGCTTCAACACGATGCTGCGCGCCCTCGCCGAGTCGCGGGAGCGGCAGAGCCGGCTCGTCGCCGACGCCGGCCACGAGCTGCGCACCCCGCTGACGTCGCTGCGCACGAACATGGAGCTGCTCATCGCGGCGAGCCGGCCCGACGCGCCGAACCTGCCCGAGGAGGACATGGCGGAGCTGCGCGCCGACGTGGTGGCGCAGATCGAGGAGCTGTCCACCCTGGTGGGCGACCTCGTCGACCTCGCCCGCGAGGACGCCCCCGAGACGGTGTTCGAACCCGTCGACATCTCGGAGGTCGTCGAGCGCAGCCTCGAACGCGCCCGGCGCCGCCGCTCCGACATCGACTTCACGGCGCACACGGAACCGTGGTTCGTCTACGGCGACCACGCCGCGCTCTCCCGGGCGGTGCTCAACGTCCTCGACAACGCTGCCAAGTGGAGTCCCGCCGACGCCGAGGTGCTGGTGTCGATGCGCCAGCTCGGCACCGGCCTGATGGAGCTGACCGTCGACGACGCCGGGCCCGGCATCCCCGAGGAGGACCGCGAGCTGGTGTTCGAGCGGTTCTACCGCTCCACCGCGTCGAGGTCGATGCCCGGATCCGGCCTCGGCCTCGCGATCGTGCGGCAGGTGGTGATGAAGCACGGCGGCACCATCGCGGTCGACATCTCGTCGCGTGGGGGTGCCCTCGTCCGGATCGTGCTGCCCGGCACCCCGCAGCTCGAACACCCGGCGGATTGACAGGAAAATCGCCGTCGGATCTAAGCGGACTCTCAGCCGCCGCGGGCATGCTGGAAGCCGAACGACGAGCCGCCGACCCGGCGGCCGTGTAGACCGAAAGCGATGAGATGAGCGAGGACCCCACACCGGGTGGCGGCCGCCCCGAGCCGCACCAGCCGACACCGCAGCAGCCGACACCGCACCAGCCGAATCCCTACCAGGCTCCCTCCGGTCCCTATGCCGGGTACGGGCACACCGCGCCGTTCGGCGCCCCGCCCCAGCCCGCGCCGGGGCCCCAGGGTTCACCCCGATCGGCGCGGGGCCTGCTCGCCCTCGGCGCCGTCGCGCTGGCACTGGTCAGCGGCGGGATCGGCGGCGCCGTCGGCGCGTGGACCACGCAGCAGTCGACCGGCGGCACGGCCGTCACCAACGCCCTCGACGCGCCGCGGCCGTCCACGACGACCGTCGCCGCCGCCCCCGCCGGTTCGGTGCAGGCCGTCGCGCAGAAGGTCGTACCGAGCGTCGTGCGCATCGAGGTGGTCGGCCGCACCGCGCAGGGCGAGGGCTCGGGCGTGATCCTGTCCTCCGACGGCCTGATCCTCACCAACAACCACGTCGTCGCCGGGGGCGGCGCCGGCGCGCAGCTCACGGTGTACTTCTCCGACGGCAGCTCGGTCCCCGCGACCATCGTGGGCGCCGACCCGATCTCCGACATCGCCGTGATCCGCGCGGAGGGCCGCACCGACCTCACCCCGATCGAGCTCGGCGACTCGAACGCCGTGCAGGTGGGCCAGCAGGTGGTGGCGGTCGGCTCGCCGCTCGGTCTCGAGAGCACGGTGACCACCGGTATCGTCTCGGCCCTGGACCGGCCCGTGTCGACCAGCGGGGAGACCGGCAACCAGAACACCGTCATCGATGCGCTGCAGACCGACGCCGCGATCAACCCCGGCAACTCCGGCGGCGCGCTGGTGAACATGGACGGCCAGCTGATCGGCGTCAACACGGCGATCGCCACGGCCGGCGGACAGTCCGGATCCATCGGCCTCGGCTTCGCGATCCCGGTCGATCAGGCACGCCGCATCGCCGACGAACTCGTCGACACCGGCAAGGCGACCCACGCCGTCATCGGCGTCCAGGTGCCGTCGCAGAGCGACGTGCGCGGCGCTCGGGTCATGGAGGTCACCGGCGGCGGGCCCGCGGAACGGGCCGGTATTCCGAGCGGCGTGATCATCACCAAGGTCGACGACCGGCTCGTCACCGACGGGGACTCCCTGATCGCGGCGGTCCGCTCGTACGCGCCCGGCGACACCGTGCGCATCACCTACACCGACGCACAGGGTGGCAGCGAGAAGACCGTCGACGTGCAGCTCGCGGCGGCCGAGGCGGGTGGCCGATGAGAAGAGACGCCGCCGGATTCATTCTCGGACATACAGCTCGTTCGACGGACAGGGCAACTACGGTGGGCATCATGGAATTCGAAACCCCCAGGACTGGGCGAGCCCTCGTGGTGATCGTGGACGACCGGGTAGCGCACGGCGACAACCCGGACTCCGCCGGGCCCCTGGTCACCGAGCTCCTCGCAGAGGAGGGATTCGCCGTGGACGGTGTCGTCACGGTGTCGGCCGACGAGGTGGAGATCCGCAACGCCCTCAACACCGCCGTCATCGGCGGCGTGGACCTGGTCATCTCCGTCGGCGGCACCGGGGTGTCGCCGCGCGACGTGACGCCCGACGCCACCTCCGATGTGCTCGACCGGGAACTCCCGGGGATCGGCGAGGCCCTGCGCTCGTCCGGCTTCTCCGCCGGCGCGATGGACGCCGGTCTGTCCCGCGGTCTGGTCGGCCTGTCCGGCTCCACGTTGGTCGCGAACCTCGCCTCCTCGCGCGCGGCGATCCGCGACGGCATGGCCACGCTCCTGCCGCTCGCCTCGCACGTGATCGAGGAACTGTCACGGGTGGAGGGATAGCCATCACCGGCACGGACGAGAGCGCGTCCGGCGCGTCGTCGGACGACGCACCACGGCGCGACGACGCGAGCCGGGCCCGGATCGACCGGGCCCGGCTCCGCCGCATCTTCGGCGACGTCCTCCCCGAGACGACCCGCGACGAGCGCTCGCCGGCAGACGATTCGTCCGACTCGGAAGAATGGCTGCGCCGGCAGGTACCGCCGCACCACGGCCACATGTGATCTACCCCACTTGTAGAAGTCGGCCGATGCCGAATCGTTAATTCCAGCGGTGGGATTCCGCAACCTTCTCGTAACCCTGCAACTCGGCGAGTCGCGGTCGACGCGCGCCCGGCTTTCGGTGGCGCGCATCACGGAAGTACCGGCAGTATGTATTCGGCCACAGCGGCGCATGAACCTGCCACCAGGGGGTATGCGGCTCTATTAATGGGTGAGAGACGGTTTTCGGCGCCTCCGCAACCCCTTCGGGGCGTCCGTTGAAATGGCACCGATTGTTTCATCGGGCCGAAACAATTTCGGGTTCGACGAGGCCTCGCCCCGGGACGTAGCCGTTGCTGGCTTCAGAGGTCACGGTCTAGTCTCTGTCCTGGTTCGCTCAGGTCAAGATCGGTAGCTAATGCGACGGTCTTCATCACGAATCGGAAACGCAACCGTGCGGATGACGCACACGTCGGCACCGGTGAGCACGCTCGCCGGTGTCTCAGGTGTGGCATGCCTCGCGGGCGACAGGGCAGTTGTCGGACGCGTGTGCGTGACCCGGCACGCAGAGAATGGATGAGGCATTCATGAAGATGCAGACGCGACGCGGTGTGAAGGCCGCCCGCAACGTCACGGTGGCCGCCGCCGCCGTGTTCGGCCTGGTTCTGGGATCGACCGGGACCGCCGGCGCTGTGGTCGACGACCAGAACCGGATCGTGTCGGACGGCCACGAGGTCATCGTGACCCAGGAGGACACCTTCATCCAGGGTGTTCCACCGATCGGCGGCAGCCCGCTCAGCCGCGAGTGGTTCCACAACGGCCGTGGCATCGCCAACATCGTCGGCCCCGACGCCGCGGACTTCGAGGGCTCGACCTTCCAGTTCGGCTACCAGTTCGCGTGGTCCGCCGCTGTCGACGGCTCGATCGGCATCGCGTGGGCGAGCCCCGAGCTCGAAGCGGAGTTCGCGACCACTCAGGTCGAGGAGCCGATCCTCGACGACGAGGGCAAGCCGGTGTTTCAGTATGACAAGGACGGTAACGCGATCCTTGACAAGGATGGTAAGCCCGTCCCTGCCTACAAGGTTGTCGACGCAATCGACAACACCAATACCGTCTCGAGCATCCTTCCGCAGTTCACCGCGGGCATCGAGCTGACCCCGGCCCCGGGTATCGAGGAGCTCGTCGTCGCCGACGGCGAGTTCGACGGGGACTTCAAGTCCGTCCAGTTCGCCAACGTCCACGGTGCCGCCACCGGCGTCATCGGCGCGGTCTCGGTCCGCCCGTTCGTCCGCGTGATCACCGCGAACGGCGACAACGTCACCACTTACGGCAAGGTCTGGACGATCTAGTCCTGCTCGCCCCACCCCGCAGTAATCCCCACCAAGAAATACGGAGAAATCATGGGAATCAAGTCGCGTGGCTTCAAGGCCGCACGTAACGCCGCGGTGTCCGGTGCCGCTGTCCTGGGCCTGGTCCTCGGTGCGACCGGCTCCGCGCAGGCTGCGGTCGACGATCAGAACCGGATCGTCTCCACGGACGGCTACGAGGTCGTGGTGACCCAGGAGGACACCTTCATCCAGGGTGTGCCGGCCCTGGGTGGCAGCCCGTTCAACCGCGAGTTCTTCCACAACGGCCGCGGCACCGCGAACCTCGTCGGTGAGTCCGCTGCCGACGCCGAGGGCACCACGTTCCAGTTCGGCTATCAGTTCGCGTGGGCCGGCAGCATCGACGGCGCCATCGGCGTCACCTACTCCACCCCGCAGCTGGAACTCGATGCGGGTGACATCATCGTGACCGACATCCTCCCGCAGGCCTACGCCGAGCTCGAGCTGACCCCGGCTCCGGGCATCGAGGAGCTCGTCGTCGCCGAGGGCGAGTTCGACGGTGACTTCAAGTCCGTGCAGTTCTCGAACGTTCACGGCACCGCCTCCGGCGTCATCGGCGCCGTTCAGGTCCGTCCGTTCGTTCGCGCCATCACCGCGAACGGCGACAACGTGACCACCTACGGCAAGCCCTGGACCGTCTGACACGACGTCCTGCCGACAGGCTGAACACGGGTTGGGCCCGCTCGGAATTCCGAGCGGGCCCAACCTTTTTCGTCGGTGGCACGGTTGCGCCTACTGTTCCCTCTCCTCGAGGCTCAGCTTGGCGTGTGCGCCGGTCTGGCCGGACTGCACCTGGAGGAGGTCGCGGATCTGGATGAGCAGATCCTCGGCGCTCGCCTTGGTGTCGTCCCTCTCGGTGGCGAACCGCTTCTTGGCCGCGTTCGCCGGGAGGATCAGTACGAAGTAGACGACGGCGGCGATGATGACGAAATTGATGATCGCCGAGACCACCGCGCCGATGTTGACGAAGGTGGCGGGATTGTCCGCGAGGATCTGGAAGCCCCAGCCCATCTCGTTGTCGCCGCCGAGCGCGGCAATCAGGGGTTCGATGACGTTGCTGGTGAAGGCCGTGACGATGGCCGTGAACGCGGTGCCGATGACGACCGCGACAGCGAGGTCGAGTACGTTTCCGCGGAGCAGGAAGTCCTTGAAGCCTTTCAACATGGCGCTTCTCCTAGACGTGTCTTGTCGTCATGCTCGCAGTCGCACCATAGACCAGTAGGTATGTCGCAAAGTCCGGAATGCGGATCCCGACCCGGATCAGTGCAGGGTCACCGTCAACGCGCTCACGAGCGATGCAGCAGCCACAGTCGTCGCCGGCTCGGGTGGCAGGGCGAGCAGGACCACCTTCTCGCCGCGGTCGCTCGTCCGGTCCGTTCCCTGGGCCAGCACGACGGTCGCCCCCGTGGCCAGTACCCGCACCTCCGGTGCCGCACCCGACGAGGGGGGGTCGTCCTCGGCGACGGTGAGGACGTCGACGAGGTCGCCTTCGCGCAGCAGATCCCCGACGCCGGGATCGGCCAGGCGCACCGGGACCACCCGGGCCGCCGCGTCGCCGGTAGCGGACGCCGCCAGCCGCGGCCCGAGCATCCGCACCCCGACGAGGGCTTCGCCGGCGGGCACCGGTCCGGCCAGGGTGTGGCCGATCGCCTCGGCGGGGTCGGTGAGTGCCCCGGACGGGAGTTGGGACGAGTCGCGCTCGACGACGGTGACGTCGTCGGCGGTGAGGGTCTGCCCGGGCCGCAGGTCGCGGGCGGCGACGACCGTGGGGGTCCGGTCGCCCGACGGGCCGCCGGTGAGGGCGGAGACCGCCGCGACTCCGACGAGACCGGCCGCGATCGCGCGGCGGACGGCGACGGTGCGCGCCCAGCCCGGCCGTATCAGGGCCGTGAGGCGGTCTGGCAGGGTGGGATCGAGCGGATTCCGCAGGGGCGGGAACGAGAACGGACCGGCGGGCATGGTCCGAACCCTACGAGTTCGGCCGTGCCCGCCGGCCCGGTGAAGTGCCGGTCACGGGCGGACTGTGGATGAACCGTCCGCCTGTGGATGAAACCGTGTCAGCTTGCGGCTGCGGCCGGTGCCGACGAGGTGCTCGACGACGAAGAGTCCGACGACGAGGTGCTCGACGAACTGCCGGACGACGAGTCGGACTTGGCCGGCTCGCTGGCGGTGCTGCCTCCGCCGCGGGAGTCGGTGCGGTAGAAGCCGCTGCCCTTGAAGACGATGCCGACCGAATTGAACAGCTTGCGCAGCTTGCCCGAGCACTCGTTGCATTCCGTCAGGGCGTCGTCGGTGAACGACTGCACGATGTCGAATCGGTTGTCGCAGGACGTACAGGCATAGGAGTAAGTGGGCACCGGTGGATCCTCCGCGAATTGGTTGGCGACCGCAGCATTAGCACTCTACAGCCGACAGTGCCAACGTGGCTACCTGGGTGCTCTATTCCCGGTGTTGCGCGACCCGTTCAGCGGCACCAGGCCGCGGCCGGGGGTCAGGGCCCAGCCCATCCGGATGTCGTGGGGATCCTCCGGCAGCTCCGGCACGAGTTCGTCGTCCCGGACCACCGCGACCAGGACGGCGTCGGCGGCGGCGAGGTGCAGGGTCCGGTCGTAGAAGCCGGCCCCGCGACCGAGCCGCACGCCGCGCTCGTCCACTGCGAGCGCCGGCACCACCACGGTGTGCGCCCGCCGCACCTCCTCCGGGCCCAGCGCCGGCCCGGTGGGTTCGAGCAGGCCGTACCCGGCGGGGGCGAGGGCGCCGGGGCCGGTGTACTGCGCCCAGTCCAGGGTGCTGTCCGGGCGGGTGAGCGGGAGCAGCACCCGGTTTCCGGCCTCGCGCAGGGCGTCGAGCAGGGACAACGCCCCGGGTTCCGAACCGACCGGCACGTACGCGCAGACCGTCGCCCGGGCGGGGGCCAGCGACCGTGCCGCCGCGGCGAGGGCGTCGTCCTCGCCGCGGCGCTCCCCGTCGCTGCGGGCCCGTCGCGCAGCAACGATTCGGGCCCGCCATTCCGACTTGGAGAGTGCGCTCATATCCGCCACCTTAGGATCTGACGTATCTACCGGGTGGTAGCCGAAAGTTAGGGTGGGTGTTTATGACGAACAGAGCGACCGGTGAAGCCGGCCACTTCCGGACGGCGGTGGTTCCCGCGGCCGGTCTCGGTACGCGCTTTCTGCCCGCGACCAAGACCGTGCCGAAGGAACTTCTTCCGGTGGTGGACACGCCCGGAATCGAGCTCGTGGCGGGGGAGGCCGCGGACTCGGGTGCCGAGCGCCTGGTGATCGTGACGGCTCCGGGTAAGGACGGCGTCGTCGCGCATTTCGTCGAGGACCTGGTCCTCGAGTCGAAGCTGAAGGAGAGCGGCAAGTACCACCTGCTCGAGAAGGTCCGCAAGGCGCCGGGCCTGCTCGAGGTGGAGTCGGTGGTGCAGGAGAAGCCGCTCGGGCTCGGGCACGCCGTCGCGTGCGCCGAGGTCGCCCTCGATCCGGACGAGGACTCCATCGCGGTGCTGCTCCCGGACGACCTCGTGCTGCCGCGCGGCGTCCTCGAGACCATGCAGCGGGTGCGTGCCAAGCGCGGCGGCACGGTGCTGTGCGCGATCGACGTGCCCAAGGACCAGGTGAGCGCCTACGGCGTCTTCGACGTCGAGGAGGTGCCCGACGCCGTCAACCCGGACGTGCTGAAGGTCGTCGGCATGGTCGAGAAGCCGGCGCCCGAGGATGCGCCGTCCACCTTCGCCGCTGCCGGCCGCTATCTGCTCGATCGAGCGATCTTCGACGCGCTGCGCCGGATCACCCCCGGTACGGGCGGCGAACTGCAGCTCACCGATGCGATCGCCCTGCTCATCGAGGAGGGTCACCCCGTGCACGTGGTGGTGCATCGCGGCACTCGACACGACCTCGGAAATCCCGGCGGCTATCTGCGCGCTGCGGTTGACTCTGCGTTGAACAGCGAGGAGTACGGCCCCTCCCTGCGGGAGTGGCTGGTCGAGCGCCTGAAGCACTGACGGCGCGACAGGTCGGGAGGACGAGAAGCGGTATGCGGTCGGTCGAGGATCAACAGGCCAGGGTCACGGCGGCGGCGGTGGCGCCACGGCCGGTCCGGGTCGCCATCTCCGAGGCCCAGGGGCTGCTCTGCGCGGAGGAAGTGGTCACCGAACGGCCACTGCCCGGCTTCGACCAGGCCGCGATCGACGGTTACGCGGTCCGCAGCGTCGACGTCCAGGGGGCGGGCACCGACCGGACCGGCGAGGACGGCGAGCCGATCGAGCTGACCCTGCCCGTGGTGGGGGAGGTCTCGGCCGGCTCGCGTCAACCGATCCGGCTGCAGCCACGGCAGGCCGTGCGGGTGGACACCGGGGCGCCGCTGCCGACCCTCGCCGACGCCGTCCTCCCGCTCGACCGCACCGACGGTGGCCGCGCGCGCATCAAGGTCCTGCGTCCCGTCCGGACCGGCGACTACGTGCGTCGCGCCGGCGACGACGTCCAGCCCGGTGACGTGGCGGTCCGGGCCGGCACCATCATCGGGGCCGCCCAGGTCGGGCTGCTCGCGGCGGTCGGCCGCGACAAAGTGCTGGTCCATCCGCGTCCCCGGCTCTCGGTGATCTCCATCGGCGGCGAACTCGTGGACGTGGACCGCACCCCGGGCCCCGGCCAGGTGTACGACGTCAACTCGTACGCGCTCGCGGCGGCCGCCCGCGACGCCGGCGCGGACGTCAACCGCGTGGGGATCGCCAGCACCGACCCGAAGCGCCTGCGGGAGGTCGTCGAGGGCCAGCTGATCCGCTCCGAGATCGTCGTCGTCGCGGGAGCCGTCGGTGGCGGCGCGCTCGAGGACGTGCGCGAGGCGTTGTCGGACCTCGGCAAGCTCGAAGTGGAGCGGGTGGCGATGCACCCCGGTTCGGTGCAGGGGTTCGGCCAGCTCGGCCGCGACGAGGTGCCCACCTTCCTGCTGCCGGGCAACCCGGTCAGCGCGCTGGTCGTGTTCGAGGTGATGGTGCGGCCGCTGATCCGTATCGCGCTCGGCCGCCGGCAGCCGATGCGCCGCGTCGTCACCGCCCGCACCGTCACGCCGATCACCTCGATCCCGGACCGCAAGGGATTCCTGCGGGGGCAGCTGATGCGCGACGAGGCGACCGGCGAGTACATGGTCCAGGCGCTCGGTGGGGCGGCGGGCGCGTCGTCGCACCTGCTGGCGACCCTGGCCGAGGCGAACTGCCTGGTGCTGATCGAGCCGGAGGTGACCGAGGTGCGCACCGGGGATCCGGTGGACGTCGCCTTCCTCGGACAGCGCGGCTGATGACCCGTCATCCGGGATGGCCGGCGGAGCTGGGCCCGCTGCGGGTGGCCGGCGGCCTGGTCACGGTGCGGCCGATCCGGCTGCGGGACGCGGCGGCGTGGAGCCGGTTGCGGATCCGGGACCGGGCGCATCTCGAGCCGTGGGAACCCACCGGCGACGTGCCGTGGGAGATGCGCCATCACATCACCGTGTGGCCGGGGCTGTACCGCAGCCTGCGGGCGGAGGCCCGCCGGGGCCACATGCTGCCGATGGCGATCGAGCTCGACGGCGAGTTCTGCGGGCAGATCACCGTGGGCAACGTGGTGCGCGGCGCGCTGCGGTCGGCGTGGATCGGGTATTGGGTGGCCAAGCACGTCAACGGCCTGGGCGTGGCGACAGCGGCGGTGGCGCTGGGGCTCGACCACTGCTTCGGGCCGGCCGGACTGCACCGGGTGGAGGCCACGGTGCGGCCGGAGAACGTTGCGAGCCGCGCGGTCCTGCGCAACGTCGGCTTCCGGGAGGAGGGCCTGCTGCGGCGCTACCTCGACGTCGACGGGCGGTTCCGCGACCATCTGCTGGTCGCGATGACGGTCGAGGAGGTCCCCGGAAGCGTGTCCGATGTGCTGATCCGGGGCGGCCGGGCCACCTGGGCCTGATCTTGTAACGCAGATTACGTGCATCGCTGCGTAGTAATACCCACACGGTCCTATATCTCTGTGACTAGAGTGAAGAGAGTGTCACATGATTCGCGTGACTCGTGTGACAGCTGTAGTCATCTGAGTCGGCGTTTCTGTCCGGGTGACGGCTTCGGGGCCGCTAACCTGACGGGGTCAGTGGCGTCGACGGACTGGTAGGCGACAACTGGGAGGAGGGCCGCCGAAATGCCGAACTCGCTCCTGTGGATCGGGCTGGTTGCCGTGTGGTTGTTCGTTCTGGTGCCCATGCTGGTCACGAAGCGCCCCCGTATTCGCCAGACGACCGACGCCGCACTCGCAACCCGGGTCCTGCACCGAGGTGACGACGAGCCACTCGCCCCGCGCGGGCCGGCCGCCGGTCATCGCACCGACCCCCACTGGCGTCCGAGTCGGGATTCCGCCCGTCCCACAGCCGGCGACGACTCCGGTCGCGCCCGCACGGTGGACGACCGCAGACACCGCCACCCAGCGGAGGACCGCATGGACACACAGCTCGACACCGACCACGACACCGACATCGACTTCGACTTCGAGGAGCGTCCCGACCGGGCTCCCGCCCGGGAGTTCGTGCCCCAGCGCCGCGGACGCGGCGGATTCGACCCGCAGGCCGACGCCATGGCCCGGGCCGCGCGCTACGAGTTCCGGCAGCGCACCGTGCTCGGCCTGCTGTTCGCCGCGATCATCACCGCCGCCCTCGCCCTCATCGTCTCGTCGGCCCTGTGGTGGCTGTGCACGGTGGCGACGGCTGCCCTCGCCGGCTACCTGATCTACCTCCGTCGCCAGGTGCGTGTCGAGCAGGAGATCCGCCGCCGTCGCATGGCGCGCCTGAACCGTTCGCGGCTCGGCGTCGAGTCACACAGTGACGACGAGCTGCGGCTGGTCCCGGCCCGGCTGCGACGCCCCGGCGCGGTGGTGCTCGAGGTGGACGACGAGGACCCGGTGTTCGAGCACCTGGACCACTACACGGACGACGAGCCCGCCCACGAGACGTACGAACCCCGTTACGACGCCGACGACTACCCGGTGCGTCGGGCCTCCGGGGAGTAGTCACCGATCCGTTCGGGCCGAGCGAATGTATCGTTCATCTCCTCAGCGGTAGCGGGCGATACATTCGCTCGGAGCGGGGCGTATTCAGCGCGCGGTGACGATGTGTGCCACGAGAGGCGCCGACACCGAGCCGTCCGGGTCGGTGAACCGGGCCAGCACCGTTCGGGCCTCCGAGGTGATCGCCTCGTACGTTCCGGCGTCGAGCCGTTCGATCAACGGGCTGCCCTCGACCTCGGTCGCCACCATCGCATCCACGGACGGGAACCGCGCGCTTCCGGTGTGCGTGGTGAACCGATCGACGGTGAGTCCGGCGTCGCGGAACCATCCCCGTAGTTCGTCGCGGTCCCCGCAACTCCAGTAGGTGCCCAGGAGGGATGCCGCGGGCGGGCCGGCGTGCCGCACCGCGACGTCGACGAAGTCTCGGTATGCCGGCTGCTCGTCCAACGCGGCCGGCACACACACGGCGACCATCTCCGTCGCCACGCGGCGCATCTCGCGCAGCGCCCGTGCACGATCGGGAAAGAACATCAGCGCCATCTGGCACAGCGCCGCATCGAACGAACCGTCCGCGAACGGCAGCGCGCCGGCGTCACCCCGGTGCCATTCGAGGTCGGGACGCAACCGACGTGCCACCGCCAGCATGGCCTCACTGGCATCGACACCGACCACCCGTCCCGACGGGCCTACCCGGTCGGCGGCTACGCGCGCGACGATCCCGGTTCCGCATGCCACGTCCAGCACCCGCGTGCCCGTCGTGATCGCAGCCTGGTCCAGCAGCCGTGGCGCCCACTGCGCGAAGATCGCGGGTACGAAGCGTGACTCGTACACCTCCGCGGCCGCCGGTGAAATCCCGAAGTTCTCGCTTGTGTTCGTCATACACCGAGGATGGCGCCGCGCCCGGGTGCCGCGCATCGGGCAGGTGACCCATCTTCCGGGTGGGCGGCGGCATACGCGGCGGCCTCCGAGCGGTTCCGCACGCCGAGCTTGCGGAGGATGTGGCTCACGTGGTGCGCCACCGTCTTGCGGGAGACGAACAGCCGGCCGGCGATCTCCGGATTCGTCAAACCCCTCGCGAGCAGGTCCAGTACTTCGCGTTCGCGGGCGGTGAGGCCGCTGTCGAGATCCGGGCCGGCGCGAGTGGTGGCGCGGATGCCGGCGCCGCGCACCCCGAGACGCCGCAACAGGGCCGCGGAACGGTCCGCGGCGGCGACGGCTCCGAGTTCCCGGAAGATCGTCACCGCCGTTCGTCCGCGTGCGGTCGCGAGGACAGGATCGTCGTTCATCGCAGACTCGGCCAGTTCGAGCAGGCATCGGGCCTCCTCGAACGGCGCCGAGCGGTCCGCCCAGCGAGCGGCGGCCGTCTCGAAGGCATCGACCGCGGCCGCCACGCAGCCCTGCGCCGCGGCAGTCAGCGCCGACGCCTCCACCGCCTCGGGACCGTCGGGATCGAGCGCCGCCGCGGTGGTCGTCGCCGCGTTCAGGTCGCCCGTGGCCGCCTGGGCCCGGGCACACAGCAGGGACGTGGTGCCGTGACGTTCGAGCAGCCGCCGGGCGGTTGCGGGATCACCGTCGGCGAGGGCGACCTCGGCGCGGGCGGTGTCCAATTCCGTGGTCGGGCGGCGGGATCGGTCCAGCATCGCCCGGGCCTCGTCGAGCCGCCCCTGCCGGACCCGGAGCGTGGCGAGGGCCGCGACGGCGTGCGCGTGGACGGCGGGGCAGACCTTCTCGTCGAGCGTGAGAACCGCCGTCAGGAGCCGGTCCGCCTCCGCCCAACGGCCCGCGGTGAGCAGCAATGCCCCGTAGAGGGTGCGGCACTCGACGTACAGGAAGGGACACCCCCAGCGGGAGGTGAAGTCCTCGGCGACGCGGCACCACTCGTCGGCGCGACGGGTGTCGCCGGCGAGCGCACACGCGCCCAGCATGTCGCAGCAGACGAACACGACGGTGTCGAATCGGCGGTCCGCATCGCCCAGAGCGGCCGCCGCGGCCTCGTCCAGCAGCGCGAATCCGGGTTCCAGGTCGCCCCGGGCGACAGCCACGTGACCGGACTGGGCGAGTGCCACCAGTTCGAGATCCCGGTCGCCGCATCGGTGTGCGGCGTCCAGGGCGCGCGCCGCCCACGGTCCGGCCGCTGCGGCGTCCGGGAGCAGGCGGTGGGCGTGTGCCACCCACACCAGGGCGTGCAACGCGCCCGGTGCGCCCTCGGGCAGCAGTCGCTGCGCCCGGCGGACCCAACCGTGGGCCACCGACCGATTGCCGAAATCGGACGTGTAGCTGATGCTCAGCCACGCCGCGCAGCGAACCGCACTCTCTCGGTCGCCGCTCCGGAGAGCCGTCGTGTAGGCCCTGCGATAGGCGGCGACGCTGTCGTCGAGGCGCCCGAGCCACCACGACGCCTCGCCGACGCCGAGCCACGCCGCCGGATCGTCGGTCGCGGCCGCCACCGACGTCAGGTCGGCCAGCGCGGCGGCCCACCGACCCTCCCGCAGGGCCTGGTCCCCGCGGAGGCGCACTGCATCCACATGTCGATTGTCCGCCGCCGTGACCTGTGCCGATACCGCAATTTCGTCTCCGGCTCGCACGTTTGCTACAGTTTGCGAGCGGTTCCGAACGGAACCTGCGGGGCTGTGGCGCAGTTGGTAGCGCGCTTCGTTCGCATCGAAGAGGTCAGGGGTTCGATTCCCCTCAGCTCCACCACCGAAGGGCGTCTCCCGGACAGGGAGGCGCCCTTCGTCGTCGATGCCGTGCCGCCGATTGCCGGCCGAACCGGCCCGCGGTCGGGGAGACTGTGTGACATGGAACACAGAATGAGTGACGACGAACTGCGGCGCGCTATTCGAGTGCTCCGCGAACGTGCCGACAGCGCCCGCAGCGAAGGGCGCGAGGCCGACGCCGACGGCATCGAGGAGACGATCCGCAAGTACCAGGAGGAGATGGCCCAGCGCCTCTGAGCCGTCCGCGCGCATCGGTGCCGCCCGCGCGCATTCGTCGCGCACACGCACTGTCGAGCGCGCGGCCGGCGGTCCCATACGCCCTCAGCCCCTCTCTCTCACCGCGGCGCCCGCGCGGCGCCGCGGCGGATCGCGCCGCGCTAAGGTGACCCGCACACGACGAATCGGGGGCGGAGATGGCGATCAAGGACCTGCGGGGCCGGAAGTTCCTCGTGACCGGGGCGGCCAGCGGCATCGGCCGGGCGCTGGCCCTGGCCGCCGCCGCGGAGGGTGCCGAACTGGTGCTCACCGACCTCGCCGCCGACGGTCTCGACGACACGGTGCGGACGGTGCGCGAAGGGGGTGGGTCGGTGCTGCACGCCGCCGCCCTCGACATCTCCGACTACGACGCGGTCACCGCCTTCGCCGCCGACGTCCACGACCGCGCCGGCGCCCTCGACGTGGTCGCCAACGTCGCCGGAACGTCGGTGTGGGGCACGGTCGACGCCCTCGAGCACCGCCACTGGAAGCAGATGGTCGATGTCAACCTGATGGGCCCGATCCACGTCATCGAGAACTTCGTGCCCCCCATGATCGAGGCCGGCCGCGGCGGGCACCTCGTCAACGTCTCCTCCGCGGCGGGCCTGCTGGCCCTGCCGTGGCACGCGGCGTACAGCGCGAGCAAGTTCGGCCTGCGCGGAGTCTCCGAGGTGCTGCGCTTCGACCTGCACCGGCACCGCATCGGGGTCTCGCTCGTCGTGCCCGGCGCTGTGCGTACCCCGCTGGTGAACTCGGTGCAGATCGTCGGCGTGGACCGCGACCATCCGGCTGCCCGAAAGCTCACCTCGCGGTTCGAGCGGCACGCCGCGTCGCCGGAGAAGGTCGCCGGGTGCATCCTCGCCGGGATCCGGAAGAACCGTTTCCTGGTGTACACGTCGTTCGACGTGCGCTTCGGTTACTGGTGGGCCCGCAAGTTCGCGCCTCCGTACAACGTGGTGATGCAGCTCGCCAACAACTACTTCTCCCGCACGCTCGAGGCGGTGCGTACCCGCCGGTGACGCTCAGGCGGGCGTCTTGTCGAGGGCGAACTCGCGCAGCCGTGTTCCCGCCCGCAGCGCCTCCCGATCGTGCGTGACCATCACGACGGCGACGTCGCGTTCGCGTGCCATCCGTTCGAGCAGCTCGACGATCTCCCGGCTGCGCTCGGCGTCCAGCGCCGAAGTCGGCTCGTCGACCAGCAGCACCGCCGGATCGTTGACCAGGCTCCGGGCGATCGCGACCCGCTGCCGCTGCCCGCCGGAGAGCTGGTGCGGGCGGCGGTCGGCCTGCTGCGTCAGGCCCACCGCGGCGAGCAGGTCGCGGGCGCGGGCCCGGTCGAGCCGGCGCCCGCTCAGGTGCGCGATCAGCGAGAGCTGTTCGGTGGCGGTCAGCGAGGGAAGCAGATTCGCCTGCTGGAACACGAAGCCGATCCGTTCGCGCCGCAGCCGCGTGCGGGCCGCCGCGTCGAGGCCCGTGGTGTCCACGCCGTCGAGGACGACCCGCCCGGAGTCGGGCACGGTGAGCAGCCCCGCGACGGCCAGCAGGCTCGACTTGCCGGATCCGGACGGACCGGTGACGGCGACCGTCTCGCCGGGCTCGGCGTGGAAGTCCAGGCCGTCGAGGACGCGCAGCGTGGCGTCGCCGTCGGGATAGGTGAGGACGATGTCGGTGAGCCGCACGCTCATGGTGGTGCCTTTCTCGAACGGGTCGGTGTCTTTCGAACAGCGTCGGTGTCTCGAACAGCGTCGGTGTCTCGAACAGCGTCGGTGTCTCGAACAGCGTTGGTGTCTCGAACAGCTCAGTGGGCCGCGGCGAGCGCGGTGAGCGGGTCGACGGAGCCGATGCGTGCGACGGCCGCCGCGGCCCCGAGGAGGCCGACCCCGACCAGCGCGACGAACGGCAGCACGGTCGTGGCCGCGCTCAGCGTGAACGGCACGACGGTGGCTGCGGCCGCTCCCGCGGCTGTCGCGGCGACGGTGCCCAGGCCGGTGCCGAGCACGAGCACCACCGCGGCCTGTCCGAGGGCGTCGCGCAGCAGGTAGGAGGTGGAGGCGCCGACCGCGCGCAGCACCGCGATGTCCCGGCTGCGCTGGACCGTCCACACCGTGAAGAACGCACCCACGACGAGGGCGCCGACGACGAGCAGCATGCCCTGCATCAGCAGCAGCGACCCGCGTTCGGAGGTGTACGAGCCGACGGTGTTCAGGGTCGCGGACGTGTCGAGGACGCTCGTGCCGGTCGCGGCCGCGGCCGCCGCCCTGTCGAACCCGGGACCGGTCCGCAGCGCGATCACCGTCCCGTCGGCGCCGGCCGTCGCGGGGAGTTCGCGCCAGGTCCCGAGGTCGAGCCACACCACGGGCTGATGGCTGTAGTAGGAGTCCTCGACGAGAGCGGTGAGGGTGACCTCCCGCCCGCCGACGGTCAGGACGGTGCCCGGCGTCCAGCCGTTGTCGGTGGCGAGTTGCGCGTCGACCGCCGCCGTCGCCGGGCGCAGGGCCGCCGGTGCCGCGAAGGAACCGGGAGCGACCCCGAACAGTGCCGCCATCACCTCGCGCCCGCCCGCACCGACGCGTCCGGGGGCAACGCCGAGCACGGCGGTGTCGGTCACGCCGGGTTGCGCGGCGAGGGCGGTGCGCTGCGCGTCCGTGACGGTGGACTCCCCGAACGACAGGTCGGACGGATCGGTGTCACCGCCGTCGAGGGCGAAGTGATCGGCACCGATGCCGCGGATCGCGGCGATCGACTGGTTGCCCAGGCCCGCGGTGAGGCCGGAGAGCATGACGACGAGAAACGAGACCAGGACGAGCACCGCCGACATGACGGCGAAGCGCCCCGTGGCGAAGCGCAGATCGCGCAGTGCGAGGAACATGAGTTCCACGGTGCCCGGTGCGGCGATGCCGACGCATCGCTCGGTGGATGGGTTCCCGGATCAATCGAAAGTGGGAGGCGGCGGCGTGCGCGGCGGTGTTAGCGTCGGTGAAATGCAGACCGCCCGACAGCACCGCCCCGAGGGGACGGTCCCGGTGCTGCGTGCGATGCAGCTGGGCCAGCACGCGCTGTTCGTACTGCTGCTGCTCGTCGGGGTGCTGCGCGGCGGCGGCACCCCGGGGGTGCTGGTCCTCGCGGGCGCCGAATTCGCCTGGTACATCTCGGGGCTGTGGTTCGCCCGGCGCGGGTCCCGCGGCGGGATCTGGCTGGCGGTGCTGCTGGCCGGCTGGCTGGCGCTGGTGGTGCTCGCACCGGATTTCGTGTGGCTCGCCTTCGCGCTGTTCTTCCTGTGCTTCCACCTGCTGCCCACGATCGCCGCGTTCGCCGCGACGGCGGCTCTGACGGCGGTCGCGATCGCCGCGAGCCTGGGCCACGGCACGGCCAACGCCACGGCCGCCGTCGTCGGCCCGTTGTTCGGGGCGCTCGTCGCGTCCGGCACGGCCCTGATCTACCGGCAGCTCGTGCGCGACGCCGAGCAGCGCGACGCGCTGCTCGCCGAGCTCACCGAGGCACACCGCGAACTGCTCGACGCCCAGGACGAGCTGGTGCGGTTGCAGCGGGAGACCGGTGCCACCGCCGAGCGGGCCCGGCTGGCCCGCGACATCCACGACACCCTCGCCCAGGGCTTCTCGTCGATCCTGCTGCTCGCCCGCGCCGGGCTGCGGGCCGGCGACGACACCGTGGCGCTGCTCGGCCGGATCGAGGAGACGGCACGGCGCAATCTCGTCGAGGCCCGCCGGGTCGTCGACAAGCTGCGACCGTCCGATCTCGACGATGCGCCGCTCGCGGCGGCCCTCGGCCGCATCCTGGACCGGTTGCGTGCCGACACCGGCATCGACGCGGCACTGCGCGTGGACGGC
This sequence comes from Rhodococcus sp. WB1, assembly GCF_001700945.1. Lineage (NCBI taxonomy): Bacteria > Bacillati > Actinomycetota > Actinomycetes > Mycobacteriales > Nocardiaceae > Rhodococcus > Rhodococcus sp. WB1. Next base: position 3,966,293 of record NZ_CP015529.1, on the reverse strand, counting down.
GAACCGTTGCCGCTGCCCACGGGATTCGACGTCGCGCTGCTGCGGGTGGCGCAGAGCGCGCTGGCGAACGTCCGGCTGCACGCCCACGCGCGCCGCGTGCGGGTCACCCTCGCCTACACCCCGGACGAGGTCCGGCTCGACGTGGTCGACGACGGCGTCGGCTTCGACGTCCGCGACGCGGGCTCGGGCGGTGGGTTCGGGCTCACCGCCATGCGGGAGCGGCTCGCCGAGCTGGGCGGCACGGTGTTCCTCGAGTCGGCGCCGGGCGACGGAACCGCCGTGGCGGCAACGCTTCCCGTGCGGGTGCTGCCGTGATCCGGATACTGCTCGTCGACGACCATCCCGTCGTGCGGGCGGGGCTGCGCGCCCTCCTCGCGTCGGAGCCCGGGCTCGAGGTGGTGGCCGAGGCTGCGTCCGGTCGGGAGGCCGTCGCGCAGAACGCGGCGCACCGCCCGGACGTGGTGCTGATGGACCTGCGGCTCGGGCCCGGGATGGACGGGGCGCAGGCGACGGCCGAACTGGCTTCCGCGCCGGATCCGCCGAAGGTGCTGGTGCTGACCACCTACGACACCGACTCCGACATCCTGCGCGCGGTCGAGGCGGGGGCGGCCGGGTATCTGCTCAAGGACGCCGACCCGGCCGTGCTCGTCGACGCGGTGGCCCGGGCCGCCCGGGGCGAAACCGTGCTGGATCCCGGTGTGGCGCAACGGCTCTACCGCAGCATGCAGACGCCGCGGGTGGAGCTGAGCGCCCGCGAGATCGAGGTGCTCGGCGCGGTGGCGCGGGGGCTCTCCAACCGGGCCGTCGCCAAGGAACTGTTCGTGAGCGAGGCCACCGTCAAGTCCCATCTGGTGCATGCCTTCTCGAAGCTGGGCGTGGATTCGCGCACCGCGGCGGTCGCGGCGGCGCGCGAGCGCGGCCTGCTGTGAACGGTTATCCGGCGCGTCGCAGCCGGGCGTGCAGGTGGTGGGTGAGCGGGGTCTGGGCGTGCGCCATCCACAGGTCGTAGGACAGTTCGTCGCCGTCGAGGACGAACCGCCGCCGCAGCTCGTGCACCGGCTTCGCGTGGGGAGAGCGCTCGAGGTGCACGGTGGTGAAGTCGAGGACGCCGTGGGTGAGCCGCGACCGCTGGATCTCCACGAACCCGGTCGGCTGGGAGACGAGCAGCTCCACCTCGTGATCGGCGAGACGGAGGTATCCGTTCTCGGTGTGCATCGGCTGACCGGTGCCCGGGTTCTTCGTGCGGCTGACGTACATCAGGAACGGCTTGCCCGGGGTGGGGGTGAACTCGATGGTCTCGTTGTAGGTGAAGTCCTCGATGGTGGGGTAGTGGCCTTCGCCGCCGCCCACCCAGCGGCCGGCGAAGGCGGCGAGATCACCGAGCGGGCCGGTGTCGGTCATGTGGGTCTCCTCGGTCGTCGGGCACCGTCGATCCTGCCATCGCCGGGCGGGCGCCCGGCCGGCTTCGCGGAGTTTCGGCGCGCCGCGCGGTGGCCCACGGCATTACGGTCTTATTCATGAACGCTCAGCTGGGTGTGGATTCCGAGGTGGGGTCGCTGCGGGCGGTGCTGATGCACCGGCCGGGCGCGGAGCTCGAACGCCTGACTCCCCGCAACAACGACCAGCTGCTGTTCGACGCGCTGCCGTGGGTGGCGCGGGCGCAGGAGGAACACGACGCGTTCGTCGACCTGCTGCGCGGGCGGGGGGTGGAGGTGCTGCTCCTGTCCGACCTGCTCACCGAGACCCTCGAGGTCAGCGGGGCCGCCCGCGTCCAGGGGGTGTCGTCCGCGGTGGATCCGCGCCGGCTCGGGCACGGGCTGGCGCAGGAACTCGCCGCGCACCTGCGCGCGATGTCCGCCGCGGATCTCACCCGCGTCCTCGTCGCGGGCATGACGTTCGACGAACTGCCCGTCGCGGGCCTCGGAGCCGCGCCGTCGCTGGTGCGGTTGATGCATCACGGAGCCGACTTCGTGATCGAGCCGCTGCCGAACCTGCTGTTCACCCGCGACTCGTCGTTCTGGATCGGCCCGCGGGTCGCGATCCCCACCCTGGCACTGCCGGCCCGGCGCCGGGAGGCCTCGATCACCGACCTGATCTACGCGTTCCACCCGCGGTTCCTGGGGGTGCGCCGCGCCTACGAATCGCACACGGCGCCGGTCGAGGGCGGCGACGTGCTGCTGCTCGGCCCGGGAGTCGTGGCCGTGGGCGTGGGGGAGCGCACGACACCGGCGGGTGCGGAAGCGTTGGCGCGCAGCGTCTTCGAGGACGGTCTCGCGCACACCGTGCTGGCGGTGCCGATCGCGCAGCAGCGGGCCTCGATGCATCTGGACACCGTGTGCACCATGGTGGACGTCGACGCCGTGGTGATGTACCCCGCGGTGCGGGAAACGTTGCAGGCCTTCACTCTGCGCCGGGAGAACGGCGACGTCCGGATCGGCGGGCCGCGCGGGTTCCTCGAGGCGGCCGCCGACGCGATGGGCATCGAGAAGCTCCGCGTCATCGACACCGGCCTCGATCCGGTCGTCGCCGAGCGTGAACAGTGGGACGACGGCAACAACACCCTCGCCCTCGCGCCCGGCGTGGTGGTCGCCTACGAACGCAACATCGAGACCAACACCCGCCTCGAGGACGCGGGCATCGAGGTGCTGCGGATCGCCGGGTCCGAACTGGGCTCCGGACGCGGCGGGCCGCGCTGCATGTCCTGCCCGCTCGCCCGCGGCTGACCGGCGCGTCCGGCGCGGGCGAGCGGCCGGACCCTAGAGGATCTCGCGCACCTTCTCCACCGGGCGGGCGAGCACGGTGCCCTTGTCGGTGACCACGATCGGCCGCTCGATGAGGATCGGGTGCTTCACCATCGCGTCGAGCAGCTCGTCCTCGGAGGCGTCCGCCAGGTTCAGCTCCGCGAACAGTGACTCCTTCCGCCGGATCGCCTGGCTCGGCACGAGTCCGGCGTCGTCGAGCAGCTTGCGCAGCCCGTCGCGCGACGGCGGGGTCTCGAGGTACTTGACGACGGTCGGCTCGAGGCCCGCCTCCTGCAGCACCTTCAGGGTGTTGCGGGACGTGCTGCACCGGGGGTTGTGGTAGATCGTCGCGGTCGTTGCCATGGCCACATTCTGCCGTGCCGCACCCGCTCCGGTTGAGTGCGGCGCGGCCGGTCTCTACCATCGTCCGGCGTCGGTGAAGGACAGGAGAGGTGTCGTGCTGAAGGGATTCCGGGATTTTCTGCTGCGCGGGAACGTGGTCGAGCTCGCCGTCGCGGTGGTCGTCGGGGCCGCGTTCACGGCCATCGTCACCGCCTTCACCAACCACATCGTCAACCCGCTCGTGGCCTCGGTGGGCGGCGCGAACGAGTACGGCTGGGGATTCCAGATCACCTCGAGCCCGGAGACGTTCGTCAACATCGGTGCCGTGGTGTCGGCGGTGATCAACTTCCTGTTGATCGCCGCGGTCGTCTACTTCGTGCTGATCCTGCCGGTGAACACCGCCAAGGCCCGGTTCGCCCCCAAGGAGGAGGGCGACAAGCCGCTGAGCGAGACCGACCTGCTGATCCAGATCCGCGACCTGCTTGAGACCGGCAGCTACACCCGGGCCGCGGACGCCGACGAGGACAGGGCGCGGGTCTGAGGCGGCCCCCGCGGCGCAGTCGGGGACGGTCGGCCCGCACTGTTAGCCTCGACGCACCACCTGCCCACCTGAGGACGCCCCGATGCTCGACATCGTCATCGACCCCGACTCGCCGGTCCCGCCGTACGAGCAGCTGCGCCAGCGGATCGTCACGATGGTGCGGCGCGACGAGCTGATCGCCGGCACCAAGCTTCCCACCGTCCGCGGGCTGGCCGAACACCTCGGCATCGCCCCGAACACCGTGGCCAAGACCTACCGGGAGCTCGAGCATCTCGGCATCATCGAGACTCGGGGCCGGGCGGGCACGTTCGTCGCCGAGTCCGGTGACCCCACCCGCACGCTCGCCCAGCGCGCCGCCACCGGCTACGTCCGCGAACTGCGCACCCTCGGCATGTCCGACGACGAGGTGCTCGAATTCGTCGTCGCGGCGCTGCGGGGCGCGTGACTCGTCCGACTTCCCCCGGAGCGGTGACGGTTGCGCTCCGCAGGGAAGTGGACGAGGTTTACATCATGGGCCTTTCGGACAAACCGACGGATCCGCACGACGCTCAGCGTGGCCGGCTCGTTTCGGTTCGCCCGGGAGGGCTGCGCCGACGGACCGCACCGGTGATCGATCCGGCCGTGTTCGTCCCGACGGCCCTGATCGTGGTGTCGATCGTCGTCTGGGGGCTGCTCGCACCGGACAATTTCGCCGCCGTGACGGGGGCGGTACTGGACTGGCTGGTGGTCAATCTGGGGTGGCTGTTCGTGCTCACCGCGTCGGGTTTCGTGGTCTTCTCGCTCTGGCTGGCCCTGAGCCGGTTCGGACGGATCCCGCTCGGCAAGGACGACGAGGTGCCGGAGTTCCGCACCGTCAGCTGGATTGCCATGATGTTCAGCGCCGGTATGGGCATCGGCCTGATGTTCTTCGGTGTCGCCGAGCCTCTGGCCCATTTCGTGACGCCGCCGCCGGGCACAGCCGGGGGCGTGGGACCGGCGATGGCGACGACGATGTTCCACTGGAGCCTGCACCCGTGGTCGATCTATGCCGTGGTGGGTCTGGCCATCGCCTACGGCACCTACCGCAAGGGGCGTAAGCAGCTGATCAGTTCCGCCTTCCTGCCGCTGCTCGGCCGCCGCGCCGAGGGACCCGCCGGGAAGGTCATCGACATCCTCGCCCTGTTCGCCACGCTGTTCGGCACTGCTGCCTCGCTCGGCCTCGGGGCCCTGCAGATCGGGTCCGGCTTCGCGGTGACCGGTTGGCTCGAGGAGACGGGGGTGCTGCTGCTCGTGGCGATCATCGCGCTGCTCACAGCAGCCTTCGTCGCCTCCGCGGTGTCCGGTGTGGCTCGTGGCATCCAGTGGCTGTCCAACATCAACATGGTGCTCGCGCTCGCGCTCGCCGCGTTCGTCTTCGTGGTCGGTCCCACCGTGCTGATCCTGAATCTCGTACCCACCACTCTCGGCGCCTATGCCGCCGATCTGGCCCGCATGTCCGCTCGTACCGCGGCGTCGAGCCCCGAGGTCGCCGAGTGGCTCTCCGCATGGACCGTCTTCTACTGGGCATGGTGGATCTCGTGGACGCCGTTCGTCGGGATGTTCCTGGCCCGCATCAGCCGTGGCCGCACGGTCCGCCAGTTCGTCGTAGGGGTCATCGTCGTTCCCAGCACGGTGAGCCTGGTGTGGTTCGCGGTGTTCGGTGGTGCGGCCATCGGCGAGCAGCGCGACGGCCTCGGCCTGGCCGACGTCGGCACGACCGAGGCGCAGTTGTTCGGCATGCTCGAGAATCTGCCGCTGTTCACGATCTCGGCCGCTGTCGTGATGGTGCTCGTGGCCATCTTCTTCGTCTCGGGGGCCGACGCCGCATCGATCGTGATGGGCACCCTGTCCCAGCGCGGCACACTCTCCCCGCACCGTCGGGTCGTGGTGTTCTGGGGCGTGCTCACCGGCGGCGTCGCCGCCCTGCTCCTGTGGACGGGCGGTGCCGATGCCCTCACCGCCTTGCAGACCATGACGATCATCGCGGCGGCGCCGTTCGTGCTCGTCATGGTGGGTCTGTGCGTGTCCTTGTACCGGGACCTGTCGCGGGATCCACTGGTGTCCCCACGCGGTCGGCGGTTGCTGCGCCGCGCCGAGTACCGGTCCCCGGCGCGGCGCGGAGAAGAACGGACGTCGAATGAGTAGTGCCGTGCCGGCGCGGATCGCGTTCGCGGTCGAGGCCATGGACCCGCAGCCGGGCAGCGACGTGCTCGAGATCGGCTGCGGTGGGGGTGTCGCCGTCGCGCTCGTGTGCGAGCGGCTGCGCCGCCGCGGCCGGGTCGTCGGGGTGGACCGCTCGGCCACGCAGATCGATCGGGCTCGTCGCCGCAACCGGGACGGAGTCGACGCCGGGCTCGCCGAACTGCGCGTCGGCGAATTCCCCGGCGTCGACCTGCCGGGATCGTTCGACCTGGTCTTCGCCGTCAACGTCCCCGGTTTCCGCAGCGACGACCCGGCCGCGCCGACGGCCGTCGCATCGCTGCTGCGACCCGCTGGGGAGTTGTGGGTGTTCGACGAACCGCCGCCCGGCCTCGCCCTCGGACCGGTGTCCATGCGGATCAGCGCGCTGCTCTCGCGCTGCGGCTACGCGATCGTCGACATCGTCGAGCGCGAGCGGACCGTCGGCGTGCGGGCCGCGCCGCCGGACGTCACCGCCAGCTCGGCAGCCACAACTGCTGCTGCCACGTCTCCACGGTGATCGGCGCCGCGGTGAGGATCGGCCACAGCCACACGAAGTTCGCCACCACCAGGCCGACGTAGAGGCACACGACCAGCAGGCCGGTCGAGCGTCGCTCGGCCGAGGCCCGCGGCGAGCCGAGGACGTCGCCGAGCACCAGCGCCAGCCCCATGACCAGGAAGGGCGCGAGCGGGACCGCGTAGAAGTAGTACATCTGCCGGTCGAGCGTCGCGAACCACGGCAGCAACGTCGCCGTGTAACCGGTGAGCACCGCGGCCCACCGCCAGTCCCGCCGCACCAGCAGCTGCCACCCACCCCACGCGAGCATCGGCAGCGCCAGCCACCACATCGCCGGGGTGCCCACCAGCATGACCGCCTTGACGCACTGCTCGCCGCCGCACCCACGGATCTGCTCGCCGTCGGCGAAGTAGTACAGCATCGGGCGCAACCCCATCGGCCACGTCCACGGCTTGGACTCCCAGGGATGCAGGTTGCCGGCCGAGTTCGTCAGCCCCGAGTGGAACTCGAGCACGGAGGCGCTGTAGTACCACAGCGACCGCAGGGCGTCCGGCACGAATGCGAACGCCCCGTCCGTGCCGATCTGACGACCCACCGCGTGCCGGTACACCCCGGTCTCGCCGGCGAACCACGCCCAGAACGTCGCCAGGTACACCCCGAGCGGCACCACCACCAGCGCGTACAGCGCCGGACCGACGTCGCGCAGCCCGGTGCCGAGCCACGGCCGTTGCACGTCGTAGGCCCGGCGGGCGGCGACGTCGAACGCCACCGACATCAGCCCGAAGAAGGCGATCAGATACAGCCCCGACCACTTGGTGCCCACCGCCAGACCCAGCAGCACACCGGCCCCGAACCGCCACCACCGCACGCCCAGCCGGGGACCCCACACCGTGTCGGCGATGCGTCCCTCGGCGTGCACGCGCGCCATGCGTTCCCGCATCTCGTCCCGGTCGACGATCAGGCACCCGAACGCGGCGACCGCGAACAGCGCCAGGAAGATGTCCAGCATCCCGAGGCGCGACGAGACGAACGTGACGCCGTCGGCGATCAGCAGGATCCCCGCCAGGCCGCCGAGCAGGGTCGAGCGGGTCAGCCGCCGCACAATCCGCACCACCAGCAGGACCAGCAGCGTCCCGGCGACGGCGGCGGAGAACCGCCACCCCCACCCGTTGTAACCGAACAGCGCCTCGCCGAGCGCGATGAGCTGCTTGCCCACGGGCGGGTGCACGACGAGGCCGTACCCGGGGTTGTCCTCGATCCCGCCCCCGGTGAGTACCTGCCAGCCCTGCGGGGCGTAGTGCTTCTCGTCGAACACCGGCGTCTTCGCGTCGGTGGGGTAATGCAGCATCGTGAACCGGGTGATCGCCGCGATCGCGGTGACGAACAGCGTCACCACCCAGCCCCGGCCGCGGTCGACCGGACCGAAATCCGGTGCGGGCACCGTCGGGCCCGGGCTGTTCATCCGGCGGCGGTCCGATGCCACGGCAGGGCGCTCGTCCGTCACGGTCACGCCCCGATCGTAGGCTGAGACGCATGCAGGCAGACAATCCGGGACAGGGCCGGCTCGTGCTCGCCGCCACCCCCATGGGCGACATCGGCGACGCCTCGAAACGGCTCTGCGACGCGCTCGGCAGCGCCGACGTCGTCGCGGCCGAGGACACCCGTCGTACCAGGGCGCTCGCCGCCGCGCTGGGGGTCACCGTCACCGGACGGGTGGTCAGCTTCTACGACCAGGTGGAGGCCGCCCGGACGCCGGCGTTGGTCGCCGACGTCGAGGCCGGCAAGACGGTACTGCTGGTCACCGACGCCGGCATGCCGTCCGTCAGCGACCCCGGCTACCGCCTGGTGTCGGCGTGCGTCGCGGCCGGGCTGCCCGTCACGTGCCTGCCCGGCCCGTCCGCGGTGACCACCGCACTCGCGCTGTCCGCGCTGCCGGTCGAGCGGTTCTGCTTCGAAGGCTTCCCACCGCGCAAGGCCGGCGCCCGTCGCGCCTGGCTGCAGACCCTCGCCGCCGAGCCGCGCGCGGTGGTGTTCTTCGAGGCCCCGCATCGCCTCGCCGCGTGCCTCGCCGACGCCGTCGACGTGCTCGGCGGGCAGCGGCGCGCCGCGGTGTGCCGGGAGCTGACCAAGACCTACGAGGAGGTGCGTCGCGGCACGCTCGCCGAGCTGGCGCAGTGGGCGGCCGACGGTGCGCGCGGCGAGATCACCGTCGTGCTCGAGGGCGCGTCGGCGCAGATCGCGGAGCCGGCCGAGCTGGTCGACGAGGTGGAACGGCTGGTGTCGGACGGAGTGCGGCTGAAGGACGCGTGCGCGCAGGTGGCGACGTCCGGGGTGTCCAAACGCGAGCTGTACGACGCGGTACTGGCCGCGCGGCAGGACGAGCCGTCGTCGTAGACTCTGCCCCTTACCGCGCAGCAGGAGGTACGGATGGAGTCGGTGAACGAATTCCTCGTCGAGGTCGCGTCGGTGGTGTGGGGGCCGTACTTGCTCATACCGCTGCTGCTGGGCACCGGCGTGATCCTGACGGTGCGGCTGCGGGGCGTGCAGTTCCGCAAGCTGTGGCCGGCCCTGCGGCTCGGGCTGATCATCCGCAAGGACCCGGACGCCACCGAGGGTGACATCTCCCAGTACCAGGCGCTGACGACCGCGCTGGCCGCCACCGTGGGCGTCGGCAACATCGCCGGTGTCGCCACTGCCATCTACTTCGGCGGCCCGGGCGCCCTGTTCTGGATGTGGGTCACCGGTCTCGTCGGCATGGCCAGCAAGTACTCGGAGGCGTTCCTCGGCGTCAAGTACCGCGTCACCGACGCCAAGGGCGAGCAGTCCGGCGGCCCGCAGTACTACCTGGCCCGCGCCATCCCCAACAAGTTCGGCCTGGCGCTGAGCCTGATGTTCGCGGTGTTCGCCGTACTCGCCAGCTTCGGCATCGGCAACATGACGCAGGCCAACACCGTCGCCACCCAGATGGACTCCACCTTCGGGGTGCCCACCTGGTTGTCCGGCATCGTCATGACGGTGCTCGCCGCCGCGGTGCTGCTCGGCGGCATCAAGTCCATCGGCAAGGTCACCGCCGGGTTCGTGCCCGCGATGATCCTGCTGTACGTCGGCGCCGGGATCATCGTCCTCGCGGTCAACATCACCGACATCCCGCAGGCGTTCGCCCTGGTGTTCTCCGACGCATTCACCGGAACCGCCGCGACCGGCGGCTTCATCGGCTCGGTGTTCATGATCGCCCTGCGCTACGGCGTGGCCCGCGGCATCTTCTCCAACGAGTCCGGCATGGGCAGCGCCGCAATCGCCGCCGCCGCGGCGCAGACCACCCATCCGGTGCGGCAGGGCCTCGTGTCGATGACCCAGACGTTCATCGACACGATCATCGTCGTGACCTTCACGGGCATGGTCATCATCACCACCGGCGCCTGGAAGTCCGGCGAGCAGGGCGCGGCGATGACCTCGCTCGCCTTCTCGGACGGCCTCGGCGGCGACTGGGGCAGCTGGATCGTCACGATCTCCGTGGTGTTCTTCGCCTTCTCGACGATCCTCGGGTGGTCGTACTACGGCGACCGCTGCGTCGAACGCCTCGTCGGCCGGGGCGGCGTCCTCCCGTACCGGGCGATCTTCGTGCTCGTCGTCTACGTCGGCGCCACCACCGAGCTCGAGGTGGTGTGGAACTTCTCCGATGTGATGAACGGGCTGATGGCACTGCCCAACCTGGTGGGCCTGCTCGTCCTCTCGGGTCTCATCGCCCGCGAGACGAAGGAGTACCTCGCCCGCGATCCGTACCTGCTCGGCGAGAAGGGCAGCAGCACGCCGGCCCGGTAGGCGCGGCCGGCCGTCGCTACGGCGCGGCCGAGGAGAGCGCGACGATCAGCAACACGGCGACGGCCACGATCAGGGCCGCGACCAACGTGGGCGGAACGCCGTTGACGATCCGGTCGACGAGCTTGTACACGATCCCTCGGTTCGGGTCGCGCGCTGCCTTCCCTCCGCCTCGGGCGGAACCACCCCTCGTCGGGTTCCGGCCGGTGCGGAGGTGCAGCGCGTCGCGGGGTCTTCCCGCTCGGGAACAACTCTGTCGGGTATATCCGGGGCGACCAACCGGTTCGCGCGCCGCTCGCGATATCATCCCAGGTCAGAACTGGTGAGGAGTTTTTCCGCAGCGGACGATCCGGGCCCTCGAGGGGTGCGGAGCAGGGAGGATGCGGGAGATGGAACCGCCGGACGAGCGAACCGAGGCTGAGCCGCGGCAGGTGTTCGCCGACCAGCTCCGGATTCTGTTCGCGGCGGCGGGGCGTCCCGCACTCAAGAAGGTCTCCTCCGAGGCGGCGGCCGTCGCCCGCGCCGTGGGTAGCGATCGCACCGTGTCGGTGCAGCGGCTCAGCGACTGGCGATCCGGCGCCCGGGTGCCCGCCACCTTCGAGGCGATCCGTCCGGTCCTGGTCGTCCTGATCCGTTACGCCCGGGCCCTGCACGCCCAGCCGCCGGCACCCGGCCTCTACTCGATGAAGCAGTGGGAACGGTGGTGGGAACTCGCCCGGGGACCAGCCGGTCGGGCCCGGGCGGAGACGTCCGAGGCGCCCGCCGCGACGCCGCCCACCGGTGTGCGGCCCTACCGGGGACTCGAGGCGTACCGCGAGCGCGACGCGCAGCTGTTCTTCGGCCGGAGCCGGAGTGTGCGCGAGCTCGTCGAGACCGTCGTCGCCGCCCACGGGCACGGCATCGTCGTGGTGACCGGCGCCTCCGGCGTCGGCAAGTCCTCGCTCGTGCAGGCCGGCCTCATCCCGGAACTGTGCCGCGACGGCCGCTGGCGGCCGGTGGTCCTGACTCCGGGGCGGCACCCCGTGGCGCAGCTCGTCGAGTGCATACCCGAACTCGCCGACATCTCGGACGCGGACGAGCCCTCCGCCGTCGCGCGGCTGCGCGCCGCCGCCGGCCGTCAGGGCAGCTCGGGCCTGCTGATCGTCGTCGACCAGATCGAGGAGCTGTTCACCCACTGCGAGGACCCGGCCGAACGCTCGGCGTTCCTGGCGCTCCTCGAGCGGGCCGCGACCGTGGGCGACGGCGACACCCCGATCGCGGTGGTGGCCACGCTGCGGTCGGACTTCTACGACCGGGCCGTGACGTATCCCGTGCTGGCGCGGGCGCTGGAGCGGCACAGCAAGACGGTCCAGCCCCTGACCCGCGACGATCTGGTGGAGGTGATCTCCGCACCGGCGCGGCTGCTCGGCCTGCGGTTCGAGCCGGGGCTGGTGGAGCTGATCCTGCACGACCTCGGCGTGCTGACCGCCGACGACGTCGGCGGGGCGGAGCTGCCGCTGCTGTCGCACCTGCTCGACACCCTGTGGGAACGCCGGCGCGGCGGCCACCTGACCGTGGCCGGCTACGGCGCCACCGGTGGGGTGCGCGGATCGATCGCCGCCAGCGCGGAACGCGCGTGGGAGGAGCTCGACGCCCGTGGCCGCCGCCTCGCTCGCGCGATGCTCGTGCACCTGGTCTACGTGACCGACACCGGCACCGACGTGAAGATCCGGCGTCCGCTGGACCGGCTGCTCGCCGTCGCCGGAGACGACGTCGACGCGGGGCGCCGGGTGGTCGACCACTTCGTCACCGCGCGGGTGCTCGTCGTCGACGCGGGCAGCGTCGAGCTGCTGCACGACGCCGTGATCGACGCCTGGCCGCGCTTGAAGTCCTGGATCCAGGCGGACCGCTCGTACGCGGCGCTGCGCCAGCAGATCGAGGCGGACGCCGCCGGATGGGTCGCGGGACGCCGGCACGCGGACCTGCTCTACCAGCGCGGCCGGATGGACCTTATCGCCGAGCACGAGGCCGGGGACCTCGCGGGGCGGACACACGCTGTCGGCGTCGAGGCCGCGCTGAGCCCGACCGCGGTGGCCTTCCTCCGGGAATCGCGGCGGCAGATCCGCCGGCGGACCCGGGCCCGCAACGGCGCGATCGCCGCCCTCGTGCTGTCCACGATCGTCGCGGTGGTGATGGGGACGCTGGCCTGGGCCGGCAAGAACCGCGCGGAGGCCGAGCGTAGTGCCGCCCAGTTCCAGCAGGTCGTCGCGCTCGCCGACTCCATGCGCGAGAAGGACCCGTCGACCGCGGCCCAGCTGGCGCTCGCGGCGTGGCAGCTGAAGCCGGACAGCGAGGTCGCGTACTCGCGGCTCGTCGCGACCGAGCAGATGCCGCTGGCGCTGCCTCTCGAAGGCCACAGCGGTCCCGTCTACGGGGTGGCGATCGCGCCGGACGGCACGACCCTCGCCTCGGCCAGCGACGACGGCAGCGTTCGCTTGTGGGACCTGTCGGACCGGACCGCCCCGCGGCCGCTCGGAGCGCTGGTGTCGGGCGAGCCCGAGTATCTGGCATCGGTTTCGTTCAGCCCGGACGGCACCCTGCTCGCGGCGGGTGGGGCGACGGGCGCGGTGTGGATCTGGGACGTCACGGATCGCGACCGGCCCGTCGCCCTGCTCACCGCCGAGGTGCTCGTGCCGGAGGTCATCCACAACGTGCGGTTCAGCCCGGACGGCCGGTTGCTCGCCGTGCCGTACGACAACGGGTCGGTGGTGCTCGTCGACACGAGCGAACCCCGGACGCGGGGATTTCCCCGCACCGTCCTGCCCGCGCACGGGGCGGCCGTGCGGACCGTGGCGTTCCACCCCGGCGGCACCGTGCTGGCCACGTCGAGCGACGATCGCTCGGTGCGGTTGTGGGACCTGACCGACCAGGCCGCCGCGCCGCTCGGCGAGCCGCTGACCGGTTTCCGCGACGTGGCGCATTCCGTCGCGTTCGCTCCCGACGGCCGGACCCTCGCGGTCAGCAGCGACGACGGCGTCCTCACGCTGTTCGACACCGCCGAGCCCGGGGCGGTACGGCCGGCCGGCCCGCCCGTGCAGGCGCACACCGGTGGGGTGTGGACCGTGGCGTTCGCGCCCGACGGCCGCACCCTGGCGAGCGCATCGTGGGACGGGACCGCGAAGCTGTGGTCGATCGACCCGGCGACGCGAGCGGTCGACGAGATGCGGCCGGCCCTCGCCGGCAACGGCGGCGGCGTCCCGGCGCTCGCGTTCACCCCCGACGGTGCCGCGCTGGTCACCGGCGGTCACGACGGCACCATCCGGGTCTGGACGCTGCCGCGCGGACGCGTCCCGGTCGCGGATTCCGCCCTGACCCTCCCGGCGATCGACCGCACCGGCTCGCTTGTCGCGACCGGGGGCTACAACGCCACCGTGCCGCTGTGGCGGATCGGCCCCGACGGGCGCTGGTCGCCGCTCGGTGCCGTGAACCGCCCGCGACCGCTGGGGGGTGCGGTGACGACCGCCCTGTCTCCCTCCGCCAGCACACTGGCCACGGCCTCGACGACGGACGGCGAGATCCACCTGTGGGACGTCCGGGACCCCACCGTTCCGCGGCTCTGGGCGAACCCGATCGTCACCGAGACCCGGTTCACGTCCGAACTCGCATTCGGTCCCGACGGCACCACCCTCGTCACGGGAGACGACGACCACTCCCTCGTGCTGTGGGACGTGTCGGATCCGGCGCGTCCGGCGCCGTGGGGCGCCCCGCTCGGGGGCCCCACCAACCTGATCCGGGCGGCGGCGTTCGCGCCGGACGGCCGGCACCTGGTGGTGGCGAGCGCGGACGGCTCGCTCTACGCCTGGAACGTCGCCGATCCCGCGGCCCCGGTCCCGGTGCCGGTGTCGGACGGCCATGCCACCGGCGTCAACGCCCTCGCGTTCAGCGCCGACGGCAACGTCCTCGCCACCGGCGGCGACGACCACACGGTCCGCGTGTGGGACCGCGGACCCGACGGGTCGTTCACCGTCCGCCCCGAGGCGCTGCGCGGGCACACCGGCACCGTCTATTCGGTGTCGGTGACGCCGAACGGCCACGAGGTGGTCAGCGGCGGCGACGACGGCACGGTGCGCCTGTGGCACGTCGGCGACCCGGAGGACATGCACCCGGTGGGCGGCCCGATCACCGACGTCGGCGTCGGCCGGTGGCAGGTGGGCTTCCTGCCGGGCAGCAACGCCGTGATCGCGGCGGGTGGCGACGGGATGGTGCGCACGTGGGGCCTGGACGTCGAGTCGATCATCGCGCGGATCTGCGCGGCGACGACGGGCCGGATCACCGCATCGCTGCCGCAGTCCGATCTGCCGGTGGCCGGCCGGACGGTGTGCGGGGGCTGAGCGCCAGGATGCTGGCGGCCTTGTCGAGGCACTCCTGCCATTCGGCGTCCGGATCGGAATCGATGGTGATGCCACCGCCGACGCCGAGACCACACGACCCCGGCGTGCCCGCGTCCCCGCCGCCGAACTCGACGGTGCGGATCGCCACGTTGAGCTCCAGCCCGGCGAGCGGGCTGGCCATGCCCACGGTGCCGCAGTACACGCCCCGCGGCTGCGGCTCCCAGACCCGCAGGAACTCCCGCGCCCGGAGCTTGGGACAGCCGGTCACCGAGGCCGGCGGGAACGCGGCCCCGAGCAACCGCGCGGTGTCCACACCGGCCCGCAGCGTGGCCGCGACGGTGGACACCAGGTGCCAGACTCCGGGGGCCCGATGCACCCCGAGCAGATCCGGCACGGTGACGGTTCCGGTCTCGGCCACGCGTCCGAGGTCGTTGCGCACGAGGTCCACGATCATCACGTTCTCCGCGACGTCCTTGACGGACGCGCGCAGCCGGGCCGGATCCGCGCCGATCGGGAGCGTGCCCTTGATCGGGCTCGACGTCACCCGGTCGTCGTGGCGGGCGAGGAACAACTCCGGCGACAGCGACGCGACCGCCCCCCACCCGCCTGCGACGTAGGCGGCCCGGGCCGGCGCGGTGCGCTCGATCCCGTCGGCGAAGAAGTGCAGCGGGCTGCCCGACCAGGCGCCGGTGAAGCGAGTGCACACGCACGCCTGATAGACCTCGCCGGCCCGGATCGCGTCGAGGCACTGCCGCACGCCGCGGCGATGGGCGCCGCGGTCCGGCGCGGTCCAGTCGATATGCCACGGCGCCCGCCCGGAAGCCTCGGGCGCCTCGCGGACGGCGGCGGCGAGCCCGGCCGGGCACGGCGCGTCGGTGAGGCTCTCATACCACCAGCAGCCGTCGTGGTCGAGTCGCAGCACGGTGTCCGCCCACCCCCCGGCCGCGCGAGGCAACGCCGGGTGGGCGGGGGCTCGGTCCGGGTACGCCAGGTAGCCGATCCACCCCCCGCCGACGACCGGCCCGTCGTCGCGGGTGCGCAGGGACGGGCCCTCGCGCAGGACGAACGCGTCGGAAGGCGGGGTGGCGACGGCCTCGACGTGGGGCGCGAGGACCGCCGCCGCGCCGAACCACGTGCCGGTCAGTGCGGCCGGCGGGGGCGCTCCCGCCGCCTCGGCGCGGGCGCCCAGCACCCGCAGCACCTGCGCCGGGCCACCCCCGGCGCCGAGCCGTTCCATCCGCATGAGCACAGCCTCCCACGGGATGCCGGAACGGGCCGAATCACACCGGGCGTTCAGTGGACCGGCGGCATCACCCTGTCCGCCGCGCCGAGCTTGTCCGGGTTCCGCACCACATACAGGCCCGTGACCAGGCCCGCGTCCGTCTCGATCATCATCACGAGGTCGAGCCGCTCGGCCGAGTACACCGCCAGCGCGGGCAGACCGTTGAACGACGCGAACTCGAAGCGCATGTCGGGCAGGGGCCTGCGCCCCAGGTTCCGCAACAGCCGCGCGACCTTCTTCGCCCCGGACACCGGAACCCGTGCGGCCGTCGCCTTGCCCCCGCCGTCGGCGACGTAGACCACCTCCGGGGACAGCACCTTCATCAGCGCCTCCACGTCGCCGGTGCCGGCGGCGGCGAGCAGTTCCTCGACCACCCGGCGGGTCTCCGCGCCGGACGCCGTGTACCGCTTGCGCCGCGCGTGCACGTGGCTTCGGGCGCGGTGGGCGATCTGCCGCACCGTCGCCTCCGGCCTGCCGACCGCCGCCGCGATCTGGGCGTGGTCGAATCCGAACACCTCGCGCAGCACGAACACCGCCCGTTCGAGCGGGCCGAGTGTCTCGAGCACCAGCATCATCGCCATCGACACCGACTCCGCGAGCAGGACGTCCTCGGCGGCATCCGGCGCCGTGCGTACCGGCTCGGGCAGCCACGGCCCGACGTAGTCCTCCCGGCGACGCTGCGCGGTGCGCAGCGCGTTCAGCGCCTGCCGGGTGACCACGCGGCTCAGATACGCCCGGGGGTTGGCGACCTCGTCGAGGTCCACCTCGGCCCACCGCAGGTAGCTGTCCTGCAGGATGTCCTCGCTGTCGGCGACGCTGCCGGTGATCTCGTACGCGATGCCGAACAGCAGGCCGCGGTGCCGGGTGAACAGCTCGTCGTGCGTCATCGCGGCGCCGCGATCGGATCGTGCGCAGCGGCCGGTCCCTTCGGGAAGGGATAGCCGTGCCCCCGTGCCTGCCGGCGCAGTGTCCACACCGTTCCGCGCACCACCATCTCCTTGCCGAATGCGCCCAACGTACCGCGCAGGGCGCCGCCGCGGGCCGTGTCGTCCGGGCGGGTGCGCTGCACGACGCCGGAGGCCCGGCCCAGCGAGATGCACTGCGCCACGAAACCGAGCGACAGCGGCTGCGGCTCCAGGCCCGCCAGCAGCGCCCATGCCGTGTCGGCGCCGTGCGCGCCGAGCGGCAGCGCCGCCTGGCAGCTCATCCGGATGTGATCCTGGCCGTCGACGGTCACGGCGTCGCCCACCCCCACGACGTTGGCTGCGCCCGTGCTCCGCAGGGTGGCGTCGACGCGGAGCCGACCGGTCCCGTCGACCGGCAACCCGCTCCGCCGGGCCAGGTCGGGCACCGTGAAGCCGCCCGCCCAGATCGTGAGTTCCGCGGGCACCGCTTCGCCGTCGGCGAGCAGCACCTCCCGCCCGGTGACCGCGACGACCCGGCCCGGCCGCACCCGGACACCGAGCCGTCGCAGCCGTGCGGCGACGAACCGCCGGGTGGCGCCGGGCAGGTGTGCGACGGGGTCCCCGACGAGGGTGCAGGTCAGGTGGGGATGCGCCTCGGCGATCTCGGCGGCCGATTCGACGCCGGTGAGCCCGCCGCCGACGACCACCACGCCGGCACCGTCGCCGAGCCTGTCGAGCGCGGCGGCCGTGTCCATGGCGCGTTCGAACTCGGCCGGCGAGTGCAGCCGGTCGGCGCCCGGGATCGCGGGCACGCCGGCGCCGCTGCCGACGGCGTAGATCGCCACGTCGAACGGCAGCGCCGTCCCGTCGG
Organism: Rhodococcus sp. WB1; assembly: GCF_001700945.1. Taxonomy (NCBI): domain Bacteria; kingdom Bacillati; phylum Actinomycetota; class Actinomycetes; order Mycobacteriales; family Nocardiaceae; genus Rhodococcus; species Rhodococcus sp. WB1. The sequence goes on along the minus strand of NZ_CP015529.1, from coordinate 3,948,709 downwards.
CGAGCAGCACACGATCCGCACCGATCTGCACCGCGGTGCCGAGGTGCACGACCGCCGCCGGGTGCAGCACCTCGGCGAGGTCGTGCGCGGCCGCACCGGATCCGGCCGCGAGCTGGTGCAGCCGCACCCTCTCGACGAACACCGGTCGCGGGTTGACGACCGTCACCGATACCTCCGGATGCGCGGCGAGCATGCGGTTCGCTGCCATCACGCCCGCGTACCCGGCCCCGAGCACCACCACGTCGGTTGCCATCCTGACCACCCCTTCTGCTGTCGACGATTTCGCGGTCGTGCATGGGACACCGGCCGGCCCGCGAATGTGACAGGGTGCGGCGTGGCAGTGCTCACACGGCCGGCCCGCTACGGGGAACCGGGGGTGAGGAAGGCCGACTCGGCCGCGTCCCGGCCCGCGAACCACCCCTCGGCGTCGACGCTGCGTGTGCGCGTCGACCGGGTCGTCGGGAACAACCGGCGGAACTCCGAGTCCACGGCCTCGGAGCGACGGGCCAGCAACGGGGCGAGCTGCGTGACGGCCATGCTCGCGTCGGCCGCGGCGGCCGCGGTGGCGCGCACGTCGGCCTGCCGCAGCCGTTCGCCGATCCGGTATGCGAACCCCGCCAGGAAGGCGCGACGGAACGCCGTCGCCGCGCCGCCGGTGCGGCCCCCGGTCCCGGCCGCGCGCACGGCCCGGCTCGCCTGCACCGACAGCGACGTGAACAGCACCTCGACCTGCTGCAGGTCGACGTCGGCGCCGACGATCGTGGCGATCCCGACCTTGGTGAACCACACCGTGCGGGTGCGGTTCGCGTTCCCGATCGCGGTGAGCAGCAGCACCTTCTCCTTCGCGTACGGGTTGTCGACGTGCAGGCGGCGCCCCCGCGCGGCGCCCGTCTCGGCGCCGGTGAGCAGGGCCGCGCCGATCGCGTACCGGGTCATCAGCTCCTGCGCCTTGGCGGTGAGGGTCTCGGCCTCCTCCGGATAGTCCGTGGACTCGGCCTTCGCCAGGAGGCCGCGGATCCGTGCGAGCACCCTCGGGTCCGGGCACAGGGATTCGCCGGCCGCGGGGACCGGGCGCAACGGCGGCCACTGCGACGGCGGCGGCAGGAGAGGGGCGAACCGCGGCAGGTACTTCCAGGCGAACGCCAGCCCCATCACCTGGAAGCGGGACAGGCCGGGCAGCTCGCGCAGCAGTTCGACGCCGAGGTGGCGCACCGGTGCGTCGGGCGGAACCCGTTCGGCGATCCGCGCGGCACCGGGACAGCGCTCCGCGATCACACCGAGCTGCTGCACCCAGTCCATGGGCGCCCGGTCGGCCGCGTGGCTGCGCCGGGCGTCGTACAGCACCGCGGCGGCCGCCAGTGGGACGTCCGTGGCGTCGCCGGACCGGGCCGTCACGTGCAGCACGTCGGCGGGCTGCCAGCCGCGCTCGTAGGCGGCGCACAGTTCGTCGAGAAGTGGCCGGGTGCCGAGGTGGAAGACCTCGTCGGATGCCCCGGACCCCGCCGGCGCCTGTCGAAAGTATGTTCTATCTCGCCCCATGCGCGGGAGTGTGCACGAGGCCACCGACAGGCGGCGGGATGCCTATTCGTACCGCGGGAACACCGGGGCCGGGGCCGGCAGCGGGGTGCCCGGGGCGAGGCGTGTGGCGATGTCCGCGAACTGCCGCGCCTGCGGGTCCTGGCCCACCAGGTCGAGGATCTTCGCGGCCGAATCGGGCATCACCGGCTGCACGAGCAGGCCGACGATCCGCACGACCTCGAGCGTCACGTACAGCACCGTCGCCATCCGGGCCGGGTCCGTCTTGCGCAGCACCCACGGTGCCTGCGCGGAGAAGTACCGGTTCGTCTCGCCGAGCACGTGCCAGATCGTCTCCAGTGCGAGGTGCAGTGCCTGCACGTCGAACTCGGCCCGGACCTTCTCGAGCAGGGCGTCGGCCTGCGCGAGCAGCGCGCGGTCGTCCTCGGTGAAGTCGCCGGGGGTCGGCACCACGCCGTCGAGATTCTTGGCGACCATCGTCAGCGAGCGCTGCGCCAGGTTGCCGAGTTCGTTCGCCAGGTCCGCGTTGACGCGGGTCACGATCGCCTCGTGGCTGTAGCTGCCGTCCTGGCCGTAGGAGATCTCCCGCAGCAGGAAGAAGCGCAGCGGATCGAGACCGTACTGTTCGACCATCTCGAGCGGGTCGACGACGTTGCCGACCGACTTGGACATCTTCTCGCCCTTGTTGAACAGGAAGCCGTGCACGAACACCCGCTCGGGCAGCTCGATTCCGGCCGACATCAGGAACGCCGGCCAGTACACGGTGTGGAACCGGGTGATGTCCTTGCCGATGATGTGCAGGTTCGCGGGCCAGTAGCGGCGGAACGACTCCGCCTCGGTGTCGGGGAAGCCCGCGCCCGTCAGGTAGTTGGTGAGCGCGTCCACCCACACGTACATCACGTGCTCGGGGTGGTCCGGCACCGGCACGCCCCAGTCGAAGGTGGTGCGGGAGATCGACAGATCCTTCAGCCCGCCGGAGACGAAGCTGACGATCTCGTTGCGCCGGGTGGCGGGGGCGATGAAGTCCGGTCGCTCCTCGTACAGCTTCAGCAGCTTGTCCTGATACGCCGAGAGCCGGAAGAAGTACGTCGACTCCTCCGTCCACTCCACCGGGGTGCCCGACTCGGTGGCGATGCGCGTACCGTCCTCGAGCACCGTCGTCTCGGCTTCGGCGTAGAACGCCTCGTCGCGCACCGAGTACCAGCCCGAGTAGGTGTCGAGGTAGATGTCGCCGTTGTCGGCCATGCGCTGCCAGATGGCCTTGCTCGCCTCGCGGTGATCGGCGTCCGTGGTACGGATGAACCGGTCGAAGGAGATGTTCAGCGACTTGTCCATGGCCTCGAACACCCCGGAGTTGCGGGCCGCGAGGTCCCGCACGTCCAGGCCTTCCTTCGCCGCCGTCTGCTGCATCTTCAGGCCGTGCTCGTCGGTGCCGGTCAGGAAGAACACGTCGAAGCCGTCGAGGCGCTTGAACCGGGCGATCGCGTCCGAGGAGATGTACTCGTAGGCGTGGCCGATGTGCGGGGCGCCGTTCGGGTAAGCGATCGCGGTCGTCAGGTAGAACGGCGGGCGGGAGGCGGCAGGAACAGTCATGGTGCGTCCACTTTATAGGTAGATAGTGTATGGGCCGTGAGCCGAACCCGCCCCGCGCCCGAGCCTCCGCAGCCGCTCTCGCCTCTCGTCGATGCCCACACGCACCTCGACGCGTGCGGCGCGCACGACGCCGAGTCGGTGGCGGCGATCCTCGACCGGGCGGCCGCGGTCGGGGTCGGACGGGTCGTCACCGTCGCCGACGACATCGTCGCCGCCCGCTTCGCCGTGGACGCCGCGCACTGGGACGAGCGGGTCTACGCCGCCGTGGCGATCCACCCCACCCGGGCGAACGCGCTCGACGACGCCACCCGGGCCGAGATCGAGAAGCTCGCCGCCGACCCGCGCGTGGTCGCGGTGGGGGAGACCGGCCTGGACCTGTACTGGCCCGGCAAGCTCGACGGCTGCGCCGACCCGATCGAGCAGGAGGACGCCTTCCGCTGGCACATCGACCTGGCCAAACGGCTCGGCAAGACCCTCATGGTCCACAACCGCGACGCCGACGCCGAGTTGCTGCGCGTGCTGCACGACGAGGGTGCGCCGGAGACGGTGATCTTCCACTGCTTCTCGTCGGACGCGGACATGGCGCGGGCCTGCGTCGACGCCGGTTACCTGCTCAGCTTCTCCGGGACGGTGAGTTTCAAGAACGCCGCGGCGCTGCGTGCCGCGGCCCCGCTGGTGCCGCTCGAGCAGGTGCTGGTGGAGACGGACGCTCCGTTCCTGACGCCCCATCCGTTCCGCGGCGCGCCCAACGAGTCGTACTGCCTGCCGTACACGGTGCGGGCGCTGGCGGAGGTGCGCGGCGCGGACCCGGCCGAGCTGGCCGCCGCGACCACCGCGAACGCCGAACGGGTGTACGGACTTTCGTAACGGTGTCGCCGTTCCGAGGCGGCCGGCCCGTGCGGCCGGGACAATGGACGGCATGCACAGCTTCGTCTACAACGCTCAGCCGTCACGGGTGGTGTTCGGGCCGGGAACCGCGGCGCGGGTCGCCGACGAGGTGCGCCGCCTCGACCGCTCCCGGGTTCTCCTGCTGGGTGGTGAGCACGTCCGTCCGCAGGTGGAACTCGTCGAGAAGGCCCTCGGTGGGCTGCAGGTCGCCCGGTTCGACGGCGCCGTCATGCACACGCCGGTGGCGGTCACCGAGAAGGTGCTGGGCCTGGTCTCCGAACACGACATCGATGCCGTCGTCGCCGTGGGCGGGGGGTCGACGACGGGACTGTCGAAGGCGATCGCGGTGCGCACCGGCGTGGACCAGGTGATCCTGCCGACCACCTACGCCGGATCCGAGGTGACTCCCGTCCTCGGGGAAACCGCGGACGGTGTGAAGACCACGCACTCGTCGCCGGCCATCCTGCCCGAGACCGTCATCTACGACGTCGAGTTCACCCTGTCGATGCCGATCCCGATGGCGGTGACCAGTGCGATCAACGCGATGGCGCATGCCGTGGAGGCGTTGTACGCCGAGCATGCCAACCCGATCGTCGACACGCTGGCGCTCGAGGCCATCCGCGCGATCGCCCGGGGCGTGCCGGTCCTCGGCGCCGACGCCGCGGACCGGGAGGGCCGCTCGGATCTGCTGCTCGCGGCGTGGCTGGCCGGCACGTGCCTGAGCGCGGTGGGAATGGGCTTGCACCACAAGCTGTGTCATGTCCTGGGCGGCAGTTTCGACCTGCCGCACGCGCCGACGCACACCGTGGTGCTACCGCATGTGATGGCGTTCAACGCGCCGTCGGTGCCGACCGTGATGAGCCGCATTGCCGACGCCCTCGGCACCCCCACGGCCCCGGCCGGGGTCTTCGACCTGGTGGCGGCGGCGGGCGGCCCGACGACGCTCGCCGAACTGGGGATGTCCGAGGGCGACCTCGACGAGGCGGCGCACCTGGCCACCGAGCGGCAGTACCCCAACCCGCGGGAGGTGACCCGGGTCGGGGTGCGGCGCCTGCTCGGGGACGCCTATGCCGGAGTCCGCCCCGAGTGACGGTGCGCGCTCGGTGTGTGCCCTCGGTGTGTGCTCACTCGGTGTGTGCTCACTCGGTGTGTGCTCACTCAGGGGGCGGTCGGGGGGTTGCGGCGCGGCCGGATCTGCGCGTTCGGCAGCGCCGGCGCGGGTAGCCGTGTCACCTTCCCGGTGTAGCCCTCGACCCGCCCGAAGCGTTCCCCCTCGCGCTGCCACTCGTCCCGGAACGCGACGATCTCGTCGTGGCTACGGCCCACGAAGTTCCACCACATGACGATCTCCTCGCCGAACGGCGTACCGCCGAGCAGGACGGCCCGCGCGGGTTCGACGGTGAGATTGGTCAGGGGGAGCGTGGGGACTCCGGTGCCGACGTAGCCGAGCGCGGAGCGGGCGAGGACGGTGCCGGCGAGGCGGACGCTGCCGGTGTCGACGAGCAGACCGTGCTCGAACTCGGGATCGACGGCCAGTTCGACGGTCGCGCCCGGGTCGAGGGTGATCTCGGCGCCGAGCAGCGGGGTGAAGGTGTGCACGGGCGACGCGGACCCGGCGAGGGAGCCGAGGAACACGCTCACGGTCGCGCCCTCGATCCGGACGGGTTCGGGGGCATAGTGCTGGAAGTCGCGGGGTGCGCCGCGGTGCGCGTCGGGCAGGGCCACCCACAATTGGACGCCGTGCAGGACCGTCGTGGCCGGCGTGGAGACCTCCGAGTGGGCGATGCCGTGGCCGCCGGTCATGAGGTTCAGTTCGCCGGGGCGGACGAACGCGTGCTTGCCGAGGCTGTCGCGGTGCTCGATCTCGCCGGCGAACAGCCAGCTCACCGTCTGCAGGCCGGTGTGCGGGTGCGGCGCGACGTCCATTCCGCCGGTGGCGGCGACGTCGTCGGGCCCGTAGTGGTCGGCGAAGCACCAGGCCCCGATGAGGGACCGGGCGCGCTGCGGCAGGGTGCGGCGGACCGGCATCGCGCGCGGGCCGCCGAGCGGCACCTCGCGGGAGGTGATGATCTGCACACGGGTGGGGGCGGGCTCGGTTTCGCAGCGGATCTCGGTGGGCTCGGCGTCGACGTTGCTCATCTAGAGGACCTTGTTTCCGTACATCTCGCCGAGGGGGTCGGCGATGAGTTCGATGCGGGCGCCGTCGGGGTCGCGGAAGTACAGCGAGACCTCGCTGTGCTCGACGAGCTCGACGCCGGCGTCGGTCAGCTTGGTGCGCAGGCGTTCCCACCTGCCGGGCTCGACGCTGATCGCGATGTGGTGCAGGCCGCCGAGGACCTCCCGGTAGGGCCCGACGTCGAGTCCGGGGAAGTCGAAGAACGCCAGCAGGTTTCCGTTGCCGATGTCGAAGAAGAAGTGCGAGGAACCGGGGTAGTCACGGTTCTCGATCAGTTCGGTGAGAGGGAATTCGAGCACGTCCTGGTAGAAGCGCACGGTGCGTTCGACGTCGCTGCTGACGAGCGCGGTGTGGTGCAGCCCGCGGGCCGACGACGCGGGTCGCTCGTCGACCGGCCGGAGGTAACGGCTGCGCAGTTCCTCCCGCAGCGTCGCGGATCGGCGGCTGCGCTCCTCTTCCACGCTGATTGCCACGATAGTGCTCCTTCGGCCGGTGATTGCCCCTTCGACGAGGAGCATACTCCACATTGTTGATTAATCAACTACTTTTCGGCCCCCGACCTTCCGGCAGCCGGGGCGCTCGGGCACCCCAAGGTTGAACCTTCAACCTTGCGCAGCTACCGTGGACGCGGCTTCGATCGAAGGACGAGCCCCCCACCGCCCGCACCGAAAGGTCATCTCCATGAACAACCCCGTCCTGCGCAACGTCGGGCTGCTCGTCGCCCGAGTGGTCATCGGCATCGTCTTCCTGGCCCACGGCCTGCAGAAGATCAACCAGGGATACTCCGCCACCAAGGCCGGATTCGAGGGCATGGACGTGCCCGTGCCCGCGCTGTCCGCCTTCTACGCCACCTGGGTGGAAACGCTCGGTGGCATCGCTCTCATCATCGGCCTGCTCGTGCCGATCTTCGGCGTCCTGCTGCTGATCAACATGCTCGGCGCGTTCTTCGTCGTCCACATCGGCAACGGCATCTACGTCACCGACGGCGGATGGGAACTCGTCGGGGCCCTCGGCGCGGGTGCGCTGGTGCTCGCCGTCGTCGGCGCCGGCGCCTACAGCGTCGACGCCCTGCTCGCCCGCCGGGTGCGGTTCCTGCAGACCGCGTAGCCGTGGGTGAGGACCGGCGCCCGGGAACCGGGCGCCGGCCTCAGAGCACCTTCGCGAGGAAGTCGCGGGTCCGTTCCTGGCGGGGGCTCCCGAACAGTTCCTTCGGCGTGCCCTCCTCGAGGACGTACCCGTCGGCCATGAACAGCACCCGGTCGGCGACCTCCCGGGCGAAGCCCATCTCGTGCGTGACCACGACCATGGTCATGCCCTCGGCCGCCAGGTCGCGCAGCACCTGCAGCACCTCGCCCACCATCTCCGGGTCGAGGGCGCTGGTCGCCTCGTCGAACAGCATGATGTCCGGATTCATGGCCAGCGCCCGTGCGATCGCGACGCGCTGCTTCTGCCCGCCGGACAGGTTGGCCGGCTTCGCGTCGGCCTTCTCGCTCAGCCCCACCCGGTCGAGCAGGGCGAGCCCCCGCGTCCGTGCCTCCTCCTTGGTCGCCCGCTTCGTCAGCACCGGCGCGAGCACGATGTTCTCGAGGGCCGTCATGTGCGGGAAGAGATTGAAGTGCTGGAACACCATCCCGATGTGGCGGCGCACCCGGTCGATGTCGATCTTCCGGTCGGCGAGGTCGAACCCGTGCACCACCACCGAACCGGCGCTGATGTCCTCGAGCCGGTTCAAGCATCGCAGGAACGTCGACTTGCCCGAACCGGAGGGGCCGATCACGCACACCACCTCGCCGGCGAGGATGTCCACATCGATGCCCTTGAGCACCTCGTTCTCGCCGAACGACTTCTTCAGGCCGCGCACGCGGATCTTCACCTCGCGACCGTCCTCGAGCGGCTGGGCCGCGGCTGCCTCGGTCAACGGTTGATCCTCTTCTCGAGTCGGTCCGACAATTTGGTCAGCGCCATGATGACGACGAAGTAGATCACCCCGATGATCAGCCACATCTGGAACGACTGGAAGTTGCGGGCGATGATGATCCGCCCGGTCTGGGTGAGCTCGGCGATGCCGATCACCGACAGGATCGAGGTGTCCTTCAGCGTGATCACGAACTGATTGATGTACGACGGGATCATGGTGCGCACCGCCTGGGGCATGACCACCTTGCGCATCGCGGGCAGGTAGCCGATGCCGAGGCTGCGGGCGGCCTCCATCTGCCCCTTGTCGACGGACAGGATGCCGCCACGCACGATCTCGGCCATGTACGCGCCCGCGTTGAGCGAGAGCGTGATGATGCCCGCGGTGAACGCCGACATCTGGAATCCGGCCGCGGCCGGGATGCCGAAGTAGATGAAGAAGGCCTGCACCAGCAGCGGGGTGCCGCGGAAGACGTCGACGTAGGCGGTGCCGATCCCGCGCAGGACGATGTTGCGTGAGACCCGCATGAGGCCGAACAGCGCACCGAGCACCAGCGCGATCGCGATCGAGACGACCGACAGCACGAGGGTCAGCCACAGCCCCTCGAGCAGCAGTTGCCAGGTGCTGCGGAGCAGGCCGGGGATGGAGTTGTCGGCCTGCACGGCGCCCTCGCCGAGGTAACTCTCCACGATCTCGTCGTAGCGGCCGTTGTCCCGCAAATTCTGCAGGCCCGCGTTGAACGCGGTGAGCAGCTCGGGATTGCGGCCCTTGTTCACCGCGAACCCGTAGTTCGCACCGGCCTCCTTCTCCGTGACCGTCTTCAGCCCGTTGCCCTGGGCGATGCCGTACGCCAGCACCGGGTAGTCGTCGAAGACCGCGACCGAGTTCCCGGTGCGGACCTCGTCGTACATGCTCGCCGAGTCGGCGAAGTAGACCGTGGTGAACCCGTACTCGCCCTTGATGGACTCGGCGAACGCGGCGCCCTCGGTGCCGTTCTTGACCGCGACGCGCTTGCCTGCCAGATCGGCGTACGACGCGACCTCGTCGTTGCCGGCGAGTACCGCCATCTGCACGCCGGACTCGAAATAGGGATCCGAGAAGTCGAAGACCTGCTTGCGCTCCTCCGTGATCGACATGCCCGCGATCACGCCGTCGGCCTGGTCCGCCTGCACCGCCTGCAGGGCGGCATCGAAGCCCAGCGGACGAACCTCCACGGTGAAGCCCTGATCCTCCGCGATCTCCCGGATCAGGTCCATGTCGATGCCGACGAAGTCGCCCTGCTCGTTCTGGAATTCGAAGGGTGCAAAGGTCACGTCGGTGGCGATGACGTAGGTGCGGCCGGCGGCGGGGGACTGCGCCAGGGCCGCCGGGGTGGCAGCGAGCAGCAGCGCGCCGAGCATGCCGAGCAGGGTCAGCAGCGCCGCACTCCGCCGCGCCGGAGGACGGTGAATTCGGTCACCCAAAGTAATCCCACCTCTGTAATTCGCGCGTCGTGCGGCACGTTTTCCCGAGCGTCGAATCGACGCTAGCCCGCACCTTCGGTCGCGGCCCGGCTATTGATCGAAAATTACGAATCGTCACCTGTCTCGTTACCGAGAAACTGCAGGTAGAAATGGTGCAGTTGCCGTATCAATGCCGATTCGTTACCGTGCCGTGATCGAAGTTGTCGACAGTGCAGGAATAGCCGTGTCACCTTTCACCAAGATCAACCGAGCGAAATCGCCCACGCTGTACGTGGTCGTCGCCGCACTCTTCCTCACCCTTGCGGCCGGCGGCGTCGCCGCCCTGATTCAGCACAAGGAACTCACCCTCGACGTGGACGGTGAGCGGATCGCGCTCAGCACCATGAGCTCCGAGGTCGGCGACGTTCTCGCCGGCGCCGGCTACCCCGTCGGCGAGCACGACGTGGTGGCCCCGGCCGTCGATGCCGAGGTGTCGGACGGGGACACGGTGGTGCTGCGGCGGGCGCGTGAGGTGCAGCTGAGCGTCGACGGTGCCGAGCGCACGGTGTGGACGACGGCGACGACGGTGGACGAGGCGCTGGCGCAGTTCGAGCTGGCGGCGGATGTGTACACCTCGGCGTCGCGGTCGCACCGGTTGCCGCTCGAGGGTGCCGAGCTCGACGTGGTGAGCCCGAAGACGGTGCGGTTGCTCGACGGCGGTGCGCCGGCGGTTCAGGTGCGGATGGCGGCGCCGACGGTCGGGGAGTTCCTGGCCGCGCACGGGGTGGCGCTCGAGCAGGCTGATTCGGTGGTGCCGGCGGTCGATGCGGCGCTGACCGACGGCCTCGAGATCCGCATCACCCGCGACCGCATCGAAACCCGCATCGAGAACCAGCCGGTCCCCGCGCCCGAGCAGCGCGTCGACGACCCGAACATGACCGAGGGTGAGACCGCGCTCGACAACCCGGGCGCTCCCGGTGAGCGCACCGTGACCCTCGACGTGCACACGATCGACGGCGTCGAGGTCGGCCGCACCGAGAAGGCCTCGACCACCGTCCGGGAGCCGGCTCCTGCGATCGTCCGCGTCGGCACCAAGCCGAAGCCGGCCGTGCCCGCCTCCGGACGCTCCTCCACCTGGGACGCCCTCGCGCAGTGCGAGGCCACCGGCAACTGGGCCATCAACACCGGCAACGGCTTCTACGGCGGTCTGCAGTTCACCCAGCAGACCTGGGCCGCGTTCGGCGGCACCCAGTACGCGCCGCGCGCCGACCTGGCCAGCCGCGAGCAGCAGATCGCCGTCGCCGAGAAGGTCCAGGCCGCGCAGGGCTGGGGAGCCTGGCCGGCGTGCACCAGCAAGATGGGACTGCGGTAAGAAGTACGGCTTGTGTCCCCACTGACGAAGATCAACAACTCGCGCTCCGTGCTGTTGTACGCCGTCGTCGCGGCGCTCCTGGCCACCCTGGTGGCCGGCGCCGCGACGGCGCTCGCCCGGCACAAGACCGTGACGATCGACGTCGACGGGGACCGGCTCACCCTGGGCACCATGGGCACCGACGTCCGAGCCGTCCTCGCCCACGCCGGCTACCCCGTCGGCGAGCGCGACGTGGTGGCCCCGGCCGTCGATGCCGAGGTGTCGGACGGGGACACGGTGGTGCTGCGGCGGGCGCGTGAGGTGCAGCTGAGCGTCGACGGTGCCGAGCGCACGGTGTGGACGACGGCGACGACGGTGGACGAGGCGCTGGCGCAGTTCGAGCTGGCGGCGGATGTGTACACCTCGGCGTCGCGGTCGCACCGGTTGCCGCTCGAGGGTGCCGAGCTCGACGTGGTGAGCCCGAAGACGGTGCGGTTGCTCGACGGCGGTGCGCCGGCGGTTCAGGTGCGGATGGCGGCGCCGACGGTCGGGGAGTTCCTGGCCGCGCACGGGGTGGCGCTCGAGCAGGCCGATTCGGTGGTGCCGGCGGTCGATGCGGCGCTGACCGACGGCCTCGAGATCCGCGTCACCCGCCAGCGCACGGTCCGGGTCACCGAGACTCAGCCGCTCGCGCCTCCGGAGCAGCGCATCGAGGATCCCACCATGAACATGAGCCGGACGGTCGTCGAGAACCCCGGCGTGCCCGGCGTGCACGACGTCACCTTCGCCGTCACCACCGTCGACGGCGTCGAGACCACCCGCGAACAGATCGACGCCGTCGTCACCACCCCGGCGCAGCCGCGCATCGTGCGCGTGGGCGCCAAGCCGGGAACCGAGGTGCCGCCCGTCGAGAACGGCGACGCCTGGGACGCCCTCGCGCAGTGCGAAGCCACCGGCGACTGGGCCGTCAACACCGGCAACGGCTACTACGGCGGCCTGCAGTTCGACCAGAGCACCTGGGAGCGCCAGGGCGGCCTGAAGTATGCGCCCCGTGCCGACCTCGCCACCCGGGAAGAACAGATCGCCGTCGCGAGCCGGATGCAGCGTGCCCAGGGCTGGGGAGCGTGGCCGTCCTGCTCGTCCCGCATCGGCGTGCGTTAGGTTCGGCACGTGCCAGACCACTCACCCGGCGACCCCGGCTCGACCCCCCGCGACGGTTCCGACGTGACCGCTCGCGACGGTTCCGACGTGACCGCCCGCGACGGTTCCGACGTGACCGCTCGCGGTCGTGCCGCCCTGCTCGGTCCCGCCGAGGTGCGCGCCCTCGCGGAGGAGTTCGGGGTCCGGCCGACCAAACAACTCGGCCAGAACTTCGTGCACGACGCCAACACGGTGCGCCGCATCGTCTCGGTCGCCGGCGTGGGCCGCGACGACGTGGTGCTCGAGGTCGGCCCGGGCCTCGGCTCGCTGACGCTCGCCCTGCTCGACGTCGTCGACCGCGTCGTCGCCGTGGAGATCGATCCCAGGCTCGCCGAGCGCCTGCCCGCGACGGTCGCCGACCGCGCGCCCGACCTCGCCGGGCGGCTCGACGTCGTCCTGAAGGACGCCATGCGGGTGTATCCGGCCGACCTGCCGGCCACCCCGACGGCGCTCGTCGCGAACCTGCCCTACAACGTCGCGGTGCCCGTGCTGCTGCACTTGTTCGCCGAATTCGACTCGCTGCGCACGGCTCTGGTGATGGTGCAGGCCGAGGTGGCCGATCGGCTCGCCGCCGAACCCGGGAGCCGCGTGTACGGCGTGCCCAGTGTCAAGGCCGGCTTCTTCGGCCACGTCCGTCGCGCCGGGTCGGTGGGCCGGGCCGTCTTCTGGCCGGTGCCCCAGGTGGAATCCGGGCTGGTGCGCATCGACCGCTACGCCGAGCCGCCGTGGCCCACGGACGAGGGGCACCGCCGCAGGGTATTCGCCGTCGTCGATGCCGCATTCGCGCAGCGCCGCAAGACGCTGCGGGCAGCGCTGAGCGGCTGGGCCGGTTCGGCCGCGGAGGCCGAGCGACGCCTGCTCGCCGCCGGGATCGATCCGTCGACGCGGGGGGAGAAGCTGGACGCCGCTGCCTTCGTGCGGATCGCCGCCGCGCAGTGACGGCGCCGGGCAGGGCCGGTACGCAGTGACGGCGCCGGGCGGGTCGGTTCCGTCGCAGCGCTTGGCAGGCGGGCGGATCTGTGCTCTACTGGTACACGGTCGTTAGGTAGTGTGTTCGTGGTTTACCCCTCGCACATTTCTAGTTGCGAGCGGATGCGAAATTCCCACGGAATCCTTCTCAGCCGTCGAGTGACAGGCCCGGACGACGTCGTGTCGTTCGACGAAAGATGAAGGCCGCACGGCTTTCCGAGATGTATGAGGTTGAAAATGGTTGAAGGTACCGTGAAGTGGTTCAACGGCGAAAAGGGCTTCGGCTTCATTGCCCCCGCCGACGGCTCCGCGGACGTCTTCGTGCACTTCTCCGAGATCCAGGGCGGCGGCTTCCGCACCCTCGAGGAGAACCAGCGCGTGAGCTTCGAGGTCGGCCAGGGTCAGAAGGGCCCGCAGGCCACCGGCGTCACCGTCATCGGCTGACGTAGGTCGAACGCTCGGCGCGCGTTCCCCGGGCAGGTGCCTTCTCCGACGGCCTCGTGAGGTCGTCGTGGAAGTGTCGCCGTGAGAGGTGCATCCGAGCAGTGAAGAGGGGCCGGTCCGCAGGGACCGGCCCCTCTTCGTGTCGGTGGGCCGGCGTCGTCGTATCCGGGCGTCGGCGTCGTGTCCTGCGAAAACGTTTCGGCACAACGCTGTTTCGTGGCAGTTCCGGCGATATCGCTGGCGGTGCGGGCGCCGATGTGATCTACTTGCACTCGGTCGTTAGGTAGTGTTCGTGGTTCACCCCTCGCGCATTTCTGGTCGCGAGCGGATGCGATAGCCCACACGGAATCGTTTTCTACCGTCGAGTGACAGACCCGAGCGGCGATGTGTCGCTCGACGAGTGGGGAAGCCTGGTGCTTCCCGAATCTTCTTAGGAATGAACATGGTTGAAGGTACCGTGAAGTGGTTCAACGGCGAAAAGGGCTTCGGCTTCATTGCCCCCGCCGACGGCTCCGCGGACGTCTTCGTGCACTTCTCCGAGATCCAGGGCGGCGGCTTCCGCACCCTCGAGGAGAACCAGCGCGTGAGCTTCGAGGTCGGCCAGGGTCAGAAGGGCCCGCAGGCCACCGGCGTCACCGTCATCGGCTGACACACCCGCCTCACCGGCCGGATGTCACACGAGTTCGGTTCGATCGAATACGTGTGACATCCGGTCATCGCACGCGCCGGCTCAGTCGCTCACAGCGACGGAGCCGGCGCGTTCGTATCGCCGGGCCAGCAGCTCGTGGCGCCGTCCCGCGTGCAGGCACGCGTCCCGCAGTTCCGGCGGATCCAGCACGGTGAAGTCGACGTCGAACGCCGCGAGCCAGCCCGCGATCGACCCGAGCGACGTGCCGCCGAGCGCCACCGCGCAATGGTCGTCGTCGACCGGTTCGAGGGTGCCCCACTGCTCGTCGACCATGGGCGCGATCGACTCGAACGGCGCGTGCAGCAGCACCCGGGCCCGGACCCGGACCGACCCGCGCGCGATGCCCCGGGCCACGAACTCCGCGGCCCCGCCGGGCGGCAGCCCGCGTGTGGTGAACCGCGGACCGGTGGGGATCTTCGGTTCCATCCGGTCGACGCGGAACGACCGCCAGTCCTGCCGGTGCAGATCCCACGCCACCAGATACCACCGTGCCCCGGAGCGCACCAGCCGGTACGGCTCCACCTCCCGCCGCGAGAATCCGCCGTCGTGCGTGCGGTAGTCGAAGCGCAGCCGCTCGTGTGCGTGGCACACCGAGGCGACGGCGGACAGCAGGCCCGCGTCGACCGCGGACGCGGCCGGAGCCTGCTCGACCACGTCCACCCGCAGCGCTTCGAGCCGGTGCCGCAACCGCGACGGCATCACCTGCCGCAGCTTGGCCAGGGCGCGGCCCGAGGCCTCCCCGATGCCCGTCACCGAGCCGGTCGCGCCGGACTGCAGCGCGACCGCCACCGCGACGACCTCCTCGTCGTCGAGCAGCAGCGGCGGCATCTCCGCACCCGCGCCGAGGCGGTACCCGCCGCCGACCCCGACGGTCGCGTCCACCGGGTAGCCGAGGTCGCGAAGCCTGTCGACGTCGCGGCGCACCGTGCGGGTGGTGATCTGCAGGCGCTCGGCGAGCTCGGTGCCGGACCAGTCCCGTCGGGTCTGGAGCAGCGACAGCAGGCGCAGCAGGCGAGCGGACGTTTCGCGCATGGCCCGAGCATGCCAGTGAACGAGGACAGCCGTCGTCCGCAATCGGTTCCGCGCGGGTGCGTAAGCTGTATATCCGTGCTGTCCGTCGTTCCGAGCCCCGTCACCGTGCGGGCGCCGTCCAAGGTGAATCTGCACCTCGCCGTCGGTGACCTGCGCGACGACGGATACCACGAGCTGCGCACGGTCTTCCACGCGCTGTCGCTGAGCGACGAGGTGTCCGTCGCCCGCGCCGACACGCTGAGCCTGCGGGTACGCGGTGCCGACGCCGCGGCTGTCCCCACCGACGCCGGCAACCTTGCGTGGCGGGCGGCGGCCCTGCTCGCCGAGCGCGCCGGACGCGCACCCGAGGTCGCCATCACGATCGACAAGGGCATTCCCGTCGCGGGTGGCATGGCCGGCGGCAGCACCGATGCCGCCGCCACGCTCGTCGCCCTCGACGCCCTGTGGGGGCTCGGTCTCACCCGCGACGACCTCGACGAGTTCGCCGCCGAACTGGGCAGCGACGTCCCGTTCTGCCTGCACGGCGGCACCGCCATCGGCACCGGGCGCGGCGAGCGCCTGGTGCCCGTGCTCTCCCGCGGCACGTTCCACTGGGTGCTGGCCCTCGCCAAGGGCGGCCTGTCCACCCCGGTGGTGTTCCGCGAGCTGGACCGGCTCCGGGCCGAGGGCTCCCCGCCCCGGGTCGGCGGACTCGACAGTCTGCTGCAGGCGCTTGCCGCCGGCGATCCACACGCGCTGGCGCCGCTGCTGGGCAACGACCTGCAGGCCGCTGCCCTGTCGCTCGAGCCCGCGCTGCGGCGCACCCTGCGTGCGGGCGTGGAGGCCGGGGCCCTGGCGGGCATCGTCTCCGGGTCCGGACCCACATGCGCGTTCCTGTGCGCCGACGCCGCCGCGGCGGTGACGGTGAGCGCCGAGCTGGCCGGTGCCGGCGTGTGCCGGACGGTGCGCGTGGCCTCCGGGCCGGTCCCGGGCGCGCGCGTCGTCGACAACTCCCACCACTGATCTCTCGGAAGGCATTGCTCCGCGTGGCGAATCTGATCAACCTCGAACAGGTCTCGAAGTCCTTCGGCATCAAGCCGCTGCTGGACTCGGTGTCCCTCGGCGTGCAGGAAGGTGAACGCATCGGCGTCGTCGGCCTCAACGGCGGCGGCAAGACCACCCTGCTCGAGGTCCTCACCGGCCTCGAGGAGCCCGACTCGGGCCGGGTCAGCCGGGTGGGCGGGCTGCGCATGGCGGTCGTCACCCAGCGCGGTGTTCTGCCGCCCGGGTCCACGGTCGGGCAGGTCGTGCTCGGGCCGTTGGGTGTCGCCGAGCACGAGTGGGCCGGCGACGCCCGGATCCGTTCCGTCCTCGCGGGCATCGGCGTCGACCGGCTCGGCCTCGACGCGCTCGTCGACGGTCTCTCCGGCGGCGAGCGACGGCGCGTCGCGCTCGCGGCCGCGCTCGTGCAGGACCTCGACCTGCTCGTGCTGGACGAACCCACCAACCACCTCGACGTCGAGGGCGTGCAGTGGCTCGCCGAGCACCTGCTCGCCCGGCGCAGCGCCCTCGTCGTCGTCACCCACGACCGGTGGTTCCTCGACACCGTCGCGACCCGCACGTGGGAGGTCGTGAACGGGCAGGTGGAGAGCTACGAGGGCGGCTACAACGACTGGATCTTCGCCCGCGCCGAGCGGGCCCGGCAGGCCGATGCGATGGAGGAACGGCGCCGCAACCTCGCGCGCAAGGAACTGGCGTGGCTGCGGCGCGGGGCTCCGGCGCGCACCTCGAAGCCGCGCTACCGCATCGAGGCGGCGGAGTCGCTGATCGCGAACGTGCCGCCGCCGCGGGACACGGTGGCGCTGGCGTCGTTCGCCAAACGGCGCCTCGGCCGGGTGGTCATCGAACTCGAGGACGCGACGCTGACCACCCCCGACGGCCGGGAACTGGTGCACGACCTCACGTGGCGGCTCGGCCCGGGCGAGCGGATCGGCCTGGTCGGGGTCAACGGATCGGGGAAGACGACGCTGCTGCGCACCCTCGCCGGGGAACTCGAACCGGCGTCGGGTCGTCGCATCCAGGGCAAGACCGTCGAGATCGGTTGGCTGCGACAGGAACTCGACGACCTGCCCACCGACCTGCGGGTGCTCGACGCAGTCAAGGACGTGGCTGAGCGGATCACCCTGGGGGACAAGGAGATCTCGGCCGGCCAGCTCGCCGAACGGCTCGGCTTCACCCCGGCGCGGCAGCGCACCCCCGTCGGAGACCTCTCCGGCGGCGAGCGCCGACGGCTGCAGCTGACCCGGGTGCTCATGGCCGAGCCGAACGTGCTGCTGCTCGACGAGCCCACCAACGACCTGGACATCGACACCCTGCAGCAGCTCGAGGACCTGCTGGACGGCTGGGCGGGCACCATGGTGGTCATCTCCCACGACCGCTACCTGATCGAGCGGATCTGCGACTCGACGTGGGCGCTGTTCGGCGACGGCAGGCTCACCAACCTCCCGGGCGGGATCGACGAGTACCTGCGCCGGCGCGCGGCGCTGGGCGACGGGGACATCCCGTCGTCGGCCTCCACCGTGGCAAAGGCGTCGACTCCGGACCAGATTGCGGCGCAACCGAAGCGCGACGGTGCGGCCGAGCGCGCCGCCCGCAAGGAACTGGCACGGCTCGAGCGGAGCGTGGCGAAGCTGACCGAGCGCGAGGAGAAGCTGCACCACGACCTCGCCGACGCGGCCACCGACCCCGATCGCCTGCAGAAGCTCGACGCCGAGCTGCGCAGCGTGGTCGCGGAGAAGGAGGCCGCCGAGGAGCAGTGGATGGAGCTGGCAGAGGGGTTGTAGGCCCCGGTGTGTCCTTTGGGCGGCAGCAGCAGCCCAAAGGACACACCGGCGGCGAAGCCGCCTACAATCCCAGCAGCTTGCTGATGATCTCGTTCATGATCTCGGTGGTGCCGCCGCCGATGCCGAGAACGCGGGCATCGCGGAAGTGGCGTTCGACCTCGCTCTCGCGCATGCAGCCGAGGCCGCCGAAGAGCTGCACCGACTCCATCACCGCGTGGTCGCACACCCGGACGGCGAAGTTCTTCGCCATCGACGTCTCGAGCAGCATCGCCTCGCCGTTCACCCAGCGTTCGGCGACGGAGCGGCAGAAGGTGTGGGCCGCAGCGATCTCGGTTGCCGTCTCCGCGAGCCGGTGGCGCACCACCTGACGGCTCGACAGGGGCCGGCCGAACGTCTCGCGCGAACGGACCCACTCCACCGCCAGGTCGTAGCAACGCCGCGCGGTGGCGACGGCCTGGAACGCGAGCGAGAGCCGCTCGCCCTGGAACTGCTGCGCGATCTGTGCGAACCCGCTGTTCTCCTCGCCGATCAGGTTCGCGACGGGCACCCGCACGTCGTCGTAGAACAGCTCGGCGGTGTCCGAGCACAGCCAGCCCATCTTGTCGAGCTTGCGCGAGACCGTGAATCCCGGTGTGCCGGTGGGCACGACGATCAGCGAGATGCCCCCGGCTCCCGCCGCACCCGTGCGGACGGCGGTGGTGACGAAATCGGCGCGCGTGCCGGAGGTGATGTACAGCTTGGCGCCGTTGATCACGTACTCGTCGCCGTCGCGGCGGGCGGTGGTCCGGATGCCCGCGACGTCGGAACCCCCGCCCGGCTCGGTGATACCCAGCGAGCCGATCATCCGGCCCTCGAGGGCGGGCCGGGCGAACCGCTCGATCAGGTCCCGGTTCCCGGACGCGACGATGTGCGGGGTGGCGATGCCGTGGCTGAACAACGCGGAGATCAGGCCGGACGAGCCGCCCGCGAGGATGATCTCCTCGAGGATCGCGAGCATGTCGAGCGGGTTGCCGCCGGAACCGCCGTGCTCCTCGGCGACCGAGGCGCCGAGCAGCCCGGCGTCGGCCGCCGTGCGGTGCAGCTCGGGCGGGACGGCGCCCTCGCGCTCCCAGGTGTCGAGGTGCGGGAGGATCTCCTTGCGGGTGAAGTCGGCGGCGAGCCGGCGCAGCGCGGCCCGCTCGGGGGTGTCCCAGGTTTCCCTGTTCAACGTCGTGGTCATCGTCCGCTCCAGACGGGTGTGCGCTTCTCCATGAAGGCCATGACACCCTCGAGGGTGTCGGCGCTGGTGGTCAGTCGGGCCAGGGCGGCGTCGGTCGCGGCCCACGCCTGTTCCTCGGACGGGACGATGCCGTCGACGATCCCGCGCGCGATCGTCTTGCTCGCCTGCACGGCCAGGGGTGCGCCGGCGGCGACGAGGTCGGCGAGTTCGAGCGCGGTGGTGAGGAGGTCGGTCCGCGGAACGACGCGGTTCACCAGACCCCAGCGCAGCGCGTCGGTCGCGGCCATCGGCTTGCCGGTGAGCACGAGCTCCATCGCGACGGCCCGCGGGAGGGCTTCGACGATCCGGAATACGCCGCCGGCGCCGGCGATGAGGCCGCGGTGGACCTCGGGCAGCCCGAATTCGGCGGTGTCGGCGGCGACGACGAGGTCGCTCGCGAGGGCGAGCTCGGTACCGCCGCCGAGGGCGGTGCCGTTGACCGCCGCGACGATCGGCTTGGTGATGTGGTGCCTGACCACGCCGGCGAAGCCCCAGTGCGCGGTCTCGGGCGGGGTCACCCCACCCGGGCCGGCGGTGCCGAGCGCCTTGAGATCGGCGCCGCCGCAGAACACGCTGTCCCCGGCGCCGGTGAGGACGACGACGCGCACGTCCGGATCCTTGTCGGCGCGTTCCCACGCCTCGCCGAGGCCGGTGTGCACGTCGGCGTTGATGCTGTTGGCGGCCTTGGGCCGGTTGATGGTGACGAGCAACGTGTGGCCGCGCTGCTCGACCAGGACGACGGGCTCGGTCATGCGGGGGTCTCCTCGGGGACGGGGTCGGTCAGGGTGACGGTGAGGGCGCCACCGCGGTCGACGACGTGGACGGTGCGGCCGGCGAGGTCGGGACCGCCGGCGAGCACCGCCGCGCCCGCCGCATCGGTGTAGCCGGAGACCCGGCGGCCGTCGGGGGTGGTGCCCACCAGGAACCCGATCGCCGGGTGGCCGTCGCGTCCGTATTCTGCGGTGGCCGTGTGGATCTCGACCTCTCCGGTGTAGTCGGCGGCGAACTCGGGTGCGGTGGCGGTCAGCACGCGAGGCTCGGGGTCGCCGACGTACCCGCGGGTGTGCGGGGCGGCGGCGAGCACGACGGTGTGCTGGTAGGTCAGGTAGCCGCCGTTGCCGTGGACGAGGGCGATCTCGGCGTCGGTGCGCAGCCGGCGCGTGACGGCGACGAACGAGTGCAGCGTGTAGCTGTTGAGCGGTCCGCCGAAGAACGAGTGGCCGCCGGTGACGCTCGGGACGGTCTCGCGGGGCAGGCCGAGGTGCTCGATGAGCAACTTCGGCACCACGGGGAAGCAGCTGTAGGCGTCCACGATATCGAGGTCGGCCGGCCGGAGATCGGTGCGTTCGAGGGTGCGGGCGAGGGCGTCGGCCAGCGCCGCGGACCGGCCGAAGTCGGCGCGGGCGAGGATGTCGGCCGGCTCGGTCGCGCCCGCACCGCCCCACACGTACACGATCCGGTCCTCGGCGACGCCGAGCTCGCGGGCGGTCGCGAGGGAGGTGACGACGACGGCGGCCGCCTGGTCGACGAACGGCATCGCGTTGAGCAGCAGCGGGTACGGGGCGGTGACCATCCGGTTGCGGGGGCCGACGGCGGTGATGTCCTCGGCGGTGCGCAGGTCCGGGTTCCAGGCGGCGGGGTTGCGGCCGGCGATCTCCGAGAACGCGGCGTACAGCTGGGCGGACCAGGCCAGCGACTCGTCGCGGGAGTGACCGAGTTCGTGGCTGAGCCGGGTCTCGAACAGCGGGTAGACGCGCGTGGGTGCGATCATCCCGGCGCGCTGCATGGCGGGGCTGCCGAGGTCGTCGGGGTCGAACGCCGGCGGCCCGCCGGGGTCGGTGGTCCAGCCGAGCGTGGCCGGGTCGGTGCCGGTCTTCGTCGCGGCGGTGACCGAGGCCTGGGACTCGCCGCCGACGAGCAGCGCGACACCCGCGGCGCCGGTGGCGATCTCGTGGGCGATCCGGTCGAGCAGGGCGGCCGGCCAGTGCCCGCCGATGGGGCTGGTGTGGGTGCGGACCGCTGCGGCGCCGAGACGCGCGGCGAGCAGGGCGGGCAGGTCGTCGTACGCCCAGCTCGCGGTCTTGACGGCGTACACGGAGTCGATGCGCTGGGCGAGTCCGTCGGCACCGGAGTCGGCGAGGGCGGCCACGGCGGCCTCGTGGATCAGGTCGAGCGGTTCGCGGGGGTCGGCGGGGGCGCCGGCGCGTCCGGAGCGCAGGTCGCCGACGCCGACGACGACGGGTACCCGGGCAGGGTCGGTCATGGCGGTCCTCGGGGGAGTTGTCCTGGGATCGGTCACCCGCACACTAATACGGACTGATTCAGTCTGTAAATGGGGTGGGGTGTCTGGCACACTGCAGACCGTGACCGAGCCGACCGTCCGTCGCCGGGGCCGACCCCGCGACGCCGACCTCGAGGACCGCGTCTACGACGCGGTGATCGAGGTCTACTCCGAGACCAGCTGGCGCGGCTTCACCATCGACGCGGTCGGCAGGCGCGCCCGGGTGGGCCGCGCGGCGCTGTACCGGCGCTGGGCCACCAAGGACGAGTTGCTCGTGCAGGCCCTCGAGGCGCGCAGCCCGCTGCCGGTGCCGATCGACACCGGATCGTTGCGCTCGGACCTGGTCGAGCTCGTCACCCAGCTGCTGCGCGGCTACCGCACCACGCCCGGGCTGGTGAGCCTGCGCGTCGCGCTCGACGCCCGCGTGCACCCGGACCTGCTGGCCAACCTGACCACCACGCTCAACCGGAGCCGCCTCGTCGCGGCCCGCACCATCGTGCTGCGGGCGGTCGAGCGGGGCGAGCTGCCCCCGGCGGTCTCGGTGACCCTGCTGCTCGAGATGGTCACCGGCGCGGCGCTCAGTCACGTGCTGTTCTCCCTCGCCGACCCGGGATCGGCGGCGGACGACGACGCCTATGCCCGCACGCTCGTCGACGCCGCGATCCGGGCGCTGGTCGCGGAACGGGAACACGATCCAGGTGCCGTGACCTAACTGCAATCGAATTGCCCGGCGAGCCGCCGAAATCGATACCCTCCGAGGGTGATCCCGGCTAGCCTGGCTGACAGGTCTTACCTGTGGTGGGAGGCGCGAGAATGGATCTGCAGGCGATAGGTGAGATCGAGCGGCTGAAGTACCGCTACGCGCGGGCGCTCGACACGAAGTCGTGGATCGAACTGGCCGACACCATGGTTCCCGAGGCCACCGCCGTCTACGGCGAGCACCTGAGTTTCGAGTCGCGCGACGCGTTCCTGAACTTCCTCGAGAACACCCTCGGATCCCACGTCATCACCGAACATCACTGTGGCCATCCCGAGATCGACGTCGAGGGCGACACGGCCACGGGCATCTGGTTCCTGGCCGACACGGTGGTGGTGCCCGAGGACGGGCTGGTGATGCGCGGGTCCGCCTACTACCACGACCGCTATGTGCGTTGCTCCGACGGGAGCTGGCGCATCTCCCATACCGGATACGAAAGAAACTGGGAGACAGTCACATCCGTGTCCGACATGCCCAGCTTCCGGCTCACGTCGAACCGGTGGTCGCTGCTGCAGCAGCCGCCCCGCGCATCCTGAACCACCCGAGAGGAGGGGACCCCGCCCGATGACCGCGACCGACACCGAAGTCTTCCCCCGGGCCGGTGCGCTCCCGTATCTCATCGTGGCGCGCGCCCGCAGCGCCATCGACTGGTACCGGCAGGTGTTCGGCGCGACACTGGCCGCGGACCCCGTGGTGCTGGAGGACGGCCGGATCGGGCACGCCGAGCTGGTCTTTCCGACCGGAATGGTCTACCTCGCGGAGGAGTTCCCCGAGATGGGCCTGGCCGCGCCCGAGGCCGGCGCGACGTCGGTGAGCCTGATGCTGCCGGTCGCCGACACCGACGCCGTTCTCGCGAAGGCCCACGACGCCGGCGGCACCGTCGAGCGCTGGATCGCCGAGAGCCACGGTCACCGCAACGCCACGCTGCTCGATCCGTTCGGGCACCGCTGGCTGCTCATCGGCCCCCCGACCGGTCGCCGGCAGGACGGCACCGCCGGTACCGGACAGTAGGCCGCGGTGCGCCGAGTTCGACACGCGCGCCGCCGGGCTCACACGATCGGCCGTCGGGGGAGCGGCCCGGTAGGCTCCGCCCCGTGACCGACACCTTCATCCGCACCCGCGTCGCCAACGGCATCGGCGAGGTGGTGCTCGACCGGCCGGTGGCGCTCAACGCCCTCGACTCGTCGATGATCCGCGACATGTACGAGGCCCTGCTGGCGTGGCGCGACGACCCCGAGATCACCGCGGTGCTGGTCACCAGCGCATCCGACCGGGCGTTCTGCGCGGGCGGCGACATCAAGCCGGTGCGGGACGCCGCCGTGGCCGGCGACACCGCCACGGTGCGGGACTACTTCGCGAACGAGTACCGGCTCGACGAACTGGTCGCCACCTACCCCAACCCGTATCTCGCGCTCCTCGACGGCGTCACGATGGGCGGCGGGCTGGGCATCTCGGTACACGGCGCGGTGCGCGTCGTGACGGAGAAGGCGATGCTGGCGATGCCGGAGACGGCGATCGGCTTCATCCCCGACGTCGGCGCCAGCCACTTCCTGCCGCGGCTGCGCGGCACCACCGCCCGCTGCGACGCGGTCGGCCTGTATCTGGCGCTGACCGGCGCCCGCGCCGACGCGGGCGACGCCATCGCCGTCGGCCTGGCCACCCACTTCGTTCCCAGTCACCGGATCGAAGCCCTCGCCGACCGGATCCGCGAGGGACACTGGCAGCTGGCGCTCGACGAGTTCGCCGAGGCGGCCCCCGCATCGGCGATCGCCGACCGCTACGCCGACATCGACGCGGTGTTCGGCGACGGCACCGTCGCCGACGCCGTCGAACGGCTCTCCGGCGACCACGACCTCGACGAGCAGTGGGCCGTCACCACCCGCGCGGCGCTGTGCGCGGCGTCCCCGACGAGCCTCTGGGCCACCGCGGAGCTGCTGCGTCGCGGCGCCGAGAGCACCCTGGGCGAGTGCTTCGCGCGGGAACTCGAGGTCGCGGTGCGGATCACCGCCGAGCCCGACTTCGCCGAGGGGGTGCGCGCGGTGCTCGTCGACAAGGACCGCAACCCGTCGTGGTCGCCGCGGGGGATCGGCGAGGTGGACCCGGCCGTCGTCGCGGGGCTGTTCCGGGAGTAGACGCTCGGCCGGCCGCAGTCCCGCGCGGGGAGTGGGGCGCGACGAGACGACGCATCCGCGCACGAAATCCTCAGCAGTGCGGGTTGTTTCGTGCGTTGCCGACCGGCGGGGGCGCGGATGCGGGCGTCAGCGTGCGCTGCGCTGCGGCGCGAGCAGGTCGACGACGATCTCCTGGCCGCCCAGCACGGCGCGGATCTCCGGGTTCTCGAACCCGCCCGCGACGAGGTACTCGCCGAGCAGGGTGAGCAGTTCGTCGGTGCCGATCGTCGGGTCGGAGGCGGGGGGCCGCTGCGCGCGGGCGGCGAGTTCGGTGTGCGCCAGTCGCGCCGCGATCCGCACGGATGCCACTCCCATCGAGTTGCGGCGCGACGCGGCGGTCGGCGTGCTGTCCGCGGCGACGCCGTTCGTGCCGGCGACGATCTCGTCGAAGCTCGGCAGCGAGAGCGGATCGGTGCCGTTGCCACCGGCCTCGTCGGCGACGTCGTGGTCCGCCGCGTGGCTTCCCACCGAGTGCGGGGCGGACGCGCCGTTACCGGTCAGGGTTCCCGGCAGGGGATAGACGAAGGTGCCCGCCCGCTTGGGCCCCGGCGACTCGTCCGCCGGGTCGGAACGGCCGCGCAGCGGCGTGCCGTCGGTCGGTGCGGCCGAGTCGTCGTCCATGAACGCTCCTGACATCCGCGAGCTCGGTCGGCTCGACGGCACAGCAAACTACCAGTAACACCAGCCCCACGCACCACGGGCGTCCCTAATCGGCGGTGGCCACCAGCGGCTCGAGGGTGAGCTCGGGAAGTTCCTTCTGGATGTACTGCAGCCGCCACTTGTCGCTCACCAGCGCCAGCAGCACCCCGTCCGAGCGGGTGAAGACCTCGACGCCGCGCTGCCGGTTCAGCTCGTCCGCCGAGGCCGCGTCGGTGCGGCGGGCCAGCGCGTAGCCGAGCGGTTCCATCCGCGGCTCGACGTTGTACTCGGCCTTCATCCGGGCCGCCACCACCTCGAACTGCATGGGACCGACGGCTGCCATCACCGGGGACGCGTCGCCGCGGATGTCGTTGCGCAGGATCTGCACCACGCCTTCGGAGTCGAGTTGATCGACGGCCTTGCGGAACTGCTTGTACTTCGAGGCGCTCTCGGCGCGCAGGATCGAGAAGTGCTCGGGCGCGAACGACGGGATCGGCGGGAACTCCACCTTCCTGTCCACGTACAGGGTGTGCCCGGGCGCGAGAGCCGTGGCGTTGACCAGGCCGACCACGTCGCCGGGGTAGGCGTTCTCGACCGTGGACCGTTCCCGGCCGAACACCGTCAGCGCGTACTTGGTGGCGAACGGCTTGCCCGTCTGCGCGTGCGTGACGACCATGCCGCGCTCGAACACCCCGGACACCACCCGCATGAACGCCAGGCGGTCGCGGTGCGCGGTGTCCATGCCCGCCTGCACCTTGAACACCACGGCGCTGAACGGGTCGTCCACGTTGCGGGAGTTGCCGTTCACGTCGAGCCGGGCGCGCGGCGGCGGCGCCAGCGCGACGAGGGTGTCGAGGATCTGCCGGACACCGAAGTTGAGCATCGCCGACGCGAAGATCACCGGCGAGGTCTGCCCGGCCAGGAACAGCTCCTGGTCGTGGTCCTGCCCGCTGGCCGACAGCAGCTCCGACTCCTCGGCCGCCTCGATCCACGTCTCGCCCTCGCGGTCCTCGGCCTCGCCGGGGGAGAGCCGGTCCTCGGGGGCGATCTTCGCGCCGCCGGCGGTGCGGGTGAACTTGACGTACTCGACCGGTGCGCCGTCCTCGCCGCGGCGCAGCAGGCCGCGGAAGTCGCCGGCGATGCCGACGGGCCAGAACAGGGGGGTGGGGGTCAGGCCGATGCGCTCGTCGATCTCGTCGAGCAGTTCCAGCGGGGTCCGGCCGGGCCGGTCCCACTTGTTGATCACGGTGATGACGGGGATGCCCCGGTGCCGGCACACCTGGAACAGCTTGAGCGTCTGCGGCTCGAGGCCCTTGGCGGCGTCGATGAGCATCACCGCCGCATCCACGGCGGTGAGCACCCGGTAGGTGTCCTCGGAGAAGTCGGAGTGGCCGGGGGTGTCGACGAGGTTGATCACGTTGACGACGTCGTCGCCGGACTCCTCGGAGCGATAGTTGAACTGCAGCGCCGTGGAGCTGACGGAGATGCCGCGGGCCTTCTCCATCTCCATCCAGTCGGACACGGTGGACTTGCGCCCGGCCTTGCCGTGCACCGCACCGGCCTCCGCGATGACCTTCGCATGCAGGGCCAGCGCCTCGGTCAGCGTGGACTTGCCGGCGTCCGGGTGGGAGATCACTGCGAAGGTGCGGCGGCGACCCGCTTCCGCGAGCACTTCCTTCGACGACACGGCGGTGTTGCCGGCGTCGTTGCCGGTGGAAACGGGCGGGGTAGTCAACGCAGGAGAACCTCTCGAAGCGGATGTGCGGCTCGTGGATGCGCGCGGGCGGCTCGCGCATCGCAGACAACTCGTCCATGTTACTCGGCGATTGAATGTCGATTTCCGCCAGATTCGGTCACATTCGCCGAAGAGACTCCCCCTCGGCGCGGATCGGGGGCACCCTGGGCGTGGTCGTATCCGGCGTGAGGAGTGGTTCGTGAGCAGATTCACCGACGAGATGTACGAGACCGCGGCTCGCTCGCCGCATGCTCTGGTCACCGGCGAGCCGGACGCCCCGCTGCGGCAGACGTGGGGGCAGATCCACGAGCAGGCCCGGCGCATGGCCGGTGCCCTCGCCGCGGCCGGCATCGGCCACGGCGACGCCGTCGGCATCCTCGCCGGGAATCCGGTGGACATCGCCCCCGCCTGCCAGGCCGTGTGGATGCGCGGTGCCTCGGTGACGATGCTGCACCAGCCCACCCCGCGCACCGACCTGGCCCTGTGGGCCCGCGACACCGAGGTCGTCATCGGCATGATCGGCGCCCGCACCGTGGTGCTCGGCGCCCCCTTCGAGATCGCCGCGCCGCTGCTCGCCGAGCGGGGCATCCCCGTCGTCACGATCGCCGAGATGGACGCCGGCACGCCCGTCGACCCGCTGCCCACCGACGAACAGGACATCGCGCTGCAGCAGCTGACCTCCGGGTCCACGGGATCCCCGAAGGCCGTGCAGATCACGCACGAGAACTTCTACGTCAACGCGTACGCGATGATCGAGCGGATCAAGTTCTCCCTCGACGACGACGTGATGGTCAGCTGGCTGCCGCTGTTCCACGACATGGGGATGGTCGGGTTCCTCAGCGTGCCCATGCAGGTCGGCGCCGAGGTCGTCTCCGTGACCCCGCTCGACTTCCTGCGGTCCCCGCTGCTGTGGGCCGAGCTGATGAGCAAGTACCGCGGAACCGTAACGGCCGCACCGAACTTCGCGTACTCGCTGCTGGCGCGCAAGCTTGCGCAGGCGCCCGACGGCGCGGTCGACCTGTCGTCGGTGCGGTGGATGTGGAACGGTGCCGAGCCGGTCGACCCGGACACCATGGAGGCCCTCGCCGCCGCCGGCGCCCGGTTCGGCCTCGACCCCGCCGCGCTCGCGCCGGTCTACGGCATGGCCGAGACCACCCTCGCGGTCTCGGTGCCGGACCCCGGACGCGGGCAGATCCTCGATCTCGTCGACCCCGACCTGCTCGAGGCCGGCGGGATGGCGGTGCCGTCGAGCCGGTCCAACGCCCGTCGCCTGCCCACTCTCGGCCACCTCGTGCCCGGCCTCGAGGGCCGCGTCGTCGGCCAGGACGGGGAGCTGCTGCCGCCCCGCGGCGTCGGCATCATCCAGTTGCGCGGCAAGGCGGTCACCCACGGCTACCTCACCGTCGACGGTCCGGTGCCCGCGCAGGACTCGCAGGGCTGGTTCGACACCGGCGACGTGGGCTACTTCACCGAGGACGGCCTGATCGTGGTGTGCGGACGCGTCAAGGACGTCATCATCATGGGCGGGCGCAACGTCTATCCCACCGACATCGAACGGGCCGCGTGCAGCGTCGACGGCGTGCGCCCCGGCAACGCCGTCGCGATCCGCCTCGACGCCGGCGACAAACGCGAGTCGTTCGCGGTCGCCGTCGAGACCAACCGGATCGACGATCCGGAGGAGGTGCGCCGCATCGAACACGACGTCGTGCACGCGGTCGTCGCGGAGGTCGGGGTGCGGCCGCGCACCGTCGCGGTGCTCGGGCCGGGCAGCATCCCGAAGACGTCGTCGGGCAAGCTGCGCCGTGGCAGCTCCGTCCACCTGCTGGGCGGCTGACGCCGCGCTCAGTGCACCTGCTGGGCGGCTGACGCCGCGCTCAGTGCACCTGCTGGGCGGCTGACGCCGCGCTCAGTGCAGCCTGTTCTGCGCCTCTTCCAGGCCGACCCGCAGCAACAGCTCCACCGCGTCGGCGGCCTGCTCGCGGATCAGGTCGAGGTCCTTGCGTTCGGTCGAGGAGAACGGCTTGAGCACGTAGTCGGCCGGGTCCATGCGGCCGGGCGGGCGGCCGATCCCGATGCGGGTGCGCAGGTAGTGCTTGGTGCCGAGGGCACTCGAGATCGACCGCAGCCCGTTGTGGCCGTTCTCGCCGCCGCCGAGCTTGAGCCGGATCGTGCCGAAGTCCAGGTCCAGCTCGTCGTGGAGGACGACGACGTCGGCGGGCTCGACGGAGAAGAACCGCGCGAGTCCGGCGACCGGCCCGCCCGAGAGGTTCATGTAGGTGCGTGGCTTGGCGAGGATCACCTGCCGGCCGTCGAGGCGGGCCTGCACGATGTCGGCGTTGCTGCGCTTGTGCGCGCTGAACTTTCCGCCGACCCGGGCGGCGAGCGTGTCGGCCACCATGCAGCCGACGTTGTGGCGGGTCTTCTCGTACTGCGGGCCGGGATTGCCCAGCCCGACGACGAGGGCGGTGCCGTCGCTCACTTGGCGGTGTCCTTCCGTTGCGGCGGGTGTTGTCACGACGGCGGCGCGTCATCCCGTGGGATGACGCGCCGCTCGTCACGTCACGCGGAGCCGGTGGGGGCTCAGGCCTCCTCGGCCTCGGCGGCCTCGCCCTCCGCGGTCTCGCCCTCCATCGCGGCGGCGGTCGGTGCGGCGACCACGTTCACCAGCAGCAGCTCCGGGTCGCCCTGCAGGGTCGCACCGGCGGGCAGCTGCACGTTGTTCGCGAGGATCTGGGTACCGGCCTCGACACCCTCGATGGACACCTCGACCTGCTCGGGCAGGTTCAGGGCGTCGGCCTCGAGCTGGACGGTGCTGACCTCGTTGACGACCAGGGTGCCGGAGGCGGCCTCGCCGGTGACCACGAGCGGGACCTCGACGGTGACCTTCTCGCCCTTCTTCACGACGAGCAGATCGGCATGCTCGATGTAGTTGCGGATCGGGTGCACGACGACCGACTTGGTCAGCGCCAGCTCCTCGCCGCCGTCGACCTCGAGGGTCAGCAGGGCGTTGGTGCCGTGGGCGCGCAGCACGGCCGCGAATTCACGGGCCGGGAGGGCGAGGTGCTTGGGGTCCGTGCCGTGGCCGTACAGAACGGCGGGGACCTGACCGTCGCGGCGGGCGCGGCGGGCGGCACCCTTGCCGAACTCGGTACGGACGGCGGCTACGAGACGGTTTTCGTCGGACATGCTGAAAGGCTCCTACGCATATGGCTCGAACTGGGGCGGTCTTCCCGGCGAGGGGCGACGCGCGCGGCCAGGAGCGTGGACACGCTCGAGCGGAGCCGCAGCCGCGTCGATCACGGTGAGCCAGCGATTTCGCGGTTCACCCTCGCCGAGACAACTCGAACGACTCTACCGGATCCGCCCGGGCCAGTCGAACGCCGCCCTGCGCTCAGCCGCGCGCGGCGGCGGTGCCCGCCCGCCGGCCGAAGAAACTGCCGTCGCCGAGGGAGATGCCGCTGCAGTATCCCCACGCCGACAGCCCGGCCGCCGCCCGTCCCGCCGCGAACAGCCCCGGGATCGGCGTGCCGTCGACGTGCAGCACCTCCGAGTCCAGACTCGTGCGCAGGCCGCCGAGCGTGAACCCGCCGGTCATGCCGCGCAGGTCGATCGCCGCGACGGGCGAACCGATCGGCTTCACCCATTCGCGCTTCTTGCCC
This sequence comes from Rhodococcus sp. WB1, assembly GCF_001700945.1. Lineage (NCBI taxonomy): Bacteria > Bacillati > Actinomycetota > Actinomycetes > Mycobacteriales > Nocardiaceae > Rhodococcus > Rhodococcus sp. WB1. The sequence goes on along the minus strand of NZ_CP015529.1, from coordinate 3,918,153 downwards.
AGCAGCGGGTCCTCGCCCCGTGCGGCGTGCCGGTTGTACAGCTGCACCGTGGACTGCAGCGCCTGCTCGGGCAGACCCATCTCGGCCTCGAGGTCGGCGACGGTCTCGCACACCCATTTCGGCTGATGCCGCAGCTGCTCCGACGACGTCGGGGCTGCGATCCCCGCCTCGTACGCCGCCTCGTCGATGACGAGGAACGCCTCGTTGTCGTTCTTCAGCAGGGTCAGCTGACCGATGCGGCCCGGGTAGGTGTCCTCGGGCACGTATCGCTGGCCGCGCCCGTTGACGAGAATGCCGCGCGCGATCAGCTGAGGATCACAGAAGAACGCCACCTCGGTCGCGTTCATGTGCGCGAGGTCGGCGCCGAGGGCTTGCGCCATCCGGATCGCCCGGCCGTCGTGCTCCTCGATCGACGCGGCGGGACGGCCCACCAGATGCGGCGCGTACGCCCGCACCATGTCGTCGTTGTAGGCGAAGCTGCCCGTGGCGAGAACGACCCCTCGGCGCGCCCGGATCGCCAGGTCGGTGCCGTACCGCTTGGCCAGCAGCCCGACCACCCGTCCGGACGCATCGGTGACGAGGGTCTGCACCCGCACGTCGTACTCGGCGCGGACCCCGAGCGCGGCGGCCTTCTCGGCGAGCGGCTTCATGAGCATGTAGCCGCCGCCCTGCTCGCCGGTGCGCTTGTTGCTCATCTGCGGCACGTGACCGCGCGGCGCGGGCCGGGCGACGCTGTGGAACGGCGCCGCGTTCTCCCCGCCGGTGTACTGCAGGCCCGCGTCGGTGGGTGGCTCCCACCCGGGCTCGCCCCAGAACTCGTGCTTGAACGGCACCCCGCACCCGACGAGCCAGTCGAAGTGCGCGACGGAACCCGCGCAGTACGCGGCGATCTTCTCCTCGTCCACGCCCGGTCCGAGTGCCGCAGTCAGGAACGCGCGCATGTCGTCCACCGAGTCCTCGAACCCGCAGGCCCGCTGCACGGTCGTGCCGCCGCCGAGGTAGACGAACCCGCCGGCGAGGGCGGCCGCGCCGCCCCACCCGCCGGTGCGTTCCAGCACCAGCACGTCGGCTCCGGCGTCGGCGGCGCCGATGGCCGCGCAGACACCGGCGATGCCGTATCCGGCGATCACGACGTCGGCCTCGAGATCCCAGGCGGGGATCCGGTCGACGGGAACAGGACGGACGGGACTGGTCTCGGTCATCGCGATCCTCTCGAAGTGGTGCGGGGATTCGCACACCTTGACCACGCGACCTGGGGGAGCGGTACCGGCTGTCCCGGTTGCCGGGACGGTCAGGACCGGGTGAGCGACCGCACGGCCGCCAGGAACCGGTCCACGTCGGCGGGGGAGACGAAGTAGTGCGGGGAGGCCCGCACCACCGACTCGAGCCGTCGCGCCGACATCTCGAGCAGCGTCGAGCCGCGCCCGCTGACCGTGACCGTGATCGCCTCGGCGGCCAGCGCCTCGCGCAGGTGCGCCGGATCCCAGCCGTCGACGGTGAACGAGACGATGCCGCTGTGTTCCTTGCCGAGGTCGCGCACGGCCACGCCGGGGATCCGGCCCAGCCCGTCGCGCAGGTGCTCGGCCCGGTAGGCGACCGCCTCGGTCACCGCGTCGACACCGAAGTCGAGCAGGTAGTCGACGGCGGCGCCGAGCCCGAGGCGGGCGGCGACGTTGGTCTCCCACAGCTCGAACCGCGTCGCGTCGTCGGCGACCCGGTACTCGTCCGGGGCCGTCCACTGCGCGCTGTGCAGGTCGAGCACGGCCGGTTCGAGCTCGGTGATCAGCCGGGGGCGGACGTAGAGGAAGCCGGTGCCGCGGGGTCCGCGCAGCCACTTGCGACCGGTCGCGGAGAGCGCGTCGACGTCGAACTCGGGCACGCTTACCGGCAGCTGGCCGACGGACTGGCACGCGTCGAGCAGCACCAGCGCACCGACCTCGTGCGCGGCGTCGGCCACCTCCCGCACCGGGTTGACGAGCCCGCCGTTGGTCGGGGCGTGCACGACGGACACCAGCTTGACCCGCTCGTCGAGGGTGCGGCCGAGGGCGTCGACGTCGATCCGGCCGAGCGCGTCGGTGGGCATCGTCTCCACCGTCGCGCCGGTCGCGCGGGCGCGCTGCAGCGCGGAGACGGCGTTGCTGGCGTATTCGGAGCGGGTGAGCAGGATCCGGTCGCCCTCGCCGAGCGGCACCGAGTAGAAGAAGCTCGCCCACGCCCGGGTGGCGCTCTCGACCAGCGCGATCGACGACGCCTCCGCGCCGATCAGCCGCGCGATCGAGGTCTTCACCGCGGCGAGGTCGCCGGCGCGTTCCGCGGCCGCGACGTACCCGCCGACCTCGGCCTCGCGCCGCAGATGCGCGACGGTCGTCTCCAGCACCGGGGTGGGCGGCAGCGACGAGCCAGCGCTGTCGAGGAAGACCCGGTCGAAGCAGCCGGGCGTGTCCCGACGGGCGCGTTGCAGGTCGAGCATCGAGGACGTACCTCCCGTTCATGTCTTCGTGGTTGGAATGTACGCGTGAGCGAACCGACACCCCTGCAGCGCCGGCTCGGCACCGGTGACGCCGTCGCCATCGGGCTCGGCGCGATGATCGGGGCGGGGGTGTTCTCGGCGTTCGCGCCGGCCGCCGCCGCGGCCGGCGCGGGCCTGCTCGTCGGCCTGGCCGTCGCCGCAGTCGTGGCGTACTGCAACGCCACGTCGTCGGCGCAGCTCGCCGCGCAGTATCCGACGTCCGGCGGCACCTACGTGTACGGCCGGGAACGGCTCGGGCCGTGGTGGGGCTTCGTGGCGGGCTGGGGCTTCGTGATCGGCAAGACCGCCAGCTGCGCGGCGATGGCCTTGACCTTCGCCGCCTACGCCGTGCCGGAACCGTGGCGGCGGCCGGTCGCCGTCGCCGCGGTCCTCGCCCTGACCGCCGTGAACTACCGGGGCATCACCCGCACGGCCCGGCTCGCGCGCATCATCGTGGCGCTGGTGCTCGTCGCCCTCGCCGTGGCGGTGACGGCGAGCTGGGCCGGCCCCGGGGCGCAGCCCGCCGATCCGTTCGGCCCCGTCGGCGGCGGCGCGTACGGGGTGCTGCAGGCGGCCGGCCTGCTGTTCTTCGCCTTCGCGGGCTACGCGCGGATCGCAACGCTCGGTGAGGAGGTGCGCGAGCCGCGCCGGACCATCCCGCGCGCGATCGTCGGCGCCCTCGGATTCGTGGTGCTGCTCTACGCCGTCGTCGGGGTGACCCTGCTCGCGTGCCTCGGGCCGGACCGGGTGGCGTCGAGCAGCGCGCCGCTGCTCGACGCGGTCCGCGCGGGCGGCTGGGCGTGGGCGGCGCCCGTCGTGGTGGCCGGGGCCGCGGTCGCGTCGCTGGGCGCCCTGCTCGCCCTCGTGACGGGCGTCGGCCGCACCGCACTCGCGATGGCGCGGCAGGGCGATCTGCCGCGCCCGCTCGCGGCGGTGCATCCGCGGTTCGCGGTGCCGCACCGGGCCGAACTCGCCGTCGCCGCGGTGGTGTGCCTGCTCGTCGCGACCGTCGATCTGCGCGGAGTGATCGGATTCTCATCCTTCGGGGTGCTGGTGTACTACCTCGTCGCGAACCTGTCCGCCTTCACCCAGCGGGACGAGCACCGTCGCTACCCCCGATTCCTGCAGGTGATCGGGGCCGTCGGGTGCGTCGCGCTGACACTGACGCTGCCGCCGGGCGCCGTCGGGGTCGGCGCCGCCGTGCTGGCGGTCGGTGTCCTCGCACGGGCGACGCGCCGGGCCGTGCCGTGAGCGTTCACCCGCATCCTGTCGCCGGTTGACGTTAGGCTCGTCCGTGAGCTGGCCCACAGGCGAGGGAGGGGCGGACCGAGTGGTGATCACAGTCGACACGGCGGTGCCGCGCGCGGACGCCGGCATCGCCTCGCGAACCGCCGCCGAACTGCACGTGCGAAGGGTGAGCTTCCGCTTCGGGCCGCCCCGGCTGATCGGGGTGGAACTGGAATGGCTCACGGCCCGGGCCGACGGCACGAGCGCCCGGCCGGAGCTGCAGGCGATCCTCGAGGCCCTCGGCCCGCACGCCCCGCGGCAGCTGGCTCCCGGCTCCTCGGCGCGGCCGTTGCCGTCGGGCAGCGCCGTGACCCTCGAGCCCGGCGGGCAGGTCGAACTGTCGAGCGTGCCGTGTGGCTCGGCGCGGCAGGTCTGCGACCGTCTCACCGCCGATGCCCGCATGCTCCGTGCGTTGCTGGCGCGCCGGTCGGTGGACATGATCGACGCGGCGGCCGACGAACTGCGCCCCCCGCAGCGGCTGCTGCGCACCCCCCGGTACAGCGCGATGGAGCTCCGGTTCGATCGGATCGGGCCGCTGGGCCGGTTGATGATGAACAGCACCGCCGCCACTCAGGTGAGCGTCGACGCCGGCGCCGACGACGACGAGCTGGCCCGCCGGTGGCGGGTGCTGCACGCCGTCGGACCGGCGCTCGTGGCCGCGTTCGCGTGTTCCCCCTCGCTGCGCGGCGCCCCGGACGGAACCTGGGCGTCGCAGCGGATGCGGACCTGGCTGGCGCTGGACGCCGACCGCACCACGCCCGTCCCCGATCCGGCGCACTACCCGGCCTGGGCGCTCGACGCGCCGCTGCTGTGCGTGCGCGCGTCCGACGGGGACTGGCACGCGCCGCCGGGTGCGTCGTTCGCGGACTGGCTCGGCGGCGGTCTCGACGACGAGATCGGGCGCCGGCCCACCGTCGCCGACCTGGACTACCACCTGACCACCCTGTTTCCGCCGGTGCGTCCCGCCGGGCATCTCGAGGTCCGGTACATCGACGCCCAGCCGGGTGCCCTCTGGCAGGTCCCGGTCGCCGCGGTCGAGGCGCTGCTCACCTCGCCGGCCGTGATGGACGAGGCCCTGGCCGTCGCCGCACCCGTCGTGGACCGCTGGCAGGAGGCTGCCGAGTTCGGTCTCGCGGACCTCGAGCTCCGGGCCGCGGCGGTCGGACTGCTCGCCCTCGCCGCGGAGGCGTCGCCGGACATGCGGTTCACCACGGCCCTGGACTCGGCGGCGGCGCGGTGCTGCCGCGGTCGCACCCCGGAGGTCCAGGACCGGTGAGCGGTCTGCGCACCCGGCTCGGCCGGGACCTCGCCCGCGCGCGGGCGCGGGTCCTCGCGCTGACCGACATCGACGACGCGGAGCTCACGGCTCAGCATTCGCCGCTGATGAGCCCCCTCGTGTGGGATCTCGCGCATATCGCCAACCAGGAGGAACGCTGGCTGCTCCGGGCGGCCGGCGGTCAGGGCGGTGTGCGCCCGGACGTCGACGACCTCTACGACGCCTTCCGGCATCCCCGCGCGGACCGTCCGGCGCTGCCGTTGCTCGGGCCGGCGGAGGCCCGCGGCTACGCGGCGGAGGTCCGCGCGCGGGCGGCGGACGTGCTGGCGCAGTGTGCATTCGACACCGACCTCACCCGTGACGGATTCGTCTTCGCGATGAGTGTCCAGCACGAGGTGCAGCATGCGGAGACGATGCTGGCCACGCACCAGTTGCGGGCGGGATCGCCCGTGCTCGACGCCCCACCGCCGCCGCGGCGCGCCGAGCCGCCGGCCGCGGAGGAGGTGCTGATCCCGGGCGGCGAGTTCGAGATGGGGACCTCGACCGATCCGTGGGCGCTGGACAACGAGCGGGCCGCGCACCGGGTGTACGTACCGGCGTTCGCGATCGACACGGTGCCGGTCACCAACGGGCGCTACCTCGAGTTCCTGGCCGACGGCGGCTACGCCCGCCGGGAGCTGTGGAGCCCGGAGGGATGGGTGCACCGCGAGCAGGCGGGTCTCGAGGCCCCCCAGTTCTGGACCCGCGACGACTCGGGCACGTGGTGGCGCCGCCGGTTCGGGGCGGTGGTGCCGCTCGATCCCGACGAGCCCGTGGTGCACGTGTGCTTCCACGAGGCCGAGGCGTTCGCGCGCTGGGCCGGGCGCCGGCTGCCCAGCGAGGCCGAATGGGAGAAGGCTGCCCGCTGGGACCCGCTGACCGGGGCGAGCCGGCGCTACCCGTGGGGCGACGAGGAACCGACCGAGGCCCACGCCAACCTCGGCCAGCGGCACCTCGAGCCGGCCGTCGTCGGTGCCTATCCGGCGGGTGCGTCGCGCCTCGGCGTGCACCAGCTGATCGGCGACGTGTGGGAATGGACGGCCTCGGGGTTCGAGCCGTATCCCGGGTTCACCGCCTTCCCGTACCGGGAGTACTCGGAGGTGTTCTTCGGCGGCGACTTCCGGGTGCTGCGCGGCGGCTCGTTCGGCACCGACCCCGCGGCCTGCCGCGGCACCTTCCGCAACTGGGACCTGCCGATCCGGCGGCAGATCTTCGCCGGCTTCCGCTGCGCGCGGGACGTGCCGGATGTGTAGACACCTGGGATATCTCGGGCCGGTCCGCTCGGTGAGCTCCCTGGTGACCGAGGGACCCCGGTCGCTGTTGCGCCAATCGTGGGCGCCGAAGGACATGCGCGGCGGCGGCACCATCAACGCCGACGGGTTCGGGGTGGCATGGTGGGGTGCCGACGGCTTCGGCCGCTACCGGAACCCCGCTCCGATCTGGTCCGACCCCTTTGTCGCCGAAGGCCTTTCGCACATCAGCGCCGGAGCCGTCATGGCGTCGCTGCGCTCGGCGACGGAGGGCATGCCCGTCGAGCGCTCGGCCTGCGCCCCGTTCACCCGCGACGGCTGGGCGTTCAGCCTCAACGGGCTGGTCCGCGGGTGGCCCGGTTCGCTCGTCTCGCTGGCCCAGCGCCTGCCGGTGGCCGAACTGCTGCAGCTCGAGTCGCCCACCGACGCGGCCGCGCTGTGGCTGCTGCTGTACTCGCGGCTGCGTTCCTCGCGGCCCGAGCAGGCGCTGATGCGGCTCGTCCACGACGTGCTCGCGGTCGCGCCGGGTTCGCGGCTGAACCTGTTGCTGGGCAACGGTTCCGGGTTGTGGGCGACGGCCTGGTACCACTCGCTGTGGACCCTCGTCGACGAGGACGTCGCCGTGGTGTCCTCGGAACCGTACGACGACGATCCGCGCTGGCGTCAGGTGCCGGACCGGCACCTGGTCAGCGCCCGACCGGGACACCTCATCGTGTCCCCCATGGAGGTGGCCGTTTCATGACGGTGGACGTGTACCTGACCCCGGAGCAGCTCGACGAGTCGCTGCGGGCCGACGCGCGCCGCGGGCTGACGTCGTCGCCGAAGTGGCTCTCGCCGACCTGGCTCTACGATGCGCGCGGCGGCGAGCTCTTCGACCGGATCACCCGCCTGCCGGAGTACTACCCCACCCGCACCGAACGGGCTCTGCTGCAAAAGCATTCACCGGAACTGGCCGACGAGGCCCGCCCCGAGATGCTCGTCGAACTCGGGTCGGGCTCCTCCGAGAAGACGGAGATCCTGCTCGACGCGCTGCAACCGTACATCCATACGTACGTACCGCAGGACGTGTCGGAGGCCGCCCTGCAGCCCGCGGTGACCCGGCTCTCGGCCGAGTACCCGGACCTGACGGTGCGGGGCGTCGTCGGAGACTTCACCGGCTCGCTCGCGCACCTGCCCGGCGGCGGACGCCGCATGATCGCGTTCCTCGGCGGCACCATCGGCAACCTGGCGCCCGCCGAGCGCGCCGCGTTCCTCACCGATCTCGCCGCCGTGCTCGAGCCGGGGGAGTGGCTGCTTCTCGGCATCGGCCTCGTCACCGACCCGGACGTGCTCGTGCCGGCCTACGACGACGCGGCCGGGATCACCGCGGAATTCGACCGCAACGTGCTGAACGTGCTCAACAACCGGCTCGGTGCGGACTTCGAACCCGGGAAGTTCCGGCACGTCGCCGTGTGGGACCCGATCAACGAATGGATCGAGATGCGGCTCGAGGCCACCGAGCCCATGACCGTCCGAATTCCCGGGCTGGATCTCGAGATCTCCTTCGCGGCGGGTGAGCAGCTGCGCACCGAGATCTCCGCCAAGTTCCGTCTCGACGGGATGGGCCGTGAACTGACCGAGGCCGGGTTCGTCGTCCGGCGCGAGTGGATCGATCCCGACGGGAGGTTCGCGCTGATCGGCGCGAGCCGCGCCTGAGCCGCGCGTCGGCGGTCCCGGGCCGCCGACGGCAGGAAGCCGGTTGGACAGCACCGGCCCGGCCGCGCGAGGCTGGCAGACGTGACGTCGACCCGGCCCGTGCTGACCACCCCCGTGCTGCTGCTGATGGCGGCGGCCACCGGTTTGTGCGTGGGCGGCAACTACTTCAACCAGCCCCTGCTCGACTCGATCGCCGCCGCCCTGGGCACCTCCCACTCCGCCGCCGCAGCCACCGTCACCATCGCCCAGGTCTCCTACGGCCTCGGCCTGCTGTTCCTGGTGCCGCTCGGTGACATGTTCGACAAGCGCCGCCTCACGGTGGGGCTCATGCTCGCCGCCGCGGCCGGCCAGGCAATCAGCGGCTTCGCCCCGGACATCGCGGTGCTGGCCGTCGGCACGGCGATCGCAGGGCTGTTCTCGGTGGCCGCGCAGGTGCTGGTGCCGTTCGCCGCGACCCTGGCCACACCGGAGCGCAGCGGCCAGGCCGTCGGGACGGTGATGAGCGGGTTGGTGCTCGGCATCCTGCTCGCCCGAAGCGTCGCCGGGCTCCTCGCCGGCGTCGGCGGGTGGGCCACCGTCTACCGGGTGAGCGCCGCCGTGATGGTCGTGGTCGCGCTGGCCCTGTGGCGGGTGCTGCCGACGTCGCGACCCGCCGAGCGCATCGGTTACGGGACCACGCTGCGTTCGCTCGGGACCCTCGTGCGCACCCAGCCGAGGCTGCGCACCCGGTCGCTGCTCGGCGCCCTGTCGTTCGCGTCCGTGAGCGCCCTGTTCTCGACGATGGCGTTCCTGCTGGCCGGCGAACCCTACGGTTTCGACGAGGTGCAGATCGGACTGGTGGGCCTGGCCGGGGTCGCCGGCGCGGTGATGGCCAACCTCACCGGCCGCCTCGCCGATCGCGGGCTCGCGCAGCTCACCTCGGGCGCCGGCGCGGCGGTGCTCGTCGCGTCCTGGGCCGCGCTGGGCGCCGGCGCGTACTCGCTGGCGTGGTTCCTGATCGGGATGGTCGCGATCGACCTGGCGCTGCAGGCCATCCACATCAGCAACCAGAACATCGTCTACGCGCTGGCGCCCGCGGCGCGTTCCCGCATCAACGCGGTGTACATGACGACGTACTTCATCGGCGCCGCTGCCGGTTCGGCGCTCGGCGCGGTCGCGTGGACGAGCGCCGGCTGGACCGGGGTGTGCGTGTTCGGGGTGGCGGCGGCCGTCGTGACCGCCCTGGTGTGGGTCGCGGACCTGCGGGTGGCGCGACGAGCCGTCGCCGTGCCGGCCTGAGATGCTAGTGGACGGCGGACTGCGCGACGTGTGCGGACCGTCGCGCCAGGACCGGAAGGATCACCAGCGACACCGCCGCACCGGTCAGCGCCAGGGCGGGGAACCCGGCCGCCGCGACGACGAGCCCGGAACCCAGGCCGCCGCCCGCCCCGGCGAGTGCGACGAACAGGTCCGCGGTGCCCTGCGTGGCCGCGCGGGACTCGAGCGGCACCGCATCGGTGACGAGCGCGGTGCCGCTCACCAGGCCCAGGCTCCACCCGAAGCCGAGCAGGCCCAGCGCGAACGCGAGCGCCGCCACCGAGTGCGGCGGGGCCAGCGCCGCGGACACCCCGGAGGCCAGCAGGACGAGTCCCGCGGCGGCCGCGACCCGGTAGGGCCCGACCCGGTCCACGAGCATCCCCGCGATCGGTGAGGGCAGGAACATCGCCGCAACGTGGATCGCGATGACCACGCCCGTCGCGCCGACGTCGTGCCCGTGGTCGCGCATGTGGATCGGCGTCATCGTCATCACCGCAACCATCACGAGCTGCGTCACGATCATGACCACGACCCCGGCGGTCACCGCGGGCGTCCACGGCCGGCCCGGCGCCGGCGGGTCGCCGGCCGGCGCCGGATCCTCGCCGACGGTGCCGCTCAGGGTTTCCGCGGCGGCGCGGCTGCGGGCGAGCAGGAGCGGGTCCGGGCGCAGCAGCACCCACAGGACGACGGCGGCGAGACCGTAGGCGACGCCGGAGAGCACGAACGGCCCGGACAGCCGGGGAATGCCCCACGATTCGGCGGCGTCGCCCATCACGGTGGTCAGGTTCGGGCCCACCACCGCCCCGAGGGTCGTCGCCACCAGCACCGTGCTCACGGCGCGGCCGCGCCGCGCCGGGGCGGCCAGGTCGGCGCCCGCGTAGCGCGCCTGCAGGCTCGTCGCCGTGCCCGCGCCGTAGACGAACAGGGCCGCGAACAGCAGCACCGCGGTGTCGAGCGCCGCCGCGGCCACCACCCCCGCGCTGCCGATCGCGCCCGTGGTGTAGCCGAACGTCAGGCCCCCACGGCGCCCGGCGCGCTGCGAGATCCGCCCCACGGCGACGGCCGCGGCCGCCGACCCGATCGTGAACAGGGCGCTCGGCACCCCGGCGAGACTCGTGCTGCCCAGCATGTCCTGCGCGAGGAGCGCGCCGACGGTCACGCCGGCGGCCAGGCCCGCACCGCTGAGGATCTGCGCGGCCACCAGCACGGTCAGGACGCGGCGCTGTTCCGGGATCGGTTCGGTCACAGCCGGGAGGGTACGCCGGTAACGTCGGCGGTGACCCGGCGGTAAGGAGACACGGTGACCGATTCGGAGAAGGTCGAGAACGAGAACGCCCGCGTATCGCGGATCTTCGACGAGATGTCGAAGAACTACGACCGCGGCATGGGCCTGGTCGAGCGGCTGATCCTCGGGCCGGCCCGGCACTGGGCGGCCGCGCAGGCCCGCGGCCGCGTCGTCGAACTCGCCGTCGGCACCGGGCTCAACCTTCCCCTCTACGGGCCGGAGGTCGAGCACGTCGTCGGCATCGACATCTCACCGAGGATGCTCGAACTCGCCCGGGCGAAGGCCGCCGCCGATCCGCGCGTCGAACTGCGGGAGGGCGACGTCCAGGCCCTCGATCTGCCCGACGCGAGCGCCGACACCGTGCTCTCGACCTTCACGTTCTGCACCGTGCCCGACCCGGCCCGCGCCGCCGCCGAGGCGCACCGCGTGCTCGTCCCCGGCGGCCGCGTCGTCCTCGCCGAGCACGGGCCGTCGACGAACCGGGCGCTGCGCGCCCTGCAACGGGGCATCGAGCCGCTCAGCATCCGCTTCGGCGCCGACCACCTGCTCCGCGACCCCGTCCCCTATCTCACCGAGGCCGGCCTCGTGGTCGACGACGTGCACCGCACCGGGCGGATGGGCATCGTGTTCCGGGTGCTCGCCCACAAACCGGCGTGACCTCCTCCCGAGCCGAGCGAACGTGCCATCGCGTCGATCTGCGGAGATGAGCGATACATTCGCTCGGTTCGGGAGGGGACGTCGGCGCCGGAAAGGGCCGCGGAAGCGCGCCTAGAGCTCACCGGTCACCGGCAGCAGCCGCAGCTCCCGCGCCCGGGTGATGGCCTCGACCCGGGTGTGGACCTCGAGCTTGCGGTAGATGCTGCGCAGCTGCGTCTTGACCGTGTTCGGGGAGACGAACAGGAGCCGGGCGATCTCGCTCTGCGGTGATCCGTCGGCCAGCAACGCGAGCACCCGCCTCTCCCGCGGGGACAGCTCGACCCGCACGACCTCGTCCGGGAACACCGCCTCGACGGAACCGCCCGGCACCGCAATACCGCTGCGCTCGACGAGCTCTCGCCGATGCCGGTCCGGCACGGTCGTGAAGGCGCGCCGATTGCCGAGCGTCCGGGCGAGCGTGCAGGCGCGCTCCCAGCACACGATCGCGGACCGGGGATTGCCGAGATCGAGCTGCGCGGCGGCGTCCAGCAGCAACGCCTCGAGATGGGCCCGCGGGAATCCGCAGTCCGGCCACGACACCCGCGCGAGCTTCTTGGCGGCCCGGTCGGGACTCCCACCGAGCAGGTCCACCCGCGCGTCGGAGACGACGAGTATCGGATGGTGCCGGGGCTCCTGGTCCGCCACGGCGCGGGCCAGGTTGCCGTTGCCGAGAGCCAGGTGCAGGTCGATCTCCGTCGCGGTGAGCAGCGTCCGGGAGAATGCGCCGTCGCCGTGCCGGTGGGCGTGGCCGGCGACGGTGTGGTGCAACCACGTCAGACCCGCGTACGCCTCGAGGGTGAGCAGGGCGTGCTGGGCGTGGGCGTAGGCGACGAACCCCCACAGCTCCTCCCGATCGCTGGGCGCGCCGAGCAGCTCGATCATCGACTCGGCCGCGCCCACGTCGAGCGCGTCGAGATGGGTCAGGGCCGCGGCGACCCGGCCGCCGACCTTGACGAGTTCGCCGAAGAGCCCGTCGGACGGTTCCGTCGTCGCCTCCCGGTCGAGCCACCGGCGGGCGCGCGGGACGTCGCCGACCAGAGCCCAGTTGAGCGCCGAGCTGCCCGCGGCGTTCTGGACGATGTAGGGGGTGTCCGCGGCGACACCGCCGCGGTAGGCCAGTTCGAACTGCCGGTTGGATTCGGCCAGCTCCGCGACGAGCTGGAAGGTGATCGCCCACTGGACCCGCAGCAGCGGCAGCTGCGGGGTGATGTTGTCCGGCTGGTGCAGGAGCATGCTCTGTACCAGCGGCTCGAGCCGTCGCGTGCAGTCGGCGCCCTGGACGAAGTCCCCGGCGACACGCAGCGCGAGCGACTGCACCGTCGCCAGGTGCAGGACGTTCGCGGCGTCCGGCCCGGCGCCGAGCGTGTGCAGCTCGTCGGGTTCGCTCGGAAGCGACGCCCGCAGGATGGGGTGATCGGCGAGCATCTGCACGAACAGCGCCCGTCCGGCGAGCACCGCCGGGTAGTCCTCCAGGAAGTCCTCCGGGATCGTCCGCAACACGAGGATGAGCACCTCCAGGTGCTCGGAGACCATCTCGCCCCAGCTGCGCTCCACGATGCCCGCGGCCATCGTCCAGTTGCGAGCCTCGGCCGCGTACACCGCGGCCTGCGCCGGCCGGCCCGCATCCCGGTGCAGGCGCGCGAGAAAGGTCATCAGCTCGTCGACCCGTGCGGGCTCCTCCTGCCGGGCCTGTTCCAGTACCGCCGACCGCAGGGCCGACGGCCACGACCACGTCCGTGTCTCGTCCGCCTCGTCGACGACGAGCAGGCCTCGCGCCTCGAGACGGTCGAGCAGCGCGGCCGGCTCGGGCCGGCCGGTGAGCTCGGCGGCGAGTTCCGCGTCGAGATCGCGGGCGGCGACGACGCACATCGCGAACGCCCGTTCCTCGGCGGTGAGCGTGTCGAGCAGACCGGACGCGAACCCGGCGATGGCGACGGCCAGGTCGGGGGAGGGCCGGCCCTCCTCGTCGACCGGTGCGCCCCGGTGCAGCCGGGCGACGTTCAGGGCGCCCGAGATCAGCTGGGGCAGCCCGCCCAGGGCGCGGCACAGGTCGCCGTACTCGTCGATCCCGAGTTCCACCCCGGCGGCGCGGAAGAGTTCCGCCGTCTCCCGGGGCGTGAACCGGAGGTCGTGGGCGGAGACGAACGTGCAGTCGAGGCCCGCCGCGGCCACGGTGGCGGACGTGGTGCTGCCGCGAAGACAGACGGCGACGTCCACGGACGGGCAGCGATCCAGCAGCTGCCGGATCGCCGGCAGCAGGTCGTCGAGGGCGGTGCCGGGGAGCCCGTCGAGGACGAGCAGGGACGGCGTTCCGCCGAGGGTCGAGGCGAGCCGGTCGACCGGGTCGCCGGCCACGACATGGTCGCCCAGCACCGCGCACGCGTCGGACCAGATGCGGTCCGGTGTCCCGTCGTCCGTCGCCGCCGGCACCCACGCGACGTCGCGCCCGGGTACGCCGCCGCCGTGCAGCCACGTGGCGAGCAGCGTGCTCTTGCCGAACCCGTCCGGTGCGTGGACCACCGTCAGCGCAGACCCGCGGTCGAGCATCTCGAACAGGCGAGGACGGGGCAGCGCGGTGGCCAGCGCCCGCCACGTCGGTACCCCCGTACGGCCGGCGCCGGGGACACTCACGGCAACTCCTCTCGATCGGTCGGTCCACGCAAGCCTGCATGTGCGGTCTCCACCGATACCCCGGTGTCCCCGACAGACCCTTCGGCACGGGCAGACTACCTGGTCTCTTACGGATCGAGGGGAGGGATGTCCGGTATGCGTAGTCCCACCAGGTGATATATGCGACGAGGGGGAGGTTGTCGACTGCGGCACTCGAACGATGCCGCGACAACCTCCCCCTCGGGGCGAGAAGTTCCCTATCGGGTGGCGCTGAGCCGGGCCTTCTCCAGGGCAGCCAGGGTGCGCAGGACGGTGGCCTTCTGCTTCTCGAGGTCACCGCGGCGGGCACGGGCGGCGAGGCCGGACTGCTCGGCGACGAGGGCGAGCTGCGCGTCGATCGCGGAGAGCTGGTCGAGCAGCGCGAGGGCGCGGTTCTGGATCTCGTCGACGTCGACGGCGCCGGTGCGCACCGGCGCGGGGGCCGGCTCGGAGGCGGCGCGCTGCGACGGGCGCGACGAGGACGTGCGCGGCGTGGCGGTCCGGCGCGCCGGGGCGGTCTCGGCGACGACGGCGGCGGCGCGGGGGCGCAGGGCCTTGCGGACGAGGGCGGGGTCGGGCTGTTCGGCGAGCCGGATGTCGTTGAGGACGCGGCGTGAGTCGCGGGCGGCCTTGCGGTGCTCGTACTCCTCCTCGTCGTCCGACTGCAGGGTGCCGCCGATGGGACGCAGGCCGTACATGCCGACGAACTTGCGCGCCTCGTCGATGATCGACTCGTGCGTGCGGCAAGTGGCGCAACGGGGTTCGTTGCGGAACTCCTCGACGGAATCGGTGTCGCCGCACCAGACGCAGGCTCCCGGCCTCCACCGGCGGACGGTCTCGAGTTTCGCGTTTTCGGTGGGGGCCTCGAGGGTTTGAGCGTCGATCACGAGGAGCCACCTTAAGTCAAAGCCGGCCCGGTCGGTCGGGGGGGTCCTGCACGACCTGCGGCTGAGGGATGTCGGAGTGATGAAGATCATGTTAACCGTCGGCGTCCGGGCGGCAAAGCCTTGTGCCACACGACTTTCCATACCGATCGGTTTGCCGAGGGGGCTCGGAATCGACCGCGATGCGAACGCTTTTCAGGCGGCGGTGGCGGCGGTCAGCCACTCCACGAGCGGCCGGACGTCGCGCCAGGTGGTGCGCACCTCGTCGAGGGTGCGCGGCGTGTCGAGCCACTCGGGCGACGGGTGCTCCCGCGCGGCGGTGAGGGACTTGTGCCGCAGCAGGTCGAGACGGGGGTGGTCCTCCGCGACGCCGCGCGGACGGGTCTTCAGCCGTTCGCCACCGATCTCGTACCCGGCCCGGCGCAGCCGCCGCACGAGCGTCTCGAGCCGGGGGCCGTGGCGCGAATCGTCCACGGTGGCACGGTATGCGGAGACCTGTGCGGACGAGCCCGCGTAGAAGCCGCCGGCGATCCGCAGCCCGGCGGCGTCGATCTGCACGTAGAACCCGACGCCGGGCCCGGTTTGCACGAATCCGCCCTGATGAGTCTTGTACGGCGACTTGTCCGCGCTGAAGCGGACGTCGCGATGCGGACGAAACGCCTTGCCCGGGCCGAACTCCGGTTCGAGTTCCGCGAGCAGGGCAAGCATCGGGCCGCGCACGCAGTCGTCGTAGACGGCCTTGTGCGCGGCCCAGAACGGCTTGCTGTTGTCCGCCTCGAGGTCTTCGTAGAAGTCGAGGGCGGCAACGGGGAAGCCGGTGAACATGCCGGGTGTCCTTTCGGTCCGGTGACGGTCCGAAGGTACACCGCCTTCCGCGACTACGCGGAACCGTTGAACAGCGACGTCACCGAGCCGTTCTCGAACACCTCCTGGATGGTGCGCGCGAGCAGCGGCGCGATCGACAGGACGGTGAGCGTCGGGAACCGCTTCTCGTCGTCGATCGGCAGCGTGTTGGTGACGATGACCTCCTCGGCACCGCACGCGGCGAGGCGCTCGGAGGCGGGGTGCGAGAGCACGCCGTGGGTGGCGGCGATGACGACGTCGCCCGCGCCGGCCTCCTTCAGGATCTTCACGGCCCCGGCGATGGTGCCGCCGGTGTCGATCATGTCGTCGATGAGGATGCAGGTGCGGCCCTCGACCTCACCGACCACGCGGTTGGACTTGACCTGGTTCGGGACCAGCGGGTCGCGGGTCTTGTGGATGAACGCCAGCGGGGCGCCCCCGAGGGTGTCGGCCCACTTCTCGGCGACGCGGACGCGGCCGGAGTCGGGGGAGACCACGGCGATGTTCTCGACGCCGTACCTGTCGCGGATGTACTCGGCGAGCTGGCCCTGGGCGTGCATGTGGTCGACCGGTCCGTCGAAGAAGCCCTGGATCTGGTCGGTGTGCAGATCGACGGTGATGATGCGGTCCGCGCCGGCGGTCTTGAGCAGATCGGCGATCAGGCGGGCGGAGATGGGCTCACGGCCGCGGTGCTTCTTGTCCTGGCGGGCGTACGGGTAGAACGGCAGGACGGCGGTGATGCGCTTGGCCGAGCCTCGCTTGAGCGCATCGATCATGATGAGCTGTTCCATCACCCACTGGTTGAGCGGGAACGGGTGGCTCTGCAGCACGAACGCGTCGGAGCCGCGCACGGACTCCTCGAACCGCACGAAGATCTCGCCGTTGGCGAAGTCACGCGCGGTCTGCGGGGTGACCTGGACGTCGAGCTCCTTCGCCACCTGCTCGGCCAGCTCGGGGTGGGCCCGGCCGGAGAAGAGCATCAAGTTCTTCTGGTTGTCGATCCAATTGGAGGTCACTGGTCCTGGCCGTCCTTATGCCGTTCGATCTCTTGCTGCTGCCGTGCTGCAGACGCTGCCTCGGCCGCGGGGGTCCCGGGTCGGTTTCGCTGGACCCAGCCTTCAATATTGCGCTGTGGCGCACCCGACACCGCAAGCGCCCCCGGCGGAACGTTGCGGCGCAGGACCGTGCCGGCGCCGGTGTAAGCTCCGTCGCCGACCGTCACGGGGGCCACGAACATGGTGTCCGACCCGGTCCGGACGTGGGATCCGACGACCGTGCGCGACTTGTGCACGCCGTCGTAGTTGACGAACACGCTCGAGGCCCCGATGTTCGAGTACTCGCCGATGGTGGCGTCGCCGACGTAGGTCAGGTGCGGCACCTTCGAGTGCGCGCCGATCTCGGCGTTCTTGGTCTCCACGAACGTGCCGATCTTGCCGGACTCGCCGAGGTCGGTGCCCGGCCGCAGGTAGGCGAACGGCCCGACGGTCGCGCCCTCGCGGATCACGGAGTCCGACCCGTGGGTGCGCACGACCGACGCCCCGGCGCCGATCCGCACGTTCGTCAGCGTGGTGTCCGGGCCGATCACCGCGTCCTCGTCGATCACAGTCCGGCCGTGCAGCTGCACCCCGGGGTGCAGGGTCACGTCCCGGGCGAGGACGACGTCGACGTCCACCCACGTGCTGGACGGGTCGATCACGGTCACACCCGCCCGCATCCAGTGCTCGAGGGTGCGCCGGTTCAACTGCGCGGCGAGCGCCGCGAGCTGCACCCGGTCGTTCGCGCCCGCGACCTTCATCGGGTCGGCGAGCTGGGCGGCGAACACCGGCAGGCCGTCCTCCCGGGCGATCGTGACGACGTCCGTCAGGTACAGCTCGCCCTGCGCATTGTGGGCCCGCAGCCGGGTCAGCGCGCTGCGGAGGAACTTCGCGTCGAAGGCGTAGATGCCGGCGTTGACCTCGTTGATGGCAGCCTGCTCGGCGTCGGTGTCGGTCTCCTCGACGATCTCGCGGATCTCGCCGTGGCCGTTCCGGACGATGCGGCCGTACCCGGTGGGATCGTCGGCGAGGAACGTCAGGACGGTCACCGCCGACTGCGCCGGTTCGGCGAGGTGCTCGGCTTCGAGAGCCTCGAGGGTGTGGCCGTCGAGCAGCGGGACATCGGCGTTGGTGACGACGACCACGCCGGAGAAGTCGCCGGGCAGCGCGTCGAGCCCGCACTGCACCGCGTGCCCGGTACCGAGCTGCCGGTCCTGGACCGCGATCGACACCTTGCGGTCGAGCGTCTCGGCGATCTCGGCGGTCGCGGCGGAAACCCGCTCGCGCTCGTGCCCGACGACCACCACCAGGTGGCTCGGGTCCAGCTCTGCGGCCGCGTGCAGCGAATGGGCGAGCATCGTGCGACCCCCGAGTGTGTGCAGCACCTTCGGGGTCTTGGATCGCATTCGCGTACCCGCTCCGGCCGCCAGAACGACAACTGCGGTCTGCACTTGCATGAAGCTCCCTCGACGTTCGACATGCGCAGGTTCGGCACCGGCAGGGGAGCTCGCCGGCCCCGACTGCCCCGCTCCGCCGCCAGGACTCGAACCTGAACTATCTGAACCAAAATCAGAGGTGCTGCCGATTACACCACGGCGGACTGCCGCATTCCCGGCGCCGACGCCCCGGTCATGCGTCTGTGATCCTCGCATGCCGCCACACCCGGAGTCGAACGCGGGGCCGGGCGCGTCGCCGCCACGGATAGGCTGATCGCAACCCGCCGCGCGTCGTCCTCGGTGTTTTCCGGTGGCACAGGGTCCGGCCGGGTGCCGGAAAGGATGTACACGTGTCGAAACCGTCGCAGAACCACGCCGACCGCAGCCCCCGGGTCCGGATGACCGGGACCCAGCGCCGGGAACAGCTCATCGAGATCGGGCGGGCGATCTTCGCCGAGCGCGGCTACGAGGCGGCGTCGATCGAGGAGATCGCCCAGCGGGCCCAGGTCTCCAAGCCCGTGGTCTACGAGCACTTCGGCGGCAAGGAAGGCCTGTACGCCGTGGTCGTGGACCGGGAGATGTCGACCCTGATGTCGATGATCAGCGCGAGCCTGACGCAGAACCGCTCGCGCATCCGGGTCGAGCGGGTGGCGCTCGCCCTGCTCACCTACGTCGAGGAACGCACCGACGGCTTCCGCATCCTCGTGCGGGACTCCCCGGTCGCCGCGGAGGAGGGCACGTACTCGTCCCTGCTGAACGAGGCGGTGCGGCAGGTGGCGCACATCCTCGCCGGCGACTTCTCCCGCCGGGGCTTCGACCCGGACCTGGCCCCGCTGTATGCGCAGGCGCTGGTGGGCATGGTCGCGACGGCCGCCACGTGGTGGCTGGACGAGCGCAGCCCGTCGAAGGAGGTCGTGGCCGCCCACCTGGTGAACCTGTGCTGGAACGGCCTCACCCATCTGGAGGCGAATCCGCAGCTCGGGACCGACTGACCGGGCGATGCGAACTCCCGATCGCGCCCCTACCAGGTGGTATCGTTGCCCAGCCGACTCGACGAGCAATTGCGAGGTGATCGTGGTACCCAGCGGAGCGGCGATCGGCGCCGATCGTCCGGGTCGCCGGGTGGCGCCGAGCCCGCATCGAGGGGGATGAATGGCCCGGCAGGTTCGCGCCGAGGTGACGCGCGACTCCGTGTTGCGCGGCGCCGCGGAAGTGTTCATGAATCTCGGCTACGCCAACGCCAGCCTCAACGAGATCATCCAGCAGTCCGGTGTCACCAAGGGCGCGCTGTACTTCCACTTCGCCTCCAAGGAGGAGCTGGCCCGCGCGGTCATCGACGAGGGCTTCGCCCGGCTGGGTTCGGCCGGGCTGAGCGCGATCAGCGACCGGACCCCCGCCCTCGAAACCATGATCGAACTGTCGGTCCTCACGGTCGACGTGTCCCGCGCCGACCCGATCGTGCGCGCCATGTTCCGGCTGGTGATCGAGATCGGCGACTACCGCGGGTCCGGGGAAGGGGTCTTCGCGATCTGGCTCTCGACGGTGCAGGATCTCGCCAAGCGGGCCCTCGCGGAGGGCGACCTGAGCGAGGAGCTCGAACCGGACGCGGTGGGCCTGCTCGTGCTGCAGGCCCTGACCGGGGCTCGCGCGGTCGCGGCGGCACTGAATCGTCGGGACGAGCTCGTCGAGCACCTCGAGAACATGTGGCGCCTGCTGGTGCCCGCCCTCGTGCCCGCCGACAAGGTCGAGTACTTCCGGCAGTTCGTCTCGCGCCGGCTGCGGGTGTAGCCGGGCGATTGCGTTCGGTGCCTCCGCCTGACACGATCGCCGCCGTGACCCTGGGACCGTTCGACGCGGACGCGGCCGGTGCGGCACTCGCCCGCACCCTGGACGAGCTCGGCGCCGCCGCCGCCGTGACCATCACCCCGGTGCCGGCGATGCTCACCACCGCCCAGGCGGCGGACGTGCTCGGCGTCGGTCGCCGGCATGTGGGCCGCCTCGTCGACGACGGCACCCTGCCGTCCCGGTTCCGCGGCCTGCACCGCCGCATCCGCCGCGCCGACGTCCTCGCCTACGCCGAGCGGCGCGCCGAGACCCGGACCCGGGCCCTGGACACCGTCGCCGACTTGAGCCGCCGCGACGGCCTCTACGACGACGACTTCTAGGGGGAACGGTCGTGCCGATCCGAGCGGTACTCGACGCGCCGGCGCTGACGCCGCCACGCGTGCGCGACGTGCTGCTCGCCCTGGCCGAAGACACGCTGTTCCAGCCCTATTGGAGCGACGGCATCGTCGCCGAGGTGGAGCGGCGGCTGCCGTCGCACATGTCGCGCCCGGCGCGGGACTTCCTGTTCGCCGAACTCGAAACCGCCTTCCCCGAGGCCCGGGTGACCTGGCCGGCCACGGTGCTGCGGGAGGTGCCGTACATCAGCGATCCCCGCGACGCGCACCTGACCGCGGTGGCGCTGTTCGCGCAGGCCGACGTCGTCGTCACCACCGACGCCGGTCTCGCTCGCTCGCTCGAGCGGTCCGGGGTCGAGCCGCAGACGCCGGACGCGTTCGTCGCGTACGTGCTCGACGCCGAGCCGCAGCGTTGCCGGCGCGTGCTGCTGCGGATGGCGCGACGGCGGTGGCTCGGGCCCGGCGAGGAGACCCCCGACGCCGCCCTGCAGACCCGGCTGGCCGCGTGGGCCCGTCGCGATCTCGGCGACAACAGCGCCGATCTGCTGGCCGCGGACCCGGTCCGACCGTGACCGGACGCCCCCGGTGGTCCTGGCAGCCCGAACCGGACACCGCATAGACTCGGACGGTCCTCTTCTCGAACCCAGGAGCGCCCTTCCCGTGTCCGACGTGTCCGTCACCCCCCTGTCCGGATTGGCGCGGATCGCGCTGGCCGACGCTCAGCTCGAACGTGTGGCCGCCCTCGCCGGGACCGCCGAACAGGCCCTGGTGGCCCCGCCGTCGGCCCGGCCGTTCGTCGCCGCCGCGCTGGCCGCGAAGACGCCGCTGCTCGTGGTGACCGCGACCGGCCGCGAGGCGGACGACCTGACGGCCGAACTGCACGAGATGCTCGGCGACGTCGTCGCGCAGTTCCCGTCGTGGGAGACGCTGCCGCACGAGCGGCTCTCGCCCAGCGCCGACACCGTCGGCCGCCGGTTGCAGGTGCTGCGCCGGCTCGCCCACCCCGAGGACCGCGACTACGGCCCCGAGCTGCGGGTGATCGTCGCGACCGTGCGGTCGCTGGTGCAGCCGATGGCCCCGCGTCTGGGCGACATCGAGCCCGTCACCCTGCGGGTCGGCGCGGAGCACGACTTCGACGAGCTGATCGAGCGGCTCGTCGAGCTGGCCTACACCCGCGCCGACATGGTCGGCAAGCGCGGCGAGTTCGCGGTGCGCGGCGGCATCCTCGACGTCTTCCCGCCGACCGCGGACCATCCGGTGCGGGTCGAGTTCTGGGGCGACGAGGTCACCGAGCTGCGCCCGTTCTCCGTCGCCGACCAGCGGTCCATCCCCGAACTCGAGGTGGGCACCCTCATCGCCCCGCCCTGCCGGGAGCTGCTGCTCACCGAGCAGGTCAAGGAGCGCGCGGCCCGGCTGGCGCAGGACAACCCGGCCGATGCGGCGCTGGTGGAGATGCTCGACAAGATGGCCTCCGGCATTCCGGTCGAGGGCATGGAGGCGCTGCTGCCGGTGCTGCAGACGGGCGAGCTGCAGCTGTTGACGGACGTCGTGCCGGCCGGCACGCACGTGCTGCTGTGCGATCCGGAGAAGGTGCGCACCCGCGCGGCGGATCTGATGCGCACCGGTCAGGAGTTTCTCGAGGCGTCGTGGACCGCGGCCTCGCTCGGTGGTGCCGCGCCGCTGGACACCGCCAACATGAAGGGCGTGGACCTGGCCGCGTCGGCGTACCGGCCGCTGACCCAGGTGCGGCAGACGGCGGAGGCGGCGGGCCGGCCGTGGTGGACGCTGAGCCCGCTGGCGTCGGGCGCCGACACCGAGGTCGTGCTCGACGTGCAGCCGGCGCCGGAGGTGCGCGGCTCGGACGAGCTGCTGACGATGCTCTTCGCGAACCTGCGCGCGCACGTCACCACCGGCGGGCGGGCCGCGATCGTCGTCGCGGGCGCCGGCACCGGGCAGCGGGTGCTCGAGCGCCTGCAGGAGAACGACGTGCCCGCCGCGCGTCTCGATCCGGGCGCCGAGCCGGTGCGCGGCACGGTCGGGGTGCTGTGCGGCGCGCTGCACGACGGCGTGGTCCTGCCGGGCGACGGCGCGGACGTGCCCGGCCTGGTGCTCGTCACCGAGTCCGACCTCACGGGCAACCGGGTGACCGCCGCCGAGGGGCGCCGCACGCCGGTCAAGCGTCGCAACCAGGTCGACCCGCTGGCGCTCACCGCCGGGGACATGGTGGTCCACGACCAGCACGGCATCGGCCGTTTCGTCGAGATGGTGGAACGGACCGTGGGCGGTGCCCGCCGCGAGTACCTGGTCATCGAGTACGCCCCGAGCAAACGCGGGCAGCCGGGTGACCGGCTGTTCGTGCCGATGGAGTCCCTCGATCAGCTCTCCCGCTACGTCGGCGGCGAGATGCCCGCCCTGAGCAAGCTTGGCGGCTCCGACTGGGCCAACACGAAACGCAAGGCGCGCAAGGCTGTTCGTGAGATCGCCGGGGAGCTGGTGCAGCTGTACGCGGCGCGCCAGGCCGCGCCCGGGCACGCGTTCGCCCCGGACACCCCGTGGCAGAAGGAGATGGAGGACGCGTTCGCGTTCACCGAGACCCAGGATCAGCTCACCGTCATCTCCGAGGTCAAGGCCGACATGGAGAAGGCGGTCCCGATGGACCGCGTCGTCATCGGCGACGTCGGCTACGGCAAGACCGAGATCGCGGTGCGCGCCGCGTTCAAGGCCGTGCAGGACGGCAAGCAGGTCGCGGTGCTGGTGCCCACCACGCTGCTGGCGCAACAGCACCTGCAGACCTTCACGGAGCGGATGGCGTCGTTCCCCGTCACCGTCAAGGGCCTGAGCCGCTTCACCGATCCCGCCGAGTCGAAGGAGACGATCGCTGCCCTCGCCGACGGCGCGGTCGACATCGTCGTCGGCACCCACCGGCTGCTGCAGACCGGCGTGCGCTGGAAGGACCTCGGCCTCGTGATCGTGGACGAGGAGCAGCGATTCGGCGTCGAGCACAAGGAGCACATCAAGGCGCTGCGCACGCACGTCGACGTGCTGACCATGTCCGCGACGCCGATTCCGCGCACCCTGGAGATGAGCATGGCCGGCATCCGCGAGATGTCGACAATCCTCACCCCGCCCGAGGAGCGGCACCCGGTGCTCACCTACGTGGGCGCCTACGCGGACAAGCAGGTCGCCGCCGCCATCCGTCGCGAGCTGCTGCGCGACGGGCAGGTGTTCTACGTGCACAACCGGGTCAGCTCGATCGACAAGGCCGCCAAGCGGATTCGTGACCTCGTCCCCGAGGCGCGGGTGGCGGTCGCGCACGGGCAGATGAACGAGGACACCCTCGAGAAGACCGTGCAGGGCTTCTGGGAACGTCAGTACGACGTCCTGGTGTGCACCACCATCGTCGAAACGGGCCTGGACATCTCCAACGCCAACACCCTCATCGTCGAACGCGCCGATTCGCTCGGCCTGTCGCAGCTGCATCAGCTGCGCGGGCGCGTCGGCCGGTCCCGCGAGCGGGGTTACGCGTACTTCCTGTATCCGCCGGAGAAGCCGCTGACCGAGACGGCGTACGACCGGCTCGCCACGATCTCCCAGAACTCCGACCTCGGTGCGGGCATGGCCGTGGCCATGAAGGACCTCGAGATCCGCGGCGCGGGAAACGTGCTGGGCGCGGAGCAGTCCGGTCACGTCGCCGGCGTCGGGTTCGATCTGTACGTGCGGCTCGTCGGCGAGGCGGTGGAGGCCTTCCGGGCCGCCGCGGACGGCCGGCCCGTCGCCACGGAGGAGGCCGCCAAGGAGGTGCGCGTGGACCTGCCGGTCGACGCCCACATCCCGCCGGACTACGTGACCTCCGACCGGCTGCGGCTCGAGGCCTACCGCAAGCTCGCCGCGGCGCACGACGACGACGCGATCGCCGCGGTGGTCGAGGAACTCGTCGACCGCTACGGCCCGCTGCCCGAGGAGGTCGGCCGGCTGGTGTCGGTGGCCAAGCTGCGCCTGCTGTGCCGCGGGTACGCCCTCGAGGAGGTCGCGGTCTCCGGCACCCAGCTGAAGATCTCGCCGATGCATCTGCCGGATTCGAAGCAGATGCGGCTCAAGCGGCTCTACCCGGCGGCGCAGTACCGGGCCACGAGCGGCCTGGTGCAGCTGCCGTTGCCGCGGACCGGTGGGGTGGGCTCCGATCGGGTGCGCGACGTCGAGTTGCTGCAGTACATCGCGGACTTCCTGCTCGCCCTCGACGGTAAGGCGCAGGGTTCGGTGGACGTGCGCGTGCCGGCCGTCGCGAGCGTGTGACCGGGGCGAGCGCAGCGACGGGGAATGTGACCGGGGCGAGCGCAGCGACGGGGATTGTGACCGGGGCGAGCGCAGCGACGGGGAATGTGAGGCGACGGCCGTGACGGTGATTCTGCTCGACCCGTACCGGCCCGGATCGGTGCCGCTCGAGGCGGTGCCGCTGCTGACCGGGCCGCTCGCCTGCACCGACGACGTGCCCGCGGCGGTTCGGGAAACGCTCGGCGCGACAGCGGGATCCGATGCCGAGACGTTGGTGGCCGTCGACGCCGGACACGAGGCGGTGCGTGAACGCGTGCGGCGGGGTGAGCGGGTGATCGCCGCCCC
Organism: Rhodococcus sp. WB1; assembly: GCF_001700945.1. NCBI lineage: Bacteria > Bacillati > Actinomycetota > Actinomycetes > Mycobacteriales > Nocardiaceae > Rhodococcus > Rhodococcus sp. WB1. Next base: position 3,893,177 of record NZ_CP015529.1, on the reverse strand, counting down.
GCCCGCGCCGGGGGAGCGCCTGCTGCGTGCCGTGGAGGTGATGGACCGGCTGTGGGGATTCGGCGGCTGGGAGGTCACGCAGACGCACGATTCGTTGCGCCGCTACCTGCTCGAGGAGACCTACGAACTGCTCGACGCGATCGAGGAAGGTGACCCGCACGGCCTGCGCGAGGAGCTGGGAGACCTGTTGCTCCAGGTGCTGTTCCACTCGCGGATCGCCCAGGAGTCCGGCACCGACCCGTTCACCGTCGACGATGTCGCCGACACGCTCGTCACCAAGCTCGCGTTGCGCAGCCCGCACCTGACCAACGGTCACACCGGCCCGATCGACGTGGCCGAGCAGGAGGCGGCGTGGGAGGTGGCGAAGGCGGCGGAGAAGGCCCGGCCCTCCTGCCTGGACGGCATCGCGATGGCGCAGCCGGCGCTGGCGCTGACCGAGAAGGTGCTGACCCGCAGCGCCAAGGCGGGATTTCCGTCGGATCTGGTACCGGAATCGCTCGGTTCGGTACGGATCTGCGGTGAGGGCAGCGCCGAGCAGACGCTGCGGACCGCTGTCGTGGCTTTCGCCGGCCGGATCCGCAGAGCCGAAGACGCCGCCGAAGCCGATCGCGGTAAGCGAAGACCATTGTCGAGCGACGACTGGCGCAGGTATTGGCCGCAGACGTGAGCGACGACGCCGGTCGGGGTCGCCCGACGCGGCAGGATGCGGCAGCCCGCCGCCCGCGGCCTAACCTGTCTGGCGACGTCCTGCACGTCGGCGGGTCGTGCGCGTGAGCTTGCGGCCGACTCGAATCAGCAAGTCCTGCTGGCGCCGTGCATACAATTGGGCCACTGCGCGCCGGGCCCTGCGCCGCTGCTCGGCGCTCAGGTCGTACTCGGCCAGCGATCGCACCATTTCCCTGCACTCCAGTGTGGTCGCGATGTACGCCTGCCACGACGGTACGTCGAGCTTGCGTGCCAGCATCGACGGTGTCGCATGCGTCAGGTGCCGTCGCGCCAGCACCTCCGGCACGTGCCCCCATGGCCCGGCAAGCGCCAGCTTGGCGGCGAACACCTCGTCTTCGCGCAGCATGTTCCGACGCTCGATCCGTACCGCGGGTTCGCGTCGGATCAAGCTGTACAGAGGGTCGACCAGTGGGATGGCCTCGTTCAGCATCCCCAGCATCGCGGTGAACCGCGTAACCGGGTCGTCGGAAGCGAGGGCCGTGCCGTGGTGCGGGCTGAGTCGTGTCAGGCCGTCCGGAGCGGTGTACTCGATTCGGTTCGTCACCAGGATCAGCCGGTCGTCGGCTGCGAACGCCTCCAGAGCCCTGGAGATGCAGCGCGGTGCAAGCCAGTCGTCATCGCCTACCCACCGAAAGAAGGTGCCGGTGGCCAGCCGGAGCGCGCTGATGTAGTTGTTGAGCAGGCCCACGTTCACGGGGTGCCGGTGGTAGACGACCCGGCTGTGTTGCTCCGCCAGGCTGCGGCACAGCTCCTCGGTCCCGTCGGTGGAGGCGTTATCGCAGATCACGAGTTCGATGTCGGTGTGGTCCTGGGCGAGCACCGATTGCACCACGACCTCGAGGCGATCCGCCCCGTCGCGAACGGGCAACCCGATGGAGACCAGCGTGTCGGTGTGGCCCATCGGGCACCCCCTCGTCGCTCGACTCGTGCATTACACCGTGCCTCCACGCCTCGGGCGGAATGCTCGGGCCGGGGCGACGACAGGCCTGGCGGCTTCTTCGATCAGGCCGGTACTCGGTGGACCGGACACCGAGTCCGGTTTTCAGATACGTTCGAGCCAGATTTCCCGCCAGAAAGGCACGAATTCGCGGGGGCAGTTGGCGTTGTACGCGCCGCTGCAGACGACGTCCGCCAGCACGATGCAGGGGTTCTTCATGGTCAGCAACTCGCCGGTCTTCTCGTCTATACATTTGGTGACCCGGGCCTGCACTCGTGCCGTGCGGCCGCAGTAGCGGGCCATCTCTTCCTCGAAGCCCATGCCCCGGTTCAACCGATCTTCGTTGAGCGTCAACATGATCTGATCCTTGGGCTTGATGCGTACCATCTCGCCCGGTTGGAGGTTCAGGTGGGCGGTCGGCGTCCTTCCGACCGCCTTGCCCGCGACGAAGCCCCAGGGCAGCCCGTCGCGGAACCACAGCTTGCGCGGTAGCCGCCGCCTGCTGGCGTCCTGCAGGCGATTGAACAGGCTTACGAGAAAGGCCTTGATCGAGTCGATGGGACCGGCGTTTCCGGTCTTCACGTCCGTCACATACTGGCCGAGATCGCGGAACGGCAGGCACGTCGGCGCGGCGCGCATCAGCTCGGTGGCCTGGCACGAATAGCGTGGTCGGCCGTCGGGTCCCGGTTCCTTGCGGGTGTTGACCTCGAGCAATGGAATCTCGATACGGCCGGAGACGGACGAAGTCGGCGTTCCGGGGCCGACGCGTTTGAGCCAGGCTTCCTTCCAGTACAGGGAACACGCTGTCTGGCAGCCCCCGTGCGCGGAGCCGTCACAGCGCGAATCGGTCAGGTGGACCGCATTGTCCATCCTGTGGATGCCGCTGCCCGAAATGGTGTCGCAGAGCTTGTGCGCAACCTTGTGCACGGTCAGCCGACGGCCGCAGAACCCGAGCATCTCCGGCATGAAGGGCAGGTTCTCGAGCTCGCCCCGTTCGTCCAGCGTCGCGAGGATCTCTTCGGCGCTTCGAACCTCGACCAGGTCGCCGACGCGCAGGCCCGGAATGGTCGCGGACTTCGTCATCGTGAGTGTTTCCTTCCCTCCCGGGGGCTGCAGCGCGTCGGATGTCCGGGTGTACGCGGTGGACCACGATTGCAGCGATCCGGGACGTCCTCCGCGCTGCGCTACCGGGCGAACGGGCGATTCGTGTTCGGGATCGCCATCGGGGCCTGTTCCATTTCGATGCTACCTCCGGCCTTGCCGTCGAATCTTCGACTCGGACGGAGCGCTCTGTCGGAAAGCACCCCAGGATTTCGGGTCGAATCGGGTGTCGGGAGTGGCATCCGTCAGCCCACCGCGATGATCGATTTGGGGACACCCAGTATCCGTTCGCGCAGAATGGTCGCCGTGGGGAAGTAGTCGCGCATCTCTGTGATGCTCACCAGTTCGGTCCACAGAACCTCGTTGCGCGCCTCGTCGATGTTCGCCGGCCTCGTGTGGACCAGGGGCCAGTGTGCGGCAATGGCGACCCGGGCAGCGGCAGGCAGAAACTGCATTCCGGGAAAGAGCCAGTGCGGTTCGAGGGGGAAGTAACGATATGGCGTCTGAATCCAATAGTGCGGCGCGAGGCGCCGGACCTGCCGCGCCAGCTCCGCTCTGCGGGCATGTCCGCCCACGTGCTCGATGAGTGAATTCGAGAACACGATGTCGAAGCGGGAGTCGACGTCCGCCTGTGCAAGGACGCGGGTCGCATCGCACGCATCACCGAGGACGGGAACGATCCACCCGTCGTCGGACTCACCGGGCTCGAAGAGATTGAGTACCGTAACGTGCTCGGGCCTGACCGGGGCACGGCGCCATGCCTCTATCGTTCCGCCGAGATCCAGAACCCGCATGTTCTCGATCGCCGGGAATGCCTCACGAAACATCTGCCAACGCCGCATCCTCGTTCTGGCGCCCAGAGATGTCGGAGAATCCACGAGTATGCGTCGCAGTTGGGTGCCGGCCACAGATCCCCCTCCGGTGATCAGGCTCTCGACGTTCGCAAGACGCCTATGCTATCACCGCCGTGCGACGACAGGGCCGATCTCGATCCGGTTCGATGCGCCGTTTGCGTGGTTCGCGCGTACTACCCTCGGTTCTCATGACCGGACCGAAGGTTCGTATCGCGATCCTGGGCATCAACTTCGCCCCAGAGCCGACCGGGATCGCGCCCTATACGACCCTTCTCGCGTCCGGATTGGCCGCGCGTGGGCACGAAGTCGAAGTTCTGACCGGATTCCCTCATTATCCGCAATGGAAGCGCCTGGACGGAGGTTTCCGGTTCCGATCCGACGAAATCGAGGATCGCGTTCGGATTCGGCGCTTCGGTCACCACGTCCCGCGGGGTGCTACGGCAGTCGGTCGAGCGTTGATGGAGATGAGCTTCGGGCTTCAGCTTCTGCTCGCGCGATGGAACGGACCCGACGTCGTCCTCTGCGTGAGTCCACCATTGCTGGCGGCAGGACTGTCCGTGGTGCGCGCACGGCTGTCGTGGCGGCGACCTGCAATCGGCGTCATCGTCCACGACCTCTACAGCCGTGGGGTCGTGGAGGCGGCGGCGCTGTCGGGCTTGTCCGCCTGCGTGGCACAGGCGGTGGAATCTGCATTCCTTCGGTCGGCGGACGGCATTGTGGTAATCCACGACGGATTCGCGCAGATCCTCGAGGAGCACCTCGGCGTCGACCGCAGAAGAATTCGCACGATCCGGAACTGGAACCATGTCGCACCCCCGGATCCCGCGGCCAGCTCCGCATTCCGCGCCGCACACGGCTGGGATTCCGACGAGGTGGTGATCTTGCATGCTGGAAACATGGGCACCAAACAGGGCTTGGAGAATGTTGTCGCGGCGGCCCGGCTGGCAAGTCGCGAAGGCCGCCGTGTGCGGTTCGTCCTGCTCGGTGACGGCAACCAGCGCGTTCGTCTGGAGGCTGCGGGCGCCGGAATCCCCACACTGCAGTTCCTGGCGCCGGTCACAGAGGAGGACTTTCCTTCAGCGCTCGGAGCTGCGGATGTGCTTCTCGTGAACGAACGACCCGGCGTCGCGCAGATGGCGGTACCCAGCAAGCTGACGTCCTATTTCAACTCCGGCAAGCCTGTCCTCGCGGCGACCGACGCGGACGGATTCACGGCGACCGAGATCGCCGCATCAGGGGCCGGTATCCGTATCCCGGCCGACCGACCGGACCTGTTGCTCCGGGAGGCGGTCCGATTGGGCACGGACGGGGCGCTCGCCGCACACATGGGGGAGCAGGGACGTCGCTACTGCGCTACAACCTTGTCCACATACGAGGCCCTGGAGCGCTACGAGAAATGGATCGGGGATCTCGTGCGCGAGTCGCGCAGGCAGAGGTCGCGCTGATGGTCAAACGCGCACTCGTGACCGGCATAACCGGACAGGACGGGTCCTATCTCGCGGAGTTGCTGCTGAACAAGGGCTATGAGGTCCACGGAGTCATCCGCCGTGCCTCGACGTTCAACACCCACCGGATCGAACATCTGTACGTGGACTCTCACGTACCCGGCGCGAGGTTGTTCCTGCACTACGGAGAACTCCTCGACGGGGCACGGCTCACGGCGCTGCTGTCGGCGATTCGTCCCGACGAGGTGTACCACCTGGCGGCGCAGTCACACGTTCGCGTGAGTTTCGACGAGCCGGAATACACCGCCGAAACAACAGCACTCGGAACAATTCGGCTGCTCGAGACGATTCACCAGATCGGACTCGACTGCCGCTTCTACCAAGCGTCGAGTTCGGAGATGTTCGGCGCATCGCCGCCGCCGCAGAATGAGGAGACGCCGTTCCATCCCCGCTCGCCGTACGGCACCGCCAAGGTGTTCGCCTACTGGACGGCACGCAACTACCGGGAGGCATATGGTCTCTTCACAGTCAACGGCATCCTGTTCAACCACGAATCACCCAGACGGGGGGAAACCTTCGTCACGCGAAAGATCACCCGTGCGGTGGCTCGCATCCGGGCCGGCCTGGATCGGCATCTGTACATGGGCAACGTCGACGCAGTCCGTGACTGGGGTTACGCACCCGAATACGTCGAGGGGATGTGGCGGATGATGCAGGCCGAGACCCCGGACGACTATGTGCTGGCGACGGGAGAAGGCTGTTCCGTGCGCGAATTCCTTGCCCTCGCGTTCGACCACGCCGGTCTCGACTGGGAGAAGTACGTGCGATTCGACGAACGCTACCTTCGCCCCGCGGAGGTCGACTCGGTGATCGGCGACGCAGCGAAGGCCGGAGCGATCCTCGGCTGGAATCCTCGGGTGCGCACTCCCCAACTCGTGAAGATCATGGTGGACGCCGACCTCGCGGCACTCGAATCTCGAGGCGGTCACCGGATCGACAGCCCCGAGCTGCCGGGGTGGGGCACCTCGTCGCACTGACCCTGTGGGATCAGCTGCGACAGGTTCCCTGATGCGCGACGAACCACTCGTATGTCATCCGGACGCCCTCCTCGAGCGGGGTCTTCGCGGTCCATCCGAGTTCCGTGAGGCGTCGGACGTCGAGCAACTTGCGCGGGGTGCCGTCCGGCTTCGACGGATCCCACCGAATCTCCCCGCGGTAGCCGACCACGTCGGCGACAAGGTGCGCGATCTCGGCGATCGTTACGTCACTACCAGTGCCCACATTGACCGGCCGGTAGTCGTCGTAGTGATCCAGCAGGAAGTGGCAGGCATCCGCGAAGTCGTCGACATACATGAACTCGCGCCGGGGCCGGCCCGTGCCCCAGCACGTTGCATGCGGAGCGCTGTCCCGGGCCGCGTCATGGAGGCGACGGATCATGGCGGGCAGGACGTGGCTGTCGTGCGGGCTGAAGTTGTCGCCCGGACCGTAGAGGTTCGTGGGCATCGCGCTGATGTAGGGCAGGCCGTGCTGGCGGCGGATGGCGGTGACGTGCGCGATCCCGGCCAGCTTCGCGACCGCGTAGCTTTCGTTCGTCTCCTCCAAGGGACCCGTGAAGAGTGCCTCTTCGCGAATCGGCTGTTCTGCGAACTTGGGGTAGATGCAGCTCGACCCCAGGAAGAGGAATCGCTTCACGCCACTCGCGACGGCGCTGTCCAGCAGGTTCACCTGTATGCGCACATTGTCGGAGATGAAGTCGGCGGGTCGACGAGCGTTCGCTGCGATCCCGCCGACCCGTGCTGCTGCGGCGATCACCACCTGCGGGCGGGTCGCCTCGAAGAACTCCGTGGTAGCGCGGGCGTCGCGCAGATCCAATTCGGCCGAACTACGTCCGATCAGATTCTCGAAGCCGCGCTTTGCGAAGTGGCGCCACAGCGCCGATCCCACCAGTCCCCGGTGACCCGCGATGTAGATCCGGGTGCTTCGAGGTAGGGGGTAGGAGTTCGTCCCGGGATGACGACCTGCGACGCAGGAGGCTCGATCGGACCGATCGACATCGACGCTATCCCGTGCAGGGTCGGTATCCGACACGGCCACCTCGATCCTCCGGTGGGGGTCCCGAACGCTCCGGTGATGTCCGGGAGAGGGTGGCACATGCACGCACCGCAACTTCCTCCAACCGATCATCTCGAACCGGAGCCGGTACCGGGTTCGAAGGTTACCACTTGCTCGTTCGTCGACGCGCGGAGATTCTCAGCGCGTGCCCGGTGTAAGGGCAGGACTGCGACTGAGCCGACGGAACGCGACACGGCCGGCACGTGCCGGCGAGCTCACCGCGTCGTCGGGTGCTCGGATCTGGCCGCGCACGCACGTATCGGGCCCGAACTGCATGCAGCTCGGGTAAAATTCGACGGAACAACGACGCCTCGAGGGGTGCGAGTTGGGTGGGACGAGTTGGGATCACGGACAGCGAGACCTGCGCGGTCCGGCGCACCCATGTCCGACGCCGTGGCCTCGAATGGTTGTGGATGCCGTTCCGATCGATCTGGTCGATCGAGAACTCGCGATGGCCCTCATCGTCGATGCGCTCCGCCTACCGGACCCGCTCGCCGTCGCATCGGCCAACCTCGACCATCTCCATCACTTCGAACGCGACAGCTTCTGGACGGACCGTCCACCTGCGGTTTCCATCGGAGAGCCGTCCAGGGGGCTGCGCTGGCTCACACTGCTCGACGGAGTGCCGCTCGTCCGGAAAGCCGAGGCACTCAGCGGTCGGCCTTGGCCGAAGCTTTCGGGCAGTGACCTGATCTGGCCGATTCTGGAGTACGCGGCGAAACACGGCACGCGGGTGGGGTTTCTCGGCGGGACCGCCGAGACACACGAGCAACTCCGCACGACGCTGAGGATGCGCCTTCCCGCCCTGCAGGTCGCGGGCACCTGGGCGCCGGCGCGATCCGAGATACTCGACTCCCGAACGTCGGCGGGAATCGCCGCCGACATCCGTTCGGCCGAGGTGGAAATCCTGATCGTTGGACTGGGAAAGCCCCTGCAGGAGAATTGGATTGCGCGATTCGGCCCGGACACCGGAGCGCGGGTGCTGCTCGCGTTCGGTGCCGTGGTGGACTTCCTCGCCGGCCGCGTGAGCCGGGCGCCGCGGTGGATGGCGGACCACGGCTTCGAGTGGACGTGGCGACTGATGCTGGAGCCACGACGGTTGAGCCGTCGCTATCTCGTGCACGATCCGCCGGAATTGCTGCGGTTGATGCGCCGAGAACCGACCCTCCAGCACGAAGCGGCGATGGCGCATCCCGACAGGAGTGTGGGGCGCGGTGCATTCGTCGGGCCCCGACGGCGGGCTACCGTCGCCGTGGTGGTGGTGACGTACAACAGTGTGTCCGATCTGCCCGGACTGATCGACGACCTGCGTATCGCTGCTCGCGACCAGTCGATCCGCGTCGTTGTCGTCGACAACCAGTCGTCCGACGGCACAACCGATGTGGTGCGCTCGCACACCGACATCACGTTGGTCGAGTCCGGGGGGAATCTCGGCTATGCCGGTGGCATCAATGCGGCGATGCCGTTCGTGGAGCCGTGCGAGGCCGTGCTGATACTCAATCCTGATCTGTCGTTGGCCCCTGGAGCGGTGACCCGCTTGATGACATCGCTCCGTGGCGACGACCGAATAGGGGCCGTGGTACCGCTCATTCTCGACGCAGACGGCGCAGTCTACAACTCGATTCGACGCGAGCCCTCGCTCTCGCGTGCGGTCGGGGACGCATTGCTCGGCCGCAGACTTCGTAAGAGGCCGTCCTTGCTTTCCGAAATCGATTACTGTCCAGCAGATTACCTCGAAGCTCACGATGTGGACTGGGCAACCGGAGCCGCACTGCTCATTCGAACCACGGTGGCGCACGAGGTAGGCCCCTGGAACGAGGAGTTCTTTCTCTACTCCGAGGAGACGGACTACTTCCGTCGCATCCGCGAGAGCGGCCATTTGGTTCGGTTCGAGCCGTCGGCGGTGGTGCAACACCGCCAGGGAGGCTCGGGTACATCGCCGGCTCTCGCACGGCTCATGGCCGTGAACCGAATTCGATACGTGAAACGACACCACGGAGCCGCGTACGCGGTGCTTTTCCGCGGAGCTGTGGCATTGGCCGAAGCGCTGCGCTCCTACGATCGGGAGCGTCGACGTACGCTCGCAGCTGTGCTGAACCGCAGGAAATGGCGAGATCTCCCGCACGCGACCTCACATGGCTGAACAACTGTCGGGACCGCACCGACGCGGCGCAGTGATCGTTCCCGCGTACAACGAAGCCGCGGTGATCGAGCGGACGCTCCTGCCGCTCAGCCACGCTGCAACCGAGGGGTATATCGAGCTGATTGTGGTGCCCAACGGCTGTACCGACGACACCGCCGCGGTGGCCCGACGTATCCCGGGCGTGCACGTTGTCGAGTTGCGGGAGGGGTCCAAACCTGCGGCACTGAATACCGGTGACCGGATCGCCACGATGTGGCCCCGGCTGTACCTGGACGCCGACATCCGGATTTCGGCCGGTGCGGTACTGGCCGTCCTCGATCGACTCGCCCGCGGTGACGTGCTCGCCGCTCGTCCCGAGTTCCGTTACGCGTTCGACCGCTCCGACCCACTGGTTCGCAGCTACTACCGTGCCCGGCAGCGGATTCCGCAGCGAGAGCCCATACTGTGGGGTGCCGGTGTGTACGGCCTGAGCAGACAGGGGCATGCGAGGTTCGGATCCTTCCCGGATCTTACGGGGGACGATCTTTTCGTCGACTCTCTGTTCGACGCCGATGAGAAATCCGTGGTGCGTACGGAACCGGCCGTGGTCACGACTCCCACTGATGTCGGAAGTCTGCTCGCAATTCTGCGTCGCAGTCATCGCGGCGGCACCGAAGCGCGCGTCGTCGACCGGAGTCGCGTGCGCCGCACCGGCCCGGCCACCGCTCGCGCGGTGCTGCGGTCGATCCGGGGACCCGGATCGGCTGGGGATGCAGCGGTGTACATCGCGGTGGCGCTCGCGGCCCGGCGGGGTGCACTGCATCCGAACGTGCCGTGGGAGCGCGACGAAAGCAGTCGAGAGCCTCGGTGAGGGGTTCATGAGGGGTGCTACTGGAGGTCGCAGTCGGCAGTCCGGTCGATCCGATAAAGATGAACGGCGTTGCCGTCGTCGAATGTGTCCCGGAATGTGTTACCGGTGACGGGTATGCTCCGCCCTTCGTCCAAGACCTCCACCTGGTCCGCATTCCCGCATGCAAGGGCGATCGTGGCGTCTCCGCCCTCGTTCCGCGTGGATCCCGCGAGCACGTAGAGACTTCCCTCGTGATACTTGGCAGCCAGATCGACGGGTCCGTCGGATCTGGCAAATCCGTCGACGAACGGTGCATTGAGAACTGGGGCCAGTCGATTGATCTGATCGTTGACTGCCCTGACGTCGTCGCGGATGCCGTCTCCGCACCGATCCCGGAAGATGTTGTACGACAGGCACGGCCCGCCGAAGTTGTGGGAGAAGTAGACGATGCCGCGTGCGCCGTTGATGATGCTGCTCCAGACCGCGGCTCGAATCTGCGGGCCCGTGATCGTGCCGCCCGTGTCCTCCTCGAAGGGGTGACCCACCTCCACGAAGTTCCACACCGGCATCGCCGCACGCGGCTGGACCAAGGAGCGGACGTATCGTGTTGTCACACCATAATTGGCCGCCAGATGGCACTCCGCGGGGGAGAGGTCGGCCTGCCCGTCCTTCGTGAGGACACCGCCCTGGTCGGCCTGACAGATCGTATCGTCGGTGAACCAGTAGTTGTCTGCGGATACGACATCCTGAAAGTCGTTGACGAATCGCTCTGCTGCGTCCCGGGGCTCCCAGAAGGTGACGCCCTTGCCGTAGTTCGTGAAAGTCATGACGCCCGAAGGTACTTTGCTCCTGAACGCATACATCACCGTGTAACCGCACTTAGCTTGTTCGGGTACGCAGATCGGTCGATCGTCAGGCATCCGACCCGTCCACGGCGCATCTCCGGCACCCGCCCACATGTCCGCCTCGTCTGTGGTCAGTTGACCGGACGCGAGCGGGTCCGGGCGGCTGGGAAGGGCGAACATCCCGCTGTCACGAATCACCCGCACGTCGCTGTCTTCGGTCAGTTCGACGTAGGTATTGAGTCCGATGGTCCGATCGACGGCAGCCTCCTCAGGGGAGGTCACGCGCGCGAACCATACTGCGAGAGGGAAGTAGTCCGGCGACGTTGGCAGCGAATTCTCGAAGGTGTCGTAGTACTCCTCACCGCCGTCGACCGATCGCAGCGACGGACCCGTCGGCTCGAACACGACGTCGACGAAATAGGCGGCACCGTTTCCCGACTGGTCGGGGATTCCCTCGCCGTAGGTGAACCGTCCGTCGCGCGCGGTCAACCATCCGCTCTTCACGGTTGCGCCCAGGTCGAAGGTGTTCGGATCCGTCGGATAGTGCCCATTCGAAGCACGGTAGGAGATCACGTAGCTTCCGTGCGCTTGTATCGGAATCGGTTCGTCGAACGGTACGTTCCGCCAGCCGCTCGGGCCGGTGGTGATCGGGACGGTACCCAAGGCGGTGCCGTCGGACGACCACAAGGTGGCGGTGACCGCCCCTGTGTCCTCCGGTCCCTGATAGAACCGCGCGGCGGTGACGACTCCATCGCTCGTCGTCGTGAACTCGGTGCCGACTTCGATCGGCCGCGCGGCGGGATCGCCGGAGACGGCCGGGACGGTTTCGTCGGACCACAGGCTTCCTGCCGGCGAGCCGGGACGTTCGGCCGTGTCGGGGGAGCCTTGCGTGCATGATCCGGTAAGCACCATCACCGCCACGAGCAGCGGGGCGACGAGGGAACGTGCTGTCGGGCGCTTATCGAGCACTGTCGTCAGCCTGTGGCGAGGAAATGTCGCGTTCTGCGTCGTATCGGTCGGGTGAGTCGATTTCCGGCACCGAAACGCTGAAGGTGGACCACAGCAGGCCGAACACGATGAAGAAGACGAAGGTTGCCTGCTGGTAGAAGAACAGGTCGAAGGTAGTGCTGGAGACCAGGATGCCCACCAGCACTGATCCCATCATGTAGGCCTGATCGCGTTCCCGGGGTGAGGTGGCGCGGCGCAATCCCGCCGAGATGCCGAAGATTGCTCCTCCCGTCAGCAGAATCATCGCGGCGAGTCCTACAACACCGCCCTGCACGATCGTCCGTAGCCACTCGTTGTCCAGCAATTGATACGCGCTGGGAGGAGCTCCACCGAGGCCGACCCCGAAGACAGGATTCTCGCGAAAGGTCTGCGACACTGCGGCATAGTCGGCTGTCCGCGTCAGGATACTGTCATCCTGCTCCGAACCCGTGATCGTCCGCCACAGCGCATCCAGTGTCTCCGGGAAGGCGACGGCATAGCCCATGATCGCGGCCGCCCCGGCGACGGCGGCCAGGACCAGCTGCCGAACCTGGAACGCGAACATGTAGACGAGCAGGCACGCGAGCAGAGTGAGCACGCCGGTGCGGGAGATGGCGGCGGGCATGGACACCAACGCCACACCGCACGTGGCGACCGCAGCCCAGCGGGCGCTCCGGCGCGTGGCGTAACGCGCAAAGTGGATGGTCATCGGCACGGTCACTGCAGCCAGAACGGAGAATTCGATCGCGTGCTCGGAGGTACCGACAACACGCACGGCGCCTCTCCGCTCGGTGAACTGCAGGTACTCGGGATCGAGGTTCACGACGAAGCCCGGGGGCATGAACAGGAATCGCAGATCGATCGAGGTCAGACTCTGGAGTAGTCCGACCGAACACGCGAATGCCAGACCTACGGTGAGGCAGCCGAGGATGATGGTCCGCTGCCGTGTGCTCTCGATTCTCACGAGAACATAGAGGGCCACCCCCACATTTGCGACCAGGGTGATGATCGCCCGGGTCTTGTTGGCTTCTACCAGGGCATCGCCCGTACGGAGCAACCCGATTCCGTAGACCAGGGTCAGCAGCAGGAAGAACAGAAGCATGACGACCACCCCAGGGTTCACCGTGGGGTGAGTTGTGGTGCGTCGGACCGTCAGGAATCCGAGGACGACGAGGCCGAACAGCATGACCGCGGCCATCCGCGCAGGTGAACCGTTGCTCTTGAGCGGGCCGGGCAGGGTGGCGAAGGCCGGTAGGCAGGGGATCAGGAGACACAGGAAGGCGAGAAACCACGGGGTGCGTTCTCGCTGTTCGGCACCGCGGACCGCACCGTCGAAGTGATCGCCCGGCCGTCGGCGCGCAACGAAGACCGTAGTCTTCATCGGGCATCCACGGCACCGTCGGCAGGCATACGTCCGCCTTCGCCGTCGGGGTTGTACGAGGATCTGCCGGGGCGCGGACCTGCCGGCGACGGAGGTTGGGCTGTCTGCCTGCGTGATTTCAGCCGCGTCAGCGAAACGTCGACCAACACGGTGAACAGGATCGATAGTCCGACCCCGGTGGCAAGGATCGCGACGGTCGAGCGTGTGCGGGTGGGCATCGCGGCCGTCGGGACGCCGGGCGGTGTCACGACGAAGGACGTGACCATCTGATCCTCGGGTACCCGAGCTTGCTGCTGCAGGGTCCGCAGCGTCACTTCGGCCTGTGCGGCAACAAGCTCCAAGGTCTTCGTCACGTCGGCAGGATCCGACGCCGTCTCCTCGACGAACACCAGCGGCAGCTGCGGGTTGGGAGATGGGGTCGGGAATGCCTTCGCGCCGTAATCGGACAGGCCACCGGCCGCCACGACCCGGTCCACCACGGACGGTTCCCTCAGCCCGAGTGCGGTCAGATTCGCCAGCAGTGACGCTCCACCGACATCCAGCAGACCGTTCCGCCGGATCTCGCCGCCAGTCGAGGGCGTGTCCTGCCGGACACTCGGCGGAGCCAAGCCGATGACCGCGCTTGCGTAGTAGACCGGTTTCACGGAGCTGTAGACGCCGTAGCTGTACCACGCGGTGATCGCCAGAAGTGGAAGTACGACATACCAGCGGCGGAAGCACGACCGCACGACATCGAACAGATCCATGTCAATGCCCCCTCATCATCGGATGAACCGACGTGAGCTACCTGCCGAGGACGAACCGTGCTCGACGACCCGCAGACTCGCCGACCCGAGCAGTTCAACCCTACCGACTGAAACCCGTCCATTGTGACCTTTCTGCCCCATCCGACAGCACCACGCCGGTCACAGGCGCGCCGACAGAGCGAAGGGACTCGACGGCGCGACTCAAATCCCGCCGTCGCGTCACGTCCAATACGGCCGCGAGGAGGATGCCGTCGGCCTGTTCGCCCGCAATCGAGGCCGTACACGTCGACAGGACGGCGGGCGCGGCCACGATGACCTGCGCGTAGTCCGGTCGCAGACGGTCGATCGTGACAGTCGGATCGGTCGCGTCGGTCGCGATGGTCATCGGGTCGGAGGGGTAGCCGGTGAGTCCGGGCGTGGAATCGGTCAGGTCGGGTGCGCCGTCGCGTTGCGCCGGTTCGGTCCAGGCCGGTCCCCGTGTCCCGGCTTCCGCCCGGCTCCCTCGCTCGTCGGTATGGACGACGAGCGTCCGATCGCCGCTCGATGCCGTGACACGCCCCAGGTTCGACGCCAGCGTCGCTGTGTCGGCCTCTCCTGCAGCCGACGTCACGACCCAGACCTGTGCCCGATCACCAGGCTCGGCACGAGGGTCGGGGCGCAGCCGCAGCCGCAGCCGGCGATACCCGTCCATATCACTGTCGGTTGCGGAATCCACCCCGTCCACGCGTCCGAGCACCGGAACTCCCGACACGGTGACGGCGCGGTCGGCGGTTCGCACTATGGGGTCGGTTCGGGATCGGATCCACACCGCGACGGCGCCCAGCAATGGTGCGGCGAGCACGATGGCGGCAGCAGGACCTGCCCGCTCGACCCACGCCTGCTGCGGCTCGGACGCGGAAGAGGCGATCCGCGTGTTCACCTTCTGACCGTCGTCGCCGGTCGGTGTTTCCAGTGCTTCGACATACCCGACGAACTCGCGCGCGAGCGCGTCGGCGATGAGCCGAGCACGATCCGGATATCGGTCCGTCACCGTGATGTCGATGATCGACGTTCTCGGCGGCACGACCGTTGCGCTCACCTTGCCGGACACTTCTCGGGCCGTCTCCGGCAGGCCGAGTTCATCCACAACGAGCTGGGTCACGACGTCGCTGGTCAGCAGGACGACATAGGAGTTGACCCGTCCTGCGACCACCTCGTCGTTCTGGTATGCGGCGGCGGTCGTCGATCCCTCGATCGACACCATCAGCTTGGTGGTCGACACGTACCTGTCCGGGGCCAGGAGAAGCCAGGCGAGACCTGCGACGAACACCACAACGGTGACGACGAGAAACGTCTTCCGGTACAGCTTCAGCTCGGCAAGGAACCCGTCCAGTCTCACTCTGCCGCCTCGGTCTTCCTGTCGCGCTCAGAACTTCGGCCGGGACTCCAGTGGGTGTCCATGTCGAAGACCACGACCGCGTCCCTCGGCAGCAACGCCGAGGCCTGACGTAGCTGCTCCTCTGTCGTCACATTCTTTCCCACCGCGAGCACGACCACATCCGACTCGGCCCCGATCTCTACTGCTGCCGGCAGCGAGGGGCACGTGAGTACCACCCATGTGTACGACGTGCGGAGGGCGTAGACCATCTCCCGCAGTGGGGCTGTGAGCATCCGATCATCGATGGCCCCCGCTGCGGTGCCTACTCCGATGAAACTGCTGTGGGTGGTTCGCAGCGAGACTTCTCTCGCCGCTTCAGCCGGTGTCGTCTCTCCGCGCAGGACGTCGGCAACCCCGGACGCGTGGCGATCCGACAGCGCTTCCGTCAGTTCGGCGGAGCGGAAGTCGAGATCGACCAGTACCACCGAATCGCTGCGCATGGCGAGCGCCGTGGCGAGGAAGACGGACACCGCGGAGACCGTGGATCCGGGACCGGCGCCGGTCACCGTGAACGCGCCGCGTTCCGACCGGTCGACGGCCGCGAGCAGACGGTACAGGATCCCGCGCTCCTCCACCGTGAACTGCTCCGTCGGTTCCCCGCCGATCGAACCGAGAACCGGCCGCCCGGAAATCCGTGCAGCATCGCGGGGGTCGCGGATCGAGTGATCGAAGAGGAAACGCAGCACGGCCCCCGCGGAGCCGAGGAGCGCCCCGATCAGCACCGCGCCGGACAAGACGACCGGGATCGTGGCACGCATGGCGACGACACGAGCTGTCGGCCCCGGGGTATCGACGACGATCAACTCGGCGCGTGGGACGAGCGATCCGGGAACCGACTCCAGAGTGCGCACTGTGGCCGCGAGTTCGGAGAGGAAGACGGTCGCCATCTGTTCGGACTCTTCGGCCGAAGGAGCACGGAACTCGAACTCGATGAGTGCCGTGCCCGGTGG
Source organism: Rhodococcus sp. WB1 (assembly GCF_001700945.1). NCBI lineage: Bacteria > Bacillati > Actinomycetota > Actinomycetes > Mycobacteriales > Nocardiaceae > Rhodococcus > Rhodococcus sp. WB1. The sequence continues at coordinate 3,876,704 of NZ_CP015529.1, read as the reverse complement.
ATTGACGGCCTCCACTCGCGCGGACAGCACCTCGGGCGTGAGGCCGAGACCGAGATCGGCGATCACCCGAGCTGCCACGTCGCGGCTGTTCGCCAGTGCGGCATAGGTTCGGGCGCGGCCCTGCGCGTAGGAGTCGCCCCCGTCGAGAACGCGGCTGACATCACCGGGCGTGCGGACGAACACGGCGGCCTCGGACCGGTACAGCGGCGGACGCAGCAGCAGGAACAGCGTCGTTGCAGCCAGCGTCAGCAGAACTCCCCATACGATCCAGCGCCACCGCTCACGCAGTACGCGACCGTACTCGGAAACCGTGTCGTTCATGATCGGACGCCCGGTCCGAGAGCTTCGAGCGAATCGGTCAGCGCCGCACCGATGGCTTGCACACCGAGGGGATTGGGGTGCTTTCGATCCGCAGCCAGCAGCGCGGAGGTGTCCGTCCCGCTCAACGGCGCGATGGGATCGACGAACAGGACACCCTCGGCGGCGGGTTCTGCCGCCAGGCGCGCCATGAATTCGTCGTCGAATCCCAGATCATCGGATGGGTCGGCGAGGAGGCGGGGCCTGACGAAGACGACCGTGGCCGCGGGCCAGGTGCGCCGTACGTCTTCGACGGTCGCGACCATTGCCCGGAAGACGTCCTCGGTGGGTGGAAAGAGATCGTTTCGTCCGCCGTCGAGCACCACGACGTCGGGTGCATAGACGGTGGCCAGGCGCGGGATGCGTTCGGCGAACGACGTCGACCGACCGATGTACTCGTCGACCACGAACCTGTTGGCCGGCCCGCCGCTGATGTAGCCCGTTCCCGGCACGGCCGCGAGGTTGCACAGCCACCCCATCCGGACTGCCGTCGTGCAGGCGTAGGACATTTCCGCAAGACCGGTCCCGCCGGTGTACGAATCGCCGATGAACAGTGCGGAAGGCCGGCTGTCGCCGGCAACGTTCAGGCGATTGATCTCCGGGGACGGGCGTGTGGATGGTGCATCTGCGGTGTACATCGGTCCGGAGACGAACACCAGGCCGATCGCGATTGCCAGGGCCGACACCATTGCGGCCAGATCCCACCGAGCGCGTCGAGATGTGGCGCCCTTCCCTCCCTGGCTCCGGCCCGGCGAGTACCGGAAATCTGCGCGGCGAGATTCCGAATCCGTACTTCGAATCTCGAGGGCCCGGCGGCGGGGGGCTGCCGGCGGTGAAGGATGATCTCGTCGAGCACGCCGTCGGCGATAGAACACGAACACCGCGCCGCCCGCGATCGCCACGGCCGGCATCATCGCGGCCGTACCCAACAGTCGGGTGCGGTTCATCGGATGACCTGCGTGCGGACCCACGCCGCGATCATGTCGGCGAGCGCCGATTGTCCGGCGTCCGTCGGCCCGCTCAGGTCCGGCCACATCTGATCCCTCGTCAGCAACGGGGGATCGAGTGCATCCAGGTACGGCACCCCCATCTCGTCTGCGGTGCTGCGGAGAACGTCGGACACCCGGACGACGGATGCCGGAACCGGCGTCTCGAACCACGTGGGCCCGACCAAGAGGGGGCGCCGGCCACCGACGATGATCTTGTTGATCGCATCGGTCGCGCCCACCACGATCGCCTCCGTGTCCGGCAGTCCGGTGTCGCCGAGCCCCCCGACGATCAGGACGACCCGTGGATCGACAGCATCCGCGCGGTCGACCTGATAGGTGAACGCGTGGCCGCCCTGACCATCGGCGACGAAGCCGGAGTCGGGCAGGGCGAAATTGGCGACGGACCATCCCGTTCGTTCGGCCATGAGCGTCGGCCACACCGTTCGGTTGCGGAATCCGGCCGACCATTCGTCGCCCACCACCGCGATGGCGAGTGGGGACGCATCTGCCTCGCTGGTACGTGTCATCGCGAAGACCGAAGTGGCTACGAGGGCGCTGACCAAGACGTTGGCCGCGAGGACGGCCACGAGCGTCCGTGGAGCAATGGTGAGTCGCTTCATCGTTCACTCCCGGCCACGTCCGTGTAGGTATCGAGCAGTCGGTCACCGACCGCGTGCATCCCCAGGTCGGTGCGCACAGCACGGCGTCCTCGTTCCCCCATGGCACGCGCGAGAGACCGGTCGGCAAGCAGCGACTCGACCGCGGTGACCAGAGCGGGCACTGTCGGCTCCGTGACGATTCCGCTGCCTGTTCGTTCGATCGTCGGGGCGAGCCCACAGTCGCGGGTCACCACGACGGGAACACCCACGGACATGGCTTCGAGCACCGACATCGGGTAGGGCTCACGCACTGAGGGGAGCACGTACACGGTCGCTGCCGCCATTCGCCGGGGCACGTCGTCCGGGTCGAGCGCTCCCTCCCAGGAAATCCGCGGGTCTGCTTCGGCTGCGAGCATGGCGCGCAGCGCCGGGCCCTCGCCCTCGTCCGGTCCCACCAGGGTGAACCGGGCGTCCATCCCGGCGGAGAGCAGAACTTCGGCCATTTCCACGAAAGCCGTCGGGCGTTTGCGCGGGTGCATGCGTGCGACGAAGAGCACCTCGGGAGGTTCCGCGCTCGGCCGGCCGGGTGGGTAGCACGGCACGCCGTTGCCGAGCTGCACGAAAGGCAATGACGTCCGTGCGACGGTGGCGAGCTGGTCCTTCTCCAGCGCGGTGAGGTGGAACACGGCTCCGGCGTCGCGCAGCACCTTCCTCGTCCACAGTGCGTCGAGTGGGCCGGCGAGCGGATGATCGGACGGAGTGACCATGCCGTGGGGCTGGAGCACGTACAGGATCCCGTGGTGCCGCGCGCTCACCGCAAGCGGGAGCACGACGAGGTCGCGGCCGAAATGGATGTGGACGATGTCGAACCGAGTTCGGTTGCGGTGGAACCATCGCTGCAATCCGGGCGCACCGACACCGGCGAACCCCGTCCTGGGAACTACGGTTCGGACGGTGAACAGCTTGACCGGTACGTCGTTCAAGCGGGTCGGTACGACCGGGAACCCCCGGGCGCCGGCGCCGAGCGTCACCTCGTGGCCCCGGCGGATCAGCTCCATACTCTGATTGAGCGCGACCCGGGCGGGTCCCCCGTACGCGCCGTCGGGGTCGAGCAGCGTGACCACTTGCAGGATGCGCACGGAGTCAACCCGGTGTGACGATCGATCGCGGAGCCCGGACGAGTGAATCGGGAGGAACGTCGGCGGTCACCAGTGCTCTCGCTCCCACGACCGAATTCGCGCCGATGGTCACGCCCCGCAAGACGGTGGAACCGGCGCAGAGCCAGACGCCGTCCTCGATGACGATCGGGCCGTTGTCGAACTCGAAGGTCTTCGACCGCCTGTCGTGACTCCCCGTGCAGAGGTAGGTGTACTGCGAAACGCAGACATCCGAACCGATCACGATTTCGTCGATGTTGTAGAGATCGGCATCTGTTCCGATCCACGAATCGTTCCCGACCACCAGCTTCCACGGCCATTGAACTTTGACCCGGTGCTTGATCAGCACCCCGGTGCCGATGCGGGCCCCGAAGCACCGCAGGATCGTGCACCGCAGGCGCGCCGGACACCATACCTGGGTGAAGATCAGCGTCGAGACCGCAACCCACAGGGCTTGGGCGGCGAAGCCGCGACCCTTGTCGTAGGGGCGGCCACGCAGGGATTGCAGCGACCGCTTGGACTGTGCAGCGGACACGCGCACCTCCGCAGGACAACGCACTACACTTCGAGAGGATACGCCGTGTTCGGCTCCGACCGAGGGGCATTTCGTGACAGATCTCGGGTGTGCATCCGTCCCTACCGTGGCCGAACGCCAGCGTGCACACCGTCAGGTGCTGGCCCGAGTGGCCCTGTTCGCTATCGGCGCCACATCGGGTGTTCAATTGGCGAATTTCACCGTCACCGGGTTGTCGGTGGTCTGTCTGCTGCTGGCACCCGGATTCCTGCTCATGATGCACCGGGGGATCGACCTGTTGCCGGCCGTACTCGCGGTGGCGGGATCACTCTCCTTTGTCGCGTCGTGCGCGGTGAACGGGGTCACCGTGCTATGGCCCAACGCAATCGCATTTCCTGCATTCCTGCTCTACCTCGTGGGCCTGACCGTGCTCACAGTCCGTGCGGTGGACGCGACCGCCACAGTCCTCGCCGGAATCGCCACCGGCACTATGGCCTTCTTCCTGACCCAGGGAATCGAACTGACGCGAACCGGGAGCATTCCTGACCTTTGGAAGTACGGAATCGCTCACGCGGTGACGATTCTCGTCCTCTTCGGAATGACGACGGCGCGGATTCAGCCGCTGTTGCAGTCGGCGGTGCTCGTGGCGCTTGGGCTGGCGAGCCTGGGACTGAACTTCCGCTCGCATGCCCTCGTGTGTCTCCTCGCCGGCGCCATCGTCTTCACCCGGCACATGCTGGGCTCCCGGATCGGACGAGGCTGGCAGTTCCTGGGGGTCGCGGTGTTCGGGTTGGTCTTCGCGCAGGTGATGCCGATCGCTGCGCGGGCAGGACTGTTCGGGGCCGCGCTGCAGCAGAAGACGCTGGAGCAGGATGCCACGAATCTGCCGTTGCTGCTGGCCGGCCGCACCGAGCCCCCGCTGAACATCACAGCGATCCTCGAGCGTCCGTTCCTCGGTTGGGGAAGTGCCTTCAACCTGACTCCGGACGTGTATGCCCGGGCCCAGCACCTGGCGATCCGGATGGGATTCGATCCCACTTTCCCGTTCGAACTCTACTGGCGGCTGCCGCCGAGTGATTACTCCGCAACCCATTCGATCCTGCTGGGTTCCTGGGTCGAGGGCGGCATTCTGGCGGTGCTTCTGCCGCTGTGGCTCCTCGTCGCCTGCGTCGGCGTGGTCTGGAACAGCACATCTTTCGGCCGCTGGAGTCCGCTCGTGGTGACCCTCGCACTGCAAGGCATCTGGGACCTGCTCTACGCGCCATGGACGTACAACATGATCCCGGAGTTTGCCTGCATCACGCTCTTCTTCTGCGCGGTACGCGTCCGCCGGCCGATGGTTGCTGTACGGGACTCGTCATGAGACCGAGTGTGAGCGTCGTGATCCCCACGCTCGGTCGGCCTTCCCTGTACGGCGCTGTGCAATCCGCTCTCGAGCAGACGTATCCGGTCGCCGAGGTCATCGTGGTCGCGGACACCGATCTGGCCATGTCCCTGCCGTCGGACGACCGCATCGTGGTGCTGCGCAGCGAAGGTCGGGTCGGACCCGCCAGATGTCGGCAACTGGGAATCGATGCCGCGCACGGGAGCGTGATCGCTCTGCTCGACGACGACGACGAGTGGCGCCGGGTCAAGCTCGAACGACAGTTGGCGGCCGTCGAGCATGAGGCGGCCTTCGGAAAGCCCTGGATCGCATCGTCGCGTATGGCGGTCGTCGGGCCGGGGACCCGGCGGCGAGTCTGGCCGCGGCGACTTATCGGATCGGGGCAATCCGTCGCAGAGTATCTGTTCCGGTTCACCGGATTCACGGTCGGTGGCGCGACTTTGCAGACCTCGACACTGTGCTTCCCCGTGGACCTCGTGGGCACCGTCCCATGGGATACCGACGCGGACGCGCCGCACGAGGAGGCGAGCTGGCTGCTCCGGATCCGACGTGCCGTCCCTGATGTCTGCCTCGTCCACCATCCGGACGTGTTGAGTACCTACCACGTGGGGAATTCGTCCCTGTCCCACAGCTCGTCGGACCGAGCCGATGAGTACATTGCCTGGGGACTGCAGTATCTCGGTGAGGAATCGCCGCGCGTTCGTGGTGATTACCTCTGCACGAGCCCGGTGAGCGCGGCGGTGTCCGCGCGGTCGCTGGCAGGTGTGCGGCGCTCGATGTGGTCGGCGATACGTCATGGCAGGCCGGGTCCGTTCGCGGTCGTCTACGCAGTTCTCGGCGCCGCGCGGATACTTGTGCGCACAGCACATGCATCGGTCCGTTGATGGCAGCGGAGCACGATCAGCTCACGCCGGAGGAGCGTCGAGCATTGTTCCGGGGCACGCTGTACCGCATTCTCGGTACTCCGGTGGTTGCTGTCCTGGGACTCGCCAACACGGCCGTCATCGCGCACGAGACGGGAGCGGCGGTCTTCGGGCTGGTGTCCTTGATCGCAACGATCACTCTTCTCGTGCCATTCGTCGACTTCGGGATCGGCGCGACGGTGCTGAGCGCCAGTGCGACGCTCCATCAGCATGAGGGGGATTCGAGTGCGGCCGATGTCATCCGACGTGCCTATCGCGTCCTGTTCGTGGTCGCCGCCGCAGTCGTGTCCGGGGCCTTGGTCGTCATGGCATTCGACGGCTGGACCGTGCTCGTCGGCATGTCCAGTGGTCCCGCGGACCGGTGGGCGATCACTCTTGCCGCGTGTGTCTTCGCGCTCACGATTCCTGCCGGCCTCGGTTTCCGGATCCTCATCGGGATCGGACGGATCCCTGAGGCGACGCTGGTGCAGATGAGCTGTCCGGCTGTCGCGCTGGTCATCACCCTCGTGCTGTACGTGACCGGGGTGAACGAGATCTGGTACGCAGTATCGGCGCTCGGTGGTCTGCTCGGCGGACAGATTCTCGGTACGGTCTTGGCTTTGCGACTGAGCGGGCTCGGATGGTCGGCGTTTGCACGGACGTCCGCACCGACGACCGGCGCCAGGCTGCTGGCGGGCAGCGGATGGCTGTTCGTCGTCGGCGTGGGGCTGCCCATCGGGCTCCAGTCCGGACGGGTTCTCCTGGCGCATCTGTCGACACCCACTGAACTGTCCGAGTACGCCGTGATGGCCCAGATCTACGGTGTGGTCTGGTCGGTTCTCTCGACGGTGGGATTGGCTTATTGGCCGGTGTTCGTGCAACGACGGTCCGCCCCTGACGAGACGATCCGGATGTGGTGGCGGCTCACGGCTGTACTCGTCCTGTGCGCATCGATCGGGGCCAGCGGAATCGCGCTGCTCGGCCCATGGGCCGCGTCCGTGCTTTCGGGCGGTCAGATCGACGTGTCTGCATTGCTCGCGCTCGGATTCGGTGTGCTGATGGTCGCACAAACCGCACATCTCCCGGCGAACGTGCTGCTGGTCGGTCCCGGCGAGGCGCGGTGGCAAGCGCTGTGGACGGTCGTCATGGCCGCACTCAGTCTCGGGCTAGGGTTCGCGTTGGCGGGACCGTTCGGAGCAGTGGGCGTGGTGTGCGCGTCTGTACTGGGCATTTGCCTGGCGCAAGTTCTCCCGGATCTGCTGTGGGTACCTAGCCTGGTTCGTCGCCGGTCACTCGCGGGCCCCTGAGTTCGGTGGCCAACGGGGCGACTACGGTCGTCCCTGCAGGCACATCACGGATCACCGTCGCGTTCGCGCCGACGGTCGACCCGTCGTGCAGGGTGATCGGACCGATCACGATCGCGCCGGCGCCGACGCGGACCCCGTCACCGAGGGTCGGCCTTCCCCGCGCGTCGTGACCGATGGTGACCTGCTGGTTGATCCAGCAATGACGCCCGATGGATTCGGCCGTGACGATCGTGCCGACGCCGTGCTGAATGAAGAGACCGGGACCGATTCGGTCCGCTTCGAGAGTCAGCGTGGCGGCGGGTCGGTACAGCGCGCGAAGCAGCATCCGTAGGACCGGCGGGGCGGAACGGAGACGGTAGTGCACGAGCGTACGAAACTCGGTGAGCGCCCCGGCCAGATAGGCGAATCTCGAGTACCTGTCGAGGGACGCCAGATCCGCGTCCCCGATGCACTCGCTCCACCAGTCGACGTCCTCCGTGATCGCATCCGTCGAGTCCCAGTGGGCGGAGATCCACCACAGCGGAAACGCCCAGATGCGTGCGCCCTGGAGCAGTACTGCACGATTGCCTCGCATCGTCCGCCTTTCAACATCCCGGCTCCAGTTCGGCCTTCAGATAGCCCGCGGTCTGGTATAGGTACTCGGACGCCCATCCCCACAGCGAGAGCTCCGCTGGGCTTGCCACCATGATCAATTCGCCGTCGAAGCACCGCTGCAGGACGAATCGAGCTCGGGAGATGTGCGGTGTGTACGTCACGACGATCACCCGGTTCCAACCGTACTGCTCGGCCCGGCGGCGCACTTCTCGCGCTTCGCCCCGGGTCGTCGATGGATCGGGGAGGAAACAGTCCACTTCGAATCCGGGATACGCCTTCCCGCAGTTCTCCGAGGCCCAGTTGTCACCCGGCCCGTCGGGATGGGAGAGAACCACCTTCGGCGCCCAGCCTGCCATGCCGAGCTCGATGCCGAGCGAGTGGCGGCGCCAGTCCTCACCGCCGAGGACGAAGATCGCGTCGGCAGGGCGCAGCGAATCAGTCTGTGGCCGGACGTAGACCGGCAACCCGGTAACCAGTGCTGCGATCACCAGCATGCATATCGACGCCACCACCACACGGATGGAAGGCCAGTTGTTTCGAAGCCTCACCCACGCGTTCTCCGTTTCGAGCCGAGGGTGCCGTGACTACCGGCCAGTGTATGGGACGCAGCTCTGTCGGATCGTGCGGTCGGCGTCGAAATCGATACGGACGGAATCCTGCCTTACGGTCGGGCCTGACCGGCACGCGAGGACCTCGATATCGCGGATCCCGATCGGCGACCTTCCCTGCACCGATCGACCTAGGATCTGGAGGTATGGAGCGAAGCCCTTCGGCGTCTCCCCGGCCTGACGTGGTGTTCGGGTTCTCGTACGAGATGTTCGACGATGCAGTCGGTCGTGAATTCTGCCGACCGCCCGACCAAACGCTGCTTGCCCTTGCCCACGACGATCGGGTCGGCGGACTGATCGTGGCCGATCCGTGGCGTTCCTACGTCGTATCCGCGGCGCGCCGTCGGCCTGTCCGGCTCGTCGAGGACATCACAGTCGCCGGGCGAAAAGCGGTCCGCGTCCGGCCTCACCGATTGCGGACGGGCGATCCCACCGATCTCGGCAGGGTGGAACGGTCCTATCGCCGCTACGGCGCAGTGCTCGGGCGCGCGCTGGCTCGGACTCGCGGCGAACGGAAACCGCGTCCGAGGTCGGCGGCCCTGGTCACCTACAACCCCTTCGTGGCGGCATTCTGTGATTCTCCGTGGATCAGCAAAGTCGTGTATTTCGGCCAGGACGATTGGGCGACAGGGGAGGGGGTGGTTCGATGGTGGGATCTCTACCGCGAAGCCTACCGGCGCATCGAGGAACGCGGAGCCGCGATATTCGCGGTGTCCGAGGAACTCGCAGAGCGTATTTCGCCGCGCACCACAGTCGTGCCCAACGGGGTGATCGCCGACGTGTGGCGTCCGCGGCGTCCTGAACCCGATCGGATCGCGGCGCTGCCGCGACCTCGCGCCGTCTACACCGGCACGATCGACGACCGTCTCGAAGCGGATCTGGTCGAGACCACGGCGAGCATGGTGGGTTCGCTGGTCATGATCGGCTATCCAGGAGATGCGCGGACCGTCGAGTGGCTGCGTTCGCTCGACCGCGTGCATGTGTTCGACCCAGTCGGGCAGCATGAACTCGCAGCATTGGTGCAAGCCTGCGACGTCGGATTGATTCCGCACCGCGATCAGGCCTGTATCCGCGCGATGTCGCCCCTCAAACTCTACGAGTATCTCGCTGCCGGGCTCCCCGTGCTGTCGGTTGATCTGCCCCCCATTCACGGAGTCGACGACGAGCGGGTGTGTATCTGCCGGCGCGAGGAATGGGCGAGTGGCGTGAAGCGGGTCCTCGACATGGGGAGCGCACCGGAAGGCCGGCGACAGCAGTTCATCGACGCGGTTTCGTGGGAGCGTCGGATGCAGCCCGTGGTCGAGGCCGCTGTCGATTAGCGCGCGACGTCGGTGCGACCCTCGGAGGAAACGGGCGGACCGCCCCCGCGGCCGAGTACCCGGTCGGCCATGTGCCGAAGTTCGGCGAAGAGTGTTGGATGTGCGAGTCGCAGAACGGTTGCACCCGCAACGGCCGCTCCCGGCATTCCGAGTACGAGCACGACCACAGTGCGATCCGGCACGAGGACGGCAACCAGAAGGTAGGTCGCCGCCGCCCAGATCGCCACGTGGAGACCCGGCAGCAACAAGGCGACCTGGCTGCGCAGAGTTACGCCGAGGAGTCGCCGCCGGATGAGCCACTCGACGGGGACGAGCAGTCCGGTCGCAAGACTGTAGCCGACTGCCACGCCGAACGGACCGAACGGCAGGCCGGCGACGATGCCTGTGGTGGACACGACGGTGGTGAGCCACGCATAGCGCAGGTTAAGCCCTGCGTGCCCGAGCCCGAGCATCAGGGGAGCTGTCGACGGCTGGTAGATCGCCTGTATGGCGCCTGCCATGGCGAGTACCTGAATGATGGGGATTGCAGGTTCCCATTGGGAGCCGAACAGCAGGGCCATGAATTGGGGCGCTGCTACGGCGGCCGTGGCCATGACGGGCAGCGCGAGGACGGCATTGGCGCGCGTTGCACGCGCCAGTTCCCTACGAAGCGCATCGAGGTCGTGCGCCAGTCGGGCGAACGCGGGAAACAACACCGCGCCGACGGTGGTGCATGCCAGCTGAACCGGCAAGAGCAGCAGCCGATACGCCAAGCCGTAGAAGGCCAGAGCTTGAGGGCCCTGAAACCGTCCTACCAACAGGTTGTCGATATTCCGGGACACCGAGTTGATCAGCAGTCCGGCGGTGAACGCCCGCCACGAAAAGGCGGCGATGTCGCGCAGGTGCCTCAGACGCAGATTCGGCGACCGTCCGGCTCCCGCTGCCAGCAGCATCAGCAGCAGCACCGAGTCGGTGGTGACAATCTGTGCCACCAGTCCCCAATAACTGCCCCCTGCCAGCGCGACACCCAACCCGGCCAACCCGCCGACCATTGCGGCCGTGATGTCGGCGAGGCCGATCTCGCGGAACCGCATGTCGCGCTGGAGCAGCGCCCGCGGAGTGATCGAGGCGGCTCGGATGAGCAAGCTGGGCGAAAGCGCCACGAGCACGAGGGTGAGCTCGGGGGAGTGCATGAAGGAGGCCCATGTCGAGGCGACGGCGCAGGTCAGGGCGGTGAGCGCCCCCCCGACGGCCAGATTGACCGTAACGACCGCACCGGGCATGTCGGGTTCGATGCGTTCGCGCTGGATCAGTGCGCTGGAAAAGCCCTGGTCCAGCAGGAGTGCGACGATGCCGATATAGACCAATGCCTGCGCGACGATGCCGAATGCCTCGGGACCGATCAACCGGGCAAGCACGATCGTGAACCCGGCTCGGGACACCTCCCTACCGATCACGGAAATGCCACTCCAGCGGATTCCCGTGGACAGACTGCTGTCAGCCATGGGGGGTCCGTGCCCGGGATCGCAGCGGGAGCCCTCGGTGCATGGCGAATCGCCGAAGGCCCCGGCGTAGCGGAGTATCGGGTGCAGCCGATGTACTCACGGCGCAGCCGTCCGGACCGAAACGGACTGCACAGCCAGTTTTTCGATGATCCGAGCAGCGCTGTCGACGTCCTGACCCAAGTGCCAGTATGTGATTCCGTATCGGTCTCGCCACTCGAGCAGTTGCGCCGCGCATTCCGACGCTGTGCCGACAAGTATCGCCGGCGAGCCCTTCAACGTGTCGCCGGCCGCCTCGATGTGCCCCGACCACGACGAACGTGGCACGGAACCGTGCGGCGCGTCCGTCACGCGGACGTAGTAGCAGTTGAACTGGAGGACGGGACAGGGCCGCCCCGCGGCGTCGGCGGCGGCCCGGACTCTCCGGATCTTGGCCTCGATGCGATCGGCCGTGAGGTCGGCGATCGCCGCTTCGTCGATCGTGTTGGCGCGCATGCTCGGGTGTATCCCGACGATGTCGGCGGCACGTCCGGCGAGGTCGAGCATCCGGGGCCCTCCGGCGCCGACGAGAATCGGCGGATTCGGTTGCTGTACGCACCGTGGAAGGGCTTCCATGTGGCCGATTCGATAGTGTTCTCCCTCGAAATCGACGAACTCGGCCGTGAAGTAGCGCCGCAACACCGTCAATGCTTCGTCCAGCCTCGCGATCCGCCGGCCGGTGGTGTCGAATCGGAGGCCGAGGGCCGCGTAGTCGTCCGGCTGCCAGCCGGCGCCGATCCCGACTTCGACTCGTCCGCCTGAGAGCACGTCGATCGTCGAGATGTCCTTGGCGAGCAACGCCGGGTGGTGAAGATCGTTCGGCAACACGAGGGACAGGACCCGTAACCGGGTGGTGCCGGCCGCGGCGTATGCCATGGCGACCAGTGGAGCAAGTTGCCAGCCGTGGCTGACGTGCTGGGAGACGGCTACCGTGTCGAACCCCAGGGATTCGAGCCGGCGCACGTCGGCGATCCATCTGGCGCCGTCGGCCCGGAGCCGAGGCATGGGCGCGATCATGCGCATCGCGGGAGGGGCTTGTCCGATCGAGCTCATGAACCGTCGACCTTCCATCGTCCGGCTAGTGCGGGGTACCTCCGATCGACTTCCGGTAGCAGATCCGGAAGTGTCAGCAGCACCCGGTCCGGCTCAGCTGCAACGAGTTCCTCCGGCGAGATGATCGGCACGTCGGTGCCGGGCATTCGGCGCCCTTGTTTAGCCGGTGAGGCGTCGGCTACCGCGGCCACCAGCCTCCGGTCGACGGCCGCGAGGCTGAACAACGCCACCGCACGGGACGCCGCGCCATATGCGTACACGCGTTTGCCGGACCGGTATTCGTCCTCGAGCCAGGTGCGCAGTGAGCGCACATGGTCGTCGGCAGCACGTTGCAGTGAACCTACGGTGCGTGGATCGGTCATACCGGTTTCGTCGGCGAAGACCCTCCGCACCGATTCGTCCGGTTCGACCTGCCCGTGCATGGCCGCGACGAGGACCGTGCCGCCGTAGAGGTCGAACGTCCAGGCCGCCACCGGACCCATGCCGACGTCCTCGAGGAGGCGGGTCAGCGCCGTCATCGAGTAGTACGCGAAGTGGCCATGACGAAGCGCGTTCCACTGGCCCCGGCAGACGATGGTGGCCAGGGAATGGAACTGGACGAGCAGCACACCCTCCGGAGCTGTGGCAGCGGCTCGCTCGACCACGGCCTTCAACTGGTCCGGTTCGTGCATCAGGCCGAAACAGTCGAGCACGACGTCACAGGTACCGTCGGCCACGGTGAAGCCACGCTCGACGAGCAGCGGAAGCCACGTCCCTCCGTGGGGACTGCCGAACTCCCGTACGGTCGAGCCCCGTAACCGCTCGGATCGAGCGACGCACCGTACCGCACACACGGCCTGTTCTCTCAGGGCCTGCGGTTCGACGCCGCGTGGCTCCTCGATGATCGTGTCGTCCTCGGCGAGTTGCGCGAGGCCGCACGTCGCACACAGATCCATGGCAAGGGGATGCGAGACCTCGTCGTCGCCGATGACGTCGTCGGCCGGGGGAAAGTGATCGGCGGCCGGCACCTTTCCGAGATCGAGTACTCGATCCAGATCGGGCATTCCGCACGCTCGGCACACACTCATGGGAACATTTCCTCGTGCGCATCGAGGAAGCCGAGTTGGCCGACGTGATCGTGCTGATTCCGCAGCCCTTCCGCGACGAACGGGGGCTGTTCACGCGCACGTTCGACGCGGAGACGTTCGATGACCACCTCGGCAGGCCGGGAACTGCCGCGGCGTTCGTGCAGGACTCCCAATCCCGGTCGGTCCGCGGCGTCGTCCGGGGAATGCACGGTAGGTCCGGCCGTGGCGAAGCCAAACTCGTGCGCTGTGCGAACGGCGCGGTGCACGACGTCCTGATCGACATCCGGCCCGACTCGCCGACGTTCGGACGAAGCCAGGCGTTCCGGCTCGACGACGAAGAATTTCGCCACCTCTACGTTCCGCCGGGATTCCTGCACGGGTTCCAGGCACTGACCGCGACGGCGGACGTCTGCTACCGGATCGATCGGCCGCACGACCCGGCGGAGGACATCGGCGTCGCCTACGACGACGCGGATCTCGGGATCGACTGGCCGCTGCCGGTAACGGCCGTGTCCGCGAGGGACGCGAAGGCCGGAGGCTGGCGGGAGTTGCTCACGCGATTGCATTGACAAACCGCATCGATTCGTCCAGGATTCCTGTTTCCCGTAGCTCCTTCAGGTGTGAGAGCCGGGTGAACCGCTCGTGGAAGTCCTCCGCTTTCAAGCTGAAGGCGGTGTACTTCTCGTACAGTTCCGCGGCGCCTTCGGGAACTGTCCATTTCGCCTCGTAGCCGAGCCGATCCCGAGCAGCAGAGAAGTCGACCCGGTACGAGCGAGGGTCGGGGCCGCTCTCCCCGGTGATCACGAGTTCGGAGCCAGGGACAACGTCCACCACGGCACCGGCGATGTCGGCCACCGTCAGGTTGTTGGTTTCGGTGCCGATATTGAATGCGTGGCAGTGGATGGCGTCCACCGGCGCCACGAGGCAGCGCGCGAACGCTTCCGCGATGTCCCGAGCGTGCACCAACGGTCGCCAGGGGGTTCCGTCCGACAGCACACGCACCTCGCCGGTGAGAACGGCATACCCCACCAGGTTGTTCAGGACAATGTCCGCTCGCAGTCGGGGGGAGAACCCGAATGCGGTGGCGTTGCGGAGAAACACCGGCGAGAAGCCGGGGTCGGCGATCGCAGCCACGTCGTCCTCGACGCGCACCTTGCTCTCCGCGTACGGCGTGAGCGGGCGCAGCGGTGCACTCTCGTCGACGGCCTCTTCCCCGGCGGCGCCGTAGACAGAGCAGGTGGATGCGTAGAGGAAGCGACGCACACCAGCCGCCTTGGCGCATCGAGCGAGCCGCACGGAGGCCTGGTGATTGATCTCGTAGGTGATTCTCGGTTCGAGCGCGCCGAGGGGATCGTTGGACAGGGCCGCGAGGTGGATCACGGCGTCGAATCCCGTCAGGTGCGATGCGGTGATGTCCCGTAGATCGAGCCGGATCGCGGGAGGATCCTGCGGAGCAGGCCCGAGAATGCAGTCGGCGAAGAGACCGGAATCCAGGCCGATCACCTCGTGACCGTACGAGCGAAGGACCGGCACCATGATCGACCCGAGGTATCCCTGATGACCGGTGACGAGGACACGCATGTCATACCTTTCCGAAGTGGACGGTGGCCTTCTCCACGACGAAGGCCTCGGCGTGCGGCCGTCGGCATTGCACGCCGCGGAGACGGGAAAGACCCAGGAATGCCTGTTCGTCGAACCAGTCGTGGTCGGTCTGGGACGGGTAGTGCTTGAGCAGGATCCGTGCCTTCTCCTCGGCGATCCTGCGGGTCAGCGGATGGTAGATCGTCGGTCGTGGCGTATCCGTTTCCCATTTGAGGATCTCGTACCCCAGGACCAGGTGGTCACGGAAGACGGTGGGCACCAGCTCGGCCAGTATTCGATGATCCTGATGCGCGTCGTCGCGATGCGGCGCGAACACCACGTCGGGTTCGCAGGTGTGCCGGAACGATTCGAGTGCGTTCTTGATGGGCTCCCAGTATCCAGGGGCGTGGCCGTCGGGAACGTCGAGGACCCTCACCTCGACCTCGGCACCGGGACACAGCGCCGCCAGAGCGTGCCGCTCTTCGATCTCGCGCCGCGAGTCCTCACCGGAAAGTACGAACGCATGCACGCGCAGCGGGGACGAGACCCGAGCCGACAGCGTCAGCAATGTGCCGCCGACACCGATGGCGATGTCGTCGCAGTGCGCACCGAGCACTGCGATCTCTCGGACGTCGCCGGCACAGAGCTCGATCATGATTGCACCGCCACGGCAGTCGGTTCCCACAGCATCCACGGCCGGATCCCTCGCGCGTAGTTGTCGTCGAGCTCCGCACGTTCCTTGAACGTATCCGCCGGCTTCCAGAATCCGTCGTGCCGATATCCGAACAGGCGGCCGCGGCCCGCAAGGGTGCCGCACACGTCGGTGACAAGGTCACCCCCTGGCGGCAACAGCTCGAAGATCTCCCGATTCAGCACGAAGTAGCCGCCGTTCTCCCAGATGGGGAAGTGGCTGACCGGCACGATTTCCTTGATTTCGCCGTTCTCGGCCAGATCCACACAGTGGAACGAGGACTGTGGGGGTACGACCAGCAGTGCGGCGGTCGCGCCGGACTCGTGGTACCGCTCGATCATCCGATCGAGTGGCGCGTCGGTGAGCACGTCCGCGTAGTTGGCCAGGAAGTGCTGGTCGCCTCCGAGATAGTTCCGCACGCGTCGAAGCCGCTCGCCGATCGAGGATTCGAGGCCGGTGTCGACGAAGGTGATCGACCAGTCGCTGATATCCGTATGGAGCAGTTCGACCCGGTTGCGGTGCATGACGAAGTCGTTGGATGCCTCCTCGTGGTAGTCGAGGAAGAACTCTTTGATCTTGGTGCCCCCGTAGCCCAGACACAGGATGAACTCGGTGTGGCCGAAGTGCGCGTAGTACTTCATGATGTGCCACAGCAGCGGCCGCGGTCCCACCATCTGCATGGGCTTGGGGATTTCGTCGGTGCGGTCGCTGCGCATCCGCATGCCGTAGCCGCCACAGAACAGAACGACTTTCATACCGTGATCCTCCTGACGAAGTCGGCGGGGCCGATGGTGGTGTGCAGAGTGGGCAGCGGGAAGACGAGCCGGCCGCCCCAGGCGGCGATGTACTGCAGCTGCGTCGTCAGTTCGGCCGCCAGGTTCCACGGCAGGGCGACGACCACGTCGGGCCGGTCCTTGTCGATCTGCTCCGGCGGCAGGATCGGGATCCGGGCGCCGGGCGTGTAACGCCCGTGCTTGTACGGATTCCGGTCGACGGTGTACGCCATGAGGTCGGGGCGGATGCCGCAGTAGTTGAGCAGGGTGTTGCCCTTGCCCGGCGCGCCGTAACCGACGACGGACAGGCCCTGGTCGTGGCAGTCGAGGAGGAAGCGCAGGAGGGTTTGGCGGACGGAACGGGCGCGGGCCTCGAGTTCGCGGTAACCCGCCCTCGTGTGCAGACCCGCCCGGCGTTCCTCCTCGAGCACGGCTTCCACCCGTGACCCGGGGGGATCCGCGACCTCGTCCGGCCGGGCCCAGAGCCGGATCGATCCGCCGTGGGTGCCGAGAAGTTCCACGTCGACGACCGACAGGCCGCCGGTGGCGAGCGCCCGCATCGCGGACAGCACCGTGTAGTACTGGAAGTGCTCGTGGTAGACGGTGTCGAACTGCGCTTCGCGCACGAGGTTCAGTGCGTGGTGCACCTCGATGGAGATCCAGCCGTCGTCGGCGACGAGGGTGCGCAACGATCGGGTGAACCCGAGCAGGTCCGGGATGTGGGCGTAGACGTTGTTCGCCACGACCAGGTCCGCGGGCCCGTACTCCCCGCGGATGTCCTCGGCGAGGCTTTCGTCGAGGAAAGCGGTGACGGTGGGAACCCCGATGGCACGAGCCGCGGAACCGACATTCACCGACGGTTCGATGCCCAGGCACGGGATGCCGGCCGCGACCGCGTGCCGCAACAGATAACCGTCGTTGCTGGCGACCTCCACGATCGACGAGCCCGCGCCGAGATGTAGATCCCGGATGGCGGCTTCCACGAACTGCCGCGCGTGGTCGACCCAGGAGTCGGAGAACGACGAGTAGTAGGCGTATTCGGTGAAGGTGTCCTCGGGTGTGATCAGCGCCGGGATCTGCAGCAGTAGGCAGTCCTCGCACAACCGCAGGTGCAGCGGATAGGTGGTCTCGGGCAGGTCGAGCTCGTCCGCGGCCAGGAAGCGTTCGCACGGCGGTGTGGCGCCGAGATCGAGCACGCTGAGGAGCCGTTCCGATTCGCACAGGCGGCACTTCATTGATGGCACCCCTCGGGCAGTCGGTGGGAACCGTGCCGACGAGATATTCGCAACATCAGGTCCGACTCGATTAGATAATCATACTGAGGGGATGAATGGAACCCTGAAACAATCTTCGAGATTGTTTTGCCTGCTGTTTGGTGCCAATTGGTAGACACCCCTAGACTCGAATCACTCACACCCCACACGTGGGTCGGGCACGCCGGGGTGTCGAGGCGTACGGTGAGATCCTGGGGAGGTCGCCCGATGTCGTTTCAGATCGTTCAGCGTGACCGGACGCTCGTCGCCGGCCTGCCCGTGCGCAGCCCGCGCCGGGCCCTCGGCAAGGTTCGCGACCGGGCGCTCGAACGGGCCTGGTCGGCGGTGCTGAAGCAGGAACTCGGCGGGCCCCTGGCCTCCGCCTACACCGATCATGCGGTCGACATCGACTCCTACTACACCCAGACGGTCGGGTATCAGTGCGAGTCGTTGGATCAGGTGACCGAAGGCCACCTCGTGGCCTGCCTGCCCGCCGGGACCTACGCGAAGTTCTCCTCGACCGGTACGTTTCCCGGCGTCTTCATCGACCTGTGGAACCAGATCCGTGCGGCCGAGGAGGCGGGCGAGATCGTCCGGTCGTTCACCGGCGACTTCGAGTTCTATCCCCACGCGTACCGCATCGACATGTACGTGGCGATCCGAACCACGGAAAAGGGTGGTGCGCAATGACTTTCGAACTCACCAAGCTGCACGACCACTATGTGGGGGGACTCGTTCTGCCCGGACTCGAGCCGGGGGCAACCGGGCAGCGGTCCGAACTGCTGACCTTTACGGAGGATCGCATCCGCGCGCGCGGCATCGGCGAGGTGGTCGTGGTCTACATCTGCCACCCCGAGGTCGGATGGAACGCGGTGGTCGGCTATCGCTGCGACGGCCTGTCCGACCTGACGATCGGAGACTCGCTGGTGCGGATCCCCACCGGATACTTCGCCCGCTTCGTTCCGGGCGGGGATCACTCCGATCCCGTCGAGGACGTGTGGCACCAGGTCGAGATTGCCGAAAAGGAGGGTCGGATCGAACGGGCGTACCGTGAGGAGGTGGCTGTCATCGGCCCGTCGGGAGTAACGGAACTTTACATATCTTTGGCTTGAAGACCGTGTGAAACACCCGAATACTGCATACTCGACCTATACAGCCACATGTATGCCCCGTGCTGTCCCAGGTCGACGATCACGACGGCGGTGAGCGAGAGGGCCTGATGTGGTCCGCCGGGTAACTCCGATCGGGGTCACCCGCAAGGTCGGAGGCCGACAGTGGATCGAGCAGTGCGGGTCGCATCGGACTCGGTGCGCGAGCGCGTCTCGACCTACAGGGATCCTGCCTCCGGGTATTCGTTCGTCGCTGCCGCACCGAGTGCGGCGCCGGATCTGTGGAACGAATATCTCGCCCGGGCATTGGGTGCCTATCGCAGATTCGGCGTCGAGTGCGCACTCGAGTACGAGAAGGTGCGAAGCGGGGAGAACACGGCGATGTTCTGCGCAGGGCTCGATCGAAGGGGGGTCGTCGTGGGTGGGGTACGAGCCCAGGGGCCTTTTCGCAGTGCGGACGAGTCCCATGCCGTGACCGAGTGGAGTGCTCCCGAGCACGTCGATCACCTCCGCAGCATGATCGAGAGCCGAATCCCGTTCGGTCTGATCGAGGCGAAGGCCGCATGGGTGTCCGAGGATGTGCCCCAGCGTCGGGAGCTCACCCTTGCGATAGCCCGGATGGGCGCGAAGTTCATGGACCTGCTCCAATCCCGATACATGATGGCCACGGCCGCCGACAACCTTCTGGATCTGTGGAAGACCTGCGGGGGAGTGGTGGACGAGAGCATGCCGGCCACCCCGTACCCGGACGCCCGCTATCGGACCCGGCTCATGTGGTGGGACCGTCTGTGCGCCGATCCGCTCGGCGACGAACTCCGACGAGAAGTGGGTGGATATCCTTTCGACGGGGAGCCGGCGTGATGTCCGACGGCGAGGCGGGATGGACGGCTTCCGTGTTTGTGGAAGACCGGCCGGAGGATATGGAGGAATTCCGGCGCGTTCGTTCCGAACCCGGCCTCGTGGTCGTCGACCGTCTCGCCGATCAGGTGAGAGGACTGCGCGAAGTGCTCCCACCGCCGGGGAGCGAATTGCTCGACGAACCGGCACGGTGGGTCCACTACCCCTGGCGCCGGACCGTCGTCCGCGTGCTCGGCCCGCACTCGTTCCGGCGGCTACGGCTGGACCGCAACCGGAACAAGGTGACGTCGGCCGAACAGGACCGGCTGCGCGGGGTGACGGTGGGGATCGTCGGATTGAGCGTCGGCTTCTCGGTTGCGCAGGCGCTGGTGCTCGACGGGGTGGGCGGGGAACTGCGGCTCGCCGACTTCGACCCGATCGAGCTGTCGAATCTCAACCGGGTGCCGGCCTCCCTCGTCGATCTGGGCACGAACAAGGCGGTCGTGGCCGCGCGACGACTCTCGGAGCTGGATCCGTACCTGTCCCTGTCGGTGTGGCCCGACGGGGTCGGACCGGAAACGATGAGCGAGTTCCTGGACGGACTCGACGTCGTCGTGGACGAGTGCGACTCCCTGGACGTCAAGGTCGTGTTGCGCGCGGAAGCGGCCCGGCGAGCAATCCCGGTGGTGATGGAGACGAGTGACCGGGGGCTGATCGACGTCGAGCGCTTCGATCTGCGGCCGGGACCCCCGTTTCACGGATTGCTGGGAGAGATCGACCCGCAGCGGCTCGCCGCCCTGTCGGGTCGGGAGAAGATTCCGTACGCTCTGCGCCTGCTGGGACCGGAGCGGATCTCGACCCGGATGGCCGCCTCCCTCCTGGAGGTGGAGCGGACGCTGGTCACCTGGCCTCAACTGGGGAGCGAGGTGATGCTCGGCGGCGCGACGGTCGCCGCGGTCGTGCGCCGGCTGGGCCTCGGCCAGCCGCTGAACTCGGGGCGAGGCCGCGTGGACGTCGAGGCCTGCCTCGACGCCCTGACCCCACCTGCGGATCCGGGGAACCGGGCCGTCGCGGAAGCCCCCCTGCCCGCGGAATCGGACGATCCGATCGACCGGGTACTGCATGCCGCGAACAGAGCCCCCTCGGGAGGTAACAGCCAACCCTGGTCCATCACGGCCGGCGGCGGGATGCTGGAGATCGACATCGCGGACGATTTCGTGCCGACCGCGATCGACATCCACTGTCGGGGCAGCTACGTGGCGCTCGGCGCAGCCCTGCAGAACGCGCGCATCGCCGCGGCGGCCCACCGGATACTCGGCCCGGTCCGAGTGCTCGCGCGGGACCGCGGCGAGCCGCCGCGCGAGGTGATCGCGACGATGCGGTTCTCCGACGACACCGACCCGGTGCTGGCCGCCCAGTACGAGGCCATGCTCTCGCGCGGCACCAATCGGCAACCCGGTGACGGAACGCCACTGTCCGATGCCGAGACGGCTGCCCTGTACGAGGCGGCCGCGCGGGAGGGCGGCCGGATCCGGGTCGTCACGGACGTCGATCGCCTGGCCGAGACCGCGGAGCTGCTCGCGGAATCGGACAGGATCCGCTACCTGACACCCGTCCTGCGCCGGGAGATGCTCGCGGAACTGCGGTGGCCGCACTCCGAGGCCATCGACAGTGGCATCGACGTCGGAGCACTCGGGATGGACGACGCGGAGCGCACGATGCTCGACCTGACGGTGCGAAACGATGTGCTCGATCAACTCGGGGAGTGGGACCTCGGGCACGGTCTGGGGCGTCTGACCGGAACGCGGGTGCGGAGCAGCTCGGCACTCGTAGCGGTCTTCGCGTCGGGACCGCGGCCGGCCGACTACGTCCGAGCGGGAATGGCGGCCGAGAGCGTGTGGATATGCGCCCACGGCATGGGCCTGGCGGTTCAGCCGGCGTCACCGGTGTTCCTCTACGCCGAGGACGACACCGACCTCACCCGGCTCTCGGAGGCCCGGTTCGGCGCTCTCGGAAAGCTGCAGTCGACGTTCGACGACGTGTTCGACAGACCGATCGGACGACGCTTCGCCCTCCTGCTCCGGGTGGCGCGGGCGAAGCCGGAACGGGTTCGCAGTGCGCGCCGCTCGGATAGGGTTCGAAGACATCCCTGATGCGGCCACGGTCGCGTCGGATGTGCTGCTCACAAGGGGTTTGGGATGGCGGAGAAGAGCTTCGAGAACATTGTCACCCGGGTCGCTTCCCGCCTCATGCCGGCGGACGCCGCGTCTCATCACTCGGTGATCGAAAGGGTGCTCCAGGACCTCGTCGAGCACTTCGAGGTCGACACCTGCTTCCTTCGCTACAACGACCATGACATCCACGCGACGGTGCTCGTCGCCGAGTGGCCGCCGCGGGAGTTCGTGCCGAGCCCGGATCCTCTGGGCGTGGTGCACTTCCGCGACGCCGACCCGATCTTCGCCATGACCGAGACCATGAAGGAACCGGCGGTCAGCCGTCCGGCGCAGTCGGGTGCCGAATACGCGGACCGGGTGCGTGCGGGTTCGGGAGTGCCCGAGGTCTCGGTCGCGGCGGTGCCGCTGATCTCCGGCAGCGTCACCACCGGCACCCTGGGCTTCATCAAGGCCGGTGATCGTGACTGGAGCGAGGACGAGATCAATACCTTGATGATGATCGCGGCGTTGCTGGCCCAGGTGCAGGCCCGGGTCCGCGCGGAACAGGACCTGCGCGACGCCGCCTATCACGACGACCTCACCGGCCTGGCGAGCCGGCGGGCTCTCCTCGAACACCTCGAGGAGCGGTTGAAGCGGGGGCAGCCGGGACCGGTCGCCGTCCTGTTCCTCGATCTGGACCGCCTCAAGCCGCTCAACGACTTCCTCGGTCACGCGGCCGTCGACGTGTTCCTGTGCCGCACCGCGCAGCGGCTGTCGCGGGTGTGTGATCCGAAGGACATGGTGGCGCGCCTCGGCGGTGACGAGTTCGTCATCGTGCTCGACGGGGCGGTGTCGCTCGAGGTGGCGCGGGAACGCGCCGAGGCACTGCGGTGGGCGGTCGGGATGTCGGTGCAGCTGGGCAGCCAGGTCGTCGGTCGCGGCGGCAGCCTCGGTGTTGCCGTAGGCGAGCCCGGACGGATCACTCCGGTGGCGTTGCTCGGGCGCGTCGACGAGGCGATGCTGATGGCCAAGAGCAAGGGCGGCAACAGCGTCGTCGCGTACACCGACGACATGCGGGGCGCGAGCGAACGCCGCAACCTCATCGAGCTGAGCCTGCGGACGTCGATCGACGACGAGCACCTCACCCTCGAATATCAACCCGAATTCGACCTGCGCGACGGCAGCATTCTCGGTGTCGAGGCCCTGGTGCGGTGGAATCACCCGGTGCTGGGCAAGCTGCAGCCGGCCGAGTTCATCGAGGTGGCCGAGTCGACGAACCTTGCGGGCGAACTCGGGCGCTGGGTGCTGCGGACGGCGTGCGGGCAGCTGGCCGAGTGGCGGCGCCGGATTCCGGGGTTGAACCTGCAGATGAGCGTGAACGTCTCGCCGGTGCAGCTGGTGAGCCTGGACTTCGTGGAGACGGTGGAGAGCACGCTGGAGGAGTTCGGCCTGGGCAGCTCGTGCCTGTGTCTGGAGATCACCGAGTACGTGGTCGTCAGCGATCTGGAGCGCTCCCGCAAGACACTGCGCCGGCTCGAGCGTCTGGGTGTGTGCTGCGCGATCGACGACTTCGGCACCGGCTACAGCTCGCTCGCCCACCTGAAGTCTCTGCCGGTCCACACACTCAAGATCGACAAGGCGTTCGTGCTCAATCTGCAGCGCAGCGAGAGCGACCGCGTCATCGTCGAATCGATCATGGGGCTGGCCTCCGCGTTCGGGCTGGACGTCGTGGCCGAAGGGCTCGAGTCCGTGGCGGCGGCGATGAAGCTGCTGGAACTCGGGTGTCGACGCGCGCAAGGATTCCTCCTCAGCCGGCCCCAGCCGCCCGAGCAAATCGTCGAGATGCTGCGTCACGGCAGGATCGAACTCCCGTGGAGACTTCCGGCTTCGCTCCCCGAATGAACTACCAGTCCGTTATTGCCGGGGAAACAATCTCCGAGTATGTTTTAGGGGTCCGAGAGTCGTGCGACTCCGAAATGGGGCGGGCCCTGATGCAAAACCGGGAAACGGCGAGAACCTTCGCTGGGGCGGGAAACGCCCCAGAAGGCTCGTCCGTGGAGCGAAGGGGCGGGGACCGGACAGGAGTGGTCCGGAGCCTGCCCGGGCTGTGTGCTCCGGAAGCCGTGCCGCGGCCGGCCTGGGAACGACGCTATGCGATTCTTGTCTTCTGCATCGACCTCTTGTGCGTGCTGATTGCGGACCTGGCCGTCACCTTCGGCTACCACCGGGGGGAGTTGCCCAGTGGTAAGACGCTCGCGCTCGTGATGGTCGTACCATTCGCTGCCGTGCTCGCCCTGGCGGTGCAAAAGGCATGGGATGCCAGGGTTCTCGGGGCGGGTGTCGAGGAGTTCCGGCGTGTCGGCCGTGCCTACGTCCTTGCGATCGCGGTCCTGGCGGGGGCCGGATACGCGTGGGGGACGGCAAGCGGCCAGTCCTGGATCTTCGGCGCCTTGCCCCTGGCCGGCGCTGCAACGCTGGGTGCCCGCCTGCTGTTGCGGCGATTCGTCCGCATGCGCCGCCGCCGGGGACGCCTCGTGCGGTCGGTGCTCGTCGCGGGTGACTCGATCGAGGTGCACGAGCTGCTGGCCCGGGCGGGGGAACTGCGTGATGCGGGCTGGCAGGTGGACGGGATCTGCCTGCCCGCCAGGACGTCAGGAGTGGTGCTGCCCCTCGCCGTCGACGATGTGCCGGTGCTGGGGACCGAGGACGACATCGTCGGAATCACTCAGCTGCACGGATTCCAGGCGGTGGCGCTGCTGCCGTCGAGCGGTTGGACGCACTCGAAGACCCGCAGACTCAGCTGGGATCTGGAGCACACGGGCGCCGATCTCCTCATGGCCCCGGTTCTCATGGACCTGGTGGGGCCGCGCCTGCACATGGCACCGCTCGCCGGGCTGCCGTTGCTCCAACTCAGTGCCCCGCGCTACGCCGGCCCGGCGTGGTTGGTGAAGAACATCTTCGACCGCGTGGCCGCCCTGATGATCGTGGTGCTCCTGGCGCCGTTGCTGCTGGCCATTGCCCTCGCCGTCCGGCTCACGAGCCCGGGTCCCGTGCTCTTCCGGCAGACCCGGGTCGGCAGGGACGGGCGGACGTTCACGATGTTCAAATTCCGCAGCATGGTGGTCGATGCGGAGGATCGTCTCGCCGACCTGACCGACTGCAGCGACGGCAACGGGATCCTGTTCAAGATGCGGGAGGACCCCCGTGTCACGCGGGTCGGCCGCTTCATCCGCCGGTACTCGCTCGACGAACTGCCGCAGCTGTTCAACGTGGTCACCGGCGACATGTCGCTGGTCGGCCCACGTCCCCCGCTGGAATGCGAGGTGGCGCGGTACGGAGAGGACGGCGCCCGCCGGCGGCTGTTCGTCAAGCCGGGACTGACCGGCTTGTGGCAGGTCAGCGGACGAAGCAACCTGAGCTGGGAGGAATCGGTCCGCGCCGATCTGCGTTACGTCGAGAACTGGACCTTCGCCCTCGATCTGTCGATCCTGCGCAGGACCCTCCGGGCCGTCCTGCACCGCGACGGCGCCTACTGAGCCCCGCTCGGCGTCACCGATCTCGTTCCGGGACGGTTCACGCCTCGAAGAGCGCCTGCCCCCAGTACTCGCCCGGTGCCGGCCCGGCCGGGCACGCGAATACCGCCGACCCGACGTGCTGGATGTACTCGTTGAGCGCGTCGCGTCGTGCCAGTTCGCGCTGCATCGGCACGAACTGCTCGAGCGGGTTGCGGCAGAACGCGATGAAGAACAGGCCCGCATCCAGGTGGCCGAAGCCGTCGGAGCCGTCGGTGAAGTTGTAGCCCCGGCGCAGGATCTTCAGTCCGCCGAGGTGCTGGGCCGACGCGAGGCGCACGTGTGCGTCGACGGGGACGAACGGCCCGTCCGGTCCCCTGGACTCGAGGTCGAGTTCGTCGAACTCGCCGGTCTTCCCGAGCGGAGCGCCGTCGCGCTTGGTGCGGCCGATCACCTGCTCCTGCTCTTGCAGCACCGCTCGGTCCCACTGCTCGATGAGCATGCGGATCCGCCGCGCCACCAGGTAGGTGCCGCCGGCGAGCCAGGCCTGGTCGTCGCCGGGGCCGACCCACACCGACTCGGTGAGCGCGCCGGGGTCCTCGGCCTTGAGGTTGTTGGTTCCGTCCTTGAATCCGAACAGGTTCCGCGGCGTCTGCTGCGACGTCGAGGTGGACGAGGTGCGGCCGAATCCGAGCTGCGACCAGCGCACCGACGCGGTGCCGAACGCGACCCGTGCCAGGTTGCGGATGGCGTGCACCGCCACCTGAGGATCGTTGGCGCACGCCTGGATGGCGATGTCGCCGCCGCTGCGGGCCGGATCGAGGTTGTCGGCGGGAAAGTGCGGAAGTTCCTCGAGTGCAGAGGGTCTGCGGTCGGCGAGACCGAACCGGCCGTCGAACAGCGACGGGCCGAACCCGATGGTCAGGGTCAGCTGGGAGGCGTCGAGGTCCAGGGCCTCGCCGGTGTCGGTGGGCGGATGGTAGGGACCCTCGCCGGTGGCACCGTCCTCGGTGGCCTCGAGCCCGGCGGTCATCCGCTCGGCCATCTCGGTCCACGTCTTCAGCAGCGCGACGAGTTCGTCCCGGTCGTCGGTGGTGACGTCGAACGCCACGAAGTGCATGCGGTCCTGGGCGGGGGTGACGATCCCGGCCTGGTGTTCGCCCCGGAACGGGACGGCGCCGGCGTGGGCGGTGTCCGCGCCGGGTGCGGTGACCCGGCCGACCACCGCGCCCGCTCCGGCGAGCGCGGCGCCGGCACCGACCGCACCGAACAGGCGGCGGCGAGAGATGCCTCCGCGGGCGGCGGGGGCCGCGGCGGTGTCCGGGGTCCCGCTCATGCGCCTGCAGCTCCCGCGACGACACCCTGCACCTTGCTCACCTCGGCCGAGAGCGCGTCGATCAGGCGCGAGAGTTCCTGCCGCTGCGGCTCGGTCACGGTGTCGTA
Organism: Rhodococcus sp. WB1; assembly: GCF_001700945.1. Taxonomy (NCBI): domain Bacteria; kingdom Bacillati; phylum Actinomycetota; class Actinomycetes; order Mycobacteriales; family Nocardiaceae; genus Rhodococcus; species Rhodococcus sp. WB1. The sequence goes on along the minus strand of NZ_CP015529.1, from coordinate 3,849,982 downwards.
GGAGACGAAGCCGTCGCCCTGCCGGTACCGGGCGAGCGCGGCGTCGAGGTCGGCGAACCGGGCGTCGATGGCCTGCCCCAGCTGGGGATCGTTCGCGTCGAGGATCGGGCGCAGCGCGGCGACCGCGGCCTGCGAGCCGTCCACGTTGCCCTGGAAGTCCCACAGGTCGGTGTGGGAGAAGATGTCCTCCTCACCCGTGATCTTCGAGGTGGCGATCTCGTCGAGCAGGCCCTGCGCATTTCCGGCGATCTTGGTCGGGTCGACCGTGTAGTCGGCGGCGTTCACCAGGTCGGCCAGCTCCTGGACGTCGACCGCGAGCTGATCGGCGATCGCGCCCGTGTCGGGCTGGGGGCCCTGCACCCACAGGTCCTTCTCGAGCCGGTGGAATCCGGTCCAGGCCTGGCCGGGCTCGAGGTCCGCCTCGCGCAGGTCGATCCGCGGGTCGAGGTCGCCGAAGCTCTCCGCCTCCGGCTCGATGCGTTCGAAGTAGGTGCGGCTGACCGGGAACAGCCGCTTGGCCTCGTCGGCGTCGCCGGCCTTCACGGCGGCCACGAACTCGCCCGTGGCGGTGACGAGGGCTTCGGTCTGGCTGCGGATGTACCGGCGGTAGCCGTCGCCCGCCTCGGTGAGCTTGCCGTCGGCGTCGGTGGCGGCCTGGGAATCGCCCGTGACCACGAACTCCTGACGGATCCCGTCGCCGACCATGCCGGGGCGGCAGGACAGCTCGTAGGTGCCGGCCTCGGGCAGGTTCACGATCAGCTGCCGGGTGAGTCCGGGGCCGATGTTCTCGATCTCGCCCATCACCCGGTCGCCGGCGGCGAACACGTAGAACTCGGTGACCTTGGTGCCGTTGTTGGTGATGCTGAAGGTCGAGTGCCCGGTCGCGCCGTCCGCCGCCGCCACGTCGCATGCGGTGTCGGTGGCGGTGACCGCGATCGCGTCGTCGCCGGCGGTGGACTTCTCGGTGCAGCCCGCCAGGGCGAGGGGCAGGGCCGCTGCCGCCGCGAGGGCGTACGTGGATCGACGCATGGATCGGTGCCTTTCGAACAGGGAGGGGGTCAGACGGCGACGGCCGGTTCGGGTGTGCGGGCCGGCGCGACGGGACGCAGGAACACGTACAGGACGACGACGAGGTAGCTCACCCACGCGACGGCCTGGAGGACGGTGGGGTCCGGACGGAGGTTGAAGATCCCGGCCAGCACGGTGCCGTACCAACTGCCGGCGTCGTAGTGGGCCGAGACGTCGAAGGCGAGGTTCGAGCCCCCGGGCAGGACGCCGCCGATCTGGAGGGCGCGCAGGCCGTAGGCGAGAATGCCGGCCGCGACCACGATCAGGAAGGCGCCGGTGTACTTGAAGAAGCGGGCCATGTCGATCCGGATCGCCCCGAGGTACATCAGTACCGTGAGCCCGGCGGCCACGCCGATGCCGAGGAGCAGGCCGACGAGCGGCCAGGCGCTGCCGGCGGTGTTCTCCGCGTACCCGACCATGAGCAGTGCGGTCTCGAGGCCCTCACGGCCGACCGCGAAGAACGACAGGGTGAGCACCGCCGCCGGTCCCGCGAGCAGTGCCTTCTCCATTCCGGAGCGCAGGTCCCCGGAGATCGACCGCGACGCCTTGCGCATCCACAGCACCATGGCGGTCACGATCACGACCGCGGCGAGCGACGCGAGGCCCGCGGCCACCTCGGCGGCGAGGCCGGTGAGGGTGGTGGTGCCGAAGTGGATGATCCCGAACGTCGCGGCGACCATGGCGACCGCGGCGCCGACGCCGAGCCATACCCACCTCAGGGCGTCGCGGCGCTGGGCCTTGACGAGGAAGGCGACCAGGATCATCACGACGATGCCCGCTTCGAGGCCCTCGCGGAGCCCGATGAGGCCGGAGCCGAACAGCTGGGTGGCGATCGACGGGGCCTCGGAGCTCGCGGCGAGTGCGGACATGGGCATGACTCCAACGGTTAGGTGAGGCGAACCTCTCTTAGGTGATGCAAGCCGAAAACATACACCCGGTCGGGACTCCGTCGACAGGGACCTTGGTCTCTTTACCTGCGCTTTGCCGGGGATATGGATGATGGGAACCATGCCCCCTGCCGCCTCGCGCCGACGCTCACCGTGGCCGCGCGTCCTGGTCGGCGCCGTCGCCGCGGTGATCCTCGTGGTCGTCGGCGTTGCCGTCTGGAGCCCGCGCGAGCCGCGCATCCCGATCCCGGACGGCGTCCCGCCCGCCCCCGGAACCGCGGTCCCGGCGATCGACGTCGACGCCCCCGGCCGCACCGCCGACCAGTTGCGGGACTGGGCGGCACCGCAGGCCGAGGCGCTCGGCATCCCCCGCACCGCGCTCGAGGCCTACGGTCACGCCGCAGCCGTGCTCGCCGCCTCGCGCCCCGGCTGCGGGCTCGCATGGACGACGCTCGCCGGCATCGGGAGCGTGGAGAGCCGGCACGGCCGGTACAACGGCGCGAGCATCGCCCCCGACGGACGCGTCGACCCGCCCATCCGCGGTGTGCCCCTCGACGGTGGTCCCGGACTGGCCGAGATCCGGGACACCGACGGCGGCCGGCTCGACGGCGACCCCGTTCTCGACCGGGCGGTGGGGCCCATGCAGTTCATCCCCGAGACCTGGTTCCGCTGGGGCGTGGACGCGAACGGCGACGGCGTCGCCGACCCCGACAACATCGACGACGCGACCCTGACCGCCGGCCGCTACCTGTGCGACCGGGGCGGCGACCTCACCACCGCCGAAGGCTGGACGCGGGCGCTGACGGCCTACAACCTCTCGGGCGAATACCTCGCGCTGGTGCGCGACCGCGCCGCCGCGTACGGGGTGGGCCGTCGGCCCTGACGCGGCTGCCCGATCCGTCCGCCTCCCCGCCGGGCGGGCGGCCGGTGGCCGCCGCCGTGGGGCGCGCCGTGCTTCGGGCGCAGGTCGGGGCGGTTAGGCTGTTCCCAGCGTGCAGACCCCGCAGCGTGAAGTCCATCGAAGGAGAATCAGCCAGTGGCCATCATTGAGCAGGTAGGAGCCCGCGAGATCCTCGATTCGCGTGGTAACCCCACGGTCGAGGTCGAGGTGCTGCTCGACGACGGAAGTTTTGCCCGCGCTGCGGTGCCCTCCGGTGCGTCCACCGGTGAGCACGAGGCCGTCGAGCTGCGCGACGGTGGCGAACGCTACCTGGGCAAGGGCGTCGAGCAGGCCGTCGAGGGCGTCCTCGGCGAGATCGCCCCCGCCATCATCGGCCTCGACGCGACCGAACAGCGCACCGTCGACCAGGCCCTCCTCGACACCGACGGCACCCCCGACAAGGGCCGGCTCGGCGCCAACGCCCTGCTCGGCGCGTCCCTCGCCGTCGCCAAGGCCGCGGCCGAGTCCTCCGGACTCGAGCTGTTCCGCTACCTCGGCGGCCCGAACGCCCACATCCTGCCCGTGCCGATGATGAACATCCTCAACGGCGGCGCCCACGCCGACACCGGCGTCGACGTCCAGGAGTTCATGGTCGCCCCGATCGGCGCCCCCACCTTCAAGGAGTCCCTGCGCTGGGGCGCCGAGGTGTACCACGCCCTCAAGTCCGTGCTCAAGAGCCGCGGCCTGGCCACCGGTCTCGGTGACGAGGGCGGCTTCGCGCCCGACGTCGCCGGCACCAAGGAGGCCCTCGACCTCATCAGCGAGGCCGTCGCCAAGACCGGTCTGAAGCTCGGCACCGACGTCGCGCTCGCGCTCGACGTCGCCGCCACCGAGTTCTACACCGAAGCTGCCGGCTACAAGTTCGAGGGCAAGGACCGCACCGCGGACGAGCTCGCCGACTTCTACAACGAGCTGCTCTCCGCGTACCCGCTGGTGTCCATCGAGGACCCGCTGAGCGAGGACGACTGGGACGGCTGGGTCGCACTGACCGACAAGATCGGCAACAAGGTGCAGCTCGTCGGCGACGACCTGTTCGTCACCAACCCCGAGCGTCTCGAGGAAGGCATCGTCAAGGGCGCCGCCAACGCGCTGCTGGTGAAGGTCAACCAGATCGGCACCCTCACCGAGACCCTCGACGCCGTCGACCTCGCGCACCGCAACGGCTACAAGTCGATGATGAGCCACCGCTCCGGCGAGACCGAGGACACCACCATCGCCGACCTCGCCGTCGCCGTGGGCAGCGGCCAGATCAAGACCGGTGCCCCGGCCCGCTCCGAGCGCGTCGCCAAGTACAACCAGCTGCTGCGCATCGAGGAGTCGCTCGGCGACGCCGCCCGGTACGCCGGCGAACTGGCGTTCCCGCGTTTCAACATCGAGGGCTGAGCGCACCCGCATGAGCCAGCGCGGTAGGTCCCGGCCCGGTGCCCGGCGCACCCGCACCGAGGGTGCGCCGGGCGTCCGGCGGCCCGGACGGGCCCGCCCGGCCGGACCTACCGCCTCGACGGAACCGCCCGCCGACGCTCCCGGTGCCCGCACCGGGGGCGCATCGGGGCGGGCCCGGCCCACCCGCGTCGGAACGCCGCGCGAGTCCCGGCCCGCCCGTGCCGAGCGCACCTTCCTCGGCCTGTCCACCGGCCGTGCCGTCGTCCTCGCCCTCGTGGTGTGCGGCCTCGCCCTGACCCTCGCGGTTCCGTTGCGCACGTACGTCAGCCAGCGCTCCGAGGCCGAGCGGGTCGCCGCGGAACGGGCACAGCTCGAGCAGGAGATAGCGGCGCTCCGCGAACAGAAGGCGCAGATCGAGGACCCGGCGTGGATCCGCGCCCAGGCCCGCGAACGGCTACGGTTCGTCATGCCCGGCGAGACTCCCTACCAGGTGCAGCTGCCCGGCGACTACCAGGAACCGGTCACCGAGCAGACCGAGGAACTGCCCTCCACCGGCGCCTGGTACAGCGACCTGTGGCAGTCGGTGTCCGTTCCCGCGCCAGAACCCGAACCCGCCCCGGTGCCGCGGCAGATGCCGGTGGCGCCCCCAGAACCAGGAGAACCGACCGGGTGACCGATCCCGTCGCACAGGAAGACCTCGACGCCGTCGCCGCCCAGCTCGGGCGGGCCCCGCGTGGCGTCCTCGCCATCGCCTACCGCTGCCCGGACGGAGCCCCCGGCGTCGTGAAGACCGCGCCGAAACTGCCCGACGGCACGCCGTTCCCGACGCTGTTCTACCTCACCGATCCGCGGCTCACCGCCGAGGCCAGCCGGCAGGAATCCGGCGGGGTCATGAAGGAGATGACCGAGCGGCTCGCCGCCGACCCCGACCTCGCGGCCGCGTACCGGCGGGCCCACGAGTCCTACCTCGCCGAACGCGACGCCATCGACTCGCTCGGCACCGACTTCAGCGGCGGCGGCATGCCCGACCGCGTCAAGTGCCTGCACGTGCTGATCGCGCACTCCCTCGCCAAGGGGCCGGGCGTGAACCCGTTCGGCGACGAGGCCGTCGCCCTCGCCGCCGACGCCGGCCTGCGTGGCACCGCCGTCCCCGCCGACTGGCCGACCTACGCCGAGCTGCGCGGAGAGACCGAGTGACCGCCGTCGGCGCCCGCCGCGTCGCGGCGATCGACTGCGGCACCAACTCCATCCGCCTGCTCATCGCCGACCTCGGCGACGACGGCCGGCTCACCGACGTGACGCGGCTGATGCGCATCGTCCGGCTCGGGCAGGGCGTCGACGCCACCGGCCGGCTCGCCCCCGAGGCGATCGAACGCACCCGCGTCGCCCTCGTCGAATACGCCGGCCTCATCCGGGAGACCGGTGCGCAGGCGGTGCGGATGGTCGCGACCTCCGCCACCCGCGACGCCGCCAACCGGGACGACTTCTTCGCGATGACCCGCGAGGTCCTCGGTGCGGTGATCCCCGGTGCCGAGGCCGAGGTCATCACCGGCGACGAGGAGGCGCGGCTGTCCTTCACCGGCGCCGTCGGCGAACTCGACCCCACCCGGGGGCCGTTCGTCGTCGTGGACCTCGGCGGCGGCTCCACCGAGGTGGTGCTCGGCGACGCCGACGGTGTCCATGCCGCCTACTCCACCGACATCGGCTGCGTGCGGCTCACCGAGCGGTGCCTGCACGACGACCCGCCCACGGCCGAACAGATCGCGGCGGCCCGCGAGTTCACGAGGGAGAAGATCGCCGAGGCGCTCGCACACGTGCCGGTCGAGCAGGCCCGTACCTGGGTCGGCGTCGCCGGCACCATGACCACGATCGCGGCCCTCGCGAACGGCCTCGCGGAGTACGACCCCGAACGCGTGCACCTGTCCACCGTCGGTTTCGACCGGCTGCGCGAGGTGTGCGACGGCCTGCTCGCCGCCACGCACGACGAGCGCGCGGCGCTCGGCCCGATGCACCCCGGACGGGTCGACGTCATCGGCGGCGGGGCGATCGTGACGACCGTGCTGGCCGACGAACTCGGCCGTCGCGCGGGCATCGGCGAGCTCGTCGTCAGCGAGCACGACATCCTCGACGGGATCGCGCTGTCGATCGCGTAGGTGGCGTTGCCGCCGTGGTGTCCTTCCGGACCTGCCCGGGTCCGGGAGGACACCACGCACTACCCTCTTCTTGCGCCCCCATAGCCCAATTGGCAGAGGCAGCGGACTTAAAATCCGCCAAGTGTCGGTTCGAGTCCGACTGGGGGCACTCGATCTGTACAATTCGGCGACCAATTCGCGGCGTAGCAAATGACCCGCACCACCGGGTGCGTCGTCGGGTGAACAGTAAGAGGTGCCCAGCATCGACGGCGGTGATCCCTTCAGATCTCCACTTCTTCGATCTCCCCGGGGCGCCAGGACCTGTCGAAGAACGGTTGCAGCGGGCTGTAGAGACGCAGGCACACACGATCCCCTGTCCGGCGTCGTCTGGATCCAGGTGCCATCGGGTACGCCGTCGGGGAGTTCGGGCGCGAAGTGCACCGTCGTCGACCCGTCGGGATCGGCGGTCGCAGCCCGGCGAGGGTAGCCCTGGCTGCCGACTTTCGAGAATCGTTGCGGTGTGTCGAGCATGGACCGGGTCTGGTTGTCCCACGCGGTCAGGGACCAGAACCTGGCGGCCGGGATGCCAGGGGGAAGCGACACCGTGTAATGCCTGCCGCCGTCGAGGGTTCGGCCCTCTTTGTCCGCGGCCGCGACGAGGTACTGCGAACCGAGGTTCGTGATCCGCATGCACATCGCCGGACTGATTCCCCAGGCGAGGTAGAAGAACTGGGTGCGAAGATGCAGCTTCCGTGCGCCGTCGGACGGGTACGGCCCGATTCCCGTGTCGGAAACCTCCGCGGGCGGGGTCATGAGGTCGTAACCGCCCGCGAGCAGGCCGTTGACCCATTGCGACGCCTCCCCGTAGTAGTGGACCCCGTCTTCTGTGCGCGGGCGGAAGGTGAGGGTGCGTGCGATCGCATTGCCCACGGCGGCTGCCTCGGTCAGGATCTCCCGCATCCGCGCGTCCGGCTCGAAGGCCTTGCCCTTGACGATCCCGATCGCGGCGAGTTCGCCGGCAATCTCGGCATCGAGTGCCTCGGCGGGCTGGTCGCTCACCAGGTCACTCGCGAACTGGTAGAACGAACTGTCGTTGGGATTGACGGTGTTCATGGGGAGACCGGTTCCCTCGACGAACCGCCGGCACCGCGGTCCGGGCCGCCCATGCCGGAGTCGGTCACCCACCGTGCCCACATGTCGTTCATGAATGTGAGTGTGAGCGGCGGACTCTCGACTACCAGTGGACCGCCGGTCAGGTCCGCGGACGTCGAGAAGTAGAGAGAGCTGGAACTTCCCCCGAGCAGGATCGTCCTGGAGTCCAGCATCCCCGACCACACGACGACGTCGTTGTCCCGGATGCCCGCCTCGAGATACCCCTTGCGCATCGCCCAGCTGTTGACTCCGGGAAGTGCATTCAGGAACGTGTTGAGGGCCTCCGAAGGCCGCGTGGTTTCGTCCATGATGTCGGTCCTCTCTCGGAATCAGTGGACTCGCAGGTTGAGCCCCGGATGCGCGGTACACAGTCGTCGGCCGCCGATCGAGTAGCTCCCTTCACCTGCAAGGGATGAGGAGCGCAGGCCCCGCCTGCTCCCAGCCCATTCCTCGGTCGGGAAGCGTCCACGGGTGCGTGCGTGCCCACGCGTCCGCCTAGTCCTGGGTCGCGAACGGCTGCTCGTCGACGACGGCGCCGTCCGTGTGCACGATCCGGGAGTACTTCCAGTGGGCATCGTCCCGGACGAAGGCCCTGGTCGCGGCGCATTCGTCGAATCATCTGCGCTCAGCAGCCGCCAGGCAGCGAAGGCCTGTTGCTGTCCCCGACAGCCGACCGACACCCACTGATGATCTTGTTCGCACGGACTTGCGGACCGACCAGGTCCTCACCGTTGTCGGGGTTCTGTTCTCGGACGCTCGTGACTGCCGGCGAGCGTTGACGGAGGCGGACGACCGCTCGTCTCACCCAGCGGAGGACCCGCGATGACGATACGTTCGGTGTATGTCGAACGAAACCGAAAGTGCCGTTCTGCCCCTCAGCACCCCGGTCACGATGAGCATCGTCCGTGCGTTCCTCGCGGGCGCTCCGGAAGACGCCACGCTGGAACTCGATTCGTCCAATTCTGCAGAGCCGAGACTCGTGCTGACGTGGGCGAAGCGTCAGGAGGGCTGAATCCACCCCCCGAGCAGCCCGGTCCGCTGCGGTCAGGTCCGCTCGGAGTTCTCCCGCTTCTCCCAGTCTGCCTCGACCTGCTCCTCCAGGGTCCATCCCGGGGTTCCCGCCCGCGGATGCGTGTGCGCCCACGCCAGGGCCTCGTCCTCGGTCTCGAACGGCTGCTGGTCGACGACGGACCCGTCTTCGTTGACTATCCGAAAGTGCTTCATATCCAAAATCGTTGCAGGCCCCCGTCCCGATCGGGCGCATTCGGTCGAACCCGGTCGCGCGAACATCGCGGGAAAGCGCTCCCCTCGCGCTGGCCCCGGCGGGAGAATGAGGAGACACCGCCGGGTTCCCGAGGAGGCGGAGCCGTGGACTACGCCGAGTACCGCCGGTTCGACGCCGTGGGCCTTGCCGGGCTCGTCGCGAGCGGGCAGGTCGACGCGGGGGAGCTGCTCGAAGCGGCGCTGAGCCGACTCCACACTGTGGAGCCGACTCTGAACACGGTGGTGTACCGGCTCGACGAGCGCGCCCGTGCCCGGGCGCGCGAGATACTCACCGGCCCGTTCGCCGGGGTGCCGTTCCTGGTCAAGGATCTGTTGCAGGACGTCGCCGGGACGCCCACCGGAAGTGGCAGCCGCGCCCTCGCCGCACTGCCCGCCGAGCGCAACGCGCTGGTCGTGGACCGGTGGCTCGGAGCGGGACTGGTGATCTTCGGGAAGACCAACACCCCCGAGTTCGGCGCGAAGGGCATCACCGAGCCGGAGGTCAACGGTCCCACCCGTAATCCGTGGAATCCCGCGCACACCCCGGGCGGATCCTCCGGGGGTTCGGCCGCCGCGGTGGCGGCGGGGGTGGTGCCGGCGGCGGGGGCGAACGACGGCGGCGGTTCGATCCGTATCCCGGCGGCGTGCTGCGGGCTGGTCGGCCTGAAACCGGGGCGCGGTGTGGTTCCGAGTGGTCCCGCGTTCGGTGAGCTCCTGCACGGAGCCGTCAGCCACGGGGTGGTGACGCGCACGGTACGGGACACGGCGGCGATGCTGGACGTGCTCGCCGGTCCGGACCCGGCGGGTCCGTATCTGGTTGCCATGCCCGAGGATTCGTATTCCTCTGTGGCGTCGGAAGAACCCCGCAGGCTGCGCATCGGATTCGCGACGGAATCGCCGCTCGGCACGCCGGTGGATCCGGCGGCCGTCGCGGCCGTCGCCGATGCGGCGACCCTGCTCGGCGAACTCGGGCACCACGTGGAACCCGCGGCCACCGGAGTCGACGAACGCGGCCTCGCAGTGGATTTCCTGACGATGTGGTTCGCGGGGGTGGCCGTCGAGATCCGGCGAGCCCGTCGGCTCACCGGGTGTGGTCCCGAGGGATTCGAAATGGACACCCGTCTTCTCGCCGCCCTCGGGGACTCGGTGCGGCCGTCCGAGTACCTCGCCTCGCTCGAGCGGTGGAACGGATACGCCCGCCGGTTGGCGGTCTTCCATGAGACGTACGACCTGTTGCTGACTCCGACGCTTGCGTTCCCGCCGGCGCGGATCGGTGAGTTGACCACCCCCCGCGTCGTCCGCGCCGCCGGTCGCGCCCTCCTCGCGGCACATCTGGGAGGGGTCCTCCGCCGGGCGGGCGTCATGGATCGCATCGTGGACGAGAACCTCGGTCGGACGCCCTACACCCAGTTGGCGAATCTGACCGGAAGGCCGGCGATTTCGTTGCCGCTGTACTGGACGACGACGGGCCTGCCGCTCGGGGTGCAGTTCGTGGCGCCTCTGGGCGGTGAGGGTTTGCTGCTGTCCCTGGCGGCCGAACTCGAGCGGGCACGACCGTGGTTCGACCTGCAGCCGCCGTTGTCGGTGCCGGCTGCCTGACTGCAGTGTCGGCCACGCGTCAGGGCAGCGGCGCGCCCGCCGTCAGCAACAGCACGGTCCCCACTGCGACGACGACCGCGATCATCACGACGATCGCGGCCGTGCCACGGGGCTCTTCGGGGTCCCCGAAGAACGGCTCTTCCTTGTTCCACTTCCACAGCCGGCGCACCCCTACATGAAACCGGGTGACCGGTATGTCCGCAATGTGACACCCCGCGCCCCGGCTCGGTCAGGGCGACAAGCGTCGCCCGCTCGGGGCGAGATCAGTTCTTCGCCGCCTCGACCACCCGCTCCGCCACCTCGCGCGACGACGCCGGGTTCTGTCCGGTGTAGAGGCGGCGGTCGACCACGACGTGCGGTTGCCACGCCGGTCCCGCGGAGAACTGGGCGCCGCTCTCACGGAGGCGATCCTCGAGCAGCCACGGCGCCTTCTCGGCCAGCCCGGCCTGCGTCTCCTCCTCGTTCGTGAAGCCGGTCATCCGGTACCCGTCGAAGAGCCAGCCGCCGTCCGCGCGTCGTGCCGGCAGCAGTGCGGCGGGGGCGTGGCATACGACGGAGACGAGCTTGTCGGCGTCCAGGAAGTTCCCGAGCAGCCGGCCGAACGGTTCGGACACGGCAAGATCCTCCATCGGGCCGTGCCCACCCGGGACGAACACGAGGTCGTAGTCCTCGGCGCGCACGTCCTCGAGCACGGTGGGGGAGTCGAGGACCGGCTTCAGGTCGGCGAGGGTCTGCCGCAGTTCGTCGCTGCGCTCCTCGCCTCCGGCGGCGTCGGGCGCGAGACTGGCTTCGTCCACGACGGGGGTGCGGCCACCCGGTGTGGCGAACGTGATGTCGAATCCGGCGTTGGTGAACACCCGGTACGGCTCGATCAGCTCCTCGGCCCAGAACCCCGTGGGGTGTCGCGTCCCGTCGGCCAGCGTCCAGTGATCGGCTCCGGTGACGACGAACAGCACCTTGGTCATGATGGAAGTCCTTCCGGTCGGGAAAGGGTCGTGGGCGACCCTCGGACTGCGTTCCCGTTCCCGGCCGATTCCAATCGTCGACCGAACGGCGTCCGGAATGACGAACGCCCCGGCGCGGGGCCGGGGCGTTCGCGTGGCCGGGTCTTCCCCACCGGCCGCCGTCCACTGTACGCCTTCCGGACGGCGGCCCTGTCGCACGGGCCTCGAGGGCAGGGAGACTGCCGGGATCGTCTGGCGGGCTTGTCATCCCGCAATCCGGGCCGGCAGTGACGCGGATCAGGCCCGGGCGGAGAAGATGCCGTGGTAGTCGTACGGACCGCTCGGCGGCTGCGAGGTCGCGACGGGCTCGGTGTTCCCCTCGTCGCCGGGAGTGGTGGGCTCGACGAAGAGCGGCGTCTGGAACTCGGTTTCGTTGTGCATGATGTCCTTTCGGGCCGGCGAGCCGGGTCGGGGCGGCGGAGCCGCAGCTGTGGTACCCCGACGCTGCCGCCGCTACACCCGTACCCGGTATGCGGGTAGGACGGTCACGGGACAGGGCTCGGTTGGTGGTGCTCGACCGAAATCACGCTGTACTCGCCCGATCGGAAGCGATCGACCGAGACGTGTCGTCGATGCAGTCACCCTACACGGCGGGAGGTGGCCGATGCGTTACGCGCATGGAACCTGTGCGTGACGTGTCGCGGGGTGCGGCGCGGCGAGGTGAGGCAAAGTCTTGTTCGTCCTGTTCGGTGGCGTCTACGGTGAGTGCGGACCGCGTGTACGACACTGCGAATCGGAGGCCGATATGAAGGCCGGCAAGATCGTCATGTTCGTTGTAGGCGTCCTGCTGTCGATGCTCGGCCTGGCGTTGCTCGTCGCCGCCGGAGTGCTCGGCTGGGGATACTTCGCCCAGCGCGACGACGGCTGGTTCACCGCTCCCACCGAGCGGTACCGCACCGACTCGAGTGCGCTCGTCTCCGAGCGCATCGACCTGGTCTTCGACGACGCGCCGACAGGTTTCGGCGCCGAGGACCTCGGCCGGCTCAGATTGCGTGCGGCGTCGGAGGATCCCGGCCGGCCGGTGTTCGTCGGCATCGGCCCGCAGGCGGAGGTCGACGCCTTCCTGTCCGGCGTCGCGCACGCCGAGATCACCGACGTCCGGTTCGAGCCGTTCCGCGCCGAGTATCGCGAGATCCCAGGCGACGACCCCGCCCGCGTGCCCGGTGACGAGGACTTCTGGGCCGCGTCGGCCTCCGGCCCGGGCACCCAGGAGCTGCGCTGGGAATTCCAGGAAGGGGTGTGGTCGATCGTCGTGATGAACGCCGACGCCACCCCGGGCGTGGCGGTGGACCTGCAGGCGGGCGCCCAGTTCCCGTTCCTGGGACCGCTCGCGCTGTGGCTGCTGATCAGCGGGCTCGTGCTACTGGTGATCGGGGTGCCGCTGCTCGTCCTCGGAGCGGTGGGACTCGGCCGGCACGGCCCGCCCGCGGCGCACGCTCCGCCTCCCTCAGCCGTCGCCCCGGGCTCCTATCCGGTGATGCTGCGCGGCGATCCGGACGCGCCGTCGCGCGGGCTGTGGCTCGTGAAGTGGCTCTTGGCGATCCCGCACTACATCGTGCTCTTCTTCCTCGCGATCGCGCATTTCGTCACGACGATCGTCGCGGGCTTCGCGATCCTGTTCACCGGCCGCTACCCACGGCCGCTGTTCGACTTCAACGTCGGCGTGATGCGGTGGTGGTGGCGCGTCGGGTTCTACACCTACGCGGCCCTGGGCACCGACCGGTATCCGCCCTTCACGCTGCACCGCACGGACTATCCCGCCGATTTCGACGTCCCCTACCCGGAACGCCTCTCCCGGGGACTGGTGCTGGTCAAGTGGTGGCTGCTCGCCGTCCCGCACTATCTGATCCTCGCCGTGCTCGTCGGGGGTGGGGCCACAGCGGCGTCGGGGAACGGCGACGACTGGGACGACGCGGTGTGGACCTACTCGTGGTCGCTGCTCGGCATTCTCGTGCTCGTCGCGGCGATCGCCCTGCTGTTCACCGCCCGTTACCCGAGCGGGTTGTTCGATCTCGTCGTGGGCATCAACCGCTGGCGGTTCCGCGTGTGGGCCTACGCGGCCCTGCTGCGCGACGAGTACCCGCCGTTCCGGCTCGACCAGGGTCCCCGGGAACTGCACGAGTACGCGGCACCGGAGGGGCCGCACGACGACCTCCCGCCCGAACACGGCCCCACCCGAACGCAGATCCCGCTCTCGAAGGAGCAGTACGGCGACCCGGCCTCCGGGGAGCAGACCCGCCCCGGGGAGGGACGCTGACGGTCCCCGGACATGAGCCGTGGCCTCGTCGACAGGGTCGACGAGGCCACGTGCATGCGTGCCGCGGCACTACTTCTTGAACGAGTCCTTGACCTTGCCGGCGGCGTCGGAAATCTTGTCGCCGGCCTGCTTGAGGCTGCTCGACGCCTGGTCGCCCCGGCCCTCCGCCTCGAGGTCACGGTCACCGGTCGCGCGGCCCGCTCCCTCCTTGGCCTGACCGGACACGTCCTCCGCCTTGTGCTTGGCCTTGTCGATGAAATCAGCCATGTCTCCTCCTTCGTCCGTGGTCGCTTCCCCTGCCGGTTACCCCACAGCGCGTCGGCTCAATCCCCGCGCCGCGGGGACGGCTCAATCCCCCGCGCCGCGGGTTTGGCCGCCGCGTCACCGGGGAAAGCCCCGGGCATGGCTACTTACCGAGTGATCGACCCCAAGGGCGAAGTGGTGGCGACCAAGGACATCGAGAGCGCGGACGACGCGCACGCCTGGTTCGTGGACTCCAAGGCCGACAACAGCGAGCTGGGCTGGCGTATGGAGGTCAGGGTCGAGGGCGACCACGACTGGCGGTTCTTCGACGACACCGAAGGAACCTCGTAGCACGGCCGGACGCGGGCCGCGCCGGTCACAACCAGTTGCGTTGCTTGAACACGATGTAGAGCATCCCCGCCGACCCGGCGATGATCGCGGTGCTCGACAACACCCCGCTCCACTGCCCGAAGCCGGGGTACGGCACGTTCTGGCCGTACCAGCCCGTCACCGCGGTGGGCACGGCGATGATCGCGGCCCACCCCGTGAGCTTCCTCATCACCATGTTCAGCCGCGCGTCCTGCAGCGACAGGTTGGTCTCGAAAACCGTGGTGACCATGTCGCGCAGCGACTCGGTCCACTCCGTCGCGCGGATCACGTGGTCGTACAGGTCGGTGTACCAGCCGTCGAGCTCGACGGAGTTTCCCCGCTCGGCCCGGTGCCGCATCACCGCGGCCACCACCTCCCGCATCGGCAGCACGACCCGGCGCAGCTGGACGAGTTCCTTGCGTACCCGGTAGGTGTGACGCTGGAGCGCGCGAATGTGCGCGCGCTCGTCGAACAACCCGTCCTCCAGTTCCTCGATCGCGTCGTCGAGCCCCTGAATGGTCTCGAACTGGCCGTCGACGACGACGTCGAGCAGCCCGTGCAGCAACGCGGCGGTGCCGTGCCGGAGCAGATCGGAGTTGTCGTCCCAGCGCCGCATCACCTCGCCGACGTCCAATCCGGTGCCCCGATGCACCGTGACCAGGCCGCGCGGGACCACGAACACCGAGACCCGCGTGATCCTGAGCCGTGACCCGTGCGCATCGGCCGGCTCGCTCTCGTCCGCCAGCGACGTGGCGTAGATCGTCATGAAGGTGTGGGTGGCGTAGCGGGTGACCTTCGTGCGTTCCGCGTGCGCCACGACGTCCTCGACGGCATGCGGATCGAAATCCAGCTCGTCCGCGACGTCGGACAGCTCGCGGTGCGTCGGATCGTGCAGGTCCACCCACACCAGGGCCCCCTCGTCCTGAAGGTGCTCGGAGACCTCGGCCAGCGGATAGTTCTCGGCGACGAGCCGTCCGTCGCGCCAGAGCCGGGTGCGGACGTGGTCGGGAACAGCAGCGGTCACGTTCGCAGTCTGCCCTACCCGTCCGCCGACGCGTGCCCCGACGGCCGGTGCTCAGAGCGCGGTGCTCGTGCCGCCCGACTCCGTCAGCCGCAGCATCTCGTCGAGAAAGGCCTCGTCCACCGCCGGCCAGTCCGGGGGCCACAGCAGAGTCTGCAGCCGGTCGCGGAGCAACGGGAGGACCTGCACCACATGGGCTCCACCGTCGACGAGATAGCGGAGCATGCCCAGCCGCCCGCACGTGGCCACCGCGGGGGCCAGCACCTCCTGGGCCTCCTCGAGACGTCCGGCCGCGTGCAGGCACGCCACGAGCAGCCGCGCCGCCTGCAGTTCGGCGCGGTACCGGCCGCGGCCGGACACCCGGCGATGCCACAGCCGGGCCCAGTCGCAGGCCCGGGCCACGTCCTCGGCCCGGCCCGTGCCGTAGAGGAGACGGATGGCGGTGGCGTCCTCCACCTGCGCGGTGATCTCCGCGATGCCGTCCGGATCCGGGGCGTCGGAATCCGGCATCTCCCGCGGGGCGGGCCGCGGAACCGGCAGGCCGAGCCGCACGCGTTCGTTGATCACCCGGGCACGCAGCCGCGGCAACCGGTAGTCGTCGGCGGCCCGCGCTCCCTCGTCGAGCAGTGCCGCCGCCGCGGCGCGGTCGCCGCGCAGCGCCTTGAGCCGCGCGGCCGTGACGAACCGGGCGATCATGAAGTCCGGTACGCCGCCCTCGGTTCCGAGCTCGTGACTCTCGTCGAGCAGAGCCTCGGCCTCGGCGATCCGGCCCTGCTCGTAGAGCAGCTCCCCGAGCATGGCGGCGGCCAGGCGCGCGGCATGGGTGTGGACGCCGCCCCCCTTGCGGGCGGCCCGCAACCCCGCGCGGAAGTGCCTTTCGGCCGTGGCGACGTCGAGCTGCTCGTTTGCCGCGATGCCGAGCAGGCACAGCCCGTACACGAGGCTGAAGGGGCCGTTGGTGGCCCGGTGGTACGGCTCGGCCCACCGCTGCCGTCGCCGCGCCGCCTCGAAGTCGAACCGGTAGACGTCCACGAAGGTCGCCACGTTCGCCGCGACGGACACCACCCAAGGGCGGAAGGTGTCCGGGTCGTCCAGGCACGGCGCGACCTTGTCCGCGACGCCGGCGGTGTGGTCGGTGGAGGCGGCGACGACACCGTCGACGACGTCGGCCTCGACCTGCAGGACCGCGATGTCCTCCTCGGGCGCGTTGCAGCAGCTCAGGCATCCCCGGGCCGCGGCGAGGGCGACGCGGGTCTGGTCGGCCCGTTGCAGCAACGCGTTCGCCCACGCGACGGTCATCTGCAGCTGCGGATGCGCCGCCACCCCACGCGGCGGCAGTTTCGCGACCAGCGCCAGCAGCGTCGTCATGTGGGAGTGCTCGACCAGGAGCATCCCGTCGGCGGCGACCATCTCGACCGCGAGTTCCGGCTCGTCGGCGCTGAGCGCATGGTCCACGGCCTCGCGCAGCATGTGCTGGCGCGCAAACCATTCCGCGGCGGCGTGGTGCAGCGCGCCCACGCGTTCGGGGTGATCGCGTTCGAGCCGGCGGCGCAGGAAGTCCGCGAACAGCCGGTGGTAGCGGAACCAGCGGCCCTCGTCGTCGACCCGGCGCAGGAACAGGTCCCGCTCCTCGATCTGCTCGAGCATCGCCTGCCCGTGCGGGTCGCCGGTGAGCGCGGTGGCGAGGCTGCCGGTGATCTCCTCGGTGATCGACGTCGCGAGCAGGAACTCGTACACCTCCGGCTCGAGGGTGTCGAGCACGTTGTCCGCGAGGAACTCGCCGATGGCGTGGTGCCGGCCGGAGAGGTTCTCGATCAGCCCGGTCGGATCCTCACTGTCGCGCAGCGACAACGACACCAGTTGCAGCGCGGCGACCCAGCCGTCGGTGACGTCGGTCAGGTCGCGGACGTCCTCGGGCTCGAGGTCCAGGCCGCTCACGTCGCGCAGAAAGGCATCGGATTCCTCGGCGTCGAAACGCAGGGCGTCCGAGTCGATCTCGATGAGCTCGTCGAGGACCCGCATCCGGCTGAGCGGTAAGCCGGCCTGGCTCCGGCTGGTCACCACGATCTGCAGGTGATGGCACCCGCGGTCGAGGAGGAAGTCCAGTGCGGCGACGGTCCCCGGGGCGGTGACGAGGTGCCAGTCCTCGATCACCAGGGCCATCGGCGCCTCCTCCCGGTGGATCTCGTCGATCAGGGTGGACAGCACGTACCGCTCGGCGTCGTCGCCGTGGGCCTCGAGCACCTGCCGCAGCTGACGGGCGAACTGCGGACGCACCTGCCGGAACGCCTCGATCAGATGGGTGAGGAACCACACCACGTTGTTGTCGTCCCGATCGACCGCGAGCCACGCCACCGCAACACCCTCGGCGGTGAGTACCTCCCGCCACTGGGCGGCCAGCGTCGACTTCCCGAACCCGGTCGGGGCGTGGATCGCGACGAGGCGGCGGCGCCGGCCGAGGCGCAGCCGGTCGATGAGCCGGGTGCGCTTCACCAGCGGCCGGGTGGGTGCCTGCGGCCGGAATCGGGTCGCCGGCACCGGCGGCGTGGTGATCGCGGTGGGCGTGGGGTGCGGTCCGGTGGTGTGCGTGGTCCCCGCGACCGGCAGCGGCCCGAGACTGTCCGGACCCACGGGCAGCGCCATCTCGTCCACGTCGCAGCCGCCGCGCTCCTGCGCCTGCTGCAGCAGCTCCCCGAACTCCGCGGCGGACTGCGGACGGGCATCCGGCTCGGTGGCCATGCCGCGCTCGAGGGCCGAGCACACGTCGTCCGGGACGCCGGTGCTACGCAGATCCGGGACCGGTTCGGTCGTGATCCGCAGGAACTGTGTGACGACCTGCTCGCCGCGGCGCCGCTCGAACGCCGCGTGCCCGGTCAGCGCACAGAACAGGGTGGCGGCCAGGCCGTAGACGTCGGCGGCCGGGGTGGGCGGCGTGCCGGCCAGGATCTCCGGCGCGGTGAACGCCGGGGAGCCGGTGATCGCGCCCGACGAGGTGTGGAAGCCGTCGCCGATGCGCGCGATGCCGAAGTCGGTCAGCTGCGGTTCGCCGTACTCGGTGAGCAGGATGTTCGCGGGCTTGACGTCGCGGTGCAGCACGTCGGCCCGGTGTGCCGTCTCGAGCGCCCCGGACAGCTTGACGCCGATGCGCAGCACGTCCGGCCACGGCAGCGGTCCGTAGCGGCGGATGCGGGCCTCGAGCGAGTCGTGCGGGTGGTAGTGCATCACCAGGTAGGGCCGGCCGCTGCCGGTCGTGCCGACCTGCAGCACGGTGACGATGTGCGGGTGCCCGGAGAGCCGGCCCATCGCGCGCTGCTCGCGGAGGAACCGTTCGAGGTTGTCGGCGTCGAGCGTCGCGGTGAGCACCTTCACCGCGACGGTGCGGTCTAGTGCCGTCTCCCGGCACCGGTACACC
The DNA here is from genome assembly GCF_001700945.1 of Rhodococcus sp. WB1. Taxonomy (NCBI): domain Bacteria; kingdom Bacillati; phylum Actinomycetota; class Actinomycetes; order Mycobacteriales; family Nocardiaceae; genus Rhodococcus; species Rhodococcus sp. WB1. The sequence goes on along the minus strand of NZ_CP015529.1, from coordinate 3,831,252 downwards.
ACCCCGAAACCGCCGCGGCCGATCTCCACGGCGTCCGCGAACCCCGCGAGGCGCAGATCTTCGACGGTCTCGTCCTCCGCCGCGCCGGCGTGGGAGACCGGGGCTCGCCGGGTGGCGAGTGGATCGTTCTCTGCCATCGGGGCACTCACCTCACGTGGATTCCTCCAGGATAGTCCCGGGTGTGGCGGGCACGACACGGATCGATCGCCGGTTCTCCATTACCGTTGTCCGGCCGGGCCTCCCGGCAACGACGGCCGGAAACTCCGGGAAACGACACTGCGATCGGAATTGGGAAACGATGAAGAAGACTCTCGCGGCGCTGTTCGGTACGGGTGCGGTGCTGCTCGCGGCGGCCTGCGGATCGTCCGGCGACTCCGGCTCCGCAGGGGAGGGGACCACCGAGTCCACCACCGCCGCGCCGAGCACGAGCCAGGTCACCGGAAGCACCGGCATCGAGCTGGGCCAGAGCTACGACCAGATCTGCAGCGCCCTGGTGCCGTACTTCGACCAGCTCGAATCCTGGGGGCAGGACCGCACCCAGGCCGCGACCTCCGTCGCCGACGCGCAGAAGTCGCTGCCGGGTTGGGCGGAGCTGAGCGAGGAACAGCAGGCCGAAACGCTGCGCGCCGTCGAGAACGCCGGCAAGGGGCAGTGCTGACCGGCGACTCTGCTGCCGGCGACGAGTTGTTCGGCCGGTTGCGGCGCCTCCCGGACGTGGAGGCGCCCAACCTGGTCGCCGTCGACGCCGCCGACAGGTTGATCCTCGACGAAGCCGACGCCGCGCTCGCCGCGGCGCCGGCCGGGACCGTCGCGGTGATCGACGACCACTACGGCGCCCTCACCCTCGGCGTCGCCGTGCGGTACTCCGCGTCGGGGATCCGGGTGCACCAGGACTCGGTGGTGGGGGAGCGGGCCCTGGCCGCGAACGCCGCGCGCGAGGGCCTGTCCGACCGTTTCACCGTGCACGGTCTCGGGGCCGATCTGCTCACCGGTGCCCGGGTGGTGCTGCTGCAGCTGCCGCGGTCGCTCGCCGCGCTCACCGAGATCGCCGAGACCGTCGCCCGGCACGCCGACCCCGGCGTGACGGTGTTCGCCGGTGGCCGCGACAAGCACATCACGCCCGCGATGAACGAGGTGCTGGCCCGGAGCTTCACCGAGGTCCGGGCCTCCCGGGGCCGGCAGAAGTCACGGGTGCTCACCGCCCGCGGCCCGATCGCCGCCGAGCCGACCTACCCGGTGACCGAGACGGTGACCGACGTCGGGCTCACCGTCGTCGCGCACGGGGCCGCGTTCGCCGGTTCCCGCCTGGACATCGGCACCCGATTCCTGCTGGACTTCCTGCCCCGGCTGCCACGCGACGCGAGGACCGCCGTCGACCTCGGCTGCGGCACCGGCATCCTCGCCGTCGCGGCGGCCCGGCGGTTCCCCGGGCTGCGGGTGATCGCCACCGATCAGTCGGCCGCGGCGGTCGCGTCGGCCGCCGCCACCGCCGCCGCGAACCACGTCGCGGACCGGGTCGAGGTCCTGCGCGACGACGTGGCCGGGTCGCTGCCGGACGCCTCCGTCGACGTGGTGCTGTGCAATCCGCCGTTCCACGTCGGCGCCGCCGTGCACACGGGCGCGGCCGTGAAGATGTTCGACGCGGCCGCCCGGCTGTTGCGCCCGGGCGGTGAACTGTGGACCGTCTACAACACCCACCTGAACTATCGTGGGATGCTGCAGCGGACGGTCGGCCGCACAGAAGTTGCAGGACGCAACCGTAAGTTCACCGTGACCCGCTCCGTGCGCACCCGGTAGAGTCCGGTTTGTCCGTGCTCGGCTCCGGTCCGGGGAACTCCCGGCGTCCGCGGATCGTTGAACGGACAGAACCGACCACGAGAAGGGATGTGCACGGTGCGCACCACCAGTAACCCGGTGTTCCGCAACCTGCCCAAGCAAGAGGGCGGCGGATACGCCACGTTCGGCTCTGCGACGGCGGGCGCCGCGCAGGTCACCCAGCAATTCGGCCAGCCGCAGTACGCGCAGGCGGACCCCTGGGCCCGGCCCACCACCGAGCGGTCGATGACGATCGACGACGTCGTCACCAAGACCGGCATCACGCTCGGCGTGCTGGCGATCTCGGCGCTGATCTCCTACGTCCTCGTCAACGGCAACGTGAATCTGGCCGCGCCGTTCGTCATCGGCGGTGGTCTCATCGGCCTGGTCCTGGTCCTCGTGGCCACCTTCGGCCGCAAGATGGACAACCCGGCCATCGTCCTGGCCTATGCCGTCGCCGAGGGCTTCTTCCTGGGTGCGCTGTCGTTCATGTTCACCGACATCACCTTCGGTGGCGCCGGCGGCGGAACCCTGATCGTCCAGGCGGTGCTCGGCACGTTCGGCGTGTTCTTCGGCATGCTCGTCGTCTACCGCACCGGGGCGATCCGCGTGACCCCGCGCCTGACGCGCATGATCGTCGGCGCGCTGATCGGTGTCCTCGTCCTGGCGCTGGGCAACCTGGTGGCGAGCTTCTTCGTCGACGGCGGCCTGGGCCTGCGCGACGGCGGCACCCTGGCGATCGTCTTCAGCCTCGTCTGCATCGGCATCGCCGCGTTCAGCTTCCTGCTGGACTTCGACGCCGCCGATCAGCTCATCCGCGCCCAGGCGCCGGAGAAGGCCGCGTGGGGCGTCGCCTTCGGTCTGACCGTCACCCTGGTCTGGCTGTACGTCGAGATCCTGCGCCTGCTGTCGTACTTCCAGAACGACTAGCCGATCTCTCCGGCCACCGTGCCGACCGCGGGCCCCGGGAACAGCCGTTCCCGGGGCCCGCGGCGTGTCCGGGGCAGCCACAGCCGGGCAGCCGCCGACGTCAGCGGCGGCTCCGGCACCGGACCGCCCGCCCAGTGACCCAGCGCGGCGGCCAGCACCGGCAGCAGGTGACGGGCCGCCAGCTCGTATCCCGCGGCCGAGGGATGGAACCCGTCCGCGGAGAACAGGCGGTCCGGCGCGGAGAGGAACTCGGGCGTCAACAGGTCTGCCAGCGGCACCGGATGCCCACCGGCCGCGCGCGTCGCCGCGGCCTGCGCGCGGGCCAGTTGCCGCCCCCACGTCCGCACCACCGTGCGCAGCGGCTGGGGGATCGCGCCGACCACCCCGAGGTCGGGGCACGTGCCGACGACCACGACGGCGCCGCCGGCGCGCAGCCGGTGCACCGCCGAGCCCAGCCGCTGCGCCGAACGATGCAGCGACTGCTTCGCGGTCACGTCGTTGGCACCGACCAGGATGACGGCCGCGTCCGGCGGCGGTCCCGCCACGTACATCGCGTCGACCTGCCCCGCCAGGCCCCGCGAGGTGGCCCCCGCGATCGCCTTCGTGCTGAGCCGGACCCGGCGACGGGACTCGTCGGCCAGGGCGCGGGCCAGCAGCACCCCGGGCACCTCGGCGGCGCTCGCGCAGCCCAGGCCGGCCGCCGTCGAATCCCCGAAGATCATCAGGTGCAGGTCGAACGGCACGTCGCGGCGCCACGGCACCGGGGACTGCGCTCCGGGCAGGTACACCCCGTCCGCCTCGGGCGGCTTCGCCCAGGTGCGGCCGATGACGCCTCTCGCTTCCGTCGCCTGGCGCATCAGGTACGTGTACGTCAGCCACGAAGCGCCGCCGGCGCCGGAGCCGGCGGCGACGGCCGTCGCGCCGGCCAGCGCCGCGGCACGCCACGAAGTTCGGGGCACGGTGGATCACCTTTCCGAGAGGACGGCCACACCCTGAAGTTGCCGTGTCCAGTGTGCGTCGTATGCGTCGCTCGAGCAGCCGGAACGGCGTTGCGCAGAGGCATCTGAGACCATGGAGGAATGCGCATAGCGGATTCCGTCGTCGGTCTCATCGGAAACACGCCGCTGGTCAAGCTCAACTCGGTGACGAAGCCGGGTTCGGGGCTGGTCGCGGCGAAGGTCGAATACTTCAACCCCGGTGGCAGTTCCAAGGACCGCATCGCGGTCAAGATGGTCGACGCCGCCGAAGCCTCGGGTGCGCTGAAACCGGGCGGCACCATCGTCGAGCCGACCTCCGGCAACACCGGCATCGGTCTCGCGCTCGTCGCGCAACAGCGCGGCTACAAGTGCGTGTTCGTGTGTCCCGACAAGGTCAGCGAGGACAAGCGCAACGTGCTCCGCGCGTACGGCGCCGAGGTCGTGGTGTGCCCGACCGCGGTGCCCCCGGAGCATCCCGACAGCTACTACAGCGTCTCCGACCGGCTCGCCCGGGAACTGCCCGGCGGCTGGAAGCCCGACCAGTACTCCAACCCGGCCGGGCCGGAGAGCCACTACGAGACCACCGGCCCGGAGATCTGGCGCGATACCGACGGCAAGGTGACCCACTTCGTCGCCGGCGTCGGCACCGGCGGCACCATCACCGGCACCGGCCGCTACCTCAAGGAGGTTTCCGGCGGCAAGGTCAAGGTGATCGGCGCCGACCCGGAGGGCTCCGTCTACTCCGGCGGCACCGGTCGCCCGTACCTCGTCGAGGGTGTGGGCGAGGACTTCTGGCCCAGCGCCTACGACCCCTCGATCCCCGACGAGATCATCGCCGTCTCCGACGCGGACTCGTTCGACATGACCCGGCGTCTCGCCCGCGAGGAGGGCCTGCTCGTCGGCGGGTCGTGCGGCATGGCCGTCGTCGCCGCCCTGAGGGTCGCCGAGCGCGAGGGACCGGACGCGCTCGTCGTGGTACTGCTTCCCGACGGTGGGCGCGGCTACATGTCGAAGATCTTCAACGACAAGTGGATGGCCTCGTACGGTTTCCTGCGGGCCCCGCTCGACGGCAAGCCGGACGATTCGACCGTCGGCGACGTGCTGCGCAGCAAGTCGGGGGAGCTGCCCGCCCTCGTGCACACGCACCCGTCGGAGACGGTCCGCGACGCCGTCGAGATCCTGCGCGAGTACGGGGTCTCGCAGATGCCGGTCGTGGGTGCCGAGCCGCCCGTCACCGCCGGTGAGGTCGCGGGCAGCGTCAGCGAGCGCGAGCTCCTCAGCGCCGTCTTCGAGGGCCGCGCGAGGCTGGCCGACCCCGTCGCGAAGCACATGAGCCCGTCGCTGCCGCTGATCGGTGTCGGCGAGTCGATCGCCGCCGCCACGAAGGCGTTCGGCGACACCGATGCGCTGCTGGTCATCGACGACGGCAAGCCCGTCGGCGTGATCACCCGTCACGACCTGCTCGGGTTCATCAGCGCGGGCTCGTAGCGGCCGCGCCGGTGGCCCGGGGTGTGTTCCCCGGGCCACCGGCGTGTGCCCCCGACTAGGCTGAGCCGCATGAGTGAGCAGCGCAGCCACGGCTTTTCCACCCGAGCGATCCACGCCGGATACGATCCCGACCCGGCGACCGGCGCCGTCAACGTCCCCATCTATGCGAGTTCGACGTTCGCGCAGGACGGGGTCGGCGGGATGCGCGGCGGATTCGAGTACGCCCGCACCGGAAACCCCACCCGCAAGCCGCTCGAGGCGAACCTCGCGGCCATCGAGGCGGGCACCTTCGGCCGGGCCTTCAGCTCCGGCATGGCCGCCACCGACTGCCTGCTGCGTTCGGTGCTGCGGCCCGGCGATCACCTCGTCATCCCCAACGACGCCTACGGCGGCACCTTCCGGCTGATCGACAAGGTGTTCACGCAGTGGGGCATCGAGTACACGCCCGCGCCCATCTCGGACGTCGACGCCGTGCGCGAGGCGATGCGCCCCACCACCAAGCTGGTGTGGGTCGAGACCCCGACGAACCCCCTGCTCAACATCGGCGACATCGCGGCCCTCGCCGACGTCGCGCACACCGGTGGGTCGAAGATCGTGGTCGACAACACGTTCGCGTCGCCGTACCTGCAGCAGCCGCTGGCCCTGGGGGCCGACGTCGCACTGCACTCGACCACCAAGTACCTCGGTGGCCACTCCGACGTGGTCGGCGGCGCGCTGGTCACGAACGACGAGGAACTCGACACCAGGTTCGCGTTCCTGCAGAACGGTGCGGGCGCCGTCCCGGGCCCGTTCGACGCGTACCTGACGATGCGCGGCATCAAGACGCTGGCACTGCGGATGGAACGGCACAGCGACAACGCCGAGAAGATCGTCGAGCTGCTCGACGGGCATCCCGCCGTCGCCCAGGTGATCTACCCCGGCCACGAGGCGCACCCCGACCACGCCGTCGCCTCGAAGCAGATGCGCCGGTTCGGCGGCATGGTCTCGCTGCGCCTGGCCGGCGGCATGCAGGCCGCCCTCGACTTCTGCGCACGAACCGAGATCTTCACCCTCGCCGAGTCCCTCGGTGGTGTCGAGTCGCTGATCGAGCACCCGGGCGCGATGACGCACGCCTCGACCGCCGGGTCGCTGCTCGAGGTCCCGGAAGACCTGGTGCGCCTGTCCGTCGGCATCGAGGATGCCGCCGACCTCGTCGCGGACATCGAGCAGGCACTGGAGGCGTAAACCCGGATGTGACTGCGGCGAGGGGGCGGATGTGGGCGCCTCTTCTCGCATGTGGCCGCAGGAACCGCCCTCTCGACCCCCGAACCTCCTGGTCGACCGCGCGGTGATCGAGCGCCGCATTTCCTGTTGATGTAACTTCGAGTTCGCTGTGTGGCGCGTCACAACAGCCAAACTGGAACAGGTTCTTACATATATATGATATCCATGTAACGAAACCGCACCGGTGACAGAGATCACAAGTACGGTGAAGGCGGTCGTCTGAGGGATGGGGAGTTCGCGTATGTCAGTTGACCCGTCGGCGGTGATTGTGGCGGTGGCCACGGCGGCGAGTGCCCTGGTACAGGGAGCGGACATCCCGGATCAGATCAAGGAACAGGTGACGCAGGCGGTCGAGTCGTTCCAGGCATCGGCCGAAGCCTCCGCCGCGACCACGGACCGGCAGGTCGCCGATCTGGTGGCGGGGTTGCCCGAGCCGATGCGTCCGGCGGCGGAGCAGGCCGTGGCGGACGCGACGTCGGCGGCGAAGGACGCGCTGATGCCGCACCTGCCGGCGGAGGCGGCCGCGGTGCTCGAACCGCCGCCGGCGCCGGTGGAGAACCCGGTGCAGGCCGTGCTCGAACAGGTGCCGTCGGTGCCGGCGCCGGCCGCGCCGGCGGGACGGCCGTCGGTGTTCGGGGCGCCGGCCACCGGGGCGACGGGCAGCGGCGCGTGGGCGCCGGGTCCGGCGTGGGGTGGCGGCGCGGTGACGTTGCCGTCGATCCCGGCGATCCTGCCCGGGACGAACCTGGCGCCGATCGGCGCGATCGCGGTGTTTGCGCCGTGGCTGCGCAAGGCCGGCCAGTTGTGCGACGGGGTCGGCGCGCCGGTGCTGGCGGCGCTGTACTCGGCGGAGAACGGCTTCCGGTACGGGCCCAGCGCCCCGGTCTCGCCGGTGGGGGCGAAGGGGCCGGGGCAGTTCATGCCCGGAACCTGGGATGCCTACGGCAAGGACGCCGACGGGGACGGGCGGGCCGATGTGCTGGGCATCGCCGATCCGGTGATGGCGTCGGGGAATCTGTTGTGCGACAACTACCGGCAGATCGAGCAGTGGAAGGCGCAGGGGGTGGTGCGCGGGGACACCCTGGACCTGACGTTGGCGGCGTACAACGCCGGGCTGGGGGCGGTGCGCCGGTCCGGGGGGATGCCGTCCGGGTCGCCGGACTACGAGAACCAGACCAAGCCGTACGTGGCGAAGATCCGGGCGACGGAGATGGTGTTCGCGCGGCTGCTCTCGCCGTTCTTCGGGCTCGGGTTGCCGGGGATGACCGAGACCGGCAACCGGGTGGTGGACCTGGCCTTCCGGTATCTGGGGCTGCCGTACGTGTGGGGTGGCGGCAACGTCAACGGTCCGTCGGGGGGCGGGTTCGACTGCTCGGGCCTGACGTCGTACGCGGTGTACGCGGCGACCGGGGTGAGGTTGCCGCGCACCTCGCAGACGCAGTGGCGGGTCGGCACCGAGATCCCGATCCAGCTGGCCCGGCCGGGGGATCTGGTGTTCGGCAACTGGCAGTCCGACGGGCCGGGGCACGTGGGCATCTACATCGGCGGCGGTCAGATGGTGCACGCCCCGACGTTCGGGGACGTGGTGCGCGTCGGGGCGGTCTTCCCCGGCATGAAGGCCCGGCGCCTGCTCTGAACCGCCTGCCCCGGGCGCGCGAGAAGGGCCCGACCGGAGACCGGTCGGGCCCTCACGTCGTGCCGGCCGCGCCGCGAGGCGGCTGCCGCCGATCAGCTGTGGTACGGCTCCGCGCTGACGAGCGTCACCTTCATGGTGCTGCCGTTGGGGAGCGTGTACTCGCGGGTCTCGCCGACCTTCGCGTCGATCAGGGCACCGCCCAGCGGGGAGCTGGGCGAGTAGATCTCGATCTCGTTGCCCCGGGCGCCTTCCTCACGGGTGGCGATGAGGAACGTTTCCTTGTCGCTTTCGTCGCCGTCGTAGTACACCGTGACGACCGAGCCGGGCAGCGCGACGCCGGACTGGGTGGGCGCAACACCGACCTTCGCGTTGTTCAGCAGTTCCTGCAGCTGACGAATCCGGGCCTCCTGCTGACCCTGCTCCTCGCGAGCGGCGTGGTAACCACCGTTCTCCTTGAGGTCGCCCTCTTCACGGCGCTCGTTGATCTCGGCCGCGATGACGGGACGATTCGCGATGAGCTGGTCGAGTTCTGCCTTGAGTCGGTCGTACGACTCCTGTGTCAGCCAGGTCACCTGGGTCTCGGTCATCCTCGATCACTTCCTTCGGGTTGGAGCCCCCGGCTCCGTCGACTGGTCGCCGCACTCGCAGCGACGACGGCAACGCGGATCCCTCGAACGTTCCCCCCAAGCCAGTGGCGAACAGGACCGCACTGCTTCCTATGCAGCAATACACGGCCCCAAAGGGTGGAACCGTGTATCCGGCGATTCTAGCACCAACGTGGTCTCCACCACGGAATCCGCAGCGTGCGGTCAGTGTGCGCGCAGGTATTCGGGCACGTCGAAGCTGCAGCCGTACATGTCCGCCATGCCCGGGCGCTGCGACGTCACCACCGGTGCGTCCATCAGCAGGGTGCCGGACTCGGACGAGGGGATCAGCACCTCGCGGCGGCCCGTCTCGGACCCGTCCTTCGACCGCGAGCGGATGATGCACACCGCCGCCTGCGACGGATCCTTCCGCGTCACGGTGAACTGCACCTGGACGGTGGAGTCGTCGACGACGGTGTAGGTGACGACGTCGCTCTCGATCTCCGGGGTGCCGAACTTCTGGTAGAGCAGGAACGCCCCGACCACCCCGACGACGAGCCCGCCCGCGACCAGCGCCCACAACCAGGTGCGGCGGGATCCGCCCGTCGCCGGGTAGCGGCCGGTCGGGTAGCGGTCGATCGGGGTGGTGTCGGTCATCACATTTACTTTCGTGCACCCGCGAAGGCCGCGGGGGCGTGGCTGACGATGGACGTGTCAGGTGGAACTATAGGGGAGGAACCCAGGACGCCGGCTCGCAGTGCCGGTGGTCCGGGCCGCGACGATGCAGCCGACGGCGAGGTGGAGGAAAGACGTGAGCGGACTACGGCTCATGGCCGTGCATGCCCATCCCGATGACGAGTCGAGCAAGGGTGCCGCCACGACGGCCCGCTATGCCGCGGAAGGGCACGAGGTGCTGGTGGTCACCCTCACCGGGGGTGAACGCGGCGACATCCTCAATCCCGCCATGGACATCCCCGGGATCCAGGACCGCATGCCCGAGGTCCGGCGCGAGGAGATGGCCGCGGCCGCCCGCATCCTCGGCGTGCAGCACCGCTGGCTCGGCTTCGTCGACTCCGGGCTGCCGGAGGGCGACCCCAAGCCGCCGCTGCCCGAGGGCTGCTTCGCGCTGGTGCCCCTCGAGGAACCGACCCGCAAGCTCGTCGAGGTGGTCCGCGAGTTCCGGCCGCACGTGATGACCACGTACGACGAGAACGGCGGCTACCCGCACCCCGACCACATCCGCTGCCACGAGGTCTCCGTCGCGGCGTACGAGGCGGCCGGCGACCCGGATCGGTTCCCCGAGGCCGGCCCGGCGTGGAAGGTGCAGAAGCTGTACTACTCGCACGGGTTCATCCGCAAGCGCCTGGAATTGTTCCGCGAGGAGTACGAGCGGCGCGGCGAACCGTTCCCCATGGAGGAATGGCTCAAGCGGTGGCGCACCGAGCAGGGCGACATCATGGCGCGGGTGACCACGCAGATCACCTGCAGCGACTACTTCCCGAAGCGGGACGACGCACTGCGCGCCCATGCGACGCAGATCGACCCCAACGGCTCCTTCTTCGCCGTGCCGCTGGACATCCAGCAGAAGGTGTGGCCGACGGAGGAATTCGAATTGGCCAAGACCCGCGTGCACACGGCGATCCCCGAAACGGATCTGTTCGCGGGCCTCGAGGACGGACAGGTGAGATGACGGTAGGCATGCTGGCGGCCGAGGTTCTGGCCCAGGACCCCACCGGCCCCGAATTCGGTAAGGCGTCGCCGCTCGGTCTCGCGCTCATCGTGATCCTGCTCGTGGCGACCGCCCTGCTGATCCGCTCGATGAACAAGCGGCTCGGCAAGCTGCCCGAGACGTTCGAGCCCGAGCATCCGGAGCCGGACCAGGCCGCGGACGAGGGGACCGATCGCGGGGCCGCGGAGAGCCGCAAACCCGACCACCCCCAGCCCCCGATGGCCACCAACTGACGGGCGCGTCGTGACACCCCCGGAGCCGTCGGTGCCCGGCACCCGCAACCGGAACACCCTCGACGAGGCGACCAGCCCCTACCTGCGGCAACATGCCGGCAACCCGGTGCACTGGCACCAGTGGGGTGACGAGGCGCTGGCCTGGGCCCGGGAGCGGGACGTGCCGGTCCTGCTGTCCGTGGGGTACGCGGCGTGCCACTGGTGCCACGTGATGGCGCACGAGTCGTTCGAGGACGAGGCCACCGCCGCGCTGATGAACGAGCACTTCGTGTGCATCAAGGTGGACCGGGAGGAACGCCCGGACATCGACGCGATCTACATGAACGCCACCGTCGCGATGACCGGTCAGGGCGGCTGGCCGATGACGTGCTTCCTCACCCCGGACGGTGCCCCGTTCTACTGCGGCACCTACTACCCGAAGATGCCGCGCGGCGGCATGCCGTCGTTCACCCAGCTGCTCGAGGCGATCGCCGAGACCTGGCGCAACCGTCGCGCCGACGTGCACCGGTCCGCCGTCGCCATCGTCTCCGAGCTGCGCCGCGGCAGCGGCGGCCTCGCTCCCGGCGAGCGCCCGGTGGACGCCGCGCTGCTCGACGCCGCCGACGCCGCCGTCGCCGCCGACGAGGATGCGGTGCACGGCGGGTTCGGGGGCGCCCCGAAGTTCCCGCCGTCCGCGCTGCTCGAGGGTCTGCTGCGCGGATACGAGCGCAGCGGGAACCCGGCCGTGCTGTCCCTCGTCGAGCGGACGGCCGAAGCGATGGCGCGGGGCGGCATCTACGACCAGCTGGCCGGCGGCTTCGCCCGTTACAGCGTCGACGCCGGGTGGGTGGTCCCGCACTTCGAGAAGATGCTCTACGACAACGCGCTGCTGCTGCGGGTGTACGCGCACCTCGCGCGACGGATGTCGGCGCCCTGGGTGCGACGGGTCACCGAGGAGACCGTCGAGTTCCTGCTGCGGGACCTGCGCACGGCCGGGCGCTGCTTCGCCTCCGCTCTCGACGCCGACACGGACGGGGTCGAGGGCCTGACCTACGTGTGGACCCCCGGGCAGCTGGCCGAGGTCCTCGGCGACGACGCGCAGTGGGCGGCCGAGCTGTTCACCGTGACCGACGCCGGCACCTTCGAACACGGCTCGTCGGTGCTGCAGCTGCTCGCCGACCCGGACGATGCCGAGCGCTACGAGCGGGTGCGGGCCGAGCTGTTCGCCGCCCGGCTGCAGCGGCCGCAGCCCGGCCGCGACGACAAGGTCGTCACGGCGTGGAACGGTTTCGCGATCACCGCGCTGGCCGAGGCGGGTGCCGCGTTCGGCCGCACCGACTGGGTCGACGCGGCCGTCGACTGCGCCCGGGCCCTGCTGGACCTGCACCTGGTGGACGGACGGCTCCGGCGTGCCTCCCTCGGCGGCACGGTCGGCGCCCCGGCGGGTGTGCTCGAGGACTACGGCGCCCTCGTCACCGCCCTGCTGGCGGTGTACCAGGCGACGGGCGACGCCGCGTGGCTCGACCCGGCCCGGGCCCTCGCCGACGTCGCGTTGACGCACTTCCAGGATCCGGCGCGGCCCGGAAGCTGGTTCGACACCGCCGACGACGCCGAGACCCTGGTGGCGCGGCCTCGTGACCCGATCGACGGCGCCACCCCGTCGGGGGCGGCGCTGATCTCCGAGGCCCTGCTCACCCTCGCCGCGGTCGTGCCCGAGGACCCGCGGTACGCCGACGCGGCGGACGCGTCGCTGCGGTCGGCGGTGGTGCTGCTCGAACGGGCGCCGCGCTCGGCCGGGCACTGGTTGACGGTCGCCGAGGCGGCGGTGCGCGGCCCGATCCAGGTGGCCGTGGTCGGCGGCGGCGAGCTGCTCTCCGTCGTGCGGCAGGCGGCCCCCGGCGGCGCCGTCGTGGTCGGCGGGGACCCGGACTCGTCCCCGTTGCTGGCCGACCGCCCGCTGGTCGACGGAGGGCCGGCGGCGTATGTGTGCCGCGGATACGTGTGCGACAGGCCGGTCACGACGGAGGCCGAACTGCGCGCGGCGCTCTCGGCCTGAGCGGTCCGGGGCTCAGCCGGCGCGGGACGGAGTGAGCAGCGCCGGCAGCGGAGCGTCGATGCCGTTGCCGTCGAACGCCTCGAGCACCGCGCGGGCGATCGCCCGCTGCACGGCCCACTGCTTGCCGGCACGCGTGCGCACGGTGAGCCGCAGCGTCACCGACTCCGGGGTGACGGAGTTGACGCCGAGCATCTCGGGCGGCTCGAGGATGTCGCCGGCCAGGTCGTCGCGTTCGACCGTCTCGAGGGCCGCGCGCAGGGCCACCTCGCAGGCCCGGTGCACGTTGGCGGCGTGGGCGATGGGGGAGTCGACGACGGCGACGGCGTAACCCTGGCTCATGTTGCCCACGCGCAGGATCTCGCCGTTGCGGCAGTACCAGAGGGTGCCGCTGATGTCGCGGACGGTGGTGACCCGCAGGCCGACGGATTCGACGGTGCCGACCGCGTCGCCCAGGTCGACGACGTCGCCGACGCCGTACTGGTCCTCGAGCAGCATGAACATTCCGGAGATGAAGTCACGCACCAGGTTCTGCGCACCGAAACCGAGGGCGACGCCGACGATGCCGGCGGACGCGATGAACGGCGCGACGTTGAGTCCGAGCGTGCCGAGGATCTGCAGGACGCACCAGACGAGAACCACGACGGAGACGCCGGACTTGAGCACCGAGCCGATCGTCTCGGCGCGCTGCGTGCGCCGCTCGTTGACCAGCACGCCCGGCAGGCCCCTGGGGGCGCGTTCCTGGAAGGGCCGGAGCAGGCCGGGTTTGCCGTTCTGGTGCCGCGGCTTCGTCATCCGGTCGATGAACCGGTGCAGCACATACCTCAGGATCAGCGCTGCCACGAGGTATCCCGCGATCGTCAGCGGCCGCTCGACGAGCCACTCCCGGTTGGTTTCGGTCAGTTCGAATGCCAGTCGCTGAACAGTCATCCCGGCCGAGTCTACGGATCCGTGCCGCGACTGCCACCGATGTGATCTTCGTCCGAACGGGTTTACCCGAACACCACCAGCCACACGGCAACGGCATGGCACAGCGCGGCGAGCACGGTCGCCGCGTGGAAGAACTCGTGGTAGCCGAAGACGTGCGGCCACGGGTCGGGCCACTTGGTGGCGTAGAGGATAGCGCCGATGCTGTAGAGGATGCCGCCGACGAGCAGCAGCACCATCGGGACGATGCCCGCCTCGTCGATCAGCTGACCGGCGACGGGGACGATTGCCCAGCCGAGCAGCAGGTACAGCGGGACTCCCACCCAGCGCGGCGCGGTGGGCCAGAGCATCTTCAGCGCGACCCCCGCGAGGGCGCCGGCCCACACCACGAACAACAGGGTGCGGCCGGTCTCCGGCGGCAGGGCGAGCGTCGCGAAGGGGGTGTAGCTGCCGGCGATGAACAGGAAGATCATCGAGTGGTCCGCACGCTTCATCCACGTGCGTGCCCGCGGATTGTGCCAGTGGACGCGGTGATAGAGGGCGCTCACGCCGAACACACCGCAGACGGTGAGGCTGTAGATCACCGTCGACCAGCCCGCGGGCGGATCGGCCACGGTCTGCGACAGGACCACCAGCGCGATGCCGGCCACCACTGCGACGCCGAACGCCCACAGATGGATCCAGCCGCGCATCCGCGGCTTCACGGGCAGTTCGTCGATCCCGAAAACCGTCATGGTCGGGGCCTCCCTTCGATACCGAAGAGTAACCTACGCTTCCGTAACTTTCGCGGTGTGCCGGATCCGCGGCGGGGCGGAGGCCGGCGCGCGGGCGTCGGCCACGACCGCCGCTGCGACCGGAGACGACCGTGAGCGTAATGTGACCCGCGTGGTGATCTCGGGGTGAACGCGCGCGGCCTGCTGTATCAGCTCTACGAACGACGGCTGCTGAGCAAGCTGGACGGCGCGCAGCATCCCCGGCACGTCGCCGTGATGTGCGACGGCAACCGTCGCTGGGCCCGCGAGAACGGGTTCACCGACGTCAGCCACGGGCACCGCATGGGCGCACTGAAGATCGCCGAACTGCTGAGCTGGTGCGACGCCGCCGGCATCGAGCGGGCCACCATCTACCTGCTCTCCACGGAGAACCTGCAACGTGAGCCCGAGGAGCTCGAGGCGCTGCTCGAGATCATCACCGACGTCGTCGAGGAGATCTCCGGGCCGGAGCAGAACTGGAGCGTCAAGATCGTCGGCACGCTCGACCTGCTGCCGGACGAACTGGGCCGGCGGCTGAGCGAGGCCGCCGAGCGCACGCAGGGGCGCACCGGCACCCACGTCAATGTCGCGGTCGGCTACGGCGGCCGGCAGGAGATCGCCGACGCCGTACAGGCCCTGCTCCGGGCCAAGCAGGCCGAGGGGCTCGACGGCGAGGGCCTGGTCGAGGCCGTCACGGTCGAGGCCATCAGCGATCACCTCTACACCTCGGGGCAGCCCGATCCCGATCTCGTCATCCGGACCTCCGGCGAGCAGCGGCTCTCGGGCTTCCTGCTCTGGCAGAGCGCGTACTCCGAGATCTGGTTCACCGAGGCCTACTGGCCGGAGTTCCGCCGCGTGGACTTCCTTCGCGCCCTGCGCGACTTCGCGGCGCGGCACCGCCGGTTCGGGACGTAGCCGCGGTGTGTCCTTCGGGCTGTTTCCGCCGCCCGAAGGACACACCGGCGGCGAAGCCGCCTACAGCTTCCGCAGGCGCAGGCGGTTGACCGAATGGTCGGAGTCCTTGCGCAGGACCAGCGTTGCGCGCGGCCGCGTCGGCAGGATGTTGTCCACCAGGTTCGGCCGGTTGATCGAATGCCAGATCTCCTTCGCGGCCCCCACGGCGTCGCGGTCCGACAGGTTCGCGTAGTGGTGAAAATGCGCGTCGGGGTCGGAGAATGCCGTCTTGCGGAGCGCGAGAAACCGCTCGACATACCACTTCTCGATGTCCTCGAGGCGGGCGTCGACGTAGATCGAGAAGTCGAACAGATCCGAGACCATCAGCCGTGGACCGGTCTGCAGGACGTTCAGGCCCTCGATGATGAGGATGTCCGGTTGCCGCACCACGTGGTACTGGCCCGGGATGATGTCGTAGGAGATGTGCGAGTACACCGGAGCGGCCACCTCTGCGGCGCCGGACTTGACCTCCGTGACGAACCGCAGCAGCTTGCGACGGTCGTAGCTCTCCGGAAAGCCCTTGCGGTGCATGATGTTCCGACGCATCAGCTCCCGGGAGGGGTACAGGAAGCCGTCGGTGGTCACCAGGTCCACCCGGGGATGGTGCTCCCACCGCGCCAACAGTGCCTGCAGCACGCGTGCCGTCGTCGACTTGCCGACCGCGACCGACCCGGCCACCCCGATCACGAACGGCACCTGCTGGTCCGGGTGCTTCTCGCCGAGGAACGTGGCGGTCGCGGCGAACAACCGCTGTCGCGCGGCGACCTGCAGGTGGATCAGACGGGCCAGCGGGAGGTACACCTCCGCCACCTCCGCCAGGTCGATCTGCTCGCCGAGGCCGCGCAGGCCGCGCAGTTCCTCCTCGGTCAGCACCAGCGGCGTCGACTTGCGCAGCGTCCGCCACTGCTTGCGATCGAACTCGACGTACGGACTCGGCTCGCTCAGACGCGCCACCGGCACACTCCCGACTCGACGACGGGCCCGGCGGCATACCCCGGGTATGGCTGGCGGCGAAGGATGTCCATATCGGCCGATTGTGCTCGCTGACACATCCGCTCGCCGCGCGGGGTCCGGTTTCCGGGTTCGCCGGCAGGCACGGGGCCGATCCTGGGGACTAGGGTGCCAGGGCATGGACCCGGACTCGTTGGTGCGCGAATATCTCCTGCTCGGCCTGGCATTCGACCGGCTCGAGGAGGGTTTCGTCGACGCCTTCACCGGCGACCCCGCCCTGCGTGGCCGGGTGGAGAACGCGCCGGCCCCCGATCCTCGTGATTTATCCCACACCGCGCGCACACTGCGGGCCGCGCTGCCCGTCTCCGGGCTCTCCGACGAGCGCACCCGCTTCCTCGACGTGCACCTGCGCGCCCTCGAATGCTCGGCCCGCAAGTTCGCCGGTGCGGACATCGCCTTCGTCGACGAGGTCGAGGCCTACTTCGACGTGCATATCGACATGGGCGACGAGGACGCGTACCGCGAGGCCCACCGCCGCATCGACGCGCTGCTGCCCGGCAGCGGCCCGCTCGCCGAGCGAGTGCAGGCCCACCGCAAGTCCGAGGTCGTCCCCGCCGACCGCCTCGCCGAGTGTGTCGACGCCTTCTCGAGCGCCCTGCGCGACAGGGTCCGCGCGGTGTTCCCACTGCCCGAGACCGAAACCGTCGAATACGAGGTGGTCGGCGACAAACCGTGGTCCGGGTTCAACTACTACCTCGGCAACTACCGCTCCCGCGTCGCGATCAACTCCGACCTCGAACAGCACATGTCCCACCTGCCGCGGCTGATCGCGCATGAGTCCTACCCCGGCCACCACACCGAACACTGCCGCAAGGAGGCCGGACTCGTCGCCGGCGGGCACGACGAGCAGACCCTCTTCGTCGTCAACACCCCGCAGTGCCTCATGGCCGAGGGGCTCGCAGACCTCGCCCTCGAGACGATCGTCGGGCCCGGCTGGGGACAGTGGGCGCAGGACATCTACGCCGACCTGGGCCTGCGGTTCGACGGTGAACTCGCCGAGAAGCTGCACGAGGCGTCCGCCGGCCTGCTCGGCGTCCGCCAGGACGCCGCCCTGCTCCTGCACGACCGCGGCCGCACCGGCGACGACGTCGTCGCCTTCCTGCAGCGCTGGTCGCTGTCGAGCCCGGAGCGGGCCCGGCAGTCGCTGCGCTTCCTGTCGTCGCCGTTGTGGCGCGCCTACATCAGCACCTACGTCGAGGGTTACCGCCTGCTCGGTGGCTGGCTGGCGCAGGCCCCTGCGGGCGCGGAACGCATCGACCGGTTCCGTCGCCTGCTCGACGAACCGCTGGTGCCCAGCGCCCTGCGGTAACGAGCGGGCGTGAGCTGGGCCATTGCCCGAGGGGACCGGGTTCCTCGACCGGGGGTGAGGTTCGTAGACTGGTAGGTGAATTCCTGCCGTCCCCAGCTTGGAGAATCTTCGATGACCGTTGTGCCCGGCACCGACGTCAACACCGCCTCGCTCTCAGACCTCGACCCCGAGCTGGCGCAGGCCATGGCCGGCGAGCTGTCGCGCCAGCGCGACACGCTCGAGATGATCGCGTCGGAGAACTTCGTGCCGCGCGCGGTGCTCCAGGCGCAGGGCAGCGTGCTCACCAACAAGTACGCCGAGGGCTACCCGGGGCGCCGCTACTACGGCGGCTGCGAGAACGTCGACATCGTCGAGGACCTCGCCCGCACCCGCGCCAAGGAACTGTTCGGTGCCGAGTTCGCGAACGTCCAGCCGCACTCGGGCGCGCAGGCCAACGCCGCCGTGCTGATGGCGCTGATGAACCCGGGCGAGAAGCTGCTGGGGCTCGACCTCGCCCACGGCGGGCACCTGACCCACGGCATGAAGCTGAACTTCTCCGGCAAGCTGTACGACGTCGCGTCCTACGGGGTCAGCAAGGACGACCACCGCGTCGACATGGACGAGGTCCGCTCCATCGCGGTGGCCGAGAAGCCGAAGGTCATCGTCGCCGGATGGTCCGCGTACCCGCGGCACGAGGACTTCGCCGCGTTCCGCTCCATCGCCGACGAGGTCGGCGCCTACCTGTGGGTCGACATGGCGCACTTCGCCGGGCTCGTCGCCGCGGGCCTGCACCCGTCGCCGGT
This sequence comes from Rhodococcus sp. WB1, assembly GCF_001700945.1. Taxonomy (NCBI): domain Bacteria; kingdom Bacillati; phylum Actinomycetota; class Actinomycetes; order Mycobacteriales; family Nocardiaceae; genus Rhodococcus; species Rhodococcus sp. WB1. Next base: position 3,812,830 of record NZ_CP015529.1, on the reverse strand, counting down.
GCCGTACGCCGACGTCGTGTCCACCACCGTCCACAAGACCCTCGGCGGCCCGCGCTCGGGTCTGATCCTCGCCAAGCAGGAGTGGGCCAAGAAGATCAACTCCGCGGTGTTCCCGGGCCAGCAGGGCGGCCCGCTCATGCACGTCATCGCCGCGAAGGCCGTCGCGCTGAAGATCGCCGCGAGCGAGGAGTTCAAGGACCGGCAGCGCCGCACCGTCTCCGGTGCGCAGATCCTCGCCGAGCGCCTGATGCAGTCCGATGTCACCGACAAGGGCATCACCGTGCTGACCGGCGGCACCGACGTGCACCTCGTCCTCGTCGATCTGCGCAACTCGCAGCTCGACGGCCAGCAGGGCGAGGACCTGCTGCACGAGATCGGCATCACCGTCAACCGCAACGCGGTTCCGTTCGACCCGCGTCCGCCGATGGTCACGTCCGGTCTGCGCATCGGCACCCCGGCACTGGCCACCCGCGGCTTCGGGGACGAGCAGTTCACCGAGGTCGCCGAGATCATCGCGGCCGCGTTGACGGGGTCGTCCGACACCGCGACGCTGCGCGGCCGGGTGAGCAAGCTTGCCGCCGACGCTCCGCTGTACCAGGGTCTCGAGGACTGGAACCTGGTCTAGGCGCGACGCCCGGCAATCTGTCCGGATCGTCTCGTTTACCCAATCTTCACCGACACGCCTCGTCGCTCATCGAGCGGACGGGGCGTGTCGGCGTTAGCGTCGGGGGTGTAGACGGCGCAGTTGCCGGCTACGCGGGAGGTCCTGATCGTGACTGTGACAGGCAGAGCGAGGGGCCGGCACCCGGCCCTCGTGTCCCTCGTGGACACCAGGTTCGACCGGCCCATCGAACGAAGTCTGTGTGGTGCTGCACAGATCTAGGAGCCTCACGTGACTGCAACACGCTCCGTCCCCGCCCGCCGCTCCGGCAGGACCCCGGCGAAGAAACCCGATGTACGCACCTTCGTACTGGACACCTCCGTGTTGCTCTCCGATCCGTGGGCGGTGACCCGCTTCGCTGAGCACGAAGTGGTGCTGCCCCTCGTCGTGATCGGCGAACTCGAAGGCAAACGGCACCATCACGAACTGGGTTGGTTCGCGAGGGAATCGTTGCGGCTGCTCGACGACCTGCGCCTGCAGTACGGCCGGCTCGATCAGCCCATCCCCATCGGGACCGCGGGAGGCACCCTGCACGTCGAGCTCAACCACACCGACCCGGAGGTGTTGCCGGCCGGATTCCGCACCGACACCAACGACTCCCGGATCCTCGCGTGCGCGTTGAACCTCGCCGGCGACGGCCGCGACGTGGTGCTGGTCAGCAAGGACATTCCGCTCCGGGTCAAGGCCGGTGCCGTCGGGCTGACCGCCGACGAGTACCACGCCCAGGACGTGGTGACGTCGGGCTGGACCGGCATGACCGAGCTCGAGGTGGACAGGGCGCTGATCGACGACCTGTTCGCCGAGGGGATCGTCGACCTCGACACCGCGAGGGATCTGCCGTGCCACACCGGGATCCGGCTGCTGGGCGGCTCGTCCAGCGCCCTGGGCCGGGTCACGCCGGACAAGCGGGTGCAGCTGGTGCGCGGAGATCGGGAGGCGTTCGGGTTGCACGGCCGTTCCGCGGAACAGCGGGTGGCGCTGGACCTGCTGCTCGACGAGTCCGTCGGCATCGTCTCGCTCGGCGGGAAAGCCGGGACGGGCAAGTCGGCGCTGGCGCTGACCGCGGGCCTCGAGGCCGTGCTGGAGCGTCGCACCCAGCGCAAGGTCGTGGTGTTCCGGCCGCTGTACGCCGTCGGCGGACAGGAACTGGGCTATCTGCCGGGCAGCGAGAGCGAGAAGATGGGGCCGTGGGCGCAGGCCGTGTTCGATACCCTCGACGGTCTCGCGAGCCCGGAGGTGATGGACGAGGTCATCAGCCGGGGCATGCTGGAAGTGCTTCCGCTGACCCATATCCGGGGCCGGTCGCTGCACGACTCGTTCGTCATCGTCGACGAGGCCCAGTCCCTCGAGCGCAACGTGCTGCTCACCGTGCTGTCCCGGCTCGGCGCCGGCTCGCGGGTGGTGCTCACCCACGACGTCGCCCAGCGCGACAACCTGCGGGTGGGCCGCTACGACGGCGTCGCGGCGGTGATCGAGAAGCTCAAGGGGCATCCGCTTTTCGCGCACGTCACCTTGACCCGCAGTGAGCGCTCGCCGATCGCGGCGCTGGTGACCGAGATGCTCGAGGAGTTCGCCCCGGGCGCCTGACGCCGTCGGCTGGTGGGCCGAATGTCACACCGGTGCGATGTGATCGACCCGATGTGACATTCGGCCACCGCCCCGCGCGAGCGGGTCAGTCCTGGGAGGGGCGCGGGCCGAGTTCGGCCTCGAGGACCTCCTGGACGACGCGCATCGCGGCCAGGCCGGCCGGGGCGCCGCAGTAGGCGCCCGCGTGGATGACCGCCTCGACGATCTCGGTGCGGGTCAGACCGTTTCGCAGGGCGCCGCGCACGTGCCCGCGCAGCTCGTTCTCCGCGCGCAGCGCGATCAGCATGCCCAGGTTGAGCAGGCTGCGGCTGCGACGGTCGAGTCCCGGCCGGGTCCACACCGAGCCCCACACGTGCTCGGTGACGAACTCCTGCATCTCCTCGGAGTCGGTGCCGCGGGCGCGGTCGAAGGCCCGCTCGACGAAGTCGGCGCCCATCACCTCGCTGCGGACCTGAACTCCGGCCTCGAACGCGGGCGTCCGGTCGGCGTCGGTCATCGTCGTGCTCCCTGCCTCGTCGCCGTCGAACGGTTCGGCGGCCGGGGAGATTCTACGACCGGCGCAGCACCGCCCGGAGCGCGCCGGCGCCCAGTGCGCCGACGATCGTGCCGACGTTGTAGTGGTCGTCCCACACCGCGATCTTCCCGTCGCGCAGTTCGAACGTGCCGCACACCCAGAACCGGGTGGAGACGGGGCCGAGGCGCAGGACGTCGGTGCGCTCGGTGAGCACCACGTTTCCGGTCGCGGCGATGTGATGGATGGTGACGTCGAAGCCCAGCGACGGCCGGCGCAGGCCCTCGAGGATGCGCCGCACGCGGGGCAGGCCCCGCACGGTCGGCAGCGACGTGTTGTGCCAGGCGATGTCCGGGTCGAGGAGGGCGACGGCGCGCTCGACGTCCTCGGCGACCATCGCGTCGAGGAACTCGCGGACGACGGCGACGGACTTCTCGTCCACGGAGGTGTGCGGCTCGGTCATGACGCTCCTGTTCGGGTGAAGGTTCCCAGGCCGTTCTCGTTCCAGTACTCGAACGTGACGCCGTCGGGGGTGAAGGTGGCCGTGGAGATCGTCCCGTCCGGGGCGTTCTCACCGCCGTCGATCGGGAAGGTGAACACGTCGCCGTCCCAATGGTCGAGCCGGTAGGTCTGCCCGGCGGGACCGATGGTGAGCACCAGTGTGCCGGCGCGATCGTCGATCCGCGCGGGACCGTAGTACTCGCTGGTGTAGACGCCGGTGTACTGCCCGAGGGGGCGGGCCGGGGCCGGATTCGTGGGAGCGGGGCGTCCGACGAGCGAGCCCTTCGGGTCGTCGAACGATGCGAACGCCTTCTCGTAGAGGGCGAACCAGTCCTCGCGGATCTCGCCGAACTGCACGAGATCGGCGAACTCGGCGGCGAGGGTCTCCGGCACGCCGATCGGGGCGGCGTTGGTGAGCGCGACGATCGCGACGTCCGCCGACGGCAGGGCCGTGAACGCGGTCGCGGCACCCAGCGAGAACGCCCCGGAATGGCTCAGCGTCACCCGCCCGGCCGGGCTCGTGCCCACATTGAACCCGTACCCGTAGAACCCCGCCCGGCTGTCGACGGTGCCCGGCGGGCTCGACACGGCCTGCGGGGACACCGCCGGCAGCAGGGCGTCCGCGTCGACGATGCGCCGGCCCTGGTACTCACCGTCGCCGAGCAGCATGGTCAGCCACCGCGCGACGTCGGTGACCGAGGCGCTCACCCCGCCGGCCGGGGACTGGGCGTCGGGATCGCGGACGGCGCGCGCGACGTAGTCGCCGTCGACGAGCTGATGACCCACGGCCCGGTTGGGCCGGGCCTCGTAGTCCTCGAATCGTGAACTGGTGGAGGTCATTCCGAGGGGTTCGTACAGCACCCGTGCCGACAGGTCCGCCCAGTCGGCCCCGGACGCGTCGGCCACCGCCTGCGCCGCGGCCGTGAGCCCGAAGTTGGTGTACTCGTAGGAATCCCGGAACGGCCCGAGCGGCAGCAGGCGGAACCGGTCGAACACCTGCTCGCGGTCGAAACCGAGATCCTCGAGCTCGTCGCCGGCGTGGTCGGGAAGCCCGGAGCGATGGGCGTAGAGATCGCCGACGGTCACGCGGCTCGTCACGTACGGGTCCGCGAGGGCGAAGCCCGGCAGGCGTTCGATCACCGGGGTGTCCCAGCCGATCACGCCCTCGCCGACCTGGTGTGCGACGACGGTTGCGCCGAGCGGCTTCGACATCGACGCCAGCTGGAAGACGGTGTCGGCATCCACTGCGGCCTCGCGGCCGGCCTCGCGCACACCGAACCCCTTCGCGTACACGATCTCACCGCGGTGCACGACCGCGACGGCCATCCCGGGGATGGCGGTCCGATCCATCAGTTCGCGTGCGAGGTCGTCGAGGCGGGCGACGGCGTCGTCGACCTGCCCGTCCGGGATGTCGACGCCGGCAACCTGCGGGGGAGTGAGCGACCGGGACTCCGGCGAGGCCGGTGCCGAGGACGTCGGGGAATCGGTGTCGACCGAGACGCACCCGGCCGACAGGGTCGCCACGAGGGCGAGGGCGGCGCCGATCCGGCGACGACGGGGTGCGCGCATGTCACGGCCTTTCTCGTCCGTCGCATGGTAAGCCCTGCGTCCGTGGCGCGGAAGCGTTCTGTTCCGCGTCACGGGCGCCGGTGACGGCGACGGACGCCGGTCGCAGCCTCGTTCGCCGATCGTTGTCCGACTGTGACGAGGAGAGCGGGCCGGGACGGTCGAACCGCCGCACCGGGCGCGACCTGCGCCGATGCTGCGATCGCGGCGGGGCGCGGACGGGCACCGGCCGCGCGGTCCGGTCCGGCGCGAGGAAACCGCCGCACGGGACGGTACGGGATGGTTAGCGTCGAGGGGCCGGTGTTCGGATGCCAACGAGGAGTGATCCCATGAATCGAATCCCGCGTCGTTCTGCCACTGTCGCCGCGGCCGTCGCCGCTGCAGGGCTGGTATTGGCCGGCTGCAGCAGCGACGACGGCACCACCGCAGAGGATGTGGTCGGCAGCGCCACGAGTGCAGCGCAGTCCGCGGTCGAGGGGGCAACGTCCGCCGCCCGGTCCGCGGTCGAAGACGCCACCGGAACCGGAGGCCCCACGGAACCGGGCGCCTCCGTGGAGGAGACGACCACGCTGCCGGGTGCGGGCGGCGCCGAGTACACCATCAGCGGGCCGATTCTCGCGAAGTACAACGAGATCGGCGGGGCGAACAGCCCGCTCGGGGCGCCGACCGCGGATCAGCAGGACGTCGGCGACGGCTACATTGCGGAGTTCGAGGGCGGCATCATCGCCTGGAGTCCCGACACCGACTCGCACGTGGTGTGGGGCGAGATCCGCACCGCCTGGGAGGCCCAGGGCGGCGCGGAGGGTGAACTCGGCTTCCCGATCAGTGACGAGCGCCCGATCCCGAACGGCCTGGAGAGCGAGTTCGAGATGGGCACCATCACCTACGTCGCGGGTGCGACGCAGGTGATCCCGAAGTAACCCGTCCCGATGTAGCCCGCGCCGGCTACGGCTGGAACACGAGCCGGCCGACGGTGTGCCCGTCCCCGAGGCGGGCCACCCCGTCGGCGACGTCGTCGAGGGAGAGCCGCTCGCTGATCAGCGGCTTGATGGCGCCGTCGTCGGCGAGGCGGCACAGTTCCTCGTGGCACGCCTCGATCGCGGCACGGTTGTACTGCCGGTACAGGCCCCAGTGCAGGCCGATGATCGAGTAGTTCTTGATGAGCGCGTGGTTCAGCGCCGGTTGCGGGATGGTGCCCCCGGCGAACCCGATCACCAGGATGCGGCCCTCGAACGCGATGCACTTGGTGGAGCGGTTGTACGAGTCGCCGCCGACGGGGTCGTAGATCACGTCCGCGCCGCGGCCGGCGGTGACGTCCTTGACGACGTCGACGAAGTCCTCGCGGTGCCGGTCGACGACGACGTCGGCGCCGAGAGCCCGGCAGTAGTCGGCCTTCTCGGCGCCGCCGACGACACCGATCACGGTGGCCCCGGCGGCCTTGCCGAGTTGCACTGCGGCACTGCCGACCCCACCGGCGGCAGCGTGCACGAGCAGGGTCTCCCCGGCCCGCAACTGCGTACGGCGGTGCAGGGCGAACCACGACGTCTGGTACCCGATCGACAGCGCCGAGGCCTCGGCGTCGTCGAGGGACGCCGGAGCGCGGTAGGCGTCCTCCTCCGGAACCACGGCGAGCTCGGCGAATCCGCCGAAGGGGAACTCGGGATTGCCGATGATCCGGTCGCCGACGGCGAAGCGGGTGACGCCCTCGCCGGCCGCGACGACGGTCCCGGCGAGTTCGACGCCCGGTGTGAAGGGCAGTTCCGGCTTCAGCTGGTACTGCCCGCGGCACAGCAGCACGTCGGGGAAGTTGGCCGGCGCCGCGGCGACGCGCACGACGAGCCGTCCGGGCCCCGCCTCGGGGTCGGGGACGTCCGTCAGCTGCAGCGCTTCCTTGGGCTCGCCCACTTCGTGAATTCGCCAGGCCTTCATAGGGTTACCTTTCGCTCGAGTTCGGTGTGCGGAGGTGCGCTCAGCGGGCGGCGACGCCGGCCTCGGCTGCGGCGGCGGTACCGAGCATCGCTCCACCGTCGACGACGAGGGTCTCGCCGGTGATCCAGCTCGCCGCGTCGGAGGCGAGGAAGGCCACCGCCGAGGCGATGTCGGCCGGTTCGCCGATCCTGCCGAGCGGCAGGGCCGCGTCGAGCCGGTCCTCGTGGTCCTTCCACAGGGCCTCGGCCAGGCGGGTGCGCACGACGCCCGGGGCGACGGCGTTGACCCGCACCCGCGGCGCCAGCTCGAGGGCGAGCTGGCGGGTGAGGTGGATCAGCGCCGCCTTCGAGGCGTTGTAGAGGCCGATGTTCGCCTCGGGTGCCATCCCGCCGACGGAGGCGGTGTTGACGACCGCGCCCCCGTGCTCGCCCATCCACTCCCGCACGGCCAGGGAGGTCCACAGCACCGGACCCCACAGGTTGACGTCGAAGGTCTTGGCGAACCGGGCGTGGTCCTGGGCGATCACCGGGCCGAACGCGGGGTTGGTGCCGGCGTTGTTGACGAGGATGTCCAGGCGCCCGAACCGCTCGACGGTGAGTTCGACGCACCGCCGGGCCGCGTCCTCGTCGACCGCGTGCGCGCCGACACCGAGTGCGGTGCCCCGCACCCCGGCCGCGGTGACCTGCGCGGCCGCGGCGTCGGCCGCGTCCTGCTTGCGGGAGGTGAGCACCACGTTCGCGCCGGCCGCCGCGAGGTCCCGGGCGACGGCCAGGCCGATACCGCGGGACGCCCCGGTGACGATCGCGGTGCGGCCGGTCAGATCGAGTCCGGTCATGGGTCAGCCCACCGTCACCTTGTGGCCGTTGACCGACGGGGCGCCGGCGGGAGCGGTGCGGTACTTGCGCAGCTCGGCGACGGCGATGGAGCGCTTGTGCACCTCGTCGGGGCCGTCGGCGAGGCGCAGCGTGCGCATGTGTGCGTACATCATCGCGAGCGGGAAGTCGTCGGTGACGCCGCCGCCGCCGTGCACCTGGATGGCACGGTCGATGATCTTCAGCGCCATCGTCGGGGCGGCGACCTTGATGGCCGCGATCTCCATGCGTGCCTGCTTGTTGCCGACGGTGTCCATCAGGTGCGCCGCCTTCAGGGTGAGCAGTCGGGTCATCTCGATCTCGATGCGGGCCTCGGCGATCCAGTCCTGGATGTTGGCGCGCTCGCTGAGGGGCTGACCGAACGTCACCCGGCTCGACGCGCGCCGGCACAGGAGCTCGAGGGCCCGCTCGGCCATGCCGATGGCGCGCATGCAGTGGTGGATGCGGCCGGGTCCGAGCCGGGCCTGGCTGATCGCGAAGCCCTCGCCCTCGCCCGCGAGGACGTCCTTGCTCGGCACCCGCACGTTCTCGAAGGTGATCTCGGCGTGGCCCTCGCGGTCGGCGTACCCGAAGACCGGCAGGTTGCGCACCACTGTCACGCCGGGGGCGTCGATCGGGACGACCATCATCGACTGCTGGCGGTGCGGGGCGGCGGTGGGATCGGTCTTGCCCATCACGATGAGCACCTTGCAGTTCTTGTGCATCGCGTTGGAGGCGAACCACTTACGCCCGTTGAGGACGTACTCGTCGCCGTCCCGGACCATGGACAGCTCGATGTTGGTGGCGTCGGAGCTGGCGACGGCGGGTTCGGTCATCGCGAACGCCGAGGCCATCGTGCCCTCGAGCAGCGGGCGCAGGTACTTCTCCTTGTGCTCGTCGGTCCCGAAGAGGGTGAGCACCTCCATGTTGCCGGTGTCGGGGGCGTTGCAGTTGCACGCCTCGGAGGCGATGTGGCTGCGGCCCATGATCTCGGCGAGGGGCGCGTACTCGAGGTTGGTCAGACCCGGGCCCCAGTCGGGGTGGGGGTGGAAGAGGTTCCACAGGCCACGCCGGCGGGCCTCGGCCTTGAGCTCCTCGAGGATCGGGGGCTGGAAGTGCGGGTCCCCGGAGGCGCGCATCTGCTCCTCGTACACCGCCTCGGCGGGGTAGACGTGCTCGTCCATGAAGGCGAGCAGGGTGTCGCGGTACTGCACGGTGCGCTCGGACATTTCGTAGACCGACATGGTCACTCCTGGCGGAAGGTGGGGCAGGGCTGGGATCGCCCGTCGTCGAAGGCGGTGCGTCGCGAAGAGGATGGTGACGGACGTCTCCCTCTCTGTATAGTTGAACGCGGTTTCAACTTCAAGTTTCGATTCGGCGCGAGTCGTTCCGGCCGCGCGGAGAGGAAGCATCCATGACCGACGACATCACCACCCTGCCCGTGCGTCCCACGGGCCTCGACGACCTCCAGGCCCTGGTGGGACGAGATATCGGGCCGACGGACTGGGTGCCGGTCACCCAGGAACTCGTGAACGCCTTCGCCGAGGTCACCGACGACCACCAGTGGATCCACGTCGACCCCGAGCGCGCCGCGACGAGTCCTCTGGGCACGACGATCGCGCACGGTCTGCTCGTGCTCTCGCTGGGGCCGGGACTGTCCTACAAGCTCATGAGCTTCGACGGGTTCGCCCACGGGCTCAACTACGGCTACGACAAGGTGCGCTTCGTCTCGCCGCTGCCGGTGGGCTCCCGCATCCGGATGTGCATGCAGGTTCTCGGGGCCGAGGCCGCCGGCGGCGGCATCCAGATCCGGACGCTGCAGACGTTCGAGCGCGAGGGGCAGGAGAAGCCGGTCGCGGTGGCCGAGTCGCTCGCCCGCGTCGTCGCCTGAGCGGCATACGGCAAAGATGCTGCCGGCCTCCACGAGTGATCGTGGAGGCCGGCAGCACCCGTTCCGGTTACCGTGCGTGGGCGATGCCCGGGACGGCCTTCGGGTCGCGGCGCACCGCGGCGGGGTTGGTCTCCTTCAGCACCCACGCCGAGAACAGCGTGAGGGCGCCCATCAGGGCCACGAACACCGAGACCCACGTCGTCGTGCCGGTGTTGGCGATCAGGGCGGTCATGATGAACGGCGTGCCACCGCTGACGGTGACGGCGGCGAGCTGGTAGGCGAGCGACGCGCCCGAGAGCCGGACGTTCGGTTCGAAGAGCTCGCCCAGGTACGCCGCCAGTGGGCCGTACGTCATGGACTGGAAGATCGAGCCGACCGTGACGGCCACCGCGAACAACACGAGATTTGCGGTGTTGACGAGCCAGAAGTAGGGGAAGGCCCACAGCACGAGCGCCGCGGCCCCGATCATGATCATCGGCCGGCGGCCGACGCGGTCGGAGATCCACCCCGACCACAGGATGAACCCGAGACCCACCAGCGAGCTGGCCAGCGACACGGCCAGGATCGAGTTGCGGTTCATGCCGAGTTCGGTGGTGCCGTAGCTCAGGACGCCGGCGATGCTGATGTAGAACAGCGAGTTCGTCGCGGCGAGCAGGCCGCAGCCCAGCAGGATCTTGCGCCAGTGGGTGCGGATCGCCTCGGCCAGCGGGGCCTGGACGACCTGCTGCTCGGGCCGGGTGGCTGCGACTTCGGCCTGCAGTTCCCGGAATTCGGGGGTGTCCTCCACCTTGGTCTGGATGTAGAGGACGACGGGGAACAGCGCCGCGCTGGCGAGGAACGGGATCCGCCAGCCCCAGTCGAGGAACACCTCGTTCGGCATCGCGGCCGTCGCCGTCAGGAAGGCGACGTTGCCCAGGATGACGCCGCACGGCACACCCATCTGCCCGAACGTGCCGGCGAAGCCGCGCCGCTTGGGATCCGCGGACTCGGTGAGCAGCAGGACGATTCCGCCCCACTGTCCGCCGCAGGCGATGCCCTGCAGGAAGCGCAGCGTCACCAGGAGGATGGGGGCGAGGACGCCGATGGAGGCGGCGGAGGGCAGGCAGCCGATGAGGAACGTCGCCAGGCCCATGAGCAGCAGGGAGACCACGACGACGGGTTTGCGGCCGTAGCGGTCACCGAAGTGGCCAGCTACGAGTCCGCCGATGGGACGGGCCACGAATCCGGCCCAGAAGGTGCTGAAGGACAACAGCGTTCCCATCAGGGGTGAGCTGTCGGGGAAGAACACGTGCGGGAAGACCAGCGCCGCGGCGGTGCCGTAGAGAAAGAAGTCGTACCACTCGATCGAGCTGCCGATGAGCCCGGCGGCGAGCAGCTTACGATGAGCGCGCGTGTGGTGCGACGTGCCGGCGGGCGCGATGCCGGTCGGACTCACGGATGACGATGTCACAGATCAATTCCTCCGGTCGGACGGGCCGAGAAACAGCACTCAAACATGAATTCGGGTTCAGGCTGTGGTGCTAGTCTGGGGCATCCGTCATGTGATGTCAATCACGAGCGGGCCTCCCCCCAAAATGTCACTCGACGAAGGGAAACCAGTCATGGCCAGTGTTCTCGACCCCGTCCTCGCCCATGCGGACGCGGCGCCGGAACGCATCGCCCTGCGCACGCAGGACGGGCAGCGAAGCTATCGCCGGCTTCGCGACGACGCGCTGCGCTACGGCGCACTGCTCCGCGGTCGCGGCGTCACCACCGGCGACCGGGTGCTCCTGCTCGCCCCGTCGGTACCCGAATTCGTCGTGGCCTACCTGGGCATCCAGGCGGTCGGCGCCGTGGTGGTTCCGGTGAACACCATGTCCACCGCGGCCGAGCTGAGCTATACGCTCGGGGACTCGCGGGCCGTGCTCGCGATCGCCTGGCACGGCGCCTCCGCCTCGGTGGCCGAGGCCGCGGAGGGTCTCGGCGTGCCGTGGCTGCCGCTGGAGCCGGGCGCCGCGGTCGGGGAGGACCCCATCGACCCCGTCGACCGTGCCGACGGCGACATCGCGGCGGTGCTGTACACGTCGGGCACCACCGGCCGCCCCAAGGGGGCCCAGCTCACCGTCTCGAATCTGCTGTCCGCGGGCCGTATTTCGTGCACATTGTCCGGATCGGGACCCGAGGACCGCGTGGGGACCGGATTGCCGCTGTTCCACATCTTCGGCCAGGCCTCGGTGATGATGTCGGCGTTCACCGCCGGATCCTCCCTGTCCCTGCTGTCCCCGTTCGACCCGGCGGCGATGCTCGATCTCGTGGTCCGGGATCGGCTGACGGTGGTGTGCGGGGTTCCGACCATGTGGAACGCGATGCTGCATGCCGAATCGCCCTATGGCCCGGCGGATTTCGAGGGGCTGCGGCTGGCGGTCTCGGGGGGAGCGTCGCTGCCGGGTGAGGTGGCCCGCGACTTCGGGCAGCGCTTCGGCTGCACCATCCGGGAGGGCTACGGCCTGACGGAGACCACGGCCATGGCGACCTTCTCGTGGGGGGACGTCCCGGCGCGCATCGGGTACAGCGGAACCGCGGCCCCGGACATCGAGGTCGAGGTCTACGGGCCGGACGGCGCCCCGTGCGGGCCCGGCGAGGTGGGGGAGGTGTTCGTCCGCGGACCCGTCGTCATGGCCGGCTACTGGCAGCGCCCGGCCGACACCGCGGCCGTGCTCGACGAGCAGGGCTGGTTCCGCACCGGCGACCTCGGAGAGTTCGACGAGCAGGGCCGGTTGCGCATCGTCGACCGGGTCAAGGACCTCGTCATCCGCGGCGGCTACAACGTGTACCCCAGCGAGGTGGAGGAGGTGCTCTACGAGCATCCCGACGTCGTCGAGGCCGCCGTGGTGGGCGTCCCGGACCGGCACTACGGCGAGGAGATCGCCGCGGTGGTCGTGCTGCGCGACGGCGGCGGCGCCGACGCCGAGGACGTCGTGCGATGGTGCCGGGAGCGGTTGTCCGCCTACAAGGCACCCCGCATCGTCCGCTTCGTCGACGCACTGCCGAAGGGGGCGTCCGGGAAGATCCTCAAGCGGGCCATCGACCGGGACGATTTGTCCCGGTTCGTCGTACGCCGCTCCGAGTCGGCGGTGTGATCCGCGCCGTCCGCTGCCGGGTGCCACACCCGGCAGCGGACGGCACCCGACTCAGTACGTGTCGCGGCGTTCGAAGATCTCGCGCGGGTTGTCGATCAGCATCCGGTCGATGTCCGCCTCGCTCACCCCGGCCTCCCGCAGGGCGGGCAGCACGTCGTTGTGCAGGTGCATGTAGCTCCACCGCGGCGTCTCCACGGCGAGCATCTTCGGATCGAGCCAGTCGTTGAGGGTGGCGTAGTCCTGCGACAGCAGCATCCGGCCGGCATAGCCGCGCTCGACGAGGGTCGCGATGGTCTTCACCCGCTGCTCGAATCCGAGGTAGACGTCGACGCCGCAGCGGTCCATGCCGATGTACGACCCGGCGTCCATCAGCGACGTGAGGTAGCCGATGTCGTCGGAATCGCCGCTGTGGCCGACGATCACACGGGAGAGGTCGACACCCTCCTCGGTGAACAGGCGCTGCATCACCAGCCCCGACTCGGAGTGGGCGTGGGTGTGCACGGTGATCGGCACGCCGGTGCGGCGGTGGGCGACCGCCACGGCCCGGGCCGTGCGCTCGACGCCTGCGGTCAGGCCCGGGGCGTCGATGGCGCACTTGAGCATTCCGGCGCGTACTCCGGAATCGAGGATGCCCTCCTCGATGTCGCGGACGAAGAAGTCCACCAGGGGTTCCGGGCCACCGAACAGGGTGCCGGGGCCGCGGTAGTGGAAGTAGTGCGGAAGGTCCATGTAGGTGTAGAGACCGGTCGCCACGACGATGTTCATGTCGGTGGCCTCGGCGACCCGCCGGATCAGGTCGATGTTGCGGCCCGTGCCGACCACGGTGAGGTCGACGAACGTGTCGAAGCCGGCCGCGTGCACCTCCCGGACGCGGTCGATCGCCTCCGCGACCGCCGCGTCGAGGTCGACGCCGATGTCCCAGTTGCCGTGCAGTTCGGGGGAGAGGACGAACAGGTGCTCGTGCATCAACGTCCGGCCGAGGCTGCCGCTGTCGACGGTGCCGGTGACGGTGGGGACGGTGGTCATGGCGTCTCGCTTCCTGAAGACCTGAATTGGAATTCAGCTTCATATGAGATCACGATGAGACGCCTGTCACAAGACCCCACCGGCGTCGGGCGCAGTCAGCCCTGCGGCTCGACCCGCGTCATCGCCAGCACGTCGAGCCGCCGGTCCAGCTCCTCCTCGCTCAGGCCGTCGCCGATCAGGCCCCGGTCGATCACCGCCTGCCGGATCGTCTTCTTCTCCCGCAGCGCCTCCTTCGCGACCGCGGCGGCCTCCTCGTATCCGATCGCCGAGTTCAGCGGCGTCACGATCGACGGCGACGACTCCGCCAGTGTGCGCAGGTGCTCGGTGTTCGCCACGAGACCGTCGACGCACCGCTCGGCGAACAGGCGCGAGACGTTGGCCAGCAGGCGCAACGACTCGAGCAGGTTGCGGGCCATCATCGGGATGTACACGTTGAGCTCGAACGCGCCCGCGGCGCCGCCCCACGCCACGGCCGCGTCGTTGCCCACGACCTGCGCCGCCACCTGGGTCACCGCCTCCGGCAGCACGGGGTTCACCTTGCCCGGCATGATCGAGCTGCCCGGCTGCAGGTCCGGCAGCTGGATCTCGGCGAGACCCGTCAACGGACCCGACCCCATCCACCGGATGTCGTTGGCGATCTTCGTCAGCGAGACCGCGATGGTCCGCAGCGCCCCGGACGCCTCGACCAGGCCGTCGCGCGCGGCCTGCGCTTCGAAACTGTTCTTCGCCGGCGTCAGCGCCTCCACCCCGGTCGCGCGCACCAGTTCGGCGACGACGCGGGGGCCGAACCCCTCGGGGGCATTCAGGCCCGTGCCGACGGCGGTGCCGCCGATGGCCAGCTCGCCGAGCCGCGGCAGCGTCGCCTGCACCCGCTCGATGCCGGCCTCGATCTGCCGGGCGTAGCCCCCGAACTCCTGCCCGAGCGTGACCGGCACGGCATCCATCAGATGGGTCCGGCCGGACTTGACGACCCGCTTCCACTCCTCCGCCTTCGCGGCGAGGGACGCCCGCAGCTGGTCGAGGGCCGGGATGAGATCCTTCACCGCCGCCTCGGTGGCGGCGACGTGCGTCGCGGTGGGGAAGGTGTCGTTCGACGACTGCGACATGTTGACGTGATCGTTGGGATGCACCGTCACCCCGCGCTGCGCGGCGAGGCTCGCGATGACCTCGTTGGCGTTCATGTTCGAGCTCGTGCCCGAACCGGTCTGGAACACGTCGATGGGGAACTGGTCGTCGTGCAGGCCCTCGGCGATCTCGGTAGCGGCGGCGACGATCGCGTCGGCCTTCTCCGCGTCGAGCAGGCCCAGGTCCTGGTTGACCCGGGCACACGCCGCCTTGAGCAGGCCCATCGCGCGGATCTGGGTGCGTTCGAGGCCGCGGCCGGAGATCGGGAAGTTCTCCACGGCCCGCTGGGTCTGAGCGCGCCACAGGGCGTCGGCCGGGACCCGGACCTCACCCATGGTGTCGTGTTCGATTCGGAACTGCTGCTCGGGATTCTCGGCCATGGCTTCACAGTAGGCGGCTCGCGCCGCAGGGGCGCCCCTTCGGACCGGCGGAGATCCGAAAGGACACCACGACCGCGAAGCGGGTCACGGCATGGGAGGAACGGCCCCCGCGACGCCGTGGAAATCGATCGACGTGAACTCGCTGAGCTTCTTCAGACGGTGGTACGCCTCGACCATCCGGACGGTGCCGGACTTGCTGCGCATCACGATCGACTGCGTCGTCGCGCCGCCGCCGTAGTAGCGGACACCCTTGACGAGTTCGCCGTCGGTGACGCCGGTCGCGCAGAAGAAGATGTTCTCGCCCTTGACCAGGTCCGTGGTGGTCAGCACGCGGCCCGGTTCGTGGCCCGCGTCGATCGCCTTCTGCCGCTCCGCGTCGTCCTTCGGCGCCAGCCGGCCCTGCAGCGCGCCACCCATGCAGCGCATCGCGGCCGCGGCGATGATGCCCTCCGGGGTGCCGCCGATGCCGAGCAGCATGTCGACACCCGAACCCGGGCGCGCCGCGGCGATCGCGCCGGCGACGTCACCGTCGGAGATCAGGCGGATGCGCGCGCCGGTCGCGCGCACATCGCTGATGAGCTGCGCGTGCCGGGGACGGTCGAGGATCGTGACGGTGATGTCGGAGATCTCCGAGTGCTTCGCCTTCGCGACCCGGCTGATGTTCTCGGCGA
Organism: Rhodococcus sp. WB1; assembly: GCF_001700945.1. Classification (NCBI taxonomy): domain Bacteria; kingdom Bacillati; phylum Actinomycetota; class Actinomycetes; order Mycobacteriales; family Nocardiaceae; genus Rhodococcus; species Rhodococcus sp. WB1. Next base: position 3,797,012 of record NZ_CP015529.1, on the reverse strand, counting down.
CAGGCGCGGTGATGTCGATGACGTCCGCGGCCTCCGGGCCGACGGCGATCTTGTCCATGTAGAACACGGCGGACGGGTCGAACATGGCGCCGCGCTCGGCGACGGCGAGCACCGCGATGGAGCCGGGCGCACCCTTCGCCATCAGGGTGGTGCCGTCGATCGGGTCGACCGCCACGTCGCACAGCGGGCCGTCGCCGTTGCCGACCTCCTCGCCGTTGTAGAGCATGGGCGCCTCGTCCTTCTCGCCCTCACCGATCACGACGACGCCGCGCATCGACACCGAGCTGACCATGTGACGCATGGCGTCGACGGCGGCGCCGTCGCCGCCTTCCTTGTCACCGCGGCCGACCCAGCGGCCCGCAGCCATCGCCGCGGCCTCGGTGACACGCACCAGCTCGAGGGCGAGATTGCGGTCCGGGGCCTGGCGGCGGGTCGGGGTGCTGGCCGTCATGGGCTACTGCCTCCTGATGCAGTCGGTCGGCGCGGACGCCGACGCGGGACGGCCGCCGAGGGGACAGCCGCCGGGTTCCGATGGTTTCGAGTGGTAATTCTCTCATCACCGCCCCGTCGGCGGGGCTCGGACCCGGCCACGTGCGGGTATCGGTGCGGACGGCTGTCAGACTGGAAGCGTGGCCTCCCAGAAACCCCGCATTCTCCACGACACGCGCGACATGGCGTGGTCGCTGATCCCGCTTCTGCTGATCATGGTCGTCGTGGCCGCGATCGCCAGCCAATGCTCCTTCAGCCCCGGCGGCCCCACGGCGGGACCCGTGCCCAGCTTCGACGTCGACGCCGGCCTGAAGTACGACGCCCGCGAGCTGGACTTCCCGATCCGGCAGCCGAAGGTGCCCGAGGACTGGCAGGCCAACTCCGGCAGCCGCAGCATCATCACCGGCGAGCAGGGTGGCGATTCGAGCACCGTCGGATTCATCACCCCTGACGGCCGGTACGTGCGGTTCACCCAGTCGAATGCGGGGGAGGACGAGCTGGTGCGGTTCGTCGCCGGGGAGCCGCGCACCGCGACCGGGGCGCAGAGCCTCGCCGGCCGCGACTGGGTGGTCTACGGCGGCGAGGGCGTCGAACCGCTGTGGGTGTCCGACTTCGGCGACGTCCGGATCCTCATCGGCGGCTCCGGCGACGAGGCCGAGTTCCGCGAGCTGGCGACCGCCGCGGGTGCGGCCGAACCGCTGCAGCCCTAGCAGCCGCTCCGCTCACTCCTCGTCGTCGTCGGCGTGCGACAGCGCGGTCTCCACACGCTGCCGGGCACCGGCGAGATGCTCCTCGCAGCGCCGCGCGAGCGCCTCGCCCCGTTCCCACAGCGCCAGCGAATCGTCCAGGTCCAAGCCACCCTGTTCGAGCATCTTGACCACGTTGACCAGTTCGTCGCGCGCACGCTCGTAGCCGAACTCCGCCACGTCGTCGTTCGGGCCGCTCGCGGAGGTGGTCTTCGGGCCGCTCGCGGCCGTGTCCTTCGGGCCGCTCGCGGCCGTGGTCTTCGTCTCGCTCATCCGTTCCCCGTCACTTCTCTCGTCCGATGACGGCGGCGCGCAGCGCCCCGTCGGTGACCCGCACCCGCAGCTGGGTGCCGGGCGGTGCGTCGCCGGCCGACCGCAGCACCTCCGGATCCCCGTCGGGGACCACCCGCTGGACCACCGCGTAGCCGCGGGCGAGGGTGGCGGCGGGACCGAGGGTCGCGAGCCGCGCGCCGAGGTGCTCGATCCGGGCGGCCTCGGCGTCGATCGCGCGGGTCACGTCGCGACGGGCGCACTGCCGCAGCCGCTCGATCTCCTCGCTTCGCCGGTCGACGGTGCTCAGGGGGTCTGCGAGCACCGGCCGGCTGCGCAACTGCTCGATCACGTGCTCCTCCCGGCGCACCCAGTTCCGCAGCGCCGCCGCCGACCGCCCTCGTAGCTCGTCCACCAGGTCCTGTTCGGCCACCGCGTCCGGCACGATCCGTTTGGCGGCGTCGGTGGGGGTCGCCGCCCGCAGGTCGGCGACGTGGTCGGACAGCGGGCTGTCCGGTTCGTGCCCGATGGCGCTGACCACCGGCGTCGTGCACCGGACGATCGCGCGGCACAGCGCCTCGTCCGAGAACGGCAGCAGGTCCTCCACGCTGCCGCCGCCGCGCGCGAGCACGATGACGTCGACGGACGGGTCGGCGTCGAGTTCCTCGAGCGCATCCAGGATCTGCGGGACCGCGGTGGGCCCCTGGACGGCGGTGTTGCGGATCTCGAAACGGACGGCCGGCCATCGGCGCTGCGCGACGCTGAGCACGTCCCGCTCGGCGGCGCTCGCGCGCCCGGTGATCAGACCGATCCGCTGCGGCAGGAACGGCAGGGGCCGCTTGAGCCGAGGGTCGAACAGTCCCTCGGCCGCGAGCAGCGCACGCAGCCGCTCGATGCGGGCGAGGAGTTCGCCGATACCGACGGCGCGGATCTCGGTGACCCGCAGGGCGAGGGTGCCGCGGCCGGTCCAGAACGACAGCTTGCCGAACATCACCACCCGGCTGCCCTCGGTGAGCGGTACGGGGGAGTTCTGCACCAGTTGCGGCGAGCACGTCACCGACAGCGACATGTCCGCCGACGGATCCCGCAACGTGAGGAACGCGGTGCGGGTGCCGGGACGCACGTTGAGCTGGGTGATCTGGCCCTCCACCCAGACCGAACCGAGCCGGTCGATCCAGCCGGCGACCTTCTGCGAGACGGTCCGGACCGGCCACGGATGCTCCGCGGAGTTGGACGGGGTGACCGTGGGCGCGGAGGTCACTTGGTGCTTGCGTTCGCGATCCGGTTGGACAGCATGGTCTCGAACGGGTCGCGTGCGCGCGTGGCGCTCTCGTACTCGAGCAGCGCCCGCAGGTCCTCGACCGACAGGGTGCGCATCCGGGCCCGCAGCTGTGCCAGGGTCAGCGACGGGTAGTCGAGCAGTTCGACGATCTCGGGCACCTCGGATCCTGCCGCGCTCCCGGCGGCCGTCTTCTTCGCCGCCTTCTTCGCGGATTTGCCCCCGGCCGCGTCGGCGCCGCCGACGGCGGTCTTGCCGGCGCTGATCTTCGCGGCGGTGGACTCGGCGGGCGACCCGGTCTCGGCGGCGCCGGAGCCGGCGGTCTCCGTCTCGGCGACGGGGGACTTGCCCGCCTTCGGGCCGGCGGCCACCGGCACCGCGGCCTCCGCGGCCGGCGGCATCGAGTAGAGCGCGAACCGCCCCGGCGCTGCGGCGGTCGACATCTCGGCAGTGCCCGCCGGCACCTCGGCGTCGTCGTCGAAGGTGGCCCATGACGGCTCCTCGGCGGGGGCCGCGCCGAGCAGCTCGAACAGCTGGTCGCCCTTGATGGCGAGCGACGTCATCGTCTGCTGGATCCGCATCGTTGTCTGAAGGATCTGGCTGACCGTGGTCATCGGCAGCGCGACCGCGGTGGACGGCAGCTTGAGGGTCTCTTCGTACGCGGTGACGGCCAGCCCGGCCGCCACCCGCGCCATGAACGGTGGACGGATCATGAGAAACAGACTGCCTCACGTGCCGCCCGATTGGTAGCCGACGAGGGCCGACCCCGCGAACGGCCCGTACCCTGGAGGCATGTCTGCGCCTGTTCCCCTCGAAGTCGGAATCACTCGGTCGGCCGGTTCACCTGCTGCCGGTAAGCGCGTCCTGCTCGCCGAGCCGCGCGGGTACTGCGCCGGCGTCGACCGGGCCGTCGAAACGGTGGAGAAGGCACTCGAGAAGCACGGTGCCCCGATCTACGTCCGCAAGGAGATCGTCCACAACCGTCACGTGGTCGAGACCCTCGCCGAGCGTGGCGTGGTCTTCGTCGACGAGACCGACCAGGTGCCGGCGGGCGCGGTGCTGGTGTTCTCGGCGCACGGTGTCTCGCCCGCGGTGCACGCCTCCGCCGCCGAACGCAACCTGCGCACCATCGATGCCACGTGCCCGCTGGTGACGAAGGTGCACCAGGAGGCCAAGCGCTTCGCCCGCGACGACTACGACATCCTGCTCATCGGTCACGAGGGTCACGAGGAGGTGGAAGGCACCGCCGGCGAGGCTCCCGACCACGTCCAGCTCGTCGACGGGCCCGACGCGGTCGACCACGTCACCGTGCGCGACGAGGCCAAGGTGATCTGGCTGTCGCAGACCACCCTCAGCGTCGACGAGACCATGGAGACGGTCCAGCGGCTGCGCACGAAGTTCCCCCTGCTGCAGGACCCCCCGAGCGACGACATCTGCTACGCCACCCAGAATCGGCAGGTGGCGGTCAAGGCGATGGCGCCCGAATGCGACCTCGTCATCGTCGTGGGCTCGCGCAACTCGTCGAACTCGGTGCGGCTCGTGGAGGTGGCGCTGGGTGCCGGTGCCCGGGCCGCGCATCTCGTCGACTACGCCCGCGAGGTCGACCCGGCCTGGCTCGAGGGCGTGCAGACCGTCGGGATCACCTCGGGCGCATCGGTGCCGGAGGTTCTGGTGCGCGGCGTGATCGACCTGCTCGCCGAGCACGGCTTCGCCGACGTGCAGTCGGTGACCACGGCCAACGAGACCCTGGTGTTCGCGCTGCCCCGGGAACTGCGCTCCGCGCGGCGCGCCTGATCGGGCACGCTCAGTCCTCGTACCGGTCCCGGTAGCGCACCCGGGGCCGCCGGTATTCCGGGGTCTCCGGAACCGGGGACTGCCTGCGGGGCGGCGGGGGAACATCGCCCCGCTCGTAGGGCCGGTCGGTGCGGGTCCGGTGGTCGCCGCGCCGGTCGTATTCCCGGCGGGCCTCGGCGGCCCGTCGCGGTGCCGGTTCGCTGCGCCGCGGCCGGTCGGCGACGTCACGTGCCGCGGCCGGTTCGGTTGCGCCGCGACGGACCGCGTCCGGAGCCGGGGCCGGGGCCGTGGTGCGGCGCCGCACCACCGGGTTGTCGCGCGTGTCCGCCACCTGCCGCACGCTGGCCTTGGTGGAGGCGGGCGGCCGCGCGGCCGGGCGCCGCGACGGCCCCGCGCCGGCTTCGCGGGCACGGCGGTGTCGCGGTCCTGCTGCGCGGCCCGCGACGGGGCCTTGGCCGCACGCGCTGCCGCGCGTGCGCTCCTCCTGCCCGCTCGGGCCGGAGCCGGCACCGGGGGCCGGCTCAGGAAGATCCGCAGGCCGCCGACGACCAGGACCGCCACCGTGGCGGTGAGCATCACGGGGAAGCGGTTCACCAGCGGATACGCGACGTTGAGCGCCAGATCCTTCAGGCCGCCGCCGCCGGATTCGACGAGGAACTCCTGCGCGATCGGGACGGCGACGAGGAGCAGCAGCGGCGGCTGCGCCATCGCCGTGAACAGCGCCCGGTGCTGCACGGCCGCCACCGCCGCGATGCATCCGAGCACGTAGAACGCGGAGAACGCCGAGCCGAGCTCGTTACCGCGTGCCGCGTCGATGAGGAAGCCGAGCAGGGTCGAGCCCGCCGCGACGAGGATCGCGCCCCACCACGGGACGCCAGGCACAGTGGGCGCCACCGACCGCATGTCGAGCGGCACCGCCGAGCGAGCACGTTGCGTTGCAGACACATGTCGACACTAGACCCATCGGGTCAACTTGCTTCGTCGACAGGACCGCCGGACTCGGAGATGTCGGTCGGAGTCGTGCGGCGCGGCCACGCGTCGACCGGTCGCACCTCCGGGTGCTCGCCGTCGAAGATCTCCAGTTCGCTCAGCTTCCGCGCCGTCACCGCCACCCGGGACTCCATCGACGCGACGGTCAGATTGAACGAGTCGACGGCCTTGCCCAGCTGGGATCCGAGCCGATCGAGGTGCCCCCCGACGACGCCGATCCGCTGGTACAGCTCCCGGCCGAGCTGGTGGATCGTCGCGGCCTCCTTCGACAGGGCCTCCTGCCGCCACGTGTGCGCGATGGTGCGCAGCAGCGCGACGAGGGTGGTAGGAGTGGCCAGGATCACGTTCCGGGCGAACGCGTACTCGAGCAGCTCCGAATCCGCAGCCAGCGCCGCATCGAGGAACGGGTCGCCGGGGACGAACAGCACCACGAACTCGGGCGTCGGATCGAACGACTCCCAGTAGGCCTTCGCCGAGAGCTGATCGATATGCGTGCGCACCTGGCGGGCGTGCCGCACCAGGTGCTGGTCCCGCCGGGCGACGTCCTCCTCCTGGGCGGCGTCGAGATAGGCGGCGAACGGCACCTTCGCATCCACGACGATCTGCTTGCCGCCGGCGAGATACACCAGCAGATCCGGGCGCACCCCGTCCTTGGCGACCTGGGTGTCGAAGTCGCAGTGCCGCACCATCCCGGCGAGCTCGACCACGCGTTCGAGCTGGATCTCGCCCCATCGTCCGCGCACCTGCGGGGCGCGCAGGGCCGTCACCAGCTGCTGCGTCTGCGTCGAGAGCAGCTGCGAGGCGCGGTGCATGCCCTCGACCTGCTCGGTCAGGCCGGCGTAGGCGTGCACCCGGTTCCGCTCGACGTGCTCCACCTGCCGCGCGAGGGCTCCCACCGCCTCCTGCAACGGCCCGACGAGACGTGAGACCTGCTCGCCGATCGCACCGGAATGCCGGCGGGCGGAATCCTCGCTCACGGCACCGAGCGCCTGCCGTAGTTGCGCTTCGTTCTCGCGCAGGGCCGCGAGCTGGGCCTCCGCCCGCGCGGCGCGGTCGCCGCTGCGCGCGGCGTGCAGCAACCAGCCGAGAACCGCGCCGAGTGCGAGGGCGGCGAGCAACGCGAGTGCCGTGAGTGCCGTCATGGTGCGCATGATGCCCGAGACGACCGACAGGCTCACCCGGACCGGGAGATGTCGTGTCGGTGCGCTGCTCTACGGTCTGACGGCATGCGGATCCTGCACACCTCGGACTGGCACATCGGCCGCACCTTCCACGGCGTGGATCTGTTGTCCGACCAGGCGCAGGCCCTCGCTGCCCTCGCCGACCTCGTCGCCGAGCGGCGCGTCGACGTGGTGGTGGTGGCCGGCGACGTCTACGACCGGTCCATCCCGAGCGCGGATGCCGTCGCGGTGTGCAATGCGGGATTCGAGGCGATCCGCCGGGCCGGCGCCGTCATCGTCGCGACGTCCGGCAACCACGACTCACCCGTCCGTCTCGGCGCCGCCGCGGCATTCGCCGCCGAGGGCGGGCTGCACCTGATCACCCGGGTCTCCCAGGTCGACCGGCCCGTCCTGCTCGACGACGCCCACGGCACCGTCGCCTTCTACGGCATCCCCTATCTGGAGCCGGAGATCACCCGCGCCGAACTGGGGGTGCCCGAGGCCCGCTCGCACGCGGAGATCCTCGGGGCGGCGATGGACCGGGTCCGCGCCGACGCGCGCGCCCGCGGCGTCCGCGCCGTGGTGCTCGCCCACGCCTTCGTCGTCGGCGCCGAGGCCGCCGGCTCCGAACGGTCGATCTCGGTCGGCGGCGTCGAAACCGTCCCGGCGTCGGCGTTCGACGGCGTCGACTACGTCGCGCTCGGTCACCTCCACTCCCCGCAGACCGTCGCCGAGCACATCCGCTACTCGGGCTCGCCGCTGCCGTACTCGTTCGGCGAACGCACCCACCGCAAGGCCGTGTGGCTCGTCGATCTGGACGCCACTGGGCGGGCGGCCGTCGAGCGCGTCGACCTGCCGGTCGTGCGGGGCCTGAGCCGTCTAACCGGCGTCCTCGACGACCTGCTCACCGACGTCGCGCACACCGGGGCGGAAGACCACTACGTCTCGGCCGTCCTCACCGACGCCGTGCGCCCCCTCGACGCGATGCGTCGGCTGCAGTCCCGTTTCCCCCTCGCCGTCCACGTCGAGTGGGAACCGCCCGTCGCGGCATCGACCGTCACCTACCGGCAGAAGGTGCGCGGCCGAAGCGACCTCGACGTCACCCGCGGATTCCTGGCCGATGTGCGATCGGAGCCGTCCGAGCGGGAGCTGCGCTGGGTGCAGCAGGCGCTGCGCGACGTCGACCGTGCCGCGGGCGTCGGGACCGAGCAGACCGTCGCACCGGGGGAGGCGTCCGCGTGAGGCTGCACCAGCTGGAGATCACCGCGTTCGGGCCGTTCGCCGACACCGTGCGGGTGGACTTCGACGAGCTCGGCGCGGACGGGCTGTTCCTGCTGCACGGCCGCACCGGCGCCGGCAAGACCTCCATTCTCGACGCGGTGGCGTTCGCCCTGTACGGCACGGTGCCCGGAGCCCGCGCCGACGGACGCCGGCTGCTGTCGGACCACGCCCCCGCCGGCACCGCACCGCAGGTGAGTCTCGAGGCGACCATCGCGGGCCGGCGGCTGCGGATCGTGCGCAGCCCCGACTACGAGCGCCCGAAGCTGCGCGGGACCGGGACCGTCAAGCAGAATGCCAAGGCGAGCCTGACCTGGCTCGACGGCTCGGGCGAGCACCTCTCGCGGCTGCCCGACATCGGGGAGGCCGTCCGGCGCCTGCTCGGGATGAGTGCCGAGCAGTTCTTCCAGGTGGTGCTGCTGCCGCAGGGCGAGTTCGCGAAGTTCCTGCGCGCCGACAGCGAGGACCGCGGCAAGCTGCTCGAGCGGCTGTTCGACACCACGCGATTCGGCTCCGTCGAGCGCTGGTTCAAGGACCGCCGCAGCACCGCCGCCAAACGCCTCGAAGAACAGCAACGCGCCGTCGACCTGCTGCTCGCCAAGGTCAGCGCCGCGGCCGGCCTCGAGGCCGGCGCCGACGCCGAACCGGTCGTGTGGGCGCACCGGCTGCGCGACGACGCCGCCGAGAGCCGCGATCTCGCGCTCGCGGCGCTCGACGTCGCGCGCGCCGACGACACCCGCGACCGGGCGGTCCTCGCCGAGGCGACCGAGCTGCGACGGTGCCAGGAACGACGCGCCCGCGCGGTCGCCGAACTCGCCGACCTCGATGCCGCGGCCGGCGAGCTGCAGACCCTGTCCACGGAACTCGAGACGGCCCGGCGGGCGGCGCCGGTCGTCGACGTCGCCCGCGACGCGCACCGCGCCGCGGAGGCCGCCGCCGCCGCACACGCCGCCGCGGTGGCCGCGGCCGCCCCGCTCGCCGCCGACGGGGAGGGACAGGCCCTCGTCGCCGAGCTCGACGGTTCCCCCGCCGAAACCGACCGCGCTCTGATCCGCCCCCACGAACAGCGGTGGTCTGCAGAGGTGGTCCGCCTCGACGCCCTGCTCGAACAGGAGCAGCGCCTGACCCGGCTCGAGGCCGACCGCGTCGCCCTGCAGCAGCAGCGGCGCGACCTGGCCGTGCGCGCCGAGCGGATCGCCGCGGAACTGGAGGGACTTCCGGGCCGCCGCGACGCCGCGGAGGAGGCCGCGCGCCGGTCCGAGCGGGCCGCGGCCACGCTGCCCCGGCTCGAGGCCGAACTGGCGCGGGCCACCGACGCCCTCGCGGCCGCCACCGAACTCCAGGACCGGGCCCCCCGGCTGCGACGCCTCGAGGACGAGGTCGTCGCCCTGCGCGACGCACACCACGACGCCCGCACCGCCCTGCTCGACGTGCGCGAGCGCCGCATCGCCGGGATGGCCGCCGAGCTGGCCACCGATCTGGTCGACGGGCGTCCGTGCGTGGTGTGCGGAGCCACGGCGCACCCGAACCCGGCCCGGCCCGCCTCGGACACCGCGACCAAGGCGGACGAGGACGCCGCCCGGGAGGCCGAGCAGCGAGCCGCCGCGGAACTGACGCGGGCGCAGGCGGCGGTCGCGGACGCGGCCAACACCGTCGCGGTGCTGCGGCAGCGCTGCGGTGACGCCGGTCTCGACACGCTCACCGAGATGCGGGCCGCGGCCGCCGCCACGCACGCCGCGACGGCGGCCACCGCCGCCGAACGCGAGCGCCATCGCGGCGAGATCGCCCGGCTGCGCGGGCTCGACGCGGACCTGCGCGAGCAGGCGCACGCGGTGGACGTCGAAGCCGCCCAGGCCGCGCACCGCGAGGAGAGCGCCGCGGCAGAGGCCGACGAGATCCGCACCCGCATCACCGCGGCGGCCGGTGCCGAGGACTCCCTCGCCGCCCGCCGACGTCGGATCGCGGCGCTCGCCGGTGCCGCGGCGAACCTGCTCGACGCCCGGGTGCGGGCCGCGAACGCCGCGACGGTCGCGCGCGAGCGGGCCCAGGAGGCGGCGGCAGCCGCCGAACGGGCCGGGTTCGCGAGCATCGAGCAGGCACTCTCGGCGGTGCGCCCCGATTCGCGCCTCCGCGAGATCGAGCAGGCCCTGCGCGCGGCGGCGGACCGGCGTGCGGCCGCGCAGGCCGTGCTCGACGACCCGGACACCGCCCGGGTCGGCGACGACCCGGTGGACCTGACGGAACCGGAGGCGGCGGTCACCCGGAGCGCGGCCGCGCTGGCCGCGGCGGTGTCCGCGGCCTCCGAGGCCGAGCGGCGCCACGCCGACATCGAGAAGTTCGCGGCGCGCCTCGAAGAGGAGTACGCCAAGCTGGTGCCGCTGCGGGACGAGCAGGCCGAACTCGCAGCGCTCGCCGACGTCGTCGCGGGCACCGGGCAGAACACGCGCAAGATGTCGCTGCGCTCGTACGTCCTCGCGGCTCGCCTCGAGGAGGTGGCCGAGTCGGCGTCGGTGCGGCTGCGGCGCATGTCCGGCGGCCGCTACGAGTTCGTGCACTCCGATGCCGCTGGCACGCACGGCAAGCGCGGCGGCCTCGGCCTCGACATCCACGACGAGTACACCGGTGCGGTGCGGTCGACGAAGACCCTCTCGGGCGGCGAGTCGTTCCAGGCGTCGCTGGCGCTGGCCCTCGGGCTCGCGGACGTCGTCGCCGCCGAATCCGGGGGACTGGTGCTCGACACGATGTTCATCGACGAGGGGTTCGGCACGCTCGACGCCGACGCGCTCGACGCGGTGATGGGGGTGCTCGACGAGCTGCGCGCCGGCGGCCGCGTGGTCGGTGTGGTCAGCCACGTCGACGAGATGCGTCAGCGCATCCCCAGCCGCCTGCACGTCGTGCGCGGCCGCACCGGATCCACGGTGGAGATCGCGAGCTGAGCCCCGCCGATCAGGCCGGGCCCGGCTCGGCTGCCGCCGGTCCCGGCGGCAGCGCCGGGGTCTCCTCCCCGGCAGTTTCGGGCTCCTCCGGCGTGGCGCTGCGTTCGTCGATCTGCTCGCCGACGTAGCGCAGCACCACCGCGGCGACGGCCGCGACGGGGACGGCGAGGAACGCGCCGATGATCCCGAACAGCGACGTCCCGGCGGTGACGGCGAGCAGCACCACCACCGCGTGCAGGTGCATGCTGCGTGACTGCAGCACGGGCTGCAGCACGTTCCCCTCGAGCTGCTGCACCGCGATGATGATGACGAGAACGATGATCGCGGTGGTCAGACCGTTCGCGACCAGCGCCACGAGGACGGCGAGCGCTCCGGCGACGAAGGCACCGACGATCGGGATGAACCCGCCGATGAACGTGAGGATCGCCAGCACGGGCGCGAGGGGCACTCCGAGGATGACCAACCCCAGGCCGATGAAGAACGCGTCGATGAAGCTGACGAGCGCCTGGGTGCGGATGAAACCGCCGAGGGTGTTCCACATCCGGATCAGCACCTCCTCGAGGTGCCGCCCGGCGCGACCGCCGCCGACGGCGTGCACCCACGGGATGAACCGGGGGCCGTCCTTGATGAAGAAGAACACCAGGACGAGTACGAGACCGATCGTCACCAGCAGGGAACCGGCCGTGCTGACACCGGTGAACACGCCGCTGGCGATGGTCGCGCCGCTCTCCTGGACCTTGTCGATCACCACCTGCGTCGCGTTCTCGAGCTGCTCGTCCTTCAGATTGACCGGGGGGCCCTGCACCCAGTCGAGCACCTTGTTGATGCCGTCGGTGGTCTTGTTCGCAAGCTCCGGCGCCTGCGCCACCACCGACGGGACGATGCCGGCGATGATGCCGCCGAGAATCGCGAAGAACAGGAACAGGGTCAGGCCCGCCGCAGCCGCCGGCGGCACGCCGCGCTTCATCATGCCGCGGGTGGGCGGCCACAGCATCGTGGCGATGACGATCGCCAGCGCCACGGGCAGGACGATCACCCACATCTTCTCGATGATCCAGCCGATGACCAGTGCGCCCGCCGCGATCACCACCAACGCCGCCGACCACTTCGCCAGCGTCAACCCGCCGGAGGCGATCAGCGTGGTGCGGTCCGGTTTCGGTGCCGGTGGCTTCCGCTCGGTGCTCTGCACATCGCTCAACGGACGGTCCTTCCGATGCTCTCGACGACGTGGATCGGGCTCGTCTGCAATCTACGGGAACCGCGCCCCGCGGGGCGGTTCACCGGCGCGAACACCCGGATCGTGGCAGGCTCTGATCATGAGGAAGCTCACCGCCGTGCTGGCCGCGGGTGCCGCGGCCGTCGTGCTCGTGTCCTGCAGTTCCGGTGACGACGCGTCGAACGAATCCGATGCGGCGCGCACGACGCTCGGCGGGGCGGCCTCGAGCCTCGCCTCCGCCGCGTCGAGCGTGGCCGAGCGGGCGCGCGGCGCCTTCGACGAGGCGAAGCTCGCGACGTTCGTCGCCGCGTTCCGCACGGGCTATCCCAACCTCGCCGCCGACCGCGACGACGCCTCCATCGAGGCGATCGTCATCGAGACGTGCCCACTGATCGACTCCGGCGCGAGCGATCAGGAGGTGATCGCGAAGGTCGGGGAGCTGGCACAGAACGGGGACACCGCTCCCACCGAGGAGCAGGCCGGCCGGATCTCGCAGCTCGTCCGCGTCGCCTGCTGACGCCCGCGGCCCGGGCTAGCATCGGGCCCATGTCCGCGACGCGATGGCAGTCCGAGCGCAGTGCCGGGGATTCCCGGGCCTACATCGAGCGGTTCGCCGAGCTCGCCCATGCGGGGACGGATCTGCACGGGGAGGCCCGGTTCGTCGACGTGCTCGTTCCGCGCGGCGCGCGGATCCTCGACGCCGGCTGCGGCACCGGCCGTGTCGGGCTCGAGCTGGCCCGGCGTGGCCACAGCGTGACCGCCGTCGACCTCGACCCGGTGCTCGTGGAGGAGGCCCGGGCGCACCCGGAGCTGACCGTGCATCTCGCCGACCTGGCACAGCTGGATCTGCCGGGCGAGCGGTTCGACGCGGTGGTCTCGGCCGGCAACGTGATGGTGTTCCTCGCGCCCGGTTCGGAGCGGACCGTGCTCGAGCGGATCGCCGCGCATCTGCGTCCCGGTGGGGTGTTCGTCGCCGGCTTCACCACCGGCGCGGCATACCGCCCGTCGCGGTTCGCCGCCGACCTCGCGGCCGCCGGCCTGAGCCTCGAGCACCGCTTCGCCACCTGGGACCTGCGGCCGTGGCACGACGACGCCGAGTGGCTGGTGGCCGTCGCACGCCGTGGGGATGGAAGGGGCGCGACCGCGACCACGTAGAATATCGATTCCGTGAGCCTAACCCTCGGAATCGTCGGTCTTCCCAACGTCGGAAAGTCGACGCTGTTCAACGCGCTGACCAAGAACGAAGTGCTTGCCGCGAACTACCCGTTCGCCACCATCGAGCCGAACGTCGGCGTCGTCGAACTGCCGGATCCGCGGCTGGAGCGGCTCGCCGAGATCTTCGGGTCGCAGCGGATCCTGCCCGCGACCGTGTCGTTCGTCGACATCGCCGGCATCGTCAAGGGCGCCTCCGAGGGTGCCGGGCTCGGCAACAAGTTCCTCGCCAACATCCGGGAGGCCGAGGCCATCTGCCAGGTCGTGCGGGTGTTCGCCGACGACGACGTCGTCCATGTCGACGGCCGCGTCGATCCGCTCGCGGACATCGAGATCATCGAGACGGAGCTGATCCTCGCCGACCTGCAGACCCTGGAGAAGGCCCTGCCGCGCCTCGAGAAGGAGGCGAAGAAGAACAAGGAACTCAAGCCGCAGTTCGACGAGGCCGTCAAGGCCCAGGGCGTGCTCAACGAGGGGAAGACCCTGTTCGCGGCGAAGGACTCGCTCGACTTCGGCCTGCTGCGCGAGCTGAACCTCATGACGACCAAACCGTTCCTGTACGTGTTCAACGCCGACGAGGCGGTGCTCACCGACGAGGCGAAGCAGCAGGAACTCCGCGCGGCCGTCGCCCCGGCCGACTGTGTGTTCCTCGACGCGAAGGTCGAATCCGAGCTGATCGAACTCGAGCCCGACGAGGCCCAGGAGCTCCTCGAGTCCATCGGCCAGACCGAGCCGGGCCTGCACTCGCTCGCCCGCGTCGGCTTCCACACTCTCGGCCTGCAGACCTACCTCACCGCCGGGCCGAAAGAGGCTCGTGCATGGACCATCCCGCAGGGTGCGACCGCACCGCAGGCCGCCGGCGTCATCCACTCCGACTTCGAGCGGGGCTTCATCAAGGCCGAGGTCGTCTCCTTCGAGGACCTCGACTCGGCCGGGTCGATGGCCGAGGCGAAGGCCCGGGGCAAGGTCCGTATGGAGGGCAAGGACTACGTGATGGCGGACGGCGACGTCGTGGAGTTCCGCTTCAACGTCTAGATGTATGAGGCCACGACGTTGGCGGCACCGGCTCGGCGTTTGCTCACGAGCCGGTGTCGGTGACGATGCGGTGGATGTGCCCGATGCCGCGGCCGGCGCGAGGGCGAGGCGCCGCGCCGACCGCTTCTGCTCGCGTCGCCACTGCTCGATCCGGGCGACGACCTCGGCCGTCGCGTCCACCGGGTTGCCGAGCGCGACGTCACCCGGCCGCGCACGCGCGGCGCTCAGCGCCCCGGCACGGGTGCCTCGCTCAGCGTCCGGCGGGTGACGAACCTTCGCGGCGTCCCCGACAGCGGATCGCTGAACTCCAGTTCCCGCGCGAGCAATTGGAGTGGGAGGGAATGATCGTCCGGGGCCTCGGGCAGCAGGTCGGGATACCAACGGTCGCCCAGGATCCCGGCGCCGAGCGCTGCCAGATGCACCCGCAACTGGTGCATCCGTCCGGTGTGTGGACGCAGAACCGTGTGCAGCACAGCACGTCCGGAGGCGCTCACGCCGGTCCCACTCACATCGACCACCGTCTCGGCGTTGGGCTCACGGAAGTTGTCGACGACCACCCGTAACTCCCCGCGCCGCGCCTCGATGTGGTTACGGTAGACGATGGGCAGGGCTCGCCCGGCAAGCGCCGGTGCGTCCGGGTCCCACCCGGGCGGTCGCGCCGACACCGCCTCGTAAACCTTCACGACCCGCCGCTTTTCGAACAGCGACTGGTATGCGCCGCGCGTCGCGGGACGGGCCGAGAACATCACCAGGCCGGCGGTCGCTCGGTCGAGTCGATGGATCGGCGTCAGGTCCGGGTTGTCGAGGCGGGTCCGCAACCGGACGAGCGCGGACTCGCGCAGGTATCGCCCGCCCGGAGTGGTCGGGAGGAAGTGCGGCTTGTCGATCACGACGAGGTCGTCGTCGACATGCAGGATCTCCTCGTGGAACGGCATCGGTTCCTCCACCGGCAGATCGCGGTAGTACCAGACGAACCGATGCGCGCCCAGCGCGGTGCCGCGACCGATCGCACTGCCGTCGGAGCCCACGATCTCGCCGGCGTCGAACCGCCGGTACAGGTCGTCGGCGTCCAGATGGTCGAACCTCGCGACGACGTACGCGGCGATCGTTGCCCACGGACCGGACGTCGGGACGCGCAGGCGCGTCGGTCCGACCCCGTTCTTGACGGGGAGCGGTGAGGGCATCGGCACGCCCGTCATCATCCCACCGCCTGCCGTCTCGTCCCGCCGCGGGTCGCGACGAGACGTGGGGCGAGGCGGCAGATTCCTCGGTGTGCCGCCGACGTCCGAAACCGGATGCTTCCGGGACGAGGGTGCCCGGGGGTCCTGTGGTTCGTGGTTGATCCCTTCCGGCACCGGGATTCGCAGCCGGTCGCGCGGTGCGTCGAATCATCCACGTACGCAATGGGACCGGGGGAGATTCCCGCCCGCGCGGGACTGCCCGGCTCACAAGCGACCGCCGGGCCCCGCGGCGCGGAACCCGGCGATCTCCTGGGGCGTGTGATCAGTGGAGCCCGACGACCTCCTGGGCGATGGCGGCCAGGCGGGTCTGGGCGGCCGACACGACGCCGTGCCGGTTCTTGTGGGCCTCCTCGTACGCGACGATCGCGCGCACGTCGGCCGGTTCGGTCAGTTCCTTGACGGCGGCGACCGCCTGGGAGACGTTGAGGCTGTCGTAGTCGGGGATCGGGAGTTCCTCGGCAGTGAGGATTCCGGTGGCACTGCGGGCCGTGTGGATCGCCCGGGCGGTCCCGTCCGCACCTTCGCGGCGGGTGATCCGTTCGGCGGTCTCGAGCGCCGCGTCCCGGCTGGCCGTCAGGGTCTTCGTGGCGACGTCGCCGGCGTGGGCGCCGCGCGCCAGCAGCGCGCCGAAGGCGGGCCGCGTCGAGCGGGCGGCGTCGATCGCGCGGTCGATACCGCGCGCGGACCACGTCACGGGCAGGTTGACGATGCGGACCGCGGCGCCCGCGGCGGCCTGCAGCGGGGTGCGCCGCAGCGCGGCGGGTCCGCCGAGCGCATCCTCGGCCAGGACGGTGGTCAGCCACTCCACGGTCGCGCTGTGGGCGGTGATCAGCCGGTCGGCCAGGCCGACGACCGCGGGGGCCTGGGCCGCCGTGGCGAGGGCCTTGAGGTAGCGGGCGCGGTCGAGTAGCTGGTGCTCGAGCGCGAGGTCGCCCAGCAGTGCCTCGTCGAACGGCTGGGCCTGTTCGGCCATGGCCTTCACCGCGGCGGCGGCGCGGCCGACGAACGGGCCGATGACGTCGGGCAGTCCGCCCAGCTCGCGGACGGTGCGCTCGATGGCTTCGGCGCGGGCCCGGCCGTTGGCGGCGTTCTCGGTCAGTTCGCGGCGGACCGCGTCGGTGCGGGCCTGGGGAATGCGGGTCTCGGCGACCTGGATCTCGGTGTTGGTCAGGTCGAGCAGTGCTCGCAGCTGTGTGAGCAACGTAGCGGTGTCGGTCTTGGTCATCGTGCGTTCGCTCCTTCGGTCGATGTCATCGATGGGGCTCACCGACGTGACACGATTCGGCTACCCGACTCCTACCGACGGGTAACACGATGTGAGGGAGGACACATCCAGCGGGATGTGATCGGGGGCCTGCTGGTCCGGCCCCGACGCCGGCGATCAGTCCGCGCGCGACATCACCGCCACCAGGAATTCGGACTCGTCGGTGAACGGGCGCAGATCCCAGGTCGAGAGCTTCAGGTCCACCACGAGACCGTTGGCCGCGGCGTCGGCGAGGAACTGCGGGAACTCGTAGCCCCGGTTGGCCCCGAACCCCACGACCGCCCGGCCGGTGGGCGCGAGATGACGGGCGAATCCCGCCAGTACCGCGCCCCGGGTGGACGGCGCCAGGAACGTCATCACGTTGCCCGCGCAGACGATGACGTCGAAGTCGGCCGCGACCCCGCGGGCCGGCAGATCCAGCTCGGCGAGATCACCGACGAGCCAGGTCGGGCCGGGATGGTCCTCCTCCGCGGCGGCAATCAGCACCGGATCGACATCGACGCCGACCACCACGTGACCGGCATCGTGCAGATAGCCACCGAGCCGGCCCGGTCCGCACCCCGCGTCGAGGACCCGTCCGCCGCGGCCGAGCATCGCGTCGACCAGGCGTGCCTCCCCGACGATGTCCTTGCCCTCCGCCGCCATCGACCGGAAACGCTCCACGTACCACGTGGAATGCGCGGGATCGGCAGCGGTGATCTCCTCCCACTGGCTGGGGGTGCGATCGCTGGGAGTACGTGCACTCATCGTCGGTTCCTCCTCGATTCGACCGCGCGGCACGCCGCGGTCACCTGTGCGGCCCACCTTAGGCACCCGGGGCGTCGGCCCGCCGATGCCCGCCCGCCCGATGCCCGGTCACCGACCTGTCTCGGGCAGGTTGACATTTCCGCGCCCGGGGGCAAATCTCCGGTGGGACGAATCCGACGACGGCGGCCGTGGTGGGAGTCGTGCACCCTGCTCGCCCGATCTCCGGCGCAAAGGAGCGCGATGTGAGTTCCCGCGATGTGAATTCCCCTGCCCAGCCCGACCGTCCGGTTCCGGACGAGGGGCCCGGCGCCGGGAACCGCCCCGGCGCGGCGCGGCCGATCCGCCGGTATCGCAGGGGCCGGGCTCATCGCCTGGAGAACGCCCTGATGAGCGCGCTGGTCCGGGCCGGCGTCGTCCCGCACTCGTACCTGCTGACCACCCGGGGTCGTCGCACCGGCCGGAAGCGCGCCAACCCGGTCACGGTCGTCGAGCATGCGGGCCGACGTTGGCTGGTAGCGCCCTACGGTGTGGTGCCCTGGGTGCTCAACGCGCGCGCTTCCGGCCGCATCGGCCTGACCCGCAGGTTCCGCACCCGTCACTACACGATCCGGGAGGTGTCGGCGCGGGAGGCCGGACCCGTCCTGCAGAAGTACGTGGCCATCGCATCCGCGACCCGGGACTACTTCCAGGCCGACAAGAATGCCTCCCCGGAGGAATTCGCGGCCGAGGCCGACCGCCACCCGGTGTTCGAACTCGCCCCGTGCGGGACGTCCGAGGGCTGAACCGAACCTCTTCCGGCACCGAACCTCTCCGGAACCGAACCTCACCGGAACCGGGGCGCCCCCGGAGAGGCGCCGGATCCGAGGCAGACCCTCCCGGGTCTGTTATTCATTCGTGACCGTTTGTTGCCGTTCGGTGATGTCGGCAGGGGTGGGAATGTCACCGTAGGGGGGCATGCTCGAGCACGTCAGGCTCAGGAGCATCAGCAGCAACGGTCGGGCGACGACTGTGCGGTGCGCACGAGGTTGGGACGTGACCATGGCGACCAGACCGGCATCCCCCACCGTGTCCTCCGAGCGAACCGCGTCCTCCGAGCGGGCCGCCCCGCTCGTCGAGAGCCCCGGGGTCGGGTGGATTCTGTTGACGCTCTTCGGCCTCGGTGGGGGACTGGTGGCGGCGTCGATCGCCGGGTCGTTCCTGATCGGGATCTCGGTGGTGCTGCTCGTCGGCGGGCTGGCCGCGGTGCTGGTCGCCGTCGTGTGATCTCCGGTCCCGGCTGGGGAAGGTCGGGACCGGGCCCGTCGCCCGCACCGGCCTTTGCGCAGCGGGTCGCGCATGCGACGCTGGGGTCATGGTGTTCGTCCTCTCCGACCCCACCCGGCACGCGGATCCCGAGGCCGCGGGCCTGCAGGTGACGCCGTCCTACGCGCCGGTGCGCCGGCTGGACTCGGGCGCGCTCGCGGCGGTGGAGGTCCAGTTGCGCGGCCCCGCGGACGGGCCGCTCGCCACCGCGGAGGCCCTGCGGGTCGCGGCGCGGACCATGAGCGAGAAGTGGCACCTCGACCGGCTCAAGTGGTCGGTCGCGCAGTCGAGGCCGGTCCGGAACGTACCCGCGCTGGTGGCGATGGACCTCGAGTCGGTCGAGAGCCTCGACGTTCCCGATTCGGAGGGATTGCGGCGCGACGTCGTGGTGATCACGGAGGAGTCCCTGACGGCCAACCCGTCGCGGACGCTGCGCGCGGTGGCCGATGCCCGCCGCAGTGGCAAGGTCGTCGCGGTCGACGAGGTCGGGTCGCGTCCGCAGTCCCTGGCCCTGTTGCCGCTCGTCGAACCGGACGTGATCATCCTCGCGGCGCGGCTGCTGGCCCATCGTGCGGACACGGACACCGCCCGTACCGCGCACGCCGTGGCCGCCCAGGTCGAGCGGACGGGCGCGCTCGTGATCGCGGACGGCGTCGACTCGGAACTGTGCCGGCGACGGGCCCTGGGGCTCGGGGCCACGTACGGCCTCGGCGCGCTGTACCCCGCCGTCGACACCCCGGAACAACTCGACGAGGAGGGGATCGACCCCTTCCCGCCCGCACCCGTCCGCAGCGTCCGCCCGGAGGAGGCGCGCACCCCGTTCGCGATCGCCTCGGTGGGGCGCCGGCCCGTGCGCAGCCTCAAGCGCCTCCTGGTCGCGATGAGCACGAATCTCGAGAAGCAGGCCGGCGCCGCGGGCCCGGAGACCATCGTGCTCGGCACCTTCCAGTACGCCCGGCACTTCGGTGAGCGCACCCGCGCGCGGTGGCAGTACATGGCGGACCGGATCGCGTACGCCGGGGTGTACGGCGTGGGCCTCGGGCACTACGCGGAGGCGGGCATCCACCACGCGCCGCTCGACCCGGACGACCCGCTCGTCGAGGAGTGGAACGTCGTCGTCCTCGGCCCGCACTTCGCGTGCGTGCTGTCGGCCGTGGACCTGCATCGCGGCACCGCCGACCTCGACCGCGAGTTCGACTACGTCGTCTCGTACGACCGCGACACCGTGGTGCGCTGCGCCCGCTCGATCATGGACCGGTTCACGACGACGTAGGGCCGTCCGGCGCGGATGCCACCGGGCCGATCAGGACCCCCGGGTTCAGGATGCCCGCCGGGTCGAGAGCCGACTTGGCCGCCCGCAGGACCGCCGCGAACGGCTCGGGGCGTTGACGGTCGTACCAGGGCCGGTGATCCCGGCCGATCGCGTGGTGATGGGTGATCGTGCCGCCCGCAGCGAGGATCGCCTCCGACACGGCGGCCTTGATGTCGTCCCACTGGGCCACCGTGCTGCCCCACCGGCCCGCGGCGTAGATGCCGAAGTAGGGTGCGGGGCCGTCCGGGTACACGTGGCTGAATCGGCACGCGATCACCCCCGTCGCGCCCGCCCGGCGCATCGCGTCGTTCGCGGCGTCGTGCACCGCCGCCCGAAGAGAATCGAATGTGTCCCACGTGCAGGCGGTTTCGAAGGTCTCGACGATCATCGACCGCGCGGCGAGGGCGTCGCGCAGGTACGGCATGCGCAGGAACGACGACCGCCACCTGCCCGCGGCGTCCGTGTCCCTCTCGTCGCCGGCCGAGCCGGTGCGCCGCGGCGCCTCCGGCGCGGTGCGCCGCGGCGCCTCCGGCGCGGTGCGCCGCGGCGCTTCCGGCAGGGTGCCGCCGTGCCCGCGGCACAGTTCGACGGCGCGGTCCATCCAGGCGTCCACGGGATGATCGGCCGACTCGAAGGCGAGCAGGAGGACACCGCCCCCCGACGGCGTGGCCGCGTTGACGAACGCCTCGACGGGGTCCAGCAACCGGCAGTTGGCGGGCCGGAGACCGGACTGGGCGACGGCGCGGGTCGCCGCCACCGCCGCTCCGTAGTCGGTGAAGTGCACCGACGCGTCCGCCCGCCACCGGGGGCGCGGATGCAGCCGCATCCAGGCCTCGGTGACGACACCGAGGACCCCCTCCGAACCGAGGAACAGGCGATCCGGTGACGGTCCCGCTCCCGAGCCGGGCAGGCGACGCGACTCGCACGTGCCCGCCGGGGTGACGACCCGCATCGACTCCACCAGGTCGTCGATGTGGGTGTATCCGGTCGCGAAGTGGCCTCCCGAACGCGTGGCCAGCCAGCCTCCCAGCGTGGAGAACTCGAACGACTGCGGGAAGTGGCGCAGCGTCAGACCGGACGGGCGCAGTTCGTCTTCGAGCGCGGGACCCAGGGTGCCCGCCCCGATGCGGGCCGCCCGGCTCGTGCGGTCGATCTCCCGAACTCCTTCGAGGGCACCGAGATCCAGGCTCACCGCACCGGAGAAGTCGCCGTCGAGCCGCGGCTCGACACCGCCGACGACGGACGTGCCGCCGCCGAACGGAATCACGGCGACGTGCACCCGGGCACACCAGTCCAGGACGTCCACGATCTCGCCCTCGACGGTCGGCCGCACGACGAGGTCGGGCGGATGGCGCAGGTCGCCGAGCAGGTTCCGGACCACATCCCGGAACGCGCGCCCGTGGGTGTGGGCGGCCCGGTCCGTCGGGTCGGAGGAGCACAGCGCCGCAAGGGAATCCGGTGGAACGATCCGCGGGGGCGGCAGTCCGAGCGACGGCACGTCGGGCGGCGGGTGGTCCGTGAGGTCGGCGCCGGGCAGCAGGGCCGAGGCACGGTCGACCAGGTCCCGCAGCTCGGCGCCGCGCACCGCGTCCTCGACCGTGCCCCAGCCCCACCAGGAACGCGTGCCGGATCCCGTCACCGGACCCGCCTCGCGGTCCGCAGGGTCACGTGGTCTCGTCCGGCGTCGACAGCACGAGGTCGGCGGTGGTGGTGAAGCCGATGGGACCGTGCGGGACCCGGCCGGCCCGTTCCAGCACCAGATGCGCGGCGCGGCCGGCCAGGCGCAGCGTCGCGATCTGATTGCCGAAGAACGGTCCCGTCGCCTTGGTCCACTCGATCGGCACCGGCGGCACCTCCGACACGCGCCCGAGCGCGAAGCGCACGGTCCGTTCCATCGCCCGGCTCCAGGAGATGCGGAACACCGCCCGGACCGCGGCGGGCACGTAGTTGTGCAGCGGCGAGCAGGTCAGCTGGTACACGCGGGTCGGCATCGGATCCGGGAACCGCGCCTGCGCGACGTAGGCGTGGTGCACGTCGCCCGAGAGCACGCAGATCGTCGCGGGGGGACGGCCGGACGGTTCGGTGCAACGGCCCCGGCCGATGTCGGCGAAGAGCCGGGCGAGCCGGTCGAACGAGTCGCGGAACGCCGCCCAGTGCTCGAGATCCGCGCCGCGACGGACGGTCTCCGCCCAGCGGGCGACCCGATTCCCGCGCACCCCGGCGGCGAGCCGCTCGTCCCAGGATTCGAGGTCGTGCAGCGCCCGCGGCAGCAGCCACGGCAGCGACGTCCCGACGAGCAGGTGGTCGTAGTCGCCCTGGGTCTGCCGCTCGATCCAGGAGAACTCCGGGTCCGAGACCATCTCCCGCCGGCCGCCGGACAGGACCCGCCCGCACCGCGAGTCGATCACGAGCAGTCGCACCCTCCCGAGGTCGCGCCGGTAGGACCACTGGGCGCCCTTCGCGCCGTCGGCCTCCTCGTCCGCGGCCGACGCGAACTCGCGCAGCAGCGGCTCGGCGTCCCCGTCTGCCTTCCGGACGCGCTGGTACAGCGCGTTCTCCGCCAGTTGGACGGGGTCGAGGTTGCCGAGGTGCTGGTACACCCAGTACGACGCCAGCCCGCCGACGATGCGTTCCTCCCACCACGAGGTGGCCTCGACCTCGTCGCGCCAGGACTGCGAGGTGTTCCAGTCGTCGTGCACGTCGTGGTCGTCGAAGATCATCGACGTGGGGACGGTGGACAGCAGCCACCGCACGTGCGGATCGGACCACGACTCG
The DNA here is from genome assembly GCF_001700945.1 of Rhodococcus sp. WB1. Taxonomy (NCBI): domain Bacteria; kingdom Bacillati; phylum Actinomycetota; class Actinomycetes; order Mycobacteriales; family Nocardiaceae; genus Rhodococcus; species Rhodococcus sp. WB1. Next base: position 3,773,966 of record NZ_CP015529.1, on the reverse strand, counting down.
GCGTAGAGCCAGGTGTACTCCTCGTAGTTGCGGACCTGCGGGCCGGGAGGCTCGTCGAGGTCGTGGTGTTCGCGGACCCGCGCGAGGGTCTGTTCGGACAGTTCGTCGGCGTAGACCTGGTCGCCGAGGAGCAGCAGCGCGTCGGGCCACCGGTCCGGGGTCCGGGTCATCATGCGCTGCGCGTATGCGTCGAGGGCGTCGGCGCCGAGCTTGTCGTGGTTCTCGGTGGCGGACGTGGTGGCGAACCGGCACGAACCGAAGGCCAGTTCGAGCGGCCCGTCGTCGCTGAGGGTGCGGACGACGGACGCGGGGAAGTCGGGGTGCGGCCAGACCGGATCGCCGTCGAGGCGGACCTCGTACGGAGTGGTCGAGCCGGGCTCGAGGTCCTCGATCACCACCAGTGCGTAGTGGTGGCCGGCCACGGTCCAGGTGCGCTCCCGGTGGCCGAGAATCTCGACGGTGCACGGGTCCGACGTCTCCACCCACACGGTGGCGTCGCTGCGACCGACGTGCCGAAGGACCGGGCCCAGGATGAGCTTCGCCATGGCGCCACCTACCTCGGGGTTCGGATCGGCGATACAGCCATGCGCACGAGCCTACTGGTCCGCGGGGTCTCCGCGGCCCGGCTCGGCCGATTCGTCGGCGGGGGTGGTGCCGGGCGCCGATGCGGAGGATCGTGAGGGGTGCCGGGCGACCGGCGGCCAGGTGCACCGCGAGGGGATCGGAGCGAAACCGTTGAGTACCGAGCACAGGCCCGAGGATCCGCTGGAGAACATCGACGAGGACACGAAGCGCCGCGCGAAGGAACAGGCGGAGGAGATGCAGCGCCGGTACGAGCCGGGGGCCCGGCCGACGGTGACGCTGCCCGGGACCGGGGGGACGGTGTCGGGCACGGCGTTCGCCGACCTCGTCGACACGGGGTCCGACGAGGTCGACGAGGAGGGCGACACCGCCTCCGGTCGCTGAGCCCCGCACCGCGGGGAGGCGCTGAGCCCCGCACCGCGGGGAGGCGCTGAGCCCCGCACCGCGGGGAGGCGCTGAGCCCCGCACCGCCGGGAGGCGCTGAGCCCCGCACCGCGGGGAGACGCTGAGCCCGGACGGCGGTCACATCCGGGCGAGCAGCGCGTCCAGCGCGTCGTAGCTCTGGCCGAGACCCTCGGCCATGCCGGAGTTCAGCATGCCGTCGCGTTCCTCGGGCGTGTGGAACTGCGAGACGGTGACCACGCGGGTGCGGCCGTCGCCGAGGTCCTCGAACGTCGCGGTGTCGATGGCGACGTATGCCGGCATCCCGTCCCATTCGAAGGACTGCACAATGCGGTCCTTGGGCGTGATCTCCCGGAATCGCCCTTCGAACCCGTGGGTTTCGCCGTCGCTGTGCTCGACGAACCGCCAGTGTCCACCCCGTTCGAACTCGTAGCGTTCCACGTCGAGCCGGTTGCCCCGGCCCCACCACTGGGCGAGCAGTTCGGGCTCGGTGTAGGCGGCCCACACGCGGTCGCGGTCGGCGTCGAAGACGCGCTCGACCCGGATCTCGCGCTCGCTGGGCGTCGTAACGGCAAGCGGAGCAGAGGGATTCGTGGTGGTCATGACGTTCCTTTCGTTCGGTCGAGGAACTCCGCGAGGCGGTCCATGCGGCCCTCGATCATCTGCTGGTGGTTGCGGATCCAGTCCGCCTCCCGCTCGAGCGGGTTGGTGCCGAGCCGGCAGTAGCGCACCCGGCCCTTCTTCTCGGTGACGACGAGACCTGCCTCCTCGAGTAGCCGGACGTGTTTGGTGATCCCGGTCGGCGTCATCCGGTACCGGGCGGCCAGGTCGCTGATCGAGGCCGGTCCGGCACGCAGGTCCTGGAGGATCCCGCGCCGGGTGGGGTCCGACAACGCCGCGAACGTGGCATCGAGACTCGAATACTGAACCATTAGGTTCAGTGTTGCATCGGGGCGGAGCCCTGTCAACGGTCCGGGCGGGCCGATAATGTGCAGCTCATGCCGAAGTCCTTCGCCTTCACCACCGAGCTGGACCACCACGTCCGGGACGTGCACGCGGCCCTGATCGACGAGCGGTACTGGCTCGACCGGGTGGCGGACCGGGCGAGCGCCACCGCGGTGGTCGAGGAACCGCACGGTCCGGGCACCCTGCGCGTGACCGTCACGGACCGGTCCGAACCCTCGGAGCTGCCGTCGATCGTGCGCGGGATGCTGCGCGGCCCGCTGGTCATCGAGCGCACGGACGAATGGGGTCCGCTGATGGGCGAGGCCGCCGAGGGGCGGATGTCCGGAGGCGCCACCGGCCTGCCCGTCGCCCTCGAGGGACGCTCGCGGCTGCGGGTGAGCGAGACCGGCGGCACGTTCATCGACGTACAGGGGCAGGTCGTGGTCCGGGTCCCGCTCCTCGGGGGCCGGATCGAGTCGATGGTGCACGGGATGGTCCTGCAGATCGTCGAGAACGATCGGATCGCGATCGCGGCGTGGCTGTCGCGCTGACCTGCCGCGACCGCCCGCGCCGCGCCTGCTGCACCGCCGCGGCGGCGAGCCCTGTCACCGCGGTGTGATAAGCCGGTGGAGGACCGGAACACACCGAGCGACGAGGGGACCTGCGTGCTGACGCTGCACCGCGCCGAGCGCGCCGACACCCTGGCGGCCGCCCTCGCCGACCTGCTCGCCGTGCCCCTCGCCGACCCGTTCGCCCGCGAGCTCGTCGCCGTCCCCGCCAAGGGGGTCGAGCGGTGGCTGACCCAGCGGCTGTCGACGGTGCTCGGGGGCACCTGCGGCGACGGCGTCGCCGCCAACATCGACCACCCGTCGCCGGCACGGTTGGTGGACGAGGCACTGGCCGCCGCCACCGGCCGGGCTGCGGAGGACGACCCGTGGCATCCCGACCGGATGCTGTGGACGCTGCTCGACGTCGTCGACGACTGCCTCGACGAATCGTGGTGCACCGTCCTCGCCCGGCATCTCGGCCGCGACGGCGTCGATCACCGCGCCGGCCGTCGCTACGCCACCGCCGCCCACCTGGCCGGCCTGTTCCGCAGCTACTCCACGCAGCGCCCGGAGATGCTCGTCGACTGGGCCGCCGGACGCGACACGGACGGCACCGGCCACGGCCTCGCCGACCACCTCGGGTGGCAGGCACGGCTGTGGCGGCGGCTGCGCGAGCGCATCGGCGACGACAGTCCCGCCGAGCGGCTCACCGCCGCCTGCGCGCGGTTGCGCGCCGAGCCCGCGCTCGTGGACTGGCCGTCGCGGCTGTCGCTGTTCGGACCCACCCGGCTCACCGTCGCCCAGTGCGCCGTGCTGTCCGCGATCGCCGCGAACCGCGATGTGCACCTGTGGATTCCGCACCCCAGCCCGGCCATGTGGGAGGGGCAGGCGGCCGCGGAGCCGGTGCGCCGGCGCGCCGACGACCGCAGCGCCCTCGCGGTGCAACACCCCCTCCTGGCGAGCCTGGCCCGTGACGTGCGCGAACTGCGCGCGCACCTGGCCGGCCCCGGAGTCGCCGACGTGCACCACACCGGCCGGCCCGGCCCCGACACCCTCCTCGGCCGGCTGCAGGACGACCTCCGCGCCGACCGGCCCCCGGCCCGCTCCGCGGTCGCCGACGGCACGATCCGCATCCACGCCTGTCACGGCCCGGCCCGGCAGGTCGAGGTGCTGCGCGAGTGCCTGCTGCACCTGTTCGCGGACGATCCGGGTCTCGAACCGCGCGACGTGGTCGTCATGTGCCCGGACGTGGAGACCTACGCGCCGCTCGTGCAGGCCGCCTTCGGTCAGGGCGCCCTCGCCCAGCGCGACGCTTCCGGACACCCCGGGCACCGGTTGCGGGTGCGTCTGGCCGATCGGGGCCTGCGCCGCACCAACCCGGTGCTGGCGGTCGTGTCGACGCTCGTGGACCTCGCCGACGCGCGGGTGACCGCCAGCGAGGTCCTCGACCTCGCCGCCGCCGCGCCGGTGCGCCGGCGGTTCGGCCTCGTCGACGACGACCTCGAACGGCTGCAGGAGTGGACCGCCGCCGCCGGCGCCCGATGGGGCATCGGCAAGGGACAGCGAAACGCCTTCGGGCTCGGGGACTTCCCGCAGAACACCTTCGGCACGGCACTGGACCGGATCCTGCTCGGTGCGGCCGCCGACGAGTCGCAGAGCGAGTGGCTCGGGCTCACCCTCCCGCTCGACGACGTCGAGAGCAACGACATCGACCTGACCGGACGGTTCGCCGAGTACATCGACCGGCTGACGGTGGCGCTGCACGGCCTGCGCGGTCCGCAACCGGCCGCGCAGTGGGCCGCCGCCCTCGCCCGCGCACTGGACCTGCTGACCGACGTCGAGCCCGCCGACGCCTGGCAGCTCGCCCAGGCGCACCGCGAACTCGCGGCCGCCGTCGAGCACGCCGGGCCGGCGCCGCTGCGGCTCGCCGACGTGCGGGCCATGCTGGCGGCCCGGCTCGCGGGGCGGCCGACGCGCGCGAACTTCCGCACCGGTGAACTGACCGTGTGCACGATGGTGCCGATGCGGTCGGTGCCGCACCGGGTCGTGGTCCTGCTCGGCCTCGACGACGAGGTCTTCCCCCGCGCCGCGCACATCGACGGTGACGACGTGCTGGCATTGAACCCCTGTCTGGGAGAACGTGATCCGCGCAGCGAGGACCGGCAGTTGCTGCTCGACGCCGTCATGTCGGCGGGGGAGACGCTACTGCTGTTCTACACCGGTGCGGACCCGGTCACCGGCGCCCGCCGGCCCCCGGCGATCCCGCTCAGCGAGCTGCGCGACGTGGTCGAGACGATGGTCGGACCCGAGGGCATGGCCGAGGTCGTCACCCGGCATCCGCTGCAGCCGTTCGATCCGCGCAACTTCCGGCCCGGCCGCCCGCTGAGCTTCGACCGGGCCGCACTCGCCGGGGCGCGCGCCGCGCAGCATCCGGCGAGGCACCGGCCCGGGCTGCTGCACCGTCCGCTCGCGCCCGTCGCGCGCACCGACGTCGACCTCGCCGACCTCGTCGCGTTCGTCACCCACCCCACCCAGGCGTTCCTGCGGCAGCGGCTCGGGGTGCGGGTGCCCGACCGGGACGAGGACATCGCGGACGCCCTCGACATCGGGCTCGACCCGCTCGCCCGGTGGGACCTCGGCGACCGCATGCTCGAGGCGCTGCTCGCCGGCACGGACCCCGCGGACTTCCGGGCCGCCGAATGGCGGCGCGGGACACTGCCGCCGTACCGGCTCGGCGAGCTCGCGCTCGACGACGTCGCCGGCACCGTGGACGCCCTGGTGGCGGTGTGCCGGCCGATCTACACGGGACCGGCCGACACCGTCGACGTGAACGTCGACCTCGGCGACGGCCGGCGGCTGACCGGCACGGTCGGCGGGGTCCACGGCACCGTCGTCGCCCGCAGCACCTTCTCCCGGCTGGCGCCGAAGCACCGCCTCACCGCCTGGGTGCACCTGCTCGCCGTCGCCGCGTCGGACCGGCCGGGGCAGTGGCAGGCGATCACCACCGGCCGCGGCCGGTTCCGCAGCACCCCGGCCTGGCGGTCCACGATCAACGCCCCCGCCGACGCGCTCGAGCAGCTCGCCCGGCTCGTGGACCTGCGCGACCGCGGGCTGCACGAGCCGCTGCCGACGGCCACCGCCGCCGCCGCCGAGTACGCCGAGCGGCGACACCGCGGCGACTCCGTCGAGATGGGCGTCGACGCCGCCGCCCAGGAGTTCGGCTCCACCTACGGCGAACGCACCGACCGGCACATCGCCTACCTGTACGGCTCCGGCGTGACGCTGCGGGACCTGACCGCCGTCGCCGCCCGCGACGACGAGCAGGCGTGGCACGGCGAGCCCACCCGGTTCGGCGCCCTCGCGCGGCGCCTGTGGGAGCCGTTGCTGTCCAACGAGATCCAGGGGCGTCCGTGACCCGAACCGTGTCGAAGTTCGACCTGCTCGGGGCGCTCCCGACGGGCACCACCGTGCTCGAGGCCAGCGCGGGAACCGGCAAGACCTACGCCATCGTCGGCCTGGCCACCCGGTTCGTCGCCGAGGGGGCGGCGGAGCTGTCGCAGCTGCTGCTGGTGACGTTCAGCCGCGCCGCGACGCAGGAACTGCGCGAACGCACCCGGGACCGGTTCGCCGGCGTCGCGCGGGCGCTGGCCGACCCGGAGGCCGCGCGGCACCACCCCGACGAGCTGATCCGGCACCTCGCCGGCGGCGACGTGGCCACGCACCGGCGCCGGCTGCTGCGGGCCCTGTCCGACTTCGACGCCGCCACCATCGCCACCACGCACGGATTCTGCCAGCGCATGCTCGACGAGCTCGGTACCGCCGGCGAGCGGGACACCGACGCGGTGCTCGTCGAGGACGTCGACGACCTGACCATCGAGGTCATCGCGGACCTGTACCTGCGCCGGTACGGGCGGGCGGACAGGGCACCGATCTCGCATGCCGAGGCCGCGGAGGCCGCGCGCGCCGCGGTCTTCGACCCCCAGGCCGCCCTCGCCCCCGAGGGCGCCGACGGCACGCCCGCCGGGGAACGCGTCGAGTTCGCCCGGGCCGTGCGGGCCGAGGTCGACCGGCGCAAGCGCCTCGCGGGCCTGCGGGACTACGACGACCAGCTCGCGCTGCTGCACGCGGTGCTGACCGACCCGGAGCACGGCGAGGTCGCGTGCCGCCGCATCGGCTCCCGCTTCCGCGTCGTGCTCGTCGACGAGTTCCAGGACACCGACCCGCTGCAGTGGGAGATCCTGCGCAGCGCGTTCCACCGCCGCACGACCCTCGTCCTCGTCGGCGACCCGAAGCAGGCCATCTACGCGTTCCGCGGCGCCGAGGTGCTGAGCTACCTCGGCGCGATGGAGTTCGCCGACGGCCACCAGGAACTCGTCTGCAACTGGCGCAGCGACGGGAACCTGCTCGCCGCCCTCGACCATCTGTACGGCGGTGCGGCCCTGGGTGATCCGCGGATCGTCGCGCACCCGGTGGAGGCGGCGCAGCCGGCGTCCCGGATCGCCGGGGCAGCGCCGCTGCGGCTGCGGCACCTGCCGCGGACCGGGGCCGGCCCGTGCGGCGCCTCCGGTTTCCCGAAGGCCCAGGCGCTGCAGGAACGGGTGGCACGCGATGTCGCGGCCGACGTCGCGGCCCTGCTCGGTGGCGACGTCACCGTCGACCTCGGGGCCGGCCGCCGGCCCGTCGAACCCGGCGACGTCGCGGTCCTGGTGCGCACCAATGCGCAGGTCGCCCTCGTCCACGGGGCGCTCACCGGTGCCGGGATCCCGGCCGTGCTGGCCGGCGGGACGAGTGTCTTCGCGACCCCGGCCGCGCGGGAATGGCTGCGGGTGCTGCAGGCGCTCGAACAGCCGCACCGCCCCGACCGGGTGCGGTTGGCCGCTCTGACCTCGCTGATGGGCCGCACCGCCGAGGACGTCGATACCCGGGGCGACGAACTCGTCGCCGCGATCGGCACCCTGCTGCGCGAACTGGACGTCGTGTTCGAGCGGTCCGGCTTCGCCGCGCTCTTCGAGCGCCTCGCCGCGTTCTGCGACCTCGAACCGCGGCTGCTGGGATGGCCGGGCGGCGAGCGGGAACTGACCGATCTGCGGCACCTCGCGCAACTGCTCGACGAGACCGCGTCGGCCGAGGCGCTGGGTGTCACGGCGCTGACCCGCTGGCTGACGGAACGGATCGCCGAGGCGGGCACGGCCCGCGCCGACCGCAGCCGCCGCCTCGACAGCGACGCCGCCGCGGTGCAGGTGCTCACCGTCCACGCCAGCAAGGGCCTCGAATTCCCCGTCGTGTACGTGCCGTTCGCGTGGGAGTCGGGCGTCCGGTCGAAACCCGACCGGCTCCTGCTCCACGACGACGACGGCCGCCGCGTCCTCGACGTCGGCGGCGAGGGCAGCGCGGGCTACGGCGAGCGCCGCCGGCGCCACGACGAGGAGGTGGCCGGCGAGGAACTGCGCCTGCTCTACGTCGCGCTGACCCGCGCCCGCTGTCACCTGGTGCTGTGGTGGGCTCCGGGGTACAGCACCTCCGGTGCCCCGCTGCACCGCATGCTCTTCGGCCGCGTGCCGGGCACCTCCGAGATCGCCCACAAGGCGCGCGTGCCCGAGGACCCGATCGTGGCGCAGCAGCTGACCGGGTGGGCCGGCCGGGCCGCAGGCACGGCGTCCGTCGAGGCCGTCGGATCGGCGCCGATCCCCGCCGTCACGTGGGTGCGGCCGCACGAGACCGTCGTGGAACTCGAGGCCGCCCGCTTCGACCGCGAGCTCGACGACGCCTGGCGGCGCACCTCCTACACCGCCCTCACCGCCGCTGCCCACGAGGGGCCCGGCGCGGGCGCCGAGGCCGAACAGCCCGCGAAGACCGACGAACCCGAGGAACCCCCGCTGCTGCCGGCCGACGCGGCGGACGACGGCATCGCGTCCCCGATGAACCCGCTGCCCGGCGGGGCCGTGTTCGGCACCCTCGTGCACGCGGTGCTCGAGGTCGTCGACACCGCGGCCGCCGACCTCGGGGCGGAACTGCTGCGCTGTTGCCGCGACACCGTCGCCGAACAATTCTCCGACGTCGACCCCGAGGAGCTGGCCGAGGCCCTGCTGCCGGTCCTGCGCACCCCGCTCGCCGGGGGCGCGGGCACGCTCGCCGACATCGCTCCCGCCGACCGGCTCGCCGAACTCGACTTCGAGCTGCCCCTCGCCGGGGGTGACGACCCCGTCGCCACCACCGTCACCCTCGACGGTGTCGCCCGGCTGCTGCGTGCCCACCTGCCCGCCGGCGACCCGTTCGCGTCCTACGCCGATCTCGTGGGCATCCTCGAGCCGACCCCGCTGCGCGGCTACCTCACCGGCAGCATCGATTCGGTCCTGCGGATCCACGGCACCGAGCCGCGATTCGTGATCGTCGACTACAAGACGAACCGGCTCGGGCCGGAGGAGCTCACCACCGCCCACTACACCCGGGACCGGATGGCCGAGGAGATGCTGCGCGCCCACTACCCGATGCAGGCGCTGCTGTATGCCGTTGCCCTGCACCGGTATCTGCGGTGGCGGCTGCCCGGGTACGACCCGGCCGTGCACCTCGGCGGCGTGCAGTACCTGTTCGTGCGCGGCATGGTCGGCCCGGACACCCCCGCGGGCTGCGGCGTGTTCGACTGGGCGCCGCCGCCCGCCCTCGTCGCCGAACTGTCCGACCTGCTGGCAGGCAAGGAGGTCCCGTGACGAACGCCCAGGTGGCCCAGCGTGGCAAGGGGGCCCTGCGGGTCTTCAACGAGGCCGGGGTGCTCGCGGCCGCCGACGTGCACGTCGCGCTGCGGCTGGCCCAGCTGTCCGGGGAGACCGCCGAGGACGTGCACCTCGCGACCGCGTTGGCCGTGCGCGCCGTGCGTGCCGGTTCGGTGTGCCTGGACCTGACCCGGTTGCGGGAGGTCACCGTCGACGAGGCCGCAGAGGTGGATCTCGCGGCGCTGCCGTGGCCGGACGACGACGCCGTCGTCGCCGGGTTGCGCCGCAGTCCGCTCGTCGTCGGCGGCGACCGCGGCCCGCTGCGCCCGCTGCGCCTGGTGGACACCGCCGACGGTCCGCTGCTGTACCTCGAGCGCTACTTCCGTCAGGAAGAGACAGTCCGGCAGATCCTCGACGCCCGCGGGCTCGGTCATCCCGTCGTCGACGAGCAGACGCTCGAGCGGGGGCTGCGGGAGCTGTTCCGGGACCAGCGCGACCCCGGCCGCCCGGCCGCCGCACCGGATCGGCAGCGCATCGCCGCGGCGCTGGCCGCCACCGGGTGGACCACGGTCATCGCCGGCGGGCCGGGCACCGGCAAGACCCACACCGTCGCCCGGATCCTGGCGCTCCTGACCACGCTGCACGGCCCCGCCCTGCGCATCGGATTGGCCGCGCCCACCGGCAAGGCCGCGGCCCGGCTGCAGGAATCCGTCCGCGAGCAGGCCGAGCCGCTGGGCCTGCGCGCCGACCTGTCCGCGATGACCCTGCACCGCATGCTCGGCTGGCAGCGCGGCCGCACCCGGTATCGCTACCACGCCGGCAACCACCTGCCCTACGACGTCGTGGTCGTCGACGAGACGTCGATGGTGTCGCTGACCATGATGTGCCGGCTGCTCGAGGCCGTCCGCCCCGGCACCCGCCTGATCCTGGTGGGCGACCCCGACCAGCTGACCTCCGTCGACGCCGGCGCCGTCCTGGCCGACCTCGTCGCCCGTCCCGTCACCGCCGCGGGAAACCCCGTTCTCGGCCGCGTCGTCGGACCCGACCTCGACGCCGGCGACGACCCCGCCGAGGCGGCGCTCTCGCCGGGGGAACGGAACCGGCTGCGCGGCGGCGTGATCCGGCTCAGCCGCGGCCGGCGGTTCGGTGGAGACATCGCACACCTGGCCGTCGCCGTGCGGGAGGGCGACGCCGACGCGGTGATGCGGATTCTCGGGGGCGGTGGCACCGAGGTGTCCTTCCACGCCCCGAACGACCTGGAGGCCCTGCGGCACGACGTCGTCACCACCGCCGCGACCGTCACCGCCGCCGCCGTCGCGGGCGACGCCGGGACTGCGCTCGAGCAGTTCGAGACGCACCGCCTGCTGTGCGCGCACCGCGAGGGACCGTACGGGGTGCAGTGGTGGGCGCGGCGGGCGATGGAGTGGATCGCCACCGACACCGGCCGGCGGCTCGACGCCGAGCGCTGGTACCCGGGTCAGCCGCTGCTCGTCACCGCCAACGACCACGAGACCCGCATCTACAACGGCGACACCGGCGTCGTGGTCGTCGACGCCGCCGGCGAACCCGTCGCGGCATTCGCGCGCGGCAGGGAGCCGTTCCGGCTCCACCCGAGCCAGCTGTCGGCCGTGCAGACCGTGTACGCGATGACCATCCACCGCAGCCAGGGCAGCCAGTACGGCACGGTCTCGGTAATCCTGCCCCCACCCGAATCCTCGCTGCTGACCCGCGAATTGCTGTACACCGCGATCACCCGGGCGCGCGGTCACGTGCGCCTGATCGGCACCGAGGAAGCCGTCCGCGCCGGGGTCGAGCGGCGGGTGCTGCGAGCCAGCGGCCTGCGCCGGCAGCTGCCGGGCCCTCGGGCCGTCCGGTGATACCAAAGTGGTAGCATCGGACTCATGGCCATGACACTCCGGTTGACCGAAGAGCAGGAGCGAGCACTTGCGCTGTTGGCGGAGGCCGACGGTGTGAGTAAGCACGAGGCGACGGTGCGTGCCATCACGGAGGCGGCGGCGCGGCGCGTGCGGGACACGCGGGTGCAGGCGTTGTCCCGTGACGGCCGGGAGCGATACGCTGCGCTGCTCGACCGATTGGCTCAGTGAACGTCGAGTACCTGGAACTCGAGGATCTGCTCGCGCTTGCGGAGGATCTGGGAGTGCCGCACATTCGCGATCTCGGTCTCCTGGATTCGGCTGCGCACCGACCTCGCTCCTCGCTTTTCGGGCGTGATGCCTATCCGTCGATCCACGAGAAGGCCGCGGTGCTGCTCGAATCGATCGCGCGGAACCATCCTCTGGTCGACGGCAACACGCGGCTCTCGTGGATGGCGGTGTTCGTCTTCTACGGCCTCAACGGGCTCGATCTCGACGCGCCGGATGACGACGCGTACGACCTGGTGATCGCCGTCTCTACCGGGACGATCGACTACCGGGCAGCAGCCGAGACACTCGCCGGCTGGACGTAGCGTAGGTCCCCGACGAGCCGTATGAACGGCCGTGCGCCGGAGCGCCGAGTCGGGTCGGAACCCCAGCGGCGACGGGCGCGCGGTGCTCGACCAGGTGCCGGACGACGTGCCCGGCGTCCGCGCCGGCCCCGCCCACGAGCATCGAGCGGAACGACGACTGGAAGCACAGCCCGGTGAAGTACAGGCCGGGGATGTCGGTCACCACCCCGTGGTCCTCGAGCGGCCAGCCGTCCGGGCCGAGCACCGGCAGGTCGATCCAGTCGTAGACCTGGCGGAAACCGGTGCACCACAACACGTTCGTCACGTCGAGGACGCGCCCGCCGGCGAGGACCGGACGGCCGTCGACGACCCCGGTGACCCGTTCGGTGATCCGTTCGACGCCGAGCTCGGCGAGATCCTCCCGCTTGACCCGCAACAGCGGTGCGCCGTGCCGGCGTTCGTGTTCACGCACCTTCCGGCCGAGCGGGGTGCGTACGGAGAGCACGTGGCCCCACACGAACCACAGGACGGGGAAGAGCACCCGCATCCGGCGGCTCTCGATCCGCACCGGGAGCTGCCCGGTGTCGCGGCCGCACAGGATCGTCGGATGGGACGTCGCCACCTCGTAGGCGAGGTCGCCGCCGGAGTGGGAGGCGCCCACCACGAGCACCGGCCCGTCGTTCAGCTGTGTCGGATTGCGGTACTCGCTCGAGTGCAGCTGCACGATCCGCGGGTCCAGCTCCGCTGCGAATTCCGGGATGCTCGGGGTGCGGCCGAACGTGCCGGTCGCGACGACGACGTTGCCGGCCTCGATCCGCATCTCGCCGCAGTCGAGGAGGAAGCGGTCGCCGTCGCGTGAGAGCCGACGCACCCGGGTGCCGCCCGCGACGGGGAGATCGAACCGCGCGGCGTATGCCTCGAGATAGTTTGCGACGTCGTCCTTCGTCGGGAACCGGTGCGGATCGCCGGGGAACGGCATGCCGGGCAGGCCGTCGTATCCGGCGGGGCTGTACAGGCGCAGCGAATCCCAGTGGCTGCGCCAGTTGTCGCCGATCCGCCGGTTCGCGTCGACGATCAGGAAAGAGCGGCCGCGCCGGGCGAGGTGGTAGCCGGCGGACAGACCCGCCTGGCCCGCGCCGATCACGACGGTGTCGATCAGTCGGGGTGCACTGTCGGTGGTCATGGGGAACTCCTGGCTCGAGGGGTCTGGACGGACGACGTTAGGCGCCGCCGGCATCGGCCGCGTCGGGCGAACTATGTAGCCGGCCCGAGAACCCGGATGGGTAATTCTGTGCAGCTCAGAGCAGGTGGTGCTCGTACGCGTATGCCGTCGCGGCCGCCCGGGACGACACGTCGAGCTTGGTGAAGATGTTGCTCAGGTGCCGCGCCACGGTCTTCTCGCTCAACACGAGTTCACGGGCCACGGCCCGGTTGGTCTTCCCGGTGGCGACGGCCCGCAGCACTTCGACCTCGCGCGGGGTCAGCCGGCCCCGCGCGGCCGGCCGCGTCGGCACTCGCGCGAGGTCCCGCAGGTCCGGCTCGGCGTGCAGGTCCCGGAACGTCGCCGCCGCGGCCTCGTACTCGAGCCGCGCCGACTCGGCATCGCCGAGCGCATCACAGCAGCGGCCCTGCAGCACCCGCACCCGCGCGCACTCGTAGGGCGCCTCGAACCCGCGCCAGAGCCCGCACGAGCGGCGCAGCCGGTCGAGGGCGGCGCGCGGTGCGCCCTCGGCGAGCAGGACGGCCCCGGTGACCTGCTCGGCGATCGCGCTCAACGCCGGAGCGTCCTGTTCGCGGGCCAGCGCCGCGAGTTCGTCGGCGCTGCGGCGCGCGGCCGCGACGTCGCCGACGGCGAGCGCGACCTCCACGTGGCCCGCCAGCAGCCGCGGACGATAGAGGGGAAGCGATTCGCCGAGCGCCCGCCGGATCCCGGCGAGCGCCGCGTCGGGGTCGCCCTGACGCAGACGCAACAGCGCCATGCCCGGTTGGATCTCGCGGCCCAGCCGGCCCGCGCGGCGGTAGGCGTCCTCGGCCTCGTCGAACTCGCCGCGCAGCCGGTGCAGTTCACCCTGTTCGTACAGGGCCATGCCGACGGCCGGTTGCCCCGGTGGGTCCGACAGCCGACGGAAGGCGAGCCGGGCCAGGTCCATGGCCTCCGTCCAGGCGCCCTCCAGTTGTAGGATCTCCGCGCGGTGTACGAGGCACTGTCCACGGAACGGGACGAGGCCGGGCTGGGCGTCGCACCAGCGGCCGAGTGCCCGCGTCCATTCCCTGGCCCGCTGCAGCTGGAACGTGTCCTGGCAGGCCTCGATCACCGCGCAGTACACCAGGCCGGCCACGACCGGCGAGACCTCTTCGAGGGTCACGCCGACCATCACCTCGTCCAGCGTGCCGAGACCGCCGGTGACGTCGCCGAGCAGGATGCGGCACTGCCCGATGCCGAGGGTGCTCAGCGCGACGAGGTCGGCGTCGCCGCAGGACCGGCCGATTTCCTGGGCGGCGGTGAACGCGGGCAGGGCGTCGGCCGGGCGGTTCGCATGCATGTCCTGCACCGCCGCCGGCAGCAGCAGGAAGCCGCGCGTCGCGCAGTCCGGGCGTCCGGGCTCGCTCAGGTGCTGGGCCCGGGCGAGCCAGCCGCCGGCGCGCGCCACCTCACCACGGTTCATCAGCAGGAAGCAGAGCCAGAAGGCACTGCGTCCGGCCCGCTCGGGGTCGTCGGCGTCGAGATGGGCCGAGAACGCACGTTCGTACAGCGTCGCGCAGTCGTCGTCCCGGCCGACCAGATACGCCGACCGTGCGAACAGGTCGAGGTCGTCGGCGGTGAGGGGCTCGTGCGCGTCGGCGGCGCGGAACGCGTCGAACGCCCGCGTCCAGTCCCGCGCGTGGAACGCTGCCCGCGCGTGGTCGAGCACCGTCGACGGGCCCATCCTCGCTCCCTGCGGCGACCGAACGTGCACCGAGTGGTTGCCTGCGATCCTACGCCCCCCGGCCTCCCGGTCCGGGGCGCAGCGGAGATCAGTCCGGCAGGCCGGGCCGGGTACGGACCGGTGCCAGACCGGAGACGAGGACGACGGCGGTGATCGTTCCGGCGGCCATGATCGCGGCGAGCACCACGATCTGGAAGCGTCCGGCCTCGAGCGGGGACACACCCCCGAAGATCGCGCCGACGAAGGCGCCCGGCAGCGTCACCAGCCCGGTGGTCTTGGTCTGGTCGGTCGACGGGATCAGCGCCGAGTGGACGGCCAGGCGCGTGAGCTCGCGGGTGGACTGCCGCGGCGTCGCACCGAGCGCGAGCCAGCCCTCGACGGTGTCCCAGTTGTCCCCGGTCAGTTCCGTGAAGCGCCGCCCGGCGAGGGTCGCGATCGTCATGGCGTTGCCGACGACGATGCCGCCGATGGCCAGGACGTACCGCGGGGAGAACTCGATGGCGCCGGTGACGAAGACGATCGTGAGCGTCACGGCGATCCCGAGCGCCATCGCACCGGATACGAGGGCCACGTGTCCCGGGCTCCAGCCGATCCGGCGCGATGCGGTGAGAGCCGCCACGGTGAACATGACGAGCAGGGCGGCGCCCACCCAGATCGGATTCGTGATCACCCCGGACAGCACCACGCTGATCAGGGCCAGTTGCACGGCGCCCCGCAGCACCGCGATCGCCGGCGCGAACTGATGCGGGGCGCGGTAGCCCCACAGCACCGCGGTCGTCGTCCCGACGAGCAGTGCCACCCCGACGGCGGTGGGCACCAACTCCAGGGACCAGGTCACCTCCGGAGCGTATCCGCCGGTCGCGCCCCTGCAACATCACCTGTGTCTGCCGTCGGCAGACGAAGCGCCCCGGCGCGCGGAGCCGGCGCCAGGATGACGGTCATGATCACCACACCACCGCTGAACTACCGCGACCAACTCGCCGACCGGCTCTTCCAGCACCGCACGGTGCTGCTGACCGGGGAGGTGAACGACGACACGGCCGAACGGGTCTGCTCCGAACTCGTCCTGCTCGCCACGGCCGACACCGAACGCGACGTGGTCGTCTACATCAACTCGCCGGGCGGATCGGTCCTCGCCGGGCTCGCGATCTACGACACCATGAAGCTGATTCCGAACGACGTGGTCACCGTGGCTCTCGGGTTCGCCGCGAGCATGGGGCAGGTGCTGCTCGCCGCCGGCACGCACGGCAAGCGGATCGCCTTGGCGCACAGTCGCATCATGATGCATCAGCCGTCGGCGGGGATCGGCGGCACCGCGATCGACATCGCCATCCAGGCCGACAACTGGGAATACATGAAGCGCCAGTCCGAGGAGATCCTGGCGGCCGAGACCGGGCGCCCGGTGGAGCAGATCGCCGCCGACAGCGACCGGGACCGGTGGTTCACGCCCGAGCAGGCCCGCGAGTACGGCATCGTCGACGCAGTGGTCGACTCGTTCGGTCAGCTCGCCCCGTTCGCGGCCGGTCGCCGGATGGGGTTGTGATCATGTCCCAGTACACGATTCCGCACGTGATCGAACGGACGCCGGCGGGGGAGCGGTCCTTCGACGTGTTCAGCAGGCTGCTGAACGAGCGAATCATCTTTCTGGGCACGGAGATCGACGACGGCGTCGCGAACGTCGTGATGGCCCAGCTGCTGCACCTCGAAGCCGAGTCGCCCGATCGGGAGATCGGCCTCTACATCAATTCGCCCGGTGGGTCGAGCACCGCGATGATGGCCGTGTACGACACGATGCGGTTCCTGCGGCCGCCCGTCGCCACGTACTGCATGGGTCAGGCCGCGTCCGCGGCGGCGGTGCTGCTCGCGGCCGGAGCACCGGGCCGGCGCTTCGTGCTCGCCCACTCGCGGGTGCTGCTGCACCAGCCGTCGACGCAGGGGCAGGGCACGATCTCGGACCTGTCGCTCCAGGCCGCAGAGGTGTTGCGGATCCGCGCGCAGACCGAGGAGATCCTTGCCGAGCACACCGGTCAGGACCCGGCGCGCCTGCGCAAGGACACCGATCGGGACCGCGTCTTCACCGCGCAGGAGGCCATCGACTACGGGCTCGCCGACGAGCTGATCGTCGACCGCGAGCCGTAGTGGCCGGGCCGCAGGGTGCACTCCCCCCTTCGGGTGGCCGAATGTGACATGCGTTCGCTCGGATCGAAGCGGTGTGACATTCGGCCACGTTGGGTGGGGGCGCTCAGCGGATCAGGTTCCCCAGGTCGACCGGGATCTGCGCGCCGGTGATGTACTTCGCCTCGTCCGAGCACACCCACGCGACGACGGCCGCGACGTCCTCGGGCTGCAGGATCTCGTACGGCAGGGAGTTCATGTAGATCGGGCCGAGAGTGGTCGCGTACTTCGCGATCAGCGGGTGCAGGTCGCTGACCTTCATACCGGTCTCCACCCCGGCCGGGTGGACGGTGTTGACCCGGATCCGATGCTCGCCGAGTTCGTTCGCCATCGTCTTCGCCAGTCCGGTGATGCCGTGCTTCGTCGCGACGTAGTGGCCGGTGAACGGGGTGCCCTTGAGACCCGAGACGGAACTGGTGAAGACGACTGCGCCGCCCTCGCCCTGCTCGATCAGGTAGGGCACGGCGGCCTTCGCGGTGTGGAACACTCCGGTGAGGTTGACGTCCACCGTTTCGCGCCACTGCTCGAGGGTGATCTCCCACGACAGCGCGCCCGAGCAGATGCCGGCGTTGGCGACGACCACGTCGAGCCGGCCGAGCCGGTCCACGCCGTCGGCGAGTGCCCGCGAGAGCGCGTCGAAGTCCCTCACGTCCGCGGTCGTGGCGACGATGCGACGCCCGGTCGTCTCGACCAGCCGCACGGTCTCCGCGAGATCCTCCTCCGTGGCGCCCGGGTAGGCGGTCGAGGCGAAATCGATGCACGCGTCGATCGCGATGATGTCGGCGCCCTCCCGGGCGAACTGCACCGCCTCGGCGCGGCCCTGGCCGCGGGCTGCGCCGGTGACGAAGGCGACCTTGTTCTCGAAACGGCCGGCGGCATCCATGCTCGTCTCCTCGGCAGTGGGGGGATCGTCGGGTCGGACGCGGATTCTCCAGCCCCGAAGCGACGGGCGATACCACGGGTTCCGCTCAGCGGGACCGGGGCTCAGGCGGCGCACAGCTCCACGCGCGGGTCGCGCACCCGCTCGACCTGCGCGTTCACTCGCGCGGCGGTCAACCGCCGGATCCCGCGCGAGAGCAGGTGCTCGACGGGCAGGTGCAGCGCGCCGCACACCGAGCGCAGCACCTCCGACGACGGCTCCTTGCGGCCGCGCTCGATCTCGGACAGGTACTGCTTGGACATGCCGACCGCGGCCGCGACGTCGGCGAGGCTGCGGTCCTGATCCCGGCGTTCGTCGCGCAGGATCTCCCCGTAGACCTCGCGCAGCAGGCGCTCGGGCCGCGGCCGCTTGGCACGGTGCTGTCGGCGCCGGGCGTCGAGATCCGCGACGGCGGGCCGGTCCGCTGCTGACATGCCCCGAAGTCTCGCACGATGCCGGCGCCGGGGCCGGGGTATTCACCGACAGCGAAACGGGGGCCTCCGTCCGCGACGCGACGCGGCACGGCCGGCCGCGGTTCGGCAGCGCAGCCGATCGCCACCCCGCGGTTACCGCCTAGTAATAGAGCGCATGTTCTGTTATGGTCCCGCTGTGCCCCGCCCCCGCATCCATGACCTCGACGAGGTTCTCGACACCACCGAAAGTCTGGTGGTGGAGGGTGGCGCGAGTGCGGTGACGCTGCGTGCGGTCGCCGCGGCCACGGGGATGTCGAACGGCGCTCTGTATCACGCGTTCGGCTCACGAGGCGGGCTGGTCGGCCGGGCCTGGTTGCGCGCGGCCCACCGCTTCCTCGACCTGCAACACGCGGCGGTCGACGAGGTTCTCGGCTCCGCCTCGGCGCCGGGCTGGGCCGTCGGGGTCGACGCCGTCGTCGCAGCTGCCGATACCCCGGCGGCGTTCGCCGCCCGCTTCCCCGAGTCCTCGCGTCTTCTGCTCACCGTCCGGCGCGACGAGTTGCTCGGGTCCGACCTGCCGGAGGATGTCGCCGCAGAGTTGAGCCGGCTCGATTCGGTTCTGGTCGCGCTGCTCGTTCGCCTGACTCGGACGTTGTGGGGCCGCGGCGACGCGCGTGCGGTCGCGGTCGTCGAGGACTGCGTCGTCGGTCTGCCCACAGGGCTGTTGCTCCGGCGTCGGCGTGTCCCCGACACCGCCTTGCGGCAACGCCTCGAGGCCGCGGTCCGTGCGGTTCTCGCCCTCGATCCTCCGCCGGCGCCGCCCCGGCGCGGCGGCCACACGAAAGGTTCTCGATGACTGCCACTCTGACCTACCGGGACAAGATCGCCGTCCTCGACCTCGGCGACGACGAGAACCGGTTCTCCCCGGACTGGCTCGACACCGTCGACCGCCTCCTCGACGAAGCGCAGCAGAACGCGCACGCGCTCGTCACCACGGCGACGGGGAAGTTCTACTCCAACGGCCTGGACCTGGAATGGTTGACGGCGCACGGTGATCGGGCGCAGTGGTACGTCGGCCGGGTGCAGGCGCTGTTCAGCCGCATCCTCACCTTCCCGTTGCCGACAGTCGCCGCGGTGGTCGGGCACGCGTTCGGGGCGGGCGCCATGCTCGGCATCGCGCACGACTACCGGGTGATGCGCGCCGACCGGGGCTACTACTGCTTCCCCGAGGTCGACATCCACATCCCGTTCACGCCGGGCATGGCCGCCCTGATCCAGGCCAAGCTGACCCCGCAGACTGCAGTCACCGCGATGACCACCGGGCACCGTTACGGCGGCCTCGAGGCCGAGGCTGCCGGCCTGGTCGACCGCACAGCCGGCGAGGGTACCGTCCTGGATGCCGCCGTCGAGCTCGTCACCCCGCTCGTGGGGAAAGACCCCGGCACCCTCGGTGTCATCAAGTCCACCATGTTCGCCACCGTGGTCGAGTCGCTCGCCCAGGGGCGGGCATGACCGGCCACGAGCGACATCCGGTATCGGGCGGAAGTGCGGGGCGCTAACCGGAATCCGTCGCCGGCAGCAGCGCCCGCACCGCGTCGATCGTGTCCGCCTCGGCAGCCGTCTTGTCGGGGCGGTAGCGCACCACCCGCGCGAATCGCAGCGCCACCCCGCCGGGGTAGCGCGGGCTGACCTGCACGCCGTCGAGTTCGATCTCCACGACCAGCTCCGGTCGCAGGTACACCGCGTGTGCGTCGCGGCTGCGTTCGTGACGCGGGAATTCCTCGGTCTGCCATTGCAGCAGCGCGTCGGTCAGCCCCTTGAACGTTTTGCCGACCATGATCGGTTCACCGCCGTCCGGGTCCCGCGCGCCCAGATGGAGATTGGACAGGTACCCGGTGCGGCGGCCGTAGCCCCACTCGGCGCCGAGCACCACCAGGTCGAGGGTGTGCTCCGGCTTGACCTTCTGCCAGGCGCGGCCACGCCGGCCCGCCGCGTAGGGTGCGGTGAGGTCCTTGACGACGACGCCCTCGTGGCCGGCGGCGAGCGCGGCCTCGAACTGGGCCTTGGCTGCGGCGTCGTCCGGCTGCAGCACGCCCGGGATCCGGTGCTCGGGGGCGACCCGCTGCAGGGCGTCGAGACGCTCGGCGAGCGGTGCGTCGAGCAGGTCGACGCCGTCGAGGTGCAGGCAGTCGAAGAAGTACGGGTGCAGCAACAGATCGTGGGCGGACTCGGCGCCGAAGCGGCTCATGGTCTCCTGGAACGGCCGGGGCCGGCCCTCGGGGTCGAGCGCCAGGGTCTCGCCGTCGAGCACCACCGACGTGCACGGCAGCGCGGCGACCAGATCGACGAGTTCCGGTACGCTGCCGGTGATCTCGCGCAAGGTGCGGGTGAACACCCGCACCGTCTCGTCGTGGCGGTGCACCTGGATGCGGGCGCCGTCGAGCTTGTATTCGACGCTGACGTCGCCGCCGAACCGGCTGTAGGCGTCGGCGAGGGACGGCGCGGGAGAGGCGAGCATCGGCCTGATCGGCCGGCCCACCTCGAGACGGAACGCGGTGAGCGCGTCGGCGCCGCCGGTGAGCGCGGCGGCCGCCGTCACGGACAGTTGCCCGGAGAGCATGAACGCCCGGCGCACCGTCTCGGCGGGCAGACCGGCCGTGGCGGCCACCGCGTCGGTCATCACGCCCTCGAGCGCGCCCTGCCGCAGATCCCCGGTGAGCAGCCGCACCAGGAACTCCTGTTCGGCGGTGGTGGCCGCGCCGAGCAGCGTGGCGAGCAGTTCGCGGCGCCGCCCCGTCGATCCGGTCCCGGCCAGACCGGCGAGCTCGGTGAAGGCCCGGTCGACGTCGGAGACGGTCAGCGACGGCGCGTCGGCCGGGTCGACGCGGGCCCCGGCGAGGGTGCGCCAGCCCACGCCGATGCGGCCCTGGCGGGGCTCGCCCGCCAGCCACGACACCGCGGGCTCGACCTCCACGGGGTCGAGGATGGCGAGGAGGCTGCGCAGTTCTTCCACCTTGGTCCGTCGCGACCGGGTGGTGCCGACGGCCCGTGAGGTGGCGACGATCGTCGAGAAGAGCACGTCCCGACCGTACCGACCCCCGCCGGTTCCGGCGCAGGTTCACCGCCGGTTCCGGCGCAGGTTCACCGCCGGTTCCGGCGCAGGTTCACCGCCGGCCGGTCAGTCGCCGACGCGTTCGCCCGTCTCCGGATGGAACAGGTGCACCGAGCCCTCCCGCTTGCGCAGCCGGATCGTGTCCGCGAGCCGGGCCGGGGTGCGGGTGAGCGACCGCGCGACGAGGGTGGTGTCGCTGCGCGCGACGCGGGTGTACACGTACGACTCGCTGCCGAGTTCCTCGACGAGGTCGACGATGGCCTCGACGCCGTCGCCGTCCGTGATCTCCAGCTGTTCGGGCCGGATCCCGACGGTGACGGTCTCGAGGCCGGCGCGGTGCAGCGAGGCGATGCGGTCCCGTTCGACGTCGACGACGGTGCTGCCGATCTGCACGCCGCCGTCGACGATCCGCGCGTCGAGCAGGTTCATCGCGGGCGAGCCGATGAACCCGGCGACGAACGCGTTGGCGGGCCGGTCGTACAGCTCGGTGGGGGAGGAGAACTGCTGCAGCGTGCCGCCGCGCAGCACCGCCACCCGGTCGCCCATGGTCATCGCCTCGACCTGGTCGTGCGTGACGTACACCGTGGTGGTGCCGAGACGCCTTTGCAGCGCGGCGATCTGGGTGCGGGTCTGCACCCGCAGCTTGGCATCGAGGTTGGACAGCGGTTCGTCCATGCAGAACACCTGCGGTTCGCGGACGATCGCCCGGCCCATCGCGACGCGCTGCCGCTGGCCGCCGGAGAGCTTGGCGGGCTTGCGGTCCAGGTAGTCGGTGAGGTCGAGCAGCTTCGCCGCCTGCTCGACCTTGCGCCGCCGTTCGTCGGCGCTCACGCCGCGCATCTTCAGTGCGAAGCCCATGTTCTCGGCGACGGTCTTGTTCGGGTACAGGGCGTAGTTCTGGAAGACCATCGCGATGTCACGGTCCTTCGACGGCACGCCGACCATGTCGCGGCCGCCGATGCTGATCGAGCCCTCGTCGATGTCCTCGAGTCCGGCGAGCATCCGCAGCGCGGTGCTCTTGCCGGAGCCGGACGGTCCGACCAGGACGACGAACTCCCCGTCCTGGATGTCCAGGTTCAGCGAGTCGACGGCGAGGGTGTCGGAGTTCTCGTAGATGCACGACGCGTTGCGGTAGGTGATCTCGGCCATGACGATTCCTTCGAAAGTGATCGGGAGAGTTACTTGATTGCGCCGAACGACAGGCCGCGCACGAGCTTGTTCTGGGCGACCCAGCCGGCGAGGACGACGGGCAGCGCCGCCATCGTCGCGGCCGCGGACAGGCGAGCCCAGTACAGGCCCTCGCCGGTGATGAAGCCGACGAGGAACACGGGAATCGTCTGCGCCTGCACCGCCGTGAGGTTGACGGCGAAGAAGAATTCGTTCCAGGAGAAGATGACGCAGATCAGGGCGGTGGCGGCGATGCCGGGCGAGACGAGCGGCAGGATCACCTCCCGCACCGACGTCCACAGGCCGGCGCCGTCCATGCTCGCCGCCTCGAGCAGCTCGCCCGGCACCTCGAGGAAGAACGAGCGCATCATCCACACCGCGATCGGCAGGTTCATCGCGGTGTAGAGGATGATCAGGGCCCAAATATTGTCGAGCAGACCGATGTTCGCGACGATCACGTACAGCGGGATGATCGCGGCGACGATCGGCAGCATCTTCGTGCTGATGAAGAAGAACAGGGCGTCCTTGGTCTTGCGCACCGGCCGCAGCGACAGGGCGAACGCGGCGGGCACGCCGAGCAGCAGGACGAGGATCGTCGACACGCCGGTGGCGAACGCCGAGTTGAGCAGGCTGACACCGACGCCGGTGTCGAACACCGCGCGGAACTGGTCGAGGGTGGGTGTGAAGAAGAACTTCGGTGGATCGGAGTAGGCGTCGGCCTCCTGCTTGAAGGCGGTGAGCACCATCCAGAACACCGGGAAGAAGAACCCCAGGGCGGCGATCCAGGCGACGACGCCCCATGGATTTGCCTTGCGGTGCTTACGTTTCCGTGGGCGCGCCGGGACGGTCTCCGGTGCGGGGAGCTGCTGTGTGGTGGGGGCGGTGGTGCTCATCAGGCGGCCTCCTCCTTGCCCGTGAACGATGTGAAGATCAGCCGCAGCGCGACGGTGGCCACGACGATGGTGGCGACGACGACCACCACGCCCATGGCGGCGGCCTGGCCGATGTCGAAGCCGAGGAACGCCCGCTGATAGATGTAGAACGGCAGGTTGGAGCTGGCGGTGCCCGGTCCGCCCTGGGTCATCATGTAGATGGCGTCGAACGTGTTGACCAGGTGGATCGCGCCGAGCACGGCGCCGAGTTCGATGAACCGCCGCAGGTGCGGCAGCGTCAGCTCGCGGAACAGGGCGAAGGCGCCGGCCCCGTCGACCCGGCCGGCCTCGAGGGTGTCACGCGGCATGGACTGCAGCCCGGCCAGGATGAGCAGCATCATGAACGGGGTCCACTGCCACACCAGGTTGGCCATCACCGCGGCGAGCGGGTAGCGGCTGACCCAGTCGATCTGCCCGACGCCGAACGGGGAGAGCACGAAGTTGACGATGCCGAACACGGGATCGAACATCGCGGTCTTCCACATCAGCGCTCCCGCGACGGGGGTGACCAGGAACGGCGTGATGAGCAGGGTGCGGACGATGCCGCGGCCGAGGAAGACCCGGTCGAGCAGCAGCGCGAGCAGCAGGCCCAGCACGACGGAGATCAGCACGGTGCCGACGATGAGGATCACGGTGTTGACGGCGACCTCGCGGAACTGGCTGTCGCGGAAGACGTCCGCGTAGTTCTGCAGGCCCACGAAGCTGCGCGAGCCCGGGCGCACCAGGTTCCACGACTGCGTGGAGTAGTAGAGGGTGAACACGAACGGGATCTGCGTGACCACGATCATGAAGATCAGGGCCGGCAGCAGGGGCCCCCGGCGGCGCCAGCCTTCCGCGCGGGAGACCGCGTCGCTCTTGGCTTCCCGCACCCGGCGGATGCGTTCCGAGTCGTCGGCGGTGGGTGCGCCGACTGCCACGGTTGTCATTGTTGATCCTCCCGATAGGTGGCACCGACGACGTCGGCGTATTCCTGGGCCTGTTCCAGCGCTTCGGTGACGGTCTTCTGGCCGGCGATCGCGGCGCTGATCTGCTGGCTCACGCGGGTTCCGAGGTCCTGGAACTCGGGGATGGCCAGGAACTGGACGCCGGTGTAGGGCACCGGCTCGACCGTCGGGGCGTCCGGGGTCGCGTTCTCGATGGACCGGAGGGTGAGCGGCCCGTAAGCGGCTGCGGCCTCACGGTATTCGGGGATCTCGTAGGTGGACAGCCGGCTGCCGGGCGGCACCCGCTCCCAGCCGAGGGTCTCGCCGACGGTGCGCAGGTACTCCTTGCTCGTCATCCACGAGACGAACCGCCACGCCGAGTCCGCGTTGTCGCTGTCGACGGGGATGCCGAGCGACCAGCTGTAGAGCCAGCCCGCGTCGTCCTTGACCCGGATCGGTGCCGGCGCGTACCCGATCTTTCCGACCACGTTGCTCGACGCGGGGTCCTCGAGGGTGGAGACCGCCGACGTGGAGTCGTACCACATCGCGACGCGGCCCTGGGCGAGCTGCGTGGCGCATTCGCTGAAACCGCTGGTGGCGGCGCCCGGCTGGCCGTGCTCGCGCACCAGGTCGACGTAGAACTGCACGGCCTCGACGACCTCGGGACTGGTGAGCTGCGCGTTCCAGTTCTCGTCGTACCACCGGCCGCCGAAGGTGTTGATCACCGTGTTCAGCGGGGCGAGCACCTCACCCCAGCCGGGCTTGCCGCGCAGGCAGATCCCGGCGGTGTCGGGGCTGTCGAGGCGGGCGGCGGCAGCGGCGACCTCGTCCCATGTGGGGGTGGGGGACAGGGCGATGCCGGCCTGCTCGAACAGGTCCTTGCGGTACATCAGGAACGAGGACTCGCCGTAGAACGGCACCGAGTACATGTCGCCGTCGTAGGACAGCGATTCGCGCAGGGAGGGAATGAAGTCGTCCTCGTCGTAGCCCTCCGTCTGCCGGGCGTAGTCGGAGAGGTTGGTCAGCCAACCGTTCTCCGCCCACTGCGGGGTCTCGTAGTTGCTGATCATCACCACGTCAAACTCGCCGCCGCCCATCGCGGTGGAGGCCGTGATCTTCGCGCGGGCCTGGTTCTCCGAGAGCGTGACGAACCGCAGGTCGATGTCCGGGTTCTCGGCCTCGAACTGCGCGGCGAGTTGCTGGGCGTCCTGCATCTGGGAATTCGACACCATCGCGATGGTGACGGTCTGGTCGGAGGCGCCGAGCGAGCCGGCGCCGGCGCAGCCGGTGAGCGTGAGGCTGAGCGCCCCCGCTCCGGCCACCAGCATTCGGGTGGTCGTTCTGGATGTGTTCACCGATCGTCGCCTCTTCTTCGGTCTCTCCGGTGGGGTTATCGGTCGAGTAGCCAACGTGCGCACTCGATGTCGCACACGAGCATGGTGGCCAGGCCGCCGCGCAGCGCCCCGAGCGCGGCCTGGTGTTTGGCGGCCCCGCCGGTGACGAGGACCGTGCCGGGGCAGGCGCGGATGTCGTCGAGCGAGACCGACACGGCGCGACGGTCGAGGTCCCCGCCGACGGCCGTGCCGTCGGCGTGGAAGAACCGTCCCGCGATCTCCCCGACCGCGCCGAGGTCGGTGAGGGAGTCGAGCATGGCGGTGTCGAGGTAGCTGCCCTCGAACAGGGTGGTCGACGTGGACACCGCCCCCACGCCGAACATCATCATGTCGGCGCGGCGGCCGATGTCCAGGGTGCGGGAGATCATCGAGTCGGCACGCATGGACGCGACCGTCGCGGGGTCGGCGTACAGGGGAACGGGGAGGCGGACCATCTTGGCCTGCAACTGTTCCGCGCATCGTCCGAGCACGTACTCGGCGCCGGTCTGGTAGTCGGACGCGGTGACGGCGCCGTCGAGCTGGACGATCGTCGCGCAGGTCGCCCCGCCCGGCGGCAGGGCCTGCGCGACGGCCACGGTCTCCGGGCCCCACGTGAATCCGAGGGTGTCCGTCGCGCGGATCCGCCGGCTGATCAGGGCGGCGGCGGCCCGTCCGACGCCCGCGAAGCTGGCGGCCTCGTCGAGCGGGCCGGCCGCGTCCACGCCGTCGCCGACGACGACGGCCTCGAGCAGGCCGAAGCGCTCCTCGAGGGCGCGTTCCTCGTCGGCGTGCAGGTCGTCGCGCAGGTTGGCCGGCACGTTCACCTCGATGCGCACCAGGCCCTGGGCCCGGGCCCGGGCGACGAGGCGTCCCGCGGTCGGCCGGGAGACGCCGAGGCGCGTCGCGACCTCCGCCTGGGTGAGGCCGTCCAGGTAGTACAGCGTCGCCGCGCGCAGCGCCAGGCGCAGCTCCTCCGGCGCGGCGGCGGCCGCGGGCTGGTTCGTCACGTGGGGGACGGTCACGACATCTCCTGGTTCGGAGGAACACCGTGAGCAAATGCTCATGGGTGCGTTCATTTGCTCAGTACGCTAGCATCGGCAATGTGACCCACACAACACCCCCGTCGATCCCGGCCGGCATGCGCGCCGCCGTCCTCGTCGAACCCGGACGGATCGAGATGCGCGAACGGCCGGTCCCCGAACCCGCACCCGGCGACGTGCTCGTCCGGGTCACCTCCGTCGGCGTGTGCGGATCGGACACGCACTACTACCGGGAGGGCCGCATCGGCGAATTCGTCGTCGAGGCCCCGCTCGTCCTCGGCCACGAGGCCGCCGGCACGATCGCCGCGGTCGGCGCCGGCGTCCCCGCCGGCCGGGTCGGGCAGCGTGTGTCCATCGAGCCGCAGCGCCCCGACCCCACCACCGACGAAACCCGGCGCGGGCGCTACAACCTCTGCCCGCACATGCGGTTCTACGCCACCCCACCCGTCGACGGCGCCTTCTGCGACTACGTCACCATCGGGGCGGAATTCGCCCACCCCGTGCCCGACACCGTCTCCGACGACGCCGCCGCCCTCTGTGAACCGCTGTCCGTGGGCATCGCCGCCGTCCGCAAGGCGGGCGTCACCGCCGGTTCCCGGGTCCTGGTCACCGGCGCGGGCCCCATCGGGATCGTCACCGCGCAGGTCGCCCGCGCGTTCGGCGCCATCGACATCGTCGTCACCGACCTCGACGCGGACCGGCGCGCGCTGGCCCGGAAGTTCGGGGCGACCGCCACGCTCGACCCGCGCACCGACGACGTCAGCGACCTGCACGTCGACGCCTACATCGACGCCTCCGGCGCCCCCGCCGCGGTCGCCGCCGCGATGCGGGCGGTCCGGCCCGCCGGCACCGTCGTCCTCGTCGGCTCCGGCGCCGAGACGATGAACCTGCCGGTCCAGCTGATCCAGAACCGCGAGCTGGTCCTCACCGGCGTCTTCCGTTACGCACACACCTGGCCGACGGCGATCGCCCTCGCCGCCACCGGCCGCGTCGACCTCGACGCGATGGTCACCGCCCGCTTCCCGCTCGAGAGGGCGGCCGAAGCACTCGAATCCGACCGGACACCCGGCAACATCAAGACCGTCGTGCGGGTGCACCCCGGCGACGACACGTAAGGAGCCCCGAAGTGGACCTGGGGGAGAACACCCTGAACGCCCTGCCCGTCCCTGGCCCGACCTACTCGCGCCGCGACATCGGCGTCGGCATCGTGCATTTCGGGGTCGGCGGATTCCATCGTGCCCATCAGGCGATGTACGTCGACCGGCTGCTCGAACGCGGCGCCCGCAACTGGGGCATCTGCGGCGTCGGCGTCATGCCCGGCGACCGCCGCATGCGCCACGCCCTCGCGTCCCAGGACGGCCTCTACACCCTGATCCTGCGCCACCCGGACGGCAAATGGGAACCGCGGGTGATCGGTTCGATCGTCGACTACCGCTACGCCCCCGACGATCCCGAGGCGGTGATCGAACTGATCGCCGCACCCACCACCCGCGTCGTCTCGCTCACCGTCACCGAGGGCGGTTACAACATCCGCCACGACACCGGCGAATTCGACGTCGACGACCCCGCCGTCCGCCGCGACCTCGAGCACCCCGACGCGCCGGCCACCGTCTTCGGCCTGGTCACCGCCGCGCTCGCGCGCCGCCGGGAGCGCGGGCTGCCGTCGCCGACGATCATGTCGTGCGACAACATCGAGGGCAACGGCACCGTCGCCCGGCGGGCTTTCACGTCCTTCGCCGAACTCGTCGACCCCGATCTCGCCGGCTGGATGCGCGAGCACACCCGGTTCCCCAACTCGATGGTCGACCGCATCACCCCCGTCACGACCGACGACATCGCCCCGGAACTCGACGCCCGCTTCGGCGTCCGCGACCGCTGGCCCGTCGTCTCCGAACCGTTCACCTCGTGGGTGCTCGAGGACGACTTCTCCTGCGGCCGTCCGGCCTTCGACGAGGCCGGGGTGCAACTCGTCGACGACGTCGCGCCGTACGAGTTGATGAAGCTGCGCCTGCTCAACGCGAGCCACCAGGCGCTGGCCTACTTCGCCCACCTGTGCGGCTACCGCTACGTGCACGAGGCCGCCCAGGACCCTCTGTTCGCGGAGTTCCTGCTCGACTACATGGACACCGAGGCCACCCCCACCCTGCGGCCCGTGCCCGGCATCGACCTCGCGCAGTACAAGCGCACCCTGATCGAGCGCTTCGCCAATCCCGAGATCCGCGACACCGTCGCCCGGCTGTGCGCCGAATCCTCCGACCGCATCCCGAAGTGGCTGCTGCCGGTGGTGCGGGAGAACCTCGCCACGGGCGGATCGGTGCGCCTGGCCGCCGCCGTCGTGGCCGGCTGGGCCCGCTACGCCGAGGGCATCGACGAGGCCGGCGACCCCATCGAGGTCGTCGACCGGCTCGCCGACACCCTCGGGCCCCTCGCCCGCAGCCAGCGCGAGGAGCCGACCGCCTTCCTCGGGAACCGGTCCGTCTTCGGGGATCTCGCCGATCAGCCGCGGTTCGTCGAGGCCTACCTGTGGGCGCTCGGGTCCCTGCACCGCGTCGGGGCCCGCGCCACCCTGCAAGCCCTGCGCAGCAAGGTCGGATCGTGAACGGGCCCGTCCTCGTGATCGGCGAGGCGCTCGTCGACATCGTCCGCCGGGGCGCGGCCGAGCCCGTCGAACACGTCGGCGGCAGCCCGCTCAATGTCGCCGTCGGCCTCGGCCGGCTCGGCCGCGACGTCGAGTTCGTCACCCATATCGGCGACGACGACCGCGGCCGCCGTATCGTCGGCCACCTCGCGGCCTCGAAGGTGCGGCTCGCCGCCGGCAGCAGCACCGCGGCGCGCACCCCGACCGCGACCGCCGTGCTCGACGAGAACGGCTCCGCCACATACGAGTTCGACCTGGAATGGCAACTGCCCGATCCTCGTCCCACGCCCGGTGCCCGGCACGTGCACACCGGATCCATCGCGGCCCTGCTCGAACCCGGCTGCGAGGCCGTCGCCGCGCTGCTCGACCGGCACGTGCCCACCGCGACCGTCAGCTACGACCCGAACGTCCGGCCCGCGCTCGTCGGCGACGACCCGCGCGCC
Source organism: Rhodococcus sp. WB1 (assembly GCF_001700945.1). Classification (NCBI taxonomy): domain Bacteria; kingdom Bacillati; phylum Actinomycetota; class Actinomycetes; order Mycobacteriales; family Nocardiaceae; genus Rhodococcus; species Rhodococcus sp. WB1. The sequence continues at coordinate 3,744,271 of NZ_CP015529.1, read as the reverse complement.
CGCGACCGCATCACCCGGTTCGTCGCGGGCGCCGACGTCGTCAAGGCCAGCGACGAAGACCTGCGCTGGTTCGCCCCCGGCCGCGACCCCCGCGACGTCGCGCGGGAGTGGCTCGCGCTCGGGCCGGCACTCGTCGCGGTGACGCTCGGTGCGGGCGGTGCCGTCGCCGTCGCGCGGTCCGGCGCCGTCGAGGTCGCCGCGCACCCGGTCGAGGTCGTCGACACCGTCGGCGCCGGCGACGCGTTCATGGCCGGCCTGCTCGACGCCCTGTGGACCCAGGAGCTGCTCGGCGACCGCGAGGGCCTGCGCGGAATCGGACCGGACGCGCTGCGCACGGCCCTGGACGTCGCCGCGCTCACCGCGGCCCGCACCGTCGCGCGTGCCGGCGCGGACCTGCCCACCCGCGACGAGCGGGACGCCGACCCGAAGGAGCCGTGGTGACGCTCGTCGCCGGGATCGACTCGTCCACCCAGTCCTGCAAGGTGCTCGTCTGCGACGCGCACACCGGCCGCATCGTGCGGCAGGGCCGCGCCCCGCACCCCGACGGCACCGAGGTCGACCCGCGTGCCTGGGCGGACGCCCTCGACCGCGCCGTCGCCGCCGCCGGCGGGCTCGCCGACGTCGCCGCGGTGTCGGTCGGCGGTCAGCAGCACGGGCTGGTGACCCTCGACGAGACCGGGACGGTGGTGCGCCCGGCGCTGCTGTGGAACGACACCCGCTCGGCCGCGGCCGCCGCCGACCTCGTCGCCGACCTCGGGGGCGGACAGAAGTGGGCCGACGCCGTCGGCGTCGTCCCGCTCGCCGCGATCACCGTCGCCAAGGCCCGCTGGCTCGCCGACCACGAGCCCGCCCGCGCCGACCGCACCGCGGCGCTGTGCCTGCCGCACGACTGGCTGACCTGGCGGCTGGCCGGAGGATCGGACATCGGTGCGCTGATCACCGACCGCAGCGACGCCAGCGGCACCGGCTATTACAGCGCCGCCGACGACGCCTATCGCACCGACCTGCTCGAACTGGCGTTGCGCGGCCGGCGGCCCCTGCTGCCCCGGGTGGCCGGACCGGCCGAACAGGTCGGGGAGACGAGCCGGGGCGCCGCGCTGGGACCCGGCGCCGGGGACAACGCCGCCGCCGCCCTCGCCCTCGGTGCGCGCGAGGGCGACGTGATCGTCTCCGTCGGCACGTCGGGCGTGGTCTCGGCGGTCTCGGTCACCTCCACCCGCGACCCCGACGGGCTGGTCGCCGGCTTCGCCGACGCCACCGGCCGCCACCTGCCGCTCGTGTGCACCCTCAACGCGGCGCGGGTCCTCGACGCCACCGCCGCGCTGCTCGGCGTCGACCACGACGAACTGTCACGGCTCGCGTTGTCGGCCCCGCCCGGCGCCGGCGGGCTCGTGATGGTGCCGTACCTCGAGGGCGAGCGCACCCCCAACCGCCCCGGCGCGACCGGCGCGATCCACGGCCTGCGCCTGACGAATTCGACGCGGGAGCACCTGGCGCGCGCGGCCGTGGAGGGGCTGCTGTGCTCGCTCGCGGACGGCCTCGACCACATCACCGCGCAGGGCGTGCCGGTGCGACGGGTGCTGCTCGTCGGTGGCGGCGCCCGTTCCCGCGCGCTGCGCGAGGTCGCGCCCGGCGTGCTCGGGGTCCCGGTCGAGGTGCCCGAGCCGGGCGAGTACGTCGCCGTCGGCGCGGCCCGCCAGGCGGCGTGGGTGCTCGACGGCGGTGCGGAACCACCGCGGTGGCAGGGTGGTGCCGTGCAGCGTTACGAGACCGACCCGATGCCGGCCGTGCGCGCCCGGTACGCGGAGGTCCGCGACCTGACCGAGGACACGATCCGTTGCAGCTGACGCGGGTGGCCTGCTCAGGACAGGCCGAAGGCACTGGCCAGGAAGTCGATCAGCCAGGAGAAGATCTCGACGGACCCGATCACGCTCGAGCCCTCGTCGGTGGTGTCGGCGAGGGCCGTGCCGGGCGCGAGCGCCGACAGGACTGTGGCGCCGAGAACTGCCGTGGTGATGCGAGCCGACGTCCGCATGAGCGTCTCCTTCCGACGGGTATCGAAACCAGTTCATGATCGCCCGGGCATGCACCGGTTCGCGACCGCGATGAGTTCCGGTTCCGTCTCGGGTCGATATCTGTGACACCGAGGGCAGTGCCGTCATCCACCCGAGCAAGGAGAAGACGATGCCGAAGATCACCCCGTTCCTGTGGTTCGACACCGAGGCCGAGGACGCGGCCAAGTTCTACACCAGTGTGTTCCCCGACTCCCGCATCCTGGGCACCACCTACTACCAGGACGCCGGCCCCAAGCCGGCCGGCACCGTCATGGCCGTCGACTTCGAACTCGACGGCCAGCGCTACGTCGCGTTCAACGGCGGCCCGGAGTTCTCGTTCTCCGAGGCGGTGTCGCTCCAGATCGACTGCGCCGACCAGGACGAGGTCGACCACTACTGGAACGCCCTCACCGAGGGCGGGGAGGAGAGCCAGTGCGGCTGGCTGAAGGACCGCTTCGGGCTGTCCTGGCAGGTGGTGCCGCGGCGGCTCTACGAGCTGCTCTCCGACACCGACCCCGAGGTGGGACGGCGCATCACCGAGGCGATGTTGCAGATGCGCAAGATCGAGATCGCGCCGCTCGAGGACGCCGCCCGCGGCTGAACCGGCGCGGCGGCCGAGCCCAGCTATCACCGCGGTGGCGGTGATAGCTTTCGGTCGATGACCACGCGCACCGAGCGGCTCGACGAGCTCCCGTTCACCCGCAAACACGGCAGGCTGCTGCTCGGCTCCGGTGTGGGCTGGGCGCTCGACGCCATGGACGTCGGGCTCATCTCGTTCGTGATGGCCGCCCTGGCGGTGCAGTGGGGCCTGAGCACGACCCAGTTGTCGTGGATCGGTTCGATCGGCTTCGTCGGGATGGCCGTCGGCGCCGCGCTCGGCGGCCTGCTCGCCGACCGGATCGGCCGGCGCCAGGTGTTCGCGGTGACACTACTGGTGTACGGCCTGGCCACCGGTGCCGCCGCGCTCGCCGGCTCCGTCGCGGTGCTGATCGTGCTGCGGTTCGTCGTCGGTTTGGGTCTCGGGGCCGAACTTCCGGTGGCGTCGACCCTGGTCAGTGAATACGCGCCGCGTCGGCAGCGCGGCCGCATGGTGGTGGCGCTCGAGGCGTTCTGGGCGGCCGGGTGGATCCTCGCCGCCCTCATCGGCTACTTCGTGATCCCGCTCGGCGACGACGGCTGGCGCTGGGCGCTGGCCGTGGGGATCGTCCCCACCCTGTACGCGGTGGTCGTGCGGTTCGGCCTGCCCGAATCCGTCCGGTACCTCGAGAGCCGTGGCCGCTACGGCGAGGCCGAGACGGCCGTCCGGTCCTTCGAGACGTCCGCCGGCGTCGACGCGCCCCCGGACCAGGAGGAGACGTCGCGCCCGGTGCGCACCGACCCGGCGGCGGCCGAGTCGATCTGGTCGTCGCGGCTGCGGCGCCGGACCGTCGCCCTGTGGACGGTGTGGTTCGGCATCAACCTCTCGTACTACGGGGCCTTCATCTGGCTGCCCAGCCTGCTGGTCACCCAGGGCTTCGATTTGGTGAAGTCCTTCGAGTACACGCTGATCATCACGCTCGCGCAGTTGCCGGGGTACGCGGTCGCCGCGTGGCTGATCGAGGTGTGGGGGCGGCGCGCCACCCTGGCGAGTTTCCTCGTCGGCTCGGCGGCGGCCGCGGGGCTGTTCGGCCTCGCCGACACCCCCACCCGGATCGTCGCCGCCGGAATGGCGTTGTCGTTCTTCAACCTCGGCGCGTGGGGCGCGCTGTACGCGATCGGTCCGGAACTGTATCCGACGTCGGTGCGGGCCGCCGGGACCGGTGCGGCGGCCGCGTTCGGGCGCATCGCGTCGATCCTGGCGCCGCTGCTGGTGCCCGGGCTGCTCACGGCCGGCGGCAACCCGCTCGTCTTCGGGGTGTTCGCGGCGGCGTTCGCCGTCGCCGCCGTCGCCGCCTACACGCTGCCGGAACGCAAGGGGCAGGTGCTCGAGGCCTGAGCCCTACGACCGTGCGGGCGGCGCCTGGCTGCAGGCCGTCGCCACGGCGAAGGCCCCGAGGGCCGTGCCGGTGACGAGGCGCTGCGCCCGCACGGCCCGCGGGTGCGTTGCCACGCGGCGCGCGACGGCTGCCGCGCCGAGCACGATCAACCCGTTCACCGTCAGCGCCACCCCGATCTGGACCGCGCCGAGCACGAGTAATTGCCGCCACTCGGGACCGGCGACGGGCGAGACGAACTGGGGCAGCAGCGCCGCATACATCAGGGCGATCTTCGGGTTGAGCACGTTCGTCGCGAGGCCCATGCCGAACAGTCGCGCCGCCGAGTGCTCGGTCGCAGGGGCCGGGGCGAAGAGTGCACCGCCGCCGGGACGCAGGATGCCCCATGCGAGATACGCGAGATAGCCCGCGCCGGCGAACCGCAGGAGATCGTGGGCGACGGGGACCGCGGCGAACAGGGCGGAGAGCCCGGCCGCAGTGGCGAGCAGGTAGCAGAGGAACCCGGCGCCGACACCCGCGAGGGACACCAGGCCGGCCCGGCGGCCCTGCGCCAGCGACCGGGAGGTCAGGTACATCATGTTCGGGCCGGGCGTGAGGACCATGCCCAGCGCGACCACGGCCACCCCGGCCGCAGCGGAGGCAGAAACCACGGGAACCCCTTCCGTTCGGGACAGGATCGAGAGTGCCGCGCGGAAACGTGCACGTCCATCACGGCTTTGTGCAGGGTTCTGTGTAATGTTGCTACATGCTCGACGTCGACGGGCTCGTGGCCCTGCGTGCGCTGCGTGACCACGGCACGGTCACCGAGGCCGCGAGCGCCCTCGGATACACGCCCTCCGCCGTCAGCCAGCGCGTCAAACGGCTCGAGCGACGCCTCGGCGCGGCCCTCACGGCCCCGGCGGGCCGCCGGGTGGTGCTCACCCCCGCCGCCCAGCGCCTCCTCGACGACGCCGAACCCCTTCTCGGGCAGCTGGAATCGGCCTTCTTCCGGGTCTCGGGATCGTCGCGGATCGCCGGCGCGGTCACGGTGGCGGCATTCACGACGGCGATCCGGGCCGGCATCCCCGCGGCGCTGGCCTCGGCCACCATGGGCCGGCCGGATCTGTCCGTCAGGGTCGTCGAGGCCGACCCGGTCGACGCTGCCCTGAGGGTGGCCACCGGGCGGGCCGACGTCGCCGTGCTGCACCACTGGCGGTCGCTGCCGCGGGTGTTGCCCGACACCCTCGTCGCCGAACATGTGCTCGACGACGGCGCCGACGTGATCGTGCGCGCGGACCATCCGCCGGCCCTCGGCGAAACGCTCTCACCGCAACAGCTCTCGTCGTCGGACTGGGTGTCCACCGGCGAGGGGACGCTGTGCCACGAATGGCTGATGTCCATGTTCGCCGGGCACGGCCTGCGCCCCCGGATCACCTGCACGTCGAGTGACTTCGACATCCATCTGGACTTCGTGCGCGCCGGGCTCGCCGCCGCGCTGGTGCCGCGACTGGGCCGCAGGCCGCTGGGACCGGACCTGGTGGCGATACCCGCGCCCGGCGCCGTGCGGGTCGTCAGCGTCGTCCGGCGCGCCGGTCAGGTCGACGACCCGACCCTCGCGCACGTCGTGGCGCACCTGCGGATGTCGTTGGGCGCGTAACCGCCGAGGCCCCGCGAGTGCGCACGTCTCGCGCCGATTCCCGAGGCCGCGCGACGGGATGTGCGCACTCGGTGCGCGTGGAGTCATCCTTCTGTGCATTCCCAGCCATGTTCGCCCGCCATCCGGGGACCTAGTGTTCCAGATCACAAGCATCCGGCGGCGGCGGTGCGCATTCGAGGCCTCCGCCGCGACCCGAAAGGACGGACCTGGACGTGGCGTCACTGCAGACGGTGCAGAGGATCGGACCGGTGCTGGACCTGTTCACGGTGCAGCAACCCGAGTGGGGAGTCTCCGAGGTCGCGGCGGCGATCGACGTTCCCCGATCGAGCGCGCACGCCCTGCTGTCGAGCCTGGTCGACACGGGGCTGCTCCAGTGCCGCGCACGCGGACGCTACCGGCTCGGTTGGCGCGTCGTGGAGCTGGGAGAGACGCTGCGCGGCACCGTCGACGTCCGGTCCTGTGCCGCCCCGGTCCTCGAGCGCCTGGTGGAGAAGTGCGGCGAGACAACTCATCTCGCGGTCATGGATCGATGGAACGTCCTCTATGTGGACAAGATTCTCGGCAATCACAACATCACCGTGCAGGGTGCGCGGATCGGGACGCGCCTGGATGCGCATTCCACGGCGGTGGGCAAGGTGCTGCTCGCGCAACTCGAGGAGATCGAGGTGCGCCGGTATCTGGCCACGCGCCCGTTGCGGCGGCTGACACCGTCGACCACCACGAACCCCCAGGCACTTCTGGACGCCCTGGCCGGTGTGCGCTCGGCCGGCTTCGCTGCGGACCTCGGGGAGACGGTCTCGGAGGTGCACTGCGTCGCCGCCCCGGTGCGCGACGACCTGGGTTCCGTCGTGGCGGCCGTGAGCGTGAGCGTGCCCGCGACGCGCTTCGTCCAGCGGCGACCGCAGCTCGAGCGGGCCGTGGTCGGTGCCGCGCACGAGATCACCCGGGCGATCGCCGAAGCCCACGACTGCAGTCCCGTGCTCCTGCGGGACGACCCGGGTGCCGCCGGTTTGACGGCGGCGAGCCCACGCGCCTCCTGACCACGAATCCGACCGCACGAACGAGACAAGCGAAAAAGAGGAGCCATGGACACCGCCGCCCACAAGGCCGCAGACCGACTGCTCGAGGTGTATCGCACGGGGGAACCGATCGATCCGCTCACCCCGGACCATCCCGACGCGTCGATCGAACTCGCCTACCGGATCCAACAGCTGCAGGTCGAGCAGTGGACGCTGGCCGGTGATGTCGTCAAGGGCCACAAGGTGGGCTTGGCCTCCCGCGCGATCCAGCGGCAGATGGGCGTCGATCAACCCGATTTCGGGCACCTGACCGCGAGCATGTTCCACCTCGAGCACCAGCCGATCCCCGCCGGCCGCTTCCTGCAGCCGCGGATCGAGCCCGAGGTGGCGTTCGTGCTCGGCCGGCCGCTGGCCGGTCCGGGCGTCACCGCCGCCGAAGCCGCGCGGGCCGTGGACTTCGTGCTGCCCGCACTCGAGATCGTCGACTCGCGGATCCGGGACTGGAAGATCGGCATCTTCGACACCATCGCGGACAATGCCTCCTCCGGCGGGGTGATCCTGGGGAGCCGGCCGGTCTCCCTCGGCGACGTCGACCTGAGGCTGATCGGATGCACGCTCCACATAGGCGGTGAACTCACCGCGACGGGAGCAGGCGGAGCCGTGCTCGGGTCCCCGCTCAACGCACTGGTGTGGCTGGCCAACACGGTCGGCCCGCTCGGGGTCACCCTCGAACCGGGGCATGTGGTGCTTCCAGGTTCCATGACCAGGGCGTTCCCGGTGGCGGCGGGCGACTCCGTCGTGGCGAACATCAGCGGGCTCGGCAGCGTCACCGCCGTGCTCGGAGGAAAGGACGAGAAATGAGCGACCAGTTGTGGAGCGCGGCCCGCGTCGCCGACGTGCTGCTGCGTGCGGAGGACACCGCGACCCCGCAGACGTCGATCCTCGCGGAATGGGACGGACTGGACCTGGGGACCGCGTACGCCGCGCAGGACATCGCGTTGCGCATGCGGCTCGCCCGCGGCGAGCGGCTCACCGGCGTGAAGCTCGGGGTCACGTCGAAGGCGAAGCAACGGCAGGTGGGCGTGGACTCGCCGTCCACCGCGTGGCTCACGGACCGGATGATCCTGCCGATCGGCGAGCCTGTCCCGCGCGAGAAGATGATCCACGCCCGCGCGGAGCCGGAGATCGCGTTCGTCATGGGCCGCAGGCTCGAGGGACCCGGGGTCTCGGCCGCGACCGCGCTGGCCGCGGTGGAGCACGTGGTCGGCGCGATCGAGATCATCGACAGCCGGTTCTCCGGCTACCAGTTCTCGATGATGGACGCCGTCGCGGACAACAACTCGTCCGGACGGTACGTGACCGGTCCGGTCGGCCGTGCGCCGGAGGATCTCGATCTCGCCCTCGAGGCGTGCCTGCTCGAGGTCGACGGCGAGGTGGTGGACTCGGCGACGGGCGCCGCGGTGCACGGACATCCCGCGGAGGCGCTGGCCTTCGCCGCGAACACCCTGGCCGAGCGGGGACTCGCCATCGAGGCAGGGTGGGTGGTGCTCACCGGCGGCATGACCGACGCGGTGCCGGTGCAGCCGGGGGCGCGCATCGCCGCGCACTTCACCACCCTCGGCACCGTCACCGTCGCGGGAGGCTGACGATGCCGTTCATCGACGTGACGATCGCGGAGGGGCGCAGCCCGGACGAGCTCCGGAGGCTGATCCACGAACTGACCCAGGCGGCGCACCGGGCCCTGGACGCGCCGCTGCCCAACATCCGGGTGGTGCTGCGGGAGACGCCGAAGACACACTTCGCGGCGGGTGATGTGACGATCGCCGAGCGTGAGACACGGGCCTGAACGGTCCGGATATCCCGAACTGCGACAACGCCCGCCGGCGACGAAGTCGAGCATCGTGATCGGACCGGATCGGGGCGGGGCCGCGGGATACACAAGGGAGACACCATCCCCTGTATCCCCCGGAGAACCCGATGACGTCGAACCGACAGCGCGCCCTGACCCTGGTTGCCGAGCCCGAGCCCGGCTGCGAACGGGTGGCGGACCGGATGTACCACGACCTGCTGTCGCCACCGGAGGTGCGACAGGTGCGCGACCGCGTCCGGGACTTCGCCACCCGGGCCGTCGCGCCGATCGCCGGCCGGATCGCCGGCGGGGACGAGCGCCTCGACGGGTTCCCGCGGGACGCGTTCGAGGCCATGGCCTCGAACGGTCTGTTCCGCATTCCCTTCACCGCGGACGTCGGTGGCGACGGACTCACGCATCGCGCCACGGCCACCGCGGTGGCCGTCGAGGAACTGGCGTACTACTCCAACAGTGTCGCCGCCATCTACGACGTCCATTGCATCCTCGCCGGCACGGCACTGGACCAGGGCACCGAGGAGCAACGGCACCGATGGCTGCGTCCCGTCGTCGACGGGGAGATCGTCGGGTCGTTCGCGACGAGTGAGCCCGGTGCGTCGAGCGATCTCTCTCCCGAAGCGGTGCAGACCGTCGCGAGCCCGGACGGCGACGGGTGGGTACTCACCGGCCGCAAGCGGTGGATCACCAATTCGGTCGTCGCCGGCGTCGTCGTCGTGCTCGCCCGGACCGGCGACAGCCTCACCACCTTCATCGTTCCCACCAGCGCACCGGGCGTCACCGTCGGCACACCCGACCGCAAACTCGGCAACCGCGGGCAGATCACGGCCGACGTGATCCTCGACCGTGTTCGGCTCGGACCGGAAGCGGTGCTCGGGCGGGTCGGCGGCGGCCTGCGCGTCGCGCTCCGGACACTCACGTACGGCCGCATCGGAATCGGCGCCGCCGGCGTCGGCATGGCGCAGGCCGCCTTCGACCGCACCGTCGCGCATCTGAAGTCGCGGCACGCGTTCGGTGGTTCGCTGGCTTCCAAACAGCACTGGCAGTTCGTGATGGCCGACTACGCGGCGGATCTCGAGGCCGCCCGCAGCCTGTACCTGAAAGCGGCTCTTCGGCTCGACACCGGGGAACATTTTCCCGAGCCCGAAGCGGCGATGGCGAAGCTGCGCGGCACCGACCTGGCGGCGCGCATCGCCCGGGATGCCGTGCAGGCGTTCGGCGGACTCGGATTCGTGCAGTCCCTCGGAGCCGACGACACCGAAGGACCGGTCGAGGCGATATACCGGGACAGCAAGATCGGTGAGATCTACGAGGGCGCCAACGAGATCCAGCGATGGGTCCTCGCACGACAGATCTTCGGACGCGATCACACCGGATAACGGAACATTCTCCGCACATCATTCGGAGCGCGGGACGGTCGTCGATCTCCGGCGAGGCAACGGGACGAACGGTTCTCGCGGGACTGCGGACGCGCGGTGCACGCGGTCCGCCCGTCCCGGCGACTATCGTACGGCTCGACCGAGCCGGAAATGCGCGGGGCTGGAGCCGAACTGCCGACGGAAGGCACGGCTGAAGTGGGACACGTCCCGGAAGCCGACCAGGCCGCTGATCTCGGTGACCGTGAGGTCGGTTTCCGACAGCAGGGCACGCGCGCGTCCGAGGCGTACCTGGTACAGCCAGGTGCGGGGGGTGGTTCCCGCCGTGCTGAACAACTTGTGGATGTACCGCACGGACATTCCGAGTTCCGCGCCGACATCGGCGAGCGTGTGGTCGGGGTCTCGGAGATACCGGACCATGGTGCTCTGCACCTTGCGAAGGTCGTCCGCGTGGATCCGCTTCGTGGCGCTCAACGGGGGCGACTGTTCACCGATCGCGCTCACGAGCAGATCCAGCGCCGCGGCCGCAACGGTTGCCGAAGAGCCCTGCGACAAGGGGGTATCGGCGGTGGCGACCTCGACGAGGAACCGGGACACGAACCGTCCGATTCCGGACTGTCCGGAAATGCCCTGGCCTGTCACGCTGTTCATGAGCTCGACAGGAAGGCGGGAGGTCAGCTGCTCACGCGGCGTGCGCAGCACGATCTGCTCGAATTCGGTTGTGGCGTCGACGACGAACGGTGCCGACGAGTCGACGATGCCGAAGGCGCCGTCGGTGAGGGTCGCCGACCGGGTCCCCTGCGTCAGGATCGCGGAACCGCGCGTGATCAAGCACAGCAGGTAGTCGTCGTTCGGATCCGAGGTGATCATCGACGGTGTCCGCACCACCGCGTGCGGATCGGCATGCACCACACTGACGGTCATCTCCCCGAGCGGGCGCGCGACCAGATCCGCCGCGAAACGGTCGTGCGTCTGCGGCCAGTCGACGTCCATCTCGCAGTAGGTCGTCTCGAGCGTGTCCGTCCACCGGGCACGACCTTCGGTGGACTCCAGTTCGCGCGTGCTCAGCGCCAATCTCCGGCCGGACGCCGCGGTGCACGGGGAGTCATCCTTCGGTGCACTGTCGGTCATGTTCCCGCTCACCTCCGCCTTCTAGTGTTCCAGATCACAGGAACTCGGCGGGCGGACGATACCGCGGGACACCCCGTCTGCGCGACCCCGGCCGTCATCTCCGGATGAGCCCACGACAGGAGAGCGACATCATGACCACCACCCATACCTGGATCGACGAGATCACCATGGAGGAACTCGACCGCGACCCGAATCCGATCTACGAGCGGCTGCGCCGGGAGGCGCCGGTCGCCTACGTCCCGGCGATCGGGATGCACGTGGTGGCCACGAGGGAGCTGTGCCTGCAGATCACCCAGGACTCCGAGACGTGGTCCACGGTGATCGCCCCCTCGGGCGGGCGGACGTTCGGGACCGGAACCGTGCTCGACTCCAACGGCGAGCGGCACCGCAAGCTGCGCGAATGGATCGATCCGCAACTCCGGCCCGCCGCGGTCGACTCCTACGTGGAAGCGCTGGTCCGGCCGCAGGCGCGGAGCATCCTCGAACGGATCGAGGAACTCGGGGCCGTGGACATCCAGGAGGCCTATTTCGCTCCGGTCAGCGTCCGTGCGGTCGGTGACCTGATGGGTCTGCGGAACGTCCCCTCGGAGACGCTCGTGCGGTGGTTCCAGACGCTCGCGCTGTCGTACGGCAACGCCGAGGTCGACGAGAACGGCGAGTTCGCCCATGCCGAGCCCTTCGAGGCCGGAGACCGGATCAAGGAGGAGATCGTCGCCACCGTCGATCCGTTGCTCGACCACTGGACCCGCAATCCCGACCACACGTTGATCTCGCACTGGTTGCACGACGGAATGCCGGAGGGGCAGGTGCGGGAGCGGTCGGAAATCTACCCGAACATCTACGTCTTCCTGCTCGGTGCGCTGCAGGAGCCCGGTCACGTCATGACGACGACACTGGCGGGCCTGCTGCAGCATCCCGACCAGCTCGAGCGCGTCGTCGACGATCCGGATCTCCTCCCGCGGGCGGTCAACGAGGGCGCGCGCTGGGTAGCGCCGATCTGGAGCGCCGCCGTCAAGGTCGCGAACCGGGAGGTCACCGTCGGCGGCGTCGACCTGCCCGCGGGTACGCCGGTCATACTCGCGTACGGCTCGGCCAACCGCGACGAGACGGTGTGGGCGAACCCGGACGCCTACGACGTGGACCGGCCGGTCATGCCGCACCTCGCCTTCGGCGCCGGCAAGCACGCCTGTGCCGGCACCTACCTCGGGACCGCGATCGTCCGGATCGCCCTCGAGGAGTTGTTCGAGACGATCCCGAACATCGAACCCGACCCCGACCGCACCCCGAGCTTCTGGGGCTGGACCTTCCGCGGCCCGCAGGGCCTGCACGTCCGATGGGAGGTGTAGTCGTGAGCCACTCGGTGACCGTTTCCGGGCAGGACGGGGCCTTTCCCGGCGCGCCCGACCGTTCGGTACTCGAGTCCGCACTGCGGGCGAACCGCTGGTTGCCGCACGCGTGCTCGCAGGGCACCTGCGGGACCTGCAAGATCAGGGTGCTGTGCGGCGAGGTGGACCACGGCCGGCCCGACGAGACCATCCTGAGCGAGGCGGAGCGCGCGTCCGGGCTCACACTCGCCTGTCAGGCGACACCTCGCACCGATCTGACCGTCGCGCCGTTGAACGACGTGCCCCCGGACGGGCCGAGGCATCCCTTGCGCGACCACGCCGGCACCGTGCTCGAGCTGGCCGACATCGCACGGTGCACCCGCCGGCTCGTCGTGGAGCTGGACGAGCCGATGGAGTTCTCCGCCGGTCAGTACGCCGAGCTGATCGTGCCGGGTTCCGTTGTGGCGCGTCAGTACTCGATGGCCAATCCGCCCTCCGAGTCGCGCCGGCTCGAGTTCCACATCAAGCGGGTCGATGGAGGGCTCGCGACGGAGGGGTGGATCTTCGGCTCGCTTCGGCCGGGAGACCGGATCGGGCTGCGCGGGCCGCTGGGGCAGTTCGCCCTGGTTCGTCCCCAGGAAGAACCGGCCATTCTGGTCGGCGGCGGAACGGGGCTTGCCCCCTTGAAGTCGATTGTGCGCCATGCACTCTCCAACGATCTTGTCCCGAGCATCGACCTGTACCACGGAGGGCGCGGGCAGGCGGATCTGTACGACGTGGACTTCTTCCGGGCTCTCGAGGCCGCCGATCCCCGATTCCGCTACCACCCTGTACTCAGCGAGGAGCAGTGGGACGGCGCCACCGGCGTGGTCACCGACGCCGTGCTCGACGACTTCGCCAGTTGCAAGGGGCGCAGCGCATACCTGTGCGGGCCACCCGCCATGGTCACCGCGGCGGTCAAGGCGCTCAAACGGCGTCGCATGGCGCCCCGGTTGATCTTCAAGGAGGAGTTCACCGTCGGCAGCGCGCCGCCGGTGATGTCGCCGGTGTGACCGGTTCCGCGGCCGGGTGTTCGGGTTCAGCCCGAGCACCCGGCCGGTCGTCGTTCAGTGTCGGTGCCCCGGTTCGCGGCCGGCGCGTTCCTTCCGATACTGGCCGGGGCTCGCGCCGAAGGCGGCGCGGAACGTCCTGCTGAAGTGGGAGACGTCCCGGAAGCCCGCGCATTCGCTGACCTCGGCGACGGACATCTCGGTCGTCAGCAGGTACTTCCGCGCGCGCTCGAGCCGTGCCTGATACAGCCATGCGCGCGGAGTGGTGCCCGCTGCGCTGAAGAGCTTCTGGACGTTGCGCAACGACATCCCGGCGTCGGCGGCGACGTCCGGAAGCGTGAGCTCGGGATCGTGCAGCTTCTGTTCGATGACCCGCTGGACGCGGGTGAGATCTTCCGTGCGGTGCAATTGGGCGGCACCGGTCGCGACAGTGCCTTCGGTGAGGGCGGTGACCAGCATGTCGACGGCCGAGGAGGCGAACGACACGGCGGCCCCCCGCGAGATGGGGGCATTCATCGACGCGATGTCGACGAAGAAACGACCGACCAGTCCGCCCGGCCCGGTCTCGCCGCAGATCGTGCGGGCCGTGCCGTGTTCGACGATCCGCCCCGGCAGGCGCGAGGTGAGCAGTTCACGAGGAGACCGCACGACGATCTGCCGGAACGGCGCGGGGGAGTGGAAGACGAACGGGGTGGCGCAGTCGAGCAATGCGAACGACCCTCGCTCGACCGTCGTGGTCCGGCCCGACTGCTGCACCTCGACGTGGCCCTCGGTCACGATGCACACGAGATAGCCTGCACCGGAGTCGGAGTCGACCATCGCGGGCGAGCGGACCACCGTGTGGGCGTCGGCCCGGATCGTGCTGACGTGCAGATCGCCGAACGGCCGGCCGCCCCATTCCGCGTCGAAGTGACGTCGTGGGTTCGGCCACGCGACGTCCATCTCGCAGTACAGCTGCCCCAGCGTGCTCGCCCATCGGGTGTGCCCCTCGCTCGTGTCCAGCTCCTGCGTCCGCAGGGAAACGATGCCGGGGGCCGCTCCGTTGCGCGCAGAGTCACCCGTTTGTTCGCGCTCAGCCATGTTCCACCACACCTCCGCCTTCTAGTGTTACAGATCACAGGAACGTGGCGCCCGGAACGATATCCCAACCCCCGGCCCCGCGCGACCACCGAGGACGGTTACCGAAGCGCGCCAGCGTGATCGGTGCCGGGATCCTCCGAAGTCGGCGGATACGGCCGGGCCGGGTCGACGCCCGTCGTGCCGTTCCCCACCCGAGCCGATTCCTGCACCACACCCCCGAGACCAGGAGTGAAGACCATGACGACCACATCGATCCTGGGCGACGCCGTCGGAGCGCCCAACACCGTCCGGCCCATGACCGGCGACGAGTACATCGAGTCGCTCCGCGACGGTCGTGAGGTGTACTTCCGTGGCGAGCGGGTCGACGATGTCACCACACATCCGGCCTTCCGCAATTCGGTCCGGTCGGTGGCCCGGATGTACGACGCGATGCACAAGCCGGAAGCGAAGGGCATCCTGTCGGTGCCGACCGACACCGGTAACGGAGGATTCACCCATCCGTTCTTCAAGACGGCGCACAGTGCCGACGATCTGCTCCTCGCTCGTGATGCGATCGCCACCTGGCAGCGCGAGGTGTACGGCTGGCTGGGCCGCTCGCCCGACTACAAGGCGTCGTTCCTCGGCACCCTCGGAGCCAACGCGGAGTTCTACGGGGAGTACCAGGACAACGCGAAGCGGTGGTACAAGGAAGCACAGGAACGCGTGATCTACATGAACCACGCGATCGTGAACCCCCCGATCGACCGCGACAAGCCCGCCGACGAGACCGCCGACATCTGCGTGCACGTGGTGGAGGAAACCAACGCGGGCCTGATCGTGTCCGGCGCCAAGGTGGTGGCGACCGGGTCGGCGATCACCAACGCCAACTTCATCGCGCACTACGGCCTGCCGCTCCGCAAGAAGGAGTTCGGCCTGATCTTCACCGTCCCGATGGATTCGCCGGGCCTGAAGCTGTTCTGCCGTACGTCCTACGAGATGAACGCCGCCGTCATGGGTACGCCGTTCGACTACCCGCTCTCGAGCCGATTCGACGAGAACGACGCCATCATGGTGTTCGACCGGGTGCTGGTTCCGTGGGAGAACGTCTTCGCCTACGACACCGAGACGACCAACGGGTTCGTGATGAAGTCGGGCTTCATGTCTCGCTTCATGTTCCACGGTTGCGCCCGTCTCGCCGTGAAGCTGGACTTCATCGCCGGCTGTGTGATGAAGGCGGTGGAGATGACCGGCTCGGCCGGATTCCGCGGCGTGCAGATGCAGATCGGCGAGATCCTCAACTGGCGTGACATGTTCTGGGGACTGTCCGACGCGATGGCGAAGACGCCCGATCCGTGGGTCAACGGGGCCGTGCAACCGAACCTCAACTACGGTCTCGCCTACCGCACCTTCATGGGCGTCGGCTACCCGCGGATCAAGGAGATCATCCAGCAGACCCTCGGCAGCGGCCTGATCTACCTGAATTCGCATGCGAGCGACTGGGGTAACCCCGAGATCCGGCCGTACCTCGACCAGTACGTTCGCGGGTCGAACGGCATCGTGGCCATCGATCGTGTCAAGCTGCTCAAGCTGCTCTGGGATGCCGTCGGTACCGAGTTCGGCGGCCGGCACGAACTGTACGAGCGCAACTACGGCGGCGACCACGAGGCCGTGCGCTTCCAGACGCTGTTCGCCTACCAGGCTCAGGGCCTGGACAATCAGCTCAAAGGCTTCGCCGAGCAGTGCATGTCCGAATACGACATCGACGGCTGGACGCGCCCGGACCTGATCAACAACGACGATCTGAAGATCGTCCGTAGCTGAACGGGGCGCAGCGATGAGGAGTACGGTCATGACCGACACCGCCCGGGGATCCGATCTCGACGTCACGCCTCTGCACATGCGTAAGGCCCTCGGCCGGTTCGCCAGCGGCGTCACCATTGTCACCACCGCCGAGTCCGAGGACGAGGCCTCGGTGCACGGAATGACCGCCAACGCGTTCACCTCCGTGTCGCTCGATCCGCCGCTCGTGCTCGTATCGATCGCCAACCGCGCCAAGATGAACGAGCGGATCCGCGAGGCGGGGCGGTACGGCGTTTCGATCCTCGCCGGGGACCAGGAACCGTTGTCCCTGCACTTCGCCGGCGCGGCGAACCAGCCGGATCTGGTTCGGTTCGTGTGGCGCAAGGGCGTGCCTCTCCTCGAAGGTGCACTGGTTCACCTCGCGTGCACCGTGGTCGATTCGCATCCCGCGGGTGACCACACCCTGCACGTGGGCCGGGTGGAGCGGCTCTGGTACGACGACGGGCACCCGCTGGTGTTCTACACCGGCACCTTCCGGTCGCTCGAGCTGCAGGGCAGGGACGAACCCTGGGGGTTCTGATCGAGCAGGGCGGGGTGGCCGCGGCGGGCGTCGCGGTCACCCCGCCTCTCGAACCCCCGAGCGAATGTGCCGTTGTGTCGGATAGATCGACGTAACGGCACATTCGCTCATGCCCCGCTGATCACCGCGCCGGCTGTGCGGCCGCCGCGCGCGCCGTGATCTCGCCGGCGCGCGTGGCAGCGGCCGGGTTGCCTGCGATGGACCAGTTCACCGGATCGACTTCGACGATCTGTCCGCGCACCAGATCCCGCTGCGCCCCAAGGATCTCGACGATCAGATCGGTGAATCGAGCCGCCAACTCCTGGCGCTGCTCGATCGGGCGTCCGGCGAGGACGATCGCGGTGAAGTAGGGGGCCGGGGTGCCGCCGTCGGCGATCACCGTCCCGGCCGTCGCGGCGTCGTCCGGGTCGTACCGGACGACGAACGCCCGCACTCGCTCGATCGGGGAGTCGAGGACCTCCGCGTAGCAGCGGCTCGCGTCGGCGAGCAGCCGACGTCGTTGCTCGGCAGTGTAGGCGCCGTCGACGAGATGGAAGTGTGCAACGGGCATGGCCGCTCCTTTGTGACGTTTTGGGGTACAGATCTAGTGGACGCCGTGACTATTGGACTCCGTGACTATTGGACTCCGTGACTATTGGACTCCGTGCCGGGTCCCGCCGTCGACGGTGAGGACGCTTCCGTGCAGCACGGCGGCCTCGGGGGCGAGCAGCATCTCCAGAGTCCAGCCGATCTCGTCGAGGGTCGGTAGCCGGCCGAGCGTGGTCTTGGCGCGGTAGCGGTTCCAGATCTCGCCGGGGTCGCGGCCGGTCTCGGCGGCTTCGGTCTCGACGAACTTCCGCAGCCGTGGCGTGTCGACAGGCCCCGGCGCGATGGTGTGGGTGGTGACGCCCTTCGGGCCGTACAGCGCGCTGAGCTGGCGCATGAGGTTGAAGACCGCGGCATTCACCGTCCCCGGCCCGGCGTCGAGCGGGCCGGGTTCGAGTCCGAGCGACCCGGCGATCGTCACGAAACGCGAACCCGGCACCAGGTGGTCGCGGACGGCGTGCAGCAGCCGCACCAGCCCGCCGACCTTGATGTTCGCGCCGACCGCGAAGTCTCCCGGCGCGATGGTGTCGGCCGAGCCGCGCACCGGAAGTCCGGCCGCGAACACGGCCATCCGCACCGGTGCGTCGACGTGGGCGGCGATCGCCTCGATCGCGCTGTCGTCGGCGATGTCGGCGACGCACGGGACGATCAGGTCGTCCGAGGCCGCCAGCTTGTCGAGGTCGTCGGCGTTGCGGGCGACGGCGATCACGCGAAGGCCGCGACGGGCCAGGCGACGGGTGAACTCGGTGCCCATCGCACCGGTCGCGCCGACGACGACACACACTGAGGACGAAGTCATACCTGTGCTCCCTCTTGCCGTTGTGGAACGCCCGGACGATCCGCGCAGTAGCGGGACGGGCGATTGGTCGTTCGGCCGCGATCGACGCGCCGAACAGAAATCCGCCCACGCAAGATGCCGTGGGCGGATTCCGGTCTGCGGAGCGAATCCGATTCTCCGGCCGTTTCAGCCGCGCAATCGGAGGGTGACCGCGCGGGGTTCGGTGAAGAATTCGCGCGAGTACTGGCCGCCTTCGCGGCCGAGGCCGCTGGCGCCTTCGCCGCCGAACGGCAGGCGCAGGTCGCGTTCGAAGAACGTGTTGATCCACACGGTGCCGGCCTTCCAGCGGGCGGCCATCCGGTGGGCCCGGTCCAGGTTCTGGGTGAACAGCATCCCGGCCAGGCCGTAGGGGGAGTCGTTGGCGATGCGCAGGGCCTCCTGTTCGGTGTCGAAGCCGAGGACGGTCTCGACCGGACCGAAGATCTCCTCGCGTGCGGTGCGGGAGTCGTTGCTCAGCCCGGTGATCACGGTGGGCGGGTAGTAGAAGCCGCCGGCGCGGGCCTGGTCGGTGAGGCGGGCGCCGCCGGTGACGACCTTGCCGCCTTCCTCCTGGGCGAGTTCGACGTAGCCGTGCACCTTGTCGAGGTGGCGTTGCTCGATGAGCGGGCCCAGGAAGTTCGACGGGTCCTTCGGGTCGCCGACGGTGAGCGTGTTCGCCTGCTCGGTGAACCGGGCCAGGAACTCGTCCATGATGCTGTTGTGCACCAGCAGCCGGGACCCGGCCAGGCACACCTGTCCGTTGCCGCCGAAGATCGCGCGGATCGCCATCGGCACGGCGACGTCGAGGTCGGCGTCGGCGAAGACGATGTTCGCGGACTTGCCGCCCATCTCCGCCGAGACCGGGGTGTGGTTGACTGCCGCGGCCTGCAGGATCTTCACGCCCGTCGCGCTCGAGCCGGTGAAGGTGATCCGATCCACCCGCGGATCCGAGGTCAGCGGCCCGGCGACGGCCTCACCGCCGAACCCGTGCACGACGTTGAGCACGCCCTCGGGCAGTCCGGCCTCGAGGGCGAGTTCGGCGAAGCGGTGCGCGGTCAGCGGGGTCTGCGGCGCCGGCTTGAGCACCGCGGTGTTACCGAAGGCCAACGCGGGGGCGATCTTCCAGGTGGCCAGCATCAGGGGTGCGTTCCACGGGCTGATCGCCGAGACCACACCGGCCGGCGGGTAGAGCACGTAGGACAGCAGGTCCCCGTCGGGGTAGGCCTCGTTGGCGGCCATCGCGACGTAGTCGGCGAAGAACCGCAGATTGTGGGCCACGCGGGGGATTTCGGCGTGCAGCGACTGGTTGATGCTCTTGCCGCCGTCGCGGGTCTCGAGCAGGGCGAGTTCCTCGCGGTGGGCGTCGACCGTGTCGGCGACCGCGTGCAGGATCTTCGCGCGCTCCTTCGGGGACAGCAGCGGCCAGGGGCCGTCGTCGAAGGCGGTGCGGGCGGCGGTGATCGCCGCGGCACCGTCCTCGGCGGTGCCCGCGGGCACGACCCCGAGCAGCGCCCCGTCGTGGGGGTCGCGGGACTCGAAGGTGGCCCCGTCCGACGCCGGCTTCCATTCGCCGCCGATCAGGTGCCGGACCTGCGTCACCGACGGCGTGTTCTGGGTCTGTGTCATGGCAGTCTCCCCGGGTCAGACGCCGGCTCGGGCCGGCAGTTCGTAGGTGCGGCCGGCCAGTTCGGAGGCGACATCGACGATCATGTCCTCCTGCCCGCCGATGACGCCGCGGCGGCCGAGCTCGAGCAGGATCTCGCGGGTGGAGAGGCCGAACTTCTTCGCAGCCCGCTTGGTCGGGTGGAAGAACGTCGAGTACACCCCGGCGTAGCCGAGGATCAGGGCGGTCTCGTCGACGATCTGCGGTTCGGTCATCAGCGGGGCGACGACGTGCTCGGCGGTGTCGATCAGCGGGAACAGCTCGACCCCGGTGTCCCAGCCGGCCCGCTCGAACGCGGCGGCGAGCACCTCGGTCTGGGCGTTGCCGGCGCTGGCGCCGAGCCCGCGCAGCGACCCGTCGATGAACGTCGCCCCGTGCTCGGCCGCGGTGAGCGCGTTGGCGATGCCGACCCCGAGATTGTTGTGAGCGTGGAAACCGATGTCGGCGGAGATCGCCTGCCGCAGGGCCGCGACGCGGTCGCCGGCGTGCCGGGGCACCATCGCGCCGGCGGAGTCGACGACGTAGACGACGTCGGCGCCGTAGGAGTCGAGCTTGGCGGCCTGCTCGGCGAGCGGTTCGGGCTCGAGCTTGTGGCTCATCATCAGGAACGTCATCACGTTCAGGCCCTTGTCCTTGGCCCACTCGACGGGCTGCTGGGCGCAGTCGGCCTCGGTGCAGTGCACCGCGACGCGCACGGTCTTGATGCCGGCGTCGATCGCGCCCTGCAGTTCGGCGAGGGTGGCGATGCCCGGGACGTACAGCACCGCGATGTCCGCATCGTCGACGGCGTCGACGGCGGCACGCACGTACTCGGGGTCGGTGGCGGCGGCGAAGCCGTACTGGATCGAGGAGGCACCGAGGCCGATGCCGTGGGCCACCTCGATGGTGGGGATCCCGGCCCGGTCGAGGCCGCGGGCGATGTCGGCGACGTTGCCGGGGGTGAACCGGTGCGAGACCGACGACATGCCGTCGCGCAGGGTGGTGTCGACGAGGGTGACCTTGCGGCGCCCGCCGGGAGTGCCGGGGGTGTGGGTGGTGTCGGTGGTGCTCACTGGGCTGCTCCCTGGACGAGGCTGCGCTGCGCCATGACGTCGGCGACCTGCACGGCGGCGGCGGTGATGATGTCGAGATTTCCGGCGTAGGTGGGCAGGAAGTCGCCGGCGCCGACGACCTCGAGCATGACCGTGACCAGGTCGCCGTCCACATCGACCAGACGCAACGTGTAGCCGGGGACGTACTGCTGCACCTTGGCGACCATCTCGACCACGGCGCGTTCGATCGCGTCCGGGTCGGGGTGGCGGACCTTGGCGTAGACGGTGTCGCGCATGTTCATCGGCGGCTCGGCCGGGTTGATCACCGAGATCGCCTTGGCGCGGTCCGCGCCGGCGACCTGCGCGAGTGCCCGGCCGGTCTTCTCGCTGAATTCGCTGAGGTTCTGGCGGGTGCCCGGGCCGGCGCTGTGCGAGGCGATCGCGGCGACGATCTCCCCGTAGTAGGCGTCCGCGGCCTGGTTGATCGCGTACAGGATCGGGATCGTGGCCTGACCGGCACAGCTGACCATGTTCACGTTCGGTGCGTCGAGGTGTTCGGTGAGATTGACCGCGGGCACGACGTACGGGCCCACCGAGGCGGGCGTCAGGTCGATCGCGGTGATGCCGGCCGCGGCGTACCGGGGTGCGGCCGCGGCGTGCACCCTCGCCGAGGTGGCCTCGAACACCACGTCCGGCAGCTCGGGCCGGGCCAGGAGCCACTCGAGCCCCTCCGCGGACGCCTCGAGGCCCTCCTGCCGGGCCCGCTCGAGTCCCTCGCTGGCCGGATCGATGCCGACCATGTACACCGGCTCGACATGCTCGGACCGCAACAGCTTGTACATCAGGTCCGTCCCGATGTTCCCGGATCCGACGATCGCGGCTTTCAATCGACTCATCTGTGGGCCTTCCCTCCAGTGTCGGGGTGATGCTGCCGACGCTAGGGGCGATCCCCTGGTAGACGGCGGGTGATCCGGCGGTACCGGACACGCCCGGCCGTGATCCGATCGGTGTTCGGCTATCCCGAACAGCGCTGACGGAAGCGCCGGCACCCCCGCAAGCTCGTGACATCCACCACAACCGGAGCAGCAAGCCCGGCCAGCGGAGATCAGGAGTAGCCATGACCGACCCCACTGCCCGTTTCGACATCGCGCACCTCGCCCGTGCCGAACTGTTCACCCCCAGGCCGCAGGAAACCCTCGACTTCTTCACGAAGTTCCTCGGCATGTACGTCACGCATCGGGAGGGGCAGTCCGTCTACCTGCGTGGGTACGAAGACCCGTACCAGTGGAGCCTGAAGGTCACCGAGGCGCCGGAAGCCGGCATGGGCCACGCCGCGCTGCGCGCCAGTTCGCCGGAGGCGCTCGAGCGCCGCGTGGCGTCGCTGAAGCAGGGCAACGTCGAGGGTACGTGGAGCGAGGACCAGTTCGGCTACGGCAAGACCTTCGAGTTCCAGTCCCCGGACGGTCACAACCTGCAGTTGCTGTGGGAGGTGGAGAAGTACGTCGCCCCGCAGGAACTGCAGAGCAAGATCCTCTCGCGGCCGTCGAAGAAGCCGCTGTCGGGGATTCCGGTCAAGCGGATCGACCACCTCAACCTGATGGCCTCGGATGTCACCCCGCTCAAGGACTCGTTCGAGCGGCACCTCGGATTCCGCACCACCGAACGCGTCGTGGACGGCAACGTCGAGATCGGCGCCTGGATGAGCTCGAACCTGCTCGGCCACGAGGTCGCCTGCATGCGGGACATGACCGGCGGCCGCGGCAAGCTCCACCACCTCGCGTTCTACTACGGCACCGGCCAGCACCTTGCCGATGCGGTCGAGATGTTCCGCGACTACGACATCCAGATCGAGGCCGGCCCCGACAAGCACGGGATCACCCAGGGGCAGTTCCTCTACGTGTTCGAGCCGGGCGGCAACCGCATCGAACTGTTCGGCGAGGCCGGTTACCTGCACCTGGATCCGGACGCCGAGACCAAGACCTGGCAGATGTCCGATATCGACACCGGTCTCGCGGTCGGCGGCGCGAAGCTGCCGTGGGAGACGTACTTCACCTACGGCACCCCGAATCCGCTCGCACTCGATCAGCACATCGAGAAGTTCTCGCACTTCGGTCCCGGTGCTCCCGTCGACGACCCGGAGGTGAGTGCCGCGGAACGCGCGGTTCCGGACGAAATCGACCATTCCCGAGCGGTTTCGGGATCCCCGGTCTGAGCCCTGGCCTTCTGCGGGTGCGCACCTCCCGCGCCGGTCTCCGGCGTGCCGCGACGAGAGGTGCGCACCCGCGTGTCAGCCGGCGTCCGGGAACGTCACCTCGAGCGCCGCGAGCTGCCCGGGATCCGACACCACCTCGATCTCGACGATCGCGTCGTCTTCGATCGTGAAGGCGAACACCGTGCGCGGACGGCCGCCCGGCGCCCATGCGGCACCGGGCATTCCGTCGACGAGCACCGTCCGGGCGGCCTGGGCGCGGCCGTCGAAAACCTTTGCGACGCTGTGGGGTCCGTGAAGCTCGTGCGCGAGCGCCGGTGCGCCGTGAGCCGCGCCGGCACGGGCCGTCGCCACGGCGACGTCGTCCGCGCGAAGGACCACGTCCGGATCGAGCAGGGCCAGCAGGTCGTCGAACCGTCCCTCCCGCGACGCGGCGAGGAACGCGTCGACGAGGCGACGGCGGCGCATCAGGTCGGCCCGTGGGGCGGTCGCGCCCTGGATGCGCCGCCGCGCGCGGCTCGCGAGCTGGCGGGTGGCGGCGGGGGAGCGCTCCACGATCGGGGCGATCTCGTCGAACGGGACGGCGAACAGGTCGTGCAGCACGAACGCGAGGCGTTCGGCCGGGGCGAGGGTGTCGAGCACGACGAGCATGGCCACACCGACCGAATCGGCCAGCAGTGCAGCGCTTTCCGGAACGTCGCGCGGGTCCGTCGACCCAGGTTCGGGACGGTCGGGCTGATCGAGGGGGACCTCCCGGCGCGAGCCCCGGGAGCGCAGCATGTCCAGGCACACCCGGCTCACCACCGTCGTCAGCCAGCCTCCCAGGTTGGCGACCTCGTCGGTGCCGGAGCGGTGCAGGCGCAGCCAGGCCTCCTGCACGGCGTCGTCGGCCTCGCTCGCCGAGCCGAGCATGCGGAAGGCCACCGCCCGGAGATGGTCCCGATGTGCCTCGAACTGTTCGGCGGGGAAGGCGCCGCCGGGGTGGGCCGAAAAGTATCCGTCGCTCATGTCGTCACATTCTGTCGTCGGGATCCGTCATGGCTGTGACGAACGCACGACCCCGGATGTGACAAGGAGACGATCATGAAGGCTCGAATGACGAATCCCGCGCTCGTTCTGCCCGACGCGGTGACGGCGTTGCAGGCACTGGGGAACGCCGCCGACGGTGGCGGGCTGCCGGCGCGCACCACCCACCTCGTGCATCTGCGGGCGAGCCAGATCAACGGATGCAGCGTCTGTGTGGACATGCACCCGCGGCTGGCGAAGAAGGACGGGGAGACCGACAAGCGGCTGTTCGCGGTGGCGGCGTGGCGCGAGGCGCCGTACTTCACCGATGCCGAGCGGGCGGCCCTGGCGCTGACGGAGGCGGTGACCCGGCTCGCGGACCGGCCCGACCCGGTGCCCGACGACGTCTGGGACGAGGCCGCCCGCCACTACGACGAGCCGCAACTGGCGGCGCTGATCTTGCAGATCTCGCTGATCAACGTGTGGAACCGGCTCAACGCGACGGTCAAGCAGGTGGCCGGCGCGCAGTGGTGACGACCGCGACGTTGCCCCCCGCCGTATTTTCTGGAATCATTCCAGATAATGCGTCGGAGGGTCGTCGCCCGCGTGGTGACGGCCCCGAACGAAAAGGAGTGCGCTCATGTTCGCCGCCGGCTCCGGTGCCGTCACGCTTCCGTCGATGGTCCTCGGAGGACTGCGGCCGCTCTACCGGCAGATGGCACGCGCCAACGTGCGCACCGTGGGCTTCGTGCACACCGTGGGCGCGAACCGGTTCGAGGTCCGGCTGACCGCGGCGGTGGGTGGACCGACGCTCGACATCCGTTCGCGGGACCGGACGATCGCGTTCACGGTGCCGCTCACGGCGCAGTTCCGGGCGCAGCCGGAACTCGATCCGGGCAGCTACCGGACGCTGTGCGCGATGCTGACGCCGGACGCCGCTCCGGCGGCCGGCACCGTCGTCCGCTTTCTGCAGGGCCTCGTCGCGCAGGCGCCCGCCGTGCTCTCCCGCACGGACACCCCCGCGGCCTGAGGGAGCCCGCCGCGACGGGGTTCGGCTGCCGAGACGGTGCCCGGGGGGCATGATCGGATCGGGACCGAACCGTGGTCCGGAGGAGGGTGACGATGGCGGAGGAAGGCGAGACCCGTCGATTCGGACTGCTCGGGTCCGCGATGGAGGAGTTGCTGGAGAGGACCCGCGCCGTGGCGGACGCGGTCGGGTCGATCGGGAGCGACGCCCTCGGCGCGATTCCCGAGCCCCTGTCCGCGCCCGCGAACCGGATGCTCGGCTCTCTTCGGCAGGTGATGGAGCTCGTGCCACCCGTCCTCACCGAGTTCGACGCACTCGTCGAGCAGCTGCACGCGCAGCGAAAATCGGTGCAGGCGCTGCAGGCACAACTGTCGGCGTTCGACCGTCAGTTGGAGGTGGTCGAAAAGTCGCTGGCGCCGTTGCAGGGTCTGGCCCATCAGTGGTCCCGTCTGCAGCAGTCGCTGCTCGACTACCCCGCCACCGGCGAACCGAAGAAGTCCGGCCCGTCGGAGGCCTGATCGACCGGATGCGTCGGCTCGTCCGGCGCCGCAGCATCCCGGTGCGTCCTTCGGGCTGCTGGGACAGCCCAAAGGACGCACCGGCGGCGCAGCCGCCTACAGGCCGGGGCGCTTGCCGATCGTCAGGGTGACCTCGCCGGTGCCGGCGAAGAAATCGTTGCCCTTGTCGTCCACGACGATGAACGCCGGGAAGTCCTCGACCTCGATCTTCCACACCGCTTCCATACCCAGTTCCGGGTATTCGAGAACCTCGACCTTCTTGATGCAGTCGAGTGCGAGGCGCGCGGCCGGCCCGCCGATGGAGCCGAGGTAGAAGCCGCCGTGGTTCTTGCAGGCGTCGGTGACCTGCTGCGAGCGGTTGCCCTTGGCGAGCATGACCATCGAGCCGCCCGCGGCCTGGAACTGCTCGACGTAGGAGTCCATCCGGCCGGCCGTGGTGGGGCCGAACGAACCGGAGGCCATGCCGTCCGGGGTCTTGGCCGGCCCGGCGTAGTACACCGGGTGGTCCTTCAGGTACTGCGGCATTCCCTCGCCGGCGTCGAGGCGTTCCTTGATCTTCGCGTGCGCGATGTCGCGGGCGACGACGAGCGGGCCCGTGAGGGACAGCCGGGTCTTGACGGGGTGCTTGGACAGTTCGGCGAGGATCTCCGGCATCGGCCGCGTCAGGTCGATCTTCACCGCGGCACCCTTGCCGGTGCCCGACACGCCCTCGGTCTCGGCGTCGAGCTGGGCGTCGGTGATCTCGGGCAGGAAGCGGCCCGGGTTGAACTCGAGCTGTTCGAGGAACACGCCCTCCGGGGTGATCTTCGCCTTCGCCTGCCGGTCGGCGGAGCAGGACACGGCCAGCGCCACCGGCAGCGACGCGCCGTGCCGGGGCAGGCGGATGACACGCACGTCGTGGCAGAAGTACTTGCCGCCGAACTGCGCGCCGATCCCGATCTTGCGGGTCAGCTCGAGCACCTGCTCCTCGAGCTTGAGGTCGCGGAAGCCGCGGCCGGTGATCGCGCCCTCGTTCGGCAGCTCGTCCAGGTAGTGCGCCGAGGCGTACTTGGCGGTCTTGAGGGCGAACTCGGCGGAGGTGCCGCCGACGACGATCGCGAGATGGTACGGCGGGCACGCGGCGGTGCCGAGCGAGCGGATCTTGGCCTCGAGGAATCGCATCATCGAGTCCGGGTTCAGGATCGCCTTCGTCTCCTGGTACAGGTACGACTTGTTGGCCGATCCGCCGCCCTTGGCCATGAACAGGAACTTGTAGGCGTTCTCGTGGCCGGCCGCCGTGTCGGCGTAGAGCTCGATCTGCGCCGGCAGGTTCGAGCCGGTGTTCTTCTCCTCCCACATGGTGAGGGGAGCGTTCTGCGAGTACCGCAGATTGAGTCGGGTGTACGCGTCGTACACGCCGCGGGCGATGGCTTCCTCGTCGTTGCCGGGACTGAGGACGTGCTGGCCGCGCTTGCCCATGACGATCGCGGTGCCGGTGTCCTGGCACATCGGCAGCACCCCGGCGGCGGCGATGTTGGCGTTCTTCAGGAGATCGAGCGCGACGAACTTGTCGTTGTCCGACGCCTCCGGGTCGTCGAGGATGCTTGCGAGCTGCTTCAGGTGATCCGCGCGCAGGTAGTGCTGGATGTCGTGCAGCGCGGTCTCGGTGAGCAGGCGCAGCGCCTCGGGCTCGACCTGCAGGAAGGTGCGGCCGCCCGGTCCTTCGACGGTGGACACCCCCTCGGTGGTCAGCAGCCGGTACTCGGTGGGGTCTTCCCCGATCGGCAGCAGGTCCTCGTAGAGGAAGTCGGCCATTTCTTCTCCTGAACTGTCCTGGACAGCGGGGCTGATGTTCGCGACAAGGCTAGTCCGGGCGACACGGCGCCCCGACGCCGGGGCGTGTGACGCAATCCGCTCCCGCACCCGTCGTGACCTGCGTCACTATCGAATTCGGCCGTCGCTGTGGCGCCGGTCACGGCCCCGGCGGCACGCGATCCGTACACTGGTATGGATGGTTCGTACGGCACAGGAACGGGTACTCGGAGAGCATCGGGTACCCGGAGGGCACCGCTTCCGACAGACCCGAGAGCGGGAGTTCGAGAACACATTGAGTACCGAGACCGTGCCGACGACGGCACTTGCGCACCGCGGATCGCTTCGCGGCGCCCACGCCTGGCTCGACGTCGCCGTCGTGGTGGTCGTCCTCGTCGCCACCAACCTGATCGCGCACTTCACCACCGTGTGGGCCAGCATCGCGACGGTGCCCATCGCGGCCGTGGTGCTCGTCGCGCTGATGCGCCGCCGGGGCATGCGCTGGTCCGAACTCGGGCTCTCGCCGCGCCACTGGCGGTCCGGTTCGCTCTACGCGCTGGGCGCCGCGGGGATCGTGCTGGCCGTGATCGCTGTCGGCGTGGCGCTGCCCCCGACCCGGCAGTTCTTCCTGTCCGACCGCTACGCCACGATCTCCGGCGCGCTCCTCGCGTCGATGATCGTCATCCCGCTGCAGACGGTCATCCCCGAGGAACTCGCGTTCCGCGGCGTGCTGCACGGCACGCTCGAACGTGTCTCGGGTGCGCGCGGCGTGTTCGCCGCCGGCTCGCTGCTGTTCGGCCTGTGGCACATCGCCTCGTCGCTCGGGCTCACGAACGGCAACCGCGGGCTCAGCGGCGTCCTCGGCGGCGGCCTGTGGGGACAGGTGCTGGGCATCGCCGGAGCGGTCGTGGCGACCGCGGCCGCCGGATTCGTCTTCACCTGGCTGCGCCGCCGCAGCGGGAGCCTGATCGCCCCGATCGCCCTGCACTGGTCGCTCAACGGCGCCGGTGCCCTGGCCGCGGCCCTGGTCTGGCACGCCACCCTGAACTGACCGCCGGCGAACCGCCACCGCGGTACCGTGCGCTGATGGCACTCGCGGTCTGCCTGCTCTTCGACGCCGCCGCCCGGCGCGCCCTGCAACAGCTGTGGGCCCGGCTCGAAGATCTCGGTGTGCCGACGCTGCTCACCCATACCCACGGCCGGCACGTGCCGCACCTGTCGTACGCGGTGCTGCGCAGCTACGACGTCGACGACGTGACGGCCGCGCTCGAGGCGCTGCCCGACGGCGGGCCGCTGACCCTCTACTCCGACGGCCTGGGCGCCTTCCGGCGCGGACGGATCTGGCTCGCGCCCGCCCCCACCGCCGACCTCCTGCGGCGCCAGCAGCGTGTGGTCGACACCGTCACCGCCACCGGCGCGGACCTGCACAAGCACTACCGGCCGGGCGTATGGACCCCGCACCTGACCCTCAGCCCCCGCGCACGGCTGGACGACCTGCCGCGGGTGGCCGCGGCCGTCTACGACGTGCTGCCCCTCGCAACGGCCGTGTCCGGCGCGGCACTGATCGACACCACGACGGGGGAGCGCCGTCCGTTGCGGCGGGTCCCGTGACCGACGTCGCTCACTCCTCGGGGTTCTCCACCCACTTGCCGTAGGGCGGGGGGCCCTCGCCCATGATCTGCACTCCGAAGTGCGGGGCGTGCTTCCACACGTAGCCGTGCAGGGTGTGTTCCTCCGACGTCTGCGTGTTGACGAGGACGAGGTCTCCCGTCGCGCGCTCCTCGAGCGAGAACCCGCTCTCCGGGCCCTCGAGTACCCACCACTTCTTCCTGCTCATGATCGATGCCCTCCGGTGCGGGACGGGACAGGTCTCGGGCCGGACGTTACTCCCGAGCGGGCCTTCGCGGCACCGGTTCGCCGATCCGGGTCATCGGCTCCCCAGCAGACGGCGGGTGGTCTCGTCGGCGGGGTAGAACGCCTCGATCGCCAGTTCCGCGACGGTGACGTCCAGCGGCGTGCCGAACAGCGTCGTCGTGCTCAACAGCGACAGCTCGCCGTCGTCGGTGCGCAGCCGCAGCGGCACCACCAGGGCGTGGGCGCCGGCCGGGTCGAGCTCGGCGTCGTGGCCGTCGTCGCACGGGTAGGCGGCCAGTTCGGCGTGCAGCCGTCGCAGCACCGGGTCGCCCGTCGCGGCGAGCTGGTGCCGCAGACGTGTCAGCAGGTGCGCCCGCCACTGGCCGTGGTTGGCGATGCGCGGCGCCATGCCCTCCGGGTGCAGCGTCACCCGCAGCACGTTCACCGGGGGCTCGAGCAGCCGCGGCGCGCAGCCGTCGAGCAGTCCCACCACGGCGTCGTTGGCGTCGACCATCGTCCAGTGCCGGTCCACCACCAGCGCCGGATACGGCCGGTGCGACGCCAGGATCCGCTCGATCGCGTCGGCCACCGCGGCCATCGGCACGTCCCCGAGTCGGTGCTCCGGATACGCGGGGGCCAGGCCGGCCGCGAGCAGCAGCGAGTTGCGCTCCCGCAGCGGGATGTCGAGCTGATCGGCCAGGCGCAGCAGCATGGTGCGGGTCGGCCGCGACCGGCCGGTTTCGAGGAAGCTCACGTGCCGCGCCGAGACCTCCGCCCGGTTGGCGAGCGCGAGCTGGCTCAGGCCGCGACGCTCGCGCCAGTGCCGCAGCAGCACTCCGACGGGTTCCTCGTGCACGGTGGTCATGCCCGTCACCGTAGGCGCGGAGTGGGAAGGGCGGCCATTACCTGCCGGGTAATCGATTCGGGCACCGGAGCGCGGCAGTCTCGTCGGTGTGCGGCACACCGCCGCCACCGACCGACCGGGAGGACCCCATGACCGCCTACGCGATCGCCCATCTGCGTTCCGTCGACTTCGGCCCCGAGATCGTCCGTTACCTCGAGGAGATCGACGACACCTTCACGCCGTACGGGGGCAGGTTCGTCGTCCACGGCGCCGAACCCGAGGTTCACGAGGGACCGTGGCCCGGCCACGTCGTGGTCGTCGAGTTCCCCGACCTCGAGCAGGCCCGCGCCTGGTACCGGTCGCCGGCCTACCAGGCGATTCTGCCGCTGCGCACCGAGCACTCCGACAGTTCGGCGATCCTCGTCGACGGCGTGCCGCCGGGATACCGGGCGAGGGACTACCTCGCCAAGGTGGGACGCGGCTGATCCGTCCGCGGTTCAGCGCAGGATCCCGGCCGCGCGGGCCGGCGCCGCATACGCCTCGGCGAGGGTGTCCACCGTCTCGTGGGCGTTGAGCCCGCTCGGATTCGGCACCACCCACACCGGCACCCCGCCGAGCGTCTCCGCCTGCAGCCCCGCGACGGCCTTCCGGTGCCCGAACGCCGACCGGTACGCGGTGATGCCGGCGACGGCCACCACCCGCGGCCGGTGCAGCGCCACCACCTCGGCCAGCCGCACCGCCCCGGCCCGCAGTTCCTCGGCCGTGAGCTCGTCCGCGCGGGCCGTGGCGCGCGGCGCGAGATTGGTGATCCCGACGCCCCGCTCGATCAGGTGGGCCCTGTCGTCCTCGCTCATCCCCGAGGTGGGGTCGATGGGCCGGAGCAGGATGCCGGCCCGCAGCAGCGCCGGGTAGAAGCGGTTGCCGGGCCGCGCGAAGTGCGCACCCGTCGCCGCCGTCCACAGGCCCGGGTTGATGCCCACGAACAGCAGCCGGCAGTCCGGCCCGATCAAATCGGGCACCACCGCGTCACGGAAGCGTTCGAGTTCGGCGCGCGTGAATCCCACCCGCCCCACGGTAGCGAGCGGCGCCGCCGGCCCCGGCAGTGCCGGGCCCGGGGAGTGTGGCCGCCATCGCGCCCGCGCCCATCGGCTAGGGTGAAATGCGCGTCGTGGCGGGACCGGACAGCCGCGGCGAGCAGGGCCGAAACGATAGGGGAAGGTGTGCAGCGCCGGAACGTGATCGGTAACCCCGTCGGAGACTCGTCCGGCCGCGAGGTGGCGCTACCGCCGTACACGGATCTGCTGTGGCCCACCCTGCAGGCGCTGATCGGGCTCGGAGGCTCGGCCTCGATCGAGGAGCTCGAGAAGGCCGTCATCGCGCGCGAAGGTCTGTCCGAGGCCGCGCGGTCCGTACTGCACGGCGACGGGCCGGTCACCGAGATCGAGTACCGGGTCGGCTGGGCGCGCACCTACCTCAAGGGCATGGGGCTGCTCGCCAACACCCGTCGCGGCGTGTGGAGCGTCACCGACCGCGGCCGCGCGGTGCAGGAATCCGAGATCAAGCCCCTGCAGGTGGCATACACCGCGGAGAAGCGGCGCAAGCGGCTCGTGCGCAACGCGTCGTCGCGCGCGCAGGTGGTGACCCTCGCGGCCGCCCCCGAGGATCCCGAGCTGTGGCGCGAGCCCGTGCTCGCCGCCGTCGCCGAGCTCCCCGACGAGGGCTTCGAACGGCTCGCCGTCGCGGTGCTCCGCGCCGCCGGCTTCACCACCATCTCGGTGCCCCCGCACGGCGGTCACCTCGACACCGGCTCCGACAACGACGTCGACGTCGAAGGCACCGGCGTGCTGCGGGTGTCGCTGCTCGGCTTCTCGGTGTTCTTCCGGTTCCTGCGCGGCCCCGAGCGGGCGGGCGCGGACGTCGTGCGCGAGTTCCGCGCCGCGATGGCCGGTCGCGGCGAGAAGGGCCTGCTCGTCACCACCGGGACGTTCGGCGACGACGCCCGCGCCGAGGCGCATCGCCTCGGCGCGCCGCCCATCGAACTCGTCGACGGCGACGGCCTGTGCGATCTGCTCAAGGAGCACGGTCTCGGGGTCCACACCACGGTGCGCACCGTCGAGGACGTCGCCCTCGTTCCCGCCTTCTTCGCCGAGCTCGGCGGCCGGTAGCCGCGCCGCGTCCCCGTCGCGCGGGCCCCGAATCCCGATGTGCCCGCGCGGGACCCGCGAGTGTGGTGCAATACCGGAAGCTCGACACCCTGTCCGCCGTGCACGCTCGTCCAAGCGAGGTTCGATGGCCATCTCACGTCGGGAACTGTTGCGGTACGCGGCCGTCGGCTCGTGCGCGGCCTGGGTGTCGGCCGTCGCCGCCCCCGGGGTGGCGCACGGCCGGGAGGTGCTCGGCACGATCGTCGACTACTCGGCGGCCGTGCCGTCGCCGTCGTCGATCCGTGCCGCCGGGCACATCGGTGCCATCCGGTACGTCTCGGACCGCCGGCCGGGCGCCGAATGGATGCTGGCCAAGCCGCTGACGGAGTCGGAGGCCGCCGCGCTCGTCGCCGGCGACCTCGAGGTCGTGTCGTGTTATCAGTTCGGCAAGGCCGACACGGCGGACTGGCTCGGCGGATACGACGCCGGGGTCCGGCACGCGACGCGCGGCCTCGAGCTGCATCGGGCGGCCGGGGGACCGGCGGACCGGCCGATCTACGCCTCGGTCGACGACAATCCGTCCGAGCAACAGTTCGCCGACCTGATCGCGCCGTACCTGCAGGGCTGGCACGACGTGCTCGGCGCCGGGAACACCGGCGTGTACGCCAACGGGCCGACCATCTCCTGGGCCCGCGACGCCGGCCTGGGATCGTTCTACTGGCAACATGATTGGGGCACGGCTGAGGGCTACGTGCATCCCGCGGCGAACCTGCACCAGGTGGGTGGCGGGACGATCGACGGCATCGGCATCGACGTCAACAATGTATTCAGCGCCGACTACGGGCAGTGGTCGCTCACCGCCGGTTGAGCCCGCCGGGCCGCGCCCGGGGAACGGCGGCGGTCAGGGCCAGCGCGACGGCGGAGGCCGCGATCGACAGCAGGAAGGTGGCGCGGAACCCGTCGAGGGCGGGCACCGTGTAGGTGCCGACCGTCGTGGTCATCGCCGCGAGCACCACGCTCACCACCGCCGCGGACGTGGACGTCCCGATCGAACGCATCAGCGTGTTGAGACTGCTCGCGGCGGCGGTCTCGGACAGCGGCACCGCGCCCATGATGAGGGCCGGCATCGCCGCGTACGCCAGGCCGATGCCCGCCCCGATGATCATCCCCGCCACGACGATGTGCCAGATCTCGGTGTACGCGACGTAGACCAGCACGTAGCCGGCGCCCACCACCACGACCCCGCTCGCCAGGGTGACCCGTGGCCCGTGGCTGCCGGTGATCCGCGCGGAGACGGGGGACAGCGCCATCATGACGATCCCGCCCGGCGCGATGAGCACGCCGGCCGTCACCATGGACAGCCCGAATCCGTAGCCCGTCTCGGTGGGGGCCATCAGCAACTGCGGGAACGCGAGCATCTGTCCGTAGATCGCGAATCCGACGGCGACCGACGCGAGGTTGGTCAGCAGCACCGGGCGCCGCGCGGAGATCCGTAGATTCACCAGGGGTCGCGCCGTGCGCAGTTCGTAGTATCCCCACACGAGCGCCGCGCCGGCGGCGCCGGCGAACATGCCCAGGGTCAGGGGATTCGACCAGCCCCAGGTGCCGCCCTTGGTGACGGGCAGGAGCAACAGCGTCAGCGTGACCGAGAGGCCGATCGCGCCGACGACGTCGAACCGGCCGGGGTTGCGGTGGGGCGACTCCGGGATCACCTTCAGCACCATGGCGATGCCCAGCAGGCCGAAGCCGGCGGCGGCGGCGAACAACATGTGCCAGTCGGCGATCTGGGCGATGGCCGCGGCGACGGGGAATCCGACGGCGCCGCCCACCCCGAGGGTGGCGCTGATGGTCGCCATCGCCCCGGCGATCCGCCGGGGCGGCAGTTCGTCGCGCAGGATCGCGATGCCGAGCGGGATCGCGCCGGTCGCCGCGCCCTGCAGGGCGCGGCCGGCGATCATCGGGAGCAGCGACTCGGCGAGGGCGCAGACGAGGGAGCCGGCCACGACCGCGCCGAGGCTGACCAGCAGCATGCGCCGCTTGCCGAACATGTCGCCCAGCCGGCCGCTGATGGGGGTGAGGACCGCCGCGGCGAGGAGCGTGGCGGTGACCGCCCATGAGGCGTTCTCCACGGACGTGCCGAGCAGGTGCGGCAGCTGGGGGAGCAGGGGGATGACGAGGGTCTGCATCAACGCGACGACGATCCCGCACAGGGAGAGCACCGCGACGAGACCACGGGGTGCGGGGCGTTCGGCTGTGACCGGAACGGGGGTCTCGACGGCCATGCGCCTCCTCGGGTCCGGGGGCCGCGCGATACGGGCGGGCATGGACGTGATCTACGAGATGTATCAGGTTCCCCACCGGGAGGGCAGCCGCGCGCCCGCCGATCGGGACACGGGCCCGGCCGGTCAGCTCTGGCAGTGCGCGGCGGGGTCGGGTTCGGCGGCGGTGACGACGAGCGTGGGATGCGGGTTGTCGGGGGCATCGTGGACACCGCGCCACGACAGCAGCGACCAGCGGGACAGTCCCGACAGCGCCGAGCCGAGGCTGGCGAACGACAGCGACGACAGGGCCGAACCGAACGAGCCCACCGAACCGACGGACAGCACCGACCCCACGCTGCCGATCGACAGGATCGAGTACGCCGAGCCGATGGACAGGATCGAGCCCTCGGAGCGGACGGACAGGATCGACCGGTGTGAACGGCGCGAGCGCAGGGACCGGGAAGCGGTGAGCCTGGACGGTGTTTCGGCCATGACTCGGTCTACCACGCGGTTCCCGGCTCGGGAAGCGCCCGGACGACGGAGGCCGCCGGGGGATGATCCCGGCGGCCTCGGCCAAGGTGCGGATGATCGGTCAGGCGACCGTGACGAGCCCGATCGTCGGCAGGAAGGTGCACGAACGCGGGGCCGCGCCCGCGGCTTGCGTGGTGATGCCGCCGGAGATCACGGCGGCCACGTTGCCGGAGCCGGTGTCGGCGATCGCGCTGAGCGTCGTCGGCCCGTCGGGATTGATCCTGGCCTCGTTGGTCAACGTCGCGGTGCCGCTGCGGCCGTTGGAGACGTTGATCCAGCTCACCGTCAGCGGCTGCGCCTGCTGGTCGGCGAACTTGGCGGTACCCAGGGCGGTGAACACGAACCCGGCCTGGCCGGCCTTCGGGCCCGGCGGCGGGAGCGGCGCGGGGCCGGCCACGGCGAGCGCGGTGCCGATGGAGTCGCCGCCGTCGCGGATGCAGTCCTTGCCGATGCTCGGGTACAGGAACTGCGAGATCGCCACGGCGCCCGGCTCCGGAATGTCGGGTCCGCCGCCGCCGCTGCCGTCGAGGAAGGTGATCACGCGCTGGAGCAGGGCCTTGACCGAGTCCGGCAGCTGCGAGTTCGCGAGCAGTTCCTTCGCCTGGTCGAGGAGCTGATTCTTGCCGTCCGCGACGTCGGCCGGGCCGGCCGCCGCTCCGACGATGGCGGGGGCGAGGGAGGCGAGGGCCTCGACCTCTTCGGGGGCGGCTGCCTGGGTGCTGAGCATGCCCATGAGCGACTCGATCGACAGATCCGCCGGCACCTGGTAGCCGGCGAACTCGGCCGGCAGCTGGAGCACGTCGGGGATGCCCGGAACGACGGGTTGCGCGACCGCCTGCGACGGCACGGTGAGCGCCGCGGCGGCGGCGAGGGCGCAGGCGGTGAACATCCTGCGCGTTGCTCGGGTTCGAAGCACTTTTCCCCATCCTTGTCGTTGAAGCGGCTCCGGAGCGCGAGGCGCCGATGCCGCTGACGGCTCGGGGAGACACTTTATGTAGGCCCCCCGATCAGTACAAGCCGTGGCCGGTCTCACAGCCGCGCCCGTACTGGCGGGAGTCTAGCCATAACGTGTTCCGATCAGTGGTGTCCGCTCGAGACTACGTGTGACTGATGTGGTTTTTGTGAGAGTAGATGAAACTGTTACTGATGTGAGTATCGTGTTCGGCCCGCCGCCGCGGAACGGATAGTCTGCATCCGTCCCCGGCCCTTCCCCCCGGGGTGACGTGACGACGGGAGGCCGCACCGCAGTGTCCGATCCGGTTCGCCCGCATCGACTGTGGTGGTGCGCGGCCCTGCTGGCCGTCTCCGTCGGAGCCCGGCTGGCGTGGAACTTCCTCACGCCCAACGGCATGAATCTCGTGGATCTGCACGTGTACGTCGACGGTTCCGCGGCGCTGCTGCGCGGCGAACTGTACGACTTCACCTACACCCGGGACACTCCCGAGTTCTCCCTGCCCTTCACCTACCCGCCGTTCGCGGCACTGGTCTTCTTCCCGCTGCACTATCTGCCCTTCCCGGTGGTCGGGGTGGCGTGGCAGCTGCTGACCGTGGCCGCCCTGTTCGGCCTCCTGCGCATCTGCCTCGAGTTGCTGTTCGGTTCCGCGGCGCACGGCGCGCGCTGGACGGCGGTCGCGCTCGTGTGGACGGCGGTGGGCATCTGGACGGAGCCCATCCGCACGACCCTCGACTACGGACAGGTCAACGTGTTCCTGGCCTTCGGCGTGATGGTCGCGGTCCGCAGCAACCGCTGGTGGCTCTCGGGCGGACTGGTCGGATTGCTCGCCGGCATCAAGCTGACCCCGGCGATCGCCGGCATGTACTTCGTGGCGCGTCGCCGCTGGGCGGCGGCGTTCTTCTCCGCGGCGACCTTCGCCGCCACCGTCGCCGTCAGCTGGCTGCTCCTCGGCGACCAGGCGCGGACCTACTTCACCACGTTGTTCGGCGACGCCGACCGGATCGGGCCGGTGGGGTCGGTCTGGAACCAGTCGCTGCGCGGAGCGCTGAGCCGCATCGTGGGACACGACGTGGGCACCGGGCCGCTGTGGCTGGCGGCTGTCGCGGCCTCGGCGGCGCTCGCCGTCGCGGCCTGGCGTGCCCTCGGCCCGGACGACCGGCTCGGCACGATCGTCGTCGTCGAACTGTTCGGGCTGCTGGTGTCGCCGATCTCCTGGATGCACCACTGGGTGTGGGTGCTGCCGATGCTGCTGTGGCTGGTCTACGGGCCGCTCGCCGGCCGCCTCGGCACCCGTGTGCTCGCCGGGTTCTGGGCGGTGCTGACCGTCGTCGGGGTGCCGTGGCTCCTCGGCCTGGCGCAGGACTCGATGTGGGACATCTCCCGCCCCGCCCTGCTGGCCTGGGCGGGCGCGTGCAACGTGGTGGGGGTGCTGGCGGTGTACGCGTGGATCGTCTACACCGGGCGCCCGGCTGCGGCCCCGCCCGTCAGCCGCGGGCCAGCGCGTCGATCTTCCGGGCCAGCTCCACGTCCGACCCGGTGATCCCGCCGGCGGAATGGGTGGACAGCGAGTAGGTCACCTTCCGCCAGCGGATGTCGATGTCGGGGTGGTGGTTCGCCGCCTCGGCGGCCTCGGCCACCCTGTCCACCAGCGCGACGGCCGCGGGGAACGAGGAGGACTCGACGGTCCGCACGATCGCGTTCCCGTCCCGTCGCCACTCGGGCAGCTGGGCGAGGGCGGCATCGATGTCGGCGTCGGAGAGCAACTCGGCCATGCCCCATTCTGGGACGATGCCGCACATGAGTGCAACGACGGGCCGGGCGGACGAGGTAGTGGCCGGGGCGATCTTCCGCGACGGCCGGCTGTTGCTGGCCCAGCGCATCGGGCCGCCGGAGCTCGCGGGGCTGTGGGAGCTGCCGGGCGGCAAGGCCGAGCCGGGGGAGTCCGCCGAGGCGGCGCTGCGCCGGGAGCTGCGCGAGGAACTGGGCGTGGAGGTCGCCGGTGCGCAGCGGGTCGGGGTCGGGGTGCCGCTGGACGGCGGCCGGGTGCTGCGTGCCTACCGGGTGGAGCTGCTCTCCGGGGAACCGCGGCCGCTCGAACACGCGGCGCTGTGCTGGGTGGACGCCGACGAGCTGGAGCAGATCGACCTGGTGCCGAACGACCGGCTGTGGCTGCCGGAGCTGCGCGCGCACCTCGGGCGCTGACGGGGCGGCCGGTCAGGCGGCGCGGGCCTTCTTCAGGCGCTTCGCGAGTTCCTTCCCGCCGAGGCCCTCGTGCTCGAGCCTCTTCATCCGCATGATCACCACGGGGCAGCGCACACAGCGGGTCTTCTTGCGGCAGCACTTCTTCTTGGGCTCGAGCTGCGCGACCCTGCTCGCCTTCACCTTGCCCATCCGTGTCGCCGGCCTTTCGTCGGTGGGTCCCGGACCACAGCACTGGGCCCCTGGTCACATCAATTGGAAGGTTAGCATGCCCTAACAAAGGCGGAGGCGCCCGGCGAGCCGGTTTCGGCGGCCCGCAGCCGCCGGCGGGTTCGCCGAACAGTGCGCCGGGACGTGGCGAACGTCACGCTCCGGCCCGCGAACTGGTGAATCAGCCGTCGGCGGGCGCGAGGTACCACGTCCGGCCTGTACTGTATTGGAGGCCGCAGTGCCTGTGCGGGCCGTTCGCGGCCGCGAACGGGTGACTCGCATTCGCGACGCGGCCACCGCAAGAACGCCGTACGGGCGAGGTGCCGTCTGGGTCCAGTGCCGTGTGGCCGGACAACAGCCAGGAGAGCCATCGCGTGAGCACCGCCAGTTTCCGCAACGTCGCCATCGTCGCGCACGTCGACCACGGAAAGACCACCCTCGTCGACGCCATGCTGCGCCAGTCGGGCGCCTTCGCCGAGCGCGCGGAACTCGTCGACCGGGTCATGGACTCCGGTGACCTCGAGCGCGAGAAGGGCATCACCATTCTCGCGAAGAACACCGCCGTGCACCGGTACAACGGCGACGGCACCGTCACCGTCATCAACGTGATCGACACCCCCGGTCACGCCGACTTCGGTGGCGAGGTCGAGCGCGGCCTGTCCATGGTCGACGGCGTCGTCCTGCTCGTCGACGCATCCGAGGGCCCGCTGCCGCAGACCCGCTTCGTGCTGCGCAAGGCGCTCTCCGCGTCGCTGCCGGTGCTGCTGGTGGTCAACAAGACCGACCGCCCCGACGCCCGCATCGCCGAGGTCGTCGAGGAGACCCACGACCTGCTGCTCGACCTCGCCTCCGACCTCGACGACGAGGCCTCCGAGGCCGCCGAGCAGCTGCTGGACCTGCCGGTCCTGTACGCCTCCGGGCGCGAGGGCAAGGCGTCGACGGAACAGCCCGAGAACGGACAGGCGCCCTCCGCCGAGAACCTCGACGCGCTGTTCGACGTCCTCATGAAGTACATCCCCGCCCCCAAGGGCGATCCGGCCGCACCGCTGCAGGCCCACGTCACCAACCTCGACGCCTCCGAGTTCCTCGGCCGCCTGGCGCTGCTGCGCATCCACAACGGCGAGCTGCGCAAGGGCCAGACCGTCGCGTGGATGCACGCCGACGGCGTGAAGAACGTGAAGATCACCGAGCTGCTCCAGACCATCGGTGTCGAGCGCCGGCCCGGTGACGTCGCCGTCGCCGGCGACATCGTCGCCGTCGCCGGTATCCCGGACATCATGATCGGCGACACCCTTGCCGACGTGGACAACCCGGTCGCCCTGCCGCGCATCACGGTCGACGAGCCGGCCATCTCGGTGGTCATCGGCACCAACACGTCGCCGCTCGTCGGCCGCGTGCAGGGCCACAAGCTGACCGCGCGCATGGTCAAGTCCCGTCTCGACTCGGAGCTGGTCGGCAACGTGTCGCTGCGCGTGCTCGACATCGGCCGCCCCGACGCCTGGGAGGTGCAGGGCCGCGGCGAGCTGGCGCTGGCCATCCTCGTCGAGCAGATGCGCCGCGAGGGCTTCGAGCTCACCGTCGGCAAGCCGCAGGTGGTCACCCGGCAGGTCGACGGCAAGGTGCACGAGCCCTACGAGGAACTCACCATCGACAGCCCCGAGGAACACCTCGGCGCGATCACCCAGCTGCTCGCGGCCCGCAAGGGCAAGATGGTGCAGATGTCCAACCACGCCGCCGGATGGGTGCGCATGGAGTTCATCGTCCCGTCGCGCGGCCTCATCGGGTTCCGCACCGACTTCCTCACCGAGACCCGTGGCACGGGCATCGCCAACGCCGTTTTCCACGGCTACGCCCCGTGGGCCGGGGAGATCCGCGCGCGGCACACCGGCTCGCTGGTCTCCGACCGCTCGGGCTCGGTCACGCCGTTCGCCATGATCCAGCTCGGCGACCGCGGCACCTTCTTCGTGGAGCCGGGCAGCGACACCTACGAGGGCCATGTCGTGGGCATCAACCCGCGCGCCGAGGATCTCGACATCAACGTCACCCGCGAGAAGAAGCTCACCAACATGCGCTCCTCCACGGCCG
Source organism: Rhodococcus sp. WB1 (assembly GCF_001700945.1). Classification (NCBI taxonomy): domain Bacteria; kingdom Bacillati; phylum Actinomycetota; class Actinomycetes; order Mycobacteriales; family Nocardiaceae; genus Rhodococcus; species Rhodococcus sp. WB1. The sequence goes on along the minus strand of NZ_CP015529.1, from coordinate 3,703,676 downwards.
ACGTGATGGAGACCCTCGCGAAGCCGATCACCCTGAGCCTCGAGGAGGCCATGGAGTTCTGTGCGTCCGACGAGTGCGTCGAGGTCACCCCGGAGATCCTCCGCGTCCGCAAGGTGCACCTGTCGGCCACCGACCGGGCCCGCGCCCGCTCGCGGGAGAAGGCTCGCAACAAGTAGTCGCGGCAGTGGTGGTCCCGGCGCAGCCGGGACCACCGCCGCATCCCGGAGGGAAGGGAGGCCGGATGCGCAGGATCGCCGGGATCACCGCGGTCGCCGCGGTGCTGGGGTTGACGGCGTGCACCGCCGATCCGCCGCCGCCGATCGAGCAGACCGAGCCCACCCGGATCCCCACCCCGGTTCCCCAGCTCAACACCGTCGTGGTGGCCGTCGACGACGTGGGCGCCGGGCTCAACCCGCACCTGCTCGCCGACCAGTCGCCCGTCGGCAACACCGTCGCCGGGATGGTGCTGCCGAGCGCGTTCCGGCCCGTGCCCGACCCCGCGCGGCCCGGCGCCTCCGCCTGGGTGCTCGACGAGTCCGTCCTCGCATCGGCCGAGGTCACCTCGCAGGCCCCGTTCACCATCACCTATCAGGTGCGCGACGAGGCGCAGTGGTCCGACAGCGCGCCCATCGCCGCCGAGGACTTCCGGTACCTGTGGCAGCAGATGATCACCCAGCCCGGTGTGGTCGATCCCGCCGGATACCGCCTCATCGAGGACGTCGGATCCTCCGGCGGCGGCAAGACCGTCACCGTCACGCTGCGCGAGCCCTACCCGGCGTGGCGGGAACTGTTCATCCACCTGCTGCCGGCTCACCTCGTCAAGGACACTCCGGGCGGTTTCACCACGAGCCTCGCCGAATCGATCCCGGTGTCCGGCGGGCAGTTCCATGTCAAGTCCGTCGACCGCGGCCGCGGCGAGATCCTGCTCGAACGCAACGATCGCTTCTGGGGCACGCCGGCCCGGCCCGACCGGATCCTGTTGCGCCGCGGCGGAACCGACGCGCAGCTCGCCGAGTCCATTCGCACCGGCGACGCGCAGGTCGCGCAGATGCACGGTGGGGGATCCGCGCTGCTCGCCCAGCTCGGCGCGATCCCGCAGGTGCGCACCGGCACCCAGCTGCAGCCCCGCGTCCTCGAGCTGACCCTCAACGGCCGCACGACCGAGTTCGCCGATCCGCGCGTGCGCCGGGCCGTCCTCGGGCTTCTCGACCCGGACCTGCTGGCCACCGTCGCGGCCGGCACGGAATCGGCCGTCGTCGCGGCCCGCGCGCAGGTGCTCGCCCCGTCCGATCCCGGCTATTCGCCGACGATGCCGCCGCGGCCCGGCCGCGAGGAGTCCCTCGCGCTCCTCGCCGGGGCCGGGTATGTACCGGCCGGCCCGGCGACGATCGACGCAACCGGCACCCCGGCGCCCGAGACCGCGACCACGGGTCTGCTCGCCCAGGGCGGCGTGCCGCTCACCCTCGTGCTGGGCGTGCCGGAGAACTCGCCGGTGGCCGACGCCGTCGCCCGCACCGCCGCGGACCAGCTGCGTGGGGCCGGCGTCGCCGCCACCGTGACGACGTTGCCGCCGGACGAGCTCTACGGCGACGCCCTCGTCGAGGGGACCGTGCATGCGGTGGTCGGCTGGACGCGCGCCGGAGGCGACCCCGCCACCGCTGCGCTGTCCCGATTCGGTTGCCCCCCAGTGCTTCCCGAGCAGGGCCCCGGCTCCGTCGAGCCGGCTCCCGCACCCACCCCGACGCCGGAGCCCGCCCCCGGCGGTGACGCCGAGTCCGTTCCGGACGGTGACGCCGAGTCCGTTCCGGACGGTGACGCCGGGCCGGTTCCCGACGGTGACGCCGGGCCGGTTCCCGACGACGAGATCGAGGCCGCCGAGGCGCAACTCGCCGCACCGAGCAACGTGTCCGGGGTGTGCGACCCCACCCTCGACCCGGAACTCGCCGGGGCCCTGCGCGGCGCCGGCGACGTGCCCGCCGTCCTGGCCGGGGCGCAGCCGAAGCTGTGGGACCTCGCCGTCACCCTGCCGATCGTGCAGGACCGCACCGTGATCGCCGCGGGACCCGGCGTCGAGGGCGTGACGCTGGCCGGCTCGATCCCTGCCGGTTCCCTGTCCGACGCGCAGAACTGGTGGAGGACCACACCGTGACCGATCGGAACGCCCCCGCGCCGAAACGCCTGCTGCTGGTGCACGCCCATCCCGACGACGAATCCATCACCACGGGCGGCACCATCGCCCGCTACGCCGCCGAGGGCGCCGAGGTCACCGTCGTGACGTGCACCCTCGGGGAGGAGGGCGAGGTCGTCGGCGACGAATGGGCGCAGCTCACCGCCGACCGGGCCGATCAGCTCGGTGGCTATCGCATCCACGAGCTCGGCCGGGCGCTGGCCGCCCTCGGCGTGCCCGCGCCCCGCTTCCTCGGCGGCGCCGGGCATTGGCGCGACTCCGGGATGGCCGGCACCCCGTCGGCCGCGAACCCGCGGGCCTGGGTGAACGCCGACCGCGACGAGGCGGTGGCCGCACTCGTCGCGGTGATCCGGGAACTGCGCCCGCACGTGGTGGTCACCTACGACCCCGTGGGCGGTTACGGCCACCCCGACCACATCCGGGTGCATTACGTCGTGACCGCAGCGGTCGAGGCTGCGGGGACCGGCGCCTACCCGCACGCCGGCGCACCGTGGGATCCGGCGAAGCTGTACTGGACCGTCACCGAGGCGAGCGCCCTGCATCGCGGCATCGCGGAGATGACCGGCCTGCCCGACGGGTGGCAGCGTCCCGGCCCCGACGACCTGCCGTGCGTGCCCGACGAACAGGTCACCACCGTGGTCGACGTCGCCGGCGTGCTCGACGCCAAGCGGGCGGCCCTGGCGGCGCACGCGACCCAGGTCGTCGTCGCGCCCGGCGGAGCACAGTTCGCCCTGTCCAACCTCGTCGCGCAGCCCGTGCTGGAGCAGGAGCACTACGTGCTCGTCCGGGGCGACCGCGGCGACGTCGACGGCTCCGGCCGGGAGCGTGACCTCTTCGCCGGGCTGAGTTAGTGTGACCACGAGCACCGGACAGGTGATCGTGGTCACACGAGAGGGTCCTGATGTACAACTGGTCCGTCCAGAACCAGATCGTCGCATTCGTCGATTCGCTGCGTCCCTACGCGGACCAGATCAACGCCGCCTACTACCAGGCGCTCTACGGATTCGCGGACCAGGCCAGCCACGTGCTGACGCTCATGGGCTACCCGCCGGTGCCGTGATCGGCCGGGACCCGGTGACCACCCACCCGCGCCGGTGGCGCACTATCGAACGATGACGGTCGATCCCGCCACCACAGCCACCGAAGCTCCCGCCCCGCCGGCGCCGAAGCCGCGGCCGGGCATCGTCGCGCTGCTGACCTTCGACGGCTTCCTCTGCGCGCTGCTGTCCGTGTTCTTCCTCGGCCTGTACATCGGCACGGTGCCGTTCCCGATCACGATCGTGCTGGCCGGCGCGGCGAACATGCTCCTGGTGATGGCGATGCGTGCCGAGACCGGGTCCGCCTCGCGCGCGGCGTGGCCGCTGCTGGCGTGGATCGTCGGCTTCGTGGTGTGCCTGGCCGGCGGTCCCGGCGGCGATCAGCTCCTCGTCGCCGACTGGCGGACCCTGCTGCTGCCGGTCGGTGCGCTCGCCCCCGCAGGGTTGCACCTGTTCGTCGCCCGCATGGCCGCGCTCACGAGCGCAGTCCGGCAGCCCGCGCCGCGTCCGTGAGCACGGCGGTGAGCATGGCCGGGGTGAGCCGGCCGGTGAACGTGTTCTGCTGGCTCACGTGATAGCAACCGAACACGTGTAGCGGCCTGCGGTCCGCAGCGTCGCCGCGCGGCCGCAGTTCCACCGCCGTGCCGTGCCCGAATCCGGGGCGGGGACGCGGCACGGCCCAGCCGGCGTCGTCGAGCACCGGGAGCAGCGCCCGCCATCCGAAGCCGCCGAGCACCACGACCGAGCGCAACGTCGGCGCCAGCAGCTGTAGCTCCGCGTCGAGCCAGGTGCGGCACGTGTCCCGCTCCTGCGGCGTCGGCCGGTTGGCCGGCGGCGCGCAGTGCACCGGCGACGTGACGCGGGTGCCGAACAGTTCGAGGCCGTCGCCGCGGTGCGTCGCGGTGGGCTGCGACGCCAGGCCCGCCGCGTGCAGCGCGGCGTACAGGAAGTCGCCCGAGCGGTCGCCGGTGAACATCCGGCCGGTCCGGTTGCCGCCGTGCGCGGCCGGGGCCAGGCCCACGATCAGCAGGGACGCATCCGCCGGTCCGAACCCGGGCACGGGACGCGCCCAGTACTCCTCGTCGCGGTATGCGGCACGCTTCTCGCGGCCCACCTGCTCCCGCCACGCGACCAGTCGCGGGCAAGCCCGGCACTCGATCAGGCGCGCGTCGAGCGCGGCCAGGTCCGGGGGCCGATCGATCGGGTTCATCGGCGCACCCATCCGTCGCCGGCCCCGGGAGTGACCGCCTCGACCAGCGCCCACGCCTGCTCCGCGGGGAGGTCCACCACCGCGTAGCGGCCCGTACCGGCCGGGGTCGCGGCGACGACCGTCGCCACCCCGGCGCGGCGCTGGAAGAACGTCTGCCGCACCGTCCAGCCGATGATGCCGTCCGCCTCGAGCGAGACGCGGCGCCGATCCAGCGACCCGCCGCGGGTGATCAGCCACGCCGTCGCGTCCTGCGGCCCCGCCCCCAGCACGGCATGCCCCAGGCTGCGGTAGCGATCCCACGCCAGCCCCACCGCCGCCACCGTGACGGCCGCGACCGCCGGACCCCATGCCGCCACCGGGACCGTGCGGCCGGTGACCGCGACCGCCGTCGCACCGGCGGCGACGGCCAGCGCCACGGGACTCAGCGCCCGGGTGAACCGTCGCCGCCGCGCCGCCGGCCCGTGCGGCCGCAGCGGGGCGTCGAGCTGCCGCGTGTCGCGCAGTACCGCTGCCGCGACCCGTCGCGCCTCGGCGGAGGGCGCGGGCGGCAGCAGCAGCGACGACTCGCCGTGCTCGGCGGCGACGCCGGTCATCACCGCGTCCAGGCGGGCCCCGCCGGCCAGGCGCAGCGCAAGCGGCTCGCGAAGGCTCACGCCGCGCAGGCGGCGCCGGTCCAGGGTGGTGTGCCGGTGCCGCAGCAGGCCGTGCCCGACCCGCAGCATCCGCCCGTCGTCGGTGACCGACAGGTCCGCGTACAGCAGCACGTACCGCACGCACGCCGCCAGGCTCGCCACCACGCCCAGGACGAGCAGGCCGAGCACGGCGGCGACGAACGGGCCGGCGGCCTCGATCGACGACAGCCCGCGCTCGACGGTGGCCGACTCGCCGAGCCGCTCGGCGATCCCGTACTGGAAGGCCAGTCCCACCACCGCCGCGACGGTGACCAGCCCCGTGGTCGAGAACGGGGCGTAGCGCACCCAGCCCGGCTGGAACCGGGCGATCGCGGTTTCGGCCGGGGCGGCCGCCCCGGCCGCCTCGTCCGGCGCTCCCGGGTGCGTGCTGAGCAGGGCGGCGCGCAGCGCCGGCACGGCACCGACCGCCAGGCCGTTCAGCTCGAACCGGTTGCGGTCGCGTCCGGCGCCGGTCCGCTGGCCGGTCCCGATCCGCACCACCGCCAGCCCGAACAGCCGGTGCAGCAGGCGCTGTTCGACGTCCACGGACCGGATGCGGCTGCGCGGCACCGACAGCAGCTGGCGCTGCAGCAGGCCCCGGCGCAGCTCCACGTGCACCGGTCCGATCCGGTAGGTCGTGGTGAACCAGCGCAGCATGCCGATCACCACCAGCAGCGCGGCCACCGCCAGGCCCCAGCCGTGATTGCCGCTGCTGCTGCCGAGCAGCACCGACGCCACCAGCACCGGCAGCAGCCGCAGTACCTCCTCGACGGGGTGGATCAGCAGCATCCGCGGATCCAGCCGCAACCACGGCTGCTCGGCCTCGGCGGCGAGGGCGGGGGCGTCCTCCCGCTCCGGCGGCACGGGTACGTCGCTCACGTGGCATCGGCCTGGCTGCTGCCGGCGATCGCGGTGAGCCGGGCGGCGGTGGCGTCGGCGACCCCGACGTCGAGAGCGGTGATCTCCACGGCGCCCGCGGACGAGGCGGTGGTGACGGTGACGGTGGCGAGGCCGAGCCATCGTTCGATCGGGCCGCGCTCCGTGTCGACCGTCTGGATCCGGGAGATCGGCGCGATCCGGCGTTCCTGGGTGAGCCACCCCGAGCGCGTGTACACGGCGGTGTCGGTGATCTCCCAGCGGTGCACCCGGTACCGCCACAGCGGCATCACGGCCACGTGCGCGACGGCGAGAACCGCGGTGGCGACGCCGGCGGCGACGTGCCAACCCGGGTGCCGGCCGGAGTCGACTATCGCCCACACCACCTGCGCGGCCACGACCGGCACCCACAGCAGTGCGGCGCTCACCGCCCACAGCAGCCGCGCCCTCGGGCTGGGGCGCCACGCCGGATCGGCCATCGTCACCGGCGGCGGGGCGGCCCTGCCGGCTGCCGGGGGCGGCGGGGGGTCGTCCCGGTTCACGCGGTTCTCCTCGTCGGTGGTGTCCAGTCGGTTCCAGGCTAAGCTGATCGGGCGAGCAAACCCGGCAATGCCGCGACCGGGTTCGGAGTCGACACGAGGAGGAGGACCGCCGTGACCGAATCATCGGAGACCACCGAATACACGGAACTGCCCGAGGCCGATCGGATCGAGCAGGAGATGCCGGCCGAGGACGAACCGGCCGACGACGAGGTGACCTCGGTGCCGCTCGAGGTGGAGCCCGCGGACGTTCTCGAGCAGAGCCGGGTCGTCCCGGGAGACGAGGACTATCCCCGCGAGTGAGTTCGCCGGGGACGTGCCCCCGAGGTGGCATGGGTACGGCGGGTGGCGCATGATCGGCGAATGACCGATTCGACCCACGACGGTGCCACGCCCGCGATGTTGCCCCTGCCCTCGGTCCGCGCCGGCGCGGCCGGGCCCGCGTCGTCCGCGGCGGATCCTGTGCGGGTTTCGCCGTCGGGCATGCGGCGGGCGTTGCGGCGCGCGCGGGACGGGGCGACGCTCAACGTCGACGAGGCCGCGATCCTGCTCGCCGCCCGGGGATCGGATCTCGAGGACCTGTGTGCCTCGGCCGCCCGGGTGCGCGACGCCGGTCTGCTCGCGGCGGGCCGGCCGGGCACGGTCACCTATTCCCGCAAGGTGTTCGTCCCCATCACCCGGCTGTGCCGGGACCGCTGCCACTACTGCACGTTCGTGACCGTGCCGGGCAAGCTGCGCGCCGCCGGGCAGGGGATGTATCTCGAGCCCGACGAGATCCTGGACATCGCCCGGCGTGGAGCCGAACTGGGTTGCAAGGAAGCGCTTTTCACGCTCGGTGACCGGCCCGAGGAGCGCTGGCCGGAGGCGCGGCAGTGGCTCGACGAGCGGGGCTACGACTCGACCCTCGACTACGTGCGCGCGATGGCGATCCGGGTACTCGAGGAGACCGGGCTGCTGCCGCACCTGAACCCCGGGGTGATGAGCTGGGCCGAGATGTCCCGTCTCAAGCCGGTGGCCCCGTCGATGGGCATGATGCTCGAGACCACGTCGACCCGGTTGTTCACCGAGCAGGGGGAGTGCCACTACGGCAGCCCCGACAAGGACCCGGCGGTGCGGCTGCGGGTGCTCACCGACGCGGGCCGGCTGTCGGTGCCGTTCACGACCGGCATCCTCGTCGGCATCGGCGAGACGCTCACCGAGCGCGCCGAATCCATCGCGGCAATCCGCAAGCAGCACAAGGCGTTCGGACATATCCAGGAAGTGATCGTGCAGAACTTCCGGGCGAAGGACGACACCGCGATGCGCGACGTGGACGACGCCGGACTCGACGAGTTCCGGGCCGCGATCGCCGTGGCCCGGCTCGTGCTCGGCCCGTCCATGCGCATCCAGGCGCCGCCGAACCTCGTCGCCGCCGACGAGTGCCGCGCGCTGCTCGCCGCGGGCGTCGACGACTGGGGCGGGGTCTCACCGCTGACCCCGGACCACGTCAACCCGGAACGGCCGTGGCCGAACCTGGACGCGCTCGCACGGATCAGCGCCGACGCCGGGTTCACCCTCACCGAGCGGATCGCGGCCCAGCCGCAGTACGTGCTGGCCGGGCAGCCGTGGATCGACCCGCGGATCGCCGCCCACGTGCGCGCGCTGGCGGACCCGGCGACCGGTCTGGCCCGGGACGTGACCCCGCAGGGGCAGCCGTGGCAGGAGCCCGACCTCGATTGGGAGTCCAGCGGCCGCGTGGATCTGAACTCCGAGATCGACGTGACCGGGCGCAACACCGAGTACCGCTCCGACCTCGGCAGCGCGTTCGGCGACTGGGACACCGTGCGCGAGCAGGTCCTCGCACTCGGCGCGAATGCCCCGGTGCGGTTGGACGGGGACGTGCTCTCGGCGCTGCGCGCCGCGGAGAAGGACCCCGCCGGTTGTACCGACGCCCAGTACGTCGCCCTCGCGCACGCCGACGGGCCCGGCCTCGAGGCGGTCGTCGCCCTGGCCGACCAGCTGCGCCGGGACACGGTCGGCGACGACGTCACGTACGTGATCAACCGGAACATCAACTTCACCAACATCTGCTACACCGGCTGCCGGTTCTGCGCGTTCGCGCAGCGCAAGGGCGACGCCGACGCGTTCACCCTGTCCACCGCGGAGGTCGCGGACCGGGCGTGGGAGGCGCACGTCGCCGGTGCCACCGAGGTGTGTATGCAGGGCGGCATCGACCCGGAACTGCCCGTCACCGGCTACGCCGACCTGGTCCGCGCGGTCAAGGAGCGGGTGCCGTCGATGCACGTGCACGCCTTCTCCCCGATGGAGATCGCCAACGGCGTCTCCCGCAGCGGCGTGTCCGTCCGCGACTGGCTGACCGAGTTGCGTGAGGCCGGCCTCGACACGATCCCCGGCACCGCCGCGGAGATCCTCGACGACGAGGTCCGCTGGGTGCTCACCAAGGGCAAGCTGCCCACCGCGGAGTGGATCGAGGTGGTCACCACCGCACACGAGGTGGGGCTGCGGTCCAGCTCGACGATGATGTACGGCCACGTCGACCAGCCGCACCACTGGGTGGGGCACCTGAACGTGCTGCGTGGGATCCAGGACCGCACCGGCGGCTTCACGGAGTTCGTGCTGCTGCCGTTCGTGCACCAGTCGTCGCCGCTGTACCTGGCCGGCGCGTCGCGGCCCGGTCCGACGTTGCGCGACAACCGCGCCGCGCACGCGCTGGCGCGGATCATGCTGCACGGCCGGATCGACAACATCCAGACCAGCTGGGTCAAGCTCGGTGTCGCCGGCACGCAGGCGATGCTGCAGGGCGGCGCCAACGACCTCGGCGGCACCCTGATGGAGGAGACGATCTCCCGGATGGCGGGTTCCCAGCACGGCTCGGAGAAGACCGTGGCGGAACTCGTGGCGATCGCCGAGGGCATCGGTCGCCCGGCCCGTCAGCGGAGCACCGCCTACGCGCCGCTCGCTGTCGACGGGGGCGCCCTCAGCGGGGCCGGCCGGTGAGCCCCAGGCTGGGCGACGGGGTCGTCGTGGCGGCCCTGGACGCGACCGCCGCGGGCGTCGGGCCGCTGTTCGACCTGGCGTACCTCGACCCGTTCGGTCTCAAGGCCCGCACGTTCGTGCCCACGGTGCGGGAGCGGACCCCGGTCGAGCAGGTGCTCGACGCGGCCGCGGCCGTGCTCGACGCCGGTCGCGTGCCGGGCACGGCGGCGTGGGCGGCCGCGTCGGAACAGGAGCGGGTGAACTGGTGGGTCGGCGGGCTCGGCTCGGTCTCGACGCTGCCCGTCGCGTTCCCCGGCATGCTCGGGGTGGTGGGCCGGATGCTGCCGCTGCAGGACGCGCTCGGCTTCGTGAACCAGGCGGTCGTGCTGCTCGCCGTCGCCCGGGAACGCGGAATCCACGACCGCGACCGCCAGGTGCGGATGCTCGCGGCCGTGCTGTGCCGCCGCGACCTCCTCGGCACGGGCGAAACCGGGACACCGCTGTCGTGGGTGCGGCGTCCGGTGCGGTCGACGATCGACCTGGTCCGCGCGGTGAACGCGGAACTCGCGCGGCGTCCGCAGCCGTCGGGCGCGTGGCGCGCGCTCGGCGTGCTGCCGCTGGTGGGGGCACTGGCCGGATACGTCGGCGAGCGGTCCGCCCTGTCCCGGGCCGCCGCGGACGGGCAGCAGTGGCTGGGCGCCCAGCCGGGGCCCATCTAGTCAGGGCACCCTAACTCGGAGGGGTGTCCCCGCGGCGGGGGATACTGGACGTCGACGGACGCGGAGCGCGCCCCGATTCGGCGTGACCGTGCAGGTGGGCGGGCGACCAGAGAGGCAGGGAGAACACCAGTGACGTACACGATTGCGGAACCGTGCGTGGACGTGTTGGACAAGGCGTGCATCGAGGAATGCCCGGTCGACTGCATCTACGAGGGCGGTCGCATGCTGTACATCCATCCGGACGAGTGCGTGGACTGCGGTGCCTGCGAGCCGGTGTGCCCCGTCGAGGCGATCTTCTACGAGGACGACGTGCCGGACGAGTGGAGCGCGTACGTCAAGGCCAACGTCGACTTCTTCGACGATCTCGGATCCCCGGGTGGCGCCGCCAAGCTCGGCAAGGTCGACTACGACCCGCCGTTCGTCAAGGCCCTGCCGCCCATGGGCGAGGAATAGTGATCGGCGGTACCGTGACGCGCACTCGTCGTTCGGTGGCCGCGAGCCTGCCGGACTTTCCGTGGGACTCGCTGACCGGCGCGAAGGAGAAGGCGGCCGCGCACCCCGGCGGCATCGTCAATCTCTCGGTCGGCACCCCCGTCGACCCCGTCGCCCCGGTCATCCGTGAGGCGCTGCTCGCCGTCGCGGAGGAATCCGGGTATCCGACCACCCACGGCACGGAAGCGCTGCGCGCTGCCGCGGTCGGGGCGCTGGCCCGACGCTACGGCGTCACCGGCATCGACGCGTCCGCGATCCTGCCGGCCATCGGCACCAAGGAGATGATCGCGTGGCTGCCGAGCCTCCTCGGCCTCGGCGGCAGCGACCTGGTGGTGATCCCCGAGCTGGCGTACCCGACGTACGAGGTGGGAGCGCTGCTCGCCGGCACGCGGATCATTCGTGCCGACGGCCTCAACCGCCTGGGACCCGAGGGCGCGGCGCTGGTGTTCGTGAACTCGCCGTCGAACCCGACGGGCAAGGTGCTCGGCCTCGAACACCTGCGCAAGGTGGTGGACTGGGCGCGCAGCCGGGACGCGATCGTCGTCTCCGACGAGTGCTACCTGGGCCTGACCTGGGAGGGTGAGGCACTGTCCATCCTGCACCCGAGCGTGTGCGACGGCGACCACACGAACCTGCTCGCGGTGCACTCGCTGTCGAAGACGTCGAACCTGGCCAGCTACCGCGCCGGCTTCGTCACCGGCGACGCCGAACTCGTCGCGGACCTGCTCGAGGTGCGTAAGCACGCCGGCATGATGGTGCCGCTGCCGATCCAGTCGGCGATGACCGTCGCGCTGAACGACGACGAACACGAGAACGCGCAGCGCGAGCTGTACCGCAAGCGCCGCGAGGTGCTGCTCGCAGCCGTCCGCGGTGCCGGGTTCACGGTGGATCACTCCGAAGCCGGCCTGTACCTGTGGGCGAGCCGCGGCGAGGAGTGCCGCGCGACGGTGGACTGGTTCGCCGAACGCGGGATCCTCGTGGCCCCGGGCGAGTTCTACGGTCCCGGCGGCGTCCAGCACGTGCGGATCGCGCTGACGGCCTCGGACGAGAGGATCGCGGCCGCCGCGCAGCGGCTGATGTGATGCGCGCGCACCGGCTGATGTGATGTGCGCGCACCGGCTGACGTGATGCGCGCGCGGCGGCGCGCGGCGGAAGCGACGCTGCCCGAGCAGGATTGCCGTATGCGACGCCGTGTTCGGCGCTACCCTGGGCCCAGGGAGGCCCCATGGACGCCGTCACTGCAGTTCCTGCGCCGGCCAACGAGCCGGTCCACACCTACGCTCCCGGCAGCCCGGAGCGGGAGCGTCTGACCGCCAAGCTGAAGGAGCTGGCGGCCGAACCGGTGGACGTCTCGCACGTCATCGGCGGCGAGCACGTGCACGGTGAGGGCGATCGCTTCGACATCGTGCAGCCCCACAACCATCACGCGGTGCTCGGCACCCTGCGCAACGCCACCCCGGCGGAGGCGACGGCGGCCGTCGAGGCGGCGACGGCCGCGGCCCCCGCGTGGCGGGAGATGTCGTTCGACGCCCGCGCGGCCGTGCTGCTGCGGGCCGCCGACCTGCTGGCCGGGCCGTGGCGGGAGACGATCGCGGCCGCCACCATGCTGGGCCAGTCCAAGTCGGTGCAGCAGGCGGAGATCGACGCGCCGTGCGAACTGGTCGACTTCTGGCGATTCAACGTGCACTTCGCCCGGGCGCTGCTCGCCGACCAGCCGTATTCGTCGCCGGGTGTGTGGAACCGGATGGACTACCGGCCGCTCGAGGGGTTCGTGTACGCGATCACCCCGTTCAACTTCACGGCGATCGCCGGGAACCTGCCCACCGCTCCGGCGCTGCTGGGCAACACCGTGGTGTGGAAGCCCGCACCGACGCAGTCCCTGTCGGCGTACTGGACGATGCGCCTGCTCGAGGCGGCGGGGATGCCGCCGGGCGTGATCAATCTGATCACCGGGGACGGCCGGGTCGCGTCGGAGGTGCTCCTGCGCGATCCGCGGCTGGCCGGTATCCACTTCACCGGGTCGACCCGGACGTTCCAGCACCTGTGGCGGGAGGTCGGGGCCAACATCGACGGCTACCGCACGTATCCGCGGCTGGTGGGGGAGACCGGCGGCAAGGACTTCGTCCTCGCGCACCCGTCGGCCGATCCGGGCGTGCTGTCCACGGCCCTGATCCGGGGGGCCTTCGAATATCAGGGGCAGAAGTGCTCGGCGGCGTCGCGGGCGTTCCTGCCCCGCTCCCTGTGGCGGCGCATGCGCACCGAGTTCCTCGACGAGGTCGAGAGCCTGACCTACGGCGACGTGACCGACCTGTCGAACTTCGGCGGCGCCCTGATCGACCGGACCGCCTACGAGAAGGTCGTCGGCGCCCTCGAGCGGGCCCGCGACCGCGAGTCGATCGAGATCGCCGTCGGCGGCGGGTACGACCAGTGGGTCGGCTGGTTCGTGCGGCCCACCGTCCTGCTCACCGACGATCCGGGTGACGAGTCGATGTGCACGGAGTACTTCGGTCCGGTGCTGAGTGTGCACGTCTACGACGACGCGGAGCCGGACGCGTGGCGGCGGGTGCTCGACCTCGTCGACCGCGGCGCCCCCTACGCGCTCACCGGCTCGGTGATCGCCGAGGACCGCGCGGCCGTCGAGGAGGCCACCGCCGCGCTGCGGTTCGCGGCCGGCAACTTCTACGTCAACGACAAACCCACGGGCGCGGTGGTGGGGCAGCAACCCTTCGGCGGCGGCCGGGCGTCCGGCACCGACGACAAGGCGGGCTCGCCGCTGAACCTGCTGCGCTGGGTGTCGGCGCGGACGATCAAGGAGACGTTCGTGCCACCGACGGACTACCGGTACCCGCACATGAAGGGCGGGTGAGGTCCGTGGTCGCCTCGGAACCGCTGCCGTCGCCGCCCGTGACGTCGCGGGCGCTGCCGCGGCTGGCGTCGAACCCGCTGCGGCCGGTGATCCTCGCGGCCGCGAAGTCGCCCCGCGTCCGGGCGCTGGTCACCACGGCGCCGCCGACACGCCGGCTCGTCGACCGGTTCGTCGCCGGGGACACCCGCCCCGACGCGCTGGCGGCCACGAAGGCCCTGCTCGGCACCGGACGGGCGGTGAGCATCGACCACCTCGGGGAGGACACCACCGATCTCGCGCAGGCCCGGGCGATCGTCGCCGAATACGAGGCGCTGATCGCCGACCTGGCTCCGCTGGTCGAGCGCGATGCGCCGATGCCGGCGGTGGAGGTGTCGGTCAAGCTCACCGCGCTCGGCCTGGCCCTCGGCGCCGAGGGCCCCGGCATCGCGCTCGGGCACGCCCGGCAGATCTGCGCGGCCGCCGCCGCGGCGGGGGTGTGGGTCACCGTCGACGCCGAGGACCACACCACCACCGACGCCACCCTGTCGATCGTGCGGCGGCTGCGCGAGGACTTCCCCTGGGTCGGTGCCGTGCTGCAGGCCTACCTGCGCCGCACCGAGGCGGACTGCCGCGACCTGTCCGGCCCGGGCTCGCGGGTGCGGCTGTGCAAGGGCGCCTACCGCGAACCGGCGTCGGTGGCGTACCAGGATTCCGCCGAGGTGGACGCCTCGTACCTGCGGTGCCTGCGGGTGCTCATGGCCGGGCAGGGCTATCCGATGGTGGCCTCGCACGACCCGGCGATCGTGGCGGCCGTGGGCCCGCTCGCCGCCGAGCACGCCCGCGGCCCGGACGGATTCGAGCATCAGATGCTGTACGGGATCCGCGACCTCGAACAGCGCCGGCTCGCCGGCGCCGGGCTACGCATGCGGGTGTACGTCCCCTACGGGGCCCAGTGGTACGGGTACCTGATGCGGCGGCTCGCGGAGCGGCCGTCGAACCTGCGGTTCTTCCTGCGCTCGGTGGTGTCACGGGATTGAACGTCCGGCGCCGGGGGAGCGGACCCGCCGTCGACGGAACCGGACGCCGGGTACGTCCGCAGGTACATTGACGCCCGTGAGCACCTCGGAGGCCGACCCCGGTTCGGTGCTCCTGCTCGCCCTCGTCGCGGCCCTCGCGGTGCTGCTCGCGCAGCGTCGGTGCGCGCCGCCGGGGCGGCTGGTGTGGTGGCCCCCGCCGGGTCAGCTGCTGTGGCCGCCGCCGGTGACCGCGCTCGTGCTGTGGCTCGTAGTCGCGGTCCCGTCGCTGCTGCGCCTGGCCGTGCCGTCGCTGCTCGGGACGTTCGGCCGCGACCCGCTGCGGATCCGCGCCGAGGACGAATGGTGGCGGGTCCTGACCTCGGTGCTCGTGCAGGACGGCGGCGTGTTCGTCACCCTGGTGAATCTGCTCCTCCTCGCCGTCGTCGCGACCGTCGCGGTGCGGGTGTGGGGCCCGGGCCGGGCGGTCGGGTTGTTCGCGGTGAGCCAGCTGCTGTTCGGGCTGTTCACCGCGTTCGTGTCGCCGTCGACCGGTGCCGGCAGCTCGGGCGCGTCGTTCGCGGTCGCGGGGTCGATCGCGGGCCTGTGGCTGGCGGTCGGCGCTCGCGGGGCCGTGCTCGCGGCCGCCGTCGGCATCGGCCTCGCCGGCGCGGTGCTGGTGGTGGCCGGTGACGGGCACGGCGTGGCCGTCCTCGTCGGTGTGCTGCTCGGCGCGGTGCTCGGGACGGTGGCGCCGCCGCGCCGCGCCGCCCTCGCGGCGGCTGTGCGATCCTGACCGACGTGTCTTCGCTGCTTCGTTCCCTCAACCCCCTGGCCGTCGCGCGCGGCGACGACCTGCCCGACGCGGTCCGCATCGACGGGCACACGCTCTCGCGCAGCGACATCCTCGGCGCGGCCGGTGCCCTGGCCCGCCGCATCGGCGGAGCCGAACGTCTCGCGGTGCTCGCCGCGCCGACGGCGACGACGGTGATCGCGGTGGTGGGCTGCCTGCTCGCCGGGGTCACCGTCGTCCCGGTGCCACCGGACTCCGGCCCCGCGGAACGGGAGCACATCCTGCGCGACTCCGGAGCTCAGGCGTGGCTCGGCGACGTGCCGGACGAACCCGGCCTGCCGGTGGTGCCGGTGCGGCTGCACGCCCGCGACTGGCACAGTCACCCGGAACCCGATCCGTCCCGCACGGCGTTCGTGCTCTACACCTCCGGCACCACCGGCGCGCCCAAGGGCGTGCTGCTGAGCCGCCGCGCGATCGCGGCCGGGATCGACGCGCTGGCCGAGGCGTGGGACTGGACCGAACGCGACACGCTGGTGCACGGGCTGCCCTTGTTCCACGTGCACGGCCTGATCCTCGGCGTGCTCGGTCCGCTGCGCGTCGGCAGCCGGCTGATCCACACCGGCAGGCCCACCCCGGAGGCGTACGCGCAGGCGCACGGCACCCTGTACTTCGGGGTGCCGACGGTGTGGTCCCGCGTCGTGGAGGACGAGGAATCCGCGAAGGCCCTGAGCGGTGCGCGGCTGCTCGTGTCCGGCAGCGCGCCGCTGCCCGTCCCGGTGTTCGAGCGCCTGCGCGAGCTGACCGGGCTGACCCCGATCGAGCGGTACGGGATGAGCGAGACGATGCTGACGCTCAGCACCCGGGTCGACGGGGAGCGCCGGCCCGGATGGGTGGGTACTCCGGTGCGCGGGGTCGAAACCCGGCTGCGCGACGAGCACGGCAACGACGTCCCCCACGACGGGGAGAGCATCGGCGGGCTGCAGGTGCGCGGGCCGATGCTGTTCGACGGCTACCTGAACCGTCCCGACGCGACGGCCGCGGCGTGGACCCCGGACGGGTGGTTCGTCACCGGCGACGTCGCGGCGATCGATCCGGGCGGGTTCCACCGCATCGTCGGTCGCGAGTCGACGGACCTGATCAAGTCCGGCGGCTTCCGGGTCGGGGCCGGCGAGATCGAGACCGTGCTGCTCGGCGATCCGTCCGTGCGGGAGGTCGCGGTGGTGGGCGTCCCCGACGACGACCTGGGCCAGCGCATCGTCGCCTTCGTGGTGCCCGCCCCGGACGGCCCGGCCGTCGACCCGGGCGCGCTGATCGAGCTCGTGGCCCGTCAGCTCTCCGTGCACAAGCGGCCGCGGGAGGTGCGGGTGGTGGACACCCTCCCGCGCAACGCGATGGGCAAGGTCCAGAAGAAGCAGCTGCTGACCTGAGTCTCGGCCCGTCGGGGCCGCCGGGTGTGAGCCAGGTCTCTGCGGGCCCTTGTCCGATTCGCCCGGGCCACGTACCTTCCTACGGCAGAGTAAGTTCGTCTCTTTCCGGAGTCATGGGGGGTTCCGCGGAATGTCGGTGTCCGAATACGGTTCGCGGTCCGGGGTGGCGTTCGTCGTCGACGGAAGGCCCGCCTCGGTCCCGCTGCGGGACCTGCGCGCCGTCGCCCGCAAGCTGGTCGCGCACTTCGCGGACAACGTCGCGCCGTGTTCGCTGCAACCGGGCGAAGCCCTGCGCGGCGACGTCACCGAGATCACCGTCCGGTGCCTGCGCCTGGCGATCCAGGTGCTCGACACGGGGGAGCTGCCGACCGACGCCGACCTGTCGGAGCTGCGCAGCAGCGCCGCCCAGTGGGCGCGCGCCGGGTTCCGTCTGGAATACATGCTGCGCATCTACCACGAGGGCATCCGGCTGGGCTGGGAACTTGTCACCGCCCGGGCCCGCGAGGGCGACGTCGAGTCGGTCGCCGCGGCGTCGCGGCTGTGGATGGCGCTGCTCGAACGCGTCACCGTCGCCGCGACCACCGGGTTCGTCGCCGAACTCGAGGCGATGCGCCGCAACCGCGACGTCGCGGCCCAGGAGCTCGTGACGGCCCTGCTCGGCGGGCAGGACGCCGCCGCCGTCGCGCGCCGGTCCGGGCTCGAGCTGGCCGAGCGGTACACGGTGCTGGGAGTGCGGCTGGGCCGGCACCCGGACGAGCGCAATCCGCACGTGCGGCCGGAGGTCGTCGCGCGGCGTACCCTGCGGCGGCTCGAGACCGAGCTGGACCGGGTGTGCGACGGCCGGCAGCTGACCATGCTCGGACCCGAGGGCGGCACCGTGCTGCTCGGCGACACCCCGGCCGAGCACATCCGCACCGCGCTCTACGAGCGGGTCGCGCGTGCCGCGGGGGTGCCGCTGACGGTCTCGCTCGTCGAGTCCGACGTCCCGGGCATCCCCGCCGCGGCGCACCAGGCGCACGAGCTGCTCGAACTGGTCGGCCATCTGCGCCGGCCCGCCGGCGTGTACCGGATGCAGGACCTCGCGTTCGAGTATCAGCTCACCCGGCCCGGGCCGGCCCGCGAGCACCTCGTGCGGGTGCTCGAACCGCTCGCCGACGCGCCCGAGCTGGTCGAGACCCTCGAGACCCACATCGCCCACGAACTGAGCCGCCAGCGCACCGCGAGGAGCCTGCACGTGCACGCCAACACCGTCGACTACCGGCTCAAGCGGGTCGCGCAGCTCACCGGGTTCGATCCCACCGTCCCCTCCGGGCTGCGCCACCTGCACGCCGCGCTCGTCGCGCGGCGCCTCCAGAGCGGAGCGGCAGCCGGCGGCTCACCTTCCGACGGCACGTGAGACCGGACCGTTACGATGTGGCGCAGATCATGACGACGGTGTGTGCGGCGCGGCCCGGCACCGGCAGGGGAGGACCACATGGCAGGAGGCCGCCACAGCGTGCGGACGTCACGTGACGGCCGATCGACCCGGGTTGTCGCAGTCGTCGGAGCGGTGGTGGTGGTAGTGCTCGCGGCGGCCGGAGTCGGCGTCGTCCGCGCCCTGACCGGCGGATGCGACACCGTCGAGCAGTACAGCCTCGCCGTCGCTCCGAGCATCGAACCGGCCGTGAGTTCCGTCCTCTCGGAAAACGCGGACACCCACTGCTACGAGTTCACGGTCGACACCGCCGAACCGGGGGACGTCGCCGGGCTGCTCGGCAAGGGGATCGACGCGCCCGACCTGTGGATTCCCGATGCCCGGTGGTGGGCGAGTCGTGCGGCACCGACCGCCGCCGGGCCGGTACAGATGATCGCCGGGGCGGTCGCGAGCACCCCCGCGGTGCTGGTCGGGCCCCCAGGGGCGGTTCCGGAGGTGTCCAGCTGGCGCGCCGCCCTCGCGATCCCGGATCTGGTGCTGGGCAACCCGCTGCGGACCGGTGTCGCCGCCGCCCCGATCCGGGCGGCCCTGGCCGAGACCCAGGACGACCCCGTCGCCGTCGGCACGGTGCGCACCGCCATGGTGCCCCTGGCCCAGAAGGAGAGCATCCGCACCGAGGAGGCGCCCAGCGGCGCCGACCTGCTGGCGACGATCGGCGCCGACGGCATCGGCGTCGCCACCGAGCAGCAGGTGCTGGCCTTCACGACGGCGAACGAGTCGGCCCTCGAGGCGCGGGTACCGGACAACGGCAGCATCCTGCTGGAATATCCGGTGGTGGTGACGTCGCCGGTGCCCGACCGGCACCATCGCGCGACGGACGCCGCACGGGTACTGATCGAGGTGCTGGGCACGGAGAAGGCCCTCGACGTGTTCCACGACCACGGGTTCCGCGGGCCCGACGGCGAGCCGTTGCCCGACGGCCGCGGCATCGGGGGCGTGCCGCTGTTGTCACTGCGGGACGAGGCGATGGCGGAGGAGGCGCTCGGCGCCTGGTCGCTGATGGCGTTGCCGATCCGCACGCTCGTCGCGATCGACGTGTCCGGTTCGATGCGGTTTCCCGCCGGCGACGGCACCCGGATGGACCTGACGGTGCGGGCCGCCCTCGCGGGCAATGCGATGTTCCCCGACAGCGTCTCCGCCGGGCTGTGGGCGTTCTCGCAGGACCTCGGCGGTGACGGCCAGGACTATCTCGAGCTGGTGCCGATCCGGCGGTACGACACCGACGTGGACGGGCGCACCCAGCGTGAGGTGATGGCGGCCCAGGCGGAGAAGGTGCCCGGTCTGGTCGGGGGTGGCACCGGCCTGTACGACACGACTCTCGCGGCGTTCCGCGCCGTGCAGCAGAGTTACGACCCGCGCGCGGTCAACAGCGTCATCGTCCTCACCGACGGAGCGAACGAGGATCCGGACAGCATCACCGAGGCGCAGCTCCTCGAGATCCTCGCGCGGGAGCAGGACCCGGCACGGCCGGTGATCGTCGTGACGATCGGCATCACGGAGGACGCGGATGCGCAGACCCTCGCCGAGATCTCCCGCGTGACCGGCGGCTCGAGCTACGTCGCCCGCGACCCCGCGGACATCGCGAACGTCTTCGTCAACGCCCTCGCCGACCGCGGCGAGCGCTGAGGCCGCCGGCCACCCCCGGACCTACCGCGCCTCCGGCACTACCGCGCCGCGGTGCGGGACCGGCTCCGGCGCTGCCACAGCCGGGACACCGCGGCGATGAACAGGAACAGCACCGCCGTCGAGGCCAGCTGTATCCGCGCGGCGGAGTCGAACAGCATGAGCACGATGAACGCGCCGAGCATGGCCAGGGTCAGCCAGCTCAGGTAGGGGAACGCCCACATCCGGACGGTGAGGCGGCCCTCCTGTTCGAGCGTGGGCCGCAGCCGCAGGTGCGAGACGACGATGAAGATCCAGATCGCCAGCAGGGCGGAGCCGACCGCGTTGAGCAGGATGCCGAGGATGTCCTCCGGCAGCCACCAGTTCAGCAGGACCGAAACGAATCCGAAGAACACGGACAGCAGCACGGCGTTGCGGGGAACACCTGTGCGGGAGAGCTTCGCGAGGACGGTCGGGCCGTCGCCGCCCCGGGCGAGGGAGTACGCCATGCGTGAGGTGCCGTAGACGTTGGCGTTGAACGCCGACAGCAGGGCGATCACCACGACGAGTTCCATGAAGCCCGACACGTACGGCAGGCCGGCGATGTCGAGGACGCTCACGAACGGCGAGGTCTCCCCGCTCGCCGACGTCCACGGCAGCACCAGCACCATGATCGAGATCGAGCCCAGGTAGAACAGGCTGATGCGCCACACGACGGTGCGCACCGCGGTCGCGATGGACCGCTCGGGGTCGCGCGACTCGGCCGCGGCGATGGTGACGATCTCGATGCCGCCGAACGCGAAGGCGACGGCCAGCAGGCCGGCGGCGATACCGGCGAGCCCGTTGGGGGCGAAACCGTCGCCGTCGCCGAGTAGGTGTGTCAGTCCCACCGGCTCGGTGTCCGGCAGCAAACCGAACACCAGCATCACGCCGATGACGAGGAACGCGATGATGACCGCGACCTTCAGCGCCGCGAACCAGAACTCGAACTCGCCGAAGTTGGCGACCTTCGCCAGGTTCACCACCGCGAAGAACGTGACGAACACCAGGGCCACCACCCATTGCGGCACGCCCGGCAGCCAGCTGCTCACGATCGCCGAGGCGCCGGTGATCTCGACGCCCAGCACCATGATGAGCATGAACCAGTAGAGCCAGCCCATCGTGAAGCCGGCCCATTCACCGATGCCGATGCGGGCGTAATGGGAGAAGGATCCGCTGGCCGGGAGGGCCGCTCCCATCTCCCCGAGCATGCGCATCACGAAGACGATCATGATGCCGGCCAGGACGTAGGAGACGATCACCGCGGGTCCGGCGGCGGCGATGCCGACGCCGGACCCGAGGAACAGGCCTGCGCCGATCGCGGAACCGAGTCCCATCATCGTCAGGTGCCGGACCTTGAGCCCGTGCTCGAGGTGGTCGGCTTCGGTGAGTGTGTGCTCGGTTTTCGACACGATCGGTTTCTCTGGGTCAGTCGTTGGCGTGCAGCGCCGCATTCAGTTCGACGCCGGTGCCCTTGGTGGGAACGACCTCGACGGCGCCGGTGACCGAGTTGCGGCGCAGCATCAGGTTGGAGCGGCCGTTGAGGTCCTTGGCCTTGACGACGGTGCCGTCGGGGCCGCTGACCTTGGTGCCGGCGGTGACGTACAGGCCGGCCTCGACGATGCAGTCGTCGCCGAGGGAGATGCCGACACCGGCATTGGCGCCGAGCAGGCAGCGCTTGCCGATGGCGATGACCTCCTTGCCGCCGCCGGACAGGGTGCCCATGATCGACGCGCCACCACCGATGTCGGAGCCGTCGTCGACGACGACGCCCGCGGAGATGCGGCCCTCGACCATCGAGTTGCCGAGCGTGCCCGCGTTGAAGTTCACGAAGCCCTCGTGCATGACGGTGGTGCCGGCGGCCAGGTGCGCGCCGAGGCGGACACGGTCGGCATCGGCGATGCGCACCCCGGACGGCACGACGTAGTCGACCATGCGGGGGAACTTGTCGACGCCGTACACGGTCACGGGGCCACGGATGCGCAGGCGCGAGCGCACCAGTTCGAAGTTGTCGACGGCGCACGGGCCGTAATTGGTCCACACGACGTTGGCGAGCAGACCGAACACGCCGTCGAGGTTGGCGCCGTGCGGCCGGACGAGGCGGTGCGACAGCAGGTGCAGCCGCAGGTAGGCGTCGTGCGCGTCGGCCGGCGGCTGGGACAGGTCGGCGATCGTCGTGCGGACCGCGACCTGGTTGACCTCGCGCGCCTCGTCGGCGCCGACGAGCAGCGCGAAGTCCGACGGGATGTCCGTGCCCTCGAGCCGGGACGTGCCCGTCTCGCTGTATTCGCCCAGCGTGGGGGCCGGGTACCAGGTGTCGAGAACGGTGCCGTCCGCCGCGATGTTGGCGATGCCTACTGCTGATGCTCCCTGTGCACTCACGGTCGTGAAGCGTACGCGAGGCGTCGTCGTTCGCACCGGCGGCCTGGGAAATCGCTCCACGTATTGTTCTTGCATGTCTGCACCGCGCCTGGACCTGCACGCCGATCCGATCGAGCTGACCGCTGCGCTGGTCGACATCCCCAGTGTCTCGCAGGACGAGGCGGTGATCGCCGACTCCGTCGAACAGGCGCTGCGCGAGCAGACCACCGGTTTCGAGATCGTCCGCAGCGGCAACGCGGTCCTCGCGCGGACCCGGCTCGGCCGGCCGAGCCGGGTGCTGCTGGCCGGGCATCTCGACACCGTGCCCATCGCGGACAACGTGCCGTCGCGGCGCGACGGGGAGTTGCTGTACGGCTGCGGCACGGCCGACATGAAGTCGGGCGACGCGGTGTTCCTGCACCTGGCCGCCACCATCGCGGACCCGGCGCACGATCTGACGCTGGTCTTCTACGACTGCGAGGAGATCGCCGCGGCCTACAACGGTCTCGGCCGCATCGAGCGGGACCTGCGGGACTGGCTGGACGCGGACGTGGCGATCCTCGGCGAGCCGACGGCCGGGCAGATCGAGGCGGGCTGCCAGGGCACCCTGCGGGTGCGGATCTCGGCGACCGGGGTGCGCGCGCATTCGGCGCGGTCCTGGCTGGGTGACAATGCGATCCACCGGCTGGCCCCGGTGCTGGAGCGGCTCGCGGCCTACGAACCGCGATCGGTGGACATCGACGGCTGCGTCTACCGCGAGGGTCTGTCCGCGGTACGGATCGCCGGCGGCGTCGCCGGCAACGTGGTGCCCGACGCCGCGGACCTCGACGTCAACTTCCGGTTCGCGCCCGACCGCACCGTCGAGCAGGCTCTCGCGCACGTGCGGGAGGTGCTCGATGGTCTCGACGTCACCCTCGAGCTCACCGACAGCTCGCCCGGCGCGCTGCCCGGCCTGGCCCACCCCGCCGCCGCGGACCTCGTCGCCGCGGCCGGCGGCCGGTTCCGGGCCAAGTACGGATGGACGGACGTCGCGCGCTTCGCGACGCTGGGGATCCCGGCGGTCAACTACGGTCCCGGCGATCCGAACCTCGCGCACAAGCGCGACGAGCACGTGCCCGTGAAGCAGATCACGGAGGTCGCCGGCACGCTGCGGAGGTATCTGGCCGCCTGACGCACGATGCGGGGCATCGGCCGGGGCGGCCCGGCGGCATCCCCTAATCTGGGCGCATGGCGCGCGACACCGACCCCGGATCCCGCGACCGTGCGAGTGCCGATGTGGTGCACCGCGGTCCCGTCCAGTTGCGCCGGGACCGGGCGACCGAGACCACGACGATGGACCAGCGACTGCTGGACCGGAGGGGCCCCTCCGACTGGGTGCACACCGATCCGTGGCGGGTGCTGCGCATCCAGAGCGAGTTCGTGGAGGGTTTCGGTGCGCTGGCGGAGGTGCCGCGCGCGGTGGCGGTCTTCGGCTCTGCCCGCACCCCCGTCGACCACCCCGAGTACGTCACCGGCCGTGCCCTCGGGGCCGCGTTGGCCGCGGCGGGCTATGCGGTTGTCACCGGCGGTGGGCCGGGGGCGATGGAGGCGGCCAACCGCGGCGCGAGCGAGTCGGGCGGGTTCTCCGTCGGACTGGGTATCGAGCTGCCGTTCGAGCAGGCGCTCAACGAATGGGTCGACCTCGGACTGAACTTCCGCTACTTCTTCGCCCGCAAGACGATGTTCGTGAAGTACTCCCAGGCCTTCGTCTGCCTGCCCGGCGGTTTCGGCACGCTCGACGAGCTGTTCGAGGCGCTCACGCTGGTCCAGACCCACAAGATCACCCGGTTCCCCATCGTGCTGCTGGGCACCCACTACTGGGCGGGGCTGCTCGAATGGATCCGGCACGCGATGGTCGGCGAGGGCCGGATCTCACCGAGCGACCTCGATCTGCTGTACCTGACCGACAGCGTGGAGGAGGCGGTGCAGATCGTCGTCGACGCCCATCGCGGGCAGGACGAGTCGGCGCTGTACGGAGGGGGCGGGGCGTGGTGAGCGGTTTCCATCCGTTCGAGGGCATCGGCGGCGAGCGCACCGTCGAGGCGCGGGCGGTGTGCGTGTACTGCGCCTCCGGGCCGGTCGACGAGTCCTACCTCGAGCTCGCGGCGGCGGTGGGGACCGCCATCGGACGGCGCGGCTGGCAGCTCGTCTCCGGAGGCGGCAACGTGTCGATGATGGGTGCGCTCGCCCAGGCGACGCGCGCCGCCGGCGGGCACACCGTCGGTGTGATCCCCAAGGCGCTGGTGCACCGCGAGGTCGCCGACGTCGACGCCGACGAGCTGATCGTCACGGACACGATGCGCCAGCGGAAGCAGGCGATGGAGGAGCGCGCCGACGCGTTCGTCACGCTGCCCGGCGGGATCGGCACCCTCGAGGAATTGTTCGAGACGTGGACGGCCGGCTATCTGGGCATGCACGCCAAGCCGGTGGTGCTGCTCGACCCGGTGGGGCACTACCGGGGGCTGCTCGACTGGCTCGAGGCGATGGTGCCGGCCGGCTTCGTCAACCGCCACGCGCTCGACGGCCTGCAGGTCACCGGCGACATCGACGACGCCCTCGACCGCTGCGCCGGGTGAGGGGCTTCCGCTTCGCGCCGAGGTTGCTTACTCTGCAGTAAGTTCCTGTCCGCCAGTAACCGAGGATGCCATGACCGAGTCCGGCTCGACGATCTCCCTGGTGGGTCTCGCCACCCAGCTTCCGCGAATGCTGCCCGACGCACCGAGCCTGCTACGCGGCGCGCGGGGTCTCATCCGGCGGCCGGACGCGCGCGAGACGATCGGGTCGGTGTTCCAGCGCCTCGCGGAGCGGAACCCGGACCGGCCGTTCCTGCGATTCGAGGGCGACGCCCTCAGCTACGGCGACGCCAACGCCCAGGTCAACCGCTACGCCGCCGTGCTCACCGCGCAGGGTGTGCGCACCGGCGACGTCGTCGGCGTGCTGATGAAGAACCGTCCGGAGGCGTTGCTCGTCGCGCTCGCCACGGTCAAGCTCGGTGCCGCGGCCGGCATGCTCAATCACCATCAGCGCGGCGAGGTGCTCGCGCACAGCCTCGGCCTGCTCGACAGCCGGGTGCTCGTGGTCGGGGAGGAATGCGAGGAGGCCCTGGAGTCCCTCGACGGGGCGCCGCCGGCCGGAAAGGTGCTGCGCGTCGGCGAACTCGACGACCTCGCCGTCGCCGCCGACTCCGCGAACCCCGCCGTCACCGACCGCCTGCAGGCGAAGGAGACCGCCTTCTTCATCTTCACCTCGGGCACCACCGGCATGCCCAAGGCCAGCCGGATGACCCATTTCCGGTGGCTGAAGTCCATGTCGGGCCTGGGCAGCCTGGGCGTCCGGCTGCGCCGCGACGACACCCTGTACTGCTGCCTGCCGCTGTATCACAACAACGCCCTCACCGTGTCGCTGTCGTCGGTGCTCGCCGCCGGCGCCACCTTCGCGCTCGGCCGCAAGTTCTCCGCCACCGGATTCTGGGCCGACGCGAAGCGCAACGGCGCGACGGCGTTCGTCTACATCGGGGAGATCTGCCGCTACCTGCTCAACCAGCCACCGTCGCCGGACGACCGCGACAACGGCATCCGGTTGATGGTGGGCAACGGACTGCGGTCCGAGATCTGGACCGAGTTCACCCAGCGGTTCGGCATCGCCCGCGTCGCCGAGTTCTACGGCGCCAGCGAGTGCAACATCGCGTTCGTCAACGCGCTCAACCAGCCGCGCACCGCGGGTGTCTGCCCGCTTCCGTACGCAGTGGTCGACTACGACCACGAGACCGGCAAGGCGCTCCGCGGACCGGACGGCCGGCTGCGCCGGGTCGGCCGCGGCGAGGTGGGCCTGTTGCTGGCGAAGGTCACCGACCGTGCCCCGTTCGACGGCTACACCGATCCCGAGGCGAGCGAGTCCAAACTCGTGCGCGACGGCTTCGAGGACGGCGACACCTGGTTCGACACCGGCGACCTCGTCCGCAGCCAGGGCTTCATGCACGTCGCGTTCGTCGACCGCCTCGGCGACACCTTCCGGTGGAAGGGCGAGAACGTCGCCACCACCGAGGTCGAGGCGGCCGTGTCGGCGAACGAGTCGATCTCGCAGGCAGTGGTCTACGGGGTCGAGATCCCCGGCACCGACGGCCGGGCCGGCATGGCCGCGATCACGCTCCACGACGGGGCCGAGTTCGACGGCACCGCGCTCGCGGCGCAGCTGTACCGGGCGCTGCCGTCGTACGCGGTGCCGCTCTTCGTCCGTGTCGTCGGCGAACTCGAGCACACCTCGACGTTCAAGAGCCGCAAGGTGGACCTGCGCAAGCAGGGCTACGCCGACACAGGCGACGACCCCGTCTACGTGCTCACCGGGCCGGAGGAGGGCTACCGGCCCGCGTACGACGGCTACGTCGAGGCCGTCGCCGGGGGCGAGCTGCCGGCGGGCTGACTCCCGCTGGGCCGGTTCCTGCCCGGGCCCGCCCGCGGGTGCGTGCCAGGATGGAAATCATGACCGCCTCCGTCACCGTCTCGCCGACCCTCTGCGGCCGCCCGGTCGCCACCGACCGGGCCCTGGTGATGGCGATCGTCAATCGCACTCCGGACTCGTTCTACGACCGGGGCGCGACCTTCACCGACGACGCTGCGATGGCGGCCGTGGATCGGGCCGTGGCCGAGGGCGCGGACCTCGTCGACATCGGCGGCGTGAAGGCCGGCCCCGGCGAGGTGGTCGACGCGGCGGAGGAGACCCGGCGGGTGGTGCCGTTCGTCGCGGCGATCCGGGCCCGCCACCCCGGGCTGCTCATCAGCGTCGACACCTGGCGCAGCGACGTCGCGCGGCGCGCGGTGGCGGAGGGGGCGGATCTGATCAACGACACGTGGGCGGGTGCCGATCCGGAACTGGTGACCGTCGCGGCCGAACTCGGCGCGGGCATCGTCTGCTCGCACACCGGAGGTGCGGTCCCGCGCACCCGGCCGCACCGCGTGCGCTACACCGACGTCGTCGCCGAGGTGACGCGCGAGATCGTCGCCGCGGCCGAGCGGGCCGCGAAGGCCGGGGTGCCCGGCGACGCCATCCTCATCGATCCGACCCACGATTTCGGCAAGAACACCTTCCACGGCCTCGAGTTGTTGCGGCACGTGGACGTTCTCGTAAATACCGGGTGGCCCGTGCTCATGGCGCTGAGCAACAAGGACTTCATCGGGGAGACTCTGGGGGTGGAACTCGCCGACCGGTTGGAGGGCACATTGGCAGCGACAGCACTTGCGGCCGCGGCAGGCGCGCGGATGTTTCGGGTGCACGAGGTGGCGGCGACCCGTCGCGTGGTCGACATGGTGGCGGCCGTCGTCGGAACGCGCCCCCCGGCGCGCACCGTCAGGGGGCTGGCATGAGCACCGCGATGACCCGGCCGTGGGCCGAGGCGAACAGCTGGGACGAGCCCGGATGGAGCATCGCCGAACTCGAACGCGCGAAGCGGGGCCGAACCGTGTCGGTGGTGCTGCCCGCGCTCAACGAGGAGACGACCGTCGCGGGGGTGGTGGACACCATCCATCCGCTGCTCGGCGGGCTGGTCGACGAGCTGATCGTGCTGGACTCGGGGTCCACCGACCGCACGGCGGAGCGGGCCCGCAGCGCCGGCGCCCGCGTCCTCTCCCGGGAAGAGGCGGTGCCGGGCCTCGCCCCGGTGCCGGGCAAGGGGGAGGTGCTGTGGCGCTCCGTCGCGGCCACCACGGGTGATCTCATCGCGTTCGTGGATTCGGACCTGCTCGACCCCGATCCGGCGTTCGTCCCCAAGCTGCTCGGACCGCTGCTCACCGGCGACGGAATCCACCTGGTCAAGGGCTATTACCGCCGCCCGCTCCGGGTCAGCGGCGCCGAGGAGGCCAACGGCGGGGGGCGGGTCACGGAACTGGTGGCGCGGCCGCTGCTCGCGGCGCTGCGGCCGGAGCTGACGTGCGTGCTGCAGCCGCTGGGCGGCGAGTACGCCGGTACCCGGGAACTGCTGTCGGCGGTGCCGTTCGCGCCCGGCTACGGCGTCGAGATCGGGCTGCTGCTCGACACCTACGACCGGCTCGGGATCGGCGCGATCGCCCAGGTCAACCTCGGCGTGCGCAAGCACCGGAACCGGCCGCTCGGGGAGCTGGGGGTGATGAGCCGGCAGATCGTCGGCACCATGCTCGCTCGCTGTGGGATCCCCGACTCGGGGGCGGGCCTGACCCAGTTCCTGGTGGACGGCGACGCGTTCGTCCCCGTCACCACGGAGGTCAGCCTCGCGGACCGGCCCCCGGCCGCCACCGTGGCCTGACGCCCCGGGCGCCCTGTCGGTGGCCCGTGCCAAGATCGGTACATGCTGACGGTTCTGCTCTACCTGCTCGTCATGGTGGTCGTCGGCGCGGTGCTGTTCCTCGTGGCGAGCGCGGTGTTCGGCCGCGGGGAGACCCTGGCGCCGATCCCGCCGGGCACCACCGCCACGGCCCTGCCGGTCACCGACGTGACCGGCGCGGACGTCCGGGATCTGCGTTTCCAGCAGGTGCTGCGGGGCTACAAGACCGCCGAGGTGGACTGGGCGCTCGACCGGCTCTCGCACGAGATCGACGACCTGCGGGCCAGGCTCGCCGCGTACGAGGACGCCGAGCGGGGCACGCCCGGTGGCGACGCCGCGGTGGGGCAGGCCGACGCATCCGTTGCGGCAGAGGCCGCAGGGGACCGCTCGGACAGGGGGGAGTAGCGATGGACGAGGACCGGGTGCGCTGTCCGTGGGCGGTGGATCCGCCGGGGTCCACGCTGTACCGGGACTACCACGACGAGGAGTGGGGCCGCGAGCTGCACGGGCGCGACGAGCTGTTCGAGCGCCTTGCCCTCGAGGCGTTCCAGTCGGGGCTGTCGTGGCTGACGATCCTGCGCAAGCGGGAGGCGTTCCGGTCGGCGTTCGCGGGGTTCGACGTCGAGGTGGTCGCCCGCTACACGGACGACGACGTCGCTCGCCTGCTCGGCGACGCCGGCATCGTCCGGAACCGGCGCAAGGTCGAGGCGGTGGTCGCCAACGCCCGGGCGGTGCTCGACCTGGAGGGCACGGACCTCGACGCGCTGCTGTGGTCGTTCGCGCCGGCGCGGCGCGCCCGGCGGTTCCGCTCCGTGGCGGAGGTGCCGGCGGTGACACCGGAGTCGACGGCGATGGCCCGCGAACTGAAGCGGCGCGGCTTCGCGTTCGTCGGTCCTACCACGGCGTATGCGCTCATGCAGGCCACCGGCATGGTCGACGATCACCTCGCCGACTGCTGGGTCGAGACGGACGTTCGACCAGTTTCCGGCCACATTAGGGCATAGTCAGCTACCCGGCGGTCGGCCGGATAGGGAAGAATGATGTGGCGAGCCTCGTCGAATTCCGACGAGGCCCCCACGGTAACCCACGCGCGCAAGAGTCGAGCGCAGATTTGGAGGGAGCAGAGGATGGCGGCCATGAAGCCCCGGACCGGGGACGGTCCCCTCGAAGCAACCAAAGAGGGACGAGGAATCGTCATGAGGGTTCCACTCGAGGGTGGCGGACGTCTGGTCGTCGAACTCACGCCGGAGGAAGCTGCAGCGCTCGGCGAAGAGCTCAAGGGCGTCACCAGCTAGGTGTCGGCACCCGGCGACGATTCGCCGGGTTCTCCGGGCCCCGCGCTCCACGGTGCGCGGGGCCCGTTGCTGTTCGTACTCCGGTGCTCTTCGTTTCTCGGAAGGACTGCCCGTGCTCGACGCGGTGACCGATCTGCTCGCCTGCCCGCAGTGCGAGCGCGGACTCGATCTCGACGACGGCGTGCTGCTGTGCGAGGCCGGGCACAGCTTCGATGTCGCCCGCCAGGGGTATGTCAGCCTCCTCACCGGGGCCGCGACGCGGTTCACCGGCGACACCGCGGAGATGATCGCCGCGCGGGCGGACTTCCTCGAGGCGGGACACTACGATCCGCTGCGCGACGCCGTCGCCCGCGCCTGTGCCGAGCGTCCCGGCGGCGACGGCACCGCCCGCGTCCTCGAGGTGGGCGCCGGCACCGGGCGGTATCTCGCGGCGGTGCTCGACGCGCTGCCGGGCAGCCGCGGCGTCGGGCTCGACGTGTCCAAGCCCGCGGTCCGGCGCATCGCCCGCAGCCATCCCCGCGTCGGGGCCGTGCTCGCCGACGTGTGGCGGCAGTGGCCGATCCGCAGCGGCGTCCTCAGCCACGTGCTGTCCGTCTTCGCGCCGCGCAACGCCGCCGAGACGCACCGGGTCCTCGCGCCGGGCGGCGTGCTCGTCGTCGCGGCCCCCACCCCGTCGCACCTGCGCGAGCTGGTGGCCCTGCCCGGCATGGTCCAGGTGGACGAGCGCAAGACCGAGCGGCTCGGGGCGGCCCTGTCCGGCGCGTTCGAGCGGGTCGACCGCGCCGACGTGCAGTACACCCTGGAGCTCGACCGTCCGGCACTCGGACAGCTGGCCGGCATGGGGCCCTCGGGGCACCACCTGACCGCCGAGCGGCTGGCGGAGCTGGTCTCGGGGCTGCCGGAGCCGTTCCCGGTGACCGCCTCGGTGACCGTCACCGTGTGGGAACGGCGCGCGACGCACTGAGCCGGGACGCTCAGTGCCGCGCGGCGGCGACCTCCTGGTACACCGCGAGGGTCTGCCGCGCGATCTGCGCCCAGGAGAACTCCGCGATGGCCCGCACCCGTCCGGCCCGGCCCATCTCCGCAGCCAGGGCGGCGTCGCCGGCGACCTCGTTGATCGCCGCGGCCAGCGCCTGCTCGTACGCCCGCGGCTCGTAGGAGTTGTAGTGCACGAGCCGGCCGGTGACCCCGTCCTCGACGACCTCGGGGATGCCACCGACGTCCGACGCGACGACAGCGGTCTCGCAGGCCATCGCCTCGAGGTTCACGATACCCAGTGGCTCGTACACCGATGGGCACACGAAAACTGATGCCGCGGAAAGGATCTCACGGACCGAGTCGGTGGGGAGCATCTCGCGGACCCAGAAGACGTTGCCGCGCCGGCGCTCGAGTTCGGCCACCGCCTGCTCGGTCTCGGCGGCGATCTCCGGGGTGTCCGGCGCGCCGGCGCACAGCACCAGCTGAATCCCGGGGTCCACGTCGTGGGCGGCGGCGATGAGGTGCCCGACGCCCTTCTGGCGCGTGATGCGCCCGACGAACGCGACGATCGGCCGATCGGGGTCCACCCCGATCTTCTCCAGGGCGGACGGCTCGCCCGGCTCGGCCGGCCCCGGGTGCCACACCCCGGTGTCGATGCCGTTGCGCACCACGTGCACACGGGCCGGGTCGACGAACGGATATGCGTCCAGCACGTCGAGGCGCATCCCAGCGCTGACCGCGATGACCGCGTCCGCGTGCTCGACCGCGTTGCGTTCGGACCACGAGGAGACGCGGTAGCCGCCGCCCAGCTGCTCGGCCTTCCACGGCCGGCGCGGTTCGAGCGAATGTGCCGTCAGCACGTGCGGCACGTCGTACAGCTCGGCGGCGAGATGCCCCGCGAGGCCGGTGTACCAGGTGTGGGAGTGGACGACGCCGGCACCGCTCGCGGCGTGCGCCATCCGCAGCTCGGCGGACAGCGTCGTCAGCGCCGGGTTGGCGCCCGCCAGTTCGGGGTCGGGTCCGTGGACGAAGGCGCCCTCGCGGGGCGCCCCCATGCAGTGCACGTCGACTTCGCACAGCCGGCGCAACTGCGCAACCAATTCGGTGACGTGCACGCCGGCACCACCGTAGACCTCCGGCGGGTACTCCCGCGTCATCATTGCCACCCGCACCGGATCAAACTATCCGGCGCGTGACGTTCCGGCCACCGATGGGCCTCTTCGCTGGCGGCGGAGGGGGGTGGCGGATAGGTTGACTGTGTGAGGAGCCAGCCCCATGTGCTTGGAATCGTGCTCGCCGGCGGCGAGGGCAAACGCCTGTACCCGCTGACGGCGGACCGCGCGAAACCGGCGGTACCGTTCGGCGGTGCCTACCGACTGATCGACTTCGTGCTGAGCAACCTGGTCAACGCCGGGTTCCTGCGGATCTGCGTGCTGACCCAGTACAAGTCCCATTCGCTGGACCGGCACATCTCCCAGACCTGGCGCCTGTCGGGCTTCACCGGCGAGTACATCACCCCGGTGCCGGCGCAGCAGCGGCTCGGGCCGCGCTGGTACACCGGCAGCGCCGACGCCATCCTCCAGTCGCTCAACCTCGTCTACGACGAGGATCCGGAGTACATCGTGGTGTTCGGCGCCGACCACGTCTACCGGATGGACCCGGAGCAGATGGTGAGCCAGCACATCG
The DNA here is from genome assembly GCF_001700945.1 of Rhodococcus sp. WB1. Lineage (NCBI taxonomy): Bacteria > Bacillati > Actinomycetota > Actinomycetes > Mycobacteriales > Nocardiaceae > Rhodococcus > Rhodococcus sp. WB1. The sequence continues at coordinate 3,671,124 of NZ_CP015529.1, read as the reverse complement.
AGTCCGGCGCGGGCGTGACCGTCGCCGGCATCCGGGTACCCCGCAGCGAGGCGTTCGCGTTCGGTTGCATCGACACCGACGAGCAGGGCCGCATCACCCAGTTCCTCGAAAAGCCCGCGCACCCGCCCGGCACCCCGGACGATCCCAACGTCACCTTCGCCTCGATGGGCAACTACGTCTTCACCACCAAGGTGCTGGTGGAGGCGTTGCGGGCGGACTCCGAGAACCCGGACTCGGACCACGACATGGGCGGCGACATCATCCCCGCCCTCGTCGCGCAGGGCGCCGCGCACGTCTACGACTTCAACGACAACGTCGTGCCGGGCGCCACCGAACGCGACCGTGGCTACTGGCGCGACGTCGGCACCCTCGACGCGTTCTACGACGCGCACATGGACCTGGTGTCGGTGCACCCGATCTTCAACCTCTACAACCGGCGCTGGCCGATCCGCGGCGCCTCCGAGATGTGGCCCCCGGCGAAATTCGTCCAGGGCGGTCTCGCGCAGGAGTCGATCGTCGGATCGGGCAGCATCCTGTCGGCCGCCACCGTCCGCAACTCGGTGCTCAGCTCCAACGTCATGATCGAGGACGGCGCCACCGTCGAGGGCAGTGTCCTGATGCCGGGCGTGCGCATCGGCAAGGGCGCGGTCGTGCGGCGCGCGATCCTCGACAAGAACGTCGTCGTCGGCGACGGCGAGATCATCGGCGTGGACCTCGAACGCGACCGGCAGCGCTTCGCCGTCAGCAGCGGCGGCGTCGTCGCCATCGGCAAGGGCGTGTGGATCTGATCGGGGCGTGCGCCGGGGCCTAGAGCTTGGCGGCGCAGAGCAGCCCGTCGCCCACCGGCAGCAGCACCGGTGCGAGACGCTCGTCGGTCACCACGGCCCGCGTCGCCTCTCGGACGGCGAGGACGGCGGAGTCACGCTCGCCCGGGTCGGCGACCCGGCCGCAGAGCAGCGCGTTGTGCAACACGATGACCCCGCCCGGTCGCAACAGCCGCACGCCCTCGCGGACGTAGTGCGGATGATCGGCGGGGGTGGCGTCGACGAAGACCAGGTCGTAGGCCGAGTCGGCCAGCCGTGGCAGCACGTCCAGCGCGCGCCCGTTGATCAGCCGGGTGCGGGAGGCCGTGACGCCGGCCTCCCGGAACGCGGTCTTGGCGGCACGCTGATGCTCGGGCTCGCTGTCGATGGTGGTGAGGACGCCGTCCTCGCGCAGGCCCCGCAGCAGCCAGAGTCCGCTGACGCCGGCGCCGGTGCCGACCTCGACGACCGTCCGTGCGTCGAGCATGCGGGTGAACATCGTCAGGGCCGCGCCCACTGCTGCCGGGATCGGATCTGCGCCGAGATCGAGGGCACGCTCACGCGCCAGGGCGAGGTTCTCGTCCTCGGTGACGTTCTCGACGTGGGCCAGGATCCGTTCGGCATTCGTGTGCACCCCAGTGAGGTTATCGTCGCCGGGGGCCGGTCGCAGGCAGGCGCGCACGGCGGGTGGATTCTCAGGCGATGCTCAGGTTGCTCATATCGGCACCACATCCCCGTGCGTGAGGGTGTAGATACCACATCAGACCGCACCGACAGCGCGATCGGGGTACCGGGAACAAGCCGGCGCCCTCGGGTGTTGGACGAAGACACCGACACCCACGATCAGCGGTCCCGAAGAGGAGGATCCAGCGATCCACATGGCCGATTCCCCCCAGCTCCCCAGCCCCGACGCCGAGCCCACGGCCGACGTCGAGCTCACCGGCACGGCAGTGTTCGACGCCACCGGTGACCGTGCGGTGATGCCGTCGTGGGACGAGCTGGTGCGCGAGCACGGCGACCGGGTGTACCGGCTCGCCTACCGCTTGTCCGGAAACGCGCAGGACGCCGAGGACCTCACCCAGGACACGTTCATCCGGGTCTTCCGCTCGCTGCAGAACTACCAGCCGGGCACCTTCGAGGGCTGGTTGCACCGCATCACCACCAACCTGTTCCTCGACATGGTCCGGCGCCGCAACCGCATCCGCATGGAGGCGCTGCCCGAGGACTACGACCGCGTGCCCTCCGAGGGCCCCGACCCCGAGCAGATCTACCACGATGCCCGGCTCGGCGCCGACCTGCAGTCCGCCCTGGACTCGCTGGCGCCGGACTATCGTGCTGCTGTCGTCCTGTGTGACATCGAAGGCCTGTCCTACGAGGAGATCGGTGCCACACTGGGAGTCAAGCTCGGCACGGTGCGCAGCCGCATCCATCGCGGACGGCAGGCGCTGCGTGAGCACCTGCGCGAGCATGGGAAGGTCGAAGTCGGTCGAGTCGATGCGGGGTAGCCGCCAGGAGGATTTCATGACGAGGGCACACCCGACCCGCCGGTTCGGTTCCACGGAGCACCTGGCGAGTGAGGCTGTGGCAGCGTACGTGGACGGCGAACTGCGGATGAACGCGTATCTCCGGGCGGCCGAGCACCTGGCCGTGTGCCCGGAGTGCGCCACGGAGGTCGAGGCCCAGCAGCAGGCCCGGCGCGCGTTGCGCGACGCCGCCCGGACGGCGCCGCCCCCGATGCCGAGTTCCCTCCTGGGTGCCCTCGCCGACATCCCGCAGCACCACCAGGACCTGTCCGCGCCCGGCTTCGGGGGAGTGCTGGCGGCCGACCAGTCCTGGCCCGCCGGGCGGCGCTGGCCGATCCGTTGGCGCCGTTGACGGTGCTCGCGTCCTTCCGCGCCGTGATCGACCCGCGACGGTCGGTGGCGGTGCCACCGGTGCCATCGGTGATACTGGGCACCGTGACTGACGGACACGGGGGAGACGGGCACGCGTGACAGCGGAATCAGTGGAGTCCGAGCGCCGGGCCGCCTCGACGTCGGACACGGACGGCGCTCCCGCGCCGGGCGTGTCGCACCGCGCCGACGCCCCGCGCCTGCAGCCCCGCCCGGTCTATCGCCCGGACGTCGACGCCGCCGCCAGCAGCGTCTTCGGTCGGCCGGCCGGTACGACGGGCTCGTTCGGCCGGTCCGCCGAGGAACGGGCCGCGGAGCCGCGGGTCGGCCACGGTGCGCCCGCCGATCCGGTGCTGGCCGAGGCGTTCGGCCGACCCGTGGGCACCTCCGAGATCCTGCAGCGGCCCCCGGCCGACCCGGATGCCGAGACCGATGCGGACGGCCCCGAGCCCGACCCGTGGCGCGACCCCACGACGAACGTGCGCCTGGGCGCGCCTGCGCAGGCCCGCGACGAGCGCCCGCTGCCGCCCGCCCCCAAGCTCACGCTGCGGGAAGTCCTCTTCGGCGGTCGGATCGAGACCCGCGCCCTCGCGACGCTGGCGGCGGTCGCGCTGACCATCGGCATGATCGGCGGTCTCGTCGTCGCGCTGATCACGTCCGACACCGGCTCCCTCACCAGCCGCAGCGTGACGCTGGCCCAGGTGGAGCAGGACGGCGACCTGCCGACCGGGCAGGTGGCACGCGTGGCCGACGCGGTGCTGCCCGCCGTCGTCTCCATCCAGGTCACCGTCGGCGACGAGTCCGGCACCGGGTCCGGTGTCGTGATCGACGGTGCCGGATACATCGTCACCAACAACCACGTGATCTCGATGGCCGCGACCGGTCCGGACGCGAAGATCCAGGTCACCTTCAACGACGGCACCAAGGTGCCCGCACAGATCGTCGGGCGCGACATCAAGACCGACCTGGCAGTGCTCTCCGTCGACGTGGACAACCTCACGGTCGCCGAACTGGGCCGTTCCGGGGACGTGCAGGTCGGTGAGGACGTCATCGCCGTGGGTTCGCCGCTCGGGTTGAGCAAGACCGTCACCCGCGGCATCGTCAGCGCCCTCAACCGGCCGATGCGCCTGGGCGGTCAGGGCACCGACACCGACGCCGTGATCGACGCGGTGCAAACCGACGCCTCCATCAACCCCGGCAACTCCGGCGGCCCGCTCGTCGACGCCGAGGGCCGCGTCATCGGCATCAACTCGGCCATCAAGACCGAGACCGGCGGTTCCGTCGGTCTGGGGTTCGCCATTCCCATCGACGACGTCACCGCCGTCACCCAGGAACTGATCCGCACCGGCGCGATGCGTCACCCGGAGATCGGCGTCAACGCCCGCAGCGTCGTCAACGACGTCGCCAGCGGCGCCGAGGTGGCCAACGTGCAGGAGGGCAGCCCCGCGCAGCAGGCCGGGATCGTCGAGGGCGACGTGATCGTCAAGGTCGGGGACCGCGAGGTCACCAGCGCGGACGAGCTGGTCGTCGCGGTCCACGCCCAGAAGATCGGCGAGCCGGTGACGGTGCAGCTGGTCCGCTCGGGCCGTCTCGTGGACGTGCAGGTGACCCCGCAGTCCGACTGACCGTCGGCTCCCTGTTCGCTGGGAATTCGCTGTGACCTGGGTCCTCCGGGCTGCGAACGGCGCGGCACCACGTACCCTGGAGCGGTGTTCGGCAACATCGGTTGGGGCGAATTCATGGTCCTCCTCGTCGCGGCGCTCGTGGTCCTCGGCCCCGAGCGGCTGCCCGGCGCGGTGTCGTGGGTGACCAAGTCGCTGCGGCAGGTCCGCGACTACGCGTCCGGCGCGAAGGAGCAGCTGAAGGAGGAGCTGGGCCCCGAGTTCGACGACCTGCGTCAACCCCTGTCCGAACTCAACGAGCTGCGCGGCATGACGCCCAAGGCGGTCATCACCAAGCACCTGCTGGACGGCGACGACTCGCTGCTCACCGGCAACTTCGACAAGCCCGGCACCAAGCCGGTGAGCAAGCCCGTCCCGCCGCCGCTGGCGGCCGGGGAGAAGCCCCCCATCGACTCCGACGCGACGTAGGCCGCTGCGCGGCCGGTGTGTCCTTCGGGCGGCAGGAGCAACCTAAAGGGCACACCGGCGCCGCAGGCGCCTACAGGTGGCGGGTGGTGTCGATCCCCAGCGACATGCCGGCCAGGCCGCGGCGCCGCACGGCGAGCTTCTCGGCGATCTCGCGCAGCGCCGTACCCGCAGGCGACTCGGGGGCGCTGAGAACGATCGGGGTGCCGGCGTCGCCGGCCTCGCGCACCGCCGGATCGAGCGGGATCTGGCCCAGCAGCGGGACGGTCGCGCCGACGGCGCGGGTGAGCCGCTCGGAGACGGCCTGACCGCCGCCCGTGCCGAACACGTCCATCCGGGTACCGTCGGGCAGTTCGAGCCACGACATGTTCTCCACGACGCCGACGATGCGCTGGCGGGTCTGCAGCGCGATGGAGCCGGCCCGTTCGGCGACCTCCGCGGCGGCCTGCTGCGGCGTGGTGACGACGAGGATCTCGGCGCCCGGGATCAGCTGCGCGACGGAGATCGCCACGTCGCCGGTGCCGGGCGGCAGGTCGAGCAGCAGCACGTCCAGATCGCCCCAGAACACGTCGGCGAGGAACTGCTGCAGCGCACGGTGCAGCATCGGCCCGCGCCAGACCACGGGCGTGTTGCCCTGGGTGAACTGGGCGATGGAGATCATCTTCACGTCGTGCGCGACGGGCGGCATGATCATCCGCTCCACCTGGGTGGGCTTGGCGTCGGTGCCGAGCATCCGTGGGATGGAATGGCCGTAGATGTCGGCGTCGAGCACGCCGACGGACAGGCCCCGCGCGGCCATCGCGGCGGCGAGGTTGACCGTGACGGAGGACTTGCCGACCCCGCCCTTGCCGGAGGCCACCGCGTAGACGCGGGTGAGCGAGCCGGGCTGGGCGAACGGGATGACCGGCTCGGTGGAGTCGCCGCGCAGCGACTTGCGCAGCTCGGTGCGCTGCTCGTCGGTCATGACGTCGAGTTCGACGCGCACGGCGGAGACCCCGGCGACGTCGGCGACGGCCTTGGTGACGCGGTCGGTGATCTCGGTGCGCAGCGGACAGCCGGCGGTTGTCAGGTAGATGCCGACGTCGACGCTGCCGTCGCCGCCGATCTCGATGCTCTTGACCATGCCGAGCTCGGTGATGGGCTTGCGGATCTCGGGATCCTGGACCCGCGCCAGGGCGCTGCGAACGTCGGACTCGCTGACTGCCATGGCATCAATCGTAGGTGGCGCCCGATCAGTGGATGCGCGGCAGGTCCGCCGCGCTGGGGGTGACACCGGTCGAATAGGCGGCCGACCAGGCGAGCACGTTGGCAACGTATGCCATCGAGTTGTTGTAGCGATGGATGGCCTTGGTGGCCTGCGCGATGTCGTGCATGTTGTTTCCGCCGTCGCACAGGTACTTGGCGGTGGTGAGGGTGGAGTCGTACAGGTTCTGCGGGTCGGCGTCGCCGTCGCCGTCACCGTCACCGGCGTAGAGCTTCCACGTGGACGGGATGAACTGCATGGGGCCGACCGCCCGGTCGTAGACGGTGTCGCCGTCCAGGGTGCCGCCGTCGGTGTCACGGATGACGGCCTGGCCACGCAGGCTGCCGTCGAGCGGCAGGCCGATCACGGGTTCGAGGAGGTTGCCCTTGTCGTCGGCCTTGCCACCCTTGGCGTGGCCGGACTCGACCTGGCCGATGCCGGCGAGCAGCGTCCAGTACATGTTGCAGCCGGGGTTCTCGGCGGCGAGGATCCGCTCGGCGTTCTGGTAGGCGGCGAAGTTGATGCCGGGGATCCCGAGGGGGCCGGGCTGCAGCGGCGCCGGGGCGGCGGGTGCGGGCTCCGGGGCGGGCGCGGGGGCCGCCGCGGGTTCCGCGGTAGGCTCCGGAGCGGTCATGAGGGCGGCTGCGGCGGCGACGTCGCGGGAGACCCCGTCGGCGACGTAGGTGGTCTCGGACGCGGCGGTCACGGGCTCGGCCACCGCTTCGGTGTCCTGGACGCCGAACAGGGTCTTCGGGCTCGCACCGGCGCTGGTGGCGGCGGCGACCACGCCGACCGGAACCAGTCCGGTGAGGGCGATGACCGAATTGCGGCGAAGCTTGGACTCCGAAGGCTTTCTGTGCCGGCCCACTCGATACCTCCTGGGCGCCTACCCCGAGACGCTTTCGTTACATGGCGGTATCGACCATACATGAAGTGATGCGTTTCCGTTACCCTACCGTGATGTAACGCGCTGAGCTGGGCATACGGTGGCAGGGAGGGGTTACCGGGAGATCGAGTCGTGACCGGATCAGGGCACGGGCGGCGCCGGGCACAGCGCCGGGACGAGACACGGCAGCGGCGGCAGCACGGGCGCGGGCGGCGGCGTCCCGACGACCGGCGCGGGGGCGGGGTCCGGCTCGACCGCGGGCGCCGGGACCGGCCCCGGTGGGGGCGCACCGGTGGTCCCGGCGACGGGAGCCGGGACGGTCTCGGCGACGTCGACGGTGTTCGGCAAGGCCGGAACGGCCGGCGTGGCCGACGGCATCGGGGGTGGCACGACGATCCCCGGCGAGACCGCGGCGCCCTTCTCGTAGGCGGCCGACCAGGCCTGCACGTTGGAGACGAACTCGGGCGACGGGTCGAACCGGGCCGCTGCCCGGGCGCGGGCGTCGGGCTCGGCGAGGCGAGCGTCGTCCGAGCACAGCCAGGTGCCGGCCGCCAGGGTGGCGTCGAAGACGTTCTGCGGGTCGGCGGCGCCATCCGCATTGCCGTCCGCCGAGAACTGCGACCACACCGCCGGGGGCAGCTGCATCGGCCCGAGCCTGCCGGTCCCGGGGGCCACGCGCGCGGTGGTGAGGGTGCCGAGCACGTCGGTGCGTCCCGAATCGGCGTGCTGCGAGGTGATCCGTCCGATCGCCGCGAGCAGATGCCACGGCAGCGCGCACCCGGGCTCGCTGATCGCGAGCTGCATCTCGGCCGCCCGGTACGCGTAGAGCACCAGTTCGGGGATCGCCAGGGGGCCCTCACCGGCCATCACGGGAGACGGCTGTCCGGGAGCGACCGTGACCGCGGGCGGTAGGTCCGCGGCGGGATCGGGAGCCGTGCCCGCGGCTCCGCGCACGGGCCGCGGCGACGCCGGATCCGCCGGCAGCACCCCGATCCCGGTGCTGCCGTCCGCCGCCGTCACGGCGACCGGCTCCGTGTTCTCCGTCGCGGCCACCGTCGCCGGCGACGACGCGACCGCCGCGAACCCCGCGCCGAGCACCACCGGCACCGCGATCAGACCCTGCCAGCGCACGCCATCACCCCACAGACCTACTCGTCGCGGACCGTTACCCCACCGACACCATCGACCGGCTGTGATGAACGTTACAGCGAGTCACGTCTCAGCGGCGGGGAGGGCGCGGTTTTCCGGCCGTCGTCGTTGCCGTGTCCTCCTCTTCCGGCTCGATCAGCAGTGCGCGCAGATCGTCGAGTTCGCGGCGCAGATAGTCGCGGGTGGCCACCTCGCCGACGGCCAGCCGCAGCGCCGCCAGCTCACGCGCGAGGAACTCGGTGTCCGCCTTGGTCTGGGCGGCGCGGGCCCGGTCCACCTCGAGGGAGACCCGGTCCCGGTTCTCCTGCCGGTTCTGGGCGAGCAGGATCAGCGGCGCGGCGTACGCGGCCTGCGTGGAGAACGCGAGGTTCAGCAGGATGAACGGGTACGGGTCCCACTGCAGCGCGACGGCGAAGACGTTGAGCAGGATCCACACGATCACCACGACGGTCTGGATGGCCAGATAGCGTCCGGTGCCGAGGAACCGGGCGATCGACTCGCTGACGCGCCCGACGGCCTCGACGTCGAAGTTGACCCGGAAGCGGCCGGTGCGGGGGGTGTCGAGGCGCTGCCGGGCCACGGCGGAACGGTCACTCATCGTCGGCCTCCTCCTCGCGCCAGTCCTCGGGCAGCAGGTGGTCGAGCACGTCGTCGACCGTCACGGCACCGAGCAGGTGCCCCTCGTCGTCCAGCACGGGCCCGCACACCAGGTTGTACGTCGCGAAGTACCGGGTGACCGCGGTGAGCGAGTCGTCCGGGTCCAGTCGCGGCAGGTCGTTGTCGACGATCCCGCCCACCAGGCCGGCCGGCGGCTCCCGGAGCAGCTGCTGCAGGTGCACGCAGCCCAGATACTTGCCCGTCGGGGTCGCGGTGGGCGGCCGCACCACGAACACCATCGACGCGAGCGCCGGCGTGAGGTCCGGGTCGCGGACCCGGGCCAGCGCCTCGGCCACCGTCGTCGCCGGGGTGAGCACCACCGGCTCGGGGGTCATCAGGCCGCCGGCGGTGTCGGGGGAGTGCTCGAGCAACCGCCGCACCGGCTCCGAATCCTCCGGATCCATCAGGCGGAGCAGCGACTCGGCCTCCGAGTCGGGCAGCTCACCGAGCAGATCCGCGGCGTCGTCGGGATCCATCGCCTCGAGCAGGTCCGCGGCGCGTTCCACCTCGAGGTGCATCAGCAGATCGGTCTGGTCGTCGGTGGGCAGCTCCTGCACGACGTCGGCGAGCCGCTCGTCGTCCAGCGCGACCGCCACCTCGTGCCGGCGCTTTTCCGGCAGCTCGCGGAGCGCGTTCGCGACGTCGGCGGCGCGCATGTCCTCGAACTGCAGCAGCAGCTGCGAGACGCCCTGGCCGGGCATCCCGAGGTTGGTGTAGGTCAGACCGTGCACGTGCTGCCAGTCCACGACGTGGATCGCGGACCTCCGGCCCAGCCGGCCGCGGTGCGCGCGCACGGCCACCCGCGAGACCAGCCAGTCCCGGGTGCGGGTCAGTTCGATGCCGAGGTCGACGACGACCACGTCCACGCCCGCGAGCTCGCCCAGCTCGGGATCGTCGACCCGGACCTTCGAATCGAGCACCTGCGCGAGCGCCAGCACCTCGGTCGGCCGCTGCGTGAACCGGCGCAGGCTCACGTTGCCGGTGTTCAGGGTGACGGCGCCCGGCTCGATCGCCGTCACCCGCAGCATCGGCACGAATATTCGCTTGCGCGTTGGCAGTTCGACGACCAGGCCGAGCACCCGGGGCTGCTGCCGGCCGATCCGGATGGTGAGCACGACATCGCGCACCCGGCCGATCGACTCGCCGTCGGGCCCGAGGACCACCAGACCGGCGAGCCTCGCCGCGAATACCTTGCTCACTGCTGCCATGATGGTCAGGCTAGAACGTGCGGTCGTCGATTTCGGAACACGGAGGTCTGCCCAGCCCATGTCGTTCGACTTCAGGCCCCGAAGGTCCGTGCTCGCCGTTCCCGGCAGCAGCCGCAAGATGATCGACAAGGCCAAGGGCCTCGCCGCCGACGAGGTGTTCCTCGACCTCGAGGACGCCGTCTCCCCGCTGGCGAAGGAGCAGGCCCGCACGACGATCGTCGAGGCCCTCAACGAGGACGGATGGGGCGAGCAGCTGAAGGTGGTGCGGGTCAACGACTGGACGACCGACGCCACCTACCTCGACGTCGCCACCGTGGTGGGCGGCGCCGGCGCGCACCTCGACGCGATCCTGCTGCCGAAGGTCCCCGACGCGAGCCACGTGCAGGCGCTCGATCTGCTGCTGACCCAGGTGGAGAAGGCCCACGGCCTCGAGGTGGGCCGCATCGGCATCGAACCGCAGATCGAGGACGCACTCGGGTTGACCAACATCAACGCCATCGCCACGGCGAGCCCGCGCGTCCGGACCCTGGTGTTCGGCCCGGCCGACTTCATGGCGAGCATCAACATGCGCACCCTCGTCGTCGGTGAGCAGCCCGACGGCTACGACCGCGGCGACGCCTACCACCACATCCTCATGACCATCCTCATGGCGGCCCGGGCCCACGGCCTGCAGGCGATCGACGGGCCGTACCTGCAGATCCGCGACGTCGAGGCGTTCCGGCGCTCGGCGCAGCGGACCGCTGCCCTCGGCTTCGACGGCAAGTGGGTGCTGCACCCCAGCCAGATCGACGCCGCGAACGAGGTCTTCAGCCCGCGGCAGGAGGACTACGACAAGGCCGAGATGATCCTCGACGCCTACGAGTGGCACACCTCCGCGGCCGGCGGCGCGCGCGGCGCCGCGATGCTCGGGGACGAGATGATCGACGAGGCCAGCCGCAAGATGGCGCTGGTGATCTCCGCGAAGGGCCGGGCGGCCGGGATGACCCGCACCACGAAGTTCGAGCCGCCGCAGTAGGCGGCTGCGCCGCCGGTGCGTCCTTCGGGCGGCGGAAACAACCCAAAGGACGCACCGGCGCCGAAGGCGCACACGGGCAGAATGGACAGGTGCGCCGGATCGGGGCGCGCAGTCACGAGAAGGAGCCGAAGATGACCAACCCCCTCGGACAGCCGGGACGCGCCACGCCGGGCCTGCCGACTCCGCCGAGCGGCTGGCCGGTCGGTTCGTACACCACCTACGCCGAGGCGCAGCGGGCTGTCGACCACCTCTCGGACCAGTCCTTCCCGGTCGAGGACGTCACCATCGTGGGCGTCGACCTCATGCAGGTCGAGCGGGTCACCGGCCGGTTGACGTGGGCGAAGGTGATCGGGGGCGGCATCGCCTCCGGCGCCTGGCTCGGTCTGTTCTTCGGCCTGCTGCTCGGGATCTTCTCGACCGACTTCCTCGGCCCCCTGCTCGTCGGCATGGTCGGCGGCATCGTCTTCGGCCTGATCTCCACGACGATCCCGTACGCCGCGACGCGCGGCCAGCGTGACTTCTCGTCGACGATGCAGCTGGTGGCCGGCCGTTACGACGTGCTGTGCGCGCCGCGCAACGCCGAACGGGCCCGGGACCTGCTCGCCAAGCTCGCGTTGTAAACCGTTCGATCACAGTTCCGCTCCGGGCGGCAGTTGGGTCGCGCGCCGGCGCCCGGTGCGTTACGTTCGCACCAAGTGTGACGGAAGTCACCGTCGCGCTGGACGACGGGCGGAGGCTGCGGTGCGGAGACGGGCGGTGAGGGTCGGACTGGTGGGTGCCGCGGCGGTGCTCGCGCTGTCGTCGGTCGCGGCGTGCGGCAGCGAGTCGAGCGGGACGGTACTGAGTTTCTACACCGCCGCCGACGGTGCGGAGCAGTACGCCGCCGCGGCGGCGAACTGCACGGCCGCCGCCGGCGGCAGGTACACGATCGAGCAGCGCACCCTGCCGAAGGGCGCCGACGACCAGCGGCTGCAGCTCGCGCGGCGGCTCACCGGCGAGGACGACACGCTGGACCTGATGACCCTCGACGTTGTGTGGACGGCCGAGTTCGCCGAGGCGGGATGGGCGCTGCCGCTGCCGCCGGACGTCGCGGCCTCGGTGTCCGAGGGCACCCTCGCCGGGCCGCTGGCCTCGGCGACGTGGCAGGACACCCTGTACGCGGCTCCGCTGAACACGAACACCCAGTTGCTCTGGTACCGCAAGGACCTGATGCCCGGCGGCCGCCCGCCGCAGACGTGGGACGAGATGATCGACATCGCGAGCGGGCTCGCGGACGAGGGCCGGCCCAGCTGGATCGGGGTACAGGCCCGCCAGTACGAGGGCCTGATGGTGTGGTTCAACACCCTGCTCGCCAGCGCGGGCGGATCCGTCGTCGCCGAGGACGGCACCACCGTCACCGTGGCCGACGGTGACGCCGCCGTGACAGCCCTCGACATCATGAAGCGCGTGGCGACGGCGCCCGGTGCGGACCCGTCGCTGAACCAGTCCGACGAGGCCGCCGCCCGCCTGGGCATGGAGAGCGGCAAGGCCGCCTTCCAGGTGAACTGGCCGTTCGTCTACCCCGGCATCCTCGAGAACGCCGAGAAGGGCTTCCTGCCCTCCATCGACGACAACGGCAACGTGACCGCCGAGAACACCGGAAACACGGTGCTGACGGTGAACGGCGAGCAGAACTTCCTCCCCGCGCCGTACCCGGCGGTGATCGCCGGCACGCCCGCACGGGTCACCATCGGCGGGTTCAACATCGCCGTCGCGCGCACCAGCCGCAACCCCGACCTGGCGTTCGAGGCGATGCAGTGCCTGCGCAACGAGGAGAACCAGCGCAACAACGCCGTCGACGGCGGCGTTCCGCCCACCCTCGCCTCGCTCTACGACGACCCGGAGTTCCAGCAGGCGTACCCCGTCTGGCGGGAGGTGCGCGAGAGCCTCGAGAACGCGGCGGTGCGCCCGGTCTCGCCCGCCTACCAGAGCATTTCGACGCTCATCACCGCCACGCTCAACCCGGTCGACCGGATCGATCCGCCGCGCACGGTCGACGAACTCGCGGAACAGGTTCGCAAGGCGGTCAATTCGGAAGGGCTGATCCCGTGACCACCACGCCCGCAACCAGACCCGTCCCGCCGGCCGAGGGCGCCCGGACCGCACCGTCCCGGCGCGAGAAAGCCCTTCTCTCCGAAGGGAAGAAGGCCGAACGCCGGCTCGGGCTGTGGCTCGTCGCACCCGCGGCGCTGCTGATGCTCGCCGTCACGGCCTACCCGGTGGGGTACGCGGTCTGGCTGAGCCTGCAACGGTACGACCTGCGGTTCCCCGACGAACGCGAGTTCGTCGGACTGGCCAACTACGTCTCGGTCCTCACCGACGCGTTCTGGTGGCAGGCGTTCGCCGTGACCGCCGGGATCACCGTCGTGTCGGTGGCGATCGAGTTCGTCCTCGGCCTGACACTGGCGCTGATCATGCACCGCACCATCGTCGGCAAGGGCACCGTCCGCACCGTGGTGCTGATCCCGTACGGCATCGTCACCGTCGCCGCGGCCTACAGCTGGTACTACGCGTGGACGCCGGGCACCGGTTACCTCGCGAACCTCCTGCCCGAGGGCAGTGCCCCACTGACGCAGCAGCTTCCGTCGCTGGCGATCATCGTGCTCGCCGAGGTGTGGAAGACCACCCCGTTCATGGCGCTGCTGCTGCTCGCCGGGCTGGCCCTCGTCCCGGACGACCTGCTGCGCGCCGCCCAGGTCGACGGCGCCGGCGCATGGACGCGGCTGACCAGGATCATCGTGCCGCTGATGAAGCCGGCGATCCTGGTGGCCCTGCTGTTCCGCACCCTCGACGCCTTCCGCATCTTCGACAACATCTACGTCCTCACGCGCGGATCCAACGGCACGGGCTCGGTGTCGATCCTCGGATACGACAACCTGTTCAAGGCGTTCAACCTCGGGATCGGGTCGGCGATCAGCGTCCTGATCTTCCTGTGCGTGGCCATCATCGCGTTCGTGTTCATCAAGCTGTTCGGGGCGTCCGCACCGGGCTCCGATCCGGAAGGGAAACGGTGACATGACGACGACCGAGACCCCGCGCCGCAAGCTGAGCTGGTCGGTGGTGAACCTGCTCGTCCTGCTGTACGCGCTGATCCCCGTCGTGTGGATCGCCAGCCTGTCGTTCAAGCCGGCCGGCACCATCAAGGACGGCCGGTTCATTCCCCGGGAGTGGACGCTCGACAACTACCGCGGGATCTTCCGCACCGACGCGTTCACCAGCGCCCTGATCAATTCCATCGGTATCGGGCTGATCGCGACGGTGGTCGCCGTGGTCATCGGTACCATGGCGGCCTACGCCATCGCGCGGCTCGACTTCCCGGGCAAGAAGATCCTCGTCGGCGTGGCGCTGCTGATCGCGATGTTCCCGCAGATCTCCCTCGTCAGCCCGCTCTTCGACATCATCCGCAAACTCGGGCTGTTCGACACGTGGGCCGGCCTGATCATCCCGTACATCACCTTCTCCCTGCCCCTGGCGATCTACACGCTCTCGGCGTTCTTCAAGGAGATCCCGTGGGAGCTCGAGAAGGCCGCCAAGATGGACGGCGCCACGCCCGGGCAGGCGTTCCGGAAGGTGGTGGCGCCGCTGGCGGCGCCGGGCATCGTCACCGCCGCGATCCTGGTGTTCATCTTCTGCTGGAACGACCTGTTGTTCGCGATCTCGCTGACCTCCACCGAGCGGTCCATCACCGCGCCCGCGGCGATCGCCAACTTCACCGGGGCCTCGCAGTTCGAGGAGCCCACCGGCTCGATCGCGGCGGCCGCGGTGGTCATCACCATCCCGATCATCGTGTTCGTGCTGATCTTCCAACGTCGCATCGTGGCCGGCCTGACGTCCGGCGCAGTGAAGGGATGACCCAGATGGCTGAAATCGTGCTGGACAAGGTGACCAAGCTCTACCCCGACGGGGCGAAGGCGGTCAGCGACGTGGACGTGACGATCGCCGACGGCGAGTTCATCATCCTGGTCGGTCCCTCGGGCTGCGGGAAGTCGACGACGCTGAACATGATCGCCGGGCTCGAGGACATCTCCTCCGGCGAGTTGCGCATCGGCGGCGAGCGGGTCAACGAGAAGGCGCCCAAGGACCGGGACATCGCGATGGTGTTCCAGTCGTACGCGTTGTACCCGCACATGACGGTGCGGGAGAACATCGCCTTCCCGCTCACCCTCGCCAAGATGCCCAAGGACGAGATCGAGCGGAAGGTCACCGAGGCCGCCAAGATCCTCGACCTGACGGACCATCTCGACCGCAAACCGTCGAATCTGTCCGGCGGGCAGCGTCAGCGGGTGGCGATGGGCCGCGCGATCGTGCGCAACCCCAAGGCGTTCCTCATGGACGAGCCGCTGTCCAACCTCGATGCCAAGCTGCGGGTGCAGATGCGCACCGAGATCGCCCGCCTCCAGAAACGGCTGGGCACCACCACGGTGTACGTCACCCACGATCAGACCGAGGCGATGACCCTCGGCGACCGGGTGGTCGTCCTCCGCGGCGGGCTGGTGCAGCAGATCGGCGCGCCCCAGGAGCTCTACGACCGGCCGAGAAACCTGTTCGTGGCCGGATTCATCGGCTCTCCGTCGATGAACTTCCTGGCCGGCCAGCTCGAGTCGAACGGCGTGCGCACCGTGATCGGCGACTTCACCCTGCCGGCCGAGCGGTGGGCGGCCGTGCAGAAGCACAATCCGGGACGTGACGTCGTCGTCGGCGTCCGGCCCGAACACTTCGAGGACGCCACGCTCCTGGACCCGGCCCAGCGGGAGCAGGGTACGACCTTCACCGTGGACGTCGACGTGCTCGAATCGATGGGGTCGGACAAGTACGCGTACTTCACCGTCGAGTCCCCGGACCTGCATTCGAGCGACCTCGACGACCTGGCGGCCGACGTCGGCGTCGCCGACCTCGCCGGCGGGTCGATGGTCGCGCGGCTGCCCGCCGAGTCCGGCGTCGCGAAGGGCCGGCCCGTCCAGCTGTGGTTCGATCCGGCGAAGATCGCCCTCTTCGACCAGGCGACGGGGGAGAACATCACCCTCTGACCGAGCGGTGCATAGTAGGCCGGTGGACCTCGACGACATCGCCGACGAGCTGTACGGGCTCGATCCGGGCGAGTTCACCGCGGCCCGCAGCGAGCACGTCGCCCGCGCCCGTGAGGCCGGAGACCGCGAGCTCGCGGCGGCCGTCGGCCGGTTGCGCAAGCCGACCGTGTCGGCCTGGCTGGTGAACATGCTCGTCCGCGAGAAGTCCGAGGAGGTCACGGCCCTGCTCGGGCTCGGCGACGCCCTGCGCTCCGCGCAGCGCCAGCTCTCCGGGTCCGAGCTGCGGCGGCTGTCCACGCAGCGACGGCGGGTGATCGGTGCGCTCGAGAAGACCGCGGCCCGCCTCGCCGCCGAGCATGGCCGGCGGGCGTCGGAGGCGGCCCTGCGCGAGGTCGGCCAGACCCTGCACGCCGCCCTCGCCGACGCCGATCTGGCCGAGCAGGTGCGCGGAGGCCGGCTCGAGGCGCCCCTGGACTACAGCGGCTTCGGCCCGGTGGGGCTGTCGGTCGTCCCGCCCCCGCCGGGACGGACGGACACCGAGGCGGACGAGGCCGAGCGCACCCGGCGCGCCGCCGCCCTGGAGACCGCCGTCGCCGAGGCGGAGGCGGCGCGGAACACCGCCGACGAGGCGCAGTCGGTGGCGGCGCGGGCACGCGCGGCGGTCGAGGCACTCGACGGGCACGTCGCGCGGTTGCGCGAGGAGCTGAGCCGGGTGGAGCAGCGGCGCGAGTTCGCGCGACGCACCGCCCGGTCGGCCGACGAGGACGCCGCGAAGGCCGAGGACGCGGCGCGGCAGGCGGAGGAGGCGGTGCGCGCGCTGCGGGAGCAGGACTGACGTCGCCCGATCAGCCCCGACGCGCCGCGGCGGCCTCGGCCTGTTCGTCCGCGACGACGGGCGTGGCGGCGAGACCGGACACCGATCCCCATTCGGCGGCGAGGGCCGTCGCCTCCACCTCGTCCTCCTCGCGGTCGCTGAGCGGACGCGTCGCCGGTTGCCCGCCGACGAGAACGAGCACCGCGGCGGCGGCCGCGGCCGCGGCGCCCAGCGCGAACGCCGCGACGAACGCGCTCTCGCGGACGACGCCGCCGGTGCCGGCGACGGTCAGCGTGGCCAGCAATGTCGTCACCACCGCGCTGCTGAGCGAGCTGCCCGCCGTGCGGGCGATGGAATTGATGCTGTTCGCGACCCCGGTCTGATCGGGGCGCACCTCGGCGACGAGGAGCGCCGGCAGCGCCGCATAGGCGAGACTGACGAAGGTGGTGACGAGGATGCCGGAGACGATCAGCTGCCAGCTCCGGTCGTGCACGACCGCCACCAGGGCGAAGCCGGCGATCCCGAGAACGCACGCTCCGATCAGCACCCAGCGGGCGTCGAACCGGTGGATGAGCCGGCCCGCCAGTGCCGCGGCGACCACACCGACGAGCGCGCCCGGGAGCATGTACACCGCGGTCGCCTCGAGCACGGTGGCGCCGAACCCGTATCCGGCGACGGCGGGCGGGGTCTGCACGAAGTATGCGGTGGCGAGGAAGCTGACGAACATGGCCATGCCGACGAGGAACGCGGCGCCGTGCACCACGAACACCGGCCGGTGGGTGAGCATCCGCGGCGGCACGAGCGGCTCGTCGACGTGCCGTTCGAAGAGGAACCACCCGGTGAGCACGGCCAGGCCGAGGGCGGCGCTCGCGACGGTGGGCGGCGCCGCCCACCCCCACGTTCCGCCCTCGGACAGGGCGAGCAGCACCAGCGCCAGGCCGACGGCGAGCAGCGCCGCGCCGAGCCAGTCGATCCGGCCTCCCTCGGCCCGCCGCCGCTTCGGCACGACGAGGAAGGCGCTCAGCAACGCGACGACGTTGAACGCCGCCACCAGCCAGAACACCCGGCGGTAGTCGCCGCCCGAGACCATCAGGCCGGTGAGCACCATGCCGATCGCACCACCCACGCCGAGCGTGCCCGAG
The DNA here is from genome assembly GCF_001700945.1 of Rhodococcus sp. WB1. Lineage (NCBI taxonomy): Bacteria > Bacillati > Actinomycetota > Actinomycetes > Mycobacteriales > Nocardiaceae > Rhodococcus > Rhodococcus sp. WB1. Next base: position 3,653,162 of record NZ_CP015529.1, on the reverse strand, counting down.
AACAGGCCCATCGCGCCGATCAGCCGCTGCGGCGGCAGTTCGGCGCGCAGCACGGCGATGCCGACGGGGAACAACGCGAACGACACGCCCTGCAGTACCCGGCCGAGAAGCAGAAGCGCGAACGAGTCCGTGGCGGCGCACAGCAGCGAGCCGACGAGCACTACGGCGAGGACGGTGAGCAGAACCGGGCGTTTGCCGCGCAGGTCGGCCAGCCGGCCCAGCAGCGGCGTGGTGACGGCGGCGGCGAGCAGGTTCGCGGTCAGCACCCAGCCGGCGGCGGTCGTGCTCACGCCCAGCTGGTCGCGGATGGTGCCGACGATCGGCACCACGGACGTCTGCATCACGGCGATCGTGGTGATGATGAAGCACAGCACGGGAACCAGCAGCCGCGCACCTCTCGGATCGGACATCGGCTCTCCTCGACGCTGCAACATGAAACTAAATTCAACTAAACATCTACCGGACGCTCGGTCTCGCCGTCCAGGCACATGCGAAACCCGGGCCGCCGTCGGACCGCCGTGGCAGGGTGTCCCCGTGACGCCGCGCACCCTCACCGCCCGCGCGCTCGGCCGCGCCACCCCCGCCCGGCAGCACCTGCTGCGGCGCGGCGACCTGCCCGCGATCGAGCTGGTCGAGCATCTGCTGGGCTTGCAGGCCCAGGCGCCGAGCCCGCCCTACTTCGCGCTGTGGGCGCGGTTGCGGCGGTTCCGGCCGACGGCCCTGGCCGACCTCCTCGAATCACGCGACGTGGTGCGCATCGTGCTCATGCGCGGCACGGTGTTCGCCGTCTCGGCGGCCGACGCGGTGGCCCTGCGGGACTGGATCCAGCCGCTGCTGGACCGGGACCTGACCACCAACACCCAGTATGCGGCCGGTCTGGCGGGGCTGGATCTGCGCGAGCTCGCCGCCGTGGGCCGCGGCCTGTTCCGCGACGGCCCGCGCAGCCTGCAGGAGCTGCGCCCGCTGCTCGCCGAGCGGTTCCCCGGCCGCGACCCGGCCGCGCTCGCCTACGGGCTGCGGAATCTGCTTCCGCTGGTGCAGGTGCCGCCGCGGGGGCTGTGGGGGCGCTCCGGGCAGCCGAGACTCACGCCGCTCGACGAGTGGATCGGTCGCGGCCCGGCACGGGCGGACCCGGCCGTCGTCCTCCGGCGATACCTCGCCGCGTTCGGGCCGGCGAGCGTGCGCGACGCGCAGACCTGGTCGGGGCTGACACGGCTCGGTGAGGTCTTCGAGCGGTTGCGTCCGTCGCTCGAGGTGTTCCGTGACGAGAACGGTGTCGAGGTGTTCGACCTGCCCGACGCCCCGCGACCCGAACCGGCGACGCCGGCGCCGGTGCGGATCCTTGCGCCCTACGACAACGTGCTGCTCTCGCACGCCGACCGGACCCGGATCGTGCCCGACGAGCACCGTCGCCGGATCATGACGCAGAACGGCATCGTGCGCTCGACCTTCCTCGTCGACGGGACCGTCGCCGGGGCCGCGAACTTCATCGTCACGAAGAATTCGGCCGTGCTCGAGGTGACCCCGTGGCAGCGACTGACGGCCACCCGGCGCGCGGCGGTCGAGACGGAAGGTCTGCGGCTGACGAGATTCGCTGCTGCGACCGCCGAAGTGCACGAGGTGCGGTTCGTCGAACAGTAGGCGCGCGGCGGCAGGCGTGGCCCGCCCGCGGACGGGGTATCCGGCGGGCGGACCGAACTACCCGCAGGAGCAGCAGATGAGCAATCAGACCGACACGTCCCTCGACCTCGCGGAGACCGCCCGCAGGCACGCCCGCGAATACACGGCGGGTGAGGACCTCCCGATGCGGGGGTACGCGACGGTCCTTGCCGGGTACAGCACGCTCGTCACCGTCGCCGTGATCGGCGCGCTGGTGACCGGCCGGCGGCTGCCCGACCGGTTGAGCGGCGAGGACCTGATCGTGCTCGCCCTGGGCACGCACAAGCTGTCGCGGACGGTCACGAAGGACGCGGTGACCAGCCCCCTGCGGGCGCCCTTCACCCGGTACACGGGACGGGGCGGCCCCGCCGAGGTGACGGAGGAGGTGCGCGGAACGAACACCCTGCGGCACAGCCTCGGGGAGCTGCTCACCTGCCCGTTCTGCTTCGACGTGTGGGTGGCGACCTTCTTCACGATCGGGATGGTCTTCGCGCCGCGCCCGACGCGGCTCGTCGCCGGGCTGTTCGCGGCCCTGGCCGGCGCGGACTTCCTGCAGTTCGCCTACGCGAAGGCGCAGCAGAGCGTCGGGTGAGCGCCGCGGCCCGTCGCCCCCTGTGCCGTCTCGGGCAGGACGGGCCGTGCAGGATCCACGCGCCGGTTCGGAATCCGCCCGTGCTGCGGCGTGGGCGGATTCCGAAGTCGCGGGCGGATCCACCGGGCGCATCCGCCCGGCCCGCCTGGGGACGTCAGGCGATGTCGGGCTCCGGCTCGGGCTCCGAGTTCTCGGGGCGCAGCAGGTCGTGCTCCTCGACCGCCTCGAGCGAGAGGGTGCGGTAGCCGTATCCGTCGAACAGCACGGTGATCCGGTCCGTCTCCGCGCTCATCACCTCGCCGGCGCCCCACTGCGCGTGCACGACCCGGGTGTGTAGCGGAATCGATTCGTGACGAACATGATTCGCCGGCTCGGGCCGGCTCTCGGGGATCCCCTCGCGGCAGCAGTCGCAGTGGCCGCACGGTTCGATCAGCGACTCGCCGAAGTACCCGAGCAGGAACTGCCTTCGGCAGCCGCGGGTTTCGGCGTAGCCGCGCATCATCTCCACGCGGGAGCGGTCCATCCGTTCGCCCACCGCTGCCACCTCCGCCGCGCGCCGGACGGCGATCTCCACCTCGACGGTGCGTGCGGTGAACCCTTTGCGTCCCGAGGAGACCACCCCGGCCCGTTCGAGCAGGTTGACCGCGTTGGTCAGGGTCCGGCCGCGGGTATCCAGTTCGGCGCGTAGGTCTTTCAGTCGCGTCGGAGCTTTCGCGCGCCGCAGTGCGGTGAACGCCCGGCCGAGCAGTTCCTCGTCCGGGCGGTGGGTCGTGAAGAACTTCGCGAGCGAGAGGTCCTCGGGCCGGTAGAACAGCAGCGCCTTCGCCTCGAGCCCGTCGCGCCCGGCCCGGCCGATCTGCTGGTAGTAGCTGTCCACGGAATCCGGCGCGGAGGCGTGCGCGACGAACCGCACGTCGGGCTTGTCGATGCCCATGCCGAACGCGGAGGTCGCCACCACCACCTCGTACTGGCCGTCGAGGAACCCGTGGTGTACCCGCTCGCGCGTGGCCGACGGCAGGCCGGCGTGGTACGCGGCCGCCCGCTGCCCCCGTTCGGCCAGTTCGGCCGCATAGAACTCGGCGTCCTTGCGCGTCGCGGTGTACAGCAGCCCGGGCGTCTCGAGTCCGGCGACCGTCTCGATCACCGCCCGGCGTTTCTCGGCGTCGGTCGTGTACCGCTCGACGGCCAGATCGATGTTGGGCCGATCGAATCCGCTGGCGATCACCACCGGGTCGCGCAGGCGCAGCTCCTCGACGATCTCCTGCCGCACCGGCGGCGACGCGGTGGCCGTGAGCGCCGCCACCGGCGGCCGGCCGAGCCGGTCGAGCGCGTCGGCCAGGCGCAGGTAGTCGGGCCGGAAGTCGTGGCCCCACGCGGACACACAGTGCGCCTCGTCGACCACCACGAGGGAAACGTGCGCGTCGGCGAGACGGGCCACCACCTCGTCGTTGGCGAGCTGCTCCGGCGCCAGGAAGATGTACTCCACGGTGCGCTCCCGGATCGTCTCCCACGCGGCCGCGGTCTCCGAGGCCCGCTGCCGGGAATTGATCGCGACCGCGTCCGGCGCCGAGGTGGCGTCGAGACCTGCGATCTGATCGTTCTGCAGCGCGATGAGCGGGGAGATCACCAGGGTCGTGCCCTCGATCAGCAACGCCGGCACCTGGTAGATCGCCGACTTGCCCGATCCGGTGGCCATCACCGCGAGCACGTCCCGGCCCCGCACCAGCGGTTCCATCGCGTCGAGCTGGCCGGGACGCAGTTCCTCCCAGCCGAACACGCGGCGCGCGGCCGCCCGTAGCTCGGCCCGGATGTCACGCGGTCCGGTCGTGTCGGCTGCGTCCTGCACGGTCGCCGTCAAGCGTGTCCTCCTGTCGTGGGCCCGGTCCTCCCGACCAGGGTACGGAGCGCATGGAGTCCCCAACCCCAGCGCGGACCGGCGCCGGCACGCTTCTCGACCGGCCCGAGGCACCCGGGCGTTCGGTGGGCGCCCTCGGTGGCTGACCGGGGATACCTCCGGCGCCCCGGGACCAAACCGGTGGGCGTGCGCTCACCGCGGGGCCCGCCGCCGCAGCCGCTCGATGATCTCCTCGTTCCACACGTGCCGCCGCACCAGCCGGTACCGTTCGCCGGCCAGCCACAGATACGCCTCGGCGTCGGTGCGGGTGCGCAGCATCCCCGCCGCCCGCACCATGTCGACCACCGGTACGAACTCCTCGTCGAACCACCGCTGCGCCACCACGTCGCGGGTGAGGAACTCGCCGCGCTCCTGCATGAGCCTGAAGCCCCACGCCTCGATGCACTCGGCCAGTTCCGCGTAGTCCCACGGGTCCCGGACGGTCACCGCATCACGCCGGCTGCCGGTGAGCGGCACCCGGCTGAGGAACATCCGGTAATGGTCCTTGCGCATCAGGTCCGAGTGCTGGGTCACGCCCTCCGGCGAGATCCGGGTGACGATCTCGGTCACGTAGGCGTCGATGGTCGCGTCACCGCGGGCGTAGGCGATGGAGACGCGGTGGTGCCCGTCCACCACGAAATGCATCGTCCCGATGCGGTACACCGTGATCGGCGGCACCGCCTCGCCCCGGCGGCGGGCCGTGGCCAGCTTCTCCCACCGCTGGCGCAGCCGCGCCGACGTGGGCCGGAACCGCCGGTCGAAGTCCTCGGTGCGGTCCACGCTGCCGACGATCGAGGCCACGTCGATGCTCTGCAGGCCCAGGCGCCGTTCCCCGACCCGGCCGAGGGCCCGCACCACGGCGTCGAACGGCAGCACGGCGTTGACGTCCTCGGGTTCGCGGCGCAGCCACGCGATCAGCCGCGCGTACTCGGCGCGCCGCCGCTGCCGGGAGAAGTCGTCGCCGGCGTCGGCGCCGGGGAAGCCGGTGTCTCGCACCATTACACGACGGTACCGGCGGACGGGGCCCCGGTCGGCCGGATCGGCGCAGGCCGCACCGGCGGCGCGGGACCCGCCTCGGGTCTACATTGCAGGGGTGATCGACGCCGTGCTGCCCGCCGTCCGTGCCCATCTCAGCGCCCGCCTCGGGGGCGGCGAGCCGGAGACGGCGTCCGTGACGTTCCTCGGCCTCGAACCCATCGAGGTGCTGCGCTTCCGCGTGGAACAGCCGGACCTGGTGCGGTTCGCGACCCTGGGGTGTTCGCGGCACCCGATGGGCGACCCCACCGCGACGGTCGCCGACCCGACCCGCGGGCCGCGCGCCGAGCTGATCCTCAGCGTGCGCGGCCTCAGCGGCAGTCTCCCGGGACTGGTCCGCACGCTCGCGACGCTCGCCGCCCTGCCCGCGGTGGAGGGCGTCGTCCTCACCGACGACGCCCTGCTCGACCTGGGGGAGCCGCTGTGGCAGGGCGCCACCTTCACCGCGGTGATGCTCGAGCCGAGCGACGTCCCCGACCTGGTGCTGCCCGAGCCCGCCGACCCGGTGCGGTTCTTCGAGGTGATACCGCTGACCGGCACCGAGGCCGCGTGGAAGCGGTTGCGCGGCGGCGCTGCGCTGCGCGAAGCGTGGTCGGAGGCCGGCATCGACGTGCGGGACCCGAACCGCGCCCCGGCCCGCATGTGAATCGCGCCGTCAGCGGGGCACGACGACCCCGATCGGGCCACCGGCGAGGCAGACGTCGAGCCCGGCCGACGCGGAGCGGGCCTGCAGCCCGGTGCCCGCGCCCGGGACCCGCGCGTACACCGTGCCCAGTCCCGCGGTGACCGGCACCCGCACCCGTGGCGCGGCGGGGAAGCCCACCTCGATCTCGCCGTCCGCGGAGGCACGGTAGTTCAGCTGCACCGTCCATTCCCCGCCCACCAGCGCGGTGTCGGCGGGGAGCACGGTCGTCGTCGACGCGGTGAGCAGATGCCCGCAGTCGGGCACCGGCCCGGGCAGCACGTGCCGCACCGGGACGAGACCCGCCGGCACCAGCCGTCCGCCGTCGTCGAGCACCTGCAGTTCGGTGGTGACGGCGCCGATCTCGGCGCGTCCCGGCAGCGGCGAGAACACGCGGCTGAGCAGATTGTGGGGGTGGGTGACCGGCAGGAGCACCCACACCGAGACGGGATGATCGAGGATCGGCATGTCCGGCCGCGCGGTGAGCGCGGACTTCGCGGCGGCCAGGTACGCGCCGGTGGGGTTGTCGGCCCAGGTGCGGGCGAACGTCGCCGTCGACCACAGGCTGCTCGCCGCGAAGGTGACCGCGCACCCGGCCGCGACGAGCCGCCGTGCCGGTTGTGCGGGGGGCGCGTCGCCGCGCGACGGAGCGTGCAGGATCAGCGCCGCGGCGATCGCGACGACGACGGCCGTGTCGGTGTGGTAGCGCAGGGTCTGCGCCAGTTCGTACGTCGTGTCCGGACCGAAGCGGGTGCTGATCATCGCGGCCGTCGAGGCTGCCACGTAGACGGCCGTCGCGGCCCACACCCAGCCCGTGCGCCGGTTCCGCCGCAGCGACCACACCAGGACGGCGAGCACCGCCGCCCAGGCCGCCACGACCAGCCCGGCCGGCGGATCCGCCCACGGCGGGCCCGGATTCCAGCGGTCCCATCGCCACGGCCCGCCCAGCAGGGTCGGCAGCACCCCGAACGAGACGCCGTGGTGCGTCAGCCCGCGCACCATGTCGGCCGTGGGCGCCCCGAACCGGGACTCCACCAGGGACAGGTAGGCGGCTGCCCACCCGGCGAGGGCGAGCGCCGAGCCGAGCCACAGCGGCGCCCCGCGCACCGCCGCGGTGCGCACCGGCCGGCGGCGGCCGTCCAGCCGGTACATCAGGGCGACGGTCGCGAACGCCACCGCCGGCACCAGCACCGACTTCTCGAAGAACAGCAGCGCGACGACGGTGACCGCCGTCCCGCTCAGCGCGTAGCGGATCCGGCCGGTGCGCACCAGCCGGATCGCGTCGCCGGCCACCCACGCCAGGGCCGCCTGCAGTGGCAGCGAATTCAGCCCCGCCGCCCACCACGCGAACGACGGCAGCGTCAGAGGGGTGAACAGGTAGAACAGCAGCGGGCCGAGCAGCGCCGGCCGCGGCCCCAGCAGCAACCACAGCACGCGCAGCACGGCCAGCGACGCCAGCGCCTGGCCGGCCACCAGCGTCGCCGCTGCGGGCCACCACTGCAGCGGCGCGAGGGCCGTGACGACGCCGGCCACCAGGAACCCACCCGGCATGAGATGGCCGTCGTGGTCGTAGCCGAGGAGTTCGAACGACAACAGCGGGTGCATGCCCGAGCGTCCGACCAGAATCAGGTCGTCCCAGTAGAACTCCCCGCGGAAGGCGAGCAGCGAGCGCACCGTCAGCTGCAGGGCGATCAGGACGAGTGCCGCCGCGAGCACCGCCGGGCCGGGTGTGCGCCCGTCGGGGGAGACCGGCGCGAGGCGCTCCCGGGCCGCGGTGATCAGAGCCATTTGTTGCGGCGGAACGTGACGAACAGGCCGACGGTGATCGCGACGATGGCCCCGATGACCACGAAGTATCCGTGCTCCCAGTGCAGTTCGGGCATGTTGTCGAAGTTCATCCCGTAGATCCCGGCGATCATCGTGGGTACGGCCGCGATCGCCACCCATGCCGAGATCCGGCGCATGTCGGTGTTCTGCTGCACCGTCACCTTCGCGATCGCGGCATCGACGAGAGTGCTCAGCGTCTCGTCGTAATCCGCGATGCGCTCGGCCACCTTGGTGTGATGGTCGGCCACGTCCCGGAAGTAGCGCCGGACCTCCTTGGGCACCGGATTGCCCGCGCCGCGGGTCAGCTGGCGCAGCGGCGTCGCGAGGGGGAGCACCGCCCGCCGCAACTCCACGATCTCCCGCTTGAGCAGATAGATCTGTTCCACCGCGATGCGGGTGTCGGGCGTGAACACCAGTTCCTCGAGGTCATCGATGTCCGGCTGCACGGCGTCGACCACGGCGAGGTACGTGTCCACGACGTGGTCGGCGACGGCGTGCAGCACCGACGACGGCCCCAGCGCCAGCCGCTCCGGGGCCGCCTCGAGCCGATGCCGCACGTCCGCCAGCGCCGAGTGGTCGCCGTGGCGGACGCTCACGACGAAGTCCCGGCCGCAGAAGAGCATGATCTCGCCGGTCTCGACGATCTCCTTGGTCGTGGTCACCGACTCGTGCTCGACGTAGTTCACGGTCCGCAGCACCAGGAACGTCACGTCGTCGTAGCGCTCGAGCTTGGGCCGCTGATGTGCGTGCACGGCGTCCTCGACCGTCAGCTCGTGCAGGCCGAACGTGCGGCCCACGCTCGTCATCTGCTGTTCGTCGGGCTCGTGCAGGCCGAGCCACACGAAGCCGGCGCCGCGGCGGCGCACCTCCGCGAGCGCCGCGCCGTGGGCGTAACGGCCCGGCAGCCGCATGCCGTCGACGTAGACGGCGCAGTCCACGACGGCCCGCTCGGCGGGGATCCGCAGGGCGGGCGCCGCGGCGCCGGTGCGTCGCGACGAGTGCGAGGGCAGGTTCGGCATCGGTTCCCTTCCGCGCGGCACGCTCCGGCCCGCACCGGGCGGGTCCGGGCCGTCACTGCGTCATGCTAACCCGCCCCGGGCCGGCCGCCGGGGCTGCGCGACGGCACCTGACACACTGGTGGGGTGCGTATCGACCTGCATGCCCACTCGCTCGCCTCCGACGGGACCGACACCCCGGCGGGGCTCGTCCGCGCGGCCGCCGAGGCCGGGCTCGACGTCGTCGCCCTGACCGACCACGACACCACCGCCGGCTGGGACGCTGCGGCCGACGCCCTGCCCGGGGGACTGCGGCTGATCCGCGGCATGGAGATGTCGTGCACCGGGCGCGGCGAGGACGGCCGGCCCGTGGCGGTGCACCTGCTCGCGTACCTGTTCGACCCGCGGGACGAGGCGTTCGCGGTCGAGCGGGAGCGCCTGCGGGCGGAGCGGGTGGCCCGCATCCGGGCGATGGCCGAGCGGATGGCCGACGACGGGCTGCCCGTCGACCCCGAACGGATCGTCACCGCCGCCGGCCCGGTGGCCGGCCGACCCCACCTGGCGCGTGCGCTGGTGGAGGCGGGTGTCGTCCCGAGCATCGACGCCGCCTTCGCAGACCTGCTCTCGTCGCGGGGCCGCTACTACGTCACCAAGGCGGACACGCCGCTGTCGGACGCCGTGCGCATGGTCGCCGCGGCCGGCGGCGTCACCGTCGTGGCGCATGCCCGTGCCCGCTCGCGCGGGCGGCTGCTTGCGCTCGACCACATCGAGGAGCTCGCCGAGCTGGGCCTCGGGGGCCTCGAGGCGGACCATCCGGACCACGATCCGGCCGACGCGAGGCTCATGCGGGACATGGCGGCGAAGCTCGACCTGTTCGTGACCGGGTCGTCCGACTACCACGGCGGCAACAAGAAAGTCTCCCTCGGCCGGTACACGACGGACCCCGAGGCGCTCGAGGCCCTGACGGCCCGTGCCACCGGGATCGAGGTGCTTGCGGGATGACCACCTGGGGCCGCCCTGCGCGACGTCACGACCGCGCCGACGGGTACGACGACTACTTCGCCGACGACTCCGGCCGCGACCCCTACGGCGCCCCCACGGCGGCGCCGTCCCGCCCGGGTCGCGGGGCGCCGCGGCGGGACGGGCTCGTCGTGCGGGGACTGCGGGCGCTGTCCGGCGTGGTGTGCGGCGCGGTGATCGTCCTGACGGTGGTGGTCTGGGCGGCGCAGTACCTGGGCGACAAGCGGGATTTCCCGGGACCGGGCTCGGCGTCGCTGTCCGCGCACGTCGTCGCGGTGGTCGTCGCGTCGGCCGCGCAGGTGTTCGCGGACCGCCGGCGCGGGCTCGCCGCCGCCGTGGGCGCCGGTGTGGTCTATCTCACGGGCGCGGTCCTGATGTTCACCCAGTGGTGGGGCTGACGTTTCGCGCGCCGTCCGTTACCGGTAGGTAACCGGCCGGCATCTCGGGCTTTTGTCTCGGAACGGCTCCGATCGCGGGGTCGACATTCCGGCTCTGCTGTCCAAACTCACAGGTGAGCGGGGAAAAACGTGAGACATTCGCAAGAAATACCGATTTGATTGTTGGGTTGTGAAGGTGGCAAACTTTTCCTCAATCCGGCGTCGGTGCCACCGCCCCGAAGCCGGACGAAGATGGCAGACCCTGTAGAGGGCTCGTCGCCAGGGCTCACCCGCCTCGGCGCCATCACGCTCCGGAAGTCGTACAGCGTTGTACAGCGGTAACCGTGATCGCGCCCGGAAGCTTCACCGAAATGTCCTTGGCGAAGCGCTGCGCCGGATGTCCGTCGCGCAGCTACTTCGCAGTAACCGGAACCCGAGTGGTTCCGGCTCGAGCAGGAGTGTCATCGTGTCAATCGTGTCTGATGCACCTACCCCCCGGAAGGTCGAATTGACCGACGAGGAAATCTTCAGCAGCCATATCGACGGCAAGCTGTCCGTCGAGCTCACCGCACCCCTGGAGACGCAGCGCGATCTGTCGATCGCCTACACGCCCGGCGTCGCGCAGGTTTCCCGCGCGATCGCGGCCGACGAGACCCTCGCCGACCGCTACACCTGGACCAACCGCCTCGTGGTGGTCGTCTCCGACGGTTCGGCGGTGCTCGGCCTCGGTGACATCGGCCCGCGCGCGTCGCTGCCGGTGATGGAGGGCAAGTCCGCCCTGTTCAAGAAGTTCGCGGGCCTGAACTCGATCCCGCTGGTGCTCGACACCAAGGATCCCGACGAGATCGTCGAGACGCTGATCCGGCTGCGCCCGAGCTTCGGCGCGGTCAACCTCGAGGACATCTCCGCCCCGCGCTGCTTCGAGATCGAACGACGCGTCATCGAGGCGCTGGACTGCCCGGTCATGCACGACGACCAGCACGGCACCGCCATCGTGGCACTCGCCGCGCTCAAGGGCGCCGCCAAGGTGCAGGGCCGCGAGCTGGCCGGCCTGCGCATCGTCATCTCCGGCGCCGGTGCCGCCGGCGTCGCCGTCGCGAACATCCTGCTCGCCGCCGGCGCGGCCGATGTGACCGTGCTGGACTCGAAGGGCATCGTCTCGGCCGAGCGCACCGACCTGAACGAGGTCAAGGTCGACCTGGCCGCGCGGACCAACCCGGCCGGCCGGCACGGCGGGCTGATCGAGGCCCTCGACGGCGCGGACGTGTTCATCGGCGTCTCGGCCGGCACGGTGCCGGAGGAGATCGTCGCTCGGATGGCCGACGGCGCGATCGTGTTCGCGCTGTCGAACCCGGATCCGGAGATCCACCCGGAGGTCGCCGCCAAGCACGCCGCGATCGTCGCGACCGGCCGCAGCGACTTCCCGAACCAGATCAACAACGTGCTGGCCTTCCCCGGTGTGTTCAAGGGCGCGCTCGACGCGGGCGCCCGGCGCATCACCGAGGGCATGAAGCTCGCCGCCGCCGAGGCCATCCTCTCGGTCGTCGGTGACGAGTTGGCCGTGGACAAGATCGTCCCGAGCCCTCTCGATCCGCGGGTGGCGCCCGCCGTCGCCGAGGCCGTCGCGGCCGCGGCGCGGGCCGAGGGCGTCACCGACTGACGCGATCGACCGCACGCCCCGGCCGGAGCCCGCACCCAGGTTCCGGACCGGGGCGTTCGGCTTTCCGGGGATGCGCGAGGATGGGCATCGTGTGGAGCGCGAGGAGCCGGGGACTGCGGGGCGAGGGATTCATTCGGGCGGTGGCCGGGCCGGTGGTCGCCGTCGCGGTGCTGACCGGGTGCGGGCCGTCGGTGGTCGACGAGTCGACGGACGTCGCCACCGTGGTCGTCGGCGCCGGAGACGACGCCGCGAGCGAACTGCTCGCCCGGATCTACGCGGGCGCCCTGGCCGGTAGCGGGACCCGGACCGAACTGCGCACCGGGCTCGGCGGCCGCGCCGACTACCTCGCGGCGCTGGACGCGGCCGAGGTGACCCTCGTGCCGGACTACACCGGACGGCTGTTGCGGTACTTCGCCCCGGCTGCGACGGACACGGACGCCGAGGACGTGTTCGAGGCGCTCGCCCGATCCCTGCCCGACGACATGGCGATCACGGACTATGCTGCCGCACAGGATCGTTCGGTGCTGTTCGTCTCCGACGCCACCGCTGCCCGGCTCGGTACCACCGAGTTGGCCGGGATCGTCGGCCGGTGCGGCGAGCTGACCGTGACGGTCACGGGCGGATTCGAGGAGAACGACGGACTGCGGGACATGGCCGAAAGAGGCTGCGTCCCAGGCCGTGTCGAAACCGACGACGCGCCGGGGCCCGCGGCCGGCGGGGGCGTGGCCGCGCTGACGACCGCCTCGGCCGCCGCGCGCGACGCGACGGGCGTCGCGCTGCAGGATGCGCCGGACCGCGCGCCCGGATCCGGTCCGGAGACCGGAACCGGCACGGAGCCACCGGTGTTCACCGCACAGAACGTCGTCCCGGTGTTCCGCAAGCACGTCCTCGAGGAACGTCAGCTCGAGGCCCTGAGTCTCGTCGCGGGGGAGCTGACCACCGCCGACCTGGCCGAGATGCTCGACCGGATCGGCGGCGGCGAGGACTCAGCCGTCGTCGCGCAGGCGTGGCTCACCGAGCACGTGTGAGCGCAGGAAGGCGCCGAGCTGTGCCACCGCGTCGGCGGCCTCGCCCACCAGCGCGGCCTGCAGATGGGCCACGTGCCACAGTTCGCGCTGCTCGGTGACCGTCACGTCCACCCCCGCCTCACGCAGCTTCCGGGCGAACTCGGTGACCTGCGGGTACAGCATCTCGCCGGTGCCGACGTGGATCAGCGTCGGCGGCAGGCCGGTCAGGTCTCCGCGCAGCGGCGCGTAGCCGGGGTCGGAGGCGTCGCGGTCGCCGAGATACGCCCGCGCCGACGCCGAGATCCAGGCGGCGTTGAGGACCGTGTCCCGGTCGAAGGGGAAGTCCCGCGAGGCGGGATCGACCCAGGGCGCGATCAGCCCCAGGGCGGCGGGCCGCACCCCGTGCCGGTCGATCAGCCGGCGCGCCGCCGCGACCGTCAGGCCGCCCCCGGCCGAGTCGCCGGCGATCGGGGCGGTCTGCGGGGTCACGCCGTGCTCGGTCACCAGCTCGAGGTACGCACCGACCGCGTCGTCCAGTGCGGCGGGGTAGGGGTGTTCCGGGGCCAGCCGGTAGTCGAGCACGTACACCGCCGAACCCGAGGCCGCGGCCAGGTGCGCGGCCAGGGACCGGTGCGTGGCGGGCGAGGCCACCGTGTACCCGCCCCCGTGCAGGTACAGGACCGCGGTGGGACGTTCGGTGGCGCCGACGGTGACGCGTTCGGCGGGCCGGCCCGCGAGCGTGACCTGCTGCACCACCGTGCCCTCGGGCAGGGTCTGGATCGGCGCGACGAGCTCGAGCAGCCGGCGCTGGACGGGGTACGGCAGCCGCGCGTTGAGGGCGAGCCGGTAGGCCGGCCGCACCGCGGCCCGCACGACGGGCAGGGGGAGCTGGGGCATGACCGCGACCCTAGCCCTTCGGCACGAAGCGGCCACTGACGAATGCGACGACACGCTGATAGGACGGGCCCACCACGCGCACCCAGGCGTCGAGGAACTTCGCGTCGGCGCCGATGAGTACCCGGGCCCTGCCCCTGCGCACGCCCTCGACGATGGTGCGGGCCGCGTCCTCCGGGCTGGTGCGGGCCAGCTTGCGGTCGAAGAACTGGGCGAAGGACTCCTGATCGTCGCCGGCCGGGACGGCGGCGTTGCGGGCGATCGCCGTCTTGATGCCGCCGGGGTGCACGCAGGTGACCTTGACGGGGTGCCGGGCGACCAGCATCTCCTGGCGCAGCGCCTCGGTGAAGCCGCGGACGGCGAACTTCGCGGAGTTGTAGGCGCTCTGACCGGGGATGGCCAGCAGCCCGAACAGGCTCGAGACGTTGACGATGTGGCCGTCCCCGGACGCGACGACGTGGGGCAGGAACGCCTTGGTGCCGTTCACCACGCCCCAGAAGTCGACGTCCATGATCCGCTCGATGTCCTTGAACTCCGAGCGTTCGAACTCGCCGTGGTAGGCGATGCCGGCGTTGTTGTAGATCTGGTTGACCTGGCCGAAGTGGACGGCGACGGCGTCGGCGTAGTCGAGCACCGCCTCGCGCTGCGTGACGTCGAGGTGATCGGCCTTGACCTCGGCGCCGAGGTCGCGGGCCCGGCGCACAGTCTCGTCCAGCCCGGCGGTGTCGACGTCGGACAGGGCCAGCCGGGCGCCGCGCCGGGCGAGCTCGAGCGCCAGGGCACGGCCGATGCCCGATCCGGCGCCGGTGATCACGGCGACCTTTCCTGCGAACTCGCTCACTGCGCTGCCACCTTCCGGGTGTCGGTCTCGTCGGAGTCACGGACGGTCGCCGGCGTCTGCGCCGGGACCGGGGGGAGGTCCGCCGCGGCGACGCTGCGGTAGGCGTCCAGGTCGAAATGCTTGGTGATGCGGCGGAATTCGAACGTGAAGCTCGGCCACAGGGTGGTGTTGTTGCCGTGCTTGTCGAGGTACCAGCTGGCGCAGCCGCCGTTGCTCCACACGCTGCGCTTCAGGGCGTCCTGCAGGTTGCGGTTGTATTCGCCCTGCACCTCCGGGCGCACCTCGACGGTGCCGATCCGGTGGCGGTCGATCGTCTCGATCGCGTCCACCAGGTAGTTCAGCTGGGATTCGATCATGTACACCATCGAGGTGTGGCCGAGTCCGGTGTTCGGTCCCACGAGGAAGAACATGTTGGGGAAACCGGCGACGGCGGCGCCCTTGTAGCCCTGCATGCCGGTGGCGTCGAAGACGTCCGCCAGGCTGCGGCCGTCCTTGCCGAAGATGCCGGCGAAGGTGGGCGAGTCGGTGACGTGGAAGCCGGTGGCGACGACGATGGCGTCGACCTGGCGGGTGGTGCCGTCGCGGGTGACGATGCCGTCTGCGGTGACCTCGGCGATGCCGTCGGTGACCAGGTCGACGTTCGGCCGGGCCAGCGCGGGGTAGTAGTTGTTCGAGATGAGCATCCGCTTGCAGCCGATCCGGAAGTTCGGGGTGACCTTGCGGCGCAGCTCGGGGTCGGTGATCTGGCGGCGGATGTGCGCGCGGGCGGCGAGCTCGAGCGGCTTCATGAAGACCGGTGCCTTGGCCAGGCCGACGACCTGCGTCTCGCGGGTGAGGTACTGCAGGGCGCGGGACAGGCGCTGGAACCCGGGTACGCGGCGGAACGCGAGCCGCTCGACGGGGGTGTATTCGCGGTCGGCGCGAGGCAGCACCCAGGGAGCGGTGCGCTGGTAGACGTCGAGGTGGGCGACCTTGCCGGCGATGGCGGGCACGATCTGGATTGCGGAGGCTCCGGTGCCGATCACGGCGACGCGCTTGCCGGTCAGGTCCGCGTCGTGGTTCCACCGGGCGGAGTGGAAGATCTCGCCCCGGAACCCTTCGATGCCCGCGATGTCGGGCAGCGACGGCTCGCACAGCGCCCCGACGGCGGAGACGACGATCCGGGCGTCGAACGCACCCTTGGTGGTCTGCACGTCCCAGCGGTGGGTGGCGGTGTTCCAGCGGACGGTCTGCACGTCGCACCCGAACACGGTGCGGCGGCGTACGTCGTACCTGTCGGCGACCGAGGCGATGTAGGCCTGGATCTCGGGCTGGGGGGAGAAGGACCGCGTCCAGCCGGGGTTGAGGGCGAACGAGTAGGAGTACAGGTTGGACGGGACGTCGCACGCGGCGCCCGGGTACGTGTTGTCGCGCCAGGTGCCGCCGACCTCCGATCCGCGCTCGAGGACCACGAAGTCCTTGCCGGCCCGGGTCAGTCGGACGGCGGCGCCGAGTCCGGCGAACCCGCTGCCGATGATCAGCGTGTCGACCTGACGCGGGTGCGCATCGGTGGCGATGGTGTCTGTAACCGGAAGACTCATGTAAATAAGCGTAGGGCCATATTGAGCGCCGGTCAATAGCCTGTTGACTGCGATTCAACAAGAGTGTTTGCATGGCATCTGTGAAGGGCAACAGCAGCAAGCGCACCAGGCTGAGTCCCGCCGAGCGGCGGGCCCAGCTCGTCGACCTCGGCGTGCAACTGCTCGCCGAACGGCCGCTCGAGCAGATCTCCGTCGAGGACATCGCCGACCAGGCGGGGGTGTCGCGCGGGCTGCTGTTCCACTACTTCGCGTCCAAGCACGACTTCCACGTCGAACTCGTCCGGCACACCAGCCGGGACATGCTCGAGCGCACCGCACCCGACGACAGCCTCGAACCGATGGAGATGCTGCGCGGCACGATCGTCGCGTACGTCGACTACGTCACCGACCACCGCGACGCCTACCTGTCGATGCTGCGCGGCACCGCGAGCGGGGACCCGGACATGCGGCAGGTCTTCGAGGAGACACGCACCGCCATGGTCGATCGCACCGTCGCGTACCTGCCCCGCATCGGCATCGACGCCGGGCCCGCCGTCGCCCTGGCCGTGCGCGGCTGGATCGCGTTCGTCGAGGACACGACGATCGCCTGGCTCCGGGACCCGCAGCTCACCCGCGAGGAGTTCGTCGACCTCGCCGTCGCCGCCCTGCCCGCGCTGGCCCTCGCCGCAGGCGCACCGAATGTCACAGCGGTTCGATCTGAGTGAACGCGTGTGACATTCGGTCACGTCCCGGGGGGGGCGGAAACGGCGCGAGCCGGGCCGGCCGCCCCGAAGGGCAGGCACGACCCGGCTCGCGTGAGAACCGCGGGGCTACCGCCGGTGACTACCGGCCGAACGCCTTCTCCAGGATCTCCTGCTGCTCGACCGCGTGAACCTTGCTCGAGCCGGAGGACGGAGCCGACATCGCGCGCCGCGACGCCCGCTTGATGCCCGACAGCTTCTCGGGCAGCATCTCCGGCAGCGCCAGACCCAGGAACGGCCACGCTCCCTGGTTGGCCGGCTCCTCCTGCACCCAGAAGAACTCGTGCGCGTTCGGGTACCGGTCGAGCGCCTCGGCGATGCGGCGACGCGGCACCGGGTACAACTGCTCGATCCGCAGGATCGCGATGTCGTCCCGCTTCTCCTTGTCCTTCTTCGCCTTCAGCTCCCAGTAGAGCTTGCCGGAGGTCAGCAGGACGCGGGTGACCTTGTCGCGGTCGCCGCCCTCGTTCTCGTACAGCGGCTCCTCGAACACCGAGCGGAACTTGCCGGTGGTGAAGTCCTCGAGGTCGCTGACCGCGGCCTTGTTGCGCAGCATCGACTTCGGCGTGAACACCACCAGCGGGCGGCGGATGCCGTCGAGGTGATGGCGGCGCAACAGGTGGAAGTAGCTCGCGGGCGTCGACGGCATGGCCACCGTCATCGACCCCTCGGCGCACAGCTGCAGGAACCGCTCGATGCGGCCCGAGGTGTGGTCCGGGCCCTGGCCCTCGTGGCCGTGCGGCAGCAGCAGCACCACGTCGGAGAGCTGACCCCACTTGGCCTCGCCGGAGGAGATGAACTCGTCGATGATGGACTGGGCGCCGTTGACGAAGTCACCGAACTGCGCCTCCCACAGCACCAGCGCCTCCGGGTTGCCCACGGAGTAGCCGTACTCGAAGCCCAGGCCCGCGAACTCGGTCAGCGCCGAGTCGTAGACCATGAACTTGCCGCCCTTGCCGCCCTCGGCCGCCACCTGCTGCAGCGGGGTGTACTCGGCACCGGACTTGCGGTCGATGAGCACCGCGTGGCGCTGGGTGAAGGTGCCGCGGCGCGAGTCCTGACCGGCCAGGCGCACCAGGGCACCCTGCTCGACCAGCGAACCGAACGCCAGCAGCTCGGCGTACGCCCAGTCGATGTGGCCCTCGCGGGACATCTCCCGGCGCTTCTCGACGACCGGCTTGACGCGCGGATGCACGGAGAAGCCCTCGGGGACGTTCACGAACGCGTCGCCGATCCGCTCGAGCACCGACTTGTCGACCGCGGTGGTCAGCTTCGCCGGCGGCGTCTGGTCGAGCTCGACCGACTCCGACGGTTCCGGCTTGTACTTCTCGAGCTCGCGGACCTCGTTGAAGACCCGTTCGAGCTGGCCCTGGTAGTCGCGCAGCGCGTCCTCGGCCTCTTTGAGCGAGATGTCGCCACGACCGATGAGGGACTCGGTGTAGCTCTTACGGACGCTGCGCTTGGTGTCGATCACGTCGTACATCGCCGGCTGCGTCATCGACGGGTCGTCGCCCTCGTTGTGGCCGCGACGGCGGTAGCAGATCATGTCGATGACGACGTCCTTGTTGAACTTCTCCCGGAAGTCCACGGCCAGCCGGGCCACCCACACGCACGCCTCCGGGTCGTCCCCGTTGACGTGGAAGATCGGCGCGCCGATCATCTTCGCGACGTCGGTGCAGTACTCCGACGACCGCGAGTGCTCGGGTGCCGTGGTGAAGCCGACCTGGTTGTTGACGACGATGTGCACGGTGCCGCCGGTGCGGTAGCCGCGCAGCAGCGCGAGGTTGAGGGTCTCGGCCACGACGCCCTGGCCGGCGAACGCGGCGTCGCCGTGCAGCAGCAGCGGCATGACGGTGAAGCCGCCCTCGCCCTTGTCGAGGATGTCCTGCTTGGCGCGCACGAGGCCTTCGAGGACCGGGTTGACGGCCTCGAGGTGCGACGGGTTCGCCGTGAGCGACACCTTGATGTCGTTGTCGCCGAACATCTGGATGTAGTTGCCCTCGGCGCCGAGGTGGTACTTGACGTCGCCGGAGCCGTGGGCGGCGGCCGGGTTCAGGTTGCCCTCGAACTCGGTGAAGATCTTCGAGTACGGCTTGCCGACGATGTTGGCCAGCACGTTCAGGCGGCCGCGGTGCGGCATCGCGATGGCGACCTCGTCGAGCTCGTGCTCGGCGGCCTGGTCGATGATCGCGTCCATCATCGGGATGACCGACTCGGCGCCCTCGAGCGAGAACCGCTTCTGGCCGACGTACTTGGTCTGCAGGAAGGTCTCGAACGCCTCGGCGGCGTTGAGGCGGCTGAGGATGTACTTCTGCTGCGCCACGGTCGGCTTGACGTGGTGCGCCTCGACGCGCTCCTGCAGCCACTGCTGCTGCTCGGGATCGAGGATGTGGGTGTACTCCACGCCGACGTGGCGGCAGTAGGCGTCGCGCAGCACCGACAGCACGTCGCGCAGCTTCATGCGCTGCTGACCGTGGAAGCCGCCGACGTTGAACTCGCGGTCGAGGTCCCACAGGGTCAGATCGTGCGTGGTGACGTCGAGGTCCGGGTGCGACCGGAACTTGTCCTTGACGAACTGCAGCGGGTCCGTGTCGGCCATCAGGTGGCCGCGGCTGCGGTAGGCGGCGATCAGCTCGAGGACGCGGGTGCTCTTGTCGACCGCGCCTTCCGGCACGTCCTTGCGCCAGCGGACCGGCTCGTAGGGGATGTGCAGCGTGTGGAAGATCTCGTCGTAGAAATCGTCGCTGATCAGCAGGTTGTGGACGGTCCGCAGGAAGTCGCCGGACTCCGCGCCCTGGATGATGCGGTGATCGTACGTCGAGGTCAGCGTCATCAGCTTGCCGACGCCGAGCTCGGCGATGCGCTCGTCCGAGGCGCCCTGGAACTCGGCGGGGTACTCCATCGCACCGGCACCGATGATGGTGCCCTGACCCGGCATGAGCCGCGGTACCGAGTGCACGGTGCCGATGCCGCCCGGGTTGGTCAGCGAGATGGTGACGCCGGAGAAGTCCTCGGCGGTGAGCTTGCCGTCGCGCGCACGACGGACGATGTCCTCGTACGCGGAGTAGAACTGCGCGAAGTTCATCGACTCGCAGTTCTTGATCGCGGCGACGACGAGCGAACGGTTGCCGTCCTTGCCGGCCAGGTCGATGGCCAGGCCGAGGTTGGTGTGCGCGGGGGTGACCGCGTTCGGCTTGCCGTCGATCTCGGCGAAGTGGCGGTTCATGTTCGGGAACGCCTTCACCGCCTGCACGATGGCGTAGCCGAGCAGGTGAGTGAACGACACCTTGCCGCCGCGGGTACGGGCGAGGTGGTTGTTGATGACGATCCGGTTGTCGACCATCAGCTTCGCAGGGATGGCGCGCACACTGGTGGCGGTCGGGATCGAGAGCGAGGCGTTCATGTTCTTCGCGACGGCAGCGGCAGCGCCACGGAGAACCTTGGACTCTTCCTGGGTGGCCGGCGCGGCGGGCTTCGCGGGGGCCGGCTTGGCGGCGGCGGGCTTCGCGGGGGCCGGCTTGGCGGCGGCGGGCTTGGCCGGTTCCGGAGCGGGAGCCGCCTTGGGTGCCGGTGCGGGCTTCGCCGGGGCAGTAGCGGCCTTCGGCGGAGCCTGGGCCGGGGTGGCCTTCGAGGCGGGGGCGGATTCGGTGGAGGTCGGGGCGGAACTCTGCGCCGGACGCTGGGTCTGCGTGGCGCCGTTCGCGCCACCCGCGACCGCCGCCTCCGGGGAGTAGTCCGTCAGGAATTCGTGCCAGCTGGCGTCCACGGACGACGGATCGTCCTGGAACCGCTGGTACATCTCGTCAACCAACCACTGGTTCTGTCCGAACTGGGAAGTAGAGCTGCTGCTCACGGCAGTTGTTCGCCTCGTTTCTTTCTTCGGTACCCGATCGGAGTGCCTATGTATATGAGGCTAGCCCGCGGCTGTGACGAACAAAAAAGCTCTGCCACGGTCGAGACCTACCTCACAATCTCTGATTCGATGGGATCCCCATCGACGACGGTTCTCGACAGCCGATTATTCCCTGCCCGCATTTGGGCCGCATCACAGAGGGTCGTGTACACGCCTCCGGCGTGCCGCAGTGCGTCGTGCGATCCGGTCTCCACGATGCGCCCGCCGTCGACCACGACGACCAGGTCGGAGCGTGCCGCGGTGGCCAGCCGGTGGGCCACCACCACGGCGGTGCGGCTGCGGGTCACCGACTCGCCCGCCGCGAGCACCGCCCGTTCGGTGCCCGGGTCGAGCGTCGCGGTGGCCTCGTCGAGCAGCAGCAGGTCCGGATCGACGAGTTCGGCCCGGGCCAGCGCCACGAGCTGACGCTGCCCGGCGGACAGGCCCTGCCCGCGCTCGCCGACGGGATGCAGCATGCCGCCGGGCAGCCCGGCGATCATGTCGAGGGCCCCCACCGCGCGTGCGGCGGCCTCGATGTCCGTGCGGTCCGCGTCGGGCCGCCCGTAGGCGATGTTGCTCGCGACGGTGCCGGTGAACAGGTGCGCCTCCTGCGGGACGACGCCGAGCCGGGCCCGGTACTCGGGCAGGCGATACCCGCGCAGGTCGACGTCGTCGACCCGCACCGAGCCGGACGTCGGATCGTAGAACCGGGCCAGCAGCTTGACGATCGTGGACTTGCCGGCGCCGGTGCGGCCGACGAGCGACACCGTGGAGCCGGCGGGGAAGTGCAGGTCCACGCCGGTGAGCGCGTCGGTGTCGGCTCCCGCGTAGCGGAACCCGACGTCGTCGAGGCGCACGTCGCCGCGCAGGTGTCCCGGGACGGGCACCGTGCCGGTGCCGCCCGTCTCGAGGGAACTCTCGGTGCGCAGCAGGTCGCCGATCCGGCGCAGCCCCACCCGGGCCTGCTGGTAGCCGTCGAACACCTGCGACAACTGCTGGATGGGACCGAACAGCAGGCCGAGGTAGAGCACGAACGCGACGAGCACGCCCGCGGTCGTCGCCCCGGAGGCCACCTCCCGGGCTCCGACGAACACCACCGCGGCCAGCGCGAGGTCGGACAGCAGCGCAATGAACGGGAAGTACAGCGAGATGGCCCGCTGGGAGCGCATCCGGCTGCGCCGGTACGCATCGGCGCGCTCGGCGAACCGGCGGGCCGCGAACTCCTCCCGGCGGTAGGCCTGGGCCGCCCGCAGCCCGGTGACGTTCTCCTGGAAGTCCGCGTTGACCAGGGAGATGCGTTCGCGGGAGACCGAGTAGGCCGTGGACGAGACCCGCCGGAACCACAGCGTCGCCGCGAGCAACGGCGGCACCACCGCCAGCGCCACCAGCCCCAGGGTGAGGTCGGTGGCGAGCAGGGCGACCGAGATCCCGACCAGCGTCAGCACGCTCACCACCGCGGTGGACAACCCGGTCTGGATGAACGAGGAGAGCGCGTCGACGTCCGTGGTCATCCGGGTCATGATGCGGCCGGACAGCTCCCGCTCGTAGTAGTCCAGACCCAGCCGCTGCAGGTGCGCGTAGCTGCGCACCCGCAACCCGAACAGCACCCTTTCGCCGGCGCGGGCGGTGAGCACGGTGAGCACCGCGACCACCAGCCAGGCCAGGAGCGCCAGCGCGGCGCCCACGGCGGTGGCCGCCCACAGCCGCGCGGGTTCGCCCGGCGTGACGCCGCGGTCGACGGCGTAACGCACGATCGACGGGAACGCGATCGACGTCAGCGACTCGACCGCCAGGCACAGCACCACCGCCGCCAGCAGCCACCGCACCGGCCGCAGCGTCCGGGAGAGGCGGAACTCGGGGTCGGGGCGCCGCAGCTGTGCCGTGTCCAGCCCCGGTTGCTCGGTGGCCGGGGGCAACGCCTCGACCGCCCGGCGCAGCGCCGGCGTGGGGGCGATCGACCCGAGGGCGCCGCTCATCGGACCGCCGCCGCGGCCACCCCCGCCCGGCCCCGCCTGCGGCGCGGCCGCCCGGACCGCGGCCGGATCGGAGTCGGGCGCCGCCTCCGGCCACAACGCTTCGACGCCGTACCCGTCGGCGCGGTCCGGTTCCGGCGTCTCGTCCTCGGCGCCACTGAGCAGGGCCCGGAACAGGGCGTTGCGCGCCTCGAGTTCGTGGACGGTCCCGGAGTCGACGACGCGACCGCCGTCGAGCACCGCGACCCGGTCGGCGAGCGACAGCGTGGACCGCCGGTGCGCGAGGATCAGCGTGGTGCGCTTCGGGCGCGCCCGCAGCGCCGCGAAGATCGCGGCCTCCGTCTCCGCGTCCACCGCGGAGGTCGCGTCGTCGAGGATCAGCACCCGGGGGTCGAGCAGCAGCGCCCGGGCGAGCGCGACGCGCTGCCGTTGCCCACCCGACAGCGTCAGACCGCGCTCCCCGACGACGGTGTCGTACCCGTCGGGGAGCGCCTCGACGAACTCGTCGGCGCACGCCGCCCGCGCGGCGGCGCGGATCTCCTCGGCGCTCGCCTCGGGCCGGCCCAGCGCGATGTTCGCCGCGATCGTGTCCGAGAACAGGAACGGTTCGTCGAACACCAGGCTCACCGCCTCGCGCAGGTGCTCGGCGCGCAGGGCGGCGACGTCGATCCTGTCGCCGTCGGCGGTGGTGACGTACACGGCGCCGGATTCGGGGGCGTAGAACCGGGGCAGCAGCAGCGACATCGCCGTCTTGCCGGAGCCGGCGGAGCCGACCACGGCGACGGTCTCGCCCGGCGCCAGTTCGAGGTCGAGACCGTCGAGCACGGGCCGGCCGGGCTCGAAACCGAACGTCACCGCGTCGAGGACCAGCCCCAGCGGCCCGTCCGGCAGCGGCACCGGATGCGGCGGGTCGGCGACATCGGGCTCGGTGTCGATCACCTCGTACACCCGCTCGACCGCGGCGCGGGAGAGCTGCGCCATGATCACCACCGAGAACAGCGTGCGCGTCGTCGCGGTCATCGTCGCCAGGTAGGCGGCGAACGCGAGGAACGTGCCGACGGTGACGGTGCCCTGCAGGGCCAGCCAGCCGCCGAGCGCGATCACGGCGACGAGCCCGAGTTGCGGGATGGCACCCATCGGGGCGGCGAACGTGGCGTTGATCCGGGCGGCGCGCATGCGCTCGGCATAGAGGGCGCGGCCGTGCTGTTCGAGCTGGTCCACGGCGCGGGCCTCCTGCCCGAACCCCTTGACCACCCGCACCCCGGTGACGGTCTCCTCCACGTGCTGGGCCAGGTCGGCCGCGCGTTGCTGCGCCGACCACGTCGCCGCGAACAGTTTGGGCCGGACGACGGCGACCACCCCGGCGATCACCGGGACGGTGACGAGGGCGACGAGGGTCAGCAGCGGCGAGAGCACCGCCATGATCACCAGCGCCAGCGCGAACTGCAACAGCGCCCCGGCCGACATGGGGACCATCGCCAGCAGGCCCTGGACGAGTTGCAGGTCGGTGATCGACCGCGACACCACCTGCCCGGTGCGGATCTGGTCCTGGCCGCGCCCGTCGAGCCGCTGCAGCGAGGCGAGCAGCCCGAGCCGCAGGTCGTGCTGCACGTCCAGCGAGAGCCGGCCGGCGAGCATCCGCCGGCCGTACTGACACCCGAACCGCACCAGCGCGCCCACCGCGATCGCCGCCGCCGCCAGCCCGATCAGCTGCAGGTCGTGGCCGTCGGGGTGGGTGGCGCTGTCGAGCGCCAGCTTGGTCAGCAACGGGAACGTGATGTCGATCAGTGCGGCGACGACGGTGACGGTCAGCGCGCCGAGCGCGACGCGGCGATGCTGCCAGGCCTCCGCGCCCAGCCGACGGATCCAACCGGGGGAACGCGCGTCGTGTGCCATCGTCTTCCGACATTAGCGCCGGCCGGGGACACGGGAGGATTCTGCGGCGAGGGGGTGGTTGTTGCGCCCACCACTCGATCGATGCCGCAGCAACCTCCCCTTCGCCGCGAGAACCGCCGTCGGACTCAGACGATGTCGCGGGTCCGGGTGCGCCACCAGCCGAGACCGCAGATCAGCGCGGTCCAGCCGAGCAGCCCCAGCGGCGCCGCCGGCCACGTCACGGCCGGGTCGACCTCCTCGGGCAGGTCGATGACGGTGAAGACCGTGTACCAGGTGAGCTGCCCGGGCAGCAGCCGGGCGAGTGCGCCCGCCCCGAGGCCGTCGAGGATCAGCGAGACGATCAGCTCCCCGAACGGGATCCAGGCGGTGATCGCCAGGACGCTGCCGGCCGTCGACCCGGTGAGCAGGCCGAGCCCGGCGCCCATGAGGGCCCACAGCATCGCGGCGAACAGGCCGGCGCCGAGGACCGCGGCGACACTGCCCGCACCCGAGCCGTCACCGGCGAGACCACCGCCGAACATCAGGATGGTCAGCATCGACACGGCCTCGACCACCACGCAGTACAGCAGCCCGAACGCGACCGCCGTCGTCAGCTTGGCGGCGATCACCCCGTCGCGGCCGCGCGTGGTCAGGAAACTGGTGACGATGGTGCGGTGCTGGAACTCGCTGCCCGTGTTGACCACCCCGAACAGCGCCGCGAACAGGAACACCAGCGCGAGCGCGACGCTCACCCCGATCGCGGCGGCGGCGGTCTCGGCGAAGCTCTCGCCGACGAGGCTCTCGAGCGTGCCGAGGATCGGCAGGGTCAGCGCACCGGAGAACAGGCCCACCACCACCGGGGTGATGCCGAGGATCCACCAGTAGCGCAGGCCCAGGACCTTGCGGAACTCGGCCGTCAGCAACGCGGTCATCGGGGTCCCTCCCAGCCGGTCGGCGAATGCTGTTGCCCGGGCGGGAACGGGCCGGGCGGCGGGAACTGTCCCGGGTAGGGCGGCTGCTGCGGGGGCGTCGGCCCCTGCATGCCCCACCCCGGCGCGGCCCCCACGTACTGCCCGGCCGTCATCGCCAGGAACACCTGTTCGAGGTCGGCGTGCTCGACGCTCGTCCCGAACACCGTCACGCCGTGTCCGGCGGCGAGCGCCGCGACGCGCTCGGGCTCCACCCCGACGATCGCGAGCCGGCCGTCCGGCTGCACCTGCGCGTCGGTGTGGCCCGCCGCGGCCAGCGCCGTCGCCAGGCGGGCCGGGTCGGAGGCGGCGACGAGGACCCGCGCGCGGTGCGCGTGCCGCAGGTCCGCCGTCGTGCCCTGGTGCACGAGCATGCCGCGGCTGATGATCACCAGACGGTCGGCCGTCTGCTCGACCTCCCGCAGGATGTGGCTCGAGATCAGCACGGTGCCCCCGGAACGCGCGTAGCCGAGCAGGAAGTCGCGCAGCCAGGCCATGCCTTCGGGGTCCAGGCCGTTCGCCGGTTCGTCGAGCACGAGGTAGCGCGGTTCGCCGAGCAGCGCGGTGGCCAGGGCCAGCCGCTGCCGCATGCCGAGGGAGAACTCGCCGATCCGCCGTCGGGCGGCCGCGCCGAGCCCGACCAGGTCGAGAACGTGCCGCACCCGGGCCGCCGGCACGCCGATCGCGGCGGCGTACACGTCGAGATGGGTTCCGGCGGTGTGCTTGGGATGGAAGCTCTGCGCGTCCAGCACCGCACCGACCACCCGCGCCGGCTGCGGCAGCGAGGTGAAGGGCATCCCGTCGACGAGCGCGGCACCGGCCGTCGGGCGCACCAGACCGAGCAGCATCCGCAGGGTCGTCGTCTTCCCGGAGCCGTTCGGTCCGAGGAATCCCGTGATCGATCCCGGCGGGACGGAGAACGACAGGTCCGACACCGCCGGCACGTTGCGAAAGGTCTTGCTCAGCCCCTGCACGGCGATGCCCGGCGGCGGCGCGGCCGCGTTCGCGTACCCGGCGCCGGCGACCGGCCCCGTCGGGAACGGCGCTGTCATCGATACCCTCCCTGGTGTGGGCCCCTGCTCGGACCCCGCGAGCCTACGTGCCCGGCGCGGCGGACCGGGAGAAGGACCGGTCGAGGAAGGGAAGCACCAGTTCGAGGAATTCGCTCGGGGCGTCGAGCTGCGGGCAGTGCCCGGCGTCCGGAATGATCGCGACCCGTCGCCGGGCCCCGGTGTTCACCCGGCCCGCGGCGCGCGCCGGGGTGATCAGATCCCGCTCGCCCCACACCAGCAGCGCCGGCACGGTCAGGGAGTTCACCATCTCGGGAATCGGCAGCCGGCCCAGTTCGGGGATCACGGCCCGGCCGACGGCCAGCATGGTCTCGATGCTGCGCCGCGTCGCGTAGTTCGCCGCGAACGCGGTGCGCGTGTCGACGCCCAGCCGGTCCGGGCGGTGCAGCGCCGCGCGGGTGTACAGGGCGGCGACGGCGAACTGCACGAGCGCCGGCGGCACGGGCCGGGACAGCGCGCGCGACACCATGTCCAACGGCAGCCGCGCTCCGCCCAGCCAGCTGCGCGGTATGCCGGCCATCCCCGGCATGTCGGCGAGTACGACGCCGTCCACCCGGCGCGGATACGTCGACGCGAACGCCAGCGACGTCACCGCTCCCAGCGAATTGCCGATCAGCGCAACCGGATCCCGGCAGTCGGCGATCACGTCGGCGACGGTGTCGACGTAGTGGTCCAGTACCGGCGCCCGCCAGTGCCCGGCGCTCCGGCCGAACCCCGGCAGGTCGACGGTCAGGACCCGGTGGCGTTCGGCCAGGGCCGGGGCCACCTTGCACCAGGTGCCCCCGTGGTCGGAGTATCCGTGCAGGAGGACCACGGTGCGCGGGCCGGATCCGCTCTCGCGCACGAACACCGTGCCCGCGGACATCTCACCAGCCGGTCAGGGGAGAGGACAGCGCCTGCCAGTTCGGATCGCCGTCCGGCCCGGTGGCCGGTCCGGCGAGCGGCGGACGCTTCGCCGGCCACTGCGCCGGCGGCGGGCCGAACGCATCGCGCGCGTTCGCGATGACCCGCTTGCCCAGCGCGCGGTTGCCCACGCCGCCGATCGCGGCACCGATCCCGGCCGGCACCAGCTTGCCGAACACGAGGGCGCTGCGCTTGGCGAGGTACTTGCGGACGAACGTCCGCGCGAGCGACTTGTTCACGGACCTCAGCTGGGCGCCGGGGATCTTGCCGGTGATCGCCGACGTCCACGTCTTCGCGGTCGTGCCCGTGGCCCGCTCGACGATCTCCATGCCTGCCTCACCCAGTGCCACGGCGAGCACGAGGGCGCGGCGCTGCTCGTGCTCGTGCGGTTCGATCCCGTGCACCGACGCCACCGCAAGCGTCAGCAGCGCGGCAGCCTCGAGGAAGAACGCGGTTTCGGCGCCGACCGCGGCGATCGATGCGAGCGTGCCGATGCCGGGAACGGTCGCGGCGGCGCCCGCCGCCGTGCCGCTGCCGGTGACTCCGTTGAGGAAGATCTTCTCCAGCCGCGCAATGATCTGCTCCGGAGTCTCGCCGGGATGGGCGCGCCGCGTCAGTTCGACGTAGCGCGCCACCGCGGGCGCCTGCAGCCTGCTGCCGTTGTCCAGGAGCGTGACGAGATACTTCTCCACGCGTCCCACCCTGTCGGTCATCGTTCCGTCCTCGATCCTCCCGGCCCTCCCGGGCCTGCATGCGCCGCCGTGAGTCCACGGCTGCTCACCCCGTGTACCCCATGCGCGTGTCCTCTATCCCTGTTTACCCTGGGACCGTGACCGGCATCTCGGACGGTGCCCGGCGGCGGCCCGCCCCGTCGCTGCGTCCCTACGTGCGCGGTTACGACGGGTACCGGCTGACGGGATTCGCACCCGGCACCCACCTCGGCCTGCCGTCCCCGGACCTGACCGTCGTGCTCACGATCGGCGCACCGCTCGAACTCGCGCGGGCCGCCGCACCGGGCCAGGGGCCCGGCCGGTTCGGTGCGCTCGCGAGCGGGCTGGCCACCACCGCCGTCACCATCGCCCACGACGGCAACCAGCACGGCATCCAGCTCGCACTCACCCCGGCGGGAGCCCGGGTGCTGCTGGGCGTTCCCGCCGGTGCGCTCGGCGCCTGGGTCGTCGACCTCGAGGAGGTGCTCGGCGCCGCCGCCCGCGAGCTCGGCGAACGGATCGCCGCCACCGGGGCGTGGGAGAGCCGGTTCCGGATCCTCGACGAGGTGCTCGGCCGGCGGCTCGCCGGCGGGCGCGGCGAGATCGATCCCCGCCTGCGGCACGCGTGGCGCAGGCTGCAGGACCCGCGTTCGCCGGGGCCGCGGATCACCGATCTGGCCGACGAGATCGGCTGGAGCCGAAGGCATCTGACGTCGCGATTCACCGCCGAGTTCGGGGTCGGGCCCAAGGAGGCGGCACGGGTGATCCGATTCGACCGGTCCCGTCGGCTGCTGCGCAGCCCCGGGCCGCACGTGCTCGCCGACGTGGCCGCCCGGTGCGGGTTCTACGACCAGGCCCACCTCGCGCGGGAATGGCGCGAGATCGCCGGGGTCCCGCCGTCGCGCTGGCTGCGCGACGAGCAGTTCCCAATCGTCCAAGACGGCGACCCGGCCGTCGACGAACACTGGCAGACATGACCACGACAGCACTCACCACAACCGTGTGGCCCTGCCTCTCCTACACCGATGCCCGGGCGGCGATCCGCTTCCTCGTCGACGCGTTCGGCTTCACCGAGAACGCCGTCTACGGCGACGGCGACCGCGTCGACCACGCCGAGCTGAGATGGCCGCACGGCGGCGGCGTCATGCTCGGCTCGGCCGGTCGGGGCGGCCCGATCGAGACGCCCGCCGGCACCGGCTGCATCTACCTCGTCGCCCCCGATGCCACCGCCGTCGACACGCTGCACGAACGCGCCGTGGCCGCGGGCGCCACGATCGTCGTCGCCCTGCACGACACCGACTACGGCTCACACGACTTCACGTGCCGGGACCCGCAGGGGGTGTACTGGAGCTTCGGAACCTATCCGGGCGCGTGAATCACGCGCCGTGACCGGCCGGCACCGCCTCCTGCGCCCGCGGCGGGGGCGGTGGCGTGCCGTCACCGAACGGCTTGCCGCCCAGCTCTTCCCGGCCGTGCGGCGTCAGCCACCCCCTCAGGTCGGGGCCCTTCGGCACGATCTGCGTCGGATTGATGTCGGCGTGCACGATGTAGTAGTGCTCCTTGATCTGCACGAAGTCGATCGTGTCGCCGAAGCCCGGCGTCTGGAACAGGTCCCGGGCGTACCCCCACAGCGCCGGCATCGACGAGAGCAGACCCCGGTTGCACTTGAAGTGCCCGTGGTAGACGGCGTCGAAGCGGGCCAGCGTGGTGAACAGCCGGACATCCGCCTCGGTGATCGTCTCGCCCACCAGGTACCGGCGCGAACTCAGCCGTTCCTCGAGCCAGTCCAGCCGCGCGAACAGCCGGTCGAAGGCGCGGTCGTACGCGCGCTGCGACCCGGCGAACCCGCACCGGTACACGCCGTTGTTGACGTCCTGGTAGACGAGCTGGGCCACCTCGTCGATCTCGTCGCGCAACGGCTCCGGGTAGAGGTCGGGGGCGCCGTCGCGGTGCAGCGCCGTCCACTCCGTGGAGAAGTCCAGGGTCATCTGCGCGTAATCGTTGGTGACCACCCGGCCGGTGGGCACGTCCACGACGGCCGGGACCGTGATGCCCCGTGGGTACTCGGGGTCCCGGGCGAAGTACGCGTCCTGCAACCGCGGGATCTGCAGCACCGGATCCACCCCGCCCGGGTCGAGATCGAACGTCCAGCTGCGCTCGTCGTGCGTGGGCCCGCACAACCCCAGCGACAGCGCGTCCTCGAGCCCCAGCAGCCGGCGCACGATGAGCGTGCGATTCGCCCACGGGCAGGCGCGGGCGGCGATCAGCCGGTACCGGCCCGCCTCCACCGGATACCCGTCGCGCCCGTCGGCGGTGATGCGCGTGGTGATGTAGTGCGTGTCGCGGCTGTACTCGGCGCCGGGCGTGACATACCCGTCGCTGTCGCCTCCGGAGTGCTCGTTCACAGGGCTCCCTTCGCTCGGTGCGGCCCGTTCAGACGCTAGCCGGTACGGCCACCGAGGTGTGGGTACCCAGTTCGGTGTATCCCAGCACCGCGGCCAGGCCACGGCCCGCGGTGTTGTCGCGCCGGGCCCGCCACTGCGGGATCAGCCCGGCGTCGAGCGCGTCGTGCGTCGCGAGCGTCGCGACCGTCGCCGCCAGACCGATCCGGCGGTGCTCCGGCACGGTCAGTGCCGTCACGTCCGCCAGGATCGACTGCACCTCCCGGTACACCGCCCCCGACAGCGGCCGGTGGTCGTCGTCGAGCAGCACGAACGACGAGGCCTCCCCGTTCACATTCTCGAGTCCCGCCTCGGTCGCGTCGTCGGGTGGGCAGCGCCGCAACAGCTCTGCGAGATCGTCGACCTCGTGGGAGATCAGCGGATCGCGCACCCTCGTCGCGTCGACCCAGTCGGCGCAGTAACTCAGCGCGTGGCTGCGCACCGCGCGGCCGCGGGTCAGGTCGAGCAACGCCGACGCGTCCAGCTCCGCGTCGGGCACCGCCGCGACGGCCTCGACCGCCCAGCCCGGACCCACCACCGCGGTGGCCTCACCGAGGCGCAGCACCCGGACCAGCGCGGACGCGTCGTCCACCCGCGTCACCCGTCCCGGCGCGGCGAGCGCTCCGTCGTCGAGCCCGAGTTCGCGGCACCAGGCCAGCCGCACGATGTCCAGGAGATGTCCGTCCACGGCGCTACCGTAGACGCCTACGAGCGGAGGACGTGCGGGTGGAGACCGAGACAAATCCGTGGCCGGCGCTGTGGGCGCTGTGCCTCGGGTTCTTCATGATCCTGGTGGACAGCACCATCGTGGCGGTCGCCAACCCGGCGATCATGCGGGCGCTGGACACCGACATCAACAACGTCGTGTGGGTCACCAGCGCGTACCTGCTGGCATACGCGGTGCCGCTGCTGGTCACCGGCCGCCTCGGCGACCGGTTCGGCCCGAAGCGCGTCTACCTGGCGGGCCTGGTGCTGTTCACCGCGGCGTCGCTGTGGTGCGGATTGTCCGGCACCGTCGCCGCCCTCGTGGTCGCCCGGGTCTTCCAGGGCCTCGGCGCGGCCCTGATGACCCCGCAGACGATGGCGATCATCACCCGCACCTTCCCGCCCGACCGGCGAGGCACCGCGATGGGCCTGTGGGGCGCGGTGGCGGGGGTCGCGACCCTCGTGGGCCCGCTGGCCGGCGGTGTCCTCGTCGACAACCTCGGCTGGGAATGGATCTTCTTCGTGAACGTGCCGGTCGGGATCGTCGGTTTCGTCCTCGCGGCGCGGCTGGTCCCGGCGCTGCCCACCCATCCGCACCGGTTCGACCTCCTCGGCGTGCTGCTCAGCGGCGCGGGCATGTTCTGTCTCGTGTTCGGTATCCAGGAGGGCAACTCCTACGACTGGTCCACTCCCGTGTGGGTGCTGATCGCCGCCGGGGTGGCGCTGCTGGCGGTGTTCGTGTGGTACCAGTCCCGGGGGCGCGGGGAGCCGCTCGTTCCGCTCGGCCTGTTCCACGACCGCAACTTCTCGCTGGCCAACATCGGCATCGCCACGATGGGCTTCTCGGTCACCGCGATGGTGCTGCCGCTGATGTTCTACGCCCAGGGCGTGCGCGGCTGGACACCCACGGAGTCGGCGTTGCTGATGGCCCCGATGGCGGTCCTCACCGGCGTGCTCGCCCCGATGGTCGGGCGGCTCGTGGACCGGACCCATCCGCGCTACATCGCCGGCACCGGATTCGCGCTGCTCGCCGTGTCGCTGGCGTGGCTGGCCGCGGTGATGACGCCCGACTCGCCGGTGTGGCAGCTGCTGCTGCCGATCGCCCTCATGGGCGCCGCGATGGCCGGCATCTGGTCGCCGCTGGCCGCCACCGCGACGCACGGCCTGCCGCCGCATCAGGCGGGGGCCGGGTCGGGTGTCTACAACACCACCCGGCAGGTCGGTGCCGTCCTGGGCAGCGCCGCCGTGGGTGCGCTCATCACGTCCCGCCTCGCCGTGCACGGGTTGGCCGGCGGCGGTGCCGGCGAGGGCGGGACGACGGCCCTGCCCGAGCCGGTGCGCGCTCCGTTCGCCGCCGCCATGGCCGAGTCGACGCTGCTGCCTGCCGCGGTCCTGCTCGTCGGCTTCGCCGCGGCGCTGTTCTTCGCGCGGCCCGTGCGCACCGAGCCGGCGCCGAGACCACCCCTCGAGCAGCGCCGCACGCTCGCCTAGTGTGGCGCGCATGACGCAGACCACACATCCCACCCGCCTCGAGCGCCACACCACCGCGGCCGGTGCCGAGGTCGCCGTGCTCACCGTCGCGCACGGCACGCTGAACCTGTTCGACCGGGCCCTGTTCGACGCCGTGATCGCCGACATCACCGCGCTCGTGGCCGCGCCGCCGCGCGCGGTACTGATCCGCGCGGAAGGCAAGGTCGTCTCCGGCGGGGTGGACGTCCACCTGTTCGACGGCCTCGACGCCGGGCAGGGCGCGCAGCTGTGGCAGGACCTGTTCGCGCAGATCATCCACCCGCTCGAGGCCCTGCCGTGCCCCGTGGTGTTCGCCGCGCACGGGCTCACCCTCACCGCGGCGTTCGAGATCTCCCTCGCCTGCGACATCGTCCTCGCGGCGCCGGGCGCGAAGTTCGGGTTGGTGGAAACCGTCGTCGGTCTGACCCCGTCGATGGGCGGGCCGCAGCGGCTGGCCGAGCGTGCCGGCTCCGGCCGCGCACGCGAACTGGTGATGACCGGCGACCTCTACGACGCCGAGACGCTGCGGTCGTGGGGCGTGGTCAACGCGGTCCACGAGGATGTGGACTCCGCCGCACGCGCCTTGGCGGACCGGCTCGCCGACGGCCCCACCCGCGCCCACGACGCCACCAAGCAGATCATCGGCGCGTGGCGGTCCGGTGGCGTCGCGCACGCCGACTCGGAGACCCCGGACGTCTCCGGCGCGCTGTTCGGCACCGACGACCTGAAGGGTGCCGTGCGCAGCTTCCTCACCGTCGGCCCGGGGAAGGCGTCGTACACCGGAAGGTGAGCCGATCCCGCCCCCAGTTGTGACCCGCGCCATATAGTGCAGGCACACGACGAGGCGGAGGTGACGATGTCGGTGGCGGTGGTCCGGGTTTCGTGCGCAGCGGGGTGGTTCCGTGACGAGCGTGTCAGTCGCCGACTGGACGGTGTCCTGCGGTACGAGGACCTCGAGCCGTGCCTGGCCGAGCTGCTCGACCGCAGCGCGCTGCGGCACTCAGCCCGCGTCGCCGCCGTCGACCGGGCCGGCAACGCCCTCACCTACGGGCAGATGTGGTCGTCGGCGGCACGGGTGGCGGGTGGACTGCTCGATCAGGGCGTGGGCCCGGCCGACCGGGTGGTCGTCCACTATCCGAACGGGTTCCGCTGGCTGTACGCGTTTCTCGGGGTGGTCCTCGCCGGTGGGGTGCCGGTGCTGCCGGATCCGACGTGCAGCGATCCGGAACTCGAGTGGATCGCCGACGACAGCGGCGCCGTCCTGACCCTCGACGGCGAGCTGCCCGACGGGGTGGCGTTCCTGGACGAGGGCGCCGCGCCGGACGAGCTCGCGGTGCTGTACTACGTGCGCAAACGCGGCGGGGGACTGCACGGGGTGGAGCTGACCAACGAGAACATCCTCTCCACGATCGAGGCCGTGGTGCACGCGATGGACCTGACCGCGGAGGGGGCGCGCACGGTGCTCACCGCACCGCTGTCCACGGCGGCGGGCAGCGCCGTGCAGCTGTTGCCCACCCTGGCGGCCGGCGGCACCGTCGTCGCCGCCGGGGCCCGGGGGGTGCGGGTGCCGTGGCGGCACCTGCGCGCGTCGTTCCCCGCGGCGAGGTGCGTACGCGGCTGGGGGGTGGCCGAAACCGGCGGCATCGGGCTGCTGCTGCCCACCGATCAGCGGGCCGCGCACCCGCGCAGCGTCGGAGTTCCGTTCGGCGGCATGGAGGTCGCGCTCCTCGGCCCGGCCGCCGATCAAGGCGTCGGCGAACTGCTGTGCCGCGGTCCCAGCGTCGCGCGCCGCTACTGGAACGACCCGGAATCGACCGCCGAGACCTTCGACGACGGCTGGTTCCACACCGGCGACCAGGTGCACATCGACGGGGACGGCTTCGTCACGCCCGTCGCCGTCCGGGTGTCGTGACACGGCGGTACGGCCGGTCCGCCGCCGCCGGGTTCGGTTGCGGTATAAGCGAATGGACCGCGGTACGCGCGGTCGGCAACCGAATCCTGTGAAAGGTGTGCGCGCATGTCCGACGAGGTCCTGCTCGAGCGTCGCGGTCGAATCCTGGTGATCACCATCAACCGGCCCGAGGCCCGCAATGCCGTCAACGCGGCCGTCAGCCACGCCCTCGCCGCCGCCGTCGACGAACTCGACGCCGATCCCGACCTGTCCGTGGGCGTGCTCACCGGTGCGGGTGGCAACTTCTGTGCCGGCATGGATCTCAAGGCGTTCGTCGCCGGGGAGAACGTCGCGGTGCCGGGCAAGGGCCTCGGCTTCACCGAGGCGCCGCCGCGCAAACCGATCATCGCCGCCGTCGAGGGCTTCGCGCTGGCCGGCGGCACCGAACTCGTCCTCGCCACGGATCTCGTGGTCGCCGCCGCGGACGCCAGGTTCGGCATCCCGGAGGTCAAGCGCGGACTCGTCGCCGCGGGCGGCGGCCTGCTGCGCCTGCCCACCCGGATCCCGTATCAGAAGGCGATGGAACTGGCCCTCACCGGCGACGCGTTCACCGCCGAGGAGGCCCACGGCTACGGCTTCGTCAACGTTCTCACCGAGCCGGGCGGCGCGCTGGAGGGTGCCCTGGCCCTCGCCGAACGGATCACGGCCAACGGCCCGCTCGCCGTGGCGGCCACCAAGGAGGTCATCGCCAAGGCCGCCGACTGGCCGGCGGACGAGGCCTTCGACAGGCAACGCGAGATCGTCGGCCCGGTGTTCGTGTCCGAGGACGCCCGCGAGGGCGCGACGGCGTTCGCGGAGAAGCGTTCCCCGGTCTGGAAGGGCCGCTGACGACCCGCGTCCCTTCCGCGCGGCCGCGGAAGGGACGCGTCGACGAAGGAGGATCGTGCTCGCCGAACTGCACGTCCACATCGAGGGCACTCTCGAACCGGAGCTGATCTTCGCTCTGGCCGAGCGCAACCGGGTCGCGCTCCCGTACGCCGACCTCGCGGAACTGCGCAGCCGGTACGAGTTCACCGATCTGCAGTCCTTCCTCGACCTGTACTACGCGAACATGCAGGTGCTGCGGACGGCCGAGGACTTCGCCGATCTCGCGCGGGCGTACCTGCGCCGGGCGGCGCAGGCCGGCGTGACGCGGGCCGAGTTCTTCTTCGACCCGCAGGCGCACACGAGCCGCGGCGTGCCGCTGACGGAGGTGGTCGAGGGCCTCGCGGACGCCGTCGCGGCGGGCCGGCGAGAGTTCGGCGTCGATGCGGCGATGATCGCCTCCGTCGTGCGGGACCGGCCCGTGCACGAGGCCGAGGAGGTGTTCGGGGAGCTGCTGCGCCTGTCGGCTCCGATCATCGGGCTGGGTCTGGACTCTGCGGAGGTGGGCTATCCGCCGTCGCTGTTCGAGGACGTGTTCGCCCGCGCCCGCGCCGAGGGCCTGCACACGGTCGCCCATGCGGGAGAGGAGGGCCCGCCCGAATACGTGTGGCAGGCACTGGATCTGCTCGGGGCCGAACGCATCGACCACGGCATCCGATCCCTCGAGGACCCCCTCCTCGTCACGCGCCTCGTGGACGAGCAGATTCCGCTCACGGTCTGTCCGCTGTCCAACGTCCGTTTGCGCGTGGTGGATTCGCTCGAGCGGCATCCGCTGCCGCGCATGCTCGAGGCGGGCCTGCTGGTGACCGTCAACTCCGACGATCCGGCGTACTTCGGCGGGTACGTCGACGACACGTTCGCGGCGCTGCGCGATCGGCTCGGGCTCACGTCCGATCAGCGGGAGACGTTGGCGCGCAATTCGATCGCGGCGTCCTTCGGCTAGCCCGCGGCCTACGGGCCGAGCACGCGGTCCAGGTACGGGTTGGCGAAGGTGCGCTGCGGGTCGACGCGGTCGCGGACGGCGAGGAAGTCGTCGAAGCGCGGATACGTCGTGCGCAGGTCGGCCGCGCTGCGGCCGTGCATCTTGCCCCAGTGCGGCCGTCCGTCCACGGCGCGGGCGATCGCCTCGACCGCATCGAAGTACGCCCGGTGCTCGCGCCGGTGGTACTGGTGCACGGCGAGGTACGCGCTGTCGCGGCCGTGTGCCGTCGACAGCCACACGTCGTCGGCGGCGGCGAAGCGTACCTCGACGGGAAAAGCGACACGGAAGTCGTTGCGGGAGAGCCACGCATCGATCTCGGTGAGCACGTCGGTCACCGCGCCGACGGGTACGGCGTACTCCATCTCCCGGAACCGGACCCGGCGCGGGGAGGCGAAGACGCGATAGCTGCGGTCGACGAACTCCCGCGGCGACAGCGTCCGGGCGGCGAACTCGTTGAGCCGCGGGATGGTCGCGGGGGCGCGGGTCGCGACGCGCTGGACGACCTCGAACATGCCGTTGGCGAGCACCTCGTCGTCGACGAAGCCCCGTACCCGGCCCACCGGGGCGCCGGGCGCGTCGGCGGGCAGCCGGGTGTTGCGCTTGGTGAGCACCCGGTCGGTGTGCGGGAACCAGTAGAACTCGAAGTGGTCGACGGCGAGCCGGTCGCGCTCGAGCACGGCGAGGGTGTCGTGCAGCGTGCCGGGCGCTTCCGCGGCGTGCAGCGCGAAGGCGGGCACGCACTCGAGTGTGATCGTGGCGAGGATGCCGACGGCGCCGAGGCCGAGACGGGCGGCCTCGTAGAGTTCCGGGTGGTCGTCGGGGGAGCAGTGCACGACGGAACCGTCGGCGAGCACCACGGTGGCGGCGCGGGCGACGGTGGCGAGGCCCCCGAATCGTGCGCCGGTGCCGTGGGTGCCGGTGGACATCGCGCCGGCGAGCGACTGCACGTCGATGTCCCCGAGGTTGGGCACGGCCAGACCCTGATCCCACAGGAGCCGGTTGAGATCCCGCAGCCGGGTGCCGGCCCGCACGGTGACGAGCGCACCGGCGGAGGTGGGCCGGACGTCCTCGATGCCGGTGAACCGGTCGAGGGAGACGAGCACGCCGTCGGTGACGGCGACGCCGCTGAACGAGTGTCCCGCCCCGACCGCCTTGACGCGCAGGCCCCGCTCGGATGCGCGTGCGGCGAGGGCGGCGATCTCGTCCAGGGATTCCGGAGTCTCGTACGCGCGCGGCGTCGCGGATTCGGTGCGCGCCCAGTTGCGCCAGGTGGCTGCGGGACGGTCGGTGGCCATGGGGCAATCATCGACTTGGACGACCGTCCAGGTCAATAGGGGCCGACGGATCCGGACCGGGTTCTACGAT
The DNA here is from genome assembly GCF_001700945.1 of Rhodococcus sp. WB1. NCBI lineage: Bacteria > Bacillati > Actinomycetota > Actinomycetes > Mycobacteriales > Nocardiaceae > Rhodococcus > Rhodococcus sp. WB1. The sequence goes on along the minus strand of NZ_CP015529.1, from coordinate 3,615,151 downwards.
CGGAGGCATGCTGAACCGGTTGCCGGCGGACCAACGTCGAGCCCAACTCGTCGAATCCGCCCTCGCGCTGGCCGAGGGCGGCGGTCTCGGGGCCGTCACAGTGCGTGCCGTCGCCGAGCACGCCGGCGTATCGCTCGGGGTGGTGCACTACTGCTTCGAGAGCAAGGAAGCCCTCGTCGCCGCGATGGGGGAGACGCTGGTGCTCCAGCTCAGCCAGGCGTTGCGCACCGCCTTCACTCTCCCGCAGAACGGGCCGGACCCGCAGGGCCCGCGCGGGCTGCGGCAGCTGCTCTACGCCGGGATCACTGCGATGTGGCCGACGATCGAGGCGACGGCCGACCGTCAGCTGCTCACCTACGAGATCACCACCTATTCGCTGCGCCACCGCGCCGCCGGCGAGCCGCTCGGCGGCAACATCGCCACCGAGCAGTACCGCATCATGGACGTCGAGGCCCAGGCATTTCTCGAGGAGTGCGCCGCCCGCACCGGCACCGAGTGGGTCGAGCCGGTCTCGACCGTCGCGCGCCTGGCGCTGGCCATGCTCGACGGCCTGGTCCTGCGGTGGCTGGTGGATCGTGACAGCGACGCCATCGTCACCGAACTCGACGACATCGCCGCGATCGTCGCCGGCCGGGCCGTGGAAACGACCTGAACCTGGACACAGGTCCAAGTCGGTGCTTGACTGGCCGCGACGACCCGACCTGCCGTGGATTGGACCCCCGCCGTGACCCACCCCCTCGACCGGCTCCACGACGCGACGGCCGACCTGGACCCGCCGCTCGCGGCCGTCGACCTTCCCACACTCCGACGCAACGCCGCCGACCTCGTCCGTCGCGCCGGGGGCACGCCCGTGCGGGTGGCGAGCAAGTCCGTCCGGTGCCGCACGGTCCTCGAGGAGGTGCTCGGCACCGGCCTCACCGCCGACGGCGGTTTCCGCGGGATCATGGCGTACTCGCTGCGCGAAGCGCTCTGGCTGGTCGAGCGCGGCGCCCGCGACGTGCTCCTGGGATACCCGACCGTCGACCGTGCCGCGCTCGCCGAACTCGCCGGCCGGCCGCACGCCCTCGACGCCGTCACCCTCATGGTCGACTCCGCCGCCCAGCTCGGCATCGTCCGCGACGCCCTCGGCACCGCCCGTGTGCGGCCCCGCGTGTGCCTCGACGTGGATGCGTCGCTGCGGCTCGGGCCGGTGCACCTCGGCGTGCGGCGCTCGCCGCTGCGCACGCCCGACGAGGTGGGGCAGCTCGCCCGCTGCGCCACGACCGCCGGCTTCGCCGTCGTCGGAGTGATGTTCTACGAGGCGCAGATCGCCGGTCTGCCCGACACGTCGCTCGCGGTCCGCCTGATCAAGCGCCGGTCGGCCGCCGAGCTGGCCACCCGTCGCAGCGCCGTCGTCGGGGCCGTCCGCGCCGTCGTCGGCGACCTCGAGATCGTCAACAGCGGCGGCACGGGTTCGCTCGAGATCAGTTCCGCGGACCCGGTCGTCACCGAGGTCACCGCCGGCTCCGGCCTCTACGTGCCCACGTTGTTCGACCGATACCGGGCCTTCACACCGCGGCCCGCGCTGTACTTCGCGCTGCCCACGGTGCGCAGGCCCAGTCCCACCATCGCCACGCTCTTCGGTGGCGGTTACATCGCCTCCGGCCCGACGGGTCCGTCCCGGGTACCGCGGCCGGTGCGGCCCGCCGGACTGCGGCTGCTGCGCGCCGAGGGTGCCGGCGAGGTGCAGACCCCGGTCACCGGCCGCGCCGCCGCAGACCTGCCCGTCGGCGGCCGCGTGTGGCTGCGGCATGCCAAGGCGGGGGAGCTGTGCGAGCGGTTCGCGCACCTGCATCTCGTCGACGCCGGCGGCACCCGCACCACCGTCCCCACCTATCGCGGCGAGGGACACTGCTGGTGAGCTACGCCGGTGCCGCGCTGGTGCACAACGCCTTCCAGTCCTGCTCCGTGCGATCGGCGTAGGCGGCGGACCACCGCGCCACCGCCTCGTCGAACACCGTCCCGCGGCCGAGATACCCGGCGACGAACGCGCCGTCCGGGCTCTGGCTGTGGGCGCGGGCGAGCAGCGCTCCGCACAGCCGGCCGTACTGCTCCGATTGTGCGGGCCTGAGCCGTTCCCACTGTACCGATCCCTTCATGTCCCGGAACTGACGGACATAGAAGTCCCGGCGCACGCCGTCGGCGCCGGGGACGCCGGTGATCCAGCCGAGAAGCGGATCCGAGTGGGCCTGCAGGATCCGCTGTGCCCCCCACGACGCGGGCGCCCTGGCCGTGCGCGATGAGGTCGGCCTCGACCCGGTGCGGGGTCTCCCGGATCCCGCCGTGCGTCTCCAACACCGACCGCCCGGCCTCCTTGACCTGGAGAAACAGCGGCTCGTCGGCCGGGCCGAGCAGCAGGACGAGGAAGCACCGGGTGCCCACGCTGCCCACCCCCACGATCCGCATCGCGAAATCCACGACGCGGTACTGGGAAAGCAGCAGCTGGGCATCCGCCCGCACCGTCGCACGGTAGGACGCGACGATCCGCTCGATGGCGTCGAGTGACCCGATGTCGAGGTGGCGGACGATCGGGGGCTGGTCGACGATGCGCGGAACGCCGTCGGCCGTGGTGACCGTCAGTTTCCTCAGGACCTGTTCCGACGTGCGGCTGCGAGCCTTCTGCACGACGGCTCGTATCGCCTCCGGATTCCGCGACGCCTGCTCGATCTCTTCCGCGTCGACCTGGAAGTAGAACCGCTCGGTGGCCGTCAGGCCGGACAGGAACCGGATGGTCTCGCGGTACGAGCACACCGTCGCGAGGGTCGCGTCCCGGCACTGCTGCTCGGTGCAGCCGGTGTGACGGCCGGCCAGCCATACCGAGGCGGCCAGCCGCTTGACGTCCCATTCCCACGGCGCCGGATACGCCTCGTCGAAGTCGTTGAGATCGAACAGGACCTGTCGCTCCGGCGAGGCGTACAGGCCGAAGTTCGCCAGATGGGCGTCGCCCGAGGCCACCACGTGCGGTCCCGTCACGGCCTCGGTGGACAGGTCCGCCGCCATCGCGGCGGCGCTGCCGCGGTAGTAGGCGAACGGGGACTCCGTCATCCGCTCGTACCGGATCGGCACCAGTTCCGGCAGCCGGGTGCGGTTCTGCTGCTCGAAGATCGCCACGGGGTCGCGGTCGGGGCAACGGAATTCGCCGTGCGCACCGCGGGGCACGCGGCTGCGGGCGGCACGCCCCTCGGCTCGACTGCGCTCGGCGGCGGTAGTCGGTGTCATCCCGCGATTGTGCACCGGCGCACAATGACCGCATGCCCTTTTTCGACGGCAGCACCGGCCGTATCCACTACCGACACTGGCCCGTCGACGGCGCGGCGGCCGCCGTCGTCTTCGCCCACGGGATGCGTCAGCACACCGGCCACTACCACCGCTTCGCGGCGGGCCTGGCGACGCACGGCATCGCGTTGTGGGGCATCGATCTCGCCGGGCACGGTCTGTCCGAGGGCAGCCCCGGCGAACCGGGCGTCCTCGACGACCTGGCTGGGGACCTGCTGCGCGTCGCGGAGGTGGCGGACCGTGCCGAGCCGGGGATGCCGCTGGTGGTGATGGGGCATTCGCTCGGCGCGGCGACCGCCCTCACGCTGCTGCGCACCGACGCCGGCCGCTTCCGTGGCGCCGTGCTGTGCGGGACGCCGCGCTCGGCGGCCGTGCCCGCGACGGCCGAGATCCTCGCGGGGGCTCGCATCCCGCTGCTCGCGGTGCACGGCGCCGACGACCGGCTGGCCCCGATCGACCCCGTGCGGGCCTGGGCCCGGACGATCCCGGCCCTGGACCTGCGCGAGTACCCCGACGCGGGCCACGACCTGCTGCACGAACCGGTGCACCGCACGGTGACGCGCGACGTCGCCGAGTTCGTCCGGACCGTGACCGAAGTGCCGGCCCCCCAACAACAGTGAGCGAATGTATCCCTCACTCGATCAGAGGAGATGAAGGATACATTCGCTCACCATGGGCGTGGCCCTACGAGTAGATGGCCTCGATCGCCGTGCCGTGCGCCTCGTGGATGACGTTGCGCTTGAGCTTGAGCGTCGGGGTCAGCTCGCCGGTCTCGATGGTGAAGTCCACTTCGAGGATCCGGTACTTCTTGATCTGCTCGGGGTTGGAGACCTTCCTGTTGCCCTCGGCCACCGCGGCGTCGATCTCCGCGATCAGGTCGGGGTTCTTCAACAGCTCGGACACCGGGGCGTCGGCCGGAATGCCGTGGCGCTCCTTCCAGCCGGGCAGGGCCTCGGGGTCGAGGGTGATCAGCGCGCCGATGAACGGCTTCGCGTCGCCGACGACGATGACCTGGCTGATCAGCGGGTGCGCCCGCAGAGCGTCCTCGAGCACGGCCGGGGCGACGTTCTTGCCGCCGGCGGTGACGATGAGCTCCTTCTTGCGGCCGGTGATGTGGACGAATCCGTCCTCGTCGATCTTGCCGATGTCACCGGTGTGGAACCAGCCGTCGACGATCGCTTCGGCGGTGGCCTTCTCGTTCTTCCAGTAGCCGCCGAACACCGCGGGGCCCTTGAGCAGCAGCTCGCCGTCCTCGGCGATCCGCGCGGCGTGCCCGTTGACCGGCCGGCCGACACTGCCCACCCGCTGGTGCTCGGGGGTGTTGATGGTGACGCCACCGGTGGTCTCGGTCAGGCCGTAGCCCTCGAAGATCGGGATGCCGACGCCGCGGAAGAAGTGGCCCAGGCGCGCGCCGAGGGCGGCGCCGCCGGAAACCGCCTGCTCGCACTCGCCACCGAGGGCCGCGCGCAACTTGCTGTACACCAGCTTGTCGAACACCGCGTGCTTGATCTTCAGGCCCAGACCGGGCCTGCCCTTGTCCAGCGCCTCGCTGTACGCGATGGCGGTATCGGAGGCCTTCTCGAAGATCCGGCCCTTGCCGCCGTCGTACGCCTTCTGCTTGGCCGAGTTGTAGACCTTCTCGAACACGCGCGGCACCGACAGGATGAAATTCGGCTTGAACTCGCCGAGCTGGTCGAGCAGCGTGGTCAGATCGGAGGTGTGCGCGACGGTGACGCCGTGCTCGAACGCGCCGAACGAGATCTCGCGGGCGAACACGTGCGCGAGCGGCAGGAACAGCAGGGTCCGCTTGCCGCTCACCATGGAGTTCGGCAGGGCGAGCTTGACGGCCGCCGCCTCGGCCCACAGGTTGCTGTGGGTCAGCTGCACACCCTTGGGGCGGCCGGTGGTGCCCGATGTGTAGATCAGGGTGGCGGGGGACTCGGCACGCACCTGGTGGCGCCGCTCCTCGAGCTGCGCGTCGGTGATCGCGGCGCCGCGCGCGATCAGTTCGTCGACGGCGCCCTTCGCTCCCGCCGCGCCCTCGATCTGCAGGACCTCGCGCAGGGCCGGCGCGGCCTCGGCCACGGCGGCGACCGTCCGCGCGTGGTTGTCGTTCTCCACGACCAGCAGCGAGGTCCCCGAGTCCTCGAGGATCCACTGGGCCTGGTCGGCCGAGGAGGTCTCGTAGATCGCGACGGTGCAGCCCCCGGCGGCCCAGATCGCGTAGTCGATGAGGACCCATTCGTAGCGGGTGCTCGACAGGATCGCGACCCGGTCGCCGAGTTCGATCCCGGAGGCCATCAGGCCCTTGGCCACCCCGCGGACCTGTGCGGCGAACTCGGCGGCGGTGACGCTGACCCACCGGCCGTCGACCCTGCGCTCGAACGGCACCCAGGTCGGCGACTCCTTCTCGTGCCGGAAGACGGCGTCCGCCATCGATGCGTCCTCGGGAATCGAGAACGACTGTGGCACGGCAAACTCTCTCACGGTGACCCCTCCATCAATTTTTCACTGGTGGATGTGCATTGCATCACACGAGGACGGAAAACGCAGCAACGGGGGTGCCCGATTTGTAGCCTTTTCGCTCTGACCTGTGAAGATACCTGTTAATGATGGACACGGACAACCGTTGTGCGCGGGTGCGTGCTCAGGCGGGCTCGAGCAGCCGGGCGGCCTCGTCGTCGGAGAGCTGATGGAAGTCGTCGTATGCGGCGCCGACGCTGCCCAGGTCCGCGGGCGTGAACGGGCACACCACCTCGTCGGCCACCGCGCCCACGCGACGCGCCGCCTCCGGGGACGCCACGGGCACCGCCAGCACCACCCGTTCGGCACCGGACTCCCGAGCGGCCAGGCAGGCGACGGTTGCGGTCGCGCCGGTGGCCATGCCGTCGTCGACGAGGACCACCGTGCGTCCCGACAGCGACGTGCGCTCCTTGCCGCCGCGCAGCAGCCGGGCGCGACGGTCGAGTTCGGTGCGTTCACGGGCCTCGATCCGTGCGATCGAGTCCTCGGCCACCCGGCCGATCCGGATGACGTCCTCGTTGAGCACGCGGAAGCCGCCCTCGGCGATGGCGCCCATCGCGAGTTCCGGCTGCCACGGCACCCCGAGTTTGCGGACGACGAGCACGTCGAGCGGGGCGTCGAGGGCGCGAGCCACCTCGCGGGCGACGGGGATGCCGCCGCGTGGGAGGGCGAGGACCACGGGGTTCGCGTCGCGCAGGTGGGCGACCGAGCGGGCCAGCCGCCGCCCGGCCTCCGGACGGCCGGAATAACGCATAGGTCGAGTATGCGCCCGGCGGCGGGCGGCCCGGGCGGGTTTGCGTCCGGATCCGGGCCCGCTCAGGCGACGGTGTGCAGGGCTCAGGCGACGGTGTGCAGGGCTCGGGCGGGCCGCAGGGCGTCGAGGAGCGGCTGCCAGGTGGAGGCGTCGCCGCCGCGCCGCTGCCACTCGCCGGCGAGGGTGGTGTCGTCCGTACCGGCGAGGTCGTCGATGGTGTCGACGCCGTGCCGGTACAGGACCTCGGCGGCCAGTTCGACGGTGTCGGCGGCGATGGGGGCCTCGTCGGGGCTGTAGCGGCGACGGTAGTGGCCGACCTTGCCGGCCCACTGGGCGCTGCCGCCGGTCTCCTCGAAGGTGCGCAGGAGCGCGCGGATCCCGTCGCGGCCGGCGTCCGCGCCCTGGGCGGCCCTGTAGGCCCGGTAGCGATCGGTGACGATCCCGGGATCTACGCCTCGGGTGCGGTGCACTGCGTCGAGCAGGCGCAGGGCCAGGTTGTCGGCTGCGTCGGGCATCGGGGCCTCCCGGTGGTGACATGGCGCGGTGGAGCGGTTCCACAGGTGTATCGCTGATGACCGGGCGTGTGTTGCATCACAGAGTTCCTCGGCGTGTCTTCCTCCCCGTCACAGGGGAGGAAGACACGCTCCGGCGCTATCCGAGCTCGCCGTGCAGGTATGCGGCGTAGGCCGGCAGGTCGAGCTGCCCGTGCCCGGACAGTCCGATCACGATCACCTCGGGCCCGGTCACGGTCCGCGCGTACTCGGCGGCCGCCGCGAGGGCGTGGGCCGACTCGGGGGCGGGCACGATGCCCTCGCTGCGGGCGAACTCGACGGCCGCCGCGAAGGCGTCGGTCTGCGCGACGGCCGTGCCCTGCACGTATCCCAGTTCGACGGTGTGGCTGAGCAGCGGCGCCATGCCGTGGTAGCGCAGCCCGCCGGCGTGGATGGGGTCGGGGATGAAGTCCTGACCGAGGGTGTGCATCTTGAGCAGCGGGGTGAGGCCGACGATGTCGCCGTGGTCGTAGCGGTACTCGCCCTGCGTGATGGACGGGCACGCGGCCGGCTCGGCGGCCACCACCCGCGTCGTGGCGCGACCGTGCAGCACCTCGCGCAGGAACGGGAACGACAGGCCGGCCAGGTTGGAGCCGCCGCCGGCGCAGCCGAACACGACGTCGGCCTGCTCCTCGCCGGCGGCGCGCAGCTGGGCGACGGCTTCGAGACCGATCACGGTCTGGTGCAGCACGACGTGGTTGAGCACACTGCCGAGCGCGTACCGGGCGGCGGGGTCGCCGGCGGCGACCTCCACGGCCTCGGACACGGCGATCCCCAGCGAGCCGGGGGTGTCCGGCTGTTCGGCGCGCACCTTGCGGCCGGACGCGGTGAGTTCCGACGGGCTCGAGTGCACGGTGCCGCCGTACACCTCGATGAGGTGCCGGCGGTACGGCTTGGACTCGTACGAGGCGCGCACCTGCCACACCTCGAGATCGATGCCGAACTTGGCGCATGCGAACGACAGCGCGCTGCCCCACTGGCCGGCGCCGGTCTCGGTCGTCAGCTTCTTCACGCCGTCGAGGGAGTTGTAATACGCCTGCGCCAGAGCCGAATTCGTCTTGTGGCTGCCCACCGGGCTCACGCCCTCGTACTTGACGTAGATGCGGGCGGGGGTGCCGAGTGCGCGCTCGAAGGACCGAGCCCGCAGCAGCGGCGTGGTGCGGTAGGTCGCGTACGCCTCCCGGACGGGTTCGGGGATCGCGATGTCGGTCTCGGTGGACAGCTCCTGCTCGATCAGGCCGGCGGCGAACAGCGGTTCGAGGTCGGCGGCCGTGACCGGTTCCCTGGTGCCGGGATGCAGGTGCGGCGGCGGGGCGTCGGGCAGATCTCCCGCGATGTTGTACCAGTGGGTGGGAATGCTGACGAGCTCCGGCACCGGAAGGTCCTTTCGTCTGTCGAGAGTGGAACCGGTTCAGTGTGCCCCCCGTCGCACGTGGCCCGTCCGGCGGAGGGCTCGCGATGTCGACAGAAATATGTAGACCGGTCTATTATTTTGCCGTGACCACCAAGGGAGCACGCACGAAGGCGCGCATGATCGACACCACGCTGGAGCTGATCCAGACCCGCGGCTACCACGGCACCGGCCTCGCCCGCATCACCGACGCCTCCGGTGCGCCCCGGGGCTCGGTGTACTTCCATTTCCCCGGCGGCAAGGACGAGCTCGTCGTGGCGGCGCTGGACCGGGTGGGCGCGGAGTTCACCGGCCTGCTCGAGGCGCTGCTGGCCGAGGGGCGGACCGCCGCCGAGATCGTCGCCGCGGTGTTCGACGACCTCGCCGCCCGGCTCGGGCGATCCGGGTTCGCGGCCGGCTGCGCCGTCGCCTCCGTCGCCGTCGACGCCGCCACCGACAACCCCGTTCTGCAGCAGAGCTGCGCCCGCGTCTACGAGTCGTGGCGGGTGGTCCTCGAGCGGGTGCTCGCCCGCGACGGGATGCCCGATGCCGCCCGACTCGCCGGGGTGATCGTCAGCCTCGTCGAGGGCGCGACCACCGTCGCCCGTGCCCGGCACGACGTGTCCCCTCTGGTGGACGCCCGTGCCGTCGCGCTCGACCTCCTCGGATCCGCGCGATGAGCGCCGCGGTGGTCTTCGGCGCGACGGGGTTCATCGGCCGCGGCCTGCTGCGGGAACTGCTCACCGACCCGGACGGCGACGACCTCGTCGTCGCGGCGGTGCGGACCGCGGAGTCGGGGGCGCGGCTGCGCGACCGGCTCGTGTCCGGCGGGGTGCCGCTGGACCGGCTCTCGGTCCACGTGTTCGATCCGGGCTCCGTCGAGCTCGTCCTGGATCCCGTGGCGGCGGACGTGCGCGACGTCTACAACCTCGCCGCCGCGTTCGCCTTCGGGATGACGGCCCGGGCGGCGCGTGAGGTGAATGTGGTTCTGGCCGAGAAGATCACCCGATTCGCGGTCGCTGCCGGCGCGCGCCGGCTGGTGCACGTCAGCGGATACCGCGTCGCGGCGTACCCGGCCGTGCCGGCGCCGTGGCCGCCCCGGTACCGGCGCCGGATCTACCGGAGGTTCGGCGCGTACGAGGCGTCGAAGATCGAGGCCGACGCGGTGGTGCGTGCACTCGCCGCGGAGCTCGGGGTCCCCCTCACGGTGGTCAACCCCGGAACGGTGATCGGCGACTCCCGGACCGGGGAGGCCGATCAGTACCTGGGTCTCGCGGAGCTGGTCGTGCAGCTCGCCCGCGGGCAGCTGCGCGCCGTGCCCGGCTCGCGGCGCACCGTGCTGCCCGTCGTCACCATCGACCACCTCGCGCGCTTCCTGGCGCTGATGCCGCGGGACCCGGAGACGGCGGGGCGGGCCTACTGGGTCCTCGACGACGCCACGCCGCCGCTGCCCGAGCTGGTCGCGCTGGTCGCCGACGAACTCGGGGTGGCCGCGCCGCGACTGCGGATACCCGTCGCGGCGCTGTGGGCTCTGCCGGCCCGCCTGACCGGGGCGGAGAAGGAGACCCTGAGTTTTCTCAGCGCCGACACCTATCCGACGGCGCCCGCCACCGCCCTCGCGCGCCGGCACGGGCTCGAGTACCCGCCGGTGCGGCCGGCGCTGCGGCTGTGGGCCCGCCACGTGGCGGCGACGGCACCGGATGCGGCGTCCGGATAGGGTGGTCGGGGACCCTTGTCCGGCGCTGTGGAAGGGTCATGGCCGTCCATCCGATAAACTGCAGGTCAAATGAGTGATACTGTGCAAGACCCCGAAGCCGACACCGCTACCCCCACGTTCGCCGATCTGGACATCGACGCCCGTGTGCTGCAAGCGCTTTCGGATGTGGGCTACGAGACCCCGTCGCCGATCCAGGCGGCCACCATCCCGCCGCTGCTGGAGGGGCGCGACGTCGTCGGTCTCGCGCAGACCGGCACCGGCAAGACCGCCGCGTTCGCGGTGCCGATCCTGTCGCGGATCGACACCGCGGTGAAGCGGCCCCAGGCACTGGTCCTGGCTCCCACCCGTGAGCTCGCCCTGCAGGTCGCGGAGGCTTTCGGTAAGTACTCGGCGCACATCCCGGGTCTGCACGTGCTGCCCATCTACGGTGGCCAGAGCTACGGCGTGCAGCTGTCCGGGCTGCGCCGTGGCGCGCACGTCATCGTGGGCACCCCCGGACGTGTGATCGATCACCTCGCCAAGGGCACCCTCGACATCTCCGAGCTCGAGTTCCTCGTGCTCGACGAGGCCGACGAGATGCTCACCATGGGCTTCCAGGAGGACGTCGAACGGATCCTCGCCGACACCCCGGAGACCAAGCAGGTCGCGCTGTTCTCGGCGACCATGCCGGGCGCGATCCGCCGGCTGTCCAAGCAGTACCTGCACGACCCGGTCGAGATCACGGTCAAGTCGAAGACGACGACGTCGGCGAACATCACCCAGCGCTGGGTGCTCGTGTCGCACCAGCGCAAGCTCGACGCCCTGACCCGGATCCTCGAGGTCGAGCAGTTCGAGGCGATGATCCTCTTCGTCCGTACGAAGCAGGCCACCGAGGACCTCGCGGAGCGGCTGCGAGCCCGCGGTTTCTCGGCCGCCGCGATCAACGGTGACATCGTGCAGGCCCAGCGCGAACGCACCATCGGCCAGCTCAAGAGCGGTGCGCTGGACATCCTCGTCGCGACGGACGTGGCGGCCCGCGGTCTGGACGTCGACCGCATCAGCCACGTCGTGAACTACGACATCCCGCACGACACCGAGTCCTACGTGCACCGCATCGGCCGCACCGGCCGCGCCGGGCGCAGCGGTGACGCCCTGCTGTTCGTCGCCCCCCGCGAGCGGCATCTGCTCAAGGCGATCGAGCGGGCCACCCGGCAGCCGCTCACCGAGATCCAGCTGCCGTCGGTGGAGGATGTCAACGCCCAGCGCGTCGAGAAGTTCAACGATTCGATCACCGAGGCGCTCACGTCGGATCACCTGTCGCTGTTCCGCACGTTCGTCGAGGACTACGAGCGCGAGCACGACGTGCCCCTCGCCGACATCGCGGCAGCGCTGGCCGTGCTCTCCCGCGACGGGGAGTCGTTCCTCATGGAGGCCGAACCCGAGCCCGTGGCGCCGCCGCGGCGGGAACGCGAGCCGCGGGAGCGGCCGCCGCGCCGGTTCGACGACGACGGTGCGTCACGCGTCGGGCGCGACGGGCAGGAAATGGCGACCTACCGCATCGCCGTGGGTAAGCGGCACCGGGTGGTGCCCGGCGCGATCGTCGGCGCCATCGCCAACGAGGGCGGCCTGCGCCGCAGCGACTTCGGGCACATCAGCATCCGCCCGGACCACAGCCTCGTCGAGCTGCCGAAGGACCTGTCGCCGGAGACGCTCGAGGCGTTGCGCGGCACCCGCATCTCCGGGGTGCTCATCCAGCTGCAGCCCGACAGCGGCGCACCGGCGGGTCGGCCGTCGACCTACCGTCAGCGCGACGACCGCGGCGAACGCCGTCAGGGTGAGCGCAAGGAGTACGGCGGCAAGAAGGACTGGGGCGATCGCAGCGGCCGCAACAAGGACTTCGGTGGGCGCGGCGACCGGTTCGGCGACAAGCCGAACCGCGGATTCCGTGAACGCTCCGGCGAGCGCGGGCAGTCCGGTGGACACGGCTCGGGCGGCCACAGCGGCGGCTACCGCGGGCGCGACTGAGCACAGCGGCGGCTACCGCGGGCGCGACTGAGCACAGCGGCGGCCACCGCGGGCGCGACTGAGCACAGCGGCGGCCACCGCGGGCGCGACTGAGCACAGCGGCGGGGCTCACATCTTCCCGTACCGCGCGAGGACGAAGCAGTACGCGCCGTACGCGGCGATACCGAGGCCGGCCGCGACGAGCAGGATCTGACCGAACGGGGCGGTGCCCAGCGTCTTGAGGGCACCGTCCAGTCCCGTCGCCTTGGACGGATCGGCGGTGAACGTCGCGACGAGGACCAGGACGCCGGCGCCGGCGATCGCCAGGCCCTTCGCGACGTACCCGACGGCGCCGAGCGGCTCGGCGTACCGGGGCAACCGCGCCCGGTGCAGGTCGTCGAGGAACTTCTTCGCCGCGCCCTTGTAGACGTGGTAGGCGCCGATTCCGATGATCACCAGCCCGGCCGCGACGAGCAGGACCTTGCCGCCTCCGGACTGCATCAAGCGGGCACTGAGTCCGGCGTTCTGTTCACCGCTCGACTTGCCGGTGCCTCGCGCGAACTGGAACGCGGCCAGTGCCAGCGCCAGGTACGCCACGGCGACGCCGACGGTCTTGACCCGGTCCAGGGCGGACGGTTTCTCGACGTCCGAACGTTTGCCCACTGCGGCCTCGACCAGACGCCACAGTGCCAGCGCCGTGAGCGTCACGGCCAGGATCCACAGGACGATCCGGCCGCCGGGCTGGGCGGCGAGCTCGCCGAGGGCACCGGACTGATCGGCACTGGCCGGATCGCCGAACGCGACCTGGACGACGATGTAGGCGATCAGCAGGTGCACGACCCCGCTCGCAGCCTGTCCGACCCGCGCCACCTTCTCGAACATCGGGTGCTGGGCAGCGCCCGCAGCTCCCGTGCTGGTCTGTTGTCCGGTCACGCGACGGCCTCCAGGATCTCGCGGCGACGGCGCCGGGGCGCCCCGGCAGTGGTGCCTACGGCGAGCCTATCGCGCCGGCGGGGCGTCGTCCGGGTTCGCCGGCGCCGGGTACCGGACCCTGCCGGCCAGGACGTCGGCGGTGGCGCCGTCGACGGATTCGCGGATGATGTCGGCGTGGCCGGCGTGCCGGGCCCATTCCTCGATCTGATGCAGGACCAGGAACCGCACGGAGAGCGGCACGCCCTGGTCCAGCCATCGGGCGATGTCCGCCGGCAGTTCCACCACCCGGCCCAGGTCCGGGTCCGCCCGCAGCACGTCGGCGAAGCGGGCCGCGACTGTGTCGAGCCGGGCGAGCTGATCCGCGACGGTCTCGTCGTCGCGCAGCGCCCACCCGGCCGTCCACGCCGCCACCGGGTCCGGCTCGCGGCTCTGCGTCCCGGCGATGCGGTCGGCGGCGGCGACCTCGCCGTCGATCACATGGTTCAACAGCGACGCCAGGCTCATCGCGGAGGCGCTGGGCACGCTGCGCGCCTGGTCCTCGGTCAGGCCGGACAGTGCGTTGCGGAACGCGGCGCGCTGATTGTCGAGAAGCAGGAGCAGCAGATCGGTCTCGTTCGTCGTCATGCGCCCAGTGTGGGAGCCATTGCGGACACCCGCGGTCCTGAATCGGCGAACTGGGTGCGGTACAACTCGCCGTAACGCCCGCCGGCGGCGAGCAGCTCGGAATGGGTGCCGCGCTCGACGATGCGTCCGGCCTCGACCACGAGAATCAGATCCGCCGCGCGGACCGTGGACAACCTGTGTGCGATCACCACGGAGGTCCGTCCGGCCAGCGCCTCCGTGAGCGCCTCCTGCACGGCAGCCTCCGACGTCGAGTCCAGGTGCGCGGTGGCCTCGTCGAGGATGACCACCCGCGGGTGGGCGAGCAGCAGCCGCGCAATGGTCAGCCGCTGGCGCTCACCGCCGGAGAGCCGGTACCCGCGCTCGCCGACGACGGTGTCCAGGCCGTCGGGCAGGGAGCGGATCAGGTCGGTGAGCCGGGCCCGGCCCAGCACCTCCCACAGCTCGTCCTCGGTTGCCTCCGGGCGGGCCAGGAGCAGATTCGCCCGCACGCTCTCGTGGAACAGGTGCCCGTCCTGGGTGACCATGCCGACGGTCCCGCGGATCGACGCGGTGGTGAGCCGGCGCACGTCGACCCCGCCGAGCAGCACGGATCCGGAGTCGGTGTCGTAGAGCCGCGGCACCAGTTGCGCGATCGTGGACTTGCCGGCGCCGGAGGAGCCCACCAGGGCCACCATCTGCCCGGGCTCGGCCCGGAAGCTCACGTCGTGCAGGACCGGTGCGCCGCCGCGGGTGTCGAGCGTGGCCACCTCCTCCAGCGACGCCAGCGAGACCTTGTCGGCGGCGGGGTATGCGAAATCCACGTGCCGGAACTCGACGGCGACCGGGCCGTCGGGGACGGGGCGGGCGTCGGGGGCCTCCTCGATCAGCGGCCGCAGGTCGAGCACCTCGAAGACCCGCTCGAAGCTCACCATCGCGCTCATCACGTCGACGCGGGCGCTCGCGAGTGCCGTCAGCGGCGAGTACAGGCGCGTCAGCAGCATCGCCATCGCCACGACGGCACCCGGCTCGAGCTGGCCGCGCAGCGCGTAGAAGCCGCCGAGGCCGTAGACGAGGGCCAGCGCGAGGGCGGACACGAGGGTCAGGGCTGTGACGAACACCGACTGCAGCATCGCCGTCTTCACCCCGATGTCGCGCACCCGGCGGGCGCGGACGGCGAACTCCGACGACTCCTGCGACGGCCGGCCGAACAGCTTCACCAGCGTCGCGCCGGGCGCGGAGAATCGCTCCGTCATCTGGGTGCTCATCACCGAATTGTGGTTGGCCGCTTCACGATTCAGGCGCGCCAGCCGCACGCCCATGTGCCGGGCGGGCACCACGAAGATCGGCAGCAGTAACAGCGCGAGCAACGTGATCTGCCAGGAGATCCCGATCATCACCACGAGCGTGATCGCGAGGGTGACGAGGTTGCCGACCACGCCGGACAGGGTGTCACTGAACGCCCGTTGGGCGCCGATGACGTCGCTGTTGAGCCGGCTGACAAGGGCGCCGGTGCGGGTGCGGGTGAAGAACGCAATGGGCATGCGCTGCACGTGGTCGAACACGGTGGTGCGCAGGTCGAGGATGAGGTCCTCGCCGATGCTCGCGGACAGCCAGCGGTTCAGGATGCCGAGCCCGGCCTCGACGACGGCGATGGCGGCGATCAGCACCGCCAGCCACGTGATCACCGAGAGGTCGGCGCGGTCGACGATGGCGTCGATCACCCGGCCGGCGAGGACCGGGGTGGCCACGCCGAGTGCGGCGATCACCACGCTCAGCAGCAGGTACATGCCGATGTTGCGGCGGTGGGGGCGGGCGAACTCGGCGATCCGGCGCAGGCTGGCGCGCGAGAACGGACGCCGGTCGCTCTGCGCGTGCATCGCGTTGTACATCGCGTTCCACGCGGTCACTTCCATGCTCATGCGGGAGCCTCCTGAAGTCGGTCGCCCGACCGTAGAACCTCGAGTGGACTCGAGGTCAAGCGTAGGTGCGCGGACTGCTGCGGGCTCGCGAGGCCGGCACCGAGTCTGCCCGTTCGTGTAGAACCCGCCACCGGATTCTGCACGTGACCTCCGACAGGGCCCGTCGTCACGGCCGCGCACGTAGGGTCGGAGCATGGCACCGAAGATCGCAACGGCGGACCGCGTGGACCGCGACCGGCTGCTCGAATTCGTCCGCCCGCGCCACCGCGGCACCCTGGTCACCACCCGGTCCGACGGCCGGCTGCAGATGTCCCCGGTCACGTGCGGGCTGGACGACGCCGGCCGCATCGTGATCGCGACCTACCCGGAACGCGCCAAGGTCGTCAACATCCGCCGCCGCCCGGCCGTGTCGATCCTGATCCACTCCGACGACTGGAACGGGCCCTACGTCCAGGTCGACGGCACCGCCGAGGTGATCGACCTGCCGGACTCGGTCGAGCCCCTCGTCGAGTACTTCCGCGCCGTCGCCGGGGAGCACCCCGACTGGGACGAGTACCGGGAGGCGATGCGCACGCAGGGCAAGTCGCTGATCCGCATCACCGTCGAGGACTGGGGTCCGGTCGCGACGGGCGGTTTCCCGCCCGGCCGGGCCTGAGCCGCCCGATCAGCGAGCGACGTCGACGACCAGCCGCGTCGGGTTCGTCAGCGCGTACACGGCGAACGGCGTGTTCGGCTCCGCGACGCCGACGAACGACTGGGTCACGCCCTCGAAGACGCCGGAGCCGTTGACCTCGACGACCGAGCCGCCCGGCTGCGCGAGCACCGGGTTGGGGCCGGAGTACGGTTCGACCCCGCTGTCGAACGGATACGCGGACCCGTCGATGAGCACCTGCAGGATCGCGCCGCCGGCGACGGCCACGTCGTTGCCGCTGCCGTCCTGCACCGCCCGGTCGACGTATCCGACGCGCCACCCCGGGGTGCCGGTGCCGCCCATCTCGTACACGACCCGGTCGAAGTTCTCGTGCCGGCCGGTGCGGATGTCGGTGACGGTCAGCTTCGCGCCGGCCGAGGCGGGCGACGTCTTGTCCGATGCGTCGGTCGGCGCGGGCTCGGGGGTCGGCGACGAGTCGGCGGACCCCGACCCCGACGAGATCGTGGAGGTGGCGGTGCTCGCCGACGCGGACGGTGCCGGGCTGTCGGCGTCCGAGCAGCCCGCAAGTACCAGCGCGGCGGCGGTGACGGCGAAGGCGATCCGGGCGTGCTTCATGAGCAAGATGTTACGGCTGTGACGGCCCGGTCTCCGGGAGGCGTGCCTCACCCGAGCAGTTCGCGCAGGTAGGCGACATCCTCGGCGATCCCCTCCGCCGGGGTCTCGAGGACGATCGGCGCGTCCGCGGCCCGGCACACCGCCACCAGCAGGCCGGGGTCGATCGTGCCGGCGGCGATGTTGGCGTGCCGGTCCCGGCCGGAGCCGAAGCCGTCGCGGGAATTGTTCAGGTGCACCAGATCGATCCGGCCGGTCGCGGCCCGTACCCGCTCGACGACGTCGACGAGGTCCTCGCCGCCCGCCCACGCGTGGCAGGTGTCGAGGCATAAGCCCACGTCGTAGTCGCCGACGGCATCCCACAACCGCGCGATCGCATCCACGTGCCGGGCCATCGCGAACTCGCCCCCGGCGGTGTTCTCGATCAGGACGGGCACCGCGAACCCGCCCTTGTCCTCCTGTCGCTCGAACAGCTTGCGCCAGTTCTCCACGCCCGCGGCGACCTCCTCGCCGGACCGGACGTGGCCGCCGTGCACCACCAGGCCGAAGGCGCCGATCCGGGCGGCCGCCTCGGCGTGCTCGGCCACGGCCTTGCGCGACGGCATCCGCAGCCGGTTGTTCGTGCTGGCCACGTTGATCACGTAGGGGGAGTGCACCACCACCGCGACGTCGGAATCGCGGATCTGTTCCTCCCGGGGGTGCGGGCCCGGCTTCGTCCACTGCTGGGGATCGCCGAGGAACAGTTGCACCAGGTCTGCGCCGACGCGTTCGCCGCAGCCGATCGGATCGTCGTCCTGCCGGACGTGTGCTCCTATCCGCATGGTCTCGACGGTAGCGCCCGGCGGCGACGCAGGAGAACCTCACCGGGACGTCACCGGGCGCACCCTGAGAACCGTCCGGCGCGGAATCCGGGACGTCCCCGATGGTGCCCTGTCGGAAAAGTCAGGAAGATGGTGGGCATGCCAGCCCACACCGCCACTGCCGCGCGCGCAATCGACCTGAGAAAGATCTACGGAACCGGTGAGACCGCCGTCCACGCCCTCGACGGGGTGAACGCGGAGTTCGCGGCGGGGGAGTTCACCGCCATCATGGGTCCCTCGGGTTCGGGGAAGTCGACGCTGATGCACTGCCTCGCCGGCCTCGACACCGCCACGTCCGGTTCGGTGGTCCTCGGCGACACGGACCTGACCGACCTGTCGGACAAACAGATGACGCAGCTGCGGCGCGACCGCATCGGCTTCGTCTTCCAGGCGTTCAACCTGGTGCCCACGCTCACTGCACTCGAGAACATCACGCTGCCCGTCGACATCGCCGGCCGCAAGGTCGACCGCGAATGGCTGGACACCGTCGTGAACCGCCTGGGACTCGGCGACCGGCTCGACCACCGGCCCGGGGAGTTGTCCGGCGGTCAGCAGCAGCGCGTGGCGTGCGCCCGCGCGCTCGCCGGCCGGCCCGAGATCATCTTCGGCGACGAGCCCACCGGCAACCTCGATTCCCGTTCCTCGGGCGAGGTGATGTCGATCCTGCGGGCCGCGGTCGACGAGTTCGGGCAGACGGTCGTGATCGTCACCCACGATCCGCGTGCGGCCAGCTACGCGGATCGGGTGGTGTTCCTCGCGGACGGGCGCATCGTCGACGAGATGCGCGACCCGACCGCCGACTCGGTCCTCGACCGGATGAAGCAGTTCGACGCCGTCGCCGTTCCCACGGCGAAGTAGGGCGAGCCGATCATGAGCGCGAATCCCATCCGCAGGGTTGCCCTGCGCAATCTCGCCGCCCACAAGGTGCGGCTGCTGCTGACCGTCCTGTCCGTGGTGCTCGGCACCGCGTTCGTCACCGGCTCCTTCGTCTTCACCGACACCCTGCAGCGCACATTCGACAGCATCTTCGCCGACGCCGCCAAGGGCGTCGACGTCCGCGTCAGCAGCGAACAGCAGGGCGCGAGCGGCGTCCCCGACTCCGACGTCGCCGTCGTCGCCGCGGTCCCCGGCGTGCGGACCGTGGTGCCGGCGTTCGGTGGGCCGGTCATCGTCCTCGACTCCGAGGGCGCGGCCATCCAGACCGGCGGCGCCCCCAGCGAGGGCACCGCCTACCTGCCCCCCGACCAGCAGCTCGGCGACCCCAACGAGTTCGTCGCCGGACAACCGCCCGCCGTCGACGGCGAGATCGCGCTCAACTCGAGCGCCGCCGAGCGTGCCGGACTGTCCGTCGGGGACCCGACGAAGATCCTCGCCGCCTCGGCCGGGATCGTCCCGGTCACGGTCAGCGGCATCTACGACGTCGAGACCGACACCGGCGGCTACGTCGGGGCGATGTTCACCGAGAACCAGGCCCGCACCCTGTTCACCGACGGCACGCACGTGCAGTACATCGACGTCGCCGGCGACGGTGTGCCCGCGGACGAGCTGCGGGACCGCATCGCCGCCGCCGTGCCCGGCCAGAAGGTCCAGACGGGCGCCGAGGTCAGCGAGGAGATCAAGACCGAGATCGAGGAGGCGCTGAGCTTCCTGAACTACTTCCTGCTCGCGTTCGGCGCGATCGCGCTGCTGGTGGGCACCTTCATCATCTACAACACCTTCTCGATGATCGTTGCGCAGCGACTGCGGGAGCTCGCGTTGCTGCGGGCGATCGGGGCGAGCCGCAGCCAGGTGGGCCGGTCGGTGAACCTCGAGGCACTGGTCGTCGGGATCGTGGGCAGTGCCCTCGGCATCGCCGGCGGCGTGGCCCTGGCCTACGGGCTGCGCTCCGCGCTCAACGCGTTCGACGTCGGCCTGCCCTCGGGCCCGCTGCAGCTCGCGCCGCGGACCGTGCTCGTGGCCCTGCTCATCGGCGTCGTCGTCACCGTGGTCAGCGCCTACGCGCCGGCCCGCCGCGCGAGCAAGGTCCCGCCGGTCGCGGCCATGCGGGAGGAGTCCACCGCGACCGTCGAGTCGCTGCGGCTGCGGACCGTCATCGGAGCCGTCGCCGCCGTGGCCGGTGCCGTCACCGTCGTCGTCGGCGCCCAGGGCACCGGCGGTGGCGCGGCCTCCACCGTCGGCGTCGGGGCCTTCGCCCTGATCATCGCGGTCCTGCTCGCGGCGCCCGCGCTGTCGCGGCCCTTCGTCGCGGGGCTCGGCGCGGTCTTCGCCCGCCCGTTCGGGGCCGTGGGCCGGCTCGCCCGCACCAACGCGGTGCGCAACCCCCGCCGTACCGCCGCCACCGCCTTCGCGCTCACGCTGGGTCTGATGCTGGTGTCGGTGATCGGGGTGTTCGGCGCGTCCGCCAAGGAGAGCGTCAACTCGCTCGTCGACACCGGCGTCAAGTCCGACTTCATGCTCACCGGACCGCAGATGATCGGGGTGCCCGTGGGGGCCGCCGCCGCGGCGGCGCGGGCCGAGGGCGTGGAGGAGACCATCGCGATGCACGGCGTCCCGGCGCGCATCGGCGACGAGGACACGTTCGGCGTCGCGCTGTCCGGCCCCCTCGGCGACGTGCTCGAGGTCGACGTCACCGAGGGCCGGGAGGACGTCGCCGGCACCGACCTGCTGGTGTCGCAGACCACGGCGGGCGAGAAGGGTTGGAAGGTCGGCGACGCGGTCACCCTCACCAGCCGCGACGGCGAGGACGTCGGCACGACGGTGAGCGGCATCTTCGCCGACAACCAGTTGCTCGGCTCGTGGGTCGTCTCCGAGGAGGTCTACCAGCAGTTCACCCCGCCTGCGTCGCGCTCGGACTTCGTGGTGTTCGTGAACACCGCGGCCGGCAGCGATCCGGAGACGATCCGCACGGCGCTCGAGGACGCCACCAAGCAGTTCGTCGTGGTCCAGGTGCTCGATCGGGAGCAGTTCAAGGGCCAGCAGGCCGCCCAGATCGACACGCTGCTCGCCGTGCTCTACGGGCTCCTGGCGCTGGCGGTGGTCATCGCGGTCCTGGGCATCGTCAACACCCTCGCCCTGTCGGTGGTGGAGCGGCGCCGGGAGATCGGCATGCTCCGCGCGGTCGGCATGCAGCGGGTCCAGGTCCGCCGCACGATCTACATCGAGTCGATGCTCATCGCGGTGTTCGGCGCGGTCGTCGGTCTGGTGCTGGGCCTGGCGTTCGGCTGGGGCTTCGTCCGGACGCTGGCCGACCAGGGCCTCGACAAGATCGCCGTCCCGTGGGGGCAGGTGATCGCCATGCTCGTCGGTTCCGGCGTGGTCGGTGTGCTCGCCGCCCTGTGGCCCGGCGTCCGTGCCGCACGCACGCCGCCGCTCGAGGCGATCTCCGACATCTGACGCGACGGGACCCCCGCCCGTCTCCCTCCGCCCCCGGTGCCCCGCGCGCCGGGGGCGGAACTCGTGCTGCCGCAGGCGCGACCCGGCCGCGGTGACCGGGACCCTCGTCTCCGGACGTGAGTTGTCCACAACCGGCCCGTTCTTCCACAGTTTCACGCCGGCGGCAGTGCGCCCCGCCGCGGCAGGCGCGCAGCGGATTACGCTGCTGCGCCGAGGGGGTGGATCGAATGGATCTTCGGCAGTTGCAGCGGTGGGACCCGGATGCGCTGGACGGTCTCGGCGCGGTGCTGGACCGGCATGCGGGGGAACTCGAGCGGATCGGCGCGCAGATCACCGCGTCGGGACGGTTCGACGGACAGTGGTCGGGGCTCGCGCACGCGGCCGCCGAGCAGCGGCTCGATGACGTCACCGGCGGGATCGTGCGACGGTCCGACGCGTATCGGGAGGTGAGCCGCTGCGCGGCGTGGTGCGCGCCGCGGCTGCGGGCACTGCGCGCGGAACTCGACGACGCGACCCGCTGGGCGCGAGACCGGGCGTTGACCGTGCGGGACGACGGAACCGTCGCGGGCGGACCGGGTACCGACCCGGAGCGGCACGAGGCACAGGCCCGCATCCGTGCGGTCCTCGACCGGGCCGAGACGCTGGATCGGCGGGCCGCAGCCGACCTCGGCCGGGTGCCGGACCAAAGCCCTTCGCGTCCGCTCGGTTTCGGGGGCGTGCGCGCTGCGCCCGCGTCCACCCCGGCGGTGCCGGCGCCCGGGACGGCGGCGGCCCAGGTCGCCGCGTGGTGGGCCGGACTCGACCACGGCGAGCGCACGAAGGTCGTCACCCTGGCACCCGAGCTGATCGGCAACCTCGACGGCGTGCCGGCCGCGGTCCGCGACCTGGCCAACCGCGCGCAACTGGCGGGGGAACGGCGCCGGCTCGAGGAGGTCGCCGCCCGATTGCAGGCCCAGCTCGACGCCGATCCGCTCGGCGGACTGGCGAGCAACGCCGACGCCGGACTCGCCCAGACCCGCAACAAGATCGCCGCGCTCGACGCCATCGAGACGACGCTGGCCCGCGAGGACCGGCGGCTGCTGGGCCTCGATCTGTCGGGCCGGGAAGCGATGGCCGCGGTGGCGGTCGGGGACGTCGACACCGCCGACCACGTCACCGTGTTCACCCCCGGCGCCGGCTCCACGGTGCAGGGCAACCTCGCCGGGTACGACACCCGGATGGCGGCGCTGCGGGAGGAGGCCATGCGCCACCTGCAGGAGGCCGGCCGTGCCGCCGAGTCGGTCGCCGCCGTGACGTGGCTGAACTACCAGGTGCCGCAATGGGGCTGGGGCCTCGCCCGCACCGAGCTGAGCCCGGTGTCGGACCTCGCGGCGGTTCGTGCCGCCCCGCGGCTCGCCGGCTTTCTCGACGGTCTGTACGCCGAGCGGGACCCGCACGTCACCGCCGTCGGTCACTCCTACGGTGCGCTCGCCACCGGCCTGGCGCTGCAGCAGGGTGTCGGGGTGGACGCCGCCGTGTTCCTCGGCGCCCCGGGAATCGGCACCGACGACGTCGCCGAACTCGGTGTGCCGCCGGGCGCGACGTACCTCGTGGAGGCCGACCGCGACCCGGTCGGTGACGTCGGCACGTTCGACGGCGATCCGAGTTTCCTCGACGGCGTGACCCACCTGTCGAGCGACGCCGGGGCGGACGCGTCCGGCCGGCCGCGGCTCGGCTCGACCGGGCACAGCGAGTACCTGAGCGACGGAACGATGAGCCTGTACAACGTCGCCGCGGTCGTCGGCGGCCTCCCGGATCGAGTGGTGCGATGAAGGTTCTGCGCGTCGGTGTGCCGGTGCTGGCCCTGTCGCTCGCGGGGTGCGCGGGCGGGCCGGTCCCCGTCGCCGTGCCCGAGCCGGTGGCGGCGGACCGCGCCGGTGCCGTCGAGTACTACACCCGGGTCCAGCGCGACGCGATGGCCGCCCTGTCGGACGCTTTCCCGGAGATGCAGTTCCGGCAATCGGACCCGGCCACGACGGCCTACTGCGAGATGCCCGACGGATCGGCGGGCACCACGGTGTTCCTCCCGATCCACCTCTCCGATCGGCCGGTGCCGCCGGGGCAACTGGAGCGGGCGGCGCGGGTGTTCGAGGAATCGTTGGCGGGCACCGGTTTCCGCGGTGCCCGGTCGCTGCCGGTCGAGACCGGGCTCCAGATCCGGATGTTCGCCGCGGACGGTTCCTCCATCTCGTTCGGCAGCTATCTCGCCGCGACGGTGGGGCTGACGGTGGGGTGCTACCCGGACCGGCCGTAGTGAACTCCCCGTGCCCGCCGGTGTGCGACGAGGGCAGAAAGGGCCGGGAGGCGAGGAGCGAGGGAGGTTCCTCATACGCACTTGAATATCCCTATTGCGCGGATAGGGAGGGAAGTTTAGGGTATTTATGTGAGTGAACGTCTCTATTCGGTGGACGAGGTGGCCGAAAGCCTGGGTCTGCACGTGCGCACCATCCGCAACTACGTGCGCTCCGGGCGGCTCCCCGCGGTCCGCATCGGCAAGCAGTACCGCATCGCGCAGCAGGACCTCGAGGCCTTCACCGGCCGCCCGATGCCGCCGTCGTCGCGCGAGTCGGCCGGACGCCGGCGGCACACCGACGTGTCGAGCATCGTGGAGATCGACGCGGTCGGCGCCGAGACGGCCCACCGCCTGACCACTCTCGTGACGAGCGCGGCGGGCAACCGCCGTTCGGGCGACGAGCCGCTGCGGATCGAGACGGTGTACGACGAGAGGAGGGCGAGGATGAAGATCGTCATCCTCGGCGGGCTGGCCGACACCGCCCGGCTGTTCGACTACATCGACGGGGTGCTCGAGTCATGACCACGATCTACACGTCCGAGGCCGGCGCCCGCGAGGTCCGGCGGCGCTATCGTGATGCCCTGCGGGACTGGCCGATTCCGGCCGAGCATGTGCGGGTACCCACCCGCCAGGGTGAGACCTTCGTGCTCGTCTCCGGTCCGGACGACGCGCCGCCCGTGCTGCTGCTGCACGGCTCGGGAGCGAACGCGACGATGTGGCGTGACGACATCGGCTCCTGGGCGCGGCATTTCCGAACCTACGCCGTCGACCTCGTCGGTGAACCGGGGGAGAGCGCGCCGTCCCGGCCGCCCCTGGCCTCCGACGCGTACGCGCTGTGGCTCGATGACGTGCTCGAAGGTCTGGGGGTCACGAGCGCTGCGATCGTCGGCGTGTCCCTCGGCGGCTGGATGGCGGTGGACTACGCCACCCGGCGCCCGGAACGGGTGACGCGGCTGGTCCTGCTGTGCCCCGGTGGCCTGGGCCGGCAGCGGATGGGCTGGCTGGTCAAGGCGATGTTCCTGCGTCTTTTCGGGCGCCGGGGGGCACTCCGTTCGGCGGCCGTCGTCACCGGCCTGGACACTCCCGAGACGCGTCCGGTCCTCGACGAGGTGGTGCTGACGTTCGCCCACTTCAAGCCGCGTACGGAGCGGTTGCCCGTGTTCTCCGACGACGCGCTGCGGCGGCTGACCATGCCCGCGCTCGTGATCGTCGGTGGCCGCGACGTCCTGTTCGACTCCGAGGGCACCGCCGACCGCGTGCACCGGTGCCTCCCGCACGCGACCGTCGAGGTGCTACCCGAGGCCGGGCACGCGATCCTCGGCCGGACGGAATCCGTCCTCGAATTCCTGCGCGACTGACTGGCTGTGCCGACGTAGTCCTGCGTGTACTACGTTGCGCTGCTTCGGTTTCTGGGATGCGCATCGGATGCGCAGGAACCGCGGTACCGGCCGGCGGCGACGACCTCGCATTCGACGCGGCGATGGCACCGATGCTGATGGCCGAATCCGTCTGCCGGTCCCTCGCACGCGTACGAGCGGTGGGACGGCAGGGGCTGTCCCGCCTCAACGCCCTCTCCCGCCGGTCGACGGTATCGAGGCGGACCTGGCCTGCTCCCGCCGAGGACAGTCGGACATCACATCAATTGAGTGCATGTACGTGTATGCAAAATATGAGTTGGATTTATGTGAGTGGGGTCACTTCAATGGGTGCATGACCAGCAGCACTCCCGCGCGTTCCGCCATCGACCTCTTCGCCGACGAGGTCCTGACCGACCCCTATCCGACGTACGCCGAACTCCGCGATCTCGGCGCGGTGGTGCATCTGCCCGCCAACGACGTCTATGCCCTCACCCGGTACGACGTCATCCGCGACGCCCTGGCCGACCCCGGCACCTTCTCGTCCCGGACGATCGGCTTCAATCCGATGGTCAACGAGGCGCTCCGAGGCACGTCACTGGCCTCCGACCCGCCGATCCACACCGAACTGCGCGCGGCGCTCACCGAGAATCTCACCCCGCGGGCGCTGAGGGGACTCAAGGGCCAGATCGAGGCCAAGGCCGATGCGCTGGTCGCGGACCTGGTGGCCGAGGGATCGTTCGAGGCCATCGATGCGCTGGCCCGCGCCTTTCCGCTCGAGGTCGTCGCCGACCTGATCGGCTTCACCGGCGCGGCGCGCGACAACATGCTGCGCTGGGGACAGGCCGCGATCGAGGTCATCGGCCCGATGAACCAGCGGACGGCCGAGAACTTCCCGATCGCGGGTGAACTCTACGAATGGTGCGCCGGGGTCCGGGCCGAGGATCTGGCACCGGGGTCGGTGGGTCGCGGGATCTTCGATGCCGAGGCCCGGGGCGTCATTCCCCCCGACACCGCCGGCCACATCATCCACCAGTACCTCGGTGCGGGGGTGGACACCACGATCACCGCGCTCGGCAACATCGTCGCGCTCTTCTCGGCCTTCCCCGACCAGTTCGACCTGGTCCGCCGGAATCCCGCCCTGGTGCCGGCGGCCTTCAACGAGGCACTTCGCTTCTGGGCTCCGATCCATGCCTGGGGCCGCTCGGTCACCGAGGACGTGGAGATCGACGGCACCCTGGTGCCGGCCGGATCCCAGGTGGCGATCCTCTTCGGTGCGGGCAACCGCGACCCGAGGCACTACGAGAACCCGGACGCCTTCCTGGTCGAACGGAACCCGGTCGACCATCTGTCCTTCGGTTACGGTCCGCACGGCTGCGCCGGTCAGGGTCTGGCCCGTCTCGAAGCTCACGCCGTCATCGCGGCACTGGCGAATCACGCGCAGCGGCTCGTGGCCGCCGAGCCGGTTCGCGTGCCCAGCAACATCACCCGTTCCATCGACGAACTCGAGATCCTGAAGGTGGTCCCCGCATGAAGATCGTGCTCGACAGGCCCCGTTGCGAAGGCCACGGACTGTGCGAAGAGGTCGCTCCCGCACTGATGCACCTCGACGACGAGGGCGAACTGATCATCGACGTCGGCGAGCTCCCCGAGGGCAGCACCGAACTCGCCGCCGCAGGTGCCGCCGTCCGGGTCTGCCCCGTGGCCGCCCTCAAACTGGCCTGACACCGACAGCCGCAGGAACGGAACCCACATGAACGGCACCGACATGAACGGCACCGAAGCTCCCCGACGAATCGTGGTCGTCGGCAACGGGATTGCCGGCCAGACGGCCTGTGACAGCCTGCGCGCCGCGGGTTTCGACGGCGACCTGACCATCGTCGGGGACGAACCGCGGGCGGCCTATTCGCGGCCCGCGCTCTCGAAGGCGCTCCTGGTCGACGGTGGTTCCCACGAACTGGCCCCGCCCACGCACGAGGCCACCGAGGTGCTCGGGGTCGCAGCGGTCGGCCTCGACGTCGAGTCCCGCCGCGTGAGTCTCGCCGACGGATCGGAGCTGAGCTTCGACGGACTGGTGATCGCGACGGGTTCGCGGGCCCGGCGCCTCGGTGGTCCCGACAGCCCGGAGCTGACCTTGCGCACCCTCGACGACGCCCTCGCGTTGCGGGAGCGGCTGGCGGCGCGGCCGTCTGTCGTGGTCGTCGGCGCCGGCCCACTGGGCATGGAGATCGCGTCCGCGGCGCTGTCGGCGGGATGCGAGGTCACGCTGGTGGCCGACGGTAGGCCGATGCTCCCGCATCTGGGGCCGTGCCTGTCCGAAGCGTTCACCGCGGCTGCGGTCGCCCAGGGGCTGAAACTGGTCGACGGTACCGCCGCAGGAATCGACGGCGCGCGTGCCGTGGTCCTGAGCGACGGCTCACGGGTCGAGGCCGACCTGATCGTCACCGCGATCGGCGACATTCCCAACACGGAGTGGCTGGCCACCAGCGGACTGATGGTCGACGGCCGCCTCGAGGCGGACTCGCGCGGGCGAGTCGCGCCCGGCATCGTCGCGGCCGGGGACGTCGCGGCGATCCCGACGCGTGGAGGTGTGCGCCGGATTCCGCTGTGGAGCAGCGCGATCGAGCAGGCCAAGGTCGCGGCCGTCGCGCTCCTGGCCGGCGACGCCGCGCCCGAACTCGACCTCGATCCGTACTTCTGGACCGAGCAGTTCGGGTTGAACCTCAAGGCGACCGGCCACCTGCCGGCGGCCGGGGAACCCGAGTTCCTCATCGGTGACAGCCCGCACGGACCGTCGGTGATGCGCTGGACGCACGACGACGGACGCGGCGTCGCGGTGGCCGTCAATCACCGGATCCCGATCCCGAAGCTGCGCCGCATGGCCTCGGCCGACGCGTGACACCGCAGTATCGACTGACGCCGCAGTTTCGACTGACGCCGCAGTTTCGACTGTCGCCGCGGGGTCGGCCGACGGATACGTAGAGTTCGTGTGGATGAACCAACCGCTCGACCACCCGAGCGATCCGGACCTGGGACGGCTCGCCTCGGTCAACCTCAACCTGCTGGTGCCGCTGCTGGCACTGCTCGAGGAGGGGTCCGTCACCCGCGCCGCGGCCCGGGTGGGCATGACCCAGCCCGCGATGAGCCATGCCCTGGGCCGGATGCGCCGGCTGATCGGCGACGACCTGGTGATGCGGCAGGGGAGCGGCCTGGTGCTCACCCCGCGCGCCCTGGAACTGATCGCTCCGCTGCGTGACGTGCTGCGGCAGACCGCGCGGGTGGTGGACTTCCCGGGCTTCGATCCCGCTCGCGACAGCCGCACCATCACGGTGGCGATGACCACCAGCACCGCCTTCGTGGTCGGGCCGAATCTGGCGCGACTGATCGCCGAGCGGGCACCGAATGCGACCCTCCGGATGCACAACTTCGTCGAGCCGCATCCGAGCGACTTCACCGACGACGGGGTGGACGTCGTACTCGTGTCCGAGGCGTTCTCCTCGCCGTACCCGCGCCACCGGCTCTACGAGAACCGCTGGGTGGTGATCGCCCACCCGGACAGCGATCCCGAGGCGTCTGCGCTGGACCTGCTCACCTCGCTGCCCCACGTCACCTACGACTCCCGGCACCGGGTGGCACCGTACGCCGCGATGGA
The DNA here is from genome assembly GCF_001700945.1 of Rhodococcus sp. WB1. Classification (NCBI taxonomy): domain Bacteria; kingdom Bacillati; phylum Actinomycetota; class Actinomycetes; order Mycobacteriales; family Nocardiaceae; genus Rhodococcus; species Rhodococcus sp. WB1. Next base: position 3,586,607 of record NZ_CP015529.1, on the reverse strand, counting down.
CGCGCACGGCGTCCATTACCGGATCGGGCAATTGATCTCGGACCACCTGCTCATCCCGCATCTGGTGGCAACGGCCGGTGGGGTGGCGGTGCACACCTTCCGGGTCGCTGTCGCGATGCGGGAACGGGTGAACCTCCGCATCGAGGAGTTCCCGCTGCCGGTCTCTCCGTTGGGTGTCGACATGGTGTGGAACCCGCGCCTGGCAGATCAGGAGTTCATCGGCTGGTTGCGGGGGATCCTGGTCGACGCGTCCGCCTTCGAGCCGGCGGCACCGACGTCCCGGGCGGCCCGTGACGGGTGATCGTCGGGGACGGACTTCCTCGTGCCGATGCTGAGCCTCAGTCGTCCGATGCGAGCAGGTGGCACCAGGATCCGGTGAGTTCGTCGAGACAGATCTCGCGGGGGGGCCGCCAGCCGACCGAGAAGTAGCGGCGCGAGAGGTACTCGAGCTGGCCGAACGCGAGCACGCAGCGGATCCGGCGACGGTCCGGCGGGAATCGGTTCGCCAGGTTCAGCCCCTCGGTCATCTGGCCGACCGCGTCCTCGAACCACTGCTCGGTCCTGGCCGCGACGTCCGGCTCATGGGCGGCCTGGTAGGACGCGGTGAGGTAGGGCTTGATCTCGTCCCACTGCGAGAACTTGCGGTCCAGCCACTCCTGGATCCGGTCGCGCGAGCCGGAGGCGACCACTGCGGTCAGTGTGGGGTCGTCGGCCGTCGTGAGGATCGCGTCGACCTTCGTCAGCAGTGCGCTCATCACCTCGGCCTTGGACGCGAAGTGCAGGTAGAAGGTGGTCCGGGTCGAGCCGGCGGCGGTGGCGATGTCGTCGATCGTGGTCGCGGCGTAGCCCTTGGTTCCGAACAGCTCGAGTGCCTTCGTGAGGAAGAGCTCGTAGGTCATCTGCTTCTGTGCGGCACGGAGCGACATGGGCTCGGATTCTAGCCGCAGTACAGCCACTGACTTGTCAGCACAGTCACATGTCGATATGCATCGTTACTTGACATGATGTAATGCGAACGCCTACTGTGATACGCACCACGTCGTGCTGACGCGACGCTGACGAAAGGAAGTGCCGATGACTGGCGCCCACACTGCCGAGGGCAACACCGTCCATACCGTCCTCGGCCCCGTTCCCGCCGACGAGTTGGGGGTTGTCTCGGTTCACGAGGCGCTGTTGTCGGTGGTTCCGGGCGCGGAGCACGCATTCGACATCACCATGGACCGCGCCGAGATCTTCGAGACCCTGGCCGCGAAGCTGACCGATTTCCGTGAACACGGCGGACGGACGATCGTCGACAGCACCGGCATGTTCCACGGTCGCGACGTGAAGCTGTACGAGGCACTCTCCCGCACGACAGGCGTGCACATCGTCGCGTCCACCGGCATGGGCCCGGAGAACCTGCTCGGCGGCTACTTCCTCACGCCGCAGACCAACCCGCCCACCCCGTGGCCCGCGGAGAAGTTCGCCGACCTGTTCACCAGGGAGATCACCGAGGGCATGGTGGTTCCCCGCGTCGAGCGCCGCGGCGCCGCAGGCCTGGTGACCACCGCCGCGGATCCCGACGGTATGACCGCCACCGAGGAGAGCCTGTTCCGCGGCGCGGCCCGCACCGCCCTCGCTACGGGAGTCGCGGCCTCGATCCGCTACGGGAACGACGCCGTCCACGACCTCGGGATCGTCCTGGCCGAGAAGCTGCCGGCGGACCGCGTCGTCGTCGGCGGTCTCGACCGCAAGGACGCGATCGCCGCCGGCGCACCGCTCGAGATCGCTCGCCGCGGAGCCTTCGTCGCCCTCGACCACGTGGGCACGGCCGACGACATCCACGTCACCGACGAGGAGCGCGCCGCCGTGATCCGCGAACTGATCGAGGCCGGGCACGGAAACCGAATCCTGCTCTCGTGCAACGCGACCGGCGTGTCGAAGGGCGAACCCGGCGGAGACACGGGCGAACCCGGCGGAGACACGGGCCGGCCCGGCGGAGACACGGGCCGGCCCGGCCGCGACCTGCCGTTCAGCTACGTGCTCTCGACGTTCGTTCCCCTGCTCGCCGCGCAGGGCCTCGGCGACGAGGACATCCAGCGCATCCTCACCGGCAACCCGCGCGACCTGCTGGCCGTGCGCTGACGCCCCACCCGAAACCGCCGAAGAGATTTTCCCGAAGGGGAGTTGTTGTGTCGAGAGTGAACACCGTTCTGGGTCCGATCGCGACCGAGGAACTGGGCATCGTCGCCATCCACGAACACATCGGATACGGCATGCCCGGCTCCGAACTGGACACCCGATGGTGGAAGACCCCCGAGGAGCGCTACGAGGAGACCGTCCCGAAGCTGCGCAGGTTCCACGAATACGGGGGCGGCACCTTCGTCGACGTCACCGGCATCTGCAACGGCCGTGACATCGACTACTACAAGTCGCTGTCCGCCAAGACCGGCGTGAACATCATCGCCTGCACCGGATTCGTCGGCGGCGACACCGCCCTGCCGTTCTTCGAACGGGCGAGCGTGGACTACCTGACCCGGCAGTTCGTGCACGAGATCACCGTCGGCATCGGCGACACCGGCAGCCGCGCCGGCGTCATCAAGGTCGGGGTGAGCCGTGGTGGCCGGATGACGGAGCTGGACAAGCGCATCTACCGTGCTGCCGCTCGCGCCGCGCTGAGCACCGGCGTGCCGATCCTGACCCACCTGGCGATCGACGCCGAGAACGCCATCACCATCTTCAACGAAGAGGGCCTCCCGCTGGACCGCGTGCTGTTCGGGCACGCCGACGACGGCGTGAACGCCGAGAAGACGCGCGACACCTGGATCGCCGAACAGGGTGGCCGCGTCGGCTTCGACACCTTCGGATACGAGACCGAACTCGAGGACCCGCCGTTCTGGGCCCGGCCGCGCAAGGAACGCCTGGACCACTTCCTCCGGTTCCTCGGGGAGGGCCACCTCGACCAGGCACTCGCCGGCGTCGATGCCAACTGCAGCCCGCTCGGGTGGCCGGGTGTCAAGGGCCACACCGTGAACTACCTCTTCGAGGACCTCATCCCGGACCTGCGCGAGGCCGGTCTGGACGAGGCCACGATCACCAAGCTGTTCGTCGAGAACCCGGCCGACTTCCTCACGATCCAGTCCTGATCGCCCAGGACAACTCAGCGCATCCACTCCCAGGGCGCTCCCGTACGCCCGACCCAGAGAGAAGAGACCCATGCAGCCTTCAGACCTGAAGAACCTCCGCGTCGCCATCGTCGGCGCGGGATACGCCGGCGCGGCGGCGGCCAAGGCACTGAGCCTGCTCGGCGCCGATGTCGACGTGTACGAGCAGGCCACCGAGGTCCGGGAGGTCGGCGCCGGCATCGGTCTGCGCCCGTCCAGCATGGACCGCTTCCGCGAATGGGGGATCTTCGACGCGATCGCGAACGTGAGCTCGCCGAGTGACTACTTCGAGATCCTCACCGCCACCGGTGATCCGATCATGAAGGACACCTGGCCGGCTTCCGCCGACCAGACGAAGACCTACCTGATCCACCGCGGTGACTTCATCGACGCTCTCCTGGGCGTGCTCCCCGACGGCATGGTGCACCTCGGTCACAAGCTGCAGACCGTCGAGGACCGGGGCGACCGTTCCGTCCTCACCTTCACGAACGGCACGACCGTCGAGGCCGACCTGGTCGTCGGCGCCGACGGCATCAAGTCGGTGGTGCGCCGGGAGCTGTTCAGCGACAAGGACCCACGGTTCTCCGGCGAGCACGCCTACCGCGCAGTGATCTCCGTCGACGACGCCCACGGGATGGTCACCGACGACAATCTCCGGATGTACATCGGCAAGGGAACGAAGGTCTACCTGCTGCCGCTGCGCCACCGGGGCCAGGTGTCCTTCGACATCACTGCCCTGTGCCCGGACAGCACCTGGGCGCCGCAGATCACCAAGGACGATCTCCTGAGGACCGTCGAAGGCTTCGACGAACGCATCGTGAACATCACACGCGACCTCGACATGGACACCGTGAACATCCGCGCGGTCTACGACATCGACCCGGTCGACACGTGGCACTCGGACTCGGTCGTCCTCGTGGGCGACGCGGCCCACTCGATGCTGCACCACCAGGGCCAGGGCGCGAACTCGGCAATCCTGGACGCCGGCGGTCTCGCCGACGCCCTGCGGGAGGCGGACTCCGTCAGGGAGGCGCTCGCGTCGTACCAGGCAACCCGCAAGCCGGTGACGGACGAGCTGCAGCGCATCTCCCGTCAGGGATGGACCGAGGACGAGGTCAACGACGTCTTCCCCGGGCAGAAGCCGTCGTCCCAGGCGTCCGTCTCCCAGCCGCAGGTCTGACGCCATGGCACTGCATCCTCAGATCGCACAGGTCCTGGCGAACCTGCCGGCCCCGCCCGAGGGCCCGCTCGACCCCGCGGCCATGCGTGCAGCGGAGGAGTCGCAGGTTGCTCCCGTCGAGGAGCGCCTGCCCCTCCATGCCGTCGAGGACACGACCGCGCAGACCGCGTCGGGGGACGTGCCGGTCCGGATCTACACCCCGGTCGACGCCGACTCGTACGGACTGCTGGTGTACTTCCACGGCGGCGCGTTCTTCCTCGGAAGCCTCGACACGCACGACCACGTCGCGCGGAACCTGGCCGAGGAGACCGGGCTGAAGGTCGTCTCCGTCGGCTACCGCCGGGCACCCGAGGCGGCGTTCCCGGCCGGCCTCCAGGACTGCCTCGGGGTGGTCCGGTGGGCCGCCGAGAACGGCGAGGCCCTGAAGTGGAACGGTGAGACCCTTGCGCTGGCCGGTGACAGTTCGGGCGGCACCTTCGTCGCCGCCGTCGCCGCGACGGCCCGCGACGAGGGATTCGACCGCATCACGCATCAGGTCCTGTACTACCCGTCGCTGGATCTGGACTTCGACGTCGACCGCTACGCCTCCCTGCGGGAGAACGCCGAAGGGTACGGCGTGGAGACGGCCGGACTGAAGGGCTTCAACTCCTTCTACGTCGACAGCGGTGCCGACCCGGCCGACCCGCGGGTGTCGCCCATCAAGCGCGAGGATCTCACCGGGCTGCCCCCGGCGCTGATCGTCACCGCCGAGTTCGACCCCATGCGCGACGAGGGCGAGCTCTACGGCCGGCGTCTGACCGAGGCCGGAGTGGACGCGACGGTGCGGCGCTACGCGGGCGCCAATCACGGTTTCGTCCAGAACTTCTCGTGGATCCCGGAGTTCCACCGGGCGTTCGAGGAGACGGCGGAGTTCCTTCGGCAGGCCCGACCCGGCCGGGGGGAGTGACGTGGTGCAGGACGTGAAGATTCATCCGCTCGTCTCGCCGTGGGGTCGATTCGGTCTCTACAGCTTCTTCATCGACGCCCCGGAGCCGGCGATCGTCGACACCGGGATCGCCTCGTCGCCCGCCGAGGGCATGGCTCCTGCGCTCGAGGCTCTCGGGCGCAGGATCGAGGACGTGCGCTGGATCCTGTTGACCCACGGCCACATCGACCACATCGGTGGGGCGCACGCCCTGTGGGAACTCACCGGCAGACGGGCCCGGGTCGTGATCCACGAGGCCGACGCGCACCTGTTGCGCTCGCGGCGGGCCCACGTCGACGAGTACCTGTCGGTGCGTGGGCAGTACCTGCACGATCCCGAGGGCGCTGCGAAGCAGACCGCCACCGCGGAGGCCGTCATCTCCGGGGAGATGGAGCCGACGATGCTGGTGCGGGGCGGCGAAAGGCTGTCCCTCGGCGGCGACGTCACCGTCTCGGTGCATTCCATCCCCGGGCACACCGCAGGATCGGTCGCGTACGTCGTCGAGGGGCAGAACTCCGTGTTCGTCGGCGACGCCGTGCAGGTCCACGGGGCGGCCAACGGCTTCCCCGGCTACGAGGATCCGGACGCGTACCGGTCGAGCCTGCAGTACCTGCGGGACGAGATCCGCCCGAATCACCTGTACCTGGGGCATCCGTACCGTCGGGCGGACGGTGTCGCGTACGGCGTCGAACTCGATCGGGACCAGGCTGCCGAGGCACTCCGGGAGAGTGTGGACATCGAGGGCGGCGTCCGCGGCGCGGCCCATCGGTGCCTGTGCGCCGGTCTGCAGGAGACGGACTCGGCGTACTCGCCGTTCGCGCCGGTGGCGGAGGAACTCGGCTACGAGGGGGATCCGACGCTCGAACCGTCCCCGTTCTTCACGTCGCTGCACGGCTACCGCACACAGTTCACCCAGAAGTCTTGACAGAGGATAGGAGTCGCAGACTCATGGCCGATTTCGAAGAATTCGACGCGGGTGGGCAGACCATCCACATCCACAAGGATCTCCGGGTCCCGATGCGGGACGGGATCGAGCTGGCGGCAGACGCCTACCAGGGTGTCGACGACAAGCCTCGACCGGCGCTGGTCGCGCTGAGCCCCTACGGCAAGGAGCTGCAGGCGCTCGCCCTCACGACGCCGCCGCAGCGTCGCCCCAGCCCGATGTGGGACGGCTGCATCGAAGCCGGGGACATCGCCCGCGTCGTCGCGGAGGGCTACGTTCACGTGATCGGCGACCTGCGCGGCTCCGGCGCCTCCGAGGGCGAACACATCGGCAACTACAACGCCGGCGGCGTGCCGCTGGGGCAGGACGCCTACGACTTCATCGAGTGGGTCGCCGAGCAGCCGTGGTGCGACGGCAACGTCGGCATGATCGGCATCTCCTATTTCGGGTCGATGCAGGTGCTCGCCGCCGCGGAGCGTCCGCCGCATCTGAAGGCGATCTTCGTCAGCGGCGGCCACTACGACTTCTACGAGACCACCTACCACGGCGGCATCATGTGGTTCATGCCGCGGGCCGCCCGCGAGGGCCGCGGCGGCGACTCCGGCTGGGCCTTCACCGACAACGTCAAGTCCCGCATGCTCGAGACGTACTCCCCGGAGGAGATCAGGGAGCGCGTCGCCGAGCGCCTCGAGGATCCGGATGTGGCCGCCTGGCCGAACCTGGTCCACGTGCTGAACTACCCGAAGCACCACGAGGCCTGGTTCGACATCGTGATGAACGAGCTGGACGGCGAGTGGTACGAGGAGCGCAACCCCATCACTCTGGCCCCGAACATCGACATCCCGGTCTATCTGCAGATCGACCAGGGTCGCGGCTGGACGATGGACGGCACGATCGAACTCTTCGACGCGCTGAAGGGTCCGAAGAAGCTGGACATCGGCCCGTACCCGCCCATGCAGTCGCGCCCCTTCATCGAGGAGCACGACAAGATGTTCCGCTGGTACGACTACTGGATCAAGGGCATCGACAACGGGATCATGGACGAGCCCGCGGTGAGCGTCTTCGTCGAGGGCTCGCGTGAGCGGGTGACCGGCAACCAGTGGCCGCCGAAGGACATCGAATACACGTCCCTCTACCTGCGCCCGCGCGGCAAGCTCTCCACCGAGCCGGAGCCGATGGGTGCGCAGTACGCCGCCCCGGACGGCTTCTATCAGGCCCCGCTGACCGTCACCGACAAGGTCGAGATCCTGAGGTGGGAGACCCCGGTGTTCGAGGAGTCCACGGAGATGATCGGCACCGGTGCCGCGCACATCTTCGCGGAAATCGACCAGCCGGACTCGAACTTCATCCTGCGCCTGTGGGACTACGCCCCGGGCGGCAAGCGCCAGCTGATCACCACCGGCTATCTGAAGGCCTCGCACCGCGAGCTGGACGAGCGCACCACCGAGGGCAACCCGTACCACCCGCACACCCGCGCTGTGCCGGTCGAGCCCGGGAAGATCGAGGAGTACGTGCTGCGCCTCTACCCGTTCGCGAACACCTTCCAGCCGGGTCACAAGCTGACCGTGGAGCTGTCCAACGGGGAGCCGCTGGCCGACGAGCACAACGCGCTGCTCCCGCCGGATGCGTTCCACCTGCCGGTGGGCCGCCCGGTCACCCACAAGATCTACCGGGACGCCGCCCACCGGTCCCGGCTCGTGCTGCCGTTCACGACGCGCAGGGCGGGGGAGAAGGAGTAGCGACAGCGGTTTCGGACGCCACGTCCTTCCGCCACGGTGCGTTACGCTCGGGCATCGTCCCGTCGGCGGAAGGGCAGTGATGCGTGCGGTGCTCGGCGTTGCGATCGATGCCGGTGAGGTCTGTGCGGTGCTCGTGGATGCCGACGTTCCGGCGCTCGGACCGTTCGACACGCAGCGGTGGGCCGCCGGCGAAGGCGCGGACGCGGAGGCGGTGCGCCGGGCGCTCGCGGTGATGACCGAGCGGGCCGCGCGGGCCGGGGTGCGGTTCGCCCGCGCCGGACTGGTGGCGTCCGAGGCGGTCGTGCCGGACTCCGCGGTGCCGGTGCAGGCCGTGGGGGTCGACGAGGCCCGGCTGGCCTTCCTCGCCGCGGCCCCGGAACTCGAGGGTGTACGGGTGGTGGCACTGATCGGCCGCGACGATGCGGCCACGACCGCGTCGGTCGCCGACATCCGTTCGGGGGCGGTCCTCGCGTCGGTCGCCGTGGCGGAGGACGACTTCGGTGGGATCGCCCCGGCCTTGCCGGAGGCCGCGGACGAGGCCGTGGCGCGGGCCGGGGTGGCGCCGGAGGCGCTGGCCTTCCTGGACCTGCGACCCGGCGACGCCGCGGTCGCCCGGGAGTTGTCCGCGGTGCTCGGCGTGCCGTTCGTGACCCCGCACGGCGTGCCGTGGCACCGGGCCACCGGAGCCGCGCTCGTGGCCGCCCACACCGATCGGCCGCCGGCCCCGGCACCTTCCCCGGGCCGCCGGGTGGCGGTGCTGGTGTCGGCCCTCGTCGCGCTGGCCGTGCTGCTCGGCGGCGGGCTGGCCGTCGCCATCGGTGGGGCCGGACCGTCCGAGCCGCCGCGCTCGGCCGACGCCGTCCGGTCCGTGCCCGCACCGCAGACCAGCCTCTCGCCGGAGACCGGGACGCCGTCCGCGGTTCCGTGCCTGGGGCGCGACACTCCGGCCGCGCAGGAGCCCCAGATCCGTCCCGCGGGCTGGTCGGTGCGGGCGTCCGACCCCGATCTCGGCCCCCACCCCGGCCCGACGCCGCCGACGACGACCGTCACCGCACCCCCGTGCGAATGACGTTCCCCCGGAATATCGTTCGATTCAGGCGCGGCGTGCGAGCCGGGCGCCGGCCGCACGCATGGCGTCGAGATCGGTGGCGACCATGATCTCCGCGAATCGGTCGCGGTAGTCACCGAGGTCGTCGCCGACGGATCCCACCACCGCCACCACCGGCACCGTGTGGACCCGGGCGAGGATCGCCGAGACGATCTTTCCGGCACGGGACTGTCCGTCGAGGCGGCCCTCGCCGACGACGACGAGGTCGGCGCCGGCGAGGGCCGCCTCGAAACCGACGGCGTCGAGCACGAATTCGGCTCCCGAGCGCAGGTCCGCGCCGAACTGCGCCCACATGCCGCCGGCGAAACCGCCGGCCGCGCCGGTGCCGTCGACCTCGCGCGGATCCCGCGGAAGCGTCACGGCCGCGTCCTCGAGGCGCCGCGTGAGCCGCTCCACGGCCGTCTCGTCGGCGCCCTTCTGCGGGCCGAACACCACGGCGGCGTCGGCGTAGCGGGTGGTCACGTCCGTCAGCACCGTGACGGTGGCGGTGCCCAGGCCGCCGGCCTCCACGATGGCGGTGATCGCGCCGAGCCCGCCGTCGGTCGTGGCCGACCCGCCGGCCGCGACGACGATGTGCGTGGCGCCGCGCCGCAGTGCCTCGACCATCGCCAGCCCGGTGCCGTAGGTGTCCGCCGTCATCGGATCACGGAAGCCCTTGTGCGGTGTGGTGATTCCGCTGAAGGTGGCGAGTTCGACGACTGCGGTGCCGTCCTCGCCGAGTCCGAACGATCCCGAGCACGGTGCTCGCCAGGGGTTCACGGATTCCATCTCGATCGGCTCGAGGCCGAGCGCGCCGGTGAGCACGTCGAGGGTGCCGTCGCCGCCGTCGGCCACCGGCATCCGGATCGCCTCGAGCCCAGCGGATTCCGCGCCGGCCGCCACCTCCTCGGCGACCTCCGCGGCCCGGTACGTGCCCTTGAAACTGTCCGGAGCGATCAGCACCCTCACCGGTTCACCACCCATTCGAACGCCGCGGCCTCGGATCGGGCCCCCTGCGCAGCGCGGGAGCGGTTCGGCTCGCCCAGGTCGGCGACGACGGACTCCCCGAGCCGGACCAGGTCGGCGAACACCGCCGGGGTCAGCCAGGGGGGCCGGGTGGCGAAGAGCAGGTCCTCGCTCGCGGTATTGCCGCTCGCGCCGGGGGCGAACGGGCAGCCGCCGAGACCGCCGAGTGAACCGTCCACCACCGCGGCGCCCGCCCCGATCGCCGCGAGGCTGTTGGCGACGCCCAGACCCCAGGTGTCGTGGCCGTGGAAGACGATGCGGCGGGCGGGGGAGTCGTCGCGCACCCGGGACACCAGCGCCGCGACCTGCGCCGGCACGGCCTGGCCGAGGGTGTCCGCCAGGACGATGTCGGCGGCGCCGTCGGCGCGGGGGTCGCACGCGATCTCGAGCACCCGATCGGGGTCGACAGGCCCGTCGAACGGGCAGGTGAACGCCGTGGCCAGGCAGAGCTGGATGCTGCCGCCGGCAGCGCGGGCGTGCTCCACCGCGGCGGGCATCGCGGCGAGGCTCGCGTCGGCGTCCCGGCCGATGTTGGCACGGTTGTGTGCATCCGACACCGACAGGCAGTACTGGAAGTGCCGGGCGCCGGCGGCGGCCGCCTTCTCCACGTGCCGCGGCGTGGCCACCCAGATGTAGCAGCGGTCGAGTTCCTCGGGCGTGAGCATCCCGATCAGTTCGACGGTGCCGGCCATCGGGGGCACCAGATCGGGCCGGGCCATCGAGCCGATCTCGAGCTGCGGCACGCCGGCGGCCAGCAGGGCACGGACGATCTGTGCCCGGCGCTCGACGGGCAGCACCTTGCCGGTCAGTTGCAGCCCGTCGCGCAGGGTCACGTCGCGCAGTTGCGGTGCCCCGGCCCTCACGACACCACCGCTCACGACACCACCTCCAGGAGCTCGTCGATCTCGGCCTCGGTCCGGCCGAGCAGGCCGCCGAGGATCTCGCGGGTGTGTTCGCCCAGGTCCGGCCCGACGTTGCGGATCGGCAGCGACCGGCCGCCGAGCACGGGCACGATGCCCGGGAACCCGACCTGTTTCGGCTCGTCCTCGCCGACGTCGACGGCGAAGTGCTGGATCATGTTCCGGGCCCGGTACTGCTCGTCGTCGACGATGTCGGCCGCCGTGTAGATCGGCCCGCACGGCACCCCCGCGGCCTCGAGGATCCCGAGCACCTCGTCGCGCGGCCGGCGCCGCGTCCAGTCGGCGATCGCGGCGTCGAGTTCCTCCCGCCGGTCCCACCGCCCGTGGTTGGTGGTCAGGCCGGGATCGTCGGCGAGGTCGGGCCGCTCGATGGTGCGCATGTAGCGCTGGAAGATGGCGTCCGCGTTGCCGGCGATGATCACGGAGGTGCCGTCCGAGCAGGGGTAAGCGTTCGAGGGGGCGATGCCCTCCATGCGGCCGCCGACCCGTTCGCGCCGGACGCCGTAGGCGAGGTAGTCGGGAATCAGCGATTCCATCATCGACAGCATCGACTCGTTCAGGGCGACGTCGACGACCCGGTTCACCATCGGCAGCGACCCGATCAGCTGCCGCTGCAGCAGCGCCGTGACCGAGCCGAAGGCCGCGTACAGCCCGGCGATGGAGTCGCCGATCGACACCCCGACCCGCACCGGCGGCCGGTCCGGGTCCCCGACGAGTTCGCGGAACCCGCCGACGGCCTCGGCGACGGCCGCGAATCCGGGGCGATCCGCGAGGGGCCCCGTCTGGCCGAACGCGGAGATCCGGGTGATCACCAGGTCGGGCTTGATCTCCGACAGCACCTCGGGGCCCATGCCCCACTTCTCCAGGGTGCCCGGCCGGAAATTCTCGAGCAGCACGTCGCAGTGGCGCACCAGATCGAGGATCACGGCCCGGCCCGCGTCGGTACGCAGGTCCACCACGATGGACTTCTTGTTGCGGTTCACCGTGCGGTACAGCATCGACGTGTCCCCGGCGTACAGGCGCCAGTTGCGCAGTTCGTCGCCGGTGCGGGGACGTTCGACCTTGATGACCTCGGCGCCGAAGTCGGCGAGCAGCCGGCCCGCGGTGGGTGCGGCGATGTAGTTGCCGAGTTCGAGGACGCGGATGCCCTCGAGAGGGCGCAGGATCTCCTCCGAGTTCATGGGCAACAGTGTGCCCTGTGCCGCTGCGCGGCGTGTGCCCTGTGCCGCTGCGCGGCGTGTGCCCTGTGCCGCTGCGCGGCGTGTGCCCTGTGCCGCTGCGCGGCGTGTGCCCTGTGCCGCTGCGCGGCGTGTGCCCTGTGCCGCTGCGCGGCGTGTGCCCTGTGCCGCTGCGCGGCGTGTGCCCTGTGCCGCTGCGCGGCGTGTGCCCTGTGCCGCTGCGCGGCGTGTGCCCCGCACCTCCGGCGAGCGGACACGCCGCGCCCCTCCCGCGATCGTGTGACCCAGCGCACTATTCTTCGTAGTCGGGCGGGGGGCCTCGGGAAGGTGCTTGGGTCATGGTGGTCGCGAAAGTCGTTCTGTGGTGTGCGCTGCTGGCGGGTCTGGTCGGCGCCGGGATCGCCGTCAACGCGCTGCACGTGCACGGTGCCGTCGGCTCACTGATCGTGGCGTCGGTCGCGGGCCTGGTGCTGCTGCGGCTTCGGCCCGCGGCCCAGCTCGAGGTCGAGCCGGATCGCGTCACGCCCTGACCGGCCGCACCCCTGGGCTTGCGAGGCCAGGCCGAAGCCACGAACTCCCGTGGACGGGCCGGCTTTGCGACTCTTGAGCTTGCCATTGCAGGCATAGCCCTGGACAACTGCGTGTAGCGACGGCACACTCGACGCAAAGCATGCCGTCGCAAGCACAGGTAGGAGGCGCCGTGGCCACGCCCCGCCGTCGCGCCCGCACGGGACGCGGCGGTCTCGGTGACCACTTCGTCGACCGGCGGCACCGGCTCGGCCTCACCCAGTCCGAGCTGGCCGACCTCGCCGGGGTGTCGCGCTCGAGCGTCCAGTCGCTCGAGTCCGGCCGCGCCACCGTGCAACTCGACCTCGTCGTGGCGATCGCCGACGCGCTGGGCTGCGACCTGACCCTCACCACGCGCGGCGACCGGGCCGGGTGAGCGCGGTGGTCGAACGCCTGGTCGCCGTCGACAGCGCCGACGTGTACAAGGGCGACCGCTTGGCCGGGCACCTCACTCGGGACGGCCACGATGTCGTGTTCCGGTACGCGCAGGACTACCTCGACGATCCGGCCGCTCCCCCCCTCGCGTGGACGGTGCCGAAGACCGGGGAGGAGGTCCGCGCCGGCGGCGGCAGCGTGCCCCCGTTCTTCGCCGGCCTGCTGCCGGAGGGCATCCGGCTCCGCGGCGCCGTCGCCGCCACCAAGACCTCCGAAGACGACCATCTCACCATCCTCATGGCGGTCGGCGCGGACACCATCGGCGATGTGCGGGTGCTCCCCGCCGGCGCTCGGCCCCCGACGTCGACGCTCCTGCTCGACCCGGATGCCGTCCGGCGCGAGGACCTGCACGAGCTGTTCGACCGGATCTCCGGCCACGAGTCCGTCGTCCTCGACCCGACCTCCCTGCCGGGAGTGCAGGCGAAGGTGTCGGCCCAGATGTACTCCGCCCCCGTCGCGACGGTGCAGGGCCCCGCCATCCTCAAACTCGCACCGCCCCGCGGCTACCCCCGCCTGGTCGAGAACGAGCACTTCTTCATGGGTCTCGCGACCGCCTGCGGCCTCGCCGTCGCCGGGCATCAGCTCGTCTACGACCGCAGGGGCAACGCGGGACTGCTCGTCGCCCGCTTCGACCGATGGATCGGTCCCGGCCACACCGTCCACCGCACCGCGCAGGAGGACGCCTGCCAGGTCCTCGGTGTCTACCCGGCGGCCAAGTACCGGCTGAAGACCGAACGCGTCGTCGAGGCGCTGGCCGCCGCGTGCGAGCGCGGCGGCGGATCGGCCCGCGTCGCCACCCTCGAACTGCTGCGGCTCGTGGCCTACTCGTACGCCGTCGGCAACGGCGACCTGCACGGGAAGAACTTCTCCATCCACCTGACCGAGGCCGGGCTGTGGGCCGTCACCCCGGCGTACGACCTCCTGTGCACCCAGCCCTACCTCGGTTGGCGCGACCCGATGGCCCTCGACCTGTACGGCAAGGCCAACAAGCTCACCCGCCGCCACTTCGTCGAGTCCGGTGGCCGGCTCGGCGTGCCCGAACGCGCCGTCGTCCGGATGCTCGACGGGATCCGGCGCGGGATCGCCGGCGGCCTCGACCGCGTCGCCGAGATCGGGTTCGACGACCGGGACACGGCCCGCCTGCGGGACATGCTGGTCCGGCGCGCCGACGAACTCGGCTGATCCGGTCGTCGTACGACGGCCGGACCGCCGGCCGGTAGAGTCCCCGACGGGCGTTCCGCACGAGACCGCGGTCGCCTGTCGCGCATCGAAGAGGAGCACCGGGTCGTGTCGCTGTGGTCGACTGCACTGTCCCCCGGGATGCTCAGCGAGTACGTCTGGCTCGACCTGATGCCGTGGCTCGACCGGTACGGCTCGGCCCGCAACGCGCAACTGGCCGCCCTCGTCCCCGACGAACGCTGGTGGGAACGCCGGTCCCCGGCGGAGACCGCCGCCTCCGCCGACGTCGTGGCGATCTGTGGGGAACTGGCCCGCATCTACGTCACCGAGCACCCCGATCTCGCGTTCTCCACGGGAATCGCCGACACCGTCGACGTCCCCGTCGCGGCGCTCGGGCTCGGCACCCGCGCCGCCGCCACCGTCGCGCGGCTGCCCCGCGCGGCGACCACCGCCGGCCTGCTCGGCTACACGCCCGCCGCCCTGTTCTCCGTGCGCGGTGCGGGCCCGGAGACCGTGCACCAGATCGTGCAGGCCGTCCTCGTCCTCGCGATCCTGCGGGACCCGGCGTCGCTGCGGGTGGCGACCGACGCCCCCACGCTCCCGCCGGCGCTGTCGCTGCTGATCGACGACCTCGTCGCGCTCGCGCGGTGGCGCGGGCTGCGCGCCGACCCCGACCGGCCGTTGGTGCGGGTCGAGCTCGAGGACGGCACCCCCGAGGAGATCCAGCAGGTCGCCGCGCGCATCGCCGCCCTGACCGCGCGTGACCTGCCCGTGCCGGCGCCCCACCGCGCGCTCGACGAACTCGCCGCGTACGTCGCCGGGCTGTCCGCGCCCGAGCGCGACGCGATCCGCCGCCGCGTCCTCGGCGACGAGCCGCCCGACCCGGACGCCCCGTCGACCTTCGCGTTCGGTACCGCCGTCGGCGACCTGCTCGCGGCGCTGCGCGTGGACGTGCGCCCCGTCGCCGCCCTCGACCGGATGCTGGGGTTGCGGCCGGAGCTGGCCCAGCCCGTCCCCGGGCTCGACGTGCCGCTGTGGCGGGCTCTCGCCCGCCTCGACGACCGCTTCGAGGTGGTCGACGGGTGGGTCGCCGTGCCCGGTCTGGCCGAGGCCGAGCGGCGCACCCACGCGCTGCTCGCCGAGTTCGAATCCCCGAACGGGGTCGTCGAACCCGCGGCCGTCGCTGTCGTGTGGGACCTGCCCGCCGCGGAGTTCGCCGCGTGGCTGCGCCGGTGCGGTGTACCGATGTTCGAGGGCCGCGCTCTGACCCGGCGGTCCGCGTTCGCCGATCATGCCGCGGCGGTTCTCGAGGTGATCGGGGATCCGCTGCCGGCCGCGGAGCTCGTCGACCGCATGGGCACCCCCGCGGGTCCCGCCGCCGTGATCGACGCGATCGGCGCAGACGAACGGTTCACGCTCTCCGAGGACGGCAGGTGGTCACTCAGCGAATGGGAGACCGACGAGGCGGGCGCGGTGCGCGGCCGCATCGCCCGGATCGTCGACGCCGACGGCGGATCCGCCGACCTGGACCGCGTCGTCGACCGTCTGGTCGAGCGTTTCGGGGTGTCGCCGACCAGCGCCCGCATCTTCGCCGGCAGCGGTGACTTCGAGATCGTCGACGGCCGGGTGCGCCGGCGCCGCCGCACCCACGTGAGCATCAAGCCGCCGCACCGCACCCGCCGCCTCTACCGCCTCGGCGACGTGTGGCGGCTGCGGGTCACCGCCACGCGTGACCACCTGCGCGGTGCCGACTTCCCGGTGCCGTCCGCGGTCGCGGGGGTCATCGGCTGCGCGCCGGGCCGCGAGGTCTCCCTGTCGTCCCGGCTGGGCACCCAGGTCGTGCGCTGGACCGGCGCGTCCCCCCATCTCGGCAGCGTGCGACGGTTTCTCGAGGACCTCGGGGTGGACGAGGGCAACGAGATGTTCCTCGAGTTCCACCCCGGCGGCCGGTTCGACGTGCTGCCGCTGCGCACCGTCGCCGACAACGCCGAACCGCTGCGCAAGGCGCTCGCCCTCATCGGCCACTCGGCCCCGGAGATCGTGCCGGACGAGGGCGTCGCGCCGGCCTTCGCCGCCGCCGTCGGCCTGGGCGACGAGACCCGGCCGCGCCGGGTGCTCAGCGCCTACCGGGCCCGGCACGAGGCCGAGGTGACCGCATTGCTCGAGCAGGCATGGGTGCGCGTGCCAAGCTGAGCGCATGCCGATCCGCAGACCCGAGCATCCGCTGTTGGCGAACGACGCCGAACGCGTCGTCTGGGACGCGCTCGTCCGGCAGCTCGGCGACGGTGATCTCGTCGCCGCGGGCCTGCGCGTCACCGACCATCTCAAGGACCACGAGATCGACTTCGTCCTAGCCCTCGAGGGCCACGGCATCGCGTGCCTCGAGGTCAAGGGCGGCCAGGTGTGGCACGACGGCTTCCAGTGGGTGCAGGCCCGGCAGGGCAAGGACCGGTCGATCGATCCGGTCCGGCAGGTGATGCAGTCCTGCTACGCGCTGCGCCGCTACGTCGAGGCCGACCCCCGCTGGACGCAGGGCCGGCTGCGCTGGGACCACTTCGTCGTCCTGCCCAACACCGAGGTCCGCGCCGACTTCGCCCTGCCCGAGTGCCCCCGCTGGAAGGTGATCGACCGCAACGACCTCGGCAGCATCGCCGAACGGCTGCGCGCGGTGCTCGACAAGCAGGAACTCGACCGGCCGGCCCTCGTCGCCGACGGCGTCGACCAGTTCGCCGAGGTGCTCGCGGGCCGTGGCCTGCCGCAGCGCGACGTGGTTTCGCGTGCCGTCGCCAACGAGGACGCCGCGGACCGGCTCACCGAGCAGCAGGCCGTCATCCTCGACGCGACCCGCCTGCTGACCCGGGTCGAGGTGCGCGGCGGCGCCGGCACAGGCAAGACGTTCCTCGCCCTCGAGCAGGCCCGGCGCCTCGCCGAGCAGCACCAGCGGGTCGCGCTGATCTGCTATTCGCACGGCCTCGCGTCGTACCTGCAGCGGATCACCGCGACGTGGAACCGGAAGAAGCGGCCCGCATACGTCGGCGAGTTCCACGCCCTCGGCCGGCTGTGGGGGGCCGCCGAGGGTCCCGACGAGGCCCTGCGCACCGCCGACACCGTGCGCTTCTGGGAACACGACCTGCCCGCCCAGATGACCGAGCTGGCCCGGTCGCTGCCGGAGGGACAGCGCTTCGACGCGGTCGTCGTCGACGAGGCGCAGGACTTCGCCGACGCCTGGTGGGATCCGATCATGGCCGCCCTGCGCGACGAGGAGACCAGCGGCATCTACGTGTTCACCGACGAGGCGCAGCGGGTGTTCGACCGGGAGGGCCGGCCCCCGGTGCCGCTGGTTCCGCTGGTGCTCGACCACAACCTGCGCAACACCCGGCAGATCGCGGGGACCTTCGGCCCGCTCGTCGGGCAGCGGATGCGGCTGCTCGGCGGCGACGGCCCCGACGTGCAGTTCGTCGCGTGCCGCGGCGACGAGGCGCTCGCCGTGGCCGACGACCGGATCGACGCCCTGCTCGAGGAGGGCTGGCGGCCCGGCGACGTCGCGCTGCTCGCGACGGGCAGCCGGCACCCGGAGCAGGTGGCGCGCCAGTCCGAGGGCAACTCGGCGTACTGGGACAGCTTCTGGGACACCGAACAGGTCTTCTACGGGCATGTCCTCGGCTTCAAGGGACTCGAGCGCCGGGCGGTGGTGCTCGCGGTGAACGAGACGCAGCCCCAGGAGCGCTCGCGCGAGCGCCTGTACGTGGGGTTGTCCCGGGCCCGCGACCAGCTGGTGGTGTGCGGGGACCCGGACTTCGTCCGGCAGGTCGGCGGTCCGGAGCTGGCGGCACGGCTGGGGATCGGCCGATGAGCCTGCTGCGGGACTGGACGGTGTCGGCGACGGCGGGGGAGTTCGTCGGATTCCTCGTTCCCGCCGTCGTCGGGGCCGTGCTGTTCGACAGTGCCGCGGCGTTGCCGGCGCTGATGGTGGCCGGTGTCGTCGAGGGATCGGTGCTGGGCTGGTCGCAGGCGCGGGTGCTGCGGCACCGGCTGCCGGCGATGTCGGTCCGGCGCTGGGTGCTGGGCACGGGTGTCGCCGCCGCGTGCGCCTACCTGCTGGGGATGTCGCCCTCGACCTTCTACGAGACGTGGTCCGCGTGGCCGGTGGCGATCCCGATCGCGCTCGGTGTCCTCTTCGGCGTGGCGTTGCTGGGTTCGATCGGGGTCGCGCAGTGGCTCGAGCTGCGTCGGCACCTCCCGCGCGCCGGGCGCTGGATCGTGTGGACGGCCGGTGCGTGGCTGGCCGGTCTCACGCTGTTCCTCGTGGTGTGCACGCCGCTGTGGCAGCCCGGCCAGCCGCTGTGGCTCACCGTGGCGATCGGGGCGCTCGGCGGCCTGCTGATGGCGTTTGTGACCGCCCTGGTCACCGGCTTCGGCATCCGTCACCTGCTCGGCACGGAGCATCCTGCTGCGCCCGTCGTGCGCGCGTAGCACCATGGAGCCATGGCCGACGACGCGCACATCGAGGAACCGGGTCCCGCCGACGAAGCCGTCGCCCGCGCCCTGCGGGACGCGATCGTCTCGGTCGAGGCCGCCGTCGCGCGGGTGCACGAGTTCTCCGCGGAGATCTTCGAGCTGGTCGGCGCACCCGGAGGCGGGGACGCCGTCGACCACCACAACGCGCTGACCAGGGTGGCTGGGCTCCTGGACGCCACCGGGCAGCTGCGCGCCACCGACTGGGAATCCGTGCGCGGCCTCGGCGACGTACTCGCCGATCGGGCCGGGCGGCTGCGAGCCCACACCGGAGAAGTGCTCGACGGGCTCGCCGCCGACGCTCCGGCGCAGGACCGGGTGGCCTGCCTGCAGCAGGCCGTGGAGACCGACCGGCTCGGCGAGACGTTGCAGCTGCTCGTCCTCGTCGAGGACTCGCTGAACCTGTGGCAGCGGCTGCGGCTCGCGCGGATCCGCACCACCGAACCGGACCGGCTCGAGCACGAATGCGCGGCGATCGGCACGACGCTCGCCGGGCGCGTCGAGCGGGACGTCGGGCTGCTGCTGCGCGCCCGCG
Organism: Rhodococcus sp. WB1; assembly: GCF_001700945.1. Taxonomy (NCBI): domain Bacteria; kingdom Bacillati; phylum Actinomycetota; class Actinomycetes; order Mycobacteriales; family Nocardiaceae; genus Rhodococcus; species Rhodococcus sp. WB1. Next base: position 3,567,196 of record NZ_CP015529.1, on the reverse strand, counting down.
CACGGCTGGCGAGCTACGCCGCGCTCAAGCCGTTCGAGCTGGTGCGATGGCTGTCGACCGCCCGGGTGAAGAAGGACATCGCCCGGCTCCGGGCGGACCTGGACGACGTCGCGGCGGCGCTCGGCAGCGCCGCGGAGCGCGCCCTCGAGGCCGAGGATCCGTCGGTGGCCGAGAACCTGGCGGAGCTGGGCAACCCGGTCCGGGCCGTCAGCGGTGCCCTCGGCGACAGCGCCCGCACCCTCGGCGGCCGGGCCGTCGGGGCGGGCAGCACCGGGGTCGGGAAGCTGGGCCGGGGGCTGCACCGGGTCGCGGAGCCCCGCCGGCGGCCGGGCGGCGACGTGCCGCTGACGACCGCCCCCGACGCCTGACCGCCGCGACGGGCGCGGCGCGGACCGCCCATATGATCGATTCATGAGCAGCGACCGGGCGCCGGCCTTCACCATGCGGCAACTGGTCGCCTTCGTCGCCGTCGCCGAGACCGGGACGATCAGCGCGGCGGCCGACCGGCTGCTGGTGTCGCAGTCGGCGGTGTCGCTGGCGGTCACCGAACTCGAGAAGGCGCTGTCGGCGCAGCTGTGCGTGCGCCGCCGTGCCCACGGCGTGCACCTCACGCCGGCGGGGGAGTCGCTGCTGGCCCGGGCGCGGGCCCTGCTGCAGCAGGCGAGCGAGATCGAGGACGAGATGCTCGGGGCGGGCGGCGAACTCGCCGGCCGGCTCGCCGTCGGGTGTTACACGACGGTCGGGCCGACGATCCTGCCGCCGCTGTTGTCCGAGTTCACCGAGCTTCATCCGCGGGTGTCGCTCGAGTTCCGGGAGGCGATGGCCGACGAGCTGGGCGAGCGGCTCGAGGGCGGGGCGCTGGACGCGGTGATCACCTACGACCTGGAGCTGCCACCGGCATGGCGCACCGCCACGCTGATGACGAGGCGGCCGGCGCTGGTCGTGCAGGCGGGGCACCGGCTGGCGGCCACGCCCGGCCCGGTGGAGCTGGCCTCGGTGCGGGACGAACCGATGGTGTTGCTCGACGCGGTGCCGGCGTCGACACACGCGATGCAGGTGTGTGCGCGGGCCGGGTTCACGCCCCGGATCGAGTACCGGTCGGCGAACTACGAGACCGTGCGGGCGTACGTCGGCCGGGGCCTGGGCTGGACGATCATGCTGCACCAGCCGCAGCTCAACCGCACCTACGGCGGACTGAAGATCGTGCTGTTGCCGATCGACGTCCCCGACCTCGATCCGGTGCGGCTGGTCATCGCCTGGCGTCCCGACGTGGTGCTCAGCCGGGTGGTACGCGAGTTCATCTCGTTCGCAACGGCCCGCGTGGGCGCGCTGTGAGCGGCGCCGCCGACCATTCTTGAGTATTTCTCATATCGATCAGCAGATTCCTGTTCTTTTCTGAGGTTGTGACTGCGGACATACTGGGTTCCGACGCGCTGATCGGCAGCGCGCGGTCCGGGTTCCGTTCCCGGCTCCGATGAGAAGCGCTGATTCACAACCACTTCGAGGAGATCGATAATGTCTGCCACGGACGCCCTGCATCCGCCGGTCCTCTTCGCGCCGGAACACGAGGAGTTCGCCCAGTGGGTCCGCGAGTTCGCGGCACCGCACGCCGAGAGCTACCTCGAACGCGCCCACCGCGAGGAGTTCCCGTGGGACCTCGCCGAGAAGATGGCCGCACAGGGCCTCCTCGGCCTCGGCGTCTCCGAGGAGAACGGCGGTCAGGGCCGCATCGGCGAGGTGCTCACCAAGACGCACCTCGGCATCGCCCACGAGGAACTGGCCTACGCGAACTTCTACCTCAGCCAGCTCGCCTACACGAACAACCTCACCGGCCCGCTGCTCGAGCGCTTCCTCGCCCCCGATGTCGCGAAGGACTGGGTGCGCGGCATCGTCGAGGGCCGCCACGTCGTCGCCCTCGGCCTGACCGAGCCGGGCAGCGGCTCGGACGCGATGGCCATGCGCGCCAAGGCCGAGAAGGTCGACGGCGGCTGGAAGCTCAACGGCGAGAAGACGTCCATCACCTTCGCCCCGCACGCCAAGGCGATGATCACCTTCGTCAAGGCCCGCGGCGCCACCCCGGAGGAATCCGGCGTCACCGCCTTCCTCGTGCCCCTCGACTCCGACGGCGTGAGCATGCAGAAGTTCCCGGACGCCGGCTGGAAGCCGCTCGGCCGGGCCGGTGTGTTCCTCGACGACGTCTTCGTCCCGGACGAGTACGTCATCGGTGGCGTCGGCAACGGATTCCGGCTCGTCATGAGCGAATTCGACTACACCCGTTCGGTCATCGGCCTGATGTCGACCGGAGTCGCCCGCAAGGCCCTCGACATCACCATCGACTACGTCAAGTCCCGCAAGGCGTTCGGCAAGCCGGTCGCCTCGTTCCAGGGTGTGTCCTTCCCGATCGCCGAGAACGCCACCAAGCTCGAGGCGGCCCGCTGGCTCACCTACCGCGCCCTCTCTCTCGCCGACGCCGGCAGGCCCTTCACGAAGGAGGCCGCGATGACCAAGCTCTACGCCACCGACGTCTCGCTGCAGACCATCCGCGACTGCATCGTCGCCCACGGCCACAGCGGCTTCGCCGAGGAACTGCCGCTGCAGGCCATGCTGCGCGACGTCTCCGGACTCGAGATCGGCGAGGGCACCCCGCAGATCCAGAAGGTCGTCATCGGCCGCGCGCTGCTCGGACGGGAGGCCACCGCATGAGCACCAGCCGGCGCCGCGCCCTCGACGGGGTGCGGGTCATCGACCTGACCCAGGCCCTCGCCGGGCCGTTCTGCACGTCGCTGCTCGCCGACCAGGGGGCCGACGTGATCAAGGTGGAGCCGCCGCGCGGCGACTTCCTCCGCTACGCCGGCCCGTTCGCCTCCGACGACGAGCCCCGCGACTACGGCGGAGTGTTCCAGTCGGCCAACCGCAACAAGCGGTCGATCGTGCTGGACCTGAAGAAGCCCGACGCCCGCGACGTGCTGCTGCGCCTGATCGACGACGCCGACATCCTCGTCGAGAACTTCAGCGCCGGCGTCATGGACCGCTTCGGCCTCGACTACGACACCCTCGCCGCGCGCAATCCCCGCCTGGTGTACGCCTCGATCCGCGGATTCGGCGACAAGACCGGCGGGCACAGCCCCTACCGGGACTGGCCGGCCTTCGACATCGTCGCGCAGGCCATGGGTGGGCTCATGTCCATCACCGGTACCGACGCCGAGCACCCCGTCCGGGTGGGTTCCGGTGTCGGCGACACGGTTCCGGGCCTGTTCGCCGCCTTCGGGATCCTCGCCGCCCTGCGCGACGCCGAGCGCACCGGGCAGGGCCAGTACGTCGACGTCGCCATGGCCGACGCCGTCCTCGCGATCTCCGAGGTCGTGGTCAACACCTACGGCCACACCGGCCGGGTCCCCGGCCCGCTCGGCAACCAGCTGCAGGGCTTCGCGCCGTTCGACACGGTGCAGGCACAGGACGGCGTCGTCGCGCTGGGTGCCCCGCACAACCCGCAGTGGGCCAAGCTCGCCGCCGTCATGGGGCAGCCGGAACTCGTCGACGACCCGCGGTTCGCCACCGACCACGACCGGTGGCTCAACCGCGACGCCGTCTACGAGGTGGTCAACGCCTGGACCCGCACCCGCACCGTCGCCGAACTCATCGAGCTGCTCGGCGGCAAGGTGCCGCTCGGCCCGATCCTCGACGCCGCGGACATCTTCGCGGACCCCCACTTCCGGGCCCGCGACATGCTGCCGACCGTCACGCACCCGCACAACGGCCGTGCCGTCACCGTCCCCGGCATCCCCGCCAAGCTCTCCCGCACCCCGGGCGCGGTCGAGCGCCGCGCCCCGCTCGTCGGCGAGCACACCGTCGAGATCCTCCGGGAGGCCGGCCTCGACACCGCCGAACTCACGGCCCTGGCCGACGCCGGCGCCACCGTCATCCCTTCTTCCGCTCAGGAGCACGTCGCATGATCATCACCAAGGTCGAACTGATCCCGGTTTCCACACCGCTGGTCAAGCCGTTTCTCATGCCGGGGACCAGGATCACCCACATCCATTCCGTCGTGCTGAAGCTGCACACCGACGAGGGGATCGTCGGCTACGGCGACAGCGGCGACACCTCCACCTGGTACCGGGGCGAGACCCAGGAATCGATGACGGCGATGATCGCGAACCACATCGCCCCGGCGTTCCTGATCGGCCAGGATCCGCTCAACATCGAGAAGATCGTCGGGCAGATGGACACCTTCGTCCGCGACAACAACCAGGCCAAGGCCCTCGTCGACTTCGCGCTGCACGACCTCAAGGGCAAGGCCCTGGGCGTGCCCGTGTACCAGCTGCTCGGCGGGAAGAACGCCGACGCCTCCGTGCAGGGCTGGGTCGCCTCCGCCGGCCCGGTCGACCAGGTGGTCGCCGAGGCCGTGCAGGCCCACGAGAAGGGCTTCTGCCTGATCAAACTCAAGTCCGACGGCAACTCCGACCACGACGTGGACAACGTCCGCGAGGTCCGTGCCGCACTGGGCGACTCCGCCCGGATCGTGGTCGACGCCAACGGCTTCTGGAACTACGACCAGGCGCTGAAGACGATGCGCCGGCTGGACCGGTACGGCATGGAGTGCATCGAGCAGCCCGTCCCGCACTGGGACATCGAGGGCATGGCGCGCCTGCGCAGCCGCATCGACACGCCGATCTTCGCCGACGAGTCGGCGCAGGAGCTGCACAACATCCGGGAGATCATCGAACGTCGCGCCGCCGACGGCCTGTTCATCAAGATGCAGAAGGCCGGTGGCCTGCTCAAGGCGCAGCGCTGGCTCACGATGGCGCGCCTCGCCGACATGGCCGTCATGAGCGGCTGCATGATCGGCTCGGGCCTCGAGGCCAGCCCCTCGGCGCACCTGATGATCGCCAACAACTGGGCGTCGCAGTTCACCCACGAGAACCTCGGCCCGCTGATCATCAACAACCAGTGGGAGAACGCCGAGCAGAAGATCACGCAGGACATCGCCCTGAACGTGCCGATCTTCGCCGACGGCAAGCTCTACCCGAACGAGGGCCCGGGCTTCGGCATCGAACTGAACGAGGAGTTCATCGCCTCGCACATCACCGAGGGCAAGCAGACCGTCACCGTCGGCGAGCTCGTCGGCGTCTAGCGACGCCGAGAACCTGCAGGAGAAGATCACGATGACCGAACACCGGACGGGCCCGCTGGCCGGCCTGAAGGTCGTGGAACTGGCCGGGCTGGGACCGGCGCCGTTCGCCGCGATGTTCCTCGCCGATCAGGGCGCCGACGTCGTACGCGTCGAGCGTGCCGGCGCCGGGTTCACCATGCCGATCGATCCGCGGCTGGACACCCTCCAGCGCGGCAAGCGGATGATCGGTGCCGACCTGAAGGACCCGGACGGGCTCGCGACGGTGCTCGCGCTGGTCGAGAAGGCCGACGTGCTGATCGAGGGTTACCGGCCCGGTGTCACCGAACGCCTGGGCCTGGGTCCCGAGGACTGCTGGGCGCGCAACCCGAAGCTGGTGTACGGCCGGATGACCGGCTGGGGCCAGGACGGGCCGCTCGCGCAGCGCGCCGGGCACGACCCCACCTATCAGGCCCTGGTCGGATCGCTGCACGCGATCGGCCGGGCCGGCGGACCCCCGCAGCTGCCGCTCAGCCTGGTCGGCGACTTCGGCGGCGGTGCAATGTATCTCGTATCCGGCATCCTCGCCGCGCTGTGGGAGGCGCAGCGCTCCGGGCGCGGCCAGGTCGTCGACGCCGCGATCGTCGACGGCGTCGCGCACCTGATGGCCAACCCGTACTCGATGCTCGCCGGGGGCGCGTGGCAGGACGCGCGCGGCACCAACCTCATCGACTCCGGGGCCCCGTTCGTCGACGTGTACGAGACCTCCGACGGCCGGCACGTCGCGGTCGCGGCCCTCGAACCACCCTTCTACGCGCAGCTTCTCGCGGGGCTCGGCCTCGATACGGCCGGCGAGCTACCGGGGCAGTGGGACCGCCGGCGCTGGCCGGAGCTGCGCGAGCGGATCGCCGCCGCGTTCGCCACCCGCCCGCGCGACGAGTGGGCGGCAGTCTTCCGGGACACGGATGCCTGTGTCGCCCCCATCCTTTCGATGACCGAGGCGCCCGCCGACGCGCACCTCACCGCGCGGGGCACCTTCCTGTACCGGGACGGTCACCCCGAACCTGCGCCCGCGCCTCGCTTCTCGCGCACCCCGGCGGGCGTGCCGGCCGCGCCTCCCGTGCCCGGACGGGACGACCCGTCCGAGATCCTGCGCACGTGGGGCATTCTCGACGCCGTCGCGCCGACCCCCTGAACTGCAGGTTCACCGGATCCGCGGGTGGCGACCGGCTTCGGTGCCGCCCGCGGTCCCGCATGTCACCATTGTTGAGCAGACCTGTGGAATATCACCGGCTAATTCTGCTTTTCACGCCATTGTGACGTGACCCATACTTCAGGGGCCAACGGAGGGCTCGCTCCCCGGCACCGAGCGAGCGTCCAGCCGCCTCGTCCGGCCGCCTCGGCGGTCCTCACCCACGGCCGCCTCGGCGGTCCCCTCATTCACGGCCGCGACCGCCGCGTGCCCCGCTTCGCCCGCCGGCCGGTCCGGCACCCGTACACAAGGAGTTCGTGATGGCACTTCTCGACGAATCCATCTGGCAGGGAAAGATCTTCGCCGGAGACTGGATCCCCGGCGGCGCCGGTGAGATCAAGGTCGTCGAACCGGCGACCGGCGCGACGCTCGGCAGCGTCGGCCTCGCCGACGAGGGCGACCTCGAACGCGCCGTCGACCGTGCCGTCGCGGCCCAGCGCGACTGGGCGGCCCGCCCACACACCGAACGCGCCGCCGTGCTGCGCCGCGCCGGCGACCTGTGGCAGCGGCACGCCGACGAGATCGAGCGCTGGATCATGCGCGAGTCCGGCTCCCTGCGCCCCAAGGCCCAGCTCGAGACGCACGTCGCGGCGCAGGAGTGCTTCGAGGGCGCGGCCCTGCCCTCGCACGCGCTCGGCGAGATCCTGCCCAGCGAGGCACCGCGCCTGAGCATGTCGAAGCGCGTGCCCGTCGGTGTCGTCGGTGTCATCGCGCCGTTCAACTTCCCGCTGATCCTCGCCATCCGATCCGTCGCGCCGGCGCTCGCCCTCGGCAACGCCGTGATCCTAAAGCCCGACCCGCGTACCGCCGTCTGCGGCGGCGTGGCCCTCGCCCGCATCTTCGAACAGGCCGGCCTGCCCGCCGGGGTACTGTCCGTGCTGCCCGCCGGCGCCGACGTCGGCGCCGCCCTCGTCGACGATCCGCGGGTACCGGTCATCTCCTTCACCGGCTCCACCCCGGCCGGCCGCGCCGTCGGCGCCGCCGCGTCCCGCAACCTCAAGAAGGTCCACCTCGAACTCGGCGGCAACTCCGCGATCGTCGTCCTCGACGACGCCGACCTGGCCGCCACGGTGGCCGCCGGTGCCGCCGGTTCCTTCCTGCACCAGGGCCAGGTGTGCATGACCACCGGCCGGCACATCGTGCACGAGTCCGTCTACGACGAGTACGTCGCGCAGCTCGCCGCCAAGGCCGAGGCGCTGCCCGTCGGCGACCCCGCCACCGAGCAGGTCGCGCTCGGGCCGATCATCGACCACGGTCAGCTCGAGAAGATCCACGCTCTGGTCACCGCGTCCGTGGACGCCGGCGCCCGCCTCGTCGCGGGCGGCACGTACGAGGGCCTGTTCTACCGGCCCACCGTCCTCGCCGACGTCCCCGCCGGCGCCCCCGCCTACGCCCGGGAGGTGTTCGGGCCCGTCGCTCCCGTCGTGAAGTTCTCGACCCTCGACGAGGCCGTGGCCCTGGCCACCGACACCGAGTACGGGCTGTCACTCGGCATCTTCACCCGCGACGTCGGCAAGGGCCTCGCCCTCGCCGAGCGGATCCCCACCGGCATCGCCCACATCAACGACCAGACCGTCGGCGACGAGGCGAACATCCCGTTCGGTGGTCTCGGCGCCTCGGGCAACGGCGCCCGATTCGGCGGTGCCGCCAACAGCATCGAGGCGTTCACCGAGTCGCGCTGGATCACCGTCAGCCGCGACGTGCCCGTCTACCCCTTCTGAGCGGCCCCGCCGACCGGATCTAGCATCGTCCTCGCAGAGTAAGGACCCACCATGACCCTCGCAGACCCAGAGCCCGCCGCCATCGTCGCGCCGGCGCAGCGGAACAAGGACATCCGTCGCGTCGTGTTCTCGAGCTACCTCGGGAGCACCGTCGAGTTCTACGACTTCATCCTGTACGCGACCGCCTCCTCGCTCGTGTTCGGCCCCGTGTTCTTCGCGAACCTCAGCCCCGGCCTCGCGCTGATCGCCTCCTACGCGACCTTCGCCATCGGCTACATCTCCCGCCCGCTCGGCGGCATCGTCTTCGGTCACTTCGGCGATCGCATCGGCCGCAAGAAGATGCTCATGCTGTCGATGACGATCATGGGAGTGGCGTCCTTCCTGATCGGCCTCGTCCCGGCGATACCCACCTGGGGCGCCGCGATGCTGATCCTGCTGCGTGCGGTGCAGGGCGTCGCGATCGGCGGCGAGTGGGGCGGGGCGGCCCTGATGTCGCTCGAGCACGTCAAGGGCCGCAACCGCGGCTTCGCGGCGGCGTTCACCAACGCCGGTGGCCCCACCGGCGCCGTGCTCGGCACCGTCGCCCTCTCGCTCGCTGCTCTCCTGCCGGAGGACGACTTCCTCTCGTGGGGCTGGCGCGTGCCGTTCCTGTTCTCGGCCGTCCTGCTTGCCGTCGGCCTGTTCGTGCGGGCCCGCATCGCCGAGAGCCCCGTCTTCGAGGAGGCGCTGCGCGCCGCCGAGGCGAAGAAGGACCGGACCAAGGAGACCATCCCGCTGGTGACGATCCTGCGCGCGCCGCGCACCCTGATCCTCGCCGGACTGGTGTGCACCGCGCCGTTCGTGATCCAGGCCCTGTTCTCGACGTTCGTGATCACCTACGCCGCCGGGAACGGCGTGTCCCGGTCGCAGGGCCTCACCGCCTTCGCGATCTGCCAGTTCGTCGCGATCTTCGGCATCCTGGGCGCCGCCCGGCTGTCGGACACCTACGGGCGCAAGCCCGTCATGATGACCGGCTTCGTCGGCATGGTCGTCCTGGCGTGGCCGCTGTTCCAGCTCGCCTCGTCCGGCAACTTCCTGCTGGTCGTGCTGGCCTTCGTGATCGCCTGCTCGGTCCTGCAGTCGCTGACGTTCGGCCCCATGCCGGCGTTCCTCGCCGAGCAGTTCGGCACCCGCGCCCGCTACACCGGCGCCTCCCTCGGCTACCAGATCGGCAGCCTCCTCGGTGCCGGCTTCACCCCGGTCATCGTGGCCTCGCTGTACGCCGGCTCCGGCACCATCGGCAGCGTGATCGTGTACCTGGTCGCCGGCTGCGCCCTGAGTGCCGTGGTCCTCGCCCGGTTCGTCAAGGAGAGCAAGGACGTCGACCTGAGCGCCTGATCCGCGTCACCGGCGGGGCCGGGCACCGCACAGGTGCCCGGCCCCGCCGCGCGTAGTCGATGTCGCGCGGGACGTCGTGCTGCTGCTGCGCCCGCCCGAGCACCGCGACGGGCGCGGGCCCGTGGGAACGGGAGGTTGTCGCGACCACCGGGCTGTCGCTGCGCCATCCGTCGAGTAGCACCGGCGACAACCTCCCGCTGGGGGTAAAAGCTCCCGCTCGATACCGTTGCCCGCATGACCCGTCCCGACTCGGTGCCCAACTTCACCATGCGCCAGCTCGCGGCGTTCGTCGCGGTTGCCGAGACGGGAACGATCGCCGGCGCCGCCGAGCGGCTGCACCTGTCACAGTCCGCGCTGTCCGCGGCGCTCACCGACCTCGAGAAGTCGCTCCAGACGCAGCTGGCCGTGCGACGGCGGGCGCGCGGCGTGCAGCTGACGGCGATGGGGGAGGCGGTACTGGCCCGCGCCCGGGTGCTGCTGCACCAGGCGAGCGAACTGCAGGCCGACGCGGTGGGGGAGGGCGGCGGTGTGGCCGGCCCCGTCGCCATCGGGTGCTACCCCGCCCTCGGGCCGACGGTGCTGCCCGCGCTGCTCGCCGGATTCACCCACCGCTTCCCGCGCGCGCGGGTCGAGTTCCGGGAAGACACCCAGAACCGGCTGCGCACCCAGCTCGACAACGGCGAGCTCGACCTCGCGATCGTCTACGACCTCGAACTGTCCGCGGAGTGGCGCAAGGCGACGCTGATGACGCGCGAGCCGACGGTGCTGCTCGACGCGAACCACCGTCTCGCCGGCGGGGACGGCCCGGTGCGGCTGGCCGATCTGCGCGACGACCCGATGGTGCTGCTCGACGCGCCGCCGAGCAGCAACCACGCGATGGAGGTGTGCCGGGGCGCCGGGTTCGCGCCGCGCGTGGCCTACCGCACCTCCAACTACGAGACGGCGCGGGCCTTCGTCGGTCGCGGCCTGGGGTGGACCCTGCTGCTGCAGCGGCCCCCGCTCGACGTGACGTACGAGAATCTCCCACTCGTCGTCAGGCCGCTCGTCGATCCGGTTCCCGACTCCGTCGACGTGGTCGTCGCGTGGCATCAGGACTCGATGCTCAGCCGGGTGACACGAGCATTCATTCACTTCGCGTCCACGGGAAGGACACCCACCGCGAGACCCTGACCTGCGGTGATCCGGAGTACCACGGAATTTCCGGGGTATCAGCACGAATAGTTGCGCTTTTCAACCGCTTGTGATGGGGGTCATGCTTGCCCAGTCCGCCGTGACGCGGGCCGCATCGTGAAAGGCAAGCAACACATGACGATTACCACGCCGGCACCGTCGCCGGAGGTACTGCAGCGCAAGGCCCGCAAGGCTGCGCTCGGCAGTTTCGTCGGCACCGCGATCGAGTGGTACGACTTCTTCATCTACGGCACCGCCGCCGCCCTCGTGCTCGGGCCGCAGTTCTTCCCCGGCACGTCCGAACTGGCCGGCACCCTCGCCGCCTTCGCGACCCTCGCCGTCGGCTTCGTGGCCCGCCCCATCGGCGGCATCGTCATGGGCCACTTCGGCGACCGCGTCGGCCGCAAATCGATGCTCGTCACCTCGCTGCTGCTGATGGGCTTCGCGACCGTCGCCATCGGTCTGCTGCCCAACTACGCCGCCATCGGCGTCGCCGCGCCGATCCTGCTGGTGGCCCTGCGCTTCGTCCAGGGCCTCGGCGTGGGCGGCGAATGGGGCGGGGCCGTCCTCGTCGCCACCGAGAACGCGCCCGCGGGCAAGCGCGGCCTCTACGGCGCCGCACCCCAGATCGGCGTTCCCGCGGGCGTCCTCCTCGCCAACCTCGTGTTCCTGCCGCTCACGGCTGTCCTCGACGATGCCGCGTTCGCGGACTGGGGCTGGCGCGTGCCGTTCCTGCTCAGCGCCGCCCTCGTCGGCGTCGCCATGTGGATCCGGCTCGGGCTCGAGGAGAGCGCCGACTTCGAGAAGAGCCGGGACGCGGCCGGGGACGTCAAGCTTCCGCTCGCCGAGGTCCTCGTCAAGCACTGGAAGACCGTGCTGCTCGCCGGCGGCACCTTCGTCGCCACCAACGGCATCGCCTACGCCTACATGGTCTACGTCCTCAAGTACGGAGAGAAGGAACTGGGCTTCGACAAGTCCACGATGCTGTTCCTGCTCATCGCCTCGTGCCCGTTCTGGATGGCCGGCATGGCGATCAGCGCCTACAAGTCCGACATCGTCGGCCGGCGCCGCGTCTACATCGTCAGCTCGATCGCCCTCGTGATCGTCGCGGCCCTGTTCTTCCCGCTGATGGACACCGCGATCCTGCCCGTGATGCTCGTCGCGATGATCGCCCTCGGCTTCGTCCTCGGCGCCTGCGCCGGGCCGCAGTCCGCCCTGTTCGCCGAGCTGTTCCCCGCCCACATCCGCTACAGCGGCGCGTCGCTCGGCTACCAGATCGGCGCGATCCTCGGCGGCGGCCTCGCCCCCATCGTGGCGACCTCCCTCTTCGCGGCCTTCGGCACCTCGCTCGCCGTCACCGCGTACTTCGTGCTGATCGCGCTCGTCAGCCTGATCAGCATCCTCCTTTTGCGCCACCCCCACGACCCGTCGGTCGCGGTGGCGCCCTCCCATCGGTCCGAGCAGGAAGTGGCCTGAGGCATGTCGACCTACTACCAGCCCCCCAAGTACCCCGCATCCGACTTCCCGTCGATGCAGCCCGACGCCGAGGCGCTGCCCGTCGTCGTCGTCGGAGCCGGACCCGTCGGCATGGCCGTCGCCCTCGGTCTCGCGCAGCGCGGCATCCCCGTGACGATCCTCGAGGCGGCGGACCAGGTCTCCTTCGGCAGCCGCGCCATCTGCATCTCCCGGCACAGCCTCGAGGCCGCCGCACGCCTCGGCTTCGGTGCCGAGCTCGAGAAGATCGTCCTGCCCTGGGTCGGTGGCCGCAGCTTCTACCGGGACCAGCAGGTGCTGCACTTCCGGATGCCGCAGCGCGAGTTCGATGTGCGGCCGCCGATGATCAACGTCTCGCAGTCCGAGTACGAGCAGATCGTCGTCGACACCATCGAACAGAACCCGCTCATCACGCTGCACTGGCAGGCGAGCATCGCCGGCATCCTCCGCGGCGACGACGAGGTGACCCTCGAGGTCGACACCGCGTTCGGCAAGCGCCACCTGCGCGCCGCGTGGGTCGTCGCCGCCGACGGCGGCCGCAGCCGCATGCGCGAGCTCGCGGGCCTGCGCCTCGAGGGCACCAACTACGAGGGCCGCTACGTCATCGCCGACATCCACTGGGAGTCGGACCTGCCCGCCGAGCGCATGGTCTGGTTCGATCCGCCGAGCAACCCCGGCTCGACGATCATCATGCACAAGCAGCCGAAGAACATCTGGCGCATCGACTACCAGCTCGACCCGTCCGAGGACGCGGAGATCGAGACCCAGGAAGACGCCATCCGGGCCCGCATCGCCAAGCACCTCGACTGGCTGCAGAACGACCTGCCCTGGACGCTCGAGTGGCACGGGTTCTACAGCGCCCGCGCCCTCGCGCTGCGCGAGTTCACCCACGACCGCATCCTCTTCGCCGGCGACGCCGCGCACCTCGTGCCGATCTTCGGCGTGCGCGGCCTGAACTCCGGCATGGAGGACGCCGAGACGCTGGCCTGGCAGCTCGCCGCCGTCGTCCACGGCAACGCCGACGCCGCGCTGCTGCAGGCGTACTCGATCGAGCGGCACGACGCGTGGGAGCAGAACGTCGCGAACGCCGGCAAGTCCACGCTCATCATGTCCCCGGGAACCCACGGGTACCGCACCACCCGCGACGCGGTGCTGGCGCTCGCCGTGGGCCGCCCCGAGTTCGGTGAACTGATCAACCCGCGCCAGTCCAGCGCCACCCACGCTCGCCTGTCGCCGCTGACCTGGCCGGTCGCGGAGGGCCTGACCGGGGTGCTGCCCGGTGACCCCGTCGAGGACCGCCGCGTGCGGGTCGTCACCGCCGACGGCAGCACCGCGTCGTCGCTCAACGTGGTTCGCGGCACCGGCTTCGCCGTCGTGGGCTTCGGCCTCGACGCCGACGGCAGTGCCGCCCTCGCCGCGGCCACTTCCGACCTCGCCGCCGCTCTTGCGCCGGAGAGCGTGCGCGCTGTTGCCGTCGGCGGTACCGCCGCCGACGGGGTCACGGTGCTCGACGCGCCCGACCTGGCCGAGGCGCTCGGCGCGACCGCGGGCGAGGCCTTCGTCATCCGCCCCGACGGCCTGCTGCTGTGCCGGGTGCCGGTCGCCGAACTGTCCGGCGTCGCGGCCGCGCTCCGCGCCGGCACGGCACCCGAGGGGCCGGCCGTCCCCGCACGCCCCGCGCAGGTGCTCACCGACGACGAGCAGCGCCGCGAGAACGTGTGGCTGGGTTTGTCGGATGCGCTCGACCAGGTGGACCCGTCCGACCGGGAAGGCTTCCTGGTCCGCCTCGCCCTGCAGCTCGGCTCGCAGGCCGGCCACCGCGAGTTCGAAGAGGCCATCGCTGCGGCGACCGACACGTCGCCGGTGCGCACCGAGGAACTGGCCCCACAGGCCTGAGTCCGTCCGACGACGGCACCCCCGCCCGGCGATCCCGGACGGGGGTGCCGTCGCGCGTTGCGGGTCAGGCGCCGATGGCGGAGCCGAGCATCGGCCAGGCCCGGTGCAGGTCCTCCTGCCAGTAGCCCCAGGAATGGGTGCCCACGGGCCGGAAGTCGACGGTGGCCGGGATGCCGAGCTCGGCGAGCCGCCGGGCCAGCAGATGCGTGCATTCGTTGGTGGCGGCCTCGATGATGCCCCCGACGACGACCTGCTCGGCAAGGTTCGCCGGGTCGCCGGCGACGTTCGGATGATCGAGCCGGTCGTACGGACCGGGCAACCCGGTGCCGTTGGACAGGTAGATCTGCGTCCCGCGCAGCTTCTCGGCGTTGACGTAGGGGTCGTTGGCCACCCATGTGGGGTCGCCTTCGGGACCCCACATGTTGTCGGTGTCGCCGCCACCGCGCGCCTCGACGACGAGTTCGACGTAGGTCCGGCCGGGACGGGTGCTCGTCTGGGCACAGCCACTGAAGGCGCCGACACCGCGGTACAGGCCCGGTGCGGATTGCGCGAGACTCAGCACAGAAGTCCCCGACATCGACAGTCCCGCAATGGCATTAGCCCCGGTGGTGCCGAGAGCCGCGTTGACGATCGGCGGCAGCTCGCGGGTGAGGAAGGTCGTCCACCGGTTCCGGCCGAGGACCGGGTCGTCCTGCTTCCAGTCGGTGTAGTAGCTGAACGCGCCTTCGAGCGGCAGCACCACGTTGACGTCCTTGTCGGCGAAGAAGTCGGCCACGTCGGTGCGGTCGAGCCAGGTGAGGGTGCCGCCGTCGCCGCCGCCGGCGCCGGCGAGCAGGTACAGCACCGGGCGTGGGGTGCTCGTGTCGCGCGGCAGCAGCACAGCCACCGGAATCACGCGGCTCATCGACGCCGAGTACACGTGCAGGGTGCGCTGCCGAGGGCTGTTGTCCTCGCTGCGCTCGAGGTACGAACCGTCGGCGCTCGGGGCCGGCTGTGCCGCCGCGGGTGCGGCCACGGCGAGCGCGGCGGCCGTCAGCGTCGCCGCGACGACTGCCGTCACTCGACGGAACGGTCTCGGACGGCGCATGGGATCACCTTCAGTCGGGACGAGATCCTTCGATGCTACGACGCACAAGAGCCCGCACGGGGCATGTGCGGGCTCTTGTGCGTCGGACGGTCAGCTGAGCAGATCCAGGATAAGTTCGAGCAGGTCACCGAGCTCGATTGAACCGAGCAAATCTTGGAGGCTTGACATGAAAGCTCCTTCATTCTGTTTGTTCGGGCGGACTTTTCATGTGTAACACGAGTGTGGTTGAGTCGCAGGAAATTCGGGTACCGATTACCCTTTTTATTTGATATTCGGTATTTCTGCCGGTCAGGGCCGGGGAAATCTGCAGATATATGGGTGAGCATATTGTTCGGACCGCGGCCGGGTCGCGGGGATTCGGAATTATGTGCGATTCGCGCGGTCGGCCCGAAATGTGAATTCCCGGCTACGGCCGGTCGATATTCCGGACGATCCGGGCGGCGAAGGCGTCGATGTCGGCCCAGTCCCGGTGATCGCCGTACCGGCCGCCGGTCAGGCGGAACACCACCCGGCCCAGAGGCCCCGGCCACTGCTCCGGCTCGATCGCCCCGGCGAAGGCCCGGTACTCGCGCACGTTCGCCGTCGCCCGCAGCGCCGCCGCCACCTTCGGCTCCTTCAGCTTCGGCCGCACCCACCCGGCCAGCCGCGCGGAGATCATCGCGCTCGTCGCACCGATGGTCTGCACCGAGAACAGCCACGCGGGCTTCCCAGCGAGGAGCGCGCGGTGCAGATCCGCGAAACGAGCGGCGGGAGCGAGCCACTGCCCGTTGTGCACCGAGCTGCCGAGCACGATCGCGGCGTAGTCCGACGGATCGACCGGCTCGGCCAGATCCCGAAGGTCCGCGTCGTGCCCGGCCTCGGTGAGCCGCTGTGCGATCCGTTCGGCCACGCCGCGGGCCGCCCCGTATGCCGTCGTGTACGCCACCAGTACCTTCACGTGAGCTCCCTCCGCCGACCTGTCCCGATGACGCGACGATTATCCGGCTGTGCCGGAGGGTGCCCGCCAGTTCCCCGGAAAGTCCGGCGCGTCGGGAGTGTCGAGAAAGCTCGAAGCGTCCCTCACGCTCCGCTCACCCGTTATCACGCCCAGGTGGCCCACCCCGGGATGGACGAGCGCCCGGCCCCGCGGCACGGCCGCCGCAGCCTCCCGGAACAGCGCCGCGCCGTAGAAGCCGTCCCGGTCGCCGCCGACCACGAGCACCGGACACGACACCTCGGGGAGCCGGGCGGTCACGTCGAAGCGGTCCTCGGCCTCGGCCACGGCGAGGAAATCGTCGTACCCGTGCCGGGCACCCGACGGCTCGAGCAGCCATCCCAGCGTCCACAGCAGCCTGCGCGACCACCATCGCGCCCCCGTCGTCGCCGCGAGCTCCGCCATCGCCCGTCGCGGATGCCCCTCGCGCACGGCGGCCGCGGCCCGTCGCTGCACCTCGCGGCCCGGGCCGAGGCGGTGCGCCGACGCCACGAGCACCAACCTGCGCACCAGCGCCGGGTGGTCGAGAGCCAGCTGGAGCGCGACGCTGCCGCCGGTCGAGACACCGAGGACGTCGACCGGGCCGGGGAAGTGGTCGGGCATCGCCTCCGCGTAGTCGCGGGCGAGATCCGCCATGGTGGTCCCCGGCTGCAGGCCCGGCCGGCGGTTCACCCACCACACGCGCCGCGTCGTCGTCCAGGGCGCGATCTGTCCCAGCTGGGTGCGGCGGTCGAAGCCGCGGGGTGGCCGGTGGTGGTTCGACAGGCCGGGCATGAACAGCAGGGGCGGACCCGTACCGGCGCGCAGGTAGGGCATGCCCGAGTTCCAGGTGCCCTCCTGCGCTGCGATCACGCCGCGTCCAGCGTCCGTGCGATGCTCCTCGCCCAGTCCTCGATCTCCTGCCAGTCCCGGAAATCGCCTTCAGGCAAGAGCTTTCGTCCGGCGGGCAGCTTGCGCATCAACCGCGCTCCGACACCGAGCGTCTTCGGGTCGAGGGCGCCGAAGAACACGTGATGCTCCCGTGGCGCGACCGCGTCGGTCAGCTCCGAGAGTTCCTGCGGTACCGCGCTCTCCCGCACGTTCTGTCCCTGTTCGTCGACCTCGTCGGTGCCGAGCGGTCCGCTGGTGAACAGCCAGACCGGGCGGGCGACGAGTCCGTCGCGGTGCTCGCGGACGAACGCGCTCGCCGGCTTCTCCCAGTGCCCCAGGTAGGCGGAACTGCCGACGACGCACGCGTCGTAGTCGTCCACCGACGCCGGAGCCGGCAGTTCCAGAGTGTCCGCCACGTGCCCCTCGGTCCGGATCACCTCGGCGATCCGCTCCGCGATCCCGGCGGTGGCGCCGTGCCGGCTGGCGTATGCAACGAGAACCTTCATGGCGGATACCCCTGTCGTCGAGCTGTGCTCCTGCCGGCCCGTTCCACCATCGGCCCCGCCGGCGTCACCCGTCAAGCGCTGCTCAGCCGAGTGCGTCGAGGGCCTCCTCGATCGGGGTGTCCCCGTTGTTGAACTCGATGGTGCGCCGCACCGTCGCGGGCCGGTGCAGCACCGCCGCCGCGACCGCCGCCACGTCCGCCCGCGAGACCTGCCCCTTGCCGGCGTCCGGGCCGGTCTCGATCCGGCCCGTCGGCGGATCCAGGGTCAGCAGGCTCGGGCCCAGGATCGTCCAGTCCAGATCGGTGCCGCGCAGGTGCGCGTCCGCGGCCGCCTTCGCCTCGGCGTACGGATGGAAGCCGTTGTCCTCGGGCACGCCGTGGTCCGGGCCGGCCCCGAAGTACGACACCATGATGTAGCGGCGAACCCCCGCGCGCTCGGCCGCGGTCATCGAGGCGATCGCCGCGTCGCGGTCCACGGCGTACGTGCGCTGCGGATTGCCGCCGCCCGCGCCGGCCGACCACACCACGGCGTCGTGACCGGACAGCAGCGGCACGAGTTCGTCGACGCCGAGGTGCTCGACGTCGGCCACGACGGGGGTCGCGCCCGCGGCGCGCACGTCGTCGGCGTGGTCGGGGTTGCGGATCACCGCGGTCACCTCGTCGCCGGCGTCGGCGAGCAGCCGCTCGAGGTGCAGTGCCACCTTCCCGTGGCCGCCGATGATCACGATCCGTGCCATGTCGAATCCTTCCGTCGCCGGCCCGCCCGTCGGGCCGCCTCCCACCATCGCACCACGGCGGCGGTGGTCCGTGGGGGAGCACCGGTCGGCGACGTTCGCTCACCGAACGTTCACGCCCCGGGCACCCGAGGTGCAACGTACAGCGGGCATGCTGGGGCGATGAACCCTGTCGTCCTGGAACTCCGCCACGTCGAATGCGAGGGCCCCGCCGCGTATCTGCCGGTGCTCGAGCAGTACGCGCAGGTGCGCACCGTCCGGCTCGGGCGCGACCCGGTGCCCACGGCGCTCGACTACGCCGCCGTCGTCGTCATGGGCGGCCCGATGGGCGTCGCCGACGCCGCGACGCTGCCGTGGCTGGGGGAGGAGATCGCGTACCTGCGGTCCGCCGTCGCCGCCGGCATTCCGGTGTGGGGGGTGTGTCTCGGCGCGCAGCTGCTCGCCGCGGCCCTCGGCGCCGACGTCTACACCGGCCCCGTCCCGGAGGTCGGCGTGGGGGAGGTGGAACTCGCGCACGCCTCGGCCGCCGACCCGGTGTGGGGCGAGCTGCCGTCCACCTTCCCGGTGCTGCAGTGGCACGCCGACACCTTCGACCTGCCGCCGGGCGCCACCCTGCTCGCGTCGTCGCGGGCCTACCCGAACCAGGTGTTCCGGCACGGCAGCAGTTACGGCGTGCAGTTCCATCTCGAGGCCGACGCCGACCAGCTCGGTGGCTGGCTCGCGATCGACGAGTACCGGGCGTCGCTCGAGGCGGCCCTCGGGCCCGGGTCCGCCGACGCCGTCGCCGCCGAACTGCGCTCGGTACAGCCCGAGACCGTCGCGCACGCGGCGGCCGTGATGAAGCGGTGGCTCGAGACGTACGTCGTGTGAGCGCTCAGGCCTGCAGACCGGCCCGCTCGAGCGCCGCGCCGACGAGGTGCTCGGCGATCGCCATCGACGACGTCGCGCCGGGGGAGGGGGCGTTGCGCAGGTGGACCACGCGCCCGTGCCCGGTGATGACGAAGTCGTCGACGAGCGAGCCGTCGGCCTCCATGGCCTGCGCGCGGATCCCCCGGGGTCCGGGGAGCACGTCGGCGACGGTCAACCCGGGCACGTACTTCGCGGCCTCGGCGACGAACCGCCGGATGCTCACGGCCGTGCGCAGCTCGCGCGTCGCGGCCGGGACGTTGCGGACGGCGAAGCGGCGGAATCCGGGGAAGACGAGGGCGTCGCGCAGGTCCCGCAGCGACCCCGACCGGCGGCGGTACGCCTCGCGGCCCGGCGCCAGGAACGCGTTGGGCCCGACCATGATCGCGCCGTCGATCCGTTTGGTCAGGTGCACGCCGAGGAACGGGTACCGCGGATCGGGTACCGGATAGATCAGTCCGCGCACTCGCCCGGCCGCCTCGGGCCGCAGCAGGTGGTAGTCGCCGAGGAACGGCACGATCGCGGGTGTCGCGAGGTCCCCGGCGCCGTGGGCGAGCCGATCCGACTGCAGGCCCGCGCACGTGATCACCAGGTCGAAGCCGTCGGTGCCGGTGTCGGTGCCGACGAGCACCTCGTCACCGAGGGAGCGGATCGCCGTGACGGGCGTGGCGAGCCGGACGGTGCCGCCCGCCGCGGTGACATCGTCGGCGAGAGCGGTGGTCACCGCGACGTAGTCGACGATGGCGGTGTGCGGGGAGTGCAGGGCGGCGATGCCGCGCGCGTGCGGCTCGATGTCGGTGATCTCGTCGGGCCCGATCCGGCGGATTCCCGGCACCCCGTTGGCGACGGCGCGGTCGTGGATGGCGTCGAGACGGTCGAGTTCGCTGTCGTCGAGCGCGACGACGAGCTTGCCGCACTCCTCGTACGGCAGGCCGCGGGCGGCGGTGAACTCGGCGAGCAACTGCACCCCGCGCCGGCACAGGCGCGCCTTGAGGCTGCCGGGCGGGTAGTACAGCCCGGCGTGCACCACCCCGCTGTTGTGGCCGGTCTGGTGCGCGGCGAGCCGGGGTTCCTTCTCGAAGAGGGTGACGTCGGCCCCGTGCATCGCCAGCTTCCGCGCGGTGGCGGCGCCGATGATCCCCCCGCCCACGACGGCGGCCCGCAGCGAACCCATGCGCGCCAGCCTACGAGCCGGCGGCCGAATGTCACACGGGTTCGCTTGGATCGAACGCGTGTGACATTCGGCCACACGCCCGGTGGCTCAGCGGTTGCGGTCGGAGCTGTAGCCCCACAGCCAGTCGGTGTACTTGTAGCTCGACGTGTCGCGGATGCGGAACAGCTCGTTGCGGGCCTCGCGGCCGGCACCGTCGAGGTGCCAGAGGTCGCCCCACATGCGGCCGGTGGTGAGGATGCGGTTGCAGCGCGGTGCGCGCTCGGCGTTGACGTCGCGCAGGATCTTCGGCCAGTTGGCGTTGTCGCCCTGGTAGTCCTCGGCGGCGTAGTCGGCCAGGCACTTGGCGTCCTCGAGCGCCATGACGGCGCCGGAGGCGAGGTACTGCAGCGGCGGGTGCGCGGCGTCGCCGAGCAGGATCATGCGGCCGTCGACCCAGTTGTCGATCGGGTTGCGGTCGAACATCGGCCACCAGCGGTCGGTCCACAGGTACTTCAGCGCGGTCTGGACGCTCTCGTGGCAGTGGTCGTAGGCGTGCGCGAGTTCGTCCGGGCTGCCCCACTTCTCTTCACCGCGCAGGAATGCGGGCGACTGGAAGACGGCAACCTGGTTGAGCATCTCGCCCTGGCGCAGCGGGTACTGGATGAAGTGGCAGCGCGGGCCGATGTAGCCGACGACGTCCTCGATCTCTTCCTCGAGCGGGACCTCGTTCATCGGGAACGTGCCGCGGAAGGCGACGTATCCGGAGCCGACCGGCTTGTCGTCGGACAGCTTCGGGCGCAGCCGCGAGTGCAGGCCGTCCATGCCGAGAGCGATGTCGCCGACGTGCTCCTCACCGTTCTCGAGGATGACGCGGATCTTGTCGCCTTCGGTGACGACGTCGTTCACGGGGGCGTCGGTGCGCAGGTCGGCGCTGGCCCGGCGGGCGGCGTCGACGAGCACCGCGTGCAGATCGGAGCGGTGGACGACGAAGTACACGCCGCCGTAGTGCTGCTGGTAGTCGTGGCCGAGGTCGACCTTGGTGAGGATCTCGGCGGTGACGGCGTCGCGGAAGACGAGGTTCTTCGGCAGGACACCCTTGGAGATGACCTCGTCGTAGACGCCGAGCGCCTGGAGGATGCGGGAGCCGTGCGGGCCGATCTGCAGTCCGGCGCCCACTTCGCCGAACTCCGAAGCGCGCTCGAACAGCGTGACCTCGGCTCCCCTGAGGGCGAGGGCGAGGGCGTTGGCGACTCCGCCGATGCCGCCGCCGGCGATGAGAACCCGCGCGTCCTTCAGATCGGACATGACACTCCTTGTGGTCGGTAGATCGATATGACGAATGGATCAGTGGGCCATGATCGGGCCGCGCGGTGCGTCGTCGCTGACGGGGAAGCGCTTCCACACGACGGTCAGCAACAGCGAGGCGATCAGCGCGCTCACGGCGAAGAGGATGAAGTTCGAGTTCGCGCCCAGTCCGGCGGCGAGCAGCCAGCCGCCGATCTGCGGGGCGGCCACGGCCCCGATCCGGCCGACGCCGAGCGCCCAGCCGAGCGCGGTGCCGCGCAGATGGTCGGGGTAGTAGGAGGCCACCGCCGCGATGATGAGGCACTGCGTTCCGTGGGTGCCCACGCCGGCGAGCACGAAGATCGCGTACACCACCGCGGTGGGTGGGGAGAGCAGCAGGGCGAGCAGAGCCACGCCGGCGACGAACGCCGCGACGATGCTGGTGGGCACGGTGCCGAACCGCACGCCGCCCCACGCGGTGATGAACGAGCCGGCCACCGCGCCGAGGTTCAGCGCCAGCGCGAAGGTCAGGGCGCTGCCGAGGTCGGTGCCCGTGTTCTGCATGAGCTTCGGCAGCCACGTGCCCAGGCCGTACCAGGCGAGCAGCGTCACCACGGTGACCAGGGCGAACATGATGCTGATGGTCCGGAACCTCGAGCCGAGCAGTTCGCGGAAGCCGCCGCCGGCCGGGGCGTCCGTCTTGGAATGGGTGTTGGGCAGGTACTTCAGCGCCAACGGCACGAGGACGAACAGGGGCACGAGAGCGAACAGGAACATCGGGCGCCAGCCCCAGTTCGGGATGACCGGGATGCCGAGCAGGGCCGCGATGGATCCGCCGATCGGCACGCCGGACATCATCATCGTCGCGACGGCGGCGCGCCACCGCCGCGGAACGAGTTCGGCGGCCAGGGCGTTCGACGTCGGTACCAGGCCGCCGAGGCCGAGTCCGGCGATCAGCCGCATGGCGCCGAACATGAACGGACCGGTGGCGAAGGCGCAGAGCGTGGTGAACACCGACAGCACCACCACGCAGCCGATGACGGCCTGCTTGCGGCCGATCGCGTCGGACAGGCGCCCGGCGAGCACCGCGCCGATCATCATGCCGAGGAACGCGAGGCTGCCGAGGGTTCCGGCGGTCGCGGAGCTGATGCCCCACTCGTCCTGGAGGCTGGAGATGACGTTGCCGTAGACGATGAGGTCGTAGCCGTCGAAGACGACGAACAGCCAGCAGACGATCACGGCGAGCGCCGTGCCGCGATTCAGGACGATCGTGCGTTCGCCGGGGGCGGCGTCGGCGCCGGAAGAACTGTGCATGGCTCTACCGTGATGCGCCCCACGCTCCGGTGCAATAAAGTTCTGGTGTGCAGAAAAAGTCCGCGGCCCCGAAGAAGGCATCGAAGACCATCACCCGGCCGTCGTATGCGCTGGAATCGGTGGACAACGCCCTGCGCCTGCTGCAGATGCTCCGCGACGTCGGTGCGCTGCGGCTCAAGGACGCCGCCGAGGAACTCGGGACGGCCCCGTCGACGGCCCACCGCCTGCTGTCGATGCTGGTGTACCGGGGGTTCGCCGTGCAGGACGAGAAGCGCCGCTACCACCCCGGCCCGGCGATGGGAGTGGGACCCGCGCAGCAGGGCTGGACGCGGGAACTCACCGAACTCTGCCGGCCGCACATGGAGGCGCTGGCGATCCTGACCGGCGAGACGATCAACCTCGTCATCCGGGTGGGGTCGCAGGCCCGGTTCCTCTACTCCGCGGAGTCCGAGTCGATGCTGCGGGTCGGCGACCGCCAAGGTCAGGTGCTGGCCGCCGAGCTCACGGCCGGAGGGCGAATCCTGTTGGCGGAGTTGCCCAGGCAGACGCTCGAGCAGCTCTACCTGAGGCCGCCGGAAGAGCCGCACATCGATCCGCGCCCGATCGCGGGGTACGGGGTGGACCGCCGGCTCGCCCCCGGGGAATTCGAGGTGTTCCTCGCCGAGCTCGAGGCGGCCCGCAGGGTGGGGTTCGCCGTCAACGTGGAGCAGACCGAGGAGGGAGTCGCCGCATTCGGTGTCGCCGTCCGCAACGGGCGCGGGCGGGCGATCGCGGCGATCACGGCCGCGGTGCCGATCACGCGGTACCGCCAGCATCTGAACGGGGCCCTCGTCTCCCGGATGCGCGCGACGGTCCGCGGGATCGAGGTCGACGTCGCGCACATCGAATGACGCGGCCCGGGCCCCGCGGAGGGTGGCGCAGGGATTCCGCATAGAAGAATTGTTTGTGCTGCGGGAGGACCGGCGACCTACGTTGAGAGCAACGCCGCACGTGTCCCGCTTCACGAGGAGAGGTCATGACCGCTACCGAGAACACCGATCCGGAGCTGCAGCAGCTCTACGCAGACTTCGAGACCGAGCACCTCAATCCGCTGTGGACCCAGCTGGGCGACCTGATGCCGATGGCCCCGACGTCCAAGGCCGTGCCGTTCGTGTGGAAGTGGTCGACCCTGTACCCGCTGGCCCAGCGGGCGGGCGATCTCGTGCCCGTCGGCCGCGGCGGCGAGCGGCGTGCCATCGCGCTGGCCAACCCCGGTCTCGGCGGCGTCCCCTACGTCACCCCCACGCTGTGGGCGGCGATCCAGTACCTCGGCCCCAAGGAGACCGCGCCCGAGCACCGGCACTCGCAGAACGCCTTCCGGTTCGTCGTCGAAGGCGAGGGCGTGTGGACCGTCGTCAACGGCGATCCGGTGGCCATGTGCCGCGGCGACTTCCTGCTCACCCCCGGCTGGAACTTCCACGGCCACCACAACGAGACCGACCATCCGATGGCCTGGATCGACGGCCTCGACATCCCGTTCGTCCACTACACCGACACCGGGTTCTTCGAGTTCGGCTCCGACGGGGTGACCGACGAGTCCACCCCGGACGTCTCCCGCTCCGAGCGGCTGTGGGTGCACCCCGGCCTGCGCCCGCTCGTCGGCCTCGACGCCAAGTCCAGCTCGCCGATCGCGTGCTACCGCTGGAAGTACACCGACGCGGCGCTGAACGAGCAGCTCGCCCTCGAGGACGAGGGCTACGCCGCCACCCCGGAACCCGGCCACGCCGCCGTCCGGTACACCAACCCGACCACCGGCGGCGACGTCATGCCCACGATCCGCGCCGAGTTCCACCGGCTGCGCGCCGGCGCGCACACCCGCACCCGGCGCGACGTGGGCTCGACCGTGTTCCAGGTCTTCGAGGGCGAAGGTCGCTTCCACCTCGGCGGCCGGGACCACACGGTCACCAAGGGGGACATGATCGTCGTGCCGTCCTGGGTGGAGTGGTCGCTCGAGACCGACGGCGGCGTCGACCTGTTCGCCTTCTCCGACGCCCCGATCGTCGAACGCCTGCACTTCAACCGCACCTACATCTCCGAAGGAGCCTGACCCGACATGCGACTCGCCACCCTCCGCCTCGACGGCACGACCGCCGCCGTGCGCGTCGATTCCGACACCACCGCCACCGTGATCGACGGCTACGCCGACCTGTCCGCTCTGCTGACCGACCCGGACTGGAAGACCGTCGCCGAGCGGGCCTCCGGACGCACCGTCGACCTGACGAACGCCGACTACGCGCCGGTCGTGCCGAACCCCGGCAAGATAGTCTGCGTCGGGTTGAACTACGGGACCCACATCAAGGAGATGGGCCGCGACCTGCCCGAGTACCCGACCCTGTTCTCGAAGTTCAAGGAGGCCCTCACCGGCCCCTACGACGACGTGATCGTCCCCGAGTACGCCGCCGCGCAGCTCGACTGGGAGGCCGAGCTGGCCGTCGTCATCGGCAAGCAGGCGTACCAGGTCTCCGAGGCCGACGCCGAGCAGTACATCGCCGGCTATTCGGTGATCAACGACTACACGATGCGCGACTACCAGTACCGCACGCTGCAGTGGGACCAGGGCAAGACGTTCGAGAAGACCAGCGGCTTCGGTCCGTTCCTGAGCACCGACTACGCCCTCGGCTCGCGCATCGAGACCCGGCTCGAGGGTGAGGTCATGCAGTCGGCCACCACGGACGATCTGGTGTTCACCCCGGCCAAGCTGGTGGACTACATTTCCCACATCGTCACCCTGCAGCCCGGCGACGTCATCATCACCGGCACCACCGGTGGGGTCGGGCACGCCCGTAAGCCTGCTCGCTACATCGGCAACGGGGAGACGGTCGAGGTCAGCATCGAGGGCCTCGGTTCGGTGCGCAACAAGACCATCGTCAAGTAGGAGCTCACCCGTGGGGTTCAACGATCTCGACCTGTCCGAGCGGCTGCTGATCGCCCGGCGCGGCACCGCGTACTTCTCCCAGCGTCTCGCCGAACTCACCGACGACGAGCTGGACGCACCGACCGCGCTCGAGGGGTGGACGCGTAAGCACCTCGTCGCGCACGTCGGCTACAACGCCGCGGCCCTGTGCCGGCTCATGGACTGGGCCGCCACGGGCGTCGAGACGCCCATGTACGCCTCCACCGAGCAGCGCGGACAGGAGATCGCCGAGGGCGCCACCCTCAATGCGGCGGCGCTGCGGAACCTGTTCACCCACACCGTGGCCCGGCTCGACGAGAAGTGGCGGCACCTGCCGGAGTCGGCGTGGCAGGCGCAGGTCCGCACGGCGCAGGGCCGGCTGGTGCCGGCCGAGGAGACCGCCTGGATGCGCACCCGCGAGGTGTGGATCCACGCGGTGGATCTGGGCAACGGCGCGCGCTTCGGCGACTTCCCGCCCGTCGTCCTCGACTCGCTGCTCGACGACATCGTGGGGATGTGGCGCAAGAAGGATCTCGGCGCCGGCCTCGTGCTCGAGGTCGACGGTCGCGACCCGATCGCCGTGCAGCAGGACGCCGACCCGGTCACCAAGGTGAGCGGCCCGCTCGCCGCCGTGGTGCGCTGGGCCGCCGGACGTGGCGCCGTCGGACTCACCGCCGGCGCCGACGTGCAGCCGCCGCGCTGGCTCTGATCACCGCACACGACGACGGGGGCCTGCGACCGGACACGGTCGCAGGCCCCCGTCGCGTCGGTGGATCCTAGCGGGGGTCGACCTCGCAGGCGATGCCGTCGTCGTCGCGGTCCAGCTTCGGCGCGTAGCCGGGCTCGTCCCGGTACAGCGGCGCCACGCCGGCGTTCCACGCCTCGGTGCAGTTCTTGTATCCGACGCTCGGCGCGGGCGCGGGCGCGGGCGCGGGGGCCGGGGCCGGGGCCGCCTGGGGCGCGGGTGCCGGGGCAGGAGCCGGCGGGGCGGGCTGCGGGAACAGGAAATCCGCGGATCCGGTGGGCAGCAGGTCGGCGAGCGAGAATGCGTTCGCGGTGGCCGGAGCGGCGACGACGAGGGCAGCGCACCCGGCCGCGGTGGCGATGAGCCGACGAATCTTCATGTGTGTCTCTTTCTCTCGGGACGGCGCACGGATCGGGGGAATCCGCGCGGCCGCTCGATTATCCCTTTTGTCCATTCGCGGCACCGCATCGATCCCTTCTTCGATCATGAGAACTCGCTGATGTCGGTCTCCCCGAGGTTTCACGCGTGGGGACCACGGCTGGTGGTGCGCAACAGGGCGCACCGACGACAGGAGGACGATCATGGAGTTCGGCAGGAAGTGGATCGCAGTGGGAAATGAGCTTTGCTATCTCCAGACTCACATGATTTCGGCTATCGGCACTGAACCTGCAATGCGCGCGTAGCTACCGGCGCTGAATGCAGATGACCTTCGCATCTTCATCGCAAAGGCCATCTGCACCGAGTCTCGCTCTTATCTTTCGCGTGTCACCTCAGGGAACGCTGATGAAGTTCGAAAATCCGCCATGTCGGGCAGGCAGGTCGGCGAGTGCTTCGTTGATCTTCTCGAGCGGGAAACTGTGGTGTTCGAAGACCGAGAGGTCGAGGACCCCGGCGCCAGCGAGGTCGGCCATGTCCTGGGCTTCGGCGGTGGAGAACCACAAGCTGCCGAGCACGCTGATCTGCCGGCACATCAGCGAGAACATATCCAGCGGTGGGCGTTCCATCATGCCGCCGATATCGACCGCGACGCCACCGCGACGGAGGGTGGTAATGGCGTCGAGGAACGATTCGGCAGGGGCGCCGGGACCGAGGGCGTCGATGACGATGTCGACGCCCTCGCCGTGGTTGTGCTCGTGCACCCAGCTGCGCAGCTCACCCTCCCCGGCGGGGAGGACGTGGATGCGGTCGGGGGCGATCGCGCGGACGTCGTCGAGCAGGCCGGCGTTGCGGCCGGTGCCGAAGATGCGGGTCGCGCCGAGCGCGAGGGCGTTCAGGCAGGTGCCCAGGCCCAGAGTTCCTGAGATGCCGTCGATCAGGACCGTGGTGCCCGGGCCGGCGCCGGCCTTGCGCAGTGCCGAGTAGCCGGTGCCGAGATAGCCGAAGCGGGCGCCTTCCTCGAAGCTGACCGTGTCGGGCAGTTTGACCAGATTGCGTTGGGGTGCGGTCAGATACTCGCTGAGGCCGCCATAGGGGTAGGCGTCGAACATTTTCTGGCCGTCGGCGCCGAAGGAGAAGTAGCCCATGAAGGTATAGCGGTCACAGTTCTGATCGTTGCCCTGCCGGCAGGCGCGGCAGCCGCCGCAGGAGATGCCGGGGTTGACGTAGACCCGGTCACCGACGGCGACGTCGGTGACATGGCTGCCGACGGCGGCGACGACACCGGCAGAGTCGAGACCGAAGACGGCGGGGAGCTTGGGCAGCGGCAGATAGGGGAACCATTCGCTGTAGGTGGCCAGGACGTTGCTCAGGTTCGGCACGACGTTGCATGCCTTGACCTGTACCAGCACATCGGTCGGCCGTGGCTCGGGAACAGGGAGGTCCTCGATCTGCATCGGCTGATTGATCTCGTGGAGGCGGGCCACACGCATGGTGGACTTCATGTACGAAAACTCCTGATATTTAGTGTGTTTGGTCGCGGTCTATAGGTGGGGATGTACGGCGCGGTCATGTGCCCGCATCGAAGCGAGCTTCGGTGTGATCAGGCGCGGGTGCCGGTGACCGTCGCGGTCAGGGCGGTGCGGACCTCGTCGACGGTGCTGATCTCGGCCAGCAGTCCGAGTGAGTCGATGCTCGCGTGGTGCGCTGCGGGGGTGGCTGCGGAGCATGCATCTTCGACGATCACCACCCGGTAGCCGAGATCGCTGGCCACCCGGGCAGTGCCCTCGACGGAGGCGTTCGTGGCCACTCCGGCGAAGACGAGAGTGGTGATGCCCTTCTCGCGCAGGACGGTGTCGAGGTCGGTACGAGCGAACGCGCCGATGCGCTGATGGGTGAGCACGATGTCATCTCCGTGCGGTGCGAGCGGTTCAACGATCTCGGCGAGTTCGCTGCCCTCTTTGAGGCAGCCGGATTGAGCGACGATGCCCAGCAGGGGTGAATTGACCTCGAGATCGGAGAAGTCGGGCTTCCACGCGACCCGGGTGTAGACGACGGTTGCGGCGGCCGTGCGGGCGGCGGCGATGAGCGCGGCAATCTGGTCGATGACGTGGCGTACGGTGACCTGCTGGTGGAAGAAGTCGGCGAAGGCGCCGGTGGGGCCGACGATGTCGCCTTGGCAGTGCACTGCCACGACGGCGGTGGTGCGCGGGTCGAGTTCCATCAAGAGCTCCTGGCTGGGAAAGGGTGGGGGCGGTCAGGCGTGGGCGAGGATCGAGTGCCCGATGTTGTCGATGTCGCGGGCAGCGGTGAACGGGTTGGACAGGAAGACCTGGAGTATGTCGACGCCGGCCTCGCGCATCAGGGCCGCCTTCTCGCGCAGGTCGGCGGGGGATCCGTACAGGCACCAGTAGTCGACGAGTTCTTTGGTGATGATCGGACGGTGTCGGGGATCGAGTCCGCGCAGGTATTTCGCCCAGACATCGAGGTAGTGCGGCTGGTCCGGGGTCTTCGGGTCAGCGAGGTACTGCTGGGCGGCGGTGAGGGACGCGTCGACAATCGGATCGCCGAGCTCTTCGCGGTGCTGGTCCATCAGCCCGGCGTTGGTGATGCATGAGCTGATCGGGCCGGAACCGAAGCCGTTGGTGACGCCGTCTTCCCAGGTTTCCCCGTTGCCGAGTTGGTAGAACCACGACAGAGAGACGAGCTTGACCGAACCCGGTGCCCGGCCGGCATCGGCGACCGCCTTGTCGAGTTCGCGGCGGATCAGGCCGATCATGTCGGTGTCGGGCCCGAGGCAGTAGACGACGGCGTCTGCGTACTTCGCCGCCTCGGCGAGCCCGCGGGGTCCGCCGGCCGCGACCCAGATTGGTATGTGGTCGGTGACGTTGTAGAA
Source organism: Rhodococcus sp. WB1 (assembly GCF_001700945.1). NCBI lineage: Bacteria > Bacillati > Actinomycetota > Actinomycetes > Mycobacteriales > Nocardiaceae > Rhodococcus > Rhodococcus sp. WB1. The sequence goes on along the minus strand of NZ_CP015529.1, from coordinate 3,537,405 downwards.
GCCACTGTCCTTGTCGAGGAACTCCACTTCCCGGGACTGCCCGAGCCAATGGTGGGTGACCCGGTGGCCGGCCATCAGCTCTCGTGAGACTTCGATGGCGTGGGTGAGTTCGGAGATCTTCGCGGTGCGGTTGCCCATCGAGCGCAGGGCGTTGTTGGCGGTGCCGATGCCGAGGAAGGTCCGGCCGGGGGCCAGGGCGTTGAGGGTGGCCATCGAATTGGCGGTGACCGGGGCGATCCGGGTCAGCGGATTGGTGACCATGGTGCCCAGGTTGATGGTGCTGGTGTGCTGGGTGGCAAGGGCGAGGAACTGGTAAGGGTCGGAGAACAGCAAGGGGCCTTCGCCGACGCCGAAGTGTGTGATGCCCAGGTCCTCGGCCCGTTTCACCACTGCGACCTGATCGATCTTGGCGCAGGTACCGATACAGAATTCCATGTTCTTCTCCTTGCATGTGGCCCGCGTTGCCGAGGGCACTGCTCGGCCTGTCGCCCGCAGAGGGCGCATGTCCGGGTGCCGGGATATGGCGCGTACGGCGTGCCCTCCGGCGTTAACCCCGAGGTTGGCCACGATGCCCCGTCCATCAGGTCTGGAATGCTAGCGTTCCAGACGAAGGTAACCCACAGTGACTCACACCACAAGTACTAGAATGCAAGCTGTTGCGGTGAGCGCCGCGGCATAAGGGGGAGCCATGTCCGGGACGCCGACGGAAAGCCTGACTCGATGACCACCACCGACACCGGCCCCAAGCCGGGCAGTGAGGCCGCCGCCCTGCTCGCCAATGTCCGCACCTCGGGGGCGCGGCTGTCCTCCGCGTTGTACGACATTCTGAAGAACCGGCTGCTCGAAGGGCGCTATGCGGCAGGCGAGAAGATCGTCGTCGAGTCGATCCGGCAAGAGTTCGGGGTGAGCAAGCAGCCCGTCATGGACGCTCTGCGCCGCCTGTCCAGCGACAAGCTGGTCCACATCGTTCCCCAGGTCGGTTGCGAGGTCGTCTCCTACGCCCCGCGCGAAGTGGAAGACTTCTACACCCTGTTCGGCGGTTTCGAAGGGACCATCGCCGCGGTAGCGGCCTCCCGGCGGACCGAGGCCCAGTTGCTGGAGCTGGACCTGATCTCGGCGCGGGTCGACGCCCTGATCACCTCCCACGACCCGGTGGTCCGCGCCCGCGGGTACCGCGTGCACAACCGGGAGTTCCATGCGGCCATCCACGCGATGGCGCACTCGCGGATCATGGAGGAGACCAGCCAGCGAATGTGGGATCTGTCGGACTTCCTGATCAACACCACCGGCATCACCAACCCGCTCTCGAGCGCACTGCCCGACCGGCAGCATGACCACCACGAAATCACCGAGGCCATCCGCAACCGTGACGCAGCTGCCGCCCGCGAGGCCATGGAACGCCACATCGTCGGCACCATCGCAGTAATCCGCGACGAATCCAACGCCCAGCTGCCGAGCTAGACCCCGATACCCGGGCCATCGACCGGCTCCGCTATCGCGCCACCTACGCCGAGGGGGGACTCTCGGCCGTAGCGCTGCAGACGATCCACCGGCACCCTCCGCGCTGACCCCTGTCTCGCCCCAGAGGGCCGGCGCGCCGTCGATCACCTTTACCCTCATCCAGAGACTTGCGTCACCCTCTATGCCCGAGTAGCGTCTGAACTAGACGTCTAGCATTCTAGTCGAGTGCTCCCTCTCGAAGATTCTCCAGAGAACCCCTCTCGAACATCCCCAGAAGAAAGGAGCGGCCATGACGACCGCTTCGCACGCATCGTCCTTCGGGGCACGAGCCCACTTCCGCCCACAGATCGGGGAAGCCCGACCGTGAGCACCACACCTACCTCCCCGACGAAGACCTCACCGCTGCGGGTAGCGATGGCCAGCTTCATCGGTACCACCGTCGAGTACTACGACTTCTTCATCTACGGCACCGCGGCCGCGCTGGTATTCCCTGAGTTGTTCTTCCCGGATGTCTCGTCCGCGATCGGAATCCTGTTGTCGTTCGCGACCTTCGGCGTTGGGTTCCTCGCCCGCCCGCTGGGTGGCATAGTGTTCGGGCACTTCGGTGACCGGGTCGGCCGCAAGCAGATGCTGGTGATCTCCCTGGTCGGAATGGGCTCGGCCACCGTACTGATGGGATTGTTGCCCGGTTACGCCCAAATCGGGATCGCCGCCCCCATCCTGCTGACCCTGCTGCGCCTGGTGCAGGGCTTTGCCGTCGGCGGCGAGTGGGGTGGAGCCACCCTGATGGCCGTCGAGCACGCCCCCACCGCGAAGAAGGGCTTTTTCGGATCCTTCTCCCAGATGGGGGCACCCGCCGGGACCAGCGTCGCAACCCTGGCGTTCTTCGCGGTCTCCCAATTGCCCGACGAGCAGTTCCTGAGTTGGGGCTGGCGACTGCCGTTCCTGTTCAGCGCGGTGCTGATCGTGATCGGGCTGTTCATTCGCCTGTCCCTGGCCGAAAGCCCCGACTTCGCCGAGGTGAAGGCACAGAGCGCCGTGGTGCGAATGCCGATCGCCGAAGCGTTCCGCAAGCACTGGAAGGAAATTCTCCTCATCGCGGGCACCTACCTGTCCCAAGGAGTGTTCGCCTATATCTGCATGGCCTACCTCGTCTCCTACGGCACCACCGTCGCGGGGATCAGCCGCACCTTCGCCCTGGCCGGAGTATTCGTCGCCGGCATCGTCGCCGTCCTCCTCTACCCCGTGTTCGGCGCTCTGTCCGACACTTTCGGCCGCAAGACCATGTACCTGCTCGGCGCCGCCGCGATGGGTGTGGTGATCGCCCCCGCCTTCGCACTGATCAACACCGGCAACCCGTGGCTGTTCATGGCCGCGCAGGTGCTGGTCTTCGGAATTGCAATGGCCCCCGCCGCCGGCGTGACAGGCTCCCTGTTCACGATGGTCTTCGACGCGGACGTGCGCTACAGCGGTGTCTCTATCGGCTACACCATCTCCCAGGTCGCCGGCTCCGCGTTCGCCCCGACGATCGCGACCGCCTTGTACGCCTCCACCAACACCAGCAACTCGATCGTGACCTACCTGCTGATCGTCTCGGCCATCTCGATCGTCTCGGTGATCCTGCTGCCCGGCGGCTGGGGGCGCAAGGGCGCTGCGAGCCAGCTCACTCGCGACCAGGCCACCTCCACACCGAAAATGCCTGACAACGAAACATTTTCGACTCGGACAGTTCCGGACACCGCAGCATCCCTGCGCGTCCTCGACAAGTGAAGTGATGACAGACATGAGTGACCACGACCGCACCTCCTACGACACCGACGTCGTGATCGTCGGCCTCGGCCCCGCCGGTGGCACAGCGGCGCTTGCCCTGGCCAGCTACGGCATCCGCGTTCACGCCGTCTCGATGTTCCCCTGGGTGGCGAACTCGCCGCGCGCGCACATCACCAACCAGCGCGCCGTCGAAGTGCTGCGTGACCTGGGCGTCGAAGACGAGGCGCGCAACTACGCCACCCCGTGGGACCAGATGGGCGACACGCTGTTCACCACGAGCCTGGCCGGCGAGGAGATCGTCCGGATGCAGACCTGGGGTACGGGCGATATCCGCTACGGGGACTACCTGTCCGGAAGCCCCTGCACGATGCTCGACATTCCGCAGCCCCTGATGGAGCCGGTGCTGATCAAGAACGCCGCCGAACGTGGTGCGGTCATCAGCTTCAACACCGAATACCTCGACCACGCCCAGGACGAGGACGGGGTGACCGTCCGGTTCCGCGACGTCCGCTCGGGCACCGTGTTCACCCAGCGAGCCCGCTTCCTGCTCGGTTTCGACGGCGCACGATCGAAGATCGCCGAACAGATCGGGCTTCCGTTCGAAGGTGAACTCGCCCGCGCCGGTACCGCGTACATCCTGTTCAACGCGGACCTGAGCAAATATGTCGCTCATCGGCCGAGCATCTTGCACTGGATCGTCAACTCGAAGGCCGGTTTCGGTGAGATCGGCATGGGTCTGCTGCGCGCGATCCGACCGTGGGACCAGTGGATCGCCGGCTGGGGCTTCGACATGGCGAACGGCGAGCCGGATGTCTCCGACGACGTTGTCCTCGAACAGATCCGGACCCTCGTCGGCGACCCGCACCTGGACGTCGAGATCGTGTCGAGGTCCTTCTGGTACGTCAACCAGCAGTGGGCTGAGCACTACCAGTCCGGTCGAGTGTTCTGCGGCGGCGACGCGGTGCACCGGCATCCGCCGAGCAGCGGGCTGGGCTCGAACACGTCCATGCAGGACGCGTTCAACCTGGCATGGAAGATCGCGTTCGTCGTGAAGGGGTATGCAGGACCGGGTCTGCTCGAGTCCTACTCTCCTGAGCGTGTTCCGGTCGGCAAACAGATCGTCGCTCGCGCCAACCAGTCCCGCAAGGACTACGCCGGGCTGCGCGAATGGTTCGATCACGAGAGCGACGACCCGGTCGCCGCCGGCCTGGCAAAGTTGAAGGAACCCTCGTCCGAAGGTGTTGCTCTGCGTGAGCGGCTGTACGAGGCGCTGGAGGTGAAGAACGCCGAATTCAACGCCCAGGGCGTCGAACTCAACCAGCGCTACACCTCGTCCGCGGTCGTTCCCGACCCCGAGGCGGGCGAGGAAGTGTGGGTGCGCGATCGTGAGCTGTACATGCAGGCCACCACCCGGCCGGGCGCGAAGCTGCCGCATGCGTGGCTGGTCGGCGCCGACGGAACCCGCATCTCCACCCTCGACGTCACCGGCAAGGGAATGATGACCCTGCTGACCGGACTCGGCGGCCAGGCATGGAAGCGTGCCGCCGCCAAACTCAACCTGCCGTTCCTGCGGACCGTCGTTGTCGGCGAACCCGGCACCATCGACCCTTACGGATACTGGCGGCGGGTCCGCGACATCGACGAGGCCGGCGCCCTGCTCGTGCGGCCCGACGGCTACGTCGCGTGGCGACACAGTGCTCCGGTCTGGGACGACACCGAAGCGCTCACCAGCCTCGAGAACGCTCTCACCGCGGTCCTCGACCACTCGGCCAGCGACAACGGGAACCCGAGCGGCACAAACGAGCCGCAGTACAGCACCCGGGCCGTGCCGATCGTCGTTCCGCACGTTACCGCCGAGGATGCAGCACCAGCTTCCGCCACCCGCACCACCACAGTCGAGGGAGAGAACCGATGACCCGTCCTTACACCAGCGTCTGGGACGACCTGAACCAGGTCGAGTTCAGCCAGGGATTCATCCAGGCCGGCCCCTACCGGACCCGATACCTGCACGCCGGCGACTCGTCCAAGCCCACGCTGATCCTGCTGCACGGCATCACCGGCCACGCCGAGGCGTACGTGCGCAATCTGCGCTCGCATTCCGAGCACTTCAACGTCTGGGCAATCGACTTCATCGGCCACGGCTACTCGACCAAGCCCGACCACCCGCTCGAGATCAAGCACTACATCGACCACGTGCTGCAGTTCCTGGACGCCATCGGCGTCGAGAAGGCCTCGTTTTCCGGGGAGTCTCTCGGCGGCTGGGTCACCGCCCAGTTCGCGCACGACCATCCCGAGAAGGTCGACCGGATCGTGCTCAACACCATGGGCGGCACCATGGCCAACCCTCAGGTGATGGAACGTCTCTATACCCTGTCGATGGAAGCGGCGAAGGACCCGAGCTGGGAACGCGTCAAAGCACGCCTCGAATGGCTCATGGCCGACCCGACCATGGTCACCGACGACCTGATCCGCACCCGCCAGGCCATCTTCCAGCAGCCGGATTGGCTCAAGGCCTGCGAGATGAACATGGCACTGCAGGACCTCGAAACCCGCAAGCGGAACATGATCACCGACGCCACTCTCAACGGCATCACGGTGCCCGCGATGGTGCTGTGGACCACCAAGGACCCCTCCGGTCCGGTCGACGAAGCCAAGCGCATCGCCTCCCACATCCCGGGCGCCAAGCTGGCCATCATGGAGAACTGTGGCCACTGGCCCCAGTACGAGGACCCCGAGACCTTCAACAAGCTGCATCTGGACTTCCTCCTCGGTCGCAGCTGACACAGACCCCGGCCGGTGCCGCCAACCCCTGCAACCCGGGCGGCACCGGCCGGATCCCACTTACCCGACCTATTGCGCTCTCGTCCGGACCCCCGGAGAGAAAGCGCCGAAGCAGCAGCAAGGAGACCGCCGCGATGCCTGTAGCGCTGTGCGCGATGTCGCACTCCCCCCTGATGGGACGCAACGACCCCGAACAGGAAGTCATCGACGCCGTCGACGCCGCATTCGACCACGCGCGCCGGTTCGTCGCCGACTTCGCCCCCGATCTCATCGTCATCTTCGCCCCCGACCACTACAACGGCGTCTTCTACGACCTGCTGCCGCCGTTCTGTATCGGTGCCGCCGCGCAGTCCGTCGGCGACTACGGCACCGAAGCCGGCCCTCTCGACGTCGACCGTGACGCCGCCTACGCAGTCGCCCGCGAAGTCCTCGACAGCGGCATCGACGTCGCATTCTCCGAACGCATGCACGTCGACCACGGATTCGCCCAAGCACTCCAATTGCTGGTCGGATCGATCACCGCCGTGCCGACCGTGCCGATCTTCATCAATTCGGTCGCCGAACCGCTCGGCCCGGTCAGCCGGGTACGGCTGCTCGGCGAGACGGTCGGGCGGGCCGCTGCCAAGCTGGACAAGCGTGTGCTGTTCGTCGGATCCGGCGGCCTGTCCCACGACCCGCCGGTCCCGCAGTTCGCCACCGCGCCAGAGGAAGTGCGCGAGCGGTTGATCGACGGTCGCAATCCCAGTGCCGCCGAACGTGATGCCCGCGAACAGCGCGTCATCACCGCCGGGCGGGACTTCGCCGCCGGCACCGCCGCCATCCAGCCACTGAACCCCGAATGGGACCGGCACCTGCTCGACGTCCTCGCCTCCGGCGACCTCGAGCAGATCGACGCGTGGACCAACGACTGGTTCGTCGAACAGGCCGGACACTCCTCCCACGAAGTGCGCACCTGGATCGCCGCGTACGCGGCAATGAGCGCCGCCGGGAAGTACCGCGTCACCTCGACCTTCTACCGCGAAATCCACGAGTGGATAGCAGGATTCGGAATTACTACCGCCGTCGCCGTCGACGAATAGACCCCGCCGCTCCCGCCCCGCAGTCCCAACGAAAGGTGGCCCCGGATGACCTCCGTCCGCCCGTGCTCGCCGTCGGTGAACGCGGGCTGGTCGGTGGGCAGGAAGACCTCATCGCCGACATCGCCCTCGACCTCGCAGCTCGTCAGTAGGAATGCACACGGGCCGAGGAGTCGCGCTGGTCACCGGGGCCAGCCGCGGCATCGGGGCGGCCATCGCAGATGCGGTGGCCGCCTCCGGTGCCGCCGTAATCGTCCACTACGGATCCGATCGGACGGCCGCCGCTGCGGTGGTCGACGGCATCACGGCTGCCGGGGGCCTCGCGGCTGCGGTCCAGGCCGACCTGTCCCGACCCGAGGGGCCTGAAGAGCTGATGCGGGAGTTCGACTCCGCGCTCGACGGTCTCGGGCTCGACCGAGGGCTCGACATCCTCGTCAACAACGCCGGAATCAGTCGGCGCGGAGCGCTCGAGCGCGTCACTGTCGAGGATTTCGACCGTCTGGTCGCACTCAACCAGCGCGCCCCGTTCTTCGTGACTCGGCATGCCCTGCCCCGGATGCACGACGGCGGTCGCATCGTCAACATTTCCTCCGGATCCGCCCGCTACGCCAGACCCGACGTCATCAGCTACGCCATGACCAAGGGGGCGATCGAGGTGTTCACCCGCGCCCTCGCCGTAGACGTCGGCGAACGAGGCATCACCGCCAACGCCGTGGCGCCGGCCGCGCTCGATACCGACATGAACGCGCACTGGCTTCGCGGTGACGACCATGCCCGCACCACTGCCGCGTCCACCACTGCACTGCGAAAACTCGCCACCGCGGAGGACATCGCCGCGATCGTGGCCTTCCTCGTCAGCGCCGCCGCCGGTGCGATCACCGGGCAGGTCATCGACGCCACCAACGGCAACCGGCTCTAACCAGAACTTGCCCGGTCCCGGGTCTACTCTCACCGCTTGGAGAGATCGGGCACGAGAGGCTTGCGGTGCATCGTATGCGGCCGCCTCGAATCCAAGCGGACGAAGAATCCAGACTTGCCGGTCACGCCCCGACAGGCATGGAGCCGGCCGGACCGATCATTCCCAGGAGCCGGAGCTGTGAAGCTGGGATGTCTGCCCGCGGTAGTACACCAACGGCCGGTTGTCGCTGAAGTCGACGTCGGTGACGCGGCCGATCATGCCGAGGTGGTCCCCGGCTTCGAAAACATGGTCCTGCTCGCACAGCACCGTGGTGACGGCGTTCTTGATGGTGGGGATTCCGTGGTGATATTCCCACTCACCGAGGTCGAACTTCGCTCCGTCGAGTCGAGCGAAGCCGTGGCAGATCTCGGCTTGATCCTCGGCGAGGACGTTGATGCAGAATGTGCGACAGCGCCGAAGCTGGGCGAACGTCGATGATCCGGAGAAGGCGAAGAACGCCACCAACGGTGGATCGAGCGATACCGAGGTCAGCGAGCCGATGGTCATGCCGACCGGTTCCCCGTCGCACAGGGCGGTGACGACGGCGACCGAGGTGGGCACGCGGCCCATGGCCCGCCGGATCGTCGTCGCATCGACCTCGTGCTCGTCGGCCGGTCGGGTATCGCGTGCGGGGGGTTGCAGCGTTGTGGTCATGGTCGGTTTCCTGGGAGGTCGGGGACCCGGTCGGGAGGACACCGGTGCCTGCTCGGGTCAGAGGAGGAATTTGTCGACGGCTTCGACTGTGTCGTCGAGTTTTTCCACCTGGGGGATGTGGCCGCAGTCGTCGACGATGGTGACGGTGCTGTCGGCGATGAGCTTGTGGAACTGATCGGCGTAGTCCACCGAGATGAGCCTGTCGTTGCGGCCCCACACGATCAGCGTGGGTGCGGTGATGCGGTGCAGGCGGTGCCGCAGGCCGCGGTCGGGGATGGGCCAGGCGAACTTGCCGGTGCAGCCGAACGCCCACACCATCGCCGCGGCCGCGGCCTGCTGCTGGGCGAGGTCGTCGGAGGGTGCGAGCATCGCCTGGGCGGCCGGGCGCGCCGGGTCGTGGAACAGCAGGGCCGGTAGCTGGTCGGGGGGTGTGGCGATCCAGTTGGCGACCGGGGCGGTCTCGGTCCACAGCCCGATCGGGTCGAGCAGGACCAGCTTGTCGGGCAGGGTGGGGAAGGTGGCGGCGAGTTCGGCGGCGAGCATGCCGCCGAAGGACTGCCCGATCACCACGGGATGGTCGAGCCCGAGGGTGCGGACCAGCTCCTCGTAGGCCAGCACCATGTCGCTGAGGGTGTCGATGGTGTGGATGGCGTACGGGTTGCCCTCGCTGGTGCCGGGGAATTCGGGGGCGTAGACGGTGTACCGGGACGCCAAATGGGACAGGAACGGATCCCACGCCAGACCGGCGGCCGGGTGCAGATACAGCAGCGGTGCGCCGGCGCCGGCGACCTTGACGGTGATGGCGAGCCGGCCGCCCCAGACGTCGACGGTCTGTTCGGTGATGGTGGGTGTGGTGCTCATCGGGCGTTCGCTCCTGCCTTCGTGGTGGCGGTGATGTCGTAGGCGATGGGGGTGCCGCCGAGTCGGCTCGGCCACCAGTGGTGTTCGTGGTCGGTGTCGGTCCACAGCGTGCGCAGCCGCGGCAGGACCTCCTCGGCGAACAGGTGGATGTTCTTCATCACCAGGTGCCGGGGCAGCGAGCCGAAGCCGAGCATGGCGTGCAGATTGCCGATGCCGTATTCGCGGCAGAAGGCGAGCAGCTGTTCGGCGACGGTGTCGGGGCTGCCGACCACCACGACACCGGCCTCGACCAGATCGCGGAAGGTGGCGGTGCGCATGCGGTGGTACAGGCCGAAGTCGCCGGGGTCCTTGATCAGGGCCTTGACGCCGTTGATGTCGATGGCGCCGGGCAGGCCGAGCTTCTCGATCGGGATCGAGCCCAGGCCCTTGCGGAAGGCGTACTCGGCGTGCGGACCGTACTCGGTCTCGGCGCGTTCGTCGGTCTCGGCGACGGCGATGGTCTGCAGGAACCCGATGCGGTAGGGATTGCGGGCGACGCCGGCCTCGTCGGCCTGTTCCCACATGCGGTCGAAGATGCGCTTGCCGGTCAGCTTGGCGCCGAACCAGCTCAGGTAGTTGAACCCGAAGCCGCGGTCGAAGCACATCCGCATGGTGCGTGGGTTGCCGATGCCGGTGATCCACACCGGCACGTTCTCCTGCAGCGGCCGCGGCCACATGTTCACCATCGGATATTGGGTGTAGCGGCCGTTCCAGGCGAACGGTTCCTGCTCGCGCCAGGCCCGCAGGACCAGTTCGAGGTTCTCGTCGAACCGGGGGCGGACCTCGATCGGCGGGATGCCGTTGTTGAGGTTGGCGTCGTAGCTCAGGCCCACGGTCAGGCCGGCGACCAGGCGGCCGCCGCTCATCACGTCGATCATCGCGTATTCCTCGGCGGCCCGGAGCGGCTCGCGGGCTTTGCCCAAAGAGCGGCCCATCGGGTAGACGGCGACGTCGAGTCCCTCGGTCTCGGTCATGTAGGCCAGCGCGCTCGAGATCAGATCGGGGTTGGGGACCATGTCGTAGCTGCTCTGGCCGTGTTCGGTGACCGCGACGCCGTCGTAGCCGCTGCGGGCCCCGAGCATGAGCTCGTCCATGAAGTCCCGGATCGAGGAGTACATCCCGTCCCGGGTGACGAGCGAGTACGGGATGCTGCACACCGACTCGTATTTGGTCTCGAAGTCGTCGGGCAGGTACCGGTACGGCGCCTGCAGGAACAGGTTGACCTTCACGTGTTCTCCTCCACAAGTGCGACGAGGTGAGAAACGCCCAGCCCGCGGTCCCACCGGAACGAGAGGCCCGTCACTGTCCGGGGTCGGTGTGATCCAGCTCTCGAAGATGAGGCTAGGAGGCAGAAACCTAGATGTCTAACACCTGTTTGTTCAGCTATTGAGATATCTTCCATCTGAATGTCAGACTGGGGTATGGAGCTGCGCCATATGAAGTACTTCGTCACCGTTGTCGACGAGGGCAGCTTCACCCGGGCGGCCGAGCGGCTGTCCATCGCCCAGTCCCCGGTCTCCCATCAGATCCGCAAGCTCGAACGCGAACTCGGCGTGCGACTGCTCGCGCGCACCACCCGCTCGATCGCCCTGACCGAAGCCGGCCGGGTGTTCTACGACCGCTGCGTCGCCCTGCTCGCCGCCAGCGAGGACGCCGTGGATTCGGCGCGCAAAGCCGACCGCGGAGAAATGGGAGCATTGTCGTTGGGGTTCACCGGCTCGGCCACCTACGACCTGATGCCCAACCTGGTCCGTGCCTACCGCGAACGCAACCCGCTGGTGGAGCTCACCCTGCGCAGCGAGATGCTCACCCCGGCCCAGGTTCAGGCCCTGCTCGATGGCACCCTGTCCGTCGGATTGCTCCGACCCCCGGTGAACGCGCCCGGCATCGTCGTCGAACTGCTGCGCAACGAACCCCTGCTGGTGGTCATGCCCGTACAGCACCCCATGGCCAGCGCCACCACGATCGACCTCCACGATCTCGCCGACGAGGCATTCATCGGCTACTGCTCCCCGTCGACCATGCACGACACCCTGATCACCGCGTGCAGGCAGGCGGGCTTCGTTCCCACCGTCCGGCAACAGGTGGCCGAGACCTCCACCCTGGTCGCCCTCGTCGCCGCCGGCCTCGGGGTCGCCCTCGCGCCCGAGTCGGTACGGCACCTGCGCATGAACGGTGTCACCTACCGACCGCTGAGATCTCCGACAGTGTCCGTGCCCCTGGCCTTGGCCTACCGCGAGGACACCATCGGCCCACTCATCCGTCGCTACCTCGACACCGCCCGAACCGTCCTGCGCAGCAAGAAACTGCTCGACACCACGTCCGATCTCGACGAGTTGGGCCAGTACATCGACACGATCTGAAGCACATCTGTCTCGTGCTCCTGGCGTTCGAGGCGGCACAATATCGGTTATCGGCTGTATGTTTGGCAATCTTTAGGCCAATAACGGGGCTATCAGCGGCCCGGGCACCTGCACCGCCGCCACCGGCGTATGGGACGCACCCGTCGGGGACCGAGGCATCCCGATGAGGAGAGGGTGCCGATGGCCGCGGCGCCGGCCCCGCGGCGGTCGGCGGCGTCTGTCTCGCACTTTCCGCCATGGTGATGCCCGCGCTGGCCCGGTGATCCGCCGAGGACGCGGCCGCGACCATGGTCGCGATCAACGACGGGCCGTGCAGCCGGCCGTGGTCAGGCCGATCTTGTCGGCGGTGCCCAACAGGTCGGCTCACCCTTCTTCATGTCCGACACTCGGTTTCGATCTACTCACCGCGAAGCGGCAGGCTGGGGCCGTGGGTCTCGATGATGCGGCTGCGCGTGTCATCTCTCGAGGTCGATCGCGATGAAGAAACAGCTCGGCCCCCGCCTGCAATCCAGGCTGGGGCCGAGCCGATCGTCAGAGTTGGTTCAGGGGACTCAACGGCCTACCGGGACGGCGGTGCTCTCGTCCTCGCTGGAGACCTTCTCTTCGCCGGGCAGCGGGATGCGGTCCATTTCGAGACCGGCTGTTTCGGGGATGAACCTGACGGCTACCAGGGTGACCAGAGCCAGCACCACGATGTAGGCCGAGAAGATCCACCCGACATCCATGGAGTTGAGCCAGGCGTAGAGATAGGGCGCCGTGCCGCCGGAGAGTGCGGCACCCACGGAGGTCCAGATGCCTACGCTCGTCGCGCGGGCTTCCGTGGGCGACTGCTCGGACATGACTGTGGAGTGGATCGACGACTGGATGCCCCATACGAGCAGGGCAATTCCCTGCGACACGAACAGGGTCCACGGCGCCGACGTCAGGACCCAGTTGATGGGGAACACCACCACAATGACCGCGACAGCCCACAACACCAGTTGCTTGCGGCGCCCGATCCGGTCCGAGAGCCGCCCCCAGAACGGCAGTGCGATGAAGGCAAGAATCTGTGCGCAGAACGTTGCGATGTAAGCCCCGTTGGGATCCATGCCCTTGCCGGAAATGGCGAACGACGAGGAGAAGTTCACCCACGTGTAGTAAAGGACGTTGGTCAGGAGGCTCAGCATCAGAATGCGGACGGCGATGATCACCAGCTGCCGGCGCGTGATCACTCGGACCGACGCGGTGCCGGCGGCCGCCTTGGCTTCCTCGAAGAATCCGGATTCTTCGGCCTGACGGCGGAGGAACAGCGCGAAGATGGCCAGCACTGCTCCGATGGCAAAGCCGATGCGCCACCCGAACTCCGACATGTCGTCCTCGGAGATGATCGACGTCAGAAGGATGCTCATCGCGGTTGCCGCCATGACGCCGAGCAGCATGGTCATCATGATGCTGCTACCCCACAGGCCCCGCTTGTTCGCCGGGGCGATCTCGGCCAGGTATGTGTAGGCGTTTCCGCTTTCGCCGCCGTGGGCGATGCCCTGGATGAGCCGAGCCGTCAGAAGGAGAACCGAGGCCCAGATGCCGATGGAGTCGTAGGTCGGGATCACCGCGATCAGGAGACTGCCTGCGCCCATCATGAGCATGCAGATGACCAGGGATGTCTTGCGTCCCAGCCTGTCTCCCAGTCGGCCGAAGATCAGCCCGCCGAGGGGGCGGGCGAGGAAGCCGCCGGCGAACACCGCCAGCGTGGAGAGCAGCGCCGACTGGGGATCGTTCTTGTCGAAGAAGTTGGCGGCCAAGTATGTGGTCAGGAGCGCATACATGGTCCAGTCGAACCATTCGAGGAAGTTTCCCGAGACGACGGCGATCATGGACTTCCGCTGATTTCTCGGAAAGTGCCCTGTGCCGTCTGGTATTCCGGCGCCGTCGCCGGCAGTGGCTGTTGTTGACATGGAGAACCTAACGAAGGGAGAAGTTGAGGGAGGGGAACGGCTCCTATGAGGCGCGCCCCCCGGGGCGGGAGTTGTGACCCACCGCGCAGAGCTTCTCATATCCACAGTAGTGCAATCCAATTCTGATTGATCTGAATTCACTATGAGTTTGATAGCGGGGATTAACCAATCCGAAGGTACGTCGACGGGAACGACAAGAACCCCAGCGGAACCGGGGCTTCGGTGAGTCCGGCGGGGCTGATCCGGCCCTTTCGGGGCAACGTCGGGTTACCGGATGAGGAGTACCGGCTCGGGCTCGGGTGTGGGCAGGAGCTCCCGGGCAATGGCCACGACAGCGTGCAGGGCAGGATCCGTGTTCTTCTTGTGCCATGCCAGCACAGCGGCCATTTTCGGTACCGGTGTGGAAAACGCCCGATAGCAAAGTCCGGGCATTTGGATGTGCTGTACGGAGGAGACTGTCACTGTGATCCCGACACCGGCGGCGACGAGACTGAGGATCGTGTAGGAATCGGGCGCCTCCTGGACGATGCGCGGGGAGAAGCCCGCCTGCAGGGCGATCAGCGCCGTGGCGTCCCTGACCGTAGAGCCTTGCGTGCCAGGGAAAGTCACGAACGGCTCACCGGCCAGGTCGGCGACTTCCAGCTCCGGTTTCGCCGCCAGTGGGTGGTCTTCGGGCAGCGCAGCCACCAGCGTCTCGAAGTCGATGATGTGCCAGTCGATCGACGGGTCGCGGACAGGCAGACGAGCCAAGCCCATGTCGAGGCTTCCGGAGAGGATCTGATTCACCACCGCTCCGCCGTACGTCTGCCCTTGGAGAGCAAGGTCGATGCCCGGTTCGCTGCCCTTGACGGCCCTGGTGATCAGAGGCAGGACGCGGCGGCTGCTGGCGCTGGCAAAACCCAAGGAAACTCTGCCGGTGATTCCCGAGCTGCCGAACATCGCCGCGCGTTTTGCCAGGTCCAAGTCGTTCAGAACCTTCTGCGCCGGGCCCTGCAACGCCTGGCCCGCCTTCGTGAGTGAGACGGACCGTGTGTTGCGCTCGAACAGCTGGACGCCGAGCTCCTTCTCCAACTGCTGGATCTGCTGGCTGACGGGAGGCTGCGCCATATGAAGCCGCGCGGCCGCCCGGCCGAAGTGAAGTTCCTCCGCTACCGCAAGGAACGTGCGCAGGTGACGGATCTCCACTACTGCCCCCATTGATCTATCTCGACTATCAGACCGTGCCGCTATTGATATTAGGCGAGCATCAATTTCAGCAGAGCCTCCCGGTGGGAACTCGACGCTCCGGCCGAGAAGGCGGACGACGAAGGCGAATATTCGTCAGAACCCAACGGATCGCATTCTTTCGGCAGTAGCCACGCAAGCGTCGGACAGGGCCGCGCCCCTGGTCGGCGGCACTGGAAGGATGTCGCCATGAGCGATATACACACCGTCGCGTTCGGCGACGTGGAGATCGAGGTGCTCGTCGACGGATCCGGCCCGGCCGTGGTGTTGCTGCCGTCCCTCGGCCGCGACTCCTACGAGTTCGACCCGATCGCAACCGACCTCGCCGCCGAGGGCTTCCGTGCGATCCGGCCCCAGCCGCGTGGCGTGGGCACGAGCCGCGGTCCGCTCGAGGACCTCGACCTGCACGACCTCGCCCGCGACGTCGCCGAGGTGATCGAGCGGCTCGACGCGGGCCCGGCCGTCCTCGCCGGGCACGCCTTCGGCCACTACGTCGCGCGGGTCCTCGCTGCGGATCGGCCCGACCTGGTGCGGGGGGTGGCGATTCTCGCCGCGGGCGCCCGCCGGTTCCCGGAGTCGCTCACCGAACGCGTCGCCAAGTGCTCCGACCTGTCGCTGCCGGGTGCCGAGCGGCTCGAGCATCTGCGGGCGGTGTTCTTCGCCGAGGGGCACGACCCGGCGGTGTGGCTCGACGGCTGGTGGCCCGCCGCGATCGTCGCGCAGCGCCGGGCGATGGCCGCCACGGACAAGGAATCATGGTGGACGGTCGCGCCGTCGCCGCTGCTGGACCTGCAGGCAGGCGACGACGTGTTCCGTCCGGCGCCGACCCGCGGCGAACTCACCGGGCAGTTCGGCGCCGACCGGGTCACGGTCGTGCTGATCCCCGGGGCCGGGCATGCCCTGATCCCCGAGGTTCCGCACGAGGTCGCCCGGGCCCTGATCGACTGGATCCGCGTCCTGCCCTGAGAATCGGTACCCAAAGCCGTTGCCCGCGTGCGCTGGTGCGCACGCGGGCAACGATTCCCCACGCGGGGAACGACGGTTCGATCAGCCGAAGGCGAGTGTCACGTCGTCCGAGGTGGACGCTGCGCGCAGCGGGTCGATGGCCACGGCCCCACCGTCGACCGGGCGGAAGGGTGCCACCACCGCCGGATCGATCCGCAGCACCGTGAAGCCGGCGACGGCGCCGGCGCCGAAGCCCGGAGCGAAGATCCGCACGGGTTCGGTGATCACCCCGTCCCGGACCGCGTCGTGGATGGCGAGCGGGATGCTCGCCGACGAGGCGTTGCCCACCTTCTCGATGTTGAAGTACAGGCGGTCCGACGAAAGGCCGGCGTCCGCCGCGAGCTCGGTGATCATCGTCTTGTTCGCCTGGTGCGGGACGATCAGGTCGATGTTGTCGAGAAGCGTTCCCATGCCGCCCTCCGGGGCGGGCAGGGCCTTCACGTCGTCGAGCATCTGGACCAGATAGCGGCCGGCGAGCGCCTTGACCTCGGGTCCGTAGACGGTGATGTAGTTGTCGAAGTCCGGGTTGGGCCAGATGATCGAGTTGACCTGGCTGTTCGGGCCGCTGGCGTAGGTCTGCATGTACTCGATGTCCGGTGCGGAGCCTTCGGGCGCCACGCCGACCACGAGCGCAGCCGCGCCGTCGCCGAAGATCATCCGGGAGGGGCGCACATTGCCGATCTTGTCGGAGAACTTCTCCACGCACACCACCAGCACCGGCCGTTGCACCTGCTGCAGGATCCGGGTGGCCTCCGCCAGCCCGTACGGCAGGCCGGCGCACGCGGCGACCAGGTCGAACGAGGCGTGGGTCTGGGCGATGCCCAGCTCGCCGGAGATCCACGTGGCCAGCGACGGGATCAGCCGGGCGCTGGTGCAGGTGCACACGATCACGGCCCCGATGTCCTCGGGTCCCACCTGCGCGTGCTCGAGCGCCGACTTCGCCGCCGACAGCGCGAGGTCCTCGAAGCTGCCCGAGGTGTAGCGGCGCTGCTCGATCCCGGTCTTGGCGGTGATCTCGTCCGCGGTCATCGGCGACCAGTTGTAGGCCGAGTTGCGGATCAGATCCTCGTTGGTGCACACCTGATCACCGTGCGCGACGGCGAGGGCCTCGATGCGCGGCTGCACCGCGAAGTCGCGGCGTACGTCGATCGTCGGGTACGGCCGCGAGGGCTGCACCGGCTCGACCTTCGCGGGGACGGCGGCGCGGGCGGTCCGACCCGAGGTGACCCGGGAGATGAACCGCTGCACGTGCCGGTCGCGCGGGTAGTAGAGCACGACGTAGTCGTCGTCGCGAAGCTGCCCCACCTCGGTGAGCTCGACCTGGGTTCGCTCCCACGGCTGCTGGTTGTGCAGCACCATCGACCAGCGCCGCAGCGCCTCGAGCTCGGCGACGTCCTCGTGGCAGTCGAGGATCTCGTCGTAGCCGAACCGGGGGAAGTCCGGGTTGTACGCACCGAGGCGCATCGTCCGGTTCGACGGATCGGAGATCAGCTCTGCGACGGTGGGCTTGACCGTCGGCAACCCGGAGGCGATGTGCTTGCGGGCGCCGAAGACGTCGAAGAGGGTCTCGAAGATCCGGTCCTCGGCGGGGTCGTCCCAGCCCGCGGGCAGGGCGCGGTAGGCGTCCGCGACCTGGGCGGTCTTCGTCTCACTGTCCGGCCACGGCGTCAGGACGGGCATGTAGACGTCGTCGCGGTTGCGCGGCACGTCCGACCACCGGGTGGGGCGCTTGTCGAACATCGTGATCGCGAAGCGGTTGGCCCAGAACAGGTTCAGCGCCATGTCGCGCATGAGATCGACCTTGGTGCGGTAGACGCCCTGCGCGTGGCGGGAGAGGATCTCCGAGACCGTGGGGGCTTTGGTCTCGAAATCGCGACGGATGACGGCATCGAGCTGCTCGACGCTCGTCATCGTCGAGAAATCGAGATCGGGAAAGAAGTTGGACGGGAAGACGATCCGCCCGTGTCGGTTGAGCTCGAAAGGCTGCATGTGCCGAAGTACCGTTCAGTGAGAAGTGCGGAGGTGTGTCTGGGTGCAGCGGGTCACATGTCGAGTCCGCCGTTGACGCCCCACACCTGACCGGTGATGTAGGACGAGGCGTCGGCGGCCAGGAAGTGGACGACGCGGGCGATCTCTTCGGGATCGGCCAGGCGGTTCACCGGGATCGTGCTCTTGATGCGATCGAGGACCTTGTCCGGGATGGTCTCGACCATCTCGGTGGCGACGAAGCCGGGGGTGATGGTGTTGACGGTGACGCCGATGCTGTCCGGGGTGAGCTTGCCGGAGCGGGCCAGCGTGAACGCCGCCTCCTTCGCGAGCGTCTTGGTCAGGCCGAACATGCCGGCCTTCGAGGCCGCGTAGTTCGCCTGGCCGATGTTGCCGGTCTCGCCGATGACGGACGAGACGTTGACGATGCGACCGGTGCCGCGCTCGAGCATGTGCTTCAGGGCGGCCTGGGCCAGGAAGAAGGCGCCGGAGAGGTTGACGGAGATGACGTTGTTCCAGTCGTCGTCCTCCATCTTCAGCACGGTGCGGTCGATGGTGATGCCGGCGTTGTTGACGAGGATGTCCAGGCGCCCGTGCCGCTCGATGACCTCGTTGATGGTGCGACGGCAGTCGTCCGCGTTCGCGACGTCGCCCTTGTGCACGCTGTACTCGACGCCGTTCTGGCCGTTCGCCTGGATGTCCGCGAGGAACTGGTCGGCCTGGGCGGTGTTGCGCCCGTACCCGGCGGCCACCGTCGCGCCCTGGGCGGCGAGGCTGCGGCTGATGGCCGCGCCGATGCCGCGCGTTCCACCGGTCACGAATGCGACGCGGCCGCGCAGCTTGGTGCCGGCGACGGTGGTACGGGACGACGGTTCGATGGTGCTGGTCATGTCGGTTCTCCTCGAATGCGGCGAACTCGACGGATGCCGTCGAGTACAGATGTGTCGGGCCGGCGATGCCGGTGCCCCGAGCGGCGGTGCCCGGAGTCCGATCGGCGTGGGTGCTACCGCGAGCAGCTGATGTGAGCGTCCCTGCACGCTTCGCGATATTCGCCCCTGCCAACCGAATTCACGTAGTGCTCCCGCTCGTTCTCCCCTGTCGAGTTCAATGATGCAGCATCGCGCGTCATGTGTCATGTCTTTCGCCGAAAATGATTGGCAGAGCAATGACTTACGCTAATGATACTGAATAGTCTTGAATAACAACGGATTACGGTCATTGTTGGGGTGATGTTCACCTACAGGCCGACTGCATGTCCGTTCCGGGACCTTGGTCACAACACGCAACGCGCAGCGGGCCGATCGGAATGGCGCGCGGTACTACTGCACGGTCAGGAGTGCGGCATACATGCAGCTGGTCTGTTCGCGTATTCGTGATCTGCCTGCGAAATGTACTCCAGTACAACATAATTCACTGCTCGATCCGTGGCTGTTCCGCTCGCATGGGGGGTGCCGGCTCGAAAGCACTGCGTGCCAACAGCGTGCATGTAGCGACCTGCGCGGGGGGTGTGGGGGGCGAAAATCGGTACCCGGCTCCACGCCGCCGCAAACCTGTGAGCTTGCTCACGATCGCATATTTCCCGGGATTGGGACACTCCGGATCGGGGGTTGTGTGCGCGGATCGGTCGCCTCGCCCAGCGACTGCAGGGCGACGTACGGCCGTCCCGGCGGGAGAAAGTACCCGGGACGCCGGCCGAGACGGTGACGGACCCGTGAGGGCACAAGAAAGGGCCCCGCACCGGCGAACCGGTGCGGGGCCCTTCGGGGATCGTGCGGTTACTGCGCGAGCACCTTCGCCATGCCTCGCTCGACGGCGGCGACGATCTCCGGCCGCAGGTCCGCGGCAGGGATGATCGAGTGCACGGAGCCGACCTGCTGGGCGCGCTGGATGTTGTGGATGGCCTCGAACTCCGCAGCCACCTCACCGAGCTTCTCCGACCGCACCGCCGTGCGCTGCGTTGCCAGCTCGACCCGCAGGCGGGCCTTCTCGCCGTCCTCGGCCGCGGCGAGCTGCGCCTCGAGTTCGGTGATCCGCGGATCCGCCGCGGTGCGCGCATTGACGTCGCGGGTGAACACCACCGCCGCGGCGGGTGCGCCGCCGAGCACGGAGGCGAACGAGCCCTCGACCGCGAGCACCTCCATGTTCTCGTTCAACGCGCCGGAGAACACCACGAAGGCGCCACCGTGGTAGCGGGAGACCACGACGAAGACGATCGGGCCGTCGAAATTGACGATCGCCCGGCCGATCTCGGCGCCGTTCTCGAGCTGCAGGTTACGCAGCGACTCGGGGGAGCCGTCGAACCCGGACAGGTTCGCCAGCACCACCACGGGGCGGTTGCCGCTCGCCGCGTTGATCGCCCGCGCGGTCTTCTTCGACGACTTCGGGAACAGCGTGCCCGAGGTCCACTGGTCCGGCCCGTCGGTGGGGAACCAGCCCTTGCGGGCGATGGCGCGGGACTCGATGCCGATCACCGTGACCGCGTTGCCGCCGAGATGGGCGTCGAACACCACCGACGTGTCGGCGTCGGCCATGTCTGCCCACCGCTCGAGCACCGGGTGGTCCTGGTCGACCACCGCGCGCATGACCGTGCGGATGTCGAACGGCTTCTTGCGGTCCGGGTTGGTCTCCGCGGAGAAGATGTCGCCCACCGTGGTGAAGTCGCTCGACGGGTGCACGTGCGGGTACACCCGGACGTCGCGCTCGATCGGGTCGACGGTCTCGGCCTTGCGGGGGAACCGCTCGCCCGGGGCGAGGTAGGCGTGCTCGTAGTGCCCGAAGAGCACCTCGACCGCGGCCGACAGGTTCGGCGCCCAGTACTGCGCCTGACCGTTGGGGCCCATGACGCGGTCGTAGCCGCCGATACCGAAGTTGTCCTCGGCCGACACGCCACCGGAGTAGTCCAGGGACTGCTTGCCGGTCAGCACCATCGCACTGTCCGGGGTCATCACCAGGATGCCCTTGGTGTGCATGAGCATCGTCGCCTCGGCGTTCCAGTACGGCTGGGCGCCGACGTTGATGCCGGTGACCACGACGTTGATCTCGCCGCCGGCCTGCGTGAAGGTGATGATGCGGCGCAGGGCCCGCGAGACCCAGTCCATGTTCTCGGTGCCGGACTCCATCGAGATGGTGGCGCCGGAGGACAGCGCGAACCACTCGACCGGGACGCCGAGCTGCTCGGCCAGGTCGATCGCGGCGACGACGCGGGCGCACTCGGCCTCCGCGACGGTGCCGAGCGCCTTCGTCGGATCGCCGAACAGTGCGACGCGGGTCATGCCCTCCGGGTACCGCGGCGTCGGGGTGGTGACCAGTCCGACCACCAGACCGGCCTTGTTCCGTCCGTACGGACGCTGCACCGGCACCACGGCACCGGTGACACCCCCCGTCGCTGCGCTCGCCCCGGAGTCGTCGAGGTCGTACTCGACGAAGCTGCCCTTGCTGCCGGTGAGCAGCGGGATCAGCTCGTACGGGTACACGGTGCCGCGGGCGCGGGAGCGCTGGACCTTCTGGGTGTACTCGTCGAGCGGCTGCAGCGGCTCCTTCGGCGGATCGGTCACCCGCACGACCACGCCGGCGCCGGAGCGGTACGAGAATCGCAGCGCCACCTCGCGGGGCTCGGCCTCCGCGGTCTCACGCCACCAGCCGATGACGGTGATCTCCTCGAGGCCGGCGCCGACGGTGAGCGGGGCCGCCCCACGGCTGACCCGCTTCAGGTCGTCGATGCTCAGATCCACCTCGGGCCACACGAACAGCACCACGCGGTTCGCGTCGAGGCGGCGCTTGCCGCGGGCGGCCTGCGACCGGCGGATCGCGTCGAGGCAGCTCGACAGGGCCCGCTCGAACGCGGGCAGGCCCACGATCGTGCCGGTCTCGTCGCGCTGCGGGGTCAGGTCCCGCACCTCGGCGAGGGCGATGAGCCGCTCGTCGGACGGATTCTCGTTCGCCGCAATGTGATACAGGTACGAGTCCGGGTTCGCCGGCAGGCGGGTGCCGACGAAGTTCTTCAGCCGCCACAGATCCAGGCGCTGACCGGTGAGCGGGTGCATGTCGCGGATGTTGGTTTCCTCCGCGTACCCGGTCTCGAACGGGCGGAAGGTGAAGACGTGCTCCTCGGCGCGGTCGGTGTGGCACACCGTCACCGTGACCCGGCGGGCGGCGGCGGCGACCTCACGGCCGGCCAGCACCGCGCGCAGCGCCTCGGCCTGCGCGTCGGCGTCGGCGGGGGCGTCGTCCCACGCGAGGTACAGGTCGACCACCAGGTTGTCGGTGCCGGGCAGGGTGCGCGCCGACTCCTCGACGGTGTCCAGGGCCGCCTCGAGCTCGGCGTGCCGGGCCTCGGTGGAGATCAGGTACAGGCGGGTGCCGCGCAGATCGAAGTTGCCGGTGACGAACTGCCGGCCGCCGCGCACCTCGGACTGCACCTGCTCGAGCGTGCGGATCTTGTAGGCGCGGCGGGTGATGACCTCGAGCAGCGGGCCCGGAACGGTTTCCGGTCGGGCGATCTGCTGGGCGAGCAGGTCGATCAGCGGCTCGGGGGTGGCCACCAGGGCCTCGACGCGCTGCGCGTAGTCCGCGGCGCCGGGGTGGTCGGCGAGGTGGGCGAGGCTGCCGCGCACCCCGTCGTACACCTGCTCGCGGACCTTGCGGATCACCGGCTCCTCGAAGAGGCGGTAGCGCAGGTTGCGAGCCGCGTCGCCGATCACCGGGTAGCGCACCTGGGTGGCGACGATGAGCCGGTCGAGGACCTCGTTCAGCTCCTGCGAGATGCCGGCCGGTCCCTCGGTCTCCTCGAGCCACCGCTCGAGCAGTGCCGAGACCACCGGAACCTGCGTCTCGATGCGCTGCTGCGCGAGGAACAGCCGGTAGACGGCCTCCTCGAGCTCGGGGGTGCGATCCAGCTCGGTGACGTCGTAGTGCCGCAGCGCCTGCGACAGTCGCGCACGGAAGCTCTCGGGCAGGCCGCCGACCTCGACGTCGAGGGACTGCAGGTAGCCGTGGAAGTGCTCGCGGGGGCTGTGCACGCGCTCGTCGCTGGACTCCTCGGCCTGCGTCGGGCGGTTGCGCGAGAGCTCGCACACGTCGGCGAACGTGGTGAGCAGCGCCAGCTCGGCGCGCACCAGGTCGCAGTTCCCGGCGGCCTCGCCGCGCAGGCGGTCGTACTCGGCGAGCAGCGTCGCGGTCCGCTTGCCGGAGACGTCGTAACCGGTGACGAGCGCCTCGAGGGCGTCGAGCCGGGCCAGCGCGTCGGCCGCGGCGTCGCCGGTCACGACGGCGGCGGGTGCGGGGAACTGCACGCGCTCGACCGTCTCGGTGACGGTCTCCTCGGCGATCCGATCGACACGCAGCAGCGGTGCACCGGCGTCGACCTGCGAGTTGACCACGGCGAGGACCTCGCGGACGCGGCCGGCGAAGGGCGCGCGCACCGCGGTCTCCATCTTCATGGACTCGAGCACCACGAGCGTCTGGCCGGCCTCGACGTCGTCGCCGGGGGCGACGGGCACCGCGACGACGACGGCGGGCGCGGGGGTGCGCACGACGCCGGCCTCGTCCTGGCTGATCTGGTGGCTGATGCCGTCGACCTCGACGAGGAAGCCGGTGGCGCCGGCGATCGAGACGATGTGGTGGCGGCGCCCGGCGAGGACGAGCCGGGACTCGAACTGCCCGAGCCGGTCGACGTCCACCTCGAGTTCGCCGCTGCCGGCGTCGACGCGGTAGCGGTGCGGCCCGACCTGTCCGACGAGCAGCTCGTAGGCCTGGCCCTGGTAGCTCAGCTCGACCTTGCGGCCCACCGAGTGCCCGGCGCGGGGGCGGCCGCCGCGGGCGGAGGTGAGGAACGCGGCGCGCTCGTGGCTCTCCTCGGCGTCGTAGACGTCGACGGCCGTGGCGATCAGCGCGATGTCGGCCACCCGGGACGGACCGGTGGCGGTGCCGGCTCCGGTGCGGTCGAGCCAGCCGGTGTCGGCCGACGCGGAGATGACCTCCTCGCGGTCGAGCAGGTCGAGCAGGAACGACTTGGTGGTGGTGCCGCCGTCGAGGACGACGGTGGTCTCGCGCAGCGCGGTGCGCAGGCGGGCCAGGGCCTCGTCGCGGTCGCGGCCCCACGCGATGATCTTGGCAACCATCGAGTCGTAGTCCGGCGGGATGACGTCGCCCTGGGCGATGCCGGTGTCGACGCGCAGGCCGGACCCGAGCGGGAACTTGAGCAGCTGCACGGAGCCGGGGGCGGGGGCGAAACCGTTGTCGGCGTCCTCGGCGTTGAGCCGGGCCTCGACGGCGTGACCGAACTCGGGCGGGCAGTCGCCGGGCAGCTTCTCCCCGGAGGCCACCAGGATCTGCAGCTTGACCAGGTCGATGCCGGTGGTGGCCTCGGTGATGGGGTGCTCGACCTGCAGGCGGGTGTTGACCTCGAGGAAGGTGAAGATCTTCAGGTCCGGCTGGTACAGGTACTCGACGGTGCCGGCGCCGCAGTACCCGGCGGCGCGCACGAGGTCCGCGGAGACCGCGCGCAGGTGGTCGGCCTGCTCCTTGGTCAGCAGCGGCGAGGCCGACTCCTCGATGACCTTCTGGTTCTTGCGCTGGATGGAGCAGTCGCGCACGCCCGGCGCCCAGACGTTGCCGTGACCGTCGGCGATGACCTGGACCTCGACGTGGCGGGCGTCGGTGACGAGACGCTCGATGAACACCACGGGATCGCCGAACGAGCGCTCGGCCTCGCCCTGGGTGCGCTCGAGGGCGAGCTCGAGCTCGTCCTCGGAGTACACCTTGCGGATGCCGCGGCCGCCGCCGCCGGAACGGGCCTTGATGATCAGCGGGTAGCCGATGGCCTGGGCGTGCCGGCGCGCGTCGGCGCGGGTCTCGACCGGTCCGCCCGACCACGGGGCGACGGGCACGCCGACCTTCTCGGCGAGCAGCTTGGCCTCGACCTTGTCGCCGAGCAGGCGCATGGCCTCGGCCGACGGGCCGATGAAGGTGATGTTCAGGCGGGCGCAGACCTCGGCGAACGCGGGATCCTCGGCCACGAAGCCCCAGCCGACCCACACGGCGTCGGCCTTCGCTTCGAGGAGGGCGCGCTCGAGTTCGGCGTGATCGAGGTAGGGGGTGGCGGCCGTGGTGGACGGCCGCAGGGTGACGCCCTCGTCGGCCTGGCGGACGAACATGGCCCGCCGCTCGGCCTCGGTGTGCAGGGCGATCGTCTTGATGTCGTAGCCGTGCTCGGAGTTGAGCTCCCGGACTGCTCTGATGAGGCGTACTGCCGCCTCACCTCGGTTGACCACCGCGATCCGTTTGAACATACTCGTTGCCACCGTTCTCCAGGTTTGTGCGCGCTCGTGCGACGCTCGTCGAAGCTTCTCGCCAGTGAGTGAAAAAAGTTAACCGATGTCGAGGCCCGCGTCACGGGTTGATAACGCGAGCAAGAACATGTATCGGTCGGCTCCTCGTGTCGGCGTATGCGTGCGGACGTGTGCACCGACTGGCCCGGCGGATGCCTGGGTGTCGGCGGACAGGCGGTCGGCCTCGTCCCGCGGACCGTCGTCGTCGACGGCCGAGTGCCCCCCGGTGGGGACGATCCTTCCGCTAACAGCATGAAGGAAACATGAGGGTTTGTCACGTTTTGTGGTCGGCAGGGCGGGGTTTGCCGCTCCCTCTCCGCCTCGCGCGCGGGAACCGCTGGCGGACAGTCGATTACGATCGAAATGGGGGACGATTCCGGGGCCCGGCCTCGGCGGGCCCGGGAATACCGCCGGGTAACACCGGGCAGTAACATTCGGGCCGTTGGTCTTTCGCGCGGCACGATGTCGGGTCCGCGAGCGCCGTCGGCTACGTGAATTGTCCAGCATCGGACCGGCATCGACGCCGCGAACGGGTCGAAGCGGACACGGGCCGCCGGCTGCGGGACCCGTCGCGCCGCCGCGACGAGGGTCGCTGCGGTCCGGCCGGTGCTGTGACGATTGTCACGGTAGTCGGAGCGCTCGTGTGTGCGGGCCGAATGTCACATCGATTCGATTGCATCGACCGGATGTGACATTCGGCCGCCGGCAACCCCCGCACAGCCCGGGCGCTCGATGTCTCCGGAAGTTCACGAATCGGCAGTGTGAATCGCCTATCGTGGCCCCAGGCTTCGACAGGGGAGGACGCATGCCCGAGATCGTGCACGCACCGGCCAGGCATCTGGCCGCCGTGGAGTTCAGCACCGACGTGGCGCACATCGGTGAGCACCTCGGCGAGGCGTACGGCGCCGTCGAGCAGTACCTGGCCGGCGCGGGCACGTCGCCGGCCGGCCCGGCCGTCGCGTACTACCGCAACTTCACCAGGGAGGGCTTCGACGGCGCCGCCGGCTTCGAGGTCACCACCCGGATCGACGGCGACGGCCACGTGGTCCCGATCGACCTGCCCGCCGGCCAGGTCGCGACCGAGACCCACCTCGGTCCCTACGACACGCTCGAGCACACCTACGAGGCCCTCGCCGCCTGGGCCGCCCGCGAGGGGCACGACCTCGACCTGAGCACCGCGTGGGAGGAGTACTGGAGCCCGCCGGGCACCCCCGCCGAGGAAGTGCGAACCGTGATCTTCGTTCCCGTGAACTCCTGAGGCGTATCGCGGAAGCACCTCCACGGCGGCGGGAGGCGGGAGACAATCCGCGAATGTCCCTCGTCGTCGGATTCGCGCCGTGGATCGTGTACTGGATCCTCGTCGGCAACACCGGGTTCGTCACCGCCGTGGCCGCCGCCCTCGCGCTCGCCGCCGCCGGCCCCCTCGTACAGCGGGTGCGCGGAAAGCCGTGGCGCTCCCTCGACGTCGGCACCGTCGTCGTCTTCGCGCTGCTGCTGATCGCCGCGCTCACGCTCGACGACGCCGTCCTCGAACGCTGGCTGCAGCCGGTCGGCAATCTCGGACTGCTGCTCGTCGTCCTCGGCGGCATCCTCGCCGGACGACCGTTCGTGCGCGAATACGCCGTCGAGACAGTCGATCCCGCGACCGCGGCATCCGGCGGCTTCCGGTACATCACCACCGCGATGACGTGGATGTGGGCCGCCGCGTTCGCCGTGATGACCGTGTCCTCGCTGATCCCGCCGATCGTCGACGGTTCCGCCACCGTCCGCGACGAGACCGACGCGCTCTCCGTCGTCGGCTACTGGGTCGTCCCCTTCGTCGTCCTGGGTGCCGCCGGACTGGTTTCGGCCCTGTTTCCCAAGTGGTTCGACACGAAGTCCGCGCTCGCCGCCACCGCCAACCCGAGCCCCGAACCCGCGTCCCCGACGGCACCACCCCCGGACCTCGACTCGCCCCGGGTGCACCTCGTCGTACCGCGCCAGTCGCGGCACGACGAGCCGTTCCGCCTCACCCTCGCCGGGTCGCGGCCCGACGCGACGATCACCGTCACCGCCGAGGGCGCCGACATGTCCGGCGCCCGCTGGCGGTCGCACCGCAGCTACGACGGCAGCGTCGACGTCGTCGACGAACCGTTGTGGGACATGCGGTTCGACGAGCCCGACCGCGTACCCGACCTGTTCGTCCCCCCGCCCGGCCGGTGGCCGGTCACGCTCACCGTCACCGACGGCCCGCACACCACGCGACGCACGGTGATCCGCACCGACGCCGCGCCCGGCGTGACCGTCGCAGACCTCGACGTCGCCGGACGGCCGGGTCTGCTCGCCCGCCCGGACGGCCCGGCTCCGCTGCGCGGATGGCCGGCGGTGCTGTGCGTCGGCGGATCCGAGGGCGGCGTCGATTCCCAGCGCGCCACCATCGCCGCCCTCGCCTCCCACGGCCACGTCGCCCTCGCCTACTCGTGGCTCGACGAGAACACCGAGGTCGCGTCCGTACCGCTCGAGCGCTTCACCGGCGCGCTGCGCCACCTCGCCGCCCTGCCCGAGATCGACACCGACAACGTTGCCGCCGTGGGCATTTCCCGGGGCGCCGAAGGCCTGCTCGCCGCCGTCGCGGCCGACGGCACGTCGCTGCGGGCGCTGGTGCTCGTCAGCCCCAGCTCCGTCTCGTGGCAGGGACTCGGGCCGGACGGGGAGATCCCGGACACTCCGTCGTGGACCCTGGGCGGCGCGCCACAGCCCTGGGCACCGCTGCCCAGCTCCGCGCTGATGCCGCAGATGATCCGCAACGCCTGGCGCGCCGGCCGCGACGTCGCCCGGCACCGGCCGTCGCTGCTGCGGCTGTCCGACGCCTACCGCGCGGGACTGCGCGACGCGCCCGACCCCGCCCACCTGCGGTCCGAGAAGATCGACGCCCCGATCCTGTGCATCACCGGCACCGACGACCAGCTGTGGCCGGCCACGGACATGGCGGGCGCCCTGCTCGCCCGGCGCGGCGACGGTCGCGACCGGCACCTGTCCGTCGACGGCGCCGGCCACCTGATCCGCCTCGGCATGTTCCCCGGCGACGCCCAGTGGAGCGGTGGCATCGCCTTCGGCGGCACCCCGGCCGGGCAGGGCAGGGCCCAGCGCGCCGCGGTCGACTCGGTCACCGAGTTCCTCGCCTGACCGGCGCTCCCGTCGCGGTCCCGGGTTTTCTGGAACAGTGGAGGGGTCCGGACGCCACGAGGAGGTCCCGATGTCCGACGACCCGCAGTTCCCGGTCGGGTTCGAACCGGCCGAGCAGCGCCGCGAGCGGATGGCCGCGCAGGTGCGCCGCTGGTGCGAGCAGCACCGGCTCGACGGCCGGCACGCCCCGCTGTCGGACGCCGCCGCTCTCTGCCTGGCCGCCGGCCACCTCGACGACGAGACCCGCGACATCCTGGCCCGGCGCCGCCGGATCGGCCGCGGCCTGCCCACGCTCGGCGGGTTCGGCGCGTTGCGCCATCTCACGGACGAGCACGCCCGCCTCACGGTGCGAGCCGCCGACCTGCGCCCCGGCGCCGCCCGGCTGGTGTTCGAGTACCGGGCGGGGGAGCTGGCCAAGCGGCTGCGCAACGCCCACTACACGCTCACCGTGTCCGGCCGGCACTACGCGCAGGGCGTGCGGGCCGTGCGGCGGGAACGGCGCGACGGCGTGCACCTCGACCCGCACCAGCGTGACGCCCTGTTCGCGGCGCTGCAGCGCACGCCCGCGCCGATCCCCGAGAGAACGACCGATCAGGTGCGCGGCGCCGTGCTCGGCGTGGCCGTGGACCGGGTGACGCGCTGGTCCGACGGCACCGCGGCGGCCGCGGTGGGACGTCGCGCCGCCGACGCCCTCGGCCGGCAGGTGCCCGACGGCGACGATCACTTCGTCGACCGGTACGACACCCTGCTGTTCCTCGCCGGCACCCTGTTCGATCGGATCGAAGGCTCCACGGCCTGGCGGTCGGACCACCTCGCGGTGCAGCGGTCCCAGCTCGATCTCGCCGACGAGCTGACGCAGATCGCCGTGGACGCCGTGACGTTGCGGGGCCTGCTCGCCGAACTCGCCGACGCCCGGCGCGCGGCGCCGTCCGCTCGCGCGGCCGTCGACGCGCGTATCGCCGCGCTCGCACCGGTGTGGGATCAGCTTCTCGACCGGGTGGCGGCACTGGCCCGCATCGGCGAACTGCTCACCGTCGCCGAGGTCCAGCTGCGCACGGCCGAGGTCGAGGCCCGCACCGCGAGCCTCGACGAGCGGATCGACTCCCTCATCGGCCGATCGGGAGCGCGGGAGTTGTCCGCCGACAACACCTACTTCGTCGGCGACCAGTTCGGGATCGCGGCAGAGCTGATGGGTTCGCTCCGGTCGGAGCTGAGGGGCGACATCGCGGAGCTCACCGCGCGGGAGTGAGGCCGCCCGCGCGTCGATTGTCAGCTGTCACAGCCCAGCTCCTCGGTGATTCCGACGTCGCCCGACGGCACTGCTTCTCGTGCGGGCGGTGCTGTAACTTTCACGCGTTCTCGAGCGAAATCGACTGGGGGTGAACGGATGCTGCGCAGTGTGTCGAGATGCACGGCGCCGAGATGCACGGTGCCGAGACCCACGGTGCCGGCGTGCACGGCCCGGAGGTCGGGGATGCTCCTGGCGGCGACGGTGTTCGCCGTCGCCGGCTGCGGCGGGTCCGGCGGCACGGTCCGGGTGCAGGACGCCCCGATCCTCGAGGCGGAGTTCGACACGGTCCTGCTGACGGGCGAACCCCGCACCCTCGCCTCCGTGGCCGAGGACGCCGGTCTGTCGCCGGGGTCGTGGGACCGCATGTACCGATTCTCGCTGCCCCTGCTGATGAGCTCGATCAACCGGGATCTCGGCCTGACGGGCACCGTGTGGGAGAACCTCCCCGACACCGCGGGGCAGGGCCTGATCGTCTTCATGTCCGACGGCGCCGTCGTCCGTGCCACCGTCGACCGGGCACCCGTCGTCGAGGTCGACGGGTACGGCACCCCCGAGGCGCTGGTCGAGGCGGCCCCGGACCGGCTCACGATCGTCTCCGGCCACTGACCGACCCGGTGTGACATCCCCCCGTCCGATTCGAGGTCCAAGGACCCGTTCCGAACGGGCGCGAACGATGGGACGCTGAGACCGGCAGACACCCATCGGCGAAAGGGCCGAAGCAATGAAGGCACTGGTGTTCCACGGTCCGGGCAAGCGCGTCTGGGAGGACGTTCCCGACCCCCGAATCCAGGACCCCACCGACGCGATCGTCCGCGTCGACGCGGTCACCATCTGCGGCACCGACCTGCACATCCTCGGCGGCGACGTCCCCGAGGTGACCGACGGGCGCACCCTCGGGCACGAGGCCGTCGGCACCGTCGTCGAGGTCGGGCCGGGCGTGCAGAACCTCGCGCCCGGCGACCGGGTCCTCGTCTCGTGCATCACCTCGTGCGGGCGCTGCCGCTTCTGCCGCGAGGGCCGCTACGGCCAGTGCCTCGGGGGCGGGGGCTGGATCCTCGGCCACCTCATCGACGGCACCCAGGCCGAACTCGTGCGAGTCCCGTTCGCCGACAACTCGACCCACCGTGTACCCGAGGGCGTGAGCGACGAGCAGATGCTCATGCTCGCCGACATCCTGCCCACCTCCTACGAGGTCGGCGTGCTCAACGGATGCGTGCGGCCCGCCGACGTCGTCGTCATCGTCGGCGCCGGACCGATCGGTCTCGCCGCGATCCTCGCCACCCGGCTGCTGAGCCCGAGCCACGTCGTCGCGGTCGATCTCGCCGACAGCCGACTCGAGGCCGCCAAGGCGTTCGGCGCCGACGTCGTGGTCAACGGCGGGCGCGACGACGTCGCCGCGGTGGTGCGCGACCTCACCGGCGGCCTCGGCGCCGACGTCACCATGGAGGCCGTCGGAGTGCCGGCGACGTTCGAACAGGCCGTCGAGCTGGTCCGGCCGGGCGGCCATGTCGCCAACATCGGCGTCCACGGCGCGCCCGCCACCCTGCACCTGGAGAGCATCTGGATCAAGGACCTCACCATCACCACCGGCCTGGTCGACACCTACTCGACGCCGACCCTGATCGGCCTGGTCCGCAGCGGCAAACTCGACACCTCGCCGATGATCACCCACCGGTTCGCACTCGACGAGTTCGAGGAGGCCTACGACGTCTTCGGCCGCGCGGGTGAGACCGGTGCGCTCAAGGTGCTGCTGACGGGCAGCCGGTAACCTGGCGCGGCTGCGCTCGCTGCTTCACCCGCGCCGCCACAGGCGAGCGAATGTATCGTTCCGTCGGACTACCGAGGTGAGCGATACATTCGCTCGGGCCGCGCTCATTCGTGAGTTGCCGCAATTCCGAGTTCGGCTGCGGCGGAAGTAAAGTCCGGGTCGAAGAGCAGGAAGCTCAGCAGGTCGCCGTGGTCCTCGCGTGTTCCCCCGGCGAGGCGACCCAGGACCGACAGCCACGGATGGCGCAGACCGCCGACGCCCGCGGCCTTCCTGCTGTACACGTCGTACGCGAGCCGGCCGAGGTCGTACGCCTGATCGAGCGACGGGCCCGCGAACCGCACCCGGATCTCCCGATCCGATGTCACGTCCGCGCTGTCCACTCCGGCTGCACGGATGCGCATCAGCCGGTCGTTACGGACCTCGAGTTGGTGGAGGTCTTCGATCATGCGGTCCGAGAGGAGGGCGCGCAGGATCAGCGCGGCGGCACCGAATACGTCGGGCGGTTCCTCGTCGCCGGGCACGAGGTCGGCGGCAGGCCGTTCGATCCAGTGCCGCGGCTGGGTCGCGACGACTCCGAGGGTGTCCGCGCCGAAGGCGAGGGCCGGTTTCAGCGGGGTGTTGAGCTGCAGACCGCCGTCGACGTACCAGCCCGCCCACGCCGCCGGTTCGGTGACCCGGACGGGCCGGAACAGCACCGGCACCGCCGCCGACGCCAGCACGTGCTCGACGGTCAGTTCCGTTTCGACGTAGGTGATGTTGCGATGTTCGTCGTAGGGAGGTAGCGGCACGGACGAGCGCTTCTCGACGAAGACCACGGTGCCGCGGGTGGCGACCGACGTTGCGGTCACCGCGACCGCCCCGATGGCGCCGCTGCGGATGTTGGCGTGCAGGTCCTCCCAGCAGATGAGAGAGTCCAGCAGGTCGTGCATGCGCTCGGTGTCGAGAAGGCTCGGTAGCGTGACGTCCAGACCGGCGGCCTGACCGAGGTAGCGCAGGCCCGTGCCGACCAGCGTCCCCACGGGGCCGAAGACGTCGTCCAGTCCCACCGTCGACCACAGGCTCACGATCCTGTGGGTTGCGGCCTTGTACCCGTCCCCGGCGAAGGCGGCCAACGCGACGACGTTCAGTGCGCCGGCGCTGGTTCCCACCAGAATCGGGGGGTGCTCCGACCTCGGCAGGTGCGGCAGCAGCGATGCGATAGCTCCGGCCTCGTACGCGCCCCGGGCGCCCGCGCCGGATACCACCAGACCTACGGTTTCGCTCACGGTCGTCCCCCTCACGACGAGCACGTGCGTACATCGGAGAACGATACGCGCCGGTGCGGCGCCGAATGCGTGATCCGCAGGAGGCGGACGAGGGGCGCGACGAGCACATCCTCGCCCCGTCGGCAGCGCTCACGGGCATCCGGCCGGGGGCGCCGGATCCGTCCGCCGATCGGTTGCGTGTCGGTGTCGTGCCTGCGGACGAGTGTGGCCGAGACTGGGCCTGTGTCCGATATCGGCGGTGTGGAAGCGGTGGTGTTCGACCTGGACGGTGTGCTGGTCGACTCCGAACCGCTGTGGGAGCAGGTGCGCCGGCAGGTCGTGGCCGAGCACGGGGGTCGGTGGACTGCCGACGCGCAGAGCCGATTGATGGGCATGAGTACCCCGGAGTGGTCGAGGTATCTCAGCGACGGTCTCGGTGTCGACCTGCCACCCGACGACGTGGCAGCGCTGGTCATCGATCGCATGGGCGCTCGCTACGCCGACCGGCTGCCGCTGATTCCGGGTGCGGTCGAGGCGGTGCGCGCGATGGCGGCGCGGTGGCCGCTCGGGCTGGCCAGCTCGTCCCCGCAGGCTCTGATCGACGGCGTGCTCGACGCCGCAGCGCTGGGAGACGTGTTCACCGTGGCGCTGTCCACCGAAGGTGTGGCGCGTGGGAAGCCGGCACCCGACATCTACCTGACGGTGGCCGAGCGACTCGGGATGGACCCGGCTCGGTGTGCGGCGGTGGAGGATTCCAGCAACGGGCTGCGGTCGGCGGCGTCGGCCGGCATGCGGGTGATCGCGATTCCCCATCCCCGGTACCCACCCGACCCGGATGCGCTCGCCCTCGCAGGACTGGTGCTGCCCGGCTTGGACAGTCTCACCCCGGCCGCGGTGGCAGCGATGAGGTGAGAGGTGGATGCCGGGGCCCTGCCCCGGTGCAGCCGGTCTCGCCCCTATGCCGGCGGACTCGGCGCAACGCCGACCGGCTGACCCGAAACACGTTTGGGAAGAACGGGAGTGGGAGCCGGGACCGCGCAGGGTGCGAATTGCGCGGCCCGGAACAGGTTGTCGGCGACGCACTCGCCGTCGACACCGGCGGGGACGGAACCGGCGACGAGACCGCGGACCTCCCGGTACAGCGCGGTGGTGTGTTCGACGGCGAGCTGCACCGCGAGCTGGTGATACGTCGTGCCGGGATATCCGGGGACCGGCTCACGACCGCGGAGCGTGCCCGGATCGTCCTTGTTCAGGGTCAGGTGACACTCCTCGAACGGGGCGGGCGGGGCGGGCGGGCCCTCGGCCGGTGGGACGGACGACCCGGCCGGGGGAGCGGGTGGACCGCTCGGGCAGCCGTCGAGGCCGTTCGCCGGGGTCAGCTCGAAGTATCCGGTGTGGAGTCCGGCCGGAAGAGCGGTGGGATCGCACGTCGGGAAGAGCGGGGCGAGCCCCGGTGCCCGATCCGTGCCGACGGCCAGCTCGACCCAGTTCGAATGGGAGTAGAAGTCGGCGAGTGCGTGGGTCAGGCCGCCGAAGGCGCTGCGGGCCGCGAAGCCGTTCGCGGAGGTGCGGAACTCCGGCGGGCCGGTGGGTTGCGCACCGGCGATCACGGCGGGCACGAAGAAGTTCCACGCGTCCCGGGCACGGTCGCAGACGTCCGCCGGTCGCGCGGCGTTGTCGAAGTGCCGGAAGGCGTCGCCCTGGAACAGGTCGCTGCCTTCGTTGCCGGTGCCGGTGAGGAGGCTTCCGGTGATCTCGGCGAGCGCCGGGTCGTCGACACCCCCGTCGAGGGTGGCCGGGGGCAGCGCTGCACGCAGGATCGCGCCGTGGATGTCGGGCGCGAAGGCCAGCGCGTTCGGCGGCATCGACACGGACAGTAGTGCAGCGGCGGCAACCGTCACGATCGTCGACAGACCGGGGCGGGGAAGCAGTGTCATAGGTACTCCGCAGTCGTTGGGTCGTGGCAGTCGTTGGTGGTGGCAGTCGTGGGTCGTGAGCACCGCGCTGCTTCCGGCGATGCCGCGTTCGTTACCGGTGGTGGCCACCTCCGAATATCCCCCTCGGCGGCGATCGTCGCCGGGGAATTCGGGATCATCGCAGAGCCGGCCCGGCCGGCACCCCGAACGGCCGCACGAGTACGGCACCCCAGTCCCGCCACGGCGGGCACGGTGGGGGCGGCCGCCCGTTCAGGAAGCGGATCGCCGCGTCCTCGAATGCCGCCGATCTGGGCAGGTACGGGTGGGCGACGCGGGCCGGGCACCCGTTTCGCTCGACGTCGAGCTGCCAGTCGTCCGGCATCAGGGGCAGATCGGTGGCCGCGGGGAGGCTCGTTGCTCGTACCGTTGCGGGAAGTGGCTGAGCGAGGATGGATTCCGCGGCTCCCGCCGTGCCGAGCAGTTCCCGCGCGGCGGGGGTGTCCGGGTCGAAGTGGAACCGGACCAGGTCGGTGGCCGGAGCGGCGGCACGCAGCAGGTCGCCGAAGACGCGGCCGGGCGCGTTCACGTGCGGTGGGGGATAGCCGGTCGGGGTGCTCGGGAACGGGCCGACCAGCAGTAGCGCATCGACGTCGACCCGTCCGGTGGCGACGGCCTCCCACACCACCCACACGGCGTGCGAATGCGCGGCCACCACCAGCGGACGAGGCAGCGCGGACGCCTGCTCGACGAACAGATCGACCTGCTCGTCGAACGGACGCTGGGTGTCGCTCGGCTCGTAGGGGGCACCCGTGCGGATCGGGCAGGTCGCGTCCCGCTGCGGCTGCCCGTCGCCCGGTCCGGCATACGAGAAGTAGTACACCTGCTCGCAGCGGTAACCGAGGCGGTGCACGTCCGTCGCGTGGATCGCGCCCCGCCCCGACGCCGAGTTGATCCCCGACAGGATCAACAGCGAACCCGGCTGCGGCGGTCCGGGTTCCGGCTCGTCGTACCCGCGGGTCGCGACGAACACGAGCGACGCGGCGGCGAGCACCGCGACGAGCGCGGTCAGGACCGCCCCCGGCCGGCGCAGCGCCGGGCGGCCCATCGCCCGGATCGCCAGGCCGGTCGCGACGGCCGAGACCGGGACGAGCGGCACCGTCAGGACCGGGACCCGTTCGGCCACGGCACCCAGCGCCAGGATCACCGCGCAGTACGGCAGCATCACCTCGACCCGCAGCCCCCGCCGCCAGGTCAGCGCGACGGCCGCGCGCAACCGGGATCCGCCCTGCCACGGCACCGGGCCGAGCGTGAGCACCAGCACCCCGATCAGGGCGACGGCGGGCCAGAACAGCCGGGAGTACAGGACCGCGTAGGCGGTGGCGTCGGCGAACGCCGCCAGCAGCACCGGCCCGAACGCGACCGTGTAGAACAGGGCCGCGAAGCGCAGCCGGCGGGCGTCGAGGCCGCCCAGGAGCCACGCCATGAGCGCCACCCGGGCTGCGGCCACCCCGGCGAGCAACACCAGGAACGCCGGCCACGACGACGCCCGCGACAGCAGGATCCGCAGGTCGGTGAATTGATCCAGCGGCGGCAGCGCCACCAGGTGGATGAGCCCCGGCCAGGTCGGGACCGCGTTCGTCGCGGCGAGCAGCACGACGAGCGCCGCGGTGGCCGCGAGCGGCCACCAGCGCCTCCACCGTCCCTCTCGCACTCGCGGGCTCCCGTCGCCGACTGCCTCGAATCTAGGGGGTGCGCCGGTGCCCGGCGCCGGATTCGTCCGGGTCCCGGTGTACTTTGCTGAGCGAACGAGTAGCGAGTGTGCTGGGGGTGTGGTGTGGCGCGGGTGATCGCGACGATCAATCTGAAGGGCGGCGTCGGCAAGACCACGACGACGGCCGCCCTCGCGGAGTTCATGGCCGCCGAATTCGGGCAGCGGGTGCTGCTGATCGACCTGGACCCGCAGACCAACCTCACCACGATGATGATCGGGGAGGAGCGCTGGCAGGAGCTCAACCAGCTCGACCGCACCCTCGCCACGCTGTTCCGCGGTGCCGTCGATCCCGACGCCCCCGCCTTCGACATCGAGAAGGCCCTCCAGCGCGACGTCTCACCCGTGCGCGCCGTCGAGAACGTCGACCTGCTCGCCTCGTCGCTGGATCTGATGGACATCCAGGAGGGACTGAGCCACCAGCAGTACGCCGACCCGAAGTCCACCCGGCCCCTCGAGGTGCTGCTGCACGCGATCACCCCGATCGCCGACCGGTACGACTACATCCTCGTCGACTGCCCGCCCAACCTCGGCATGCTCACCCAGAACGGCCTGCGGCTGGCGAACGGCTACCTCATTCCGACCATCCCCGACATCCTCTCGACCTACGGGATCCCGCAGCTGCAGACCCGGGTGCGGGCGTTCGCCGAGCGGACGGGGCATCCCATCCGCGAGATCGGCCTCGTCATCACCAAGTACCGGAGTGCGTCGAACCTGCACCGCAGCATCATCGAACAGCTGCAGCGCGACGAGCGGATCGCGAACGTCGTACCGGCGTGGATCCCCGAGGCCAACCAGATCGCGCAGTCCGCGGAGTTCGTCCCGTACGGCACCCTCAAGCGCAAGTACGGCAACTCCGGGCAGTTCGACGCCCTGCGCATGCTGACCGAGGACGTCCTGATGAACGCGCAGGTGCTGCTGTGACCGGCGCCGTCGACCGCGACGAGGCCCGCCTCCGAGTGCAGATCGGGGAGGCGAGCGCCGCGCTGCTGCGGCTGCAGGGATCGAGCCCCGCCGCCGCGACCGCCCTGGTGCGGCTGGTGCACGTGATCGCCGACGAGGCCGCCCGCACCCCGCGGTTCGCGCACGCCCTCGCCTCGGCACTCACCGCGCCGGGGGAGGCGCCGTCGCCCGCCCCGGCACCGCGGAAGGCCCCCGCCGCTCGGCGCGGCACACGCGCCCCGGGGCCGTTCGACCCGTTCGCCGCGTTCCGCGACGGCGGCGAGGCCGGCCTGCGCGCGAAGCTGGCGCCGCTGGACGTCGAGCAGCTCAAGGACATCGTCGCCGAGCACGCGATGGACTACGACCGCCTCGCCATGCGCTGGCGCACGCCGAAGAAGTTGCAGGACAGGATCGTCGAGCGGGTCAAGGCGCTCACGACGAAGGGCGACGCCTTCCGCTGACGGCGCAACCGGATCGCGGAGCGGCGCCGGTCAGGGTGTCCGTGTCCGTCGATCCACTTCCTTCTCGACGGCGACGGCGAGGTCGTGGACGACCCTGGAGTGCCATTGCTTGTGAGCCGCGAGGTCCGCGGCGAGCGCATGGCAGTCCGGGCATTCCTGTGCGGCGCTGTTCTGCTGGGTGTGCTCCATGGTGTTGCACCTCCTGGAAGAGATATCCGCCTCCACCGTGGCACGGATGCGGAACGTAGTCCACGATTGCGTGCCCGCCGATCGTGTGCGTGCCGGCGGCTTGCTCCCTCCAGCGCGTGCCTGCCCCCGTTGTGGCGGGACCGGGGGTGCACGGTGCACAGTACGAGTGCAGGCTCCGGGGCCGGGCAGCGGATACCGTGACGTCCGTGAAGACGGTAGGGGTCGACCTCGCGGCGGAGCCGGCGAAGACGGCGGTCGCCACCGTCGCCTGGGAGCACGGCACCGCGACGGTGCAGGAGTTACGGCTCGGCGCGACCGACCCGGACGTCGTCAACGCGGTGGCCGCCGCGGACCGGACCGGCATCGACGCGCCGTTCGGGTGGCCCGACGCGTTCGTGGACTTCGTCGGCGCGCACCATCGCCTCGAGTACTCGCGCGAACGCGCCCTGAGCAGCCGAGCCGGACGGCTCCCGCTGGTGCGGCGGTTGACCGACCGCGTGGTGCATGCCGGGACGGGAATCGTCCCGTTGAGCGTATCCGCGGATCTCATCGCCCATGTGGCGCTGCGGTGTGCGGGTCTGCTCGCGGAACTCGATGCCGTCGGGGTGGATGTCGACCGCGTCGACGGAACGGTGGTCGAGGTGTATCCCGCTGCTGCGCTGCAGGGCTGGGGCCTGCCGTTCAAGGGATACA
This sequence comes from Rhodococcus sp. WB1, assembly GCF_001700945.1. Lineage (NCBI taxonomy): Bacteria > Bacillati > Actinomycetota > Actinomycetes > Mycobacteriales > Nocardiaceae > Rhodococcus > Rhodococcus sp. WB1. The sequence goes on along the minus strand of NZ_CP015529.1, from coordinate 3,498,528 downwards.
AGAGCGCGAAGAACCGCGAGGCGCGGGCCGCATCGGTGGCCGCACTGGAACGCGCCCTTCCGGGACTGAGGCTCGGCGGCTTCCGGGACCTCTGTGTGGCCTCCGACGACGCGTTCGATGCGGTGGTCGCCGGCCTCGTCGCCCGAGCGGCAGCGCTCGGAAGAACCGTCCGGCCCGATGCGGCGCAGCGCGCCGTCGCGGTCCGGGAGGGGTGGATCCATCTGCCGCTGTGCGGAATCCGTGAGCTGCTCTGAGTTTCGGAGATGATCGGCGACGCTCGCCCTCCGCCGCTACCCTGCACGCAACGAGAGGAGCCGCATGGACCCGGTGATCCGGATATCGGACGAGGTGCGCGACGCCGTCGCAGCCCGCCGGCCGGTGGTGGCCCTGGAATCGACGATCTTCACCCACGGCCTGCCGCGCCCCCGCAACCTCGAGGTGGCGCTCGAGGCGGAGGCGCGGTTGCGGGAGGCGGACGTCGTCCCCGCCACCGTCGGCGTGCTTCGCGGCGTCCCCACCGTGGGGCTGTCCACCGACGAGATCGCCGACCTCGCGACGGCGGAGACGGTGACGAAGCTGAGTGTGCGCGACCTGCCGATCGCCGTGGCGCGACGACTGTCCGGCGGCACCACCGTTGCCGCCACGGCGCTGCTCGCACACCGCGGCGGGGTCGAGGTCTTCGCGACGGGCGGGCTGGGCGGCGTGCACCGCGGCGCGCAGAGCACCTTCGACGAGTCCGCCGACCTGGTCGCCCTGTCCACCGTGCCGATCCTCGTCGTCAGCGCCGGCGTCAAGTCGATCCTCGACATCCCGGCCACGCTGGAGCGGCTCGAGACCCTGAGCATTCCGGTCGTCGGCTACCGCACGACCAGCTTCCCCGGCTTCTACATCCGCGACAGCGGCTGCCCGCTCGAACATTCCGTCGGGTCGCCGGCCGAGGTCGCCGCCCTTGTCCGTGCCCGGGACGCACTCGGCCTGAAAGCCGGCGTCCTGCTTGCGAATCCGGTATCGGAAGACGACCAGCTCGACCCCGCGCTGCATGCGCGGGTGCTGCACGAGGCCGAGGAGCGGGCCGCGGCGGCCGGAGTGGTCGGCAAGGACACCACGCCGTTCCTGCTCGACCACTTCCACCGCGCGACCGGCGGCCGCAGCCTCGATGTCAATGTCGAGGTCTATCGGGGCAATGTCGCGCTCGGCGGTGCCGTCGCCACGGCGCTCGCCGCCGAACCGCGATAGCCGCCGGTCGGGGGTTCCCGCCCGCCGCCTCGAGGGCGGCCGTGCCCGGTGCGCCACCGCGCGTTGACAGCGACTGTGACCTGGGGCACAATCATGCCCACGTCCGGCGGGTGTCGTAACCCCGCCGTAATCGGCCGTCGTGCCGCGACCCGTCATGGGTCCGTTCTGTAAATCTCTTGTTACACACGGGATTTCTGGTGTCGTTCGACGCTTGCGGGCCGGTGAATACCCCTCCTGGGAGGGATACCGAGCCCCGTGCGGCCCGGCCAGGATTAACCCGACGCGAACGCAATCCGACGCGATCGGAAACCGCCCGAACCTCGGGCGACGACGAACGATCCCGCCACGTGACGCCTCGGCGAAAGGGCAAGAGCCATGACCGTGAGTTCCACCCACTCGTACGACGAGCTGGTGCAGCACGACCGGGTGCACCGCACGCTGTACACCGACCCGTCGATCTTCGACGACGAGATGCGCCGCGTCTTCGGCCGCACCTGGGTGTACCTCGCGCACGAGAGTCAGGTCCCCACTCCCAACAGCTACCGCACCGGCTACCTGGGTCTGCGCCCCATCATCGTCACCCGAGACCGGGCCGGCGAGCTGCACGCCCTGTTCAACCGCTGCACCCACCGGGCCGCCACCGTCTGCCGCGACGAGAGCGGCACCGCCAAGAACTTCCAATGCCCGTATCACGGATGGACTTTCAAGAACACCGGGCAGCTCGTGGGGGTGCCGTGGCCCGACGCGTACGGACCGGACTTCGAGCGCACCGACCTGAACCTCGGCGTGGTGCCGAGGGTGGAGAGCTACCGCGGCTTCGTCTTCGGCACCCTCAACGCCGATGCGCCGCCGCTCGCCGAGCATCTCGGCCCGGTCCGCGAACCCCTCGACTACTGGATCGACCGCGCCCCGGGTGGTGAGGTGTTCCTCCGCAACTCCGCGCACCGCATGGTCTACCGCGGCAACTGGAAGCTGGCGTACGACAACGCCGGCGACGGATACCATCCGGCGTTCTCGCACCGCTCCCTGCTGCAGATGGCCGAACGGCTCGGCGAGTCCAAGGACATGACGTACTTCGGCCGCACCCCCGACCGCGGCCCCATGTACGTGCAGTACCTCGGCAACGGACACACCTTCATCGACCAGCGCCCCAGCTACGACGGCCCCGGCGCGTTCTGGGCCAACCAGCGCCCGCAACCCGGGCGGGAGGTGTTCGAGGAGCTGATCCGCAGCGAGTACCCCGACGACGCGCTGCGCTACCTCGACCTGACCGTCGGCGCCCAGATCAACCTCAACATCTTCCCGAACCTGCTCATCATCGGGAACCAGGTGCAGGTGATCGAGCCGCTCGCCGTGGACCGTACCCAGCTCACCTGGTACGCCACCACCGTCGGCGGTGTCCCGGACGAGGTCAACGTCCTGCGCATGCGCACCCAGGAGGACTTCCCGGCCTTCGGCGAACCCGACGACCAGGCCAACTTCGAGGAGGCCCAGCGCGGCCTGAGCATCCCGGAGGTCGCATGGGTGCAGATGAACCGCGGATTCGGTGTGGAGGGCCGGCAGAAGGTCGACGCCGACGGCGTCGTGACCGGGCCGGTGACCGACGAGCTGCACATGCGCGGCTACTACCAGGAATGGCTCCGGCTGATGAGCCGGTGAAGGGACACGACAGATGACCGTGCAGAGCAACGAACGCCACGACACTTCCCGGTACTCGTACTACCTGGACTCCGCCTACTACGACCACCTGGCCGAGCTGATGGGGGCCTGGCAGGAGGACTGGAGCGAACCCGATCCGCGGGTGCGCTCCGAGGTCGAGAACCTGCTCTACCGGGAGGCGCGCCTGATCGACGACGGCCGCTTCAACGACTGGGTGGAGCTGTTCACCGACGAATGCCTCTACTGGGTGCCCACCACCCCCGGCGGCGGCGACCCCCGGCGCGAGGTGTCCCACGCCTTCGACGACCGTCGCCGGCTGATGGACCGGATCTACTGGCTGCGCACCGGACTCGCGTTCTGCCAGATCCCGTCGTCGCGCACCCGGCGGCTCGTCACCAACGTCGAGGTCCTCGACACACCCGACCGCCGGCTCGTGCGATCGAACTTCCTGATCACCGAGTTCCGGGCGGGCACGACCAAGACGTACGCCGGCTGGTGCGGGCACGAACTCGTCCGCCGGGACGAGCAGTGGCGGATCGCGGTCAAGCAGGTCAACCTCGTCGACTGCGAACACGGCCACGAGAACCTGACCCTCGTCCTCTGACGGGCCCGCCATGACCGACAACACCGAACTCGACCGCCTGCGCGCCGAGGTGGACCGGCTCACGCGGCGCGTCGACCGCCTCGACCGCGAGCTCGCCGCCCACCGGCAGGTCGCCGACGCGATCCGGCGCGCGCAGTTCTGGGACTTCACCCCCTACGAACTCGTCCCGGACGGCAGCTGGATCGCCGTCGACCGCGCCGACGCCGTCGCCCTGCTGCGCGCCCTCGCCGCCACCGACCACTGGCGACCGTGGACACACACTCTGGAACCCCGAGGTGCCGTATGAAACCCCTGCTCGTCGTCGCCCACGTCGACGACCCCGACCTGACCGTCCTCGGCGACGTCGTGCGCGATCACGGCGTCCCGATCCGGATCGTCCGCCCCTTCCGCGGCGACGTGCTGCCCGCGCCGGACGAGGCCGCCGCGGTGATCTGCCTGGGCGGTAAGGAGTCCACCGACGACCCGCACGACTACCTGCTGCGCGAACGGGACTTCCTGCGCACCGCCGCGGCCACCGACGTGCCCACGCTCGGGATCTGCCTCGGCTCCCAACTGCTCGCCCTCGCGCTCGGCGGCACGGCGGTGCGCGGCAGCGACCGTGCCGAGGTCGGCTTCGTCGAGGTCACCGCCTGCGGGGCGGGGCTGGATCACCCCGTCGATTTCACCGGCACCCGGTTCTCCTTCCACTGGGACACCTTCCAGCTGCCGCCCGACGTGACCGTCCTGGCCCGGTCCCGGGACTTCGTGCAGGCCTTCGCGTTCCGCTCCGCCATCGGGGTGCAGTACCACCCCGAGAGCTCCGTCGACGGCATCGCCGGGCTCATGGCCGGCGAGCCGGACAAGGTCCGCGCCGCCGGCGCAGACCCCGACAAAATCCGTTACAAGGCACCGGAGTTCGCCGATCCCTCCCGCGATCACCTCGCCGCCCTCGTCGAGCACCTGCTCGCCCCGGCGCTGTGCCCGAGCCCCGGAGCCGGTCATGAACACTGACACCGACCTGCTCATCCTCGGTGCCGGCCCCACCGGCCTGTACGCCGCCTACTACGCCCGCATCCGCGGCCTGCGCACCGTCGTCGTCGACGCGCTCCCCGAGCTCGGCGGCCAGGTCGCCGCGCTCTACCCGGAGAAGGAGATCTACGACGTCGCCGGCCTGCCCGCGGTGAAGGGCAAGGACCTCGTCCGGCAGCTCGTCGAGCAGGCCGGCGACGACGTCGAGTACTTCCTCGGCCGGCAGGCCGTGGACCTCGATCGCGACGGCGACGTGCTCACCGTCCGCACCGACGACGACGAGCGCATCCGCACCCGCGCCGTCCTCGTCGCCGGTGGCATCGGGTCCTTCCGGCCCCGGCCCCTCGACGCCGCCGACAGGTACGCCGGGCGCGGCGCCGCGTACTTCGTCACCGACCTCGGCGACTACCGCGACCGCGACGTCGTGGTCGTCGGCGGCGGGGACTCGGCCCTCGACTGGGCGCTCGCCCTCCATCCGATCGCCGGGTCCGTCACCCTCGTGCACCGCCGCGACCGCTTCCGCGCGCACGCCGCGTCGGTGGACGAACTGCGCCGCCGCGGTGCGACCATCCACACCAACGCCGAGGTCACCGCCGCACACGGCACCGACAGTCTCGAACTCGTCGAGGTCCTGCGCCACGAGCACGGCGACACCGTGCGGCTGCCGGCGCAGAAGCTGATCGCCGCGCTCGGCTTCACCGCCCAGCTCGGGCCGTTGCGCACCTGGGGCCTCGAACTCCACGGTCAGCACATCGTGGTCGGCCGCGACATGGCCACCAACGTCCCCGGCGTCTACGCCGCCGGCGACATCGCCGAGTACCCCGGCAAGGTGCGGCTGATGTCCGTCGGCTTCGGTGAGGCCGCGACCGCCGTCAACCACATCGCGCACCGCATCGACGACGATGCGCCGCTGTTCCCCGGCCACTCCACCGACGCCGGCCCCGTCCCGAGCTGACGCACCCCCAGGAGGAACCGTGCCGTACTTCATCGGAGAACCCTGCACCGACGTCATGGACAAGTCGTGCATGGAGGAATGCCCCGTCGACGCCATCTACGAGGGCGCCCGCAAGCTCTACATCCACCCGTTCGAATGCGTCGACTGCGGTGCCTGCCAATCGGTCTGCCCGATGGAGGCCATCTCGAACGACCGCCGGGTGGACGAGACCACTCGCATCCATCTCGAGGACAACGCCGTCTTCTTCAGTTCGGTGCTGCCCGGGCGCGACGCCCCGCTCGGCTCCCCGGGCGGGGCGGTGCACACCGGCCCGATCGGGGTCGACACCCCGCTCGTCGCGGCACGCGACTGACCCCACGAACCCACCCCTCACGGAGGACCGCATGTCCACTTCAGCCAAGTTCGTCGCCCGCCACGCCCTGTACGACGCCGCGCAGCAGGAGGCCGCCGACCGCGCCCGGAACCTTCTCGCGGAGAAGGGCATCGAGATGGTCCGCCTGGCCTGGCCGGATCAGCACGGCCTGATCCGCGGCAAGACGATGACCGTCGACAGCTACCTGGCGGCGCTCGAGTCCGGCACCGAGATCACCATGGCGCCGTTCTTCTTCGACACCGCCAACGCCATCGTCTTCAACCCGTTCAGCCCCGGCGGCGGGTTCGACATGCCCGAGCTGTCCGGCAGCCCGAACCTCACCATGGTTCCGGACCCCACCACCTTCCGGGTGCTGCCGTGGGCGCCGGACACCGGCTGGGTGCTGTGCGACCTGTACTTCCGCGACGGCAGCCCCTTCCCGTTCTCCCCCCGCAGCATCCTGCGCAACACCCTCGCCCAGCTCGAAAGCGCCGGCTACCACCTGATCACCGGCCTCGAGGTCGAGTGGTATCTCACCCGCGTCCTCGACGACAAGCTCGTCACCGGCTCCCTCGGTGCCCCCGGGATGCCCGCCGACCCGCCGGAGGTCGCGGCCGTCGCCCGCGGCTACAACTACCTCCTCGAATCGCATCTCGACGAGATCGACGACGTGCTGCGCCCGGTGCGACAGGCCGTCACCGCGCTCGGGCTGCCGCTGCGCTCGATCGACGACGAGTGGGCGCCGAGCCAGGTCGAGACCACCTTCGACGTGCTCGAGGGCATGGCCGCCGCGGATTCGATGCTGCTGTTCCGCTCCGCCGTCAAGCAGATCTGCCGCCGCGGTGGCTACCTCGCCTCCTTCATGTCCACCCCGGGCATCCCCGGCTTCTACGCCAGCGGCTGGCACCTGCACACCTCCCTGGTCGACACCGTCACCGGCGAGAACGTCATGGTGCCGGGGGAGGGGGAGCTGCTGTCCGACATCGGCCGGCACTACGTCGGCGGCACCCTGGCCCACGCCGCCGCCGCGTCGCCGTTCATGACGCCCACGATCAACGGGTACCGCCGCCGTCGCCCGTACTCCCTGGCCCCGGACCGGCTGACGTGGGGCCTGGACAACCGGGCCGCGATGATGCGCGTCATCAGCGCCCCCGGTGACAAGGCCTCACATGTCGAGAACCGCGTCGGCGAGCCCGCCGCCAACCCGTACCTGTACATCGCGGCGCAGGCCGCCGCGGGGCTCGACGGCATCAAGAACAAGACCGAGCCGGGTGCCCCGTCGGTGGATCCGTACGCCGCCGACGTTCCGCACCTGCCCACGAGCCTGAAGGAAGGGCTCGCGGCCCTGGGGGCGAGCCGGTTCTACCGGGAGGCGTTCGGCGACCGTTTCGTCGACTACCTCGTCACCATGAAGTCCAGCGAGGTCTCGCGCTACGAAGCGCACCTGGCCGAGCAGCCCGACCCGCAGGGCTACGCCGAGACCGTCACCGAGTGGGAACACCGCGAGTACTTCGAACTCTTCTGACCACCGCTCCACCCACCGGCACAAGGGATGACCGCCATGAGAAGAATCTCCGTGATCGGGGCCGGCCAGGCCGGAACCCTCCTGTCGATGGCCCTGCAGGCCAACGGCTTCCAAGTAGACCTCTACACCGACAAGACCGCCGAGGAGATCCTGCACGAGACCTCCCCGACCGGCACCGCGGCCCTGTTCCACCGCTCGGTCGCCACCGAGCTGCGGCTCGGCTGCCCCGGCTACGACGACAAGGGCGTGCCGATGGACGCCCTGCACGTGTGCTTCAGCCCGAAGATCGGGCAGGAGCTGGTGCACTTCGGCTCCGCGCTCGGCGACGCCGCCGGCGGTGCCGTGGACGTGCGCCGCAAGTCGTACGACCGGATGGTGCGCCTGGCCGAACTCGGCGGCAACATCGTCGTGACATCGGTGCAGCCCGACGACCTCGACGACATCGCCGCCGGCAGCGACCTGACCGTCGTCTCCACCGGCAAGTACGGATTGTCGTCGCTGTTCGCCCGCGACGCGCGGCGCAGCGTCTACGACACCCCGCAGCGCAACCTCGCCATGGTGCTCGTGCGCGGCATCCCCACCGACGGCACCGCCTTCCCCAACCGTGTCGAGGGCTCGACGGGCGTGTGCTTCAATCTCTTCGGCGACGCCGGGGAGATCTTCTGGGTGCCGTTCCTGCACAAGTCCGGCGAGAACGTCTGGTGCCTGGTGTTCGAGGCCAAGCCCGGCGGCCCGTTCGACTGCTGGGCCGACGTCACCACCGTCGAGCAGGCCTTCGCGACCGCCTCGCGCCTGGCCCGCGACTACGCCCCGTGGGACTGGCCGTCGATGCGGAACATGGAGCCGATGCTCGACGACCCGCACTCGTGGCTCAAGGGCCGGGTCACCCCGTCCGTGCGCTCCGGGCTGGGCACCACCCCGGGCGGCCGGCCGATGATGAGCCTCGGCGACACGTCCGTCGCCTACGACCCCGTCGCCGGTCAGGGCGCCGGCTCCGGCATCCGGCAGGCCGGGCACTACTTCGACGCCCTCCTCGCCCGCGGCGACGGACCCTTCGACGCCGATTGGATCACCCGCACCTTCGAAGGCGTCTACGAGGAGCACATCGCCGGCACCTACCGGTTCACCAACCTGCTCCTCGAACCGCTCGGCAAGACACCGCAGCGGGTGCTCACCGCGTGCTTCGCCGACCAGCGCCTCGCCACCCGCTTCGCGCAGGTCTTCGACGCACCTCCCACCGCCTTCCCGTGGCTCACCGAGCGCGCGGCCGCCGACCGGTGGATCGGCGAGCACACCGGTCGCCGCCCCGGCGCGGTCGTCGCCGCCGGCACCGCGAAGATCCTCGCCGGGCAGGTCCGGAACACGCTGCGCGGCAGCCACTTCCCGCGGGCGGTGAGCGCGTGATCGCCACCCTCGCCGAGCGCGACCGGCGCTGGCGGCTGCTGCACGAGCGGATGGAGCGCGACGGTTACGACGCGCTGCTGTTCGCCGCCGCCGACTACCGCGGCCACAAGGGCGCCCTGCGCTACCTCGCCGACTACAACCTCTCGCACCGCTTCGGCTACGCCGTCCTGCACCCCGGCGCCGCGCCCACCCTCGTGCTGCCGAAGAACCTCGAGGGCGGCCGCCGGCCCCGCACCGGCTGGATCGACGACTACGTCTACGCCGAGAAACTCTCCGAGGCGCTCGTCAAGACCCTCACCCGGGGTGCGGCACCGGCCCGCGTCGGCATCGTCGGCATGGGGCAGGTCATGAAGGTCGAGGACTACCTGCACCTCACCGAGGAACTGCCCGGCACCGTGTTCGAGGACGCGAGTGCGATGTTCGAGCAGGTCCGCGCCGTGAAGACGGCCGCCGAGATCCGTGGCGCCGAGGAGTCCGCGTACATCGCCGACCGCTGCTTCGAACGGCTGCTCGAGATCGCCCGCCCCGGCACGACCGAACGCGCCGTCGCCGCCGAGATGTACCGCGTCGCCTACTCGCTCGGCGCCGAGGACCCGCTGTTCCTCACCATGTACGCCGACGACGAGCCGACCGGCCCGTGCCCGACGTTCGGGGCCCCCGGCGGCCGGGAACTCACCGCCCACGACGTGTTCACCTTCAGCTACGAACTCGTCGGGCCCGCCGGCTACTGGATGGAACTGTCCCGCATGGTCACCTTCGCCCCGCCCACGCCGGAGGTGCAGCGCCTCGCCGACGCGGTGTGCTCCGGCCTGGCCGCCGGAAGCGCCGCCCTGCGCCCCGGCACCACGATGTCCGGTGTGCAGCGCGACGTCATCGCCGCGATCGAGCAGCACGGGGTCAGGTCGTCCTACTGGTCCGGCCACGGCCTAGGCCTCGACGTGCTCGAGGAGCCGTGGGTGGGCCTGGAGATGGTGCAGGACAACGAGAACCACGAGGCCGTCACCGCCACCGCCGAGGGCATGGTGATCGCCCTGCACCCCATGCTGTGGGACGCCGACTCCGGCGCCATGGGCTACATGGCCGACACCTGCGTCGTCGAGGCCGGGCGCACCCGCACCCTGTCCAAGTTTCCGACCGAGCTGTACCGGGTCTGAGAGAGGTAGAGCAATCATGACCACCCTGGAACGCCCCACCGCCGGCACGGCGGGCGGCACCGCCATCGACCCGATCCTCGCGTCGGTGCTGCAGCGGCGCGTCGACGCCATCGCCAAGGAGATGGCGACGATGCTGATGCGCTCGTCCCGCTCGCCGATCTTCAACGAGATCGGCGACCTGGTGACGGTGCTGTTCGACAAGCACGGCCGCACCCTCGCCCAGGCCGAGTTCGCCGCCATCATCGCCTTCGGCGCCCAGCCGCCACTCGAATACATCATCGACTACTTCGGCGACGACATCGCCGAGGGCGACGTCATCCTCCACAACGACGTCTACACCGGCGGCAACCAGAACGCCGACACCGGCGTCTACCTGCCCATCTTCCACGAGGGCGAACTCGTCGGCTGGGCCGCCGCCAAGGGCCACATGGCCGACATCGGCGGCATGACCATCGGCGGCTACAACCCCAGCGCCACCGAGATCTGGCAGGAGGCCCTGCGCATCCCGCCCGTGAAGATCATGGCCGGGGGAGTGCTGCGCAAGGACGTGTGGGACTTCGTCGGCGCCAACATCCGCATCGACTTCGTCATGGAGGACATCAAGTCCATGGTCGGCGCGTGCACCGTGGGCTCGCGCCGCCTCGTCGAACTGCTCGGCCGCTACGGCCGCGGCACCTTCGACGCCCACATGGACTACATCCTCGACAGCTCCGAGAAGCAGGTCCGTGCCGAGATCGGCCGCTGGCCCGACGGGGTGTACCACGGCGAGAGCTGGATGATCTCCGACGGCCTCGACCCCACTCGCCGCTACAAGGTCGCCTGCGACATCACCGTCTCCGGCGACGAGGTCACCTTCGACTTCTCCCGCACCGACGATCAGGCCCCCGGCATCACCAACATGCCGCCCGCCTCCGCGATGGGCGCCGTGCGCATCGCGTTCCTCATGCTCGTCGCCGCCGGCGGCATCAACATCCCCACCAACGACGGCCTGTTCCGGCCCGTGCACACCGTGTTCCGGCCCGGCTCGCTGCTCAACCCGCACTTCCCGGCCGCGACCATCTTCGGCAACCAGATGTGCGACGAGGTCGTCGACGCCATCATGTCGGCCCTCGCCGACGCCCTGCCGGACCGCGTCACCGCCGGGTGGAACAAATTCATCTGCACCGCCCTCAACGGCACCGACCCGCGCACCGAACAGCCGTTCGTGACCCTCACCGTGTTCCAGCGCAACGGCCCCGGCGCCATGAAGGGCACCGACGGGTGGGACGCGCTCGGCTTCACCGGCACCGCCGGGCAGATGCGCTCCCCGGACCCGGAGATGTTCGAGCTGTCGAGCCCGCACTTCCTCGAATATCACGAGTACCTACCGGATTCGGCCGGCGCCGGCCAGTGGCGCGGCGGCCTCGGCACCCGCTCGGCGTGGCGCTGCTACGGCGACTCCGAAATCGGCGTCACCATCGGCGAATCCGTCGAATCCGAGGGCGGCGCCCCCGGAGCCGGCCTGTTCGGCGGCGGCCCCTCCGGCATGAACCGCATGACCGTCGAATACCCCGACGGCACCACCCACGAGTGGGGGTCGAAGGAACTCGTCGAGCTCCCGTCCGGCTCGGTGGTCCGCTCCGTCAGCGGCGGCGGCGCCGGCTACGGCGACCCGCTGCTGCGGCCCGCCGACCTCGTCGCCGACGAGGTCCGCAACGAACTGCTCTCCGCGGAACAGGCCCGCATCCGCTACGGCGTTGTCGTCGACGCCGCCACCCGCACCCTCGACGCCGAGGCAACCGCTCAGCTGCGCAACACCCGGAAAGGCGGACAGTGACCATGTCGGCAACACCCAGCATCCGCATCGGAGTCGACGTCGGTGGCACCTTCACCGACTTCCTCGTCGTCCACGAGGACGGCACCCGGCTCGTGCACAAGACCAGCTCCATCCCCTCCGACCCGTCCACCGCGGTCGTCAAGGGCCTGACCGAGATCGCCGAGCGGCGCGGGGAGACCCTCACCGGCCTGCTCGCGCAGGTCCACACCATCGTGCACGGCACCACCGTCACCACCAACGCCCTGCTCACCCGCACCGGCGCCAAGACCGGCCTGCTCACCACCGAGGGCTTCCGCGACGTGCTGCAGATGCGCGACGGCACCCGCGAGGACGCCTACGACAACCGGCTCACGCCGCCGGCGCCGCTCGTGCCCCGGGCGCTGCGCCGGCCCGTCGGCGGCCGCCTCGACCACGAGGGCACCGAGGTCACCCCGCTCGCCACCGACGACGTGCGTGCCGCCGCCGAACTGTTCCGGCGCGAGGGCGTCGAGGCCGTGGCGGTGTCGTTCATGCACTCGCACGCCGGCGACGAGCACGAACGACAGGCCGCCGACATCCTCGCCGCCGAGCTGCCCGGCGTGTACCTGACCCGCTCGAGCGAGCTGCTGCCGCAGGTGCGCTACTACGACCGCACCAGCACCGCCGTGCTCAATTCCTATGCGGGACCGATCATCACGCGCTACCTTCGGGTGCTCACCGAGGCGCTCGACGCGGCGGGATTCACCGGCATCCTGCTGCTCATGCAGTCCAACGGCGGCGTCGCCACCCCCGACGAGCTGGCCCGCCGTGCCGCCCTGTCGCTGCTGTCCGGCCCGGCGTCCGGGCCCACCGCCGGCCTGCTCGAGGTCGCCCCGCACGGCTGGGACCGCTGCCTGACCGTCGACATGGGCGGCACCAGCTTCGACGCCGCCGTCGTCAACGACGGCCGGCCGCTCGTGATGACCGACGGGCAGATCGACCGCGGCCGCATCGCCCTGCCCATGGTCGACATCCACACCATCGGCGCCGGCGGCGGCAGCATCGCCTACGTCGACGAGGGCGGCCTGCTGCGCGTCGGCCCCGAGAGCGCCGGCGCCGTCCCCGGACCCGCCTGCTACGGCCGCGGCGGCACCCGCGCCACCGTCACCGACGCCGACGTCGTCCTCGGCTACGTCGACCCCGCGAGCTTCCTCGGCGGCGACATCCCCCTCGACCGGGAGGCCTCGATCGAGGCGATCCGCCGCGACGTCGCCGAACCCCTCGGCATCTCCGTCGAGGAGGCCGCCGCCGGCATCTACGACGTCGTCAACGTCGGCATGGCCGCCGGTGTCCGGGAGATCACCGTCCGCCGCGGTCTCGACGCCCGCGACTTCCCGATCGTCGTCGCCGGGGGAGCCGGGCCCGTCCACGCCGCCGCCATCGCCCGCGAACTCGAGATCCCCGTGCTCGTCACCCCGCGCGAGTCGTCGATCTTCTGCGCCGCCGGCATGCTCGTGTGCGACTTCCAGCACGACTTCGTGCAGAGCCACAAGGCCGAACTCGCCGCCCTCGACCCCGGAGAACTCCTCGGGATCTGGAACGACATGGCCATGCGCGGCCGCAAGATCCTCGCCGAGGAAGGCGTCGCCGACACCGAGGTGACCCTGCAACCCTCGCTGGACATGCGCTACCGCGGCCAGTGGTACGAGATCAACGTGCCGCTCGACCCGTCGTCCCTCGACGGCGTCGACCTCGCCGACGTCGCCGAGCGGTTCCACGCCATGCACGACACCCTGTTCGGCTACCGCTCCCCGGACATGCCGATCGACGTGCTCAACATCCGGCTCAGCGTCGTCGGCACCACCCCCAAGCCGCGCCTCGACAGCGCCGTCGTGCCCACCGGCGACGGCACCGGGCGGATCGGCACCCGCCCGATCTGGTCGGTGCTGCACCGGACGATGGTCGAGGCCGCGGTGTACGACGGGCACGGCCTCGGCGTGGGCGCACACTTGGAGGGGCCGGCGATCATCGAACTGGGCACCAGCAGCGTCGTGGTGCCCGACGAGTTCGCCGTCGAGGTCGACGACCGCGGGTCGTTCGTCCTCCGCTACCGGCCGGCGGCGTCCTGAACGCCGGGCGGGTTGCCGATACGAGGGTGGAGGCCGCCGCACGGGCGGCCGAGGAGGTGCAGGGGGCCATGGACATCGAGTTCCCGTTCGACGGTGACGACGACGATCGCACCGTCGCGACCGATCTCGCCGACGTCGCCGAGTCCCTCCTCGCCGTCGACACGGTCGAGGCGATCCAGGACCTGTGCATGGACCTCGTCCCGCGGGTGCTGCCGTCCCGTGCCTTCGGCATCTACCTGTTCGGCGACTCGCCCGGCCGCACCCCGCTGGCCGCCGCGGAGGGCGTCAGCGAACGCTTCCTGACGCTGTACGAGGAACTCGGCCGTCACCAGGACCCCGTGCTGCGCACGCTCGAGCAACGCCGCCGCCCCACCCACAGCAGCCGGCTGATGAGCGAGAACACGTGGACCGAGTCCCCGTTCTTCCGCGACGTGGCCCGCCTGCACGACATGCGGATGGTGCTCGAGGCGCCCATCATCGAACGCGGCCACGTCGTCGGCACCCTCAACTTCGCCGACAACGACCGGCTCGCGCTGGCGTCGCCCGCGGAGATCGCCGTCGCCGGCGCCCTGGGCCGGCTCGTGGGTGTCGCGGTCACCGAGGTGGCTCGGCGGGAGGCGGCCCGCGCCGTGCAGGACGACCTGTGGGCCGCGCTCGACCTGTCGAGCGAGGCCACGGTCATCCTCGATCTCACCACCGGGCAACGCCAGGTCAACGCCGCCGCGCGGACCCTGCTCGGCCGGGTCGGCATCAGCGAGCCCACGCTCTGGCTGACCGGGCTCATCGAAGCCGGCGGGCCCGGCCGCGACGCCGACGCCGGCATGCGGCAGACGTTCGTCCTGGACGTGCGCCTCGACGGGGTGTCCCGGCACCTGCAGGTGCAGAGCTGCGTCACCGACCGGGGCGGCGCCCGCCGCGTCGTGGCACTGCTCGAGCTGTTGCCCGCCGCACCGGGCGTCGCCGCGCTACCCGACCACCTCGCCTCGCAGCTCTCCGCCCGCGAACGCGAGATCGCCGCCCTCGCCGTCGCGGGCCTGCAGGACCAGCAGATCGCCGAGAAGCTCTTCCTCAGCCGCTACACCGTCAAGCAGTACCTCAAGACCACCTACCGCAAGCTCGGGATCCGATCCCGGCTCGAGCTCACCCGCGCCGCCCTCACCGGCGAACCCGCCGACGACGGACCGCGCCCCACGACCCCGGAGCAGCCATGACCACCACCGCCCCCACTGCCGTCGTCACCGGCGGCGCCACCATGATCGGCGCGGCCGTCGCCGAAGCCCTCGCCAAGGACGGCTGGTCCGTCGCGATCGTCGACGTCGATCCCGCCGGCGGAGCCGTCGCCGACCGGCTGGGCGAGCAGGCGAGCTTCCACCGCACCGACCTCACCGACGACGAAGCCCTCGCCGGCACCGTCGCCGCGATCGCCGACCGTCACGGCGGCATCGACCACCTCGTCAACCTCGCCTGCGTCTACCGCGACAACGGGCCCGCCTCCACCCGCTCCGACTGGCTCGCCACCCTCGACGTCAACGTCGTCAGCGCCGCCGTCCTCACCGGGCTCGCGCTGCCGTGGCTGCGCCGCTCCGACCGGGCCGCCGTCGTCAACTTCACCTCCACCTCCGCGCGCGTCGCGCAGGCCGGGCGCTGGACGTACCCCGTCAGCAAGGCCGCCATGGTCCAGCTCACCCGCAACATGGCCCTCGACCTCGCCGCCGACGGCATCCGCGTCAACTCCGTCTCGCCCGGCTGGACCTGGTCCAACGCCATCGACCAGCTCTCCGGCGGGGACCGCGTCAAGGCCGACCGGGTGGCCGCGCCGCTGCACCTGCTCGGCCGCACCGGCGACCCGGCGGAGGTGGCTGCCGTGGTGCGGTTCCTGCTCTCGCCCGAGGCGTCGTTCGTCACCGGAGCCGACTACGCCGTCGACGGCGGCTACACCGCCATGGGCCCCGAACGGGCCGATCAGCTCATGGCCGAACTCGCCGGACAGGAGTGACGCCATGACCACCCACGGACTCGATCTCCGCGACCTGCGCAACGCCTTCGGCCAGTTCGCCACCGGCGTCACCGTCATTACCGCGCGCGGTGCCGGCGCCCGGCGGGCCGGCATCACCGCGAACTCGCTGACCTCCCTGTCGCTCGATCCGCCCCTGCTGCTGTTCTGCCTCGCCAACCAGGCGCCCAGCTATGAAACGTTCTGCACCGCCGAGTATTTCGCAGTCCACGTGCTGGGGGTCGAGCAGCGGGGGCTGTCGCAGCGGTTCTCCCGGCCCGCCGAGGACAAGTTCGCCGGGCTGCCGGTCGACGAGGGGCCCGGCGGGGTGCCGCTGCTCGGCGGATGCCTCGCCCGGTTCGTGTGCACCCGCGAAAATGCTTACGTGGAGGGCGATCACACCATCTTCGTCGGCCGGGTGCGGGAGTACGAACGGGGAGAGGACGAGCCGCTGCTGTTCCACGCCGGCAGTTACCGGCTCGCGGCACCCCGGGAGGCCGTGCCCGGGTGCGTCGCCCGCTCGCCGGCCGCTCGGTAGGGCCGTCAGCCGCGCCGCCTGCCGCACCCGACGGCCGGGCGCGCGTCCATCACTACCGCCACGCCCTGGTCGGACTGTCGTCGACGTCGACGAGCAGGTGGTTCCCCGAGTCTCGGAAGATTCGGTGCCGGAACATCACTCGAATCATCGCCACCGGAACGCCCCTTCCTGTCCTACTCGCCGGCTTCGATGATCGTCCGGAGGGTGGTGAGTTGCTCGGGGGTGATCCCCGTCGGTTGCATGACCGCGTTCCACCCGTCGACGTACCCGGAGGTGTATTTGTGGCCGTGGCCGCCCGGGACACCGGTGGAGAACGGCAGGTCCGCGGTGACCTGCCAGAACGTCACGAACGGCATCCAGAACATCTCCTCGAGCACATCCTGTCCGGGTGGCTGACCGATCCAGTCCGGTTCGCCGAGGATCAGATTCGGGCTCCACCAGACGATCGGGTCGGACGGATGCATCAGGTACAGGACCCGACTGCCGTCCCAGGGCGTGTCCGCGGGAGGAATCTCCGTCCGGGGATCGTTGGTGAATCGCACCGTGCGCCCGTTCTGGTAGACCGGCTCGATCTCCGGGCTGCCCGGGGCACGCCGATCGCTGAATTCCCGGAACAGGGTGTTGAAGTTCGGGGGGCCGACGAACAGCGTCCCCGAGGTGCGGTTGCGCAGATCGTATTCGCCGCTGAAGGCGGTCTCGCCGCCGAACGAGCCGAGGCTCTCTCCGGCGACGAACAGCCGGGGGCGGTTGTCCTGTGGCAGTTTCGACCACACGTCGTAGACCGCGTCGAACAGATCGCGACCGGCTTGCCGGGCCTTGGATTGATCGACCAGATAGGAGATCCACGACGGCAGGTACGAGTACTGGAGCGCCACGGTCGCCGCGTCGCCACCGGTGAGATACTCGAACGAATCCACCAGCGCGGGGTCCACCCACCCGCTTCCCGTGGTGGTGATCACCAGCAGGTTCCCCCGCTGGAAACCTCCGGCACGGCTGAGGTCCTCGACCGCCGACGCCGCCCGGGATTCGGAGTCGTCGGCCGACGCCAGTCCGGCATAGGCCCGGATCGGCTCCAGGGCCGGGCGTTGGGCGAACTGTGTGAGCTCCTCCGTGGAGGGGCCGGAGCCGATGAAGCTGCGCCCCTGCCACCCCAACGACTCCCACGGCACCACCGATCCCGGTCCGCCCGAACGCAGGCCGGTCGTGGGCTGCTGTATGCCCTCCGGGGTCATGGTGTCCCGCACCGAGAACGCCGAGTTGGCGACACCGACGAGGCCACCGAGCAGCACACCCGACACGACCGCATAGACGAGCCAGGCGACCGCGAGCCACCCGACCACGGTCGCCGCGCGATGTCCGATCCACCGGTTGAGCAGAGCGGCCAGCCAGCGATACAAGCCCCGGACGCCGCGCCCGACCGCCAGGAGGAGACCGAACATCACTGCAGCCACGACGGGGGAGAGGACCACGAGCGCGACGTTGTACTCGGTGACCCCCATCAACCCGCGGATCTCGTGCTGCCAGTACTGACCGACGGCGAAGGAGCCGACGAACAGCACCGCCGCGGCGACGAGGAAGACCAGCCAGGAGCCGCGCCGCGGACGTCGAGGGCCTCGGTCGGCGAATGCGCGCCACACGAACGCCGCGAACACCCCCAACCCGTAGCCGATCGCGGCAGTGATGCCACAGATCATGCCCTGGAGCAGGCCTCCGCGTGGTAGCAGCGACGGCGTGAACGACAGGCACGCGAAGATCAGTGCGCCCCAGCACCCCGGAAGGGTGACGTACAGCAGCTTCCGGCGGCCCCCGGTCTCGGGCGACCGGCTCTCGTCGTCTCCTTCCGCGGCCTCGACGGTCGCGGCGCGAGCTCCGGAGCCGGGAAGACCTGCACCGGTGTTCGCCGTGTCGGGCGCGCCCGGCGCCGAATCGTCCTGGGCGCCGGTTCCCTGTTGTGTCATCGCTGTCCGCCTATGTGCGACCGGTCCGGGACGAGCGAGAAGCATTCCCGATTTCGCGCCAGGCCGACTTCTCGATCAGCAGGGGAACGAAGGTCCGGATCTCCTCCTCGGCCTGGTCAGTAGTAGTCGGCTCGCGGGTTCCAGGTCGAGATCGCCCAGATCACCACCACGTCGAGCGCGATGATCAGGATCGACCACCACGGGTAGTACGGGAGCCACAGGAAGTTCGCGAGGATCGACAGCGCAGCGATGACAATTGCCGACACTCGTGCCCACGTCGCGCCGCTGATCAGGGCGATGCCCACGACCACCATCACCACACCGAAGACGATATGGACCCACCCCCAGGTGGTCAGGTCGAATTTGAAGGTGTACTCCTGGCCCTGGACGAACACCTCGTCCTCGGCCACCGCCGCAATCCCTTGGAAGAACTGCAGGATGCCGATCGTGGCCATGATGACCGCGGCCCCGATCGACGTCCCCGCGGCGATGCCCTGTTTGACGGACATGCCTTCCTGATCGGCACGCACGTTCTGAGACATGATGCTCCCCTTCCGAGGCGGGATTGGTCTCGCCCAGTGTGCGCTTCGGCTCTGTTTCTCTGCAGTGGCTTCGGGCCTTTTTCCCGTTTCGAAGCGGTCACGAGACCGGCATGCGCCGGGGGCGGGTCGGTGTCCCGATGCCGCATGTGCAAAAACCGATGCGGGTTGCCGCGCGCGGACTATCGTCGAACAGGTGGTGGGTGGTGCGCCCGCCGAACACTGGTTCCGTCGCTGAAACGAGGCTCCTGGTGACCGATTCCGATATCGACGAGATGGGTCCGGTCGACTATCTCGTCATCGAGTTTCCTGCCGATCGCCCTCCCGACGGGTCGGCGCTACCGCTCCTGCGCGACCTCGTCGAGCGCGGCATCATCCGGGTGCTGGACCTGGCGTTCGTCCGCAAGGACCCCGACGGCTCCGTCGCCGGGATCGACATCGCCGAGGTCGGGCTCGAGGGCGAGTTCGACGTGACCCTGTTCGCGGAGGCCGCCTCGGGTCTGCTCGACGACACTGATTTCGCCGAAGCCGGAGCCGCGCTCGAGCCGGGCTGCTCGGCAGCCGTCCTGGTCTACGAGAACACCTGGGCCGCGCCCTTCGCGCGGGCACTGCGTCGCAACGGCGCCCAGCTCGTCGCGTCGGGCCGCATCCCGGTGCAGAGCATCCTGTCGTCTCTGGACGCCCTTGGATCTGAAAGCTGAAGTAGAGCAAAGTAATTCGAATCGACATGCCATTCGAGTACCCGAGGAGTGCACCATGCCCGGACTGCTTCGCGGAGTCGCCCGTACCGCCGTGGTGGCCGGAACCGCCACCGCCGTGTCCAACCGGGTGTCCCGGCGGCAGGGCCGGCGCTGGGCGGCGCAGGAGCAGGCTCCATACGACCGCGATGCGCAGTACCCGCCCGAACCTGCCCCGACGCCGGCCGCCCCGGCGGCGCCGGGAGGGACGGACCGGATCGCCGCATTGAAGGACCTCGCCGAGCTGAAAACACAAGGCGTGCTCACCGAGGCCGAGTTCGAGGCCGAGAAGGCCCGGATCCTGGCGTCCTGATCCCTCCGCTCGATCGGCACGGCGGCCGGCCGTCGCCGGCGGGTCGGCCGGTCAGCGAGGGCGACGCCGCGGCGCGGCAGCGGGCTCAGCCGCGCCGCCTGCCCCACTCGATCGCCGGGCACGCGTCCATCACCATCGCCACGCCCTGCTCGGTGGTGCGCCGGAACGCGTCCTCGTCGATCACGCCGAGCTGGAACCACACGCCCTTCGCGCCGATCGCGACGGCCTGGTCGGCGAACTCGCCCGCCGACTCCGACCGGCGGAACACGTCGACCACCTCGACGGGGAACGGGACGTCGGCGAGGGACGCGTAGCCCTGCTCGCCGAGCACCGTCGGCGCGTTCGGATGAATGGGGACGATCCGCTTGCCGCGCTCCTGCAACAGGCGCGCGATCCGATACGCGGTCCGGCCGGGATTGCCGGACAGCCCGACCACCGCCCAGGTGTCGCAGTCGTCGAGCATCAGGTTCACAGCCTTCGGGTCCTGCCAGGACGTGCTCATGGCAGCAAAATTACCCCTCGTCGGCGCGGGGCGGACATCGTCGCGGCACCCGGTCCGACCCACCGAAGGCCGACTCGTCCGGCCACCGCCGAACCCCTGCCCGTACTCTGGAGTACAGAAACTCGAGTCGTGCCGCGTTGGACCCGTCGCAACACAGCTCACCGATGCGTACGGGGCGCAGCACAGAAATGGACGCAGTCGAGTGCAAGATACGGCCGGTCGAGGCATCCAAGCCTTCATTTCCGAGGTCATCCAGCGCGGGGGCCGCGCCGAGCGGCTCGAGCACCTGCCGCGCAACCCGGTCCAGGTGTGGGGCGTCGACGGGGACAGCTGCATCGTGCGCGTCCGCGCCAAGATCGACGGGGACTGGCAGGCGCGACGGCAGGACGCCCTGCCGGACGCCGACGACACGGGCTCGCAGTTCTGGGTCTTCGTGGACCTGGGGAGCACCCCGGTGACGTACTTCGTGCTTCCGTCCGACGAGGTCGCGGCGGGGATCGCCGCCGAGGTCGACATCTGGATGGCCGATGCGCGCGGCCGGACCCGCACCGGAAGCCACGCCATCCCGCTCAGCAGCGTCGCCCACGGCAAGGACCGCTGGGACCTGCTCGGCCTGACGCCGGCCAAGGACACCACCCGCTACACCGACGACGACGCGGCCGAGGCCGAGCAGGAGCGGCTCGCCCGCAACCGCGCGCGCAAGGCGAGCGCCTCGGGCAAGGCACGCGGGGCGGCCGAACCCGAGGTCGCCGAGGACCCGCGGCTGCCGGTGCTCGCCGACTGGGACGGCTACCGGGTCAAGGGGCGGTTCGACCCCGCCACCGGCGTCCTCGAGATCACGGCCGGTCCGATGGAGGGCCGGCGGTTTCCCGATCCGACCACCGCCGCCGTCGCCGTCGCCAGCTACCTCAGCGGTGACGTCGAATCGTGCGACGGCGGCATGTTCTGGCGCCTCGACCAGCCGGAATCCACGCCGTTGGGGGCGCACCTCGCCTGACGGCACCCGAGGTTTCCGCCCTGTTCGCCGTCGCGTCGACTCCGGGGTGCCCAAGGGCAACCCGAACCCGTTCGACTATGGTCATACTCGACGTGTGCGCCTGAGCACGTCGGCGAACGGAAGTGAGAGATCATGGGCAGCCCTCGTGGGGCCGAGCGAATAGCCGAATACCCGAGGCCCTCGCACACCCTGCTGCACATCACCGACACCCACCTGGTCGGCGGAGACGAACTGCTCTACGGGACGGTCGACGCCGACGCCCGGGTGCGGCAGATTCTCGCCGATATCCGCGCGTCCCAGGTACAGCCGGACGCGCTCGTGTTCACCGGCGACCTCGCCGACCGCGGCCAGCCCGACGCCTACTCGAAGCTGCGCGGCCTCGTCGAGCCCGTCGCGCAGGCACTCGGCGCGCAGATCGTGTGGGCCATGGGCAACCACGACGACCGCGCCACCTTCCGCGAACTGCTGCTGGATCAGGCGCCGTCCACCGGCCCGATCGACCGCGTATACGACGTCAACGGCCTGCGCATCATCACCCTCGACACCTCGGTGCCAGGCTTCCACCACGGCGAGATCTCGCAGGAACAGCTGAACTGGCTGGCGCAGGAACTCGAGACGTCGGCGCGCTTCGGCACCATCCTCGCCATGCACCACCCGCCGGTGCCCAGCGTGTTCGACCAGGCCGTGCTCGTCGAGCTGCGCGACCAGGCCGGCCTCGCCGAGGTGCTGCGCGGCACCGACGTGCGCACCATCCTCGCCGGGCACCTGCACTACACCACGACCGCGACCTTCGCCGACATCCCCGTCTCCGTGGCCTCCTCGACGTGCTACACCCAGGACCTCAACGTTCCGGCCGGGTGCCAGCGCGGCCACGACGGTGCCCAGGGCTTCAACCTCGTGCACGTCTACCCGGACACCATCGTCCACTCCGTGGTGCCGACCGGCAGCTACATCACCACCGGCCGGCCGTCCACCGCGGAGGACGCGGCCCAGCGTCTCGCCGAGGCCGGAATCCGCATCCCCGAGAACCCGGACGTCACCGTCCGCGTCTAGGCGCGCGCCGCACAAACTCGGACGGTCGGTACCGGCGTCGCCACGGCCGGCCTACTCGGCGGGCGCCAGCACGATGTCGAAATCGACGCTCGCCCAGCTGCGCCCCGCGAGGTCGTGTCCGTCCGGCGGAGTCTCCTGGGCCGAGTGCTGGACGAAGTCCTTGACGAGCGAGTCCTCGACACCGAACACGCTGTCGCGGTCGAGGTAGTCGCAGCCGTCGACGAAGATATGGGTGACGAGCGTTCGAAGTCCCGGCGCGGACACCATGAAGTGCAGGTGGGACGCGCGTATCGGTGACCGCCCGGCGGCTTCGAGCAGCCGCCCGACCGGACCGTCGTGCGGAATCGGGTAGGGGGTGGGGGTCAGTCCCCAGAAGCTGTACCGGCCGTCGTCGCCGGTGAACAGGTGAGCGCGAGCCGCGACGCGCTCGTCGCGGTACTGCACGTCGTACAGTCCATCCTCGTCGGCCTCCCACACCTCGAGGCGCGCGCCCGGCACAGGCCGGCCTGTGAGGTCGCGGACGGTGCCCTGCACTCGGCACGGTTGGCCCTTCGCGCCGAACGTCAGGTCGCCGTCGGTCTCGATGCGCGGTGACCCGTCGACGAAGAACGGCCCGAACACGGTCGACGCGGTGGCGTCGCCGATGGCCTCGTTGTTGACGGCGATGGTCTGCATCGAGACACCGAGGACGTCCGAGAGGAGGACGAACTCCTGGCGTTTGTCGTCGGTGATGTGTCCGCACTCGGTGAGAAAACCGACGGCGGTACTCCATTCCTGCTCGGTGAGCCGTACCTCGCGCACGAATGTGTGCAGATGCTGGACGAGCGCCTGCATGAGCTGACGCAGGCGCGGCGAACCGGTGTTGTCGAACGACGCGACGACCCGGTCGACGAGGTCCTGCTCGCGTCGTGCCTGTTCGGGCGATACGGAGGGCACCGCGTCGAGTGGGCGGGCGGTCGGGTGGAACGGCTCGTGAGTGTGATCGGATGGGGTGTTCACGGAGTCCTCCGGGTCTGCCGCCCCGACCACGCCGCGTACAGCAGCTCGGTCAGGTTCCGCGGCGTGACGGGTGTGGGATTGGTATCGGGAACGGCGGCAAGGCAGCGCCGCACCGCGTCGGGAAGATCCGCCTCGCGCATCCCCAGCTCGGCGAGAGACGTCGGAGCGTTCGAGCGCCGCCGTAGTTCGTCGAGCGCTGCGGAGGCCGCGTCGGGATCCGTCGGGGTCGGGGATCCCAGCGCGACGGCGAGGCGCCGGCCGAGCGTGGGGAGCGACGCGGCGTTGAAGGCCAGCACGTAGGGCAGCACGACGGCGTGGGTCTGCGCATGCGGCAGACCGTACGCGCCACCGAGGACGTGGCAGATCTGGTGGTGCATGCCCGCGCCGGCCGACGCGAACCCCACGGCAGCGAGGTACGCGCCGTACAGGCAGCGGTCGCGGCCGTCGATGCCGCCGGGGTCCGCGACAACCTCCGGCAGGCCGGTGGCGAGGGCACGGGTGCCCTCGAGGCAGAGCGCGGCATTGATCGGATCGGCGCGCGGGGCCCACAGCGAGTCGATGCAGTGGGCGAGCGCGTTCAGGCCGCTGGCCACACTGAGATCGACCGGCAGGCCGACGGTCAGCTCGGAGTCGTAGATCACCGAGGCCGGAAGGACCGCGTTGTCGGCGCCGGTGGTCTTCACCCCCTTCTCGGTCAGCCCCCACACGTTGGTCGCTTCCGAACCGGCGTAGGTCGTCGGCACGGCCACGATCGGTAGGCCGGTGGTCATCGCGACGGCCTTGGCCAGGCCGACGGCCGATCCTCCGCCGATACTGACGAGGGCGTCGGCCTCGGCGTCGATTGCGGCCCGCCGTGCTCGTCGCGCAACCTCGACGGGGACGTGCGGATGGACCTCCGACCAGCGGTAAACCACCGGCAGGTCCCCGGCGATGCGGTCGGCGAGGGCATCTTCCGCCGCCGATGCCACGAGCATGACCCGCGCGGCGCCGAGCCGATCGATCTCGGCCGCGAGGTGGCGGCGTGCGCCTCCGGCCCCGAACACCACGCGCTGCGGAAGGGACTCATGGGTGAACGACAGTCCCATCGGTCACGCCTGCCGGTGCAGGATTCGGAGCATGGCGTCGCGCAGTGCGGCCACCGGGTCGTCCGCCACACGGTGTGCTCGCCATCCGATGTGGGTGTCCGGCCGGACCAGGACCGCACCGTCCTCCGCCACCTCCCGCAGCCTGTTCCAGTCGAAGTACAGGTCCTGTACCTGCTCGCCGGCTCCGATCACGATCGGGACCACCTCGACGCCGAGTTCCTCCGAGACCTTCGCCGCCGCGCCGGCCCACGCCCGGCCGGTCTTGCCGGTGAAGAGAGTGAACTGCGTGTACTTCGCCAGATCGTGCGTGGACATCTTGCTCGTCGAACTGCCTACCCAGCAATGCGGCAGGCGCACACCGGGATACGTGTGCGGCTCGTAGTAGAGTTCCGGATCCCGCGCGGGGGCGGGCAGGACGCTCCCGTCCCCGGCCACCGCGGTGGAGCCGGCGTAGTTCTGCCCCAGCTCGACGCCGAGAGCGTTGAATTCGTAGTTCTTGAGCTCCATCGCCGCCGCGAGCGCCTGCCTCTTGGTGGCACCTTCGGGTGTGTCGGCCCGGAGTTCGGCGAGTTCGGCCTGCATGTGTTCGACCGTCGTCACCCGAGTTGTGCCGAGGGCTTCGAAGATTCCCACGAACTCCCGACTGGACTTGTTGGCGCGCCTGACGATCTGCTCGGCAACAGGGACACGTTCGACCGAGTAGGTCTCGAGTAGTCCCGGACCGGCGCGTCCTTCCAGCACGGCGGCAATCTTCCAGGCGAGGTTGTAGGAGTCCTGGATGGAGGTGTTGGAGCCCAGGCCGTTGCTCGGCGGGTGACGGTGGGCCGCGTCGCCGGCGATGAAGACCCGGTGCGACTGCATGTGCGTGGCGTACATCTCGTTGTTGCCCCACAGCGAGTAGCCCGTGATCTCCACGTCGATGTCGTCGCGACCGATCATGGTGCGGACGATCTCCCGGGCGTGATCGTCGTTCATCTCCGGTGGCGGCAGCTCGATGTCGTAGCCCCACACCGCGAGCCACTCGTTCCACGGGCGCACCATGCGGACGAGTCCGGCGCCGATGCCGCCGACATCCGAGCCGGGCTGCACCACCCAGTACAGCACCGAGGGGCGGTGCGCGACGAGGTCGGTGAGGTCGGCACGGAACGTGATGTTCATCGAACCGGCAATGTCCATCCGGCCCTCGAACGGCAGGTCGAGGGAGGCTGCGATCGTGGAGCGGGCGCCGTCCGCCCCGATCAGATACTTGGCCCGGATGTCGAATTCGCGGCCGTCGAGCCGATCGAGAACACGGACGGTGACCCCATCGGCGACCTCGGAATGCGAGAGGTACTCGGTCGAGAACCGCGTCTGCGTACCGCGGACCGTGGCGTTCTTCACGAGGATCGGTTCGAGATGCGTCTGCGGAATGTCGCAGTTGAGGGACGGCGAGGCGAGCACGTAGTCGGCCTCGCGTGCGGGGTGGGTACCCCACGCCAGGATCCGCCCGAGTTCCTCGCCCGCCAGGGCGGTGCAGAACACGGTGTCACCCATGATGGCGTGGGGGGACGCCTCCGCAAGGACCTGCTGCTCGATGCCCACGTCGCGGAAGATCTCCATCGTCCGCTGATTGGTGATGTGAGCGCGTGGCGTATTGGCGGTCCACCGGTACTTGGTGATCATGATGTTGTCGATGCCGAGCGTGGACAGGAACAGTGCGGCGGAGGCGCCGGCGGGGCCGGACCCGACGATGGCGACGTCGGTTTCGACGACCGGGCCACGGGGAGGAGCGGTCTCGGCGAGACCGTCGTGAAAGACAGGCATGGGTTCTCCGAAGGCAGGGGTGACGGGCGGCGGGTATCAGTCGTAGTAGCGGAAGATCACCTCGGCGACGCAGGCGGGCTTGTCGCCGTCCTCGATCTCGATGACGCACCGGTAGACGGCGTCGACGCCGCCGTCGAACGGCACGGTGTCGGCCAGGTGCAGGTCCAGCCGTACCCGCGTGTCGACCGGAACCGCGGCCGGAAAACGAACTCTGTTGAGACCGTAGTTGAGTCCGAGGGAGCAGAAGGACGTATCGATGGTCTGCTGGATGAGCCCGCCGATCAGCGCCAACGTGTGGTAGCCGTGCGCGATGATCGATCCGAACGGGGACGCCGCGGCGCGCTCGGTGTCGAAGTGGATCCAGTTGAAGTCGTGTGTGGCCTCACCGAATCCGCGGATGTGCCGGTGGTCCAGCGTCACCCACGGACTGGAGCCCAGATGTGTGCCGACGTGCTGGGTGAGATCGGCGGTGCTGCCGAAGACGATCATCGTTCCTCCTGGGACGGGACGGGTGCGGGGCTGTCGGATCTCGGGTCGAGCATCTGTTGCACGCCCCGGCGGTCGAGCTTGGAGTTGGCCAGGAACGGGAGCTGGTCGCAGAACCGCACGCTCTTGGGGATCTTGTACGAGCTGAGGCGCTCGCGAAGGAACCTCTTCACTTCTTCCTCGGTCGGGGCGTGCCCGCGGGCCGGGACCGCAAGCATGTGGGCGGCCTCGCCGAGGTCGGGATCCGGCACGGCGGCCACGGCGGCGAGCTGGATGCCGGGGTGGTTTTCGACGGCCTGCTCGATCTCCATCGGTGAGATGTTGTAGCCGCCCGAGCGGATGAGCAGTTTCGAACGACCGGCCAGGACAAGGTTTCCCGAGTCCTCGAAGTATCCGAGATCGCCGGTGCGGAGCCATCCCGTCGGCGTGATCGCTTCGGCGGTCTTGTCGGGCTTTCCCCAATACCCTTGCATCAACGGGTTGCGTCGTACGAGGATCTCGCCGGGTTCGCCGGGGCGGTGCCCCGGGATCGGTTCGATCCGGATTTCGATGTCGTCGAGCGGCTTGCCGACGGTGCGGGTCGCCTCCGCAGGGGTGATGTCCCGATCGGTCATGGTGATGCACCCGATCTCCGTCATGCCGTAGGAGGCGCCGACGACGGGGATCCGGGCGGCGAGCCGTTCCGCCAGGCTCACCGGCAACGGACCGACCCACCACAACCGCTCGAGCGAGCCGAGGTCCGCGGTCTTGAACCGATCGTGTGCCATGAGCCTGTTGAGCATGGTTTGGATGACTCCCTGCCAGAGGGTGACCTTCTCCTGCTCGATCGCGTCGAGTGCGGCGCCGGCCTCGAAGCGCGGCAGCTGGACGAGGGTGCCGCCGGACAGAATGGCGGACACGACTTCGTTGCCCTGACCACCGATGTGGTCGATCGGCATGAGCGACAGGATGCGTGGCGCCTCGACGGGAGTGTGGCGCAGGAGCGCGGAGAAGGTGAGGATGCCGCGATGGGTCACGACGGCGCCCTTCGGGTCCCCCGTCGTCCCGGACGTGTAGACGATCGACAGCGGGGCGTCGGGATCGACGGGCCGCGCGACGGATCGTGCGGGAACCGCCTCGAAGGGCACTGGCCCGCCTGGCTCGTCACCGAGACGAACGACGGCACGAATGTCGTGGCGTTCCGCGGCCCGATCGACGAGGGCACCGAACTGCGTGCCCTCGAATCGTTCCACGGTGACAAGGACGGAGGGCGTGGCGTCCGTGAGGATGTAGTCCAGTTCCTTCTCGTTCACCCGCGTTCCGATCCCGAGGAAGAGGGCGCCCAACCGGGCGCACGCGAGATAGACGGCGACGACTTCGGGGCGCGGGTACGAGAGCATGCCGACCCGGTCGCCGGGGCACACCCCCAGCGCTTCGAGACCGGCGGCGGTGCGTTCGGCCTGTTCCCGCAGTTCGCCGTAGGTGCAGCGGAACGAACCGTGCACGACGGCCTCGCGATCGGGGTGGGCGGCGGCGCGGCGGGCGAACACGTCCCAGAGGCTGGTGTTCGAGGTGCCGGGGCTGGGATGAGGTTGATCGATCATGATGGTCCTCGGCGTGCGGTGATGGTCAGAATCGGGTGGACGGCGAGAAGCGCTCGGCGGAACCGGATGTCACCCGGCTGTCCAGCCACATTCCCGGTCGGGTCCACCAGCGCGCGGCGAACGCCGCACCCCATTGCGCGGCACGGTCGAACACGGTGTTCGCCTCCATCTGGGCGAGCGCGCCACCGGCGGCATCGGCGTTGAAATGCCCTGCACGGCGGCGTGTCTCGCCCGCCGCGCCGACCTGTTCCCGGGCGGCGGCGTCCCCGCCGTCGCGAGCTGCGGCGGCGAACGCCTCGATCGCGGCTTGCGCGTCGCGCACTCCGGAGTTCAATCCGCGTCCGCCGCCGAACGGTGCGAACAGGTGCGCCGCTTCACCCGCGAGGAACACCCGGTTGTGCGGGTCCGTGAATCGAGCGGCGACCGCGCGGTGGAATCGATAGCGCGAGACCCACGCGATGCGATCGCGGTAGCGTTCGCCGAGGATGGCCGCGACCCAGGCGGCGGTGCCGTCGGCCGACTGGAGGGCCTCGACGTCGTCGTCTCGGCGTGCCTGGAGGTCGAGGCGCCACCCGCCCTGGAAGGGCAGGACGAGAACATTGCGTCCTTCGACCGCCGGGTGCCGGTAGTGGAACTCCCGCACGAGGGGCAGCGGGTCGTCGGCAACCTCGTCGACGTCCACGATGACGAAGGACGCGTCGGACCGCGGACCCTCCATGCCGATTCCCAGCGACGTGCGTACCGCGGAGTGCGCACCGTCGGCGGCTACGACGTAGTCTGCGTCGATCGTGCTGCCGTCCACGAGGTGGACGGTGACCCCGTTCTCGGTGGACGATACGCTGCCGACCCGACTGCTCCACCGGATCGGAATCCCGGCCTTCTCGACGTGCTCGAGCATCGCCCGCTCCTGCAGCCGCTGCGAGATGCTGGCGCCGAACGCGCCGTGGGGCGCGCGCGGAAAGGTCCGTTCGTACACGGTGCGGCCGTGGTACGTCGAACGGATACGCGGCCAGGTCACGCCCTCGTGGGCGAGCCGCGCGCCCAGGCCGGGGGAGAATGCGTCGAGCTGGTCCAGCGTCTCGCGGTAGAGGTAGGTCGCGCGGCTTCCGGGTCGGAGCCGGTTGCTGTCCTCAGCCTCGAGGATTGTCGTCCGGAGGCCGTGTGAGTGCGCGGCGAGGGCCGCCACGAGTCCGACGGGGCCGGCGCCGACGACCACAACCTGAATTCGTGGCGCCGAGGTCGGGTCCGGGGGAGAGGGGGATTCGGATGTCATGGCTTCGACTGTGGCCGGACCCGGATCGGTGCTCAATGGATGACTCGTCCAGCGATCGGGCCGGGTGTTGTGGGCATCGACTCGAGGCGGTGGGCACGTGGACGCGACCCCGAGGGGCGCAGGCGGTGCGACGGGCGTGATTCGTTGACAGGGTGCCGGTCGGTGGATAGCCTCATTGGAACGATCGTTCTAGCCAGCTTGGAGGCGTTATGGCAGGAGATCCTCGTCCCGGACTGGAATGCCGCAGTGTTTCGGCGCCGGACGATCGTGCGGCTACCGCATCGTTGCTCGGGCGGGCATTCGAGATCCTGGGTGTATTCACTCAGTCCCGACGGTCCATGACGCTGAGCGAACTCGCGCGCGGAAGCGGGT
This sequence comes from Rhodococcus sp. WB1, assembly GCF_001700945.1. Classification (NCBI taxonomy): domain Bacteria; kingdom Bacillati; phylum Actinomycetota; class Actinomycetes; order Mycobacteriales; family Nocardiaceae; genus Rhodococcus; species Rhodococcus sp. WB1. The sequence goes on along the minus strand of NZ_CP015529.1, from coordinate 3,468,497 downwards.
TGCCCAAGTCCACGACGCACCGTCTCCTCGCGATGCTGCAGGAGGTGGGCGCCGTCGAGCGTATCGACGACCGGTATCAGGTGGGACTGCGGTTGTTCTCGGTGGGACTCTGCTCCGCCGAGCTCGAACTCCGTGACGCTGCGCTGCCGTTCCTCGAACGAATCCACCGGGCCACCAGGCAGACCGTGAACCTTGCAGTCCTGCGCGGAAACGACGTGGTCTATCTGGCGAAGATGACCGGTAGTGCAACGTCGACCCCGGCCTCGGTGGGTGGCAGGCTGCCGGCTCATGCCACGGCGGTCGGCAAGGCTCTGCTCGCACACACACCCCTCGGCCCCGCGCCGTCGCGATCTCGCGTCCTCGTCCCGCGCACACCCAGCACGATCGTGCGTCCGGACGACCTGCACACGTGTCTCGAGCGCGTCCGCATCTCCGGGTACGCGCTCGATCGCGAGGAATCTGCGAAAGGCCTGGCGTGCGTAGGGGTTCCCGTCCTGGTGGGCGACGATGCGGTCGCGGCGATCTCCGTGGCGTTTCCGAGCGGGTACGGCACCGGAGAGCAACTCGTCTCGCCGTTGCGGGAGGCGTCGGCCGCGATCGGCCGGTCGCTCGGGGCGCGTTACGTATCTGTCTAGACGAGTCGAGGGAGGTGGGGACCGGATCCATGGCCGGCGCGGAGGCAATTTCACAGAACAGTCGCGATCACCTGATGAACGTCGCGGAGGAGTTGATGGCGGCTCAGGGCTACCACCGGACCTCCATCGCGGACATCCGGCGTGCATCGGGGCTTCCCGTCGGATCGATCTATCACCACTTCAAGAGCAAGTCCGGCCTGCTCGCCGCGGTGATCGAGCGGGGAAGCCGGAGGTTCTTCGCCAATCTTCCTCGGGCGGTGAATATTTCCGGATCCACCGAGGAGGCGATGCGCGCGTACTGGTCGGCTGCGGCCGCAACCATAGCCGAACACATCTCGTACTTCCAGCTCGAGGCGGACATCGTGTGGCACGGGGCGGCCGACCCGGAACTCGCCGCTGTGGTGGCGAAGGCCACCGGCTATGCCCGCGACCAGCTGGTGGACGTCATCGAGCCGTTCGCGCAAGAGGCCGGTGTGGTGGACCCGCGCGCGCTCGCGGTCGAACTCGCCCTGACCAGCGTGACGTTCGTGCGCGGCGCCGTCATCGAGTCCGGGGGGGGACGCGGCGTACCTCGAACGCAAGATCGGCGCCCTCTACCGGTTGTTGCGCGCCGACATCGTCGCCCAGGGCGCCGATCGCGGCGCCGGCCCGTAGGAGCGCGGTCGCGCGGCCCGCGTCAGCGGCCGTCCCGGCGTCCCACGACGGTGCTCAACCGCAGCGCCAGCAGCAGGAAGAAGCGAGCATCCGGGTCGTCGAGATCGACGCGGAGCAGCTTGCCGACGCGTTCGATGCGGTAGCGCAACGTGTTGACGTGAACGTGCAGTGCACGGGCCGTTTCGGCCGCTCGCCGGTCCTTCTCCAGATACGTCTGCAGCGTGTGAAGCAGATCGGAGCCGTCGCGGATGTCGGCGCGCAGCACCGGAGCCAACGATTCCTCCGCCGCGGCCGCCAGCGCGTCGACTCCGCCGACGTGCGCGAAGAGGCGGTACATTCCGAGAGACTCGACGGTGACGACGGCGCGTTCGCGTCGTCCGTGGACACCGACGCGCAGCGCGAAGCGGGCCTCGCGCACGGCCGCGGGATAGTCCTCGGCCCGGCGACAGACCGGACCGATGCCGGCGCCGAGCGCGTGTGGGCGGCACTCCTCGACGATCGCAGCGAGGTGCGTTGCGAGGACGCTCGATTCCGCGTCGCCGCGCACAGGCCACAGCACGAACGCGTCGCCCTCGAACGTGGTCAGCTGCGCGTCGGGGACCCGAGTCCGCACCCGCCGGCCCAGGGTGTCGAGCAGTGCCCGATCCACGTGCCGGTCACCTCCCACGGCGACGACCGCCCGAGGGACGCCGAGATCGAGCCCGACCAGCAGAGCCCGATGCCACAGCCGGCGCAGCTCGTCCTTCGACCCGTCCAGCAGGCTCCGCACCAAGTGATCGGTGAGGCGGATCTCGGTTTCGAGGGCGGCACGGTGCCGCGCGAGGTCCATCCCGACGAGAGCCGCCAGCACGCGCACCGAGTCGTCCCCGGTGGCGGCGGCCCCGCGCAGGGTCAGCATTGCGTTGTCCGTTCCGGGGACGCGGAACTGCCGCACGCACCCCGTCGTGCGGCTTCGGTCGACGGTCGGGTTGCCCGGCCGCGGCGGGCGGCCGTTCGGCCCCTCGAGGTGCACCGATGCGCCCCACGCGTCGCCTGCGAGTTCGAGACAGTGGTCGAGGCCGGCACCGGAGAGCATCGATTCGGCCGTGGCCAGATACAGCTCCCGCTCGGCGCGGGACCGCTCGCGGTCGTCCTCGAGTGTCCGCAGGTCCTGCGCGGCGCGTGCTCGTTCCACGGCCCGCTCGCGCAGCTCCCCGGCCATCGACGCGAGACCGGCCAGCGCGCGCAGCTCCTCCGACTCGACGGGGCGGCGTGCGCGCGACACCACATACAGCACCGAGTCGACGTGTGCGGCTCCGCTCACCGGCACCGCCGCCGCCGAGACCAGTCCCTCTCGTTCCAGCAGCTGCCGCATCCGGGGGATCGCCCGGGGGTCCGCGCTGTAGTCGGGTGTCGACACCGGTCCGCCGCTGCGCAGCACCTCGCCTCCGAGCCCCCGGTCGGGCGGTATGTGGCTCAGGGCATGGACTTCGGGCTGACTCAGACCCGACCCGGCCACCATGTGGAGACCGTCCTCGCGGGCGTCCATCCAGAACGCCGCGTCGGCACGCGCGGTGGCGCGCGCCGAGGTGAGTGCCGCGCGCACCACGTCGTCGGCACTGTCGGCCGCGACGATGTCTCGAAGAGCAGTCAGGATGTCGGTGTACTGAGCGCGCCCGGATCGTTCGACAGGCATGGCGGTGAGCATACGCTCGACCACGGCCGTGCTCCGGCGGATTCGCCGTGCCGATTCGGGTCCGCAGATGAGAGAAACGCTGGGCCGCATCACACTTCACAGGACCGTCTCGGTCGGAGTTCCGGCGCACGGAACAGTCGATGGACGGCGGTGTCCACGCGAACCTACTGTGATCCGTACAACATGCCTGCGGAGTGGGGCACCTCCCAACCGCTCCGTGAAGGAGATGGCACCTTGACCCGAAACAAGCACCACGTCGTCGTCGGCGCCGGCGCCGCCGGCCTGGCCGCGGCGTCGGCGATGAGAGACAACGGATTCGCCGGTCGAATCACCGTCGTCGACGCCGACCCTCACACACCCTACGAACGCCCGCCACTGTCGAAGGAGTACCTCTCCGACCGCAGGCTGCGGGAGATAGTGGCCGAGACGGAGTACCGGCGCCTGGACATCGAGTTGCGCCTCGGTGTCGGGGTGTGCCGGCTTCGACCGTCGGACCGGCGCATCGACACATCCGACGGGGAAGAGCTTGTCGCGGACCGGTTGCTGCTCACCACCGGCGTGGCGGCACGGCGGTTGGACGTCCCCGGGGCCGCCCTCGGAAACATCCTCACGCTGCGAGATGCGGCCGACGCCGCGGCCTTGTCCGCCCGGCTGAGGGCGGGTGGGCCGCTCGTCGTCGTGGGTGGAGGGTTCGTCGGCCTCGAGGTCGCTGCGGCCGCGGTGGACCGCGGAATCGACGTCACCGTCGTCGAACTCGGCGAGCTCCCCCTTCTGGCGGCCGTCGGCCCGGAGATCGCCCGGCGCATCTGCCGGCTGCACACGGAACGGGGGGTGCGCATCCTGACGCGCCGTACGGTCGACGCGTTCGCGGGCTCGCGCGCAGTGGAGTCGGTGCGGCTGTCGACCGGCGAACGTCTCGACGCGGCCACCGTCGTCGTCGGGTGCGGTGTCGTCCCCAACGACGGTCTCGCGAGACAGGCGGGAGTAGCCTGCGCCGACGGCATCACCGTCGACGACCTGGGCCGCAGCAGCGACCCCTGGATCTGGGCGGCCGGAGACATCGCCGCGCACGTCAACCCGCACCTCGGTCACCGGGGTCGGATCGAGCACTGGGACGTGGCCCGCCGGCACGGTGCAGCCGTCGGAGCGTCGATGGCGGGCAACGCGACCGTCAACCGTGAAATCCCCTACTTCTGGTCGCACCAGTACCAGCACACGCTGCAGATGTACGGGCGCGGGCGGCCCGGCGACCGCGTGATTGTCCGTGACTCGTCCACCGAACCCGGATTCGTGGCCTTCTGGGTGCGCGACGGGCGCGTTGCCGCCGCAGCCGCCCTGGACGAGCCGCGCGATGTCCGATCGGCAAAAATCCTGGCGGAAAACAGGATTGCAGTTCCGGACGAGACTCTGCGGTTCGCCGGTACCGACCTGCGCAGGCTGGTCCGCCAACTGAGGAGCCCGGACGCCCGGCGCGACATCGACGTCACCGGGTGATCCCGAAACAGACGCGACCTGAATCTATTCCATAACCGGATTCGCCCGGGCCGGGCGTTTCAGGTGCCCCGTGGCGTGGTCCCGCTAGCCCCGGCCCGGGGTGAAATCTGGCACACCCGGACGTAGAGAGGATGACGATGACGACAACAATGGAGACTTCGGACGTCGAAGCCGGCGGTTTCCGCATCCGGCTCAACAGAGCCGGCCCGCGCACCGGGGAGACGATTCTGTTCCTGCACGGATCGGGGCCCGGTGCCACCGGGTTGTCGAACTATGCCGCGACCGTTTCCGCCTTCGCGGACGACTACGACTGTCTTGTGATCGACCAGGTGGGCTGGGGCGACTCGAGTCACCCGGCCGAGCTCCCCCCGAGCGGACGTGTGCGGCAGCTCGTACTGAGCAACCTGGCGCTGGTCGACGCCCTCGGCCTCGACAGCGTGCACCTCGTGGGGAACTCGCTGGGTGGGGTCGTCGCCCTGAACATGCTGACCGTCGCCCCGGACCGGATCGGGAAGGTCATCGGAATGGGGGCCGGTGGCGGCGGCAACCCCGCCCCGACCGGGGAATTGCTCAAGCTCATCGAGTTCTACAACGACCCCACGCTCGAGAGCATGAAGCAGCTGATTTCGTACATGCTCCACGATCCGGACCTGTTCGGCGACGAGATCGACTCGATCGCCCGGGACCGGCTCGAGACGGCGCTGCGTCCGGACGTGCGTCGATCCCATCTCCTCACCTTCGGGCTTCCGCAATCCGGTCCCGGGCTTCCGGGCCTACGTGTCCCGGAGACGTCGCTGCGGCGGATCCGCAATGACGTCCTGCTGGTCCACGGCCGCGAGGACTCGGTGGTCCCCGCCGAGAGCAGCGAATGGCTCGCCCGGCGAATCCCCAACGCGCGCCTGCATGTCATGCCGCACTGCGGTCATTGGGCGCAGATCGAACAGGCCGATCGGTTCGTCCAGCTCAGCACGCTGTTCCTGCGCGGCCGGATCTGAGATGTCAACGAAAGGAAATCCCGTGAGCACTGTGAAGGCTCTTGCATACCTGCGTGTGCGCGGCCCCGTCGACGAGTGGAGGGAGTTCGGCACCCGAATCGTCGGAGCCCAACTCGTATCGTCCGACGACCCCACCGAGGCCCGCTTCCGGTTCGACGAGCGTGAGTACCGGCTGACGGTCGAGGACGGTCCCCCCGGGGCGGACGCCCTGCTCGCCCTCGGGTTCGAGACGCGGACCAGCGAGGACCTCGACGCGCTCGCCCGCCGCCTGGTCGCGAACTCGGTCCCGGTCTCGGAGGATGCCGATCTGGCACGTGCACGGCATGTGCAGCGGCTCATCGCCTTCGCTGACCCCGACGGCAACCCGATCGAGGTCGTGTACGGCCATCCGCACGACCACACCCCGTTCGTGTCGCCGCGGGGAATCGACTTCGTCACCGGCGATCTCGGCCTCGGGCATGTGTTCCTCTTCGCATCCGACGCGCAGCGATCCGCCGAGTTCTACCAGTCGATGCTGGGCTTCCGCCCCAGCGACACCATCGCCTTCGGCCCGACCAATGCAGTCTTCTTGCACTGCAATCCGCGTCACCACACGGTGGCGCTCGCCGCCATCCCGGGCTTCGAACCGGGGATCGGCCATGTGATGCTCGAGCTCAGCCGCCTCGACTCCGTCGGCCGGGCACTCGATCTGGCGATGGAGACGCCAGGACAGGTCGTCCGCGCCCTCGGGGAACACACCAACGACGCGATGACCTCGTTCTATCTGTCCACACCGTCCGGGTTCGCGATCGAGTACGGATGGAACGGCAGACTCGTGGACGACGACTCGTGGACCGTCGGCCACTACCGGTCGGCCAGCACGTGGGGCCATCAGGTCCTTGCCGACGTCCCCAGCGCCGTGGCAGTGGGGGCCGACGATGAGTGACATCCATGCGCTGGTCGACCCCGCTCACGGCCTACTCAATCCCACCATCTACACCGACCCGGGCATCTACGAACTGGAGCTCGAGCGGGTGTTCGGCCGGACCTGGCTCTTCCTCGCGCACGACAGTCAGTTGCCGAAGCCCGGGTCGTTCGTCCAGACGTACATGGGTGAGGATCCGGTTCTGGTCGTGCGCCAGCGAGACGGCTCGGTGAAGGCGTTCCTCAATCAGTGCCGGCATCGGGGAATGCGTATCTGCCGATCGGACGAGGGCACGAGTCGCGCGTTCACGTGCACCTACCACGGCTGGTCGTACGACCTCGAGGGCAACCTCATCAACGTGCCGCAGCAGCAACGCGGATACCGTGACCGGATCGACAAATCCTCCTGGGGCGCCACGAAGGTCCCCCGCATCGCGAGCTACCGGGGGTTCCACTTCGGCACCTGGTCGGACGAGGTCCCGGACTTCGTCGAGTATCTGGGCGAGATGGCGTACTACTTCGACGCGACCATCGATCGATGGGACAACGGCATCGAGTTCGTCAAGGGCGCCGCGAAGTGGGTCATCGACTGCAACTGGAAGCTGCCGGCGGAGCAGTTCGCCAGCGACATGTACCACGTCGCGATCTCGCATTCGTCGGCGATGCTGGCCCTGCACGAGGATCCGGCCTTCCACGGTCTGCTCAACCCACCGCCTGACGCACCGGGCCGGCAGTTCGCCGGTGACGGCCACGGATCGGGGAGCTTCTGGCTCCCCGAATTCGGCCCCGACCTGCACGCAGGCCCCGAGTACAGCGCCTGGCAGACAGCCAACCGCGACGAAGTCTTCCGGCGGATCGGCGCCGACCGCGCCGTGAAGGTCTCGGGGCACAATCTGATCTTCCCGAACTTCTCCTGGCTCGGACCTGTAAACACGATGCGCGTGTGGCATCCGCGCGGTCCCGGACAGATCGAGGTGTGGGCATGGACGTTCGTGCCGAAGGATGCCTCGCCGGAGGCCAAGGCGGGAATGCGGCGGGGCACCCAGCGCTCCTTCAGCCCGGCCGGGGTCTTCGAGACCGATGACGGCGAGAACTGGACCGAGGTGCAGCAAGTGCTGCGAGGCTGGAAGTCGCGCAGCACCGAGTTCAACGTCCAGATGGGGATGGGATTCGAGGAACGCGACAGTCACGGTCTTCCCGGCCTGTCCAACGATGTCTACAGCGAAACCGCCGCCCGCGGGTTCTACCAGCGGTGGCTGGATCTCGTCGACGGCCTGCCGTGGGACGAAATCCTCCGCCGAGCCGACGAGGCCAAGCGCTCCGAACACGCAGGAGAGAACCGATGACCACCGACACCCGCAGCGCCGACGGGCTGCCCGCGGCCGTCCAGCGCGCCGACGTGCATCTGCAGCACGCGGTCGAACAGTTCCTGTATGCCGAGGCGGAACACCTCGACAACCACCGCTACCACGAATGGCTCGAGTTCTTCGGGGAGGACGTGCACTACTGGGCGCCCACCCGCATGACCCGCACGTTCCGGGAACGCGACGCCGAGATCTCCGGCCCGGACGAGGGCGCGTTCATCGACGACGACTTCCCCTTCCTGCGGGGCAGGGTCCGACGGCTGACCTCGGGCCTGTCGTGGTCGGAGGAGCCCCCGTCGCGCACCCGGCGGTTGCTGACCAATGTCCGTGTCGCGCACCGCGAGGACGGCGATCTCGACGTGGTGTGCAACTTCTGGGTCTACCGCAGCCGGCTCGAGCGGCACCAGGACTGGTTCGTCGGTGAGCGCTTCGATGTGCTGCGCCACCACACCGGCACCCTGCCCTTCAAGATCCGCGAGCGCCGGATCGTCCTCGAGCAGACCACGATCCTCGCCCCCAGCATCAGCATCTTCCTGTGAGGTATCCGACGATGACGGCTGAATCATCCAGTGAGAACACGCGGTGGGTTCGTGTCTGCGCGGTCGGCGACCTCGACGACGACGACGCGGTGCGGCTCGACTCGCGTTCGCCGGTGTCGGTGTTCAGGTCGAACGGGGAGTACTTCTGCGTCGACGACACGTGTACGCACGAGACGTACTCCCTCGCCGACGGATGGATCGAGAACTGCGTCGTGGAATGCCCGCTCCACATGGCGAAGTTCTGCCTCCGAACCGGCCGGCCCCTGAATCCGCCCGCGACGACCGCGGTCGGCACGCACCCGGTCCGTATCGAGGGCGGCGACATCCACGTCGGACTTCCCGACTCGTACGAACTGAAGGAAGGAGCCCGTAGTGGGACGGCTTGACGGAAAGTCGATTCTCGTGACCGGCGGCGGATCCGGGCTCGGCCACGCCCTGGTGAGACGGTTCGTCGAGAACGGCGGTCGCGTGACCGTGCTCGACAGGTCGGAGCAGAAGCTGACCGCACTGCGCGAGGCGTTCGGGACCAGCGTGCGCACCCTGACGGGCGACGTCACCTCGTTCGCCGACAACAAGCAAGCAGCCGATCTCGCCGTGCGCGAGTTCGGTGCTCTCGACACCTTCGTCGGCAACGCCGGAGTCTGGGACTTCGGTCGTTCGCTGCTCGACGCGTCGCCGGAAGAACTGGGTACCGGGTTCGACGAATTGTTCTCCGTCAACGTGAAGGGCTATCTGCTCGGTGCGAAGGCCGCAGCGCCGCACCTGAAGTCCTCCCGCGGCAGCATGATCTTCACCCTGTCCAACGCGGCCTTTTTCCCGGGCGGGGGTGGGCCGCTGTACGTCTCGTCCAAGCATGCCGGCGTGGGACTCGTGCGCCAGCTGGCGTACGAACTTGCCCCGGAGGTTCGGGTCAATGCGGTTGCTCCCGGCGGCATGGCCACCGACCTGCGCGGGCCCGGCGCGATGGGGCTCGCCGATCACTCGGTGGCCGAGGCCATTCCGATCCGGCAGATGGTGCGCGACAACGGAGCTCTGCAGATCGAGGTGGAACCCGACGATTACGTGGGCGCCTACCTCTATCTCGCGTGCCGTGACGATTCCGCGACCGTGACGGGAACGGTAGTGGACGTCAGCAGCTGGGGAACACCCAAGAGGACCGACGCCGTCTGACGGCGCAGCGACCGGGGCGGGTCTGTCGTTCGCGACAGACCCGCCCCCGCGTGTATGCGGATTCCGGGTCACGCCGGGCTGCCGGCACGTTCCCCCAGCAGGTCGAGGGCGATGTCGACGATCATGTCCTCCTGCCCGCCGACGAGCGCGCGCCGCCCGACCTCGAGCAGGAGGGTGCGCACGTCGATGCCGTAACGCTCCGACGCTGCCTCCGCGTGGCGGAGGAACGAGGAGTACACGCCGGCGTAGCCGAGGGTGAGGGTCTCGCGGTCCACCCGGACCGGCCGATCCTGAAGCGGCCGGACCAGGTCGTCGGCCGCGTCCTGCAGCGCGAACAGGTCGCTGCCGTGGGTCCAGCCCTGCAGGTCGGCGACGGCGACGAACGCCTCGAGCGGGCAGTTGCCGGCCCCGGCGCCGTGGCCGGCCAGGGAGGCGTCGACGCGAGTGACCCCTTCCTCGACGGCGACCACGGAGTTCGCCACCGACAACGACAGATTCTCGTGGGCGTGGATACCGATCTCGGTGCCCGGGTCGAGCACGCTCCGGTAGGCCCGAACCCGTTCGCGTACCCCGTCCATGGTCAGACGACCGCCGGAGTCGGTGACGTAGACGCAGTGCGCGCCGTAGGACTCCATCAACTTCGCCTGTCGCGCCAGCTCGGCGGGCGGTGCCATGTGGCTCATCATGAGGAATCCGGAGACGTCCATGCCCAGCTCGCGGGCCGTCGCGATGTGCTGGGCCGAGACGTCCGCCTCGGTGCAGTGGGTGGCCACGCGCACCGAGCGGACCCCGAGCCGGTAGGCGTGCTCGAGTTCGCGGATCGTGCCGATCCCGGGCAGGAGCAGCGTGGTGAGACGCGCCCGGGACACGTTCGCGGCCGCGGCCTCGATCCACTCCCAGTCGGTGTGGCTGCCCGGTCCGTAGTTGAGGCTGCCCCCGGCCAGTCCGTCGCCGTGGGCGACCTCGATGGCGTCGACACCGGCCGCGTCCAGCGCGGCCACGATACGGCCCACGTCGTCCGGGGTGATGCGGTGCCGAACGGCGTGCATCCCGTCCCGGAGCGTGACGTCCTGGATGAACAGTTCGGTCGTCATCGGGTGGTCTCCAGTTCTGCCGCGCGCGCGGTGTCCGTCTCGGCGGCGGCCTCCGCGAACCGCAGGGCAGCCGAGGTCATGATGTCGAGATTGCCCGCGTACGCGGGCAGATAATGGGCGGCACCCTCGACCTCGAGGAATACCGACACCTGGTGGGTGGGTGTGGCCGGGGCGCCGTCGGCGAGCAGGGTATGCACCGGTTGCCCCTGCGGAACCGGGGTGATCTGCACCCGCTGCTTGAGCCGGTAGCCCGGCACGTAGGCGGCGACGTCGGCGACCATCCGCTCGATCGACTCCCGGACGGCGTCGTGCACGACCGCGCTCGGCTCGGAGATCAGGCAGAACACGGTGTCCCGCATGATCAGCGGCGGCTCGGCAGGGTTCAGGACGATCACCGCCTTGCCCCGGGCCGCGCCGCCGACCGACTCGATCGCGTGCGCCGTCGTCTCGGTGAACTCGTCGATGTTCGCGCGGGTGCCGGGTCCGGCGGACTTCGACGCGATGGACGCGACGATCTCGGCGTAGGCGACGGGCGTGACGCGCGAGACCGCCGCCACGACGGGGATGGTTGCCTGCCCACCGCAGGTGACCATGTTGACGTTCGGGGCGTGCCGGTGTGCGTCGAGGTTGACGGCCGGAACGACGAAGGGGCCGATCGCTGCGGGCGTGAGGTCGATCAGCCGCTTGCCGTAGGGTTCGAGCGCGCGGGCGTTGGCCCGGTGCGCCTGTGCCGACGTCGCGTCGAACACGAAGCCGATCTCGTCGAAGTTCGGCAGGCCGATCAGGCCCGCCACGCCGTCGGCGGTGGTGGGGACACCCAGCCGGCGGGCGCGGGCCAGGCCGTCCGAGTCGGGGTCGATGCCGACCATGGCGCCCATCTCGAGATTGGTCGAGTTCCGGATCACCTTGATCATCAGGTCGGTGCCGATGTTGCCGGAGCCGATGACGGCCACCTGTGTTCTGCGGGTGCTCATGTGTGGTCCTCCTCGGTGAAGGTCGCGGTCACCGAACCGAGTCCGGTGATGTCCGCGGTGACGGTGGAGCCGGGGTGGACGGGCGCCATCGGCCCGAGAGCCCCGGACAGGACGATCTGCCCGGCGCGGAGCGGTTCACCGAACCGGCGGGCGGTGTCGGCGAGCCACGCCAGGGCCCGCAGCGGGTCGCCCAGGCAGGCCGCGCCGTTCCCGGTGGACACCGCCGCGCCGTCGACACGCATCGCCATCTCGGTGTCGACCGGTTCGAACTCGTCGAGCCCGCGGCGCCGGGTGCCGAGGACGAACAGCCCGGACGAGGCATTGTCGGCGACTGTGTCCCCGAAGGTGATGTCCCACAATGCGATCCGGCTGTCGACGATCTCGAGGGCGGCGACGGCGTAGTCGACGCTGTCGCGGATACGCCGGGCGTCGAGCGGGCCGTCGGCGAGGTCCTGCCCGAGCACGAAGGCGATCTCCGCCTCGACCTTCGGTTGCAGCAGGCGGTGGAAGGGCACGGGTTCGTCCTCGGTGTACTGCATGTCGTCGAACAGGACACCGAAGTCGGGCCGGTCCACGCCGAGTTGCCGCTGGACCGCCGGTGACGTGAGCCCGATCTTGCGACCGACCACACGAGCGCCGGCGGCCGTGCGTGCCGCGTTCAGTTTCGTCTGGACCGCGTAGGCGCGCTCGATGTCGGAGCTGCCGATGAGGTCACGCACCGGCGGGCACGGTGAGTGGGTGCGCACCGCGTGGTCGATCCGGATGAAGGCCGCGTGTACAGCCGGATCGTCCGTCGCGGCGCCGCCGGAGGGCGGAGCCGGCATGTGGTCGGTTCCTGGGGAGGGGGTCATGGCGGTCCCGGAAGGTCGAAGGGAATTGGCCTGCTCACTGTCGCCGGGCGAGCCGGCATCCGGCCAGGAAAGTGTTCGACTCAGTGGAACGTACAGTGGCGGGTGACCCGAATCGCCAGGTCACCGGACGAAAGGGTGAATGCGGTGCACACTCCCAGCGACATGCAGATCGACCCGAACACCGTGCTCGGCAAGGTCGTCACCGTGCTGTATGCGTTCACCGTCGACGACCACGGGCTCAGCCTCGCGGAACTCGGCCGGCGCACCGGCATCCCCAAGGGCACCCTGCACCGGTTGGTCTCCGACCTCGTCAAGGTGCGCCTTCTCGACCGCACCCAGGCCGGCTACCGGCTGAGCGGGCAACTGTTCGAACTCGGAATGCGGGCGTCCACCGAACGCAGCCTGATCGAGGTCGCAACCCCGTTCATGGAGGACCTATACGAGCGGACGCACGAGACGGTGCACCTCGGCATCCTCGAGGGCACCGAAGTGGTCTACATCTCCAAGATCGGGGGACACCGGCAGGCCCGCTCCCCGTCCCGTCTCGGTGGCCGAATGCCGCTGCACTGCACGGCCATCGGAAAGGCCCTCCTCGCATACTCCGATCCGGAGATCATCGAGAGGGTGCTCGCCGGGCCACTCGAACGGCGCACACCGAAGACGCTGTCCGGGCCCGGACTGCTGCGCGCACAGCTCGAACGCATCGTCGACGAGGGGGTCGCGTACGAACGCGAGGAATCCGCGATGGGCATCACCTGCGTCGCTGCGCCGGTACTCGACCCCGACGACCGGCCGATCGCGGCCCTCAGTGTCACCGGTCCCGTGGCCCGCTTCCATCCCGAGCGGCACGCCACGTCGGTGCGCGCGGCCGCGGCCGGCGTCGCCGCCACCCTCGCGCGCCGCGCGCGGATGTCGGAGCCGGAATGAGACGGGGCCGCCCCGTGCCCCGCGGCCGGCCCGGCAGTTCCGGCAGGGAACCCCGGTCCCGTCGCGGAGGCGGACGAATCGGACAGCGCGTGGGGCGTTCGTCGTCTAGGCTGCCGCGCATGACATCGATTCCGGTGAATGTGGACAACTTCGTTCGCGCGGAGACGGATCGGATGTTTCTCGATCTTCAGCGGGACGCCGGGGGCATCAATGTGCTCCGGCACAACCGGGAGCCCGCCTCGGTCGAGCAGCAGACGGTGATCCGGATGAACCGCGACACCCTGTACAGCCTCGCGATCGTCGACACCTCGGGGGGAGCGACACTCACCATCCCCGACGGCGGTCGGCGGTACATGTCCGTGATGGTGGTCGACCAGGACCACCATGTCGATCGGATCCTCCACGACCCGGGAGAGCACAAGTTCACCGCCGACGAGTTCCCGACACCGTACGTCGCCGTCGCGGTGCGGATTCTCGTCGATCCTTCCGATCCGGACGACGTCCGCACCGTGGTCTCGCTCCAGGACCGGTTCCGTCTCGAAGTCGGCTCGTCGACGCCGTTCGCGGCGCCCGACTACGACCGTGCGAGCCTCGACGCGACGCGGGAGGCGCTGCTGGCGCTGGCACGAGGACTGACCGGCTTCGATCGGATGTTCGGTGCCCGGAACGCGGTCGACCCGGTCCGGCACCTGATCGGTACCGCCGCCGGCTGGGGCGGCCTTCCGACCGAGGAGGCCGTATACATCGGCGTCGATCCGGGACTGCCGGTCGGAGAGTACGAGTTGACCGTCGGCGATGTGCCCGTCGACGGCTTCTGGTCCGTCTCGGTCTACAACGCCGAGGGCTTCTTCGAACCGAACGAGCACCACGCCTACAGCATCAACAACCTCACAGGCGTGCCGAACGCCGACGGCTCGATCACCGTCCGTTTCGGTGGCGGCGACGGTGCGGACCGCGCCAATTACCTTCCCGTCACGGAGGGGTGGAACTATCTCGTTCGCCTGTATCGCCCGCGTGCGGAGGTCCTCGACGGAAGCTGGGTGTTTCCCGCCCTCGCCTCGTCACCGAACGGGCGGTGAGCGTCGACGCCGGTCCGGCTTCGTCCCCGAGTTCGCGTTCACCCGGCCGGGCCGCCCCGCGGATAAGCGGGGCGGCCCGGTGCGTCCGAGGGCGCAGGTCACGCCCGCCTCGGGTAGTCCATCTCCCACGGCGCCGGGATCGGGTAGTACCGCTCCAGGAACTGCGTGACCTTGGCCGTCCGCAGCTCGAGGTCGACCTCGGGCACGCTGCCGTCGTTGAGGCAGAAGAAGTCCATCTTCCGCGTCGCCAGCAGCGTGTCCAGCTCGCGCAGACCCGAAACCATCGTCGTGTCGACGTATCGCATGCGGGCCGTCGTCTGCTGCACCGCCCGGCCGGTCATCAGCGCGTAGTAGTGGTAGAACGAGTTCGTCACCGAGATGTTCTCCGCGGCCCGGAACGTGCTCGCCGCCGTCGCGGCGAACTCCTCCGCGAACTCCCGCTCCATCTCCACCATGATGCTCTTGCGCAGGGGCACCGGCGTGTGTTCGAGGTGCCGGGTGATCGTCACCCCGAACCGGTCCTCGAGCAGCCGGCGATTCACGCGTGCCGCGTTCTCGAAACCGCTGCGCTTCTTGTGGTTCCGGCCCAACCCGATCCGGGTGTCGGCCTCGATGAACTTCGTGACCCCGCCGGCGGAGAAGAACATCTGCGGATCCACCGCGCGGCCGAAGAACATGTCGTCGTTCGAGTACAGGAAGTGCTCGGACAGACCCGGGATGTGATGCAGCTGGCACTCGACGGCCTGCGAATTGTGGGTGGGCAGCACCGACGGGTCGGCGAAGAACTCCTCGCTGCGCACGAACGTGACCCGACCGTCGTCGGCGAGCCAGTCCGGTCGCTCCGAGTCGGTCGCGACGAAGATCCGCCGGATCCACGGCGCATACATGTGTACGGAGCGCAGCGCGTACTTCAGCTCGTTGATCTGCCGGAAGCGCGCGGGGGAGTCGTCGCCCTCGCCCACCACGTAGTTCTGCATGCGCTTGGCGCGCTCGGCCTGCCACTCCTTCGACGAGCCGTCCACCCACGAGAACACCAGGTCGATCTCGAACGGGACGTCCGCCGGATGGGTCGCGAACATCCCCTCGATCGTCGGCCACGTCTGCCCGTAGCGCTCGACGGTGGTGCGGGTGATCTCCTCCCGCGGCACGCTGCGCCGGGTCAGAGCGTTCTCCTTCGGCAGGAGGATTTCGTCGTCGGTGTGCGACCACAGCTCGATCTGCACCCCGTTCGACGCCCCGTACCGCAGCCCGCTGGTCAGCTCGACTCGCGGCCGGAACAAGCGGAACGCCCGATCCTTGGAACTGTGGGAGAGCCGGCCGTCGGCGACGAGCACCGGTCGGCGCCGCTTGGCGCCGACCGTCTTGGAGTAGAACGGTTCGTCGGTGCACGCGGCGACCAGCGCGGCGCGCAGCTCCTTGCGGTCGGCCCAGTCCACCGCCAGCACCGGGCGCGCGCCGTCGCCGCGGACCAGCAGATAGTCGATGCCGGCGTCGTCGAGGACCCGGCGCACGAAGTACAGATCCTCGAGCATCGCCTCGTGCGGCGTGGTCGTCGAGATGGGGATCGCATAGCGATCCCGGAACCACACGATGTCCGGGTGGCCGTGCAGCCGGGGCCGCTCGGACGCGAGCGGGGGAGCGTCCCCGACGCTGTGGGGCAGGGGGACGAGATGAACGGTGTGGGGGGCCGGCGTATGCGTCGGAGTGCTCCTTTCCTGTGAAGGGATTTCCCGTGAAAGATCCCGGGAACGAGAAGTTTGATTCTAGTTCACTATTGCAACTTCAGGCACATCGTGAAGGCGCAGGCGGGACGACGACCCCGGAACCGGCGGCCCGTGCGGGGTCCAGTTTCGGGACTTCGGTCCCGTCGAGGCTCAGCCGACGTCGGTCGGCCCGATCCATTCGGGTTACTGCGGGGCGCCCGCGCCTACAGCGCCTCGAGATGGGCGACGACGTACGGCCACGGGATCCGTTCCTGTTCGAGCCGCAGACCCTCGGTGCGCACCACCGCGAGCGCGTCGCGTTCCGGTCCGGTCAGGTGTGCGGGCGTGTGCGGGGCGGGTGACGCCTCGGGCACGGCGAGGTCGCGCCACCGCTCGACGGTGCCGCGGTCCATGAGCAGGCTGCGCACGTGCGGGAGGCGGCCGCGGAGCCGGTCGAGGATCGCGAAACCGTGCGTGTCCAGGTCACCCCAGTACACGACGTCGGAGGCGGCGAGCCACGGCACGTCCGCCAGCTCGTGCACCGCGTAGCCGCCGCCGTGCACCGCCACCGTCGCCGGCAGCTCCGGCAGCGCGTGCAGGCCCTCCTTGTTCTCCAGGATCAGGGTGCGGGCCGGCTTCACCGGCAGTGCCGCCAGCTCGTCGAGCGACGTCGCGAAGATCCGGGGCGCCCCCGCCAGCAGCGCCCGGTCGCACACGGCCACCTCGCACATCCGCGGCAGCGACCGCACCCCCAGGTCACGATCGCCCCGCACGCCGTCGAGCAGCGTCTCGACCAGGCCGCGGTGCCGCGACACCCATTTGGTGTCGACGCCGGGCACCGGCAGCTGGCGGACGAACAGCCCCGACGACGGATGCTCGGCCAGCCAGCGCACCGCCGCGACGAGCCGCGCGAAGTCCGGCTCGTCCAGCTCCAGCCAGCGGGCATGCGTCGCGGCGATCGCTGTCGCGAGCGCCGCGGTGCCGGGGCCGAGTCCGTCGAGCAGCCGCGCCTGCCGTTCGGTGAGGGTGCGCCACTCGGGTGCTCGTGCGGCCGCGGCGGCGATCTCGGTCGCGCCCGAAAGCAGCAGGCGCATCGGCACTTCCTGCGTGCCGAAGCTCGGCCAGCGCCGCGTCTCCCACTCGACCCGCCCGGCACCCGGGTAGCCGTGCCAGGCACGCACCCACGCGACGACGGCGTCGGGATCCTGCGCGACCCGCCGCTCGGACGGCGGATGCAGCCCGATCGACAGCGAATCCGATTCGGCCGCAGTGGGATCGGTGATCCATCGGGTGCGGCGGCTGCGGTATGCAACCTGGGCCTTGCCGGCGACCGCGGACGGCGGCACGCACAGTGCGCTCACGTGCCGTCCCCGCGGATCGGCAACAGTGCGATCTGCGAGTAGCGCTTGTCGCGGATGCTCACTGCGGCCACGCCGTCGATGTAGTCGTCGAGGGTCTGCAGCAGCTTGAGCGGGGTGGCGAGCACCATGTGGAACCCGAACTGGGTGAACACGTCCAGCGCCCGTCGCGTGTAAGCGGGGTCGGCGCGGTCGAACGCCTCGTCGAGGATCACGGTGCCGTAGCGCGGCAGCTCCTCGCCGGCGGCGGCCAGCTGATAGCGCAGCGCCGCCGCGAGGCAGAAGAACACCAGCTTCTGCGCCTGTCCACCCGACAGACCGGAGCTCGAGTCGTGATAGTTGGCGTCGTTGCCCTCCGGGTCGACCTCCACCCCGATGAATCCGACGTGCAGGCGGGTGTCGAGCACGAGGCGCTTCCACCGCAGGTCGGCGGGCTCGCCGGAGTCGAGCCGTTCGAGCACCGCCGCCATCTGTTCGAACCGCCGCTCCGCCGCGGCCCGGTCCTCCTCCTTCCACGCGCCGCTCGTGATCTGCAGCAGCTCCGCCAGGAACTCCGACGCGGCGGGGGAGCGCCGGTCCTTGACGTCGATGCGCAGGATCCGGTCGGTGTCGAACGGCGAGCGGCGCAGCGATTCGTTCACCGGCTCGATACGTGAGCGGATCTCACCCGGAGCCTTACGGATCGCGCGCGCCAGCTCCCCGATGTTGCGGTGCGACTGCTCGCGCAGCAGCCGGAAGAACTCGTCCTCGTAGGCGGGCAGGCCGTCGCTGCGCAGCCGGGCGAGCACCGCGAGGGCGTCGTCGACGTACTCGGCCTCGGAGCGCATCTCGGCGCGCCGCGCCTCCCACTCGGCAAGGTAGCCGGTGAGGATGGCGGTGATGCGGCGCTCGGCGTCCGCGGTGTCGTGCTGCGCGGACCGCATCTCCACGTTGATCGCGCGACCCACCGTGCTCAGGGCCCGGTCGATGTTGTCGACGGTGACGCGGCGGACCGCCGCGGCGAACCGGGTCCGGATGCGCGCGAAGATCGGGTCGGGCACCGCCGTGCCGGCGTGGGCCTGCGCCTCGTCGAGCCGCGCCTGCACCCGGGTCAGCTCGTCCCGGTGCTGTTCGAGCTTGGCCAGCGCCGCGGTGTGCGCCTGCCGGGCGGCGCGTTCCTCGCTCTCGGCGCGAGCCAGATCCGCGGTGAGCGTGGCGTATTCGGTGTTGCCCTGCATCCACTCGCGCAGCCGCTCCTCGATCGCGTCCACCGCGTTCCCCGCCGCCGCGACGTCGACGTCGGCCCACGCGGACTCGCGGATCACCGCGGCGGCCTGCCGGCGCTGCTGGATCGCGGACTCGGCGCGTTCGAGAGCCTCCTGCCGCCGTTGCAGCGCGTCGACGTCGGTCTCGGCGTCGCCGATGCGCCGGCGCAGGTCGGCGAGCTTGGCCTCGTTGTCGAAGCCGAGGACCCAGCGGCTGCGGTCGTCGATGCGTCGTCGGTCGTCCTTCTCGTGCCGGTCGCCGCCGTGCTTGACCTGTCCGGCCTGGGTCACGCCCCGCGGGACGCGGCGCAGGTCGTCGGCGGTGTCGACGCACGTGTAGTCGAAGCGGTCCGCCAGGTGGTGCTGCAGCCACGCGGCGAGTGGGCCGGGGCGCACCTCGAGCTTGCGGACGAGCGAGCCGTCGGCGGTGGTGGGTGCGTCCGGCGCACCGACGCCCGTGCGGACTCGCCGGTACACGAGGCGGGCACCGAGATGGTGTGCGTCGACGGCGGCGGCCACCCGCGGATACAGCTCGTCGGGCACCAGCAGCGTGCGCCCGAACCCGGCCAGGACACGCTCGATCGGACCAGTCCACTCGGCGTGCTCGGCGCGCACCGCGATCAGCTCGCCCGCGAAGTGCAGGGCGTCCTCACCGAGTCCGGCCGCCGAGCACACCAGTTCCCGGGCGCGCAGCAGGTCGGGATCGAGGTTCGAGCGGCGCCGGGCCAGGACCTCCCGGTCGGCGATCAGTTCGCGGATCGTCTTCCGGCGCTCGGCGAGCGCGCCGGCCACCTCGTACAGCTCGGCCCTGCGCGTGTCGGCGGTCGCGTCGAGCTCGCGCAGTTCCCTCTCGAGCTGGGCCTGCAGATGCGCGAAGTCGTCCGCGGTGGCCGGTGTCTCCGCCTCCCAGTGCGCGAGGGCGATGTCGAACCGTTTGCGTTGCTGGGTAATTCGTTCGAGCGCGGTCTCGGCGGTCTCCTTGTGCACGCGGAGGGTCGCGAGCCGGCCGTCGCCGGCGCTCTCGGCGCGCACCCGCAGATCGAGGGTGCGTTCGCCGGCGCGGTCGGCCTCGTCGGCGGTCTTGTCCGCGGCGGCCTGCAACAGACCGGTCTGCGCCCGCGTCTCGTCGAGCCTGTCGCTGAGCAGGTCCACCGTCATCCGGGCGTGCACCGCGTCGAGGTGATCGGTCTCGTCCTGCAGGTCGCGCTGTGACTGCAGGCCGCTGCGACGGGTGTCGGCCAGCGCGACGAGCGGCTCGAGCGTCTCGACCTGACGACGGGCGTCGACGACGACGCGATGCGCCTCGCGCAGCTCGCGGAACTGCGTGGTGGCCCGCTCGGCCATCGCGAACGTCGGCGGCTCGTCGAGCATGTAGTCGCGCAACAGCTGGTCGAGGCTGTTCAGGCTCTTCGCGGACAGCGTGCGGTGCAGCAGCCGCTGCGCGGCCTCCGACGAGATGCCGAGCTTGGACCGGAACGCGCGGGCGAACGGCGCGTAGCTGGGGTTCACGACCGCATCAGGCCAGCGCTTGCGGATGCCCCGGGTGTCGATTCCCCGCGTGACGAACGGTTCGAGGTCGGTCAGCTCCACGTCGGTGTCGAGGATCAGGTGCAGGTGCGAGATCTCGTTGTTGGCGTTGGCGCCCCGGCGCAGGTGCATGAGCTTGACCAGGGTCACCGGGGCCGCGCCGTCGGCGGCGTTGTACGTCAGTGCGACCGCGCTCCACGTGGCGCCGGTGCGCAGATACGAGGCGGTGAGCGCGTCGGTGTCGGCGTCGGCCTCGCGCCGCCACGCCCCGCGGATGTAGCTGACGAAGTTGCGGCCCGACCCGGCCGCCGACTCCTGCGCGGCCGCGTTGAACCGCACGCTGCCACCCGGCATGAGCACCGTCGAGATCGCGTCGATGAGCGTCGACTTGCCCGAGCCGGACGCGCCCGTGATGAGAAAACCCTTGCGGGCCACGGGAATGTCGTGATGCCCGTGCAGGGTGCCCCAGTTGACCACCTGCACCCGCGCGAGCCGGAACTGGCCGGGGTGGATGGGGGCGGCGCTCACGGCGCGTCCTCCTCGACGATGCGCCGGAAAACGGCCTCGACGGCGGCGACCTGATCGGCGTCGAACAACTGCCGCAACACCGGAGAGACCTCCATCCGGCCCTCCGTGGACGTCGACGCCAGCAGCGTGTACTTCTTCAACTTCTCCCACGACGCGTTGACCCGTTTGCGGAAGCCGGCCGGATCGGTGCTCGTCGCCGCGCGGTACATCTCCAGCTGCCCGGCCACCTCGTCGAAGTCGACGATCACCCGCTCGCCCGGCTGGGCGCGCAGCAGCCGGTGCCGCAACGCCAGCAGCATCACGGTGTCCATGAACGTGAGCCGCTCGGTGCGCAGCACCGTCGGGGCCTTGTGGTCGCCCGTGTCGGCGGGGCGGGTGAACGCGAGCTCATCGTCCTCGTCGACGACGAGATCGAGAAACACGTCCGCGAGCCGGGACCGCAGCACCCGCTCGTCGCGGATCACCGTCCGCCACACCTCCGGGTGCTTGTCGGCGGTGACGAGCGGTCCTTTGAGCAACTGCACCAGCGCGCGCCGGGTGTCGAGATCGAGTTCGCCGGTGTCACCCGGGTACAGGCCGGTGCGTGTGGTCGATTCGGTCATGACGCGTCCTCGGTGATGCGGGCGGTGAACTCGGTGTCGGTCGGGTCGAACAGGTGCCGCCGCACCGTCGCGACGCGGGTCGCGCCCGACGGGGACGTCCACGCGATCTCCTCGGTGCCGTCGACGCGGTGACCGTGCTCCGCGGCGAGCACCAGCAGACCCACCGCGCTGGCCAGTCCCTGCGTGGCGGGATGATCGCGCAGCACGTCGCCGATCGTGGCGCTGCCGCGGGAACGTAGCGTGGCGGCGACGTTGCCGGCCAGCTCGTCCATGTCGATCTCAGATTCGCGGACGATGCGGCGCAGCTCCTCCAGATCCACCTCGCCGACCGGCTGCGTCACCACCGGCTCGGCCACCAGGTCGTCGGCCGGGTTGTGCAGCCGCAGCGCCGCCACGGAGTCGATGCCCATGCCGACCCGCACCAGCTCGAGGTCCAGCAGGTCGTATGGTTTGCGGCGCTGCGCCACCTGCAGGGCCTGCTGCTGGGCCGAGCGCAACAGCCGCTGCAGACGCCGGTGCTCCTCGTAGTGGCGGGACTGCACGAAGTGGCGCAGCGAACGCGACAGCGACGTCATCGTCGCGTGGACCTCGCCGCCGGCGTCCTCCATCTCGGTGAGCAGGGTGCGGAACCGGTTGCGTTGCTCGGTGGTGAGCTGCTGCGCGAACGGGCGTTGCAGCACCGCCTCGATCCAGTCGTCGAGCTGCGACGACCGCTCCGGGTCGATGATCATGTCGTAGAAGCCGGCGAAGCTGCGGCCGGCGTCGGAGCTGCCGATCAGATCGACCCCGCGGAACACCTCGCCGAGAGTGTCGCCGCGGTCGCCCTCGTCGTCGAGGATCCGGGCCCGCAGTTCCCGGTTGAGCGCCTCCAACTCGGCGCGCACCCGCGCGAAGTCACCCGGGATCTCCCCGGCCAACGCCAGGATCTCCGCGGACCGTTCCACCGCGCGGTTCCCGTCCAACACGGGAAAATCCCCGGACTCGACGGCGGCGATCTGCCGGTCCAGCTCGTCGCGCTCGGCCCGCAACGCCGCCAGGCGGCTCTCGCTGCGAGGGTCCGAGTCCCGCGCCAGCGCCTGGAGCTGGCTCGACAGGGTGGTCAGCCGCGACTCGGTGACCGAGCTCGTGGCGGTCGTCAGGCCCGCGGCGAACGTGAGCGCGGCGAACGTCGCCTCGGTCGGTTCGAGGGTCTCCTCGCGGGCGTCGGCGCTCGCGCGGCGCAGCAGGTAACCCGCGCGCACCCAGTCCGCACAATAGGCCTGACCGGTGCGCGGCAGCTCGAAGCCCTCGTCGCGCAGTTCCTGCAGGTCCGCATCGAGGCGGGCGAACAGCTCCGGGGCCGGCAGCCGTCGCGTGCCGCGGTCGAAGTGCCGGCCCAGCAGCTCCAGCACCGCGGCCGCATTGTCCGACCGCAGCAGCGCCCACGCCGGGTGCTCCTGACGCAGACGCGCCAGACGGTGCAGGTCGGCGGTGGACACGACGCTCCCTCCGGTGTCGGGTTCGACCATGCTGACACATGGGGGCGACAGCGTCGCGGGCGTGGGCCGGCGAACCTGGGCGGGTTCGAGGTCGGCTACCGGGCTCGAATGCAGACAGGATGCTGGGTCAGCGGGTGCGCGACTCGACGTCGTCGAGGACGGTGACGATGCGCTCGGCGGTGTGCGCGAGGCCCACGCACCACTGTGACTCGGGCAAGTACTCGACTTCGGAACCGAACACCACCTGGCCGAAAAGCATCACTCCATAGGAGGTTTCGACGCTCATATGGCAACTCTCGGGATAGGACGTGTTGGTCTTGAGTATTGCGCGCCGGCCGGCAATCTCGGTGGGGACAACGTTGTCGCCGTTGTCTGCGGTCTTTTGCAGTTCTATCGCCCAGTCGAAGTTGGCCGACCTCACGGTCAGCCCGTAGGCCGCCACCCCGGGACGCTTCACCGTGCCGTCGTAGGAGCAGCCGAGCATCGTGTAGTGGGTCGCCGCGAAGTCCGCGTTGTTTTCGGATCTCGGGTCGTAGCCGGCGGAAATGAGCACGTCGTCGGGAATGTCGAGGCACGGGTCGAAGGCGACCAAGGGGCGGTCGGACTCGTCCACCAGTCGCGGCACGCGAGTCGTGGTGGCCGGTGTGCTCGGTGTCTTGCTCGCGGTGTCCGTGGTGGCGGTAGAGTCGGCGCAGCCGATCAGCGAAGCGAGGGCCAGAAGTGCACCTGCCGCGGCGGCGCTGCGAAATGCGGTCACCGCCCACCCTGACCCGACGCGTTGAGGACGGCGCTCCAGTCGTGTTCCGTAGCCAAGAATCCCTCGCCGCCTGACGCGAACGTCTCTCGCATATTCTCGAGTACCGCTGCGAATTGTTGGAGGCGTTCGAAAAGCGATTCGGGTGTCCCGCGGGCTTTGCGTACGAAGCCGGTGCGGAGGTCTTCGGCCGACTTGAAGCCCCCGAAGCTCGGTGCATCGGCCAAGTCGCTTGCGTGCCGTGCCGCTTCGCGGAGCGTCTCGAGCATGGTGTCGCAGATGGCGACGATCTCCTCGATCGTCCGCGGTTCCAAACGAAGTCTCTCTGCCATGAATCCCCCCGGTATCAGTTGGCCCGGGAACTGTAACGCATTCGTTTGCAGGTCACGCGGGATTCTCTTTCGAGAATGGGGGGTTGAGACGCCTGCGCCCCGACCGAGCTCGCGTGCGATTCGGTCGGGACGGTTCGGTTCTCGTCGGCGGGGTCGGTGTCTCACAGCGCCAGTGTCAGGCCTGCTTCTGCGAGAGTGTGTGCGGTCAGGCCGGAGGCGAGCATCCAGGCGGAGTGCTTGTCGAAGGTCGGCGCTCCCCGGTCGCCCACCACGGCGAGAATCAGTGCGATCAGTCCGCAGTGCCGGCGGCGTCGAGCTCAAAGCGGATGCACAGATGTGCGCGGGGAGCATCGAACCTCCGTGGATAAGCCACGATGACGGGTCAGATCGCGAACAACAGCGCGCCGGTACCGATTGCGACGGCGACGCAGTAACCGAAGAATCCCAGACCGCTGAAGTTCGATCCTTTCGCCGCATGGCGATGACGATGCCGAGCGTGACGGCCCCGTCGAGCACCGCCCTGACCAGCACCATGCACAGCGTCGAGGCGGAGCCGAGCAATCCCACGACAGCGTGAGGTCCACCTGTACGCCCAGACCGGCGTCACCTTGGACATCGAGGCCCAGGCTTCGTGCGCGAGACGGTCGGGAAGTTCGACGCGTCGGCCGAAGCATCCGCTCATGGCAGGCGGCACGCGTTCGTGCACTACACGGTGCGGAGCATGACGGCATCACGTTCGCGCGGCGTCCAAGATCTTTTGTGCCCGCTCTGCGACGGGGAGATCCACGAATTCACCTCCGGGTAGCCGGACCGCCGCTCCGCCGGCCTTCTCGAATGCGTCGACCACTTCGCGGGCCCAGTCGATGTCGTCCTGTCCCGAAGTGAAGGTGGCATGGATGGCCGTCAGCTGAGCGGGGTGAATTGCGGACTTGCCGAACAGGCCGAGGCTGCGACTGTGGGCGGCCTGCTGGATGAGTCCGTCATTGTCATCGAGGTGGGGGTAGACGCTGTCGATCGGTGGGGCGATGCCGGCGGCGCGCGCGGCGACGACGAGGTGGGATCGCACGTACTGCATCGGTATGTTCCCGTCTCCCGTGCCGAGGTCCTTCTGCAGGTCGATACCGCCGAGTGCGAGATGCGTTACCGCCGGGTGACCGGCGATATCGAAGGCATTGGCGACCCCTTTCGCGGTTTCGATGGCGCAGATCAGGGGTTTTTCCGGGGCCCGGGCTGCGACCCAGTGAACGTCGTCGAGTGTTTCGACCTTGGGGATGCGGATGCCGTGTGCCGATGCAGCGACGGCATGCAGATCAGCGGCGGCGAGTCCGGTTCCGGGGGCGTTGATTCGCACCCATGCGGTCCTGGTGGTGACGACGGATGCGACGTTTGCCCTGGCGGTCCGCTTCTCGGAGGGCGGCACCGCGTCCTCGAGATCGAGGATGACGGCGTCGGCGCCGGCGTGGAACACCTTTCCGAGCAGATTCAGGTTGTGGCCAGGCGCGAAGAGGTAGCTGCGGTTCATCAAAGGACGCCCTTCTCGGTGAGTTCGGTCATTCGTTCCTGGTCGATGCCGAGGGTGTCCCGGTAGAACTCCTGGTTGTCCTGCCCGAGGCGGCGGCCGGGGAACTTGATCGCGCCCGGAGTCCCGAGCATGCGAAGCATGACGTTCTGCATCTTGATCGGGCCGAGGTCTTCGTCGTCGACGGTCGTGATGCAGTCACGGGCGAGGACCTGCGGATCACTCATGAGTTGCGCGACGTCGTAGATGGGTGCGAGCGCGGCGCCGACCCGTTCGAACTCGGCCGTGACCTCGTGCAGGGGTCTGTCTGCGATCCACTTCGCAACCGCGTCGTCGAGCAGTTCGCCGTTGCGGCTGCGTTCGCCGGCAGAGTCGAACCAGGACTGCTCGACGATGTCAGGTCGGCCGACCAGGCGCATGACCCGCGCGGCGACAGAGGTGGCGCTCGCGGAGACGGCAACCCACCGGCCGTCCTTGGTGAGGTAGGTGTTGCGTGGGGCGTTATTGGGGGAGCGGTTGCCGTTGCGGCCGGCGATGGTGCCGAGTTGGTCGTAGGCGGTGGGCCCGGGGCCGAGAATTCCCAGGAGTGGTTCGAGTAGTG
Organism: Rhodococcus sp. WB1; assembly: GCF_001700945.1. NCBI lineage: Bacteria > Bacillati > Actinomycetota > Actinomycetes > Mycobacteriales > Nocardiaceae > Rhodococcus > Rhodococcus sp. WB1. The sequence goes on along the minus strand of NZ_CP015529.1, from coordinate 3,442,497 downwards.
ACATGTCGATGACCTGTCCGCGGCCGGCCGAGCCGTTGCGGTGGAGGAGTGCGGTCACCACGCCGAATGCGCCGGCAAGTCCGGCAACGCCGTCGGCGAGTCCGAAGGGCGGCAGCGTCGGTGGGCCGTCCTCCGTCCCGGTTTGGTGGGCAAAGCCACTCATCGCCTCGGCCAGGGTGCCGAATGCGCGGCGCTCGGCGTAGGGTCCGGATTGGCCGAACCCGGTGACGCGGAGCAGGACCAGTCCCGGATTGACGGCATGGAGTCGGTCCGGACCCAGCCCCCACTTCTCGAGTACGCCGGGGCGGAAGTTCTCCACCAGCACGTCGGCATCGATCACGAGGTCGCGGAGTATCTGCTGGCCTTCGTCGGTGCTGAGATCGAGAGTGATGCACTTCTTGTTACGGGCGATGACCTTCCACCACAGTCCGTGGCCGTCCTTCCGGGCTCCGTGTGAGCGGGCGGGATCGCCCGAGGGGTGCTCGATCTTGATTACGTCCGCGCCGAAATCACCGAGGAGCATGGCGGTGATCGGTGCGGCGTAGACGGTACTGATGTCGAGGACGCGGAGGCCGTGCAACGGGCCACGTGTCGGAGGAGGGCTGTCGGCTGTGCTCGTGCCAGGGTGGTCGTGGGTCGAGTAACTGTCGCTCGGGTGTGCAGTCATAAGCTGTCCTCGGATGGTGGGGAAGGTCGATACAGGTGCGGCGCTCGACAGCGGCCGGGGTGCACGAGCGCGGACCGACGGGTGATGCCGGCAGGGTCATGGCGCGACCGAAAAGTCCGTGGCGCCGGGGCCGCCACCTCGAGATTGCCATCCCTCCGGTTCAACTACAATCACGGGCATATCGACAGCAGTTAACTTTGTCTAAAGTCAGGGGTGGCGCGTGCTGGATACGGCCAGGATGTTCACACTGCGCACGGTCGCCGCGCACGGGTCGATCACCGCGGCGGCGTCCGCGCTCGGGTATACCACTTCGGCTGTGTCCCAACAGATCGCGAAGCTGGAGAAGGAGGCGGGACAGCCGCTTCTGGAACGGCACGCGCGAGGCATCGTGCTGACCGAGGCCGGAAGCTCGGTGGTTCGGCACACCGAACGTATCCTGGTCGAGCTGGAGGCCGCCGAGGCCGAACTCGCGGAGATCAAGGGGCTGCGGGCCGGTGTGCTGGCGATCGGCACCTTTCCCACGGCCGGATCGTCACTGCTGCCGCTGGTGGTCAAGGAGTTCAAGACGCGGCACCCGGGCGTCGATCTGAAGGTGCTCAGCGGCCGGTTCGCGCAACTGGTCGACGCCCTGCGCCGGCGGGAGACCGAATTGTCGTTGCTGTGGGACTACGAATGGAACCGGATCGACGACCCCACGTTGACCTACCACCACCTGATGAACGATCCGACCGTGTTGCTGGTGTCGGAACGGCACCGTCTGGCCGACCGCGACTCGATCCGGATCACCGAACTGCGCGACGAGTCGTGGGTGGTGCGCGCCGACGATCACCCGGTTGCCCAGACACTCGAAAAGCTCTGTCAACAAGGTGGTTTCATGCCTCGGACGAGCGTGTTCGCGCATGACTACGGTGAAGTACAGGCGATGGTGGCCGTCGAGCTCGGTGTGGCCATCGCGCCGCGCCTGGCCGTGCTCAACCTCCGGCCCGACGTCCGGTCGATTCCCCTCGCGACCCGCCCGCCGCAGCGGCGCATCCTGGTCGCGCATCTGACCGAGCGGCGGCTGAGCCCGGCCGCGCAGGAAGGAATCGCGGTGTGCACTGCCGCCGCCCGCCTACTGCAGGAGGGATTCGAGGCCGGATAGGGGCCCGACCCCCCCGGAAGGATGCCTGTCAGTTCCGGCGGATGCCGAACGCGTCGGCGAGGCGGGTGATCTGCTCGGCCCGCCCGAGGCGGGGTAGGTCGCTGCCGTCGCGGATGATGCGGCCGCGGGCTTCGAAATCGGCCAGGAACTGCCGCGCCCAGGTGACATCCGACGGTGTAGGGCTGATGGCCTCGTTGATCACCTGCAGCTGATCGGTGTCCAGGCACAGCTTTCCGGTAAGGCCGAGGGAGACGGTCACTGCGGACTGTTCGCGCAACACGGTGTGGCCGTTGCTGACGGTGGGGCCGTCGATCGGTCCGGGCAGCCGGCCGACCCGGCTGGCGACCACCAGTCGGGAGCGAGGGTACGCCATGGCGAGGTCGTCGGCGCTCGTGCCGGTGTCCCGGCGATAGTCGCCGCTGCCGAAGGCGAGCCTGAACACGCCGCGGGCGCGGGCGATAGCGCCGGCCTGCTCGATGCCGAGGGCGGATTCGACCAGGGCAAGAACTGGGGTGCCTCCGCCGAGTCGGTCGAAGGTTTCGGTGATATGTTCGGCCGCTTCGACTTTCGCGAGCATTACGCCCGCCAGTCCGGGAAGGCCGGCGAGTCGATCGACGTCGTCGCTCCAGTACTTCGAGGATCGGTCGTTGATCCGGACCCAGGCCGAGGAGTGTTCGAGCCAGGCGGCAACGTCCTCGCGTGCTGAGGACTTCCGTTGCGGATCGACTGCGTCCTCGATGTCGAGGACGATCTGATCGGCGCATGAACGTTCGGCCTGGTCGAACAGGTCGGTCCGGCCGCCGTTGACCAGCAGCCAGGAGCGGGCGATCCGCGCGTCGATTGTCCGGGGTGCGATCGTGGCGTTCTCGGGCATTCGGACCTTCACCGTGCCAACCCGACCAGTGTGGGCGCCGGGCCGGTGACGAAGAGTTCCGCCACTGCGATGCGACGGGCCGCCCGGTGCAAGGTGACCGATTCGAGGATACCGTCGGGCGAGGTGGTGAGGTCGACGTCGAGGACCCCGGCGGGCGTCCCTATCCGTAGCGATCCGGGCCACCGGACCCGTGTGTTGTGGGTGACGACGCCACCGGTCACGGTGGACGCCGCGGCGACGGCGACAGCGGACGTCAGTCCGATTGCGGGGTGCGGGGCAAGCATCGACAGCATCCGGACGGAGATGTCGTAGTCGTCTTCGTCGATGTCGACGCCCGCGCTGGTGCGGTAGTCCACCGGCGGGCCGACGACGCCGACCTTGGGGATCGCGTGTGTGATCGGGTCTCCCGGTTTGCTCAGTCCCATCCGCAACGATGATTCCCGTCGCAGTCGGAGAAGCAGCGGCAGGTGTTCGGCGATGGTCCGATTGTCTTCTGCGCCGGTCAGTCCGAGGTCGGCGGCGTCGAACAACGCCGCCGGAGCGCCAGCGGCGACCATCGTGGCGCGGTACGTGTGGTTCTCGATCGAAATCTGTTCGGCGGCTGAGCCGGTGGGCAGCAGTGTGGCTGTATCGGCAGCGAGACCGGCGAAGGTGAGGCCAACCGGGACGCCCAGCGCGCTGGTGCCTGGCACGGCCGCGTCACCCTCGGTGGGGATCATTCCGCCCGGGGTCGCGATCTCGGCAGTGAGGATTGCGCCGGTGTTCTGGTTGCGCATTCGCACGGTCGTCACCGCGGAGTCGACCGGAACGAAGCCGGATTGCAGCGCATACAGTCCGATCGCGGTGGCGCAGTTTCCGCAGTTGCTGCCCCATTCGACCTGCCGGTCACCGATCGCGACCTGGGCGAACAGGTAGTCGACGTCGATGCCGGACTCGCTGGAGCGGCGCACGATCGCCGCCTTCGACGTGGTCGAGCTGCCGCCGCCGACACCATCGAGCTGGCGCGGGTCGCCGGAGCCGAACGCGGAGGTCAAGATGGCATCCAGCCCCCCTGCCTGGGGGATGAGGGGATCGACGTCCACGGCGTTGAACAGCCAGCACTTGCTGGTGCCTCCCCGCATCCAGGTTCCACGGAGTGTGAACACGGTCGGCCCACCTTTCGGGTTGGAAGAGTGTGTGAGGCACCGCTGGAGGCTCCGATCGGATAGGGAGCGTAGGTGCCAGCGGTGTCCCACTACCCACCCTGACCGAGATCAGGGTGGAGAACAATGGCGGATTTCTCGATGAGGGTTAACTCGAGCTAAACCCTCAGGGGGTGGCGTCGACGCGTCAGGCCAGGGCCGGGATGGCCACCAGCAGCAGCCAGCACAGCATCGGCGCGATCGCGACCACGATGCCCGCGTTCAGCAGCAGCTGGCGGTAGAACCGGGGGCGTTCGATGTTCTGGGCGTTGGCGAGGACGAGCGCGCCGTTGGTCGAGAACGGGGATACGTCGACCACGGTGGCCGAGATGGCGAGGGCTGCCACGACGCCGACGACCGGGAGGGCTCCGGTCTGCAGCAGCGGAAGCGCGAGCGGGATGACAGCGGTGAGCAGTGCGGTCGACGAGGCGAACGCCGAGGTGACGCCGATGACGTAGCAGAGCACGACGGCGACCAGCAGTGGGGCGCCGATGGTGATCGCCATCTCCGCGAGATGGTCGAGCGTGCCGATCTCCTCCATGAGGGAGACATAGGTGACCATGCCCGCCACGAGCAGCACCGTGGACCAGCTGATACCGGCGATGGCCTCACTCTGCTTGGACAGGTCGGTGAAGGCGAGGATCGCACCGGCGGCGATGGCGACGAAGCTGATCGGCATGTGCAGCACCAGCACCAGCACCAGCACCGCGGCGATCAGGACGAGGGTGAGCTTCTGGACGGCGGTGACCGGCTGTCGTGCGGGTTCGGTGACGATCTCGGTGCGCGGGGTCCGGATGAGTACCTGGGTGCCGGTTCCCCCGGCCGAGCTGCCGGACGGGGCCGCGCCGGGTCCCTCGACGGGAGTGCGGTGAGGACGCCCGCCGCCGTCGGAGTCGAACTCGTCACTCGAGCCGGTGGCGGTGAATTCGAGGTTCCGCATCCGGGCGAGAACGGCGTAGCCGATCACGGTCAGGACCGAGAGCAGCAGGTTGATGCCGTAGCTGGCGAAGAACAGGGTCCACGGGGCGATCGTCAACCCACTCGATTCGACGATGTCACGGACGAGGACGCCCGAGACCGAGATCGGCGAGAATGCTCCGGCGTGTGCGCCGTTGATGGTCATGATGCCCATCACCAGCGGGCTCATCCGGGTGCGAGCGGCGAACGACATCGCCGCCGGCGTGATCAAGGCGACGGCCGCCGGGCTGAACGTGCCCAAGGCCGTGAGTACCGAGGCGCAGAAGAAGAACACCCAGGGAACGATCGTCACTCGTCCGCGGACGCTGCGTATGCAGGTGTTGACGAGGAGGTCGATGGTCCCGTTCTTCTTCGCCATGCCGAAGAAGTAGGTGACGCCGATGATCGTCAGCACGATCGAACTGGGGAACTCGGCGAGGATCTCCTTGTCGTCGTAGCCGAGGAGGAACGCCCCCACGACGAACGCGCCGATGAACCCCAATATGCCGATGTTGATGGGGAAGAAGGTGGCGATCACGAACATCGCCACCAATGCGATCAGTGGCAGTATCTCGATGGAAGTCATGAGCGTTCTTTCGGTTCACCGCGAGGCGGATCGAACGGCGCCCGATCGGCAGTTGCGAACGGGCGGGTCAAGCGAGGCGGAACGTGTCTTGCTGTCGCAGTCCACGTCGCACGAGGCGTTCCCGCAGGGTGCCGGAAGAGTGACTATTTGCATGTCACATCCTTCGCTTGACCATTACCTACATCACATTAGAAGCGGCCCGTGTTCATGACAATGTCGAATCGCTATGGTGGGCTTTAGTTGAACTGAAGGCTCACCCGGAGGGGTGAGGCGTAATCCGTTCGATGTGGTGACCCTGCTCCTGCTTCTCGGTATCACTGAGGCCGGATCCGTGGAGACCGCGCCGGCCGTGACGGCGTGTGAACGACGAAAGCGCTTCCCGTAGTGAGAGAATCGAGATTCTCGATGTCACGACTACCCGTATACGTAGAGGCGCTTTCAGTGCAATCATCGGACACCTTCACGGCTGGGTCCGCGGTGTTCGACGAACACAATCTCGTGTCCGCGGCCGGGCTGGTCCCGGTCCTCGACCTGGCCGAACAGGTCGAGGACAGCGGCAGGTGAACTTCGTCCAGAACGAGGTCGTCCTGTCGCTGTGTGCCTCGTGCTCGTCGACCACAGTCGGTCCGGCAGCAGCGCGCATCGAGCCAGCTTTCCAGTCCAGCACCTTGCCAGCCTCTACAAGCGGCCGCCGTCGAGCGAGAACTCGAGGGGGTTGTCGAGAAGTGGGCGCGTGAGCGGCAGGATGTACCGATCGAGATCACGCAGCGTTTGCTCACCTCGACCGTTCGTATCGGTCAGCACCGATTCGCCAAGGCAGTGCTGACCAACCACGGCAACCGGCGCGTGTTCTGCGGCATGGGGAACGTAATCGGAGGACGTCGCCGGCCGCGACTGCTCCCTGCGAGCCATATCAAGCCGTGGCGAGAGAGCGCCAACAAGGAACGCCTCGACCACCTGAACGGACTGACGGCCTGCCCCACACACGATGTCGCATTCGACACGGGCCTCCTCACCGTGTCCGAGGACCTCTCGATCACGTACGCAACCGACCTGGAACGCGCACTGCCGAGTGACGAACCATTGCGTCGTGCCTTCGGCAAGCCGCCGCCGGCGGACCGGTTGATTCTTCCGGCGGGTGCGGATCGGCCCGACACGGCGTACCTCGGGTGGCACCGTACTCAGGTTTTCGTGTCGCCACCCACGGCTGCCGAAGGTCTACGACCGACAGGGGAGAAGGATTGCTCGCTCGATGCGAGATTCGCGCAAACCGTTTGACCGCAGCGCTATCCGAACAGTGAGCGCAACTGGTCGTTGACCTCGTCCGCCTCGAACCACTCCGAGTCGACGCGCTCACCCGGCCGCAGTCCCAACCACTGCCGCACCTCGTCGTGGCGTTCGTGGCTCGGGTCGTCGGCTGCCGCCAGCATGTCCGACCAGCCCCACGTGCCGCCGGAGTCCTCGGCCGGCGCCAGACCGTGCCCGTCGACGCAGGCAGCGCGCGGAGCTTCGGCGTCGAATTCGGCGACGGACTCGACGACGATGTCGTGCGTCCACCCGTCGCCGTAGTCGTACAGGTACGTCAGCGATGCCCCGACCTCGGGCAGTGCCGTCCCGATGGTCACCATTCCCTCGTCGACGACCTCGTCCTGACCGTTCGCGAGCTCGTCGTCGAGCTGATCGTCGGGCACGTATACGCAACCACCGGTGAACGGCTCGCCCTCGGTGAACTGGTGGAGGTGGTAGTCCTCCCAGGCGAAGCAGCTCTGGATGACGAAGTGCAGATGCAGCAGACTCAGGGAATTGTCGACCACCACCCGTCGCCACACCGCAGGCTCGCTGTCGCGCAACGTGATTCGCAGGGTGCACCGCGCGGGCGGGTGGATGGCGACGGGTATCGCGTCGCCGAGGAGGATGCGCACGGCGGCCCGCACGGCAGGTCTGAGCGGTGTCGGTACGCGGTAGCCGTCAGCGTCCTCGAGGATGCCGTCGGCGACGAATTCCTCGAGGCGGTCGACGCGCATGCTGCCGAGAACGCTCGGTCCCACCGGCATGCCGGGGAACAGCACGGGCAACGCGCGCAGACGTTCCTCGGGGTCGGACGGCAGCGGGTGCTCACCGAGACCGGCGGACAGGACGGCGGCGGTCGCCTCGTCCAGGGCGGAATGGAACGCCTCGAGGCGCCCCTCGCCGCGCCGGCCGAGGGCCACGATGAGGGAATGCGTCACCGCGTCCCGGCACAGGGTGAGGTACTCGCCGGGATTACGGTCCGGATCCCGCCACACCGGCGCGGCAGGACCGGGCTTGACGACGGTCTTTCCGATCGAGATCAGGTCCAGCATGGCTGCAACGACCCAGGTCTGTGCCAGCACGGAAAGATCCCACATCGACTGGACCTTGCGCGGTGCCAGATCCTCGCGCTTGCCGCCGACAGCGTCGAAGGCCTCCATGACCAGGGCACGCTTCAGCGCTCCGGTCGCGGTCACAGGCCGGCGTTCGCCGATCCAGCCGAGCAGGGCGTCCAGCCGTGCGACGACCGGCACGACCGTCAAGGCGGCACGCTCGGCCTCGGGATCGACCGGCGGCTCTTCGACCTCGACGGGTGGGAGGGACGCGAGCTTCGATTCGATGTACGACGTGAGCGTGGACAGACCGTACCCGAGGTCTTCGTCCTGGCCGGTCCACCGGTTTGTCGCCGAGAGGAACTGCAAGAACACGGCGGCATCCCCGGCGATGTGCGCCCGCGTCTCGTCGTCGTCCTCGACCAGTTCACTCGTCAGCACCCGCTCGAGAAGGTGGTCCACGTCGCGGCTCCGCCACGCCGTGGTCGCAAACCCGGAATCCGCACGCGAGAGCGCGTCGATCGCGTGCCCGACGCTGGCAACGAAGTCCTCCGCCTGATTCGCGGGGCACCCAGCGTTCCCCATCAACCATGCGGCGAACTCCGGCGCCAGTGTGCGGTACTGCTCGATCGGTGTGTCCGTCCGGCGCCGGCGCTCGGCCAACGACACGACATTGTCGGGAAGTGGCTTACGAGGTGAGGATCCGCGACTCGACCCGGAGCGCTTACGGGACATGGGCGTCCGACCTCGATTCGGTGGTCATGGCACAGTTCTCGCCGATGCTACCTGTTCGCAACGGACGGGTGCTCACGCAGCGACTGGGCGGTCGGGTGCGTCGAAGCGACGGCACGGACAGCGCACGGCGCGGCCGCGGTCGTCGTCGGGTAGCCAGCCGTACTCGTCGCACCGGCCGCATCGGGGCGGCAGGGGAGAGCGGGGTAGGGGCAGCGATTGCCACAGCGGGATCCATGCGTGTGCGAAGCGCGTCGGATTGCCCGGGCGGTGCGCCGACCGTGCCGCTGCGACCAGGCGCGGTATTCCGTGGGAGTCGATCAGCGCGACGATCTGGGAGCGCGCGGCGGCGGGCAGATAGTCGAACGTCGCCGGCAGACCGGCGGCGCGGCATGCGGTCGCCAGCTCGCCGATCTGCTTCTTCTCCGGGATGCTGCCCACCCCTTGTTGCCGTGGGGGCGGTGCCGTGGGTTCGGCGGCCGGTGAGGGGTTTGTTTCAGTCTCTTGGTCCTCAGTTCTTTGTTCAGCGCCGGGTTCTCCGGTGTCCGGCTCGCCGGGGTTCGGATTTCCAGGCCCCGGCTGGGGACGGACCGGTACTTCGTAGACCGTCTGGACAGTGATCCATTGGCCGTGTTCGTTCTGGCGACGCTCGGTGACGAGGTGGCCGTGCGCAGCCAGTTCCCGCATCGCGGACCGGATGGCGTCACGGCCTTCGGTCGGTGATTCCGCGGCGATCGCGTCGGAGCGGATGCGCCAGTCAGCCGGCTTCGAAAGCAGCCAGATCAAGACCGCGCGGGCGCGGAAGGAGAGGTCCTTGTTGCCGATCGTCTCGTTGCGGACGACGGTGTAGTTGCTCGTCGGGCGCGGCGCGCGGCGCACGCCTCCGACGAGGGTATTCTTACCCACGTTCGACTCCCTAATAGTCGGACATCCGGCCCGTCGGGAGTTGCCGCTCCTGGCGGGCCTTCTTCAATTGTGGCCCTCGCGGGTGCGAGGGGATGACACATCGTGGCACCGCGCCGCGGACGCGTCAATTGATTCGTCTTGATTGTGTGGAATACGTTGGGGGCGAGCGGTAATCGCTGCGTCGGCGTGTCGCAATCACCGATACCCGGTCGCATCCGCCGGCAGACCGCGATCTTGAACATCCACCATGTACCGCCAGCAGTCGGGCTGTGACCCGTCGACGTCGGTGAAGCCGTACTCGCGCGCCAGACCGCCCGACGAAAACGACCCGCCGTTGCGGCGATGCACGTCCGGATCCGCGGCCAGGGCCGCAACGGCCCGCCCGACGAACCGCGGCGACTCCGAGATCGCGACGAAATGCGGCACGGCGGCGTCGCGCCAGTTCTCCTCCGTGACCCCGAAGTGTTCGAGCATCATCTCCGACCGCATCCACCCCGGCGTCAGCGCGACGGCCGTGCACCCGTGCGGCGCAAGTTCCTTCGCCTGGGAGAACGCAAGCCGGAGCATCGAGGACTTGACGAGGTCGTAGAACACCGAGAGCCGAAAGTTCTTCGCGTTGTACTCGGCGGTACCGTCGGTCATTTCGACGACGAGCCCGCCCGGGTTCCGGATCAGCAGCGGCAGCGCGAAGTGGCTGGTGATCAGGTGCGTGTCGATCGAGAGGTGCACCATCCGCAGCCCGCCGGTGAGGTCGTGCTCCCACAGCGGGGTCTCCCACTCGATGAGCTTCTCGCCGCCCCAGATGTCGTTGACGAGGACGTCAAGGCGGCCGTGTTCGTCGTCGATGCGCTGCACGAGCCGTCGCACCTGTTCGGGCTCGAGGTGGTCGACCGCGACGGGAATGCCGACCCCGCCCGCGGCCGTCACCAGCTCGGCGGTCTCCTCGATGGTTTCCGGCCGGTCGTACTCCGAGCGGCGCTCGCGGGTGGTGCGGCCGGTGCAGTAGACCGTCGCGCCGGCCTCGCCGAGAGCGATTGCGGTTCCGCGGCCCGCGCCGCGGGTGGCGCCGGCGACCAGGGCGATCTTGCCTTCGAATGGCTGTGCCATGGCTGGAACGGTACTGCCCGGCACGGGTCGGAGGCAGGCGCGCTCGGCGTGGCGCGGTCGGTGGTGTCGTGAGCATCAGTCACTATGTTCGAGTGCCGGTGTGACCGGCCGGAGAACAGTCGGAGGTAGAGCAGGTGCAGGTGATCGACACGCTGTCGCACGCGTCGGGTTCGCGGACGCTGCCGAAGGGCCACCGCTGGGTGGTCGTCGACGTCGAGACCTCCGGCCTGCGCGCCTACGCACATCGGGTGCTGAGCGTCGCCGCATTGGTGTTGGGGGAGGACGGCCGCGTCGAGCAAGAGTACTCGACGCTCGTCGATCCGGGTTGCGACCCCGGCCCGGTCCACGTGCACCGGTTGACGCGCGAACGGCTCGCCGGAGCTCCCCGCTTCGAGCAGATCGCCGGCGAACTCGCCGAGGTGCTGGACGGCGGGACCATCGTTGCCCACAACGCGGCCTTCGACTACGGATTCCTCGCCGCCGAGTTCCGGCGCGCCGGAACCGAGATCCCGGCCAGACAGCGGTTGTGCACTCTCGCCCTGTCGAGGCGGCTCGAACTCGACGTGCCCGATCACAAACTCTCCACCCTGGCCGCCCACTGGCAGGTCCAGCAGTTGCTCGAGCACGACGCCTACGACGACGCCCGCGTCCTCAGCGAGGTCTTCGTACGCAGCGCCCTGCTCGCCGAGAGCCTGCAGCTCCCGCTGCCGGTGGTCGACTGCCTCAGCCGCAGGCCCGCCTACCCGGACTCCGTGCCGCGCGTGCCGTGCGAGTGGAAGAACCCGGGACGCCTGTCGCTGGACGTCGGCCTGGTGCAGGGGATGAAGGTGGTCGTCACGGGGCAGACGGTGACGCCGCGGGTCCCGCTCGCCGGACGGATGGCCGACGCCGGCCTCGACGTGATGAACTCCGTCAGTCGCCAGACGAGCGTGGTCGTGTGCAACGACCCCGGCGTGCAGACGGGCAAGATCCGCAAGGCGATGGCCGAGGGCATTCCCGTCGTCACCGAGCAGCAACTCGAGGAGATGCTCACCCGGGTGATTCCAGGCGAACCGAAGATGCGTCCGGTGGTCGAGGTGGCCGCGCCCGCTGCTGAGCCCGTGATCGAACCTCCTCCGCAGGCGGCGCCTGCGGAGCCCCTCGCCGATGTACCGAGCCTGCCCGAGCGGATGCTCACGGGACAGAAGCCGAAGCTGTGGCAGGGCCGGCGGGTGCTGCTCCTCGGCGGCACCCACCTCGACGCCGTGCTCATGCGCTCGCGTCTCGTCCAGCTCGGTGCACGCCCGTCGCTCAACCTCACCGCGGCGGTCACGGACGTGCTGATGCTGGAAGGCGGCGACAGCGACCGGCGCATGCCGCGCATCACCGCGCGCGAGCTCCCCGTCCTGACCAAGACGGACATCAGCGCCGCGGTGGAGAAGGGCGTCGTGCCGTCGCACATGCGCATCGAGTCCCGCATCTCAGCGCCGGCGCTCGCACGAGGCGAGGTCATCGACCTGCCGACCCGAAAGATGTCGTGGACGGTCAATGTCGCCTGGCGCGCCGAGACGGACGACTTCGACGTCGACGTCGTCGCCTTCCTACTGGGGGACGACGAAAAGGTCGACAGCGACGACGACTTCGTCTTCTACAACAACCCCACCGCCGAGGACGGCGCGATCGAGCTGTCGATCGACGGCAGTAGCGAGCAGAGCGTACGGCTTGACCTCGCCGCGCTACCCGACGAATGCGCGCGCATCGCGATCGCCGCGGCCATCGACGGCGAGCGCACCTTCGGCGACCTCGGAGCGGTGTCGGTGAGCGTGGACGGTGAGGACGGCACGGCGGCGACGTTCGTGCTCGACGCCGGGACCACCGAACGGACCATGGTGCTCACCGAGATCTACCGGAGGGCGGGGAAGTGGCGGCTGCGCGCGGTGGGGCAGGGGTACGACGACGGTCTGAGTGGTCTGGTTGCGACATACGGCGTGGAGGTCGAGCCCGACGGCTGATCGAGTTCGTGTGGATTGAAGCCCGGTATCCGGGCTCCGATCGACAACCTCACTCCCCGAACAGTGTGCACAGCTGTTTACCGGCTTCGTCGCGGTCGAATCACTTCGGGTCGATGCGCTCACCCGGTTGCAGTCCAAGCCACCGCCGGATCTCGTCGCGGCGCTCGTGGTTCGGGTCGTCGGCCGCCGCCATCATGTCCGACCAGCCCCACGTCCCGCCAAAAGTCATCGGCCGGCGCGACGCTGTGTCCCTCAACACAGACAGCGCGGTGCCTGCGCCTCGGAGGCGGCGACGGTCTCGACGACGATGTCGTACGTCCACCTGTCCCTGTGGTGCACCGTTCAATTCGGCCAGCCGCTCTGCGCTGCCCTCTGCCAGCGACGAACGTGCGTCCTTGATGGCCGAGGATCTCCCACGACGACGGCGACGCCGGGCTGCCCATCGTTCCTGAATCTGCAGCTATTCCACACTGGGGTCGGTGCAGTCGTTGTCGCCGGCGAACACGATGCGCGCGGCCGTCGAACCGCTCGCGAGCCGGACCTGATCGACGCACACGACCCCGGCGGCAGCGAGTATCACCAGCGCGAGGATGCCGGCCGCGGCCACCGAGGACAGGGGACCAGGTTGCGAGGAACTGTGCGAAGCGTCTCGACCCTTCGAGTGCCGTATTAGTGCTCAATCGCTGCGATTGGCGATCCCGTTACAGGGACCGCTGAATGATAGGGCGACTACCTTTCTGTCGGATTGAGCAGTAAGAATGTCCGAGATGTGCGGGCGCGTGCCTGCCGGAACGACAGCGGGAGGTTGACGTGATCGACGCGTACGCACGCATCGTATGTACGTGATCTCGTAAGCCCCCCGCCCGAAGGCATCAGTAGTACACGGGGGCGCCGAAGGGCCTATGACGGTCATCTACGAAGTGACCGACCCTCGACAATATCGACAGCAAGGATCAGCGTGACGACTCCGAGTAGCTTCGGCAACGAAAACGACCCTGAGCGGTTGAGGAGCGTGATCGCTCGGTGGCGCACGTCGTTGGTGGATCTGAGCGGTCGAAATCGTCTCTTGAACTTTCGGCACACGCAAGCTGCGACCCTGGAAATCAAACAGCCCTCAGTCGAAGAGCTTCTCCTTGGATTAGAACGTGGATGGGATTTTGCCGCACTTCCGGACGAGGAAGGTGATCAGAACAGTGACCTTGTGGCGGCTGCAACGAGCAAGCGGGAGGGCATCGTCACGCAGAAGACGACCGCCCCCGCTCTGAATCGCGCCATCGGAAACCTTCGCCGGCGATCGACTCAGGTCTTCAACGACTACGGCATTTGGACGCTTCAGCTAGGCGTCGGGATGCTCAATTGGCGGGAGGACGGGGCCGATGTTGGGAGCGATGCTCCGCTGGTGTTGATTCCGGTCTCCCTCGAGCGTACGGCCAACGGCCGGACACGCCTTGTGCTCAACGAGGACGAGGAACCGAAGCTCAATCCCGCACTTCCGGTCAAGCTCGAACAGCTATACATCGACTGGACACCTGTGGCCGAGTTGGACCCCTCCGATCTGGGCTCCGTCTTCGAGGCGGCAGCAATGTGTGTCGAGAGCAGGAACGGCTGGACCGTCTCCGAACGAGTCGTGCTGGCGCTATTTGCCTCTCACAAAGAATCCATGTACCAGGATCTCTTGGACAACGAAGCGCAGGTCATGCGCAGCGATCTCATCGAGGCTGTAGCACTCGGCCCCGCCGCGAAGCTGGCGTCCGATCGCTTCGATTTCGAGGAGATTCAACTCGACCGGATCGACGAGCTTTCTCCGCCGGAAGACAGCCCGCTGGTTCTGGACGCGGATGCGTCTCAGCGACAGGCAATTGCTGCCGCAGTGGCCGGTCACTCCTTTGTAATGGATGGGCCTCCTGGGACAGGTAAGAGCCAGACCATCACAAATATGATCGCTGCATTGATGCACGCAGGCCGGAGTGTGCTCTTCGTCAGCGAGAAGGCAGCGGCGCTGGACGTCGTGCTCGATCGGCTTAGGTCTGTGGGTCTGGATTCTTACGTCCTGGCGCTGCACAGCAATTCCACGAGCCGCAGTGCGGTCGCCAAGGAACTCGGTCGTGTGCTGGATGAAGAGCCTCGTGCTCCGCGGTTACCGCACGACGCGAAGGAAGAAATAGAGCGAGCGCGCAAATTGCTCACTGGATACGCGGTAGCAATGAATGAAGTGCGTTATCCGTTCACGCGGACATTGCATGACGTAATCGGGCGGATCGCTGTCCTGGCCGATGCTCCAATTGCGTACATAGATCCGACCGATAAGGATGGTCAATTCAACGCGCAGGCACTGGCCAGTCGTGATCTTGCCGCGATCGTTGAGGCAACCGAAGTCATTGCTCGCGGTTGGGTGGCGGTCGCGGATCCCCATTTTCCATGGCGGAAAGTCCGCCCAGAGGCTTCGAACATCAGACCCTCGCTCGATCAAGCGCGCGAGGCGATTCGTGTCCTGGCAAAGGCGGTCGACCGATACCGGGACTTGGGGGGAGGCGCACTTTCTCTTCGAGACGAGGAAGACGTCGAACGGCTGCTGCGCATGCTCCAGCTCGTCAAGTCGCGCTTCGAGGTCCCGCAGTGGTGGCTGACGACTGCCGATTTCGTAGACGATGTCGAGGAGAAGGTGGACCGGTTCCTGAAGGAACTGGGAAGAGTGCACGAAGCGACTTCAAGTGCTCGCGCCACCGGTGGCGTTCGCTGGCGGGAGCTTCCTGCCCGATTGACGGCGGACGAGAGCGTATCCGAGCGGGGACTGCAGGAATTGTCACCGCCGGCGCTCGCTCTCACCACGCTCGACCAGAATGAACTGCGCAGTACTGAGGTCGCGTTCCGGCAGCTGTCCGAGTCGCTGGAACAGACGCATGATCGCGTTGCGGCGTTGGCAGATGACTTCGGCATGTTCCGTCCCCGTGATGGGAGAGAAGCCGAGATCGTGTGCAAGGTCGCTGGGCTTGCACTCGCTGTGGACCGTCCTTTGGCAAGTTGGTTCTCACCTGAAAGAGTGCAGGAGGCACGGGCAGCAGCAGTTGTCTTGACTGCCGAGAAGCTGACGATGTTTTTCGCCAGGCGGGATAACGCGAAGCAAGCGATCGAGACCGCCACAGCGACAGCCGGCCGCAGTTGGCAACAGCTCGACCGTTCAGTCGTGGCCGACCAGCCGAGTAGCGAACTTGCACTTACAGACCTAGATCCTTCGGGCGTGAACCTCGAACGGTGGAATCGCCGGCAACTCCGTCGCATCAGAGAGTTGTTCGCCGATTCGGTTAATACCTTGGCGAGCGGCGACGAACTCGCAACGTCGCTTGCACAGCGTTTGGGTTGTCCTGAACCAGAGAAGTTGGAGGATGTTCGAGTACTGGTTGAGCTCGTCCAGCACAGTTCGACTCGGGACAGAGCACGGAGAGAATGGTTCGAACCAGTTGCCCTCAGTGAGGTATACGAGGCTGTTCGGCGGATCGAGTCAGCCGTCGTGCGCTTGTCAGCAGCTGAGGCAAATGCAGGTCATGTCCTTCTTCCATCGGTAGTCGAAGTTCCCGACCTTCCGGATGTCATCGCGCGACTGGCTGAAGGGCCTCGAGGATTCGGTGCGCTCTTCTCCCGGAAGGTGCGCTCCGACCGCAAGGTCGTAGCAGCGCATTCAGTCGCCGGTACGTGGCAAGCCGAGCTTTACGACGCTCTACCGCTTGCATTGGAATGGCAGACCGCACATCGAGATCTTGCAAACGTGTGCCGATCCTATGAGGGCCTCCTCGGCCGCTTCGTGGATGTTGAAGCAGTCCATGTCGATATGGAGTCGCTTCGGGCAGCGCTTACTCATGCGGAGACCATCCACAGACTCGTGCCGGAGGTCTTGGCAAACCCCAGGACCCGAGACGTACTGAGGGAGCAACTGGGGGACGGAGACGCGTTGAACCCGTCTCTCATCAGCACGGGCGAGCGCCTGAATGAACTCCTTCAGTCATGGATCGACGTCCTCGAACATCCGGAATTGTCCGAATATTCAGCAGCGTTGGCCGACCTGTCGCTCGGACGGTCCACCTATTGGGTTCATGCCCACCTGGAACCTCTTCAGTTGGCATGTGAATTCATGGATAAGGTGCTGGGAACGATCGGCCGTTTCAGAGCAGACACCGGTGAACACACGCTGGGCACTGCTCGGGCAGCGGTCACATCGGCACACCGAGCACACGACGAACTTGCAGCGTTTTTCAGACCGGAAGACGAAGATCGGAAGCTTCTTGGGGCGCACTATGCAGGATTGGATACGGCGCTTGAATCAGTGAAGGACGCCGTAGCAAGCGAAGCAGACGAATCCACGAGTCGGCTTCTACACGAGGCGATCGAGGTTCTGAACAATCCGGCGGCGACCCACGCAACTTCTACTCAGATAGAGTTCCTCGGTCGTTATGCCCAGAACGGGAACCCGGACGTCGGGCCACTGTCCGACGCCCTGGAGGTTGCTGATTCAATAGTGCGGTACGCGTCTAATGCTCTCGACGAACCCGGACGGCAGGGCAAGTTGCAGCGCGCAATCGCTGACGGACGTCCTGTTCCGGAAGGTTTGCAGGAGCGCGTCGAAGACGCACGCGGGAGGTTGGCCGATTGGGAGAAAGCAGTCAGTCAAACAAGTTTGGGACCTTCAGGTCCGGCCCTGTTCACTGTCACAGCGGGTACTGCTGCGAACTGGCTTCGTGCTCATCTTAAGCCGTTGTCCGAGGCCGTAGAGCTTGTCAGCACCGTATCGAGAGTCGTCGACGACCGATTACTGACGGTAGATGCGGCGCGTACGGCGGTGTCGCACGTGGTAACAGCCCGTCGGCTCGAACAAGAATTCTCGGATAACGAACGTGCGTATCGCGAGTTGCTCGGTGGACTGTACGACGGACTCGACCCAGCGTCTGCGAGGATCCGGGAAGCTGTGGCATGGGCCCACGCAGTTCGGCGCGCCGGAAATCACGGGGTTTCGAACTCGTTGGAAGAACCCGTTGCTGTGATGATGCTCAGCATCGAGCGGGACGATTTGTTGCCGAGGTACTTGGAGGACTGGAGGCGACAGAGAGATCAGTTCCTCGGCTGCTTCAAACCCAAACGGCGCAGCGAACTCAAAGGTGAGTTGGCGCAATCTCTTGCCGATGCGACGGCGATACTCGATCAGCTCGTGAGTAACCCATATGGGCCGGAAACGTGGCTCACATGTACCGAGGCTCTCCACACTCTGGATAAGTACCGCCTTCGGGACCTGCCGTATCAACTCGCACAACGAGGCGTCTCCGACACCGAGTTTCCAGCTGCTGTCGAGCGTGCGGTACTGGTCTCATGGGCCGAGCACTACTTTTCTACCGATGAACGGCTCAAGCCGCACAGAGGCGTCGACCGGGACGAACTGGTTTCCCGGTTCCAGGAGTTGGATCGTGAACTCGTAGAGGCTGCGCACGCCGAGGTGATCGCTGCATGCAACACCAGGCGTCCGAGAAAGACCACCGTCGGTCAGGCTGCCGTATTGCGCCGAGAATCGATGAAACAACGTCGACATATGCCGGTTCGTCGATTGCTCGACGAGACGCGGGATGTCGTGCGCCTCATCAAGCCGTGCTTCATGATGAGCCCGCTCACTGTAAGTCAATTCCTCTCATCGGATTTCCGGTTCGATGTCGTCATATTCGATGAGGCTTCCCAGGTCCTTCCTCAGGACGCTGTGAACTCGATCTATCGTGGCAACGCGCTAGTAGTCGCAGGGGATCCACGGCAGCTGCCCCCCACGTCCTTTTTCAACGCCACGAATGACAGTGACGATGATGACGTAGGAGAAGACGATGAACTCGGGTTCGAGTCGATCCTCGACGCTTGCAAAGCGAGCGGGATCTTACGCTCCCTTCCGCTGCGCTGGCATTACCGAAGCCGACACGAACACCTTATTGCTTTCAGTAACCATGAGTTCTACGAGAATTCGATGGTGACTTTCCCTGGATCTCGCGAAGACGGTCATGACATCGGTGTCGAGTTCTTCAAGGTCGACGGCATCTATGATCGGGGTGGGCGACGGGATAACCAGATTGAGGCCGCGTATGTCGCAGAGAGGGTCATTCATCACTTCGAGACTCGACCGTCGCTGACTCTCGGGGTAGTTGCCCTGTCGAAGGTTCAGGCTGAGGCGATCGAGGAGGCAGTGGACAAATCCTTGAAGGCACATCCGATGCTGTCGCGGTTCTTTACGGACGATCGTCTGGACGGCTTCTTCGTCAAGAATCTGGAGACCGTTCAGGGGGACGAGCGCGACGTCATCATTCTGTCTCTCGGATACGGTCCGGATGCACAAGGACGCCTTCGATCCGAGTTCGGACCAATCAACAGGGAAAGTGGATGGCGGCGTCTGAATGTTGCGGTCACCCGCGCGCGGCGCCGTATGGAAGTAGTTGCGTCGTTCCACGGCAGCCAGTTGCCTGAGAGCACGAACAAGAGTGTTCAGCACTTGAAACGCTACCTGGAATACGCGGAGCACGGGCCGAACGTTCTCGCAACGCAAGTCGCTGATCCCGACGCGGAGCCGGAGAGCCCGTTCGAGCAGTCCGTGCTTGACGTCTTGAGAGAATGGGGGTACTTGGTTCAGCCCCAGGTCGGCGTTGCGGGCTATCGAATTGACATGGCTGTCCGTCATCTTGACGCGCCAGGGGCGTATGCATTGGGCATTGAATGCGACGGCGCGATGTACCACTCGTCGAGAGCGGCCCGCGATCGGGACCGTCTGCGAGAAGCGGTTCTCCGCGACCTCGGTTGGAAACTCCACCGGATCTGGGGCACAGACTGGTACCGCAATCGCCGTGAGTCCATCACCCGGCTCAAGGCGGCGGTGGAGGCAGCTTGTGCTGTGAATCCGCACATCGCCGCTTTAGAGGGCGCGACGGTCGAGGTGATTGAAATATCGGAGGACCAGCCGTCCGAGATCGAACTACTCGAGGATCAATCCGGTCCTCGAGCGGTAGAGTTCGTGCGAATTCAGGAGAGCGCTCCTGGTTGGGCGCAAGAGTATAGACATCTCACTGATAGTGATCTTCGTGAGATCCGGCAAGACGCAGGTTACAGATTCGGTTGCTCATGGGCAGAGCTTCAGGACGATGACTCTAGTGACGTAATTGCGGCGGTAGTCCTTGAGGTGCTTGAGCGCGAGGGTCCTATCGAAGAGGAATTGATCTTCACGCGGGTGAGGTCTGCATGGTCGCTGTCGAAATCGGGCGCGGTCATCCAAAGGCGGATCCGGTCTGTGTTGAAGGGGCTCGTCAAGAAGAAGCGTGCAGTTGCCGTCGGCACCGCGTACGACCTTCCTGATCGCGAGATTTCCTCGGCGCGAACCCCGACGAGCGGATGCCACCGAAAAGTCGGGCACGTGCCTCCATCTGAACGGCAGTTCGCGTTACGAAAGATCGTCGAAGACAGTCCCGGGATCCCGCGGACAGAACTGCTCCGGGAGGCAGCTCGGTTCTTCGGATGGGGACGAACCGGCTCGGGGATCAGGGCTGCATTGTCTCAAGACTTGGAGGACTTGTTGCGGAGCAAGACGCTCATCGAGACTCAAGGTGGAGTCTTGCCGAACTGATCCAAAAGTCCGTCTAATTGTTGCGGGTCATGACGTTGTAGACGCCGGAACGAGGGGCTGAAGAAGGCGGACGGGTCTTCCGGCGGCAGGATGGGAATTACCACCAACTCATCCGCCACAACCGAAAGAACCCGTCCGTGGTCCACCGTAACGCCCCGCTGTCCGTCGAAGGGGACTGATGTAGGAATAGGTGACATCTGAACTGTGGTGCCGTGAGGCACTGCTGGAAGGATGGACCCCGTGCCCAAGCCCTACCCCAAAGAGTTCCGCGACGACGTCGTGCGCGTGGCCCGCAACCGCGAACCAGGCCAGCACCTGCGGCAGATCGCCGCAGACTTCGGCATCAGCGAATCGTGCCTGACCAATTGGCTCAGGCAGGCCGACGCCGAAGAGGGCATCAAGCCAGGGACGACGAATGAGGAATCCAAAGAGAACCGCGAGCTGAGAAAGCGGATCCGTCTACTCGAGCAGGAGAATGAGGTGCTGCGCCGGGCCGCGGCCTACTTGTCGCAGGCGAATCTTCCGGGAAAATGATGTACCCGCTCGTCCGCGAGCTGGCTGCCGGCGGGATCCCCGTCGCGGTGACGTGTCGGGTCCTGGGGATTGCGCGCCAGCCGTACTACCTGTGGCTGGCCGCTCCGGTGACTGCTGCTGAGCTCGAGGAGGCGTATCGGGCGAACGCACTGTTCGACGCCCACCGTGAAGACCCCGAGTTCGGCTACCGGTTTCTCGCCGACGAGGCCCGCGATGCGGGCGAGTCGATGTCGGACCGCACGGCCTGGCGGATCTGCTCGACCAACAAGTGGTGGAGTTCCTTCGGCAAGAAACGCGGCTCGAAGAAAGGCCGTTCCGGGCCGCCGGTGCACGACGATCTCGTCGGCCGTGTCTTTACCTCCGATGCTCCGAAACGGTTGTGGCTCAACGACATCACCGAACACCGCACCGACGAAGGCAAGCTGTACCTGTGTGCGGTCAAGGACGTCTACTCGAACCGGATCGTGGGCTACTCGATCAGCAATCGGATGAAGTCCCGGCTCGCTGTGGCCGCCCTCGAATCCGCAGTAGCACGACGGGACTCGGCCGCCGGATGTGTGGTTCACTCCGACCGCGGCTCGCAATTTCGTAGCCGGAAATTCGTTCGAGCCCTCGGTCGTCACGCCCTGGTCGGATCGATGGGCCGGGTCGGGGCGGCCGGCGACAACGCTGCGCTGGAATCGTTCTTTGCGCTGCTCCAACGCAACGTCCTCGACCGGCAGCGTTGGGCCACACGCGAGCAGTTGCGCATCGCGATCGTCACCTGGATCGAGCGGACCTATCACCGTCGGCGCCGTCAGCTCCGGCTCGGCCGGTTGACGCCGGTTGAGTTCGAGACAATCATGACCACACCAGCTGCACAGGCTGCGTGACCGAAACTGTCACCCGATCATGCAGCAGTCCCTTCCCACCCGAGGTCGACGCCGACATGCAGGCTCTGCTCGACCGGTTTTCAGGTCCTGACCTGAACTCACGCACTAACGAAACGAGCCAACTCCGGACTAACGAAACGAGCCAACTCGGGTCGGGCGATCGAGACCGGCATGTCGAACGCGCGCAGCGAGGACTACAACCGGATCGTCAAGCACGTCGGGAGGATCGCGTTCGGGTTCCGCAATCCGGAGAATCAACGGCGCCGGGTACGGTGGCCTGCACCCGCCGCTCCCGGCGGAGCACACCCAGCCGGCATCGATGCCACTGCTGACTGCTAAGAGCGTGTCTTGTATGGGTCGGATCCTGTGTACGGCATGATGCATGGCGTGGTCGATGCGTTGTCTACTCGGTTGGTGCCGGATGCGTTGTGGGAGATCGTCGAACCGCTGCTGCCTCGGTTCTCGCCGAGGCCGCAGGGCGGCGGCCGGGCGGCGCTCGATGATCGGGCGGTGTTCACCGCCGTCGTCTACGTGCTCACCAGTGGCTGCGCCTGGCGGCACCTGCCACCGTCGTTCGGGGTCAGCGTCCCGACCGCGCACCGCCGCTTCGCGGCCTGGGCAAAGGCCGGGGTGTTCGACGAGCTGCACCGCCAAATCCTCGACCGCCTCGGCGCCGGCGGGGACCTGGACTGGTCCGCGGCGATCCTGGACGCCGCGCACGTCCGGGCGAAAAGGGGGGCTCTCTGACCGGTCCCAGCCCGGTCGATCGAGGCAAGAACGGCTCGAAGATCCACATCCTCTCCGACGCCGATGGTATCCCACTGGTCACCGCGGTGACCTCGGCAAACACCCACGACAGTGTCATGCTGCAGCCGATGGTCACTGCGATTCCGGCGGTGCGATCGCGTCGTGGTCCGCGTCGCCGCCGGCCCGGCCGGTTGCGGGCGGACAAGGGTTACGACTATCCCGTACACCGCCGGTGGCTGCGGGCACGGGGCATCGTCCCGCGTATCGCCCGCCGCGGCGTCGACAGCAGCGAGCGCCTCGGCCGTTACCGGTGGAAGGTCGAACGCACCCTGGCGTGGCTGAGCGGCTATCGCCGGCTGACGATGCGCTACGAACGTCACGGTGAGCACTTCGCTGCCTTTCTCCAACTCGCTGCTGCGCTGACCTGCTTCAAGAAACTGGCCAAATGAGACATGCTCTAAGAGCCAGGGATACTCGCTATCCCAATGGAAAGAGGTCCAATACCTCATCGACAAGCGATTCAGTCCGCTGACGAATCATCTCGGCGTCCCAGGTGTCTGAACTCGCCAACAACTTGTTCAAGGAGAGGCCGTTCTTGTATCCGATGTACCGACCCTTAGCATCTTGGCGATCGCGCTTCTCGGTGAATGACTTGTTGCCGAGGTTGCTGTTGAACCGAGTGATTGTCAGGTTGCCGATTGTGTGGACGAGTTCCTGCTGAACCGCAAGCGCGTTGTCTCGGTGCCCGCCCATAAGTTCGATCCATGACTGGGGAATGTTGAGCCCCTGAGGAAAGACGTGTTCAACGGTCCACGCCAACGTTTGTCCCTCACGAGCCCATAGGTCAACGAACGTCTCTTTTGTCATGTCGCGCTCTGCAAGCATGGCGAGGATGAACCTTGTGGCCTCAACGTTGTCCTCGTATATGGGTCCCGCGAGGCGCTCGCGGAACTCGGAATCGCTCGCTGACTTTGCCTTCAAGGATCCAGCAATATGGGCAATTATATTCTCTGCGCCGGGCTCTATCTGATCGACAATCGCCATGAACATTCGCTGCAGTTCGTAGGTTTGGGGGACCCCTGTGAGATTGCGGCGCACGAAAAAGGACACGAGTCCGCGGACGATTCCTGCAATGTCGTCTTCGCTGATCCTCAATTCACTTTTTTTCGACATTAAGAATAGGATCAACAGATACGATGGTGCACCCTGTGCGCGCTCGAGCTGTCTCAGCGCGGTTCGGAGATTTTCCGGGGTGTCGTCCGAACGCCTGTTGAGGATGACGGCGTACAACTCACCCGCATCGACGACCTTTGTCATGAAGTCTTCTGGGTCATTTTGAATCAACGCTTCGTACACGCGGATCAGATTCGATTTCGTCGCGACCGGAACATTTATAATGCCCAGCAGGTCTTTTCTGAATGCGTTGTAGTACTGGCGGAAGAACCGTTCTTGGATCGGGTAGTCATCGCCGAGCTCTTCAATCAGTTCAGTCCACTGGTCGAAGGCCTCGTCAAGGCTGCCCGGACTGCGCGTCTCCATCGTCGCGAGCAGTTTGTTCTTGATGAGATCGATCGGAGTCAGCGGAGTGCCACGGTTGTTAAGAGATTCGAAGAGGACGTAGGCGTCGGAATGCGACGCCACTTCAATCTTGACCAGTACTGCTTCAGACACTCGCTGGATCATGTCGAGTAGGTCATCCACCTCGGACCGATTGCTCTCAGCGATTCGGGCCTCGATCCTGCTCTCGAAATACTTGAACGCCTTCTTGATCTTTCGATTTCCGAGGTTGGAAACTTTCGGCTTCTTGTCGACCAAGCCTGCGTCTGCGAGTACAGCGAAGTAATCAGCCTGGTTGCTGTTCTGCTGTTGTGGGATCACCCTTGTCTTGGTGCTGTCCTTTTTGAGCACTATTCGGTGTTTGAGGTTCATGAGTTCGACGAATTGTTCATCGTTCAGCTGGTCGCGTCGTGACCTGAGCGATGCATATAGAGCGGCAAGGAGCAGTGAAAGTGTAGTCAACCGCTGTTGACCGTCGACGACCTCCAGTACCGATGCTGCTGCGGTATCGGTGGTTTGGTTTATGCAGATAATCGATCCAAGGAAGTACCCGCTTGCATCTGCATCGAAAATGTCGTCAAAGAGGTCTTCCCACTGCGGCTTCCACCATTTGTATTCCCGCTGGTACCGAGGGATCCGATAGACGACAGCATCATCGATATTCATCAACTGAGAGATCGGGTAATCATGGACCGATTTGATCATGGTGAAACCTACTTCGTGTCGCTCGGATTCTTGCCGGGATCGGTCGCGTGCACTACTCGGAACTCCCTGCGAGTAGTGCTGACCGCTTTCCGCTCCAAGTCACCACCAGTTCGTCGCGCGCGCGACTTGCGGATACATACAACAGCGACCGTTCCCGAAGCATCGCTTCGTCCTTTTCCTCCTCCGGCACGGCGCGCAGTGAAGCGGGGGACGGGACGTGGGTGTCGTCCACTCCGGCCAGGATGACGCGAGAGAATTCCATTCCCTTGGCGCGGTGCATGGTCAGGACTTGTACGTGGCCGGGCGAGGGTGGGTTGTCTTCGAGTGCGCGGGCGTCGATGCCGCGTTCGCCGAGCGCGCGGACGAACCGGCCGCGCTCGTCCAATCCGCGGGTGAGCACGGCAATGGTTTCCGGCTCGATGCCGTCATCGAGCCACTGTTGTATCTGCGCCGCTATCGTCTCGATTTCTTCTGTCTGGGAGGAGCATTCGACCAGGCGTGGATTGGGGCCGAGGCGCGCAGAGCGGTACGCGGTGGTGGATTCCTCACCCTGCTCGAGATCTTTGTATTCGGCGCCGGAGAGGATGCCGACAGCGAAATGCAGGTTTTGTGCGGTAGTGCGGTAGTTCAACGTCAACCGCCGGGACCGACCGACGATCTTGATGCCCAGCCGGCCGAGCACGACGGGCTGGCCGTAGATCCGCTGGTGAGAGTCTTCCGCGATGAACAGGTCATTGGGGCCCTCGGCTACCAGTGCGCGCAGCAGCGTCCAGTGTGTGGCGTGCAGGTCTTGGGCTTCGTCGACGATGACGTGGTCGGCGATATATCCGCGGTTGGCTTCGTTTCGTAGGCGCAGGTGTTCGGCGGCCACGGCGAGCACCTCCGGAAAGCTGAGGGTGCCGTCCATTCGGCTGTGTCGCCGGTACCCTTCGATGAGGTTCCAGACGGCCATACGCTGCGGCCGGCTCAGTCGTACTCCGCGCCCGGGCCGCGCCACCTTGGCGTACTGCTCGAGTGTGGTCACTTTGTTGGCGAGAACGACCGCGACATACTCGTTTTCGAGGAAGTTCGGCGTCGCCAGTTTCGGGTCGAGACCACTTTCGGTTGCATTGATCACCTCGCGCCACACCACATCGGGGCGGGTGCGAGCGTGACCGAAGTGATAAGCCGCGCCCAGGACAGCTTCACTGGCCGGACCGAGATCATCGGCTTGGTCCAGCACGGCTTTGGCGAGGGCGTCGATGCCGCGCACATAGACGCCGGGGCTACCGGGCTTGGACGCGATAGGGACGCTGGGGTCGAGAAATCGCAAGTCCGCTTCGAGACCTAGTGCGAGGGTTTTGTTGTAGGTGGTGAGGATTATCCGGGCGTCGGGATTCTGCTTGGCAAGGTGCCGGGCCCGATGTATCGCTACGACAGTCTTGCCGGTGCCGGCTCCGCCCGACAAGCGGAACGATCCGCTTTGATCCTTCTCTGCGTAGGTTCGCTGCTCGGGGTGCAAAAAGGTGCGCCAAGCACCGAAGTTGCCACTTTCGATGACGCGGCGCAACTCCTCGTCGTCTTCGATGTAGGCGAACTGCATCTTCGATGCGGGACGTTCGAGTGCCTCGAGGATTTGCTGGTCCTCGTCGAGTGTCGGATCGATCGGCGCCTCGGCAAATCCGTGTTTGGCGCGGATCTCGTCGATGCTAATCCCGGTGATGAGCTCGAGCAGTGCGCTGCCCTCCCACTCCAGGGCCTTCTCGGCGATATGCAGGATCGCGTCCTCGTTGGGGGCCTCCATTGCGAGTTCCGCGATCGCCGGGTCGATACCGAGCTTGTCAGTGAGGTCCGCGAGAGTGAAACCGAGGCTGGGGAGATAGGGCGGGGTGTCGGTGGATTTCGCGATTGCCCGGTCGAGTTCGCCGGTGGGGTCGGGCACGACCACACGTTTCTTGCGGTCGGCGGTGCCGTCGAGTTCGCCGATGATGCCTTCGAGCGCGCCGTTGATGGGATTGACTCGCAACGTGGAGCGTTCGGCGAGGCTGTTTGCCTCGTCGTGGGGCCAGGTGCCCATGTAGATGTACGTGGGGTCGCCGAATTGATCCTCGACGCGGAAGAGGATCGCACGATAGTGCAGGTCGACCCGGCCGGTGCGGACGCGGGGATCGGCGGCGACATTCAACGGCTCGATATGCAATCCGGGTGCGGTGTCGTCGGCACTGAGCTTCTCGAAGAAGTCCATCACCTTGTTCTTGACGGACCGGTCCAGCTTGCGCATCGCCTTGTTGTTCGACGCGATGACCAAATTCGCCACTTATAACACCCCGTTCGTTTTCAGCACTGCGACAATCTGTGCCGCCTCGGGTGGACACAAGGTCCACCCGGTCTCGGCCATCGTAGTTGCCTCGGTTACAGATTCGTCGAGCAGCACGCCGATGCGGTGACCTTCCCATGCGAGGTCGAGCACTTCGCCTTCGTCGGTCTCGTAACCGAGTAGGGGTACAGGAACGCGCGGATCGGTCGAGGCGAGCGCCCTGATGAGAATGCGTTCGGCTTCTGACACCGTCTCGTCGAGCAGCGACTGCCATTCGGGTGGTAGTGGCTGCTCCTCGACGGCTCCGGTGGACACCGGTGTGGGAGAGGCTTCGAGCAGCGACCTTGTAGTGATGCGGTGACGATCCGCGATGCCCAACCAGTTCGACAGGCGCAGCCACTCCTTCCACGCGCGGCCGTCGAGGTTGTCGAGGACGTTGTCGCGGTCGTCGAGCGCCAGGACGGCGGTGGCCGACCGGTCTGCGGGTGAGGTGACGGCGGCGGTTACCGTCAGCGAGCCTTCGGTGAGTGACCAGCACATGTCCGTGCCACTGCCGGAGAAAGGGCGGGAGCCGTTCAGGGCGGCGAGGGCGGACTCCAGCATGGACTCGGCGGCCGAGTGAGCCCGATTGTCCCTGCGGACGAACAAATACGGCAATGCGCGGCTGAACGCCTCCCACGACGCGATATCCGGGTCGACCATGAACTCGAGCAGCTGCGTCACAGGATCCTTGGAGAGCAACCTCAACAGTGCAGGCCGTACATGGAAGTTCGTGGTGACGACCTTCGCTGCGCTGTCATCGAACCATGACGGGGTCTGCTCCTTGTTGCTCTTGAAACGCTGCAGATCTTCATGGCCGAAGGACCACACCAGATAGCCGGACTCTCGCAGTCCCGCGCGTTTATGGGCGTCGTCGGCCACGCGGTTGCAGCCGGGGGAGGCGTGGAAAGCGCGTCCGTCGGCGAATATCGCAATAGGCCGGATCGAGCTGTCGGTGGTCTGCAGCACGAAATCCGGTTTCACCGTGCCCAGCAGTACCTGCGGGACGAGTGACCACCGGCGAACCTTCTTGCCTTGGAGCGTGATGGTCGCAGACGGTCCGTAGGTCCCCGGTTTCTCCACGACGGCCGCGCCCATGCCTTGCAGCCGGCCGATGAGCGCTGTGTAGAAGTCCTTCTCCAGGAACGATTCGTCACTCGCGGGTGGC
Organism: Rhodococcus sp. WB1; assembly: GCF_001700945.1. Taxonomy (NCBI): domain Bacteria; kingdom Bacillati; phylum Actinomycetota; class Actinomycetes; order Mycobacteriales; family Nocardiaceae; genus Rhodococcus; species Rhodococcus sp. WB1. The sequence continues at coordinate 3,414,465 of NZ_CP015529.1, read as the reverse complement.
ACCGGCGGTGCCTCCTCGGTGATTTGGGCATTCCAATCGTCGAGGTCGGGTTCGGAATGCGCTCCCACATCGAGGATGTCGTTGAGGACCTTCAGGGCGGTGGTCCGCGAAACCTTGTCCAGCTCGTGCGGCGGCGTGAACGGCAGGAGGCAACGGTGGCAGGCGAGGCGCTCCTCTTCGCGGCACGGGCATTCGCGGACGACCTTTCGGGCGGTGGCGAGCACGGCAAACACCTTCTTCGGATCGGCGAACTCGGCGAGATAGCCGGTGCCGCCGGGCACGGTGTCGTGGATGAGCAGCGCGCGACGGTCCGGGGCGCGCAAGGCGTCGCTGATGGTGGCGACGGCGAGGTGCTCGGGGGAGCCACCGATCACCTGACGCAGGCCCAGCAAGAGGGCAGCGCTCAGACTCGGATGGGCGAAGTTGTCGTATTCGAGTGCGGGCGGCAGGTGTAGTAGCACGCCCTGGGTGCGCAGGCTACGGGCCAGGGCGATTTCGCGGACGTCCTCGGTATCGGCCTTGCGGAGCCGGCACCAGGTGCGGTGCTCGTACGGGTCGTTACGGCCGGCCGCTGTGTCGAGTTGCCCGCACGCCGCGCACACCCGGAACAGGCCGGTGGCTGATTCCTCACCGGCGATGATGCGCTTTTTGCCCTGGGAGGTGCGCTTACCGAGGTTGAGCCACCGAATGTCGAGACGGCGCAGGTATTCTGCGCCGAACTCTCTACCCTGCACGAACCAGGCGCGGCCGACATGTGCCGGATTTATGTCCGCGGCGACCGCGACGGTGAACGGTTCGCGGTGCCGGTCGTCGCGACTGTCGCTGATGGTGGCCTCGTCGCGGCGCACCTCCGCGGACACTCGCTCCATCTCCACCACGTGCATGCGCTGGCTGACATCCGAAATCGCGGTGTTCCGGCAGCGTGGACAGGCAGAGACGAGCTTCGGCTCCGCGCCGGCGGGGCTGATCCCGATCCATCCGCACTGCGGGCACACCTGCCAGGTGTGGATGTTCGATTCGCCGGTGCCGAGGTCGACGGCGTCGATCTTCACTGCCAGTCCCTGCGCGTAGAAGGTGGCGCCGGGGGCGAGTTCGGTGAGTGCGATGCGCGAGCCGCGCTGGTAGCTCATCGACTCACCCATGTAGGCGGAGCTGTCCGGGTCGATCCAGGACACACCGACGTCGAGGGTCACCGAGTCGTCGAGCAGGGTGTAGTTGGGCAGGATCCCGTACGCCTCGAGCACCGAGATCCAGTACTTGTCGGTGAGGGAGTGAATCTGAGCTGCCAAGAGTTTGCGCGAGCCCTGGGCGGTGCGCAGTGCCCGCCGGTCGTCGTCGGTGGCGGCCGGAGAGTCGAATTGGCGTTCGAGTTCCGGCATCTGCTGCTCGACGGCACTCTTGCGGGCGGTCAGCTCGGTGAGGTCGCGGTTCCACCGGTGCACGCTCTGCCGCAGATGGTGTACGAGTCCGCTGGGCTCGCCGTTCTCCGTCGGGGTAGCCCAGGCGAGCAGTGCCGCCTCGGCGTCCTTGCTCAGGAGTCCGCCGAACTGATCCAGAAATCCGGAGGTCAGGCCCGTGGCCTGGGTGTCGGCGTGCTCGATGACGTCGGCCAACCAGCTGCCCTCGTCGAAACTCCCGAGCACCGCGCGGGCATCCTTCGGCGCCACCTTCTGCGGGTCGCGCGCAAACCGGTCCAGCAGGTGCGCGACGTACTGGCGTTGCAGGATCTCCTCGGCGTTGAGGAACGTCGCCGGTGGACGCACCTCGCCCTGGATCACCGACAGCGGATCGAACAGTTTCGGCAGATGTTCACCGCGGCCGCGCACGTAGGCCAGGACGAGGGAGTTGCCGGTCAGGCGACCGGCGCGGCCCACCCGCTGCAGGTACGACGACACCGACCGCGGCAGGGAGCCGAGCATGACGGTGGACAGATCACCGATGTCGATGCCCATCTCCAGCGTCGGGGTGGCAACGAGCACGTTCGGGGCCTGCGGGTCGGCGCCGCCCTTCTTGAACGCCGTCTCGTACTCCAGGCGTATCGGGGTGGGCAGCAGCGAGGTGTGTTCGCGCGCCACGACGCGCTTCATCTCCGACGAGTCGTACAGGTGGCGGTAGAAGTTCTCGTTCCGCGGTGCCCGGTGCAGGGTGCCCGGACAGCGCACCAGCAGGCACGGCGCGCCGTCCATCTCGGTGACGACGGTGGCGCTGCCGGGCACGGGTGTCTGGCACACCTCGCACACCAGCAGGTGTTTGCGGTTCTCGAGGTCCTCGAGACGGGGGGCGCTGACCTGCACGGTGATGGGCGCCAATCCGTAGACAGTGGTGCCCGATTCGGTGGTGACGGTCTCGAGCACCCGCTGCTCGGTGAGCAGCGCGAACAGCGCCTTCGCGAGGAACGCCCCGTCGTACGGTGAGACGTCCAGGCACCGCGACGCCCACCGTGCATACCAGGACGACGACGAGGTGATCCTATCGAAACCCTCAGGCAAAGAACGGCTTCCGGACCCAGAGGCGGGGAAAGTCGGTGCGGACCGGCCCTTGGGGAAGGCGGGCATGCCTTCCCCCTTGGGGCGGCCGGTCCAGATGTGGTAGCGGTTGGCGTTCTTCTCCAGGTAGCGGCGCAACCATTCGTGATGGATGCCGCCCTGGGTGCGGATGCGTTCGACGGTGCCGCGCACCCACCTGGCCAGAGCCTCGCGATCGACGATCGGCGGGCCGGAGGTGTCACCGAGACTGAGCTGGCCGCCGCGCGGGTCGTCGAACACTGCGCGCTGCTCGCCCGCCGCGACACTCTCGGTGAGCGTGAGCTGGATGTGCTCGGTGTTCTCGGCGGCCAACCTTCCCAGGGTGGCGGCTCGCCCGGGCACCCCGAGATACACCTCGGCCACGACGCTGCCGGTCAGTTCCAGGGTCCGGCCGGTGCGCGATTGCAGACCGAACTCGAGGTCGATGTCGAACTGCAGACGGCGCTTGGCCTTCTTCTCCGCCGCCCGGCGGGAGCTGTGGTGCGTGCCGGCCTTCCAGAACGGGGCGAACTCGTCGCGGTCCACGATGTCCGGGGCGAGCAGTTGATAGCGGCGGATCGGATCGTCACCGGCGCGGGTGACCACGGCCTGAGCGAGCTCGGTCAGATCGAGCGGACCGGCGGACAAAGCGCCGCGCAGCGTGGAGCGCAGGCTCAGGCTGTGGGAACGGGCCTGCACGAACCCGGCCCGGTGCGCGGCGTCCTGGACGCTGTCGGTGAACATCAGTGCCTTCTTCTCACCGGCGTCGAGGTTCTTGTCCCCGAACAGGCTCGACAAGGTCACCGACAACTGGGTGGCGACGGCGCTGCCGAGAAACCGGATCCCGTCGTCGACGCCGCAGGCGGGGCACACATCCTTCGTGGACTTCTCGTCCGCCTCGGGCCCGGTGAGCGTCAGGATCGGCAATACCCGGCCCTCGAGCATGTCGGCGCCGTCCGGCTCCGGGGCGGTATCGAGAATGTCGCGATGATCGATGTGGAACCAGCGCAGCCCCTCCACGTCCCGGTCGACCTGTGCCTCGGTGGGCGCGGCGATCAGGGCACGGAAGCGAGAGGCGCCGGCGGCGTGATCGGCGCGGATCGCCTCGTCGGTGACGTCGAGGGCGCTACCGGTCGGCCCGAGCCGCGCACCCCACCCCGATCGGCCGCAGTGCCGGCAGAAGATCGCCGGCAGATACAGCTCATGGTCGCCTTCGGTGTCGCCGTCGTCGGACCACCGGTAGCCGGCGGTGGTGTGCACGACGCGGTCGATGCGGCTCAACTCGCGGATCCACAGGTGCACATCCACATTCAGCGCGGCGCGGCCCACCTCGGCCCGCACGTGGGACAGTAGCGCGAACAGGTAGTCCAGGAACCGCTGCTGCGCGGTCGCGACGCGGCGCGCATCCCGCTCGAGCGCCGGTACGGGGAACACCCGGGTGGCAAGGTCGGCGAGGGAAATCGCATCGGTGGCGTGCGCAAGGACGGCCGCCACCAGGCGGTGTCCCTTGAGCAGATCGAGCACCTCGTCGGGGCCGCTCATCACCTTCAGGTCGGCGCCGGTGAGGGTGCGATCGGCATCGATCTCGTCGGCGCGTTCGTACAGTTCCGCGAACACGGCGCGGGCAATGACCACGTGGGTGTCGCGGCCCGGGGTGTTCGCCCCGGCGGCCTTCGAGATGCGGTCGACGGCATCGACGACTACCGGATCGATCGGTCGGTAGAGCCGGTCGAGATCGGTGCGACGGTCCGAGAGCCACTGCTCGGTCGTGATGCGGGTTTCCCCGATCACCGCGTCCTCATCGAACTCCTCCCCGAACACCGTCTGCGCGAAGCCGAGCATCGCAGTCGGATCGGTCTTCGAACCCAGGGTCGCGGAGGTCGCGACGGGCGTGAGCTTGCCCAGGGGCCGGGCGCGATCGGTATCGGTGACCTTCGAGGTGTCGGTCCAGTGGCTCTTGAGCGTCAGCCCGAGCCGGCGCAGCAGCATCGCCACGTCGGTGCCCTGCGCACCGTCGTAGGTGTGGAACTCGTCGAGGACGATGTACTGCAACGACTCCGCCGACAGGCGCCACAGCGGTGCATCGGCGGGACGCAGCAGCAACTGGTCGAGCATCTTGTAGTTGGTGAGCAGGATGTCCGGCGGCGCATCCCGCATCAGGGTGCGGTCGGTGATCAGACCGTGCTCGGACACCCGCGTACGCCCCCCGGAGGACTGCTCGCCGGTGTAAAGCCCGGCGGTAACACCACTGAGCTCGGAATGGTCGGTAATGAGGGCGGCGAGCCGCTCGGCCTGATCATTGGCCAGCGCATTCATCGGGTACAGGATCAGTGCTTTGGTCCCGGTGACGCCGGCCTTCTTCGCCCGCAACACATGGTCGAGGATCGGGATGAGGAACGCCTCGGTCTTACCGGACCCGGTGCCGGTCGTGACCATCGTCGGCTGCGGCCGCTCCTGAAACTTGGTGGACAACCGCTCGAACGCGCGGGCCTGGTGACCGTAGGGATTGAACCTGCGGGGCTCGGTGGGCCACCAGTCCAGGTGCAGTCCCCAATTCCCACCGGCCGGCGCGAACGGCAAACGCAACCGCACATACGGGCCCTTGAACATGCCCGTGTCGGGACCGCCGATGAAGTCCGTCAACGCGCCCTGCGCGTCGGAATCTGTGAGCGCGAACGTCGTCGCGAGATAATCGGTGAGACCCTCGCGCAGGTGTTCCGCCTGCAGAGTGGGTAACAGGGCTCCCATGACTTGCGACTCCTCGACAACGAACGACAATGACCATGACTTGCAACCGGCTACACGTGGCTCGACGTCGGCATCGACGCCGCACCCCTGCCCAGTTCGATCTCAGGGACTCCGTTTTCGTGTCGGCAGCAACAACCGCCCGGCGGTCCACATGGCATGGTCGATTTCCCATGGTGTGACCAGTTTTCCGGTTGTCGCGGTAAGGGACTCGGCCAGCGAGGCGATGATCTCGCGTGCGCCCTCGGGGCCGACGTCAACGCCGTGGTGGCCCAGCCAACGGAGCACCATACGGTCCGGCTTGATCAGATCGTCGTTCCCGACGAGCATCCACAAGTAGCCACGCCGGATTCCACTGCCGCCTTCCCCCGGAATCCGGCGCACCGCGGAATCCACATCGGCAAGGCGAGCGCTGTCCGAGAGCAACTCGATCGCGTCGGCCAGAGTAGTGACGCCGTGCTCGACGAACACCGCGACATGGCGGAGCACGGCTTCGGCCTTGAGGATTCCGCCGCGCGTCGAGGTGCGTTGCCGGTTGGTCTTGTCGACCAGCGACTCGACGTCCAGGCCTGCGAGTGTCGGGAGGGGCAGTGGGTCGGGTCCCAGCGGGCTGTCCGCCCTGACGGTCGGTGATGCGACACCGAACTCGGTTGCGAACGACCGGACCAGTGGCACGACGACCGCGTGATAGCGAGCACCGATGCTCCACACCGCGTCGAGGATGCACAGGCTCAGGCTGGTCCAACGGACTTCGCGCGGCATTAGATCGAGAGCCAACACGGCGTTGGCGAGGTCGCGGGTGACAGCGCCATCCTTAAGCCTTACAGATTGCACCTGCACGCGCTTCTCCTGCTGTGCGTTCACGGAACCAGGCATGATCAGTCGACCAGGCCGGAGAAGTGCTTGTGCGCCAACTCCATATCGCGCTCACGATCGACGCCGACGAACGGTTCGACGTAGGTGACACCGTCGACGGTGAGATCCGCTGGCTTCAAAGATCCCTTCTTGCGGTACTCGGACGCCAGCTTCCCGGGAAGTTGGCGGCCGGTGGAGTCGTAGAGTGCCGCGCGTTCGTATTGCTGCAGAACCGGGAACTGGGTGCGGTAGATGGTTGTTAGCTCCTCCGCGGTGACGCCGAGCATGATTGCGACGATGGCATCGATCTCCACCAGCGCCTGACGGCGATCCGCAGCCCGGCGTAGAGGAGTTGTCCGCTCCCAGTCCGGCCCGACACCACCCAAGCGGGCACGGCTAAGGTCCACGCCGATGTGCGGTACCCACGAATCGTGCTGCCATTCCACGCTATACAACTCCGACCACAGCGGCGCATAGGGGCGGACGAGGCAGTTCAGGCGGAGGGTGCGTAGAAGGAGCTGGGGTTCGAGTGGATGGTTGCGGACGTGGGGGAGGCGGCGGATGACACCGTGCTTTAGTTCCGAGACTCCAGCTGCCTTGATGAAGAAATCCGCAGGCAAGGACGCCCAGATGCCATTCGCTACCGCCAGGTCGGCGGCAGTTGGGAGCTCGGCCGATAGGACGGTACCGACGAAACAGGGTCCGGGCGGGACGATTGCGGAGTGGAGCGTCCGGACAGTCGCGGTATCCGCCATACGGCGCCATGCGAGGCGGAAGTACGTTGAGCTGGGTTCGCCGTGCCATTTCGGGTAGGCGGCGATGTACTCGTCGTATGGTTTGGCGATCTGGTAATTGGTGCGAGGGATGAAGTCCTCATTGATAGCGTCGAAGTCCACTGGCGTGTAATCTCTTTGGCTCGTCATCGTCGGGTTTGGTTGTTTCGACAATGACGTGGCGACAGTCAGGTGGGGGCCTTGCAGAATGACGTCCTCCCACCGCTCAGGGACGGTGGAAGCGGATTCGAAGAACCCCAGCTTGCGGTCGCGATCCTCTTCCCATCCGCGTGTCCATTCGAAGCCGACGTCTCCGAGGCGGGGTGCGACTGCGATCCTGTCGAGGACCTTGGCGCTGGCTCGGTTCACCGGATAGAGCATTCGAGCCTCACCGGGCGGGGTTCCGGGTTCGTCGACGAGTGCAGCCCAATTCTGAATAACTGGCCCGGTAACACGCACAATGCGGTCACGATGGGCAGTGCGGTCCCAATTTCCCTCGTAGTCCTTTATTCCAGGAGCGAGTCCAGATCCATCGTGATGTAGCGATCGGATAACAGTCTCGGGATGGAAGATGTTGGAGGCTTGAATGAAATCCGGTGATTTCTTCGCGCGGCCGTATGTGTGTAATCCGTACTCTCGAGTGTTGCTGATCTCGGAAAACAGCTTGAGTTGATTTCGAAAGTGCCAATGCCGTCGCAGTCGGCGATACGTCTCGCGGCGGAGATTATTTGCACGCAGTTCGGTGAAGTGGCTTTCCGGGTGGACAAGACCCACGACCCCGTCCGGCGCCATCGACCTCCACGTGTGCTCCATGAAACAGCGATACAGATCGGGTTGCAGGCCCGCCAGTACCGGTCGATCGACAGCGGATCCAAGGTTTTCCTTCATCCCCGCCTGCCGGGCACGCTCGTCCAGGAAAGCCCCTAACGCACCCGACCGGGCAAGCGTCTCCTCGCGCTTCCGGCGCTTGACCGATTCAGCGGGCTTGTCGGTTAGCTGCCACCATGGGTCGAATTCCGCGAGCACCCCGGATTCGTCCCAGTCGGGCCGCACCCACGGCGGGTTGCCGATCTGAAGGTCGAAGCCCCCGCGCGCGAACACGGGTGCGAAGTCCAGTTCCCAGTGCAGGGAACCGTGCGTTTTGACGATCGCCTGGGCGACTGTCAGCCAAGGGAATCCGTCGAGGGCCTTGTCGATCGGGAGGGATTGCGAGAAGGTGCGGTCGGTGTCCTCGGCGACGTCGAGTTCACTCCAGTTCAGATCGCCGGCGAGGCTGGTCTGTCCGTATTTCTCGAACTTGCCTGCCCTCGGCGGGACACCCAGGATCGCCTCGAGCCCGCCGAGCCACTGATCCCAGTCCGGCGGCTCGATGTCGGTGGTCAGTGGCCACGACCACAGTGCGCACCACGCGTCCATCGCCCGGCGCAGTCGTCGGTAGGCGCCGTTTTCGTCGTGCAGTACCTTCTCGATTTGCTCGCGTGTGATTGCCGGTGTGTGCTTGGGTTCGTCGGTGCCGAAGATGTGGATGGTGCGGCGAGCTTCCGACTCGGCGATCGTGAGTCGACGCAGCGTGAATCCCCACAGTATTTCCACCCGCTGCGCCAGTGCGGCGAGACGTTTCTTGATTGCCGGGTTCGGATTCGACCGGATTCCGTTGCGCCACAACCGCACTTCCTCGCGCTTGTCTGGCGCGTACGTCTTGGCCTCGGCGGTGTCGACCACCGCACCCCAGCCTTGTGACGGGAGCAGGAAGTGGTGAATGCCGGCACCGACTTCGTCGCCCAGTGGCACATCCTTGGGCGAGGTGGTCAGCCAGGCCTTCTTAGTCAGCTGGCTCGTCGAATACACCGCGCGCCGAGCGCCGATCAAGGAATTTCCGCGACGCAAGTGCAGACCGAACCACGGTGCCTGCAGGCCGGCGACCATCGTGTCGAGCCACAGCGAGATTTCGGCCAGCTCCACGGCGGTGGCGTTGAGATCCACGCCGTAGACCTGGTGTAACGCAATGTGTGCCTTCACCTTCTGCAACTCGATGGGATACTGGTCGGCGTCGATCAGCTTGCCCAGCTCCTCCTGCTTGCGCTTGAGGTATTCGGCAGCGAGCTGGCGCACGGCCTCGATCGCGAACGCGCCCGACCCGAGGGCGGGTTCGCAGATCGTGAGCTGCAGGATCTCGTCCGGTGTGGTGCGAGTGCCGTTCTGATCGAGCAGTTCGGCGAGAGCCTGCGACACGACAAATCGGGTGAGCACTTCGGGGGTGTAGTAGGAGGCGGACTGCTGGCGCTCGCGGCCGGCGAGACGGAACACGAACGTGCCCTTGTAGTGGATCACCGGCTTCAGCTCGCCGGTCGCCTCGTCGACGGCCTTCACGAAGTCCGACTCGGACAGGTGATCGGCACGGTCCGCCGGTACCACCCACGAGCCCTTCTCCGGGTCGCCGTTCTTCGCGACCTCGTACAAGTCTTCGTCGGCGAAGAACCCGGTGTACGACATCAGCCCTTCGTACACCGCACCGAGCTGGTTGATGCCCAGCTCCGCGTAGCTGATGAAGCCGCGGTCGGCCCCCTTACGTCCCTTCGATTCCTTCGACAGCACCAGATGTTCGAGCACCTTCTGGGTGGCCTCGTTGCCGAGTCCCACCTCGTCGATCAGTGCGGTGGCCTCGGGCGAGAACAGGTCCGCGCGCAGCGGGTTGAATTCGAGGCCCGGTGCCGGATCGTCGGCGACGTCCTCCGGGGCGTGCGGGGTGTGGCCGCGGTCGACGAGCCGGAACAGCGTCGCCAGCGACTCGTAGAGGTGGGTGCCGTTCTTCGCCTGCGGCGACACCAGTTCGGTCAGGGTCAGCTCCCGCAGCCGGTCCAGGCCGTAGCCCTCGCCGTATTCGGGGGCGCCGGCGGGCAGTACCCGCATCTCCGGGGACGCTTCCGCATACAGCAGGAACAGGATGCGATACAGGAATCGCAGTGAATGCTTCGCCAGCTCTTGTCCGTCGATACCGTCGAGCGTCAACCCGCGTGCCGCGCGGCGGCGCACCACCTCGTTGGCGATGATCTCGATGGACAGGCGGATGCCCTCGCGCAGGTCCTTCGACACTCCGACGGTGTGCTTGACCGAATCCTCGAGCACGCCCGTCCACCAGATGTTGCCGTCGGCGTCCGGAGTGAGGGCTTGGCGACCGAACATCGCGACTACACGGTCGATCTCGCCGCCGCGGACATCGTGCCGTCGTTCGGTGACCACCAGCAGGTCCACCGCCAGGTAGCGGCCCTCCGCCCAACGCTCGGCCTCGGCGAGCAGCAGCCACTGCCCGGCCTGAACGACGACGAACGCCGGGGGTAGTTCGGTGCGGAACGCGGCCGAGACGACCTTCGACGCCGCCGCGATCTGCTTGTTCTCCTCAGTTGCGGGTTCGATGAGCCGGCCGGTGTCGGGATCGAGCAGCTCGTCGACGGAGCCCACCGGATGTGCCTGCAGGAACAGCACCCCGTTGACGCCGGGGAGCGCGGACGCGGGGACGTCCAGCTCCGCGCCCGCACGCTCACCGTGGAACGTGGTCAGTTCGTCGGGGAATCCGAGGGCGCGTCGAGCAAGGGTGTGCGCGGCGGCCGCGCCGTCCGGGTTCTCGGACAGGGCGGCCAGCTGGGTTTGCAGGTCCCGGCAGGCGGCGAGGAAGTCCTGCCGGACCGTGGTGCGGTCCTCCTTGGCCTCGGCGTCCCAGAATTTGCGGAGCTCGAGCACCTTGCTCTGGAATGATTCCTTCACCGAATCGGTGGTGAAGTAGTGCTCGCTGATCCAGTCCTCGCCGATGACGATGGAATCGAAGGAAGCCACGACTACTGGACCTTTCCGGTGGTGCCTGCGGTGGGGGTCTCGGTGGGCACGATCACCAGTAGAGGACGGACCAGCTGCTGGGTGGGTGCGAGCAGCTCGGCAAGCCGCTGCTCCTCATGAATACGGCGGGCGAACTTGCGCACTTTCGACTTCTGCACACCGACCAGCTCGAGGTTTTCGGCCTCGCTGTGCCACCGATTAGCCCGCCTCATCCAGGTCTTCAGGCGCTGTTCGGCCGCGGTCTCATGCTCGGAGAGCACCATGTACATCGCCTTCTGCGCATGCGTGACCGCAGTGGGGATCAGGTCCCGGTAGCGGGCGGCGTCGGCGACCGGCCCGGGGTTCGCCGAGCCCGGCCGGAGACCGGTGTCCTCGGTGAGAAGGCTCAGGTCCTCGCGGGTCTCGACCATGCAGAAGTCGGGGTTGGTCGGGTTGGGGAACTCCGCGGTGGAAAACACCCGTGAGATGAGCTGGCCGCGCTTGTTCATCAGGGTGCCCATCAGCAGCACCGTCGGATCGTCCACGTCGCCGCGGATCACGAAGATCTGGTTGCGGCCGAGCGCGCTCAGTGCCCGGTCGCTGGCCCAGTCCAGCACCGGATGCAGCGGGCCGAGGAAATGCGCCTCGGGCCAGGTGGTGTCGTTGATGCCCTTGCCCTCCCGAGCGATCCGCAGCTGGGCATCGCCGACGGCGGGGGAGGTTGCCAGCTTGAGACGTTCGAGGACGCGGCCGTGCTGCAGATAGTTCTGCGGCAGCTGCCCGAGGCGCTGACACAGATCGTTCGGGGGGATCAGTTCCGCGATGGAATGGGCCTTGTTGACTTTCCAGCCGACGCCCCCGCGTTCAGGCTTGCTGCCGGGCACGTCGTGGAACGCGGCGTGGAGGGCTTCGTCGAGGAAGGTGATGTCGTCCGGGTAGAGGCTCTGCCGGGGCGATTCCGGGAGCTGAGCCTTGCCGTCGTCGGCCGTGTCGAACTGCGCGAAGAACGCATCCAGGTCGTCGCCCTCGGCGACCTCTTCGACGCTGCGGATCTCCTCGTCGAGGCTGGACTTCCGCGCGAGGACGCTGCGGATCGCCGATTCCTCTTCGCTCACACTGTGTTTGCCCATGAGTGACGCGACGTCACCGAGGGTCGAATGCGCCTGATTCTCCCGCTCCAACAGGCGGGAGAGCACCCGTAGGTCGCCGGAGAAGTCCGGATCCGACGGTTCGAGGATCAGTGACGAGGTCACCGGAGGGTGCTTCTGCCCGTACCGGTCGATGCGGCCGTTGCGCTGCTCGATGCGGATCAGGCTCCACGGGATGTCGTAGTGGATCAGGTGGTGGCATTGCGCGTGCAGGTTCACACCCTCCGACGCCACGTCGCCGGTCACCAACACCCGAATCGGTGAGGTTTCCAGCTTGAAGCTGTCGACGATCTCCTGCTGCTCGACGTCGGCGAGGCCGCCGTGCAGCATCGCGATGTTCTCGGGTTGGAGCTTCAGCATCCTTGGCAGGTGCTCGGTGAGCCAGCGGAGGGTGGCGACGCGTTCGGCGAACACCACCGCCCGCGTGTCGGACTTCGGCCCGACACCGATTTCCTGGAGGCGGTCGACGAGGGCGGCGAACTTGCCGGCCGGCTCGTTGATGGCCTTGACGTTCAGTTGGTCGAGGGTGGCCAGGGCCTTCAACTCGATGCGCTGGTCGCGGTCGTGTTCGGAGAGCTTGCCGCGGCGCTGCTTGATGGACTCGGCGAGTGCGGCGGGGGAGGACAGGAACGCCTTCGCCAGTGTCCACGGGAACAGGCCCTTGGTATCACCGGAGTAGGGGGAGCTACCGGACTGCGGGTGCAGCCAGGTGTGCGAGAGTTCCGCGGCGACCGCATCTTCGGCGGCGGAGGGTCGGACCAGGCGATGTACCGGCTCGGCGCGCTCGGCCCAGTCGCTGCCCACCTCGGCGGCGACCTCCGGATGGTGCCGGTGCCGGCGGATCAACAGTGTTTCCACGTCCTGCTTGGTGAACGTGCCGTCCGGGGCCACTGCGGTTGGGTCCAGCAGCCGCAGCAGTTCCGCGAACGACTCCTCCTTGCCGTTGTGGGGGGTCGCCGAGGCGAGGATCAAAGCCTCGGTATTCGGGGCCAGTACCCGGGCCAGCTCGTTGTTCTGGGTGCCGACGTTGGTGAGGTTGTGCGACTCGTCGATCACCACCGCGTCCCAGTGCTGACGCTCGAGGTGCGCCTTGTAGCGGGGACTCTTGAGCGTGTCGATCGAGATGATCGCCCGCTTGAAATACGTGAACGGGTTCCGGGTTGCCGGCAGCTTCTGCCGAACCTTCTGGATACCCGCCGAGTCCAGCCGCACGAAGGGCAACGCGAACCGGCACCACAGCTCGTGCTGCATCTGTTCGAGCACGTGCTTCGGGGTGACGACGAGAATTCGCTCGCCGCGCCCGCGTCGCACCAGCTCCGACAGAATCATCCCGATCTCGAGAGTCTTACCGAGGCCCACGGCGTCCGCGATGAGGATGCGCGGGCGGATGTGCTGGGGATCGAGGGCTTTTGCCACCGCCGTGCGCTGGTACGCGAGCGAATCGGCAAGCATCTGCGTCGACACAGTCAGCGATTGGTCACCGTAAGGAACGGGGGTCTTGCGGAGCAGCGCCTCGAGCCACAACCGACTGTTGCGGTAGCCGGCGGAACCGTCGGCGACGACGTGGGCTTGCGCGGGGTCGAGGACCCGGATGTCGTCCAGACTCGAGTAGAACGCCGCAGTGGTGTCGGCCACCAGTTCGGAAAGGCCGCGGACGCGGACCAGCCACCCGTCGGAGCCCTGCTCGGCCTGAGTGACCAGCCATTCCTCGTCACGGACCACGACTATCGAGCCGGGCGCAACGTTGAGCTCCGCTGATGGTTCCAGTACGGACGGCTCGGCGGAATTCAACGTGGTGGTCACGTCGGCTCCCCACTTTCTGGTGTGTTCGACGAGCCGCGGCCCGTTAGGGGAAACGGTGCCGGCACCGTCCCTGGTGTCGTGTTGCTCGGGTCGATATCGAGACGTGTCGATCTTCTCGCGCGGTCTGGCAGATGCTTCAGTTGGGGGCTTGTCAATCGTCGCGGCAGAGTCATGCTCGTCAGGCCGGTTCACTTCGCCCGTGGCGATCAGTTCCGCCAGCACGATTTCCCGGAGCGTTTTCGCGTTCTTCAGATCTCTGAGGTACGCCATCTGAGCCTTGGTGCCCTTAACAAGGCCCTTTTCGTGACGCGCCTCTTGCAGCGCTTCGATGATCCGGTGACGGGACTCCTTGTTGGTCTCGAGCCATGATTCTCTGAGCGTGGGCCACGTCTCGTGAACGAACTCGACCGTGGGGCGGGCGCCATAGACGGTTCGCAGCGCGTCGGCCGCGCTTACATCCGGGTCGAATACGTCCAGGAGTTCACAGCAGAGGTCATGGAGAAGCGATGGCGGTAGATTCGACCACTTGAACTTGTACCTCGGCACCGCAATCCTCAAGCTTCCACGTGAACCGGTGTCGGACTTCGGTCCGGCCCCAGAGAAGACCCTGAGTCGAACATAGTTCTTATCGCAAGAGGAGTAGGCCACGTTAACCTGACGGCCCGACGGCGGTGATGCCGCGGTATTTCGCCAGGCACGCTCAGCGGCCTGGTGATCGCGCGGTCGCGCAGGAAGAATGGGTTGCGGCGGCGCAGACCCTCCCGATCAGGCCGATGGTGCGACTTGTCGGCCACCAACGCGTCCCAGTAGAACGCCGCCGTGGTGTCCTTCGCCGTTTCGGTGAAGCCACGCGCCTCGATGAGGCAACCGACGGAGCCTTGTTCCGCGGAGGTGACGAGCCATCCTTCGTCGCGAACCACGACGATCGAGCCGGGTGCGACGTTGAGCTCTTCGCTCGAGCCGGCGGTGGTCATACGGTGGATACTCCTGCGTTTCGACAGTGTGATGTATCAACTTAACGTTCCCAAACGAAAAATCTGTTACATGACCGGTTGGTGCGGTCTGTCGGATTGGTGTGCAAGGGTGCCGGCACGGTTTCTTGCAAGGAGGGGGAGTCTGCGTTGAGTGGGGCGTCGTTTCGGCAGCAGTGGCTGTCCGACCAGGAGTTCGAGGTCACGCGGCGACTGGAGAAGGCGTCCCTCGTAGTCGAGATCAACCTCGACGAGGACGAGATCCGCCGAGCTCAGGACATGTACGGGCGTCAAGCTGCGGGCATGCTGCGTCTCGGCAGGACAGCCGAGGACGTCATCGCGAAATTCCCGGCGCTGACCCTTGCGATTCTGGTCGGACAGGCCGCGCTGGGATACGAACAGCACCGCTATTGGGACGAGTTCTTCGCCCGACTCGACCTGCCGCGGGACCAAACCTTCGAGCACGCTCTGCGTAAGTCGCTGGATCGCTTGTTGACGCGTTTCAGCCTGCGTAAGTTCCCCGAGCTGAAGAACGACTACGTACAGTTGATGGCCCTGCACGCCGGCTTCCCGGTGTACTGCATGCGCGACATCATCGACCTCCTTGAGGAACGTATGGTCGCGGGCACGGAGGCAACCGGCGCGGCGATCATCGAGTGGTTGCGCGAACCGGGCAAGAAGCACCGGATGAACTCGCTGGATGTGCCGGTCCGCAACTTCATCCTGTACGGCGACCAGCTCGCGGTGGACATCCTCAACCGGATCATCGAGTTCGTCCAGTTCACGGTGGACAACGAGGGGTGGGCCGCTTCGGAGATCGACCTCGAGACGTCCACGACCGGCCTGCCGACGCTGCTGCTCGACAAGCTCATCGAGCTCCTGCGTGATCGGCCCTTCGGGAGTGGGCCGCGTCCCGTCACACCGCGAACCCGGCGTCGACGAAAACCGACGATTGCGTTCCTGCCGCTGGATCGGCAGATCGTCGTCGAGGTGCCGTACCCCGATGCCGAGCCCGACGTGCCGTGGCGTGTGTCGTTCGACGGAGTATCCCGGGAGGCTCTGGCCGAACGCGGATGGGGCGTGCGGGCCGACGAGGAACATCCGCCCACGCAGGTCCCTGTCACCGGTCCCGTCCGCGAGATCTTGCTGCAGCACGTACCCAGCGAGGAATCGGTGCAGCTCTCGGTGATCGACAAGGACGACCCGCTGCTGATCTTCGATCTCGATGGACGATGGATCCCTCGTCACACGGTGCTCCCACGCCAGTGTGTGCTCGCCGTGTACCCCAGCGATGCTCAAGTTGTCGACACGGCCACGGGGCATACGCTGATGCCGACCTTCACCCCCGACGTTCCTGTGGGCTGGACCGGTTGGTCCATCGCAGAGCTCGACCTCTCGACATGCAGATCCATCGTTCTGACTCGGCGCGGTGCGCGCGCGCTCGGCGGGGTTCGCACAGTCCGGGAGGCGACGACTCCCACCTTCGAACACGGCGAAGCCGTCGACGGGCTGCAGACCCTCAATGGTCTCACCGTGTACGGATCACGACCCGAAGTCACTCTGCCTGCCAATCCGGGCAAACAGGACATGATTTGGCGCATCCGTGTGAAACGCCCCGACTCGTCCGGCTGGATGGTCGATACCGAAGTTCACGGCACGGACGAAGAGCTCGTCGTCGATCCTTTCGAACCGATCGAGGACGCAGCGTTGGGTCTCTTCGAGGTCCACGTCTCGGGTCCGATCGGGTCGGATCTGCGGCAGCAGGAATTCCTGGCCGAAGGGATCTCGATCGAGTACACCCGGCCGTTCCGCTTTCCGGTAGCCGGGGGTCTCGCGGCAGTAATTGCCAGAGTGAGCAGCGAATGGGATCTCGCGGTACCGCACCCGCGCGTCGAGTTCGCGCCCGGTGACCGCGACAAGCTCGTGACGATCACGCAGCGTGAACGTACCTACCGGCTGCGAGTGACACCACCGTACGTGCAGATGCGCGTCGACCCGGTGGGCGCGGCCGCGGCATGGCGCACGGCAGCCGCAGTCCTCACGCCCGCCGAGCTGGACGAAGACCGGAACCTCGCTCTGCATGCCCCGAAGTCGGAGGCCGCAGTCTTCCAGCTGGAGACCGTCGACGGCGCACTGATCAAGGACGTCACTCCTGACACCCCGCACTATGACTACTTCCAGGCCCCCAGTCGTGTCTTCGTCGACGCTGCCCGGACGGCCGGTCAATGCCGCATCGTCGCCCTCGTCGACGACGAGCACGGCCGTGCGACGAAAATTGTTCTGGCACATATTCGACCGGCGGCGCTGTGTACGGGAATGACCGTCGATGACGGTGTCTTGGTGCTGGAGAATCCGGCCGAAGAGGAAGACCTCGCCGTCTATCTCTGGGCTCGCACCGCTCCGTGGCTGCCCGTGCAGACGGTTCAGGTCACCGATGGACGCGCCAAGCTGCCCGAAGGGCACGTCGATGCCGGGCCCCTGCTCGCGCACGTCTTCGTCGACGATCCGTGGGTGACGGTCACACCCCCGTCCTGGCCGGGGGACAACGCCCTCGAGGTCGACCAACCCGGATGGATGCACGACCCGTCGCGCGAACGCGACAACCTGTCACGATTCCTCGCCGGCGAAGGTCCGGCGCCGGCCGACGCCGTGAGCATGCCCGAGGTGTGGGCTGCGTTGGCTCTCCTTCCTCAGGATTCGGAAGACGTCCATACCCAGCAGTTGAGGTCCGCGCTGGGTCGTATCCTTTCCGAAAATCCGCGGGCGGCACTCGAAGCGCTCGGGAGTAGCACGATTCCGCTGCCGGAGATGATGGCACTCCTCATCCGTACCGGGCTGGTGTACCGCACTTTCGCGGCGGACTTCACGATGAACGACCTGCACCCGAATCCGTGGGTGGGGTGCATGATCGAGATCTCCGACCTACCTTCCCTGTACGACCGGCGCGACTACGTTGCAGCCGAGCGCGCGGAGACACTGGATTATCTGGAGGACAAGGGTGGAAAGACGCTCATCGAAGTACTGGTGAGAGGTAAGTCTGCCAAGCTCTACGGCGGTGTCTTCGACAAGGACACCATCCTGCTCGACGGAATGCCTGCATCGCAGGTCGAGTCGATCTTCGAACACGCTCGTCTCGTCCCGGGCGCCGTCCTCGACGAGGACACCCGTGTCAGTGCCGTTATCGACGCGTTCCACAATCGCAGGGCATGGATCGAGCAGGGATGGTCGCAGTCCTTCGGCTCGGCCACGGTGCGGACGCTCGACGTCATCAGACGCACCCGAGGACAGATCTACCGGGAAGTCGCCGCACGCAACGAGAAACTCGAGGGTGTCAGCACGGGGAAGCACCCTTGGATGTTGCTGTCCCTTCAGTCGCTGACCTTCGCTGTGCTGGCGCGCATGAAGGCCCACGACATGCTGCGGCACCCACCTGTCACATCCGACTTCGAGGAAGCGTGGGCCGTGATGGCCCGAATTTGCCCGGGTCTGGTGATGACAGACCTGCTCATCGCTGAAGCTCTTGTAACACACGCCTGCTACGGCAATCTGATCGGAGAGAACTGATGTCGACTCGACTCGACCCATTGGTCACTGCGCGCCAGATCGACGAGACGTACAAGCGGTACCTGAAGACACTGCTCGATCCGAGCGATCCGGCGATGGCGGCGGCATTCGATTCGGCGATCGACGAGACGCGTCTTCTCACCAAGGGACCGCTGCTGGAGCTGACCCCTCCGTATGCGCCGGGCAAGTCGATTCCGGAACTCATCGAGGAAGGGGTGCTCCAGCCCGGACTGACTGCGCTCTACAAGAACCCCGACGACCTGAGCCGGCCGCTCTATCAGCACCAGGAACGAGCGATTCGCAAGGTCACCTCGGGTCGCAACATCGTGGTGAGTACAGGTACAGGTTCGGGTAAGACCGAGAGCTTCCTGCTCCCGATCATCAATTCGTTGATCGCCGAACGTGAAGCCGGCACCCTCGGCCCCGGCGTGCGTGCTCTTCTGTTGTATCCGATGAACGCCCTCGCCAACGACCAACTGAAGCGCCTGCGCGGGATGCTGAAGGATCTTCCGGAGATCACTTTCGGGCGCTACACGGGTGAGACCGAACAGTATGCGGACAAGGCCGAAAGCCTTTACCGCACGACGAACCCGGGCCAGGATCCGCTCGCCAACGAACTACTCAGCCGGGAAGAGATGCGGGTCCGGCCCCCGCACATCCTGCTCACGAACTACGCCATGCTCGAATATCTGCTCCTGCGCCCGGCCGACCTCGACCTGTTCGACGGGCCCTACGCCGGTACGTGGAAGTTCATCGCGCTCGACGAGGCGCACGTCTACGACGGCGCCCAGGGCTCTGAGGTTGCCCTGCTCCTTCGACGCCTGCGTCAGCGCGTGGCGCCCGACTCGAAACTGCAGTGCATCGCGACATCTGCATCGTTGGACGGTGAGCCCGAGGAAGCGATGACTTTTGCGCGCAACCTCTTCCAGGCCGATTTCGAGTATGTCGAAGACGACCCGACACGCCAGGACCTGGTAACGCCGACACGCCTGGAACGACGTGAACCCGCGACGTGGAAGATGACGGACGACGAACTGCTCGAATGGTCCGCCCCCGGAGCGGATCTGACTGAGTTGGCGTCCCGGTCTCCCCACGGCGATGCGGCCGAGGCGTTGCACACGGAAAAGACCATCGTGTCGTTGCGTGAGGTCTTGGCCCCGGGCCCGCTGGACGCCTTCTCCCTGGCGGAGAGGCTGTGGCCGACCGACACGCGAGCGGACGAGAAGCTGCAGGCGCTTGTCACGCTCGGATCCTCCGTCGTCGATACGAGCGGAAATCCTGTGCTGTCCGCTCGCTACCACATGTTCGTACGAGCTACGGAAGGCGCCTTCGTCAGCTTCGGAGACGACGAACCGACTGTTCTGCTCGGCAGGCATGAGGTCGATCCGAAGACCCGTCGCGCGATGTTCGAGTTCGGCACATGCCAACGTTGTGGTGCCGTCCACCTTGCAGGGGACGTCTCCATCCGGAAGAACGGAAAGTTCTTCGTTCCCAGTGTGAAGAACGATGCGTCGGTCAAGTGGTTGGTTCTCACGGACGCGGCGGACACCAGTGTCGACGAGGACGAGGCCACCCTCGGCGACGATACGAATGCCCCGGAGTGGGGCGTTCGTTATCTGTGCACCGGTTGTGGGCTCTTGTGCGATTCGGAAGGAATGTGCCCGATCGCGGATTGTCCTGGTGGGGAGATTCGGCGTGTGCGCGAACACCGAGGCACCAAGAAGGTCATGAGTACATGCACCGAATGCGGAGCCAGTGCGCGACAGCTCGTTCGTCGTCTTCGCACCGACGTCAACGCTGCGCCCGCGGTCATCACGACGGCCCTGTACCAGCAGCTTCCCGTCGCTGTCGACGAGACCGTGAAGGAAGTCGGTGAAGGTCGCAAGCTGCTGATGTTCTCCGACTCACGGCAAGCGGCAGCGTTTGCAGCACCGTATCTCGGCCGCACCTACGGACGACTCCTCGAACGCCGCTACCTCACAATGGCGTTGCAGGATCGCAAGTACGCGGACGAGGACCTCACCGTCGAGGATCTGGCGCTCATCGCGCAGAAGAAGGCCAAAGCTACCCATCACTTTCCGCAGTCGGCCGGCCGCGTTGCGATGGAGAAGGCTGCCAACGAATGGGTCATGGGTGAACTCATGACCATGGATCACAAGCAGTCGCTCGAAGGACTCGGTCTCATGCGTGTTGCGGTCTCGCGTGAGGGGGTCACGCTGCCCCGGGGACTGACCCAGCTCGGCTTGAGCGAGGACGAGGCGTGGGCCCTCATCGACGAGCTGCTCAAGACGGTTCGCATGCAGGGTGCTGTGAATCTGCTCGACGAGGTCGACATCCGGAGCGAACGCTTCGAGCCGCGCAATATGCGTATTCGGATCACCCGTGTCGGATCCAATCCGAAGAGCAAGGTTCTTTCGTGGTTGCCCAGTGGCAGGGCCAACGGAACGAACAACCGTGTCCGCTTCATGTCGAAGGTGTTGACCGAACACGGGAAGGACCTCGATCCGGTCAAGGTGCTCGACGGCTGCTGGCGATTCCTTCTCGAGAACGGGTACATCAAGCACGAGCCCGACAAGTTCGAGGCCGATGCCTACCAGATCGAACACACCAAACTCGCCGTCCACAACGGTATGGACTGCGAGTGGTACCGGTGCGACACATGCCGGCGCGTCACTGCATTCAGCGTGCGGGGAGTGTGCCCCAACAGCAGCTGCGCAGGAAAACTCTTGCACTACGAGGTTCCGCCGCTCGACCGCGACACGAACCACTACCGGAACATCTACGGGACCCTCAACCCTGCACCGCTCGCGGCGAAGGAACACACCGCGCAGTGGACCGCTCGACAGGCCGCAGAGATTCAGCGCGAGTTCATCCAGGGCAAGGTGAACGTTCTGTCGTGCTCGACGACGTTCGAACTCGGCGTCGACGTCGGCGACCTGCAGTCCGTCGTGATGCGCAATATGCCGCCGAAGACCGCGAACTATGTCCAGCGTGCGGGACGTGCAGGTCGACGTGCCGCGTCGGCAGCGCTCGTCCTGACCTACGCGAACCGCAGCTCACATGATCTCGCGAAGTTTCAGGATCCCAAGTCCATGATCGCGGGCACCATGCGGATCCCGTGGATTCCGATCGAGAACGAGCGGATCGGACGTCGTCATGCACATTCTGTGGCGTTGGCGGCGTACTTCCGGCACGGCGTCGAGACGACAGGTAAGGCATGGGCTCAAGCTGGAGAGTTCTTCCGCCCGGCGCCCGGCAGTGACGCCTCTCCTGCGTCGCGCGTGAGAGATTTTCTCACCCCCGTTCCCGAGACCATGAAGAGTGATCTCCGTAGGATCCTCCCTCCGGACGTCCAGGAACAGATCGGTCTCGAGAACGACGACTGGGTGGCATATCTGTCGGACCTGCTCGACAAGGTCGAACAGGAGGTCGAGAACGACTTCCAGACCTTCCGAGAACTCATCGAGGAGGCGAAGAACGCCGAACAGTTCAGAATTGCCGATCACCTCCAGAAGACACTGCGCACGATCGAGGAGCGTCAGCTTCTCGGCTTCCTCGCGAACAAGAACATCCTCCCCAAGTACGGGTTCCCGGTCGATACCGTCGAGCTTCGAACGCAGCACTGCCAAGAACCGGTCGGCCGCAACCTCGAGCTGTCTCGGGATCTGAGTCAGGCCATCTACGACTACGCGCCTGGGAACCAGATCGTCGCAGGCGGCAAGGTGTGGACGTCGCGGGGTATCCATCGCGTGCCGAAGCGGGAGTTGGAGCAATTCGAGTACCGCGTGTGCCGGAACTGCGAACGGTTCGAGGCCGCCCACACGCTGGACGCAGGGGCAGTGTGCGCCGGGTGTGAGGAACCGTTCACCGCGATCAGGAAGTTCATCATCCCCGAGTACGGCTTCGTCGCTGACGGCAAGGCAACCGACGTCGGTACTGCCCCGCCCGAGCGGAAGTGGAACGGCGCAAGCTACGTCGAGGACATCGGTGAGGTGGTCGACACCTTCACTTGGACATCGACAGGCGGGCTCGCGGTCGAAGCGAAGGCCGGAGTTCGTGCTCGCATGGCGGTAATTTCGGAAGGCGAGGGGGCCGGCTTCCTTGTCTGCAAGTGGTGCGGATGGGCCACGGCACGGTCCGGCCGCAATACGCCACGCAAGCACGAGCGTCCTGCGACGGGTAAGCCCTGTGACGGTCCGCTCGATGTGGTCTCGCTCGCACACCGTTACGAGACAGACGTCGCCGAATTCACCTTCGGTGACGTCAACTACGACAAGGAGAGCGAGGCACGCTGGTTGTCGGTCCTGTACGCCTTGCTCGAAGGGGCGTCGAAGGTCCTGGAGATCAGCCGGGACGACATCGATGGAACGCTCTCGTGGAGCAGTGATGGGCGACGGAGCATCGTCCTGTTCGACACGGTGCCGGCCGGTGCTGGGGCGGCCAAGAAGATCGCGGAGAACCTCGGAGCCGTTCTCGCCGGCGCCATCGAGCGACTCAACTCGTGCGACTGTGGTGAGGAGACGTCGTGTTACGGCTGTCTGCGGACCTATAGGAATGCTCGCTACCACGACAAGCTCAGCAGGGGTGGCGCTCTTGAGATCTTCAAGGAGATCTCCATCGCCGGTGGAGTGTCGTCGCCGTGGCAGGACGCGCTCGCCCTCGTCGACAGCGAGGCTCGACCGTTACTGGCTCAGCTTGCGGAGGCCGGAGCCCCTGTGCCGGAGATCGGAGTCGAAGTTGGGGACGGGTGGCTCGTGGAAATCCTGTGGGAGAACCAGAAGATCGGAATTCTTACGGAAGACGACGCCGATCGAGATGATTGGTTGCGGGAGCAAAGTTTCTACTTTCTTCCTCTCGAAATGGTAGATACGGAGGAATTGATCGAAAAGCTGAAGCGGAGCTGAACCCAGGAGCTCCGGTGTGCAGATAGCAGTTCTGCGATGGTGGTAGTCATCTGAGCGGAGGGAGCAACGGTGTCGGCACAATCCGGCTGCGAGAAAGACGCGGTTCCCAGCGAACTCGAAGCATGGATGAGCGACGAGGAACGAAAGATTCGGGTGCGTCTCTCCGAAGTGGATCTTGTCGTTCGCGCAGACTTCGACGAGTCCGAGGTGCACCGCATTCAAGGCTTCTACGGAATTGCCGCACGTCGGCACCGTCGTGCAGGTGGGATGATCAGAGATTTCATCGATCGGTACCCCGCACTGACCATGACTGCCTTGGTCGGGCACGCGGCACTCGCCTACGATCATGGCAGGTACTGGGAGACATTCTGGGCGGAGCTCGACCTTCCTCGAACGCTTGCCTTCGAAAATTCGCTCCGGGAATGCGTCGAGCCGAACATCGATCGTTTCGGACTCGACGCGTTCCCGGAACTTCGGGGCCGATATGTGCAGATGCTCGGGGTGCACGCCGGAGTCCCTATTCACTGCATGGGTGCTCTCATCGAGGTGGCCGACGAGTACCTCCATCGTGGGCGTCACGCGTCGGGTGCCGGCCTTGTCGATTGGATCATGCGGTCCGAGAAGAATCCTCAATTGATGAGACTCGCGAAACCGGTCCGGAGCTTCGTCGCGTATGGAGGATCGTTCGCAATCGATGTTCTCGATTATCTCGTCAAGAGTGTTGACCGATTGCTGGATGATCAGAAGCCTGGCGATCTCGGCCTCGATAGTCCCAGCATTCCGAAGATTCTGCGAGACGGCGTCGAGGTTGCCCTAGAGGCCCATGTCGTCGGTAGGGCGGGGCCTGCGCACGGAACGTCCGCGATACGTGGGCGACGCCGATCGCCTGCGATTGTCTACGCGCCTCTTGACGATCAGATTGTCGTCGAACTGCCGCCCACCGAATTCGGCGATGGGGAGAAGTGGCGTGTGTCGGTCGATGGCGACACCACGGTCGTGACTCCACTCGGAGCGTGGGGACTCGATTGGCATGAATGGGCGCCTACACGGCTGCCAGTGCTGAAACCGGCTCGGGAACTCGTCATCGAATGTAACTCAACGGAATCGTCCTGGAAGATTCCGCTGGTACACGCGAAGGACCCAGTTCTCCTCTTCGATGGGGATGGCCGCTGGCTGAGGAACCAGGCGGCGTTGCCCAAGGGTGAGCTGCTGGTGGTTTACCCCGAACATGCGCGCCTCGTGGATGAGATCGCCGGCGTCGAACTCGAACCCTACGCATACCTCGGCACCCCCGGTGGGTGGAGAGGATGGCAAGCGGCTGCAGTGGACCTATCCGGCGCGATGTCGTTGAGGGTTGTGACCGAGGCACGAAAGGGAGTTCTACGGGGTGTCCGCGTTGTAGAGGTTCCACGGCTGGAATTCGGAACGGAGATTGTCGGCCTGACTACATCGAGCGGAATTGCCGTCTACTCCGAAAGGCCGCGACTTCGACTTCCGGGTCGTCGAGACGGTGACGACTCCTTGTGGCGAGTCGTTGTCAGAAGGAGCGATGACGGAAGTACGGTCGTCGACTCCACCTACGCGAGTGGCGCGGAACCTCGAACTGTGGATGCGTTGGCCGAGGTGACGGGTGACCTGGCGGGCCTCTTCCATGTTGTGATTACAGGGTCTGCCGGATCCAGTCTGCACTTCACGGTGTTCATCCTCGAGGGTGTCGAGATCGTGTCGGAGCGCTGGGTGCGTGTACCTGCTTCCGGCGGTGGATTGCAGTCGATGACGGCACAAGTGCACTCTCGAAGCTCGATTCGCCCTGCTCTGCGGCTTATCGACTTTGCCCGTGACGAGATCAAGCATCATGTCGAGTTCGTCACGGACGGTGTCACAAAATCCTTGATATTCACCCCGCCGCACGTGCGGATCCATGTTGGGGCTGTCGGGCAGGCCATCAGATGGCGGACATCGGTGCCGGTGCTCTTTCACGCCGATCTCGACGATCAATCCGTACTTGCGTTGAATGTGCCTGGATGCGTTGCGCTTCGCCTGGACCTGATCGACAAGGCCGGTGCCTCCCTCAAGTGGAACTGCCCCCGGAAGACTGTCGACGGCCACTTCGAAGCGGATCTCCGAGTCTTTACCAACTCAGCGCGGGTAGCCGGCGACTGCGTATTGGCGGCTGTCGCCGTGGCGGAGGACCAAAGAATCGCGCGCTTCACCGTCGCGCAGATTCGTCCGATCGGAAGCTGCCAGGAAGTCCGTGTCGAGGACGGTCAGTTGGTCTTCGACGGACTGCGGATCGTCGACGACCTCGCTGCATACATATGGTGGTCCACCGCCCCTTGGGCTGGAGCACGCGAAATCGCGGTGACGGAGACGTGTATTCCATTGCCGCGGGAGCTTTTGGGGGCGGGGAATCTCTACGTTCAGCTCCATATTTCTGATCCCTGGGTACAGGATGAGCCGCCCGAGTGGCCGGATGGACCGGTATTCGAGGTGGAACAGACTGGGTACCGGCGCGATCGGAACAAGAACCGTGAGCGACTTTCGAAGTACCTTGTACAAGGTGGTCGCCCGCCCACCAGCATGCAAATTATGCCCGAGATCTGGACGGTGCTGGCGCGCACGCTGAACGATCCCGAGGATGTCCATCGAGGACAGATGCGTCGTGAGTTGCTACGTGTTGTATCGAACAACCCCCGGACCGCGTTGGAAACGCTGGGAAATAGCACCATCCCCACGTCGCAATTGCCGTCGCTCGTCGTTCGAACGGAACTTGCCCGGGAGAGCTATAGTGCCGCGGTTACCTTGAACGAGCTCCATGCGAATCCGTGGGTGGGCTGCATGGTCGAACTTTCCGACTTGCCGTCGCTGTTTGCTCGACGACGCGTGGTCCGTAAGGAGCGATTGGACACGCTCGAGTACTTGGAGGAATACGGCGGAGAGCTTCTTATAAGGGCCTTGCGTTGCGGCGCACTCCCGGCTTCTTCCCGTCCGGAGCATGAGATTGTCGGCGATCTGGTGCGCTTAGGTGACGAAGCGTTGGAATACCTGGCCACGGAAATTCGCAGTGTGCCTGGCAGGCTACTCAGCCCCGAAACCAGATGGTCGGCGTATCTCGAAGCCTTCGACAAGAGGGCGATGTGGACAGACTTGGACTCACCGGAGGGCTTGAGTGTCGAAGCGCGTCATCTGAGCGCTGAGCTGGAGACGCACGCACCGGTGCTGTACACCGCGGTCTGCGAACGTCTCGCCGTATTCGACGAGCTAGGAGACGGCGCAGGATGGACGGCCATACCGGCCTTCAGCTTGGTTGCGGCGGGGCTGGCTCGGCTCGAAGCGCACAAAATCCAAGGAGATGTACTTTCTCCTGGTCTGGTCGAAAACTGGGGCAGAGTGGCGGAGCACTGTCCCATGTTGGTGACTACAGACCTGTTGTTTGCGGAGGCGATTGTGATGTTCGAGCTGCACGGTGACTTGATCACGGACCCTGCGAACGAAATCCGGTGAGGTGAGATGGTCGAGTGGCCCGAGGGAGAAGGTGCGTCGCGCAGTGAGATGTCCCGTGGGAACGATCGCCACGAGGACGCCAGGATCAATCCTTGATCCCCAGTTCTCTGAGTAGTGACTGGAAGATGGGGGATTCGTCGGCAGGCCATGCCAAGTCCCCAGTGCCCGGAGAGCCGGGTAGCGCCGCTTTGGCCGCTGGAAGAATGTCCGGGAATGCCTTGAGGAGGACCTCGATGAGCTGGACGGCCATATCTCGATCGAGCTGAATCGATTGGCTGCTCTTCGGCTTGGACTGGCGATAATCCGATCCGAAAGTGCTCAAGTGCAGAAGCCGAGTCCCGCCCTCGTCGATGATGCTGTAGTAGCAATCGACTTCCGTCGGATGAGCCTGGACCTTCTGCGTGCCTGCGGCGATGGAACGGATTCGAGCCATGCTCGTGATTGTAGCGATAGTCAAGATCGTCTCCGCCGGATGTGCCTTAAGAGCATGTCTCATTTGGCCAGTTTCTTGAAGCAGGTCAGCGCAGCAGCGAGTTGGAGAAAGGCAGCGAAGTGCTCACCGTGACGTTCGTAGCGCATCGTCAGCCGGCGATAGCCGCTCAGCCACGCCAGGGTGCGTTCGACCTTCCACCGGTAACGGCCGAGGCGCTCGCTGCTGTCGACGCCGCGGCGGGCGATACGCGGGACGATGCCCCGTGCCCGCAGCCACCGGCGGTGTACGGGATAGTCGTAACCCTTGTCCGCCCGCAACCGGCCGGGCCGGCGGCGACGCGGACCACGACGCGATCGCACCGCCGGAATCGCAGTGACCATCGGCTGCAGCATGACACTGTCGTGGGTGTTTGCCGAGGTCACCGCGGTGACCAGTGGGATACCATCGGCGTCGGAGAGGATGTGGATCTTCGAGCCGTTCTTGCCTCGATCGACCGGGCTGGGACCGGTCAGAGAGCCCCCCTTTTCGCCCGGACGTGCGCGGCGTCCAGGATCGCCGCGGACCAGTCCAGGTCCCCGCCGGCGCCGAGGCGGTCGAGGATTTGGCGGTGCAGCTCGTCGAACACCCCGGCCTTTGCCCAGGCCGCGAAGCGGCGGTGCGCGGTCGGGACGCTGACCCCGAACGACGGTGGCAGGTGCCGCCAGGCGCAGCCACTGGTGAGCACGTAGACGACGGCGGTGAACACCGCCCGATCATCGAGCGCCGCCCGGCCGCCGCCCTGCGGCCTCGGCGAGAACCGAGGCAGCAGCGGTTCGACGATCTCCCACAACGCATCCGGCACCAACCGAGTAGACAACGCATCGACCACGCCATGCATCATGCCGTACACAGGATCCGACCCATACAAGACACGCTCTTAAGGACCCATGCTCGGGGGCCGGGGTATCCGGGGGCCGGAGGCAGGAGGGATGTGCCGGGTCCAGCAAGCTGGGCTGATTACGTGTACGTACTAAACTCCTGCTCGTGGCTGTCAAGGTGAACCTGTCCGCGATCACGCGTCCCGCCGTTCTTTCCGCGATCAAGGAGTTCGACGAAGTGGGACAGGAAGAGTTTCTGCGCCGACGAGGCTACGCCGAAGCGCGGAACTTCAGACTGGTGTACCGCGGACGCTTCTACGATTCGAAGGCGATTGCCGGTGTTGCTCACGGGTACGCGACCGGCCACTTCAGCAGCAGCTCGGAATTCTCTGGAGGGCTGGCAACTGTCGCCGATTGCTTGAACGGACTGGGCTTTGTCGTCGACCACGGCGGCAAACACGCTCGTGGTGGACTGCTGTGGGACCTCGAGACGACTCAGGTCTTCACCCGGGGTGGCCGAAGTGCCGCATACAAATTTGTTGTGCTGCTCTGGGCAGTGGCGCACACCGACACATACCCCGGGTTGGTCCACTTCTCCGAAGTTCGGAAGGAGCTTGCCGAACTGTTGGCGCCGTTTGCGGTTGCCAGCTCTGCCCCGAATCCGGCGGATCCGTGGGTTGCGTTGCGGGGGAGCGGATGGTGGACGCTCGAGGTCCCCGAGGGGATCGATTCCGCTGAAGCTGGCCACCAGGTGTTGAGTGCGCTTGCTGTGAGGGAGGACCTTCGCGCCGGCCTCACAGAGTCGGTGCGCCACCGGCTCCGGGAGGCGGTGTGGCGAGACGAGGCGATCGCTGTGCTCACCCGTCGGATCGGCGAGTTGTCAAGTCACCGCCGGGTCCACGAGCTCATGAGATTGCTCGGAAACTGAACCCACTTGCACTGCGTTACGGATGATGCAGGACTGAATATCGACCTGACGGCCGAGATGATGATTCGGATCTCGGCGTCGTTCCTGATGGTGCCCGGTGACGTCCTCGGCACTCGACGACGCCGAACAACTGGCGGCGCTCGCGCGGCAGTTCGTCGTGCCGATGGTCGAGCGAGACTACGAATAGCGCCGGACTCTCTCGGGACTGCACGGTCGTTGTCGTGAGCAACCCGATACCCGAAATGGACACCTTGCATCGGTTCCAACCTGCTGGGACAGGTCCAAGCCGTCGACAACGGGTGCAAGCCCTGTGCGCCGGGAGGGACGGTGCGCACCTAGAATCCGTGCGTGGGCAACAAATCGGTCACCAGCTACGACGTCGCACGCGCCGCGGGCGTGTCGCAGTCGACGGTGTCCCGCGCCCTCCGGGGCGACCCGCGTGTCATCGAGGAGACCCGCGAGCGCATCCAGGCCCTGGCGAAGGAGATGGGTTACGTCCCGCACATCACGGCTCGGAGCCTGATCACGCGGCGGTCGTCGTCGATCGCGGTGGTCAGTGGTGACCTGCGGAACCCGTCGTATCCGACGCTGGTGAACACGCTGCAGGACCGGTTCGCCCAGCACGACTACCGAGTGCTGCTGATGAGCGACCGGACCGAGGGGTCGTTGGAGAAGGACATCCTGGCGCTGCGCGGCGGGCTGGTGGACGGGGTCGTGTTCATCTCGGCGCGGCTGGATTCGCCGATCGTGTCGGAGATGATCGACTGGAAGATCCCGCTGGTGATCCTCAACCGCGACGTCGACGGCAGCCAGGCCGGCCGGGTGGACCGGGTGACGTCGGACAACGTCGGCGGGGGTCGGCTCGTCGCCGACCACCTGATCGAGCTGGGGCACCGGCGCATCGGGCTGATCTCCGGCCCGCTGGAGAATCCGAGCGTGAAGCTGCGTGAGACCGGCTTCCGGGAGGGCCTCGACAAGCACGGCCATCCGCTGGACGAGACGCTTGTCCACCGCGGCGCGGTGGACGCCAAGACCGGTTTCGAGGGCGGCATGGAGCTGCTGAGCCGGCCGGACCGGCCGACGGCCGTGTTCTGCGCGACGGACTACATGGCCTACGGCACCCTCGACGCCACCAAACGCCTGGGCCTGCTCGTGCCCGACGACGTGTCGATCGTCGGCTACAACGACCTCGACGCGTCGGGTTGGTCGATGTTCGACCTGACGACGGTGCGCCAGCCCCTCGAGGACATGGCCTCGGCCGCCGCCGAACTGCTGCTCGCGCGGATCGACGGCGCGGCGGGTGCGCCGGTGCACCGGAACTTCGGGGTGGAATGGGTGCAGCGGGGGAGTGCGGCTCCCATCGGCCAAGCGGGACGTGCGCAGTCCGTCAAAGATCGTTAACCGGGGCAACAAGTCCGTTACCCTCGGTCTCCGATCCGGCAATAACTCCTGCATACATTCGAAGTCATAGCGAGCAGGGCAGTGTTGCCCCACCGCTTCTTCGAATCCCCGCAGCTTCAGGAGCGACATGGAAATCGGCGTCTTCATCCCCATCGGCAACAACGGCTGGCTCATCTCCAAGAGCGCCCCGCAGTACATGCCGTCGTTCGAGCTCAACAAGACGATCGTGCAGAAGGCCGAGAAGCACGGCCTCGACTTCGCCCTGTCGATGATCAAGCTCAAGGGCTTCGGCGGCGAGACCGAGTTCTGGGATCACAACCTCGAGTCGTTCACCCTCATGGCCGGCCTCGCGGCCGTCACCGAGAAGATCAAGCTGTTCGCCTCCACCCCGATCCTCACCCTGCCGCCGGCCATGGTGGCCCGCATGGCGTCGACCATCGACTCGATCGCCCCCGGCCGCTTCGGCGTCAACATCGTGACCGGTTGGGCGCCCAACGAATACACGCAGATGGGCCTGTGGCCGGGCGAGGAGTACTTCGGCTACCGCTACCAGCAGGCCACCGAATACGTGACCGTCATGCGGCAGCTATGGGCCGACGGCGTCAGCAACTTCAAGGGCGAGCACTACACGATGGACGAGTGCGTCCTCTCGCCGAGCCCCACCGGCGGCGCCGTGCCGATCGTCGCGGCCGGACAGTCCAAGAGCGGCATGAAGTTCGCCTCCGAAATGGCCGACTACAACTTCATCATGGGCACCGGCATCAACACACCCACCGCGATCTCCGACGCCACCGCCACCCTCGTCGAGGCGGCGAACAAGACGGGCCGCGACGTCGGCGCCCTGACGCTGTTCATGATCATCGCCGACGAGACCGACGAAGCGGCACAGGCGAAGTGGCAGGACTACCACGACAACGCCGACCTGGCCGCCCTCGGTTACATGGCTGGCCAGTCCGCCGCCGACGCGACCGCTGACGACGCCTCGACCGCCAAGACCATCTCCCTGCCCGAGGGCGCGGTGAACTTCAACATGGGCACCCTCGTCGGCTCGTACGAGACCGTCGCGAAGATGCTCGACGAGGTCGCCGAGATCGAGGGCATCAAGGGCATCATGCTCACCTTCGACGACTTCGTCGAGGGCATCGAGAACTTCGGCACCCGCATCCAGCCGCTGATGAAGAGCCGCACCACCGTTCAGGCCGAAGCCGCCTGACCCCGAGCGGCGGGTGGGGGCGCGTGCACCGATCCGCGCCCCCACCCGCCACCCCACACCCGGAGGTTCCCTCTTGCATCCGCGCACCCTCGACGTCGCGATCGTCCAAGCCGGCGAACTCACCGAGGACCTCCTCGGCAACCTGGCCCGGCTCGCCGCCCTCGTCCGCACCGCCGCCGCACCCGACGCGTCCGGCGCCGTCCCCGACCTGGTGGTGCTGCCCGAACTGATCACCACCCCCTACTTCTGCACCAGCCGCGACGTGGACCGCACCCCCTGGGCGCAGACCGTCCCCGGCGAGGCCACCACGCTGTTCGGCGACCTCGCCCGCGAACTCGGCTGCGCCATCGCCTTCGGCCTGTTCGAGCGCACCGCGCACGACGTCACCCACAACTCCGTCGTGCTGATCGACCCGGCCGGTGAGGTCGTCACCTGGCGCACCCCCGACGGCGGCGTAGTGCCCGCCTACCGCAAGCTCTCGCTGCCCGCGAGCAAGGTCGGCGACGTCGACATCGACGAGAAGTACCACTTCGCGCCCGGCCAGGCCCCGGCCACCGCCGACCTGTTCGGCACCCGCTTCGGCTGCGTCATCTGCTACGACCGCACCTTCCCCGAGTATTGGGCCGTCGCCCGCGCGCTCGGCGCCGAGGTGATGCTCGCGATCGTCTCGTCCCTCGGCACCCGCGAAGACCTGTTCCTCGCCGAGCTGCAGACCCGCGCCCTCGAATCGCAGATGTGGATCGTCGCCGCCAACCGTGCCGGGCCGGAAACCCTCAACGGCGTGACCGTCGACTACTTCGGCCTCTCGTGCGTCATCGCCCCGAACGGCGAGATCGTCGCGCAGGCGCCCGCGCACCGGGCGGGGGAGACGCTGCGCTTCACCCTCGACCTCGACGCCGTCCCGGCCGTGCGCGCGGCCTTCCCGCTGGTCCGCGACCGTCGCCCCGGCGTGCTGCGCCTGCTCGCCGACCTCACCGCCGGCACCGTCCGGTCCGCGCCGCTGCCCCGGCCCAGTGCCCTGCCGCTGGAGGTGAGCGGGTGACCACCACCGACTATCCCGACCTCACCGCCGCCGCGGCCACCTCCGTCGACGACCTGCTGCCGCAGGCCCGCGCCGACATGGCACCCCTGCTCGAGACCTCCCGGCTCGCGCCGCTGCCGCCCGCACCCGACGCGCCGGCCGCCGAGCCCGCCCACTCCGTCGCGCTGCTCGCCGCGAGCCCCGTCCCGGTCCCGCCCGTCCGTGCCCCGGCGCACCGCGCGCGCACCGACGCGGCGCTGCACGACCTCGGCGTGCTCGACCTGCTCGCCGCCTACGCCGCCGGCACCACCACGCCCACCGCGGTGCTCGCCGCGCTGCGCACCCGCTGGGCCGACCCGGCGCTCGTCGGCGGGGCGATCCTCGCCGTCGTCGACGGCGCCGACGAGGCCGCCGCCGACGCCACCCGTCGCTGGTGCGACGGTACCGCCCGCCCGCTCGAGGGCGTCTTCTTCGGCGTCAAGGACATCATCGACGTCGCCGGCGCGCCCGTCACCGCGGGCTCGCACACCACCGGCGACCGCGTCGCCGTCACCGACGCCACGGCCGTCGCCCGGCTGCGCGCCGCCGGCGCCATCCCCGTCCTGATCACCGCGACCACCGAATTCGCCTGCGGCGCCCCGCACAACGCCCGCTACGGGGCCGTCACCAACCCGTGGGACCGCAGCCGCTGGACCGGCGGCTCGTCGACCGGCTCGGCCGGTGCCCTCGTCGCGCGCCTCGTCCCGCTCGCGCTCGGCACCGACACCGGCGGCTCGATCCGCGTGCCCAGCGCCCTGTGCAACCTCACCGGCATCAAGCCCACCTACGGGCTCGTTCCGCGCACGGGTGTCGCGTCGTTGTCGTGGACCCTCGACCACATCGGGCCGATGGCGCGCTCCGCCGCCGACCTGCGCGTCGTCCTCGACGTCCTCGCCGGCCCCGACGGCCTCGACCCCGCCGCGGCCCCGGATGCGGTGGCGCGGCAGGTGCAGGCCGGCCTCGCCGACCCCGGCACGTCCGGCGCGCCGTCGCTGGCCGGGGTGCGGCTCGGCATCCCCACCACGTGGTTCACCGAGCTGTGCGACGCGGGCGTGCTGGCCGCGTGGGAGGCGGCCGTCGCCGCGCTGCGGGGCCTGGGCGCCGAGGTGGTGCCCGTCGACATCCCCGACGCCCACCGCCTGCACGACGACGTCACCATCGTGCTCACCTGCGAGCTCGCCGCCAACCAGGAGGGCGCGCTGGCGCGGTTCGCGCAGTACGACATCGGCACCCAGGTGCGCATCGCGCGCGGGCTGGTGCCGTCGGCGGTGGGCTACCTGCGTTCGCTGCGGCGCCGTGCCGGCGCCCAGCGCGCGACGCTGCAGACCTTCGACGCTGCCGGGATCGACGCGTTCGTCACCCCGGGCATCGGGGCGACGGCTGCGCGGCTGTCGGACGTCACCGTCGAGATCGACGGCGTGCGCCACCCCATGCAGTCGATCGTCGGCCGCAACACCGGGCTGTTCGACTACCTCGGCCTGCCCGCGGCGATGGCCCCGGCCGGTTTCGTCGACGGCCTGCCCGTCGGCGTGCAGATCGTGGGCCGGCCGTGGGCCGACGACACGTGCCTGCGCCTGGCGCACGTGCTGCAGACCGTCACCGGCGTCCACGAGCGTCGCGCCGATGGATAGCGTTGCCGCACGGCATCATCCGCATCCGTGGCGGGTGTTCGCGGCCACCAGCGTCGGCGTGGTCGCGGTGTTCCTCAGCATCAGCGGCCTCACCGTCGCGCTGCCCACCGTCACCCGCGAGCTGGGTGCCTCGGCGGCGCAGTCGACGTGGATCCTGTTGGGCTACATGCTCGTCACCACCGCATTGATCCTCGTGTTCGGCCGGCTCGCCGACATCGTCGGCCGTCGCCCGTTGTATCTGGCGGGGCTGGCGGTGTTCACGGTCGCGACCGGGCTGTGCATGCTCGCGCCGACCGCCGGGTGGCTGATCGCGGCGCGGGTGCTGCAGGGCGTCGGGGCGGCGGCCGTCGTCACCAACAACACGGCGCTGCTCACCGACACCTTCCCGCCGCACAGCCTGGGCCGGGCCCTCGGCTGGAACGCGACCGTCGCGGCCGTCGCGCAGGTCGTCGGGCCGGTGATCGGCGGTGCGGCGACGGCCGCATTCGGCTGGCGCGGGCTGTTCGTCGTCGTGCTGCCGGTGGGGGTGCTCGCGATCGCGTCGTCGCTGCTGGTGATCCCGCGCGGCACCCGCCGTCGCATCGAGCGTGAGCCGTTCGACCTGGCGGGAGCGGTGCTGTCGACCGCGCTGCTGACCGCCGTCGTGCTGGCGCTGACACCGGGGGTGACGTCGTCGCCGTGGTTGCCGTGGGCGTGCGGCGCCGCGAGCCTGGTGCTCGGCGCGGTGTTCGCGGCGGTGCAGATCCGTCGCGCCCACCCGCTGGTGGACCTGACGCTGTTCCGCAACCGCGGCATCGCGCTCGTCCTCGTGGCGGTGCTCGTCAACGCCGTCGCCACTTACGCGGTGACGCTGCTCGTGTCGCTGTACGGGCAGGCGGTGGGCGGGATCTCGGCCGTCGCGGCCGGGCTGCTGGTGATGCCCGTCGCGGTGGGAACCGTCGTCGCGGCCGCCGCCGCGGGCTCGCTCATGCTGCGCTTCACCCCGCGCACGCTGACCGCCACGGGCATGGCGCTCAACGCCGTCGGGCTGCTCGGCGTCACCCTGATGCTCTCGCCGGACGGCGGCTCGCTCGGGGCGACGGCGCCGTTCCTGTTCGTCCTCGGCTGCGGCACCGGCCTGTTCATGACCCCGAGCACCAGCGCGCTGATGCTCACCGCGCCTGCGGAACGTCGCGGGATCGCCAACGGGCTGCGCTCGACGCTGCAGAACGTCGGCTACCTGCTCAGCACCGCGCTGGCGCTGGCCGTCGCGACCGTCGGGCTCAGCGCCACCGCGCGGCAGGCCGCGTACGGCGGCACCCTCGGCACGCTCGGCAGCGCCGAGCTGGCGCGGTTCGTCGACAACGTCCGCGCGGTGGGTCTCGCGCTCACCGTCGTCGCCGCCGCGGGCGTCGCCGTGTGCCTGGCTTTCCCGCCCCGGAACGCCGCCGCACCCGCCGCCGTGCGTCCCCTCGAACCCGTCACGACCCTGAAGGACATCGCATGACGCTCGCCGACCGCACCGCCCAGGCGGCCGACTACGCCCGCGCCGGCTTCGGGCAGGAGCTTCAGCCCGGCACCCGCCCGGCCCTGATCGTCGTCGACCCGGCCCGCGCCTACATCGACCCGGACTGCCCGCTCTACGCCGGGGTGGAGGGGAACGTCGCGGCGATGCGCACGCTGCTCGCCGACGCCCGCGCCGCCGGCATCCCCGTCGTGATCACCGAGGTGCGGCTGCGCGCCGACGGCGCCGACGCCGGGGTGTTCTTCAAGAAGTCGGGCACGCTCGTCGCGTTCTGCGAGGGCAGCCCGTACGGGGAGCTCATCGACGGCCTCGAGCCGACGTGCGCCGAGCTGCTCGTGACGAAGAAGTACGCGAGCGCGTTCTTCGGGACGTCCCTGAATTCGTACCTGACGTCGCTCGGGGTGGACACCGTCCTCATCGCCGGCCTGTCCACGAGCGGCTGCGTGCGCGCGACGACCCTCGACGCGATGCAGCACGGCTACATTCCCATAGTCGTGGAAGACGCCGTGGGCGACCGGGATCCGGCCATCCACCACTCGAACCTGTTCGACATGCAGCAGAAGATGGCCGAGGTCTGGCCGCTGACCCGCGCCCAGTCCTACCTCGCCCGTGCGTGATTCCGGTAGCTCTGGCTACCAGAAACGCGCACGGGCGGCGGAGCCGCACGGCAGTTAACACGAACGAACCAACGGTGTTGCCGGTCGCAACACGGCACCCGATACATTCGAAGTCATCGACCGCATCGGCCGGCCCCGCAACGACGCGCCCCCGCCTCTCGTCGAATCCCGCCTCTCGTCGAACCTCCGCTTCCCCCTCCAGGAGAATTCATGCGCACCACCCTTCCCGGCCGCGTCGCGATCGCCGCGCTCACCCTCACGGCCGCCCTCGGTCTCGCCGCATGCAGTAGTTCCGGCTCTGGCGGCGGCGACGTCTCCGACGCCGACGTCGCCGCCGGCATCGAGTACGCCCGCGCCCAGCTCGCGAAGTACGCGGCCGACCCGGAGTTCACCCTCGAGGCCGAGCCCTTCCCGATGCGGAACATCGCCGGCAAGACGATCTTCGCGATCCCCACCAACAGCGGGAACCCCTACAACGTCGCCGTCGACGAGGAATCGAAGAAGGTCGCCGAACGCTACGGCGCCACCTGGATCGAATACACCAACCAGGGCCAGCCCGCCCAGTGGGCCACCGGCGTCGAACAGGCCGTCAACCAGAGGGTCGACTTGATCATCCTCTCCCAGGGCATCGACGCCTCCCTCATCAAGCCGGCCCTCGAAAAGGCCGAGACGGCAAATATTCCCGTGCTGCTCACCCACACCATCCTGCGCGGGGAGTCGCTGCCCGCCGGCCTCGAGGGGCTCGTCGACGCCACCACCGACGCCCCGCTCGCCGAGGCCAACCGCCTCACCGTCGACTGGATGATCGATCAGACCGACGGCGAGGGCAACGCCCTGATCATCACCTCCAACGAGGTCCCGCCCGCCAAGGCCGAGGTCGCGGCGATGGAGGACGAGATCGCGCAGTACTGCCCCCGGTGCGAATACAAGATCGTCAACGTGCCCGTCGCCGAGTGGGCCACCAAGATCCAGTCCGAGGTGCAGTCCGCCCTCTCCGCCGACCCCACCATCAACTTCGTCCTGCCCATCTACGATTCGATGTCGCTCTATGCCCAGTCCGGCATCAAGGCCGCCGGCAAGACCGGCCAGGTCGAGATCTCCTCCGTCAACGGCACCCCCGCCGTGCTGAAGATCCAGCAGGACGACGGCATCGTCACCATGAACGTCGGCGAATCCATCCCGTGGCTCGCCTGGGCCACCATGGACCAGGCCGGCCGCCTGCTCCTGGGCTACGACCCCGTCCCGGACGGTGCCCAGCAGACCCCGCTCAAGCTCATCACCGCCGACAACATCGACGAGACCGGCACCCCGCCGCAGCCCGACAAGGGCTACGGCACCGCCTACGTCACCGGCTACGAGGCCCTGTGGGGGTCCAGTGAGCAGCCCTGACCCCATCGTCAACATCGTCGGCCTGTCCAAGACCTTCGGCAGCCACACCGTCCTGAAGGATGTCGGCCTGACGATCCACGCCGGCGAGGTGCACGGCCTGCTCGGCGAGAACGGCTCCGGCAAGTCCACCCTCATCAAGGTCCTTGCCGGGTTCCACGCCCCCGACCCCGGTGCCGCCCTCCAGGTCCGCGGCCGCGACGTGCCCCTGCCCGTCCCGGCCGGCGGGTTCCGCGAACTCGGCATCAGCTTCGTCCACCAGGACCTCGCCCTCGTACCCGACCTGTCGGTGGTGGAGAACCTGCGCGTCGGGCCCGTCGTCGCCGGATCGAGGCCGTGGATCTCGTGGCGGCGCGAGAAGGGCACCGCCCGAGCGCTGTTCGACCGCTTCGGCCTCGACGTCGACCCGGATGCGCCGGTGTCGAGCCTCGGCGAGACCGACCGCGCACTCGTCGCGATCCTGCGGGCCGTGGAGGAACTCGGCGACCACCGCACCCTCCTCGTCCTCGACGAGCCGACCGTCTTCCTGCCCCGCGAGGGCACCGACCTGCTGTTCTCCGTCGTCCGCGAGATCGTCGTCGACAAGAAGGCCGCGGTCCTGTTCGTCTCCCACGACCTCGACGAGGTGCTCGACCACACCGACCGCGTCACCGTCCTGCGCGACGGCGTCTCCCAGGGCACCCACCGCACCCGCGACCTCACCGCCGTCTCGCTCATCGATCTCATCGTCGGCCGCAGCCTCGACTCCGCCGACCCCCGCGTCGCCGGTCCCGTCCGCGACTTCGACGACGCGGCGCCGCTCGCCCGGATCGAGGAACTCGAGACCGCGACCGTCGACGGGATCGGCTTCGACGTGCGGTCCGGCGAGATCGTCGGCCTCACCGGCATCGCCGGCTCCGGCTACGATGACGTGCTGCCCGCCGTTTACGGGGCCCGACCGGCCCGCGGGGGACGGTTGACGATCGGCCCCGACACCGTTGCGCTGCTGACGATCACCCCGATCGACGCGCTCGGTCGCAAGGTGGTGTACGTGCCGCCGGACCGCAAGGTGGAGGGCAGCGCGCCGGAGCTGACCGTCGCCGAGAACGTCACCCTGCCGATCCTCGGCGCGGGCCTGGTCAAACCGGGCGCGCTCAGGGTCGCCGCCGCGTCCCTCGCCGAACGCTGCGACGTGCGGCCCCGCGACCCGCAGGCCGTCTACGGTTCCCTCTCCGGCGGCAACCAGCAGAAGGCCCTGCTCGGCAAGTGGCTCCAGACCGACCCGGCGCTGGTGCTGCTCGCCGAACCCACCCAGGGCGTGGACATCGGTGCCCGCGCCCGCATCTTCGAGATGCTCCGCGAGACGGCGCGCGGGGGAGCGGGCATCGTCGTCGCCAGCTCCGACTACGAGCAGCTGTCGGTGCTGTGCGACCGCGTCCTCGTCTTCTCCCGCGGCCACATCGTCGCCGAACTCACCGGCGACCACCTTTCCAAGCACCACATCTCGGACAGCGTCCTCGGACTGACCCGACAGGAAGTGAAAGCCTGATGTCCGTCACCCTCGACAAGACCACCACCACGAAAACCCCCGCACCCGTTACGGACTTCGCCCGGCCGCGCGTCGCGCTCGGCCCGCTGGTCGAGAAGTACGCGCTCGTGCTGGCCCTCGTCGCCGTCGTGCTCGTGTTCAGCGCGCTGCGCCCCGAGATCTACCCGACCGCGAACAACCTGCAGAACATCCTCGGCTCCCAGGCCGTGCTGCTCATCCTCGCCCTCGGGCTGATCGTGCCGCTCACCGCCGGCGAGTTCGACCTCTCGGCCGTGTCCACCATGTCCCTCGCCGCGATGACCATCGCGGTGCTCAACGTCCAGCAGGGCTGGTCGCTGCTGCCGGCCATCGGCGTCGCCGTGCTCGTCGCGCTGTTCGTCGGCGTCGTGAACGCCGTGCTCGTCGTCCGGCTGCACATCGACTCGTTCATCGCGACGCTCGGCAGCGGCACCGTCGTCCTCGGCGTGGTGCAGTGGATCTCCGACTCCACCTCCGTCACCGGCATCGACGCCGCGCTCGTCGACGCGACCATCGGCACCCGCCTGTTCGGGGTGTCGCTGCAGTTCTACTACGCCCTCGCCCTCGTCCTGCTCACCGCGGTGATCTTCCAGTACACGCCGATCGGGCGCCGGCTGCTGTTCGTCGGGCGCGGACCGCAGGTCGCGCGGCTCAGCGGCCTGCACGTCGACCGCATCCGCGGCGGCGCGCTCGTCACCTCCGCGCTCGTCGCGGCCCTGGCCGGCATCGTCTACGCCGGCATGCTCGGCGGCGCCGACCCGTCGTCCGGGCAGTCGTTCATGCTGCCGGCGTTCGCCGCCGCATTCCTCGGCGCCACCGCGATCGTGCCCGGCCGCTTCAACGCCTTCGGCACCCTCGTCGCGGTGTACTTCCTCGTCGCCGGGGTCGTCGGGCTGCAGATGCTCGGCGTCGCCAGCTTCGTCCAGCAACTGTTCTACGGCGGCGCACTCGTCGTCGCCGTCGCCCTCTCCGGTGCGGTCCGTCGTCGCACCGCCTCCCGATCCGCGCGGTGAGCGCCCGACCGAAAGACACCCGCCATGAAGACCACCGTCGTCGCCGGCAACCCCAAGCCCGGCTCCCGCACCCTCGACGCCGCCACCCTCCTGGCCACCGAGCTCACCGGCGCCGCACCGGACCACGTCGTCGACGTGATCACCCTCGGACCCGGCCTGCTCGGCTGGGGCGACGACGCCGTCAAGGCGGCGGTGGACACCGTCGCCGCCTCGGACCTCGTGGTCGTCGCCAGCCCCACGTTCAAGGCCACCTACACCGGCATCCTCAAGCTCTTCCTCGACCAGTTCGCCACCGGCGACGGCCTGCGCGATGTCACCGCCGTGCCGCTCATGCTCGGTGCCGGCCCGGCCCACGCCCTGGCCCCGGACCTGCTGCTCGAGCCGGTCCTCGTCGAACTCGGTGCCACCACCCCGGCGCCGGGTCTGTACCTGCTCGACTCCACCTACACCACCGACACGCGGATCGCGGACTACGCCCAGCGCTGGGCGCCGGTCCTGCGCTCCACTCTCCGGACGGAGGCCCGATGACCACCCTGACCCTCGACGGCGCCGCGCTGCGTCGCGCCTTCGCCCACGTCCCGTCCGGGGTCGTCGCGATCTGCGCCGACACCGGCACCGAACGCCTCGGCATGGCCGCGAGCACGTTCGTGCCGGTGTCGTTGGATCCACCGCTGGTGGCGTTCTGCGTGCAGAACACCTCCAGCACATGGCCGAAGCTCGCGGCACGGCCGCGACTGGGCATCAGCGTCCTGAACTCCGACGGTGCCGCCCGGGTGCTCGCGGCCAAGGACGGCGACCGGTTCGCCGGCCTCGACACCGAAACCCGGGACGGGGGAGCGCTGTTCGTCGCCGGCTGCGGGGTCCGGATGGACGTGTCGATCGAGCAGCAGGTTCCCGCCGGCGATCACGCCATCGTCGTGCTGCGGGTCCGCGAACTGCACTGCGACGATTCCGGCACCGAGCCGATCGTGTTCCACCGCAGCGCCTTCCGCAGGCTGGTGGCGTCGTGAGCCGGGTGGAGGCGGCGCTGGCCGTACTGCGCGCGGGGCGGCCCGTCCTCGTCGCCGACGACGCCGACCGCGAGAACGAGGGTGACGTGATCCTCGCCGCCCACCATGCGAGTCCGGAGTGGATCGCGTGGACCGTGCGGCACACCTCGGGCCTGCTGTGCGCGCCGATGACCGGGGCCCGCGCCGACGCCCTGGACCTGCCGGCGATGGTGACCGACAACCAGGACCCGAAGCAGACCGCGTACACGGTGACCGTCGACGCCGCGCGCGGGGTGAGCACCGGCATCAGCGCCGCCGACCGCGCCACCACGCTGCGGGTGCTCGCCGACCCCACCGCCACCGCCCGGGACCTGATCCGGCCCGGGCACATCCTGCCGCTGCGCGCCCGGCCCGGCGGTGTGCTCGAGCGTCCCGGTCACACCGAGGCCGCCGTCGACCTGTGCGCGCTCGCCGGGCTGCCCCAGGTCGGGGTGATCGCCGAACTCGTCGCCGACGACGGGTCCATGATGCGCATGCCCGGCATCGAGGACCTCGGCGCCCGGCACGACCTGCCCGTCCTCACCGTCGCGGAGCTGATCAACTACCGCGCCGCGCACCCGCTGCCCGCAACCGTGGTGCCGGCCGGGAGGGTGATCCGCGCCGACGAGACCGTGATGCCGACCCGGTTCGGCACCTTCCGTGCCGTCGGCTACCTGGACCGGCACACCGGTGCCGAGCACCTGGCGCTGCTCGCCGGCGACCCGGTCGACGGGGCGCTGGTGCGGGTGCATTCGGAGTGCCTGACCGGGGAGTCGTTCGCCTCCCAGCGCTGCGAATGCGGCCCGCAGCTCGACGCCGCCCTCGAGCGTCTCGCCCACGAGGGCGGGGTGCTGGTGTATCTGCGCGGGCACGAGGGCCGTGGCATCGGACTGCTGAAGAAGCTGGCCGCCTACCGGCTGCAGGACGGCGGCCTGGACACCGTGCAGGCCAATCTGGAACTGGACGAACCCGCCGACGGCCGCGAATACGGCGGTGCCGCCGCGATCCTGCACGACCTCGGTGTGCGGTCGGTGCGGCTGCTCACCAACAACCCGGCCAAGATCTCCGGGCTCGAGGACAACGGCATCGTCGTGTCGGGGCGGGTGCCGCTGCACGTGGGCAGTGCCCCGGCGAACGTGCGGTATCTGGAGACGAAGCGGCGGCGGATGGGGCATCTGCTGCCCGCGGCGGAGGGGTGAGCCTGCGCGGGCGGGCGCCATCTCGGATCCGCGCAGATCGCAGTCATCCGCGCTGACAATTGCCGAGGCGGATGACTGACGGGCGCGTGTGCGCCCGGTGATCAGCGGGGTCTCGACTCGACGTCGTCGAGGACGGCGACGATGCGGCCGACGGTGTCGTCGAGGCCGACGCACCACTGCGACTCCGGAAGCGGTGCGCTGCTGTCGCGGAAGTGGATTCGCCCGACCATCAGAACGCCGTACGACGTCTCCACGCTCATGCCGCAGCTGTAAGGGCGGGACGGATCGATCTTGAGGAGTGCTCGTCGACCGGCGAACTCCGTAGGGACGGCGTAGTCGGCTGTCTTCTCCTGTTCCACTTCGAAAGTGAAGTTGGCGGAGAGGACCGAAAGGCCGTAGCGGTCCAGGACGCCGGGGATGTGCAGCGTGCCGTCGAATTGGCATCCCAGCATCGTGTAGTGCGTTGCAGGGAAATCCGAGAATCGCCTCGACGTCGGGTTGTATCCGGCAGCTGCCACGACGTCGTCGGGAAGGTCGAGACAGGGATCGAACGCCACGTGCGGGCGATCTGATTCGTCGACGATTCGAGGTACACGGGTCGGGGCCGCGGCCGCGGTTGTCGGTTCCGCGGGAGTGGGTCTAGGTCCCTCGCATGCTGTGAGCACTGCGACAAGTACGAGCGCCGACATCGCAGAGTCGAGTGCGCGGCGACTCACCGCTGTGCCTCGCGCATGTCGCCGATCTTCTGTGTCCAGTCGTACTCGGCATCAAGGAAACCCTCGCCGCCGGCGGCAAACGTCTCGCGCATCTCCTTCAACACGGAATGGAATTGCTCGAGCCTCTCGTAGAGAGAAGCGGGTGTGCCGCGGGCCTTCAGTATGAACCCGGTGCGAAGGTCCTCGGCGGATTTGAAGCCGCCGAAACTCGGCGCGTCCGCCAGCTCGTAGGCGTCGTTTGCCGCCTTCTTGAGCGATTCCAGCATGGTGTCGCAGATGGCGACGATGTCCTCGATGGTGTGCGGTTCAAGGCGCAGTCGATCTGTCACGGATTCCCCCTCGGTCCATGGACGAGGCACTGTAGCGCATCGACGGAGGGGCGTACGTCACTGCTCGGACCCGTGCGAAGGGCAACGGACAGGCGGGGAACGACCGCGGGCTTGCACCTGCTGTGTGATGCAGGCACCCGCTGCAGCGAGCTGGAACGGGTGCCTGCATCTCGGAACGGGTGCAAGCCGGCTGACTCGGTCCGCGTTGCTGCGGGTGATCCGTCGGATTGTCGGCAGCTGGTCATCCGGCAGTCGCATACAGCGCGGGTCCTTCTGTGTAAGGTGCATCGGGCAGGTAGGGGAAACAGGGGGCAACTGCATGGGGGAGAGCGTTTTCGTCGTGCCGGAAGAACTCCGGTTGCTTGCAGCAAGGACTGCGGACGCCGGTGCCGCACTGGAGAAATGCACCGACAGGTCGGAAGTCGGGGATCTGCTTTCCGGATCGTGTACCGCGATTGCATGTGAAGAGGTGTGGACAGCCGTGGTCGCATCGATGTCCCGATTGGCCGCTCGTCTGCGCGACGTGGCGATGAGGGCTGATGCTGCTGCGAATTCGTATTCGGAGGTGGATCGTGCGTCGGCCGACGCATTGCGCGACCTGCGGGGCAGAGTGTGAGTCCGGCGACGAGAGAGCAGGCCCAACGCTGGGACACCGCTTCGCTGGTCGTGATCGCAGCTGCATGGGAGGAACTTTGTGACGAAATCGACCGGCGTAAGCGCGACGTGGAGCGCGACTTCGACGACTCGCACCGGTTTTGGCGAGGAGCAGCCGGCGATCACGAACGCACCAGGATGCAGCGATTCGTGGATGCGGCGAATCGCGCGGCAGGAGCTCTCGAACGTTGTGTCGATGTTGCTCACCGCGGAGCCTCGAGCATCGAGGCCGCGCGATCGTACGTAGTGCATGCCATCGCGTTGGCGGAATGTGAGGGGTTTCGGGTTGCGAACGATGGGCGCGTCGTGGCGGTCGATATGGCCGGAGCATCCACAGAAGTCGCGAGCCGACACGAGACGGAAATTGCCCGCGCGTTGACCGTATTGGGCGACGAAGACGCTCGGGTTGCGTCGGCGATGCGCAGAGCGCTCGAGTCGCTCTCCGCGATGCAATCGGACGAGGTTCGATTTCCCACGGACGTGGTTCTCGCCGGACCCACGCCTGCCCCAGGGGGAGACTCCGGCGATGAGCGGCGGGCGGATGCCGCTGGTGCGTTCGAGCGAGTCACGGGTCGGCTCCCGCTCGATCCGGTGGACTGGGAGACGGCGTACATCCTTGTGGCGAACAGCTATGCCGAGAAGTACGCGGGAGTCGGGCCGGAGGTCGTCGCAGGTCGGATCGAACCCGTGCCGGGTCAGGGCGTAGTCCGGATCGGGCTCTACATCCCGTCCGAAACGGTGGTGAACCTGCCGCAGGATCTGGGTGACCATCGGTCCGGGGATCCCCGATTCGACGTCGAGGACACACGAGTCGCGATCTACGTCGACTACGAGAACGGCATGGTGATCGCCCGTCAGAATCCTTCGGCGTCGGTCG
Source organism: Rhodococcus sp. WB1 (assembly GCF_001700945.1). Classification (NCBI taxonomy): domain Bacteria; kingdom Bacillati; phylum Actinomycetota; class Actinomycetes; order Mycobacteriales; family Nocardiaceae; genus Rhodococcus; species Rhodococcus sp. WB1. The sequence continues at coordinate 3,369,492 of NZ_CP015529.1, read as the reverse complement.
ACGGTGACGTACGGGTGGGTGTGCCGACCGTAGACGTCCAGCAGGCGACCGACGGTGCCGTTCGGATCCAGTACCACGCGAGAAACCCTCTCGCTCCGGATGTGTCGACGCCAACGCATACGGTCAACGGTGACATCGTGGTATCGCCGCGGCCGGAAGGAATTGCTGTCGACGGTGTGATCACGGATTACCCGGCGCTCGAGGTCTATCGGGATACGCCCATGGGCGGTACGGAAACTGTCACGATCGACCCTGCCGACAGTGGCAGCGAATACGGTCCGCTCATCAACCTTCCGTTCCATCATTCGATCGGGGTCGGAACGGAAGCGTTCGAGCGTTTCAGGTCTGCGTACGCTCAGTTGCTGCCTTACGAGGCGGGGACACGTCCGGATGCGGATCCGCACCAGCCCACGCGGCTCGGTGGTACGGAGGATCCGCCTCGTGTGGTGGTCGTCCGATGATTCGGCCGGTCCTCCCGCCTGGGCTTTCGCAACGGCTCGATCGGATCGGCTTCTGGGAGGCCGCCACGTGGTCCCTGCCGTTTGCCGCAGCCGGCGGAGCGTCGATGTTCGTCGGGATTGTCGCCGCGATCGGCATGATCGACTATCGGGCGAACCCGACGGAAGGGTGGATCCTCGCTGTCGTCGCCGCACTCATGGGTGCCGTCGCTGCCGTGCTGGCGCGCTCACGCGCCGAACGTGACCGCGGCATTGCGCTCGGAGTCGGTGGGGCCGCGGTAGTTCTCTGTGTCGTGTGGTTGTTGTCGTGGTGAGCCGTGAGTCGTGGTGGACCAATCGCATCGACTGGTTCGGCCCGGAGAGCTTCGTCGGGGCGCTGTGCGGACTGGGGTGCGTGGCGTCGGTCCCTCTCGGCATTGCCGGCGGCGACGCAGCGTGGCCGTACCTCGGTCCACTCGTCGGTGGGGGATTGCTGACGGCGTTCCGCGGGCCGGTCCGTCGATTCGGCACGGGGTTGGCCATCTCCAGCGTCACGGTCCCGTCGCTGCTGGTCGGTGTCCTGTTGTTCGGTGGGGCGGCGGCGGCGTTTCGATGAACGGCGGGCCCGGGCGGAGGGCATGTCTGGGCGGTCCCGTCGCCGTGATCCCCGTATGCTGCGGTAATGCCGGAGATTCGAGTCCTGGACACCGAAGCCGAGCTGCTGACGGCGGCGAAGCTGTTCCGTACCGCGATGATCGGGATGCCGGCGCCGAATCCGCTCGAGCCGGGACAGATCCTCACCCAGCGCGAACAGGGCCGCACCCTCGGGGCGTTCGTCGACGGACAGATGGTCGGCACGGTGGAGTCGGCGTCGAGTGGCATGGTGCTGCCCGGCGGCCGGCGGGTTCCGCACGCCGCCGTGACGCACGTCGGCGTGCTGCCCACGCACACGCGGCGGGGTGTGCTCTCGGCGTTGATGCGTCGTCAGCTGAGCGATGCCCAGGACCGGGGTGAGGTGGTGACGTCGCTGCGGGCCTCCGAGGCGACGATCTACGGCCGCTTCGGGTACGGCGTCGCCACGACGACGCACACCGTCGAGCTCGACGTGCGGCGGGCGGTGCTGCGTCCGTCGGTGAGCGAGGGCGAACCGGTGCGGCTCGTCGATCCGCACCACGCGTGGGACCTGCTGTCGCGCATTGCCGACGCCAATCCGTCGTCGCGGCCCGGAAGCATCGATCGCATCCCGCCGTGGTGGCGGTCGCAGGAGCACCGGATCGTCGGGGACCGCGAGCCCCGGTACGTCGCGGTGCACGGTGAGCCGGGCGCGGAGACGGGCTTTGCCCGGTACCGGCCGATCGGCACCGACATGTGGTTCGGCAGCCGGGATCGGACGGTCGTCGTCGAGGACTTCTTCGCCCCGACCCGCACCGCCTACCTGGGACTGCTCCGGTTCCTGCTGAACCTCGATCTGGTCGACACGTTCGTCTTCGCCGCGCTCCCGCAGGACGATCCGCTGCCGTGGCTGCTGACGGACTCGCGCGCGGTGCGCTTGCGCAGTGCCGGCGACGAGACGTGGCTGCGCATCGTCGACGTGCCAGCCGCGCTGCGTGCGCGGACCTTCGCCGGCACCGGAGAGGTGCGGCTGGCCGTGATCGACGAGCATCTCCCGGAGAACACCGGGACCTATCGGATCTCGGCGGCGGGGGCCGAGCGGGTGGACGAGCCGGCGCAGCTCGAGGTGGAGGTGTCCGCGCTCGCCGCGACGCTGCTCGGCGGGACGCGGTGGCATCAGCTGGAGGTCGCCGGCCTGGTGCGGGTGCTCGACGACGAGGCGCTCCCGGTGGTCGAGCAGCTGTTCGCGACGGCATCGGCGCCGTTCGCCGGCGTCATGTTCTGATCCCGCCCGGGCGCAGTGTCGTGGTCAGCTCGCACCGCTCTGCGCGCGACGCTTCCGGACACGCTTGACGATCGCGTAGCCGAGGAACAGGACGACGGCGGCGATCACGATGTTCTGGAACACCGACGCGTACGGCTCGACCCGCGCCCAGTTCGCTCCCAGCCCGTAGCCGGCGAGGACGAAGATCGTGTTCCAGACGAGGCTGCCGGCGGTGGTGAACAGCACGAATCGCCACGCGGGCATGCGGGTGACGCCGGCGGGGATGGAGATGAGGCTGCGGAACAGCGGGACCATGCGGCCGAAGAACACGGCCTTGCTGCCGTGCCGCTCGAACCATGCGGTGGTGCGGTCGAGGTCCGCGACGTCGACGAGGGGGAGCCTGTCGACGATCCGGCGGATGCGGTCCGGTCCGACGCCGCGCCCGGCCGCGTAGAGGCCGAGGGCGCCGGCGAGCGAGCCGAGGGTGGTCCAGAACAGCGCCCCGAAGAGGGTGAAGCTGCCCAGGCTCGCGGCGAACCCGGCCAGCGGCAGGATGACCTCGCTGGGCAGCGGCGGGAAGAAGTTCTCCAGCGCGATCGCGATCCCCGCTCCGACGCCGCCGAGCCGGTCCATGAGGGACAGCGCCCAGCCGGCGAGGCCCTCGGTCGGGACGGCGGCGTCGGCCGGTATGGCGGCGAGGAGTGGTGCAGTCACCTCACCCACGATAACGGCGGATCACGCCGGATCCGGCCGACGTGAGGGCCGCCACGGCCTCGTCCCGGTCAGGATCCGGCGAGCGCGGCCTGCAGCTTCTGCACCACGGCGGGGGCGGGGTTCTGGTTCTGGGCATTGGGGATGTCGCTGTTGACGGCCACGAGGATGATGTCCTGGGTGTTCTTGTCGTAGCCGAAGTAGGTGTTGAAACCGGGCAGCTCGCCGGTGTGGCTGAGCCAGCCGTCGGCGTCGCCGAGCCCGAGCCCGTACGCCGCGGTCGCGGTGTTCGGTGGCAGCCCGTACAGGAACGACGACATGCGCACGTCCTGGGTCTGCTGGTCGTAGAGCCCCTCGCCGGTGCCGATGGCCTTCGCCCAGATCTGCAGGTCGTCGAGGGTGGAGATCATCGCCCCGGCGGCCCATGCCCACGAGGGATCCCAGTTGGTGGGGTCGGTGGTCTGTCCCTCCGGCTGGCCCTGCTCGGTGATGCCTTCGAGGTGGGGGGAGGGGATCTCGGCGGTGTCGGGGAAGGAGGTCTCCCGCATCCCGAGCGGCTCGATGATCTTCCCGGTGATGTAGTCGCCCAGGCTCTGCCCGCTGACCTGCTCGACGACCAGGCCGAGGGCGATGAGGTTCGAGTTCGAGTACTCCCACTTCTCCCCGGGCGGGAAGTTCGGCGGCGCTCCGCGCACGATGTCGAGCAGCTGCTCGGGAGTCCAGGGCTTGGTCGGGTCGCCGAAGAGCTGGTTCTGGAAGTTCTCGTCGAAGGTGTAGCTGGGGATGCCGCTGGTCATGTCGGCGAGCTGGCGCAGGGTGGCGGTGTCGCCGTTGGGCAGGCCGGGCACGTACTTGCCGATGGGGTCGTCGAGCGACAGCTTGCCGTCCTGCATCAGCTGGAGCACCGCGGTGACGGTGAAGGTCTTGGTGATGCTGCCGATGCGGGTGTGGTCGGAGGCGGTCGGGGGCTCGGTGGAGTCCTGGCCTGCGGTCCCGGAACTGCCGGTCCACTCGTAGTCGGCGGTGATCACCCGCGCGACGACGCCGGGGAACTTGAAGTCGTTGCGCACGTCGTCGAGCGCGGTCTGGAACTTCTCGGCCTGGGCCGCGTCGGGCGCGCGGGTGGTCGTCGTCGCGGAGTCCTCGGTGCCGGTGTCGGAGCCGCAGGCGGCGGCCACCACCACGAATGCGCTCACGGCGAGGATCGAAAGACGGCGCATCGCAGCTCCCAGGGTCGGCAGGATGACAACATCATCGGACCTCAGTGTGAACCCTGCACCGGCGCAGCGCGTGCTGTTCGATCATGAAAGCGGCGGCGGGCGCTCAGTTCGGTGCGGAGAAGAGGCCGGAGTAGTCGTACGGTCCGTGACGCCGGGTGTCCGCCTCGAGGTCGGCGGTGGTGTCCGGCTCGGCGGGCTTGCCGGGCTGAAGGAAGATCGGGTACTCGTGGTGCTGCATGGTGTCCTGTTCTGTGGAGCGATCGGGGAGGGAAGGGTCAGTGGTCGCCGGGCGCATCGGCGACTGTTCGCATGATTTCGTAGGCGCGGTCCGGATCGGTGTGGGGATCGACGAGCGTCAGCGCGATCCGCGTGTCGTTCTCGCCGAACAGATACATCAGGTTCGCCGGCTGTCCGGGAATCGGACCGGTGATCTCGATGTCGTCGACGTCGTCGATGCGTCGCTGAGCGGAGCTGACCGCATTCCATTCGAACGCGATCCGTGCGACGGACCCGAGCCGCGGGGCGAGTGCCGAGATCAGGTCGTGCAGCTCCGAGGTGATGTTCGAGGTCCAGGGAAACCATGCGCCGTCGACGGACGACGTGGGCGCCCCGGCAGGTCGCAGCAGCAGCCGCGGGGTGCGTGTGGGCTCGGGGAACGGCTGCGTTCCCGCCCGTGCCGGCGCATCCCGGCGGGTGCCGGGATGTGGAGGCGGTGTGTGCGTCACAGGACGCTCCTTGGTCGGCCGCGAATCAGCCGGAAAGATGTTCCAATCGGGGCCCATCGAGCGGGAGGCTCGACGCGAGATGCCCATCGATACCCGAAGCCTACAGGGTGGGGCCGGGAAGGGGCGAATGTGCAGCGGGTCGCACACCCGATCGAACCGCGGGGTGCGGGTGCCGGCGGTAATCTCACGGAGTGGACGAGTTGAACGAGAACGGCGAGCCGTTCGAACTCGCGTCGGACGGCCAGGTCGACGTCACCCCGGAGATCGACGAAATCGGCGAGCTGCTGCGCAAGTCGGGCCGCGAGAACCTGGTCGCCGACGTCGACGAACCGTGGCGGCACGGGTATCCGTACGACACGAAGATGACGCGGCGGCAGTACGAGGCCCGCAAACGCCGGCTGCAGATCGAACTGCTCAAGCTGCAGGCCTGGGTCAAGGAGTACGACGAGAAGATCGTCATCATCTTCGAGGGCCGCGACGCGGCCGGCAAGGGTGGGGCGATCAAGCGGTTCACCGAGCACCTCAATCCCCGCGGCGCGCGGGTGATGGCGCTCGAGAAGCCCACCGAGCGCGAACGCACGCAGTGGTACTTCCAGCGCTACGTCGAGCACCTGCCGGCGGGTGGGGAGATCGTGCTGATGGACCGGTCCTGGTACAACCGGGCCGGCGTCGAACGGGTGATGGGCTACTGCACCCCGAACGAGTATCGCGAATTCACCCGCTCCGCACCGGAATTCGAGCGGATGCTGGTGCAGTCGGGGATCCATCTGGTCAAGTTCTGGTTCTCGGTGGGCCGCGAGGAGCAGCACGCGCGGTTCGTCGCGCGCAGCACCGATCCGGTCAAGCAGTGGAAACTCTCGCCGACGGACCTCGCGAGCCTCGACAAGTGGGACGCGTACACGGAGGCGAAGGAGGCGATGCTGTTCTACACCGACACCCCGCACGCGCCGTGGACCATCGTCAAGGCGAACGACAAGAAGCGCTCGCGGATCGAGGCCATGAAGTGGGTGCTGCACCGCTTCGACTACACCGGCAAGGATCCGCGCGTGGTCCGCACCCCGGATCCGCTGATCATCGGCTCGCCCGAGACGGTGTACGACGAGGGGGAGCGCCCCTCGGAGTCCTTTCCGACGATGTGATCTGCGCCCGGCGACCGCCCGCGCCGTTTCGGGGTGCGGGAGACCGGGTACTGCGAGAGGGCCGAACCGGCGGATGCCGGCCGACATCGAAAGGACGTCACACCGTGGGAAGTCCGGATGAGCGCGATGAGCGCGAAGAGCCCGTGGAGGCCACCGACCGCCCCGCCCCGGTCACCCGGGAAGACCTGGAGAACCTGGTGGACGACATGGAGAAGCGGGTCGAGTCCGAGCGCGAGGAGGAGGGCGTCGAGGGCAGCGTCTCGGACCGCGAGGAGCAGAAGCCGATCGTGACGGGCGACGAGGCGCCGGACTGACCGGGCCGTGTCGTCACCGACCGGGAGCCGCCGATGCCCGATGCCATGACATGACCCGTGCCTTCGTCCTGCTGCCGGGGGCCGGCTCGGACTCGTGGTACTGGCACCGGGTGGTGCCGCTGCTGCGCGAGCGTGGGCACGAGGTCGTCCCAGTCGACCTGCCGTACACCGATCCCGGCGCCGACCAGTACGCGTACGCGGACGTCGTGGTGGCGGCCGGCCGGGACGTCGCGCGGCCGCCGACCCTGGTGGCGCAGTCGATGTCCGCGTTCACCGCGGCGATCGCCGCCGAGCGGATGCCCGTCGACGGGCTGATCCTGGTGGCCCCGATGATCCCGGCGCCGGGCGAGTCGCCGGGGCAGTGGTGGTCGGCGGTAGGGCAGGCCGAGGCGAAGCGCGCGCAGGACGTCGCCGAGGGGCGCGATCCGGACGCGCCGCTGGATCCGCGCGGGCTGTTCTTCCACGACGTGCCCGCCGACGTGGTCGACGAGGCCTTCGCGCACGAGCAGCCGGGCATGTCGGAGGCGGCGTTCGAGCCGGCGTGGCGGGCGCCGCGGTGGCCGGACGTGCCGGTGCGGGTGATCGCGGGCCGTCACGATCGGTTGTTCCCGTTGCCGCTGATCGAGCGCCTCGCTCGCGAGCGGCTGGGCGTGGAGCCCGAGGTGATCGACAGCGGGCACCTGCCCGCCCTCGCCTGCCCGGCGGAACTGGCGTCGCTGCTGCTGCGGGAGTGAGGATCCGCCGCCGGACGCGTTACCGGCTTCCGCTGCGGGACTTGCCGTTCGACGTGGCCGTCTCCTGGCCGCCGGTGAACTGCGCCGCCACCGCGGCGGGCATCGCCTCATAGCGCAGGTGCATCCGGGCGAACTCGGCGGTGCCCTGGGTGAGCGATCGCAGATCGACCGGGTAGCGGGCGAGTTCGAGCTCGGGGACCTCCGCGCGCAGCAGGGTCCTGCCCGGCTCGGCGCTCTCGGTGCCGAGGACCCGGCCGCGCCGGGCGGACAGGTCGCCGAGGACGGCGCCGAGATACTCCTCGGGCAGGATCACCCGCACCGCAGCGACGGGTTCGAGCAGCTTGACCTCGGTGTGGGTGGCGGCGTCGCGCAGCGCCAGCCCGGCCGCGGTCTGGAACGCGGCGTCGGAGGAGTCCACCGAGTGTGCCTTGCCGTCGACGAGGGTGACGCGGACGTCGATGAGCGGGTTTCCGGTGGCCACACCCTTGGCGGCCTGCGCACGCACGCCCTTCTCGACGGACGGGAAGAACTGCCTGGGCACGGCGCCGCCGACGACGCGTTCGGCGAATTCGATGCCGCCGCCGATGGGCAGCGGTTCGACCTCGACGTCGCACACCGCGTACTGGCCGTGGCCGCCGGACTGTTTGACGAGGCGGCCGTGGCCCTTGGCGGGGGCCGCGAACGTCTCGCGCAGCGCCACCCGGTACGGGACGGCGTCGACGTTCACGCCGTGGCGGGTGCGCAGCCGGTCGAGGACGACCTCGGCGTGGGCCTCGCCCGTGCACCACAGCACCAGTTGGTGGGTGTCGGGGTTCTGCTCGAGACGCAGGGCGGGGTCCTCGGCGGTCAGCCGGGAGAGGGCCTGCGAGAGCTTGTCGTCGTCGCTGCGGCTGTGGGCCTCGACGGCCACGGGCAGCAGCGGCTCGGGCAGCGGCCAGCGGTCCAGCAGGGTCGATGCCCCCGCTTCGGAGAGGGTGTCGCCGGGCTGGGCGGTGACGAGCTTGGCGATGCACACCAGATCGCCGGCGACGGCCTCGGGCACCGGTCGCTGTTGCCGGCCGAACGGGCTGGTGAGGGTCGCGACGCGCTCGGTGGTGTCGTCGCCGGCGGACCCGGCCAGCCGGATCGTCGTGTCGGGGCGCAGCGTTCCGGAGAACACCCGCACCAGGCTGATGCGCCCGACGTAGGCGTCCCCGGCGACACGGATCACCTGCGCCGTCAACGGCGCCGCGGGATCGGCGGCGGGGGCGGGCGGGCGACGGTGGGTGGGGTCGGGGAAGGCCATCGCGACGAGATCGAGCAGTTCGGCGGCGCCGACCCCGTAGTCGGTGGTGGCGAGAGCGGGATGCAGTGCACAGTCGACGATCTCGTGCCGCAGCCCCTCGTCGAGGGATTCGGTGTCGAGGGTCTCGCCGGCGAGGTAGCGCTCCATGAGCGTGTCGTCCTGGCCGGAGATCGCCTCGACGAGGCTCTCGCGCGCGGCGCCGGTGTCCGGCACGGCGGCGGGATGGCCGTAGCCGCGGCCGGTGAGCAGATCGATCGAGCCGCACGGGCGGCCGCCGTCGAAGACCGGCACGTATACGGGGCGCAGGGTGTCCGGCCCGAGGTCGAAGGCGTCGTGACAGGCGGTGAGCATCTCGTCGAAGTCCGTGCGGGCGACGTCGAGCTTGGAGACGACGATGGCGCGCGGGATCGCGGTCTCGGCGCATTCGCGCCACAGGGTGCGGGTGGCGGCGGAGATGGGATCTGTTGCGGAGACGACGAATACAGCCGCGTCGGCGGCGTGCAGTCCCGCGCGGACCTCGGCGTCGAAGTCCGGATGCCCGGGGGTGTCGATGATGTTGATCTTCACGCCGTTCCACTCGAGCGGCAGCACGGCCAGTTGCACCGAGCGGCGGTGCTGCTGCTCGATCGCCTCGTAGTCGGAGACGGTGGTGCCGTCGGCGGTGCGTCCGGCGCGGCCCACGGCACCGGCGGCCAGGGCCAGGGATTCGGCGAGGGTGGTCTTGCCGACCCCGCTGCAACCGACGAGGACGACGTTGCGGATCTGTGCGGGGCGCTCGACGGCGGGCGCCCGTTCGGTGCGTGCGGCAGAGCGGTCGGGCATCGGCGACTCCTCCCGTGGCCTGTGCCAAGTGTAGGAGGCGGTTCCGCCGCCGTGGCGTCTTTCGGGATCGGCGGCGGTCCGAAAAGACGCCACGGGGGCGATGCTCGAGCTACTCTCAACCTGAACTTGAGGTTTAGGGAGGCCCTCGTGGTTGATGTTCAGCGCCCGGCACTCGTCCGCCTGTTCACGGCCGGGACGGCCCTCGCCGCCGTCTCCGTGCTGGGGGCGGGGGTCGCCGTCGCGGCACCCGGCACCGGGTCGAATTCCGGCTCGTCGGTGCCGGCGGCCTTCCAGGAGGACCCCGGCCCCCTGCCGGAGCTGCGGGACATCGCGACACCGGCCATCGGGGGGGAGACCCCGATCTCCGAACGCGCCGTGCGGCTGACCGTCGCGAGCCCCGCCCTGCGCCGCGACGTGGGCGTCGAGGTCCTGCTGCCCGCCGACAACTCGGCCCCGCGCCCCACCGTGTACCTGCTCGACGGGGTCAGCGCCCGCAACTACACCAGCGGCTGGATGAACATCGGCGGCGCGCCCGCCTTCTTCGCCGACAAGAACGTCTACGTCGTCATGCCCAACGGCGGCCGCGGCAGCCTCTACAGCGACTGGCAGCAGTCCGACCCCAAGCTCGGCCTGAACAAGTGGGAAACCTTCCTCACCGAGGAGCTTCCGCCGCTGCTCGCCGCGCGGCTGAACAGCAACGGGGTCAACGCGATCGCCGGGAACTCGATGGGTGGGCAGGCGGCCATGATGCTCGCCCACCGGCACCCCGAGCTCTACCGGGGCGTCGCCGCCTTCAGCGGCTGCTACTCGACGGGCGACCTGCTCGGCAGCGCCGTCGTGCAGACCAGCACCTCGTCGCAGGGCGGCGACGTCGTGAACATGTGGGGCCCGCCCGGCAGCCGGGAGTGGGCCGAGCACGACACCGTCGCGCACGCCGAGAACCTCGCCGGCAAGGAGCTCTACCTGTCCGCCGCGACGGGCGTGCCCGGTCCCCACGAGACGCCCGAGACCCCGGACCTGGCGCGCACCCTCGTCGCCGGCGGCATCCTCGAGGCCGGCTCGCGGATGTGCACCCAGCGGCTCGAGGAACGCCTCGGCGCCCTGAAGATCCCCGTCACCGTCACCTACGAACCCGTCGGCGTGCACGCCTGGGGCTACTGGCGCGACCAGCTGCCCAAGGCGTGGCCGACGCTCCAGCGCGCCCTGGAGACCCGGCCCTGACGCGCCGCGACGGGGCCGGACCCGCTTCCCGCGGCCCGTCGGGGACGCGTCGTACGCTGCGTGTGAAGCACATCACTCGGCGGAGAAGGAACGATATGAACAACGTGCTCGACCGCACGAAGATCTACATCGGCGGCGAATGGGTGGACTCCGACGGCACCGGCCGGATCGACGTGATCGCCCCGGCCACCGAGGATGTCATCGCCGTCGTCGCCGAAGGCACGGCACAGGACGTGGACCGGGCCGTACGCGCGGCGCGGGCGGCGTTCCCGGCGTGGTCGGCGCTCACCGGCGCCGAACGCGGTGCCCACCTCGGCAAGGTCGCGGCCCTCATGGCCGAGCGCATCGACGATCTCGCCGCGCTGGTCTCCCGCGACATGGGCATGCCGGTGACGCTGGCCAAGCCGGTCCAGATCGGCATGCCGCTGAAGAACATCACCCGCTACGCCGAACTCGCCGCGACCTACGACTTCGACGCCGGCGAGGTGGGCAACGCCCTCATCGTGCGCGAGCCCATCGGTGTCGTCGGCGCCATCACGCCGTGGAACTACCCGCTGCACCAGGTGGTCCTGAAGGTGTTCGCCGCCCTCGCGGGTGGCTGCACCGTCGTGCTCAAGCCGACCGAGGTGGCGCCCCTGATCACCTACGCGCTCGTCGACATCTGCGACGAGGCGGGCCTGCCGCCCGGCGTGTTCAACCTCGTCAGCGGGTACGGGCCGGTGGTGGGGGAGGCCATCGCCGCGCATCCCGGCGTGGACATGGTCTCGTTCACCGGCTCCACCCGCGCCGGCAAGCGCGTCGCCGTCGTCGCCGCGGAGACGGTGAAGAAGGTGGCTCTCGAACTCGGCGGCAAGTCCGCCAACGTCATCCTCGACGACGCCGACCTGACCCGGGCCGTCACCGACGGCGTGGCCCAGTGCTTCCTGAACTCCGGGCAGACCTGTTCGGCACTGACCCGCATGCTCGTCCCCGCCGAGCGCATGAACGAGGTGGCCGCCCTCGCCGAGCAGGTCGCGCGGGCCTACACCGTCGGCGATCCTTCCGCGGCCACCACCCGGCTCGGCCCCCTGGTCAACGCCAACCAGTTCAAGCGCGTGCGGTCCTACATCGACCAGGGCATCGAGGAGGGCGCCGAACTGGTCCTCGACGGCCGCGAAACCGGCCTCGGCACCGGCTATTTCGTCGGGCCGACCGTGTTCGCGAACGTGACCGAGGACATGACGATCGCGCGCGAGGAGATCTTCGGTCCGGTCCTGTCGATCATCGGATACCGCGACGAGGACGACGCCGTGCGCATCGCCAACGACAGCGACTACGGGCTCTCCGGCGGGGTCTGGTCTGCCGATCGCGCCCGGGCCGAGCGGGTCGCACGACAGCTGCGCACCGGGCAGGTCTCCATCAACGGGGGCGCCTTCAACACCGACGCACCGTTCGGCGGTTACAAGCACTCCGGCGTCGGGCGCGAAGCCGGCGTCTTCGGTCTCGAAGAGTTCCTGGAGGTCAAGGCACTCCTGCGGTGACCGTATGGGGTACGTCACGTTCGGGGACCGCAGAACGATAGAAGGGAAAACGGCATCGGTTTCCCCGACTGGGAAAGCGCGGAGGGAGCGGACGATGTACATCATGCCGCCGGACCCGAGTGGCGGGTCCGCGGGCAACCTGGACGTTCCCCCGCGTGGCCTGCGTGAGGTCATGGAAGGCCAGCTCCCGGACCTCGCGGCCTGCGCGCGGCTGCTGTCCGTCGGTTCCGAGCGTGCGGCCGCGGTCTTCGACCGGGCGCTGGCGCGTGCGGTCGCGACGTGGCGGGGCCCGATCGGTCCCGAACTCTGCGCGTACGCCGTGTCGTGGTTCGTGTACCTGTTGCACGCCGAGACGCCCGCGCATCGGCGTGCGGAAGGCTGCGACGACGACGCCGTCCTGTTCTCGACGTTGCCGCCGCTCGAGCAGATCGCCCTCGTGCTCGGTGAGTTCGAGGAGCTGCCGCCGGCGGGCATCGCCGCCGTCGCCGGCCGCGCGTTCGCCGAGTTCGAGCTGGAGACGCCGCAGCCGGCCTGGGTGCGGGACGGCCTCCTGCACGCGAGGCGCTGACCGCCGTACCTGCGTTCGGGCGGCCACGGCTCTTCGGGTGGCAACGACGACGCGGCCCCCGCACCGATCCGGTGCGGGGGCCGCGCGAAGTCGTCGGGTCTAGGAGGACAGGCGGGTGCGTCCGAGGCGGAGCAGCGTCATCGCCAGGGTCTTGCCGTCGGCGCCGAGCTCGGCGAAACGGTCGAGGACCCGCATCTCGTGGTTCTGGGCCTGCCGCGCGGTCCCGGACTCCTTCGCAGCGATGCCCGCCCGGCGCGACAGCTCGCTGCGGCGCTCGATCGCCTCGAGGATCTGCGCATCGAGCGTCCCGATCTCGTCGAACAGTCGACCGAGGTCTTCCTGGGCCGAAACCACCTCGCGGGCGGACTCGAAGCCAGGCGAATCAAGCTGGACAGTCATGCAGATTCCTCCGGTCTCGTCTGGATCGTCGATGATTGTGTCGTTCCCGTCGGCGCCAGTGTTACTCATCCGTAGACAAGATTTTCGTGTCCCGCGTCCGGCGGCCGGCCAACACGAGTTGAACACCTTTTGAACTGGGCTTTATGTCCGTCCCGTGGCATTTGTGGCAATGGTCACACCGTCGAGTATCCGCCTCGTCGGGCCCCTCGGACGTAGGGTCGAAGGTCCCTTCTCCGCCGTGGACGCCCGCCCCGGCGCGTGTCGTGAACCACAATCCGCAGGCCCTGCGGTAGCGTTCCCCACCTACCGGCAACCGGTCGGGGCGGTGGGATCCCCGGCGCTTCCGGAAGGGGAACTCAGTGGGACGGGTGTTTTGTGCACGGCACCGATGAAGACGAGTCCGACGCCGTGCCGCTGATCCGCCCGGAGGAATGGCCGCCCCCGAAGTTCAGCGCCCGGGTCGCCGCCGCGATCGCCCTCGCCGGCGTCGTGATCCTCGTCTCGCTCTGGCGGGCCTGGGATGCCGGGCAGGCGGGAGCCTGGGCGGTGACCCGGTTCTTCCTCATCCTGTCCGGCCTGATGGCCCTCACGGCGCTCTTCGGATACGTGTACTGGCGTCCGCGCCGCGGCGACCCCGAGATCCGGTTCGTGGAGTCGCGGGGCCGCGGGGCCACCGAGATCCGCGCTTCCGGCGCCGTCTTCCACCTGATGGGGGCGATGACGACGAGCGCGGCGTTGCTCTCGCTCGGCGCGGCCGTCGAGATAGTCCTGTTCGACGACGGCGTTCCGTGGGTGAGTGTGCTGCTCGCCGCCTTCGGGCTGCCCTGCGCGGCGTTCGTCGCGGAGGTGCTGCGCGGGGGGATCCGCCGAGGGGCGCTGCTGCTGACCCCGGACGGGATCCGGCAACGCGGCTGGACCATCGAGTCGTACCTGCCGTGGGTCTCGGTGGCCGGGGTGCACGCCGTCCATCACGGATTCCCCGAGATCTGGGTGCTGGGCACGCCGGCCGCCGCCTGGGCGCGACGACGGACCAGCCGGCTGTTCCGCCTGGACCGGTTGCCCCGCGAACCGGTGATCGAGGTCGACTCCCGCAAGTTCGACGGCGACCCGGTGCTGCTGTATCGGATGCTCGACTTCTACGCGAGAAATCCGCAGGCCCGGGCGGAGCTCGGGTCGGCCGCGGCGGCCGAGCGCGTGCACCGGGGCGACCTGAGCGACCCGGCCTGACGGCTGCCCGTCTTGCGCCGCAGTGCCACCCGACTGTGTTGCGGCTCACTGCTCCGGTATCGTCTTGGGCAATAGATGGCACTCGGTGCCGTTCCTGCGAGAGATGGGACGTGAGATGAGCACTCCGGAACGGATCGTCATCGTCGACGGTGCGCGTACCCCGGTCGGCAGCTTCGGCGGCGCGTTCAAGGACGTACCGGCCCACGAACTCGGCGCGACCGCCGCGAAGGCGGCCCTGCAGCGCGCCGGCGTGGCGGCCGAGGACATCGACGAGGTCGTCATGGGCTGCATCGGGCAGGTCGGCCCGGATGCCTACAACGCGCGTCGGGTCGCGCTGGCGGCCGGGCTGCCGGTCTCGGTGCCGGCGTACACCGTCAACCGGCTGTGCGGCTCGGGCCTGCAGGCGATCTGGTCGGCGGCGATGCAGATGCGCTGGGGCGGGGTGGATCTGGCCCTGGCCGGCGGCGACGAGAACATGTCCCGCATGCCGTTCTACGACTTCGGCGCCCGCTCCGGCTACAAGCTGGGCGACCGCACCCTCGTCGACGGCACCGTCGGGATGCTCACCGACCCGTTCCACGGCATCCACATGGGCGTCACCGCCGAGAACGTCGCCCGCGAGTACGACATCAGCCGCGAGGCGCAGGACGAGTTCGCCGTCGAATCCCAGCGCCGCGCGGCCACCGACGCCGCCCGCGCCGCGTTCGCCGAGGAGATCACCCCCGTCGAGATCGGCGGCCGCAAGCCCACTGTCGTCACCACCGACGAGCATCCCAAGTCCGACACCACCGTCGAGACCCTCGCGAAGCTGCGCCCGGCATTTCAGAAGGACGGCACGGTCACCGCCGGCAACGCCTCGGGCATCAACGACGGCGCCGGCGTCGTCGTCCTCGCCCGCGAGTCCGTCGCGCAGGAACGGGACCTGGGTGGGCTCGCGGTGATCGAGTCCGTCGCCACCGCCGCGCTCGAGCCGGAGCTGATGGGCTACGCGCCGGTCCTCGCCCTGCAGAAGCTGTTCGAGCAGACCGGCACCACCCCGGCCGACATCGACACCGTCGAGCTGAACGAGGCGTTCGCCTCGCAGGCCGTCGCCGTGATCCGCGACGCCAAGCTCGACCCGGCCAAGACCAACCCGTACGGCGGGGCGATCGCCCTCGGCCACGCGGTCGGCGCGACCGGCGGCATCCTGACCCTGCGGGTGGCCAAGGACCTCGTGCGCCGCGACCTCGAACTCGGCATCGTCACCATGTGCATCGGCGGCGGCCAGGCCCTGGCCGCCCTGCTGCGCCGGGTGCGCTGAGCCGGGCCGCTCCGCGGCCGGTGCGTCCTTTGGGCTGCTGCAGCAGCCCAAAGGACGCACCGCTCAGATGGTCCGTTCGTGTCCGGCCCAGTAGGGGGCCCGCAGGGAGCGCTTGAGGATCTTCCCGGTGGGGTTGCGCGGCAGCATGTCGACGATGTCGATGGTCGCGGGGCACTTGAACTTCGCCAGGTGCCGACGGGTGTAGTCGATGAGTTCCTGCTCGTCCGCCTTCTGGTCCGGGGCGAGCACCACCACCGCCTTGACCGTCTCGCCCCACTTCTCGTCCGGGACGCCGATGACCGCGACCTCGGCGACGGCCGGATGCTCGACGAGGACCCGCTCGACCTCCGGGCAGTACACGTTCTCACCGCCGGTGATGATCATGTCCTTGAGCCGGTCCTCGATGAACACGAAACCGCCGTCGTCGACCCGGCCCATGTCGCCGCTGCGCAGCCACCCGTCGGCCGTGATCGTCTCGGCCGTGGCGTCGGGCCGGTTCCAGTACCCGGGGGTGGTCTGCGCCGAGCGCCACCACAGTTCGCCGATCGCGCCCGGGGCCGCGTCCTCGAGCGTGGCCGGATCGACGACGCGCATCTCCACGCCGGGAATGGGGGTGCCGGCCGACGCCATCCGCGCCTCCTGCGCCGGATCGCGGTGCACCTCCGGCAGCAGCGCCGTGATCACCCCGGCGAGCTCGGTCATGCCGTACACCTGGACGAATTCGGTGTCCGGCCACGCGGCGAGCGCGCCGCGCAGCAGCGGCAGCGGCATCGGCGCGGCGCCGTAGGTGATGCGCTTGAGCCGGGAGAACGCCCCGATCGCGTGCGCTCCCGCGCCGAGGACGGCCGCGATCACCGGGGGCACCAGGAAGGCGATGTTCGCGCCGGCCGCGAGACCCGTGAACAGTGACGGCGCGTCGGCCTCCCGGGTGAACACGCACCGGCGGCCGTCGTGGATACCCATGATCGCGTAACAGGTGCCGCCCACATGGAACAGCGGCATCGCCACCAGCAGGCAGTCACCCTCCGTGAACGGAAGCACCGCGAGCACGTCCTCGGAGTGCGCGAACAGGTTGCGGTGCGTCAGCTGCACACCCTTGGGCCGGCCGGTGGTGCCGGAACTGTAGAGCAGCAGCGCGGTGGTCTCGGGCGCGACGTCGGGCAGGGTCGCCGGCGCGGCCGCCGCGAGCCACGGCTCGAACTCGTCGTTCTCCCCGCCCACGACGACGATCTTCTGCACCGTGGACAGCCGGGGTCGCAGCGACTCGATCTCCTGCGCGAATTCCGCTCCCACGAACAGGATCCGGGCGCGCGAGTCGTTGATCACGTAGTCGAGCTCGTCGCCGGCGAGCCGGAAGTTCGGGATGGCGTTCGCCGCGCCGAGCGCGGAGGTGGCGAAGGTGACCTCGAGGCACGCGAGGTTGTTCTTGTCGACGAATGCGACGGTGTCGCCGGGTCCGACGCCGTCGGCGGCGAGGGCGCCGGCGAGGTGGAGCAGTCGCTCGTGCCACTGCGCCCAGGTGTGGGTGCGGTCGAGGTACTGCACCGCGACCTCGTCCGGTTTGGTCTGCGCCCAGTGCGCGACGCGGTCGAGGATGACGGACGGGGCGGGGACGGACATGCGTGAGCCTCCTGGGGGAACAGGTGCCGCCGTGTGGCGGGTGTCACACAGGTTATTGCCGGCGGGGCGTGGCGTCTCGGAATCGGACGTATCGCCGCCGGGCGGGTCCCGTGGTCCGGCTCCGCGAGGTCAGGGCAGGCAGGCGGCGTAGCCGCCGGCCTCGAAGGTGGCGGTGTCGCAGTACGCGGCCCGCGGGTAGTAGGGCCCCATCGTCGCGGCCGGATCGCCGCCCTGTGCGGCCTGCACCGACTGCGGGTAGAACGCGTCGGCCGGCAGCATGTTCCGGTAGAGCAGAGTCTTCTTGGGGACCTCGGTCGAGCCCCACGGCAGCACCGTCACCGTCGGATCGGCCGTGGCGCGGGCGGGCACGTCCTGGGGCGCCGCGACGACGTAGGTGAACCAGCCCTCCGCGTCGGTCGCCGTCTCGAAGTCGGCCGCGCACGCGACCACCGGGTACGGGGTGACCTGGTCGTTCTGGCACATCGACCAGTACCGCACCTGGCGGCCGGGCGTGGTGACGGGTTCGCCGGCGCGGGTGTCGGGGAACGTGGGGGCCTTGCCGCGCACGACGAGGATCCGGCCCGGCTGGTACGTCAGCACGGAGCCGATGTACTTGTTGTCGCCGTTCGGGAACAACCCGGACGTGGTGGCCGGGCTGACGAAGGTCGCCTCGGGGTTGTTGCCGGGGAAGGCGCCGGACGCCGCGCCCTCGACGATGCGGTCGACGGCCGCCTCGGCGGCGCGCTCGACCGGTCCGCTGCCGTAGTCGGCGGGGTCGAAGTCGGAGCTGCACGTGGGCACCGGCACGGCGCGCCCACCCTGGTGCAGCGTCACGTCCGGTAGCGGGACCCCGCCGGTCGGGGAGGCCGGGTCGTCGGGCACATAGACCCGGACGATGAGGAATCCGGCCGGTGCGGTGGGCGACCCGCCGGTGGGCAGCGCGCCGATCTCGTTGCGGGCGTGGTCGGCCGGACCGGTGACGACGGTGGCGCTCCAGCGCCGGGCCGAGGCGGGCAGCCCCTCGGCGGCCGCGTCCGCGAACGGGTTCCCGCTGCCCGGATCGGGTGCGATCTGTGCGTCGCGCAGGGTGTCGACCGTGTCGAAGTTCGTTCCGTAGGTGTTGAGCGAGAAGTACCGGGCCGCCGGATAGGTGCCGTGCAGTTCGATGCTGTCGCCCGGGGCCAGCGCGTACGGCAGCACCCAGTAGGTGGCATCGACGTCGGGGAACGCGATGTCCAGCACGGTCGAGTCGGACCGGAACTGCCACGCGCACGAGCCGACGGGTTCCTGGGCCGCGGAGGTCGCGGGCGTCAGCAGTGCGTGCGCCGCCGCGAGCAGGCCGACGAGCACGGCGGTCCGTCGCCGGCCGCGCACGGCCGTCGCAGGATCGGGTTCGGCCGTCGAACGATCGGGTGCGGCCACGGGAACTCCTTCGCCGGGGGCCTGGTCCTGTCGCATCATCTGTACCGGAAACGGGCAGGCCGGGCCTGCGGTTCGGGGAAATTCGCGATCGACGCCGTGCGTCTCGGCGCGTCTGTGCGGTGCCGCGGGGAGAGGCGATTGGGGTGTCGAGCGGCACAGGGCTTACAGTTGCGTCGTGCAACACAAGCGGGAGGTTGCGGCGCAGTCCGCAGCGGCCGGTGTATCCGAGGTATACGACGAGTTCGTGTACCTGATTCGCCATCTCACAGCGGGGGAGCGCGCCCACGACGACGTGCTCTCGCTGGCGCAGCATTCGATGCTCGGCTTCATCGACCGCAACCCGGGCTGCCGAGCCACCGACATCTCGGATGCGTTCAGCGTGAATCGGTCGACCGTCTCCCGTCAGCTGCGCAGCTGCATCGACGCCGGGCTGGTCCAGGCGCAGGCCGGACCCACCCGGCTCGGCCACCCGCTCCGGCTCACCGACCGGGGCCGCGAGACCCTCGCCCGCACCGTCGCCGGACGTCACGACGAGATCCGCGCGGCGCTGACCGGCTGGGGCCAGGACGACATCGATCGGTTCGTCGACATGCTGCGCCGCTTCCGCCAGGGAGTGGAACACCGGTCCACTGCCCGCCCCGACCACAACGAGGGAGACGCTCGTGCGTGAGTACACCACCCCCGCCCAGTTCACCGTCGGCGACGACGAATCGGTCGTCCGCACGGTCTTCACGCACGCGGAGAAGACTCCGCACCGCGTGATGTACTCCCGCCCGGAGGGCGAGGACTGGGTCGCCGTCACCGCACGGCAATTCGCCGAGCAGGTCTCGGGGGTCGCCAAGGGCCTCGTCGCGGCGGGCGTGCAGCCCGGCGACCGGGTGGCCCTGCTGTCGGCCACCCGCTACGAGTGGGCGCTGTTCGACTACGCCATCTGGGCCGCCGGCGCCGCCACGGTGCCGATCTACGACTCCTCGTCCACCGAGCAGATCCGCTGGATCCTGCAGGACTCCGAGGCGGTCGTCGCCGTCGTCGAGACCGCGCGCCACGAGGCGCTGTTCGTCGACATGCCGGACACCCTGCGCCGCACCCTGCGGATCGAGGGCGGCGCCGTGGAGATGCTGATCGCCGAGGGCGCCGGCGTCGACGACGCCCAGCTGCAGGCCCGCCTCGACGGCATCCGCGCCGACGACCTCGCCTCGCTGGTGTACACCTCGGGCACCACCGGCCGGCCCAAGGGCTGCATGCTGACCCACCGCAACTTCTACAGCGAGGTCCGCGGCATCCTGACCGCCTCGATCGGTGAGGTGGCCAAGCCGGGCAGCCGGGTGCTGACCTTCCTGCCGCTCGCGCACGTGCTGGCCCGTGCCGTCTCGCTGGCCGTCTTCGAAGGCGGTGCGGCGCAGGCGCACTGGTCGGACTTCGGCACGATCTCCGCCCAGTTCGAGCGCTACGCCCCGAACACCATCCTCGGCGTGCCGCGCGTCTTCGAGAAGGTGCGCGACGCCGCCGCGCGCAAGGCCGCGGCCGGCGGCAGGTTCAACGCGGCGATCTTCGCGTTCGCCGAGGAGACCGCCATCGCCTACAGCGAGTCGCTCGACCACGGCGGTCCGTCGTTCGTGCTCAAGGCCAAGCGCAACATGGCCGACAAGCTCGTCTACGCCAAGCTGCGGCAGGCGATGGGCGGCGAGTGCTGGTTCGCGATCTCCGGTGGTGGCGCCCTGAGTCCCCGTCTCGGCCACTTCTTCCGCGGCGTCGGCGTCCCGATCTACGAAGGCTACGGCCTGACCGAGAGCACCGCCGCGCACAGCGTGAACGTGCCCGGCGCCCAGAAGATCGGCACCGTCGGCCAGCCCATGGGCGGCAACAGCACCCGCATCGCCGACGACGGCGAGATCGAGCTGCGCGGCGGGGTCGTGTTCCAGGGCTACTGGCGCAACGAGAAGGCCACCGCCGAGGCCTTCCACGACGGCTGGTTCCGCACCGGCGATCTCGGCGAGATCGACGAGGACGGCTACGTGAGCATCACCGGCCGCAAGAAGGACCTCATCATCACCGCCGGCGGCAAGAACGTCTCGCCCGGGCCGCTCGAGGACCGGATGCGCTCGCACACGCTCGTCTCGCAGGCCGTGGTCGTCGGCGACGGGCGCAGCTTCATCACCGCGCTGCTCACCGTCGACCCCGAGGTGCTCGACAACTGGAAGGCCGAGAACGGGAAGGCGCCGACGGCCACCATCGCCGACCTGCGGCACGACCCGGCGCTGCACGACGCGCTGCAGTCCATCGTGGACGACGCCAACTCGATGGTCTCCCACGCCGAGGCCATCAAGAAGTTCGTCATCCTCGACCGGGACCTCACCGAGGAGACCGGTGAGCTGACGCCGACGCTGAAGATCAAGCGCAACGTCGTGACCGAGCGCTTCGCCGCCGACATCGAGAGCATGTACGCGAAGTGACGCGCGGCCGGCCGCCGGGTTCGGAACCCGGCGGCCGGCCGAGACGCTCAGGCCTCGTCGGCTGCGGAGGGATCCGGGGCCGGCGCCACAGCGGCGAGCAGGGCCGCGAACCGCTCGTTGCCGGGCAGATCGTCGAGCAGCACGGTCCGGCCCTTCTCGTCGGCCAGCGGGATCCGCCAGTTGGGGTACTCGTCGGTCGTGCCCGGCTGATTCTGGCTGCGCCGCTCACCGACCGCGTCGGCCAGCGACACCCCGATCAGCGCCGACGGGCTCGCCGCGACGAACCGGTGCAGTGCCTCGACGGTCCGCTGCTCGTCGGCGACCTCGTCGAGCAGTCCGCGCTCCCGCAGCACCGCCAGCACGGCGCCGCGTTCGGCGGCCGCGTCGGCGGCCTCGGTCTCCAGGTCCCGTTCGAGCAGACCCAGCTCGGACCGCAGCGTGATGTGTTCTCCGGCAAGGAAACCCGCCGTCGGTGGCAGGTCGTGCGTGGTGACCGACGTCAGGCACAGCTCCCGGTAGCTCTCCGGGGGCCGGGGGTCGTCGCCGTCGCGCTCGAACCACAGGATCGACGTCCCGGCGATGCCGCGGCGGGACAGGTACTCCTGCACCCAGCTCTCGAACACGCCGAGGTCCTCGCCGATCAGCACGGCGTCGGCCCGGTGCGCCTCGAGCGCCAGGATCCCGATGAGGGCCTCGTGGTCGTACGTGACGTACGTGCCCTGATCGGGCGTGCAGCCCTCGGGAATCCACCAGGTGCGGAACAGGCCCAGGATGTGGTCCACCCGCAGGCCGCCGGCGTGGCGCAGCGCGGTGCGCACCACGTCGCGGTAGGGCCGGTAGCCGAGCTCCGCGAGCCGGACCGGATGCCAGGGCGGCTGGGTCCAGTCCTGACCCTGCCGGTTGAAGTCGTCCGGCGGCGCACCGACCGTCATGTCGCGGATCAGAGCGTCGCCGAGCGTCCAGGCGTCGGCGCCGTCGGGACGGACACCCACCGCGAGGTCGTGCACGATGCCGACGTCCATGCCGGCGGCACGCGCCGCGGACTGCGCCTCGGCGAGCTGCTCGTCGCACAGCCACTGCAACCAGCAGTGGAACTCGATGCGCTCGGCCAGCTTGGTGCGCTGCCGCGCGACGTACGGCGCGTCGGGGGTCGCCGCCAGGGTCTCCCAGCGGGCGCTGCGATCGCCGAACTTCTCGGTGAGCGCGCACCACAACGCGAAGTCGGTCAGCGCGTCCCCGCCCGCGGCGCGGAACGCGTCGAACTCCGCCTGCCGCGCCGGGCTGCGCGGCACCCGGAACACGTGCCCGAGCACGTCCAGCTTGGCCCGGAACGCGGCGTCCCGGTCGATGCGCTTGTCCTTGCGGTTCGACTTGGCGAACTTCCCGGCGTACGCCTCGAGCGTCTTGCGGTGCTTGCGCGGCAGGAACGCCGCCTCGCGGATGTTCTCCACCCGCAGATAGATCGGGTGGACGAACCGCCGCGAGCTCGGCAGGTACGGCGACGGCTCGAGCGGCGGCTCCGGCTCGCCCGCGTGGACGGGATTGACGAGCACGAAGTCACCGCCGTCCACCGAGGCGGTGATCGCGGCGAGGTCCGCCAGGTCCGCGAAGTCGCCGACGCCCCACGACCGCTTCGACCGCACCGAGTACAACTGCGCGGCCAGGCCCCGGCGACGTCGCTCGAGGAGCCGGTCGGCGGTGCCGAGACGCGCGGGTGTCACCACCAGGGTGGTCTCGGCCTCGGTGTCGTCGCTGCGGGCGTGCAGGGTGTGCCACCCGAGCGGCAGGTCCGGGACGGCGAACGTCGCGCGGCCGACGAGCCGGCCGTCGACCTCCCGCGGATCGACCCACACGTCGCGCTGCGCGACGTCGACGACGTCGCCGTCCTCGGTGCACACCTGCACCTGCACCGCAGTGCCGTGCGGCACGTGCACGGGGAAGGTGCGCTCCTCGCCCTGCACGACCACCAGGACGGGTGGCAGCATGCGCCGCCACGGCTCGTTCGGCAGATCCGCGAGGACGGCGTCGATCTCCGCCTCGGTGCCCGCGGACACGCCCAGCGAGGCCAGGACCCGGCGCAACGTGTCGTCGCTCGCGTAGTGGTCCTGCTTGTCCCACCCCACATACGAGGTGGCGATCCCGAATTGCTCGGCCAGTTCCCGCAGCTTCACCGTCGATGTCACGACACCCGATCATGCCAGGTCGCGGACCACTCGGCAGACCCGGCGATGTCAGTTGCGGACTGCGGGGCCGAGGTAGGCGAGCACGGCCAGGACGCGGTGGTGGCCGTCGGGTTCGGGGGGCAGACCGAGCTTGTCGAAGACGGCGCGCACGTGCGCGCCGACGGTACGTTCCCCGAGGGACAGGGCCGCTCCGATCGCCCGGTCCGAACGGCCTTCGACCAGGAGGGTGAGGACCTCCCGTTCCCGGGGGGACAGTTCGTCGAGGGCCACCCGGTCGCGGTGCGGCCGCGAGACCAACCGGCCGACCACGTCGGGATCGATCGCCGTTCCGCCCGCCGCGACGCGGTGCAGCGAGCCGAGGAACCCGTCGATGTCGGAGAGGCGGTCCTTGAGCAGATATCCCAGACCGGCCGTCCCGCCGGCGAAGACGTTCATGACGTTCTCGGTTTCCACGTACTGGGACAGCAGCAGCACGGCGGTGCCCGGGAAGCACCGGCGAATGGTGAGGGCGGCCTCGATGCCCTCGGTGGTGTGGGTGGGAGGCATCCGGATGTCGACGACGGCGAGGTCCGGGCGCTGCTCGCCGACCAGCCGCAGCAGGGCCTGCGCGTCCGCGGCCTGGCCGACCACCTCGATTCCCTCGTCGTGCAGCAGGCCGGCGATCCCCTCGCGGAGCACCGCGGAGTCGTCGGCGAGCACCACCCGGAGGTTCACGACGGCTCCCCGGATGTCCCGGTGGTGAGGGGAAGGGACAGCGTCAGCGTCGTTCCGCCCCCCACGGGACTGTGCACGGTGAGCACCCCACCGAGGGCCGTGGCCCGGTCCGCCAGTCCGCTCAACCCACCGCCGGCGGTCAGCGTCGCACCGCCGCACCCGTCGTCGGTGACGACCATCCGCAGCATCCCGCCGTCCCGGCGAAGGTCGATCTCGATGTGGGTGGCGCCGGAGTGCTTGGTGGCGTTGGCCACCGCCTCGGCGGCGATGAAGTAGGCGGCGAGTTCGACAGAGGCGGGAGCCCGCACGGTGAGGGTGTCGACGATCTCCACCGGCAGCGGCGCGCGCTCGGCCAGGGCGGTCAGCGCGGCGGCGAGCCCGTGTTCCTGCAGCACCGGGGGATAGACACCCCGGGCCAGTTCCCGCAGTTCCACCAGCGCCGAGTCCAGTTCGGCCGTGCCCTCGTCGAGCAGCTCCTGCTTACGCTCCGGCTGGGATGCCCGCTGCGCACGCCGCAACAGAATCGTCGCGGCAACCAGGCGTTGCTGCGCACCGTCGTGCAGGTTGCGTTCGAGCCGCCGCCGTTGGGCGTCCCCGGCGGCGACGATCCGCTCCCGGGACCGGCGGACCTCGGCGAGCTGAGCCTGCAACTCGGACTGGAGGCGCTGGTTGTCCAGCGCGAGGGTCGCGGCGCTGCGCACCGCCGCGAGCAGTTGCGGCTGATGTCGCAGCGACCGGTCGTACACCAGCGCTCCGACCGGGACGCCGTCGCGTTCGAGGACGGTCGCCGCGCGGGGGTCGTCGTCGTCCGGCAGGCTCTGCGGCTGCCCGTTCGCGTCGAGATAGCTGTTCCACTGTGGTGACCACGACCACAGGATCAGGCCTGGGTCGCGCAGTGCCTTGCGCAGCGCGTGGACGAACTCGTCCCCGAGCGGGGCCGCACCGACCTCGATCATCACGTCGCTGACCGCGCTGCGCGCGACCCGGTAGCGCCACAACCCGACCAGCACCGCCACCGGAAACAGCGCGGTCGCCAGATAGCTCAGGTAGGCCGTCCACACGTTCCCCACGCCGGAAGACCGCGCCGTGACCAGCCCCGTTCCGATCACCGTGGCGAATCCGAGAATGCCGGCGATCCACAGGGGCGCGAACGCGGCCCGGTAGGCCGGGGACCCCGACCGCCAGCGGGCCAGCAGCACGCCGATCACGACCACACTGATGCCGATGGCAATTGCGCCGAAGACGAGCTGCAGCCCCCTGAAGATCGCCGGGTCGTCCCGGACCAGCAGCAGGTTGGGCGCGGTGAAGCGTTCTGTGCCGACCATCACGGAGGGGTTGTAGAACATCAGATCGAGCAGGACCGAGACCAGGAAGTACACATAGCAGCCCCCGACGAACCACCGTTCCCACCGCCGGTTCAATCGCCCCGTCGGAAAACCGAGCAGGATATGGATCAGCACCGGGAGATACATCACCGTCAGCGCCGCGCCCACGGTGAAGACGACCGGGTTGCGTGACGCACCGCCCCCCTTCACCAGCCACAGCACCCCGGCCAGCACCATCAGCCGTCCCGTGTTGTCGTCCGGGCGGCTCCGCCACGCGATGATGCCCGCCGCGACGAAGGCGACGCCGACCGCGGGGAAGGCGACCAGTTCCGCCGGGCCGACGGGCGGACCGCCGGGCCAATCGAGCGACACCACCACCACCGC
This sequence comes from Rhodococcus sp. WB1, assembly GCF_001700945.1. NCBI lineage: Bacteria > Bacillati > Actinomycetota > Actinomycetes > Mycobacteriales > Nocardiaceae > Rhodococcus > Rhodococcus sp. WB1. Next base: position 3,343,893 of record NZ_CP015529.1, on the reverse strand, counting down.
GACCACCAGCAGGGTGGTCACGGCGACGATGGCCGGCACTGTTCGACGACTCACGACGAGGCCTCCGATCCTCGCTCCCAGCATCTCGCTCCCGGCCCCGCCGGACCACCGTGCTGGCACTGTTCGACCATCTCGGCCGTCACGTGATTCGGCGGCAGCGCCTGCACGGAGATCCGTACCGTGCCTGCACGGAGCCCCGGCCGGTGTCTGCACGGTGCGCTCCGCGCCGGACCGGCGCCAGGTCGGCGGACAACCGCGCGCCGCAGCGGTTCCGCCGACGATCCCCGAGGGGTTGAATAGAGGAGGTGGGCCGCTTCGGGAGGTGGTGGCGGTGACGGGGAACGGGGCTCCCGGGCCGGGTTCGGTGTTTGCCGGGTACACCATCGAGCGGCTGCTCGGCGCGGGCGGCATGGGTTCGATCTACCTGGCGCAGCACCCGCACCTGCCGCGCAAGGTGGCCCTCAAACTTCTCCACCCCGCCCTGACCGCCGACGACAGCGTCAAGGCCCGCTTCGAACTCGAGGCCGACCATGCCGCGCGCCTCGAGCACGCCAACATCGTCCAGGTCTACGACCGCGGCTGCGAGGACGGCCGGCTCTGGATCGCCATGCAGTACGTCCCCGGCACCAACGCTGCCGCGCTGCTCGGCCACGGGCCCGTCCCGCCCGAGCGGGCAGTCCACATCGTCTCCGAGATCGGCAAGGCACTCGACTACGCCCACCAGGCCGGGGTGCTGCACCGGGACGTGAAGCCGACGAACATCCTGCTCGCCGAACCCGCCGGCCCGGGCGAACCCGAACGGGTCCTGCTCACCGATTTCGGCATCGCCAAGGCCCTCGACGAGGCGGGCGGGCTCACCCGCACGGGGATGTTCGTCGGCAGCCTGCAGAATGCCGCACCCGAGCAATTCGACACCACCGCCGCGCTCGACCACCGCACCGACATCTACTCGCTCGGCTGCACCCTCTACCACCTGCTCACCGGCCGGCCCCCGTATTCCGGCGACACCCTGGCGAAGCTGTGGCACGGGCACGTCCGCAGCCCGATACCCCGGCCGAGCGAGGCCCGGCCCGACCTGCCGAAGGCGTTCGACGCCGTCGTCGCGGGTGCCCTCGCGAAGGACCGCAACGACCGCTACGACACCTGCAGGGAACTCACCGCCGCCGCCCGGAACGCCCTCACGTCCGAGACCACGACCACCGTCCCCGCGCCGGCAGCCGACGACACCCTGGCCCGGACGGTGGCGGTGGACGCCGCGTCACCGAGCAGGGTCGCCGCGACGCGGCGCGCGACGCGGCGCGGCGACAGCGCGGCACCCCTGCGGGTGGTGCTCGCCGACGACTCCGTGCTGCTGCGCGAGGGTATCGCCCGGCTGCTGTGCGACGAGGGGATCGACGTCGTCGGCGAGGCCGGCGACGCCGCCACCCTGCTCGGTCTCGTCGCCGACGAGCGGCCCGACGTCGCCGTCGTCGACATCCGGATGCCGCCGACCCACACCACCGAGGGAATCGTCGCCGCGGCGGCCATCCGTGCCGACCACCCGGACACCGCGGTGGTACTGCTGTCGCAGTACGTGGAAACCGACCACGTCATGAATCTGCTCGCCGACGGGGCCGCCGGCCTGGGCTACCTGCTCAAGGATCGGGTCGCCGACATCGACGAGTTCGTCGACACCCTGCACCGGGTCGCCGAGGGCGGCTCGGCCATCGACCCCAGCGTGGTGAGCCGGATGGTGGCCCGGCCCCACCGCGACAGCCGTCCCATCGACACGCTGTCCACCCGCGAACGTGAGGTCCTCAGCCTCATGGCCGAGGGCCGCTCGAACCGGGCGATCGGGGCGGCCCTGTTCCTCGGAGAACGCACCGTCGAGGCGCACGTCCGGGCGATCTTCCTCAAGCTCGGTCTGCACCCCGAACCCGAGGACCACCGACGCGTCCTGGCCGTGCTCAAGCATCTCGAGGCGACCACCCCGTGAACCACCCCGGCTGCCGAGGGCCACGCCGGGTGCCCGCGCTGCGGCCGCGCCGTCCCGCGGAAACGGCTCGCACGCACGAGGTGCTCAGTCGGAGAGTTCGTCGAACAACGTCGGCTCGTCCGGGTTCTCGAACAGCTCGATCTGCTCGGGTGGGGACGGACGCGGCCGCCGCACGCGTGTGGTGGCGGTGCCCGCCGGGGGCACGAGCAGCCGCATCGCTGCGGTGAGCGAGCGGCAGGTCAGCTCCCACTCCTGCGCCTTCGCCTCGGCGCGGGCGATGCCGGCGCCGTCTCCGGCCGCGGCACGCCCCATCGCCTCGGCCTGCCAGCAGACCTGCGCGTCCACGCTCATCCGCAGGAAACGCAGCAGCTGGTCCGGTTCGTCGCCGGCCATGCGGGCCACCGTCCGGGTCTCGACCTCCGCCCGGCCGTCGAGATGGAGATCGCGCAGTGCCAGCAGCGTCGGCGGCAGGTCCTCCTCGGAGTCCGTCGTCCACGGCGGCAGCTCGTCCGGGGGCGGCGGCACACCGTCGTGGTCGGTCTCGTGCAGCAGCTCGCCGCCGAGGCGGGTGCCGAACGCCTCGTCCAGCCCCTCGAGGAACTGCGCGACGTGGTCGAGCGTGGTCAGCAGGTGGGCCGGCACGAACGGCGACGCGGGCAGGTGTGCCGCCACCGCGACCCGGTCCTCGACCAGCACGAACTTCAGGTGCGGCCACCGGCGGTTGAGGTCGGCGACGACCTCGGCGGCGCGGGTGCGCCCGGTGATGTTGTGGACGATCGGGGCGAACACGTCGACGGTGCGCTCGTGCGGCCCGACGCCGACGAACACGAGCACCCCCGCGACCCGCAACGCCAGGTCGCCGTCCTCGTCCCACAGCGGGACGTCGCCGATCCGCTCGCGCAGCGTCGACTCGATCAGCTCGCGCACGTGCTCCTCGCCCGCGGTCTCGACGGCGAGCGGAAGCGCGGCCGGCGGCGGCGTCTCCTCGGCGGGCGCGGGCAGGTCGAAGGCCGCCGCCCGGCCGGCGCCGAACGTCTCGGTGCGCAGGAACAGCGGATGCGGCACCCCCCACACCCGGCGCAGCGCCGTCACCGCGACGGCCGCGAGCTGGTCCGCCCACGCCGCGGGCCGGTCCATCCAGTAGGCGGGGGACCCGCCGTCCTCCGGGTCCTCCGGTCCCCGGGACGGTTCGCGCCAGCCGAGCTCGGCGAGCAGCGCCTCGTCGGCCGGGCGGAGGCGACGGTCGCCGCCGAGGTGGGCGTTGGACGGCACCTCGCACCGCACCTGGCCTGCACCCCACGCGTAGAACTGCACGCACGGTCCGGCGGGTCCGGTCTCCTCCTCGACGAGCGGCTCGAGGAGCAGCCCGTCGCCGTCGCACATCGACGCCACGTGATCGGCGAGCCGTGCCCGGAACTCGCTCCAGGACCGGTCGACGTCGCGGTCGAATCGGCTCTCGGTGTCGGTCACGATCCGCCCCCCTTTCCCAGTGCTGCCGGACCAATCTGTGCCGGAGACACTAGTCGCGCCGTCCGACAGGTGCCCGGCTCGGCGCGGGTGGTGGTCGCCACGTGGCACCGGCGGGGTGGTCCGGTGGGGGAATCTCAGCCGACGCTGCGGACGAACGCTCCGATCGAATCGACGGCTCGCCCCGCCTCGGGCACGAGGCCCGCCGCGGCCTGGAAGACGTGCACCTGCCGTTCCCACACCTGCAGCTCGCAGGGCACGCCGGCGCCGGCGAGGCGCCGGGCCATCAGCTCGGCATCCACGTACGTCATCTCCTCCGAGCCGGTCTGGATGAGGGTGGGCGGCATGGCGGTCAGGTCGGCGTCGACCGGTGACACCGCGCGCGGACCCGGCCGGCCGGAGGCGGCGTCGATGCGGGCGATCACAGCGGCGAGGGCCGGAACGGCGCGGCGCGGGAACAGGGCACACCGGTACGAATTGGGATGTTCGAGCTTGCCGCGGGTGTCGAGGTCGGTCAGGGGCGAGAGCGCCACGTTGCCGGCCGGCCGGCCGAGACCGAGCCGCAGCGCCTCGAGCGTCACCTGGAAGGTGAGGAATCCGCCGGCGGAGTCGCCGGCCACCACGATTCGTTCCGTCGGGTAGCCGTGCGCGATCAGCCACCGCAGCCCCTCGATGCCGTCCTCGACCGCGCTCTCGATCGGGTGTCCAGGCAGCATGCGGTAGGCGACGCTGAGCACGGGTGCCCCGGCCGCCGACGAGATGCGGGAGACCATCTGCCGGTGGGTGGTCAGGCCGCACACCAGGAACGCGCCGCCGTGCAGGTAGAGGATCGCCGTGGCGCCGTCGGCTCCGGGGGCGGCGAGGAACTCGGCGTGGCAGGACGGCAGCCGGACCGGGTGCCGGTGCGTGCCGGGGACCGGCTTGAGGGGGAACGCCAGCCGGTCCACCACGCCCGTCGGCCACGGCAGGTGCGGGGCGCGCGCCCACGCGTCGATGACCGGCTTGACGGTGCTGCGCACCGAGAAGGTCAGCGCCTGCGACGGCAGGCTCACGCCGGCGAGCTCGCGGCGGAGCACCGGCCGCGGCACGGGCGGATACGACAACGACGGATGGTTCGACGCGGTACTCGTCACCGGGACCTCCTCGTCCTCACCTGCTCGGACGGAGCCCTCTCGTCGACGGCTCCCGTCTTCTCTCTCGGCCCTTCTCCGAGGCGTTCGCGGCGTTCGTCCGGGTCGGTTGCCCGACAGTACGACGAGGAATCGCCGGGGCGAAGCATCGTGACTCGATGGAGACCGGACAAAGGGAACTCCGCAGGTCGTCGGCGTGCCCGTTATCGATCCGGTACGGCCGTCCGGTCGCCGGACGTACCATCCATCCCAGCGTGCGACGGCGGACGAAAGGGGGCTGTCCCGGTGGGATACATGCCTGTGACCGACTCGATGTTCCTGATCGCCGAGTCGCGGGAGCGCCCGATGCACTTCGGTTCGCTCGAGCTGTTCACGCCGCCGCCCGACGCCGGTCCGGGATACGTCACCGACCTCTACAACCGGCTGGTCGCCGACGCGCAGGTCGACGAGCTGTTCCGCAAGCGCCCGGCCGACCCGGTGTCGAGCCTCGGCTACACGTGGTGGGCCGTGGACGACGAGATCGACCTCGAGTACCACGTCCGGCACTCGGCCCTGCCGGCGCCGGGCCGGATCCGTGAGTTGTTCACCCTCGTCTCGCGCCTGCACAGCGGCCTGCTCGACCGGCACCGGCCGCTGTGGGAGGCCTATCTGATCGAAGGGCTCGCCGACGGCCGGTTCGCCGTCTACACGAAGATGCATCACGCGCTGCTCGACGGGGTCTCGGGGCTGCGGCTGCTGCAGCGGACCTACACCCCCGATCCGAACGTGCGCGAATTCCCCGCGCCGTGGCACCTGCCGGCCCGCCCCAGCTCCGGCACCCGGGAGCAGGACTCGCTGTTCGCTGCGGTGCGCTCACTGGCCGGCGACGTGATCGGCGCGGCGCCCGTCGCGCTGCGGATCGCCCGGACCGTCCTCGGCGGGCGCCGCGTCGCGTTGCCGTACGAGGCACCGCGGTCGATGTTCAACGTTCCGATCGACGGGACGCGGCGCTTCGCGGCGCAGTCCTGGAGCCGCGAACGCATCACGCGGGTGCGGCAGGCGGCCGGGGTGTCGAGCAACGACGTCGTCGTCGCCATGTGCGCAGGTGCCCTCCGCGCCTACCTCCTCGAACAGCAGGACCTGCCCGACCTTCCGCTGATCGCGATGGTCCCGGTGTCGCTGCGAGCCAAGGACGCTCCCGATTCGGCCGCGGGCGGCAACAGCGTCGGGGTCACGCTGTGCAACCTCGGCACCCATCTCGAGGATCCACTCACCCGGCTCTCGACGGTCAGTGATTCGATGGCGGAGGGCAAGACCCTGTTCGCCGGGATGACGCCGCTGCAGGCGACGGTGTGGTCGGCGCTGAACGTCGCCGGGCTCGCGCTGGCACCGATCTCGGGCGCCGTCTCCCTGGCCCCGCCGCCGTTCAACCTCATCATCTCCAACGTGCCGGGACCGCGGGAGCGGGTGTACCGCAGCGGGTCCCGGCTCGACGGGATCTACCCGGTGTCGGTGGTGCTCAACGGCCAGGCACTCAACATCACGCTGACCACCACCGCCGACACCGTCGACTTCGGCGTCGTCGGATGCCGCCGCACGGTCCCCGGCCTGCAGCGGCTGCTCGGCCACCTCGAGGACGCCCTTGTGGAACTCGAGGTGGCACTTGACATTTCGTGATCGTCGTCAGTCCGGCAGTGCGGAACTGCGTGGTCCGGTGGCGTGCAGGACGTCGACGAGCTCCTTCTCGAGGGTCACGAACTCCGGCGACGTCAACGTGTCCAGACCCCGGGGGCGGGGCAGCGGCACCGTCACCTCGTGACAGATCCGGGCCGGGCGCCGCGTGAGCACCAGCACCCGATCCGACAGCAGCAGCGCCTCGCGCACGTCGTGGGTGATCATCAGCACCGTCCACCGGTCCCGCTGCCACACCTGCTGCAGCCACAGCTGCATCTCGGTGCGCGTCAGCGAATCCAGGGCCCCGAACGGTTCGTCCAGCAGCAGCACCTTGCGGCCCTGCAGGACCGTCCGCGCCAGGGCCGCGCGCTGGCGCATCCCGCCCGAGAGCTGCCGGGGGGCGGCATCCTCGAACCCGGCGAGGCCGAAGGCGGGGAACAGCTCCCGGGCCCGGGCACGCGCCTCGCCGCGCGGCACGCCCTGCACCTCGAGGCCGAGTGCGCAGTTGCCGAGCACGGTGCGCCACGGGAACAGCAGGTCTTTCTGCGGCATCAGGGCGGCCCGTCCCGGTGCGGCCGGCCGGTCACCCACCGTGACGGCACCGGTGTCGGGAGAGTCGAGACCGGCGATCAGCCCGAACAGGGTGGACTTGCCGCACCCGCTCGGGCCGATGAGCGAGACGAACTCGCCCTCGGCCACGGCGAACTCGGCGCCGTCGAGGACGGTGCGCGCACCGAACGCCTTGTGCACGCCGGTGACCGTGACGGCGTTCATCGCGGGCTCCTCGTCGTCTGCGCCCACGGCGCCACCACCCGTTCCACGGCGTAGGTGAGCAGGTACAGCGCCAGCGAGACCACCGCGGTGACGAGCACCGCCGCGAGCACCAGATCGGTCCGGAACGAGTTCTTCTGGGTGCTCATGTAGATCCCGAGCCCCGACGTGGCGCCGACGTATTCGGCGAAGACCGCACCGACGACGGCGTAGGTGACCCCGATGCGCAGCGCCGTGAAGAACCGGGGCAGCGCCGACGGCAGCCGCACGTACAGGAACTCCTGCCACCGGGAGGCACCCATGCTGCGCAGCAGCGCTCCCGCCTCCCGGTCCGCGGCCGCGAAGCCCTCGATCAGGCCGATCGCCATGGGGAAGAACGTGGCGAGCGCGATCACCAGGATCTTCGGCAGCAGCCCGAATCCGAACCAGATGATCATCAGCGGCGCGATCGCGATGATCGGCAGGGTCTGCGACACCACGAACAGCGGCACCAGGGCGCGGCGCAGCCACGGCGAGAAGTCCACGGCGATCGCGAGGAGCCACGCCACGACGAGGGACACCGCGAAACCGACGAGGGTGACCTGCAGCGTCGACCAGGCATGGCCCGCGATGTCGTCGCGGTGCGCCCAGCCCTGCCCGAGGACCCGGGCGGGGGAGGGCAGCACCTGCGGGCGGATGCCGCTGAGCGTCACGTACAGCTGCCAGCCGACGGTCAGCGCGGCGACGACCAGCACCGCCGGTGCGACGCGCCGCACCCAGGGATTCCGGGTCGGGTCAGGGCGTGAGGTAGTCATCGGTGAAGTACGTCGACCAGTCCGGCTCGGTGGTCAACGGCTTGCCGTCGGGGCCGGAGAGCAGCCCCTTCTCGAACAGGAACCGGGAGTACCCGGTCCATCGTTCGAGGGTGAGGGTGCCGACGCGGCCGTTCTCGTCGCGCAGGTAGCCGGCCGACAGCATCCGCTGGCTCTCGTAGACGAGATCCTCGTCGGGGAAGGCGCCGGGCTCGGCGTCGATCAGCGCGCGGGCTCCGCGGTCCGGGTCCTGCGCGGCGATCTCGTAGCCGCGCTGGACGGCCTGCACGAACGCCCGGGCCTGGTCCGGATGTTCGGCCAGCCAGTCCTCGTTGCCGTCGATCACGATCGCGTAGGCGTCGGGGAACCCGTAGTCGGTGTAGCGGAAGTAGCGCATCGGCAGCCCGCGGTGCTCGGCCTCGATGCCTTCCCACGCCAGGTACGAGACGGTGAAGTCGGCGGTGCCGGAGTACACGGCCTCGTAGGCGGAGGTGCCCAGGGTGACGGAGGTGAAGTCGCCCCGCCCGCCGTCGTTCCGGATCACCTGCGCGAGCGTCTCCTCGTCGCCCGGGTCGCCGAAGCCCGCGTAGGTGCGGCCGTCGAGTTCCCGGGGCCGGGTGAGGTCGGCGCGGTCGGCCTTGACGGCGATGCCGGTCGCCCAGTGCTGCAGCGGCGCGAGCACCGAGACGGTGCGCGAGCCGGCCGCCCGGGAGAACGTCGCCTGCGCCTGCGTCGAGATGCCGAACTCGGCGTTGCCGGCGTCGACGAGGGTGTCCGGGGTGGTGTTGTTGTAGGGCAGGAACTCGACGTCGAGACCGGCGTCGGCGAACAGGCCCTCCTGCTGGGCCACGTACAGGCCGGTGTGGTTGGTGTTCGGCGTCCAGTCCAGGGCGAACCGGATCGTGTCGCCGGAGTCGTCGTCGCCGGTGCCGCCGGCGCAGGACGCGGTGAGCAGCAGCGCCGCGGTGAGGGCGGCCAGGACGGTGAGCCGGCGACGCAGCCGGGAGGTGGTCGTCATGAGGCCGGCCAGTCCTGCGTGTTCAGCGCGGTGTCCCAGAACAGCAGCTCGTAGCGGGTGGCGATCGTGAACGCCCCGGCCATGGCGTCGCGCTCGGTGTCGGTGGCGGCCGCCGCCGCGACGTCGACGAGCTCGCGGGCGGTGGCGACCGCGGCGTGGAACTCGGGCGCGTCGTAGGTGGTGACCCACTGGGCGTAGGGGTGGGTGGGGTCCGCGGTGAGCACGTCGGCGGCGCGGACGGCCAGCTCGCGGCCGACCTCGGCGTAGATCCAGAAGCACGGAAGCACCGCGGCGGCGCCGACCGGATACGGATCGGTGGCGACCGTGGCGGTCAGGTAGGAGACGTAGCCGAGGCAGGCGGGGGAGTGCGCGGGGGTGTCCTCGGCGGGCGGCAGGACACCACCGGTGAGCAGACCCCGGTGCAGGGCCGATTCCTCGGTGGCGGCCGTCGCCGCGCTGTTGGCCCAGAACGCGGCGGTGGCCGGGTCCGGGGCCTTCGCCGCGAGGAGGGCGAGCGCCTTGGCGTAGCCGGCGAGGTAGAGGGCGTCCTGCTCGATGTAGAAGCGGAACGCGTCGAGCGGCAGGGTCCCGTCGCCGAGCCGGCGCAGGAACTCGAGGTCGTCGATGGCCTCGCGCAGGACCTTCGTACGGTCCCACAGCAGATCGGTGAAGCGCTCGGTCCCCTCCGGGACCGACGCATGGGCAGGCATGGTCATGCCGTGACATCCCTTCGTCAGCATTACCTGATCAGGTTCGACGGGTGTGATCTCAGCTCCCGCTCGTGTGCGGAGCACCCCGTGTCTACGGAGGCGACGATAGCACCGGGTGTGGCTCGCCCCACGCGGGCCCGGGGTGCCGGGTCGCCGGGGCTGCGCGTGCAGCCTGTCTGTTGTTGGTACCTTGGCCCCAGACCGTTCGTTCGGGAGGGACCGTGGACGCCGAGACTCTCATCGTCGGGTGCAAGTACGGCGACGTACGCGGCTACCGCGACGGTTCCGTCTACGCGTGGAAGGGCGTCCCGTACGCCGCGCCGGCGTCCGGCGACCTTCGGTTCCGCGCCCCCGAACCGCCGGAGCCGTGGACCGACGTGCTCGATGCCCGCCGGTTCGGGCCCATCGCGCCGCAGGGCCGCAACAATCCCATCCCCATCGACCCGGGCCTGTCGATCGGCGAGGACTGCCTCTCGCTGAACATCTGGGCACCGGAGCCGGACGGGGAGCCGCGGCCGGTGATGGTCTGGATCCACGGCGGCGCCTACGTCCTCGGGTACTCGGGTCAGCGGATCTACGACGGACGGTTGCTCGCCGAACGCGGGGACGTCGTCGTGGTGACGGTCAACTACCGGCTCGGTGCCCTCGGCTTCCTCGACTTCTCGTCGTTCTCGACAGCCGGGACCACCTTCGAATCCAACGTCGGGTTGCGGGACCAGATCGCCGCGCTCGAGTGGGTGCGCGACTGCATCTCCGCGTTCGGGGGCGACCCCGACCGGGTCACCGTGTTCGGCGAGTCGTCGGGCGGCGGGTCGCTGACCACCCTGATGACCGTGCCCCGCGCCGAGGGCCTGTTCCACCGGGCCATCGCGCAGAGCCCGCCGGCGACGTCGGCATACGGGTCCGAGCGGGCGGCCCGGGTCGCCGAGCGGTTCCTCGAGATCCTCGACCTCACGCCGGCCCGGGTGTGGGCGTTGCGGGACATGCCGCACGAGACGCTGACCGATGCGGGCGACGTGCTCGTCGGGGAGATCCCCACGAAGTTCCCCGGCACGCTCGCGATGGCGCCGGTGGTCGACCGCGACCTGGTGCCGAAGTACCCGGTGGCGGCGTTCCAGAAGGGGCTCGCGCACCGGATTCCCCTGATCATCGGGTCCAACAAGGACGAGCCGTCGATCTTCCGCTTCATGAAGTCGCCGCTGATGCCGGTGAGCGACGCCTCCGTGCAGGCGATGCTCGACGCGCTCGCCGCGGATCATCCGGAGCTGCCGCCCGATCGTATCGCGGAGATCATCTCCGCGTATCCGGACGTCTCGAAAACGTCGGGGGCGATGGCGCTTTCGCGGGACGCCGGGTTCCGGATGCCGGTGGTGTGGATCGCCGACGCGCACAGCGCCCACTCGCCGACGTGGGTGTACCGGTTCGACCACGCCACCCCGATGCTCAAGGCGGCGCGGATCGGCGCCGGCCACGCCACCGAACTGCCCTACGTCTTCGGCAACTTCGGGACCCTCGATCGCGACCCCACGTTCTGGCTCGGCGGCCGCAAGGCCGCGACGGTGGTCTCGGGCCGGATCCAGCGCCGCTGGCTGGCCTTCGCGCACCACGGTGTGCCCGCCGCGCTGGACGGGTCCCGGCACTGGGCGCCGTACGACACCGGAAAGCGGATGACCCTGCTGATCGACAGCACCGACACCCTTGTCCCGGACCCCGACAGGGTGCTGCGTGAGGCCTGGGGCGACCAGGTGATGGGCTTCAGCTGATCGGGCGGCTCCGTCCGGGCCGAAGGTCACATCACTTCGCTCAGATCGACCTGCTGTGACATTCGGCCGACAGCAAACTGGTATGACCACTTGACCTCTGGCCGGGTTCCGGCCTACGGTCGGTCCGTGATGTTCGAGCCGATCGCCCGCAAGTCCGCCTCCGGCGAGGTGTACGACCAGATCGCCGCCCGGGTGCTCGGGGGCGACCTCGCCGCCGGGGCGGCGCTGCCGAGCGAGCGCAACCTGGCCGAAGCGTTCGGTGTATCGAGACCCGCTGTCCGCGAGGCGATTTCCCGGCTGTCCCACGCGGGTCTGGTGGAGGTGCGCCAGGGGGAGGCGACGTCGGTCCGCGACTTCCGCACCCAGGCCGGTCCGGAGCTGCTCCCGCGGCTGCTCGTGCGCGACGGCCGGCCCGACTGGGACGTCGTCCGCAGCGTCCTCGAGGCCCGACGCCTCATCGGCCGTCAGGTTGCCCGGCTCGCCGCCGCCCGCGCGACGGACGAGACGGAACCCCGGTTGCGCGACGCCGTGGCGCGGCTCGCGACGGGAGAGGACCCCGTCGCGCTGCAGGTCGCCGCCCTCGAATTCTGGGAACGCGTCGTCGACGCGGCCGACTCCCTCGCGTTCCGGTTGATCTTCAACAGCCTGCGCAACGCCTACGAACCGGCCATGACCGCGATGGCCGGCGTCCTGGTCGCCGAAGTCGGCCGCACCGACCTCTACGAACGGCTCGCCGGCGCGATCGTCGCCCACGACGAGGACGGCGCCGAACGCGCCGCCGGGGAACTGCTCGACCTGGGCACGTCGGCCCTGACGACCGCCATCGACCATGCGGAACACGCAGATGCGAGGAGCCGGGCATGAGCACGGATCGGACCGAACGGCGTAGCCGTCGCACCTCGATCGGCCTGTGGGACGCCGCCGCCGAGTTCGCGCGGCACCCGTCGCCGTGGATGATCGGCGCGATGCTCGCCGCCGCGAGCGTCGCGCGGGTTCTCCGCGGCGACTGGCAGATCTCCGACGCCCTGGTCCCACTGGTCGCCCTGCTGGTGTTCCCGCTGGTGGAATGGGTCATCCACGTCGGCATCCTGCACTGGCGGCCGCGCCGGATCGCCGGACTGACGCTGGATTCGCTGCTGGCCCGCAAGCACCGCGAGCACCACTGCGACCCGCGCGACGTGCCGCTGATCTTCATTCCCTGGCAGACCCTGGTGTGGCTGCTGCCGGTTCTCGTCGCCGGCGCATGGCTGGCCTTCCCCAGGGCCGGCCTGGCACTGACGTTCCTGGTGACCGTCGGCGTCCTGGGCCTGAGCTACGAATGGACGCACTACCTCATCCACACGGACTACCGCCCGAACTCGCGGCCCTACCGCGCGGTGTGGCGCCACCATCGGCACCACCATTTCAAGAACGAGCACTACTGGTTCACCGTCACCACCGCGGGCACCGCCGACCGGATTCTCGGCACCGAACCGGACCCGGCCTCGGTCGAGACGTCGCCGACCGCCCGGAATCTGCACGCGTCCCGCTGACCCGGCGCGTGGACCCCGCTCACGTGCGTCGCGCTGCGCCGGGCAGCCGCAGGCGCCCGGCGAACTCGTGGAGCAGATCGATCAGATCCCGATCGTCGGTGCGGATGCGCCCGGTACCGCCGATCGCCGCGAGGCATCCCACGATCGCGGTGCCGTCGTCGCGCACCGGGACGGCGACCGCGGTGCGTCCCTGACGCAATTCGTCCTGCTCGACGGACACGTCGAGGCTCCGGATGCGACTCAGCTCGATCGCGAGCCGGTCGAGCTCGACGATCGTGCGCGGCCCCACTTTCGGCAGGGTTGTGCCGGGGACGAGATGGGGGCGGTCGGCGAGAAGCAGCTTCCCGATCGCGGACGCGTGCAGGTGCCGGGTCAACGACGCCTCGCCCAGCAGCTCGTGGTCCGGGTCGCGATCCACCAGCCGGATCCGGTCCCGTTCGTAGGAGGCCAGATACACCCCGTGCCGCACCTGGGCGCGCAGATCCTCGAGCACCTCGGCCACCGGCCACGTCTCCGCGTGCGGTGCTGCCGCCAGCTCCTGCGTCCGTCGGCCGAGCGCGAAACCCGACAGGTCGTGCACCCGCACCAGATAGCCGTCGGCGACGAGGAGGTTGAGCAGCCGGTACGCGGTCGCCGGCGGAATGCGGGTGAGCCGGGCCAGATCCTTGGCCGTCGCGCCCGAACCCAGCTGAGCTACCGCCTCGAGCAGGGCCAGCGCACGCTGCACGGCCGTCGGCTCCCGGCCGGTGACCTCGCGCGCCACCGTCAGAGGTCCCGATGCGGGCCGCGGTCGGCACGCACCAGGGTCATCGCGCCGAGCCGGTCGGGTGCGAAGACCCCGGCGCCCGGCAGCACGTCCGCGGATTCCGCGCTGTCGAACACCCCGATCGCCGTCGCAGCGCGTGGCGTCCGCCGCCGGAGCAGGAGGTACCACAGGGGTCCCGCGGCGAGCAGCAGCAGGGGGACGGCCACCACGGCGGGATCGACCGCGACGATGCCGGAGCCGACGACGCAGCCGAGCAGCAGCGTGCCGCCCGCGGCCGCAGCACCACCGACGAGGGTCGAGCCGCGGGTCTGCTCGCCGATTCTGGTCAGGAAGCGCAGGGAGGCGACGGCCACCAGGACGTACGCGACGAGCACCGCGACGCGTACCGCGTGCTGAAGCCCCGCGACGAGATGCGGGGCCCCGGCCTTGGCGACGGCGATCGTGAGCGCCACCAGCCCGGCCGCGGCGACGGCGCGGTACGGCGTGCGGTACATCCGGTGCACCGCGGCCAGGGGCCGGGGGAGCACCCGCTCGATCCCCATCGTGTACCCCAGTCGCGAAACCGCGTTGACCGATGCCATCGAGGACGCCAGCCACGAGCAGGTCAATCCGAGATGCAGCGCCACGACGACGACGACCGGCACGCCGGAGTCGGTGCCGTGGCGATACGCGTCGATCACCGTCCCGCCGCGGCCACCCCAGACCGCCAGGGCCGCGAGGACGCAGAGCGCCCCGCAGATCACCGGTGTCCAGAGCACGGTGCGGGTGACCGTCAACAACGGTCGGCGGGCCTCGGGTGCCAGGAAGGTGGCGCTCTCGAATCCGGCGAGCGCGAACACGGCGGTGAGCGCCAGGACCACGAGTTCGCCGGCGCCGCCGCCGGGGGGTTCCGCGACCGGTGTGGGCACGGCCGGCACGAGGAACAGCGTGAGGATGAACGCGAGCGAGCACGCCTCCACCAGCAGGATCGCGTGGACCGCGAATCTGATCCCGCGGACCAGGCACGCGCCGATCACGCAGGCCAGCACGAGATACAACGGCAGTGCGGGAACGGAGACGCCGGCCCCGTGGGCGACCGCCAGGATCGACTGCCCCCCGTGGTAGAGGGTGAGCCCGGCACTGCCGAGGTACTTCACCGCCAGCGCGGCACCACCGCCGAGCGCGGCGCGGGGGCCGAGTCCCTGCGCGACGAACGTGTACGGGCCACCGGCGGCGGCGAGGCGGCGGGTGAAGGCCGCGAAGCATGCGGCGACCGCGCCCAGCAGGACCGTCGTCGCCGCCACGGTGAGCAGGCCTGCGAGCATCGACTGCCCGGCCACGATCGCGGTCGTCAGGACGACCATCGACGCGGCGGGCGCCGTGGTGGCGACCGACTGCGCGAGCACCTCGATGCCGGACAGCCGGCGCCGCCCGAGGGCTCGTAGCGGCGACAAGGCCGGGCGTTCCGGCTCACGCGCCGTGAAGGACTGCGTGATCGCGTCGGAGAGTGCGGACATGGCACGCGAAGCTATCGGCCCGGTGTTTCCGGTCTGTTTCCGGGGGAAGTCGAACGGGCGCACCGGGATCGAGAATTCGGGTCCGCGGCGGACCGCCGTTCTCGAGCGCCGGTTCGCAAGACGTTGCGCGTGCGAGACATCCCCGCATCCCGCTCTTCCCACCATAGGTGCCGAGCCGATCGGGACGGTCGGTGTTGCACGATGGGAGCAGTCACTGTGGCAGTTACACGTAGGTCTTTCATGAAAGGACTCGGCGTCACGGGCGGCGCCGGCCTGATGTACGGCGCGATGTCCACGATCGGCCTCGCGCCCGCAACGGCGTCGACGCCGGCTTTCCGGGCGCCGGCGCGCAGCGACCTGATCGGCCGGGTGGACGGCCATCATTCGGTCGTCGTCCTCGGCGGCGGCCCGGCCGGATTGTGCGCCGCCTACGAATTGGGGAAGGCCGGGTACGACGTCACGGTGCTGGAGGCTCGGCGTCGGCCCGGTGGCCGGGTCTGGTCCGTGCGCGCCGGAACGGAGGAGACGGACCTGAACGGCGAGAAGCAGGTCTGCACCTTCGCCGACGGGCACTACTTCAACCTCGGTGCCACCCGCATCCCGCAGAGCCACGTGACGATGGACTACTGCCGCGAACTGGGGGTGGAACTGCAGGCGTTCGGCAACCAGAACGCCAACACCTTCGTGCACTACTCGAGCGACACGGCGTTGTCCGACCGGTCCATCACGTATCGGGCGGCGAAGGCCGACACGTACGGGTACATGTCGGAGCTGTTGCAGAAGGCGGCCTCCCGTGGCGCACTCGACGACGTGCTCACCCAGGCCGACAAGGACGCGCTGTCCGAGTTCCTCAGCGACTTCGGCGACCTGTCCGGCGACGGACGATACGTCGGGTCGACCCGACGCGGGTACACCTCCGAGCCCGGCGCCGGTCTGGACTTCGGCACGCACGAGCCGCCCTTCGCGATGACGGACGTGATCCGCGGCGGCATCGGCCGCAACTTCAGCTTCGACTTCGGCTACGACCAGGCGATGATGATGTTCACCCCGGTCGGGGGCATGGACCGCATCTACTACGCGTTCGAGGACCGCATCGGGACCGACAGGATCGAATACGGGTCGGAGGTGACGGCCCTGCAGAACACGACCGAGGGGGTGCGGGTGGAATACACCCGCGACGGTGCGCCGCGGGTGGTGGACGCCGACTTCGCGATCTGCACCATCCCGCCGCACCTGGTGACGCGGCTGAACCACAACCTGCCCGCCGACGTCGTGCACGCACTCGGCGCGGCCGAGCCCAGCTCGTCGGGCAAGCTCGGCATCGAGTACACGCGCCGCTGGTGGGAACTCGAGGACCGGATCTACGGCGGTGCCAGCAACACCGACAAGGACATCTCCCAGATCATGTTCCCCTACGACCACTACAACTCGGACCGCGGCGTGGTCGTCGGCTACTACTCCTCGGGCAAGAGGCACCTCGGTTTCGAATCGCTCACGCACAAGCAGAGATTGGCCAAGGCGATCGCGGAGGGGGCAGAGATCCACGGCGACAAGTACACCCGCGACATCGCCTCGTCGTTCTCGGGCAGCTGGCGCCGCACCCGGTACTCCGAGTCGGCCTGGGCATCGTGGCAGGGTGCCGGGGGTTCCCACGGGGGAGAGGCAACCCCCGAATACACCCTGCTGCTCGACCCGGTGCAGAACGTCTACTTCGCCGGCGACCACCTGTCCAACGCGATCGCCTGGCAACACGGTGCGTTCACCTCCGCACGCGCCGTGGTCACGTCGCTGCACGAGCGTGTCGCCGCATCCTGACATCCCCATCCCGGACAAGGAGAGATCCATGAACAAGCGTGCCGCCCGAACCGTTCTCGCGGCCCTGGTCCTGCCCGTCGTCGGCGCCTCGACCGTGGCGTGCTCGTCCACGGACGCGGAGGCCGGCTCGGCACCGCCCGTGCTCGTGCAGTCGGTGCTGCCGGTCGGGGAGGCCAACCCGATGATCGCCGAGGGCGTGGGCATCGGCGCCGACGCCGCCGTGTACAAGACCAGCGGAATCGGGCCGTCGGCCGCGAACACCGCCGCGCCGCAGGGGTCCCCGGAGTCCTACATCGACACCGCGACCTTCGCGGGCGGTGTCCTCCCGGCCGGGGTGACGGTCACCGAGGCGCAGGGCATCAATGTGCTCCGCAAGATCCGCGACAATCTCGAGGCTCAGGGGCTCGGTCTGGCCGACGTGACCACGATGCGGGTGTTCCTCGACAACGACCCGGGGACGGATCGCGCCGACTACGCCGGATGGAACCGGGCGTACCGCCAGTTCTTCGCGAACACCAACCTCGAGACCGGCGACACCGAGCTGGTGCCGATGGGGACCGCCGAGCCCGCCGCGCCGCTCGAACGCAACCCGGCTCGCCCGAGCCGATTCGCGCTGGAGGTGGCGAGTCTGCCGGTGGCCGGGTGGCTCGTCGAAGTGGAGGTCGACGCCGTCTACCCCGAGGGGAAGGGACCCCGCTGATGGGAGCACTCAGTCCCGCCCACTGGGCGATCATTGCTCTCGTGGTGCTGGTGTTGTTCGGATCCAAGCGGCTGCCCGAGGCCGCACGGGGCCTCGGACGGTCGATGCGAATCCTGAAGACGGAAGTGGGTGAGTTGCATACGGACACCGGCGACGCGCCACGGGAGCTGTGAACGCGTGGGCCTGCGCCGCGGCGCAGGCCCACGGGCCGCGTCCGCCGGGCTGTGGGTCGAAGTTCCCATCCCGGGGCGGGCCGAATGGGCAATCCTTCCGATGCCGGTCACCGTCGGTGCTCCTAACGTCCTCTGCGACGGCAGATTCGGACTCGGTCAGGAGCGGTCATGAGCGCACACGTCGGCGTCGGACCCGGTACGCGGCTGGTTCGGGGACGTGCCGCCGCACTCGCCGGGATCGTCGCGCCCCTCCTCTTCACCGTGGTGGTGCTGGCGCAGCAGGCAGCCCGGCGGGACGAGTACAGCCCGACCGCGGAAACGATCAGTGCGCTCGAAGCCGGCCCGAACGGCTGGATCCAGCAGTTCAACTTCGTCGTGTTCGGACTCCTGCTGCTGATCTTCGCCGTCGCCGTGCACCGGGGACCGGCGGCCGACCGGACGGGCGCCCTCGGCCCGGTGCTGATCGGTCTCGCCGGCGTCGGCGCACTGCTCGCGGCGGTGTTCCCGCTGCGGGAGGACGCAGCGGGGGTCACCTACGACCCGGGCTACCACTTCGTCTCGGGCTTCACGTTCTTCTCGTGCATCGCGCTCGGCCTGGTCGTGACGTCGCGCCGTCTCGCACGCGACGGGCGGTTCCCGGCGCTGTCGCGCTACGTGCTCGGTGCGGGACTCGTCGCCGCGGCCGGCGTGCCGCTCATGGTCGTGCTGGTGCTGCCCGACGACGCGCCCCTGCACGACCTCGCGGGTCTCGTGCAGCGGGGCATTCTCTGGCTGGTCGTCTTCCCCGCGCTCGTCGCGCTGGGCCTTTGCCTGCGCGCCGGGGGTGCCCCCACCGGGCAGGCCGGCGCCCGCTGAGCGAGGCGGGCGCCTCCGCGCTGTTAGAGGCGCGCGCCTCCGTGCTGATAGAGGCGGCGCCTCCGTGCTGATTGAGGCGGCGCCTCGGCGAGTCAGTTCCGGTATTCGGGGTTCGCGTCGAGGAACTGCGCGACGTACCAGCACGAGGCCGCGATCTTCAGGCCCTCCGAACGGGTGGCGTCGAGGGCGTGGCGGACCACCTCGGCGGCGAGCCCGTGACCGCGGAACCGGGGCTGGGTGACGGTGTGGTCGAAGTCGCGCACACCGTCCGAGTCGGTGTAGTCGGCGAACGCGGCGAGGGTGTCGCCGGTGTACAACGCGAATCGGGACTGCTCGGCGTGATGTTCGATGCGGTGCTCGTCGTTGGTCACGCCAACGACCCTACCGGCCGTCGCGCCGGCGGGGGGATCCGCCCGCGGCGGCGGTAATGCGCGCGGCGCGGGCCGCGATGTTCCTGTTGTGGACCTGTGTCGAGGGCGGGCCCCGCGTGACGTGAGCGGTGACGTGGTGGTGGTGACGCGATGCAGTCGACAGTGGCGACGGGCTCAGGCGGGGACCGGGCCGGCCGGCGGGTGGGCGGCGCGGACGGCGTCGACGAACGCGGACTTGCGGGTCAGGTAGCGGTCCCGGAACTCGTCGAGGTCGTCGGTTCCGTCGCTCGAGACGGCGGTGAGGTATCCGAAGAGGGCGACGGCGGCGGCGAGCACCGGATCGGGAGCGGACAGCCGCATCTCGTTGACGATCGCGTCGAGGTCGACGATGCCGCGGGCGACCGAGCGCAGGTGCAGGTCGTCGGATTGCAGGGCCTCGGTGAGGTCGGCCTCGGCGAGGGCGGAGTGATCCGCCTCGAACAGGTGGTTGTAGACGCTGTCGGCGGCGTGCAGGAAGCGGACCTGCAGCGCGCGATCGGCCGCCCGCAGGGGAGCGGCCACGGCGGCGTTCCGTCGCGGGGGTCGCGCGCCGATCCGGGTGGCGAGGACGCCGAGGAGCACGCCGGCCGTGAGTCCCACCGGTACGGCCCACCAGGGTGCCGCACCGCTCGTGAGCAGGTCGGTCAGTGTCTCCACCGTACGGATCCTAACAGCGGAAGTCACATCAGTCTCACCAGTCACTCTGTTATCGAATCGTTCCGGCTGCGCGATCGGGTGGTTGTCGCAGGTCACTAACGTCAACGGTCGTTCGAAGGAGGTGCCGTATGACCGCATCCGCGCTGACGGACGCGAAACTCGTCCGCGCGTTGTCCGACGAATTCCTTTCGCGGCGAGTCGATTACAACGCGCTGGAGCGCCTTCATCACGGGGACGTGGCGGACTGGGCCGCCGCGGCGAGCAGGTTCGCGGCGCTGTCGGACGAGGAGGAACGGCACCTCGCCCTGCGCTGGCGGGACAATCCCCGGGAACTTCTCGACATCCTGCTCGCGCGGGCCGACGAGGTCACCGCCCGCCGATGCCGCACGGCCTGGGTCTCCCTCGACCGGTTCGCGCCGTTCGTCCGCGCGAGCAACGGGCCGTGACCACGGCACCGGCACGGGGCCTCAGGACTCGTCCACGACGATCACCTCGTCGTCGCCGAGTGCCCGGAACGGCAGCCGCTCGCGAGTGAGGAAGTCCAGCGTCCGCGCGACGCCCGCGTCGGCGAGGGGCGAGTCCCCGGCGTGCGGGACGATCGCGTAGTCCACCCACCCGAGACCGTCCCAGCGGGCCGGGACCCCGCAGACCGCGTCGACCTCGCCGGGATCGTCGGAGAATTCGAGACCGCGCAGGGACGGCGTCACAAGGCACGCCCCTGCGCTGTATCCAGCGTAGGCCAGCGCACCGGAACGGACCAGGTCCGTGAGGATCTCGTCGCCCCCGCACAGGGCGAGCCGCGCGCGCAGCACGAACGTGTTGCCGCCGCGCACCCACAACGCTCCGAACGGGGACAGCGCCGCCCGCAGGCCGTCGGGGGCGCCGGCATGGTCCCGCAGATCCACCTCGGTGGGTTCGTATCCGAGCGCACGCAGCGGCGCCAGCTCGCTCGCCACCGCCGAGTCCCGGGCCCGGGACGGCCATGCGTCGGCCGCGTTCGCGATCACCGCGATCGGGCACGGCCCCCGCGTGACTCCGAGGAGCAACCCGGGATCCGTGCCGAACCGGTACGACGACAGGAACAGCCGCACGAAGCCGCCGATCAGATGGTGAAGGCGAGGTGGTCGACGATCCGCCGGCCCACCGTCGTGTCGCCGCCGAGGGTGATCTCGTCGAGACGGTCGAACGCGTGCGTGCGGCCGCCGGCGAGCCGCGCGAACAGCCGCGAATCCATCGCCACGGTGCTCGTCGCCGGACCGGACAGGGCCGGCACCACCGCGGCCCGGCCGTCCACCTCGACGTGGAGGGTGCGGGCCAGTGGGCCGCTCAGCTCGAACGTGATCCGCGCCCCGTCGGGAGCCTTGCCGCGCTTGCCGACGACGAACGCGAGCGCCCCGAAGATCTCCGCGGCTGCGAGCTCGGCCCGGGCGCCGCCCTCGTCGCCGGGCACGCCGAGCGCGTCGCGGAGGTCGAGTTCGTGCATCCAGCAGTCGAAGACGCGGATGCGCATGAAACGGCCGTAGGTGGCCTGCCCCACCGGGGTCATCGCCGGTTCGTCGAAGTCCTTCTGGGTCATGGCCCCGAGTTGCTCCCGCCGGCGCGCGACGATCTCCCGGTACCGCGCGAGCACCTCGTCGCCCGGCGTGCCGCGGAGGGACTCGATCCACCGTTCGTTGAAGGCGCCGATCTCGTTGCGGACGTGGCCGAGGGCGTGCACGTCGATCTCGACGTGCGGCGCCTCGATGCCGGCGAGCATCGACTCGGTCCCGATCAGGTGTGCCGTGATGTCCTTGACCGTCCACCCGGGCAGCGAGGTGGGCGTGTACCAGGTGTCCCCGTGTACGTCGGCGAGCAGCTCGTCGATGACCCCGAACTGCTCGAGGAGCAGCGCGCGGATCGGCTCGACCGGGAACTCCGGCGCGGCGTCGGTGTCCGGCCCGGTGGTGCCGCCGGTCGTGGTGTTTCCGTGTGTCTTTCCGTGTGTCACAGTGCGTCCTCCGCTTCGAGACGGGCCAGACCGGCGCGGATCGCCGCACCGGTGGCCTCCGGGTCGTGGGGCCGGCGCCGCAGCAGTCCCGCCGCGAGGCGCAGCTTGTCGCCGCGCCACCGCGGCAGCACGTGCAGATGCGCGTGGAAGACGGTCTGGAAGGCGGACCGGCCGTCGTTGAACACCAGGTTGGCGCCGTCCGCGGCGAAACCCGAGCGTTGCACGCCCCGGGCGATGCGCTGCCCGGCCCGGAACAGCGCGGCGCCGTGCTCGGGATCGAGGTCGTCGAGCCGGGGCGCGTGGACCCGCGGCACCACCAGCGTGTGCCCGCGGGCGATCGGCCGGATGTCGAGGAAGGCCACCACGTCGTCGTCCTCGTACACCCGCACGGCGGGAGCGTCGCCGCGGACTATGGCGCAGAACACACAGGAGCTCACCCGCTCACTGTAGGCGGGGCGTCTGCTCCGCGGCGACCGCTGCGACGAGTTGCGGCAGGCCCACCGCGGCGGTGGTGCGCCACACCTCGTCCACCCGGTCGGACAGGTCGGTCTGCTCGGGGTTGACCTCGACGACGGGGATGCCGTGCCGGCGGGCGAGCGAGGGCAGGCCGGCGGCCGGATAGACGATCCCCGACGTGCCGACTACGAACACCACGTCTGCGGTCAGCACGGAGGCGGTGGCCGCCTCCCACGGTCCGGCCGGCAGCGGCTCGCCGAACCACACCACCCCGGGCCGCACGTCGCCGCCGCACGCGCCGCAGGCCGGTGGATCGAGACGGGCGACCGGCTCGGTGGGGGCCTCGGGCAGGTCGGCGGGGGTGCCGCACTCGGCGCACCGCGGCGAGAACAGGCTGCCGTGCAGATGCGAGAGCACGGGGCTGCCGGCCCGCTCGTGCAGGTCGTCGACGTTCTGCGTGACGATCGACAGGTCCACGGTGCGCCCCCAGCGGGCCAGCGCCCGATGCCCGGCGTTCGGCTGCACTCGTCGGACCAGGGCCACGCGCCACTGGTACCAGGCCCACACCGACGCGGGATCGCGGTCCCACGCCTCCGGTGTCGCCAGATCGGCCGGGTCGAAGTGCTCCCACAGGCCGGTCTGCGCGTCGCGGAACGTCGGCACGCCGCTTTCGGCGGACATTCCGGCGCCCGTGAGCACGGCGACCCGTCGTGCGGGCCGGGCCAGATCGAGGATCCGCGCGGGGGGAGTGGGCATCGGGTCAGGGTAGGGGGCCGGGGCCGGACTCGTCCGTACTCTCCTCGTCGTGCCGGAGGACGGCGCCGCACCGTGGGCACGGGGCCTCCGGTTCCTCGAGGAAGAAGCCGCAGTCGGGGCAGACCCGGTGCATCCAGCACACGGGGTCGCCGGCGGCGGCGGGCACGTCGTTCACCGGGCACCCCGCATCCGCTCCGCGAGGACGGCGGCGCCACTGTGCTCGAGGTCCCGGGTGGCGGTGAGCAGGACGACGGATCGGCCGTCGGCCAAGTTGTCGAGGCGCGCCAGGGCTGCACGCGCGTCCGGGCCGTCCAGTTCGGCGAGGTACCGGTCGCGGAACTCGGCGAACTGCGAGGCGTCGTGCGAGTACCACTTGCGCAGCCCGGTCGACGGCGCCAGGTCCTTGGCCCAGTCGTCGTGATGGAACGCGTCCTTGCGCAGCCCCCGCGGCCACAGCCGGTCGACGAACACCCGGAACGCCTCCTCGTCTCCCGGATGGTCGTACACGCGCTCGACGACGACACTGCGACGTGCCATGGACTCGCCCCTCCTCCCTCACCGCGGATACGGCAGAATTGTGAAGTGAACTACCTCACATTCTGGCATCGTTCGACTGTTCGGACTCGATTCAGACGAAACCCAGCGGTTGCGCCCCTGTCCGGGGCGGGGTACGTCTGACTAGGCTCATCGCCCATCGTGCACGGCCCGAGTCGGCCGCTCGTCGCACATGACCCGCCGCTCATCGCGGTGAGGTGCCGATTCAACGCAGGAGTCGAAAACTTTGGAAACCGAGGATATGGGTACGGGACGTGCGGTGACAGCGCGACCCACCGTCGGCGTCGTTCGGGAAACCAACGACGGCGAGCGGCGGGTCGCGCTGGTGCCGATGATCGTCCCGTCGTTGATCAAGAAGGGGCTCGACGTGGTCGTCGAGTCCGGGGCCGGGCTCGGTGCGCTGATCCCGGACGAGGCCTACGTCGAGGCCGGGGCGCGGATCGGGGATGCGTGGTCGGCGGATGTGGTGCTCAAGGTGGCGCCGCCGTCGGATGCGGAGGTCGCCCGGATGCGGTCGGGGCAGGCGCTGATCGGGTTCCTCGCCCCGCGCAACGCGCAGAACCAGATCCCGGCGCTGGCCGCCGCCGGGGTGCAGGCGTTCGCCGTCGAGTCGATCCCGCGGATCTCCCGGGCGCAGGTGATGGACGCGCTGTCGTCGCAGGCGAACGTCGCCGGGTACAAGTCGGTGCTGGTCGCCGCGTCGGAGTCGACGCGGTTCTTCCCGATGCTCACCACCGCCGCGGGCACGGTCAAGCCGGCGACGGTGCTGGTGCTCGGTGTGGGGGTGGCCGGGTTGCAGGCGCTGGCCACGGCCAAGCGCCTGGGCGGGCGCGCCACCGGCTACGACGTGCGTCCGGAGGTCGCCGACCAGGTGCGGTCGGTCGGTGCGCAGTGGCTCGATCTGGGCATCGACGCCGCCGGGGAGGGCGGCTACGCCCGCGAACTCACCGCCGACGAGCGTGCGCAGCAGCAGGCGGCGCTCGAGGAGGCCATCAAGGGCTTCGACGTGGTGATCACCACCGCGCTGGTGCCGGGCCGGCCCGCGCCGCGGCTGGTGACCGCCGCCGCCGTGGAGGGCATGAAGCCCGGCTCGGTGGTGGTGGATCTGGCCGGCGAGACCGGCGGCAACTGCGAGCTGACCGAACCCGGACGCACGGTGGTCAAGCACGGCGTGACCATCTGCTCGCCGCTGAATCTGCCCGCGACCATGCCCGAGCACGCCTCGCAGCTGTATTCGAAGAACGTCGTGGCCCTGCTCGAGCTGATGCTCGACGAGTCCGGTGCCCTGGCGCCGGACTTCTCGGACGAGATCCTCGACGGCGCGTGCGTGACCCGCTCGAAGGAGAACGTCTAGATGTATACCGAACTGTTGGCGAACATCGCGATCCTGGTCCTGGCCGGGTTCGTGGGCTTCGCCGTGATCTCGAAGGTGCCCAACACCTTGCACACCCCGCTGATGTCGGGCACCAACGCCATCCACGGCATCGTGGTGCTCGGTGCGCTGGTGGTCTTCGGCCACCTGCCGGCCGGCGCGCCGTGGAGCATCAAGGTCATCCTGTTCGTCGCGTTGGTGTTCGGCACGCTGAACGTCGTCGGTGGCTTCGTCGTCACCGACCGCATGCTCGCGATGTTCAAGCCCAAGAAGCGGGTGCCGGTGTCGGCCGCCCCGGCGGAGCAGAAGGGAGCCGACGCGAAATGAGCTACCTCGTCTCCGTCCTGTACATCGTCGCGTTCGCGATGTTCATCTACGGTCTGATGGGCCTGACCGGCCCGAAGACCGCGGTCCGCGGCAACTACATCGCCGCGGTCGGCATGGCCGTGGCGGTGCTCGCCGTGCTGATCGACATCCGCGACACCGACAACTGGATCTGGATCGTCGCCGGCCTGGTCGTCGGTGTCGTCCTGGGCGTCCCGCCGGCGCTGCGCACGAAGATGACGGCGATGCCGCAGCTGGTGGCGCTGTTCAACGGCGTCGGTGGCGGCACCGTCGCGCTGATCGCGTGGGCGGAGTTCCTCGACTCCGGCGGCTTCACCACCCTCGCCGAGGAACCGACGGTGCCCGTGGTGGTCGGCTCGCTGTTCGCCGCGATCATCGGCTCGGTGTCGTTCTGGGGTTCGCTGGTGGCGTTCGCCAAGCTGCAGGAGCTGCTGAACAAGAACCTCGAGCGCCGCCTCGTCGGCGCGGCCAAGGCCTTCCAGCTGGCGAACATCGTGCTCGCGCTCGCGGCGATCGCGCTCGCCGTGTACATCGGACTCGCGGCCGACCCGGCGAACGATCCGACCTCGGCGGTGTGGATCGTCGCGCTGCTCGTCGTGGCCGGGCTGATGGGCCTGTTCGTGGTGCTGCCGATCGGCGGCGCCGACATGCCGGTGGTCATCTCGCTGCTCAACGCCCTGACCGGCCTGTCGGCCGCGGCGGCCGGCCTGGCGCTGAACAACCAGGCGATGATCGTCGCCGGCATGATCGTCGGTGCGTCGGGTTCGATCCTGACCAACCTGATGGCCAAGGCGATGAACCGGTCCATCCCGGCGATCGTGTTCGGCTCGTTCGGCGGCGACGGCGGTGCCGGTGCGGCCGCGGGCGGGGCCGGCGGCACCGTCAAGGCGACCTCCGCCTCCGATGCCGCGGTCCAGATGGCCTACGCCAACCAGGTCATCGTGGTGCCCGGGTACGGGCTGGCGGTGGCGCAGGCGCAGCACGCGGTCAAGGAGATGGCGGCGCTGCTCGAGGACAAGGGCGTGGAGGTCAAGTACGCCATCCACCCGGTCGCCGGCCGGATGCCCGGGCACATGAACGTCCTGCTCGCCGAGGCCGAGGTGCCGTACGAGGCGCTCAAGGAGATGGACGACATCAACGGCGAGTTCTCCCGCACCGACGTCACCGTCGTCATCGGCGCCAACGACGTCACCAACCCCGCCGCCCGGCAGGATTCGTCCAGCCCGATCTACGGCATGCCCATCCTCAACGTCGACCAGTCCAAGTCGGTCATCGTGCTCAAACGCTCGATGAGCTCCGGCTACGCCGGCATCGACAACCCGCTGTTCACCGCCGACCACACCTCCATGCTCTTCGGCGACGCGAAGAAGATGGTCTCCGAGGTCACCGAGGAACTCAAGGCGCTGTAGGGAGTTCGACGAACCGGGGCGTCCGCACGGAACACCGTGCGGGCGCCCCGCTCGTGTGCGACCGTCGGAGGTGGCAGGCGGGCCGTGCCCCGGCCCGTGGCACCGACGGAAAGGATGCGTCCCGTGACCGAGCACCCAGGGACCGAGCACCCAGGGACCGAGCACCCAGGGACCGAGAGGACGTACAGGGTCGGCTACTTCGTCGGCAGCCTGTCGTCCACCTCGATCAACCGTATCCTCGCGAAGGCGTTGATCCGGCTCGCCCCGCACGACCTCGAATTCGTCGAGATCGCCATCCGGGACCTGCCGCTCTACAGCCCCGACTACGACGCGAACTACCCGCCGGAGGGGGCCGCGCTCAAGGACGCGATCGCCGCTGTGGATGCGGTGCTGTTCGTCTCACCCGAGTACAACCGGTCGATTCCCGGGGCGCTGAAGAACGCCATCGACTGGGCGTCGCGCCCGTGGGGACAGAACTCGTTCGATCACATCCCGGCCGCCGTGATCGGCGCCTCCATCGGCGCGATCGGCACCGCCGTGGGCCAGCAGAGCCTGCGCGCCGTGCTGAGCTTCTGCAACGCGCGGCAGATGACGTCGCCCGAGGCGTACATCCATTACACGCCCGAGGTCTTCGGGGACGACGGCACCGTCCACAACTCGGGCACCGAGGACTTCCTCCGCAACTACATGCGCGAGTTCCGCGACCACGTCGTGCGGGTCCTGACCGTCCTCCCGCGCTAGCGGCCGTCCACGCGCGCGAGCGTGCGACGGGTCCGCTCACCGACGGAGCCGGCGAGGGCTGCGGCGGCGAGCACACATGCCAACGGCACCGTCATCGCCGCGGTGAGCGACGTCGCCTCCGAGAGCCAGCCGATGGTGGCGGGCCCCGCCAGGAACCCGATGTATCCCATGCCGACGACACGGGACATGTTGCGGCCCGGGGCGCCGGCGTCGATGTTCCCGGCTGCGCTGAAGATCTGCGGCACGGCGCCGGACAGGCCCAGCCCGAACAGCGCCCATCCGGCGAGCGTCGTGGGCAGCCACGGGGAGGCGACGACCGTGCCCATCCCGGCCCCCGCCAGCAGCGTGCCGTACCGGACCACGGCCACGGCGCCGATGCGGGCGCTGACGCGGTCCGCCACGAAGCGGCCGAGCGTCATCGTCGTGGAGAACGCGCCGAAGGCCAGCGCCGCGACCGCATCCGGGCTGCCCAGGTGTTCCTTGACCTGCAGGGCGCTCCAGTCGTTGGCGACGCCCTCGCTGAGCATCAGCATGAACGCGAGCCCGCCGAGCAGCAGCACCCGGCGGGAGTATCCGCCGCGCGGGCCGGCCTCGCGCGGGTGCTCGACCCGGGGCACCCGCACGAGGTGCGGCGCCGAGACCGCGACGACGAGCGCGCCGACGAGGCCGGCGCCGCCGAGGGCGACGGCCGGGGCGAGCCCCGTCGCCAGGGCGGCCGCCCCGACCAGCGACCCGGCGACCCCGCCGACCGAGAACAGGCCGTGGAACGCGGCCATGATCGGCCGCCGGTAGCGTTGCTCGACCGCCACGGCCTGCGAGTTCATCGACACGTCCAGGGCGCCGTTCGCGAACCCGAACACCGCGAGCGCCACGCCCAGCTGCCACGCCGCGCCGGCCAGGCCGGGGCCGAGGGTCGCCACCGCCAGCAGGACCGCCGCGGCGACGGTGGTGCGGTCGCTGCCGAACCGGTCGGCGAGCGGACCGGTGGCCTGCATTCCGGCGATCGCCCCGGCCGCGAGGACCAGCAGCAGGGAACCCAGCGTGGCGTGGTCGATGCCGACGCGCTCCTCGATCGCGGGGATGTGCACCACCCACATCGCGAGCAGGAACCCGTTGACGCCGAAGGTGGCGAACACGGCCGCGCGGGCGCGGCGAAGATCCTGAGCGGTCACGTGTCCCGACGCTACCGCCCGTCAGATACCGGCGAGCAGTTCCGGCACCGGGTCGGTGAGGATCGCCCCGATCTCGGCCAGCGCCCGCGCTGCCTGCTCGCCGTCGACGAGACGATGGTCGAACGACAGCGACAGCGTCGTCACCTGCCGGACGGCGAGTTCGCCGTCGACCACCCACGGTCGCGGGGTGACGGCACCGAGCGCGAGGATCGCCGTCTCCCCGGGATTGAGGATGGGGGTGCCGGTGTCGACGCCGAACACGCCGATGTTGGTGATCGAGACCGTGCCGCCGGTCAGGTCGGCCGGGGTGGCCCGGCCGGAGCGGGCGGTCTCCGCGGCGTGGGCGATGGCGCCGGCGAGGTCCGGCAGCGACATGCGGTCGGCGTCGCGGATCACCGGCACCATCAGGCCCGAGTCGGTGGCGGTCGCGATGCCCAGGTTGACGTAGTGGCGGGTGACGATCTCCTGGTGCTCCTCGTCCCAGGCCGCGTTGAGGACGGGCTGGTGCTCGAGCGTCCGCAGCAGCGCCTTGGCCACCACGGTGAGCAGCGTCGGGTGACGGCCCTCGAAGGCGGCCGCGCCGCGCAACCGGGCGACGAGGTCGACCGTGGCGGTGACGTCGCAGGTGAGGAACACGGTCACGTGCGGGGCGGTGAAGGCGCTGCGCGCCACCGCGGCGGCGGTACGTCTGCGGATCCCGTGGATCGGGGTCCGGGTCTCGCGATCCGATCCTGTTGCCGCCGTAGCGGATCCGCGTTCCTCCGCGGCGCGTCGGACGTCCGGGACGGTGATCGCCCCGCCCGTGCCGGTTCCCGTCACCTCGGTGAGATCCACGCCGAGGAGCCGGGCCTCGCGGCGCGCCGACGGTTTCGCGTCGGGGCGGTGCCGCTCCCCGGGCGGTGGGGGTGCCTGCGCCGGGGCCGGTGCCGCCGCTGCGGCGCGGGCCGCGCGCCGGCTCACCGGCGCGGCGCCCGGCCCGTAGCCGACGAGCACCTGCACGGGTGAGTCCCCGCCACCGGTCGGGGCCGGCGCGGTGCCCGCCGCGACCGGCACCGCGATGCGGATCAGTGGCGCCCCGACGGGCACGCCGGCGCCCGGCTCGGCGAGCAGTTCGGCGACCGTTCCCGCGTACGGGGAGGGCAGTTCCACCGTTGCCTTGGCGGTCTCGACCTCGGCGATCACCTGGTTGAGCTCGACCCGGTCGCCGACGGCGACGGACCACGACACCAGTTCCGCCTCGGTCAGGCCCTCCCCGAGGTCCGGCAGCCGGAAGACCTCGCTGTGTTCGGTCACCACGGTGCCGTGTTCGCTCATGCCCGGTTCCATGTCCGGCTCCTCACGCCGCGAGGCTGCGGTCGACGGCGTCGAGGATCCGGTCCGGGTCGGGCAGGTGGTAAGCCTCGAGTTTCGCCGGGGGATAGGGGATGTCGAAGCCGCCGACCCGCAGCACCGGCGCCTCGAGCTGGTAGAAGCAGCGCTCCGCGAGCTGGGCGGCGATCTCGGCGCCGATGCCGCAGAACAGCGGAGCCTCCTGCACCACGACGAGCCGTCCGGTGCGCCGGACCGACGCCTCGACGGTGTCGAAGTCGATGGGGGAGAGGGACCGGAGGTCGATCACCTCGACCGAGTGCCCCTCGGTGTCGGCGATCTGCGCGGCGTGCAGCGCGGTGGCCACCATCGACCCGAACGTCACGACGGTGACGTCCGTTCCGGGCCGGGCGACGCGGGCCTTGTCGAGCGGGAGGTCGGGCTCGGCGTCGAGGTCGACCTCGCCGCGGTCCCAGTACCGGCGTTTCGGCTCGAGGAAGATCACCGGGTCGTCGAGCGCGATGGCCTGCTGGATCATCGTGTAGGCGTCGGCCGGATGGCTCGGGCTGACGACCCGCAGTCCGGCGGTGTGCGTGAAGTACGCCTCGGGTGACTCCGAATGGTGCTCCACCGCACCGATCCCGCCGCCGTAGGGGATGCGGATGGTCAGGGGGGCGGTGACCCTCCCGGCGGTGCGGTAGTGGATCTTGGCGACCTGCGAGACGATCTGGTCGAACGCGGGGTAGACGAAGCCGTCGAACTGGATCTCGCACACCGGCCGGTAGCCGCGCAGGGCCATGCCGAAAGCCGTTCCCACGATCCCGGATTCGGCGAGGGGCGTGTCGATGACGCGGTTGTCGCCGAAGTCCTTCTGCAACGTGTCGGTGACCCGGAAGACCCCGCCGAGCCGGCCGACGTCCTCGCCCATGATCACCACCTTGCGGTCGTGTTCGAGGGCCCGGCGCAGCCCGGCGCCGAGGGCGGCCCCGAGGGCCAGCGTGGTGGTGGTCATGACAGCGCCTCCTCGTGGGTCGCGTTCTCGAAATCGGCGAGGTAGTCGCGGTAGCGGGTTCGTTCCTCGGCGATCATCGGATGGTCGGTGGCGTAGACGTGGTCGAACATGCTCAGCGGCTCGGGGTTCGGGGCACCGAGGGTGCCGGCGCGCAGCCGGGCCGCGGCCTCGTCGGCGGCGGCGCCGACCTCGTCGAAGAACTCGTCGCCGGCGTGTCCTTCCCGCCGGAGCAGCCGGTGGAGCCGGTCGATCGGGTCCCGGGCCTTCCACAGTTCGGTCTCGGCGGGGGTGCGGTAGCGGGTGGGGTCGTCGGAGGTGGTGTGCGGGCCCATCCGGTAGGTGATGGCCTCGACGAGCGACGGGCCGCTGCCCTCCCGCGCATGCCGGGTGGCCCGGCGGGTGACGGCGAGCACCGCGAGCGCGTCGTTGCCGTCGACCTGCACGGCCGGCATCCCGTAGCCGGCGGCGCGCTGCGCGATCGGGACGGGACTCTGCGACCGGACCGGGTGGCTGATCGCCCAGTGGTTGTTCTGGCAGAAGAAGACCACGCCGACGCCCCACGCGACGGCGAAGCCGAGGGCCTCGGCGATGTCGCCCTGGCTGGTCGCCCCGTCGCCGAAGTAGACGACGGTGGCGATCTCGGCGCCGTCGAAGTGGGCGCCCATCGCGTATCCGGTGGCGTGCAGGCCCTGGGAGCCGACGACGATGGCGGGATTGGTCATATTGACCGTGGCCGGATCCCAGCCGGAGTGGGCGCACCCGCGCCACAGCCGGGTCATGTCGGCGGGGTCGACGCCGCGGCACCAGGCCACCCCGTGCTCGCGGTAGCTGGTGAACACGTAGTCGTCGCGGTGGAGGGCGTGCGCGGAGCCGACCTGGGCGGCCTCCTGGCCGAGCAGGGGCGCCCACAGTCCGAGTTCGCCCTGCCGCTGCAGCGCGGTGGCCTCGGCGTCGAGGCGGCGGACGACGACCATGTCGCGGTAGAGGGCGCGGAGTTCGTCGGGTCCGACGTCGGCGACGAGCGCGGAGTACTCGGGGTTGTAGACCCGTCGTCCGTCGGGCTGGATCAGCTGGACCGGATAGGCAATCTTGTCGACCACCGTGCACCACCTCGCTATGGCGGGACCGGTCGCCCTCGTGAGGCGGGCCGGCGGACCTGTGTTGTACCTCACATGATCCACGCGGGGTGCAGGTGCGCAATCGGCCGATGCGCAATTGTGCAGGAAGCACGGTTTCTGGGTGCCCGCCGCTGTCATACTGCGAAATATGACCAGTCTCGATGCCACCGACGCCCGGCTGCTGCTCGAGCTTGCGCGGACCCCGCGGGCGACCGGGGTGGAGCTGTCCCAGCGTCTGGGGTTGTCCCGGAACACGGTGCAGGCGCGGCTCGCGCGATGGGATGCGGAGGGGGTCCTCGGGTCGTTCGAGCGGCGGGTGGATCCGCGGGCTCTCGGCTATCCGCTGGCGGCGTTCGTCGCCACCCGGGTCGATCAGCACCGGCTCGATGCGGTCGTCGCGGCCCTGGCACAGATCCCGGAGGTGACCGAGGTGTACGGCATGACGGGGCAGACGGACCTGTCGGTGAAGGTGGTCGCGCGCGACGCCGAGGATCTCTACCGGCTGGCCGGGCAGATCCTCGAGATCCCCGGCGTCGAGCGCACCAACATGGCGCTGGTGATGCGCGAACTGGTGGGTCCGCGCACGACGCCGCTGCTCGAGCGGCTGGCGCAGCGATGAGGCGTGCCTTCCGGGACCGGGTCCCGGAAGGCACCACCGCGGACTAGAGGATCTCGTAGATCGTGGCGTTGGCGGTGCCGCCGCCCTCGCACATCGTCTGCAGGCCGTAGCGGCCACCCGTGCGGCGCAGGTGATGGATCAACGTCGCGGCCAGGCGACCGCCCGAGGCGCCGAGGGGGTGGCCGAGCGCGATGGCACCGCCGAGGGGGTTCAGCTTCTCGAGCGGCGCGCCCGTCTCGCGTTGCCACGACAGCGGTACCGAGGCGAAGGCCTCGTTGACCTCGAACGCGTCGATGTCGTCGAGCGACAGTCCCGACCGCTTCAGCGCCAGGGCGGTGGCCGGGATGGGGCCGGTGAGCATCTTGACCGGATCGTCGCCGGTGACCACGGCGGTGTGCACGCGCGCGAGCGGGGTCAGGCCCAGCGCCTTCGCCTTCTCCGAGGTGGTGATCAGCAGCCCGGAGGCGCCGTCGGAGATCTGGGACGCGTTGCCGGCGGTGACCACTCCGTTCTCCCGGAACGGGGCCTTCAGGCCCGCGAGCTTCTCGACGGTGGAGCCGCGCCGGATGCCCTCGTCCGCGGCGATCACGGTGCCGTCCGCCAGGGTGTACGGCGCGATCTCGTCCGTGAACAACCCCTCGTCCTGCGCGCGGGCGGCCCGCTCGTGCGACCGGACGGAGTACTCGTCGAGCTCGGTGCGGGAGATGCCCCACTGCTCGGCGATGATCTCGGCGCCCACGCCCTGGTTGAAGCGGCCGTGGAAGCCGGGCGCGGTGAGCTCGTCGGCGTACCGCTCGCGGGCCGGACCGCCCATCTGCCCGGTGCCCTCGGGGGCGGAGGAACCCAGCGGGATCGCCGACATGATCTCGACGCCGCCGGCGACGACGAGATCGGCCTGGCCGGAGATCACCGCCGCGGCCGCCGTCGAGACGGCCTGCTGCGACGAGCCGCACTGCCGGTCGATGGTGAAGCCGGGTACCGATTCCGGCCAGCCCGCGCCGAGCACGGCCATGCGGCCGATGTTGCCCGACTGCATGCCGACGGATTGCACGGTGCCCCAGTGCACGTCGTCGACGAGCGCCGGGTCGATGCCGGTGCGTTCGGCGATGGTGCGCAGGACGTGGGCGGACAGCTCGACGGCGTGGACGCCGGACAGGCCGCCGCCCCGCTTGCCGATGGGGGTACGAACGGCTTCGACGATGACAGCATCGCGCATCTTGGGATCGCTCTCTCTCGGGGACGTGCGGATGCCCCGGAGTGTAATCCGGTAGATGAATACAATGCCAAGCGGATGCTTGGTGGTCGGGAGCTATTCCGCTGGGGGCGTCACCAGCTGGGCGACCGCCTTCTTGATCTCCTTGGGGATCGCCACGGGACGTCGCGTGCGGGCGTCGACGTACACGTGCACGAAACGCCCGGTCGCCGCCGGCTGCAGCCCGCCTTCGCCGTCCTCCCGGAAGATGGCCAGCGAATAGGTGACACTGCGGGTTCCCAGCCGCTCCACCGCCAGGCCGACGCGCAGCCGGTCCGGGAACGACAGCTCCGCCAGATACCGGCACGACGTCTCTGCGACCACGCCGATCGCGTCCAGCTCCCGGATGTCGACCCCGGTCGTGGCCATCAGCCATCCGTTGACCGCGGAGTCGAAGTACGAGTAGTAGGTGACGTTGTTGACGTGGCCGTAGTGGTCGTTGTCCGCCCACCGGGTCTGCATCGGCCAGAGGACCGGGAACCGGGCGGGAACGGGTGGGTCGGCGGCGGGCGTCGTCGGCTGGCGGTTCGTCACCGTGCTGACGATAGTCCCACGCGGACGGCAAGTCCGACCATCAACGCCCAGAATGCCGATCCGATACCGAACAGGGTCGATCCGGACGCCGCGACCAGGAACGTCACGACCGCTGCTTCGCGCTCCGGCGCGTCGCGCAGAGCCGAGGCCAGGGCCCCGCCGAGCGTCGCGAGCAGGGCCAATCCGGCCACCGCCTCGACCACCCCGTCCGGTGCCATCGCCACGACCGTCGCGAGCCCGGTCGAGCACAGGGCCAGCGCGAGATACGACCAGCCCGCAGACCACGCCGCCACCCACCGGCGTGCCGGATCCGGGTCCGCCTCGGGCGCCGCCGCCAGCGCCGCACTGATCGCCGCGAGGTTGATCGCGTGCCCACCGGCCGGCGCGCCCACGACGGTGCCGAGGCCCGTGACCGTCATCGCCGCCCGCCACGGCGTGGCGTAACCGAACGAGTCGAGCACTGCGGTGCCCGGGATGTTCTGCGACGCCATCGTCACGATGTACAGGGGCACGGCGATGCCGAGCAGCGCCTGCCACGTCCACGCCGGAGCCGTGAGATCGATCGAGGGCAGCAGATCCCGCGCCGCGGGCCGGGTTCCCGAGCGCGACAGGTGGATTGCCACGACCACCGCGGCCGTCGCGAACGCCCCCGGCACCGCCCAGCGCGGCCGCAGCCGCTGCAGCACGAGCCACGTCGCCACCACGGGCAGGATCGAGGCGGGCGAGGACATCACCCCCTCGACCGGGGCGAGGCAGAGCGGGACGAGCACCCCGGCGAGCATGGCCTGGGCCAGTGGCGTCGGGATCGCCGCGATCAGGGCGCCGAGCCGCGGCCACAGCCCCGTCAGGACGATCGCGGCGCCCACGACGACGAACGCGCCCACCGCGGCCGGCCATCCGCCCGCCACCACGCCGGTGCCGGCGAGCAGCGCGGCGCCGGGCGTGGACCACGCGAGGGTGATCGGTGTGCGGTACCGCCGCGCCAGCCACAGGATGCCGAGCCCCTGCGTCACACAGAGCGCCAGCAGACCGGACGCCGCCTCCGACGGCGACGCCCCGACCGCCCGCAGTCCCGTCAGCACCACCGCGAACGAACTGGTGAATCCGACGAGGGCCGTGACGATGCCCGCCCCGATCGGCTGGGTGAGCGGGGCGGGACGGGTGGGCGCGGGAGCATCTGACACGGGCGGCATTCTGCCGCAGTGGACCCGGGCGGCATTCTGCCGCAGTGGACCCGGGCGGCATTCTGCCGCAGTGGACCCGGGCGGCATTCTGCCGCAGTGGACGCCGCCGCACCTCCCGTGTCGCGCGGCGCCCACCGCGCGGGCGTGCCAGGATCGGAGCCATGGTTGCGAATCCCGTGCTGATGACCGTGCGCGAACTGGCCGATCTCGTCGAGGTGGGCAGGCCGCCGGTTCTGCTGGACGTGCGCTGGTCGCTCGACGACCCGAACGGCGAGGACCGCTACCACGAGGGTCACATCCCCGGAGCGGTGTACGTCGACCTCGAGACCGAGCTCGCCGATCCGGGCTCGCCCGAGCGAGGCCGTCACCCCCTGCCGGACGTGGTGCGGCTGCAGGACCACGCGCGACGGTGGGGGATCGACGACGGCGACACCGTCGCCGTCTACGACGACACCGGGGGCCTCGCCGCCGCCCGGGCCTGGTGGCTGCTGCGCTGGGCGGGCCTTCGGGACGTGCGCCTGCTCGACGGCGGGCTGTCGCTGTGGACGGCGGCGGGACATGGCCTCGCGGCCGGGCCGGGGGAGGCCGTGAAGCCGGGATCGGTGACCCTGCGCGGCGGCCGGATGTCCACCGTCGGCATCGACGAGGCGGCCGAGTTCCCTTCGCGGGGAACCCTGCTCGATGCGCGGGCCGCGGCGCGGTACCGGGGCGACGAGGAGCCCGTCGATCCGCGCGCCGGCCACATCCCCGGCGCGGTCAGCGCCCCCGCCACGGACAACCTCCGCGAGGACGGCACGTTCCGGACCGCCGAGGAACTCGCCGACCGCTTCGCGACCGTGTGCGGGGACGGTCCCGTCGCCGTCTACTGCGGATCCGGGGTGACCGCGACCCATCAGATTGCGGCGCTCGCCCTCGCCGGGATCGACGCAGCCCTGTTCCCGGGGTCGTGGTCGCAGTGGTGCCGGGACCCGGCCCGGGAGATCGCCACCGGGGCGTGAATGCCGGGGCTCAGGCCGCGGATCGGGAGAACTCCGACGCGCGGCGCACCTGCTCGGGCGTCGGAGTCACGCCGGTGTACAGCGCGAACTGCTGCGCCGCCTGCAGGGCGATGACCTCGGCGCCGGTGATCACGGGCAGTCCCCGCTCCTGGGCCGCGCGGATCAGCGGCGTCTGCGGGGGCATCGCCACCACGTCGAACACCGTCGTCGCCGCGCCCACCGTGGCTTCGGGGAACGGCAGCTGCCCGGATTCCGGCCCGCCCGCCATCCCGATCGGCGTGGCGTTGACGAGCAGGCCCGGAGCGAGCTCGCCGAGCTCGGGCCGCCAGTCGAACCCGTACTGCTGCGCGAGCGGGCGACCGGTCTTCTCGTTGCGGGCGATCACCGACACGTTCGCGAACCCGCTGTCGCGCAGGGCCGCCACAACCGCCTTTGCCATCCCGCCGCTGCCGGCGACGGCGGCCGGCAACGCGGGGTCGACCTCGTGCTCGCGCAGCAGATCCACCACCGCCTGGTAGTCGGTGTTGTAGGCGTGCAGCACCCCGTTCTCGTTGACGACGGTGTTCACCGACTCGATGGCCCGCGCCGAGTCGTGCAGCTCGTCGATCAGGGGAATGACCGCTTCCTTGAACGGCATCGACACCCCGCACCCGCGGATGCCGAGGCCGCGGATCCCGGCCACCGCCGCCGGCAGGTCGGTCGTCGTGAACGCCTTGTACACGAAGTCCAGGCCGAGTTCGTCGTAGAGGTAGTTGTGGAAGCGGGTGCCGATGTTGCTCGGGCGGCCCGACAGCGAGATGCACAGGCGGGTGTCCTTGGTGATGCGCGAAACCATGAGTGCCACGCTAGTTCCCTGCGCCCGGATGCGGGGCACGGCGCCGGAGGGCGGCAGCCGCGCGACCACCGGGCGTCCGCGCGGGCAATTCGTGGATGGGTCCGACCGACGAGCGGGCGATCGCCGCGACGACGGGCTCGGCACGCGGAGATCGTCGACGCCAGCGCCCGCCGGTCGGCCACCGTGATCGGCAGCCCGTAGCGCACCGCCACCGACAGGTACTTGCCCGCGAACCAGCAGCGATACGCCGCCGCCGGCGGCAGCCACTCGGCCGGGGTGTGATCGCGCTTGTCCTCGTTCGCCGGGCCGTCCACCGCGATCAGGTTGTAGGCGACGTCGTTGGCGAACTGCCGGCGCCGTTCGGCCGGCCAGGCCGCCGCCCCGAGGTCCCACGCCGCCGCCAGGGGGTAGATGTGGTCGATCTGGACGGCCCGGCCCTCGGCGCGACGGAATTCGAGCCGCGCCCCGGTGTACGGGTCGGTCAGCGTGCCCGACAGGACGACACAGTCGCCGGTGCCGGGCCGGAACGCCACGTCGCGCAGATCGCGGGCGAGCACGTTGTTGCGGGTGTCGCACCCGTCGCGGCCGCCTGGTCCCGGATGGTCGTCGGACCACGCCTCCCCGAACACGCACCCCTCGCCCGGTCCGCACCCCCGCTCGTACCCCGGCACCTGCGGCCGGTGCGGCACCACCGCCGCCCGCGCCAGCAACTGTTCGAGCTCGCCGCGGCCGGGGCTGCCCGGTGCCGGTGGTGCGTTCGACTCGATCCGGTCCCAACCCCACGACACGGCGATCGCGACCGCCACCACCAGCCCCCAGAACGCTGCGCCCCCTCGCACGCGGACATTCTCACCGACCGCACCGACAGCGGCGGCGCCGGTGCCCGCTCAGCCGTCGGTCGTCAGCGGAAACCGCGTCGCGTGGATGGACTCGATGGTGCGGCCGTCGTGCCCGACGATCCACGACCCCCCGTGCTGCCTGCACTCGGCGATCCGGTCGAACACGGTCAGCAGGAAGAACACCGCCTGCTCCGCGGTGGCGGTGGCGGCGAGCCGGTGGGACTCACCGTGTTTCGTCCCGTCGAGCCACACGCCGCACTGGCCGTCGAGCCGCATCGTGGTGATGTGCTCGGAGTCGACGAACGCGTACTTGACCTGCTCCCAAGGGGTGTGGGCGCTGTAGGCCTGTTCGAGGACCTGGATCATGATCGACATCGCAGTCTCCTGGTGGGTGCACCTGCAGCCCAGTGTCCTCCGGGGAGCGAGCCCGATCCAGGGCCGATCGTCACCGGCGCTCGGCGCACGCTCGGCACGACCGTCCCGCGCGGGCCCACCCGCCACGACGGCGGGCGTGCGCCCCAGCCCGTCACGACGGTGTCGGTCGCGGCTGGCACCATGGTGGGCATGCTGCACGGGCTGTGGTCACCGGGAGCGGGCCTGATGCTGTGGCGCGACGGCGACGACCCGCCCGACGACACACCCGCTGTACTGCGACGATGGATCGACCGGCCGTTCCGGCACCGCGTCGAGCTGCGTCTGCCCGGCGACGACGCTCCGCGGCGGATCCCCGCGGTGGCGGTCGCGCCGCCCGACGCCGCGGAGCTGCTGCTGGCGCTGCCGCGGCACGCCGAGGGGGTGGCCGGGGACCTGCGCTACCTCGCCCACGTCGCCCGCGGCATCGAGCGCTGGGCGCAGGCCGGGCGGGTGGCCCCGGAACTGCACCGCGCCGACGGGCAGTGGTGGGCCCGGTGGCGCCTGCTCGGCGGCGACCGGATCCGGGCCTGGACGGCCGAGCTGTCCGCCGCGATGCCGCCGGTGCAGCGGCAGGCCGGCCGGCCCGCGGCGCTCCTCGACGACCTCGCCACCGAGCTCACCGATCCGATCACCCGGGCGTTGATCGGCAACGTGGGTACCTCGCTGCATCCGCTGATCGCCGCCCTGGCCGAGGGGCAGCCGCACCACAGCGGCTCCCAGCGCATGGCCGAGGCGCTGGACGAATGGCGGGCCTCGCTCGCCGGAAACGAGCCCGACCTGGTGCTGCGGCTCGTCGAACCGGACGACGAGGAGGACGGCATCGGCGCCGACACGCTGTGGCGGCTCGAGGTGTGCCTGCGGTCGGAGGGGCAGGCGCCGGTGCCGGTGCCGGTGGACGGCTCCGACGCGCAGCTGCTGCAGATCGGGATCCGCAAGCTCGGCGCCGCCCTGAAGGCGTATCCGCGGCTGCAGGACGTGCCGCGCGACCCGGACAGCCTGGACCTGCTGCTGCCGACGGGGGTCGTGACCGACCTCGTGGAGCACGGTGGCCGTGCGCTGGGTGAGGCCGGCGTCGCGTTGCTGCTGCCGCGCGCGTGGGCGCGGCTCGAGCCGTCGCTGCGGCTGCAGGTGTCCTCGCCGGTCGCACCCGTCGCCGCCGAGGACGACACCGTCGGCATGAACGCGCTCGTCTCGTTCGAGTGGCAGCTTGCCGTGGGCGACATGCTGCTCACCCCCGCCGAGATGGAACGGCTGATCGCGGCCAACAGCGACCTGGTCAAGCTGCGCGGCAAGTGGGTGCAGGCCGATCCGATCGCGCTCGCGCGGGCCGCCCGCTACGTCGCCGGCCAGGGCGCGACGGACGCGACGCTGGCGACGTTGTTCGGCCGGTTCACCGGCGACGAGCCGCCCCCGGTGGAGGTCACCGACGTCGCCGCTACCGGCTGGGTGGCGACCCTGCTCGACGGGCAGGTCCGGCCCGAACCGGTGCCGCCCCCACCCGGCCTGCACGCGACCTTGCGTCCGTACCAGCAGCGCGGCCTGGAGTGGCTGGCGTTCATGAGCGGCCTCGGGCTGGGCGCGGTGCTGGCCGACGACATGGGCCTCGGCAAGACCGTGCAGGTGCTCGCGCTGCTCGCCCACGAACGGGCGGGCGGCGACGACGTGCCCCCGACGTTGCTGGTGTGCCCGATGTCGGTGGTGGGCAACTGGCAGCGCGAGGCCCAGCGGTTCGTCCCGGGCCTGCGCGTGCACGTCCACCACGGCCCGG
This sequence comes from Rhodococcus sp. WB1, assembly GCF_001700945.1. Taxonomy (NCBI): domain Bacteria; kingdom Bacillati; phylum Actinomycetota; class Actinomycetes; order Mycobacteriales; family Nocardiaceae; genus Rhodococcus; species Rhodococcus sp. WB1. The sequence goes on along the minus strand of NZ_CP015529.1, from coordinate 3,303,537 downwards.
CGCGGTTGCGCGACGCCGCGCTGGCCGCGGCGGTCGCCGACAGCGACCTGGTGATCACGACGTACGCGCTCGTCGCGCGTGACGTGGCGCCGTTGAGGTCGCTGCGCTGGGGCCGGGTGGTGCTCGACGAGGCCCAGCACGTGAAGAACGCCGCGACCGCGCAGTCCCGCGCGACGCGGGCGATCCCCGCGCGGCACCGCGTCGCGCTCACCGGCACCCCCGTGGAGAACCGGCTCGAGGAACTGCGATCGATCCTCGACTTCGCCAATCCCCGCCTGCTGGGTTCGCCGTCGACGTTCCGGGCCCGGTTCGCCGTCCCGATCGAGCGGGAGCGCGACGCGGCCGCCGCCGCGCGGCTGCGGGCGTTGACGTCGCCGTTCGTGCTTCGCCGCGTCAAGACCGATCCGTCGGTGATCTCGGACCTGCCGGAGAAGTTCGAGCAGACGGTGCGGGCCAACCTGACCGCCGAGCAGGCGGCGCTGTACCGGGCGGTGGTCGACGAGATGATGCGGCAGATCCGGGACAAGGAGGGCATGGCCCGCAAGGGCGCGGTGCTCGCCGCGCTGACCCGGCTCAAGCAGGTGTGCAATCACCCCGCGCACTACCTGGGCGACGGCTCCGGGGTGCTGCGCCGGGGCCGGCACCGTTCGGGCAAGCTCGGGCTGGTGGAGGACATCGTCGAGTCGATCCTCGCCGACGGCGAGAAGGCGCTGCTGTTCACCCAGTTCCGGGAATTCGGTGAGCTGATCGCCCCGTATCTCGCCGAGCGGTTCGACACCACGGTGCCGTTTCTGCACGGCGGGGTGTCCAAGGGCCGGCGCGACGCGATGGTCGCCGCGTTCCAGGGCGACGGCGGCCCGCCGATGATGCTGCTCTCGCTCAAGGCCGGCGGCACGGGCCTGAACCTGACGGCCGCGAATCACGTGGTGCACCTGGATCGTTGGTGGAATCCGGCGGTGGAGAACCAGGCCACCGACCGGGCGTTCCGCATCGGCCAGCGCCGCGACGTGCAGGTCCGCAAGCTCGTGTGCGTCGGCACGCTGGAGGAACGGATCGACGAAATGATCGCGGGGAAACAGGAATTGGCGGAGCTTGCGGTGGGAGCGGGCGAGAACTGGATCACCGAGCTGTCCACCGAGCAGCTGCACTCGCTGCTGTCCCTGGGCGACGAGGCGGTGGGCGAGTGAGCCCGGCCGGCGGGTTCGACCGTTACGGCAAGCGCCGGCGGGTCGTCGGCGGCATCGAGGCGCGGACGAAGCGCGGGTCGATCGGACGCACCTGGTGGTCGAAGGAGCTGGTCTCGGCGATGGAGCAGGTCGCCGACAAGGGCCGGCTGGCGCGGGGCCGGACCTACGCCCGGTCGGGACAGGTGGTCTCGATGCGGCTCGAGCCCGGCGTGGCGGTGGGGGAGGTGCAGGGCAGTCAGCTGCGCCCGTTCACCTCGACGGTCTCGATCCGCACGCTCGACGAGGAGGCGGTCACGGAGCTGATCGACCGGGTGCGGTCGGCTCCGGGCATGCTGGTCCGGCTCGCGGGCGGTGCGCTGCCGGAGGAACTGGGTCCGCTGCTGCTGCCGCGGCGCGCCGGTGAACTGGACTTCGACTGCACGTGCCCCGACGACGGGTGGCCGTGCAAACACGCGGCGGCAGTCGGGTACCTGCTGGCCGAGCACGTCGACGAGCAGCCGCTGGCGGTGCTCACCCTGCGCGGGGTCGACCTGAACGCATTGATCGGCGGGGTGGACGCCGCCGAGACCGACGACGAGGACTTCTACGGGGACGCGATCCGGTTGCCGGATCTGCCGGCCGAGCCGTACCGGCCCGCGCTGGACGATCTCGATCCGATGCTGTTGCGGCGGGTCCTGCGGGCCGGCGGCACCGACGAGTCGGTGGTCATCCGCGGTGCCGCCGACCTGGAAGAGATGTACCGGCGGCTGCGATAGGCCGCTCCGCGGCCGGTGCGTCCTTTGGGCGGCTGGAGCGACCCAAAGGACGCACCGGCGGCGCAGCCGCCTATGGACATACATGGACTTCCAACTATAGGATGAGCACACATTGCCGGGGGTGTCGTCCGCTGCCCCCGATCATCCCACCGAAACACGAGAATTCGACCAGTTAGGACGGATCCGGACATGAGCGTTCGAGAACTCACCCACTTCGTCGGGGGCAAGCACATCCCCGGTGCCTCCGACCGGTTCGCCGACGTCTTCGACCCCAACACCGGCGAGGTGCAGGCCCGGGTTCCGCTCGCCGACGTCGCCGAGGCAGAGGCCGCCATCGCGAACGCCGTCGAGGCTCAGAAGGAATGGGCCGCGTTCAACCCGCAGAAGCGCGCCCGCGTGCTGATGAAGTTCCTGCAGCTCGTGCAGGACGACATGGACAACCTCGCGCGGCTGCTGTCCTCCGAGCACGGCAAGACCGTCGCCGACGCCAAGGGCGACATCCAGCGCGGCCTCGAGGTGATCGAGTTCGCCACCGGCATCCCGCACCTGCTCAAGGGCGAGTTCACCGACTCCGCCGGCACCGGCATCGACGTCTACTCGATGCGCCAGCCGCTCGGCGTCGTCGCCGGCATCACCCCGTTCAACTTCCCCGCGATGATCCCGCTGTGGAAGGCCGGACCGGCCATCGCGTGCGGAAACGCGTTCGTGCTCAAGCCTTCCGAGCGCGACCCGTCGGTGCCGCTGCGCCTGGCGGAGCTGTTCATCGAGGCCGGGCTGCCCGCCGGCGTGTTCAACGTCGTCAACGGCGACAAGACCGTCGTCGACGTGCTGCTGACCGACGAGCGCGTCAAGGCCGTCGGCTTCGTCGGCTCCACGCCGATCGCCCAGTACATCTACGAGACCGCCGCCGCCCACGGCAAGCGCGCCCAGTGCTTCGGCGGCGCCAAGAACCACGCGATCGTCATGCCCGACGCCGACATGGACCAGGTGGCCGACGCCCTCGTCGGCGCCGGCTACGGCTCCGCCGGTGAGCGCTGCATGGCCATCTCCGTCGCGGTGCCCGTCGGCGAGGAGGCCGCCGAGGCTCTCGTCGCCAAGCTGAAGGAACGCGTCGCCGAGCTGAAGGTCGGCCGCAGCGACGACCCGAACGCCGACTTCGGCCCGCTCGTCACCGCCGAGGCTCGCCAGCGGGTGCACGACTACATCCAGTCCGGCATCGACGAGGGCGCAGAGCTCGTCGTCGACGGGCGCGACTTCGTGCTCGAGGGCCACGAGAACGGCTTCTTCTCCGGCGCCACCCTGTTCGACAACGTCACCGCGGAGATGAAGATCTACCGCGAGGAGATCTTCGGTCCCGTCGTGATCGTCGTCCGCGCGCACGACTACGAGGAGGCCCTGCGGCTGCCCTCGGAGCACGAGTACGGCAACGGCGTGGCCATCTTCACCCGCGACGGCGACACCGCCCGCGACTTCACCAACCGCGTCAACGTCGGCATGGTCGGCGTGAACGTGCCGATCCCGGTGCCGATCGCGTACCACACCTTCGGCGGCTGGAAGCGGTCCGGCTTCGGCGATCTCAACCAGCACGGCCCGGACTCGATCCGCTTCTACACCAAGACCAAGACCGTCACGCAGCGCTGGTTCTCCGGCCTGAAGGAGAACGCCGACCACTTCGTCATCCCGACGATGGACTAGGACGAGATACCGATGTTCACCCTCACCGACGACGACCGGGCGATCCGCGACACCGCCCGCGACTTCGCCGCCGAGTTCCTCGCCCCGAACGCGGTCGAATGGGACCAGACCAAGCACTTCCCGGTCGACGTCCTGCGCAAGGCCGCGGCCCTCGGGATGGGCGGCATCTACGTCCGCGAGGACGTCGGCGGGTCGGGCCTGCGTCGCCTCGACTCCGTCCGGATCTTCGAGGAACTCGCCAAGGGCTGCCCGTCCATCGCCGCCTACATCTCCATCCACAACATGGTCACGTGGATGATCGACCGGTTCGGCAACGACGAGCAGCGCCGCCGTTGGGTCCCCGGGCTCTGCTCGATGGACCAGCTCGCGAGTTACTGTCTGACCGAGCCCGGCGCCGGCTCCGACGCGGCGGCCCTGAGCACCAGGGCCGTCCGCGACGGCGACGAGTACGTCCTCACCGGCGCCAAGCAGTTCATCTCCGGCGCCGGCACGTCGGACGTGTACGTGGTGATGGCCCGCACCGGCGAGCCCGGCCCGCGCGGCATCTCCGCGATCATCGTCCCGAAGGACACCCCCGGGCTGTCCTTCGGCGCCAACGAGAAGAAGATGGGCTGGAACGCCCAGCCCACCCGGCAGGTGATCTTCGACGGTGCCCGGGTGCCCGCCGAGAACCTGCTCGGCGAGGAGGGCAGCGGTTTCCGCATCGCCATGCACGGGCTCAACGGAGGCCGGCTCAACATCGCCGCGTGCTCGGTCGGCGGCGCTCAGGCCGCGCTCGACAAGACCGTCGGCTACCTCGCCGAACGCAAGGCGTTCGGCGAGCGGCTGCTCGACTCGCAGGCCCTGCAGTTCCGGCTCGCCGACATGCGCACCGGCATCGAGGCCTCCCGCACCCTGCTGTGGCGCGCGGCCGACGCGCTGGACCGGAATGCCGACGACGTGGTCGAGCTGTGCGCCATGGCGAAGCGATTCGCCACCGATGCCTGCTTCGACGCCGCCAACGACGCGCTGCAACTGCACGGCGGCTACGGCTATCTTGCCGAGTACGGGCTCGAGAAGATCGTGCGGGATCTGCGGGTGCATCAGATCCTCGAAGGAACCAACGAGATCATGCGGGTGGTCGTCGCGCGCAGCGTGGTGGCCGCGGCGCAGAACGGAGCAAAATGACCGAGACGGAAGACGTCCTCGTCCGGGTCTCCGGCGGCATCGGCCGGATCACCCTGAACCGGCCCAAGGCCATCAACGCCCTGAACTACGACATGGTGAAGGTGACGGCCGCCGCGCTCGGCGAGTGGGCCGGGGACGACTCGGTCCGTGCGGTCGTCGTGGACGGGGCGGGGGAGCGCGGCCTGTGCGCCGGCGGTGACATCGTCTCGATCTACCACGACGCCCGCGACGGGGGCACCGGCTCGCAGGACTTCTGGCGCGACGAGTACATCCTCAACTCCGCCATCGGCCGCTACCCGAAGCCGTACGTGGCGCTCATGGACGGCATCGTCATGGGCGGCGGCGTCGGGATCGCCGCCCACGGCAACGTCCGCGTCGTCACCGAACGCTCCACGATCGCGATGCCCGAGGTGGGCATCGGCTTCGTCCCCGACGTGGGCGGCACCTGGCTGCTCTCGCGCGCACCGGGCGAGCTCGGCACCCACCTCGCCCTGACCACCGGCCGGATGACGGCCGGCGACGCCATCGCCCTCGGTTTCGCCGACCACTTCGTGCCGTCCGAGGCGCTCGACAAGTTCGTCGCCGCCCTCGAATCCGGCACGGTCGACGAGGCGCTCGCCGAATTCGCCCAACCGGCCCCGGAGTCGCCGCTGCTCGCGCAGCGCTCCTGGATCGACGCCGCCTACTCGGCGCCGACCGTCGAGGAGATCGTCGCCCGCCTGCAGACCGCCGAGGAGCCCGAGGCCCGCGCGGCCGCCGAGCAGATCCTCGGCAAGTCGCCCGTCGCGCTGAAGGTGACCCTGCGATCGGTGCGCCACGCCCGCGAACTCGGCAGCCTCGAAGAGGTGCTGAACGAGGAGTACCGGGTGTCCCTGGCGTCGTTGCGCTCGCACGACCTCGTCGAGGGCATCCGCGCGCAGGTGGTCGACAAGGACCGCAACCCGGCGTGGTCGCCGGCGACCCTCGCCGACGTCACCGACGCGGACGTCGACGCGTACTTCCAGCCACTCGGCGAGCTCGAACTCGGGCTCGTCGCACCCGAGAAGGAAACCGCCTGACATGAGCACACTGCCGAACGTCGCCTTCCTCGGTCTCGGCCACATGGGCGGGCCGATGGCCGCGAACCTCGTCAAGGCCGGCTACCCGGTCACCGGTTTCGACCCGGTGCCGGCGGCCCAGGAACAGGGCCGCGCCGACGGCCTCACGATCTCCGAGTCCGCGACCGACGCGGTCCGCGACGCCGACGTCGTGATCACGATGCTGCCCAACGGCGCCCTCGTGCTGAAGCTGTACGACGAGGTCCTGCCGGCCGCCCGGCCGAACACGCTGTTCGTCGACAGCTCCACCATCGACGTCGCCGACGCGCGCGCCGCCCACGAGAAGGCCGTGCAGGCCGGGCACCGCGCCATCGACGCGCCCGTCTCCGGCGGCGTGGCCGGTGCGGCCGCCGGCACCCTCGCCTTCATGGTCGGCGGGGCGGAGGAGGACTTCGAAGCCGCAAAGCCGCTGCTCGAGGTGATGGGTCGCAAGGTCGTGCACTGCGGCGGGTCCGGCGTCGGCCAGGCCGCCAAGATCTGCAACAACATGATCCTCGGCGTGTCGATGATCGCCATCAGCGAGGCCTTCGTGCTCGGCGAGAAGCTCGGACTGACCAACCAGGCCCTCTTCGACGTCGCGTCCAACGCCTCCGGCCAGTGCTGGGCGCTGACCAGCAACTGCCCGGTGCCCGGGCCGGTGCCCACCACCCCCGCCAACAACGACTACCAGCCCGGGTTCGCCGCCGCGCTCATGGACAAGGACCTCGGTCTGGCCGCGAACGCGTTGCGCGCCAACGGCGTCGACGCCGAGCTGGGGCTTCGGGCCGCGGAGATCTACCACCGCTTCAACGAGTCGGGTGGCGGCGGACTGGACTTCTCGGCCATCATCACCGAGATCCGCAACCGCTCGACAGAACAGGAAACCCAGTGACGGACTTCGAGACGATCCTGCTCGACCGCAAGGACCGCGTCGGCATCATCACGCTGAACCGGCCCAAGGCGCTCAACGCCCTCAACAGCCAACTGATGCGTGAGGTGGTGGCGGCCGTCGAGGAGCTCGAGGCGGATGCCGGTATCGGCGCCATCCTGCTCACCGGCTCCGAGAAGGCGTTCGCCGCGGGCGCGGACATCAAGGAGATGGCGCCGAAGACGTTCTCCGAGGTGTACGCGGAAGACCTGTTCTCGCAGTGGGATCGGCTCTCCTCGGCCCGCAAGCCGGTCATTGCCGCCGTCTCCGGGTACGCCCTCGGCGGCGGCTGCGAACTGGCCATGCTGTGCGACTTCATCATCGCCGCGGACACCGCCAAGTTCGGCCAGCCCGAGATCAAGCTCGGCGTCATCCCCGGCATCGGCGGCTCGCAGCGGCTCACCCGCGCCGTGGGCAAGGCCAAGGCGATGGACATGTGCCTGACCGGCCGGAACATGGACGCCGAGGAGGCCGAGCGCGCGGGCCTGGTGTCGCGCATCGTGCCGGCCGCGGACCTGTTCGACGTGGCGCTCGAGGCCGCGACCACGGTGGCGTCGATGTCGCTGCCCGTCGCGATGATGGCCAAGGAAGCGGTCAACCGGTCCTTCGAGACCACCCTCGCCGAGGGCGTGAAGTTCGAGCGGCGGGTGTTCCACTCGACGTTCGCCACCGCCGACCAGAAGGAAGGCATGGCCGCGTTCGTCGAGAAGCGCGCGCCGGAGTTCAAGCACGCCTGATCGTCGTCCTCGACCGGGGCCGTTCCGCATCCTGCGGGACGTCCCCGATCCGTGTCACCACCTGGTGGGATCGCCTCCGGTGTCGAAGTCGCCGGCGTCGCGGCGCAGGCCGGCCAGGATCCGCAGCAGCGTCTCGAGCTGGTCGTCGGGCACGCCGGGCCGGGCGAACACCTCGGCGTTGAGCTTCTCGGTGGTCTCGACGGCCAGCGCCCGCCCCTCGTCGGTCAGTTCGACCAGTGTGGCGCGACGGTCGCTCGGGTGCGGGGTGCGGCGCACGAGCCCCGCGGTCTCGAGCCGGTCCACGGCATTGGTGACGCTGGTGGGGTGGACCTGCAGCCGGGCGCTGGCCTTCGCCATGGGCAGCGCCCCGGTCCTGGTGAAGTGCAGCAGGGTCAGCAGTTCGTACCGGGCGAACGTGAGCCCGAACGGTTTGAGAACCTCCTCGACCCGCGCCATCATGATCTGCTGCGCGCGCATCACGGAGGTCACCGCGGCCATGCCGTCCGCGACCTCACCCCAGCCGTGGGCCGTCCACTGGCGGTGGGCCTCGGCGATCGGATCGAGCGGTAGGGGTGCGGGCATACGTCGATCATCCCATGTCGCACGGTCTGGACGTGACGTGGACACGGCTTCCGGACCCCGCCGGGGCGGCCCGCGAACCGGCCGCCGTGAGTGAACGACACGCGGCGCGCGTGCGAACGGCACGTGAACATCGCACGGCGCCGAAAATCGCGTCCCCTCCGCCCGATTCGCGGCGGCTAGAGTGCGCGCGTGCACATCCTGTTCGTCTGCAGCGGCAACGTCTGCCGGTCCGTGATCGCGGAGCGGCTGACGCGGGCCTACGCGTGCGAATCGGGGTGGGCCGACCTGACCGCCGAGAGCGCGGGCACGCGGGCCCTCGTCGGGTATCCCGTCGAACCCCGCGCGGCCGCGGTCATCGCCGGTCTCGGCGCCGATGCGAGCGACTTCCGCGCCCGCCGGGTGACCGCGACGATGGTCGAGGGCGCCGACCTGGTCCTGACCATGAGCGAGGAGCAGCGCGACCGGGTCGCCGGCCTGACCGCCGGCGCCGCGGCGAAGTCGTTCACCCTGACCGAGGCGCACCGCATCGCGACCGTCACCGGTGCGGAGACGATCGCCCGGCTCGACGCCTGCCGGGATCCCAGCGGCGCGGCCCGCACCCCGAACATCCCCGACCCGATCGGCCTGTCCGAGCAGGCGTTCGTCGAGACCGGGGATCTCATCGCCGCCGCGCTGTTCCCGCTGCTCGACGTCCTCGCCGCCGCGGCGGTCGCCGCGGGTCAGCGACAGGCGTAGTCCGGGAACCGCTCGTCCACCTCGGCGTCGCTCAAACCGAAGTCCTCGAGCCGGTAGCGGTGCGCCGGCCGGCGATCCCCGCTGCGGCTCTCGGCGTGCAGCGCGGCCATCGCCTGTTCGGCGCCGGCGGTGAGCGGGATGCCGAACCGGTCGTAGATCGCGCCGACCGTGCCGAGGGGATCGGCGACGAAGTCGCGGTAGTCCACGTCGACGAACCGATCCGGGTGGTGCCGGCTCCGTGCCGCGGTGAACGTGTCGAGCCCGCGCGCCCACAGGTCGAGCTGGCTGCGCCCGATGCTCGCGCCCCGGAAGGTGTGCGACCAGCCGTCGGTGGCGTGCGCGGCCAGGCTGCACACCGACGGGATCACGGTGCGCGGGTCGCGGTGGGTGACGACGATCAGCGCGTCGGGGTAGACGGTGAGCAGTTCGTCGAGTGCGAACAGGTGGCTCGGGTTCTTCAGGACCCAGCGCTTCCCGGCGTCGGGCAGCCCGATCAGCTGCAGGTTCCGGCGGTGCCGGGCGTACGCTCCGGTCCAGTCCTGCCGCGCGAGCCAGCGCGAGTAGGTGGGCAGGTGCGCGAGGCATTCGTAGGACACCGATCGGAAGGACTGCCGCAGCAGCTGCCAGCACTCCTCGACCTCGCCGGCGGACATGTAGTGCACACCCATGAACTCCGGGTGCTCGACGTGGTGCTGCGCGAACCCGGCCTCGATGGCCGCGAACGCCGGGTTCCCGGCCCACGTCTCGCGCGGCGGCCGTGGCTGCGGCAGCTCGGTCAGCCACATCTCGAGTCCCTGGTGGCCGGGGTCGGCGGTGAGCAGGCGGTGCAGCGCGGTGGTGCCGGTGCGGGGGAGGCCGGTGACGAAGATCGGCCGTTCGATCGCGACGTCGGCGTGCTCGGGGTGCGCGCGCCAGGCCGATTCGCTCAGCAGCCGCGCGACGAGGGCGCCGCGCAGGAACACCCGCGACATCTTGCTGCCGAGCGGGGTGAGGTGTTCGTCGCGCGCATACGAGTCGAGGAGGACGCCGAGGGCCCCGGTGTAGTCGTCGTCGCCGAAGTCGGTCAGGCCGGTCAGCCGCGTCGCGGAGGCGTGCAGGTCCTCGACGGTGCCGACGCTGGTACGTTCACTCATGGATCTCCCTTCCCTGTGCGCGCTTCTGGTAGTGCCGGCTACCGAAAACGCGCACGGCTGGTCAGTGGTGGTATTCGCCGCAGTTCACGTCCAGGCACTGGCCGGTGACGGCCCGCGCCAGCGGGGAGGCGAGGAAGATCACGGCGTCGGCCACCTCCTCGGTGGTGGGCAGGCGTTTGAGGTCGGTGCCCGCCGCGGTGTGCTGGTAGATCTGTTCGACGGTGGTGCCGTACTTCTCTGCCTGGTGCTCGAAGTACGCCTTCAGGGTTTCTCCCCAGATATAGCCGGGGGCAACGGAATTGACTCGGATTCCGTGAGGGCCGAGCTCGGTGGCGAGGGACTGTGACAGCGCGAGCAGGGCCGACTTGGCCAGCTTGTAGCTCCCGTAGCGCTCCTGCGAGTGTCGCAGCACCATCGAATTGATGTTCACCACCGAGCCCTTCGTCTCGGTCAGGGCGTCGGTGAACAGTTGGGTCAGGCGCAGCACGCCGAGGACTGTGAGTTCCACGCTGTCGCGGATGTGCTGGAAATCGGTGCGTGCCAACGGTTTCATCGACGGAACCGAGAAGGCGTTGTTGACCAGGGTGTCGACCCGGCCGAACTCGCGGAGGGCCGTCTCGACCAGCCGGGACGCGGAGCCGGTGTCGGTGATGTCGGTCGGGACGGACAGGGCGCGCCGGCCCAGGGCGGTGATCTCGGCCGCGACGTCCTCGAGGCGGGCGGCGGTGCGGGCGGCGAGCACGACGTCGGCGCCGTGCTCGGCGCACCGCACCGCAAGGGTGCGGCCGAGTCCAGGCCCGACGCCGCTGACCACGACGGTCTGTCCGGCGAGCAGGGGGCTCGGGGTGGTGGTCACGGCGCTCACCCGAGCATCCGGTCGGCGATCGCGGTCTGGCGGGCGGCGATCCGCGCGGACCACTGCTGGGGCGTGACCCGGTTGTGGTCGAGGAACGGCAGTGCCGCGGCCAGGTCGTCGAACGGGACCACCCGGGCCGTCGGGCCGTCCGCGGTCGTGAGGTCGCGGGAGAGGCGCTGCCAGCGGAACTGCAGGAACCCGCGGCTGCGGCCCAGGGTCTCGACCCAGTTGGCGACGCCGGGATTGCGGGCGGAGACGACCATGCGGATCATCCCGTCCGGATCGACCTGGGCCTGTGTGTTGTTCAGCGACGTCTGGTGGTGGATGTAGTCGAGCGAGATATACCAGAGGCTGCCCAGCTGGAAGCCCTGGTAGGGCGCGTCGGAGGCGGGGACGGTGAGGATCATCGCCTCGTCGTCGCGCAGGTCGAAGTGCCCGACGGACGAGTACTGGGTGGCCAGGCCGCCGGGCGTCGGCCGCGGTTCGGTGACCGTGTTGACCGGAAGGTCGAGGTAGAACCACTGCGGGAACTGCAGCCACGTCCGCACCCGGGACACGAGCGCGCGCCCGGCCCGCCGGTAGCGAGCGGCGGCGTCGTCCTGCGTCGGCTCGGGCGGCGGTGTGCCGAGCGCGTCGACCCGGTCGATGCGCAGGGTGCCGCGCCGCTGGGACCAGTCGCTGTAGACCTCCCGGACGACGAGCTGGGACGAGCCGGGGGCGAGGGTGAAGTAGTTGTTTCCGGGGTCGGCAGGGCCGGGACCGAACCGGGCCTCGAAGGTGCCGTCGTCGGCGATGCGCAGCTCGCGGTCGTCGAACGCGGTGACGTTGCCGGGTACCTCGGCGTCGGTGTAGTTGCCGGCGAGCACCTGGAAGCTCAGGTCGCAGGTGGTGCCGCGGCGGCCGGTGACGACGTACTCGGCGTCGTCGCGGATGCGCGCCCCGAAGTAGAGGGTGTCGGGGTTGTCGAGCCCCATCTTCGTGTAGGGCCCGGTGCCGGTGACGAACGTGGGGTGGGGGCTCTCGGCCGCCCACGCCGAGTGGACGCAGGCGGTGATCCCGCCGGCGAGGTAGCGGTACCCCTCGACCAGGTCCTGCTCGGTGCGGATGTGCGGCGCCGTCGCGACGAGCTTCTCGGCCTCGGCGATGGCGGATGTGAGCGGATCGGTGAGCACACGATCTCCTTGCGGTTCAAATATGTACCGGTGCGGTAGGCTCTCGGTGCAGCGACGATAGAACGTGTTCCAAGGAGGCGTCAATGACCGAGGCCGCCGCGACGTCGTCCGCTCGGCGTTCGCCGCCGACCGATCGGGTCGTGCAGGTCCTGGACCACCTGGTCGCGCACCCGGAGACCCGGTTCGGGCTCTCCGAGCTGGCGCGCCGGCTGGGCATGAGCAAGCCGACGTGCCTGGGGATCCTGACCGCCCTGACCGAGGCCGGCTACCTGATGCGCCATCCCGCGGACAGGACGTACGGCCTCGGTCCCGCGCTGATCGTCGCGGGCCGCGCCGCGCAGCGCGGCTTCGCCGTCGGTCCCGTCACCCACCGGCACCTGGCCGCGCTCGGCGCCGAGTTCGGTGCCACCTGCGCCGCGTCGGCGGTGGTGGGCGACCGCATTGCGGTCCTCGACGTCGCCGGGGCCGATCCGGACGGTGCCGGGGCGCGGGTGGGAGAGGTCTATCCGTTCGCGCCGCCGGTGGGCCTGATGTACGTGCTGTGGGACTCCGACGAGCGGCTCGAGCAGTGGCTCGCGCGCGAGCCGACGCTTCCGGTGCGGCTGGACCGGGACCGCCTGCGGGACGTGGTCGACGAGTGCCGCACCGCGGGATATCTGGTCGAGTCGCTCACCGCGGGCGGGCGGCGGTTGCACGCGCTCATGGCGGGCGTCGCGGCGCACGACCTGCCGTCCGAGCTGCGCGAACTGCTGGGGGAGATGGTGTCCAGCCTGGGGGAGCGGGTGCTGCTGACCGGGGCGGAACCGGCCGACGCCGAGCATCCGGTGAACCTGCTCGCCGCCCCCGCTTACGACGCGGACGGGCGGCAGTCGGTGGTGCTCACGCTCCACGTGGGCGCGACCCTGGCCAACCGGGAGATCGCCCGGCGCGGGGCGGCCCTCGTGGCCACCGCCGAGGCCGTCACGCGCGAGCTCGGCGGGCGTCGCCCGGCCCGGTGACGCGGGCGTCGCCCGGCCCGGTGACGGCCGGGTGTTGCGGCCCCGGGGGACCGAGCGAATGGATCATGCCGTCGGTCTGATCGAGTGGGCGATACATTCGCTCGCACCCCGCGAGGCGTTGACCCGGAACTGAAACTCGTTCTATTGTTCGGGGCGAAACCTTTCGACCGAGCCGGTACATATTTGGACCGGCGCTCGTGAGCTGGAGCCCCGATGACCCTCACGCCGTCGTACGAACTGTCCCTGCTGCGCGCGCTCGAGGCCGAGTCCGTGCACATCTTCCGGGAGGTGGCGGCCACCTTCGAACGTCCCGTGCTGCTCTTCTCCGGAGGCAAGGACTCCGCGGTGATGCTGCACGTGGCGGCCAAGGCGTTCTGGCCGGCGCCGATCCCGTTTCCGGTGCTGCACATCGACACCGGCCACAACTTCCCCGAGGTCCTCGCCTACCGCGACGCCGAGGCGGCCCGCCGGAGGGTGCGCCTGCTGGTCGCCTCGGTGCAGGACGACATCGACGCCGGCCGGGCCGTCGAGGACGTCGGCCCGCGCGCGAGCCGCAACCGGCTGCAGACCCGAACGCTGTTGCGCGCCATCCGCGAAGGCGGATTCGACGCGGTGTTCGGCGGCGCCCGCCGCGACGAGGAGAAGGCCCGCGCCAAGGAACGCGTGTTCTCCTTCCGCGACGAGTTCGGGCAGTGGGATCCCAAGGCGCAGCGTCCCGAACTGTGGCAGCTGTACAACGGCCGGCACCGCCGCGGTGAGCACATCCGCGTGTTCCCGCTGTCCAACTGGACCGAACTCGACGTCTGGAACTACATCCGCGACGAAGGCATCGAGCTGCCGTCGCTCTACTACGCCCATCGCCGCACCGTCGTCGAGCGCGACGGAATGCTGCTGGCGCTCAACGAGTTCCTCGCTCTGCTGCCGGACGACGAGCCGCGCGACGCGCTGGTGCGGTTCCGCACGGTGGGCGACGCCACCTGCACGGGGTGCGTCGAATCCGCCGCCGCCACCCCCGACGAGGTGGTCGCCGAGGTCGCCGTCAGCCGCGTCACCGAGCGCGGCGCCACCCGCGCCGACGACCGCATCTCCGAGGCCGGCATGGAGGACCGCAAGAAGGAGGGCTACTTCTGATGACCCGGTTGCTGCGCATCGCCACCGCCGGCAGCGTCGACGACGGCAAGTCCACGCTGATCGGCCGGTTGCTCCACGATTCCAAGGCCGTGCCCGAGGACCAGCTCGACGCCGTCACCCGCACCAGCCGCGAGCGCGGCATGGACACCCCCGATCTGGCGCTGCTCACCGACGGACTGCGGGCGGAGCGGGAACAGGGCATCACCATCGATGTCGCTCACCGCTACTTCTGTACCCCGCACCGCGCCTTCGTCGTCGCCGACACCCCCGGCCACGAGCAGTACACCCGGAACATGGTCACCGGCGCCTCGACCGCCGACCTCGCCCTCATTCTCGTCGACGCCCGCAAGGGCATCGTCGAGCAGACCCGCCGGCACGCCTTTCTCGCCAGCCTGCTCGGCGTCCCCCACCTCGTGCTGTGCGTCAACAAGATGGACCTGGTCGACTGGTCGCAACAGCGCTTCGACGAGATCTGCGCCGAATTCTCCTCGTTCGCAGCCAAACTCGACATCCACGACCTGACGTTCGTGCCGGTGTCGGCGCTGCTCGGCGACAACGTCGTCACGCGCACCACCACCATGACCTGGTACGAGGGCGCCTCGTTGCTGCACCGTCTCGAGCAGGTGCACATCGACTCCGATCGCAACCTCATCGACGCGCGATTCCCCGTCCAGTACGTGCTCCGCCCCGGTCACGGGGAGCACCGCGACTTCCGCGGCTACGCCGGCACCGTCGCGAGCGGGGCGTTCGCCCCCGGCGACGAGGTGGTGGTGCTGCCCTCGGGCTACGGCACGCGTGTGCGCGCCGTCCACGGACCGGGCGGCGACCCGGTGCCGAGCGCCTTCGCGGGCAGCGCCGTGTGCCTCGAACTCGAGGACGACCTCGACGTGGGCCGCGGTGACATGCTGTGCCGCCCGGGGAACCGCCCGCTCGTCGGGCACGAGCTCGACGCGATGGTGTGCTGGCTCGCCGAGGGCCCGGGTCTCGCACCCGACGCCACCTACACCCTGCTGCACACCACCAACGCCACCGCCGCGCACGTGGTGCGGCTCGACTACCGGCTCGACGTCACCACCCTCCACCGCGACGGGACGGCACGATCGCTGACCCTCAACGAGATCGGACGGGTGCAGCTGCGGACCCGCCGTCCCGTGCTGTTCGACCCCTACCGGCGCAACCGGACCACCGGCAGCTTCGTGCTCGTCGACGACGCGACCGGCAGCACCGTCGCCGCCGGGATGATCACCGGACCCACCCTCGCCGCCGCCCCCGTCGTGTGGCACGCGGCGGAGGCGACCCGCGCCGAACGCCTCTCGCGCGGCGCGACGGTGTGGCTGACCGGCCTGTCGGCGTCGGGCAAGTCCACCGTCGCCGCGGCGCTCGAGCGGCGCCTGCTCGCGGCCGGTGTCCCGGCCTACCGGCTCGACGGCGACAACCTGCGCCACGGCCTCAACGCCGACCTCGGCTTCGGGCCGCGGGACCGCGCGGAGAACGTCCGGCGCGTCGGCGCGGTGGCGCAGCTGATGGCCGACGCGGGCCTGGTGACGATCTGCGCGCTCATCAGCCCGTACCGGTCCGACCGGGACCGGATCCGCGAGCAGCACCGGGAGGCCGGGCTGCCGTTCCTCGAGGTGTTCGTCGACACCCCGCTCGCCGACTGCGAGGCCCGCGATCCGAAGGGCATGTACGCCCGGGCCCGGGCCGGGGAGATCACCGGGTTCACCGGTATCGACGACCCCTACGAGGCGCCCACCCGGCCGGACCTGGTGCTGCGGCCGCAGGACGGCGATCCGGTCGCACAGGCCGGGCTGGTCATGGAATTGTTGGCCCCATGACCGATGACGCCGCCCTCGCCGCCGAGATCGCCACCGCTGCAGGCGAACTGTTGCTGACCGTCCGCGCGGCCGAGGCCGACACGCTCACCGGTCGCGAACTCGGCCGCCGCGGCGACCGCGCCGCCGATACGTACATCCTCGAGCGGCTCGCCGCCGAGCGCCCCGGCGACGCGGTGCTCTCGGAGGAATCCGCCGACGATCCGGTGCGGGTGCACGCGAAGCGGGTGTGGATCGTCGACCCGTTGGACGGGTCCAAGGAGTACGGCATGCCGGACCACGAGGACTGGGCCGTGCACGTCGCGTTGTGGGAGGCCGGCAGGGGTATCACCGCCGCCGCCGTCGCTCAGCCGGCCGTCGGTGCCGTCTACGGCACCGACGACGTCCGTCCCGCCGAACTGCGGCCGCTGGCCGGCCGACGGCCCCGGATCGTCGTCAGCGGCAGCCGGCCGCCGGCCTTCGTCGCCGACGTCGCCCGGGCCGTCGGCGCCCACGTGGTGCGGATGGGTTCGGCCGGGGCCAAGGCCATGGCGGTGGTGCGTGGCGACGTCGATGCCTACGTGCACGCCGGCGGGCAGTGGGAGTGGGACTCCGCGGCGCCGGTGGGGGTCGCGCAGGCGGCGGGGCTGTACTGCGCCCGCATCGACGGCAGCGAGCTCGAGTACAACCGCCCCCACCCCTACATGCCGGACCTGGTGATCTGCCGGCCGGACTGGGCGCCGACCCTGATGGCCGCGATCGCCGAGCATGCCGGCGCGCCCACCGACAGCGCCCGCGTCGCCATGGCCCGCTCCTACATCCGCTCCCTCGTCGGACACGACGCATCACACGTGCGGCTCGCGGCCGACGCGTGGCGGGTCGAGAACGGCGTGCGCACCGGCGACAGCGGCGTCGAGATCCGCGACCGGCTCGAGCAGGGCCCCGAGTACCGCTCGATCCGTCGTGTGCGGGAGCTGACGTTTCGCGAGTGGGACGACAACGTCGTCGCGCGGTTCCTGCTCGACCTCGACGCCGGCGACGGCACCCTCACCGTGGCGGTCACCGAGCACTTCGCCATCCCAGCGGGGGAGATCCGGTCGATCATGGCGATCATCGAGCCGCACGAACCCAAATAGTTTACTGTTTGTGTTCATTGAATGGCTAACGATCGAGTAGCTCGGAGGACCCCATGGACCACGCCCGCGACATCGGCGACGGCATCTACCGCATCCCCGTACCGGTGAGCGACCTGCCGGTCGGCGACACCCAGGTGTATGCGATGGAGTCGCCGCGCGGGCTGGTCCTCGTCGACGTGGGCTGGAACGACGACACGTCCTGGGCCGCGCTGCAGGACGGCCTCGCCGCCGTCGGCGCCTCCGTCGCGGACGTCGAGGGGGTCGTCGTCACCCACTTCCATCCCGACCACGTCGGTCTGACCGGCCGGATCCGGGAAGCGTCGGGCTGCTGGGTCGGCATGCACGAGGACGACTTCGGCCAGCTCGAGCTCATGATCTCCGGCGACGGCAACGCCGAGTGGGAGGCCGAGCAGTGGCGCCGCGCCGGCGCCCCGGACGACCAGATCGCCACCTACCTCGACCGCGTGAACGGGGAACGCGCAACCGGCAAGCCCGACGTCCATCCCGACCGCAAGCTCGCCACCGACGAACGGATCACGCTCGCCGGCCGCACCCTGCGCACGGTGTTCACCCCCGGGCACACCCCCGGCCACGCCTGCTTCTACATCGAGGAGCACGACATCCTCTTCAGCGGCGACCACGTCCTCGCCACCACGACCCCGCACGTGGGCGACTTCGATTTCCCCCTCCCCGAACGCGACGCCCTCGGCGAATTCATCGACTCCCTGCGCGCCGTCGGCACCCTCCCTGCCCGGCGCACCCTGCCCGCGCACCGGCAGCCGATCGACGACCTCGCGGCCCGCACCGACGCGCTCGTCGAGCACCACGAGCGACGCCTCGACGATCTGTACGCGGCGTTCGGCGACGAGGAGCTGACACTGTGGCAGGCTGCCGAGCGGATGACGTGGTACCGCCCCTGGGACCAGACTCCGCCCACGGGCAAGCAGATGGCGCTGTCCGAGGCCTCGGCGCACGTGCGGCACCTCATCGAGAGAGGCCGGGCGCGCCGGGTCCCGGGCACCGATCCGGCGCGCTTCGCCCGGGCCTGACGGAAGGAACCGCATGACCCCCGACGAGCTCGTCACCGAATTCTGTCGCCGCTGGGCCGATCCCGACCCGGCCGTGCTCGCGTCCTACTTCACCGACGACGCCGTCTACCACAACATCCCGATGGAACCGGTGCGCGGGCGCGCGGCGATCGAGGAGTTCATCGCCGGGTTCGTCGCCTCGTTCGGCGGCATCGATTTCCGCATCCGGCACCAGGCTGTCCACGGCGGCGTGGTGCTCAACGAGCGTGTCGACGTCTTCACGATCGGGGGACGGACCGTCGAACTGCCCGTGATGGGGGCCTTCGAGGTCGTCGACGGCAGGATCGCCGGCTGGCGCGACTACTTCGACATGGCGCCGATCGCCGAGGCCGCCCAGCAGGATCCGGCGGACTGACACCCGGTCTCGCGGTCGTCGGCCGCAGGTGACCGAGTTGATCCGGCCGTGGGAGAGTCGGTGCATGCACGCAGTGAGTGCCGATGCTCCCGGGAGTCGGGCCGAGGTCCGTGACGTAGCCGGGCCCGCGGCATGAAGGGGAATTCATGACGCTCTCCCCAGGCGGGCGGATCGGCCTGGCCGGAGCTGCGGTGGTCGGAGTCGCTTTCGGCATGGCCCGCTACGCCTACGGCCTGACACTGCCCGATATCCGGGAAGACCTGCGGCTCTCCGAGCTGGTGCTCGGCCTCGTCGCCAGCGCAACGTTTGCGGGCTACCTGGCCGGTCTGTTGCTCGCCGGACGGCTCGCCGCTCGCCGCGGGTCGCGCGCGCCGACGACAGCGGGCGGGGCCTGCGGCGCTGCGGGGGCTGTGATCGTGACTTTCGCGCAGTCCCCGGGGCTGCTTGCCGTCGGTGTCGTTTTGGCCGGCAGCGCCGGTGGCTGGGTCTGGGCGCCTTACTCCGACATCGTGACCCGATCGGTGCCCTCGCGGCAGCAGCCCCGAGCGTTGGCGATCATCACCACCGGCACCAGCGGCGGACTGGTGCTGCTGGGCGCGCTGGCCGTCCTGGCTGCGGTGGGCTCGTGGCGCCTGGTGTGGGCCGGCATCGCCCTCGCTGCCGTGGCCGCCGCACTCGTGAACCTGCGCCTGGTGCCGCGGACCGGGTCGGCCCCACGTCCGGAGAGGCGAGCCGGTGCCTCCTCGCTGGTGGCAGCGCTTCGGGTCCCGGCAGCCTACTCCGTTGTCTACTTCGCGGTCGTGGTCGTCTACTTCACCTATGCCGCCGACGTCCTGGACAGCGGCACCCTCCCGGCGGCGGCCGTCCCGGCTCTCTACGCGGCCCTCGGTCTCACCGGCATGGTGGGGGTGGCGACCGGAACCCTCGCGCAGCGACTGGGCAGCGTCCGGGTCGCCGCGCTGTGCCTTGCAACGGTCGGTGCGGCGCTGGTGCTGCTCGGGCTGGCCGGTGGCTCCGTAGCCGCGACCGCACCCTCGGCGGGCATCTTCGGCATGGGGTACATGACAGGATCCGCGGTGCTCGCGGTCTGGACCGCCGAGCTGGTACCCGAGCGCGCCGGTGCGGCGTTCACAGCCTGCCTGGTCGTGGGAGCCCTCAGCTCGGTCGCAGCACCGGCTCTCGCCGGTGCCGCGATACCCGCTCTCGGTCTGGGGTCGCTGCTCGTCGTCACCGCGGCGGTGTCACTGCTCAGCGCGGTGGCGCTGATGCTGTACGGGTTCTCGCACGGGGCGGCAGTCGGTGACATCGGACGATGAACACAGAATCTCTGGGCGTGGACGATGCGCACATCCTGCTTCGTGACGAGTCCGCGTTTCACAACACCTGGTCTCGACGTCCTGCCGCTCTGCGCCAGGTCCGGGCCGCAGAACGGGAACGGCCCCGCGTCGCACTGCGACGCGGGGCCGTTCCCGTGGTGCCCTCGGCAGGATTCGAACCTGCGACTTCTTGCTCCGGAGGCAAGCGCTCTATCCCCTGAGCTACGAGGGCGTTCCGGACTCCACCGGTTGCTCGGTGGGGCGGGAGTTAGCGTAGCGCATTGTCGGCGATACGCCACATCGCCTGGTCGGAGGGGGTTTCTCCGGCGCTCGTCGGGTGTCCGGCAGGCACGGATGCGCCGTCCGGGAGGAACTCTTCGGCGAGTGTTTCCCGGAACGGCCGGCGTGGGCCACCCGCGCGGGGCAGGCTCGAACACGAAACCGGACGCACACCTGCAGGAGAGGACCGTACGTGGACGCAGGACCCGACACGGCAACCCGCACCGGACCGCTGAGCCGAGAGGAGCTCGCCGCGCTCGACACCTGGTGGCGAGCCGCGAACTACCTGTCGGTGGGGCAGATCTACCTCATGGGCAACCCCCTGCTGCGCGAGCCGTTGCGTCCCGAGCACATCAAGCCCCGGCTGCTCGGACACTGGGGCACCACCCCGGGGCTGAACTTCGTCTACGCCCACCTCAACCGGGCCATCGTCGCCCGCGAGCTGGACATGATGTACGTGATGGGCCCCGGCCACGGCGGGCCCGGGCCGGTCGCCGCAGCCTGGCTCGAGGGCACCTACAGCGAGATCTACCCCGACGTGTCCCAGGATGCGGACGGCATGGCCCGGCTGTTCACCCAGTTCTCGTTCCCCGGGGGGATTCCCAGCCACGTCGCCCCCGAGACGCCCGGATCCATCCACGAGGGCGGCGAGCTCGGGTACGCCCTGTCGCACGCCTACGGGGCCGCGTTCGACAATGCGGACCTGATCGTCGCTGCCGTGGTGGGTGACGGCGAGGCCGAGACCGGCCCGCTGGCCACCAGCTGGCACTCCACCAAGTTCGTCGACCCGCGCCGGGACGGCGCCGTGCTGCCGATCCTGCACCTGAACGGGTACAAGATCGCCAATCCGACCGTCCTCGCCCGCATCGAACACGAGGAACTCGAGCACCTGCTCCGCGGCTACGGCCACGATCCGGTATTCGTCGAGGGCTCCGATCCCGAGCGCATGCACCAGGCGTTCGCGGCGGCCCTGGACCACTGCGTCGATGCGATCCTCGAGATCCGGCGCCGCGCCCGCCGCGACGGGGTCACCGAGCGACCGCGCTGGCCGATGATCGTGCTGCGTTCCCCGAAGGGCTGGACCGGACCGAAGGAGGTCGACGGTCTCCCGGTCGAAGGGTACTGGCGCTCGCACCAGGTGCCCTTCGCCAATGCCCGCGACGACGAAAGCCACCGCAAGATTCTCGAGGAGTGGCTGCGCAGTTACCGGCCCGAGGAACTGTTCGACGACCACGGTGCCCCCGTGCCCGCGATCCGCGACCTGCACCCGGCGGGGGAGCGGCGGATGAGCGCCAACCCCCATGCCAACGGCGGGCCGCTCGTACGAGACCTGGCGTTGCCGGACTTCCGCGACTACGCCGTGCCGGTCGAGGCGCCCGGTACCGGCAGCGTCGAATCGACCCGCGTGCTCGGTACCTTCCTGCGCGACGTCATGCGCGAGAACACGAGCACCTTCCGCGTGTTCTCACCGGACGAGAACAACTCCAACCGCCTCGGTCCGGTCCTCGAGGCCACCGCACGCACCTGGAACGCCCGCATCCTGCCCGACGACGACCGTCTGGCTCCCGACGGACGGGTGATGGAGATTCTGTCCGAGCACACCTGCCAGGGCTGGCTCGAGGGCTATCTGCTGACCGGCCGGCACGGCTTCTTCTCCTGCTACGAGGCCTTCGTCCACATCGTCGACTCGATGTTCAACCAGCACGCCAAGTGGCTGCGCACCACCAACGGCATCGACTGGCGCCGGCCGATCCCGTCGCTGAACTACCTGCTCACCTCGCACGTGTGGCGGCAGGACCACAACGGCTTCTCGCACCAGGACCCGGGCTTCATCGACCACGTGGTCAACAAGAAGGCCGACGTCATCCGCGTGTACCTGCCGCCGGACGCGAACACCCTGCTGTCGGTGGCCGACCACTGCCTGCGCACCCGGCAGTACGTCAACGTGATCGTCGCCGGCAAGCAACCGCAACTGCAGTACCTCGACATCGATGCGGCAATCGTGCACTGCACCAAGGGAATCGGGATCTGGGACTGGGCGGGTACCGACAAGGGGGCCGAACCCGACGTGGTGCTCGGCTGCGCCGGCGACGTGCCCACCATGGAAACCCTCGCCGCCGTGGAGATCCTGCTCGAATGGTTCCCCGACCTGAAGATCCGCGTCGTGAACGTCGTGGATCTGATGCGGCTGCAGGACCACACGGAGCATCCGCACGGACTGTCGGACCGCGAATTCGACTCGCTGTTCACCACGGACAAGCCGGTGATCTTCGCCTACCACGGCTACCCGTGGCTGATCCACCGCCTGACGTACCGGCGAACCAACCACGACAACATCCATGTGCGCGGGTACAAGGAGGAGGGCACCACCACCACGCCGTTCGACATGTGCGTGCTCAACCAGATCGACCGGTTCGACCTCGCCATGGACGTCGTCGACCGGGTGCCCCGTCTGCATCCGATCTCCGCGTACGCGCGCGAGCACCTGAAGAACCGGCTGGTCGAGCACCACCAGTTCATCCGCACCCACGGGGAGGACATGCCCGACATCCGCGACTGGGAGTGGGGCCGGGCCGGACGGTAGACACCGACGGGGGACCCGGACGGTACACACCGACGGGGGACGGCCCGGTGGGCCGTCCCCCGTCCGCGGGTCCGGTCGGTCAGTTCATCGGCAGCGGCTGCGCGCCCCGCTCCGCCAGCATCGACGTCATGAGTTCCGACTCGCTGGTCTGGGTGTCGACCATCGTCTGCGCCAGGGTCCGTACCGCCGGCTGGCCCGCGTACTGCGCGCCGTACTCCATCATCGGCAGCCCGCCCTCGTGGTGGCGCAGCATCAGCTGCAGGAACAGCACGTCGAGTTCCGGGCCGGTGGCGCGGCGCAGGTTCGCCAGGTCCTCGGACGTCGCCATGCCGGGCATCCGGCCGGCGCCGCCGCCGTCGGAGTGGCTCGTGCTCCCGTGGTCGTGGCCGGACTCCTCGGTCATCCACGTCATGTAGTCACCGGTGGGCAGCAGCGGCTGCCCCCACAGCGACAGCCAGCCCTGCATCTGCCCGACCTGGTTCTGCTGGGTGGTGAGGATGTCGTACGCGAGGTTGCGCACCCGCTGGTCGCCCGACACCGTCAACGCGACGGTGGCCATCTCGATCGCCTGGCTGTGGTGGACGGTCATGTCCTGGGCGAATCCCACGTCGACGGAGCCGGCGGCCGGCGTCGCCGGCGGCGAGTCCTCGAGCGGGATGCGGGCGAGGAACCCGAGCAGGAAACCGATCGCGACGGCGGCGACGAGACCGAGGATCAGCAGCGCCCTGCGTCGGCCCGTCTCCTGGGGGGTGGGAGTCCCCTGGGCGGTGGGAGCGGAATCGTGCGTCACGTCAGCTCCCCGCCGGGGCCTGCATGTCGGCCGGCACCTGCTCGGTGCCGTCCACCGTGCCGCCGTCCATCGGCACCGCGTCCGGACCGGGGGCGGAGGGATCGAACGGCGGCGGATTGCTCGGGTCGTACGAGCCGGGCAGCGTGGAGCAGCTCGCGCCGACCTCCGGGTAGGCGTAGCGGTTCAGCCGCAGCGACGCGATGAAGTGGTCGATCCGCTCGTCGTCGGCGGCGTCCACCTTCAGCTGATGCCCCCACGACTGCAGGGCGATCGGAGCGTCGAGGCCCGGGTACGGCGACATCATCAGGTAGGACTTGCCGTCCACCTTCGCCGCGAGCGCGTCGACGCCCGCCTGGTCGACCAGGTCGGGGTTGTACGTGATCCACACCGCGCCGTGCTCGAGCGAGTGCACGGCGTTCTCGGTGCGGATCGCCTCCGGGTACACGGTGCCGGTGCACGTGGCCCAGATCGCGTCGTGCGGCCCGCCGAACGGCGGGCTCTGGTCGTACGCGACGCGCTGCGTGGACCCGATGTGCTGACCGGCGGGGTAGTCGACCGTCACGACCCCCTCGATCGCAGTCGACGGGTCCTGATTCGACTCGGACGGCGTCCACTCCGCGAGCGCCTGGGAGTCCTGGTACTTCGGGATGATGCTGGCGGCGATGACCGCGACCAGCGCGACCACCGCGACCACGCCGCCGATCAGAAGCCACGGAATCTGCCGCTGCTTGGGCAGGCCGCGACCGCCGCTCTTCTTCTGGGCGGCCTTGATCGCCTTCGCAGACTTGGCACCGGACTTCTTGCCGGAACCGCCACTTACCGAACCGCTGGGCATCGTTGGGTGCTCTTTCGACGGATGGACAACAGAGGGCGCACGACGCTCGGTCCGCGCGTGCTCTGTCAACTCTACGGGCGGGCGGCGGGCAGGCATCCCCGCGGCGGGCGGGCCGTGACCGTGACAACAGGCCGGACCGGCGTCACGCCGGGTGGGACGGAGCCAATAGGATAGAGACCCGTGACTCCTGCCGACCTTGCCGAATTGCTCCACGGAACCGCTGCGAGGGTGCTCGCCGAGCGCGACCTCGACGTGTCCGTCCTGCCCGAGACCCTGACGGTCGAGCGGCCGCGCAACCCGGAGCACGGCGACTACGCGACCAACGTCGCGATGCAGGTCGCGAAGAAGGCCGGCGTCAATCCGCGGGAACTCGCGGGCTGGCTCGCCGAGGCCCTCACCGCCGCCGACGGCATCGAGTCCGCCGAGGTGGCCGGCCCGGGCTTCCTGAACATCCGCCTCGCCGCCGACGCCCAGGGCGCGATCGTCGCCCAGGTGCTCACCGAGGGCGCCGCGTACGGCAACTCGGACGCGCTGGCCGGAACCCGCATCAACCTCGAGTTCGTCTCCGCGAACCCCACGGGGCCCATCCACCTCGGCGGCACCCGCTGGGCCGCGGTCGGCGACGCCCTCGGCCGGATCCTCACCACGCAGGGCGGCGACGTCACCCGCGAGTACTACTTCAACGACCACGGCGCCCAGATCGACCGGTTCACGCGCTCGTTGATCGCCGCGGCACAGGGGCAGCCCGCGCCGGAGGACGGCTACGCCGGCGCGTACATCGCCGACATCGCGCAGGCCGTGCTGCAGCAGCGCCCGGACGCGCTCGCGCTGCCCGAAGAGGAGCGGCACGAGGTGTTCCGCTCGATCGGCGTCGAACTGATGTTCGCGCACATCAAGCGCACCCTGCACGAGTTCGGTGTCGACTTCGACGTGTACTTCCACGAGAACTCCCTGTTCGAGTCCGGCGCCGTGGAGAAGGCCGTCGAGACACTCAAGACCTCCGGGAGCCTGTACCACCAGGACGGCGCGTGGTGGCTCAAGAGCACCGACTTCGGCGACGACAAGGACCGCGTCGTCATCAAGAGCGACGGCAACGCCGCCTACATCGCCGGTGACATCGCCTACTTCCAGGACAAGCGATCGCGCGGCTTCGACCTGTGCATCTACATGCTCGGCGCGGACCACCACGGCTACATCGGCCGGCTCAAGGCCGCGGCCGCCGCGTTCGGCGACGACCCGGACACCGTCGAGGTGATGATCGGGCAGATGGTCAACCTCGTGCGCGGCGGGGTCGCCGTGAAGATGAGCAAGCGCGCCGGCACGGTCATCACCCTCGACGACCTCGTCGAGGCGATCGGCGTGGACGCCGCCCGCTACGCGCTGGTGCGCTCGTCGGTGGACCAGAGCATCGACATCGACCTCGAGCTGTGGGCCAGCACCACCAACGAGAACCCGGTCTACTACGTCCAGTACGCGCACGCCCGGCTCTCGTCCATCGCCCGGGGCGCCGCCGAGCTCGGTCTCGGCGCCGAGAACACCGCCGAGCTCGGTCTCGGCGCCGAGAACACCGCCGAGCTCGGTCTCGGCGCCGAGAACACCGCCGAGCTCGGTCTCGGCGCCGAGAACGCCGACCTGGCCCTGCTCACCCACGAGCGCGAGGGCGACCTGATCCGCACGATCGGCGAGTACCCGCGCGTCCTCGCCAAGGCCGCCGAACTGCGGGAACCGCACCGCGTCGCGCGGTACCTCGAGGAACTCGCCGGCACCTACCACCGCTTCTACGACTCCTGCCGCATCCTGCCGCAGGGCGACGAGGAGCCCGGCCCGCTGCACGCGGCGCGGCTCGCGCTGTGCGCGGCGACCCGTCAGGTGCTGGCCAACGGGCTCGGACTGCTCGGCGTGAGCGCCCCGGAGCGGATGTGAACGCGCACCCCGCCGGTCCCCGGCACGCCGAGATCCCGCACGCACCGGGCCTGACCGAGCGGCCCGCGAACGCCGGCGAGCTGAACCTGCTGCACCCGAACGTGTGGCCCCGCCACGCGCGGCGCGGCGACGACGGCGTCGTGACGATCGCCGGCGTGCCCGTCACCGAACTCGCGGAGAGATACGGCACCCCGCTCTTCGTCGTCGACGAGGACGACTTCCGCTCCCGGTGCCGGGACATCGCGGCCGCGTTCGGGCCGGGCGCGAAGGTGCACTACGCGTCGAAGGCGTTCCTGTGCACCGAGATCGCGCGCTGGGTCGAGCAGGAGGGCCTGTCCCTCGACGTCTCGACCGGCGGTGAGCTCGCCGTCGCGCTGCGCGCCGGCTTCCCGGCGGGGAAGATCGCCATGCACGGCAACAACAAGTCCGTGGCCGAGCTGCGGACCGCCGTCGCCGCAGGCGTCGGGCACATCGTCCTGGACTCCATGTCGGAGATCGACCTGCTCGACGCGGTCGCCGCCGAACTCGACGTCGTGCAGGACGTGCTGATCCGCGTCACGGTCGGCGTCGAGGCGCACACCCACGAGTTCATCTCCACCGCGCACGAGGACCAGAAGTTCGGGCTGTCCCTGGCCGGCGGGGTGGCCATGGCCGCGGTCCGCAAGGTGTTCGCGAGCGATCACCTGCGCCTGGTCGGCCTGCACAGCCACATCGGCTCGCAGATCTTCGACGTCGACGGGTTCGAGCTCGCCGCGCACCGGGTCATCGGCCTGCTGCGCGATGCCGTCCACGAATTCGGCGTCGACAAGACCGCGCAGATGAACATCGTCGACCTCGGCGGCGGCCTCGGCATCTCCTACGTGCCCAGCGACGACCCGCCGCCCGTGGAGGAACTCGCTGCCAAGCTGCGGCACATCGTGCAGACCGAGTCCGCACTCGCCGGCCTGCCCGAGCCGACGCTCGCGGTCGAGCCCGGACGCGCGATCGCCGGCCCCGGCACCGTGACCCTCTACGAGGTGGGCACCATCAAGGACGTCGCGGTGGGGGCTCACCAGGCACGCCGCTACATCAGCGTCGACGGCGGCATGAGCGACAACATCCGCACCTCCCTGTACCAGGCCGAGTACGAGGCCCGCCTGGTGTCGCGGTCCAGCGACGCGGAGCCCGTCGTGTCCCGCGTCGTCGGCAAGCACTGCGAGAGCGGCGACATCGTCATCCGCGACGCCTGGATGCCCGCCGACCTCGAAGCCGGCGACCTGTTGGCCGTCGCCGCGACCGGTGCATACTGCTACTCGATGTCCAGCAGGTACAACCTGCTGCCCCGGCCCGCCGTCGTGGCGGTCAAGGACGGCGCCGCCCGCGTCGTCCTGCGTCGGGAAACCGTGGAAGATCTGCTCAGCTTGGAGGTTACGGAGTGACGACCGAAGCGGTGACCAACGAACCGGGGCAGCGCCCGATCGGTGTGGCTGTGCTCGGGCACGGCACCGTCGGAGCCGAGGTCGTGCGCATCATCCGCGACGATGCCACCGATCTCGAGGCGCGCATCGGCGCGCCGCTCGAGCTGCGGGGCGTGGCCGTGCGCACCGTCCGCGACGACCGCGGCATCCCGCAGGACCTGCTCACCACGGACGCCGAGGGCCTGATCGCCCGCGACGACGTCGACATCGTGGTGGAGGTCATCGGCGGCATCGAACTGCCGCGCAAGCTCGTCCGCACGGCCCTGGACTCGGGCAAATCCGTGGTCACCGCCAACAAGGCCCTGCTCGCGGAGTACACGGGCGAGCTCGCCGAGGCCGCCGAGGCCAAGCGCGTGGACCTGTACTTCGAGGCGGCCGTCGCCGGCGCCATCCCGGTCATCCGGCCCCTCACCCAGTCCCTCGCCGGTGACAAGGTGAACCGGGTCCTCGGCATCGTCAACGGCACCACCAACTACATCCTCTCGGCCATGGACGAGACCGGCGCCGACTACGCCGAGACCCTCGCCGAGGCGGTCCGGCTCGGATACGCCGAGGCCGACCCGACGGCCGACGTCGAGGGCTTCGACGCCGCGTCCAAGGCTGCGATCCTGGCCTCGATCGCCTTCCACACCCGCGTCACCGCCGGCGACGTCTACCGCGAGGGCATCTCGAAGATCACCGCCGCCGACCTGACCACCGCGCGGGCGCTGAACTGCACCGTCAAGCTGCTGGCCATCTGCGAGCGGATCACCACCGACGGCAAGGACCGGGTCTCGGCGCGCGTCTATCCGGCCCTGGTGCCGCGCGAGCATCCCCTCGCCGCCGTCAACGGTGCGTTCAACGCGGTCGTCGTCGAGGCCGAGGCATCGGGCCGTCTGATGTTCTACGGCCAGGGTGCCGGCGGTTCGCCCACCGCCTCCGCGGTGATGGGCGACCTCGTGATGGCCGCCCGCAACCGGGTGCACGGGGGCCGGGGCCCGCGCGAATCACGGTACGCCGACCTCGAGATCGCCCCGATGAGCGACATCGTCACCCGCTACTACGTCAACCTGCAGGTCGCGGACCGGGCCGGCGTGCTCTCGGCGGTGGCCGCGGAGTTCGCCAAGCGGGACGTGAGCATCGCCGCCGTGCGCCAGGAGGGCGCCGGCGACGGAGCCCGCCTGGTGGTGCTGACCCATTGCGCCACCGACAAGGCG
Source organism: Rhodococcus sp. WB1 (assembly GCF_001700945.1). Lineage (NCBI taxonomy): Bacteria > Bacillati > Actinomycetota > Actinomycetes > Mycobacteriales > Nocardiaceae > Rhodococcus > Rhodococcus sp. WB1. The sequence goes on along the minus strand of NZ_CP015529.1, from coordinate 3,274,615 downwards.
CTGTCGGACACCGTCGCAGCGCTCGACCAACTCGAATCCGTGATCGCTGTGACCAGCGTCCTGAGACTGGAGGGATCCGCCGAATGAGCGCGCCCGAGAAGAACACCGCCACCCCCGTGCACACCCCGTGGCCGGGTCTGATCGAGGCGTACCGTGACCGGCTCCCGATCGGCGAAAACTGGAAGACCATCACCCTCCGCGAGGGCGGCACCCCGCTGCTGCCCGCGGCGCACCTGTCGGAACTGACCGGTTGCGAGGTGCACCTGAAGGTCGAGGGCCTGAACCCGACCGGCTCGTTCAAGGACCGCGGCATGACGATGGCCGTCACCGACGCCCTCGCCCGCGGCCAGCAGGCCGTGCTGTGCGCCTCCACCGGCAACACCTCCGCCTCGGCGGCCGCATACGCCGTCAAGGCCGGCATGGGCTGCGCGGTGCTCGTGCCGGACGGCAAGATCGCGATGGGCAAGCTGGCCCAGGCGGTCATGTACGGCGCGAAGATCATCCAGGTCCAGGGCAACTTCGACGACTGTCTCGAGCTCGCCCGCAAGACCACCGCCGAGTTCCCCACCATCGGGCTGGTGAACTCCGTCAACCCCGTGCGCATCGAGGGGCAGAAGACGGCGGCGTTCGAGATCGCCGACGCGCTCGGCGACGCCCCCGACGTGCACGTGCTGCCCGTCGGCAACGCCGGCAACATCACCGCCTACTGGCGCGGCTACACCGAGTACTTCGCGGACGGCCTCACCACCCGCAAGCCGCGCATGCTCGGCGTCCAGGCCGCGGGCGCGGCACCGCTGGTGCACGGCGCCCCCGTCAAGGACCCCGAGACCATCGCCACCGCCATCCGCATCGGCGCCCCGGCGTCGTGGAACGGGGCGATGACCGCCAAGGAGGAGTCCGGCGGCGCGTTCCGGGCGGCCACCGACGAGGAGATCCTCGAGGCGTACCGGCTCGTCGCCGCCACCGAAGGCGTGTTCGTCGAACCGGCGTCCGCCGCGTCGATCGCCGGTCTGCTCGCCGCCCGCAAGGAGGGCTGGCTCGATTCCGGGCTGAAGGTCGTGTGCACCGTCACCGGCAACGGCCTGAAGGATCCCGACACGGCGCTGCTCGGGATGCCGCAGGTGGAGCCGATCCCGGTCGATCCGGTCGCTGTGGCCGCGGCGCTCGAGCTGGCCTAGTGACCGCCGCGCCCTCCTCCGTTGGGAAAGACGACATGACGCAGACGCTGCCCGTAGGGATCTCCGTGACCGCCCGGGTCCCGGCCTCGAGCGCGAATCTGGGCCCCGGTTTCGATTCGCTCGGGCTGGCCGTCGGGTTGTACGACGAGATCACGGTCACCACAACCGCATCGGGCCTCGAGGTGCGCGTCGAGGGCGAGGGCGCCGAAGAGGTGCCGTGGGGACCGTCGCACCTGGTGGTGCGGGCGGTCGAGCGTGGCCTCGAGGCCGCCGGAGTGTGGGCCGACGGCCTGGACGTGTTGTGCCGCAACGTTATTCCGCACTCGCGCGGCCTCGGCTCCTCGGCCTCGGCGGGCGTCGGAGGCCTGGCGGCCGCCAACGGGCTGGTGCGCAAGGTGGCTCCGGAGCGCGTGCTCGACGAGGCGCAACTCGTCCAGCTCGCCTCCGAATTCGAGGGCCACCCGGACAATGCCTCCGCCAGCATCCTCGGCGGCGCGGTCGTGTCGTGGAGCGAGTCGGTCGTCGGCGACGAACAGCGCACCTACCGCGCGGTGCCCCTCACGGTCCACCCGGCGATCCGGGTCGTCGTGCTGGTGCCGTCGTCGCGCTCGTCCACCGCGCACACCCGCGGGCTGCTCCCCGATCTGGTGCCGCACCGCGACGCGGCGTTCAACGTCAGCCGCGCGGCGCTGGCCGTCGTCGCCCTCACCGAGCGGCCGGACCTGCTGATGCCGGCGACGGAGGACCTGCTGCACCAGGCGCAGCGCGCCCCGGCCCTGCCGCTGACCACCAAGTGGATCGCCGCCCTGCGCGCGGCGGGCATTCCCGCCGCGGTCTCCGGTGCCGGCCCCACGGTCCTCGCCCTCACGACCGAGTCGTTCCCCGCGGACCTGCGCGCGGCCGCGGAGGCCGACGACATGACCGTGCTCGAACTCGACGTCGCGGACGGCGTGCAGGTCGTGTGAGCGAGCCCGAACCTCTCGAGTCGGGCGCGAACCCCCGGGCGACGCGCCCGGGGGCTTCTTCTTGCTCAACGTACAGTTCGTCGCTATTCTGTGCTTAGTCCGCACGTCGTGCGTTTCAGTCGCTGGCTTTTCCAGGGCATTCACTCCAGATCCATCGGGGCGATCGATCCTGGATCGATCCTCACCTGACCTCGTTTCGGGGAGATGGACCGACCGCACCTGCCGGAGGATGGCGTGATGGCGGACGTGCCGACCGTTCGATCCGTGAACACGTACGGCAATCCCAGATCGACGCAAGATCTGCGGAACGAACCCTCGACTCTGCGTGGCGCGAGTGAGGGAAGGAAAGGATCTCCGTGACAGATACGGACCTGATCGCTACGCCTGTTCTCGATACCACGGATTCGTCCGCGGGAGCGCAGGCCACCGATCCTGCACAGACTGCACCGCGTGCCGGGGGGCGGCGTGGCGCCGGTCTCTCCGGCATGGTGCTGGCCGAGCTGCGGACTCTCGCGGCCGAACTCGGCATCAAGGGAACCTCCGGGATGCGCAAGGGCGATCTCATCGCCGCGATCAAGGAGCGTCAGGGCGGCGGAGCCGCCGAGACGGCTCCTGCGCCGGAACAGCCGGCCCGGCCCGTCCGGGCTCGTCGCGCCCGTGGTGCCGCCCAGGACGCGGCCCCGGCCGACACCGCCGCCCCCGCCGCCGAGCCGGCCCAGGCGCGGCCCGCCGCGACGACGGCGCCCGAGCAGCCCGCCGAGGCGGCGGAGCAGCCCGCCGAGGGCGAGGCCGAGGGTGGCCGCCGGGGTCGTCAGCGTCGCGGTCGCCGAGGTGGCGACCAGGCCGCCGAGACGACCACCGCCGAGGCCCCGAAGGACGCCGCTGAGGCGCGGACCGACGAGAAGCCGCGCGCCGAGGAGAAGACCGAGGAGAAGGCCGAGCCGTCCGACGGCGGTCGGCGCGAGCGCGGTCAGCGCGACGGCCAGCGCGACCAGCGCGACGGCCAGCGCGACCAGGGGGAACGCCGCCGCGAGGACCGTGGTCAGGGCCCCCGTCAGGACGGCCGCGACGGCCGGGGTGGCGAGGACGACGAGGACGGCCGCGGGCGCCGCGGGCGCCGCTTCCGTGAGCGTCGTCGCGGACGTGACCGCGGCGAGGCCGGCGGTGACACACGCGAGCCCGAGATCCGCGAGGACGACGTCCTGCAGCCGGTCGCCGGCATCCTCGACGTCCTGGACAACTACGCGTTCGTCCGGACCTCCGGGTACCTGGCCGGCCCCAACGACGTGTACGTCTCGATGAACATGGTGCGCAAGAACGGTCTGCGCCGGGGCGACGCCATCACCGGTGCGGTCCGCGTGCCGCGCGAGGGGGAGCAGGGCAACCAGCGCCAGAAGTTCAACCCGCTGGTCCGGCTCGACACGGTCAACGGCGGCGACGTCGAGGCCGCCAAGCGCCGCCCGGAGTTCAACAAGCTCACCCCGCTGTACCCGAACCAGCGGCTGCGGCTCGAGACCACCCCGAACATCCTGACCACCCGCGTGATCGACCTGATCATGCCGATCGGCAAGGGCCAGCGTGCCCTGATCGTCTCGCCGCCTAAGGCCGGCAAGACGACGGTGATGCAGGACATCGCGAACGCGATCACGACCAACAACCCCGAGTGCTACCTCATGGTCGTGCTGGTGGACGAGCGGCCCGAAGAGGTCACCGACATGCAGCGCTCGGTCAAGGGCGAGGTCATCGCCTCGACCTTCGACCGGCCGCCGTCGGACCACACGTCGGTCGCCGAGCTTGCGATCGAGCGGGCCAAGCGGCTCGTCGAGCAGGGCCGCGACGTGGTCGTCCTGCTCGACTCGATCACGCGCCTCGGCCGCGCGTACAACAACTCGTCGCCGGCGTCGGGCCGCATCCTCTCCGGTGGTGTCGACTCGACCGCCCTGTACCCGCCGAAGCGGTTCCTGGGCGCGGCTCGCAACATCGAGAACGGCGGCTCGCTCACCATCATCGCCACGGCCATGGTGGAGACGGGTTCGACGGGCGACACGGTGATCTTCGAGGAGTTCAAGGGCACCGGCAACGCCGAGCTCAAGCTCGACCGCAAGATCGCCGAGCGGCGCGTGTTCCCGGCGGTGGACGTCAACCCCTCCGGTACGCGCAAGGACGAGTTGCTGATGAGCCCCGACGAGTTCGCGGTGGTGCACAAACTGCGCCGCGTGCTCTCCGGTCTGGACTCGCACCAGGCCATCGATCTGCTCATCGACCGGCTCAAGAAGAGCAAGAGCAACATCGAGTTCCTCCTGCAGGTGTCGAAGACGGCACCGGGAGCGCTCGACGACTGATCGCCGCGGCAGCGGCGCCGCATGCCCGGGGGCGGAATTTCTTCCCCCGGGCATGCGTTTGGCATAATCGAACAGCTCAGTCCGGTCCCGGTTCACGTCTCCGATCCGCGGAGGCGACCCGGCGGCCACGAAAGGGACACCATGAAGGCAGGAATCCACCCGAACTACGTGACGACCACCGTCGTCTGCGGTTGCGGGAACACGTTCGAGACGCGCAGCACCGCAGAGTCGGGACGGATCACCGTCGAGGTCTGCTCGCAGTGCCACCCGTTCTACACGGGCAAGCAGAAGATCCTCGACACCGGCGGACGCGTCGCCCGCTTCGAGGCCCGCTACGGCAAGCGCGACACCAAGAAGGCTGCTGCCGACAAGTAGCTGTCTCGCCGACGCCCGGTTCTGTCTCAGCAACAGACCGGGCGTCGGCCTTTTTCCATCCCGATCCGGGCGCGGCACGGATCGGCACGACGGACGAGTGGAGCGAATCACATGGCGGGGCAGACCAAGCCGTCGGCCATCGACGACATCCTGGCCGAACACGCCGGTCTCGAGCAGCAGCTGTCCGATCCGGCGCTGCACAACGACCCGGCGACGGCCCGCAAGGTCGGCAAGCGGTTCGCCGAGCTCGCTCCCGTCATGGCCACCTACACCAAGCTGCGGGCCGCGCGCGACGATCTCGAGGCCGCGCGTGAGCTCGCCGCGGACGACGCCGCCTTCGCGACCGAGATTCCCGCCCTCGAGGAGCGGGTGAGCGAACTCGACAAGGCCCTCACCGACCTGCTCGCCCCGCGCGATCCGCACGACGGCGACGACGTGGTGCTCGAGGTCAAGTCGGGGGAGGGCGGTGAGGAGTCCGCGCTGTTCGCCGCCGACCTCGCCCGCATGTACATCCGGTACGCCGAGCGCGCCGGCTGGCGCGTGGAGGTCCTCGGCGCGACCATCTCCGACCTCGGCGGTTACAAGGACGCGACGCTGTCGATCAAGTCGAAGAGCGATGTGCGCGACGGCGTCTGGTCGCGCCTGAAGTTCGAGGGGGGCGTGCACCGCGTCCAGCGTGTCCCCGTCACCGAGTCCCAGGGCCGGGTGCACACCTCGGCGGCCGGCGTGTTCATCTACCCCGAGCCGGACGAGGTGGAGGAGGTCCAGATCGACGAGTCGGACCTGCGCATCGACGTGTACCGCTCCTCCGGCAAGGGTGGTCAGGGTGTCAACACCACCGACTCGGCGGTGCGCATCACGCACCTGCCCACCGGCATCGTCGTCACGTGCCAGAACGAGCGGTCCCAGCTGCAGAACAAGGCACGGGCGATGCAGGTGCTCGCCGCGCGGCTGCAGGCCGCGGCGGAGGAGGCCGCCGAGGCGGAGGCCTCCGCGGGCCGGGCCAGCCAGGTGCGCACGGTGGACCGCTCCGAGCGCATCCGCACCTACAACTTTCCCGAGAACCGGATCACCGATCACCGCATCGGCTTCAAGGCCCACAACCTCGATGGTGTGCTCGACGGCGACATGGACGCCCTGCTCGACGCCCTGGGCAAGGCCGACCGGGAGGCCCGGCTCGCCGCGGAGTGACGCCGTGAGCCGGGCCCCGGGCGGCTACTGCGCGGTCTCGCCGGGTTCGTCGCCCGGATCGTCGTCCCCGGGCACCTGCGAGATGTCGATGCCGGGAAGCAGGAAGCAGCTCTCGCCCTTCGCGTTCTGATGCGGTCCCCACACGGCGGACACGACGGTGCCCGGCCCGGTGTTCAGCAGCGCGACCGGGACGTCGCTGCTCTGCGGTGTCGCGGTCAACGAGGCGCCCCCCGTCTGCCAGGTGGCCGTGTTGACCCAGCCCACCTGACCGTTCTGCGCCTTCTGCTCGCCGACGGCGAAGAACAGCCGACCCTCCTCGAGGGCGTCGCTGTCCGTCTCGGTCACGCTGTGGATCGGCGCGACGTAGCTGCAGAGCAGCGGCGTGGGTTGGACGTCGATCGGCGATGCGGAGGCAAGTCCGGGCGCTGCGAGGCTGCCGGCGGCTCCGAGCGCGACGACGGCCGCTGCCCGAACCGCGAATCCCGACTTCGTCACAGGAAGATCCTTCCGTAGTTCCGTAGTGCTGCCTGACACGGACGATCTCGATCATGCCGCAGACCGGATGCGTGACCTGTCCGTTTCCGTGTGGTGACCGGCATGGCAGTCTGTACGCCGTGACTCGTCAACCCCTGCGCCTGGCGATCCTCGAAGCGGTGTCGGTGCTCGAGGAAGCCGGTGTCCCCAGCCCGCGTGTGGACGCCGAGCTGCTCGCCGCGCATCTGCTCGGCATCGAGCGCACCCGTCTCGGGCTCGTGCCGCTCGTCGACCCCGCCATGGTCGACGCGTACCGCGCGATGATCGCGCAGCGTGCCAAGCGGATCCCGCTGCAGTACATCACCGGCAGCACGGGGATGGGGGAGATCGACATCGAGGTCGGCCCCGGCGTCTTCGTCCCGCGGCCCGAGACCGAGCTGCTGCTGGCCTGGGCCTTGGCGTACCTGGAAGGACTCCAGGAGCATCCGCCGGTGGTGCTCGACCTGTGCACCGGCTCGGGCGCCCTCGCGCTGGCCGTTGCGCACGCCCGGCCCGACGCGGTCGTCCACGCCGTCGAACTCGAGCCCCACGCCCTGGCCTGGGCGCGGCGGAACGCGGAACGCTGCGCGGCGGCGGGGGACACGCCGATCCTCCTGCATCAGGGCGACGTGACGGACCGCAACCTGCTCACCTCGCTCGAGGGCCGGGTCGACATCGTGGTGTCGAATCCGCCCTACATTCCCGAGGGCACCGACCTCCCGCCCGAGGTGATCGAGCACGACCCGCACTCGGCGCTGTTCGGCGGTCCCGACGGGCTGTCGGTGATCAAGCCGATGGTGTCGAACATTGCCCGCTGGCTGCGGATCGGCGGTGCCGTCGGCGTCGAGCACGACGACACGAACGGTGCCCAGGTCGCGGAGCTGTTCGCGCAGCGCCGCGTGTTCGGTGACGTGACCGAGCACCCCGATCTGGCGGGCCGGCCGCGGTTCGTCGTCGCCCGCCGGGTGCCGACCGACGTGGAGGCGCGGCGCGGCGGATCCCAGGGCGGGACGGGTGTGTGATGCCGGACACGTTCGCGGCAGTGGAAGGATGAACCCGTGAGCACCGTCTACGACTGCAGTCGCCCCGATTCCCGCGCCGCCGGTCTGACCGCCGCCAAGGGTGCGCTCAAGGCCGGACGGCTCGTCGTCGTGCCCACGGACACGGTGTACGGGATCGCGGCGGATGCCTTCGACAGCGATGCGGTGACCAGTCTGCTGCGCGCCAAGGGCCGGGGCCGGGACATGCCGGTGCCGGTGCTGGTCGGCTCGTGGAACACGATCGACGGCCTGGTGAACACCGTTCGTCCGCAGGCGCGGGAACTCATCCGTGCCTTCTGGCCCGGCGGTCTCAGTCTCGTTGTGCACCAAGCGCCCTCGCTCGCATGGGACCTGGGGGACACGCGCGGCACCGTGATGCTGCGCATGCCGTTGCACCCCGTTGTGCTCGAGTTGCTGCGCGAGGTGGGCCCGCTGGCCGTGTCGAGCGCGAACGTCTCCGGCCGTCCGCCGGCCACCACGGTGGACGAGGCGCGCACCCAGCTCGGCGGGTCGGCGAGCGTGTACCTCGACGGCGGACCGGCCGAACACGCCGTCGCCTCCACCATCGTCGACCTGACCGCCGACCGGCCCCGCGTGCTGCGCGAGGGCGCCGTGGCGGTCGAGGACATCGCGGAGGTGCTGGGCGAGGACCCGGCGCAGCTGCGTGCCGGCGGGGAGTGACGGCGGGGACCGGGCGAAGTGACTGCCGCCGACACGGCATCCCTGGTGCTGGCCCAGTCGGGCCGCGGCGCCGGCGTGCCCATCCGTGAGCTGCTGCTCGTGCTCCTCACCGCCGCGGTCGTCACCTTCCTCTCGACCGGGGCCGTGCGGATCGCCGCGATCCGGTTCGGTGCCGTCGCGGTGCCCCGGGACCGCGACGTGCACGTCCAGCCGACGCCACGGCTCGGCGGCGTCGGCATGTACATCGGGCTGGTGGCGGGCCTGCTGTTCGCCCAGCAGCTGCCGGCGCTGACCAGAGGCTTCGAGTACACCCCCGACATGGGTGCGGCGCTGGTGTCGGGCACCATCATCGTGATCGTCGGGATCATCGACGACCGTTGGGGACTCGACGCCCTGACCAAGTTCGTCGGGCAGGTCACGGCGGCGGGCGTGCTCGTCGTGATGGGCGTGAGCTGGATCGTCATCTACGAGCCGTTCGGCGGCAGCACCCTCATCCTCGACCAGTTGCAGGCGGGGCTGTTCACCGTGCTGGTCGCGGTGGTGATGATCAACGCGATGAACTTCGTCGACGGCCTCGACGGGCTCGCGGCCGGCCTGGGACTGATCGCAGCCGTCGCGATCTGTGCGTTCTCCGTCGGGCTGTTGCACGACCAGGGCGGCGACGTCAGCGCGTATCCGCCCGCCCTGATCGCCGCGGCCCTCGCCGGCGCCTGCCTCGGCTTCCTGCCGCACAACTTCCAGCCGGCCCGGATCTTCATGGGCGACTCCGGATCGATGCTGATCGGCCTGATGCTGGCGGCGACCTCGACGAGCGCGTCGGGACGCATCCCCCTGGCCGCCTACGGCACCCGCGACCTGCTCGGCCTGCTCTCCCCGCTGATCCTCGTCGGGGCTGTCATGTTCATCCCCATTCTCGACCTGCTGCTGGCGATCGTCCGGCGCACCCGGGCCGGGGTCAGCCCCTTCAGTCCCGACAAGATGCACCTGCATCACCGGTTGCTGCAGATCGGGCACTCGCACCGCCGGGTGGTGCTGCTGATCTACCTGTGGGTCGGGGTGCTCGCGTTCGGGGCCGTCGGCTCCTCCCTGCTCGACCGGCGGGCCGTCGTGCTGCTCGTGGCGGGCGGACTGGTGTTCGCGCTGGTCGTCACGGCGGTGCCGTCGCTGCGTCACGAGGACGCCGACCGTCCCCGGCGACGTTGGGGCCGGCGCCGGGTCCGTTAGGCTTGATTCCCGTGACCTCCCCGGATCGGCCCCTGCCCGCCCTGCCCGACTCTTCCGCGCCGATGCGCGCCGCCGTCCGCTACGGCGTGCTCGGACTGATCGCACTGACGGTCGTCGCGACGGTGATCGGCGGCCTCGTCGCCGGCCTGCCGGGCGTGTGGGGCGCGCTGATCGGCGCGGCCGTGGGAGGGGGGTTCATTCTCTTCACCGCTCTCGGCGTGCTGCTCACCGCCCGGCTCCCGGCGACGACGGCGGGCGCGGTGCTGCTGGGCACCTGGCTGCTCAAGTTGATCCTCGCGATCGTGGTGATGATGCTGCTCAAGCCGCTCGATTTCTACGACAAGGGTGCGCTGGTGCTCACCATCGTCTTCGCGCTGCTCATCGTCCTGGGGGCCGAGACCTACGGTGTGCTGTCGCAGCGGGCGCTGTACGTGGAGCCTGCCGGTAGCGCTGAGCAGGGGAACAACGACGAGCGGTAGTACCGCCGTTGTCAATGACCTGGCGGTACGGGCACCCGCCTACACAACGTCGTAGAAGTGTTGATAAGGTCGTCCCAAGCGAGTGCGACTGCCTGCGATTCCGGAGGAGTCGAGTGCGGTTGTGCCCTCGCAGGCGGTCGTGTTCGAATGGCCGCCGAGTCGACGAGAGTCGCCGACACCGACAGACGCTGGCCCCGATCGGGAGCCGACAGCAGCTGGCGAATACGCGAGCCGACCTGGTCGACTTGTTGGATCGTCAATGTCCGATCGAACCGCAGACGGCAATGCCTGCGGCCGACTACGGGAGAGAGCGCTGAGCGTCACCACCTTGGCTGCCGGAGAATTCCACGCGCCGTCACTAGCCGATTTCTTCCCCCCAGCAGTTCTGTTCGAAGGCACCCCCTTCGAAATGGACCGCCTGATGCTCATCCGCGTCGTCGTGGCCGTGCTCGTGGCGCTGTTCTTCGCGCTCGCGATGCGCAGCCCGAAGATTGTGCCCCGCGGTGTGCAGAACGTCGCCGAGATCATGATCGACTTCGTGCGGATCAACATCGCCGAGGACATCCTCGGCAAGCAGCAGGGCCGCCGATTCCTTCCGGTGCTCGTGACCATTTTCTTCCTCGTGGTCGGTCTCAACCTGACGTCGGTCATCCCGTTCCTGAACATCTCGTCGAACGCGCGCATCGGTATGCCGATCGTGCTGGCCGCGCTGGCCTACGTCGTCTTCAACTACGTGGGCATCAAGAAGTACGGGTTCTTCCGCTACGTCAAGAGCAGCATCGTCGTCCCGAACCTGCCCCCCGCGCTGCACGTGCTGGTCATCCCGATCGAGTTCATCTCGACGTTCCTGCTGCGCCCGTTCACGCTCACCATCCGTCTCATGGCGAACATGCTGGCCGGCCACATCATGCTGGTGCTGTTCTTCAGCGCAACCCAGTTCTTCTTCTTCAGCTCCGAAGGCGCGATGAAGATCTTCGGCATCGGCTCGCTGATCGGTGGCGTCGCGTTCACCTTCTTCGAGCTGCTGGTGATCGTCCTGCAGGCGTACATCTTCTCGCTGTTGACGGCGGTGTACATCGACCTGGCGCTGCACGCCGAAGAGCACTAGCGCGCCGACCGGCACTACCCACACAACACACAGACTGACTCGGTTGCCGATCCCCGGGGCCGAGCCACAAGAAAGGGAATGGAACACCAATGAGCGTTGCGCTTCAGGCAGTTGACGTCCTCGCCCAGACGGAGAGCACCATCAGCGGTCTCGGTGCGGTCGGCTACGGCCTCGCGGCCATCGGCCCCGGCATCGGCATCGGCATCGTCGTCGGCAAGGCGATCGAGGGCATGGCCCGCCAGCCCGAGATGGCCGGCCAGCTGCGCACCACCATGTTCCTCGGTATCGCGTTCACCGAGGCCCTGGCGCTGATCGGTATCGTCGCCGGCTTCATCTTCTGATCTGACGACCATGGCTGACAGCATCCTGTTGCTCGCGGCGGAGGCGGAGGACCAAAATCCTCTGCTCCCCGCGACGTATGACATCGTCTGGTCGCTGGTCGCCCTGATCATCGTCGGGCTCGTCTTCTGGAAGTACGTGCTTCCGCTGTTCCAGAAGGTGCTCGACGAGCGTTCGGAGCTGATCGAAGGCGGCATCAAGAAGGCCGAGGAAGCTCAGGCCGAGGCAAAGGCCGCGCTCGAGCAGTACCGCGCGCAGCTCGCCGAGGCCCGCACCGAGGCGGCGCAGATCCGCGAGGAGGCCCGTGCCCAGGGCCAGCAGATCATCGCGGACATGAAGGCCCAGGCCCAGGAGGAGAGCGACCGCATCGTCGCTGCCGGTCACAACCAGCTGCAGGCCCAGCGCCAGCAGATCGTGACCGAGCTGCGCGGCGATCTCGGACGCACCGCCGTGGATCTGGCCGAGAAGGTCATCGGGGAGTCCCTCTCCGACGACGTCAAGCGTGCCGGCTCGATCGACCGCTTCCTCAGCGAGCTCGACTCCCTCAGCGCTGACTCTGCATCCCGAAAGTGAGCACCATGTACGCAGCAAGCCGTGAGGCACTCGCTCAGACGCGTTCCGCGCTGCAGGGCGCGTTGGCGTCGAGCACCGCATCCGCTGCCGCGGGTGCCGCAACTGCAGCTGCGGCGCAGGCCGGCTCCGAGCTGTTCTCGGTGGTCGAGGTGCTCGACGATCAGCGCACCCTGCGGAGTGCGCTGGCCGACGCCTCGGCCCCGGCAGCCGGTCGGCAGGCACTGGCCGAGCGGGTCTTCGGGAGCAAGGTCTCGCCCGTCACCCTCGCGACCCTGAAGGCGGCGGCCGGGCAGGACTGGTCGACCCAGTCCGACCTGACCAACTCCCTCGTTCAGCTGGGCCGCGAAGCCCTCCTGTCGGCGGCGGCGGACCAGAACCAGCTCGACACCGTCGAGGACGAGCTGTTCCGGCTCGGTCGCATCGTGGCCGGCAACGCCGAACTCGAACAGGCCCTCTCCGATCGCACCAAGCCGCTGGCGGCCAAGCGGGAGTTCCTCTCGCGTCTGCTCTACGGCAAGTCCACGGCGATCACCGAGGCCCTGGCCGTGCAGGCCGTCGGACGGCTGAAGGACAAGGCCCCGGCCGACGCGTTCGACGCACTGTCGAACCTCGCCGCCACCCAGCGGGACCGCGCCGTCGCCCACGTGCGCAGCGCGGCACCTCTCAGCGCGGCGCAGGCCGAACGGCTCACCGGTATCCTGACCAGAACGTACGGGAAACCGGTCACGGTGCACGTCGAGGTGGTTCCCGAGCTTCTCAGTGGATTGGTCGTCCGGGTGGGCGACGAGGTCATCGACGGCACCGCCGCGGGTCGACTCGCCGCAGTGCGCAAGAGCCTCACGTAGTCCACTACCGAACACACACACATAGCGATCTTTTCGAAGACCAGATACCGAGAGCAGGAAGAACATGGCGGAGCTGACGATCTCCTCCGACGAGATCCGTAGCGCGATCGACAACTACACCGCGAGCTACTCCCCGGAGGCCTCCCGCGAGGAGGTCGGCGTGGTCGCCGACACCAGTGACGGCATCGCGCACATCAGCGGTCTGCCGTCGGCGATGGCCAACGAGCTGCTGGAGTTCCCCGGCGGTGTGCTGGGCGTGGCCCTGAACCTCGACGCCACCGAGATCGGTGCCGTCATCCTCGGCGACTACCAGGACCTCGAAGAGGGCCAGGAAGTCAAGCGGACCGGCGACGTTCTGTCGGTGCCGGTCGGCGACGGCTACCTCGGCCGCGTCGTGAACCCCCTGGGCCAGCCGATCGACGGCCTCGGCGACATCGAGGCGACCGAGAACCGGGCCCTCGAGCTGCAGGCCGCGACCGTGCTGCAGCGCCAGCCGGTCGAGGAGCCGCTGCAGACCGGCATCAAGGCCATCGACGCGATGACCCCGATCGGCCGCGGCCAGCGCCAGCTGGTCATCGGCGACCGCAAGACGGGCAAGACCGCCGTCTGCGTCGACGCGATCCTGAACCAGAAGGCCAACTGGGCCTCCGGCGACCCGAAGCAGCAGGTCCGCTGCATCTACGTCGCGATCGGCCAGAAGGGCTCCACCATCGCGGGCGTCAAGGCCGCCCTCGAGGAGCACGGCGCGATGGAGTACACCACCATCGTCGCGGCCCCCGCCTCCGACTCCGCCGGCTTCAAGTGGCTCGCCCCCTACACCGGCTCGGCCATCGGCCAGCACTGGATGTACCAGGGCAAGCACGTGCTCATCGTGTTCGACGACCTGACCAAGCAGGCCGAGGCGTACCGCGCGATCTCCCTGCTGCTGCGCCGCCCGCCGGGACGTGAGGCCTACCCGGGCGACGTGTTCTACCTGCACTCCCGTCTGCTGGAGCGCTCGGCCAAGCTGTCCGACGAGCTCGGTGGCGGTTCGCTGACGGCCCTGCCGATCATCGAGACCAAGGCCAACGACGTCTCGGCCTACATCCCGACCAACGTCATCTCCATCACCGACGGCCAGGTCTTCCTCGAGTCCGACCTGTTCAACAAGGGCATCCGCCCCGCCATCAACGTCGGTATCTCGGTGTCCCGAGTCGGTGGCGCCGCGCAGACCAAGGGCATGAAGAAGGTGTCCGGCTCGCTGCGTCTGGAGCTCGCGCAGTTCCGTGAGCTCGAGGCCTTCGCCGCCTTCGCCTCCGACCTCGACGCGGCCTCGAAGGCGCAGCTCGAGCGTGGCCAGCGTCTGGTCGAGCTCCTCAAGCAGGACCAGTACTCCCCGGTCGCCGTCGAGGACCAGATCGTGTCGATCTACCTCGCGGGTGAGGGCGTCTACGACTCGGTTCCCGTCGGCGACGTGCGCCGCTTCGAGGCCGAGCTGCTCGAGGACCTGCACCACAGCGCCTCGGGCGTCTACGAGCAGATCGCCGGCGGCAAGGCGCTGACCGACGACTCCGCGTCCGCGCTGCTCGCCGCGACCAACAAGTTCAAGGAGGGCTTCATCGCCTCCGACGGAACCCGCGTCGTGAACGAGGCCGAGGCCGAGGCCCTGGGCGCCGACGAGGTCGAGCAGGAGCAGGTTTCCGTCAAGCGCACCACTGTTCGCAAGTGAGCGTGGAGACCATGACCCAGCGTCCTGTGAAGGGAGTGTGATCGACGAATGGCAAGCCTGCGCGAGCTCCGCTCGCGGATCAAGTCGGTCAACTCGACCAAGAAGATCACCAAGGCGCAGGAGCTGATCGCGACGTCGCGGATCACGAAGGCTCAGGCCCGAGTGGCAGCGTCCAAGCCGTACGCCGAGGAGATCACCAAGGTGCTCTCCGAACTGGCGAGCGCGTCCGCGTCGCTGGATCACCCCCTGCTCAACGAACGGCCCAACCCGAGGCGTGCCGCAGTCCTGGTTGTCACCAGTGACCGTGGCATGGCCGGCGGCTACAACGCCAACGTCCTCAAGGAGGCCGAGGAGCTGCGGCAGCTGCTGGTCAGCGAGGGCAAGGAGCCGGTGTTCTACGTGCTCGGTGCCAAGGGCCTGAGCTACTACACCTTCCGCGGCCGGCAGGTTGCGGGGGCGTGGACCGGCTTCTCGCAGGAGCCGCGCTACACGGATGCGGCCAAGGCGAGTCGTCACCTGGTGGAACTGTTCATGGCCGGGTCCGGCAACGAGGTGCCCGCGCCGAACGGTGAGGGCACGATCGAGGGCGTCGACGAACTGCACATCGTCTACACCCGCTTCGTCTCGATGCTGACCCAGACCCCCGAGGTGCGCCGGATGGCGCCGCTCGAGGTGACCGTCACCGAGGACGAGATCGACCTCGGCGAGGACATGCTCACCGACGGCCGGCACGTCGGCAGCAACGGCGGGCCCCGGCCCGGCTACAACTTCGAGCCGGAGGCCTCGACGCTGCTCGCGGCGCTGCTGCCGAAGTACATCAGCACCCGCATCTTCGCGTCGCTGCTCGATGCCGCGGCATCGGAGTCGGCTGCTCGGCGTACCGCCATGAAGGCGGCCACCGACAATGCCACGGAACTGGTGAACACCCTCAGCCGTCAGGCCAACCAGGCCCGCCAGGCGCAGATCACCCAGGAAATCAGCGAGATCGTCGGCGGTGCCAACGCGCTCGCCTCGAGTGCAGGAAGTGACTAAGCACATGACCGCAGCAGTAACCGATAACTACGGGGCGGGGGCGGCCTCGGCCACCGCCGGCCGCGTCGTTCGGGTCATCGGCCCCGTCGTGGACGTCGAGTTCCCGCGTGGTGCCGTTCCCGCTCTGTTCAACGCCCTGCACGCAGAGGTCACTCTGCCGTCCGTGGCGAAGACCCTGACCTTCGAGGTCGCGCAGCACCTGGGTGACAACCTGGTGCGCACGATCTCCATGCAGCCCACCGACGGCCTGGTGCGCGGCACCACGGTCGTCGACACGGGCCGTCCGATCTCCGTGCCGGTCGGCGACGTCGTCAAGGGCCACGTGTTCAACGCCCTCGGTGACTGCCTCGACGCCCCGGGCACCGGGCGCGATGGCGAGCAGTGGGGCATCCACCGCAAGCCGCCGGCCTTCGACCAGCTCGAGGGCAAGACCGAGATCCTCGAGACCGGCATCAAGGTCATCGACCTGCTGACCCCGTACGTCAAGGGCGGCAAGATCGGTCTGTTCGGTGGTGCCGGTGTCGGCAAGACCGTTCTGATCCAGGAGATGATCACCCGTATCGCGCGTGAGTTCTCCGGCACGTCGGTGTTCGCCGGCGTCGGCGAGCGCACCCGTGAGGGCACCGACCTCCACCTCGAGATGGAGGAGATGGGCGTCCTCCAGGACACCGCCCTCGTCTTCGGCCAGATGGACGAGCCGCCGGGAACGCGTATGCGCGTCGCCCTGTCCGCGCTGACCATGGCGGAGTACTTCCGCGATATTCAGGGCCAGGACGTGCTGCTGTTCATCGACAACATCTTCCGGTTCACCCAGGCCGGTTCCGAGGTGTCGACCCTGCTCGGTCGTATGCCGTCGGCCGTCGGTTACCAGCCGACGCTGGCCGACGAGATGGGTGAGCTCCAGGAGCGGATCACCTCGACCCGTGGCCGCTCGATCACCTCGCTGCAGGCGATCTACGTCCCCGCCGACGACTACACCGACCCGGCGCCGGCCACGACGTTCGCGCACCTCGATGCGACCACCGAGCTCTCGCGTCCGATCTCGCAGATGGGTATCTACCCCGCTGTGGATCCGCTGACGTCGACCTCGCGCATCCTCGAGCCCGGCATCGTCGGTGCCGAGCACTTCCGCGTCGCCAACGAGGTGAAGCGGATCCTGCAGAAGTACAAGGAGCTGCAGGACATCATCGCCATCCTCGGTATGGACGAGCTCTCCGAGGAGGACAAGGTCCTCGTCGGCCGCGCCCGTCGTCTGCAGAAGTTCCTCGGCCAGAACTTCATCGTGGCCGAGAAGTTCACCGGCGAGCCCGGCTCCGTGGTGCCGCTGCGCGACACCATCGAGGCATTCGACCGCGTCACCAAGGGTGAGTTCGACCACCTGCCCGAGCAGGCGTTCAACAGCTGCGGTGGACTCGACGACGTCGAGGCCGCTGCCAAGAAGATCGCCGGGAAGTAGTCCGCGATGGCTGAAATGACCGTGGACCTCGTTGCCGTCGAGGAGCGCCTGTGGTCGGGCACCGCCCGGCTGGTCAGCGCCCAGACGACCGAGGGCGAGATCGGTGTCATGCCGGGCCACGAGCCGGTCCTGGGCCAGCTCGTGGAGGGCGGCGTCGTCTCCATCACGACCGGCGACGGCGAGCGCGTCGTCGCGGCCGTGCACGGCGGCTTCCTCTCGGTGACCGCCACGACGGTGACGATCCTCGCCGAGGCCGCGGAGCTGACGGAGAACATCGACGTCGAGTCCGCGCGCGCCGTGCTGAGCGAAAGCCGGGACGAGGCCGAGATCGCCGCGGCGCGGGGCCGGCTCCGGGCTGTCGAGCGGGCCTGACCGGACACGAGAAGCCGCGACGGAGCCGACGAGCAGTGTCAGTTGGAATGATTGTTCTCATCGTTCTGGTGATACTGCTCGCGGCTGCCGTCGCGGCTTTTCTCTATCGCCTCGTCACCCTGCGGGGCGGCGGCACCGCCGCGATCCTGCGGCGCCTGCCCAACGGCGCCGGCGCCGGGTGGCGGCACGGCGTCATCCGTTACGGCGAGCGCACGCTCGTCTTCTACAAGCTCTCCAGCCTGCGCCCGGGCCCGGACTCGCGCCTCGCCCGGCAGGGAGTCGAGGTGCGCAGCCGTCGCGCGCCCGAGGGCAGTGAGCACGACATCATGACCGAGGACATCGTGATCCTCGAAATCCAGGACGGCGCAAACAACTTCGAGATCGCCCTCGACAGCGGTGCGCTCACCGCCTTCCTGTCCTGGCTCGAATCCCGGCCCTCGGACCGATCCCTGCGCGGTCGGCCGAACTGAGGTCCGGCCGACCGGGTCCTCACGCGCCCGCGCCCGGCTTCCAGAGCACGTCACCATCCGGGTTCGCGACGCGACCGAGGATGAAGAGCAGATCCGACAGCCGGTTGAGGTACTTCGCCGGCAGCACATTCGTGTCGTCCGGGTGGGCGGCTACCGCCGCCCAGGCGGAGCGCTCCGCCCGCCGTGCCACCGTCCGGGCCGTGTGCAGCAGGGCCGCCAGCGCGGTGCCGCCGGGGAGAATGAAGGAATCGAGCGGCGCCAGTTCCTCGTTGAACTCGTCGCACCAGCGCTCGAGCCGATCGATATACCCCTGCGTGATCCGCAGCGGCGGATACTTCGGCTCCGGCACCACCGGCGTCGACAGGTCGGCTCCGGCGTCGAACAGGTCGTTCTGGATCTGGCGCAGGACCGGCACCATCCGTTCCGGTACGTCGCCCACAGCCAGCGCCACGCCGAGCGCCGCATTCGTCTCGTCGCAGTCCGCGTAGGCGATCAGCCTCGGGTCGTTCTTCGACACCCGGGAGAAGTCGCTGAGGCCCGTCGTACCGTCGTCGCCGGTGCGGGTGTAGATCCGTGTGAGATGGACAGCCATGCAGGTCACGGTACCGCTCCCGTATTCCCGCAGTGTGGTCGATAGGCTGTGGCGTTGTGAGTGATCGCTTTCTTGTCTCCGGTGGTAACCGGCTTGTCGGTGAGGTAGTCGTCGGGGGCGCCAAGAACAGCGTGCTCAAGCTGATGGCAGCCGCCCTGTTGGCAGAGGGGACGAGCGTCATCACCAACTGCCCGGACATCCTCGACGTGCCGCTGATGGCCGAGGTTCTCCGCGGACTCGGATGCGACGTGGAGCTCGAGGGTGACGAGGTACGCATCACGACCCCCGCACAGCCGAAGTACCAGGCAGATTTCGCCGCTGTCCGGCAATTCCGTGCGTCGGTGTGTGTCCTCGGACCGCTGGTGGCTCGGTGCCGCAAGGCCGTCGTCGCGCTGCCGGGCGGCGATGCGATCGGCTCACGGCCGCTCGATATGCACCAGACGGGGCTCCGCCTGCTGGGGGCGCACAGCACGATCGAGCACGGCTGTGTGGTGGCCGAGGCCGACGACCTGCACGGCAACGCGATCCGCCTGGCCTTTCCGTCGGTGGGGGCCACCGAGAACATCCTGATGGCCGCCGTTCTCGCGAGCGGAGAGACCACGATCGACAACGCGGCTCGGGAGCCGGAGATCGTCGACCTGTGCACCATGCTGGTCCAGATGGGTGCCCGCATCTCCGGGGCCGGCACCTCGACGCTGACGATCATGGGCGTCCCCCGGCTCGAACCCACCACCCACCGCGTCATCGGGGATCGCATCGTCGCGGCGACGTGGGGGATCGCGGCGGCGATGACACGCGGCGACGTCCGCGTGCGCGGCGTCAACCCGAAGCACCTGAGCCTCGTCCTCGACAAGCTCCGTGCCGCCGGCGCGGAGGTGACGCCCGAGGTGGACGGCTTCCGGGTTGTTCAGCACGACCGTCCCCGGGCGGTCAACTTCGCGACCCTGCCGTATCCCGGCTTCCCGACCGACCTGCAGCCCATGGCGATCGGGCTCGCGGCGGTCGCCGACGGCACGTCGATGATCACGGAGAACGTCTTCGAGGCGCGGTTCCGGTTCGTCGAGGAGATGATCCGGCTCGGCGCCGATGCGCGCACCGACGGGCACCATGCCGTGGTCCGCGGTGTCGAGGAGCTGTCGAGTGCGCCGGTGTGGTCGTCGGACATCCGTGCCGGTGCCGGACTGGTCCTGGCCGGGCTGTGTGCGGACGGCGTCACCGAGGTGCACGACGTCTACCACATCGACCGCGGCTACCCGAGATTCGTGGAGATCATCGAGGAGCTCGGTGGCGTCATCGAGCGGGTCAACTCCGACTCCTGATGCGGAGCGCCGAAATCGGCTGTGCCTCAGTCATTTCGGGCTCAAACGGGCGGGTGGACGACATGGCTCGTCCGAATGTGCCGCGCATCACGGTGGAGTGACAGCGCGGAGGCGGGGCTGGGGGCGGCCCGCGAACTGGGAAAACAGTGCCGCATCGGAGCTTGACCAGCGGATTTGGCGCACGCTTGTTCCTCACGTAACTTATTCCAGGTCAGAGCGACACGGACACCGACCCGGCCCGCAGGGGCCCGGGAAAACGAGGTTGGACGAAGGCGCCTGATTAACCCGATTGAAAACCTTCTGGTAGGGTTTCCAATCGCTCCTGAGATCGGATCGGCCGCGGATTTTGATTCCGAAAGCCCCCGATGTTAGGCTGGAACGGTTGCCCCGGAGTGAAGCACTGAAAAGTGCGTAGCGATGGTGTGCGCGTGTTCTTTGAGAACTCAACAGTGTGCCGATGAATGTCAGTGCCAAATATTTTGTTTGGTGCGATCAGATCAGACGCCGACCATGGTGTCAAGCCGATGAGGTGTCGTGAGATGATCGTTGCTGGCTGCCGCATTCTTCCGTCTGTGGTGGTCAGTGTTTTTTGCTGGTTTGAGTTTTTTGCTGGTGATTTGGCTCGATGTCTATGACTGATCGGCCCTTCGGGGTTTGATTGTGAGTCTTCAACGGAGAGTTTGATCCTGGCTCAGGACGAACGCTGGCGGCGTGCTTAACACATGCAAGTCGAACGATGAAGCCCAGCTTGCTGGGTGGATTAGTGGCGAACGGGTGAGTAACACGTGGGTGATCTGCCCTGCACTTCGGGATAAGCCTGGGAAACTGGGTCTAATACCGGATAGGACCTCGGGATGCATGTTCCGGGGTGGAAAGGTTTTCCGGTGCAGGATGGGCCCGCGGCCTATCAGCTTGTTGGTGGGGTAACGGCCCACCAAGGCGACGACGGGTAGCCGGCCTGAGAGGGCGACCGGCCACACTGGGACTGAGACACGGCCCAGACTCCTACGGGAGGCAGCAGTGGGGAATATTGCACAATGGGCGCAAGCCTGATGCAGCGACGCCGCGTGAGGGATGACGGCCTTCGGGTTGTAAACCTCTTTCAGTACCGACGAAGCGCGAGTGACGGTAGGTACAGAAGAAGCACCGGCCAACTACGTGCCAGCAGCCGCGGTAATACGTAGGGTGCGAGCGTTGTCCGGAATTACTGGGCGTAAAGAGCTCGTAGGCGGTTTGTCGCGTCGTCTGTGAAAACCCGCAGCTCAACTGCGGGCTTGCAGGCGATACGGGCAGACTTGAGTACTGCAGGGGAGACTGGAATTCCTGGTGTAGCGGTGAAATGCGCAGATATCAGGAGGAACACCGGTGGCGAAGGCGGGTCTCTGGGCAGTAACTGACGCTGAGGAGCGAAAGCGTGGGTAGCGAACAGGATTAGATACCCTGGTAGTCCACGCCGTAAACGGTGGGCGCTAGGTGTGGGTTTCCTTCCACGGGATCCGTGCCGTAGCTAACGCATTAAGCGCCCCGCCTGGGGAGTACGGCCGCAAGGCTAAAACTCAAAGGAATTGACGGGGGCCCGCACAAGCGGCGGAGCATGTGGATTAATTCGATGCAACGCGAAGAACCTTACCTGGGTTTGACATACACCGGACCGCCCCAGAGATGGGGTTTCCCTTGTGGTCGGTGTACAGGTGGTGCATGGCTGTCGTCAGCTCGTGTCGTGAGATGTTGGGTTAAGTCCCGCAACGAGCGCAACCCTTGTCCTGTGTTGCCAGCAATTCGGTTGGGGACTCGCAGGAGACTGCCGGGGTCAACTCGGAGGAAGGTGGGGACGACGTCAAGTCATCATGCCCCTTATGTCCAGGGCTTCACACATGCTACAATGGCCGGTACAGAGGGCTGCGATACCGCGAGGTGGAGCGAATCCCTTAAAGCCGGTCTCAGTTCGGATCGGGGTCTGCAACTCGACCCCGTGAAGTCGGAGTCGCTAGTAATCGCAGATCAGCAACGCTGCGGTGAATACGTTCCCGGGCCTTGTACACACCGCCCGTCACGTCATGAAAGTCGGTAACACCCGAAGCCGGTGGCCTAACCCCTCGTGGGAGGGAGCCGTCGAAGGTGGGATCGGCGATTGGGACGAAGTCGTAACAAGGTAGCCGTACCGGAAGGTGCGGCTGGATCACCTCCTTTCTAAGGAGCAACTCCTTGCTCGGACCAGCACACAGGTGCCGGGGGAGCGAGGCAGAGCCATTTCGGATTCACACGTAATCCGGTGGTGCTCATGGGTGGAACGCTGACAGTCATCACCGCGCGGGAAGGACCCGAGTGTCCTTCTGCGGTGGTTATATCGGTGCACTGTTGGGTCCTGAGAGAACACGCGAGTGTTTTGTCAGCGACGATGATCGGGAACGAAGGGGTTGTTTCTTCTTCCGGTACCGGTTGTTGTGTGTTGTTTGAGAACTGCACAGTGGACGCGAGCATCTTTGTTGTAAGTGTTTATGAGCGTACGGTGGATGCCTTGGCACCAGGAGCCGATGAAGGACGTGGGAGGCTGCGATATGCCTCGGGGAGCTGTCAACCGAGCTGTGATCCGAGGATTTCCGAATGGGGAAACCCAGCACGAGTGATGTCGTGTTACCCGCGCCTGAATATATAGGGCGTGTGGAGGGAACGTGGGGAAGTGAAACATCTCAGTACCCACAGGAAGAGAAAACAACATGTGATTCCGTGAGTAGTGGCGAGCGAAAACGGAAGAGGCTAAACCGCGGGTGTGTGAGAGCTGGCAGGCGTTGCACTCGTGGGGTCGTGGGGCCCTTCTTCCCATCACTGTCATGGTGGGCGAGAGTAAGAAACCGGTGTGTTAGTCGAAATGGTCTGGAACGGCCTGTCGTAGAGGGTGAGAATCCCGTAGACGAAAACATGCCGGCTCTCGTGGAGGGTACCCGAGTAGCAGCGGGCCCGTGAAATCTGCTGTGAATCCGTCGGGACCACCCGATAAGCCTGAATACTCCCTGGTGACCGATAGCGGACTAGTACCGTGAGGGAAAGGTGAAAAGTACCCCGGGAGGGGAGTGAAATAGTACCTGAAACCGTGCGCTTACAATCCGTCGGAGCCTTCGAGCAGTTTGGTCTGCTGGGGGTGACGGCGTGCCTTTTGAAGAATGAGCCTGCGAGTTAGTGGCATGTCGCGAGGTTAACCCGTGTGGGGTAGTCGTAGCGAAAGCGAGTCCGAACAGGGCGTCTGTAGTGGCATGTTCTAGACCCGAAGCGGAGTGATCTACCCATGGCCAGGGTGAAGCGACGGTAAGACGTCGTGGAGGCCCGAACCCACTTAGGTTGAAAACTGAGGGGATGAGCTGTGGGTAGGGGTGAAAGGCCAATCAAACTCCGTGATAGCTGGTTCTCCCCGAAATGCATTTAGGTGCAGCGTCGCGTGTTTCTCACCGGAGGTAGAGCTACTGGATGGTCTAGGGGGCCCACAAGCTTACCGAAATCAGCCAAACTCCGAATGCCGGTGAGTGAGAGCGCGGCAGTGAGACTGCGGGGGATAAGCTTCGTAGTCGAGAGGGAAACAGCCCAGATCGCCGGCTAAGGCCCCTAAGCGTGTACTAAGTGGAAAAGGATGTGGGATCGCTGAGACAACCAGGAGGTTGGCTTAGAAGCAGCCACCCTTGAAAGAGTGCGTAATAGCTCACTGGTCAAGTGGTTCTGCGCCGACAATGTAGCGGGGCTCAAGTACACCGCCGAAGCCGCGGCACTCGCACAACACCCCGGAGGGTCCACGGATCGTCCGGCAGTGGTGCGGGTGGGTAGGGGAGCGTCGTGCAGCCGGGGAAGCGCCGGAGTGATCCAGGTGTGGAGGCTGCGCGAGTGAGAATGCAGGCATGAGTAGCGAAAGACGAGTGAGAAACTCGTCCGCCGAATGACCAAGGGTTCCTGGGCCAGGTTAATCCGCCCAGGGTGAGTCGGGACCTAAGGCGAGGCCGACAGGCGTAGTCGATGGACAACGGGTTGATATTCCCGTACCCGTGTGAACGCGCCCCTGGTGAATCATCGGTACTAACCGTCCAAAGGGTGATCGAGTTCCTTCGGGAGCCGAGAGCCTGCTGCACGGGACCTTCGGTGGTAGTAGCCAAGCGATGGGGTGACGCAGGAAGGTAGTGGGGCCGGTCAGTGGTTGTACCGGTGTAAGCCCGTAGGGCGTGACACAGGCAAATCCGTGTCGCACACAGCCTGAGAGGTGATGCGTAGCCGAATGAGGCGAATTCCATGATCCTATGCTGCCGAGAAAAGCCTCTAGCGAGCTTTCACACGGCCCGTACCCCAAACCGACACAGGTGGTCAGGTAGAGAATACCGAGGCGATCGAGAGAACTGTGGTTAAGGAACTCGGCAAAATGCCCCCGTAACTTCGGGAGAAGGGGGACCAGTCCCGGTGACCGGACTTGCTCCGTGAGCCGGGGGTGGTCGCAGAGACCAGAGAGAAGCGACTGTTTACTAAAAACACAGGTCCGTGCGAAGTCGTAAGACGAGGTATACGGACTGACGCCTGCCCGGTGCTGGAAGGTTAAGAGGACCGGTCAGCGGAGTTCACTCCGCGAAGCTGAGAATTTAAGCCCCAGTAAACGGCGGTGGTAACTATAACCATCCTAAGGTAGCGAAATTCCTTGTCGGGTAAGTTCCGACCTGCACGAATGGCGTAACGACTTCTCTGCTGTCTCAACCACAGACTCGGCGAAATTGCACTACGAGTAAAGATGCTCGTTACGCGCGGCAGGACGAAAAGACCCCGGGACCTTCACTACAGCTTGGTATTGGTGTTCGGTTCGGTTTGTGTAGGATAGGTGGGAGACTGGGAAGCCCGCACGCCAGTGTGGGTGGAGTCGTTGTTGAAATACCACTCTGATCGTATTGGACCTCTAACCTCGGACCCTGATCGGGTTCAGGGACAGTGCCTGGTGGGTAGTTTAACTGGGGCGGTTGCCTCCCAAAATGTAACGGAGGCGCCCAAAGGTTCCCTCAGCCTGGTTGGCAATCAGGTGTCGAGTGCAAGTGCACAAGGGAGCTTGACTGTGAGACCGACAGGTCGAGCAGGGACGAAAGTCGGGACTAGTGATCCGGCACCGGCATGTGGAAGCGGTGTCGCTCAACGGATAAAAGGTACCCCGGGGATAACAGGCTGATCTTCCCCAAGAGTCCATATCGACGGGATGGTTTGGCACCTCGATGTCGGCTCGTCGCATCCTGGGGCTGGAGTAGGTCCCAAGGGTTGGGCTGTTCGCCCATTAAAGCGGCACGCGAGCTGGGTTTAGAACGTCGTGAGACAGTTCGGTCTCTATCCGCCGCGCGCGTTAGAAACTTGAGGAAGGCTGTCCCTAGTACGAGAGGACCGGGACGGACGAACCTCTGGTGTGCCAGTTGTCCCGCCAGGGGCACGGCTGGTTGGCTACGTTCGGAAGGGATAACCGCTGAAAGCATCTAAGCGGGAAGCCTGTTCCAAGATGAGGTTTCTCACCCCCTCGAGGGGGTAAGGCCCCCGGCAGACCACCGGGTTGATAGGCCGGAACTGGAAGTGCGGTAACGCATGCAGGTGACCGGTACTAATAGGCCGAGGACTTACCACAAAGAAGCTACGCGTCCACTGTGCGGTATCTGAAACAACACACTCACACTCGCTGCGCGAGGAGTCGGAGTAAACGCTGCCCCCCAAAGAATGGGTGGGCCTGCGGCCCCCGACCCACGCGAACAGCGTGCGTGGGTCGTTTCACAGAGTTACGGCGGCCATAGCGGAGGGGAAACGCCCGGTCCCATTCCGAACCCGGAAGCTAAGCCCTCCAGCGCCGATGGTACTGCACCCGACAGGGTGTGGGAGAGTAGGACACCGCCGAACACCCGTTACCGGAAGCCCCCCAACCTCGTTGGGGGGCTTCCGGCATTTCCGCGTTCCCTGTGGGGCGCAGCCGAACCCGTCGGTCCTTCGTCGGGATCAGTCCACCGGGACCGCAAGGCGGGTGACCTCCGACCGCCCGCGCAGGGTGACTTCACCTTTCAGCGACCATCGGATGCGCTCCGCTTCCGCGGCCACCTCTACCGCCCGGGCCGACGCCACCACGTGGCCGGGGAACGTCTTGGCCACGTCCGACAGCCGAGCCGCTTCGTTCACCGGATCGCCGATCACCGTGTACTCGAATCTCTCGTGAGCGCCCACGTTTCCGGCCACCGCGAGGCCCTCGGTGACCCCGATTCCCGCCTCGCACTCGGGGACCTCGGTGCGCAACCGGCGGGCCATCTCCCGGGCGGCCGCGAGCGCACTGCCCGCCGCGTCGTCCATTGCGACCGGAGCGCCGAAGATGGCCAGTGCCGCATCGCCCTCGAACTTGTTGACGAACCCGCCGGCCCGGTGCACCTCCTCGACCACCACTTCGAAGAAGCGGTTGAGCAGATGTACGACCTCGGTGGGCGGCCGATCGGCCGCCATTGCCGTCGAGCCGATGATATCGATGAACAGCACCGCGACATGGCGTTCCTCGCCGCCCAGGCGCGGCGACGACGCCAACGCCGCCCGCGCGACGTCCTGCCCGACGTGCCGGCCGAAGACGTCGCGGATCCGTTCGCGCTCGCGGAGGCCGTCGGCCATGCGGTTGAATCCCGCCTGCAGTTCTCCCAGTTCGGTTCCGTCGTAGACGACCACTTCGGCATCGAGGTCGCCCCGCTCGATGCGGGCCATGCCGGACCGCACCGACTCGATCGGCGCGACGCTGGTCCGGGCGGTGAGGAGCATAAGCAACGCCCCCAACAACAAGGCGAGTCCGCCGATCGTCAGGATCGTCACCGCGAACCGGACGGGTGATACGGGACGGACGAAGCTGAAGACCGCCACGAGCATCAGCCCGACGACGGGAACGCCGCTGCCCAGCGCCCAGGCCACCATGATGCGGCCGCTGGTGCCGGTGAGTCGGCGTCGCGGCGTCGCCCCGGCCTCCAAGGCCCGGGCCGCGATCGGCCGCAGGGCGAATTCGCTGAACAGATAGACGAAGCCGCAGACCGTCAGGCCCGCGAGGGCGATGGTGAGGGCGACCTTCGGGATCGTGCGCGGATCCACTACACCGAACGCGGTCGCGAACAGCACCAGCCCCAGCGCCCAGAATGCACCCTGCTGGGCGGTGAGGCGCATCGGCAGCCGCATGGTTGCACGTCGTTCGTCGGGGGTGGGATCCCGGTCCTCGAGGATCCACCGCAGTTGTGCAAGGCCGAGCCGGGTCCCGAAGGCCGTTCCCAGGAGGATGGCCCCGCCGACGTAGACGGGTGCTATGACGCCGGTGACGACGACGAACTCCG
This sequence comes from Rhodococcus sp. WB1, assembly GCF_001700945.1. Taxonomy (NCBI): domain Bacteria; kingdom Bacillati; phylum Actinomycetota; class Actinomycetes; order Mycobacteriales; family Nocardiaceae; genus Rhodococcus; species Rhodococcus sp. WB1. The sequence goes on along the minus strand of NZ_CP015529.1, from coordinate 3,247,476 downwards.
GACGCAGCACCGAGGGGCCCGGGACGACGACGTTGATCAACAACGCCGTGATCGCGGCCCCCGCGATGTTCGTGCCGAGCAGCAACAGGGTGAGCAATGTCTGCACGCGAACACGTTGGCGCCGGACGGATTCCGCGGGCGCGCCGAGCAGCGGCGAGCCGAGGGGCGAGGTGCGGCGGGTGCGAGGCATGGTCGTTCGAGAGTAGTCCGGAGCGATCCTCTAGGGTGGCAACGTGCGCCTTGTGATTGCCCGCTGTCGAGTCGACTACGTCGGACGTCTGACGGCACACCTGCCGATGGCGCGTCGGCTGCTCTTGGTCAAAGCCGACGGATCGGTCAGTGTGCACGCCGACGACCGTGCCTACAAGCCGCTGAACTGGATGAGTCCGCCGTGCTGGCTGGTCGAGGAGTCCGCAGACGAGGCGCACGCCCTGTGGGTGGTGACCAACAAGACGGGTGAGCAACTCCGGATCACCATCGACGAGATCGAGCACGATTCGAGCCACGAGCTGGGTGTGGACCCGGGCCTGATCAAGGACGGTGTCGAGGCGCATCTGCAGGAACTGCTCGCTGAGCACGTCGAAACCCTCGGCCCCGGCTACACCCTCGTCCGCCGGGAATACCCCACGGCCATCGGTCCGGTGGACCTGCTGTGCCGGGACGCGGACGGCGGCACGGTGGCCGTCGAGATCAAGCGACGCGGCGAGATCGACGGTGTCGAGCAGCTCACCCGGTACCTCGAGTTGCTCAACCGGGACCCGTTGCTCGCGCCCGTCAGCGGTGTCTTCGCGGCGCAACAGATCAAGCCACAGGCCAAGACCCTTGCGACCGATCGCGGTATCCGCTGCCTCGTGCTCGACTACGACGCCCTGCGCGGCACCGAGAGCAACGAGTTCCGGCTGTTCTGATATGCCCCGCCGCAACGTTCCCCGATCGCAGCGCCGGCGCCGGCCCGATATCGGCGGGTCGACGTTCTCCGGGGCCACCTCCCGCACCGAATGGGGGCCGTCCGGCGCGGAGTCCGAGCGCTACACCGTGCGCACCGTCCCCGGGTCGCGAGCAACGAAGGCGTACCGGTGCCCCGGCTGCGATCACGAGATCGCGCCGGGAACCCCCCACGTGGTCGCCTGGCCCACCGACGACATCGGGGGCGCCGACGAACGCCGACACTGGCACAACGGATGCTGGGCCGGCCGCGGTACCCGCGGACCGACCCGGCGGTGGTCCTAGTGACGGCTCAGCCGTCGGGTCCTAGTGACGGCTCAGCCGTCGGGTCAGTTGCGGACCTTGCTGGCCACTGCAGGTGAGCGGCCGAGGCGATCGGTGGGCGGTGCCTCCTCGTCGGACCGTGCCTCCTTCGCCGAGCCGGCTTCGCCGTCGCTGCCCTCCGGCTTGCCGCCGGCCGCCGGGAGTTCCTTGGTGGCCGGTTCCTTCTCGGATTCCCCGGTGGCGATCTCCTTGGTCGCGTCGGCCTCGCCCTCGGTGGTGAGCGCATCCCGGTCGCGGTCGAGCAGCTCGCCCTCGCGCGTCACGGCGGCGAGCATCGACGGCACGGCCTCGAGCTGACCGCGTACCCCGTCCAACTGGCTGAGGATGCGGCCGCGCAGCACCCGCAGTTCCTCGGTCAGATCGCGGGCGTTGGCGATCTTCCGCTCGGACTGTTCGGTGGCGATCTCGAGCCGGCGTGCCGCTTCGCGGGACGCGATCTCGAGACGCTGCTCGGCCTCGGCCTTGCTGGTGCGCTCGAGCTCGTCGAGGGCGCCGAGGACCTTGCTGCGGCGCTCGCTCATGGCGATCTCGAAGTCCTGCTGGACCCGGTCCCGCTTGGCTTCCGCCTCCGCCGCCAGGCGATCGCGCTCCGCTTCGGCGGCGGCGATGATCCGCGCGGCCTGGGCACGCGCCTCCGCCATCGTGCGGGCGTGCTCCGTCTCGAATGCCTTACGCCGCTCGGCGAGCTCGGCGATCATCGCTTCGTAGTCCCCGCGCAGCCGGATGCCTTCCTGCTCGGCCAGGGAGATCATCTCGGCTGCGTCGGCCTCGGCCCGTGCCCGCAGCTCGGACGCCTCGTCGGAGGCGAGGCGCAGCATGCGGGAGATGCGGTCGCTCATGCCCTCGGCCGTGGTGGGCGGCACCGACAGCCGATCGACGTCCTTGCGCAGCTCGTCGATCTCGTTGCGGGCGTTCTCGAGCTGTCGAGCCAGGTCGCGAGCCTGCGCGGCGGCCGCATCCCGGTCCGTGGCGGTCACGCGCAGCTCGGCCTCGAATCTGGCGAAGTAGTTGGTCACCTCGTCGCGGTCGAATCCCTTGCGCACGATGGAGAAGGGCAGGTGGCTTGGGGTGCGATCGCGATCGAAGACCATGGCGCCAATCTACCTGCTCGAAGCGGCCGGAGCTGCGCGTGCCGCCGCGTTGTGCTAATGCTGCGGCGGTGTGAACCCGGCGAGTCGGCCGGGTGAGATGGGGGCGGTCAGTGCGATCCGTGCGCAGCAGGTTCGACGAGCTCGACGAGCACGCCGCCGGCGTCCTTGGGGTGGAGGAAGTTGATGCGGGAATCGGCGGTGCCGCGTCGCGGGGCGTCGTACAGCAGGCGCACGCCGCGCGCGCGGAGCTCGGCGGACACCGCATCGAGGTCGCTGACGCGGTAGGCGAGCTGCTGCAGGCCGGGCCCGCTGCGGTCGATAAACTTCGCGATCGTCGAGTTCTCGTTCAGCGGGGCGAGCAGCTGGATCGCGGTCGCGCCCTCCGGCGAGCCGGGAACCGACAGCATCGCCTCGCGCACGCCCTGCTCCTCGTTGACCTCCTCGTGGGTGGAGACGAGCCCGAGGTTCTCGGCGTACCAGGTGAGGGCGGCGTCCAGGTCGGGGACCGCGATGCCGACGTGGTCGATGGCGGTCACGAGGCCGGAGGTCAGCGCCGCGAGCGGAGTCGGAGTGGGGGAGGTCTCAGTCATGAATAAAGACGGTAGCGCTAACGTTAGATCAGTATGCGTCGGGATGGGCTTGCCGGCCTCGAGCCCGCGCGGAAGCCGTCACTCCCACCACCGGAGGAAATCCTCGTGACCAGTTCTGTCATCGTTGCCGGAGCCCGGACCCCGATGGGGCGTCTGCAGGGCGCCCTGAAGGACTTCTCCGGTTCGGACCTCGGCGGGGTCGCCATCGCCGGTGCCCTCGCCAAGGCCGGGGTGGCCCCGGAGCAGGTCGAGTACGTGATCATGGGTCAGGTGCTCACCGCCGGCGCCGGCCAGATCCCGGCCCGGCAGGCCGCGGTGGCCGCCGGCATCCCGATGGACGTGCCCGCCCTGACCGTGAACAAGGTGTGCCTGTCCGGGATCGACGCGATCGCGCTGGCCGACCAGCTCATCCGCGCCGGCGAGTTCGACATCGTCGTCGCCGGCGGCCAGGAGTCGATGAGCCAGGCCCCGCACCTGCTCGAGCACTCCCGGGCCGGGTTCAAGTACGGCGATGTGACCCTGCGCGACCACATGGCCTTCGACGGGCTGCACGACATCTTCACCGACCAGGCCATGGGCAACCTCACCGAGGCCGCCAACACCGGCACCCGGTTCGTCTCCCGCGCCGAGCAGGACGCCGTCGCCGCCGCCAGCCACCAGCGGGCGGCCCGCGCGCAGAAGGACGGGCTGTTCGACGCGGAGATCGTGCCGGTGTCGATCCCGCAGCGCCGCGGCGAGCCGGTCGTGGTCACCGCCGACGAGGGCATCCGCCCGGAGACCACCGCCGAGTCGCTGGCGGCGCTGCGGCCGGCGTTCGCGAAGGACGGCACCGTCACCGCCGGGTCGGCCTCGCAGATCTCCGACGGGGCGGCCGCGGTGGTGGTGATGAGCCGGGCCAGGGCCGAACAGTTGGGTCTGTCCTGGCTCGCCGAGATCGGCGCGCACGGGGTGGTCGCCGGCCCGGACTCGACGCTGCAGTCCCAGCCGGCCCGGGCGATCGCCAAGGCCTGCGCCCGGGAGGGCCTGGACCCGGCCGGGCTGGACCTGGTGGAGATCAACGAGGCGTTCGCCGCGGTCGGGATCGCCTCCGGCCGCGAGCTGGGGCTGGACCCGGCCCGGATCAACGTCAACGGCGGCGCCATCGCGCTGGGGCACCCGCTGGGGATGTCCGGGGCCCGGATCGTGCTGCACCTGGCGCTCGAACTGGCCCGCCGCGGCGGCGGTGTCGGGGCCGCGGCCCTGTGCGGCGGCGGCGGCCAGGGCGACGCCCTCATCGTCCGCGTCCCCAAGGCGTAGACCGCGTCCAATACTCTCGTCGCCGCCCCCGCGCACCGCGTGGGGGCGGTGACGTCTCTCACAGCAACGACAGCTCGTCGTAGCCGATCGGCACAATGGTGTGCATGGCGAACTTCTTCGATCTCAGCACCCCGGCCAAGCGGTTCCGCTTCGTCGCCGTCCTCGAGGCCTTCACCTGGGCCGGCCTGCTCGTCGGCATGGCGTTCAAGTACCTGCCCGAGAACGGCAACGAGATCGGGGTGAAGATCTTCGGCCCGCTGCACGGCGGCGTGTTCGTGGCCTTCGTCCTCGTCGCCCTCCTCACCGCGCGGGCGCTGAAGTGGAACCTGGTCACCACGGGCCTGGCCCTGATCTCGTCCGTCCCGCCGTTCGGCACGATCGTCTTCGAATGGTGGGCTGTGCGCACCGGCCGGCTCGCGGAACTGTCCGCGCAAGCGCGTCCGGTGGACGCGCCCGCACTCGCCTGACCTGCTGTCCCCTGTCGCGCGGAACGTGACAGACTGGACGGCGTGACTCGACCAGGTTCCCGTCCTGCAGCACGTTCCGCCGCGACCGCCGCGGCGATGTCCGGCGCGGTGGATCTCGCGCCCCTCAAGGAGCGGTCTACCGCGCCCCCACCTCCGTCGCAGCCCGGCTCCGGCACCGGCCCCCAGTCCGGTTTCACGCCCGTCGTCGACGTTACCGAGGCCACCTTCGAGGCCGAGGTGCTGCAGCGCTCGATGCAGGTCCCCGTCATCGTGGACCTGTGGGCCACCTGGTGTGGCCCGTGCAAGCAGCTCTCGCCGGTCCTCGAGAAGCTGGCCCACGAGGGCGGCGGCAGCTGGGTCCTCGCGAAGGTCGACGTGGACGCCAACCCGCGGATCGCGCAGGCGTTCGGTGTGCAGTCCGTGCCGACCGTCGTCGCGATCGCCGCCGGGCAGCCCCTCGCCGACTTCCAGGGCGTGCAGCCCGAACCGCAGCTTCGGCAATGGCTCGCCGCCATCCAGGACGCGGTCGCCGGAAAGCTGTCCGGCCCGCCCGGCGCCGAGCCCGTCGAGGAGCAGGAGGATCCGCGGTTCGTCGCCGCCGAGCAGGCCCTCGAGGCAGGGGACCTGGCCGGTGCCGAGGCGGCGTACGAGCTGATCCTGAACTCCGAGCCCGCCAATGCCGACGCTCTGGCCGCGCTGCGGCAGGTCCGGTTCCTCGCCCGCGCTCAGTCGGTGCCCGAGGACGCGATCGCCGCGGCCGACGCCGCCCCGGCCGACCTCGAGGCGCAGCTCGTCGCGGCCGACGCCGAACTGTTCGCCCAGCAGCCCGAGGCTGCCTTCACCCGGCTGATCGGGTTCGTCGCCCGCAGCGCCGGCGACGAGAGGAACGCCGCCCGCACGCGGCTGCTGGAGCTGTTCGAGCTGTTCGATCCCGCCGAGCCGTTCGTCGTCACCGCGCGCCGCAAGCTGGCGTCGGCGCTGTACTGATCGGTTCCCGACCCGCGGTGGCGGTCCGGCTTCCCGGGCCGCCACCGCGCGTCGGTCAGTGGTAGCGGCCCGAGCAGGCGGCCTCGCCGCCGAGAACCCCGGTGCGGAACGCGTCCACCCGGGAGAATCCGCTCGGCACGGTGTTGCCGTTGACGTCGCTGGCGGCGAGGCCGTCGGTCAGCAGGCCGGAGACCGCCTCGTCCAGATCGCCCGGCGACAACCACACCATGTCCTCGGCCGGCTGGGCGCCGGTGCTGTCGGGGCTCAGTTCCGCGCTGATCACGCCGGCGAGGCAGGCAGCCCGCAGCGCCGTCTGGGGGTCGACGAGCGACTGGCCGGCCGCGTTCTGCACGGCCAGGGCGTACCGGGAGGCGAGCAGCACGTAGGCGGCGTAGTCGCCCCGCACGTCGGTCGTGATCCCCCCGGCGCCGGTCTGCAACGGGGTACCGCGGTCCGCCAGCTCGTCGACGTCCACCCCGATGGTGTTGGTGGCGGGACAGTACGACACCGGCGACGTGGCCTTCGCGTCCGGACAGCCGAGGTCGGCGCCGGACAGGTCGAGCTCCGGTTGTTCCGGCAGATCGAACACCCGGCGGAACGAGGCCATCAGCGCCTCCACCGACTCCTCGGTCACGGGAAGTTCGCCGTCGTCGGAACTGTCGAAGAACTGCGGCAGATCGGCGCGCCGGGACTCGATCTCGGCGGCGTCGATGCGGGTGCACGATCCCGCACCGTCGGTGAAGCCGATCTGGAACGCGGTGACCCGCTCGAATGCCGACCCGTGGATCGCGTCCGGGTCGTTGGGGTCGCTGTCGCGGAAGGAGACCATCGACGCCAGCACCGAGTTCAGCCCGTCCGAGGTGTTCAACCGGAAGTGCTCCGAGTTGCCGGCGGCGACGTGCCGCATGAAGGCGCCTGCGAAGCAGTCCGCCTGCTGCTCGAACACGATGCCCGGATCGTCCTCGGCGACCGTCCCGGCCTTGAACTGGACGGCGTGCCCGTACTCGTGGGCGAGCACCGTCACGGCCGCCATCGGGCCGAACGTCTCGATGAGCTGCGGCATCAGGTAGGTGCGGTCCCACCCGATGACGTCGTCGCGGTTGCAGTACGCGGCGTTGATGAACTCGAAGGTGGATTCGCCGCAGAACCTCGGGCCGCGCTCGTCGGGATCCCACGAGGCGATCGTGCCGACGGGCTCGAACGCGCCCCGGGCGATGCGCGGGAACTCCTCGTTCCAGTAGGCCTCGATGTCGGCGACCGCGTTGCCGGCGAGGACGTCGACGTCCCCGCCGTCCGAGTTCTCGATCGTCACCTGTGCGTCCGGGGCGGCGGGCCGCGGGCCGCTCGGGCCCGAGGACACCGGCAGGCCCGCCACCGAGAACGGGTTGTCGTAGATGGAGACGGCGGTGCCCTCGATGCGAGCGGCACATCCGGCGAGCACCATCACGGCCAGCGCCGGTACCGCGAGGCGGAACGGCAGCCGCGTCCGAGTCACCTGTTCTTCTCCTGTCGTCCGAGGACGGCGGTCACCGCTGCAACGTCAGCCAGATCGCACCGTAAGCAGGCAGCGTCACCTCCGCCGACGCCGGGCGCCCGTGCCAGGAGCGTGCCGTGGCCGTCACGGCGCCGAGGTTGCCGACGCCGTTGCCCTGGTAGGCCGTCGAATCCGTGTTGAGGATCTCCGACCACTGTCCTGTTTCGGGTAGTCCGACACGATAGTCCGAATGCGTCGATCCGGAGAAGTTGAACAGGCACGCCACGACGGAACCGTCGCTCCCGTGACGGAGAAAGCTCAGCACGTTGTTCGCCGAGTCGTTGGCGTCGATCCACGAGTACCCGCTCGGCGAGGTGTCCAGCGTCCACAGGGCGGGGTGCTCACGGTAGATCCGGTTGAGGTCGGCGACGAGCCGGTGCACGCCCTGGTGCAGCGGTCCGTTGTGCGGATCGTCGAGCTGCCACCAGTCCAGGCCCCGCTCCTCGGACCATTCCGCGGTCTGGCCGAACTCCTGCCCCATGAACAGCAGTTGCTTGCCGGGGTGGGCCCACATGTACGCGAGCAGGCCGCGCAGGCCGGCGGCCTGCTCGCGGTCGCCACCCGGCATCCGGGTCCAGAGCGTGCCCTTGCCGTGCACGACCTCGTCGTGGCTGACAGGCAGGACGAAGTTCTCACTCCAGGCGTACACCAGCGAGAAGGTGATCTCATGGTGGTGGTACGTGCGATGCACCGGGTCCCGGCCGATGTACCCGAGGGTGTCGTGCATCCAACCCATGTTCCATTTCATGGAGAACCCGAGCCCGCCCGCATGGGTGGGCCGGGTGACGCCGGGCCATGCCGTGGACTCCTCGGCGACGGTGACGACGCCGGGGTGGAGCTTGTGCACGGTGGCGTTCATCTCCTGCAGGAAGGCCACCGCCTCGAGGTTCTCCCGGCCGCCGTACACGTTGGGGGTCCAGCCGCCCTCGGGCCGCGAGTAGTCGAGGTACAGCATCGAGGCGACGGCGTCGACGCGCAGGCCGTCGATGTGGAACTCGTCGATCCAGTACAGCGCGTTGGCGACGAGGAAGTTGCGCACCTCCCGGCGGCCGAAGTCGAAGACGTAGGTGCCCCAGTCCAGCTGCTCGCCACGCCGGGGATCGGGGTGTTCGTAGAGGGCGCTGCCGTCGAAGCGGGCCAGGGCCCACTCGTCCTTCGGAAAGTGGGCGGGCACCCAGTCCACGATCACGCCGATGCCGGCGGCGTGCAACCGGTCGACGAACGCACGGAACTCGTCGGGCGTGCCGAAGCGGGCGGTGGGGGCGTAGTACGAGGTGACCTGGTATCCCCACGATCCGCCGAAGGGATGCTCAGCCACCGGCAGCAGCTCGACGTGGGTGAAGCCGGCCGCCGCGACGTACTCGGCGAGCTGGTCGGCCAGCTCCCGGTATCCGAGACCGGGACGCCACGAGCCGAGGTGCACCTCGTAGACGCTCATCGGCTCCTGCCACGGCCGGGAGTCGGCCCGGGCGGCGAGCCACGCGTCGTCGCCCCACACGTAGCTGCTGTGGTTGACCACGGAGGCCGTCGCCGGCGGCACCTCGGTGGCGAACGCCATCGGGTCGGCCTTGTCCTGGACCGAGCCGTCGCGGCCGTGGACCCGGAACTTGTACAGCGCACCCGGCTCCACGTCGGGCAGGAACAGTTCCCACACGCCGCTGGAGCCGAGCACCCGCATCGGCGCGAGCCGGCCGCTCCAGCCGTCGAAGTCGCCGACGACCGTGACGCCGCGCGCGCCGGGCGCCCACACCGCGAACGACGTGCCGCGGACCGTGCCGTCGGGGGTCTCGTACGAGCGCTGATGCGCCCCCAGGATCTCCCACAGCCGCTCGTGCCGGCCCTCGGCGAACAGGTGCAGGTCCAGCTCCCCGAGCGTGGGCAGGAACCGGTACGGGTCGGCGACGACGACGGTGTGCTCGAACGGGTAGGTCACCACGAGCCGGTAGTCCGACAGGTCGTGCACCGGGACGAGCGCGCTGAACACGTCGTGGCCGAGAGGCTCGAGTGGGTGATCGATGCCGCCGATGCGCGCCGCCACCTTCTCCGCGTGGGGACGCATGGCCCGGATGATCGTGCCTTCCGGATGCGGGTGGGCGCCGAGCACCGAGTGCGGATCGTGGTGCTCGCCGGCCGCCAGCCGGGCGAGGTCGTGCGGGTTGGGGGAGTGGCGTCGAGTCGGGGGCACTGTCACGAGTTGCTCCTGTAGGCGAGGGTGGTTCGCGTCGGTACACCGATCGGGGGCAGCGCCAGGATGTGCGCCACCGCGCGCCAGGGTTCGAGCCGGACGAAGTTGGCCTGGCCCCACGAGTACTGCGCGCCGGACACCTCGTCGAACACCGTGAGCTGGTCGTGCCATTCGTGGCCGAGCGCCGGCATGTCCAGCCAGACGGTGCCCTGCTCGGCGCCGAACGGGTTGAGGTTGATCACGGTGAGGACCGAATCCCCGGTCCGGGGATCGAATTTCGAGTACGCGATGAGGGCGTCGTTGTCGATGTGGTGGAAGTGGATGTTGCGCAGCTGCTGCAGGGCCGGGTGGGCGCGCCGGATCCGGTTGAGCGTGGCGATCCACGGCTCGAGGGATTCGCCGCGGCGGCGGGCCTCGTCGAACCGTCGCGGACGCAGCTGGTACTTCTCCGAGTCGAGGTACTCCTCGCTGCCGGGTCGCAGCGGGACGTGTTCGTAGAGTTCGTAACCGGAGTACACCCCCCACGACGGGGCGAGCGTGGCCGCGAGGGCCGCGCGCAGAGCGAACATTCCGGGCCCGCCGTGTTGCAGCGACTCGTGCAGGATGTCGGGCGTGTTGACGAACAGGTTCGGGCGCGCCTCGTCCGCCTTCGCCGCGATCTCCTGTCCGAATTCGGTCAGCTCCCACTTCGCCACGCGCCAGGTGAAGTACGTGTAGGACTGCGTGAACCCGCGTCGGGCGAGGCCGTACATGCGGGCGGGACGGGTGAAGGCCTCGGACAGGAACAGCACGTCGGGATCGGTGCGCTTGACCTCGGCGATCAGCCACTCCCAGAAGTTCGGCGGCTTGGTGTGCGGGTTGTCGACCCGGAAGATCTTGACGCCGAAGCTGATCCAGTGCCGCACCACGCGCAGCACCTCGGCGTAGATGCCGTCCGGATCGTTGTCGAAGTTGACCGGATAGATGTCCTGGTACTTCTTGGGCGGGTTCTCGGCGTAGGCGATCGTGCCGTCCGGCAGGACCGTGAACCACTCGGGATGCTCCTTCGCCCACGGGTGGTCCGGGGCGCACTGCAGCGCCAGATCGAGGGCCACCTCGAGGTCGAGTTCGCGCGCCCGGGCGACGAAGGCGCGGAAGTCGTCCTCCGTGCCGAGCTGCGGGTGGATCGCGTCGTGGCCGCCCTCGTCGGAGCCGATGGCCCAGGGGGAGCCCACGTCGTCCGGGCCGGCGGTGAGGGTGTTGTTCGGTCCCTTGCGGTTGACCTTGCCGATCGGGTGGATGGGCGGCAGGTACACCACGTCGAAGCCCATCGCGGCGACCCGCGGCAGTTCCTCCGCGGCGGTGGCGAAGGTGCCGTGCCGTGGCGTGCCGTCCTCGTTCCACCCGCCCGTCGAGCGGGGGAAGAACTCGTACCAGGAACCGAACAGGGCCCGTTCCCGATCGACCACGGCGGTGTACGCCTTCCCGCGGGTGATCAGCTCGCGCAGCGGATTGGCCCGCAGGATCTCGGTGATGTCGGCGGCGAAGGCAGGGGCGATCCGGTCGGCGAGCGGCCGCTCCGAACGCAGCGCCGCGGCCACGGCGAGCAGGGCCGGCCGGTTGGGGCGCGGCGCGGTCTTCGCGGCCTTCTCGAACAGGCGGGCGCCGATCTCGATGTCGTTCGCCAGGTCCTCCGGACCCTGGCCGGCGTCGACCTTCGCGTCCACCGCGTGCCGCCACGTGCTCACCGGATCGCTCCAGGCCTCCACCCGGTACGTCCACAGTCCCGGACTGGTGGGGGTGAACACGGCGTGGAAGGTGTCGGGCACCTCGCCGGGAACCATCGGGATCCGGATCAGCTTCCCTTCGCTCTCCGGGTCCGATCCCGGCCCGCGCACGGCCAGGGTGGCGGCGACGGCGTCGTGGCCTTCTCGCCACACGACTGCCGACACGGGAACCACCTCCCCGACAACGGCCTTGACCGGATGTCGCCCTCCCGAGATGTCGGGACGGACATCGTCGATGCCGAGGCGGCCTGTCGCGCTGGCTCCGATTCGACCTGTCACGCTCGCTCCGTTCCGTCTGTCATGCCGGCTCCGTTTCCCTCGCACGGACTGCTGACGAGCCTTCGGATGCGGCCCGTCCCCAACCGTAGTGGAGGTACGCACCGCCGTCCCCTCATGCGACGCGCAATGTCGTCGACGCCCCGCAATAGCTGTTACCCGGGGTCGACGCGACGGAACGAGCGAGCCCCGCGGCGCCGTGTGCCGCGGGGCTCGCGCGTCCGCTCGCGGGGAACGTGGCCCGGCCGCCGGACGGCCGCCGCATTTGCCGGTCTTCCCGGCCGGCCGAATGTCGGTAGTCTTCCCGGGGTGAGAGCCTTGCGTCGGTTCACCGTACGAGCCCACCTTCCCCAGCGGCTGGCCGGACTGGGCCCGCTCGCCGTCAACCTGCGCTGGTCGTGGCACACGCCCACGCAGGACCTGTTCGCCTCGATCGACTCCGCGCTGTGGCGTCGCGTCGAGCACGACCCGGTGCGGATGCTCGGCGAGGTGCCGCCGGCCCGTCTCGACGCGCTCGCCGCCGACGAGGAGTTCCTCGCGCGGCTCGACGCCGAGTCGGCCGACCTCGACGACTACCTCGCGAGGCCGCGCTGGTACCAGCACCAGCAGCAGGAGGGCACCGGGCTGCCGTCCGGCATCGCCTACTTCTCCATGGAGTTCGGCGTTTCCGAGGTTCTGCCGAACTACTCCGGCGGACTCGGCATCCTGGCCGGCGATCACCTCAAGGCGGCCTCGGACCTCGGCCTGCCGCTCATCGGTGTCGGCCTGCTCTACCGCTCCGGCTACTTCCGTCAGTCCCTGACCGCCGACGGATGGCAGAGCGAGCACTACCCGAACTACGACCCGCAGGGCCTGCCGCTGCGGCTGCTGACCGAGGCCGACGGCACCCCTGCCCTGATCCAGGTCGCCATGCCCGGCAATCGCACCCTCACCGCCCGGGTGTGGATCGCCCAGGTGGGCCGCGTCCCGTTGCTGCTGCTCGACTCGGACATCGCCGAGAACGACGAGGAACTGCGCGGGGTCACCGACCGCCTCTACGGCGGCGACCAGGACCATCGCATCAAGCAGGAGATCCTGGCCGGGGTCGGCGGGGTGCGCGCCGTCCGCGCCTACACCCGGATCGCGGGACTGCGCGATCCCGAGGTGTTCCACATGAACGAGGGACACGCCGGGTTCCTGGGCGCCGAACGCATCCGCGAACTGGTCACGGGCGCCGGTCTGGACTTCGACGAGGCGCTCGCCGCCGTGCGCGCCGGCACCGTCTTCACCACCCACACCCCGGTTCCCGCGGGCATCGACCGGTTCCCGGCGGAACTCGTCCGGCACTACTTCTCCGGACCGAACGGCGAGAACGAGTCGGCGCTGCTGCCCGGCCTGGGGGTGGACCGCGTCCTTTCCCTCGGCCGGGAATCGGACCCCCGTGTGTTCAACATGGCCCACCTGGGTCTGCGGCTCGGCCAGCGCAGCAACGGCGTGTCGAAGCTGCACGGCCGGGTCAGCCGCGAGATGTTCGTGGGCCTGTGGCCCGGCTTCGACGCCGGCGAGGTGCCGATCGGGTCGGTCACCAACGGCGTGCACGCCCATACCTGGGCCGCCCGCGAGTGGCTCGAGTTCGCCAACCGTCTCGCCGGTCCCGACCGGGTCGAGGAGGCCCAGGGCTGGGAACTGCTGCAGACGGTCGAACCGCGCGAGCTGTGGGCCACCCGCAACACGTTGCGTGCGCAGCTGGTGGAGGAGATCCGTCGGCGGCTGCGCCGGTCCTGGCTCCAGCGCGGCGCCACCGAGGCCGAACTCGGCTGGGTGGACGGGGTCTTCGATCCGCACGTGCTCACCGTCGGCTTCGCCCGCCGGGTGCCGACCTACAAGCGGCTCACCCTGATGCTGCGCGACCCGGAACGACTGCGGGCCCTGCTGCTCGACGAGGAGCGCCCCGTGCAGCTGGTCGTCGCCGGCAAGAGCCACCCGGCCGACGACGGCGGCAAGGCACTGATCCAGCAGGTGGTGCGGTTCGCCGATGCCGCCGACGTGCGGCACCGCATCGTTTTCCTGCCGGACTACGACATGTCCATGGCCCGGTACCTCTACTGGGGCTGCGACGTGTGGCTGAACAACCCGCTGCGCCCGCTCGAGGCGTGCGGCACCTCCGGGATGAAGTCGGCCCTCAACGGCGGGCTCAACCTCTCCATCCGCGACGGCTGGTGGGACGAGATGTACGACGGCGAGAACGGCTGGGCCATCCCCACCGCCGACGGTGTGATCGACGAACACCGCCGCGACGACCTCGAGGCCAGCGCCCTGTACGAGCTGCTCGAGCGCTCGGTCCTGCCGCGGTTCTACGACCGGGACGGCAGCGGTGTGCCCACCCGCTGGATCGAGATGGTGCGGCACACGCTCCAGAACCTCGGTCCGAAGGTGCTCGCCTCCCGCATGGTCCGGGACTACACCGTGCAGTACTACGCGCCGGCGGCCGCGGCCGCGCGCGAGGCGGTCGCCGACGGGTTCGCCGGAGCGCGCGAGCTCGCCCACTACCGGCGTCGCGTCGAGGCGGCATGGCCGGCCGTGCGGGTGGCCCAGGTCGACAGCGCCGGACTGCCGGACATCCCGGAGATCGGCTCCAAACTGGCCCTGACCGCCCACGTGTACCTCGACGGTCTCCGGGTGACCGACGTGGTCGTTCAGGCCGTCGTCGGCCGGGTCGGGGTCGACGACACCCTGTCCGACGTGGTGACGGTGCCGATGCGGCACACCGGCACGGACCCGCTGGGCGAGGTCTTCGAGGTCGAGGTCGCGCTGCCGATGGCCGGGTCGGTCGGCTACACGGTGCGGGTGCTGCCGCACCACGAGCTGCTCGCGTCGGACGCCGAACTCGGCAAGGTCGTGCTCGCCTAGCTAGCTCTCCGCGCCGGGCCCGCGGCCGCTCGCGTCGAGCAGGACGCGCGCGGCGTCGCGGGCCTGCCGCGCGACGGCGGGAGAACCGGAGATCGCCGCCGTCGCCATCGCCCCGTTGGCCAGGATCGCCAGCTGGTCGCCCAGTGCCGGGGGGCTGCCCGCGTCCGCCACGAGTCCGCGCAGGTAGCGCCGGAACGCGTCCTTGTGCGTGCGGGCGATCTCGGCGACGTCACCGGAGATTCCGCCGAGTTCGCCGAACGTGTTGATGAAGGTGCAGCCGCGGAAGTCGCTGCAGGCGAACCATTCCTCGAGAAAGTCGAACACCGCGAGAACCCGCTCGCGCGGATCGGTGCGGGCATCGACATACCGGCGCAGATCCGTCAGCACGGTGTGATCGCGCCGGGTCAGAACGGCCTCCACGAGCCGGTCCTTGGCGGGGTAGAGCTGATAGAGCCGCTTGAGCGACACCCCGGAGCGGGCCCGGATCGTGTCCATTCCGACGGCCTGGATGCCGTGCTCGTTGAACAGTTCCTCGGCGGCGTCGAGCAGCCGGGTCTGCGCGGTGTCCGCGTCCATCGGGCCCCTCCCTCTTGCATCGAGAACCATCGTTCTCTACGCTACACCACGTACCGGAGAACGCTCGTTCTCCGACCGATCCGAGGAGGACTCATGTCCGCTTCCGTTGTCCGCCACCGCACCGAGACCATCGACGGGCTCGACGTTTCCTACCGCGAGGCCGGGGACCCGGGTGCGCCGGCTCTCGTTCTGCTGCACGGCTTCCCGTCCAGCTCGCACATGTTCCGCCACCTGCTCGGCGAGCTCGCCGACCAGTACCACCTCGTCGCCCCCGACCACATCGGCTTCGGGCGATCGGCGATGCCCGCCGTCGACGAGTTCGACTACAGCTTCGACCGTCTCGCGCAGATCACCGATGCGCTGCTCGACCGGATCGGGCTGACGCGCTTCGCCCTCTACCTCCACGACTACGGCGCCCCGATCGGCCTGCGGATCGCGGCCGGGAACCCCGAGCGCGTCACCGCGCTGATCACCCAGAGCGGCAACGCCTACCGCGAAGGGTTCACCCCGTTCTGGGAGATCCTCTTCGCCCACGCACAGGACCGCGCCGCCCACGAATCCACCGTCCGTGCCCTCCTCGAGCCCGAGGCGACCCGGTGGCAGTACGTCCACGGTGTCCCCGAGGACCGGCTCGACCGGATCGCCCCGGAAGCCTGGCTGCTCGACCAACTGGGCCTCGATCGGCCCGGCAACAAGGAGATCCAGCTCCAGTTGTTCTGGGACTACCAGTTCAACCTCGACGCGTACCCGGCATTCCAGGAGTACTTCCGCGCCTGGCGGCCGCCGACCCTGGTGGCGTGGGGCCGCGGCGACGAGATCTTCGGTCCCGCCGGTGCGGAAGCATTCGCCCGCGACCTCCCCGACGCGGAGATTCACCTGCTCGACGCAGGCCACTTCGCCCTCGAGACCCACGGGCCGGAGATCGCGGACCTCGTCCGTGGATTCCTGGGCCGCACTCTGAACCCGGCCGCACTCTGAGCCCGGCCGCACACTCCGAGACCGAAGGAGAGTAATCGGATGCCACCGCTTCTCGGTGATGCACCGGACGGGTCCCGCCGTGCCCTGGCCGCCGCCCTCGCCCCGGGGGCCGTCGCGCTCGGCGCGGCCGGCGCGCTCGCCGCCCTCGAGAACCTCGCCCACTGGGCGGTGTTCGGGTTGCCGTACGTCGCGTCCGCAGCCCTCATCGCCCTCGCACCCGGCACCCCGGCCGCCCGGCCCGGAGCGATCGTGCGGGCCTACCCTGCGGCCGCGGCCGCGGCGCTCGTCGTCGCGGCCGTCGCCGGTCCGTCGCAGGCCGGCGCCGCCGTCGCAGCGGGACTTGCGGTCGTCGCCATGGCGCTGCTGCGGGCGCCGCATGTGCCCGCCGCGGTGTGTGCCGGGGCGATCGGGCTCACGGACCCGGGGATCGGCTACGTGGGAACCACGCTGGTGCCGGCGCTCCTCGTCGTCCTCGGCGTCGCGACCGTCGCCGGGCGGGTGCTGCCCGGATTCGTCTATCCGGCGCGGGTCGCCCGTGCCGGCTGACCGGGACGGTCGCCCGTCGCTGTGCGCACGCCCTCGCTTCGAGGTATAGGACCGCGGGGCGGTGGGTATACACCCGATGCGTCCGACCGAGGACGCATCGGAAATCGAGGAGGAGGATGCACTCGCGACACGCCTCTCAGGCGTTCACATCGACCGGGTTGTTCTACCGCGGGGTCCGCGCCGAGCCGAGCCAGGTGACGATGCTCCGGCAGGCCCTGGACCGGTGGCTGGACCGCCTCCACCTCGAGGTCGAACTCGGGCAGGATGTGCTGCTGGCCAGCTACGAAGCGCTGGCCAATGCCGTCGAGCACGCGTATCCCGACGGGTACGGGGATCGTGTCGGTGCGGTCGACCTGGAGGCCGTCTATCGACCGGGGGAACGTTCCGTCGAAGTGATCGTCACCGATCACGGCCGCTGGCGCACCCCGGAGGATCCGTCCGGCGACAGCTGCCGTGGCCACGGGCTCGCGCTGATCCGGACCCTGACGTCCCACACGGATGTCGTCACCGTCCCCGACGGCACCTCGGTCTCGATGAAGTGGGACGTCTCGACCTCGCCCGCGCTCGTCGCGGCGCCGTGACCCCGTAGTGACGCATCAGCGGTGACCCGGCAGTGACACATCGGCCGTGACCCGGCAGTGACGGACCACCGGCTTCCGGAAGCGCCCCCCTGCGGCGCTGTCCGGAAGCCGGTGGTCCGGTCGGAGACCACCGACGCCGGGAGAACGTCGGTGGTCAGCTCCTGCGGCCGCGCCGGCTCGACGCCCATCCGGGGCGCCGGGGCGAGGCCGCGGTGGCCCTGCGATCGTCGCCGGTCACAGTGTTCCCGTGGTCGTCCGCGAACATCGCGTCGATACGAGCCTTGATCTCGGCCGTGCTCATCGCCGAACCCGGGACGGTGCTCGGGTCGGCGACGTGATTGAGGTGGTTCATCGGTTCCTTGCTCGGGCGGGCCGTCGGAGTCGGGAGTGGGCGAGGTCAGGAGCGGATCATCACCGCTGCGACCGCGACCGTCGCCACCGTGAGAAGGGCGGCCAGCACGCCGAGGGTGAGGGATCGGCTGATCGCGACGGCCAGCCCGCACGAGAGGGTGCCGGCACCGACGATGATGGACGGTACCGAGAGCAGCGGCGAGTTGTCGCTGTGGGGAGCCGGATGGGCGAGGTGAGCCATGGGTGTTCCTTCTTCGCGGATCGTGTCCGGGAGGTACACCTGCTCGGAGCGACGGGCAACCGGGCCTCGAGCGGTGTTCTCCCGAAAACCTGTCCACACGATTCGTGGAGAGTGAGAGAGGAGCACCGGGGGTCGGGGCGGCTCCGATTCGGGCGTCGCCGGGATCTGGGGCGGACGCTCTGTGTACCAGGATATGTGATGTGACGCGTGCGACGCCACCCAAGAACTGTGATGTGTGTCACTATCGAGGGTGTTGCCGACCGGAGGGGGCGCGCCGGTGTTCGACCAGGACGAGTTCATGGCGGTGCTGTCGCGGTTCGCGCGCCTGCTGCCCACCCCCTACGACGTCGGCGCAGCGCTCGACGAGCTCGTCGACGGCGTGACCGCCGTTCTGGGTCTCCTCGGGTGCGGCGTGAGCCTGCAGTGCGAGGGCCGGCTGCAGTTCGTCACCGCGGCCGCCGAGGTGGTGGGGGAGATGGAACGCTGCCAGGAGGAGGCCGGGGTGGGGCCGTGCCAGTACGCGTTCGATCGTGGCGAGCCCATCGCGGTCGCCGACGTGCGGACACGATCAGACCTGTGGCCGGACTACGCCGAGAAGGCCCGCGAGCACGGGATCGCGGCGGTGGCCGGCATACCGATGCAGCTCGCGGACGAGAAGATCGGCGCTCTCGACCTGTACGCGTGCGAACCGCGCGAATGGGCGGATCGTGAGATCGCGGCGGCGCAGATCTTCGCAGACATGGCCACCGGCTACATCGTCAACTCCAACAAGCTGCGGCAGCACGAGCAGCTGAACGCGCAACTGCAGGCGGCGCTCGATTCGCGCATCGTCATCGAACAGGCGAAGGGCATCATCGCCCACGCCCGGAGCACCACCCCCGACGAGGCGTTCCGGCTCATCCGCGGCCACGCCCGCAGCAACCAGGCACCCGTGCGGTCGGTTGCCAAGGCGATCGTCGAGGTGGGCCTGCGGGTCTGATCACCGGGTGCCGCGGCGGCCGCGGTTCTCACACCGGTCGGACGTTCTCCGCCTGAGGTCCCTTCACACCCAGTCCGATCTCGAACTCGACGCGCTGACCCTCTGTCAGCGAGCGGAAGCCCGTCCCCGCGATCTCCGAGTAGTGGACGAAGATGTCGGGCCCGCCGCCCTCCTCCGCGATGAAGCCGAACCCCTTCTCCTCGTCGAACCACTTCACAACGCCCTGTGGCATATCCGAAAAGCCCCCTGTCCCTGCGACCCTCGACTCCGGCGCCTGCGCCGCCTTCGATGCTGCCGCGAAACGGCCGGAAATTCCGGGAAAGTCGTGAACGTTTCGGGATCGGACGCGTCGCGGCCCGGTCAGCCCCGCAGACGGACGAGCGCCTTGCGCACCACCCGCGGATCGGCTGTCTCCCAGAACGGGGGCAGCGACGCGCGCAGATACCCGCCGTACCGTGCGGTCGCCAGGCGGGGATCGAGCACCGCCACGACACCCCGATCGTCCGTGCTGCGCAACAACCGGCCCACGCCCTGCGCGAGCAGCAGCGCGGCGTGGGTGGCCGCCACCGACAGGAAGCCGTTGCCCCCGCGCGCCTCCACCGCCCGCTGCCGCGCCACCAGCAGCGGGTCGTCCGGTCGCGGGAACGGGATCCGGTCCAGGATCACCAGCGACAGCGACGGTCCCGGCACGTCCACGCCCTGCCACAGCGACAGGGTCCCGAACAACGACGTCGGTTCGTCGGCCGCGAACTTCTCCACCAGGGCGCCGGTCGCGTCCTCGCCCTGGCACAGGACCGGCGTGTCCAGGCGCTCCCGCATCGCCTCCGCCGCCGCCTTCGCGGCGCGCATCGACGAGAAGAGCCCGAGCGTGCGGCCGCCGGCGGCCTCGACCAGCTCCGCGATCTCGTCCAGGTACGCGGGGGAGAGCCCGTCGCGGCCGGGGGCCGGCAGGTGCTTGGCGACGTACAGGATGCCGGAGCGGGCGTGATCGAACGGCGATCCCACGTCCAGGGAATTCCACCGCAGGTCCCCGTCGTCCGACGGTGGTTCCGTCCCCGACGCCGCGCCGGTGTCGCTGCGGGCCGGCGACTGCGGCGGCAGCCCCCAGTTGACGGCGAGCGCGTCGAACGAGCCACCCACCGTCAACGTCGCCGAGGTCAGGACGACCGTCGACGCGGCGAACAGCCGGGACCGCAGCAGTCCGCCGACGGACAGCGGCGCCATCCGCACCGTGTGGCGGGTGTTGCCGCGGAACTCGTCGGCGGCGTGCCAGACGACGTCCCGGCGGGCAGCGGGATCCGTCTCCTCGAAGGCGGTCAGCACGCGAACCGCGCAGTCGTGCACCTCGTCGACGTCCGCCAGCGCCTGGTTGCGGGCCGCGGCGGCCTCGGCGTCGAGCCCCGCCTTGGGTGGTCCGATCGCCGTGCACACGGCCCACGCCGCGTCGCGGATCGCGGCCAGCGCCGCGCCCGCGCCCTCGGGCAACTCGTCCCACCGCCCCGGCGGCAGCTCCTCGAGCAGCGCCTCCCAGTTCTCGGCGGCCCCCTCGAGTCGGTCGACGTCCTCGTCCTCGATCAGCTTCACGCAGCGCCGCGCCGCGGCCGAGACGGTGCCGCCGGACAGCTCCGCCGTCGCCACCCCGGTGACGCGGTCCACGAGTTCGTGCGCCTCGTCGACCACCACCACGTCGTGCTCGGGCAGGATCGAGATGCCGCTGATCGCGTCGATCGCCAGCAGCGCGTGGTTGGTGACGACCACGTCGACCTGCCCGGCCTCGGCGCGGGCGATCTCCGCGAAACAGTCGTCGCCGACCGGGCACCGCGACTTGCCCAGGCATTCGCGGGCGGTGACACTCACCTGACGCCACGCCTCATCCGACACGCCGGGGACGAGGTCGTCGCGGTCGCCGGTGCCGGTGGTCGACGACCACTCCGTGATCCGACGCACCTCCCGGCCGATCCGCGACAGGGCGAACGCGTCGAACAACTGGTCGTCCGCAGGCGGCTCCTCGGCCAGACCGGTGTGGATCTTGTTCAGGCACAGATAGTTCCCGCGGCCCTTGAGGATCGCGAAGCGGGGGCGCCGGCCCAGCGCCGACTCCAGCGCGCCGGCCAGCCGCGGCAGGTCCCGGTCCACCAGCTGACGCTGCAGTGCGATCGTCGCGGTGGAGACCACCACCGTCCGGCCCGTCTGCACCGCATACCGCACGGCCGGCACGAGGTAGGCCAGCGACTTGCCGGTGCCGGTGCCGGCCTGGACCGCGAGGTGCTCGCCGGTGTCCAGCGAATGCGCCACCGCCGAGGCCATGGTCAGCTGGTTGCGCCGTTCCTTGCCGCCCAGCGCGTGCACCGCGGTGCGCAGCAGTTCCGGCACATTCGGGAGTTCGGGCACCGCGTCAGGGTACTGGGCACCACCGTCAGGTTCGCGGCCCGACCTGTCCGACCAGGTCCACACCCGCCCCCCGGAGCGCCGAGAGCGCCGACTCGACGGTCGCCTCGCTCACCCCGGCCGTGTACGGCAGCAGCACCCGCGTGTCGAACCCGGCGGCGGTGGCATCGAGCGCGGTCGCCCGCACGCAGTGATCGGTGGCGATACCCACGATGTCGACCGCGGTGACCCCGTGCCCGCGCAGCCACCCGTCGAGGGACTCGCCCGTGTCGTGGCTGCCCTCGAAGCCCGAGTACGCGGCCTCGAACGCCCCCTTGGAGAAGACCGCCTCCACGCGGGTGGTGTCGAGGGCCGGATGGAACTCGGCACCCTCGGTTCCCGCCCGGCAGTGCGGCGGCCACGAGTCCACGAAGTCCGGCTCCTCGGCGAAGTGCGCACCCGGATCGACGTGGTGATCCCGGGTGGCGACCACGTGCGCGTAGTCCTGCGCGTGTGCGGCCAGATACCGGCTGATGTCCGCGGCGACCGCGGCGCCGCCGGCCACGGCCAGCGACCCGCCCTCACAGAAGTCGTTCTGCACGTCGACGATGATCAGCGCCCGCGACAACGTCCTCACCTCACGAATCGGGTCGGCACCGCGGCCTCGCCCGCCGACAGGGTCAGGGCCTCCCACGGGAGACTGATCAGCCCGTGCGCGAGCAATGCCCGGCTCTCCTCCAGCGTAGGCCCGTCGCCGACCCGCTCGCCGTTGCAGACCAGCGGAACCATCAGCTCGTGCACCACCTCGCCGTCGCCCCCCGGTGCGGGCGCGTCCGCCGGGTAGATCACCTCTTCCACCAGCGTGCCGGTCGGGCGGGCGAACCGCACCGCGCGCTTGGCGCCGCCCCGGGACTCCTTGTGCGCGCTGCGCTTCTCCACCGGGATGCCGTCGACCTCGACCAGCTTGTAGACCATCCCGGCCGTGGGCGCGCCCGAGCCGGTGACCAGCGACGTCCCGACGCCGTACACGTCGACCGGCTCGGCGCGCAGACCTGCGATCGAGTACTCGTCCAGGTCACCCGACAACACGATCTTCGTGTTCGTCGCGCCCAGGCCGTCGAGCTGCTCCCGCACCTGCCGGGCCAGCACGCCGAGATCGCCCGAGTCGATCCGCACGGCCCCGAGTCCGGTGCCGGCCACCTCGACGGCCGTGCGCACCCCGTTGGTGATGTCGTACGTGTCCACCAGCAGCGTGGTCCCCACCCCGAGCGTCTCGACCTGGCTCCGGAACGCCGCCGCCTCGTCGCGGCCCGCCCCGGTGGTGTGCACGAGCGTGAACGCGTGCGCCGCGGTACCCGTGCCCGGCACCCCGTACCGGCGCACCGCCTCGAGGTTCGACGTCGCGTCGAAGCCCGAGAGGTATGCCGCCCGCGCACACGCGACCGCCGCCTCCTCGTGGGTGCGGCGCGACCCCATCTCGATCAGCGTGCGGCCGTCCGCGGCGCTGACCATCCGCGCCGCCGCCGACGCCACCGCGCTGTCGTGGTTGAGGATCGACAGGATCAGGGTCTCGAGCAGGACGCACTCGGCGAACGTGCCGCGCACCGCCAGCACCGGCGAACCGGGGAAGTAGAAATCGCCCTCCCGGTAGCCCTCGATGTCGCCGGAGAACCGGTAACCGCGCAGCCACTCCACGGTCGAGGCGTCGAGGAACCGTGCCGCTACGGCCAGTTCCTCCTCGCCGAAGTGGAACGTCTCCAGCGCATCGATCAGCCGGCCGGTCCCACCGACCACGCCGTACCGGCGCCCGGGCGGCAGACGCCTCGCGAACACCTCGAACGTGCAAGGGCGGGAACCGGTGCCGTCCGCGAGCGCGGCCTCGAGCATCGTCAGCTCGTAGACGTCCGTGAACAGGGCGGTGCTCGCCGTCGCGGTGCGCGGCAGAAGGGAATCGGGCACCCGATCACTGTAGAGCGCGGGCCGGGATGCGGCTGTATTGCCGGGCGCCGACGCCGTACCCTGGAGACATGGCGACGTGTTCCCCGACAAGCCCGTTCGGCACCGCCCCCCCGGAGCCG
Organism: Rhodococcus sp. WB1; assembly: GCF_001700945.1. Classification (NCBI taxonomy): domain Bacteria; kingdom Bacillati; phylum Actinomycetota; class Actinomycetes; order Mycobacteriales; family Nocardiaceae; genus Rhodococcus; species Rhodococcus sp. WB1. Next base: position 3,224,429 of record NZ_CP015529.1, on the reverse strand, counting down.
TCCGACGCAGTCACCGTGGCCTCGTTTCCCGCCCTCACCATGGCGGCAGGGCAGGCAATGCCGGCGGAAGCCGAAACCGTCGAGGAGATCGAAGCAGTCGACCGGCCCTGGGTCACCGTCGTGTGGGACGACCCGGTCAACCTCATGCACTACGTCGCGTACATCTTCCAGAAGCTGTTCGGGTACAGCAAGGCCAAGGCCACCGAGCTGATGCTCAAGGTGCACAACGAAGGCAAGGCGGTCGTCTCGAGCGGCTCGCGTGACAAGATGGAACACGACGTGCAACGCCTGCACGCCGCCGGGCTGTGGGCGACGATGCAGCGGGCCGAGTGACCGGCCGCCCGCTCGCCGACCATCCCGACCGCGAAGCCAGGAGGAGCCGACCGACGTGCGGCAGTGGAGCAGGAAGAACTCGCTCGGAGGCGTGAAGCTGCGATCCGAGATGGACGCACACGAGGCGTCGGTGCTGCGCTCGCTCGTCGCATCCGTACTCGGCATGCTCGAAGAACGCGCCGCCGGCGCCCCGCAGGACGACCTCGCCGCCCTCACCGGCCTGCGCACCGGCAACTGCACCCCGCCGGACGTCCCCGCCCTGCAACGGCTGCTGCCCGACTTCCACCGGCCCGACGCCGACGCCACCGTCCATCCCGACGACGAATCCGCCGACCTCAACGGTGCCCTGCGCAGCCTGCACGAACCCGACATCATCGACGCCAAGCTCGCCGCCGGAGCCGTCATCCTGCGCACCGTCCCCGAATCCGGCGGCAAGGTGGTGCTCAGCCCGGAACAGGCCGATGCCTGGCTGTACGGGCTCAACGACCTCCGGCTGGCCCTCGGCACCACCCTCGGCATCGACGACGACACCCCCGAGACGCTCGACGAAGACGACCCGCGGGCCCCGCACCTCGACGTCTACCACTGGCTGACCTGGATGCAGGACTCCCTCGTCCAGGCGCTGCTGCCGTGACGGCCACGCCCGGACCCACCGACTCGCTCACCGACGTCGCCGGCCTGCGCGTGGGGCACTGGCAGGCCCTCGACGCCGACGTCACCCTCGGCTCCGACCACGCCTTCGGCACCGGGCGGGCCACCGGATGCACCGTCGTCGTTCCCGACCGTGCCGTCACCGCCGCCGTCGACGTCCGCGGCGGCGGGCCCGGCACCCGCGAAACCGACCTGCTCGACCCCAGCCACTCCGTCCAGCGCGTCGACGCGGTGCTCCTCACCGGAGGCAGCGCCTACGGGCTCGCCGCCGCCGACGGCGTGATGCGGTGGCTCGAGGAACAGGGCCGCGGCATTCCGATGGGGCCGCCGGGGGCCGTGGTGCCCATCGTGCCGGGCGCGGTCGTCTTCGACCTGCCCGTGGGGGAGTGGTCCGCCCGGCCCACCGCCGACAGCGGATACCGGGCCGCCGCGGCCGCCGGCACGACCGTCGCCCGCGGCACCGTCGGCGCCGGAGTCGGCGCACGCGCCGGCACCCTCAAGGGCGGCATCGGCACCGCGAGCCTGTTCCTGACCGAGGGCCCCGCCGCCGGCGTCACCGTCGCAGCCCTCGTCGTCGCCAACCCCGTCGGAGCGGTGTTCGACCCCGAGACCGGCCTGCCCTGGGGCCTCGGCCCCGCCCGGGCCGCCCGGCTCGGGCTCGTCGCGCCCACCGCAACCGACCTCGCCGCCGCCAACGCCCTCGCATCCAAGGGCACCGCCCTCAACACCACCATCGGCGTCGTCGCCACCGACGCCGACCTGACCGCCGCGGCCTGCCGCCGTGTCGCCGTCGCCGGGCACGACGGCCTCGCCCGGGCCGTCCGCCCCGCCCACTCGCCCCTCGACGGCGACACCCTCTTCGCCCTGGCCACCGGCACCGCGACGCCCCCCGGCGCGAGCCGACCGATCCCGGAGGCCTTCGCGCCCGAACTGCCCGTGCTGGCCGCCGTGTGCGAGGCGGCCGCCGAGGTCGTCCAGCGCGCCGTCGTCGACGCGGTGCTGCAGGCCACCGCGGTCGCGGGTATCCCCGCCTATCGTGACGTGTTCCCCTCCGCCTTCACGGCCGGGATTCCCACGTCGCGCTGAGGACCGCGCTGAGGGCTCAGCCCGGCGTGCCCTCCGACACGCGCTTCATCTGGTCGCCGCAGCAGATCTCCGAATGCGGCATCCCCTCGGTGCAGGGACACGGCTTCTCGTAGACGATCTGCGCGCCGCACTTCTCGCAGGCGTAGCGATCTCCGACGTTTCTCGGCACGACTGCCTCCCGGGTCCGACGGTGCCTCCCACAGTAGCCACCGGGCCGCCGGTCGACAGGGCTTTCACGGCGAAGCCCGACCGTCGCCGCGCACGTGTCGAGCGGTGCGCACGTCGGTAGGCTCGAAAGCCAGGAACACAGCACAGGACACACGCGAAGGGCGAGCGCATGACCGTACCCGACGGTTCCCGTCCCGGGCCCCGGCCCGTCTGGCAGCGCGCGGCGCTCCTGATCGCCGGATTCGTCGCCCTGCTATACGGCATCGAAGCCGTCGACGCCGCCGCGCCCGCCGACCTCGACTCCGCCGGTATCGAACCGAGAACCGCCGACGGGCTGTGGGGCGTGGCGTTCGCACCCGTGCTCCACGCCGACTGGGCGCACCTGAGCGCCAACACCATTCCGCTGCTCGTGCTCGGCTTCCTCGTGCTCGTCTCCGGCATCGGCCGCGGTCTGGCCGCCACCGCGATCATCTGGGTGGTCGGCGGGCTCGGCACCTGGCTCACCGCCGGGTCCGGCTTCGTGCACATCGGCGCGTCGATCCTCGTCTTCGGCTGGCTCACCTACCTGATCACACGCGGCATCTTCACCCGGCAGTCGAGCCAGATCGTCATCGGGGTGATCGTGCTGTTCGTCTACGGCAGCATCCTGTGGGGCGTGCTGCCCAGCGATCCGCGCGTCTCCTGGCAGGGGCACCTCTTCGGCGCCGTGGGCGGCGTCCTGGCCGCCTGGCTGCTCTCCGCCGACGAGCGTCGCCGCCGCCGCCCGCCGGCCGTGCCCACCTCCTCGTTCGGGTGAGACGCACCCCCGCGCAACAACTGACCGATCGGTAGGCTCACAGCGTCGCCGCAACTGTGACATCTCTCGATCAAAACCTGCGTTGGCTTCGTCGCAGCCACAGGGACGTGGCAGCATGACCCCCATGCGCATGACCGTCCTGGGGTGTTCCGGCAGCGTGGCCGGGCCGGATTCCGCCGCGTCGGGCTACCTGATCACCGCCCCGGGCACCCCGCCCCTGGTGATCGACTTCGGTCCCGGCGTCCTCGGGGCCCTCCAGCGCTACGCCGACCCCGGCGAGGTCTCCCTGTTGCTCTCGCACCTGCACGCCGACCACTGCCTCGACATCCCCGGCCTGCTCGTCTGGCGGCGCTATTCCCCGAACCGCCCCACCGGGCGGACCCTCGTCTACGGCCCCTCGGACACCAGCGTCCGCATCGGCGCCGCCTCCGCCGAGATCGCCGGCGAGATGGACGACGTCAGCGACACCCTCGACGTGCGCCCCCTCGCCGACGGCGAAGCCTTCCGCTTCGGCGCGCTCACCATCCAGCCCGGCCGGGTCAACCACCCGCCCGAGGCCTACGGATTCCGCATCACCAGCGACTCCGGGCGCACCGTCGTCTACACCGGCGACACCGGCATGTGCGACGAGGTCGTCGAGCTCGCGCGCGGCGCCGACGTCCTGCTGTCCGAGGCCTCGTGGACCCACGCACCCGACGACCGCCCCGACGGTATCCACCTCTCCGGCGCCGAGGCCGGCATGCTCGCCGCTCGCGCCGAGGTGGGCGAGTTGCTGCTCACCCACATCCCGCCGTGGACCTCGCGCGAGGACGTCATCGCCGAAGCCAAGGAGCAGTACTCCGGGCCCGTCCACGCGGTGTCCGCCGGGGACGTCTACCCCATCTAATAGGCTCGTCCGGGTGACCACACGAGAAGACGGCAGAGCGGACGACGAACTCCGCCCCATCCGGATCACCCGAGGATTCACCAACCACCCCGCGGGCTCGGTGCTCGTGGAATTCGGCCAGACCCGCGTCATGTGCACCGCCAGCGTCGAAGAGGGCGTGCCGCGCTGGCGCAAGGGCTCCGGTCTCGGCTGGCTCACCGCCGAATACGCGATGCTCCCCGCCGCCACCCACACCCGCAGCGGACGCGAATCCGTCAAGGGCAAGCTCGGCGGCCGCACCCAGGAGATCAGCCGCCTCGTCGGCCGCGCCCTGCGCGCCTGCATCGACCTCGCCGCCATCGGCGAGAACACCATCGCCATCGACTGCGACGTCCTGCAGGCCGACGGCGGCACCCGTACCGCCGCCATCACCGGCGCCTACGTGGCCCTCGTCGACGCCGTCGCGTGGCTGAGCGCGGCGGGCCGCCTCACCGACCCGCAGCCGATCTCGTGCGCCATCGCGGCCGTGAGCGTCGGTGTCGTCGACGGCCGCGTCCGCCTCGACCTGCCCTACGAGGAGGACGTGCGCGCCGAGGTCGACATGAACGTCATCGCCACCGACACCGGCACCCTCGTCGAGGTCCAGGGGACCGGCGAAGGTGCGACCTTCGCCCGGTCCACCCTCGACAAGATGCTCGACTCCGCGCTCGCCGGCATCGCCGAACTGTGCGAGATCCAGAAGCAGGCGCTCGACGCCCCCTACCCGGGCACGCTGCCGCAGCCCGTGACCCCGGAGCGGACCAGGAAGAAGTTCGGTGTCTGACAGGGTGCAGGTGCTCGTGGCGAGCCGGAACGCGAAGAAGTTGCGCGAACTGCGGCGCGTCCTCGACGCCGCCGGGATCGAGGGGATCGACCTCGTCGGACTCGACGCCGTGCCGCCCTACGACGAGGCGCCCGAGACCGGCGCGACGTTCGAGGAGAACGCGGCCGCCAAGGCGCGCGACGGCGCGGCGGCGACCGGAATGCCGTGCGTCGCAGATGATTCCGGACTCGAGGTCGATGCCCTCAATGCGATGCCCGGGGTGCTCTCCGCCCGGTGGTCGGGGCGGCACGGCAACGACCACGCCAACACCGAACTGCTGCTCGGGCAGCTGCAGGACGTTCCCGACGAGCGCCGCGGCGCGGCATTCGTCTCCGCCTGTGCCCTCGCCGTCCCCGGTGACGACGGCGAGATCGCGGTGCACGTCGTGCGCGGTGAGTGGCGCGGCTCCATCGTCCACAGCCCGCGCGGCGCCAACGGTTTCGGCTACGACCCGGTGTTCCGGCCCGAGGGGGAGGAGCGCACCGCCGCCGAGCTCAGCGCCGAGGAGAAGGACGCCTCGTCGCACCGCGGGCGCGCACTGGCACGATTGGTGCCCGATCTCGCAGCGCTCGCCCGCTGACGCCCGCCGCCGCGGCGCGAAGCCTGCGCTCCCACGCGAAACAAGAAGCCGCCCACGCAATCGCGTGGGCGGCTTGCTGTTTCGCGCGCCGATCGGCCGGCCGGATCAGACGCCGAAGTCGGCCTTGACCTGCTTCGTGCGCTGGTGCTCGACGAAGAACGACAGGAACGGGATCGTGCCGGCGAGGAGGGTGCCGATCGTGCGGCCCGCGGGCCAGCGCACCTTGATCGCCAGGTCGAGCGTGAGCACCAGATACACCGCGTAGACCCAGCCGTGGACCACGGCGATCCAGCCGGGGACGTTCTCGACCTTCAGGATGTACTTCGCGACCATCTCGCCGGTGAGCACAAGCAGCCACACGCCGGTGATCCAGGCGAGCGCGCGGTACCGCGTCAGGGCCGAGGCAATCTTCTTCCGGTCGGCCTCCGGACGGGACTGCGGCGCGGTCGAACCGCTCGTCTGGTCGGGTGCCTGCTCGGGGGTCGTGCTCACTGAGCGCTCCTATCGGACCTGCGCGCAAGCTGCGCGAGGTAATCGTTGTACTCCAGCATCTGCCGAGCCTCCGGGTCGTCCGGATCGACGGCCGCGTTCGGATCGAGCCCAGTGCGGGGCCGCTGGGGGAGGAGATCCTCGGGGATCTCGGTGGGTTCCTTCGGTTCCGACGCGCGCGGCGCACCCGTGGCCTGGCTCTCGGCGTCCTCGGTCTCGAGTTTCACGAACCGGCGGTAGGCGTAGACGCAGAAGAAGGCGAAGGCGGGCCACTGCAGGGCGTAGCCGAGGTTCTGGAACGTGCCGCCCACGGCCTCGAACCGCGTCCATTGCCAGAAACCCAGACCGAGACAGCCGGCCGCGGCGACCGCCACCAGTACGACGAGGGCAAGGCGACGCGGCGGACGGTTCTCGGACACGTCATCAAAAGTACCCGAGCGGCCCCTCGACCTGCCAAGAGCGGTCGGGGGGCCGTGGGCGAGGTCACGTGGTGCGCGAGGGGGGACTCGAACCCCCACGTCCTTTCGGACACAGGTACCTAAAACCTGGGCGTCTGCCTGTTCCGCCACTCGCGCTGGACCCATGAACCATACGACATCCGACCGAGAATTACCTCGTCCGTAGTCGATGGTTTCGTGCCGCCCACGTCGCTGTCTGGCTGTGGCAGTTGGGGCAGAGGAAGCGGACGTTTTCCGGTCGGGAGTCGTTCGGATTCCCGTCGATGTGGTCCACATGCAGTGTCAGTGGGAGATCACACCATTCCGGTCCGATACCGCAGCTTTCGCACTTGTGGGGGCGGCCGGACTCGAGGAGGGCGCGGCGGAGTAGCTTCGCCATTCGTCGCGGCGTGCCCGTGGGCTGCACTACAAGTACCTCCCGCCACGGGAGGCGATTTCGTGCCGGTGCCCCACCCATGTGCGCTTGACCAGTGAAGTGAGATGTGTCGAGCCCCAGCCGTTTGATCCGGCGACTGAGGTGATGGTGCGAACCCCCGCTCGGCACCAGGCCCAGGTAGCGCATGACCCCCGCAACGCTCGTCGAGTTTCGGACCGCATCCTCGAGGACTTCCCGTGTGTACTTCGTCGACCGTCCCATCATCCCCCCTGGATCGAATGTATGTTCGATGCGCGGGACTGTATCGGACGGCGCCGACAAATTGCCGAAAGTGCCCTCATGCACGCGTTTCGCGGTCAGTCAAGATGGTAACGATTGTGTAACGATAAACCTGAGGGATTCCTCAGGTTGATGGACGTCCATGTAGCCGCGCAGCCTGCGCGGACTCTCCCTACCAACCGGTCACTTCTCCGACCTGCTGTGAGTGATCTCACGTGCCCCCTCGGGGGAGGTAACCCGCGCGGAACAAAACATGAGGAACCCCTCATGATTTTGTGTCACTCTTGGGTAGCCCGAACGAGCAGATCAGAGCCCATCAGAACGCCAACGGCGGCGCGGGCGGCCACGAGACCACGCCCTTGCGGTGTTCAGGAGAGGAACTACACGCGTGACGATCGACGAGACCACACCAGCCGACAACGGACGGAACTCGAAGGCATCACGACGCGCCAGTGACCGGGGCAACGCCCCCGCTTCCCGTAAGGGCGCGCTGGTCGACAAGCTCCTCGCCGGGGAGCCCTACGCACTCGCCTTCGGTGGCCAGGGCGCTCCCTGGCTCAGCTCCCTCGAAGAACTCAGCCGCGACAACGGGCTCGAGCCGGTCCTGACCGAACTGGTCAACGAGGCCACCGCGCTGCTCGCGCCCGTCGCACACGACCTCGTCGTCGTGCGCCCGAGCGGCTTCGACCCCATCGCCTGGATGCTCGAGCAGGAGGTCGCCGACGAGGACGAGACGCCCGTCTCCGGCCCCTCCGAGTCCACGCTGACTTCCGCCGCGGTCTCGCTGCCCGGCGTGTTCCTGACCCAGGTGGCCGCGCTGCGCGCGCTGGCGAACCAGGGCCTCGACGTGACCGCCCAGGCCCCGGCCGCCGTGATCGGCCACTCGCAGGGCGTGCTGGCCGTCGCGGCCACCGAGGCCGCCGGCGCCAAGGACGGGCAGATCCTCGCGATCGCCCAGCTCATCGGTGCCGCCGCCACCCTCGTCGGCCGTCGCCGCGGCATCATCGCCGGCGCCGAGCGCTTCCCGATGCTCGCCGTCGCGAACGTCGACCCCGAGCGCCTGCGCGCCGTCGTCGCCGAGGTCTTCGCCGACCAGGACCCGCAGCGCTCCGCGGTCGTCGCCATCCGCAACGCCCGCCGCCGCGTCGTGCTGTCCGGCCCGCCTGCCGCCCTGGCTCGCGTGCAGCAGCGCTGCGAGGAGATCTCCGCCGCGGAGACCCGCGAGCGTGAGGCGAAGAAGCGCGGCGGTGCCGTGTTCGCCCCGACCTTCGAGCCGGTCTCCGCCGAGATCGGCTTCCACCACCCCGCTCTCGCCGACGCGGTCGAGCAGGTCGCCGACTGGGCCGCCCGCTGCGGCCTGGACGCGGACCTCGCCCGCTCGCTGGCGCAGGAAGTGCTCGTCGACCCGGTCGACTGGGTCGCCCTCGTCGACGACGCCGTCGCGGCCGGCGCCTCGTGGATCCTGGACATGGGTCCCGGTGAGCTGCTGACCCGTATGACCAGCTCGGGCCTGCGTGGCCAGGGTGTGGGCATCATCGCGGCCGCCACCCGCGGCGGTCAGCGCAACCTGCTGACCCCGGGCGCGGAGCCCGAGGTGCCGCAGCCGTGGTCCGCGTTCGCGCCGAAGCCGGTCACCCTGCCCGACGGCCGCCAGGGCGTCGAGACGGCGTTCACGCGCCTGACCGGCCGCTCCCCGATCCTGCTGGCCGGCATGACGCCGACCACCGTCGATCCGAAGATCGTCGCCGCGGCAGCCAACGCCGGCCACTGGGCCGAGCTCGCCGGCGGCGGCCAGGTCACCGAGCAGATCTTCGCCGACCACGTCGAGGAACTGAAGGGGCTGCTCGAGCCGGGCCGCGCCGTGCAGTTCAACTCGATGTTCCTCGACCCGTACCTGTGGAAGCTGCACGTGGGTGGCAAGCGGCTGGTGCCGCGGGCCCGCGCCGCGGGCGCGCCGTTCGACGGCGTGGTCGTCACCGCCGGCATCCCCGAGCTCGAGGAAGCCGTCTCGATCATCGAGGAGCTGACCGAGGCCGGCATCAGCTACGTCGCCTTCAAGCCGGGCACCGTGGCGCAGATCCGCTCGGTGATCCGCATCGCGAACGAGGTGCCGAACTACCCGGTCATCGTCCACATCGAGGGCGGCCGCGCCGGTGGCCACCACTCGTGGGAGGACCTCGACGATCTGCTGCTCGCCACCTACGCCGAGCTGCGCACCCGCTCCAACCTGGTGCTGTGCGTCGGTGGTGGCATCGGCACCCCCGAGCGGGCCGCCGACTACCTGACCGGCCGCTGGTCCACCGCCCACGGCTTCCCGGCGATGCCGCTCGACGGCATCCTCGTCGGCACCGCGGCGATGGCGACGCTCGAGGCGACCACGTCGCCCGAGGTCAAGCGGATGCTCGTCGAGACCCCCGGCACCCCCGACTGGGTCGGCGCCGGCACCGCCTCCGGCGGCATGGCCTCCGGCCGTAGCCAGCTGGGCGCGGACATCCACGAGATCGACAACGCCGCGTCCCGCACGGGCCGCCTGCTCGACGAGGTCGCGGGCGACGCCGAGGCCGTGGCCGCGCGCCGCGACGAGATCATCGCCGCGCTCGACGTCACCGCGAAGCCGTACTTCGGCGATGTCGCCGAGATGACCTACGGGCAGTGGCTCGCCCGCTACCTGGAGCTGGCCGTCGGCTCGCAGGAGGTGGCCGACGCGGCCGAGAACCCGTGGATCGACGTCACCTGGCGTGAGCGCTTCCACGAGATGCTGCAGCGCGCCGAGTCCCGCCTGCACCCGGCCGACCGTGGCCCGATCCCGACGCTGTTCGCCGACGACGCGGCCCTCGACCGGCCGTACGCGGCGCTGGCCGCGCTGACCGAGCAGTTCCCGGACGCCGACTCGGTGGTCCTGCACCCGGCCGACGTTCCGTTCTTCGTCTCGCTGTGCCGCACCCCGGGCAAGCCGGTGAACTTCGTCCCGGTCGTCGACCAGGACGTGCGTCGCTGGTGGCGGTCCGACTCCCTGTGGCAGGCCCACGATCCGCGCTACAGCGCCGATCAGGTCTGCATCATCCCGGGCACCGTCGCCGTCGCGGGCATCACCCGCGCCGACGAGCCCGTCGGTGAGCTGCTCGACCGCTTCGAGAAGGCCGCGGTCGACGAGCTGATCGCGGCCGGCGTCGAGCCGGTGCAGATCGCGGCCCGCCGCCACCAGGACCTCGCGGCCGGCCTGCTCGACGCCGTGCTGTCGGCTCCGGACGTCAACTGGGCCGGCCGGCAGACCGTCAACCCGGTGCACCGCCTCGGTGACCTGGACGAGTGGTCCGTCGAGTCCGACACCGCCGCCGTGCACGGCGCGACGGGCGCCACGCTGAGCGTTCTCGACGCCGAGCACGTGGGCCTGACGGTGCCGCTCGCCGGCGACAAGACCGTCGAGATCCGCCTCACGGTGCCCGCCACCGTGCACACCGGTGGCGCCCCGGTCGTCACCGCGGACGACGCGTCGGCGTCGATGTCGGCGCTGCTCGGTGTCGCCGCGGGGCAGGAGCTGCCCGCGGTGAAGAAGGGCGCGGCCCGCATCACCCTCGGCTGGCTGCCGGAGAAGATCGCCGACCACGCCGGTGTCACCGGTTCGGGACTGCCGCTGAACCTGACCCCGAGCGGCCACGGTGTGCCCGACGTCCTGGTCGGCGCGTGCTGGCCGGCGGTGTTCGCCGCGCTCGGCGCCGCGCAGACCGACGACAGCCTGTCGGTGATCGAGGGCATGCTCGACCTGGTCCATCTCGACCACGCCGTCGACGTGAAGGACGGTCTGCCGACCGATCCGTCGATCCTGGGCGTCAAGGCCGAGGCACGGGACGTGGCCGACACCGACCTCGGCCGGGTCGTCGAGGTGCACGTCGAGATCACCGCCGACAACGGCAACGGCTCGGGTGACACCACGGTCGCCACCCTGATCGAGCGGTTCGCGATCCGTGGCCGCACCGGCAAGGCCGAGCTGGCCGATCCGGTCCGTGCCGGCGGTGCCGTGAGCGAGGACGCGGTGGAGACCCCGCGTCGCCGCCGCCGCGACGCCGTGATCGTCGCCCCGATCGACATGAGCGCCTTCGCGCGGGTGTCGGGCGACCACAACCCGATCCACACCTCGGACAACGCCGCCCTCCTGGCCGGCCTGGGCACCCCGATCGTGCACGGCATGTGGCTGTCCGCCGCCGCCCAGCAGGTCGTCACCGCCCTCGAGGCCGACGCCAAGCTGCCGGCCCGCCGCCTGACGGCGTGGACCGCCCGGTTCCTCGGCATGGTGCGGCCGGGTGCGCAGATCGACGTGCGCGTCGACCGCATCGCGACCGACCGTGGCGCCGAGATCGTCGAGGTGAGCTGCCGCGTGGACGGGGACCTGGTGATGGTCGCCACCGGCCGCACCGCCGCCCCGCGCACGGTGTACGCGTTCCCCGGCCAGGGCATCCAGCGGCCCGGCATGGGCCTGGACGCCCGCGCCCGCTCGAAGGCCGCCCGGGAGATCTGGGATCGCGCCGACAAGCACACCCGCAAGGCCCTGGGCTTCTCCATCCTTGCCGTGGTGCGCGACAACCCGACCGTGCTCAAGGCCCGCGGCGTCACCCACAAGCACCCGGACGGCGTGCTGCACCTGACCCAGTTCACGCAGGTCGCGATGGCGACCCTGGGTGTCGCCCAGATCGCGGAACTGCGTGAGGCCGGCGCCTTCGTCGAGGGTGCGCTCCTGGCCGGCCACTCGGTGGGCGAGTACAACGCGCTCGCCGCGGTCGCCGGGGTGCTGCCGCTCGAGGCGGTGCTCGAGGTGGTCTTCAGCCGCGGGTCGGCGATGCACGCCCTCGTGCCGCGCGACGAGCAGGGCCGTTCGAACTACCGCATGGCCGCGATCCGGCCGTCGCAGTTCGGTGTCGCCGACGCCGATCTCGAGGCGTTCGTCGCCGGGGTCGCCGAGGAGACCGGGGAGTTCCTGCAGATCGTCAACCTGAACCTGCGCGGCTCGCAGTACGCGATTGCCGGTACGGTCGCCGGTCTCGAGGCCCTCGAGTCCGTGATCGAGCGCAAGGTCGCCGAGTTCGGGGGCAAGCGTGCGTTCATCCTGGTCCCGGGCATCGACGTGCCGTTCCACTCGACCGTCCTGCGCGGCGGCGTGGACGACTTCCGGGAGCGCCTGCTGAACCTGCTGCCCGAGCAGATCGATCCCGACATCCTCATCGGCCGCTACATCCCGAACCTGGTGCCCAAGCCGTTCAACCTGGGCCGGGAGTTCGTCCAGGAGATCGCGGACCTGGTGCCGTCGGAGCCGCTGGCTGAGGTCCTCGCGGACTTCGACACCTGGGCGGCTGACCCCTCGAAGCTGTGCCGCGTGGTGCTCGCCGAGCTCCTCGCCTGGCAGTTCGCGTCCCCGGTCCGCTGGATCGAGACGCAGGATCTGCTGTTCGCCGACGAGGCCGACGGTGGCCTGGGTGTCGAGCGGTTCGTCGAGGTCGGCCTCGGCGCCGCCCCGACGGTGGCGAACCTGGCGTCGCAGACGCTGAAGCTGCCGGGCCGCTTCGGGCAGCCGGTCGAGGTGCTCAACATCGAGCGCGAGGCCTCGATCGTGTACTCCACGGACGTCGATCCGGCGCCGGTGGAGGACGACGAGCCGGCCTCGGCCGACGCTTCCGCTGCCGCTCCGGCCGCGGCCGCCGCTCCGGCCGCCGCGCCCGCAGCTCCGGCGGGTGGTCCGCGTCCGGACGACATCGCGTTCAAGGCCGCCGACGCCACGAAGGTGCTCATCGCCCTGTGGACGAAGCTGCGCCCGGATCAGATCGGTCCCGCCGACACGATCGAGGCGCTGTGCGACGGCGTGTCCTCGCGGCGCAACCAGCTGCTCGTCGACCTCGGCTCGGAGCTGTCGCTCGGTGCCATCGACGGTGCGGCCGACGCCGACATGGGCGCGCTCGCCGGCACGGTCGATCGCCTGGCCCGCACCTACCGGCCCTTCGGTCCGGTGCTGTCGGACTCGATCAACGACCACCTGCGCAAGGTGTTCGGCCCGTCGGGCAAGCGTCCCGCCTACGTCGCCGACCGGGTCACCAAGGTGTGGGGTCTCGGCGAGGGCTGGGCGTCGCACGTGACCGCGGAGGTCGCGCTGGGCAGCCGGGACGGTTCGTCCGTCCGCGGCGGTGCGCTCGGCGGCCTTTCCGACGGCGCGCTGTCCGACGGTGCCGCCGTCGACAAGCTGATCGACGCGGCCGTGCAGTCGGTCGCCGGCCGCCGCGGTGTCGCGGTGTCGATGCCGTCCGCCGGTGGCGGTGGCGGTGCCACCGTCGACGCTGCCGCGCTCGGCGAGTTCGCCGAGGGCATCACCGGCTCGAACGGTGTGCTCGCCAAGACCGCCCGCCTGATCCTGTCCGAGCTGGGCCTGGCCGACGCGGCCTCGGACCTCGCGGACAAGGCGGACACCGAGCTGGTCGACCTGGTCTCGGCGGAGCTCGGCTCCGACTGGCCGCGGCTGGTCGCACCGGCGTTCGACGCCCGCAAGGCCGTGCTGATCGACGACCGGTGGGCGACGGCCCGCGAGGACCTGGCTCGCATCTGGCTCGGTGCCGAGATCGGCGCGGAGCGGTTTGCCGGTGCGGGTGCCACGGTCGCCGCGCACGCCGCGTTCTGGGCGGGCAAGGCCACCGAGGCCGGCCGCACGGAGCTCGCGCAGGTCTTCGACGCCGTCGCGACGGCCGCCCGGCAGACCGGCGACGCCGAGTACGCGGGCGAGGTCGCCGTGGTCACCGGCGCCAGCAAGGGCGGGATCGCGGCCGCGGTCGCGGCGAAGCTGCTCGCCGGCGGCGCCACGGTCGTGGTCACCACGTCGAGCCTGAACGACAGCCGCCTCGGCTTCTACAAGGAGCTGTATGCGCGCAACGCACGCTCCGGTGCGGCGCTGTGGGTGGTCCCGGCCAACATGGCGTCCTACGCCGACGTCGACGCCCTGGTGACGTGGCTCGGCACCGAAACCGTGGAGACCGCGGGCGGCGCCAAGAAGCTGATCAAGGAGGCCCTGACCCCGACGCTGCTGTTCCCGTTCGCCGCGCCGCGCGTGTCCGGGTCGATGGCCGACGCCGGTGCCCGCGCCGAGATGGAGATGCGGGTCCTGCTGTGGTCGGTGGAGCGCCTGATCGCGGGCCTGGCCGACATCGGCTCCGACCGTGACGTGGACACCCACCTGCACGTCGTGCTGCCGGGTTCGCCGAACCGCGGCAAGTTCGGTGGCGACGGCGCCTACGGCGAGGCGAAGGCCGCGCTCGACGCGATCGTCAACCGCTGGCACGCCGAGCGCATCTGGGCCGAGCGGGTCACCCTCGCCCACGCCCTCATCGGGTGGGTGCGCGGCACCGGCCTGATGGGCGGCAACGATCCGCTGGTGGAGGCCGCCGAGGCCGCCGGTGTGCGGACCTGGTCGACCGACGAGATGGCCGTCGAGCTGCTGAAGCTCGTCACCGCCGGCTCCAAGGAGGCCGCCGCGGTCGAGCCGCTGGTGGCGGACCTGACCGGGGGTCTGTCGGAGGCCGACATCGACCTGCCGGCCCTGGCCAAGCAGGCGCAGGAGGAGGCCGAGGCCGCGAAGGACGCCGCGGCGGAGCCCGAGCACGCGACGATCGCGGCGCTGCCCGCACCGCCGCGCCTGGACGCGACGCTGCCGGCACCGGAGTGGAACACGCTCGACGTCGACCCCGCCGATCTGGTGGTCATCGTCGGCGCCGGCGAGCTCGGCCCCTACGGGTCGGCCCGTACCCGCTTCGAGATGGAGGTCGACGAGGAGCTGTCGGCCGCCGGTGTGCTCGAGCTGGCGTGGGCCACCGGCCTGGTGGCGTGGGAGAACGATCCCAAGCCGGGCTGGTACGACGCGGAGACCGGCGAGCTGGTGCCCGAGGCGGAGATCGCCGACCGGTACCACGACGCGGTGGTCGAGCGCTGCGGCATCCGCCGCTACGCCGACGACGGCGCGATGGTCGACAACGCGGCGCCGCTGCTGACCTCGGTGTTCCTGGACAAGGACCTGTCGTTCGTGGTGGGTTCCGAGGCCGAGGCCCGCGCGTTCGTCGACGCCGACCCGGAGAACACCGTCGCGCACTCGGTTCCGGACAGCGGTGACTGGACCGTCACCCGCAAGGCCGGCACCGAGATCCGGGTGCCCCGCAAGATGAACCTGACCCGCACGGTCGGCGGCCAGATCCCGACCGGGTTCGACGTCACCAAGTGGGGCATCCCCGCCGACATGGCCGAGTCCGTGGACCGGGTGGGCCTGTGGAACATCGTGACCACGGTCGACGCGTTCCTCTCCAGCGGTTTCACCCCGTCGGAGCTGATGCGCTGGGTGCACCCCTCGTACGTGGCGAACACCCAGGGCACCGGCATGGGCGGCATGACCTCGATGCGGTCGCTGTACATCGACACGCTGCTCGGCGAGTCCCGCGCGAACGACATCCTGCAGGAGGCCCTGCCGAACGTCATCGCCGCGCACGTGGTGCAGTCGTACGTCGGTGGCTACGGCGCGATGGTGCATCCGGTGGCGGCGTGCGCGACGGCCGCGGTGTCGGTCGAGGAGGGCGTCGACAAGATCAAGCTGGGCAAGGCGCAGCTGGTCGTCGCCGGCGGTTTCGACGACCTCGGCATCGAGGGCATCGTCGGGTTCGGTGACATGTCGGCCACCGCGAAGTCGGACGACATGACGGCCAAGGGCATCAGCGATCGCCGGTTCTCCCGGGCCAACGATCGCCGGCGCGGCGGTTTCGTCGAGTCCGCCGGTGGCGGCACGGTCCTGCTCGCCCGCGGCGACCTGGCGCTGGAGATGGGCCTGCCCGTCCTCGGTGTGGTCGCGTGGGCAGGGTCCTTCGCCGACGGCGTGCACACCTCGATCCCGGCTCCGGGCATCGGTGCCCTCGGCGCCGGTCGCGGCGGGCTCGAGTCGGGCCTGGCGCGGGAGCTGCGCAAGCTCGGCGTCACCGCCGACGACATCGCGGTGATCTCCAAGCACGACACCTCCACGGCGGCCAACGACCCGAACGAGGCGGAGCTGCACGAGCGTCTGGCCGGGTCGCTGGGCCGCAGCGAGGGCGCGCCGATGTTCGTGGTGTCGCAGAAGTCGCTGACCGGTCACGCCAAGGGCGGCGCGGCGGCGTTCCAGCTGATCGGCCTGTGCCAGGTCCTCAGCCAGGGCGTCGTCCCGCCGAACCGCAGCCTGGACTGCGTCGACGACAAGATGGCCGAGTTCGAGCACCTGGTGTGGCCGCGCACCCCGCTGCGCTTCGGCGAGCGGTACGCGCTCAAGGCCGGTCTGCTGACCAGCCTCGGGTTCGGTCACGTGTCGGGGCTGATCGCGGTGGTCCACCCGCAGGCGTTCGTCGAGGCGATCCCGGCGGAGCGCCGGGAGGCCTACGTGGAGCAGGCTCAGGCCCGCGCCGTCGCCGGTAAGCGCCGCCTCGCGGAGGCGATGACCGGGGGTGCGGCCCTGTACCAGCGGCCCGCCGACCGTCGCTTCGGCGGGGACTCGGTGCCGGCCAAGGCGGCACGCCAGCTCGAGGCCGACGTGCTGCTCTCGCCGGAGGCACGACTGGGTGACGGCGACGTGTACCGTTCGGGTCTGCCCGGCTGCAAGTAGCCGCCGGCCGCACGGTCACAGAGAGCGGGTCACGGGACGGATGGGAGTTGCGGGGATCGGGTTCGACCTGGTCACGGTGTCGGAGTTCGAGGAACAGCTGGGCCGGGCAGGCACGGCGATGCTCTCGAACTTCACCCCGGGCGAGCGTCGCGACGCGAACACCCGCAGCTCCCGTCCGGGCCGGCACTTCGCCGCCCGGTGGGCGGCGAAGGAGGCGCTGATCAAGGCGTGGTCGGCGTCGCTGTTCGGCAGCCCACCGGTGCTGCCGGAGACCGTGCACCGGCAGATCGAGGTGGTCTCCGACGCGTGGGGCCGACCCGGGATCCGGCTGCACGGCGACGTCGCCGAGCACCTGACCGGGGTGCGGATCCACGTCTCGCTCACCCACGACGGAGACATGGCCGGCGCGTTCGTCGTGCTCGAGGACGACCCGCAGGCGTAGGAGTCTGCGGGAGAATTCCGCGTCAGGCGGGGGAGGCGTGCGTCTCCTCCGCCTGACGCGTTTCCACCTGGCCGTCGTCCTCCGGGACCGGCCGCTCGGTCTCCTCCGCCCGGGCGGCGGCCTCACGGCGCCTGCGCCGCTTGGCGCTGGTGCGTGACTCCTTCTCCGCCACCATCAGATACGCACCCATCAGCCGCTTGAGCTCGACGACCGCGTCGGCGTGGCTCTGGTCGTCCTGCACGGAGAAGTTCAGCATCGAGTAGACGACGTGCACGAGCACCTCGGCCATCAGCGTGCGACGCTCGCGCGGGGTGTCGGGCATGAGCGGAGCCAGCATCCGCGCGATCTGCTCGGCGAACTCCTTCTCGTGGATCGCGCCGGTCGCCCGGGTCGACGGGGTGGACTGCATCGCGAGCCACACCTCCCGCCGCGAGGGGTCCGACATCCACAGCCCGGCGAGATGGTCGACGAAGGCGTTGAGGAACCGCAGCCAGTCCACGGAGGGGATGACGCCGTCGAACTTGGCGAGCTCGTCCTGCACACCCACCAGGTCCTGCCGGTTCAGTTCACACACGATGACGTACTTGTTGGCGAAGAACTGGTAGAGGGTTCCGATGGGGACATCGGCACGGGCAGCCACCTCTTCGCAGGTGAACGACTCGAAGCCGACCTCGGTGAGCAGTTCGCGGGACGCGGCGAGCAGCGCGTCGAACTTGCGCCGGCTGCGCTCCTGCGTCGGGCGACGGCGCGGCACGAGTTCCTGGGGCGCCGCCTGGACCTCCAGCGCCGGATCGATACGGCGTGGGGTGCGGCCGCGCTTCGTTGCAGACTCCACGCGCCCAGGCTAACCGGAGGTTGTCCGAATTCCGAACTTTTAGCTGTGAGGGCGAGTCTCAGCTAACACCGCCGGTGGCGCCGCGGTCGCCGGCGCTCACTTGACGAGTGTGAACTGCATGACGTCGATGTGGCCCGTGCGGAAGTGTTCGGCGGAACCGTTCAGGTACTTCATGAAGCGCTCGTACATCTCCTCCGACGACAGGGCGACCGCCTCGTCCCGGCGGGCCGACAGCGCCGCGGCCCAGTGTTCGAGGGTGCGGACGTAGTGCGGCGCCAGGGCCTGGATGCGTTCGACCCGGAACCCCGCCCGCTCCGCGCCGTCGACCACCGTCTCCGGCTGCGGCAACTGCCCGCCGGGGAAGATCTCGCGCTTGATGAAGATGTGGAACAGCGCGTTCTCCCGGGTCACCGGGATTCCCCGCTCGCGCAGCGTTGCGAGGCGGTGCCCCACGATGGTGTGCAGCAGCATCCGGCCGTCCGGGGGCAGCATGTCGTGGCACTTGGTGAAGAACCGGTCGTAGCGTTCGCTCCGGAAGTGCTCGAACGCGCCGATGCTCACGATGCGGTCCACGCGCCCGTCGAACTCCTCCCAGCCCTGCAGCCGCACGTCCACGGTGCGGGGGCCGGGCAGCCCCGCCGCGAGGTCGCGGACGTGCTCGTACTGGTTGCGGCTGAGCGTGAGCCCGATCGTGTTCACGTCGTAGTGCGTGGCGGCGCGCAGCATCGTCGAGCCCCAGCCGCATCCGACGTCGAGCAGTGTCATGCCCGGGTGCAGGTCGCACTTGCCGAGCGACAGATCGACCTTCGCGGCCTGGGCCTGCTCGAGCGTCATGTCGTCCCGCTCGAAATACGCGCAGCTGTAGGTCATCGACGGGTCGAGGAACAGCGTGAAGAACTCGTCCGAGAGGTCGTAGTGGGACTGGACCTGCCGATAGAACGGCGTGAGCGCGCTCTGCGGGCTGGGTGGCATCGCTGTGCCTTCCGTTCGAGGGCCGTCCGGCCCCGCTTCCTGGACCGTTCCGCCCGATGGCAACCTCGATATCGCGGAATCTACGCCGGACGCGGCCGCTGCGAGCATGCTTCGATCTCGAGGGGCGGTACCCGTAGCGAAAACGAGACACGACGATCGAGGAGGCGCGGTGGACGTCGCGGACATGCGGGAGCGGGTGCGCCGGCTGATGCCCGGGGCGCGCAGGGACCTCGGGGAACTGGTGGCGTTCCGGTCGGTGGCCGATCCGCGGCTGTTCCCGGCCGAGGAATGCGTCGCTGCCGCCCGATGGGTGCGCGATGCGTTCGCCGCGGTCGGCGTCGACAACACCGCGCTGATCGAGACGTCGGACGGCTCGCTCGCGGTGCTCGGGCACACGCCGGCCCCGGCGGGAGCGCCGACCGTGCTCCTCTACAGCCACTACGACGTGCAGCCCCCGGGCGACGAATCGCTCTGGCACACTCCGCCGTTCACGCTCACCGAACGCGACGGCCGCTGGTACGGGCGCGGCGCCGCGGACTGCAAGGGCAATCTCGTGATGCACCTGCTCGCGCTGCGCGCGCTGCGGGAGCGGGGACCGCTTCCCGTCGGGATCCGGATCGTCGGCGACGGCTCGGAGGAAACCGGTGGCGGCGGGCTCGAGAACCTGGCCCGCGAACGGCCCGATCTGTTCGCCGCCGACCTGGTGCTCGTCGCGGACTGCGGCAACGCCGAGGTGGGACGGCCGACCCTCACGACGTCGCTGCGCGGCCTGGCGAACGTCGTCGTCCACGTCGAAGCCCTCGCCGGGGAGATCCACTCGGGCCAGTTCGGCGGCGCAGCCCCCGACGCGCTCGCCGCGCTGGTGCGCCTGCTGTCGAGCCTGCGCGACGAGGCCGGCGACACCGTGATCGACGGGCTCGACCCCACCGGAATCTGGAGCGGCGAACCGTATCCCGAGGAGGTGTTCCGCGCCGACGCCGGTGTGCTCGACGGGGTCTCACTGCTGTCGGCCGGGTCCGTGGCCGACGCCGTGTGGGCGCGTCCCGCGCTGACGATCCTCGGCATCGACGCCCCACCGGTGGTGGGGTCGGCGGCGGCGGTCGTGCCCCGCGCGTCGGCCCGGCTGAACCTCCGCGTCCCGCCGGGGATGGATCCGGCCACCGCTCAGGACGCCCTCGTCGCCCACCTGCACGCCCACGCCCCGTGGAACGTGCGGGTGCGGGTCGACCGGGAAGGCGTGAGCGAACCGTTCCGGGCCGCGACCGACGGACCGGGATACGCCGCGCTGCGCAGCGCGCTCGGCGCCGTCTACGGACGCGAGGTCGGCACGGTCGGGCAGGGCGGATCGATCCCGCTGTGCACGGTGCTGCAACAGGTGCTGCCGGACGCGGAGATCGCGCTGCTCGGCGTGGAGGAGCCGAGCGCCCGGATCCACGGGCCCGACGAGAGCGTCGACCCGTCCGAGCTCGAGCACATGGCCGTCGCGGAGGCGCTGGTGCTCGCCTCCCTCACGCGGTGAGCCGCCGCTCAGACCGACAGGTCGCGGCGCAGCTTCGCGACGTGCCCGGTGGCGCGCACGTTGTACTGCGCAACCTCGATCCGGCCGTCCTCGTCGACGACGAACGTCGAACGGATCACTCCGGTGACGGTCTTGCCGTACATCTTCTTCTCGCCGAACGCCCCCCACGCCGTGAGCGTGGTCTTGTCCGGATCCGACAGCAACGGAAACGTCAGCTGCTCGGCGTCCCGGAACTTCGCGAGCTTGGCCGGCTTGTCGGGGGAGATGCCCACGACGGCGAGCCCGGCGCCGTTCAGGTCGGCGAGGCTGTCGCGGAAATCGCAGGCCTGCTTGGTGCACCCGGGGGTGCTCGCGGCGGGGTAGAAGTACACGATCACCTTGCGTCCGCGGTAGTCCGACAGCGACACCTCGTTGCCGTCCGCGTCGGGGAGGGTGAACTCGGGAGCCGTATCGCCGGGGGCGAGCCTGCTGCTGTTTTCCGTCACCTCCGAGAGGGTAACGGACCCGTGCGTCCACTACCGTGGTCGCAGCACAGTGCAGCGACCAACTGGAGGATCACGTGGGTAGGGACACCGAGGCCATCGAACGGGACATCGAGAACGCCCGCAACCAGCTTGCGAGCACCCTCGACGAATTGAGTGTGCGCGCCAGCCCGAAGAACGTGATGGCCCATGCCAAGCAGACCGTGATGGAGAAGGTGAACCAGCCCAACGTCAAGTACGCGCTCGCGGCGGTCGGTGTCGTCATCGGCGCCCTGGCGCTGCGCAAGCTGCTGCGCTGACAGCTGATCCGAAGGGCACCGTCGTCCGGTTCGCCGGACCGCGGTGCCCTTCGTCGTTTCCCGGCGTCGTGGTCGTGCCCGCCGGGGGAGTGACAAAGGACCCGTTTCGAGTTCGATCTTGGCGTGGTTGACTGGTAACGAGCCAACCGCGCCATCTTCGAGGGGGCTGACGGCCATGCCGAACGCACAGCGGGTTGCACGACTTCTTCTCGTCTCGATCCTGACCGCCATGGCCCTGCTCGGTTCGGGGGCCGCGGCCGCGGCGGGAACCGTCGGCGGTGCGCCGCCGGCCAGGCTGCCCGCGTCGGCGCTCGAGCCGGCGAACGGCGCGGTGGTGGGGGTGGGACATCCCGTGACCGTCCGGTTCGGCGCACCGGTCGGTGACCGCGCCGCCGCCGAACGTGCCGTCGAGATCACCACGTCGAAGCCCGTGAGCGGCCGTTTCGCGTGGCTCGACGACAGCCGCGTGCAGTGGGTTCCCGACCGCCTCTGGCCGGGGCACACCACCGTGACCGTCGCCGTGGCCGGGGCGCGCACCGAGTTCCAGGTCGGCGACGAGTTCGTCGCCGTCGCGAACCGGTCGACGCACCAGTTCACGGTCATCCTCAACGGCGAGGTGGTGCGGACGATGCCGGCGTCGATGGGCAAGCCCGGCTACGAGACCCCGGTCGGCACCTTCTCGGTTCTGGAGAAGTTCCGCGATCTCGTCATGGACTCGTCCACCTACGGCGTCCCGATCGACTCGCCGGAGGGTTACCGCATCGACACCGAGTACGCCGTGCGGCTCACCTGGGGTGGCATCTTCGTGCACGCGGCGCCGTGGTCGGTGGACTCGCAGGGCTACGCGAACGTCAGCCACGGCTGCATCAACCTGAGTACCGAGAACGCGCAGTGGTACTTCGACCGGGTGAAGATCGGCGACCCGGTGATCGTGGAGGGCTGACCGGCAGGAGGGACGCACCGTGACGGACGTGACCATCCCCACGGAGCGCGGGCCGATGCCCGCCCACCTCGCCACGCCCGCAGGCCCCGGTCCGTGGCCCGGGGTCGTCGTGATCCACGACGCGCTGGGCATGAGCCGCGACATCCGCGCCCAGGCCGACTGGCTCGCCGGCGAGGGCTTCCTTGCCGTCGCGCCGGACCTGTTCCACGGGTCCAGGCGGTCCACCTGCCTGTTCTCTCTCTTCCGGGGCTGGGTGCCGCGCGGCGACCTGGACGCCGCGCGGAACTGGCTCGCGGACCGGCGGGACTGCACGGGCCGCATCGGCGTGATCGGGTTCTGCATGGGCGGCGGCTTCGCCCTCGCCGTCGCGTCCGACCACAACTTCGCCGCGGCGAGCGTCAACTACGGCGGCCTCACGAAGGAAGTCGAGCGTGCCCTGCCGCGGGCGTGTCCGATCGTCGGCAGTTTCGGGACGAAGGACCGATGGCCCGGCGTGCGCGAGGTGCCCGACCGGCTCGAACCGGTACTGACGGCCGCGAACATCGACCACGACATCGAGCGATACCCGAACGTGGGGCACGGCTTCATGAACGACCACGACCCCGGTGATCTGTCGATCGTGGACAGGACCATCGCCAAGGTCGTGGCCGCCCGCTACGACGAGCCGGCCACCCGCGACGCGCGCGCCCGCATCGCCGCCTTCTTCCGCAGGCACCTCGGCGACGCTCCGCGCGCGAGCGACGGGCCCGGGGCGGCTACTTGATCACCGAGCCCGCGTCGATCGGCAGCTGCACGCCGGTGACGTAGCGCCCCGCGTCGCTGACCAGGAACAGGATCGCATTGCTGATGTCGACCGGTTCGACCCATTCGATCGGCAGGGCGTTCATGGCCTTGAACGACTCGGCCGCTTCCTCGCGGGTGATCTCCGACGGCTTCTTGTCCGGCAGGAAGACCGAGTAGGTCTGCTCGTTGTGGATCATGTCTGTGTTCACTGCCGTGGGATGCACCGAGTTCACGCGGATCATGTGGGGAGCGAGCTCGTTGGCGAGTGTCTTCGTCAACCCCACCACTCCGTGCTTGGCGGCGACGTAGTGGGCAAGGTTCGCCAGGCCCTTGATGCCGGCGGTGGAACTGGTGAGCACGATTGCGCCGCCGTCGTCGTTGGCCTTCAGGTGCGGCACGGCTGCTCGCACCGTCTTGAACACCCCCGTGAGATTGATATCGATCATGTCGTCCCACATCTCGTCCGTCAGGTCCTCGACCGGCGCGAAGCTGGCGATGCCGGCGTTCGCGAGGACGATGTCGAGCCGGCCGAGCTGGGCGACGCCCTCGTCGACCGCCGATTTCAGGGCGGCGCTGTCGCGGACGTCGGCCTGGCCGGCGATGATCCGCCGGTCCAGCGCCTCGACCTGCCGGACGGTCTCGGCGAGGTCGTCGGCCGTCGCGAGTGGGTATCCCACCGTGTCGACCTGGGCGCAGAGGTCGACGGCGATGATGTCGGCCCCCTCCTGGGCCAGCCGGACGGCGTGACTGCGGCCCTGTCCGCGTGCGGCACCGGTGATGAACGCGACCTTGCCCTCGAGCTGACCCATGGCGACACTCCTTCGACGGTCGATGTGATCCGCCTCCGAGGCTAGAGGGGTTCGCTGGTGGTCGGACCGAAATCGCAAGGTGGATCGGCATACTCGGCGTCCGGTCCGGTCGTGGAGAACATTCCCGGTGGGCAACGGACGCCGGGCGCCCCGGCGCGGTAGGAGTCTCCGATCGGTGCGGGCAGCGTGCACGAAAGATTTGGCCTGAAGCTACTTGTATTGAAAACGGAACGGTTCTACCGTTGGAGTATGAGCGCAGAAGCGCGCGACGTGGGCCCGGTGGAGGAGAAGCCGCGGCGGTACGACTCGACCCTTCGCCGGCGCCAGGCCGAGCAGAACCGGCGGGCCGTCCTCGACGCCGCCACCACCCTGTTCTCCGAGGGTGGGTGGTCGGTCACGGTCCGAGACGTCGCGCGCTCGGCGGGCACATCGGTCGAAACGGTGTATGCCCACTTCGGTTCCAAGGCGGGACTCCTCATGCAGGTGCTCGACGTCGCCGTTGTCGGGGACGACGAACGGGTGGCGCTGATGGACCGGCCGGAGTTCGCCGCCCTGTCGCAGGGCACCCCTCGGGATCGGGCCGCCGCGGCAGCCGCCCTGGTGACCGGCATCAACCGACGAACCGTCGGCCTGCAGCGCACCCTGCGCGCGGCAGCCGTCGTGGAGCCGGACCTCGCGACATGGCTGGAACAGGCACGGGAGCGCCAGCGCCTGAACGTGCGGGTCGGCGGTGCGATGATGGCCGGCCGTGAACTGAGCCCGGTCGAGGCCGAGGGGCTGTGGGCCGTGCTCAGCATGGAGGTGTACGAGCTGTTGACCGGCAGCACCGGCTGGAGCCCTGAGCAGTACGAGAACTGGCTCACCGGAGCCATCATCCGGCTCCTGGGCCTGGAGAGTGGAAGGTGATGGGCCATGACTACCGACCATGGACCCGCAGACACACGCAGCATGGGAATAGTGCACAGCGCACTTCGCCGTGACCTGGAACGCACCCGGATCGTGCTCACCACCGAGCCGTACCCGGACCCTCGGCGTCGACGCGGACTGGCGGAGCACGTGTTGTGGATGATGCGCTTCCTGCACATCCATCACACCGGCGAGGATGTCGGGCTGTGGCCCTTGATCCGGGTGAAGAACCCCGACGCCGGCGCCCTGCTGGACCAGATGGACGCCGACCACCAGCGGATCGCACCGGCGATCACCGCCCTGGAAGACGCAGCGCTGGCCTACCGCGACGACGCGAACGCTCGGCAACCGCTGCTCGAAGCGCTGGCCGGGCTCACCGACGTGCTCCTTCCCCATCTGCGGCGTGAAGAGCTGGAGATGATGCCGGTCGTGGCCGCGACCCTCACCACCGCCGAGTACCACGACGTGGAACAGGAGTATTTCGTCAGGCCCAAGAGCTTCCTGGAACTCGGCGCGGAGGCCCACTGGGTCATCGACGGGCTCGGCGAGGACGACCGTGAGCTGATCATGCACGTGGTCCCCGCCGTGCCGCGCTTCATCCTGCTGCACGGCTTCGCGCGCACCTACCGGCGCAAGTCCAGCTTGCGGTGGGGCCACGGGCCCGCCGCCGCGCTGCCGTCGCTCAACCTCGCGCTTCTCGAGGGGCGATCCTGATGGGCACCTTGGCGCGGCACGGCAGGACCGAGACGGTGAGCCGCGCCCCGGCGGAGGCGGTGTGGCAGATCATCACCGACGTGACCCGGGTCGGTGAGTGGAGTCACGAATGCCGGGAAGCTCGCCTGCTCGGAAACGCCCGAGCGGCAGCGCCGGGAATCCGGTTCCGGGGCAGGAACCGCTCCGGCGGCCTCCGGTGGAGCCGGTCGTGCGTATTCACCGTTGTGGAGCCGCCGCGGACGCTGGCGTGGCGGACGGCGGGTCTCCTGGGCCGGGCGGACAGCACCGAATGGCGCATCGACCTCGAACCCGTCCCGGGAGGCACCAAGATCGTCCAGACCTACCGTGTGCTCCACGTGGCACCGGGCCTGGACCGGGTCTATTGGCGGCTGGTCAAGGCGCACCGAGACCGGCGCGCGGCACTGGAGGGCGACCTCCGCCGACTCGCCGAACTGGCGGCGGTCGAGGCCGAGTCGCACACGCCGGCCATGCGCCCGCCTCGCGAGGGAAACGCTGTGGCCGACGGTTCCCTCGGCCGCGGTACGGAACGTCGCCGGTACTCGGCGTAGTCCGGGCGGTCCCGCGGAGGCGCGGCCGGTGTTCGAGGCCGCGTCGAAGGCGGGGTGGCTGGTGGGGTGGCAAGGGCGTGGGTAAAGAAAAAGGCCAGACCTCGTGGGGAGGTCTGGCCTTTCTTGTGCGCCATCAGGGACTCGAACCCCGAACCCGCTGATTAAGAGTCAGCTGCTCTGCCAATTGAGCTAATGGCGCTTGGCGGTGCGTCTCCGGGCCGTTGTCCCGGCGACGAAGGAAAGATTACACACCTTCCAGTAGCGCACCAAATCGGCAGGTCATGCCGCATTTCGGTGGGAGCGACACGTAACGCCGAGGGGTCCGGCGGCGATTGGTATTCGAACGTTATTCGCGTCGTCGACGTCGCGACGGCTCCGCCTCGAGCGGGGCTGGCATCATCGAGCGCACACGCATCGACGTGCACTTTTGCGGCCCGGGGGAGGCCCGGAATCGGAGGGTGGAGAGTGGTTGGGAACAGTGCGGCGCCGCGCCGACGGCGGAATCGGCGCGCCGTCGCGGTGGTGCTCGGGACCGTGTTGGTCGGCGTCATGACCTTCGTCACGGCCTGCTCCGGTGCGAGCAGCGCCGGCGGGGCCGAGGAGGTGCCGATCGATTCGAATCCGCTCGCCGCGCTCATCAAGCCCACGGTGTCGGCGAGCGTCGTCGACGGAGGAGTCGGCTTCTCGCCCATCGAGCCCGTGACGGTCTCGGTGGTCAACGGCAAGCTCGAGTCGGTCACGCTGCTCAACCCGGACGGGGAACCCGTCGCCGGGGCGCTCGGCCCGGACGGAGCCACCTGGGCCAACACCGAGCCCCTCGGTTACAGCCGGCAGTACCGGCTCGAGGCCGTCGCGTACGGGCTCGGCGGAGCGACCACGACCGTCGCCTCCTTCGCCACCAGCGCCCCCGGCAACCTCACTCAGCCCTACGTGATGCCGGGCGAGGGCTCGGTCGTCGGCATCGGCCAGCCCGTCGCGATCCAGTTCGACGAGAACATCCCTGATCGCCTCGCCGTCGAGCAGGCCATCACCGTCGTCACCGACCCGCCGGTGGAGGGCGCGTTCTACTGGCTCAGCAACCGCGAGGTGCGGTGGCGGCCCGAGAACTACTGGGCGCCGGGCACGACGGTCACGGTGGACGTGAAGGTCTACGGCCGCGATCTCGGCGACGGTCTGTTCGGGCAGTCGGATGTGCATTCGACCTTCACCGTCGGCGACGCGGTGATCATCACCGCCGACGACAACACCAAGCAGGTCACCGTCAACCGCAACGGGGTCGACGTGATGACGATGCCCACGTCCATGGGCAAGGACAGCACGCCCACCCCGAACGGCGTGTACACGATCGGCGACCGGTTCGAGCATCTGGTGATGGACTCATCGACCTATGGCGTCGCCGTCGACTCCCCGCAGGGCTACCGGACCCCGGTGGACTGGGCGACGCGGATGTCGTATAGCGGCATCTTCTTCCACTCCGCGCCGTGGTCGCTCGGCGATCAGGGTTCCCGCAACGTCAGCCACGGCTGCCTCAACCTGAGCCCGGCCAACGCCAGGTGGATCTTCGACAACACCAAGCGCGGCGACATCGTGATCGTGAAGAACACCGTCGGCGGCATCCTCGAAGGCACCGAGGGGCTCGGGGACTGGAACATCCCGTGGTCGACGTGGAAGGCCGGAAACGCACGCGCCTGATCCGCCGCCGGGCCCCCGGCGGCGGCACCCCGGCGTGTGGCAGGCTGGGGCCGCCTCCTGTGGTAGGGGTTGGCACGAGACCCCCGGGATCGACGATCCCGGGGGTCTTCCCATGTCGAGCGGCGCCTTCCGGGCAGCCCGCCCCCGCGGAAGGTCGACATGCGGTCCTGCGCGGCGGACAATCAGGGAAAGGCATGCCTACCTGTGACGTCGACCGACCGTGGACCACCGAGGGTGGCCCGGCGGACAGGACCGAGTCGAGGAGGATTCATGTCTACGACGACAGATCCCACGTTCTACCGCACCCCGAGTGATGCCGTAGCAGCCGCGCCCGAGCGGCTTGCCTATGTGGCTGCTTTCGATCCGGCCGGCCGGGCGAAGGATGCGATCGCAGTGGTCGATTGCGAGCCGGGTTCGCCGACATACGGTGGTGTGGTCGGCTGGACCGAGTTGCCGACGGCGGGCAACGAGTTGCACCACTTCGGGTGGAACGCCTGCTCGAGCGCGCTGTGTCATGAGGGGCACGGTCATGAGGGGCACGGTCACGAGGGGCACGGCGATCACCACGCCGGGCATCACGGGCAGCCGCTCGAGCGGCGATACCTGGTGGTGCCGGGCATCCGCTCGTCGAGAACGTACATCCTCGACACCAAACCCGACCCGCGGCACCCGGTGGTGACCCGCACGATCGAGGCCGCCGAGCTCGCCGCGAAGGCGGGATACTCGCGGCCGCACACGGTGCATTGCGGACCGGGGGGCATCTTCATGTCCGCCCTGGGAGGCGCCGACGGCGCCGAGGGTCCGGGCGGTGTCGCGCTGCTCGACCACGACACGTTCGACGTCGTCGGAGCGTGGGAGGCGGAGCACGGCGAGCAGTTCTTGGCGTACGACGTGTGGTGGCACCTGAAGTACGACACGGTGATCACCTCCGAGTGGGCCACGCCGTCGATGATCGAGAACGGACTCGACGCCGAGGACCTCCTCGGCCGCAGGTTCGGACACCACCTGGACTTCTGGAGCATGTCCGAGCGCAAGCTGACCCAGCGCGTCGATCTCGGCGACGAGCACCAGATGGTTCTCGAACTCCGCCCGGCTCACAATCCCTCCGAGGCGTTCGGGTTCGTGGGAGTCGTCATCAGCGTGGAGGATCTGTCGGCCTCCGTGTGGATGTGGCACAAGAGCGACGACCGGTGGGTGGTCGAGAAGGTGATCACCATTCCGGCGGAGCCGGCCGAGGCCGACGATCTGCCGCCCGCGCTGAAACCCTTCGGCGCGGTACCGCCGCTCGTCTCGGACATCGATCTGTCGGTCGACGACCGTTGGCTGTACGTCTCGTGCTGGGGCACAGGAGAACTCAAGCAGTACGACGTCGGCGATCCGTTCCACCCGAGGGAGACGGGATCGGTGCGCCTCGGTGGGATCGTGCGGCGCGAGCCGCACCCGGCGGATCCGGGCCTCCGGCTCGCGGGAGCTCCGCAGATGGTGGAGGTCAGTCGCGACGGGCGCCGGGTCTACGCCACCAACTCGCTCTATGCGGCCTGGGACGAGGTCTTCTACCCGGACGGGGTGGGGGCGTGGATGGCGAAGTTCGATGCCGACGTCTCCGCCGGTGGTCTGGTCATCGACCGTGGATTCTTCCCGCACGGCGACGACTTCCGCGGACGCAGGGTGCACCAGACCCGCCTGCAGGGCGGGGATGCGTCCAGCGACTCGTACTGCTTCACCGGGTGATCGCCGTTGCACGGCGGGTCGATCGCGCGATTCGGCGGTCGTCCGCCCAAGCGCCGCATCTCGGGTCGGAGCGCTGGTGCAGAGCTGCGCGACGCCGAAAAAGACGAGTCCCTGACCGGCATCTCTGCTGGTCAGGGACTCGCCCTGTGGGGGTGAGTGACGGGACTCGAACCCGCGACAGCCAGGATCACAACCTGGTGCTCTACCAACTGAACTACACTCACCATCGCATTCGCGATCGGCCTGGGCCGGTTGCGCCTGCGGTACAGATACTAGCCTGACTTTGCCGGAAACGGCGAATCCGCAGGTCAGGCCGGACCCAACTCTTTCGTGACAGCGGCGATCTCGGCCGACGGAGGGCCCGGTGGGGCGACGAACGCGGTCCGCCGGTAGTACCGCAGCTCCCGGATCGACTCCTTTATGTCGGCGAGCGCCCGATGCGACAGGCCCTTCGCCGGCTGCCCGAAGTAGATCCGCGGGTACCAGCGCCGGCACAGCTCCTTGACGGAGCTGACGTCCACCATGCGGTAGTGGAGGTAGGCGTCGAGCTCGGGCATGTCGCGGGCGATGAACCCGCGGTCCGTCGCGATCGAGTTGCCGGCCAGCGGCGCGGTGCCGGCCTCCGGGACGTGGGCCCGGATGTAGTCGAGCACCATCTTCTCCGCCTCGGCGACGCTCACCGTGGACCGGCGCACCTCGTCGGTGAGCCCGGAGCGCTCGTGCATCTGGGTGACGACGTCCGGCATCGCGGCGAGCGCGTCGTCGTCGGCGTGGATGACGATGTCCACCCCGTCGCCGAGCACGTTGAGATCACTGTCGGTGACGAGGGCGGCGATCTCGATCAGCTTGTCGCTGTCGATCCGCAATCCGGTCATTTCGCAATCGATCCACACAAGTTTGTCCTGCACGAAACACAGAGTAGTCAGGCCGGTCGTGGCGATAAGGTCACGGTGACCATTCCGCGGCCGCACGTGGACGAGGAGGACACCGCATGACGGTCGATCCGACACCGCCGGCACCGTCGCCGGCCGAGAAGGCGGCGGCCGCCCGCGCGGCCGCGGAGGAAGCGGCACGGGTCGCCGAAGCGGCCCTGAAGGCGGCCGAGCAGGCACAGCGCGAGGCGGAGGCGGCCGCGCGGGCCGCCGAGGCGACGGACGCCGCGCCCGCCGGGCCGGCCCGGCAGATCGCACCCGCTGGGCCGGCCCGGCAGATCGCCGCGGGATACGCCGCCGCCGGGGTCGCCCTCGAACTCGGTGCGGTCGTCCACGACGGGGTGGTCGATTCGTCGGCCCGGGTACGGATCCCGCTCGCCACGATGAACCGGCACGGACTGGTCGCCGGTGCGACCGGCACCGGCAAGACCAAGACCGTGCAGGGCATCGCCGAGCAACTCTCGGCCGCCGGGGTCCCGGTCGTGATGGCCGACATGAAGGGTGACCTGTCGGGGCTGTCGGCGCCCGGTGAGGACGACGACGGGCTCCGGACCCGCGCCGCGGAGACCGGGGATTCCGGATGGGGACCGACCGCCTACCCGGTGCAGTTCTTCTCGCTCGGCACCGAAGGCTCGGGCGTGCCCGTCCGCGCGACGGTCACCGCGTTCGGTCCGATCCTGCTGAGCAAGGTCCTCGGCCTCAACCCCACCCAGGAATCGACGTTGGGGCTGATCTTCCACTGGGCCGACCGCCAGGGGCTGCCGCTGCTCGACCTCAAGGATTTGCGGCAGGTCGTCACACACCTGACCAGCGACGGGGGAAAGGCAGAGCTGAAAGGTATCGGCGGGGTCTCCCCGGCGACCGCCGGCGTGATCCTGAGGGCGCTCGTCAACCTCGAGGCCGGCGGCGGGGACACCTTCTTCGGAGAACCGGAGTTCGAGACCGAGGACCTGCTGCGCGTCGTCGGCGGCAACGGCGTGATCAGCCTGTTCGAGCTCGGCGCCCACGCGGCGCGGCCGGTGCTGTTCTCGACGTTCCTGATGTGGGTGCTCGCCGACCTGTTCCAGACGCTGCCCGAGGAGGGCGACCTCGACAAGCCGAAGCTCGTGTTCGTCTTCGACGAGGCGCACCTGCTCTTCGCCGACGCCTCGAAGGCGTTCCTGCAGCAGATCGAGCAGACGGTCAAGCTCATCCGTTCGAAGGGGGTGGGAGTGTTCTTCTGCACCCAGCTGCCCACGGACGTGCCCAATGCGGTGCTGTCCCAGCTCGGCGCGCGGGTGCAGCACGCGCTGCGCGCATTCACACCGAACGATCAGAAGGCGCTGGCCAAGACCGTCCGCACGTATCCGGAGACGGAGTTCTACGACCTCGAGGAGGCGCTGACCACCCTCGGAATCGGTGAGGCCGTCGTCACGGTGCTGTCCGAGAAGGGCGCGCCGACGCCTGTCGCGTGGACGCGGATCCGTCCGCCGCGTTCGTTGCTGGACACCGTCGGCGAGGAGGCGATCCGGTCCGCGGCGCGCGGGAGCGAGCTGTACGGCAAGTACGGGCAGACCGTCGACCGCGAGTCCGCCTACGAGAGGCTCACCGAGAAGGTGGCCGGCGCCCCCGACATGGACCCACGGGCGCAGGTCCCGCCGTTGCCGGACCTGCCCGGCACGCCACCGCCCCGGGACGCGGGGCCGAGCATGGTCGAGCAGGTCCTCGGCAGCGCGGCCGTCAAGGGTTTCCTGCGGTCCGCGGCGTCGGCCGCGGGGCGCGAGATCAGCCGCAGCATCTTCGGCACCGGCCGCCGCCGCAGGCGCTGACGGGGGCTACGCGCCCAGCTTCCGGTAGAAGGCGCCGACGATGGGCGCGACGACGCCGCGCGGGGTGTAGTTGCCGGCGACGGACATCGCCTTGCTGATCAGGCCCGGCACGATGCGCATCTTGTTCTCGGCGAGCGCGTCGAGCGACACCTTCGCGGTGTGCTCGCTGGAGATCCACAGGAAGTCCGGCACGAGCTTGTCGACGATCGAGGCCTCCGCCGGATCCGGGGTCTCCGTGCGCACCGGGCCCGGCGCCAGCAGCGTCACGTGCACGCCGCTGTCCTTCAGCTCCCCGCGCAGCGACTCGGAGAAGGTGTTGACGAACGCCTTCGTCGCCGCATAGGTCGCGTTGTGGGGGATCGGCATGTTGCCCGCCGCGGAACCGACCATCAGGATCGCCCCGGAGCGGCGCTCGACCATCTGCGGCAGCACCGCGAGGGTCAGGTCGTGCACCGCGACGGCGTTCAGCTCGACCTGGGCCCGCTCGTAGCCCGGATCCAGCTGGGCCACCGGGCCGAAGGTCGCGATGCCGGCGTTGTTGCACAGGATGCTGATCGGGCGCTCGCCGAGTTC
Source organism: Rhodococcus sp. WB1 (assembly GCF_001700945.1). Classification (NCBI taxonomy): domain Bacteria; kingdom Bacillati; phylum Actinomycetota; class Actinomycetes; order Mycobacteriales; family Nocardiaceae; genus Rhodococcus; species Rhodococcus sp. WB1. Next base: position 3,191,834 of record NZ_CP015529.1, on the reverse strand, counting down.
GTCGACGAGCTTCGCCCGCGCGTCGCGGTCGGACAGGTCACACGCGCGGACCTCGACGGTGACGCCGTGCGTCGCCCGCAGCGTCGCGGCGAGCTCCTCCATCACGTCGCCGCGCCGGGCGACCAGGATCAGCGAGTGCCCGCGCGCGGCGAGCTCGGCGGCGAGGGCCTCGCCGATGCCGGAGGAGGCGCCGGTCACGACGGCGCGGGCGTCGGGGGTGGGGTTCGGCAGAGTCATGGTCGGTCAGCGTAGCCGCGGCCGGTTCAGATGCGGTCCGCGAGGCGCGTGCCCTGCTCGATCGCGCGCTTGGCGTCGAGTTCCGCGGCGACGTCGGCACCGCCGATGACGTGCGTGGTCACGCCCGCGGCGGTGAGCCGCTCGACGAGGTCACGGACGGGTTCCTGCCCGGCGCAGATCACCACGTTGTCCACGTCGAGCACCTTCGGGTCGCGGCGGTCCTCGCCGAAGCTGATGTGCAGGCCGGCGTCGTCGATCCGCTCGTAGTTCACGCCCGAGATCTCGTGCACCTTCTTGTGCTGCAGCGACGCCCGGTGCACCCATCCGCTGGTCTTGCCGAGCCGCGCGCCGATCCGGCCGGGCTTGCGCTGCAGCAGGAACACCTCGCGCGGCGACGGCGACGGGCGGGGCTCGGTGAGCGCTCCCGGGGCGGCCTTCGGGTCGGTGACGCCCCACTCGCGCTTCCATTCGGCCAGGTCGAGGGTGGGGGAGTGGTCGTGGGTGAGGAACTCGGAGACGTCGACGCCGATGCCGCCCGCCCCGATCACGGCGACGCGGGCGCCGACGGGCGCACCCTCGCGGACGACCTGCGGGTACGACAGCACGCTCGGGTGGTCGATGCCGGGGATTGCGGGCACGCGGGGGGTGACGCCGGTCGCGACGACCACCTCGTCGTAGGCACCGATCAGGTCGTCGGCCGTCGCGCGGGTGCCGAGTTCGACCTGCACCTTCGTCAGCTCCAGCTGGCGGCGGTAGTACCGCAGGGTCTCGGCGAACTCCTCCTTGCCGGGGATGCGGCGGGCGATGCCGAACTGGCCGCCGATCTCGTCGTCGGCTTCGAACAGGGTGACGGCGTGCCCGCGGCGGGCCAGGTTCACCGCCGCGGCGAGCCCGGCGGGCCCGGCGCCGACGACCGCGACGGCCTTGCGGCGGCGGGTGGGGGCGAGCAGGAGCTCGGTCTCCCGCCCGGCGCGGGGGTTGAGCAGGCACGAGACGTGCTTGTTGACGAAGGCGTGGTCGAGGCAGGCCTGGTTGCAGGCGATGCAGGTGTTGATCTCGTCGGCGGCGCCGGCGGTGGCCTTGCGGACCCACTCCGGGTCGGCCAGCATCGGCCGGGCCATCGAGACGAGTTGTGTGTCGCCGCGGGCCAGGATCTCCTCGGCGGTCTCGGGCATGTTGATCCGGTTGGACGCGGCGACGGGGATTGCGACGTGCTTCGCCAGTTCGGCCGTGACGTCCGCGAACGCGGCGCGCGGAACGGACGTGACGATGGTGGGCACCCGCGACTCGTGCCAGCCGATGTCGGTGTTGATCAGCGTTGCGCCCGCCCGCTCGACCTCCTGGGCGAGGGCGACGATCTCGTCCCAGCGCTGGCCGCCTTCGACGAGGTCGGCCATGGACAGCCGGAAGCAGATCGCGAAGTCCGGGCCGACGGCCTCGCGGGTGCGGCGGACGATCTCGACGGGCAGCCGGCGACGGTTCTCGGGGCTGCCACCCCACTCGTCGGTGCGCCGGTTGGTGCGCTCGGCGAGGAACTGGTTGATGAAGTAGCCCTCGCCGCCCATGATTTCGACGCCGTCGTAGCCGGCCCGCTGGGCGAGGCGGGCGCAGCGGACGTAGGCGCGGATCTGCCGGCGCACGCCCCAGGAGGTGAGCCTGCGCGGCCGGAACGGGTTGATCGGCGCCTTGATCGACGAGGCGGACACGCTCAGCGGCCAGTAGCTGTAGCGCCCGGCGTGCAGGATCTGCAGCAGGATGCGACCGCCCTCGGCGTGGACGGCATCGGTGATCGTCCGGTGCCGCCGGGCCTCGAACCGGTTGGTGAGCTTGGCGCCGAACGGCAGCAGCCACCCGGTCCGGTTGGGTGCGTAGCCGCCGGTGACGACGAGGCCGACCCCGCCGCGGGCACGCTCGGCGAAGTACGCGGCGAGGCGGCCGGTGTTCTTGGCGCGGTCCTCGAGTCCGGTGTGCATCGAGCCCATGACGACGCGGTTGGGCACCGTGAACGGTCCGAGGTCGAGCGGTGAGAGCAGGTGGGGGTAGGGGTTCGTCACGAGTGGTCCTCGGTGGTGAGGGCGTCGAGCACTTCCTGGCACCAGTCGGCGAAGCCCTGTTCGACGCGGATGCCGCCGCGCAGGACGAGGTACTGGTGCAGTGAGGGCCCGGTGAGCCGGTGGGGTGCGGGGAAGTCGCGTTTCTCGATGGTGCGATACACGTCGAGGCGGGCGGCGTGGGCGTCGCGGTGGCGGGTGAGCTCCGCGAGGAGGGCGGGCAGGGTGCCGGGCCCGGCGGCGCGGATCTTCACGGCCAGGTCGCTGCGCAGCTGCTCGGGGTCGGAGGGGTGGGCGATCCAACGGTCCAGCTCGGTGCGTCCGGCGGAGCTGACGCGGTAGACCTTCTTGTCGGGCCGACCGTCCTGCGGCACGGTGCGGCCGGTGATCCAGCCGTGGTCCTCCATTCGCCGCAGCACGCGGTAGATCTGCTGGTGCGTCGCGCTGTGGAAGAAGCCGATCGACTTGTCGAACCGGCGGGCCAGTTCGTAGCCGGAGCCGGACCGCTCGTCGAGCGCGGCGAGCAGCGCGTGTTCCAGGGCCATGCCGAGAGTATGCACCGAGGTGCATATGCAATCAAGTGCACAGCTGGGGTGACGGTCGCGAATCTCTCGGTCAGCCGCGAACGCGGAGTGCGGTCGCGGCTGACCGGAAATTGCGCGGATCACCGGAGGCCGGTTCTCGGCGCGACGATCTCCTAGGCTGCGGGCATGAGCGCGCACACGGACGCCGCCGGGATCGGGGAGGCCACCTCGCGACGGCAGGTCTTCGCCTGGGGAATGTGGGACTTCGGGTCGTCGGCCTACCACGCGGTGGTGCTGACCTTCGTCTTCTCCGTGTATCTCACCGACGCCGTCGGCGACGACCTGCCGGGGTCGATGTCGGCGAGCACGTGGCTCGGGTGGGCGCTGGGCATATCGGGGTTCTTCATCGCGGTCACCGCCCCCGTCTCGGGCCAGCGCTACGACGCGGCCGGCCGGCGCAAGCGGTCCCTGGCGGTGCTGTCCTACGCCGGTGTCGCGCTGATGGCGGCGATGGTGTTCGTGCGCGACGACTACCACTACCTGTGGCTCGGCCTCGTGCTGCTGGGTGTGTCGTCGGTCGTCGTCGAACTCGCGCAGGTGCCCTACAACGCGATGCTGCGTCAGGTCTCCACCGAGGAGAACATGGGCCGGGTCTCCGGTTTGGGTTGGGCCATGGGCTATTTCGGTGGGCTGCTGTTGTTGCTGCTGGGGTACTTCGGGTTCATCGCCGGCGACGGCGACACCCGCGGCTTCCTCGGCGTGAGCACCGAGGGCGGCCTCAACATCCGCCTGGTCGTGGTGGCCGCGGCGGTGTGGTTCGCGGTCTTCGCCGTCCCGGTGCTGCTGGCGGTGCCGGAGGTTCCGCCCACCGGTGCCGATCCCGGCGCGGAGCGGGCCGGGATCGTGCAGTCCTACCGGGTGCTGCTGCGCGACCTGCGCGAGCTGTGGGCGATGGATCGGCGCACCGTCGGCTACCTCGGCGCCTCGGCGCTGTTCCGCGACGGCCTGGCCGGGGTGTTCACGTTCGGTGCGGTGCTCGCGGTGAACGTGTACGGCATCGATGCCGCCGACGTGCTGCTGTTCGGCGTGGCCGCGAACGTGGTGTCGGCCCTCGGTGCGCTGGCCGCGGGGCGCTTCGACGACCGGGTCGGCCCCAAGGCGGTGATCGTCGCCTCGCTCGCCGCGATGATGGCCGTGGGGGTCGTGCTGCTCGTGGTGTCGGGGCCGCTGATGTTCTGGATCTTCGGTCTGCTGCTGTGCCTGTTCGTCGGGCCCGCGCAGTCGTCGGCCCGCACCTTCCTCGCGCGCATCACCCCGGCCGGGCGGGAGGGGCAGATGTTCGGGCTCTACGCGACGTCGGGCCGCGCCGTGTCGTTCCTGGCCCCGACCCTGTTCGGGCTCTTCGCCTGGACGTTCGACGCGGACCGGGCCGGGATCGCCGGCCTGCTCGTGGTGCTCGGCGCGGGGCTGGCGGCGCTGCTGGCGGTGCGGGCCCCGGAGGGTCAGTCCTTGAAGTAGACGAGCTGGTGGGTCGTGGCGAGCAGCGTGCCGTCGCGGCCCCACAGCTGGGCGGCCTGATCGAAGTAGCCCTGCGAGAAGCGGTGGGTGCGCGCGGTGCCCAGGACGAAATCGTCGCCCTGGGCCTCGAGCTGCCCGGCGTCGGCGTGGAAGTACACCGTCAGGGACACGGTCCCGGCCGGCATGTACCGGCCGCGGCGCAGGAACACCCTCGGGTAGAACACGTCGCACAGCGCCGTCAGCGCCGGGAAGTCGAGCGGGCGGGCCGGGGTGTCGCGCACCCACAGCGTCGTGGTGGAGTCGGGGTGCTCGCCGGCGTCCTGCTGGGGCACCGCGCCTTCGACGAACCGCATCTCGTAGTTGCGGGCCCACGCGATGAAGTCCGGGAAGGTCCGGGTGGGAACCGCATCCGCCGACGGGACCGCCGGCATGTCGAGCTCGGTGTCCGACCAGGTGTCGCGGCGGGTGCCGAACACCGCGGTGGCGGTGGTGGTGACCACACCGTCCTGCGTCAGCTCCAGTAGCCAGTGCTGGTTGGTGCGGTTGGTGCGGACCGCCCGCACGGTGATGTCGAACTCGCCGTCGGCGACCGGGCCGGCGTAGTTGACGGTGAGGGAAATGGGATCGCCGAGCCGGTCCGGGTGCTGCTGGACGGCCCGCAGCAGGGCGGCGGCGGTGACGCCGCCGAACGGACCGACCATGTTCGTGTACTCCGGGCTGGTCCGCCCCCGCGCGTGACCGTCCTCCGCGGGCTCGAGCGCCACGGCGGCGTCGAAGGGGTGGGGCGGGGCGGCGATCTCGGTCACGACGACTCCTCGGGAAGAACGGGTCCGTTCCGGCACGGTCCGGACCTAAGTATGACAACATACATAGAAACCGACGGCAAGAGCGGAGCACGGACATGGCGAGGCGAAGCGACCCGACCACCGGCCCTCGCGCCGCGATGATCCGCAGCGCGATCCGGCTCATCCGCGAGCGGGGCGTCGCGGCGACCTCGTTCGCCGACGTGCTCGCCCACAGCGGCGCGCCGCGCGGGTCGGTCTACCACCATTTCCCGGGCGGAAAGGCGCAGCTCGTCGAGGAGGCCACCCGCAGTGCCGCGGACCACCTGGGTGACGGGATGGCGCGGGTGCTGGACTCCTCGGACACCCCCGGCGCACTGCAGGCTCTCGCCGACCTGTGGCGTCGCGGTCTCGAGGCCGGCGACTACGCGGTCGGCTGCCCGATCGTCGCGGCGGCCCTGGGCACCGAGCGCGGCGCTCGTGACGTCGCCGCGGAGGCGTTCGAGCACTGGTGCGGCCTGCTCACCGGCACGCTCGTCGCGGACGGGGTGGGCCCGGAACGCGCCCGGTCGTTGGCGGTGCTCATCGTCGGCGCGCTCGAGGGTGCGCTGGTGCTCGCCCAGGCGCAGCGCAGTTCGGCGCCGCTCGACGCGGTGGTCGACGAGCTCTCGGCCCTGTGCCGATCGGCGATCGACCCCGCGGCTAGTCCGCGATCGTGACCAGGACCTGTTCGGCGGCGTTGCGGTGGCCGTCGGCGTTGGGGTGCAGCGGGGCGGCCGGCTGGGACGGGAACAGGCCTTCGGTCCAGCGCTGCGCGGAGGGCTGGCACGCGTCGTGCCCGACGGTGGACTCGCGCAGGTCGACGTAGTCGACGCCCGCGGCGTCGGCCTGCTGTTCCATCGCCGTGTTGAGCCGGTCGATCTTCGCCTGCAGGTACGTCGCGTCGTCCGGCAGGATCGGCTGATCGGGATAGCATCCGCCGTCCCGGATCCCGGTCGGGTAGCCGACGAGCAGGATGCGCGCGTCCGGGGCGCGGTTGCGGATCTCCCGCACGATCACGCCGTAGGTGGGGGCGAAGTCGTCGATCGCGCGGTCCACGAGGTCGAGGCCGTCGCGGACGTTCGCGGTCGCGCACAGGGGTCCGGCCGGTGCCGCGGCCCTGCCGGACGAGCGGTCGAGCGCGAGACACGATCCGGCCAGGGCGACCAGGCCGATGTCGTTGCCGCCGATCCCGACGGTGACCAGCTCGGTCTCGGGGGTGAGCGCATCGTATTGCGCAGGGACGGTGGCGCCCGACGAAACCACTTGGGGCCCTGTCAGGTTCGCTGTCGTCGCGGAACTGCACGACGCGTCGCGGAAGTTGTCGATGCCCAGCGTCTCGGCCACCGCATGGGGGTAGTTGCTCCCCGAGCGCGCGCACGCCGAGTCGATCTGGGGCGGGATCATCGGGCCGGCCGTGAACGAGTCACCCAGGGCCACATAGGAGCTGTAGGCGGGGCCGGGCTCGGGCTCGGAATCGGCGGGCGACCCGGGATCGGTGCAGGCCGTGGCGAGCACGGTGAGGGAGGCGGCCGCGACCGCGCCGAGCCGGCGACGCATACGGCGGTGGCAGGCTGCGGTGGTCACGGCCCCTCCTGTGGTCATGCTCTTACGGCCGGTCGCCGATGCGGGCGAGGATCGCCTTCGCCAGCGCGTCCGGTGCCTCCTCCGGCACCCAGTGGCTGACGTCGTCGAGGACGACGAATTCGTAAGGCGCGTCGACGAACTCGCCGCAGCGCTCCGCGCCCACCCGGCCGAGGGCCGAATCCTCGGTGCTCCACACGTAGGTGGTGGGCACCCGCACCGGTGCCAGTTCGGAGAGCTCCCGGGTCATCGCGCGGTACCAGTTGAGCGCGGCGGTCAGGGCGCCGGGCTCGGACAGCACGCGCACGTATTCGTCGATCGACTCGGGGCTCACCCGGTCGCCGTACATCGCGCGCAGGCGACGGGCGTCGTCCTCGAGCAGGACGTGCTCGGCCTTTCCCTCCTGCCGGAGCAGCTTGATGTAGGCGGCGCGGGCCTGCTGATCGGCGTCCTCGCGCAGGGCCCAGCCGTAGGCCGCGAGGTGCGGCACGGACACCGCGGTCAGGGTGCTGATGCGGTCGGGGTGCCGCGCCGCGACCTGCCAGGCCACGGCGGCGCCCCAGTCGTGTCCCACCAGGTGGGCCTGCCCGAGACCGGTCGCGTCGAGCAGCCCGATCACGTCACCGACCAGCAGGTCGATGGTGTATGCCGACACGCCGTCCGGGCGGGCACCGGGGGAGTACCCCCGTTGGTCCGGCATCAGCACTCGCAGACCCGCCTCCGCGAGCTGCGGCGCCACGGCCTCCCAGCTGCGGGCGGTCTCCGGGAAGCCGTGCAGCAGCACGACGGGCGTGCCGTCGGCGGGACCGGTGACGTGAACGTCGAAGGTGAGGTCTCCGAGGGTGACGTGAGTGGTCTCGAACATGGCGCCCACCGTACGGGTTGCCGTTAGCGGTGGGAAGGTTTCCACGCGCCCATGCCGAGAACGATGAGACGCATCTGCTTTTCGGCGCGCGCGAGGACCTCGGCCTCCGCCGGCCCGCCGGGCCGGTCCACGTCGAGCAGTTCGAGCACCACCTCGAGCATGGCGGTCACCAGCAGGTCGGCCGCCATCTCCAGGTCGTCGACGTCCCAGTCCGCCATGCCGGGCATGCGGGAGAGATCGACGGAAAGCTCGCCCGTGATCAGCCGCAACTCGACGGTGACGGTGCGCGCGACGGCCGGCTGGCCGCCGTAGCGCTCCCGGGCCAGGAATCGGAACGCCTGTTCGTGGGCGCGGACCTGCCGCACCAGGGCCTCGAGCGACGCCCGCGCCGAGGACGGGCCGCGCGTGCGCCGGGCCTCGCGCAGCAGCGTGCGGAGCATGCGCATGGTGTCGGCGGCGAGGGCGACGCCGAGTTCCTCCATCGAGCCGAAGTGGCGGTAGAACGCCGTGGGCACGATCCCGGCTCGGCGGGCCACCTCGCGCAGGCTCACCGTCGCGAAGCTGCGATCGGCGGAGAGTTCGAGCGCCGCGTCGAGCAGGGCCTGGCGGGTGCGCTCCTTGCGCGCAGCTCGCGTCGCGGGTTCGGGAACGGGGGCTGCGGACACGGCTCCGAGTCTAGGCAGTGCGACGCGGCGGCGGTCGGGGACCGTGGTGACGGCCGCCACAACATCGTTGACAGCCCACCGGGCGACCCTGGCACACTGAACTCAGTGCACATTTGTGCACTGACTTTGGATTCTCGCTCGAGAGGAGCGACGCCATGACCCTGCTTCACCGCGCCCGACGCGGGCCGGGGCCGTCGATCGGACGCAAAGCCCTGATCAAGGCGCTGCATGTACTCTCCGCGCCGCACCACCCGGATCGGTACCTCGAACTGGCCGATCCGCTCCTGGCCGTGCAGCACACGCGCGCCCGGATCACGAACGTTGACCGAAATGTCCCGGGTGCGGTGACGCTCGAGCTGCGCCCGGGCCGGCCCCTGGAGTTCCGGGCCGGTCAGCACCTGCAACTCGGCGTGGTGGTGGACGGTGTGCGGCACAGCCGCAGCTACTCGCCGGTGAGTTCCCAGCATCGAGCCGACGGGCGCATCCAGCTCACGGTCGGGGTGCGACCGGACGGCGTCGTCTCGCGGCACCTGCACGAGCACGCCACCGCGGGCGACGTGGTCGACCTCGCGGCGGCCGCCGGCGAGTTCTGTCTCCCGGCGGAGCGGCCGGAGCGGCTGGTGCTCGTCAGCGGCGGCAGCGGCATCACTCCGGTGCTGTCGATGCTGCGCACCCTCGCCGACGAGGGCCACTCCGGAACCGTCGCGTTCCTGCACTACGCGCCCACCGCCGCGCACGTGCCGCACCGCGACGCGATCGAGTCCCTGGCCGGCGCCCACGCCGGCGTCGACGTGGCCTTCGCCTACACCCGGGCGGACGACGGTGCGTTGCGTGGCCGCTTCGACCGGAGTCATCTCGAGCGGGTCGCCCCGTGGTTCGCCGGCGCACCCGCCTACGTCTGCGGCCCGGCCGGGCTCGTCGACAGCGTGCGGGAGGTCTACGGCGACGCCGGCGCCGCGCACCTGCTGCGCACCGAGCAGTTCACCCCGCCCGTCGTCGTCCGCGACGACGACGCGAGCGGCACCGTCACCTTCGCCGCGTCCGGGGTCCGCGCCGAGAACAGCGGCGTCACCGCCCTCGAACAGGCCGAGGCGGCCGGGCTCACCCCGCAGCACGGGTGCCGCATGGGAATCTGCCACTCCTGCACCGTGACCCGGCTTTCCGGCGGCACCCGCGACGTGCGCACCGGCGAGATCGACGACGAGCCCGGCGCCGAGGTGCAGATCTGCGTGAACGTCCCCGTCGGCGACGCGGCCTTCGACCTCTGACCCACTCGAAACAATTGGAGGACACCATGTTCGGTTTGTCCATCCCCCTGTCCCTTCCGCTGCCGGCGTTCCTGTCCGGCCGTCGCGATCCCGACCCGTCGCCGGTCGTGCTGCGCCGCGAGCAGGTCGAGGAGATCGGCCGCGAACTCGACGCCCTGCGTGAGCGCACCGTCGCCTCGCTCGGCGCGGCCGACCGCGAGTACATCTACCGCATCGTCGGGGCGCAGCGGCGCTTCGAGATCGCCGGTCGTGCCCTGTTGTTCGTGGGCTTCCTGCCGCCGGCATGGGTGGCGGGCGTGGCCGCGCTGAGCGTGTCGAAGATCCTCGACAACATGGAGATCGGCCACAACGTGATGCACGGCCAGTACGACTGGATGCGCGAGCCGGAACTGAACTCCCGCACCTTCGAGTGGGACACCGTATGTCCCGCCGACCAGTGGCGGCACTCGCACAACTACCTGCACCACACCTACACCAACATCCTCGGGATGGATCGCGACGTCGGCTACGGCATCCTGCGGATGGATCCGGCGCAGCGCTGGCACCCCTACTACCTCGGCAATCCCGTCTACGCGACGGGGCTGATGCTGCTGTTCGAGTGGGGCGTGATGCTGCACGACGCCGAGGTCGAGAACGTCGTCGCCGGCAAACGCAGCTGGCGCGACGTGATCCCGCTCGCCCGGGGGTGGTGGCGTAAGGCGCGCGGGCAGGTGGTCAAGGACTACGTCGCGTTCCCGCTGCTGTCCGGGCCGATGTTCGTGCCGACGCTGCTCGGCAACGCGGCCGCCAACCTGGTCCGCAACGTGTGGGCGTTCTCCATCATCTTCTGCGGGCACTTCCCGTCCGGGGTGCAGTCCTTCACCGAGGAGGAGACCGCGCACGAGACCCGCGGCGAGTGGTACGTCCGTCAGCTGCTCGGCAGCGCGAACATCACCGGCACGCCGCTGTTCCACATCATGTCGGGCAATCTCTCGCACCAGATCGAACACCACCTGTTCCCGGATCTTCCGGCGCACCGGTACCCGCAGCTCGCGCCGGAGGTGCGGGAACTGTGCGAACGCTACGGGCTGCCCTACAACACCGGGGGCCTGCTCGCCCAGGTCGGCTCGGTGTGGCGCAAGATCGTGAAGCTGGCCCTGCCGCCGAGCTGGGTCTCCGAGGAGCCCACGACGTCGGTGCTCATCGAGCGCGGCGTGCCGGTCGCGGGTACCCTCGCCCACGACAGCGCCTGAAGGGGGCACCGCCATGGTGGGTAGGTTCGAACGCAACAAGGACACGCTCCAGGAACTGACCGAGTCCGCGGCGACGCACGTCGGCAACATCGCCGGCATCATCACCGGCGCGGTCCGCGAGGTCACCCGGGAGGTCGGGGACTGGATCAGCGACGGCATCGAGATGCGGGAGGCCGCCCGCAAGGCGAGCGCCGACGACGAGCGCGTCGCAGAGCCGCCGTCCGAGCCGTCCGGCGGGTAGGCGAAGAACGCCGGGTAGCTGAAGAACACACAGACAGCGCGGGGCGGGCACCGGGATCCGGTGCCTGCCCCGCGCCGTCGGCGTGCGTTCGGATCAGATGACGCCGAGCGCGAACATTGCGTCGGCGACCTTCACGAAGCCGGCGATGTTGGCGCCGTGGATGTAGTCACCGGGCTTGCCGTACTCGGCTGCGGTCTCCACGCAGTTCTGGTGGATGTCGCGCATGATGCCGGCGAGGCGCTCGTCGGTGTAGTCGAAGTGCCACGAGTCGCGCGAGGCGTTCTGCTGCATCTCGAGCGCGGAGGTCGCCACACCGCCGGCGTTCGCCGCCTTGCCCGGGGCGAACGCGACGCCCGCCTCGCGGAACACCGCGATGCCACCGGGGGTGGTGGGCATGTTCGCGCCCTCGGCGACGACCCGCACGCCGTTGTTCACCAGGGTCTTCGCGGCGGTCTCGTCCAGTTCGTTCTGGGTGGCGCAGGGGATGGCGACGTCGCACGGCACGTCCCAGATCGAACCACCCGGGAAGTACTGCGCGTCGGGACGCTCGTCGAGGTACTCGGAGATGCGGCCGCGCCGGACCTCCTTGATTTCCTTGAGCAGCTCGAGGTCGAGGCCGTTCTGATCGACGATGTAGCCGGAGGAGTCGGAGCAGGCGATGGCGATGCCGCCGAGCTGGTGCACCTTCTCGATCGCGTAGATCGCCACGTTGCCCGAACCGGACACGACGACCTTGCGGCCCTCGAGGGAGGAGTTCACGGACTTGGCCATCTCCGCCACGAAGTAGGCGACGCCGTACCCGGTGGCCTCCCGGCGCACCTGCGAGCCGCCCCAGGTCAGGCCCTTGCCGGTGAGCACGCCGGACTCGTAGGAGTTGGTCAGGCGCTTGTACTGGCCGAACAGGTACCCGATCTCGCGTCCGCCGACGCCGATGTCGCCGGCCGGGACGTCGGTGTACTCGCCGATATGGCGGTGCAGCTCGGTCATGAAGGACTGGCAGAAGCGCATGATCTCCTGCTCCGAGCGACCCTTGGGGTCGAAGTCCGAGCCGCCCTTGCCGCCGCCGATGGGCAGGCCGGTGAGGGCGTTCTTGAAGATCTGCTCGAAGCCGAGGAACTTCACGATGCCGAGGTTGACGCTCGGGTGGAAGCGCAGGCCGCCCTTGTACGGGCCGAGCACGCTGTTGTACTGGACCCGGAAGCCGCGGTTGACGTGCACGTTGCCCTGGTCGTCGATCCACGGCACCCGGAAGATGATCTGCCGCTCGGGCTCGGTCAGCCGTTCGATGAGGCCGGCTTCGAAGTAGCGGGGGTGACGCTCGAGGACGACATGCAGGGACTCGAACACCTCGGCGGCTGCCTGATGGAACTCGGGTTCACCGGCGTTGCGCGCCTTCACCTGTTCGTAGATCTCTGCAATGCGGTCCCGGGTCGACACGCTCACCACCTGACTGTGAGGAAACTGTTACATGGCGTTAACACGTTGAATCATAGGCGCAGGCACCGGGCATCCGATAAAAGGGGGCAGTATGCCCGGGCTCCGGGCGTCGAGGGTGTCGGCCGAACCGGGGGACGGCTACGCGGGCTCGGGAAGGGTGGCTTCCGGGCCCGGGCTGCCGCCGAGCGCGGCGACGAGGCGTTCGCGTGCGCGTCCGAGGTGCCGGGTGATCACCTCGACCGCCGCATCGCCGTCGCCGGCCAGGACGGCGTCGAGGATCTGCTGGTGTTCGGCCGCGATGCTCGTGGTGGTGAGCAGCTGCTTGCCCTGCACCTGCACCATGCACAGCCGCACCTCGGACACGAGCGAACCGAACATGCGGCTGGTGCGCGGGCTGCCCAGCGCGTCCACCAGGGCGGTGTGGAAGCGCATGTCGGGTTCGACGACGGTGAGCGGGTCGGCCTCGGTCATGGCCGAGATCTCGGCGTTGGCGGCCGACGCCGCCGGAGGCACCGCCCGGGTCTCGGCGAGCGCGCGCAGCACTACCGATTCCAGGTGCGCGCGGGTGCGGTAGATGTCGCGCACGTCGTCGGGGCCCAACTGGGGCACGCGGGCGGTCTTGTGGGCGCTGCGCTGCAGTAGGCCCTCGCCGACGAGCTTCTCGATGGCGGCCTTGGCGGTCGGCCTGGCGACTTCGTAGGCGCGGGACACCTCGGCTTCGGTGAGGGCGTCCTCGTGCGTCAGCTCCCCGGCGAACACGCGCCGCCGCAGTTCCAGGGCGAGGGCGTCGACGATCGACAGGGCCTCGACGCGTCCGACCAATGCCCCGCTCCTTCCCGGCTCTCCGCGCACCCGCACGGACCTGCGCGAACACCAGCATTCTTGCACGACGCCGCACATGCATTCTTGACAGGAATGTGTACTTGTCTGACAATTCTCGGAACGGTGACAGGCATCACAACGAGAGGCGCGCTATGTACCAACAGACACTCGACCCGATCGGCGGCTCACTCGCCTGGTCGGCCGTGGTCGCGGCGATCCCGCTGGCCGCGATGTTCGTCATGCTCGGCGTCTTCAGATGGAAGGCGCACCGCGCGGCCCTCGTCGGTCTGGCGCTCGCCGTGCTCGCGGCGGTCGCCGGGTGGGGCATGCCGCTCGGCCAGGCCGCCGCCGCGACCGCCGAGGGAGCCTTCTACGGCCTGTTCCCGATCTTGTGGATCCTCGTCAACGCCCTCTTCGTCTACAAGCTCACGGTTGTCACCGGCTGGTTCGAGGAGCTCGGCCGGGTCATCCGGTCCATCTCGGACGACCAGCGCATCCTGGCCATTCTCATCGCCTTCTGCTTCGGTGCGCTGCTCGAGTCGCTCGCCGGATTCGGCGCGCCCGTCGCGATCTCCGCGGCGATGCTCATGGCCGCGGGCATGGCTCCGCTCAAAGCCGCGTGCACGTCCCTGCTGGCGAACACCGCGCCTGTGGCCTTCGGCGCGATGGGTGCCCCGATCCTCGCGCTCGCCGGGGTCACCGGGCTGCCGCTCGACGACCTGTCCGCGATGGCCGGCCGGCAGACGCCGTTCGTCGCGGCCGTCGTGCCGATGGTGATGGTGTTCCTCGTCGACGGCCGCCGCGGAGTTCGGCAGACCTGGCCCGTCGCGGTCGTCGCGGGCCTGACCTTCGGCCTCGCCCAGTTCGTCACCGCGAACTACCTCACCGTCGAGCTCACCGACGTCGTCGCCGCGATCGTCACGGTCGGCGCGGTGCTGGGCATGCTGAAGGTGTGGCAGCCGGGGGAGCGCCTGGTCGCCACGACCGACACCGCCCTCACCGCACCGGTCGGCGCCGGCACCGCGGTCGGCATCGCCGCCCCGCCGTCGCGTTTCGACGGATACAGCCGGACGCGGCGCACGCTGCTGGCCCTCGCCCCGTACCTGACGATCATCGCGATCTTCACCGTGGCGCAGATCCCGTTCGTCAAGACGTGGCTCACCGAGATCGGCACCGTGTCGTTCCGCTGGCCCGGACTCGACATCGTCGACGTCGACGGCAAGCCGCTGAGCGCGCAGACGTTCAAACTCGACCACCTCAAGGCCACCGGCACCCTGTTGCTGCTCGCCGGGGCCGTCACGGCCGGGATGTACGGGATCGGCGTACGCCGCGCCGTCCGCGCCTATGCCGACACCCTCGTGCAGCTGCGCTGGACCATCGTCACCGTCACCTCGGTGCTCGCGTTGGCCTTCGTGATGAACCTGTCCGGTCAGACCGCCGGCCTGGGCATGGCGCTCGCGTCCGCGGGCGGGGTGTTCGCCCTCGTCTCGCCGCTGATCGGCTGGATCGGCGTGGCCATCACCGGATCCGACACGTCGTCGAACTCGCTGTTCGGCGTCATGCAGATGACCGCCGCGCAGCAGGCCGGGCTCGACCCGGTGCTCATGGCGGCGGCCAATTCGTCCGCGGGTGTGCTCGGCAAGATGCTCTCGCCGCAGAACCTGTCGGTCGCGGTGGCCGCGGTCGGCCTGGCCGGGGCGGAGGGTGTCATCCTGCGCCGTCTGATCGGCTGGAGCCTCGGGTTGCTCGTGTTCCTCACCGTCGTCATCTACCTGCAGTCCACCCCCGTTCTCGATTGGATGGTTCCGTGAACACCAGCGTCGTGACTCCCGTCCCCGACACCGAGCCGGTCGTCGCCGCGCTCGTCGACGCCCTCGACGACGCCGTCGTCACCGATCCGGACCGGATGCTCGCCTATCGGCGCGACCAGTCGCTGCTCACGCCGGCCGGGATGCCGCTCGCCCTGGTCCGGGCGCGGGACACCGACGACGTCGTCGCCACCCTGACGATCGCGCACCGGCACGGCATCCCCGTCGTCACCCGCGGCGCCGGCACCGGTCTCGCGGGTGCGGCCAACGCCCTCGACGGCGGCATCGTGCTCAGCGTCGAGAAGATGAACGCCATCGTCGAAATCGACACCGAATCACGCACCGCCACAGTGCAACCCGGGGTGATCAACGGCGATCTCGCCGCCGCGGCCGCCGAGCGGGGGCTGTGGTACGTGCCGGACCCCGGCAGCCGCGCCGTCTCCACCATCGGCGGCAACCTCGCCACCAACGCCGGCGGCACCTGCTGCGCGAAGTACGGGGTCACGGCCGACCATGTCGCCCGCATCAAGGCGGTGCTCGCCGACGGGCGGATCATCCACACCGGCGCCGTCACCCGGAAGAACGTGGCGGGACTGAACCTCACGCAACTGCTCGTCGGGTCCGAGGGCACCCTCGCCGTCATCGTCGAGGCCACCGTGCGGCTGCGCGCCGCCGCCACCGCGGCCGCCACGGTGGTCGCGAGCTTCCCGGAAACCGCGCAGGCCGTCGCCGCGGTGCTGGCGATCCGGGAGCAGGCCGAGCCGTGCCTCGTCGAACTGATGGACCGCACCACCATCGCCGCCGTCAACGACATGACGCACATGGGACTCGACGACACGGCCGGTGCGCTGCTGCTCGTCCAGTGCGACGGGCGCGACGCCGCCGCCGAAGCGCAGGTGTGTGCGCGGGCCTGTACCGCGGCGGGCGCCACCGAGGTGTACGACACCGCCGACCCGGTGGAGGGGGAGGAGTTCATGGCCGCGCGGCGGGTCGCGCTCACCGCGCTCGAGCGATGTGGCAGCACCCTGCTCGACGACCTGGCCGTTCCCGTGCCGCGGCTGCCCGAGATGCTCGCGGCGATCGAGGCGATCGCCGCGCGGCACGAGCTGCTCATCGGCACGTTCGGGCACGCGGCGGACGGAAACCTGCATCCCACCATCGTGTTCGACGCCGCCGACGAGGTCGTCGCGGGGCGCGCCCGGCAGGCGTTCGACGAGATGGTCGCCGAATGCCTGGCGCTCGGCGGTTCGATCAGCGGAGAGCACGGCATCGGGGTGCTCAAGCAGCCGTACCTGGAAACCCAGGTCGGTACGGTCGAGCGTGCGCTCATGCAGCGCATCAAGGCGGCGTTCGACCCGAGCGGGATTCTCAACCCGGGGCGCGGGATCTGACCGGACGGCGACCCCGGGACGGACCCGTCGACGGATCTCCGTCCCTACCCGGCCACGAGACCGCCTACCGGGCAGGCACAGATCGGCTGATCGCGGTCCGTCCTGGGTCTGTCGGTAGCGAATCCCCTGCCCGGGGGTCAGATGCCGACGAAGGTCATCAGGCGGGACACGGTCGTTGTGGTGCCGGTCAAGGCCACCGCGGTCACCATCACCGCAGCAGCACCCGTGGACACCACGGCGCCGAGTGCACCCCCCAGATTCGAGCGCCAGCGGGATATCGCGGTATCGGCATCCCCGAACGACATTCCAGGTGGGTCAGCGGCGGGGCCGACGGTCGGCAAGCCGGGCGACTCCGAGGCGCCCGGATCGCGGATCGAGTCTTCGGTGTCCAATATGCAACCTTTCGTCGCTTCGACGGCCTTCACCTCGCACATCGAGGCATGAATCCGTTGTAGCCGAACAGGTTTCCGTGCGCCACCAGGACAACCGTCCAACGTCGGACGCGGCCGGGCCGGACCGGCCGCCTCGCCGTCGCGGATACCGGCCGGCCTGACGGACCAACACGTTCCCAGGGCGGCTGGGGTTCGTGCCTACCGCGTACCGCCGCGGTTGTGCGTGCCGGGGCGGCTGGGGCGGTGTTTCCGCTGGGGGACGAACTCGGACGTCGGCATTGCGAACACCGCGGGCAGTGCGGAGCGGATCTCGAACAGGACGAAGCGCCGGCCCGCCGCGGCGTGGAACTCGTCCAGGTGCATACCTCCTCGGTAACATGTTCGATTCGGTGATCGCCGGAGTCGCGACGTTCATATGGCTGACCGCGTTCCCGGTGCCGTGCGCGCCGTTGTTGGGGATATTCGTCGCGGTGCTGGTTCTGGTGCCGCTGGTAGGGTCGACGATCGCCGGAATCGCGGTCGCAGCGGTGGCCCGACGGTGTCGGTGCCGCTCTGCGTGGCGACGGTCGTGTCCTTCGTCGCGTTCCGGCTCGGCGAGGGCCACCTGTCGTGCCCAAGAACGTCGGCAGATCGGTGCGGGTACCGGCGTTGAGCACGCTGACAGCCGTCTTGATCGGGGGCGCGCTCGTGGGCCTGGTCGGAGCGGTGGTGGCGATCCCGGTCGCCGCCGCACGGCACCTGATCGCGCAGGAGGTGCTCTTCCCCCGCCTGGACCGGGGCGTAGTCACCACGCAACGGGACAGAGTGCATCGGCGGACCGCGTGCGCACTCCCGTGCACCACCGTGGCGGTAGCGTCGGTGATACCGGAGCAGTCCGACCAGAACCGAGACGAAGTAGGGAGCGGCGTCATGGCTGTTGCGTCGTCGGCACCGAAGGCTCCGTGGCGTGAGCGAGTGCGTACGTGGGTCGAGCCGATATTTCTCGCCGTGACCCTCACGGCGCTGGTAGCCGGCGGCATCGCCTGGCTGTTCGATGCGGGCGCCGTCGCCGACGCCTTCTGGATCGCCGGCACCATCGTCGCGATCGTGCCCGCGACCTGGTGGGTGATCGACGCGCTGCGCCGCGGCCGCGTCGGGGTGGATCTGATCGCGGTGCTCTCCCTGGTCGGCACCCTGCTGGTCGGCGAGTACGTCGCCGGGGCGCTGATCGGCGTGATGCTCGCGTCGGGGCAGGCCCTCGACGCCGCCGCGGAACGCCGCGCCACCAAGGACCTGCGGGCCCTGCTCGAGCACGCCCCGCACACCGCGCGCCGCCGCGTCGGCGACGAGGTGCAGGTGGTGCCGCTCGGCGACGTCGTACCCGGGGACACCCTGGTCGTCGGGCCGGGCGAGGTGGTGCCGGTCGACGGCTGGATCACGTCCGAACTCGCGGTGCTCGACGAGTCCGTCCTCACCGGCGAGCCGATGCACGTGCAGCGCCGCACCGGGGAGGCCGTGCGCAGCGGCGTCGTCGCCGCCGGCGGCGCCTTCGAGATCCACGCCCGTGCCACCGCCGAGGACAGCACCTACGCCAGCATCGTGCGCCTGGCCCGCGAGGCCGCCGCCGAGAGCGCCCCGGTGGTGCGGATCGCGGACCGGGTCGCCGCGTGGTTCCTGCCGCTGTCGCTGACGGTGGCGGGGCTCGCGTGGCTACTCAGCGGGTCGGCGACCCGTGCCGTCGCCGTGCTGGTGGTGGCCACCCCGTGCCCCCTGCTGCTCGCCGCGCCCGTCGCAATCGTCTCCGGTCTCTCCCGCGCTTCGCGCCTGGGGGTGGTGATCCGCAGCGGCGGCGCACTCGAGAACCTCGGGCACGCGACGACGCTGGTGATGGACAAGACGGGCACGCTCACCAGCGGCCGGCCCGCCGGCGCCGACATCGTCACCGCACCCGGGGGCGACGGCGCCGAGCTGCTGCGCCTGGCGGCCTCCGCCGACCAGCTCTCCCCGCACGTGCTCGCCGAGGCCATCGTGCAGGAGGCGAAGATGCGCGGGCTGACCCTGTCGCTGCCCACCGACGTCGCCGAGCAGGCCGGCACCGGCGTGGCCGCGACCGTCGACGGCCGGCGCGTCACCGTCGGCAGCCTGCCGCTGCCCGCCGACGCGCCCGGCTGGGCCCGGGCGGTGCTCAGCCGTGCCGCGCTCGACGGCGCCGTCGTCGCCTGGGTCACCGTCGACGGCGACCTGGCCGGCGCCCTGCTGCTCGTGGACCCGCTGCGCCGCGACGCCGCCCGCACGCTGCGGCGGCTGCGCTCGGCCGGGCTGGACCGGCTGGTCATGCTCACCGGCGACCGTCGCGAACCGGCCGAGGAGATCGGCTCCGTCCTCGGCCTCGACGGGGTCTATGCCGAGCAGACCCCGGCGGACAAGGTGAACGGTGTGCGTGCCGAGCGGGAGTCGGCGGTGACGGTGATGGTCGGCGACGGCGTCAACGACGCCCCCGCCCTCGCCGCCGCGACCGTCGGCGTCGCGATGGGCGCCCGCGGATCCACGGCGAGCTCGGAGGCGGCGGACATCGTGCTCACCACCGACCGCCTCGACCGGCTCGCCGATGCCATGGAGATCGCGCGTCGCTCCCGGCGTATCGCCGTGCAGAGCGCCACGGTCGGCATGGGCCTGTCGCTGGTCGCCATGGGCTTCGCCGCGTTCGGCTACCTGCCTCCCGCGGTGGGTGCGCTGCTGCAGGAGGGCATCGACGTCGCGGTGATCCTCAACGCCCTGCGCGCCCTGCGCGGCGACCGGGACCGGGAGCTGGCCCTGCCCGACGACACCGAGGCGATGCTGCACCGGTTCTCGGCCGAACACGACGTCCTGCGTGACGAGCTGTCGATCCTGCGCGACACCGCCCAGCTGCTCGCGTCCGGCGATCGGCCCGCCGCCCACACGGCGCTGCGCCGCGTCGACGCGTTCCTGTTCGACACGCTGCTGCCGCACGAGCAGGCCGAGGACAGCGAGCTGTACCCGGCGCTCGCGGTGCCGCTCGGCAGCGGGGAGGCGACCGCGACGATGAGCCGGATGCATGCCGAGATCGACCGGCTCAGCCGCCGCCTGCGCACGCACCTGGCGCAGGCCGACGCCGCCGGCGGGCTGCGACCGGACCAGTGCGACGACCTGCTCGCCTGCCTGTACGGGCTGTACGCGCTGCTGCGGCTGCACTTCGTGCAGGAGGAGGAGAACTACTTCACCCTCGCGCCCGAGGCCGAACGGGCGGACGGCTCGGCATGACCGGTCCGGGCGGACGGCTGCGGCCGTACGTATCCGGTTCTGCCGGTGCGACGTTCGCGGTGGGACGGCCGGGTCAGCGCCGGGCTTCGGCCGCGATCATCGACAGAGTCGGCCGTGCCATGGCCCGCACGAACGGCCCGACCGCCGTCCAGTAGCGGCGGAAGAGTCTGCGGGCCTTTTCGTCGGTGCCGTGCACCCGGATCTCGGTGAGCAGGACGCAGGTCTGCGCGTCGTACGGCAGGACGGTGAAACTCCATGTGCCGACCCCGCATTCGGGAATCGCGATGCTCGACAGGGGCGCCCCGGGATCCCAGTCGACGCGGCCGTAACCCGGCTCCCACCACCGACCGACGAAGCCGAGCACGAGTTCCCGCCCCGGTTCCTCGGCGACCACCTCGAAGCCGCCCTGCGGACCGATCAGGTCACCGAGGCGGATCGAGCGGTGCGCCCGCACCTCCCGACGCCGCGGCGCGCGCACGGCGTCGAAGGCCATCCGGGCCAGATTGGGGGCGGCGATCACCGGGGACCGCATGAAGTCGATGCGCCGGATCGCGGCGAACGTGTCCCCGGCCGGGGCGTCGACCACCCGCGCGCGTACGACCCGCTGCTCGAAGACCGGCAGCTGCCGTTCGGTCGCGGTGGATTCACCGTCCGGCATTGTTGCTCCTCGGAAGCTGCGCGGTTCGAGTCGCCGACAGTTGCCGGACCATCACCCAGCGCGCGACGAGGTAGCCGAGGACACCGCCGTAGACGGCCTTCAGCACCAGGAACCATCCCGTCGACAGCCCCGACACACCGAGGAGGTGCAGCACCCAGATCGCGAGCACGGAGACGGCCGCGGCCGCCACCCCGAGCGACAGGCCCAGAGACCAGGTGCCGGACGGCAATCGCGCCAGCCACCGACCGGCCTGCGGGGCGTCGGCGGTGGTCGCATCGAGCCCTGCGCGCAACGCCCGTCGCACCCCGGCAGCGGAGAACCAGGAGACGAGCACGGAGAGGATGATCGCGGTCAGCGCGATGTCGACGACGATCCCGTCGGCCGACCACAGCGGCACGAACGACGTGCCGCGCTTGCCCGCCCACGCCAGCAGCGGATTGACGACGACGTTCACCAGGCCGGTGACGACGGCCTGCTTCCGGACGTACGAGGCAGCAGAATCCACGGCGCGTCCTCCTGATCACGGCCCGCGGAAGCGGGCCCCCTCTCATCGTGGACGCGGAGCCGTGCTCGTTCCAGGGCCGTAGGTCCCGAGCGGTCGGCGACACCGACGCGGGCGCAGGCGCGGTTTCGGCCCTCTATCCTCGGTGTGGAGATGCCGTCCGCCGCGCCACAAGGAGAATTGTGTATCTGCTGGCAGGTGCAGTCGCGCTCGTCGCCGTCGTGCTGCTGCTCGATCGGATCGGGCTGTGGGCAGAGCGCCGAGGTTGGGTCTACTGGCGCCGGAATCGGCCACCGGTGCACGGGAGTGGCGCCGCGGGCCTGTTCGGTGAGATGCAGGCACTGTTCTCGCCTTCGCATCGGCACGTGATCGACGAGGGTCGGTCCAGGCAGATGTCGCGGTCGGACACGGCCACCGGGGAAACCGAACGGATGACCCTCGACCTGCGCGCGGGAATCGTGGCGATCGACGTGCGGCGGAACTCGCACGAGTGAGCCGCGGTCGTCGTCGCACTAGCTCAGGCGAACCGTGCCTCCCGGGTGCAGTTGGGCGACCCGGCCGCGGCATTCGATCTCGATCGGCGCCTGCATCCCGGGACCGGCGCTCACCTGCACCTCTGTGCCGCTGATGCGCAGGCGAAGGCGGTGCCCCCGGTAGAAGATCGGGAATTCGAGGGCACCGAGTGGTTCGGGCCACTGCGGGGCGAACACGAGCCGGTCGCCCCGGGTCTCGAGGCCGGGGACGCACCGCTGCAACAGATCGACGCTGCCGGCCATGGCCGCCAGGTGGATGCCCTCCATCGTGGTGCCGCCCTGGATATCGGCGATGTCGGCTCTCAGCGCCTGGTAGAAGAAGTCGACGGCCTCGTCCCGGTGGGCGCGTGCCAGCACCCAGGAATGGACGACCCCGCTCAGGGTGGAACCGTGCGACGTTCGCGCCATGTAGTAGTCGATGGTCCGCGGGATGTCCTCGTTCGGGAACCGGTAGCCGAGCCGTTCGAGCAGTTCCCGCAGTTCGTCGGAGGACAGCAGATAGAACAGCATCAGCACGTCGGCCTGCTTCGACGCCTGGTAGCGGTTGACGTCGTCGCCCTCGGCCTCGAGGATCCGGTCGAGGCGCTGGATGTCGCCGTAGCGCCGCCGGTAGCCGTCCCAGTCCAGTTCGGCGAGGCGTTCGTACCCCTCGAACTGGCTGAGGACACGATCGTGGAACGGGACGAACATTCTGCGGGTGACGTCCTCCCAGCGCGCCGTCTCCTGCGCGTGCAGCCCCAGGGCCTGGGTCAGGTACGAGCGGATCTGCAGCGGGATCAGCTCGAGCGCCTCGAGGGCGCGCAGGATCACCCAGACCGACATGACGTTGGTGTACGCGTTGTTGTCGATTCCGTCGTACGGTGCGTCGGGGTAGCCGGAATGGAACTCGTCGGGGCCGATGACGCCGCGGATGCTGTACCGTCCGCGTTCCTCGTCGTAGGACGCGAGATCGGCGTAGAAGCGGGCGATCTCCACGAGCATCTCGGCGCCGTACTCGATCAGGAACTCCAGGTCGCCGGTCACCTGGTAGTACTGCCACACGTTGTGGGCGATCGCGATGCCGGTGTGGTGCTGGCGCCGGCTGGGGTCCGGGTTCCAGCGGCCGGATCTGGGATTGAGGTGCAGTTGCGGGCTCTCCTCGCGGCCGTCGCTGCCCGACTGCCACGGGAACATCGCACCGCGGTGACCGGCTTCGCGCGCCATCCGGCGGGCCTCCCGCAGGCGGCGGTAGCGGTAGCGCAGCAACGACCGGGTCAGCGTGGGCAGCCGCAGGTTCAGCACCGGGAACACGAACAGCTCGTCCCAGAAGACGTGCCCGCGGTACGCCTCGCCGTGCAACCCCCGTGCCGGCACGCCCACGTCGAGGTCGGCGGTGTTCGCGGAGACCGTCTGCAGCAGGTGCAGAAGATGGAACCGGAGGACTCGCAGGGCGTGGCCGTGACCCGGACCCTCGTACTCGATGCCCAGGTGGTCCCACAGATATCCCCAGGCGAGCACATGGCCGTCGAGCAGTTCGTCGAACCGGCCCAGCCGGGGAAGCCAGCGGGCGGCTTCGTCGGCCGGCTCGGAGACCGCCTGATCGCGCCCGGTGAACACCGCCACCATCTTCTCCAGCGTCACGGGCCGGTCCGTCTCGACGTCGACGGTGATGTCGTGTCCGATCCGATCGTCGCCGTCGACCAGCCGGTACTCACCGGCAACGGGCTCCCCGTCGCACCACACCGTGTTCCGGGCCGCCATCGCCACCGGTATCCGCGACTGGTTGGTCTGCACCGCCAGCAGCACCGAGTCGACGGACAGCGCGGTGGCTTGCAGCGGCTCGAGGTGCTGGTCGGCGAGGTCGCGATAGCGCTCGACGAGGGAGTTCCGGACCGCGCCGTCCAGCAGCGAGCGGATCTCGAGCCGGCCCGACCAGTCTTCGGCCACGATCGTCGTCTCGAGGGCGCAGGCGTGCGGCAGATGCATGGCAACCAGGCGCCGCTGCCGCACCGACGTGGTGCGCCCCGCCGCGTCGCGGAATCGGAACCGCCGGATGAGGACGGCGCGGCGGAGGTCGAGGTATTGGCGGTAGTCGAGCAACTCTGCAGTGTCGAGGTCGAACCACTGCCCGCCGTCGACCCGGAAGGTCACCGGCAACCAGTTCGGCAGGTTCACCAGGCTCTCGTGGTCGATGGCACTCCCCGCCACCTCGTCCTGGAGACGGTTGAAGATGCCGGCCACATAGGTGCCGGGGTAGTGCACGCCGTCCGCGCGGGATTCGGGCGCGCAGCCTCGGGTGGCGAAGAAGCCGTTCCCGACGGTGCAGAGGGCCTCGCGCAGCTTCTCGGTGAGCGGGTCGTAGCCCTCGAAGAACATCGTCCAGGCGTCGTCGGGGGGCGGCGCGATCCCCGGGTCGCTGCCGAGCAGATCCGCCAGCCGCTCCAGTAGCTCACGAACCCGGTCCGGACCGTCGACCGCGAATTGTGCCGTCGACCGCCGATCGCCTTCCTCGCTGTAGCGCACGACGATGCCGATCCCGGTCGATGTCAGGGTGCCGAACGCGTCGTCGTCGGTGAGGTCGTCGCCGATGTAGACCGGCATCGGGTCCTCTGCGCCGCGGAGGTGCTCGAGCACCCAGGCCACCGCCCGCCCCTTGTCCCAGTCCACATCGGGGCGGAGCTCGGTGACCTTGCGTCCGCTCGTGACGCGGAGCCGGCCGTCCCGGTCGGCCGCATCGTGCACCGCTGCGACGACCTCCTCGATCCGGTCCTCGGCGACGTTGCGGTGATGAACTGCCACGGCGAAACGCTTGTGCTCCACCAGAACGCCGGGCACGCCGGCCAGGCGGTCCCGCAGGGCGCCGGCGATTCGCTCGAGGTCGGGCACCGCGGGGACGGCGGCATCGTTCCGGTGGTACTCGCCGTCCGGCCCGACGAGTTCGAAACCGTGGTTACCCGCATACCAGAGCCCGGGCACGCCGACCCGTGCCTGCACGTCGGTCACGTCGCGGCCGCTTATCACGCCGACGGGGCAGTAGCGGGCCAGCCGGGCAAGCTCTTTCGCCGCGCCCTCGACCAGGGTGGCAGCGGTGGGATCGTTCACGAGGTGGGCGAGGGTGCCGTCGAAGTCCAGGAACACGGCGTAGCGCCGGGTGCGCAGGATGGCGGTCGCCTGGTGACGAGATGCCAAGGCGTCCGGGATTTCCGACAGCCGGCGCTCGCGGGGGCGCGGTTCGACCGTGGGGGTGGTCATCGGCTCGGCTCGGATGATGAGTGCATGGCAGTCTGTCCCTCCGCACCGTTGCAGGACAGGCCCACAAGGGGTTCCCCATTCTATGACGGGACCGGCGGCGTGCAGTCCGTTTCGGTGCAGGCTACGACCAGGTCCTCGGATTGAAGACGACGTAGAACCAGGCGTTCGTCGTAGGGTCCCACGAACAGGACACGAGGACGACGGCGCCGATGGACCGATCGAACGCCTCGGCCTTGGGACAGACGGCGTCGCCGTCCGGTCCGGCGAACTCGGCGCGGTAGAGCGGACCGATGCGCCACGGCGCGGCGGTGGCCGTTCCGGCTCCCACGGTGGCCCCCAGGACGATCGCGGCGACGACGAGACCGGCGAGTGCTGCGGCCCTGTGGGCGACGTTCTTCGACACGAGGACTCCTTCGGCGTGGGAACGGTCCGGGCGCAGGCACACCGTCGCGACCCTGAACTCTGCCGAAGCCCGCTCTCGATGATCACCGGTGGGTGCCCGGCGCGCAGGCGTTCGCACGAACCGGTACGTATGTATCCGGTCTCAGTCCTCCAACCGCTCGGCCTCCTCGATCGCCGCCTGCAACTGGTCCAGCAGTGCCTTCGCCTGCACGATGTCGAGGGCGACGCCGAGGCCTTCCGGCAGGTCGAGCACGACGCTGGGTCCGTTCGCGCGGGCGGTGACGGGATGGTCGCCGGTCGTATCGGTCATTGAGAGTCCTTCCGGTTCGGGGGCGCGCTTGCCGGGTCTCAGTGTGCCCGGAAGAACTACCGTGTGGGGCGGGAGCGTACGGCGACGGGAAGGGGGAGCGATGGCAGTGACCAGCGCCGGCCTTCTGCTGTACCGGATCGACGCCGACGGCGTGCTCGAGGTGTGGATCGTGCACCCGGGCGGGCCGTACTGGGTCGGCAAGGACGAGGCGGCCTGGTCGATCCCCAAGGGGGTCTACGGCGACGACGAAGACCCGTTCGCCGTGGCCTTGCGAGAGTTCGAGGAAGAATGCGGGATGCCCGCGCCCCAGGTGAACTACGAGATGCTCGGGCGGTTCAAGCAGCCCTCCGGCAAGATCGTCACCGTCTACGCCGGTGAGACCGCCGACGATCTGGCCTTCGTCGGCAGCAACACCTTCGACCTGGAGTGGCCGCCGCGGTCCGGAAAGGTGCAGAGCTTTCCCGAGGTGGACGACGCTCGCTGGTTTCCGCCCGCCGTCGCGGCCATCAAGCTCGTGAAGGGGCAACGCCCGATCCTCGCCCGGCTCGGCGAGCGCGTGCACGCTGCCGGCCGGTCGTTCGCGTCCGGTCCGCCGGTGCCCGGTGCAGGAACGGAAGAACCGGGCATATGAGCAAGACCGTGCTCGTCACCGGAGGAGGGCGGGGGCTCGGCCGGGCCACGGCCGAGAAGCTCGCCGCTCGGGGACATCGCGTCCTGCTCACCGCGCGAACCCGCGCTGCCGCGGAGGACGCAACCGAAGCGATACAGCGGACGGATCCCGACGCTCGGGTCGAGCCGCGCTGGGTCGATCTGTCTTCTCTGGAGCAGGTCCGGTTCTTCGGCGTCGCGGAAGCCGAGCGGGGCGAACCGATCGACGTGCTGCTGCATGTCGCCGGCATCCTGCAGACGAGCAAGGAACGCCGGCTCACCGTCGACGGGTACGAGGAGACCCTCGCCGTCAACGTCCTGGCTCCGTTCCTGCTCACCGCCCTGCTCCTGCCCGCACTCGAGCGCAGCCCGTCGGCGCGTGTGGTCACCGTCGGCTCGCGGCTGCACCTGCCCGGCTCCCGCGGAGCGCCGGTGGACTTCGACTTCGCCGACGTCCAGCTCGAGCACGGCTACAACCCCGAGCGGGCATACAAGAATTCCAAGCTGGCGGTGATGTGGTTCACCTACGAGCTCCAGCGCCGCCTCGCCGGGCGGCCGATCACTGCGAACGCCGTGTGTCCCGGTTTCGTGCCCACCACCGCTGCTGCGAGCACCCGCGGTCTGATGCGGCTGTTCATGGCGCACGTGTTGCCGCACATGCCCTTCGCCACGTCCGTCGATGCGGCTACCGATTCGCTGGTGTTCACGGCGGTCGACCCGTCGCTCGACGGGGTGGGCGGAAAGTTCTTCGGCGAGTGTCACGAAATCGACTCCAGCGCGCAGTCCCACGACGTTGCCCAGGCCGGACGTTTCTGGACGATCGCCGAACATCTCACCGGTCTCGCCTGACCTGTCGCGCCGATGGTGGGACGTGGCCGGCCCCGCGAGGACGCGAGATCTCCGTGCAGTGCTTACGGGCGGTGAGTGGAGTGTGATGCGCCTTCGTGGATCTTGTTCGAACCCTGCAGGCGCACCCCGGCCGGAGGCCGGCAGTGTCACAGTGCCCCCGGCAGGACTCGAACCTGCGACCTAGAGATTAGAAGGCTCTTGCTCTATCCAGCTGAGCTACGGAGGCGCGGCCAGAATCTTAACCGTTCGCCGCGGCGGCTCTCACGGGCGGCCCGCGGCGAGGGTCTGCGCCATGAAGTTCAGCGCCTGCGGCCACGACAGGGCGTACGCGTCGGCGTTGACAGGGTTGCCGTGCCGGGCGCGGGTGCTGAAGCCGTGTTCGGCGCCGGGGTAGACGTGCACGATCGTCGCGCCCGAGGTGCGGGACAGCAGCGACCGCTGCAGGTCGGCGAACACGTCGGCCGTCATGATCGTGTCGGCGCCGGCGTGCAGCACCATCACCGGTGCGGCGATGCGCGCGGCGTCGGCGACGGTGTCGTGAGTGTGGTTCGCGGCCGGGACGGCCGGGATCGACGGATGGTAGGCGATCACGTTCGCAAGCCGCTCGTCGCGCGCGCCGGCGAGCAGCGCGAGGCGCCCGCCGAGGCAATAACCGAGCACGCCGACGCGTTCGGCGCCGAGCTCGCCCAGCAGGTGGTCGGTCAGCCCGCGGATCTCGGCGAGCGCGGCATCGTCGTCGAGGCCGTTCATGAGTTCGTAGAGGCGTTCCCTCGGGGTGTCGTCGGCGTTCGGGCCGTGGAACGGATCCCACACCAGCGCGGTGATCCCGGTGGCTGCGATGTCCTCGGCGTACTCGCGCACCTGCGCGCCGATTCCGGTGATCATCGGCAGCAGCACCATGCCCACGCCGCTGCCGTCCCGGGGCGCCGCGAGGTAGCCCTGCAGCGGCCCGACCGCGACGACGGAGGTGCGGATC
The DNA here is from genome assembly GCF_001700945.1 of Rhodococcus sp. WB1. NCBI lineage: Bacteria > Bacillati > Actinomycetota > Actinomycetes > Mycobacteriales > Nocardiaceae > Rhodococcus > Rhodococcus sp. WB1. Next base: position 3,163,608 of record NZ_CP015529.1, on the reverse strand, counting down.
TCGTTCATTCGGGCAGACGTCCTTCCGGCCGGGTGATTGCGTCCGAATCTATCGGGCGGCGAATCCGCCCGTCGCGCCGCAAGCGCGGGCATACACTCCGTAGGTAGCTGAAATGTGAGGTATGCCACATGCAAGTACCTTCGGCTTTCGAATACGAGCGCGCCACCGGCATCGATCACGCCATCGCACTCCTCGACGAACGCGGCGAGGAAGCCCGGGTCGTCGCGGGCGGGCACAGTCTCCTGCCGATGATGAAACTGCGGCTCGCCGCCCCCGAATGCCTGATCGACATCAACGACCTGGCCGGCGAGCTCGGCTACATCGCCGTCGAGCCCGACGTCGTGCGGATCGGCGCGCTGGCGCGGCACCGCGAACTCCTCGAAAGCGAGGCGCTCGCCGAGATCTTCCCGATCTTCCGCGACGCCGAACGGGTCATCGCCGATCCCGTCGTGCGCAACCGCGGCACGATCGGCGGGTCGCTGTGCCAGGCCGACCCCGCCGAAGACCTGTCCACCGTGTGCGACGTCCTCGACGCCTCGGTCGTGCTGCGCGGTCCGCACGGCAGCCGGACGCTGACGATGGACGAGTTCCATCTCGGCCCCTACGAGACGACCGCCGCCCCCAACGAACTGCTCGTCGAGGTCCGGCTGCCGCGACGGGGCCGCGGGTCGAGCGCCTACGCCAAGGTCGAGCGACGAACGGGGGACTGGGCGATCGCCGCGGCCGGCGCCGCCGTGTGGATGGGCGACGGTGCCATCGACGACGCCCGCGTCGGTCTCACCGCGCTCCGGGCGGACCCGCAGGCTTTGGCCGGCATCTCCGACCGGCTGCGCGGCGCGACGCCGTCCGAGGACCTCTACCGCGAGGCCGGCGAACTCGCCGCCGCCGCCAGCGACCCGGTCGCGGACCAGCGCGGCACCGTCGACTACAAACGCCACCTCGCCGCGGAGCTCACGGTGCGCACCCTGCGGCGCGCCGTCGAGCGGCTCACCACCTCCGAAAGGGGTTGACCCGATGCGTGTTTCGATGACCGTCAACGGTGACGAGGTCAGTGCCGAGGTGGAACCGCGGCTGCTGCTCGTCCACTTCCTGCGCGATCACCTCGGCCTGACCGGCACGCACTGGGGCTGCGACACCAGCAACTGCGGCACCTGCGTCGTCGCGGTCGACGGCGAGCCCGTCAAGTCGTGCACCATGCTCGCCGTCATGGCGAGCGGCCACGACGTGCGCACCGTCGAGGGACTCGAGCGCGACGGCGTGCTCGACCCCGTGCAGGAGGGCTTCATGCGCTGCCACGGGCTGCAGTGCGGCTTCTGCACCCCCGGCATGATGATCACCGCCCGGGCCCTGCTCGACCGCAACCCGGACCCCGACGAGCAGACCATCCGCGAGGCGATCTCCGGGCAGATCTGCCGCTGCACCGGCTACACCACCATCGTGCGGTCCATCCGCTGGGCCGCCGAGCACCCCGCCACCGAGAAGGCGCCGTCATGACCGCCGTCGACCCGACCCCCGAGCTGCTCGACACCGTCGACAACGACAAGAAGCCGTGCGGTCACGGCCGCATGCTGCGCAAGGAGGACCCGCGCTTCATCCGCGGCCACGGCCGCTTCGTCGACGACGTGCAGCTGCCGGGCATGCTGCACCTGGCGATCCTGCGCTCACCCGTGGCCCACGCGAAGATCCTCGGCATCGACACCACCGCCGCGCAGGCCCACCCGAAGGTGAGGGCCGTCGTCACCGGCGCCGACCTCGCGGACAAGGGCCTGGCATGGATGCCGACCCTGTCCAACGACGTCCAGGCCGTCCTCGCCACCGACAAGGTCCGATTCCAGGGCCAGGAGGTCGCCTTCGTCGTCGCCGACGACCGCTACTCGGCGCGCGACGCCCTCGAGCTCATCGACGTCGAGTACGACATCCTCGCCCCGGTCGTCGACGTCCGCCGCGCGCTCGCGCCCGAGGCGCCCGTGATCCGCACCGACCTCGAGGGCAAGACCGACAATCACTGCTTCGACTGGGAAACCGGGGACGCCGCCGCCACCGAGGCCGCGTTCGCGAAGGCCGACGTGATCGCCCGGCAGGAGATGGTCTATCCCCGCGTGCACCCGGCGCCCATGGAAACCTGTGGCGCCGTGGCCGATTACGACCGCATCAGCGGCAAGCTCACGCTCTGGTCGACCAGTCAGGCGCCGCACGCCCACCGCACCCTCTACGCCCTCGTCGCCGGCCTGCCCGAACACAAGATCCGGGTGATCGCCCCGGACATCGGCGGCGGGTTCGGCAACAAGGTGCCCATCTATCCCGGGTACGTCTGCGCGATCGTCGCCTCGCTCGTGACCGGCAAGCCGGTCAAGTGGATGGAGGACCGCAGCGAGAACCTGGTGAGCACCGGCTTCGCGCGCGACTACGTGATGGTCGGCGAGATCGCCGCGACCCGGGAGGGAAAGATCCTCGCGATCCGCACCCAGGTCCTCGCCGACCACGGCGCGTTCAACGGCACCGCCGCCCCGGTGAAGTACCCGGCCGGGTTCTTCGGGGTGTTCACCGGCAGCTACGACATCGAGGCCGCCTACTGTCACATGACCGCCGTCTACACCAACAAGGCGCCCGGCGGCGTGGCCTACGCGTGCTCGTTCCGCATCACCGAGGCCGTCTACCTCGTCGAGCGGCTCGTGGACTGCCTCGCCTACGACCTCGAGCTGGATCCGGTGCAGCTGCGGCTGCGGAATCTGCTTCGCCCCGAACAGTTCCCGTACACGAGCAAGACCGGTTGGAAATACGACTCCGGCGACTACGAAACCACCCTGCGCAAGGCCGTGGAGATGGTCGGCTACGACGAACTGCGCCGCGAGCAGGCCGAACGCCGCGCGCGTGGCGAGCTGATGGGCATCGGCGTGGCGTTCTTCACCGAGGCCGTCGGCGCCGGCCCCCGCAAGGACATGGACATCCTCGGCCTCGGCATGGCCGACGGCTGCGAACTGCGCGTGCACCCCACCGGCAAGGCGGTGGTGCGACTGTCGGTACAGACCCAGGGGCAGGGCCACGAGACCACGTTCGCGCAGATCGTCGCCGAGGAACTGGGCATCCCACCCGAGGACATCGACGTCGTGCACGGTGACACCGACAACACCCCGTTCGGTCTGGGCACGTACGGCAGCCGGTCCACCCCGGTCTCCGGCGCGGCCGCCGCCCTCGTCGCCCGCAAGGTGCGCGACAAGGCCCGGATCATCGCCTCCGGCATGCTCGAGGTGTCCGTCGCCGACCTCGACTGGGTCAAGGGCGCCTTCCACGTCAAGGGCGATCCGACCGCGTCGGTGACCATTCAGGACATCGCGATGCGGGCGCACGGCGCCGGCGATCTGCCCGAGGGCGTCGAGGGCGGACTCGAGGCGCAGATCTGCTACAACCCCGAGAATCTCACCTACCCGTACGGGGCGTACTTCTGCGTCGTCGACATCGATCCCGGGACGGCGGAGGTGACGGTGCGCCGGTTCCTCGCCGTCGACGACTGCGGCACCCGCATCAACCCGATGATCATCGAGGGGCAGGTGCACGGCGGGATCGTCGACGGCATCGGCATGGCACTGATGGAGATGATCGAGTTCGACGAGGACGGTAACTGCCTCGGCGGCTCGCTCATGGACTACCTGATCCCCACGGCGATGGAGGTGCCCCACTTCGAGACCGGCTTCACCGTCACCCCGTCGCCGCACCACCCGATCGGAGCGAAGGGCATCGGCGAGTCCGCGACCGTCGGCTCGCCGCCCGCGGTGGTCAACGCCGTCGTCGACGCGCTGCGCCCCTTCGGGGTGCGGCACGCCGACATGCCGCTGACCCCGTCGCGGGTGTGGGAGGCGATGCAGGGCCGGCCCACCCCGCCGATCTGACCGACCGGCCCGAACCAGGGAGAGCCACATGGATCTGACGGTGCGCGCCGCGGAACTGACCCGCCGGCGACGGGCGTTCGTCCGCGCCACGGTGGTGCGCGCCCAGCGGCCGACGTCCGCCCGCGCCGGCGACTGCGCGCTGGTGCTCGACGACGGCACGATCGAGGGCTTCGTCGGCGGCCAGTGCACCGAGACCTCGGTGCGCGACGCCGCGCGGCAGGCCCTGAACACGGGGGAGAGCATCCTGCTGCGGGTCCTGCCCGGCGCGACGCAGACCTTCCCGGACACTCCGGGGGCGACCGTCGCGGTCAACCCGTGCCTGTCCGGCGGCGCGACGGAGATCTTCCTCGAGCCGCAACTGCCCACCCCGATCCTCGTCGTCTCCGGGTCGACGCCGGTGGCCGAGGCCGTCGCGGACATCGCCGCGCGGCTCGACTTCGCCGTCACCCGCCCCGGCCCGGGCGCCGCCCCCGACGCCGACGCCACCGCCGTCGTCGTCGCGAGCCTCGGCGGCGAGGAGGCCGGGATGATCCGGGCCGCCCTCGACGCCGGCATCGGCTACGTCGGCCTCGTCGCCAGCCGGCGGCGCGGCGCCGACGTGCTCGCGCAGGCCGAGGTGCGCCCCGACGAACGGGCCCGCGTGCACACCCCCGCGGGTCTCGACATCGGTGCGCGCACCGCCGCGGAGATCGGGCTGTCGATCGTCGCCGAACTGGTGCAGGCGATCCGCCGCGAGAGCCTCGGTGCGCCCGTCGCGCCGGCCGCGCCGCCGCACACCGCGGTGGACCCCGTGTGCGGGATGACCGTCACCGTCACCGCCGACACCCCGCACCTGACCGACGCCGGCACGGACGTGTGGTTCTGCTGCCCGGGCTGCCGCCGCACCTACCAGAAGGAACACGCCGCGTGTTCGTGACGGGACCGGCCCCGGGAGCCGGCCGATGAGCGTGTTCGGCGGCGTCGACGACGTCATCCGCCGGTTCGACGACCAGGACTACCTGCTCGACGAGGGCACCGCCACCGCCCTGTACCTCGCGGTGGAGCTCGGCCGGCCGCTGCTGCTCGAGGGCGAGCCCGGCGTCGGCAAGACCACCGCCGCCAAGGCCCTCGCCGCCGCCGTGGGCACCGAGCTGATCCGGCTGCAGTGCTACGAGGGCCTCGCCGCGAGCGAGGCCCTCTACGACTGGAACTACCAGCGGCAACTGCTCGCGATCCGGCTCGCCGAGACCCGGGGTGAGAGTCTGAGCGAGGCCGACCTCTACACCGAGGAGTTCCTGCTCGAGCGGCCGGTGCTGCGCTGCGTGCGGCACCGCGGCCCCACCGCGCCGGTACTGCTCATAGACGAGATCGACCGGGCCGACGACGAGTTCGAGGCGCTGCTGCTCGAGTTCCTCGGCGAGTTCTCCGTCACGATCCCCGAACTGGGCACCCTCACCGCCGTGCGGCCCCCGATCGTCGTGCTCACCTCCAACCGCAGCCGCGACCTGCACGACGCGCTGCGCCGGCGCTGCCTCTACCACTGGATCGACTACCCGGACCGGGACCGCGCCGTCGCGATCCTGCGCCGCACCGTCCCCGCCGCGAACCTCGCGCTCGTCGAATCGGCCGCCGACTTCGTCGCCTCCGTGCGCCGGCTGGACCTGGACAAGGCGCCGGGCATCGCCGAGACCATCGACTGGGTGTCCGCGCTCGTCGCGCTCGGGGTGGGGGATCTGGTCCACCCGGGCGCGGTGGCGACGCTGACCGCGCTCGCCAAGACCCCCGACGACCGGACCACGATCCGTGCCGAGTACGAGGAGTACCGGGCGTGAGCACCGCGCTGCTGCTGCGCGGCGTCGACCTCGCCGCGTTCACCGTGGCGCTCACCGACCGGTTGCGCCGCGCCGGCGTGCCCGTCGCCGCGACCGCCGCCGCGACCTTGGTGCGGGCGCTGCGGCTGTACCCGCCGCGCACCCGCAGCCGGCTGTACTGGACCGCGCGGGTGGCCCTCGTCGATCGGCAGGACGCGCTCGCGGCGTTCGACGCCGTGTTCGCCGAGGTCTTCGACCACCAGGTCCTCGCCGTCGACCCGCACGCCCGCCGCACCGGCCCCGACGGGACGGTCGGTGCCGGCGACGCCGTCGTGCAGGGTGCGGCGCCGAACCCGGCGCCGGCGTCGCCGCAGCCGGGCGTGCCGTGGCACACCCGCAGGCCGCGCCGGTCCGGCGAACCGCCCGAGACGGTCCGGCCCGGGCCGTGGGCCCCGAGCCCCGTCGAGATCCGCGCCGACCAGCCGTTCGCCGACCTGCGGCCCGAGGACCTGCGCACGCTGGGACAGTGGCTCGAGCAGGCCCGGGTGCGCTGGCCGCGGCGCCTCGGCCGCCGCCGCACGCCGCACCACCACGGCCGCCTCGACGTGCGCGCCACCCTCGACGCGTCCCGGCACACCGGGTTCGAACTGGTGCGCCTGCGCCGCGCCCGCCCGATCCGCCGTCCGCGCCGGATCGTGGTGCTGTGCGACGTGAGTCGCTCCATGCACGGCTACGCCGACATCTACCTGCACCTGATGCGGGCCGCGGTGCGCTCCGGCGACGCCGAGGTGTTCGCGTTCTCCACGAGCCTGACCCGGCTCACCGCGACCCTGGCGCACCGCTCCGCCGAGCACGCGGTCGCCCGCGCCAACGACACGGTCGTCGACCGCTACGGCGGCACCCACATCGCCGGCAGCCTCGAGGCGTTGCTCGCCTCCCACCACGGCAACCTGCTGCGCGGCGCCGTCGTGTTCGTCGCCTCCGACGGGTGGGACAGCGACGATCCGCAGGCCCTCGGCCGGGCCGTCGCGCGGGTGCGCCGCCGCGCACACCGGCTGATCTGGCTCAACCCGCGGGCCGGCCGGCCCGGGTACCGTCCCGAGACCGGGCCGATGGCGGCGGCGCTGCCGCACTGCGACGCCCTGCTGGCGGCCGACACCCTCGACGCCCTGCGCGCGGTGTTCGATCTCGACCCGGCCGCCGGCCGGGTGGCGCACGTCTCCGACGGCCCGTCGTAGCGGCGCTCGTCGAGGTCCTACCCTGTTAGGTATGGCATCACCCGAGCTCGCGTCGGCCGCGCCGACGTCCTCGCCGCCGGCCGGGCGGCGCAACACGTCGGCACTGTACGTCCTCCTCGGGCTCGTCGCCGCGGTCGTCGCGCCGATCGTGGTCGGCCTGTCCGCCGCGCAGGCGCTGGTGCTGCTGGGCATCCCCGACCCCGGTCCGCTCACCACCTACGGGCTGCCCGCGGTGCGGGCGATCGCGGAGGTCGCGGCCGTCGCCGCGGTCGGTTCGCTGTTCTTCGCCGCGTTCCTGGTGCCGCCGCAGCGCAGCGGGGTGCTCGACGTGGACGGCTACCGGGCCATGCGCACCGCGGGCGCCGCCGCCCTGATCTGGGCGTTCTGCTCGGCGGTGCTGGTGCCGCTGACCCTGTCCGACACGTCCGGGCAGCCGCTGGCCGAGGCGCTGAAGCCGGAGAACCTGTGGGGTGCGATCGGGCAGATCGACACCGCGCTCGCGTGGGCGTGGACGGCGGCGCTCGCCCTGATCCTGGCGGTGCTGATCCGCGCCGCGGTGCGCTGGTCGTGGGTGCCGTACCTGCTCCTGCTGTCCCTGGTGACGCTGATGCCGCTGGCCCTGACGGGGCACTCGTCGTCGGGCGGATCGCACGACATGGCCACCAACAGCCTGGTGCTGCACCTGGTCGCGGCCGCGGTGTGGGCGGGCGGCCTGTTCGCCCTGCTCGCCCACGGGTGGCGCCGCGGCGCGCACACCGACCTCGCCGCCCGCCGGTTCTCGTTCGTCGCCGGGGTGGCCTTCGCGGTGATGGCCCTGAGCGGCATCGTCAACGCCGCGGTGCGGCTGCCGGCCGACGAGTTGCTCACCAGCACCTACGGCCGGCTGATCGTGGCCAAGGCGCTGGCGCTGATCGCCCTGGGCGTCCTCGGATGGATGCAGCGGCGCCGCGCGCTGCCCGCCCTCGAGGCGAACCCCGACGACCGGGGCGCGCTCGTCCGGTTCGCGGCCGTCGAGGCCGTCATCCTGGCCGCCACCGTCGGACTGGCCGTGGGGCTGGGCCGTACCCCGCCGCCCCCGCCGGCGACGGTGCCGTCGCTGCTCGAGGTGGAGCTGGGCTACAACCTGGACGGCCCCCCGACGGTCGGCACCCTCTTCTTCGGCGCGTGGCGCTTCGACCTGATCTTCGGCACGATCGCCCTGGTTCTCGCGGTCGGCTACGCGATCGGGCTGTGGACGCTGCGCCGGCGCGGCGACAGCTGGCCCGTCGGCCGGTCGATCGCCTGGTTCTCCGGCTGCTTCGTGCTGCTGGTCGCCACGTCGTCGGGCGTGGGCATGTACTCGCCGGCGATGTTCAGCGTGCACATGGGCGCCCACATGGCGATGTCGATGCTGGCGCCCGTGCTGCTCGCCCTCGGCGGGGCGATGACCCTGGCGCTGCGGGCCTTCAAACCGGCGGGCCGCGACGGCTACCCCGGCCCGCGTGAATGGCTCCTGGCGTTCCTGCACAGCCCGCCGTCGCGGTTCTTCACCCATCCGGTCGTCGCGTCGGTGATGTTCGTCGGCGGCTTCTACGCGCTGTACCTGGGCGGGATCTTCGAGGCCAACGCCGACAGTCACGCCGCGCACGTGCTGATGAACCTGCACTTCCTGATGAGCGGCTACCTGTTCTACTGGGTCGTGATCGGCGTGGACCCGTCGCCGCGCGACGTGACGCCGGTGACGAAGCTGGCGATGGTGTTCGGCTCGCTGCCGTTCCACGCGTTCTTCGGTGTGACCCTGATGAGCATGGGCACGGTGATGGCCGAGTCCTACTACCGCGGTCTCGGCCTGGCCTGGAACAGCGACCTGTTCGCTGACCAGAAGGTGGGCGGCAGCATCGCCTGGTCGGCCGGGGAGATCCCGCTGGTGCTGGTGATGCTGGCCCTGCTGGTGCAGTGGTCGCGCAGCGACGAGCGCACCGCGCGACGGGTGGACCGCGCCGCCGAGCGGGACGACGACGCCGATCTCGCCGCCCACAACGCGATGTTCGCCGAGCTGGCGCGGCGGGACCGCGAGGGCCACTAGGGTCGCCGGCGCCGCGCGGTCTCGGTGCGCAGTCGCACGCCGACCGCGGAGAGCAGCGCGACGGCCGCCGCGCCGCCGGCCGCGACGGCGGCCGGGGTGGAGGTGAAGCCGGTGTAGCCGCTGCGGGCCACCGCGATCCACACCAGCCCCCACGCCATGGCCGTGGCGACGGCGAGCCGCCCGTGCCCGGCGACGGCGAGGAGCACCGACACCGCGGCGACCACGACCAGGACGAGCACCGCCCAGGTGTCGGCGCCCAGCGCGAACGGGTCGACCTCCGCGGCGCGCAGAGCCGCCGCGGTGTTCGCGACCGTGGCCACCGCCACCCAGCCCAGGTACAGGAACATGGTGCCGTCCACGACGACGCCCTCGAGGCGGGACGACGGCGCGGTGCGGGTCAGGCCGAGGAAGATCCGGACCAGCACGGCCAGCAGCGCGGCGATGACCGCGACGCTGACCGCGAGCAGTTCGAGCTGCACGACGAGGATCCACGCGGCGTTGAGCAGCATCGACGCGGCGATCCACCGGCCGAGCGTCCGCTGGCGAGGGTCGGCGTGGTGCGCGGGCAGGGCCTGCCACACCGCGAGCGCCAGCAGGCCCAGGTAGATCACCGACCAGATCGAGAACGCCGGACCGCCCGGCGCCACCGCCGTCGCGTCGGCGGACAGCGCCCCACCCGCCACCTCGGAGATCGGTGTGCCCACCACGGCCCCGGATCCCAGGAAGGAGACGGCGACCGCGGTGATCGCCGACACGGCGACGCCTGCGACGCGGAGCCGGTCGGCGGAGGTGGCCTGGGGTCGCGTCGAGCTCGCCGGGGAAGTCGTCATCCCCGGAAGATGCCCGGCGTCGCCGTGTCCGAAACGTCCCGTCCGTTCGGGCTCGGCTGTTAACTTGAGCGCCTGGCACCGACGACGGAAGGAGCGCGATGAGGGGTACGGGGTGGCGGCTGCGGGCGCTCGCGTGCATCGGCGCCGTGGCGGCCGGGCTGGTCGTGCCCGCGACGGCCGGCGCGCAGCCCGCGCCCGGCGAGGTGGTCGCGGTCGAGTCACTGCCCGGTGCGCTGTCGGTGCCGGGTGCGGCCACGGCCGAGCGGCTGACCTTCCGCACCCAGTGGCGGTCCGGTGCGGAGACCACCGCGTCGGGTGTCCTGTACCTGCCGCCCGGCCAGGCCCCCGCGGGCGGCTGGCCGGTCGTGTCGTGGGCGCACGGCACCGTCGGCATCGGCGACGACTGCGCCCCGTCGCGCAACCCGCGCAGCGACCGCGACCGGGCGTACCTCGGGCACTGGTTGTCCCAGGGCTACGCCGTGGTCGCCTCCGACTATCCCGGCCTGGGCGGCGACGGCCTGCACACGTATCTCGACGGGCCGAGCGCCGCGAACAGCGTCGTCGACGTCGTCCGGGCCGCCCGCGCCGCCGAGCCCTCGCTGTCGAACCGGTGGATCGTGATCGGCCAGTCGCAGGGCGGTCACGCCGCCCTGCACACCGCGCGCCTGGCCACGACGCGGGCGCCGGAACTCGACTTCCGCGGCATGATCGCCACCGGCGCGCCGTCGAACCTCGAGACGGTGTTCCCGTTCGGCGGTCCCGGCTTTCCGGATCTGGGCCTGGACGGCACCACCGTGTTCCTGTCCTACGTCCTGGCCGGCCTGCGGGTCGCGCGGCCCGACCTGGACGTGAACAGCTACCTCACCCCGGTCGGGCGGGACGTCGTCGACGACGCCGAACGGCTCTGCTACGCCGACCTCGGCGACCGCGTCCGCGGCATCGGCGTGGGGGAGATCCTCGCCCGCCCGCTCGGCGACGACCGCATGCGTGCCGCGCTCGCCGACTACATGGGGGTGCCCACCCGCGGCTACGATCGGCCGCTGTTCCTCGGTCAGGGGCTGCGGGATCAGGTCGTGCCGGCGCCGCTGTCGTTCAAGCTCGTCGCCGACCTGTGGTCCGGGGGCACGAACGTCGACTACCGCACCTACCCCAACGGGCATTCCGAGACCATGTTCGACGCCCTGCCGGCCACCACGCCGTTCGCGGCGACATTGGTCGGCAGGTAGAGCAGAGGGGTTGCGCCGTGAGCAGGTGGGGAGTGCGCCGGTCGCTGTGGGCGGCCTGCGCGTCGGTGGCCGTGATGTGCCCGGCCGTCGCGGTCGCCGAACCCGTGCCCGGCGCGGTGATGTCGGTGGAACCGTTGCCGGCCGAACTCTCCGTGCCCGGTGCCGTGGTCGCCGAGCGGCTCACCTACCGGACCCAGTGGCGGTCCGGCGTCGCCGCCGTCGGCACGGGGGTGCTGTTCCTGCCGCCGGGTGAGGCACCCGACGGAGGCTGGCCGGTCGTGTCGTGGGCGCACGGCACCGTCGGCATCGGCGACGACTGTGCGCCGTCGCGCAACCGGCGCATCGAACGGGAGCGGCGGTATCTCGCGCACTGGCTGTCGCAGGGCTACGCGGTGGTGGCCGCCGACTATCCCGGCCTCGGTACCGAGGGCCTGCACACGTATCTCGACGGGCCCACCGCCGCGAACAGCATCGTCGACGTCGTCCGCGCCGCCCGGGCCGCCGAGCCGTCGCTGTCGCAGCGGTGGGTGGTCGTCGGCCAGTCGCAGGGCGGGCACGCGGCGCTGCACACCGCGCGCCGGGCCACGGCGCGCGCGCCGGAGCTCGACTTCCGCGGCGCGGTCGCCACCGGTGCGCCGTCCAACCTCGAGCTGCTGTTCCCGTTCGGGGTGCCCGGCTTCCCCGACCTCGACCTCGACGGGCTCGTCTCGTTCAGCGCCTACATCATGGCCGGGCTGCGGGCGGCACGCCCCGACCTCGACGTGAACAGCTACCTCACGCCCGTCGGACGCGATCTCGTCGACGCCGCCGAGTACCTCTGCTATGGGGATCTCGAGGACCGCGCCGCCGACGTGGATGTGGGGCAGTTGCTGTCCCGGCCGCTGGGCGACGACCGGATGCGGGCCGCGCTCGCCGACTACCTCGGTGTCCCGACCCGCGGTTACGACCGGCCGCTGTTCGTCGGCCAGGGATTGCGGGACCGGATGGTTCCCGCGCCGCTGTCGTTCAAGCTCGTCGCCGACCTGTGGGCCGGTGGCGCCGACGTCGACTACCGCACCTATCCGGACGACCACTTCGCCACCCTCTTCGCCGCGCTCCCGGACACGACACCGTTCGTGGCCGCCCGATTCGTCCGGTAACGCGGGACGGCCGGCGACCGACGTGCGAGGTGGCGCATGCCGACGATCGGCACGCCCCTCGGACGAGCGGAGGACTTCATGGGCCGGAACAGACGGTGGCGACGGGCGCTGGGCGCGATCGGCGCGGTGCTGGCGGGCGTGCTCGCCCCGTCCGTCGCGGCCGCCGACCCCGCGCCGGGCGCGATCGTGTCGGTCGAGCCGCTGCCGGCCGAGATGTCGGTGCCGGGTGCCGCGGTCGCCGAGCGGCTCACCTACCGCACCGAGTGGCGCTCCGGCGCTCCGGCCGTCGGCACCGGCGTGCTGTTCCTCCCGCCGGGGCCGGCCCCGGCGGGCGGCTGGCCGGTGGTGTCCTACGCGCACGGCACCGTCGGCATCGCCGACGGCTGCGCCCCGTCGCGGCACCCGTGGTCCGATCTCGAGCGTCCGTACCTCGAGCATTGGCTCGCCCAGGGCTACGCCGTCGTCGCGGCCGACTATCCGGGCCTGGGCACCGAGGGCGTCCACCCGTATCTCGACGGGCAGAGCGCCGCCAACAGCGTCGTCGACATCGTGCGCGCGGGCCGTGCCGCCGAGCCGTCGCTGTCGCAGCGCTGGGTCGTCGTCGGCCAGTCCCAGGGCGGGCACGCGGCGCTGCACACCGCGCACCGGGCCTCGTCGCGGGCCCCGGAGCTCGACTTCCGCGGCACCGTCACCACCGGGGCGCCGTCCAACCTCGAGCAGCTGTTTCCCATGGGCGGACCCGGATTCCCGGATCCGGGCTTCGAGGGTCTGGTGGCCTTCAGTTCCTACATCTTCGCCGGGCTCCGCGCCGCCCAGCCCGACCTGGACGTGAACAGCTACCTGACCCCGACCGGGCGGAAGTTCGTCGACGCGGCCGAACAGCTCTGCTACAACGAGCTGAACGCGCTCGCCGACGGGGTGCGGGTGGGTGAGCTGGCGGCGCTGCCGCTGTCCGCGGGCCGGTTCCCCGCCGTGTTCGCCGACTACCTCGGCGTCCCGACGAGCGGGTACGACCGGCCGGTGTTCCTCGCCCAGGGCATCCACGACACGATGGTTCCGGCGCCGCTGTCGGCCAAACTCGCAGCCGACCTGCGGGCGGGGGGCGCCGACGCCGACTACCGGGTGTACGTGGCCGGGCACAACACGACCATGACCCGGTCCCTGCCCGACACCACCCCGTTCGTGGCGCGGCTGTTCGGGTCGTAGCCGGCCCGCTCCCGGGTCCCGCCGGGCGGGCCCGGTCGTCCGGGATGTGGGTTCTGCGGGTCCGCCCGATACGCTGGACCTATGGCGGAGTTCATTTACACGATGAAGAAGGTGCGCAAGGCGCACGGTGACAAGGTCATTCTCGACGACGTCACCATGAGCTTCTACCCGGGTGCCAAGATCGGTGTGGTCGGACCGAACGGCGCGGGCAAGTCGTCCATCCTCAAGATCATGGCCGGGTTGGACCAGCCCAGCAACGGCGAGGCCTTCCTCGACCCGGAAGCCTCCGTCGGCATCCTGCTGCAGGAACCGCCGCTCAACGAGGAGAAGACCGTCCGCGGCAACGTGGAGGAGGGTCTCGGCGAGATCAAGGTCAAGCTCGACCGGTTCAACGAGATCGCCGAGCTGATGGCGACCGACTACTCCGACGAGCTGATGGAGGAGATGGGCAAGCTCCAGGAGGAACTCGACCACGCCAACGCCTGGGACATCGACTCGCAGCTCGAGCAGGCCATGGATGCCCTGCGCTGCCCGCCGCCGGACGAGCCGGTCACCCACCTCTCCGGCGGTGAGCGCCGCCGCGTCGCCCTGTGCAAGCTGCTGCTGAGCAAGCCCGACCTGTTGCTGCTCGACGAGCCCACCAACCACCTCGACGCCGAGTCGGTGCTGTGGCTCGAGCAGTTCCTCGCGAGCTACCCGGGCGCCGTCCTCGCCGTCACCCACGACCGGTACTTCCTCGATCACGTCGCGCAGTGGATCTGCGAGGTCGACCGCGGCAAGCTGCACCCGTACGAGGGCAACTACTCCACCTACCTGGAGAAGAAGGCCGAGCGCCTCGAGGTGCAGGGCAAGAAGGACCAGAAGCTGCAGAAGCGCCTCCGGGAGGAGCTCGAGTGGGTCCGGTCCGGCGCCAAGGCGCGCCAGACCAAGAGCAAGGCCCGTCTGGCCCGCTACGAGGAGATGGCCGCCGAGGCCGAGAAGTTCCGCAAGCTGGACTTCGAGGAGATCCAGATCCCGACACCGCCGCGCCTGGGCGACGTCGTGGTCGAGGTCGACCACCTCGACAAGGGATTCGAAGGCCGCGTGCTGATCAAGGACCTGTCGTTCACGCTGCCGCGCAACGGCATCGTCGGCGTGATCGGTCCCAACGGTGTCGGCAAGACCACCCTGTTCAAGACCATCGTCGGCCTCGAGAAGCCCGACTCGGGCACCGTGAAGGTCGGCGACACCGTCAGGCTGAGCTACGTCGACCAGTCCCGCGCGAACATCGACCCCAACAAGACGGTGTGGGAAGTGGTTTCGGACGGACTCGACTACATCGAGGTCGGCCAGAACGAGATGCCCTCGCGCGCGTATGTCAGCGCCTTCGGGTTCAAGGGCCCGGACCAGCAGAAGAAGGCCGAGGTGCTCTCCGGTGGTGAGCGCAACCGTCTGAACCTGGCACTGACCCTCAAGGAGGGCGGCAACCTGATCCTGCTCGACGAGCCGACCAACGACCTCGACGTCGAAACCCTGAGCTCGCTCGAGAACGCGCTGCAGAAGTTCCCCGGCTGCGCCGTCGTGATCTCCCACGACCGCTGGTTCCTCGACCGCACCTGCACCCACATCCTCGCGTGGGAAGGCAACGTCGAGGAGGGCAAGTGGTTCTGGTTCGAGGGCAACTTCGAATCGTACGAGGCCAACAAGGTCGAGCGGCTCGGGGCGGAGGCGGCGCGTCCGCACCGCGTCACCCACCGGAAGCTCACCCGTGACTGAGCCGGGGCAGAAGACCTTCACCTGCACGCTGGAGGTCCGCTGGGCCGACTCCGACCGTCTCGGGCACGTGAACAACACGAAGTTCGTGGAGTACATGCAGGAAGCCCGGATCAAGTTCCTGCAGAGCGGCCCGTTCGCGCGCGGCGCCGTGGTGGTGCGGAAGATGGACGTGGAGTTCCTGCGTCCGCTCAAGGACGACTCCGGCCCGATCACCGTCGCCATCTCGGTCCTGCACGTGGGCAACAGCTCGTACACCCTGCGGCACATGATCACCGACGTGCAGGGCAATCCGTGCGGCTCCGGGGACGCGGTGCTCGTCGGGTTCGACCCGCGCACGGAGACCTCCCGGCCGCTGTCCGCCGAGGAGCGGGCGGTTCTCGAGGAGTACGTCGCCGCGCCGGTCGCCTGACCACCCGGCGCGGGATTCCCCCCTCACACCCGGCGCCGCGGATAGGCTCGAACCAGAGCCTGTCCGCGGCGCTGCCGGTTTCCGGCGGCGAATGAGGGAGTGAGCACCATGGCCGAGTCCGCCACACCCCAGGGGGTTTCGTCGAACCGGCGCGGTGAGCTTTCGGCGGCCG
This sequence comes from Rhodococcus sp. WB1, assembly GCF_001700945.1. NCBI lineage: Bacteria > Bacillati > Actinomycetota > Actinomycetes > Mycobacteriales > Nocardiaceae > Rhodococcus > Rhodococcus sp. WB1. The sequence continues at coordinate 3,147,891 of NZ_CP015529.1, read as the reverse complement.
CGCTCGAGGACGTCTATCGCCGCTACGCGGACACCCTCGACGCCCCCGATCCGGCCCTGTTCGCCCACCTGGACCTCGGCCGCGAGCGGAGTGCCGACGCCGTCCTGACCCGCGTCTACCGGCCCGGCGATCGGTGGGGCGTCGGCGCCGCCCTGCAGATCGTCACCGACGACATGCCGCTGCTCGTCGAATCCGTCATCGCGCTGCTGACCCGGCTCGGCGTCGCCATCCGCGAACTCGTCCATCCCGTCGTGTCCGTCCGGCGCGACGAGGACGGACGCCTGCTCGAGATGGTGGCCGACACCACGCCCCCGCACGGCTTCGTCGCGGAGTCGTGGATTCACGTCCAGCTGCACCCGGCCACCTCCGAGGCCACCCTCGACACCGTCGGCACCGAGATCGGCGGTGTGCTCGCCGACGTGCGGCAGGTCGGGGCCGACACCGCCGCGATGCTCGCCCGCGAACGCGATCTCGCCGTCGAACTCGACGCGCTCGCCGAGAACCCGCCGCCGCGGCACGCCGCGGAGGAGTTGCGGGAGACGGCGGCGCTGCTGCGCTGGCTCGCGCGTGGCAACTACACCGTCCTCGGTTACCGGCGCTACGACATCGTCGCCGACGCCTCCGGGACGCGGCACGCCCGCGCCGTGCCCGGCAGTGGTCTCGGGGTGCTGCGTTCCGACCTCGCCGCCGACGACGTGATCGACATGTCGGCGACCGTCGAGGCCACCGACCGGCCGCTGCTGGTGCTCACCCAGGCGTCCCTGCCTGCCACGGTGCACCGCTCGGTGTACCCGTACTTCGTGGGCGTTGCCGTCCTCGGCCCGGACGGTCGCGTCGTCGGCGAGCACCGGTTCCTCGGTGTGCTGGCCGTGACCGCGCTGCACGAGAACGTGCTCGACATTCCCGTGCTGGCGCGCCGGGTCCGGGAGGTGGTGGCCCGCGCCGGCGTGGAACTGTCGTCCTTCACCGGACAGGCGATGCTCGAGGTGCTGCAGGCGCTGCCCCGGGTGGAACTGTTCTCCGCCGACACCGACACCCTCTACGAGACCGTCACCGCGGTGGTCGCGATGCGCCGGCAACTGCGGTTGTTCCTGCGGGTCGACCCCTACGGCCGCTTCGTCTCGTGCCTGATCTACCTGCCCCGCGACCGCTACAACACACGGGTCCGGGTCGCGATGCAGCAGATCCTGATGCGCGAGTACGGCGGGGGTTCCATCCACTACACCGCCCGGGTCACGGAGGGCGACCTGGCGCTGCTGCACGTGACCATCCGGACCCCGCCGGGACAGGCCCTGCCGCGGATCGACACCTCCGAGGAGAATCGCCTGCGCATCCAGGCCCTGCTCACCGAGGCCAGCCGCAGCTGGGACGACCACCTCGCCGACCTGGCCGCCACCGACCACACCGTCGATCCCGTGCTGGTGCAGCGCTACGCGGAGGCGCTCCCCGACGGTTACAAGGAGGACTTCGACGCCGTCCGGGCGCTGGCCGACATCGCCCGCCTCGAGGCACTGCGCGACGGCAGCATCGACCTGCTGCTGTACCGGCCCCCCGGCGCCGACCCGCGCCGGTGGCGCTTCACGCTCTACATCGGCAGCGAGGGCATCACCCTCAGCCAGGTGCTGCCGGTGCTGCAGAGCCTCGGCGTCGAGGTGCTCGACGAGCGCCCGTACCAGATCATCCGCGCCGACCGGATGAGCTGCTGGATCTACGATTTCGGCCTGGTCCTGCCCGTCGACCTCGAACCCGACCCGAGGGTGACCACCCGTGTCACCGCGGCGTTCGCCGCCGTGTGGCACGGGCTCTCGGAGCCGGACCGATTCAACGAACTGGTCCTGCGGGCCGGGCTGGGCTGGCGGCAGGCCATGATGCTGCGCGCCTACGCGAAGTACCTGCGGCAGGCCGGCTTCCCCTACAGTCAGTACCACATCGAAGGTGTGCTGCTCGCCGACCCGGACACCACCGCGCTGCTCGCCGAACTGTTCGAGGCGATGTTCGACCCCGACGAGGCGTCCGCCGACCGCGAGCAGGACGCCGCCGCCGAACTGGTCGGCCGGATCGACGCCGTCGTCAGCCTCGACGCCGATCGGATCCTGCGCGGTCTCTTCGGCCTCATCCGGGCGACGTTGCGCACCAACTACTTCGTGTCCGGCGACGACGGGGCCGTCGCGCTCTCGCGCGCCGACGCCGCGCCCTCCCGGGTCCTGTCGTTCAAGCTCGACCCGACCCGCATCAACGAACTGCCCCAGCCGCGACCGAAGTTCGAGGTGTTCGTCTACGCACCCGACGTCGAGGGTGTGCACATGCGCTTCGGCTCCGTTGCCCGCGGCGGCCTGCGCTGGTCGGACCGGCGCGAGGACTTCCGCACCGAGATCCTCGGGCTCGCCAAGGCCCAGGCCGTGAAGAACGCCGTCATCGTCCCCGTCGGTGCCAAGGGGGGCTTCGTGGTCAAGCGCCCCGTCGCGCCGACCGGGGACGCGGCCGCCGACCGGCAGGCGGTGCGCGCGCAGGGGGAGGCCTGCTACCGGCGGTTCATCGCGGGCCTGCTCGACGTCACCGACAACCTCGACCGCGCCCGCGGCGTGGCCGTGCCGCCACCGCGGGTGGTCCGCCGCGACGGGGACGACACGTACCTCGTGGTCGCCGCGGACAAGGGCACCGCCACCTTCTCCGACCTCGCCAACGAGGTCGCCCGCGAGTACGGGTTCTGGCTCGGCGACGCCTTCGCCTCCGGCGGATCGGCCGGCTACGACCACAAGGCGATGGGCATCACCGCGCGCGGCGCGTGGGAGAGCGTCAAGCGACACTTCCGCGAACTGGGCGTCGACACGCAGAGCGAGGACTTCACGGTCGCCGGCGTCGGCGACATGAGCGGCGACGTGTTCGGCAACGGCATGCTGCTGAGCACCCACATCCGGTTGGTGGCCGCGTTCGACCACCGGCACATCTTCCTCGACCCCCACCCGGAGCCCGCCGCCTCGTACGCCGAGCGGCGCCGCCTGTACGACCTGCCCCGCTCGTCGTGGGCCGACTACGACGCGGACCTGATCAGCACCGGCGGCGGGGTGTGGGAGCGCTCGCTCAAGTCCGTCCCGCTCAGCCCCCAGGCCCGTAGCGTGCTCGGACTCGACGATGACGTCACCGAGCTCTCGCCCCCCGAACTGATCCGCGCCATCCTCCGGGCGCCGGTGGACCTGCTGTGGAACGGGGGGATCGGCACCTACATCAAGGCCGCCACCGAAACCGACGCAGACGTCGGCGACAAGGGCAACGACGCGGTCCGCGTCGACGGCGCCACCGTCCGCGCCCGGGTGGTCGGGGAGGGCGGCAACCTCGGCGTCACCCAGCGCGGCCGCATCGAGTACGCCCGGGCCGGCGGCAAGATCAACACCGACGCGATCGACAACTCCGCCGGTGTCGACTGTTCCGACCACGAGGTCAACATCAAGATCCTGCTCGACTCGATGGTCACCGCCGGCGCCCTCACGTCCACCGACCGCAACCCGCTGCTCGAATCCATGACCGAGGAGGTCGGGCGAATCGTTCTGAAGGACAACATGTCCCAGAACAATCTGCTCGGCTACTCCCGCACCGGCGCGCCCACGATGCTCGGGGTGCACCAGCGGCTGATCGCCGACCTCGTCGCCGAACGCGGTCTCGACCGTTCCCTCGAGGCACTGCCCGGCGACGCCGAGATCGAGCGGCGCCGCCTCGAAGGGGAGGGACTCACCTCCCCGGAGCTGTCCACCCTGCTCGCCCACGTCAAGCTCGCACTCGCCGACGACCTGCTCGACACCGACCTGCCCGACAGCGACACCTTCGCCGGCCGGCTGCCCGGGTACTTCCCGCGGCAACTGCGCGAACCCTTCCGCACCGGCATCAAGTCCCACCCGCTGCGCCGGCAGATCGTCGCGACGATCCTCGCCAACGAGACCGTCGACAACGGCGGGATCACCTACGTCTACCGGCTCTCGGAGGAGGCCGGCGCGTCGAGCACCGACGCCATCCGCGCCTACGCTGCCGTCACCGAGATCTTCGGCCTGCCCGGCCTGTGGGCGCGCATCCGCGCGGCCGACACGACCGCGGCCGTCGCCGACGACCTGCTGCTCGAATCGCACCGCGTCCTCGACCGGGCGTCGCGGTGGCTGCTGTCGAACCGGCCGCAACCCCTGGCCGTCGGTGCCGAGATCAGCCGGTACCGCGCGATGTTCGCGCGGCTCGCGCCGCGCGTGGAGGAGTGGATGCAGGGCCACCACGTACAGGACCTGAAGGAACGCGCCGAGCCGCTGCTCGCGCGTGGCGCCCCGGAGGAGCTGACGTGGGACGTGTTCCGCCTCCTCGACCAGTTCCCGCTGCTGGACGTCATCGACATCGCCGACATCGCCGAACGCGACGAGGCCGAGGTCGCCGAGCTGTACTACGCGATGGACGCGCACATGGGGATCGACTGGCTGCTGTCCGCGGTCACGGCCCTCGAGCGCGGCGACCGGTGGCACTCGCTGGCCCGGCTCGCCCTACGCGACGAACTGTACGGTTCGCTGCGCACGCTCACCCTCGACGTGCTCGGCACCGCCGAACCCGGCGAGAGCACCCGCGAGATGATCGAGGACTGGGAGCTGACCAACGGCTCGCGGCTCGGGCGGGCGAGGTCGGCGCTCGAGGAGATCTTCCTGTCTGGAAATCTGGACCTCGCGACGCTGTCCGTGGCGGCGCGTCAGGTCAGGAGCATGGTGCGCGCCGGCGCACCCGACAGGAGGTAGGCAGTTGAAGCACGCCGGGGTGGAGCACCGTGGAGCCGCGGGGCCCGCGCAGTGAGGGACGCGACCGAGCAGTTCGGCTTCCACACCGCGGTGGAGGTGCGCTGGTCCGACATGGACGCGTTCCAGCACATCAACCACGCGCGCATGGTCACCCTCCTCGAGGAGGCCCGCATCCCGTGGCTGTTCGCCGACGGCCGGCCCACCGTGAACCTGCGGGAGGGTGCCGTCATCGCAGACCTGCACGTGCGGTACCGCGGCCAGTTGCGGCACGAGGACAGCCCGCTGGACGTGCTGATGTGGGTCGAGCAGGTGCGGGCGGTCGACTTCACCATCGGCTACGAGGTCCGGCCCGGCGGCGCGCCCGCCGACGCCACGCCCTCGGTGGTCGCCTCCACCCAGATCGCGGCGTTCGACATCGGCACCCAGCGGCTGCGCCGGCTCACCGGCCCCGAACGCGAGTACCTGCAGCGGTGGCGTCGTGGCTGATTCCCTCAGTGCGGCCGGGACGTCACCCGAACGGTGGCTGCAGGTCCCGGACCCCGCCGACCGCTCCGACCTCGTCGCGTTCCTGACCCGCGCGGTCCGGCTCGACGAGGCCGCTGTCGTGCGGCTGCGGCAACGCCCCGACGGGCTGCTCTCGGCGTGGGTGAACACCGGGTTCGACGCCCTCGCCGCCCGGGTGCTGCGCGGCACGATCGCCCCGGCGGACACGACCGTCGCCGCGGACGGGCTGCGCGCGGCCCTCGTCGCCGCCGGCGGCGACGGGATGGACCCGGGGTGGGCGATGGACTCGGCGTGGCGCGGGGCCCTGCCTCCGGATGCCGGGTACGTCCACCTCGACGACGTCCCCGCCCGCGTCCTCGTGGACCTCGCGCAGCGCGGCGTCACGCTCAGTCGCGAGCAGGGGCAGGGACCGCCGTCGTCGCTGCTGGCGCAGGAGGTGCTCGAGGTCGCCGGTGGGGGAGAGCGGGCCGGGGTGCCGATGCGGCTGGTGTTCGCACTCAACGCCATGGGCTTCGTGCCCACGGGCGGTGCCCCCGCGACAGCGGAGATCGACCTCGACCGGATCGACCCGGCCGAAGTGGTGCGCGTGCGGGCGTCGGCGACATGGCTGCGGCTCGACGCCCGCTACGGATCCGTGTACCTCCGCCGCGGCGGAGGTCTCGGCCTCAGCGTGCGCTGACACCGCCGCCGAGATTCCGGCCCAGCAGCGTCAGCGCCGCGACCACGACCACCGTCCCCGCGAGGGCCACCGGGCCGAGCCGCTCGCCGAGCACCAGCACACCGAGCACGGCCGCCACCACCGGTTCCGCGAGCGTGAGGGTGGTCACCGCCGCGGGCGACAGCGTGCGCAGGCCGAGCGCGAACAGCAGGTAGGCGAGCACCGTGGGGACGAGGGCGAGATAGACGACGGTCGTCGCGCCGGCCGCGCTGTCGAGACCGCCCGGCCACTGTGCCAGCAGGATCGCCGCCATGGGCACCGCCGCCAGCCCGAACATCGCGCCCATCGACGCGGCCGGGGTGGCGCCGCGGCCGAGCAGCGCGGCACCCGCGACGGTGTACGTCGCGTAGCCCAGGCCGGCCGCAAGCGCGGGCAGGGCCCCGGCCGCGACGGAACCGGCGCCCGCGGAGGTGCCGCCGCCCGATCCGGCGACGATGAGGACGAGCCCGACGACCGCGATCGCCGTCGACACCGCCCACACGCGGCCGGGGCGGCGCCGGGACACCAGCCACTGCAGCAGCCCGGTGAACGCCGGTCCGGATCCGAGCGCGATCATCGTGCCCGCCGCGACGCCCGCGGTCTGCACCGCGGTGAAGAACCCCAGTTGATACATCACCACGCCGCCGGCGCCGAGCAGCGTCGGCAGCCGGCGGCCCGCCGGGAACAGCGGGCCACGGGCCCGCGCGAACAGCGCGAGCACCGTCCCGGCCAGCACGATGCGGCCCGCCCCGACCGCGACGGCGTCCAACGGGACACCGAGCGCACGCGAACCGAGGGCCTGCGCGGTGCCCGTCGTCCCGAACAGGGCGGACGCCGCCAGCACCAGGGCGACCGCGCTCGCCGGCGAGCGGTGTGCGGTCAGATCAGCCACGCCGCGCCGTTGCCGGGCAGCTGCCCGTCCACCAGCGGCGCGCTGGACAGGATCACCGTGCCCGGCGGCATCTCCACCGGGTGCTCGGTGGTGTTGAGGGCGCAGATCAGCCCACCGGAGCGGCGGAACGCCAGGCACCCGGGCGGACTGCCGTACCAGTCCACGTCGGCGCCGTCGAACTCCGGCCGCCGACGTCGCGCCTCGAGCGCCGCCCGGTACAACGACAGGGTGGACGAGACGTCCTCGAGCTGCGCCTCGACGGTCAGCCCGGCCCACGTGTCCGGCTGCGGCAGCCACGTCTGCGATGCGCTGGTGAAGCCGAACGGCGGCTGCGTGCCCTCCCACGGCATCGGGACCCGGCACCCGTCCCGGCCGCGGTCGGTGTGCCCGGACCGCTCCCACACCGGATCCTGCAGCGCGTCCTCGGGCAGGTCGTCGACGTTGGGCAGGCCGAGTTCGGCACCGTTGTAGAGGAAGGCCGCACCGGGCAGCGCCAGCTCGACGAGGATCATCGCCCGCGCGCGGTCGCGCCCGAGCGGACCGCCGCCGTAGCGCGTCACCTCACGCTCGATGTCGTGATTGGACAGTGTCCACGTCGCGACCCCGCCGCTCGGCGCGACCGCGGCGAGCGACACGTCGATCGCCTCCCGGATCTCGGCGGCATCCCACCGCGCGAGCGCAAGATGGAAGTTGAACGCCAGGTGCAGTTCGTCGGGGCGCAGGTACTCCGAGAACAGCACGTGGTCGTGCACCCAGATCTCACCGACGGCCACCGTGTCCGGATACTCGTCGAGCACCGAGCGGATCCGGCGGTGGATGTCGTGGACCTCGGCGTTGTTGAACCGCGGGTCGTCGTCGAAGTGCCGCAGCAGCCGGTTCTGCTCCCAGTGGTCGAAGTCGGGTAGCCCGCCGGGCTTGGCCATGCCGTGGGCGACGTCGATGCGGAAGCCGTCGACGCCGCGGTCCAGCCAGAACCGCAGGGTCTTCTCCAGGTCCTCGAACACCTCGTCGTTGCGCCAGTTCAGGTCCGGCTGCTCCGGTGCGAACAGGTGCAGGTACCACTGTCCGGGGGTGCCGTCGGGTTCGGTCACGCGGGTCCACGCGGGGCCGCCGAACACGCTCGGCCAGTTGTTGGGCGGCAGGTCGCCGTTCGGCCCGCGGCCGTCGCGGAAGTGGTACCGGGCCCGCTCGGGGCTGTCGGGTGCGGCGACCAGCGCCTCCCGGAACCAGAGATGTTCGGAACTCGTGTGGTTGGGGACCAGGTCCATCATGACGCGGATCCGGCGGGCGTGGGCGGCCTCGACGAGGGCGTCCAGAGCGGCGAGGTCGCCGAACAGGGGATCGACGTCGCGGGGGTCGGACACGTCGTAGCCGTGGTCGGCCATCGGTGAGCGCATCACCGGGTTCAGCCAGATCGCGTCGACCCCCAGCAGCTCCAGGTATCCGAGCTTGTCGCGGATCCCGTCGAGGTCGCCGACGCCGTCTGCGTTCGAGTCGGCGAACGAGCGGGGGTACACCTGGTAGAAGACGGCGTCCGCCCACCAGCGTTGTGCAGGGGTGCCGGGGGGAGTGCTCACAGCCACCCATAGTGCCAAACCGACAGGTGGGCCACGACTCGAACGTGGCCGGCCCTCAGATCGGCGAGTTCATCATCGAGTCCGCCGCCATCTCCATGTACGCGATCAGCTGGCTGCGGTGCTCGTCGTCGAGCGTCTGCGAGTCGATCGACGCGATCGCCGTGTGCATGCAGCGCAGCCAGGCGTCGCGTTCGAGCGGGCCGATCCGGAACGGGTGGTGACGCATCCGCAGCCGCGGGTGCCCGCGCTCGTCCGAGTAGGTGCGCGGTCCGCCCCAGTACTGCTCGAGGAACATCCGCATGCGCCGTTCCGCCGGGCCGAGGTCCTCCTCCGGGTACAGCGGGCGGACGATCTCGTCCTCGGCCACTTCCTCGTAGAAGCGCGCCGTGAGCTTGCGGAATGTCTCGGCGCCGCCGACCGCGTCGTAGAAGGTCTGCTCGTCACTCATCAGTTCTGCTCACCGTCCCTCTCGCTCGTCCATTGTGCCGGTTCCGGGAGTGCGCGCCCCAATCGGACGTCTCCGGCACGGGATGTTCACCTCCGGGACCCGGAAAGTCGTCAGAATCGGCGTGCGACGTGCGTAGATCCGTGGTCCACTTGTGAGCAGTCTTCCGGAGGTCGTATGAAGCACCGACGCATCGCACATCGACAACTCCCGCCCGCCGACGCCCACAACGGGGCGCCGGGGGCCAACTCCCTGTGTGTCGTACGCGACGACGCTGTCCCGGACTGGGTCAAACGCCGCGTACTTCTGCTCAACGCCACCTACGAACCGCTCACCGCGCTGCCCGCCCGTCGCGCGGTCGTGCTCATGGCCGGCGGCAAGGCCGACACCGTGCACGAGGATCCGCTCGGCCCGCTGGTGCGATCCGCGGAATGGGCGGTGCAGATTCCGTGGGTGATCCGGCTCCGGAGCTTCGTGCACGTGCCGTACCACGCGCGGGTGCCGATGACCCGCGCCGCGCTCATGCACCGCGACCGGAACCGGTGCGCCTACTGTGGCGCCAAGGCCGAGACCATCGACCACGTGGTCCCGCGCAGCCGCGGCGGTGAACACTCGTGGGAGAACTGCGTGGCGTGCTGCGCGTCGTGCAATCACCGCAAGGCCGACAAGTTGCTCAGCGAACTCGGCTGGACGCTGCGCGCCGCGCTCGTGCCCCCGAAGGGCCGGCACTGGCGGCTGCTGGCGACGCTGCCGGAGCTGCATCCGACCTGGTTGCCGTACCTGGGCGAGGGCGCGGCCTGATCCCCGTCGCCGCAAGTCGGGGCAAGCGCGCCGGGATCGCACATGCTGGGCTACCGTTTGCGATGTGAGCATTCTCGAGACAACCCTCATATTCGTTGCCATCCCGGTGGCGATCATCGTGATACTCGGGGTCTTCTCCGTCTTCACGAAGCCGGTTCCGGGCACGCGGCCCGCCGAGTACAAGCTCGGGGACAAGTGGGACCACGATCCGATGCTGTGGAGCGCGGTCGACGAGGTCACCACGCACGGCCACCACGGTGGGCATCATGAACTCGTCGCCGGCGCGCCGGTCGACCCGATCGGAGGTAGGGCAAGTGGCAAGTGGTGACGTGATGCACAGCCGGACGGCTGTGGCTCCCGCGGAACTGCCGTACGGTGCGGCGCTGACGGCGAGTGGCCGGATCTCCCGGACCCGCCCCCTCGATGGCCTGTTCGAGGGCCCGCCGTTCCGCGACCGCGACATGATCGCTCTCGACGATGCGCTCACCGAGGCCACCCGGGCGACGAAGGTGCGCTTCAACGTCTACGTCGCGGACGCCACCGACCCGGCGGCAACCACCGACGCGGTGTTCCCGACCACGCCGGAGGCGCCGAACTCGGTGCTCATCGCCGTGTACCCGAACCAGCGCTCCATCGAGATCCGCAGCGGACGCGGCGTCGCGGACCGCGTCGACAACCGGGTCACGCAGCTCGGCGTGACCGCCGCGATCTCGTCGTTCGGGCAGGGCGACCTGATCGACGGCATCGTCAGCGCGATCCGCGTCATGGCAAACGCGATCACCGCGCCGTAGTTCCCCTCGCCTCTGTGGCCGAATGTCACATCACGTCGATCGGATCGACACGATGTGACATTCGGCCACACGCGTGTTGCGGCTAGGACGCGTCGAACGCCCGCGCCTTCAGCGACCGGACGATCCCCGCGCGTCCCTCGCTGATCAGCCGGCGCAGCGCGGGCGGATGCTCACCGGCGAGGAACTCGTCGGCCGCGGCGACGGACGCCTCGCTGATCGACCACGACGGGTACAGGCCCACGACGACGGTCTGCGCGACCTCGCTGGAGCGGCGCTCCCACACGCCCGGAGCGTCGGCGAAGTACCGCGCGACGAAGGGCTCGAGCAGCTCCGACTGGCCGACCGGAGCGAAGCCGCCGATGATCGCGCGGGCGGTGATGTTCGGGATAGAGTCGTCGCCCACCACCGTGTCCCACACCTGTTCCTTGACGGCCTCCTGCGGGCGCGCCGCCCGCGCGGTGGCCGCCTGTCGTGCACCGGCGGCCGTCGGATCCCGCTCGGCCTCGGCGTCGATGAACGGCGACTCCACGCCCTCCGCGTCGATCTCCCCGGCCGCGGCCAGCGCCTGCACGATCCGCCACCGCAGATCCGTGTCGACGACCAGTCCGGCCAGCCCCACGCTGGAAGGCTCGGCGCCGAGCAGTTCCCCGAGCACCTCGGTGTGCCACGGCGCGAGCCGGGCCGTGGTCAACGCGTTGACGAACGCGAGCTGATGGTCCGAGCCCGGCTGCGCCTCGCGGGCCAGTTCCAGCAGCCGGTTCGCGTAGTCGTTCCAGCCTCGCTCGGCCGCCCAGCCGGGATCGGCGTAGCTGCCGAGGGCGGTGTGCGCCTGCATCAGCAGCCGCTGTACCACGCCGACCTCCGTCTCGGTCGCGACGCCGCGCTGGACCAGCGCCACGAAGTCGCGGGCCTTCAGCTCGGCCTGCCGGGTCATCTCCCATGCGGCAGACCATGCCAGGGTGCGCGGCAGCGGCTCGGCGATGTCGCCGATCCGGTCCATCAGCACCTCGAGCGACTGGGGATCGAGCCGCACGGAGCAGTACGTGAGGTCGTCGTCGTTGACGAGCACCAGCTTGCCGCGGCCGACGCCGACGAGCTCCGGCACCTCGGTGCGCTCGGTGGCGTCGAGGTCGATCTCGACGCGATGTGTGCGGAGCAGCTTGCCCGAACCGTCGTCGTCGTACACCCCGATCGCGAGCCGGTGCACCCGGCGTTCCCCGGCGCCGGGGTCGGCGCCCTCCTGGATCACCGCGAAGCGGGTGAACCGCTCGTCGTCGTCGACGTCGAAATCGGGGCGCAGGATGTTCAGCCCGGTGGTCTTGAGCCACTGCGCGCCCCACCCCGACAGGTCCCGGCCCGACGACTTCTCGAGGGCCGCCAGCAGGTCGTCGAACGTGGCATTGGCGAACGCGTGCTCACGGAAGTAGTCCCGCAGCCCCGCGAGGAACGGTTCCTCGCCGACGTAGGCGACGAGCTGCTTGAGCACGGACGCGCCCTTGGCGTAGGTGATGCCGTCGAAGTTGACCTCCACCGCCGCGAGGTCGGGGATGTCCGCGGCGATCGGGTGGGTCGAGGGGAGCTGATCCTGGCGGTAGGCCCACGACTTCTCGACGTTCGCGAACGTGGTCCACGCGTTCGTGTACTCGGTGGCACGCGACTGGCACAGCACCGAGGCGAAGGTCGCGAACGACTCGTTGAGCCACAGGTCGTCCCACCAGCGCATGGTCACCAGGTCGCCGAACCACATGTGTGCCATCTCGTGCAGCACCGTCTCGGCGCGACGCTCGTACGAGTAGCGGGTGACCTTGGAGCGGAACACGTAGTCCTCGAGGAAGGTCACCGCGCCGGCGTTCTCCATCGCGCCGGCGTTGAACTCGGGAACGAACAGCTGGTCGTACTTCCCGAACGCGTAGGGCATGCCGAAGTTCTCGTGGTAGAACCCGAAGCCCTGCTTGGTCTCGGTGAACAACCGCTCGGCGTCCATGAACTCGGCCAGGGAGGCACGGCAGTAGATGCCGAGCGGGATGGTGCCGTGCGCGTCGCTGTAGGTGTCGGTCCACTCGGTATACGGTCCGGCGATCAGCGCCACGAGGTAGGTGCTCATCCGGGGCGTGGTGCGGAAGACGTGCCGTCCGGGGTCGGCGGCGACGGTGTTCACCGTCGCGGCATTGGAGATCACCTTCCAGTCGGCGGGCGCGCTCACCGAGATGTCGAACGTGGCTTTCAGGTCCGGCTGGTCGAAGCACGCGAACATCCGCTTGGCGTCGGCCGTCTCGAACTGCGAGTACAGGTAGACCGCGCCGTCGGTGGGATCGACGAAGCGGTGCAGGCCCTCGCCGGTGTTGGTGTAGAGGCAGTCCGCCTCGACGGTCAGTTCGTTGCGCGCGGCCAATCCGCTCAGCGCGATCCCGCTCTCCTCGGTGTATCCGGAGACGTCGACGGGCTTGCCGTTGAGGGTGGCCGAGTGCACGGTCTGCGCGATCAGGTCGACGAAGGTCGACGCGCCCTCCGTGGCGTCGAACGTGACGGTGGTGGTCGAACGGAACGTGGTGGTTCCCGGAGCGCCCGCGCCGTCGGTCAGGTCGAGTTCGATGCGGTAGTTGTCGACGGTCAGGACCGCGGACCGCTCGGCCGCCTGCTCGCGGGTCAGATTCGGTGGTGCCACGGAAAACTCCTTCTCACGACGGGATGCGACTCGCCTGCCATCCCATCATGTGAGGGACCGGTTCACCCGGCGACCTCCGCGAGTGGCACCTCCGGATCGGAGAGCCGGTGGGGGTCGACGGATTCGCCGGAGGAGATCAGCGCGCGGATGTCGTCACCCGCGTCCCAGATGTTGACGTTCATCCCGGCGCAGACCCGCCCGGCCGCGTCGAGCCAGAACGCGAGGAACTGCCGGGAGTCGACGTCGCCGCGCGTGATCACCCGCGCGTCGCCGGGTGCGTGCCCGACGTACTCCATGCCGAGGTCGTACTGGTCGGTGAAGAAGTACGGCAGACGGTCGTAGGAGGCGGGCCGGCCCAGCATGGTGGCGGCCGCGACGTCGGGCTGGTGGAGCGCGTTGGCCCAGTGCTCGACCCGGATCCGGGTCCGGAGCAGCGGATGCTCGGCGGCGGCGATGTCACCGACCGCGACGATGTCCGGATCGCTGGTGGCCAGGGACGCATCGACCAGCACTCCGCCGTCCTCCGTCGCCAGTCCGGCGTCGCGGGCCAGTTCGACGTTGGGCGCTGCGCCCACCGCGAGGAGGACCGCGTCGGCCCGGATCTCGGTGCCGTCGCCGAGACGAAGCCCGCTCGCGCGGTTCTCGGCGGTGAGGATCTCCGACACCGTCGTCGAGGTGCGCAGGTCCACGCCGTGATTGCGGTGCAGCTTCGCGAAGACGGCTCCCATCTGCTCACCGAGCGTGGCGGACAGGGGCTGGGGGGCTGCCTCGACGACGGTGACGTCCGCGCCGTGCCCGCGCGCGCCGGCGGCGATCTCGAGACCGATCCAGCCGGCACCGACGATCGCCAGGTGCGCCGCCGGCCCCGCCTCGCGGCGGACGGCGGCAAGCAGCGCGTCGGACTGCTCGACGGTGCGCAACATGTGCACGCCCGCGGCGTCGACGCCCGGCAGCGGGATGCGCCGCGAGCGCGAACCGGTCGCGAGGGCGAGCTTGTCGTAGCGCACGGTGGAACCGTCGGGCAGCGTGACCGTGTGGGCGGCCGGATCGAGCGCGGTGACGGTGACGCCGAGTTCGACCTCGACCCGGTGGTCGCGGTACCAGTCACCGTGCTGCACGGTGAACTCCGCAAGCTGCTTCTTGCCGGCGAAGTAGTCCTTCGACAGCGGTGGTCGCTCGTAGGGAAGGTGTTCCTCCTCGCACAGGAGGAGGATCCGGCCGGGGAAGTCGCGGGCGCGCAACTGCTCGGCCGTCTTGGCCCCGGCGAGCCCGCCGCCGACGATGACGAAGAGTTTCTCGTTGGACATCGCGCATCCCCGTTCCGTGCGGCACCGGTTCCTCGACGGTACGTCGGCGACGGCGCGGGAACCGGCGGTTCGGGAAGAATTGGGCGACGGCCGACGTTGAATCGGACCGTAGTCCGATTTTCTGCAGCGAGGAGACCCCGTGAGCGACCCGACTTCGAAGGACACCGCCGACTTCTGGTTCGACCCGTTGTGCCCGTGGTGCTGGATCACCTCGCGCTGGATTCTGGAGGTGGCGCAGGTCCGCGACATCGAGGCGAAGTTCCACGTCATGAGCCTGGCCGTGCTCAACGAGGGCAAGGACGACCTGCCCGAGGTGTACCGCGAACTGATGACGCGGGCGTGGGGTCCGGTGCGGGTGGCGATCGCCGCGGCGCAGAAGTACGGCGACGAGATTCTCGAGCCGCTGTACACGGCGATGGGCACCCAGATCCACAACGAGGGCAACAAGGACTTCCCGGCGGTGATCGCCAAGTCCCTCGCGGACCTGGGCCTCGATCCGCACCTGGCGCAGGCCGCCGACACCGACGCCTACGACGAGGCGCTGCGCGCCAGCCACGCCGCCGGCATGGATGCGGTCGGCCCGGACGTCGGCACGCCGACCATCCACGTCAACGGCGTGGCGTTCTTCGGTCCGGTGCTTTCACGGATCCCGCGCGGCGAGGACGCCGGCCGGATCTGGGACGGGGTGGTGGCCATGGCGTCCTATCCCCACTTCTTCGAACTCAAGCGCACGCGCACCGAGGACCCGAGCTTCGAGTAGGCGCCTGCGGCG
This sequence comes from Rhodococcus sp. WB1, assembly GCF_001700945.1. Lineage (NCBI taxonomy): Bacteria > Bacillati > Actinomycetota > Actinomycetes > Mycobacteriales > Nocardiaceae > Rhodococcus > Rhodococcus sp. WB1. Next base: position 3,132,680 of record NZ_CP015529.1, on the reverse strand, counting down.
CCGGTGCGTCCTTTGGGCGGTTGCTGCCGCCCAAAGGACGCACCGGCAGCAGCGCTGCCTACTATCTGACGCATGCGCGTTTACCTGGGTGCCGACCACGCCGGCTTCGAACGTAAGAACCAGATCATCGAACATCTCACTGCCAACGGCCACGAGGCCGTCGACTGCGGCGCGTACGAGTACGACGCCCTCGACGACTACCCGGCATTCTGCATCGAGGCCGCTCGCCGCGTCGTCGCGGACGAGGGCAGTCTCGGCATCGTCCTCGGCGGCAGCGGCAACGGTGAGCAGATCGCCGCGAACAAGGTGCCGGGCGCCCGCTGTGCCCTCGCCTGGAGCGTGGAGACCGCCAAGCTGGCCCGTGAGCACAACAACGCGCAGCTCATCGGCATCGGTGGTCGCATGCACAGCCTGGAGGAGGCCCTCGCCATCGTCGATGCGTTCGTCGCCACCCCGTGGTCGGGGGAGGAACGGCATCAGCGGCGCATCGACATCCTGAGCGAGTACGAGAAGACCGGCGTGGCCCCGGAAGTTCCCGGCGCGCCGGCCTGACGAACGGAGCCTGATCCACCGTGCCGGAGGGACCAGCCCTGCACCGGCTCGCCCGGCTGCACCAGCGACGTTTCGCGGGTGCCTCGGTGCGGGTGTCGAGCCCGCAGGGCCGCTTCGCCGACGACGCGGCGCTCGTCGACGGCCGGGTGCTGCTCCGCGCCGAGGCGCTGGGCAAGCACCTGTGGCACCACTACGACAACGGCCTGACGGTGCACGTGCACCTGGGTCTGTACGGCTCGTTCACCGAGGCGCCGGTTCCGCTGACGGATCCGGTCGGTCAGGTACGGATGCGCATGGTCGGCGCCGAGTTCGGCACCGACCTGCGCGGTCCGACCGCGTGCGAGGTCCTCACCCCGGGCGAGGTGCAGGCGATCGCCGCGCGGATCGGTCCCGACCCGCTGCGGCGGGACGCCGAACCCGAACGGGCGTGGACGCGAATCACCAAGTCCCGCAGCGCCATCGGCTCGTTGCTCATGGACCAGTCCGTGATCTCGGGGGTGGGCAACATCTACCGCGCGGAGGTCCTGTTCCGGCACGGCATCCATCCGCAGCGCCCCGGCCGTGATCTCACCAGAGCCGAGTTCGACGCCGTCTGGGACGATCTCGTCGTTCTGATGCGGACGGGGGTGCGACGCGGCGCGATCCACGTCGTGCGGCGCGAACATGACCACGGCGCACCGGCTTACGCCAAGGGCCGTCCCCGGACCTACGTCTACCGGCGTGCGGGTGAGCCGTGCCGGTTGTGCACCACGCCGGTGCTGCACTCGGTCATGCAGGGCCGCAACCTGTTCTGGTGCCCCGCCTGCCAGGTGGGCTAGAAGTCGAACCCGCCGAAGTCCCCGCCGGCCCCGAAATCGCTCCCGCCGTAGTCACCACCGCCGTAGTCACCACCGCCGTAATCGCCGCCGGCGTCGCCGTAGTCCCCGCCGTCCTGGCCGGCCTCGAGACCCTGGTCGTATCCGGAGTCGAAGCCCTGCTCGAAGGCCTGCGCGTCGTACGGCACCCCGGCCATGCCGGAGAACATAGCCGAGAACAGCAGCATCGATCCGACGCCCCACGCCCCGGCGACGAGGGCGGGCTTCCACCACGGCTCCGAGTACCAGCCCGCCGGCACGGGCCGGCCCGCGACGCGCCCGCCCGGGAAGTAGTTCGGGGTGCGCGACGAGGGGGCCGGTGAGGCTGCCACCGTGCGTCCCTCGAAGTCGATCTCGCGGTTCTCGGTCACGCGGCCGGCCGTCTGCTGGCCCTCGAGCGTGGGGATATCGGGACCGGGGTCCATGCCCATCGCGAGGCGGGCCGCCCGGATGTAGTACAGCCCCTCGAGAGCGGTCTGCTTGGCCAGCCGTGCCTGCACCGGTGTGCGGGCCTGCTCGATCTGTGACCCGGCGGCGTTGTAGCGCTCGGACGCATCGGCGAGGGCCTGCTTGGAGGCGGTGTCGGTGCCGGTGAGGTTGTAGATCTGGCCGCCGAGCCGCTCGATGGCCTGCCGGGCGTCGGCCTTCGCGTCGTCGAGTTCGTGGGCGCCACGCCCCGACTTCTTCCGCTGCGCCGCGGACACCAGGAACACGACGGCGACGAGGACGGCGACGATCAGCAGGAGTTCCACGGCGGTCCCTTCCGGCGGACTGGACGGTCACCGTCCAGCCTACCGGCGGGTCAGGCTTCGAGGACGGCGTGGAATCCGTCGCGCATGCAGTCGTCGAACACCTCGAGGTCGGGGATCGCCCCCGTGTCGAGGGTGAACCCGACGCAGCACGTGTGCAGATACGACATCAGGGTGACGTTGAACGCCGAGCCGAGGGTGGGGCCGAAGGCGTAGTACCGTTCCACCTTCGCGCCGGCGACGTACAGCGCCACCGGGGAACCCGGCACGTTGGAGGCGAGGAAGTCGACGTGCTTGAGCATCTCGCCGACGACGGCCGGGGGGAGCAGATTGAGGGGGGTGGCGAGGGTCTGCGCCATCGGCACCGCCGGCTCGTGGCGCCAGCCTTCGACGATCCTGTTCACCTCCTGCATGAGCGTGAGGGGGTCGTCGGAGCGCACGGGAAGCGGGAAACGCGCGAGGTTGATCCGGTTGCCGCCGAGGGTGTCCTGATCGGTGCGGATGCTCAGCGGCATCGTGACCCGCAGCTCGTCGACGTCGGATCCGTGGCGGTGGTGGTATTCGGCCAGGCCGACGAGGACGGCGGTCAGGAAGGCGCTGTTGAGGGTGGCGCCGCCGCGGTGGGCGGCGTCGCGCAGCCGGTCGAGCGGGACGTCGATCACGTGGAGCCGGCGGCTGAGGGTGCGTTCCGTCATGACCGGGGATTCGAGCCGCAGGATCGGGCGCAGGTAGCGGGCGACGGACGCCGCAACCCCCGCGGCGTTGCGGGCGGAACCGATCGGGTTGGTGACCACCGCCCGGGTGGTCGGCCAGATCGAGGCCAGCCCGCGGCCCGCGAGTCCGCGGAGCTGGGACCAGTCCCAGCCGATCGCCTCGGCGGCCAGGTCGAGGCTGTCCGGTGATTCCGGGGCGGGCGGTTCCGGGGCCGGATCGCGGGGCGTGCCGTCGCGGTCGAAGTCGACCAGCCGCGCGGTGATCTGCATACCGCCGATTCCGTCGGTGAGGGCGTGGTGCACTTTGATCAGCAGCGCGGCCTGGCCGCCGGCGAGTCCGTCGACCACCGTCATCTCCCACAGCGGCCGGTCCTTGTCGAACGCGGCCATGGCCGTGGTCCGGGCGAACTCGAGGACGTCGTCGAAGTTCGCCGGCCCGGGAAGGGAGACCCGGCGCATGTGCCAGGACAGGTCGAAGTTCGCATCCGCGACCCATCGCGGCGGCGCGAGACCGAACGGCACCTCGACCACGCGATGCCGGAAGCTGGGCACCTCCCGGGTGCCGCGGTCCATCATCTCGCACAGACGGTCCCAGTCGGGTGAGGCGTCGAGCAGGACGACGGCCACGATCGTCGACCGGAGCGCGGGATCCTTCTCCATGCTCCAGGTGAGGTAGTCCGTCTGCTGCATGTGGCGGTCGGATGCGTTGCTCATCTCGGTAACTTCTCACACGGGCCGCCGCGACAGTCGGGTTTCGCTCCGGCCGCACCTCGAACCGGGACGGCATCACGGCCCGGTGCGGGAATCCGGAGCGGATACTCCGAACTCTAGGCGCCGGGCCGTGATGCCGATAGTGACTTTCGTCCGGGTTGTGAGTCCGTCAGGCGGCCGAGGTGGCGGCTTCCGTCCGTCGTCCGAGCCGCTGCAGGGGGCAGCGGTCGCTGCGGCTGCAGGTGTAGGTGGTGCCGGCGGCGAGGAGGGTGAGTGCCGCCGCGGTGATGCCGACGAGGGGGTGGATCTCCTGGGCGAGGATGACCGAGGACATGATCAGGACGAACCAGCCGAAGCCCTTGCGCAGCGCGTCCGGGTCGACCATGGCGGTCAGGCGGCCCCCGATGAGGCTGCCGACGACGGCGGCGCCGGTGACCATTGCCGCCAGGCGCCAGTCGATCTGCACCGTGGACAGGTAGCCGCCGAGGCCGGCGAACGACTTCATGGCGATCACGATCAGCGAGGTGCCGACGGCGATGGGCATGGGCAGGCCGCCGAGCAGGGCCAGGGCCGGCACGACCAGGAAGCCGCCCCCGGCGCCGACGAGGCCGGTGACCAGGCCGACGACCACGCCGTCGAGCAGGATCTTGCCGACCGGCATGGAGTGGGTGCCGTCCGGGCCCGTGGTCTTGTTCTTGCGGCCGCGGAGCATGGCGATGGCGGTGGCGATCATCATCGCGGCGAAGGCGAGCAGCAGGATGCTGCCGGGGATGAAACGCGAGAGCAGGCCGCCGGCGTAGGCACCGGCCATGCCGGCCAGGCCGAACAGGATGCCGGTGCGCCACTGGACGCGGCCTGCCCGCGCGTGGGAGATCGCGCCGACCGCGCTGGTGACGCCGACGACGAGCAGCGAGGTGGCGATGGCTTCCTTGGCATCCATGCCCGCGACGTACGCCAGCAGCGGGACGGTGAGGATCGAACCTCCGCCGCCGAGCAATCCGAGGGTGACGCCGACGAGGACCGCCAGCGCAACGGTCAGCGCGATCATGATCAGTTCCTTTCGGCCGTAGCGGTCTTCGAGTCGACCAGCTGGGCGACGATGGTCTGCGGATCACACGAGGCGCCGCGGTTGTAGGGCAGCTTGGAGAGCACCATGCCCATCGCGCAGGTGTTGGAGAGCGCGGCGAAGCTCAGGCCGCCGCCGACGCCGGCGGCGAGCCACTTGAGCTTGGGTACCGCGATGCTGCCGAGGACGGAGGTCAGCACGATGGAGCCGGCGACGAGGCGGACCTGGCGTTCGAGGTCCCAGCGCTCGGTGCCGCGGTTGACGGTGAAGCCCTTGGCTTCCCAGCCCATCATGCCGCCCTCGAGGATGTGCACGTTGAACAGCCCGGCGGTGCGGAGAGTCTCCTCGGCCTGGGTGGCGCGCTGGCCCGACCGGCACACGAGGACGACGTTCTCGTCGAGGTGGGCGAGGAACTCGTCGCGGTGCTCGCGCAGCAGGTCCAGGGGGACGTTGTAGGCGCCGGGAATGTGCACGGACTCGAACTCGCCGGGCGTGCGGACGTCCACGACGCGGACGTTCTTGCCGGAGTCGAGGAGCTCGCGCAGGGCGGTGGGATCGAGGGTGGCGGGACTCGGCTCGGTCATGGGGGCCTTTCGGATCGGTGGTCGTGATCGCGGGGTGTGCGATCGGGCTTCGTGCATAAACCCCGGGGGGTATGTCCGCAGCAATGATAAGCATACGGGAGGGGGTATGTGCAAGGCGTGCCGGCGGGGTCGTGGCGGCGGTGCGACGTGCTTCGCCGGTATACCCCAGGGGGTACTTGACATACCCAGGGGGGTATATGTCAGGATGGGTCAACGCAGAACGCCACCGGTCTTGGTGACCGAGGAGAGGGAGATCCGAATGATTCTCGAGCAGTACTACATCGAGTGCCTGTCGCACGCGTCGTACCTGATCGGTGACGAGGGCACCGGCCGGGCGGTGGTGGTCGATCCGCGCCGCGATGTCACCGAGTACCTCGACGACGCCGCGCGGCACGGGCTGCGCATCGAGGGTGTGATCAACACGCATTTCCACGCGGATTTCGTCTCCGGGCATCTGGAGCTGCTCGAGGCGACCGGGGCGTGGATCGGGTTCGGGGAGGCCGCCGAGGCGGACTACCCGATCCGGCGGCTGCGCGACGGCGAGCACCTGTCCCTCGGGGAGGTGGACCTCGAGATCCTGGCCACCCCGGGGCACACCTGGGAGTCGATCTCGGTGCTGGTGCGCGAGCATCCGGGGGCGACCCCGGCCGCGGTGCTGACCGGGGACTCGTTGTTCATCGGTGATGTGGGCCGCCCGGACCTGGTGAATCTGGGGGATTCGTCGACCGAGGATCTGGCGCGGGCGATGTACCACACGGTGCACGAGAAGCTGCTGACCCTGCCCGATGCGGTCACGGTGCTGCCCGCGCACGGTGCCGGCTCGTCGTGCGGGAAGAACCTGTCGACGGAGCTGACCTCGACGATCGGGGAGCAGCGGGTGAGCAATCCGTCGGTGCAGCCGATGAGCGAGGAGGCGTTCGTGGCGTTGGTCACCGAGGGGCAGCCGGCCGCGCCGGCCTACTTCTCGGTCGATGCCGGGTTGAACAAGAGCGTGCATCCGCTGCTCGATCGGGGGCGCACCATCCCGGAGCTGAGCCCGGCGCGGGTGCGGGCGGAGCTGGCCGCCGGGACCCGGGTGCTCGATGCGCGCGGTGTGGACGACTTCGCGGCGGGGCATCTGCGCGGGTCGGTCAACGTCGGGTTCGACGGCCGGTTCGCCGAGACCGGCGGGATGGTCGCCGAGGTGGGGGAGAAGATCGTGTTGATCACCTATCCGGGGGAGGAGCAGGACGCGGCGGTGCGGCTGGCCCGGATCGGGTCGGACAACGCGGCCGGTTACCTCACCGTCGATCACGACGGGGTGTTCCCGGCGGAGCTGGCGGATCTGGTGCAGACCGCGCCGCGGACCACCGTCGCGCAGCTCGACGAGTTGCTCGCCGCCGATGCGGTGACGCTGGTCGACATCCGCAATCCCGGTGAACGCGAGTTCGGGGTGATTCCGGGGGCGGTGCCGATCCCGTTGGCGCAGCTGCGGACCCGGCTCGGGCAGGTGCCGACCGGCAAGCCGATCGTGGTGCACTGCGCCGGTGGGTGGCGTTCGAGTGTGGCCGCGTCGCTGCTGCGGGCGCAGGGCTTCGACAACGTCTCGGACCTGCTCGGCGGTTACAACGCCTGGGCCGAGGCCCACGTCCCCGCCTGATCCCGCACCCGAGGAAAACGAAAGGAACCCCCGATGGCAACGACGAATCTCACCCTCGCGGACTTCGAGTCCACGATCACCGACAACGACATCGTCCTGGTCGACTTCTGGGCCTCGTGGTGCGGTCCGTGCCGGGCGTTCGCCCCCGTGTTCGACAAGTCCTCGGCCGCGCACCCGGACGTCGTGCACGCCAAGGTCGACACCGAGGCCGAGCAGCAGCTCGCCGCCATGGCCGACATCCGCTCGATCCCCACGATCATGGCGTTCCGCGAGGGCGTGCTGGTCTACGCCCAGCCCGGCGCCCTGCCGGCGGCCGCCCTCGAAGACCTCATCGGGCAGATCAAGGCCCTGAACATGGCCGAGGTCCACGCCCAGGTCGCCGAACACAAGGCCGCCGCCGGCGCCTGACCCGCCACCCCCGTTACCCGTCCCGAGGAGGACCCCTATGTGTTACCCCGTCACCTGCCCGAACTGCGGAAAGACCGGCTGGGGCGGCTGCGGCCAGCACGTCGACGCCGTCATGCGCTCCGTGCCCGCACCCGACCGCTGCGCGTGCGGCCAGGACACCGCCGCGGGGGCGCAGGCACGCACCCTCGGCGCGCTCTTCCGCCGCTGACCGCACCTCGAGGAGACTGCGCCTCCACCGCACTCTCCGCCGCGGCAACACCCCGCCCTGCTCGAGCAGGGCGGGGTGTTCGCGTAGCAGGCCGAGGGCCAATTACCCTTCCGCGGTCGGCCGACCGGTGAAAAACTCGTAAACGCCCACTCGAGAAGGGACGGCCACGGTGAACAGAGCGATGGGGCCGGTGGACACCATCTGGCTCAACATGGACCGACCCGAGAACCTCATGATCATCGACTCGCTGATGTTCTTCGAGGGCCCCGTCGACTGGTCGCGCGTGGTGTCCCTCGTGCAGCGACGATTCGTCGACACCTACCCGTCGTTCCGGCAGCGGCCGGTGCAACCGCGCACGCATGTCGGGTCGCCGCATTGGGAGGACGACCCGGAGTTCGACCTCGACGACCACCTGATCCGGACGACCCTGCCCCGCAGCGACGACGCGACGCTGCAGCGGTACATCGAACGGCGGATGCCGGTGCCGTTCGATCGTCGCCGCCCGCTGTGGGAGATGCACCTCATCGACGGATACCGGCACGGAGCCGTGATCTACACCCGGCTCCACCACTGCATCGGTGACGGCATCGCCCTCAACCAGGTGATGCTCTCGATGACGGGGGAGACCCCGGACAGCGACCTCGACGACGCCCCGACCGCCGTGCCCGAGCACCATGCCGGTCTCCTCGAGGGGGCCGCCAAGTTCGCGGGGGCCGCGGTGTCGAACACCGCCAGTGCGGCGTCCGGCGCTGCGCACATGCTGCTCGACCTGCCCAAGCTGCTCGATCCGCATGTCCTCGGCGACGCCTTCACCCAGGCCGAACGCACCGGCGAGATCGCGAACAAGCTCGTGCTCGGCCCCAAACCGCACACTCCGCTCAGTGGCGAACCAGGAACGGCCAAACGGGCGGTGTGGTGTGAGCCCTTTCCGCTCGACGACATCAAGCACATCGGTCACCGGACCGGCACCACCGTCAACGACGTGCTCATGGGAGCCGTCGCCGGGGCGCTCGCGACGTACATCCGCGAGCACGGCGGCAAGCCGCAGGACGTGCCCACGATGGTGCCGGTCAACGTTCGCCCCCTCGACAAGCCCCTGCCGAAGGAACTCGGGAATCAGTTCGCTCTGGTGCTCTTCAAGTACCCGTCGGCACTGGAGACCCCGCTCGAACGCATCGTCGAGACCCACCGGCGGATGGAGGTCATCAAGCACTCTCCCGAGGTGACGCTCACGTTCGGCCTGATCAAGGCGATCGGACGGACCGGTCCGGAGCTGGAACGGTTCTTCGTGGACTTCTTCTCCGGCAAGGCGATCGGGGTGACCACCAATGTTCCCGGTCCCACGAGCGACCGGTACATGGCGGGGGCGAAGATCCGCGGTGTGCTCGCCTGGGTGCCGGGCGCCGGCGATCAGACCCTCGGCGTCTCGATCTTCAGCTACAGCGGCAAGGTCCGGGTGGGGTTCAAGGCGGACGCGGACCGGGTGCCCGATCCCGAGAATCTCGTCCGCGCCTTCACCGAGGAGATCGACGGGCTGCTCCGCCTCTCGCACGCCGTGTGACGGCGACGTGAATCCGCCGATTCGGTGTCCGTTCCGGGTGAGGATGTCTACGGTCGGCTCATGAGCGAGCACGGGCACTACCAGGAAGTCCTGAACGCACTGAATCCGCAGCACCGGGCGCTGCGCGCGGCGATTCCCGAGGTGTATCAGGGTTTCAATGCCCTCAGCAAGGCCGCCTTCGCCCCCGGGGCCCTGGATACCAGGACCAAGGAACTGATCGCGCTCGCGATCGGCGTCGTCGACGAATGCGACGGCTGCATCGCCTCCCATGCGCGCAGCGCCGTCCGGGCCGGGGCGAGCAGGCAGGAGGCGGCCGAGGCGATCGGGGTCGCATTTCTGATGCAGGGCGGCCCGGCGACGATCTACGGGTCGCGGGCCTACACCGCGTTCTGCGAATTCGCCGACGCCGAGGAACAGCGGGACCGGTGACGGTCCGGTGGAGGGGATGACGGGAATCGAACCCGCGTAGCCAGTTTGGAAGACTGGGGCTCTACCATTGAGCTACATCCCCATGCATGCGATCGACCCGGGATCGCCGGGCCTGCCGCGTGCAGGAACAGACTGTACCGAACCTCGCTTTGGATTTCATAATCGGGGGGCCGTAGGATTCTCCCTCGGGTCCCCGGAAGGTTCCGGGTGCCGGTGTTGACGGGATGTGGCGCAGCTTGGTAGCGCATCCGCTTTGGGAGCGGAGGGTCGCAGGTTCAAATCCTGTCATCCCGACCAGGAAGAACCGGGTGGACGACCGAGCACCCGGTGACAGCTTGATCGAACGACCAACGAGCACGACAGAAGGAGCATGTCCGTGAAGAGCACCGTCGAGCAGCTCAGCCCGACGCGAGTCCGTATCAACGTTGAGGTGCCCTTCGAGGAGCTCCAGCCTGATTTCGACCGCGCGTTCAAGGCCCTCGCCAGCCAGATTCGCCTTCCCGGCTTCCGGCCCGGCAAGGCCCCGCGCAAGCTGCTCGAGGCCCGCGTCGGACGTGGCGCCGTGCTCGAGCAGGTCGTCAACGACGCCATCCCGGCCCGCTACAGCGAGGCCGTGACCGCCAACGAGGTCAAGGTCATCGGCCAGCCCGAGGTCGACATCACCAAGCTCGAGGACAACGTCGAGCTCGTCTTCACCGCCGAGGTCGACGTCCGGCCGGAGATCACCCTCCCCGACTTCTCCGCCATCGCGGTCACCGTCGATCCCGTCGAGGTCACCGACGAGGCGGTCGAGGAGCAGCTGCTGTCGCTGCGTCAGCGCTTCGGCACCCTCACCGGTGTCGAGCGGCCGGTGCAGGACGGCGACTTCGTGTCCATCGACCTGTCCGCCACCGTCGGCGGCGAGGAGGTCCCCGAGGCCTCCACCACCGGTCTGTCCCACGAGGTCGGTTCGGGCCAGCTCATCGACGGCCTCGACGAGGCGCTCGTCGGCCTGTCCGCGGGCGAGTCGAAGGAGTTCACCACCACGCTCGTCGCCGGTGAGCATGCCGGCGAGGAGGCCGTGGTCACCGTCACGGTGAACAGCGTCAAGGAGCGCGAGCTGCCCGCCGAGGACGACGAATTCGCGCAGCTCGCGAGCGAGTTCGACACCCTCGAGGAGCTCAAGGCCGACCTGCGCGAGCGGGTCTCCCGCGTCAAGAAGGTCGAGCAGGCCGGTCAGATCCGCGACAAGGTTCTCGACGCCCTGCTCGAGGCCGTGGAGGTGCCGCTGCCCGAGGCCGTCGTCCAGGCCGAGATCGACGGCGCCCTGCACGATGCCATCCACGCGCTCGACCACGACGAGACCAAGCTCAACCAGCTCCTCGAGGAGCAGGGCTCGAGCCGCGAGGAATTCGACAACGACACCCGCGAGTCGGCCGAGCGCGCCGTGAAGGTGCAGCTGCTGCTCGACGCGATCGCCGAGGCCGAGGGCACCACCGTCGAGCAGGAGGAGCTCACCGAGCGCATCTTCTTCCAGGCGCAGCGCTACGGCATCCCGCCGGAGCAGTTCATCCAGCAGATCGGCCAGGCGAACCAGCTCGGCGCCGTCTACGCGGACGTCCGGCGCGGCAAGGCCCTCGGCAACGTCGTGGACCGGGCCACGGTCACCGACACCAGTGGCGCCACGATCGACACCTCCGAGCTGTTCGGCACGAAGAGCGACGCCGAGTCCGAGGACGCCGAGGCTCCGGCCGGCGAGGGCGACTCCGAGTAGTAGAGCGAGACCCGTTGCCGCGCCGCGCGATTGCATGTGCGACGTCGCAACGGTTCTGCGCAGGGAACGCAGAGCGGAAATTTCCGCTTTGAGCGAAGTGGGGCGGCACCGGGCATCCGGTGCCGCCCCACTTCGTTACTGTCAGTGTCAGCAATCCACGATTGACGAGAAGGCAGGTACCGTGACTCCTCAGAATCCGGCGACATCCATCGGTCCCACGATGACCTCGGCCACCGCTGGGCTCAACCTCAGCGACTCGGTCTACGAGCGGCTGCTGCGCGAGCGGATCATCTTCCTCGGTACCCAGGTCGACGACGACATCGCGAACAAGCTCTGCGCGCAGATCCTGCTGCTGTCCGCGGAGGACCCGACGCGCGACATCTCCCTCTACATCAACTCCCCGGGTGGATCCGTCACCGCCGGTATGGCGATCTACGACACCATGAAGTTCGTCGAGTGCGACGTGGCGACCTTCGCGATGGGCCTGGCCGCCTCCATGGGGCAGTTCCTGCTCTCGGCCGGCACGCGGGGCAAGCGGTACGCCCTGCCGCACGCGCGGATCATGATGCACCAGCCGTCCGCCGGTATCGGCGGCACGGCCAGCGACATCGCGATCATGGCGGAACAGTTCGCGCACACCAAGCGGGAGATGGCGGAACTGATCGCCGAGCACACCGGCCAGACCGTCGAGCAGATCACGAAGGACTCGGACCGCGACCGCTGGTTCACCGCCAAGGAAGCACTCGAGTACGGCTTCGTCGACCATGTCGTCTCGCGGGCGCAGCAGGCCGGCGGCACCGGCAACTAGTTCCGAGCCCTCCGATCCGCTCTACGCCCCACGAATTCCTGGAGAAGCGATGACCAACCTGTTCGATCCGCGCCAGCTCGGCGGCCAAGCTCCGGCTTCCCCCGCGAGCCGCTACATCCTGCCCTCGTTCATCGAGCACTCGAGCTACGGGGTCAAGGAGTCCAACCCGTACAACAAGCTGTTCGAGGAACGCATCATCTTCCTCGGCGTGCAAGTGGACGACGCCTCGGCCAACGACGTCATGGCGCAGCTGCTGGTGCTCGAGTCGCTGGACCCGGACCGCGACATCACGATGTACATCAACTCGCCCGGCGGCTCGTTCACGTCGCTGATGGCGATCTACGACACCATGCAGTACGTGCGTGCCGACATCACGACCGTGTGCCTCGGCCAGGCCGCCTCGGCCGCGGCGGTGCTGCTCGCCGCCGGTACCCCCGGCAAGCGGCTCGCCCTGCCCAATGCGCGCGTGCTCATCCACCAGCCCGCCACCGGCGGCATCCAGGGCCAGGTGTCCGACCTCGAGATCCAGGCCGCGGAGATCGAGCGCATGCGCCGCCTGATGGAGACGACCCTGGCCAAGCACACCGGCAAGGACCCCGAGCAGATCCGCAAGGACACCGACCGCGACAAGATCCTCACCGCCGCGGAGGCCGTCGACTACGGTCTGATCGACAACGTGCTCGAGTACCGCAAGCTCTCGGCTCAGAAGTAACCGCCTCGGCCCGGCCCGGAGCGCGCCTCGCGCGCCTTCGCGGCCGGGCCGGTGTGCTCGAGCGGCATTACCGCCGCCCCGCACAAAATATGGCCCGAATCGCCCGGAACCGGTCGACCGCCGTCGCAGTCTCCGGGTACGGTCGTTCCAAGGGCCCGCTCCCCGGACCGGCGCTGTCGGCGGTCGCGGGATCGGTTGCACGCTTACGAGGAAGTAGGGACCTGACAGATGGCACGTATCGGTGACGGGGGCGACCTGTTGAAATGCTCTTTCTGCGGAAAGAGCCAGAAGCAGGTCAAGAAGCTCATTGCGGGCCCAGGGGTCTACATCTGCGACGAGTGCATCGACCTGTGCAACGAGATCATCGAGGAAGAACTGGCCGAGTCCAACGAGGTCAAGCTCGACGAGTTGCCCAAGCCGGCCGAGATCCGCGAGTTCCTCGACAACTACGTCATCGGGCAGGACTCCGCGAAGCGGACCCTGGCGGTGGCGGTCTACAACCACTACAAGCGGATCCAGGCGGGGGAGAAGGCCCGCGACACCCGGGGTGAGTCGGTCGAGCTGGCCAAGTCGAACATCCTGCTGCTCGGGCCCACCGGCTGCGGGAAGACGTACCTGGCGCAGACGCTGGCGAAGATGCTGAACGTGCCGTTCGCGATCGCCGACGCCACCGCCCTGACCGAGGCCGGGTACGTCGGTGAGGACGTCGAGAACATCCTCCTCAAGCTCATCCAGGCGGCCGACTACGACGTCAAGCGCGCCGAGACCGGGATCATCTACATCGACGAGGTCGACAAGATCGCCCGCAAGAGCGAGAACCCGTCGATCACCCGCGACGTGTCCGGTGAGGGCGTCCAGCAGGCGCTGCTGAAGATCCTCGAGGGCACCCAGGCGTCGGTGCCGCCGCAGGGCGGACGCAAGCATCCGCACCAGGAATTCATCCAGATCGACACCACCAACGTGCTGTTCATCGTCGCCGGTGCGTTCGCCGGGCTCGAGAGGATCGTCTCGGACCGGGTCGGCAAGCGCGGAATCGGCTTCGGCGCCGAGGTGAAGTCCAAGGCCGAGATCGACACCACCGACCACTTCGCCGAGGTCATGCCCGAGGATCTGATCAAGTTCGGTCTCATTCCCGAGTTCATCGGCCGCCTGCCGGTCGTCGCCTCGGTGACGAACCTGGACAAGGATTCGCTGGTGCAGATCCTGTCGGAGCCGAAGAACGCGCTCGTCAAGCAGTACGTCCGGCTCTTCGAGATGGACGGGGTGGAGCTCGAGTTCACCCAGGACGGGCTGGAAGCTGTCGCCGATCAGGCGATCCTGCGTGGTACCGGTGCCCGCGGCCTGCGCGCCATCATGGAAGAGGTCCTGCTGCCGGTGATGTACGACATCCCGAGCCGCGACGACGTCGCCAAGGTGGTCGTCACCGCCGAAACCGTCAACGACAACGTGCTGCCGACTATCGTGCCGCGCAAACCCGAACGGGAGCGTCGCGACAAGACCGCCTGATCCGACCGCGTGAAAGGCCCCGGCATCCGTGCCGGGGCCTTCGCCGTAGGTGGGGTGCTTCCGCCGGAGCCTGCGACGCCGCGGTGGCCGCGACGCCACAGTGCCCGCGACGCCGCGGTGGCCGCGACGCCACAGTGCCCGCGACGCCACAGTGGCCGAATGTCACATCACGTCACTCGAAGCGACGTGATGTGACATTCGGCCACGTAAGCGGAGGTCAGATGCGGTTGCCGAGTTCGCGCAGCGGGGTGCGGAAGGTTTCCTTCGCCGACAGGGCGGACACGGCGCACACCAGGCAGGCGCCGGACGTCAGGAGGGCGACGGGCAGCCAGTTCGTCGGATCGCCGCCCATGAGCGCGGTGCCGATGGCGGGGGCGAAGCCGGCGATGGCGAAGCCGAGCTGGGTGCCGATCGCCATGCCGGAGTAGCGGACCTTGGTGTTGAACATCTCGGCGTAGAACGCCGGCCAGATCGCGTTGGGCGCGGCGTAGAGCAGGCCCATCAGGGCGATGCCGGCGGCGAAGATCAGCGCGACGTTGCCCGTGGAGATGGCCTGGAAGTACACGAAGATGAACACCGCCGAGCCGAGGACGCCGGTGACGAAGACGGGCTTACGGCCGACGCGATCCGACAAGGCGGCGAGGGCGGGCTGGCTGAACAAGGCGACGGCGTTGGCGGCGATCGCGACCCCCAGCATCGTCGACTTGGCGATGCCCACCTCGGCGCTGGTCGCGAACGCCAGGCCGAACACGGAGAAGATGGTGCTCACCACGGCGACGAAGGCGCAGAAGATCACCCGGGTCAGGTTGGCCGGATGGGTGCGCAGCAGGTCGGCGACCGGCAGCTTGGCGACCTCGTGGGACTTCTTGGTCTCCGCGAACTCCTCGGGCTCCTCGAGCTTGAGCCGCATGACGTACGCGGCGGCCAGCACGAACAGGCTGCCCCAGAACGGTACGCGCCAGCCCCAGCTGTAGAGGATGTCGTCGGGCATGGCCGCGACGGGCAGGAACACCAGGCTGGCGAGGATGAAGCCGGCCTGGGTGCCGTTGAGCGTCCAGCTCGCGAAGAATGCTCGCCGGTTCTGCGGGGCGTGCTCGAGAGTCAGCGAGCTGGCGCCGGACTGCTCGCCGGCGGCGGAGATGCCCTGGAAGATTCGCATCAACACGAGCAGCGCGGGGGCGAGTACGCCGATCGACTCGGCGCTGGGGATCAGGCCGATGCCGAAGGTGGCGACGCCCATGAGGATGAGCGTGAACAGCATGACGTTCTTGCGTCCGACCCGGTCACCGAAGTGGCCGAGCACCACGGCGCCGAGCGGCCGCGCGACGTAGGCGACACCGAAGGTCGACAGGGACAGCAGCGCCGCGTGGCCGCTGTCGGGGAAGAACACGGTCGGGAAGATCAGGGCGGCGGCGGATGCGTAGATGTAGAAGTCGTAGTACTCGAGCATGCTGCCGAGGAAGGCCGACGACGCTGCGCGCTTGACCTTGGTGGTGTCGTGCGGGCGGGTTTCGGTCGTCATACCGGAATTCTCCGGCGTGTCGAGGGTGTGCGCGGTCATCGCGTCTCCTGTGCGGAAAAGGGGAGGGGATGTTCGAGATACGAACCCGGGTTCGTACTGCGTTGTCTCGAATGTAGGCGCCATCACACGGTGAACGCAAGATGTATGAACTAGATAGTTCATAAAATTTCGGAACGCGTCCCCGTGCGCATTCCCCCGAGGTCCCTCAGTCGGGCAGGGTCGTCAGGAACGCGACGAGGAGGTCGCCCAGCATCCTCCGATGCCTGGTCCGCAGCTCGTCCGCGGCGAGGTTCTGGTCGAACAGGGCCTGCCAGGTGTACCGGTTGGCGGTGCGGAAGACGCAGAAACTGCTGATCACCAGGTGGACGTCGAGGGCGTCGACGTCGTCGCGGAAGAGGCCGTCGGCCCGGCCGCGTTCGAGGATGCCGGTGAGCACGTCGACGGCGGGGGCGCCCAGGCCGGCGAGATGGGGAGACTGCCGGATGTGCTCGCCCCGGAGCATGTTCTCGTTGGCGACGATGCGGATGAAGTCGGGATGCTGGTCGTGGTGGTCGAACGTGGCCTCGGCCAGCACGCGGATGGCGTCGACGGGGCCGAGGTCTTCGAGGTCCAGCTCGCGCTCCTGGGCGCGGATCGTCCCGTAGGAACTCTCGAGGACGGCCCGGTAGAGGCCCTCCTTGTCGCCGAAGTAGTAATAGATCATCCGCTTGGTGGTCTGCGTGCGCTCGGCGATCTCGTCGACCCGGGCTCCTGACAGTCCCTTGTCCGCGAACTCCGCGGTGGCCACCTCGAGGATGTTCTCCCTGGTGAGGTCGCTGTTGCGGCGTCGTCGGCCGGTCGTCTGCTCGGGTGCCATGGCGCCACCCTATCGACCGGGGTCTTGTCTCCGTGCCGCCCGTGGCCGTACGCTATGGCTTGTAACTCACTAGTTCGTACATTGTGACGTGAAAGGCCCGCCATGACCGACTCGATTCTCTGCGGCCTCATCGGAACCGGCATCGGTGCCTCGCTGACACCCCCGATGCACGAGGAGGAGGGCGCGCGGCAGGGTCTGCGCTACGTCTACAAGATCATCGACCTCGACGAGCTGGGCCTCTCGGTCGCCGACCTGCCGCGGCTGCTGCGCACCGCGCGCGAGCTGGGCTTCCGGGGCCTGAACATCACCCATCCCTGCAAGCAGGCCGTCCTCGACCATCTCGACGACCTGTCGCCCGAGGCGAGCCGCCTCGGCGCCGTCAACACCGTGCTGTTCGACGGCGGGCGCGCGATCGGTCACAACACCGACTGGTCGGGCTTCGGCCGCAACTTCGACCGCGGACTCCCCAGCGTCGCGCTCGACGCGGTCGTCCAGCTCGGGGCCGGTGGGGCCGGGGCGGCGGTCGCGTACGCCGCGCTCACCCGCGGGGTGCGCGCGTTCACCGTCGTCGATCCCGACCTCGCGCGCGCCACCGCGCTGCGCGACACGCTCACCGTGCTGTTCCCGGACGTTGCCGTCTCGTCCGCGACGCCGGCCGAGCTGCCGCGGCTGCTGGCCGCCGCGGACGGCCTGATCCACGCGACGCCCGTCGGCATGGCCGCACATCCCGGAACGGCCTTCGACCCGGCACTGCTGCGCCCCGACCTGTGGGTCGCCGAGGTCGTCTACCGGCCCATCGAGACCGAACTCGTCCTGCGTGCCCGCGCACTCGGCGCCCCGACCCTCACCGGCGCGGGCATGGCCGTCTTCCAGGCCGTCGACGCATTCCGCATCTTCACCGGGGTGGAGCCCGACGCCGACCGCATGCTTGCCCACATGACGGCCCTGATCGAGGCGGAGCGGGTGCCGGCCTGATCTGTCCGTGGGGACGACGGCGCCGCCTCACCGCGGTCGGGACGACGGCGCCGTGTCACCGCGGTCGGGACGACGGCGCCGTGTCACCGCGGTCGGGACGACGGCGCCGAATCACCGCCCGGCACGCGCAACATCGCGCAGGCGAGCTCGACGATCTCCGACTCGAAGGTGGACAGGTCGGTCGCGTCCCCGGCCTCGTGGGCGCGCTCCCACGAGGCGAACGAGCCGATGACGAAGCGCACCGTCAGCCCCACACGCCGACGGGCGTCGGCTTCGGGGAGGTCGAGACACTGCGCGATCGTCTCCAGGAGGGAGGCGAGGACGGTGAGCGACTCGTCGGACGGGTAGTAGTCGGCCTGGACGGCCCCCGG
The DNA here is from genome assembly GCF_001700945.1 of Rhodococcus sp. WB1. Taxonomy (NCBI): domain Bacteria; kingdom Bacillati; phylum Actinomycetota; class Actinomycetes; order Mycobacteriales; family Nocardiaceae; genus Rhodococcus; species Rhodococcus sp. WB1. The sequence goes on along the minus strand of NZ_CP015529.1, from coordinate 3,114,703 downwards.
CTGGGGGACCGCCAGGAACACCAGGGGGGCGGTGGCGAGCCACTGCTCGTTGAAGCGAGCCCAGTAGCTGGGCCTTCCGCGGGCGATCTCGGTGACGAGCGGATGGACGTAGGCATAGACGAGCCGTTCGAGTGCCGGGGAGCCGTCGAGGTGGGCTGCGTCCGTCAGTGCCGCCCGCTGGGCGTTGACGTGCGGCGCGTGCCGGCTCCAGACCGCGTCGAGCAGTCCGTGCCACGAGCCGAAGTGATAGGCGATCGCCGAATTGTTGCGCTGACCGGCGGCTGTGACCACCTCGCGCGCCGAGACGCCGTGGATGCCGCGACGGGCGACGAGTTCCTCCGCGGCATCCAGCAGAGCGAGACGACCTGTTGACACTGCCATGCGTCCACTGTACTAAGAAGTTCGACTTTCCAATTAATAAGAACTTCTTAACGGAGGATTCCATGGGTCATCTCTCCTCCCGGAGCGTCCTCGTGGCGCTCGCGGTCACCTCGGTGCTGGCCGCCACGGCCTGCGCGGATTCCGAACCGGCCCCCGCTGCCGAGCGTTCCCCCGGCTCGCTGATCAGCACCCGGCCGCTGACGAGCGCGGCGGCGCTGCCCAGCGCGGCGCGCACGGAACTGATCACCTACCTCTCGGAGGACGCCACGGGACGCCCGATCCTCGTGTCGGGCACCGTTGCGATCCCGCGCGGCGACGCCCCCGGCGGAGGATGGCCGGTGATCAGCTGGGCGCACGGCACGACGGGTGTCGGAGATGCCTGCGCGCCCTCGGCCGACACGGTCGGCGGACCCGCCCACAGCTACCTCTCGCGGACCACCGCGATGCTCGATCGGTGGGTCGCCGACGGCTACGCCGTGGTCCAGACCGACTACGAGGGCCTCGGAACGCCGGGCGGACATCCCTACATGAACGGCGACAGCGCCGCGAACACGGTCGTCGACATCGTGCGTGCCGCACGCGAGGCCGAGCCCGGCATCGGAAACCGGTGGACGGTGATGGGGCACAGCCAGGGCGGGCATGCGGCCCTGTTCACCGCCGCCCAGGGCGCGGAGCGCGCCCCTGAACTGGAACTGCAGGGCGCGGTCGCGTTCGCGCCGGGAAGCCGGACGAGCGAGACCGCCGCCTACTTCGCAACCGGGGGCCCGGGGATCGCTCAGGCCCTGACCTTCCTGCCCGTCCTGTTGCTCGGCGCCGAGGCCGCCGACCCCGAGGTGTCCGCCGACGCGATGCTCACGGACGCGTCCCGTCCGCTGCTCGCGGCGGCGCGCACCGGGTGCATGGACGACGTGCGCAAGGTGGCCGCGACCGTTCCCGTGGACCAGGTGTTCGCGCCCGGTGCGGACGTCGGGCGCCTGACCGAGTACTTCGCCACGCAGGAACTCGAGCAGCTCGCCCTCTCGGTGCCGACCCTCGTCGTGCAGGGCACCGCGGACGTGCTCGTGGCCCGGCAGGTCACCGACGAGGTGACGAAGACCCTGTGCGGCAACGGTTCCCCCCTTGCCTACCGGGTCTACGACGGTGCCGACCACCGCGGCGTGCTCGAGGCCTCCCACGACGACGTGCGGGCCTTCGTCGACGGGGTCAGCTCGGGCGACGCGCCCGAACAGGACTGCAGCTGAGCCGTTCCCGGGCCCCGGGTCATACGACGGATCCGGTGTAGACGTTCATCGAGTCGCCGCGGAGGAAACCGACCAGGGTCAGGCCGGACTCCGCGGCGAGATCGACCGCCAGCGACGAGGGGGCCGACACCGCTCCGAGCGCCGGGACGCCGGCCATCACGGCCTTCTGCACCAGCTCGAAGGAGGCCCGCCCGCTGACGACGAGGACGGTGTCCGGCAACGGGACCCGGTTCTCGGTCAGTGCCCAGCCGAGCACCTTGTCGACCGCGTTGTGCCGGCCCACGTCCTCCCGCAACGCCAGCAGGGTGCCGTCGGGGGTGAACAGCGCGGCGGCGTGCAACCCACCCGTGCTCTGGAAAACCTTCTGCCGCTGCCGCATTCGTGGTGGCATCGAGGCCAGCGCGCGGGCGGAGACCACGAAGCCGTCGGTCAGCGGGAACCGGGTGCGCCCGCGGATCCGGTCGAGGGACTCCTTCCCGCACACCCCGCACGCGGAGCTGGTGAGGAAGTTGCGGGCGCCCGCACCGTCGGGAACGGAGATCCCCGGCGCGAGGTGGACGTCGAGCACGTTGTAGGTGTTGGCGCCGCTGTCGTCGACGCCGTCGCAGTAGCGCACCACGGAGACGTCCTCGCGGCCGCCGATGATCCCCTCGGCGAGCAGGAATCCGTGGGCGAGTTCCACGTCGTGGCCCGGCGTGCGCATCGTGACCGTCAGGGCGCGGCCGTTGAGGCGGATCTCCAGCGGTTCCTCCACCGCGAGGCTGTCCGGTCGGCGTGCTTGCCCGTCCGCGGTGATCCGCAGGACGGGCCGGCGCGCGGTGACCCGCCCCATCAGTCGGCCCCGGCCCGCTCGAGTCGGACGACGATCGCCTTGGAGACCGGGGTGTTCGACTTCGTCGCGACGTGGTCGAGGGGGACCAGCGGATTGGTCTCCGGGTAGTAGGCGGCCGCGTTGCCGCGCGGGGTGCTGTACGCGATGATGCGGAAGTCGCGGACGCGACGCTCCTGCACCGCGCCGTCGGCGGGCCACTCGGACACGATGTCGACGAGGTCGCCGTCGGCGAATCCGAGTTCGGCGATGTCGTCCGTGTGGACGAACACGACCTTGCGGCCGTTCTTCACGCCGCGGTAGCGGTCGTCGAGCCCGTAGATGGTGGTGTTGTACTGATCGTGGCTGCGCAGCGTCTGCAGCACGAGCCGGCCCGGGGGAGTGGGCACCCACACCAGGTCGTTGACGCTGAAATTGGCCTTGCCGGTGTGCGTGCGGAATTCGCGGTTGTCGCGGGGCGGGTGCGGCAACTGGAACCCGTCGCGCCGGCGGACCTTGGTGTTGTAGTCCTCGCAGCCGGGCACGACCCGCCCGATCGAGTCGCGGATCAGGTCGTAGTTGCCCTCGAACGCCGACCAGCGGACCGGATGGTCGGGGCCGAACAGCTCGCGGGCGAGCCGGCAGACGATCGCGACCTCGCTGTGCAGCTGGTCGCCGACCGGCTGCAACCGGCCCCGTGACAGGTGCACCATGGACATCGAATCCTCCACGGAAACAAGCTGTTTGCCGCTCTCCTGGATGTCGAGGTCGGTGCGTCCGAGGGTGGGCAGGATCAGCGCTGTGCGCCCGTGCACGAGATGGCTGCGGTTGAGCTTGGTCGAGATCTGCACGGTCAGCTCGCAGCGGCGCAACGCCTCCTCGGTGGCGTGGGTGTCCGGGGTCGCGGCGACGAAGTTGCCGCCCATCGCCATGAAGAAGCTCGCCCGGCCGTCGCGCATCGCGCGGATCGCCTCGACGGTGTCGTACCCGTGCCTGCGCGGGCTCGTGATCCCGAACTCGAGGTCCAGCGCGGCGAGGAAGGACTCGGGCATCTTCTCCCAGATGCCCATCGTCCGGTCACCCTGCACGTTCGAATGCCCCCGCACCGGGCAGACCCCGGCCCCGGGCTTGCCGATCATCCCGCGCAGCAGCAGCAGGTTGACCGCCTCGGCGATGGTGGCGACGGCATGGGTGTGCTGAGTCAGGCCCATCGCCCAGCACGCCACGGTGCGTTGGGAGGTGGCCAGGTCCCGGGCGGTGGACCGCAGCTGCGCCTCGCTCAGCCCGGTGGCCTCGAGGACGGTGCCGAGGTCGACCGCGCGGACGTGCCGCTCGTAGTCGTCGAAGCCGGCGCAGTGGGCCTCGACGAAGGCCCGGTCGATCACGGTGCCGGGCGCGGCGTCCTCCGCCTCGAACAGCAGCCTGCCGAGCCCCTGGAACAGCGCCATGTCGCCACCGAGGCGGATCTGCAGGAACTCGTCGGCGATGTCCGTGCCGTGGCCGAGCACGCCGTCGACGCGCTGCGGGTCCTTGAACCGGAGCAGCCCCGCCTCGGGGAGCGGGTTGATCGCGATGATCTTGGCCCCGTTCTCCTTGGCCTTCACCAGGGTGGAGAGCATGCGCGGATGGTTGGTGCCCGGGTTCTGACCGGCGACGAGGATGAGGTCCGCGTGCTCGAGGTCCGGCACCGACACCGAGCCCTTGCCGATTCCGATGGTCTCGACGAGTGCGCTGCCGGAGGACTCGTGGCACATGTTGGAGCAGTCCGGCATGTTGTTGGTGCCGTAGCTGCGGATCAGCAGCTGGTAGAGGAACGCGGCCTCGTTGCTGGTGCGGCCCGACGTGTAGAAGACGGCGTGGTCCGGGGTGGGGAGCGCACGCAGGTGGTCGGCGATCAGCCGGTACGCGTCGTCCCAGTCGACGGGGGTGTAGTGGGTCGCGCCGGGGCGGAGGACCATCGGATGGGTCAGGCGGCCCTGCTGCCCGAGCCAGTAGCCGGTCTTCTCCGACAGTTCCGCGACGGAGTGACGGGCGAAGAACTCGGGCGTGACCGTCCGCAGGGTGGCTTCCTCGGCGACGGCCTTGGCGCCGTTCTCGCAGAACTCCGCGGGCTTGCGGTGGCCGGGCGTCTCGGGCCAGGCGCACCCCGGGCAGTCGAAACCGTGCCGCTGGTTGAGCCGCGGCAGCGTGGCCGCCGTGCGGGCCACGCCCATCTGCTCGTAGGCGCGTTTCAGCGACACCAGGACCGCCGGGACACCGGCGGCGTGGTCCTTGGGTCCGGTGACCTCGAGGTCGGATTCCACGATGTCGTGCAGCGGACCGTGTCGAGTCATGTGTCCATCCTCACCCGCGAGCGATGCGCATACCAGTTCGAACGCTACCGGTCGCCCCCGAGCGAGCGCTCGGCGGTGGGCAGTGCCGGGGGCGAGCCGCCGTTACACGAAGTTCACCGGCGGCTCCCACGCAGATTACACACTGGGTTCACTCTCAGATGACGGTGATTAACAACATAAGACAGTCACCGCGACACGTACGAGGGGCGATCCCTCGGGACTGAACAAGGTGGACACCTATGGAAGAGGCAATCGCTGCCGCCGACACCGCCTGGATTCTCGCGGCCTTCACGGCGGTCTCGCTGATGGTTCCCGGGCTGGCGCTGTTCTACGGCGGCATGGTGAGCGTCCGCAGCACGCTCAACATGATCATGATGACGTTCGCGGGCTTCGCGCTCGTCGGAGTTCTGTGGGTTCTGTTCGGCTACTCGGCGGTGCTCGGAAACTCGCTCGGCGGTGCCGGACTGCTCGGCAACCCCCTCGAGTATCTCGGGCTCGGCCAGCTGCTCGAGGCGCCGGCCGAACCGGGACTCCCGCCGGCGCTGATAGCCGGATTCCAGCTCTTGTTCGCGGGCATCACGGTCGCCCTCGTGTGCGGCGCCCTTGCCGACCGCATGAAGTTCTCGGCCTGGATGGTGTTCGCCGGGCTGTGGGCTGTGCTGGTGTACTTCCCCGTCGCGCACTGGGTCTTCGCGTTCGATTCCGAGGACGGGTCCGTCGTCGGCGGCTGGATCGCCAACACCCTCGGTGCGGTCGACTTCGCCGGCGGCACCGCCGTGCACATCAACGCCGGCATCGCGGCCCTCGCGGTCATCATCGTCCTGGGCAAGCGGCGCTCGTTCCTGAATCCGCCCCGCCCGCACAGCCTTCCGCTGACCGTTCTCGGTGCCGGCATCCTGTTCTTCGGCTGGTTCGGGTTCAACGGCGGTTCCGCGCTCGCCGCGGACAACAACGCCTCGGTCGTCGTGCTCAACACCATCGCTGCGTCGTGCGCCGGCATCTGTGGCTGGCTGATCGTCGAGAAGCTGCGGGAGGGTCACGCCACGACCCTCGGCGCCGCGTCCGGCCTCATCGCCGCGCTCGTCGCGATCACCCCGGCCTGCGGTGCCGTCTCGCCGCTCGGCGCACTGGTCGTCGGTGCCCTGGCCGGTGCGCTGTGCTGCTTCGCGATCTCGCTGAAGTTCCGCCTGGGCTACGACGACGCTCTCGACGTCGTCGGCATCCACCTCGTCGGCGGTGTTCTCGGCACGCTGCTCATCGGTTTACTGGCGGTGCCGGAGGCTCCCAGCGGCGCGGCCGGGCTGTTCTACGGCGGCGGAATCGGCCTGCTCGGCACCCAGACCGTCGCGGTGCTCGCGGTGCTGGCCTACTCCTTCGTCGTCACCTGGATCATCGCCAAGGGTCTCGACCTGGTGATGGGCCTGCGCGTCGATCCGGAGGCCGAGTACGAGGGTCTCGACGTCGTCGTGCACGGCGAGACCGCCTACGTGCTCGACGCGGTGGGCTTCACCGGCACGTCCCGTACGGAGGCGGCGTCGGTCGCGGAGGCGGCGACGGCACTCACGTCCAAGGCGGCAGCCGAGAAGCTCTGACCGAGGACCGACAACGGGTGAGGCCCCCGCTACGGCGGGGGCCTCGTTCGTCGTCGAGCGGGAGATTCTCGCGACGAGGGGGCGGTTACCGCTGCCTGCACCCGCGATGCACCGCGGCGGTGTCCCTCTCGACGCGGAAACCCCCCCGCTCGTGGTGGAGAGCGGGATCAGTCCTGGTGTTTGTCCGGGTACGCGGTGACCGCGAGGAACCGGATGGGCAGGGTGACGAGCTCGTTCGGCCCGTGGATGCCCTCGCCGTCGAGCAGCAGGGCGTCGCCGGGTTGGAGCCGGTACTCGGATTCGCCGTGCCCGTAGACCATCTCGCCCTCGAGCATGTAGAGCAGCTCGGTCCCCGGATGCTGGAACAGCGGGAAGACCTCGCTCGCGTCGGTGAGCGTCACCAGCACGGGCTCGAGCCGCTTGTGCTGGCCCCGCAGCGTGCCGAGCAACTCGTAGTGGTGTCCGACGCGGGTGCCGCGGCCGACGATCTCCGCGCCCTGGCCGGCCTTGACGAACACCGCCTCGCGCTGCGCGTCGGCGCCGCGGAACAGCGACGTCACCGGTACGTCGAGACCTGCGGCCAGGCGGGCGAGGGTCGAGAGGCTGCACGACGTCTGGGCGTTCTCGATCTTCGACAGCATCGCCTTGGAGATGCCCACCTTCGCGGCCATGTCGCCCACGGAGAGCCCGCTGGCGATCCGCAACTTGCGGACCTCCTGTGCGATGGCGCGTTCCAGGTCCACCCCGGTCGGGGTGTCCCGCGGGACCTCCCGGCCCGGCGCGTCGTGCAGTACGGGGCGCTCGGGGCTGCTCATGTCCTCACTGTACGTGCTGTTTCCCGACAGTGGACGATCGTGCGAGGGGCAGGCACACGGAACGAGCGAATGTGCCTTACCGTCGGACAGGCCGACAGTAAGGCACATTCGCTCGGTGGAAGGCGGGCAGCGGCTCAGAAGCCCTGGCCGGGCACCCAGTTGGTGCCGGCCAGTGGCACCCGCGCCATGGCGGCCGACTCGATGGTCAGGGCCACGAGGTCCTGCGGCTCGAGGTTGCGCAGGTGCGACTTGCCGCAGGCGCGTGCGATGGTCTGGGCCTCCATGGTGAGCACGCGCAGGTAGTTCGCGAGGCGGCGGCCGCCCTCGACCGGATCGAACCGGGCCTGCAGGTCCGGATCCTGCGTGGTGATGCCGGCGGGGTCCTTGCCGTCCTGGAAGTCGTCGTAGAACCCGGCGGCCGAGCCGAGCTTCTCGTACTCCGCCTGGTACCGGGGGTTGTTGTCGCCCAACGCGATCAGCGCCGCGGTGCCGATGGCGACGGCGTCCGCGCCGAGGGCCATGGCCTTGGCGACGTCGGCGCCGGACCGGATGCCGCCGGAGACGACGAGCTGCACGCCACCGGGGGTGCGGTGCATTCCCATCTCCTGCAGCGCCTGCACGGCCTGGGGGATCGCGGCGAGGGTGGGAATGCCGACGTGCTCGATGAACACGTCCTGCGTGGCGGCCGTGCCACCCTGCATGCCGTCGACCACGACGACGTCGGCCCCGGCCTTCACGGCGAGCTTGACGTCGTAGTAGGTGCGGGTTGCGCCGACCTTGACGTAGATCGGCTTCTCCCACCCGGTGATCTCGCGCAGTTCGATGATCTTGACGGCGAGGTCGTCCGGGCCGGTCCAGTCGGGGTGCCGGCACGCGCTGCGCTGGTCGATACCGACGGGCAGGGTGCGCATTCCGGCGACGCGCTCGGTGATCTTCTGCCCGAGCAGCATGCCGCCGCCGCCGGGCTTGGCGCCCTGGCCGAGGACGACCTCGATCGCGTCGGCCTTGCGCAGGTCGTCGGGGTTCATCCCGTAGCGCGACGGCAGGTACTGGTAGACGAGGTGCTTGGACTGACCGCGTTCCTCCGGCGTCATGCCGCCGTCGCCGGTGGTGGTGGACGTGCCGACCTCGCTGGCGCCGCGCCCGAGAGCCTCCTTCGCCCGCCCGGACAGCGCCCCGAAGCTCATGCCGGCGATGGTGACCGGGATGTCGAGGTGCAGCGGGTACTTCGCGTGCCGGTCGCCGAGGACCACGTCGGTCTCGCACTTCTCGCGGTAACCCTCGAGCGGGTACCGCGACATCGACGCGCCGAGGAACAGCAGGTCGTCGAAGTGCGGAAGCTTGCGCTTGGCGCCCCATCCGCGGATGTCGTAGATGCCGGTCTCGGCGGCACGCTGGATCTCGTGGATGACGTTGCGGTCGAAGGTGGCCGACTCACGAAGTCCGGGCTGGAAGGTCATGGGAGTCTCCTGGGATGCGGTGCGGGCGGTGCGATCAGTACGCCGAGGCGTTGTCGACGTGGAAGTGGTAGAGCCCGCGGGCGGAGCCGTAGCGGGTGAACTCGGCGGGGTCGGCGTCGAAGCCGGCCGCCCGGAGGAGTTCGCGCAGTTCCTCGAGGTGCTCGGGCCGCATCTCCTTCTTGACGCAGTCCGCACCGAGGGAGGCGACGGTGCCGCGGATGTAGATGCGCGCCTCGTACAACGAATCTCCGAGGGCCTCGCCGGCGTCGCCGAGGACGACGAGCCGTCCGGCCTGTCCCATGAAGGCGCTCATGTGGCCGATGCTGCCGCCGACGACGATGTCGACGCCCTTCATGGAGATGCCGCAGCGGGCGGCGGCATTGCCCTCGATCACCAGCAGCCCGCCGTGGGCCGTGGCGCCGGCGGACTGGGAGGCGTCCCCGGTGACGCGCACGGTGCCCGACATCATGTTCTCGGCGACCCCGACCCCGGCGTTGCCCGCGACGGTGACGGTCGCATGCTTGTTCATCCCGGCGGCGTAGTAGCCGACGTGGCCTTCGATGCGCACGTCGATCGGCCGGTCGAGCCCGCACGCGAGGGCGTGCTTGCCCTGGGGATTGGTCACGGTCACCGCGGCCGGGGCCTCGGTGGCCTGCAGTGCGGCGTTCAGTTCGCGCGTGGTGGTGACGTCCAGGTCGTACGTCGCCGTGGTGGGGAGCGTGTCGGTGGGCAGTGTGTCGGTGCGCAGCGTCTCGGTGGTCATGGGCGTCTCCGGCGTCGAAGAGATGGGGGAAGCGTCGGTGCTGGTCAGCGGTGCCATACGTAGACCCGCTCCGGCTCGGGCTCGAAGATGTGAGCGTCCGCGATGCCGGGCAGGCCGGCGAGGGCCCGGAACTCGGAGGCCATCGCGACGTACGCGTCGGTCTCGGCGACGATCGCCGGCTTGCAGGCGATCGGGTCGCGTACGACGGCGAACGAGTCGGACGTCGACACGAGGAGGGTGTAGAACCCGTCGAAGCGCTCCCCGAGCAGGCGCAGGGCCTTCTCCAGGTCGGCGCCCTCGGCGAGGTGCTTGGCGACGAACCGTGCCCCGACCTCGGTGTCGTTCTCGCTGTCGAATGCCACACCCTCGGCCTCGAGTTCGCGCTTGACCGACAGGTGGTTGGAGAACGAGCCGTTGTGCACCAGGCACTGGTCCGGGCCGACGGCGAACGGGTGCGAGCCGGCGGCGGTGACGGCCGATTCGGTGGCCATGCGGGTGTGGCCGACGCCCTGCCAGCCGGAGGCGGCCGGGATCCCGAAGCGCTCGGCCAGCGCCACCGGATCGCCCATGCCCTTGAGGACGGTCACGTCGTCGCCGAAGCCGATGATCGTTGCACCGGGGTCGACGGCGCGGACGGTGTCGGCGAGCAACTGGGCCGGGACCGGCGCGTGGAGCACGGTGGTGGGGGCCAGGTCGATCGCGGTCACGGTCACGCCGAGTGCGGCACCGGCGGTGGCGGCGACGTCCGGGGCGGCGCCGAGCAGGGACACCGACGCGTGGCCGGCGGGGGAGAAGGTGGGGTCGCCGTAGAGGGCGACTCCGGCCGAATCCGGTCCCCGGTCGACCATCTGGCCGAGCATGCCGGTCAGCAGGCCACCCAGCCGGGGGGCGAGGGAGGCGTCACGCAGGTGAAGCCCGACGATTCCGCACATGGGTCGTCTCTCCTTTACAGGTCGTCGTTCGCGGTGGCCCGTTCGGACCGAACGGGTCAGAAGGCGGTCAGGTAGCTGTCGATCTCCCACGAGGTCACGGTGTTGTGCCAGTGGAAGAACTCCTCCCGCTTGAGGGAGGCGAAGTACTCGGCGACGCCCGGGCCGGCGGCGTCGAGGGCGCCGGTGACGACGGGGTCGGCGGTGAGCGCGTCCATCGCGTGCAGCAGGGTCATCGGCAGCGTCTCCGAGTTCGGGGTGCCGCCGGGTGCGCCGGGATCGAGCTTGCGGTCGATGCCGTCGAGGCCCGCCGCGACGGTCGCGGCGGCAGCGAGGTACGGGTTGGCGGAGCCGTCCCCGCCGCGCAGCTCGACGCGGTTGCCGTCCGGAACGCGGAGGTAGTGGGTGCGGTCGTTGCCGCCGTAGGTGGCGTGCCGCGGCGACCACGTCGCGCCGGAGCTGGTCGCGGTGGCGCCGGTCCGCTTGTAGGAGTTGACGGTCGGGGCGATCACGCCCTGCAGGGCGCAGGCATGGTCGAGGATGCCGGCGATGAACGCGTAGGCGGTCTCGGACAGGCCGAGACCGCGCGGGTCCTCGGCGTCGGGGAAGGCGGAGCCGTCCTCCCGCCACAGCGACAGGTGCATGTGCATGCCCGAGCCGGTGCGGTCGGCGAACGGCTTGGGCATGAAGGTCGCGGTCATGCCGCGCTGCTCGGCGAGCACCGAGATCAGGTAGCGCAGGGTGACGACGCGGTCGGCGGTGGTCATCGCGTCGGCGTACTGGAAGTTCTGCTCGAACTGCCCGTTGCCGTCCTCGTGGTCGTTGGCGTAGTTGCCCCAGCCGAGGGAGTTCATCGCCGCGGAGATCGAGGTCAGGTGCTCGTACATGCGGGTGACGTCACGGGCGTCGTAGCAGGGCTGCCGGGAGGTGTCGAGCACGTCGGCGGTGCGCAGCGTCCCGTCCTCGTCGCGCTGGACGAGGAAGTACTCGATCTCGGCGCCGACCTTGACGGACAGGCCCCGTTCGGCCGCCTTGCCGAGAACCTCCTTCAGGATCACCCGCGGGGCGTAGGGCCAGGGCTTGCCCTCGACGTGGGGATCGCAGTGCACCAGCGCAAGGCCCGGGCGCACGAACGGGATCGGCGTGAAGGAGGTGGGATCCGGGATGGCGACGAGGTCGGGATCCCTGGGGACCTGACCCATGGCTCCGGCGGCGTAGCCCGCGAAGCCGACCCCGTCGGACTGCAGCTCGTCGACCGCCTCGACCGGGACGAGCTTGGCGCAGGGCTTGCCGGCGAGGTTGGTGAACACCGCGAGGATGAAGCGGGTGTCGGTGGCGCGGGCGAGTGCGGCGAGATCGGCGGAGCCGGCGGCATCGGCGGGGGCGTCCGTGGAGGGCAGACGCATCACGGGGAGGTCGGTGGCTTCGAGCGTCATGGGGACTCCTGGGGTTCGGCTGCGAAGTTTCATAAGGTGAATCGCTGTCGAATGCAATGAAACATAGCATGCATGACGGGCGTGTTACGCCGCCGTGAGTTTGTGGTGACGGTCCGGCTCGGCCCGCGCCGCTCGGGGGAGAAACGAATGTTCCTGACGCTGAGAGGATTCGGTTACACGCGTTAACGCGTCGGCAACCGTCGGTGCGTTTCATCTCATTACTGTCTGTTTCACGTCAGCGATCGACGTTCCGTCCTCCCGCCCACGGCCGGTGCAGCCGGCCTCGTTCCTAGGAGCACTCATGGCAGAAACCACCACGGTTCCCGCATTCCGCGTCACCGCCGACTTCTGGAAGACCCTGCCCCAGATGTCCACCGAGGAATTCCCGGGCACCGAGGGCTTCATCGACGACGTCTATCCCAACCCCGAGGGGTCGGAGATGGCCGCGGGCTACTTCAAGCTCGCGCACACCGACGCCCCGCTGGACTACCTGTACGAGTACGACGAGATGAAGGTCGTCCTCGAAGGGGAGTTCCGCCTGGAGAACCTGGATACCGGCCAGGTGGAGATCGCCCGCGCCAAGGACGCGATCTTCTTCCCCAAGGGCTCGCGGATCCGCTTCACCACCCCCGACGGCGCCCTGGCGTTCTACGTCGGCCAGCGCACGTTCGCGCCGTAAGGATCCGGCCATGAGCGTCTGTATGGAGACCACCAGCGTGCCGCGCTGGGACGAGGAGCGGACCGTGGCCGACGGCGGCAGGACGGTCACCGTCCTGTCGTTCGGCGACGCCGCCACCGACCACGCTCGCCGCCTGGTGACCTCCTTCGAAGGCCGGCGAGTGAGCTGGCTACGGGCGCCCGCCACCTGGGGCGACGCGGCCGCGGAGGTGCTGCAGCGTCAGCTCTCCGCGGCCCGCGTCGGCTGGCGGCTCGTGCTGGTGGGCGACGAGGCCGCCGTCCTCGCCGCCCGGGCCGTGGCCGTCGCCGCGGGGGCGCTCGACGACGAGATTTTGCCCGAGGTGCTGACCACGGACACGCGCACGGTGTACTGCGCCCACTGCCGACACACCCACGACGCCACCGCCGCGATCGGGCAGGCCAGCACGTGCCCCGCGTGTTCGGCGGAACTCGTCGTGTACCACCACGTTTCGCGCCACCACGGCGCATATCTCGGCTACCAGCTCGACGCGGAGGAAAGCTGATGACCCTCGTATCCGATGCCGGAGCGGCCGTCCGGCGCAGCGACGCGACCCTCGCCCTCACCGTCGCCGAGGTGGCCACCGTCGCCACCGGAGTGCGGCACGTGCGGTTCGTCGACCCCACCGGTGCGCCGCTGCCGTCGTTCACCCCGGGCAGCCACGTCGTGCTCTCCTGCGGCGCCCACGACGACGGCCGGCCCCGCCGCAACTCCTACTCCCTGACCGGTCCGGAGCTCGAACCGCAGAGCTACTCGATCTCCGTGCGGCTCGACGAGACCGGCCGGGGCGGCTCCCGCTGGATCCACGCCCTCGAGGTCGGGGACGTCGTGGAGGTCAGCAGGCCCCGAAGTGCCTTCGCGCCGATCCTCACCGCGCGTCACCACATGCTCGTGGCCGGCGGTATCGGCGTCACACCCATCCTCTCGCACGCCCGCGCCGCCGCTCAGTGGGGCCGCTCCTTCGAGGTCCACTACACCTTCCGCGAGGGCGACGGCCCGCACCTCGGCGAGTTGCGCGAACTGTGCGGCGACCGCCTGCACACCTACCACACCCCCGAGGAGTTCTGGGCCGCACTCGGCCCGGCCCTGCTCGATCAACCGCTCGGCACCCACCTGTACGTGTGCGGGCCCTCCGGTCTCATCGACGAACTCACCCGTCGCGCCCGCGGCGCGGGCTGGCCGGATGCCCGCATCCACTACGAGCACTTCGGTGTCGGCGACCTCGAGCCCGGAACCCCGTTCACCGCGCATCTGCGCCGCACAGGGGTCGACATCGCCGTGAACTCCGGCGTGAGCCTGCTCGAAGCGCTCGAGGCGCGCGGGGTACCGGTGCCCAACCTGTGCCGGCAGGGGGTGTGCGGCGAGTGCCGGATCCCGGTGGCGGACGGCGCGATCGAGCACCGCGACCTGTACCTGACCGACGCGGAGAAGCACGCCGGCGACTGCATGATGCCGTGCGTCTCCCGCGCCGGCGGCGAGCGATTGGAGCTGGACCTGTGACTGCCGCAACCGAATTCGAGGTGCTCCCGGAACGCGTCGCGCGGTTCCCGTTCCCCTTCCCGCGGGACACCTACCGGTACAGCACCAACGTCGAGCCGGCCGGGACCCGCGCGGACACGGCGGCCGGCGGCTGGGGCGAGCACCCGGTCGACATGGACGGCTTCCTTCTCGACGAACTCGCCGAACGACGGCGCGTGCTCGACGCCGACCCGAGCCGCTTCCAGGCGCTCGGGCACATGGAGGTCGCGCAGTGGGACGCGATGCTCACCCTCATGAAGATGCTGGCCGAGGCATACCCGCAGACGTTCGCGCTCGACCGTGACGGCACCGTCCGGCGGTGGAGCAACCGCGCCCTCGACCTCGAGCAGACGTTCGTCTACGGGCAGTCCGCCACCCTGCCCGAGCCGCCGCTGCTGTACATCGGCCGGCAGATCCAGGAGGACGTCGTGCTGCTCGATCAGCGCGACGGCGCCCTGTGGGGTGACGCGGGCCTGGTGACGTTCGCCGCGGACTGGTCGCTGCGCTTCGACGTCGGGATGAGCTTCCTGCAGATCCACGGTCCCGTGCCCCGCATCCACACCGAAGGGGTGATCACCCGCGCCCAGTCCTTCCTCATGGGACTGCACGCCGGGCAACGGTATCGGCGCACCAACTGGACCCTCACCGTGGACCGCCGGCTCGACACGGCCACCGAGACGTATCCCGAATGGGGACGCGATCGGCGCCTGCTCGCCGAGGGCCCACTCGACGACGTCGGCCGTCGCCTGCACCTGCGGGTCGAGGTGCAGCACCTGATCCGGCTCGGCGCGTCCGGCGCGATCATGTTCCTCATCCGCACCTACCTGCTGCCCTTCGAGGAGATCGCGCTGGTGCCGGAATGGGCCGACCGGCTCTACCGGGTGCTCGAGGAACTGCCCGAGGACATGGCCGACTACAAGGGCATCACGCGCACCCGCGAACCCGGTCTGAAGTGGTTGCGCGAGTTCGGAGGTGTGCGGCCGTGAAGAACTCGGGATTCGTCACCGGTGCGGTGCCCCCGATCGATCCGGGCGGGCGCATCCACCTGCTGTTCAGCCTCGGCGACTGCGCCGACGCGCGGGCCGCGGTGACGGCCTGGGCGGCGCAGGCACTCGCCCTCGGCCGCGTCGCGACCACGGTGCCGAACGCGAGCGCGGACGAGGTGTCGCGGCTCGTGCGTGAGGCCCGCGCCGGTGCCCGCGTGCTGATCGCCGGCCCGCGGCGTGAGGCGATGGCCGCGACGGCTGCGGCGCGTACCGCCGGCGTGCTGCCGTGCGAGATGACCACCTACGTCACCGCCGCCGACGGAGTGTCGCTGTTCTGCCCGCACTGCGCCACCACCCAGTCCGTCGACGCCGCTCCCGGGGCGGTCGTCGCCTGCGGTTCGTGCGGCCTGGACCTCGAGATCCGTCCTCATCTGTCGGGACATCACGGCACCTACCTCGGCGCCGTGGCCTGACCCGCCATCCGGAAAGGAACCTTCGTGACCACCTCCGTCGCCAGCGACCTGTCCTGCCTGCCGTGGCCTTTCCCCGAGGGCGACAGGACGTTCCGTTACGCCGTGAACGTCGAACCGGCGCCGCGCCGCACCGAGACCGCCGCCGGGGCCTGGGGCGAGCACATCGTCGACCTGGGCAAGAGCCACGACGAGTACGTCGAGATGATGCGGTTGCGTCGCTCGATCGTCGAGGCCGACCCCGGGCGCGTGCAGATGCTGCCGCACATGACGCCGGCGTGCTGGGACCTGATGCTCTACTACATGCGCGACATGGCGGCCTCGTTTCCCGACGTCATGCATCTCGACGTCGAGAACGGCGGATACCGCTGGCGCAACGACCTTCTCGGAATCGATCAATGGTTCGTGCCGGGGGATTCGGGCACCCTGCCGGAGCATCCGCTGGTGTTCATCGGGTGTCAGCTGCCCGACGACGTGCTGCTGGTGACCGAGCGCGACGGGCACCTGTGGTTCGACGCGGCGCTGGTCACGTCGTCCGCCGACTGGTCCGTCAAGTTCGACATCGGCATGAGCCTGCACGAGATCCACCGGCCCGTTCCCGGCCTGACCCCGAACGGGGTGACCGACCGCGCCGAGCAGTTCATGCGGCGCCTCACCACCGAGCGGCCGTACCGGCGGGTGAACTGGACCTTCTCCGCGGTCGGTTCGCGGCGCCGGGACACCAGCCTCGAGACGATGCCCGAGTGGATGGACGACATGCCGCGGCTGATCGCCGAACGCGACTGGGGCCGCATCCAGTTGCGCATCGAACTCGAGCACCTGATCCGCCTGCCGATGACGGGGGCGCTGGTGTTCAACATCCGCACCTACATGGCACCGCTCGAGGAGATCGCGCAGGTCCCGGCGTGGGCCGAGCAACTCGCCGACATCGTCGAGGAACTGCCCGCCGAGATCGCCGCGTACAAGGGCATCGACTCCTACCGCATGCCGGCGATGGCCTGGCTGCGCGAGCGGACGCGCGCCCGGGCCGCGTAGTGGCGCACCGGATTCACCGGCGGCCGGTACGGTGACGGAGGGAGGGTCTCCGGCGAGGGGAGAAGCGAGCGTGCGAGCGTGGAGCGGACCGGTCGACGGCGGCATCGCCGTCCTGGGTGCGGGCCTGAGCGGACTGTCGCTGGCGGCCCATCTCGCCGCCGTCTCGGCGCGACCCGGCCCGGTGGTGCTCGTCGACGACGGCGCCCGCGACATCCGTGACGCCGGCTGGGCGTTCTGGTCCCGCCGGTCCGGGCTGCTCGACGCGGCCGTCTCCGCGCGGTTCGCCCGGATCCGGGTCCATGCGGGCGGACGGGCCCGCACGCTCGGCCTCGGCCGGTACCGGTACGGCGTCGTCCGCGGAGCCGACCTGGCGTCGGTGGTCGGCGAGGTTACGGACCGAGTCGACGACATCGGGCTCCGCACCGGCCGGGTGACGCAGGTGCACGACGGGGCCCGCCCGCGTGTCGCCCTGTCCGACGGCACGGAGCTGCACCCCGAGTGGGTCTTCGACGGCCGGGGCCCCGACGCCGACGACCGGGGGACGAGCCCCGATGCGTGGCTGGACTTCCGCGGGTGGCGGATCCGCACCGAAGCTCCCCTGTTCGATCCCGACGTCCCCACCCTGTTCGACTTCCGCACCGATCAGCGCCGGGCGGCGTCCTTCGTGTACGTGCTGCCCACCGATACCCGGCACGCCCTCGTCGAGCACACGAGTTTCGCGCACCCCGACGGCGGGCCCGTCGGCACCGCCGCTCACGACGAGGCGCTCCGGGAGTACCTGGCGGCCGTGCTCGGCGCGGACGAGGACACCTACATCGTGGAGGCGGACGAGTCCGCACGGCTTCCGTTGGCGTCGCGGCCGCCCGCGCGGCGCAGCGGCAACATCGTGCGCATCGGCGCCGCGGGCGGAATGCTCAAGGGCAGCAGCGGATATGCGTACCAGCGGATCCAGTGCGACAGTGCGGCGATCGCGCAGTCGCTCGCCCGGCACGGGCATCCCTTCGACGTGCAGCCTGCTCCGTCCCGGTTCGCCCGGTACGACCAGGGGCTGCTGCGGGCCGTCGTCGAGCGGCCCGCGGTGCTCGAGCGCGCCTTCGCGGGGCTGTTCGACCGGTCCTCCGCGGAGCCGATCCTGCGGTTCCTCGACGAGGAGTCGACGTGGCGCGACGAGGCGGCGCTGTTCGCGTCGCTGCCCGCAGCCCCGCTGCTCAGGGCGATGGCCGGCCGCTGACCGTCCCCGGGTGGTACCGCGCGACCGGCCGCGGGCGACCCGGTCGGGCCCGGCTCGTTCGATCGGCGAGGTACCGCGCTTCGCCCTAGGGTTGGGCGCGTGTCGGACTCGGTGGGCGCAGCGCTGCTGGCGATCGCCGCGGCCTTGTGCATCGCGGTGGGTACGGTCGTGCGTCAACGCACGGCAGCCGGTGTGCCGGACGACGCCGTGGGCACGCTGGGCCCGATCACCGCTCTCGTCCGCAACCCCGTGTGGTGGCTGGGCACCGTCGCCGGCGTCGGGGGATACGCCTTCCAGGCCGCGGCGCTCGGCCGGGGCTCTCTGCTGCTCGTGCAGCCGCTGCTGGTGCTGTCACTCCTGTTCGCGCTGCCACTGGGTGCCCGCCTCGCCGATCGCAGCGTCGGCCGGAGTGAGTGGCTGTGGGCGGCGGCGCTCGCGGGGTCGGTCGCCGTGCTCGTGGTGCTGGGGAATCCCCGGCCGGGACTCGCCCGGGCCGAGCCGCTGCACTGGGTGCTCACCTGTCTCGTCGGTGCCCCGCTGGTGGCGGCCGGTCTGATCGCCGCCCGGCGGGTGCGCGGCGCGCGCAAGGCGCTGCTGCTCGGCGCCGTGGGCGGCGCCCTGTTCGGGGTCTCGGCCGTACTGACCAAGGGAGTGGTCGACATCGCGTCCCGCGGTGTGCTGCCGCTCGCCACCGCTCCCGAACTGTGGGCGCTCCTGCTCCTCGCCGCGGGGGCGGTGACGGTTCAGCAGGCGGCGTTCCAGGCCGGTGATCTGCGGGCGTCGTTGCCCGCCACCACCGTCCTGGAACCGGTCGTGGCGTCGCTGCTCGGTTTCGTGGTCCTGGGGGAATACCTCGACGCGGACCGCGCCATGAGTGTGGTTCTGGTCACCGCGGCGGCGGTGATGGTGGCCGCGACGGTCGCCCTCGCGCGGGGCGACGCGGCCGCGTCGTCCCCCGACCAGGCGGTATGTCCTCCGGGGGAATAGCCCGGCCGGCGGCGCCGCCTACGGTCTCGCGAACCTTCGACAAATCTCGCTCTTTGTTGGCATGAATTTCGGTGGCGCGGGGTACTCCCCGGTCCATGAGATCGACGAACCGAGAATCGGCCCTTCGGGGCGGTCCCGGCGCGTGGATCGAAGTGAGCGAAAGGTCGCAGACTTTCGTCCGGTCCGCTCGCACTGCGTGCGAGCCTGCTGTCAAGGAGAGCCCCGTGCCATTGTCACCTCACCCGCTCCGGCCGACCGTCGATGTCTGGAACTGGCAGATGCAGGGCTTGTGCCGCGGCGTCGACTCGTCGGTGTTCTTCTCGCCCGACGGCGAACGGGGCCGCGCGCGGTACCAGCGAGAGTCGAAGGCCAAGGAGATGTGCCATCGGTGCCCGGTCATCGAGCAGTGCCGCGAGCACGCGCTCACCATGGGCGAACCCTACGGAGTGTGGGGCGGGATGTCGGTCTCCGAGCGGGAGAAGTACGTGCAGTCCCGGAGACGGAAGATCGCGAGCTGAGCCGGATTTCGCCCGGCACCGACCCCCGGTCGGTGCCGGGTTCACGTCTCCGGATCCCCTGACGGCTCCGGGATGTCGCCGCCGCCGGGGTCGGCCCGGCCGTGGAGTCCGACCAGGCTGAGCACGTGGTGGGCGGTGCTGCCGGGTGGCGCCACCAACGTGACGGTGGAGTGCTGCTTGGCCGCGCGGTCGCGGGCCGTCGAGAGCAAGGAGACCCCGGCGGAGCCGAGGTTGGTGACCTCGCTCAGATCGACTGTCACCGACAGCGTTCCGCTGTGGGATACGGCGTCGAGGCACCCCTTGAGGATGGGCGCGGTGTCGATGTCGATGTCCCCCCGCACCGCGAGACGACCGGGTTCGGTTTCGGCGACGGCGAATTCGGGCGAGACCTCGGGACGGCCGACGATCGCGCCTTCCGTGAACTCGGTGACGACGCGGGCGCTGCGGGTGAGCCGGAACGTGACCGTCGCGGTCGTGCCCGTGTCGTCGCTGTCGACGACGAGGTCGTCGGCGAAGATCCGGACCATCGTGAGCCCGCGGCCGCGGCTGGTCGGTAACCGATGTGGCTCCGGGGTTTTCGCGGGGGTCTTCCAGCGGCCCCGGTCCCGCACGCGGACCCGGAGGCAGCCGTCGCCGTCGAGCGTCCCGTCGATGTCGACCGGGGCATGCCCGGCGTCGCCGCCGGAATAGGCGTGCTCGACGACGTTGGACACGAGTTCGGAGACCGCGTGCTCGACGGCCACAGTTCCGGCATGGTCGGCACCGATGCGCACGAGCCATCGCCGCAACGACGTCCGTGCCGACCTCGGTGCCTCCCGGTCGGCGTGGAGCCGAAGCTGCAGGGGATCCGGCATGGCCGTGCGCTGAGCGGCCACGATGGTCACGTCGTCGCTGTATCCGGTTTCCCGGAGCAGGAATTCGAGGATCTCCGCGCACACCCGATCCACCGTCCGGGCGCGCGTGTCCGGGATCGGGAACGACCGGCCGGCCACGCTCAGGGCCGCCCGCTCCGCGAGTTCGGCGGTGCTCGCCGGCGGGGGCCGGCCGGGGCGCTCGATCAGTCCGTCGGTGTAGAGCAGCACGACGTCGCCGGCGGCGAGGGCGTCGGTGGCGACGGGGAACGTCGAGCCGGTACCGATCGGCGTTCCGCCCGAGGGTGGGAGGTATCGGACCGCCCCGGCCGGGCTCGCCACCAGCGGCGGGGGATGCCCGCTCGTGCAGTAGCGGACCCGGCCGGTGGCGGTGTCGAGGACGACGACACAGACCGTCGCGGTGCGGGCGCCGGGGACGTGCGCCGAGAAGGCGTCGAGGGTGGACAGGGCGGCGGCGACGTCCGCGCCCGCGAGGATCTGCTGGCGCAGCACCGCGCGGAGCTGCCCCATCACGGCGGCGGCCTCGACGCCGTGCCCGACGACGTCCCCGGTGATGAGCACGAGTTCGCCGTTCGCAAGGGCCAACGCGTCGAACCAGTCGCCGCCGGCGGCCGTGTCCTCGGCGGCGACCAGGTAGGCGGCCGCCACCTCGGCCCCCGGCACGACCGGGACGGACGGCGCCAGCAACGCCTGCTGCATCACCGTCACCGCGTCGCGGGCCTGCTCGTACTTCTCCGACATCAGCTGGGCCCGTGCCTCGGCGCCGCGCCGGGCCAGGACACTGTCGGTCACGTCGGAGGCGAAGAAGAGCAGCCCGGCGACGCCGCGGTCGGGGTCGCGACGGGGGGCGATGGTGAAGTCGAAGTAGCGCTCCCGGACCACGCCGCTACCGTCGGTATCGATCTGCAGGCGCCACTCCTTGGCGGTCTCGGCGACGCCGGTCGCCGCCACCCGGTCGAGCAGCTCGAAGAACTGCTGGCCCTCGAGTTCCGGTACGACCTCGCGCACCGGCCGGCCGAGGAGGTCGTCGCGCCCCAGCAGCGCCCGGTAGGCGGCGTTGGTCGCGACGTACACGTGATCGGGTCCCTGCCACGCGCCGAGGGCGAACGGCAGTGCTTCGAACACGCGGAGAACCGTGTCCGGCTCTCCCGTGGCCGAGAACAGGTCCTCGCCTTCCGGCATGCCGTGTACCTTCTCCGGTTTCCGCGGTGAAGCGTCACCTTCAGTTCTATACCCCTCCGGGGCTTCGGTACAGCGGCGTGCCGGCCGGCCCGGTTCGTCAGCGCATCTCTCCGGCCCCGACGTACGGATTGAGGCTGGCGAGCGGTTTGCCCTCGGCGAAACGGGAGTAGCGGAAGTCGGCGCCGTCGACGGCGGCGTCGCTGCTGATGCCGTCGAGCAGGAGGTCGGCGGCGAGGCGGCCCACGGCCGGGGAGATCTTGTAGCCGTGGCCGCTGAAGCCCACGAGCAGGAACAGCCCCGGGGCGGGGGACGGCCCGATGACCGGGTTGTAGTCGGGGGTGGTGTCGTAGCACCCCGCGTACGACGAGGCGAGCCGCGGATCGGGCATGGCCGGCAGCAGCCGGTCCAGCTTCGCGATGGCGGTTTCCACGAACGGGTCGTCGGCGCGATTGACGTAGTCGTCCGGGTCGGCCCACTCCGGGGTGGAGTGGTCGCTGTTGCCCACCAGCAGGTCCCCGTTGGGCTCGCGCCGGATGTACTGCAGGTTCACCAGGTCGGAGAAGGTGGGGATGTCCGGGGTGGGTTCGCCCTGGTCGACCAGCAGGAGTTGTTCCCGCTGGGCCCGGATCGGGATGTCCACCCCGGCGGTCGCGCCGAGCGCCGGCGACCACACGCCGGTCGCGAGCACGACGGTGCCCGCGTGGATCTCGGAGCCGTCCGCGAGCCGCACACCGTAGACCTCGCCGCCGTCGCGCTGCAGGAGCGAGGTGACGGTGGTGCTCTGACGCACTCGCACGCCGAGGGCACGGGCGCGGGTGCCGTAGGCCATTCCGGTCATGTAGGCGTCGCCGTGGCCGCCGAGTGGTTCGTACGCGAAGGCCGCGAAGGGATCGAGGGCGATTCCGGGCAGCAGTCGGCGGACCTCGTCGGCGTCGATCGTCTCGACGGGCACACCGAGGGAGCGGTGCATCTCGACGTTGGCGGCGAGCGGGGCGGTGTTGTCGGGCCCGACGCCGACGACGTATCCGGTCTGCCGGAAGCCGATGTCGGTGCCGAAGATCTGCTCGGCCTCGGAGAAGACCTGCACGCCGTGCCAGGCCATCGCCGCCAGCGACGGAACGCCGTAGTGGCAGCGGACGATGCCGCTCGACTTGCCGGTCATGCCGGAACACAGAGTTCCGCGTTCCAGGACGAGAACGTCGGTTTCGCCGCGCTCGGCGAGGCACCAGGCCGCAGCCAGGCCCTCGAGTCCGCCGCCGACGATGACGATGTTCGCGGTTTCGGTCATCGTGCTTCCTCACAACTCGCAACAGGGGTGGTTTCGTGCTGAGAAACAGTGTTGCACGAAATGAAACAGTCGTGCCCGCCCCCATGTGACAACGACGTAAAACCTGCTGGGCGGCAACGTTCCATCGTTGACGCCGGTAGCCTCGTCCGCATGACCCCCGCCGTCCGCCCGGTCACCAGACGGGACATACCGGTCTTCGCCCGCACCCTCGCCGATGCGTTCTTCGACGATCCGGTGATGATGTGGATGTGGCCCGACGACGAGCGCCGGCGCCGAGGTCTGCCACGCATGTTCGCCGCGGAGGCGCGCCACCACCTGCTGGCGCACGGCGGACTCGAGATCGCCGAGGGTCCGGACGGTGCCACCGGGGGTGCGACCATGTGGGCGCCACCGGGCCGATGGAAGGTCACCGGCTGGCGGTCGGTCCTGGTCACCGCGGGAATGATTCACGCGCTCGGCGGCCGCGCCCGCGTCGGCGCCGAGGTCAACGGCGCGCTCGAGGATGCGCATCCGGCCGAGCCGCACTGGTACCTCTCCGCCATCGGGACCGGAAACGCCACGCGTGGAGGGGGATTCGGGAAGGCGCTGTTGCGGTCCCGGCTGGACCGCTGTGACGCCGAAGGCGTGCCCGCCTATCTCGAATCGAGCAAGGAGAAGAACATCTCCTACTACGAGCGGTTCGGCTTCCGGGTCACCGGCGAGATCGCCGTCCCGAACGGCGGCCCCACCCTGTGGAAGATGTGGCGCGCGCCCGTGACGCGGTGACTCGGCGCGCGTCCCGCCGAGCTGTTGATATGCAAGCAATCGCTTGCATATACTCGTCGCTCGTGGGAGATCTCTCGACGGTCACCGCCGGGCCCGACGGCGCGCGCAGCGCCCTGGGCCGGTTCGGGACTTCCGGATGAGCACGCCGGCCGAGAGTCCGAACGCCGTGGACGGTCACGGCCGCAAGACCGGCGAGTGGGCGGAGCCCGACCCGCACGGCGGGGTGATGATGGGCAACTACGTCGACGGTGAGCGCCACGGCACGTGGCGGCACTACTTCGCCGGCGGGGCGTTGCGTTCCGAGGGCGGTTACGACCGCGGCGTCCTGCACGGCCCCTGGACCTGGTACCGCGCCACCGGCGGCCTGCTGCAGCGCGGCGGGTTCGCCCGCGGTGAGAAGCACGGCCACTGGGAGCGCTGGACCACGGCGGGAACGCTCGTCGACAGCGGAAACTGGGAGCACGGCAGGAAGACCGGCGAGTGGACCTACTACGACACCGACGGGAGCATCAGGAAAACGACCACCCACCGGCCGAGGCTGCCGCGCGGGTGACCGAACGAGGGGGAGTGCGGTGACATCGACCTTCGACCGGGATCGAGCCCTGCTGATACGGCTGTGGCGCTCGTGGGCCGAACGGGCACGGGAATTGAGCGACGAGCAGTGGACGGCCCCGACCCGGCTGCCGGGCTGGACCGTTCGGGACCTCTACGTCCACGTCACACCGGACGCCCTGATCGCCCTGCTCGCCGACCCCGCGTCCGACGGCACGGCGAAGGTCACCAGCGCCGCGGAGATGCTCCGCGTCTTCAACGCCGACCCGGTCGCCGCCGAACCGATGCACCGACGGATCGCCGAGATGGTTCGCCGCGCCGCCACCGACGTCGGCCGGGGGACGCTCGTCGAGCGATTCGCCGTCGAACTGCCGCAGGCGTTCGATCGCCTGACCGGCCTCGGCCGTGAGACCGTCGTCCCACATCCTCTGCTGGGCTCGGTGACGCTCGGCGCGCTCCTCGACCTGGCCATCCTCGAAACGACCGTTCACCTGCTCGACGTCGTCGACACGGTCGGCGGACCGCCGCCCGAACCGGAGGCACTCGAACGCACCCGCAACGTGCTCGCCGCCGTCCCGGATGCGCGGGCCTTCATCGAGGCGGCATCGGGCCGGTCGGGCGCGCGGATACTGCCGGTGATGCGATGAGGCAACCGCGCATGTGACGCGGCACGGCTCCCGCGATCTCGTCCGCGTGCTCGGACTGCAGAGCAGCAACGTCAGCGCGACGGTGCGCAGCCTGGTCCAGCTGGGACTGGTGGCCCGCACGTCCAACCCCCGCGACGGACGGTCCCACCCCCTGCACCGGACGCCCCCGCCCCTGGCGGAACGCAACGACTACCTGATCCGCCGGATGTGGATCACCGGTGTGGCGCGCCTGCTGTCCGAGATGGAGCCGGACGACGCGGCCGCCCTCGTCGCCGTCGCCCCGCTGCTCGAGCGCCTGGCCGCGCTGTCCGCAGACCACCCGCTGGCGGGTTGACCGCTCGTTCCCGCGCGGCGCGCCGGCGGCGTATCCCGACCGGGCCGTGTCGGCTCCCCGGTGACGCCTCCGGCGAGCACTACCCTCGGGCACCATGACCGCATTCGACGACCTCGACGACTATCTCGCTCTCCCTCGCGTCACCGCGCTCGCGCTGTCGCCGGACGGGACCCGCGTCGTGATCGCCCAGTCCACCCTGGACGAGGAGGGGACCGGGTACGTCGGGGCGCTGTGGGAGGTCGACCCGCAGGGGCATGCGCCCGCCCGGCGGCTCACATGGGGTGCGAAGGGCGAGTCGAATCCCGTCTTCACCGCCGCCGGCGACCTGCTGTTCACCGCCGCCCGGGCCGACGGGACGGACGGCGACGACGCCCCTGCCGCGCTGTGGCGGCTGCCCGCCGCCGGCGGCGAAGCACAGCGCGTGGTCTCCCGCAAGGGTGGGGTGCGCGGCGTGTGGGCGGCCGAGGCGGCGGACCGGATCGTGGTGACGGCGGACGTACTCGGCCGCACCGACGGCGACGACGAGCGGATCCGGGACGCCCGCAAGAAGCGCAAGGTCTCCGCCGTGCTGCACACCGGATACCCGGTGCGCCACTGGGATCACGACCTCGGACCGGCCGAACCGCACCTGCTCGCCCTCGCGGACGGCCCACACGCGCCCCTGTCGGACCTGACCCCCGGGCCCGGAGGCGCCCTGCGTGAGGCGTCCCTCGACCTCGCCGCCGACGGCAGCTTCGTCGTCACCACCTGGTCGGTGCCCGGGCCGCTCGCGTCCCGCCGCACCACCCTGGTGCGCATCGACACCGACACCGGACTGCGCACCGTCCTCGTCGACGACGAGGCCGCCGACGTGTTCGCCCCCGCGATCGCGCCGGACGGCACCCGGGTGGCGTTCCTGCACGAGACGCACTCCGACCCCGAGACGGCGCCGCGAATCACTCTGCGGCTGTTCGACCTTCGATCGGGTGAGACGACGCAGCTGGTGCCCGGGTGGGACCGGTGGCCGACGTCGGTCGTCTGGCGGCCCGACTCCGGGGCCCTGCTCGTGACCGCCGACGAACACGGCCGCGCCCCGATCTTCCAGGTGGCGCTGTGGGCCGACGTCCCCACGCCGTTGACCACCGACGCCGCCGCCTACACCGACCTGCGTGTCGCGCCCGACGGAACGTGCGTCTACGCCCTGCGCGCCGCCTACGACACACCGCCGCACCCGGTGCGGATCGCGCTCGACGCCCCCGGCACCGTCACCGCGCTGCGCGCCCCCGCGGAGCAGCCCGAACTGCCCGGCCGCCTCACGGAGATCACCACCACCGCCGCCGCCGACGGCACCCCGCTGCGGGCCTGGCTGGCCCTGCCGGCCACCGCCGATCCCGACGCGCCCGCGCCACTGCTGCTGTGGATCCACGGCGGCCCGCTCGGCTCCTGGAACACCTGGTCGTGGCGGTGGAACCCGTGGCTGCTCGTCGCCCGCGGCTACGCCGTGCTGCTCCCGGACCCCGCGCTGTCCTCCGGTTACGGGCAGGACTTCGTCCAACGCGGGTGGGGCCGCTGGGGCAAGGAGCCCTACACCGATCTGATGGCCCTGACCGATGCGGCGATCGAACTACCCGAGATCGACGCCGAGCGCACCGCCGCGATGGGGGGATCCTTCGGCGG
The DNA here is from genome assembly GCF_001700945.1 of Rhodococcus sp. WB1. Taxonomy (NCBI): domain Bacteria; kingdom Bacillati; phylum Actinomycetota; class Actinomycetes; order Mycobacteriales; family Nocardiaceae; genus Rhodococcus; species Rhodococcus sp. WB1. The sequence goes on along the minus strand of NZ_CP015529.1, from coordinate 3,088,207 downwards.
CTACATGGCCAACTGGATCGCCGGGCACACCGACCGATTCCACGCGATCGTCACCCACGCGAGCCTGTGGGCCCTGGACCAGTTCGGGCCCACCACGGACTCGGCCTGGTACTGGGCCCGGGAGATGACTCCCGAGATGGCGGTGGAGAACTCGCCGCACCTGTACGTCGCCGACATCGTCACCCCCATGCTGGTGATCCACGGCGACAAGGACTATCGCGTGCCGATCGGGGAGGGACTGCGGCTGTGGTACGAGCTGCTGTCCGAGTCGGGGGTACCCGCCGCCGCCGACGGCTCCACCGTGCACCGCTTCCTCTACTTTCCCGACGAGAACCACTGGGTGCTCAGCCCCCAGCACGCGAAGATCTGGTACGAGGTGGTCGAGGCGTTCCTCTCGGAGCACGTGCTCGCGCGCCCCCGGGAACTGCCCGAGGTGCTCGGCTGACGCGGATCGCGCCGGTGCGCGGCTGACGACGCGGATCGCGCCGGTGCGCGGCTGACGACGCGGATCGCACCGGTGCGCGGCTCGGGATTCGAGCAGCATCTCCGCCGGGGGGCGACGCTCACCCGCCCAGCATCCGCACCCGCTCCAGCACCGGGGCGAAGGCCTCGAGATACGGCCCGTGGACGGTGTAGTAGGTGAAGCCGTAGCGGTCGCGGTTGCGCAGGACCTGATCGGCCATCCGTTCCACCGTGCCGATCAGTGCGAACGGCGTGTCCAGCAGCTCCTCGACGCTCATCATCGGACCGTAGCGCTCGAGCAGTGCCCGCGCCGCGCCCTCTCGGTCGTCGGTCACCACGACCGCCTGGACCAGCACCTGCCACTCGAGGCGGTCCGCGCGGGCGCCGGCGCGCTCACGGGCGAACCGCACGCGCTCGTCGGCCTCGGTGGCCGTCGCGATGCGCAGCACCCCGGGCGCCTGCCCCGGCACCTGCACGGCACCGGCCACCCCCACGATGTCGGCGCGCTCGGCCGCCAGCTGCAGCACCCGGTCCCCGGTGCCGCCGATCAGCAGCGGGGGACCGGTGCCGCCGAACCCGCGCCGCTGGACCGGCTGCAGCGGTGCCAGGCCCATGCCGGCGCGCAGCTCGGCGTGTTGCGGGTACCCACCCTCCGCGAAGCGGCGCCCCAGACCGTCGATCAGGGCCTCGAGCCGATCGACGCGGCGGCCGATCGGCTCCCAGCCGATGCCGGCCTCGTCGAATTCCCACTTCATGTGCCCGGCGCCGAGGCCGAGCTCGAGCCGGCCGCCGGTGAGGACGTCGGTGGTCGCGACGTCGCGGGCCAGCAGCTCCGAATTCCAGAACGGGGCGTTGAGGACGAGCGTGCCCACCCGCAGCCGCTCGGTCGCCTGCGCCGCGGCGACGAGCGTGGGAAACGGCGCGGCGACCCCCAGGTGGTCCGCGGCGAACAGCGTGTCGTACCCGAGGGCCTCGATGCGGCGGCACCGGCCGGCGAACGCGCCGGCCGACTCCAGGGCGAAGACGTTCGTGGCGAAGCGGAACTCGTTCACATCTGTCACGGTGCCGTACCCGTGATCCGCAGTCCAGCAGGCCCGCTCCGGGTCCGTGGGGCGTGTGCAGGCGGTTTGCCTCCGCTGACTACGATTGCGGGGTGACCAGTGCGCCAGAGAACCACCAGAACCCCGCCGACGCCCTCCCCAAGAGCTGGGACCCCAGCACCGTAGAGGACGAGCTGTACCAGGGCTGGGTGGACGCCGGTTACTTCGTCGCCGATCCGTCCAGCGACAAGCCCGGCTACTCGATCGTGCTGCCGCCGCCGAACGTCACCGGAAGCCTGCACATGGGCCACGCCCTCGACCACACCCTGATGGACGCGCTGTCGCGCCGCAAACGCATGCAGGGCTACGAGGTGCTCTGGCTGCCCGGCATGGACCACGCCGGCATCGCCACCCAGACCGTCGTCGAGAAGCAGCTCGCGGTGGACGGGAAGGCCAAGGAGGACTTCGGCCGCGAACTGTTCGTCGACAAGGTCTGGGACTGGAAGCGCGAGTCGGGCGGCACCATCCAGGGCCAGATGCGCCGCATCGGCGACGGCGTCGACTGGTCCCGCGACCGGTTCACCATGGACGAGGGCCTTTCGCGGGCCGTGCAGACGATGTTCAAGCGGCTCTACGACGACGGGCTGATCTACCGGGCCGAGCGACTGGTGAACTGGTCGCCCGTGCTGCAGACCGCGATCTCCGACATCGAGGTCAAGTTCGAGGAGGTCGAGGGCGAACTCGTGTCGCTGCGCTACGGCTCCCTCAACGACGACGAGCCGCACGTGATCGTCGCCACCACCCGGGTGGAGACGATGCTGGGCGACACGGCCGTCGCGGTGCACCCGGACGACGAGCGCTACAAGCACCTGGTCGGCACCACCCTCGAGCACCCCCTCACCGGCCGGCGGATCCCCGTGATCGCCGACGAGTACGTCGACCCCGAATTCGGCACCGGCGCCGTGAAGATCACGCCCGCGCACGACCCCAACGACTTCGAGATGGGCCTGCGGCACAACCTGCCGATGCCCACCATCATGGACAAGGCCGGCAAGATCGCCGACACCGGAACGCAATTCGACGGCATGGACCGGTTCGAGGCGCGGGTCAAGGTGCGCGAGGCGCTGGCCGAGCAGGGGCGGGTCGTCGCCGAGAAGCGTCCCTACCTGCACAGCGTCGGTCACTCCGAGCGCAGCGGCGAGACCATCGAGCCCCGGCTGTCGATGCAGTGGTGGGTCAAGGTCGATGCGCTCGCCGAGGCGGCGGGCGACGCGGTCCGCAACGGCCACACCGTGATTCACCCGGCCAGCCAGGAACCGCGCTGGTTCGCCTGGGTCGACAACATGCACGACTGGTGCATCTCGCGGCAGTTGTGGTGGGGGCACCGCATCCCGATCTGGTACGGCCCCGACGGCGAGGTCGAGTGCTTCGGTCCGGACCAGACCGCCCCCGAGGGGTGGGAGCAGGACCCCGACGTGCTCGACACCTGGTTCTCCTCGGGCCTGTGGCCGTTCTCCACGATGGGCTGGCCCGACACGACGCCGGAGCTCGAAAAGTTCTATCCCACAAGCGTGCTCGTCACCGGTTACGACATCCTGTTCTTCTGGGTGGCCCGGATGATGATGTTCGGCCTGTACGTCGCGAACGACGAGGCGATCACCGCCGGCGGGAAGTCCGGCGTCCAGGTGCCGTTCAAGGACCTGTTCCTGCACGGCCTCGTGCGCGACCAGTACGGCAAGAAGATGTCCAAGTCGCGCGGCAACGGCATCGATCCGCTGGACTGGGTGGAGCGGTACGGCGCCGACGCACTGCGCTTCACCCTGGCCCGCGGCGCCAACCCCGGGAGCGACCTCGCCGTGGGCGAGGACCACGCGCAGTCCTCCCGCAACTTCGCCAACAAGCTGTTCAACGCGACCAAGTTCGCCCTGATGAACGGCGCCGTCGTCACCGAGCTGCCGGCGCGCGCTGCGCTCACCGACGCGGACCGGTGGATCCTCGACCGGCTCGAGCAGGTCCGCGCCGAGGTCGACGAGGCGTTCGAACGGTTCGAGTTCTCCAAGGCGTGCGAGGCGCTCTACCACTTCGCGTGGGACGAGGTGTGTGACTGGTACCTCGAGCTCGCCAAGGTGCAGCTCGCCGACGGCAGCGAGTACGCGGAGGGGACCAAGGCGGTCCTCGGCAACGTCCTCGACCAGCTGCTGCGCCTGCTGCACCCGGTGATCCCGTTCGTCACCGAAACCCTCTGGAAGGTGCTCACCGGCGGCGAGTCCGTGGTCGTCGCGTCGTGGCCGGGCACCAGCGGGGTCGCGGCCGACGCCGACTCCGCGCGCCGCGTCGAGGATCTGCAGAAGCTCGTCACCGAGGTCCGCCGCTTCCGCAGCGACCAGGGCCTCAAGCCGTCGCAGAAGGTCGCCGCGCGGCTCACCGAGATCGACGCCGCCGACCTGGCCGCCCAGGTGCCGGCCGTGCGGTCGCTGGCGCGACTGACCGAGCCGGCGGACGGGTTCTCCGCCACCGCCTCCATCGAGGTGCGCCTGTCCCGCGCCACCGTCACCGTCGAGCTGGACACCTCCGGCACCGTCGACGTGGCGGCCGAGCGTGCCCGGCTGGGCAAGGACCTCGCGGTCGCCGAGAAGGAGCTCGCGGGCACGTCCGCCAAGCTCGGCAACGAGGCGTTCCTCGCCAAGGCGCCCGCGGCGGTCGTCGAGAAGATCACCGCCCGCAAGCAGATCGCGGAGGAGGAGATCGCCCGGATCACCTCCCGACTCCAGGAGCTGGGGTCGGCGTGAGCGAGGACCGGTCCGCGGCGACGCCGGCGCAGCCTTCGCCGGTCGACCTGGCCGAGCTGACCCTCGTCGAGGCCGAACTCGACAAGCGCTGGCCCGAAACGAAGATCGAGCCGTCTCTCACCCGGATCGCGGCGCTGATGGATCTGCTCGGATCCCCGCAGCGCAGCTATCCGGCCATCCAGATCGCCGGCACCAACGGCAAGACGTCGGTGAGCCGGATGATCGACGCCCTGCTGACCCGGTTGCACCGGCGGACCGGCCGCACCACGAGCCCGCACCTGCAGCTGGCCACCGAGCGGATCAGCATCGACGGAGCGCCGGTCTCGCCGCGCACCTACGTCGACACCTATCGCGAACTCGAGCCGTACGTCGCGATGATCGACGCCCAGTCGCAGGCTGCGGGCGGCCCGGCGATGAGCAAGTTCGAGGTGACCACGGCGATGGCCTTCGCCGCGTTCGCCGAGGCTCCCGTCGACGTCGCCGTCGTCGAGGTGGGGCTCGGTGGCACCTGGGACGCCACCAACGTCGTGGACGCGCAGGTGGCGGTGATCACCCCGATCGGGCTCGACCACACCGAGTACCTCGGTCCCGACCTCCCCACGATCGCGGGGGAGAAGGCCGGGATCATCAAGAAGGCTGCCGACGACGGGCTGGTTCCCCGCGACACCGTCGCCGTCCTGGCCCAGCAGGAGCCCGAGGTGATGGAGGTGCTGCTGCGACGGGCCGTCGAGGCGGATGCCGCCGTGGCGCGCGAGGGCTCCGAGTTCAAGGTCCTGGCCCGGCGCATCGCCGTGGGGGGTCAGCAGCTCGAGCTGCAGGGCCTGGGCGGGGTGTACACCGACATCTTCCTGCCGCTGCACGGCGAGCACCAGGCCCGCAACGCCTCGCTCGCGCTCGCCGCCGTGGAGGCGTTCTTCGGCGCCGGCGCCGACCGGCAGCTCGACGGCGACGCGGTGCGCGCGGCGTTCGCGTCGGTGCTCAACCCGGGCCGGCTCGAACGGGTGCGCAGCGCCCCGACGGTCTTCCTCGACGCCGCCCACAACCCCCACGGGGCGAAGGCGCTCGCCGCGGCCCTGGCCGACGAGTTCGACTTCCGCAAGCTGGTCGGAGTGGTGTCGGTGATGGCCGACAAGGATGTGCCCGGCCTGCTCGACGCGCTCGAGCCGGTGTTCGACGAGATCGTCGTCACCCACAACGGTTCGCCGCGGGCCATGGACGTCGACGAGCTCGCCGACCTGGCCGTGGCCCGGTTCGGCGACGAACGCGTGGTGGTCGCGCAGACACTGCCCGACGCCCTCGAGACGGCCATCGCCATCGCCGAGGAGGTCGCCGAGCCGGGTGAGGCAGTATCGGGGGCGGGCGTCGTGGTCACCGGTTCGGTGGTGACCGCCGGCGCCGCCCGCACTCTCTTCGGAAAGGACCCCGCGTGAGCGAGGCAGCTGACAACCCCGGCGAATCGCCGGATCGGGACTCCGCCGTCCGGCCCCCGGCGAAGGACCCGTGGAAGGGACTGCGCGGCGTCATGGCCGGCACGCTCGTCCTCGAGGCCATCGTGGTCCTGCTCGTGCTGCCGGTCGTCGCGGTCATCGGTGGGGGGCTGACGTGGTTCTCGGGCGGCTACATCGTGCTCCTCGCCGTCGCGATGATCGCGGGCGCCGGGCTGCAGGGCCGGCCGTGGGCGCTCTGGTACAACCTCGCGCTGCAGGTGCTGACCCTGCTGGGCTTCGTGGTGGACCTGTCGCTCGGCATCGTCGGCGTGCTCTTCAGCGTGGTCTGGGGCTACATCCTGTACCTGCGCAAGGACATGAAGGACCGCGAGGCGCGGGGTCTGCTGCCGGGGCAGCGGGGCTGACCACTACGCTGTGCGCGTGACTGAGCGGACCCTGGTACTGATCAAGCCCGACGGCGTGGCCCGTCGTCATGTCGGAGAGATCCTCTCGCGCATCGAGCGCAAGGGACTCGACATCGTGGCACTCGAGCTGCGCACCGCCACCGAGGAGGTGGCCGCCGCCCACTACGCCGAGCACGAGGGCAAACCCTTCTACCCCGGCCTGATCGAGTTCATCACCTCGCGCCCGCTGGTCGCGGCCGTGCTCGAGGGCCCCCGGGCCATCGCCGCGTTCCGTCAGCTCGCGGGCGGCACCGATCCGGTGGAGAAGGCCGTTCCCGGCTCCATCCGCGGTGATCTCGGGCTCGACGCCGGGGAGAACCTGGTGCACGGCTCCGACTCGGTGGAGTCCGCCGAGCGCGAGATCGCCCTCTGGTTCCCCGCCCTCGCCGGGTCCTGATCCGTATCGACTGCCCCGCCACGGCGCCCTCCGGGGCGCCGTTGGCGTATCCACGGACCTCTGTGTGGGATACTGAGGTAGGTCGCCCCGCTTCGAGTGTTGCGGAACGACCGAACGACATCACGGATCGATGCCCGACATCGCTGTGACCGGGGACGCAGGAGACACCTCGCTCGGTTGCACGCTGGATGCACCGGCGCTCGATCCGCGATCCAGCCAGGCACCGCTCGGCCGTGCAGTGAAAACGGGCACCGGACGACCGCGCGATGCGAGACCGCACATCTCGCGCCTCCCGGTGCGAGCACACACAGACAGCGCCCTCGCGTGGCCGCGTCACATCGCTCGAGACGAGGATGGACGCGCCCGGGGGCCCGAGGAGACCTACGTGGCCGAACAAGCGCCGCCGAACGACAATTCCAACGAAGAGGGCACCGTGGTGCTGCCGCCGAAGATGCGCGTGCACGCCCTTGCCAAACTGCTCGGCCTGACCAGCAAACAGGTCATGGCCAAGGCCGCCGACCTCGGCACCGAGCTGCGCAGTGCCCACTCGAGCCTGCAGCGCGACCTCGCCGAACAGATCCGCGCCGCGCTCGGCGCACCGGCCGAGGCCGAACCGGTGCCCACCGCGGAAGCCGCACCGGAACCGGTGGGTGAGGCGCCCGAGGTGCCCGCCGGAGAGGCCGCCGTCGCGGTGCCCGCCGAGGTCCCCGTGGAGGAGCCGGCGGCCGCGGTCCAGGACACTACCGCTCAGGAACCCGCCGCGGAGTCCGTCGAGGCACCCGCGGCCCCGGCCCTGTTCACCGGCGTGGAGCAGGAGACCCCGGTGTTCGCCGCGCCGGAACCGAGCACCGCCGAGCCCGTCGTCAGCGCACCGCTGTTCCTGCAGCCGGAGGTCACCACTCCCGTCGAGGCCCCGCCCCGTCGACGCCGTTCCCGGCGAGCGGCCGAGGCACCCGAGCCCGCCGTCGCCGAGGAGGTCACCGAGGAGACCGCCGCGGTGGAGGAACCGGCCGAGGAGACCGCCGAGGAGGAGGAGCCGCGTCGGCGCCGTCGTGGCCGCCGTGGCCGTGGCCGTGGCCGCGGCGAACAGCCCGAGACGCAGGACGAGACCACCGCCGAGGAGGGGACAGCTGCGGCGGAGGCCGAGGAAGCGGAGGCCGAGGAGCCGACGGAGGCCGAGGAGCCGACGACGGAGGAAGCCGCGACCGCCGGGCCGGAGGCCGGGGAGGCCGAAGGCGGGGAGGCCGAGCAGGCCGAGGCCGAGCAGGCCGAGGCCGAGCAGGCCGAGGCCGAGGAGGAGTCCGCGGAAGGTCCCTCGCGCCGTCGTCGCCGTCGTCGTCGCCGCAAGGGCAGCGCGGACGGCGCCGAGACCGTCGCCGAGGACGACTCGGTCCCCACCGTCGTCCACGAGCGCGAGCCGCGGCCCAAGGCCCGCGCCGCCAAGGACGAGGTGCAGGGCATCACCGGTTCCACCCGGCTCGAGGCCAAGCGCCAGCGCCGCCGCGACGGCCGGGACGCGGGCCGCCGTCGGCCCCCGATCCTCACCGAGTCGGAGTTCCTCGCCCGTCGCGAGTCCGTCGACCGCGTCATGGTGGTGCGGGAGAAGACCGGTGACGGTGCGCACCCCGGGAACATCACGCAGGTCGCGGTCCTCGAGGACGGCGTCCTGGTCGAGCACTTCGTGACCAGCGCCGGATCCGGTTCGATGGTCGGCAACATCTTCCTCGGCCGTGTCCAGAACGTGCTTCCCTCGATGGAGGCGGCGTTCATCGACATCGGCAGGGGCCGCAACGGCGTCCTCTACGCCGGCGAGGTCAACTGGGAGGCCGCCGGGCTCGGCGGCAACTCCCGCAAGATCGAGCAGGCCCTCAAGCCGGGTGACCGGGTGCTCGTGCAGGTCAGCAAGGACCCGGTCGGGCACAAGGGCGCCCGCCTGACCACGCAGATCAGCCTCGCCGGCCGATTCCTGGTGTACGTGCCGGGCGGCTCGTCCACCGGCATCAGCCGCAAGCTGCCCGACACCGAGCGCAAGCGGCTCAAGGAGATCCTGCGCGAGATCGTCCCGGCCGAGGCCGGCGTGATCATCCGCACCGCGGCGGAGGGCGTGAGCGAAGACGAGCTCGCCCGCGACGTGCAGCGCCTGCAGACGCAGTGGGCTTCCATCGAGGAGCAGGCCGCCAAGCTCGAGTCCGACGGCTCGGGGCAGCCGAAGACCCTCTACGAAGAGCCCGACCTGCTGGTCAAGGTGATTCGCGACCTGTTCAACGAGGACTTCTCCAAACTCGTCATCGAGGGCGAGAACGCCTGGACCACCGTCGAGAGCTACATCCGCACCGTCGCACCGGACATGGTGCCCCGCGTGGAGCGGCACGATCCCGACTCGGGTGGACGCGACGTGTTCGCCGCCCACCGCATCGACGAGCAGCTCGCCAAGGCGCTCGACCGCAAGGTGTGGCTGCCGTCCGGTGGCACGCTCGTCATCGATCGCACCGAGGCGATGACCGTCGTCGACGTCAACACCGGCAAGTTCACCGGGGCCGGCGGCAATCTCGAAGAGACCGTCACCCGCAACAACCTCGAGGCGGCCGAGGAGATCGTGCGGCAGATGCGGCTGCGCGACATCGGCGGCATGATCGTCGTCGACTTCATCGACATGGTGCTCGAGTCGAACCGCGACCTGGTGCTGCGACGCCTCACCGAGGCGCTCGGCCGGGACCGCACCCGCCACCAGGTCTCCGAGGTGACCTCGCTGGGGCTCGTGCAGATGACGCGCAAGCGGCTCGGCACGGGTCTGGTGGAGGCGTTCTCCACCACGTGCGAGCACTGCCACGGCCGCGGCATCGTCGTGCACAGCGAACCCGTCGAGGCCGGCGCGGCCGAGGACGGTGGGCGGCCCGCCCGTGCCGAGAGCGGCTCCCGGCGCCGCCGGGGCCGTGACCGCGGCACCCAGCCGGAGGCGGCGACGACCGAGACGGCCGCGCCCGCGCCGGTACCCGAGGTGGCGACAGTGGACGCGACCGTCAAGCGTGCCCACCCGGTGGCCCTGGCGATGGCTGCGCACCACGGGAACCACGACGAGAACCCGGCGGAATCCGGCGCCGAGCAGGCGCAGGCAGCGCCGGCCCAGCCGGCCGAAACACGCGAGGCTGAGCCGGCCGAAACACGCGAGGCTGGGCCGGTCGAAACACGCGAGGCTGGGCCGGCCGAATCACGCAAGGCTGGGCCCGCTGACACGCGCGAGGCGCGGCCGGCCGAAGCACCGGAGGCCGAAAAGCAGGCAGCGGAGCCGGCGGCCCGTCGCCGTCGCCGGGTCTCACGGGCCGCCGCGGCCCCGACGGGCGACGGCACCGGCGCCGGCACCGTCTTCGTGGTGCCCACACCGGCCCCCGCACCGGAGCCTGCGGCGGTGGCCGCCGCGCCGGTCCCGGACGGGGAGAACGCCGAGCCGGTGGTCGTTCGACGGCCGCGTCGTCGCCGGGCCGCGGGCCGGCCCGCCGGCCCGCCGGTCGAAGCACAGGCATGAGGTCCGACCGGGCCCGACACCGCGCGGGCCCGGTTTGACCCTGGCAGTCACCTTCCCGTAATCTTGGTCAGTCGCTACTCGGCGATACGGCCCTGCTGCGCCCGATGCGGGAAGGTGGCGGGCCCCGAGTCAGCAACCACACCAGACCAGTCGCGTTGCACACCGTGGCGCGAGCACGTTCGAACTAGCAAGGGGTAGCCGTCCGATGGCAACGTACGCGATCGTCAAGACCGGCGGTAAGCAGTACAAGGTCGCTGAGGGCGATCTCGTCAAGGTCGAGAAGATCGAGGGTGAGCCCGGCACTGCTGTCTCGCTTGCTCCGGTCCTCGTCGTCGACGGAGCCGAGCTGACCACCGACGCCGACAAGCTGGCGAAGGTCACGGTCACCGGCGAGATCGTCGAGCACACCAAGGGCCCGAAGATCCGCATCCACAAGTTCAAGAACAAGACCGGCTACCACAAGCGCCAGGGTCACCGTCAGAAGCTGACGGTCCTGAAGGTCACCGGCATCAAGTAATTCGGGCTTCCGCTTCAAACCCCAGGAGGGTTCGTCATGGCACACAAGAAGGGCGCATCCAGCTCCCGTAACGGTCGCGATTCGAACGCCCAGCGTCTCGGCGTCAAGCGCTTCGGCGGCCAGGCCGTCAACGCGGGTGAGATCCTGGTGCGCCAGCGCGGCACCCACTTCCACCCCGGCGTGAACGTCGGCCGTGGCGGCGACGACACGCTGTTCGCCCTCGCTGCCGGTGCCGTCGAGTTCGGCACCAAGCGTGGTCGCAAGACGGTCAACATCGTTCCGGTCGCGGCAGACGCCTGATCTGCCGTCCGAATCGGACACCGCGGAGGTTCCCTTCGCACATACTCCCAGTAGGGGCGGACCAGGGTCGCACACCCGGGTCCGCCCCTACTGTTTTCGGGACGACCGGTAGCGGTCGTTCCGGCACAACTCCGGTAATCCCGGCACAGTGGGGCTACCGGTCGACACAACAGTTCCACCATTCGACGGAGGTCCACCCCATGTCCCGCTTCATCGACCGGGTGGTGCTGCACGTCACCGCCGGCAAGGGTGGTAACGGCTGCGCCTCCGTCCATCGCGAGAAGTTCAAGCCGCTCGGCGGCCCCGACGGCGGGAACGGCGGCAACGGCGGCAACGTCGTGCTCGAGGTGGACGAGGGGGTCCACACCCTCCTCGACTTCCACTTCCACCAGCACGCGAAAGCCACGAACGGCACGCAGGGCGCGGGCAGCAACCGCGACGGCGCCAACGGCGGCGACCTCGTGCTCAAGGTGCCCGACGGCACCGTCGTGCTCGACAAGGACGGCCGGATCTTGGCCGACATGGTCGGCGCCGGCACTCGCTTCGTCGCCGCCCACGGTGGCCGCGGCGGCCTCGGCAACGCGGCCCTGGCGTCGAAGGCCCGCAAGGCCCCCGGCTTCGCCCTGCTCGGCGAGGAGGGGGAGGAGCGCGACCTCGTCCTCGAACTCAAGTCCGTCGCCGACGTCGGGCTGGTCGGGTTCCCGTCCGCCGGCAAGTCCTCGCTGGTGTCGGTGCTCTCCGCGGCCAAGCCGAAGATCGCCGACTACCCGTTCACCACCCTCGTTCCCAACCTCGGGGTCGTGCAGTCGGGCGACACCACGTTCACCGTCGCCGACGTGCCGGGCCTGATCCCCGGCGCCAGCCAGGGCCGCGGTCTCGGCCTGGACTTCCTGCGTCACCTCGAGCGCTGCGCCGTGCTCGCGCACGTCGTCGACTGCGCGACGCTCGAGCCGGGGCGCGATCCCGTCTCCGACATCGACGCACTCGAGGCCGAGCTGGCCGCCTACCAGCCGGCGTTGTCCGGCGACAGCAGCCTGGGCGACCTCGCCGATCGTCCCCGCATCGTCATCCTCAACAAGGTCGACGTGCCGGACGCCGCGGAACTCGCCGATTTCGTCACCCCCGAGCTCGAGGAGCGGGGCTGGCCGGTGTTCCGGATCTCCGCCGTCAGCCGGGAAGGGCTGCGGCCGCTGACCTTCGCGTTGGCGCGGATGGTGGAGGAGTACCGGCAGGCGCATCCGCCGGCCGCGCCGCGGCGGCCGGTCATCCGGCCCGTCGCCGTCGACGAGACCGGCTTCAGCGTCGTCGCCGACCCCGAGACGCCGGGCGGCTTCATCGTGCGCGGCACCCGGCCCGAGCGCTGGGTGCGTCAGACGGCGTTCGACAACGACGAGGCCGTCGGCTACCTCGCGGATCGGCTCGCCCGCCTCGGTGTCGAGGACGAACTCGTCAAGCAGGGCGCCGAACCGGGTGCCTCCGTCACCATCGGCGACGTCTCGTTCGAGTGGGAGCCGCAGACCCAGGCCGGCGTGGACGTCGTGCCCACCGGCCGGGGCACCGACGCCCGCCTCGACCAGGTCGATCGGGTCGGCGCCGCCGAACGCCGCCACGCCAAGCGGGTCCGCCGCGGTCTCGCGACCGACGACGACGAGTTCTGACCACCGCACCTCGAGCCCAGAAGCAGGAGATCGTGAGCGATACCCGGGAGGCCGTCGCCGGCGCGCGCCGCGTCGTGGTGAAGATCGGCTCGTCCGCCATCACCAGCCTGGTCGGCGGCCTCGACCGGGACCGCCTCGACTGCCTGGTCGACGCTCTCGAAGAGCGCATGCGCTCCGGCTCGGACGTCGTGGTGGTGTCCTCCGGCGCGGTCGGCGCCGGCCTCGCCCCGCTGGGCCTGACCATCCGGCCCCGCGACCTGGCCACCAAGCAGGCCGCGGCCAGCGTCGGACAGCTTGCCCTGGCCCACGCGTGGGGCACCTCCTTCGCCCGATACGGCCGCACCGTCGGGCAGGTGCTGCTCACGGCCGACGACATCGCGCGGCGCACCCAGCACCGCAATGCCCAGCGCACCCTCGACCGGCTGCGCGCGCTGCACGCCGTGCCCGTGGTCAACGAGAACGACACCGTCGCGACCGCCGAGCTGCGGTTCGGCGACAACGATCGCCTCGCCGCGCTCGTCGCGCACCTCGTCGGCGCCGACGCGCTGATCCTGCTCTCCGACGTCGACGGCCTCTACGACGGCGATCCCCGTAAGGGCGACGCCCACCTCATCGCGGAGGTGACGAGCCCGGAGGACCTCGACGGCGTCGTCGCCGGGTCCGGGGGCGCCCTCGGCACGGGCGGTATGGCGTCGAAGCTGTCCGCCGCGCGCCTGGCCGCGGATTCGGGTGTGCCGGTGCTGCTCACCGCCGCGTCGCAGGCCGACCGTGCCCTCGGTGCCGCGGACGTGGGCACCGCGTTCGCGGCCCGGGCCGACCGGATGTCGGCGCGGCGTTTCTGGGTGCGGCACGCCGCCGACACCCACGGCACCCTGCACCTGGACGCGGGCGCGGTACGGGCGGTGGTGGAACGGCGCCGCTCGCTGCTCGCGGCGGGCATCACGGGAATGAGCGGGCGCTTCCACGGTGGGGACGTGGTGGCGCTGGTCGGTCCCGACGGCCGCACGGTGGGGCGCGGCGTGGTGGCCTACGATGCCGCCGAGCTGGACTGGATGATCGGGTTCTCCACGCGGCAGCTGCCGGCGGACCTGCAGCGGCCGGTGGTGCACGCGGACGATCTCGTGACGCTGTAGGCGCGGGCGGTCACCGGCCGGAGGTGGCCGCCGGTGCCGCGGTGACCAGGGCCGTGAGCACCTCCGAGCAGCCCGCGTCGACCTTCACGGTGGCGAGGGGATCGCCGCGCGTGACGCCACGGTTGACCACGGCCACCGGCATGCGGCGCTTGGCGGCGTGCCGCACGAACCGCAACCCGGACATCACCGTCAGGGAACTGCCGACCACGAGCAGGGCATCCGCCTCGTCGACGAGCGCGAAGGCGCGCTCCACGCGCTCGCGTGGCACCGATTCACCGAAGTAGACGATGTCCGGCTTGAGCATCCCCCCGCACCGCTCGCAGTCCACCATGCGGAAGCTGCCGGTGTCGTCGACGACCGCGTCGGCGTCCGGCGCCACCTCGAGACCCGTCGTCCCCCGAACCCGTTCGAGGAAGCCCGGATTGGCGGCGGTGAGCCGCTCGGCGAGGGTGAAGCGCGAGATCCGGAGGTCGCACGCCAGGCAGCGCACCTGCGCGTAGCAGCCGTGCAGGTCGATCACCCGCCGGCTCCCGGCCTTGGTGTGCAGCAGGTCCACGTTCTGGGTCAGGACGCCCAGGACGGTGCCGCGGCGTTCGAGCGCGGCGAGGGCGCGGTGCCCGGCGTTCGGCCGTGCGGAGTCCATGTGCCGCCACCCGACATGGTTGCGCGCCCAGTAGCGGCGCCGGAATTCCGGATCCCCGACGAACTGCTGATAGGTCATCGGGTTGCGGGGTGGCGCGCCGGGACTGCGGTAGTCCGGGATGCCGGAGTCGGTCGAGATGCCCGCGCCGGTGAGCACGCACAACCGCCGGCCGTCGAGCAGGTGGTGCAGCGGTTCGATCACCCCGTCCAGGGTAGCGGCGTGTCAGTACCCGGCGCTCGGGTCGACGACCGCGGCGAGATCGAGGCCGGTCGCGAAGCGCGTGACGTTCTCGGTCACGTGCTCGGCGAACGCGGGGATGCGCAGCGCCGGGGGATTGGAGTCGTGCGGGGTGATCATGGCGTTGCGCAGCGACCACAGCGGGTGCCCGTCCGGCAGCGGTTCCGGGTCCGTGACGTCCAGGCCCGCGCCCGCGATGACGCGGCGGCTCAGGGCGTCCACCAGCGCGTCGGTGTCGACGAGGCTGCCGCGGGCAACGTTGATCACCCAGGCGGTCGGCTTCATCGCGGCCAGCTCGTCGGCGCCCACCAGTTGCTCGGTCTCGGCCGTGGCGGGGGCGGCGATCACGAAATGGTCTGCGCGGGGCCATACTTCGTCGATCCGTGCGACGGGGACCGTCTCCACGGCGCCCGGGACGGGGCGGCCGCTGCGGGTGACCGCGAGCGCCTGGGCGCCGAGCGAACCGAGCATGGGGATCAGGGCCCGGCCGATGCCACCCGCGCCGATGATCCCGACGGTGGCGCCGCGCAGGGTGCCCAGCTGGGGGTAGAACACGCTCGGCGTCCACGACGTGGCCGCCAGGTGGTCGGGCAGCGCCCGCACGCCGGCGAGCAGCAGCATGAGCGCGTGTTCGGCGACCGTCGCGGCGAACGCCCCGGCGGCCGACGTCCACGTCACCTGGGGGTGAGCGCGGATGACGCCGGCGTCGAACCAGTCCTCCACGCCGGCGGCGGGCAGCTGAACCCACCGCACCGACGCCGGCAGCACCGCGGGGAACTCGTCCGGTCCGGCGGTCCAGACCACCGCGTCCGGGCGGTCGTCGAACCCGCACACGCGACCGCCGCCGGCCCCGATCGCCCGGTCGAACACGATGTCCGGGGCGGGGCCGACGGCGATGCGCGGCTGTCGCTCGTAGGTCATGGCTCCGACTCTAGGCGCGAACGCCCGGCCGGTCACTCGCTGCGGGCACTCAGACGACCTCGACGAGGGGGTACACGCCGTTCTCGTCGTGGACTTCCCGGCCGGTGACCGGCGGGTTGAACACGCAGAACATGCGCATCCGGGTGTCCGGCTCGACGCGGTGCCGCTCATGGCCGTTGAGCAGGTACATCGTGCCGGGTGCGAGCGGGTACACGGTGCCGGTCTCGAGGTCGGTGAGGGTGCCGGTGCCCTCGATGAGCCACACCGCCTCGATGTGGTTCGCGTAGTGGAACTCGTTGACGGTGCCGGCCTCGATCGTGGTCTCGTGGAACGAGAACCCGACCTTGTCGCCGCCGAGCACGATGCGCTTGCTGCGCCAGTTGCCGTTGTCCGACGTGATGTCGCGCTCGGTGCCGGTGATTTCCTCGGTGGTACGGACGATCATACGTAAGTCCTTCGGAAGCTTGTCTTCTCGTGCATGGGTCGACGGCGGCCGGGGGTCAGGCCCGGACCACCGAGGTGGCCTCGCACAGGATGTTCAGACCGTGCTCGAGCTCGTCGTCGCTGATCGTCAGCGGCGGAAGCAGCTTGACGACCTCGTCGGAGGGGCCGGAGGTCTCCGCGAGCAGGCCCTGCTCGAACGCGAGGGCGCACACCTTCTGTGCGTCGTTCGGCTCGTCGAAGACCAGGCCCTGAACCATGCCGCGACCGCGGGTGGAGACGCCGTCGAACATGTCGGACAGGTTCATGAAGGTCTGCCGGATCCGCTCGCCCTTGCGCAGCGTCTCGCGCTCGAGGTGGTCGTCGGCCCAGTAGTGCTGCAGCGCCCTCGCCGCGGTGACGAACGCCGGGTTGTTGCCGCGGAACGTGCCGTTGTGCTCGCCCGGGCCCCACACATCGAGGTCGCGCTTGAACAGCGTGAGCGCCAGCGGCAGGCCGTACCCGCCGATCGACTTCGACAGGGTCACGATGTCCGGGGTGATCCCGGCGACCTCGAACGAGAAGAACGGGCCGGTGCGGCCGCAGCCCATCTGCACGTCGTCGACGATGAGCAGGATGTCGCGCTCGGCGCACAGATCCGCGAGGGCACGCAGCCACTCGGGGCGGGCGACGTTCACGCCGCCCTCGCCCTGCACGGTCTCCACGATCACCGCCGCCGGGCGGTTCAGACCGCTGCCGGAGTCGTCGAGCACGCGGGAGAACCAGTGGAAGTCCTCGGTGACGCCGTCGAAGTAGTTGTCGAACGGCATCGGGGTGGCGTGCACCAGCGGCACACCGGCCCCGGCCCGCTTCATGGAGTTGCCCGTCACCGACAGCGCACCCAGGGTCATCCCGTGGAATGCGTTGGTGAAGTTGATGATCGACTCGCGGCCGGTGACCTTGCGGGCGAGCTTGAGCGCCGCCTCGACCGAGTTGGTGCCCGTCGGGCCGGGGAACTGGACCTTGTAGTCGAGGCCGCGGGGGGCCAGGATGTGGCTCTCGAACGACTCGAGCAGTTCCCGCTTGGCGACGGTGGACATGTCGAGGCCGTGGGTGATGCCGTCACCCATGATGTAGTCCACGAGCGCGGTCTTCAGGACCGGGTTGTTGTGCCCGTAGTTGAGGGCTCCCGCGCCGGCGAAGAAGTCGAGGTAGTCCTTGCCGTTCTCGTCGCGGAGCCACGATCCGGACGCCGTTTCGAACACGGTCGGCCAGCCGCGGCTGTAGCTGCGCACCTCGGATTCGAGGTAATCGAAAACGCTGTGCTTGGCGGGGGTTTCGGGGTGCTCCAGGATGGTCATTCGTCGTCCTCCTGCGGCGAATTCGCTTTCGCCGGTCGTGTATTCATTCGCCGATCGTGTAGAGATCCTCGGCCATGTGGGAATCGGGAAAATCCGAAGGGGTGAACAATTCGCTCCGGGTGATGCGCAGTCCGCGTCGCCGGGCGAGCGCGGTGAACAGCGCGATGGACGCCTCGTTGTCCGGGCTGACGGTCGTCTCGAGCCGGTTCACGCCGGTGTCGGCGAGCCGGTCCCACAGGCTGTCGAGCATCCGGCCGGCGATGCCGCGGCCGCGTTGGGCCTGGTCGACGGCCACCTGCCAGACGAACAGCGTGTTCGGCGACTCGGGACGGCGGTAGCCGCTGACGAAACCCACCGCCTCGTCGTCCCCGCCGGTGGCGACGACCGAGGTCGCCGCGAAATCGCGGCACCAGAGCACGTATGCATAACTGGAATTGACGTCGAGCACTTTCGAATCACGCGCGATCTGCCACATGCGAATTCCGTCGGAAATACGCGGTGCGCGGAAATTCGGCTCGGTCGGCGCGCTCGCCGTTTCGGCGGGCGTACGGGGCGGGGTACTTCTCTGCGTCACAGGCGTCATAAGCGGTCTCGAACCTAACAACTTCGTGGGCGGGATTCACCCGCCTTGTCGGGATCCGTCGCCGGGTACCCCGGCTCCGCGCAGGTGAGACACCCATGTGAGAAGAGTCACTTCGTGTAGCGCCCGGGCCGAGCGCGGCGATTATTTCGGGCTCGCCAGCGCCAGCGGCAGCACCGCGGAGGCCCCGGCCCGGATCAGGGTCCGCGCCGCCATCGTCATCGTCCAGCCGGTGTCGGTGACCGCGTCGACGAGCAGGATCGGCCCCCGGGTTCCGCTGAGGTCGGGGCTCTCCCACGCGTCCACGAGGCCGGCGATCCGGTACGCCGAGTTCGCTGCCGTCACCGGGGGCCGGCCGGGCCGGGCACGCAGCACGCCGAGATCCTCGAGCCGGCCGAGCTGCGCCAGCCGCGCCGCGAGGGAACCGACCAGGCGAGGATGGGTCGCCGACTCCACGGCCATCACCGCGGTCGGGCGATCCGACCAGTCCCACGCCTTGAGCACCGCCACGGCGGCCTGCACCACCGCGTCGGGCACCGGCGCGTCGGGGCCGTCCAGCAGCGCCCGCAGCCGCGGACCCCATCCGAGGTCCGACAGCCGGCCGAGTACCCGGCCCGGCTCGGGCCCGTCGGTGATCTTCCCGGACAATGCCACGCCGAGTTTGGCCATTCCCGTCGGCCACTGCCGCCGCGGCGGCAGGTCCACCCCCGGCCGGTCCAGCCGGGCCCGCACCCGGCCCAGCTCGGTGTCGTCGACGTCCGCCGGCCACCGCGCCCCGCAGCAGTTGTCGCACCGCCCGCAGCCCGGGGTGTCGGACGTCAGGTCGGGATCGTCGAGCTGGGTGCGCAGGAACACCATCCGGCACCGGGTGGTCCGCTCGTACTCGAGCATCGCCTCCTGCTCGGCCTCGCGGGCCCGCTCGAGCGTCGCGTACCGGGCGGCGTCGTACTCCCAGGGCACGCCGGTGGCGATCCAGCCGCCCTTCACCCGGCGTACCGCACCGTCCACGTCGAGCACCTTGAGCACCATCTCCAGCCGGGACCGGTTGAGGTCGACCAACGGCTCGAGGGCCTGCGTGGACTGCGGCCGCTCCGGCTCGAGCACCTCGATCACCCGCCGCACCACCTCCTCACCCGGGAAGGCCACCGACGCGAACCAGCTCCAGATCTGCCGGTCCTCGGGGCCCGGAAGCAGGATCACCTCCGCCCGCTCGGTCGCACGGCCCGCGCGACCGACCTGCTGGTAGTAGGAGATGGGTGAGGACGGTGCTCCCAGGTGCACCACGAACCCGAGGTCCGGCTTGTCGAAACCCATGCCCAGGGCCGAGGTGGCGATCAGGGCCTTGACCCGGTTGGCGAGGAGGTCCGCCTCCAGCTGCTCCCGCTCGGCCGGATCGGACTGCCCCGTGTATGCCGCGACGGTGTGACCGTGCTCGGAGAGCAGCGCGGCCAGGTCGTGCGCGGCCGACACGGTGAGGGTGTAGACGATCCCGGAACCGGGCAGCTCGTCGAGGTGCTGGGCGAGCCACGCCGCCCGGCGCGCGGGCTCGTCGATCCGCAGCACCGACAGGTGCAGCGACGGCCGGTCGAGACCACCGCGCAGCACCAGGGTCTCGCCCGTGCCCTCCCCGACGCCGAGCTGCGCGGCCACGTCCGCCACGACCCGGTCGTTCGCGGTCGCGGTGGTCGCGAGCACCGGAATGCCCTCGCCGATTTCGGTGACGAGGGTGCGGATGCGCCGGTAGTCCGGCCGGAAGTCGTGTCCCCAGTCCGAGACGCAGTGCGCCTCGTCGACCACCACCAGTCCGGCGTCGCGGGCGAGCGCCGGCAGCACCTGGTCGCGGAAGTCCGGGTTGTTGAGCCGCTCCGGGCTGACGAGCAGGACGTCCACCGCGCCCTCGGCGACCTGCCGGTGGATCTCCTCCCACTCGGTGACGTTGCCGGAATTGATCGTGGCCGCGCGGACGCCCGCGCGCTGCGCCGACTCGACCTGGTTGCGCATCAGGGCCAGGAGCGGGGAGACGATCACGGTCGGCCCGTGCCCGTGGGCGCGGAGCAGCTTGGCGGAGATGAAGTAGACGGCCGACTTGCCCCAGCCCGTGCGCTGCACGACCAGCGCTCGCCGGCGATGCACCACCAGTGCCTCGATGGCGCTCCACTGGTCCTCCCGCAACCGGGCGCCGGGTCCCGCGAGGTCGCGGAGCAGTCGTTCGGCTTCGTCGCGCAGATCCGTGGTGGCGGTGCTCATGGGACCTATCGTGCCGGACGAGGGCGACACCGTCCGTGCCGGACGAGGGCGACACCGTCCGTGCCGGACGAGGGCGACACCGCCGCGCCGCCGCGAGGGGCGTCCGCGCCGGCCGTGGCGTTCGCTTCGGGGACGAACGTGCCGTGTTGCGCGACGAACGGGGTCGTTCCATCGGCGAACGACCCGTCGGTCCCGTCGGGCCGCCGCCGCCCGGCCCGGCGGCGGCGCGGCACGTCGGTCGCGCCGGAGTCGTCGGCGCCACGGTCGCCCCGACCCGGAGCCGCTGCGCTCGTTGCAATCGAACCGACTGCGAGACAGTTGCTTTCGAGGACCGGTGGGACGGCGGTTCGTTCGGCCGGGGGCCGTGGGTGCGGCACGCGGCGGGGTGAGTGGTCCGCGCCCCATCCGGTCCGCCGCTGTGACGGAGGCGTCGTCGGCCGCCGGACGTGCTCGTACCCTGTTCGTTATGCAGACGCAGTTCCTCCGCCCCGCATCCGACTCCTCTCCGAGCCGAATCGACCATCCGGCGTTCCGGCAGAAGGTCGTGTCGGCGGAGGAAGCCGTCCGCTGGATCCAGCCCGGCCACACCGTCGCCATCAGCGGTTTCGCCAGTGCCGGCACGCCGAAGGCGATCACCCCGGCGCTCGCGGAACGCATCGGGGCCGCGCGCGCCGCCGGCACCGACTTCACGGTCAACCTCCTCACGGGCGCGTCGGTCTCCGCCGAGACCGAGCGGATGCTGTCGGAGGTGGCCGGCATCTCCCTGCGGATGCCGTACCAGGCCGAGCCCACCGCCCGCCGCAACATCAACAACGGCCGCATGGACTACGTGGACATCCACCTGTCCCACGTCGCCCAGCAGGTCTGGGAGGGCTACTACGGGCACGTCGATGTCGCGGTCGTCGAGGTCTCCGGCGTCACCGAGACCGGTGAGCTGATCCCGTCCGCGTCGATCGGCAACAACAAGACCTGGCTCGACGTCGCCGAGAAGGTGATCCTCGAGGTCAACTCGTGGATTCCGGCCGCGATGACGGGCATCCACGACGTGTACTACGGCACCGCGCTGCCGCCGCACCGCAAGCCGATCATGCTCACGGACGTCGAGGACCGCATCGGCCAGAGCACGTTCCGCGTCGACCCGGACAAGGTCGTCGCCGTCGTCGAGACCCACGCCCGCGACAGCGCCAGCCCGCTGACCCCGCCGGACGCGGTGAGCCAGGCGATCGCCGCGCACGTGCTCGACTTCTTCGAGCACGAGATCTCCCGCGGCCGGCTGCCCGCGGACACGCTCCTGCCGCTGCAGTCCGGCATCGGCAACGTGGCCAACGCCGTCCTCCAGGGTCTCGATGCCGGTCCCCACAAGGGTCTGACCTGCTACTCCGAGGTCATCCAGGACGGGATGCTGCACCTGATCAAGCACGGCACGGTCCGCTTCGCGTCCGCCACGTCGCTGGCGCTGAGCGAGGCCGGAATCGACGAGCTGGTGTCGAACATCGACTTCTACCGCGAGCACATCGTGCTGCGCCCTCAGGAGATCAGCAACCACCCCGAGATCGTGCGCCGCCTCGGCATCATCGCGATGAACGGCATGCTCGAGGCCGACATCTACGGCAACGTCAACTCCACCCACGTCATGGGCACCAAGATCATGAACGGGATCGGCGGATCCGGCGACTTCGCCCGCAACGGCTACCTGTCGATGTTCCTGAGCCCCTCCACCGCGAAGGGCGGCAGCATCTCGTCGATCGTGCCGATGGTGCCGCACGTGGACCACACCGAGCACGACGTGCAGGTCCTCGTCACCGAGCAGGGACTTGCGGACCTGCGCGGATTGTCGCCGCGGCGCCGCTCCCGGGTCGTCGTCGACAACTGCGCCCATCCGGACTACCGGGACATGCTGCACGACTACGTCGACCGGGCCGAGGCCGTGCCCGACGCCGGGCACACCCCGCACCTGCTCGGCGAGTCCCTGTCCTTCCACCAGCGTTTCTTGGAGTCGGGATCCATGCTGGCACAGTAGGTTCCGAGGGGCCGGCGCCGTCAGCCGCCGGCGACCGGCGCGGGGTCGATCGGCTGTTGCGGGAGCGACTGCGTGACCGCCGCCGATATCGTCTGCAGCGGAGTCGGACCCGAGCCGTTCGGCACTGTCAGCGCCACGTACACCGGGCGGTCCACGACGAACCACGTGCTCGCATCGATGCCCTCCGCGGCGCCGGACACCTCGAACCACTGGACGCCGTCGACCACCTGCAGCGCCGCCGCCTGATCGAACTCCGCCGGTCGCTCGAGCCCGCACCGCAGCACCACCGGCTCGCCCTCGACGGGCTGCCAGGCCGCGGCCCCCACCGGGGCCGGGTCGGCCAGCTCCGCGCGGCGGAGGTCGCCGACCTCCTCGGGCAGCGCCCCCAGCAGCGCCGCGCACTCCGGGGACTTGGCCTGCGGCGCCACCACCGGCCCCAGTGCTACGGGCGCCAGCTCCGGGGTGCGGTTCGCCAGCACCGCCGCCACCACGATGCCGATCAGCAACGCCACCGGCAGCGCGACGGCCGTGGCGATCAGGGCGGGACTGCGGTGGTGTTCGGCGTCGCCGGCGGGGGCGGGGTCGGGGTCGGGGTCGGGGGAGACTGTCGGCTCGGTCATAATCTCTCGAATTTGCGGGGACGGTAGCGTGGTCGAAACTACCGTGACCACCGACGCCCGCACCCCACCGACCCACGAACGGGAGGACCGCATCACCGCGCCCGACCGCACCGGCCCCACCGTCGCCGACCTCGGCGAGTTCCCCGTGATCGACCGTGCGGTCGCCGGGCGTCGCCAGCCCGCCACCACGCTCGTCGGACCGGGCCACGACGCGGCCCTCGTCGCCGCCGCCGACGGGCGCGTCGCCGTCTCCACGGACATGCTCGTCGAGGGTCGGCACTTCCGGCTCGACTGGTCCACCCCCCGCGACGTCGGGCGCAAGGCCGTCGCCCAGAACGGCGCCGACGTCGCCGCGATGGGCGCGCGCCCCACCGCCTTCCTCGTCGGGCTCGGCTGCCCGCCGGACACCCCGGTCGACGTGCTCGACGGTGTCTCCGCCGGGATCGGCGAGGCCGCGGAGGCGCTCGGCGCCGGCGTCGTCGGCGGCGACCTGGTGCAGGCGTCGCAACTGATCGTCGCGGTGACCGTCCTCGGCGACCTCGACGGGCGCGCGCCGCTCCTGCGGTCTGCGGCCCGGCCCGGCGACACCGTCGCGCTGGCCGGATCCACCGGGCGCTCCGCCGCCGGGCTGGCCGTGCTCACCGCCGGCCTCGCCGGCCACCCGGACCTGGTGGCCGCCCACCAGGTGCCGGCGCCCCCGTACGCCGCGGGACCCGCGGCGGCGGCCGGCGGCGCCCACGCCGCGACCGACATCTCCGACGGCCTGCTCGCCGACCTCGGGCACATCGCCGCCGCATCCGGCGTCGCGATCGACGTCTCGCGCGAGCTGCTCGAACCCGGCGCCGAGCTGCGGGCCGCCGCCGCGGAACTCGGGGCCGACGTATGGGAGTGGGTGCTCACCGGCGGCGAGGACCACGCCCTTGCCGCGTGCTTCCCGCCGCACGTGCCGCTGCCGGCGGGCTGGCGGCCCGTCGGCACGGTGCGCGAGGGCGGCGGCGTCACCGTCGACGGCCACGGCCGGCCGGGTCCCGGAGGCTGGCAGAGCTTCTCGAGATAGGTTTCACAGCATGGCTGTGTATGCGCTCGGCGACCGTGTGCCCGATATCCATCCCGACGCCTGGGTCCACCCCGATGCGGTGGTCATCGGCAACGTCACCCTCGGCGCCCGCGCCTCGGTGTGGCCCACCGCGGTCCTGCGCGGTGACTACGGCCGGATCGTCGTCGGCGCCGAGAGCAACATCCAGGACGGGACGATCATCCACTGCACCGCCGTCGACGCCACCGTCATCGGCGCCGGCACCGTGGTCGGCCACAACGCCCACATCGAAGGCTCCACCATCGGCGACGGCTGCCTGATCGGGTCCGGTTCGCTCGTGCTCAACGGCTCCGCCGTCGGCGACGGGGCGATCGTCGCGGCCGGCGCGCTCGTGGCCCCGCGTTTCCAGGTGCCGCCGCGGTCCATGGCGATCGGCGTACCCGCGAAGATCCGGGAGGGTTACGAGGTGCCGGAGGGCCACGTCGACGCCAACGCCAAGATGTACGCGGCGAACGCCGAGTACTACCGCAGCGCGCTGCGCAGGATCGACTGAGGGGCCGGGCACCACCGATGGCTGTACGACCCCTGCCGGAGATCGTCGAGGAAGGCTGGGCGCGGGCGCTGGCTCCCGTTGCCGCCGACATCGCCGCGATGGGCGACTTCCTGCGCGCCGAGAACGCCGCCGGACGCGGCTACCTGCCCTCCGGCGCGAACGTGCTGCGGGCCTTCACCCAGCCGTTCGACCGGGTGAAGGTGCTCATCGTCGGCCAGGATCCGTATCCGACGCCGGGTCATGCCGTCGGACTGAGCTTCTCGGTCGCGCCGGAGGTGCGTCCGGTGCCGCGCAGCCTGGCCAACATCTACCGCGAATACAGCGACGACCTCGGCCTGCCGACACCACCCAACGGCGACCTCACACCGTGGTCGGCACAGGGGGTGCTGCTGCTCAACCGCGTCCTGACGGTGCAACCCGGCCAGCCGGCGTCGCATCGGGGCAAGGGCTGGGAGAGCGTGACCGAGCAGGCGATCCGGGCGCTCGTCGCCCGCACCGCGCCGCTCGTCGCGATCCTGTGGGGCCGCGACGCGGCCACCCTCGAACCGATGCTCGGCGACGTGCCCACCGTGAAGTCGGCGCACCCGTCGCCGCTGTCGGCCTCCCGCGGGTTCTTCGGGTCCCGCCCCTTCAGCCGCGCGAACGCGCTGCTGACCGAGCAAGGCGGGGACCCGGTGGACTGGCGCCTGGCCTGAACGGGCGTGGCTCAGCCGCGGCGAATCGACTCGAAGTCGGGGCGCCGCTTCTCGACGAACGCGTCGACACCCTCGATGCCGGTCGGGCCGTTCGCGGCCGCCGCGATCGCCGCGGCCTCCGCGTCGAGCTGCTCGGACAGCGACCGCCCCGCCGAATCGGCGAGCAGTTGCCGGATCCCGGCGTAGGCGGCGGTGGGGCCGTTCGCGAGGGTGCGGGCCACCCGCATCGCCTCGCCGGGCACCTCGTCGTCGGCGACGAGGCGGCTGAGCACCCCGAGCCGCACGGCCTCGTCGGCGTTCAGGACACAGTCGGTGAGGATGATCTCCCGCGCCCGGGCGACTCCGACGATGCGCGGCAGGGTCCACGACATGCCACCGTCGGGGGTGAACCCGATCGACGGGTAGGCCGGCCGCAGCTTCGTCGAGGGGCCCCCGAGCGCGATGTCGGCGTGCAGCACGATGCTCATGCCCGCGCCCGCCGCCCAGCCCTGGACGGCGGCCACCACGGGCACGCGGGCCGCGTCGAGGGCGCGGACGAAGTCGTGGAACAGGCGTGCGACGTCGCCGACGAACTCGCCGCGGTCGGGCGCGGAGGCGAAGGCGCGGACGTCGCCGCCCGCGCAGAAGTTGGCACCCTCACCGACGAGCAGGACGGCGCCGACCTCGGGGCCGGCGGTGCGCAGGGCCTCGATGCCCTGGGCCATGCCCGCGGGGGAGAGGGACGTGCCGCGCTCGGCGGTCGCCACGGCGATGCGCAGGACGCCGTCCTCGAGGCGGACGTGGGTCAATACTGATTCGGTCACCCGGGGCACCCTACCGGTCGCCCCGCCCGGCGGGTACGGGGTCACGGCGACGATGGCGGAACACGACGAGGCCCCGGCGTCGCAACGCCGGGGCCTCTGTATGCCGAACCGGGGATCAGCCGCGAACGACCTTGCCCGCCTTGAGGCAGGAGGTGCACACGTTGACCTTACGCGTGTTGCCCGGGGCAACCTGAGCGCGCACGCTCTGGATGTTCGGGTTCCAACGACGGTTGGTACGCCGGTGCGAGTGCGAGACCGACTTACCGAAGCCGGGGCCCTTGGCGCATACGTCGCAGACGGCAGCCATAGTCGCGAACTCCTTGGTGAGTAGTGGATATTTTCGTGTCTTCGTCGGCCTGCGAACACGAGGAGGCGTCCGCCATCCGTGCGAGGCAACCCTGCAAGCGTAGCGGGTGGGGGTGGCAATGGCCAAACCGGCCGTCCGACGGGCGCACCGCTACCCTTGCGTCACCGGTTGCGTGGTGGCGAAGGGGGGAAGCAGGTGCTCGAGGTCGGGGAAGCAGTCGACGGGACTGCCCTGCGCCGATGGGTGGATCTCGGGTTGCGGGCGCTCGCCGAGCGCCGCGACGAGATCAACAGCCTCAACGTCTTCCCCGTCCCCGACGGCGACACCGGTACCAACCTGCTCGTCACCCTGCGCTCCGCGGCGGCCGAACTCGACACCTCCGCGGCGGACGCCGAGGACGTCGCCACGATCGTCGGCGCCCTGGCGCGCGGCGCGTTCCACGGCGCCCGCGGCAACTCCGGTGTCCTCCTCGCGCAGATGCTGCGGGGCCTGGCCGACGCCCTCGACGGGGCCGTGGTCGTCGACGGCGCCGCACTCGGGCGCGCCTGGCGGCACGCCGCAGACCTCGTCACCCGCGCGCTGAGCTGCCCCGCCGAGGGCACCATCGTCAGCGTGCTGCACGCGGCCGCCGACGGCGCGCACGCGGCCGGCCGCTCCGGTTCGCTCGTGACGGTGGCGACCGCAGCGGCCGACGCCGCCGCCGAGGCCCTGCAGCGCACCACCGCGCAACTCGACGTGCTGGCCGAGGCCGGCGTCGTCGACGCAGGGGGCCTCGGTCTGCTCCTGCTGCTCGACGCGTTCGTCGAGACGGTGTCGGGCCGGCGTCCGGACCGGGCACCGATCGCGACGTCGAAGCCCGGCGCTCCCGCCCGGCATGGTGGGCACAACGGGCACGAACCCCACCACGGCGGCGATCAGGACTTCGAGGTCATGTACTTCGTCGAGGGCTCCGACACCGCCCGCATGGACACCCTGCGTACCCGCCTCGACGCCCTCGGGGACTCGGTCGCCGTCGTCGGCGACGGCGCCGGCACCTGGTCCGTGCACGTGCACTGCTGCGACGCGGGCGCTGCCGTCGAGGCCGGCCTGGAGGCCGGGCGGCTGCACCAGGTCACCGTCACGTGCTTCGCGCTGGAGGCACAGCAACGGATCGGCGTCGGCCCGGTGGCTTCCGGGGCCGGAAGCCGCTCGGTGCTCGCCGTCGTGGCCGGCGACGGGGCAGCGGAGCTGTTCGAAGCCGAGGGCGCGGCGATCGTGCGGGCGGACGATCCGATCACCCGCCGGCACCTGCTCGACGCGATCCGCCGGCTGGGCAGCCGTGACGTGATGGTCCTGCCCAACGGTGCGCTGCCCGCCCAGGAACTCGTCGCGGTCGGCGCGGCGGCCCGCGACCACCGGCGCGAGGTGATGTTCCTGCCCTGCTCGTCGATGGTGCAGGGACTGGCGTCGCTTGCGGTGCACGACCCGGGCCGCGAGGCCGCCGACGACGCCTTCGCCATGTCCGAAGCGGCCGCCGCGACCCGGTGGGGCTCGCTGCGCATCGCGAACGAGCGGGCCCTGACCTGGGTGGGAACGTGCGAGCCGGGGCACAGCCTGGGCCTGTCGGGTCATGATGTCGTAGTCATCGAGCATGATCTGGTGACGGCGGGAGCGTCGCTGCTCGACAAGGTGCTCGCCGCGGGCGGAGAGCTCGTGACGATGCTCGTCGGCTTCGACGCGCCCGACGGACTCGCCGAGCGACTGACCCGGCACGTCAACGACCGCCACCCCGAGGTGGAGGTGCTGGTGTACCACGGGGGACAGCGCAGCGACCTGCTGCAGCTCGGTGTGGAGTAGCCGGCACAGGAACAGTCGGACGCCGGCCCCCCGGCGTCGATCGGAGCGGAGAGGACGGCAGTGGCGACACTCGCGGACCGACTCGATCATCTTCTCGGCCGCAAGACCGCGGATGCACTCGCCGACTCGTTCGGCATGACCACCGTCGAGGACCTGCTGCGCCACTATCCCCACCGGTACGCCACCCAGGGCGCCGAGCTCGGCGACTCGCAACCGGTCGAGGGCCAGCACGTGACGATCATCGCGCGGGTGGCCAGGGCCGACGAGGTGCGGATGAAGAGCCGGCCCGGCACCCGGCTCGCCGTCGTGCTCGAATCGGACCGGCAGAAGATCGACGTGACCTTCTTCAACCCGCAGAAGGTCAAGTACAACATCAAGCCCGGGGTGCGCGGCATGTTCTCCGGCACCGTCAAGTACTTCCGCGACAAGTGGAGCCTGGCCCACCCGAGCTACATCATCCTGCCCGAGCCTCGCGGCCCCGAGATCGGTGGCGCGGCCCCGCGGCCCACCCGGGTGCGCGGCGCCGGCGCGCTCGCCGGCATGGCCCGCAGTGCCCAGGGCGACGGCGGCATCGACATGTCGATCTTCGATCGGGCCCTCATCCCGATGTACCCCGCAACCCGCGACGTCGAGTCGTGGACCGTGATGCGCTGCGTGCGGCAGATCCTCGATCAGCTCGAGACCGTCGACGACCCGCTGCCCGAGTGGGTGCGTGGCGAGCACGGCCTGATCGGGCTGGACGAGGCGCTGCGCCGCATCCACCTGCCCGACGACCGGGACGACGTCACCGCCGCCCGGGAGCGCCTGCGGTTCGACGAGGCCGCGGCGGTGCAGCTCGTCCTCGCCCGGCGCCGCCACGACGTCGCGGTGCGCACGGCCCCGGCGTGCCCGCGCCGCAGCGGCGGTATCGCCGACGAGTTCGATCGCCGGCTGCCGTTCGAACTGACCGCCGGGCAGCTCGCGGTCGCCGACGAGATCGCGGCGGACCTCGCCGGATCGCACCCGATGAACCGGTTGCTGCAGGGCGAGGTCGGCTCGGGCAAGACGATTGTGGCGCTGCGGGCGATGCTGCAGGTCATCGACGCGGGACACCAGTGCGCACTGCTCGCGCCGACCGAGGTGCTCGCCGCCCAGCATGCGCGCTCGCTGGCGAAGATGCTCGGCGATCTCGCCGCGGCGGGCGAACTCGCCGCCCACGAGCTGGCCACCAAGGTCACCCTCGTGACGGGCTCGATGAGCGCGGTCCGCAAGCGGCAGGCCCTGCTCGACATCGTGAGCGGCGACTCGGGGCTCGTGATCGGCACCCACGCGCTGATCCAGCAGGGCGTCGAGTTCTACGACCTCGGCCTCGTCGTCGTCGACGAACAGCACCGGTTCGGCGTGGAGCAGCGCGACGTGCTGCGCAACCGCGGCCGCGACGGTGCCAGCCCGCACGTGCTGGTCATGACGGCGACACCCATCCCGCGCACCATCGCGATGACCGTCCTCGGCGACCTCGAGGTGTCCACATTGCGGGAACTGCCCCGCGGCCGGTCGCCCATCACCAGCCGGGTCGTGGCGGCGAAGGTGCATCCCAGCTGGGTGGCGCGCGCGTGGGAACGCATCGGCGAAGAGGTCGCGGCGGGCCGGCAGGCGTATGTGGTGTGCTCGCGCATCGGCGACGGCGACAGCGACGAGGACGCCGACCTGGTCGGTTTCGACGAGGCGGAGACGACCGGCGGGCGCGGGGGCAAGGGCAAGCCGCCCGAGACGAAGTCGGTGCTCCAGCAGTTCGAGGAGCTCGCGGGCGGCCCGCTGGCCCACCTGAGGGTCGGGTTGCTGCACGGGCGACTGCCCGCGGACGAGAAGGACGCGGTGATGCGCGACTTCGCCGCCGGGGACATCGACGTGCTGGTGTGCACCACCGTCGTCGAGGTCGGCGTGGATGTGCCCAACGCGACGGTGATGGTGATCGTGGACGCCGACCGGTTCGGGGTCAGCCAGCTGCACCAGCTGCGCGGCCGGGTGGGCCGGGGCGGGCATCCGGGGCTGTGCCTGCTCGTGTCGGATTCGAAGCCCGGCGCGCCCGCCATGGCCCGCCTCGAGGCCGTCGCCGCGACCACCGACGGATTCGCGCTCGCCCAGCTGGACCTGCAGCAGCGCCGCGAGGGCGATGTGCTCGGTGTCGCCCAGTCGGGCACCACCTCGACGCTGCGGATGCTCTCGCTCGTCGACGACGTCGAGGTCATCGCGGCCGCGCAGGCCTTCGCCCGCGCCGTGACCGACCGCGATCCGCGGCTCGAGGAACACCCCGGTCTGGCCCGCATGGTGTCGGCCGCGCTCGACACCGAACGGGTCGCGTATCTCGAGAAGTCGTGAGGTTACGTTCCGCGCACGCCGGGCGCGGCGCTGTTGTGAGGTGACGCCCGCCGCACCCGCGACGTTTCCGGCACGTTAAGGATCCCTCGACCTGCATCGTTTCAGTCGGACAAAGACGTGCATCCGTCCCACGATCTGGGATGCGGACGCCGAACGGAGTGTTACGTCGCGGTACCGTCGTCCAATGTTCTCCAAAGTGCTTGTCGCCAACCGAGGCGAGATCGCGATCCGCGCGTTCCGCGCCGCCTATGAACTGGGTGCCGGGACCGTCGCGGTGTTTCCGTACGAGGACCGCAATTCCCTGCACCGGCTCAAGGCCGACGAGGCCTACCAGATCGGGGAGCAGGGGCATCCGGTCCGTGCGTACCTGTCCGTGGCGGAGATCGTCGCCGCCGCGAAGAAGGCCGGCGCCGACGCGGTCTACCCCGGCTACGGTTTCCTGTCCGAGAACCCGGACCTGGCGGCGGCGTGCGCGGCGGAGGGCATCACCTTCATCGGTCCGTCGGCGCACGTGCTGGAGCTGACCGGAAACAAGGCGCGGGCGATCGCGGCGGCCAAGGCGGCGGGTCTGCCGGTGCTGGCGTCGTCGGAGCCGTCGGCCGATCTCGAGCAGTTGCTCGCGGCTGCCGAGTCCATGGAGTTCCCGATCTTCGTCAAGGCCGTCGCCGGCGGCGGCGGGCGTGGCATGCGGCGCGTGGCCGAGCGTGGCCAGCTGCGGGAGGCGATCGAGGCGGCGTCCCGGGAGGCGGATGCGGCGTTCGGCGATCCCACGGTGTTCCTCGAGCAGGCGGTGGTCGATCCCCGGCACATCGAGGTGCAGATCCTGGCCGACGGACAGGGCAATGTGATGCATCTGTTCGAGCGGGACTGCTCGCTGCAGCGCCGCCACCAGAAGGTCATCGAGCTGGCCCCGGCACCGAACCTCGCCCCCGAGCTGCGCGAGCGGATCTGCGCGGACGCCGTCGCGTTCGCGAAGCAGATCGGTTACAGCTGCGCCGGCACCGTCGAGTTCCTCCTCGATTCCCGCGGCAACCACGTCTTCATCGAGATGAACCCGCGCATCCAGGTCGAGCACACGGTCACCGAGGAGATCACCGACGTCGACCTCGTGCAGGCGCAGATGCGCATCGCCTCCGGTGAGTCGCTGACCGACCTGGGCCTGTCGCAGGACAAGGTCGCGATCCGCGGGGCGGCGCTGCAGTGCCGCATCACCACCGAGGATCCGGCCAACGGCTTCCGGCCCGACACCGGGCGCATCAGCGCGTACCGCACGCCCGGCGGCGCCGGGATCCGTCTCGACGGCGGCACCTCCGTCGGCGCCGAGGTCTCCGCCCACTTCGATTCGATGCTGGTCAAGCTCACGGCCCGCGGCCGCGACCTGCCCACGGCCGTCGCCCGCGCCCGCCGCGCGGTCACCGAGTTCCGCATCCGCGGCGTGTCGACGAACATCCCCTTCCTGCAGGCCGTGCTCGACGACCCGGACTTCCGGGCCGGGAACGTCACCACGTCGTTCAT
This sequence comes from Rhodococcus sp. WB1, assembly GCF_001700945.1. Taxonomy (NCBI): domain Bacteria; kingdom Bacillati; phylum Actinomycetota; class Actinomycetes; order Mycobacteriales; family Nocardiaceae; genus Rhodococcus; species Rhodococcus sp. WB1. The sequence goes on along the minus strand of NZ_CP015529.1, from coordinate 3,056,345 downwards.
CGACGAGCGGCCGCAGCTGCTGACCGCCAAGACCTCCGCCGACCGCGGCACGAAGATCGTCGAGTACCTCGCCGACGTGACGGTGAACAAGCCGCACGGCGAGCGCCCGACGACGGTGTACCCGCACGACAAGCTGCCGAAGATCGACCTCGACGTCGCCCCGCCGGAGGGTTCGCGGCAGCGGCTGCTCGCCCTCGGCCCGGACGGCTTCGCGAAGGCGCTGCGCGAGCAGAAGGCCCTCGCCGTCACCGACACCACCTTCCGCGACGCGCACCAGTCGCTGCTCGCGACGCGCGTGCGCAGCAAGGATCTGCTCACCGTCGCCGGGCACGTCGCGCGGATGACCCCGCAGCTGCTGTCGATCGAGGCGTGGGGCGGCGCCACCTACGACGTCGCGCTGCGGTTCCTGCACGAGGACCCGTGGGAGCGTCTGGCGGCGCTGCGGGAGGCGATCCCGAACATCAACCTGCAGATGCTGCTGCGCGGCCGCAACACGGTCGGCTACACCCCGTACCCGGAGATGGTCACCCGCGCGTTCGTGCGGGAGGCCACCGACACCGGCATCGACATCTTCCGCATCTTCGACGCGCTGAACAACGTCGACCAGATGCGGCCGGCGATCGACGCGGTCCGCGAGACCGGCACCGCCCTGGCCGAGGTCGCGATGTCCTACACCGGGGACCTCTCCGATCCCGGCGAGACGCTCTACACCCTCGACTACTACCTGCGCCTGGCGGAGCAGATCGTCGAGGCCGGGGCCCACGTGCTGGCGATCAAGGACATGGCCGGGCTGCTGCGCGCACCCGCGGCCGCCACCCTGGTCTCGGCGCTGCGCAGCAACTTCGACCTGCCGGTGCACGTGCACACGCACGACACCCCCGGTGGTCAGCTCGCGACGTACCTCGCGGCGTGGCAGGCCGGCGCCGACGCCGTCGACGGCGCCTCCGCCGCGCTGGCCGGCACCACCAGCCAGCCCGCGCTGTCGGCGATCGTCGCCGCGGCCGCGCACTCGGAGTACGACACCGGTCTGGACCTGCAGGCCGTGTGCGACCTCGAGCCGTACTGGGAGGCGCTGCGCAAGGTGTACGCGCCGTTCGAATCGGGCCTGCCCGCCCCGACGGGCCGGGTGTACACCCACGAGATCCCCGGCGGGCAGCTGTCGAACCTGCGGCAGCAGGCCATCGCGCTGGGTCTGGGCGACCGGTTCGAGGAGGTCGAGGCCAAGTACGCCGCGGCCGACCGGATGCTCGGCCGGCTGGTCAAGGTCACTCCGTCGTCGAAGGTGGTCGGTGACCTCGCCCTGCACCTGGTGGGTTCCGGCGTCGCCAGCGACGAGTTCGCGGCCGACCCGGCCCGCTACGACATCCCGGACTCGGTGGTCGGATTCCTGCGCGGCGAGCTCGGCACCCCGCCCGGCGGGTGGCCCGAGCCGTTCCGCTCCAAGGCCCTCGAGGGCCGCGGCGCCCCCAAGCCCGAGGTGCCGCTGACCTCCGAGGAGGAGAAGGCGCTCGACGACACCTCCAGCGAGCGGCGCGCCACCTTGAACCGGCTGCTGTTCCCCGGCCCGACCCAGGCGTTCCTCGAGCACCGGGACCGCTACGGCGACACCTCGGAGCTGTCGGCCAACCAGTTCTTCTACGGTCTGCGCCGCGGTGAGGAACACCGGGTGCGCCTGGACAAGGGTGTCGAGCTGCTGATCGGGCTGGAGGCGATCTCCGAGCCGGACGAGCGCGGCTTCCGGACCGTGATGTGCATCCTCAACGGGCAGCTGCGCCCGGTCTCGGTGCGCGACAAGTCCGTCGCCAGCGAGGTTCCGGCCGCGGAGAAGGCCGACCGCAACAACCCCGGGCACGTCGCCGCGCCGTTCGCCGGCGCCGTGACCCTCCTCGTCGCCGAGGGCGACCGCGTCGCGGCCGGTGACACCGTCGCCACCATCGAGGCGATGAAGATGGAGGCCGCGATCACCGCGCCGCGTGGCGGCACCGTCACCCGCGTCGCCCTCGCCGGCGTGTCCCAGGTGGAGGGCGGCGACCTGCTGGTCGTCGTGTCCACCGAGGAGAGCGCGGAGTGATCGGACGGTTCTCCGGGACGGTGCGATGACCCGGATCGTGGCCGGCCGGGCCGGGGGGCGGCGCCTGAAGGTGCCGCCCCGCGGGACCCGGCCCACCTCGGAGCGGGTCCGCGAGGCGCTGTTCAGTTCGCTCACGGCCCGGATGGAGCTCGACGGCGCGTCGGTGCTGGACCTGTACGCCGGCTCCGGCGCGCTCGGGCTCGAGGCGCTGTCCCGGGGCGCCGTCCACGCCTTGCTCGTCGAGTCCGACGCGCAGGCCGCCGCCGTGATCCGCCGCAACATCACCGAACTCGGTCTGCCGGCGGTGCTGCGGGCTGCGCCGGTCGCCGCCGTGCTCGGCGGTGCCCCGGACCGGGTCTACGACCTCGTACTCGCCGATCCGCCGTACGCGGTGACCGAGCAGGCGGTGTCCACGATGCTCACCGCCCTCGTCGACGGGGGCTGGGTGGGGGAGGGGTCGGTGGTGGTGCTCGAACGCTCCTCCCGCTCGCCGGAGACGGTGTGGCCGCAGGCCCTCGAACCGGACCGCGTTCGCAAGTACGGCGAGACCCGGATCGAGATCGCTACCTGCTACGGTTCGGACTCATGAGCAGTGCGGTCTGCCCCGGTTCGTTCGACCCCGTGACCAACGGCCACCTCGACGTCATCTCTCGGACTGCCGTGCAGTTCGACGAAGTGACGGTGACCGTCGTGATCAACCCCAACAAGCAGGGAATGTTCTCGGTTCCCGAGCGCATCGAGATGCTCACCGAAGCCACTGCCCACCTGGGCAACGTGCGCGTCGACTCCTGGCAGGGCCTGCTGGTGGACTATGCACGCGCCCACGGCATCACGGCCATCGTCAAGGGCCTGCGCGGCGCCAACGACTTCGACTACGAGCTGCAGATGGCGCAGATGAACCACAAGCTCACCGGCGTCGACACCCTGTTCGTCGCGACCAACCCGGCCTACAGCTACCTGTCGAGCTCTCTCGTCAAGGAGGTCGCCACCTACGGCGGCGACGTCGCCGACATGCTCCCGGCGACGGTGCACAAGCGGCTGCTCGCGCGGATCGCGGAGCGCACAGCGGCGAAGCGCTGATCCGGCACGGCGGCGAAGCGCTGATCCGGCACAGCGGCGAAGCGCTCATCCGGCACAGCGGCCGAGGCTGACCCTGCCCGTTCGATCGCCGACACACCGGGTCCGCGATGCGCGACTCCGGCGGCACCTGCGGCAGACTTGCATCCGGCGGCGGTCGCACCGGCCGCGCCGGGACGACGATTGGGGTGGGGCGTGTACCGGGTATTCGAGGCACTCGACGAGCTGGTCGCGATCGTCGAGGAAGCACGCAGTGTCCCGATGACCGCGAGCTGCGTGGTCCCACGCGGCGACGTACTGGACCTGCTCGACGACGTCCGCGACGCGTTGCCGGCCGAACTGGACGACGCGCAGGACGTCCTGGATCATCGGGACAAGCTCATCGGCGACGCGCGGGCCCAGGCCGACAAGACCGTCGCGGACGCCGACGCGGAGGCCCGCGAGACCCTCGACAACGCCCGCGCCGACGCGGACCGCATGCTCGCCGACGCGAAGGCACAGGCGGACCGGATGGTGCAGGAGGCCCGCGCCCACGCCGACGATCTGCTGCGCGACGCCCAGGCCGAGGCCGACGACACGATCGCCGACGCCAAGGAGCAGTACGAGTCCGTGACGGCCCGCGCGCAGGCGGAGGCCGACCGCATGATCGAGGCGGGCAAGGCCTCGTACGAGCGGTCGGTCGCCGACGGCGAGGCCGAGCAGGCCCGTCTGGTGTCGCAGACGGAGGTCGTGCAGGCCGCCCACGCCGAATCCGCGCGGGTCATCGATGCCGCCCACGCCGAGTCGGATCGGCTGCGGTCGGAATGCGACGAGTACGTCGATTCCAAGCTCGCCGAGTTCGAAGACGTGCTCGGCACGACGTTGCGGTCGGTGGGCCGCGGCCGGCAGCAGCTGCGGACGGGCGCCGGTGTGCCCGACTACACGGAGGCCGAACGCCGGTCCGAGCGGCGCCGCTGACGCATCCGGCTCCCGCGCCGGGCGATTTCGTCGCGCCCGGGTCCGTCGCGTATCGTGGAGTGGTTGCCCGGTCGCCCCGTGGGGGCGGCGTCCGTCACCTGGAAAGAGGAAGAAGCATTCCCGTGTCTGCCCGCCGTCACAGCCCCCAGCATCCCGACCGGGATTCGGGTCTCGTGCTGGACGTACGCTCGCTCGGACGCCGTCCGGGCTCCATGCGCACGGTCCACACGGTGGTACCTGCGCCGTTGCGGATCGGACTCGACTCGATCGCGATCGAGGAAGGCACGGATGTGGAACTCGATCTCCGGCTGGAAGCGGTGTCCGAGGGGGTCCTCGTCACCGGGACCGTCCGTGCCGATACAGTCGGCGAGTGCTCGCGCTGCCTCGAGCCCTTCGAGGACTCGGTGGAGCTGTACCTGACGGAGCTGTTCGCCTACCCGAACAGCGTCACGGAGCAGACCACCGACGAGGACGAGGTCTACCGCCTGGTGGACGACACGATCGACCTCGAGCCGGTCATCGTCGACACCGTCGGACTGGAGCTTCCGCTGCGGCCGTTGTGTAGTGACGACTGTGCGGGACTGTGCCCCGAATGCGGCATTCGCCTGGCGATTGCGGAATCCGGGCACGGGCATGAGAGAATGGATCCTCGCTGGGCTGGGTTGGCAGCCGCTTTCGGCGCAGGCTCCGAAGAACCCAGCAGTGCATCCGACAGCAAGAACAACGAGGAGAAGTAGACGTGGCCGTCCCCAAGCGCAGAATGTCGCGTTCGAACACCCGGTCGCGGCGGAGCCAGTGGAACACCACTGCGCCGACGCTCGTCACCTGCCCGAACCGCGGCTGCGGCGAGAAGAAGCTGCCGCACGTGGCGTGCCCGTCCTGCGGCACCTACAACGGCCGTCAGGTGACCGCTGCCGTCTAGTTCTCGAATTCTGAGACATCGTGACGAGCGATTCGACCACCGCATCCGAGGGCGGCGAAGGGGAACACGCGTCCCTTCTCGCCGCCCTCGGTGTCGATGTGGATCCGGAGCTGCTGACGCTTGCGCTCACGCACCGCTCCTACGCGTACGAGAACGGTGGCCTGCCGACCAACGAGCGTCTCGAGTTCCTCGGCGACGCCGTCCTCGGCCTCACCGTGACCGAGAAGCTGTACCTGTCGCATCCGGACAAGTCCGAGGGTGAACTCGCGAAGATCCGGGCGTCGGTGGTGAACATGCACGCCCTCGCCGAGGTCGCGCGGTCTCTCGGTGACGGCGGCCTCGGGCCGCACCTGCTGCTCGGCAAAGGTGAGGAACTCACCGGTGGCCGCGACAAGCCCAGCATTCTCGCGGACGGCATGGAGTCGCTGCTCGGCGCCGTCCACCTGCAGCACGGTATCGACGTCGCACGCACCGTCGTGCTGCGCCTGTTCGCCGAACTCCTCGAGCGGGGTCCGCGGCTCGGCGCCGGTCTCGACTGGAAGACGAGCCTGCAGGAGCTGACCGCGGAACGAGGCGTCGGCGTGCCGGCGTACGAGATCACCGCCACCGGCCCGGACCACGACAAGGAATTCACCGCGACGGTGATCGTCGCGGGCGACGCCCGCGGTGTCGGCGTGGGTCGGACGAAGAAGGAAGCCGAGCAGAAGGCCGCCGCCGCGGCCTGGCAGAGCCTGTCCGACAGCGACGCCACCCCCACCGGCGCCGCCGCCGACCAGAACTGACCCGACGTGCCCGAACTGCCCGAGGTCGAGGTCGTCCGCCGCGGCCTCGACGCGCACGTCCGCGGCGCCACCATCGAGTCCGTCCAGGTGCTGCACCCGCGTGCGGTACGCCGTCACGAACCCGGCCCGCGGGATCTCGCGCTGCGGCTGACCGGGCAGACCGTGGCTGCCGTCCAGCGTCGCGGCAAATACCTGTGGCTCGTCTTGGGACCCGCCGACGTCGCACTGGTCGTCCATCTCGGGATGAGCGGGCAGATGCTGGTCCAGCCGCCGGCGGTGCCGGACGAGAAACACCTGCGCATCCGCGCCGTTCTCGACAACGGCGCCGACCTGCGGTTCGTGGACCAGCGCACCTTCGGAGGCTGGGCCCTCGCCCCGCTCGTCGAGGTCGACGGTGCCGTCCTGCCGGAGCCCGTCGCGCACATCGCCCGCGACCCCCTGGATCCGGCGTTCGACGCGGCCGCCGTGGTGAAGGTGCTGCGCGGCAAGCACACCGAGATCAAGCGCGTCCTCCTCGACCAGACCGTCGTGTCCGGCATCGGCAACATCTACGCCGACGAATCGCTGTGGCGGGCCGGCGTGCACGGCAACCGCGCGGCCGACCGGCTCGGGGGGCCGACCCTGCGGCGGCTGCTCGACGCGGCCCGCGACGTGATGGGCGAGGCGCTCGCCCAGGGCGGTACCTCGTTCGATGCCCTCTATGTCAACGTCAACGGCGAGTCCGGATACTTCGACCGGTCGCTGAACGTCTACGGCCAGGAGAACCTGCCGTGCCCACGGTGCGGGACGCCGGTGCGGCGGGAGAAATTCATGAACCGCTCGTCGTTCAGCTGCCCCCGGTGCCAGCCGCCGCCACGGGGCGCACGGCGAGCCTGACTTCGGCCGTCTTCCGCGGCCGTCGAAGCGGTGAATCCGTCCCGCGATCCCTGCCGACCGTGCACAGTGGGAACGGCGGAGGAGGACGCACATGCGAACATCGAGGAGAGTCGTACCGGCTGCCGCGGCGGCGCTGGTAGTGGCACTCGCGGTCGTCGGATGCGGCACCGACGACTCGTACCCGAGCGAGTCGGCGCAGACGACCACCGAGGCAGCCCGGGAAACGGCCCCGCCGACCGGCACGGCCGAGTCCGAGCCCGGGCCGGCGGGTACCGAGACGCAGGGCACCGAGGCACAGGGCACCGAGGCACAGGGCACCGAGGCGACGGATGGAATCCCGGCCTATCAGCCGTCGACGCTCGTCAGCCGGGCGATCGGCTCGGCCGTCCTGACGACGTCCGACCCGATCGAGCAGGTCAGCACCTTCTACCTCGACTTCGTGGACCGGGAGGGCTGGCAGACGGTCTCCGAGAGCGTCACTCCCTACAGCACGAGTCTCACGATCAGGAAGCCGGGGAAGGGCGCCTCCATCTCGGTGTCCTCGGGCGGGGACGGGACGCTGGTCTCGATCAGCACCTATCCGTCACCCTGATCCGTCGCCCTGACGGGGCCGCCCGGCTGCCTCGGCTCGGATCCGCGCTCCGGGTGGGATACGGTGGAACCGGTGCGCCGGGAAGTCTGGTCGGCAGACGACGACTGCTGCCCGACATCCGAGGACATTCGATGACGACACCCTTCGCCCGCCTGCCGTTGCTCTCCCGTGGATCGTGGGAGGAATCCAAGCGGGTGGCCGAGATTCTCCGCAAGGAGACCGTCGGTGGTGTCCTGCTGCTCATCGGCGCGCTCGCGGCCCTGGTCTGGGCCAACACCCCGTGGTCCGACGCCTACCACAGCCTCCGCGACACCACGGTGGGGCCGTCCGCGCTGCACCTGGACCTGTCACTCGGGACGTGGGCGGCCGACGGTCTGCTGGCCATCTTCTTCTTCGTCGTCGGCCTGGAACTCAAGCGTGAGTTCGTCGCCGGCGACCTGCGGGACCTGCGGCGCGCCGCCGTGCCGATCACCGCAGCGGTGGGAGGGATGGCGGTACCCGCGGCGGTGTTCGTCGCGGTGAACCTGCGCGGCGGAGCGGACGCGCTGACCGGATGGGCGGTGCCCACCGCCACCGACATCGCCTTCGCCGTGGCCATCCTGGCCGTCATCGGGACGCATCTCCCGGCGGCCCTGCGCACCTTCCTGCTCACGCTCGCCGTCGTCGACGACCTGCTCGCCGTCACCGTGATCGCGGTGTTCTACACCGATGAGCTCGACCTGGCATATCTCGGGCTCGCGATGCTCCCGCTGCTCGCGTTCGCCGTGGCGGTGCAGCGCGGCATCCGGGCCTGGTGGCTCCTGGTGCCGCTGGCGGTGCTCACGTGGTTCCTGGTCCACGAATCCGGTGTCCACGCCACCGTGGCCGGCGTTCTGCTCGGTTTCACCGTGCCCGTCGCCCGCAGGACGCGCACCGGCACGGAGGCCATGGCCGAGCAGTTCGAGCATCGGCTCCGGCCGCTGTCGGCCGGGGTCGCCGTCCCGATCTTTGCGTTCTTCGCCGCCGGCGTGACGATCGGTGGCCTCGACGGCCTGGGTGAGGCGCTCCGCGATCCGATCTCGGTCGGTGTCGTCGCGGGCCTCGTGCTCGGCAAGGTCGTCGGGATCTTCGGCGTCACCTACCTGATGGCCCGGTTCACCCGCGCCCACCTGGACGAGGGACTGAGCTGGCTGGACGTGCTCGGCGTCGCGCTGCTCGGCGGCATCGGCTTCACCGTCTCCCTGCTGATCGGAGACCTCGCCTACGGCGCCGGCACCGTCGCGGCCGACCACGTGAAGGTTGCGGTCCTCGTCGGCTCCCTCACCGCGGCGCTCGCCGCGTCGGTGGTGCTCCGCTCCCGGAACCGCGCCTACCGCAGGATCGCGGAGCTCGAGTCTCTCGACGAGGACCAGGACGGGATCCCGGACGTCTACCAGCACTGAACCCGGCGGGGCCTGCACGACCCAGTTCTGTGCGGGAGGAATCGGCGCCGGTCGGCGATTCCCTGGGCGGAGTGATGTCCCCCACCTAGAATGGGTGGACGGACATCGCGGCCGCATCGTGTGGACCCGGCCCCGTCCACCGGCCGCCGCGGTGCATGCGGGCGATCGGAGGTGGACGTGCATCCCTCCGAACCAGGGCGGTTGCTGCCGCGCCGGGCGCATCGGGCGATCGTCGCCCTTCTGGTCCTCTTCGCTCTGCTGATCGCCGGACCCCGGCTGATCGCGGTGTACACCGATTGGCTCTGGTTCGGAGAGGTCGGCTACCGGGAAGTGTGGGGCACCATCATCGTGACCCGGTTGGTGCTGTTCGCCGCGGTCACGCTGGTGGTGACCGGTCTGCTCTTCGGGGTGACGGCGTGGGCGTACCGAGCGCGACCGTTGTTCGCCGTCGGCCCGGACGATCCGATCGAGCGGTACCGAATCGTGGTGCTGAGGCGCCCGAAACTGTTCGCGATCGGTATCCCGTTGCTGCTGGGACTGTTCTTCGGCCTGAGCGCACAGAGTCAGTGGGCCAGAGTGCAGCTGTTCCTCCACGGCGGATCATTCGGTAGCGTCGACGCGCAGTTCGGGTACGACGTCGGGTTCTACGTCTTCGACCTGCCGTTCTACCGGCTCGTGCTGACGTGGGCGTTCCTCGCGCTGTTCCTGGCACTCGTGCTCTGCACGGCCACCCACTACCTTTTCGGGGGACTACGGCTGCCGTTCGCAACCGGCGCCGGGGACCGTCGTGGTGCCACCGGCGCGGCGGGTGCGACGACGCGCGCCGCCCGAATCCAGATCGCCGTGCTCGCCGGGAGTTTCGTCGCGCTCAAGGCGGTCGCGTACTGGTTCGACCGCTACCAGCTGCTGTGGAGCGGCCGGAAGGAACCGACGTTCACCGGGGCCGGATTCACCGACATCAACGCGGTGCTGCCGGCTCGCCTGATCCTCGTGGCGATCGCCGTGCTGTGCGCGGCAGCGTTCTTCGCTTCGATCCTGCTGGACGACCTGCGGGTGCCGTTGATGGCAACCGCGCTGCTGGTCCTGTCGTCGATCGTCGTCGGCGGGATCTTCCCGGCCCTCACGGAGCAGTTCTCGGTGCGCCCGAACGCGGCCGATCGCGAGAGCCCGTACATCGAGCGCAACATCGCCGCGACCAGGCAGGCGTACGGGATCGAGGCCGATCGCGTCGAGTACCTCGACTATCCCGGGGTCGGAACCCGGCCGCCGCGCGAGATCCCGGCCGACGTCACCACGATCGCCAACGCCCGGCTGCTGGACCCGAACGTGCTCTCGAGGACCTTCACCCAGCAACAGCAGCTGAAGAACTTCTACGGTTTCACTCCGCAACTGGACATCGACCGGTACACCATCGACGGGGAGGTCGGCGACTACATTGTCGCCGCCCGAGAACTGTCCCCGAAGAGCCTGAGCGGCAATCAGACCCAATGGATCAACCGGCACACCGTCTACACCCACGGCAACGGATTCGTGGCGGCGCCGGCGAACCGGGTCAACGCCGCCGTCCGGGACGCAGCCGCGGCCGGAAGCGGCAGCGACAGTGGATACCCCATCTACACGGTCAGTGACATCGCTTCCCAGGCCTCCGGTCGGCAACTGATCCCGGTCGAGCAGCCGCGCATCTACTTCGGCGAGCTGATCGCGGCGTCGGACCCGGACTACGCGATTGTCGGCGGGTCCGCCGGTGCGGCGCCGCGCGAGTACGACACGGATACCTCGCAGTACACTTACACCGGCAGCGGGGGCGTGCCGATCGGAAGCTGGATCAACCGGCTGGCGTTCGCGGTCCGGTACGGCGAGCGCAACATCCTGTTCTCCGGCGCCATCGGAGCGGACTCGAAGATCATCTTCGATCGCGATCCGAAGACCCGCGTGGAACGGGTCGCGCCGTGGCTCCGCACCGACGGCAATCCGTACCCGGCGGTCGTGGACGGACGGATCGTCTGGATCGTCGACGGGTACACCACCCTGGCGCACTACCCGTACGCCCAGGCCGGCGCGTTGCCCGACGCCCACGTCAGCGATACCGGCCGGCTGCTTCCGGGTGAGCCCCTCTCCTACATCAGGAACTCGGTCAAGGCCACCGTGGACGCCTACGACGGCACCGTCACCCTCTACCAGGTGGACACGAACGACCCGGTGCTCGCGGCGTGGATGGGGGCCTTTCCCGGCGCCGTGCAACCGCCGGAATCGATCACCCCGGAATTGCGCTCCCACTTCCGTTACCCCGAGGACCTCTTCGGTCTTCAACGGGACCGGCTCGCCAAGTACCACGTCGACGACCCGCGGGAGTTCTTCACCAACAACGCGTTCTGGTCCGTCCCCAGCGACCCGACCTCCGAGGCCGTGGGGTCGCAGCCGCCGTACTACGTGCTGGTCGGTGACCAGGAGAGCGCGGCACCGTCCTTCCGTCTCGCCAGCGCGATGGTCGGGTTCAACCGCGAGTTCCTCTCCGCCTACATCTCGGTGAACTCCGACCCGGACGGCTACGGCCGGATGGAGGTGCTGCAGCTGCCGACCGACACGCAGACCCAGGGGCCGCAACAGACCCAGAATTCGATGATCTCCGACACCCGGGTGGCCTCCGAACGCACCCTGCTCGAGCGGTCCAATCGGATCCACTACGGCAATCTGCTGACGCTGCCGATCGCGGACGGCGGGGTGCTCTACGTCGAGCCCCTGTACACCGAACGCCTCACCAGCACCGCCGACGGTTCGACCTTCCCGCAACTGTCGCGAGTGCTGGTCAGCTATCGCGAACCCAGCGCCGGCGGCGTCCGCGTCGGATACGCACCCACCCTCGCCGAGGCCCTCGACCAGGTCTTCGGTGCGGGGACGGGCCGGATGGCGACGGCGCCCGGCGGCGACGCCGCGACCCCGCCACCCCCCGATCCTGCGGCGACCGCTCCGCCACCCGAGGAGGGCGCGACGGTGCCGCCACCCACCGCGCCGCCCGCAGAGCCGACCCCGGAGCAGCTCACCGCTGCCGTCCTCGAACTGAACAGCGCCCTGGCTGATCTGCGCGACGCCCAGCGCACCGGCGACTTCACGTCGTACGGCGCCGCACTCGACCGGCTCCAACGTGCCATCGACAACTTCCTGGCCGCCGGGGGCAGCCTCAACTGAGGTGTTGCTGTCCGACGCTTCTAACCTGTCAAGCGGCCGCGGTGCGCCGTGAGTCGGTCCGTGCGGTCTCTTCGTCGTAGGTGGTGTGATGAGCAGGGCAACCGTGGAGAATGCCGACGAGGCGGTTCGTCAAAGCACGATGTGGCGGGTGGCGCCGCCGGCACGGTGCCGGCCGTAGTAGGGGCGGGCGCCCGGCAGAGGCCTTGAGTGCAGCGAAGGCCTGCGGATAGAGCGCATCACCCAACCGTCGGTTCCGGGCGAGCACGACCCGTTTGATGCCGGAGGCTCGGGTCACCGGCGCCATGCCAGAGTAGTTTCCTCCGGGCTCGGACATCGGCCCAGCGTCCCGGATCATCCCCAATTTCTGCGAGCACCCAGGCACCGAGAACCACTCCCAGACCAGGCGGGCTCAGGTAGATCTCGGCGCCCGGGTGTCGACCAGAACCCGCCTTCACCTGTTCCTCCAGTCCGGCGATCTGTCGGGCCATCTCAGTAGTGACGGCGACCAATGCCGAGACGGCGGCGGCGTAGGTGTCGCCCGCACCGGCTCGGGCCGGCAGTTGCTCACTGCGCAAGCAGCGACGATCTCGGTGGCGCGAGTTCGGACGTATCGCTGTCGGCCGACTCTGCGGACCAGGGCCTCGACTCGCGTGACGGTGAATGCGAACCCCTGCTCCGGGCTGGGTGCGACGGACAGCACGGCGTGGGCATCACGTCCGGCCAAGGCGTCGAAAGCAGCCGCCGCGACCGGGTAGTACTCGCGCAGCATCGACCCGGTCATGGACGTGTTGCGCTGCCGGGTCCAAATCGTCGCCCTCCATCCAGCCTCCGAATACCCTGGGAAAGAGGGAGGGATCACCGTGCGATACGACGACTGGGGCGCCCGGTCGCCGCAGTGGGCGGGGTTGCGCAGCGTGTCGACGAGCGTGTGCGGCGTGCCCGTGCACTATGTCCGAGCGGAGCCCGCGTCGACCGCGCCTCCCGACGCGCCGGTTCACCTGCTGGTGCCCCCGATGACCGGTAGCGCGAGCATGTGGCTCGATCTCGTTCCTCCCCTGCGCCGGCTCGGGCCGGTGATTTCCGTCGACCTCCCGGGGACGATTGTCGGCCACACCGGTGATCCGTATCGGCATGGGCCACGCGCGGACCTGGACGCTCGCTTCGTGGCGGCCTTCGCCCGGCAGCTCCGCCTCGAGAGCCAGGTGCTGCTGCACGGCTGGTCGACGGGTGGCCCGGTGGCGGCGCTGGCCGCCACGATGATGCCCGAGAAGACTCGGGGAGTCGTCTTGGTGGCTCCGGCGCTGCCGTGGCGCCGGACGTCACCAGCCGAGGCATTCGGGTGGCAGACGCTGGGACGTCTCGTCGTCGCAGCCGGCCCGCCCACGACACGCCTGGTGCTGCGACTGGCGGGCCGGCGCATACTGGACGCCAAGCGAACCGCGATCGAAGACGCGGGCTCCATCTCCGGTGGCCGGACCGACCTCCTCGGTGGAAACCGGGGCCGTGTCTCACGAGCACAGGTCGACCTGTGGCTCGATGACCTCGAGGCGGCCCGCGAGCACCCGGAACGGCTCGCGGGCACGGCCACGGCGTTCGCGTCGATCGTCAAAGCCATGTTCATCACGCAGAAGCCGACGAACGAGGCTCTCGATTCCGTGCAGATGCCCGTACTCGTGCTGTGGGGAAGCGACGATCACCTTGTCGACCCCACGTCGCTCATGCAGCACGCCCGACGGCCGGGCTGGACACCCCGCCCCATCGAGGACGTCGGCCACCTGCTTCCCGTCGAGGCGCCCGACCTCTACGCGCAGGCAGTCTGCCAGTGGCTCTCCGACAGCCTCGAGATTCCCGGATTCGGGCGTCCTACGTAGATCGGTGTCTTCCCGACCCCAGCAGAACGGCACCGCGGAGACCAGTCCCTCACGGCTCGGGGATCGGCCTACGCGAATCAGGCACTGACACGCCGTTGAGAACCCGCAGCTCGGAAGCACCGATAAGTGACACCGAGCAGTGGAACCTACATGAGGGCCCTGCCGTCGTCCGGCCCGCGGCCCGCCCGTCGTTCGGCCGGAGCCGCGCCCCATAGCCGCCCTCCGGCCTCCGTCAGGCGGCCGCCCGACGCGGTGGTCGCCGGGCACACCCGTTCGGCGAGGTCCGTCTTGCCCCGATGCAGGCGATGCACGTCCTCTAGGGCGCATCCGCCGCGGCGCAGCGGCGCTTCGGGTGGGTCGCCGAACGCGCAAGGTGCCGGTGGGATCCGGCCGCGACGAGCGACCCGTGCTTGTCAACCGTCCGGTTGCTTGTTGTCGGCGATGCCGACGAGCCGGTCCAGTGCGTCGGTCGTGGTGGCCGCCAGTTCGAACGGGTCGAGAACGAGGTCGGCGCCGGCGGTGAGGAGCCGTTCGGAGTCCTGGCTGCCGTGGGCGGTGACGGCGACCTTGCCGTGGAACCCGTGGTGACTGCCGCAGCCGGGTCGCGAGCAAGCCTGCCAGTGCAGCGAGGGCGAGGATCGTGGCGACGAGCGGGAAGGAGTGCAGGTCCATGAGAGGTCACCTACTCACGACTCGTCCGGCGGGGCGAGGGTCCCGGCCACCGGAAGGTCCGCGCTCCCTCGTGCGGCCCGGGCGCGCAGGGACTTGTCGACGGCGACGACGAGCACCGCGAGCGTGGCGAGGCCGACGATGCGCAACCATGCTTGCGCGTCGATCGGAGCGGTCTGGAAGAGGGTGTTCATGGCGGGCACATAGGTGATGGCGAGCTGCGCGACTGTCTGGGCGAGCACCCCGACGAGGATCCACCGGTTGCCGAAGAACCCGATCCGCCATACCGACGCCGTGAGCGAGCGGCAGCTGAAGAGGTAGAACAGCTCCACCGCCACGACGAGGTTGACGGCCGAGGTTCGTGCCTCGGCGAGGTCGGCACCGATGCCGAGCTCCCACTCGAACAGCCACCACGCGCCGCCCACGATGAGGCCGGACACCAGCAGGATCCGGGTGACGAGCGCGCCGGTCAGCAGCGGCCGCGTGGGATCCCGTGGGGGCCGGGTCATCGTGTCGGGTTCCTTCGGCTCGAACGCCAGCATGAGACCCAGTGCGACGGCGGTGGTCATGTTGATCCACAGGATCTGGGTGGGCAGGATCGGCAGGGTCGTCCCGAAGACGATCGCGGCGAGGATGACCAGGCCCTGACCGAGGCTGGTGGGAAGCACCCACACGATGAACTTCGTGAGGTTGTCGAAGACGCCGCGGCCCTCCTCCACGGCGGCCTCGATGGTGGCGAAGTCGTCGTCGGTGAGCACCATGTCGGCGGCCTCCTTGGCCACTTCCGTTCCACCGTGGCCCATGGCCACCCCGATGTCGGCCTGCCGCAGGGCGGGAGCGTCGTTGACGCCGTCGCCCGTCATGGCGACGACGTGGCCACGTTCCTGCAGGGCCCCGACCAACCGGAGCTTCTGTTCGGGGGAGACCCGTGCGAACACCCGGGCCCGGTCGACCGCGTCCGCGAGTTCCTCGGCCGGGATCGCGTCGAGATCCTGTCCGGTGAGCACGAGTCCGTCGTCGGCCTCGCCGATCAACCCGAGCTGCCGGGCGATCGCCGCTGCGGTGGCCGCATGGTCGCCGGTGATCATCTTGACCGCGATGCCGGCGACGTGGCACGCACGTACGGCGTCCACGGCGGCCTGCCGGGGCGGGTCGAGCATCGCGTGCAGGCCGGCGAACACCATCTCGCCGGAGACCACCGACAGGTCGAACTCCGCCTCCGCATCGATCGCGCGGACGGCCGTGGCCAGCACACGCAGCCCTTGCCGCGCCAGGTCCTCGGCGGCCCCCTGGACCGAGTCCCGGTCCAGGGGAAGGAGGCTGCCGTCGGAACCCATGCCGTAGCGGCAACGTTCGAGGATCCGCTCGACGGCCCCCTTGGCGAGCACGACCCGCTCACCCGTGCGGGGCTCGGCGTGCAGCGTCGCCATGAACTGGCGTTCGGAACTGAAGGGGATGGTGCCGATGCGGGGGTGCCCGGCGCGGACGTCCTCGGGTGCCAGGCCGGCCTTGCCCGCGACGACGAGCATCGCGGCCTCGGTGGGATCACCGACGACGGACCACCGCCCGTCCCGCCGGTCGAGGTGTGCGTCGTTGCATCCGGCACCCGCCACGATCGTCCACCGCAGGGCCTCGTCCGAATCGGGTGCGGCCACGGCGCCGGCGGAATCGTGGACCACGCCCTCGGGCGCGTATCCCGAACCGGTCACGGAATACAGGGAGTGCACCGTCCACAGGTGGCGCACCGTCATCTGGTTCGCGGTGAGTGTTCCGGTCTTGTCCGAACAGATGACGGTCGTGCTGCCGAGCGTCTCGACGGCGGGCAGCCGGCGGATCACCGCCCGGCGCCGGGCCATCCGGGCCACACCGATGGCCATCGTGATGGTGACGACCGCGGGAAGCCCTTCCGGGATGGCGCCGACCGCAAGCGCCACCGCGGCGGTGAACGTTTCCGGCGCGTCCTGACCGCGGACGAGACCGATCGCGAAGGTCGCCGCCGCCAGCACGACGATCGCCACGGTCAGAACCCTGCTGAACGAGGCCAGTTTGGCGGTGAGCGGCGTGGCCAGCACGTCCGCGGCCCCGACGAGGCGATGGATCTCCCCGAGTTCGGTCCGGTCGCCGGTCGCAACGGTGACCCCGGCACCCGCCCCGGCCGTCACCAACGTGCCCGAGTGCACCATGTTGCGGCGATCCGCCACCGGCGTGGCAGGCGGCAGTACCACCTCGTCCTTGACGACCGGAACGGACTCCCCGGTCAGTGCGGACTCGTCGATCTGCAATTCGGCGACGCGGATCAGGCGCAGGTCTGCGGGAACCTTGTCGCCGGCCTCGAGGACGACGAGATCGCCGGGTACGAGGTCGTCCGACGGCAGGGTCTGCTGGCGTCCACCGCGGATCACGCGTGTCTGTGTGCGCACCATGGACCGGAGTGCGTCGAGCGCCGCTTCGGCCTTGGACTCCTGGACGAAGCCGACGGTGGCGTTGACCAGGACGACCGCGAGGATGACGGCCGAGTCGACGTATTCGTCGAGCCACAGCGTGATCGCCGCTGCGGACAGCAGCACATAGATGAGGGGATTGTGGAACTGGCGCAGAATCCGCCGCAGCAACCCGTGGCCCGAGGCCGCCGGCAGCACGTTGGGCCCGAATCGTTCCAGCCTGCGGGTGGCCTCGTCCGCGTCGAGGCCGCGATGCGGATCGGTCTCGTGCAGGAGGACGACCTCGTGGACCGACAGGTCGTGGTGCGTATTGACGGGCGACGGATCGACGGGCAGGACCATGATGCGACCTCCGGCATCGGTTGCGGGCGCGACGGGGGCAGGAACGGGATCAGTCCGGCACGCGCCGGATGCAGAGCAGTCGGTCGTCGGCTCCGATGGTGGCGGCCTCCGGTGATCCGACGTGCAGCCGCCGGCCGTCACGGACGATCCCGAGCACGATGTCGGTCAGGTGGCGGGGGGATTCGCCGATCTCGGCGGCCTCGGCCGCCCGTTCGGTGATGGCGAACCCGGCCTCGGGGGTGAGCAGGTCTTCGACCATCTGCACCACGCCGGGTGTGGCCGTCGCGACGCCCAGCAGCCGCCCGGCGGTTTCGGAGGAGACGACCACGGTGTCGGCCCCGGACCGGCGGAGGACGTGGGTGTTTTCGGACTCGCGAACGGCGGCGACGATCTTCGCAGCGGGCGCGAGTTCGCGGGCGGTGAGGGTGACGAGCACTGCGGTGTCGTCGCGATCGGCGGCAACGACGATCGAGGTGCAGTGCGGATCCCCGGCCAGGCGCAGCACGTCCGATCTCGTGGCCGAGCCCTGCACCGTCACCAGACCCTGTCCGGCGGTGGCCTCGAGTATCAGTGGGTCGGTGTCGACGACCACGATCTCGGACGGCGGGACGCCGTCCCCGAGCATCGCGTCCACTGCGGCACGGCCCTTGGTGCCGTAACCCACGACGACCGTGTGGTTGCGCGCCCGGCGTCGCCACTGCTGGATACGGAACGCCTGCCGCGAGCTCTCGGTCAGAGCCGAGAGCGTGGTGCCGACCAGGACGATGAGGAAGAAGACCCGTAGCGGAGTGATGATCAGGATGTTGACCAGGCGAGCCTGTTCGGTGATCGGAGCGATGTCGCCGTAGCCGGTGGTCGACAGCGACACCGTCGCGTAGTAGATGCAGTCCAGCAGGGACAGCTCGTCGTCCTGGTTGTCGGTGTAGCCGTCGCGGTCCAGGTAGACGACGAGCACCACCAGGGCCAGGGCGATCAGGGCGTAGCCGATCCGGCGGACGATGGCCCGGCCGGGACTGGTCTGCGACTGCGGGACCCGCAGGACGCCCACCAGCGCGAAGCCCGGGCGTTCGGTGAGCACGTCGGCGCCCGTCAACCGAGCACGCCACCTAGCCGGCATCGTGAAACCTGTGCATGCGTGGTCGCGCGATGTTCGATGTGCTCATCCGCCGAGTACCCGGCTCGGAACCCGACCTGCGAACGAATCCTGGTCCACGGTGCCCTCCCTGGTCGTGAAATGCGAACGCCACTCGCCGACCAGACTTCCCGGCACTCCGGGCATCACCCTATCGTGCGGGCGGTCCGGATCGACGGGACTTCGGCCCCTTGGGGAGTCCTAGTGCACGAGGGCGAGCCGGCGCCACGACCACAGCGTCAGGCCCGCCGAGACGGCAGGAACGACGAGGGCGAGCGCGAGTTGCGGACCGGTGACGGAACCGGCCTGCGGTCCCGCCGCCCACAGGCCCGGAGCCGAGAACGGGAACCAGCCGCCCGCTCCGGCCATGACCGCCATCTGGGCGACGACCACCACGGCGATGATCGTCCCGACCGCGGGCAGGTATCCCCGCGCAACGGTGGCGACCCAGGCGCAGGGGAATGCGAGCCCCGCGGTGAGCAGGGCGACGGCGAGGAATCTGCCCACGAGCGCCGGCGTCCCCGGGTCGAGGGGCTCGTCGTCGACGAGCGTTCCCGCCACCACCGCCAGTGCGGCGCCCAGCGCGAGGCTGGTGGCGGCCGCCCACGACAGCAGGATCAGCAGCTTTGCGGCGGCGAGGGCCGGGCGGGAGACCGGCGCGGCCCACAGACCGGTGATCGTTCCGTCGGTGAACTCGCGGCCGAAGACCCAGCCGATGACCACACCGAATCCGAGAAGCCCGCCCACCGAGACGATGGTGTCGGCTGCGGCGAACAGTCCCGCTCGGCCGCCGTCGCCGACGATGGTCTGCGCCTTACCCGCCATCACCGCGTTGGCACCGTGCACGGACTGCAGGGTCAGCACGCACATGGTCACCACCCCCGTCGTGAGAAGGGCGGGGGTGACCCATACGGGGCGTGCCCGCCGGAACTTGGCCCACTCGACCGTCAGCGCGGCCCGGATCTGCTCGGAGGTGGTCATCGTCGCGCCTCGCTGTCGCGGTACACCAGGTCGAAGAACTGCCGCTCGAGATCGATTCCGTCCGGGTCGAGGGAGCCGACGACGCGTCCCTCGTTGACGGCTGTGATGCGGTCGGCCACGCGGGCGACCTCGTCGAGATGGTGGCTGGACACCAGCGTCGCCGCGCCGCGCTCCCGGCTGCGCTGCAGCAGCGTGCGCAGCAGCATGATCCCGGCCGGATCGAGCGCATTGGTCGGCTCGTCCAGGATCAGCACATCCGGGTCCGCGATCAGCGCCGCGGCCAGACCCAGCCGCTGCCGGTTGCCGAGGGAGAGTTTCCGTGCGCTGGTCCGCGCCCACCGGGACAGGACCAGTTCCTCGATCCACCGGTCGGCCGCGGCGGTGGCGCCCGCCGCGGACAGGCCGGCGAGGCGGCCCGCGATGCGCAGGTTCTGCGCGACGGTCAGTTCGGGATAGGCCAGCGGTGTTTCGACCAGGTGCCCGACGCCCGTCCAGTGCCGCGCCGGCATCGTCGACGGCGCCAGGCCCCGCACGCGCACGATTCCGTCGTCGGGCTCGATCATGCCGAGGAACAGGCGCATCAACGTCGTCTTTCCCGCCCCGTTGAGGCCCACGAACGCGTGTACCTCGCCCGCCCGCACCTCGGTGGTGACGCCCTCGAGTACCGGCGCGGAGCCGTAGCGTTTGCACACGTTCCGGCACTCGAGCACGACGTCGCCGACCTCGGTCACGGCACCTCCCGTGGCTGCCGTGAGGGACGGGCCTCCGGTGCGAGCTGGTGCAGGGCCGACGCAATCCGGTTGCCGAGAGCCTCGTCGCCGGTTTCTGCCCAGTCCGTCAGCGCCGCCATGAGTGCGCCCATGCAGGCCCCGGCGGCCACTGCGGCCTCGAGTCGTCGTGTCCCCGGTTCGGCGAGCGCGGCGGCGACGGCCTCCTGGGTGCGCAGGGTGTTCTCCCACATCCGCGCGCGCAGCCGGGGGTGTGCCGCGACGATCCGCAGGCGAGTGCGCACGTCCCCGAGATCCGTCTCGGGAATCAGCGCCCAGGCGTCGAGGATCCCCCGGCACGCCCGTTCCAGCGGGCTCCGGTCCGCCGGCTGCGCGGCCACGGCGTCCGCAATGACAGGGTCGTAGGGATCATCAAGCAGAACAGCGTCTTTGGATGGAAAGTACCGGAAGAAGGTCATGTGCGACACCCCGGCGGCGGAGGCGATCCGGTCGACGGTGACGGCGTCGTAGCCGTCCTCGGTGAACAGCTGCACCGCCGTTGCCTGGATGCGCTGCCGGGTCCGCTCGGACTTGGACACCCCATAATGTTAGCCACTAACAGTTCGGGCGATCAAGGGGTGTGCCGCCACTGCCCGGTCCACCCGGCGGGTTCTCACGTACTCACGACGTCGCGCTTCCGGAACGCGGCCAGCCCTGCCGCCGTGACGAGCGCGGTGAGAACGACGAGAGCGACGAAGGAGCCCGCGGCGAACGGTTCGAGCGGCATCTGCCGGACATGGTTCAGCGGGGAGAGGACGCCGGCGCTGTCGGGCAGGTCGAGGATCGGTCCGAAACTGCCCACCAGGTAGCCGTAGACGACCAGCACCCAGACCAGATCGAAGGCGCGGGGGGCGAGACCGAACAGCGCCGCTCCGATCGCCGCGATGCCGAGGACGGCGGGGGCGTATCCGAGATGCGCCCATACCGATGCGGGCACCCGAGTCGGCTCCCCGGTGGACGCCGCGGCCCCGAGCCCGGTCCCCACGCCGGCGAGTGCGAGGAGTGCCACCACGCCCAGAGCGGTCACGGACAGCCCCGCTGCCATCCATCCGGCACGGCTCGTAGCTGTCGCCAAAACGGGCTCGATCCGGCCCGACTGCTCCTCGCCCCGCAGGCGGCGGACGGACAGGATCGCGAAGCAGGAGGCGAGGAAGGCCGTCGTGTATCCGGTCAGGCCCAGGAAGCCGTCGACGAGATTCGCGGCCGAACCACCCATGAGCGCAAGAATGTCCTCGGGCAGGTTCGCAAAGCTCTCGGCGATCGAGCCGGTCAGGGAGCCGTAGAACGACCCCATCAGCGCCAGGCCCGCGCCCCACCCGGCGATGCTGCCGCGCTGCTGCCGTAGCGCCAGGGCGAACGGGTTCGCCAGCGCCGGTGCCGCCTCGGCCCGGCCCGGCCGTGGCGGCACCAGTCCGGCCCCGAGGTCGCGACGGTCCACGACACGGTACGCGGCCGCCGCGGCGGCCGCCGCGAACCCCAACGACAGGGCCAGCGGGCCCCATCGCGGATCGACGAATGCTCGCGTCTGCTGCGACCAGGCGACGGGGGACAGCCAGGACACCGCGCTGCCGTGCCGCTCCAGGACGTCGCCGACGCCCCGCACGACGAAGGCCGTTCCCAGCGCCGCTGCGGCCAGTCCTGTGGCGGTGCGCCCGTGTTCGCGCACCTGGCACACCAGGGCGGTGAGCGCGGCGAAGAACAGCCCCAGCGCCGCGAACCCGGCCGTGAACAGCACCGCCCCGCCGGCGTCCACCCCGGTGGCCGTCATTGCCGCGCTGCCCGCCACGACGAGGGCGGCGTTCGCGACGACTGCGGTCGCCAGGGCCGCGGTCAGCGGGGCGCGCCGGCCCACCGCGCCGGCCAGGACGAGTTCGGTGCGACCGTTCTCCTCCTCGCCCCGTGTGTGCCGGACGACGAGGAGAATGTTCATGAACGCGGCGGCGACCAGCAGGTACAGCCCGTACTGGTTCGCGACGAACGCCTCGAGCGTGGGGTCGTCCATGCCGTAGCCGGGACCCGACATCATCACCCCTGCCGGGTTGTCGGCGAAACCGGCCACGCCGCGGAGGTCCTCGGCGGCCGGATACGCCAGCTGCAGGGCGGCGACGAAGTACGCCGCCAGGGCCGAGATGCCGATCACCCACAGCGGCAGCTTGATTCGATCCCGGCGCAGGTCGAAGCGGACGAGGGACGCGGTCCCGGTGAAGGTGTTCATCGCACGCCGCCCACGCCGGCGATCTGTCGATCGCTGCCGTAGTGGCGCACGAACAGCTCCTCGAGCGACGGCGGTGCGCTCTCGAGGCTGCGGACGCCGTACTCCGCGAGCCGGCGGACCACCTCGTCGAGGTGAGCGTTATCGACCTCGAACACGGTGTGCCCGTGCTCGTTTCGCAGCGCGTGCACGCCCTCGGCCTGCGCCAGGCCGGACGTGTCGAGGTCGGTGCGGACCGTGATCGTCGACCGGGTGAGATGCCGCAGCTGGGCCAGCGACCCGGATTCCACGGTACGTCCGTCCCGGATGATGGTCACGGTGTCGCAGAGCTTTTCCACCTCGGCGAGGATGTGACTCGACAGCAACACCGACGAGCCGCGCTGCTTCGCTTCGGCAACACAGTCCTGAAACACCCGTTCCATCAACGGGTCGAGGCCGGACGTCGGTTCGTCGAGGACGAGGAGCTCCACGTCCGAGGCGAGTGCCGAGATCAGCGCCACCTTCTGGCGGTTGCCCTTGGAATAGGCGCGGCACTTCTTGCGAGGGTCGAGTTCGAAGCGTTCGACCAGCTCGGTGCGGCGCGCACGGTCGGCCCCTCCCCGCAGGCGGCACAGGAAGTCGATGGCCTCGCCGCCGGTGAGCGACGGCCACAGGTCGACGTCGCCCGGGACGTACGCGAGGTGCCGGTGCACTTCGACGGCGTCGCGCCACGGATCGAACCCGAGCACGGATGCGGAGCCGCCGTCGGCGCGCAGAAGCCCGAGCAGGATCCGGATGGTCGTGGACTTGCCGGCACCGTTGGGGCCGAGGAAGCCGGCCACTTCACCGCGGCCGACGTGCAGGCTGAGACCGTCCAGCGCGGTCGTGGCGCCGAACGTCTTGGTGAGGTCGTGGACCTCGACGATCGTGTTCATGATTGTGTCCTGGGGTAGGCGGGTTCCGGATCAGGAAGGGGGAGCCGCGGATTCGCCGCCCCCGGCGCCCGCCGGCGGGTCCGGGACGTACATCAGGTAGTCGTCGAGCAGCTTGCGGCTGGTGAGCAGACCCTCGGAATACAGCTCGAGGGCCGGTGCGGTGACGGTCTCGGTCAGGTGCCGGAAGAACCCGGTGAAGTCCCCGCCCCGCAGGAGTTCCGGGTGCAGGGTCATCTGCAGCAGCATCGACCCCACGCTCATGCCGGTGAGCAGGCGGGCCCGGGCGCGGTTGTCCCGGGAGGGCCGGATCAGCCCGTTGCGTTCGCCCTCTGCGAGGTAGTCGACCACGTCGTCGACCAGGTGATCGAAGAACTCCGCCGCGCTTTCGCCGCCGGCCTGGAAGGTGCGGGCGACGTAGACGGCGAGCGGGGCGTACTGCTCGGCCCGCCCGAGTTGCGCCAGCCACGGACCGGAGTCGCCGGTGGCGAGGGTCGTCCGCTTGGAATCGCGGATCTGTCCCAGGACCCACTCGTCGCACGCACGTCGCAGGTCCTTCTTGGACCCGAAATGGTGCACGATCAACGCCCCGCTCACCTCCGCGTCCGCGGCGATGGTCCGCAGGCTCGCGTCGAAGCCGTCGCGAGCGAAACGGAGGATTGCGGCCTCCCGGATGCGCGCCGCGGACGTGAGGTCCCGGCGATCGGCTGCCGAGAGGCGACCCGGCGTTGAACGCATGGTCAGTATATTAACCGCGTGTTCAATCGTCGGCAAGAGCCGGGAGGAGGCCCGCCCCGACGCGCCTACGGCGGACCCTTCACGCGGGCGTTGTCGAGCATGCGCATCACCCTCGTCGCGCTCACCCCGTGCACGAGGACGGAGAGGACGACGGTGAAGGCGACGGCGGCCCACAGCTCCTGCTCCTGCGCGATGTCGAGCTCCGCCGCCGCGTACGCGAGGTAGTAGACGGAGCCGATCCCGCGCACGCCGAAGAAGGCCGTGACGCGGCGTTCGCGGACATCCATCTCGTCACAGCCCAGGAGCGAGACCCAGCCGACCACCGGCCGGATCACGAGGACCAGGGCGGCGCCGACGAGAACCGACCCCCACGACAACTCGGCGAGCAGGCCGGTGGTGAGGCCCGCCCCCAGCAGGAGCAGGACCGCCAGCGTGAGGACGTGCTCGAGCTGCTCGATCAGGCTGTGCATCTCGGCGTGGTACTCGTGTGCGCGTTCGATGCGCCGCATGGCCACGGCACACACGAACACGGCCAGGAAGCCGTAGCCGCCGACCAGTTCGGCGATTCCGTACACCGCGAACGTGGCGGCGAGCGCGACGATCGGTTCGCCCCGGTCGGCCAGCCGGACGTGCTCGACGGGGAAGTGGAACACCGCCCGCCCGACGAGATGGCCCGCCAGCCCTCCCACCACGGCGCCCAGGACGATCTTGCCGAGCAGCTCCCACAGCACCCAGGAGATGATCCAGTCCTCGATCGGTCCCTTCGTGAACAGGAACAGCGCGAGGTAGACGAACGGGAACGCCAGCGCATCGTTGAGGCCGGCCTCGGAGGTGAGCGCGAACCGCACTTCGTCGTCTTCGCGGTGGGAACCCTCCCCGGACGTGGGGCCCTCGACCTGCACGTCGGACGCCAGCACGGGATCGGTGGGAGCCAGGGCGGCCCCGAGCAGTACCGCGGCCGCGGGGGTGAGGGCCGCGGCCCACCAGCCCAGCACCGCGACGGCCGCGATGCCGAGGGGCATCGCGATCAGCAGCAGCCGCCGGGTGGACTTCCACGACCGCCACCCGAGGGGACGGTCGATCGCGAGGCCCACGCCCATGAGCGCGACGATCACGCAGACCTCGCTGAGGTACTCCGCCACGGCCGGGTGCCCGCCGGGAGTGAGGGCTTCGGCGTTGTCGAACAACAGCCCCAGCACCGCGCCGGCCACCAGCACGATCATGGGTGCCGAGATCGCCCGGTTGTGGAACAGCCGCGGCACGGTGACGGCGAGAAGCAGCGCGAGCCCGGCGGAAACGTAGATGATCGCGGTGTCCAGTGCCGTGGCCTTCGTTCGCTGCGACGTGGTCGGCGCAAGGATGCCCAGGCGACCGTCGTCCGAAACGCGCGCCCCCGCGCCACCGGGTCCCGGTCAGATGTCGAAGAACACGGTCTCGATCCCGCCTTCCGGGGTGTCCTGCAGACGCACGTCGAAGGTGTAGACCACCTTGCCGTCGCGTTCGGAGCGCTTCGCGATCAGCGTGTCGCGGCGGACCTCCCACTCGATCCCGTCGAGTACGGGGTCGGCGGCGTTGGCGTCGGCCTCGTCGTCGAAGTAGACCCGGGTGTGCAGGCCGATGTTGATGCCCCGTGCGAACAGCACCATGAGGATGTGCGGGGCCTGGAACCCGCCGACGTTCGCCGGCACCGGTCCCGGTTTGATCGTCTCGAAGGTGTAGACGCCGGTGTCGAAGTCGCCGCCCGTGCGGCCCCAGCCGCGGAAGGTCGGATCGATCGCCCTGTCCTGGGCGTGTCCGTCCTGGGTGTCGCCGGGGTGGGCGTACCTGCCCGCGGCGTTGGCCTGCCAGATCTCGATCAGCACGTCGCGCACGGGCGTGCCGGTGCCGTCGAAGACGCGGCCCTCGAGGGTGATGTGCTCGCCCTTCGTCTCCGGGGCGGTCAGCACGTTGCCGAAGTTGTTGTCGAAGATGTCGAACCCGGCCTGCTGCGGTGCGAGCCCGATGTGGACGTACGGGCCGCCGGTCTGCGAGGGGGTCTCCGGGCGGCGCTCGATCATGCTGTGCGGGGAAAGGCTCATCGGGGGGCTCCGGGGAGGTTGGCGTTGTCGAAGAAGGTGGCGCGGCGGCCGCGCAGGGTGAGGTCGAAGCGGTAGGTACGCGCGTCGAAGGGGGCGTTGTTGGCGGGATCCTCCTGCGCGATCAGGCTGCGCAGCTGGTCCAGCGTCGGGATGGTCTTCGCGATGGGGCAGCGCTCGATGAGCGGGTCGCCCTCGAAGTACATCTGGGTGATCAAGCGCTGCGCCCAGCCGGTGCCGTGGATCGAGAAGTGGATGTGGGCGGGCCGCCAGGCGTTGGTGCTGTTGGCCCACGGGTACGGCCCGGGCTTGATGGTGCGGAAGAAGTAGTAGCCGTTGTCGTCGGTGATCATGCGGCCGCAACCGCCGAAGTTCGGGTCGATCGGCGCGAGGTAGCGGTCCTTCTTGTGGCGGTAGCGTCCGCCGGCGTTGGCCTGCCACGCCTCGACCAGGGCGCCCTTCACCGGGTTGCCGAACTCGTCGCGGACGTAGCCGTGCACGATCAGGCGCTCGCCGATCGGCAGGCCGTCCTTGGCGAAGTTGAGGATGAGGTCGTTGTCCTTCTCGCCCAGCTCGCGACGGTCGAAGACCGGCCCGGTCGTCTCCGAGAGCGTGTTGCGCGGCGCGATCAGGGCATTGCGCGGGGAGCGCAGCACCGACGTGCGGTATCCGGGGGTGAGGGCGGGCGGGTGCTGAGTGTGGTCGCGTTCGACGAATTCGCCGGACGCGGCGCCGGGGGCGGCGATGATCATGAGGCGGTACTCCTGGGGGGCTGTCGCACTGCGACGGACTGGATGTGATCCACGTTATGGGTGAGCATGAGTCATGTAAATTGACGGTTTCGGCCGAATTTCATAACCTGCAGTGATGGAACGCGGTTTCGTGCCCCCGGTCGACCGGGCGTCGCGGCTCCTGGATCGCATCCGGTTGCGCCACCTCACGTGCTTCGTCGCCGTCGCCCAGGAGGGCAACCTCGGCCGGGCCGCCGGCCGGCTGCATCTGAGCCAGCCGGCGGTCACCAAGACCCTCAACGAACTCGAATCCCTGGCCGGCCTGCGCCTGGTGGACCGCGGGCGGCACGGCGCCCGGCTCACCCCCGCCGGCGAGGAGTTCCTGGGCCACGCCGTCGAGGTCACGGACGCGTTGGCGTCCGCCGCCCGTGCCCTCTCCGGGACCGGGCAGCCGGCCGTCGCCCCCGTGCGGGTCGGCGCCCTGCCCACCGTCGCGAGCACCCTGCTGCCCGGTGCGGTCACCCGGCTGCGGGACCGGCGTCCGCACGTCGGCGTGCAGATCCGCACGGCCCCGAACGCCGCACTTCTGGGCGCGGTGCGCGCCGGCGAGCTCGACTTCGTCCTCGGCCGGATGGCCGACCCGGAGACCATGCAAGGGCTCTCGTTCGAACTGCTGTACGCCGAGTCGCTGGCCCTGATCGTGCGCCCGGGGCATCCGCTGGCCGGGGGTCCGGTATCGGTGCCGGCGGTGCTGAACCACCCCCTCGTCGTCGCCACCGCCGGAACCGTGCCGCGGCACCACACCGAGGGCTTCCTCGCCCGGCACGGCCTGCGGCTGCCGTCCGGCAGCGTCGAGACCCTCGACGTCTCGGTCGCGCGCGGGCTGGTGCGCGCCGGCGACGCGGTGTGGCTGACACCCGAGCGAGTGCCGCAGGACGACCTCGACGACGGCACGCTCGTGCGGCTGCCGGTACCGACCCCGGGCACCGCCGAACCCGTCGGACTGCTGCGCCGCAGCAGCGCGGACACCCCCGTCGTCGCGGACGAGCTCATCGGGATCCTGCGCGAACTGGCCGTCGGGTGATCATGGCAGGATCTCCCGCATGGCTGAACAGACTTCCGACACGCCGACGACCGAACTGTGGGTCGAGCGCACCGGCACCCGCCGCTACACGGGCCGCAGCTCCCGAGGTGCCGAGGTCCTGATCGGGTCGGAGACCGTCGAGGGTGTCTTCACCCCCGGCGAGCTGTTGAAGATCGCGCTGGCGGCCTGTTCGGGGATGAGCTCGGACTTCCCGCTGTCGCGCCGGCTCGGCGACACCTACGACGTCACGATCCGTGTCTCCGGCGCCGCGGACCGGGAGAACGAGGTGTACCCGCACCTCGTCGAGGAGATGGCGCTGGACCTGAGCGAACTCGACGAGGAGGCGCAGCAGCGCCTCGTCGCGCTCGTCGAGCGATCCGTCGACAAGGTGTGCACCGTCGGCCGTACGCTCGAGGCCGGCACCGAGGTGACGCTGAAGATCGTTCCGGACGCGTGAGCGGTGGATCTCGGCAGGGAGGGCGGATGATTCGTACAGCGGCCGGA
Organism: Rhodococcus sp. WB1; assembly: GCF_001700945.1. Classification (NCBI taxonomy): domain Bacteria; kingdom Bacillati; phylum Actinomycetota; class Actinomycetes; order Mycobacteriales; family Nocardiaceae; genus Rhodococcus; species Rhodococcus sp. WB1. The sequence continues at coordinate 3,028,003 of NZ_CP015529.1, read as the reverse complement.
CTCGCGCTCGCCGTGGGGTTCCTGGCGGGCGGGGCGCCGGCGACGGCCGCGCCCGCTCCGGCGGACTGCGCGCCGTGGCGGGTGGACGTCGTCGCGTCCGGGCTCGGCGTGCTCGAGAATCTCGCGTTCGACGGTCGCGGCCGGCTGCTGGCCTCGGCGTCCACCCCGGCCGGCGGCGGGTCGCTGCTGGCGCTCACGCCCGAGGGACGGGCCGACGCCGTGGTGGCCGAGGTCCCGGCGCCCGGCGGCATCGTCGTCGACGACGGCACGGCGTACTTCACGACCGGCAACGGCACCGTCTCCGGACTGCTCGGCCGCACCGACGGCACCCTGGAGGCCGTCGACCTCGACACCGGGACGCGGCGCACCGTCGCGTCGGGTCTGACCATGCCCAACGGTCTCGTCCGCCTGCCCGACGGGGACTTCCTCGTCAGCCGGAACCTGGGCAGCCCCCCGGGCCTGACGCGCGTCCCGGTCGAGGGTGGGGCCCCGGAAACGATCCGCACCGACCTCGGCTCCGTCAACGGACTCGCGGTCGACGGCGAAACCGTTTATGCGGCTACGACTTTCGATCCGACTACCCGAATTCACGCGTTGAACGCCGGCGACCTCACCGGTCCGGTCCGGACCCTGGACCCGTCCGGGCCCGGGCCCCTCGAGACCGCCGACGATCTCGACGTCGGACCCGACGGCGCGTTGTACGTCCCGCTCAACGTGGCCGGGAAGATCCTGCGGGTCGACCCGGTCACCGGCACCGGCTGCACGGTCGCCACGGGGGTGCCCTTCGTCTCCGCGGTCGCATTCGGCGAGGGCCCCGGCTGGGACCCGGACGTCCTCTACACCACCGGCTTCGACGGCGCCGTCCACGCCGTCCGTCCGGTCCGCAGTTCGGGGGAGCAGCCATGACGCAGTCGCCGCCGGACGCCGTCCGGCTCACCGCCTGGGTGCACGGGCGCGTGCAGGGTGTGGGGTTCCGCTGGTGGACGCGGTCGCGAGCCCTCGAACTCGGCCTCGCCGGTCACGCCACCAACCATCCCGACGGGCGCGTGCTCGTCATCGCCGAGGGCCCCCGCGACGCCCTCGAACGACTCCTCGCCGCGCTGCGCTCGGGCGAGACCCCGGGAGAGGTGCGGCTCGTGGTGGAGAGCTGGGAGCCGACGCGCGGTGACCTGACCGGCTTCGTCGAGCGGTGACGGCCCGCCGGTAAGGTTTTCGCACATGTATTTGAAGGGTCTGACGCTCAAGGGCTTCAAGTCTTTCGCGTCCGCGACGACTCTGCGGTTCGAACCGGGCATCACGTGTGTCGTGGGGCCGAACGGTTCCGGCAAGTCCAACGTCGTCGACGCCCTCACCTGGGTGATGGGGGAGCAGGGCGCCAAGGCGCTGCGCGGCGGCAAGATGCAGGACGTCATCTTCGCCGGGACCGCCGGCCGGCAACCCCTCGGCCGTGCCGAGGTCACCCTCACCATCGACAACTCGGACGGCGCGCTGCCCATCGAATACTCCGAGGTGTCCATCACCCGGCGGATGTTCCGCGACGGGGCCGGCGAATACGAGATCAACGGGAACTCGTGCCGGCTGATGGACGTGCAGGAACTGCTGTCCGACTCCGGCATCGGCCGCGAGATGCACGTCATCGTCGGTCAGGGCCGCCTCTCCGCCATCCTCGAGTCCCGGCCGGAGGACCGCCGCGCATTCATCGAGGAAGCCGCCGGAGTCCTCAAGCACCGCAAGCGCAAGGAGAAGGCGGTCCGCAAGCTCGACGCGATGCAGGCCAACCTCGCGCGCCTGACCGACCTCACCGCCGAGCTGCGCCGGCAGCTCAAGCCGCTCGGCCGCCAGGCCGAGGTGGCGCGCCGCGCCCAGACCATCCAGGCGGACCTGCGCGACGCCCGGCTGCGGCTCGCCGCCGACGACCTCGTGACCCGGCGCTCCGAGTTCGCCGACCAGGACGAGCAGGAACGCGTCCTGCGCGAGCGACTCGACCACGTCTCCGCCGAGCTCGACGACGCCAACGCCGAACTCGCACGCCACGAGGAGGCGGTCGCGCGACTCACTCCCGGCGCCGAGGCCGCGTCACAGACCTGGTTCCGGCTCTCCGCGCTCGCCGAACGTCTCGGCGCCACCGTGCGCATCGCCCAGGAACGCGCCCGCCACCTCGACACCGCCCCGGCGGTCCGCGACGGCCAGGACCCGGACGAGATGGAGGCCCGCGCCGACCGCATCGCCGAAGAGGAGGCCGAACTCCTCGAGGCCGTCGAGGTCGCCCACGGCACCCTCGAGGCCGCGAAGGAGCAGCTCGCCGTCCAGGAGGAGGCCGCCGCGGCCGCCGAGCGGGCGCACCTGGCCGCAGTGCGGGCCGTCGCCGACCGGCGGGAGGGACTCGCGCGCCTGGCCGGACAGGTCGACACCGTGCGCACCCGCGCCGAGTCCATCGACGCGGAGGTGGCCCGGCTGACCGTCGCCATCGAAGAGGCCCGGCTGCGCGGTGTCGCCGCCCAGGCCGAGTTCGAGACGGCCCAGGCCCGCATCGACGACCTCGACGCCGGCGAGATCGACGCCGACGCACAGCACGAACGCGCCCTCGAGGCGCTGCGACTCGCCGACGCCCGCCTGAAGGAACTGCAGGACGCCGAGCGCGCGGCCGGCAAGGAGGTCGCCTCCCTCGGGGCGCGCATCGAGGCGCTGGCGATGGGTCTCGAACGCAAGGACGGCGCCGCCTGGCTTCTCGAGCACCGCCCCGACCTGGGATTGTCGGGTCCCCTCGCGGAACGCGTCCGGGTCGAGGCCGGCTACGAGGTCGCCGTCGCAGCGGCGATGGGCCCGGCCGCGGACGCGCTGGCCGCGGATTCGGTCCCGGCGGCGGCCGCGGCCGTCGCCGCGCTGGTGGACGCCGACCAGGGCCGGGTCGCGTTCGTCGCCGGGGGCACCACCGCGCCGGCCGAGCCGGCGAGCCTGCCCGACGGGACGCGCTGGGTGCGGGACGTGATCGACTGCCCGCCGGAACTGCGCGGCGGACTCGACGCGCTGCTGGCGCGCACCGTCGTCGTGGACGACCTGCGCTCCGCGATCGAACTGTGCCACGTGCGCCCCGAACTGCGGGCAGTGACCCGGAGCGGTGACCTCGCCGGCTCGGGCTGGGTCGTCGGTGGATCCGGGCGCGCGCCGAGCACCCTCGAGGTCCAGGCCGCGATCGACGCGTCCCGCGCCGACCTCGACCGCGCGGTCCGGCGCTCCGAGGAACTCTCGGCGGCTCTCGCCGGCGCCCTGGCCGAACAGGCGGCCCGCGCCGAGGTGGCCGAACAGACCCTCGCGGCCCTCAACGAATCCGACGCCGCGATGTCCGCGGTGTACGAGCAGCTCGGCCGGCTCGGGCAGGCCGCGCGCGCCGCCCACGCCGAGTCCGAGCGCCTCGCGGCGCAGCGCACCAACGCCGAGACGGAGCGTGACACGGCCCGCCGCGAGGTCGTCGAGCTCGAGGAGCGGCTGCGACTGGCCGAACAGGAACAGAGCGACGCGGGCGCCGATCCGGGCACCGACTCGACGGCAGTCGACCGAGAGGTCGCCGCCGCTGCCCTCGCCGAGGTCCGGGCCGTCGAGATGGAGGCGAGGCTCGCGGCCCGCACCGCGGAGGAGCGCGCCCAGGCGCTGCGCGGCAAGGCGGACTCGCTGCGCCGCGCAGCCCAGGCCGAGCGCGAGGCGCGGGCCCGGGCCGAACGGGCACAGCGCGCCCGCAAGCAGGCCGCGGCCGTCGCCGCGGCCGTGGCCGAGTCCGGCGCCCGGGTCGCGGCCCACCTGGACGAGGTGGTCGCCGCGGCCTCCGCCCACCGGGACGAGCTGACCCGTCAGCGCGCCGAGCGGGCCGAACAGCTCGACAAGGTCAAGGAGCGGGTGCGCGACCTCTCCGCGCAGCGGGCCCAGCTCACCGACGCGGTGCACCGGGACGAGGTCGCCCGCGCGCAGGCCGCGCTGCGGATCGAACAGCTCGAGCAGGCCGTCGTCGAGCAGTACGCCATCGCGCCCGACGATCTGGTCGCCGAGTACGGCCCCGAGGTGCCGCTGCCACCGTCCGACCTCGAGATCGCCGAGTTCGAACAGGCGCGGGAACGCGGAGAACAGGTCGTCGCGCCGCAGCCGCAGCCGTACGACCGCGCCACCCAGGAGCGGCGCGCCAAGCGCGCGGAGAAGGACCTGACGACCCTCGGCAAGGTCAACCCGCTGGCGCTCGAGGAGTTCGCCGCGCTCGAGGAGCGGTACAACTTCCTCGCCACGCAGCTCGAGGACGTCAAGAACGCCCGCAAGGACCTGCTCGGCGTGGTCGCCGACGTCGACGCCCGCATCCTGCAGGTGTTCACCGAGGCGTACGCGGACGTCGAGCGCGAGTTCGAGCAGGTGTTCGCCAAGCTCTTCCCCGGCGGCGAAGGCCGCCTCGTGCTGACCGATCCGTCGGACATGCTCACCACCGGCATCGAGGTCGAGGCCCGGCCGCCGGGCAAGAAGGTCAAGCGGCTGTCGCTGCTCTCCGGCGGCGAGAAGTCGCTGACGGCGGTGGCCATGCTCGTCGCCATCTTCCGGGCCCGGCCGTCCCCGTTCTACGTCATGGACGAGGTGGAGGCCGCTCTCGACGACACCAACCTGCGCCGGCTCATCGGGCTGTTCGAGCAGCTTCGGGAGAAGTCCCAGCTCATCGTCATCACCCACCAGAAGCCGACGATGGAGATCGCCGACGCCCTGTACGGGGTCAGCATGCGCGGCGACGGCATCACCCGCGTCATCTCGCAGCGGATGCGTGGTCAGGATCTTTCTCGCCCAGAGCTGAGCGCGGCCGTTGCGCCTGACAGTATGGGGGCGTGAGTACCGGAGCCTGGATAGCCATCGCGGCGGCACTTGCCGTCCTCCTCGTCGCGCTCGTCGTCGGCCTGACCCTGTACCGGAGACGGCGGGTGTCGCTGACGGCCGAGCAGACGCCGCAGCTCGGCACCGCCGAGCAGAAGGATCGTTCCGGCGGTTACAAGGCCGCGGGCGGCTTCAGCTTCACCCAGGGGGCGACCGCGACCGCGCCGCCCCAGCCGGTCGAGCGGCCGGTTCCGAGACCGCCGGTGGTCCCGGAACCGCCCGCGTCCCCCAAACCGCCGGTCGCTCCGGAATCGACGGTGGTGCCGGAACCGAAGGTCGTGCCGGAACCGAAGGTCGTGCCGGAACCGAAGGTCGTGTCACTGCCCCAGGAGGTGTCGGAGGCTCCGGCGCCGACGGTCGAACCCCGGGTGGAGCCCGAGCGGGCCCCGGAGGCCGGCGCCGCCCCCACCGTGGAACCGGCCCCCAGGGTCGAGCCCGTCCCGGGCATCGAGCCGGAGACCGCCCCGGCGCCGTCCGAGGTCGTCCCGCCGGTCGAGGAAGTTGCGCCGGTCGAGGAAGTTGCGCCGGTCGAGGTCGTCCCGCCGGTCGAGGAAGCTCCGCCGGCACCCGCCGTCGAACCCGAGGTGGCCCCGCCGCCGACCGCCGAGCCCGAGGTAGCGGCTGTCCCGCTCGTTCCCCCGATCGAGGAGATCGCCCCGACCGAGGGCCGGCTGGACCGGTTGCGCGGCCGACTTGCCCGGTCGCAGTCGGCGGTGGGCAAGAGCCTGCTCGGCCTGCTCGGCGGCGGCGACCTCGACGAGGACTCGTGGGAGGAGATCGAGGACACCCTGCTGATCGCCGACCTCGGTGCCGCCACCACCACCCAGATCGTCGAGCGGCTGCGGGTGCAGATGGCCGCCCGCAGTGTGCGCACCGAGGCCGAGGCCAGGGCCGTCCTGCGGGACGTGCTGGTCGAGGCGCTGCACCCGGAGCTGGACCGGTCGATCAGGGCGCTGCCGCACCAGGATCACCCGGCGGTGCTGCTCGTCGTCGGGGTCAACGGCACCGGTAAGACCACCACCACCGGCAAGCTCGCCCGGGTCCTCGTCGCCGACGGCCGCCGCGTCCTGCTGGGCGCTGCCGACACCTTCCGTGCGGCCGCCGCCGACCAGTTGCAGACGTGGGCCGAGCGGGTCGGCGCCGAGGTCGTGCGCGGCAAGGAGGGAGGCGACCCGGCCGCGATCGCCTTCGACGCCGTCGCCAGGGGCACCGATCAGGGTGTGGACGCCGTGCTCATCGACACCGCCGGCCGGCTGCACACCAAGACCGGTCTGATGGACGAGCTCGGCAAGGTCAAGCGGGTCGTGGAGAAGAAGGCCGCGGTCGACGAGGTGCTGCTCGTGCTCGACGCGACGATCGGGCAGAACGGCCTGATGCAGGCGCGCGTGTTCGCCGAGGTCGTGGACATCACCGGCGTGGTGCTGACCAAGCTCGACGGCACGGCCAAGGGCGGGATCGTCTTCCAGGTCCAGCACGAGCTCGGGGTCCCCGTGAAACTCGTCGGTCTCGGTGAGGGCGCGGACGACCTCGCGCCGTTCGAGCCGGGCGCATTCGTCGACGCCCTGCTGGGCTGATCCACCGCACCACCGCCAGCTCACCACCGGCCACCCGGCCTCCGACCGGGTGGCCGGTTTTGGTCACGGAAAGGTCACAAATCGTCACTCGGTTCCCATCTGCCACTCCGGTTCGGTAGAAACAGGTGCCGGACGGATCCCGCGGGGCGGGTGGCGACGGGGAAGCAGCGACGAGAGGCTCCTGCGGGAGCTCGCCGCGCTGGCCACCCGGCCCCGCCGGGTCCGTCCCGGCTCGGGTCGCGATCCGTCCCGATCCACCCCCTCCCGGCTCGCGGGAGCACCGCCGCGAAACGCCGTGCGAGGGACCCGGTTCGGCCGCCGGCGCCGGTGGATGCGCCGCGAAACAGGAACGAAACACATGTCCGATTTGCGTTCACTCCGCCGAAACAGCGCGGCGCTCCGGCCGAAACATCACCACAGCATTCTTCTCTCGACGACGCGCTGACCGGCGCGGCCAACAGGGAGGTTGCAGTGGAGGAAGTGGTGAACACCGGCGACGCGGCATGGATGCTGATATCGGCGTCCCTGGTGCTGTTGATGACGCCCGGTCTGGCGTTCTTCTACGGCGGCATGTCGCGCACCAAGGCCGTCCTGAACATGATGATGATGTCCTTCGGGGCAATGGCGGTCATCGCGGTGATCTACGTGCTGTGGGGCTGGTCGATGTCCTACGGCACCGAGGACATCGGGGGCATCTTCGCCAACCCGTTCCAGATGTTCGGTCTGCAGGGTGCCATCTACGACGACGCCGGTGAGTTCCTGCCCGGCCTCGGCGACTACCCGCAGATCATCGACATCGGCTTCCAGGTCACGTTCGCGGTCATCACCACCGCTCTCATCAGCGGTGCCCTCTCCGAACGCGTGAAGTTCGGCACCTGGCTGGCCTTCTCCGGAATCTGGGTCACCCTCGCGTACTTCCCCCTCGCCCACATGGTGTGGGGCGGCGGCCTGCTCTCCGGCTCCGCGGACGGCCTCGCCGCCAAGATCTTCGGCACCTCCGACGACGGAGAAGGCGGGCTCGTCGCGACCGTGGCGCCCATCGACTTCGCCGGCGGCACCGTCGTGCACATCAACGCCGGCATTGCCGCGCTCGTCCTGGCGCTGATCATCGGCAAGCGCGCGGGCTTCGGCCGCACCGCCTTCCGTCCGCACAACCTGCCGTTCGTCATGCTCGGTGCCGCCCTGCTGTGGTTCGGCTGGTTCGGCTTCAACGCCGGTTCCGCGTTCGCCGCCGACGGTGTGGCCGGCCTGGCCTGGGTCAACACCACCACCGCCGCGGCCGCCGCGATCCTCGGCTGGCTCCTCACCGAGCGCATCCGCGACGGCAAGGGCACCAGCCTCGGTGCCGCCTCGGGTGCCGTCGCCGGCCTCGTCGCCATCACTCCGGCCGCCGGTGCGCTCAGCCCGGTCGGTTCGATCGTGCTCGGCGCGATCGCCGGCGTCCTGTCCGCCCTGGCGGTCGGCCTGAAATACAAGTTCGGCTACGACGACTCGCTCGACGTCGTCGGCGTGCACCTCGTCGCGGGCCTGTGGGGCACCATCGCGATCGGGTTCCTCGGCACCGAGACGGGCCTGTTCTACGGCGGCGACTACAAGCAGCTCGTGATCCAGATCGTCATCGCAGTCTTCGCCCTGGTCTACACCGGCATCATCACCGCGATCGTCGCCTTCGCGCTCAAGCCGCTCGGCTGGCGGGTGTCGGAGGAGGAAGAGGCGCGCGGCATCGACGAGGCCGAGCATGCGGAGTCGGCATACGACTTCGCCGCCGCCCTCAAGTGATAAGAAGACATCAGGGCACTGGAGACTGGGAAGGGATGAGGATATGAAGCTGATCACGGCAATTGTCAAGCCGTTCACCCTCGAGGACGTCAAGGCAGGCCTCGAGCAGGCGGGTGTGCTTGGCATGACCGTCAGCGAGGTGCAGGGATACGGTCGCCAGAAGGGCCACACCGAGGTCTACCGCGGAGCCGAGTACTCCGTCGACTTCGTTCCCAAGGTCCGCGTCGAGGTCGTCGTCGACGATGCCGCCGTCGACAAGGTGGTCGAGACCATCGTCGAGGCCTCCCGCACCGGCAAGATCGGCGACGGCAAGGTGTGGGTCACCCCGGTCGAAACGGTCGTCCGAGTGCGCACCGGTGAACGAGGCGCCGATGCACTCTGACCCGAAGGGGTCCGGAACTCGCGGCCCTGGTCCCGCTGCCTCCGCGGCGGGATCGGGGCCGCCGGTGTCTCCGGGGCCGGCCGGATCCGGCACCGCCGCCACCGACCTCGCCCGGGCTCGTACCCAGTTGCTCGCCGGCGGCACCCGCAACCGCCGGCTCGACGCCCCCGCCCTCCGTCACGCCCTCGTCGATCTCCACGAGTTCTGGCTCGTCACCAAGGGAACCGAACTCGGAATCAAGCCCGACTGCGGCTTCGCCATCGTCGCCGTCGGCGGCCTCGGCCGCCGCGAGATGCTCCCCTACTCCGACCTGGATCTGGTCCTGCTGCACGACGACATGGACCCCGCTGTCGTGTCCCGGGTCGCCGACCGGCTCTGGTATCCGCTATGGGACGCGCACATCAAGCTCGACCACAGCGTCCGGACCGTCCCGCAGGCCCTGCAGGTCGCCGCGTCCGACCTGACCGCCGCGCTCGGCCTGCTCGAAGCCCGGCACATCGCCGGCGACCTCGAATTGAGCAATCTGCTGATCGGCGGCGTGCGGCGGCAGTGGCGCACCGGCATCCGCAGCCGGTTCGAGGAGCTCATCGCCCTGACCGAGGCCCGGTGGGAACGCAGCGGGCAGATCGCGCACCGGGCCGAACCCGACCTCAAGAGCGGCCGCGGCGGGCTGCGGGACGTGCAACTGCTCAACGCACTGTCCGTCGCGCAGCTCACCGACGGCATGCCCGGGCTCGGGCCCGACGTTCCCGGCGGCGGGCTCGCGGCCGCGCACCGCCGCCTGCTGGACGTTCGCACCGAGCTGCACCGCGTCGCCGGCCGGGCCCGCGACCAGCTGCGCGCCCAGGATGCCGACGAGATCGGCGCCGCCCTGCGCATCGGGGACCGGTTCGACCTGGCCCGCGTGCTGACCGAGGCGGCCCGGACCGTGAGCTACTCGGTGGAGGTCGGGGTACGCACGGCAGGAAACTCGCTGCCCCGCAAGGGCCTGTCCCGGCTGCGCCGCGTCCCCGTCCGGCGCCCGCTCGACGAGGGTGTGGTGGAACACGGCGGCGAAGTGACGCTGGCCCGCGACGCGCACCCGCGCAAGGACCCCGGCCTGATCACGCGGGTCGCCGCGGCCGCAGCGCAGCACGATCTGCCGATCTCCGCGTCCACCCTCGGCCGCCTGGCCGACAGCGCCCCCGAACTGCGGGAACCGTGGCCGCGCACCGCGCTGAACGACCTGCTCGTGCTGCTCGGCTCGGGAACCCGCGCGATCGACCCGATCGAGGCGCTCGACCGGACGGGACTGTGGGGCCGGCTGCTCCCCGAATGGGGGGCGGTGCGGGATCTGCCCCCGCGTGATGCCGTGCACACCTGGACGGTGGACCGGCACCTGGTGGAGACCGCGGTGTACGCCGGCGGGCTGACCACCCGCGTCGCACGCCCCGACCTGCTGGTGCTCGGGGCGTTGCTGCACGACATCGGCAAGGGTCGCGGCGGCGACCACAGCGTCGTCGGCGCGGAACTCGCCACCCAGATCGGCCGCCGGATGGGCCTGTGGCCGTCCGACGTCGCCGTGCTGTCCGCGCTGGTCCGCCACCATCTGCTGCTTCCGCACACCGCGACCCGCCGTGACCTCGACGACCCCGCCACGGTGGAGTCCGTCGTCGAGGCCATCGACGGCGACCCGGTGCTGCTCGAGCTGCTGCACGCCCTCGCCGAGGCGGACTCGCTCGCGACGGGCCCGGGGGTGTGGGGCGACTGGAAGGCGGCGCTCATCCGGGAGCTGGTCCGGCGCTGCCGGCTGGTGATGGCGGGGGAGGAGCTGCCGAGACCGGACCCGATCGACCCCCAGCTCGCCGAGCAGGCGGAACAGGGCGGCATCCACGTCGAGCTCCAACCCGGCGAGAACCCGCACGCCTACACGGTGACGGTGGTCGCGCCCGACGAGCCGGGCCTGCTGTCCGACGCCGCCGGGGTGCTGGCCCTGCACGGCCTGCGCGTGCTGTCCGCCTCGGTGGGCAGCCACGCCGGTAGTGCCGTCAACAGCTTCGCCGTCGCGCCGCTGTTCGGGGCCCCGCCGCCGGCGGGTCTGCTGCGGCAGGAACTCATCCGGGCCCGCGCCGGGGACCTCGACCTGCTCGCCACGCTCGACGCGAAGGAGCAGGCGGCGAGGGAGGCGCAGCTGCCCGAACGCCCGGAGCGGGCCGTGCCGGGCACCTACGCGCAGGCGCCGCCGCACCTGATCTGGATCGACGCCCCGGATCCGGGGCAGGCGATCCTCGAGCTGCGCGCCGAGGACCGGCTGGGCATGCTGTGCCGGCTCGCGGACGCGTTCGAACGGTGCGGCACCGACGTGCGCTGGGCCCGGGTTTCCACCCTCGGCCGCACCGTCGTGGACGCGTTCTGCATCGATCTGGGAGGTTCCGACACCCGGGAGAACCGGGAGCGGGTCGAGCGGGCGGTGCTCGCCGTGGTGCCCGCTCCGGAGCCGAAGAATCCCGAGGACAAGGGCTGAGGGCGGGGCGGCCGCTCGTGCACGTGCGAGAACTCGTGCCGCGAGCGGCTACCCTGGAGCGCAGAACTGTCCGCATCTTCGCCAGACCCAGGAGCGCATTCGGTGTTCGAATCCCTTTCCGACAGGTTGACCGGAGCCCTCAAGGACCTGCGCGGCAAGGGGCGCCTCTCCGACGCCGACATCGACGCGACCGCCCGGGAGATCCGCCTGGCGCTGCTCGAGGCCGACGTCGCCCTGCCCGTGGTGCGCTCGTTCATCGCCAAGATCAAGGAACGAGCCAAGGGCGCCGAGGTACACGGCGCGCTGAACCCCGCCCAGCAGGTCGTCAAGATCGTCAACGAGGAGCTCGTCGGGATCCTCGGCGGCGAGACCCGGCGGCTGCAGTTCGCCAAGACCCCGCCCACGGTGATCATGCTCGCCGGCCTGCAGGGTTCCGGTAAGACCACCCTCGCCGGCAAGCTCGCCAAGTGGCTCAAGGACCAGGGCCACACCCCGCTGCTGGTCGCCTGTGACCTGCAGCGGCCCGGCGCGGTCACCCAGCTGCAGATCGTCGGTGAACGCGCCGGTGCGTCCGTGTTCGCCCCGCACCCCGGCACCTCCATCGGCGGCGGCGAGAACCCGCTCGGCATCACCGCCGCCGACCCGGTGAACGTCGCCCGCGACGGCGTCGCCGAGGCCCGCGCCAAGCACTACGACGTGGTCATCGTCGACACCGCCGGCCGCCTCGGCATCGACGAGGAGCTGATGGCCCAGGCCGCCGGCATCCGCGACGCCGTGCAGCCCGACGAGACGCTGTTCGTGCTCGACGCGATGATCGGCCAGGACGCCGTGAGCACCGCCGAGGCGTTCCGCGCCGGTGTCGGCTTCACCGGCGTGGTGCTCACCAAGCTCGACGGCGACGCCCGCGGCGGTGCCGCGCTCAGCGTCCGCGAGCTGACCGGTCAGCCGATCCTGTTCGCGTCGACCGGTGAGAAGCTGGAGGACTTCGACGTCTTCCACCCCGAGCGCATGGCCAGCCGCATCCTCGGCATGGGCGACGTGCTCACCCTCATCGAGCAGGCCGAGCAGGTCTTCGACGCCGAGCAGGCCGAGGCCACCGCCGCGAAGATCGGCTCCGGTGAACTCACCCTCGAGGACTTCCTCGAGCAGATGATGGCCGTACGGAAGATGGGCCCGATCGCGAACCTGCTCGGCATGTTGCCGGGTGCGGGACAGATGAAGGACGCCCTCGCGAACGTCGACGAGAAGCAGCTCGACCGGATCCAGGCGATCATCCGCGGCATGACGCCGGCGGAACGCGCCAACCCGAAGATCATCAACGCCTCCCGGCGGCTGCGCATCGCCAACGGCTCCGGCGTCAAGGTCTCCGACGTCAACCAGCTCGTCGACCGGTTCTTCGAAGCCCGCAAGATGATGGCCGCGATGGCCGGGCGCATGGGCATGCCCGGGTCCCGCAAGCCGCAGCGCGCGAAGAAGGGCAAGAAGGGCAAGAAGGGCGGCCGCGGGCCGACCCCGCCGAAGATCAAGGGCGGATTCCCCGGTGGCATGCCCGCCGGCATGCCCGGCATGGGCGGGATGCCCGCCGGGTTCCCGGACCTGTCGAAGATGCCGAAGGGCCTCGACGAGCTGCCGCCCGGTCTCGAGAACTTCGACCTCTCGCAGCTGAAGTTGCCGAAGAAGTAGTCCGCCGTGGCGTTCACCCTGCGCGGACGGTCCCTGCCGGACGGCGAACCGATCGAGCTGTGGATCGGCGACGACGGCACGTTCGCCGGCGAGCCGATCCCCGGGGCCGAGCTGCTCACCGCCGACGGCTGGATCCTGCCCGGTCTCGTCGACGCCCACTGCCACGTCGGGATCCGCTTCGGCGGCGGCGCGGAGGACGCGGACGGGCTGATCGCGCAGGCCGTCACCGAGCGCGACGCCGGGGTGCTGCTGCTGCGCGACGCGGGATCCCCGGTCGACACCCGGCACCTCGACGAGCGGGCCGACCTGCCGCGGATCGTGCGCGCGGGACGGCACATCGCCGCCCCCAAGCGCTACATCCGCGGGCTGCCCGTCGACCTCGAAGACGAATCGCAGCTGCCGGACGAGGTGGTTCGCCAGGCCCGCGCGGGGGACGGCTGGGTCAAGCTCATCGGCGACTGGATCGACCGCGGCACCGGCGATCTCGCGCCGCTGTGGTCGGACGGGATCCTCGTCGAGGCGATCGCCGCGGCCCACCGCGCGGGAGCGCGCGTGACCGCCCATGTGTTCGGGGAGGACGCGCTGCCCGGCCTGCTCGCCGCCGGCATCGACTGCCTCGAACACGGCACCGGGCTGACGGACGACACGATCGCCACCATGGCCGCGCAGGGCACGGTCCTCGTGCCGACCCTGGTCAACATCGAGAACTTTCCCGAGATCGCCGACTCGGCCACCCGGTTCCCGGTCTACGCGGCGCACATGCGGGACCTGCACGCCCGTGTCGCGGACACCGTCGGCGCCGCCCACGACGCCGGGATCCCGATCTACGCCGGCACCGATGCCGGCGGCTCGGTGCGGCACGGTCGCATCGCCGACGAGGTCGCCGCCCTCGGCAAGGTGGGGCTGACCCCGACCGAGGCGCTCGGCGCCGCCAGCTGGACGGCCCGGGCCTGGCTGGGGCATCCGAGCCTCGAGCCGGGCGCCCCCGCCGACCTGACGGTGTACGAGCTGGATCCGCGGACCGGGCCGGACGTGCTGGCCCGGCCGGGCCTGGTGATGCTCCGGGGTGCCGTCGTCACCCGCCGCGCCGCCTTCGCATGACCGTCCCCGAGCCACCCGACCCGGAGACCGCTGCGGCCCCGCCCCGGCCCGCGCCCTCGCCCCCCGCGCACCGGTGGGGCCTCCCGGCCGCGCTGGTGGTGCTGGCCGTGAACCTCGCCGGCTTCACGCTGGGACCGGTCCTGGCCGGGGAGGGCTTCGTCGCCGAGACATACGTGCTCGCCATCATGGCCCCCACCCTGCTCGCGGGGGCGGCGGCCGTGGCGTTCAGCGTGTGGCGTGGCTGCGGACCCGTCGCCGACTTCGGACTGCCGCGGTCGTGGCCCGAGTTCCGCAACCAGCTCGGAATCGGTCTGCTCGGCGGGGGAATCGCGCTGCTCGGCGCGCTGATCCTGGCAGCGATCCTCGTCGTCGCCCTCGGCATCGACGCCGCCGATTCCCCGCTCACCGCCCTGGTCGGGTTGCCCACGGTGTGGAAACTGCTGCTCGTGGCCTGGGTGTGGTTCGGCGCCCCGCTCGGCGAGGAGCTGATGTTCCGCGGCATGCTCTGGGGGGCGCTCGAACGCCGGCCCGAGCGATGGTGGGGACGCCCGATCGGCGTCCTGACGATCACCACCGTCGTGTTCGCCATGTGGCATCAGGAGTGGTGGCGGCTGCCGGTCCTGTTGTGGGGCGGAGCGGCGATGGGGTTCGCGCGGCTGCGCGGCGGGTCGGTGTTCTCCTCCTGGGTGGCGCACTCGCTCAACAACACCCTGCCCGCGCTGAGCCTGCTGTTTCTGCTCTGACCTCCCGTTTTCGTCCCGGCGGGCGGATCTGGCAGAATGGATCGCTGTCGTCGCATCCGGTTACGTACCGCGCGGCGGTCACAGGATAGAGGCAAAACCGGACGTGCCAGAAGGGCACGTCGTCCGAATTGCACGTGACAGGCGTATTTCGCATGCGCCGAAGGAGATTCACAGCAGTGGCTGTCAAGATCAAGCTCACCCGTCTCGGCAAGATCCGCAACCCGCAGTACCGCATCGTGGTTGCCGATTCGCGCACCCGCCGCAACGGCCGCGCCATCGAGACCATCGGCAAGTACCACCCGAAGGAAGAGCCCTCGCTGATCGAGATCGACTCGGAGCGGGCCCAGTACTGGCTCGGCGTCGGTGCGCAGCCGACCGAGCCGGTCGAGAACCTCCTCAAGATCACCGGCGACTGGCAGAAGTACAAGGGTCTCCCCGGCACCGAGGGCACCCTGCGTAAGGCCGAGCCGAAGCCGTCCAAGCTCGAGCTGTTCCAGGCCGCCCTCGCGCAGGCCGAGAACGCGCCGGCTGCCGAGGCCGTCACGCCCAAGAAGAAGAAGGCCGCCAAGGAAGACACCGCGGAGGAGTCCTCCGTGTCCACCGAGGCTGCCGAGTAATGAGCACCGTTGTCGCCGATGCCGTCGAGCATCTCGTCCGTGGGATCGTCGCCAACCCCGACGACGTGCGCGTCGAGCTGATCACGGGCCGTCGGGGGCGCACCGTCGAGGTGCACGTGCACCCCGACGATCTCGGCAAGGTCATCGGCCGCGGCGGCCGCACCGCGACCGCCCTGCGGACCCTCGTCTCCGGCATCGGGGGCCGTGGGATCCGCGTCGACGTCGTCGACACCGACCAGTAGGCGCGCCGCGGTGGAGCTCGTGGTGGGCCGTGTCGCCAAGTCGCACGGCATCAAGGGTGAGGTGGTCGTCGAGGTTCGCACCGACGAACCCGAGGAGCGCTTCGCCGTCGGCGCCGTGCTGCACGGCCGCAAGCCCCGCGAGCAGACCCTGCAGACGTACACGGTGGAAGCCGCCCGGGAACACTCCGGGCGGCTTCTGCTGCGCCTGCGGGGGATCGCCGACCGCAGCGCCGCCGACGCCCTGCGCGGCACCCTGTTCCTCGTCGACAGCGCCGACCTGCCGCCGTCCGACGACCCGGACGAGTTCTACGACCACGAGCTCGAGGGCCTGGCCGTACGCATCGTCGCGGGACGGCCCGACGCCGGCACCGAGATCGGTACCGTTCGCGAGGTGCTGCACACCGCCGCCGGCGAACTGCTCGCCGTCCGCCCGGCCGGCGACGAACGGCGCGAACTGCTGATCCCGTTCGTCACCGCGATCGTGCCGACGGTGTCGCTCGCGGGCGGCGTCATCGAGATCGACCCGCCGGAGGGTCTGCTCGACCCCGACTTCGGCTCGGAGACATAACCTCCCGTGCGATTCGACGTCGTCACCATCTTCCCCGAATACCTCGAGCCGCTGCGCGTCGCGCTGCTCGGCAAGGCCATCGACAAGGGCCTCGTCTCCGTCGGGATCCACAACCTGCGGGACTGGACCCACGACGTGCACAAGGCCGTCGACGACTCCCCGTACGGCGGGGGACCGGGCATGGTCATGAAGCCCACGGTGTGGGGGCCCGCCCTCGACGACGTGCTCGCCGGCCCCGACGGCGAACCCGACCCCGACGTGCTGCTCGTCGTCCCCACCCCGGCCGGCGTGCCGTTCGACCAGGCCACCGCGCAGCGCTGGGCCGGCGAGAAGCGCATCGTGTTCGCCTGCGGCCGCTACGAGGGCATCGACCAGCGCGTCTTCGACGACGCCGCCCGCCGGGTCCGGGTCGAAGAGGTCAGCATCGGCGACTACGTCCTCATCGGCGGCGAGGTCGCCGTCCTCGTCATGACCGAGGCCGTCGTGCGACTGCTGCCCGGCGTTCTCGGCAATCAGCAGTCCCACCAGGAGGACTCCTTCTCCGACGGCCTCCTCGAGGGCCCCAGCTACACCCGCCCCGTCAGCTGGCGCGGCCTCGAGGTGCCGCCGGTGCTGCTGTCCGGGGACCACGCCAAGGTCGCCGCATGGCGCCGGGAGCGGGCGCTCGAGCGCACCCGCGAACGCCGACCCGACCTGCTCGCCGACTGACCGGTCACGGTCAGTGCGCGCCGGCGCCGCCGAACACCGTGCGGACCACCTCGGTGACCGTGTCCCGCGCGTGCTGCGCACTCGCATCCCCGGTCACGTCGAACAGCGCCGTGTCCGGCAGATCGGCCCACCGGTCGTCGCCGTCGTCGTAATGCACGAGCTCGCGGGCGAGCACCACCAGCACATACCGCTCGTCCTCGCCGACGAACCCCGTGGACAGGTGGATCCAGCGCCCGTCGAGGCAGCACATCCAGCCCTGCTTCACGCCGAGTCCCGTCGTGTCGAC
The DNA here is from genome assembly GCF_001700945.1 of Rhodococcus sp. WB1. Taxonomy (NCBI): domain Bacteria; kingdom Bacillati; phylum Actinomycetota; class Actinomycetes; order Mycobacteriales; family Nocardiaceae; genus Rhodococcus; species Rhodococcus sp. WB1. The sequence continues at coordinate 3,010,921 of NZ_CP015529.1, read as the reverse complement.
CAGCCCGTCCGGCAACCCGAAATGCTGGTCGTACCCGTCGGCGCCGACCGGAGCGGCGGCCCGCAGGTGCCCGACGATCGTCGCGCGGCCCCACTCGTCCAGCCCGCCCGTGCCGTCGAGCAGGTCCGCGTACCAGGTGAGCAGGTCCGACGCGGTGGTGACGGTGTTCCACCACAGCCCGTCCGCGGGCGCGACGGTGCCGGTGAACGCGTGCCGTGCGGCGGTGCGCTCGACGATCTCCGAGTCGCCGTGCCGGAACCACAGGTCGTTCGCCGCCGAGTCGTCCGACGACTCGAGCATCGCGGTGATCCGGTCGTAGTCACTGCCGCCGAGCGGCAACTCGCCGGTCGCCGCCCGGTACAGCAGGTCGTCGGCGATGAACAGCTTGGCCACCGACGCGGTCTCGATCGGCGCGTCGACGCCCCCGACGACCCGGCGCCCGGTCCGACGATCGAGCGCGGCGATCGTCACGTCGGCGCCGCGTCCGGCGGCGGTCGCCGCCGCGGCCGTCATCCGGTCGGGCAGCGAACCGAACGGTTCCAGCGGGCCCGGGGACTCGACGGCGGCGGACGGCAGGGCGACCGGCGACACGACCGGCTCCGGGCCGCACGCACCCACCGTCGCCGCCGTCAGCAACGACAGCGCCAGCACCGCCCAGCGGCCGCCGCGCACCCGGGACATTCCCACGCTCCTGTAGTCGATTGTCCGGCGAGCTCGCCCCACCGTCCACCTCGGAGACGGGCGCGCCCACGCGCGTCACCGAGGGCGGAGGAAGGATAACGGTAGGGTCGACCGCTGTGACGACCGCTCTCAAGACCGTGAATCAGCGCATCGCCGAGGAACTCGACGTCCGGGAAGGTCAGGTCGCCGCGGCGGTCGACCTGCTCGACGGCGGCGCAACGGTGCCGTTCATCGCGCGCTACCGCAAGGAGGTCACCGGCGCGCTCGACGACGCCCAGCTCCGGCAGCTCGAGGAACGCCTGCGATACCTGCGTGAGCTCGACGAGCGCCGCACCGCGGTGCTCGAATCCATCGAGTCGCAGGGCAAGCTCGACGACGAGCTGCGCACGCAGATCCTCCTCGCCGACACCAAGGCCCGGCTCGAGGACATCTACCTGCCGTTCAAGCCGAAGCGGCGCACCAAGGCGCAGATCGCGCGGGAGGCCGGCCACGAGCCCGTCGCCGACGCCCTGATCGGCGACCCCACCACCGATCCCGCGCAGTACAGCGCCGAACAGCTCGACGGCGCCCGCGCCATCCTCGTCGAACGCTTCGCCGAGGACGCCGACCTCGTCGGCGAACTGCGTGACGCGATGTGGACCCGCGGACAGCTGAAGTGCACCGTGCGTCCCGGCAAGGAAACCGAGGGCGCCAAGTTCGCCGACTACTTCGACTTCTCCGAGCCCTTCACCGACCTGCCCTCGCACCGCATCCTCGCGGTGCTGCGCGGCGAGAAGGAGGAGGTACTCAGCCTGTCGCTCGAGCCGGACACCGAGGAACCCGAGCCCGGGCAGCGCACCTACTTCGAAGGCCGCATAGCCGCCCGCTTCGGCATCGCCGACGAGGGCCGGCCCGCCGACAAGTGGCTCCTCGACACCGTCCGCTGGGCGTGGCGCACCAAGCTGCTGGTCTCCCTGGCCCTCGACACCCGTATGCGGCTGCGGCAGTCCGCCGAGAAGGACGCCGTCGACGTGTTCGCCGCCAACCTGCGCGACCTGCTGCTCGCCGCCCCCGCCGGCACCCGGCCGACGATGGGACTCGACCCCGGCTTCCGCACCGGCACCAAGGTCGCCGTCGTCGACGCCACCGGTAAGGTCGTCGCGCACGACACGATCTACCCGCACCAGCCGCACAACAAGTGGGACCAGGCCCTGGCCACCCTCGCGCGGCTCGTCGCGCAGCACGGGGTGGAACTGATCGCGATCGGGAACGGCACCGCCTCCCGCGAAACCGATGCCCTCGCCACCGAGCTGATCGCCAAGTCCGGCGCCACGAATCTCACCAAGATCGTGGTGTCCGAGGCCGGCGCGTCCGTGTACTCGGCGTCGGCGTACGCGTCGAAGGAACTGCCGGATCTCGACGTGTCGATCCGCGGTGCGGTGTCCATCGCCCGGCGCCTGCAGGACCCGCTCGCCGAGCTCGTCAAGATCGATCCCAAGTCCATCGGCGTCGGCCAGTACCAGCACGACGTGTCCGAGACGATGCTCGCCCGCTCCCTCGGCGCGGTCGTCGAGGACGCGGTGAACGCCGTCGGCGTGGACGTCAACACCGCCTCGGTGCCGTTGCTCGCCCGGGTGTCGGGCATCGCCTCGTCCCTCGCGGAGAGCATCGTCGCCCATCGAGACCAGCACGGCCCGTTCCGCACCCGCAAGGCCCTCACGGACGTGCCGCGCCTCGGTCCGAAGGCGTTCGAGCAGTGCGCCGGCTTCCTGCGGATTCCCAACGGCGACGACCCGCTCGACACCTCGAGCGTGCACCCCGAGGCGTACCCGGTGGTGCGGCGCATCGTCGAACGGAACGGCGGCGACGTGCGCGAGCTCATCGGCAACACCGCGGTGCTGCGCCGGCTGCGGCCGGCGGAGTTCGTCGACGACCGCTTCGGCCTGCCCACCGTCACCGACATCATCGCCGAGCTCGAGAAGCCGGGCCGCGACCCGCGCCCGGAGTTCAAGACCGCGACGTTCGCCGCCGGCGTGGAGAAGGTCGCCGACCTGAAGCCCGGCATGGTGCTCGAGGGTGTGGTCACCAACGTCGCGGCGTTCGGCGCGTTCGTCGACGTCGGGGTGCATCAGGACGGCCTCGTGCACGTGTCCGCGATGTCCCGCAGCTTCGTCCAGGACCCGCACGACGTCGTGAAGTCCGGCGAGGTGGTCAAGGTCAAGGTGCTCGACGTGGACGTGCCCCGGCAGCGGATCAGCCTGACGCTGCGCCTCGACGACGAGATCCCCGCCCCCGGTGCCCCCGCCGGCGGTGCCGACCCGGGCGGTCCGCAGGACCGCGGCGGGCGCCGGCCCGGCGGCCAGCGGCAGGGTGGGAAGCGGCAGGGCGGACAGCGGCAGGGGCAGGGCGGCCGCCGCGGGGACCGTCGCCAGGACGCCGCGCCCGCCGCCGGATCGATGGCGGACGCGCTGCGGCGTGCCGGATTCGGCAAGTAGATGCGCCCCGGGCCGCGCCGACTACCGGCGCGGCCCGGTTCCTGACATCCTCGGGAGCATGCAGCCCACGGTGACGACCGGCCGCGCGCCGAAGGACCCGCTCCGCCTCGTCGACGGCGTTCCGAGGGCGATCGCGCGGTGACTGCGGTGACCGAGTGGCTGCAGCGCGAGATCATCGAGCGCGGGCGGCTGCCGCTGCTGTTCTTCCTGCTCGGCTTCCTCCTCGCGTTCCTCTTCATCCGATTCAGCGTCCGCATGATCCGCGCCCAGGTGCGCTGGTGGCCCGGCAATGTCACCCCCGGCGGACACCACGTGCACCACGTGGTGTTCGGCGTGGTCACCATGGTGATCGCGGGCGGGTCCCTGATCGCGGTCTACGAGGACGGCACGCAGACCACCGGAGCGGCCCTGGCCACGCTCTTCGGCATCGGGACCGCGCTCGTGCTCGACGAGTTCGCCCTGATCTTCTATCTCAACGACGTGTACTGGGAGCAGGAGGGACGCGTCTCGGTGGATGCGGTCTTCGTCGCGATCGCCGTCACCGGCCTGGTGTTGCTCGGCCTGCAGCCCCTCGAGTTCGCCGACGTCACCAACTTCCGGGAGGACCCGTCGTGGGTCACCCGCACGCTGATCGCCCTCTCCGCGCTCGCAAATCTCGCCCTCGCGGCGGTCGTGCTGGCCAAGGGCAAGATCTGGACGGGCCTGATCGGCCTGTTCGTCTTCCCGCTGCTGCTGATCGGCGCGGTGCGCCTGTCGCGGCCCGGCGCCCCCTGGGCGCGGTGGCGCTACAGCGGCAAGGTCCGCAAGATGCGCCGCGCGATCGAGCGGGAGAGGCGCTATCGGCGCCCGGTGATCCGGGCGAAGATCTTCGTGCAGGACCTCGTCGCGGGCAAACCGACGATGGACACCGTGCACGGGGCCGTCGAGCACTCCCGCGTCGCCGCCGAAGCCGAACTGGCCCGCAAGGTGCACGCCGCGCCCCCGCCGATTTCCGCCACCCCGGCACCGTCTGGCACAATTGACGGGTTGCCCGGCTCGGGCACGCATACCTGACCTGGGCACGAACCAGTCGAGCACCGCCTTCCGGCGGCTGCCGCTCGGTTCCTCTGCTCATGCGAACAAGCGAGGATGACAACCGATGAACACCCTGGACTTCCTGGACGCCAAGTCCCTGCGCGACGACATTCCGGACTTCCGTGCCGGCGACACCCTGAACGTGCACGTGAAGGTCATCGAGGGCTCCAAGGAGCGCGTGCAGGTCTTCAAGGGCGTCGTGATCCGTCGCCAGAACGGTGGCATCCGCGAGACCTTCACCGTGCGCAAGGTGTCGTTCGGCGTCGGCGTCGAGCGGACCTTCCCGGTGCACAGCCCCAACCTCGCCAAGATCGAGGTCGTCACCCGCGGTGACGTGCGTCGCGCCAAGCTGTACTACCTGCGCGAGCTGCGTGGCAAGGCCGCCAAGATCAAGGAAAAGCGCTGACCTCGTCGCGCTGACCGCCAGGCCCCGAGTAGCCCGGTCCGGATTCGTTCCGGGCCGGGCTACTCTGATTCGGTGGCAGATTCATCGCGAGACCCGGCCGTGCCGGAGATGCAGCAGCGCAGCACCGACGACACGCCCGAACGCGATCGGAAACAGGACAAGAAGGAGAAGTCGTTCCTGCGGGAACTGCCCGTCCTGATCCTCGTCGCACTCGTGCTGAGCTTCCTGCTCCAGACCTTCGTCGCGCGGGTCTACCTCATCCCCTCGGAGTCGATGGAACCCACGCTGCACGGCTGCCCCGGCTGCACCGGCGACCGGATCGTCGTCGAGAAGATCGGCTATCGCTTCGGCGACCCCCGGCCCGGCGACGTCGTGGTCTTCCGTGGCCCCGACTCCTGGTCCACCGGCTACGTCTCCACCCGCTCCGACAACGTCGTGATCCGCGGCGTGCAGGAGGTCGGATCCCTCGTCGGACTCGTCCCGCCCGACGAGAACGACCTCGTCAAGCGTGTGATCGCCGTCGGCGGGCAGACCGTCGAATGCTGCGACGACCAGGGCCGCGTCCTCGTCGACGGCAAGCCCCTCGACGAGCCGTACATCGAGATGGACTTCCCGTTCACACCCGGCGTGGTCACCTGCGAGACCGAGGTGCGCTCGGGCCGGTGCTTCGGGCCGGTCACCGTGCCGGACGGTCACCTCTGGGTCATGGGCGACAACCGCTCGAACTCCGCGGACTCCCGTTACCACGTCGCCGACGAGAACCAGGGCACCATCCCGATCGACAACGTGATCGGCAAGGCCCGGTTCATCGTCCTGCCGCCGTCGCGGTGGGGCACCATCGATTCCCCGGAGATCCAGCAACCGTGACGTCGTGGCCGCCGCGTGCCGTGATCCGCAGGTCCGCGGGCCTGCGCACCATGGAGTCGACGCTCGTGCGGTGCGGGCTCGGGCCGGTCGCGGGTGTCGACGAGGCCGGGCGCGGCGCCTGCGCCGGGCCGCTGGTCGTCGCCGCCTGCATCCTCGATCCCAAACCGCACCCGTCGCTCGCGCGCCTCGACGACTCCAAGAGGCTCACCGAGAAGACCCGCGAGGAGTTGTTCCCGATCATCCGCCGTCGCGCGGTGGCGTGGAGCGTGGTGATCGTGCCGGCGGCCGAGATCGACGTCATCGGCGTGCACGTGGCCAACATCGAGGGCATGCGCCGCGCGGTGATGCGGCTGTCCGTCGCGCCCGGGTACGTCCTCACCGACGGCTTCCGCGTGCCCGGCCTGCCGGCGCCGTCGTTGCCGGTCATCGGCGGCGACGCCGCGGCGGCCTGCATCGCGGCGGCGAGCGTGCTCGCCAAGGTCACCCGGGACCGGATCATGGTCGACCTCGACGGCGAGCTGCCCGGCTACGGCTTCGCCGTCCACAAGGGCTACAGCACCCCCGCGCACATGGCGGCATTGCGGGAGCTCGGCCCCAGCCGGGAGCATCGGCTGCGGTACGCCAACGTTGCCGCCCTCCTCGGCGACGACGCCGGCCCCGGCCGATTCGGCTCCGACGAGGCGGATGCGGGATGATGGATCAACACACCAGAACGGGAGGACACCGAGACCGATGAGTGCCGAGGATCTCGAGAAGTACGAAACCGAGATGGAGCTCTCGCTGTACCGGGAGTACCGGGACATCGTCGGTCAGTTCGCGTACGTCGTGGAGACCGAGCGACGGTTCTATCTCGCCAATGCGGTCGAGCTGCTGCCGCACAACTCCGGCGGCGAGGTGTACTTCGAAGTGCGCATGTCCGATGCGTGGGTGTGGGATATGTACCGCCCCGCCCGCTTCGTCAAGCACGTCCGGGTCATCACCTTCAAGGACGTCAACATCGAAGAGCTCGACAAGCCGGACCTGCGCCTGCCCGACAAGCTGGGGTAGCGCCCCTACGACCTCCCGTACGTGGCCGAATGTCACATTCCTTCGATCTGGGCGGTTTCAGGCGGCCGATGCGACAAGCTCGGTGAACGCTTCGGTTGGCGTGCGCCAGCGTAGCGTCTGCCGGGGGCGGCCGTTGAACTCGTCCTGGACCTGCTGCAGGTCCTCGGGCGTGTACACCGACAGGTCGGTGCCCTTGGGGAAGTACTGCCGGAGCAGACCGTTGGTGTTCTCGTTGGTGCCGCGCTGCCACGGCGAGTGCGGATCGCAGAAGTAGACAGCGACGTCGGTGGCCATGGTGATCTGGGCATGAGCACGCATCTCGTGGCCCTGATCCCAGGTCACCGACCGCTGCATCACCTCCGGCAACGACCGCATCGCGGCGATCATCGCATCGCGGACGCCGGACACGTCGCGGACCTTCGGCAGGTGCAGCAACACCACGTACCGGGTGGTGCGCTCGACCAGGGTGCCGATCGCCGAGCGGTTGCGCGCCCCCATGATCAGATCTCCCTCCCAGTGCCCGGGCACCGCCCGGTCCTCGACCTCGGCGGGCCGCTGGGAGATGAGGATCTTGTCGGGAATATGGCGGGCACTGCTCGGCACTCGCCCCTGCGGCACCCGACGGGTGTGCCGGCGCCGCAGATACTCCGAAAGCTCTTTTCGCAGTTCGCCTTTCAGTTGCACATACACGGCCTGGTAGATGGTTTCGTGGGACACCCGCATCTCCGCTCGGTCGGGGAAGTCGACCACCAGCCTGGCCGAGATCTGCTGCGGGGACCAGCGCAGCTTCAGCCTGGCGACGACATACGCGCGCAACTCGGGTGCGGCCATCAGCTTGGCGACTTTCGGTCGCAGTGCTCGGGTCCAGGCCCGCGCGTGGGCCGACACGGCGCGGTAGCTACCGTCGCGGTTGCTGTTGCGTTCGATCTCCCGGTAGATCACCGACCGGTGCCGGCCCAGGTGCGCGGCGATCGTCTGGACCGACTCGTTGCGGGCGAGTCCGAGGGCGACAAGCTCCCGCTCGCCCAGGGACAACGACCGTCCGCCGTGCTCCCAGTGCGGGGCACGGCGGACGGTGCCGTTGGCCTCGTCCTCCCACCGGTAGCCGGTTTGTCGGCTGACACCGACCGCGGCTGCGGCCTTGGCGATCGACACCTTCGTCATGCGCATGGCGAAGAACCTAGCCTTCTTCGCCTCTCGTGCTGCTCGACCCACTGACATCTCCCCTGGTCAGGGAGCGTGTCGCATGGACCACCTGAGTCAGCCCTGATCGAAGCGGTGTGACATTCGGCCACGTGCCGTTCCGGGCCTCCTCCGCGTCGGCCGAAGTTGTCCACACCCGGCGAGTTCATCCACAGATTTCGTGATCCGGCCCGGTGCGGACCGCGGAGGACCTTCGCGTGGCGCACAGTGGTCGCCACACAGGGAGGGACGGGGATGGGACGCAATCAGCAGGTGGGGGCGCTGGGGGAGGACCTGGCGGCCGAGTTTCTCGAGTCGGCGGGCATGGTGGTGCTCGCGCGCAACTGGCGCAGCCGGTACGGGGAACTCGATCTGATCGCCGAGGACGGCGACACGGTGGTGTTCGTGGAGGTCAAGACCCGCACCGGCCTCGGATACGGCACGCCCGCCGAGGCGGTGACCGCGGTGAAGGCGGACCGGATCCGCCGACTGGCCGCGTTGTGGTTGTCCGGCCGGCAGCAACGGTGGCGGCGGGTGCGGGTCGACGTGGTCACGGTGCTGCTTCCACAGCGGGGCGAACCCTTGATCACCCACCGGCGGCAGGTGCTGTGATGGCGCTGGGGAAGGCGTACTCGGTGGCCGTCACGGGGGTGGACGGGCAGGTCGTGGAAGTCGAGGCCGACATCGGCCGCGGCCTGCCGGGAGTGAAGATGGTGGGCCTGCCCGACACCGCGCTGCAGGAGTCCCGGGATCGGGTGCGCGCGGCGGTGACGAATTCCGGTGGTGAATGGCCGGATTCGCGCGTGGTGCTGGCCCTGTCGCCGGCGACGCTGCCGAAGGTGGGCAGCGTGTACGACCTCGCCCTCGCGTGTGCGGTGCTCAACGCCGCCAAGTCGATTCCGCCCGAGGGTGTTTCGCGGACGGTTCTGCTCGGAGAGCTGGCGCTCGACGGCCGGGTGCGGTCGGTGCGCGGGGTACTGCCGGCGGTGCTGTCCGCCAAACGCGCCGGGTGGGAGCGGGTGGTGGTCCCGGCCTCCACGATGTCCGAGGCCGGGCTGGTCGACGGCATCGACATCTACGGGGCGGACACCCTCACCGAGGTGGTGCTGTGGCTGCGCGGAGACGGCCCCCTCGAGCGGCCCGGTCCCCGGCCGGTGGGGGAGCGGCCGGGGCGGGCGGACATGAGCGAGGTGGTCGGTCAGCACGAGGCGCGACGGGCCATCGAGATCGCCGCCGCCGGCGCGCACCACCTGATGCTCACCGGCCCACCCGGAATCGGGAAGACGATGCTCGCCCAGCGGCTTCCCGGCGTGCTGCCGGCGCTGACGGAGGAACAGGCGCTCGAGGTGACCGCGATCCACTCCGTCGCCGGAACCCTGTCGGCGGACCGGCCGCTCGTCACCGACCCGCCGTTCATCGCTCCACACCACACCGCCTCGGTCAGTTCGCTCGTCGGTGGGGGCAGCGGCATGGCCAAACCCGGCGCGGTCAGCCGTGCACACCGGGGCGTGCTGTTCCTCGACGAGGTCGCCGAGATGGGCACCAAGGCGCTCGAGGCGCTGCGGACCCCGCTCGAGGACGGCGAGGTGCGGATCGCCCGCCGCGACGGCGTCGCGCGCTATCCGGCGCGGTTCCAGCTGATCCTCGCCGCCAATCCGTGCCCGTGTGCCCCGCCGCGCGACGCCGACTGCGTGTGCCCGCCCACCGCCCGACGTCGCTACCTGGGCAGGCTGTCGGGTCCGCTGCTGGACCGGGTGGACCTGCGGGTCCGGATGGAGACGGTGGCCACCGGCGCCCTCATGGGGGAGGCGGGGGAGAGCACCGAGGACGTCCGCGCCCGAGTGGCCCGCGCCCGGGCCGCGGCGGCCGAGCGGTGGGGGGTCCACGGCTGGAGCACCAACGCCGAGGTGCCCGGCCCTGCACTCCGGCAGAAGTTCCGCCTGCCCGCCGCGGCGCTCAAGCCGGTCGAATGGGCGCTGCGGAAGGGCGCGATCACCGCCCGCGGGGCCGATCGGGCGTTGCGCGTCGCCTGGACGTTGGCGGACCTGGCCGAACTGGACGCACCGGGTGAGGTGCAGGTGGCGGCGGCGCTGGATTTCCGGGATCGGGGGACGGCGTGAGCGCGGCGGAGCCGCGCCGGCTGGCGTGGGCGTACCTGTCGACGGTCGCCCAGGGTGCGTCGCGGATGCTGAATGCTGCGATCGAGGCGGACGGCCCGGAGGCGGTCGCCGCGGCCGTGCGCGACGGCTCGATCGGCGGCGCGTTACGCCGTCGCACCCTCGCACGTGCCCATCTCGACTCGGCGGCGCAGGATCTCGAGCTCGTCGCGCGGCTGGGTGGACGGTTGGTGACGCCGGACGACGCGGAGTGGCCGGCGTGGCAGTTGCTGGCGTTCGACGGCCTCGACGGCGCGGACACCGATGCGGCGCCGGTGGCGCTGTGGGTGGTGGGTCGGCGGCGCATCGACGAGCTGGTCGAGCGGTCCGTCGCCGTGGTCGGCACGCGTGCGGCGAGCGGCTACGGGGAGAACGTGACCGCGGAGATCGCCGGGGACCTGGCGATGGACGGGTGGGCGGTGCTGTCGGGGGCGGCTTTCGGGGTCGATGCCGCGGCGCATCGGGCGGCGCTGGGGGTCGGCGGCGCGACGATGGCGGTGCTCGCGTGCGGGGTGGACCGGGCGTATCCGGCGGCGCACACCGGGTTGCTGCGGCAGATCGCCGAGCACGGGGCGGTGGTCAGCGAGTATCCGCCCGGGACGGTGCCGGCGCGGTTCCGGTTCCTGGCCCGCAATCGGCTGGTCGCCGCGCTCGGCGGAGGTGTGCTGGTGGTGGAGGCGGGGTGGCGCAGCGGGGCGCGGAACACGGCGGCGTGGGGCCGGCGGCTGGGGCGTCCGGTGCTGGCGGTGCCGGGGCCTGTGACATCGGCGGCGTCGCAGGGCTGTCATCGGATGATCCGGGAGCAGGAGGCGCGGCTGGTGGGCACCGCGCGCGAAGTCGTCGAGGAGATCGGCCAGATGGGCGTGAGCGACGACGGCGACGGGCGGTGGGCGCGTGCGCTCGACGGGCTCTCGGGCGACATGGCGTCCGTGTACGAGGCCCTGCCGGCGGTGGGGGCGGTGTCGGTGCAGCAGCTGTCGGAGGCGTCGGGGCTGCTCGTGGAGCGGGTGCGGGCGGCGTTGCCGCTGCTCGAGCTGGAGGGACACGTGCAGCGGGAGGGGGCCGGCTGGGCGCGCAGCGTGTGACGGTCAGGACTGCTCGTGCCCGCGCAGCTCCTCGGCCTTGGACAGGATTGGCTTGTAGTACCTGTCGCCGAGTACCTTCGTCACCTGGGCCGCGAGCTCGGTCTCTCCGGTCTGGAGCAGGACGTACTCGAGTTCGGCCAGCTGTGCGCCGATCGTTTCGCGCCGGCGGTCGGTGTCCTCGAGGGCGCCGACCAGGCTGGTCAGGTACTGCGACGTGACGGTGTTCATCGTTTCTCGCATACCGCAACGATGGCGGAATTCCGTCGTGATTTCGGCGGATCGGGCGATCCCGGTGGTGCCACGGCGAGGCGGTGCTGTGGCTGCGGCCGGACCGCACGCGTAGGCTGCCATGGTTAGGTAAGCCTGAGCAAATATGGAGGTGGGCGTGGCCCCGAAGACCCCGCGATCGACGACCCTGACAGTGACGGGCAGCGAACGCCTGACCCCGCACCTGGTGCGGGTCCACTTCGGCGGTCCCGGATTCGACGAGTTCGAACCCGGCCCGTACACCGACTCGTACGTCAAACTCGAACTGGAGGCGGGCGGCGGGACGGTCCTGCGCACCTACACGGTGCGAGCAGTGAACCCGCGGTCCAGGCAGATCGCGATCGACTTCGTCGTCCACGGCGATCACGGTGTCGCCGGACCCTGGGCGGCATCCGTCCGGCCGGGGCAGACCGTCGTGGTCCGCGGGCCGGGCGGCGCCTACCGGCCCGATCCGGAGGCCGACTGGCACCTGCTCGCCGGTGACGACACCGCGATACCGGCCGTCGCTGCGGCGCTCGAGGCGCTGGCGCCGGACGCAGTGGGCCGGGTGTTCCTCGAGGTCACCGACGCCGCCGACGCGATCGACCTCGCGGCGCCCCCCGGCGTCGAGGTCACCTGGCTGCACCGCGGCTCCGGTGCCGGGGCCGTCGGGCCGGACCTCTCCGGCGCGAACGCGCCGCTCGTCGCCGCGGTGACCGGCGCCGAGTGGCTTCCGGGAGATCCGCACGTGTTCATCCACGGCGAGGCGGAGACCGTCATGCACCACCTGCGGCCGTACATCCGCAAGACCCGCGGGGTTCCGGCGGCACGCGCGTCGATCTCCGGGTACTGGCGGCGCGGCCGCAGCGAGGAGGGCTTCCGGGAGTGGAAGCGCGAACTCGCGACGGTCGAGGCGCGGTGACGGTGCTCAGGCGCGCTCGCGGGTGAGGGTGAGCAGCGCGGTCATGGAGAGCGCGGCCGAGATCGCTATCGCCAGCGCCATCGGCAGCGCGGTGTCCTCCCCGCCGAGCCCGACCAGCGGCGACACCAGGGCGGCCAGGCCGAACTGGGACGCGCCCATGACCGCGGAACCGGTGCCCGCGGCCTTCGGTACCTGCCCCTGCGCCAGCGCCGTCGCGTTGCCCATGACGAAGCCCAGGCTGGAGACGACGAGGAACAGCAGCGGCAGCACCAACCAGCGGTTCGTGTCGGCCACCAGGACGGCGAGCACCAGCAGCACCCCGGCGGTCAGCATCTGGGTCACGCCGTAGCGCAACAGGTCCCGCACCTCGAAGCGGCCGATGAGCCGGGTGTTGACGATGTTGCCTGCGACGAGGCCCACCGAGTTGGCGGCGAAGATCAGGGAGAACTGTCCCGGCGTCATGCCCAGGACCTCCTGGACCACGAACGGTGACGCGGAGATGTACGAGAACATCGCGCCGAAGCCGAGCGCGAACGTCGCGGCATAGCCCACGAACCGTCGGTTGCCGATCACCGTGCCGAAGTTGCGGGCGAGCATCGCCAGGCCCCCGCTGTGGCGTCGCTCGGGCGGCAGGGTCTCCGGGACGACCGTGAGCACCGCGACGATCATCAGCACGGCCAGGCCCGTCAGGACCCAGAAGATGCCGCGCCAGCCGATGGGCCCCAGGAGGACGCCGCCCAGCAGGGGCGCGACGATCGGTGCCACACCGCCGATGATCATCATGACGCTGAACAGGCGGGCGGCCTCGTTGCCGCGGGCGCGGTCCGCGATCACCGCGCGCGCCAGCACGATTCCTGTGCCGCCGCTGAAGCCCTGGATCAACCGGGCCGCGATGAGCACCTCCACCGTCGGTGCCGTCGCGCACAGGGCGCTGCTCAGGGCCAGGACGACGGTGCCCGCCAGCAGCAGGCGGCGCCGGCCCCACCCGTCGGAGAGCGGGCCCACGATCAGCTGCCCGACACCCAGGCCGGCCATGAACGTGGTGAGAGTGAGCTGGATACCGACCGTGCTGGTGCCGAGGCTCTCCGACATGACCGGCAGTCCGGGCAGATACATGTCGGTGGCCAGAGGCGCGGTGGCGGAGAGCAATGCCAGTCCGAACAGCATCGGCAACGGAATCGTTTTACTCACGAACTAACCTTAGTGTGCCCTCGGTCGGCGTGTTCGGTTGCGTGGGCGGTGCCCACGGCGCACGGTGACGGCCATGGACACCGCGCTGCCGCCGCCCCTCGCCGTGCACCTCGAGGAGTTCGTCGAGCACCTCGACCTGCAGGGCGGCCGGTCGGCCCACACGATCCGCGCGTACACCACCGACATCCGCACCCTCCTCGCTCACCTCGAGGCCGGCCACCCGGATGCGCGGATCGCCGACCTCACTCTCGAGGTGCTCCGCTCCTGGCTCGCCGGCCAGGTGACGAGTGGCGCCGCCCGCACGACCCTGGCGCGGCGCACCTCGTCCGCCCGCACCTTCTGCGCGTGGCTGGCTCGCACGGGCCGGCTCGACCACGATCCCGCGGCGCGGCTGGCATCGGCCCGCACCCATCGCACTCTCCCGCCGGTACTGCGTGCCGACCAGGCCTGTGAGGTGATGACCGCTGCGGAAGCCGGTGCGCGCGAGATGGAGCCGGTGGCACTGCGGGATCGGCTCGTGCTGGAACTGCTGTATGCGACGGGTATCCGGGTCGGTGAGCTGTGCGGACTCGACGTCGACGACGTCGACACCGAGCGCAGGGCGCTGCGCGTGGTCGGCAAGGGCAACAGGGAACGGACCGTGCCGTACGGGGCGCCCGCGGCCGCCGCGCTCGACGCGTGGCTGCGCACCGGGCGGCCCGCCCTCGCGCGCCCGGATTCGGGGCCCGCCCTGCTGCTCGGCAAACGCGGCGGTCGGCTGGGCCCGCGCCAGGTCCGTACCGTGGTCCACGAGACCGTGGCCGCCGTCCCTGGCGCGCCGGATCTCGCGCCGCACGGGCTGCGGCACAGCGCCGCAACACACCTGCTCGAGGGGGGCGCCGACCTGCGGGTGGTGCAGGAGCTGCTGGGGCACTCGAGCCTGGCGACGACCCAGCTCTACACCCATGTCTCGGTAGCACGGCTGCGTGCGGCACACGAACAGGCGCATCCGCGGGCGTGACCTGTACGCGGCGACGGCCGCGGCGCGGTTTGGTACGGTCGCCGCCGCATCTGCTGTGCAATCCGGGGGGATAAGTGGCATACGACGAGTCGACGCACGCTCTGCCGGCCTGGCTTCGGGACGAGCCGGCGCCCGACCCGGCGCCGACCGGTCGCCGGGGCAGGCGACGGGGGAGTGACCGGACGGTCGGGGGGCCCGTCGAGGCCGAGCCGCCCGTGCAGCCGCCGGCGGCTGCCGAGCCCGTTCGCCTCCCGGCTCCGGTGCCGTCGATTCCGTTCGGCATGCCACCACGACGCCGTCCCGACTCCGTGCCCGAATCGCCGGTCGTCGAACCCGCGATTCCCGAACCCGCGATTCCCGAGCCGGCGACGACCGAGCCGGCGACGACCGATCCGGCGGCGACGGAACCGGTGGTCGCCGAACCACCGGTAGCCGAAGCCGCGGTCACCGGGCCGGTAGCCGCCGAGGGTCCGGAAGAGGCCGTGCCGCCGAGTGATCCGGCGGGGCGTCGCCCCGCCGAGCCCGTGCCGGCTTCGCCGGAGTCCGGCTCGGAACCCGACGAGGTGCACCCGCGAATGTCGGAAGATGATGCGGGGCAGCGTTGGTCGACCATATCCGCGTCGTCCCGAGGGGTCTCGTCGGAGCTCGACGCGTCGGAGCCGCGGCCGTCGAACCTGGACCTGACCTCCGGTGCGCTCGTCCGGCGGTCCCGTCGCACCCCGGTGACCGGCTGGCGGCGCGGCGTGCACCGGCTCACCGGGGGAATCCTCGCGCCCGGCGAATCGGCCGACGAGGCACACAGGCGCGAGCTCGTCGACCGGGTCCGGCAGCCGATCAGCGGCGACAACCGGATCGCCGTGCTCTCCCTCAAGGGCGGTGTCGGAAAGACGACGACCACCGTCGGGCTCGGCGCCACGTTCGCCTCGTTGCGGGGCGACTGCGTGATCGCGGTGGACGCGAATCCCGACTTCGGCACGCTCGCACAGCGGGTGCCGCAGCAGACCGAGTCCACGGTGCGCGACCTGCTCGCCGCGGCCCCGCGGATCTCCCGCTACTCCGATGTCCGCGCGCACACTTCCCAGGCACCGAGCCGCCTCGAGGTGCTTGCGAGTGAACGCGACCCGGCCGTGTCGGAGGCGTTCAGCGAGGACGACTACCGCCGGGTCGTGGACATCCTGCGGGTGTACTACAACGTCGTCCTCACCGATTGCGGCACGGGCATCATGCATTCGGCCATGCGTGGTGTGCTCGCCCTCGCCCACGCCCTTGTGCTGGTCGCGTCCCCGGCGATCGACGGCGCCCGGAGCGCCGCGGCGACCCTCGACTGGCTGCAGCACCACGGGTTCGGGGCGCTCGTCGAACGCACCGTCGTGGTGATCAGCGCCGCCCGGCCCGGGGCCACCAACATCGACATGGAGGCTGTGACGGGCCACTTCCTCGCGCGGTGCCGGGCCGTGCAGGTGGTGCCGTTCGACGAGCACCTCGCCGAGGGGGCCGAGATCGACCTCGGCCTGCTCCGCCCGGCCACCCGCCGGGCCTTCCTCGAGCTCGCCGCCATGGTCGCCGACGACTTCGCGACGGTGTCGGGGCGTCACGCCGCCGGCCGTCGCGCGTAGCGGAGCGGAGCCGCGACCTGATCGGCCGTCGCGCGTAGCGGAGCCGCGGCCTACGGGAAACCGGCTGGAGACGGATCACCGACCGCACGAGCGGCAGAGGGTCGAGGTAGTCGTCGCGGTCCCGGCGCAGACCCCAGTGCAGGCAGGCCGGGGCGCGGCAGCCCTCGTGGCCCGGTTCGAGGGTGCCGAGCGGATCACCCCGTTCCACGCGCCGGCCGGCCGTCACCGTCGCGGTCACCGGCTCGTAGGTGGTGCGCAGCCCGCCGGCGTGCGCCACCGAGACGACGGGTTTGCCGGCGACGGTCCCGGCGAACACCACCACCCCGGCGCCGGCGGCGAGCACCGGCTGACCGGGCCGGCCGGTGAGGTCGGCGCCGCGGTGTCCGGGAAGCCAGTCGTGCTCGGGACCGTCGAAGGGGCGGGCCAAGGTCGGCCGTGGATGCAGCGGCCAGCCGAACTCGCGCGGGGCGGCCGCGGCGGGAACCGAACCCGCGAGCGCGGTGAGCGCGGTCAGGACGGCGATCCCGGCGATCTTCATCCGCCCAGCGTGCCGGGCGGCGCCGGCGTGCGACAGGGCCTCGTCGACATTGTGGACAACCACCCGATCCATCCACAGATCGGCCGAACCGGCCTGCTGATCAGGCAGTTGTGGTTCCCGCGGGGCAAGGCCGTACACTGTTCGAGCGGTCTGTGTTCGCAGATCGACTTCGCGCGTCCGCGCGCTGATCGCCGCCCGGTGTGCCGGGCGCCATCGGAAAATGGCCGTCGGCCGGTCCCGCAAGGGTCCGACGGGCATGCGGACGCCAGGGCGGGGATCACCCGATCTCCCGCGGCAACCGAACCGAAAGAGAGAACAGCCATGGCTGTCGTAACAATGAAGCAGCTGCTCGACAGCGGCGCCCACTTCGGCCACCAGACCCGTCGCTGGAACCCGAAGATGAAGCGGTTCATCTTCACCGACCGCAACGGCATCTACATCATCGACCTGCAGCAGACCCTGACGTACATCGACAAGGCGTACGAGTTCATCAAGGAGACGGTCGCCCACGGTGGCACCGTGCTGTTCGTCGGCACCAAGAAGCAGGCGCAGGAGTCCATCGCGGAAGAGGCCACCCGGGTCGGGATGCCTTACGTGAACCAGCGCTGGCTCGGCGGCATGCTCACCAACTTCTCCACCGTCCACAAGCGCCTGCAGCGCCTGAAGGAGCTGGAGTCGATGGAGCAGACCGGTGGCTTCGAGGGTCGCACCAAGAAGGAAATTCTCATGCTCACGCGTGAGAAGACCAAGCTCGAGCGCACCCTCGGCGGCATCCGCGACATGGCCAAGGTGCCGTCGGCGATCTGGGTCGTCGACACCAACAAGGAGCACATCGCCGTCGGCGAGGCCCGCAAGCTGAACATCCCGGTCGTTGCGATCCTCGACACCAACTGCGATCCCGACGTCGTCGACTACCCGATCCCGGGCAACGACGACGCGATCCGGTCGGCCGCGCTGCTGACCAAGGTCGTCGCCTCCGCCGTCGCCGAGGGCGTGCAGGCCCGTGCCGGCCAGAGCGCCGACAAGGACGCCAAGCCGGAGTCCGGCGCCGGCGAGCCGCTCGCCGAGTGGGAGCAGGAGCTGCTCGCGCAGGCCACCCCCGCCGCCGAGGCCGAGGCTCCGGCCGCCGAGGCCGAGGCCCCCGCCGCCGACGCGGCGCCCTCCGCCGACGCGGCGCCCTCCGCCGAAGCCTGATCCGATGCGCGGCCCCGACCGGTAGATCCTGAGATCATGGTCGGGGCCGTCGCACGCGACCGCGCCGCATCAGTGCACACGCACGCGACCGAGCCGCATCAGAGGAAACTCCCGCGCGAGCACCCATCGCGCACAACAGACACAGGAGGCTCGCTTCCCATGGCGAACTACACCGCCGCCGACGTCAAGCGTCTGCGTGAGCTCACCGGCTCCGGAATGCTGGCGTGCAAGAACGCGCTCGCCGACAACGACGGCGACTTCGACAAGGCCGTCGAGCAGCTGCGCATCAAGGGCGCCAAGGACGTGGGCAAGCGCGCCGAGCGCTCCACCGCCGAGGGCCTGGTCGCCGCGAAGAACGGCGTGCTCATCGAGCTCAACTCCGAGACCGACTTCGTCGCCAAGAACGACGAGTTCCAGGCTCTCGCCGAGAAGATCGTCACCGCTGCGGCCGAGGCCAAGCCCGCCGACCTCGAGGCCCTCAAGGCTGTCGAGGTGGACGGCAAGACCGTCGACACCCTGGTGCAGGAGCTCTCCGCCAAGATCGGCGAGAAGCTCGAACTGCGCCGCCTCGCCGTGTTCGACGGCCCCGTCGCCGTGTACCTGCACAAGCGTGCGTCCGACCTGCCGCCGGCCGTCGGCGTGCTCGTCGAGTACTCCGGTGAGGGCGACGCCGCCGCCGAGGCCGCCCGCGCCGCCGCGATGCAGGTCGCCGCGCTGAAGGCGAAGTACCTCACCCGCGACGAGGTCCCGGCCGACACGGTCGAGAACGAGCGCCGCATCGCGGAGGAGACCGCCAAGAACGAGGGCAAGCCGGAGGCCGCCCTGCCGAAGATCGTCGAGGGCCGTCTCAACGGCTTCTTCAAGGACGTCGTGCTGCTCGAGCAGGCCTCGGTCACGGACTCGAAGAAGACCGTCAAGGCGCTGCTCGACGAGGCCGGCGCCACCGTCTCGCGCTTCGTGCGTTTCGAGGTCGGCGCCAGCTAGATCTCTCGTTTCCTCGACCCCGTCGGCGCTCGCCGGCGGGGTCGAGGCGCGTCGGCGGCTCGATATCCGGGCCGATCGGACACTCGCGCCCCCGTCTCGGTTCCACGGGGTCGGATGAGGCAGGATGAAAGGGCCGATCCACCGCTCGACCCGAGGAGAACCATGTCCGAACACGCCCAGGAACGTCCCGGTTTCCGTCGGGTGCTGCTCAAGCTCGGCGGGGAGATGTTCGGCGGGGGCAAGGTCGGTCTCGACCCGGACGTGGTGACGACCGTGGCCGAGGAGATCGCCGAGGTCGTCCGCTCCGGGGTGGAGGTGGCTGTGGTCATCGGCGGCGGCAACTTCTTCCGCGGCGCGGAACTGCAGCAGCGCGGCCTCGACCGCGCCCGCTCCGACTACATGGGCATGCTCGGCACGGTGATGAACTCTCTTGCGCTGCAGGACTTCCTGGAGAAGCAGGGCGTGGACACCCGGGTCCAGACCGCCATCACGATGGGGCAGGTCGCCGAGCCGTACCTGCCGCTGCGGGCCCGCCGGCACCTCGAGAAGGGCCGCGTGGTGATCTTCGGCGCCGGCATGGGCATGCCCTACTTCTCCACCGACACCACGGCCGCGCAGCGCGCCCTCGAGATCGGCGCCGAGGTGGTCCTGATGGCCAAGGCCGTCGACGGTGTCTACTCGGCCGATCCGCGGATCGACCCCGACGCGACCCTGTTCACCGAGATCACCCACCGCGAGGTCATCGAGAAGGGGCTCAAGGTGGCGGACGCGACCGCGTTCAGCCTCTGCATGGACAACGACATGCCGATCATGGTCTTCAACCTGCTCACCGAGGGGAATATCGCTCGGGCCGTCGCCGGTGAGAAGATCGGAACACTCGTACGGTCATGAACGGACAACGGAACATGGAGGAACTGCCGTGATCGATGAAGCTCTCTTCGAGGCCGAGGAGAAGATGGAGAAGGCCGTCACGGTGGCTAAGGACGATCTCGGATCCGTCCGCACCGGCCGCGCGAATCCCGGCATGTTCTCCAGGATCGTCGTCGACTACTACGGCGCGCCCACCCCGGTCACGCAGATGGCCAGCATCAACGTCCCCGAGGCGCGCATGGTGGTCGTCAAGCCCTACGAGGCATCGCAGCTCGGTCCGATCGAGACCGCGATCCGCAACTCCGACCTGGGCGTCAATCCGACCAACGACGGGTCCCTGATCCGCATCTCCATCCCGCAGCTCACCGAGGAACGCCGCCGCGAGCTGGTCAAGCAGGCCAAGGCCAAGGGCGAGGACGCCAAGGTGTCCGTGCGCAACGTGCGACGCAAGGCGATGGAGGAGCTGCACCGCATCCAGAAGGACGGCGAGGCCGGCGAGGACGACGTCACCCGCGCGGAGAAGGAACTCGACAAGACCACGGCGAAGTACGTGGCGCAGATCGACGAACTGGTCAAGCACAAGGAAGCCGAGTTGCTGGAGGTTTAACCGTGGGTACAGCCGCCGGGTCGTCCGACCCGCAGCTCCCCTTGGGCGTCACCGACGCCGACTCGGCGGCCGAGGCCGCGAAGGCGGACCCCGAGGTCCCGCCGGTGCGGCCCGATGCCACCCCCACCGCGGAGCCGGCGAAGAAGTCCTCCCGGGCGGGCCGGAACCTGCCCGCGGCCGTGGGCGTCGGCGCCGGTCTCGGCGCCCTCGTCATCGTGGTGCTCGCATTCGCTCCCAAGGCGTGGCTCGTCGTCGTCGCGGTGGCCATCGCGATCGCCACGTGGGAGGTCACCAAGCGCCTGCGTGAGGCGGACGTCCTGGTTCCCCGGATCCCGCTCCTGGTCGGGGGGCAGGCGATGATCTGGCTCGGCTGGCCCTACGGCACCACCGGTGTGCTCGGCGCCTTCGCCGGCACCACGGTCGTGTCGATGCTGTGGCGGTTGTTCGACCGTGGACTGCGCGGCCGGCCCCGCAACTACCTGCGCGACACCGCGGTCACCGTCTTCACCGCGGCGTGGGTGCCGTTCCTCGCGTCGTTCGCGACGCTGATGGTCCTCGACGACAACGGCGCCGCACGCGTGTTCTGCCTGATGATCGTGTGCGTCGCGTCCGACGTCGGCGGGTATGCGGCGGGGGTGCTGTTCGGCAAGCACCCGATGGCGCCCGCGATCAGCCCGAAGAAGTCCTGGGAGGGCTTCGGTGGCTCGGTCCTCGCCTGCACCGTCGCCGGAATCCTCACGGTGACCCTGCTGCTCGACGCCGCCTGGTGGATCGGTGCGCTCCTCGGCGTCGTCCTCGCCGCCACGGCCACGGCGAGCGACCTGATCGAGTCACAGGTCAAGCGCGACCTCGGCATCAAGGACATGGGCACCCTGCTGCCCGGCCACGGCGGCATCATGGACCGGCTGGACTCGATCCTGCCGTCCGCGTTCGTCACCTGGCTCGTCCTCGGCGCCTTCGTCTAGGCCGGTGGCGAGGAGACAGCGGTCCGACGCGCACGGGGTGGTCCCCAGCCCCAACATCTGGCACTGGCCGGAGGTCTACGAGGAAGAGAACCGCGCCCAGGACGTCCACGGCGTGGTGTACGCGGCGCTGCGCGAGGCGTGCGACTGGGCCGGTCGCGACGTCCTCGACGTGGGCTGCGGCACCGGCTTCCACCTGCCGATGTTCGCGGCCACCGCGCGCACCGTGACCGGCATCGAACCGCACCCGCCGCTGGTGGAGCTGGCCCGCCGACGTGTGCGGGACCAGCCGGGCGTCCGGGTGGAGGCCGGTTCGGCCGAGCAGTTGCCGCTTCCGGACGGCACCGTCGACGTCGTGCACGCGCGCACCGCCTACTTCTTCGGGCCCGGGTGCGGGGCGGGCATCGCCGAGGCCATGCGCGTGCTGCGGCCCGGCGGCGCGCTCGCGATCGTCGACCTCGACGCGACCGCCCATCCGTACGGCGAATGGATGCGCGCGGACCTGCCGCACTACGACCCGGCGGCGGTGGAGGCGTTCTTCGCCGCCCAGGGCTTCGACCTGCGCCGGGTCGACACCGAATGGCGCTTCCCGGACCGTGCGACCCTCGAGCGCGTACTCGGCATCGAGTTCGGCCCGCGCGTCGCCGAGCGAGCGGTGCACGGCACCCCGGGCACCACCCTCACGGTGCGCTACCGGCTGCATGTGCGCCGCAAGCCCCGGGGCCTGGAGATCCCCTGAGCGTGCGGCGCGTGCCGCGTACCTAGCGGTGGTGGTGGGTGCCGCGGATGCGGAACACCCGCGCCAGTTCGCTGATCCTCTTCGCCTTGGCCAGGCGGGGCAGGTCGCTGCCGTCGCGCACCCCGCGGCCGTCCTCGCCGAGCGTGTCGATCACCTCGTGTGCCCAGCCGACCTCGTCGGAGCTGGGGCTGAGGGCGGCGTTGACGAACGGTGCCCGGGCCGGAGTCATGCACAGCTTCCCGGTCATTCCCATCGAGGCGGTCAGCTTCGCCTCCCGCTCGAGGACCTCGGGGTCGTCGGTCAGCGACGGCCCGTCGACGGGACCGGGCAGGCGGGCCGCCCGGCTCGACACCACCAGGCGGGAACGCGGGTAGGCCATGGCGAGGGGGGAGTCGTCCATCCCGGTGTCGCGGCGGAAGTCGCCGCTGCCGAACGCCAGCCGGAACGTACCGTCGGCGCGGGCGATCTCGGGTGTGGCCTCGAGGCCCACCGCCGATTCGATGAGCACGAGGATGCGGGTGCCGGCCGGCAGCTGAGCGGCCGTGGCGTCGACCTGCTGGCCGCTCTCGGTCTTGGCGAGCATCACGCCCTGCAGGCCGGGCACCCCGGCGAGCGCGGCGAGATCGTCGGCCCAGTGCACAGTGGTGGCGTCGTTGATCCGCACCCAGGCACGGCCACCACCGCGCAACCATTCGACGACGTCATCGCGCGCGGCGGCCTTACCGGCCGCCGGTACGGCGTCCTCGAGGTCGAGGATCACGGCGTCGGCCGGGGACGCGGCGGCCGCGGCGAACCGCTCCGGGGCGTTGCCCGGAACGAGCAGCCAGGATCGGGCGAGCTCGGGTGCGACGGTGGCGGAGGCGGGGGCATCCAGGTGGGCGGTCACGTCAGGCTCCTCGGGTGAAGGTCTTGTCTCCAGGGTGCCCTGTTGTCGCCGCCTTGGGGAAATTGGGTGCGTTGTGTTCGTCACCCGCCGCCGGGCGGCACGGTGTTACCGCCGCTGCGCGGCGCGGTGTTACCGCCGCTGCGCGGCGCGGTGTTACCGCCGCTTCGCGGCGCGTTGTTACCGCCGCTTCGCGGCGCGTTTGATCTGCAGGATCCGCACACCGCCCGCCAGTGCCATGACGAGGGCCCCGGCGATGGCCGACAGGAGCAGGCTCACCCCGAGCGGCAGGGTGAACTCCCACACGAACATTTCCATGGTGACCGGGTCGAGGTTCTGCAGGATGAACACGAGCAGCAGGATCAGCACCAGAACACCGATGACCAGGCCGGTCCACGTGGAGGCCGCCCGGCTGCGGTCGAGGGGAATCTCCGGTGCCGGGCGGACGTTGGACTCGGGCGTGGCCTTCGTCGCCCCCTGAGGCTCGAGCTGGCCCCGGACCGGAAGGTCCGGTGGCGGTTCGGGGAGATCCGCAGGGCGTTCGGTCATGGCTCGATCATCTCGCTCCGGCCGCCGGTGCACACCGCATTCGGCGAGGAAAACCGGCGTTGCCGCCCTGATGGATAATGGTTCATTATGCCCTCCTCTCTTCCCCTGGTTTTCGACGCGCCCAAACGCGGCATGCCGCCGCGCCACCTCGCCGATCTCGATGCCGAGCAGCGCCGCGAGGCCGTGCGCGAACTCGGCCTGCCGGCCTTCCGCGCCGATCAGTTGGCCCGGCACTACTACGGGCGCCTCGAGGCCGATCCGGAGAAGATGACGGATCTGCCGGCGAAGGTGCGCGAGCAGGTCGGGGCCGCGTTCTTTCCCGCGTTGCTGACCCCGGTCAAGCACGTGGCCTGCGACGGCGGCGAGACCCGCAAGACGCTGTGGCGCGCCGGGGACGGCACCCTCCTCGAGAGCGTGCTCATGCGCTACCCCGACCGTGCCACGCTGTGCATCTCGAGCCAGGCCGGCTGCGGTATGGCCTGCCCGTTCTGCGCGACGGGCCAGGGCGGCCTGAACCGGAACCTGTCGACCGCCGAGATCGTCGACCAGGTGCGCGCCGCCGCCGCGGCCCTGCGCGACGGTGACGTCGCCGGGGGACCGGGCCGGCTGTCCAACGTGGTGTTCATGGGCATGGGGGAGCCGCTGGCGAACTACAAGCGTGTGGTGGCCGCCGTGCGGCGCATCACCGCGCCGCCCCCGGAGGGACTGGGCCTGTCGCAGCGGTCGGTCACCGTCTCCACCGTCGGCCTCGCTCCGGCCATCCGCCGGCTGGCCGACGAGGATCTGAGCGTGACGCTCGCCGTGTCGCTGCACACCCCGGACGACGAACTGCGCGACACGCTGGTGCCGGTCAACAACCGCTGGCCCGTCGCCGAGGTGCTCGACGCCGCGCGCTACTACGCCGACCGGACCGGTCGCCGCGTCTCCGTCGAGTACGCCCTGATCCGCGACGTCAACGACCAGCCGTGGCGGGCGGACATGCTGGGCAAGAAGCTGCACAAGGCGCTCGGCCCGCTGGTGCACGTGAACCTGATCCCGCTCAATCCGACGCCGGGCAGCGAATGGGACGCCAGCCCGAAGCCGGTCGAGCGCGAATTCGTCCGTCGCGTCCAGGCGCAGGGGGTCTCGTGCACCGTGCGGGACACCCGGGGGCAGGAGATCGCGGCCGCGTGCGGTCAGCTCGCCGCCGAGAACTGAGCGCCACCCCCCCGGGACGCGAAGGGCCCGTCCGGACGAACCGGGCGGGCCCTTCGACGCTGCTGCGGGGGTGCGGCTACCGCCGGCGCCGCCGCTGGACGATGTCGCGCACCAGGATGGCGACGAGCGCCGCGGCGAAGCCGATCAGGAACCAGTTCTCGACGTTGCCGTTGTGGTTGCCGATGATCATCGCCAGCAGGAACAGTGCGACGAGCCAGCCCATGACGCGGAACAGGCGGGGGGCTTCGCCACTCCAACCCCACTCCGCCGACGGCACCTCGGCCGTGTCGACGCCAGTGGTCTTCAACTCGGTACCGGCCACCGCTTGTCCTCCTGCTCGCAAAGATCTTCGCTGTTGGGCCAATCGTGACATACGACCGTCCGTCGTACGAAGTGGGGGCGCTCTCGCGCGCGCCGGACGGGTGATTCAGCATCCCCTCAGGACGGTCGGGGACAATGTCGGCGTGGTCGACTCGCAACCCAGCTCCCGCACCCGTGTCCTGCTGCTCGGCAGCACCGGCTCCATCGGCACCCAGGCCCTCGAGGTGATCGCCGCCAACCCCGACCGGTTCGAGGTGGTCGGTCTCGCCGCCGGTGGCGGCAACATCGATCTGCTCGCCGAGCAGATCCGCGTCACCGGTGTCGCCGAGGTGGCCGTCGCGAACGCGCAGGCCGCCGCGCGGCTCGACGTCCCGGGTCTGCAGGTGCGCAGCGGGCCCGACGCGGTCACGCGGCTGGTGCGCGACGTCGAGGCCGACGTGGTGCTCAACGCCCTCGTCGGGTCCCTCGGCCTGGAGCCGACGCTGGCCGCATTGGCGACGGGCGCGCGCCTGGCGCTGGCCAACAAGGAATCGCTCGTCGCCGGCGGCGCGCTGGTCACCGCGGCCGCGGCCCCGGGCCAGATCGTGCCCGTCGACTCGGAGCACTCGGCGCTGGCCCAGTGCCTGCGCGGCGGCAGCCCCGACGAGGTGGCCCGGCTCGTGCTCACCGCCTCGGGCGGACCGTTCCGCGGTTGGCCGGCCGAGCGGCTCGAGTCGGTCACCCCCGAGCAGGCCGGCGCCCATCCCACCTGGTCGATGGGCCCGATGAACACCCTGAACTCGGCGACGCTGGTGAACAAGGGCCTGGAGCTGATCGAGACGCACCTGCTGTTCGGCATCGGTTACGACCGGATCGACGTCACCGTGCACCCGCAGTCGATCGTGCACTCGATGGTCACCTTCACCGACGGCTCCACCCTGGCCCAGGCGTCACCGCCGTCGATGAAGCTGCCCATCGCACTCGCGCTGGGCTGGCCGCACCGGATCGCGGACGCGGCGCCGGCCCTCGACTTCGCGACCGCCTCGACCTGGGAGTTCGAACCGGTGGCGCACGAGGTGTTCCCCGCGATCGAACTGGCGCGGGCCGCCGGGGTGGGCGGCGGATGCCTGACCGCGGTGTACAACGCCGCCAACGAGGTGGCCGCGGAGGCCTTCCTCGCCGGCGCCCTGCCGTTCCCGGGGATCGTGCGCACGGTGGCGGCGGTCCTGTCCGACGCCGACGACTGGTCCGCGGCACCCGCTACCGTGGAAGATGTGCTCGCCGCCGACGGCTGGGCTCGGGACCGAGCCCGCGCGCTCGTGAAGTAGGAGGACCGGCCACCGATGATGTTCGTTCTGGGCGTCGTGCTGTTCGCCCTCGGCATCGCCGTATCCATCGCCCTGCACGAGGCCGGGCACATGTGGACCGCGCAGCGCCTCGGGATGAAGGTGCGGCGCTACTACATCGGGTTCGGGCCGCGGCTGTACTCGTTCCGTCGCGGCGAGACCGAGTACGGCCTCAAGGCGATCCCTGCGGGCGGCTTCTGCGACATCGCGGGCATGACGGCGCTCGACGAACTGGCCCCCGACGAGCACGAGCGCGCCATGTACAAGCAGAAGGCGTGGAAGCGCGTCGTGGTGATGTCCGGCGGCATCGCGATGAACTTCGTCCTCGGCATGGTGCTGATCTTCGGGCTCGCCGTGGCGTGGGGTCTGCCCCGTCTGGGGGAGACCCCGGCGGAGATCGGGGAGCTCTCGTGCGTCGCACCGACTCAGGCCGGTGAGGCCGGGGGCTACGAGCTGGCGCCGTGCAGCGGGCCGGGTCCCGCCGCGGCCGCGGGCCTCGAGGTCGGGGACGTCGTGGTCTCCGTCGGCGGCACCGAGGTAGCGACGTTCGGGGACCTGGTCGAGGCCACCCGCGCCGCGACCGGGACGGTGGATTTCGTCGTCGAACGCGACGACCGCACGCTGACGATCCCGGTGCCGGTCGAGTCCGCCCAGCGGTGGGTGCAGGATCCCGAGACGGGCGAGATCACCTCGGAGACCGTCAGCGCAATCGGCGTCGCTGCACCGCCGTCCGTCACCGAGTACACCGCGTTCACCGCGGTGGGTGGCACGCTGCGGTTCACCGGTGACATGTTCGTCCTGACCGCGCAGGCCCTCGCCGACCTGCCGAGCAAGGTGGGGGCGCTGTGGGAGTCGGTGACGGGCGGCGAACGCGATCCCGACACCCCGATCAGCGTCGTCGGCGCGTCCGTCATCGGCGGGCAGGTCGCCGAGCGGGGCATCTGGCAGATGTTCGTCCTGCTGCTCGCGCAGCTCAACTTCTTCCTGGGCATGTTCAACCTGCTCCCGCTGCTGCCGCTCGACGGCGGCCACATCGCCGTGGTCGCGTACGAGAAGGTCCGCAACTGGATCCGGGGGCTGCGCGGGCTGCCGGTCGGGGGTCCGGTCGACTACACGAAGCTGCTGCCCGTCACCTACGTGTTCGTTCTCATCGGCGGCGCGTTCATGCTGTTGACACTCACCGCGGACATCGTCAACCCCATCCAGCTGTTCTGACCCGCATCGCTAGAATTGCCGCGTAGCTACGAAAGAAGGCGAAACGTGACCAGCCCCGTCGGTTTGGGCATGCCCGAAGTCCCCGCCGTCCTTGCGCCCCGGCGCAAGACCCGTCAGCTGATGGTCGGCGACGTCGGCGTAGGCAGCGACCACCCGGTGTCGGTGCAGTCGATGTGCACCACCAAGACGCACGACATCAACGCGACGTTGCAGCAGATCGCCGAGCTCACCGCGTCCGGCTGCGACATCGTCCGCGTCGCATGCCCGCGGCAGGAGGACGCCGACGCGCTCGCCGCGATCGCGAAGAAGAGCCAGATCCCGGTCATCGCGGACATCCACTTCCAGCCGCGCTACATCTTCGCCGCCATCGATGCCGGGTGCGCCGCCGTGCGCGTCAACCCCGGCAACATCAAGGAGTTCGACGGCCGCGTCAAGGAGGTCGCCAAGGCGGCCGGCGAGGCAGGCATCCCGATCCGTATCGGCGTCAATGCCGGCTCGCTGGATCCGCGCATCCTGAGCAAGTACGGCAAGGCCACGCCGGAAGCGCTCGTCGAGTCCGCGCTGTGGGAGGCGAGCCTGTTCGAGGAGCACGGCTTCGGCGACATCAAGATCTCGGTCAAGCACAACGACCCGGTCGTGATGGTCGAGGCCTACCGCCAGCTCGCCGCGCAGTGCGACTACCCGCTGCACCTGGGCGTGACCGAGGCCGGGCCCGCCTTCCAGGGCACGATCAAGTCGGCCGTCGCGTTCGGTGCGCTGCTGAGCGAGGGCATCGGCGACACCATCCGGGTGTCGCTGTCGGCGCCGCCGGCCGAGGAGATCAAGGTCGGCACCCAGATCCTGCAGTCGCTGAACCTGCGGCCCCGCAAGCTCGAGATCGTCTCGTGCCCGTCGTGCGGCCGGGCGCAGGTCGACGTGTACACCCTGGCCAACGAGGTCACCGCCGGCCTCGAGGGCATGGAGGTGCCCCTGCGGGTCGCGGTCATGGGGTGCGTCGTCAACGGCCCCGGTGAGGCCCGCGAAGCCGACCTCGGTGTCGCCTCCGGCAACGGCAAGGGCCAGATCTTCGTCAAGGGCAAGGTCGTCAAGACCGTCCCCGAGGCCCAGATCGTCGAGACGCTGATCGAGGAGGCCATGCGCATCGCCGAGGAGATGGAGGGTGACGCCGGCACCGGAAACCCGGTGGTCTCCGTCGGCTGAACCGGTTCGGCGGGCGCAGGACTCCCGCGCGGCCCCGGCTTCTGGCAGTCTGATTGCGTATCCGCAGTCGACAGGTGGTGGGACGTGCTCAAGCTTCTGGGAGTCCGGTCTCTCGGTGGCCGTGACACCGCACACGTGTTGCGGGTGCTGGCCCGCGATCCGGTGGCGGCGTGCATGGTGGCCGGCCGGATCGAGGAGTACGGCCTCGATTCCCGCGCCGTCGGCGGCGACATGTGGAGCCGGGGCGGGCCCGACGACTCGTTGTGCTTCTCGGGGGCGAACCTCGTTCCGCTGCTCGGCGACCGCGACGATCTGCACGCCTTCGCGGACCGCGCCGCCCGCGGCCCCCGCCTGTGCTCGTCGCTCGTCGGCCGGGCCGAACTCGCGTTGCCGATGTGGGAGGTCCTCCAGCCGGAATGGGGTCCCGCGCGCGAGGTGCGGGCCGAGCAGCCGCTGCTGGTACTCGACCGGGAACCGTGCGTCGTCCCCGACCCGCTGGTGCGCCGCGTGCGGCCGGAGGAGATCGACGCCTACATGCCGGCCGCGATCGCGATGTTCCGTGAGGAGGTCGGCGTCGACCCGTGCGCGGGCGACGGGGGCTCGGGCTACCGCCGCCGGGTGCAGAGCCTGATCGCCACCGGACGGGCGTGGGCCCGCTTCGAGCACGGCCGGGTCGTGTTCAAGGCCGAGATCGGCTCCCAGTCCTCGTCGGTGGGGCAGATCCAGGGCGTGTGGGTGGATCCCGGCAGGCGCGACGCCGGCCTCGGCTCGACCGGCACCGCGGCCGTCGCCGCCGCCGTCACCGCCGGCGGCCGGCTGCCGAGCCTGTACGTCAACAGCTTCAACCACCGGGCCCGCGCGGCCTACGCCCGCATCGGTTTCCGTCAGGTCGCGACGTTCTGCACCGTGCTGCTGGACTGAGGGGCCGCTCCGCCCGGCCCGTGTCGCCTCCCCGATCCGCGTGGCCGCCGGTCCTACGATGACGGCGATGAGAACTCGATCCGCCCGCGTCTCGGCCCCGCTCGTCCCGGCACCGCGTCGACTGCTGCGGCGCGGGGCGGTCCTGGTGGCCGCCGTCGCGCTGGCCGGCGGTGTCGTCGCGTGTACCCCGAAGCCGGCCGGCCCCGAGCCCGCCGCACAGGAGTTCCTCACCGACTTCGCCGACCGGGACTTCGCCGCGGCCGCCGCCCTGACCGACCGTCCCGAGCCGGCCGAGGAGGCGCTGGCGGAGACGTGGGCCGGACTACAGGCGGAGACGCTGGCGGTGGACACCGACGGCGTGCGGATCGACGGGGACACTGCGACGGTCACCTACGTCTACGAATGGGGCCTGCCCGGTGAGCGCGTGTGGCGGTACTCCGGCGAGATGAACATGGGCCGCAGCGGGAACGACTGGGTGGTCCGCTGGACCCGGTCGAACCTGCATCCCCAGCTCGGCGATCGGCAGCGGATGCAGCTGCGGACCAATCCCGCCCCCCGCGCGCGCGTCAACGAGCATTCCGGCTCGGATGTGCTCGTTCCGGGCATCGTCTACGGTGTCGGTTTCGACGCCACGGCGGCCGGCGACGTCCGGGGTGCGGCGCGGGCGTTGTCGGCGGCGCTGACACAGTTCGACCCGTCGCTGACCGCGCAGTCGATCGCCGAGACCGCGACCGCCGCCGAGGGCGCCCACTCGGTGGTGCGGCTGCGTGAGGAGGACTACGAACGCGTCGCCGGCACCCTCGCGGCGATTCCCGGCGTCACGATCACCGAGCAGGCCGACCTCGTCTCCACCGACCGCAGCTTCGCCCCCGATCTGGTCGGCCAGATCAAGAAGACCGTGATCGACGAGGTGGACGGCAAGGCCGGGTGGAGCGTGGTCGCCGTCAACCAGAACGGCGTCGACACCGGTGTGCTCACCGAGACCCCGCCCGAGCCGGCGCCGTCGTTCTCCATCAGCCTGGACCGTCCCATCCAGGTGGCGGCGCAGGCCGCCGTCGACGCCCGCGCGGAACAGGCGATGATGGTGGTGATCGAGGCGTCCACCGGCGCGGTCCTCGCCGTCGCCCAGAACGAGGCGGCCGACCGCGACGGACCGGTCGCGCTGGCGGGGCAGTACCCTCCCGGCTCCACCTTCAAGATCATCACCTCGGGCGCCGCCATCTCCAGCGGTCTCGCCACGCCCGGCACCATGGTGGCCTGCCCGGGACGGATCACGATCGGCGAGCGCAGCGTCCCCAACTACAACGAATTCTCGGTCGGCACCGTGCCGATGGCGACGGCGTTCGCGCGCTCGTGCAACACCTCGTTCGCCAAACTCGCCTCCGAGATGGCGCCCGACGCCCTCACCGTCGCGGCCGCGCAGTTCGGCATCGGACCCGAGTACGAGGTGGTGGGCATGCCCACGTTCTCCGGGTCGGTGCCGCCGGCCGAGGACCTGGTCCAGCGCGCCGAGGACGGCTTCGGTCAGGGCAAGGTCGTCGTCAGCCCGCTCGGGATGGCCCTGGCCGCCGCGACCGTCGCGCACGGCAGCGCACCCGTGCCCTACCTGTTGCAGGGACGCGAGACCGCCGTCACCGGCGACCGGCCGCCCGTCACCCCGGAGATGATCGACGGCCTGCGCGGCATGATGCGGCTGGTGATCACCAGCGGCACCGCCGACCGCATCCGCGACCAGGGCGAGGTCTACGGCAAGACGGGTGAGGCCGAGGTCGAGGGTGGCTCCCACGCGTGGTTCGTCGGCTACCGCGGCGACCTGGCCTTCGCCACGCTCGTCGTGCGCGGCGGCAGCTCCGACAACGCCGTCGCCGTCACCCGCGACATGTTCGCGGCCCTCCCGGAGGGGTACTGACCGGCCCGGGCGGGGGTTGCCGGCCGGCACCCGGACGAGCCACCGGCCGGGTCGCTCAGGGCAGCAGACCCAGGCGCCGCGCGGACACCACCGCCTCGTGCCGGGTGTGGGCGTCGAGCTTGCCCATCGCGCTGCGCAGGTAGCTCTTGACCGTCTCCGGGCCGACCGACAGCCGGTCGGCGATCTCGGCATTGGTGCATCCCAGTGCCACGTGCGCGAGCACGTCGGTCTCGCGCGGCGAGAGCACCACGTCGGTCGGTTGCGGGGCCGGGCCGCCGAGCGCCCCGGCCAGCCGGTCCGACAGCGCCCGCAGCTTGCGCTGCAGGCCGGCGTCCTCCACGGACTGGGCGAGGCCGCGCAGTTCCGCGTGCACGTCCCGGATCTGGGCCGCCGCGACCGGGTTCTCGGACGGCCGATCGAGGGAGCCGAGCAGCGCCAGCCGCCGGTCCACCTCGTCCCGGATGGCGATCTCGCTGCTGAGCCGGCGCGCCGCCTGCACGAACGCCCCCACCGCGCGATCGCCGAGCGGTGAGCACTCACGGATCGCGCCGTAGAGGACGGCGCGGGCCGCCCCTCCCACCATCACCGGCACCGCGAGGATCGACCGCAGCCCCTCGCTGAGCACGGGCCGGTCGAAGTGGTGGGTGATCGACGACGACCGGCCGTAGTCGGGCACCGTCGCCGGCCGGGCCCGGTCCACCACGAGGCCACCCAGGCCCGCCCGCGGCGGCACCACGACCCCCTCGAGGCCGTTCGTGCGGGTGCCGAAGAACTCGGTCAGGTGCAGGTTTCCGTCGCGGACCTCCCCGGCGAACACGACGGGAATCAGTGCCTCCGCCGCGGTGCGGCGGAGCTCGCCGCGTAGTGCGTCGCTGTCACGGGGACGAAGGAGAGGCGAGGTGCCGGCCGGCGCCATCGGTCACCCCTTTCCGGGGGTATCGGGACGTACTTGTGACTTGGATCATAAAGGAATCGATCCTCGGGACGTTCACCCCGGGGCGCTTCACGAGAGGACGGATTCGATGACCACCGAGACCACCGCGCGTGCGTATTCCGAGCAGGAGGCACGAGTGCGGGAACTGCTGGACCGCTACGACACCGCCGACGCGTGTGCCGCACAGCTGCTGTGCGACGGGCATCCCGCGGACGCCGTCGCGTTCACGGTGGTCGAGGCGGACCTGAGCGCGACCGATCTGACCTTCGGTTACCTGCGCGAGCAGTCCTCCCGCTTCGCCGCGGCCCTGGCCGACCTCGGCGTCGAGCCGGGCGACCACGTCGCCACCCTGATGGGCAAGTCCGCGGACCTGGTCGTGGCGCTGCTCGGCATCTGGCGCCGCGGTGCCGTGCACGTGCCGCTGTTCACCGCGTTCGCACCCCCGGCGATCGGTTTCCGGCTGCAGGCAAGCGGCGCGAAGGTGGTGGTCTCGGACGCCGACCAGGTGGGCAAGCTCGCGCCCGGCGAGGACATCCCCGCCGACGCGCCCTGGCAGATCGTCGTCGCAGGTCACACCGAGGGCGGTGCCGCCGGCATCGGAGTGAGCTTCGCCGACCTGGTGGCCTCGCACGACGCGGACGATCCGCGCGGTGCCGCGGTCGCCGTCGGCGGGCACGGCGGACTCGTGCAGCTGTTCACCTCCGGCACCACCGGCACTCCGAAGGGCGTGCCCGTGCCGGTACGGGCGCTCGCGTCGTTCCACGCCTACCTGGACTTCGGCCTCGACGTGCGTGAGGACGACGTGTTCTGGAACGCCGCCGATCCCGGCTGGGCCTACGGGCTGTACTACGCGCTGCTCGCGCCGCTGGCCGCCGGGGTGCGCAGCCTGCTGCTGCATGCCGGGTTCTCCGCCTCCCTCACCTGGCAGGTGATGGAGAAGTTCGGTGTCACCAACTTCGCGGCCGCGCCCACCGTCTACCGCAGCCTGCGAGCGGACTCGGCGCCCGTGCCGGAGTCGATCTCGCTGCGCCGCGCGTCCTCGGCCGGCGAGCCGCTCACGCCCGACGTCGTGGCGTGGTCGGAGCAGACCCTCGGCGCGGTGGTGCGCGACCACTACGGGCAGACCGAGCACGGCATGTTCGTCGTCAACGCGTGGGCCGACGGGCTGCGCGAGGAGGTGCGGCCCGGGTCGATGGGCAAGCCGCTGCCCGGTTGGTCCTGCGCCGTGCTGTCCGACGACTCCGACGAGATCGCCGCCCCCGGCGTGCCCGGGCGCGTGGCGATCGACACCCACGCCAGCCCCCTGCTGTGGTTCACGGGTTACGTGGACGCCCCGGAGAAGACCGCGCAGCGGTTCACGGAGGATGGCCGCTGGTACCTCACCGGCGACGCCGGGCAGGTCGACGAGGACGGCTTCTTCTACTTCTCGGCCCGCGACGACGACGTGATCATCATGGCGGGCTACCGGATCGGCCCGTTCGACGTCGAGAGCGTGCTGGTGATGCACGAGCACGTCGTCGAGGCCGCCGTCGTCGGCATGCCCGATCAGCTGCGCGGTGAGGTGCTCGAGGCGTTCGTGGTGCTGCGCGACGGTGTCGACGGCACCGACGAGCTCGAGGCGGAGCTGCAGCAGCTGGTCAAGCGCAAGTTCGCGGCGCACGCCTACCCGCGGACCGTGCACTTCGTGCCCCAGCTGCCGAAGACGCCCAGCGGCAAGATCCAGCGCTACATCCTGCGCCAGGGCTGAGCCCCCGGGTGGGGGCGGTGCGGCCGCCGGGCCGCGTCGCCCCCCGCTGCGCGGGGCCTATTCTGGTGGGCATGCCTGTTCGCACCGCACTCGTCCCCGGAACCGTCTCGCCTGTCCGTGCCGTCCCCAACGGGATCGAGCGACCGGAGTACGCGTGGAAGCCGACGGCGAAGGAAGGTCACGAGCCGTGGGTGCAGACCCCGGAGACCATCGAGAAGATGCGGGTCGCCGGCCGCATCGCCGCGCAGGCACTGGCAGAGGCGGGCAAGGCCGTCTCGCCGGGCGTGACCACCGACGAGCTGGACCGCATCGCCCA
Organism: Rhodococcus sp. WB1; assembly: GCF_001700945.1. Lineage (NCBI taxonomy): Bacteria > Bacillati > Actinomycetota > Actinomycetes > Mycobacteriales > Nocardiaceae > Rhodococcus > Rhodococcus sp. WB1. Next base: position 2,976,563 of record NZ_CP015529.1, on the reverse strand, counting down.
CGAGTACATGTGCGACCACGGCGCGTACCCGTCCACGCTGGGCTACAAGGGCTTCGCCAAGTCGTGCTGCACGTCGCTGAACGAGGTGATCTGCCACGGCATTCCGGATTCGACGGTGATCGAGGACGGGGACATCGTCAACATCGACGTCACCGCCTACATCGGGGGAGTGCACGGCGACACCAACGCCACGTTCCTGGCGGGGAACGTCTCCGAGGAGCACCGCCTGCTGGTCGAGCGGACCCGTGAGGCGACGATGCGGGCGATCAAGGCCGTCAAGCCGGGCCGGGCGCTCAACGTCGTCGGCCGGGTCATCGAGGCCTACGCGAACCGGTTCGGGTACGGGGTGGTGCGCGACTTCACCGGTCACGGCATCGGCGAGACGTTCCACAACGGGCTGGTGATCCTGCACTACGACCAGCCGTCCGTCGACACCGTGCTCGAACCGGGAATGGTGTTCACGATCGAGCCGATGATCAACCTCGGCACGGTGGACTACGAGATCTGGGACGACGGCTGGACCGTGGTCACCAAGGACCGCAAGTGGACCGCCCAGTTCGAGCACACCATCGTGGTCACCGACACCGGGGCGGAAATCCTCACGCTGCCGTGACTCGGCCGGGTGCCGGCGGCGGCGCCGTGTCGCGTACCGTGCTTCGGCATGGAACCGACTGACGTGGCGATCCCGGCCGGCACCTTCACCGTTCGCATCGACGGCCCCGAGAGCCGGCACGCGGTGCTGTTGCTGCCCGGCGCCGGGGAATCCGCCGACGTCTACGACGCGGTGTGCGAGCGGCTGCACCATTCGGATCTACGCACGTTCGTGCCCGAGACCATCGAGGGTCTCGACGTCGCGGGCGTGCACGCCCTGCTCGACGCCCTGAAGCTGCCGTGGGTGCACCTCGTCGGCAGCGGCGCCGGGGCGGAGCTGGCGTGGGCCGTCGCGTCGGGCCGGTTCGGCCGGTTCGCCAGCCTCGTCGTCGCCGACCGGGGCCATCCGGCGGTGCCGGACGCCGAGGGCGTCGTGCGGGACGCGAACGCCGCCCCCGCCGAGGTGCCCACCACCGTGCTCGTGGGCAGCGCGGCGCGGCGCGCGGAGGCCGACGCCTCGATGCGGTACGTCCTGTCGGAGTTCCGCGTCGTCGAGCTGAGCGGGGTGGGCAACATCCCGGCCGAGGCGCCGGCGGAGCTGGCCAGCGCGATCGCCCTGCGCACCGGCAGCTGGTAGCAGCGGGCGGCTTCGCCGCCGGTGTGTCCTTCGGGAGGCCGGAACCGCCCGAAGGACGCACGCGGCCTACAGACCCAGCAGCGCGTTCTCGACCAGTTCCGGCAGGGCCGGGTGGATCCAGTACTGGCCGGTGGCCGTCTCCCGCGCGGTGAGACCGAAGCTCATCGCCTGGATCAGCGGCTGGATCACCGACGACGCCTGGGCGCCCAGGATGTGCGCGCCGAGCAGCTTGCCCGTGGCGCGGTCGGCGATCACCTTGCAGAAGCCCTCGGTGTCCTCCATCGCCCAGCCGTAGGCGACGTCGCCGTAGTACTGGATCTTCACCGCGACGTCGTAGCCCTGGGCGCGGGCCTGCTCCTCGGTCAGCCCGACCGTCGCGATCTGCGGGTCGGTGAACACCGCGGACGGCACGAAACGGTGGTCCGAGCGGCGCAGCGCGGAGGTGTCCCCGCCCCACGCGTCGTGGAGCAGGTTGTGCTGCACGACCCGGGCCTCGTGGTTCGCGACGTGCTTGAGCTGGTGCGACGACGAGACGTCACCGAGCGCGAAGACCCCGCGCGCGGTGGTCCGCTGGAACTCGTCCACGACGATCCGGCCGTCCTCGTGCAGCGCGATCCCGCCGGCGGCGGCGTCCAGTGCGTCCCCGTTGGGCGTGCGTCCCACCGCGACGAGCAGCGCGTCGCCGCTGACGGTGGTGCCGTCGGCCAGGTCCACCTCGACGCCGTCGCCGACGGCGCGGAAGGCGGTCGCGGGGTTGGACAGGTGCACGTCCCACCGGTCGGTGGCCAGACCGGTGAAGTGCTCGGCGAGGTCGTGGTCGAGGTGCCGCAGCAGCCGACCGGTGCGGGCCAGCACCGACACCCGGGTGCCGAGGGCGGAGAAGACGTGGGCGAACTCCATCGCGATGAACCCGGAGCCGAGGATCACGAGCGACTCGGGCAACTTCGGCAGCCGCATGATGTCGTCGTTGGTGTAGTAACGCACCCCGCCGTCGAGTACCTCCTGCGGGATCACGGGCCGCGCGCCCGCCGCGACGACGACCTGGTCGGCGGTGATGATCTCCCCGGTGCCGGTGTCGAGGGTGCGCTCGCCGACGAACCGGGCGTGCCCGCGGTGGACGGTGACGTTCGCGCAGTCCTCCGTGCGGTAGCGCTCTCCGCCTGCCGCGATCGGGTCGATCCGGCCGAACACGCGGTCGACGATGTCGTTCCACCGGACCCCGTCGACCGTCGCGTCCACCCCGTACTTCGCGGCCTTGCGCACGGTCTGCGCGACCTCCGCCGCGTAGACGTACATCTTGGTGGGGATGCAGCCGACGTTGAGGCAGGTGCCGCCGAAGGTGCCCTGCTCGAGGATGGCCACCTTCTTGCCGTCGTATCGCTCGTCGACGATCGAGTTTCCGGATCCGGTGCCGATGATGGCCAGGTCGTAGTGGCTCACTGTTCTCCCGTAGTCAGGTTCGCGCGGACGGTCACAGGGTTCTGCTGTGACCGTCCAACCAGTCCAGCCACAGATCCAATTCCCGGAATGCCACCTCGAGGACCTCCGGTGTGGAGAGGAACACATCGTGGCGGGCACCGGTGATCGGGACGATCGTCGTGCGGTCGCCCAGGCACCCGGCCCAGCGGGCGATCTGCTTGACGTCGAGGACCGCGTCGGCGGTGTCCACCGCGGGGTCGTACGCCGGGGCCCAGCGCGTGTCCTTCGACCGCAGTATCAGCGACGGGACCCCGACGTCGAGGCCGCGGTGCAGCCGCGCGTGGCCGCGACGGACCGCGCGGAGCCAGCCGAACGTGACGGGGAACCCGGCCAGCGGCTTCCAGTCCAGGTCGTACTCCCACTGGCCGTTGGCGTTCCTGTGCAGGCTCATCCCGTAGGTGTCCAGGCTCTGCCCCGGGATGACGGCTCGGCTGCGGACCCGGCCGACGGTGTCGACGGCGACGGTGCCGAGGCTGCGCAGGATCGAGGGCCCCTGCAGGTCGAACCACGGGCTGTTGAGGATCAGGCCCTGGATCCCGGCGCCGCCTGTGCCGCCGGGCCGGCGGTTCAGCCGGTCGAGCCACAGCGGCAGGACCAGCCCGCCGGTGGAATGCGCCACGAGGAGGATGCCGCCGCCGACCTCGCTGCGGACGACCCGCAGCGCCTCCTCGAGCTCGGCGTCGTAGTAGGTCAGGTCGGTGACGAAGTGCGGCGTCTGCTCCGGTTGCCGGGAGCGGCCGCACTTGCGCAGGTCCAGGGCGAAGAAGCGGTACCCCTGGGCCGCGAAGTGCTCGGCGAGGTGCTGCTGGAAGAAGTAGTCGGTGAATCCGTGCACGTAGATCACGGCACGGTCCGGGGCGGACTCGCCGCCGGGGTAGACGGACGGCTGATAGCGGACGAGGGTGGCGGTGACCTCGCCCTCGCCGTCCGGATCGGGGCCGAGAGGCAGCGTGAGCTGCTCGTATCCGTCGCCGAGGATATCGGGCATCCAAGTAGTCACGATCACACTGTATTGGTCACTACGCGGACCTGTCGTGGGGGCACAATTGGGTGAAGACAAACGCCGGACAACGCGCGGGTAACCTGTTCGTCGCAGTCGGCGCGGCCGCGACGTCGCCGGGATCCGCGAGTGCAGCGAGACCCGGCCGACGAGCACGGACGTGCACGGGACACTCACGCGGAGCAGTGCGGAACGCAACGGCGCGTGCGAACAGACAAGGAAGTCGATCCTCCAGTGTCAGAGAACGTGGTAGAGGCCAAGACCGATGTAGTGCTCGTGGGTGCGGGCATCATGAGCGCGACGCTCGGCGCAATCCTGCGCCGGCTGCAGCCCGACTGGTCCATCACCGCCTTCGAGCGGCTCGACGCCGCCGCGGCGGAGAGCAGCGATCCCTGGAACAACGCAGGCACCGGTCACTCGGCGCTGTGCGAGCTGAACTACACGCCCGCCAAGCCGGGCGGTGGCGTGGACATCACCAAGGCGATCAACGTCAACGAGCAGTTCCAGGTCTCGCGCCAGTTCTGGGCGTTCGCGGTGGACAACGGCATCCTCACCGATCCCAAGAACTTCATCAATCCCGTTCCGCACGTCAGCTTCGTCCACGGCGCCGACAACGTGAAGTACCTGCGTGCCCGCTACGACGCGCTGGCCGGGCACCCGCTCTTCGCCGGCATGGAGTACTCGGAGAGCCCCGAGTACTTCTCCGAGCGGTTGCCGCTGATGGCGCAGGGCCGTGACTTCTCCGAGCCCATCGCGCTGAACTGGACCCAGGACGGCACCGACGTCGACTTCGGTGCCCTCACCAAGCAGCTGCTCAACAACGTCGCCGCGTCGGGCGGCACCGTGCACTTCGGCCACGACGTGACCGACCTGGACAAGCAGTCCGACGGCAGCTGGATCGTCAAGGTCCGCAACCGCCGCACCGGCCAGGCCCGCAAGGTGCATGCCCGGTTCGTGTTCGTCGGTGCCGGCGGCGGAGCGCTGCACCTGCTGCAGAAGTCGGGTATCGCGGAGGCCAAGGGCTTCGGCGGTTTCCCCGTCTCCGGCCAGTTCCTGCGCTGCACCAACCCGGAGCTGATCGCCATGCACAGCGCGAAGGTGTACGGCAAGGCGGCCGTGGGTGCGCCGCCGATGTCGGTCCCGCACCTCGACACCCGCGTGATCGGCGGCAAGCAGGGCCTGCTGTTCGGCCCGTACGCCGGCTGGTCCCCGAAGTTCCTCAAGAACGGCAAGCTCACCGACCTGCCCGGCTCGGTCAAGCCCAACAACCTGCTGTCGATGATCGGCGTCGGCCTTACCGAGATGGGTCTGACCAAGTACCTGATCGGTGAGCTGATGCAGTCGCCGCGCGACCGCATCGGCACCCTCGGCGAGTTCGTGCCGCGGGCCCGCATGGCGGACTGGGAGCTCATCACCGCCGGTCAGCGGGTGCAGGTGATCCGCCGCAAGGGTGCGGGTGGAGTGCTCGAGTTCGGCACCGCTGTGGTCAATGCCGGCGACGGTACGATCGCCGGTCTGCTCGGCGCGTCCCCCGGCGCCTCGACCGCCGTTCCGGCGATGCTCGACGTCCTCGAGCGCTGCTTCCCCGACCGGTGGACGGCGTGGCAGGACACCCTCAAGGAGATGGTGCCGTCCCTCGGGGTCAAGCTCTCGGACGATACCGCGCTGTTCGACAAGGTCTGGCGCTGGGGCACCAAGTCCCTGCAGCTCGATGTCGCCTCCGCGGTGGAGGCCACCGCCCCGGCGGAGCCGGCGACGGTCTGACCGCCCGTCCTCCGATGCGGCCTGCGAGGGTCTCGGCCGGGTCCGGCCCTCGCGGGCCGCGCCGTCCGCCGGAACGCCGTGGCGCCCGCGCCCCGGCGGGATACCCTGATCCCAGTCGCTGAGAGGGGCGGGGCTGTGGGCACCGGTATGGAACGGATCTGGCTCGACAGCTACGCCGAGGGGGTGCCGTCGGACATCGCACCCCCCGAGCACTCGCTGGTCGACATGCTGGAGGCGTCGGTCGCTCGGTTCGGGCCACGTCCGGCGCTCGAGTTCTTCGGCGCGGAACTGACCTATTCGCAACTCGGCGACCGGGTGCACCGTGCCGCGGAGGGGCTGCGACGGCTCGGCGTGCGCCCCGGCGACCGGGTGGCGCTCGTCCTGCCGAACTGTCCGGAGCACGTGATCGCGTTCTATGCGGTCCTGCGGATCGGCGGCGTGGTGGTCGAGCACAATCCGCTCTACACCGGCGAGGAGATGGCCCACCAGTTCGCGGATCACGGCGCCACGGTGGCGATCGCCTGGGACAAGGTCTGTCCGCTGCTGCAGCGGATCGCCGGGGACACGGCCGTCGAGCACATCGTGGCGGTGAACATCACTCGTTCGATGCCGTGGTCCAAGCGGCTCGCGCTCACCCTCCCCGTCCCGAGAGCGCGCACGTTGCGGGACGCGCTGACGGGGCCGGCGCCGGGAACGATTCCGTGGCAGCGGTTGCTGGCCGACGGACCCCTCGACCCGGAGCATCCGCGCCCCTCCGTCGGCGATCTGGCGGTCGTCCAGTACACGAGCGGCACCACCGGCACCCCGAAGGGCGCGATGCTCACGCACTCGAACCTCGGCGCCAACGCCGCGCAGGGCCGCGCCTGGGTGCCGGGGCTGGTCGACGGCGCAGAGGTCGTCTACGCGGTGCTGCCGATGTTCCACGCCTACGGGCTCACCCTGTGTGTGACCTTCGCGATGAGCATCGGCGCCCGTCTGGTGCTGTTCCCCAAGTTCGACGTGGATCTGGTGCTCGCCGCCGCGAAGAAGCACCCACCCACGTTCATGCCCGCGGTGCCGCCGATCTACGAGCGCCTCGCCCGCGCGGCCCGGGAGCGGTCGGTGGATCTGACGTCGGCGCGCTGGTCGATTTCCGGGGCGATGCCCTTGCCGACGGAGACACTGGAACTGTGGGAGGCGGTCACCGGGGGCGTGCTGGTCGAGGGGTACGGGCTGACCGAGACGTCGCCGGTCGCGGTCGGCAATCCCATCGGACTCGCCCGCCGGCCCGGTGCCGTCGGAGTTCCCTTCCCGAGCACCGAGATCCGGGTGGTCGATCCGGCCGACCCTGAGCGCGACGTCGAACCCGGGCAGCGGGGAGAGCTGCTGATCCGCGGACCGCAGGTGTTCTCCGGATACTGGAACAAGCCCGAACAGACGGCGGAGGCGCTGCTCGACGGCGGCTGGTTCCGGACCGGTGACATCGTCCAGGTCGACCGCGACGGATTCGTCACGGTCGTGGACCGGATCAAGGAACTGATCATCACCGGTGGCTTCAACGTCATGCCGTCCGAGGTCGAAGCGGCGCTGCGGCTGTTCCCGGGAGTAGTCGACGCCGCCGTGGTCGGTCTGCCGACCCCTGACGGCAGCGAGGAGGTGGTGGCGGCGGTGCTGGTCTCGGGCGACGACTTCGACCCCGAGGCGGCGCGGGAGCACTGCCGTTCGCGCCTGGCCGCCTACAAGGTCCCGCGGCGTGTGGTGGTGGTGGACGACCTGCCGCGGTCCCTGATCGGGAAGGTGCTCCGCCGGCAGGTCCGCGAGTCCCTCCTCGTCGGCTGAGTCCTTCGGACGCCGTGCGTGCCGGGCCTGCGGCGTCCCTCACGATGTTCGTACGGCGGATGGCGCCGCGATCGGCCCGGCCCGTAGTGTTTGTGCGTTCCCCGCAGCGTGATGCGCGTTGCACAGTGCCGAAAGATGGGAAGTGCCGGTGTCCAGTGCTGCCGATGACGAGACCAACTACCTGGTCGGGCTCAATTTGCGGGGCCGGCGAGTAGTGGTGGTCGGGGGCGGTACCGTCGCACAGCGACGGCTCGGTCTGCTCGTGGCCGCCGGTGCCCACGTGCACGTGATCACCCGTGCGGCGACGCCCGCGGTCGAGGGCATGGCCACCGCCGGGCAGGTCACCCTGGAACTGCGCGACTACCGTGACGGGGATCTCGACGGCGCCTGGTACGCCATCGCCTGCACCGACGAACCGGACACCAACGCCGCGATCGTCGCCGAGGCCGAACGTCACCGCATCTTCTGCGTCCGGGCCGACAACGCCCGCCGCGGCACGGCCGTCACCCCGGCCACCGCCCACTACGACGGGATGACCGTCGGTGTGCTGGCCGGCGGCGACCACCGCCGCTCCGCGGCCGTGCGCACCGCGATCCGCGAGGCCCTGCAGTCCGGTGCCGTCGTCGCCGACGCCGAGCCCGCCCGCCCCGGGGTCGCGCTGGTCGGTGGCGGCCCGGGCGATCCCGACCTGATCACGGTCCGCGGGCGGCGCCTGCTGGGTCGCGCCGACGTCGTCGTCGCCGACCGGCTGGCCCCGCCGGAACTGCTCGCCGAGCTCGGCCCGCACGTCGAGGTGATCGACGCCGCCAAGATCCCCTACGGCCGGGCGATGGCGCAGGAGGCCATCAACCAGGCGCTGATCGACGGCGCCAAGGCCGGAAAGTTCGTCGTCCGGCTCAAGGGCGGCGACCCGTACGTGTTCGGCCGCGGCTACGAGGAACTCGAGGCGTGCGTCGCCGCCGGAGTGCCCGTGACCGTCGTCCCCGGCATCACCAGCGCCATCTCGGTGCCGTCCGCGGCCGGGATCCCCGTCACCCACCGCGGCGTCACTCACGAGTTCGTCGTGGTCAGCGGCCACGTGGCGCCCGACCACCCGGATTCGCTCACCGACTGGGGTGCGCTCGCCCGCCTGCGCGGCACGCTCGTGCTGCTGATGGCGGTCGAGCGGATCGAGCAGTTCGCCGCCGCCCTGCTCGAGGGCGGCCGGCCCGCGCAGACCCCGGTCACCGTGATCCAGGAGGGCACGCTGCGCACCCAGCGGGTGCTGCGCGCCGACCTGAAGACCGTCGCCGCCCGCGTCCGGGAGGAGCAGATCCGCCCGCCGGCCATCATCGTGATCGGGCCGGTGGCCGGGTTCGACATCGGGCCGGTGGCCGGGGTCGCCCCGGGCGCTCGGTAACGTTGATCCACATGGCCGAAACCTCCTCGCCCGTGAGCTACCCCGTCACCACGCGTGCGCTGGGCCTGGCGATCATCGTCCTCAGCGGTCTGCAGTTGATGGTCGTGCTCGACGGCACGGTCGCCAATCTCGCGCTGGCGCCGCTGCAGGAGGACCTCGGTCTGAGTGACGCGGGCCGCAACTGGGTGCTCACGTCGTACGCCCTGAGCTACGGGGGGCTGATGCTCCTCGGCGGACGTCTCGGCGACGCCTTCGGCCGCAAACGCATGTTCATCGCCGGCGTCGGCCTGTTCACCGTCGCGTCGCTGCTGTGCGGCCTCGCCGTCAACGAGGGCACCCTCGTCGCGGCCCGCGCGCTGCAGGGCGTCGGCGCCGCCGTGGCCTCGCCCACGGCCCTGGCGCTGGTCGCCACCACCTTCGCGCCCGGACCGGCACGCAACCAGGCGATCGCCATCTTCGCGGCCATGACGGGCGTCGGATCGATCGCGGGGCTGATCATCGGCGGCGCCCTCACCGAGGTGTCCTGGCGCTGGATCTTCCTGATCAACGTGCCGATCGGGATGCTGATCGTGAGCCTGGCGGTGGTCGCGCTGCGCGAGACCGCGGCCGAGCGGCTGCCGCTGGACGTGCCGGGCGCGGTGCTCGCCACACTCGGCTGCACCGGTCTCGTCTTCGGGCTCACCGAGGGCCCGGAGATGGGGTGGACCAGTCCTGCGGTGGTCGGCGCGCTGATCACCGGTACCGCGCTGCTCGCGGTGTTCCTCGTCGTCGAGCGCCGCGCCGAGAACCCGCTGCTGCCGTTCGTGCTGTTCCGCAACCCGGACCGGGTCGCGACGTTCGTGTCCATCTTCTTCGCCGGTGCCGTCATGTTCAGCCTCGCCGCGTTCGTCGCCCTGTTCGTGCAGGACATCCTCGGCTATTCGCCGCTGCAGGCCGGCCTGGCGTTCGTGCCCTTCGCCTTCGGCCTGGGCGCCGCCGCGGCGGTCGCGTCGAAGCTGGCGGTGCGGGTGCGGCCCCGCTGGCTGGTCGTCACCGGGGCGCTGATCATGGCGGTCAGCCTCCTGTACGGCTCGACGATGTCGCACACCGTCGCCTACCTGCCGACGCTGTTCGTCCTGGTGCTCGTCGTCGGGTTCGGGGTGGGCCTGGCCGTGGTGCCGCTGCCGCTGTGCGCGATCGCCGGCGTCGGCTCGCACGAGATCGGCCCGCTCGCGGCGATCGCCCAGGTGGCGCAGACCCTCGGCGGCCCGATCGGCCTGGCCGTGATCGGCGCGATGGCCACGTCGCGGACCCTGTCGCTGGGCGGCACGTCCGGCGCCGTCGCCGACATGGATCCCGGCCAGCTCTACGCGCTGGGGGAGGGCTACCTCTTCGCCCTCGTCGGCTGTGCGGTGTGCGCCGTGATCGCGGGTGCCGCGGCGCTGTTCATCCGCTTCACCCCCGAGCAGGTGGCGCAGGCCCAGGTGGCGGAGAAGGCGGCGCAGGGCGCGTAGCCCCGTACCGGCCCTGCCGCCGAGGTGTGCCCGGCCCCAGCGGCGGGGTAGCCGACGGACATGTTGTCGACCATCACCGAGTGGATGCGGTTCCCGGCGACGTGGACCGCACGCGCGGTACGCGTGCGCGGGCACGAGCGGTACGTCGCCGCGCAGGCGCTGAAGTCGGCCCTCGCGGCGGTCCTCGCGTGGCTCGTCGCCGCCGAGTGGCTGACGCTGCCGCAGGCCTTCCTCGCCCCCTACGTCGCAGTGTTCCTCGTCGAGACCACGGTGTTCCGGTCCCTCCGGCAGGCGGTGGTGCAGATCGGAACGGTCGTCGCCGGCGTGCTGCTCGCGGCAACGGCGGAATGGCTGGTGCCGGGGCAGACGGCGGCGATCGGCGTCGTGGTGCTCGTCGGCTGGTTCGTCGGCCGCTGGCGGCGGTTCGGTTCGAACGGGATCTGGGTGGCGATCACCGCGTTGCTGGTGATCGCGACGGGCGCCGCCGGCAGCCCCGTGATGCTGGGGGAGCGGCTGCTCGAGACGGCGATCGGGGCAGCGTGCGGACTCGTGGTGACCGCGGCGCTGTTCCCGCCGGTCTACCCGGTCGGGGACGAACTCGGGGTACTCGCCCGTGAGGCCCGATCCCTGCTGTGTGACATGGCCGCCGGGCTGGGCCACGAGGCGGGTCCGGGGCCCGGGGGCTGGGTGCGTCGCACGGGGGAGATCGACCGGATGGTGGACCGCGCGGCGGAGTCGTCGCAGTGGGCACGAGAGAGTGTGCGGCTCAATCCGCGCCCGATCGCGGCCCGGGTCCGGGATCAGGCCTCGGCCTCCGACGACGTCCTCGACCGGCTGTGGTACGCCGTGCCGGCGCTCCGCGAACTCGCCCGCGTGGCGGAGGCGGCGTCGGACGGCGTTCTCGACGGGGCGGACGACGCGGCGCGCTGCTCGGTGCCTGCTCTCCTGACAGCCCTGGCCGAGCTCGTGGACCGGATCGGGGACACCGCTGCCGACCCCGTCCGATTCGCCGAACCCGTCCGATTCGACGACGCCTGCGGCGAGTGCGCCGACCGGCTGGCCGAACTGCAGCGATCGGCCGCCGGGTCCGCCGATCCTCGGGTGGCGGCCGTGCTCGGTAGCTTCTGGCACCCGGCGCACCGGTTCCTCACCGCGGTGCAGGACACCCGGCGCGTGCCGCAGTCAGGTCAGGATCACCAGTTCGGTGGCTGACGCCACCTCGACCCGCAGGCCCGCCCGGGCCGCGACGCGGGCGGCACCGTCGACGTCGGCCGGCTCCGCGCGGGTCAGTACGAGCGCGCGGGCCAGCAGGCCCTTGTGGTGCTTGTTGAAGTGACTGACCACCTTGCGGCTCCCGTCGGGCTGCTCGGTGAGCACGGTCGCGGTGACCGCGCCGGGGACGGGCCCGAGCTGCCGGTACACCCCCGACCGCAGGTCCACCACGAGCTGCCCGGCGGCCTCGGCGGCCAGGGCGCCGCTCAGCTCCGGCCGCCACAGCGACGCGAGGGTCCCGACGCCGGGCAGCTTCGATCCGCCCGACAGGCGATAGGCCGGGATGGGATCGCCCGCGCGCACCGCGCCGAACAGGGCCGATCCGATCGCGAGTCGCCGGTGGGCCTTCTCCCGCTGCGCCCGGGTGAACGAGCCGGCGTCGAGGGCGTCGAACAGCACCCCGGTGTAGCGCGCGAGAGCCGGCCGGGTGGGCGAGACCCACAGCTTGGCGTTGCGTTCGATCTCGTCCGCCTGCGTGGGACCCAGGCCCAGGGCGAGGCTCGACGCCTCCGGATCCGCGGCCAGGTCGACGAGCGCCTGCACCAGCTCCTCGCGGGTCGCGGTCAGTTGCGGCATCGACAGCTCGCCCAGGTCGAGGGGCGCACCGTCGCCGCCGTCGGACTTGGTTTCGGAGGGAGGCAGAAGCACCAGCACAAGCGGTAACCGTACCGAGGTCGGTTCCGGGGCGGCAGGTAGGCTGCTCTCCCGTGATCACCCGCATGTCGCACCTGTTTCTCCGCACCCTCCGCGACGACCCGGCCGACGCCGAGGTCGCCAGCCACAAGCTGCTCGTGCGCGCCGGCTACGTCCGCCGCATCGCCCCGGGGGTGTACTCGTGGCTGCCGCTGGGTCTGCGGGTACTGCGGCAGGTCGAGCGTGTCGTGCGCGAGGAGATGAACGCGATCGGTGGGCAGGAGATCTCGCTGCCGGCGCTGCTGCCGCGCGACCCCTACGAGACCACGAACCGGTGGACCGAGTACGGCGACGGGTTGTTCCGGCTCCAGGACCGCAAGGGCGCCGACTACCTGCTCGGCCCCACCCACGAGGAGATGTTCGCGCTCACCGTCAAGGGTGAATACAACTCGTACAAGGATTTTCCGGTCACCCTGTACCAGATCCAGACGAAGTACCGCGACGAGGAACGTCCCCGTGCCGGCATCCTCCGCGGCCGCGAGTTCGTGATGAAGGACTCCTACAGCTTCGACCTCACCGACGAGGGCCTGGCCGAGTCGTACCGGGCGCATCGTGACGCCTACGAGCGGATCTTCGCCCGACTCGGCGTGAAGTACGTGATCGTCTCCGCGACGTCGGGCGCCATGGGCGGCAGCGCGTCGGAGGAATTCCTCGCCGAGAGCGACGCCGGCGAGGACACGTACGTGCGCTGCCTCGAGTCGGGCTACGCCGCGAACGTCGAGGCCGTCGAGACCCTGGCCCCCGAGCCGGTTCCGTTCGACGGGCTGCCCGAGGCGGTGGTGCACGACACCCCGGACACCCCGACCATCGACACTCTCGTCGAGTGGGCCAACGGTGCGCTCGACCGCCCGGTGACCGCCGCCGACACCCTCAAGAACATCCTCGTCAAGACGCGGCGACCCGGCGGGGAGTGGGAACTGCTCGGCATCGGCATCCCCGGCGACCGGGAGGTCGACGACAAGCGGCTCGGCGCGTCGCTCGAGCCGGCCGAGTACGAGCTGCTCACGGACGCCGACTTCGCGGCCAACCCGTTCCTCGTCAAGGGGTATATCGGTCCGAAAGCGTTGCTCGACAACGGAGTTCGTTACCTCGTCGATCCGCGTGTCGGAAACGGCACGTCGTGGATCACCGGCGCCGACGAGCCCGGCAGGCACGTCGTCGGACTCGTCGCCGGGCGCGACTTCACCCCGGACGGGACCATCGAGGCCGCCGAGGTGCGCGACGGTGACCCGTCCCCGGACGGTGCGGGCCCGCTCGTGTCGGCGCGCGGCATCGAGATCGGCCACGTGTTCCAGCTCGGCCGCAAGTACACCGACGCCTTCGCCGTCGACGTGCTCGGCGAGAACGGCAAGCCGGTGCGCCCGACCATGGGTTCCTACGGCGTCGGTGTCTCCCGGCTCGTCGCCGTGATCGCCGAGCAGCAGCACGACGACAAGGGCCTGCGGTGGCCCGCCGAGGTCGCCCCGTTCGGGGTGCACCTGGTGATCGCGAACAAGGACGAGGCGGCCCGGGAGGGTGCCGAGAATCTGGCCGCCGAGCTCGACAAGGCGGGCGTCGAGGTGCTGCTCGACGATCGCAAGGCCTCGCCCGGCGTGAAGTTCAAGGACTCCGAGCTGCTCGGCGTGCCGCTGGTCGTCGTCGTCGGCCGCGGCTGGGCCGACGGCAAGGTCGAGCTGCGCGACCGGTTCAGCGGCGAGTCCCGCGAGGTGCCGGCCGATGCGGCCCTGAAGGAGATCCTCGGCGCGTAGTAGCACCCCCGTTGGCCCTCGGGATCGCGTGCGGGCCACCGGGGCACCACACTGATGCCATGGACGACTGGGAGCGCACCGACGCCTACCTGACCGACACCCTGATCGGGGCCGACCCTCAGCTCGAGGACGCGCTCGCGGCGAACGCCGCGGCGGGCCTGCCGCCGATCGACGTCGCACCCGTGCAGGGCAAGTTCCTGCATCTGCTGGCGCGGATCCGCGGTGCGCGGCGCATCCTCGAGATCGGCACGCTCGGCGGGTACTCCACCATCTGGCTCGCGCGGGCCGTCGGCGACGACGGGCGCGTGGTCACCCTCGAGTACGAGCCCCGGCACGCCGAGGTCGCGCGCGCCAACCTCGATCGCGCCGGCGTGGGGGAGCGGGTCGACATCCGGGTGGGCGCCGCCCTCGACACCCTGCCGTCCCTCGAGGGCGGGGCCCCGTTCGACCTGGTGTTCGTCGATGCGGACAAGGAGAACAACCCGCACTACGTGCGGTGGGCGCTGCGGCTCGGCCGCCCCGGCACCGTCATCGTCGTCGACAACGTGATCCGCGGCGGTTCGGTCACCAACGCCGATCTCGACGACGAGCGGGTGCGCGGCGCCCGAGAGGTGCTGGAACTCATGGCCACCGACCCCCGGCTCGACGCGACCGCGCTGCAGACCGTCGGCGCAAAGGGCTGGGACGGCTTCGCGATAGCGGTCGTGACCGACTGAGCATTTCGCCCGCGGCGGTCGGCGCGAGCGGATGCCGCGGCGTCCCGGTCGAGGTCAGGGCTGCCCGGGCAGCGCGACGGACGGCGGGACGACCCCGAGGTTCGCGCGCCACCGGGCCGCCCGCATCGCGGACTCGGTGAGCGCCTCGATCGCCGCCCCGCGGGTGTGCTCGCTGCGTGCCCGCTCGACGACGGAGCGCCACGCCACCGCGACATCGGTCTCGATCTGCACCGCCAACTGTGCGGCGGAAACCGCGTCGGTCACCGGGAAGGGCGTCGTGTACCCGGCGGCCGCGGTGGGCGGGGTGACGGCGGCGGCCCGCAGCGCGTCCGTGGTGGCGTCGCGCCGGGCCCGGTGGGCGGCGGTGTCCGCCGACACCTCGGCCGCGCGGGCGGGATTGGAGAACGCGGCGACGATGCCGTAGCCGAACACCGCGGCGTACTCGGCGTTCAACGCGTCCACGAGGGCCTGCTGCTCGACGCCCAGCGACT
Organism: Rhodococcus sp. WB1; assembly: GCF_001700945.1. Lineage (NCBI taxonomy): Bacteria > Bacillati > Actinomycetota > Actinomycetes > Mycobacteriales > Nocardiaceae > Rhodococcus > Rhodococcus sp. WB1. The sequence goes on along the minus strand of NZ_CP015529.1, from coordinate 2,961,462 downwards.
GTGAACTCACGGCAGCAGCACCCCCTTGTGCACGGCGCACGCGGCGCTGATCGAGGCGAGCATGCCCGCCCGGTAGCCCTGCAGGGTGCGGGCCAGGTCCGCGGCGGCCCGCTGGGAGCCGTTCAGTCGCTCGCGCAGCAGGTCGAGGGTGGGTGGATCCGCGGCCGGGGCCACGGTCGTCGTCGTGGTGGTCGACGCCGTGGTGGTCGACGCCGGGTCGGCCCCGGCGAGCCGGGCCACCTCGGCGTCGAGGACCTGGGCGTGGGTCGTGCGCTCGGCGCCGACGGCATTCAGGGCGCCCGCCCGGTCGGGGAGCAGCGCGACGAGCAGACCGGCGGTCGCGGCGTCGACGCGCGCCCGCTCGGCCTGGGCGATCAGGGGATCGACCTCCCCGGCGCCGTCGTCCGTGCCGGCGCCGCACCCGGCGACGGCGAGCGCACCGACGCCGCCGAGCGCGGCGCCGGACCAGCGCAGCACGGTGCGTCGGGACACGGGTGGTGAGGATGCGGGCGTCGGCACCGCACCATCGTGCCAGCCCGGTCCGGGCGGATCCGACGGTGGTCGGGCCGCGGGGGGTTGGTCACGGGAGCGCCGGATGCGCGATACCCTTGAATACCTGCCGGTCCGCTCGTGCGCCGGCATGACGTCCGCTGCGATCACAACTGAACGAGGAGCCTGTCGCGATGCCGGTGCCGCCCCCGGAGAGAATTGCCGAACTCGTCTCCGGCCCGATCGAGCGCGAGGGATACGACCTCGAGGACGTGGTGATCACGTCTGCGGGCAAGCACAGCACGGTGCGGCTGTTCGTCGACAGCGACGCCGGGTTGAGCCTCGACGAGGCCGCCCGCCTGAGCACCCTGGTCTCCGAGGCGTTCGACGCCGTCTCCGATTTCGGCGAGTCGCCCTACGTGCTCGAGGTGACCAGCCCCGGCATCGGCCGCCCGCTCACCCGCGAGCGGCACTGGCGCCGGTCCCAGGCCCGCAAGGCCCGGATCGAACTGGACGACGAGACGATCGTCGGCCGCATCGGCGAGCTCGTCGGGGACGAGGTCCGGATCGTCGTTCCCGGCCGCAGCGGGCCCTCGGTGCGGGCGATCCCGCTCGCGGAGGTGCGCCGCGCCGTCGTCGAGGTGGAGTTCAACGCGCCGAATCCGCGCGAACTCGAGCTCGCGGGCGGCCTGCCGGACGGCCGGGTGCGTGCCGGCGAGATCGCCGAGGGCGACGGCGACGACCCGGACGACGAGAGCGGCACGGACTACAACGGCACGGACGAAGTGAAGGTGGACAAGTGAATATCGACATCGCAGCCCTGAAGGTCCTCGAGGCCGACAAGAACATCCCGTTCGATGCGCTGATCGAGACGATCCAGACGGCCCTGCTCACGGCCTACCGGCATACCGACGGGCACCAGCCGCACGCGAGTGTCGACGTGGACCGCCGGACCGGTGCCGTGCGGGTGATGGCGCAGGAGTTCGACGCGGACGGCAACCTCGTCTCCGAGTGGGACGACACCCCGGAGGGCTTCGGTCGCATCGCGGCGACCACCGCCCGCCAGGTGATCATGCAGCGCATCCGCGATGCCGAGCACGAGCAGCGGTTCGGGGAGTTCGCGACACACGAGGGCGAGGTCGTCGCCGGTGTGGTCCAGCGCGACACCCGCGCCAACGCCCGCGGCATGGTCGTGGTGAAGATCGGCGCCGAGACCACCGGCACCGAAGGGCTGATCCCGCCGGCCGAGCAGGTGCCCGGCGAGACGTACGAGCACGGCGACCGGATCCGGTGCTACGTCGTCGGGGTGTCGCGGGGGCAGCGCGGCCCGCAGATCACCCTGTCGCGGACGCACCCCAACCTGGTGCGCAAGCTCTTCGCCCTCGAGGTGCCGGAGATCGCGGACGGGTCGGTGGAGATCGTCGCCGTCGCGCGGGAGGCCGGCCATCGCTCCAAGATCGCCGTCCACTCGCGGGTGCCGGGATTGAACGCCAAGGGCGCGTGCATCGGCCCGATGGGGCAGCGGGTGCGCAACGTCATGCGCGAACTCGGTGACGAGAAGATCGACATCATCGACTTCGACGAGGATCCGGCGAAGTTCGTCGGTAACGCGCTGTCCCCCTCGAAGGTGGTATCCGTCACAGTCGTCGACCCCGACGCGCGCGCCGCGCGGGTCGTCGTTCCCGACTACCAGCTGTCCCTCGCGATCGGCAAGGAAGGGCAGAATGCCCGGCTGGCCGCGCGGCTGACCGGGTGGCGGATCGACATCCGCAGCGATGCCGCGGCCGGCGGTCCGGCGTCGGCGGGATCGCCCGCGACAGGCAGATAGGCGTGGAATGCACGGTTCCGGCCCGATCAGCGGTAGAGTGGTCGATGGCTCAGCATGAGCTGCCCTCGGTCGACCGAGAGCGCACCGGTCCGGTGCGCACCTGTGTCGGGTGTCGGCAGCGGGTGCTGGCTGCCGATCTGCTGAGGGTTGTGGCGCGGGCGACGGAGCCGTCAGGCTTCGTGCTGGTGCCGGACCCGGGGCGGAGGATGCCCGGTCGGGGCGCGTGGATGCACCCCGATCCGGAATGCCTCGGTCAGGCGGAACGGCGTCGAGCATTCGGCAGAGCGCTGCGGGTGTCGGGAACAATCGACCCGTCTGCGCTTGTTCAGCTGGTCGGGGTCCGGAACGAGGAGGACTCGGCGTAGCGATACGCGCCGGACCGGGGACACCAACTCTGAGAAGAACAGGTACAAGCACTCATGAGCACACCGTGAAGCACCAGCGATGAACGTCCATCGGAGATAACCCGAGGTCGTGCGGGCACCAGCCGCTCGACCTCATCAGTGAGGAGAGCAGTGGCAGGCAAGGCCCGTGTACACGAGTTGGCCAAGGAACTCGGTGTCACCAGTAAGGAACTTCTCGCCCGTTTGAAGGAACAGGGCGAATTCGTGAAGTCGGCGTCCTCGACGGTCGAGCCGCCGGTCGCGCGTCGACTGCGCGAATCTTTCGCGAAGGCGAACGGCGACGGCGCAGCTCCGTCGGCGGCAGCCCCCAAGCCCGGGGCGCCGCGCCCCGGTCCCCGTCCGGCAGCGCCCGCCCAGGCCGCGCCGGCACCCGCCCCGGCCCCGAAGTCCGAGGCCGCAACCCCCGCGCCGAGTCCGGCTCCGGCTTCGCGCCCCGCCGCACCCGGCCCCAAGCCCGGCGCTCCGCGCCCGGCTGCCCCGAAGCCGGCCACCCCGCAGGCTCCGGCCGCGCAGGCCGCGCCGCAGGCTCCGGCCCGCAGGCTCCGGCCCCGCAGGCTCCGGCTCCGCAGGCTCCGAGCGCCGGCCCCAAGCCGGGCGGTCCCCGTCCCGGCCCGAAGCCGCGCGCGTCGGCAACAATCCGTACTCGTCCGCACCCGCGGAGCGGCCCGCGCCGCGTCCGGGCGCGCCGCGTCCGGTTCCCGGTCAGGGTCGCCCCGCGGCCGGTCCCGGCGGTGCCCGTCCGGCTCCCGGTCAGGGTCGCCCCGCAGCCGGTCCCGGCGGTGCCCGTCCGGCTCCCGGTCAGGGTCGCCCCGCGGCCGGTCCCGGCGGTCCCCGTCCGGCTCCCGGCCAGGGCGGTCCCCGGCCGTCCCCCGGCTCGATGCCCCCGCGTCCGAACCCGGCCGCGATGCCGCAGCGTGCTGCGCGTCCCGGCCCGACCGGTCGTCCCGGCCGTCCCGGCGCGCCCGGCGGACGTCCGGCCGGCGCTGGTGGCGGCGGCGGTTACCGCGGTGGCGGTGGCGGTGCTCCCGGCGCCGGTGCCGGTGCCGGTGCCGCCGGTGGTTTCCGCGGTCGTCCCGGTGGCGGTGGCGGTGGCGCCGGCCGTGGTGGCCGCGGCGGAACCGCGGGTGCCTTCGGTCGTCCCGGTGGCGCTCCGCGCCGTGGCCGCAAGTCGAAGCGGCAGAAGCGGCAGGAATACGATTCGATGCAGGCACCGTCGGTCGGTGGTGTGCGGCTGCCGCGCGGCAACGGCGAGACCATCCGTCTCGCCCGTGGCGCGTCGCTGTCCGACTTCGCGGAGAAGATCGACGCGAACCCGTCGGCCCTGGTCCAGGCGCTGTTCAACCTCGGTGAGATGGTCACGGCCACTCAGTCGGTGAACGACGAGACCCTCGAGCTGCTCGGCTCGGAGATGAACTACAACGTTCAGGTCGTCAGCCCCGAGGACGAGGACCGCGAGCTGCTCGAGTCGTTCGACATCACCTACGGCGAGGACGAGGGCACCGAGGAAGACCTCGTGCAGCGTCCGCCGGTGGTGACCGTCATGGGTCACGTCGACCACGGCAAGACCCGCCTGCTCGACACGATCCGCAAGGCCAACGTCCGCGAGGGCGAGGCCGGCGGCATCACCCAGCACATCGGCGCCTACCAGGTGATGACCCACCTCAACGGCGAAGACCGGCTGATCACCTTCATCGACACCCCGGGTCACGAGGCGTTCACCGCCATGCGTGCCCGCGGCGCGAAGTCGACCGACATCGCGATCCTCGTGGTCGCGGCCGACGACGGCGTCATGCCGCAGACGGTGGAGGCGATCAACCACGCGCAGGCTGCGGACGTGCCGATCGTGGTCGCGGTGAACAAGATCGACAAGGAGGGTGCGAACCCCCAGAAGATCCGCCAGCAGCTCACCGAGTACGGACTGGTCACCGAGGAGTACGGCGGCGACACCATGTTCGTCGACATCTCGGCGAAGCAGGGCCTGAACATCGACCAGCTGCTCGAGGCCGTGCTGCTCACCGCGGACGCGTCCCTCGACCTGCGGGCCAACCCGGACATGGAGGCGCAGGGCGTCGCGATCGAGGCGCACCTCGACCGCGGCCGCGGCCCCGTGGCCACCGTCCTGGTCCAGCGCGGCACGCTGCGCGTGGGCGACTCGATCGTCGCGGGCGACGCGTACGGCCGTGTCCGCCGAATGGTGGACGAGCACGGCGACGACGTCCTCGAGGCGTTCCCCTCGCGTCCGGTCCAGGTCATCGGCTTCACGTCGGTGCCCGGCGCCGGTGACAACCTCGTCGTCGTCGAGGAGGACCGCATCGCACGGCAGATCGCGGACCGCCGCAATGCGCGCAAGCGCAACGCGCTGGCCGCCAAGAGCCGCAAGCGGATCAGCCTCGAGGACCTCGATGCCGCGCTCAAGGAGCACAACGAGCTCAACCTCATCCTCAAGGGCGACAACGCCGGTACGGTCGAAGCCCTCGAGGAGGCCCTCATGGGCATCGAGGTCGGCGACGAGGTGCGCCTGCGGGTCATCGACCGCGGTGTCGGTGGTGTCACCGAGACCAACGTCAACCTGGCCGCCGCGTCGAACGCCGTGATCATCGGCTTCAACGTCCGCGCCGAGGGCAAGGCCACCGAGCTCGCCAACCGCGAGGGCGTCGACATCCGCTACTACTCGATCATCTACCAGGCGATCGACGAGGTGGAGAAGGCCCTCAAGGGCATGCTCAAGCCGATCTACGAGGAGGTCGAGCTCGGCCGCGCCGAGATCCGGGCGATCTTCAAGTCGTCCAAGGTCGGCAACATCGCGGGCTGCATGGTCCAGTCGGGTGTCGTCAAGCGCAACGCGAAGGCCCGTCTGCTCCGCGACAACAACGTGGTCGCCGAGACGGTCACCATCTCGTCGCTGCGGCGCGAGAAGGACGATGTGACCGAGGTGCGGGAAGGCTTCGAGTGCGGTCTGACGGTCACCTACTCCGACATCAAGATCGGTGACGTGATCGAGGCGTACGAGCTGCGCGAGAAGCCGCGCGACTGACGCAGCCGGACACAACCGACGGCCTCGTCGGCGGCGGTGGGCGAGATGATCGCCCGCCGCCGTCGGCGTGCCGGAGGACCGGCACCGGACGACACCGGAGGGTGGATGTATCTCGGGGCACTGGAACTGGACGTCCTGCTCGGTGACGTGCGCTCGCTCAAGCAGAAGCGGTCCGTGATCCGGCCCGTCCTCGCCGAGCTGCGGCGGATGGCGGTCAGCGCCGCCGAGACCGGCGACCAGGACCTCTACCGTCGCGCCGAGATCGGCGTGGCGGTGGCCGCATCGGCGGTGCCCTATCTCAACGAGGTGCTCGACACGTGCGAGCGGCTCGTCGCCGGCCGCCCGGAGTTGCAGCTGCTCTCCGTGCGGCGAAGAATTTTCGGTCCGGAGGACTGACCGGACCGGTGGAACAAACATGTGGTCGCCGCCGGCGGCCGGGGAGAGGAACCGACTGACATGGCCGATCCAGCACGGGCACGTCGACTGGCCAAGCGCATCGCCACGATCGTCGCCACGGCCATCGATCACGAGATCAAGGATCCGCGGCTGGCGTTCGTCACCGTGACCGATGCGAAGGTCACCGCAGATCTGCACGACGCCACCGTCTACTACACGGTCCGCGGCGAGGACCTGGACACCGAACCCGACCTGGCCGCGGCCGCCGCAGGCCTGGAGAAGGCCAAGGGCGTGCTGCGCTCGAAGGTCGGGGCGGGCACCGGGGTGCGGTTCACCCCCACCCTGACCTTCGTCACCGACACCGTGCCGGACACCGCCCGGCACATGGAGGAACTCCTCGAACGGGCACGGGCCGCCGACGAGGAACTCGCCAAGGCCCGCGAGGGCGCCGCTCCCGCCGGCGAGCCGGATCCCTACAAGGAACCACGGGTGCGTCCCGACGACGGTGACGACCTGTAGCGCACCGATGGCCGAGTCGATCCAGGCCGCCACGGCGGTCGATCTGCGCGACGCCGTCGCGCTCCTCGGGGACGCCACCTCGGTGACGATCCTCTGCCACGTCCAGCCCGACGCCGACACCTTCGCCAGCGGCCTGGCACTCGGCACGGTGCTCGAGCGGCGCGGCATTCCGGTGCAGGTGGCGTTCGCGTCGCCGACCGCCGTCCCGGCGTCGATGCGCGACCTGCCCGGCGGGCACCTGCGGGTGCCCGCCGGGCAGGTGCGCCGCGAGGTCGACCTGCTCGTCACCGTGGACTGCGGCACGGCCGGCCGGCTCGGGCATCTCGCGGACCGGCTGGCAGGCGCGAAGCACACCCTGGTGATCGACCACCACCGCTCCAACACCCGGTTCGGCACCCACAATCTGATCGACGAGGCCGCCGAATCCACCACCGCCGTGCTCGCCGAGCTGTTCGACGAGTGGGGCGTGGAGATCGACGCGGACCTCGCCCACTGCCTGTACGCGGGGCTGGTCACCGACACCGGCTCGTTCCGGTGGGGACGCGCCGGGGGACACCGTCTGGCCGAGCGCCTGCTGGCCACCGGCATCGACGGGGCCGCCATCACGCGACGGCTCCTCGACACGCACCCCTTCGGGTGGCTGCCGATGCTGTCGCGGGTGCTCGCGTCGGCGACGCTCGTTCCCGACGCCGCCGGCGGACGCGGACTCGTCCACGCGACGGTGCTGCGCGCCGATTCGGCGCACCTCGGCGCCGAGGAGGTCGAAAGCGTCATCGACATCGTCCGGACCACCGCCGAAGCGGAGGTCGCCGCCGTGTTCAAGGAGTGCGGCCCGGACGTGTGGACGGTATCGCTGCGCTCGAAGAACGCCGTCGACGTCTCCGTCGCCGCCACCGCCCTCGGCGGAGGTGGGCATCGGTTCGCATCCGGATACACCGCGTACGGCGACCGCGACCGGGTCGTCACGGCGCTGCGCGCGGCCCTGGACTGACGGTGCCGGCGCCGCAACCGCGGGACACCGCCGGCCCGGAACCGGACGCGCCCCCGCACGTCGTCCCCGAGGCCACCGCCCGGCGCATCCTCGGGCTCGCGGTGCCGGCCCTCGGGGTGCTCGCCGCCGAGCCGCTGTACCTCCTGTTCGACATCGCCGTCGTCGGCCGGCTCGGCGCGCTCGCGCTCGCGGGCCTCGCCATCGGCGGCCTCGTCCTCGCCCAGGTCAGCACCCAGCTGACCTTCCTGTCCTACGGGACCACGGCCCGCGCCGCCCGCCTCCACGGCGCCGGCCGGCGTGACGCCGCCGTCGCCGAGGGTGTGCAGGCCACCTGGCTCGCGCTCGGTGTCGGCACCGCGATCCTGCTCGTCGGGCAGGTACTGGCGGAACCGGTGGCCGCGCTGATCGCCGGGGACCCGGAGATCGCCGACGCCGCGGTGTCGTGGCTGCGGGTCGCCCTGTTCGGCGCACCGCTGATCCTCGTCGGGCTCGCCGGCAACGGCTGGATGCGAGGCGTGCAGGACACCGCCCGCCCGCTGCGGTACGTGCTCGCCGGGCTCGCGCTCTCGGCGGTGCTGTGCCCGGTGCTCGTGCACGGCCTGCTCGGCGCCCCCCGCTGGGAACTCGCCGGTTCCGCCGTCGCCAACGTCGCCGGACAGGGTGTCTGCGCGGCCCTGTTCGTCGGGGCACTGCTCCGGGCCGGTGTGCCGCTGCGGCCTCGTCGCGCGGTGATCGTGGCGCAGTTGCGCCTCGGCCGCGATCTGATCGCCCGCAGCCTCGCCTTCCAGGCGTGCTTCCTGTCCGCGGCCGCGGTGGCGGCCCGCTTCGGTGCCGCGGCCGTCGCGGCGCACCAGGTGGTGCTGCAGCTGTGGAACTTCGTCGCGCTCACCCTCGACTCGCTCGCCGTCGCCGCGCAGGCCCTGGTGGGTGCGGCGCTCGGGGCGGGGGCCCGGTCCGGCGCGAAGCGCCTGGCCTGGCGGATCACCGCCTGGTCCACGGTGTTCGCCACCGGCCTGGCCCTGGCGTTCCTGCTCGGCGGCGACGTGATCCCGGCGCTGTTCACCGACGACCCGGCGGTCCTCGAGCAGATCGACGTCGCCTGGTGGTTCTTCGTCGCGCTCATGCCCGCCGCCGGAGTGGTGTTCGCGCTCGACGGGGTGCTGCTCGGCGCCGGTGACGCCGCCTTCCTGCGCACCGCCACGCTCGCGTCCGCGCTGTTCGGCTTCCTGCCCGTCGTCTGGTGCTCGCTGGTGTGGGGCTGGGGGCTCGCGGGTATCTGGACGGGGCTTACGGTGTTCATCGTGTTCCGCATGGCGGCCGTGGTCTGGCGGACCCGGTCGGGGCGGTGGGCCGTCGCCGGTGCGGACCGGCAGATCCGGCGCGAGACGGTACGGGACGAGACAGAAGGGCAGGACCGGTGACGGGGAAACTCTGGGCGGTCAGCGACATCCACGTCGGGCATCGAGGCAATCGCCCCGTCACCGAGGATCTGCACCCCGAATCCCCGGACGACTGGTTGATCGTCGCCGGCGACGTCGCCGAGAAGTCCGACGACATCCGCTGGGCGCTGTCGCTGCTGCGCAGCCGTTTCGCCAAGGTGATCTGGGTTCCCGGCAACCACGAGCTGTGGACCACCGCCAAGGACCCGGTGCAGATGCACGGCGCCGCCCGGTACGACTACCTCGTGACGATGTGCCGCGAACTCGACGTGCTCACCCCGGAGGACCCGTATCCCGTGTGGCACGGGGAGGGTGGGCCGGTGACGCTCGTGCCGATGTTCCTGCTCTACGACTACTCGTTCCTGCCCGAGGGCACCACGACGAAGGCCGAGGGCCTGGCGCTCGCCCGCGAACGCAACGTCGTCGCCACCGACGAGTTCCTCCTCTCACCCGACCCGTACGTCACCCGCGACGTGTGGTGCCGCGTGCGGCTCGACGACACCCGCAAGCGCCTCGACGCCCTCGACCCGGCGCTGCCGACGGTGCTGATCAACCACTTCCCACTGGTCCGCGAACCCACCCGGATGCTGTTCTACCCGGAGTTCTCCCTCTGGTGTGGCACCACCGAGACCGCCGATTGGCACCTGCGCTACCGCGCGTTGTGCGCCGTGTACGGACACCTGCACATCCCGCGCACCACGTACTACGACGGCGTCCGCTTCGAGGAGGTCTCCCTCGGCTACCCACGGGAATGGCAGCGCCGGGGTCTGCCCGAGCCGCTGCTGCGCCAGATCCTGCCGGTGCCGGAGTATCCGCCGGGATCGCTGAACAAGTGGGGCGGGCACTTCCGGGTGACCCCCGAGATGGAAGCCGAAGTCGAGAAGATGCGCGCTGAGCGCGCTGCACAGAACACGCGCACTGGGGAGCTGCGATGACCGACCCGACGACCTCGACCCGCACCGGGCTGATCACCCGGATCCTGCCCGACGGCATCGCCGCCGCGGAGTTGTTCGAGGACCCGCCCGGCCTGCGGCCGCACCCGCAGGAGGAGGCGCTCGTCGCCCGTGCGGTGGACAAGCGGCGACGGGAGTTCGCGGGGGCGCGGCACTGCGCGCGGCTCGCCATGCGGCAGCTCGGGATGGAGCCCGGGCCGGTGCTCAAGGGCGACAAGGGGGCGCCCGTATGGCCGCGGGGAGTCGTCGGCAGCCTCACCCACTGCGACGGTTACCGCGGCGCCGTCCTGGCCTACGCGCTGCAGGTGCGGTCGCTGGGGATCGACGCGGAGCCGCACGGTCCCCTGCCCGACGGGGTGCTCGAGGCGGTGTCCCTGCCGCAGGAGCGCACCTGGCTCGCCGGCACCGAGCCGAGCCTGCACTGGGACCGCCTGCTCTTCTGTGCCAAGGAGGCCACCTACAAGGCGTGGTTCCCGCTCACCGGGCGCTGGCTGGGCTTCGAGGACGCCCACATCACGTTCGAGCGCGACGGCGCGGCCGCCGTACCGGGCGCGGCCGCGTCGGGCACGTTCCGTTCCGACCTGCTCGTACCCGGCGACACCCGCGACGGTGCGCCGCTGTCGGCGTTCGACGGGCGGTGGTTGATCGCCGACGGGCTGGTGCTCACCGCGATCGTCGTGCACTGACACCGGGGCCGCCGCGGCAGGTGGCAGAATCGGGCCCCGTGTCTGCCTCCGAGAACCCCGCCCTTGCCCGTGCCGGCCTGCTCGTCGTCGACAAGGACCCGGGTATGACCAGCCACGACGTGGTGGCCCGCTGCCGGCGGCTGCTCGGCACCCGCAAGGTCGGTCATGCCGGCACCCTCGACCCGATGGCGACGGGCGTCCTCGTGCTCGGGGTGGAGCGCGCGACGAAGATGCTGGGCCTGCTCGCCCTCACCACCAAGGCGTATTCGGCGACGATCCGGCTCGGGCAGAGCACCGTCACCGACGACGCCGAGGGTGAGGTGCTCGCGACCACCGACGCCTCCGCCGTCGCGGACGAGGCGATCGCGGCGGCCGTCGCCGCGCTCACGGGGGAGATCTCCCAGGTGCCCGCCAGCGTCAGCGCGATCAAGATCGACGGCAAGCGCGCCTACGCCCGGATGCGCGAGGGGGAGACCGTCGAGCTCGCGGCCCGGCCGGTCACGGTCTCGCGGTTCGAGGTGCTGTCCCGGCGGACCACCTCGGACGGGTTCGTCGATCTCGACGTCGAGGTGGAGTGCTCGTCCGGCACCTACATCCGGGCGCTGGCCCGGGATCTGGGGGCCGCCCTGGGCGTCGGCGCGCACCTGACGGCGCTGCGGCGCACCCGGGTCGGCCCGTTCGGGCTCGAGCACGCCCGCACGCTCGCCCAGCTCGAGGAGAGCCCGACCGTGAGCCTGGACATCGACGCAGCCGTCCGCACCGCGTTCCCGTGCCGCGACGTCACCGCGGCGGAGGCGGAACTGCTGGCGAACGGCCGGTGGCTGGATCCGGTGGGGATTCCCGGCGTGTACGCGGCGATCGACCCGTCCGGCCGGGCCGCGGCGCTGCTGCAGGAGAAGGGCAAGCGGGCCTCGGCAGTGTTCGTCGTGCGCCCGGCCACCATGTAGCGGTGTGTCCTTCGGGCTGCTCCCGCCGCCCGAAGGACACACCGGCGCCGCGGCCGCCTACACCAGCCAGATCGCGTCGGCCGCGGGATGCCCGAGGTCGACCGTGGTGCCGCCGTCGCCGCCGATACGGACCGAGACGGTGCCCGCGAAGTCGCGGCGTTCGACGACCCGGATGTCGGTGTCGAGGGCTATGCCCACGTCGTCGAAGTAGCGCAGCATCGCCGGGTCCGCGTCCGAGATGCGGGCGACGCGGCCGTGCTCGCCGTCGACGAACGCGCTGAGCTGCCGGGCCGGGGGAGTGGGGATCGTGCCGTCGTCCGCCGGAATCGGGTCGCCGTGCGGGTCCCGCTCGGGATGGCCGAGCTTGGCGTCGATGGCGGCGACGAGCCGGTCGGAGACGGCGTGCTCGAGGACCTCGGCCTCGTCGTGCACCTCGTCCCAGCCGTAGCCGAGTTCCTGGACCAGATACGTCTCGAGCAGACGGTGCTTGCGGACCATGGCCACGGCGGCGGCGCGCCCGGAGTCCGTGAGGGAGATCGCGCCGTAGCGGGCGTGGTCGACGAGGCCCTGATCGGCGAGCTTGCGGACGGCCTCGGAGACGGTCGACGCCGACACTCCGAGCTTCTCCGCGAGCAGCTTCGTCGAGACCTTCTCTCCCGACCATTCCCGCACGGTCCAGATGATCTTGAGGTAGTCCTGCGCGACCGGCGTCAGCGTGTCCGCCGTCGCCACCTCGGTCGTCCCGCTTCTCTCGCCCACGGGGACAGCTTAGGCAAGTCTCACCGCGGATTCATCCGCGTCGCGCAGCCGTGCCCGCCGCCGCAGCGCCCCGGTGATCAGTCCCTGGTGCGGCGAGAAGAGGTAGGCCACCGTGAACACGACGGCCTGCGCCAGGACGACGACACCGCCGGTGGAGGCGTCGGTGTAGTAGCTGACGTACACCCCGGCCGCCGATGTCAGCGCGGCCAGGGTGGGGGCGAGCACCAGCATCCGCGACAGCCGTTCGGTGAGCAGGTACGCCGTCGCACCGGGGATGATCAGCATCGCCACGACGAGGATCACCCCGACGGCCTGGATGGCGGCGACGATGGTGACCGCGAGGAGAGCGAGCAACAGGGCGGACAGCCGGGCCGGGGAGATCCCGAGGGCGTGGGCCTGCCCCCGGTCGAACGCGAACAGGGTCAGGTCGCGGCGCTTGGCGATCAGCACGACGAGCACCACCACCGCGAGGGCGGTGACCTGCCACATGTCCTCGGTGGCCAGGCCCAGCAGGTTGCCGAAGAGCACGTGGTGCAGGTCCACCTGGCTCGGGTTCTTGGAGATCAGGACGACGCCGAGGGCGAACAGCGTCGTGAACACCACGCCGATCGCGGCGTCCTCCTTGACCTTGGTGGTGCTGCGCACGAGCCCGATCAGGGCGACGGCGGCCCCGGCGAACAGCAACGCGCCCAGGGCGAACGGTGCCCCCACCAGGTAGGCCAGCACCACCCCCGGCAGCACGGCGTGGGAGACGGCGTCGCCCATCAGCGACCAGCCGATGAGGACGAGCCAGCAGCTGAGCAGGGCACACACGACCGTGGCGGCCACCGCGACGACGAGCGCACGCTGCATGAAGCCGTACTGCAGCGGTTCGACGATCAGTTCGACGAGGTTCACCGCGCCTCCTGGGGAACGTAAGGGGTCGGCACCAGCGGGTCGACGCCGAAGGCGCGGGCGAGGTTCTCCGGCCGGAGCACCTCCTCCGGGGCGCCGTGCACGAGGATGCGACGCTGCAGCAGCGCGGCCTCGTCGCACAGCGTCGACAGCCCGGCGAGGTCGTGGGTGGCGACGAGGACCGTGTGCCCGGAGCCGGCGAGGTCCCGGATCACGCCGGTCAGCGCCGCCTCGGTGCGCTTGTCCACCCCGGCGAACGGCTCGTCGAGCAGCAACAGGGGAGCGCCCTGGGCGATGGCGCGGGCGACGAAGACCCGCTTGCGCTGACCGCCCGAGAGCTGCCCGATCTGCCGCTGCTCGTAGCCGGCCATGTCGACGCGTTCGAGCGCGGCCCGGACCGCGGCGTGGTCGGCAGGCCGCGGCCGGCGCAGCCAGTTCTGGTGGCCGTAGCGGCCCGTCATCACGACTTCGCCCACGCTGATGGGGAAGTCCCAGTCGACGGCCTCGCTCTGCGGCACGTACGCGACGGCTCCGGCCTTGCGGGCGGTGACGGTGTCGGCGCCGCCGATGGACACGGTGCCGGCGCTCGGCCGCACGATGCCCATGATCGCCTTGAAGAGGGTCGACTTGCCCGAGCCGTTGGTGCCGACGAGCCCGCACACCCGGCCGGTGGCGAGGGTCAGGTCGACGCCGTCGAGCGCGGTGACGGTGCGGTAGTGCACGCTCAGGCGGGAGACGGCCAGTGCGGGGGCGGGTGTCGCGGTCATGGGCGCAGCCCTTCGGTGATGGTGCGGACGTCGTGCCGGAGCAGCTCGAGGTAGGTCGGCACGGGGCCGTCCGGCTCGGAGAGCGAGTCGACGTACAGGGTTCCGCCGAACCGGGCACCGGTGTCCTCGGCGACCTGCCGCTGGGCCTTGTCCGAGACGGTGGACTCACAGAACACGGCGGGCACGGCGTTGGCCCGGACGAAGTCGACCGTACGGGCGATCTGCTGGGGGGTGCCCTGCTGGTCGGCGTTGACCGCCCACAGGTACGCCTCGCTCAGGCCGGCGTCGCGGGCCAGGTAGCTGAAGGCGCCCTCGCAGGTGACCAGCGCTCGGTGATTCGGCGGCAGCACGGCCAGGTCGGCGACGAGCTGTTCGTGCACCGCCTGCAGTTCGGCGCGGTACGCCGCGGCGTTGGCGGCGTAGTCGGAGGCGTGCTCGGGGTCGAGCTCGGCGAACGCGGCGGCGATGTTGTCGACGTACGTCTGGGCCGCCAACGGGGACATCCACGCGTGCGGGTTGTGCCGCCCCGCGTAGGCGTCCTCGCCGATCGGCAGCGGCGGCACGCCCTCGCTGAGGACGGCGTGGGCGGCGTCGGTGTCGGCGAGGAACTGTTCGAACCAGCGCTCGAGGCCCAGGCCGTTGTCGAGGACGAGGTCGGCCCGGGTGGCGTAGCGGAGGTCGCCCGGGGTGGGCTCGTAGCCGTGGACCTCGGCACCGACCTTGGTGATCGACTCGACCCGCAGGTGTTCCCCGGCGACGTTGCGGGCCATGTCCGCGAGCACCGTGAAGGTGGTCAGCACCAGGGGGCGGTCGTCGTCGGAACTCTGCGCCGAGCTGCAGCCCGCCAGGATCGCCGTGGCCGCGAACGCCACGGCGATTTTGCGGAGTCCAACGAAAATGTTCGGCATACCGAAATTATGGCGGTGTGCCGTCGGCGTTGTCCATGCGACGCCCCGGGCGAGCCGGAGATGACCGTCCGGCCGCCGGGTCGTAGGCTGCGCTTGTGCAGAGATGGCGAGGTCTCGACGAAATTCCCGCGGATTGGGGTCGTTGTGTCCTGACGATCGGGGTGTTCGACGGTGTGCACCGCGGGCACCAGCAGCTGATCGCGCGGGCGGTGAAGTCGGCGAAGGAGCGCGGCACAGCCAGCGTCCTGATGACGTTCGACCCGCACCCGATGGAGGTCGTGCGGCCGGGCAGTCACCCGGCGCAGCTCACGACCCTCGCGCGGCGGGCAGAACTGGCCGAGGAGCTCGGCATCGACGTCTTCTGCGTCATGCCGTTCACCCCCGAGTTCATGAAGCTGTCCCCGGAGCGGTACGCCCACGAGATCCTCGTCGAGCGGCTCCACGTCGCCGAGGTCGTCGTGGGCGAGAACTTCACCTTCGGCAAGAAGGCCGCCGGCAACGTCGACCTGCTGCGTACCATCGGCGAGCGCTTCGGCTTCGCCGTTCAGGGCCTGACCTTGCTCAGCGAACATGCGGTGACGTTCTCCTCCACCTACATCCGCTCGTGCGTCGACGCCGGCGACGTCGCCGCCGCGGCCGACGCGCTGGGCCGCCCGCACCGCGTCGAGGGCGTCGTGGTGCACGGGGACGGCCGCGGCCGCGATCTCGGCTTCCCCACCGCGAACGTCGCGCCGCCGATGTACTCGGCCATTCCCGCGGACGGCGTCTACGCCTGCTGGTTCACCGTCCTCGGCCCGGGCACCGGGGGGCTCGGCACCGTCACGCCGGGGGAGCGGTACCTCGCGGCGGTGTCGGTGGGCACCAATCCGACCTTCTCCGGGCGCACCCGCACCGTGGAGGCGTTCGTCCTCGACGAGGAGGCCGACCTGTACGGCCAGCACGTCGCGGTCGACTTCGTCGAGCGGCTGCGCGGCATGGAGCGGTTCGAATCGGTGGAGGCCCTCATCTCGGCGATGCACCGCGACGCCGAGCGGGCCCGCGAGGTGCTCGAGCGCACTCGCGGCTAGGGCCGTTCCGGTCCGGGCCCCGCCCGGATCGGGGACAATTCCCGGTGTGTCGATACGTCAGTGGCGACACGCGCGCCTGACCTGGGCGGACGCCGCGAACTATCACGAGTCGAAATCGGACCGGCCGACCGACTGGTCCGCCTTCGTCGTGTTCGACGAGCGGGACGGTGCGATCCGCGGCCCCGGGGACGCGTCCGCTCACCTGCGCTCCCGGGCGCATCTGCTGACCGTGCTGGACCGGCGGATCGTCGAGGCGCCCGGCCGGCTGGACTATCCGTACTGGGTGCGGGCGCAGCTGCCGCCCGAGGAGCGCATCGAGTACCACGAGTGGGCCGGCGGCTCGTTCACCGCGTGCATCGACGCCATCGCGGACCTGTGCGCGGACCCGCTGGACGTCCGGCGGCGCGCGTGGTGCCTGCACGTCTTCGTCGCGGTGGCCGACCCGGACGATCCGGGCGCGACCGTGACGGTCGTCGTGCTGCAGGTCAGTCACGCCGTGATGGCAGGCTCGGCGCTGCCCGCCTTCCTCGGCGCGCTGTTCGGCGCGGACGGGCAACCGCTGCGCGTTCCCGGCCTGCCGCCGGCCGCGGCGCGACCGCAGCACATCACCGCGGCGGTCTCGGGTGTGGCGCGCTTCGCCCGCTGGTACCTGCGGCTCGGCTACCTGACGCTCGGCGCGGTCCTGGTGCGGCGCGCGGCGTCGGCGCGGTCCGCGGACGCCCCGACGGTCCCGTCCCCGGCGGCGCGGCCCGCAGCGGTGCTCGCCGGGGCGCCCGGCCCCGACCGGGTGATCCGGATCGTGCGGCCCGACCTGGGCAGTCTCGTCGGCCGGACCTACACCGTGACGGCCATGGGCCTGGCAGCGGTGTCCCTCGCGATGCAGCGCTACTTCGGCGAGCGCGGCCGGCCCGTCGTCGGCGCCCACGTCGCGGTTCCGGTCGCGGTCGGCGCGGCCGGTGCCGCGCTGGGCGTCAATCGGCTGACCGCCGCGATCGTTCCGTTGTGTACCGAGGTCGCCGATCCCCGCGACCGGGTGGCGGCCGTGGCCGACGCGCTCGCCGGCGAACGGCGGGTCGCGACGTCCCCCGAGGTGCTGCACCGCCTCGCGGGTGCGGGCGCGGTGCCGTATCCGCTGTACCGCCGGGCGGCGGACCGGCGCGACCGTGCGGCGGCGGCGGGCGGGTTCGCGGCACCCGCCGAGACCGCGGTCACCAGTGTCGACTGTGGCGCCGACACCGGCTGGACCTACCACGGCGGAACGTTCCGTTTCGTCGCGGGCATCCAGTCCCTCCGCCCGGGGATGGGTCTGGTGCACTCCTTCAGCCGGGCCGGCGAAGCGTTCGCCGTCACGGTCATGAGCTCGCCGCTGCTGATGCCGGATCTCGATCGGTACGCGACCCTCCTCGAGGAGGCGTTCGCCGAGGTGATCGAGGCCACCGGAGGCCGCCGATCCGGCACCGGATCCCGCGGCTGAGGGTGGCCGGGGCCGGCACCTGCCCCTCTGGTACGCTCATCCGCTGGTGTGTGCTGCGGTTCGCGGTGGCCGCACCGACGGGCATCGGCCCGTTCCACGAAGCGCGCGGACGTCATCGATCAGGAGTATCCCAGTGGCATTGACCACCGAGCAGAAGAAGCAGATCCTCGGCGAGTACGGCCTCCACGAGACCGACACCGGATCGCCCGAGGCGCAGGTCGCGATGCTCACCAAGCGCATCCAGGACCTGACCGAGCACCTGAAGCAGCACAAGCACGACCACCACTCCCGCCGCGGCCTGCTGCTGCTGGTCGGTCGTCGTCGCCGGCTGCTCAAGTACGTCGAGAAGGTCGACGTCAACCGCTACCGTTCGCTGATCCAGCGTCTGGGTCTGCGCCGATAGGAGCGCGGCGAAGCGACGACGCGATCTGCGTTCGCTGATCTTTCCGATAGCCAACGAGGCAATGCTTAGACTGAGCCTCGTTGGCTATCGGTGTTTGGCCGCTGCGCGGCCGGAGGTGGGTGACGTGCCCACCGGACACCGGCAGCGGCACCCGCGGACGGCGACACCGCCCGCGGAACCGTATGCACCGACGGTGTCGGTCTTCGGTAGTGACCTTCCGGACCCGGTCCGGACGGTTTCGATCGACGACCGCCTCCGCACGCTCGGCCCGTGAGACGCGGGCACGGGCGATCGGTGCGCAGCCGCAGCCACGAGGGTTGTGGCGCCCGCGCGGGTACGGCGAAGACGAGAGGGAAGAGAAGAGTAGAGATGACCAGCAATTCAGCAGTCGAGGTCGACGAGGGCGTGTTCGAGTCCGTCGCAGTCCTCGACAACGGGTCCTTCGGCACCCGCCAGATTCGTTTCGAGACCGGCCGCCTCGCCCAGCAGGCCGCCGGCTCCGTCGTCGCGTACCTCGACGACGAGACCATGCTGCTGTCGGCGACGAGCGCCAGCAAGCAGCCCAAGGAGCACTTCGACTTCTTCCCGCTGACGGTGGACGTCGAGGAGCGCATGTACGCCGCGGGCCGCATCCCCGGCTCGTTCTTCCGTCGCGAGGGCCGGCCCTCCACCGACGCGATCCTGACCTGTCGCCTCATCGACCGGCCGCTGCGCCCGTCCTTCGTCGACGGCCTGCGCAACGAGATCCAGGTCGTGGTGACGGTGCTCAGCCTGAACCCGAACGACCTGTACGACGTCGTCGCGATCAACGCCGCGTCGGCGTCCACCCAGATCGCCGGCCTGCCGTTCTCCGGGCCGGTCGGCGGCGTGCGGGTCGCGCTGATCACCTCCGAGGAGAACAAGACCGGCCAGTGGGTCGCGTTCCCGACGGTCGAGCAGCTCGAGAACGCCGTGTTCGACATGGTGGTCGCGGGTCGCATCGTGGGTGGCGGCGACAACCCCGACACCGCCGACGTCGCGATCATGATGGTCGAGGCCGAGGCCACCGAGAACGTCGTCGAGCTGGTCGCCGGCGGTGCGCAGGCGCCGACCGAGACCGTCGTCGCCGAGGGTCTCGAGGCCGCCAAGCCGTTCATCGCGCGGCTGTGCGTCGCCCAGCAGCAGCTCGCCGCCGCGGCCGCGAAGCCCACCGGTGACTTCCCGCTGTTCCCGGCCTACGAAGCCGACGTGTACGAGGCCGTCGAGGCCGCCGCGTCGACCAAGCTGGCCGAGGCGCTGACCATCGCCGGCAAGCAGGAGCGCGACGAGCGGACCGACGAGGTCAAGGTCGAGGTCCTCGAGCAGGTGGCCCCCAACTTCGAGGGCCGTGAGAAGGAGATCGGCGCGGCGTTCCGCTCGCTCACCAAGAAGCTGGTCCGCCAGCGGATCCTGCGGGACAAGTTCCGCATCGACGGCCGCGGCATCACGGACATCCGCGCCCTGTCCGCCGAGGTCGCGATCGTGCCCCGGGCCCACGGCTCGGCGCTGTTCGAGCGTGGCGAGACCCAGATCATGGGTGTCACCACGCTGGACATGGTGAAGATGGCGCAGCAGATCGATTCGCTCGGTCCCGAGACCAGCAAGCGGTACATGCACCACTACAACTTCCCGCCGTACTCCACCGGTGAGACCGGCCGCGTCGGCTCGCCGAAGCGCCGCGAGATCGGCCACGGCGCCCTCGCCGAGCGGGCCCTGATCCCGGTCCTGCCCAGCCAGGAGGAGTTCCCCTACGCGATCCGTCAGGTCTCCGAGGCGCTCAGCTCGAACGGCTCCACCTCGATGGGCTCGGTGTGTGCCTCGACGCTGTCGCTGCTCAACGCCGGTGTGCCGCTCAAGGCCCCGGTCGCGGGCATCGCGATGGGCCTGGTCTCCGACGAGGTCGACGGGGAGACCCGCTACGTCGCGCTGACCGACATCCTCGGCGCCGAGGACGCGTTCGGTGACATGGACTTCAAGGTGGCCGGCACGAAGGATTTCGTCACCGCGCTGCAGCTCGACACCAAGCTCGACGGGATCCCGTCGCAGGTGCTCGCCGGGGCGCTGTCGCAGGCGCACGACGCCCGCGCCACCATCCTCGAGGTGATGGCCGAGGCCATCGAGACCCCGGACGAGATGAGCCCGTTCGCGCCCCGGATCACCACCATCAAGGTCCCGGTCGACAAGATCGGCGAGGTCATCGGCCCCAAGGGCAAGATGATCAACTCGATCACCGAGGAGACCGGCGCGAACATCTCCATCGAGGACGACGGCACGGTGTACGTCGGTGCCGCCGACGGCCCGTCCGCGCAGGCCGCGATCGACAAGATCAACGCCATCGCGAACCCGCAACTGCCGAAGGTGGGCGAACGCTTCCTGGGCACCGTGGTCAAGACCACGGCGTTCGGCGCGTTCGTCTCGCTGCTGCCGGGCCGCGACGGCCTGGTGCACATCAGCAAGCTCGGCAACGGCAAGCGCATCGCCAAGGTCGAGGACGTCGTCAACGTGGGCTCGAAGATCCGCGTGGAGATCGCCGACATCGACAACCGGGGCAAGATCAGCCTGGTGCCGGTGCCCGACGAGGACACCGCCGACGCTTCGGGCGAGACACCCGAGGCTCCCGCGGCCGAGGACACGCAGCAGTAGTCCGGCCTCCGAGTCGCACCGCGGCCCCGCACCCTCGGAAGGTGCGGGGCCGCGGCCGTGTTTCCGGGGGAAGGCACGCGTCGGGCATCGGCCGGGTCGCGCCCCGGGGTCCGGGACATTCGCCCCGGCGTGACCGGATCGTTGTACTGTGTTGACGCACAATGTGTTCGGTGACTCCACGTGCCGTATTCCGGGGCGGAACCGTTCGCATGTCCCCACCGCCGGCCCGCCATGCACCTTTTCCCTCAAAGCGGCTCGCTCGTTGCCTGAGGGTGGTTCTCTGGGGACGTGAACACCGCAACGGAGCGTGTCCCCGGTTCCGGCCGGGGACTGAACCTGGCGCTGGCCACCTGGGTTTCCGCCATCAATTTCTGGGCCTGGAACATGATCGGCCCGCTGTCCACCACCTACGCGGGTGAGCTGTCCCTCAGCAGCTCGCAGGCGTCGATGCTGGTCGCGACGCCGATCCTGGTCGGTTCGCTCGGCCGCATCGCCGTCGGTTCGCTCACCGACCGCCACGGCGGACGGATCATGTTCATCGCGATCTCCCTCCTGTCGATCCTGCCCGTGATCGCAGTGGGTTTCGCGGCCGAGGCCGGGTCGTACCCGCTCCTGCTGGTCTGCGGGTTCTTCCTCGGCATCGCGGGCACGATCTTCGCGGTCGGAATCCCGTTCGCGAACAACTGGTACGAACCCGCCCGCCGCGGCTTCGCCACGGGTGTTTTCGGCGCCGGCATGGTCGGCACCGCGCTCTCGGCATTCTTCACCCCACGCTTCGTGAACTGGTTCGGGCTCCTCGCGACGCATGTCATCGTCGCGGCCGCCCTCGCCGTCACCGCCGGCGTGTGCGTCCTCGTGATGCGCAACTCCCCGGACTTCCACCCGAACACCGACCCTGTCGGACCGAAACTTGCTGCGGCACTGAAACTGCGGGTCACGTGGGAGATGTCGTTCCTCTACGCCGTGGTGTTCGGCGGATTCGTGGCCTTCAGCAACTACCTGCCCACCTACATCAAGACCGTCTACGGCTTCTCCGCCGTCGACGCGGGCGCCCGCACCGCGGCGTTCGCCCTCGCCGCGGTGATCGCGCGGCCGATCGGCGGTGCCCTGTCCGACCGGATCGGGCCCAAGCCCGTCGTGCTCGTCTCGTTCGCGGGGACCGCGGTGATGGCCGCCATCGCGATCCTGCAGCCGCCGCCGGAGGTGTGGGCGGCCACCGACTTCATCCTGCTCGCGGTCTTCCTCGGCGTCGGCGCCGGCGGTGTCTTCGCCTGGGTCGCACGACGTTCCCCCGCGAAGTCCGTGGGATCGGTCACCGGCATCGTCGCCGCGGCCGGGGGGCTCGGCGGCTACTTCCCGCCGCTGGTCATGGGCGCGACCTACGACCCCGCCGACAACGACTACACGGTGGGACTGGCGCTGCTCGTCGTCACCGCCCTCGTCGCCCTGCTCTACACCGCGGTCAAGCTGAGGGCCCACGAGAACGCCGCGCGCGACACACCCGGGGCCGGCACGACCACCACGACGCGACCCGAAGGGAGATGACGTGACAACCCAGCACACCGGCGGTGCCGCCGAAGAGTTGCTGCGCAGCAGCGGACGGTTCTTCACCCCGGGGGAGATCTCCGGAGACGGCCGGACCGTCACCCGCCGCGGCGGACGCGAAGGCGACATCTTCTACCGGGACCGGTGGAGTCACGACAAGGTGGTCCGGTCCACCCACGGCGTCAACTGCACCGGTTCGTGTTCGTGGAAGATCTACGTCAAGGACGGGATCATCACGTGGGAGACGCAGGAAACCGACTACCCCACGGTGGGCCCCGACCGCCCCGAGTACGAACCGCGCGGCTGTCCCCGCGGCGCTGCGTTCTCGTGGTACACGTACTCGCCGACGCGGGTGCGCTACCCGTACGCCCGCGGCGCGCTCGTCGAGATGTACCGCGAGGCCAGGGCGCGGCTCGGCGATCCCGTTCTGGCGTGGGCCGACATCCAGGGCGATCCCGAACGGCGCCGCCGTTACCAGCGGGCCCGCGGCAAGGGCGGCCTGGTCCGGGTGACGTGGGCCGAGGCGACCGAGATGATTGCGGCGGCGCACGTGCACACCGTCCGGGAATACGGACCCGACCGGGTGGCCGGCTTCTCGCCGATCCCCGCGATGTCGATGGTGTCCTTCGCTGCCGGTTCCCGGTTCGTCGAGCTGATCGGCGGCGTCATGACGTCCTTCTACGACTGGTACGCCGACCTTCCCGTCGCCTCTCCGCAGGTGTTCGGGGACCAGACCGACGTGCCCGAATCCGGCGACTGGTGGGACGCGGCCTACCTCATGATGTGGGGATCGAACGTGCCGGTCACGCGCACACCCGACGCGCACTGGATGGCCGAGGTCCGCTACCGCGGCACGAAGGTCGTGACCGTGAGTCCCGACTACGCCGACAACACGAAGTTCGCCGACGAATGGATGCCGTGCGCGGCGGGCACCGACGGCGCGCTGGCGATGGCGATGGGCCACGTGCTGCTGACCGAGTTCTACGTCGAGCAGCGGGTCCCCTTCTTCGTCGACTACGTCCGGCAGTACACCGACCTGCCGTTCCTCGTGAAACTCGAGGAACGCGACGGCCGGCTCGTCCCGGGCAAGAACCTCACCGCGGCCGACCTCGGTCGGGACGTGGAGAACGCGGCGTTCAAGCCGGCGCTGCTCGACGGTGCGACCGACACCGTGGCGGTTCCGCACGGTTCGCTCGGCTACCGGTACGGCGACGACGGCATCGGCAAGTGGAACCTCGATCTGGGCGACCTCGTGCCGGCACTGACCGTCGCGCATCCCGGCGGCATCGCCGGCGAGGACGCGGTGACGGTGCACCTGCCGAGCTTCGACACGGTCGACGGGCACGGGGCGAGCATCGAGCGCGGAGTGCCGGTGCGGCGCGTCGGAGAACACCTGGTGTGCACCGTGTTCGACCTCATGCTTGCGCAGTACGGCGCCTCCCGTCCGGGCCTACCGGGCGTGTGGCCCACCGGCTACGACGATCCCGCCGTCCCCTACACCCCGGCGTGGCAGGAAGGCATCACGGGAGTTCCCGCCGCCCAGGCGATCCGGATCGCGAAGGAGTTCGCGCGCAACGCGGAGGAATCCGGCGGCCGGTCGATGATCATCATGGGTGCCGGCATCTGCCAGTGGTTCCATGGCGACGCGACCTACCGGGCGGTGCTGGCGTTGCTCCTTCTCACCGGGTCGATGGGCCGCAACGGGGGTGGCTGGGCCCACTACGTCGGGCAGGAGAAGTGCCGGCCCGTCACCGGCTGGGCTGCGATGGCGATGGGCACCGACTGGAGCCGGCCGCCGCGGCAGATGGCCGGTACGTCGTACTGGTACGTCCACACCGACCAGTGGCGCTACGACGGGTACCGCGCCGACGCGCTGGCGAGCCCGCTGGGCCGCGGCCGGTTCCGGGACAAGCACACGATGGACGTGATGACCTCCGCGGTCGCGATGGGGTGGACCCCGTTCTACCCGCAGTTCGACCGCAACACCCACGAGATCGCCGACGAGGCGCGGGCCGCGGGCGTGGACATCCCCGCGTACGTCGCCCGGAAACTCGCGAGCGGCGAGGTGAAACTGTCGGTCACCGACCCGGACAACCCGCGCAACTGGCCGCGGGTGCTCAACGTGTGGCGGTCCAACCTGCTCGGCTCGTCCAGCAAGGGCAACGAATACTTCCTGCGGCACCTGCTCGGGACCGACTCGAACATCCAGGGCGTGCCGACCGGTCCGGACCTGCGCCCGCACGACGTCGCCTGGCCGGACGACCTGCCCGAGGGCAAGCTCGACCTGCTGATGTCGATCGACTTCCGGATGACGTCGACCACGCTGTTCTCCGACGTGGTGCTGCCCGCCGCGACGTGGTATGAGAAGGGCGACCTGTCGAGCACCGACATGCACCCCTACATCCACGCCTTCAGTCCCGCGATCGACCCGCCGTGGGAAACGCGTTCCGACTACGATGCCTTCGGCGCCATCGCGAAGGTGTTCAGCGCGCTGGCGGCGAAGCATCTCGGAACCCGCACCGACATCGTGCTCGGCACACTGCAGCACGACACGCCGGGCGCGATGGCGTATCCGTCGGGCACGGAGAAGGATTGGCGCGTCACCGGGGAGGTGCCGGTGCCGGGCCGGACCATGGGCCCGCTCGCGGTGGTCGAACGGGACTACACCGCGATCGCCGACAAATGGTCGACCCTCGGGCCGCTCGTCGACACCCTCGGCCTGACCACCAAGGGCGTCACGACACGTCCGGTGCAGGAGGTCGCGGAGCTCGCCGCGACGTTCGGTGTGATGAATTCCGGTGCCGGGGAAGGCCGCCCGGCGGTCACGAGCGCCGAACGGATGGCCGATGTCATCCTCGCGCTGTCGGGCACCTCGAACGGCCGGCTCGCCGTCGAGGGCTTCCGTGAACTCGAGAAGCGCACCGGCCGCCGGCTCGTGCACCTCGCCGAGGGCAGCGAGGAACGCCGCATCACCTACGCCGACACCCAGGCCCGGCCGGTCCCGGTGATCACCAGCCCGGAATGGTCCGGCAGCGAGACCGGCGGGCGCCGCTACGCGCCGTTCACGGTGAACATCGAGGAACTCAAACCGTTTCACACGCTCACCGGCCGCATGCACTTCTACGTCGATCACGACTGGATCGAGGAACTCGGCGAGCAGTTGCCGACCTACCGTCCGCCGCTGGACATGTCGCGCCTGTTCGGCGAGCCCGCCGTGGGCAGCGGCGACGGCGTCGGACTGACCGTGCGGTACCTCACCCCGCACTCGAAGTGGTCGATCCACTCCGAGTACCAGGACAACCTGTTCATGCTGTCCCTCTCGCGGGGCGGTCCGACCATGTGGATGAGCCCGGGGGACGCGGCGAAGATCTCGGTGCGTGACAACGACTGGGTCGAGGCCGTCAACCGCAACGGCGTCGTGGTGTGCCGCGCGATCGTCTCGCACCGCATGCCCGACGGCGTCGTGTACGTCTACCACGCGCAGGAACGCACCATCGACGTGCCGCTCACCGAGACCACCGGCACCCGCGGCGGCATCCACAACTCGCTCACGAGGATCCTGATCAAGCCCACCCACCTGGCGGGTGGCTACGCGCAGACGTCGTTCGCGTTCAACTACCTCGGCCCCACCGGAAATCAACGCGACGAGGTGACGGTCGTACGCCGCCGGTCGCAGGAGGTCACGTACTGATGTCGACACCCACGACCACGATCCGGGAAGCGAGGCCGGCATGAAGGTGATGGCCCAGATGGCGATGGTCATGAACCTCGACAAGTGCATCGGCTGCCACACGTGCTCGGTCACCTGCAAACAGGCCTGGACCAACCGCTCCGGCACCGAATACGTGTGGTTCAACAACGTCGAGACCCGGCCCGGCCTGGGATATCCCCGTATGTACGAGGACCAGGAACGCTGGCGCGGCGGATGGATCCGCGACCGGAACGGCCGGCTGCGGCTGCGCGACGGCGGCCGGTGGAACAAGCTGTTCCGGATCTTCTCGAACCCGAAGATGCCGGCGATCGGCGACTACTACGAACCGTGGACCTACGACTACGAGAACCTCACCACCGCGCCGCTCGGCGACCAGATCCCCGTGGCGCCGCCGCGCAGCCTGATCAGCGGCAAGCCGATGAAGGTCGAATGGTCGGCGAACTGGGACGACGACCTCGGCGGCTCGCCGGAGATCGTCCCCGCCGACCCGGTGCTGAAGAAGGTCGGCGAGCAGGTCCGGCTCGAACTCGAACAGACCTTCATGTTCTACCTGCCGCGTATCTGCGAGCACTGCCTGAATCCGTCGTGCGTCTCGTCGTGCCCCTCGGGAGCGATGTACAAGCGTGTCGAGGACGGCATCGTTCTCGTCGACCAGGACCGCTGCCGCGGCTGGCGGATGTGCGTGTCCGGCTGCCCCTACAAGAAGGTGTACTTCAACCACAAGACCGGCAAGGCCG
Organism: Rhodococcus sp. WB1; assembly: GCF_001700945.1. Taxonomy (NCBI): domain Bacteria; kingdom Bacillati; phylum Actinomycetota; class Actinomycetes; order Mycobacteriales; family Nocardiaceae; genus Rhodococcus; species Rhodococcus sp. WB1. Next base: position 2,934,849 of record NZ_CP015529.1, on the reverse strand, counting down.
AGAAGTGCACGCTGTGCTATCCGCGCGTGGAGGTAGGCCTGCCCACCGTGTGCGCGGAAACCTGCGTGGGCCGGCTGCGGTACATCGGGCTCGTGCTCTACGACGTCGACCGGGTGCTCGAGGCCGCGTCCGTCGAGGACGAGAAGGACCTCTACGAGGCACAGCGGCAGGTGCTGCTCGACCCCCACGACCCGGAGGTGATCGCCGGCGCCCGCGCCGAGGGCATCTCCGACGAGTGGATCGAGGCCGCCCAGCGGTCGCCCGTGTACGCGCTGATCAACACGTATCGGGTTGCGCTGCCGCTGCACCCGGAGTACCGCACGATGCCGATGGTCTGGTACGTGCCGCCGCTCTCGCCGGTCGTCGACGCCGTGACCCGCGACGGCCACGACGGCGAGGACATCGGGAACCTGTTCGGTGCGCTCGAATCGCTGCGCATCCCGATCGAGTACCTGGCGGGACTGTTCACGGCGGGCGACACCGACGCCGTCGAAGCGGTGCTGCACCGGCTCGCCGCGATGCGCTCGTACATGCGCGACATCAACCTGGGCCGGGATACGCGGCCGGACATCCCCGACGCCGTCGGCATGACCGAGGAGCAGATGTACGAGATGTACCGATTGCTCGCCCTTGCCAAGTACGACGAGCGGTACGTGATCCCGACCGCCTACGCGGCCGAAGGCCACCAGCTCGAGGAATCCGCCACCGACTGCGCGTTGTCGTTCGAGGGCGGCCCCGGCATGTACGACTCCGGGCCGTTCGGCGAGGCCAGCGGAGGTCCCGTTCCCGTCGCGGTGGAAACCTTCCACGCGCTCCGGCAGCGGCAGACCTCCGAGGGGATGGCGGCGAACGCGTCGAATCCCTCCCGCGTGAACCTGCTCAACTGGGACGGCAAGGGCGTGCCCCAGGGCCTGTTCCCGGCCGGGCATCGAGTCGAGAACCGGGGGAGCGGGCGATGAGGGGGCTGCTGCGCCGTGGCGCGCGCGACACCGCATCGCGGCACCTGCAGCACCGGCTGATCCGGCAGGCGGCGTCGCTGCTGCTGGCGTACCCCGACGAGCGACTGCCGTCCCGTCTCGCGACCGTCGACCGGCTTCTCGGGCACATCACCGGGGAACCGGCGGAGCTGCTGGGCCGGACCCTCGCCGCCCTGCGCGACGGCGATCCCTTCGCCGCGCAGGCCGACTACGTCGACACGTTCGACATGCGCCGGCGCTCGACGATGTACCTCACGTACTGGACCGGCGGCGACACCCGCAACCGGGGCGCGGCGATCCACGCGTTCGCGCAGGCCTACCGCGACGCCGGCGCGGAGCCGCCGCCCGGGGAGGCGCCCGATCACCTCCCGGTGGTGCTCGAATTCGCCGCGACCGTCGACCCGGACGCGGGGGAGCAGCTGCTCGCCGCGCACCGCATCCCGATCGACGTGCTCCGGGTCGCGCTCGGCGAACGCGATTCCCCGTATGCGGCGGCGATCGAGGCGGTGTGCGCGACGTTGCCCCCGGTCGGCGATCAGGAAGAGCGCCGCGCCCGGCAGCTCGCGGAGGCCGGGCCGCCGGCCGAGGCGATCGGCCTCGAACCGTTCACCCTCACCGTCCCACCGCGCCGGACCGCAACCGTCTCGGCCCAGACCCGAGCCGAAGGAGTCGACTGACCATGTCCGCAGGGGAGATCTTCTGGGACGTCGTCCCGTACGTCACCATCGCCGTGGTGGTCGTCGGCACGTGGTGGCGCTACCGCTACGACAAGTTCGGCTGGACCACCCGCTCGTCGCAGCTCTACGAGAGCAAGCTGCTGCGCATCGCCAGCCCGATGTTCCACTTCGGCATCCTCGTGGTGATCGTGGGTCACGTCATCGGTCTGCTCATCCCGCAGTCGTGGACCGATGCGATCGGTCTGAGCCAGCACGCGTACCACGTGCAGGCGGTGACGCTGGGCACCGTCGCCGGGATCGCCACCCTCGTCGGGATCCTGTTGCTGATCTACCGCCGCCGCACCCGCGGACCGGTCTTCATGGCCACCACCGCCAACGACAAGCTGATGTACGTGGTGCTCGTCGCCGCGATCGTCGCGGGACTCGCCACGACCCTGATGGGCTCGGGTGTGGTGGGGGAGGAGCACAACTACCGCGAGACCGTCTCGCCGTGGTTCCGCTCCATCTGGATCCTGCAGCCGCGCGGCGACCTCATGGTGCAGGCACCCCTGTCGTTCCAGCTCCATGCGCTGATCGCCCTGGCCCTGTTCGCGCTGTGGCCGTTCACCCGCCTGGTGCACGCCTTCAGCGCACCCGTCGGATACCTGTTCCGCCCCTACGTGGTCTACCGCAGCAGGGACGTCGCCCCCAAGGGGCAGCTGGTCGGGTCGCGGCCGCACCGCCGCGGGTGGTGACCGGAAGGGGTGCGCGGCGGCGCGTGTAGTGTGAGATGTTCCGTCCAGCACACCCACTCGCCTGTAGGACCGTCGAACATCTTCATGGCCGCCACCCGCCGCTCCGCCGCCGCTCCGTCCGCCGCCGTTTCGTCCGTCGTCGCCTCCGCGTCGGCACCCACCGAGCCCGACTCCGGGGTTCGGCGCACCCACCTGCCCGGGGGGCTCCGCGTCGTCACCGAGCACGTGCCCGGCGTGCGCTCGGCCGCCGTCGGCGTCTGGGTGGGCGTCGGCTCCCGCGACGAGCAGCCCTCCGTCGCCGGTGCCGCCCACTTCCTCGAGCACCTGCTGTTCAAGGCCACCCCGACCCGGACCGCGCTCGACATCGCCGAACTCGTCGACGGGGTCGGCGGCGAGCTCAACGCGTTCACCGCGAAGGAGCACACCTGCTTCTACGCCCACGTGCTCGACGACGATCTGCCCCTGGCCGTCGACCTCGTCGCCGACGTCGTGCTGCGCGGCCGTTGCCGCAGCGCCGACGTCGACGTCGAACGGCAGGTCGTCCTCGAGGAGATCGCAATGCGCGACGACGATCCCGAGGATCTGCTCGGCGACGCGTTCCTCACCGCCCTGTACGGCGACCACCCGATCGGCCGTCCGATAATCGGCTCGGTCGAATCGATCGAGGCGATGACCCGTACCCAGTTGCACTCGTTCCACGTGCGGCGGTACACGCCGGACCGCATGGTCGTCGCCGTCGCCGGCAATGTCGATCACGACCACACCGTGGAACTGGTCCGTCGCGCGTTCGCCGGGCACCTCGACCCCGCCACGACCGCCGCCCCGCGCCGCGAGGGCAGTCTCCGCCTGCGTACGACGCCGACGCTGAGCATCACCGACCGCGACGGCGAGCAGGCCCACCTGGCGGTCGGCGTGCGATCCTTCGGCCGCCACGACCACCGGCGCTGGGCGCTGTCGGTGCTCAACACCGCCGTCGGCGGCGGCTTGAGCTCACGGCTGTTCCAGGAGATCCGGGAGAAGCGCGGCCTCGCCTACTCGGTGTACTCGGGTGTGGACACCTTCGCCGACACCGGCGCGTTCTCCGTCTACGCCGGCTGCCAGCCCGAGAACCTCGGCGAGGTCGCCGCGCTCGTCCGCGAGGTGCTCGCCGATGTCGCCGAGAACGGCGTCACCGAGGCCGAGTGCGCCCGCGCCAAGGGTTCGCTGCGCGGGGCTCTGGTCCTCGGCCTCGAGGACACCGGGGCCCGGATGAACCGGATCGGACGCAGCGAACTGAGCTACGGCACGCACTGGAGTGTCACCGAGACGCTCGAGCGGATCTCGTCGGTGAGCGCGGCGGAGGTCCGCGCCGTCGCCGCCGAGCTGCTGCACCGGCCGTTCGCCGCGGCCGTCGCCGGACCGTATCGCCGGCCCCGGGACCTGCCCGCCTCGGTGCGCGTCCTCGTCGCGTGACCGCGGGCTGAGCACGGTCGAGGTCGTCCGGTTGCGTAGGCTGCTGCGGGACGGCGATCGGACGAGGAAGCGTGGAGAGTCAAGTGAACGCAGCAGCAATTCGGGTGGGTGTGCTCGGCGCCAAGGGCAAGGTCGGGCAGGCGATCTGCGCGGCCGTCGAGGCGGCCGCCGACCTCGAGCTCGTTGCTGCGGTCGACCGGGGCGACAGCCTCGACGACTTCGTCGCCTCCCGGGCGCAGGTGGTGGTGGACTTCACCCACCCCGATGTGGTGATGGGCAACCTGCAGTTCCTCGTCGAGCACGGCATCCACGCCGTCGTCGGCACTACCGGATTCGACGACGCACGACTGGACCGGGTCCGCGGCTGGCTGGCCGCGCAGCCGGAGGTCGGCGTCCTGATCGCGCCGAACTTCGCGATCGGTGCCGTGCTGTCGATGCGCTTCGCGCAGGCCGCCGCGCGGTTCTTCGACTCCGTCGAGGTCATCGAGCTGCACCACCCCAACAAGGCGGACGCGCCGTCGGGCACGGCCTACCGCACCGCGGCGCTCATCGCGCAGGCCCGCGCCGCGGCCGGTGTGGGCCGCAGCCCCGACGCCACCAGCACCGAACTCGAGGGTGCCCGCGGCGCCGACGTGGAGGGGGTGCGGGTGCACTCCGTGCGTCTGGCCGGGCTCGTCGCACACCAGGAGGTGCTGCTCGGCACCCAGGGCGAGACCCTGACCATCCGCCACGACTCGATCGACCGGTCCTCCTTCGCGCCCGGCGTGCTGCTCGGCGTGCGCGAGATCGGGGACCGGCCCGGCCTCACCGTCGGCATCGACCCCCTCCTCGACCTGTGAGGGGCGACCTGGTCAAGGTCCTCGCGCCGATCGCCTTCATCGTCGTCGCGCTGGGGTTCTACTTCGTGCTGCTCGGCGGGCGCGGGCTCGAACTGGTGCGCTCCGGCAACGCCGCGGCCGTCGGGCTCGGCATCGGCGTGCTGCTGCTGCCGTTGGTGGGCGTGTGGATCGTCTACGCCACCGTGCGGGCCGGTTTCCAGCACCAGCACCTGTCCCGGCGGATCCACGAGGAGGGCCTCGAACTCGACGTGCGCGACCTGCCGCGCCGGCCGTCGGGCCGGATCGACCGCGACGCCGCCGACGCCCTGTTCGAGCGGGTCAAGAAGGAGTGGGAGGCCGACCCGGACAACTGGCGCAACTCCTACCGTCTCGCCCGCGCGTACGACTACGCCGGCGACCGCGGCCGGGCCCGGGAGACCATGCGCCGGGCCGTCGCGCTCGAGAAACTCGAGCGCCCGCAGTCCGCCGACTGATCATGCGCCCCGGCGTCGAGCGAATGTATCGTTCATCTCCTCAGCGGTAGCGGGCGATACATTCGCTCGGTCCACGCCCCGGCCGAAGCCTGATCGCGGTTGCGGTTGTCGTTGCGGGGCAGGGACACCGATCGGTCGGCGACGTACCCTGCAGGGTGTGACCGAGGCCCCCGCCGACGGTGAGCGCACTCTGCTCGTCGTCCACCACACTCCGTCCCCGTCGACCCGCGAACTGCTCGAGGCGGTGCTGGCCGGGGCGCGTGACCCCGACATCGTGGGCGTGCGGGTGCGGACGGTGCCGGCGCTGGGCGCGACCGTGCCGGACGTGCTCGCCGCCGACGGTTACGTGTTCGGCACCACCGCGAACTTCGGATACATGTCGGGGGCACTCAAGCACTTCTTCGACACCGTCTACTACCCGTGCCTCGACGCCGTCGCGGGCCGGCCGTACGGGTTGTGGGTACACGGCAACAACGACACCGCGGGCGCCGTCGCCTCGGTGCGCAAACTCGTCACCGGACTCGCCTTGGCGCAGGTCACGGAGGATCTCGAGATCACCGGGCCGATCGACGCAAAGGTCCGTGAACGCTGCTACGAACTCGGGGCGACCGTCGCGGTGTCCGTGTCGGAGGAGTGCTGACCGACCGGGACGTCGCAGGCACCGGACACCGCGCGGTGCGTCAGAGCTGCTGCTCGACGAACTTCGTCAGGCCCCGCTCGGCGGTCTCCATCGCCATCTTCTGCGCCTTCTTGACCATGAAGCCGGGCAGCGGGATCTTCGGATCGATCGTGAGGGTGAAGTCGACGCGGGTGCCGCTCTCGGTGGCGGTGAGGGTGTAGGTGCCGTCCTGCTGGTGCTGCTGGTGGCTCTCGACCAGGGTCCAGGACATCGATTCGTCGCCGTTCCAGTAGTAGTCCACCACCTGCTCGTCGTGGAGACCGATGATGGAGACGGTCATGCGCACGCGGTGCGGGCGGCCGTCCGGGTGGGTGGTCTCGACGACGACGGTCTTGTGGGGCCCGGACCACTCCGGCAGCCGGTCGACCGCGGCGATTCCCGCCATCACGCGACCCGGGTCGGCCTTGATCTCGAAACTGCTGGAACTGCTGACGGCCATGGGCTCACTTCCTCGTCTTTCGGGTGACGTGCGTCGGCAATGTACCGCACGGCCTCCCGCTCAACCGTCCTCGCGCTCGGACGGTTCCGACGTAGCGGACGGGCCGGGCCCGGTCTCCTCGGCGCGACGCGTCGCGGCGCGCTCGTCGGCGCGGCGCTGATACCGCATCTGCTCGCGCAGCGCCCCCTGGACGGCCTGCGACACCCACGAGTTCAGTGACACGCCGTTCTGGGCCGCCGCCTCCTCGGCGCGTGCCTTGATCTGCTCGACGAGGCGCAGCGTCACCCGGCTGATGTCCCCGGTGACGTCCTCGAAAGTCGTTGCGGTGCCTGTGGTTTCGGTGGGCGCATCCGTGTGCACCTCGAGCACCGCCGCGCTGCCGTCGAGACGCACGGTGACCACCCGGTCGCCGAGCTCCTTCGAGACCTCCGCCGCCATGTCCGACAGTGCCCGCAGCACGGCCAGGCGGGCGGGCGCGGCGACCGCTGTGGCGAGGGCTGCCGCGGTCCGGCGGGTCTGTTCGTCGCCGAGCTCCGCGGCGGCGACGAGGGACTCGGTGATCGCGTCCAGGTACGGGTCCAGGTTCATGACGCCATACTGATGTCAACGATGATGTCAGTCAAGACGTCAACACGCGGCCCGCGTCCGGTGCCGCCCGCGGCGGCGCTACGGTTCGACTGGATCGACAACCTGGAGGAGAACCGATGGCGCCCGAGCCCGTCACGCTGAAGGTCAGGCTGGTGGCCAAGACCGAGTTCGTCCCGCCCGCCGACGTGCCCTGGGAGACCGACGCCGACGGCGGGGAGGCACTCGCCGAGTTCGCCGGCCGGGCCTGCTACCAGAGCTGGTCCAAGCCCAACCCGCGCACGGCCACGAACGCCGGGTACCTACGCCACCTGCTCACCGTCGGGCACCTGTCCGTGCTCGAGCACGGTTCGGTGAGCTTCTACATCACCGGCATCTCCCGGTCGTGCACCCACGAACTCATCCGGCACCGGCACTTCTCCTATTCCCAGCTGTCCCAGCGGTTCGTCCGCGGCAGCGACGCGCCGGTCGTGGTCCCGCCGGCCGTGGCGGGGGATCCGCGGCTCGAGGAACTGTTCCTCGCCGCCGCCGAGTCCAGCCGGGCCGCGTACATCGAACTGCTCGACGCGCTCGACGCGAAACTGTCCCACCTGCCCGAGGGGCCGATCCGCGCGAAACAGGCCCGCGAGGCCGCGCGATCGGTGCTGCCCAACGCCACCGAGACCCGCGTCGTCGTCACCGGCAACTACCGGTCCTGGCGGCACTTCGTGGCCATGCGCGCGACCGAGCACGCCGACGTCGAGATCCGCCGCCTCGCCGTCGAGTGCCTGCGTCAGCTGCAGGACGCCGCGCCGAACATCTTCGGCGACTTCACCATCACCCGCCTGCCCGACGGCTCCGAGGTCGCCGCCAGCGCCTTCGCCGCCGACACCTGACCGGCAGGTGTGTGTGGAACAGCCCCCGTCACGCGGTAGCCTTCTGACCATGACCAACGGTGATTCCGCTTCTGCTGTCGAGCTTCCGTTCGGCACCATCGCCACAGCGATGGTGACCCCGTTCACCGCCGACGGCAAGCTCGACGTGGACGCGGGTGTGCGTCTTGCCGCCTACCTGGTCGACGGCGGCTGCGATGCGCTGGTTCTCGCGGGCACCACCGGCGAATCGCCGACCACCACCGAGAACGAGAAGCTCGAGCTGATGCGCGCCGTGCTCGCCGCGGTGGGGGACCGCGCGAAGATCATCGCCGGCGCCGGCAGCAACGACACCGCCCACAGCGTCGAACTCGCCCGCGACGCCGCGCGGGCCGGCGCCCACGGCCTGCTCGTCGTCACTCCGTACTACTCGCGGCCGCCGCAGGCCGGGCTCTACGCCCACTTCACGGCCGTCGCGAACGCCACCGACCTGCCGGTCATGCTCTACGACATCCCACCGCGCTCGGTCGTGCCGATCGAAACGGAGACGCTGCGCCGGCTCGCGGAGCATCCGCGCATCGTGGCGGTCAAGGACGCCAAGGGCGACCTCAACGCCGGTGCCGAGCTCATCGGCACCACCGACCTGAAGTTCTACTCCGGCGACGACCCGCTGAACCTGCCGTGGCTGTCCGTCGGCGCCGTCGGATTCGTCAGTGTCATCGGGCATCTCGTTCCCGGCCGGCTGCGCGAGCTGTACGACGCCTTCCAGGCCGGCGACCTCGTCCGCGCCCGCGCGGTCAACCTGAGCCTCATGCCGATCCTGCGCGCCGTCTCCCGCCTCGGCGGGGTGAGCGCGTCGAAGGCAGGTCTGCGGTTGATGGGTCTCGACGTCGGCGAGCCGCGCCTGCCCCAGGTGGCGCCGACCTCTGCGCAGATCGACGCGCTCGCCGCGGATCTGCACGCCGCGGGGGTGCTCGCGTGAGCCGCCCGTCGCGCGGCCGGGGCCGCGCCACCCGCAACGCCGGACCGCCCAGCGGCCGGCCCGCGCGCCGGACCGTGCAGACCTCGGCCAACACCCAGCGGCCCGATCCGCGCAAGGTGGCGGACATGTCGGGGCGCCTCGGCACCCCGCCGAAGGCGCCGCCGAAGGGCCTGCGCGTCGTCGCGCTCGGCGGCATCGGCGAGATCGGCCGCAACATGACGGTCTTCGAGCATCAGGGCCGGCTCCTCGTCATCGACTGCGGCGTGCTCTTCCCCGAGGACCAGCAGCCCGGCGTCGACCTGATCCTGCCGGACTTCCGGCACATCGAGGACCGCATGGACGACGTCGAAGCCGTCGTCCTCACCCACGGCCACGAGGATCACATCGGGGCGGTGCCGTTCCTGCTGCGCCTGCGTCCCGACATCCCGGTCGTGGGCTCGAAGTTCACCCTCGCGCTCGTCGCCGCGAAATGCCGCGAGCACCGGCTGCGGCCCAACCTCGTCGAAGTCGTCGAGGGGGACAAGACCACGCACGGCCCGTTCGAGTGCGAGTACTTCGCCGTCAACCACTCGATCCCGGACGCGCTCGCCGTCGCCGTCCGCACCGAGGCCGGGCTCGTGCTGCACACCGGCGACATCAAGCTCGACCAGTTGCCGCTCGACGGCCGCCTCACCGACCTCGCCGGATTCTCCCGGCTCGGCGACGAGGGCGTCGACCTGTTCCTCGTCGACTCCACCAACGCCGAGGTGCCGGGCTTCGTGATGCCCGAACGCGAGATCGGCGGCGTCCTGGACAACGTCATCGGCAAGGCCACCCAGCGCGTGATCGTCGCGTCCTTCGCCAGCCACGTGCACCGCATCCAGCAGGTCGTCGACGTCGCCGGGCGGTACAACCGCCGCATCGCCTTCGTCGGACGGTCGATGGTGCGCAACATGCAGATCGCGCAGGACCTCGGCTACCTGCGGGTGCCGGACGGGCTCGTCGTCGATCTCGACACCGCCGCGACATTGCCCGACAACCGGCTCGTGCTGATCTCCACCGGCTCGCAGGGTGAACCGCTGTCCGCGCTGTCGCGCATGGCGCGCGGCGAGCACCGCCAGATCAACATCAAGGCCGACGATCTCGTCATCCTGGCTTCCTCCCTGATCCCGGGCAACGAGAATTCGGTGTTCGCGGTCGTCAACGGCCTCGCCAAGCGAGGCGCCACCGTCGTCACCCAGCAGAACGCGAAGGTGCACGTCTCCGGCCACGCCTCCGCGGGCGAGCTGCTGTACCTGTACAACGCGGTGCGCCCGACGAATGCGATGCCGGTGCACGGCGAATGGCGGCACCTGCGGGCCAACGCGGCGCTGGCCGAGGCGACCGGGGTGCCGCGGGACCGGATCGTGCTCGCCGAGGACGGCGTGGTCGTCGACCTCGTCGACGGGCTCGCGGAGATCGTCGGACAGGTACCCGTCGGCCACGTCTACGTCGACGGCCTGTCCGTCGGTGACGTCGGCGAATCGACCCTGTCGGACCGGTTGATCCTCGGCGAGGGCGGCTTCATCTCCATCTCCGTCGCCGTGGACGAGAACGGTCGCGCCGTGAGCACCCCGGGGGTGTCCGGCCGCGGCTTCTCCGACGACCCGGGAGCGCTCTCCGAGGCCGCGCAACTCGTGGACAAGGTCCTCAACGAGCTCGCCGCCGAGGGTATCGACGACGCCCACCGCATCGCCCAGGCGATCCGCCGTGTCGTCGGGCGCTGGGTGTCCGACACCTACCGTCGCCGGCCGATGATCGTGCCGACGGTGATCACCGTCCCGGGCCCGGCGTAGCCGCGCCGGCGCAACCGCACCCTGCCGTGCCGGACGGTCCGGCGCTACCGGACCGGTCCGGCACTACAGTGGGCCGCGTGAGCCTCGCCCGTGACGAACGACACGCACTCGTCCGCACCATGACACAGACCGGTCCCGACGCCCCCACCCTGTGCGGGGACTGGACCGCCCGGGACCTCGCCGCCCACCTCGTGGTCCGCGAACGCCGGATCGACACGATGCCGGGCATCGTCCTGCCACCCCTGGCCGGGCACACCGAGCGGGTGCGCGCCGAGGCGGCGGGAGGGTCGTGGGAGCAACTGCTCGCCGACATCGAGTCCGGACCGCCGATCTGGTCGCCGCTGTACCTCGTCGACGGACTCGCCAATGCCGCGGAGATGTTTGTCCACCACGAGGACGTGCGGCGCGCCGCGCCCGGGTGGGAGCCGCGACCGCTCGACCCGTCGACCCAGGACCGCCTGTGGCAGATGGCCCGGCAGGTCGGTCGGCGCGGCTATCGCGGCACCGACGTCACGGTGGTGTTCGAACGCCCCGACGGCACCCGCGCGACGGTCCGGCGTCGCGGGCCGCGCACCGTGGTCCTGCGCGGCGAACCCGCCGAGCTGCTCCTGCATGCGTTCGGCCGTGACGAGGTGCGCGTCGAGACGTCCGGGGAGGCGGCCGACGTCGCGGAGGTCGCCGCATCCGGTCGCGGCATCTGATCCGTCCCGGCGCCGGTGTGACCACCGCGTGCGGCTGATGCCGGTGTTGCGGATGGTTCGGTTGTGGACATTGCGACTAACCTGACGGGTATGGCAGGAAAGTCGGGTGCCCGCGGATCGTCGTCAACGACCTCACGGTCGAGGTCGGGCGCGCGCGGCTCGTCCGCCGCCGCGGGCTCGTCGTCGCGGACGAAGAGCAGCACCCGCAAGCCCGCCCCGACGACCCGCCGGCAACCGGCCGCGCGGCGCCCGGCCCGCGCCACCACCCCCCGGCGCAAGGCGCCCGCCCGCTCGTCGCGGGGCAGCGTCCTGCACACGCTCGGTCGCGGGATCGGGAGCGGCTGGACGATGATCGCCCGCGGTGTGGGCGCCACCACCCGCACGATGGGCAGGGTGACGGAGGTCGAGCACGGCCACCGCCGCGACGGCATCGCCCTCGGGCTCATCGCCGCGAGCGTCGTCGTCGCCGGCACCGTCTGGTTCGCGGTCGGTGGCCCGCTCGGGGGCTGGCTCGAGACCGCAGTCCGCGCGGTCGTCGGCGGCGCCAGCGCGGTGCTGCCGCTGGCCGGCCTCGTGATCGCCGTCGTCCTCATGCGCACCGAGCCGCGGCCGGAGATCCGGCCCCGGCTCGTCCTCGGGTCGCTGCTCGTCGCGCTTCCCGCACTCGGCCTGTGGCACATCGCCTCGGGTATGCCGGACGACGGCCCGGGCCGCGAGGGCGGCGCCGGGTTCGTCGGCTACCTGGTGGGCGGACCCCTCACCGACGGTCTGACGGTGTGGCTGTCGGTTCCGTTGCTGCTGATGGCGGCCGGCTTCGGGATCCTGCTGCTCACCGGCACGACGATCCGGGAACTGCCCGGCATGTTCCGCGACTACTTCGGTCTGCACTACCGAGCCGACGACGAGTACGGCGAGTACGACCCGGACCCTGCCGGCGGCTACGACCCGGAGCGCGACCCGACCCTGTTCGACGCCGACGGCTATCCCGTCGAGCGGCGCACCCGGACCCGGCGGCGCACCCCGGTCGAGAACTACCCCACGGACGAGTTCGACGGCGACGCCCGCACCGAGGTGCTGCCCCTGTGGGAGCCGGATCCGGCGCCCGCCACGTCGCCGGCACCCGAACCCGAACCGGCGCCGGAACCGCCGCGGGCCCGCACCCGGCCCAAGGCGGCCCCCGCACCGGTCCCGCCGGCGGAGGAGCCACCCGCCGACGACAAGCTCGAGCCGCTCGTGCCCGATCGGGTGGTCGAGGGCGACTACACCCTGCCGTCGCTCGGGCTGCTGCTCGAGGGCGACCCACCCAAGCAGCACAGCTCGGCGAACGATCAGATGATCGAGGCCATCACCGAGGTGCTCGAGCAGTTCAAGATCGACGCCGCCGTCACCGGCTTCACCCGCGGCCCGACGGTCACGCGGTACGAGGTGGAACTCGGCCCGGGTGTGAAGGTCGAGAAGATCACCGCACTCGCCCGCAACATCGCCTACGCCGTGGCCACCGACAACGTGCGACTGCTCGCGCCGATCCCCGGCAAGTCCGCGGTCGGCATCGAGGTCCCGAACTCGGATCGTGAGCTGGTGCGTCTCGCCGATGTGCTCGCCGCACCGTCGACCCGCAAGGACCACCACCCGCTGGTGATCGGGCTCGGCAAGGACATCGAGGGCGACTTCGTCTGCGCGAACCTGGCGAAGATGCCGCACCTGCTGGTCGCCGGCTCCACCGGCTCCGGCAAGTCGAGCTTCGTCAACTCGATGCTGGTGTCGCTGCTCGTGCGCGCCACGCCGGACGAGGTCCGGATGATCCTCATCGACCCGAAAATGGTCGAGCTCACGCCCTACGAGGGCATCCCGCACCTGATCACGCCCATCATCACCCAGCCGAAGAAGGCGGCCGCCGCCCTCGCGTGGCTGGTGGAGGAGATGGAACAGCGCTACCAGGACATGCAGGCCAACCGGGTGCGGCACATCGACGACTTCAACACCAAGGTCAGGTCCGGCGAGATCACCGCGCCGCTCGGCAGCGAGCGCGTCTACCGGCCCTACCCGTACATCCTGGCGATCGTCGACGAGCTCGCCGACCTGATGATGACGGCCCCGCGCGACGTGGAGGACGCGATCGTGCGGATCACCCAGAAGGCCCGCGCCGCCGGCATCCATCTGGTGCTCGCCACGCAGCGGCCCTCGGTGGACGTCGTGACCGGCCTGATCAAGACGAACGTGCCGTCGCGGCTCGCGTTCGCCACGTCGTCGCTGACCGACTCCCGGGTCATCCTCGACCAGCCCGGTGCCGAGAAGCTCATCGGCATGGGCGACGGCCTGTTCCTGCCGATGGGCGCCGGAAAGCCGATCCGGATGCAGGGCGCGTTCATCACCGACGAGGAGATCGCGGCCGTCGTCGACTTCGCCAAGAACCAGAAGGAACCGGAGTACACCGAGGGCGTCACGACGGCGAAGGCGGGCGAGAAGAAGGACGTCGACCCCGACATCGGCGACGACCTCGACGTTCTCCTGCAGGCGGTCGAGCTGGTGGTGTCGAGCCAGTTCGGTTCGACGTCGATGCTGCAGCGCAAGCTGCGCGTCGGCTTCGCGAAGGCGGGTCGGCTGATGGATCTGATGGAGACCCGCGGCGTCGTCGGTCCCAGCGAGGGGTCCAAGGCGCGGGAGGTCCTGGTCAAACCGGAGGAACTCGACGGCCTGCTGTTCTCGATCCGCGGCGGCGGGGACGGGGCGGCGTCGGCGCCGGCGGAGTAGGGCCGGCGGCACGGTTCGATGCCGCGACCCGCGTGTGGTTGAATGGGAGACGTGGAGGGGAGTATCCCCTAACCCGCGGCAGTTCCGTCAACACGTGCGACACCGATGTCGTTCCGGGGCTGCCGACCTCGAAGCCGCACCGTCGAGCTGCGATCCGAGGTGGGAGAGACCTCCGGTGGTTAGCTGTACCTACCGGAGGAATATCTGCCGATGCATGTCACCCCGCTCACCTGGATCGTCACCATCCTGGTGATTCTCGGGCTCTTCGTCTTCGACTTCTACGCCCACGTCCGCAAACCGCACGCGCCGTCGCTGCGCGAGTCAGGCTTCTGGTCGGCGGTGTTCATCGGCCTCGCCGTGGTGTTCGGCGTCGTGGTGTTCGCGATCTGGGGGCCGACGTACGGCGGTGAGTACTTCGCCGGTTACGTCACCGAGAAGGCCCTCAGCGTCGACAACCTGTTCGTGTTCGTCATCATCATGTCGACCTTCGCGGTGCCGCGCGAGTACCAGCAGAAGGTGCTCACGATCGGCATCGTCCTGGCGCTCGTGATGCGCGGGGCGTTCATCGCCGTGGGTGCCGCGGCCATCAACGCCTACAGCTGGGTGTTCTACCTGTTCGGGGCGTTCCTCATCTACACCGCGATCAAGCTGATCCGCGAGCACGGAGACGAGGTCGAGCACGAGAAGGAGCGGGAGAATCGCATCGTCTCGCTGGTCCGCAAGGTGTACCCGACCACCGACGAGTACCACGGCGACAAGCTGTTCACCCGGATCGACGGCAAGCGCTTCGCCACCCCGATGCTGCTCGCCCTCGCCGCCATCGGCTTCACCGACATCCTGTTCGCGCTCGACTCGATCCCGGCGATCTACGGCCTCACCAGCGAGCCCTACCTGGTGTTCACCGCCAACGCGTTCGCCCTGATGGGCCTGCGGCAGCTGTTCTTCCTCATCGGCGGTCTGCTCGAGCGGTTGGTCTACCTGTCCTACGGCCTGTCCGTGATCCTCGCGTTCATCGGCGTCAAGCTGGTGCTGCACGCGCTGCACGAGAACACCCTGTCGTTCGTCAACGGCGGTGAGCACGTCGCGGTGCCGGAGATCTCGACCTGGCTGTCGCTGGGCGTGATCGTCGGCGTGCTGGTGGTGACGACCGTCGCGAGCCTGCTCAAGACGCGCAGCGAGAAGGCCGACCTCACCTGACCTTCCCGCCGCGCCGGTGACGGGCGTCAGTCGTTGAAGACGCCCATCACCGGGAGCCACTGCGTGATCCGGACCTCGTCGAGCAGCCCCTGACGGGCGAACGGATCCTGAGCCATGACCTCCCGCACCGCGGGCTCGTCCGCGGCCTCGACGAGGATCAGTGCGCCGGACCCGTCGGCCCACGGGCCGGTCGCGCGCACCGTCCCGGCCTCGACGAGTTCGCCGAGCCAGCCGCGGTGGGCGGGCCGGTGCTCGTCGCGGCCGCTCGCGGTGGCCTCGGAGTAGGTGTACTCGACGGCGAACATGGGCATGGGTCCTCGCATTCGTGACAGGTGGGCGGAAGGGGGCGGCTCAGAGCGTGAGCAGCATCCGGGTGTTTCCGAGGGTGTTCGGTTTGACGTAGCTCAGATCCAGGAACTCGGCGACACCGGTGTCGTACGAGCGGCACATCTCCGCGTACACCTCGGCGGTGACGGGTGTGCCGTCGATCTCGGTGAATCCGTGCCGGCCGAAGAACTCGACCTCGAACGTGAGCACGAACAGCCGTTCGAGTTCGAGTTCGCGGGCGACGTCGATCAGGCGGGACACCACGAGGTGACCGACCCCGCGACCCTTGACCCGGGGATCCACCGCGACGGTCCGGATCTCGCCCAGGTCGGACCACAGCACGTGCAGGGCCCCGCAGCCGACCACGGTGCCCGCCGTCTCGGCCACCCAGAACTCCTGCACGGCCTCGTACAGCGTGACGAGGTTCTTCTCCAGGAGGATCTTGCCCGAGTAGATGTCGACCAGCCGCTTGATCTCCGGAATGTCGCCGGTTCGCGCACGTCGTACGAGGATGCGGTCGTGAGTCTCCTGGTCCGTCGTCCGCGAAGTCATAGTGGTGAACAGTAGCCGGTCGCTCTACCGATATTGTGTCCGTGTGCCGGTCGGATCCCCATGCTCACGTGTCGCCCCGGCGGACCCGGGTCCGCCTCGTCCTGCGGCGACGTCCGTGGCGCGGAGGCCGGCGTGAGCGCGCCGCATCCGGAGGTGGCCGGAACCGGCGGTGCGGCGGCGGCTCCCGGGCCGCATGCCCCCGCGGCCGCGGAGCCGGTCCCGCTGTGGAACATCGCCAACATCCTCACCATGCTGCGGATCGTTCTGGTGCCGGTCTTCCTTCTGGTGCTGTTCGTCGGCGACGGTCACGACGTCGCGTGGCGCATCGCCGCAACGGGTGTGTTCGCCGTCGCGGCGATCACGGACCGCATCGACGGACAGCTCGCCCGCAAGTACGGACTCGTGACCGATTTCGGCAAGCTCGCCGATCCGATCGCCGACAAGGCGCTCATCGGCGCCGCCCTCGTGGGCCTGTCGCTGCTCGGTGACCTGTCGTGGTGGGTGACCGGCATCATCGCGGCCCGCGAGCTCGGCGTCACGGCGCTGCGCTTCTTCGTGCTGCGGCACGCGGTGATCCCCGCCAGCCGCGGCGGGAAGGCCAAGACCCTGGTCCAGACGCTCGCGATCGTGCTGTACCTGCTGCCGCTGCCGGAGGCGGCGATGCCCTTCGCCGTCGCGCTCATGGGACTCGCCGTGATCCTGACGGTGGGCACCGGCATCGACTACGTGGTCCAGGCGGCGCGACTGCGCGCCGGGGTGCACCGCGTCGAGCAACAGCACGGGGAGTGAGGCGGTGCCCGACCCGCTCGTTCCCGGCACCGCGGCCGCGGAGCTGGTCGCGACCCTGGCCGCGCGGCGGCAGACGGTGGCCACGGCCGAATCACTCACGGCCGGGCTGATTGCGGCGACGATCGCCGGGGTACCCGGCGCCAGCGTGGTGCTGCGCGGGGGGCTGATCGTCTACGCCACCGACCTCAAGTCCACCCTGGGCGGCGTGGACCCGGAACGGCTCGCGGCGGACGGGCCGGTCTCCGAGTCCACCGCCGCGGCCCTGGCCGAGGGCGCAGCGACTCGCTGCGGAGCGACGTGGGGCGTGGGCATCACCGGCGTGGCCGGACCGGACCCGCAGGACGGGCACCCGCCGGGCACGCTGTATCTCGGGATCGCCGGGCCGGGCGGCACGGTGGTCACCCGCCCGCCGGTGCGCGGGGACCGGTGGGACATCCGGGCCGGGGCTGCCCGTGCCGCCGTGTCGGGCCTACTCACCCGCGTGCGCGGCGCCGCGGGGATGTAGTGTCTTGACACCGCGGTACCGGTGGCAGCCGGACCCGTGCGGAGCCGCGCCCGGCAGGGTTTTCGTGCCCGGGCGGGGAGCCGGGAACCCGGCGACGTGCGTCGTGCGTTGACGGGTTGAGCGACGACGGACGAAGGAGGATGGGATGGCGCTGTTGTTGCGTGAGGCAATCGGTGACAGTCTTCGGCGCACCCGCGTTTCGCAGAGCCGCACCCTGCGTGAGGTCTCCAGCAGCGCCCGGGTCAGCCTCGGCTACCTCTCCGAGATCGAACGCGGGCGCAAGGAGGCGTCGAGCGAACTGCTCGCCGCGATCTGCGACGCCCTCGACGTCCCCTTGTCCGACGTGCTCTTCGACGTCAGCGAGTCGCTTGCCGATGCGGTTCCCGCCCGCGGCCGGACCCCGGTCGGGGCGGCGGCAGGTCTCGGGGCCGAGCCGAAGTCCCGGGACTCGGACGCCCGCGCCGCCGAGCACGCGGCGCTCGTGGCGCAGGACACGCGTGTGGTGATCCCGCCGCCGGCGGCACGCGCGCTGGCCGCCGCATAACATGGAGGACGGACCGCGCCGGCCT
This sequence comes from Rhodococcus sp. WB1, assembly GCF_001700945.1. Lineage (NCBI taxonomy): Bacteria > Bacillati > Actinomycetota > Actinomycetes > Mycobacteriales > Nocardiaceae > Rhodococcus > Rhodococcus sp. WB1. The sequence goes on along the minus strand of NZ_CP015529.1, from coordinate 2,916,956 downwards.
GGCCGGACGCGGCCGAAAGCGACACAATTCGGGTCACCACCGGGGGGTGGCTCGGGACACACGGCGGCCGGGTACGCGGGGATCACACGGCCGACCGGAAACGGTGCGCGAGGGCCGCGCACCGGGTCGCGTTCGCCGCGGCGTACCAGATGGAGGCAGGATCACTCCCATGGCTAATCCGTTCGTCAAGGGTTGGAAGTACCTGATGGCGCTCTTCAACTCGAAGATCGATGAGAAGGCCGATCCGAAGGTCCAGATTCAGCAGGCGATCGAGGACGCGCAGCGCCAGCACCAGGCACTGTCCCAGCAGGCCGCGTCCGTCATCGGCAATCAGCGTCAGCTCGAGATGAAACTCAACCGTCAGCTCGACGAGGTCGAGAAGCTCAACGCGAGCGCGCGGCAGGCCGTGCTCATGGCGGATCAGGCCAACGCCGCCGGCGACACCGAGAAGGCCATCCAGTACACGAACGCCGCGGAGGCGTTCGCGGCCCAGCTGGTGACCGCCGAGCAGTCCGTCGAGGATCTGAAGGTGCTGCACGATCAGTCCCTGCAGGCCGCGGCGCAGGCGAAGAAGGCCGTCGAGCAGAACGCGATGGCTCTCCAGCAGAAGGTGGCCGAGCGCACCAAGCTGCTCAGCCAGCTCGAGCAGGCCAAGATGCAGGAGCGCGTGAGCGAGTCCCTGCGCTCGATGGACTCGACGCTCGCCGCGCCCGGCACCACGCCGAGTCTCGACGCGGTCCGCGAGAAGATCGAGCGTCGTTACGCCACCGCGCTCGGATCCGCCGAGCTCGCGCAGAACTCGGTGCACGGCCGGATGCTCGAGGTCCAGCAGGCCACCGTCCAGATGGCCGGCCACAGCCGTCTCGAGCAGATCCGGGCCTCCATGAAGGGCGAGGCGCTGCCCGGCGCGGCGGCACCCGCGACCCCCGCGGTCAACCCCACCAAGGAACCGCCGTCGGCGGCGGGAAGCGCCGGCTCGCAGTAGCGCCGGGGTCGATGGCAGACGGCAGAAACGCGGCAACGCAATGAACACACCCGCACGCGGCCGGACCGGACAGTTCCCCGGTCCGGCCGCGGCTGCGCTCCGGGACATGACCGGCAGCGTGGTCGAGGCGGCGCGCCGCTGGAACGACCCCGCGGCCCGGGTGCGCCGCAAGAAGCGCCGAGCCCGCCGGCGTGCCCGCCTGTTCGGCGCAGCCTCCGGAATGAGCGGTGTCGGCACCGCGACGCTGGTGGCCGCGTCGGCCCCCGACTGGACCATCGTCGCCACCGGCGGGACGACCGCCGCGCTCGTCGTGCCCGCCGTGCTGGCGGTGCGTACCTTCCGGCGCCTCGACGCCGTGCCGCTGCCGCCGCCGGCACCCGCCCGCCGGGCCCTGCCGCCGTCGGGTTCCGTCGCGCGGGCCCCGATGGCCCGGCTGGCGAGCGACGAACAGAGCCTCGCCCAGCTGCTGACGGTGCTGGCTCGTTCCCGCACCGTCGCCGCCGACGACCTCGAGGAGATCGCCGCGGCCGCCCGGGAGGCCTCCGACGCGCTCGAGGCCGTCGCGGTGGATGTGGTCGCGCTCGAATCCGCCGCCCGGGACAGCGCCGCCGCCGGGGCGCACCTCGGGGCGGCCGTCGCGGCCGCCGGACAGCGACTCGACACGGGCGTCGACCAATTCGAGGAACTCGTCGCCGCCGCGGCCCGGCTCGCGGCGGCCCCCGACGGAACCCGTTCGATGGCCCTGCTCGACCGCCAGCGCGCCGAGCTGATCTCGGCCTCGGACCGGCTCGAGAGCTGGGCCCAGTCGTGGCGGGAGATCCGGCAGATCGAGGGCCGCTACCGGTACTGACGTCGTCCAGGTGGCTCAGTCGTCCAGGCCGCGGGCGACGAGGGCCTCGCCCATCGCCTCCGCGGTCAGCAACGCCCCCACGACGACGGGCACCGCCAGGGCCCGCAGCGAGAAGCCGAGCCCGCGGGCCTTGCGTGCCTCGGTCACCTGCGCGACGATCCCGCCGAGCATCGGGACGGCCCGGACGGTCATCACCAGCACGAGGCCGACCCGCTCCGGATCCACGCCGACCCGCCGGAACGGGCCCAGCCCCGCCACGATCGCATCGAGCATGTCGCTCACCCGGGTGGTCAGCGTCACCAGCGCGGCGAGGGCCACGGCAACCAGCAGCTGACCGGAGACCACCACCGCCCGCTCCCAGCCGGCGAGCAGCACCTGGAACGCCGCGATCACCACGAGCATCCACAACAGCGGCCGGAGCTGTCGCAGCGCGGGCCGGGGCGGGATCCGCGCCAGCAGGTAGAGCCCGAGCACGACCGCCCCGGCCACCGGCACCTGCCACGGTTGCCGCATCCACACCGTGAGCGCGACGATGAGCACCGCGGTGACCAGCAGCTTCGGGCCCGCGGGCGCCCGGTGCAACGGCGACGCCGCGCGATGGTACAAGCCCAGGGTGCTCACGCGACCAGCCTGCGGTAGTAGTCGATCGCCGGGCCGGGTGTGTCGTCGGCGACGACGCGCCCACCGTCGACGACGAGCACCCGGTCGAAGCCGGTCAGCAGGTCCAGATGGTGGGTGACCACCACCAGTTGCTGCTCGAGGGCGGCGAAGGTCCGCGCGATCAGCCGGGCGTTGCGCAGATCCAGCAGCGTGGTGGGCTCGTCCGCCACCAGCACCTGCGGATCGGTGACCATGATCGCCGCGAGGGCCAGGAGCTGCTTCTGCCCGCCGGAGAGCAGGTGACTCGGGTGGTCGTGGTGCCCGGCCAGCCCGAAGTCGGCGAGCACCCGCCGTACCCGCTCCGCGCGCTCGGCCTTGCTCAGTCCGCTGCGGCGCAGGGAGAAGGCGACGTCTTCCGCGACCGTGGGCATCACGATCTGATGGTCGGGATCGGTGAAGACGAATCCCACGCGCCGGCGCACCTCGCGGGCCTTGCGGGCGGTGTCCAGGCCGTCCACCGTGACCGTGCCGGAGGTCGGGATCACCAGCCCGTTGATCATCCGGGCCAGGGTGGACTTGCCGCTGCCGTTGGCGCCGACGATCCCGACGCGGCGCTCGGTGAGGGTCACGTCGATGCCGTCGAGGACGGTGCGCTCACCGTAGGCGTGGCCCACCTGCCGGAAGCGGATCTCGCTCATGCGGTCGTGCCCGGCCCGGCGCTCAGCGCGCGGGGTCGGTGGCCGGGCGTGCCGGTGCGCTCGGGCTGAGCAGGGCCGGGTAGGCGCGGTGCACCTGGGCGGCGACGACCGCCGCGACGACGGCCTTGAGCAGGTCACCGGGCAGGAAGGTGGCGTTCGCGCTCAGCGCCGCCCACAGCGTGAGATCGGTGCGTGCGAGCATGCCGGCGATACCGAAGACGTAGAGCACGACGATGCCACCGAGGACGTTGACGGCGATGCCCGGCAGCACCCGGTAGCGGGGCAGCATGCGCGCCGAGAGCCAGCCGATCACCGCGACGGCGGGAAGCCAGCCGAGCAGGAAGCCGACCGTCGGGCCGGCCAGCGCCGTCAGGGTCGTGCGTCCCCCGGCGAGCACCGGCAGCGCCAGGCCCAGCACGATCACCGTGGCCACCGACAGCACGCCCTTGCGGACGCCGAGCAGCGCCCCGGCGAGCATCACGCCCAGCGTCTGCAGCGTGATCGGCACGCCCGACGAGCCGACGGTGATCTGCCCGGGCAGACCCAGAGCGATGATCAGGGCGGCGAACACGGCGATCTGCGCCAGGTCGCGGGCGGGCGTGCGGCGGGTCGAGGACACGATTCTCAGCCTTCTGACGAGGGGACCGAACCTGTCGAGGGTATGTCGCCGCGGCGTGCTCCTTCTCACCACCCCGCTCCGGGCCGGCCCCCGAACAGGGCCGCACCGGCCTCCGGGTAACCACCCATCTTTCCCTGATCTCTGCGTTGACCTGGTGTTTTTCCGACCGTGGGGTGTCACGATCGACAACGAACGGCAACGACGCAAGGAGAAGACGATGTTCTGGAAGATCGTGGGTGTGGTGGCGCTGGTGTGGATCGCCCTCGTGGTGGTCGGGGCGCTCGCGGAGCACCTGTTCGGGATTCTCGTGGTGAGCGCGCTGATCTTCGGCGGCTACATGCTGTACAAGGCCGTGGCCGGCAGCAAGGACGACCACATCACCCACGTGTGATGTGGTCGCGGCGGCTCAGCGCCGCAGCAACTGTGCGAGCAGCCGGCGACCCTGCCCGAGCGACACGTCGGGCAGATACGCATGACCGACGGCGATGCCGATCGTGGGCAGGGCCGCGGCGTCCGGGAACACCAGGTACATGGGCCGGTGCTGCGGCTGGAACTTCGCCTTGAAGGCGAGCAGCGACCGGAAGCCGTAGACCGGCTCGAGGGTGCGGCCCAGCAGGTCGAGCAGCGCGTCGAGCGCGCCGCGGTCGAGGGCGCCGCGGTCGAGGGCGCCGGCCGACGGGTCGGCGCCGGCGAGCGGCGCGCCGGACAGGCTGAGGAACTCGAGGCCCTGTTCCTGCGCGGACATGGCGGCCGAGGCGATGAGGAACTCCATCGCGGGACGGAAGCCGTCGGAGCGGCGGCGCATGAAGTCGAGGGTCAGGCCGACCAGGGCGCCGTCCCGGTAGACCGGCATCCACGACGTCACGGCGTGCACGTGGTCGTCCGCGTCGATCGCCAGGAGCAGCCGCACCTCGGGGTCGCGCAGTTCCTCGAGCCCACCGAGGGTGAAGCCCATCTCGGGGAGGCCCTTGTCGGCGACCCATTCCTCGGAGATCTCGACGATCTGCTCCGTCATCGGCAACGGCGCCTCGGTGAACGTCGTCCACCGCGCCTCCACGCCGTCCTTGGCGGCGCGGTTGAGGGCGGTGCGGACGTCCTGGAACTTCTTGCCCTTGAACGCGAGGCCGGGAAGCGCGACGACCGTCTCCTCGGCCACCCGCAGACAGCTCCAGCCGTGGTCCCGGGCGATCGCGGCGGTGTCCTCCCCGACGGAGTAGAAGCACGGGGTCCAGCCGTTGCCGAGGCAGTACGCGGCGAACTCGTCGATCGCGTTCTCCAGGCCGGCCGGATCACCCACCGGGTCGCCCGTGGTCAGGGCGACACCCGAGTGGACGCGGTAGGCCACGGCGTGCCGGCCGTCCTCGCCGAACCAGTAGTGGTTGCCGGGCCACGTCGTCATCCACGACAGCGAGGTGCCGCCGGGGGAGTGCAGCAGTGCACGCACCCGGTGTTCGTCGCCGGGATCGTGCCCGAGAGCGGGGACCAGGAAGCTCCGGACCATCAACAGGCAGAACGCGGCCCACACCAGCACCCCCACCCACTCGAACAGCAGCGTGGCGGCCGGGGTCAGCGGCAGTACCGGCGGCTCGAACAGCTGCAGATACACGGGTGGGACGAGACGTCGCGGCGCGTCGCGCACCAGCGTGGCGCCGCCGGGGTCGCGGTCGAAGCCGTCGGCGAGCAGCGCCCCCACCCCCACGTAGGTGACGAGCGCGGCACCCGCCGCGGCGGCGGTGCCCAGCCACACCCGCGGATACGTCCCGCGCGGGGCGCGCACCCCGAACAGCCGGCGGGTCATCAGCAGCAGCACGAGCACCGCGACGAGGGCCAGCAGCGGAGCGAGTTCCATGTACACCGAGCTGGTGCGGCGGGTGCCGTACAGCAGCGACCGGGTCTCCTCCTGCTCGGTGATCTGCACGACCGCGCTGACGGCGGCCACCGCGATCAGGGCGACGTGCCCCCACACCGAGAGCAGCCACGCGGCGCGGCGGCCCCGGCGCAGTCCCTCCGCTCCCACGAGCAGCACCGCCGACGGCATCAGGTTCATCACCAGCGGTCCGATCCCGGACAGGCGCAGCGCCTGCCGCCCCTTGCGGCACTCGTCGCGCAGGGCCGGGTCGGCGCAGATGTCGACCAGTTCCCGTGCGCTGTACGGGACCTGGTCGAACAACTCCCGCAGCGCCGAGAGCGGCCCGATGGCGTGGGGGGAGAACGCCGCCAGGATCGGGCCGAGGACGCTGGCGGCGACCACCAGCGCCACGAGGGTGCGACGCTCCCGCACGGTGCCGCCGAGCGCCGGGCCCCGGGCCGCGCGGCCGAACAGCACGGGTCCGAGGAACAGGCCTGCCAGCGCCGCGCAGAGCCGCACCACGTCCTGCAGGTGCCCCGCGAACAGGGCGCTCGTCACGAGGAACACCAGCACCAGGGTGCGGATGCGGCGCCGCCACAGCGTACCCATCGCCGCGGTGGCGGCGAGCAGGGTGCCGAGCACCCACGGCAGGGGATCCTCGGTCAGGTGCCCGTGCAGCTCGAAGCCCCACGAGTTCGGCACGGTCGACGCCAGCAGCGCCACCAGCAGGGCGAGCGCGGCACCCGCACCCTGCGAGAGCGCCGCGGCGAGTGCGAATCTGCGGCTGCCGAGGCGGTTCTCCACCGGCACCGCGACGGCGAGGATCGCCACGCTCGACAGGACGTACTCGCCCAGGCCGGACGCGAAGAGCCCGGACGTCCAGAGCACCCACGGATGCCCCTCGCCGAAGCTACGGGTGCCGAGGGAGACGTCGAGGGCCAGGTCGTGGGACGGCCCGCGCCACACGGACCCGGTGGCGATCGCGAGCACCCACATCGCCGCGAGCAGGGTCAGAGCGACGGGGGCCCGGCGCAGCGCCGCGCCGCTGCGCGCGATCACGGGGCGACGAGGCCGAGTCGGCGGCTGAGCCACGGCAGCTCCTTCTCGAGTCCGGCGGACCACACCGCGAAGCTGTGCGCTCCCGGCAGTTCCGTGAGGTGGACGTCCATGCCGGCGGCCCGGGCCGCCGTCGTGAGTTGTTCGATTCCCGAACGGTATTCGCTGTCGTCGAGGCCCACGACGAACGCCCCTGCCGAGCCGGGGTAGCGGTTGCGGGCCAGCAGGTCGGCAGGGTTGTTCCGCGCGAACGCCTCCGTGTCGCCGCCGAACACCTCGCGGATCGTGCGGTCCCGATCGCCGAGGGTCGGCTCGGCCTGGCCGGAGAAGTCGAGGAACGTGGGGTACACCTCGGGGCGGGCGGTCGCGAGCTGCAACGCGCACGTGCCTCCGTACGAGAGCCCGCCGATCGCCCAGCCCGCCGGATCGTCGTCGACCTGCAGGTGCTCGCGGACCCAGGCGGGCACGTCGAGCGCCAGGTAGGTCGCGGCGTTGCCGAGGCGGGAATCGGCGCACAGCGGGTTGTCGAACTGGCCGCCGGTGCCGTCGGCGAGCACGACGACCGGTGCCAGCCCCTCGTGCCCGGCCGCGAACGCGTCCATGATCTGCGGCAGCCGGCCCCCGATCAGCCAGTCGTCGGTGCTGCCGGGCTGGCCGGCGAGCAGCACCAGCACCGGGAGTTCGGGGCGCGGGTCGGCGAAGTAGGCGGGTGGCAGGTAGATCCGCGCGTCGCGGGCGCGGAATCCCGAGACTGCGCCGGGGATCGGGGTGGTCGTCACCGCGCCGGTCGCGGGCAGATCGGCCGGGGGCGACCAGGTCTCGGACAGCGGCCGCCGAGCGACCGTCGCCGTGGCCGGTGCCAGGGCCGCGTCGAGCGGCACGGTGCGGTAGTCGGTCATGCCGAGGGCGGAACGCACGGTGGGGTAGGCGTCGAACACCGCGTTGATCCGCCCCGCGCCCGCCACCACCACCGCCAGTGCGGCGACGACGAGGCCGGCCGCGACGAGCGGACGCGCCCGGTCCCGGCGGCGGACGAGCCACCGGCCGGCCAGGAGCGCGACGGCGAGGACGGCGACGGCGGTCCACGCGTACACATCCCGAGGCAACCGATCCGGGAACGGTCGCCACACCTGCTCGACGAGCACGGCGGCGAGCACCACCAGCACCAGGGTCAGCGCGACGGCCGTCGGAATCCCCGTCAGGAGCCAGCGGCGGTGCCGTCGCGCGGCCAGGGCGGCCAGGCCCGCGACGGTGAGGACGGTGAACACCACGGCCGCCGCCGTCGTCGTCAACCGCACGTCGAGCGCTGCTTCGACGAGCCCGGACCACGACACGCCGTCCAGTATGCGCGAGGCCCCCACCCCCGCATCGTGATCGGCGATAGTGGACGAATGGAACCGGTACCGGAGGACTGGCAGCGGGCGCTCGTGATCGCCGCGCACCCCGACGACATCGAGTACGGCGCGGCGTCCGCGGTGGCGCGGTGGACCCGACAGGGCAAGGAGGTGCGCTACGTCCTGGCGACCAGCGGCGAGGCCGGCATCGCGGGCCTGCCGCCGGCGGCGTGCGGGCCGCTGCGCGAGCAGGAGGAGCGGGCATCCGCCCGGGTCGTCGGGGTCGAGGTGGTCGAGTTCCTCGGGCATCCCGACGGCCGCCTGGTGGCGGGGCCGGACCTGCGCCGCGATCTTGCGGCGGCGATCCGGCGGCACCGACCCGAGATGGTGGTGACCGGCAATTTCGGGCTCACGTGGTTCCCCGGCGTCCTCAACAGCGCCGACCACCGTGCCCTGGGGCTGAGCGTGCTCGACGCGGTCACCGACGCGGCGAACGAGTGGATCTTCCCGGACCTGGCCGAGCAGGGTCTGCCGCCGTGGCCGGGGGTGCGGTGGGTGGCGGTGAGCACCACGTCTCCCACTCACGGAGTGGACGTCACCGACACCGTCGAGGACGGCGTCGCGTCCCTCGCCGAGCACCGCCGCTATCTCGAGGCACTCGCGCCCACCCCCGTGCTCGACCAGGCCCGGGCGCAGGTGGAGTCGGCCACGGCCGCTCTGCCCGGGTTCGCGGCGGAACGGGCCGCCGGGTTCGAGCTCTACACGTTCGGGGGCTGACCGCCGGGTACGAGGACGACTCCGGCACCGGGCACGGCCTCGACGTCCACGGGCAGCGGTCCGAGCGGTTCGCCGTCCGCGTAGGCGGAGATGCCGGGACACTCGAGCCGCACCCGCCGGGCGCGGTGCACCCTCACCTCGTCCAGGTCGACGTGGGTGCCGCGGTAGACGGTGGGGAACAGGCGCAGCAGGCGGGTCCGGTTGGCCGAGGTCACGATCACGACGTCGAGGAGGCCGTCGTCGAGACGCGCGTCCGGCGCGATGCGCATGCCGCCCCCGTAGGTGGAGGCATTGCCCACGGCCACCATCGTCGCCGCCACGTCGAGGTCGTCGCCGTCCAGCGTGATGCGATACGGCAGCAGGCGGAGATTCGCCAGTTCCGCGACCATCGCGACGTTGTAGCGCAGCCGGCCGCGCGGCCGGCGCATCCGGTTGGCGCGGTCGGTGACCAGGGAGTCGAATCCGCTGGCGAGCACGGTGCCGAACCAGTGGTCCGGCCGCCCGGGCGCCCGGACCCTTCCGAGGTCGATCGTCCGCGTGGCCCCGTCGGCGATCACGTCGGCCGCCGCCACCGGATCCGACGGCACGTGCAGGACGCGGGCGAGGTCGTTGCCGGTCCCGGCCGGGACGATGCCGAGCGGAATCCCGGTCTGCGCGAGCGCCTGCCAGGCGAGCCAGACGAGCCCGTCCCCGCCGACCGCGACGAGTGCCCCGGTTCCCTCGCCGACGGCGTGGCGCACCAGTTCGAGGGAGTGTTCCGGGGTGTCGCCGGCGATCTCGGTGACGCGCAGGCCCCGTTCGCGCAGCCGGGCCGTGGCGGACCTCGTCGCGCGCGCGGTGTGCGGGCCCGCGGCCGGGTTCGTCAGGACGGTGACGGATTCGATCACGGCAGCAGCTTTCCAGGGTTGAGGATGCCGAGCGGGTCGAGTGCGTCCTTGACCGCGCGGAGCAGGCCGGTGCCCAGAGTCCCGATCTCGTCGGCCATCCACGGCCGATGGTCGCGCCCGACCGCGTGGTGGTGGGTGACGGTGCCGCCGGCCGTCATGATCGCGTCCGTGGCGGCGCGCTTGGCCGCCGACCACTGCGTGAGGGGATCGTCCGTCTGCGCGCACACGACGGTGAAGTACAGGGACGCGCCGGTGGGGTAGGTGTGCGAGATGTGGCACAGCACCAGTGGCGGGGTGCCCTGTTCCTGCAGGGAGGCGGTGAGCGCATCGGTCACCGCCGTCCGCAGCCGCGCCAGATTGCTCCACGTGGTGGCGGTTTCGAGGGTCTCGGCGAGTGCCCCGACCCGCAGCAGGGCGTCGCGCAGGTGCGGCGCGTCGAACCGTCCCTGCTCCCAGGCGCGGGCCGGCTCTTCTCCGAGGTCGGTGCCGCCCAGGGTCGAGAGCAGGGCGTCGACCTCCGCGGCGCGGGCTCGTACGTGTTCGGCGGTGCCCTCGACGGTGGTCACGGCCAGGCATCCGGTGGGGGCGGTCGCACCGATGTGTTCGTGCAACGCGAGGTTCGTCGCGGTCTCGGTCTCGTCCGACAGGCGCAGCACGGTGGGGACGGCGCCGGTCTGCACGAGGGTGCGCAGGGCGTCCGCACCCGTGGCGAAGTCGGGAAACGACCAGGCGCGGTGGGCGGTCGCGGCGGGAATCGGGTGAATTCGCACGCCGACCTCGGTGACGATGCCGAACAGGCCCTCGGACCCGAGGAACAGTTGCCGCAGGTCCGGGCCCGCGGCCGAGGCCGGGGCGCGGCCCGCCCGGACGGTACCGCGCGGGGTGGCGACGACGAGGTGCTCGACCATCTCGTCGAACCGGCCGTGGCCCGCGGAGGCCTGGCCGGAGGATCGGGTGACGGCGAACCCGCCCACGGTCGCGTGGCGGAAGCTCTGCGGGAAGTGCCCGAGCGAGAAGCCGTGGGCACCGAGCAGCTCCTCGGCCTGCGGTCCGGTCGCGCCGGCCTGCAGCGTCGCCAGACCGGAGACCGGATCGAGATCGGTGAGCGCGTTCATCCCTTGCAGGTCCACTGCGACGACGGCCTCGAAGCCGTCGCGCACCGGATCCAGCCCGCCGACGACGCTGGTGCCGCCGCCGAACGGCACGACGGCGATCCCCTCGCCCGTGCAGTAGTCGAGTACGGCGAGCACCTCGTCGTGGCTGCCGGGCCGCAGCACCGCGTCGGGACCGTCCTGCGGGCCGGGGTTCTGTCGCCGCAGCAGGTCGAGGGTGCTCTTGCCGCCGGCGTGACGGAGCCGGGCCGCGTCGTCGTCGGCGACGTGTTCCGGACCGACGATGCGCCGCAGGCCCTGGTGGTGCCGGGTGCCCAGCCGGGACGGGGTGAGCCGCACGGCGGTCTCGGGCAGCGAACGGGCGCGCTCGGTGTCCACGCCGAGAGCCTGTCGAAGCAGTGTGCGGACGCCCTCGCCGAGTTCCTTCCGGCGGTCCGCCGTGCCCCACGCGTCCCACTCCATCTCGGCTGCGGCGGTGGGGTGTTGCGGTGTGAACCTCACAGTCATGCGTTACAGTGTTACATACAATGTCTATTCGTAACGATGAGATCCGGTCTTCCGGCCCGCCGGCGGCAACCGTCGAGAACCAGATCCTCGACGCCACCCGCTCGTGCCTGCTCGACTTCGGACTGCGGCGCACCACCCTCGCCGAGGTGGCGCGGCGCGCCGGTGTCAGCCGCCCCACGGTCTATCGTCGCTGGCCCGACACCCGTGCCCTGGTCGCGGACCTTCTCACCCGTGAGATCCGCGCCGTCCTGCCCGATCTCCGCGAAGAGGGGCCCGTCCGGCCGCGCGTCGTGCGGGCCGTCGTGACGGCCGTCGACGAGATCGGCACACATCCGCTGTTCGAGAAGATCCTGCGGTCGGACCCGGACCTGCTCATGACGTACATCGTGGACCGGCTCGGGACCAGCCAGCACGCAGTGCTCGAGGTGCTGACCGGGGCGCTCGTCCTCGGCCAGCGCGACGGCACCGTCCGCGCCGGCGACGTCCGCGCGCTCGCCGCGTTCGTGCTGCTCACCGCCCAGTCCGTGGTGCAGTCCGCCGGGATGGTCACCGAGGTGGTCGACCGGGCGGCCCTGCTGGCCGAGCTGGCGCACGCCGTCGACACCTATCTCGCACCCTCCGGGGAGGATCGCCCGTGACCGGACCCGCCTCCAGTGCCCTCGACGCCGCCCGCCGCCGCCGGGAACTCGACGACCTCGCCGCCCGGCCCACCGTCGACGTGCTCGTCGTCGGCGGCGGTGTCACCGGCGCCGGCGCCGCGCTCGACGCCGCGTCGCGCGGCCTGAGCGTCGTCCTCGTCGAACGGCACGATCTCGCCTTCGGCACCAGCCGGTGGAGTTCGAAGCTCGTCCACGGCGGCCTGCGCTATCTCGCCACCGGGAACATCGGTATCGCCCGCGAAAGTGCCGTCGAGCGGGGAATTCTCATGACCCACACGGCGCCGCACCTGGTGCGCGCGATGCCGCAGCTGGTGCCGCTGCTGCCGTCGGTCGGCCGCGGCGAGGCCGCGCTCGTGCGCACCGGGTTCCTCGCCGGCGACGCCCTGCGGGTCTCCGCGCACACGCCGTCCGCGGTGCTGCCGCGCTCGCGCCGCATCGGCGCGGGGCGCGCCGCCGACCTGGTCCCCGCCGTCCGGCGCGACGGGCTGCGCGGGGGACTGCTCGCCTACGACGGCCAGCTCGTCGACGACGCCCGGCTCGTCGTCGCCCTCGCCCGCACCGCCGCCTCCTACGGCGCCCGCATCCTCACCCGCGTCGACGCCCACTCCGTCACGGCCGACGGCGCCGCCCTGCGCGACACCCTCACAGGCACCGAGGTGCGGGTGACGGCCCGCGCCGTGATCAACGCGGCGGGCGTGTGGGCGGGACAGGTGGATCCGTCGATCCGGCTGCGACCGAGCCGCGGCACCCACCTCGTGCTCGCCGCCGCCGCCCTCGGCAACCCCACGGCCGCGCTCACCGTGCCGATTCCCGGCGCCACCAACCGGTTCGTCTTCGCGCTGCCCGCCCAGCTGGGCCGCATCTATCTGGGACTGACCGACGAGGAGGCGCCCGGCGCGCTGCCCGACGTCCCGCAGGCCACCGACGGTGAGATCGACTTCCTCCTCGACACCGCCAACACGGCCCTCGCCGTGCCCCTGACCCGCAACGACGTCCTCGGCACCTTCGCGGGACTGCGGCCGCTGCTCGACTCCTCCGCGCCGGGTACCGACACCGGCGGCGGCACCGCGGACCTGTCGCGCCGGCACGCGGTCGTGCGCTCCGAGTCCGGTCCGATCGGCATCGTCGGCGGCAAGCTCACCACCTACCGGCGGATGGCGCAGGACGCCGTCGACGCGGCCGTCGAGACGGCCGGACTGCGTGTCGGGCCGTGCCGCACCCAGCGGCTCCCCCTCGTCGGCGCCGCGACTCCTGCCGTGCTGCGCACCGTCGCCGCCCCGGCGAACCTGGTGCGGCGCTACGGCACCGAGGCGGCCCTGCTCGCCGCGGACCCGCGCCGGCTGGAACCGATCGTCCCCGGGCTCGACATCAGCCGCGCCGAACTGGAATTCGCCGTCACCCACGAGGGCGCCCTCGACGTCGACGACATCCTCGACCGCCGCACCCGGATCGGGCTCGTGCCCGGCGACCGGGCCCGGGCGCTCGACGCCGCCGGGGATGTGTCGGCCTGACCGCCGGAGCGTCCGGCCCGGCACTCTTCACGTGCGCGATATTCTGAGACGGCTGTCGGGCGGGCGCCGCGACGGACTCGGGAGTGGACGACACCGTGGGAGAACTGCAGACCGGCTCCGTGTTCGCCGGGTACCGTATCGAACGCCGCCTCGGCACGGGAGGGATGGGCAGCGTCTACCTGGCGCGGCATCCGAACCTGCCGCGTTTCATCGCGCTGAAGCTGCTCGACCCGTCGGCGACCGCGAACCCGGGAAACCGCAGCCGGTTCCTCCGGGAGGCCGACCACGTGGCGCGGCTCGAACATCCCAACATCGTCACCGTGTACGACCGCGGCAATGTCGGCGACCAGTTGTGGATTGCGATGCAGTACGTGGACGGCACCGACGCGGTGGGTGCACTGCGCAGGGGACCGATGCCTCCGGGGCGCGCCGTGCATATCGTGTCCGAGACCGCCCGCGCGCTCGATTACGCGCATGCACACGGGATACTGCACCGCGACGTCAAGCCCGCGAACATCCTGCTCACGCCGAGCGGGGCGAGCGAACCCGAGCGCGTCCTGCTCGCGGACTTCGGGATCGCGAAGAGCCTCGACAGCACGGCGGTCACCGAGACCGGCATGCTCGTCGCCAGCCTGCAGTACGCGTCCCCCGATCAGATCGAGGGGCGGCCCCTCGGCCCCCGGACCGACGTCTACGCCCTCGGGTGCACGCTCTATCAGCTGCTCACGACGCGGCCACCGTATCCGGGGTCCGAGCCGGCCCATCTGGTCCACGCGCATCTGCATCTGCCCCCGCCGCGCCCCACCGCGGCGCGGCCGGACCTGCCGTCCGCGTTCGACGATGTGATCGCCCGCGCGATGGCCAAGCGCCCCGAGGACCGCTTCCCCACGTGCGGTGCGCTGGCCGCGGCCGCGCGTGCCGCTCTCACCGAGCCGGTCACCGAGCCCGTCACCGCGCCGACCCGGGCGTTCACCGCCGCTGAACCCGCCCCCGTGTCCGCCGGTCCGACCGCCCCGCCCGGACACCCGACGTCGCGTTCCCGTCGGCCGCTGCTCGTGCTGCTGGGCGCCGCGATCGTGGGCCTCGCGCTCGTCGGATCGCTGACGTGGATCCTGCCCGGCCGCGGCGAGGCGCCGGAGCCGGATGTGCGGGCCGACACCTCGGCCACCGGGCAGATCGACAGCCCCGGTCCGGTGGTGCCGCCCCCCGCGACGGTCACGGCGGAGGTCACCGACCTCCTCACCACTTCGTCCGCACCGACGACCACGGCCCCGCCGCAGAGCCGCCCGGACCGCATCCCGGTCGCGCAGGCGGACACCCGGGGCTTCGACGACGACATCGGGCCGCGCTGCAACTCGACCGACGAGGCCGTCGCGGTGGCGCGCACGTCGGAGTCGCGGGTCCTGGTGTGCCGCAACGACTTCGATCGCCTCTACTACAAGGGCCTGCGGCTCAGCGACGGTGCCGACATCGAACTGGCCGACGCCGCCCCGGCCGCCGCCGGATTCACCGTCGTGGCCGGACCTGTTCGCTACACGTTCGACGAGGACGAACTGCTGATCATCGACAACGGAACGGTCACCACCCGCGAGCAGGTGCTCCAGTTCTGGTCGGCGTATCCGTGACCGCCGGCGCCGCGGAACGGCCACGCCGTGGGACTGTTGCCGCCGATCTCCGCGCCGATCGGTGGCCGTCCCCGGATTCGGGCCCGTCGCCGCGGCCGTGCCCGCCCCTCCGCGCGATCACCAGTAGCGACTGCCGGGCCCGCCTTTGAAGGGGCCGACCACCCGATCGGTGATCCAGCCGCCGTAGAAGCCCCCCGCCTGGGGACGCACCCGCTCGCCGTCGACGAAACAGCCGTCCATCGGACCCGGCATGACTGCCACATGCCCGACGAGTGCCTCGTATCCGGCAACCGGCCGGGGATAGTGCCACGCCGCACGCTCGGCGACGGGTCCGCCTGCCACGACGTCGAAATAGTCGGCCCGCCCCTTCCACTCGCACACCGTGCTCCCGGGAACCGGCCGCAGGACCCCCTCGGCGAAGCATGTCCGGGGCAGGTAGTAGGTCGGCGGGTGGCTCGTCTCCAGCAGCCGCAACGGGGTGCGGGTGCGCGCGACGAGTTGCCCGCCGAACCACACCTCGACCAGCTCGTCGCTCCGTCGGACCACGGGCGGCCGCGGGTAGTCCCACACCGACTCCTGCCCCGGACCGACGGGGTCCGGCACCGGATGGCCGCTCCTCACGGGACACCTGCCGACATCGTCATGCTTCCAGGCTCGCACGTACGACGCGGTGGGCACAGCGCGGGCGAGCCCCACCGCCGAGGCGCTGCAGCGGCGGCCGGTACTCCCGGCGTCGCCTCCACAACCGGGCAGCGCGGAGCGGGTGTGGCAGTCTGAGCCGATGCGAGTGGCGGTGGTGGCCGGGCCCGACGCCGGGCATGCGATCCCGGCGATAGCCCTGAGCCTGCGTCTGGCCGAGGCGGGCGACGAGCCCGTCCTCTTCACCGGCGAGCGGTGGCTCGGCCTCGACCTGGACGGGGTGACGCTCGCGCCGCTCGCCGGGCTGGCCCCGCGTCCGGAGGACGACGATGCCGATGCCGGTGCCCGCATCCATGCCCGCGCCGCCCACATCGCGTCCGAGATGCTGCCCGGGCTCAGCGCCTTGCTGCCCGACCTCGTCGTCTCCGACGTGCTCACCGCGGGCGGCGGCATGGCCGCCGAACGCCTCGGTATCCCCTGGGTGGAGCTGTCGCCCCATCCGCTGTATCTGCCCTCGCGGGGGCTGCCCCCCATCGGCAGCGGTCTCGCCGCAGGCACCGGGCTGCGCGGGCGCGCGCGGGACACGGTGCTGCGCGCGGCGACCGCCCGGTCGATCCGGCAGGGGGAACGCGAACGGTCCGCGGCGCGCGTCGGGATCGGCCTGGCCGCCCGGGATCCGGGGCCGGCGGCCCGGCTCGTCGCCACCCTGCCCGCCCTCGAGGTGCCGCGACCGGACTGGCCCGCCGGGGCGCACGTCGTCGGGCCGCTGCTGTGGGAGCCCACCGGCCACGTCCTGGCGCCGCCCTCCGGCGACGGACCGCTGGTGATGGTGGCCCCGTCCACCGCGGCTACCGGCGTGCCCGGCCTGCTCGACGCCGTGTGCACGGGCCTCGGCGGATCCGGGATGCGGATCGTCGTCGCGATGCTCGAGCCGCCCGAGCGGGACTGGCCGGACGGCGTCGTGGCCGGGCACGGCCGGCAGGACCTGCTGCTCGAGCAGGCCGACGTGGTGGTGTGCGGCGGCGGCCACGGGATGCTCGCCAAGGCCCTGCGCGCCGGGGTGCCCGCGGTCGTGGTGCCCGGCGGCGGCGACCAGTGGGAGCTGGCCAATCGGGCCGCCCGGCAGGGCAGCGCGGTGGTCGTGCGGCCACTCGACTCCGACGCGCTGCGGGCGGCCGTGGACACCGTGCTGACCGAGCCGCGCTTCACGCGCGCGGCCCGCCTGGCCGCCGCGACGGCAACGCAGGTCGAGGACCCGGTGACCGTCTGCCGCAGCGTCGTGGCGCCGATGCGGTGACGTGCCCCGCGTCCGCGCCACCGGCCGCTGTCGGGGGTCCGGGAAGCGACTACCGTGGCGCAGGTGCGACTGACGGAATTTCACGAGTGTGTCCGCAACGAGTTCGGGCAGCTGCGCGGCGACGCCCTGCTACGTGACCACGTGCTGCTCTCGCTCGGCGGGCGGACCGCCGCCGCGGCCATCGAGGCCGGCCGGGAACCCCGTGAGGTGTGGCGGGCCCTGTGCGAGGAGTTCGACGTCCCGCCCGCGCGCCGGTGAAACCGCCGCGCCCGTTCCGTTCGAACAGTTGTTCGCCTATGCTGGTCCGCGGGTGGTGAAGAAGTAGTCCACAGGCGTCCGATTCATCCACAGATCCGGCCGCTCGCCGGTCGGGACGGCGAACTTGTCGGTGCCGGACTCTAACGTCATCGGCAAGCAAGACGAGACTCGAAAAGGGGACCACGATGGCACCACAGGCACACGATCGCGACAAGGCGCTCGAGCTGGCGCTCGCGCAGATCGACAAGAGCTTCGGCAAGGGCTCGGTGATGCGCCTGGGGGAGGAGTCCCGCCAGCCCATCGCCGTGATCCCGACGGGCTCGATCGCGCTCGACGTCGCGCTCGGCATCGGCGGCCTCCCGCGCGGCCGGGTCGTCGAGATCTACGGCCCGGAATCCTCCGGTAAGACGACGGTCGCGCTGCACGCCGTGGCCAACGCCCAGGCCGCCGGCGGCATCGCCGCCTTCATCGACGCCGAGCACGCGCTCGATCCCGAGTACGCGCGCAAGCTCGGTGTCGACACCGACGCCCTGCTCGTGTCGCAGCCGGATACCGGTGAGCAGGCGCTCGAGATCGCGGACATGCTGATCCGTTCCGGCGCGCTCGACATCATCGTGGTCGACTCGGTGGCGGCCCTGGTGCCGCGCGCCGAGATCGAGGGCGAGATGGGTGACAGCCACGTCGGCCTGCAGGCCCGCCTGATGAGCCAGGCGCTGCGCAAGATGACCGGTGCGCTCAACAACTCGGGCACCACCGCGATCTTCATCAACCAGCTGCGCGAGAAGATCGGTGTGATGTTCGGCTCGCCCGAAACGACCACCGGCGGCAAGGCTTTGAAGTTCTACGCCTCGGTGCGCCTGGACGTGCGCCGTATCGAGACCCTCAAGGACGGCTCCGACGCGGTGGGCAACCGCACCCGCGTCAAGGTCGTCAAGAACAAGGTGTCGCCGCCCTTCAAGCAGGCCGAGTTCGACATCCTCTACGGCCACGGCATCAGCAAGGAGGGCTCGCTCATCGACATGGGGGTCGAGCAGGGCTTCATCCGCAAGTCCGGCTCCTGGTACACCTACGAGGGCGACCAGCTCGGTCAGGGCAAGGAGAACGCCCGCAAGTTCCTGCTGGAGAACACCGACGTCCGGGACGAGATCGAGAAGAAGATCAAGGAGAAGCTCGGCATCGGGGCGGACGTCACCGCCGAGCCCGCCGACGAGCCCGCCGACTTCTGAGTCGAGCGTTGGGCAGCGACTCCCGTCGCGGTGACCGGCGCGGCGGCGACCTGCCCGGCGGCGGAACGGAGGCACAGGCCAAGGACCTGTGCCTCCGTCTGCTGACCGACCGGGCTCGCAGCCGCGCCGAACTCGCCGCGAAACTCGAACAGAAGGGCTTCGCCGCGGACGTCGCCGAGCGGACCCTCGACCGGCTCACCGAGGTGGGCCTCGTCGACGACGCCGAGTTCGCCCAGCAGTGGGTGCGCTCCCGTCATCGGCATGCCGGCCGGGGCAAACGTGCTCTGGCAATGGAACTGCGCCGCAAGGGGATCGGGCAGCACGAGGCGGCTGAGGCGCTGGAGCAGATCGACGGCGACGACGAACGCGCCCGCGCCGCCGAACTGGTGCGCAAGAAGCTGCGCACCCAGCCCCCGCTGCCCACGGAGGGGGATCGGCGCGAGATCGCCGCGGAACGGGACAAGGTGGTGCGACGGCTGGTCGGCATGCTCGCCCGCCGTGGTTACCCGCAGGGCGTGGCCTTCGACGTGGTCCGCGGCGAACTCGCCGGGCTCGATCCCGAGCCCGGCGACGTCGCCACCGACTGACGGGTTACCGGCGCTTGTCGTGATCGCTGGTGATGTCCACTCCCGGGACGGTCATGCCGGAAAGCACGTTGTCGGGGGCGTTCTCGTCGGCCTCCGGCATCGCGGCACGGTTCTTGCGTCCGGTCCGCAGACGCCGCTCGAGCCGGGTCGCGACGACCGTCAACGCGCCGTTGAGCACGATCATGATCGCGGCCACCACGAGCAGCGACGGCAGGTAGTTGCCGAAGAACGCGCCGAGCT
Organism: Rhodococcus sp. WB1; assembly: GCF_001700945.1. Lineage (NCBI taxonomy): Bacteria > Bacillati > Actinomycetota > Actinomycetes > Mycobacteriales > Nocardiaceae > Rhodococcus > Rhodococcus sp. WB1. The sequence goes on along the minus strand of NZ_CP015529.1, from coordinate 2,897,640 downwards.
GCTGACCGGCGCGCACCACTTCGACGTACCCGATGAGATAGCCGAGCGCGGAATCCTTCAGGGCCACCACCATCTGCGAGACGATCGCCGGCAACATCGCCGTGACGGCCTGCGGCAACAGGATCAGACGCATGATCTGGCCCTTGCGCATGCCCAGCGCCGCGGCGGCCTCGGTCTGGCCGCGGGGCAGCGACCGGATACCGGCGCGGACGATCTCGGCGATCACCGAGCCGTTGTAGAGGGTCAGGCCGGTGACCACCGCCGCCAGCGCCAGGTACTTCGACCGGAAGACCTGGTATTCGGCGAACAGCTGGTAGGCGAAGATCATCAGGATCAGTACCGGGATGGCCCGGAACAGTTCGACGATGAAGCCGCACACCGCGCGCACGGGCCGGTGATCGGAGAGCCGGCCGATGCCCAGCGCGGCCCCGAGGATCAGGGCGAGCACGATGGATACCGCGGCCGCGATGAGTGTGCCCCGGATGCCGGGGATCAGATACGTGGTCCACGAGCTCGATTCCAGGAACGGCTCCCACTTCGCGGTGGTGAGCTGCCCCTTGTCGTCGAGAGCCCGGTAGACGAAATAGCCGACGGCGACGAGCAGCACGGCCACCGCCGCCGAGGCGACGTGGTAGATCGTTCGCGCCCGGGGACCGGGGGCGTCGTAGAGGACGGTTGCGCGGCCGGTGCTCACCGGGACACCTCGAATCGCGTGCTCAGCCAGCCGAACAGCAGGCCCGTGGGCAGGGTCAGGATCACGAAGCCGAGGGCGAAGATGCCGCCGATGACGAAGATCTGCGCCTCGTTCTCGATCATGGTCTTCATCAGCAGGGAGGCCTCCGAGACGCCGATGACGGACGCGATCGTCGAATTCTTGGTCAGGGCGATCAGCACGCTGCCGAGGGGTGCGATCACCGCGCGGAACGCCTGCGGCAGCACGATCAGGCGCAGATTCTGGCCGAAGGTCAACCCGAGGGAGCGGCCCGCCTCGGCCTGCCCGACGTTGACGGTGTTGATGCCCGAGCGCAGCGACTCGCAGACGAACGCCGCGGTATAGACGCTCAGGCCCAGCACCGCGAGCCGGAAGTTGTTGTCCACCAGGAACGTCGGCGACGACTGGGGGGCAAGGCTGATGCCCAGCGTCTGTGACAGGCCGAACAGGCAGAAGATGATGATCAGCGTCAGGGGGGTGTTGCGGAAGATCCCCACGTACACGGTGCCGACCGCCCGTGCCACCGGCACCGGGGACACGCGCATGCCGGCGAGGATCGTTCCGAGGATCAGCGCGCCGATCGCCGAGAACACCGTCAACTGCACGGTGGTCCAGAAGGCGTCGATCAACTGATCGCCGTACTTGCTCAACAGATCCACAGGTCAACTCCACCGATCGGGGACTGGGATCCGGCCGGCCCGTGACGAGTCGTCGAACGGGCCGGCCGGACGACGGGGACGGTCAGTAGCGGTCGACCTGCGGCGGTTCCGGCAGGGGGTATCCGGACGGGCCGACAGTGGATTCGAGGGCGGCCTGCCAGGCCCCGCTCGAGATCATCTCTTCGATCGCGTCGTTGATCTGGTTGCGGGACTCGGTGTCGCCCTTGGCCAGACCGATACCGTAGCGCTCCTCCGTGAACGGCTCGCCCACGACCTTCAACTGGCCCGGGTACTGGGCCGCGTAACCGGCGAGAATGATGTCGTCGGTGGTCACGGCGTCGACCGCACCGTTGCGCAGCGCCTCGACGCAGGCGGAGTAGGTGTCGAACTCCTGCAGCTGCACGTCCTGCGCGTAGGTGTCCTTGACCTTCTGTGCGGGGGTGGAGCCGGCCACCGAGCACAGCCGCTTGCCGCCGTTGAGCGACTCCGGTCCGGTGATGTCGGTGTTGTCGGCACGCACGAGCAGTGACTGGCCGGCGACGAAGTACGGCCCGGCGAAGTCGACCTTCTCCTTGCGCGTGTCGGTGATCGAGTAGGTGGCGACGATGTAGTCCACCTCACCGTTCTCGATGAGGGTCTCGCGCTGCGGGGACGGGGCTTCCTTGAACTCGATGTTCTCCGGCGCCACTCCCAGCTGCTGCCCGACGTACTTCGCGACCTCGACGTCGAACCCGCTGAAGGTACCGTCCGGGTTGCGCAACCCGAGCCCGGGCTGGTCGAACTTGATGCCGACGACGAGGGAGCCGCTCTCGGCGGACTGCGACACGCTGCGCTGCTCGTCTCCGCCACACGCGGTGGCGAGCACGGCGACGGCGATCGCGCCGATGCCCAGGCGAACCGAGCGGGTGATTCTCATCGAGTACCTCCGTGTTGTGGGTGATGCCGCCCCGGTTCCGGTGCGGCAGCGACGCCGGATCAGTGACTGAGGATCTTGCCGAGGAAGTCCTGGGCGCGGGCGGACTTGGGTGCGGTGAAGAACGTGTCGGGGTCGGTGTCCTCGATGATCTGCCCGTCCGCCATGAACAGCACGCGGTTGCCGGCCTTGCGGGCGAAGCCCATCTCGTGGGTGACGACGAGCATCGTCATGCCCTCCCGGGCCAGCGACGTCATGACGTCGAGCACCTCCTGGACCATCTCGGGGTCCAGCGCCGAGGTCGGCTCGTCGAACAGCATGACCTTCGGGTTCATCGCCAGTGCCCGCGCGATCGCGACGCGCTGCTGCTGGCCGCCCGAGAGCTGCGCGGGATACTTTTCCGCCTGATTGGCGATGCCGACGCGGTCGAGAAGTTGCAGCGCCTGCTCCTTGGCCTCGGTCCTGCCCTTGCGACGGACCTTTACCGGGGCGAGCATGACGTTCTCGAGGATGGTCTTGTGCGCGAACAGGTTGAACGACTGGAACACCATTCCCACGTCGGCTCGCAGCGCCGCGAGCGCCTTACCTTCTGCGGGAAGCAGCTTGCCGTCCACCCGGATCTCGCCCGAGTCGATCGGCTCGAGCCGGTTGATGGTCCGGCACAGGGTGGACTTGCCGGACCCGGACGGCCCCACCACGATCACGACCTGACCCGCCGATACTTCGAGGTTGATGTCCTGCAGCACGTGCAGGGCTCCGAAGTGCTTCTCCACCGCCGACATCGAGATCATCGGGGGTGCGCCGCCTGCCGAGCCGGAGGGCTTCTCGAATTCGACCGCCGCTGGTGTCATGGACAGAACCCTATGCTGCCCGCGCCGCCGTGCCGCAATTTTCGCAAGCCGAGTTCGGACTGCGTAATGGAAAATTTACGGTCGGCCCCGAAAGGCCGGTTCCGGTTCGCCCCGCCGGGTCGCGCGATGGACTAGTTTGTCTCTCTCGGCCCACTTCAGGAGCGGTCCGGCCCCGTGAGCTAGGCTGGGACGTGTCATCGATGGACCATGAACCCCCCAGCGCCCCGGCCGCCCTCGACGCGACCGCCGAGGTCGGCGCCCGCACCTACGAGGTGCGCACCTATGGCTGCCAGATGAACGTGCACGACTCGGAGCGCCTGTCCGGGCTGCTCGAGGACTCCGGGTTCACCAAGGCAGGGCCGGGTGCGCCCGCCGATCTCGTGGTCTTCAACACCTGCGCGGTGCGGGAGAATGCCGACAACAAGCTCTACGGCAACCTGAGCCATCTGCGGCCCGTCAAGGACGCCAACCCGAACATGCAGATCGCCGTCGGTGGGTGCCTTGCCCAGAAGGACCGCGAGGTCGTCGTGAAGAAGGCGCCGTGGGTCGACGTCGTGTTCGGGACGCACAACATCGGCAACCTGCCGGCGCTGCTCGATCGTGCCCGGCACAACCGCCGCGCCGAGGTCGAGATCCTCGAATCGCTCGAGGCGTTCCCCTCGACCCTGCCCGCCCGGCGCGAGTCCAGCTACGCCGGCTGGGTGTCGATCTCCGTGGGCTGCAACAACACCTGCACCTTCTGCATCGTGCCGTCGCTGCGTGGCAAGGAGGTGGACCGCCGGCCCGGTGACATCCTCGCCGAGGTCCGCGCGCTCGTCGACGAGGGCGTCCTCGAGGTGACCCTGCTCGGGCAGAACGTCAACTCCTACGGCCGCTCCTTTGCCGATCCGGAGCAGCCCCGCGACCGCGGCGCGTTCGCCGCGCTGCTGCGCGCCTGCGGCGGTATCGAGGGTCTCGAACGGGTCCGCTTCACCTCCCCGCACCCCGCGGAGTTCACCGACGACGTCATCGAGGCGATGGCGCAGACCCCGAACGTGTGCCCGCAGCTGCATATGCCGCTGCAGTCCGGCTCGGACCGCGTCCTGCGCGCGATGCGCCGCTCGTACCGCAAGGAGCGGTTCCTCGGGATCATCGAGAAGGTGCGCGCGGCCATGCCGCACGCGGCGATCACCACCGATATCATCGTCGGGTTCCCCGGCGAGACCGAGGAGGACTTCCAGGAGACCCTCGACGTCGTCGAGAAGGCCCGGTTCACCAGCGCCTTCACCTTCCAGTACTCCAGGCGACCCGGCACGCCGGCCGCGGAGATGGACGGCCAGCTGCCCAAGGCGGTGGTGCAGGAACGGTACGAACGGCTCATCGCGCTGCAGGAGCGGATCACCCTCGAAGAGAACCTCGCGCTCGTCGGCAGGGAGGTCGAGCTGCTCGTCGCCGCGGGGGAGGGCCGCAAGGACTCCGAGACCGCCCGGATGAGCGGCCGCGCCCGTGACGGCCGGCTCGTGCACTTCCGGCCCGAGGGCAACATCGACCGTGCGGTTCGCCCGGGCGACGTCGTCACGATCGTGATCAGCGAGGCCGCCCCGCACCATCTGGTCGCGGACACCCCGATCCTGACTCATCGGCGCACCCGCGCCGGCGACCGGTTCGAGCAGGGCCGCACCCCCAAGACGCCCCCCATCGGGGTGGGGCTCGGTCTCCCGCAGATCGGTGTGCCCGAGCCACTTCCGGCACAGACGGGATGTGACGCATGACCGCGAGCGGCCCCGACGAGGGCAGGACGCCCGGCGACGACGCCGGGGACGACGGAAGGGATCCGATGGACGAAGTCCGCGCCGACCTCGAGGCAGCCGAACGCAAGATCGCCGGCGAGATCGACCCCGGAGCCCGCGCGCTCGTCGTCGCGGTCGCGGTGCTCGTGCTGCTCGGCTCGTTCAGCCTGCCCCACGCCGGGGCGGCCAACGGGTGGGAGGTGCTGTCCTTCGCCCCCGACGCGACCGCCGAGTCCATCGCGCTGCCCTCCCGCATCTTCGTGTGGCTCGCTCTGGTGTTCGGCGCGATCTTCTCCATCCTGGCGCTCGTCACCCGCCGGTGGGTGCTGGCGTGGCTGGCGCTGGCCGGCTCCGCGGTGTCGATCGTGTTCGGCATGCTCTCGATCTGGTCGAGGCAGACCCTGCCGGTCGGCGACCCGGGTGCGGGACCGGGCATCGGCCTGATCCTGGGCTGGATCACCGTCATGGTGCTCACCTTCCACTGGGCGAAGGTGGTGTGGACGCGCACCGCGCTTCAGCTCGCCGCCGAGGAGGAACTCCGCAACGCGGCCGCCCAGCAGGAGAACAAGGGCCTGCTCGACGACTGACCGCCCGGGACCGGACGAACGACGGTGCCCCCGGCTCGAACGAGCCGGGGGCACCGTCGTGTCCGGAGGGGCGCTCAGCGCTCCCCGACGGCTCCTTCCGCGGCGTCGGCCCATTCCCGCCACTGCTGCGCCTGCGCGAGCGCACTCTCGGCGTCCTTCGGGCGGCCCGCGGCGGTGGCCTTGGCGGCCTGCTCCTCGAACTGGCGCACGCGCTCCCGGAACTGGGCGGCACGGGCGAGCGCCTCCGGGTCGGTGCGTCGCCATTCGGACTCGGCGGCCTCGCGGACCCGCTTCTCGATCGCCCGCAGACGGCTCTCGAGGTCGTGCATCCGCTCCCGCGGGACCTTGCCGATCTCCTCCCACCTGTCCTGCAGCTCGCGCAGCCGGGCCCGGGCGGCGTCGATGTCCGCCGCCGGATCGATCGACGCCGCCGACTGCAGCAGCGCCTCCTTCGCCTGCGCGTTCTCCTCGAACTCCGCGTCCCGCTCCGAGGCGGCCGCGTTGCGGGCGGCGAAGAACACGTCCTGGGCGCCCTTGAACCGCTTCCACAGCTGATCGTCGGCCTCGCGCGGCGCCCGGCCGGCCGCCTTCCACTCGGCGAGAAGTTCCCGGAACGCGGCCGCCGTCGCACCCCAGTCGGTCGAGTCCTGCAGTTCCTCGGCCTGCGCCACGAGATCCTCCTTGCGGGTCCGGGCGGCGGCGCGCTCGCGGTCCAGTTCGGCGAAGTGCGCGCCGCGCCGGCGGTTGAACGCCTCGCGGGCCTTCGAATAGCGCCGCCACAGGGCGTCGTCGACCTTACGGTCCACGCCGCGGATCGTCTTCCACTCCTCGAGGATCTCCCGCAACCGGTCGCCGGCAGCCTTCCACTGGGTCGACTCGGCGCCGATCTGCTCGGCCTCGGCCGCGAGGGCCTCCTTGCGGGCGGTGGCCGCCGCCCGCTGGTGCTCCTTCTCCTGTTTTGCGGCGACCGCCGCCTTCTCCGAGTCCGCGACGATCGCCGCGAGCCGCTCGGCGAGGGTGTCGAGGTCACCGATCACGGCGGCGGTGGGCAAGGACTCCGCGAGCGCCTGGGCCGCCGCCCGGGTCTTCTTCGCGTCCCCGGTGCCCGAGCTCAGCCGCGACTCGAGGATCGCCACCTCGGTCGCGAGGTCGTCGTACCGGCGGCCGAAGTGGGCAAGCCCCTCGGCGGCGTCGCCCGCCTGCCAGGACCCGATGCACCGCTCGCCCTCGGCGGTCTTCACCCACGCCGTGCCGTCCTCGTCGACGCGGCCCCACCGGCTCGGATCGCTGGCCGGGACCGTGGGCTGCGGATGGGGATGGGCGGCCGGGTGCGGCTTGGGTGCCGACGACTCGGGGGCCGGCCGCTGCCGACCCGGTTTGGGAGCGCCCGGCTTCGGAGCGCGGGATTCCTGCGTTGCGTTCGGGTCGGTCATCGGTCCTCATCTCTGCCGCGCGGCACGGCTGCCTGGTCGCACTGGTTCGCGTGGTCGGGCCGCGGAGGTCGCTCCGAGACCACGCCCGCCCACTATTGAAACAGGTCGCACGGCCGGGAGGCGGCGGGTCGGGTCGACTACGGTGGCCCGTGTGTTGATCGCCGCGGCGTTCGTGCCGTCCCCACCCCTGCTCGTTCCCGAGTTGACCGGCTCCGCGGCCGCCGAGACCGCCGACCTGCGCGCCGCCGTGCTCGACGTCGGGGCGGAACTGCGCGCCGCGGCGCAGTGGGTCGTCGTCGGTACGGGCACGGAGGCCGCGCACCTCCCGGACACGGCCGTCGGAACGTTCCGCGGCTTCGGTGTCGACCTGGCCGTATCGCTCGGGCCGGCGACCGCGGGGACGCCCGATCCGCAGCTGCCGCTGCCGGCCCTGATCGCGGGCTGGTTGCGCGACCGGACGGCGCCGGTCGTGCGCGCCACCACGCACGTCGTGCCGGCCGACACGACCCCGCAGGACTGCGCCCGCTTCGGGCGGCGGCTGCGCGGCGCCCTGGACGCGGACCGCACCCCGACGGCCCTGCTCGTGGTCGCGGACGGCCCGGCCACGCTCACCGCGAAGGCACCCGGGGCCTACCACCCCGGGGCGCAGGAGGTGGACGAGGCGCTCGGCGCCGCCCTCGCGGTCGGCGACGCCGCCGCGCTCGCCGCGCTCGACCCGGCGCTCTGCACCGAACTGGTCCTCGACGGCCGCGCCGCATGGCAGGTGCTGGCCGCGGTGTTCGGCTCCGACGGACCGGCGGCGGCCGCCACGACCCACAGCAGCGCGCCGTACGGCGTGGGATACCACGTCGGGATGTGGCGACCGTGACCCGTGAGCCCCTCCCTCCGGTGGCCGTCGTCGGCCCGACGGCCACCGGCAAGTCCGATCTGGGTCTCGATCTCGCCGAGGAGCTCGGCGGGGAGATCGTCAACATCGATGCGATGCAGCAGTACCGCGGCATGGACATCGGCACCGCCAAGCTGCCCGTCGACGAGCGGCGCGGCATCACCCACCATCAGCTCGACGTCCTCGATGTCACCGAGACCGCCACGGTCGCCCGCTACCAGCAGGCCGCGACCGCCGACGTCGAGGCGATCCGGGACCGCGGCGCCGTGCCGATCATCGTCGGCGGCTCGATGATGTACGTGCAGGCCCTCCTCGACGAGTGGCAGTTCCCCGCGACGGATCCGCAGGTACGGGCCAAGTGGGAGGCGCTGCTCGCCGACGAGGGGGTGGCCGCGGTGCACGCGGCGCTGCAGCGGGCCGACCCGGTCGCCGCGGCGACGATCCTCCCCACCGACGGCCGCCGCATGGTCCGCGCCCTCGAAGTGGTCGAGCTCACCGGGGCGCCGTTCGCGGCGTCGCAGCCGCAGATCGGCGATCCCAGATGGGGGACCGTCGTGCTGGGGGTGGACCGGGACACCGTGGCCCTCGACGACCGGATCGCTCGGCGCACGGACCTGATGTTCGAGCGCGGACTGGTCGACGAGGTGGCGGCGCTGTGCGAGCAGGGGCTGCACGAGGGGGTAACCGCCCGTCGGGCGATCGGGTACGCGCAGGTGCTCGAGTACCTGGCCGGTGAGTGCGACCTCGCCCACGCCCGCGAGCGCACCTTCATCGGGACGCGGCGCTACGTGCGCCGGCAACGCTCGTGGTTCCGCCGGGATCCGCGGGTGCACTGGCTCGACGGTGCCGATCCGGCGCTGCGGGACACGGCGCTGCGGGTTCTCGCCGATGCGAACCGTCGTTAAGGTGACGGGCATGGACTTCAGCAAGGGCCACGGCACCGAGAACGACTTCGTGATCCTCCCGGATCCCGACGTGCGGATCTCCCTCGAGCCGAAGCGGGTGGCGGCGCTGTGCGACCGCCGTCGCGGCCTCGGGGCGGACGGGGTCCTGCGCGTCGCGCGCGCCGGGGCGCTGGTCGACGCCGGGGTTCTGCCGGCACTGCCCGAGGGGACGGACGCCGACGACTGGTTCATGGACTACCGCAACGCCGACGGCTCGATCGCGGAGATGTGCGGCAACGGGGTGCGGGTGTTCGCGCACTTCGTCACCGCCAGCGGGCTCGAGTCGCGCGGCGAGTTCGTCGTCGGCAGCCGCGCCGGCGGCAAGCCGGTGCAGGTGCACAGCGCCGACGCCACCCACGGCGAGGTCACCGTCGACATGGGTGTGGTGCGGGAGCTGGGGGAGTCGACGGCCACCATCGAGGGCCGGGTGTACCGCGGGCTGGGCATCGACGTCGGCAACCCGCACCTGGCCTGTGTCGATCCGCACCTGACCGCGGCGACCCTGGCCGCCCTCGACCTTTCCGGTCCGGGTTTCGACCCCGGCTTCTTCCCGCAGGGGGTCAACATCGAGTTCCTCACGCCCATCTCCGCGGGCGCGGTGGACATGCGGGTGTACGAGCGGGGCGTGGGGGAGACCCGGTCCTGCGGCACCGGCACGGTCGCGGCCGCCGCCGCGGCGTTGCGTTTCGACGGGTCCGGCTCCGGTACGGTCCAGGTGCACGTCCCCGGCGGGACCGTGCAGGTGCGCCTCGAGGACGGCCGGGCCGCGTTGCGCGGCCCGTCGGTGCTGGTGGCGTCGGGCACGATCGGCGACGACTGGTGGGGCGGCCTGGACTGACTCCCGGCCCGGCGGCGCCGGTGCGCCGCGCGGGTTTCGCCCTGCGCGGACACCCGGAAAGTCGCATGCGTCGGCGCGTCCGACGTGGGACGATGGTCGTGTATGACGAACACACGACGAAACGAATCGGCCACCGACGACGCGGACCGCGTCGCGGGCTGGGCCCCCGCCGACCCGTCGGTCGGCGAGATGCAGCTCGAGGACCGCAGCGCCCTGCGCCGCGTCGCCGGGCTGTCCACCGAACTCGAGGACATCACCGAGGTCGAATACCGGCAGCTCCGCCTCGAGCGGGTCGTGCTGGTCGGGGTGTGGACCGGCGGCACCGCGGCCCAGGCCGAGGCCAGCCTCGCCGAGCTCGCCGCACTGGCCGAGACCGCGGGCTCCGAGGTACTCGAGGGCCTGATCCAGCGCCGGGACCGTCCCGACGCCGCGACCTACATCGGCTCCGGCAAGGCCGAGGAACTGCGCCAGGTGGTGCTGGCCACCGGTGCCGACACCGTCATCTGCGACGGCGAGCTGACCCCCGCGCAGCTGACCGCCCTGGAGAAGATCGTCAAGGTCAAGGTCATCGACCGCACCGCACTGATCCTCGACATCTTCGCCCAGCACGCCACCTCCCGTGAAGGCAAGGCGCAGGTATCGCTCGCGCAGATGGAGTACATGCTGCCGCGACTGCGCGGCTGGGGCGAGTCGATGTCGCGGCAGGCCGGCGGCCGTGCCGGCAGCAACGGCGGCGTGGGCCTGCGCGGTCCCGGCGAGACGAAGATCGAGACGGACCGTCGCCGCATCCGCGAACGGATGGCCAAGCTGCGCCGCGAGATCAAGGCGATGAAGTCCGTTCGCGACACCAAGCGCACCCGGCGCATGCGCAACCGCATCCCGTCGGTCGCCATCGTCGGCTACACCAACGCCGGCAAGTCCAGCCTGCTCAACAAGCTCACCGGTTCCGGTGTGCTGGTGCAGAACGCGTTGTTCGCGACGCTCGACCCGACCACCCGCCGGGCCGAACTGCCGGACGGACGGGAGTACGTGCTCACCGACACCGTCGGCTTCGTGCGGCACCTGCCGACCCAGCTCGTCGAGGCGTTCCGCTCCACCCTCGAGGAGGTCACGGACGCGGACCTGCTGCTGCACGTGGTGGACGGGTCCGATCCGTTGCCGACGGACCAGATCAAGGCCGTGCGCGAGGTGATCACCGACGTGCTGCGCGAGTCCGACGCTCCGCCGCCGCCCGAGCTGATCGTGGTGAACAAGGTCGACGCCGCCGACCCGCTGACCCTCACCGAGCTGCGCGCCCTGCTGCCCGACGCGGTGTTCGTCTCGGCGCGCAGCGGCGAGGGACTCGACGAACTGCGCGAGCACCTTGCCGCGCTGCTCGAGCACCCGGACGTCGAGGTGAAGGTGCTGCTGCCGTACACGCGGGGCGACCTGCTCGCGCGGATCCACTCGGACGGGCAGGTCCTGAACTCCGCGCATGAGGTGGACGGTACGCGCGTGCATGCCCGCGTGCCGCAGGCGCTCGCGTCGGCCCTGGTCGAGTACGCCGCCTAGTGCGCGGGGCCCTCGTCGGCCTGGTGGCCTCGGCGGCCGTCGTGTCGGCGCCGGCCGCCGCGGCGCAGACCTCCACGGTCCCGATCGCCGAGGTCGACGGTGGCGTGCTGTGCACCCCCACCGATCCCGCCCTCGCGGAGCTGTCGGGCCTTGTCGCCTCCGGTGATCGCGTGTTCGCGGTGCCGGACGCCGGGGCCGACGAGGCGGTGTTCGAGCTCGGGGCCGACTGCGCGGTGGTGCGCCGCATCCCGCCGCCCGTCGACCCGTACGACGTGGAGGACCTCGCCGCCGGTCCGGACGGCCGGCTGTGGCTCGGCGACGTCGGCGACAATCGCGCCGCGCGCGACACCGTCGCGCTGATCTCGGTCGACCCGCAGACCGGCGCGGGCAGCCTGCACCGGCTCACCTATCCCGACGGCCCACGCGACGCGGAGACGCTGCTCGTCCCGCGCGACGGGGTGCCGCTGATCGTCTCCAAGCCGCTGTTCGGCAGTGCCGGGATCTACCGGCCGGCGGGCGGGCGGAGCGTGGACGACCTGCCCGACCCGGGGCCGGTCCCGCTCGAACGCGTCGGATCCCTGACCCTCGGCCCCACGGACACCCCCGGCGGACCCGTCGGCGGGGCCTCCTCCGCGCTGGTCACCGGTGGCGCGGTCAGCGCCGACGGCACCGTCGCCGCAGTGCGCACGTACACCGATGTCTACCTCTTCCACGCCCCCGACGGCGACGTCGCGGCGGCGCTCGCGGCGGGCCCGGCCCTGCGGGTGCCGGTGCCCCACGAACCCCAGGGCGAGGCGGTGGCCTTCACCGCGAGCGGGGACCTGCTGACCGCTTCCGAATCCGCCGGCGGCGCCCTGCCGGGAGTGCGGGTGTGGCGCGACGTGGTGGGCCTGTTCCGGCCCACGCCTGCGGAGGAGCCGGCGCAGACCCCGGACGGGGCGATGCCCGCGGCGATCGCCGCGGGCATCGTGGTGATCGCAGCCGCCGCAGGCGGGCTGTGGCGACGGGCCGCGCGCCGCCGCCGGGGCTGACGTCAGGCGTCGAGGTCGGCGGCCACCAGCTCGGCGACCCGGGCGAGCACGTCGGTGTCGTCGCTGGTCACGGTGACCTCGGTGCCCTGGGTGGCGCCGAGCGTCATGATGAGCAGCGCCGAGCCCGCGTCGACGGGTTCGCCGCCGTCCACGGCCAGGGTCACCGGGACTCCGGAGGCGACCACGGCTTCGGCGATGATGCCGGCCGGCCGGGCATGCAGGCCGATGGACGAGCCGACGGTGACGGTGGTGCTGGGCATGGGAACTCCTTCGGGGTAGGGACGGTCGTCGGATCCGATCAGGCGACGGCGGGCTGGGCCGCGGTGTCGCTGCTGCGCAGGTGGGCGGGCCGGTGCACCTCCTTGGCGAGGGTCACGCACAGCGCACCCACGACGGTGCCGGCGGCGAGGGCGACCAGGAACCACAGCAGGTTGCCGATGGCGAAGAACACGAAGATGCCGCCGTGCGGGGCGCTGAGGGTCGTCCCGGTGGCCATCACGATCGCGCCGGTGACGGCGCCGCCGGCCATCATCGACGGGATCACCCGCAGCGGGTCCGCCGCCGCGAACGGGATCGCTCCCTCGGAGATGAACGAGGCACCGAGCAGCCATGCGGCCTTGCCGTTCTCGCGTTCGGCGGTGCTGTAGATGCCCGGCCGCAGCGTCGACGACAGTGCCATCGCCAGCGGCGGCACCATGCCGGCGGCCATCACGGCCGCCATGATCTGCAGCGAGGCGTTGTTCGAGACGTCGAGCCCGGCGACGGCGAAGGCGTAGGCGGCCTTGTTGACCGGGCCGCCGAGGTCGAAGCACATCATCAGGCCGAGGATCACGCCGAGGATGACGACCGAACTCCCGGACAGGCCGTTGAGCCAGTTCGTCAGGCCCGTGGTGATCGCGGCGAGGGGCTTGCCGAGGACGAGGAACATGAGGGCGCCGACGATGAGGGTGGCGAACAGCGGGATGATCACCACCGGCATCAGCCCGCGGGCCCACACCGGGACCGGGATGCGACCCACCCACAGCGCTGCGAAGCCTGCGATGAGGCCGCCGACGAGGCCACCGATGAAGCCGGCCCCGACGAACACGGCCACCGCGCCGGCGGTGAAGCCGGGCGCCAGGCCGGGCCGGTCCGCGATCGCGAAGGCGATGAAGCCCGCCAGGGCGGGCACCAGGAAGGAGAACGCCAGCGAGCCGAGCTGGAACAGAACCGCGCCGAGATAGGTGGTCAGGCCGCCGTCCGGGAGGTCGGTCAGCGAGTTGCCGACCACGATGTCGGCGGCGGGCTCGGTGATCTCGTACCCGCCGAGCAGGAATCCGAGGGCGATGAGCAGGCCGCCCGCGGCGACGAACGGGATCATGTAGCTCACGCCGGTCAGCAGGATCTGACGCAGCCGGGTGCCCCAGCCGACCTCGCCCGCCGAGGGTTCGTCGGCGGCCGCAGCCACGGCGGCCGCGTCGACGGTGCCCGCGGACGGGTCCTTCGCCGCGCGCATCGCCTCGGCGACCATCACGTCGGGCTCGTTGATCGCCCGCTTGACGCCCGAGGCGACCACCGGTTTGCCGGCGAACCGTTCGCGGTTCTTCACGCCGACGTCGGTGGCGAAGATGACGGCGTCGGCGCCGGCGATCACGGACGCCGGCAGGGGGGTGCTGCCGCTCGAACCCTGGGTCTCGACCCGCACCGTGACCCCGGCGCGTTCGCCCGCGGCCTTGAGGGCATCGGCGGCCATGTAAGTGTGGGCGATTCCCGTCGGGCAGGCGGTGACAGCGACGATGGTGCGCTCGGCGGCCGGGGTGGGTTCGGGCGCCGGGGTGGCCGGCGCGGACTCGGCGGCCGGGGCCGCGGTGGTGGCCGGGGCCGGTTTCGGCAGAACCCCCTCGACCAGCGCGATCACGTCCGCGGGTGTGGCCGCGTCGCGCAGTGACCCGACGAAGTCCGGCCGCACGAGTGCCCGGGCGAGCGACGAGAGCAGCTTCATGTGCTCGGCTCCGGCCCCCTCCGGGGCGGCGATGAGGAACACGAGGTCGGCGGGTCCGTCGGGGGCGCCGAAGTCCACCTTGGGGGACAGTCGCGCGAAGCCGAGCGACGCGGTGGCGACGGCGTCGGCGCGGCAGTGCGGGATGGCGATCCCACCGGGCAGGCCGGTGGCCGACTTGGCCTCCCGGTCCAGGGCGGCGGCCGTCAGTGCCGCCGCGTCGGTGGCGCGGCCGGCGGCGGCCAGCCGCGAGGCCAGCGCGGCGATGACCGACTCCTTGTCGGCGCCGAGGTCTGCGTCGAGCGCGATCAGGCCGTCGTCGATGATCGCGGGCCCGGAGGTGGCGCCGGAAGCGATGTCTGGCATGGCGTGTCCTTACTGGTGGTGAGGGAGGGCCGGGGACGGGGTGTCCAGGGGAACGGGGCGGAGCGGAGCGACCTCGACGGCGCCGGTGTCGACGTCGTCGGGTCCGGGAAGCGTGGTGCCGGGAAGTGCCACGGCCGCCGAGCCGTACGCGACGGCGTGGCGGAGGCGCTCGGCGGGGCCGAGCCCGGCCAGCTCCGCGACGAGATAGCCGGCGAGGGAGGAGTCGCCGGCGCCGACGGTGCTGCGCGCGGTCACGGGTCCGGGCACCGCGTGCCAGGCACCCTCGGCGGTGATCAGCACCGCGCCGGCCGCGCCGAGCGTGGCCAGCACCGCCCCGACGCCGCGCTCGACGAGCCGGCGTCCGGCGGCGACGACCGGTCCGGTGTCGCCGGCCGCCGCCGCGGATTCCAGGGCGGCGGCGTCCGCGCCGGTGAGCTGGGCGAGCTCGTCCGAGTTCGGTTTGAGCAGGTCGGGGGCGGCGTCGGGGAACCGGGCCGCGAGCGACAGCAGGGGAGACTCGGAGGTGTCCACCGCGATGCGGCACGCGACGGACCCGTCGACGGCGGCCGCGCGGACGGAGCGGACGAGATCGGCGTACCAGTCGGCGGGCACGCCGGGCGGCAGCGATCCGGACATCACCACCCAGCGGGCGTCGGCGGCGGCATCGACGACGGTCCGGCGCAGCGCATCGAGTGTCCCTTCGGTATACGCCGGGCCGGGCTCGTTGAGCTTGGTGGTGGTGCCGTCGGGCTCGGCGACGGTGATGTTGCTGCGCGCGAAGCCCCCGGTCGGAACGGCGCGGTAGCCGATGCCGTGGTCGTCGAGCGCGGCGAGCAACGGGTCGCCGGTGTTTCCCGGCAGGACGGCCAGGACCGGCCGGCCGGCCGCGCGGAGCACGCGGGCGACGTTGACGCCCTTGCCGCCCGGGTCCACGCGGGTGGCGGCGGCGCGGTGCACCGCGCCGCGGACGAGCGGGCCCGTCAGTGCGACCGTCCGGTCCAGGCTGGGGTTGGCGGTCAGCGTGACGATCATGCCGTCACCACCTCGATTCCGTTGTCGGTGAGCTCTTTGCAGTCGGTGTCGTCGATCTCGGTGTCCGTGACGAGCACGTCCACGGCGTCGACGGGGGCGAAGCTGATCAGGTGCTGTCGGCCGATCTTGGAGGAGTCGGCGACGACGACCACCCGGTCGGCGCATCGGACCATCGCGCGCTTGACGGCGGCCTCGTCCGGGTCGGGAGTGGACAGGCCGTGGCCGACGCTGAGCGCGTTGGTGCCGATGAAGGCGACGTCGACGTGCAGAGCCCGGAGGAATCGCAGCGCGTCCTCGCCCACGCTGGCCTGCGTGATCCCGCGGACCCGGCCGCCGAGCATGTGCAGGCGCACCGATCCGAGGCCGGCGAGCCGCGCGGCGATCGGAACCGAGTTGGTGACCACCTCGAGGTCCACGTCGGCGGGCAGCGCCGCCACCAGCCGGCCGGTGGTGGTGCCGGCGTCGAACACCACACTGCCGCCGGCGGGGGGAAGGTACCGGGCCGCCGCGGCGGCGATCCGGTCTTTCTGTGCGGCATGGGTGTGCTCGCGCTCGCTCAGCGCGGGTTCGGTCACCGTGAGCGCTGCGGTGGGGATCGCGCCGCCGTGCACCCGGCGCACATGGCCGAGCCGCTCGAGCAGGGCGAGGTCCCGGCGGACGGTCTCGGTGGTGACGCGGAAACGGGTGGCCAGATCGGCGACGGACATCCGTCCCCGTCGGCCGATCAGCTCGGCGATCGCCTGCTGCCGTTCCTCTGCGTACACGCCGGGCTCCTCACCGCCGAAATGTTGGTTTATGTTGTTTTACGCCCGTATGTGTTGACATGTCAATGGTTCGGAGTAATCTCGATCACAGAATTACCCCGGAGGCCCATCCCGACACACCGGGCGGCGAGGAGGAGACATGGAGAAGGTGATTCCCGCAGCGGCGGAGATGTCGATCGTTCGGGGCACGCCCGTCGTGCCCGGGGTTGCCTACGGCCCAGTCGTGCGCCCCGCGCCGCGGCCGCAGATACCCGCCACGTTCGAGAGCATCCCGGACACCGCGCGCGACGCCGAGGCGGAGCGTTTCCGGGCGGCCGCCACCACCGTCGCGGACCGGCTGCGCAGCCGCGCCGGCCAGGCCTCGGGCGCCGCCGCCGAGGTCCTGCTCGCCAACGCCCAGCTCGCCGAGGACCGCGGCTGGCTCGGCGCCGTCGCCGCGAAGATCCGCAGCGGAGCCGGCGCGGTCGAGGCCGCCGTCGGCGCCACCGACCAGTTCGCCGACATGTTCACCAAGCTCGGCGGGCTGATGGCCGAGCGCGTCACCGACCTCCTCGACATCCGCGACCGCGTGCTCGCCGAGCTCAGCGGCCACCCCGAACCCGGTCTCGACCTGCCCGAGGAACCGTCGATTCTCTTCGCGGAGGACCTCGCCCCCGCCGACACCGCCGGCCTCGATCCGACCCGCGTGATCGGGCTCGCCACCACCCTCGGCGGGCCCACCAGCCACACCGCGATCATCGCCCGGCAGCTCGGCATCCCCTGCGTGGTCGCGGCGGCCGACCTGGACACCGTTCCCGCCGGCACCCGCGTCCTCCTCGATGGGGCCGCCGGTGAGATCCGTCTCGACCCCGACCCCGAAGGCGCGGCCGCTGCGGTCGCAACCGACCGCAGCGAGCGTGCGCGCATCGCGTCCTGGGCCGGCCCCGGCACCACCGCGGACGGTCATCGTGTCGAGATCCTCGCGAACGTGCAGGACGGCGCCGGTGCCCGTGCCGCCCGCGAGACCCCGGCCGAGGGGGTCGGCCTGTTCCGGACCGAGCTGTGCTTCCTGGACCGGGAAACCGAGCCGACCGTCGAGGAACAGGCCGTGATCTACGCGGAGGTCTTCACCGCCTTCGCCGGCCGGAAGGTCGTCCTGCGGACCCTCGACGCGGGCTCCGACAAGCCGCTGCGCTTCGTCAACCACCCCGACGAGCACAACCCCGCACTCGGGTTGCGCGGCATCCGGATCGCGACCGCCACCGAAGGACTGCTCGACCGGCAGCTCGACGCCGTCGCCGCCGCGGCCGCCCGCACAGGCGCCGCGCCGTGGGTGATGGCGCCGATGATCGCGACCGTCGCGGAGGCCGCGCACTTCGCCGCCGCCGTCCGCGCCCGCGACCTCGTGCCGGGGGTGATGGTGGAGGTGCCGGCTGCCGCGCTGCTCGCCGAACGCCTCCTCGAACACGTCGACTTCCTGTCGATCGGCACCAACGACCTCGCGCAGTACACGATGGCCGCGGACCGCATGTCGCCGCACCTCGCGGCCCTCACCGACCCGTGGCAGCCGGCCGTGCTGGCCCTGGTCGCCCGCACCGCCGCCGCCGGGCGCGCGGCCGGCAAGCGGGTCGGGGTGTGCGGGGAGGCGGCAGCCGACCCGTTGCTCGGCTGTGTCCTGACCGGCATGGGGGTCACCTCGTTGTCCTGTGCGGCAGCAGCCGTCGCCGGCGTCGGCTCCCGCCTGGCCACGGTCACCCTCGACCGGTGCCGCGAGGCCGCGGACGAAGTGCTCCGCACCGTCGACCCCGGCGAGGCGCGCGAGGCGGCGGCCCGCGTGCTCGCCTGACCGAGGTGATCCGCGTCGGGAGCGACCCCCGCGACCTGCTCCCGGAGCCGGCCGGCGCCTACCATTCCCCGTTGTGAACGAACAACTGAGGACGCGGACGGCCGGGTTCGGCTGGACCCTGCACGGCGACGGACGTCGCGTTGCCGACGGCGAGGTCGTCGCCCCGGACGAACGACTGTCCTGGCCCCGCACCGTGGGCATCGGCATGCAGCACGTGATCGCGATGTTCGGCGCCACGCTGCTCGTGCCGACGATCACAGGCTTCCCGGTCACCACGACGCTGCTCTTCTCCGGTGTCGGCACCGCCCTGTTCCTGCTGATCACCCGCGGCCGGGTGCCCAGCTATCTCGGCTCGTCGTTCGCGTTCATCGCGCCGCTGGCGGCCTCGGCCGGCGAGGGCCCCGCCGCCCAGCTCGGCGGCATCGTCGCCGTAGGAGTCGCCCTCGCGCTCGTCGGTCTCGTCGTCAAGGCGCTGGGGTCCCGCGTCGTCGACGCGCTGATGCCGCCCGTCGTGACCGGCGCGATCGTCGCCCTCATCGGCCTGAACCTCGCGCCGGTCGCGGTCGGATCCTTCGAGGCCCAGCCGCTCGTCGCGGCGATCACGCTGGCCGCGATCCTGCTCGTCACGGTGCTCGGCCCCGGCCTCGTCGGCCGCCTCGGCATTCTCGTCGGCGTGATCGTCGGCTGGCTCTTCGCCGCCGTCTCCGGCGGCCTCGCCGAGGAACGCGTCGCGGCCCTGCGCAACGCCGCGTGGTTCGGCCTGCCCGAACTGCGCGCCCCCGCGTTCGAGCTGTCCGTGGTGCTGATCGCCCTGCCCGTCGTGGTGGTTCTCGTCGCCGAGAACGTCGGCCACGTCAAGGCCGTGGCGGCCATGACCGGCCGCAATCTCGACGACGTCGCCGGCGACGCGCTGCTCGCCGACGGCCTGGCCACGACGCTCGCCGGGGTCGGTGGCGGCTCGGGCACCACCACCTACGCCGAGAACATCGGCGTGATGGCCGCGACGCGGGTGTACTCGACCGCGGCGTACTGGGTGGCCGCCGCGACGGCCGTGGTCCTCGCCTTCTCCCCGAAGTTCGGTGCCCTCGTCTTCACCGTCCCGGACGGCGTGCTCGGCGGCGCCACCCTGGTCCTGTACGGCTTGATCGGCATCCTCGGCGTGCGGATCTGGATGGAGGCGAAGGTCGACTTCACCGATCCGGTCAACCTCACGGTGGCCGCCGCCGCGCTCGTGGCCGGGATCGGCGACCTCACCCTCACTGTGGGTTCCGTCGAACTCGGTGGCATCGCGTGGGGCTCGATCGGCATCCTGATCGCCTACCCGCTCCTGCGGCGATTGGCGGACCTGCGCCGCCGGCCGCCCGGCGTGTCCGGTCACAAATAACGCTCGTTCCTGTCAGCGTCAGACCCGTCCTCCGATGTCTACCGTGAGCGTGACGTACGTCATCGGATACAGGAGCGCACATGGAACGCACCCTCTTCGAGCCCGAGCACGAACTTTTCCGCGAGTCGTACCGGAAGTTCCTCGAGCAGGAGGTGGCTCCCTTCCACGAGCAGTGGGAGCAGGACAAGATCGTCGACCGTGAGGTCTGGAAGAAGGCAGGCGCGCAGGGCTTCCTGGGCATGGCCGTGCCCGAGGAGTACGGCGGCGGCGGTGTCGAGGACTTCCGCTACAACACGATCGTCACCGAGGAGACCACGCGCGGAGGTTTCAGCGGCATCGGTTTCATGCTGCACAACGACGTCGTGGCGCCGTACCTGCTGAAGCTGGCGAACGAGGAGCAGAAGCGGCGCTGGCTGCCGGGATTCTGTTCCGGCGAGATCATCACCGCGATCGCGATGACCGAGCCCGGCACGGGCAGCGACCTGCAGGGCATCAAGACCCGCGCGGTGCGGGACGGCGAGGAGTGGATCCTCAACGGTTCCAAGACCTTCATCACCAACGGCATCAACGCGGACCTGGTGATCGTCGTCGCCTGCACCGACCCGGACAAGGGGGCGCAGGGCTTCTCGCTCCTCGTCGTCGAGCGCGGGATGGCCGGCTTCGAGCGCGGCCGCAATCTCGACAAGATCGGCCTCGCGGCGCAGGACACCGCCGAGCTGCACTTCACCGACGTGCGGGTGCCCGCCGCCAACCTCCTCGGTGAGGAGGGCCTGGGCTTCATCTACCTGATGCAGAACCTGCCGCAGGAGCGCCTGTCGATCGCCGTGGTGGCGGCGGCGGCGATGGAGGCCGTGCTCGAGGACACGATGCAGTACTGCCGCGACCGCAAGGCGTTCGGCAAGTCGATCGGCAGCTTCCAGAACACCCGGTTCGAGCTGGCGGAGCTGGCCACCGAGACCACCCTCGCGCGCGTGTTCGTCGACAGGTGCATCGAGCAGCTCAACGCCGGAACCCTGAGCGTGCAGGAGGCGGCGATGGCCAAGTACTGGACCACCGACAAGCAGGTCGAGCTGATCGACCGGTGCCTGCAGTTGCACGGCGGTTACGGCTACATGCGCGAATACCCGGTTGCGAAGGCGTATCTCGACGCCCGCGTGCAGAAGATCTACGGCGGCACCAACGAGATCATGAAGGACATCATCGGCCGCGGCCTGAATCTCTGACCGGCCCCGGGGCACCGGTCCCGGCCCGGAACGAGCACGGGCGGCGCCGCGATCCGCGGCGCCGCCCGCGCGCGTTCGCGGGGAGGAGCGAGGTCAGAGCTTGCGGATCACGGTGACGACCTTGCCCAGGATGACGGCGTCGTTGCCCGGAATCGGTTCGAACATCGGGTTGTGCGGCATCAGCCACACGTCCTTCTTCACGCGCTTGAACGTCTTCACGGTCGCTTCGCCGTCGAGCATCGCGGCGACGATATCGCCGTTGTCCGCGACGTTCTGCTGGCGCACCACCACCCAGTCACCGTCGCAGATGGCCGCATCGACCATCGATTCGCCGACCACCTTGAGCAGGAACAGCGAACCCTGCCCCACCAGTTCTCTCGGGAGCGGGAACACGTCCTCGACGGACTCCTCCGCCAGGATCGGACCGCCCGCCGCGATCCTGCCCAGCACGGGAACCATGGCGGCCGGCGTGGCGGACTCGGCGGCGGTGTCGACCCCCTCCGCCGGCTGCGCCTGCGGGGCCGCAGGCTGCGGATCGTCGAGGCCGCGCACGTCCACTGCCCGGGGGCGGTTCGGATCGCGCCGGAGGAAGCCCTTGCGTTCGAGGGTGCGCAACTGGTGCGCCACCGACGAGGTGGAGTTGAGGCCCACCGCGTCGCCGATCTCGCGGATGCTCGGAGGGTAGCCCCGTTCGGTGACCGATTCGCGGATCACCTCGAGGACGCGGCGCTGGCGTTCGGTCAGGCCGGCGGCCGGATCGGCGGTGGTCGTCCGGCTCCGCCCGGCCCGGGGATGGCCGTCCGTCATGATCGTGACCTCCGTGCGTCGTGTGTCGGATGTGCTGGATGTGATGGATCGAATCTAGCTCTCCGATGGCCGGTTATCAAACATCTGTTCGAGATTTTCGGCCGGTAGTGCTGACTTTGTCGGAGCGGCGTGGTACACATCGAACACACGTTCTTTCGAACAGGTGATCGAATTACTCTCGCCGTCGATCGAGCGGTGACCGAAGTTCCGCCGCGGGCCCCGTCCCGCGGACGAGCGACACGGAGGCCTCGATGAGGACATCAGCAGTTCGCCGCACCGAATGGAACGACACCCGGCACCACCCAGGCCAGTGCGACGACACCGGGCAGTACGACACGGGACACTACGACGACACCGGGCAGTGCGACACAGGGCCGTGCAACGACACCGGGCAGTTCGAGGACACAGGGCAGTACGACACCGGACGGGACGGCGAGGGCCGGGCACGACGCTCCGCGGCGACGCACCTCGCCCGGCGGCCGCACGAGGCGCCGGACCGGCGGCTGCCGGTCCGCCCGGATCCGGGGGTGGTGGACTACCGGCGCGCTCCGGTCCGGGTCTCGCGCGTCCCGCACCGGCCCGCCGGGACTGCGCAGCCCGGCCTGCGCACCGTACTGGCGACGGCCCTGCTGACCGCGGTCGCGACCGCGGGACTGCTCGGGATTGCCCACCTGCGCACCAGCCAGGTTGCGGCCGGGGCCGCACGTACCGACGTCACCGTCGTGCAGGCGGGGGAGTCGCTCGGCGACGTCGCGGCGCGGGTGGCTCCGGGTTTGCCACGCCCCGAGGCGATCGAGCGGATCCTCGAACTCAATGCCATGTCGGACGGCCGTCTGCGGGACGGCCAGACCCTGCTCGTTCCGGCCTCCGCGCCGCGGTGAACCGGCATGGACGGGCGGGTACCGGATCCGGCCGACGATCCGGGTATGCAGGTATTGTCGACTCTTGTCAGTCACACCACCTCGTGTGGTCGCGCCGAGAGCGATTCGCCTGCCGGTGAGTCCGGTCTCGGGAGGACGGCATCGGTTCGACGCCGACGTCGCGGCCAGCACGGCTACGACGAAGGAATCGACATGTACTGCCCGTATTGCCGGCACCCCGATTCCCGCGTCGTCGATTCCCGCGAAGCCGACGAGGGGGCCGCGATCCGTCGCCGAAGGGCATGCCCCCAGTGCGGCAGGCGTTTCACCACCGTCGAGACGGCGGTGCTGTCGGTCGTCAAGCGCAGCGGCGTCACCGAACCGTTCAGCCGGGAGAAGGTGGTGCGCGGGGTGGCCCGTGCCTGCCAGGGCCGCGACGTCGACAACGACGCCCTCAACCTCCTCGCCCAGCAGGTCGAGGACGCGGTGCGGGCCAAGGGTTCCCCGGAGATTCCGAGCAACGAGGTCGGTCTGGCCATCCTCGGCCCGCTGCGGGACCTGGACGAGGTGGCGTATCTGCGATTCGCCTCCGTCTACCGGTCCTTCAGCTCCGCAGAGGATTTCGAGCGCGAGATCAAGGAACTGCGCGAGCACCAGCACCGACGCGAGACCGAGTCCCCGGACTGAGCGCCGCGCCGTTCGGCGCGCGCCGGGATCCTCGTCGCCGGATCAGCGAATCGCCGCGACGGCCTTGAGGATTCGCGTCTCCGAGATCGGCCCGCGGGTGCCGAGGTGCTGCGCGAACAGGCTGACCCGCAACTCCTCGATCATCCACGAGACCTCCACCACGTCGGCAGCCGTGGCCCGCTCCTCCGGCAGCCGGGCGAGCAGTCGGTCGTACTCGGCGTAGACCCGGTCCAGCACGTCCATGCCCTGCCGGTCGCGAAGCGCGCTCGCCGGCAGCGATTCGAGCCGGTGTGCCGCCGCCGCCAGGTAGCGGGGCAGGTCGGCCAGCCGGGCACTGCCGAGTTCGGCGACGAAACCCCGGAACAGCAGCGAGGTCAGCTGTTCACGCACGTCCTCGGCGGCCTCGCCGCGCACCCGTTCGAGCAGCACCTCCACCTCGTGTGCCCTGGCCAGGGCGGGGACGACGAGCTTCAGCAGCGCCGCCACCCGGCCCGGCAGCTGGGCCCGCACCACCTTCGCCAGCGCGGTGAACTCGTCCGGTGTGCGCACCGGCTTGCCGTGCCGGGCGATCAGCTCGTCCACGGCGCACGCCCGGCAGTCCTCGAGCAGATCCTCGAACGAGCCGTCCGGATTGCGGCCGAGCGCCAGCCGTTCGCCGTTGCTCAGGCCCGACGTCGCGGCGCGCGCCTGCATCGGGACCGCCTCGAGCAGCAGGGCCCGCAGCCCGGTGCGCATCGCGGCCTGCTGCGCGTGCGGGGTGCTGAGCACCCGCACGGCCACGCCACCATCCTCGGCGACCAGCGTCGGATATCCGGTCACCTGCTGGCCGGCGACGGTGCGTGTGACCGTGGGCTCGAGGGTGCCGAGCGTCTCGGCTGTCCATACCAGTGCCGGCGCGCGCTCGGTGCTCGACGCCGCCCGGGAGACCTCGGCCTCGACACGGTTCGCCAGCTGCCTGCGCAGCGCGGTCAGGCTCTTGCTGCGCGCGAGTACGGCGCCGCGTTCGTCGACGGCCGCGAACGTCATCCGCAGGTGGTCCGGCAGGGCGGTCGGGTCGAAGTCGCTCGGCTCGATCCGCGCCGCGCCGAGCCGCGACAGCTCCCGCGCCATCGCGTTGACGAGCGGCTCGGAGCGCGGCTGCACGGACGCGAGGGCTGCCGCAGCGAAGTCCGGTGCCGGAACGACTTGGCGGCGAAGATGCTTGGGAAGCGTCTTGATCAGGGCGGTGACCAGCTCGACCCGCATACCGGGTACCGACCAGTCGAAGCCGACCGGCCGGACCCCGGCCAGCAGCGCGACGGGAATGCGGACGGTGACGCCGTCCTCCTCGGTGCCGGGCTCGAACTGGTAGGTGAGGGGGAACTGCAGATCGCCCTGCCGCCACGCGTCGGGGTAGTCGCCGCCGAGGACGGTGGGCGCCTCCTGGTTGACCACCGTTTCCGGGGTGAAGGTCAACAGGTCGGGATTCTTCTGCCGCTCCTTCTTCCACCACGCGTCGAAGTGCCGCGCCGAGACGACCTCCGGTCCGACGCGCTGGTCGTAGAACTCGAACAGGGTCTCGTCGTCGACGAGGATGTCGCGCCTGCGGGCCCGGTGCTCGAGCGCCTCCACGTCCTTGAGCAACTCACGGTTGGCGTGGAAGAACCTGTGGCGCGTCCGCCATTCGCCCTGGACGAGGGCATGCCGGATGAACAGCTCGCGTGAGGCCTCGCGGTCGATCGGGCCGTACTGCACGGGCCGTTGCGCGACCAGGGGAATGCCGTAGAGTGTGACCCGCTCGTAGGCCATGGCGGCCTCGCGCCTGGTGGACCAGTGCGGTTCGGAGTAGGTGCGCTTGACCAGGTGCGGGGCGAGCTTCTCGGCCCATTCGGGTTCGATCCGCGCGGTGACCCGAGCCCACAGCCGCGACGTCTCGACCAGCTCGGCGGCCATCACCCAGCGCGGCGGCTTCCTGGACAGCGACGAGCCGGGGAAGATCGCGAACCGGGTCCCGCGCGCGCCGAGGAAGTCCCGCTTCTCGCCCTCACGCACGCCGACGTGCGAGAGCAGCCCGGCCAGCAGCGACTGGTGGATCGCGTCGTGGCCGACGTCCTGATGCCGCGTCTCCCACCCGAGGTTGAGGGTGATCTGGCGCAGCTGGCCCTGCAGATCCTGCCATTCCCGGATCCGCAGCCAGTGCAGGAACTCGTCGCGGCACATCTTGCGGAACCGGCTGGACGACAGTTCCTTCCGCTGCTCCTTCAGGTAGTCCCACAGCTTCAGGTACGCAAGGAAGTCCGAGCCCTCGACGGCGAACCGGGCGTGCTTCTCGTCCGCCGCCTGCTGGAACTCGGCCGGCCGTTCGCGCACGTCCTGGATCGACAGCGCCGCAACGATGATCAGGACCTCGCGCAGGCACCCGTTGCGGTGACCCTCCACGATCATCCGCGCCATGCGCGGATCGACCGGCAACAGCGCGAGTTCGCGTCCGGTGCCGGTCAGTTTCGGTGGTTCGTCCTTCGACGGCGGTTCGAGCGCACCGAGTTCCTCGAGCAGCGCGATACCGTCGCGGACGGCCCGCGGGTCGGGGGCCTCGACGAATGGGAACGAGGCGAGGTCGCCGAGCCCGAGCGCCGTCATCTGCAGCACGACCGAGGCGAGGTTGGTGCGCAGGATCTCCGGTTCGGTGAACTCGGGGCGGGCCTCGAAGTCCTCCTCGGAGTACAGCCGGATACAGATGCCGTCGGCGACGCGGCCGCAGCGGCCGGACCGCTGCCGGGCGGAGGCCTGCGAGATCTCCTCGATGGGCAGTCGCTGGACCTTGGTGCGCACCGAGTAGCGGGAGATCCGCGCGGTGCCGGGGTCGACGACGTAGCGGATACCGGGCACGGTGAGCGAGGTTTCGGCGACGTTGGTGGACAGCACCACTCGCCGGCCGGTGTGTGGGGTGAACACCCGGTGCTGCTCGGCGGCGGACAGCCGCGCGTACAGCGGCAGGATCTCGGTGCCCCGTAGCTTGCGGTCGCGCAGCGCGTCGGCGGTGTCGCGGATCTCGCGTTCACCGGAGAGGAACACGAGGATGTCCCCGTCTCCCTCGGCGCAGAGTTCCTCGACCGCCTCACAGACGGCATCCACCGGGTCGCGGTCGACGAGCGCGTCGCCCACCTCGACCGTCAGGGGACGGTACCGGATCTCGACCGGATAGGTGCGGCCGGAGACCTCGACGATGGGCGCGGGCGTGCCGTCGGCCGCTGCGAAGTGGTTCGCGAACCGTTCCGGGTCGATGGTCGCCGAGGTGATGATCACCTTCAGGTCCGGCCGCCGGGGCAGCAGTTCCTTGAGGTAGCCGAGGATGAAGTCGATGTTGAGGCTGCGTTCGTGGGCCTCGTCGATGACGAGGGTGTCGTAACGGCGCAGCAGCCGATCGCGCTGGATCTCGGCGAGGAGGATGCCGTCGGTCATCAGCTTGATCAGCGTCGAGTCCGACACCCGGTCGGTGAACCGGACGGTGTAGCCGACGGTGTCGCCGAGTTCGGAGTCGAGTTCCTCGGCGATGCGCTCGGCGACCGCCCGGGCCGCGATGCGGCGCGGCTGCGTGTGCCCGATCAGGCCGCGGACGCCGCGGCCGAGTTCGAGGCAGATCTTCGGGATCTGCGTGGTCTTGCCGGAGCCGGTCTCGCCGGCGACGATCACCACCTGGTGGTCGCGGATCGCGGCGGCGATGTCGTCCCTGCGCTGCGAGACCGGGAGGTTGTCGGGGTAGGTGACCGTCGGCACGCCGGCCGCCCGCGCCGCGAGCCGCAACCGCGCCTGCTCGATCTCGTCGGCGATCTTCGCCAGCGCCTCGGGTCCGCGGGCGCGGTCGAGCCGCCGGCGGATGCGGTGCTCATCGCGCAGCGATACCTCGGTGAGGCCTGCCTTCAGGTCGCGACGGGTCGCCCCGGGCGGGGCGGGGGAGCGCGGGGTCTCGGGTGAGGTGGACATGCTGAATCAACAGCCTAGCGAAGCGCGGACCGTCGCCGCGCGGCACCCGCGGACCGTCGCCGCATAGGATGGCAATTTCATCGCCGTTCGTGGAACAGGAGCAGATCGTGGGCGCGTTGTGGCACGGGTTCGCAGACATGGGTGTCGTCGAGCGGGACGGTGCGTTCGTCGTCGCGCGCGGAGAGGGCGCCTACATCTGGGATTCCGCCGGCACCCGCTATCTCGACGCGACCGCCGGCCTGTGGTTCGCGAACGTCGGCCACGGCCGCTCCGAGATCGGTGACGCGGTGGCGGCGCAGCTGGCGAAGGTGGCGCACTACTCCAACTTCGGTGACCTCGCCGCGGAGCCGACCGTCGAGCTGGCCGAGCGGCTCGCGACGATCGCTCCCGTTCCCGGCAGCAAGATCTTCTTCACCTCGGGCGGTTCCGATTCGATCGACACCGCGGCCAAGCTGACGCGCCGCTACTGGCAGGAGATGGGCCGGCCGGAGAAGACCCTCGTCGTCAGTCGCGAGAAGGCTTACCACGGCATGCACGTCGGAGGCACGTCGCTCGCCGGGATCCCCGTCAACGCCGAGGGGTACGGGAACCTGTGGGACGACGCCGCGAAGGTGGCCTGGGACGACGCGAAGTCGTTGCTCGCCCTCATCGAGCGGGTCGGCGCGGACCGGATCGCGGCGTTCTTCTGTGAGCCGATCATCGGCGCGGGTGGGGTGTACCTGCCGCCGGAGGGCTATCTCGCCGAGGTCCGCGACATCTGCCGCGAGCACGACGTGCTCTTCGTGGTCGACGAGGTGGTCACCGGCTTCGGCCGCATCGGCGGGTCGTGGTTCGCCTCTGGCCGGTTCGGACTCGAACCCGACCTGATCACCACGGCGAAGGGCCTCACCTCGGGGTACGTGCCGATGGGCGCGGTGTTCGTGGCGCCGAAGGTGGCCGAGCCGTTCTTTGCCGGCGGGGTGTGGTGGCGGCACGGCTACACCTACGGCGGGCACGCCGGTGCCGCCGCGGCTGCCCTGGCGAACCTGGACATCATCGAGCGCGAGAACCTGCTCGACGAGTCGGCGCGGTTGGAGCGGACCCTGCACGAGAAGCTGTCCCCGCTGGCCGAGCACCCGCGCGTCGCGGAGGTCCGCAGTGGTCTCGGCGCCGTCGCCGCAGTGCAGCTCGCCGACCCGGGTGAGGCGCTGGAGTTCGTGAAGGCGCTTCGGCGGCACGGGGTTTCGAGCCGGGCGGCGGGACAGGGTGCGCTGCAGATCTCGCCGTCGTTCGTGATGACGGACGAGCAGGTGCAGGGCCTCGTGGACGGGTTCTCCTCGGCCCTGGGTTGATCGACGATCGAGCGGCGCCGACCGTTCGGCACCGGCACCGCGGGTCGCGTCAGCGGCGGGGGCGGAGCCGTTGCAGCACAGTGCAGATCCGCTCGCGCAGTCCCGTGGGCACGTCGTCCAGCGGTACCGCGCCCTGCGTGTCGTGCGCGGCGGCGACGCGGGCGTAGCGGTCGTGGAGCACCGTGCGTACCTCGTCGGGCGTGTGGGCGCGTCGTCTGCGCTCGTCGCGCGCGACGACTGCGCCCGTCGCCGCGACGCCGACCACACCGGCGAGTCCGACGAGCTTCCACCACTGCCTGCCCTTCAATGCCATGGGCGCGAGCCTAGACGGTAGGGATTGGGCTGGGGCCGCGCTCACCTGGGACCGATGCTCGCCACCGTCGATCGGCGCGATCGCCCGGACGCTCCGGCCGAACAGTGTGCCTCAGGGCCTGTCCGGTACTCCGTTGCGTCCCTGCGCGGCCGTATCCGGCTGCGGGCTTGTCCGGAATTCGAATCGGCTGCCGACGGCATTGGGGTGGAAGGCGTCCGGGAGGGCGGTGAACAGCGCGTGCTGCGCCTTCCACGACGTGCAGTGGGCGGGCACGACCACGGCCGGATCCGCTGCGGCGAGGGCGGTCACCGTCCGGGGGACGATCGGGCCGTCGCGGAGATGGAACCCGCCGAGGACGGCATGGAGCCGGCCGACCCCGGTGAGCCGCTCGGCGTGCTCGAGGATGTTGATCAGCCCGGCGTGCCCGCATCCGGTGAGCACGACGAGTCCCCGGTCGCGTAGGTGCAGGACGACGGCCTGGTCGTCGTGGATGAGCGGGTCGGGCCGCCAGCGGCCGTGCCGGTGGGCTTGATGGCCCGGCATGCCGGTCTCGTACTCGGTGGTCCGGGCGATCCGGCCGGTCACCAGGAGCATTCCGTCCAGCAGGAAGGAGGGGCGCCGGTTCTCGACGACGACGAATCCCGCGCCCTCGATCGCCGCGCGGCTCGGCGTCGGTAACTCGAAGGCGCCGTCGGGACCGACGATGCGCCGCCTCGTCCAGAAGTCGGGGTGCACGAGGATCGGCAGGTGCCGGGAACCGAGCCGGCGGGCGAGGCCCTGCAGACCCATGACGTGGTCGAAGTGGCCGTGGCTGAACACGATCGCCTCGATGCCGTCCGGGGAGATCGCCAGCCGATCGAGATTCGCCATCAGACCGTCCGGCGTGGCCCCCGCGTCGTAGAGCACGCGGTGCGTGGTTTCGCCGACCCGGACCTCGATCAGTACGGAGAACCCGTGCTCCGCTCGGAGGAGGTCGACAGTCCGGAATCCGACCGCCAGATCGCTGGGGACGATCGGGAGCGGACCTGCCGATCCGGCCGGCCCCCAGCGGCGGACGGGCCCCACGTCGGGCAGCAGCACGTCGGAGGAGTTGTCCACCAGCGTCGTCACATCGACCGCGTCGACCGGCCGGAGCTCCACCCGTACCGGGTCCCGCTCCGGCAGCTGTCCGGCGGATCGTCGATCGCGGGTCTCCGCTCCCGTCCTCACGCCCTCCTCCTTCCGGTGGATACGGTGAAACAGCCTTCGGCCGGCCGGGCCGTCAGTGCTCGGGGCCGAGGTCGGTGAAATCGGGACGGAAGGGCGCCTCGCTGCCCGTCCGCAGATCGAACGTGCTGCGGTTCTGCGTGAGAATGTCCGTGCCGTAGACGTGGATCGAGATCGCATCGGTCCCGTCGAGTGCCTCCACCGAGTGGATCGTTCCGTCGGGAACGACGGTCACCGTGCCCCGCGGGTTCACGAAGGTGTCGGCAACCTGGAGCCGGGCCCTGCCCGGCACACTCCCGTCGTCGAGCCGGCGATACCACGTCTCCCGTTCCCGGCCCCGATACACGCCGACCACGGCCCACGCGCCGTGATTGTGCGCCGGAGTGCTCACTCCGGCCTTGAACACCGCCACCAGGATCGACAGGTGCCCGTCCGAGGCCCGGTAGAGGGGGTACAGCACCCAGTCCCGCGTCTCGGGACGCTCCTGGTACTGCGGGTCCAGCCAGTCGCTGTCGTCGGCGACTGCTGCGGCCAGAACCGCACGGACCGCCTCCGGTCCGTCGCGCAGTGCGGACGCCTGTCGGAGGCGGGGGATCAGATCGTGGATCGACTGCCGGTGGCCGACTTCGGTGTGCCTGTTCATGATGCACCTCCTGCAACCGCTCTCGAAGAGAACGGTATGCGCACAACAGTGATGAATGCATCGGTACCAGTACGGACGTCGCGCGCCGTCCCGGTGGTGCCGGGCGCCGGCTCACAGACCGAATTCGACCGCCCGCCGCACCAGCTCCACCCTCGAGTTGATGCCGAGCTTCGCGTAGATGTTGGCGAGGTGGGTCTCCACGGTTCGCTCGCTGATGAACAGGCGCCGGCCGATCTCGGGGGAGCTGAGTCCGGCGACCGCCAGCGCGCCCACCTCCCGTTCGCGGGTGCTCAGGGCCTCCGGCCCCCAGGCCGGGCGGTCCCGGCGGCCCCGCCGTACCCCCGTCAGGAAGGCCTCGATCTCGATCAGCACCGCGTCCATGTCGCCGATCCAGGGCCAGTGATCGATCCCGGGCAGTTCGACGAGTGTCGCGCCCGGAACGCGCGCCGCGACGTAGCGGGAATGCTCGACCGACAGCCACGGATCGTCGACGTGGTGGAGCAGGAGCGTCGGCACCCGAATCTCGTGCAGCCTCGGACGAAGATCGGTCGCGGCGCAGAGCCGGAACAGGTCCCGTGCCTGCGCCGGGCCCGCCGCCCCCCGGGCGTGACGCGCGAACCAGGATCGATACCGCTCGTCCCCGGCCAGGGTCGGATTCATCGACGCGATGCCGGAGCCCGTCGCCCACCCCTCGTCGATGCCGGCCAGGACCGACGAGAAGAACTCCTCGCTCCACCCCGCCGCATACCCGTCGTCCTCCAGGAGCCGGGCATGGGCGTCCCACAGGATCATCGAACGTGTGCGGCCGGGGTACTTCAACGCGAACGAGGTGCAGATCCCGGCGCCGACGGCGACCCCGAACAGGGTCGCCCGCCGGGACGCGGCGGCGTCCATCACGGCGCGGATGTCCTCGACGCAGGCGTCCATGGACACCTCCTCCCGCGGCACGTCCGACAGGCCGGTGCCCCGCTTGTCGAACCAGATCAACCGGGCGAACGACGCCAGGCCGCGCAGGAAACGCGCGAAGAACCGCTCCTCCCAGGCGAGGTCGAGGTGCGAGACGAATCCCGGAACGAAGACGAGGTCGGGTCCCGCCTTGCCCAGCACCTGGTACGCGATGCTGACATCCCCGCTGGCGGCGTACCGGACCTCGTGGTCCATCCCTGCACCGTAGCGCCGTCTGCCGCGCTGTCAACCTCGGGTGAGGCGCAGCGAGGCGGGGCAGCGACGGCGGGCCGGCCACCACCTCCCGTGCTCGGCGGCCGGATCCCGTTACCTCCCCGCGTGAGAGGCTGTCGGTCATGCAGCAGCGGAGCTCAGCGCAGTCCCGGATCACCCTCGACGAGGCGGTGGAACTGACCCGCACCGGCGACCTCTGGATCTTCCGCGGCAGCAGCCACGCCGACCGGGCGATCCAGACGCTGACCAACGCCCCCGTCAACCACGTCGGCATGGCGGTGGTCCTCGCTGATCTGCCACCGCTGATGTGGCATGCCGAGCTGGGCAGGAGCCTGCCGGACATGTGGACCGGCCGGCACCACCGCGGTGTGCAGCTGCACGACCTGCGCGAGGCGGTGCAGGTGTGGAGTGCCCGGTACGGGCAGCGCGGCTGGCTGCGCCAGCTCGGCGTCGAGGTGACGCCGGAGCAGGAGGATCAGCTGCTGCGCACCGTCGCCCGGCTGGACGGCACGCCGTTCCCCTCGACGGGCCGGCTGGCGGGGCGCTGGTTCGCGGGCCGGCTGCCGTGGCGGAAACGCACGTCGGATGCGGGTCTCGAGCGCGCGTACTGCGCCGAGGTGGTGGGCGCGACCCTGGAGGCGATGGGGCTGCTCGAGCAACGCGGGCGCGGCAGCAACTGGTACGACCCCGGACGGTTCTGGAGCGGGGACCGGTTGCCGGCCGCGCCCGGGGTCGCATGGGGGCGCGAGATCGAGGTCGTGCCTCCCGAAAACGGGTGAGGGGCTGGTGCGCTCGGTCGCCCCGCCGGAGGCCCACGCCGCCGGATAGGCCCGTTTGCCGGGCCCGCGCGACGACTTCGCGGGATCATGAGCCCATGTCGCGTCCCGCCATCGCACTGCAGGTCTACGTCCTCGACACGCCGGACCCGTCCGGGCTGGCCTCGTTCTACGCCGTGCTGCTCGGCTGGGACATCGACGACGCCGCCACCGACGACGACTGGGTCCAGTTGCGCGCCCCGGCCGGCGGGGGCCTGGCGTTCCAGCTGGCCCCCGAGTTCACCCCGTCGACGTGGCCGGACGACCGGGTCGGGCTGCAGGCACACCTGGACCTCGAGGTCGACGACCTCGACGCCGCGGAGGAGTGGGTGCTGCGGCACGGCGCAACCCGCGTCGTCGGGCCCAACCCCAGCCCGACCTTCCGCACCTACCGGGATCCGAGCGGCCACCTCTTCTGCCTGGTGCGGTCCGCGTGAGCGGTCCGTGTTCCGGCCCGGGGCCTCGCGGGCGGCTACCGGCGCCGGCGCGCCCGTCCGGCGCTCTTCGGCCGGCCCGCGTTTCCGCGGCGGGTCTTCGGCTTCTTGTCGCCGACCACCTTCTTCGGCTGCGATCCCTGCCGCTCCCCGCGCCGTTTCTGTTTCGGCTGGGACTCGTCCTGCCGGCCGCGGGAGCTGTTGGCGGTGCGGCCGCGCACGATCCCGACGAACTCCTCGACCAGATCGGTGGTCCGCTCCGAAAGCCACACCAGGCCCACCTGCGACTGCGGGGCATCGGTCACCGGCCGGTACGTCAGATCCTTGCGGTGGTACAGCCGGGCCAGCGACTGCGGCACGACCAGCACCCCCACCTCGGAGGCGACGTACGATACGGCCGTCTCCGTCGTGGCCGGGCGCTCGAACGCCGCCTCTCCCGGCAGACGCGCCCAGTCCAGCACGTCGTCGCGCGGATGCAGCACCGTTTCCTCCGCGAGATCGGCGACGCTCAGTTCGTCGACGGCCGCGACGGCATGCTCCTCGGGTACCACCACCACCGATACCTCGGTGTAGAGATTGATCACCGACAGCCCCTCGCGCGGCAGCGGCAGCCGCAGCACCGCCGCGTCGACCGTGCCGTCGCGCACCGCGGCCTCGCCGTCGGCGGCGTCCACGGGCACCAGCTCGAGGGGGACGTCGGGTATCCGCTCCGCCCACACCCGCACCCATTTCGCGGGGGTGACCCCGGGGACGTAGGCCAGCCGGAACACCGGGGCGGACTCTTCGCTCACCCGCTCAGGCTAGCGGCCCGTGCGTCCAGCGTCCGCCGAGCATCGTGCCCCACACCGGCATCGCGGCCAGCTCCGCACCGGAGCGGGGCAGCGTATCCGCGTCGAGCACCACCAGGTCGGCGACGTCGCCGACGGCGACGCGGGCACGACCACCGGTGGACGCGGCCAGCGCCACCTGCAGGTCCAGTTCGTGCTCGCGGTGCCAGACCCGGCCGTCGGGCAGCGTGCGGTCGATCGCGGCGGCCAGCGTCCGCCACGGATCCAGGGGCGCGACCGGCGCGTCGGAGCCCAGTACCAGCCGCGCCCCGGCGGCGTGCAGCGTCCCGTACGGGAAGGCGCGGTGCGTGCGGCCGGGCCAGTACCGTTCGGCCAGGTCCACGTCGTCGTACACGTGCGCCGGCTGGATGCTCGCCGTGACACCCGACCGGGCGAACCGCGGGAAGTCGCGCTCGGCCACGAACTGGGCGTGCTCGACGCTGCCGCGCGCCCCGGTGGCGGCGAACGCGTCGAGCACGTGCTCGCAGGCGTGGTCACCGATCGCGTGGATCGCGCTCTCGACCCCGTGTTCGTGGGCGTGGCGCATCAGCGGCTCGAGCCGTTCCGGCGGCACCGACAACACCCCGTGCCCGCCGTCGGGATACGGGTCGTGACAGTAGGCGGTGCGGGTGCCGAGCGATCCGTCGACGATCACCTTCAGCGGACCCACCGTCGCCAGCCCCGCGGTGCCGGGTACCACGTCGCCGGTGCGCATGCCCGCCGCGATCGCCGCGTCCAGCCACCGGGGCCAGATCCCGCACCGCACACGCAGGTGCCGCGTCCCGGCGCCGATGCGGCGCCTCCACGCGGCGAGAGTGTCCGCGATCTCGAAGTCGACGACGCCCACCACGCCGCGGGCGGCGGCCGCCCGGGCCGCGGAGTCCACGAGGCGATCGCGCACCTCGGGGTCGACGCGCTGGATCTCGTTCATCAGCGGCATGAACTCGGTTTCCCGCAGCAGCCCCGCGGGATGTGGATACAGCGAGAAACGCTGTAGCGCAGCAGTATTGAACCAGGCGCTGTGCAGGTCCGCGCTGAACGCGACGACCGGCCGGGCGGGGGCGATCGCATCGAGCGCCGCAGCGGTGGGCGTGTCCGGCCACAGCCCGTCGCGGAAACCGTGCGCGACCACGACGGGGGCGGGGTCACCGGCCAGGCGGGCGGCCACCAGCGCGACCGCGTGCGCGGCCGACGTCGCGCCCGACAGGTCGAGCGCGGCCTGCGCGAGGGTCCACTGGTCGAAGTGCACGTGCGCGTCCCACAGGCCCGGCAGCACCAGTCGCCCGCCGGCGTCGACGACCTCGGTGCTGCCCGCGATGTCACCGCCGATGCGGTCGCCGGTGATCGGCAGGTCGACCGGGCCGGCACCGGGCGCCGTGCGGGCGCCACGCAGGACGAGGGACGGCGGCACCGCTCAGCCCTCGACGATCTCGAACTCGTCGAACACCACCTCGCCGGCCGCGTCGGACTCGGCGAGGTTCACCTCGCCGAGCAGCGCCCAGCCGTGGTCCCCGGCGGGGTCGGCCAGGGTCTGCCGGACCCGCCACAGATCCTTCTCCTCGACCACGGTGAACAGCTGCGGGCCCCGCGCGTCGGGGCCGGTGCCGATCTCGTCGTACTCCTCGAAGTACAACTCGAGCAGGTCGGCCCAGTCCTGGGCCTCGAGCCCGTCGCCCAGCTCGGCGAGCTCGTTCCACCGTCGCCGCGACGCCAGTTCCACCCGCTTGAACATCGCATTGCGCACCATCACCTTGAACGCCCGCGTGTTCGCCGAGATCGGTTTGGGCACATCCGCGCCGAATGCCACCTGCTGATCGTCGGATTCGACGCCGGGGTTGGTGAGCGACTCCCACTCGTCGAGCAGGCTCGAATCGACCTGGCGGATCAGCTCGCCCAGCCACTCGGTGAGGTCTTCGAGTTCCTCGGTGCGGGCCGCGTCCGGAACCGTCTGGCGCAGCGCCCGGTAGGCGTCCGCGAGGTAGCGCAGCACCAGTCCCTCCGAACGGGTCAGGCCGTAGTGACCGACCAGTTCGGCGAACGTCATGGCCTTCTCGACCATGTCCCGCACCACCGACTTGGGGGACAGCGGGAACTCCGAGACCCACGGATGCCCGGCGCGGTACGTCTCGAACGCCGGCTCGAGGAGTTCCGCCAGCGGCTTCGGCCAGGTGATCTCCTCGAGCAGCTCCATGCGCTCCTCGTACTCGATGCCGTCGGCCTTCATCTGCTGCACGGCCTCACCGCGCGCGGCGTGCTGCTGCGCCATGAGGATCTGCCGCGGATCGTCGAGCGTGGACTCGATCACCGACACCACGTCCAGCGCATAGGTGGGGGAGTCGATGTCGAGCAGCTCGATCGCGGCGAGCGCGAACGGCGACAGCGGCTGGTTCAGCGCGAAGTCGCGCTGCAGGTCCACGGTCAGCCGCGCCGTCCGGCCGAACTCGTCGGGCTCGTCGAGCTGCTGCACCACCCCGGCCTGCACCAGCCCCCGGTACAGCGAGATCGCCTTGAGGATGTGCCGGCGCTGGGCGGGGCGCGCTTCGTGGTTGTCCTCGAGCAGATGGCGCATCGCCTCGAAACAACTGCCGGGGCGGGCGATCACGTTCAGCAGCATCGAATTGCTCACGGAGAAGCGCGAAGTGAGCGGCTCGGGGGAGGCGGCGACGAGCTTGTCGAACGTGCCCTCGCCCCACGAGACGAATCCCTCGGGCGGCTTCTTGCGCTGCACCTTGCGGCGCTTCTTCGGGTCGTCACCGGCCTTGGCGAGGGCCCGCACGTTCTCGATCTCGTGCTCGGGCGCCTGCACCACGACGGTGCCCATCGTGTCGAATCCGGCACGGCCGGCGCGGCCGGCGATCTGATGGAACTCGCGGGCCTTGAGCTGCCGGGTCCGGGTGCCGTCGAACTTCGTCAGGCCGGTCAGCAGCACCGTCCGGATGGGCACGTTGATGCCCACCCCGAGGGTGTCGGTCCCGCAGATGACCTTCAGCAGCCCGTCCTGGGCCAGCCGCTCGACGAGCCGCCGGTACTTCGGCAGCATCCCGGCGTGGTGCACGCCGATGCCGTGCCGCACCAGCCGCGACAGCGTCTTGCCGAAGCCGGTGGAGAACCGGAACGCGCCGATCGCCTCGGCGATCGCGTCCTTCTCCTCGCGCGAGCACATGCTCACGCTGGTCAGGGCCTGCGCCCGCTCCAGGGCGGCGGCCTGGGTGAAGTGCACGACGTAGACGGGGGCCTGGTGCGTGGTGACCAGTTCCTCGATCTCTTCGCCGATCGGCTTCTGGGAGTAGGTGAACGACAGCGGCACCGGCCGCTCGGAGCCGGACACCTCGGTGGTGGTGCGGCCGGTGCGCCGGGTCAGGTCCTTCTTCAGGAAGGTGACGTCGCCGAGGGTCGCCGACATCAACAGGAACTGCGCGCGGGGCAGTTCCACGAGGGGCACCTGCCAGGCCCACCCGCGGTCCGGCTCCGAGTAGAAGTGGAACTCGTCCATCACCACCTGGCCGATGTCCGAGCCGGCGCCCTCCCGCAGCGCCAGATTGGCGACGATCTCGGCGGTGGCGCAGATGATCGGGGCACCGGGGTTCACCGAGGCGTCGCCGGTCATCATCCCGACCCGATCGGCGCCGAACACCTCGCACAACGCGAAGAACTTCTCGCTGACCAGCGCCTTGATCGGGGCCGTGTAGAAGGTGCGCGTACCGGTGGCCAGGGCGAAGAAGTGCGCGCCGAGCGCCACCATCGACTTGCCCGACCCGGTGGGCGTCGCGAGGATCACGTTCGACCCGGAGACCAGCTCCAGCAGCGCCTCCTCCTGCGCCGGATACAGCGAGAGGCCGCGCCCGGTCGTGAAGGTGGTGAAGGCGTCGAACAGCGAGTCCTCGTCGACGATGTCGGGGGTCAGATCCGGAAGCAGCACCGCTCCAGGCTAGTTGTTGCCGCCGTGACCGCGCCGACGCGCCGTGTGCGGCAGGCCGGCGCGCGGCGGCCGACGGGTCCTGCCGCCCGGGCCGGTCTCGACGGCTGCACCTGCCGGAGCGGGCCGACGGCGACGTGCGACGGCGTTCGAGGACTCGGCGCGGGACGTCGTGGGCGGCGGGTCGCTCAGGTGGCGCTGCGTTCGTCGGCGCCCATCGCACCGAGCACGGCCCTGCGGGTGGCCGGACCGCCCGTGATCTGGTTCTCGCTGACGCCGTTGATCAGCAACTCGCGCCAGCGTTGCTCGTCGAACACGAGGGGTGCGGTCGAGTCGAGGAACTCCTCGACGACCCGCAGGAACCGGATGGGGTCGTCCCGGAACGGGAAATGGCCGGCGCCGCGGAAGACGTCGAGCCGGGAGTTGGGCATCGCCGAATGCGCCAGGTAACCGTGACTGACCGGGATCACGCTGTCGTGATCTCCCCAGATCAGCTGCACGGGCAGGTTCTCGGTCAGGTAACAGCGGTCGAGCATCGTCACCACCTGGCCGCGCCAGTCCACGACGGCCCGCAGCGTGCGCAGGAACGCCTCGTACGCGGTGGGATCGGGCAATCCGCTCAGGACCCGGATCAGATCCGAGGTGTCGTGCAGGAAGGGGCCGGGCCGCAGCGGCGTGTCGTGCAACTGTCCGAGCAGGCCGCCGGCGATGCGTACCGCGGGCAGGGCGCCGGGCAGCCGCAGCAGCTTGAGGACCTCGCTCAGGCCGGGCATGGACAGCAGGCGCAGCGCCGGGTGGACGTCCTTGGTGACGCCGCCGGCCGAGACCAGGATGAGCCGGTCGACCATCTGCGGGAACTGGTACGCGAACTGCATCGCGACGCCGCCGCCGAGGGAGTGCCCGACCACGGTGACGTGCTCGATGTCCAGGACCGAGAGCAGGTCGCGGACGCCGTTGGCGTACGCGGCGACCGAGTAGTCGGCGCGCGGCTTGTCGGAGCGGCCGTGGCCGAGCAGGTCCGGCGCGATGACCGTGTACTTGCGGGCCAGGTGCGGGATGACCTCCTGCCAGGTCGAGGAGTTGTCGCCGATCCCGTGGATCAGCAGCAGCGCGGGGCCCTCGCCGGCGAGCCGGAAGGCGCGACGGTAGCCGTGGATGGTGCGGAAGACCATCCGCGTCTCCGCGTCCGGCACCGGCCGGAGCGTGCGTGTGCGCGGTGTACCCATGTGCGTCTCCTGACCGCCGGTTCCTCGTCTACCTGTGGTGTCCGAGGCGCCGGACCGTCTCCGGCCCGACCCTTCAGCTCAACTCGTCGAACTGAGCGTACTGACTGTATGTGACCTGCACAACGCGAAGTGTAACGAGAGAGTAATGATCCGGGGTCGGACAGGCGGCGATTCGAACCCGGTCAGGCGGAGGGGTCCGCGTCGCCGGGCTGTCCGTTCCCGCCGCGATCCTCGTATTCGGCGAGGAAACGCTCGAACTCGGCACCGATCTCCTCGCCGGTCGGCAGGTTCTCGTCCGTCGGCAGCTGGGCGGCCTGCTGCTCCTGGGCCGCCACATAGCTGTCGTACTGCCGCTCGAGTCCGCGGACCACCGCCTGCACCTCCTCGTTCTGGGCGATGTGCTCGTCGATCTGCTCACGCACCCGTGCGGCGGCCTCGCCGAGCGCGGCCAGCGGCAACCCGAGGCCCCCGGCTTCGGCGACGTTCTCGAGCAAGGTCTCGGCAGCGCCCGGGTACTCGGTCTGCGCCAGGTAGTGGGGCACGTGGACCGAGAACCCCACCGACTCGTGCCCGTGCTGCGCCATCCGCAGCTCGAGCAGCGACGACACCCCCGCCGGCACCTGCAGCTCGCCCGTCCAGCGGTGGTGGTCGGCGATCAGGTCCTTGTTCGTCGAGTGCGCCGTCACGCCCAGCGGACGGGTGTGGGGGATCGCCATCGGGATCGCGCTGATCCCGATCGTGCGCCGGACCCCGAACTGCTCGGCGAGCAGGCGCACCGCCGTGATGAACCGCTCCCATTTCAGGTCCGGTTCCGCGCCGGCCAGTAACAGGAAGGGGGTTCCGGCCGTGTCGATCAGGGCGTACAGGTTGAGTTCGGGGGCGGCGTAGTCGGAGAAGTGATCCGCCTTGAACGTCATGGTCGGCCGCCGGGACCGGTAGTCGATCAGCTCGTCCACGGCGAACGACGCCACGAGTTCGCTTTCGAGGCTCTCGCGCAGGTGCGTGGTGGCGAGCCGCACCGCATGCCCGGCGTCGGCGAACCCCTCGAGACCGTGCACCAGCACGGGACCCTCGCCGTCGGCAGACGTCAGCTGCGGAGCGGGGAACTCGAGCTCGTACATGCGGGACTGGTCGTCCATGCGAACATCCTCCGTTCGATCCGGGGCGCCGTGATACCGCCGGGTCACCGGCGTGGCATGGTGGAGTTCGAGTCTAGTTGAACTGGTGATCAGCTTCCGCCGGGGCACGACCCCGGCGGGACGCGACAGCGGAGGTCCGGTGGCAACCCACAGCGCAGGAGACGACGTCCGGACGCCGCGCCGCCCCCGGACCCCGCCGGTGCCCTTCCGCCGGCTGGGCGCGACCGTGATCGGGGGCGCGTTGCTGCTCGCCGCCGGGTGCTCGTCGACCGTCGACGGCACGCCACAGCCCGAGCCGGCTGCACTGGCCACGACGGACGAGGCCGGCACCGCGGGCCGGCCGCTCGCCGAACTGCTGCTGCCGCCCGAGCAGTTCCCCGAGCCGTACGACGCGGTGGTGCTACCGCCGCAGGCAGTCGCCCAGGCCGCTCCCGACCTCACCGGAGTCCCGGAGGGGGCCAAGGTGGATCCACCCGGATGCCTGCCGCCGCCGCAGAACTACGGCCCGGACGGGACCGCGATGGTGGTCGGCACGGACAACGACAGCCGGGCCACGATCTCGGTCGAACTCGTCGCTGTCACCGACGACCTGGCCGCCTACCGCGACCGTCTCGTCGAATGTCCCGTCGTCGCGGCGACCCGCCGGGGCGTCACCGCCACGGTGACGACCACGGTCGACCCGTCGGCGCCGCCGGCCGCCGCGGGGGTGGCGACCCTCGCGTTCACCCGCACCGTCCGCTCGGGCGAGGGCCGGGAGGTGGTCACCCAGTCGATGACCAGCCGGATCGCCCAGGTCGACGACGTGCGGGTGCTGGTGACGTACATGTCCTTCGGTGCGGGGCCCGCCGACACCGCCACCCTGGGCCGGGTGTTCGAGGCGAGCGTGGAGCGCGTGCGCGTCGGCTGACGCGGCACGCTACCAGCCGGAACCGACATCGGGCGGCCGGAACTCCTGCGGCCGCAGTACTTGTCCACAACCGGAGCGCTCGTCCCCAGATTCCGCGGATCCGGGTCGCGCGGCCCCCGAGGGCACCGGTCGTCGGGGACAGTCGGCGCATGACCACATCGACTTCCTCGCCCCGGCCGCTGCGACTCACCGATCCGGGGGATCTGATCGCCGCCGTGCCGGCCATGCTCGGCTTCCTGCCCGCACGGTCGCTGATCGTGCTGAGCCTCGCGTCCGATGCCGGCGGCGGGCGCGACGGTGCCCGGTCCGCGACCGTCGGCGCCGTCATGCGCCACGACCTGATCCTGCCGCCCGGCGAGGACGATCCGGTGCCGGCTGCGATGCGCGACGTCTTCGACCGATTCGGTGCGCTCTGCGATCGGGAGGGCGCCGACGCCGTGCTCGTCGTCCTCGTCGACGACCGTCTCGACCACCCCGACGCCCCCGCCGTCGCCGCGGCCTGCCGACTGCTCGACGACTTCGCCGTCCGCCTCGACCGGCGCGGGGTTCGCATCGCCGGAGCACACGCCGTTTCCGAGGTCGCTTGCGGCAGAACATGGTTTGCGCTCGTCGGCGGTGCGCGCGGGACGGTCCCGGACCCGCAGGCCTCGCCCGTCGCCGCCGCCCGCGTCTTCGAGGGCGGGGCGATCCGGCGGTCCCGCGCCGAACTCGCCGATCTGCTCACCCCGCTGCCGATGCCCGGGCGCATGCAGGTTGCCGACCACATCGACGAGGCGATCGACGCGCGTGACCTCGCCTACGAACTCGC
This sequence comes from Rhodococcus sp. WB1, assembly GCF_001700945.1. NCBI lineage: Bacteria > Bacillati > Actinomycetota > Actinomycetes > Mycobacteriales > Nocardiaceae > Rhodococcus > Rhodococcus sp. WB1. The sequence goes on along the minus strand of NZ_CP015529.1, from coordinate 2,855,833 downwards.
CGTCCGCGCCGGCGGCCGCGACCGCGCCGACCGTCAGGAACTCGAGGCCGTGCTGGCCCACATCGCCCGGCACGACGACGGCGCCGAGCTGCTCGCCCCCGAGCTTGCCGAACTCGCCGTCCTGCTGTCCAATTCGACCGTGCGCGACGCCGTGATGGCCCTCGCGGCGGGCGCCGAGGCCGACACCGCCGAACGGTTGTGGGTCACGCTCACCCGGCGTCTCCCGGACCCGGAACGAGCCGAGGCCGCCGCCCTCGTCGGCTACAGCGCGTACGTTCGGGGCGACGGACCGCTCGCCGGGGTGGCCCTGGGGGTCGCACTCGAGTCCAACCCGCGGCACCGGCTCGCCGACCTCCTCGACCAGGCCCTGCAGGCCGGGCTGCGGCCGCACACCGTGCGCGGCCTCGCCGACACCGGCTACGAGATCGCCGCGCGGCTCGGGGTGCGAATGCCCCCGCCCGCACCGGCGGCGTGACCGCCGGGACGGCGCCGGCTCAGCGCCGTGCCGCGTGCGACCGGTCGCCGAGTTCCTGCAGGTAGACCCACGCGTCGGCGACGATCTCGTCGAGGCTCGTGTGCTGCGGCTTCCAGCCCAGTTCCTCGACGGCGCGGCGGCTCGACGCGATCAGCACGGCCGGATCCCCGGCGCGCCGGGGTGCATCGACCACCGTGATCGGCAGGCCCGTCACTCGGCGGCACGCCTCGATGACCTCCCGGACGGTGAAACCCTCGCCGCTCCCGAGGTTGTAGACGGCGTGCTCGCCGGGCCGGGCGGCCGCCAGTGCCAGCAGGTGGGCGTCGGCGAGGTCCTTGACATGGATGTAGTCCCGCACCGCCGTGCCGTCCTTGGTCGGCCAGTCGGTGCCGAACACCGAGATGTGCTCGCGCTGGCCGAGAGCCACCTGCAGCACGAGCGGAATCAGGTGCGTCTCGACCACGCGGTTCTCGCCGGCACCGTGGTATGCGCCCGCGACGTTGAAGTAGCGCAGGCTCGTCGCGGCCAGACCGTACGCCCGCGTGTACGACGAGATCGCATGGTCGATGGCGAGTTTCGTGGCGCCGTACGGGTTGGTGGGCCGGGCGGGTGCATCCTCGGTGATCGGTACCCGGTCCGGCTCGCCGTACGTCGCCGCCGTCGACGAGAACACCAGCCGCGGTGTTCCCGAGGCGCGGATCGCGTCCAGCAGGGCGAGGGTCGCGACGACGTTGCCGTGCCAGTACTTGTCCGGATGCTCGACGGACTCGCCGACCAGGGACTGGGCCGCGAAGTGCAGCACCCCGTCGAACCGGGGCTGTGCACCGCCGCCGAGCACCTCCGCGGCCGCGGTCGCGATGTCGCCCTCGACGAACTCCGCGCCGGCCGGGACGGCGTCGGCGTTGCCGGTGGACAGATCGTCGAGGATCACCACCTCGTGACCCTGCTCGAGCAGCACCGTGCTGCAGACGCTGCCCACATAGCCGGCACCGCCGGTAACCAGAAGCCTCACGCTGGGACCCTTCTTCGCCGGCCCGCGCGGGGCCGGCGAAGAAGGGGCCTGTCTCAGACCTGCTTCACCTGCACCGCGTGGGCCATCTCGTCGGAAAGTTCGAAGCCGTCGTGGCCGGGCACGTTGATGACCACCGACCCCGGCTTCGTCTCGACTGTAACGCGTGCGTCGGGGACGATCCCCGCCTCACGCAGCCGCCCGATCACCTCGTGATCGGACTGCACGTACTCCGCCAGCCGGCGCACGACCACGGCGGTCGGCTTGCCCGGCGGGATCTCGGTGAGCCGCACCAGCCGCTCGTCCGCCGCGGCCGGGCGGTCCAGGCCGAGCTGGTCCAGTCCCGGAATCGGATTGCCGTACGGCGAGGTCGTGGGGTTGTGCAGCACCTCGACGAGGCGGCGCTCGACCTCCTCGCTCATCACGTGCTCCCAGCGGCATGCCTCGGCGTGCACGTTCTCCCAGTCGAGACCGATCACATCCACGAGCAGCCGCTCGGCGAGCCGATGCTTGCGCATGACCGACACCGCCAGGTCGCGGCCCTTCTCGGTCAGCTCGAGGTGCCGGTCGCCTGCCACGCGCAGCAGCCCGTCCCGCTCCATCCGGGCGACGGTCTGGCTCACGGTCGGTCCGCTCTGTTCCAGGCGTTCGGCAATGCGCGCACGCAGCGGCACGACGCCCTCTTCCTCCAAGTCGTAGATCGTCCGGAGGTACATCTCCGTGGTATCGACCAGGTCCTTCACTCTCACACCCCTTCGTCTGCGGCCGATTCTAACCGGGCGAAACCCCCGGCGGGCGCACCTCGCGCGGCGCCGCCCGGCGGGGCCTGCGGCAGGCGCGCCGGGGCCCTGCGGCACTCGCATCGCCCCGGACGGCGCAGTAGCTTTGTGGCCATGACCACGACCTCCGCCGCGACGGGCGATCCGACACATCCGAGCGGCGACCGAGTGGTGGTGTGGAGCCCGGACTTCCTCGACTACCGGTGGGGCCCGACTCATCCCATGAATCCCACCCGGCTCGATCTCACGATGGCACTGTCCCGCGGCCTCGGCCTGCTCGAGGGGGTGGAGACCCTGCGTCCGCCGGCCGCGACCGACGCCGAGCTGCTGCGCATCCACACCCCTGCCTACGTCGAGGCCGTCAAGCACGCCGGCAGCCTGCCGCCAGGTTCGACCGCCGGGGCGGAGGCCCCGCACGGTCTCGGCACCGAGGACAATCCGATCTTCCCGCGCATGCACGAGGCCAGTGCCGTCCTCGCAGGCGGCACCCTCGCCGCCGCCCGGGAGATCGCCGCCGGCCGCACCCGGCGGGCGGTGAGCATCGGCGGTGGGATGCACCATGCGATGGCGGACTGGGCCGCCGGATTCTGTGTGTACAACGACGCCGCCATCGCCATCTCGTGGCTCCTGGACAACGGCTTCGACCGGATCGCCTACATCGACGTCGACGCCCACCACGGCGACGGGGTGCAGCACGCCTTCCTGAGCGATCCCCGGGTGCTCACCGTCTCCATCCACCAGCACCCCGCGACGCTGTGGCCGAACACCGGCTGGTCCAGCGAGGTCGGCACCGGCGCCGCCGAGGGGACCGCGATCAACCTGCCGGTCCTGCCCGGCACCGTCGACGCGCTGTGGCTGCGCGCATTCCACGCCGTCGTCCCCGCCGCGGTCGCGACGTTCCGGCCGCAGATCATCATCAGCCAGTGCGGTGCCGACAGCCACCGGGAGGATCCGCTGGCCGACCTCTCGTTGACCGTCGACGGCCAGCGCGCGGCGTATCTCGCCATGCGCGAGCTCGCGGACCGGCACTGCGAGGGCCGGTGGCTCGCGGTGGGCGGAGGCGGCTACGGGCTGGTGCGGGTGGTGCCGAGATCCTGGACCCACCTGATCGCAGCCGTACTCGACCGCGAGATCGACCCCGCCACCCCGATCCCCGACGAGTGGCGCGAGCGGGTCGCCGCGATGGCGCCGGGGGTCGATCTGCCGACCGTGATGGGGGAGGGCGGCGACGTGGCGTATCTGCCGTGGGACGGCCCCGGCGGTACCCCCGAGACCGGCGTCGCATCGTTCGATCGTGCCCTCAGCCGCGTCGACTCGGCCATCGTCGCCACCCGCCGGGCCTGCTTCCCGCTGCTCGGCCTGGACCCGGAGGACCCGCGTGACTGAATCCGAGAACACGGCCCACGGCCCCGCGGTCACCGCGGGGCAGACCCCCGACGGCGACGCCGCCGCCGGCGGGCCGGTCGATGCCGCCGCCGGCGAGCCGGTCGATGCCGCCGCCGGCGAGCCGGTCGATGCCGCCGCCCGCGCACAGGCGGAGAAGGAGGCCGCCCGCGAGCGCGCACTCGCCGTCGCCCGCAACTACCCCAAGCACTGGGTGGCGGACGTCCTCGCCGCCGACGGCAAGGCCGTGCACCTGCGGCCCATCGTCCCCGAGGACGCGGACCTGCTCGTGGACTTCCACAGCAAACTCTCCGAGCGCACCCGCTATCTCCGCTACTTCGGCCCCTACCCGACGATGTCGAAACGGGACCTGTTCAACTTCACCGTCGTCGACCACCACCGGCGGGTCGCGTTCGTGGCCCTGCTCGGCGGGGAGATCATCGCGGTCGGCCGCTACGAGGGTCTGCCCGAGGGCGACGGCCTGTCCGCCGAGGTCGCATTCACCGTCGCCGACGCGCACCAGGGCCGCGGCCTCGGTCCGATCCTGCTCGAGCACCTCGCCGGGGCCGCCGCCGAGAACGGCCTCCACACCTTCGTCGCGGAGGTGCTGGCCGAGAACCGCAACATGGTGACCGTGTTCCGGGAGGCCGGCTACCAGGTCAGCCGCAGTTTCGAGGGCGGCGTGGTGCGACTCGAGTTCGCCATCGACCCCACCGAGGCGCTGGTGTCGGTGCGCAACGCCCGCGAACGCGCCGCCGAGGCCCGCAGCGTCCGCAACCTGCTCAGCCCGGGCAGTGCCGCCGTCATCGGCGCGTCCACCGACAGCCGCAAGGTCGGCAACGCGGTCCTGGTCAACATGCTGCGCAGCGGCTTCACCGGCCCGGTCTATCCGGTCAACGCCGAGCACCGCTCGGTGCGTGGCGTGCGGGCCTATCCGACCGTCCGTGACATCCCCGACGACATCGACCTCGCGATCGCGGCGGTCCCGGCCGACGCCATCGACGCGGTGCTCGACGACTGCCTCGCCAAGGGCGTCAAGGCGTTGCTCGTCGTGTCGTCCGGCTTCGGCGAGACCGGTCCGGAGGGCCGGGTCGCGGAACGCCGCCTCGCCCACGCGGCCCGGGCGCACGGCATGCGGCTGATCGGGCCGAACGCGCTCGGCGTCGCCAACAACGATCCGGAGATCCGCCTCAACGCCACCCTCGCGCCCGTGCTGCCCGCGGCCGGCAACGTCGGCTTCTTCTGCCAGTCCGGCGCGCTGGGCATCGCGATCCTCGACGAGGCGGCCAAGACCGGCGTCGGCCTGTCCTCGTTCGTCTCTGCCGGCAACCGCGCCGACCTGTCGGGCAACGACCTGCTGCAGTACTGGGACACCGATCCGGCCACCGAGGTGGTGCTGCTGTATCTCGAGAGCTTCGGCAATCCGCGCAAGTTCTCGCGTATCGCGCGGCGCGTGGCCCGTAGCAAGCCGATCGTCGCCGTCAAGAGCGGCCGCCACGCCGTGCCCCCGGTCCTCGCGGCCCGCACGGGGGAGATGGACGACACCATCGTGCGGGACCTGTTCGAGCAGGCCGGCGTCGTGCAGGTGGGTTCGATCGCGCAGTTGTTCGACTCCGCCCTGTTGTTCGGCTACCAGCCGCTGCCCGCCGGCCCCCGCGTCGCGGTGGTGGGCAACTCCACGGCCCTCGGCGTGCTCGCCGTCGACGCCGCCCGCAGCGAGGGCCTGCACGTCGGTGAACCCGTCGATCTGGGGGCGGCGGCCTCGCCGGAACAGTTCGCGGCAGCCGTCGCCCACGCGCTCGAGGCGGCCGATGTCGACGCGGTGATCGCGGTGTTCGTGCCCCCGGTCGCCGTGACGGTCGAGCCGTACGCGCAGGCCCTGCGCGACGCCGTCGCCGGCACCGACAAGCCGGTGCTGACGACGTTCCTCGCCACCGAGGGCCTGCCCGACGTGCTCGCCGTGCGCGGACCGGACGGCCACCCCACCCGGGGTTCGGTGCCGTCGTATCCGGGGCCCGAGCGGGCGGCGCTCGCGCTGGCCCGGGCGTGGCGGTACGCCAAGTGGCGCAGCCGTCCGGCGTCCCAGGTCGTCCGTCCGGCGGGCATCGAAGCCGACAAGGCCCGCACCCTGGTCGAAGGGTGGCTGGCGACGTCGCCGGAGGGACGCTGGCTCTCGGACACCGAGGCGGCGCTGCTGCTCGCGTGCTACGGCGTGCACATCGCCGAGTTCCGGGCGGTGACCACGGCCGACGAGGCCGTCGCCGCCGCGGAGGAGATCGGGTTCCCCGTCGCGGTGAAGGCGACCGGCGCCCACTGGCGGCACCGGCCGGACCTGAGCGGGGTGCGGCTGGATCTGCTCGGGCCCGAGGCGGTGCGGATCGCGTACCGTGACCTCGCCGCGGTCTCCGGGGAGCCGTTGCTGCACGTGCAGAAGATGGCCACCAAGGGCATCGGTTGCGTCGTGCAGGTGCAGGACGACCCGTCGTTCGGGTCGCTGATCTCGTTCGGTCTCGCCGGGGTCATCTCCGACCTGCTCGGCGACCGCGCTTTCCGGGTCCTACCGGTCACCGAGGACGAGGCGGTCGAGCTGATAGACGCACCCAAGGCGGCGCCGCTGCTGTCCGGATACCGCAACACCGAGCCGGTCAGCAAGGCCGCGCTCGTCGACCTGGTCCAGCGCATCTCCGCTCTCGCCGACGATCTGCCGGAGGTGCGGGAGATCGCGTGCGAACCGGTCCTCGCGTCTCCCACGGGCGCGGAGATCACCGACGCGCACCTGCGGATCGGCCCCGAGCCGCACCCCCTAGACCTCGGCCCCCGCCGGCTGCGCTGACCTCGGCCCCCGCCGGCTGCGCTGACCTCGGCCCCCGCCGGCTGCGCTGACCTCGGCCCCCGCCGGCTGCGCTGACGGCCGCGGCGGCTGCGCTGACGGCCGCGGCGGTCCGCGGACGCGAAGATCCCCGAGAACCCAGCCCGGTTCTCGGGGATCGTCCGGCCGACTGCCCGGTCAGCTGGCGTAGGCGCGGAGGCGTTCGGCGCGATCGCCCTCGCGGAGCTTGCCCATCACTTCCCGCTCGATCTGGCGGACCCGCTCACGGGAGAGGCCGAACAGCTTGCCGATCTGGTCGAGGGTGCGGGGCTGGCCGTCGTCGAGGCCGTAGCGCAGCCGGATCACCTGCTGCTCGCGCTCGTCCAGGGTGGCCAGGACGCTGCGCACGTCGCTGTGCAGCAACCCGGCGATCACCGCGTTCTCCGCGGACGTCGCCTCGGCATCCTCGATGAAGTCGCCGAGCGGGGCCTCCTCGTCGTTGCCGACCGGCATGTCCAGGCTCACCGGGTCGCGGCTGTGGTCCAGCAGGTCGCCGATCTTCTCGACCGGGATACCGGACTCCGCGGACAGTTCCTCGTCGGTCGCCTCCCGGCCGAGCTGCTGATGCAGTTCCCGCTTGATCCGGGCCAGCTTGTTGACCTGCTCGACGAGGTGGACGGGGAGCCGGATCGTGCGGCTCTGGTCGGCCATGCCGCGGGTGATGGCCTGCCGGATCCACCAGGTGGCGTAGGTCGAGAACTTGAAGCCCTTGGCGTAGTCGAACTTCTCCATGGCGCGGATCAGGCCGAGGTTGCCCTCCTGGATCAGGTCCAGCAGGGGCATGCCGCGGCCGGTGTAGCGCTTGGCCAGGGACACGACCAGACGCAGATTCGCCTCGAGCAGGTGACTGCGGGCGGCCTGACCGTCACGCACGACGATCGCCAGGTCGCGCTTCTTCGCGGCGGTGAGCCGCTTCTTGGTCTCCAGCAGATGCTGGGCGTACAGGCCGGCCTCGATCCGCTTGGCCAGTTCCACCTCGTCCGCAGCGCTCAGCAGGGCCGTGCGGCCGATCCCGTTCAGATAGACGCGGACCAGGTCCGCGGCCGGGCTCTGGCTGTCGAGGTCGGAATCGACGCGGGCGGTGGTATCGGGGCGTGCCATGACGTGCCTCCTCATCGGTGGTGTCTCGATGCGTTCAACGCGCAGGACCCCTGGGAAAGTTCCCGGGGTTCCTCCGTGGGAACCGCCCTGACCTGCGTATATGGCGAACAGGTCCTGAGAAGTTGCTGAGAACACACCACCGGGGGAACCGGCGGGTAACTTTCCGGCCCGCCGGGCCGCCCTACCGGACGGGTTCGACGAGTCCGTGCCGGACGAGCGCCTGCACCAGGGGGACCGCCTGCCCGGCCAGCGCCTGCTCGTCCTCGTCGTGCGCGGCGGCGAGCAGCGCCACCAGCTCCGACAGCGGCAGGCCGTCGGCCCGCATCCCCGCCAGCAGGGCCGCCGCGGGATCGTCCACCTCGTGCTGCCAGTTCGGGCCGCCGCCGCGGTGCACGCGCGTCACCACCTGCCGCCAGCCGTCCGCACCCGGCAGGTACACGCGCTCCAGGGCGGTGTCGGGCCGGACGACGAACCGCGCCTCGAGGACATCGTGGTCGCGCAACCACGCCAGCCGCTCGAAGTAGCCGACGGCCTCCGCCCCGAGCGGGTCGGTGAAGCCGTGCCGCAGGTCCTCGGCGAGCACGTCGCTGGGCGCGTCGGTGCGCCGCAGGTAAACGAACCCGAAGCCGATGCCCTCGACCCGGTGCCGCTCGAAGTGGTCCAGCCAGGCCTCGGCGCGCGCCGCCACCGCCGGATCCCGCGGGTCGGCGTCGCCGTCACGCAGCCACGTCCCCACGTAGAGGGCCGGGTCGGCGACGTCGCGCTGCACGATCCACGCATCGACCCCGTGGGCGGGCAGCCAGGAGGCGATCCGGCGTCGCCAGTCCTCGTCCTCGACGTGCACCCACGAGGCCAGCATCGCCGCGGTCCCACCCGGGTTCAGGTGCTCGGCGGCGCGGGAGACCATCAGCTCGCTCGCGCCGTCGAGGTCCAGGCCCGAGTCCCGGTAGGTGTGCTCGACCCGTCCGGTGCTCACCACGAACGGTGGGTTCGCGATGATCCGGTCGAAGCGGCGGCCGGCCACCGGCTCGAACCACGATCCCTCGAGCAGTTCGACCTCGACCTCGTTGAGCGCGGCCGTGGCGGCGGCCAGATCCAGTGCCCGCGGGTTGACGTCGGTGGCGGTGACGGTGCCGGCGAAGTCGGTGGCGCGCACGGCCTGTACGCCGCAGCCGGTGCCCAGGTCCAGCACCGAGCCGACCGGGTCGGTGGGCATGGCCTGCAGCAGCGACAGCGAGGCGTGCCCGACCCCGAGCACGTGGTCCTCGCGGGTGGGCCGGGGGCGCATCGCCCCGTCGAGGTCCGACAGCATCCAGCGGGTGCCGGTGCCGGCGTCGAGCGGTCGCAGATCCAGCGCCGCGCGCACGCCGTCGCCGTCGCGTTCGAGCAGCCCGGCCGCGAGCGCCGTCGCCACGTCGACCGGGGCGAGCGCCGCGGCCACCTCCGCAGCAGGCAGCGTGTCGCACACCAGGAACAGGCGCACGAGGGTGCCGAGATCACCACCGCCCGTCGCGGCCCGCCGCACCGGCACGGGCTCGCCCCGGCCGAGCGCGGCGTGCGCGTCGGGGCCGAGCAGCTCGAGCAGCGTGTCGGTGTCGAACCGGGCGCGCGTCAGCGCCGTGCGCAACGGGGGGCAGATCGAAAGCAGCAGGTCGCGGTCCACCCCCGCATTCTGGCAGCACCCCGAGGCCGCGTCGCCGGGGACCGGGGAGCCGGGTCAGCCCTCGATGATGCGGGGCTGCGGGCCCTCCAGGGCGGTGGTCCCGTCCCCGCGGCCGTCCCAGCGGCTGGGCTCGTCCTTCGACCGCGGTGGCCGATCGTTGGCGATGAGCACCGCCACCCACGGCAACGGGACGGACAGGGCGAGGATGCCCACCGAGAGCCAGGGATTGGCGAACGCCGCGTAGGCGAGGGCGGCAAGGATCATGGCGGGGATGCGGAAGGACATGAGCGTGAGGTACTTGCGGACCCGCGCACGGTGCTGGTCCTCCAGCGACAACGCCGCCTCGGTGATCAGAACCGGTTTCTCGGGTGACCCGTCGTCGTAGTCCCCATTGAAACCCGGAGTTCTCGACATCCCTCTACTGTCCCACTCGCGCGCGCGGAATGCACATGCGCATCTGCACCGGGGGTGCGGCATCATGTAACGGTGAGCACCGACATCAAGGAACGGCCGGATACCACCACCGACGAAACCACCGACGACGACACTCCCAAGTTCTTCCACTACGTCAAGAAGGACAAGATCGCCGAGAGCGCGGTCATGGGCACCCACGTCGTCGCGCTGTGCGGCGAGGTCTTCCCGGTGACGCGCTCCCCGAAACCGGGGTCACCGGTGTGCCCGGAGTGCAAGAAGGTCTACGAGGGCCTGCGCAGGGGCGACTGATCGACGGTCTCGTCCGGAGCCGCCGGGGCGTGTTCGCCGGCGGCCTTCTCCGCTGCGCGCGGGTGCGGAGCGTCCACGGGGCACGACTCCGGTTCCCGCTGGTCCGGCCTCATGATGTCCGGTAGCCGGATCGGGATCGGCGCCGTCCCGAGCCGCCGGGTCAGGCCGGTCACTGCCGCCGCCGCCGGCGAGGGCGCCGCGGCGGCCCGTTCGGCCAGCCACCGGCGCATCTGCTCGATGCGGGTCTCGCGGGCGGGCCAGAACTCCTGCACGGTCGCGTTGAACTCGGCACCCAGCACGACGGCGAAGCCGAGGAAGAAGGTGAACAGCAGGAACGCGATCGGGGTGGCGAGCGCGCCGTAGGTGTAGCCGGTCCCGGAGACCCACCGCAGATACCAGCGCAGTCCCGCGCTCGACGCCATGAAGAACGTGCCCGCGAGGATCGCGCCGCCCAGCAGCCGATGCCACGGCAGCGATCTCGGCAGCGCCACCTTGTACAGCGTCGTCAGGCCCACGAGCAGCAGCAGTCCCACGCCGGGGTAGTAGAACGTGTCCAGCAGCCGGGTGCCGAGGTCGTACCACGCCGCTGGCAGCGCGCGTCCGATCATGGTCGGCCCGAGCGCGACGAGTGGCAGCGTGAACACCGCCAGCACGAGGAACACCACGTACAGCAGCAGCGCGAAGAACCGCTGCCAGACGGGATGCCGGTGATCGTGCTGGTCGTGTGCCTCGTCGATCGAGTCCACGAACGTCGAGATCGCCGACGAACCCGCCCAGAGCGACAGCAGGAACCCGAGGGACATCACGTCGGCGCGTCCCCGCAGCAGCACGTCCTGCACCGTGGGCCCGATGATGTCGTCGACGACGCTCTCGCTGAACATCGTGCGGCTGAACGTGACGATCTTGGACTGGATGATCTCCACCGTGTCCGGCCCGAACCACCCGGCCACGTACCCGAGACTGCCCAGCAGGCCCAGCAGCAGCGGGGGCAGCGACAGCGTCTGCCAGAAGGCGGCGGCTGCGGCCTTGCTGAAGATGGAGTCGTCCCACGCCTTGGTCGCCGTGCGGGCGATCACCTGCAGGCCGCGATGCACCGGCCGCCGTCGCGGGCTCGATGCGGCGGTGGATCCGGCCGGTGGGGATATCTCGCTCATGGGTACTTCCAGCATTCCTGACGACACGCCGCGGTGCGCGGCGGCGGGCCGACGGGACCGCGAATTCTGTCATGATCGTCTCCTGTCGCCCGCGTCACGGACGGCGGTTCGGATGCGGGCCGGGCTCGCGGGCCGGGATAGGCTGCTCGACGGCCGTCGCCCGCCCGGCGACCGCACGGCGGTGCCCGTTCGCCGCCCGGCGACGTCGCCGTAGAGCGAAACCACCTGCACGACCGGAGAAGGAGCACGAGTAGCCGGTGAGCACCGAGACCCTCGGAACAGCGTCCTCCGCCCCCGCCGGACAGCTGCGCGCCTGGCAGCGCCGGGCCCTCACGAAGTACCTCGCGACGGGTCCGCGGGATTTCCTCGCCGTCGCGACCCCGGGCGCCGGTAAGACCACGTTCGCGCTGCGCGTCGCGAGCGAGCTGCTGCGCGACCGCACCGTCGACCAGGTGACGGTCGTCGCCCCGACCGAGCACCTCAAACACCAGTGGGCCGCCTCGGCCGCCCGCTCCGGCATCGCGCTGGACTCGAACTTCACCAACTCCACGGGCCAGACGTCGAGCGACTTCCACGGCGTCGTGGTGACCTATGCACAGGTCGCCTCGCATCCGTTCAAGCATCGGGTCCGCACCGAGGCGCGCCGCACCCTGGTGATCCTCGACGAGATCCACCACGGCGGCGACGCCAAGAGCTGGGGCGAGGGCATCCGGGAGGCGTTCGGCGACGCCACCCGCCGCCTCGCCCTGACCGGAACACCGTTCCGCAGCGACGACAGCGCCATCCCGTTCGTGGTGTACGAACCGAACGCCGACGGTCTCATGCAGTCCAGGGCCGACCACGCGTACGGCTACGCCGACGCGCTCGCCGACGGCGTCGTGCGCCCGGTGGTGTTCCTCGCCTACTCCGGTGAAGCCCGGTGGCGCAACAGCGCGGGGGAGGAGTACTCGGCGCGGCTCGGCGAGCCGCTCAGCGCCGAGCAGACCGCCCGGGCGTGGCGGACCGCGCTCGATCCCGCCGGCGACTGGATCCCGGCCGTCCTCACCGCCGCCAACACGCGGCTCGAGCAGCTGCGCCAGGGCGGGATGCCCGACGCGGGCGGATTGGTCATCGCCAGCGACCAGACGGTGGCCCGCGCGTATGCCAGGATCCTCGAGCAGCTCACCGGCGAGGCGCCCGCACTCGTCCTGTCCGACGACCCGACGGCCTCCGGACGCATCTCGGAGTTCGATGCGAGCACCCAGCGCTGGATGGTGGCGGTGCGAATGGTGTCCGAAGGCGTCGACGTGCCGCGGCTCGCGGTGGGCGTGTACGCCACCAGCGCGTCGACGCCGCTGTTCTTCGCCCAGGCCATCGGCCGGTTCGTGCGATCGCGCCGCAAGGGCGAGACCGCGAGCGTGTTCCTGCCGTCCGTGCCGGTGCTGCTCGATCTCGCCAGCCAGCTCGAGGCCCAACGGGACCACGTGCTCGGCAAGCCCCACCGCGAGAAGGAGGGCTTCGACGACGACCTGCTCGCCGACGCCAACCGGCGCAAGGACGAACCCGGCGAGGAGGAGAAGGCCTTCACCGCGCTCGGCGCCGACGCCGAGCTCGACCAGGTGATCTACGACGGCTCCTCGTTCGGCACGGCGACGTTCGCCGGCAGCGAGGAGGAAGCCGACTACCTGGGGCTTCCCGGGCTGCTCGACGCCGAACAGATGCGGGCGCTGCTGCGCCGCCGCCAGCAGGAGCAGCTGGACAAGCCGGCCTCCCCGCCCACCCCCGTCCCGCCGCCGCAGGTGGCCGAGCGGGTGGCGACCGCCGACTCGCTGGCCCGGCTGCGCAAGGAACTGAACTCGCTCGTCGCCATGCACCACCACCGCACCGGCAAGCCGCACGGGGTCATCCACGGGGAGCTGCGGCGGCAGTGCGGCGGCCCGCCGACCGCGATCGCCACCGCCGAGCAGCTCGGCGACCGCATCGCCCTGCTGCGTCAGTGGTGAGCCGGCCGACGGTGAACCGGCCGACGGCACACTCCCGGAACGGCGAAACGGGCGACCACTCGCGGTGGTCGCCCGTTTCGGGTCGGGTCTCGGAGTCGGTCGGCTCCGGAACGGTGGATCAGACGGCGGCTTCGGCGTCGGACTCGGTCACGATCGTGGCGCCGAGTTCACGCAGCCGGTCGGTGTGCTCCTTGGCGTGGTGGCCGCAGAAGAGCAGCTCGCCACCGGTGGCAAGGACGGCACGGACGCGAGCGGCTGCACTGCACCGATCGCAGCGGTCTGCGGCGGTCAACTTCGGGCTGGTCAACGTTCCGGGCATGACTCCTCCAAACTGGCCACCACTGTCGTCGGTTGCCTGGGGTCTGGTCCGCCGCACCGGGCCGGCGCGGTGGATCTACTGTGTCAGACGATTCCCGTTCATGCGTTGTTCCAATCCTCCGGAAATGGTGTCGCGTTTCACCCCGGAACCGGCCGAATGCCGACGACGTGCGGTTTCGCGGCTGCGGGTGTTCGCTCACAGCGCAGAGCCCTCGGCGCCGTCGCGGGCCCGGAACGGTCGTCGAGAGGGGTCGCGGTGACGGATCGGCTGGTACACATCTGCGCGCGGGCCGACTGGGAGCGGGCGCAGCACAGCGGGGCGTTGACCCCCGAGTCGCTCGCCGCGCAGGGGTTCGTGCACCTGTCGGCCCCGGAACAGGTGCACCTGCCGGCGAACCGGTTGTTCGCCGGCCGCACGGACCTGGTGCTGTTGCACATCGACCCGGCCCGGCTCGCGGACGAGGTGCGGTTCGAGCCGGGCGTGCCGGGTGATCCGGCGGGGATGGCGTTCCCGCACCTCTACGGCCCCCTCCCCGTTGCCGCGGTCACCGCAGTCGTCGACTACCTCCCCGACGAAAACGGACGGTTCGGACATCTCTGACGGTGCGCCGTCACCCGTGTCCGCCGTGAGCCCTACTCTGGCGGCATGAACGTCGAAGTGACGCCTCTTCCCGGGATCGGTGTGCGCAAGGACTTCGAGCTGGCGTCGGGTCGTCGGATCGGGGTCATCACGCATCGGGACGGCCATTCGGACCTGATCATCTCGAAGGCGGACGATCCCGACGCCTGCGCCGCCTCGCTGCCGCTGACCGTCGAGGAGGCGGCCACACTGAGCAACCTGCTCGGCGCGCCCCAGCTCGTCGCCCAGCTCCAGGAGGACCACCGGGAGCTGCCCGGGATCATCACCCGGCAGCTGCACATCCACGACGGCTCCCGCTTCGACGGGGCGGTGCTCGGGGACACGGCGATGCGGACCCGCACGGGCGTGTCCGTCGTCGCGGTGATGCGCGCGGGGCAGGTGACGCCGTCGCCGGGACCGGACTTCGTGCTCACCGGGGGAGACATCCTCGTCGCCGTCGGCACCGCCGACGGGCTGGACGCCGCGGCCAGGATCCTGCGCAACGGCTGACGGATGAACTCGACCACGCTCGCCCTGATCGAACTGGGGGCGGTGTTCTTCGCCCTGGGGGTGCTCGGACGGGTCGCCGCGCGATTCGCCATGTCGCCGATCCCGTTCTACCTCCTCGGCGGTCTGGCGTTCGGCACCGGCGGCTTCGTCCAGCTCGGCGACATCAGCGAATTCAGTCACGTCGCCAGTGAGATCGGCGTGGTCCTGCTCCTGCTGCTTCTCGGGCTGGAGTACACGGCCTCCGAGCTCATGACCGGGCTCAAACGTTCCCGCGCGGCGGGTCTGCTCGATCTCGTGCTCAACGCCGCGCCGGGGGCGGCGATCGCGCTGCTGCTCGGTTGGGGTGCGACGGGGGCGTTCGTCCTCGGGGGCATCACCTACATCTCGTCCTCGGGCATCATCGCCAAGACGCTGACCGACCTCGGCCGTCTGGGTAACCGGGAGACTCCCGTGGTGCTGTCGATCCTCGTCTTCGAGGACCTCGCGATGGCGGTGTACCTGCCGATCCTGACCGCGGTGCTCGCCGGGGTCAGCCTGATCGGTGGACTCGAGGCCGTCGCGATCGCCCTGGGCCTGGTCACGATCGTGCTCGTGCTGGTGCTGCGGTACGGGCGTTACGTCTCCGCGGTGCTCGACAGCCCGGACAGCGAGACGCTGCTGCTCAAGCTGCTCGGGGCCGCGCTCCTCGTCGCGGGCGTCAGCTCGGCGATGCAGGTGTCGGCGGCGGTCGGTGCGTTCCTGCTCGGCATCGCGATCTCGGGGTCGACCGCCCACAATGCGGCTCGCGTCCTCGAGCCCCTGCGGGACCTGTTCGCGGCGATCTTCTTCGTGTTCTTCGGCCTCAACACCGATCCGACCGCGATCCCCCCGGTGCTGGGGTGGGCGGTGCTGCTCGCCGTCGTCACGGCGCTGACGAAGATCGCCACCGGCTGGTGGGCGGCCCGCCGGCACGGCATCGGCACCATGGGCCGGGCTCGCGCGGGCGCCGCACTCATCGCCCGCGGCGAGTTCTCCATCGTCATCGCCGGACTGGCCGTCACCTCCGGCCAGGTGGACGCCGAGCTCGCCGCCCTCGCCTCGGCGTACGTGCTGATCACGGCGGTGCTCGGACCCGTCGCGGCACGGATCGTCGAGCCCGTCACCCGCACCGTGGTGCCCCGGCTACGCGAACGGCCGTCGGCTGCGGAGCCGACGGCCGATCGCCGTGAAGCGGAAGAGTTCTAGACGTCGATCCTCAGTCGAGGTAGTCGCGCAGCACCTGCGACCGCGACGGGTGCCGCAGCTTCGACATGGTCTTCGACTCGATCTGCCGGATCCGTTCGCGGGTGACCCCGTAGACCTGCCCGATCTCGTCGAGGGTCCGGGGCTGACCGTCGGTCAGGCCGAACCGCAGCCGGACGACGCCGGCCTCGCGCTCGGACAGGGTCTCGAGCACCGACTGCAGCTGGTCCTGCAGCAGCGTGAACGACACCGCGTCGACGGCGACCACGGCCTCGCTGTCCTCGATGAAGTCGCCGAGCTGGCTGTCGCCCTCGTCGCCGATGGTCTGGTCGAGGGAGATCGGCTCACGCGCGTACTGCTGGATCTCCAGCACCTTCTCCGGCGTGATGTCCATCTCCTTGGCCAGTTCCTCCGGGGTGGGCTCGCGCCCGAGGTCCTGGAGCAGCTCGCGCTGGATGCGGCCGAGCTTGTTGATCACCTCGACCATGTGCACCGGGATGCGGATGGTGCGGGCCTGATCGGCCATCGCGCGGGTGATCGCCTGGCGGATCCACCACGTGGCATACGTGGAGAACTTGTAACCCTTCGTGTAGTCGAACTTCTCCACCGCACGGATCAGACCGAGGTTGCCCTCCTGGATCAGATCCAGGAATGCCATGCCACGGCCGGTGTAGCGCTTGGCGAGCGAGACGACGAGACGCAGGTTGGCCTCGAGCAGGTGGTTCTTGGCGCGGTTGCCGTCGCGGCAGATCCAGTTCAGGTCGCGGCGCTGCGCGACCGGCAGCTTCTCGCCCTTGTCGGCGTACTCCTGCAGCCGGTAGGTGGCGTACAGGCCGGCTTCGATGCGCTTGGCGAGCTCGACCTCCTCCTCGGCGTTGAGCAGCGCGACCTTGCCGATCTGCTTGAGGTAGGCGCGCACCGAGTCGGCGGAGGCGGTCAGCTCGGCGTCCTTGCGGGCCTGCCGCAGCGCCTCCGACTCCTCCTCGTCCCAGACGAAGTCGCCCGACGCCTTGTCCTTGTCGCTGGGCTCGTCGTCGGCTTCCGTCACCTCCACGACCACGTCCTCGGCACCTTCGAGGTCGGCCTCGGCGACGTCGAGATCCTCGAGCTCGGCTTCCTCGCCCTCGAACTCGTCGCCGGCAGGCTTGCCCGCCTTCTTGGCGGCGGCCTTCTTCGCCGTGGTCTTCTTGGCGGCGGCCTTCTTGGCCGGGGCCTTCTTGGCGGCCGCCTTCTTCGCCGGGGCCTTCTTGGCCGCGGCCTTCTTCGCCGGCCGCTTCGTGGCGGGTGCGGTACCGGTCGTGGTATCCGCGGCGTCCGCGGAGGCTGCCGATTCGTTCGGGGAATCAGCCGTGTGGATTTCGGTGGCTGCCACGTACGCCCTTTCGTGACGAGGTAGTGCGGCGTCGCGCCAGAGTGGTTCCGGCGGAGAGGTCTGTCGGGATCAGGCCGGTTCGCAGCCGGCTGTGCACCATTGTAACGATCGCCGCCACGCGCGATGTGCAGGACTCAGGGGAGTACACCTGTTTTCGCAGCATAGGCGGCCCCGATGATGCCGGCCGCGTTGCGCAATGCGGCCGGAACGACGGGTGTGCGGTTGGTCAGCAACGGGATCCACTTCTCGTGCTTGCGGCTGATCCCGCCACCGGCGATGAACAGGTCGGGCCACAACAGGGCCTCGAACCGCGACAGCACCAGCGAGACCTCCTTCGCCCACCGCTTGTACGTCCACTCGTTGTTCTCCTTGACCGACGACGCCGCGCGGTGCTCGGCCTCCATCCCGTCGATCTCCATGTGCCCGAACTCGGTGTTCGGCAGCAGATCGCCGTTGTGCAATACCGCCGAGCCGATCCCGGTCCCGAACGTGAGCAGGATGACCACCCCGGACGCGTCCTTGGCCGCGCCGAAGCGGTCCTCGGCGAGGCCGGCGGCGTCCGCGTCGTTCAGGACACTCACCGGGCGGTCGCCCAGAACCGACGAGAACAACGTCCGGGCGTCGGTGCCGATCCACGCCGGATCGATGTTCGCGGCCGTGCGCGCCACGCCGCCCGTCACCACGCTCGGCAGGGTGACCCCCACCGGTCCCGTCCACTGCGCCTCGTCCACGATCCGGGCGACCGTGTCGGCGACGGCCTGCGGGGTGGACGGCTGCGGGGTCAGGATCTTGATGCGCTCGCCCACCAACCGGCCTGTGGACAGATCGACGACGCCGCCCTTGATGCCGCTGCCGCCGACGTCGACACCGAATCCGAGAAGGTCCGGGTCCGGCGTGGCCGGGTGCATCGTCTGCGTCATCTCGCGCTCCCTCTCGTCACCGGAACAGTCACCGCGGGCGACCGCTGTCGTGACGTCACCCTAATCCGAACGTGGCCGCCGCGCGGGTGGTGCCGTGCCGCACAGTGTGTTCGGATACTCGGGTGCCCGACACCCCGGACTCCCGCCCCTCTACGCTGTCCCCCGACGTCACCACGGACCCGGCCCTGCTGCGCGAGATCGCCGTGTCCGTCGCGGCCGAGGCCGCCGGTCACGTGCGCGCCCGGCGGCCCGACCTGTTCCCACCCGCCGACACGGGTACCGACCGCGTCGGCGCGGTGCGGACGAAGAGCACCGACACCGACCCCGTGACGGTGGCGGACACCGAGACCGAGGACCTGATCCGTCGGCTGCTGACCCGGTTGCGGCCGGGCGACGCGATCCTCGGGGAGGAGGGCGGCGCCCACACCGGATCGAGCGGCGTCCGCTGGGTCGTCGACCCCATCGACGGCACGGTGAACTTCGTCTACGGCATCCCGGCCTACGCGGTGTCGGTGGCGGCCCAGGTCGGGGGGCGGTCCGTGGCGGGAGCGGTGGTCGACGTCGCCGCCGGGGACGTCTACTCGGCCGCGCGCGGGCGCGGAGCCACCCGCACCGACGTCGGCGGAGCGGTGACGCGCCTGCGCTGCAACCCGGTCGACGACGTCGCCCGCGCCCTCGTCGCGACGGGCTTCTCCTACGCGCCGCACCGTCGCGAACGGCAGGGCGCGCTGGTGGCCGGGCTGCTGCCGAGGGTGCGGGACATCCGCCGCATCGGTGCGGCCGCCCTGGATCTGTGCATGGTGGCGTCGGGGCGCGTCGACGCCCATTACGAACACGGCCTGCAACCGTGGGACTGGGCGGCCGGTGCGCTGATCGCCGCGGAGGCGGGCGCGTGGGTGCAACTCCCGGCCGGAGCCGGCGACGCCGGCGAGATCACCGTCGCCGCCGCGCCCGGCATCGCGACACAGCTCGCGGACCTGTTCGCCGCGCTCGGCGCCGACGCGCCGATCCAGGCCTGACGGTCCGCGGCGCGCTCAGCAGCGGGCGTCGCGGGCCGCGGCCAGCAGGTCGATGTCGAGCGGCGCAGCGGCCGCGCCCACCGGCGCCTCCCGCAGCGACTGCAGCACCTCCTCGGCGTCGGCGTTGGGCGCGATCTCCTTGGAGTAGGTGCCCAGGGCCAGGTCGACGGTGTCGTCGGCGCGGTCGTCGCGGACGAGTTCGGCGCACGGCGCGACCAGCCACACCGTGCTCGCCGCCGCGGTCCCGGCCGCCCCGAACCTGATCTGGCCGTGACACTGCATGTTCTGGTCGATGTAGACCGGGTCGTTGCCGGCCTGCACATCCGGTGCGCTCGCGAATCCGTATTCGGCCAGCTGGGTTGCCACGTGGGTGGCCTGGCCACGTTCGCCGTTGGCGTTGAACACCCGTACCCGCGCCGCCGCCAGGGGAGCGGGCTCCACGTCGAGCAGGACGGAACGGTCGACCACCTCGCCGAGGGGGGCCGGCTGGGGTCCGCCGGGCTCCGACGGGACGGTCGGCGGGGCGTTGCACGCCACGGTCCGGGACACCGGGTCCGAGCCGGCGAACACCGACGTCCACACCACGATCCCGATCGTCGCCAGGACCGCGAACAGGGCCGCGGCGGGCACGACGCGGCGCCGTGGGAACGGCCGGCCGCGTTCGTCCCGCGCGCGGCCTTCGGTGATCAGGGAAACCACGGCGCCCTGCCTCTCGCATCTCCAAGGGTTGTGTGCGACCACTGTAGAGGGCATCCCGGTGGGGTCCGGGAAGGTGGGCGACCGGTGGAATGTCTCGAGTTGCTGTGGTGTTGGTGACAATTGACCGACAATTCCCCGGACCGGGTGTATCGGTTACGGCTTCCGTGGGTACTTCCGCTATTGTTCGGCGGCCCAGGTCGTCGAAAGAGGCGACGGCGAGGCTTTCGACAGCGGAAGGCCCGGGTCGTGTCCGGGACCCGGATACGGCCGGTGGGAACTTCCGGAGACGGTCGGGCGTTGCCCGGGCCGAAGGACATGAACAGTGTCCTTCGGCAGGGCACCTGCACGAGGACTAGAGGTAGAGGAAATGGCGACTGACTACGACGCACCGAGGCGAACCGAAACCGATGATGTGTCGGAGGATTCACTCGAAGAACTGAAGGCGCGACGCAACGAGGCGCAGTCCGCCGTCGTGGACGTCGACGAGTCGGACACCGCGGAGTCCTTCGAGCTGCCCGGGGCGGATCTGTCCGGCGAGGAGCTGTCGGTGCGGGTGGTGCCGAAGCAGGCCGACGAGTTCACCTGCTCGAGCTGCTTCCTGGTGCACCACCGCAGCCGGCTCGCGAGCGACGAGAACGGAGTGATGATCTGCCGGGACTGCGCGGCCTGAGTCCCGGAGGGACGGCGCGGCCTGAGTCCCGGAGGGACGGCGCGGCCTGAGTCCCGGAGGGACGGCGCTGACCGGCCGCCCCCGGTTCAGCGTTCGGTCTTGTCGGCACACCCCAAGGCGGCCAGCAGCTCTGCCGGCCGCCTTGTGCTGATCAGCCAGTAGGGGGTGGGGTCGTCCGGGTCGTCCAGCACGACGAGCACCATCGTCCCGATCCACGGGCGGTGCTGGACGTACGCCGCCGGGTCGAGCTGGCGCCCCAGGGCGGCGCTCTTCGCCGACGCCGGCACCACGACACCGCGGGAGATCACCTCGAGCGGCAGGTGCGCCCGGCCGACGATCAACTCCCCGCCCGTCACCTCCAGCCGCAGCCGGGACAGCCACACGAGCGCCCAGACAGGGAACGGCAACAGCAGCACGTACGGCAGCCAGGCGTACAGGCCGGGCGCCCCCATGTGCAGTTCCGCGGCCAGCAGCGCCGCGACGCCCAGGCCGAGGGGCCACCACCACAGCGGCACCCACATCCGTTCGGAATAGACCGGTGCGCCGGTCGTCTGCTGCGCATCCGCATCGGGTCGAGAGGTTCGAGACACGTCCATCAGAGTAGTCTCGGTGCACGTGACCGATCTTCCAGCCGTCCCCCTGCTCCGCCTGGACCCGGGGATTCCCTTGCCCGCGCGGGCACACGCCGGCGACGCCGGTGTGGACCTGTGCACCACGGTGGACGTGACCATCGAGCCCGGGCGGCGAGCGCTGGTGGGGACCGGCATCGCGGTGGCCCTGCCCGTCGGCACGGTGGGTCTGATCCATCCGCGCTCCGGTCTGGCCGCGAAGTACGGGCTCTCCGTGGTCAACACTCCCGGGACGGTGGATGCGGGCTACCGCGGGGAGATCAAGGTGTGCCTGATCAACCACGACCCCGACCGCGCGGTCGAACTGCGTCGTGGTGACCGCATCGCGCAACTGCTCGTGCAGAGGGTCGAGCTCGTCGACTTCGTCGAGGTCGGCTCCCTCGACGACACCAGCCGCGGCGCCGGAGGATACGGGTCGAGCGGTGGGCACGCCGGTCTGGTGAAGGAAGGTTCCTGACATGTTCGGACGACGCCGGAAGAACCGGGACGCCGAGGCTCCGGGCCTCGCGGACGAGGGCGACTTCGACTCCGCGCCCGTGGACGACGAGGTGCAGGCGGCCGAGGGCGGTCCCTACGACATCGACGACATCGGCGAGGACGCGGTCGGTAGCCGGCTCGACCTCGGGTCGGTGCTCGTCCCGCTGCCACCGGGCGGGCAGATCCAGGTGGAGATGGCACCGAACGGCCAACCGCAGGCCGTGCATCTGGTGACCCAGCACGGCCGGATCACGGTCTCCGCGTACGCGGCACCGAAGTCCCCGGGGCAGTGGCGGGAGGTGGCCGCCGAGCTGGCCGAGTCGCTGCGCCGCGACAACGCGACGGTGAGCATCGAAAGCGGACCGTGGGGCCGGGAGCTGCAGGGCAGCACCCCGAACGCGGACCTGCGCTTCCTCGGTGTCGACGGCTACCGATGGATGATCCGCTGCGTCGTCGCCGGACCGGCAGGTTCGGTGACGGCCGACTCGCCGCTGGTGGAGACGGCCCGTGCCATCGTCGCCGAGACCGTCGTGCGGCGCGGCCAGGATCCGCATCCGGTGCGGACGCCGCTGCCGGTGGTGCTCCCGAAGGCCCTCGCGGAGCAACTGGCCGCCGCGCAACAGCAGGCGGCAGCCCAGCAGGCGGCCCAGCAGGCGGCGGCCCAGCAGCCCCTGCCGCCGCAGCAGTCCGCGCAACAGCAGCAGCCCGCGCCGCCCCAGCAGCCCGCGCCGCCCCGGCCGCGGCACGGCGAGTCGGGTTCGGCGATGCAGCAGCTCGGCTTCTGACGGTCCGGTCCGCCGGGGTCAGTCCCCGACGCGGCGCAGTGCCTCCAGACAGGTGGCTCCCAGCACGGCGGGATCGGCGCCGATCCCGGCGAGGGTGACGGTGCCCAGCGCGGCCCGCCTCAGGTGCGCACACCATTCCTGCGCGACCGCGAGGGGATGGACCGGGTCGTCCACGGCGGCGGCGATGCCGACCGGCACCTCGACGGTCCGCAGCTCGTCCCGGTCCGGCGCCCGGTAGCGGGACGCCTCGTCGAGCGCCGCCGGCAGGCCCGGCCACTGCGACCGCCAGGAGCGGGCCAGTTCGACCCCGAGCCAGGCGGGGCTGGACGCCACCATCGCCGCGGTGACCGCAGCAAGCCCGTGGGCGCGCAGCTCGCCGGCCGTCCAACGGGCGCTCGCCGCCGCCGGCGCGGCCTCCGGCGAGCCCGTCCACGCCGGCAGGGCTGCGAGCACGCCGACGGTGCGCCCCGGGTGCTCGGCCGCCCACCGCAGCGCGACGGCCGCCCCGAGCGACACCCCGCCCACCAGCACGGGACCGTCGGCGGCGGCGCGCTCGAGTGCATCGACGTAGCTGCCGACCACGCGTGCCGGGTCCGGGTCGACCGCGACGGTGCGTATTCCGGCAGCGGCGAGCGGACCGCCGAACGCCCGCTCCACGAAGCGGGCGTCGGAGCCCGTCCCGGGCAGGACGACGGCGACGAAAGTGCTGGGCCCGGCGTGTTCGGGGGACGTGTTCGCGGAGCGCATGGTCCGATCCTGCCGGACCCGTCCGAGCAGGTGGGAACCCGAGTGGTTGCCCTGTGCGGATAGGTCTACAGTGGCCCTCAGGAAAGCCCCATGCGCGGCCCGCGATCCGTGCCGCGCCCTTCTCAGGAGCACGCTATGGCACCCGCCGCAGCCGGTTACTTCCGCCGACTCACCCGTCGGCTCACGGAAGATCTCGAGCAACTCGACGCCGAGGAGATCGCCGAAACCGCCCAGGCGACGGGTGCCCGCCGCGCCTGCGACTGTGCGCGCGGCGAAGAGGTGACCATGTTCGGTCGTCTCCGCAGTGTCGAGGCGTGCCCGAAGGCCGCCAGCGCCGCCGTCGAGGCGGAACTGTTCGACGGCACCGAGGCCGTCAAGCTCGTATGGATCGGACGTCGCCGCATTCCGGGCATCGAGCCGGGCAAGACCCTGCTGGTGCGCGGGCGCGTCGGCGAGCGTGACGGCTCGAAGGTCATCTACAACCCGTATTACGAACTGCGCGAGCGGGCCTGACCCGAGCGCCGGTGCCCCAGCGCCCGGCGCCGCCCCGCGCCCGCGTGGGGCTGTGGCACCCTCGTAGGAGTGAGCGACAAGCAGCAGACGGTCCTGGAACAACTCGGTGGACTCAGCGGGTTGGTCTACTCGACCGTGCCCGTGCTGGTGTTCGTTCCGGTCAACAGCATCTGGGGCCTGACCGCCGCGATCTGGGCGGCCCTCGCCGTGGCCACCGTCATCCTCGTGTGGCGGCTCGTCCAGCGCACCCCCGTCCAGCCCGCGGTCTCGGGGCTCCTCGGCGTGGGCGTGTGTGCGTTCATCGCCTACCGCACCGGCGACGCCAAGGGCTACTTCCTCTTCGGCATCTACACCAGCCTGCTCTATGCCGCCGGTTTCGTCCTGTCCATCCTGGTGCGGCGGCCCCTGGTCGGCGTCATCTGGGGCATGCTCAACGGGCAGGGATCGTCCTGGCGGCGGCATCGCGTCGCCGTGCGCGCCTACGACATCGCGACCGCGGCGTGGGCGCTGGTGTTCGCGGCCCGCTACTTCGTGCAACACGAGCTGTACGACGCCGACCGGACCGGCTGGCTCGCCGTGGCCCGGATCGGTATGGGATGGCCGCTGACCGCGGTGGCGTTGCTCGTGACCTTGTGGGCGGTCCGCCGCGCCGATCGGCTGGTCGAGCCGGCGCCCGAGGCTGTCGACGAGCCCGTCGAGACCGGCCCGGGCCGGGCCGCCGAAGCCGGCCCCGACCAGGACGCGCGCTGACCTGCTAGAGGCCGATGGCCGCCCGCAGTTCCTGCTCCACCTCGGCCGCGGCGACGAACAGCAGCTCGTCGCCGCCTTCGAGCGGATCGTCGGGCTGCGGGACGATGACCCGGCCGCCGCGCAGGATCGTCACCAGGGCCGCGTCCCGGGGCAGTTGCAGCTTGCGCACCGGCTTGCCGGCCAGCACGGTGGTGTCCGGCAGCGTGATCTCGACCAGGTTCGCGCCCTTGCGCAGCGTCATCAGCCGCACCAGGTCGCCGACCGAGACGGCCTCCTCGACCAGCGACGCCAGCATGCGCGGCGTGGACACGGCGACGTCGACGCCCCAGGACTCGTCGAACAGCCACTCGTTGCGCGGATCGTTGACGCGGGCGACGACGCGGGCGACGCCGAACTCGGTGGTGGCGAGCAGGCTCAGCACCAGGTTGGCCTTGTCGTCGCCGGTGGCGGCGATCACCACGTCGTACTGCTCGAGCTGTGCGGCCTCGAGCAGGCTCAGCTCGCACGCGTCGGCGTGCACCCACTTGGCGTCGGGCACGGATTCGGGCTCGACGTGCTCGAGCTTGCGTTCGAGCAGCATCACTTCGTGGTTGTTGCGGATCAGTTCGCGCGCGATGGAGCGCCCGACGGCTCCCGCTCCCGCGATGGCCACCTTCATCGGCGTTCCTCTCGGTGATTCCGGGTCGTGTGTTGCGGCTGCGCCTGCGGGCGCGGCACGGTCAGTCGTCGGCCGCGGGGGGCTGTTCGGCGAGGGCGATCGCCTCGGCGACGGTGCCCGAGACAGCCGCGATGTAGACCTGGTCGTCCGCCTGCAGCACGGTCTTGCGGTCGGGTAGGACCCCGGTGCCGAATCGGATGATGAACGCGACCCTCGAGTGGGTCGCGGCCTCGAACTCGGTGACGTTGCGGCCGATCCAGTCCTCGTGCACCGACACCTCCGCGACGGCGACGGTGCCGGTCGGATCCCGCCACTTGGCGGTCTGGCTCTCATGGGTGAGGTTGTGCAGGAACCTGTCGGTCGTCCACGGCACCGTCGCGACGGTCGGGATCCCGAGTCGCTCGTACACCGCGGCGCGCTTGGCATCGTAGATGCGGGCGACGACGCGCTCGACGCCGAAGGTCTCCCGGGCCACACGGGCGGAGATGATGTTCGAGTTGTCCCCGGAGGAGACGGCGGCGAACGCGTCGGCCCGCTCGATGCCGGACCGCACCAGCACGTCCCGGTCGAAGCCCATACCCACGATCGTGTGCCCGGGAAAGTCCGGACCCAGCCGCAGGAACGCGCTCGGGTCGCGGTCGATGACGGCCACCTCGTTGCCCAGCCGGACGAGCGCCGCGGCCAGGGAGGAACCCACCCGGCCACAGCCCATGACCACCACGTACACCGTTCGCTCCGTTCCGCTTCTTTCCGTGTCGCCGCGCGTCCCGATCGCGACGCGCAGAACCGAACCGTACCGCCCGCGCAGGACCGGCGTGCGGTGCCGGCCGAACGGGCTCCCCGCAGAGGTGCATTTCGGACACGGCCACGGGTGCCCGGCGGGTGGCCGGTGGGACGGCTTAGGCTTTGCGAGTGTCCAAGCTCTCGACCGCCACGAAGCGGTTGTTGTTGGGTAGGCCGTTCCGCAGCGACACGCTCGGTCACACGTTGCTACCCAAGCGAATCGCCCTGCCGGTGTTCGCATCCGACGCGTTGTCGTCGGTGGCGTACGCCCCGGAGGAGATCTTCCTCGTCCTGTCCGTCGCGGGTCTGTCGGCGTACGTGTTCACGCCGTGGATCGGCGTCGCGGTGGCGCTCGTCCTCGCCGTCGTCGTCGCCAGCTACCGGCAGAACGTGCACGCGTACCCCTCCGGCGGCGGCGACTACGAGGTTGCCACCGTGAACCTCGGTCCGACCGCGGGATTGACCGTCGGCAGCGCCCTGATGGTCGACTACGTGCTCACCGTCGCGGTGTCGATCTCCTCGGCCGCGGCGAACATCGGATCGGCGGTGCCGTTCGTGGCGCAGCACAAGGTGCTGTTCGCGATCTCCGCGATCGTCGTGCTGACCGCGGTCAACCTGCGTGGCCTGCGGGAAGCCGGCACCGCGTTCGCCGTCCCGACCTACGCCTTCATGATCGGCATGATCGTCATGCTCGGGTGGGGTCTGGTGCGCGTCTTCGTGTTCGGGGACGACGTCAAGGCCGAGTCGGCCGGGTTCGAGTTGGTCGCCGAGCAGTCGGATCTGGCCGGGATCGCGTTCGTGTTCCTGCTGGCCCGTGCGTTCTCGTCCGGGTGTGCCGCGCTGACCGGCGTCGAGGCGATCAGCAACGGGGTGCCCGCGTTCCGCAAGCCGAAGTCCCGCAACGCCGCCACGACCCTGCTCATGCTCGGCGGGATCGCGATCGTCCTGCTCCTCGGCATGATTCTGCTCGCGAACAAGCTGGGGGTGGTCATCGCCGAACATCCCGAGACCCAGTTGCGCGGTGCCCCGGAGGGCTACCAGCAGAAGACGCTCGTGGCGCAACTCGCGCACGCGGTCTTCGACGACTTCCCGCTCGGGTTCCTGCTGATCACCATCGTGACCGCGTTGATCCTGGTGCTGGCCGCCAACACGGCGTTCAACGGCTTCCCGGTGCTGGCCTCGGTGCTGGCGCAGGACCGCTACCTGCCCCGGCAGCTGCACACCCGGGGCGACCGGCTGGCGTTCAGCAACGGCATCCTGTTCCTGTCGGGCGTGGCGATCGTCTTCGTGTGGGCCTTCGATGCCGAGGTCACCAAGCTGATCCAGCTCTACATCGTCGGGGTGTTCGTCTCGTTCACACTCAGTCAGACCGGCATGATCCGGCACTGGACGCGGCATCTGGCGTCCGAGACCGACCCCGAACAGCGGGCCCGCATGCGACGGTCGCGGATCGTCAACACGATCGGCCTGATCATGACCGCATCCGTCCTGGTGATCGTGCTGGTGACGAAGTTCGCGGCGGGCGCGTGGATCGCGATCGTGGCGATGGTCGCGATCTTCGGTGTGATGAAGGCCATCCACCGTCACTACGACAGCGTGGCCGAGGAACTGGAGAACACCGAATGGGACGGTGTGCTGCCCAGCCGCACCCATTCGATCGTGCTGGTGTCCAAGCTGCACATGCCGACCCTGCGGGCGCTGGCGTACGCGCGGGCCACCCGGCCGGACACGCTCGAGGCGGTCACCGTCAACGTCGACGAGGCCGACACGCGGATGCTGGTGCGCGAATGGGAACGCAGCGACATCACCGTCCCTCTCAAGGTCGTCGAGTCGCCGTACCGGGAGATCACCCGCCCCGTCCTCGAATACGTCCGGCGGGTGCGACGGGACTCGCCGCGCGACGTGGTGACCGTGTTCATCCCGGAGTACGTGGTGGGTCACTGGTGGGAGCAGATCCTGCACAACCAGAGCGCGCTGCGGCTGAAGAGCCGGCTGCTGTTCCAGCCCGGTGTCATGGTCACCAGCGTCCCGTGGCAGCTGAGCTCGTCGGCCCATGCCCGCGGCGAACGATTGGACTCCGCGCCGGGATCGGTGCGGCGGGGATTCGAGGAGGAGGAGCGGTGAGCATCGACTGGTCCGGCCGTCGGCTCGAGGTGACGCTGGGCAACCCGGCGCACGGGGGCTTCTGCGTCGCCCGGCACGAGGGGCGGGTCGTGTTCGTCCGGCACGGTCTGCCCGGGGAGCGCGTCGTCGCGCTGGTCACGGAGGACCGTGGCGGCTCGTTCTGTCGCGCCGACGCCGTCCACATCCTCGAAGCGTCGCCGGACCGGGTGGAGCGGGTGTGTCCCATCGCCGGTCCCGGCGGATCGGGGTGCTGCGACCTGTCCCACGCGACGGTGCCGGCCCAGCGGGCATTCGGGGCTGCGGTGGTCGCGGAGCAGTTGCGCCGTCTCGGCGGCATCGAGCGCGAGGTGGTCGTCGAGGAGGTGCCGGGCGGGGCGGCGAACGGCACCCGCTGGCGCACCCGGGTGCGGCTGGCCGTCGACGCCGCCGGGCGAGCGGGGTATCGGCGCTACCGGAGCCACGAACTGGAGACCGAACTGGCGTGTCCGCAGATCGAGGCGCGCGCCTACGAGGGGCTGGCCGAGCGGGTGTGGCAGCCCGGTTCCGAGGTCCAGGTGGTCCTCGATGCGGACGGGACGCGGCACGTGGTCGAGATCGCACCGCCGCCGGTCTCCCGCACGGGACGTCGCAGTCCGGGCCGGCGGGGAGCGTCCGCCCGCCGCGCGGCGGCCGGTGCGCCCCGCGCCGAGAAGGTGATCGAGGGCTCGGGGCGGGCGGTGGAGCGGGTCGGCGGCCGGGACTGGCACCTGGCCGCGACCGGCTTCTGGCAGGCACACCGCGGCGCGGCGCAGACCTATTCGGACACCGTGGGGGAGTGGGCCGCGGCGTCGCCGGGGGCGACGGCGTGGGACCTCTACGGCGGTGTCGGGGTGTTCGCGGCCGTCCTGGCCGATCAGGTCGGCCACGGTGGCCGGGTCGAGTCGGTGGAACTGTCGCGCCGGGCGGTGCAGGACGGCGCGGAAGCGCTCTCGGATCTCGGGCAGGTGCGGTTCCATGCGGGCCGGGTGGAACGGCTGCTGCCGGATCTCCCCGCCCCGCAGGTCGTGGTGCTCGATCCGCCTCGGGCCGGCGCCGGGCGCGAGGTGGTGGCGGCCGTCGCGGCGGCCGGGCCGGAGCGCGTCGTGCACGTCGGATGCGATCCGGCGTCGTTCGGCCGGGATGTCGGCCTGTACCGGGAGCACGGGTTCGAGCTGGCCGAGCTGCGCGTCTACGCGGCGTTCCCGTCGACGCATCACGTGGAGTGCCTGGCGTTGTTCACCCGCTGAGCGGGCCGATCACGGATTCAGGGCGTCTCGCGCGTCCTCCGCGGTTGCTTGCGGCATGCAACTAAATGTATAGTTGCGTGTCGCAAGCAAATAATTTCGATTCGGAGGTGTTCCGTGGCTGTCCAGCCCGACACCGCGCACGCGCTCGTCGACGCGATCTTCCTGTTCGGTCGCACGCTGCGCACGACCCTGGCCAACTCGACGGGTGACCCGTTGCCCAACGCGCTGACCGGCGTCCTGTTCGTCCTGTGGCGAATGGGGGAGTGCCGCCCCACCGAACTCGCCGCGGAGCTGTGCATGAGTCAGTCCGCGTTGAGCCGGCAGCTGGGGGAGCTCGTCGAACGGGGGATGGTGGACCGCCACCGTGACCCGGACGACAGGCGTGCCCACCGCGTCAGCGTGTCCGAGACCGGGCAGAAAGCCCTGCGCGAGATCCGCGACCGGCGCGCCTCCCGATTGCACGAGCTGCTCGGCGGCTGGGACCAGGCGCAAGCCGAATCCGCCCTCGACGCGCTCGCGCACCTGAACCACACCCTTTCCGTACACGAACCCCCCGGAAGGAACTGCCTGTGAGTGCCGCAGCTGTCAGTCCCCCCTCCTCGGCGAGCGGACCCGGCGCCGCCGAGACCACCATGACGCACCGCGAGATCCTCGAGGCTCTCGCCGGCCTGCTCGCCGCCCTCTTCACGGCGCTGCTCAGCAGCACCATCGTGGCGGTTGCGCTCCCCACGATCATCGCGGACCTGAACGGCACCCAGACCCAGTTCGCGTGGATCATCACCACCGCGCTGCTCGCCAACGCCGCCTCGACGCCGATCTGGGGCAAGCTCGCCGACCTGTTCAACAAGAAGCTGCTGGTGCAGACGGCGATCGTCGTCTTCGTGGCCGGCTCGATCCTCGCCGGCTTCGCCACCAACGTGCCCGTCCTGCTCGCCGCCCGCGTGATCCAGGGCATCGGCATGGGCGGTCTCACCGCGCTCGTCGTCGCGGTCATCGGCAGCATCATCCCGCCCCGCGAACGCGGCCGGTACTCCGGCTACATGGGCGCGGTGATGGCCGTGTCGATGTCGGGCGGACCGATCCTCGGCGGCATCATCGTCGACAGCCCGCTCGGCTGGCGCTGGTGCTTCTTCATCTCGATCCCGATCGCCGTCGCGGCCATGCTGTTGCTGCAGCGCACCCTGCACCTCGTGACCGAACGCAAGCAGAACGTGAGCATCGACTGGCTGGGCGCCACCCTGCTGACCGCCGGTGTCAGCGTCCTGCTGATCTGGGTGTCGTTCGCCGGCAAGGCCGGCTACTACGAGTGGCTGTCGTGGGAGACCCTCGCGTACGTCGGCGCCGGCGTCGGACTGCTCGCCGCCACCGTCGTGGTCGAGTCCAAGGTCGCCGACCCGATCATCCCGCTGAAGATCGTCACCGAACGCACCACTGCGCTCGCGATCATCGCGTCCGTCGCCGTCGGCGTCGGAATGTTCGGTGCCACCGCGTTCCTCGGCCAGTACTTCCAGACGGCCCGCGGCTACAGCCCGACGGCCGCCGGCCTGCTCACCATCCCGATGGTGCTCGGCTCGCTCGTGGCCTCGGTGGTCTCCGGCCAGCTGATCACCCGCTTCGGCCGGTGGAAGCCGTTCCTGGTGCTCGGCGCCGTACTGCAGGTGATCGGTTTCGGGCTGCTCGGGTTCCTCGACCACGCCACCCCGATGTGGCTGATCGGGGTCTACATCGCGATCGTCGGCCTCGGCACCGGCATGCTCATGCAGAACCTGGTGCTCGCCGTGCAGAACACCGTCAGCGTCCGCAACATCGGAGCCGCGAGCAGCTCGGTCGCGTTCTTCCGTACCTTCGGCGGCGCGATCGGAGTGTCCGTGCTCGGATCGATCCTCGCCACACGCGTGACGACGCTGTCCGCGGACGGCTTCGCCGCCCTCGGCATCGACACCGGCTCGGCCGGCGGCGGAGGCAACCTCGACCTCGCGGCCCTGCCCGAACCGGTCGCGGAGATCATCCGCCACGCCTACGGCGACGCCACCGGCCTGCTGTTCCTCGTCGCCGCGATCATCGCGCTGGTCACCGTCGCGGCGGTCGCGTTCATCCCGAACCGCCCGCTGCGCAAGACCATCGACATCGTCACCGAGGAGAAGGTGCCCGCGCCGGCGGAGCACTGATCAGGACCGGCGGTTGTACAACCACATCGTCGCCGGCCCGAACAGCACGATCAGCGCCGCGCACCACGCGAACACGATCGCGAGGTGCGCGGCGTCCGGCGTGCCCGCCGTCAGATCCCGGATGGCGGTGACGAGCCGGCTGATGGGATTGACCGTCACGAAGCCCTGCAGCCAGCTCGGCATCGTCGCGGGGTCGACGAACACGTTCGACGCGAAGGTGAGCGGGAACAGGATGGTCATGGACACACCCATCACCGCCTGCTCGGTGCGCAGCAGCATCGCCAGCATCGTCCAGACCCACGAGAGACTGAACGCGAACAGCAGCACGAGCGCCACCGACCCGATCGTGCCGATCGGGCCGCCCGTGGGCCGGAACCCGAGCATCATCCCGAGGGCCAGCACGATCACCGACGCCAGCGTGTAGCGGGCGAGATCACCGAACAACGCGCCGACGAGGGGAGCGGGCCGCCACACCGGCATCGAGCGGAACCGGTCGAACACGCCCTTCTCGATGTCGCGGTTGAGCGTCATGCCCGTGTACATCGTGATGGTGCACACCGTCTGCACCAGGATGCCGGGGATCAGGAACTGCACGTACGCGGTGGTCGAACCGGCCAGCGCCCCGCCGAACAGGTACGTGAACAGCAGCGTGAACATCAGCGGGAAGACGGTCACGTCGAACAACTGCTCGGGAACGTGCTTGATCCGCAGCAGTGCCCGCCACCCGAACGACAGCGACGCGGCGAACGCGGACGCCGGCGTCGGACGCGGCCCGGGGACGTGGAGGACGTCCACGACGGCGGCGGGGGTGCCCGCCCGTCGGTCGGCGGTCGAGGTCACGACGCGATCTCCTCGTCTTCGTCGGGAACTTCCGTGGGATGGCCGGTGAGCGCGAGAAAGACCTCGTCCAGGCTCGGCTGCCCGAGGGCGAACGTCGTGACCGGGATGTCCGCCGCGGCGAGGGCCGTCAGCGCCCCCGCCGCGGCCCGCGGATCGTCCACCCGCGCGGTCAGCGCGGCCGGATCGGACGCGGCCGTCACCGCCACCCCCAGCGCGGCGCCCAGCACCGCCGCCGCCTCGTCCCGGCGCGCGGGATCGACCACCCGCACGTGCAGCGAACCCGACCCGACGGACGCCTTGAGCTCGCCCGGGGTGCCCTCGGCGATCACCCGGCCACGGTCGATGACCGCGACCCGGTCGGCGAGCTGGTCCGCCTCGTCGAGGTACTGCGTCGTCAGCAGCACCGTCGTCCCCGCGGCCACGAGCGCCCGCACGATCTCCCACACCTGGTTGCGGCTGCGCGGGTCGAGCCCCGTCGTCGGCTCGTCCAGGAAGATCAGTTCGGGGGCGACGATGATGCTCGCGGCGATGTCGAGGCGCCGCCGCATGCCCCCCGAGTACAGCTTCACCTGACGGCCCGCGGCCGGCTCCAGATCGAACGCCGCCAGCAGCTGTCCGGCCCGGGACCGGGCACCCGCCCTGGAGAAGCCCAGCAGCCGGGCGAGCAGTACCAGGTTTTCCGCGCCGGTCAGATCCTCGTCGAGCGACGCGAACTGGCCGGTGAGCGAGACCCGGCGCCGCACCAGCTCGGGCTGAAGACGCACGTCGTGCCCGAGTACGGTCGCGGTCCCGCCGTCCGGTGCGAGCAGGGTGGCCAGCATCCGGATCGTGGTCGTCTTCCCGGCGCCGTTCGGGCCGAGGACGCCGTAGACGCCGCCGGCGGGGACGGCGAGGTCGATTCCGGCCACGGCGGTCTCCGCGCCGAATCGCTTGATCAAGCCCGAGGTCTCGATGGCCAGTGCAGGGGGCATGGGTCCAGCCTCGCCCACGGTGCCGGGCCCGGCAATCGGTTTTGTCGGATTCGACCGGCCTGGGGTCGCCCCGCGCAGTGCCCACCCCCGCTCGGCGGGGGCCCGGCGTGCCACACCGGCGCCACCGTGGGCGACGTCACATCATCGGCATAATGAGGTGAGGGACACGGTGTGAGACGGGGCGGCGGCACGACGAAGCGAGTCGACCACCTCCGACGCTCCGTAGACTGGGTGGAACCGCTCGCGCGGAGACGCGCGGGTCCGAGCCGGAGGGAGCAATTCCAGTTGGGTGTCCTGTCCCGCATCGAGTCGCCCGAGGACCTGCGTCGGCTCAGCCAGCCGGAGATCAGGGAACTCGCCGGGGAGATCCGGCAGTTCCTGGTCGAGAAGGTGGCGGCGACCGGGGGACACCTCGGCCCCAACCTCGGCGTCGTCGAACTGACCATCGCCATGCACCGGGTCTTCGACTCCCCCCACGACCCGATCATCTTCGACACCGGGCATCAGGCGTACGTCCACAAGATCCTGACCGGTCGTAAGGACGGCTTCGACACGCTGCGCAAGCAGGGCGGCCTGTCGGGCTACCCCTGCCGCGCCGAGAGCGAGCACGACTGGGTCGAGTCCTCGCACGCCTCGGCCGCCCTGTCCTACGCCGACGGCCTCGCCAAGGCCTACGAGCTGTCGGACCAGCAGGACCGGACCGTGGTCGCCGTGGTCGGCGACGGCGCGCTCACCGGCGGGATGTGCTGGGAGGCGCTGAACAACATCGCGGCCGGCAAGGACCGGCGGCTCGTGATCGTCGTCAACGACAACGGCCGCTCCTATGCCCCCACCATCGGCGGACTGGCCGAGCACCTCGCGGCGCTGCGGCTGCAGCCCGGCTACGAGCGTGTCCTCGACAACGGCCGCCGCTTCGTGAAGCGGCTGCCGTGGATCGGTGCGGCCGCGTACTCCGTGCTGCACGGGATGAAGGTCGGCATCAAGGACGCGGTCAGCCCGCAGGTGTTGTTCACCGACCTCGGCCTGAAGTACCTCGGACCGGTCGACGGCCACGACGAGGCCGCTCTCGAGGCCGCCCTCCGCCGCGCCAAGTCGTTCGGCGGACCGGTGATCGTGCACGCCGTCACCCGCAAGGGCGCCGGGTACGCCCCGGCCGAGAACCATGTCGCCGATCAGATGCATGCCACCGGTGTCATCGACCCGGTCACCGGCCGCGCCACCGCGGCGGCGTCGGCTCCGGACTGGACGTCGGTGTTCTCCGACGAACTGCTCGTGCAGGGCGGCCGCCGCAAGGACGTCGTGGCGATCACCGCGGCGATGCCGGGACCGACCGGGCTGTCGGCCTTCGGCGAACGCTACCCCGACCGGATGTTCGACGTCGGCATCGCCGAGCAGCACGCCGTCACCTCCGCCGCCGGCCTCGCGCTCGGCGGAATGCACCCGGTGGTCGCGGTGTACTCGACGTTCCTCAACCGCGCCTTCGACCAGTTGCTGATGGACGTGGCGCTGCTGAGGCTGCCCGTGACCGTGGTGCTCGACCGGGCCGGCATCACCGGCGCCGACGGCGCCAGCCACAACGGTATGTGGGACTTCTCCCTGCTCGGCGTGATCCCGGGGATCCGGGTGGCGTCGCCGCGCGACGGCGCGACCCTGCGCGAGGAGTTCGGCGAGGCGCTCGCCATCGCCGACGGCCCGACCGTACTGCGGTTCCCGAAGGGCGCGGTCGGCCCCGACATCCCTGCGGTGGAGCGCATCGACGGCACCGTCGACGTGCTGCGGATGCCGTCCGAGCGTCGCGGTGACGTGCTGATCGTCGCGGTCGGCGCGTTTGCGGGCCTGGCGCTCGACGCAGCGGAGCGGCTCGAGCAGCACGGCCTCACCGCCGCCGTCGTCGACCCGCGCTGGGTGCTGCCCGTCCCGGCGGCCCTCGCCCGGCTGGCGCGGGACTTCCGGCTCGTCGTCACCGTGGAGGACGGCGGCATGCACGGCGGTGTGGGTTCGGCGGTCTCGTCGGCCCTGCGGGCGGCCGGAGTCGACGTTCCCACCCGTGAACTCGGTGTGCCGCAACGGTTCCTGGATCATGCGTCGCGGGAACAGATCCATCGTGAGCTGGGGCTGACCGCGCAGGACGTCGCGCGTCAGGTGACCGGCTGGGTCGTCGGGCTCGGTGCCGCGCAGAAGGCGGAGCAGGCCGTGGACGGGACCGCCGGGGAGGAGTCCGCGGGCGACGTCGTCGTCCGGCGGGACCCCGGCCTCTGACGCTGCGACGACGGGCCGGCCGCACGTGCGGCCGGCCCGTCGTCGCTCAGCCGGCTTCCTCGAGGGTCCGTCCGCGTGTCTCGGGCACGAACTTGATCACCACCAGCAGAGACAGCGCGGCCATCACCGCGTAGCCGGCATAGGTGAACGACAGGTTCCAGTCCGCCAGCGCCGGGAACGTCGCGGACACGAGGAAGTTCGCGATCCAGTTGGAGGCGGTCGCGATGCCGACGGCGACGGCACGCACCCGGTTCGGGAACATCTCGCTGATGAGGACCCACACCACCGGACCCCACGACAGGGCGAAGAAGAACACGAAGGCGTTGGCCGCGAGCAGGGCGATCATGCCGTAGGTGTCGGACAGCGTCGCGACCTTCTCCCCGTCCTCGTTGACGACGAAGGTCGCCGAGTGGAAGCACACGGCGGCGGTGCCCAGCGACGCCGCCATCCCGACGGATCCGACGAGCAGGAGCGGCTTGCGGCCGATCTTGTCGATCACCGCGATGGCCACGAAGGTACCGACGATGTTGACCAGTGCGCTGACGACGCTGATGAGCAGGGACCGGTCTTCGCCGAATCCGACCGCCTGCCACAGCGTCGACGAGTAGTAGAAGATCACGTTGATGCCCACGAACTGCTGCAGCGCGGCCAGGGCGATGCCCACGTAGATCAGCGCAGCCACGCCCAGCCGCCGGGAGAACACGTCCCGCACACCCGGCCGGGCGGACTCGAGGTGCAGGGTCTCGCGGATCGTGGCGATCCGCTCGGCGACGGCGACCTCGTCGCCGCCCTCGACCGTGGCGATGATGCGGCGCGCGGCGTCCTCCCGGCCGATCCGCACCAGGTACCGCGGCGATTCGGGGATGGGGAAGGTCATGATCAGGTACAGGGTCGCGGGGACCGCGCCGAGTGCGAGCATCCACTGCCAGGCCTCGATGCCGAGCAGCTCTTCGCTGGCCCCGCCGGCGGCCGCGGCGAGGGCGTAGTTGACGAGCTGGGAAATTGCGATGCCGAGGACGATCGCGAGCTGGTACATCGAGCCGAGTCGGCCACGTATGGCGGCGGGCGAGATCTCGGCGATGTAGGCCGGGGCGATGACCGAGGCGAAGCCGACGCCCACGCCACCTATGGAGCGCCAGAACGTCAGGTCGTAGATGCTGAAGGGGAACGCCGACCCGAGTGCGCCGACAAGGAACAGGACCGCGGCGATCTGCATGACCCGGATCCGGCCCAGCCGATCGGCGATGCTGCCGGCGATCCACGCACCGAGCGCCGCGCCGACCAGCGTCAGCGACACGGACAGGCCGATGGCCCCGGCGCCGACCTCGTAGCGCTCGCGGATGGCGCCGACGGCGCCGTTGATGACGGCGGTGTCGTATCCGAACAGGAATCCGCCGAGCGCGGCCACGGCGGCGAACAGCACCGCGCGGGCCACCGTGTGCTGCTGCTCGATCCTCGAATGGGGGAGGTGGGAACTGTCGGTCACAGGCTGGACGGTACGCCTGACACCGCGTCGGGGGGGCCGCTTCGGTGGGCACCGTGGCCGGGGTGATACGCACGGACGCGCCCCGGGGCCCACGACGGTTGCGCGGGTCCCGGGGCGCCGTGCGGAGCTACCGGTTCGTCAGACGCCGGCCACGCCGGGGGCGAGGAAGCGTGTGCCGTTGACGGCCTCCGAGGTGCCGGTGCGATCCAGGTACGGCGTGATGCCGCCGTTCCAGAATCCGAAGCCGCCGCCGAGGATCAGGCACAGGTCGATGTCCTCGGGGGCGGCGACAACGCCCTCCTCGAGCATGATCCGGATCTCCTCGGCGAAGGCGCGACGGGTCCGCTCGAGCACCTCCTCGGCGGTGGAGGGCTTGTCGCCCTGCGGCCACAGCGCCGCGACCTCCGGGTCGACGACCTGCTTGCCGTCCGCGTACGTCCACACGCCCGGCTTGCGGGCCTCGACGAGCGCCTCGAGTCCGGGGGAGGACACGAAACGGTCGGGGTAGGCGGCCTGCAGGGTCTCGCCGGTGTGTAGCGCGACGGCCGGGCCGACGAGTGCGAGCAGCGTGAACGGGCTCATCGGCATGCCCAGCTCGCCGACGGCGTTGTCCGCGACCTCGAACGGGGTGCCCTCGTCCACGGCGGTCATCACCTCGCCGAGAGTGCGGGTGACGAGCCGGTTGAACACGAAGCCCGGCAGGTCCCCGCACAGCACGGCCGACTTCTTCAGCGCCTTGGCGGTGGCGAAGGCCGTCGCAAGGGTCGCGTCGTCCGTCTGCGCGCCCCTGATGATCTCGAGCAACGGGAGCACGGCGACGGGGTTGAAGAAGTGGAAGCCGACGACGCGCTCGGGGTGCTTCAGGTCCGCGGCCATCGTGGTGATCGACAGCGACGACGTGTTGGTCGCCAGGACGGTTTCCGGCGAGACGTACTGCTCGATCTCGGCGAACACCTGCTTCTTGACGTCCATGTTCTCGAACACGGCCTCGATGACGAAGTCGGTGTTCGCGAACGCGGCCTTGTCGAGGGAGCCCGACACGAGCGCCTTGAGGCGGTTCGCGGCGTCGGGCGACAGCCGGCCCTTGCCCTGCAGCTTGTCGATCTCGGTGTGCACGTAGCCCACACCCTTGTCGATGCGCTCGGAGTCGACGTCGGTGAGGATCACCGGCACCTGCAGCTGGCGCACGAACAGCAGCGCGAGCTGGCTGGCCATCAGGCCCGCCCCGACGATGCCGACGCCGGTGACCTTGCGGGCCAGGGACTTGTCCGGCGCACCGGCGGGACGCTTGGCACGCTTGTTGACCAGGTCGAAGGCGTAGAGCCCGGCCCGCAGCTCGTCGGACATCAGCAGGTCGGCCAGCGCCTCGTCCTCGGCGGCGAAGCCCTTCGACAGCGACTCGGGATCGGCGATGTCGGTGTTACGGGCCAGCTCGAGCAGCTCGACCGCCCGGGCCGCTCCGGGCGCGAAGCCGCGGGTCTTGGCCGCGACGAGCGCCTTCGCGCGGCCGAGCGCCGCGTCCCAGCCGGCGCCGCGGTCGATCTCGGGGCGGGCCGGGGTGATGTCCCCGGCGAGGACCTTCGCTGCCCAGGCGAGGGACTGCTCGAGGAAGTCGGCCGAGCCGAACACCGCGTCGGCCAGGCCGAGTTCGGCGGCCTGCTTCGCGCGGATGACCTTGCCGTTGTTGAGCGGGTTCTCGAGGATCAGCGTCACCGCGTGGTCGGGCCCGATCAGGTTCGGCAGCAGCTGGGTGCCACCCCAGCCGGGGACCAGACCCAGCATCGTCTCGGGCAGGCCGAGCGCCGGCACGTTGTCGGCGTAGGTCCGGTAGTGGCAGTGCAGCCCGACCTCGAGGCCGCCGCCGAGGGCGAGGCCGCCCACGAAGGCGAACGTCGGCACCTGCGAGTCGCGCAGGCGGCGGAACACGCGGTGGCCGAGGCGGCCCAGCTCGAGCCCCTGCTCGCGGCTGGTGATCGAGGGAACGCCCTTCAGGTCGGCGCCGGCGGCGAAGATGAACGGCTTGCCGGTGACCGCGACAGCAGCGGGGTTCGCGGCGAAGGCCTCGTCGAGGGCCTTGTCGAAGGCCTCGAGGCCGGCGGGGCCGAACGAGTTCGGCTTGGTGTGGTCGAACCCGTTGTCGAGGGTGATCAGCGCGACGGGGCCGTCGATGCCGGGCACCTCGACGAGCTTGGTGTAGGCGTTCGTGACGACCTCGTCGGCGAACAGGGACGAAAGCTCGCTCATGACTACTTGTCTCCCTCGAAGTTGGGGTTCTCCCAGATCACGGTGCCGCCCATGCCGAGGCCGATGCACATCGTGGTCAGGCCGTAGCGCACCTCGGGGTGCCGGGCGAACTGCCGGGAGAGCTGGGTCATCAGGCGCACGCCGGACGACGCGAGCGGGTGGCCGCAGGCGATGGCGCCGCCCCACTGGTTGACCCGCGGGTCGTCGTCGTCGATGCCGAAGTGTTCGAGGAACGCGAGCACCTGCACGGCGAAGGCCTCGTTGATCTCGAACAGACCGATGTCGTCGATGGTCAGGCCGGTGCGGGCGAGAACCTTCTCGGTCGCCGGCACCGGGCCGATGCCCATCACGGCCGGGTCGACGCCCTGGAAGGCGAAGCCGACCATGCGCATGCCGATCTGCAGACCGAGTTCGCGGGCGGTGTCCTCGCCGGCGAGGAGGCAGGCCGTCGCGCCGTCGTTGAGGCCGGCGGCGTTGCCGGCGGTGATGCGGCCGGCGGGGCGGAACGGCGTCTTGAGCTTCGCGAGATCCTCGAGCGTGGTGCCCGGGCGCGGCGGCTCGTCCTCGGTGGCCAGGCCCCAGCCGGTCGCCGACCGGGTGGCGACGGGCACGAGGGTCTCGGCGATGTAGCCGGCCTTCTTCGCGGCGTCGAACTTGTTCTGGCTGGCGACGGCGTAGGCGTCGGTGCGGGCCTTGGTGATACCGGGGAACCGGTCGTGCAGGTTCTCGGCGGTGTTGCCCATCACCAGGGCGCTGGGGTCGACGAGTTTGTCGGCGAGGAACCGGGGGTTCGGATCGGCGCCCTGACCCATCGGGTGGCGGCCCATGTGCTCGACGCCGCCGGCGATCACCACGTCGTACTGACCGAAGCCGATTCCGGAGGCGGTGGTGGTGACTGCGGTCATCGCGCCGGCGCACATGCGGTCGATCGCGAAGCCCGGCACGGTCTCCGGTAGGCCGGCGAGGATCGCGGCAGTGCGGCCGATGGTCAGGCCCTGGTCGCCGGTCTGGGTGGTCGCGGCGACGGCGACCTCGTCGATGCGCGCGGGGTCGAGCTGCGGGTTGCGGCGCAGCAGCTCCCGGATGGTCTTGACGACGAGGTCGTCGGCGCGGGTCTCCGCGTAGATGCCCTTCGGGCCCGCTTTCCCGAACGGGGTGCGTACGCCGTCGACGAAGACGACATTGCGTTGAGTTGTGGTGGTTGACGCCACGCGTATTCCTCCCGATGGAGCGATGCTCGCCGACGCCGGCGAGGCCAGGGTTCCGGGAACATCCCGGCGCCGGGCAGCCCGGACGCCAGCGTGTTACCGACCAGTAACTTACCATCCGCGCCGGGCGTCACCGGAGGGGTGCGCGCGCCGGGCAGCCACCGGTCTCGCCGGCGGTCTGGGCGTCCTGCGGCGAGGCCGGTGGCCGCGGGGGTTGCGGGGCGCGCTCGTGACCATCAGGGGAACTCGCCGCGCTGGTCCCGAGTACGTTGCTCTGAACAGCGGGTATGCGGAAGCGCTCGACGCCGAGGCGGTGGCGAATGCAGGGATCGGGCGTGACGCGACCGTGGGTCCGCGGGCCGGGACGGTGGGAACGGGTCAGTCCGCGGTCAGCGCCTTCGCCAGGCGCGGCGCCGTCAGCTCCCGCTGCCAGGGCCGTGCCCCGTCGGTGGCGAACCGTTCCTCGATGTACGCGACGACGTCGGTATCCGCCGACACCCGCCACTCCCAGCACAACCGGCGCACCAGTTCGGGGCCGACGAGATTCTCCACCGGCACCTGGACCTGCTCGCTGAGCTCGGCGAGCGCGGCACGGGCCGCGGTGAGCCGCGCGGCGGCGTCGGGATCGTGCCGGGCCCAGCGGTTGGCCGGCGGCGGGCCGGTGAACGGCTGTGTAACGGGTGGCAGCTCCGATTTCGGCAGCGCCCGGGCCCGCTCGATCGCTCCCAGCCACACCCGCGACGACCGGCGCTGCCGCGGCCCCCCGAAGACCGGCAGGGCGCGCAGCTCGTCGACGGTACGGGGGGCGGCCTCGGCTGCGGCGACGATCGCGGAGTCCGGCAGCACCCGGCCCGGGGCGATGTCCCGGCGTGCCGCGAGTTCGTCTCGCGCCGTCCACAGCTCGCGCACGATCGCGAGCCGCCGCGGATCCTTGAGGGTGTGGATGCGGGAGGTGCGGCGCCAGCGGTCGGGCTTGGGGGCCGGAGGCCCGGCGCGACGGATGTGCTCGAACTCCTGCGCGGCCCACTCCGACTTGCCCTGCTGCTCGAGCTCGGCCGCCATCGCGTCCCGCAGCTCGACGAGGATCTCGACGTCGAGAGCCGCATAGTTCAGCCAGGCGTCGGGGAGCGGCCGGGTGGACCAGTCGGCCGCCCCGTGGCCCTTGCGCAGCTCGAAACCGAGGGTGCGTTCGACGATGGCGGCCAGCCCCACCCGATCGAAGCCGGCGAGACGCCCGGCCAGTTCGGTGTCGTAGAGCACCGCGGGCCGCAGGCCCAGCTCGTCGAGGCCGGGCAGGTCCTGGTCGGCGGAGTGCAGCACCCACTCGAGATCGTTGATCGCCGCCGCGAGCGGCGCGAGCGCGTCGGCCGTCGGGATCGGGTCGAGCAGCACCGTGCCGGCGCCGGCGCGACGCAGCTGCACCAAATAGGCGCGCGCGGAGTACCGGAAGCCCGAAGCCCGCTCGGCGTCGACGGCGAGCGGCCCGCTGCCCGCGGCGAGCGCTTCCGCCGCCGCGGCCACCCCGGCTGCCGTGGTGACGACCTCGGGGACGCCGTCACGCGGGGTCAGCAGCGGGACCGTCGCCCCTGCGGGCTCGTGTTCGTTGGCTACCGACATGGTTCGTGACTCTATCCGGGTGGCGGTGGTCTGGGCGTCGACCCGGTCAACCGCGCGGTCGACGTGCCGATTCCCGGTGTGACGAGTGGCACACGACCGCGCGGGCTGCTGCGCGGATTCTACGGTGCGGTGTCGAGTTCGTCGAGCGCCGAAGGGAAGGCGTCGACGAGCGCCCAGACGTCGGGAACAAGTTCGGGGCACGTGAGCACGCCGACATCGAGCGCGCCGTCCAACGACATCACGGTGATGTTGAGTCCGACCCCGTGGAAGATCGGTCCCAGCGGGTACATGGCCCGGATCCGGGCCCCGAGGAAGTACAGGGGCATCGCAGGGCCGGGCACGTTCGAGACCACCAAGTTGTGGACCACGGGGTGGCGTTCCGCGAGCCGCAGCGACGCGTACGTGCGCATCGCCGCGCCGAACACCGCGGGCGCCATGAACTGCGTCCAGTCCTGCAGCAGGCTTGCGCCCAGGGCCGAATTATGTTCTTTGGCACAGGCATTCGCATCCGCGATCGCGTGCAGTCGCTCGATCGGATCGGCGATGTGGGTGTGCAGGCTCGCGAACATCGGCGAGACCTGGTTGCGTCCGGGCCGGTCCGACTTGCCGCGCACCGACACCGGGACCATGCCGATCAGCGGAGAGTCGGGGAGCTCGTCGCGGTCGGCGAGGTAACGGCGCAGCGCACCGGCGCACACGGCCATGACCACGTCGTTGACCTTCACCCCGTGCTCGTCCTTCACGGACTTGACCCGGCCCAGGTCGAACTGCGCGAATCCGACGCTGCGGTGGCCGGTGATCGTGCCGTTGAAGGAGGTGCGCGGAGCGGTGAACGGTGCCGGCATGGCCTCGCCGCGACGGGCCCGGGTGATCCACCGGGGCACCAGCTCCACGGTCTTGGGCAGCGCCCGCACCAGCCCCAGCGGGCGGGTGGCGACGTTGAACAGGCCGCCGAGGGCGATCCCGAGCGCCGAGCCGCCGCCGGCCCCGTCGGTGACGGGCTCGGGCCGTGGCGCGTCCGGTTCGAGGCTGCACAGCTGCGCCACGAGGTCCGCGCCGGTGACGCCGTCGGCGCCGGCGTGGTGGATCTTCGTCATCACCGCGACCGATCCGTCCTCGAGGCCCTCGATCACCACCATCTCCCACAGCGGCCGGGAGCGGTCGAGCGGCTGTGCGGCGATGTGCCCGCACAGGTCCGCGAGCTCCTCCCGGCGCCCGGGCGCCGGGACCGCGACCCGGTGCAGGTGGCGGTCGAGGTCGAAGTCCGGATCGTCCACCCATACCGGATGGTCGAGGTTGAACGGGCTGTCGGCGATCTTCTGGCGGAACAACGGTACGGCCGTGAGGCGGGCCGCGAGTTCCGCGCGCAGTGCCTCGTAGCGGTACCCGTCCGGAACGGTCGTCGTGTCGAGGACGATCAGTCCGCACACGTGCAGCAGCTGCGTCGGCGTCTCGAGGTACAGGAATCCGGCGTCGAGGCCGCTGAGTCGATGCATGGCCACATTCTAGAACAGGTTCTAGTATCGGCGGGGGAACCTGGTCCACCTGCCCGAGCGGGTCTTCGTCGCCCCGGCGGTCCGGAACCCGTTCCCCGGGCGCCGCGACGGGCGCCGGTCAGCTCGGCGCGGCGAGCGGGGCCGGCGGAGCGCCCGGCACCCGGTCGGCCAGCTCCGCGAGAGCAGCCGGGAAGCCGTCGGCCAGCCGCCACAGGTCCGGCAGCAGGTCGGGGCACGACTGCAGGCCGAAGTGCAGGCCGCCGTCGAGCGACAGGACGGTGATGTTCAGGCCCGCGCCGTGGTAGATCGGCCCGAACGGGTACAGCGCGGTGATCCGCGCGCCGAGGTAGTACAGCGTGTCCGTCGGCCCGGGGATGTCGGAGACCACGAGATTGTTCAGCACCGGGAGCACGTTGGGCAGCCGCAGCGCCGAATACAACCGCAGGGCCGCCCCGAACGCCGCGCCCGGAGCCACCTGGCCCCAGCTGCCGAGCAGGTCGGGGTCGAAGGTGGCGTGGTGGGCCTTGGCCGCAGTCTCGTCCGCCGCGACGGCGTGCAGCCGCACGACGGGATCGGCGATCTCGGTGTGCAGCCGCCCCATCAGCACCGAAATCTGGTTGCCGGCGTCCCCCCGGGCGCGTCCGTGCACCGAGACCGGGACGGCGGCCACCAGGGGAGAGGCCGGCAGTTCGCCGCGGGCGGCGAGATATCGGCGCAGAACCGAGGCGCACAGGGCCAGCACGACATCGTTGACCGTGACGCCGAACGCGCGCTTGACCGCCTTCACGGCCGCGAAATCCAGCGTCACGAACGCGACGTTGCGACGGCCGGTGACGCGGCGGTTGAACGACGTCCGCGGCGCCGTGAGCGGCACCGCCATCGCCTCCCCTCGCCGCGCCCGGCCCACCCACCGGGGCACCATGGCCGCGCTGGACCGCACCGCGCGGGCGAGGTCCAGCGGCCGGGTGGCGAGATCGGCAACGCCGCCCGCGGCGACGGTCAGGCGGTTCGCCCCACCGACGCCGGGCGACTCGGGCCGCGGTGGCGGGGCGCCGGGTTCGCGGTCGCACAGCTGCGCCAGCAGGGTCGCCCCGGCGAGGCCGTCCACGACGGCGTGGTGGATGCGCGTCAGCACCGCGACCGAGCCGTCGGCCAGTCCCTCGAACACCGCGG
Source organism: Rhodococcus sp. WB1 (assembly GCF_001700945.1). Lineage (NCBI taxonomy): Bacteria > Bacillati > Actinomycetota > Actinomycetes > Mycobacteriales > Nocardiaceae > Rhodococcus > Rhodococcus sp. WB1. The sequence continues at coordinate 2,811,154 of NZ_CP015529.1, read as the reverse complement.
TCTCCCACAGCGGCCCGGACCGGTCGAACCGCTGGGCGAAACGCTGCCCACAGAGCACGGCCAGTTCGGCCGCGGTGCCCGGGGGCGGCACGGTGAACCGGCGCACGTGCCGGCCGACGTCGAAATCGGGGTCGTCCACCCACACGGGATGGCCGGGATTGAGCCGGGAGTCGACCACTCGCCGGCGCAGCAGCGGCACCGCCGCAACGCGCGCCTCCAGGTCGGAGCCGAGCCGTTCGAAGGAGTAGCCGCCCGGCACGGTCGAGACGTCGAGCAGGGCCAAGCCGCCGATCTGCACGGGCAGCCCCGGCGAGTCGGTGTAGAGGAGCGCGGCGTCGAGCCCGCTGAGCCGACGCATGCCTCGATCATAGGACCGCGGGGTGCGCCGGTGCACCGCTCTCCGTGCCGTCGGCGACTCGGGACTCGGCGACGGCTCAGTGCTGCAGGCGCGTCACGCCCGCCGGGGGCAGGCCCGCCGCATACGCGAGCACCTCGCAGAACGCCTCCACGTGCGGTCCGAGCTCGCCGGACTGTGCGGTCCACGACGCCCGTAGCTCCAGCTGATGCGCCCGCGCCGGGCCGGCGATGTCGCCGAAGCGCACCGAACTCGTCGACGTCACGGTGCCGCCGAGCGCCGTCAGCGGCTCGCCGTGCGCGTCGAGCGCATCGACCAGCCAGCTCCAGGCCACCTCCGGCAGCAGCGGATCGGCAGCCAGGGTGGCGTCCACGTCGGCCTGGATGTAGGCGACGAGCCGCATGGTGCCGTTCCAGGCCTCGTCGCCCTCCGGGTCGTACAGCAGGATCAGCCTGCCGAACGCGTCGCCCTCCGATTGCTCGGGCACCAGGTCGGTGTCCGGATGGAGCACCTCCGCGCCCAGCGCATAGCTGTACGGAGCCAGCCGCTGCGGCGGCCGGATCGGACCCACCTCGATCTCCGGCCGCACGGTGGCCGCGTTCATCGAGTCGATGGCAGCGCGGAACTGGGCCGGCTCGGCGGGCGAGGTGGTCACGACAGCGGACGTTAGACCGGGTGACCGGGACCACGCGGGAGGCGCGCCGATTCCGGAGGGGTGGCCGGGCGTGGCAGCATGGGCAGCGACCCGTGCCCTTGGACGAACGAGGATCAATGACCGGCCTGGAGAACACGAACGTCGGCTCCACCCCGCGTGTGGATTACCCGACGCGGCGCCAGCTCCCGCAGGCGCCCCTGCTCGCCGCCGCGCGGGGACTCGAGCCGGCGCACCGGCCCGTGTGGTTCATGCGGCAGGCCGGCCGGTCGCTGCCGGAGTACCGCGAGATCCGGGCGAACATCGGCATGCTCGAGTCCTGCTTCGATCCCGAACTGGTCTGCGAGATCACCCTGCAGCCGGTGCGCCGGCACCGGGTGGACGCCGCGATCCTGTTCTCGGACATCGTCGTTCCGCTCAAGGCCGCCGGGATCGACCTCGACATCGTGGCCGGGACCGGACCGGTGATCGCGAACCCCGTGCGCACCGCGGCGGACGTCGCGAAGCTGCCCACCCTCGAACACGACGAGGTCGGTGCCGTCGCACGGGCGGTGGGGCTGCTCACTCGCGAACTCGGCGACGTCCCGCTCATCGGCTTCGCCGGGGCGCCGTTCACCCTCGCCTCCTACCTCGTCGAGGGCGGACCCAGCCGCAACCACGAGCGCACCAAGGCCCTCATGCACGCCGATCCGCGCACCTGGCACGCCCTGCTGGGGCGGCTCGCCGACATCACGATCGCGTTCCTGCAGGCTCAGCTGCACGCCGGCGTCGACGCGATCCAGCTGTTCGACTCGTGGGCCGGCGCGCTGTCGCTGGCCGACTACCGCGAATTCGTGCTGCCCCATTCGGAACGCGTGTTCGCCGAGGTCGAGTCCGCCGGCGTGCCGCGCATCCACTTCGGTGTCGGCACCGGCGAACTGCTCGGCGCCATGGGCGAGGCCGGCGCCGATGTGGTCGGCGTGGACTGGCGGGTGCCGCTGGACGTCGCCGTCACCCGGGTGGGGGCCGGAAAAGCGTTGCAGGGCAATCTCGATCCCGCGATCCTGTTCGCCGGACCCGAGGTGGTCCAGGCCGAGGTGCGCCGCATCGTCGCCGAGGGTGACCGCGCCCGCGCCGCGGGGGCGACCGGGCACATCTTCAACCTCGGGCACGGCGTCCTGCCCGACACCGATCCGGACGTCCTCACCGCCGTCGTCGAACTGGTGCACTCGCTGTGAGCGGTGCAGGAGCACCGAGCGTCGCCGTCGTCGGCGGCGGCATCACCGGGCTCGTCGCGGCGTACCGGTTGCGTCGCCTGCTCGGCGCGCACGCCCGGATCGTCCTCCTCGAGGGCTCCGAGCGGCTCGGCGGGAAGCTGCGCACCGTGCCGCTCGCCGGGGATCCGGTCGATGTGGGGGCGGAGGCGTTCATCGGCCGCCGCCCCGAGGTCCCCGCGCTGCTCGAGGAGCTGGGCCTGAGCGACCAGCTCGTGCACCCGTCCGGGGCCCGGCCGCTGATCTACGCCGGTGCCGCGCTGCATCCGCTGCCCAGCGGCACCCTGATGGGGATCCCCGCCGACGCCGGGTCGCTGACCGGTCTCGTCGACGCCGACACCCTTGCGCGGATCGCGGCCGAGCCCACCGTCCCGCTGTACTGGGACCGCGCCGGCGACGTCTCGGTGGCCGACCTGGTCGCCGACCGGTTCGGCGAGCAGGTGGTGCGCCGCTCCGTCGACCCCCTCCTCGGCGGCGTCTACTCCGGGCTCTCCGACACCGCAGGCGTGCGGGCCACCCTGCCGACCCTGGCCGCAGCCCTCGACGCGGGTGCCCCGAGCCTGAGCGAGGCGGTCACCCGTGCGCTGCCGGAGCCCTCGGACGCGCCGGTGTTCGGCACCCTGCGCGACGGCTACGGCACGCTGCTCGACGCGCTGGAGAAGGCCGCCGACGCCGAGATCCGGCACGCCGCCGCGAGCGGTCTGCGCCGCGCCGGCGGCCGCTGGAACCTCGACCCGATCGGACCCGTCGACGGTGTCGTCCTCGCGGTGCCGGCCGACCGTGCCGCCGAGCTGCTCGCCGACGCCGTCCCGGCGGCGGCCGCGCAGGCGTCCCGGATCCCGCTCGCCTCGTCCGCGGTGGTGGCGCTGGCACTGCCGAGCGGTGCCGCGTTGCCGCAGAACTCCGGGATCCTCGTCGCCACCGGTGAGGACCTGTCCGCCAAGGCGTTCACCCTGTCGAGCCGCAAGTGGCCCCACCTGGCCGGGCGCGACGTCGCGCTGGCCCGCGCGTCGTTCGGCCGTTATGGCGAAGCCGCGATCGTCGACGCCCCCGACGACGAGCTGATCGCCCGCGCTCGCGCCGACCTCGCCGCCGTCACCGGGGTCACCGACGAGCCCGTGGCCACGTTCGTCCAGCGCTGGCACGGCGGCCTGCCCCAGTACCGGGCCGGGCACCTCGACGTGGTCGCCGTCCTCGAGGACGCGATCGCTACCGTCGACGGCCTCGAGGTCGCCGGCGCGATGCTTCACGGCGTCGGAGTCCCCGCCTGTGTCGCATCAGGCACGACGGCCGCGACGCGGCTCGCTACGCGAGTGGCAGGATGAGCGGCATGGCACGTCTCGACTTCGACAAGCTCAACTCCACCCTCCGCTACGCGATGTTCTCGGTGTTCCAGGTCCGGCCCGGTGTCCTCGGCGAGGACCGCACCGCGGCGATCGAGGACGCGCAGAAGTTCTTCGCGTCCTTCGAGAACACCGATGTGATCGTCCGCGGCATCTACGACGTCGCCGGCGTCCGCGCCGACGCCGACTTCATGATCTGGACCCACGCCGAGCGGCTCGAGGATCTGCAGAAGCTCTACTCCGATTTCCGGCGCACCACCGTCCTCGGCCGCGCCAGCGCTCCGGTCTGGTCGAACGTCGCGCTGCACCGGCCGGCGGAGTTCAACAAGAGCCACGTCCCGGCCTTCATCGCCGGCGAGGACCCTGGCAACTACATCTGCGTCTACCCCTTCGTGCGGTCGTACGAGTGGTACCTGCTGCCCGACGCCGAGCGCCGCAAGATGCTCGCCGACCACGGCAAGGCCGGCCGTGGCTACCCGGACGTGCGCGCCAATACCGTCCCCGCGTTCGCGCTCGGCGACTACGAGTGGATCCTGGCGTTCGAGGCGCCCGAACTGGACCGCATCGTCGATCTCATGCGTGACCTGCGCGCCACCGAGGCCCGCATGCACGTCCGGGAGGAGACCCCGTTCTTCACCGGTCCTCGCGTCGACGTCGAGAAGCTGATCACCGCGCTGCCCTGACCCGCGCCGCGGCGCCGCCACCGGGGACGGCGCCGCAGCCCGGGCGTGCTCAGGCGGGCAGCCCCGCGATCCGCTCACCGATCCGTTTCGCCGCCTCGCGCAGCAGTTCCAGTTCCTCCGGTGTCAGGTCCAGCTCGACGATGCGCCGCACGCCGCGGCGCCCCAGGACCACCGGGAGACCGACGAACACGTCGCCGATGCCGTACTCGCCGTTCGGGCGCACCGTCGCCGACACGACCGTTCCCGAGTCGGCGACCATCGCCAGCACCATGTGCGCGGCGGCGGTGCCGGGACCGAAGAACGCGCTGCCGGACTTCAGCAGCCCCAGAACCTCCGCGCCCGAGGTGCGGGTGCGGTCGACCAGCGCGTCGAGGCGCGCGGCGTCGAGACGCGCGGCGATCTCCGGTGCCTGCGACAGCGGGATCACCATCTCCTCGCCGTGGCTCCCGAGCGCCACGGCGCCGAGCTCCCGCGCCGCCCCGGCCCCGTCCGCGGCGGCCAGCGCCCGGAACCGCCCCGCGTCGAGCAGCCCGGCCATGCCCAGCACCTGCTCCGCCGGCAACCCCGAGCTGCGCCACGCCTGGTACGTCATCTCGTCCAACGGGTTCGTCACCACAACGAGCACCACGTCGGGGGAGACCGCCGCCGCGCGCCCGGCCACGTCGCCGACGATCCGGGCGTTCGTCGCGGTGAGGTCGCTGCGGCTCATCCCCGGCCGGCGGGCCTTGCCGGCGGTGATGATCACGTAGTCCGCGGGACCGGCCTCCTCCAGCGACACCGCCCCCCGTACCCGCGTCCCGGAGCCCGTCAGCGCGCCGGTGTGGGTCAGGTCCAGAGCGATCCCCGCCGCCAGGCCGGGTTCGACGTCGACGAGCACGACCTCGTCGAACACGTCCGCGTCGGCCAGGCGCATCGCCGAGACCATGCCGACGTGCCCGGCTCCGACCACCACCGCGCGGGCCGGGGCCCCGCCGGATTCGACACCTTCCGCCATCAACGCCTCCCTCTCGTCGGGTACGGCTGTCGCCGTCCGTCGATGCCCACGCTAGGTCCCCGGGCGCCGCTCGGCTCGCCGATCGGACGCTGCGCGCCCACTGGCAGACTGTGCCCCATGAGTTCTCGAGCCGTGCGACACCAGCACATGGCGCACTGGGGGATGTTCGAGGTCGAGACGGACGAGGGCGACGTCACCGCCGTGCACCCCTTCGAAGGCGACACCGATCCGTCGCCGATTCTCGCCAACGCCGTCGGCTCGGTGCGGCACCGGTCGCGCGTGGCCGGACCTGCGGTGCGCCGGGGCTGGCTCGAAGCAGGACCGGGCCCCAGCGACCGACGTGGGGTCGACGAGTTCGTCGCGGTGTCCTGGGACGAGCTGACCGAGCTGCTCGCCGGTGAGCTGCGGCGCGTGGTCGACACGCACGGCAACCGGGCGATCTTCGGCGGCTCGTACGGCTGGTCGTCGCCGGGCCGGTTCCACCACGCGCAGAGCCAGGTCCACCGGTTCCTGAAGATGCTCGGCGGTTACACCCGATCGGTGCACAGCTATTCGCTCGGCGCGACCGGCGTGATCATGCCGCGCGTGGTCGGCACGCACTGGAAGCTGTTCGCCCGCGCCACGAACTGGGACGTCATCGCCCGCGAGACCGACCTGATGGTGTGCTTCGGTGGGGTGCCGCTGAAGAACACGGCGGTCAACGACGGCGGCACCAGCCACCACCCCACCCGCGGCGCGCTCGACGCCCTGCGCGCCCGCGGCGGGACCGTGGTGTCGATCAGCCCCCTGCACGACGACCTGCACGGCGCCGCCGAGCGGCTCGCGCCCCGGCCCGGCACGGACGTCGCGGTCATGCTCGCCCTCGCCTACGTGCTCGCCACCGAGGACCTCGCCGACCGCGACTTCCTCGACCGCTACTGCGTCGGCTACGACCGGTTCGAGGACTATCTCCTCGGCCGCACCGACGGCGTCGCCAAGACCCCGCGGTGGGCAGCCGGCCTGTCCGGCCTGCCCGCCGAGGCCATCGCCGCGCTGGCCCGGCGCATGGCCGCTGGCCGCACCCTGATCACGGTCACCTGGTCGCTGCAGCGGGTCCGGCACGGCGAGCAGGCGCCGTGGGCGGGGGTGACCGTCGCCGCGATGCTCGGCCAGATCGGTCTGCCCGGCGGCGGCTTCGGGCACGGCTACGGCTCGATGAACGAACCCGGCATCGCGCCCGTCCCGTATCCGCTGCCGACCCTGTTCCAGGGCAACAACCCGGTCGACGACCTGATCCCGGTGGCCGCGATCTCCGACCTGCTGCTGCGGCCGGGGCAGGAGTACGACTTCGACGGCCGGCGCCTGACGTACCCCGACATCCGGCTCGTGTACTGGGCCGGCGGCAACCCGTTCCACCACCACCAGGACCTGGGCCGGCTGCGCCGCGCTCTGACCCGGCCGGACACGATCGTCGTGCACGACCCCTACTGGACCGCGACGGCCAAGCACGCCGACATCGTGGTGCCGTCCACCACGTCTCTCGAACGCGAGGATCTCAGCTGCACCCGCAACGACCCGCTGCTCGTCGCGATGCACGCCGCCGCCCCCCGATTCGCCGACGCCCGCGACGACTACGACACGTTCGCCGCCCTGGCGCACCGGCTCGGCTTCGGTGAGCGGTTCACGGAGGGTCGCAGCGCCCGCGAGTGGCTCGAGCACCTGTACGGGCAGTGGCGTGGCTTCGTTCTCGCCGACGAGAACCGCGTCGAGACACCGCCCGAGTTCGACGAGTTCTGGCGGCGCGGCCACGTGCGGATGCGCAGCGAGGACGGGCTCACCCTGTTCGAGGAGTTCCGTGCCGACCCGCAGCGCAATCCGCTGGGCACCCCCAGCGGGCGCATCGAGATCTTCTCCGCCGATATCGACGGCTTCGGATACGACGACTGCGCCGGGCATCCCGCCTGGTTCGAGCCGGAGGAGTGGCTCGGGGGCCCGCGGGCGCAGCATTACCCGCTGCACCTGATCGCGAACCAGCCGAAGACCCGCCTGCACAGCCAGCTCGACCACGGCGCCACCAGCCAGGCCTCGAAGATCCGCGGGCGTGAGCCGATCCGGATGCACCCGGACGACGCGGCGGCACGCGGCGTGGCGGCCGACGACGTTGTGCGGGTCTTCAACGATCGGGGCGCCTGCCTGGCCGGCGCCGTCCTCGACGACGGCCTGCTGCCCGGCGTGGTGCAGCTGGGCACCGGCGCCTGGTACGACCCCCTCGACCCGGCCGACCCCGGCTCGATGTGCGTGCACGGCAACCCCAACGTGCTCACCGCCGACATCGGCACGTCGCGTCTCGCACGCGGTTGCACGGGCCAGCACGTGCTCGTGCAGATCGAGCGCTTCGACGGGGAACTGCCGCCGGTCCGGGCCTTCGACCCGCCGGTGATCCGCACGCGCTGACCCTCCCGGCTTCCCGTGCGCCGAGCGAATGTATCGCTCGCTACCGCTACGGAGATCGACGATACATTCGCTCGGAGCCGGGCCCGGCGGTCACAGCCCCAGCGAGCGCTGCACCTCCCGCAGCGTCTGCGCCGACGCCCGCAGCCCGGCGGCCTCGTCGGGCGACAGCGGGATCTCGAGCACCCGGCCGGCCCCGCGGCCGTCGACGATCGTCGGCAGCGACAGGCACACCCCGTCGATCCCGTGCACGCCGCGCTGCAGCGTCGAGACCGGCAGCACCCGGTGCTGGTCCCTCAGCACCGCCTCCACGATCCGGGCGGTGGACAGGCCGATGGCCAGGTTGGTGGCCCCCTTGCCCAGGATGATCTCGTAGGCGCTGCGGACCACCCGCGTGGAGATCTGCTCCCGGATCGCGGCGTCGAACGCCGCCGCACCGTTCTCGTCCCGGTACTCCGTGGCCGGCACCCCGCCCACCGTCGCGCTCGACCACAGCGTGATCTCGGAGTCGCCGTGCTCGCCGACGATGAGGGCGTGCACGTTCTCCACCGCGATGCCGACGTGCTGCGCGACGAGGAAGCGCAACCGCCCGGAGTCGAGAACCGTGCCGGACCCGAGGATCTGTCCGGCGGGGGCGTCGGTCGCGCGGATTGCCGCATACGTCACCACGTCGACCGGGTTGCTGACGAACAGCACCACGGCGTCGGGGGAGAGCGCGAGGAGGGCGGGCGTGAGCTCCTGCACGATGCGCACGTTCGCCGCCGCCAGCTCGAGCCGTGACTGGCCCGGCTTCTGCTTGGCGCCCGCCGTCACGACGATCAGGTCGGAGCCGGCGGTGACGGCGAGGTCGTCGGCGCCGTCGATGCGGCACGCCGGGGCGAACTGGGTGCCGTGGTTCAGGTCGAGCACCTCGGCCCGCACCTTGTCGGTGTTCGGATCGAACAGGGCCAGCGAATCCGCGGAGCCACGGATCAGGCACGCGTAGGCGACGGCGGTGCCGACGCTGCCGGCACCGACGATCGAAACCTTGGACTTGCGGGACGCACGGGTCGTCGACATGGACTCGATCGTCGTCGCTCCGCGCGCGATCCGCAGCCCGACCCCGCGGCCGCTAGCCTTCGAACCATGAGCGTTCCACCGTTCGACGCCGTGCTGTTCGACTTCTCCGGCACGTTGTTCCGGCTCGAGGAGGACGAATCCTGGCTGGCCGACGTCACCGACGACCGGGGCCGACCGTTCGACGTGCACCGGCAGGCCGAGCTGATGCGCCGGATGACCGCCCCGACCGGCCAGCCCGTCGAGATGGATGCCGCCGAGCATCACGCCTGGATCAACCGCGACCGGGATCCCCGCTGGCACCGCGACGCCTACCTCACGGTGCTGCGCCGCTCCGGGGTCGCCGACGAGGAGCAGGCCCTCGGCCTGTACGCGAAGCTGACCGATCCGCGGTGCTGGACGGTGTACCCGGACACGGTCCCGGTGATCGAGGCCCTCGCCGGCGAGGGCCTCGCCGTGGCGGTGCTGAGCAACATCGCCTTCGACATCCGGCCGGCGTTCGCGGCGCTCGGCATCGACGACCTGGTGTCGGAGTTCGTGTTGTCCTTCGAGGTCGGCGCGGTCAAGCCGGAGCCGGAGATCTTCCGCCACGCCGTCGATGCGCTCGGTGTGTCCCCGGAGCGCACGCTGATGGTGGGCGACAGCGAGGAGGCCGACGGCGCGGCCCGACGCATCGGCTGCTCGTTCGCCCTCGTGGAGCCGCTGCCCACCGCCGAGCGTCGCCGGGGGTTGTGGCGGGCCCTGTTCGCGGCCGGCCTCAGTCCTTCGGAACCAGGCGCAGGGAGATCGAGTTGATGCAGTACCGCTGATCGGTCGGGGTCGGGTACCCCTCGCCCTCGAACACGTGCCCGAGGTGGCTGTGGCAGGACGCGCACAGTACCTCCACCCGGCGCATGCCGAGGGAGTCGTCGGACCGCAGGATCACCGCGTCGCTCGTCGCCGGATCGAAGAAGGAGGGCCACCCGCAGTGCGAATGGAACTTCTCGGTGCTGCGGAACAGTTCGGTCCCGCAGGCGCGGCACTCGTACACGCCCTCGGTCTCCGTGTCGGTGTACTCGCCGACGAAGGGCCGCTCGGTGCCGGCCTGCCGCAGCACCGCGTACTCCTCGGGGGTGAGGCGCGCGCGCCATTCGTCGTCGCTCAGGGACACCTTCGGCGCGGGTTCGGTCGGGACAGGGTCAGCCATGCGCTCCACGCTAGCCCTCACCACGGTTCGTCGCCACGAGCTCGGCCTGCGGCGCGGTCTTGCGTTCCGGCAACAGGAACGACGGCTCGATGCCGTCCGCCAGCCGGCCCTCCCGCCGGGCGGCCAGATACCGGTCGAGCAGCACCGCGAAGATCACGATGAGCAGCAGCGACCAGCCGAACGTCGTCTTCATGTACTCGGCGGCGCGCCCGGCCTCCGGCCACCGCCCCGACAGCCAGCTGTCGTAGCTCATGAAGCCGTAGACCGCGAGCCACGCCGGCCAGTTCCGCATCACCGAGTTGGGCAGCACCACCGTCATCAGCAGCGGGAACAGCATCATCGAGTAGTACATCTGGCCGAGCGAACCGAGCAGGAACGACGCGGTGAGCAGCACCCCGGTGCTCGTGCCGACGAAGAACAGCTCGTCGTGGCGGCAGTACCGGTACAGCAGCCACAGCGAGACGACGACCATGACACCCAGCACGACGCGCAGCGCGAGGATCAACCACGCCGGCAGGCCGTAGTACATGCCGTTGCCGACGATCGCGCTGTTGAAGTAGTCGCGCGCCTCGAACAGGTACGGCGTGGTGCGCTCGACGAACGCCCACGCATCCACCGAGAGCGGCCACGCGACGAGCGTCAGTCCGAGGGGGACCGCCGCGGCGGTGGCGAACACCTTCCACTGCCGCCGCACGAACGGAATCAGCAGCAGCGGCGCGAGGATCGGTTTGACCGCGAACGTCAGCCCGATCGCGACGCCCGCCCACAGGTCGCGCCGCCGGAGCAGCAGCGCCAGGAAGGTGACCTCGCCGAGCAGGACGAGGCCGTTGATGTTGGTGAACACCAGGGTGTTCGTCACCGTCTCGGAGCTGAACGCCGCGAGCAGCAGGATCGGCGCGAGCACCGAGTCGAGGCCGTAGCCGAACATCCGCAGCAGCAGGTACAGCGCCACGATGATCGCGATCGCGTTGGCGATGATGAACAGCCACCGCGATCGCTCCGGGTCGATCACCGCGATCGGGGAGATCAGCAGGGTCCCGGACGGCGGGTACAGGTAGTGCGGGTCCACCCACTCGAAGTTCGCGGTGTACACGGGCCGGCGGTTGAGAAACGCCAGGGCCGCGTTGTAGACGGGGGTGAAATCGTCGGTGCGGAATCCGTTGACGGCCTTGACCGCCACACGGTGCAGCACCGTGAGCACGGCCAACGGCCACACAACGCACTTGACCACCTCCGCGGTGGTGCGGGCGGTGCGGGGCTCGAGGCGGCTGAGGAACACTACGGCACGGTACACCGGGAGCCGGTGGTGGCCACCCACCGTCCCCTCCTCGCGGCGCCGGGCCCGGGCCACGTCGGACGCGGGGTCACGCCGGGCACAGGCTGCCGTTCGGCGGTAGCGCACCGGTGTCGAGATACTCCGCCACCCGTGTCTGGATGCAGCCGGAGTGCAGGGCCGCGGAGTATCCGGCGCCCTGCCACGACAGCGCCGCCCACCGCGCCGAGACGGCGGTGAGGGCTCCGGTGACCGAGTCGAGCCCCGCGCTGCCGACGAGCGGGTCGGCGGCGCCCGTCGTCACCAGCACGGGCACGCGGACCTCCGCCGGCAGCGGCGGGGTCGGCATGCTCGGCCAGGCGCTGCACGCGGTGAGACCGATCGCCGCGTCGCCACCGAACAGTGGGTAGTTCGCCGACCACGTCCGCTGCAGTTCGGCGGCCCGTGCCGTCGTGGGCCACCGCTGCCCGTCGCTGCAGCGGGAGACGAACTGCCCGTCGGACAACAGCACGGCCTCGGCGGCGCCGACGAGCTCGAGCATCGGCGTCACGTCGCCCGCGCCGGCCGCGGACAGCGCGTCGGACAGCTCGCGGACCCGGGTCGGCGCGTCGCTGCGGGGAGTCCCCAGGAACCACGTCACCGCGGTGAGCAGGGAGTTCGACGACAGCGGGGCGAGCGTGCCGGCCGCGGCCCGGGCGTGCAGATCCTCGAGCGCGGCCCGCGGATCCGGGCCCAGCGAGCACGCCAGCGCAACGCACTGGCGGGCGAATGCGTCGACCGCCGACTCTGCGCCGCGCACCCGGCTCTCGGCGAGCATCTCGGCGTCGGCGGTGGCCGCGGCGGGGGAGTCGAGGACGAGACGGCCGAGGGTCGTCGGGTACTTCGACGCGTAGGCCAGGGCGACCGTGGCGCCGTTGCCGATGCCGAGCACACCGATCCGCTCGACCCCCCACGTGGTGCGCAGCTGCTCGAGATCGTCGGCGGCGTGGGCCGCCCCGAACAGCAGTTCCTGCGGCTGCAGGTAGTCGGTGCATGCGATGGTGGCCTGCCGGCCGAGCTCGGCGACCCGGTCGGGTCCGTCGCCGGTACGACCGAACTGTCCGTGGTCGGCCAGGGCGCGTCGGTCCGCTCCGAAGATGCACTCGATCGGCTGGGACGCACCGAGGCCGCGCCGATCCACCGCGACGACCGGCCGGGAGGCCACGAGCTCGGCGAGCGAGCCGGTCGACAGCGCGGCCAGCGCCCGGGTGGAGGGCAGGTCCGCCCCCGTCGTCATGACGAGCGGGGCCGCATCGGCGGGGGTCTGCGCCAGCCGGGCACGCAGCACGTCGAGGGGGAACGAGCCCGGCACGGTGCCCGCGGCGTCGATCGCGGCCGGAATCTGGGCGCACTCGAGGACGAGACCCGTCGGGCCCGGCGGCAGGGCCTGCGCGGCGAGGGTGTCGGCGGTGCAGTCGCGCCAGTCCAGGTCCCGGGCGGGCACCGGCAACTCGGGCGCGGCGGCCGGGTCCTCGCCGGTGGGGGTGGCCCGGCCGTCCGCCTCCTGCACCACGGCGACGTCGGGACGCACCGAGGGGCCCGCCCCGCACGCGGCGGTCATCGCTCCGAGCACGACGATGCCCATCGTGAGCACACCGGTTCTGCGCATGGGCACAGCCTGCCAGGTCGGTGCGGCGGGCCGCGCACGTGACCGGATCGTCCGATCCGCCGGACGTGACGATCAGGTGTACGTGATGTGAAGTAGGTCGCAATCTGCCCTCGGTGTACCGGTCGCCTCGAGCTCCGGCCCTACCCTGGAGAAATGCACGAACGTCTCGTCGATCGCAATCCCGTGGTGCCGTCCGACCAACTGGTGGCCCAGATGGTTCCGCCCGCGATGTTCGACGACGTGAGCTTCGCGTCCTACATTCCCGATCCGAACGAGCCGAGCCAGGCGACCGCCGTCCGGACGGCGGAGGAGTTCGCCCACAAGATCGCCAAGATCCGGGGCGGTGGCCGGCGCGGCCTGTTCGGCCGCAAGGCGCCGTCCACCGGCGCCGGGCTCTACCTCGACGGCGGCTTCGGCGTCGGCAAGACCCACCTGCTGGCCTCGATCTTCCACGCGGCGCCGTCGCCGAAGGCGTTCGGCACGTTCGTGGAGCTGACCCACGTGGTCGGCGCTCTCGGCTTCAACAAGGCCGTCGAGGAGCTGTCGAACCACAGCGTGCTGTGCATCGACGAGTTCGAGCTCGACGACCCGGGCGACACGATGCTGGTGTCCCGGCTGCTGACCGAGCTGTCCGCGCGAGGCGTGTCCATCGTCGCGACGTCCAACACCCTGCCCGGGCAGCTGGGGGAGGGCCGGTTCGCGGCGCAGGACTTTCTGCGCGAGATCAAGAAGCTCGCCGCCATCTTCGAGACCATCCGTGTGGACGGACCCGACTACCGGCACCGCGACCTGCCGCCGGCACCGGACCCGATCAGCTCCGAGGACCTGCTCGATCGAGCCGATGCGGTGGCCGGCGCCACCCTCGACGACTTCGACGAATTGTGCGCGCACCTGAGCACGCTGCACCCGTCGCGGTACGGCAAGCTCGTCGAGGGCGTCCCGGCGGTCTTCCTCAACGGGGTCCATCCCGCCCACGACCAGTCGGTGGCGCTGCGCCTGGTGGTTCTCGCCGACCGGCTCTACGATGCGAGCATCCCGGTGACCGTCGCCGGCGCGAAGCTGGACGAGATCTTCACCGCCGAGATGCTTGCCGGCGGCTACCGCAAGAAGTACCTGCGCGCGACGTCGCGCCTGCTGGCACTGTCGCGGTTCGAGACCGCGGCCAGCTGAGTCACGCTCCCGGCGGACGCCGCCGGGAGCGCAGGACCTCGCGTCAGAGGGTGCGTTGCATGACGTAGTCGTGGTGGGTCTGCGAGCCGACCTGGAACGTCCGCGTCCCCACGACCTCGAACTCGTTCTTGGCGTAGAACCGCCGGGCGCGTGAGTTCTGTTGGTTGACCCCCAGCCACAGCCCCCGGCAGCCGGTCGCCCGGGCGTGGTCGACGATGGCAGCCATCAGTGCCGCCGCCACACCGGTGCCGTGCTTGCCCGGGAGCACGTAGAGCTTGCTGATCTCGGTGGTCGGCAGCGCCGTCACGGCTTCGCGGACCGCCGGGTCGGCGGGTTCGGCATCGATTGCCATGAGGTAGCCCACGATCTCGCCACCGACCGTCGCCTTGAGGACGATGCGGGTCGGGTCGGTGAGGTACTCGCTGAACCGTTCCGCGGACAGGGTCTCGTCGATGAAAGCGGCGATGTCCTCCTGGGAGGCATCGGACGGGCAGGCCAGGGGGAACGTGGTGGCCGCGACGTCGGCGATGGTCTCGGCATCCCAGATCCCGGCCTGCTCGACGGAGACGTTCGCGGTGGATTCCTCGAGTGACGGCGTTGGCATAGCAACCAGTAGATCACTCGGCGCTCCGCCGCGGCGACGCTCGGGGAACGGAGCACGCCCGAGGTCCGGAAATGGCTGAACCCCAGCCTTGGATGGGGGGTCATGGCTGGGGTTCATTACCATCGGGGGGATGGCACCTCCGACAATACATGAGGGATTCCTCAGGTTCCAGCCGGGTGGGTCACGGTTCGGTCACGCGCCGGTTACCGGGGTGGTTGCCTTCTGCGAGCCGACGCTCTACTGTGGGCTCTCATGAAGCGCGTACTCGTAGTTCACCGCCGTAGCGGGGTCTGATTCGGACCGACCCCTCGCTGCGGGTCGTTGAGCTACCTGTCGGTCCTCCCTTCGCGCGGAAGACCTCCTTCGATGAACGCCTTCACCTCCACCGCTCTGATTCCTGCCGCCGGCTGCACGGACACTCCCCGCTCGGCGCCGATCGATCCCTTCGCCGCACGCTACGGTCGGTTCCTGCCGCGCGAGCTGCGCGCCGAGTCCGCCGGCATGAGCTGGGCCGAGTTCACCGCCACCTATGCGCCGCAGCACGGGCCCGTGCGGCTCGGTGGCTGGTACGCCGAGGCTGCGCGCGCCGGCCGCTGCAACTACGAGGCCACCTTCGGCGTGGGGGAGACCATCCACACCGCCGCGGCGACCGCCACCGGCCCGGTGTCTGCGATGACCGCCATGATGCACACCCTCGGGATGCCGCTCGAGATCCTCTCCTTCCACCAGTTCGACCTCGGTGACACCCACGCGACGTTCCTGCTGTGCGAGGCGGACGGCCGCCGGCTCTGGAGCATGGGAATCGCGGCGACCGGGACCGAATCGGCACTGCGCGCGATGACCGCCGGCGCCAACCGGCTGCATGCCTCCCGCTGACGGGGTGGCGATACGGCGAAGGCCCTCCCGGTCGGGAGGGCCTTCGCCGTGTGGATGGTGCGCGATACTGGGATTGAACCAGTGACCTCTTCCGTGTCAGGGAAGCGCTCTCCCGCTGAGCTAATCGCGCGGGTGGTGGAGCGGATGACGGGATTCGAACCCGCGACCCTCACCTTGGCAAGGTGATGCGCTACCAGCTGCGCTACATCCGCATGTGCACCTCTCTTCCCGGTGGCCCGGGTCGAGAAGTGCGGGGTGAAACCTGGTCGATCGTGGTGCGCGATACTGGGATTGAACCAGTGACCTCTTCCGTGTCAGGGAAGCGCTCTCCCGCTGAGCTAATCGCGCGGGTGGTGGAGCGGATGACGGGATTCGAACCCGCGACCCTCACCTTGGCAAGGTGATGCGCTACCAGCTGCGCTACATCCGCATGTGCACCTCTCTTCCCGGTGGCCCGGGTCGAGAAGTGCGGGGTGAAACCTGGTCGATCGTGGTGCGCGATACTGGGATTGAACCAGTGACCTCTTCCGTGTCAGGGAAGCGCTCTCCCGCTGAGCTAATCGCGCGAGGTGGAGACGGGAATCGAACCCGTGTGCACGGCTTTGCAGGCCGTTGCCTCACCACTCGGCCACTCCACCGTAAAAGGTCGAGTCCAACCTCTCGAGCGGATGACGGGATTCGAACCCGCGACCCTCACCTTGGCAAGGTGATGCGCTACCAGCTGCGCTACATCCGCATCGCACCGTCCGGCGTCGTGCTCTCCGTGGTGCGGTTGAGAACATTAGCCGACCATCGTCAGAACACACAAATCTGCAGGTGAGGGCGCGGACGAGGCGTCCTCGTGGGTCGTGAGGGCCCTCACCGGCGCCGGCGTGCGGGCTCCGGCGGATCCGGCGTGCGCGGCACGGGCTCCCGCGCCGGGGCCGATGGCGGTGCGCCCGGCCTCCGTCGCCACCGAAAACGGGGGTCGACCAGGCGATTCGTGTTCACCCGGTGGGCGTGTTAATGTTCCTTCTCGTTCGAGCCGCTGCGAAGCGGCCCGGTCCCGTGGCTCAGTGGAAGAGCGTCCCGTTCACACCGGGGAGGTCGCTGGTTCGATCCCAGCCGGGACCACAGCACCGACGAAGGGCACCCCCACGGGGGTGCCCTTCGTCGTTTCGGGCGCGGCTCGATGCGCGCCCGGACGGAACAGCCGTCGGCGGAGCGGTCGTGACCTGCGCGTTCATCGGACCGCACTGCGCAGATGGCAGGATTGCGGTCGGTGTGAGGAGGATGCGGCTGATGAGTGTCGCCGACAACAACTGGCCCCTGGTCGGGGCCACAGGAGCACGATTCGGATCTGCCGGCCGACGGCGGAAGGACCGCCCGGCCCCGGCCCCCGGCGCGACCGACCGGCACGAGGCCACGCCCGCGGTGGACCCGCCGGCGACGGGTGCCTTCGCGACCGTCGCCGCCCCGGCGTCGACCCCGATGCCCGCCGCCGTGACCGCGGTCCCGAGGGAAGAGGAGCCGAGCGGGGCGCAGCCGTCGTTCGTGCGGCCCTTCGTGCGCAGCCAGGGACGGACCCGCGCCGAGGTGGATCTCCCGCTCGAGGTCCTCGTCTCGGCCGTGCCCGACGCCGTGGGAGCCGCGGGCCTCGAAGAACACCGCACCATTCTGGCGCTGTGCGCCGAACCCCGCTCCATCATGGAGATCGCGGCTCTGGCCAAGCTGCCCCTGGGGGTCGCGCGGGTCCTGGTGGGCGACCTCGCCGCCACCGGGGAACTCACCGTCCACCGGACCGTCGACGGGGTCGGCCCCGACGCCCAGCTCCTGTCGCGGGTTCTCGGCGGACTGCGCCGCCTGTAGCCTGCACCGCTCCAGCCTGCACCGCTCCAGCCTGCACCGCTCCGGCCCGCACCGCCCCGGCGGTGCCCGGGTGAACGGGCGACCGGGGTGGTGTCGATAGCATGGTCTGGTTGCCGACGCGTGGCATGCCCCGCGGCGTCGGTGCACCCATCACCGGCACGAGCCCGAGGAGCCCACCACAGTGACGACGCCCGCATCCGTAGACCCAGCCGTGCTCGTCCGGGTGCCCGCGGGGACCACTGCCGGTGCCGCCCTCCGGGAGGCCGGCCTACCCAACAGCGGACCCGACGCGATCGTCGTGGTCCGCGACGGCGAGGGCCGGCTGCGCGACCTGTCGTGGACGCCGGAACAGGACACCGAGATCGAGCCGGTCGCCGCCGGTACCGAGGACGGCCGCTCCGTCATCCGGCACTCCGCGGCACACGTCCTCGCCCAGGCCGTGCAGCAGGAGTTCCCGGAGGCCAAACTGGGCATCGGGCCCCCGATCAAGGACGGCTTCTACTACGACTTCCAGGTCGACCGACCCTTCACCCCGGAGGACCTCGCGAAGCTCGAGAAGCGCATGAAGCAGATCGTCAAGGGCGCGCAGCGGTTCTCCCGCCGCGTCGTCGAGAACCTGGACGACGCACGCGAGGAACTGAAGAACGAGCCGTTCAAGCTCGAACTGATCAGTGAGAAGTCGGCCGGCAACAGTTCCCTCGACGAGGACCCCGAGATCATGGAGGTCGGCGGCGCGGAACTGACGATCTACGACAACCTCAACCCTCGGACGGGCGAGAAGATCTGGGGCGACCTGTGCCGCGGCCCGCACATCCCCACCACCAAGTACATCCCGGCGTTCAAGCTCACCCGCAGCTCCGCCGCCTACTGGCGCGGTGACCAGGACAACGCCGGCCTGCAGCGCATCTACGGCACCGCGTGGGAATCCCCGGAGGCACAGGAGCGCTACCTCGAGCTGCTCGCCGAGGCCGAGCGCCGCGACCACCGCAAGCTCGGCAACGAGCTCGACCTGTTCAGCTTCCCCGACGAGCTCGGTTCCGGTCTGCCGGTGTTCCACCCCAAGGGCGGCATCATCCGCCAGGAGATGGAGAACTACTCGCGTCGGCGGCACGTCGAGGCCGGCTACGAGTTCGTGTACTCCCCGCACATCACCAAGGGGCACCTCTACGAGGTGTCCGGTCACCTCGACTGGTACCGCGACGGCATGTTCCCGGCGATGCACATCGACGAGGAACTCAACGAGGACGGCACCGTGCGCAAGCCGGGCCAGGACTACTACCTCAAGCCGATGAACTGCCCGATGCACAACCTCGTCTTCCGTTCCCGCGGCCGCTCCTACCGGGAGCTGCCGCTGCGGCTCTTCGAGTTCGGCTCGGTCTACCGGTACGAGAAGTCCGGCGTCGTCCACGGCCTGACCCGGGTGCGCGGTATGACGCAGGACGACGCGCACATCTACTGCACCCGCGAGCAGATGCGCGACGAGCTGACCACGACGCTGAACTTCGTCCTCGACCTGCTGAGGGACTACGGCCTCGAGGACTACCACCTGGAGCTGTCGACGAAGAACCCCAAGAAGTTCGTCGGCGACGACGTCCTGTGGGAGGAGGCCACCGACACGCTGCGCGAGGTGGCCGAGGGCTCCGGGCTCGATCTCGTGCCGGACCCGGGTGGCGCCGCCTTCTACGGGCCGAAGATCTCCGTCCAGGTGCAGGACGCGCTCGGGCGCAGCTGGCAGATGTCGACGATCCAGCTCGACTTCAACCTGCCCGAGCGGTTCGAGCTCGAATACACCGGTCCCGACGGCAGCAAGCATCGGCCGGTGATGATCCACCGGGCCCTGTTCGGCTCGATCGAGCGCTTCTTCGGCGTGCTCACCGAGCACTACGCCGGCGCCTTCCCGGCGTGGCTCGCCCCCGTGCAGGTCGTCGGGATCCCCGTCGCGGAGGCCTTCGAGGATCACCTGTTCGACGTCACCCGGCAGCTGAAGGCGGCCGGGGTGCGTGCGGAGGTCGACACCAGCGACGACCGGATGCAGAAGAAGATCCGCAACCACACCACGCAGAAGGTGCCGTTCATGCTGCTCGCGGGCGAGCGTGACGTCGAGGCCGGGGCGGTCAGCTTCCGGTTCCGGGACGGCAGCCAGGTCAACGGTGTGCCCGTGGCCGACGCGATCCGTCTGGTCACCGAGTGGATCGGACGGCGGGAGAACGCCTCGCCCACCGCGGAGCTCGTCGCTCCCGTCGACCGGGGCGGCGCCGCGTGAGCGGCGACTGCTCCGACGACGCCCTCGTCGATCGCGGTGCCGGAGAACCCGACCACCTGCAGCGGCTGTGGTCCCCGCACCGGATGTCGTACATCGCGGAGGCACCGCGATCCAAGGAGGCGCCGTACGAGCCCTTCACGGACATCCCGAAGATGCGGGACGAGGAGGGTCTCGTCGTCGCGCGCGGCGAGCACGTGTACGCGGTGCTCAACCTGTACCCGTACAACCCCGGTCATCTGATGGTCGTGCCGTACCGCCGGGTCGCCAACCTCGAGGACCTGACCCCCGAGGAGAGCACCGAGTTGATGGCATTCGCGCAGCGGGCGATCCGGGTCATCAAGAGCGTCTCGCGGCCGCACGGCTTCAACGTGGGCCTCAACCTCGGGGCCGCCGCCGGCGGCTCGCTCGCCGAACACCTGCACCTGCACGTGGTGCCGCGGTGGGGCGGCGATGCCAACTTCATCACCGTCCTCGGCGGCGCCAAGGTCATGCCGCAGCTGCTGCGGGACACCCGCGCGTTGCTCGCGGCGGCCTGGAACGAGTGACGCCGCACCGGGCCCCGGCCCCGGTGTCCGTCGCCGCCCCCGCCTGTATGTTTGTCGCCGTTCGCGGGCGTGGCAGGATCGTGTCCCGGACGCAACGGTGTGAACGGAAGACGGGGGTCGGTGGATGCTGAGCTTTTTCGGGCGTGCGTCGGTGTCGAAGGTCACCGCCCCGCTCGGCAGGGCCTTGATCCGCACCGGCCTCACGCCGGACGCGGTGACACTCATCGGCACCGTTGCCACGATCGCCGCCGCCGTGACGCTGTTCCCGATGGGGCAGCTGTTCTGGGGTGCGATCGTGATCTGGCTGTTCGTGATGTTCGACATGCTCGACGGGGCGATGGCCCGCGCCCGCGGCGGCGGCACCCGCTTCGGCGCCGTCCTCGACGCCACCTGTGACCGCCTCGCCGACGGCGCGATCTTCGCCGGGCTGGCCTGGTGGGCCGTCTACGGGGAACAGAGCCGACCGTTGCTGATCGCAACTCTGATCTGCCTGGTCACCTCCCAGGTCATCTCGTACGCCAAGGCCCGCGCCGAAGCGAGTGGCCTGTCCGCCGACGGCGGCCTGATCGAGCGGCCCGACCGGCTCGTCATCGTGCTGGTCGGCGCCGGCGTCACCGGACTCGGCGTGTGGTGGGCGATCCACGCCGCCATGTGGCTGCTCGCCGCCGGCTCGGTGATCACCGTGTTCCAGCGGGTGCTCGCCGTGCGCCGCTCCCCGGACGCCCGCGAGCTGCTGCCCCTGCCGTCGTCGACCCCGGCCGACGGAGAAGCCCGATGAGCGCGACCGAACGTGCCTCCGACCTCGGCTACGCCGCCGGGTGGCGGCTCGTGCGGGCGCTGCCCGAGTCCACCGCCTGCCGCCTGTTCGACCTCGGCGCCGACGTCGCCGCCCGGCGCCACGGTGGCCCACAGCAGTTGCGCCGCAACCTCGCCCGGGTCCTGGGCGTGCCCGCCGCGCAGGTCCCGGACGAGCTGATCCGGCAGTCCGTGCGGTCCTACGCCCGCTACTGGCGGGAAGCGTTCCGGCTGCCCTCGATGGACCTGACCGTGACGGCCGCCGCCCTCGATCACGCCGTCGAGGGCCGCGAGCACATCGAGCAGGCACTGGCGGCCGGGCGCGGTGTGATCCTCGCGCTGCCGCACAGCGGGAACTGGGACATGGCCGGCGTGTGGTGCACGCAGACCTACGGTGGCCTGTCGACGGTGGCCGAACGCCTGCGCCCCGAATCGCTCTACCAGCGGTTCGTCGCGTACCGCGAGAGCCTCGGCTTCGAGATCTTCCCGCTCAGCGGGGGTGAGTCGCCGCCGTTCGACCGGCTCGCGACGCGGCTGCGCGAGAACCGGATCGTCTGCCTGCTCGGCGAGCGCGACCTGGCCCGCAAGGGCGTGCCGGTGACGTTCTTCGGGGAGCCCACCCGCATGCCCGCCGGCCCGGCGAAGCTCGCCGCCGAGACCGGCGCGCCGCTGCTGCCGGTGCACTGCTGGTTCACCGACGGCGGCTGGGGTTTCCGGGTCCACCCCGAACTCGACGTCACCGGCGGGATCGGGCCGGCGACACAGGCCCTCGCCGACTGCTTCGCCGCCGACATCGCCGAACACCCCGCGGACTGGCACATGCTGCAACCGCTCTGGTTCGACGACCTCTCCGAGGCCCGCCTGGCCCGAATGGAGGCGCGGTGAAGATCGGGATGGTGTGCCCGTACTCGTTCGACGTACCGGGCGGGGTGCAGGCGCACGTCGTGGACCTGGCCCACGTGCTCATCGAACGCGGCCACAAGGTCAGCGTCCTCGCCCCGGCGTCCGACCGCACGGAGCTGCCGGACTTCGTCGTCTCCGCCGGGCGCGCCGTCGCCATCCCCTACAACGGGTCCGTGGCGCGCCTGAGCTTCGGCCCCGTCTCCTATGCGCGGGTCCGGCGGTGGATCAACGACAACGACTTCGACGTCCTGCACATCCACGAGCCGAACGCGCCGAGCCTGTCGATGCTCGCGCTGAAGATCGCCGAGGGCCCCATCGTCGCGACGTTCCACACGTCGACGACCAAATCGCTGGTGCTGAGCACCTTCCAGGGTGTGCTGCAGCCGTATCTCGAGAAGATCAGCGGCCGCATCGCCGTGTCCGAACTCGCCCGGCGCTGGCAGGTGACGTCGCTCGGCTCGGACGCCGTGGAGATCCCGAACGGTGTCGACGTGTCCTCGTTCGCTCACGCCCCGACGCTGCCCGGCTATCCCCGCGCCGGCCGCACCGTGCTGTTCCTCGGCCGGTACGACGAGCCGCGCAAGGGCATGGCGGTGCTGCTCGGCGCGTTGCCGCTGCTCGTCGAGCACTACCCGGACCTCGAGATCCTCGTGGTCGGCCGCGGGGACGAGGACCGGTTGCGCAAGGAGGCCGGCCGGTACGCCCGGCACCTGCGGCTGCTCGGCCAGGTGTCCGACGCGGAGAAGGCCTCGGCGATGCGCAGCGCCGACGTGTACTGCGCCCCCAACCTCGGTGGGGAGAGTTTCGGGATCGTGCTGGTGGAGGCGATGGCCGCCGGTACCCCTGTGGTGGCCGGCGAACTCGACGCGTTCCGCCGGGTACTGCGCGACGGGCGCGCCGGCGTGCTCGTCCCGCTGGGCGACTCGGAGGCGCTCGCCGCCGCGATCCGCGGCCTGCTCGACGACGGTGCCCGCCGTCGCGCCCTGGTGGCGGCGGCGAACGAGATCGTCGGCTCCTACGACTGGCCGGTGGTGGCCGAGCAGATCCTGCGCGTATACGAAACCGTCACCGTCGGCGCCGGGCCGGTTCGGGAGGTCCGGTCGTGAGGTGCGGGCCGGCGACGGCACCGCGTGAGGGGAGTGGGACGTGACGCTGTCCGCGGTCACCGTTCTCGTCCTGGCGCTGATCTCCGCGATCATCGTCGCGCTCGGGTTGTGGGCCTACGGCACGGCCAACCGGCTGGACCGGCTCCACGTGCGTTCGGACCTCTCCTGGCAGGCGCTCGACGCCGCCCTGGCCCGTCGCGCCGTGGTGGCGCGCGGCATCGCGGCCTCCACCCCGGTCGCCGAGGGCCGTCGGCTGGCCGCGCTGGCCGACCGCGCCGAACGGGCGGACCGTGCCGAACGGGAATCGGCGGAGAACGCGCTGTCGGCCGCGTTGGCCGCGGTGGACACCGAGCGGCTGCGCCCGCAGTTGGTGGCCGAACTCGCCGATGCCGAGGCGCGGGTGCTGATCGCACGGCGGTTCCACAACGACGCCGTCCGCGACACGCTGACGCTGCGCAGCCGCCGGCCGGTGCGCTGGCTGCATCTCGGCGGCACGGCGCCGTTGCCGAACTACTTCGAGATCGCCGAGCGCACGAACCCGGCTGCGGCGACGGGCCTGTCGCTCGACGAGACGCGCACCTCGGCGCGGGTGGTGCTGTTCGACCACGAGGGACGGGTGCTGCTGCTGCGGGGCCACGACCCGACCACGCCGGACGTGCACTTCTGGTTCACCGTCGGCGGTGCGGTCGAGGTGGGGGAGACGCTGCGCGCGGCCGCCGTCCGCGAGGTGGGGGAGGAGACCGGGTTGCCGGTCGCGCCCGAGCAGCTGTGCGGGCCCATGTGGCGGCGGGTGGCGGTGTTCCCCTTCAACGGCGAGCTCATCCGCTCGGAGGAACTGTTCTTCGCGCTGCAGACGCCCGCCTTCGAGCCGGGCGACGGCGGATTCACCGACCTCGAGCGCCGCATGAGCCTCGAGCACCGCTGGTTCGCCGAGGGCGAGATCCGGGACCTGCAGCGCCACGGCGAGGCCGTGTATCCGCAGGATCTCGCAGACCTGCTGGGGGAGGCGCGCGACGTCGCCGTGCGTCGTGTGGAGCCGGAGGTCCGCGCCATCCGGTGAGCGCCGGCACTCGAGGCAGGCGGAGTCGATTGCCTGCGAGGCAGGCGGAGTCGATTGCCTGCGAGGCAGGCGGAGTCGATTGCCTGCGAGGCAGGCGGAGTCGATTGCCTGCGAGGCAGGCCAGGGCCTCGCGACTGGCTATGGGACGGTCCCCGTGGTGCCCCTAGAATCGGGAGCGGCGCCGCGACGTGCCCGATTCCGTCCGCCGCGTCAGTTTCTGCAGGCCATACCCCAGGAGTTCTTGCTGTGAGCAGCCCCGAGTCCGTTCCCACCACCGGCACCGCCCGCGTCAAGCGCGGTATGGCCGAGATGCTCAAGGGCGGCGTGATCATGGACGTGGTCACCCCCGAGCAGGCGAAGATCGCCGAGGACGCGGGTGCCGTCGCCGTCATGGCGCTCGAGCGCGTCCCCGCCGACATCCGCGCCCAGGGTGGCGTGTCCCGCATGTCCGACCCGGACATGATCGAAGGCATCATCGAGGCCGTGTCCATCCCCGTGATGGCCAAGGCCCGCATCGGTCACTTCGTCGAGGCACAGATCCTGCAGGCCCTCGGCGTGGACTACGTCGACGAGTCGGAGGTGCTCACCCCCGCCGACTACGAGAACCACATCGACAAGTTCGCCTTCACCGTGCCGTTCGTGTGCGGCGCCACCAACCTCGGTGAGGCGCTGCGCCGCATCAACGAGGGCGCGGCGATGATCCGCTCCAAGGGCGAGGCCGGCACCGGCGACGTCTCCAATGCCACCACCCACATGCGGAAGATCCGCCAGGAGATCCGGCGGCTGACCTCCCTGCCCGAGGACGAGCTGTACGTCGCGGCCAAGGAACTGCAGGCGCCGTACGACCTGGTGGTCGAGGTCGCGAAGGCCGGCAAGCTGCCGGTGACGCTGTTCACGGCCGGCGGCATCGCCACCCCGGCCGATGCGGCGATGATGATGCAGCTCGGCGCCGAGGGTGTGTTCGTCGGCTCGGGCATCTTCAAGTCCGGCAACCCCGCCGAGCGTGCCGCCGCGATCGTCAAGGCCACCACCTTCTACGACGACCCGGACGTGCTCGCAAAGGTCTCGCGTGGCCTGGGCGAGGCCATGGTCGGCATCAACGTCGACGACATCCCGGTTCCGCACCGCCTCGCCGAGCGGGGCTGGTGACCCCACCGCCGCCGGCATCCCCGCGTGCGACGGGAGCCTCCGACCGTGTCGGAGGCTCCCGTCGCTTCTCGCCGGGCCCTGCGGATAGCCTGTCGCAGGACCGGGAAGGAGCCCGCATGGCGAAGATCGAGGAGATCCTGGCGCTCGAACACCTCGAGAAGAACATCTTCCGGGGCGTGGCGACGGAGACGTCGCTGCAGCGCACCTTCGGGGGGCAGGTCGCCGGACAGGCGCTGGTATCCGCGGTGCGCACCGTCGATCCCGCGTACTCGGTGCATTCGCTGCACGGGTACTTCGTCCGCCCAGGCAACCCCGAGAAGCCGATCGTGTATCTCGTCGACCCGATCCGCGACGGCCGGTCGTTCGGCACCCGGCGGGTGACCGCCGTGCAGGACGGGCAGGCGATCTTCACCATGTCCGCGTCGTTCCACGTCCAGGACGACGGCATCGAGCACCAGGACGAGATGCCCCAGGTGCCGGATCCCGACGACCTCGCCGACCTCGCGGACTCGGACGACCCGGGGAACCTGTGGGCCAGGCGCGAGTGGCCGGAATGGGACCTGCGACGGGTGCCGGAGGATCGCCTCTTCCGGCGCGCCGGCATCGTGTCACAGCAGCAGGTGTGGTTCCGGGTCCGTGACCCGCTCCCGGACGACAACGTGCTGCACGTGTGCACCCTGGCGTACATGAGCGACATGACGCTGCTCGGCTCCGCGAGCGTCGCCCATCCCGACGAGCAGACGCAGGGCGCCTCCCTCGACCACGCCATGTGGTTCCTGCGCTCGTTCCGCGCCGACGATTGGCTGCTGTACGACCAGACGTCCCCGTCGGCAGGTTTCGGGCGGGCCCTGACGCAGGGCCGCATCTTCGACCGGAACGGGCGGATGGTCGCCGCGGTGGTGCAGGAGGGACTGGCCCGCTACCTGCGCTGATGCGCCGGCATCCGGCTCGCGGTCCGTGAGCCGGGACACCCCGCCGCGGCTGCTAGCGTTGATATCCAGGCTTCGGACGGGTGTCGTCCCGTCCCCGACAGAACAGGCGACAGTGGGAAGTTCTCCGACCATCGGCGTGCTCGCGCTCCAGGGCGATGTACGCGAGCACCTGACCGCACTCGAGGCGGCCGGCGCCCGCGCGATCGGGGTGCGCCGGACCGCCGAACTCGACGCCGTCGACGGCCTGGTGATTCCCGGCGGGGAGTCCACCACGATGAGCCGGCTGCTGCAGGTGTTCGACCTGCTCGAGCCGCTGCGCGCCCGGTTGAAGGCCGGCCTGCCCGCCTACGGGTCCTGCGCGGGCATGATCCTGCTCGCCTCGCAGGTGCTCGACACCCGCCCCGACGCCGAGCACCTCGACGCCCTCGACATCACCGTCCGGCGCAACGCGTTCGGCCGGCAGGTCGACTCGTTCGAGGCCGACCTCGACGTCGCGGGCATCGAGGGGGATCCGGTGCGCGCGGTGTTCATCCGAGCGCCCTGGGTGGAGGAGGTCGGTCCCGGCGTGCAGGTCCTGGCCACCGTCCCCGAGGGACCGGCCGCCGGACGGGTGGTCGCGGTGCGGCAGGGAGCGGTGCTGGCGACGTCGTTCCACCCCGAGGTCACCGGTGACCTGCGGGTGCATCGGCTGTTCGTCGACACCGTCCGTTCGGGGCAGGTCGGCGCGGAGTAGAATCGACCCTCCGAACCAGTCGGACCCGGTCCGACCTCACCTCGCCGGAAGGGGCTCCAATCGAATGAGCGGCCACTCCAAATGGGCCACCACCAAGCACAAGAAGGCGGCCATCGACGCCAAGCGCGGCAAGATGTTCGCGAAGCTGATCAAGAACATCGAGGTGGCGGCCCGGACAGGCGGTGGTGACCCGGCGGGCAACCCGACGCTGTACGACGCCATCCAGAAGGCGAAGAAGAACTCGGTCCCCAACGACAACATCGAGCGGGCCCGCAAGCGCGGCGGCGGCGAGGAAGCCGGCGGCGCGGACTGGCAGACCATCACCTACGAGGGCTACGGCCCCAGCGGTGTCGCCATCCTCATCGAGTGCCTCACCGACAATCGCAACCGCGCGGCGGGCGAGGTCCGCACCGCGATGACCCGCAACGGCGGCAACATGGCCGACCCCGGCTCGGTGTCCTACCTGTTCACCCGCAAGGGCGTCGTCGTGCTCGAGAAGAACGGCCGCACCGAGGACGAGATCCTCGAGGTCGTGCTCGAGGCCGGCGCCGAGGAGATCAACGACCTCGGTGACAGCTTCGAGATCGTTTCCGAGGCCGGCGATCTCATCGCTGTGCGCACCGCGCTCGTCGAGGCCGGCATCGACTACGAATCGGCCGACCCGGACTTCCGGGCCTCGGTCGAGGTCCCCGTCGACGCGGACAGCGCCCGCAAGGTGTTCAAGCTCGTCGACGCCCTCGAGGATTCCGATGACGTGCAGAACGTCTACACCAACGTCGACGTCTCCGACGAGGTCCTCGCCGAACTCGACGCCTGAGACGGACGGCTCCCGGCCGGGGCTGCGTGTCGATACCGCGACGCGCCGCCCCGGCCGCTATGCTCTCGAACAGTTGTTCGTAGCGGTCGAGAGGTGAACGGGTGCGCGTGATGGGTGTGGACCCGGGACTGACGCGATGCGGCTTCGGCATCGTGGACACCGGCCGCGGACGCGAGGTCGCCGCCGTGGCGGTGGACGTGATCCGCACACCCCCCGACCTGGAACTGCCGTCGCGGCTGCTGCGCATCTCCGCGGCCGCCGAGGACTGGCTCGACCGATTCCGGCCCGATGTCGTCGCCGTCGAGCGGGTGTTCTCCCAGCACAACGTCCGCACCGCGATGGGCACCGCCCAGGCCGGGGGAGTGGTGGCGCTCTCCGCTGCCCGACGCGGCATCCCGGTGGCGTTCCACACCCCCAGCCAGGTGAAGTCCGCCGTGACCGGGAACGGCTCGGCCGACAAGAAGCAGGTCACGGCCATGGTCACCAAGATCCTGGGCCTCGCCACCGCGCCGAAGCCCGCGGACGCCGCGGACGCCCTCGCCCTCGCGATCTGCCACTGCTGGCGTGCGCCCATGCTCGCACGCATGGCCGCCGCCGAGGCCGCCGCGGCCGAACAGAAACGACGATACGAAGCGCGGCTGCGGGAACAGGCCGCCGCGCGGAAGGCAGGTGCACGGTGATCGCCTCGGTGCGCGGGGAAGTGCTCGAGATCGCACTCGACCACGTCGTCATCGAATCCGCGGGGGTCGGTTACCGGATCCACGCCACGCCCGCCACCCTGGCCACGCTCCGCCGTGGCGAGGACACCCGCCTGGTGACGGCGATGATCGTGCGCGAGGATTCGATGACGCTGTACGGGTTCCCCGACCCCGACGCCCGGGATCTGTTCGGGTTGCTGCAGACGGTTTCCGGTGTCGGACCCCGCCTCGCCATGGCCACCCTGGCCGTGCTGGATCCGGATTCGTTGCGTGCGGCCCTCGCCGACGGCAACACCGCCGCCCTGACCCGGGTCCCGGGCATCGGCAAGCGTGGCGCCGAACGCATGGTCGTCGAACTGCGGGACAAGGTCGCCGCGTTCGCCGGAACCTCCGCCCCGGCCGCGGTGGTCGGCTCGCCCATGCGCGACCAGGTGGTCGAGGCTCTCGTCGGACTCGGCTTCCCCGTCAAACAGGCGGAGCAGTCCACCGACACGGTCCTCGCGGGTGACCCGCACTCCGACACCTCCACCGCGCTGCGTTCGGCGCTGGCCTTGCTGGGCAAGAGCCGATGATCGAGGACTTCCCCCCTGCGGGTGCCCCCGACGAGGCGCCGATGACCGCCGAGTACACGCCCGCCGACGGCGACGTCGAGGCGAGCCTGCGGCCGAAGAACCTCGACGACTTCATCGGCCAGCCTCGGGTGCGGGAACAGCTGCAGCTGGTGCTGCGCGGGGCGAAGCTGCGCGGCGGCACCCCGGATCACATCCTGCTGTCGGGCCCGCCGGGCCTGGGCAAGACGTCGATGGCCATGATCATCGCCGCCGAACTCGGGTCGTCGCTGCGGCTGACGTCGGGCCCCGCGCTCGAGCGGGCCGGCGACCTGGCCGCGATGCTGTCCAACCTCGTCGAAGGCGACGTGCTGTTCATCGACGAGATCCACCGCATCGCGCGTCCCGCCGAGGAGATGCTGTACCTGGCGATGGAGGACTTCCGGGTCGACGTCGTCGTCGGCAAGGGCCCGGGCGCGACGTCGATTCCGCTCGAGGTCGCCCCGTTCACCCTCGTCGGCGCCACCACCCGTTCCGGCGCGCTGACCGGACCCTTGCGCGACCGGTTCGGTTTCACCGCGCACATGGACTTCTACGACCCGGCGGAACTGCAGCAGATCCTGCTGCGCTCGGCCCGGATCCTCGGCATCGACCTGGGCGAGGAGGCGAGCACCGAGATCGCCGGCCGTTCCCGCGGCACCCCGCGCATCGCCAACCGGCTGCTGCGCCGGGTCCGCGACTACGCCGAGGTCCGCGCCGACGGCATCATCACCCGCGAGATCGCGCAGGCCGCCCTGGCGGTCTACGACGTCGACGCGCTCGGCCTGGACCGGCTCGACCGTGCCGTGCTCGGCGCGCTGGTCCGCAGCTTCGGGGGCGGGCCGGTGGGCGTGTCCACGCTCGCGGTGGCCGTCGGTGAGGAACCCGGCACCGTCGAGGAGGTCTGCGAACCGTTCCTGGTACGGGCGGGGATGATCGCGCGAACTCCGCGCGGGCGGGTCGCGACCCAGGCCGCGTGGCTGCAGCTCGGGCTGACACCGCCGCCGGAGGCTGCTACCGGCGGCATCGAGGTGCGGGCCCGCGAACCGCAACCCGGCCTGTTCGACGACGAATGACCGGTCGGCCACCGGCGCCGGTACAGGAGCCGCGCCGGTAATGGCACACTGGTCTACTGCGCCGGTCCACGACCGCCGGCGCCCGATACCGGACGACCTCGAGGACTGACTTCAACGATGGAACTGCTCTTCCCGCTGCTGATCCTTGCCCTGCTGGTGCCGACGTTCCTCGGCATCCGGCGCCAGAAGAAGGAGATGCAGAAGACCGCGGAACTGCAGGACGCGCTGCGGGTCGGTGACCGGGTGATGACCACGGCGGGGCTGCACGCCACCATCGTCGCGCTCACCGACACCACCGTCGATCTCGAGATCGCTCCCGGCGTGGTGACCACCTGGGCCCGGGTCGTGGTCCGCGAGCGGGTCACCGAGCTCGGCTCGGCGACGGACGAGACCGGTGGCCTCTCGCTGGACAAGGGCGACGACACCGAGCCGCCCGCCGGCCGGCCGACCGAGCACTGAACGGTCGGACACCGACCGGTCGACACCCCGGCCGATGTGCGGGCCGCGCCGGGGGCCGCGCCCGACGGGTGCGGTGGCCCCGTGACCAGCGCATCACTCACTCGCATCGAGGAGACTGACAGACCGTGGCACCTTCCAACGGATCGGTGCATCCAGTTCGCTCCCTCGCCCTGTTCGGGGCGATCCTGGTGGCGCTGTATGCCCTGATCTTCTTCACCGGGGACAAGTCGGCGACGCCGAAACTCGGCATCGACCTGCAGGGCGGCACCCGGGTGACCCTCACCGCCCGCACCCCGGACGGCAGCGCGCCCAGCCAGGACAGTCTCCGGCAGGCCCAGCAGATCATCGAGACCCGCGTGAACGGCCTCGGCGTGTCCGGCTCCGAGGTGGTGATCGACGGTGACAACCTGGTGATCACGGTTCCCGGCGACGACAGCTCGCAGGCCCGCACTCTCGGCCAGACCGCACGGCTGTACATCCGGCCCGTGATCGGTCAGCCCATCGCCAGCGCTAACGCCGCGCAGCCGGCGCCCGCGCCCACGGACCCGCAGGCTCCCGCCCCCGCGACGCCGGCGCCCGACGCCGCCACGCCCGCTCCCGAACCGCAGGGCCGGCCCTTCCCGGCGCAGGATCCCACCGACACCCCGGCGCCCGCCACCGACGCCCCGGCGCCCGCCACCGACGCCCCGGCGCCCGCTCCCGCTCCCACGGAGGACCTCGACCCGCAGGCCCGGGCCGCCGCGGACATCGCCGCCGCCAAGGAGACCCGGCAGAGCGAGGACCCGGCCGTCCTGCAGCAGGCCATGGCCACCCTGGACTGCTCGGCCGCCGACCCGCTCGCCGGCAACGACGATCCGGCAAAGCCGCTCGTCGCGTGCTCCACCGACGGCACCGCCGTCTATCTGCTCGGCCCGAGCATCATCGACGGCCAGCAGATCACCGACGCCTCCTCCGGCTACAACACCCAGCAGTCCCGCTACGAGGTCAGCCTCACGTTCGACTCCGAGGGCAGCAGCACCTGGGCGCAGTTCACCGCCGCCAGCATCGGCCAGCAGGCCGCGTTCGTCCTCGACTCCAAGGTGGTCAGCGCGCCCGTGATCCAGGGCGCCACCCCCGCCGGCAGCGCGACCTCGATCACCGGCAACTTCACCAACACCCAGGCCACCGAGCTCGCCAACACCCTCAAGTACGGCTCGCTGCCCCTGTCGTTCGCCGCGTCGGAGGCCGAGACGGTGTCCGCGACCCTCGGCCTGGCATCGCTCGAGGCCGGGCTGATCGCCGGCATCGTCGGCCTGGCCCTCGTGCTGCTCTACAGCCTCGTCTACTACCGCATGCTCGGCGTGCTCGTCGCGCTGTCGCTGGTGATGTCCGGGCTTGCCGTGTACGCGGTGATGGTGCTGCTCGGCCGGTACATCAACTTCACCCTCGACCTCGCCGGCATCGCCGGCCTGATCATCGGCATCGGCATGACCGCCGACTCGTTCGTGGTGTTCTTCGAACGCATCAAGGACGAGATCCGTGAGGGTCGGAGCTTCCGCTCCGCTGTGCCCCGCGGCTGGGCCCGGGCCCGCCGGACCATCCTGTCCGGCAACGCCGTGAGCTTCATCGCCGCCGCGGTGCTCTATGTCCTCGCGGTCGGTCAGGTCCGCGGCTTCGCCTTCACCCTCGGCCTGACCACCATCCTCGACGTCGTGGTGGTGTTCCTGGTGACGTGGCCGCTGGTGCACCTGGCGTCGACGTCGAAGTTCTGGTCCAAGCCGAGCGTGAACGGTCTCGGCGCCATTCAGCAGGTCGCCCGTGAGCGCCAGCTCGCGGCTGCCTCGGCGAAGGAGGCGTGACGATGACCGACACCACCACGACCGCACCCCGGCACAGCGTCCTCTCCCGCCTCTACACCGGCACCGGCGCGTTCGAGATCGTCGGCCGCCGCAAGTTCTACTACCTGCTCACCGGCGGCATCGTGCTGGTGGCGCTGCTGAGCATGCTGATCCGCGGCTTCACGTGGGGCATCGACTTCGAGGGCGGCACCCGCATCCAGCTCCCGGCCGCCGAGGGCGTCACCACCGAGCAGGTGGAGACGGTGTACTCCGACACCCTCGGCACCGAGCCCGTATCGGTGCAGACCGTCGGGTCCGGCGCGGGCGCCTCGATTCAGATCCGTTCGGAGGCCCTCGACCTCGAGCAGGTCCGGACCCTGCAGAACGCGCTGTACGACGAGTTCCAGCCGACCGGGCCCGACGGCGTGCCGTCGCGCGACGCGATCAGCGTCGCCGACGTCAGCGAGACGTGGGGCGGACAGATCACCCAGAAGGCCCTCATCGCGCTCGCGGTGTTCCTGGTGCTCGTCAGCATCTACATCGCGGTGCGCTACGAGCGGGACATGGCGCTCGCGGCGCTGGCCGCCCTGTTCTTCGACATGATCGTCACCGCGGGGGTGTATTCGCTCGTCGGATTCGAGGTCACTCCGGCCACCGTCATCGGCCTGCTCACCATCCTCGGCTTCTCGCTGTACGACTCCGTGGTGGTGTTCGACAAGGTCGAGGAGAACACGCGCGGCATCCTGCACCTGCATCGTCGGACCTACGCCGAGCAGGCCAACCTCGCCGTCAACCAGACCCTCATGCGGTCGATCAACACCACGGTCATCTCGGTGCTGCCGGTGCTCGCGCTGATGGTCATCGCGGTGTGGCTGCTCGGCGTCGGCACCCTCAAGGACCTCGCCCTCGTCCAGCTCGTCGGCATCGTGGTCGGCGCCTATTCGTCGATCTTCTTCGCGACTCCGCTGCTGGTGACCCTCAAGGAATGGCGCGGGCCGGTGGCCGCACACACCCGCAAGGTGCTCGCCAAGCGCGGCGCCGCCGAATCGCGGACCGTGCCCCCCGCCGGGGAGGCCGTCGGCGCGCACGCCGGCGCGACACCCGTGTCCGTGACCAAGCGCATCGGAGCGACCACGACGGCGGGCGCCGGCGCCGCGCCGGTGGCCGAGCGCACCCCCAGACCGGGCGTCCGGCCCACCGGAAAGCGCGCCAAGAGAAGGCACTGACATGTCGGCACCCGAGCACACACGTCGAGCCCGGCGCCGCCGGTCCGTCCGCGCGGCGATCGCGGGCGCGGCCGCCGCGGCGGCGCTCGCCGCGACCACCGTCGCCTGTGGCACGACGGAGGAGTCCCTGCCCTCCATCGGGTATGCCGTCGACAACACGGTGACCACCTACAACGCCAACACCGTGGACGGCGCCGCCTCGGGAGCCCGGCAGGCCCTGGCCCGCGTGCTGCCCGGCTTCGGCTACGTCGATCCGGCCGGTCAGGTGATCTCCGACACCGACATCGGGGCGGCCACCGTCGTCTCGCAGGACCCGCTGACCGTCCAGTACCGGCTGTCCCCGGACTCCGTGTACTCGGACGGGGTGCCGATGTCGTGCGACGACCTGGTGCTCGCCTGGGCCGCCGCCAGCGGCCGATTCACCGCGCCCGACGCCTCGGGTGCTCCGGCGAACCTGTTCTCCGCCGCCCGGCGCTCCGGCTACGTCGACATCGAACGGATCGACTGTCAGACCGGGTCCAAGGACGCCACCGTCGTCTTCCGCGCCGGCCGAGCCTACGCCGACTGGCGAGCCCTGTTCGGCGCCACCGAGCTGATGCCCGCGCACGTCGCTGCCCGGGTCTCGGGGGTGCCCGACGTGGTCGCCGCCATCGGCGGTGGCGACGTCGAGGCGCTGCGCCGGCTCGCCGACTTCTGGAACACCGGGTGGAACCTGACCCCCGGCCGGCTGGACCTGTCGCTGCTGCCGGCCTCCGGCCCCTACCGGATCGAGTCGTTCACCGCCGAGGACGGGCTCGTCCTCGTCGCGAACGAACGCTGGTGGGGCAACAAGCCCGGCACCGACCGGATCGTGGTGTGGCCGCGCGGCACCGACGCCTCCGCGGCGGCCGCCGACGGCCGCGTCCACGTCGCCGACACCGGCACCGGGGCACTCGACCTGTCCCTCGGGGACGACGTGGAGACGACGGCCGCGGCGTCGCGCAACGTCGAGCAGCTCGTGCTGGGCACCGGCGGGGGCAGCCTCGGCGCCGCCGCCGCGCGCCGGGCGTTCGCGCTGTGCGTGCCCCGCTCGCAGTTGTTCGACGAGTTCGGCCGGGTCGGGGACGTGCCCGCCACCGGACTCGGTTCCGGGACGACGTCGTCGCGGCTGTTGCCCGCCGACTCGCCGCTGTACCCGGGCGTGTCCGGGCCCGCAGCCCGCTACGACCGGGCGGACACGACCGCGGCGCAGGCCGAGCTCGCCGCTGCGGGGACGGACCGCATCACCGTGCGGATCGGGTACCTCGGCCCGGACCCGCGCCGCGCCCGTACCGTCGAGCTGATCGCCCAGTCCTGTCGCGAGGCGGGCATCGAGGTGGTCGACGCCGCCTCGGACACGTTCACGCCGTCGCAGCTCACGGCGGGCCAGGTCGATGCCGTCCTGGCCGGGACCGCCGTCGCGGCAGGGGCGGGAGGCACGGCCGACATGCAGGACGCGCGCGGCGCCCTCAACTCCGCGGCCGGCAGCAACGTCGGGCGCTTCGCCGACGCCCGCGTCGACCAGATCCTCGACGCCCTCGCCGTCACCACCGACGACGCCACCATCTCCGGTCTGGTGGGTGAGGCCGAGACGATCCTGTGGACCGCGATGCCGACCCTGCCGCTGTACGCGCAGCCCCGGGAGACGACCTTCGCCGGCGGCCTGCGTGCCGCCGTCGCCAACCCCAGCGCTGCCGGTGCGGGCTGGAACATGGACAGGTGGATCCTCAACAGATGAACAGCAATCCCGCCGGAGCGCACGCTCTGATCGAACGTGCCGCCACGGCGGTCACCGCCCGTACCCGCTGGGTCGACGACTTCCCGGCGCCCGGCGTCCGCTTCGCCGACCTGACCCCGGTCTTCGCCGACGGCGAGGCCTTCGGGGCGGTCATCGCCGCGCTGGCCGCCACCGCGCCGGACGCGGAACTGGTGGCCGGCGTCGACGCCCGCGGCTTCCTGCTCGGCGGCGGCATCGCCCACGCTCTGGGTGTCGGCGTCCTCGCGGTGCGCAAGGCCGGCAAGCTGCCTCCGCCGGTGGACACCCGCGAGTACTCCCTCGAGTACGGCACCGCGGCGATCGAGATCCCGCAGGATTCGGTTCGGTTGCGCGGGCGGCGGGTACTCGTCGTCGACGACGTGCTCGCCACCGGCGGCACCCTCTCGGCGACGGCGGAGCTTCTCGACGCGGCCGGTGCCCTGGTCGTCGCGGTGGCGGTGGTGACCGAGATCGAGGCCCTCGGTGGGCGGGCGCGGCTGGAAAAGTACCCGGTGACGTCATTGGTTCGGCTCTGAGAGCTAGAGTTGGCGCAGGTGCCGGTGGTTCCGGACGACGAGGAATGTGCGGCGGTGCGTCCGGTGTGCATCGGCGACGGGAGGTGTGGGCATGACCCAGAATCTTGATCGGTCCCAGAATTCCGGTCCGACCCCGACCTCGGCGTCCACGTCGGCCTCCCGCCGGGTGCGGGCGCGGCTGGCGCGCCGCATCACCGGGCAGCGCGGCACCACTCTCAAGCCGGTGCTCGAGCCGCTGGTCACGATCCACCGCGAGCTGTACCCGAAGGCCGACCTGTCGGAGCTGCAGCGCGCCTACGACGTGGCGGAGGAGCGGCACGCGTCGCAGAAGCGCAAGTCCGGCGACCCGTACATCACCCATCCCCTCGCGGTCGCGACGATCCTCGCCGAGCTCGGCATGGACACCACGACGCTGATCGCGGCGCTGCTGCACGACACCGTCGAGGACACCGGTTACAGTCTCGAGCAGCTCACCGCCGAGTTCGGCGAGGAGGTCGCCCACCTCGTCGACGGCGTCACCAAGCTGGACAAGGTGGTGCTCGGCACCGCCGCCGAGGGCGAGACCATCCGCAAGATGATCATCGCGATGGCGCGCGACCCCCGGGTCCTGGTGATCAAGGTCGCCGATCGGCTGCACAACATGCGCACCATGCGCTTCCTGCCGCCGGAGAAGCAGGCCCGCAAGGCGCGCGAGACCCTCGAGGTGATCGCGCCGCTCGCGCACCGTCTCGGCATGGCGACGGTCAAGTGGGAGCTCGAGGACCTGTCCTTCGCGATCCTGCACCCGAAGAAGTACGAGGAGATCGTGCGGCTCGTCGCCACCCGGGCGCCGTCGCGCGACACCTACCTGGCCAAGGTCCGCGCCGAGATCAACGCGACGCTCGCAGCGTCGCGGATCGATGCCACCGTCGAGGGCCGGCCGAAGCACTACTGGTCGATCTACCAGAAGATGATCGTCAAGGGTCGCGACTTCGACGACATCCACGACCTGGTCGGCGTGCGGATCCTGTGCAACGAGATCCGCGACTGCTACGCCGCCGTGGGCGTCGTGCACTCGCTGTGGCAGCCGATGCCGGGCCGGTTCAAGGACTACATCGCCCAGCCGCGGTTCGGCGTGTACCAGTCGCTGCACACCACCGTGATCGGCCCCGAGGGCAAGCCGCTCGAGGTGCAGATCCGCACCCGCGAGATGCACCGCACCGCCGAGTTCGGCATCGCCGCGCACTGGCGGTACAAGGAGACCAAGGGCAAACACTCGGGCGACGTCGCCGAGCTCGACGACATGGCGTGGATGCGGCAGTTGCTCGACTGGCAACGCGAGGCCGCCGACCCCGGCGAGTTCCTCGAGTCGCTGCGTTACGACCTCGCCGTGAAGGAGATCTTCGTCTTCACCCCCAAAGGCGACGTGATCACGCTGCCGTCCGGGTCGACGCCGGTGGACTTCGCGTACGCCGTGCACACCGAGGTGGGGCACCGCTGCATCGGCGCGCGGGTCAACGGCCGGCTCGTCGCGCTCGAACGCAAGCTCGAGAACGGCGAGGTCGTCGAGGTCTTCACGTCCAAGGACCCCAATGCCGGGCCGAGCCGCGACTGGCAGTCGTTCGTGGTCTCGCCGCGCGCGAAGGCCAAGATCCGGCAGTGGTTCGCGAAGGAACGCCGCGAGGAGGCGCTCGAGGCCGGCAAGGACGCCATCGGCAAGGAGGTCAAGCGGGTCGGGCTGCCGCTGCAGCGCCTGATGAACGCGGACCTGATGCAGGCCGTGGCCAAGGAACTGCGGTACGCCGACGTGTCGGCGCTCTACACCGCGGTCGGTGAGCACCACGTCTCGGCGCACCACGTCGTGCAGCGCCTCGTCGCGCTGCTCGGCGGGGTCGGTGGCGTCGAGGAGGAGCTCGCGGAGCGGTCCACCCCGTCGTCCATTCCGACCCGGTCCCGGCAGAGCGGTGACTCCGGCATCCTCGTGCCCGGCGCGCCGGGCACGGTGTCGAAGCTGGCCAAGTGCTGTACGCCGGTGCCCGGCGACGAGATCATGGGCTTCGTGACCCGCACCGGCTCGGTGAGCGTGCACCGCACCGACTGCACCAACGCCGGATCCCTGCAGCAGCAGTCCGAGCGGATCATCGAGGTCAAGTGGGCGCCGTCCCCGTCGTCGGTGTTCCTCGTGGCCATCCAGATCGAGGCGCTCGACCGGCACCGGCTGCTCTCGGACGTCACCAAGGCACTCGCCGACGAGAAGGTGAACATCCTCTCGGCGTCGGTGACCACGACCGGCGACCGGGTCGCGGTGAGCCGCTTCACGTTCGAG
Source organism: Rhodococcus sp. WB1 (assembly GCF_001700945.1). Classification (NCBI taxonomy): domain Bacteria; kingdom Bacillati; phylum Actinomycetota; class Actinomycetes; order Mycobacteriales; family Nocardiaceae; genus Rhodococcus; species Rhodococcus sp. WB1. The sequence continues at coordinate 2,773,002 of NZ_CP015529.1, read as the reverse complement.
ATGGGCGATCCCAAGCACCTCGGGCACGTGCTCAACGTCGTCCGCAACGTCGAGGGCGTCTACGACGTGTACCGGGTGACCTCCGCGGCATAGAAGGTCCGCGGCGTAGCAGGATCGGCGACCCCACCTCGCCCATCCGCACGTCGCGGTCCGTCAGCCGACGCTAAGCGCATGCTAAGCGCGCTGCGCGATCGTTCTCCTCGCCGGACGGTCCGGCACATCCTGACAGAGGAGAACGCATTGCGTAACACCGTCATCACCGCCATTTCCGCCGAGGGTGCGGAACTCGACGAGGCGCGCCTCGCGACCGTGTCCGGCGGTCGCGCGTGCGAGGATCGGTCGAGCAAGACGATCGACATGTCGACCGGCGCGGTCGGTACCGATCAGGACTTCTGACGGACCGAGGACGCCGGGTGGGGAGGCGGCTCGCCTCGCCCACCCGGCGCTCGTCCGTCGACCGATCCGATCCGATCCGCCCCGAGGAACAGCTCATGAGCGCGCATCCCGCCCGCATCCTGGTGCTCACCCAGCCGGGTGACCCGCACGCAGACCACGTCGTCGACCTGTTGCGTCGGCGCGACGCCCGGGTCGTCGTGTTCGACCCCGCCGATTTTCCTGTCCACGCGTCGATCTCCGTCGGCTACACCGCCGGCGGTGCGGTCCGCCGCACCCTCGACCACCGCGGTGGGCGGATCGACCTGTCCGCCGTCGACACGGTCTGGTTCCGCCGCCCACGCAACCCGCGGGCGCACCCGGAGGTCACCGCCCCGGCGGTCCGCGAGTACGTCGAAAGGGAATGCGAGGCAATGACCTCCGCGCTCTGGGACGATCTGGACTGTCTCGCGGTGCCGGGAACGCGGGCCGCGATCCGGCAGGCGGCCCGCAAGACCGCCCAGCTCACCCTGGCCGGCCGTCTCGGGTTCGAGCTTCCGCCCACGATCGTGACCACCTCCCCGGACGAGTTCCTCGATTTCTGGGACCGGCACGAGGGGCAGGTGATCAGCAAACCGCTCGACCGGCCGTTCCTGATCGACGGTGACGACGGCTACTTCCGCATGTGCGAGCCTGTCACGACGACGGACCTGGGGTACGCGGAGGCGATGCGCCTGTGCCCGATGATCGTGCAGGGCTATGTGCCCAAACAGATCGAGGTGCGGGTGACGGTGGTCGGGCAGCGGGTCCTCGGCGCCGCCATCCACAGCCAGGACAGCAACCACACGCGGCTCGACTGGCGCAGCTACGACCCTTCCACGACCCGCTACAGCCGGCACGAGTTGCCGGCCGCGCTCGCCGCGTTGTGCCGCAGTCTGGTGGCTGAGCTCGAATTGCAGTACGGGACAATCGATCTCATACTCACTCCGGACGGCCGCTACGTGTTCCTCGAGATCAACCCGTCGGGACAGTGGTTGTGGATCGAGGACGCGACGGGTCTGCCCATCTCCGACGCACTGTGCGAGCTGCTGCTCGACGGTGCCCACCGCTCCCGGCGCCCCGCCGTCCAGGAGGTGCCCGCATGATCGCCCCGGCCGGCGCGGCGCTCGACGACGCTGCTCTCGGGCAGGCGCTGACTCTGCTCGCGCGCCTCAACACCGACCCGGTAGCGGCCGGGTCCGCGGAGGAACTGCTGGCGGCCCTGCGGGCGGAGCACCCCGGACTGCGCCTTCGCCTGCTCCGGCACCGGGAAGCCTACGGGGACACCGTGCAGTTCGGCCTGCTCGTCTCCGGGCCCCGCGGTGGCACCGTCACGCTGTCCTGGGCGCCGCCGTCGGAGGTGCCGTGGATGTTGCGCGGCGCGCAACGCAGCGCCGAATCGATGCTGCTACGCGTCAACGGCGAGGCGCTCGACATCCAGCACGCGATGGCGTATCTGGACGTGATGTGGGAGCAGACGGCCCTGCTCGACCGACTCGTCGACGTGTGTCTCGTCCAGCAGGAACTCGCCGAGAGCCCGGTGACGCTGACCGACGGTGAGCTGCAGGACGCCATGGACGCCTTCCGTCGCGCGCGCGGCCTGCTGACCCCGGCGGCGACCGCTGCATGGATGGCACGGCGGCACCTCGACCACGCGGCGCTCGAGGAGATGGTGGCACGCGAGGCCGCCGTTGCCGCGCTGCGCACGCGGGTGACGGTCGACCGCGTCGACTCGTGGTGCGCGGCGCACCGATCGACGTACGACCGGCTCCGGATCGCCCGCGTGCGCTTCGCCGACCGCGCCGCCGCCGAGCGGTTCGTCGCCGCGTTCGCCGAGCGGCGACGCACCTGCGACACAACGGCCGACGCGTTCGGCGCGGCGCTGACGGCTGTCGCCCCGTCCCGTCCGCTGGGGGCCGAGCTGATGGAGCGGACCGTGGCCGACCTCGACCTCGGCCTCGGCTCCGGCCTGGCCGATGCGGTCGCGCCCGGTACGCTGCTGCCGCCGCGGGCGGTCGGAACGGAATGGGAAGTGGTACAGGTGCTCTCGCGCGCCGCCGCGTCCGATTCGGACCTGCTGGAGCAGGCCTCGAGGCGGTTGTTCGACGAGTGGCTCGCCGACCGGCGCCGCACCGCCCGGATCGAATGGTTCTGGGGCGAGGCGGAGAAGACGCCGCGGTGACGCGCCGCATCCGGCCGCTCGCTCAGACCGGGATGTCCGATTGCGGCGCGGCGTGCCTGGCGATGATCTTCGCCTACTTCGGCGTCCCACGCGGCGTCGCGGACCTCGTCGACGAGCTGGGGGTTTCCCGCGACGGACTCACCGCCCTGGCGCTCGTGCGATGTGCCCGCGGCCACGGGCTCGACGTCCGCGCCTTCGGCCGCTCCGCCGACGCCGTCGCCGGGGGCGGTGCACAGCTGCCCGCCGTCGTGCACTGGGACGGCAACCATTTCGTGGTGGTCGAACGGTGCACGGAGCGGCACGTGCACATCGTCGATCCGGCGCGGGGACGCCGGCGCCTGACCCGGGCACAGTTCCGCGACGGGTACTCGGGCGTGAGCATCGAGTTCGGCCCCGGCGACCCGTCGGTCTATCCGCCGCCGGCCCCGCCCGCCTCCCGGCGACGAACGATGCCGGCCCGGTTCCTGCACGGCCACCGCGCACTGCTCGCGTCGGTCGTGGTGGCCTCGATCGCGTTGCAGGCGATCGGGATGACGCTTCCGGTGGTCTCGGCGATTCTGGTGGACCGGGTCCTGCCGAGCGCCGACCGCCCGCTGCTGTACGCCGTGGTCGGTGCGACGGTCGTCGCGTGCCTTGCGCACGGTGCGGTCGGGGTGGTGCGCAGCCGGATGCTGGAGGCGCTGCGCCGGCGCGCCGACGGTGAGCTCACCGGCGCCGCCGTCGCGCACCTGCTGGCATTGCCGTATGCATACTTCGCTCGCCGGGGAACCAGTGACGTGGTGCAGCGGGTCTCGAGCGTCGGGGCGATTCGGGAGCTGCTCACCGGACCCGTCGTGGCGGCGGTGCTCGACGGGCCGTTGGCGCTGACGTACCTCGCTCTGCTGCTGTGGTGGGCGCCGATGCTCGGCGTCACGCTGATGGTGCTCGCGACGGTGCAGATCGTCCTGATCGTGGGCACCGGCCGCCGGGTCGGTCAGCTCGGTCAGGAGGAGTTGCGCGCGCACGCCCTCGCCGAGGGACGCCTGCTCGAGACCGTGAACGGCATCGAGACGGTGAAGGCCTCCGGTTCCGAGGCGGCTGCGGCCGCGCAGTGGCACGCTCTGTTCACCACCGCCCTGGACGCGGCGTCGCGCAGCGGCCGCCTCGAGGGTGTGGTCGAATCGCTGGTGGCCGGTCTCAGGGTCGCGGCGCCCGCGGTCCTGATGATCGTCGGCGTCGTCGGCGTGCTGGACGGACGGCAGACGCTCGGTGCCATGATCGCCGCGAACGGGATCGCGCTCGCCGCGCTCGCCCCGCTCGGCTCGGTGGTGTCGGTGCTGCAGCGGCTGCAGTTCGCGGCGGCCCACCTGGCCCGGCTGCGGGACATCGTCGACAGCGACGTCGAACAGCACGGCCGGAGCGTGCGGCCCGCCCCGGCACTCAGCGGCGCGATCTCGCTGCGCGGTGTCGGATTCCGGTACGACCCGCGCTCGCCGTGGGTGGTGCGCGACATCGACTGCGACATCCCCGCCGGGTCGACGGTGGCGCTGGTGGGACCGTCCGGCTCCGGCAAGAGCACCCTCGCCCGCCTGCTGCTCGGACTCTACGAGCCGACGGAGGGACGGGTGCTGTTCGACGGACACGACGCCGCGGACCTGGAATCCCGTTCGCTGCGCGCGCAGTTCGGGGTGGTGACGCAGAACAGCGCCCTGTTCACCGGGACCGTCGCGCAGAACATCGCCGCGGGACGGGCGGCGGCTTCCCTCCCCCGCATCGTCGAGGCCGCGAAACTGGCGCACATCCACGACGCGATCGTCGCCATGCCGATGGGGTACGAGACGATGCTGCGGGACGGGTCGGGCCTGTCCGGTGGGCAGTGCCAACGGATCGCGCTTGCGCGGGCGGTGCTCGGCGCGCCCCGGGTGCTGTTGCTCGACGAGGCGACCAGCGCCCTCGACGCCGCGACCGAAGCGTCGGTCGTGGCGTCGCTGGGAGGGCTGCGCCAGACCCGGATCGTCATCGCGCACCGGCTCAGCACCGTCCGCACCGCAGATGTGATTATCGTGCTCGACGACGGCAGGATCGTCGAAAGGGGCGGCCATCACGAACTGCTGAGCCGGGACGGGCGGTACGCGGAACTCGTCGCCCTGCAGACGCGGTAGGTGGCCGGCCGCACTCACTCGGCCGCACTCACCCGACCGCGACGATCCGCATCGGGATCAGGGGGCGCCCACCGCCCAGGGGACTCGATCCGTCGTCGCCCGCCGCGGCGACCTCCTCGAGCGCCCGCAGGCCGGGTTCTCCGACGGTGCCGAACACCGAATACTGCGGCTGCAGCAGGGAATCGCCGAACACGAGCAGGAACTGACTGCCGTTGCTGTCCCGGTGCCCGGCGTTGGCCATCGCGACGGTGCCGCGCGGATACACGACGGGGGACGGCAGGTAGCCGTTCTCCCCGCGGACGACCGTGACGGGGTACTCGTCGGCGAACGTGTAGCCGGGCCCTCCCGTCCCGGATCCGGTGGGGTCGCCGCACCGGAACATCTGCATCCCCGGTTCGTCGGTCACGTGATGGCACTCGGTCCCGTCGAAGAAGCCCTGCCGGGCGAGGCCGACGAAACTCTGCACCGCACACGGCGCTGCGGCGCGCTCGAGGACCAGCGGGACCGGACCCGCGGAGGTCGTCAGCGTCAGCTCCACCGTCCCGGTCGCGGGCACGGACGTCGACGCGGGCACGGTCGCCGTCCTCGCGGCCGGCCCGGCGGCACGGAACGCGCAGGCGACGGTGGCGGCCGCCGGTTCCGGCCGCGGCGGCATCGCAACATAGGCGGACGGGTCGAAGCCGGGGGAGGTGGCGGCCGCGGTGGTCGTCGCCCGCAGCGCGGCAGGGGCGGGCCCGGTGTCGGAAGCGGCACACGCCGCAGCCGCGAGTGCTGCGCCGAGCGTCGCGGCCAGGCGCGCAGCAATGGAGGTACCTGAGGTCACAGACACGGCACAGTAGACGATCCCGTCACAATCCGACAGACCCCTGCCGGCGGCGGGGACGCGAACGCCCCGCCCACCGGCGGGTGGGCGGGGCGTTGGGAGACGCGCCGGATCAGTCCGTGCGGACGGCGGTCAGCGTCGTCGGCGCCGCCGGTGGTCCGTCGGGTCCGCCGCCGTCCACCCCGGCCGCGGCGATCTCGTCGAGGGTCGCCAGGCCGGTCTCGTCGATGGTGCCGAACACGGTGTACTGCGGCGGCAGGATCGAATCGCCGTAGACCAGGAAGAACTGGCTGCCGTCCGTGCCGGGACCGGCATTGGCCATCGCGAGCGTGCCCCGTGGGTAGATCATCGGATTCTGCGCCTGCGGATCTCCGGCCGCGTACTGGTCGGTGGGGAACTCGTTGGCGAACTCGTAGCCCGGTCCGCCGGTACCCGTGGCGGTGGGGTCGCCGCACTGCAGCACCGACAGCGTCGGGTCGGTCGTCAACCGGTGGCAGTCGGTGTCATCGAAATACCCCTGGGAGGCCAGCGACAGGAAGCTGCCGACGGTGCACGGGGACAGCTCGCCCCGCAGGGCCAGCCCGATGTCGCCCTGGGTGGTCGCCACGGTGACGTCGGTGTCGGTGGTGGGGACGGCCTCGGCGCGCGGCGGCTGCACCGGCTTCGCGGCCGGTCGCCCGTCGGACGGGTACGCGCAGCTCACCGTATCGGGCAGCGGCTCGGCCCGCTGGGCGGGCAGGGCCGGGAAGTCGGACAGCGACGGTGCGGACGTCGGTGCCGAGGCCGCGGTGCTCGACGTGGACGTCGCGGACCCGTCGTCCGGGTCGCCGGAGCAGGCGGTGAGCAGCAGCGCCACACCGACCACGGCCACGGCGGCCCGGGCAGCGCCGGATCGGGTACGGGTCATCAGTCCATCCTCACACTGGTCAGGGAGATCGGCTGGGCCGGCGCGCCGTCCTGGCCGCCGCCCTCGACCCCGGCGGCGGCGACCGTGTCGAGGGTCGCCAGGCCGGTCTCGTCGATGGTGCCGAACACGGTGTACTGCGGCGGCAGGATCGAGTCGCCGTACACGAGGAAGAACTGGCTGCCGTTGGTGCCGGCGCCGGCGTTGGCCATCGCGACGGTGCCGCGCGGGTACGTCAGCGGCTGCGTGGCCGCCGGATCCTCGGGCGCGTACTGGTCGGTGGGGAACTCGTTGGCGAACTGGTAGCCGGGGCCGCCGGCGCCGGTGCCGGTCGGGTCGCCGCACTGCAGCACGGCGAGCGAGTCGGACGTGGTCAGGCGGTGGCAGGCGGTGTCGTCGAAGTACCCCTGCGACGCCAGGGACAGGAAGTTGTTGACCGTGCACGGGGAGGTGTCGTTGTGCAGGACCAGGCCGATGTTGCCCTGGGTGGTCTCCACACTGACGCTTATGTCGGTATTGCCCTCGCCGGTGGTGAGGATGCCGTCAGTGCGCGGCGGCTGCACCGGCCTGGCCGGTTCGCCGCCGGGCGGGTACGCACAGTTCACCGATTCGGGCAGCGGTTCCGACCGGCCCGCGGGCAGCGCCGCGAACTCGGTCTGCGCCGGGTCGGTCGTCTCCGACGCCGCGGTGGAGGCGGCGTCGTCGCCGCCGCGGCCGAGCACCCAGATGCCGACGCCCGCCGCGACGACCGCGGCCACACCGAGCGCCGACAGACCGATGGTCAGCTGGCGGCGCTTGCGCGCCCGCTGTGCCCGCCGTTCGAGTTGCCGCTCGAGTTTGCGTTTGGCGGCCTGGCGCCGCTGTGCGTTGCTCGGCACTGCAGTAGTCCTCCCGTAACCGATCGTCGTTGCCGGTCCCAGCGTCGCCGCTGGAACCCGGCTCGAGCCGGATCGAGTCTGCCACCCCAACCTGAGAACCGGGCGACGGGGAGCCCGGCCTAGGCTGTAGGGGCCACGCGAAGGCCCACACCGTAGGAGCGATGCCCGTGCTCGTCACCGGATTCCCCGCCGGGATGTTCCAGACCAACTGCTACATCCTCGCGCAGGACGACGCGAAGGAATGCGTCGTCGTCGACCCCGGGCAGGATGCCGCCGAGCCCCTCGCCGACTTTCTCACCCGGTCCGGACTGACGCCGCGCGCGGTGCTGCTCACCCACGGGCACCTCGACCACATCTGGTCGGCGCAGGCCGTCGCCGACCGCTACGACATCCCGGCCTATATCCATCCGGACGACCGCTACATGCTGACCGATCCCGGGCGCGGCATCGGCCCGACGTTGAAGCCGTTCCTCGAGGGCGCCGAATTCGCCGAGCCGCGGACCGTGATCGAACTGGCCGACGGGGACGAGATCGAGCACGCCGGCATCCGGTTCGCCGTCGATCACACCCCGGGGCACACCCAGGGCTCGGTGGTGCTGCGCACCCACGCGACGACCCCCGACGGCGGCGACGTCGAGATCGCCCTCACCGGCGACACCCTGTTCCAGGGGTCGATCGGCCGCACCGACCTGCCGGGTGGCAACCACGAACAGCTGCTCGCGTCGATCGCGGCGAAACTGCTCGTGCGCGACGACGCCACCGCGATCCTGCCCGGCCACGGCCCGTCCAGCACCATCGGCCAGGAGCGGGTGTCGAACCCGTTCCTGGTGGGGCTGGCCGGCTCCCGCTGACCCCGGCCCCGGGCCGGCCCGGCCTCCGATCCACCGACGAGAGAAAGCAGCGACAGTTGAGCAAGCCCTCCACGTTCTCGGCGCCCAAGGGTGTACCCGATTACGTCCCCCCGCAGTCCGCGGAGTTCGTCGCCGTGCGCGACGGGCTGACCCGCGCGGCGCGGCTGGCCGGCTACGGGCACATCGAGCTGCCGATCTTCGAGGACACCGGACTGTTCGCGCGCGGCGTCGGCGAGTCCACCGACGTCGTCAGCAAAGAGATGTACACGTTCGCCGATCGCGGCGACCGGTCCGTCACGCTGCGCCCGGAGGGCACCGCGGGTGTGATGCGGGCGGTGATCGAGCACGGCCTCGACCGTGGCCAGCTGCCCGTCAAGCTGAGCTACTCGGGCCCGTTCTTCCGGTACGAGCGCCCCCAGGCCGGCCGGTACCGCCAGCTGCAGCAGGTGGGCGTCGAGGCGATCGGCGTCGACGATCCGGCCCTCGACGCCGAGGTCATCGCCGTCGCCGACGCCGGATTCCGCAGCCTGGGCCTCGAGGGGTTCCGCCTCGAGATCACGTCCCTCGGCGACGAGACGTGCCGCCCGCAGTACCGGGAGTTGTTGCAGCAGTTCCTGTTCAAGCTGGACCTGGACGAGGAGACCCGCCGCCGCGCCGAGATCAACCCGTTGCGGGTGCTCGACGACAAACGCCCCCACGTGCGGGAGATGACGGCCGACGCGCCGCTCATGCTCGACCACCTTTCCGACACGGCCAAGGCGCACTTCGACGAGGTGCTCTCGCATCTCGACGCGCTCGGCGTGCCGTACACGATCAACCCGCGCATGGTGCGCGGCCTCGACTATTACACGAAGACGACGTTCGAATTCGTCCACGACGGGCTCGGCGCCCAGTCCGGGATCGGTGGCGGCGGCCGCTACGACGGCCTGATGGCGCAGCTCGGCGGCCAGCCGCTCTCCGGTATCGGCTTCGGGCTCGGCGTCGACCGCACGGTCCTCGCGCTCGCCGCCGAGGGCAGGACCGCGGGCAGCCCCGCCCGCTGCGAGGTGTTCTGCGTGCCGATGGGCGAGGCCGCCAAGTCGACGCTGGTGCCGATCGCCCACCGGCTGCGCGCCGCCGGCATCCGCGTGGACCTGGCGTACGGCGGTCGCGGCGTCAAGGGCGCGATGAAGGCCGCCGACCGTTCCGGTGCCGTGGTCGCGCTCGTGCTGGGGGAGCGCGAACTCGAGGCCGGCGAGATCGTCGTCAAGGACCTGCGCACCGGCGAACAGCACACCGTGCCGCTCGACGACGTGGTCGCCCGGGTCGGGGACGTCGTTGCCCGCACCTGACCCGTCGGCCCGTCCCGCGCCGACCCGTCTGGACCTGATCCCCGCGCGGGTGCTCGCGCCCCGCGCCGGGAGAGTCGCGGTGTTCTCCCTCCTGATCGGCGTGGTGGCCGGTCTGCTGGTGTACCTGGTGTCCAGCCCGCTGGTTGCGGTCGTGTTCGGTGTGCTCGTCGGGGTGCCGCCCGCGGTGGGCGCCCTGGCGGTGCTGCGCCGGCACCGCTGGATCGACGGCACCACGGTCACCGCGAAGGGGGCGCTGCGCACCCGGCGGGTGGAGCTGCGCAACCTCGCCGGGGTCGAGCTGGTGGTGTCGGCGCTGCGGGTGAGTCAGGTGGTGTTGCGGCTCAACGACGGGGATCGGCTCGTGTCGGTTCCGCTGGCGTTGTACGCGAACGGCGGCTGCCGGGAGCTCGACGTACTGGCGTTGCGCCGACTCGCCGACGCGCTGGCGGCGAGCGAGCTGGCCTCGGCCGCCGCGATGTCGTCGGTGCTGGTGGAGCAGCTGCGGGCGGAGGCCCGCGACGCCGGGCTCGAGCAGCGGCCGCTGTACCGGGCGGTGCTGCTGGCCCGTGACGCCGGGCGCGTGCCGCAGACCACGCTCACCGACCACGAGGTGGCCTCGCTCGTCGAGTGAGCGCGGACCGATTGGGCTGTGGGTACCCCGGGTATGCGGGGCGCATGATCTCGCTGCACTCGGTGTTCTCCGGGCCGTTCCGAGCCGCCTCCGCGCTGCGCGGGGCGCGGGTGTTCCATCCACGTGGGGTGCTCTTCCGGGGCGTCGCGGAACTGGATTCGCGGTGGTGGCCGGTTCCGGCACCGGCGCGGGTGCCGGTCACCGCGCGGCTGTCCGGCGCCGTGGGCACGCCCGACGGCGTGCCCGACATCCTGGGTCTGGCGTTGCGGTTCTCCCTCGAGGACGGCCCGTGGGACATCCTGCTCGCCACCCTGCACGTGCCCACCAGGGCGGTCCTGCTGCCGGCCCGGGGCTGGTCGACCGCGCGGTACGGCTCCCTGATGGCCTATCGCACGAATGTCGACCTCGCGCCGCGGTGGATCTTCGCGTTCCCGGAGGGCGACCAGCCGTCCTCGACGTCCGTCCTGGAACTGGCCCGGCACGGCGTCCCGTTGCTGTTCTCGTTGCACGTGGCCTCGGCCCGTGGGCCGCTCGTGCCGGCCGGCCGCGTCACGCTCGAGTCCGCGGTGCCCGCCTCCGACGAGGCCCAGCCGTCGTTCGATCCGGTGCTCAACCACCCGGCGGCCGTCGAGCTGTGGCCGCGCTGGCTCGTGCCGTTCCGCCGCGACGCATACCGCGGCAGCCGCTCGGGACGCGGGGCATCCGACGCGTCCGCGCGGAGCGGTTTCCTCGACACCGCCGGAACGTAGTAGCCGGGGGTGCAGAGCAACTCTGCACCCCCGGCCTTCGTGGGCCGGACCGGAACCGGTCCGGCGACGCGTCAGCTCACGACGGCGTCGATCGTCTTCTTCAGGGCCGAGGGCTGCGCGGGGGAGTGCGGGGCCTTCTCCTTCAGCTCGAGCATCCGCGCCCCGATCTCCTGTAGCTGCTTACGGCCGAGTGCCTCCCGCACCTTCGGGAACCACTCCTCTTCCTCCTCCTCGATGTGGTGCTCGACGTTCTCGATGAGGACGGTCGTCTTCGCGTCGAACCGCTCGGCGTCGGGTTTCATCCCGGCCAGTTCCGTCACGAGGACGTCCGCGACGTGGTGCTCCTCGAACGATTCGAGGATGTCCGATTCGAGGTCGGGCAGCAGCGCGCGCACCTCGGGGTACATGCCCTCGTTCTCGATGTAGGTGTGCACCGTCAGCAGTTCGATGATCCGGCCGACGATCCGGCCCTTCTCGTCGCCGTCGTCCGCTCCGCGGAACTCGCGGAACAGCTTCCGGATCTCCTTGTGGTCTTCCTTCAACAACACGATCGCGTCAGTGGACACCAGGCCTCCCGCCGAAGTGGTTCTCGAATGCCCGCCGCCGTGAGGGGCGTGCGCTCCAGATACCCCGGCGGGAGCCCGATTACACCGATCCGTCCGAATCAGGTGCTCGGCGGTGTCCGCTCGGCGGTGTCCCGGACGTGGGGCTCCTCGGCCACCTCGGCGGCGTGGCGCCGGCCGACGCCGACGTGCGCCTCCGCCCGCATGGTCTCCACCATGTGCGGGTAGTGCAGCTCGAACGCCGGGCGCTCGGAGCGGATGCGCGGCAGCTCGTAGAAGTTGTGCCGCGGCGGCGGGCAGGTGGTGGCCCACTCGAGGGAGTTGCCGTAACCCCACGGGTCGTCGACGATCACGACCTGCCCGTACCGGTAGCTCTTGAACACGTTCCACAGGAACGGCAGGGTCGACACGCCGAGGGTGAAGGCACCGATCGTCGAGATGGTGTTGAGGGTGGTGAACCCGTCCGACGGCAGGTAGTCGGCGTAGCGGCGCGGCATGCCCTCGTTGCCCAGCCAGTGCTGCACCAGGAACGTGGTGTGGAAGCCGAGGAAGGTCAGCCAGAAGTGCCACTTGCCGAGGCGCTCGTCCATCAGCCGCCCGGTCATCTTCGGGAACCAGAAGTAGATGCCCGAGTAGGTGGCGAACACGATGGTGCCGAAGAGCACGTAGTGGAAGTGCGCGACGACGAAGTAGGAGTCGTGGACGTGGAAGTCCAGCGGCGGGCTGGCGAGGACCACGCCGGTCAGGCCGCCGAACAGGAAGGTGATGATGAAGCCGACCGCGAACAGCATCGGGGTCTCGAACGTCACCTGCCCCCGCCACATGGTGCCGATCCAGTTGAAGAACTTCACGCCGGTGGGCACCGCGATCAGGAACGTCATGAACGAGAAGTACGGCAGCAGCACGGCGCCGGTGGCGTACATGTGATGCGCCCACACGGCCATCGACAGGGCGCCGATCGCCAGGGTCGCGTAGACCAGGCCGGTGTAGCCGAAGATCGGCTTACGCGAGAACACCGGAATGACCTCGGAGATGATGCCGAAGAACGGCAGCGCGATGACATACACCTCGGGGTGGCCGAAGAACCAGAACAGGTGCTGGTAGAGCATCACCCCGCCGTTGGCCGGGTCGTAGATGTTGCCGCCGAGCACGCGATCGACCAGCACTCCCATGAACGCGGCGGTCAGCAGCGGGAAGATCAGCAGGATCAGAATCATCGTGATGAAGATGTTCCAGGTGAAGATCGGCATCCGGAACATCGTCATACCGGGGGCACGCAGGCACACGACCGTGGTGATCATGTTGACCCCGCCGAGGATGGTGCCGAGACCGGCGACGGCCAGACCGGCGAACCACAGGTTTCCGCCGACACCGGGGCTGTGCAGGTCGTCCGCGAGCGGAACGTAGGAGGTCCACCCGAAGTCCGGGGCGCCGCCCGGGGTGACGAGGGAGAAGGCCACGACGGAGGCGCCGAACAGGTACAGCCAGTAACTGAACGCGTTCAGCCGGGGGAACGCGACGTCGGGCGCGCCGATCTGCAGCGGCAGGATGTAGTTCGCGAACCCGAACACGATCGGGGTCGCGTACATCAGCAGCATGATGCCGCCGTGCATGGTGAACAGCTGGTTGTACTGCTCGTTGGACAGGAACTGCATGCCCGGGACGGCGAGTTCGCTGCGGATCAGCAGGGCCATCAGCCCGCCGATCAGGAAGAAGGCGAACGAGGTCACGATGTACATCAGCCCGAGCATCTTCGGGTCGGTCGTCGTGACCAGCTTGTAGAACGTCGAGCCCTTGGGCGCATACCGCGGCGGATACGGGCGAACGGCCTTCGTCTCGGTGACAACCATGGTGCCTCCTTGCGCCTCCCGGGGGCGGCGATGTCGCTGCGGCGCCGGGCGCTCCGCTCGGCCTGAGACGGCACCCCGGAACGACCGCGGCATCATGCGGTAGGTCGAGCGTAACCGGCACCGGCCGCGCGCGGGAGGTTTTGCGAGGCGGATTGTCGTCCGTCCGCGCGGAATTCGAGGGGTTTCCGGGAACAATTCCTTGCCCCGCTGTGTTGTGAGTGGTACAAGAAAGGTGTAGCGGCCAGCATAGATCGACCGCTCTCCTCAACCGGCACGAAGAGAGTCTGTGGAGGTGGAAACGATGTTGATGCGCACCGATCCGTTCCGCGAGCTCGACCGCTTCGCGCAGCAGGTTCTCGGCACGGCGGCCCGTCCCGCGGTGATGCCCATGGACGCCTGGCGTGAGGGCGACAAGTTCGTCGTCGAGTTCGATCTGCCCGGCGTCGCCGAGGATTCGCTCGACCTCGACGTCGAACGGAACGTGCTGACGGTGCACGCAGAGCGGCCGGCACGCGACCAGAGTCAGGAGATGGTGGCGGCCGAGCGCCCGCGCGGAGTGTTCAGCCGGCAGCTGTTCCTCGGCGAGAACCTCGACACCGACAACATCGAGGCGACGTACGACGCCGGCGTGCTGAGGCTGACGATCCCGGTCGCGGAGAAGGCCAAGCCGCGCAAGATCGAGATCGCGGTAGGCGACAAGAAGGCGATCGACGGCTGATCCGTCCGAGGCGTGTCCCCGGGAGACGACCATGGACGAACTCGACCTGATTGCCGAACCGCCCGTCGGGCAGCCGCCCACCGTCGACGGCGTGGACCTCGAGCTGCTCCTGCTCGATCTCGAGCTGGAGATGCTCGAGTGGCCCCGGCCGCGACGACCGGTGGCGGACCCGAGGTGCCGGACCGCCGCGGTCCGTCGTCCGCGGGGCGCGGCGCGCACCGCGGGACCGCCGGGTCGAGCCGGGACGCGGGCTCCGGGGGAAGTGGTTGCCACGCAGCGCTCTCCTCCGGTCCGTACCGGATCGGCCCGCCGAAGCCACGTAGTAGCGAAAGGACGGTGATACGACATCGCAGCAGAGTCGCCAGGCGTTGACGTGCGTGCCGCCCGCCCGGACGGCAGCTACGAGGCGCTGGGCGGGGCACCGGCCCGGAGCCGGTGACCGGGCAGCGCACCGCCGGTATTCGGCACACACAGTGCGGGCCGCACCCGATCATCGCCGACGCCCGGCCACCCGCCGTTCGTACCCATCCACGCGGCGGGTGGCCGGGCGTTCGCTCCTGTCACGCGCCGTCACGCCGTTCGGGCGTCGACAACGGAAGGGAAGGGCGGGGCCGTGTCCGGCAGGGAACCCGATCTCTACGCCGTGCTGGGCGTGCCCGGGTCTGCCGGGCAGGCGGAGATCACCGCGGCCTTCCGTCGCAAGCTCCGCGAGCACCACCCCGACCTCCGCAGCCCGGATGTCCCTTTCGGTCCGGATCCGGACGAGCAGCTGCGCAGGATCGTCGCGGCCTACGCCGTCCTGCGCGATCCGCACCGCCGCGCGGAGTACGACCGGCGCCGTGCCGACACGGCCCCCCGGCCCTCCGCGCGGTCCGTCCGGGTGACCGTGCGTCGCTCGGACCCGCCTCCCGCGGCGGATCCGCCCATCCGGGCCGGACCCGTCCGTCGCCACCGGTGACGGCGCCGCGCGGGCGCTTCCCCCGAGCGAATGTATCGCTCACTCGATCAGTCCGACAGCATGGTTCATTCGCTCGCGTCAGGCGTACGAGGTTCGTACTTGCCTCCGTAGGCGAGGGCCAGCAGGGTGCGCGCCCCGTACACCAGGGCTCGTTCGTCCAGTTCGAAGTCGGGCTTGTGGAGATCGTGTCGCGGACTCGTCCCGTCCCAGACTCCCAATCGAGCCATGGCTCCCGGGACGTTCTCGAGATACCACGCGAAGTCCTCGCCGCCGCTGGACTGTCCCGCCTCGGCCAGATTCTCGAGGCCCACCACGGACTCGATCGCGGCGAGCATCTCGGCGGTTGCCTCGGCGTCGTTGACCACCGGCGGCACGCCCTGCACGTAGTCCAGTTCGTGGTCCACCGCGTAGGGCGCGAGCAGTTCCGCGACGCTGCGCCGCACCAGCGGCTCGACCGTCGCCCACGTCCGATGGGACGCGCTGCGCAGCGTGCCCACCAGTTCACCGGACTCGGGGATGGCGTTGCCGACGTGGCCGGCGTGGATCCGGCCCCATGTCAGCACGGTGGCGGTGCGGGCGTCGAGGCGCCGATCGAGCACCGACGCCAACCCGGTCACCAGCACGCCCGCCGCGTGGATCAGGTCGCCGGTCAGGTGCGGGCGGGCCGAGTGGCCGCCGGGGGAGGACAACCGCACCGTGAGAACGGCCCCGGACGAGGTGATCGGCCCGGCGCGGGTGGCGAGCTTGCCCGCCTCGAGCTGGGGGGCGCAGTGCAGGGCGAAGATCCGGGACACCCCGGCGAGGCCACCCGCGGCGACGACCTCGAGGGCACCACCGGGGGTGGTCTCCTCGCCGGGCTGGAAGATCAACCGCACCCGCTGCGGGGGCGGATCCGCCGCGAGCACGGTGGCCGCCTCCAGCAGCATCGCGGTGTGGGCGTCGTGCCCGCACGCGTGACACACGCCCTGCACGGTCGACGCGTACGGCAACCCGGTGGTCTCGGTCAGCGGCAACGCGTCGAGGTCGGCCCGCAACCCGATGCATCCGGTGGTGTCCGGGCCGACGTCGCACCACAGGCCGGTGCCGCCGGGCAGCGTCACCGGGTCCAGCCCGAGCGAGACGAGCTGATCGCGCACCAGGGCGGTGGTCCGGAACTCCGCGAACGACAGCTCCGGGTGGGCATGCAGGTCCCGTCGCCAGGCGACGAGGCGGTCGTGGTCGATCGTCATCCGTCGAGAACTCCGTCGGTTCGGTGACATCTACGGGCCGGCCGTACCGAGCCGGCTCGTCAGCCAGTTCACCATGGCCTCGGCGAGCACGTCCCTGTTCTCGCGTTTGACGATGTCGTGGCCCTCGTCGTCGAACAGGAGGAACTCGGCGATCCCACCCCGGTCCCGTACCGCGGCGACGATCTGCTCCGACTCGCTGACCGGCACGTTGGTGTCGTGCGCCCCGTGCACCACGAGCAGGGGTGCCTGCAGTTCCGCGATCCGGTGGATGGGGGAGAGCTCGCGCAGCAGTTCCCGGTCGTGCACCGGATGCCCGTACTTGGGGTAGGCCGCCGCCGCGATCCACGGCTCGGTGTTGGCGTAGAAACTCTCGAGGTCGCTCATCCCGCAGATCGCTATCCCGGCGGCGAACAACTCGGCGTGGAAGGTCAGCGATGCCAGCGTCAGGTAGCCGCCGTACGATCTGCCCGCGCACGCCACCCGGGCGGGATCGGCGATGCCGTGGTCGACGAGGTACTGCACGCAGTCGGCCACGTCGTCGATCCCGGCGAACCGCCCGTAGCGGTCGTCGGCGTGCATGAACGTCCGCCCGAAACCGCCGGACCCGCGCACGTTCGTCCCGAAGACCGTGAATCCCGCCGCCACGATCGCCGGGTAGTAGTCGCTGTATCCGGGCCGTTCCTGGGCTTCCGGTCCGCCATGGAAGTACAGCAGCACCGGGCCCGGGCCGCCGCCCTGCGCCCGATACAGCCAACCCGAGAGCGGCGTCCCGTCCCCTGCCGGGAACTCGAGCAGCGTCGGCAGATCGTCGTCGTCCATCCGGGTCCGCGCGGCCTCCGCGGGGCCCCACTCCCCGGTCCGCGGATCGACGATCTCCACCGAAGGCGGCATTCCGGGACCCTGCACGGTCACCGCCAGCAGCGAGCCGTCCGCGCTGATGCTCAGTTCGGACGCCACCAGTCCGGGCAACCCGAGAGGGTCGTCGAGCGAGCCGTCCGCCAGGTGCAGGATCTGCAGCTGGCTCAGACCCTTGTGGTTCCACAGCAGGGCTACCGTGCTGTGGTCGTCGCTCACGGCGAACTCGTCGAGATCGCCGTCCTCCCGCTCGGCCAGCACCCGGTACGACACGCCCTCCGACGACACCGCCACGCCCAGCAGCCGCGCGAACTCCGCGCCGTTGTCGCTGCGCACCAGCGAACGCAGATATCTCTCCGGTTCGCCGTCGCTGGACGCCCACGGCGAACGAAGCTGGTCCACCATGCCGAGCAGCCGATGGTCGTCGAGAATGACCCCGGCGTCCGTGGTGGAACCGACGTCGTTGGGTAGCAGCGCAATCCGCGTGCCGTCCTCGTGCAGCAGCAGCAACTCCCGGTGGCCGCGCGGACCGACCCGCAGCAGCGCCGACCCCGCCCACGCGTCGACGAGGTGACCGCCGACGCGGCGATCGAGCACCACGGTGTCCTGGGTGTGCGGGTCCACCAGCCGGGATTCCGCCACCCCCTCCTCGTCGGTGGCGACCGTCGCCACCCGGTTCCCGTCCCACCCGACGAGTTCCGTCGACGAGTCCCCGGCCGACCCGAGGCGGCGGGCGCCGCGGTCGTCGGGGTCGGTGCTCACCACCCATACCTGGGTGCGCGTACCGGCGTCGGGCGCCACCTCGCACGCCAGCCAACGGCCGTCCGCCGAGTGCATGATCCGGGTGACCGGCCCGTCCACCGGCAACTCGACCCACCGCGCCGCGCTCGTGGCGCGGCCGGACAGGAACCGCTGCACCGCACGGGGATAGCCGCCGTCGTCGACGAGATGAGCGATCGCCGTGCCGTCCGGCGCGACCGACGCACCCGACGTGAAGCGGATGTGGCGGGGCTGTGCCGCCGCGGCGGTCGTCGCGGCATCCGGTGTTCGCGCCACCGAGGTCATCTCCGTCTCGCCGCTCACAGCTGTTCCATTTCCTGGAGCCACATTTCCAGCAGGGCCACCTGCCACAGGGCGTTCGCCCCGAGGGTGGTGCGATGCCGGTTCGGGTCGGCGAGCAGCGCGTCGAGTGCTTCGGGCCGGTACAGCCCGCGGTCGCGGGCGCTCCGGCTGTGCACTGCGTCGCGCACCAGGGTCAGTACGTCCCCGTCGAGGTGCCGGATGCCCGGCACCGGGAAGTAGCCCTTGGTCCGGTCGATGATCTCCGCCGGCAGGTGCTTGCGGCTCGCCTCCTTGAGGACGCCCTTGCCGCCGGAGGCCAGCTTCAGTTCGGGCGGGCAGGTCGCGGCCAGTTCGACGAAGTCGTGGTCGAGGAACGGCACCCGCCCCTCGAGGCCCCACGCCATCGTCATCGTGTCGACCCGCTTGACCGGGTCTTCGATCAGCATGACCGTCGTGTCGAGACGCAGCGCCGCATCGACCGCCGTCGCCGCCCCCGCCGCGGCGTGCTGCTCGGCCAGGAACTCGCCACTCGCGTCGTGATCGAGGGAGTACCGAGGGTCGAGCAGCGCGACGATGTCGGCGTGGGTACGGTCGGCGAACACCTTCGCGTACGCCTCGGCGGACCGTTCCCGGGCCACCTCCGTCAGCGGCGGATACCAGTCGTAGCCGGCGAGGATCTCGTCGGCGCCCTGCCCGGACTGCACCACCTTCACCGACTTGCTCACCTCCTCCGACAGCAGGTAGAACGCCACGCAGTCGTGGCTGACCATCGGCTCGCTCATCGCCGCCACGGTCTTCGGCACCGCCGGCAACAGCCGGGACGAGTCGATGTGGATCTTGTGATGGACGGTGCCGAACCTCCGCGCCACGAGATCGGAGTAGACATACTCGTCCCCGGATTCGCCACCGGCCGGATCGAATCCGATGCTGAACGTGGCCAGGTCTCGCTGGCCCTGCTCCGCGAGCAACGCCACGACCAGGCTCGAGTCGATGCCTCCCGAGAGCAGCACCCCCACCGGCACGTCGGCGACCATTCGCCGGCTCACCGCGGTCCGCAGCGAATCCAGCAGTGCTTCCTGCCAATCCACGGCCGTCCACGTCGTCCGCGCGGGGTCCCGCGTGAATGCGGGCTCCCAATAGCGGTGCTCGGTGCTGCCACCGTCGGGCTCGATCACCCGCACGGTCGCCGGCGGCAGCTTCCGGATCCCCCGCAGCATCGTGTGCGGTGCGGGCACCACCGAGTGGAAGCTCAGGTAGTGGTGCAGCGCGACGCGATCGACGGTGGTGTCGACCTCGCCGGCGCGGAGCAACGCCGGCACGGTGGAGGCGAAGCGCAACCGTCCCGGGCCCTCCGCCAGATAGAGCGGCTTGATGCCGAGCCGGTCGCGGGCCAGGGTCACCGCGCCGGTGTCGGTGTCGTGCACGGCGAATGCGAACATGCCCTTGAAGTGCTGCACGCATTCCGCGCCCCAACGGTGGAAGCTCTTGAGCACCACCTCGCTGTCCGCCGTCGAGAAGAACCGGTAGCCGGCCCCCTCCAGTTCCGAGCGCAGCTCCCGGTAGTTGTAGATGCACCCGTTGAAGACCAGTGCCAACCCGAGCTCACTGTCGATCATCGGCTGGCTGCCGCGCGCCGACAGGTCGATGATCGTCAGCCGCCGATGCCCGAACGCCACCGATCCGCGCGCGTGGAGGCCGGCCGCATCGGGGCCCCGGGCGCTCATGGCGTCGGTCATCCGCCCGACCGCGGCCACGTCCGGGGGAGCCCCGTCGAAGCGCATCTCCCCACACACACCGCACATCGTGCTCTCCTTCCGGCTCACGCCCTCCGGTTATTCGTCGCTGCCCGCGCCGCGTGGGGGACCGAGCACCCAGGTGTCCTTCCCCCCGCCGCCCCGGGACGAATTGACGACCATGCTCCCGATGGGGGCCACCCGGGTCAGCGCCGCCGGAGCGACGTGGGCACGCACCGACGGCCCCTCGGCCCGAAGATGAACGAATGCGCGCAGGTCGATATGGTGCGGAAACAGGCCGCTCCCGTCGAACGTCGGATGCGTCGACAACGGCACGACCTCCTGCGCGACGTATCGCTCCGGGTGGGTGAGCAGGTCCCGACGCCGCTCCAGCAGTTCGTGTCGCGACGCTTCCGGGCCGATGGTGATTCCGGCGCCGCCGAACCCGTCGATCGGCTTGACCACCAGCTCCGCCAACCGGTCGAGGACGTAGTCGCGTTGCTCACGCTCGGCGCACACCCACGTGGGTACCTGCTCGAGGATCGGCTTCTCGCCGAGGTAGTACTCGATCATTGCCGGCACATACGAATAGACGGCCTTGTCGTCCCCGACCCCGTTCCCCAGGGCATTGGCGATCGTCACGTTGCCGGCCTGCAGCGCGGCCCGAAGCCCCCTGCGCAGCGGGTGCCCGTCGTGCCCGATCGAGGACAGCAGCATGTCCTCGTCGAGGCGGACGTACAGCACGTCCACTCGCGTGGCCTCGCGGCCCCGGTGTCGGTACACGACGTCGTCGCGTACCGACAGTTCCCCGGTCAGCACGAGGGGCAGTCCGGACTTCTCGGCGAGCAACCGGTGCTCGAACCATGCCGAGTCCTTCCACCCGGCGCTGAGCAGCGCCACGGAGACGCCCGGTCCCGCGGCCGCGGCGGGCGCCGCCGCCTGCAGCGTCTGCCGCGTCATCTCCGGCATCGAGTCCACGGACATCACGTCGGCCGGCATGCCGAGGGCCCCGAGGAACCGTGTCGTCATCGCGCGATGCGCCATCGCATACCCCACGCCCGACGGCACCCGCAGGTTGTCCTCGAGCACCACGAAG
This sequence comes from Rhodococcus sp. WB1, assembly GCF_001700945.1. Classification (NCBI taxonomy): domain Bacteria; kingdom Bacillati; phylum Actinomycetota; class Actinomycetes; order Mycobacteriales; family Nocardiaceae; genus Rhodococcus; species Rhodococcus sp. WB1. Next base: position 2,752,037 of record NZ_CP015529.1, on the reverse strand, counting down.
TCGCCCGGGCCCGTGCTGACGAGGTCGATCCCGCAGATGTGGGCGCGCACCGGGGGATTTGCTGCGGCGGCCCCGGTGGCCCGATAGCCCGGGGCACGGTCGAGCAACTCGGAGGGAATCACCCCGTCCCGCACCGCGGCCTGCTCGCCGTAGATGTCGCCGAGGAAGGCGTTGAGGGCCAGGGCGCGTTGCTGCAAACCCGGGATCAGGTGCGACCATTCGGTGTGCGGGACGATGCGCGGGACGATGTCCATGGGAAAGACCTGGGCACGATCCTCGCCGCTCACCCGGAACGTCACGCCGTCGACGCTCTGTTCCCGGTCGATGGACTCCTGGATGCGGCGCAGTTCGGCCGCACCGACCCGCGCCACCGCGGCCAGGACCGCCTCGTACTCGCGTCGGGGACGCCCGCCGACCTCGACGGCCTCGTCGTACCGGTCGTCCACGTCGCCCGCTCGCAGCGGAACGTAGCCGTGGAGCAGGGTTGCACCGGGATCGGCGATCTCCGGCACCGCGCGCACGCGCCCCGCGGTTTCGTCGAGAAGCAGGTCCACCACGTCGGTCAGGCGGCCCCGTCGGCGCAGCACCCGCCGCTGGCGGGCGGCCGAACTGCCGACCTGCAGGGCGGTCTCCGCGAGCTCCGACACCAGGGCCCAGTCGTCGTTCCCCTCGAGCTGGGGCCGGAGCGACCGGATCAGTCCGTCGACGATCTCCCGTGCCGGCCGCGGGGTGGCCGACCGCACGTCGACCAGAGGACCCTCGAGGCCGGAGCGCGAGGCGCGCCACATGGCGGCGCGCACCAGGGTCGGCGAGACGTCGAGCCCCGGGACACCGGCCCGAAGGTCGGTCACCTCCCGATCGACCAGGGCGCGGAACAGCCCGGCTATCAGCGTGATCGTGTCCACCGACGGGCAACTGTCGCACACGCGCAGCTCGAGGGTCGGATACCGGTCCGACGGGCGGAGATCGAAGTACACCATGCCCGGGTCGGTGATCACGCCGGTCGAGACCAGGTCCGCGATGAGCTTGTCGTACTCGGCGGCCGACGACACCGGCGCGGCCGGCCCGGTACTCGGCCACCGGATCCACACCAGGTTGCGGACGCTGGCATATCCGGTGTCCGTGCCGTCGGCCCAGAACGGCGAGCTCGCGCTCAGGGCGAGGAAGATCGGCAGGAACGGGGCGACCCGATTGGCGACCTGCACCGCCTCGTCCCGGTCGGGAATGTCCACGTGCACCTGGGTGCCGCAGATCAGCTGCTCGCGGGCCAGGAGCTGGTAGTCGGCCAGCATGCGGCGATACCGCGGCGTCTCGGTGACCTGCATCTCCGCGGGCACGGCCAGTGGGACCGCGCCCGCGGCGGCGATGCCGAGGCCGAGCTCGGCGGCGGTGTCGACGAGAACGGACCGGCGGTGCACCAGATCTGCGCGGAGACCCGCGAGATCCGGAAACACGCCGCTGTTGACCTCGACGACGCAGCGCTGCAGTTCCTCGACGTAGACGTCGCCGGGCAGGCGCGCGAGCAGTTCCGGGGCGCGCGGCGTGAGACGCCGAGTCTTCGCGTCGATGAGGTGGAATTCCTCCTCGACACCAAGCTTGCGGGCACCGCCACCGAACATGCGTTTACACGCTACGCGGCCCGGATCGTCCTCGCAGAAGGAAACCGCGGGTCACGGACACCAGCGTGGCCGTCGACCGTGTCCCCGCCCCGCGCGCCGGGGCGGGGGACTCGGAATCACCAGTCGTCGCCGGCCCCGATCACCGGGGCGGTCGCCGGCGGCACCTCGCCGATCACGGCGGTGGTGTTCGCCGCGGTCACCAGGATCGTCGGACGCGCCCGTCGCGGAGCGTCCTCGTCGGCGCGTCCGGTGCCCGGGACGGCGGCGGGGAGCGGATGACGTGCGGCCGCAGCTGCGGCCGTCACCGGAGCGGACGTGGGCGGTCGCGGGCCCGACGGCGTGCCGGCGGGACCCCCGCCCGCGGTCCCCAGCGCCACGGCGCCTCCCGCGCCCAGCGCCACGGCGCTTCCGGCGCCCGGTGCAACGGCGCTTCCGGCACCCGGTGCCACGGCGCCTCCGGCGCCCGGTGCCACGGCGCCGGTGCTCACCGGTGCGGTCGCGGCGGTCATCGTGGGGCCGGCGGTGACGGTGCCACCCCCGAACGCCGCGGCGTGCGTCTGCGCGGGAAGGTCGTCGGACACACCGACCGCGCCGGCGACGGTGTCTACGGCTCCCGTGGCCGCCGCTGCGACGTCGGCCGGAGCCGGCAGGCAGGGCGCGGCGACGGGGGCGGGCACGGCGATGGGTGCGGCGAGGGCGTTCATCGCCGTGGTGTAGCCGAGAAGCTCACCGCGGGTACGCGCGACCACCGCCAGTGCCGCGGATACATGCTCGGCGGCGGCGGTGAGCAGCGCGATCTGACCCGGCGGCGTCAGCGCGACGGGCGCGGTCGCGGTGGCGAAGGCCAGGAAGGACTGGGCGATCCCGCCGAGTTCGACGTTGCCCCGCTCGACACTCGCGGTGGCGGCGCGCGTGACGGCCCCGATTTCGTCGCCCCGTTCGCTCAGCTCGACCGCGGTGACCTGGGCCTGGCGACCCTTGTCGAGCGCCGCCTCGGCGGGTGCGCCCGCCCACGAGTCCGGCAGCGCGTGCAGTGCCGTGCGGGCCAGCGACGCCGCGCCGTCGAGCATCCGCGACGACTGCTGCAGGACCGCCGACGGATCGAGCGCGTCGACGATGCCGGTACCGAACAGGTCGCCGAGGTCGCGCAGTGGACGCAGCATTTCGTCGATTCCCGGCACTGCCGGAATCGGAAGAGACTGCAGCACTTCGGTTATCGCGTCGAGCTCGGGTTCGGGCGACCACGACGGCGGGGCCGGCGGCGCGGGCAGCGGCAGGTCGAGGGCCGGGCCGGCGGGGGACGCGCGCAGTGCGTCGAGGACGGTGGGCGAAGCGACCGGCGTCTCCTGTGCGATCACCGCGCGCCCCCGAGTCCCGCGGCGACCGCGGCGTCGAGCGCCTCGTACCGGGTGGCGGCGTCGTGCGCGGCGGCACCGCCGGACGCGTAGACGTATGCCAGCTGCGCGACGGTGCGGGTGTGCGCACCCTGCGTGACGGCGAACGCCGCGACGAAGTCCGCGCCGATCAGGCCCATGGCGGGGCTCAGCGACGAGACGTTGGCCTGCAGATCTATTGCGCCCGCGCGGGCGACCTCCTCCGCGGCGCGCAGGGATGTGCTGCCGAAGGCCCGGACCCCGTCGGGTACGACACGGACGCCGCCTCCCGTCGAGAACGAGCCGACAGCGTCGAGTAAACCGCTCATGATGACCCCCCAATCAGATTCGCGTGGGCAGCACTCTAACTCGAGTCGGCGACACGGGCGACGAGCGTGCGGGCGACGTCGCGCACGGGCTCTGCGGGCGCGGTGAATCCGAGCACGCGCAGCGCCGCCTCCGCCAGCACGTCGGGCAGGTCGGCGACGGCGTCCGTGCCCCGGTCCGCGCGGATGTTGATGGCGGATTCGACCAGCCGGAACGGCAGATCGGCGCGCGGGTCGTCGGCGTCCGCGCCGGCGCCGAGGCGGTCGAGGACGGCGACCGTGAGCCGCCGGTAGCACTCGCGCAGACCGGTCCGGGCGGTGTGGAACTGTGCGAAGCGCTCGGTGCGCACCTCCGGAAGCAGGTACAGCGCACCGAGATTCCAGCGTCCCGCGACGAGCTGCGCGGTGTCGAACAGCGCCAGGGCGTACAGCCGCGCCTCGGCGGGCGCGTCGTCGCCGAGGTGCTCGCAGAACGACAGGGTGGGGGCGACGGTCTGCTCGAGCAGCGCCGCGAGGATGTCGTCCTTGGTGGCGAAGTGGTTGTACAGGGAGGCCTGCCGGACGCCGACCGCCTCGGCCACGAGCCGCGTCGAGGTCGACGCGAATCCACGGGTGGTGAACAGTTCTGCTGCGGCGTCGAGAATTTCGGCGCGCGCGGTGGAACCGGGCCGGCGTGGCCGGTGCAGTCGGGGGCGTCCGGGACGGGCGTGGGTCACGTCCTCGACGATGGCACAGATCGGACGGTGACAGCGCCCCGGGCGGGCGGTGAGCAGACCGTCACACGGAGGAAACGTCGGTCACGAACTCGTTACGCCGCGGTCATTCGGACAAGACGTGACCTCGCGAAAACTGTCACTCGACAGTTTTTCGACGGTCACCCGGCCGCCGCCACCGCGCACAGAAACGGACACCGCCATGAGCCTGACGCTCACCCGGCCGGCTGCCGCTGCACCGACCGCCTCGCACCAGGACGCGGGCGACTTGGGCGAATTCGGCTACCAGCAGCAGCTGCACCGCAACCTCGGCAAGTTCGCCTCCTTCGCCGCCGGCTTCTCGTTCGTCTCCATCCTGACGACCATCTTCCAGCTGTTCGGCCTCGGCTTCGGCTTCGGCGGCCCCGCCTTCTTCTGGACGTGGGTGGTGGTCTTCGCCGGTCAGTTCATGGTCGCCCTGAACTTCGCCGAACTCGCGGCGCGCTATCCGATCTCCGGGGCGATCTATCAATGGGCCCGCCGGATGGGCGGCGAGGTGGTCGGCTGGTTCGCCGGCTGGTTCATGATCCTCGCCCAGATGGTCACCGCCTCGGCCGCCGCGATCGCCCTGCAGGTGGTCCTGCCGAACATCTGGAGCGGATTCCAGATCATCGGCGACGACCCGTCGCTGACCTCCTCCTCCGGCGCCGCCAATGCCGTCCTGCTCGGCTCGGTGCTGCTCGTGCTCACCACGATCATCAACAGCATCGGCGTGAACTGGATGTCGCGGATCAACAGCATCGGCGTCACCTGCGAGATCGTCGGTGTCGTCGCCGTGATCGGCATGTTCTTCACCCACGCCGTCCGCGGCCCGCAGGTCGTCCTCGACACCGGCGTCACCGGGGAGGCCCCCGGCTACGGCTGGGCGTGGATCGTCTCGGGCCTCATGGCCGCGTACGTCATGGTCGGCTTCGGCTCGGCCGGCGAACTCGCCGAGGAGACCCGCAACCCGCGGCGCGTCGCACCCCGCACCATCCGCCTCGCCCTGTCGGTCTCCGCCCTCGGCGGCGGCCTGATGATCCTCGGCGCCCTCATGGCCGCCCCCAGCCTCACCGACGGCCGCCTCGCCGCCGAGGGCCTGCCCTACGTGCTCGGCGCCATCCTGTCCTCACCGTGGGGCACGCTGCTCCTCGTCGACGTCGCCATCGCCGTGTTCATCTGCACCCTCGCCATCCAGACCGCCGCGTCGCGCCTGATCTTCTCGATGGCCCGCGACGAGCGCCTGCCCGCGTCGAAGATCCTCTCGCACGTCAACGCCCGCACCGGCACCCCCATCGCGCCGGCCGTGCTGATCGGCGTGGTGTGCATCGGCATCCTCGCGGTCAACATGGGCAACAGCGCGATCTTCGCGACTCTGTCGAGCGTGTGCATCGTGCTCATCTACCTCGCGTACCTGATGGTCACCGTGCCGCTGCTGCTGCGCCGGCTGCGCGGTTGGCCGCACGACGGCACGGCGACCGACGCCGACGGCGACCCGCTGTTCTCCCTCGGCCGATGGGGCCTGCCCGTCAACGCCCTTGCCGTCGCGTACGGCCTGCTGATGGTGATCAACCTGTCCTGGCCGCGCGCCGAGATCTTCAACCCGGACGGCACCATGCCGCTGCTGCAGTGGGCCGCACCGCTCACCGTCGCCGCCGTCGTCGCTCTGGGCGCCCTGTGCTTCCCGCGCCGCGCCGCGCACCCGAACCCCGTCACGATCGGAGCCTGAGATGACCGGCGTCCTCGACACCGCCACCACCCACGCCGCCAAGGCGCACGCCCGCGCGCAGGCCGGCACCGTCACCGACGGCATGCCCACCGTGCCCGCCACCGCGTACCCCACCCCGCCCGGCGGCCGCACCGCCGCCATGACCTGGGCGGAGACCGTGCCCGGCGGCCGTTACACCGCCAAGGTCCTCGCCCGCGGCACCCGGCTGCGGCTGCGTGACATCGACGGCGCCGCCTGCGCCCACCTGCTGCTCTTCCGCGCCGACGCCCCGCACGAGCGGCTCAACGTCGCCGACACCGTCAAGGTGCCGTGGCAGGCCTACCTCGGCGTCGGGCACCCGCTGCTGTCGGACCAGGGCCGGGTGCTCGCCACCGTCGTCGCCGACACATCCGGCCGCCACGACGCCCTGTGCGGCACCACGAACCTCGCCGGGAACACGGCGAAATACGGGGCGGGCAGCCTGCATTCGCACGCCCCCGCCGGGCGGGAGCTGTTCACCGTCGCCGCCGCGAAGCACGGCCTCGCCCCGCGCGACCTGCCGCCGTCCCTCTCGTTCTTCCACGGCGTGCGCGTCGCGGCCGACGGGGCCCTGACCAGCACCGGCACCGCCGGCGCCGGAGCCTGCGTCGAGCTGCTGATCCACCTGCCGGTGATCGCACTCATCGCCAACACCGCCCACCCCCTCGACCCGGCACCCGGGTTCCCCACCACCACCCTCGAGGTGCTCGCCTGGCACGCCCCGCGTGACCTCGACACCCTGCCGAACACGGACCCCGAATACCGGCGCGCCGTCCTCAACACCGAGGACGCCTGGACTGCCGCCACCGGAACGGAGCACTGATCATGACCTCGACCCTCGACCTGCCGGCGCTCGTCCCCGGGACCGTGATCCGCGACGAGATCGCCGGCGCCCGCGGACCGTGGTCGGCCGTCGTCGCCGCCGGCGACGTGCTCACCATCGTCGATCTGCACGGCAACCAGGCCGTCGACACCCTGATCTACGACGCCCACGACACCACCGTCCGCTACAGCGCCGCCGCCACCGTCGCCGCGCAGGGCAACCTGTTCCTCACCGCCGGCTCGGTGCTGCGCGCCGCCGACGGCGAGGAACTGATGACCCTCGTCGCCGACGAGGTCGGCAACCACGACACCGTCGGCGGCGCCTGCTCGCAGGAGTCGAACACCCTGCGCTACGGCCACCACACCAAGCACCAGCACGCCTGCGTCGAGAACTTCCTCGTCGAGGGTGCCCGGTGGGGCCTGGGCAAACGCGACCTGGTGTCCAACATCAACTTCTTCATGAACGTGCCCGTCGACCCCGACGGCACCCTCGGCATCGTCGACGGACTCTCCGCGCCCGGCAAGCGCCTCGCACTGCGCGCCGACCGCGACGTGCTCGTCCTCGTCTCCAACTGCCCGCAGATCAACAATCCGTGCAACGGTTTCGACCCCACCACGGTGCGGATGATCGTCACCCGACCGGAGGCCCGACCGTCATGACCACCAAGATCACCGTCGACCGTCCCGGCATGCTCACCACGGTGCAGGACTATCCGGGCCGCACCGGGTACTGGCAGATCGGGGTCCCGCCCTCCGGCCCGATGGACGACCTGTCGTTCCGACTCGGCAACGCCGCACTCGGCAACCCCGAGGGCGCGGCCGGCCTCGAATCCACCATGGCCGGGCCGGCCCTGCGCTTCACCGATGCCACCGAGGTGTGCGTCACCGGCGCCCCGGCGACCGTGACGGTGAACGGCACGGTGGTCCCGCAGTGGCGTCCCGTCACCGTCCCCGCCGGCGGCGTGCTCGACGTCGGCGCCGTCGCCGGCCCAGGCCTGCGCGTGTACGTACTCGTCGGCGGCGGACTCGACGTCCCCGAATTCCTCGGCAGCGCAGCCACCTTCACCCTCGGAAGGTTCGGCGGCCACGAGGGCCGCACCCTCACCGAGGGCGACGTGCTCGTCGTCGGGGAGGTCGCGACCGGCGCGGCCGTCCCGGTGCCGGCCGAACACGTGCCAGCCATGACCGCCCGCTGGGAGATCGCCGTCACCGAGGGCCCGCACGGCGCTCCGGAGTTCTTCACCCGCAGCGACATCGACACGCTCTACGCCACCGACTACGAGGTGCACTTCAACTCCGACCGCACCGGCGTGCGCCTGACCGGGCCGAAGCCGCAGTGGGCACGCACCGACGGCGGGGAGGCCGGCCTGCACCCGTCCAACATCCACGACAACGCGTACTCCGTCGGTGCGCTCGACTTCACCGGTGACACCCCCATCCTCCTCGGGCCGGACGGCCCGAGCCTGGGCGGATTCGTCTGTCCCGTCACCGTCGTCGCCGCGGACCGGTGGAAGCTCGGCCAGCTCGCGCCCGGGCACACGGTGCGGTTCGTGCCTGTCCGCGCCGAGCACGCCGCGTCGCGCCGCGCGCTCGGCGTCGCCCGTCGCGCCGGGCTGTCGCTGGTGGTCTCGCCCGGCGGCGACGGCGACGACGGCGTCCTCGCCCGCCGCGACGGCGACACCGCCGTCACCTACCGGCGCAGCGGCGACGACAACGTCCTGGTCGAATACGGTGACATGACGCTCGATCTCGCGCTGCGGGCCCGCGTGCACGCGCTGCACCGGCGGCTCGACACCGAACGCCCCGCGGGCCTGCTCGAACTCACCCCCGGCATCCGGTCGCTCCAGGTCAAGGTCGACCCCGACGTGCTGCCGGTGCCGACGCTGCTCGATCTGCTCGCCGAGGCCGAGGAGCAGCTCCCGGCGAGCGACGAGCTCGTGGTGCCGAGCCGGCGGGTGCGCCTGCCCCTGTCGTGGGACGACCCGGCCACCCGCGAGGCGATCCAGCGGTACATGCACGGGGTGCGGGCGGATGCGCCGTGGTGCCCGTGGAACATCGAGTTCATCCGCCGGATGAACGGCCTCGATTCGGTGAACGACGTGTTCGACACCGTCTTCGCCGCCGACTACATGGTGCTCGGTCTCGGCGACGTGTACCTCGGGGCGCCGGTCGCGACCCCGCTCGACCCGCGGCACCGGCTCGTGACGACCAAGTACAACCCGGCCCGCACGTGGACGCCGGAGAACGCCGTCGGCATCGGCGGGGCGTACCTGTGCATCTACGGCATGGAGGGCCCGGGTGGCTACCAGTTCGTCGGCCGCACGACCCAGGTGTGGAACCACCGCCACCCGCAGGCCGCGGGCCCGTTCGAGGCCGGCACACCGTGGCTGCTGCGCTTCTTCGACCGGATCTCCTGGTATCCCGTCGAACCGGAGGAGCTGATGGACCTGCGCGCCGACCTCGCGGCGGGCCGCGGCGGGGGAGTGGACATCACCGACGGCACGTTCTCCCTGGCCGAGCATCAGCGGTTCCTGGCCGGCAACGCCGCGTCGATCGACGCCTTCCAGCAGGTGCAGTCGGTGGCGTTCGCCGCCGAGCGCGCCCGCTGGGAGGCCGCGGGCGCGTAGCACCGGTGTGTCCTTCGGGCTGTTCCTGCCGCCCGAAGGACGCACCGGCGGCGCAGCCGCCTACACGACGGCGTCGGCCTCGATCTCGATGAACAGGCCCTTGTCGATGAGGCTCGAGACCTCGAGGATGGTGGAGGCCGGGCGGATCTCGCCGAACACCTCGCCGTGCACGAGCGCGGCCTCCTCCCATGTCGACATGTCGGTGAGGTACATGCGCGTGCGGATCACGTCCGTCAGCGAGGCGCCGGCCTCGCCGAGCGCGGCCTCGATGGTCTTCAGTGCGGCGCGCGTCTGATCGGCGAGCGTGTCGCCGGCGCCGGTGGTGCCGGACACGGCGATCTGGTTGCCGATGCGCACGGCGCGGGAGTAGCCGATCCTGGGCTCCCATTCGGAGCCGGACGAGATGTTCACACGGGTCATGGCCCGGAATTCTGTCAGGCCGCCCCCGCCGCCCCGCGCTTGACTGTCCTTAGCACGTATGTTCGACTGGCTGCATGCGGTGGGCGGCACAGACTCTCGACGTCGACGACGGCGCGCTCCCCGGCCTCGAACGGGCCGGGCTCGTCCGCAGCGTCCAGACCCCCGAGTTCGAGGGCATCACCTTCCACGAGGTGCTGTGCAAGAGCGCGCTCAACAAGACCCCCGAGGCGTCGAACCTGCCGTTCCGCTTCACCGTCAACACTTTTCGCGGCTGCTCGCACGCGTGCCGATACTGCTTCGCCCGACCGACCCACGAGTATCTCGACCTCGACGCGGGCCGCGACTTCGACAGCCGGATCGTGGTCAAGACCAACGTCGCGGCCGTGCTGCGCCGCGAACTCGCGCGACGGTCGTGGAAGCGCGAGCACGTCGCCCTGGGCACCAATACCGACCCGTACCAGCGGGCCGAGGGCCGCTACCGGCTGATGCCCGGCGTCATCCGGGCCCTCGCCGAATCCGGCACCCCGTTCTCGATCCTGACCAAGGGCACGCTGCTGCGCCGCGACCTGCCGTTGCTCACCCTCGCCGCCGGGCAGGTCGACATCGGCGTCGCCGTCTCCCTCGCGATCGGCGAGCCCGACCTGCAGAAGCAGATCGAACCCGGCACCCCGTCGCCCAAGGCACGTCTGGACCTGATCCGGGCCGTCAGCGACGCCGGGCTGCCCTGCCACGTCATGGTCGCCCCGGTCATCCCGTGCCTCACCGACTCCACCCGGCACCTCGACGATCTGCTCGGTGCGATCTCGGCGGCGGGGGCGACCGGCGTGACGGTGCTGCCGATGCATCTGCGCGGCGCCACCCGCGGCTGGTTCCTGTCGTGGCTGGGTCAGGAGCACCCCGCCCTGATCCGGCGGTACCGGCAGATCTACGGCCGCGGCGCGTACGTCTCACCGGAGTACAAGACGTGGTTGAAGGACCGCGTCGATCCGCTGGTGTCCCGCTACGGGCTCGGCGCGCGCGTGGCCGAGCACCGGCGCCCGGTCGCAGCGCCGCCGCGGCCGGCAGCCGAGTCGGCGGACCCCACCCTGTTCTGAGCGGCGCTGCGGAACTCGGGACACGACGTCGCCCCCCGGGGTGAGGCAGGTACCCGCGAGGGCGACACCGGCCGGTCGGTCAGGTGGTTTCCGGGACCACGTCGGCGACGCCGGCGTTCGCGTCCACCGGCGCAGCCGGAGCGGCACTGCGGCGCTGCCGGTAGACGCCGACTCCGACGACGACGGCGGCGAGGGCCGCGGACGTCAGCATCTGGCTGCGCGTGCTCTCCAGGGCGATCATGCCGGCGCACAGCGCGACGATCGCCGCGATGGTGAACCAGGTGAGGTACGGGAAGAGCCACATCCTCGGCGACAGCTCCCGGCCCTGGGCCTCGAGCGAGCGGCGCATGCGCAGCTGGGACGCGGCAATGACGAGCCACACGAACAGGGCGATCGCTCCGGAGGAATTGACCAGGAACAGGAACACCGTCTCGGGGTAGAGGTAGTTCAGGCCCACGGTGAGGAAGCCGACCACGGTGGAGACGAGAACCGCGTTGCGGGGCACACCGGACCGCCCGATGGTGGCCAGCGACGGCGGGGCGTCACCGCGGCGCGACAGGGAGAAGATCATGCGGCTGGCGGTGTACAGGCCCGAGTTCAGGCACGAGAGCACCGACGTCAGCACGATGACGTCCATGATGGTGGCGGCCGCCGGGATGCCGAAGGAGTCGATGACCGCCACGTACGGGCTCAACGCCACCGAGGCGTCGTCCCACGGCAGCAGGGTGACGACGACGGCGATCGAGCCGATGTAGAAGATCAGGATCCGCCACACGACCGACCGCACCGCCTTGCGCACCGCCTCGGCCGGGTTGGCGGACTCGCCGGCGGCGATGGTCGCGATCTCGGCTCCGAAGAAGGAGAACACCACGACGAGGACCCCGGCGAGTACGGCGCCTGTCCCGTTGGGGAAGAAGCCGCCGTGACCGGTGAGGTTGCTCAGTCCCGGCGCCTCGACGCCGGGCAGAAAGCCGCAGATCGCGAGGACGCCGAGCACGAGGAACGCCACGATCGCCGTGACCTTGATGGCGGCGAACCAGAACTCGAACTCGCCGAACGACTTCACCGACGCGATGTTGGTCAGCGTCAGCACGACCATGAGCACCAGCGCCCACGTCCACTGGGGCACGCCGGGAATCCAGCGGTTCATGATCACCGCGCCGGCCGTCGCTTCGATGCCCAGGACGATGATCCAGAACCAGGCGTAGAGCCATCCGATGGAGAACCCGGCCCATCGGCCGATGGCCCGGTCGGCGTACGCCGAGAACGACCCCGTCTGCGGATTCGCCGCCGCCATCTCGCCGAGCATGCGCATGACGAGCACGACGACCACCCCGGCGAGTGCGTAGGCGACCAGCACCCCGGGACCGGTCTCCCGGATCGCAGCGCCCGAGCCGACGAACAAGCCTGCACCGATGACACCCGCGATCGCGATCATCGACAGGTGCCGCTTCTCGAGCGTGTGCCTCAGCTCGGGCTGATCGCTGTTCGACATGGGAACCCCTTCACAACCAGGTTTGGTATCGAGTGTGATGTACCTCTCGACCGCCTGAGTCTGAGGTTCCCGCTCCGCCGCTGTAATAGACACATCGGCGAGCCGTCGATCCCGACGTTCGACGAAACGGCAGATGCGCGGCGCCGGCCTGGGCTTTTCCGGCGGTCCGAGCGGTCGCGTGGGAGTCGACTTAACGGGAAGTTAACGGGTGTGGTCCGGACAAAGTCGGCATCTCGGTCGCCGCGGCGAGGGCGGACGCCGGGCCGGTCGCGTGGCCGGCCCCGGGCGGACCGGTGCGCGGTTATGCCGGGTCGGCCCGTTCCCGCACGAGGATCCACCGGTTGCTGCCGCCCCGCCTGCGGTAGGACAACTCGTCCAGCGCCGCCAGGGCGATCGCCAGGCCCCGGCCCCGCTCGGCCATGTCCCCGGGCATCCGGACCGTCTCGAGGTCGACGCGCGCGGGCCGGCCGTCGTCGTGGAAGCAGGCCTCGATCCGGTCCGGGGACAGGCGCAGCTCCAGCCGCATCGTGACCGGAGCGCCGTCGCCTGCGTGCTCGACGATGTTGGCGGCGATCTCGGCCACCGCGATCTCGAACGGGAATCGATCCTCGTCCTCCACCTGCCCCGCGCACATCATCTTCTCGATCAGCGCGTGCACGTCGGTGAGCGTGTCGGCGCCCGTGACGGTCGTCAGGGCCCAAGATCCCGCGCCGGGGTCAGTCGCCATCGAACGCGGCGTCCGCGGAGTCGTACGTGCGCAGCACGCGGTCGAGGCTCGTCAGCGACAGCACGCTGCGCACCTGCGCCGTGGGCGCCGCCAGCCGCAGGTCCCCGCCGGCCTGCCGGGCGGCCTTGAGCCCCGACACCAGCGCCCCGAGCCCCGACGAGTCGATGAACTCGGTGGCGCCGAGGTCGACGACGACGCGGGCGGACCCGCTCTCGACGAGGCCGCGCAGCTGTTCCCGCAGCCGCGGTGCGGCGACCATGTTCAGCCGGCCCTCGGGCCGGACCACCACCACGTCCGAGCCGGTGGTGCGGGTTGCGAAGTGCGTCATCGTCTTCCTTCCATGTCGGGCCCGCGGTAGCGGACCGCCGGTATCACCACACTCAGGATCGCCAGGTCGAACAGCACCCAGAACAGGTTGACGCCGACGCCCAGCACCGAGCTCGCGCCCAGATACAAGCGCACCACGCCCACCACCGACGCGATCACCAGCAGCGCCATGGCCGCGATCTGGTACCGCACCTTGCCCCACGGGAGCGTGGCGCGGCCCTGCCGCGTCTTCGGGGTCACCGCGAAGTCGAGGGGCTTGTGCAGGTACACGTTGCGAAACGCCGTCCAGCACGCCTTGATCCACACCGGGAACAGCGCCAGGCTGTACTGCTGCCCCCGCCAGGTCGGGGTGCCCCGACCGACCACGAAGAACAGCATCTGGTTCAACAGCAGGAACGGGATGAGCCGGCCGAAGAAGTCCCAGCTGTAGGCCTGCACGGGCAGCACTCCGAAGATCAGGTAGATCACCGGCGCGGCGATGTAGGCGACGGCCGCGAAACCCGCGAGGTAGCTCCACATCGTCGCCCAGTACATCAGCCGCTGCGGGATCGTCAATCCTCGCTGCACGAGCGGATTCTCCCGCAGCATCACCTGGATCGTGCCCTGCGCCCAGCGCAGCCGCTGGGTGAGCATCGTGCCCACGTCCTCCGGCGCGAGACCGTGCGCGAGCACCTCGTGGTGGTAGACCGACTTCCAGCCCATCCCGTGCAGGCGCATCGACGTGGCCATGTCCTCGGTCACCGAGATCGTTGCCAGCGCCAGCGTCGGTTCGGCCTCGTCGTCGCGGCTGACGTCGACGGCGCGGATCATCGTGCGGATCGACTCGAGCGCCCCGAGCGGCGACCACTCGCGGTCTGCGAGGCGCGACAGTGTCGTCTCGTCGAGCAGAACTCCGTCGGCGTCGGACCCGGGGGTGGCGGTCAGGGCGGCGATCGCCTCCAGGTCTGCGCGGATCGATCCGGCGTCCGCGTCGACCACGGCCCGCGCGGCCTCGTCCACGCTCTGCTGGAACCGGTAGGTCACCTCGGCGAGCGGCTGTCCCTGCCGGACGGCCGCGCGGGCCGTGCGCACGGCCACCCGCACCGAATCGAGGGCGGCGAGAACCTCCGGCTGGTTCGCACCGACCTCGGATCGCGCCCGGTCGAGCACCTTGCCGGCCGTGCGCAGCGCCCGCACCACGCCCTCCTCGACGGCACGGACGTAGCCGGTGATGCCCAGCTGCATCAGCGCCTCGCGGCGCAGGATCGCGTTCGAGCCGCAGAAGAAGGCGGCGTTCCAGCCGTCCTTGCCCTGCTGGATCGGGCCGTAGAACAGCGGGGCCTGGCTGCCCAGCGGATCGGAGTCCGGCACGTTGACGAAGTACTGCGGTGTCTGCACCAGGGCCGTCCGCTCATCCTCGAAGTAGCCGAGGGTGCGGTGCAGGATCTCCGGGTCGGGCACCTGGTCGGCGTCGAGGACGAGGATGAACTCGCCGTGCGTGTGCAGCAGGGCGTTGTTGAGGTTGCCCGCCTTGGCGTGCCGGGGCTTGTTCGTCCAGCTGGCCGCCCGCGTCATGTACCGGACCCCGAGTTCGGCTGCGGCGCGCTCCAATTCGGGCCGCTCCCCGTCGTCGAGGATCCATGTCTCGTGCGGATACCGGATGCGTGCCGCCGCCTCGGCGGTCCCGATCACCAGGTCGACCGGCTCGTTGTAGGTGGTGATGAAGACGTCGACGGTCAGCCCGTCCGGCGGGACCGGCGGCGCGGCCCGCCGGCGCCACCGCCACATCGTGAGCCCGAACAGCATCGAGTCGATCAGGCTGTACGTCTCGGCGACGACGAGTGGCACCGCGATCCACCACGCGGACCAGTTGACGGAGAACAGCCAGCGCCACACCACGTAGTTCACGCCGAGCAGCACCGTCGCGGTGATCAGGATCCGCAGGCCCGGCGACGGGTAGCGGTCCGCACCGGCCGCACTCATGCGTCCTCGCAGCGACGGACGGCGACGACGGTGACGTCGTCCATCGGTGGGTTGCCTTCGGCCAGCGCCCGCGCCGCCTCGGTCAGGTCGTGCGGCGTCGCATGGTCGGCCACGAACCGGTACAGGGCCTCCCGGTCGCTGTGCTCGTCGAGCAGGTCGAGCAGCCCGTCGGAGCAGATCACCAGCGTGTCACCGGGTTCGAGGCGCGTGCACTGCGCCTGCCACGATGTGTCGCGGAGCACGCCGACGGGTAGCCCGGTGCCGGTCAGCGGCACCACGGAGCCGTCCGTGCGGCGGATCGCGGCCAGGCCGTGCCCGGCGTCGACGTAGTCCACCGACCCGGTGACGAACTCGACGGCGGCATGGAACACGGTGACGAAGGTGCCGGTGTGTTCGCAGTCGTCCGTGAGGTTCTCGGCGGCGGCGCCGAGCGCGGCGCCCGTGTCCAGGACGCTGCACGCCTCGGCGTGGCTGAACCGCTCCATCACCCGGGACGCGCCGCGGAACGTGGAGCGCACCGCCGAGGACAGGATCGCCGCGCCGAGGCCCTTGCCCATCACGTCGGCGACGGTGACGACCAGCCCGCCGCGCAACCGGTAGTGGTCGTAGAAGTCGCCGCCGACCACGAACGCCGGAATGCACACGGCCTGCACCTCGAATCCGGGCAGCCCGGTCAACGGGCGCGGCAGCAGCTGGGCCTGCATCGCGGCGGCGCGATCGAGTTCGTCGGCGCGTTGCAGTTCCCGCTGCGCCCATTCGGCGAGTTCGGCGAACGCGTCGAGCTGGTCGGGGTCGAGTGTCCGCGGCTCGGTGTCGTAGATGCAGAACGTGCCGACGGGATGACCCGCGGGACCGTACAACGGGTAGCCCGCGTAGAAGCGGACGCCGTCGGCGCCGCCGACACCGGGAATGCCGGCGAACCGGGGGTCGGCGGAGGCGTCCTCCACGATCAGCGTCGGATCGCCGGGATGGTGGTAGGTGCGCGCAATCGTGGTCTTGCACATGCTCTCCTCGCGCGGCACCTGTACGAGGTCGAGCCCCTGGAGGGACTTGAACCAGAGCCGGTCCCGGTCGAGCAGTGCCACACTCGCCATGGGCACCCCGAACACGTGCCGGGCCATGCGGGTGATCTGCTCGAACCGGTCTTCTCGGGGCGTGTCGAGGATCTCCAGCCGTTCGAGGTCGCGGACCCGCTGGTCCTCGAGGTCGTCGGGGAGGTGCGAGGCGTCGGTCGTCATGTCAGCGCTGCCCCCTCTGCAGGGCTTCCGCCAGCGCGGCAGCCCCTTCCGGGGTGCTCGCCAGCCGCCAGTCGGTTTCCTTGTCGTGATCGAACCAGACGAACGCCGCCACATCCGTCCGGTCGTCGAGGAAGGAGATCAGGTCGCCGACCCAGTCCGGCTTCGACCCGCCGACATCGGTGCTGCCCACCTCGGTGACCACGATCGGCTTGCCCGGCGCGATCCGGCCGAGCTCGTCGAGGGTCTCCTCGAACAGCTCCCGCGGCGACGTCCAGCGGCTCCACGGCTGCGTGGCGCCCCAGTTGTATCCGTCGGCCCCGACCACGTCGACATACTCCGCCCCCGGGTACAGGTCCGCGATCATGCTGCTGCCCTCGAACGAGACGTTCGGAGCCCACACCCATTTCACGTTGGCCACCCCTTTCGACGCGAACAACTCGTGCACGTGACGCCACGCGGCGACGTAGACGTGCGGCGGTGTCCCCCCGGCCGGACTCCAGGGGTACCAGGTCCCGTTCGGCTCGTGCGCGAAACGCAGGTAGACGGTCGAACCCCACGCGGCGAGCTCGTCGGCCCAGCGGTAGAGGTAGTCGTCGTGCACGCCCGCGGCGATCGACGCCATCGTGAACTCGCCGCGCTCGTACCGCCCGTCGCCGAGCCAGCGCCACGGCTCCCACGTGACGATCGGGTCGGCGCCCAGCCGCCGCACGGCGGCGAGCCCCGCGACGGGCGGCGGCGAGGCGAAGTCGGAGAACGACAGCACCACGGTCGGGGGAGTGCCCGCGATCTCGGCGACCCGTTCGAACTCGTCGACGGCGGTCGGGCCGCCGGGCGTGCTCACGCCGAATCGCAGGCACGCGCCGACCGGCTCGTGCAGCGGCGTGATCGCGGCGCCGCAGTCGATCGCAGGCGCGCATCCCACGGCGGTCGACACCGCGACGGCGAGGCCCGCCGCGACCGCCGCCGGGCGAGGATGTCCGTTTCTCACCGCTCCACCCTCGCATCCCGGACGAACCGTCGCCGGGTTTGTGACGGTTCGTCCGGGATGGGAGCGGGGTCTATGCCGGACGTCCGGGTCCGTGCAGCGGTGTGCCGCAGGGTGCAACACGATGCAACGCTGGCCGCACCCACCTGCAGTGCGGTGTGCTCTGTATCACAACAGTTCAGGACGAGGAGCACGCAATGACCGACACACTGACCCCACCCGACGCCGCGATCACCGGACCGCAGGAGAGGGTCGACGCGTGGCTGGCCGACTTCGAGGCCGCCCTCGCCGCGCGCGACGTCGAGGCCGCCGCGGGCATGTTCGCCACCGACAGCTTCTGGCGCGACCTGGTCGCCTTCACCTGGAACCTCAAGACCGTCGAGGGCCGGGAAGGTGTCGGCGACATGCTCCGTGCGCGGCTGCACGACGCCGACCCCAGCGGGTTCCGCACCACCGAGCCCCCCACCGAGGACGGCGGCGTCGTCAGCGCCTGGATCGCGTTCGAGACCGCTGTGGGCCGCGGCGTCGGGCACCTGCGGCTGAAGGACGAGGGTGCCTGGACCCTGCTCACCACGATGCAGGAGCTGAAGGGGCACGAGGAGAGCAAGGGTGTCCGCCGGCCCAAGGGCGTGCAGCACGGCGCCGACCGCAACCGCGTCACCTGGTCCGAGAAGCGCGAGGCCGAGGAGCGCGAACTCGGCTACACCACCCAGCCGTACGTCGTGATCGTCGGCGGCGGCCAGGGCGGCATCGCCCTGGGCGCCCGCCTGCGCCAGCTCGGCGTGCCCGCGCTCGTGCTCGACAAGCACGACCGGCCCGGCGACCAGTGGCGCGGCCGCTACAAGTCGCTGTGCCTGCACGATCCCGTCTGGTACGACCACCTGCCGTACATGCCGTTCCCCGAGAACTGGCCGGTGTTCGCGCCCAAGGACAAGATCGGTGACTGGCTCGAGATGTACACCAAGGTCATGGAGGTGCCCTACTGGTCCAAAACCACGTGCACCTCGGCGTCCTACGACGAGGCGACCGGCGAGTGGACCGTGAACGTGGTCCGCGACGGCGAACCCGTCGTGCTGAGGCCGAAGCAGCTGGTGCTCGCCACCGGCATGTCCGGCAAGCCCAACATCCCGACCTTCCCCGGCATGGACCGGTTCCGGGGGGACCAGCACCACTCCAGCCAGCATCCCGGGCCGGACGCGTATGCGGGCAAGAAGACCGTGGTGATCGGCGCGAACAACTCGGCGCACGACATCTGCGCCGCGTTGTGGGAGGTCGGCGCCGACGTGACGATGGTGCAGCGCTCGTCCACGCACATCGTCAAATCCGACTCATTGATGGACCTCGGCCTCGGCGACCTGTACTCCGAGCGGGCCCTGGCCGCGGGGATGACGACGGCCAAGGCCGACCTGACGTTCGCGTCGCTGCCGTACCGGATCATGCACGAGTTCCAGATTCCCGTCTACAACGCGATCCGGGAGCGCGACGCCGACTTCTACGCCCGGCTCGAGAAGGCCGGGTTCATGCTCGACTTCGGGGACGACGGCTCCGGGTTGTTCATGAAGTACCTGCGCCGCGGGTCCGGCTACTACATCGACGTCGGTGCCGCCGAACTCGTCGCCGACGGCGAGATCAAGCTGGCCCACGGCGGCGTCCGCGAACTCACCGAGAACAGCGTGATCCTCGAGGACGGCACCGAGCTCGAGGCCGACCTGGTGGTCTACGCGACCGGCTACGGCTCGATGAACGGGTGGGCGGCGGACCTGATCGGCCAGGACGTCGCCGACAAGGTCGGCAAGTGCTGGGGCCTGGGGTCGGACACCACCAAGGACCCCGGCCCGTGGGAGGGCGAGCAGCGCAACATGTGGAAGCCCACCCGGCAGGAGGGCCTGTGGTTCCACGGCGGCAACCTGCACCAGTCGCGGCACTACTCGCTGTACCTGGCGTTGCAGCTCAAGGCCCGGCACGAGGGGATCCCGACGCCGGTGTACGGGCTTCAGGAGGTCCACCACCTGAGCTGATCCGGGAAAGCGACGAGCCGCCGGCGCGCACGACGCGCCGGCGGCTCGGCGTGCCGAGACTGTGGGCGGGTGGCGTGCCGGACCTGGTGCCGGGTCGGGCTGCCGGGTCAGGCGTAGTGCCGCAGGACGAACTCGGTCAGACCCTTGCGGATCGTCTTCACCGCGTGCTTCTGGCCCTGCTTGAGCATGAAGCCCGGCACCGGGATCTTCGGGTCGGTGGACATCGTCACCCGCACGCGCGTCCCGCGCTCGGTGCGGGTCAGGCGGTACTCGCCGTCCTGGGAGTGCTGCATCTCGCTCTCGATCAGCGTCCACGAGGTGGACTCCTCGGTCCACTCGTGCTCGATCACCTGCGTGTCCGAGATGCCGAACAGTGCGAGCGTCATGCGCACGACGCGGGGCCGGCCGTCGTCGTGCCGCGATTCGACCTGCACGTCCTTGTGGGAGGACGACCACTCCGGGATGCGCTCGATGTCGGTCAACGCGCGCATCACCTGCTCGGGCGTCGCCTCGATCTCGAACTCGTCTGACACCGATGCGGCCATATGTGTTCCCACTCCCTGGTCGATTCCCATGCCGGTGGTCCGGGTACCCGCCTCGCGGACCCCCGACACGTGTTCCGACGAACGAGGCCCCCGGATCGCTCCCGATAGTGACATAGATCACAAAGCCGCCGTACTCTGGTCCAATGAGGCACGTGACGACCGGACCCCGGGACCTGCAGGTCGCCGTGGGCGACACCATCGAACTGCACCTGCCGGAGAACACCTCCCGCGACTACACCTGGTGCCCCACCCACATCGGCAAGGGTCTCCTGCTCAGCGACGTGCGATTCGTACCGTCCCGGAATCCGCTCCCCGGCGCCGGCAGCGAACGCATCCTCTACCTGCGCGCCAAGCGGCCCGGCACCTGGCCGGTGTCGCTCCAGTTGCAGCGGGCCGAGCACAGGTCGGCGGACGAGCGGAGCATGACCGTCACCGTGACCTGACGGACCACTGCTCGTCGCCCCCGGCCGGTTGCGGTTCGCCCAGGCTCCGGCAGTGCGCCAGGTAGCGCCGTGCCCAGTAGTGCACCGGCCGATGGTCGCCGGCCGCGGTGAGTCGAGCCAGCGCCCGGGTGCGGTCCACCAGCTGCTCGTGCAGGACCCGTTCCAGCACCGCCACCCGGCGCCCGTCGCCGGACGTCGCAATCTGCTCCACGCAGCGACTCAGGCGCGCGGCCCGCGCCGACGGGCGCTCGGCCGGCGCGCCGCCATCCTGGAGGGCCTGCTCCAGAGCGTCCCGGTAGCCGAGCGCGTGCTCCAGATCGTCCGCGATCTCCCGCAGGCGCACCGGGTCGGCCGTGCGCTCCCGGCGCGCCGCCAAGATCTGGATCTGCGTCTGCGTCAACTGCAGCACCGCCCGGAGGTGGACGGTCAACGTGCTCTCGTGCATGGTTCTTCCTCGCTCGACCGGGCTGTCACGGTCGAGTACACCCGCATCCTCTTAGCGGTGGCTTAGCGCCGATCGGCCTCGATCGGGCGGGTCCACCAGTTCGCGGAGGCTACGCTGAAACCCGGTCGTTCCGGTCGCACAGGAGGCGAACGTCATGGCAGGACGCATCGTGCACTTCGAGCTCCCCTACGACGACGGTGACCGCGCCCGGTCCTTCTATCGCGACGCATTCGGATGGTCGCTCGCGGACGTCCCCGGCATGGACTACACCCTCGTCACCACCGGTCCCGTCGACGAGACCGGCACCTCCACCGAACCCGGGTACATCAACGGGGGCATGTTCCGACGCGACGAGTTGAAGAGTCCCGTCGTGACCGTCGACGTCGAGGACATCGACGCCGCGCTGCAGAGGATCGAATCCCTCGGCGGGAAGACGGTGACGGGGCGAATGCCCATCGGCGACATGGGATTCGCAGCGTACTTCGCCGACACCGAGGGCAACGTGATCGGGTTGTGGGAGTCGAGGCGCGGCGTGTAGCGGCCGCGTCGGGGGCTGTTCGACGTCGACTGTGAACGCACCCTGCGAGGAGGGCCGGGGCGGATCGACTCGGCCCGTGCACCCCGCGGGGTGCTGGGCGCACCTCAGCCGTTCACGGTGACTCGCGCCTGTCCAGGATCACGGACGCGGTCGTTGCGACCACCCGGTCGGGGTGGTCGGTCAGTGCGATGAGGACGTCCCGTGCCGCAGGTCCGGGGATCTCGGCGAGTGCCTGCGTCACGCGCAGGCGTGCAGGTGCGTCGAGCGAGCCGTCGAGCACCTCCTGCACGGCGCGGACAACGTCGACCGTGGACCCCGATGCGCCGGCCAGGATGCCCAGAACCTCGGCGGCTTCGACGTCGGCCCGGCCCTCGACGACCATCTCCAGCAGGATCGGCACGGCCTCCCCGGCACCCCGGGAGCCGAGGGCCACGGCGGCGCGGTCGCGGACGGTGACATCGCTGTCGTCGAGAGCCTTCGACAGCAGCGCGGTCGCGGCTGGGACGTGCACCTCCGCGACAGCAGCGATCGTCCTCCGCCGGACGTCGACGTCTGCCGAGTCCAACCCGGCAGCCAACTCCGCCAGCCCCGCAGCCCCTGCCCTCGCCAACGACCAGCGCAGCGCCCCGGCGACGTTCGGGTCGTCCTCTGCGAGTGCTGCCTCGGCCAGAGCCTCGACGGGCAGCGCCGCGTTCTCGTGCTGCGACAGGACGGCCTGCTGACGGCGGGACCCGGACTCCGATTCGAACGCGTGTAGCAGTGTGACGATGCGCAGGACGTCCTCCCACGCTTCCGGCGCGGCCGAGTCGACCCGCTCGAGTCGCGCAAGCAGTTCGGTCTCGGCAGCGATCCGCGCACGGGTGTGCCGGATCAGGTCGTGCACCAACTCGGCCGGCGCGAAGTCGAGTTCGTCCAGCGCGCGTTTGGTTTCGTGCAGCGACAAGCCCAGACTCCTGAGGCTCTCCACATGGAAGAGGCGACGGATGTCGTCGGTGGTGTACTCGCGGTAGCCGCCGGAGGTGCGACCCGTCGGCGTCACCAGACCCAGGGCGTCGTAGTGGCGCAGCATGCGGGTGCTGACACCGGAACGTCGCGAGACCTCACCGATCAACATCACGTCACTTCCCGGTCCGGTGCGGTGGCGGCGACACGTTTCGCCAGCTCCAGCGACAGTGTGAACCCGCTGTCGGGATCGAGGCGGAGCCGTTCGGTAGCTTCCGCATGCGCCCGGACGCCGGGGTCGGAGCTCACCATGGCCGCTTCCAGGACCGGCGTCGCCGCCTCGTCGAGCATCGCCAGTGCACGGCTGAGGCTGAGTTGCAGGTCGTGGTCGCCTCGGCCGAGTGCGGTCCCCAGAGCCGCGGCGAGCCGGCCCTCGCTGCCGGCCGGCACGAGCGTGACAGCCGCCCGCCAGGCGCTGCGGGCAACGTCGTCGTCCCCGTCGTGCAGCATCGTCGACACCGCAGGCCAGGCCTTCCGATCGCCGATCTTGGACAGCGTGTGCAGGGCCTGACTGCGGGCCTGCGCGCTGCCGGAGCCGAGTTCCTCGAGCAGTCTCGGCACGGTGACGTCGGCCGGGAGCCGGCACAGCGCCCACGTCAGCATGTCGCGGACGAAGAAGTCCGGTTCGACGCCGCACCGGCCGACGAGGATGGTCGTGAGCCGCACGTCGGCGAGGGTGCCGGCCTCGAGCGCCGACCGCAGCCGAGTTGCCGGATCGGCACTGACGAGGGCGGCGACGAGGCGAGCATCCGGCTCGCCGTGGCTGGCTGTGTTCATGGGATACACCTCCTTCGTCGACCATTCGAGCGCTTGTCACAGTGTGAAGGTCAAGTGATGCTCGCCGTCGGCGCAGCGCCTGGCGTCACGATCCGCGCGCACCGACGAAAGCATCTCCCTCGGCCGCATCCGTCGTGCGGGGAATCGGCGCTGTTCGAGGGGCCGTCCGGCCCCGGATTCACCGCTCGTTCACGCGGCGTGCCAGGTGGGGGCGCCCGACTGCAGCGTGATACTTGCCCCGTCGATGGTGACGGTAGCGGTGATCGCGTCCGCAGCGGTCTGCACCGGCAGCAGGTCGGTGTGGGCTTTGCGGTGCCGGGGGCGCCGGTCGTCTCGTTGCGCCAGTGAACCGTGCACGGGCAGTAGTCGAAGTCCATGGTCCACCCGCGAAGCGGCGGGGTGCTCGGATCGGTGCGCAGGTACACCGCCGCATTGATCAGGGGGTGATGTTGCCGGCCGAGCCGGTGTTGCCGGTCACCAGACCCAAGTCACTTGACGTAAGGTCGCTTGTCGTCCAGCAACTCGGTATGGGTCGATGCGGTGCAGCCGGTAGCGGGTGATTGCGGACGCATCGAGACCGGTGCTGCGGACGGTCAGTGAGTCGACGGCAGCCACGTCCGGGCAGCGGTCACCAACGCGGCGACCCCGATCGGCAGCGTTGGTTCGATTACAGGGGCGTAGTGGGGTGAATGGTTGGACGGCACGGTGAGCAGCGCGGGATCGGTCATGTCACCGGTGGTGAAGAGCGACGGATCGGCGCCGCCGAGAAGCCAGTAGGACAGCGGTGCCCCGGCGCTGGTGGCGAGAATGCCGACGTCCTCGCTTCCGGCGCCGGCTCCCGGATCGAGAATGTTGTCCTGCCCCAGCCACGTCGCGAAGGCCTCGAGGCTCGTGCGCAACGCGTCCGCGTCGTTGGTGACGACCGGAAAGCGTTCGATCTCGGTGATGGTCGGGTCCTCCGGCGCGCCGGCCGTGGCAGCTTCGCCGCGCACGATGCGTTCGACACTGTCGAGGATGCGGCGGCGCACGGCGGTGTCGTAACTGCGGATGTTCAACTGGATCTCGGCGTGCCCGGGAATCACGTTCGCGGCGTCACCGGCATGGATCGACCCGACGGTGAGCACCGCGGTCGCGGTACTCGGAATCTCCCGGGAGACGACGGTCTGCAGACGCAACACCGTGGCGGCGGCCAACACGATGGGATCGACCGACGCCTCCGGCATCGGTCCGTGCGCGCCCCTTCCGACGAGCCGCACCCGCAGAGAATCCGAGCCCGCGTACGACGGGCCGGGATGTCCGGCGATCTTGCCGGCCGGCAGGGGCGCCACGTGCTGACCGAGCACGACGTCCGGCTTCGGGAATCTGTCGAACAGTCCGTCGTCCACCATGGCCTGCGCACCCGCGCCCAGCTCCTCGGCGGGCTGGAACACCAGCAGTAGGGTGCCGGTCCAGCCGGACCGGTCGGTAGCGAGAATTCGGGCCGCGCCCAGCAGGCAGGTGGTGTGCAGGTCGTGGCCGCACGCATGAGCGACCGGCACCGTGCCGTCGTGCTCGTCGGTGGCCGTGGCGGTGCCGGCGTAGTCGAGCCCGGTGTCCTCCCGGACGGGAAGGGCGTCCATGTCCGCCCGCAGCAGCGCGGTCGGCCCCGGCCCGTTCTTCAGGACGCCGACCACGCCGGTCTTCCCTACGCCGGTGGTGACCTCGAATCCCGATGCCCTCAGCCGGTCGGCCACGATCGCGGCGGTGCGATCTTCTCGGAATCCGAGCTCGGGATGCCGGTGCAGGTCCTTGTACAGATCGACGAGTGCCGGATCGATCGTGATACCGCCGGGTGCGGTCATGGTTTTCTTCGATTACGTCTTCTGCTGGGCAGACGACTCGACCTTCGGGTTCCATGGGGCTGGCTGTGCACACGGAGCGCGGTTGTGCGTGAGGCCATCCTTCCACGCCCTTACTCGGCGCGGGGTGACTTCATGCGACCCGGCTCGAACGGGTTGCGCACGAAGACGTTCGGCCACCGCCTCGCCCGAAGCGCTATCGGCCACAGCCGGCTCGGGTCGAGGGCTGCCCTGGCGGAGCCTGTGGCGCTGGACCGGTGGTCGACGAGGTGTGCAAGCTCGGCGAAGCCGGTTTGGTGACACGGAGATTGGTGTAATGGTGTGCGGCGAGGGGGGTCCATCGATACTGTCGACGAGGTGGCGTTGCGGGACGCGGGTGCGGGTTGACAGGCCCTGAGCGTCACGGCGAGCAGCGGGAACCGCGCAGTCGCGATGGTGGTCGGGCCCGAACTGTGACGGAGGTGCGTATGACGGTCGCTGACACGGTGGCGCCGCTGGTTCGTGCGGTGCTGGGCGAGGAGGCTCCGGTCGGGATCAGGTGTTGGGACGGCAGTCGGAGTGGGCCTGCGGACGCGCCCTGGCGGGTGCACCTGGTCAATAGGCGTGGTCTACGGCGATTGCTGTGGTCGCCCAACGATCTCGGTTTCGCTCGGGCCTACGTCTCCGGCGACATCGACATCGAGGGAGACCTGCTCCCCGGTCTGGACGTGTTGGAGCAGGTGTCGGACCCGAGCCGCGGCCCGGGTGTCCGGATCGACGGGCACACGAAGAAGGCGGTGGTGAAAGCGGCGCTGCGCCTGGGGATCCTCGGCCCGCCCCCGCGGCCGCCGGTGGAGGAGATGAAACCGGTGCGCGGGCGCCGGCACGACAAGGGGCGTGACGCCGCCGCGATCAGCCACCACTACGACGTCGGCAACGACTTCTATCGACTCGTGCTCGGAGAGTCGATGACCTACTCGTGCGCATACTGGGCGGCGCAGAGCGAGGATCTGGACGCCGCCCAGTACGCCAAATGCGATCTGGTGGCCCGCAAGCTCGGCCTGACCGCGGGGATGCGGGTGCTCGACGTCGGCTGCGGGTGGGGGACCTTCGCGCTGCACGCGGCACGTCACTACGGCGCGCACGTCGTCGGTGTCACCCTGTCCCACGAACAGGCGGACTACGCCGGCAAGCGGATGGTCGACGCGGGCGTGGGCGAGTTGGTGCAGATCCGGGTCCAGGACTACCGCGACGTCACCGACGGCCCCTACGACGCGATCTCGAGCATCGGCATGGCCGAGCACGTCGGCGCTGCGATGCTGGCGACCTATGCCGCGGACCTGTTCGCGCTGCTACGCCCGCAGGGGCGATTGCTCAACCACGCGATCTCGCGGCGACCGGGCAAATCCCTCGCCGAGTTCTCGAAAACGTCGTTCATCGATCGCTATGTGTTCCCCGATGGCGAGATCTTGCCGCTCGCGACGATGATCGAGGCGCTCGAAGGGGCCGGTTTCGAGGTGCGCGATGTCGAGTCGCTGCGCGAGCACTACGCGACGACCCTGCGGGCCTGGGTGGCGAACCTGGAGTCGAACTGGGACGAGGCGGTGGCCCACAGCAGCGCCGGGCGGGCACGAGTATGGCGGCTGTACATGGCCGGCTCGGCGTTGGCATTTGCGGCGAACCGGCTCGGGATCAATCAGGTCCTGGCGGTCAAATGCACCGAACGGGGTCACAGCGGCATGCCCGGCACCCGCGCCGAACTCTTGCGGCCACCCGAACCGGACCCCTCTCCGCCGGGCCACAGTCACACGCAGTGATGTCGGTCCTCTGCCGGCACACGGACACGATGCGGAGTTCTACCGGCTTCTGACGAGGTAGCCGGAGTTTGCTCGGCTCGACCGAGCTGACCATTCCGCGACCTTGCCACGGGCCTCGACTGGGATGATCCGAACTGACACCATTCGTACCCGTCGCGGCGACCGCCGTCGCACCCGAGAGTCCGAGGAGCCCATGCCGAGTCGCACAGCCGGTGTCACCCTTGTGTCGGCCCTTGCGATGGCGATCCTGGCCAGCTGCGCCCAGGTGCAGGACGGGCAGCCGGTGGCCGAACCGTCCACCGAGACGTCCTCCCGTCAGGCACCCACCGGCGGGGCCGCCGTGTCCACGACGGTGGACGAACAGCCGTGCGACCCGGACGTCGACCTCGACGCACCCGAGGTGTTCGCGGTGATCGAGCAGCTACCCCCGCCGCAGCAGATCCCCGATGCCACGTGGCTGCAGGCGTACAACGGCAACTACAACCGCTGCAGCGACCTGAGCTACGCGCAGGTCGGGATCGTGGGGGCGACGGGATCGTCGCCGACCCACCTGCTGTTGTTCCACCGCGGCGAGTATGTCGGCACCGCCACGCCGTGCGCGCTGAACCCGGCGGTGGTCGCAACGGCGTTCGACTCCATCGACGTCGAATACAACTACCCGCGCGAGGGCGAGCCGAACGCGGCCGCCACCGGTTTCGCGGAGCTGACGTTCACGTGGTCCGACGGCGGGGTCGTCACCGACGGGCGACTGCCGGACGAGTACCTGGAGTCGACGGGCTGCGACGAAATGCGGTGACATCGCCGGGCACTTCGATTGCCGCGGCATCGACGCGAACGTCGGTACGATCGCGGCAAGTTCGGGAAGCCACCCTCAGGACTGCCCGACGGAACAGACAAGGCAGAAACGATGGCAGTCGCCCCCATTCCGGTGGACCAGCGTGTGATCGGGATCGATTCGCGGCGCTTCGCCTCGATCGAGAAGGCGCTCGTCGAACTGATCACCAACAGTGACGACAGCTACTCCCGGCTGGACAACGGCCGCGCGCAGGCGAACGGCCGCATCGACATCACCTACGAGCGCCACCAGTCGGGTGCGGTCCTGCAGGTCACCGACCATGCCGAAGGGATGCCGTTCGATCAGGCCGCCCGCATCCTGGCGTACGGGGCAGCCCACAGCCCGCTGTCGCGGGGCGAGGGCCATGGGCGGGGCTACTTCGGGCGCGGCCTCAAGCAGGCCGTGTTCGGTGTCGGCGCCGGAACGGTCGAGACCGTCAAGGACGGCCGGCTCACCCGCATCGACCTCTTCCGCGGCGAGAACGGCGGCTACCTCTACGACGACCACGGCGGCGACCGGCCGGTCTCCGACGACGACCGCGAACGCCTCGGCATCCCCGGGAACGGTACCCGGGTGACGTTGGTCGTGGAGAACCCGCACGTGGTCATCTCCCGGTACCAGACCGTGGTTCAGGCGCTGTCCGACAACGTCTACCTGCGTGAGGTGCTGTCGCGGCGGAGCGTGGAGGTGGTGCACGTCGCCGGTCGGCACGAGATCCAGCGCAGCGGCCGGGTGCTCTTCGACGAACCCCCGGCGCTCGTGCTGATCGGTCCGGACGCGCCCGGCAGCTTCGACTTCGACGGCGACGAGTACACCTTCACCCTCACCCTGAAGCGGGCCGAAGGTGCCGAGCTGACCATGTCGGGGGACGAGCGCACGAACGGTCTCGTCGTCGTCTCGGGCCTCGCCGTGCTCGACTGTCAGATGTTCGAGTACGAGAACCAGGTGGGCGCCGAGTACCTGTTCGGCACCGTGCACTGCGCGGCCCTGATCGAGCGGCTCGGGCAGGGTGAGCCGATCATCAGCGACGAGCGTGAGGGTCTGAACCACAAGGACCGGTTCGTCGCCGCATTCTCGCATGCGGTCAGCGTTCGGCTCGCCGAATATGTGCTGGCCGAACGCGATCAGCTCAGACACCTCGAGCACGCGATAACCTCCGAGCACACCGCGCACATGATCGACCGGCTGCTGCACCGGATGAGCGAGTCGGCGATCCGGGATCTCGGGATCGGGCCGGCGCCGGCATCGGCACCGCTGACGACCGCGACCGGCACGGGGAAGTCGGTCGTCCTTCAATTCACGACGCCCTTCTACTACCGCAGGCCCGGCCATCGGTTCCACGTCACTCTGGAAGTCGACACCGAGCGCCTGCCCGGCGACGACAGGCTGACGATCACGTACACGCTGCCCGACTCGATGCGGATCGACCCCCGGCCCGCCGAGATTGCCGTGGAGCAGAAGGCCGGTGTGCAGCGGCTGGAATGGACGGTCGTCGGCGAGGCGGCCGGGGAGCGCGGCGAGATCATGGTGCGGTCCGGGGCGTTCTGGGCGTGGTGCGAGATCGTCATCGCCGAGAACGCGCCGTCGCCGCACCATGTGCCGCGCCCGCACACCCCGCCCCATCCGGAGGAACATCGACGGCCGCCACGCGACCACGGCGAGGACATGTTCGTCGGCTACGACCTGCGCTATCTCGGGGACGACGGTGGACGTGCCGTGTACGACCCCGAGCAGCGAACGATCCTCATCAACACCGGCGACCCCACCGTGCAGCTGTATCTCGACGGCCGGGGCCGGTTCCGGGACGCGGCACGACTGCTGCTGGCCGAGTTGTTCCTCGACGTGATCGCCGGCGAGTTGGCGCGCCGATCGCTCGAGAACAGGGGCTTGCAGGACGACGTCCACGCCTATACCGCCGCCAAGCAGAAGATCGTCCGCCGCTACGGCGCGCAGATCCACAAGTCGTTCAGCTGACCGCGATTCGGGGTGGTGCCGTGACGAATGCACGCGGACCGGCCGGGAGTCCGTCCCCGGACGCGATGCTCGAGGTCGCGCTCGCGGAGGCCCGGCTCGGCCTCGCCGAGGGCGGCATCCCGATCGGCGCGGCCCTGTTCGCCGCCGACGGGACGCTGCTCGGCCGCGGCCACAACCGGCGGGTGCAGGAGGGGGACCCGTCGCTGCACGCCGAGACCGCCGCCTTCCGGGCCGCGGGCCGCCGGCGCGACTACCGCTCGACGATCATGGTGACGACGTTGTCGCCGTGCTGGTACTGCAGCGGCCTGATCCGGCAGTTCGGCATCGGCGCGGTGGTGATCGGGGAGAGCGTCACGTTCACCGGCGGCCACGACTGGCTCGCGGAGCACGGGGTCGAGGTGACGGTGCTGAACGATCGACGCTGCATCGACATGATGGCGACGTTCGTCGCCGAGCACCCGGACCTGTGGCACGAGGACATCGGCGTCACACCCCCCGAGTAGGGGCGATCACCGAGTAGGAGCGATCACCGGGCCGTCGGTGGGGGAGCGGCCGGTTCGCACCCCTCGACGGTGATGCGGGCCAGTTCCGCGACGAAGTCCGCCGTGCTCCGGGACGCCGCGAGCGCTCGCCGCTGACGGCGCGCGCCGTTGCCCCGGCGCAGGATCCGCCGCACCGACGCGCGCGCGGACGGGAAGTCGCCGGCCTCCTCGAGGCCGGGCCGCACGTGCTCGAGCAGCGAGCCCAGCAGCCGGGCGGCGGGGACGGGCCGTTGCGTCAGCGGGTCCATCCCGTAGCCGTCGATGCCCTCCCGCGCGGCGCGCCAGCACGCGGCCTTCAGCCGGTCGGCCTCGAGCCGGGGCGCCGGGTCACCGCGGTGGACGGCGGTGAGCGCGGTGGACACGAGTCCGCGGACGAGGGTGGCGGCGGTGACGGTCTCCTCGATCGTGGCGGGCACGTCGCAGACCCGGATCTCGAGGGTGGGCAGGTGCGGCGAGAGCCGGATGTCCCAGTAGACCATCGCGGGGTCGAGGACGGTGCCGGCGTCGAGCATCATGGCGACGACGTCGTCGTAGTGCCGGGCGGACCGGAAGAAGGGCGGCGGCCCCCCGCTGCCCCAGCGCCCCCACTGGATGTGACGCCAGCTGGCGTAACCGGTGTCGGCGCCGGCGGTGACGGACGAGTTCGCCGTGAGCGCGAGCAGGGCGGGCAACCAGGGCCGCAGGTGATTGCAGACCTGCACCGCGACGTCGCGATCGGGCACCCCGACGTGGACGTGACAGCCGCAGATCACCTGATCGGTCACCACCCCGAAGTGCTCGGCCATCCGCCGATACCGGGCGGCGTCCGTGAGCGCCCCGGGCGGGGTGGTGTCGAACGGGGGCACTGCCGCCGCGAGCAGGCGGGACCCGGCGCGTGCGGCCGCCGCCGCCGCCACCGTGCGCGAGACGCGCAGTTCCTGCCGCAGGTCGTCGATCCGGGTGCAGACCGGTGTGGCGGTCTCGACCTGGCAGCGCGACAGCTCAAGCTGGAGGTCGAGCCCGGCCTCGCGGGCATCGGCCACGACGGCGGCGTTGCTCAGCCGGGGCCGGCCGGAGTCGGCGTCGACGAGCAGCAACTCCTCCTCGACGCCCATGGTCAGCAGCCGGCCCGGGACATCGCCACGGTCGGATCCGGCACGGCGCGGCAGCGTGGACGTCATCGTCTCCTCCAACCGGAACGGCCGAAACAGCTCGGCAGGACCGTGGCTCCAGCCTGGCACGCGTCCCGGGCAGGTGGGAAGGAAACGGGAGGGAAATCAGGCGGCGCCGACGGCGTGGATACCGCGTGCCCACTGCTGCAGCGGCCGGTCTCCGAGCGCGATCGCGAGGGATTCGAGGGTGCGGATGCGGTCGGCCAGCTGGTCCGCGAGGACGTGTTCGAGGGCGGCGACGCTGCGCCTGTCCGCCGAGCCGGCGATGGTGGCGATGCAGTCGCTCAGCCGCGCCGCCCGAGACGACGACGACTTCGCGGATGTCGTGTGCGAATGCAGAATTCGTTCGAGGGCGTCGCATCGTTCCGACAAATAGCGAATGTCCGCCGCAATTTGCTGCTTCGCCATCGGATGCGAGCTGCGCTCGTGGCGAATTTCGAGTATCTGCAGTTGCGTCCGCACCAATTGGTGTACGGCCCGAATCTGGTCGCTCAGTGCGCTCGTGTTCGTGTTCATCGGGTTCCCTCTGCCGAATTCGATGATAGCCCTCGCACCGGGCGATCCGGCGCATACCGGAGAATCTCGACTTCCGGCCGAGAAAGGACAGAAACGGCGATTCGGAATTCGGATCGGCACGGCCGCGAAGGGAAACGGCGACGAGGAGCGCCGCAGCAATTGTTGCCGCCTTCCCCCACCGAGCCGGTCACCGCCTCGGTGCGGCCCGCTGCCGCGCCCGCGGCGAGATACCGGGGCCGGGAGCCGTCCGCCGCCGGCGGTGCGAGCTCAGTCCTCGGGCAGCGGCGCCGACCAGAGCAGGCGGGTGCCGCCGGTGTCGACCGCGGTAGCGGTGAAGGTGCCCGCGACCTCCTCGGCGCGGGAGGCGAGGTTGTGCAGTCCGCTGCGCGCGACGGTGGCGGGAATGCCGACGCCGTTGTCGGTGACGTCGATGGTGAGGTAGTCGTCGACCGACACGGTGACGGTGACGTTGTTCGCGCCGGAGTGGTGCACCACGTTGCTCATCGCCTCCCGCAGCACCGCCTCGGCGTGATCGGCGAGGGGCCCGGTGACCACGTTGAGCGGCCCGGACATGCGCACGACGGTCCGCAAGCCGACGTCGGCGGTGTGTTCGGCGACGATGTCGTGCAGGGCCTGCCGCAGTTGCCGGGTGCCCTCCATCCCGCCGTGCAGGTCGAAGATCGCGGTGCGCACGTCGGTGATGATGCTCTGCACGTCGTCGATCATGTCCGCCAGGCGCCCGCGGATCTCCGGCGCCCGGGTGCGGGCGTGGGTGCTCTGCAGGTTCAGGCCGTGGGCGAACAGCCGCTGAATGACGTGATCGTGCAGGTCCCGCGCGATGCGGTCCCGGTCGGCGAGCACGGTCAGAGAGTTGAGCCGTCGCTGGTCGTCGGCCAGCTTCAGCGCGAGCGCCGCCTGATCGGTGAAGGAGGTGGCGAGGAAGAGCTGACGGTCGTCGAACGGCTCCCGCCCCGGATCGCGAATGACCGACAGCACCCCCGAAATGGTGTCGGTCGACGCGCGCAGCGGCAGCAGCAGCGCCGGCCCGTGCCGGTCGCCGTCACCGTCGAACTCCGTGACCTGCAGAGGCTCACCGCACCGGTACACGGTTCCGGTCGCGGTCCCTTCGACCCGGATCCGCTTGCCCCCGAACCCGGACGGGTCCGAACCGGCGTATGCGGTGACGATCAGGGCCGCGACCTCCTCCGGCGGCACGTCGGGATCCTCGGGTTGGGCGATCTGCACGTGGTCCGCCTCCGACAGGGCCAGCGCGCGTCGGGCGATCAGGCCGAGCACCTCCTCCGGGTCGGTGTCGGCGAGCAGCTCGGCGCGGATCTCGCTCGTGGCCTCCTGCCAGCGCTGCCGCAGCCGGGCCTCCTCGAACAGGCGCGCATTGTCCACCGCGATGCCCGCCGCGGCCGCGAGGGCCTGCACGATCACCTCGTCGTCCTCGGTGAACGACTGACCGTTGGCCTTCTCGGTGAGGTAGAGGTTGCCGAACGCCTCACCGTGCACCCGGACCGGGACACCCAGGAAGGTCCGCATGGGCGGGTGGTGGGCCGGGAAGCCGGACGAGGCCACGTGCTGGGCCAGATTGTCGAGGCGGATCGGTTTCGGCTGTTCGATCAGCAGTCCGAGCAGTCCGTGGCCGGTGGGGAGGTCGCCGATCAGCGCGCGGGTGTCTGCGTCTATGCCCTCGTACACAAAGTTCTGCAATCCGTCGCCGCGGCGGTTGAGGACGCCCAGAGCGCCGTAGCGGCAGTCCACGAGCTCGATCGCGGCGTGCACGATGCGCTCGAGCGTCGCCTCGAGCTCGAGCCCGGACGCGACCGTGAGCACGGCCTCGAGCAGACCGTCGATCTGATCGCGCGCGACGATCACCTGGTCGATGCGGTCCTGGACCTCCGCGAGCAGCTCCCTCAGTCGCAGCTGCGAGAGCGTCCCCGCGAGCAACGTTTCCTCGTCGGCGGCCATCGCTCACCCCTTCGGTGGATTACGTCCCGTGCGCCGCGTGCCGGGCCGCTTCGAAAGGCCCGGTTTTTCCCATTGTGCCGAGGGTAATCCGTGGGTCACCCCCGGCGCGGTGACTTGCGCCCCGGTGGTGACGACTTTGGACCCTGCCGCGGGCCGCCTCGACGGGCGAGGGTGGAGTGCGGAGATGTCTTTGCAGGAGGGAAAGCCCAGGATGACGACGGGTCCGGAAGCTCCGCTGGCGCCGGGTCGGTGCATGGCGTTGCTGCGGTCGGTGCCGACCGGCCGTCTGGTCTACACCGACGGGGCGTTGCCCGCGGTGCACCCGGTGACCTTCGCGGCGCCGAACGGCGAGATCGTCGTTCCCACCGGCGACGACGGGTGGTTCGAGCGTTTCGACGGCAGGCTGCTCGCCTTCCATGCCGAACAACTCGAGGCGCCGACCCGGTCGGGGTGGAGCGTGGTCGCGATCGGCCGCGCCCGGCTCGCGCGCGGCACGGACGGTCTCCGCGGATTCGACGGCGCCGGCGGCCTGCCGTGGGGCATCGGCACGGAGGATCCCCTCCTCGTCATCGACGTCGAGCACATCAGTGGGCGTCGTGCCACGCTGCCGTGGTGGCCCGGCGAGCGCGGTTGACAATCCAGTCCCCGAGCCGACCGTGAGTCGGCACACCGTGCGGTACCGTGCTGACCGGGGATTGGAGGCTGGCGCATGGTCAAGGTCTTTCTCGTCGACGACCACGAGGTCGTCCGCCGTGGCATCGCGGACCTGCTCACCACGGATCCCGAACTGACGATCGCGGGGGAGGCGTCGTCGTACGGCGAGGCTCTCGTGCGGGTTCCTGCCGTAGAACCCGACGTCGCCGTGCTCGACGTCCGGCTCCCCGACGGCAACGGCATCGAGCTGTGCCGGGAACTGCTCTCGCAGATGCCGCGACTGCGCTGCCTGATGCTGACCTCGTTCACCGACGAGCAGGCGATGCTCGACGCGATACTCGCCGGCGCGAGCGGCTACGCACTCAAGGACATCCGCGGCACCGAGCTGATCCAGGCCGTGCGGGACGTCGGGGCAGGCAAGTCCCTGCTCGACAGCCGCGCCGCGACCACGCTGATGGCGAAGCTGCGCGCCGACACCAGTAACGACGGCGGACCGTATGCGAACCTGACCGATCAGGAACGGACCCTGCTCGCGCTGCTCGGGGAGGGGCTGACCAACCGTCAGATCGCCGAACGGATGTTCCTGGCCGAGAAAACGGTGAAGAATTATGTGTCGCGGCTCCTGGCCAAGCTCGGGGTCGAACGCCGCACTCAGGCCGCGGTACTGGCGACGAAGGTGCCGCCGAGACGCCCCGGCGGCCGCTGAACGTTCCGCGCCGCCCGGGCGTTGCCGACGGCAGGACGGGCACCATGACGGACGACCGGCCCCGATTCGAGCGGCTGAGCCCGCTCGACGTAGGGAACCTGCGCGTCGAGGACCGCGGGGTGCCCATGCACGTGGCCGCGCTCGCCGTCCTGGACGGAGCGCCGCTGCGCGATGCGGCCGGACGCCTCCGGCTGGCGGCGATCCGCGAGCACGTCGCGCGGCGCACCCGCCGCGCGCCCCGACTGCGCCAGCGGCTGCACCGCCCGCCGCCGGGTGCCGGACCGCCCGTGTGGGTCGACGACCCGCACTTCGACATCTCGTGCCACGTGCGGACCCGCGCCCTGCCCGCTCCCGGCGACGAGGCCACCCTGTTGCGCACCTGCGCGGAACTCGACGAACCACGCCTCGACCGGTCCCGGCCGCTGTGGGAGATGTGGCTGCTCACGGACCGGGACGACGGGACGATCGCGCTGCTGCTGCGGCTCCACCACGTGGTCGCCGACGGCATCGCCGCCCTCGAACTGTTCGGCGCCCTGCTCGACACTGCCGCGACCACGCCCGACGAGGACCCCGGTCCCGTGCCCACCCCGGTTCCGCCACCTTCCGTGCGTGCGCTCGTCCGCGACAACCTGCACCGTCGGCCCGGGGCCGCGTGGCGGTGGCTCCGGGCAGTGCGGCCGGCGGTGGCGGCGCGACGTGCCGCCCTGCGGGTGCGGCAGCTGCGCTCGCTCGCCCGGCAGGGCCGGGCCCCGCGGGTGTCGTTCGACGGTCCCGTCGGGCCGCACCGCCGGCTGAGCCTGGTGCGCTGCGACCTCGCCGAGGTCAGGCGCGTCGCACACGCGCACGGTGCGACGGTCAACGACGTCGTGCTCGCCGCCGTGGCCGCCGGCGCGCGGCGGCTCCTCGCGGCGCGCGGCGAACTCGACCCGGACCTGATCCTGAAGGCGTCGGTGGCGGCGTCGCTGCGCACCGCCGACGACCGGAGCCCGGGGAACCGGGTCGGGATCCTGCTCGTGCCCCTGCCGGTGGGGCCCGGGTCGGTGGCCGCCCGGGTCGCGGCCGTCGCCCGCGAGACCGCGCGGCTCAAGCGGGAGCCGCCGCTGCAGCCCGGGGGACGGCTGCTCCAGCGGTGGACGGTGCGGGTGATGCGGCGCCAACGGCTGGTCAATCTGTTCGTCAGCAATCTGGTCGGCCCGCCCGTGCCGCTGTACTTCGCGGGTGCCCGCGTGCGCGAGCTGTTCCAGGTCGGCGTGGTGCAGGGCAACGTCGGTGTCGCCGTCGGCGTGCTGTCCTACGCGGGCCGGCTGAACGTCGACGTCGTCGCCGATGCCGATCTCGTCCCGGACGTCGACGAGTTCGCCGGGGGGATCGTCGACGGCCTCGCGGAGCTGGGCGTCGCGGCGGTCGGCGGCCCGCCGCGTCGCTGACCCGGCCCTTCAGGCGCGATCGCGCCGACCGTGCGCGCCAGCGAATTGCATGCGCGGAGTGCTGAGAATTTCGCGAACCCGATTTCCCCTACCGCGTGCGGCAGCCGGGTCCGCGCTCGAATTGCGGGACCCGGCGCGTTTGGTAACAATTGGGTTCGGTGCACGGCACCGGTACGGTATGTACAAGATCAGAAATGGAGCTCCAGCATGGACTTTGGAACGTTGGCCGACTTCTTCGGAGCAATCGCCGACCTCTTCGGCGCGTTCGACTTCTTCTCCGGTTCCGCCGAGGACATGAACCTCAGCTGATCCGGGGGAAATAGAGGGGGCCTGCGGGTTGAGGACGCAGGCCCCCTTTTCCTGTCCGGGTCCCGGATACCGGTCGCCCGGTCGATCTCATTCTTTACCCGACGTTGATGTTCGATAAAGGTGAGATAACGCGAGATTGAATTTTCGAAAGCGCCGCCGGCTCCGGGGACCTCATTCGGCGTCGCGTTCGGCCAGGGCCACCGGCCGCATGTAGTCGGTGATGTACTCGCGCACCCACCACGCGCCGGTCTCGCGGCGCTCGCGCCACGTGGTGTACCGGTAGCTGAAGTACCGCGCCCGCACCCAGCGGGGCGGCGCGTCGGGGAACGGGTTACGCCGCAGCAGTGCCGTCACGTGCTCGTCGTTGGTCAGCAGCTTTTCGAGCAGTCGCCCGAACCAGGAGCGCGCGTAGTCGGGGGACAGCGCGGCGAACCACATCAGCCAGTCCAGCCGCAGGTGATACGGCGCGTACTGGCGGGGCCGGCGGCGCACGTCGCCGGGCTTGCCCTTGAACTCGTACTCGCGCCACACGGTGCCGGGGCCCACCTCCCGATCGGAGGTGCCCTCGACGATCACCTCGTGCCGGTGCCGGGTGATGCTGCCGAACGCGCCGTAGGTGTTGACGAAGTGCCACCGGTTGAACGAGGCGTTCATCGCCTGCCGGTGGGAGAGCATGTTCCGCACCGGCAGGTAGCTGAGCACCGCGACCGTCCCGGTCAGCGCCACGACCACCGCCACGAACACCGTCGGCGTCGTCCCGTACCCCGGACCGGGTTCGAGCGGCAGCAGACGCTCCCACCAGCTGTCCGGGATCACCGACAGGCCCAGCACGATCGCCAGCCAGTTCAGCCAGGAGAAGTTGCCGCTGACCACCAGCCACAACTGGGTGACGATCATGATCGACGCCGCGATCCCCGCGATCGGCTGCGGCGCGAACAGGAAGAAGGGCACCACGAGCTGGGTGACGTGGTTCCCGGCCACCTCGACCCGGTGCAGGGGCCTGGGCAGGTGGTGGAAGTACCAGCTCAGCGGGCCCGGCATCGGCTGGGTCTCGTGGTGGTAGTACAGGCACGTCAGATCCCGCCAGCACCGGTCGCCGCGCATCTTGATCAGGCCCGCCCCGAACTCGAGCCGGAACAGCAGCCAGCGCAGCAGGATCAGGACGAGCAGTGGCGGGGCGGTGTCCGCGTTGCCGAGGAAGATCGCCAGGAAGCCGGTTTCGAGCAGCAACGATTCCCAGCCGAACGAGTACCAGACCTGTCCGACGTTGACGATCGACAAGTACAGCAGCCACAGCAGGAACCAGACGAGCATCGACGCGATCAGCGGCAGCCGGTCCGTCACCCCGAGCGCGGTGGCGGCGGCCAGGACCGCGCCGAGACCGGCGACCGCCGCGAAGAGACGGTCCGAGTAGCGCAGGTGGAACACGCTCGGGGCCCGGCCGAACGACGTCGCCTTCAGGAAGCGGGGGATCGGCGTCAGGCCGGTGCTCCCGAGCAGCGCCCGGAACTGGTTGAGCGCCACCAGGAACGCGACGAGGTACACCAGGGCCAGCGCGCGCGTGCACAGCAGCCGTCCCAGCGAATACCCGTCGGCGTCGTACCATTCCACGGCAGGTCACCTCGTACCGGTGCGGACCCCTCGAGCATGGCACGCGCACCGCGTTTCGGGAGTGGATTCCCCGTGGTGGGCGGCGGGGTCAGCGCAGCGCCGGCGGGTTGTCCAGATCTCGCGCCGTGTACGTGTCGCACGCCGCGATCTGCCCGGTGGTGTACCCGGCGAGGAACCACTTCTGCCGCTGGTCGGACGACCCGTGCGTCCAGCCCTCGGGGTTCACCCGCCCGCCGGCGGAAGCCTGGATCCGGTCGTCGCCGACGGCGGACGCCGCCGACAGCGCGTCGCGGATGTCCTGCTGGGTGAGGGGCTGCAGGAACGGCTCCCCGGTGTTCGGATCCGCCTGCTTGTCGGCGTGGTACGCCCACGCCCCGGCATAGCAGTCGGCCTGCAGCTCGGTGCGGACGGCCCCGGAGTCGGCACCGCGCGGATCGGCCTGCGCGCGGCCGAGGTCCCCGAGCTGGTTCTGCAGGTGGTGACCCACCTCGTGCGCGACGACGTACTCCTGCGCGAGCGGGCCGGCGTTGGCGCCGAACCGGGTGACCAGGTCCTGGAAGAAGCTGGTGTCGAAGTACGCGGTCCGGTCGGCCGGGCAGTAGAACGGTCCGACGTCGCTCGTGGCGTTGCCGCAGCCCGTCGCGACCGCACCGGAGAACAGCACGACCGCGGGCCGGACGTACTCGACGCCGGTCTGCGGCCCGAGCTGCTGTTCCCACACCGCGTCGAGGCTGCCGACGGTGAACTGGACGCGGCAGTCGACGCTCGCGTTGGCGTCCGCCCCGGTCTCACAGCCCTCCAGGGTGCCCGAGCCGTACTGCCCGGACTGCTCCGGGGCGCCGCTGCCGAGGAGCGAGCCGGGATCACCTCCGAGCAGCAGTGCCAGGATCAGCACCAGCAGGCCGCCGGCGCCACCGCCGATCGCGATCTTCCCGCCCGGTCCGCCTCCGCCGCCGACCCGGATGCGGCCGCCCTCCATCCGAGCACCCTCGTTGAACGTCATCGCCGCCTTCACTTCCTCGTCGCAGGGGGACCGATCGGTTCAGCTTGGCACGGCCGATCGGGTACGGGTGTCCTCGGCGGATGTGTGTCTTTCGTAGGATTGCAACGACGACGTCCCTCGTTAGGTTGTTTCGAAAGGAATTCCGTGCTGCGCACCCATCTCGCCGGCTCGTTGCGAGCCGAGCACG
Source organism: Rhodococcus sp. WB1 (assembly GCF_001700945.1). NCBI lineage: Bacteria > Bacillati > Actinomycetota > Actinomycetes > Mycobacteriales > Nocardiaceae > Rhodococcus > Rhodococcus sp. WB1. Next base: position 2,712,253 of record NZ_CP015529.1, on the reverse strand, counting down.
CCGAGCAGACCGTCACCCTCACCGGCTGGGTGGCCCGGCGCCGCGACCACGGCGGGGTGATCTTCATCGACCTGCGCGACGCGTCGGGTGTGTCGCAGGTCGTCTTCCGTGAGGGCGCGGTCCTCGAGCAGGCACACCGTCTGCGCGCCGAGTACTGCATCAAGGTCGTCGGAGTGGTCGAGGTCCGGCCGGAGGGCAACCAGAACTTCGACATCCCCACCGGCGCCGTCGAGGTCAATGCCTCGACGCTCGAGGTTCTCAACGAGGCCGCGCCGCTGCCGTTCCAGCTCGACGACCAGGTCGGCGAGGAAGCCCGCCTGAAGTACCGCTACCTGGACCTGCGCCGCGAGGGCCCGGGCAAGGCGATCCGGCTGCGCAGCAAGGTCAACGCCGCCGCCCGCGGCGTGCTCGCCCACCACAGCTTCGTGGAGGTCGAGACCCCGACGCTGACCCGCTCCACCCCGGAGGGCGCCCGCGACTTCGTGGTGCCGGCGCGGCTGCAGCCCGGCAGCTTCTACGCACTGCCGCAGTCGCCGCAGCTGTTCAAGCAGTTGCTGATGGCCGGCGGCATCGAGCGGTACTACCAGATCGCCCGCTGCTACCGCGACGAGGACTTCCGCGCCGACCGGCAGCCGGAGTTCACCCAGCTCGACATCGAGATGGCGTTCGTGAGCCAGGACGACGTGATCCTGCTCGCCGAGGAGATCCTGCACGCGCTGTGGCGCCTGGTCGGGCACGAGCTGACCACCCCGATCCCGCGCATGACCTACGCCGACGCGATGCGCCGCTACGGCTCCGACAAGCCCGACCTGCGTTTCGGCCTCGAGCTCGTCGAGTGCCGGGAGTTCTTCAAGGACACCACCTTCCGGGTGTTCCAGGCCGAGTACGTCGGCGCGGTCGTCATGCCCGGCGGCGCGAGCCAGCCGCGGCGCCAGCTCGACGCCTGGCAGGAGTGGGCCAAGCAGCGCGGCGCGAAGGGCTTGGCGTACGTGCTGGTCGGCGAGGACGGGGAGCTGTCCGGACCGGTCGCGAAGAACCTCACCGACGCCGAGCGCGAGGGCCTGGCCAAGCACGTCGGCGCCCAGCCCGGGGACTGCATCTTCTTCGCCGCCGGCGCCACCAAGCCCATGCGCGCGCTGCTCGGTGCCGCTCGCGGCGAGATCGCCCGCAAGCTCGATCTCATCGATCCCGACGACTGGAAGTTCGTGTGGGTCGTCGACGCCCCGCTGTTCGAGCCGGCCGCCGACGCCACCGCCTCCGGCGACGTCGCGCTCGGCAGCTCCGCATGGACGGCGGTGCACCACGCCTTCACCTCGCCGATGCCCGAGCACCTCGACACGTTCGACACCGATCCCGGCTCGGCCCTCGCCTACGCCTACGACATCGTGTGCAACGGTCACGAGATCGGCGGCGGCTCGATCCGAATCCACCGCACCGACATCCAGCAGCGCGTGTTCAAGGTGATGGGCATCTCCGAGGAGGAGGCGAACGAGAAGTTCGGCTTCCTGCTCGAGGCATTCAAGTACGGCGCTCCGCCGCACGGCGGCATCGCCTTCGGGTGGGACCGCATCACCGCCCTGCTCGCCGGCGCGGACTCGATCCGCGAGGTCATCGCGTTCCCGAAGTCCGGCGGCGGTGTCGACCCGCTGACCGACGCTCCGGCGCCGATCACCCCCGAGCAGCGCAAGGAGTCCGGGATCGACTTCAAGCCGGAGCCGAAGAAGGCCGAGAAGTAGGGCACCGACAGGACCTCGTCGGCGGCGCCTGCCCACGGGCCGGCGCCGCCGCGGTGTCACGGGCCGGCGCCGCCGCGGTGTCACGGGCCGGCGCCGCCGCGGTGTCAGAGGGCAGCGCGCACGGCGGGGGCGCACGGCGGGGCACGGCCTGGCACAGTGACAGCAGGCGCCGGACGGACGGAGAGGGCGGCAACGGCATGACCGACATGGTCGCCACACAGTCGCTGCGGGCGCGGTACGCCCACCGCGGACCGGAATTCGACGAACTCTTCGACCCCGCGGGCGACGTCCGCGAGCACTGGGCCGAACTGGCGGAGGGCCTGCAGGCACGTGGCCCCCAGGCGCTGGCCCGCTACCGGCAGCGGCTGCGCCGGCTCGTCGACAACCACGGCATCACCTACACCCCCGTCGACGCCCGCACCGAGGAGACCGGTCCGGCCGCGCCGCACCGGTGGGAACTCGACGGGGTGCCGTTCGTCCTCTCCGCCGACGATTGGAGCACCCTCGAGCAGGGTCTGCTGCAGCGCTCACGGCTGCTCGACACGCTGCTCGCCGACCTGTACGGGCCGATGCGCACGCTCCGGGAGGGACTGCTGCCCCCGCAACTGGTGTTCGGCCATCGCGGCTACGTGCGGGCCGCGCACGGGCTCTCGCTCCCCGGGCCGCACCAGCTGTTCGTCCACGCAATCGACGTCGCCCGTGCCCGCGACGGCCGGTTCCGGGTGGTGCGGGACCACACCCAGGCCCCGTCCGGCGCCGGGTACGCCCTCGCAGACCGGCGGGTGACGGCACGCGCCATGCCCGACCTGTACCAGGCGACGAACCCACGGCCGCTGTCGCCGTTCGTCGAGGCGATGCGCCTCGCGCTGCGCGAGGCCGCACCCGCCGGCGCGGAGGACCCGGTGGTGGTCGTCCTCGGCCCGGGCGCACACTCGGAGACCGCCTTCGATCAGGCCCACATCGCGGGCGTCCTCGGGTTCCCGCTGGTCGAGGCCGCCGACCTGGTGGTGCGCGAGGGCCGGTTGTGGATGCGCTCGCTCGGCTCGCTCACCCGCGTCGACGTCGTGCTACGCCGCGTCGACGCCGCCTACGCGGACCCGCTCGACCTGCGGCCGGACTCGCGGCTCGGCGTGGTCGGGCTCGTGGAGGTGGTGCGGCGCGGCGCCGTCACCGTCGTCAACACCCTCGGCAGCGGGGTGCTCGAGAATCCGGCCCTGGCGGAGTTCCTGCCGTCGCTGTGCCGGGCGCTGCTGGACGAGGACCTGCTGCTCGAGCCGGTCCCCGCATACTGGGGCGGCACCCCGGCCGGGGTCGCGGCGCTGACGGAGAGGTTCGAGCAGCTGGTGCTGCGGTCGGCGGTCACCGCCCGGTCGGTGATGGTCGGCAGCCTCGACGCGCAGCAGCGCGAGGGCCTGCTCGCCCAGGTGCGAGCGCAGCCGGGGCGGTGGGTCGGCCAGGAGATTCCCGACCACTCGTACGTCCCGTCGCTGTCCGGAATCTCCGGCGGGCTCGGTGCCGCGCCGGTCGGCGTCCGACTGTTCACCGTCGCCCAGCGGGTCGGATTCACCCCCATGCCCGGTGGGCTCGGCGAGATCGTCGTCCCGGGCGCGACGCCGCGCACGCGGCCGCCGATGCGCGTCGTCGCCAAGGACGTGTGGGTGCGCACCGCCGCGCCCACGGCCACCACCGGCGCGACGGGCGTTCCGGCCGGGGACGAGGTGTCCACCTTCGCCGTGCCCCCCGTCGACGTCGTCGCCTCGCCTCGGGTGCTCAACGACCTGTTCTGGCTGGGCCGCTACGGCGAGCGTGCCGAGGACACCGCCCGCCTGCTCGTCGCGGTCCGCGAGCGCTACCAGGACTACCGCTTCCGGCCCTGGCTGCCGGGCAGCGAGTGCCTGCCCGTGCTGCTGTCGGCGCTCACCGCCGCGGCCCCCGGACCGGCGATCGCGGCGCAGCACACCGGTGCCGACGTCATGGACGACTACCACTCCGCCACAGCGGAATTCCGCTCCATGACCGTCGATCCGGAACGGCTCGGCTCGCTCGCCCAATCGTTCGCCGGACTCGACCAGGCGGCCCGGGCCGTGCGCGACCAGCTCTCCAACGACACGTGGGCCGTGCTCGCCGACGTCCAGCGCGCCCTCGACGCGCTCACCGAGGACCCCGACGACGACGGCTCCCTGCTCGGCGCCACCCAGTCCGCCGTCCTCGCCGGGATGCTCGCCCTGTCCGGGCTCGGGGCCGAATCGATGGTCCGTGACCTGGGCTGGCACGTGATGGACCTCGGCAAGCGGATCGAGCGGGCGCTGTCGCTGACCACCCTGCTGGCGACCACCCTCACCGTCGCCCGCGACGCCGCCACCGACCGGGCGCTGATGGAGACGGTGCTCGGCGCCGCGGAGAGCTCGGTGACCTACCGCCGCCGCAACCACCGGGTGCGCCCGGCCGCCGTCGCGCAGCTGCTGCTGCTCGACACCACCAACCCCCGCTCGCTGGCGTGGGTGCTCGAACGCCTGCGCGAGAACTTGCGGGCGCTGCCCGACGCCTCCGGCTCGACCCGGCCCGAACGCCTCGCCGACGAGCTGCTGACCCGGCTGCGCCGGGTGGACCCGGTCGACCTCGAGACCGCCACCGACGGCGTCCGCCGTGAGCTCGCCGATCTCCTCGCGGCCGTCCACACCGGACTCGAGCAGCTGGCCGAGCAGCTGCTGCGCGGGCCGCTGTCGCTGCCCGGCGGCACCCGGCCGCTGTGGGGCGGCGCCCAGCGGAGGACCCTGCCGTGACCGATCCGCTCGACCCCGCCCGGCGCCGGTACCGCATCGTGCATCGCACCACCTACCGGTACTCCGGCGTGGTGACCTCCTCGTACGGCCGCGGCTACCTGCTGCCCCGCGACACCGACAACCAGCGGGTCGTCTCGAGCAGCGTCACCGTCGACCCCGCCCCGGCCGACACGTCGGTGGGGGCGGACCTGTGGGGCAACCGCGACGTCTACTTCCACGTCGCCGAGCCCCACGACACGCTCGTCGTCACCGCGGAGTCCGAGGTGGCGGTGACCCCGCCGGATCCGGCGCGGCTGGTCGCCGGTCCCGCCGTCGCGCCGTGGGAGTCGGCGCGGCCGGTCGGCACGGCCGGCGCCCTGGCCACCGACTTCGTTCTGGACCTCGACCCGCCCGAGGTCGACGCCGAGGTACTCGCCTACGCCGCGCCCACCTTCCCTCCGGGCCGGCCGCTGGTCGAGGCGATCGCCGAACTCACCCACCGCATCTTCACCGACTTCGCCTACCACTCCGGATCGACGTCGGTGTCCACGCGCGTCGCCGAGGTCCTGGTCGCGCGCTCCGGCGTGTGCCAGGACTTCGCGCGCCTGGCCCTCGCCTGCCTGCGCGCGCACGGCCTCGCCGCCCGCTACGTGTCCGGCTACCTCGCCACCGATCCGCCCCCCGGACGCGAACGCATGGTGGGCGTCGACGCGACGCACGCCTGGGCGGCGGTGTGGCTGCCCGGCGACACGTGGCTCGCCTTCGACCCGACCAACGACCAGTTCGTGGACGAGCGGTACACCACCGTCGCGTGGGGCCGCGACTACGCCGACGTGCCGCCGCTGCGCGGGGTGATCTACACCGAAGCCAAGGACAGCACCATCGACGTGTCCGTCGACGTGGCGCCGCTCGCGCCCACCAGCGGCGACCGCACCGACCCCGAACCGACAGGAGCGGCCGATGCGTGACTTCTCGTGCCCGATGTGCGGGCAGCAACTGACCTTCGAGAACTCGGTCTGCCTGCGCTGTGGCAGCGCAATCGGCTTCGACCTCGGCACCGTCTCGATGGTCGCGATCCTGCCCGAGGACGACGCCGACGGTCCGGCCTCCGGTGCGGTGCCGGCCCGCCGCTACCGGCTGTGCGACAACCTGCACCTGGCCCGCTGCAACTGGATCGTCGGCCGCGACGAGCCCGGCCTGTGCCGGTCGTGCCGGCTCACCCGCACCCGCCCGGCCGACGACGACACCGACGCGCTGGCCGCGTTCGCCGACGCCGAGGCCGCCAAGCGCCGGCTGATCGTCGAACTCACCGAACTCGGCCTGCCGCTCACCGGCCGCGACACCGACCCGGACACCGGCCTCGCGTTCGACCTGCTGTCGAGCCGCGACGAGCAGGTCCTCACCGGACACGCGTCGGGAGTGATCTCCCTCGATCTCGCCGAGGGCGACGACGTGCACCGTGAGCAGCTGCGGATCGAGATGGGCGAGCCGTACCGCACCCTGCTGGGCCACTTCCGGCACGAGATCGGGCACTACTACCAGATGGTCCTGATCGCCACCCCCGCCGTGCGGGCCCGGTTCGAGGCGCTGTTCGGCGATCCCGACGCGGACTACCAGGCGGCGCTGGACCGGCACTACTCCGAGGGAGCACCCGACGGGTGGGAGGACGAGTTCGTCTCCTCGTACGCGACGATGCATCCGGCCGAGGACTGGGCCGAGACGTTCGCGCACTATCTGCACATGCGGGACGCGCTGGACACCGCCGCCGGGTTCGGGTTCGCACCCGCCGGCGCCGCCCTGGACCGCCCCCAGCCCGGCCCGGCCGGCTTCGACAAACTCCTCGAGCGCTGGCTGCCGCTGGCCTGGTCGCTGAACATGGTCAACCGGTCGATGGGTCACACCGATCTGTATCCGTTCGTGCTACCCCCGCCCGTTTTGGTCAAGATGCGGTTCGTGCACGAACTGATCGTCGCCCGAACCGGGTAGATTGTCAGACGATGACTGCAACATTGGCGGAGCCCATGTCGGAAGTGGTGGAGGCGGCCGAAAAGCTGCTGACCCGGCGCACCGGCGCACCCGTGACCTTGGCCGATCCGGTGGATCTCGGCGGCAGTGGCCGCTCGGTGGTTCTGCGCGTGCGGGTCGCGGCGAACCCGTTCTCCCTGCCGCGCACCCTGGTGCTCAAGCAGGTGCCCCCGCGCGCCGAACGGCGGGTGGGCTTCCGTGGCGCCGCCACCGACGACGAGGTCGCGTTCCTGCGCGAGGCGGTGTCCTACCAGTTCGCCACCGCCCTGGCCAAGGACGACCGGCCGGGCGCCGAACTGCTGGCCTACGACTTCGAGTCGCGGCTGCTGGTGCTCAGCGACCTCGGCGACGCCACCCCGATCGCCACGCTGCTGCGCAGCGACGACACCGACACCGTCACCAACACCCTCATGGCGTTCGCCCAGGCCCTCGGCCGGATGCATGCCGCGACCGTCGGGCGCGAGGAGGACTTCGCCGCCCTGCTGCGCCGTGCCGAGGTGGCGCACTTCGCCGACGCCGTCGTCGAGCAGGCCACCGGCGCGCTGCGCGTCGTGCCCGACCGCTTCGCCACCGAGTTCGGCCTCGAGGTGCCGCAGAGCGTGATCGACCGCGCCGAGCGGGCCGCGAAGCTGTTCACCGCCGGCCGGTTCCGGGCCTTCAGCCCCTCGGACCTGTGCCCGGACAACATCGTCGTCGGCGACGAGGGCGTGCAGTTCCTCGACTACGAGTGGGGCGGCTTCCGCGACGCCACCCTCGACATCGCCTACGCCCTGACCTCCTTCCCGGCGTGCCTGTGCAAGGCGCCGCTCACGCTCGAGCGGGCCCGCGCGATGGCCGACGCGTGGCGGGCCGAGGTGGTGGGCATGTGGCCCTCGCTCGGCTTCGACGAGGTGCTCGCCGAGCGGCTGCTCGACGCGCAGCTCGCGTGGGTGTGGCTGAGCACCTACCTGTTCGTCCCCGAGGACCATGCCCGCATCGCGGCGGTGCGGGACCACCACCTGTCCGTGCCGTGGTCCGACGCGCTGCGCAGCCGCTGGTCGCTGCTCGCCGACTACGCCGCCGACACCGGACACGACGACGTCGCCGGGCATGCCCGAGACGTCCTCGAACGTCTCGAGCAGCGCGTCGGCGACTGACCGCGCTACGCCCGGGCCGTCACGCGCGGTATGCCCGGCCCGCCTACGGCGCGGTACGTGCGCAGATGGCCTCGACGAACCGGCCCACCTCCGACTCGGGCAGATGCGTGGCCAGGTCGGCCTCGCTGATCATGCCGATCAGCCGATGCTCCTCGACCACCGGCAGCCTGCGGATGCGGTGTTCCTCCATCATCGTCAGGACCCGGTCGACGTCCGCGTCCGCGTCGACCACGTAGGGCTTGCCCTGGGCGAGCTCACCGGCCGTCATGGAACTCGGGTCGCCGCCCGCGGCGACGCACTCGAGCACGATGTCGCGGTCGGTGATGATGCCGTGGAGCCGGTCGTCGTCGCCGCAGATCGGCAACGCGCCGATGTCCAGTTCCCGCATCCGCTGGGCCGCGGTCTCGAGGGTGTCGTGTTCGCCGATGCAGACCGCGTCGCGGTGCATGATGTCGCGTGCAGTGGTCATCACTGCCTCCTCCGTTGAAAACGGTTACTGCACTTCCATTGTCACGCGCGACGGCGACCGGCGGAAGGGCTGCGGAGGCATCGGGCTCACCCGGCGAAGGCGTGCGTTGCCGCGCGGCCGTCCCAGCCACCCGCCGGCCCGGCCAACCCGAACAGCGCCGCGACCGTCGGGGCGACGTCGAGGGTGCGCACGGGGTCGGCGACGGTGAGGCCGCGGCGGATACTCGCATGCCCGCCGGCGACGAAGAACGGGATCTCGACGGTCGCGGCGTGACCGTGATTGCCCGGAATCGGATTCGACAACGGGCTCGGATCGGAGAACCGCCACCCCGCGTCGCACAACGCCACCAGATCACCCGCGGCGGCGCCGAGACCCAGATCCGCACCCGCGTACAGTGCGGCCACGCCCGGGACGGCGGCGGCGACCTCCCGCATCCGCGCCACCGCGTCCACCCGGGCCGCCGGATCGCCGACCCAGTACAGCAGGTTCGCACCGCCGTTCTGGGCGGTGCGCACCGATCCGGCGAGCAGCGGGTCGGCGCCGAGCACGTCGACGAGGCCGATCAGCTGGTCCGGCGCCGACCAGTCCATCCCGTGGTCGGCCAGCACCATCAGCACCGACCGTTCCCACCGTCCCGTCGCGCGCAGGAACTCCACGAACCGGGCCACCTGCTCGTCCGCCGAGCGCAGCGCCGCGGTACGCGCGAGCCGCAGCGACGCGCCGAGCACGTCCAGGTGCCCGACGCGGTCCACGTCGCCGAGATTGGTGAACGTGAACCGCGGCGACCGCTCCTCCACCACGGAGATCAGCGCGTCGACCGTGAACCGATCCGGCGCGTGTTCGGTGAGCGGCAGCAGCGGCACCGGATCCCACGCCACCGACGCGCGGCCGCCGAACAGGCCGTGCAGGTACCGCTTGGACAGCACGCTCGCGGTCGTCAGCCCCAGCTCGCGGGGCAGCCGGTCGAGCACCGTCCCGGCGCGCAGGTCGGTCGGCCGGTCGAGGTCCCGGGTGCGGCCGAGCACCGGGTCGAAGATCGAGTTGGCGGGCACGCCGGAGCGGTGCGGCAGCACACCGGTCATCATCGCCGCATGGTTCGGCAGCGTCTCGGCCACCGAGATCGCCCGGGCCGCGGTGTACCGGGTGCCGGCGTCGGCGAGCGCGAGCAGATGCGGCGTGAGACCCGGCGCGAGCTCGTCCGGGCGCATCCCGTCGACGACGAGGACGTGCACGTCCGCGTCCGGTAGCAGCGCCGACGGCGTCGCCGCCCGGGCCGGAGCCGTGCCGATCAGGGCCGGAGCCGTGCCGATCAGGGCCGCGCCGGCCAGCACGGCCGTGCCGGCGAGCATCGTGCGCCGATCGATCGCTCCGGCGGGTGGCGTCACGGCCGGGCCTGCCGGCCGTGCGCACCCGGATCGAGCGCGGCCGCCGGCTCCAGCCGCGGCGTGCCGGCGGCGACCCGCCGGCTCGTGCCGTACCGCACGCCGGTGCCCGGGTCGGTCGGATCGAGCACGTACAGCCAGTCCATCTGCACCGCGTCGGGTGTCACGTCGAGGACACCGAAGCCGTGCGAGTCCAGTTCGACGTACCGGATGTGGTGGTTCGTCGCCAACACCGCCGCCTCGATCGACGGGGTGACGGTGCGGGGCGCGACGCCCAGCATCTCGTCGATATTCGCCGAGGTCACCGACGGCACCACCAGTTCGGTGGCCACGGTGCCCGCGCCGGGGTAGTTCGCGGCGTCGACGGGGATGTCGGCGGCCCACGACGAGTGGATGTCGCCGGTGAGGAACACCACGTCGCGGCCGGAGGCACGAATCGCGTCGAGCAGCCGTCGCCGGTCGGCGGGATAGCCGTCCCACTGGTCGACGTTGAACGGTGCCCCCGCCGCGGGGAGCCCCGCAACTGCGGTCAGCGCCGCCGTGGTCCGCTCGTCCAGGGGCGGCAGCAGCACCGGGGCGATCATCACCGGGTTCCCGATGAGCTGCCATCGCGTGCCCGAACTCGTCACGCCCGCGGTCAGCCACGCCATCTGCTCCGCGCCGGTGATGGTGCGCGCCGGGTCGTCGATGCGGCGCCCGTGCACCTGCTCGGTGCGATAGCTGCGCAGATCCAGCATCGACAGCTCGGCCAGGTCCCCGAACTGCAGCCGCCGGTACAGCCGGGGCGCGTCGGCGGTGCCGCCCGGCCGGAGGGGCTGCCACTCCAGGTAGGCCTGCAGGGCCGCGGCCCGTCGCTCCGCCCAGGCTCCCTCGACGGCGGGGTCGTGGTTCTGGGCGCCGCCGGACCACGCGTCGTTGGCGCTCTCGTGGTCGTCCCACACCACGATCCACGGCAGCAGCGCGTGCAGCCGCTGCAGATCGGGATCGCTCTTGTACTGGCCGTGCCGGATCCGGTAGTCGGCGAGGGTGACGATTTCGTGCCGCGGGTCGTGCGGGCGCACCACCCGGTTGCCGCCGGAGGCGTATTCGCCCGTGCCGTACTCGTACAGGTAGTCGCCGAGGTGCACGACGGCGTCGAGGTCCGGGCGCGCCGCCAGGTGCCGGTAGACGCCGAAGAACCCGGCCTCCCAGTTCGAGCACGACACCACCGCGAACCGCAGCCGGTTCAGCTCGGCCCCCGGCCCGGGCGCGGTGCGGGTGCGGCCGACCGGGGAGGCCGCGTCGCCGGCGGTGAAGCGGTAGAAGTAGGCGGTGTCCGGCTCGAGGCCCGTCGCATCGACCTTGACCGTGTGGTCGGACGCGGGGGACGTCGTCACGGACCCCGAGGCCACCACGTCGCGGAGGTCGCCGTCGGTGGCGATCTCCCAGCGGACCGTCGTCGCGGCGCCGAGGCCGGAACCGGGCACGGCGTCCGGGGCGGGCGTGACGCGGGTCCACAGGATCACCCGGTCGGGTAGGGGATCGCCGGAGGCCACGCCGTGCGCGAACACGACGCTCTCCGCCGCGGCGGGGGAGACGGAGACGGCCGCCAGGGCCGCGGCGCCGAGGGCGACGCCGCCCGCGCGCAGCGCGGTCCGTCGCGACACGACGCGGGTTTCGGTGGGAGGCACCGGACGATCAGACCAGCGTCCCCCGCGATGAGCAAGTACCGCGACGGAATGTCCCGAACGTTCACGGCCGGTTCACGCGCCGTCGGCCCGACCCGCCGTCGGGCCGGGACGGTAGCGTCGTGGGGTGAGCACCTTCTTCGGAGCGGAGGAACCAGCCGGACCGGACGCCCTGTTCGAGACCCCCCGCACGACCGAGCCCGACCCCGCACCCGTACCACCGGCGTCGCGCACGTCCCGCGGTGCCGGACCGAACGCGCCGCTCGCCGCGCGGATGCGCCCGGCCGACCTGAGCGAAGTCGTCGGCCAGCAGCACCTGCTCGCCCCCGGTGCGCCGCTGCGCCGCCTCGTCGAGGGCTCCGGCGCCGCGTCCGTCGTGCTCTACGGCCCGCCGGGGACCGGCAAGACCACCCTGGCCTCCCTCATCTCCGGTACCACCGGCCGCCGCTTCGAGGCGCTGTCCGCGCTGTCGGCCGGCGTCAAGGACGTGCGGGCCGTGATCGACCTGGCCCGTCGCCGCCTGGGCGCCGGTGAACAGACCGTGCTCTTCATCGACGAGGTGCACCGCTTCTCCAAGACCCAGCAGGACGCGCTGCTCGCCGCGGTGGAGAACCGGATCGTGCTGCTCGTGGCGGCCACCACCGAGAATCCGTCGTTTTCCGTCGTCGCCCCGCTGCTGTCCCGCTCGCTGGTGCTGCAGCTGCAGCCGCTGGGCCCGGACGACATCCGGGCGCTGCTCGAGCGGGCCCGTACCGACGAACGCGGTCTCGGCGGCGGTGTGGAGATCACCGACGACGCGCTCGACCACCTGGTGCGCCTCGCGGGCGGAGATGCACGTCGCGCGCTGACCGCGCTCGAGGCGGCGGCCGAGACCGCGCTCGACCGCGGCGGTACGGGCGCGACGATCGACCTGCCGACCGTCGAGTCGAGCATCGACAAGGCCGCGGTGCGCTACGACCGCGACGGCGACCAGCACTACGACGTCGCGAGCGCGTTCATCAAGTCGCTGCGCGGCTCCGACGTCGACGCGGCGCTGCACTATCTCGCGCGGATGATCGTCGCGGGGGAGGACCCGCGGTTCATCGCGCGGCGGCTGATGATCCAGGCCAGCGAGGAGGTCGGCATGGCCGATCCCACCGCGCTGCAGGCCGCGACGGCGGCCGCGCAGGTCGTGCAGCTCGTCGGCATGCCCGAGGCGCAGCTCGCCCTGGCGCAGGCCACCATCCACATCGCGACCGCGCCCAAGTCGGGTGCGGTGACCGCCGCGCTCGGCGCCGCGATCGCCGACGTCAAGGCCGGCCGGTCCGGGTCGGTGCCGGCGCATCTGCGCGACGGTCACTACGCCGGCGCCCAGAAGCTCGGTAACGCCGTCGGCTACCGCTACCCGCACGACCACCCCGACGGCGTGCTGGCGCAGCAGTACGCGCCGGACGAACTCGTCGGCGTCGACTACTACACCCCGACCGGCCACGGCGCCGAGCGCGAGCTGGCGCAGCGGGTGCCCAAGCTGCGCCGGATCGTGCGCGGCGAACGGTAGGGCACCGCGTGCGCCGCAGGTCGCGCGGCAGGCGCCGAGCGAATGAACCATGCCGTCGGACTACGGAGGTGAACGATACATTCGCTCGCCCCCCGGCGGGGGACGGAGCGGCGCGGGTGGCGAGAACGGCCACCGTCGCCCGCGCGATAAGCTGAACGATGGCCGATTCGCCGTGCCCGCGCGGGTTCGGCAGCCCACACCGTCAGACAAAGAGGACCATCGACGTGCAGACCCACGAGATCCGCAGGCGCTTTCTCGACCACTTCGTGAAGGCCGGCCACACCGAGGTGCCCAGCGCGTCGCTGATCCTCGCCGACCCGAACCTGCTGTTCGTCAACGCCGGCATGGTCCCGTTCGTGCCCTACTTCCTCGGCCAGCAGACCCCGCCGTTCAGCACCGCGACATCGGTGCAGAAGTGCGTGCGCACCCTCGACATCGAGGAGGTGGGCATCACCACCCGGCACAACACGTTCTTCCAGATGGCGGGCAACTTCTCGTTCGGCGACTACTTCAAGGAAGAGGCGATAGGCCATGCGTGGTCGCTGCTGACCAGCCCCGTCGAGGACGGCGGCTACGGCATCGATCCCGAGAAGCTCTGGGCGACGGTGTATCTGGACGACGACGAGGCGTACTCGATCTGGCACGACAAGATCGGTGTCCCCGCCGAGCGCATCCAGCGTCGCGGCATGAAGGACAACTACTGGTCCATGGGTATCCCCGGCCCGTGTGGCCCCTGCTCGGAGATCTTCTACGACCGCGGCCCCGAGTACGGCGCCCCGGGCGGCCCGGAGGCCGACGAGGACCGCTACATCGAGATCTGGAATCTCGTGTTCATGCAGAACGAGCGCGGTGAGGGCGGCGCCAAGGAGGGCTACCCGATCCTCGGGCCGCTGCCGAAGAAGAACATCGACACCGGCATGGGCGTCGAGCGCGTCGCGTTCCTGCTCCAGGGCGTCGAGAACGTCTACGAGACCGACCTGCTGCGCCCGGTCATCGACAAGGCCGCCGAGCTGACCGGCAGTGTCTACGGCGCCGACCACGCCTCCGACGTGCGGTTCCGCGTCATCGCCGACCACGCCCGCACCGCCGCGATGCTCATCGTCGACGGCGTCAACCCCGGCAACGACGGTCGTGGCTACGTGCTGCGCCGCCTGCTGCGCCGGATCGTGCGCTCGGCCCGGCTGCTCGGCGCCGACACGCCGACGATGGCCGAGTTCATGGCCGTCGTGCGCGACACCATGAGCCCGTCCTACCCGGAACTGGCCACGGACTACTCGCGCATCGAGACCGTCGCCGTCGGCGAGGAGACCGCGTTCCTCAAGACCCTGGGCACCGGCAGCAAGCTGTTCGAGGGTGCGGTCGAGACCGCGAAGGCGCAGGGCAGGTCCGTCCTCGGCGGCACCGAGGCCTTCACCTTGCACGACACCTACGGGTTCCCCATCGATCTGACGCTGGAGATGGCCTCCGAGGCGGGCCTGACCGTCGACGAGGACGGGTTCCGTTCCCTCATGGCCGAGCAGCGCCAGCGCGCGAAGGACGACGCCCGCGCCCGCAAGCACGCCCACGCCGACCTGACCGTCTACAAGGAGCTGCTCGACCGCGGCCCCACGGAGTTCACCGGCTTCACCGAGCTGGTGACCGAGGCGACGGTGCTGGCCGTCATCACCGGCGGCGAGCGGCTGCACGCGGCGCAGGCCGGCCAGGACGTCGAGCTGATCCTCGACCGCAGCCCCCTCTACGCCGAGTCCGGCGGCCAGATCGCCGACGTCGGCACCATCACCGCCGGCGGCCTGCGCATCAAGGTCAACGACGTCCAGAAGATCGCCAAGCAGCTGTGGGTGCACAAGGTGACCGTGCTCGAGGGACAGGTCACCGAGGGCGATGCCGTGCTCGTGCAGGTCGACCCGTCCTGGCGCAAGGGCGCCACCCAGGGCCACTCGGGTACCCACCTGGTCCACGCCGCGCTGCGTGAGGTCCTCGGCCCCAACGCCGTGCAGGCCGGCTCGCTGAACAAGCCGGGCTACCTGCGGTTCGACTTCTCCTGGCCCGGCGCGCTCAGCGAGCAGCAGAAGACCGACATCGAGGCCGTCACCAACGAGGCCGTCGCCGCGAACTACCCGGTGAACACCTTCGTCACGGACCTGGACAAGGCCAAGAAGATGGGCGCGATGGCGCTCTTCGGCGAGAACTACGGCGACGAGGTCCGCGTCGTGGAGATCGGCGGCCCGTTCTCGATGGAGCTGTGCGGCGGCACCCACGTCGAGCACTCCTCCCACGTCGGCACCGTCACCCTGCTCGGCGAGCAGTCCGTCGGTTCGGGCGTGCGCCGCGTCGAGGCGTACGTCGGCCTGGACTCGTACCGGCACCTGGCCAAGGAACGGGCGCTGCTCGCGGGTCTCTCCTCGACGCTGAAGGTGCCCTCCGAGGAGGTGCCCGCACGGGTCGAATCCCTGATCGAGCGGCTGAAGGTGGCCGAGAAGGAGCTCGAACGCACCCGCGCCGCCGCGGTGCTCGCCTCGGCCGGCACCTTCGCCGAGAAGGCGCAGCGCACCGGGGATCTTCTCGTCGTCGCCGAGACCGCCCCCGAGGGCGTGGCCGGGAACGACCTGCGCAGCCTCGCCTCCGACGTCCGCGGCCGGCTCGGCAGCGAGCCCGCCGTGGTGCTGCTGCTCGGTTCCGCCGACGGCAAGGTGCCGTTCGTCGTCGCCACCACCAAGGCGGCCCAGGCGAGGGGCATCAAGGCCGGCGACCTGGTGTCGAGCTTCGGGCCCGCCATCGGTGGCCGCGGCGGCGGCAAGCCCGACATGGCGCAGGGATCCGGATCCGATCCGGCCGGGATCCCTGCGGCGCTGACCGCGTTCCGGGCCCGGCTGAGCGAGCTGGCCGGCTGATCGTGGCCGACTTCGCCGGTCCCGACCGTCCGGGCGTCGACGACCCCGGCCGCGGCCGCCGCATCGGCATCGATGTCGGAAGTGTCCGAATCGGGGTCGCCTCGTCCGACCCTGACGGCATCCTGGCCACTCCGGTCGAGACCGTGCCCCGCTCGAAGGAACGCGGGTCCGACGCGCCGGATATCCGGCGCATTGTGGACATCGTCACGGAGTACGAGGCCGTGGAGGTTATCGTCGGACTGCCGCAGACCCTGCGCGGGGAGCCCGGCAAGGCCGCGAAACTGGCCCGTGATTTCGCGGGACGGCTGCGCCGGCGCCTGACCGGGATCCCTGTGCGGATGGCCGACGAACGATTCACGACGGTCACTGCGGCGCGGGCGCTCCGCGAGAGCGGAGTCAGCGCGCGCGGTGCGCGGCCGGTGATCGACCAGGCCGCCGCCGTCGCCATCTTGCAGGGTTGGTTGGACGAGCGGAGTGCAGTTGTGAACGTGGCCGAGGACGGCAAGCCGGGGAGCGGGCAGTGAGCCGGCACGGGCGGCCGGACGACGAGTCCACCGGGGCGGACCACGACTTCCCCGGGGGGCGCTCCGGCTTCGGACCCGCGCAGCAGGACGAGTGGTACCGGCCGCGGCACGGTTCTCCGGGGCCCGACGTCCCGGAGCCGCCGGCCCCGGCCGGGGACGGCTACCGATACGAGCACCCACCGCATCCGGCCGCCGGACATCCCTTCGACGACGCGCCGACCACCGAGCACGTCTACCGGCTCGACGACTACGCCCCCGGCGCCCCGTCGCAGCCCGACCCCCGCCACGACCGGCAGGACCTCGATCCCCACGGCCGGACTCCCACCGACGGCCCGGGCCACGACACCTTCGAGGCCCGGGCCTACGAGACGCAGGGCTACGAGCCCCGGGACTACGACCCCCGCGACCACGACGGGTACGACCCCGAGCCGGGGGCCTACCGGTACGACGACTACGAGCAGCGGCCGGCCTACGACGAGGCGGGCTACGACCAGTTCGGCTACGCCGCGGTGGACGACGACCCCCGCGGATACGCCGAGACGCCGGCCGCAGGGCGGGACTGGACCGACTCCGCCGACCGCGCCGCCCCCGAAACCGTCGGGGTGTCCCCGGCCCGCCGGGCCCACGCCCGCTCGGCCCGGGCCCGCCGCACCCGCGGCCGGATCGTCGGGATCCTCGCCGTCGCGGCCGTGCTGGTCCTGCTCCTCGGCGGCGGATTCTTCGCCTACCAGAAATTCACCGGCCCGGACCTGCCGCCCGACTACACCGGTGCGGGCGGTCCCGCCGTCGTGGTGCAGGTGCACCCGGGCGACACCGCCGAGCAGATCGGCGCCGCCTTCAAGGAGGCGGACATCGTCGCCAGCTCCGATGCCTTCTACAACGCCGCCGTCCAGGACCCCGGCATGAACTCGCTGCAGCCGGGCTTCTACTCGATCGCCAGCCGGCTTCCCGCCCGCGAGGCCGTCGCCGCCCTGGTCGACCCCGCGAACCGGGTGGGGGCGGTGGTGATCTCCGAGGGCCGGCAGTTGCACGACATCCGCGACGTCAACACCGGCGCGGTGCGCAAGGGCATCTACACCCTCATCGCGGAGGCCAGCTGCCTCGACCGCGACGGGCAGCGCACCTGCCTGACGTACGAGGAGCTCGACGCGGCCGGCGCGAGCACCGACCTCGCCGCGCTCGGCGTGCCGGAATGGGCGCGGGGCGCGGTCGCGAACGTGCCCGACCGCAACCGTCAGCTCGAGGGGCTCATCGCGGCGGGCCGCTGGGACTTCGACCCCAGTGCCGGGGCCGCCGAGATCCTGCGGTACCTCGTCTCCACCAGCGCGCAGCGCTACGACGAGACCGGCATCACCCAGGCCGCGGCGAAGGTCGGGCTGACCCCGTACGAGATGCTCGTCGCCGCGTCCCTCGTGGAACGCGAGGCGCTGCCGGACGACTTCGCGAAGGTCGCGCGGGTGATCCTCAACCGCCTGAAGATCGGGCAGCCGCTGCAGTTCGACTCGACGGTCAACTATGCCCTCGACGAAACCGAGCTGGCGACCACCGACGCCGACCGGGCGCAGGTCACCCCCTGGAACACGTACGCGAGCCCCGGACTGCCCGCCACGCCGATCTCGTCGCCGAGCATCGAGGCGCTGCAGGCCGTGGAGAACCCGGAGGCGGGGGACTGGACGTACTTCGTGACCATCGACGCCCAGGGCACGACCCTGTTCACCAACAGCTACGACGAACACCTGACGAATACGCAGCAGGCTCTGGAAAGCGGAATCCTCGACAGTGGCAGATGACATCGTGACCGGCGGCCGCAAGGCCGCGGTCCTCGGCAGCCCCATCGCGCATTCGAAGTCCCCGCTGTTGCACCTGGCGGCCTACCGGGCGCTGGGGCTGACGGACTGGACGTACGAGCGCATCGAATGCACCGGCGAGCAGCTGCCGGCGCTGGTGGCCGGGCTCGGCCCCGAGTGGGTCGGGGTGTCGGTGACGATGCCCGGCAAGTTCGCGGCGCTCGAGTTCGCCACCGAGCGTACCGACCGGGCGGTGCTGATCGGCTCGGCGAACACCCTGGTGCGGACCGCGGACGGCTGGCGGGCCGACTGTACCGACGTCGACGGCGTCACCGGCGCGCTGCGCGCCGCCGGCGTCGGGGATCTGACCGGCGCCTCGGCGGTGGTGGTCGGGGCCGGGGGGACGGCGCGCCCGGCCCTCGTGGGGCTCGCCGAGCTCGGGGTCACGTCGGTGACCGTCGTCGCCCGCAGCGAGCTCCGGGCCGCCGAGACATTCGACTGTGCCGAGGCGGTGGGCATGAAGCCGCGCTGGCTGCCGTTCGACGCCCCGGAACTCGGGGAGGTGTGCGCGTCCGCGGGCGCGCTGGTGAGCACCGTGCCGGCGGCGGCGGCCGCGCCCTACGCGCAGCAGCTCGGCCGCGCGCCGTTCGTCCTCGACGCGATCTACGACCCGTGGCCCACGCCGCTCGCCGAGGCCGCCGCGGCGCACGGCTCGGTCGTCGTGGGTGGCCTGCAGATGCTGCTGCACCAGGCGTTCGGCCAGGTCGAGCAGTTCACCGGCCGGCCGGCCCCGCGGGAGGCGATGGCGGCGGCCGTCGCCGGCTGAACCACCGGTAGGTGCTACCGTCCGGTTGCACATCGTCCGGGTAGGTGCAACCATGAAGTTGCATGTCATCGGACGAGGAGGTTCCCATGGACACGCAGGACCGCATCGAACGGGAGATCCGCATCGAGGCGCCCGCCGCTCGGGTGTGGCAGCTCGTCGCCCGGCCCGGCTGGTGGATCGGCGACGGCGACCGTTCCGGGCACACCGTGACCACCGACGGCGACCTGATCGTCGTCCACGACCCGCGGTACGGGAAGTTCCCGATGTACCGGGTGGCGTCCGATGAGCCCCGATACCTCGCGTACCGCTGCTCGGCGGTGATCGACGAGCCGCCCCGTGACGGCGCCGCCACCCTCGTCGAGTTCGTCCTCACCGAGGTGGGCGGCGGCACCGTCCTGCGCGTCGTCGAGAGCGGGTTCGGCGCCCTGGACGGGACCCCGGCACAGCGCCGCGAGGCGTTCGAGGGCAATACCGACGGCTGGCGGCAGCAGCTCGACATCGCCAAACGGGACGTCGAGAGTGCCTGACCCCGCCGATTCCGCCGTCGGCGCGGTGCTCGCGGCGCTGGCCGACCCGACCCGCCGGCTCATCCTCGGCACGCTCGCCGAACTGGGGAGGGCCAGCGCCACCACGCTCGCCGGGCGGGTCCCGGTCTCGCGCCAGGCGGTGGTCAAGCAACTCCAGATCCTCGAGACCGCGGGCCTGGTCGACGCCGCCCGCGCCGGCCGGGAGGTGCTCTACACCCCGCGCCCCGAGACCCTGGACGGCTCGGCCCGGTGGCTCGCCGAGCTGGCCGACGCCTGGGACCGCCGTCTCGGGGCGGTGAAACGCGCCGCCGAAGAGGGCCGGCCCTCCCGCTGACCGGCGGAGGAAGAAAATTCCGCGCCGGATGTCGATCCACCCGCCGGCCGTTCGTGTACAGGTTGGATCACCGGCACCGGGCCGGGGACCGCCACCGCGAGGAGGATCGGCCATGACCCAGTACCTGCTGAGCATCTACCAGCCCGACGGTGACCCGCCGCCGCCGGAGTTCCTCGACCCGATCATGCGCGACGTCGAGGCCGTCGATGCCGAGATGCGTGCCGCCGGCGTCTGGGTGTTCGCCGGGGGACTGCACCCCCCGAGCACCGCCACCGTGCTCCGGCTCGCGGGCGACGGCATCCTCACCACCGACGGCCCGTACCTCGAGGGCAAGGAACACATCGGCGGGTTCACCGTGATCGAAGCGCCCGACCTCGACGCCGCCCTGGAGTGGGGCCGCAAGCTCGCCCGCGCGATCACGCTGCCGATCGAGGTGCGGCCGCTGCAGGGCGGGCACTGCGGGTGACACGCCCGTGCCCGAGGTGACGGACGCGGAGATCGCGCGCGTGTTCCGCGCCGAACACGGCCGTGCGGTCGCCGCGCTCGTCCGCGCCTTCGGGGACATCGACCTGGCCGAGGAATCCGTGCAGGACGCGTTCGCCGTCGCCGTCGCCCGGTGGCCGGTCGACGGGCTGCCGCCGAGCCCGGCCGGGTGGATCGTCACCACCGCCCGGCGCCGCGCGATCGACCGGATCCGCCGGGAGAAGGCCCGCGCCGGCAAGCACGCCGACGCCGCCCGGCTGCACGAATCCGGGGACACCGCCGTCGACGGCGAGGAGACCGTCGTGCCCGACGACCGGCTGCGCCTGATCTTCACGTGTTGCCATCCCGCGCTGGCGCCCGCCGCCCGCGTCGCCCTCACGCTGCGGTTGCTCGGCGGCCTGACCACGGCCGAGATCGCCCGGGCCTTCCTCGTCCCGGAGACGACCATGGCGCAGCGGCTGGTGCGCGCCAAGGGCAAGATCCGCGACGCCCGCATCCCGTACCGCGTTCCGGACCCCGGTGAGCTACCCGCCCGCCTCGGCTCCGTGCTCGCCGTCGTCTATCTCGTCTTCACCGAGGGGCACACCGCGGCCGGTGGGGACCGGCTGGTCCGCGACGACCTGTGCACCGAGGCGATCCGGCTCGCCCGCCTGCTGGCCGAGCTCATGCCCGACGAACCCGAGGTGCTGGGCCTGCTCGCGTTGCTGCTGCTCGCCGACGCGCGACGACCGGCCCGCACGAACGCCGCCGGGAATCTGGTGCCCCTCGCCGAGCAGGACCGCGGGCTGTGGGACCGCGACCGGATCGCCGAGGGACAGGCCCTCGTCCGGCGCTGCCTGCGGCTCGGGCGGCCCGGCCCGTACCAGATCCAGGCCGCGATAGCCGCCGTCCACGGCGATGCCGCCACGGTCGAGACGACCGACTGGCGGCAGGTCGTCGCGCTCTACGATCAGCTGCTCGTCGTCGCACCCACCCCGGTCGCCGCCCTGCACCGGGCAGTCGCGGTGGCCGAGGTCGACGGCCCCGCCGCGGGTCTCGCCCTCGTCGACGCCCTCGACCTGGACCGCTACCACCTGTTCCACGCGGTGCGCGCCGACATGCTCCGCCGGCTCGGCCGCATCCCGGAGGCCGCCGCGGCGTACGACGCGGCGCTCGCGCGGACCGCCAACGCCGCCGAGCGCAGCTTCCTGCAGCGCCGTCGCGCCGAGCTCAGCTGACCGGCGACTCCTCCGCCGGCGGCCCGGTCCTGCCGTTCTGCCACGGCCACCGGCCGGAGATCTCGAGCTGCAGGGACCAGCTCAAGAAGGTCCGGATGAGGACGATGACCGCCAGTACCCCTACCGAGGTGAAGGTGGGGGTGACGGCGACCGTCTTGATGATGTCCGCGGCCACCAGGAATTCGAGACCGAGCAGGATCGACCGCCCGAGATCGCGCCGATAGCGTTCGTAGATCGGTGCGGCGGCGGAGCGGCGCCAGGACCGCACGGCGACCCAGCTCGCCACCGCCGCACCGACGACGATCACCGCCACCCCGACCACGTCGACGGCGCCGCCGACGGTCTCGAGCACGCGGGACAGCTCCATGCGAACCTCCGGGGTGCGGACGGGACGATTCGGTCATGTTCGCAGGTCCGGCTCGATCCGTCCCGGCAACCGGTTGTCCACACCCGGACCGGTTATCCACAGATTCCGCCTGCGGGCGGCGAGATCGCCGTGCCGGCGCCGCGCGCGCGGCACGCTGCCGCCATGACCGTATTGCTGTTCGCCGTGCTCGGCGCCGCGGCCGGTGCCGGCGCGCACCGCCTCGTCGCCCGCCTCGCCGGGCGCCACCCACCGCGCGGGGTGTGTGAGGCCGCCGCCGCGGCGGCGGCGCCGTGGCCGTGCTCGCCACCGCCACGGCACCGGGTGCGGCCGCCGTCGCGGCGCTGATCTGGTGGTGTGTGTGCCTGAGCGCGGCCGACCTGTCGGCGCGGCGGCTGCCGAACGTCCTGACGGTGCCGGGCGCCGCCGTCGTCCTCGCGGTCGCCGCAGGAGCGGGACACGCGGCCCCCGCGCTCGCCGGGGCGGTCCTGCTGGCCGGGCCGTACCTGCTCGCTCACCTGGCCGCCCCGCGGAGTCTCGGCGCGGGCGATGTGAAGCTCGCCGCCGGGCTGGGGGCGGCCGCGGGCGCGAACGGCGCGGCCGCGTGGACGACGGCGGCCCTGCTGCCACCGCTGCTCACCGCCGCGGCGGGCGCCGTCGTCGTCGGCGCGGGTTGGGTACGGGCACATCGCCGCCCGCGCGGTGTGGTGCTGCCGCACGGGCCGTCGATGTGCGCGGCGGCCGTCGCCGCGGTCCTGGCGGCGGGTTGACCGGGGCGGCGTCCTGCCGGTGGCGGTGCACGTGGAAGGATGGGATTGTGCTGCGCTGGATAACTGCTGGAGAGTCCCATGGTCCCGCCCTCGTCGCGATGCTCGAGGGGATGGTCGCCGGTGTCGAGGTGACGTCGAGCGACATCTCGGAGCAGCTGGCGCGGCGCCGCCTCGGCTACGGCCGCGGCGCGCGCATGAAATTCGAGGCCGACAAGGTCACCATCCTCGGCGGCGTCCGGCACGGCCACACCCTCGGCGGCCCGGTGGCCATCGAGATCGGCAACACCGAGTGGCCCAAGTGGGAGACCATCATGTCCGCCGACCCGGTGGACGCCGAACTGCTCGCCGGGCAGGCCCGCAACGCGCCGCTGACCCGTCCGCGACCCGGCCACGCCGACTACTCCGGCATGCTCAAGTACGGCTTCGACGACGCCCGGCCCGTCCTCGAGCGCGCCAGCGCCCGGGAGACTGCGGCCCGCGTCGCCGCCGGCACCGTGGCCCGCAACTTCCTGCGCCAGGTGTTCGGCGCCGAGGTCGTCTCGCATGTGATCTCCATCGGCGCGTCCGAACCCTACGTGGGGGTGGAGCCGACCGGCGCCGACCTCGCCGCCATCGACGCCAGCCCGGTGCGGGCCTTCGACAAGTCGGCCGAGGAGTCGATGATCGCCGAGATCGAGTCCGCCAAGCGCGACGGTGACACCCTCGGCGGTGTCGTCGAGGTCGTGGTGCACGGCTTGCCCGTCGGTCTCGGCTCGTTCATCAGCGGTGCCGACCGGCTCGACGCCCGGCTCGCCGCGGCCCTCATGGGCATCCAGGCCATCAAGGGCGTCGAGGTCGGCGACGGCTTCGAGACCGCCCGCCGCCGCGGCAGCGTCGCCCACGACGAGATGCGGCCCGGCCCCGACGGCGTGCTCCGCTCGACCAACCGGGCCGGCGGCCTCGAGGGCGGCATGACCAACGGCGAGGCGCTGCGGGTGCGGGCCGCGATGAAGCCCATCTCCACGGTGCCGCGCGCCCTCGCCACCGTCGACATGTCGTCCGGCGAGGAGGCCGTCGCGATCCACCAGCGCTCCGACGTGTGCGCCGTGCCCGCGGCCGGCGTCGTGGCCGAGGCGATGGTGGCGCTCGTCGTGGCGCAGGCCGCGCTCGAGAAGTTCGGGGGCGACTCGATCGACGAGACCCGCACCAACGTCCGCAACTACCTCGAGGCCGTCGCGGCCCGGGTGCCACGGTGACGACATGACGCCACGCGCAGTTCTGATCGGGCCGCCCGGGGCCGGCAAGTCGACCATCGGCCGCCGGCTCGCCCAAGCCCTCGACCTGCCGTTGCTCGATACCGACGCCGAGATCGAGCGCACCACCGGGCGCACGATCCCGGACATCTTCGGCACCGACGGCGAACCGGCGTTCCGGCGGATCGAGGAAGAGGTGGTGGCCGACGCGCTCGCCCGTCACGACGGGATCGTCTCGCTCGGCGGCGGCGCGATCCTGTCCGAGCGCACCCGCGCCCTGCTCGAGGGGAGGACGGTGATCTACCTCGAGATCAGCGTCGCCGAGGGCCTGCGCCGCACCGGGACCAACACCACGCGGCCGCTGCTCGCCGGGGCGGATCCCGCGGCGAAGTACCGGGAGCTGATGCGCCGGCGCCGCCCGCTGTACCGGCAGGCGGCCACCATCCGGGTGCGCACCGACGGGCGCAGCCCCGGCCGCGTGGTGCAGCAGGTCCTTGCCAAACTGGAGGCGCAGACGGATCTGGCCGCCACCGGTGCCCACCCGTCCGCTGCCAGCGGGACCAGTACAGAGAATCGGAGCAATCAACCGTGACCGAACCGGTACGCGTCGACGTCCAGACGGCCCAGCCCTACCCGGTGATCATCGGCCGAGGCCTGCTCGGTGAGCTCGTCGACGAACTCACCGGCACCCGCACCGTCGCGATCCTGCACCAGCCGCCGCTCGCGGAGACCGCCGAGGCGGTGCGCACCGCGTTGGCGGAGAAGGGGATCGACGCCCACCGGGTCGAGATCCCCGACGCCGAAGACGGCAAGGACCTCGCCGTCGCGGGATTCTGCTGGGAGGTGCTCGGGCGCATCGGGTTGACCCGCAGCGACGCGATCGTCAGCCTCGGCGGGGGAGCGGCCACCGACCTGGCCGGGTTCGTCGCCGCGACGTGGATGCGCGGGGTGCGGATCGTGCACGTGCCCACCACGCTGCTCGCGATGGTCGATGCCGCGGTCGGCGGCAAGACCGGCATCAACACCGACGCCGGCAAGAACCTCGTCGGCGCCTTCCACGAGCCGTCCGCGGTGCTCGTCGATCTCGCGACCCTCGAGACGGTGCCGCGCAACGAGATCGTCGCCGGCCTCGCCGAGGTCGTCAAGACCGGCTTCATCGCCGACCCGAAGATCCTCGAGCTGATCGAGGCCGACCCGGAGGCCGCGCTCGACCCGGCGGGAACGGTGCTGCCCGAACTGATCCGACGCTCGATCGAGGTCAAGGCGAAGGTCGTCGCCGCGGACCTCAAGGAGTCGAGCCTGCGCGAGATCCTCAACTACGGGCACACCCTCGGGCACGCCATCGAACGGCGCGAACGCTACCGGTGGCGTCACGGCGCCGCTGTCGCCGTCGGCCTGGTCTTTGCCGCCGAGCTGGGCCGCCTCGCGGGGCGCCTGGACGACGCCACCGCCGACCGGCACCGCAGCATCCTCGAGCTCGTCGGGCTGCCCACGACCTACGACGCCGACGCCTTCCCGCAGCTGCTCGAGGGCATGCAGTCCGACAAGAAGAACCGCGCGGGCATGCTCCGGTTCGTCGTCCTCGACGGCCTCGCCAAGCCCGGCAGGCTCGAGGGACCGGATCCGTCGCTGCTCGCGGCGGCGTACTCGGCCGTCGCGCGGGAGGGGACCGCCGACCCGGGCACCGTGCTCCTGTGATCCGCTGAGCCCCCTCGACGGGCCGGCGCACCGAAGGGTGCGCCGGCCCGTTCCATTTTTCCGGGATCCCTCGGCTTACTCGGGCAGAGGTAATTCGAACCGGACGGAATCAAAGAATTTTCCGAATCGAAGGTCGCGGCCCCACCGGACGGCCGACCGCAGCCACGGAAATGAAAGACTTTTCGCCGCAACGTGTTCGGATTCGCCCTCGGCTCTTCGTTGATTTCCGGGTGGTACCGGCCGTACGATTCCCGTCATGATGAACGCTCAGCAGGTCACGACGACGCCGGATGCCTTCCGGCGCCGCGTCGCTCACTGCTGACCCACCACGCGAGCCCCGGGAGTCGACGTCCCGGGGCTTTCGTCGTGTTCGGGCACGTCGCTTCCTCTCGCCGACACGAGAGTCGAGGAACGGATCATGAACGGTGCAGATCACCGAGTGCTCGGTCGCGAACTCGAAATGTTCGCCACCGCACCGATAGTGGGTGCGGGCCTTCCGCTGTGGCTGCCGGACGGTGCGGTGATCCGTGCCGAACTCGAGGCCTTCGCCGCCGAGGTGGCGGCCGAAACCGGCTGTCGCCGCGTCTACACCCCGGTGCTCGCCAAGAAGGAATTGTTCGTCCGGTCCGGCCACTGGTCCAAATTCGCCGACGACATGTTCCCCGAGATGCGGGTCGGAGGCGAGAGTTTCGTTCTCCGGCCCGCCAATTGCCCCCACCACGCCCAGATCTTCGCCTCGCGGGGCCGCAGCTACCGCGACCTGCCGATCCGCCTGTCGGAGCTGGGATCGATGTTCCGCAGCGAACTGTCCGGCGTGCTCGCCGGCCTGAGCCGGGTCCGGCAGATCAGTCTCGACGACGCGCACGTGTTCTGCGCGCCCGAACAGGTCGGCGCGGAGGTGGAACTCGCGCTGAGTGCGATCGAGCGCTGCTACGGGGTCCTCGGGCTCGACGACCGGCGTTACCGCCTGTCCCTGGGTGACGCCGGCGGGCGGTATCTCGGCACCGGCGAGCAGTGGGCGCACGCCCAGGATCAACTGCGCGGAGCGCTCGAACGGCGCGGGCTGGACTTCTTCGAGGCCGAAGGGGAGGCCGCGTTCTACGGTCCGAAGATCGACATCCAGGTCGCCGGCGCGCACGGGCGCGAGGAGACCGTGTCCACCGTCCAGCTCGACTTCACTCAGCCCGAGCGCTTCGGCCTCGAATACACCGGCGAGGACGGGCGCAGGCATCGGCCCGCGATGATCCACCGGGGTGTGCTCGGGTCGATGGAGCGGCTGATCGCGATGCTCGTCGAACGCTTCGAAGGGCGCATGCCGCCCTGGCTGTCGCCCCGCCAGGTGGCGGTCCTGCCCGTCGGGGACGGCCACGGCGACGGGGCCGGCAGGCTGCGGGACAGGTTGGTGGCCGAGGGGATTCGCGTCGACGTGCTCGCCGGGGGTTCGTTGGGCAGCCGTATCCGGGCCGCGCGCCTGCACCGCGACCCGTACATCGCGATCGTCGGCGACGAGGAACTCGCGGACGAGACCGTCAGCGCACTGGTGCCGCAGTCGGGGCAGCGGGCGTGCCTCGGGCGCGAGCAGTTCGTGCAACGGGTGCGGGCCGACGTCCGGGGCCGGGTCCTGCGTCCGTCCGCGCTGCCGTGAACGCCCCCTCGTGGACGCCGGCCGAGGGGGAGCCGGCGTCTCGGGTCATGACCGGGTTCCGGCGATCGGCTCGGCCGCCGTCGGCGCTGGTCGTGCCGTCGCAGTCGGGCTCCGAGCGCGCCCGGCCCGGACTCCGTTGGCGATCACGACGATCTCGGCGACCTCGTGGACGAGGACGACCGCGGCCAGGCCGAGGACTCCGAACAGGGCGAGTGGCATCAGAACGGTGATGATCGCCAGGGACAGTCCGACGTTCTGCAGCATGATCGTCCGCGACCGTCGAGCGTGGCGGAGCGCTCGGGGCAGGTGCCGCAGGTCCTCGCCCATCAGGGCGACGTCGGCGGTGTCGATGGCGACGTCGGAGCCCATCGCACCCATCGCGATGCCGAGGTCGGCGGCCGCGAGCGCAGGGGCGTCGTTGACCCCGTCGCCGACCATCGCGGTCGGCCGTGTGGCGCGCAGGGTCTCGACGAGACGGGCCTTGTCCTCGGGGCGCAGGTCGGCGTGCACCTCGTCGACACCGGCGTCGGCGGCCAGGGCTCGGGCGGTGCGGTCGTGGTCGCCGGTGAGCATCGCGACGGTGTAGCCGTCACGGCGCAGCCCGGCGACCACCTCGCGCGCTTCCGCGCGGAGCTCGTCGCGGACGGCGACCGCCCCGATCGCGGCGCCTTCGCGTTCGACGAGGACCGCGGTGGCCCCGGCATGCTGCATCCGCTCGATGTCCGCGGCGAGCGGACCGGCGTCGATCCAGCCGGGCCGGCCCAGCCGGACAGGAGCGCCGGCGATGCGGCCGGTCAGGCCGGCACCGGGGACCGCGTCCACCTGTTCGGCCGGCACGTAGTCGTCGACGGCGGCGAGAATCGCCGGGGCGAGGGGGTGTTCGCTGCGGGCCTCCAGAGCGGCGGCCACGGCGAGAACGTCGTGGGGGGTCGTTCCCTCCGCGGTGGCGACGTCGAGCACGGCGGGCCGGTTCCGGGTGAGGGTGCCGGTCTTGTCCAACGCGATGCCGCGGATGCGGCCGAGAGCCTCGAGGGCGGCGCCGCCCTTGACCAGGACGCCGAACCTGGATGCGGCGCCGACCGCGGCGACGACCGTAACCGGGATCGCGATCGCCAGCGCGCACGGCGACGCGGCGACCAGCACCACCAGGGCGCGTTCGATCCACACGCGCGGATCCCCGGCCAGGCTGCCGACGACGGCGATGGCCGCGGCCGCGACCATCACGGCCGGGACGAGTGGGGTGGCGATCCTGTCGGCCAGGCGTTGCGCGTCGCCCTTGCGGGACTGCTCGGCCTCGACGATCCGCACGATCCTGGCCAGCGAGTTGTCCTGCGCGCCGGCGGCGACCTCGACCTCGAGGACACCGGTGCCGTTGATCGACCCGGCGAACACCTCGTCGCCCGGACCGGCCTCGACGGGCATCGATTCCCCGGTGACGGCGGAGGTATCCGGGGCGGTGCGCCCGGATCGGACGATCCCGTCGGTGGCGATCCGCTCCCCGGGTTTGACGATCATGACCTCGCCGAGCGCGAGGTCGGCAGGCGGAACGGTCTGCTCGCGACCGTCGCGCAGCACCGTGGCGGTGTCCGGGACCAGGGACAGCAGTGCGCGCAGGCCACGGCGGGTGCGGGTGACGGCGTACTCCTCGAGTCCCTCGCTGATCGCGAACAGGAACGCGAGCATCGCGGCCTCGCCGACCTCACCGAGCAGCACGGCGCCGAGGGCCGCGATCGTCATCAGGGTCCCGACGCCGATCCCGCCCCTGGCCAGGCGTTCGAGCGTGGCGGGGACGAAGGTGTAGCCGGCGACGATCAAGGCCACCGCCTCGAGTCCCACACCGAGAGCGTCGGGTCCGCCGCCGACACGGACGATCAGGGCCGCCACCAGCAGGACCCCCGCGGCGGCGGCCGCCCGGATCTCCGTGATCTGCCACAACTTCTCGGGCGCGTCCTCGTCCTCGCCGGGGAGGCGGGGTTCGGCGTGGCCGCAACCGCAGGCGTCGCTCACGACGCGCTCCCGGTGCCGGTGCCGTAGTTCGGGCACAACGCGACCGCGTTCCCGGTCGCGGCCAGCAACGTCTCGGCCGAGGCGAGCAGATCCATCAACTCGGGTCGGGTCAGCGAGTAGAACACCTGCCGGCCCTGGGGGCGGCCCTCGACGAGGTTGCAGTCCCGCAGGCACGCCATGTGCGCAGAGACCGTCGACTGCGCCAACCGCAGCTCACCGACGAGGTCCGCCACCCGCGCCTCACCCTCGGCGAGCCGTCGCACGATCGCCAATCGGGTGCCGTCCGAGAGGCTGTGGAACAGCGCCACCGCGGCGTCGAGGTCCGACACCGGCCCGGTCGACGTCCGGACCGCACCACCGTCGCGATTGATCGTCATACGGCGATGATAGCGGTTTCAGGCGATGTAACGCTGCGACTACTCGGCGCCGCGCACGACCTGCAGGCCGGGACGGCCGGCACGCGACGGCACGGGCGTTCCGCGGCGGCCCCGGTTGTCCCGGACGGGATGGGAGAGCCGGTGGGCGTGCAGGTAGGCGACGCCCACGCGGGAATACCAGGCGGCGGTCCAGGACGGGATGCCGCCCAGCATCGACAGCGCGAACCCGTGGTGGCGGTCGACGAAGTCGACGGTCACCGCGTACAGATCCACCCCCGGGCACTTCCTGGCCGCCGCCTCGATGTCGAGGTCGTCGGGCCACCAGCTCGCGGGCAGGACGGGGTCGGCCGCCTCGGGGGTGCCCGGGTGGCGGCGACCGAGCACTCGTCCGCGCACCACCTTGGCGGCGGCGCTGCACGAGCCCTTCGCGAGGCCCCACGTCGTGGACCACAGGCCGGCGGGGTGCGTCAGCGGCAGGATCGCCCCGAGCAGTCGTCCCAGCTGCGGTTCACCACCGGTCCGGGAGCACCAAGGCCCACCCTCGTCCGAGCCGTTCGGGGCCGTCTTCCCGTCGGGGCATACCGGAGCGCGCTCTCCCATGGTTCCCTACTCTAAATGTATTGGGCGCCAGTCGGATTGATTTTCGGTGATCGCATCGCGGCAGGGGGATCCGACCGGGCGGCTCCGCCTGCCCGGCATCCGGGTCGCGGACGGGGCGGTGCTGGGGCGGTCGCTGCGCGTGGGGACTCTGCCGAGGATCGGTCTCATCCGCCGTCGAGGCTCCGGTGGGCCAGTTCCTCGCGCGCGGCGGTCTCGACGCCGACCGGGAGGGCAGGGGTGCGGCCCAGTTCGAGGTCGGCCACGAACTCGGCGAGCAGGTCGGTCGGCCATCGATCGAAGTCGGCCATCGCAATCCCCCTCGGTGCGTCCGATCGGGCGAGCGGCTTTCCCTCGCCTGCTCCCGATTCTCGATCCCGATGCTTCACAATTACACCACCGGCACGTCGTGTGACACGACTCCTCGCATAATCGGTCCGTTCCGCCCGTCCCGTCCGATTCCGGCCCGGGCGCGGATCACGCCCGGATGCCCTCCACGGCCGGCGCGGAGCTCGGTTCGGCGCCGTGTTCCCGGCCCAGGTCGGCGATCGCGGAGGTGAACTCCGGGTCGAACAGCAGGAAGCTGAGCAGGTCTCCGCGATCCTCGTCATCGCCGCCGACCAGCCGCGCGACGACGGACGGCGCGGGGTTGCGCAGGAACCGGCGCACGGCGGGCCGGCGACGCACCACGTCCTCCGCGATCTCGGCGATCCGGCCGGCCTGGCCCGGTGGTGGGCCGGCGAAGTCGATCCCGATGGGACGGTCGGTCGGGGACACCGCGCGGGTCTGCGCGATCCGTGCGTTGCGGAATTCGAGCGTGTGCAGATCCTCGATCATCCGGTAGCCGAGCATCGCGCGCAGTGCCAGGGCCGCGACGCCGGCCACGTCGGGAGGCGCCGGCCGGTGCCTCCCGGTGCGCGCCGCGACCGGCGGGGGCCACACCCGCGGCTGCGTCGCCACGACGCCGACGTCGTTCGCGCCCAGCAGCAGCGCGGGTTTGATCGGGGTGTTGAGCAGCAGTCCGCCGTCGATGTACCAGCCGGAGCGCTGCGGGGCGCATCGGTCGGTGACGTGGATGGGCCGGAACAGGATCGGGACCGCCGAGGAGGCCAGCAGGTGGTCGACGGTCAGCGTCGTCTCGACGTAGCTGATGTTGCGGCGGATGTCGTACTCGGGCAGGCGCACCGAATCGTTCTTCTCCACGAACACCACCGTCCCGCCGGTGGCCACGGACGTCGTCGCGACGGCGACCGCGTCCACCAACCCGGCCCGGATGTTCTCGTGCAGCCGGGTCCACGGGACGAGGCGCTGCAGGGTTCCCCGGATCGGGGTCGTATCGAGCAGGCTGACGAGACGCGTGCGGGGAAAGCCGATCGCCTGGCCCAGGAAGGCCGCGCCGGTGCCGAGAAGGCTGTGCACCGACGAGTACACGTCG
Source organism: Rhodococcus sp. WB1 (assembly GCF_001700945.1). NCBI lineage: Bacteria > Bacillati > Actinomycetota > Actinomycetes > Mycobacteriales > Nocardiaceae > Rhodococcus > Rhodococcus sp. WB1. The sequence continues at coordinate 2,680,825 of NZ_CP015529.1, read as the reverse complement.
GACGAGCCCACCCCGGTCCACAGGTCCACGACCCGTTCCGCGGCCGTGGGCAGTCCCTCGTCGGCAAACGCGGCGAGCCCGAGCACGTTGATCGCGCCCGCGCTGGTCCCGACGAGGATCGCGGGCGCTGCGCCGTGCCGCGTCATCCGGGGAAGCAGGGAGGTGATCGCCCCGGCCTGATAGGCACCGCGCGCGCCCGCGCCCGCGACGACCAGCGCCGTCCGCCGGCGTCCGTGGGTACCGCGCGCCCCGCGTCCGGCCATGGGCGGAACGGTACCTGCCGACCTCCGGCCACGGACCCGATTCCGCAACCGGCCCGGTCCGATCGGGAGACGCTAGGGGCGGCGGTCCGGATCGATCCGCTCGAACACCTCGGTCGGGGCGTCGTCGTCGCGCCACCCCGGATCCGGCGCCGCGGCCGCCCCGACCGGCGCCGGCCCGGCGTCGGGCTTCGCCTTCGGCGCGGACTTGCGCTGCTCCCGGCGCACCAGGAACCGCCCGAGCATCACCGCGGCCGTCGCGGGGACGTACACCAGCAGCACGGTGAACGCCGCACCCGAGGTCAGTTCGAAGAACAGCGACTTGACCCCGACCTGGATCGGGCTGACCGTGTCGATCAGCCAGGTGAGCAGGCCGGCGACGAGGCCGGTGACCGCCGCCGCCTTCAGCCACAGCATCGTCAGGTCCGCACCGTCCTCCGACTGCGGGTGCGCCCGCTGGTCGCGGATCCCGTCGAGCCCGGCCCACACGATCGCGGCGAGCACGACGACGGCCAGCGCGACCATCCGCAGCACCGAGCCTTGCAGCGGCCATTGCACCAGGGCGGCCCCCAGCAGGACCCGCACGAGCACGTGCACGAGGGTCAGGCCGAGCCCGCGAAGCAACCAGGGTTTCATGTACCTCAGAGTAACGTCTGGATCGGCGGAAGTGTGTTCCGCCCCACATGGTCTCCGCTCCTCATCGTCCTGCCCTTCGTCGTCCTGCCCTTCGTCGTCACCGCCCGGGCGGCGGCCGTTCCGGCCGCCGCCCCGGGAGTACGTTGAGCCCATGCCCGCCGATCACGCCTCCCGCCGCGCCGCGCTGCGCCGGCTGCTCGCCGACCGGGACCTCGATGCGCTCCTGGTGACGGACCTGCTCAACATCCGCTACCTCACCGGCTTCACCGGTTCGAACGCCGCGCTGCTCGTCACCGCCGACGACGACGCCGACGAGTCCCGCACCGTCGTGTGCACCGACGGCCGCTACCTCACCCAGATCGCCGCGCAGGTGCCCGACCTGCGGGCCCGGATCGCCCGCGCCAGCGCCGATCACCTGGTCGGTTCCGCGGCCACGCCGGCCCGGTGGGGCTTCGAGAGCCACATCGTCACCGTCGAACAGCACGTGCGCTGGGCGGGGCTGGACAGCCCGCTCACCCTCACGCCCGCGCCCCGGCTGGTCGAGCAGTTGCGCATGGTCAAGGACGAACACGAGGTCGGGCTGCTGAAGGCGGCGTGCGCCGCCGCGGACCGGGCGCTGGCCGACCTCGTCGCCGCCGGCGGGCTGCGCCCGGGCCGCACCGAACGGCAGGTCGGCCGCGATCTCGAGGCCCGCATGCTCGACCACGGCGCCGACGGCATCTCCTTCGAGACGATCGTCGCGACCGGGGCGAACTCGGCTGTGCCGCACCACCGGCCCACCGACGCGGTGCTCGCCGCCGGGGACTTCGTCAAGCTCGACTTCGGCGCGCAGGTCGGGGGATACCACTCCGACATGACCCGCACCTACGTCCTCGCGCGGGCCGCCGACTGGCAGCGGGAGGTGTACGACCTCGTCGCGCGCGCCCAGGCGGCCGGGCGGGCGGCGCTCGTGCCGGGCGTCGACCTGGCCGCCGTGGACGCCGCGGCCCGCGGCGTCATCGCCGACGCCGGGCACGGTGATCTGTTCCTGCACGGACTCGGCCACGGGGTCGGTCTGGAGATCCACGAAGCACCCGGAATCGGCCAGGCGGCGACCGGTACACTTGCCTGCGGTGCGGCGGTGACCGTCGAACCGGGCGTGTACTTCTCCGGGCGCGGAGGCGTGCGGATCGAGGACACGCTCGTGGTGCGTGAGCAGGGACCGGAGCTGCTCACACTCACCGACAAGACATTGACCGTCGTATGAGGGCGGTACCTCGACTCTAGGAGACGCGAAACCAAGTGGCCGATACCAGCGATTTCAAGAACGGGCTCGTGCTGAAGATCGATGGTCAGCTGTGGCAGATCATCGAGTTCCAGCACGTCAAGCCCGGCAAGGGGCCGGCGTTCGTCCGTACGAAGATCAAGAACGTGCTCTCCGGCAAGACCGTCGACAAGACCTGGAACGCCGGGGTGAAGGTCGAGACCGCCACCGTGGACCGCCGCGACATGACGTACCTGTACCACGACGGCACCGACTACGTGTTCATGGACGGCGAGACCTACGACCAGATCTCCATCAACGAGGAGACCCTGGGCGACGGCGCGAAGTTCCTGCTCGAGAACATGCAGGTGCAGGTGGCCACCCACGAGGGCACCCCGCTGTTCGTCGAACTGCCGGTCACCGTCGAACTCGAGGTCACCCACACCGATCCCGGCCTGCAGGGCGACCGCTCCACCGGGGGCACCAAGCCGGCGACCCTCGAGACCGGCGCCGAGATCCAGGTCCCGCTGTTCATCAACACCGGCGACAAGCTCAAGGTCGATTCGCGTGACGGCAGCTACCTCGGGCGAGTGAATTCCTGAGTGTCCGGTACGCAGAAGAAACTCGGAGCCCGGCACAAGGCGCGTAAGCGTGCCGTCGACCTGCTGTTCGAGGCCGAAGCCCGCGACATCGACCCGGTCGGTCTCGCGGCCGACCGCATCGCGCTCGCCGTCACCGACGACCAGGTCGCCCAGGTGCCGCCGTACACGCAGACCGTCGTGCGCGGCGTGGCGGAGCATCTCGACGAGCTCGACCAGGTGATCGCCGAGCACCTGCACGACTGGACGCTCGAGCGGCTGCCCGCCGTGGACCGGGCGATCCTGCGCATCTCGGTGTGGGAGCTGTTCCACGCCTCCGACGTGCCGCCGGTGGTGGCCGTCGACGAGGCCGTCGAACTGGCCAAGCAGCTGTCCACCGACGACTCGCCCGCCTTCGTCAACGGCATCCTCGGCCAGATCGTGGCGCTCGCCGACCAGGTCCGTGCCGCCGCGGCGGCCACCTCGTCGCGCGCCGCCGAGCCGGCCGAGCAGCGGGAGTCCGAGCGGCCCTGACATCGCAACGTGAGCGGGCCCGGCCGGGGACGGAAGTCGCCGGCCGGGCCCGCTCGTCGCTACCGGGACGGCGGCCTGTGGCACGCCTCACCCCGCACCCGTGTCTGGGGGTCACCGGCCGCTGCTAGGCTGATGCACCGTCAGGCATCCTTTAACGATCCGTCCAGCGAGGCGGAGAAGGAGGTCGCAGTATGGCCATGTCCGAAGACGGGTCGCCGGTATCCACGCCCGGTCCGGCCCGCGAATTGCTCTCCGCAGCCGACGTCGGCCGCACCGTCGCCCGCATCGCGCACCAGATCATCGAGAAGACCGCGCTCGACGCCCCCGAGGGCGAGGCCCCCCGCGTCGTCCTCGTCGGTATCCCCACCCGCGGCACCACCCTCGCGCACCGGCTCGCCGAACGCATCGCCGAGTTCTCCGGGGTGACCGTGCCCGTCGGCTCCCTCGACATCACCCTCTACCGCGACGACCTGCGCACCAAGCCGCACCGGCCGCTCGAGCGCACGTCGGTGCCCGAAGGCGGCGTCGAGGACGCCCTCGTCGTCCTCGTCGACGACGTCCTGTTCTCCGGCCGCTCGGTGCGCGCGGCGCTCGACGCCCTGCGCGACCTCGGCCGGCCCCGCGCCGTGCAGCTCGCCGTCCTGGTCGACCGCGGCCACCGCGAACTGCCGCTGCGCGCCGACTACGTCGGCAAGAATGTCCCCACCGCCCGCGCCGAGGACGTGCGGGTCCTGCTCACCGAGCAGGACGACCGCGACGCCGTGGTGATCTCCGGAGGCAAGATTTCGTGAAGCACCTGCTCTCCATCGCGGACCTGACCGAGGCGTCCGCGACCGAGCTTCTCGACGAGGCCGAACGGTTCGAGCAGGCGCTGCTCGGCCGTGAGGTGCGCAAGCTGCCGACCCTGCGGGGCCGCACCGTGATGACGGTGTTCTTCGAGAACTCCACCCGCACCCGGGTCTCGTTCGAGGTCGCCGGCAAGTGGATGAGCGCGGACGTGATCAACGTCAGCGCCTCGAGCTCGTCGGTCGCCAAGGGCGAATCGCTGCGCGACACCGCGCTGACCCTGCACGCCGCCGGCGCGGACGCGTTGATCGTGCGGCACCCCGCCTCGGGCGCCGCGCACCGCATCGCCGACTGGACCGGCGACGGCAACGGCGGCGGGCCGGCGGTGATCAACGCCGGCGACGGCACCCACGAACACCCCACGCAGGCCCTGCTCGACGCGCTGACCCTCCGGCAGCGGCTCGGGTCGATCGCCGGCCGGCGCATCGGGATCGTCGGCGACATCCTGCACAGCCGTGTCGCCCGCTCCAACGCGCTGCTGCTGTCCACGCTCGGCGCCGAAGTGGTGCTGGTCGCGCCCCGCACGCTGCTGCCGGTGGGCGTGGAGACCTGGCCGGTGACCGTGTCGCACTCGCTCGACGCCGAACTGCCCGGCCTCGACGCGGTGCTCATGCTGCGGGTGCAGGCCGAACGCATGAACGGCGGGTTCTTCCCGTCGGCGCGCGAGTACTCGATCGGATACGGGTTGTCGGAGAAGCGGCTGGCGATGCTCGGCGAGCACGCCGTGGTGCTGCACCCCGGTCCGATGCTGCGCGGCATGGAGATCGCCTCCGCGGTCGCCGACGCCCCGCAGACCGCGGTGCTGCAGCAGGTGAGCAACGGCGTGCACGTGCGCATGGCCGTGCTGTTCCGTCTGCTCGTCGGCACGGAGAGCGCGATCGCATGACCGGCTCGCACGCGGACCGCGCAGCCGCGCAGGATACGAAGAACACTGGGACAGGAGAAGATTCGGTGTCGCCGCAGGTGCTCATCCGCAACGTGCTCGTCTACGGGGAGGGCGCGCCGACCGACGTGCTGCTCGGCGACGAGCAGATCCTCGGGATCGGGACCGACCTCGATGCCGGCTCCGACGCCGAGGTGATCGACGGCGCCGGACGGGTCCTGCTGCCCGGCTTCGTCGACCTGCACTCGCACCTGCGCGAGCCCGGCCGCGAGGACACCGAGACCATCGACACCGGATCCGCCGCGGCGGCGCTCGGCGGCTACACCGCGGTGTTCGCGATGGCCAACACCGACCCCGTCGCGGACTCCGTCGTCGTCACCGACCACGTGTGGCGGCGCGGGCAGGAGGTCGGCCTCGTCGATGTGCACCCCGTCGGCGCCGTCACCGTCGGCCTCGCGGGCAAGCAGCTCGCGGAGATGGGCACCATGGCCGCCGGCGTTGGCCGCGTCCGGATGTTCTCCGACGACGGGCACTGCGTGTACGATCCGCTCATCATGCGCCGGGCGCTCGAGTACTCGAGTTCGCTCGGGGTCCTCATCGCCCAGCACGCCGAGGAACCGCGGCTGACCGCCGGAGCCGTCGCCCACGAGGGCCCCACCGCGGCGCGCCTCGGCCTGGCCGGCTGGCCGCGCGCGGCCGAGGAGTCCATCGTCGCGCGCGACGCCCTGCTCGCCCGGGACGCCGGAGCCCGCGTGCACATCTGCCACGCCTCCACCGCCGGCACCGTCGAGCTGGTGAAATGGGCCAAGGCGCAAGGGATCCCGATCACCGCCGAGGTCACCCCGCACCACCTCCTGCTGGACGATTCGCGGCTCGAGACCTACGACGGCGTCAACCGCGTCAACCCGCCGCTGCGTGAGCGCTCCGACGTCGAGGCGCTGCGCCGCGGCCTGGCCGAGGGCGTGCTCGACTGCGTCGCCACCGACCACGCCCCGCACGCCGAGCAGGACAAGTGCTGCGAGTTCTCCCAGGCCCGTCCCGGCATGCTCGGCCTCGAGACGGCCCTGTCGATCGTCGTCGAGACGATGGTCCGCCCCGGGCTGCTGGACTGGCGCGGCGTCGCGAAGGTGATGAGCGAACGGCCCGCCGAGATCGTCGGCCTCGACGACCAGGGGCGGCCCCTCGAGGTGGGGGAGCCGGCCAACGTGGTGCTCGTCGACCCCGACGCCGAGTGGACGGTGCGCGGACCGGAGCTGGCCTCGGTCGCGCACAACACGCCGTACGAGGCGATGACCCTGCCCGGCAAGGTCGTCGCGACCGTGCTGCGCGGCCGGATCACCGCGCTCGACGGCACGGTCCGGCCGGCCACCGGAAGCGGGGTGCGGTGATGGACCGCGTGTTGCTCACACTCGGCTTCGTCGCCCTGTGGGTGGTGCTGGCCCTGCTGATGTGGAAGGGCTGGCGCGGCCGCGGCCGACGCCAGGCCGATGCCGTCGGTGCCCTCCCGCCGGTGCCGGCCGAGCTGGGGGAGCAGCTGGTGGCCCCGAGCACAGGCCTGTACGTGGGCAGCACCCTCGCGCCGAGCTGGCAGGACCGGATCGCCGTCGGCGACCTCGGCCACCGCGCGGCCGGCGAGCTCAGCCGCTACCGCGCCGGAGTGCTGCTCGAACGCGACGGCGCCTCGCCGATCTGGATCCCGCAGGACTCGATCCGGGCGATCCGCACCGAACGGGGCCTCGCCGGGAAGGTGATGACCAAGGACGGTGTGCTGGTGATCCGCTGGCAGCTGCCCTCCGGCACCGAGATCGACACGGGATTCCGCGGCGACGACAAGACCATCTACCCCCTGTGGGTGCAGGAGACGAACGAGAATTACCGGGACAGTGAAAGCTAGGACGACAGCCTGGACGGCTGGTACAGCGACGACGGTACGCGAGATTTCGGCTGATGCGGCGAGCTCCGGTGAGGTCGAGCAGAACGGAGAGAACGCATGAGCGGCAACAACTTCGACACGGACACCGCGATCCTGGTGCTCGAGGACGGGCGCACGTTCCGCGGCACCGTCTTCGGTGCGGTGGGGCAGACCCTCGGCGAGGCCGTGTTCAGCACCGGCATGACCGGCTACCAGGAGACCCTCACCGACCCGAGCTACCACCGGCAGATCGTGGTCTCCACGGCCCCGCAGATCGGCAACACCGGGTGGAACACCGAGGACAACGAGTCCGTCGGGCCCACCGGTGACCCCGCCGGCGCGAAGATCTGGGTCGCCGGCTACGTCGTGCGCGACCCGGCGCGCCGCACCTCGAGCTGGCGCGCGTCCGGCTCCCTGCAGGACGAGCTCGAGCGGCAGCACATCGTCGGCATCGCCGGGATCGACACCCGTGCCCTGGTGCGGCACCTGCGCACCCGCGGCTCGATGCGGGCGGGCGTCTTCTCCGGTGATGCCCTCGCCGACGAGCAGACCCTGCTGGATCGGGTGCGGAGCCAGCCGTCGATGCTCGGCGCCGACCTGGCCGGTGAGGTCACCACCACGAGCGGCTACGTCGTCGAGCCCGACGGCGAGGCCCGCTTCACCGTCGCCGCGATCGACCTCGGGATCAAGACCAACACCCCGCGGATGTTCGCCCAGCGCGGCATGCGCGTGCACGTGCTGCCGTCCACCGCGACGCTGCACGACATCCTGGACCTGAAGGCCGACGGGGTCTTCCTCTCGAACGGCCCCGGCGACCCGGCCACCGCGGACGGCGCGGTGCACCTGACCAAGGAGGTGCTCGGGCAGGGACTGCCGCTGTTCGGCATCTGTTTCGGCAACCAGATCCTCGGCCGCGCCCTCGGCCTGGGCACCTACAAGATGAAGTTCGGCCACCGCGGCATCAACATCCCCGTGATCGAGCACGAGACCGGCCGCATCGCCATCACCGCCCAGAACCACGGCTTCGCGCTCGAGGGCGAAGCGGGGCAGGAGTTCGACACGCCCTACGGCCGGGCCGTGATCAGCCACACCTGCGCCAACGACGGCGCCGTCGAGGGCGTGCGCCTGCTCGACGGGTCCGCCTTCTCCGTGCAGTACCACCCCGAGGCGGCGGCCGGCCCGCACGACGCCTCCTACCTGTTCGACCGGTTCACCAGCATGCTCGAGGGAGAGAAGAACTAAATGCCACGCCGTACCGATCTCTCCCACATCCTCGTCATCGGCTCCGGCCCGATCGTCATCGGCCAGGCCTGCGAGTTCGACTACTCCGGCACGCAGGCGTGCCGGGTGCTGCGCGAGGAGGGCCTGCGGGTCTCCCTCGTCAACTCCAACCCGGCGACGATCATGACCGACCCGGAGTTCGCCGACTCCACCTACGTCGAGCCGATCACCGCCGAGTTCGTCGAGAAGGTCATCGCCGCCGAGCAGGCCAAGGGCACCCCGATCGACGCGGTGCTGGCCACCCTGGGCGGGCAGACCGCGCTCAACACCGCAGTCGCCCTGCACGAGCAGGGCATCCTCGCCAAGTACGACGTCGAGCTCATCGGCGCCGACTTCGACGCCATCCAGCGCGGCGAGGACCGGCAGAAGTTCAAGGACATCGTCGCCAAGTGCGGGGGCGAGTCCGCGCGCTCGCGGGTCTGCTACACGATGGACGAGGTGCGCGACACCGTCGCCGAACTCGGCTACCCCGTCGTGGTGCGCCCGTCGTTCACCATGGGCGGCCTCGGCTCCGGCATGGCCTACGACGAGGCCGATCTCGAGCGCATCGCCGGCGGCGGCCTCGCCGCCTCGCCGACCGCGAACGTGCTCATCGAGGAGTCCATCCTCGGCTGGAAGGAGTACGAGCTCGAGCTCATGCGCGACGGCCGCGACAACGTCGTGATCGTCTGCTCGATCGAGAACGTCGACCCGGTCGGCGTCCACACCGGCGACTCGGTCACCGTCGCGCCGGCGATGACCCTGACCGACCGCGAGTACCAGGAGATGCGCGACCTGTCGATCGCGATCCTGCGCGAGGTCGGCGTCGACACCGGCGGTTGCAACATCCAGTTCGCGATGGATCCGCGCGACGGTCGCCTCGTGGTGATCGAGATGAACCCGCGCGTGTCGCGCTCGTCCGCGCTGGCGTCGAAGGCCACCGGCTACCCGATCGCGAAGATGGCCGCCAAGCTCGCCATCGGCTACACCCTCGACGAGATCGTCAACGACATCACCAGGGAGACGCCGGCCTGTTTCGAGCCGACGCTCGACTACGTCGTCGTCAAGGCCCCGCGGTTCGCGTTCGAGAAGTTCCCCGGCGCCGACGGCACCCTGACCACCACCATGAAGTCGGTGGGTGAGGCCATGTCCATCGGCCGCAACTTCACCGAGGCGTTCGGCAAGGTCCTGCGGTCGCTCGAGACCAAGCGGTCCGGGTTCTGGACCGGCCCCGAGGTCGAGACGGAAGATCTCGGAAGCCTGCTCGAGGAGCTGAAGGTCCCGCACGACGGCCGCTTCTACGGCATCGCCAAGGCCTTCGAGCTCGGCGCCACCGTCGAGCAGCTGTTCGACGCCACCAAGATCGACCCGTGGTTCCTCGACCAGATCCAGCAGATCGTCGAGCTGGGGGAGAAGGTGCGCGCCGCCGGGACGTTCGGTGCGCGGGAACTGCGCTTCGCCAAGCACCACGGTTTCTCCGACCGGCAGCTCGCGGCGCTGCGCCCCGAACTCGGCGACGAGGACGCGGTGCGTGCCCTGCGCGAGCAGCTCGGCGTGCACCCGGTGTACAAGACCGTCGACACCTGCGCCGCCGAGTTCGAGGCCAGGACCCCGTACCACTACTCGACGTACGAGCTCGACCCGGACGCCGAGACCGAGGTCGCCGAGCAGCACGAGCGGCCGAAGGTGCTCATCCTCGGCTCGGGCCCCAACCGCATCGGCCAGGGCATCGAGTTCGACTACTCGTGCGTGCACGCTGCCCTGACCCTGTCGCAGGCCGGCTACGAGACCGTCATGGTCAACTGCAACCCCGAGACGGTCTCGACCGACTACGACACCGCCGACCGCCTCTACTTCGAGCCGCTCACCTTCGAGGACGTCCTCGAGGTGTACCGGGCCGAGTCGCAGTCCGGCACCGTCGCCGGCGTCATCGTCCAGCTCGGCGGCCAGACCCCGCTCGGGCTCGCGCGGCGGCTGAAGGCTGCCGGGGTGCCGATCGTCGGCACCAGCCCGGAGGCCATCGATCTGGCCGAGGACCGTGGCGAGTTCGGCCGGGTGCTCACCGAGGCGGGCCTGCCGGCGCCGAAGTTCGGCACCGCCACCACCTTCGAGGGCGCCCGTGAGATCGCCGCCGGCATCGGCTACCCGGTGCTGGTCCGCCCGTCCTACGTGCTCGGCGGGCGCGGCATGGAGATCGTCTACGACGAGACGGCGCTCGAGAACTACATCTCCCGCGCCACCGAGATCTCCGAGGACCGCCCGGTGCTGGTCGACCGCTTCCTCGACGACGCGGTCGAGATCGACGTCGACGCTCTGTGCGACGGCACCGACGTCTACATCGGCGGCATCATGGAGCACATCGAGGAGGCCGGCATCCACTCCGGCGACTCGTCGTGTGCGCTGCCGCCGATCACCCTCGGCCGCTCCGATCTCGAGAACGTGCGCCGCTCCACCGAGGCCCTCGCGCGCGGCATCGGCGTCAAGGGCCTGCTCAACGTGCAGTACGCCCTCAAGGACGACATCCTCTACGTGCTCGAGGCCAACCCGCGCGCCTCCCGCACCGTGCCGTTCGTCTCGAAGGCCACCGCGGTGCAGCTCGCCAAGGCCTGCGCCCGGGTCATGATGGGCGAAACCATCGCCGACTTGCGCGCCGAGGGCATTCTGCCCGCCCACGGCGACGGCGGGCACGCCCCGGCCGACGCTCCCGTCGCGGTGAAGGAGGCGGTGCTGCCGTTCAACCGGTTCCGCCGCGCCGACGGCACCGGCATCGACTCGCTGCTCAGCCCGGAGATGAAGTCCACCGGCGAGGTCATGGGCATCGACGACGACTTCGGCACCGCGTTCGCCAAGAGCCAGACCGCCGCCTACGGGTCGCTGCCCACCTCCGGCTCGGTGTTCGTCTCGGTCGCCAACAAGGACAAGCGGTCGCTGATCTTCCCCGTCAAGCGGCTCGCCGACCTCGGCTTCCGGGTGCTCGCCACGATCGGCACCGCGGAGGTGCTGCGCCGCAACGGCATCCCGTGCGAGCACGTGTACAAGGTGTCGGAGGAGGAGCGGCCCGAGGGGGCACACACCATCGTCGAGAAGATCCGCGCCGGCGAGGTCGACATGGTGATCAACACCCCGTGGGGCAATTCCGGGCCGCGCATCGACGGCTACGAGATCCGCACCGCCGCCGTCGCCGCGAACATCCCGTGCATCACCACCGTGCAGGGTGCCTCCGCGGCCGTCCAGGGCATCGAGGCCGCCATCCGTGGCGACATCGGGGTCCGCTCGCTGCAGGAGATGCACGCCGGGCTCCGCGAGGACGCGGCGGCGGAATCCGCCGGCGTCGGCGGCCTGCCCGACGGCACCACGGGCCCGGCGTCGTGACGACGTTCGGGCAGCGCCTGCACGCGGCCCTCGCCGAGCGCGGGCCGCTGTGCGTCGGCATCGACCCGCACCCGGAACTGCTCACCGACTGGGGGCTGACGGTCGACGTCGCGGGTCTCGAGCGGTTCGCGGAGGCGTGCGTCGACGCCTTCGCCGGGCAGGTGGCCGTGGTCAAGCCGCAGGTCGCGTTCTTCGAGGCGTTCGGTTCCGCGGGCATCGCGGTGCTCGAACGCACCGTCGCGGCGCTGCGGGGCACCGGCACCCTCGTCCTCGCGGACGCCAAGCGCGGCGACATCGGTTCGACGATGGACGCCTACGCCCGCACGTGGCTGACCGACGCGTCCCCACTCGGGTCCGACGCGGTCACCGTCTCGCCGTACCTGGGGTTCGGGTCGCTCGAGCCGGCGCTGCGCCGCACCGCCGACGGGCGCGGGGTGTTCGTCCTCGCGGCCACCTCCAACCCGGAGGGGGCGCAGGTGCAGCACGCGCGCGTCTCCGACGGGCGCAGCGTCGCGCAGGTGATGGTCGACGAGGCCGCGGCCCGCAACGCCGGCGCCGACACCCTCGGCTCGGTGGGTGTCGTCGTCGGGGCGACCCTCACCCGGGCGCCGGACCTGAGCGCGCTGCACGGGCCGATCCTGATGCCCGGCGTGGGCGCCCAGGGCGGCACCGCCGACGACGTGCGCCGTCTGGCGGGCGAGCACCTCGACGCCGTCGTGCCGAACGTCTCTCGCGAGGTGCTGCGGGCGGGCCCGACGGTCGCGGCGCTGCGCGGCGCCGTGGCCCGCACCGTGGACTCGTTCGCCTTTCTGCGGGCCTGACCGGCCCCGCACCGCCACCTCCGGCTCGGCCCGGATCCGATTCCCGGATCCGGGTCGAATGTCCGTTCCGACGCAGGTGGGAGCGCCCCGACACGCTCGCGCGCGGAAATTTTTCCGATCCGTTTCCGGCCGGGACGAGCCGGCGTCGGCGTCGCCTCGCAGGCGGACGCCCGCACCGGCCCGCCACGCCGAGCGCAGCGCCTCTACCTGCGGTGATGCCGTGTTCGCCGAGGTGGTGGACGGTGCCCGCGGGGCCCGGCCGGACCGGGTCGGGGACGGCGATCCGGGCGCACTACCGCACGTGTTTTCGAGCCGAAACGGCGGGGGGTGGGTTCGCAATCGTCGTCCGGCGTGAGTACGGTCGCTATCGCCGCTGGTTAACCGGCGGATGAGACTGTTTGCCAACGATGAGACGGAGGAACCGTGGCCCTTCCCCAGCTGACCGACGAGCAGCGCGCCGCTGCTCTGGAGAAGGCGGCTGCTGCCCGTCGCGCCCGGGCTGAGCTCAAGGACCGCCTGAAGCGCGGCGGCACCGACCTCAAGCAGGTCCTGGCCGATGCCGAGAACGACGAGATCCTCGGCAAGATGAAGGTGTCCGCCCTGCTCGAGGCCCTGCCGAAGGTGGGCAAGGTCAAGGCGCAGGAAATCATGACCGAGCTCGAGATCGCCCCGACGCGTCGCCTGCGCGGCCTGGGCGACCGTCAGCGCAAGGCGCTGCTCGCCAGGTTCGACTTCGACGCCTGAGCGACCGGTGGTAGCTGACGCACACACCGTGTCGGACAGCGGTTCCACGACGCGGAGGGGCCGGCTGGTGGTGCTGGCCGGCCCCTCCGCCGTCGGGAAGTCGACCGTTGTCCGCCGGCTCCGCAGCCGGGTGCCCGACCTGCTGTTCAGCGTGTCGGCCACCACCCGCGATCCCCGGCCCGGCGAGGTGAACGGGGTGGACTACCACTTCGTCAGCCGCGACGACTTCGATCGGATGATCGAGTCCGGGGACCTGCTCGAGTGGGCCGAGATCCACGGCGGTCTGCAACGCTCGGGCACTCCCGCGGGGCCCGTGCGGGACGCGCTCGCCTCGGGACGCCCCGTGCTCGTCGAGGTGGACCTCACCGGCGCCCGGTCCGTGCGCGCCGCCATGCCGGAGGCCGTGCTGGCCTTCCTGGCGCCGCCGAGCTGGGATGTGCTGGTCGCCCGACTCACCGGCCGTGGCACCGAATCGGACGAGGTCGTCCGCCGCCGGCTCGAGACCGCCCGGACCGAACTCGACGCGCGCGACGAGTTCGACACGGTGATCGTGAACGAGGACGTCGACCGCGCGTGCGACGAATTGGTATCCTTGTTGGTCGGTCCCCGCGACGATCCCGCCGACCGTCCGCGGCCGATCACCACATCCCCGGCCTCGACCCCGAACCCCGGACCCCGCCAGAGCTCCGGAACGACACAGGAGAATACCGAGTGAGCAGCACCCAAGCAGCCGTGTCCGACACCGCCGGGCACGACCTGCCGGCCTACGACACCCCGCTGGGCATCACCAACCCGCCCATCGACGAGCTGCTCGAGCGCACCTCCTCGAAGTACGCGCTGGTGATCTACGCGGCCAAGCGCGCCCGGCAGATCAACGACTACTACAACCAGCTCGGCGACGGCATTCTCGAGTACGTCGGCCCGCTCGTCGAGCCGGGCCTGCAGGAGAAGCCGCTGTCGATCGCGCTGCGGGAGATCCACGCAGACCTGCTCGAGCACGCCGAAGGCGAGTGAGCCAGCGCGCCGCGGGCACCGCGGACCACTCGGAATTCGGGCAGCGCCGCCGCGTCGTCATCGGCGTCGGCGGCGGCATCGCCGCGTACAAGGCCTGTGCGCTGATCCGCGCCTTCACCGAGAGCGGACACCACGTACGGGTCATCCCGACGGACTCGGCGCTCGAGTTCGTCGGCCGCGCCACTTTCGAGGCCCTGTCCGGCAACCCCGTGCACACCGGCGTGTTCGCCGACGTGCCGCAGGTGCCGCACGTGCGGCTCGGGCAGGAGGCCGACCTCGTCGTCGTCGCCCCCGCCACCGCCGACCTGATGGCCCGCGCCGCCCACGGCCGCGCCGACGACCTGCTCACCGCCACGCTGCTCACCGCGCGGTGCCCGGTCGTGTTCGCGCCGGCGATGCACACCGAGATGTGGGAACACCCCGCGACGGTGGACAACGTCGCCACCCTGCGCCGTCGCGGCGTCGTCGTCGTCGAGCCCGCCTCCGGCCGGCTCACCGGGCACGACACCGGCGCCGGCCGGCTGCCCGAGCCCGACGAGATCTTCGGCCTGGCGTCGCTGCTGCTCGAACGGCCCGACGCGTTGCCGCGGGACCTGACCGGCCGGCGCATCGTCGTCTCCGCCGGCGGCACCCGCGAACCGCTGGACCCGGTCCGGTTCCTCGGCAACCGCAGCTCCGGCAAGCAGGGCTACGCCCTCGCCCGGCTGGCCGCCCAGCGCGGCGCCGACGTCACCCTCGTCGCCGGGGCCGTGGCCGGCCTGGCCGACCCTGCCGCGGTGGACGTGGTGCGGGTGCAGACCGCCGCCCAGATGCAGGCCGCGGTCACCAAGCACGCCGCCGGCGCCGATGCGGTCGTCATGTCCGCGGCCGTCGCCGACTTCCGGCCCACCACCTTCGCCACCAGCAAGATCAAGAAGGGCCGGGGTGAGCCGGACGCGATCGCGCTGACCAAGAACGAGGACATCCTCGCCGGGCTGGTGACCGCCCGCACCGAGGGCACGCTGCCGGCGAGCACCGTCATCGTCGGCTTCGCCGCCGAAACGGGCGACGCCGAGGGCGACGTCCTCACCCACGCCCGCGCCAAGCTGGCCCGCAAGGGCTGCGACCTGCTGGTCGTGAACGCCGTCGGCGATGGGAAGGCGTTCGAGGTCGACCACAACGACGGCTGGTTGCTGGCCGCGGACGGTTCCGAGACCGCCCTCGCGCACGGCTCCAAGGCGCTGATGGCCAGCCGTGTCCTCGACGCACTGCGGCCGCTGCTGGCGCCGGAACGTCCGTGACCCCCGGGGCGGCGCGCCCGTGACCCCCGGGGCGGCGCGCCCGTGACCCCCGGGGCGGCGCGCCCGTGACCCCCGGGGCGGCGCGCCCGTGAGCGAAAGTCTCGCGCCGGCGCGACCGGAACAGTAGCGTCGCCCATATCGTTGACATCAGTTCGTTCGTTCGAGCTAGACACAACCAGTCGAGAGGGAGTTCCGTGAGCAAGACCGGCGGTCGGCTTTTCACCAGTGAGTCCGTGACGGAGGGGCACCCGGACAAGATCTGTGACGCGATCAGCGACTCCGTCCTCGACGCGCTGCTCACCGAAGACCCTCGCGCCCGTGTCGCGGTCGAGACCCTCGTGACCACGGGGCAGGTGCACGTGGTCGGCGAGGTCACCACCTCGGCCTACGCGGACATCCCGAAGATCGTGCGCGACCGGGTCCTCGAGATCGGGTACGACTCGTCCTCGAAGGGTTTCGACGGCAACTCCTGCGGGGTGAACATCGCCATCGGCGCGCAGTCCCCGGAGATCGCCGGCGGCGTCGACGTCTCGCACGAGGCGCGTTCCGGGGTGCTCACCGACGACGAGGTGGCGCTGCAGGGCGCCGGCGACCAGGGCCTGATGTTCGGCTACGCCTGCTCGGACACCCCGGAACTGATGCCGCTGCCCATCGCGCTGGCGCACCGGCTCTCGCGCCGGCTCACCGAGGTCCGCAAGACCGGGGTGCTGCCGTACCTGCGGCCGGACGGCAAGACCCAGGTCACCATCGAGTACGACGGTGACCGGCCGGTGCGGCTGGACACGGTGGTGATCTCCACCCAGCACGCGGCGGACATCGACCTGAACAACCTGCTCACCCCGGATCTGCGCACCCACGTCGTCGAGGCGGTGCTGGCGGATCCGAGCCTGGCCGGGCTCGACACCGCCGAGGTGCGGCTGCTGGTGAACCCGTCCGGGTCGTTCGTGCTCGGCGGCCCGATGGGCGATGCGGGCCTGACCGGCCGCAAGATCATCGTCGACACCTACGGCGGCATGGCCCGTCACGGTGGCGGCGCGTTCTCGGGCAAGGACCCGTCGAAGGTGGACCGCTCGGCGGCCTACGCGATGCGCTGGGTGGCCAAGACCGCCGTGGCAGCGGGCCTGGCCGGCCGGCTCGAGGTGCAGGTGGCGTACGCGATCGGCAAGGCCGCCCCGGTGGGGCTGTTCGTCGAGACCTTCGGCACCGAGAAGACCGACCCGGCGCGGATCCAGCAGGCGATCACCGAGGTGTTCGATCTGCGGCCCGGCGCGATCATCCGGGACCTGGACCTGCTGCGTCCGATCTACGCGCAGACCGCCGCGTACGGGCACTTCGGCCGCACCGACATCGACCTGCCGTGGGAGAACACCGACCGGGCCGAGAAGCTGCGCGCCGCCGCCGGTCTGTAACCCGCCCCGTCAGGGGTCCGGGTGGCCACCGACAGGACCGCCGCCGAGACGGATCCGGTGGCGCGGATCCTGCCGCTGCTGCCGCTGCCGCATCTCGACCGCGAGTTCGACTATCTGATCCCGCGTGAGCTCGATGCCGAGGCGCGGGTGGGCGTGCGGGTGCGCGTCCGGTTCGCCGGCCGGCTCGTCGACGGCTTCCTGCTGGCCCGGGCCCCGAGCAGCGAGCACACCGGCCGGCTCGGCTGGCTCGACCGGATCGTCTCCCCGGAGGTCGTGCTGACCCCGGAGATCGCCGCCCTCGCCGACGCGGTCGCCGCCCGCTACGCCGGCACCCGCGCCGACGTGCTGCGGCTGGCGGTGCCGCCGCGGCACGCGCGGGTCGAGGCGGAGGACCCGCCGCCCGCCGCACCGCCCGC
Organism: Rhodococcus sp. WB1; assembly: GCF_001700945.1. Classification (NCBI taxonomy): domain Bacteria; kingdom Bacillati; phylum Actinomycetota; class Actinomycetes; order Mycobacteriales; family Nocardiaceae; genus Rhodococcus; species Rhodococcus sp. WB1. The sequence continues at coordinate 2,663,617 of NZ_CP015529.1, read as the reverse complement.
CGCGCCGGAGGTCGACCGGGCCGCCTGGGCCCGGTACCGGCACGGCGAGAACTTCCTCGACGCCCTCGCCGCCGGCCGCACCCCCCGCGCGGCCTGGCAGGCGCTGCCGGGGGAGGACTGGCCCCGCCGCCTGGCCGAACTCGCCGCGTCGGTCGCCGCCACCGGGCACGCCGCGGTGCTCGTGGTACCCGATCAGCGCGACCTCGACCGGGTCGTGGCGGCCTGTACCGACCTCGCCGGCGCCGACTGCGTCGTCGGGCTCGCCGCAGGGCTCGGTCCGGCCGTGCGCTACCGGCGCTGGCTCGCCGCGTTGCGCGGCACCGCCCGCATCGTCGTCGGGACCCGGGCCGCGGTGTTCGCCCCCACCCCGGCCGTCGGGCTGATCGTGGTGTGGGACGACGGCGACGACCTGCACTCCGAGCCGCGCGCGCCGTACCCGCACGCGCGGGAGGTGGCGCTGCTGCGGGCCCACGCCGCCGGCGCCGCCGTCGTCCTGGCCGGGCACGCCCGCACCGCCGAGACCCAGGCCCTCGTCGACGCCGGGTGGGCCCACGACCTCTCCGCGCCCCGCGACGTCGTCCGGGCCTGCGCTCCGAAGATCACTGCGCTCGCCGACAGCGACCAGGCGCTCGCACGCGATCCCGCCGCCCGCGCCGCCCGCCTGCCGGCCATCGCGTTCGCCGCCGCCCGCGCCGCCCTGAAGGCCGACCGGGGGGTGCTGGTGCAGGTGCCACGCCGCGGCTACGTGCCCGCGCTGGCGTGCGCCAAGTGCCGGACCCCGGCCCGCTGCCGGCACTGCAACGGCCCGCTCGCGTTGCCGCAGGCGGCCGGCCCGGACGGCGCCGCGACGCCCGCCTGCCGGTGGTGCGGCATCACCGACGCCACCCATCGTTGCCACGCGTGCGGCGCCCGCGCGCTGCGCGCCGTCGTGGTCGGCGCCGGGCGCACCGCGGAGGAACTCGGCCGGGCCTTTCCCGGTGTCCCGGTGGTCACCTCCGGCGGGGCGGAGGTCAAGGCCACCGCCCCGGAGGGGCCTGCGCTCGTCGTCGCCACCGTGGGTGCCGAGCCCGTCACCGCCGGCGGGTACGGCGCGGCGCTGCTGCTCGACGGGTGGGCGCTGCTCGGCCGCGCGGACCTGCGGGCCGCCGAGGAGACGATGCGCCGCTGGCTCACCGCGTCGTCGCTGGTGCGGCCCTTCGCCGACGGCGGCCAGGTCGTCGTCGTGGCCGACTCCGGCATTCCCACCGTGCAGGCGCTGGTGCGGTGGGACCCGATCGGGCACGCGCAGTCCCAGCTCGCCGAGCGCGCCGAGGTCGGTTTCCCGCCCGCGGTGCACATGGCCGCGGTCGACGGCACCGCGGCCGCGGTCGCCGACCTGCTGGCCGCCGCGACGCTGCCGCCGGAGGCGGAGGTGCTCGGTCCGGTGCCGTTGCCGCCGGGGGAGCGGTTACCGTTCGGGGCCGACGATCCCGAGCCGGACGAGGTGCAGCGCATGGTGATCCGGGTGCCGCGCGGTCGGGGCCTCGCCCTCGGCCGGGCGTTGCGCGAGGCGCAGGCCGCCCGCAGTGCCCGCCGTGGTGAGGGCGCGCTGCGGGTGCAGATCGATCCGCTGCGCATCGGGTGACGGCCGTCGTCTCTCCCGGCCGGGACGGTGCGCGCCGGCTGTGTCCCGCCCGGCCGGGTGCCCCGAGAGGGCGAGGACCCTGCCGTGCGACAGGACGGCAGAACCGCCCGCCACCTGCAGAAAGACGGTATGCCGCGAGAGGGCGACTGTGTCACGATAAATCACAGGGGCAGGGTCGATCCTGGTGAACCGAACCAGTGGCGGACGGTGCGGACCGGCACGGGCGGACCGGAAGGGAGGGGCCGTGAACGGCACACGCAGGATCGTTGCAGCGCTGGCCGGTGCGGCGGCCGTGGCCGCCGTGTCCGTCACCGGCGCGGGCGCCGCGCCCTCGGGATCGACAGCGTTCGTGCCCGTCACCCCGGGCCCCGTCGCCACCACGCATGCCCAGGCCGCCGGCTACGCCGAAGACCACCCCGGGGCGGCGCCGGCGCGGTCGAACGACTTCGGGTGCGTGCCCGCCCCGGACCATCCGCGGCCGGTGGTCCTCGCCCACGGCACCGACTCCAACTCCTACTCGGACTGGGCCGCGGTCGCCCCGATGCTCGCCGACGCCGGCTGGTGCGTCTTCGCTCTCGACTACGGAAAGGCCGACGGTGCCGACGACTACGGCACCGGGGACATCCGGGTCAGCGCCGCGCAGCTCGGCGGGTTCGTCGAGCGTGTGCGCGCCGACACCGGCGCCGACAAGGTCGATCTCCTCGGCTACTCGCAGGGCGCCACCGTCGCGCGGTACTACGTCAACCGCCTCGGCGGATCGGCCGTCGTGGACCGCTGGGTGGGCGTGGCCTCGCCGAGCTACGGTGGCACCTTCTACGGGCTCGGCACCGCGGCCGTGGCCGCTCCCGGCGCCACCGACGCGGTCGAGGACTTCTTCTCGGTGGCCCTCGCGCAGCAACTGCAGGGTTCGGAACTGCTCACCGAACTCAACACCCCGGTCGACACCGTTCCCGGCGTCCGCTACACCACCATCGGATCCCGCGTCGACGAGGTCATCCAGCCGTCCACCAACGTGGCGCTGCGCGGACCCGGGGCGGTCAACCTGATGATCCAGGACCTGTGCCCACCGGATCAGACCGGGCACTTCAACATGGTGTACGACCCGTTCTCGCTCACCGTGATCCGGCACGCGCTCGCCCCCGAGCGGTACGCCCTCGGCGAGTGCGTCCCGGTGCCGCTCGGCACGGGCATCCCCGAACTGATCATCGAGAGCAACTCCTGACCCGATCCGCCCCCGGGGCGTGCCCGGTGCCCCGATCATGGGTATGCGGGCGGCACGAGCCCCTGCGGACGACGGTCACCGGCGCCCGGGACAGCGCGCCGAAGGGAGGTAGCGGTGAACCCCCCCTCGCTTCCGGGACGCGCTCTCGCGGTGATGCGGGCGCCGCAGCTGGTGTCGCCGCGCCAGTACCTCCGGGTGGCCGCGCGGTGCGTGTACCTCGCTGCGCTGATCGGCACCGTCGTCACGATGGGCATCCCCGCCGACCGGGTGTACCAGGCGGCCTGGATCGTCGCCGGGCTGATCGCCTTCGCGATCGACCGGCCGTGGCGCGGGCACGTGCGCGTCGTCGTCGACTGGCTGCCCCTGGTCGCGGCGCTCGTGGTCTACGACCACACCCGCGGCATCGCCGACGAACTCGGCCTGCCCGTGCGGGTACACGAACCGGTCGCCGTGGAGAGCTGGCTGTTCGGCGGCACGGTCCCGACGGTGTGGCTGCAGGAACGCCTGCTCGGCGCGGACGGGGAGCGGCCCGGCTGGACCATGATCACCGCCGTCGTCTACACCAGCCATTTTCTCGTGCCGTGGTTGCTCGCGGCCCTGCTGTACCTGTACTCGCGGTCACGCTGGGCCGGGTACATGCGACGGGTGCTGCTCCTGTCGTACTTCGGACTGATCACCTACATCCTCGTGCCGGCGGCCCCACCGTGGTACGCCTCCGAGGTGGGCGTGCTGCCGGACGGCGTCGGGCGGGTCACCGGCTTCGGTTTCGGGGTGGTGCCGATCGACGTCGGCACCCGATGGCTGGAGGCGCAGGGCAACCCGGTCGCCGCGCTGCCGTCGCTGCACTCGGCGTTCGCGCTGCTCGTGGCGGTCGCCCTGTGGCCGATAGCGCGGCGCGGCTGGATGCGGGCGCTGCTGGTGGCGTTCCCGCTCGCCATGGCCTTCACGCTCGTCTACGGCGGCGAACACTACGTGGTCGACGTGCTGCTCGGCTGGGGCTACGTCGGTTTCGCCGCGCTGGCCGCCCGGGCCTGGGAGGCGCGCCGCGGAGCGCGGCTCGCCCCGCAGATCAGTCCACCTGCTCGAGCGGCATCGCCAACGTCACCCAGTCGTGCAGGCCACCGCGGTAGTACGCCAGCGAGGACGCCGGATATCCCGCCTCGAGCAGCTCCCGGATCGCCATCGGGGACTGCGGGCACTGCGGGCCGTTGCAGAACAGGATCGACACCCGGGACGGATCGAGCCGGTCCCGCAGCTCCGTGATCCGGCCGTGCGGCAGGTTGACCGCGCCCGGAATGGACCTGCCCTTGCGCGAGTCCGGGACACGGGTGTCGACGAGCACGGCTCCGTTCGCGACCAGCTCCGTCAGTTCCAGCTCACCGACGGTCACCACCCCGGGCGCGCACTGCAGCGGCTGCAGCTCGCCCCACGTGGTGTCCACCAGGACCACGTCCTGCTCCTGCGCCGCCGGCCAGGGCACGCCCGCGGGGTCCGCCGAGCGCACACGGGGGGACCGTGCCATCCGTTCTCGCGTCTCTGCCATCGGCTCAGCCTATCGACGCTGCACGGCGGTTGCCGGGATTCGTCACGTCCGGCCCGACCCCTCGGGTTCGCGGACGGCTGTCACCGCCCGCAGGCCCGGTCCCTAGACTGAGGGCACCATTCGTCGTCGAGATCCGGGAGCAGCATTCGTGAACAGTTCGGTCGGCCCAGCGCAGTCCGCCTCCCGGGGCCGGGGCCTCGCTCCTCGCGCGCGGACGGGCCGCTGACGTGCGGCTGGTGTTCGCCGGGACCCCCGAACCGGCCGTACCGTCGCTGCGCCGCCTGCTCGACTCGCCGCGCCACGAGGTGGTCGCGGTGGTGACCCGGCCCGACACCACCGCCGGCCGCGGGCGGCGTGTCGTCCGCTCGGCCGTGGGGCGGCTCGCCGACGACCACGGCATCGAGGTCCTCACCCCGGAGCGGCCGCGCGACCCCGACTTCGTGGCCCGGCTGACCGAACTCGCCCCCGACTGCTGCCCGGTCGTCGCCTACGGCGCGCTCATCCCGCAACCGGTGCTCGACATCCCGAAGTTCGGCTGGGTGAATCTGCACTTCTCGCTGCTGCCCGCGTGGCGCGGCGCCGCGCCCGTGCAGGCCGCGCTCGCCGCGGGGGACGAGGTGACCGGCGCGAGCACGTTCCGGCTCGAGGAGGGCCTGGACACCGGCCCGGTCTACGGGGTGGTCACCGAGACGATCCGGCCCGCCGACACGGCGGGGGATCTGCTCGCCCGGCTCGCCGATTCCGGTGCCGCGCTCCTCGAATCGACTCTCGACGGTCTCGAGGACGGGGTGCTCACGGCCGTGCCGCAGCCCACGGACGGCGTCTCGCACGCCCCCAAGGTCACGGTCGAGTCGGCCCGCGTGAGCTGGGACCGGCCCGCGCACCTCGTGGACCGCCACATCCGTTCGGTCACGCCCGCACCCGGTGCCTGGACGATGATCGGCGACCTGCGCGTCAAGCTCGGGCCCGTGACCGGCACCGAGGAGACCCTCGCGCCCGGGCAGATCCTGGCCCGCAAGGACGGTGTCCTCGTCGGCACCGGCAGCACCGCCGTGCGGCTCGGGCAGGTCCAGCCGCCCGGCAAGAAGACGATGGCGGCCGCGGACTGGGTTCGCGGCGCCCGGCTCGACCCGGAGGTACGCGCCCAGTGACCGAGTCCCGACGCCCCGCCCGCCGCTCGCGCCGCGGACCCGGCGACCGCAACAACAAGCCTCGGCAGGCCCGCCGGCCGTCCCCCGCGGAGGCCGGCCTCGACCAGGCCCGTCTCGCCGCCCGCGACGTGCTGCGCGCGGTCCGGGAGCGCGACGCCTACGCCAACCTGGTGCTGCCGGCGCTGCTGCGGGAGCGGCGTCTCGACGGTCGCGACGCCGCCCTGGCCACCGAGCTGACGTACGGCGCCGCCCGCGCCCAGGGTCTGCTCGACGCCGTGATCGCCGCGTGCGCCAACCGGCCCGTCACCGAGATCGACGGGGCGCTGCTGGACACCCTGCGGCTGGGCACGTACCAGCTGCTGCGCACCCGCATCGCCCCGCACGCGGCCGTCGCGACGAGCGTCGACATCGTCCGCAGCGAATTCGGCCACGGCAAGTCCGGATTCGTCAATGCGGTGCTGCGGCGCGTCGCGGAGAAGCCCGAGGAACAGTGGATCGTCGAGCTCGCCCCCGACCCGGCTCGTGACCCCGTGGGACACCTGGCATTCCGGTATGCGCATCCGGAGTGGATCGCGAAGGCCTTCGCGGTCGCGCTCGGTCCCGACGCCGGGGAGCTCGAGGAGGTGCTCGCGGCGGACGACGCCCGGCCGGTGGTGCACCTGGTGGCTCGTCCGGGGGTGATCACCGCGGAGGAGCTCGCGCTGGCCACCGGCGGGGAGATCGGCCCCTGGTCGCCCTACGCCGTGCATCTCGACGGCGGCGGCGACCCCGGCAAGCTCGACCCCGTGCGCGAGGGCATGGCCGGCGTGCAGGACGAGGGCAGCCAGCTGGTGGCGCGGGCGCTCACGCTCGCCCCGCTCGACGGACCCGACCACGGCCGGTGGCTGGACCTGTGTGCCGGTCCCGGCGGCAAGGCCGCCCTGCTCGGCGCGCTGGCGGACATCGACGGCTTCACCGTCGACGCCGTCGAGCCGGTCGAGCACCGCGCCGAGCTGATCCGCAAGGCCACCCGCGGCCTCCCGGTCACGGTGCACGTCGCCGACGGTCGCGATCCCGGCCTCGGGTCCGGCTACGACCGCATCCTGGTCGACGCGCCGTGCACCGGGCTGGGCGCCCTGCGGCGCCGGCCCGAATCGCGGTGGCGTCGCAGCCCCGGCGACGTCGCCGAGCTGGTGCGGCTGCAGAAACAGCTCCTCGCCTCGGCGATCGGCCTGCTGCGGCCCGGCGGCGTGGTGCTGTACGCGACGTGCTCCCCGCACACCTCCGAGACCCTCGCCGTCGTCGCCGACGCCGTCCGTCGGCACCAGGTCGAGCAGCTCGACACGCGCGAGCTCGTACCCGGCGTGCCGCGTCTCGGCGACGGCCCGTCCGTGCAACTGTGGCCGCACCGGCACGGCACCGACGCGATGTTCATGGCCGCGCTGCGTACACCGGCGGGCTGATCCGCGAGCCTGTGGCGCGAACGCCGGAAGAATCGGTCCGCGCTCGGATACGGTCGGACGCAACCCGGCCGCTCCCTGCAGGAGGCACGTCGTGCCCGACATCGTCACCCTGACCATGAACCCGGCGCTCGACGTGACCACCTACACCGCCGAGGTGCGGCCCACCAGCAAACTGCGCTGCGAGGCGCCGCGGCTCGAGGCCGGGGGAGGCGGGATCAACGTCGCGAAGGTCGCCGGGGTGCTCGGCGTGTCGGCCGGGGCGGTGTATCCGGCCGGCGGTCCGACCGGGGATACGCTCTCGGCGCTGCTGGCCGCCGGGGGTGTCGACAGCCGGCGCATCGACATCGACGGCATGACCCGCGAGTCGTTCACGGCGATCGAACGCAGCACCGGCCACGAGTACCGGTTCGTGCTGCCCGGCCCGGAGCTGAGCGTGGAGGACCAGGAACGGTGCCTGGACCTGCTCGTCGAGACCGCCACCGGCGCACGGTACGTCGTCGCCAGCGGCAGCCTTCCGCCGGGCGTGCCGGGCGAGTTCGTCCAGCGCGTGGCCGACGCCGCCACCGACGCCGGTGCGCGCTTCGTCCTCGACTCGTCGGGGGACGCACTGCGCCGCATCAAGTCGGGCGTGCACCTGGTCAAGCCGAGCCTGCGGGAGCTGCGCGAATGGGTGGGCCGGGAACTGCGCACCCCGCACGAACAGGCCGCGGCCGCCCACGAACTCGTCGACGCCGGCGTCGCCGAGGTCGTGGTGGTGTCCCTCGGGCCGGAGGGGGCGCTGCTCGTCTCCGCCGACACCACCGCCCGGCTGAAGGCCCTGGACGTGCCCGTGCGCAGCGCCGTGGGCGCCGGCGACAGCATGGTCGCCGGGCTGGTCGTGGGCCTGCTGCGGGGCCGCTCGCTGCGCGACGCCCTGGCGCTCGGCATCGCGGCGGGCTCGGCGGCCCTGCTCACCCCGGGCAGCCAGGTCTGCCGCCGCGACGACGTCGAGCGGTTCGACGTCCTCGCGCGGCAGCGGTGACGCCCCGAGCGACCGGATCGTTCCCCCCGTCAGGGCGGTCCCGAGCGGCCGACGGCATGGTCCGCTCGCTCGGAGCGCACGACGCGGTCAGTGCTCGTGCCGTGCACGGTCCAGGACGATCCGTTGCTCGGCCTGCGCCACCGTGCGCCGGGTCTGCGCCGCCGCGTCCGGCGTCACCGACACCGACGTGATGCCCCGGCGCACGAGATGCTCGGCCAGTTCCGTGCTGGTGGAGACGGCCTGCCCGCACAGCGACGTGGTCAGGCCGGCCGCCGACGCCCGCTCGATGATGTGGTCGATCGCGTCCAGCACCGCCGGGTCGAGCGTGTCGAACAGATCCTTGCACACCTCGGAGTCGCGGTCGACGCCGAGCACGAGCTGGGTCAGGTCGTTGCTGCCGATCGACACGCCGTGGATGCCGAGCTTCGCGTACTCGGGCAGCCAGTACACCACCGACGGCACCTCGGCCATGATCCAGCGCAGCATCCGGCGATCCGGGCCGAGCGGATGCGCGTCGAGCTGGGCCAGGCACTCCCTCAGTTCCCAACGGGTGCGCACGAACGGGATCATCAGGTGCACGTTGGGGTGCTGCGCGCGCACGCGGTGCAGGACGTCGAGGTCGAGCGAGAACAGCTCGGGATCGCGCACGTAGCGGAAGCAGCCGCGGTACCCGATCATCGGGTTCTCCTCGTCCGGCTCCACCTCGCCCCCCTTCAGGTTCGCGAACTCGTTGCTGCGCAGGTCGATTGCGCGGTACACCACCGGCCGCGGGGCGAAGGCCGCCGCGATCCGCGCGACGCCCTCGGCCATCTTCGACACGTACTCCTCGCGCCGGCCCTGCGCGATCATGTAGGCGGGATGCTCCCCGGCGAGCGCCTCGGTGATCATGAACTCCGCCCGCAGCAGCCCCACCCCGTCGACGTCGGTGGCGGCGACGGCCTGCGCGGCGTCGGGGGTGGCGAGATTGACGTACACGGCCGTCGCGGTGACGGTCGGGGAGGGGGCCGCGGCCGCCGGGGCGGCGGTCTGCGCCGCGGTCGGCCGGTCGGCGCGGACCTCCCCGTCGAACACGACGCCGGCATCGCCGTCCACCGTGATCACCTGGCCGTCCCGCAGGTCCTGCGTCGCGGTGCGGGCGCCGACGACGACGGGCTTGCCGAGTTCGCGGCCGACGATCGCGGCGTGACAGGTGATGCCGCCACCGTCGGTGACGATGCCCCCGGCGCGGCGCAGGATCGGCAGCCAGTCGGGCCGCGTCATCGGGGCCACGAGGATCTCCCCCTCGGTCAGGCGCTTGCCGTCGACCAGTTCCTGCAGCACCCGGACCCGTCCGGTCGCCCGGCCGGGGCCGGCGCCGAGCCCGGTCAGCAGCGGTGTCGCCTGCCCGTTGCCGGACGCCGCGGCGGCCCCGGGCATCCCCAGGGTGGTGATCGGGCGGGTCTGCACGATCCACAGCTCGCCCTCGGCGAACGCGAACTCGAGGTCCTGCGGCCGGCCGTAGTGCTGCTCGACGCCCGCGGCGAGCCGCGCGACCTTCTCGAGCTGCTCCTCGTCGAGCACCCGCGTCTGCCGCGACGAATCGACCGCGACGCGGCTGTCGCCGGTGTCGGTGGAGGCGATCTGGAACTCCTGATGCCCGAGATGCACGTCGAGCACGGCGAAGCCGTCCTTGGCGACGACGTAGGTGTCCGGCTCGACCTGGCCGCCCACGACGACCTCGCCGAGGCCGAGGGCGGCCTCGACGACGATGCGGTCGAGCTCGCCGGTGCGGGGGTCGGCCGTGAACGCCACCCCCGAGGCCTCCGAGCGCACCATCACCTGCACCACGACGGCGATGGACGGTTCGTCGGTCACCCCGCGCAGGCCCCGGTAGGTCCGGGCCCGCTCCGACCACAACGACGCCCAGCACGCCTGCACGGCGCGCACCACCGCGTCGGCGCCGGCGATGTTGGTGTACGACTCGTGGATCCCGGCGAACGAGGTGTCCGCGGCGTCCTCGGCGGGCGCGGAGGACCGCACCGCCACCGGCACGTCCACGCCCAGCTTCTCGTAGGCGGCGACGATGTCGGCGCGGATCTCGTCGGGCACCGCGGCCCCGGTCACCAGCGCGGCCAGTTCCGCGGAGGTGCGGATCAGCGTCGCGTCGTCGATGTCGGAGGCCGGGACGGCCTCGGCGCGCAGCCGGTCGCGCACCCCCGCGGCGGCCATCGAATCGAGATAGGCGGCGGTGGTGATCGCGAAGGCGGGCGGCACGGGGAACCCGGCCCGGGTCATCTCCCCGAGGTTGGCGGACTTGCCCCCCACGGTCGGCGCATCCTCCGCGCCCACCTCGCCGATCGGTCGAACCCACACCGTGTGCGTGGCCATCGTCGCTCCCCACTGCCGCTTCGGGCCCAGCGGATCCGGGCCCGCCACCGTCCACTCAAGCATCGCCCAGAGGGTCGAACCAGGGGTCGAAAGTCATGAAAACCTGTCCCCGGGCGGGCGGGCGCCGCGACGCGCGGCGGGCCCCGCCGGCGGGACCGTTAAACTCGGTGGACGTGGCCCACCCGATGATCGCCCCCTCCATCCTCTCCGCGGATTTCGCGCGCCTGGCCGACGAGGCCGCCGCAGTCGCGGACGCGCACTGGCTGCACGTCGACGTCATGGACGCGCACTTCGTGCCGAACCTGACCCTCGGCCTGCCGGTGGTGCAGTCGCTGCTGAAGGCAACCGACATCCCACTCGACTGTCATCTGATGATCGAGGACCCGGGCCGCTGGGCGCCGCCCTACGCCGAGGCGGGCGCGCACAATGTCACCTTCCACGTCGAGGCCACCGAGAATCCCGTCGCCGTCGCCCGCGACATCCGGGCCGCCGGCGCCAAGGCCGGCCTGAGCGTCAAGCCCGGCACCCCGCTCGAGCCCTACCTCGAGATCCTGAAGGAGTTCGACACGCTGCTGGTGATGAGCGTCGAGCCCGGCTTCGGCGGCCAGTCGTTCATCCCCGACGTGCTCGACAAGGTCCGCGCGATCCGCCGTCTCGTCGACGCCGGGGAGCTGACCCTGCTCGTCGAGATCGACGGCGGCATCAACGCCGACACCATCGAGGCGGCCGCCGAGGCCGGGGTGGACTGCTTCGTCGCCGGGTCGGCCGTGTACGGGGCCGACGACCCGGGCGAGGCGGTGCGCAAGCTGCGCGAACGGGCCGCCCACGCCTCCCCGCACCTGACCCTGGCCACGTGAGCGATGCACCGCTCGAGGCGGCCGTGAGCGGTGCCCCGCTCGAGGCGGCACTGCGCCTCGCGCTCGACGCCGGGGAGTCGGTGCGCGGCACCACCAGCCCCAACCCGCCCGTCGGCGCGGTGATCCTCGACGCGGCGGGACAGGTCGCCGGGGTCGGGGCGACCCGGCCGCCGGGCGGCCCCCACGCCGAGGTCGTCGCACTCGAGGCGGCCGGGGAGCGGGCCCGCGGCGGCACCGCCGTCGTGACCCTGGAGCCGTGCAATCACACCGGCCGTACCGGTCCGTGCGCGCAGGCCCTGCTGCGCGCCGGCGTCGCCGCCGTCTACTACGCGGTGGCCGATCCCCACCCGGCGGCGGCCGGGGGTGCGCGGACGCTGCGGGACGGCGGCGTGCGGGTGCACGGCGGGTTCGGCGCCGAGCCCGCCGAGGCGGGAGCCCTGCGTGCCTGGCTGCACCGGCAGCGCACGGGACGGCCCCACGTGACGTGGAAGTACGCCGCGAGCCTGGACGGGCGCAGCGCCGCCGCCGACGGCACCAGCCGCTGGATCTCCGGCCCGCAGTCACGCGCCCGCGTGCACGCCGAGCGCTCGCGGCTCGACGCGATCGTCGTCGGCACCGGCACCGTCCTCGCCGACGACCCGTGGTTGACCGCCCGGCTGCCGGACGGCTCGCTGGCCCCGCACCAGCCCCTGCGCGTGGTCGTCGGCAGGAGCGAGATCCCGAAGACCGCAAGAGTTCTCGATGATGCCGCGCCCACCCTGGTGCTGCGCACCCACGATCCGGACGAGGTGCTCGGCGCGCTCGCGGATTGGGTGGACGTGCTGCTCGAGGGCGGCCCGCGCCTGGCCGGTGCGTTCCTCGCCGCGGGCCGGGTCGACCGCATCCAGGCCTATCTCGCGCCGGTGCTGCTCGGGTCCGGACCGTCCGCAGTGCGGGACGCCGGCGTGCGCACGATCGCCGAGGCGCTACGGTTTCGTCGGGAGCGCGTCGAAACCGTCGGCGCCGACGTGTTGCTGACCCTGGTCCCCGACCGGGAGTGAGGAGCGAGCTGTGTTCACCGGGATCGTGGAGGAACTGGGCGAGATCGTCGCGCGGGAGGACCTGGCCGACGCGGCGCGGTTCACCGTCCGCGGACCCGTCGTGACCTCCGACGCCGGCCACGGCGACTCCATCGCCGTCAACGGTGTGTGCCTGACCGTCGTCGACGTCCCGGGCGGCGACTCCTTCACCGCCGATGTGATGAAGGAGACCCTCGACCGTTCGAGCCTGTCGCAGCTCGGTCCCGGCAGCCGCGTCAACCTCGAGCGGGCCGCCGCGCTGAACAGCCGCCTCGGCGGGCACCTGGTCCAGGGCCACGTCGACGGCACCGGCACCGTGCTCTCGCGCACCCCGTCGGAGAACTGGACCGTGGTGCGGATCTCGTTGCCTGCCGACGTGTCCCGGTACGTGGTGCACAAGGGCTCGATCACGGTGGACGGGGTCTCGCTGACCGTCTCCGCGCTCGGCGGCGAGCCCGGCGACGAGTGGTTCGAGATCTCCCTGATCCCGACCACGCTGTCGCTGACCACCCTGGGCAGCGCCGCCCCCGGCACGCTCGTCAACCTCGAGGTCGACGTCATCGCGAAGTATGTGGAGCGGCTGCAGGCCGCCGGCCGCTGAGTCGTACTGTTGAACTCGGCAATCAGTTTGTCCGTACACGAGATTTTGGAGCCCACGCAAGTGACGAGGTTCGACACCATCGAGCGCGCGATCGCCGATATCGCAGCCGGCAAGGCGGTCGTCGTGGTCGACGACGAGGACCGCGAGAACGAGGGCGACCTCATCTTCGCAGCCGAGAAGGCCACTCCCGAACTGGTGGCGTTCATGGTGCGCTACACCTCCGGGTACCTGTGCGTGCCGCTGGCCGGGGAGGACTGCGATCGCCTCGGCCTGCCCCCCATGTACTCGACCAACCAGGACAAGCACGGCACCGCCTACACCGTGACCGTCGACGCGCGGGAAGGGATCGGCACCGGCATCTCCGCCTCGGACCGGGCCACCACGATGCGGCTGCTCGCCGATCCGAACAGCACCGCACAGGACTTCACCCGCCCCGGGCACGTGGTGCCGCTGCGCGCCAAGGAGGGCGGCGTGCTGCGCCGGCCCGGCCACACCGAGGCCGCCGTCGACCTCGCCCGCATGGCCGACCTGCGCCCGGCCGGCGTGATCTGCGAGATCGTCTCGCAGAAGGACGAGGGCCACATGGCTCAGACCGAGGAACTGCGGGTCTTCGCCGACGAGCACAAGCTCGCCCTGATCTCCATCGCCGACCTGATCGCCTGGCGCCGCAAGCACGAAAAGCACGTCGTGCGCATCGCCGAGGCCCGCATCCCCACCCGGCACGGCGACTTCACCGCCGTCGGCTACCAGAGCGTCTACGACGAGGTCGAGCACGTCGCGCTGGTGCTCGGCGACATCCCCGGCCCGGACGGTGAGGGTGCCGACGTGCTCGTGCGGGTGCACTCGGAGTGCCTGACCGGCGACGTGTTCGGCTCGCTGCGGTGCGACTGCGGCCCGCAGCTCGACGCCGCACTCGAGATGGTGGCCATGGAGGGCCGCGGTGTGGTGCTGTACATGCGCGGGCACGAGGGCCGCGGCATCGGCCTGATGCACAAGCTGCAGGCCTACCAGCTGCAGGACTCCGGCTCGGACACCGTGGACGCGAACCTGCAGCTCGGCCTGCCCGCCGACGCCCGCGACTACGGCATCGGCGCGCAGATTCTCGTGGACCTGGGCATCTCGTCGATGCGGTTGCTGACCAACAACCCCGCCAAGCGGGTCGGCCTCGACGGCTACGGGCTGCAGATCACCGAGCGGGTGGCGATGCCGCTGCGCGCGAACTCCGAGAACATCACCTACCTGCGCACCAAGCGGGACCGCATGGGTCACGACCTGATCGGCCTGGACGACTACGAGGCGGGGGACGCGTAGATGAGCGGCGAAGGACTGCCCGAGCTGCAGCTGTCCGAGGCGGCCGGGCTGCGGCTGGCCATCGTCGCCGGCCGCTGGCACGCCGAGATCTCCGAGGCGCTCGTCGCCGGGGCGCAGCGCGTCGCCGAGCAGGCCGGCGTCACCGACGTCACCCTCGAACGTGTCGCCGGCGCGATCGAGCTGCCGGTCGTCGCCCAGCAGCTGGCCCGCACCCACGACGCGGTCGTCGCCCTCGGCGTCGTGATCCGCGGCGGGACCCCCCATTTCGAGTACGTGTGCGACGCCGTCACCTACGGGCTCACCCGCATCGCGCTGGACGAGGGCACCCCCGTCGGCAACGGGGTCCTCACCACGAACGACGAGCAGCAGGCGATCGACCGGGCCGGACTGCCCGGCTCCGTCGAGGACAAGGGCGGGCAGGCGTGCGCTGCCGCCCTCGACACCGCCGTGACCCTGCGGCGGCTGCGCGGGGCCGCGCGGTGACCTCCGCCGCCGACACTCGCTGGGACCTCGAGGTCCGCAGCCGCAAGATGTCCCGGTGGGCGATCGTCGCGGCGATCGTGCTCATGCTCGGCCACATCGGGGCCGCGCTCGTGCTGCGCGCCGGCGGCGACACCGGCGTGAACCTGCGCGTCGCCGACCAGATCGCCATCGTCTGTGTCGGCGTCGTCGTCTCCGGCAGTGTGCTGCTGCTGACCCGGCCCCGGTTGCGTGCCGGGGCGTCCGGCGTGGTGGTGCGCAACGTCCTCGGTGAGAAGGCGTTCGGCTGGGACCAGGTGCGGGGCATGACCTTCCCCCAGGGCAAGCCGTGGCCCCGGCTCGAGCTGCCGCAGGACGAGTACGTGCCCGTCGTCGCTGTGCAGGCCCGCGACGGCGAGCACGCCGTCGCGGCGCTGGCCGCGTTCCGCGAGCTCGAACAGCGGTACGGCGGGGGTGTCGGCTCGGCCGACTAGCCTGGACCCGTGCCCGACCCCTCGACCTACCGCCCTGCCCCCGGCACCGTCCCGGTGGAGCCGGGGGTGTACAAGTTCCGCGATCCGCACGGCCGCGTCGTCTACGTCGGCAAGGCCAAGAGCCTGCGGTCGCGGCTGAACTCGTATTTCGCCGACGTCGCGTCGCTGCACCCGCGGACCCGGCAGATGGTGACCACCGCCGGGTCCGTCGAGTGGACGGTCGTGGGCACCGAGGTCGAGGCGCTGCAGCTCGAGTACAACTGGATCAAGGAGTTCGATCCCCGGTTCAACGTCCGCTACCGCGACGACAAGACCTACCCCATGCTCGCGGTGACGTTGAACGAGGAGTACCCACGGCTGTTCGTCTACCGCGGGCCGCGCCGCAGGGGCGTGCGGTACTTCGGTCCCTACTCCCACGCCTGGGCCATCCGCGAGACCCTCGATCTGCTGCTGCGGGTGTTCCCGGCCCGCACCTGCTCGGCCGGAGTGTTCAAGCGGCACGCGCAGATCGGCCGCCCGTGCCTGCTCGGCTACATCGACAAGTGCTCGGCACCGTGCGTGGGCCGTGTCGACGCGGCCGGGCACCGGCGCATCGTCGAGGACTTCTGCGACTTCCTCGCCGGCCGCACCGACAAGCTGGTCCGCGACCTCGAACAGCGCATGCAGGCCGCCGCCGAGGACCTCGACTTCGAGACCGCCGCGCGGCTGCGCGACGACCTCGGTGCGCTGCGCCGCGCCCTGGAGAAGCAGGCGGTGGTGCTCGGCGACGGCACCGACGCCGACCTCGTCGCCTTCGCCGGCGACGACCTCGAGGTGGCCGTGCAGGTGTTCCACGTGCGCGGCGGCCGCGTGCGCGGCCAGCGGGGCTGGGTGGTGGAGAAGTCCGGCGACGTGGTGGACCGGCCCGAGGACGCGGCGGGTGCCTCCGGCACCGCCGAGACGGAACTGTCGCTGCTGGTCGAGCAGTTCCTCACCCAGTTCTACGGCGAGGAGGCCGCCCTGTCGGCGGCCGGCGCCGAACCGGCGGGCAGCGCCGTGCCCCGCGAGGTGCTCGTGCCCGCCCTGCCGCCCGAGCCGGAGGAGATGAGCCGCTGGCTCGGCACCCTGCGCGGCGGCCCGGTGCGGCTGCGGGTGCCGCAGCGCGGCGACAAGAAAGCCCTCGCCGAGACCGTGCAGCGCAACGCGCACGAGGCCCTGACCCAGCACAAGCTGCGCCGCGCCGGCGACTTCACCGCCCGCTCGGCCGCCCTGCAGGGCATCCAGGAGGCCCTTGACCTGGACTCGGCGCCGCTGCGCATCGAGTGTGTCGACATCAGCCACGTGCAGGGCACCGACGTCGTCGCGTCGCTGGTGGTGTTCGAGGACGGCCTGCCCCGCAAGGCGGACTACCGGCACTACGCCATCCGCGAGGCCGCCGGCGACGGCCGCTCCGACGACGTCGCCTCCATCGCCGAGGTGACCCGGCGCCGGTTCCTGCGGCACAACCGGGACCTCGCCGCGGCCGGCGGTGACCCGGCCGCGGCCCGCGGCGGTGACCCGGCCGCGGCCCGCGACGGTGACCCGGCCGCGGCCCGCGGCGGTGACCCGGCCGCGGCCCGCGGCGGTGACCCGGCCGCGGCCCGCGACGGTGACCCGGCCGCGGCCCGCGACGGTGACCCGGCCGCGGCCCGCGACGGTGACGGCGGCGACCTCGCCCCGGAGGCCGCGCTCGATCCGGCCACCGGGCGGCCCCGCCGCTTCGCGTACCCGCCGAATCTGTACGTCGTCGACGGCGGTGCCCCGCAGGTCGCCGCCGCGGCGGAGGTGCTCGACGAACTCGGCATCACCGACGTCGCGGTGATCGGACTGGCCAAGCGGCTCGAGGAGGTCTGGGTGCCGGGGGAGGAGGACCCGGTCATCCTGCCCCGCACCAGCGAATCGTTGTACCTGCTGCAGCGGGTCCGGGACGAGGCGCACCGCTTCGCCATCACCTACCACCGCAGCAAGCGGTCCCGGCGCATGACCGCTTCCGCGCTCGACGGGGTGCGCGGGCTCGGGCAGGCCCGCCGCAACGCGCTCGTCGCGCACTTCGGGTCGGTGGCCCGGCTGCGGGAGGCGACCGTGGAGGAGATCACCGCGGTCCCCGGCATCGGCGTCGCCACCGCCCGCGCCGTGCTCGACGCCCTGCGCGGCGACGTCCCGGACACCGCGCCGGCCCCGGCGGGTGAGGCTGCGGCGGACACGCCGGTGGGTGATGATGGCACCGTCGGCGTGTCGGGCGGACGAACGGAGTCGGAACTGTGACACACGAGGCGGAGACGGCGCAGCCTCGGCCCCGGCCCCGGGACGACCACCGCCCGCGGGCGGAGGTCGCCCTGGTCACGGGCCTGTCCGGAGCCGGTCTGAGCACCGCCGCGACGGCCCTCGAGGATCTCGGCTGGTTCGTCGCCGAGAACCTGCCCCCGCAGCTGGTCACCTCGATGGTCGATCTCGCGGTGCGGGCCGACCCGCCGCTGCAGCGCCTCGCCGTGGTCATGGACGTACGCAGCCGCCTGTTCACCGGCGACCTCGGCTGGGTCGTCACCGAACTGGCCGCCCGGCCCGTGCGCACCCGCGTGCTGTTCCTCGAGGCCACCGACGAGGTCCTCGTGCGTCGTTTCGAGCAGGTCCGCCGCAGCCACCCGCTGCAGGCCGACGCCGCCGACCGCACCCTCACCGACGGCATCGCCACCGAACGCGCCCAGCTCGCCGCGGTCAAGGCCGCCGCCGATCTGGTGGTCGACACGTCGTCGCTGTCCGGTCCGGAACTGCGCCGCAAGATCGAGTCCGCGTTCGGCGACGGCGACGCCGACTCGATCCGGGTCACCGTGGAATCGTTCGGATTCAAGTACGGTCTGCCGATGGACGCGGACGTGGTGTGCGACGTGCGGTTCCTGCCCAACCCGCACTGGGTGCCCGAGCTGCGTCCGCACACCGGCCAGGACGTCGACGTCCGCGACTACGTGCTGAGCCGGGACGGGGCGCAGGAATACCTGCAGACCTATCATCGGCTGCTCGAACTGACCACGGCCGGTTACCGCCGGGAGGGGAAGCGTTACATGACGATCGCGGTGGGCTGTACCGGTGGCAAGCACCGCAGCGTGGCGATGAGCGAGGCGCTCGCCGCGCGGCTCGACGCCGACCCGACGCTGTCGGTGCACGTCGCGCACCGGGATCTGGGGCGCGAATGACGGGGCCCGGTTCCGCGGCCCCGGCGCCCGGGACCGGCGGCCCGGCCGGCGGGCAGGGCACCGCGCCGAATCCGTCGATCGTGGCCCTGGGCGGCGGCCACGGCCTGTACGCCACGCTCAGCGCCGTCCGCCGGCTCAGCGACCGCGTCACCGCCGTCGTCACCGTCGCCGACGACGGCGGTTCCTCCGGCCGGCTGCGCGCCGAACTCGGCGTCATCCCGCCCGGCGACCTGCGCATGGCGCTGGCCGCGCTGGCCGCGGACACCCCCGGGGTGCACACCTGGACCGAGACGGTGCAGCACCGGTTCGGCGGCACCGGCGCGCTCGCGGGCCACTCGGTGGGCAATCTCATCCTGGCCGGGCTGACCGAGGTCCTCGGCGATCCCGTGGCCGCCCTCGACCGCGTCGCCGAACTGCTCGAGGTGCGCGGCCGGGTACTGCCGATGTCGCCGATCGCCCTCGACATCGAGGCGGACGTGTCCGGCCTCGAATCGGATCCGCGGGCCAGCCGCATCATCCGGGGGCAGGTCGCCGTCGCCACCACCCCCGGCAAGGTCCGGCGCGTGCGGCTGATCCCGGCCGACCCCCCGGCGTGTCCCGACGCGCTCGACGCGGTGGGCGCCGCCGACCTCGTCGTGCTCGGGCCCGGCTCGTGGTTCTCGAGCGTCATCCCGCACGTGCTCGTCCCCGACCTGCTCGAGGCGCTGGTGACGGCGCCGGCCCGCAAGGTGCTGGTGCTCAATCTGGCCGCCGAACCGGGGGAGACCGCCGGGTTCTCCTCCGAGCGGCACCTGCACGTGCTGGCCCAGCACGCCCCGGAGTTCCGGGTCGACCACGTGGTGGTCGACTCCGCATCGGTGCCCGAGGGCCGGGAACGCGAACACCTGTGCCGGGCCGCCGCCGGATTCGGCGCCCAGGTGGTCTACGCCGACGTGGCGGAGACCGGCACCCACCGACACGACCCCGCCAAGCTGGCGGCGGTCCTGGCTCAACACCTGCCCGACGCGGCCCGCCCCCGGGACCTCGCGCAGCGGGACGGAAGGGAGATCCCCACGTGGCAATGACAGCGGAGGTCAAGGACGAGCTGAGCCGGCTGGCGGTCACCCGCACCAGCAGCCGCAAGGCCGAGGTGTCCGCCCTCCTGCGCTTCGCCGGCGGGCTGCACATCGTCGGGGGCCGTGTCGTCGTGGAGGCCGAGGTGGACCTCGGGTCGATCGCCCGCCGGTTGCGCCGCGAGATCTTCGAGCTCTACGGCTACTCCGCGGAGGTGCACGTCCTCGGCGCCGGCGGGTTGCGCAAGAGCTCGCGCTACGTGGTGCGCGTCGCCAAGGAGGGCGAGGCCCTGGCCCGCCAGACCGGTCTGCTCGACGTGCGCGGCCGCCCGGTCCGCGGCCTGCCCGCGCAGGTCGTCGGCGGCAGCATCGCCGACGCCGAGGCGGCGTGGCGCGGCGCATTCCTCGCCCACGGCTCGCTCACCGAGCCGGGCCGCTCGTCCGCCCTCGAGATCAGCTGCCCGGGCCCGGAGGCCGCGCTCGCGCTCGTCGGCGCCGCCCGGCGCCTCGGCATCGCCGCCAAGGCCCGCGAGGTGCGCGGCGCCGACCGGGTCGTCGTCCGCGACGGCGACGCCATCGGCGCGCTGCTCACCCACATGGGTGCCCAGGACACCCGGCTGACCTGGGAGGAGCGCCGGATGCGGCGGGAGGTCCGCGCCACCGCCAACCGGCTCGCCAACTTCGACGACGCCAACCTGCGCCGCTCCGCGCGCGCCGCGGTGGCCGCGGCCGCCCGCGTCGAGCGGGCCCTGGCGATCCTCGGCGACGACGTGCCCGACCACCTCGCCGCGGCCGGTGCCCTGCGCGTGCAGCACCGGCAGGCGTCGCTCGAGGAACTGGGCCAGCTCGCCGACCCGCCGATGACGAAGGACGCCGTCGCCGGACGCATCCGCCGGCTGCTGTCCATGGCGGACCGCCGGGCCAAGGATCTCGGCATCCCGGACACCGAATCCGCGGTGACCCCGGAGCTGCTCGACGAGGCCTAGCCGGCCGGCCCCGGGCGGCGGCCGCGCCGCCCCGGGCCTCCTGCCGCGCCCCGCCGGCCCCGCAGATAGGGTAGGGGTCACATCGACCGATGAGTCCTGCCGACCGGCGCCGATGTCTCCGGCACCGCGGTGGGCACCACTGGCACAACCAGCAGAGATGGGCAAAGGAGCGTAATTGTGACTGTCCGGGTAGGCGTGAACGGCTTCGGTCGTATCGGACGTAACTTCTTCCGGGCTGTCGAGGCGCAGAGGGCGCTCGGCACCACCGACATCGAGATCGTCGCGGTCAACGACCTCACCGACAACGCGACTCTGGCCCACCTGCTCAAGTACGACTCGATCCTCGGCCGCCTGCCGCAGGACGTCAGCCTCGACGGTGAGGACACCATCGTCGTCGGTGACCACCGCATCAAGGCGCTCGAGGTCAAGGAAGGCCCGGCCGCGCTGCCGTGGGGCGACCTGGGCGTGGACGTCGTCGTCGAGTCGACGGGCATCTTCACCGACGCGTCGAAGGCCAAGGGCCACCTCGACGCCGGCGCCAAGAAGGTGATCATCTCGGCGCCCGCCAAGGGTGAGGACCTCACCGTGGTGATGGGCGTCAACGACGACAAGTACGACGGCAGCCAGAACATCATCTCCAACGCCTCGTGCACCACCAACTGCCTCGGCCCGATCGCCAAGGTCCTCGACGACAGCTTCGGCATCGTCAAGGGCCTGATGACCACGGTCCACGCCTACACCCAGGACCAGAACCTGCAGGACGGCCCGCACAAGGACCTGCGCCGCGCCCGCGCCGCCGCCCTGAACGTCGTGCCCACCGGCACCGGCGCCGCCAAGGCCATCGGCCTCGTCCTGCCGCAGCTGGTCGGCAAGCTCGACGGCTACGCCCTGCGCGTGCCGATCCCGACCGGCTCGGTCACCGACCTGACCGCCAACCTCGCCACCCCCGCCTCCATCGAGGAGATCAACGCGGCGATGAAGGCGGCCGCCGAGGGCCCGCTCAAGGGCATCCTCAAGTACACCGAGGACGAGATCGTCTCCTCCGACATCGTCACCGACCCGCACTCGTCGATCTACGACGCCGGCCTGACCAAGGTCATCGACGACCAGGTCAAGATCGTCTCCTGGTACGACAACGAGTGGGGCTACTCCAACCGCCTGGTCGACCTCATCGGCCTGGTCTCGAAGTCCCTCTGACCGAACAGGACAGTCGAACAGTGGCAGTTCAGACCCTGAAGGATCTGCTCGACGCCGGCGTCGAGGGTCGTGGCGTGCTGGTGCGCTCGGACCTCAACGTCCCGTTGGACGGCGCGACGATCACCGACCCCGGCCGCATCGTCGCGTCCGCCCCGACGATCGCCGCGCTCGCCGAGGCGGGCGCGAAGGTCGTCGTCACCGCCCACCTGGGCCGGCCCAAGGGCGAGCCCGATCCGAAGTTCTCCCTCGCCCCGGTCGCGGCGAAGCTCGGTGAGGTGCTCGGCCGCAACGTCCAGCTCGCCGGCGACGTCGTCGGACAGGACGCGCTGGCCCGCTCGGAGGGCCTGACCGACGGCGACATCCTCCTGCTCGAGAACATCCGTTTCGATCCGCGCGAGACCAGCAAGGACGAGGCGGAGCGGCAGGCGCTGGCGCGCGAGCTCGTCGAACTCGTCGGCGAGGACGGCGCGTTCGTCTCCGACGGATTCGGTGTGGTGCACCGCAAGCAGGCGTCGGTGTACGACGTGGCGAACCTGCTGCCGCACTACGCGGGCAACCTCGTCGCCGCCGAGGTCGAGGTGCTGGCCAAGCTCACGGCCGATCCGGAGCGGCCCTACGCGGTGGTGCTCGGCGGCTCGAAGGTCTCCGACAAGCTCGCCGTGATCGAGGCCCTCGCCCCCAAGGTCGACACCCTCGTCATCGGCGGCGGCATGTGCTTCACCTTCCTTGCGGCGCAAGGTATCTCGGTGGGCAACTCGCTGCTCGAGGAGTCGATGACCGAGACCTGCAAGGGCCTGCTCGAGCGGTTCGGCGACGTCATCCACATCCCGCAGGACGTGGTCGTCGCCGACGCGTTCGCCGCCGACGCCGAGGCCGAGACGGTGCCCGTCACCGAGATCCCGGACGGCTGGATGGGCCTGGACATCGGACCCGAGTCGGTGGCCCGGTTCGCCCAGTACCTCACCGGCGCCAAGACCGTGTTCTGGAACGGCCCGATGGGCGTGTTCGAGTTCGAGAAGTTCGCGGCCGGCACCAAGGGGGTCGCCGAGGCGATCGTCGAGGCCACCCGCGCCGGCGCGTTCAGCGTCGTCGGCGGCGGCGACTCGGCCGCGGCGGTGCGCCTGCTCGGCCTGCCCGAGGACGGGTTCTCGCACATCTCCACCGGCGGCGGCGCCTCCCTCGAGTACCTCGAGGGCAAGGAACTGCCCGGCATCGCTGCACTGGAGGCCTGAGATGACCCGTAAGCCGCTCATCGCCGGCAACTGGAAGATGAACCTCAACCACCTCGAGGCCATCGCCCTGGTGCAGAAGATCGCCTTCGCGCTGCCGGAGAAGTACCTCGAGAAGGTGGACGTGACGGTGCTGCCGCCGTTCACGGACATCCGCAGCGTCCAGACGCTGATCGAGGGCGACAAGCTGCTGCTCACCTACGGTGCCCAGGACGTCTCCGCCCACGACTCCGGCGCCTACACCGGCGAGATCAGCGGTGCGATGCTGGCCAAGCTGGGCTGCGCCTACGTCGTCGTCGGCCACTCCGAGCGGCGCACGCTGCACGGCGAGACCGACCAGAGCGTGCTCGCCAAGACCAAGGCGGCCCTGCGGCACGGGCTGACCCCGATCGTCTGCATCGGCGAGGGCCTCGACGTCCGCGAGGCCGGCCGGCACGTGTCCCACAACGTCGCCCAGCTGCGCGGGTCCCTCGCCGGGCTCTCGTCCGACGAGATCGCGAAGATCGTCGTCGCGTACGAGCCGGTGTGGGCCATCGGCACCGGCAAGGTGGCCTCGGCCGCCGACGCCCAGGAGGTGTGCGCCGCGGTGCGCGCCACCCTCGCCGAGCTCGCCTCCCCGGAGGTCGCCGACGCCGTCCGCGTGCTCTACGGCGGCTCGGTCAACGCCAAGAACGTGGGCGAGCTCGTCGCCCAGCCCGACATCGACGGCGGTCTCGTCGGCGGCGCCTCGCTCAAGGCCGACGAGTTCGCACAGCTCTCCGCGATCGCCGCGGGCGGCCCGCTGTAAGCACCCGTGGCGCCCTTCCGGATCCTCCCGAGGCCCGGAAGGACGCCGCGACGGCGCCCTGTAGTCTGGCGCCATGGCACTGTTCCTCGACATCCTGCTGATCACCACCAGCCTGCTGCTGATCCTGCTCGTGCTGCTGCATCGCGGTAAGGGCGGCGGTCTGTCCACCCTGTTCGGTGGCGGTGTCCAGTCCAGCCTGTCCGGCTCCAGTGTCGCCGAGAAGAACCTCGACCGGCTGACCGTCTTCACCGGCATCGTCTGGCTGATCGCCATCCTCGGCATCGGCCTGCAGATCAAGTTCAGCTGATCGCTCCGCACGACGGCGCGACCCGGAATTCCGGGTCGCGCCGTCGTGCGTCGGCCGCGATACTGACCGGATGACGGATACCGCCCGCCCGGCCGACCCCTCCGGGTCCCGCTCCGCCACCGAGCCCCTGCGCCAGGACATCCGGCTGCTCGGCGGGATGCTGGGCCGCATCGTCCGGGAACAGGCCGGCGAGCACCTCTTCGCCCTCGTCGAACGCGCCCGCGTCGAGAGCTTCCGGGTGCGCCGCTCCGAGATCGACCGGGCCGAGGTCGCGGCGATGTTCGCCGACGTCCCCACCGACGACACCCTCCCCGTCATCCGCGCCTTCAGCCACTTCGCGCTGCTGGCGAACCTCGCCGAGGACCTGCACCGCGAACGCCGCCGCGCCGTGCACGTGCGCGCCGGGGAACCGGCACAGGACAGCTCGCTGGCCGCCACCTACCGCAAACTCGACGCCGCCGAACTCGACCCCGCCGAGGTCGCCGCCGCGCTCGACGGCGCCCTCGTCTCCCCGGTGATCACCGCCCACCCCACCGAGACCCGCCGCCGAACCGTCTTCGACGTGCAGAGCCGCATCACCGACCTCATGCGCCGCCGCGAACGCGCCGAGCCCGACGAGCATTCCGACATCGACCTGCAGCTGTGGCGGCAGATCCTCACCCTGTGGCAGACCGCCCTCATCCGGCTCGCCCGCCTCCGCATCCAGGACGAGATCGAGGTCGGCCTGCGGTACTACGACGCCTCCCTGTTCCGCGTCGTCCCGGCCCTCAACGCCGAGGTCCGGCGCGCCCTGCGCGAACGCTGGCCCGGCGTCCCCCTGCTGCCGGACCCGTTGGTGCGCACCGGAACCTGGATCGGCGGCGACCGCGACGGCAACCCCAACGTGACCGCCGAGGTCGTCCACCGCGCCACCGACCGGGCCGCCGCGACCGCCCTCGGCCACCACCTCGCCGAGCTCGAACAGCTCGAGCGGGAACTGTCGATGTCCGCGCGCCTGGTCCGCATCACCGACGACCTCGGCCGGCTCGCCGACGCCTCCGGTGACGACGCCCCGTCGCGCGCCGACGAACCGTACCGCCGCGCGCTGCGCGGCATCCGCGGCCGCCTGACCGCCACCGCGGCACGACTGCTGGACGAACCGCCCCCGCACGCGCTGCCGAGCCCACTGGCCGGCTACGACACGCCCGCCGACCTGCTCGCCGACCTCGACATCCTCGACGTCGCCCTGCGCGCCGGCGGCGGCGCCGCCCTCGCCGACGACCGGCTCGCGCACGTCCGCGGCGCCGTCGAGGCCTTCGGCTTCCACCTCGCCTCCCTCGACCTGCGGCAGAACTCCGAGGTGCACGGCCGGGTGATCGCCGAACTGCTCGCCTGGGCGGGCGTCACCGACGACTATCCAACCCTGCCCGAGGACGAGAAGGTCGCCCTGCTCGCCGCGGAGTTGCGCACCCGTCGGCCCCTCAGCGCGCCCGGCGCGCGGCTCGGCGCCGACACCACCCGCGAACTCGGCGTGCTGCGCGCCGCCGCCGACGCCGTCGCGCGCCTCGGACCCCAGGCGGTGCCGCACTACATCGTCAGCATGTGCGGGTCGGTGTCCGATCTGCTCGAGGCCGTGATCCTGCTCGACGAGGTCGGTCTCGTCGAGCACGACGTCGCGGGACCGCGCTGCCCGGTCGCGGTGATCCCGCTGTTCGAGACCATCGACGATTTGAGGCACGGCGCCGAGATCCTCACCGCCGCCCTTGCCGTCCCCGAGTTCCGCAACCTCGTCGACGCCGCCGGCGGCGTGCAGGAGGTCATGCTGGGCTACTCGGATTCGAACAAGGACGGCGGGTACCTCGCCGCGAACTGGGCGCTGTACCGGGCCGAACTCGACCTGGTGGAGGCCGCGCGCACCGCCGGGATCCGGCTGCGCCTGTTCCACGGCCGCGGCGGCACCGTCGGCCGCGGCGGTGGCCCGAGCTACGACGCGATCCTCGCGCAGCCGCCCGGGGCCGTCGCCGGCTCGCTGCGGCTGACCGAGCAGGGCGAGGTGATCGCCGCGAAGTACGCCGAGCCGAAGCTGGCGCGCCGCAACCTCGAATCACTCGTCGCCGCGACCCTCGAGTCCACCCTCCTCGACGTCGAGGGACTCGGCAGCGACGCCGCCCCGGCGTACGCGGTGCTCGACGAGCTCGCCGAACTCGCCCGCACCGCCTACAGCGACCTGGTACACGAGACCCCCGGCTTCGTCGAGTACTTCCGGACCGCCACGCCGGTCGCGGAGATCGGGGCCCTGAACATCGGCAGCCGGCCCACCTCCCGCAAGCCGACGTCGTCGATCGCCGACCTGCGGGCGATCCCCTGGGTGCTGGCGTGGACCCAGTCCCGGGTCATGCTGCCCGGCTGGTACGGCACCGGCACCGCCGTCGAGACCTGGATCGGCGGCGACGACGAGCGTCTGGCCACCCTCACCGGCCTGTACCGCCGCTGGCCGTTCTTCCGCACCGTGCTGTCCAACATGGCGATGGTGCTGGCCAAGTCCGACCTCGGTCTCGCGGCGCGCTACGCCGAGCTGGTGCCCGATCCCGATCTGCGGCACCGGGTGTTCGACAAGATCACCGCCGAACACGACCGCACCGTGCGCACCTACCTGGCGATCACCGGTCACCCCGACCTGACCGCGGACAACCCGGCGCTGGCCCGATCGGTGCACAACCGCTTCCCGTACCTCGAGCCGCTGAACCACCTGCAGGTCGAACTGTTGCGCCGATTCCGCGCGGGCGAGGACACCGACCGGGTCCGCCGCGGCATCCAGCTGACGATGAACGGGCTCGCGACCGCGCTGCGCAACAGCGGCTAGCGGCGGGGTGACAGCGGCCGAACGCCGGGGCCCCGTGCCCGCTCAGCGGGAAGACGGCGCCCCGCACGGCCGTGAGCCCGCTACAACGGGACAGGTGACACACGACCGCGAACAGATCATCGAACGGCTCGCCGAGCTCGCCGCCGCCCTCGACCGCCGCGACTGGGAGGCCCTCGGGGCCGCCTTCACCGACTCTGCCACCGGCTACGGTGCCGCGGGCCGCGACGGCATCGTCGCCGTGGTCCGCGCGCACCTCGGTGGCTGCGGACCGTCGCAGCATCTGCTGGGCAACCACCGTGTCGAGGTCGACGGCGACCGGGCCCGGTCACTGACGTATGCCCGCGTCCACCATCAGGGCGCGGGTCCGGCCGCCGGAGCGAGTTACGAGTGTTTCGGCGAATACGACGATCGGTGGACCCGCACCCGGGACGGCTGGCGCCTGACCTCCCGCACCTTCACCGTGTCCCACGACCTCGGCGACGCCGGCGTGCTCAGGCCCGGCTGACCTCCGGACCGCGCCGCGGTCCCGGCAGCGGCGGGAGTCAGGGCGTGACGATCGCGAAGTCCGGATCCACCGGTGCGAGCACCTCGAAGAGCCGGCCCGCCACCGTCGGGTCGCCCGTCACCGCGATCGTCCCGTCCGCGAGGGCCGTCGCCGGATCCAGCTGCCCGGTGAGCGCACCGATCAGCGTGCGGCGGGTGAGGGTGAACACCGTGCTGCCCGGCAGCGGCGCGTCGACGGTCCGGTGGTTGAGCACGCCGTGCCGCAGCTCCGTGAGATACGTGATCCCGAGGTCGGTGAGGATCCACGAGATCACGAGCCGCAGGTCCCACGCGCGCGGCCCGTCCACCCGCACGGCCAGGCTGTCGAAGAGCTGCGGGACGGTCAGCGCATCGAGGAAGTCGCCCGAGGACTGCACGGGCGAGCCGAAGATCCCGTCGCGGAGCTCCTTCGCGCCGGCCAGGTAGATGCAGCGCCAGGTGCCGTTCTCGGAGCCGTACGCGAGTTGCTCCATCGCGTCGGCCTGCAGGGCCCGGGCGGCCTGGTCGGTGTCGTCGGTGAACAGCAGATGCTTGCAGACCTCGAGCACCCAGCGGTAGTCGCCCTCCTCGAAGGCGTCCCGCGCGACGGCGAGGGCGGCGTCGGCGCCGCCCATGGCGTCGACGTACCGGCGGGCTGCCTCGACCGGGGGATGGGCCCACAGGTTGGCGGGATTGCCGTCGTACCACCCCATGTACCGCTGGTAGATCGCCTTGACGTTGTGGCTCACCGAGCCGTAGTAGCCGTGGGTGTGCCACGCGGCCGCCAGGGCCGGGGGCATCTCGAACCGCTCGGCGATCTCCGCGCCCACGAGCCCCTGGTTCATCATCCGCAGCGTCTGATCGTGCAGGTACAGGTACATGTCGCGCTGCACGGACAGGAATTCGAGCGCACGTTCGCGGCCCCACGTCGGCCAGTGGTGCGAGGCGAACACGACGTCGAGTGCGTCGCCCCACAGGCCGATCGTCTCGTTGAGGTAGTGGCCCCAGGCGTGCGCGTCGCGCACCACCGCGCCGCGCAGCGTGAGGATGTTGTGCATGGTGTGGGTGGCGTTCTCCGCCGCGCACAGGGCACGCCGATCGGGGAACCAGATGTTCATCTCGGCCGGGGCCTCGGTGCCGGGGGTGAGCTGGAAGACCATCCGCACCCCGTCGACGGTGAGTTCCTGCCCGGTCGCGGTGATGTCGACGGTCGGCGCGATGAGCGTGACGGTGCCGGCCGAGGTGGTCTGGCCCAGCCCGGCCCCGATCTGACCGGCCGGACCCTTCTCGAGCGCCGCGCCGTACATGTAGCCCGAGCGGCGCGACATCGCCGTGCCGGCGAAGAGGTTCTCCGCCACCGCGTGTTCGAGGAACCCGGCCGGGGCGACGACGGGGACCGTCCCGGCCTCGACGAGCCCCGGGTCGAGCACACCCTTGACACCGCCGAAGTGGTCGACGTGGGAGTGGGTGTAGATCATCCCGGAGACGGGTCGGTCGCCGCGGTACCCGCGGTACAGGGCCAGGGCGGCCGCGGCGGTCTCCGCGCTGATCAGGGGGTCGATCACGATCACCCCGGCCTCACCCTCGACGACGGTCATCACCGACAGGTCGAATCCGCGCAGCTGGTAGATCCCCGGCACCACCTCGAACAGGCCGTCCTCGGCGAGCAGCCGTCCCTGCCGCCACAGGCTCGGATGCGCCGTCTCCGGCGCGGACCCGTCCAGGAACGCGTAGGCGTCGAGGTCCCACACCACCCGCCCGTCCGCGCCGGTGATCCGCCGCTGCTCGCTGCGGCCGACGAACCCGCGCGTCACGTCCTCGGAATCCTGCCCGTCGTCCGCGGGCAGCGCGGCCGCCGCGGCCTGCAGGTTCCGCCGGGTCGTCTCGCTGGCACCGCCTGCGTTCATGACGCCGCCCTCCTCGGAATCTCGGCTGTGTCGAGGGTACGGTCGGCCCGTCGCGGCGGGTGCACGGAATCGGGGAATCCGCCGCCGGCGCTGCCCGCCGCCGGCGAGGCGGCCGGACCCGTGCAGACGGAGCGTGCGGCTCCGGCGTGCGCGGGCGCAGTCACCGATCCGGACCGTCGGCCTCGTCCAGTTCGACGCGGGCAGCGGTGCCCGCCGCCTCCACGGTCGGATGCGCGTGCGCGAGCAAGGCCTCGTCCCCGGCGGCGACGAGCACGTCGCGGACCACCCCGCTGTCGCGGGCCGGGTACAGACGGATTCCGCGGTGGCCGAGGGCGTCGGCGAGCCGGCCCAGCACCTGTGCGGTGTTCAGCGGTACTCGTCGGCGAGGTCGAGGTAGCCGTCCCAGCGGGGCAGGGCGCGGCCGGCGAGCACGGCGTCGAGCCGGTCGAGATAGTACTGCCAGCCGGGACCGACCTCCGAGGTCTCCGACCGCGGTACGTGCCGGTGGGAGAACTCGAGCGTGGTGACGACACCGACCTGCTTCAAGGTGACCTCGAGATGCCACCCGTCCTGGTCGACGCCGAGCTCGTGGGGTGGATCGCAGCGCAGGATCCGCACGTCCGTCGTCGCCGTGTCGTGCTCGTCGGTCATCGTCAGCCGCACCCGTCCGGAGGTGGGGTCGCCCGTCCACCGTCCGTACCAGCGTTCGAGCCGGTCCGACTCGGTCAACGCCGCCCACACCTCGCCCACCGGCAGCGCGAAACTGCGCACGTAGTGCAGGGTCACGAGCGAGGACCCGTCCGGACAGCCGTGCTCGGGACGGATCTCGCCGAGGACGGTGGTCGGGGTGCTCATCGAACGCTCCTTTCCACGCAGTGCTGTCCCCATTGTGATCCGCCGGGTGTCACCCTGCCGGGTTCGGGGTCGGACCGACTCGGCGGGGAACCGCCGGGGCGGCCGCGGCGTCGAACGAGGCAGGGAACACCACAGGGGAGGAGCCCCACCATGGACCGTAGGACGGTGCGCTGCAGCCGTGCCCGCTTCACCGGGCTGCCCACGACCCGCA
This sequence comes from Rhodococcus sp. WB1, assembly GCF_001700945.1. Taxonomy (NCBI): domain Bacteria; kingdom Bacillati; phylum Actinomycetota; class Actinomycetes; order Mycobacteriales; family Nocardiaceae; genus Rhodococcus; species Rhodococcus sp. WB1. The sequence continues at coordinate 2,633,363 of NZ_CP015529.1, read as the reverse complement.
ACCCGAGCTGGACCGCGCGCCTGCGCTGCGGCGTGACCGACGGCTGCCGGCCCCCGGATCCACGGGCGGGCGAGCCCGACCGGGACGGACCGTGGCGGTGACGGTCAGTCGGCGGGCAGTGCCGCGGCGGCCTCCGCATCGAGGAACCACACGGTCTGCTCGCGGCCCCACGCCCCGGCCGCCGGGACGTCCACCGGGGCGGCGCCGCCCACCGCGGCCGCGACGGCCTCGGCCTTGGCCGCACCGGTGACGAGCAGCCACACCTGCCGGGCGCGACGGATCGCGGGAAGGGTGAGCGTGACCCGCGCGGCGGGCGGCTTGGGGGAGTCCTCGACGCCGACGACGAAGCGGTCCTGCTCGCGCACCGCGTCGGTGTGCGGGAACAGGGAGTTGATGTGGCCCTCGCCGCCCATGCCCAGCAGGTGCACGTCGAACTCGGGGGTCGTGCCGTCGGGGGAGTTCGCGGCGAGCACCTCCTCGTACGTGCGCGCCGCCGAGTCGGGGGAACCGGCCCCGGCCTCGTCGAGGGTGGGCATCGCGTGCACCCGCGCCGGATCGAGCGGCACGTGGTCGAGCAGCGCCGCGCGCGCCTGGACCTCGTTGCGCTCCGGGTCGCCCGGCGGCAGATATCGCTCGTCGCCGAAGTACACGTCGACCGCGGACCAGTCGATCCCACCGGGGGCACGCAGGACCGCATCGAGCACGGCGATGCCGGTGCCGCCCCCGGTGAGCACCACCGACGCGCGGCCGCGGGCGTGCTGCGCGGCGACCACGGCCTCGACGAAGGCTGCGGCGGCCGCTCGCGCGACGTCGTCGCCCGTCTCGCAGCGCCGCACGCGGACGTTCTGGGAAGTGTCGTGCACGTCAGACATACTCCACCTTGGACAGTGCGGTCAGGGCCGAGTGGTACACCTCGTCGGGGTCGAGCCGCCGCAGTTCCTCGGCGAGGCATTCCGAGGAGTCGCGGCGTGCGAGCGTGATCAGCGAATCGGGTTTACCGGTGCGCCGCAACGTCGCGACACGCCCGTCCTGGGGCCGCTCGAGCGAGATCGTCTGGGTGCGGGTGCGCAGTTCGACCCGCAGATCGCCCACCGCGCGCTGGACCGGGCCGTCGATCCGGCTCGCGAGCCAGCCCGCGAGCAGATCCACCGCGGGTTCGCTGCCGAGCCCCGACACCAGCGCCGACTCGATCGGCTCGAACGGCGGCTGGTCGAGCGCGGAGACGAGCAACGCCCGCCAGTAGGTGATCCGGCCCCACGCGAGGTCGGTGTCGCCGGGGGTGTAGCCGGGCAGCCGGGAGACGATCTCGGCCATGGGGCGCGACGAGTTCGTCGCGTCCGTCAGGCGACGCACGGCGAGCCGGCCCACCGGATCCGCCGCGGGCACCTCCGGGGGCGTGTTCGGCCACCACACCACCACCGGGGTGTCCGGCAGCAGGAACGGCACGATCACCGATTCCTGGTGGTCGGCGAGCGGGCCGTGCAACGCGAGGATCAGCACCTCCGAGGCGCCGGCGTCGCCGCCGATGCGGATCTCCGCATCCATGCGCGGTTCGCCGCCCGCGCGGCCGCGGCCGACGACGATCACACGGCACGGATGCTCCCGCGACGCCCCGATGGCCGCGGTGATCGCGGCCTCGAGTCCGCGCGGACCGTCGGTGCACACCACCAGCGTGAGCACGCGCCCCTGCGTGACGATGCCCCCGGTCTGCCGCAGCTGGACCAGCTGCTTGCTGATGTCGATCGCGGTCGCGTTGCGCAACTGCATTCTCACGGGCGTCTCCATTCGCGGCCCGAGCGACGGAGCATCTCGTCGGCTGCCGACGGTCCCCAGGTGCCGGCCTCGTACGGTTCGGGCTTACCGTGTGCCGCCCAGTGCTCGAGCACCGGGTCGAGGATCTTCCACGACAGCTCGACCTCGTCGTCGACGGGGAAGAGGGACGGCACGCCGAGCAGCACATCGAGGATGAGCCGCTCGTACGCCTCGGGGGAGGACTCGGTGAACGCCTGGCCGTAGCTGAAGTCCATGTTGACGTCGCGGACCTCCATGCCCGACCCGGGCACCTTGGAGCCGAAGCGGAGGGTGACCCCCTCGTCCGGCTGCACCCGGATCACGAGTGCGTTCTGGCCGAGCTCGGTGGTCATCGTCTGATCGAACGGCAGGTGCGGGGCCCGCTTGAACACGATCGCGATCTCGGTGACGCGCCGGCCCAGGCGCTTGCCGGTGCGCAGGTAGAACGGCACTCCGGCCCAGCGGCGGGTGTCGATCTCGCACGTGATCGCCGCGTACGTCTCGGTGGTCGAGTCGGCCGCGAAGCCCTGCTCCTCGTGCAGGCCGACGACCTGACCGCCGTTCTGCCAGCCCGCGATGTACTGGCCGCGGGCGGTGGTCTCGTCGAGGGGCTCGGCGAGCCTGGTCGCGGAGAGCACCTTGATCTTCTCCGCCCGCAACTCGGCCGGGTCGAAGCTGATCGGTTCCTCCATGGCGATGAACGCGAGCAGCTGCAACAGGTGGTTCTGGATCACGTCCCGGGCGGCGCCGATGCCGTCGTAATAGCCGGCGCGGCCGCCGAGGCCGATGTCCTCGGCCATCGTGATCTGGACATGGTCGACGTAGTGCGCGTTCCACAGCGGGTCGAACAGCTGGTTCGCGAACCGCAACGCCAGGATGTTCTGCACCGTCTCCTTGCCGAGGTAGTGGTCGATGCGGAACACCGCCTCCTCGGGGAACACCTCGGCGACCAGCCGGTTCAGCTCCCGGGCGCTCGTCAGGTCGTGGCCGAACGGCTTCTCGATGATCACGCGGCTCCACGTGCCCTCCCGCGCGATCGCGAGCCCGGACTGCTTCAGCTGCGCCGACACCACCGGGAACGCATTCGGCGGGATGGAGAGGTAGAAGGCGTGGTTGCCGCCCGTGCCGCGGGCCTTGTCCAGTTCGGCGAGCGTCGACGCGAGTTCGGCGAACGCGGCGTCGTCGTCGAAGCTGCCCTGCACGAAGCGAATGCCCTCGGCCAGGCGGTTCCACACCTCCTCGCGGAATTTGGTGCGCGAGTTGGCCTTCACCGCGTCGTGGACGACCCGGCCGAAGTCCTCGTCGACCCAGTCCCGCCGGGCGAAGCCGACGAGCGCGAACCCGGGCGGCAGCAGGCCGCGGTTGGCCAGGTCGTACACCGCCGGCATCAGCTTGCGGCGGGCCAGGTCACCGGTGACCCCGAAGATCACCAGGGCGCACGGCCCGGCGATCCGGGGCAGCCGCCGATCGCGCTCGTCCCGGAGTGGGTTGACCCACGCCGCCGTCTCGGGTTCGCGCACCGCGTCAGCTCTTCGCGCCGTGCGCGATCAGCTGCTCGGAGGTGGCGGCGAGCAGCTCGTTCCAGGACACCTCGAACTTCTCGACGCCCTCGTCCTCGAGCTTGCGGAACACCTCGGGCAGGTTCACCCCGATCGTCGACAGCGCGGAGAACACGTTCGCGGCGGCCTTCTCGGTGCCGGTGACCGTGTCGCCGGTGACTTCCCCATGGTCGGCGACGGCCTCGAGGGTCTTCTCCGGCATGGTGTTGACCGTGTGCGGGGCGACCAGCTCGGTGACGTACAGGGTGTCCGAGTACTCCGGGTTCTTCACCCCGGTCGACGCCCACAGAGCGCGCTGCGGCCGCGCCCCGGCGGCGGCGAGCTGCTCGAACCGGGCACCCGACTCGAACGCCCGGCGGTACGCCGCGTACGCCAGGCGGGCGTTGGCGACGCCGGCCTTACCGCGCAGCGCGAGGGCCTCGGGGGTGCCGATGGCCTCGAGCCGCGCGTCGATCTCGGTGTCGACGCGGGAGACGAAGAACGAGGCCACCGAGTGGATCGTCGACAGGTCGTGGCCGGCCGACTTGGCGGCGGTCAGGCCGTCGAGGTAGGCCTCGATGACCCGCTCGTAGCGCTCGACCGAGAAGATCAGCGTCACGTTCACGCTGATGCCCTCGCCGATCACGCGGGCGATGGCGGGCAGGCCGGCCACCGTCGCGGGGATCTTGATGAGCAGGTTGGGGCGGTCCACGATGCGCCACAGCTCGATCGCCTGCTGCACGGTCGCGTCGGTGGAATGCGCCAGCCGCGGGTCGACCTCGATAGAGACGCGGCCGTCGACGCCGCCGGTGGCCTCGAACACCGGGGCCAGGACGTCGCACGCGGCGCGCACGTCGTCGGTGGTGACGGTGCGGATGGTGGTGTCCACGTCGGCGCCGGCCAGGGCGAGCTCACGGACCTGGGCGTCGTAGACGTGACCCTTGCTGAGCGCGGCCTGGAAGATCGACGGGTTGGTGGTCACGCCCACCACGCTGCGGGTGGCGATCAGCTCGGCAAGGTTGCCGGACTCGATGCGGTCCCGGGAGAGGTCGTCGAGCCACACGGACACACCGGCGGCCGAGAGCTGGGCGAGGTTCTCGTTCTGGGTTACCTGCTGGGTCATCGGGATCATCCCTTCACTCGGGTCAGCGAGCGGCGGGCGGCGTCGACGACGGCCTCGGCGGTGATGCCGAACTCGCGGAACAGGGTCTTGTGGTCGGCGGAGGCGCCGAAGTGCTCGAGCGAAACGGCCTCACCGGCGTCGCCGAGCAGGCGGTACCACGGCATCGCCAGGCCGGCCTCGACGGAGACGCGGGTACGCACCGCCGGCGGCAGCACCGCGTCGCGGTACGCCTGGTCCTGCTCGAGGAACCAGTCGAGGACCGGCACCGACACCACGCGGGTGGGGACGCCGTCGGCCTCGAGGACCTCGCGGGCCGCGACGGCGAGCTGCAACTCCGAGCCGGTGCCGAGCAGCACCACCTCCGGGGTGCCGCTCGACGCCTCGGCCAGCACGTACGCGCCGCGGGCCAGGCCCTCGGCGGCCTTCTCGCGGGTGCCCTCCAGCACCGGCACGTCCTGGCGGGTCAGGGCCAGGGCGGTCGGGCCGGTCTTGTTCTCCAGCGCGGCGGCCCACGCGAACGAGGTCTCGTTCGCGTCGCCGGGGCGGATCACGGCCAGGTTGGGGATGGCGCGCAGCGCCGTGAGGTGCTCGACCGGCTGGTGCGTCGGGCCGTCCTCGCCGAGGCCGATCGAGTCGTGGGTCCACACGTAGATCGCCGGGGTCTGCATGAGCGCGGCGAGCCGCACCGCGGGACGCATGTAGTCGCTGAACACCAGGAAGGTGCCGCCGTAGGGGCGGGTCGGGCCGTGCAGGGCGATGCCGTTGAGGATCGAACCCATCGCGTGCTCGCGCACGCCGAAGTGCAGCGTCCGCCCGTACGGCTGGGCGTTCCAGTCCTTCGTGGAGATCGACACCGGGCCGAACGAATCCGAGCCGGGGATCGTGGTGTTGTTCGAGCCCGCCAGGTCCGCCGAACCGCCCCACAGCTCGGGCAGCACCGGACCGAGCGCGGCGAGGGCGCTGCCGGACGCCTTGCGGGTGGCCGGGCCCTTGGCGGCCGGCTCGTAGGTGGGCAGCGCCTCGGTCCAGCCGGCCGGGAAGTCCCCGGACTGCAACCGGTCGAACAGCTCCTTGCGCTGCGGCTCCCGGCCCGCCCACGCGTCGAACTCGGCCTGCCATGCGGTGCGGGCCGCCGCGCCGCGCTCGACGACGGCGCGGGTGTGCTCGATCACGGCCGGGTCGACGTCGAAGTGCTTGGCGGGGTCGAAGCCGAGGGCGGTCTTGACGGCGGCGACCTCGTCGGCGCCGAGGGCGGCGCCGTGCACGTCGCCGGTGTTCATCTTGGTCGGCGCCGGGTAGCCGATGATGGTGCGCAGCACGACGAGCGACGGCTTGTCGGTGACGGCCTTGGCGGCCTCGACGGCGTCGAGGATCGCGGTGACGTTCTCGCCGCCCTCGACGGTCTGCACGTGCCAGCCGTACGCCTCGTAGCGCTTGGCGACGTCCTCACCGAGCGCGATCGCCGTGTCGTGCTCGATGGAGATCTTGTTGTCGTCGTAGAAGACGATCAGGTTGCCGAGCTGCTGCACGCCCGCGAGGGACGAGGCCTCCGACGTCACGCCCTCCTCGATGTCGCCGTCGGAGGCGAGGACGTAGACGTGGTGGTCGAACGGGCTCGCGCCGGTCGCCGCGTCCGGGTCGAACAGGCCGCGTTCGCGGCGCGCCGCCATCGCCATGCCCACGGCGGAGGCCAGGCCCTGCCCGAGCGGGCCGGTGGTCATCTCCACCCCCGCGGTGTGCCCGAACTCGGGGTGGCCGGGGGTCTTCGAACCCCACGTGCGCAGCGCCTCGAGGTCGGCGAGCTCGAGCCCGTAGCCCGACAGGTACAGCTGGATGTAGAGGGTCAGGCTCGAGTGCCCGCACGAGAGCACGAACCGGTCCCGTCCCACCCAGTGCGGGTCGGTCGGGTCGTGCCGCATCACCCTCTGGAACAGCGTGTAGGCCACCGGGGCCAGGCTCATCGCCGTGCCGGGGTGTCCGTTACCCACCTTCTGGACCGCGTCGGCGGCGAGCACGCGGGCGGTGTCGACGGCCTTGGTGTCGAGGTCGGTCCAGTCGGCGGGGTGCACTGCCTGGGTGAGAGAGCGGATCTCGTCTGTGATCGACACGAGCAGAAGTCTCCTGACATGGGTATACGGGGAGCGTGCGGGCGCGAAAGCCTCGAGCGCCCCTCCAGAGTAATGTGCTGCGCTTTGCGGGTCGATTCGGTCCGGGCCTGCGCGACGTCTACCATCGTTCGTAGTAGGGCGACGGCGAGCGAAGGTGCGTAATCGCGTGGTGCAAGGAGACAGGGTGCGGACAGGGCAACGGCCGGGAGGACACGGCTTCGGCGCCCCCGAGACACCCCGGGCGCCTCGCCCCGACACGGTGTGGGGACGCGTTTCGGGCACGGTGCTCGCCTATATCGCGCTGACCAAGCCGCGCGTGATCGAGCTGCTGCTGGTGGCGACCATCCCGGCGATGCTCTTCGCCGACCGCGGCGAGGTCGACCTGGTGCTCATCCTGAGCACCCTGTTCGGCGGGTGGATGGGCGCGGCCAGCGCGAATGCGCTGAACTGTGTCGTCGACGCCGACATCGACAAGGTGATGAAACGGACGGCGCTGCGGCCGCTGGCCCGGCAGGCCGTCCCGACCCGGCACGCGTTCGTGTTCGGCATGGTGCTCGGCGTCGTGTCGTTCCTGTGGCTGTGGTGGCGGGCGAACCTGCTCGCCGGCCTGCTCGTCGTTGCCACGATCGCCTTCTACGTGCTGGTCTACACGATGGTCCTCAAGCGCAGGACCTGGCAGAACGTGGTGTGGGGCGGAGCCGCCGGGTGCATGCCGGTGATGGTCGGCTGGGCCGCGGTCACCGGCTCGCTGAGCTGGGAACCGATCGTGCTGTTCCTGGTGATCTTCTTCTGGACGCCGCCGCACACGTGGGCCCTGGCGATGCGCTACAAGGAGGACTACAAGGCCGCCGGCGTGCCCATGCTGCCCGTGATCGCGAGCGAGCAGCACGTCACCAAGCAGATCCTGCTCTACACGTGGGCGACCGTCCTGGCGACGCTGGTGCTCGTGCCGGCCGCCGGCCTGGTGTACGCGGTGGTGACCGTCGCCGCGGGCGCGTGGTTCCTGCTCGTCGCGCACCAGCTGTACCGCAGCGTCCGGGGCGGAGCGGCGGTCAAGCCGCTCAAGCTGTTCCTGCAGTCCAACAACTACCTCGCCCTGGTGTGCCTGGGCCTGGCCGTGGACTCGGTGCTCGACCTGCGCACCGTCGCCTCGTTCTTCTGATCCGCGTCAGCGTCCGCGCCGGGGCCGAGCGAATGTATCGTCCGCTGCCGCTGAGCGACGGAACGATACATTCGCTCGGGGCGGGCCTCAGGGGACCAGCACAATCGAGCCGGTCGTGCGGCGGGCCTCGAGGTCCCGGTGTGCCTGCTCCGCTTGCGCCAGCGGATACCGGGCGCCGACACGGACGGTCAGGGTGCCGTCGGCGACGGCGGCGAACACGTCGCCCGCCCGCCACATCAGCTCCTCGCGCGTTCGCACGTGGTGCGCGAGGGTGGGGCGGGTGACGTACAGCGAGCCGGCCGGGTTGAGTCGCTGCAGGTCGAACGGCGGCACCGGGCCGCTGGCGGCGCCGAACAGCGCCAGCGTGCCGCGGATGCGCAGCGATGCGAGCGACGACTCGAACGTGGCGGCGCCGACCCCGTCGTAGACGGCCGCGACGCCCTCCCCGCCGGTGAGGTCACGGACCCGCTCGGCGAGGTCGTCGGTGTAGCGCAGCACCTCGGCCGCGCCCGCCTCCCGCGACAGGGTCTCCTTCTCGTCGGTGGAGACGGTCGTGATCACCCGCACGTCCTTCGCGGCGGCGAGCTGGGTGAGCAGCAGGCCCACGCCGCCGGCGCCCGCGTGCACCAGCACCGTCTCGCCGGGCTGCGCCGGATACGTCGAATTCAGCAGGTAGTGCGCGGTCATGCCCTGGAGCAGCGCCGACGCGGCCTGCTCGGCGGGAACGGGGTCGGGCACCGGTACGGCCACCGCCGCCGGCACGAGCACCTGTTCCGCGTAGGAACCGTCGGCCGACGCCCAGCTCACCCGGTCGCCGACCCCCACGTCGGCCACGCCCTCACCCACCGCGACGACGCGGCCGGTGCCCTCGGTCCCGGGGACGTACGGCAGCTCCCGCGGGTACAGCCCGGTGCGGAAGTAGGTGTCGATGAAGTTGATGCCCACGGCGTCGGTCCGTACCAGCAGCTGACCTGGGCCGGGCTCGGGAGCCGGGAGGTCGACGAGGGTGAGCACCTCGGGGCCGCCGAACCGTGCCACTTCGATTGCGCGCATGCGTTCACAGTATTCTGCAGGCATGAGCGCCGATACTCAGGTCGTGGCCGCACCGGCCGACATCGTGAAGTCCTTCCGCAGCTTCGTCGCCGCGCACGGCGGCTCCGCCAAGGCGGTGCTGCAGCCGGTCGCGCGGGGCGCGGTGCGCATCACCCTCGTCGCCGAGGACGGGGTGCTCGGCGACCGGGTGGTGCGGGATCTCGCCACCGCGCACGCCGTGGTCCAGGCGTTGCCGGACGTCACCGTCTCGGAGTGGGACCGGGAGGTGACCAGCATCGCGACCCCGCAGCAGGGCCACTGGAAGAAGATGGCCGGCTGGGTGGCCAACCAGACCCGGTTCCCGCGGGCGCGCAACGAGCGCTGACCGATCCTCGAAACGGCTCCGGGGGCCGCCCGTCACGGGCGGCCCCCGGAGCCGTTTCGCCGTATCGCGTGCGCCGGCGTCAGACGGTGACCGGTTCGCGGACCGGTTCGGTGGTGCGGACCCGCCCGGCCGCCCACACCGCCGCCGTGGCGGCCGTGCACAGCCCGGCACCGGCGACGTGCACGGCGACGAGTGCGGCGGGCACGTCGGTGAAGTACTGCACGACCCCGACCAGGGCCTGGGCGACGACGAGAGCGAGCAGCACGTGCAGGCGCTTCTTCACCGGATGGGGGGCGGCGACGGCGTACAGCGCGAAGGCCAGGCCGACGAGCAGGCCGAGGTATCCGACGAGCAGCTCGGCGTGCAGGTGCACCAGCGACTCGATGTCCATCTCGAGGCGCGGCACCGGCCTGTCGGCGCTCTTGTCGCCGGCGTGCGGGCCGGCGCCGGTGACCATCGTGCCCGCGACGAGCACCCCGGCGAGCAGCGCAGCGGACAGGGCGGTGAGGGTCCGCAGCGGGCGGGGGATCGTCTCTACGACCACCCCGTCGTCGGGCTCGCCGACCTTCGCGTACAGCAGCACCGCGAGCCACACCATCAGCATCGACGCCAGCAGGTGCACCGCCACGGTCCACCAGGCCAGGCCGGCGAGCACGGTGATGCCGCCGATGACGGCCTGCAGGACGGTGCCGGCGGGCATCAGCCAGGCATAGGTGAGGACCTCGCGGCGGCGCCGGGCGCGGGTCACGGCCAGCACGACCGCCGCGGCGGAGGCGACGACGACGAAGGTCAGCAGCCGGTTGCCGAACTCGACGACCTGGTGCAGGGTGGCGACCTCCTCGGACACGCCGACGGGCACGAAGCTGCCCGGGAAGCACTGCGGCCAGGTGGGGCACCCCAGGCCGGACGCGGTCACGCGGACGATCGACCCGGTCACGGCGATACCGCCCTGGGTCAGGATCGCGATCAGCGCGAGCAGCCGCTGGGTCCGCAGGGACGGCAGGGGCAGACGGTCGACAAGGCTCAGAAAGCCGCGATACAGCACATGACGATGGTACGGGCCGGTCCACTACAGGCTGTAGTGGGGTGGGGTGCCGGGTCAGACGAAGCGGAACAGCCGGCTCGCCAGGAAGCCGCCGACGGCCGCCCACGCGCCGAGGATCGCGACGGCCAGCCAGTCGATGCTGCCGCGCAGCGCGTCGTCGAGGGCGAGGGCGAGGGCCCCCGACGGAACCAGGCGGGCCACGTGCACCACCGCCTCGTGCAGGCCGTCGCCGGCGAGGACGACGCTGCCGATGCCGAGCAGCACGAACCAGATGATGTTGGCCAGGGCCAGCACGATCTCGGCGCGCAGCGTGCCGCCGAGCAGCAGGCCCAGCGTCGCGAACGTCACGGTCCCCAGCGCGATGACGACGGCCCCGAGGAGCAGCCCGACCGGCTCGGGGCGCCAGCCGAGGGCGAGGCCGATGCCGCCCAGCAGAATCGATTGCAGCGCCACGACGAGCGCGACCGCGCCGCTCTTGCCTGCGATGATGCCCCACTTCGGCAGCGCGGTGGCGCCGAGTCTTTTCAATGCACCGTATCTGCGGTCGAATCCGACCGCGATGGCCTGCCCGGTGAACGCCGTGGACATCACCGCGACCGTCATCACGGCCGGCAGGACCCGGTCGACCCGGGTGGCGCCGAGGTCGCCGATCGGGAGCAGGGTGAGCCCGATCAGCAGGGTGATCGGGATGAACATCGTCAGCAGCAGCTGCTCGCCGTTGCGCAGCAGCAGCAGCAGTTCCATGCGGGTCTGCGCGGCGAGCATCGCCGCCGGGGCGTTCGGCCGGGGCCGCGGGCTGAAGGTGCCGGGGGCGAACCGGTTGGCCGCCAGCCGCTCGTGCGACATGCTCATCCTCGGATCTCCCGTCCGGTCAGGTCCAGGAACACGTCCTCGAGGCTGCGCTGGTCCACCCGGATCTCGCTGGCCAGGACGCCCTGGTCCGCGCACCACGACGCGGCCACCGCGACGACCTGCGGATCGATGGGGCCCTCCACCAGGTACCGGCCGGGACCGGCCTCGCGCACCCGGAACGTGTCCGGCAGGGCGGCGCGCAGGGGAGCGAGGTCCAGACCCGCGGCGGCGGTGAGCCACAACTGGCCCTCCGCGCCGGTGCGGGCGACCTCGGCGGGGGTACCGGCGGCCACGATCCGGCCGTGATCGATGATGACGACCTCGTCGGCGAGCTCCTCGGCCTCGTCCATCAGGTGCGTGGTGAGCAGCACCGCGACTCCGTCGCGCCGCAGGGCGTCGATCAGTTCCCAGACCAGCAACCGCGCCTGCGCGTCCAGACCTGCGGTCGGCTCGTCGAGGAAGACGAGTTCCGGCCGGCCGACGAGCGCGCACGCCAGCGCGAGCCGCTGCTGCTGCCCGCCGGACAGCCGCCGGTACGGGGTGCGGCGGGCCTCCTCGAGCCCGAGGCTGCGCAGCAGCCAGGCCGGATCCAGCGGATCCGCGGAATAGGCAGCCACCAGGTCGAGCATCTCCCCGGCCTTGGACCCCGGGTAGGCGCCGCCGCCCTGCAGCATGACCCCGATCCGCGGGCGCAGGGCCTCGGAGTCGGCGATCGGGTCGAGCCCGAGGACGCGCACGGTGCCGGAATCGGGTGCGACGAAGCCCTCGCACATCTCCACGGTGGTGGTCTTGCCGGCACCGTTGGGGCCGAGCAGCGCGAGTACCTGGGCGCGTTCGACGGTCAGGTCGAGACCGTCGACCGCGGTGAGGTCGCCGAATCGCTTGACGACGCCCTCCAGGCGTACGGCGGGTGGCGCAGCGACGGGGGATCTCGAGGTCACGAGGTTCCAGCGTAGGCGCCGGGCGAATCGGCGGGACGCGGTGGTGCGTCCTCCTCGTCGCGCCAGGGCAGCCGGTTGCGGGTGGCGAAGATGGCCAGGCCCACGACGACGACCGTCGCGATGGCCGCCTGGACGATGATGAACGGCTGGTACTCGCCGCCGTTGGGCATGAGGATCACGCTCACCAGCGACGAGAACGCCACCGTGGGGAGCCGGAAGATCGGCCGGGTGGCCCACGCGGCCAGGGGGATCACCGCCCACAGCAGGTACCACGGCTGCACCACCGGGAACAGCAGCACGATCGCGCCGAGGGACACGCCGAGCGCGCCGACGGGATGCAGCCGGCCGGTGAGCACCGCCAACATCATCCGCACCGTCACCAGCGCCGCGATCAGCGCGGCGACGGGCCGGGTGAGCGACAGGATCGCGGTGGTGTGGTCGCCGAGCCCGAGCAGCACCCCGGCCAGGCCGGTGCCCAGGCCGAGCAGCGTCGGGATGGACATCCAGCTGCGCACCTCGGTTGCGGTGCCGAGCGTCTGGGTCCAGCCGAAGCCGAGGCCGCTGCCCCAGCTGACCGCGCCCACGACGACGGCGGCGACCACGGCGAGCAGTGCGGCGGCGGCGGCCACGGCGCGCAGGGTGCCGCCCCAGCGGTGCGCGAGCGCCATCCCGACGAAGCCGAGGGCGAGCAGCGAGGGGACCTTCACCATCGACGACAACGCGATCACGGCGGAACCGGCCAGCAGCCAGGCGAGTGCCCGGCCGCGCAGCGGCCCCGCCGGATCGGGCGTGTGGATGCCGCGCAGCGCGAGCTCGAGGCCGGCGAGCATGAGGCCGAGCATCAGGGCCTCGTTGTGGATGCCGGCGACGAGATGGAACAGCAGCAGCGGGTTGGCCGCGCCGAGCCACAGGGCGCTGACGGAGGCGACGCCGCAGCGGCGCGCGAGCCGCGGCAGCGCCCACACGATCAGCGCGACCCCGGCGAGCGCGGAGACGCGGTGCAGGAAGACCCCGGCGACGATGTTCTCGCCGGTCAGGTCGGTGATGCGCTGCCCCAGCCACAGGATCGCCGGTCCGTAGGGGGCGGGGGTGTCGCGCCAGATGTTGGGCACGGTACGGGTCAGGACGTGGTCGACGCCCAGGGCACCGGCCGGGCCGATCCCGTACGGGTCGAGTCCGCGGGCGGCGATCTCGCTCTGCGCGAGATACGAGTACACATCCTTGCTGAACATCGGGGGTGCCACGATCAACGGCAGGATCCACAGCAGCAGCGTGCGGTCGAGCTGGGAGCGGGTGAGCCGGCGGGGCACCCCGTCCGGGTCGCGGCGGCCGATCGCGAAGCGGCCGAGCAACAGCCACGCGAGGACCACCAGCACGGTGCCGGTCATGGTGAGGGTCAGCGCGGCGCTGGGCATGCGCGCGGGCAGCCCGAGCAGGCGCAGACCCTGGACGGGATTCTGCAGCACCGGCTGCGCGCCGGCGCCGAGCGCGCCGACCGCCATGAGCACGGTGCCCGTCGCGCCGAACAACCGGATCCGGTGCAACTGGGTGGTCTCGGTGGCGTCGAGGCCGCGGCCCTCGAGTTCGTCGCCGTGCAGGATCGCGGCCACGGCCGGGTCGCCGCCGCGGCCGTCGAGTCCGAGGGCACGGCGACCGAGTTCCACGGCACGGGCTCCGAGGTCCGCGGCGCGGCGGCTCGGCGCCGGGCCGGTCGGGTCGGGTTCCACGGTGGGCGACGGCACCCGAGCAGCGTAGCGGGGCCGGGAACCGGGCCCCGCCGCAGTTAGGTAGGGCACCCTTTGTGGACCGGCCCGGGGAATTCCGTCACACTGGTGTTGTGAAAACGACGTCCGCTGCCCGGGTGCACGAGGAACGCGCAGGTCACACGCCTGTCGCCGCGTTCCCGGTCACCCAGGCGCCGGGCACGCACGAGGGCCAGACCCGGGCGGCGGTGGTGCAGCTGCTGCTCGAGGAGGGTCCGATCACGGCCACCGAGATCGGTGCCCGGCTCGGCCTGAGCGCGGCCGGGGTGCGCCGCCACCTCGACGCCCTCATCGACACCGGCGAGGCCCAGGCTGCTCCGCCGCCGCGGCGGGAGGGCCGGGGACGGGGACGGCCGGCGCGCCGATTCCAGCTCACCGCGGTGGGCCGGGCCCGGCTGGGACACTCCTACGACGACCTCGCCAGTGCTGCGATGCGGCACCTGCGGGAGGTCGGCGGCGAGGCCGCCGTCGAGGACTTCGCCCGGCGGCGCGTGCAGTCCATCCTCGGCGGGGTCCCGCCCGCGGAGTCCGGGAGCGCCACCGAGATCGAGGCCACCGCCGAGGACATCGCGGCGGCGTTCACCGACGCCGGGTTCGCGGCGTCGACCCGGCGGGTGGGCACCGGCGTGCAGATCTGCCAGCACCACTGCCCGGTCTCGCACGTGGCCGAGCAGTTCCCGGAGCTGTGCGAGGCCGAACGGGAGGCGTTCACCGAGATCCTGGGCACCCATGTGCAGCGGCTGGCGACCATCGCCAACGGCGACAGTTTCTGCACCACCCACGTCCCGGTGCTGCCGCCGGACATCGGCAAGACCTGAGCACGACCCGCTTCCCCCGACAGAGCAACACGTTGTCCGCCGGCGATCAGCCCTCGCCGGCACCGAACAAGACTCCGGAAGGAGCTCACATGACCGTCACATCGGATCAGGCGTCGGCCGGCGCGCCGCTGACACAGGAGGAGACCATCGCGTCCCTCGGTCACTACGGCTACGGCTGGTCGGATTCCGACGCCGCCGGCGCCACGGCCCAGCGAGGCCTGTCCGAGGCGGTCGTGCGCGACATCTCCGCGAAGAAGGACGAGCCCGAGTGGATGCTCGACATCCGCCTCAAGGCGCTGCGCACCTTCGAGAAGAAGCCGATGCCGGTGTGGGGCTCGAACCTGGAGGGCATCGACTTCGACAACATCAAGTACTTCGTGCGCTCCACCGAGAAGCAGGCCGCGAGCTGGGAAGAGCTGCCCGAGGACATCAAGAACACCTACGACCGGCTCGGCATCCCCGAGGCGGAGAAGCAGCGCCTCGTCGCCGGTGTCGCCGCGCAGTACGAGTCGGAGGTGGTCTACCACCAGATCCGTGAGGACCTCGAGTCCCAGGGTGTGATCTTCCTCGACACCGACACCGGCCTGCGCGAGCACCCGGAGATCTTCAAGGAGTACTTCGGGTCGGTCATCCCGGCCGGCGACAACAAGTTCTCCGCGCTGAACACCGCCGTGTGGTCGGGCGGCTCGTTCATCTACGTCCCGCCCGGCGTGCACGTCGACATCCCGCTGCAGGCCTACTTCCGGATCAACACCGAGAACATGGGCCAGTTCGAGCGGACCCTGATCATCGTCGACGAGGGCGCCTCCGTGCACTACGTCGAGGGCTGCACCGCCCCGATCTACAAGTCGGACTCGCTGCACTCGGCGGTGGTGGAGATCATCGTCAAGAAGGGCGGGCACTGCCGCTACACGACCATCCAGAACTGGTCGAACAACGTCTACAACCTCGTCACCAAGCGCACCAAGGTCGAGGCCGGCGGCTCGATGGAGTGGATCGACGGCAACATCGGTTCCAAGGTCACCATGAAGTACCCGGCCGTATGGATGATGGGTGAGCACGCCCGCGGCGAGGTGCTGTCCGTGGCGTTCGCCGGCGAGGGCCAGCACCAGGACACCGGCGCGAAGATGCTGCACCTGGCGCCGCACACCTCCTCGACCATCGTGTCGAAGTCGGTGGCCCGCGGCGGCGGTCGCGCCTCCTACCGCGGCCTGGTCCAGGTCAACAAGGGCGCCCACGGGTCGAAGTCGACCGTCAAGTGCGATGCACTGCTCGTCGACCAGATCTCCCGCTCGGACACCTACCCGTACGTCGACATCCGTGAGGACGACGTGACGATGGGCCACGAGGCGACCGTCTCCAAGGTCTCCGACGACCAGCTGTTCTACCTGATGAGCCGCGGACTGACCGAGGACGAGGCGATGGCGATGGTGGTGCGCGGCTTCGTCGAGCCCATCGCCAAGGAACTGCCGATGGAGTACGCGCTCGAGCTCAACCGCCTGATCGAACTGCAGATGGAAGGGGCAGTCGGCTAAATGACTGCGGAAGCGAAGAACACCCCCACCGCCACCGGGGTGCAGGGAGCCGTGCGCTCGGAGAACACCGCCGGGCGCGCGATCAAGACCGCCCGCGGGCCGGCCGTCAACAAGGGGGAGGTCTTCACGTCGTTCGACGTGAACGCCTTCGAGATCCCCTCCGGTCGCGACGAGGCCTGGCGGTTCACCCCGCTGCGCCGGCTGCGGGGCCTGCACGACGGCACCGCGGTCGCCGACGGCGCCACCACCGTCGAGGTCACCCCCGTCGAGGGGGTGCAGGTCGAGACCGTCGGCCGCGACGATGCCCGCCTCGGCCAAGGCGGCGTGCCGGCCGACCGTGTCGCCGCCCAGGCCTACTCGGGCTTCACCACCGCCACCGTCGTCACCGTCGGCCGCGAGGTCGAGGTCACCGAGCCGGTCACGATCACCGTCACCGGCCCCGGGGAGGGGAAGGTCGCGTTCGGACACCTGCAGGTGCGGCTCGAGCCGTTCGCGTCGGTCACCGTCGTCCTCGACCAGCGCGGTTCCGGCACCTACGCGGAGAACGTCGAGTTCGTCCTCGGCGACAGCTCGCGCCTGAACATCGTCGCCATCCAGGACTGGGCCGACGATGCGGTACACGTGACGGCCCACCACGCCCGCCTCGGCCGCGACGCCGTGCTGCGGCACTTCACCGTCGGCCTCGGCGGTGACCTCGTGCGCGTGTCGCCGACCGTCAGGTACGACGCGCCCGGTGGCGACGCCGAAATGCTCGGTCTGTACTTCGCCGACGCCGGCCAGCACCTCGAGCAGCGCCTGCTCGTGGACCACGCGCAGCCGCACTGCAAGTCCAACGTGGTGTACAAGGGTGCCCTGCAGGGCGATCCGGGCTCCGGCAAGCCGGACGCGCACACCGTGTGGATCGGGGACGTGCTCATCCGCGCCGAGGCGGAGGGCACCGACACCTTCGAGCTGAACCGCAACCTGGTGCTCACCGACGGTGCCCGCGCCGACTCGGTGCCCAACCTCGAGATCGAGACCGGCGAGATCGTCGGCGCCGGTCACGCCAGCGCCACCGGCCGGTTCGACGACGAGCAGCTGTTCTACCTGCGTGCCCGCGGCATCTCCGAGGAGCAGGCGCGCCGCCTGGTGGTCCGCGGATTCTTCCACGAACTCGTCGAGAAGATCACCGTGCCCGCCGTCCGGGAGCGGCTCGAGGCCGCCATCGAGGCCGAGCTCGCCGCCGTCGGCGTCTGACCCCCACCCGTTCTCCCCATCTTCGCGAAGGAACCGTTACCGACATGTCCCCCGAGCAGAACGTCCTCGAGATCAAGGACCTGCACGTCCGCGTCGCCCAGACCGACGACAACGCCGAGCCGATCAACATCCTCAAGGGCGTGAACCTCACCGTCCGGTCCGGGGAGACGCACGCCATCATGGGCCCCAACGGGTCGGGCAAGTCCACCCTGTCGTACGCCATCGCCGGCCACCCCAAGTACGAGGTGACCTCCGGGTCGATCACCCTCAACGGCGAGGACGTGCTCGCGATGAGCGTGGACGAGCGGGCCCGCGCCGGCCTGTTCCTGGCCATGCAGTACCCCGTCGAGGTTCCGGGCGTGTCCATGTCGAACTTCCTGCGCACCGCCGCGACCGCGGTCCGCGGCGAGGCGCCGAAGCTGCGGCACTGGGTCAAGGAGGTCAAGTCGGCGATGACCGAACTCGACATCGACCCGGCGTTCGGTGACCGCTCCGTCAACGAGGGCTTCTCCGGTGGCGAGAAGAAGCGCCACGAGATCCTGCAGCTGGGCCTGCTCGCGCCGAAGATCGCCATCCTCGACGAGACCGACTCCGGCCTCGACGTCGACGCGCTGCGCGTGGTGTCCGAGGGCGTCAACCGCTACCAGGAACGCGAGCACGGCGGCGTGCTGCTGATCACCCACTACACCCGCATCCTGCGCTACATCAAGCCGCAGTTCGTGCACGTGTTCGTCGGCGGCCGCGTCGTCGAGTCCGGCGGCGCGGAGCTGGCCGAGGAACTCGAGACCAACGGTTACGTGCGCTTCACCCAGGCCGCCGCCGCGGCCGCGGGTGCCGACAAGTAAGGAGCAGTGAGCCGATGACGGTGCAGGTGCCCACGGTGGACGTCGCCCGGATCCGGGCCGACTTCCCGATCCTCGGGCGCACGGTGCGCGACGGAAAGCCCCTGGTCTACCTCGACTCCGGGGCCACCTCGCAGCGCCCGACGCAGGTCCTCGACGCCGAACGGGCGTTCCTGACCACCTGCAACGCGGCCGTGCACCGGGGAGCGCACGAGCTCTCCGAGGAGGCCACCGACGCCTACGAGGGCGCCCGCGCCGTGATCGCCGACTTCGTCGGCGCGGATCCCGACGAGGTGGTGTTCACCAAGAACGCCACCGAATCGCTCAACCTCGTCGCCTACGCCTTCGCCGACGCCCGGTTCCCGCGGCGCCTCGGGCCCGGCGACGAGATCGTCGTCACCGAACTCGAACACCACGCCAACCTGGTGCCCTGGCAGGAACTCGCCCGGCGCACCGGCGCGACGCTGCGCTGGTTCGGCGTGACCGACGACGGCCGCATCGACGTCGACTCCCTCGAACTCACCGACCGGGTCAAGGTCGTCGCCTTCACCCACCAGTCCAACGTCACCGGGGCCGTGGCGCCGGTCGAGGAGCTGGTACGGCGCGCGAAGGCCGTCGACGCGATCGTCGTCCTCGACGCCTGCCAGTCCGTGCCGCACATGAGCGTGGACTTCCACGCGCTCGGCGTCGACTTCGCCGCGTTCTCCGGCCACAAGATGTTCGGCCCCTCCGGCGTCGGCGTCCTCTACGGCCGCCGTGAGCTGCTCGCCGACGTGCCGCCGTTCATCACCGGCGGCTCGATGATCGAAACCGTCACCATGGAGGCGTCGACGTTCGCGCCGCCGCCGCAGCGCTTCGAGGCCGGCTCACCGATGTCGTCGCAGGCCGTCGGTCTCGGCGCCGCGGTGCGGTACCTGCAGCAGATCGGCATGGACGCCGTCGCCGCGCACGAGCACGAGCTCACCGCGGCGGCCCTCGCCGAACTCGCCGGCATCGACGGTGTGCGGATCGTCGGCCCCACCACGGCCGAGCAGCGCGGCGGGGCGGTGTCGTTCGTCGTCGACGGCATCCACGCCCACGATCTCGGGCAGATCCTCGACGACGAGGGCGTCGAGATCCGCGTCGGGCACCACTGCGCGTGGCCGCTGCACCGTCGATTCGGGGTCGCGGCGACCGCCCGCGCCTCCTTCGCCGTGTACAACACGCTCGACGAGGTGGCCGCGCTCGGCGCGGCGATCCGCCGGGCCCAGGCCTTCTTCGGAGCGCGCTGATGCGGATGGAGCAGATGTACCAGGAGGTCATCCTGGACCACTACAAGCACCCGCACCACCGGGGTCTGCGCGAGCCCTACGGCGCGGAGGTGCACCACGTGAACCCCACCTGCGGCGACGAGGTGACGCTGCGGGTGCATCTCGCCGACGACGGCACCGTCGCGGACGTCTCCTACGACGGGCAGGGCTGCTCGATCAGCCAGGCGTCCACCTCGGTGCTCACCGACCAGGTGATCGGGGAGCCGCTGGACCGGGCCCTGGCCACCGTCGACGCGTTCGCGGAGATGGTCGGCAGCCGCGGGACCGTCGAGGGCGACGAGGACGTACTCGGCGACGGCATCGCCTTCGCCGGCGTCTCGAAATACCCGGCGCGCGTGAAGTGTGCGCTGCTGGGCTGGATGGCCTTCAAGGACGCCGTCGTGCAGATCGCCGACAGCATCCACAGCACCCACAGCACTCACAGCACCGCACCCGTAGCCAGCGGAGGACAGAACTGATGACCGAACCCGTGACCCCGGCGGACGAGACCACCGCCGCAGCCCCGGACGCGGCTCCCACCCTCGACCCCGAGCGGTTCGAGGAGCTCGAGGAGGCGATGCGCGACGTCGTCGATCCCGAGCTCGGAATCAACGTCGTCGACCTGGGCCTGGTCTACGGCATCACCGAGGACGACGAGGCCGTCACCATCGACATGACGCTCACGTCGGCGGCCTGCCCGCTCACCGATGTGATCGAGGACCAGTCCCGCAACGCTCTCGTCCGCAGCGGCCTGTGCGACGAGCTGCGCATCAACTGGGTGTGGATGCCGCCGTGGGGGCCGGACAAGATCACCGAGGACGGTCGCGAGCAGCTGCGCGCGCTCGGCTTCACCGTCTGACGCGGCCGGTGACCCGGCCCAGCTCCCAGGCGCCCCCGGATCCGGGGGCCGGCAGCTCCCCGGATCCGATCACCGCCCTCGAACACGAGTTCATGGCGCTGATGCGCCGCGGCCGGGCACAGATGGGGGAGCGGGCCCGCGCCGTCCACCCCCGGCTGGATCCGGCGTGCTACCCGCTGCTGGTGCTGCTCGGCCGCGCCGACGCGGTGGCGATGTCGGAGCTGCTCGCGGATCTCGCCATCGAGAAGTCGACGTTGACGCGGCGCATCGACGCCGCCGCCCGGCTCGGCCTGGTCGAGCGGACGACGGACCCGCAGGACGCGCGGGCGCGGCTCGTGGCGCTCACCCCGGAAGGCCGGGAGCGGCTGACCGCGTTGCAGCGCGAGCAGACGGCGCGGTGGCGTCGCCGGCTGTCCGCATGGGACACGGCCGACGTGGAGCAGCTCACGGCGCTCCTGCGCCGCCTCGGCGACGGACTGGACTGAGATGTGGTGCCGGCCGCGGCCGGCACCCATCCGACACCTGAGGCCCCGGCCGGTGCCGGGGCCTCAGGCCCGCTTGCGCGCGGTGGACTTCTTCGCGGGGGCCTTCTCGGTGGTCTTCTTCGCCGCCGTCTTCTTCGCGGTGGGCTTCTCGGCCGTGGTCTTCTTCGCCGGCGTCTTCTTCGCGGCGCTCTTCCTGGCGGGTGTCTTCTTCGCCGCCGCGCCCCGGGCGGGCGCGGCCGCGCCCGACTCGTCGCCGGCCGCGGCGGCGTCCACGCTGCGCTGCAGCGCAGCCACCAGGTCCAGCACCTCGGCGTCCTCGGCGGCGGGTTCCCCCGCCGGGGTCACCGGCAGCACCTTCTCGCCGCCCCGGGCGATGATGTCGTCGATCAGCGACCGCAGCTCGACCTGGTACTCGTCGGTGAACTCGTCCGGACGGAAGTCGTCGGCCATCGACTCGACGAGCATCTCCGCCATCGCCAGTTCCTTCTGCTTCGGCGGCTCCGCGTCGTCGAGCACCGGGAACGCCACCGACCGCACCTCGTCCGGCCACAGCAGGGTCTGCAGCACGAGCACGCCGTCGCGGTTGCGCAGCGCCGCCAGCCGGGTGCGCTGCCGCAGCGTGAAGTGCACCAGTGCGGTGCGATCGGTCTGCGTGAGCGTCTCGGCCAGCAGCGTGTACGCCTTCGGCGACGACGAGTCCGGCTCGAGGTAGTACGACTTCTCGAACAGGATCGGGTCGATCTGCTCGGTCGGGACGAACTGCAGCACCGGGATCTCGTGTTTCTCCGCGACGGGCAGCTTGTCGAAGTCCTCGTCGGCGAGCACGACCCGCACGCCCTCGTCGGAGTCGTAGGCCTTGTCGATCTCGGCGTAGGGCACCGACTCGCCGCACTCGGTGCAGATCCGGTCGTACTTGATCCGCCCGCCGTCCTTCGCATGCACCTGGTGGAACCGGATGTCGTGGCTCTCCGTGGCCGAATACACCTTCACCGGCACGTTCACCAGCCCGAACGCGATGGAACCCTTCCAGATCGAACGCATGGTTCCATCATGATCGAGATCGGCGCCCGCCGCGCGGAACCGGGCGAACTCCTCACCACAGGGCGCGCAGCATCGCCCCGCGCAACGCCGGCGAACCCGTCGCGAACATCCGGGTCATCGCCGCCACCGTCCCGCCGAGGTCGGTGCGGCCCGACAGGTAGGAGCGCTGGCGTTCCGGTGGCAGCGTGAAGAACCCCGCGAAGAACGCCGGGGTCTGTTCCGGGCGTAGTCCCAGCAGCACCCGCAGCCCCGAGGCGCGCAGCTGCGCGACCGCACGCGCGGACGGGGACCACAACGCCGCCGTGGCGCTGCGGCCCCCGGCGAGCGCGTGCGCCACCGGATCGGCCGCCGCCAGCGACGCCGCCACCGCGTAGCCGGTGCCCGGGTGCATCAGCCCGCCGCGGGCGCCGAACCGGGCCACCCCGCGCGCCGACCCCGGCGGGGGTTGCACGGCGAACCGCACCCGCTCCACCGGCTCCGTCCCGCTCAGCGTGACCCCGCGCGCGGCGAGCCGGGCCTCGAGGCGGCGCCGCAACTCGGCGAGCGGAATGGCGGGCCGCCCCACCAGGCAGGTCTCCTCCAGCAGCACCCGGCCGCCGCCGAGCGGCACCGCGTACAGGAACGACGGCGCATCCCCGGAGCGGGTGCGGTTGTCGCGCCGCCAGTCCATGAACCAGGCGGCGCGGCCCTCCAGCACGGGTGCGGCAGTGGCGGTGTCGACCGTGACCCCGAAGGCGGTCTGCTGGGCGCGGGAGCGGTCGGCGGGCACCCCGCGCGCGTCGATCACGCTCCGGGCCCGCAGCACGCTTCCGTCCGCGAGGGTGACGCGATCCGGGGCGACGGCGTCCACCCGGCCGGCCCGTACCCGCGCCGGCTCCAGCGCCAGGCTTCGCTGCAGTGCCGACGCATCGAACACACCGTAGGGGCGCTCGATCCGGTGTGGCCGCACCGTCCACGCCGCCGGCTCGTCCACCCGCGCCGCGAGCACCGAGGGGGGCAGCCACGACGGCAGCTCGTCGAGCCACGCCGCATACGTCGCAGTCCACGGCCGATCCGGCTGCGGGTCCACGGCCAGCACGTCGAGACCCGCGGCGACCGCCCGGTGTGCCACCGCACGCCCCGCCGGCCCGAGCCCGACGACCAGCACCTCCGCGTCTATCACCCGCTACATCGCTCCCGTCGCCAGCAGTCCACCGTCCACCCGCACAGTCTCCCCGGTGATCCAGCCGGCCGCATCGGAGACCAGGAACGCGACCAGCTCGGCGACGTCCTCGGGCGTGCCGAGGCGGCCCATCGGGTATCGGGCGGCGGCGGTGTCCTCACCGCCGGCGACGAGCGCGGCCGCGAACCTCGTCTTCACCACCCCGGGCGCGACCGCGTTGACGCGCACGCCCGGCCCCAGCTGCCAGGCCAGCTCCTCGGTCAGCCGGATCAGCGCCGCCTTCGACGCCCCGTACGCGGCGATCACGCCGGTCGAGCGCAGGCCCGCCACGCTCGCGACGTTGATCACGGAACCGCCGTGCTCGGCCATCCACGCGCGGTAGGCCTGCTGCACGAATCCCAGCGCGGCGACGACGTTGACGTCGAAGATCTTGCGGACGGCGTCCAGGTCGGCGTCCATCAACGCCCCGTAGACGGGGTTGATGCCGGTGTTGTTGATCAGGATGTCGAGCCCGCCGAGCTCGGCGACGGTGCGGCGCACCGCCTCGGCGCGGGTGTCGGCGTCCCCGGCGTTACCGGGCAGCTCGAGCACCTGCCCGCCGTGTCCGAGGGCGCGCAGCTCGCCGGCGGCCTCGGCGAGCGGCTCGGCGTGGCGGGCCGTGAGTGCCACGCTCGCGCCGCGGGCGAGCAGCGCCGCGGCGATCGCCTTGCCGATCCCGCGGCTCGCTCCGGTGACCAGCGCCGCGCGGCCCGTGAGGTCGGAGCCGGGGGAGGTGTCGGGGGAAGTGGTCATGCCGGCGAACGTAGCGCATCTCACCCCGGCATCCCGGGGTGGACACGGTAAAATGAATGGTTCGTGCGCCTGCCCCTGCGGCATCATTGGCAGCCAATCCGAGTCGTCCCCGAGGAGCCTCACGCGTGATCACCGCCACCGATCTGGAAGTCCGCGCCGGCGTGCGGACGCTGCTCTCGGCGCCGGGCCCGGCGCTGCGGGTGCAGCCCGGCGACCGGATCGGGCTGGTCGGGCGCAACGGTGCCGGCAAGACCACCACCCTGCGCATCCTCGCGGGGGAGGGCGAGCCGTACGCGGGCGCCGTCGTCCGCTCCGGCGACCTCGGCTACCTGCCGCAGGATCCCCGCGAGGGCAACCTGGACGTCCTGGCCAAGGACCGTGTGCTCTCCGCCCGCGGCCTCGACGAGATCCTGCGCGCGATGGAGAAGCAGCAGGCCGTCATGGCCGAGGCCGTCGACGAGAACGTCCGTGACCGGGCGGTACGCAAGTACGGGTCGCTCGAGGAACGCTTCTCGGCCCTCGGCGGGTACGAGGCCGAGTCCGAGGCCGCCCGGATCTGCACCAGCCTCGGACTGCCGGACCGGGTCCTGGGCCAGCCCCTGCGCACCCTGTCCGGTGGTCAGCGCCGCCGCGTCGAACTCGCCCGCATCCTGTTCGCCGCCTCCGACGGCTCCGGCAAGTCCACCACCACCCTGCTGCTCGACGAGCCCACCAACCACCTCGACGCCGACTCGATCACCTGGCTGCGCGGATTCCTGCAGAACCACGACGGCGGCCTGGTCGTCATCAGCCACGACGTGGACCTGCTCGCCGACGTCGTGAACAAGGTGTGGTTCCTCGACGCGGTGCGCGGCGAGGCCGACATCTACAACATGGGCTGGAAGAAGTACCTCGACGCGCGGGCCACCGACGAGGCGCGCCGTCGCCGCGAACGCGCCAACGCCGAGAAGAAGGCGTCCGCGCTGCGGCAGCAGGCGGCCAAGCTCGGCGCGAAGGCCACCAAGGCCGTCGCGGCGCAGAACATGGCCAAGCGCGCCGACAAGCTGCTCGCCGAGCTCGACGAGGTGCGGGTGGCCGACAAGGTGGCCAAGATCCGGTTCCCGGAGCCGGCGCCGTGTGGCAAGACCCCGCTCATGGCCGAGAGCCTGACGAAGGTGTACGGCTCGCTGGAGATCTTCACCGGTGTGGACCTGGCGATCGACCGGGGCAGCCGCGTCGTCGTGCTCGGTCTCAACGGTGCCGGAAAGACCACGCTGCTGCGCCTGCTCGCGGGGGTGGAGACCCCGGACGCGGGCCGGCTGGCGCCCGGCCACGGCCTGAAGATCGGCTACTTCGCCCAGGAGCACGACACCCTCGACGACGACGCGACGGTGTGGGAGAACATCCGGCACGCGGCGCCGGACGCGGGGGAGCAGGACCTGCGGGGGCTGCTCGGGGCGTTCATGTTCACCGGCCCGCAGCTCGACCAGCCGGCCGGGACGCTGTCCGGCGGTGAGAAGACCCGGCTGGCGCTGGCCGGACTGGTGTCGTCCGCGGCGAACGTGCTGCTGCTCGACGAGCCGACCAACAACCTCGATCCGGTCTCGCGGGAGCAGGTGCTCGACGCGCTGCGCAGCTACGCCGGTGCGGTCGTGCTCGTCACCCACGATCCCGGCGCGGCCGAGGCGCTCGATCCGGAGCGGGTGATCCTGCTGCCGGACGGTTCCGAGGACCACTGGTCGCAGGAGTACCTGGAGCTGATCCAGCTGGCGTGAGGTCCGGCCCTGCGTGACCGTGCGCGGGAGTACCCGGAGCCGATCGTGCCGGCGCGGGGTGCGGCCGCGGCCCGGACCTGCGCGATTCCTCCCGGCACCTCGCCCCGTCCACTAGCCTGGAAGCGGGGCCTTGCCGAGCCGACGGGAGGATCCGATGGCACGCAAATCCGGGCACGCCGGGAATGTACTGACCAAGGGCACACGGGTCACGGGGGAATCGCGTGACCGTCTCCAGGCAGAACTGAAACGCCGCTACGAGGCCGGGGCGAGCATCCGGACGCTGGCGCAGGAGACGGGCCGTTCCTACGGGTTCGTGCACAACGTGCTCGTGGAGTCCCATGTAGCGCTGCGTGGCCGGGGCGGACCGAACCGGCGGAGCGCGGCGCGCGCCTCGACCTGAGCGGGTCAGCCGGCGGCGGTCCGTCGCACGGACTCCTCGACCAGGTCCAGTACCGCCGACAGTTCGCTGTCGGCGGTGCCCGAGGCGAGCCGCGCGATGAGGCCGTCGAGGACCAGGTCCAGGTAGCTGAGCACCACCTCGGTCGGCACGTCGTCGCGCAGCCGGCCGGCTTCGCGTTGCCGCTCGAGCCGGCCCACGGTCGCCTTGGTCAGCTCGGCGGAGTGCTGTGTCCACGCCTTCGCGAAGTCCGGGTCGGTGCGCAGGCGCCGGGTGATCTCCAGCCGGGTGCCGAGCCAGTCGAACTGCTCCGGTGAGGCGAGCATGTCCCGCATCACCTGCACGAGGCCCTGCTCGGCGGCGACGTCGGCCATCCGCGCCGCATCCTCCTGGGCCAGCGCCAGGAACAGCCCGTCCTTGTCCTTGAAGTGATGGAAGATCGCGCCGCGGGACAGTCCCGTGGCGTCCTCCAGGCGGCGCACCGTGGCGCCGTCGTAGCCGAACTCGGCGAAGCACCGTCGCGCGCCGGCGAGGATCTGACTCCGGCGTGCGGCGAGGTGGTCCTCACTGACCTTGGGCACCGCGAACGTCCTTTCGGGGAAGAGACGGCGGGCCCGAGACGAGACGTCCCGAGCCCGCCGCCGGTGCACTGCGTGTGCGGTGAACCGATCTCGGACGTCAGCCCTTGATCATGTTGCGCAGCACGTACTGCAGGATGCCGCCGTTGCGGTAGTAGTCCGCCTCACCGGGGGTGTCGATCCGCACGACCGCGTCGAAGACGACCTTCTCGCCGTTCTCCCGGGTCGCGGTGACCTTGACGGTCTTCGGGGTGACGCCCTCGTTCAGCTTCTCGATGCCCTCGATGTCGTAGACCTCGGTGCCGTTCAGCTTCAGCGAGGCGGCCGACTCGCCGGCGGGGAACTGCAGCGGGACGACACCCATGCCGATGAGGTTGGAGCGGTGGATCCGCTCGAACGACTCGGTGATGACGGCCTTGACGCCGAGCAGGCTGGTGCCCTTGGCGGCCCAGTCCCGCGAGGAACCGGAGCCGTACTCCTTGCCGCCCAGCACGACCAGCGGGATGCCGGCGTTCTGGTAGTTCTGCGACGCGTCGTAGATGAACGCCTGCGGGCCGCCGTCCTGCGTGAAGTCGCGGGTGTAGCCGCCCGAGACGTCGTCGAGGAGCTGGTTGCGCAGCCGGATGTTCGCGAACGTGCCGCGGATCATCACCTCGTGGTTGCCGCGCCGCGAGCCGTAGGAGTTGAAGTCCTTGCGCTCGACACCGTTGGCCTCGAGGTACTGCGCGGCCGGGGTGCCCGCCTTGATGTTGCCGGCGGGGGAGATGTGGTCGGTGGTGACCGAATCGCCGAGCAGCGCGAGCACCCGCGCCCCCTTGATGTCCGTGACCGGAGCCGGGGTCTTGGGCATGCCCTCGAAGTACGGGGGCTTACGCACGTAGGTGGACTGGGGATCCCACTCGAAGGTCTTGCCCTCCGGGGTGGGCAGGCCACGCCAGCGCTCGTCGCCCTTGAACACGTCCGCGTAGCCCTTGACGTACATCTCCTGGCTGATCGCGGAGCCGATGGTGTCCTGGATCTCCTGGGCGGAGGGCCAGATGTCCTTCAGGAACACGTCGTTGCCGTCGGCATCCTGGCCGAGGGCGTCGTGCTCGAAGTCGAAGTCCATCGTGCCGGCGAGGGCGTAGGCGATGACCAGCGGCGGGGACGCCAGGTAGTTCATCTTCACGTCGGGGGAGATGCGACCCTCGAAGTTGCGGTTGCCGGAGAGCACCGCGGTGGCCGTCAGGTCGTTGTCGTTGATGGCCTTGCTGATCGCCTCGTCCAGCGGGCCGGAGTTGCCGATGCAGGTGGCGCAGCCGTAGCCGACGAGGTAGAAGCCGAGCTTCTCGAGGTACGGCCACAGGCCGGCCTTCTCGTAGTAGTCGGTGACGACCTGCGAGCCGGGGGCCATGGAGGTCTTGACCCACGGCTTGGCCGACAGGCCCTTCTCGACGGCGTTGCGGGCGAGCAGCGCGGCGCCGAGCATCACGGACGGGTTCGAGGTGTTGGTGCAGGAGGTGATGGAGGCGATCACGACGGCACCGTGGTCGAGGACGAACTCGCCCTTCTCCTCGGAGACGACCTTGACCGGCTTGGTCGGCCGGCCCTCGGAGCCGTTCGCGGCCGACTGGACATTCACGGCACCGTCGTCGGCGAAGGACAGGGCGACCGGGTCGGACGCCGGGAAGGACTCCTCGACGGCCTCGTCGAGCTGGGTGTGGTCGGCCGGGTGGTGCTCCTCCACGTAGTTGTGGATGTCCTTGCGGAAGGCGCTCTTCGACTCCGACAGCAGGATCCGGTCCTGCGGGCGCTTCGGGCCGGCGATGGACGGAACCACGTCACCGAGGTCGAGCTCGAGGTACTCGGAGTACTGCGGCTCGACATCCGCGTCGTGCCACAGGCCCTGCTCCTTGGCGTAGGCCTCGACGAGGGCGAGCTGCTCGTCGCTGCGGCCGGTCAGGCGCAGGTAGTTCACGGTCTCCTCGTCGATCGGGAAGATCGCCGCGGTGGAGCCGAACTCGGGGCTCATGTTGCCCAGGGTGGCGCGGTTGGCCAGCGGCACCTCGGCGACGCCCTTGCCGTAGAACTCGACGAACTTGCCGACGACACCGTGCTTGCGCAGCATCTCGGTGACGGTGAGGACCACGTCGGTGGCGGTCACGCCCGGCTTGATCTCACCGGTGAGCTTGAACCCGACCACGCGCGGGATGAGCATGGAGACCGGCTGGCCGAGCATCGCGGCCTCGGCCTCGATGCCGCCGACGCCCCAGCCGAGCACGCCCAGGCCGTTGACCATGGTGGTGTGCGAGTCGGTGCCGACGCAGGTGTCGGGGTAGGCCTGGCCGTTCCGGACCATGACGGTGCGCGCGAGGTGCTCGATGTTGACCTGGTGCACGATGCCGGTGCCGGGCGGGACGACCTTGAAGTCGTCGAAGGCGCCCTGGCCCCAGCGCAGGAACTGGTAGCGCTCCCCGTTGCGCTGGTACTCGATGTCGACGTTGCGCTCGAAGGCGTCGGCGCGGCCGGCGACGTCGATGATCACGGAGTGGTCGATGACCATCTCGGCGGGGGCCAGCGGGTTGACCTTGTTCGGGTCGCCGCCGAGGGTCTCGACGGCCTCGCGCATCGTGGCGAGGTCGACGATGCAGGGCACGCCGGTGAAGTCCTGCATGATCACGCGGGCGGGCGTGAACTGGATCTCGACGCTCGGCTCGGCCGACGGATCCCAGCTCGCGATGGCGCGGATGTGATCGGCGGTGATGTTCGCACCGTCTTCGGTGCGCAGCAGGTTCTCGGCGAGAACCTTCAGTGCGTAAGGGAGTTTCTCGGTGCCCGGAACGGCCGAGAGGCGGAAGATCTCGTAGGAGTTCTCTCCGACCTCCAGCGTCCCCTTGGCGCCGAACGAATCAATACTGGTGCTCACGTCAGCTCCACTCGTCGATGAGGCTCGCCGCCGACGGGGCTGTGTCGACGGCCGAAGCGAGGCCCCGGAGCCGAGCCGGGCCGCAGAACAGGGCCGGACGGCGTCGGAGGCGTCTCGCGGCAAGTCTAACAGTACGCTTGTCCTGTGAACCGATGGGACACAACCGCCGATCCGGCGTCCGGCCGCCGCCGCGGCGCCGTCGCGTAGGGTACGAACGGCGCCGCACGAGCGGCGGCCGTCGAGCCCCACGGAGAGAGATGTCTGCGCCCCTGTCACGTGTCCTGACACCGTCGGCCACCGACCTCCCCCCGGGTGTCTCGCTCGAGCAGGTCCTCGCCGATCTCGCCGACGACCAGGTCTCGGCACCCCCGGACCGCGTCGACGACCTGGTCGCCGTCGTCGAACGCGCGCAACAGCACGGCATCGACCTGAGCATCGTCGTGCTCGACCGCGATCCCCGGCTCGACTCGCAACTGCGCGACCTCGCGACCGACGTCGCCGGCGAGGACGGCGGCACCGTGCTCGTGCTGAGCCCCGGCTGGGCCGGCGCCCACAGCGACAGCATCGACCGGGTGCTCCTCGAGTCCGCGCAGGACCGCACCTACACCGGCGATCCGGTCGTCTCGGCGTCCAACTTCGTCGACGCACTCACCGAGCCCGCGCCGCCCTGGACGCTGCTGACGGTGCTGCTGCTGCTCGCGGTCGCGGGCGCGGCGGGGGCGACGTACCTCGCCAAGGCGGTCCGTCGCCGCGGCGACACCGGCGGGGCGGAGACGGTCGCTGCCGACCGGCCCGCCCGCTGACCGGACCGCACCGAGAATTTTCCCGGCCACCACTGTGGCCGTCGTCACAGTTCAGGGCGTTGACACAGGTCGAATTACCCTTCTGTTATTTGTGACTGGAGTTTCCTCGGGGTGCAAAGTGTCGTACGGTGCACTTGGCGCTCTTGGGGAAGGGGTGTCACACATACCCGGAGTCGGGTCGCGGTGCGAACCGTGAGGTGACGCCGGGCTGCCGAGCGATGCAACCGCGGCCTCGTCCGCGGTGGATCGCTGCTGCGGCGACCCCTTTCCAGGTTGCGCTCGGGTGCGTCCCGCCGGCGCGACCGAGGGAGGGCGATGTGAGGCGTAGCGGTATACGGCAGGCGATGTCCCGACAGCCGTCGCGGACGCCCCGAAGACGCCGACTGTCCCGCACGACCCGGCTGGTTCTCGGTCTCGGCCTGGCCGCCTCCCTGATCGCGGGTACCGCCGCGTCCGCCGGCGCGGTACCGTCCCCGCCGCCGAATCCCAGCGATGCCGATCTCGCGGCCGCCGGGGTGGCCGTCGCCGCCGGGGTGGACCAGGTGGGCAGCCTCATCCTCCGGATCGCCACCGCCGACCAGCAACTCGCCGAACTCGAGAATCAGGTCGCGGTCAAGCGGGAGAACGTCAACCGTGCCCTCGTGGACCTGCAGTCCGCCCGCGACGCCGCCGACGCCGCCGCCCACGCGGTCGCCCTGTCGCAGCAGGCGCTGAAGGACGCGGGCACCCGGATCCGGCAGGCGCAGCAGGACTTCGACGCGTTCGCCCGCGACAGCTACGTCCAGGGCACCAATGTCGCCTCCCTCGCCTCGTTCATCGGCTCCACCGGTCCCGACGACCTGCTCGACCGCGCCCAGATCATGCGCCTGCTCTCCGCGGGCCGCACCGTCGTCCTCGACGCCCTCGAACGCGCCCGCACCGAGCAGGCCAACCGGGACTCGCGGGCGCGGGCCAGCAAGCAGGAGGCGGACGCCGCCGCCGCCGCGGCGGAGGAACGCCGGGCCGCCGCCGAGGCGGCCATCGCCGAGGCGCGCACCGCGCTGGCCGCGCAGACGGCCGAGAAGCAACGCATCGAACAGGACCGCGCGCAGGCGCAGGCCGAACTCGACCGGGCCCGCGGCACCGTCACCGGGCTCGAGGGCCAGCGCGCGCAGTACGCGGAGTGGGATCGGCAGCGGCAGGCCGAGGAGGCCGCGGCGGCCGCGGCCGAGACCGCCGCCCGGCAGGCTGCGGCCGACGCCGCCCGGCGCGTCGCCGCCGACGCCGACGCCCGCGCCCGCGCGGCCGAACTGGCCAACGGGCAGCGGCCCCACACCCAGATCGACGACTACGTGCGGCCCCGGCCGGCGGCCGCCGAATCCGGCGAGTCCGAGGTCGGATTCGAGTCGCCGCTGCCACCCACCTCCGACGCGACCACCACCCGGCCGGGCCGCACCACGCCCGAGCAGGACGAGTCGGGTACCGACGGGTCGGGCACCGACGGATCCGAGGACGGCACCGACGGGTCGGGCACCGACGGATCCGAGGACGGCACCGGCGGGTCGGGCACCGACGGATCCGGGGACGGCACCGACGGATCGGGGGACGGCACCGACGGATCGGGCGAGCCGACGACCGACGGCAGCGGCGAGTCCGACTCGGAGGACTCGACGATCCCCGACCGCGCCGACCCGGTCGAGGAGGAGGGCACCACCACGTCTCCGCCGACCCGCAGCCGGCCCAGGACCACTCCCAAGCCGGGCTCGACCCTCGGCGGCACCGCCGCCGTCGAAACGGTGATCGACCGGGCGATGTCGCAGATCGGGGTGCCCTACGCCTGGGGTGGTGGCGACGAGAACGGTCCGACCCTCGGCATCCGCGACGGCGGCGTCGCCGACAGCTACGGGGACTACAACAAGGTCGGCTTCGACTGCTCCGGGCTGATGATCTACGCATTCGCCGGGATCGGGATCTCGCTGCCGCACTACACCGGCTACCAGTACACCGCGGGCGAGCAGGTGCCGTCGGCCGAGATGCGCCGCGGCGACATGATCTTCTACGGCCCGAACGCCAGCCAGCACGTGGGCCTCTACCTGGGCGACGGGCAGATGATCGAGGCGCCGCAGTCGGGTTCGCACGTGAAGATCTCACCGGTACGCTGGGACGGCATGACCCCGTACGTGGTACGGATGGTGTCCTGAGGCACCGCTTCGGCCCGGCCGGAGGCGGGCTCGCTCGACACCGGTGACCGCGGGCGTCGGCTCGGCGACGGCGGGGGCGTCCGGCACCTGGAATAGTGGTGTGGGTAGGTGACTTCGAGCAGGAACGACCTAGGCGAAAGCGGTGGATTCTTGGTGACCTCACGCGAGGGTGGCACGTCGGGCACGGCAACGTCGGACGCGAAGACCGCCACGGCGGCCGCGGCCGCCCCGGCCGGGGACGCGGCACGCACGTCGGACCAGGCACACGATGTGCGCCTGCTCGAGCAGGCGATCTACGAGGTCAAACGGGTGATCGTCGGTCAGGACCGGCTCGTCGAGCGGATGCTCGTCGGCGTCCTCGCCCGCGGCCACGTGTTGCTCGAAGGTGTTCCCGGCGTGGCCAAGACCCTCGCGGTCGAGACGTTCGCGAAGGTCGTCGGCGGCTCGTTCTCCCGCGTGCAGTTCACCCCGGACCTGGTGCCGACCGACCTCGTCGGCACCCGCATCTACCGGCAGGGCCGCGAGGCGTTCGACACCGAACTCGGGCCCGTCGTGGCGAACTTCGTGCTCGCCGACGAGATCAACCGGGCCCCGGCGAAGGTACAGTCCGCGTTGCTCGAGGTGATGGCCGAACGGCACGTCACGATCGGTGGCAGGACCTTCCCCATGCCCGACCCGTTCCTGGTGATGGCCACCCAGAACCCGATCGAGAACGAGGGCGTGTATCCGCTGCCGGAGGCCCAGCGCGACCGGTTCCTGTTCAAGGTCCTCGTCGACTACCCCACGGTCGAGGAGGAACGCGAGATCGTCTACCGCATGGGGGTGGCCGCACCCGAACCCAAGCAGGTCCTCGACAGCGACGAGCTGATCCGCCTGCAGCAGGTCGCCAACCGCGTGTTCGTCCACCACGCCCTCGTCGACTACGTGGTGCGCGTCATCTTCGCCACCCGCGCCCCCGGCGAGATCGGCCTGACCGAGGTCGACGGGTGGATCGCCTACGGGGCCTCCCCGCGGGCGACCCTCGGCATCATCTCCGCCGCGCGCGCCCTGGCGCTGCTGCGCGGTCGCGACTACGTCGTGCCGCAGGACGTCGTCGACATCATCCCGGACGTGCTGCGGCACCGGCTGGTGCTGTCCTACGACGCCCTCGCCGACGACGTCACGCCCGACCAGATCATCGCCCGCATCCTGCAGACCGTCGGCATGCCGCAGGTCGCCCCGCAGGCCAACCCGCCCGCCCCGGTCCCGGTCGGGGCCGCGGCCGCGCCGGCGGCAGGCGTGACCGGGCCGGAGGCGGGTGCGGGGCAGCGGTGAGCCGACGCCCCCCGGTGACCCCGCCGACCTTCCGTTCCGGCGAGCTGCGTGACCCCGCCCTCACGGCGGCGCTGCGGACCCTCGAGCTGACCGTGCGGCGCCGCCTCGACGGGGTGCTGCACGGCGACCACCTCGGGCTCATCCCGGGGCCCGGCTCGGAGCCCGGCGACGCCCGCGAGTACCAGCCCGGCGACGACGTGCGGCAGATGGACTGGTCCGTCACCGCCCGCACCACCCACCCGCACGTGCGGCAGACCGTCGCCGACCGCGAACTCGAGACCTGGTTGGCGATCGACCTCTCGCCCAGCCTCGACTTCGGCACCGGGGTCTGCGAGAAGCGGGACCTCGCCGTGGCCGCCGCCGCCGCGGTCGGCTACCTCGCCGGCGGCGGCGGCAACCGGATCGGTGCCGTCGTGAGCACCGGGGCGCGCACCCACCGCGTGCCCGCCCGCGGCGGCCAGTTGCACACGCAGGCGATGCTCCGCTCGATCGCGACGACCCCGCACGCCCCCGACGGCACCCGCGGGGACCTGCGCGGGCTGATCGAGTCGCTGCGCCGCCCGCAGCGTCGCCGCGGCCTGGCCGTCGTCGTCAGCGACTTCCTCGGCCCCATCGACTGGGAGCGTTCGCTGCGCGCCCTTTCCGGCCGGCACGACCTGCTCGCGGTGGAAGTCCTCGACCGCCGCGACCTCGAACTGCCCGACCTCGGCGACGTCGTGCTGCACGACCCCGAGACCGGGCACACCCGCGAGTTCACCACCAGCGAGCAGTTGCGCGCCGACTACGCCCGGGCCGCCGCCGAGCACCGCGCCGCCGTGCGCAAGGCCGTCCGCGGCTGCGGCGCCCCGCTGCTGAGCCTGCGCACCGACCGCAACTGGATCGACGACGTGGTCCGGTTCGTCGCCGCCCGCCGCCACAGCTTCGGCGCCCCGGTGAAGGGGGGCCGGTGAGCATCTCCGACTTCACCGCGCCGTGGTGGTTGCTGTTCCTGTTCGTCGTCGGGGCCCTCGCCGCCGGATACGTGGCGGTGCAACGCCGCCGGATGCGGCACACGCTGCGGTTCACCAACCTCGAGCTGCTCGAGAAGGTCGCCCCCCAGCGGCCCGGCCGCAGCCGGCACGTCCCGGTCGCGTTGCTGCTGGCCGGGCTGGCGCTGCTCACCGTCGCCGCTGCCGGGCCCACCGCCGAGCAGCGGGTTCCGCGCAACCGCGCCACCGTTGTCCTGGTGATCGACGTGTCGCTGTCGATGCAGGCCACCGACGTCGAGCCCACTCGCCTCGCCGCCGCGCAGGCCGCCGCCAAGTCGTTCGCCGACGACCTGACTCCCGGCATCAACCTCGGCCTGGTGGCGTTCTCCGGCACCGCGTCGGTGCTCGTCTCGCCGACCACCAACCGGGAGGCCACCAAGACCGCGATCGACAACCTGCAGCTGAGCGAGCGCACCGCCACCGGCGAGGCGATCTTCACGGCCCTGCAGTCCGTCGACACCCTCGCCGCGGTGCTCGGCGGCGGCGACCAGGCACCCCCGGCGCGGATCGTGCTGCTCTCGGACGGCAAGCAGACCGTCCCGGAGAGCCCCGACGACCCGCGCGGCGGCTTCACCGCCGCCCGGCAGGCCGCGGACAAGGACGTGCCCGTCTCGACCATCTCCTTCGGCACCGAGTACGGCACCGTCACGATCGAGGACGAGCGCATCCCGGTGCCGGTGGACGACCCGTCCCTGAAGGAGATCGCCAACCTCTCCGGCGGCACCTTCTTCACCGCATCGAACCTGCAGGAACTCGAGGACGCCTACAACACCCTCGAGGAACAGATCGGGTACGAGACCACCCGCGGCGACGCCAGCCGCCCGTGGCTGATCCTTGGTGTCCTCGCCGTCGCCGGGGGTGTCGCCGCCGCCCTGCTGCTGCGCCAACGCCTGCCCTGACCTGCGCCGCGGACCGCGTGCCCGCCGCCGCGGGCGCCTTGTTACCGACCCGTACCGCCACCAGATAGGGTTTGACCCCATGACTGACGCAAGCAGCCCCGCCGGATCGCCGCGCCCCGCGGCCACCCCCCGCTCGGTTCTCGTCACCGGCGGCAATCGCGGCATCGGCCTCGCCGTCGCCCGCCGCCTGCAGGCGGACGGCCACAAGGTCGCCGTCACCCACCGCGGCTCCGGCGCCCCGGACGGACTGTTCGGCGTCCGGTGCGATGTCACCGACAGCGCGTCCGTCGACGCCGCGTTCAAGGAGGTCGAAGAGCACCAGGGTCCCGTCGAGGTCCTGGTCGCGAACGCCGGCATCACCGACGACACGCTGCTGATGCGGATGACCGAGGACCAGTTCGCGAAGGTCATCGACGCCAACCTCACCGGTGCGTTCCGGTGCGCGAAGCGCGCCAACCGCGCGATGCTGCGGGGGCGCTGGGGTCGGATGATCTTCCTCGGCTCGGTCGTCGGCATGGCCGGTCAGGCGGGGCAGATCAACTACGCGTCCTCGAAGGCCGGCGTCATCGGCCTGGCCCGCTCGGTGACCCGCGAACTCGGCTCGCGTTCGATCACGGCGAATGTCGTCGCGCCCGGATTCATCGAGACGGACATGACCGCCGAACTCTCCGACGACGTCCGCGACACCGCGAAGAAGTTCATCCCGCTGCAGCGTCTCGGCAAGCCCGAGGACGTCGCCGCGGTCGTGAGCTTCCTCGCGTCCGACGACTCCGCCTACGTCTCCGGCGCGGTCATCCCCGTCGACGGCGGCCTCGGCATGGGGCACTGACGCCGGCACGCACGCCACCACATCCGAAACTCACTGGAGGACCGACACACTCATGGGCGGACTGCTCGAGGGCAAGACCATTCTCGTCACCGGCATCATCACCGACGCCTCCATCGCCTTCCACACCGCGAAGGTCGCGCAGGAACAGGGCGCGAAGGTCGTCGTCACCGGCTTCGACCGGCTGCGCCTGATCGATCGCATCGCGCAGCGGCTGCCGCAGCCGGTGCCCCCGGCCCTCGAACTCGACGTGCAGAACACCGACCACCTCGACACCCTCGCCGGCCGGGTGCGCGAGCTCGCCCCCGAGGGCCTCGACGGCGTCGTGCACTCCATCGGCTTCGCCCCCCGCTCGTGCCTGGGCAGCCCGTTCCTCGACGCGCCGTGGACCGACGTCGCCGTCGCCCTTGAGGTCTCCGCCTACTCCTACGCCGCGCTCGCCAAGGCCCTGCTGCCCGTCCTCAACGATGGCGCCTCCCTGGTCGGCATGGACTTCGACCCCGCCCGCGCCGTCCCGTTCTACAACTGGATGGGCGTGTCCAAGGCCACCCTCGAGTCCGTCAACCGGTACGTCGCCAAGGAGGTCGGCGGCCGCGGTATCCGCTCCAACCTCGTCGCCGCCGGCCCGATCAAGACCCTCGCCGCCAAGGCCATCGCCGGCGACGCCACCGGCCCCGGCGCCGAGATGAACCGGCTCAACGAGGGCTGGTCCGCGGCGGCCCCGATCGGCTGGGACGTCGATGACCCCACGCCCGTCGCGAAGACCGTGTGCACGGTGCTGTCCGACTGGCTGCCCGGCACCACCGGGTCGATCGTCTACGTCGACGGGGGATTCCATTCCCAGGTCGGCTTCGGTGCCGGCGCCTAGGGTCGAGCCATGACCCGTACCTCCGAGCCGTACGACGCACTGCTGGTGCTCTCGTTCGGCGGTCCGGAAGGGCCGGACGACGTGCGCCCGTTCCTCGAGAATGTCACCCGGGGCCGCGGCGTGCCGCCCGAACGCCTCGACGAGGTCGCCGAGCACTACCTGCACTTCGGGGGTGTCTCACCGATCAACGCCCTCAACCGCGACCTCATCGCGCGCCTCGAGGCGGACTTCGCCGCCGCCGGGCTGGATCTGCCGATCTACTTCGGCAACCGCAACTGGCACCCGATGATCGAGGACACCGTCGCGGCCATGCGCGACGACGGGGTGCGCAACGCGCTGGTGTTCCCCACCTCGGCGTGGGGTGGCTATTCGGGGTGCCGGCAGTACCACGAGGACATCGCCCGCGCCCGCGCCGCCGTCGGCGACGACGCACCCGTGCTGACCAAGCTGCGGCACTTCTACGATCACCCGCTGTTCCTCGACGCCGTCGCCGACGCGGTCGCCGCGGCGCGGGCACAGCTGCCCGCCGACCGCCGCGACGCGGCGCGCCTGGTGTTCACCGCCCACTCGGTGCCCACCGCCGCCGACGCCACCGGCGGCCCACCCGAGCTGGGCGGGCACCTGTACAGCCGGCAGGTCGCCGAGGCGGCCCGCCTGGTCGCCACCGCCGCCGGCAGCGCCGACCACGACCTGGTGTGGCAGTCCCGATCCGGGCCGCCGCAGGTGCCGTGGCTCGAGCCGGACATCGTCGACCACCTCGAGGCCCTGCACGCGCGCGGCGTCGACGCGGTCGTCGTCGTGCCCGTCGGCTTCGTCTCCGACCACCTCGAAGTCGTCTGGGACCTCGACACCGAAGCCCGCGACCGGGCCGCGGAACTCGGCATGGCGTTCGCCCGCGCCGCCACCGCCGGCCCCGACCCGCGGTTCGTGCAGATGGTGCGCGAGCTGGTGCGCGAACACCTCGACGGCGCCGCCCCCGTGCGGCGCGGCGCCCAGCCGCTGCTGGGCGTCGGCTGCAACGGCGTGCTGTGCGCACCGGAATGCTGCCGGCCACCGGCCCGGCCCCGCCGCTGACCGGGCGGGCTCAGCCCACCACCCCGGGCTCGGGGTAAGAGAACGAGGACGCCGGGCCTCTCCGAGGCGTGTCCGCGGCATCGGGTCAGGCGTGATGCCCCGCCCGGACCGCGGCCGCCACCGCCCCGAGCCGGGCGGCCCGCACCGCGGCCCACAGCGGACGCAGCGCCTCCTCCCGCGCGGCCTGCCCGCTGGCCGAGGCGGCCCTCGGTTCCACACCGCGGCCAGCGACCGTGAGGATGGCCGCGACCTGATCGGCCGAGTCGAGGATGCGGGCCGCGCGCCCCGGCATCGACTCCGGATACCGGTGCCGCGCATGTTCGGCGACCTCGGCCGCGATCTGCTCCCGGGGGTCGGCGGTGCGGCCGTCCGCGCCGACGGTCAGCACCCGGCCCACCCTCGCCGCCGCGTCCCGCACCGCCTCGCGCATGGCGAACTCGGCCTCCCCGAGGCCGGGCTCGGCGGGCGGCTCGGGCACCGCCGGGACCGCGAACAGCGTCCAGCGCAGCACGTCGGGCCCCTCCACCGAGGGGACGAAGCCGAGACCGGGGGTCCCGGGTGCGCCGGCGAGCACCGCCTCGCCGGCCGCGACCGCGGCGCGCGCCAGCTCGGTGCCCGGCGGCAGGCCCCGCACGTCGCCGGGCACGGGCAGCACCAGCCGGATCCCGTCCACGCCGGCCGGATCGGCCCGGCGCAGCGCGGACAGCAGCACGGCGGCGCCGTCCACGGGCGAATGCTCGGGCACGGCGGAGAAGTCGGCGGCGGGCTCGTCGCGGGAGACCACCAGATGCATCGGCGCCCAGGCGTGCAGGGCGTCGATGACGTCGTCCGGTGCGGCGTGCCCGGCCAACCAGGAACCGGCCCACACCGTCAGGGTCTGACCGGGTGAACTCACGGTTTCCGAGCATAGGCGCCGTCCCGGCAACGGGGCCACGGCCGGTCGGCGTGCCCTCCCGCCGCGGCGGCCGCGGCGGCCCTAACGTGGCGGGCGTGAGTCCCGACATGTACGGCGGCGACATCTTCGCCGGCCATCCGCGCGCCCGTAAGCCCACGATCCCCGAGGTGCCCGCCGAGAAGGACCTGGTGGTCGAGGACGTCGCGTCCGGTTGGTGCGGTGCGATCGTCGGCATCGAACGCACCTACGACGGCGACTTCGTCCGGCTCGAGGACGCTTCGCGGTGCACCCGGCTGTTCGCGCTGCGCCCCGCCGCGTTCCTCCTCGACGGCCGGCCGGTGACGCTGGTGCGGCCCGCGCCGCGGCCGACGGCGGGCGGCCCCACCCGGTCCGCGTCCGGGTCCACGAAGGTCGAGGGGTTGCGGGCGCGGGTCGCGCGCGGCAGCCGCATCTGGGTGGAGGGCGTGCACGACGCGGCCCTCGTCGAACGCGTGTGGGGGCACGATCTGCGCGTCGAGGGGGTCGTGGTCGAGCAACTCGAGGGCCTGGACAATCTCGGGGAGCGGCTCGCCGGGTTCGCGCCCGGTCCCGGCCGCCGCGTGGGGGTGCTCGCCGACCATCTCGTCGCCGGATCCAAGGAGGAGCGGCTGACCGCGAACCTCGGGCCGCACGTGCTCGTCACCGGGCATCCGTTCGTCGACGTGTGGCAGGCGGTGCGGCCCAAGGCGCTGGGAATCGAGGCGTGGCCGACGATTCCGCGCGGGCAGGACTGGAAGACCGGGGTGTGCCGGGCGCTGGGGTGGGGCAGCCCGCAGGACGGGTGGCGCCGCGTCTACTCGGCGGTGTCGAGCTTCCGGGATCTCGAGGCGCCGCTGATCGGGGCGGTCGAGCGGCTCGTCGACTTCGTCACCGAGCCCACCGGGGACTGACCGCGCCGGGGCCGTGACCTGCGGAGCCACCCGCGATGTCCGATTTGTGGTTGGATGGCGTCGTGTCGGCATTGATATGGCTGATCGCCGGGCTGGTGCTCGCCGCCGCGGAGGCGCTGACGGGTGATTTCGTCCTGCTGATGCTCGGAGGCGCGGCCCTGGCCACCGCCGGGGTGTCCGCCGCGACGGATCTGCCGGTGTGGGCCGACGCGGTGGTGTTCGCGGTGTCGTCGCTGGTGCTGCTGGGCGGGGTGCGGCCGGTGCTGCGCCGGCGCTACGCCCTGCCGCCGGCGAAGGCGACGAACGTGGACGCCCTGCCGGGCAAGCAGGCGCTGGTGCTCGAGGAGGTGGCCGCGCACTCCGGGCAGGTGAAGCTGGACGGTGAGGTGTGGACCGCGCGTCCGCTGGACGTCACCGAGGTGTATCCGCCCGGCACGACCGTGACCGTGATGCAGATCGACGGCGCGACGGCCGTCGTGTGGAAGGGGCCGTAGATGGAAGCGCTGATCGTGCTCGCCGTCGTCGTGGCGTTCGTGGCGCTGGTGGTCGTCAAATCGGTGGCGCTGGTGCCGCAGGCCGAGGCCGCGGTGATCGAGCGGCTCGGCCGCTACTACCGGACCGTGTCGGGACAGCTGACGTTCCTGGTGCCGTTCGTCGACCGGATCCGCGCCAAGGTGGACCTGCGCGAGCGGGTGGTCTCGTTCCCGCCGCAGCCGGTGATCACCCAGGACAACCTCACCCTGAGCATCGACACGGTCGTGTACTTCCAGGTGACGAATCCGCAGGCCGCCGTGTACGAGATCAGCAACTACATCGCGGCGGTGGAGCAGCTGACGGTGACCACGCTGCGCAACGTGGTCGGCGGCATGACCCTGGAGGAGACGCTGACCTCCCGCGATTCGATCAACGGGCAGCTGCGCGGCGTGCTCGACGAGGCGACCGGCCGCTGGGGACTGCGCGTGGCCCGGGTGGAGCTCAAGAGCATCGATCCGCCCCCGTCGATCCAGGAGTCGATGGAGAAGCAGATGAAGGCGGACCGGGAGAAGCGGGCGATGATCCTCACCGCCGAGGGGCACCGGGAGTCGGCGATCAAGACCGCCGAGGGCGACAAGCAGTCCCGGATCCTGTCGGCCGAGGGCGCCAAGCAGGCGGCCATCCTCGAGGCGGAGGCCGATCGCCAGTCGCGGATCCTGCGCGCCCAGGGTGACCGCGCCGCGAAGTACCTCGAGGCGCAGGGCCAGGCGAAGGCCATCGAGAAGGTGTTCGCGGCGATCAAGTCCGGTCGGCCGACGCCCGAGTTGCTCGCGTACCAGTACCTGCAGACGCTGCCGCAGATGGCGCAGGGCGACGCGAACAAGGTGTGGATGGTGCCGAGCGATTTCGGGGACGCCCTCAAGGGCTTCGCCCGGCACCTCGGTGCGCCGGGCGAGGACGGGGTGTTCCGGTTCGAGCCGAGCCCGGTCGACGAGAGGCTCCCGCGGCCGGAGGACGACACCGACGAGGTGGCCGACTGGTTCTCCACCGCGCGCGACCCGGAGGTCGCGCAGGCCGTCGCCGCCGCCGAGGCCGTCGCCCGCAAGCCGGTCGATCCGGCGCTGCACAACCCGACCGGCGCCGAACGCCGGGGCGGGGAGCCGGCCGCGTCCCCCGCGACGGCGTTGCCGCCGTCGGAGCCGATCACGGGCGGATGGGTGCAGCCGCAGCCGGGGCAGCGGCACGGCGAACCCCGGTGACCGGAGGGCCGTTCAGGTGAGCAGGCCCCGCCCGACCCCGCACACCGCGATCGCCCACAGCACGCTGGTGAAGGTGCCGATGATGAACTGCTCGGAGGCCTGGGGTTCGCGCAGTTCGGGGTAGCGGGCCAGGCCCTTGACGGCCAGCACGACGGCGATGCCCTCCGGCCAGCCGGACAGGATCGCGGCGGCGACCGCCGCCCGCTCGAGCAGGCCGATCACCCGCCCGCCGCGCAGCGGCCCGGGCGGCGGTTCTGGGCCGGCCGGCGACGGGGAGGGGGTCGGTCCCGCGTCGGGCTGGCGGCGGGCGATGCGGAACGAGGCCAGCACGGCGGGGGCGCCCCCGGTGACCGCCGCCAGGGTCGTGAGCACCAGGGTCGCGGCGAGGGCGACGCCGTGCACGGCGGGCGTGGCCGTCGCGGTGAGGGCGGCGCCGGCGAGCGCCGCCGTAGCGAGCCCGGCGACGAGCCACACCGGTGCGCCGCGGCGCAGGCTCAGGGCCGGAGCCAGCGCGGCGACGGCGAGCAGAACCAGGGTGACGACGGTCAACGGTCGGCCCTTTCCAGGAGGCGGCGGGCGAGGTCGCGCCCGGCCGGTTCGGCCTGCCAGCCGGCGGCGGCCAGGCGCTGCGACACCGCCTGGGTGCTGATGCCGAGCCGCGCGGCGGCCTCGGCCTGCGTCAGCCCGCCCCGGACGAGGTCGACGGCCTCGTGCCCGGCGTCGGACCGGCGGGTCACCAGCAGCGCCACCAGGGTGAGGGCGGCATCCGCGTCGGCGGCCGCGGCGGCGTCCGAGCCCTCCACGGCGACCCGCGCGGGGGCGTTCTTGGCGCGGTCGACGGCGCGGCGGGCATGCTCGAACGCCGGTCCCCGGCCGGCGCGGGTCTGCGCCGGCAGGGGCTGCTCGACGGCGCCGGCGCCGATGCCGACGCTCCAGCAGCCGCGGCGGACGAGGTCGAGTGCGAGATCGACGACGACGGCCGGGTCGTCGGCGACGGCCTGGACCTCGTCGCCGGCGGTGCGTTCGAACGGGCGCAGCAGCTCGGCGTCGCGCAGCTCGGTGAGCAGGTCCGCGACCCGGTCGACGTCGCGACGGCTGCCGCGCTGGTCGACGGTCAACACGAACATGGCTCAAGGATACAGACTTGAATATGGAAAATCAAGGTTTCAGACTTGACCGGTCGGGCGCGGGGCGGGGCGCCGGGAGGCGCGACTCGAGCCACAGTCCCGACGCGCCGAGAGCGATGCACACCGCCGAGACCGCCAGCAATGCGGGATCGGTCCGTCCCGTCAGGGCGTCGCCGAGCAACACCACGCCCACCGTGCCCGGCAGGATGCCGGCGACCGTGCCCAGCGTGTACGGGACCAGCCGCACCGACGAGACCCCGCAGCAGTAGTTGACCACCGCGAACGGCAGCGGCGCGATCAGCCGCAGCGACCCCACCGCGAGCCAGCCCCGGCGGGCCAGCCGCTCGTCGACCGCCTGCGCCGTCGGATGATTCAGGTGGGCCTCGACCACGCCGCGGCCGATCGCGCGCACCAGCAGCAGCGCCAGCACGGCGCTGACGGTCGTGGCGGCGACGGTCACCGCGATCCCGGTGGCCGACCCGAACAGCACCCCGGCGCTGAGGGTGAACACCGTCCGCGGGAACGGGGCCACGGTCACCACCGCGTGGATCAGGAAGAACAGCAGCGGGAAGAGCGGCCCGGCCGACTCGGCCCACGCACGCACCTCGGCGACGGACGGGTGGGGGAGCAGCACCGCGACGACCGCGAGCGCGGCCAGTACGGCGAGGGCACCGAGGATCCGGCGGTCCCGCAGCATCCTCGTCACGAACGGTCACGATACCGGGGCCGGGGGCCGGACGAGCGGTTGCCTCGGCACGCGGTAGATTCCTTAGGCGACGACATTATCGATCGCTAGGGAAACTGTGGTGATCCCCACAATAGGGCCGGCGTGTATGCGGCTAGCATCACATCGGAATCGGTTTAAGGTTTCCCACGGCCGTGTTCGGCGAGCCCGCCCGCTGCGTACGAGAGGACCCTCACGTGTCATTAGCTTCAGAAGCCGAGGACGCTGCGCGCGCCTATGCGCAGTGGCAGGAGGCGGTGGCGGGGGTGCTGGCCAAGTCCCGCCGCGTCGACCCCGCGGAGCTCGGACCGGAACCGCAGCGGCTGCTCGCGACCACCACCTACGACGACGTCGCCGTCGCCCCCCTCTACGGCGTGCGCGACGAGCGTCCCGAGGCGCCGTTGCCCGGCTCCTTCCCGTTCGTCCGCGGCGGTTCCGCGACCCGCGACGTCAACACCGGCTGGCTCGTCAGCGCCCGCTTCGGCGACACCGCCGGTGACGTGAACGAGCGCATCCTCGACGCCCTCGAGAACGGCGTCAGCGCCCTGTGGCTGCGCGTCGGCGCGGACGGCATCGCGATCGCCGACCTGCCCGCCGCGCTCGACAAGGTCCTGTTCGACCTCGCGCCGGTCACCCTCGACGCCGGCGCCGACACCGCCGCCGCCGCGGCCGCCCTCTACGCCCTGCTCGATGCGCGCACCGACGTCGCCGACCGCGGCGCCGTGCGCCTGCACCTCGGTGCCGCGCCGCTGACCAGCGCGTTCTCGGGTCGGGCCGACGTCACCGTCGCCCAGGCCGTCGAACTCGCCCACGCCGCCGCGGACCGCGCCGAGACCGTGCGGGCCCTCACCGTCGACGGCACCGCGTTCCACAACGCCGGGGCCGCCGACGCCGAGGAACTCGGGGCCGCCGTCGCCGCCGGCCTCGAGTACCTGCGCGAGCTGACCGGCAGCCGCCAGTCCGCGGCCCGTGC
The DNA here is from genome assembly GCF_001700945.1 of Rhodococcus sp. WB1. NCBI lineage: Bacteria > Bacillati > Actinomycetota > Actinomycetes > Mycobacteriales > Nocardiaceae > Rhodococcus > Rhodococcus sp. WB1. Next base: position 2,588,557 of record NZ_CP015529.1, on the reverse strand, counting down.
GCTCGGCCAGATCGAGTTCCGGCTCGCCGCCACCGACGACCAGTTCCAGACCATCGCCAAGTTCCGCGCCGGCCGGCAGCTGTGGGCCCGCATCGCGCAGGTCGTGGGCGCCGCCGACGCCGGCCACGCCCCCCAGCACGCCGTCACCTCCGCCGCGATGATGACCCAGCGCGACCCCTGGGTGAACATGCTGCGCACCACCCTCGCCGCGTTCGGCGCCGGCATCGGCGGTGCGGACGCGGTCACCGTGCTCCCGTTCGACACCGCCCTGCCGACCGGTGCGCTCGGCGTGTCGGAGGCCTTCTCCGCGCGCATCGCCCGCAACACCCAGCTGCTGCTGCTCGAGGAATCCAACCTCGGCCGCGTCCTCGACCCGGCCGCCGGGTCCTGGTACGTCGAGGAACTCACGGCGCAGATCGCGGCCAAGGCGTGGGAGTTCTTCCAGCAGATCGAGGCGGCCGGCGGCTACCGCGCCGCCCTCGACGACGGCCTGATCGGCGAGCGCATCGCCGCCACCCGCGCCCGCCGGGACTCCGACATCGCCCACCGCCGGACCGCGGTGACCGGCGTCAACGAGTTCCCGAACCTCGCCGAGGCCCCGCTGCCCGCGGAGACCGCCGACGCCGGCGCCGATGTCGCCCGGTACGCCGCGGCGTTCGAGGCGCTGCGCAACCGCTCCGACGTCCATCTCGCCGTGCACGGCACCCGGCCCAGGGCGCTGCTCGCCCCGCTCGGCCCGATCGCCGAGCACAACATTCGCACGACGTTCGCCGCGAACCTGCTCGCCTCCGGCGGCATCGAGACGGTCAACCCCGGCCCGCTGTCCGTCGACGACGACAGCATCGCCGCCGCCGTCCGCGACTCGGGCGCCACCGTCGCCGTCGTGTGCGGCACCGACAAGCGCTACGGCGAACAGGCCGCCGCCGCGGTCACCGCGCTCCGCGGCGCCGGGATCGGTACCGTCCTGCTGGCCGGGCCGGAAAGGGCCGTGAGCGAGACCACCGGCGCCGAGCGCCCGGACGGGTTCCTCACCGCCAAGATCGACGCGATCGCCGCGCTGACCGACCTGCTGACCACCCTGGGAGCGTAAGTGAGCATCGAACACGAGATCGGCAGCTTCGCCGACGTCCCGCTGACGGATCCGGCGGCGCCGGCTCCCGCCGCCCCCACCGAGGAGCAGGCCACGGCGCTCGTCGCATCGGTCGCCGCCGCCAACCACTACACGACCGATCAGGTGGTGTGGTCCACGCCCGAGGGCATCGACGTCAAGCCCGTCTACACCAAGGCCGACCGCGACCGGATCGTCGCCGAGGGCTACCCGCTGGGCAGCTACCCGGGCCTCGAGCCGTTCGTGCGCGGCCCGTACCCGACGATGTACGTCAACCAGCCGTGGACCATCCGCCAGTACGCGGGCTTCTCCACCGCCGCCGAGTCCAACGCCTTCTACCGGCGCAACCTCGCGGCCGGGCAGAAGGGCCTGTCGGTGGCGTTCGACCTGGCCACCCACCGCGGCTACGACTCGGATCATCCCCGCGTGCAGGGCGATGTCGGCATGGCCGGCGTCGCGATCGACTCGATCCTCGACATGCGGCAGCTGTTCGACGGCATCGACCTGTCGCAGGTGTCGGTGTCGATGACCATGAACGGCGCCGTCCTGCCGATCCTGGCGCTGTACGTCGTCGCCGCGGAGGAGCAGGGCGTCAAGCCCGAGCAGCTGGCCGGAACCATTCAGAACGACATTCTGAAGGAGTTCATGGTCCGCAACACCTACATCTATCCGCCCAAGCCGTCGATGCGGATCATCTCCGACATCTTCGCCTACACCAGCGCGAACATGCCGCGCTTCAACTCCATCTCGATCTCCGGCTACCACATCCAGGAGGCCGGTGCGACCGCCGACCTCGAGCTGGCCTACACCCTCGCCGACGGCGTCGAGTACCTCCGCGCCGGCCTCGACGCGGGCATGGAGATCGACAAGTTCGCCCCGCGCCTGTCCTTCTTCTGGGCCATCGGGATGAACTTCTACATGGAGATCGCCAAGATGCGGGCCGGCCGTCTGCTGTGGGCCGAGCTCGTCGAGAAGTTCCACCCGAAGTCGGCCAAGTCCAAGTCGCTGCGCACCCACTCGCAGACCTCCGGCTGGTCGCTCACCGCGCAGGACGTGTTCAACAACGTCGCCCGCACCTGCATCGAGGCGATGGCCGCGACCCAGGGCCACACCCAGTCGCTGCACACCAACGCCCTCGACGAGGCGCTGGCACTGCCGACCGACTTCTCCGCCCGCATCGCCCGCAACACCCAGCTGCTGCTGCAGCAGGAATCGGGCACCACCCGGCCGATCGACCCGTGGGGCGGCTCGTACTACCTCGAATGGCTCACCCACGAGCTCGCCAACCGCGCCCGCAAGCACATCGCGGAGGTCGAGGAGGCCGGTGGCATGGCCCAGGCCATCTCCGAGGGCATCCCGAAGCTGCGCATCGAGGAGGCCGCGGCCCGCACCCAGGCGCGGATCGACTCCGGCCGCCAGCCGGTGATCGGCGTCAACAAGTATCAGGTCACCGAGGACCACGAGATCGAGGTCCTCAAGGTCGAGAACTCCCGCGTGCGGGCCGAGCAGATCGCCAAGCTCGAGCAGTTGCGCGCCGACCGTGATCCCGAGTCCGTGCAGGTCGCGCTGGACGCGCTGACCCGCGCCGCCGGCTCGGCCGACGGCGGCCCGGACCACAACCTGCTGGCCCTGGCCATCGACGCGGCCCGCGCCAAGGCCACCGTCGGCGAGATCTCCGACGCCCTCGAGAAGGTGTACGGACGGCACCAGGCCGAGATCCGCACCATCAGCGGGGTCTACCGGGACGAGGCCGGAAAGGCAGGCAACATCAGCACCGCAACCGAACTCGTCGAGAAGTTCGCCGAGGAGGAGGGCCGCCGGCCGCGCATCCTCGTCGCGAAGATGGGGCAGGACGGTCACGACCGCGGGCAGAAGGTGATCGCCACCGCCTTCGCCGACCTCGGCTTCGACGTCGACGTGGGACCGCTCTTCCAGACCCCCGAGGAGGTCGCGAACCAGGCGGCCGACAACGACGTGCACGTCATCGGCGTGTCGTCGTTGGCCGCGGGACACCTGACCCTGGTGCCCGCGCTGCGGGAGGCCCTCGCCGAGGTGGGCCGCCCGGACATCATGATCGTCGTCGGCGGCGTCATCCCGCCCGGCGACTTCGACGAGCTGTACCAGGCCGGGGCCGCGGCGATCTTCCCGCCCGGCACCGTCATCGCGGACGCCGCGGTGGGCCTGCTGCACAAGCTCGCCGACCAGCTCGGTCACGACCTGGGAGCCTGACCCGGCATGGGCAGCACCCCGGTCGGCAGTCCCACCCGTCGGCCCGCGGTCGACGTCGACGCCCTCGCCGAGGCCGTGCTCGCCAACCGGCGGGCCGGCCTGGCGAAGGCGATCACCCTGGTCGAATCCACCCGGGACGACCACCGGGAGCAGGCACAACAGCTGCTGCTGCGCCTGCTCCCGGAGGCGGGCGGAGCGATGCGCGTGGGCATCACCGGTGTCCCCGGCGTCGGCAAGTCCACCTTCATCGACGCGTTGGGCATGTACCTGCTCGGCAAGGGCCACCGGGTGGCGGTGCTCGCGGTGGACCCGTCGTCGACCCGCACCGGCGGCTCCATCCTCGGCGACAAGACGCGCATGGCCCGGTTGTCGGTGCAGCGCGACGCCTACATCCGGCCGTCCCCCACGGCCGGCACCCTCGGCGGCGTCGCCAAGGCCACCCGCGAGACGATGGTGCTGCTCGAGGCCGCCGGATTCGACGTGATCCTCGTCGAGACCGTCGGCGTCGGGCAGTCCGAGGTCACCGTCGCGAACATGGTGGACTGCTTCACCTTCCTGACCCTCGCCCGCACCGGCGACCAGCTGCAGGGCATCAAGAAGGGCGTCCTCGAACTCGCCGACCTCGTCGCGGTGAACAAGGCCGACGGGCCGTTCGAACGCGACGCGCGGGTCGCGGCCCGGGAACTCGCCGGCGCGCTGCGGCTCGTGCACCCGCACGACGCGGTGTGGAAACCCCCGGTGATCACCATGAGCGGCCTGGAGGGCGCCGGCCTGGACACGTTCTGGGACACCGTCCTCGAACACCGCCGGGTGCTCACCGAGGCGGGCCTGTTCGAGGAGAACCGGCGCCGCCAGCTGGTGGACTGGACCTGGACCATGGTGCACGACCAGCTGCTGCGCCGGCTCGAGACCAACCCGCGGGTGCGTGCGCTCCGCGGCGACGTCGAACGCGCCGTGCGCGACGGCTCCCTCACGGCAGCCCTGGCCGCCCAGCAGATCCTCGACGCGTTCGACGCCGCACCCTAGACACCGGAGCCGGGGCCCAGGCCGCCGGATCGGCGCCCCACGCGCGGGCCGGGAACGGATAGTCCGGATACTCGGCGAGCGCGGGCCGGGCCGCGGTCACCGCCGCGTGCGTGGCCACGGTGCCCGCGCCGGGGCTCGCCGGCGTCGCCGGGTGCGGGTTGCGGCCGGGCGCCTGCAGCAGCCACGCCCCGGTGCGGGCCAGCGCGACCGCTGCGTCGCGGCCCCGCCCGTCCCGGAGCCGCGCGGTGAGCGCGTCGAGCACCCCGGCCGCGAGCAGGTAGCCGCTCGCGTGGTCGAGAGCCTGCACCGGGAGCACTCCCGGCGCGTCCGGGCGGCCCTCGACGACGGCGATCCCGGAGGCGGCCTGCACGATCGAGTCGAAGCCGCGACGGGGCGCCCACGGCCCGGACCATCCCCACGCGCACACCCGGCCGTGCACCACGCCCGGCCGGGCCTGGTGCACGGGTGCGCCGATCAGCGCGTCGAGCGCCCCGGGCCGGTAGCCGGTGAGCAGCACGTCGGCGTCGGCGAGCAGGCGGCGGCACGTCTCCCGGCCGCGGGCGGTGCGCAGGTCCAGCAGCGCGGTGCGCTTGCCCTGCCCGTTCTCGGCGTGCTGCCAGGCGATCTCGGGCAGCGCGGGCGGATCCACCCGCAGCACGTCCGCCCCCAGCAGGGCCAGCGCCCGGGCGGCGACGGGGCCGGCGATCACCCGGGTCAGATCCAGCACCCGGATCCCGGTCAGTGGCCGCGCCGGATCGCCGCCCGGCCGGGTCTCGCCGGCACTGTCGGACCGGGCGAGGATCCGTACCAGCGGGCCCGCCGCCGCGCCCCGGCCCTGCGCGCTCGTGGCCCACTCGTGCTCGGTGCGCACCCGCACCGCGATCGCGTCGTGCGCGGCGGCCGCGTCCTCGACCGCCGCGGCGGGCAGCTGCCGGATCCGGGTGGCGCAGTCGTCCCGGCCCGCACCGTCCGGCAGGTCGAGTGCGCGGAGCAGACGCACGCGGTGGTGCGGGTAGTTGGCGTGGGTGCGCACCCACCCGTCGGCGGCGGCGAAGAACCCGGACAGTGCCGCGAACCCGTGAACGGGCCGGCCGGCCAGGCGCAGCATCCGGTCCCCGGCGAACGAGACGGCGATGCGCTCCGGGTCGAGCCGCGCCCCCTGCGGCTCGAGTCCGCGGGTGTGGCGGTATCGGTCGGCGGCCGACGCGAAGGCCGCCACGGCCCCCGTGGCGAGGTCGCCCACCGGCAGCCGGGCGGCGAGGAAGTGCCCGGCCGGGGCGCAGCGGATGCCGGTGGCCGGGTCGGCCGGGACGTCGAGGCCGGCGTCGGCGAGGGCGGCGCTGTAGTCGTCGAGCAGGGCGAGGGGGCGCGTCATGCGCCGAGCCTAGAGCGAGGTTCAGCTCGTGCGGTCCGCGGCCGGCTCGCGCAGTTCGGGGCGGGCCGGCTCGAGGCGTTCGAGCGCACCGGCGGATTCGGCGCGGGTGAGCCGGGAGCGGCGCCACGAGACCGTGAGCAGCGCGATCCATCCGGCCACGATCAGCAGGTACAGCAGGGTGGAGGCCGTGCCGGAGATCTCGAACGCCGTGAACAGCTTCTGCGCGTTGGTCAGCACGATGACGCCGCCGACGGCGGTGCCGAGCAGGGTGGCCGGCACCCGGCTGACCAGCCATGCCGCGATCGGCGCGGCGATCGCCCCGCCCAGGGCGAGACCGGCCACGACGAGGAGGTTGCCGAGCGATTCCCGGCCGAGACCGACGAGGAAGCCGATGCTGGCGGCGAGCGCGACGAGGAACTCGGAGGCGCTGACCGAGCCGATCACCGTCCGCGGGGCCGTCTTGCCGCGGGAGAGCAGGGTGCTCGTGGTGATCGGCCCCCATCCACCGCCGCCGCTGGCGTCGATGAACCCGCCGAACAGGCCCAGCGGAGACAGGAACCTCGCCGAGTGCGGCGAGGTGCGGGCGTGCGCGACGGCGGGCGGCCGGACGGAGAACCGCAGCGCCACATAGACACCGATGGCCAGCAGGATCGTCGATGTCACCGGAATCGCGGCCTCGGTGGACAGGCTGGAGAGCACGGTGGCGCCGAGGAATGCGCCGACCGCGCCGGGCACGCCCAGCTTCGCGACCACCCCCCAGTCCACGTTCCGGAACCGCCAGTGCGAGGCGCCGGAGACGAGGGTGGTGCCGACCTCCGCGAGGTGCACGGCGGCGCTGGCGTGTGCGGGGCCGATCCCGCTGAAGATCAGGAGGGTGGTGGCGGTGACACCGAAGGCCATGCCGAGGGCACCGTCGACGAGCTGTGCGCCGATACCGACGAGCGTGAACACCAGGAGAGCGAACATGCAGAAGACTCCGACCACGAAGGAGCGAACCGGGGGAGGGTGGGCGGCGGACGCCGCTCAGCAACACTCCTGGTCGAAGCACGCGCCCCGTCGGGTGGGCCAGAACGCCATCAACGCGAGCAGGGTGGCCGGAGCCGCCGCGATGCTCGTCGCCTGCACGTTCGTGTCCCTTCGCCGGTCTGCTGTCCGCCGCGCTCGCGACGATCCGTCCGAGCATAGCCGGTCGTGCGCGGCGGCGGCATCTTCGGGCGGCGTGTCGCGCCCGGGGATGCCGCCGCGGCCGGTCACGGCAGGCGCCGGGCCGTGATCTCGAATCCGGCGGCGCGCAACCGGTCGGTGAGCACGTCCCCGAAGGCCGTCGCGGGGGTGAGCACCCCGCCGCCCGCGTGGAGACGGTCGCCGCCGAGGATCAGCGACAGCGCCGACTCGCCGAGCATCACCGCGGTCGCCTTGTACCCGGGATCGCCCTGGGCGGCGACGCGGGCGGTGTAGCGGGCGCCGGTGCTCGTCGTGGTGTACAGGTCGATGGTGAAGAAGCCGCGTTCGCGCGCCGACTCGGACGGGCCCTGCCCGGGCGCGGGCAGCACCTTGTCGAGCAGGAACCGGGTCGGGGGGAACGCCAGGCCCGCCACCAGCGCCCCGAAGCCGGCCGCGACACCGGTCGCCACAAGGGGCGACAACCGCGACGAGCCGACGTTCATCACCTCCCGGTAGCGGAACCGCGGCCCGTACGCCCAGCCGGTGAGCGCGTTGCTGCGGCGCACCACCCGCGTGTTGTAGGGGCCCATGAAGAACGGTGCGAGCCGGCCGGACAGCTCGGGGGCGACGGACTTCCCGTCGACGGTCGCCAGGTCGTTCTGCCGCCCGAGGTCCGGCTCGCGGGACCGGTCCGGCGACAGCGAGTACGGGGCGAGGGCGACCTTGCGGGCCTCGGCGTCCCGGCGCACCACGTCCACCTGGGTGCGCATCGAGTCGATCGTGCCGCCGCTGACGCCGCCCCGCATCGCACGCACCACCAGGGTCGTGTCGGTCAGGTCGCCGGCGCCGTCGGCCTGTACGGCCCGGTGCAGCGCGTGCACGCCGAGGTCGGAGGGGATCGAGTCGAATCCGCAGGAATGGACGATGCGGGCGCCGGTGCGGCGGGCCACGTCGTCGAACCGGTCGATGCTCTCGCGGTGGAACAGCACCTCGCCGGTGAGATCGACGTAGTCGGTGCCCGCCTCGGCACAGGCCTGCACCAGCGGCAGCCCGTACTTGGCGTAGGGCCCGACCGTCGTGACCACCACGCGGGTCCGGGCGGCGAGGGCGGCGAGCGACTGCGGGTCGCCGGCGTCCGCCGCGAGCACCGGCCAGGCCGCCGCGGCGGCGCCCAGCCCGGTGCGGATCCGTTCGAGGCGCTCGGCGGAGCGGCCGGCGAGCGCGATGCGCACCCCTTCGGGGGCGTGCTCGGCGAGGTAGGCGGCGGTGAGCCGGCCGACGAAGCCGGTGGCGCCGTAGACGACGATGTCGAGATCGCGGGAGGCAGTCATGCGCCACACCCTACTGCCGGGTAAGTCGGGATGCGACGCGGCTCACACGACGGCGCCGCAGCCACCAGCCGAGCCAGGACACCACGATCGTCACCGCCACCGCGGCCCGCACGAGCCCCACCGCCGATTCCGGGTAGATCACCCCGGTCAGGTAGTGGTCGATGAACCCGCTCGGCGGCAGGCCGGCGATCCCGGCGCGGCGCCGCGCCCAGTTCTCCAGATCGGTCAGCGGGCAGTCGAACCCGACGAGGACGGTGGCGAACCCCCACACCACCGCCACGACGTGCAGCACCAGCGTGCGGGGCCACCGCCACGCCAGGAAACCGCCGAACGTCACATACAGCAGGAAGGCCAGGTGCACGACCACGGTGACGTCGGCCAACAGCCGGTACGCCATGCCGCCAGCCTATCCGGATCGGGCGGGGGAGCGGCAGTTCCGGGCTTCTATCCTGCGTCCGCGTCGGTGCCCTTGACGACGAGGACGGGCACCGGCACCTCGAGCAGCAGCCGCTGCAGGCGTCGTTCCAGCAGGAACTTGCCGAGCGCGTTGCGGTCGCGGGTGCCCACCACGAGACGTTCCGCGCCGGACCGCTCCACCAGGTCGACGAGGGCGCCGACCGGGTCCCCGTCGTGCACCGCCGTCCGCAGCTCCCACCCGTCGGCGCCGAGGGCGGCGGTGACGTCCGTGCGGACCGACTCGAGTTCCCGCTGCCCGGACGGGCCGTCGTCGTCGACCGCGACGAGCACGAGGGTCGTGCCGTCGCTGTGTGCGGCCTCGCGGGCGGCCGTGGTGAGCGCGGCATGTCCTTCCGGGGTCGCGGCGTGGACTACGGCAACGGGCATGGGGTCCTCCGGGGGCGGCGGTGACGTGTGCCTTCCAGTATCCCCGTCCGGGGGTCTCCCTGGCCGCTCCCGGCGGTGTGGAACTGGTCTCCACCTGCGGGGACGTGTCGGATGGATCTCAGCTGCCGGGTGCCGGCGCGCTCACCACGGGGCCGGGCGGTAGTCCTTGAGGAAGCAGCCGTACAGGTCCACCCCGGCCTCGCCCTGCACGATCGGGTCGTACACGCGGGCCGCCCCGTCGACGAGGTCGAGCGGGGCGTGGAAGCCCTCGTCGGCCAGGCGCAGCTTCGTGTGGTGGGGCCGTTCGTCGGTGATCCAGCCGGTGTCGACGGCGGTCATGAGGATCCCGTCGGCGCGCAGGTCCTCGGCGCTGGTGCGGGTGAGCATGTTCAGCGCGGCCTTGGCCATGTTGGTGTGCGGGTGCCCGGCGCCCTTGTACCGGCGCCCGCCGAACTGCCCCTCCATCGCCGAGACGTTCACCACGTACGTGCGGCGGGCCGGGGACGCCGCCAGGGCCGGTCGCAGGCGATTGACCAGGATGAACGGGGCCACGGAGTTGCACAACTGCACCTCGAGCAGTTCGAGCGGCTCGACCTCGCCGACCGTCTGCACCCAGCTGTTGGTGTGCACCAGGTCGGGCAGCAGGCCGCCGGCGTCGACCGCGACCCCGGCAGCGATCCGTGCGGGAGTCGCCGACCCGGCGACCAGCGCGAGCGAGGTGAGCGACTCGGCGGTCAGCTCGGACGGCAGCGACCCGGCCAGCGCGGCCGGATGGGCGTCCGAGGGCTTGCCGAAGGTGAGCACCTCCGGCAACGGACCCGCCGGCAACGGGCCGGACTCGGACTCGGCGAGGGCGGAGTACGCGCCGGGGGAGCGGCGCACGGTCTGCGCGGCGTTGTTGACGAGGATGTCCAGCGGGCCCTGCGCGGCCACGTCGTCCGCGAGCGCCACCACCTGGGCGGGGTCGCGCAGGTCGATGCCGACGATCCGCAGCCGGTGCAGCCAGTCGGGGCTGTCGTCCATGGCGGCGAAGCGGCGGATCGCGTCGTTCGGGAAGCGGGTCGTGATCGTCAGGTGGGCGCCGTCCCGCAGCAGCCGCAACGCGATGTACATGCCGATCTTGGCGCGGCCGCCGGTGAGCAGCGCCCGCCGTCCCGTCAGATCGGTACGGGCGTCCCGTTTCGCGTGGTTCTCCGCGGCGCAGCGCGGACACAGCTGGTGGTAGAACGCATCGACCCGGGTGTACTTGTCCTTGCACACGTAGCAGCCCCGCGGCCGGATCAGGGTGCCCGCGCTCGCCCCCGGTGCGTTCGAGCTCAGCGCGATCCCGGCCGTCTCGTCGTCGATGCGGGTGGGCGATCCGGTCGCCGTCGCCGCGAGCACCTGCCGGTCCGCGGCGACCTTGGCCCGGCGGGTCTCGTTGCGGCGCAACTGCTTGAGCTTCTTGAACATGCTCCCGACGGCGCGCTGCACCGTCACCGAATCCGGATGGTCGGCGTCGAGCTCGTCCACGAGGGACAGGACGCGGAGGCAGGTGGCGAGGTCGGCCGGGTCGATGCCCGACGCGTCGGTGTGCGAAGTCATGGGCCTGTTCGTCGTGTGGTGCGGTACCGACCGATGGTATCCGGCGGTGCGCGCGGGGCCGACCCCGCGGGACCTGTGGCCCTGCCCACGGCGCCCGAAACCTGGCAGGCTCGGGCCGGAAGGATCCCCGACCCCAGGAGACGACGATGACCGCACGGCGCCGCCCCAAGTTCCGCGACCTGTCCCCGCGGCAGCAGACGCTCGTTCTCACGCTCGCCTGCGTGCAGCTCTCGCTCGCGGCGACGGCATGGATCGATCTGGCGCGGCGCCCGGCGGACAAGGTTGCGGGCAGCAAGGCGAAGTGGGCTGCGATGATCGCCGTGAACTGGATCGGTCCGATCGCGTACTTCCGCCGCGGCCGGATCGGCTGAACGGCTCCGGCGCCGCAACGGCGAAGGCCCCGAACCTGATCGGTTCGGGGCCTTCGCCGTCTGTCTCGACTCGGAGTGTCCGAGGGGGGACTTGAACCCCCACGTCCGTTAATAGGACACTAGCACCTCAAGCTAGCGCGTCTGCCATTCCGCCACTCGGACATGCTGATGCTCCCCGCTCCCGCGGGTGCCGTTTCAGCGTAACCCACCCGGGCGCGCGGTCCCAATCCGCTGGTCAGCGGCCCGCGTCCGGCCGCCCCCGGCGTCCGGGGGGAACGCTCCGGCGGTGCGCGCCGCCGGGCCCGACGGACGGCCGCGCGGCGCCGCAACGGCGAAGGCCCCGAACCTGATCGGTTCGGGGCCTTCGCCGTCTGTCTCAACTCAGAGTGTCCGAGGGGGGACTTGAACCCCCACGTCCGTTAATAGGACACTAGCACCTCAAGCTAGCGCGTCTGCCATTCCGCCACTCGGACCTGCTCCGCTCCCACTTCCGCGGGCGCTGTGAAAGAGTAACCCACCGCGTCGCGGCGCCCAAATCGCCCCGCCCACCTGCGTGTTTGCCGAGATCGATGGTAGACAGGGGACCGTGTCCACAACATCGAATCCCGCCCAGCCGGCCGGCGGATCCCGCGCCGAGGCCGAAGTCGTCGACCTGGTGTCGCAGCTGATCCGCTTCGACACCTCCAACACCGGAGACCTCGCCACCACCCGCGGCGAACGGGACTGCGCGATGTGGGTGGCGGCGCGGCTCGAGGAGGTCGGCTACACCACCGAATACGTCGAATCCGGGGCTCCCGGCCGGGGCAACGTGTTCGCCCGCCTGCCGGGTGCCGACCCGTCCCGGGGCGCACTGCTGCTGCACGGGCACCTCGACGTGGTCCCCGCCGAACCGGCCGACTGGAGCGTGCACCCCTTCTCCGGCGCCGTCGAGAACGGCTACGTCTGGGGTCGCGGCGCGGTCGACATGAAGGACATGGTCGGGATGATGCTGGCCGTCGCCCGCCGATTCAAGGCCGAGAACATCGTGCCGCCGCGCGACCTGGTCTTCGCGTTCCTCGCCGACGAGGAGGCCGGCGGCACCTACGGCAGCCACTGGCTCGTGCGGCACCGCCCCGACCTGTTCGACGGCATCACCGAGGCCGTCGGCGAGGTCGGCGGATTCTCCCTGACCGTGCCGCGCCGGGACGGCGGGGAGCGCCGCCTCTACCTCGTCGAGACCGCCGAGAAGGGCCTCGGCTGGATGCGGCTGACCGCCAAGGGCCGCGCCGGCCACGGCTCGTTCCTGCACGAGGACAACGCCGTCACCGCCCTCGCCCGGGCCGTCGCCCGGCTCGGCACCCACACCTTCCCGCTCGTGCTGACCGACTCCGTCGCCGAGTTCCTCGCCGCCGTCGCCGAGGAGACCGGACTCGACTTCGATCCAGCCTCGCCCGACCTCGACGGCACCCTCGCCAAACTCGGGTCCATCGCCCGCATCGTCGGCGCCACCCTGCGCGACACCGCCAACCCCACCATGCTCGACGCCGGGTACAAGGCGAACGTCATTCCCCAGACGGCGCAGGCCGTCGTCGACTGCCGCATCCTGCCGGGCCGGCGCGCCGAGTTCGAACGCACCGTCGACGAACTGATCGGCCCGGACGTCACCCGCGAGTGGATCACCGACCTCGACTCGTACGAGACCACATTCGACGGCGACCTCGTCGAGGCGATGAACGCGGCGATCCTCGCCCACGATCCCCTCGGCCGGACCGTGCCCTACATGCTCTCCGGCGGCACCGACGCGAAGGCCTTCGCCAAGCTCGGCATCCGCTGCTTCGGGTTCGCCCCGCTGCAGTTGCCCCCGGAGCTGGATTTCGCCGCGCTGTTCCACGGGGTGGACGAGCGTGTCCCGGTCGACGCGCTGCGTTTCGGCACCCGCGTCATGGAACACTTCCTGCTGCACGCCTGAGCACACCAGCACCCAGAGAAAGGACCGGTATGGCCCACGACCCGTACGCGCCGCTGCCCGACCTGCCCACGTTCGAGCTCACCAGCGAGGACATCACCGACGGTCGGCCGCTGAAGCCGGCACAGGCCAGCGGGATCTTCGGGGTTCCCGGCGGGCAGGACATCTCCCCGCAGCTGTCGTGGTCGGGCTTTCCCCCCGAGACCAAGAGCTTCGTCGTCACCGTGTTCGACCCCGACGCGCCGACCGCGTCCGGGTTCTGGCACTGGGCGGTGGCGAACATCCCGGCCTCGGTGACGTCGCTGCCCGCCGGCGCCGGCGACGACACCGGCTCCGGCCTGCCCGAGGGCGCGGTCACCCTGAAGAACGACGGCGGCCTGCACCGCTTCCTCGGCGCGGCCCCGCCGGCCGGGCACGGCCCGCACCGCTACATCGTGGCCGTGCACGCCCTCGACGTGGACAAGCTCGACGGGGTGGGCACCGGCTCGACGCCCGCGTTCCTCGGCTTCAACGTGTTCTCGCACGCGATCGCGCGCGCGACGCTGCACGGCACGTTCGAGCAGTAGACCGCGTTCCGCGGATCGCCTCCGCACCGGAATCGGACAGGCACACCCGTCCGGACGGGTGTGCCTGTCCGGACGGGCGTGTCCCGGCCCGCCGAGCCGGGCTCGGCGGATCAGACGCGGGCGTCCGCGCCGACCGCCTCGGCGACCGAACCGAAGCCCGCGGCCCGCACCTTGCGGGCGAGGCCCTTGTGGATGCGGCGCGCCCAGAACGGGCCGCCGTAGATGAAACCGGTGTAGCCCTGCACCAGCGACGCGCCGGCGAGGATCCGCTCCCACGCCTGCTCGGCGGTCTCGACGCCGCCGACCGAGATCAGCACCAGCCGGTCACCGACCCGCGCGTGCAGCCGGCGCAGCACCTCGAGCGAGCGCTCCGCGACCGGCGGACCGGACAGGCCGCCGGCGCCGATCTCCGCGATCCGGGCCGGATCGGTGCGCAGCCCGTCCCGCCGGATGGTGGTGTTGGTGGCGACGATGCCCGCCAGCCCGAGCTCGACGGCGAGGTCGGCCACCGCGTCGATGTCGTCGTCGGACAGGTCGGGGGCGATCTTCACCAGGACCGGCACGTGCACGGTGTCCAGCACCGCCGCGAGCAGCGGCCGCAGCGACTCGACCGCCTGCAGGTCCCGCAGCCCGGGCGTGTTGGGGGAGGAGACGTTGACGACGAGGAAGTCGGCGAGCGGGCCGAGCAGCCGCGCGCTGGCGGTGTAGTCGTCGGCAGCGTCCCCGGGCGCGACGATCTTGGTCTTGCCGATGTTCGCGCCGATGGGGACCGTGTGCACGCGGGTGCGCAGGCGGTTCGCGGCCTCCCCGGCCCCGTGGTTGTTGAAGCCCATCCGGTTGATCAGCGCCCGGTCCGCGGGCAGACGGAACAGCCGGGGCGCCGGGTTGCCGGGCTGCGCCTGGGCGGTGACGGTGCCGATCTCGGCGAACCCGAAGCCGAGGGGGCCCCAGGCGTTCACCCCGGCGGCGTCCTTGTCGAAGCCGGCCGCAAGACCGAGCGGGGCCGGGAACGTCACCCCGAACACCGTGTTGCGCAGCACCGGATCGTCGACGACGAGGACCTTCGCGATCAGCGCCCGCAGCGGCGGGACCCGGGTCGCGAGCCGCATCGCCGTGAACGCGATGTGGTGGATCCGCTCCGGCGGCAGCAGGAACAGCAGTCGAAGGAACAAGCGATACACGTAACACTCCCTGCAGGCCCGGGCGGTGCCCGGGGTCGGCGTCAACGAACGGTGGGTTCGGGAACGTGGTGGCCGGTCTTGCGGCGGCGCAGCAGCACCCGGCGGCTGCCGTCGGGATACAGCCGCACCCGCGTCAGCTCCCAGCCGTGGAACTCGGCCTGGATGGCGAGCCGCAGCGACGCGCTGACCCGGGACACGTCGCGCGGCAGCCGCAGCGGCACGTACTCGTACTCGTCGTTGCTGGTGTCCCAGCCCACCGGCAGCCGGGTCCACCGGCCGCCCACCTCGCGTGCCCCTGCCATCACACACCCCCGATCGGGATCCGCTGCAGTCCGTCCCCGGTCGCGGACCCGATCACCAGGACCGCGTCGGTGGCGTCGACCGCCACCGAGTTCGGTTGCCGCACCGTCGCGTACCGGCCCCGCTCCTGCGGAATCCCGGTCGACAGATCGTAGCCGATGACCTCGTTGCTGCCGGTCGAGGTGACCCACACGAGATCGTTCGCGGTGTCGTAGGCGACGCCGTACGGGGCGTTCGGCACCGGGTAACGCTGGCGCAGCACCAGCGGGTCGAGGGTGTACACGTGCAGTTCCCCGCCGCGGGTGTCGGTCACCAGCACCCGGCCGAACGGATCGGTGGTCAGCTGCGTGGCGCCCTCCCCGGCGCGCAACGCCAGCCCCAGATCACCGTCGGCGACGTCGACCTCGGTCAGCGAGGTCTGGCGACGGTCCAGGGCGGCGAGCGACGTGCCCACGGCGGCGAGCGCGTCGACCGAGGCCAGGCCGGGGACGGTCTGCGTCGCACCCGACGCCGGGTCGACGACGTGGGTGACACCGTCGGCGGTGCCCACGGCGAGGCGGCCGTCCGCCAGCACGGCCGCGGCGCGGGCGTCGCCGTCGACCGGCACCTCGGCGACGGTGCCCGCCCGCACATCCACCCGCGCGACGACTCCGGGACCGGGGGCCAGGACCTCGCCGTCGGCCCCGGGAACCACGGTCACCGCCGCGGCCGGCAGCGCGACCTCGCGGGGCGTCGCGGCCGGATCGGCGGCCCCGAGCAGCAGCAGCCGCGACCCGTCGTCGGTGAGCGCGGCGACCGTACTCGTGCCAGGATCGACGGTGAGGGCGTCGACGGCACGGCCCAGCGCCTGCACCGTTCCCGCCGGCGGGACGGCCGGCGCCGGAGCCACGGCCGGCGTGGCCGCGTCGATGGTGGGCAGGTTGTCGCCGCTGTTCGAGGAGGAACACCCGGTGACCAGCGCCAACGCGAACCCCACCGCCGCGGCGGCGCCACGTGCTGCCGGTCTGCCCATCGTCTCGCTCCTCGTACTCGTCCACGGTCGGTCCGGGGCGGCACCGTCGCCGGCCCCGCACCCGACCCCCAGTGTTCCTGATCGCCGCGGCGCCGCCGCAGGCGCCTCGCCCGCCCTCCACCCCGCGAGGAGACCGATGTGACCTGGCCCACCGGCTCGGCCGACGTGCCTGCCGACGGCTTCGCCGTCGAATACGTCAGCCCGGGCGTCCACGCGCACGGGTTCGGTCGCACCGACGAGGGACAGCCGTTCTCGTTCCGGGTGCGCCGCAAGACGCTGCGGGTGGAGGTGTACCGGCCCGCGGGCCGTGTCGCCGTCCCCACCGCGGCGGACGTGATCGCCCGGGCCCGGGCGTCGGTCGCGGAGATCGACCTCGCCGACGAACGCAGCGTGGTGGCGGCGGTGCGGGACACCGTCGCGCGCGCCCGGCCGTGCCGGTCACCGACGCTGCTCGACCGCGTGCTCGGGCTGCTGCCGGGCCGCTGACCCCGCCGCACCCGCCTCGCGGTGCCGCGGCGGCCGGTGCGGCAGCACCAGCGGTGCGCCGGTCTCGGGATGGGCGTGGACCCGCACCGGGTAGTCGTACACGCGGGTGAGCAGCTCGCCGGTCAGCACCTGCGCGGGCGGGCCGTCGGCGGCGACGCGGCCCCGTTCGAGCACGCAGATCCGGTCGGCGTACGCCGCGGCCAGGTCCAGGTCGTGCAGCACCACCACGACGGCGGTGCCCGCGTCGGCGCGGGCCCGCACCACCTGCATCACCGTCTCCTGATGGCCCAGATCGAGCGCGGCGGTGGGCTCGTCGAGCAGCAGCGTCTCGGTGTCCTGGGCCAGTACCCGCGCCAGCGCCACCCGGGCCCGTTCGCCGCCGGAGAGCGCGGGGAACGGCCGGTGCGCCAGGTGCGTGACGTCGGCCTCGGTCAGCGCGGCTGCCACCAGGGCGTCGTCGTCCCGGCTGCGCCCGGTGCGCGCCCACGCCGCGCGACCCATCCGCACCACCTCCAGCGCGGTGAACGCGAAGCCGACGGCGTGCTGCTGCGGCAGCACCGCCCGTCGACGTGCCAGGGCGGCGGCCGAGAACTCCGCCAGCGGGCGGTCGCCGACCGCCACGCGGCCCGCGGCGACGGGATGGTCGCCGGCGAGCGCGGCCAGCAGGGTGGACTTGCCGGCGCCGTTGGGGCCGACGAGCGCGAGCACCTCCCCGACCCGCACCTCAAGGTCGACGCCGTCGAGGACGACGCGGTCCCCGCGGCGGACCCGCACCCCGGCGGCGCGCAGCGTCACCGCGCCGCGGCCGGCACGGGCCGGTACGTGCCGGTCCGGCCACGGCAGGCGCGGGCTCACGCCCAGCCTCCCTGGCGCGCCCGGGTGCGGCGCAGCATCCAGAAGAACACCGGGCCGCCGACCAGCGAGGTCAGCATGCCCAGCGGCAGGTCCGCGTTCTCCACCAGGGTGCGGGCGCCGAGGTCCGCGGCCAGCAGCACCACCGCGCCGCACAGCGCGGCGGCGGGGATCAGCACGCGGTGCGCGGGCCCGAGCGCGATCCGCATCAGGTGCGGCACCACGAGGCCGACGAACAGGATGATGCCGGTGAACGCGACCCCGGAGCACACCAGCACGGCGACGATCACGATGGCGGCCTGCCGCACCCGTTCGACGTCGACACCGAGATGCCGCGCGACGTGCTCGCCGAGGGCGAGCAGGTCCAGCTTCGGGGCGAGCACGACGGCCGCCGCGATCCCGCCCAGCGCCAGCGGCGCGACCACCGCCACGACGTCCCACGTGGCCCCGCCCAGGCTGCCGAGCTGCCAGAAGACGATCTGGTCGCGGGCGGCGGGGGTGGCGACGAAGGTGAACAGGGCGATCAGGCCGCCGGCGAACGCGTTGACCGCCACGCCGGTGAGGATGACCGTCACCACCTCGGTGCGGCCCTCGGAACGCGAGAGCACGTACACCAGGCTCGTGGTCAGCAGACCGGTGGCGAACGCGGCGCCGGCCAGGGCCCATCCGGCGGTGAACGCGCCGCCGAGCACGATCGCGGCGCACGCGCCGACGGCGGCGCCCGCGGACACGCCGATCACGCCGGGCTCGGCCAGCGGGTTGGCGAACACCCCCTGCAACAGGGCCCCCGCGCAGCCCAGCGACGCGCCGACCAGGACGGCCAGCACCACCCGCGGGAACCGCACCTCCCACAGCGTGACCTCCCCGGCCGGGTGGGCGGGCAGCGGCCCCAGGTCGAGCCCGGCGCGGTGCAGCACGCTGCCGATCACCTCGGCCGGCGACGTGGGCACCTGCCCGAGGCACGCCGAGAGCACCGCCAGCACCAGCAGCGCGACCGTCAGGCCCGCGACCACCGCGGCGGTCCGGCCGCGGTGCGCGGCGGGCAGCCGGGCGGGCGCGGCGGTGTCGACGGCGCTCATGCCGGCGCGGCGGGGTAGAGCGCAGCGGCGAGCGCGGCGAGCACCCGCCCGGTGTCCGGGCCGAAGCTCAGCAGCACCGAGTCGGCCATGTCGACGACGTTGCCGTCGCGCCCGGCGGGGGTCTGCGCGACGCCGGGCAGCTGGGCGAGCCCCGCGGGTCCGCCGACGGAGGCGAGGCTCTCGGTCATGATCAAGATCACATCGGGGGCGGACGCGATCATCGCCTCGCTGGTGATCGGGGTGAACTCGGAGGTCAAGCCGGCGACGGTGCCCGCGTCTCGGCCACCGAGGGCCTCGACGAGCGCGTCGGCGCCCGACCCGGGACCGCCGAGCATCTTGATCGCCGACCCGCGCAGGTACAGGAACGCCACGGTCGGGCGGTCGCCGTCGTCCGGCACGGCCGCGCGGGCCGCGGCGATCTCGTCGTCGGTGCGCTGGGCCAGGGCCTCACCCGCCGCGGGCACGCCGAGGGCCCGGGCCACGAAACGGATCTGCTCGCCGACCGTCGCCAGCGTGCGGCGCGGGTCGACGAACACCACCGGCACGCCCGCGGCCCGAAGCTGCTCCTGCACCGCCAGCGGGCCGACCGACGTGTCGGTCAGCACCACCGTCGGGGCCAGGGCCAGGATCGCCTCGGCCGAGAGCCCGTGCCCACCGGGGGTGACATTGGGCACCTGCTCGACGGCGGGGAAACCCGCCGTCGACCGCCCCACCAGCCGGTCCCCGAGACCGAGGGCGAACACGGTCTGCGCGAGGGTGCCCGACCGGTCGGCGGTGACGATGCGGGCGACGTCGGTGACGGTGACCTCGGCGCCGTCGACGCTGCGGACCGTCACCGGCAGCGCCGGGGCGGGAGCCTCGGTGATCGGCCGCGGGTTCGGGTCGTCCACCACCGCGGTGCGCGCCCCGGTCCCGGCACCCCCGGTCGGGGCGGCCGAACAGCCGGCGACGAGCGCGACGAGCGCGAGCGCCGCGGCGAGGAACGCGAAGAGGCCGCGCCGCGTCATGGCAGGGGAGGGGTCGTGCGGTACCGATCGAGGTCGGCGGCCAGGTCGGCGAACAGGTCGCCGTTGAGCCCGAACACGAGGTTGGCCTCGTCGATCACCGTGCGCTGCTGCACCTCGTCGAGCGGCGCCGCGTCCAGCTTCGCCCGGTAGGCGTCCTTGAACGGTTTGGGCTTGGGAATGTCGTCGAAGATGTAGAACCGCAGCCCGTCCCGGTCGAACCCGTAGGCCCGCTCGAGCATGCGCCGGATGATCTGGCCGCCGGACAGGTCCCCCAGATACCGCAGGTAGTGGTGGGCCAGGAACACCTCCGGCCGCGCCGCGGCCACCCGCTCGAGCCGCGCGACGTACCGCTCGGCCGCGGGCAGCGGCGCGATCGTCTCCCGCCACCGCGGGCCGAGCAGGAACGCCAGATCCGCCTCGAGCGCCGGGGTGCGCAGCAACGCGTCGTCCAGGAAGGGCCCGGCGATCGGGTCGCCGGCGTGGCCCCGGCCCACCCGCTCGAGCGCCTCGTAGACGAACCACGACTGGGCGAGCAGCGCCGCGTAGCCCTCCCGGGTGAGCCGCCCGGCCAGCAGTTCGGTGACGAACTGCGCGTTCTCGGTGTCGCTGTGCGCCTGCGCCGTCTCGCGCCGGAGCCGTTCCGCGAACCCCGTGACCTCGATCGCGGTCATCGACCGGTTCCTCCTCGTGCCCGACGTCCACCGTCGGCGCACCCACGCCGACCTAGAAGACAGGCTAACCTGACCCGGCGGCGGATCCGGGGGGCGACGTGTCCGAGGTCACGCACTGACGTCGTCGAGCGCGGCCGCGATCGCGGCCGGCAACTCCAGCTCCTCGGCCACCAGCACCCCGGTCAGCTGCGCCAGATCCCGCGCGCCGACCACCGTGGACGCCACCGCCGGCCGGTCCCGCACCCACGCCAGCGCCACCGCCAGCGGCGACGTCCCGAGCCCGTCCGCGGCCGTCGCCACCGCCTCGACCACCCGCGCCGCCGGCTCGGTCAGATAGCTGCGCACCTCCTCGGTGTGCACGTCGTCGGCGCCGCGCGAGTCCGCCGGGATGCCGTCGCGGTACTTGCCCGTCAACACCCCGCCCGCCAGCGGCACCGCCGCGAACACCCCCACCCCGTGGTGCAGGGCCGCCGGGATCAGCTCCTCCTCGACCCCGCGCGCGAGCAGCGAGTACTCCACCTGCGTCGCCACCAGCGGCGCGTGGCGCGTCGCCACCGCCGCGGCCGTCGCCAGCTGCCAGCCCAGGTACCCACGCACCCCCACGTACCGGGCCCGGCCGCTGGTCACCGCGAACTCCAGCGCCGCCGCGACCTCGTCGACCGGCGTCCGCGGATCCCACGTCGCCACCTGCCACAGGTCCAGGTGGTCGGTGCCCAGCTCCCGCAACGTGCGGTCCAGCTGCGTGAGCAGGCCCGCACGGGAACAGTCCACCCGGCCCGCCCCGACCTTCGAGGTGTCGATGCCCGAGCTGCCGGACACCACCAGCTGATCCCGCGGCACCACGTCGTCGAGCAGCTCCGCCAGGATCCGCTGTGCCACCCCGTCGCCGTAGGCGGGGGACGTGTCGACCAGGGTGCCGCCGGCGTCGACGAACGCCGACAGCTGCGCCGCCGCCTCGTCCCCGTCCGTGCCGCGTCCCCAGCTCAGGGTGCCCAGACCGAGCCGCGAGACCCGCAGCCCGCTCGCACCCACCGTTCTGTGTTCCATATCCGCCCGCGCCTCGTGACCATCCGACCGACGGGGCCGATCCGCCGCAGCCGCGACCGCCGCCCCTGACCCAGCACCCTAGTGCCGCGAGGCCGCGAAAACCGTTCCGCCGCGCCGCGTACCCTCGCCCAGGTGAAAATCGACCCCACCCCCGGCGACCGTCCCCACGATCACCCGGAGGTCGCCGCGTGATCGGCGAATCCATGACCTGGCTCCAGACCCTCGTCCTCGGCCTCGTGCAGGGTCTGACCGAGTTCCTCCCGATCTCGTCCTCCGGCCACCTGCGGATCGTCTCGGAGATCTTCTTCGGCACCGACGCCGGCGCGTCCTTCACCGCCGTCACCCAGCTCGGCACCGAGGCGGCCGTCCTGGTCTTCTTCGGCAAGGACATCGTCCGCATCGTCGCCGCGTGGTTCCGTGGCCTCGCCCACCGCGAACACCGCAGCGACCTCGACTACCGCATGGGCTGGTACGTGATCGTCGGCACCATCCCCGTCGGCGTCCTCGGATTCCTGTTCAAGGACCAGATCCGCACCGGCGCCCGCAACCTGTGGCTCATCGCCACCATGCTCATCGTGTTCGCCCTCGTCATCGCCGCCGCCGAACGCTACGGCCGCAAGACCCGCAAGCTCGACGAACTCACCCTCCGCGACGGCATCCTCATGGGCAGCGCGCAGGCGCTGGCCCTGATCCCCGGGGTGTCCCGCTCCGGCGGCACCATCAGCGCCGGCCTGTTCCTCGGCCTGACCCGCGAGGCCGCCGCCCGGTACTCGTTCCTGCTCGCCATCCCCGCCGTCGTCGCCTCCGGCCTGTTCAGCCTCCCGGACGCGTTCGAACCCGCCGGGGAAGGCCTCAACGCCTCCGGCGCCCAGCTGTTCGTCGCCACCGCCGTCGCATTCGCCGTCGGCTACGCCTCGATCGCCTGGTTGCTCCGGTTCGTCGTCAACCACTCGATGTACTGGTTCGTCGGCTACCGCATCGCCCTCGGCGCCGTCGTCCTGGCCCTGCTCGCCACCGGCACCATCTCGGCCACCTGACCCCGGGACCCACGCCGGGCCCGCTCGTCGGGCGCCCGGCCCATTAGGCTGGCTTCATGACGGTCATCCTGCTGCGGCACGGGCGCTCGACGGCGAACACCTCCCGGGTCCTCGCCGGCCGCACCCCCGGCGTCGAACTCGACGAGATGGGCCACATCCAGGCCAAGGGCCTCGTCGACCGGCTCGCCGGCCTCACCATCGCCGAGATCGTGCACTCGCCGCTGCTGCGCTGCCGCCAGACGGTGACCCCCCTCGCCGCCGACCGCGGCCTGACCCCCCTCGTCGACGACCGCCTCGTCGAGGTGGACTACGGGCAGTGGACCGGCCGCGAACTCGGTGACCTGCTGAAAGAACCGCTGTGGAAGGTGGTCCAGCAGCACGCGTCCGCCGCGGTGTTCCCCGACGGCGAAGGCCTCGCACAGGTCCAGGCCCGCGCCGTCACCGCCGTCCGCGAACACGACGGCCGCCTCGCCGCCGCCCACGGCGGCGACGTCGTCTGGATCGCCTGCACCCACGGCGACGTCATCAAGGCCGTCCTCGCCGACGCGCTCGGCACGCACCTCGACGGCTATCAGCGCATCGTCGCCGAGCCCGCCTCCCTCAGCGTCGTCCGCTACACCGAGACCCGCCCGTTCGTGCTGCGCGTCAACGACACCGGCTCGGACCTGTCCGGGCTCGCGCCGCCGGCGCAACCGGCGCCCGTGCCGGGCGGGGAGGTCGGTCCCCGCGGCGGATAATGGGAGAGCGACACCGGATGGATTCGACAACGAGGAGGTGCGATGGCCCGCGCGATACATGTCTTCCGGACCCCGGACCGGTTCGTCGCCGGCACCGTCGGTGAACCCGGCGACCGGGTGTTCTATCTGCAGGCCGTGCACGCCTCCCGGGTGGTGAGCGTGATGCTCGAGAAGCAGCAGGTGCAGATCCTCGCCGACCGCATGGGCCTGCTGCTCGAGGAGGTGCACCGCCGCTTCGGCACGGACCTGCCCGAGGACGCGGACGTCGACATCAGTCCGCTCGTCACCCCCATCGACGCGGAGTTCCGCGTCGGGACCATGGGCCTGGGCTGGGACGCCGACAGCGGCAACGTCGTCGTCGAGCTGCTCGCCGTCACCGAGACCGAAGTCGACGAGTCCGTCGTCCTCGACGACGCCGAGGAGGGCCCGGACGCGGTCCGCGTCTTCCTCACCCCCCAGCAGGCCCGCGAATTCGCCGCCCGGTCCGAACTCGTCGTCGCCGCCGGCCGCACCCCGTGCCCGCTGTGCGGCGAACCGGTCGGCGGCGGCCACATCTGCGTACGCACCAACGGGTACCTGCGCACCGAGGGCTTCGATCCCGCCGCCTGGCTCGGCGAGGAGACCTGAGCCGGTGGGCAGCCCCGACGTCCGCACCGTGCTCACCGACGGCGAACTCACCGTGGTCGGCCGCGTCGTGCACGCCAGCAACGCCACCCTGGTGTGCGACGCCACCCTCGACGCGACCACCGTGCGCTGCGTGTACAAGCCCGTCCGCGGCGAACGGCCCCTGTGGGACTTCCCCGACGGCACCCTCGCCGGCCGGGAGGTGGCCTCCTACCTCGTCTCCGAGGCCCTCGGCTGGGGCGTCATCCCCACCACCGTGCTGCGCGAGGGACCCTTCGGGACCGGCATGGTGCAGCGGTGGATCGACACCCCCGACCCCGCCGACCCGCCCGGCCGCCTCGACCTGGTCGACCTGTGCCCGATCGACGCCGTCCCGCCCGGCTGGCTGCCCGTCCTGCGCGCCCGCGACCTCGACGGCACCGACGTCGTCCTCGTCCACGCCGACGACCCGCGACTGCAGCGCATGGCCGTGCTCGACGTGATCCTCAACAACGCCGACCGCAAGGGCGGGCACGCCCTCGAGGGCGTCGACGGCGGCGTGTACGGCGTCGACCACGGCATCTGCCTGCATCGGGAGAACAAGCTGCGCACCGTGCTGTGGGGCTGGGCCGGCAGCCAGGTCGACCCGTCGCTGCTCGTCGACCTGGACAAACTCGCCCGCGAACTCGACGGCGAACTCGGGCAGCGGCTGGGCACCCACATCACCGCCGGCGAGGTCGCCGCCCTGCGGGGCCGCGTCGGCGCCCTGCTCCGCCGCCCCGTCATGCCCCGCCCGGTCGGAGAGCGGCGCATCCCCTGGCCGGCGTTCTGAGGACCCGGCCTCCGTCCGGAGCCGCCCGCGCCCTCTACTAGGCTCGTGCGCATGCTGTCATGGTCCGACATCGCGCTCCCGTCCGTCCCCGGTCAGGGCCCCCCGCTCCGGCTGTACGACACCGCCGATCGCGCGGTCCGCCCCGTCACCCCGGGCCCCACGGCCACGATGTACGTCTGCGGCATCACCCCCTACGACGCCACCCACCTCGGTCACGCCGCCACCTACCTCGCCTTCGACCTGGTCCACCGCGTGTGGCGCGACGCCGGCCACGACGTGCACTACGTCCAGAACGTCACCGACGTCGACGACCCGCTGTTCGAACGGGCCGCCCGCGACGGCGAAGACTGGATCGTCCTCGGCATGCGCGAGACCGCCCTGTTCCGCGAGGACATGGAGGCGCTGCGCGTCCTGCCGCCCCGCGACTACATCGGCGCCGTCGAATCCGTCGGCGAGGTCGTCGAACTGGTCGAGAAACTCGTCGCCTCCGGCGCCGCGTACATCGTCGACGACGCCGAATACCCCGACGTGTACTTCCGCGCCGACGCCACCGAGCAGTTCGGCTACGAATCCGGCTACGACCGCGCCACCATGGAGCACTTCTTCGCCGAACGCGGCGGCGACCCCGACCGGCCCGGCAAGCGCGACCCGCTCGACGCCCTGCTCTGGCGCGCGCAGCGGCCCGGCGAACCGGCCTGGCCGTCCCCGTTCGGCGACGGCCGCCCCGGCTGGCACATCGAATGCGCCGCCATCGCCCTCAACCGCATCGGCAGCGGCTTCGACGTCCAGGGCGGCGGCAGCGACCTGATCTTCCCCCACCACGAATTCTCCGCTGCCCACGCCGAGGCAGTCACCGGCGACCGCCGCTTCGCCCGGCACTACGTGCACACCGGGATGATCGGCCTCGACGGCGAGAAGATGTCCAAGTCCCGCGGCAACCTCGTGTTCGTCTCCAAGCTCCGCGGCCAGGGCGTCGACCCCGCCGCCCTCCGTCTGGGCCTGCTCGCCGGGCACTACCGCACCGACCGCGCCTGGACCGATCAGGTCCTCGCCGACGCCCAGGCCCGCCTCGCCCTGTGGCGCGACGCCGCGGCGCTGCCGTCCGCGGCTTCGGTCGACGACACCGTCGCCCGGCTGCGCCAGCACCTCGCCGACGACCTCGACACGCCCAAGGCCCTCGACGCACTGGATGCGTGGGCGAAGTTCGCGGTCGAGCGCGGTGGCGACGACCCGTCGGCACCCGCCGCGTTCGCGGACGCCGTCGACGCCCTGCTCGGCATCCCGCTGCGATAGAACGCATTTCGAGTGTGCACATCTCGTCGCGACACGCCGAGGCGTAACAACGAGATGCGCACACTCGACTCTCTATACATGGGTGACGGATGAGATCGAGAGGTGCGGGACCAGGTGCAGAGTGACCGTTGGGTCGAGATCAGTCCCTCGCAGTTCGAGCATGAGAAGCTCGGCCTCGACTTCGTCAAGAGCCTGTTGCCGGATGCCCCGCCCTTCCGCGCTTGGTCCAACTTCGAGTTCCGCGACAACCGCGGTCGCTGGCACGAGGTGGATCTGCTCGTTCTGAGCCGCGACACCCTCTACCTGATCGAACTGAAGTACTACAGCGGCACGCTGCGCGGCAACGACCACGTGTGGAGCCGTGGCGGCTACCGGTCCGAGGATTCGCCGCTGCTGCTCACCCGCAAGAAGGCCCAGTACTTCTCGTCGCTGCTCAAGGACCGCTTGGCCGAGAAGACCGGGCAGAAGAACCTCAAGGGCGTCATCCCGTTCGTGCAGGAGTTGGTGTTCCTGCACCACCCCGACCTCCGGTGCGCCCTGCCGGCCAGCTCCGCGATCAACCTGTACGGCCTCGACGGCAACGAACGCCGCAGCGGCCTGCCCGGCATCGGCGAGCGCCTGCTCGCGCCGTCCAAGCACGAGCCGGTCAGCGAGGAGAAATCCCTGCTGATCCGCGATCTGATGACCGCGATCGGACTCGCACCCCGTCGGCAGCGGGAACTCGGCTCGTGGGTGATCGACGAACAGCCCTTCGGCGACGGCGAGGGCTGGCAGGACTGGCCGGCCTTCCACCACGTCGACATGGAACGGGAAGCGCGCATCCGCTTCTACCTGCCCAAACCCGGCGCCACCTCCGCGGAGGAACATGCCCGGGCGCGCGGCGTCGAACACGAATACAAGTTGCTGTCGCGGCTCAAGCACGACGGCCTGCAGGTGCCCGTCGACGTCGTCAAGGACAAGGAACTCGGCATCGGCCTGGTGTTCCTGCAGTCCAAGGACGAACTGCGGTTGGACCTGTGGCTCGCCGACCACCGGACCGCGCTCACGCTCGAGCAGCAGCTCGAACTCATCGCTCAGATCGCCGAGATCGTGCACTACGCGCACCGGCATCGGGTGGTGCACCGCACCCTGAATCCGCGCGCGGTCGTCGTGCGCGACCGCGCCGCCGGTCCGCAACCGCAGGTCACGGACTGGGACACCGCCGGGGTGCTGCCCGCCAACGCCGAGACCGGCGTCACCCGCCTGTCCGCCGGCCCACTGAGTCTCATGGCGGGGGCGCTGAGCGACCAGGCCCGCCTGTTCGCCGCCCCGGAAGGCGCCAGCCCCGCCGACCCGGCCCGCATGGATGTCTTCGGGCTCGGCGCGCTGGCCTTCTATCTGCTCAGCGGTGGAGTCTCTCCGGCCACCGAACGCGGTGAACTGCTCGACCGGCTGCGCCGCGACGGCGGCCTCGACCTGGCCGTGGAACTGCCGCAGGTGCCGTCGGTGCTGCGGCAACTCGTCCTCGACGCCACTGATCCCAGCCCGGCGGAGCGCATCGCCACCGTCGCCGAGTTCCTCGACCGCCTCGAACAGGTTCGTGGCGAGCTGTTCCGCGCGGAAGGCGAAACCGACCCGCTCGAGGCCAAGCCCGGTGACGAACTCGGCGACGGCCGCTTCGTCTACAAGCGCCGCCTCGGCGCCGGCTCCACCGCGGTGGGCATCCTCGTCGTCGACCGCAAGGCCGGCGACCACGAACGGGTCCTCAAGGTCGCCCGCGACGACGAAGCCGCCGCCCGCCTGCACGCCGAAGCGCAGGTGCTCGCGAAACTCGACGATCCGCGCATCGTCCAGCTCGCCTCCGAGGAGCACGTCGGCGGGCGCACCGCGCTGGTCGTGCACGACGCAGGTCGCACCACCCTCGCCGAGGAGCTGGCCGCCAAGGGCGGCCGGCTGTCGATCGACCTGCTCGAACGCTGGGGCACCGACCTGCTGCAGGCGTTGATCGCCCTCGAACGCGCCGGCGTCACCCACCGCGACCTCAAGCCGTCGAATCTCGGTGTGCACCAGTCGAGTTCGCGCGCCGATACGCACCTGCGACTGTTCGACTTCTCGATGGCCGGGGTCGACCCCCGCAACATCGAGGCCGGCACCCCGCCGTACCTGGACCCGTTCCTCGGCGCCGGCGGCCGCCGCCAGTACGACACCGCCGCCGAACGCTACGGCGCCGCGGTGGTGCTGTTCGAGATGGCCACCGGCACCGCCCCGCAGTACGGACCCGACCCGCAGGCGAACCCGGCCACCGTCGACGACGACGTCACCGTCGACCCGGCCATGTTCGAGATGCCGGTCGCCGCCGCGCTCATCGCGTTCTTCACCTCGGCACTGTCCCGCGACGCCGCCGCGCGTCCCGACACCGCCGAAGACATGCTGCGCGCGTGGCGTCGAGCGTTCACCGACCTCGACGCTGCCCCCGAACCGGTTCACAAGGTCGAGGCCGCAACGGCACTCGCCGCGGCCGGTTTGAGTGCCCGCGCAGTGTCGGCGCTCGCGGCTGTTCAGGTGACCACGGTCGGGGAACTGGTGGCGCTCGACTCCACCCGCCTCAACCGCCTCGTCGCGAAGGAAGCGAAGGCCACCCGCACTGAGATCCGCGACCGGCACCGCGGCTGGGTCAAGGAACTCGGCCGGTCTGCGACGAAGCCCGCGAGCACCCAGGGGCTGCTCGGCCTCGACGAGGCCGTGGCGCTGCTGCTGTCCGCCGTCGCGACGGGCCGTACCAGCACCCGGCGCCAGGCCGCGGAACTGCTGCTCGGCACCACCGGCACCCTCGACGCGTTCGCGTCCGGCAACGAACTGGCCTCCGCGCTGAAGAAGACCAGCCCGCGTGGCAACCAACTGTTGAAGGAATTGCAGGCCGACTGGGCGGAGAACCCGGCCACCCGTGAACTGCTCGACGAACTGATCGCCGTCGCCGAACAGGTACTGCGCGACTCCGGCGGGGTGGTAGCCGTGACCACCCTCACCGCCGAGATCCGCGGGCGACTGCCGCAACCGCCTGCGTCGCCGTCCGATGCCGTGGCACCGCGCCTCGCCGAACGCGCCGCCGCGGGTCTGCTGCGTGCCGCCCTCGACCGGCTCACCGAACACGAAACCGCGGAAGGCACCCGCCGCTGGGTGCGGCGCCGTCACGCCGGACGCCTCGCCCTCATTGCCGAGGACGAGTTGCTGCTCGCCGGAGCCGAAGCGGCCGGGCGCCGCGCCGACGACCTGATGGCATCCACCCCGGCATCCGAGGTGGTGCGCGTCAGCACCGCCGCTCGCGATCTGCGCGCGGCCTTCACCCGCGCCTACAAGGGCGCCGCGGGGCCGGATGTCCAGGTGCCGCTTCCGTCGGATGCACGGTTGATCCGCCTGGCCGCAGCCATCTCCCGGTACGCGGCCGTGTCGGGTCGTGGTGAACTGCATCGACGCAATCTCGGTCCGTCCGACGCGCTGCGGATCGCCCTCGCCGGTCTCGCGCAGACCGAGGCGCTCTCGCCCACCGAGGTGCGGGCCCGTGTGGCGGCTCGTTTCCCGGAACTCGACCGGCTGCCCGGCCGCCCGGCTCTCGATGCGCACATCGAACGCGCAGGCCTCGGGTTGACATGGGACGGTACCGGATACCGCTACGAGCAAGTCACGCCCGCCAGCGAAACCAGTCTGAACACCCGCACCGCCACCTACACCGGACCCGTCGGCGACATCGCGGGTGCCGCCGCCGGTGGTGGCTCGCTGCGCGGATCGCTCGTCGCGACATCGCTGCGGGAGAACGGCTTCCTCGCCTTCGGTGTGACGGTGCATCGCCCCGGCGACCACCAAAAGGTCGCGGCAGACCTCGCCGCATCCCACGACGGTGACCTGGTGGATGTGACCGGCGAGATCGTCGAGGCCATGCGCGCGTTCGCGGCCGAGAAGGGTGTGTCCTGGGATCTGATCCGCAGCGCCGACGCCGCCGAGGCTGGTAGCCGCGATGCGCGGGGTCTGCGCGCGGTGCTCGATCAGGTGATGCCGCGGGTGTGTGCCCGTATCGAGGCGGAGGTGTTCGACGATGGGGTGCTGGCGACGCCGCTGGTCCTCACCGAATTGTCGCCACTGGCCCGGTACGGCTACCTCGACCTCGTGGCGCGGTTGGCCGACCTCTCGGCGCCGCGGCGGCGGCCGGTGTGGGTGGTGCTGCCGCAGATGCGCGGGGTGCGCGGTGCGGTGATCGACGGCGAGCCGATCCAGCTGGGTTCTCCGGGTGGACAGTTTCTGACGTACTCGGTCGGGAAGACCGAGGCAGTGGAGAGCGAGAAGGTGTGATGGCGGACTTTTCCGCGACCGAGTTGGTGAACGCGCTGCGCAGGCAGGTCACCGTCCTCGAGGACGATCTGCGTGCGCGCGTCGACGGCTCGGATGTCGATGCCCGGCAGGCGGGCGTGGGGGAGCGGTGGCGCGCCGAGCACACCGCGGCGCTCACGGCGCAGCGCACCGCGGCGTCGTGGCAGGCGTGGCGCGACGAACGCGTGACGCAGGCCGCGGTCGCGTGGGTGCTGCTCACGGTGTTCGCCCGCTACTGCGAGGACCAAGTACTGGTGTCAAAGGCGTGGATCGGCGGCCCGGACGCCGACGCGCGCCAGCAGGCCCTCGACGCCCGCCGTGCCTATTTCACCGAATTCCCGGAGCACACCGACCGCGAATGGCTCGAAACGATCATCGCGCACTTCGGGATGATGGAAGCCACCCGCGGCCTGGTCGACGACTACTCGCCGTTGCGCCAGGTGGCACCGTCCGGTGATGCGGCGCGGGCGCTGCTCGAATTCTGGTGGGACAAGGACCCTTCCGGCGAGCCGCTGTGGGGCTTCGTTGGCGTGGACACCCGATTCCTCGGTGACGTGTATCAGGACCTGTCGGAGTTCGCGAAGAAGACTTACGCGTTGTTGCAGACCCCGGAGTTCGTGGAGGAGTTCATCCTCGACCAGACTCTCGACCCGGCGCTCGCCGAGCGACATCTTGAGGGTTTCACGGTGATCGACCCGACCTGTGGGTCGGGCCACTTCCTCCTCGGTGCGTTCCGTCGGTTGCTCGACAGGTGGCAGCGGGAAGCGCCGGCACTGGGCTCGCGGGTGTTGGTGCAGAAGGCACTTGCGTCGGTGTATGGGGTGGACATCAACCCGTTCGCGGTGGCGATTGCGCGGTTCCGGTTGATGGTGGCGGCGTTGGATGCGAGTGGGGACAAGTCGATCGAGAAAATGATCGATATCGAACTGAATCTCGCGGCCGGTGACTCGTTGTTGTGGGGGGCGCGGCAGCAGGCGATCAGTGACGACCTGTGGTCGACGGGCACCGAACAGATGGCATACGCGACGGAAAACGCGGACGCGTTGAAGGCGATCCTGCAGCGGGAACACGATGTGGTGGTGGGTAATCCGCCGTATATCACTGTCAAGGACAAGGCGCTCAACCAAACGTACCGAACCCTCTACTCGACATGTCACCGCAAGTACGCACTGACAGTGCCGTTCATGGAACTGTTCTTCGACCTGGCCAAGAGTGATTCAAACGGGAGCTCCGGTTGGGTCGGGCAGATCACGTCGAACTCGTTCATGAAGCGAGAGTTCGGTTCCAAACTGATCGAAGAATTCCTCGTCCTCCGTGATCTTCGGCGAGTGATCGACACTTCGGGCGCGTACATCCCGGGTCATGGCACGCCCACGGTCATTTTGGTAGGACGGAACCGGTCGCCTGTCGCGAAGACCGTTCGAGCGGTGCTGGGAGTGAGAGGTGAACCGGGCCGACCGGACGACCCCTCAAAGGGCGTGGTGTGGTCTGCGATTGTCGAGCACATTGATGATCCAGGATTCGATGACGCCTGGATCAGTGTGGCTGATTTGGATCGAGCTGCACTGCAAGGACACCCGTGGAGCCTCTCAGGGGGTGGAGCGGTCGACCTTCTCGAACGAGTTGAGGGCGCTGGAGTCTCGAAGCTTCGGTCGCGTGTGCGTGAGATCGGTTTCGGCGCGGTCACGGCAGAGGACTCTGCCTTCATGCTCGGCAAGGATGCACTCGACCGGGCACGTATCAGCGCCATGCACCAACGTTCGGTCGTTGAAGGGGACGTTGTTCGGGAGTGGTCTGTAGCACCAGCGGAAGCAGCTCTGTGGCCCTACAACGAGCAAACGTTGGATGCTGAGCTTTCCGAGGCTGCGCAACGGGCGCTTTGGCCGAACAAGGCGGTGCTGTCACTTCGGATCAACCTTGGGCAGTCACAACTCGAACGTGGGCTCACATGGTTCGAGTACTCGATGTTCTTCAAGGACCGGTACCGGACCCCCCTCTCCATCACCTTCGCCGAAGTAGCCACCCACAACCATTTCGTCCTGGACCGCGGTGGCAAGGTGTTCAAACAAACCGCGCCGGTGATCAAGTTGCCGGAGGGTGCAACCGAGGACGACCACCTGCGTGTGCTCGGTGTGCTGAACAGTTCGGTGGCGTGCTTCTGGCTCAAGCAGAAGTGCCACAACAAGGGCAGTACGGTCGATAACAGCGGTGCGCGAACCACTCTGGACCAGTGGGAAAACTTCTACCAGCTGAACGGCACCACCCTCAGGGACTTCCCGCTCCCGTCGTCCTTCCCGCTGGATCGCGCGCGCTCCCTCGACGCCCTCGCGCAGGAACTCGCTGCCCACGCCCCGGCCGCTGTCGCCGCGAACGAGGTTCCGACCATCAACCCACTCGATGTGGCGCACGAGGAGTCCGAGCACGTCCGCGCGCTGATGATCGCGCACCAGGAAGAACTTGACTGGGAGTGCTACCGTCTCTACGGGCTCATCGACGAGGATCTCACCTACACCGGTGAACTGCCTGGAATCGCATTGGGCGAGCGTGCGTTCGAGATCGCACTCGCGCGTGCCGTCGAGAACGGTGAGCACACGGCGTGGTTCGAGCGTCACCGCTCCACCCCGACAACCGAGATCCCTGCCCACCTGCCCGCCGACTACCGCGACCTGATTCAGCAGCGGCTCGACGTCATCGCGTCGAACCCTCACATCCGCTTGTTGGAGAAACCCGAGCACAAGAGGCGGTGGGCCACTGACCCGTGGGACAAGCGCGTCACCGAAGCCCTGCGCGACTGGCTACTCGACCGCGTCGAGAACCGCGACCTGTGGTTCGAAGACGGGCATCCCACGCCGCGCAGCGTCGCGCAACTTGCCGACAAGCTGGACCGCGACGAGGATTTCCGTCGGGTGCTGCGGTTGTGGGCCGGCAATGCCGAGGTGTCCACGGGGACCGCGCTTGCGAAGCTCCTCGACGAGGAGGTGGTGCCCTACCTCGCCGCGCTGCGCTACAAGCCCTCGGGCCTCATCAAACGAGAAGCATGGGAACACACCTGGGACCTTCAGCATCGCGAGGATGCGGGGGAGAAGCTGGATAGCCCGATCCCGGTGCCGCCCAAGTACAAGCCTGCCGACTTTGTGAAGAGTTCGTACTGGTCGCGGCGCGGCAAGCTCGACATGCCGAAGGAACGGTTCATCTCGTATCCGAACGCGAACCGCGACACCGACCCGACCATGCTTCTCGGTTGGGCCGGCTGGGACCACGCCGAACAGGCTTTGGCCCTCGCCAGTCTCGTCGACGAACGTGTAGCCACCGATGGCTGGGATCAGGAGAACCCCGAGAAGCTGATCCCGATGCTGGCAGGTCTGGCGGAGTTGTTGCCCTGGGTGCGGCAGTGGCACGGCGAAATCGACCCGGAGTACGGCGAATCGGTAGCCGACACCATCGAGGAGGTGCTGCGCTCCCACAGCGCCGATCTCGGCGTCACCACCGAGGATCTTGCCGCGTGGCGGCCCCCGGCGTCCACCCGTGGACGTCGCATCGCCAAGAAGGCTGCGAAGGAAGCTGACCGGGCATAAGCGGCGTCATTGTGTTCTTCCGCACGATCTCGCTGAACCTGCGCCCACCAGCGAGACGGCGCCTTGAGATTCGATCCGGCAGACGAGGAGCGTTTGACTTCCGGTGCCGACCGATGTGCGTAGAGTGCGATCCGATGCACTGATGAGTTGGGCAACCTGATGGCGATGCGTGGCGAGGGGATTGCGGTCGAATACAGCAATCAGGTTCGGCGTTGCGCGCCGTCGAGCCTGCTCGATCATCCTGCTTCCGACCGTGGGATCGACCGGTGGTAGCCCGTCGACCTGTTGCATCTGTACTTGGAGCAGCACGAGTGCTCCAGTCATGATCCGTCGTCATGGACGCCGGAGGGCGAGGAAGGCCCGTTCCAGGTGCTCTCCACTTGTCCGGGGTTGTTGGTAGGTTGCCCGATATGAGCGCATTCTCTGACTTCATGACGGAGTCAAGCTTCTGGTGGGGTGCTGGAGCTGGAACCGTTGTCGCCGGCACGATCAGCGCGGGTATTGCAGCCTTCTCGTTGCGTTCTAGCGATCGACGTAAGGCCGCACAAGAAGACAAAGTGACTGCTCTGAAGCTCAATCATGACTGCCAACTTGCGGAAGAGCGCAGAGCACACGAAGTGGAGCTTGAAAAGTTAAAGCGGCAGCTCGATAACGAAATCGAGGAGAATCGCCGTGCGGCCGAGGGGAAGAAGGAGTACGACAAGCTCGTCCTCGAGGCAGCGACCACATACGCACAGACGTGCTCAGTAGCTCTCGATGAAGCCCTCGACACTGACGGTCTGTTCAATCTTGTCAAGGACGCTTTTGATACCGCGGCTGGTCTGCCCGACGAAAATGCGGCGCGGAAAATTCTCTTTGCAGCCGATCAGACACGGAACCTCAAGGCTTTGGCGCGTGCCTTCAATTCGCTTCAGATGGTCGCCCCACCTGAGGTACTCACCCCTGCAACGCGGTTGAACGCCGCGATGGCCGCACTTCTCCAGACTGTTACTGAACCGCTCGCGAAAGCACTAGCGTTCAAGTCGGCCACGGACGAGTTGAAACAGTTCATCGACGCGTTCCGCGCGTACATCGGGTATGCGCCCTATACCGCCGAAGACGCCAAACGAGATGCCGTCAGTTTCGTGGAAACCTTGCGTCAACAGGTCAACCAGTACGTCATGCGCGCTAAGGAGGAGTTCCGCGCGGCTGGATTCAGCACTACCCCATGGGATTAGCCTGGATCCGTCGAGTGGACTGTGCGCCGGCCCGAGCGACATCTGGCGCGGCGACCATGTATCCAGTGCGTGGCCTCGGTCAATCGCCCGACGCGGTCAGGCGACGTCAAGGCTCACGGCATCGAATACGGACTGGTCCTTGAGCTCGATCAGGTGCGTCCCGGTTGCTCAGGTCGCTCGGAGCAGCACGTCGGCCGCAGTAGCGGCGCTCCGGTGTGCGGGCGTCTGTGACGGCCTCCAAGATGGATCGCTGCTTGCTGGCACGGGATGTGAGAGGCCGGACGACGCCGCCGACCTCAAGTTGACATGCCACGTGAATGGCTGCGTGCAGGCGGGGAGGGTCGGGCACGGCGTCTTCGAAGGCCGGCAGGACTTCCTTGGCGGCCTCGGTCACGTAGCGGGCGACGACTCGCAGCTCGTCCATCGTCAGCTCGAAGTCACCGGAGGCGGTGGGCACGGACTCGATTCTCCCGCAGCGGCTTTCGATGTGGTCCGGGAAGGGCATCGAAGAGGACGCCCTGCGGGCGGCTGCGCCCAACCGATCGGAGACCCTACGGGTCCCTGAGGTTGCTTCGGCCCCTTCCCCACCGCTGCCCGGTCGCCATGCCCCGATAGACCATCTCGGCCAGCACTCGTAGCCCCACGTCGCGGAGGACGTGCGGCTTGCGCTGGACCCGACCGTTCGTGTCGACCCGTTCGATCAGGTGCTCCACCACCAGCTGTGGAGACGAGGGTTACTGGTGCCCAGTCGGTTTCGAACCGCGGGAATGGCCCCCCGGTTCGCAGCGTCGATGCGCTGACGTCGGACTCTGGGAGACGAGCGACGCCGCCCGCCTCGATGTGCCGTGGTTACCGAAACGGCCCGCGCGCACGCCGAGGCAGGCGAGGAAACACCTCCAGCCTCTCGATCGGACCGCTGGTCGCGGGATCGAGGGGCTGGAAGGTCACAGCGTTGGAAGGGAACCTGGTGGCGAGGTGACGTGTCGGCCGGCGCGGAACGCGCTCGCGGCCTGTTGCTGATGCACGCCTCTGCGGGGCGTGTGGATAGAATCCACCGTACGGTGCATGACAGTCCCAATCTGTCGTGTGCCCAGACCCCGGTTGGTGTTCCAGCACCTTCCGGGGTCGACCTGTAGTCAGGCCGGTGCAGGGATGGTCCCACGAGGGCCGGGAAGCGTCAACTCGAACACGCGTTCGTATCGTGGGGCGTGTGGCGCAGTCGGCGCCTGATGGTTCCGACCTCTGCGTGTCGTCGGGCATCGGACACGCACGGGGTTGGGGTGGGGGCCAGTGGGGCGCGTACGGAACGTGGTTCACCGGCTTGGCGACACCCGCTACGGTTGTTGTTGCGCTGCGGCAAGCTCAGCGGCAAGGCGTCGCGGCCGCCGACTTGGGGCGTGGATCTGGTGCTGCTCTCCCATGACCAGCCTGTCGACAACCTCGACGACTCCGGACGAGCACTGCTCGCAGAAATCCAGCTGGTGCTCTCGACGGTCGCTGCGTCAGGCTGTGCCGACGGTGTCACCGGCCTGCCGACGTGGACTGCTCGTCGCCATCCGCTGCCGGGTGGGGCAGCGTCGAGATCCTGGCGGTGCCGGCGCTGCACGGGCCTGAGTGATGCGAGCCGGTGGTGGGGGAGGTGACCGGCTTCGTGCTGCGCCCTGTGGGGCTGCCCACGATCTACATCTCGGGAGACAACGCGTCGGTGGCTGTGGTGGAACAGATCGCCGCCAGGGTCGGGCGTATCGACATCGCGGTGCTCTTCGTCGGCGCGGCCAATGTCGGGCGTTTCGGTGACACCGACCTGACGGTGAATGCCCGCACTGCCGTACTGGCCGCCGGGGTGCTGGGTGACGCCGTGATCGTGCCGGTCCATGCCGAGGACTGGGCGCACTTCAGTGAGAGCCTTAAGCGCCTCGTCCGGGAATTCGGCTACGAGGGGTTGGCCGAGCGGTTGGCGGTGCCGCCGAAGGGGGAGCGTGTCGAGCTGGTGTTCCGAGCTCACGTGGCAACCACACCCAGGTAAGGGAGATGGTGGATCGGGATCTCACGCGTTCAGATGGAGAAGGTGCCTGTATCCGCTTCGAATCAAGCTCTTTCTCAGCCTCTCGGACGGGTGATGGCCGCTCAGCCATCGAGCGATTCCCTGCTCCTTCTCCTCCGCGGACGCGCGAGCGAGGCCGAGTTGAGTGATCAACGAGGTCGTGAACTGGGGTGCGGGCCGGGAATCTGTCGAACGGGAGAAGACGCTGTCGTCGACCAAGCGATCGTTGCTCATCGGCACGGTCAGATCACCTCCACGTCCACAATCGGCAAGTCACCAGTGTAGGCCACATCGAGAACCCGCAGGTGGTGACCGTCGGAAAGCAACAGCTCCTGCTGATACTCCATCTCGGCCGCTCCGACCAGTTTCACCCACGCTGCGGGCGTGCCACGAGGAATCCGGGCGCGGACGAGGCCTGCACCGTCGGCGGACGGGGGCCTGGTGAACTCGTCGACGGCAACCGACCGTGCGATCGAGACAGCCAACAAGCCGTCGGCACGAACTTCGTGTCCAATCAGGGAACTCAGGCCGGCAACGTCCACCTCGAACAGCGCGGATACGTTACGTAGTCCGCGCCATGCGGTGATGTCCGTCGCGAGCCGCCCGGCGGCGATCGCATCCAGCAACAGCTCCGCAACCTCTTCGGCTTCGGGATCGTCTACACCGCTTCGGAGCAGGTTCTGGATACGCCGGTAGAAGCGGACGTCCGCGCGTTGCCACCGTACGAGTGCTGCACGCTGATCCTCCGGCAGCTGCTCGGCCCACTCTCAGTAGTCGGTATCGAGCTGGGAGCTCACGGTTTCTTCGTCGGGTGCGTCGGACACACGGGAATCCCGCACGTGACCGGTAATTGGGACCGATGCGGGGTGTGTGCGTCCGTCGATCGCCTGCTCGGCAGCGCGACGCGCGGACGGGCGAGGCTCGGGCTGTCGCTGTTCTTTGGCAGGATGAGACCCGCAGCGACCCCACTTTATGGCCGCCGCATCACGAGGACCACGAAGGAGGGCAGGCGAAGCGTGAGCATCCTGCTGCGGGACGTCATCGACATCCCCGAACGTATCGGCGCCGACGACTACGTGCTGCGGCTGACCGACAGCACCGACGACGATGCGCACATCCGCGCCACCCTCGACGCCTACGTCCTCACCGATTCGCTCAAGGACAACTTCGTCTCCGCGATCGCTCTCATCGCCGACGCGATCAAGAAGAACACCTCCCGCGGCGCCTACCTCGCCGGCTCCTTCGGCTCCGGTAAGTCGCACTTCATGGCCGTGCTCTACGCGCTGCTCGGCAACCATCCGGCGCTGCGCGTCGACCGGTTCCGCGACCTCACCGGCCGCTACGACGGCGAACTTGCCGGCAAGAAGATCCTGCGTCTCACCTACCACCTCATCGGCGCGAGATCCCTCGAACAGGCCATCTTCCAGGGCTACGTGCGCCAGATCGCTCGGCTGCACCCGGAAGCGCCGCTGCCCGCGCTGCACGTCTCCGACACGCTGCTTGCCGACGCCGAGAATCTGCGCGAACGCATCGGTGACGAGCAGTTCCTCGCCGGCCTCGGCGGCGACTCGGACACCGGCGCCGACGACGGCTGGGGTGGGGTGCTCAGCGACGGCTGGACCCACGACCGCTACCAGAGCGCCCTGGCCGCCCCGGCCGAGAGCGAACTGCGCAAGGAACTCGTCTCCGCGCTGGTGCGCAGTTACTTCTCATCCTTCGTCGAACAGGCCGACTTCATCGACATCGACCGCGGCCTCGCGGTGTTGTCCGAACACGCCAAGTCCCTCGGCTACGACGCGGTGGTGCTGTTCCTCGACGAGCTGATCCTGTGGCTGATTTTCTCCGTCCGCAGCAGCGAGTTCTTCGGCCGCGAATCGCAGAAGATCACCAAACTCGTCGAAGCAGCCGGCAATCCGCGACCCATTCCGCTGATCTCGTTCATCTCCCGCCAGATGGATCTGCGCAAATGGCTCGCCGACGCCGGCGCATCCGGCTCCGAACAGGAAGCATCCGACCGGGCCCTGCAATACCAGCAGGGCCGGTTCCGCACCATCGAACTCGGCAACGACAACCTCGCCGAGGTCGCTAACGTCCGATTGCTGCAGCCGAAGGACGAGCACGCGCGGCAGGTCCTCGACGACGCGTTCCGTTCGGTCACCCGCAGCCCCGAGGTGTGGGACGTGCTGCGCGACTCGATGAACACCACCGAGGACTACCGCGGCGCCTCCGAACACGAATTCCGGCTCACCTACCCGTTCTCTCCGGCGCTCGTGGCGACCCTGCGGGAACTGGCATCGGTGATGCAGCGCGACCGCACCGCCCTGAAGGTGATGCAGCGCATGCTCGTCGAACGGCGCGACACCCTCACCACCGCCGACCTCATCCCCGTCGGCGACGCCTTCGGGCCCATCGTCGACGGCGAAGACCCCATCGACGGCGTCGCCGGCACCCTGTTCACCGCGGCTGCCAACCTCTACAAGGACAAGCTGTTGCCGCTGCTGCTCGCCCGCCACCAGGTGACCGCCGAACAGCTCGAGACGGACCCCGATTCGGTGCCCGCCGGGTTCCGAGCCCACGACCGCATCGCCAAGACGCTGCTGCTCTCGGCGATCGCCCCCAAGGTCCCGGCGCTGCGCGACCTCACCGCCTCCCGCCTTGCCGCGCTCAACCACGGTTCGATCAAGACCCGCATGAAGGGCGGAGAGGCCCGCGTCGTCCTCGGCGTGGTCCGGGAATGGGCCAAGGACGTCCCCGAGATCACCGTCTCCGAGGGCACCAACCCGATCATCCGGGTGCAGCTCGCCAACGTCGACTACAACTCGGTGCTCGAACGCATCCGCGGCGAAGACAATCTCGGCAAACGCAAAGTGCTCATCCGCACCCTCGTGCACAAGGCACTCGGCGTCGACACCAAGCAGGACGACCTCGCCGGCGGCGCCACGCGCACCGTGATCTGGCGCGGATCCCGCCGCGAGGTCGACGTCGTATTCGGCAATGTCCGCGACGCCTCATCGGTCCCCGAACAGAACTTCGACAACCGGCCCGGCACGTGGCGGCTCGTCGTCGACTACCCGTTCGACGAACAGAACTTCTCCGCTGCCGACGACATCGCCCGCATCGACCGGCTCCTCGCCGACGGCGACCGCCACACCATCGTGTGGTTGCCGAAGTTCTTCTCCGACGAGGCGATGCAGGACCTGGCGCTGCTCGTCAAGCTCGACTGGCTGTTCACCGGCACCGGTGACCGCTGGCAGGAGAACACCGACCACCTGTCCCCGTCGGACCGCGCGCAGGCCCGCGGCATCCTGGAAAACCTGTACCGGGGCACGCTCCACTCGTTCGAACGGCTCCTCGAACAGGCCTACGGCATCGAGGCGCCCGACCCGAAGCGATTCATCGACGACCCCGGCCACACCGAGATCCTCGTCTCGCTCAGCAAGGACTTCAGCCCCAAGCTGCCGACCGCGCTCAACCTCGAGGATGCCTTCGACAAGGTCATCGACCAGGCCTTCGCCGCGCTGTACCCGAACCACCCGCAGTTCCCGAGCCCGGACGAGGAAATCACCGCCCGCCACTACGAGATCGTCCGCGGCTTCGTCGAGCAAGCCGTCGCCGACCGACAGGGCCGTGTCCCCACCGCCGGGGCCGAACGTAAGGTCGCGCAGCGCGTCGCCGGGCCGCTGAAGGTCGGCAAGGCCACCGAAGACCACTTCCTCTTCGGGGAAGACACCTTCGCGTTCTGGGCCGGGGAACTCGACCGGGCCGCCGCCGACACCGACCGCGTCACCGTCGGCGTGCTGCAACGCCGCATCGACGCGGTCAGCCCCGCATGGGGCTTGCGGCCCGAAGCCCGCGATCTGATCGTCGCGGCATGGGCACTGCTCCGCAAACGAGCCTGGTTCGAGGCCGGCTCCCCGGTGCCCGCACTGGCCCTGGGACGGATGCGCGAGAGTATCGAACTGCGTGCCGAGGAACTGCCCGAGCAGAACGCCTGGGACGCCGCTCGTCTCTCCGCGACTCAACTGTTCGGCTACACCATCCCGCGCACCTACCTCACCGGCGCGAACGTCGCGGACTTCGCCCAGCAGGTGCGGGTGAAGGCGGGGGAGCGAACCTCAGATCTGCGGCAGGTCGTCGAACGGCTCGCCGACGCCCACCGGGTGCTGGGCTTGGACATCACCGACACCGACCGGATCAGTGCGGTCCGCGCACTCGTCGAACTCTGTGACCGGCTCGTCGGCACCGCCGGCAATGTCGCGCTCATCGATCTGCTCGCAACGGCGACACTGCCCGTCGCGATGGAGACCGCGGGCAACCTGCGTACCGAGGCAGCGGACGACGCGCGGGCGTTGCGCAACGTGCAGTGGAAGCTCGTCGAGACCCTCGTCGCCGGCGCCGAAACCGGGGGTGAGCGCGGTGAATCCGCACGGGTGATCCTGAAGAGCCTGCGCGAGTTGGTCTCGACACCGGGAAGGCAGCTATCGGAGCTGAAGTCGCTGGAAACCCGCGTGGTCGAGTGGGTCGTTTCCGAGGTCAAAGACGACGAGGACGTCATTGACGACGAAGAGATCATCGACGACGGTGGCGACGACGTCGAGGACGGAACCGGGGAGGACGTGGTCACCGACCCCGACACGGTCATCCTTCACGGCATCGATGACATCAAGTCCGTTGCCGACCAGTTGCGGAAGGCATTCGCCAAACACGGACCGGGTCTGCGCGTGAAGTGGTGGGTCGAATGAGCACCCTCACCGTCACCCGCCCCATCATCGCCGCCAAGCTCACGAAGGCCGTGGAGAAGCGGCACCGGAACGGCGTCCTCGGGCTGCGTGCCGCCCCGAAATGGGACGGCGGCGCCTTCGTGCACGACGGCGTGCCCGTCACGGTCGTGCCGTGCCCGTCGACCTTCGCGGTGTGGGAGGCGCTCGAACAACGCAACCACGACGAATGGCTCGTCGTGCTCACCCCCATCGAGGAAACGGAACTCGGTGTCGGGGTCCTTGCGCATCTCGTCGACGGTCGTCTCATCAGTCCCGACCCGTGGGATGCGCTGCGATCCATGTTCTCCGCGACCACCGTCGAACCCGCGCTCTATCGGGTGGC
This sequence comes from Rhodococcus sp. WB1, assembly GCF_001700945.1. Taxonomy (NCBI): domain Bacteria; kingdom Bacillati; phylum Actinomycetota; class Actinomycetes; order Mycobacteriales; family Nocardiaceae; genus Rhodococcus; species Rhodococcus sp. WB1. The sequence goes on along the minus strand of NZ_CP015529.1, from coordinate 2,546,598 downwards.
CAACGATCGTGCCCTCGCGATGGGATTGCTCGCCGCGATCCCCACCACCGCGGTCACCCCCGCGCCGGGTGGGGTCCTCACCCGCGCGCACGCGATGTCCGCCGTCGCTCGGGGTGCGCTGGCGATGACCGACGACCCGGCCACCGAGATCGACACGCTCGTCGTCCTCGAATGGAGTCGCCGGCCCGGCGCTGCCGCCGAATTCGAGCGGCTGCGCACCGACGGCGGGACCGAACTCGTCGCCGCCACCACCGCGTGGCTCGCCGAACGAGCGGGCCGCCTCGCCAAACCCGTTGCTGCGCTATTGAAGACCCAGCGCATCGCTGACCTGGTCCCGCTCGGATTGCTCGCCGGCCTCTTCACGGATCCCGGCAGCGACCTCGCGCGCGGCCTGTTTCTCGGTCGCTACGGGCTGACCGGCCTCACGGACGAGGACCTCGCCGCCTGGCACGACGACTCGTCCGGACTCGTCATCGGCACGCTCACCGACAGTGAACGACGTGCCGTACTCGAGTCCGCCGCCGCACACGCGCGTGAACTCGGCATCGACGACCTTGCGGGTCGCTCCGAGTTGCTCCCGCAAGGCCTCACCGCTCGACTCGACGCACTCGCCCACGCCATCGAGGTGGCCATGCCCGGCGACCCCGTCGAGTTCGGGCCGAAACAGGGCGGCCTCGACAATGTCGAACGGGCGTGGCAGCAGACGCTCCGCCACCTCTCGGCCCGTACCTCCTCCTCGTACCGCGCCGCCGAGGCCACCGTGCGATTGCTGCGCTGGCTGGCCGTCGACACCCCCACCACCGGAAACCTCGACGATCACACCCGGCGATACATCGACGGCGACGGCTGGGTCGACGCGGCGCTGGCCGCTGCGTACCGCGGCTCGGACCACCGGGCGCTCGCCGACGCCATCACCCTTGTCATCGACGCTGTCACCGCCCGTCGTCGCGGACACGACCGCCGGTTTGCCGCGGCGCTCGCCGACACGCCACACCCCACCGGGCCGGTCGTCGAACAGCTGCTGCGCACCGTGGTGCTGCCACTCGCCAAGGCCCGACCGACCCTGCTGCTCGTCGTCGACGCGCTGTCGATCGCCGCGGCCACCGACCTTGCTGCTGCCGCGGCCGAACACGGATGGAGCGAAGCCGGGGTGCTCGGCGGCTCCCGCCGGACCGCCGCGCTGGCGGTGCTCCCGACTCTTACGCAACGCAGCCGGTGCTCGTTGCTGTCCGGTGACCTGCGTGAAGGCGACGACTCCGCCGAACGCACCGGATTCCTCGACGCGTTGCGCTCGGCCGGACTCGAAGCAGCCCCCGGCCGGGTCGATCCGATCTTCCACAAGAAGGCCCTCGACACTGTGCCCGCGGGTGCGGACTTGGCCACCGACGTCGCCAACGCGATCGCCGATACCACCGGTCGGCCGCTTGTCACGGCGGTACTCAACTTCGTCGACGACACCCTCCATCACACCGATCCCGGCGGAGCCGATTGGGGAATCGGCAACATCACCCACCTGCGGGCGCTGCTGCAGGCCGCGCAGCGCGCCGGGCGCGCGGTGATCATCACGTCCGATCACGGTCACATCATCGAGCGGCGCACCAGCGTCAAACTCGCTCGCGCGAACCTGTACGGGCAGCGGGCCCACGGCGACCTCGCCCACGTCGAGGACGGCGAGGTCGTGGTGCGCGGACCGCGGGTGCTCACCGACAGCAACACGGTGGTGCTCGCCGTCGACGAGACCGTCCGTTACGGACCGGTCAATGCCGGTTACCACGGGGGAGCGGCACCCGCCGAGGTGCTTGTGCCGGTCCTCGCATTCCACACCGGGGAACGCCCGGCCACCCTCACCGCACTCGATCCAGTCGAACCGCGGTGGTGGTACGCCCCAGTGCAGATCGCAGCACCCGCTGAGCCGCCGACGGCACCTGCGCCCACGAAACAGGCGGCGCCCACCCTGTTCGACACCGACGAACCGGCCCCCGTCACCGTGAACGTCGCCGACCAGGTGATCGCCACCGCGGTGTTCGCCGATCAGGAACGGCTCGCCGGTCGAATCGTGGTGCAGCGTGAACAGATCCGAGCGCTGCTCGCCGCACTGCTCGCGGCGCCAGCGCGGGAACTGACCACGGCGCAAGCGGCGAGCCTGCTCGGCATCGCCCCGGCCCGCGTCGGTGGTGCGCTGCTGCAGATCAAGCGGGTGCTCGACGTCGAGGGCTACGAGGTGCTGCTGCTCGACGGCGGTGTCGTCGGACTCGACGAAGCGGCCCTGCGCGAACAGTTCGGAATCGGGTCGTGACGGCGCCGGTGTCGCCGCGTCGGCGGCGGGAGATCCTCGACGCGTTGCGTCGTGGCACCGTCCCGGCCAACGGGCTCGACCAACTCGCCGTCGGTCTCGGCAAGTTCGAAACCGAACTCGACGCCGAACTCGGCGTTGTTGCCGGGGGTGGCGCGATGTTCAAGGCGGTGCGCGGCGACTACGGCTCGGGCAAGACGTTCTTCGCACGTTGGCTCGCCGACCGCGCCATGAAGCGCGGCTTCGCGGTAGCCGAGGTGCAGATCAACGAGATCGACACTCCGCTGCACAAACTGGAAACCGTGTACCGGCGCAGCATCGAATCGCTGCGCACGGCGTCGATCCACCCGTCGGCATTGCGGCCGATCCTCGACGCGTGGTTGTTCACCGTCGAGGACGACGCCGCGCAACAAGGCGTGGGAGTAGAGGAGTTGCTCGAACGTCGGCTCGCCGACGTCGCCGCACGAGCCCCCGTGTTTCCCATGGCGATTCGCGCGTACCGTCGCATGGTCGAGGAGGACGACCACGACGGCGCCGACGCCCTGGTGGCCTGGCTCGGCGGCCAACCGCACGTCGCCGCATCGGTGAAGCGCCGCGCCGGTATTAAGGGCGACCTCGACCATTTCCTTGCCCTCGGCTTTCTCCGCGGATTGCTTGCGGTGCTGGCCGACGCGGGCAATGCCGGCCTGTTGCTCGTGCTCGACGAGGTGGAGACACTGCAGCGAGTCCGTTCCGACGCGCGCGCCAAAGCCCTCAACGCGCTGCGTCAGTTGATCGACGAGATCCACGACGGGCACTTCCCAGGGCTCTATATGCTCATCACGGGCACCCCGGCGTTCTTCGAAGGTCGGCAAGGTATCAAGTTGCTGCCGCCCCTGGCGGACCGGCTGCACACCGACTTCTCCCGCGATCCGCGGTTCGACAACCCCCGCGCCCCGCAGCTACGGCTGACCGGCTTCGACCTCGACCGGCTCGTCGAACTCGGGGGGCGCGTGCGCGAGTTGTTCTTCACCGGGATCGACGCAGGTGATCGGGTGCGGTCGACCGTCGACGACGAGTTCCTGCGTCGCTTTGCCTCAGCCGTCGCCGGGAACCTCGGTGGCCGCGTCGGCATCGCCCCGCGATTGTTCCTTCGCAAACTCGTCGATGTTCTCGACGTCGTCGAGCTGCATCCCGACTTCGACCCATACACCGACTACGAGATCAAGATCGCGACGACCGAATTGTCCGATGCCGAGCGTGAAGCGCTGTCAGCAGACGACATCGAATTGGATCTATGAACCGTCCCACGATTCCGAGTAGCTCGCGCGCCCTTTCCGATCTGGATCTTCGTATGCGGAGGTTGGAACAAGCGAAGCAGGCTTCCTCGGTCCTTGAATTGAACCGACTGGTCTGGCGTATCAGCAAGCGCGAAGGCTACACCGATAGGCTTCCGTACCTCGATCCGACGTATGGCGGTGTCGACGCGGATGTGATCCTGCTGCTCAAGGCTCCCCAAGCCGACGCCGACCCAAGACGAGGAACGGGCCGGTTAATCTCGCTCGACAACGACGACGAGGTGGCCGCCACGCTGTTCGATTTGTTCCTCGAACTGGGCATCGACAGAGGTCGGTGCGTTGCGTGGAACCTGTGTCCGTTCCCGATCAGCAAGTTCGATCCTGACGACGCCGAGATAATCAGAGGGAAGGATGACTTCAAGTCTTTCAGCGAGCTGATTCACCATCCCCAATCCGTCCTTGTGCTGGGTAGCGTAGTTCGGGACGGGTGGAAGAAGCACTCGTTCGATGATGTAATGCCAGATGCGCATGTTGTCTTCGGCCCGTCGCCGTCTCCTCCAGGAATTAACCGGCCAGGTAGCCTAGACGCTCTGCGTGGCGCATTGATGCGAGCATTCGGGATGTCTACAGAACAGGCGTATCTGTGATCAAGCGGTCTTTCCGCGCTGAGATTCTCTCCTAGGGGAGAGTCAGCATGCACTACTTACCGGTACCGGGAAGTCCACCCTGGTAGATCTGCCTGATACTGCCGGCGCGTTGTCGGCGCCTCGCCGTATCCACGCGATCGATCTCCAACTCGATCGCCCGCTGGAGCGTCACCCCGACCTCGGCGCCATCGGGATAGAGCGTCAGGCCTTCGTGTAGAAGTTGGATTTGTGACTCGCTGCACCCTTGGATGACTGCCCGCATCAGCGGAATGAGTGATCTGCGGAGTTGAGCAGGTGAGCGGTCCCGGCTGAATGTGCTGATTGTGGAACTGATCTGGTCACGTGCGAAACTCAAGGGGTCACTACGACGCCATTCTTCGTACTTGCGTCGTCGCTCCTGCTTCGAGTTGTGCAGATCGGTTGTTCGTTTGGCCTGAGCGCGGCAAGCAGGACACTTTTTGTCCTTACGAGTGGGTCTCCCACACTTGCACATCAGAACCTCACTCGGCGCCGTAGCGGATATTGCGCTTGCGACGATTATGCAGCCGGTTCCGGATGAATACGGCGAAATGCCCTCAAGCAGACGGCCCGAGACGGCGACTATGTGCCGGCGTCACCTACCTGTGCCTGCGACAGTCGGTAGATCCAGCCCTGGCGAACCCGCTACCGAGAAGTAGGGTGACCGCGAGGAGTGAAAGGTGGTACGGGTGTCAGCGTCGAAGTCGAGAACGGACCGGCGGAGTGCCTGCGATATCGCGTGCTCAAGGGATGATCGGTGACCTCTTCCTTCTCGCTTCTCCATCCAGGTGTCCAGTACCACCTCGTCAACACGCTGCGTTGGGACGGCCTTCGCCCCACTCAAGCCGTCGCCGTCGAACCGATCCTCGCGGGCGAGGACGCCCTCGTCCTCGCCCCGACCGCGGGAGGCAAGACCGAGGCGGCGGCTTTCCCTCTGCTCTCGGCGATGGCCGAGCACGATTGGCAGGGCACGTCGGTGCTGTACGTGTGCCCGCTGCGGGCACTGCTCAACAACCTCCAACCACGCATGCACACTTACGCCCAGTGGCTCGGCCGCACCGCCGCCGTGTGGCACGGCGACGTCGGCCAGTCCGCGCGGCAGCGGATCCTGCGGGACCGCCCCGACATCCTCCTCACCACACCGGAATCTCTCGAAGCGATGCTTGTCTCCACGAAGGTCGACCCGCGCGTGCTGTTCGCAGGGCTACGAGCCGTCGTCGTCGACGAGGTCCACGCGTTCGCCGGCGACGACCGGGGCTGGCACCTCCTCGCGGTGCTGGAACGGCTCGCGCGCATCGCCGGCCGTCCCCTGCAGCGCATCGGGCTGTCGGCGACGGTCGGCAATCCCGACGAGCTACTGCAATGGTTGCAGGGTGGGACTCCGGGCCGGCCTCGTCGCGTAGTCAACCCAGCAGTTCCCGCTGCGGCCACGCCACCTGAGATCACCGTCGACTACGTCGGCTCGATCGACAACGCCGCCAAAGTCATCGCTGCCCTGCACCAGGGCGAGAAGCGCTTGGTGTTCGTCGACTCGCGACGCCGCGCCGAAGAACTCGGTGCGGCCCTGCGCGAACGGGGAGTGACCACCTTCCTATCGCACTCGTCGCTCTCGGCTGCCGAGCGGCGCCGGTCCGAAGCGGCATTCGCCGAGGCGCGGGATACGGTGATCGTCGCGACCTCCACCCTCGAACTCGGTATCGACGTCGGCGACCTCGACCGCGTCATCCAGATCGGTTCGCCACGCACCATCGCATCGTTCCTCCAGCGTCTCGGCCGCACCGGCCGCCGCCCCGGCACCACCCGCAACTGTCTGTTTCTCGGCGTCGACGACGAACAGGTACTGCTCACCCTGGGCATGCTCGAATGCTGGTCGCGCGGATGGGTGGAGCCGATTGTCGCACCCCCGTCCCCGCGGCACATCGCGGCGCAACAGATGCTGGCGCTGTGCCTGCAGGAACACCGACTCGGAGAGAGGAGCTGGCGGGACTGGTGGGGTTCTCTGCCGATCTTCGACGAGCACGCCGACGAGATCATGGCGTTCCTCCGCGCGCAGGGCTTCTTCGAGCGCGACGGGAGCTTCCTGCACATCGGACCCGAGGCCGAGCGCCGATTCGGACGGCGATACTTCTCGGACCTGACGGCCGTCTTCAGCGCCCCTCCCGAGTTCACCGTGCTGGCCGGACGCAACGAGGTCGGCACCGTGGGCACCGATCTGCTGGTCGAAGAGGTCGACGGCCCCCGCGTGCTGTTGCTCGGTGGTCGCTCGTGGAGGGTAACTCATATCGATTGGCAACGGCGCCGGTGTTTCGTCGAACCCGTGGACGGCGGCGGGAAGGCCAAGTGGTCCGGCACAGGCGGTGGGGTGTCCTTCGACATCACACAGGGCATGCGCGCAGTGCTGCTCGGCGCCGTACCTGCAGGAGTGACACTGACCCGACGCGCGGAAACGGTGCTTACGGAACTACGGCAGGGCTACGCCGACAGCGTCGATCCGGATGCCTCCGTGCTCACGATGCCGTCGGAAGGCTCGGGACGGTGGTGGACCTGGGCCGGCACCGCCGCCAACCGCACTCTACAAGCATCGCTTCCGGCGCTGGTCGATCCCCGTCAGCGGGTCGATGAGAAGTCCTTGCGTCTCCTTCCGAACATCACCCCGGCAAACGTGAGTGTGGCTCTGGCCGATCCTCGTTGGACCTTCCCGCACGTCGCGCAGAGCGCCGTGGCCGGCCTGAAGTTCTCCTTCGCACTACCACCGGGACTCGCCGAGGAAACGCTGGCGGTGCGGCTCGCGGACGAACCGCACGCCCGAGCAGTCATTGCGATGTGTCACCGGATCCATCGGACCGACCACGACGATTAAGCACCCGTCCGAGTCATGCACTACTCGCACACAGCGCCCGGTGAGTGTGGTCGTGGGCGGAGCTGGATTCGGGGCCCGGTCGAGGGACATGTGAACCGGATGAAGATGCTGAAATGGCAGCTGTACAGGCGAGCCAACTTCGGCCTGCTCCGCAAGCGCGTCGTTGACCACGTATGAACAAGTGCGCAAACAGAATAGCGGAAAGTGCGCCAGGGTCACGCCCTCGCGCCCATTGACATTCTTCGGCTCGGGCGTAAAATTTCCGTGTTCCCTTTATCGCCTGGGCAGATCGGGGGGCAGTAATGGGCGCTCCGTCGCCACGGGTTCTTACCGTTTGCAATTATGCGAGCATAGTTTTGCTCATACTCGGATTTTTCATCCAAAACGTAGTGATGACGGTGATCGGCGCGGTGACCACTGTCATCGGAATGGGAATCTGGATAGCGCTGCGAATATTCGGACGCGTCGCGCTCGTGGCTGCCAGTATATTCGGTGTCAGTATTCTTGTATTTTTTGCAGCAATTCTTCTATTCACGCCCATCCGGTTGATATTCGGGCCGATAGACCGGGATCCACTGCCGTTCCTTGAGTCTCCGGAGCCCGTATCTACGTCTTCCTTTACTCCTTCCATCAGTGTGTGGAGTACGGACGTCGACGGTCTGTGCAGTTCAAGTTCAGAAGGTTCGTCGAGCTCGTCCTTTTCATACGGCGACGCGCGCATCGATCAAGACTCAGGAAAATCGACACCAAGTGGACTTGACATAGTGATCGGAAGGATTGACTTCGAAGTAAGTGAAGAGTGTCACAACCTGGCGGGTAGGCGAATTTGGACGGCCGTGCCGTTCATAGCAGTGATTGTCGCTGCGGTGTATTGGATCAGAGAAGGATGACCCGCCATTCGGGTATCCCTTTCTCGTGCATCGAAAAGTGGCAACAGTAGGTAATTTCTTCGGCAGCCCCCAGGTGTTTCCGGGAAACTCCCGGCGTGATGTCCCGGTCAGTACCCGGGTGGCGTTTCCTGGTGGTGTTCGACTCCAATATCGGGTCCAAACACCATCTTGTTGGTGTAGTCGGGTCGGCGTTCGATGTTGAGCATCTCGGTCACCGGCCGGGGGTGACCGGTCATCGCACCGCCGATGGCTGAAAGCAGCTCTTGGCTGAGCTGGTTCGTATGGACGGGCGAGAGCGGCGGAGCCACATCGTCGCCGGGACCGGACCGAGCGCGGAGGCTATGCGTCGGCTGGCTGTCTCGGGTGCAGACCCGATCTTGCCCCGGTCAAAACCGTTCTTCTGTACGGGTTGCGCTGCCTGTTCGAGTTCGTCGGAGACATCCGCATCCTGCTCGGCCTTGGCTGCGGTGTCTGACTGAACGTCCTGTCAGGTCTTGGAGTTGCCCCCAGCAGGGCCCGCCCCGCGCACCAAAGTAGAGGTGGATCCGCTGACCCCCGGCACCGATCAGGGAGCGCCCGCACCCCTACACGAACTCGAGCGCCCCCTCCACCGCCACCGGCACCCGCCGCGTGCCCGGCGACCCCAGCGCCGCCGCCAGATCCGACCCGTCGTGCTCGGCGAGCAACCCGCCCTCCGACCACACCAGCAACGTCGCCCCGACCGTGTGCTCGGCCACCGAATGCGCCAGATCGTAGTGCGCACACGCCGGCACCCCGGCATACGTGATCCACAGGTCGTAGCCCGTCATGAACAGATCCAGGTCGAACTGCACGCTCAACCCGAGCAGCTCCGCCCGGCCGTTGTCGTCCACCCCGGCGAACGCCTCGTCCAGCGCCAGCAGCCGCGGCGCCTGCGGATCCGCCGAATCCAGCATCACATGCGCCGCCGCGAACAACGGCAGATGCAGCGACACCGACTGCTCACCCCCCGACAACGCCGAATGCCGCGCCACCGTCAGCCGCTCCTCCGCGCCGTCCGCCCCGATCAACCCGAACGCGAACACCCGCCACCGCCGGTAATCCAGCGTCGTCGCCAGGATCTCCGGATACGACCGCTCCGGATGCGCCGCCCGCTCCGCCCGGATCCGCGCCGCGAAATGCGCCCGGACGCTCGCCAGCTCCACCGGCCCCAGCGCCGAAACCTCCCGGTCCAGCAGCCGGCACACCGCCCGCGCCTGATCGTCGAGATGATCGGCCAGCACCCACCGCACCCCCACCGTCGTACCCGACGACATGCGCCGCTGCCGCATCTCCGCCCCCATCCGGGCAATGAGATCCCGCGCGTCCTCGGTGCGCTCGTGGATCTGCTGCGCCAGCCCCGCCAGCAGCGCATCCTCGAGGATGCGCCGCTCCGCGTCGGTCAGCAGCAGCTCCTGATCCCGCCGCGCCGCCGAGATCCGCACCGCGAACTCCGCCACCGACGAAAACCCCTGCTCGTCCTGCACCCGCACCACCGTCAACCCGTCCGGCGCGTCCCACTGCAGCCGATAGTCCTGACCGGCCGCCGCGAGCTGCCCGTCGAACTCCTGCAACGCCGACGTCAACGCCGACCGGGCCGCCTTGCGGGCACCGTCCCCGCCCTTGATCGTCGCCGTCGCCGCCGCCAGCGCCGCGTACAGCGCCCCCACCTCCGCGGGCACCGCAGGCACGTCCCCGCCCGCCCGGGCGAGCCGGTCCACCACCTGCTCCGGCGCCGGCCACGCCGCCGCCGACGGCCACCGCAGCTCCTCCGAGATTCCCAGCAGCGACAGCACATCCGGCCGCGCATACGGCGCCAGCTGTGCGGCGTCGGCCCGCGTCTCGGTCAGCGCCGACCGCAGCGCCTGCTCCGCCGCGACGTGCGCCGCCTCCGCCTTCCCGAGCCGCTCGACCGCGTCGTCGTGCGCGCGGCGCGCGGCGCGCTGCTCCACCCGCGCCGCCTCGATCCGCTCGCGCGCCTGCGCGAGCTGCGCGTCGATCTGCTGCGCGTCGGCACCCAACGCCTCGCGCAGCGTCCCCAGCCGCTGCTGTTGCTGCCCCAGCGACTCCTCGGCCGTCACCGCCCGCTCGGCGGACTCCTCCGCCGCCAGCCGGGCGTCGTCGCGCCGCACCTGCGCCTCCCGCGCCCGCTCGGCCGCGGCGACGTGCTCACGCCGGGCCCGCAGCACCGCCTGGCCCTGCGACTCGAAGAACCGGATCGCCGCCGCCAGATGCTCGAGCTCGCGGGCCGTGTGCGGCGCCCGGTGCCGGGCCGCGACCGAGCGCACCCGCTGCTCCTTCACGGCGCACTCGGCGATCACCTGATCGAGGTCCCGGTCCGCCGCGGCCGCCGCCTCCCCGGCAGTGCGCAGCGCACCCGCGCACTCGCTGACCTTCCGCAGCGCCGCCAGCACCGCGCCGGTGCGCGGCACCGCCGCCGCGGCCCGCTCCAGCTGCGCGAGCCGTCCGTCGAGCTCCGCCCGCTCCGCCTCCGCGCCCGCCATCCGGTTCTGCGCCGCGGCGATCTCCGCGTCGAGCTCGGTCACCCGCAGGCGACGGCGACGGGCCCGCGCGGTGGCCCCGATGTACTCGACCTCCGCCTTCGTGTGCCGACCCAGCTGCACCCCCTGGCGGTAGCCGCCCCGCTCGTCGACGGCCGGGCCGGTCTCGTCCGTCACCGCATCCCGCACCGCGACGGACGCCAGCACCGCCCGCACCCGCTCGGCCGGCACCCCGGTGTCCGGCTCCACCACCAGCACGTCGGCCAACGTCCGGCCGGTGGGGCGCTGCGCCGGCGGCACCGGCATCAGCGCGACCGCCCCCGCGGGCACGTCCCCCGCACCGCCGCACACCCAGCCCGTCAGCAGGTTCGCCGCCTCCAGCGCGGCCTCGAGTCCCGCGGCCGCCTCCGCGCTCACGTCGTCCGCGAACCGCACCAGCCGCCACAGCGGCGCCCCCGACGGGTCCGACGACCCGGTCGGCCGCATCGGGAACGACGGGGGAGCGTCGTCGCGCTCGGCCTCGACCAGGTCCCGTTCGGCCCGCAACACCGCGATCCGCTCCCGCGCGTGCGTGATCTCCGCCTCCAGGCCGCGGCCGCGGAACCGCAACTCCTCGACCACCGGGGCCGTGCGCTCGGCCAGCGCCGCCGCCGGCGTCGCGGCCTCGTCGTCGCCGGCCGCCGCGATCGCCGCGGCCAGCGCCTCGACCAGCTCCTCCGGCAGGCCGAGCACCGACCACGTGTCCCGGTGACCGACCCACCACTCCCGCAACAGGTTCGACGCCTCCGCGCGGGCCAGCTCCACCACCGCGTCCGCCGTGGCCACCGCCGCCCGGGCCGACTCGAGCTGCGCCCGGCCCCGCTCGGCGGTCGTCTCGGCCCGCACCCGCGCCGCCGCCGCGCCCTCCGCGGCCGCCACCGCCGCCCGCACCGCCCGCACATCCGCGGCCCGCTCCTCCGCACACGCCGCCACCGTCGCCGCGATCTGCTCGCCCGGCGCGTCCTCGGCCGGCGGCGCCCACTCCACACCCGCATCCCGCGCCGCCGCGGCGAGTGCGTCCTCGGCGCGGCCCACCGCGGCCGCCGCGTCCGTCGCCGCGGCCGCGGCCCGCCGCGCCTCCTCGTCGCGCTGCGCCAGCTCCGCCCTCGCGCGCTGCGCCTGCTCCGCCTGCCCGGCCGTGGTGCGCTCGAGGTCCGCCACCACCTGCGCCAGATCGTCGAGCTGCTGCTTGCCCTCGTACGCGCTCGACCGCTGCAGCGCCTCGAGAGTCGCCCGGGCCTGCTCGAGGTCCCGCTCCGCGAGCTCGAGCCGCTCGTGGGCCTGCGCCCGCTCCGCGCCGGCCCGGTCGAACGCCGTCATCGACGCCGTCCACTCCGCACTCCCGCCCTCGACCGCCGCCAACCGCGCCCCGAGCCGGTCGACGTCGGCGCGGGCCTGCTGACCCAGGTAGGTCGCATACACCGCGACGAACCGCTGCGCCGCCTCGTCCGCCGCCGCCAGCGACTCCAGCGCGCGCGAGACCTCCTCCATGTCGGCGAACGACCGCGCCGCCTCGAGCACCAGCTGCTCGTCCAGCGGCCGCAACCCGTCGGTCAGCGCCTGCGACAACCCCTTCGGGTCCAGGTTCTTGGCCAGCTGCGGCCGGCGCAGCGTCAGGATCAGGTTGATCAGCTGGTCGTACCGCTCGATCCCGAGCCCGAACAACCGCGCATCGATCGCCGCCCGGTAGTCCACCGGCCGGTCCGTGACCGCGTCGGCCCCGACCTCCTCGATCAGCTGCCGTCGCGTCAGCGGGCGATCGGCCGCATCCAGCAGCGAGAAGTCCACACCGACCCGGCCGTCGACGACGAAATACCACCGCGTGACCTTGTCGTTGCCGCGCGCCGCCCGCATCCCGACCCCCACGGTCACCGCCTCCGGATCGTCCCGGCGGCCGCGGCAGAACTCCATCCACACATACGAATACGCGCTGTCCTGCCCCTGGTACAGCAGGTTGGACCGCATCGTGCGCTCCTCGCCGGCGAACGGGTTCAGCCGCCGCGGCTCGATACGCCCGTCGAACACGAACGGGAACAGCACCTCGAGCGCCTTGGTCTTGCCCGACCCGTTGGGCCCGCGCAGCACCAGCCGGCCGTCCGCGAACGAGAACTCCTGGTCCCGGTAGTCCCACAGATTGATGATCCCGGCACGTGTCGGCCGGAAACGGGCACTGCTCACGACATCTCCGCTTCGTTCGAATCCTCACCGGCCGGCGCGAGGCGCGGGTCGCGTTCGCGCACCGTCACCACCACTCCCCGGAACCGGGCCAGCGCCGGCAACGCCAGCACCCCGCCCGGCACCCGTGCCACCAACCGTTGCCGCTGCAACAACGTCACCGCCGCCTCCAGCAGGCCCGCCGGGTCGGCCTGCCACTGCGCGGCGAAGGTACGGCCGAACTCGTCGACCAGCTTCGCCGCCGTCTCCGCCAGCCAGCTGTCCTCGACCAGCGGATGCGTCGGCGCCGGCTGCTGCGCCGGTGTCGTGTCCGCCGGCCCGGCGCCGGCATCACCGGCCAGCGACGCGAACACCCCGGCCGCCGGAATCGCCGCGTCCAGTCCCGCCTCGAGTTCCGCCTCCGCATCCGCCGGCCTCGGCAACCGCACCGGTACCGACTCCGGATCCGACACCCGCGCACAGATCTCCCCGGCCAGCAACAACGCCACCTGCGGAACCGTTCCCACCCCCGGGAACCGCAGATCCGACATCCGCCCCGACGAATCGACCAGCGCGACGCCCTCCGCGCGCCGCTCGGCCACCAGCCCCGTCAGCAGCTCGATCCCCGCGGTCGTCCGTGGCAGCGCCAGCTGCAGCCGCGCGTCGTCGTCGAGTTCCTCGGCGTACACCACCGGTCGCTGCACCAGCGCCCGCCGTACCCGCCGTGCCACCTCGGCGGTGTCCGCGATCCGGTCCCCGTCGCGGCCGTCACCGGCGGCGAGCAGGCCCCGCACCGAGCGCAGGTGCTGTAGCGCGCGCGGCGGCCGGAACAGCGCCGCCACCACGGGCCGGTCGATGTCGTAGAGCGCCTCACCCCGGTCCGGATCCGACACCCAGCCGCCGGCGTCGCCGTCCGCCAGCGTTATCGCCCCCCGCGCGGCGAGCCACGCCACCGCGTCGACGAACGCGTCCCGGTCGGTCGCACGCTCGGTGGCCAGCTCCACCCCGGGCACCTGGCCGGCCTCGGACGCGACCTGCTCGGCCAGTTCCGACAGCGTGATCTGCCCGCCGGCGCGTCCCAGCGCCGCCAGCGCCAGCGCCAGGTAGGCGTACCGGCGACGGTCGAAGGGCCGGTCGGTGACCGTGCGCGCGCCGCCCCCGGGATCGAGCCGGTCCGCGACGGTGAACAACCGCGCGGTCGTCTCGGTCACCTCCAGCCGGTATCCGAACAACTCGAGCAGGTCCTCCCGCAGCTCCGTCGCCCACCGGCGCAGCAGCGGCAGCGCGGCCCGGTCCGGGTACTGCGCGGTCACCAGATGGTGCGACAGGATCAGGCGCGCCGCCCGCTGGTACGAATCCCGGTCGAGCGGCGAGATCCGCCGGGCCCTCACTGCACGCTCACCCGCAGCCCGTCCAGATGCAGCCGGCCCCGCGCCGTGCGTACCACCGTGCCCTCCGCGGCCGGGCTCAACGTCAGCCGCACCCCGTTCTGCGTGCCCGTCGCCCCCGGCACGGTGCCGCTGACCGGAACGCGCGCCGACAGTGCCGCGTCGAGCAGGCTCAACAGCACCTCGGTCTCCGGCTCGGACAACTCCCGCTCGTCCACGCCGCCCGCCGCCAGGGATCGCGCCGCCTCGGCCCGCGCCCGCTGCGCCGCCAGCTGCCGCTCCCGCAACCGCCGGATCCCGGATTCGTTGCGCTGCACCCGCGCCGGCGCCCCCGCCGACGGGGTGCGCCCGGTCTCGGCCAGCGTCCGGGCGATCGGGACGGGTGCCGCTTCCCACCACGACGTCGTCACCGGGATCGTCTCCGGGTCGGGATGCACGGCGGAGAAGTGACGCGGGCGGCCCAGGTCGAACACCGCTCCGAACAGCGCGTGCGCCGACTCCTCGCTCGGCGCGGCCGCGAACCAGCCGGCCAGGTGCCGCAGCTGCGACTCGCGGCTCACCCCGCCGCGCCGGGTCTCCGTCACCCGGCGCAGCAGCGCCAGCACCGCCGCGATCGCGCTCATCGTGCCCTCCCGCAACCGCTCCGACTCGCTCGGCACGTCCCCGGCGCCGACGAACCACCGCTCGAGGCCGCGCCATCGGGCTCGCCAGTCCGCCTGCCGTTCGGGTGCGGGCAGCAGCACCCGCTCGTCGTGCGCGGCGGCGAACCCCAGCATGCGGTCGATCCCCGTCTCCTGCACCCGTGCCAGCGCGGCCGCCAGCTTCGGTGCGTAGCGGGCCAGGTCCGTGCTGAACTCGCGCATGTGCGCCAGCACCGCATCCTTGTGCGCCAGGAACGACTCGGGCGTGACCTCGGTGGTGCGCACCAGGTCACCGAGCATCAGATAGAACCCCGCGGCCCGCTCGGCCATGTCCGACAACGTCGTGTCCAGCCGCGACAGCTTGCGATAGATGAGCTCTCCGTCCCCGGCCGCGTTCGCGGCCGCCAGCTCGGTCAGGTCGGCCAGCAGATCCGCCAGCGCGAGACGCGACAGCGACGCGTCCTCGCCGCGCGCCCGCAGCACATCCTCCACGGCCCGGAAGGCGTGATAACCGGCCCGGCCGAACTGATACACGTAGTGCCGGTTGCGGTACTCGGCCAGCGACGCCGCCCGGGTGCCGTCGTAGCCGCGCTCGAGCACACCCCAGGCGTGCAGCTGCTCGAGCAGCGGTGCGACGTCCTGGGCCGACAGCGCCGCCGCCGGATCCGCCGAGCCGGTCCGCTCGAGGATCGCCGCGACCTCGGCGGCGTGCAGCAGCACCACGTAGTTGGCGCGGGCGAGGTCGAAAGCACGCAGCACCCAGAGGTATTCGGCCCGCTTCTCGGCCGTCGCGAACGAGAACAACCGGAGCCGGTCGTGCTGCACCCCGGCCCCCGGATCGGTGGGCCCGGCGGGCGGCTGCGTTTCGTTCACCGTGACAGGGTAGGCGGGGGCGGCCCTCGTGCCGCGCAACCCCCGGTGCCGTGCGCGCCACACCCGGGCGGAGGTGCAGCCCGTGCCCCTCATGGGCGTCCGGCCGCCGCCGGGGTCGGGGATCCCGCCGCCCGGTCAGCTCTCGGCCGGCGCCGTCTGCGTCGTGTCCGCCTCGTGGCGGGACTCGGCCGCTGCGGCGCGCGCCGCGGTGAGGTCGACCCGTAGCCGATCCCGCTCGCCGCGCAGGTCGATGATCTCGGCCCGAAGTTCGTCGCCCCGGTCGCGGGCCGCGGTCTCGGCGGCCTGGGCGGCCGCCGCCGCGATGCGGGCCTCTTCCAGGGCGCCGCGCAGCTTCTCGACGCGGGCGCGTTCCGCGGTGAGATCGGTGTCGAGCCGGGCGGTGGCCGCGGCGGCCGTGGCTGCCTCTTTCTCCGCGGCGGCGCGGGTGTGCACCAGATCGTCACGCAGGGCCGCGAGTTCCGATTCGAGCCGGGCGAGCTGCTGTTGCTGGGTGGTGACGGTCGACCGGTACTCGGCGAGCTCCGCGGCGTGCGCGGCCGCGGTGGCATCGATGCGTTCCTGCCAGGTGCGCAGGGTGTCCGCGTGCTCCTGGGCCGCTCGCGTCGACTCGTCGCGATGTGCGGTCTCCAGTTCCCGGATCCGGGTGTCGTGCGCCGCGTGGGCGTCCGCCAGCTCCCGGTCGACGGCCTCGACGGCGGCCTCCGCGTTGTCGCGGTCCTCGGTCGCCTGGGCGAGTTGCTCGCGCAGGCGGGCGATCCTGGCCTCCGCGTCCGCCTTCACCTTCGCCAGTTCCGTGGTGGCCCGGTTCATCTGCGCCTCGAGCGCGTCCGGGTCGGTGAGCTTGTCGACGGCGGCGGTGATCTGCGCGGCGACGGCGCTGTACTGCTCGAGCGTCGTCGCGCTCAGGGTGCGAAGTGCGGCGACGGCGGACGCCAGGTTGGTGGCTGCTTCGGCCGGGCCCGGGGGAGTGGTCGGCTCGGCCAGCGAGGCCGCCTCCCTCTTCTGTCGTTCCCGTTCCCGGTAGGCCCGGACCCGGTCGGCGGCGGACGCGTACTTCCGCGGTCGTCCCGGCTTCGGGCGCTCGTCGGGTAGGGATTCGCCGGTGCTCGCTTCGCTCACGTAGTCCTCGTCTCGGGCAGTGGTTGCAGCCATATCTATCAGGTGGGGGAAGGGGCCGAAACACGGTTACGGAATCGGATCCATACGGAATAGATTAATTTACCGAATACTCCATCCCAGTCGCTTCTCGAGCGAAACCATCCGCCACACCCACAAGGAGAGGGGGCGTTCCGCCCGGGCCTTCGCGGGCCCGATATCGGACTCCGGAGTGTTCATCCGGGTTATCCGTACGTATCACGAAATGAAAATAATTATGAAATGAAATGAATTAAATATAGTAATGCCAGTTCAAGAGGTTAGTGAGGCGATGCGAAACTCGAAACGTTACGAGCAATCGGTCCAATCGTTGCTCGGGAGAGGCAGAGGTACGCACATATGCATGGGTTGGCTTGATCGTCATAACTCCCCCTTATGGTGAGTCAGGGGTGCGGGGGGTTCGAAAAGTGGGGAGGGTGCCGCGACGGACTCGGCGGTGGCCCGTCGGCCCTTCCTGGCCCACCGCCGGGGCGGGGCGCACCGGGTGCCCGGCTACGGATCAGTCTGGTGCGGAACGATTTTCGAGGCCGGTCGGGCACGAAGGTGCGCCCGTTCGCCCTGCTTGCCGAACAGGCTGTGGAACTCGACCGGTTCGGCATCGGCGGCGCCGAACCAATGCGGCACGCGAGTGTCGAACTCGGCCGCCTCCCCGGGCACGAGAACCAGGTCGTCCTCACCCAGGACGAGTCGCAGCCGTCCGTTGAGGACGTAGAGCCACTCGTAGCCCTCAGGGGTCTGGCGATCCGGTTCCCCGCGGCCGCTGTCGGCGGGGATCACCAGCTTGTACGCCTGGATGCCGCCGGCGCGCCGGGTGAGCGGCACCATGGTCATGCCGTGACGAGTGATCGGACGCAGATGAATGCGCGGGTCGCCGGTCGGTGGGGCGCCCACCAGCTCGTCGAGCATCACCCCGTGCACGCGGGCCAGGGGCAGCAACAGTTCGCGCGTCGGTCGGCGGGTGCCGGACTCGAGTCGGGACAGGGTGCTCACTGAAATGCCCGTCGCTGCCGAGAGATCGGCCAACGTGGTCTCGCGTTTGCGCGGCAGCGCGCGAAGCCGGGGCCCGACCGTCTCGAGCGCTCGGTCGAGGTCGTCCATGCCCCACGCTTTGCCATATCGGCAAACAACGTTGCGGGTTCTTCCCGTCGGCTCGCATAGTCGTCGTGGAGGTGATCGAGATGAGCGATCTGCTCGGAAACAAATACGACGTGGTGGTGATCGGCGGCGGGGCTGCCGGGCTGAATGCGGGGCTGATGCTCGCCCGGGCGCGGCGGTCGGTGGTCGTCATCGATGCGGGCGCCCCACGCAACGCTCCGGCTGCGGGCGTGCACGGATTGTTGGCCCGGGACGGGATCCCGCCGGCCGAACTGCTCGGCCGCGGCCGAGACGAGGTCCGCGGCTACGGCGGTGACGTGGTGCACGCGGACGTGACCGCCGTGACCCGCCGCGAGAGCGGGTTCGAGGTGACCCTGTCCGACGGCCGGGTGACCCGCGCCCGCCGGCTGCTGGTGACCACCGGGCTGGTCGACGAGCTTCCCGACGTGCCCGGGCTGCGGGCGCGCTGGGGGCGAGATGTGCTGCACTGCCCGTACTGCCACGGCTGGGAGGTCCGCGACCGGGCCATCGGTGTGCTGGCGAGCGGACCCATGTCGGTGCACCAGGCCCTGCTGTTCCGGCAGTGGAGCGCCGACGTCACATTCTTCACCCACATCGCGCCGGCGCCTGCCGCCGAGCAGGCGGAGCAGCTGGTCGCCCGTGGCGTCTGGGTGGTCGACGGCGAGGTGACCGCCGTGGAGATCGTCGACGACCGCCTCACCGGGGTACGGCTGAGCAACGGCGGGACGATCGCCCGGGAGGCGCTGGTGGTCGCACCGCGGATGGTGGCGCGCGCCGGTTTCCTCGCGGCGCTCGGCCTGCGGGCCGTGGAGCACCCGGCCGGGGTCGGAGAGCACATCCCCGCGGATGCAACCGGCCGCACCGACGTCCCCGGAGTGTGGGTGGCGGGGAACGTCACCGATCCGGCCGCCCAGGTCGGCGCGGCCGCAGCGGCGGGCGCGGCCGCCGCTGCCCAGATCAACGCCGACCTGGTCGCCGAGGAGACCCGCCGGGCGGTCGACGCCTACCGGGAACGGTTCCCGGCCCGGTCGCAAGCGCGCGTGCCCGAACCCGCGGAGGGTGACCCCCGCTGCGGCGTGTGAACCGCAACGGACCGGTCCCTCGCGCGGCGCGCCCGAGCCGGGCGCGCCGCGCTGATCGGCGTCGCCGAGGCGGGGTTTCCGGCCGAGGCGCGTATCGTCCGTTCCGCGAAGGCGGTCGACTCGGCATGAGGAGTGGTGTCACCGTGACGAATCAGTTGCCGGGCAACGCGTCCCTCGAGGCGTCGATCACCACGCCGGTACTTCCCGCCGGGGTGGAGGAGGCGATGCGCCGACTCCGAGCCAAGGCCGCGTCGGACAACACCCGAGCGGCCTTGACCAGCGACTGGAGCAAGTTCGCCCGGTGGTGCGACGCCGTGGGCCACGTGCCGCTACCGGCGCCACCCGAACTCGTGGGCTGGTACCTGACCGAGAAGGCGGGCGAGCTTCGACCCGACGGGCGCTGGGCCTACGCCCCGTCGACCCTCGCGCGGTGGGTCGCGACGATCAACAAGGTGCACGCCCTCGCGGGCCTGCCGAAACCGGGACACCACGAGGCGGTGCGCGACGTGGTGCGCGGCATCCGGCGGACCCGTGCGACGCCCCCGGCACGCCGCACCCCACTGCTCACCGACGACATCCGTGCGATCGTCGGAGCGATGCGCGCCGGCGCCACCGAGTGGCCGGACCGCGTAGCCGAGCGCCGCGACTCCGCCCTGCTGCTGCTCGGACTGGCCGGCGCGATGCGGCGGTCGGAGCTGTCCGCCCTCACCACCTCCGACGTCGTCGCCCATCGGTCCGACGGGCTGTACGTGACGATCCGCCGATCGAAGGCGGACCGCGACGCACGCGGACGTACCGTCACGCTTCCGTACGGCCGCGATCCGCGGACCTGTCCGGTGTGCGCCTACCGGCGCTGGCGCGAGGTGCTCGACGTGTGGGACGCGGACGGTGGGGCCGCAGTCCGGGAGCTGTTGACCGACGATCGTGCCGCCGGCGACGAGCACTGCTGCCGCGGTGTGGCGCCGGGGGAGGGGCGTGCCGAGCGGCCCCTGTTCCGCACGATCCACCGCACCGGTGCCGTCGGGAGCGGTGCCCTGAGCGGGCAGTCGGTGCACTCGATGATCCAGCGGCGGGCGCGGCAGGCCGGGTTCGCCGCCGAGGTGGTCGCCACGCTCGGCGGGCACAGCCTGCGCGCCGGGTTCGTCACCCAAGCCGTCCGCAACGGAGCCACGACTCAGACGATCATGACGCAGACGGGGCATTCCGACGAGCGGATGGTGGCGCTCTACAGCCGCCAGCACGCCGGACTCGTCGGCAATGCCGTCACCACGCTGGGCCTCTGACCGCGGTCAGGTGCGACCGACGGGTCGGCGCCAGGCGCTCTGGTCGGCGGTGAGCGCCGCCAGTAGATGTTCGGCGGCGTTCAGGTTGCGGAACGGTCCGGCCAGCAGGTCTGCATAGACCTGGGACGGTGCCGCGAAGCGCAGGCCGTCGCGCCGCTGCATCCGCTCGAACACCACCGACGACCACGGCGTGGCCACCACGACGTCGGCTCCGCGATCGACGGGGCGCAGACCGAGTGCCTGGGCGAACGCATCCGGGTCGTCGGCGTACACCTCGAGAAGATCGGCGGCCGCGTAGTCGGTGGCGCCGAGGCCGGTGATCGCATAGCTCAGGTCGAGCGGTTCGGAGAGATCGGCCCGTACGGTGCCGACGCCGTCCGGTGCGGCGAACCCCCTTGTGGTACAGGGTTTGCGGTCCGCTGCCCAGGCTCGCAGCATCTTCTCCCAGTGCACCATGGTGATCGGACCGCGCGGAATGCGGCGGATCAGCTCCCGCTCCCCGAGTACCTCGACGACACGGTAGGTGGCGCCGGTGGAGGCGCCCGACAGCCGGATCAGTTCCGGCACCGACATCTCGCCGGTGAAGTCGGCAAGTGCCCGGACGACTCGCTCGGACGGTTCACCGGTGAGCACGCCCGACGGACGGCCGGGCCCGCGCCACGGGTCGGCGTCGGCGCCCCGGTTGCGCACCCAGATCGCCGGCCGGGACGCGACGAGCGTGAGATTCCCGGTCGCGTCGGAGTACGAGATGCCGTGCTGGTCGAGCTGGCGCCGCACCGGATCGGAAAGGTAGTGCGCGCACACGAATCCCCGGTCGGACTCGGACAGTTCGGCGGCGATGCGCGCGACGTCCCCGCTGAGCACTCCGCGGGACGCGATGACGGCGTACGACACCGACTCGCCGTCGGGTGCGGTCACGAGGATGCGCTCGGGGGCGGCAGGGGAGCGGGGGCGGTCGGACGTGGCAGTCCAGCCCAGGGGCAGACACGCTTCCACCACGGCGATCGAGCGACGGTAGATGTCGATGGGGCGCTCCGGGCGGGGCCCCAGCGCGCTGTCGACCGGTTCTGTGGGCTGGGCGGATGCTGTCATGTCTTCACAATAGGTAATCGGTACGACACGGAAGCTCTTCAATTCACGAACACACCGCCATCCGGCCGACCCGGCCAGGGGAGGAGACCGCGACACGCACCCCACCACGACATCTTGATCCGGAGGGCAACCCGATTCGATCGGGGGAGACGGAACGGCGGAACGGACGCGTGAGGAGGGGGTCGGGCCGCCGGCTGGGGTGAGTCGAGGGGTCCTGCTCTCGACTGGCGCTTTGTAGTATCCATATTCTGAGTCTGACGGAAATAAAAAAAATACCAAAATCACCCTCACTTCACGACAAAACCGCACCCAAATACGCCAAGAACAAACGAGTCGGCAGCGGCCCAGCGGGCTACAGTCCGGGAATGCCTGCGCCACGTCCGAATCGCCCGTCTCGCCGGACTCTGCTGGTGTCGCTCGGGGCGGCGGTGACGGCCGCATACCTGGGCGTACTCGTCCTGTTCGGGGTGAGCACGCACGAGTCGCGGGAATGGCGGCCGGTTAACGTCGATGCCGACTCGGTGCTCGTGGTGGTGACGATGAAGTCGCTGCAGCCGACGGTCGACCGGGTGCATGCGGAGGTCACCATCTATCCCGGGGACTCGTTTCTCGATGCGAACGGGGCCACGCTCGCCGTGCCGCTGAGTGTGTTGCTCGTGCCGGCCGTCTCACAGTCGGAGTTGTTCTTCCCGGCCCATTCCGTGCCCGTCGGCTACCCGGTGGAACTGCTTGCGCGCGGCCAGGCGATCCGCTGGCCGTTCGACACCTTCGATGTCACGCCGGTCGTCGTGGAGGCCGATGTGGGGGAGGGGTCGGAGCGAGAACCGGTGCCGTCGGACGTGTTGATCGACGGCCGCATCGACGGGTGGGCGATCGACCAGGGGACCGTCGTCGCCGCTCCGGAGCTCGGCTTTCCCGATGGCGTCGACGGCACCGAGGTGGTGTTCACGCGCACCGGAGGCACTCTCGTGTACGCGGCGATCCTGCTGCTGATGATGGTTGTCCTCGCGGTCCTGGCCGCGTTCGTCGCGGTACAGACGTTCCGGCGGCGCCGCGCGGTGGAGACCGACATGCTGGCGTGGATGGCGGCGATGCTGTTCGCGGTGGTGCCGCTGCGGGGCATCCTGCCGGGCTCACCGCCGATCGGGTCGTGGGTCGACGTGGCGGTGACCATGTGGGTGGTCACCGCCCTCGTCGCGGCTCTGACGCTGTACGTGTTCTGCTGGTGGCGCGACAGCCACCCCTCGCTCACCCGACGGTGACGACGATCCGCCCGTCGTGCACGCGCGCCGGGTAGGTGCGGACCGGGTCGATGCCGGGCGCGGTGCATCGGCCGGTGTCGAACACGAACGCGTACTGGTGCAGGGGGCATACGACGAGGTCGTCGTCGATCTGTCCGTCGGCGAGCGGTCCGCCCCGGTGCGGGCACACCGCGTCCAGGGCTCGGACGGCGCCGTCGCCGAGCAGGAACACGGCGATCTGCCGTCCGCCCACCGTGTACGTGCGGCCTTCGCCCGGGGTCAGGTCGGTCAACGCGCCGACCGCGTACTCCATTGCGGTGGTCCGGCTTTCGGTCGTGGTCATCGGACCGGCACCTGCGGCAGCGGGAGCAACGGCAGCGCGGGGCTGAACTGCGCCGGCGACTTCGGGGTGGTCCGTTCGAGCCAGGGGTCCCGGTATCCCGCCACGGCCGTGGCGACGCGTTCGTCGAGTCCGGTCACGATGTCCTCCTCGTCTCGGACCAGCAGTGCCTGGAGCCGGTCGATGCCGATGCGGGGCACGAAGTCGTAGGTCCGTTCGAGCCACTTGGCGTTCTCGCGGTAGTGCTGGATGAACCGGCCGGCGAGGGCGAGGACTTCTTCGCCGGAGCCGACGGTGGCGAGCAGGTCGCCCTTGCGGACGTGGGCGCCGGCGGCGCCGCCGACGTAGATCTCCCAGCGGCCGTCGCCGACCGCGACGACGCCGAAGTCCTTGCACAGCGCCTCCGAGCAGTTGCGGGGGCATCCGGCCACGGCGAGTTTCAGCTTGGCGGGTGTCTCGAGCCCCTGGAAGCGCTCCTCGAGCGCGATGCCGAGGGCGGTCGAGTCGCCGAGACCGAACCGGCAGAAGTCGCTGCCGACACAGGTCTTGACGGTGCGGAAGCTCTTGCCGTAGGCGTATCCGGAGGGCATGTCCAGGTCGGCCCACACCTTGGGCAGGTCCTCCTTGCGGATGCCGAGCAGGTCGATGCGTTGGCCGCCGGTGACCTTGACCATGGGCACGCCGTACTTGTCGGCGACGTCGGCGATGCGGCGCAGCTGGTCCGGGGTGGTGACCCCGCCCTTCATCTGCGGCACCACGGAAAAGGTGCCGTCGCGCTGGATGTTGGCATGGACACGGTCGTTGATGAACAGCGCACCCCGTTCGTCGACCCAGTCGGGGCCCCACACGGTACGCAGCAGCGACGCGAGCGGCATCTTGGCAGTGGCATCCTCGCGACCGCCGGTGGCGAGTTCGGCGAAGACCTGGGAGACCGCGCGCAGGTCGCGGCGGCGGATCTCGGCGATCAGGTCCGGTTTGGCGAGCGGGATGCACGGCACGTACCAGTTCGCGGCGGGGTCCTCGGCGAGGGCGCCGCCGGCGGCGCAGGCGACGATGTCGGCGACCAGGCCCTTGCACGAGCCGCAGCCCTTCCCGGCGCGGGTGCGGGCGCACACCTGCACGAGGGTGTCGGCGCCGTCGTGGACGCACGCGACGATGTCGCCCTTGCTGACGCCGTTGCAGTTGCACACCTGGGTCTCGTCCGGCAGATCGGCGGCGACGTCGGCGCCCTGCGGGTCGCCGAGGTCGAACAGCAGCACCGCGCGGTCCGCCGGGATCTCGAGCTTGCCGTCGAAGGCCTGGGCGAGGGTGGCGGCCTTGCTCACGTCGCCGAGCAGCATCGCGCCGACGAGCCGGCCGTCGCGCACGACGATGCTCTTGTAGATGCCGCTGCGCGGATCGTAGAACTGGACGAACTCGTCGTCCTCGTGCTCGGGTTCCTTGACCCCCATCGAGGCGACGTCGATGCCGGCGACCTTGAGCTTGGTGCTGGTGCGGGATCCCTGGTAGGCGGCGTGCGCATTCGCACCGGTGAGGTGCTCGGCGAGGACGACCGCCTGCTCCCATACCGGGGCGACGAGGCCGTACACCTCGCCGCGGTGCTGGGCGCACTCGCCGACGGCGTAGATGCTCGACTCCTCTTCGCAGCGCATCTGGTCGTCGACGACGATGCCGCGTTCGACGACGATGCCGCCGGCACGGGCGAATTCGGTGTTGGGGCGGATGCCGGCGGTGACCACGACCATGTCGGTGTCGACGACGGTGCCGTCGGCGAACTGCACGCCGGTGACCCGGCTGTGGTCGTCGCGCAGGACGGCGGTGGTGCGGGTACCGGTGTGGACGGTGATGCCGAGTTTCTCGATCTCGGTGCGCAGCACCCGGCCGCCGCGTTCGTCGAGTTGCTGGTTCATCAGGTGGGTGGGCGAGTGCACCACGGTGACGGTCAGGCCCTGGGTGCGCAGCCCGTAGGCGGCTTCGAGGCCGAGCAGGCCGCCGCCGACGACGACGGCGCGGACGTCGTCGTGGGCGTCGGCCATCTGCAGCATGCCGTTGGTGTCGGCGAGGGTGCGGAAGCCGAAGACGCCGCGGCCGAGCCGGCCGTCGGGTTCGCGCAGGCCGTCCATGTTGGGGAAGAAGGTGTTCGACCCGGTCGCGACGACGAGCAGGTCGTAGGGGACCTGCCGGCCGGATTCGCACGTGACGACCTTGCCGAACCGGTCGAGGTGGGTCGCGCGGTCGCCGGCGTGGAGTGTGACTCCGTTCTCCCGGTACCAGCTCATGGGGTTGAGGACGAGTTCGGCGTCGTCGACGTCGGCCTGGCCGGCCAGCACGTGGGAGAGCATGATCCGGTTGTAGTTGCCGTACGGCTCGTCGCCGATCATTGTGATCTCGAACTGGTCCCGGCCGCCGCGCGCGAGGATCTCCTCGACGGTGCGGGCGCCGGCCATGCCGTTGCCGACGACGAGCAGCCGTCGGCGCGGGCCGTAGGGGTGCGACGCGGTTGGGGTCATGCGTCCAGGGTTGCCGGGGGCGGTGACGGATCGGCGGCACCGGGGTTACGCGGCGGTCAGGAAGTGCTCACCGCCGCCGGGGTGGGGGTGTCAGCCGGGGGCGGTGTCGCGGCGTGGCATCGCCAGCGGGGCGACGACGGCGAGCACGAGGGCGGGCACGACGAAGCTCGCGACCGGCGCCGCGGCATAGAGCGGCGTCAGCGCCAGCGGGGCGACGGCGCCGCCGGAGAACCGGAAGGCCTGCACCACGGAGACGGCGCCGCCGCGGTTGCGGCCCCGGGCGCCGAGGACCGCGGCGTTGACACCGACGAGCACGCACTGCGAGGCGATGCCGGCGACGAACCAGGCGGCCGCGACCAGCCACAGCAGTCCGGCGGTGCCGGCGACGACGACGAGGGCGGCGCCGGCGAGTGCGCCGAGCAGGACGGTGCGGCGGGCGCCGATGCGGTCGATGAGGGTGCCGACGCGGCGGGCGGTGAGGATGCCGGCGACCCCGAATCCGGTCAGGAGCAGGCCCCGCTGGGTGGGGGTCAGGCCGAAGACGTCCTCGGCGCGGAAGGCGAGCAGGAAGTTCAGGCCGCCGAGGGCGCCCCAGCCGAGCAGTGCGACGACACCGATGCGCAACACGTCGGGGCGCAGCGCGTCGCGCAGCCGCGGCGGCGGCTCTCCGGTGGGGGCGGTCAGCTGTTCGGGCAGCCCGATCACGGCGAGGACGGCGGCGGCGGCGGCGATCACGACGAACGCCCACCGCCAGTCGACCTCGGCGGCCAGGCCCCCGACGAGCGGGGCCGAGGTCTGCCCGGCGGCCTGCATCGCCCCGAACAGGCCCAGGGCGCGGCCCAGCCGCGCCCGCGGCACGATCGCGGCGAGCGCGGCGAGCAGCAGCGGGGTGGTGAAGGCGTTGGCCACGCCCTGCAACGCGCGGGACGCGAGCAGCAGCCCGAGGGTGGGGGCGAGCGCGGACGCCAGCGACGCGCAGGTGTACGCGATGTACGCCGTGCGGACGGTGCGGACCCGTCCCCACCGTGCCCCGAGGGTGCCGGAGACGAGCATGGTCAGCGCGAACGGCCCGAGGTACGCGGTGAGCGTGCTCGCGGCCGCGCCGGCGCTCACGCCGGTGGCCGCGCCGATCTCCGGCAGCACGGACGCCACGACTCCACCGCCGAAGGGTCCGAGGAATCCTCCGGCGTAGAGGGCGGCACGCTGCAGCGAGGCGCGTGCCGCGCTCACTGGGTGAAGCCGCCGGGGCCCCGTCGCCGCAGGTAGCGTTCGAATTCGGCGGCGAGGGCGTCGCCGTCGATCTTGGCGATGACGTCGGAGATGTCGGATTCGGCGTCGCCGCGTTCCTCGAGGGCCCGCACGTATTCGGCGATCTCCTCGTCGTCCTCCGTCATCGCGGTGACGGTCTGTTCCCACTCCTCGGCGAGGATCGGCAGTTCGCCGAGAGGCACCTCGAGGTCGAGGACGTCCTCGACACGGCGCAGCAGCGCGACGGTGGCCTTGGGGTTGGGGGGTTGCGACACGTAGTGGGGGACGGCGGCCCAGAACGACACGGCGGGCACGCCGGCGCGGACACACGCGTCCTGCAGGACCCCGGCGATGCCGGTGGGGCCCTCGTACCGGGAGCCTTCCAGGTTGAAGCGTTTGGCGGCGTCGGTGCTGTAGGCGGTGCCGGTGACGGGGACGGGCCGGGTGTGCGGGGTGTCGGCGAGCAGGGCGCCGAGGATGACGACGGTGTGCACGCCGATCTCGTCGGCGAGCTCGATGATGGCGTCGCAGAAGCTGCGCCAGCGCATGTTGGGTTCGATGCCGCGCAGCAGCACCACGTCGCGGTCGCTGCCGGGGGGTGAGCACACCGACAGGCGGGTGGCGGGCCATTCGATCTCGCGGGTGACGCCGTCGACGAGACGCACCATGGGGCGGTTGACCTGGTAGTCGTAGTAGTCCTCGGAGTCCAGTTCGGCGAACGGTTCGGCGTCCCAGATGAGCTCGAGGTGTTCGACGGCGCCGCTGGCCGCGTCCCCGGCGTCGTTCCACCCTTCGAACGCGGCGACCAGCACCGGGTCACGCAGGGTCGGCACGTCCGGTTCCGGGGTCTCGGCGAACTCGCTTGCACTCACCTGTCCAGCCTACGGCGAGAGCCGGACGGGCCGCCCACTAGTCTGGAACGCATGTCCACCCCATTGCACTCTGCCTTGCTCGATGCGCTTTCGCAGCGCGTTGTCGTGGGAGACGGGGCGATGGGCACGATGTTGCAGGCCGCGGATCTGAGTCTGGACGACTTCCGCGGCCTCGAGGGGTGCAACGAGATTCTCAACGACTCCCGGCCCGACGTCATCCGGGGGATCCACCGGGCGTACTTCGAGGCCGGGGCGGATGCCGTCTCCACCAACACCTTCGGCTGCAACCTGCCCAATCTCGCCGACTACGACATCGCCGATCGCATCCGTGACCTGTCCGAACGCGGCGCCCGCCTGGCCCGGGAGGTGGCCGACGAGATGGGTCCCGGCCCGGACGGCATGGGCCGGTTCGTGCTCGGCTCGATGGGTCCGGGCACGAAGCTGCCCACCCTCGGTCACGCCCCGTTCGCCACGCTGCGCGACGCCTACACCGAGTCGGCGCTGGGCATGCTCGACGGCGGCGCCGACGCCATCCTCGTCGAAACCTGTCAGGACCTGCTGCAGGCGAAGGCCGCGATCGTCGGCAGCCGCCGCGCGATGGAGCGGGCGGGCCGGCGCATCCCGATCGTCACCCACGTGACGATGGAGACGACCGGCACGATGCTGCTCGGCAGCGAGATCGGGGCGGCCCTGACGGCGCTCGAACCCCTGGGCATCGATCTGATCGGGCTGAACTGTGCGACCGGCCCGGAGGAGATGAGCGAGCACCTGCGGCATCTGTCCAAGCACGCCCGGTTGCCGGTGTCGGTGATGCCGAACGCGGGCCTGCCGGTGCTGGGAGCGAACGGCGCCGAGTACCCGTTGACGCCGGAAGAGCTGGCGGAGGCGCTGAGCGGATTCGTCGCCGAGTTCGGTCTGGCGCTGGTCGGCGGCTGCTGCGGCACCACCCCCGAGCACATCCGGCAGGTCGCCGAGGCGGTGCACGCGACCGAGCGCGCCGAGCGCGGCCCCCGGCCGGAGCCGGGCGTGTCGTCGCTGTACTCGGCGGTGCCGTTCGAGCAGGACTCGTCGATCCTGATGATCGGGGAGCGCACCAATTCGAACGGGTCGAAGGCGTTCCGGGAGGCGATGCTCGCCGGGGACCACCAGAAGTGCCTGGACATCGCGAAGGACCAGATCCGCGACGGCGCGCACCTGCTGGATCTGAACGTGGACTACGTGGGCCGCGACGGCGCCGTCGACATGGCGGACCTGGCGGGCCGGCTGGCGACGGCGTCGACGTTGCCGATCATGATCGACTCGACGGAGCCGGACGTGATCCGGGCCGGCCTCGAGCATCTCGGGGGCCGGTGCGCGGTGAACTCGGTGAACTACGAGGACGGCGACGGCCCCGGTTCGCGGTTCGAGCGGATCATGGAGCACGTCGTCGAGCACGGCGCCGCGGTGGTGGCGTTGACCATCGACGAGGAGGGCCAGGCCCGCACCGCCGAGCACAAGGTGCGCATCGCCGAGCGGCTGATCGCGGATCTGACCGGCAGGTGGGGGCTCGGCGAGGAGGACATCATCGTCGACGCCCTGACGTTCCCGATCTCCACCGGTCAGGAGGAGGTCCGCCGGGACGCCATCGAGACGATCGAGGCGATCCGCGAGATCAAGCGGCGGCATCCGCGGGTGCACTTCACCCTGGGCATCTCGAATGTGTCGTTCGGCCTGAACCCCGCGGCGCGGCAGGTGCTGAACTCGGTGTTCCTGCACGAGTGTGTGCAGGCGGGGCTGGACACGGCGATCGTGCACGCGTCGAAGATCCTGCCGATGGCGCGGATCCCGGACGAGCAGCGCGAGACGGCGCTGGATCTGGTGTACGACCGGCGGCGCGAGGGCTACGACCCGCTGCAGAAGCTGATGGCGCTGTTCGAGGGGGTGTCGGCGGCGTCGTCGCGGGAGTCCCGCGCGCAGGAGCTGGCCGCGCTGCCGCTGTTCGAGCGGCTCGAGCGGCGGATCGTCGACGGCGAGCGCAACGGGCTCGAGGCGGATCTGGACGAGGCGATGCAGACGACCCCGCCGTTGGCGATCATCAACGACACGCTGCTGTCGGGGATGAAGACGGTCGGGGAGCTGTTCGGCTCGGGGCAGATGCAGCTGCCGTTCGTGTTGCAGTCCGCCGAGGTGATGAAGGCGGCGGTCGCGCATCTCGAGCCGCACATGGAGTCCACCGGCGACGAGGGCAAGGGCCGGATCGTGCTGGCCACCGTCAAGGGCGACGTGCACGACATCGGCAAGAACCTCGTCGACATCATCTTGAGCAACAACGGCTACGAGGTGGTCAACCTCGGCATCAAGCAGCCGATCGCGACGATCCTGGACGCGGCGGTGGACAAGAACGCCGACGTGATCGGCATGTCCGGGCTGTTGGTGAAGTCGACCGTGGTGATGAAGGAGAACCTCGAGGAGCTCAACCATCGCGGGGTGGCGGAGCGGTTCCCGGTGCTGCTCGGGGGTGCCGCGCTGACCCGCTCCTACGTGGAGAACGACCTGGCCGAGATCTACGAGGGTCAGGTGTCCTACGCGCGTGATGCGTTCGAGGGCCTGCATCTGATGGACCGGGTCATGGCCGTCAAGCGCGGCGAGGGCCCGGCGGCGGACAGCCCGGAGGCGATCGCGGCGCGGGAGAAGGCCGCCGAGCGCAAGGCCCGGCACGAGCGGTCGCGGCGGATCGCGGAGAAGCGCAAGGCCGCCGAGACGCCGGTCGAGGTCCCGGAGCGCTCCGATGTGGCCGCCGACCTCGAGGTGCCCACCCCGCCGTTCTGGGGCACCCGGGTGGTCAAGGGGGTGGCGCTGGCCGACTACGCCGGCCTGATCGACGAGCGGGCGCTGTTCCTGGGGCAGTGGGGGCTGCGCGGGCAGCGCACCGGGGACGGGCCCACCTACGAGGAGCTGGTGGAGACCGAGGGCCGGCCGCGGCTGCGGTACTGGCTGGACCGGCTGTCCACCGAGGGGATCCTGGCGCACGCTGCGGTGGTGTACGGGTACTTCCCGGCGGTGTCGGAGGGCGACGACGTGGTGGTGCTGGCGGAGCCGCA
This sequence comes from Rhodococcus sp. WB1, assembly GCF_001700945.1. Lineage (NCBI taxonomy): Bacteria > Bacillati > Actinomycetota > Actinomycetes > Mycobacteriales > Nocardiaceae > Rhodococcus > Rhodococcus sp. WB1. Next base: position 2,515,959 of record NZ_CP015529.1, on the reverse strand, counting down.
TCCGGATGCCGCCGAGCGCTACCGGTTCACGTATCCGCGGCAGCAGCGCGGCCGGTTCCTGTGCATCGCCGACTTCGTGCGGTCGCGGGCGGATGCGCGGGCCGAGGGGCAGGTGGACGTGCTGCCGTTCCAGCTGGTGACGATGGGGCAGCCGATCGCGGACTTCGCGAACGAGTTGTTCGCGTCGAACTCCTACCGGGACTATCTGGAGGTGCACGGCATCGGTGTGCAGCTGACCGAGGCGCTGGCCGAGTACTGGCATCGGCGGGTCCGAGAGGAGCTGGTGCTCGCCGGCGGCCACACCCTGGCCGAGGAGGATCCGGCGGACGTGGCCGAGTTCTTCAAGCTCGGCTACCGCGGGGCGCGGTTCGCGTTCGGGTACGGGGCGTGCCCGAATCTCGAGGACCGCGTCAAGCTGGTCGAGCTGCTCGAACCGGGCCGGATCGGGGTGGAGCTGTCGGAGGAGCTGCAGCTGCATCCGGAGCAGTCCACCGACGCGTTCGTCCTGCATCACCCGGAGGCGAAGTACTTCAATGTCTAGTGCGGTGACCACGTCGACGCTGCGGGCCGTCCTGTGGGACATGGACGGCACCCTGCTCGAATCGGAAACGCTGTGGGACATCGGGATCCGGGAGCTGTCGCTGCGCCTGGGCGGGCCGATGGCGGACGAGACACGGCGGGCGACGATCGGGGCGTCGAGCGCGTTCGCATTGCGGACGGTGTTCGCGTCGCTGGACCTCGAACCGGATCCCGACGCCCTGGCCGCGGCGAAGACGTGGCTGTACGGGCGCATGGGGGAGCTGTTCGCGCAGGGGCTGCCGTGGCGGCCCGGGGCGCGTCGGACGCTGGGGGCCGTGCGCGCCGCCGGGCTCGGGTCGGCGCTGGTCACCAACACCGACCGGACGTTGTGCGAGTTCGCCCTGGACACGCTCGGGCGCGAGCACTTCGACCATTCGGTGTGCGGCGACGAGGTGCCGGCCGGCAAGCCGGATCCGGCTCCGTACCTGCGGGCGGCGCAGCTGCTGGGGCTCGAGCCGGCGCAGTGCCTGGCGGTGGAGGACTCGCCCACCGGGGCGGCGGCGGCGGAGGCCGCGGGCTGCACGGTGCTGGTGGTGCCGTCGCTGACGGAGGTGCCGACCTCGCCGCGGCGGGTGTTCCGCGAGACCCTGGACGGGCTGACCGTCGCGGACCTGCACGCGCTGCACCTGCCGGGGGCGTGCTGAGGTGGCGATCCCGAAGATCGTGTTGTTCTACCGGTTCACGCCGCTGGCCGATCCGGAGGCGATCCGCTTGTGGCAGCACACCCTGGCGGCGTCGAACGATCTCACCGGTCGCATCCTGATCTCCGAGCACGGCATCAACGCCACCGTCGGGGGCGACATCGCCGACGTCAAGCGGTACGTGCGCGGCACCCGCGCGTACGCGCCGTTCGCCGACGCCGACATCAAGTGGTCGGACGGCACCGGGCGGGATTTTCCGCGCCTGTCGGTGCGGGTACGGCCGGAGATCGTGACCTTCGGGGCGCCGCACGAGCTGAAGGTCGACGAGCACGGGGTGGTCGGCGGTGGGGTGCACCTGTCGCCGCACGGGCTGCACGAGCTGATCGGCGAGCGCGGCGACGAGGTGGTGTTCTTCGACGGGCGCAACGCGTTCGAGGCGGAGATCGGCCGGTTCCGCGGGGCGGTCGTGCCGGATGTGGGGACCACGCGCGAGTTCGTGTCGGTGCTCGACAGCGGCCGCTACGACCACCTCAAGTCACGTCCGGTGGTGACCTACTGCACGGGCGGGGTGCGCTGCGAGGTGCTGTCCGCGTTGATGCGCAACCGCGGGTTCGAGCAGGTGTATCAGCTCGACGGCGGCATCGTCCGGTACGGGGAGACGTTCGGCGACGACGGGCTGTGGGAGGGTTCGCTGTACGTCTTCGACGGCCGCACGAACGTCGAGTTCTCGGACGCGGCGGCGGTGTTGGGCCGGTGCACGCTGTGCCGGGCGCCGACCTCGCGCTACCGCAACCACCCGGACGTCAACGGCCGGGAGCTGAGCCTGGTGTGCGAGGCGTGCGTGCCGGACCCGGTCGGGCCCTGACGGTGGCTGCGTCGCCGCTGCCGGTACGCGACGGTCTCGGCCCGGACCGGCTGCGGCTGCCCGTCACCGATCCCGCCCCCACGATCCTCGGGTTCCTGCGCGGCGCCGAGCCCGGCGAGGACTGGCACCGCCACGTCGCGGCCGGTGAGCTCGTCGACGAGCACGGCCGGCCGGTGACCGCGCAGACCCGGTACCAGCCGGGCCGGTTCGTGTACTTCTACCGGGAGCCGCCGCCGGAGGTGCCGGTGCCGTTCCCGGTGACGGTCCTGCACCGCGACGAGGGGCTCCTCGTCGTGGACAAGCCGCACTTCCTGGCGACGATCCCGCGGGGCGCGCACATCCGGGAGACGGTGGTGGTGCGGCTGCGCCGGGAACTCGGGCTGCCGGACCTGGTTCCGGTGCACCGTCTGGACCGGATGACGGCGGGCGTGCTGCTGTGCACCACCGATCCGGGATTGCGGGGGCCGTACCAGCAGCTGTTCGAGCGGCAGCGGGTGCGCAAGGTGTACGAGGCGATCGCCCCGTACCGGCCGGGACTCGAGTTCCCCCGCACGGTGCGCAGCCGGATCCGTAAGCGGCACGGCGAGCTCACGGCCGTGGAGGAGCCCGGCGAGCCGAACTCCGAGACGCGGATCGAGCTGCTCGAGCGGCGCGGGGACCTGGCCCGGTACCGGCTGCATCCGCGGACCGGGCGCACCCATCAGCTGCGGCTGCACCTGAGCTCGCTGGGGGCGCCGATCGTCGGGGACAACTTCTATCCGCGGTTCCGGCGCCGCGCGCCGGACGATTTCTCGGATCCGCTGCGGTTGCTGGCGCGGACCGTCGAGTTCGACGATCCGCGCACCGGGCGGCGCCGCCGGTTCGACAGCGGCCTCGCCCTCGAGTTCTGACGGTCCGGGCCGGGCGCCCGGGGCGGTCGCGGCACTGGGTGCGGGAGCACGCCGCGGTCATGAAACAATGAACCCCCGTGAAGACCTTCGATTCCCTGTTCGCCGAGCTGTCCGAGCGTGCCGTCACCCGTCCCGAGGGGTCCGGCACCGTTGCCGCCCTGGACGCCGGCGTCCATGCACAGGGCAAGAAGGTGATCGAGGAGGCCGGCGAGGTGTGGATCGCCGCCGAGTACCAGAGCGACGAGCAGCTGGCGGAGGAGATTTCGCAGTTGCTGTACTGGGTGCAGGTGCTGATGGTCGGGCGGGGTCTGAAGCTCGAGGACGTCTACAAGCATCTGTGACGGCTCGCCGTCGGGCATGTGTGACGGCTCGCCGTCGGGCAGCCGCCCCGGGGCCGGCCGTCGTGCCCGCGAGACCTTCCGCATTTTCCTTCCCTGCTCTTCGCACCGTTGCCGAAAGGACCGTCCATGCTGCGCGTCGCAGTTCCGAACAAGGGCTCGCTGTCCGAGTCCGCCGCCGAAATCCTGCGCGAGGCCGGATACCGGCGCCGCACCGACTCGCGCGACCTGACCGTTATCGACCCGGTCAACGACGTCGAGTTCTTCTTCCTGCGCCCGAAGGACATCGCCATCTACGTCGGTTCCGGCGAGCTCGATCTGGGCATCACCGGCCGTGACCTGGCGCTGGATTCGGCGGCGCCGGTCACCGAGCGGCTCGCTCTGGGGTTCGGGTACTCCTCCTTCCGCTACGCGGCGCCGAAGGGCCGGGACTGGAAGATCGAGGACCTCGCCGGCCTGCGGATCGCGACGTCGTACCCCAACCTGGTCCGCCGTGATCTGACGGCGCGGGGGATCGAGGCGACGGTCATCCGCCTCGACGGCGCGGTGGAGATCTCCATTCAGCTGGGGGTGGCCGACGCGATCGCCGACGTCGTCGGCTCCGGCCGGACGCTGCGCCAGCACGATCTGGTGGCGTTCGGGGAGTCGCTGTGCGACTCGGAGGGCGTGCTGATCGAGCAGGAGGGCGCGAGCCGCGGCGATTCGGCGCGCAACCAGCTCGTCGCCCGCATCGAGGGCGTGGTGTTCGCGCAGCAGTACGTGATGCTCGACTACGACTGCCCCAAGCCGGTTCTCGACGAGGCGGTGCAGATCACTCCCGGTCTGGAGTCGCCGACGATCTCACCGCTCGCCGACGACTCGTCGGTGGCGGTGCGGGCGATGGTGCCGCGCAAGGGTCACAACGCGGTGATGGATCGGCTCGCCGAGATCGGGGCGCGGGCGATCCTGGCAACGGACATCCGGTCGTGCCGCGCGATGCGCGGCGCCGAGTAGCCGCGGCCGAGCGTCCGGCGCGTCAGCGCCCGGGGCAGGTGCCGGGGGCGGCGATGCCGGCGAGACGCTGTTCGGTCCAGGTGAGTAGTTCGGGTACGAGCGGGGAGTCCTCGGCGACGAGCCCGAGGTGGTCCCGGCCGGGATAGCTGCGGTAGTCCAGGGCCCAGTTCTCGGCGCAGCGGTCGCGCACGTAGCCGTCCTGCACGGCGGCGGTGACGAGGGAATCGGTGGCGCCCTGCGCGAGCAGGACGGGCACGGCCGTCGTGCCGGTGGGGACGTTCTCCGCGAGGCGGCGGCCGAGGGGTCCGGTGGTGGGGTCGGTGCGCAGCACGGACCGGTCGCGACTGAGCGAGAGTGCCGACAGGACCGAGACGTAGACGGCGGGTTCGGACAGGCACCTTGTCGCCATCTCGCGCACGAGGGTGCGGGCGGCGGGCCCGACGTAGGTGTCGCCGTCGACGTCGTCGTAGACCGCGGTGTAGGCGGCGAGGACGTACGAGGCGAACACGCTGCCGCCGGGAACGGTGTCGAGTCCGGTGGTCAGCGCGACGGTGTCGCTGGCGGGGGCCATCGCGGCGATCCCGGCGACGGGTGTGTCCGGGGCGTAGGTGGGGGCGAGCAGCCCCGCCCACAGGGCCGCGTGCCCGCCCTGGGAGTGCCCCCAGACGACGGTGCGGTCGGCGAGGTCGAAGTGGTCGAGGTGGTGGGCCGCACGCACAGCGTCGAGCACCGAGCGTCCTTCGCCCTGCCCGATCAGGTACGGGTGCGGGCCTGCGGTGCCCAGGCCGACGTAGTCGGTGGCCACCAGGGCCCAGCCGCGGTCGAGGAGCGCGGACTCGGCGGGCAGGGCGCCGGCGCCGAGCGGGTCGTCGAGGAGGGTGGGCGCACAGGGTTCGGCGAAACCGGTGGTCCCGTGGGCCCAGGCGATCACCGGTCGAGGTCCGGGCGGGGCGTTCTTCGCGACCACGACCAGGGCGCTGGCCACGGCGGGCTGGTCGTCGTCGCGGGTGGTGGTGTAGAGGATGCGCCAGGCCTCGGCGCCGTCGGGGACGGCGCGGGTGAACGGTTCGGCGCGCAGCAGCGCGCCGGGATGATCGGGCATCCGGTGCGGTGCGGTGTAGAACGCGTCGACGACGGGGGAGCCGGCGCGCAGGCGGACCGCCACGCCGGCTGCGGCGACGGCCACGAGCAGCGCGAGAACCGCCACGGCCGGTCGCCGGTACCGGGCCGGGGTGCGGCGGGGCGCCGTCGGGGTGGGTCCGGGGGTGCGGTCGTCGAGGGCGGCGAGTCCGTCGCCGATGCGGGCGAGGCCAAAGAACACGGTGCGGATGCCGAACAGGAAGGCGACGACGAGGACCGTGACGTCGGGCCAGCGCCAGGCGAGGACACCGAACACGATGTCGGCGAGGCCGAGGACTGCGGTGGTGAGTCGCTCGTCGAGGTCGCCGCGGGCGGCGCGGACCAGACGCAGGGCGCCGCCGACGACGAGGGCGAGCGCGACGGCGGGGGCGAGCAGATCCAGGGCCCGGCCGAGCCAGGCGAGGACGGCGATGCCGAACCCGATCCAGGCGAGGGCGGTGGCGGTCGCCACCGCCCCGGCGTGGGAGCGGTACGCGGCGAGCAGGTCGGCGGTGCCGGCGGTGATCGCGGCCAGGCCGATGAGCAGGCCCAGCGCGGACAGTGAGGTCAGCGGTCTCGTCGTGAGCAGCAGGCCGAGCAGCAGGCAGACGAGTCCGAGGAGCACGGACGTCCACCACGGTGCCGTGCGCAGCGCGGCGGTGGCGGCGCGGGCTCTGCGGTGGGGACCGGTCGCGGGCATGTCGTCCTCCCCTTGGTGCCGACCGAAATGTCCGGTCGAGTGTGGCACGGTCCGCCGGCGCCCGCCCGGTGATCGGTGCCCGCGGCGGGGTCAGCGGGGGCGGACCTGCACGGTTTGCGCGATCCGTCCGACGGCGCCGTCCTCGTCGTACAGCACCCCGGCGGTCATGCCCACCCCGTCCGGGCCGGTGGACGTCTCGGCGCTGATGCCGACCCACTCGCCGACCGGTTCCCGGAACAGGTGCACCGTCAGGTCGGTGTTGAGGAAGGTCCAGACGGCGGGGTCGAGTTTGGAACCGACGCCGTTGGCGACATCGGCGACGGTGAACAGCCGCTCGACCGGGGTCGGGGCCTCGCCCTCGACGAGCGCCAGGTCGGTGCGCAGCCACGCCGCCGACGGCCCCGGCGCCCCGATCGGGGTGATCGTGCGCCAGTCCAGGGTGCGCACGAATCCGGTCTGCCAGAACGCCGAGCCGGGGTGTTCGACGACGCCCTGCGCCGGCGGCGGCAGCGGCGCGTCCGCGGCGTGGGCGACCTCGGGCAGGTCGGCGGTCTGCATGCGCCAGGCGGTGCCACGGGCCACCGCTCGGGGGGTGCCGTCCGGGCCGGCGGCCCACAGCTCGGCGACGACGAGTTCGACCTTGCGGCCGGGGCGGTCGATGCGGGTGCGGACCTCGATCTCGGTCAGCGGCACCGGGCCGAGCAGTTCGACGCAGATGCGGGTCAGTCGGGCGTCGGGGCGGCGGCCGCAGCGTTCGAGGGCGCGGGCCAGCAGCGCCGACGGCGGGGCGCCGTGCTGCATCGTCGGTGCCCACGTGCTGACCGTATGGGCGGTGGGCCGAAACCGTTCGACGGCAGTGCCCCCGTCGCCGGGGCCGCCGTCGATCGGCACGAAGTACGCCGCGTCGCTCACTCGCTCGTTTCCTCCTCTGGACGGGCCGCGCCGGCGGGCTCGTCCGGCCGGCCCGGATAGGGCGGGGCGGTGCCGCCGAATGCCGGGCACCGCACCCGATGATCGCACCACCGGCACAGCGGCCCCGGGTTGGGCTGGAAGTCCCGTGCGTCGGTCGCGGTGCGCACGGCCGCCCAGAGGGCGCGCACGGTGCCCTCGAAGCGGCGCAGTTCGTCCCCGTCGGGGGTGTAGTCGAGCACCTGTCCGTCCGCCAGGTACAGCAGCCGCAGCCGCGCCGGCACCACCCCGCGGGTGCGCAGCACCATCAGCGCGTAGAACTTCAGCTGGAACAGCGCCGCCGCCTCGCCGGTCTCGCGGGGTGCCCGGCCGGTCTTGTAGTCGACCACGCGCACCAGCCCCTGGGGGGAGATGTCGATCCGGTCGACGAAGCCCCGCAGCCGCAGCCCGTCGTCCAGTTCGGTTTCCACGCGCAGCTCGCACGCTTGCGGGGTGAACCCGGTGGGATCCTCGAGTGCGAAGTAGCGGGCGACGAGGGCGCGGGCCTCGGTGAGGAACCGGTCGCGCTCGCCCGGGCCGATCACGTCGGCGAGGTCGGGTGCCTCCTCGAGCAGCCGCTGCCACGCCGGTGCCACCAGCTCGCCGGCGGGTCCGGGCCGCCGCTCGGCGGCCGGCAGCGCGAACAACGCCTCGAGGGCTGCGTGGACGACGCTGCCGCGCAGCTGGGCCCGCGACGGGACCTCGGGGATCCGGTCGATCGCCCGGAACCGGTACAGCAGCGGACAGCGTTTGAAGTCGGCGGCGCGCGACGGCGACAGCGCTGGCGTCCGCGGGGCCGCGGGCCGGTCGTCGGTGGGGGGCGTCGTCGCGGCTGTGCTCACACCTGGCAGGGTATGGCCCGGGACCGACACGGTGTCGGTACCGGCGGAGCGGACGAAGGTGGATACGGCGATGGCAGCAGGTGGACTCGGGCGCAGCGGACCGTTCGAGGTCGGTGACCGGGTGCAGCTCACCGACGCCAAGGGCCGCAAGTACACGGTGGTGCTCGAGGCGGGCAAGGAGTTCCACACCCACCGCGGCGGCATCCTGCACGACGCGCTCATCGGCACGGACGAGGGCAGCGTCGTCACCTCCACCAACGGCACCCCCTACCTGGCGCTGCGGCCGCTGCTGACCGATTACGTGCTGTCCATGCCGCGCGGGGCGCAGGTGATCTACCCCAAGGACGCCGCGCAGATCGTGCACGAGGGCGACGTGTTCCCCGGCGCCCGGGTGCTCGAGGCGGGCGCCGGTTCGGGTGCGCTGACCTGTTCGCTGCTGCGGGCCGTGGGGCCGACCGGCCGGGTGATCTCCTACGAGGTGCGCGACGACCACGCCGAGCACGCGGTGCGCAACGTCGAGACGTTCTTCGGGGAGCGTCCCGGGAACTGGGATCTCACGGTGGGCGACGTCGCGGACTACGACCTCGACCGGCACGGTCCGGTCGACCGGGTGGTGCTGGACATGCTGGCCCCCTGGGACGCGCTGCCGACGGTGGCGAAGGCGCTGGTACCTGGTGGGGTGCTGATCGTGTACGTGGCGACGGTGACTCAGCTGTCGAAGGTGGTCGAGGCGCTGCGTGAGCAGACCTGCTGGACCGAACCGCGGTCGTGGGAGTCGATGGTGCGCGGCTGGCACGTGGTCGGCCTGGCCGTGCGTCCGGAGCATCGGATGCAGGGGCACACCGCGTTCCTGGTCAGCGCCCGCCGCCTCGCCGAGGGCACCGTCACACCGAAGCCGCAGCGCCGGCCCAGCAAGGGCTGACCGCTCCGGTCCGCACGGCGGCCGAGCCGCCCCGGTCACGAGCAGTTCAGCGACCCCATCGCCAGGACCTGGCAGGTGCTCTCGTCCGCCAGCCGCCAGGTGCCGTCCTCCCGCTCGAACGTCAGCGGCATCGGGGCGCCGCCGTGCGGACCGGTGACCTGCACGGTTGCCGAGACCGTGTCGTCGTCGACGGCGTTCACGGACTCGACGTCGGCGGTGAGCGGGTAGCCGGCGAGCACCCCGTTGAACTGCTCGAGCAGCGCGCCTCGGTCGTCGCCGTCCTCGACCACCACGGCCTTGTCCGCCGCCGACACCGCCGGGTCGAAGAACGTCGTCAGTACCGCTTCGAGCTCGCCCTCGGTTGCCGCGGCGGCGGGGTCGGCCGCGGACGTCGTCGCGGCGGAGGATGTGGGCGACCCACCGGCGGAGTCGTCGGCGGCGCAGGCGGGCAGCGCGGTCAGTGCGGCGACGGCGACGGCGGCAGCGGCCCGTCTGGTGCGAGTGGTCACGGGAATCCTTTCGACCCGGCAGAGAGAAAGGCAAGGCTAACATCGGTATCGGGGATTCGGGCCCGCGGCCGTGAGGAGTCCGACACGCATTCGCAGCATGCCGATTTCGCGTCGCACCACACAGTCGGCCGTCTGCCGGTAGCGTGGAAAGACCGATAGTGGAGGGAGTCGCACATGAGCTCGACAGAGAACCCGGATTCGGTTGCGGCGGCACAAGAACTCGAAGCGCTGCGCGCCGAGGCGACCGCCCTGCGGCGGCGGCTCGTCGAACCGTCCGAACAGGTCCGTGACCTCGAGGCCCGGATCGACTCCCTGACCGTGCGCAACGGCAAGCTGATGGACACGCTCAAGGAGGCGCGCCAGCAGCTGATCACCCTGCGCGAGGAAGTCGACCGGCTCGGTCAGCCCCCCAGCGGCTACGGGGTGCTGCTCGGCATCTACGACGATCAGACCGTGGACGTGTTCACCTCCGGCCGCAAGATGCGGGTCACGGTGTCCCCGAACCTCGAACCCGATGGTTTCGTCTCCGGCCAGACGGTCCGGTTGAACGAGGCGCTGACCGTCGTCGAAGCCGGCGGATTCGAGCGGGTCGGAGAGATCACCACCCTGCGCGAGGTCCTCGACGACGGCACCCGCGCCCTCGTCGTCGGACACGCCGACGAGGAGCGCATCGTGTGGCTGGCCGCGCCGCTCGCCGCCGCGGCCGCCGCGGCGGCCGGCACCGTCGAGGTGAGCGAGGACGCCGAGCCGTCGTTCAAGCTGCGGCCGGGTGATTCGCTGCTGGTCGACAGCAAGGCCGGCTACGCCTTCGAGCGCATCCCCAAGGCCGAGGTCGAGGACCTCGTCCTCGAGGAGGTTCCCGACGTCGACTACAACGACATCGGTGGCCTCGGCCGGCAGATCGAGCAGATCCGCGACGCGGTGGAACTGCCGTTCCTGCACAAGGACCTGTTCCGTGAGTACGCGCTGCGCCCGCCCAAGGGCGTGCTGCTGTACGGCCCGCCCGGCTGCGGCAAGACCCTCATCGCCAAGGCCGTCGCCAACTCGCTGGCCAAGAAGATCGCCGAGGCCCGCGGCGAGGATTCGAAGGAAGCGAAGTCCTACTTCCTCAACATCAAGGGCCCCGAGCTGCTCAACAAGTTCGTCGGCGAGACCGAACGCCACATTCGGCTGATCTTCCAGCGGGCCCGCGAGAAGGCCTCCGAAGGCACGCCGGTGATCGTGTTCTTCGACGAGATGGACTCGATCTTCCGCACCCGCGGCTCCGGTGTGTCGTCGGATGTCGAGACCACGGTGGTGCCGCAGCTGCTGTCCGAGATCGACGGCGTCGAGGGTCTCGAGAACGTCATCGTGATCGGCGCGTCCAACCGCGAGGACATGATCGACCCGGCGATCCTGCGGCCCGGCCGACTCGATGTGAAGATCAAGATCGAGCGGCCCGACGCCGAGGCGGCGCTGGACATCTTCTCCAAGTACCTCACCGAGGGACTGCCGGTGCACGCCGACGACCTCGCCGAGTTCGGCGGGCACCGCGGGGCGTGCGTGCGCGCCATGATCGAACGGGTCGTCGACCGGATGTACGCCGAGAGCGAGGAGAACCGCTTCCTCGAGGTGACGTACGCCAACGGCGACAAGGAGGTCCTGTACTTCAAGGACTTCAACTCCGGCGCGATGATCCAGAACATCGTCGACCGCGCCAAGAAGTACGCGATCAAGTCGGTACTCGAGACCGGCGCGCCCGGTCTGCGGGTGCAGCACCTGCTCGACTCCATCGTCGACGAGTTCGCCGAGAACGAGGACCTGCCCAACACCACCAACCCGGACGACTGGGCCCGGATCTCCGGCAAGAAGGGCGAACGCATCGTCTACATCCGCACCCTGGTCACCGGCAAGAACGCCAGCGCCAGCCGGGCGATCGACACCGAGTCGAACACGGGCCAGTACCTGTGACGCCGCGCCGGTGGGGTCGCCGCGTCCCGCGGCGGCCCCACCGGCGTGCGACGCGACCGGCAGGAGGCTGACCGTGCCGCTGCCCCGCGCCCTGGCCCGGTTCAACAGGGTCGTCACCAACCGGCTCGCCCGGCCGGTGGCCGGACACCTACCGCTGACGGCGGTGATCGAGCACCGCGGCCGGCGTTCCGGGCGCCGCTACCGCACCCCGGTGCTGGTGTTCGGTCGCGACGGCGGCTACCGCATCGCCCTGACCTACGGCCCCCGCACCGACTGGGTGCGCAACGTCCTCGCCGCCGGCGGCTGCACCCTGCACACCCGCGGCCGCCGCATCGACCTCGTCGACCCCGTGCTCGGCCGCGACCCGGCCGTGCGGTGGGCGCCGCCCGGCGTCCGCACGGTCCTGCGCGCGACCGGCTCGGTCGAGTATCTCGACGCCGCCGTCGCCCCGTCCGCCGCCCGCCCCGGTCCGCCCGCCCCGCCCGGCCCGGCCGGACCGGCACCGATCACCTAATCTCGACGTCATGCAGCGGATCATCGGCATCGAGGTCGAGTACGGGATCTCCTCACCCAACGAGCCCACAGCGAACCCGATCCTCACGTCCACCCAGGCGGTCCTGGCGTACGCGGCCGCCGAGGGGGTGCCGCGCGCCAAGCGCACCCGCTGGGACTACGAGGTCGAATCCCCACTGCGCGACGCCCGCGGATTCGACCTGGGCCGCTTCAACGGTCCGGCCCCCGTCATCGACGCCGACGAGGTCGGCGCCGCCAACATGATCCTCACCAACGGCGCCCGGCTGTACGTCGACCACGCCCACCCCGAATACTCGGCGCCGGAGGTCACCGACCCCCTCGACGCGGTGATCTGGGACAAGGCCGGCGAACGGGTGATGGAGGCCGCCGCCCGGCACGCCTCGAGCGTGCCCGGCGCGCCGCGCCTGCAGCTGTACAAGAACAACGTCGACGGCAAGGGTGCCTCGTACGGCACCCACGAGAACTACCTCATGGCCCGCGACACCCCGTTCTCGGCGGTGGTGGCCGGGCTGACCCCGTTCTTCGTCTCCCGGCAGGTGATCACCGGTTCCGGCCGGGTCGGCATCGGCCAGTCCGGCGACGAGGCCGGATTCCAGCTGTCCCAGCGCGCCGACTACATCGAGGTCGAGGTCGGGCTCGAGACCACCCTCAAACGCGGCATCATCAACACCCGCGACGAGCCGCACGCCGACGCCGACAAGTACCGACGCCTGCACGTGATCATCGGCGACGCCAACCTCGCCGAGATGTCGACCTACCTCAAGGTCGGCACCACTGCGCTGGTGCTGGACCTGATCGAGGCCGGGGTGGACCTGTCGGACCTGCAGCTGGCCCGGCCGGTCACCGCCGTGCACCACATCAGCCACGACCCCACGCTGCGCAAGACCGTCGCCCTGACCGACGGCCGTGAGCTGACCGGCCTGGCGTTGCAGCGGATCTACCACGAGCGCGTCGCGAAGTTCCACGACGGCACCGACGACAAGCGGGTGCGCGACATCCTCGACAAGTGGGCGATAATCCTCGACCTGCTCGAACGCGACCCCATGGAGTGCGCGCACCTGCTGGACTGGCCGGCCAAGCTGCGCCTGCTCGAGGGCTTCCGGAACCGGGAGGGCCTGGCGTGGTCGGCGCCGCGGCTGCACCTGGTGGACCTGCAGTACTCCGACGTGCGGCTGGACAAGGGCCTGTACAACCGGCTCGTCGCCCGCGGCTCGATGGAGCGCCTGGTCGCCGAGCAGGATGTGCTCGACGCGGTGCACACCCCGCCGTCGGACACCCGCGCGTTCTTCCGCGGCGAGTGCCTGCGCCGGTTCGGCGCCGACATCGCCGCCGCCAGCTGGGACTCGGTGATCTTCGACCTCGGCGGCGAATCCCTGGTGCGCATCCCCACCCTCGAGCCGCTGCGGGGCAGCCGCGCGCACGTCGGCAAGCTGCTCGACTCGGTGGATTCGGCGGCCCAACTGGTCGACGAACTGACCAGCTGACCCGTCCGGGCGGGCGCGACACGCGCGTAGTCGCGCGGAGTGTCGCATCTGCTCGGTAGGGTGGAGGTCCGAGCAGTCGGAGCTCGCACCGGCCGAGGCCGGAGCGGGCCCCACGAACGAACGAGGAGGTCGACCGCTATGGCTCAGGAGCGGACCACACGCGGTGGCGGAGGCGACGACGACGAGGTCGTCGGCGACGGCGGTGCCGGTCAGGAACGACGCGAGAAGCTCGCGGCCGAGACCGACGACCTGCTCGACGAGATCGACGACGTGCTCGAGGAGAACGCCGAGGACTTCGTGCGTGCGTACGTGCAGAAGGGCGGCCAGTGACAGCGGAGCGTTCGCCGATCCCGTTCCCCGTCCACCCGCCGCGCATGCCGTTCGGTTCCCCGCTGTCCTCGTTCTCCGACCACCTGCGCATGCATGCGCCGGAACTGCTGCCGGAGAACCGTCCCGGGCTGCGGGGCGCCGACGCGGACATCGCCCCGCACGGCACCACGATCGTCGCCGTGACGTTCGCCGGCGGCGTGCTCATCGCCGGTGACCGGCGCGCCACCATGGGCAACATGGTCGCCAGCCGCGACGTGGAGAAGGTGTTCGTCACCGACAGCTACTCCGCGGCCGGTATCGCCGGCACCGCCGGCCTGGCCATCGAACTCGTGCGCCTGTTCGCGGTCGAGCTCGAACACTACGAGAAGATCGAGGGTGTGCCGCTGACCTTCGACGGCAAGGCCAACCGGCTGTCGTCGATGGTGCGCGGCAACCTCGGGGCCGCGATGCAGGGCCTGGCGGTGGTGCCGCTGCTGGTCGGCTACGACCTCGAGGCCCCGGAACCGCAGCGCGCCGGCCGGATCGTGTCCTACGACGTGGTCGGGGGCCGCTACGAGGAGCGCGCCGGCTACCACGCGGTGGGCTCGGGATCGCTGTTCGCCAAGTCGTCGCTGAAGAAGCTCTACCGCGCCGACGCCGACGAGGCGGCCGCGCTGCGCACCGTCGTCGAGGCGCTCTACGACGCGGCCGACGACGACACCGCCACCGGCGGCCCGGACACCACCCGCGGCATCTATCCCACCGCGGTGGTCATCACCGCCGACGGCGCCACCGAGGTGCCGGAGCAGACCTTGTCGGCGCTGGCCCGCACCGTGGTCGCGGACCGCACCGTCGCCGAGCACGGGCAGGGAGGTGCGCAGTGACGCTGCCGTACTATGCGTCCGCCGAGCAGATCATGCGCGATCGCTCGGAACTGGCGCGCAAGGGCATCGCGCGGGGCCGCAGCGTGGTCGTGCTGATCTACGCCGACGGGGTGGTGTTCGTTGCCGAGAACCCGTCGAAGGCGCTGCACAAGGTCAGCGAGCTCTACGACCGCATCGGGTTCGCCGCGGTCGGCAAGTACAACGAGTTCGAGAACCTGCGGCGCGCCGGGATCGTGCACGCCGACATGCGCGGCTACTCCTACGACCGGCGCGACGTGACCGTGCGGTCGCTGGCCAACGCGTACGCGCAGACCCTGGGCACCATCTTCACCGAGCAGCCCAAGCCGTACGAGGTGGAGATCTGCGTCGCCGAGGTCGGCCGCGCCGACTCCGCCGACACCGCGCAGCTGTATCGCATCACCTACGACGGCTCGATCGTCGACGAACCGCAGTTCGTGGTGATGGGCGGGCACACCGAACCCATCGCCACCGCCCTGCGCGAGTCGTACCGGCCGGGTCTGTCCCTCGCCGAGGCGGTGCAGGTCGCGGTGCAGGCGCTGCAGCAGGTGCCCGCCGCCGGGGCCGAGATCGGCACCCGGGTGCTCGGCCGCGCCGAGCTCGAGGTGGCGGTGCTCGAGAAGCCGCGCCCTCGTCGCGCGTTCCGCCGCATCACCGGCGCCGCGCTCGACCAGTTGCTGCCCGGCACCGGCGAGCGGTCCGGCGACGACACCGGCACCACCGGGCCGGACGGGTCGGGGCCCGTTCAGGGTTCCTGATCGAGGGGCCGGTAGAGGGTGAGCTCGCCGGGGACGCTGCGGAACTCGAACAGCGCGCCCTCGGCGAGCACCTCACCGTCGGTGGCCAGGGCGACCCGGCCGCTGCGCACCCGCACCGACAGCGCCGGCGCTTCGCGCCGCACGTGGATCGGGGATCCGGCGAGGCTGCCGGTGACCGCGGCCGCGAGCAGCCGGGTCCGCGACCAGTGCAGGTCGGCCCGCAGATACCGCACGTCCAGGGTGCCGGTGTCGATGCGGGGCCGTGACATCGGCACCCGGTCGTCCGGCGCGTACCGGCCGCTGCCGACGAACAGCAACCACACCGCGGTGGGCACCCCGTCCAGCGACACCCGCAGCGGGCTCGCGGTCGCGAGGACCGCGGCCAGCGCCGCCGCCGCGGCCGGCCACTTGCCGATCCTCGGCTCCCACCGCTCACGCAGCCGCACCGAGTCCGGATAGCCGCCCACGCTGGCGGTGTTGACGAACACGTGTCCACCCCGGTCGGCACCGTCCGGGCCGGACCGGTCGGTACCGTCCGGGCCGGTGCCGTCCACCCACACCCGGCCGAGGTCGACCCGCAGCGCCTGCCCCCGCTCGACCGCGCGCACGGTCTGCTCCAGGTCGAGCAGCCCGGCGTCGCGGGCGAAGTGGTTCAGGGTGCCGCCCGGGAACACCGCCAGCGGCAGCCCGTGCGCGACGGCCGCGCTCGCCGCGGCTCGCACGGTGCCGTCCCCGCCGTGGACGCCGAGCGCTGCGGGGGTGTGCTCGGCGACGAACCGGTCCAGCTGGGCGGTGAACTCCTCGTCCGGGTCGAGGGTGACCACCCGTGCCTGGGGCAGCGCCGCCGCGATCACGCCCGCGTCGTCGTCGCGGCCGGCGCCGGGGTTGACCAGCACCAGCAGGTCCCGGCCCTGCGGCAGGGCCGGGGCCGGGCCGGGCGGGCCCAGCCGGGCGGGCTCGTCGGGGCGCACCGCCCACCAGCGGCGCGTGGCCAGGGCCACCGCCGCACCGACGGCGACGCCGGTGACCACGTCGGCCGGCCAGTGCACCCCGGTGTGCACCCGGGAGTAGGCGACCGCCGCGGCCACCGGCGCGAGCAACGCCCCCGTCACCGGGGATTCGAGGGCCATCCCGGTGGTGAACGCCGCCGCCGACGCCGAATGCCCGGACGGGAACGACGACGAGCGCGGCGTCGGCAGCGAGCGGCGCAGCGGGCCGTCCTGCCGGGCCGGGGGCCGGCGGCGCGGCAGCAGCGGCTTGAGCACCCCGTTGGCCAGGGCACTGGCCCCGGCCAGCGCCAGCATGCCGCGGACGGCGCCGCGGCGGGGCCGGCCGCCGATCGCGGCGCACGCCGCCGCGCAGCTCATCCACAGCCGACCGTGGTCGGCGGCGCGGCTCAGGCCCCGCAGCACGGGGTCGGCGGGGGAGGGACGCAGGGCGGCGCTGCCGGCGAACAGGGACCGGTCCAGGCGCGTCAGCGGGGCGGGAGCGAAGATCACGGGTACAACCGTAATCTCGTTGCGGCTCATGCTCGGTGGTTCCGCGCGGTACTGTCGAAGTGTGCAGCGACGAATCATGGGCATCGAGACGGAGTTCGGCGTCACGTGCACCTTCCACGGGCACCGGCGGCTGAGCCCCGACGAGGTCGCCCGGTATCTGTTCCGTCGGGTGGTGTCCTGGGGCCGCAGCTCGAACGTGTTCCTCCGCAACGGGGCGCGCCTGTACCTGGACGTGGGTTCGCACCCGGAGTACGCGACCGCCGAGTGCGACGACCTCCTCCAGCTCGTCGAGCACGACCACGCCGGGGAGCGGGTGCTCGAGGAATTGCTGATCGACGCCGAACAGCGCCTCGCCGAGGAAGGCATCGGCGGCGACATCTACCTGTTCAAGAACAACACCGACTCGGCCGGCAACTCCTACGGCTGCCACGAGAACTACCTCGTGGTGCGGGCCGGGGAGTTCTCCCGCATCTCGGACGTGCTGCTGCCGTTCCTGGTGACGCGGCAGCTGATCTGCGGCGCCGGGAAGGTGCTGCAGACCCCCAAGGCCGCGACCTACTGCCTGTCGCAGCGCGCCGAGCACATCTGGGAGGGCGTGTCGTCGGCGACCACCCGGTCCCGGCCGATCATCAACACCCGCGACGAGCCGCACGCCGACGCCGAGAAGTACCGGCGGCTGCACGTGATCGTCGGCGACTCGAACATGTCCGAGCCCACCACGATGCTCAAGGTCGGCTCCGCGTCGCTGGTGCTCGAGATGATCGAGGCCGGCGTGGCGTTCCGCGACTTCGCCCTCGACAACCCGATCCGGGCCATCCGGGAGGTCAGCCACGACCTGACCGGGCGGCGGCCGGTGCGCCTGGCCGGGGGCCGGCAGGCCAGCGCCCTCGACATCCAGCGCGAGTACCACGGCCGGGCGGTGGAGTACCTGCGCACCCGCGAACCCGATCCGCACGTCGAGCAGGTGGTGGATCTGTGGGGCCGGGTGCTCGACGCGGTCGAGTCGCAGGACTTCGCGAAGGTGGACACCGAGATCGACTGGGTGATCAAACGCAAGTTGTTCCAGCGCTACCAGGACCGCTACGACCTGGAGCTGTCCGACCCGAAGATCGCCCAGCTGGATCTGGCGTACCACGACATCAAGCGCGGGCGCGGGGTGTTCGATCTGCTCCAGCGCAAGGGGCTGGCGGCGCGGCTGACCGACGACGAGTCCGTCGACGCGGCCGTGCACACCCCGCCGCAGACCACCCGGGCGAAGCTGCGCGGCGACTTCATCGCCGCCGCGCAGGACGCCGGCCGGGACTTCACCGTGGACTGGGTGCACCTCAAGCTCAACGACCAGGCGCAGCGCACGGTGCTGTGCAAGGACCCGTTCCGCTCCGTCGACGAGCGCGTCGAACGGCTCATCGCCTCGATGTAGCGTGCCGCGGGTCGTCCGCGTCCGGTAACCGGGTCGGCCGGCGGGCGGGGGATTAGGCTGCACCGCGTGGCGAATTCCAAAGTCGAGCGGCTGGTGAACCTGGTCATCTGCCTGCTGTCCACCCGCCAGTTCCTCACCGCCGAGAAGATCCGCGCCTCCGTCGCCGGATACGACGAATCGGGCAGCGACGAAGCGTTCAGCCGCATGTTCGAACGCGACAAGAACGAGCTGCGCGACCTGGGCATCCCGCTCGAGACCGGCATGCCGTCGCGGTTCTCCACCGTCGAGGGCTACCGCATCAACCGCGACGCCTACGAACTGCCCGAGATCGAGCTGACCAGCGCCGAGGCGGCCGCCGTCGCGGTGGCGGCGGCGCTGTGGGAGTCGCCGGAGCTCACCTCCGCGGCGCAGGGCGCGCTGCTCAAGCTGCGCGCCGCGGGGGTGCAGGTCGATGCCGACCCGGCGGGCGCGATCACCGCGATGCCGACCCGCAGCCGCGGCTCCGAGCCGGTGCTGGGGCAGGTGCTCGCCGCCGTCGACACGCGCCGCGCGGTGCGCTTCCGGCACCGCAGTTCCCCGACCGACCCGTGGACCGAGCGCACCGTCGAACCGTGGGGCGTGGTCACCGTGCACGGCCGCTGGTACCTGGTGGGGTTCGACCGGGACCGGGGGGCGCCGCGCACCTTCCGGCTCTCCCGCATCGACGACGACGTCACCGCGTTCGGCCCCGCCGGGGCCGTGCGGATCCCCGACGGGGTGGACCTGCGGGCACACGCCCTGACCGCCACCACCTCCGGCGACGTGACCGGGCATGCCCGCGTATGGGTCGCGGACGGGCGCGCGTTCGAACTGCGCCGGCTCGGCACCGAGCACGAGCGCCGCGCGGTCGGCGACCGTCCCGGCACCGTCCTCGACGTGCCGGTGCGGTCGTGGGAGTGGATCGGGCGGGTGATCGCCGGGCAGGGCGCCGACGCGCTGGTGCTCGACCCGCCGGAACTGCGCGCGGAGGTGCGCCGCATCCTCACCCGGGTGCTGGCCACCACCACGACGGCCACCGTCGGTGCCGTCTCGAACAGCGGCGGCGGTGCCGTCTCGAACAGCGGCGGCGGTGCCGTCTCGAACAGCGGTGGCGGTGCCGACCGGGGGGAGAGCCGATGAGCACACGACTGTCCGGGCGGTTGACCCGGCTGCTGAACCTGGTGCCGTACTTCACGGCCCATCCGGGGATCAGCGCCGCCGAGGCCGCCCGCGATCTCGGGGTCACCCCGAAGCAGATCATGGACGACCTGAACCAGCTGTGGGTGTGCGGGCTGCCCGGCTACGGTCCCGGCGACCTGATCGACCTCTCGTTCTCCGAGGACAGCATCGTCGTCACCTTCACCGCCGGGATCGACCGGCCGTTGCGGCTGACGTCCACCGAGGCCACGGCGCTGCTGGTGGCGTTGCGGTCGCTGGTGGAGATGCCCGGCGTGGTCGACCCCACCGCGGCGCTCGGGGCGATCGCGAAGATCGAGGCCGCCGCCGGCACCGCGGCCGCCGCCGACCGCACGCCCGCCCCCGCGCAGCCCGTCGCCGAGGATCCGGTCGCGGCGACCGTGCGCTCGGCGGTGCAGCACCGCCGGGTGCTGCACCTGACCTACTACTCGGCCTCCCGCGATGCGGTGTCCGAACGCGACGTCGATCCGATCCGGATCGTGCTGGTCGGCGAACACACCTACCTGCAGGCCTGGTGCCGGGCCGCCGAAGGGGTGCGGCTGTTCCGGTTCGACCGCATCGACGCCGCCACCGAACTCGACGAACCGGCGGACCCGCCCGAACGGGCGCTGCGCGAGGACGACCACCTCGACCTGTTCGCCGGCGACCCGACGCTGCCGGCGGCCCGGCTGCGGATCGACCCCGGCTACGGGTGGCTGCTCGACTACTACCCGCTGACCGACGTGCGGGTGCACGACGACGGGGTCATCGACGCGGTGATGCACTACGCGTCGCTGGACTGGATGGCGCGGTTGACCGTCGGCCTCGGCGCGGGGGTCAGTGTGCTGGGTCCGCCGGAGCTGGTCGCGGCGGTGCGGGACCGGGCGCAGGCCGCCCTGGCCGCGTACGACGCCCCCGCCGGGAACGGGCTGTGAACCTGCTCCGAACTCGTCGTGAACGCCCCTGTGCGGCGCGCCGGTGCAGGGTCGGTCCGGTAGCATCGACGCCAGCAGATCAGTGGAGGTTGATAATGGGTGCAATGAGCCCCTGGCACTGGGCCATCGTCGCGATCGTCGTGATCATCCTGTTCGGTTCGAAGAAGCTGCCCGACGCGGCCCGCGGTCTCGGCCGGTCGCTGCGCATCTTCAAGAGCGAGGTCAAGGAGATGCAGAACGACGACGCGCGCCCCGCGCAGCAGCAGGCTCCGAGCCCGTTGCCGCCGGCCCAGCCGGCCCCGGCCCCCGTGGAGCCGCAGCCGCAGACGCCGCAGCCCGAATCACGTTCGGCCTGACCGTATTTCCCTGACCGGGGCATCCGTGCGGATGTCCCGGTCCTCCGCTGATCCCGGCGGCCGTGACAGGAGCTGAGAACCGCACCGTGCGCATCCCGTTCGATCCGCGTCGAAGCCGGCGCAAGACCAATCCCGACGGCACCATGTCGCTGGTCGAGCACCTCTACGAACTGCGCACCCGCCTGCTCATCGCCCTCGCCGCCGTGGTGCTCACCACGATCGTCGGGTTCGTCTGGTACAGCGCCGGCCTGTTCGGGCTCCCGAGCCTCGGCGAGATCCTGCGCGGCCCCTACTGTGATCTGCCGGCGTCCGCGCGCGCCGACATCAGCGCCGACGACAGCTGCCGGCTGCTCGCCACGGGACCGTTCGAACAGTTCATGCTGCGGCTGAAGGTGGCGCTGACCGCGGGCATCGTGCTGGCCTGCCCGATCTGGCTGTACGAGCTGTGGGCGTTCATCACCCCCGGCCTGTATGCCAAGGAACGCCGTTACGCGATCGGCTTCGTCGTCTCCGGCGCGGTGCTGTTCGTCGCCGGCGCGGTCCTGGCCTACCTGGTGGTCTCGCACGCGTTGTCGTTCCTGCTCACCGTCGGTAACGACGTGCAGGTCACCGCGCTGTCGGGCTCGGAGTACTTCGGGTTCATCATCAACCTGCTCGTGATCTTCGGGGTGTCCTTCGAGATTCCCCTCGTCATCGTCGCGCTCAACGCCGTCGGGGTGCTCAGCTACGCCAAGCTCAAGTCGTGGCGGCGGGGGCTGATCATGGCGATGTTCGTCTTCGCCGCCATCGCCACGCCCGGCCAGGACCCGTTCTCGATGCTGGCGCTGGCCGCGGCCCTGACCCTGCTGCTCGAACTCGCCATCCAGCTCGCCCGCCTCAACGACAGGCGCCGCGCCCGCCGCGACCGGGAACAGGGCTGGGGCGACCTCGACGACGACGAGAGCTCCCCGATCACGGCACCCACCCCGGTGCCCGCGCCCACCTCGACGGTGCCGCCCGGCCCCACGGCCCGGCCCGCGCCGCCCGACTACTCCGACACCCTCTAGCCGCCGCCTGTGACCGACTCCACCGACACCGGATCCACCGCGACCGCGCTGCCGCCCCGGCTCGCCGAATTCGCCGCCGAGCTGTCCTTCCCGCTCGATCCGTTCCAGGTGCAGGCCTGCCGCGCCCTCGAGGGCGGGCACGGCGTGCTCGTGTGCGCCCCCACCGGCGCCGGCAAGACCGTCGTCGGTGAGTTCGCCGTGCACCTGGCGCTGCGCGCCGGCAGCAAGTGCTTCTACACCACCCCCATCAAGGCGTTGAGCAACCAGAAGTACGCCGATCTCGTCGCCCGCTACGGCAAGGCCTCGGTCGGCCTGCTCACCGGCGATCAGTCCGTCAACCCGGATGCCCCGGTGGTGGTGATGACCACCGAGGTGCTGCGCAACATGCTCTACGCCTCCTCGACCACCCTGATCGGGCTGACCCACGTGGTGATGGACGAGGTGCACTTCCTCGCCGACCGGTTCCGCGGCGCGGTGTGGGAGGAGGTCATCCTGCACCTGCCCGAGGACGTGCGCCTGGTCAGCCTGTCCGCCACCGTCTCCAACGCCGAGGAGTTCGGCGACTGGATGGAGACCGTGCGCGGCGACACCACCGTCGTCGTCGACGAGGTGCGGCCCATCCCGCTGCACCAGCACGTCATGGTCGGCCCCCGCATCTTCGACCTGTTCGAATCCACCGCGCACCCGGACGCCGCGGACGGCACCGGCCGCCGCGGCGTCGTGGTCAACCGCGAACTCGTCGAGCAGGTGCGCCGCCGCGCCGCCCTCGACTCGACCGGCCGGTGGGGCGGTCCCCGCGGGCGCATCGGGTTCCGGCCGCTGCCGCGTCCGGAGGTGGTCGCCCGCCTCGACCGGGAGGGGCTGTTGCCGGCGATCACCTTCGTGTTCAGCCGTGCCGGCTGCGACGCCGCCGTCGGCCAGTGCCTGCGCGCCGGTCTGCACCTGGCCTCCGACGCCGAGACCGCGCAGATCCGGGCCATCGTCGACGAACACACCGGCGACCTGCCGCGCGCCGACCTCGAGGTGCTCGGCTTCCGGGAGTGGCGCGCCGCCCTCGAACGCGGCATCGCCGCCCACCACGCCGGCATGCTCCCGGCCTTCCGGCACACCGTCGAGGACCTGTTCGTCCGCGGCCTGGTGCGGGCGGTGTTCGCCACCGAAACCCTCGCCCTGGGCATCAACATGCCGGCCCGCACCGTGGTGCTCGAGAAGCTGGTCAAGTACAACGGCGAAACCCACGCCGAGCTCACCCCCGGCGAGTACACCCAGCTCACCGGGCGGGCCGGGCGCCGCGGCATCGACGTCGAGGGCCACGCGGTGGTGCTGTGGCAGCCGGGCCTCGAGCCCGCCGACGTCGCCGGGCTCGCCTCCACCCGCACCTTCCCGCTGCGCAGCTCGTTCCGCCCGTCGTACAACATGGCGGTCAACCTGATCGACGCGGTCGGCGCCGAGCACTCCCGGGCGCTGCTCGAACGGTCCTTCGCCCAGTTCCAGGCGGACAAGTCGGTCGTCGGCCTGACCCGCGGCATCGAACGCAACGAGAAGGCCCTCGCCAAGCTCCGCGATCAGCTCGGCGGCGAGGACGGCGACATCATCGACTACCTGCAGCTGCGTGAGGAACTCACCCAGCTCGAACGCCGACGCGAACGCCAGGCCCGGCAGGACCGCCGGCAGGCCGCGGTCGCGTCGCTGCTCGCGCTGCGCCGCGGCGACATCGTCGCCATCCCCGGCGGCCGGCGCACCGGACTGGCCGTCGTCCTCGAAACCGACACCGACGTCACCGACCCCCGGCCCCTGGTGGTCACCGCGGACGCCTGGTCCGGGCGGGTCTCGGCCGCGGACTTCCCGGCACCGGCCACCGCGCTCGGCAAGCTCCGGCTGCCCCGGCACGCCGACGCCCGCACCGCCCGGGCCCGCCGTGACCTCGCGTCGGCGCTGCGCAGCACCGGGATTTCCGCGCCGCGCCGCCCCAAGCACGCCAAGAACGGCGACACCCGCGAGATCGACGACCTGCGGCGGCGCCTGCGCCGGCACCCGGCCCACCAGCATCCCGACCTCGACCGCCTCGCCCGGCTCGGGGAACGCTACAACCGGCTCGGCCGGGAGGTCGCACAGATGCGCCGCCAGTCCGCGGCCACCACCAACTCCCTCGCTCGCACCTTCGAGCGGATCGTCGCGTTGCTGACCGAGCGGGGCTACCTCACCGCCGGCGACGACCCGTCGACCACCGAGGCGGGGGAGCGGCTCGCCCGCATCTACAGCGAGAGCGACCTGCTCGTCGCCGAATGCCTGCGCCACGGCGTGTGGGCGGGACTCTCGCCCGCCGAGCTCGCCGCGGTGGTCTCGGCGGTGGTGTACGAGGCGCGCGTCGAGGAGGGCGCCACCGAGTACGGGCCCACCGGGCCGCTGCGCCGCGCGCTCGCCGACACCGTCCGCCTGTGCGGGCAGCTGCGCGCCGACGAGGTTCGTTTCAAGCTGCCCCCCACCCGCGAACCGGATCCCGGGTTCGTCGATGCCATCTACACGTGGGTGAGCACCCAGTCGTTGACGGAGGCCCTGATCGCCGCCGGGGCCGCCGGACGCGACCTGTCGGCGGGCGACTTCGTGCGCTGGTGCCGGCAGGTGATCGATCTGCTCGACCAGATCCGCACCGGCGCGGTCGACCCTCAGATCGCGAAGACCGCCGCCCGGGCGATCGGCGCGATCCGGCGCGGTGTCGTCGCGGTCGATGCGGCGTGACGACACCGCGTGTGGTTTGATACGCGCGCTGCCACACGGCTTTCTCGTGGTGGGTGGGGCGCTACGGCTACGGTAATTGGACACAGCGAAGGCAGGTGGAGGCGACAATGAGCGGTCCGCACGACCCGCAGGATTCCGACGATTCGACCAAGCAGTGGGCGCCGTCGCCCCCGCCGTCCTCCGGAGCCGAGCAGGGGCCGGCCCCGACGCAGGCGTTCGGCACGCCGCAGCAGGGGCAGCCCGCCGGCCAGCAGTGGGGCCAGCAGGGCCAGCAGACCCCCGGCCAGCCGCAGCAGGGTCAGCCGCAGTGGGGGCAGCAACCCGGCCAAGGCCAAACCCCCGGCCAGCAGTGGGGCCAGCAGCCCGGCCAGGGCCAGCAGTGGGGACAACCCCAGCAGGGTCAGCCCCAGTGGGGGCAGCCCGCCCAGGGGCAGCAGTGGGGCCAGCAGGGTCAGCAGACCCCCGGCCAGCCGCAGCAGGGCCAGCCGCAGTGGGGGCAGCAGCCCGGCCAGGGCCAGCAGTGGGGACAACCCCAGCAGGGTCAGCCCCAGTGGGGACAGCAACCCGGCCAGCAGTGGGGGTCGACCGGCGCGAGCCAATGGAATGCCGGTGCGCCGCAGCAGAAGTCGAAGACCGGGCTGATCGTCGGCCTGGCCGTCGCCGGGCTCGTGGTGATCGGCGCGATCATCGGCGCCGTGCTGCTCCTCGGCGGCAACGACACCCTCGACCCCGAGGCCGCGCAGGCCGGCGTCGAGAAGGTCCTCACCGAGTCCTACGGCGCCACCGACGTCTCCGACGTGCAGTGCCCGGACGGTGAAGAAGTCAAGGCGGGCAACAGCTTCGAGTGCACCCTCACGGTGGACGGCCAGTTCCGGTCGGTGACGGTGACCTTCACCGACGACGAGGGCACCTACGAGGTCAGCCGCCCCAACTGAGCGCGCCGGTCCGTCGCCCTCACCCCGCGGCCAACGCCGCGGTCAACCGGGCGACGGACCGCCCGATCCCCAGCTCCTGCGCCAGCCGCTCCAGCGCCTGCGGATCGACCGGGGTGGACGGCACCGTGTCCGGCCGCGACACCCGGACGGGGGCGTCGGTGGCGACCCGCACCACCGGCACCGCCGCGTCGAGATACGCGCCGGCGTCGATCAGCTTGCCGCGCACCCCCTTCGCCAGCCCCGACTCCGGGTCCACCGCTGCCGCGCGCAGCGCCGTCAGCGACCCGTACTGCAGCAGCAGGGTCGACGCGGTCTTCTCCCCGACGCCCTTCACCCCCGGCAACCCGTCCGACGGGTCCCCGCGCAGCGCCGCCAGCTCGGCGTAGGCCGCGCCGGCCCGCTCGGGTGGCAGCCCGTACCGCGCCGCCACCTCGGGCGGCCCGAACAGCTCGGCCTTGGCCAGGCCCCGCCCGACGTACAGCACCCGCACCGGCACCGAGCCGTCGCGCACCACCTGCAGCAGGTCCCGGTCCCCGCTGACCACCAGCACCGGATCCCGGGACTCACCGGCGGCGAGAGTACCGATCACGTCGTCGGCCTCGAACCCGGCCGCGCCGGCGGTGGCGAGGCCGGCGGCGGCCAGCACGTCGGTGATCATCGGCACCTGCGACGGCAACGCCGCCGGCACCTCCTCGACGGTGCCGTCCGAGCCGGCGGCCACCCGGTGCGCTTTGTAACTCGGCACCGCCGCCACCCGGAACGCCGGCCGCCAGTCCAGATCCAGGCACACCACCAGCCGCGCCGGCCGATGCTTGGTGATCAGCGACGCCACCATGTCGGTGAACCCGCGCACCGCGTTGACCGGGCGGCCGTCCGGGGCGGTGAGCGACTCGGGCAGCGCGTGGAACGCGCGGAACCACAGGCTCGCCCCGTCGAGCAGCATCAACGGGCCGGTGGGGGGCACGGGGGCGGCGGACGCCGGCGTCGCAGTCACGACGATCATCCTGCCAAACGCCACTACGCTGTCCGCATGAATTCCCCCGCGCGCCGCTTCCCCGCCTCCGCATACGCCGACCGTCTCGCCCGGGCCGCCGCCCTCGGCCGCGACGCCGGCCTCGACGCGCTGCTCGTCACCCCCGGCCCGGACCTGCGCTACCTCCTCGGTTCGCGGGCGGAATCGTTCGAACGGCTCACCTGCCTGGTGGTGCCCACCGACGGCGCCCCCGCCTCCGTCGTCGTGCCGCGGCTCGAGCTGGCCGCCCTCACCGACTCCGCCGCCGCGGACCTGAACCTGCCGGTGCACGACTGGGTCGACGGGCAGGACCCGTACGCGCAGGTGGCGGCGCTGCTGCCGGAGCGCCCGCGCACCGCGGTCGCCGACGCCATGCCCGCCCTGCACCTGGTGCCGCTCGCGACCCGGTTCGCGGTGCCGCCCGTGCTGGCGACGGAGGTGGTGCGGCAGCTGCGCATGATCAAGGACGACGCGGAGGTCGAGGCGCTGCGCCGCGCCGGCGCCGCCATCGACCGGGTGCACGCGCAGATGGGACGGTGGCTGCGGCCCGGGCGCACCGAGGCGCAGGTCGCGGCCGACATCACCGCCGCGATCGTCGCCGAGGGCCACACCGAGGCCGCGTTCGTCATCGTCGGCTCCGGCCCGCACGGCGCCGACCCCCACCACGAGGTCTCCGACCGGGTCCTCGAACCCGGCGACGTCGTGGTCGTCGACATCGGCGGCCCGGTCGAGCCCGGCTACTACTCCGACTCCACCCGCACCTACAGCCTCGGCGCGCCCGCCGCGGACGTCGCGGCGAAGGTGGCGCTGCTCGAGGCCGCGCAGCAGGCGGCCGTCGACGCGGTCCGGCCCGGGGTCAGCGCTGCCTCGGTCGACGCCGCCGCCCGCGACGTGCTCGCCGCGCACGGCCTCGCCGAGGTGTTCGTGCACCGCACCGGGCACGGCATCGGGCTGTCCGTGCACGAGGAGCCGTACATCGTCGACGGCAACACCGATGTGCTGCGGCCCGGGATGGCGTTCAGCATCGAACCGGGCATCTACTTCCGCGGCGCATGGGGTGCGCGCATCGAGGACATCGTGGTGGTCACCGAGGACGGCTGCGAGCCGCTCAACCACCGGCCGCACGGGCTGACCGAGCTGCCGGGATGACCGGCCCTACCGGTCCAGCACCGAACCCATCACCCGTTCGACGGTGATCTCCACCACCACGCGGGTCGGGTTGGGCCGCGGCGGCCGGTACCGCGCGGTGTAGCGGCGCACCCCCTCGGCGACGGCCTCCGGGTCCGTGCGCACCCGGGCCGGACCCTCGAGGGTGAGCCAGCGGCCGCGCTCGACTTGGCTGACAGCGCCGTACCCGCCGCGCTCGGCGTTGAGCGCCTTCTGCGACGTCGCGTTGGTGATCACCCGCACCACCGCGGCGTCCGGGTCCCAGGTGAAGCCGACGGCCACCACGTGCGGGCTGCCGTCCGTGCGCAGCGTCGTCAGGGTGCCGAGATGGTATTCGGTGAGGAACTGCAGCGCGGCATCGCCGAGCGCGGCGGGGGTTCGGGCCATGCCTGCGACGGTAGCCGAACCCGGCACCGCCGGACCCGCCCCGGACGGCCCCGGCGCCGCCCGGGCACACTGGTGCGGTGAGCAACGAGCAGGGTTCGATCGTCGTCTTCGGGGGCCGCAGCGAGATCGGGGCGGCGGTGGCCGTGCGGCTGGCCCGCGGCCGCACCGTGGTCCTGGCCGCGCGCCGCGCCGGGGACCTCGAGCCGCAGCGCCGCGCCGTGCTCGACGCCGGGGCCGCCGCCGTGCACACCGTCGAGTTCGACGCCGACCGGCTCGACACCCACGAGCAGGTTCTCGCCGACATCCGGGCCCTGTACGGCCCGATCGACGTCGCGGTCCTCGCGTTCGGCATCCTCGGCGACCAGCGCCGCGCCGAACACGACGCCGCCCACGCCGTCGCGATCGTGCACACCGACTACGTCGCCCACGTGGCGCTGCTCACGCACCTCGCGGCGCAGCTGCGCGCCCAGGGTTCGGGCCGGATCGTGGTGTTCTCGTCGGTGGCGGGGGTGCGGGTGCGCCGGGCGAACTACGTGTACGGCTCCGCGAAGGCCGGCCTCGACGGATTCGCCGCCGGCCTGGCCGACGCGCTGCACGGCAGCGGCGTGTCCCTGCTGCTGGTGCGGCCCGGGTTCGTGATCGGCCGGATGACCGAGGGCATGAGCCCCGCGCCGCTGTCGAGCACCCCGGACCGGGTCGCCGATGCGGCGGTGCGGGCGTTGCACCGCGGCCGCGGCGAGGTGTGGGTGCCGGCGGTGCTGCGGCCGGTGTTCTTCGGGATGCGGCTGCTGCCGCGCCCGATCTGGCGGCGGCTGCCGCGCTGACCGGCGCGGTCAGCGGCGGCGCGACTCGAGCAGCCGCAACCACACCTCGCCGACCGTCGGATATGCCGGTACCGCATGCCACAGCGTCTCGAGCGGCACCGCCCCGACCACCGCGACGGTGGCCGCATGCAGCAGCTCGGCCACTTCGGTGCCCACGAACGTCGCCCCCACCGCGGTGTCGGTCGCGCGGTCGACGACGAGGGCGGCGCGGCCGGTGAAATCGTCCCGGGCCAAAGCGGATCCGGCCACGGCGATGTCGACCTCGAGCACCTCGACGTCGAGGCCGTCGGCGCGGGCGCCGGCGGCGGTGCGGCCCACCGACGCAACCTCCGGGACGGTGAACACCACCTGCGGCACCTGCCCGTGGTCGGCGCTCGCCCGGTAGCGCGGCGCGTCGAGGTCGCGGCCCTCGGCGCGGGCGGCGATCACGTCGCCGCACACCCGGCCCTGGTACTTGCCCATGTGCGTCAGCGCCGTCCGGCCGGTGACGTCGCCGACGGCGTAGAGCCAGCGTCCGTCCGTCCCGGCGACGGTCATGTGGTCGTCGGTGCGCAGCGGGCCGTCCCCGGCCACCCCGACCGCGTCGAGACCGAGGTCGGCGGTGGCGGGCCGGCGTCCGGTCGCGACGATCAGCTCGTCGACCTCGAGGTCGCCGCCGTCGTCGAGACGCAGCCGCACCGGGCCGCCGTGGAGGCGCCCCACGCCGGTGTCCGCGACGTCCGGGCGGGACACCTCCGCCACCGTGGTGCCGAACCGCAGCCGCACGCCGTGCTCGCGCAGCGCCGCGGCGACCGCGTCGCCGGCGAACGGTTCGGTGCGGGCGAGCAGCCGCTCCCCGCGCACCAGCATCGTCAGGTCCTCGGTGCCCAGCTCGCGCAGCCACGTGGCGACCTCGCAGGCGACGACGCCGCCGCCGACGATCGCGGCGCGCCGCGGCACCTGCTGCAGGTTCGTCGCGTCCCGCGACGTCCACGGCCGGGCGGCGCGCAGCCCGGGCAGGTCGGGGACGGCGGCGGTGGTGCCGGTGGCCACCACCACGGCGTGCCGTGCCCGCAGCCGGCGCGGCTGCGGGCCGTCGACGGTGACCTCGCACGGCCCGCTCAGCCGGCCGTGCCCGCGCACGACGTCGATCCCGGCGCCGCGGGCCCACTCGACCTGCGCGGCGTCGTCGCGGCCGCTGGTGAACGCGTCGCGGCGGGCGAGGACGTCGGCGACGTCGACGCCGTGCGCGGCGACCTTGGCGGCGACGCCGGGCATGTGCCGGGCCGCGCCGAGCACCTGCCCCGGTCGCAGCAGCGCCTTGCTCGGCATGCACGCCCAGTAGGAGCATTCGCCGCCGACCAGTTCGTGTTCGACCAGCACCGCGGTGCGGTCGCTGCCGGCGATCGCATAGTCGGCGGCATTCTCCCCGGCGGGCCCGCCGCCGAGGACGATGACATCGAACACGTCGGACTCGGAACCGGCACCGATGGTCATGACCTCACGGTAGGCCGCGCCCGGACCGCGCGACCCCGGAATGCGGCGACCCCGGAATGCGGCGGCCGCGGCGCGGATCAGCGCAGGGCGGGGGAGTCGGCGTCGAAGATCAGCCCCATCGGGGCGAGCACCCGCACCACCTGTTCGGCGGCCCACTCGTCGAGGTCGCACAGCAACAGCACCGGCCACGGCGTCACCACCAGGGGGCGGTCCACGGCCGCGAGGAACTCCGCCATCCGCGCCGGCAGCACCGCCCCGGGCAGACCGCCGCCGAGGGTGACCGCCCCGTCGGGCTGGTCGAGCCATCCCACGGGCCGGGCCGGGGCCGGCGGGTGCGGCGCCGCCGGCTCCGACGGCTCCAGGCCCAGGGCCGCGAGGGTCGCGGCGACGCCGGCGCGGCGGGGCCGCTGCGCCGCCGCGACCAGCGCCTCGACGACGTCGCCGGGGGGCAGGCGCACCCCCGAGTCGGTGCCGTCGAGCAGCAGCGCCCACCGCCCGTCGGGCAACGCCAACGCCCCCACCTCGGGGGCCAGGGCCGCGATGTCGCCGGTGCCGTCGTCGATCCCGACGACGATCTCGCGGTCCGGTACGGTCCCGTCGAGGCGGTCCTGCACCCCGGCCAGCGTCTCCCACACGTCCACGTGCCCGCCGATGCGACCGGACAGCGGCGAGACGAGCAGGCGGTGCCGGTGCTCGCCGGGCAGGTCGAAGCCGTGACCGGTCAGCCGCGCGGTGAGCTCGGTGCGGTCCCCGCGCATCCCGAGGCCGCCGGCGGTGAGGACGAGGGTGCCCCCGGCGTGCTCGTGGGCGAGTTCGGCGAGGACCTGCAGCTGCGCCGCGGTCAGCCGGCCCCCCGGGAGGGGCACCTCGACCAGGTCGGCCACGGCGGGATCATGGGCATGCGGCATGCCCTCCAGGCTAGACGGCGCCGGTCGGCGCGCCGGCGGCGCGGTTTTCCGTAGGGTGTGCCCCATGACCCCGACCTTCGCCGACCTCGCCGCCGCGAAGTACGTGCTGCTGACCACGTTCCGCAAGGACGGCACCCCGGTGCCGACCGCGGTGTGGGCGGCCGCCGACGCCGACCGGCTGCTGGTGTGGACCGTCACCGACTCCTACAAGGTCAAGCGGCTGCGCCGCGATCCGCGGATCACCCTCGCGGTGTGCGACGTGCGCGGCAACCCGCGCAGCGACGCGGTCCCCGGCACCGCCACCGTGCTCGATGCCGCCGGCACCGAGCGGGCGCGGGCCGTGATCGCCCGCAGATACGGGATCCTCGGGTGGCTCACGGTCAAGGGCAGCGTGCTGCGCCGCGGCCGCGCCGGCACCGTCGGCATCGCCTGCGCCGTCGACGCGGGCGCCACCGCTCCGGAGACGGGCACCCCGGCCCCCGGGCACGGCGGGTGACGGGGAGCGCAGCGATGCCGCACAGCTGAGAGCGCGTCGGCGCACATCCGATGCCGGCGGTCCGGGGTGCGAGGCACGAAGCCCTCGACAGCTGTGCTGCTAGTGCGGTAGCCGGGCGCCGCCGGGGGTGGTGGCGAAGACGTGGGCGTGCGACGGGTCGATGCGGACGTGCACGACCTGGCCTTTCTCCGGTGGATTTCGCCAGTGGACCCTGGCCACCATTGGCTCGTGCCGTCCGCCCACCTGAGTGCGTCCGAAGATGAACGCTTCCGAGCCGAGTTCTTCGACCACGTCGACCTCGAGTTTCAGTCCGCCGGAGTCGGCGATCTCGACGTGCTCGGGCCGGATCCCGAAGACAACCTCCCGGCCGGCGGCCGCCAGGGTGTCCCGCGGCACCGGAATCACCTGCCCGCCGAAGCGGATTCCGCCGTCGGTGACGGGCACGGTGAACAGGTTCATCGACGGTGAACCCATGAATCCGGCGACGAAGACGTTCGCGGGCCGGTGGTAGAGCTCGCGCGGTGACGCGCACTGCTGCAGCACCCCGCCCTGGAGGACGGCGACCCGGTCGCCCATCGTCATCGCCTCGACCTGGTCGTGCGTGACGTAGACGGTGGTCGTGCCCAGGTGGCGCTGCAACTGGGCGATCTGCGTCCGGGTCTGCACCCGCAGCTTCGCGTCGAGATTCGACAGCGGCTCGTCCATGAGGAACACCTGAGGCTGGCGGACGATGGCGCGGCCCATGGCAACTCGCTGCCGCTGGCCCCCCGACAACGCCTTCGGCTTGCGGTCCAGATACGCGCCGAGGTCGAGCATGTCGGCGGCCTCGGCGACGCGGCGGCGGATCTCGGACTTGTCGGTACCGGCGAGTTTGAGCGCGAAGCCCATGTTCTCCGCGACGCTCATGTGCGGGTAGAGGGCGTAGTTCTGGAACACCATCGCGATGTCGCGTTCCTTGGGTTCGGCGTGCGTGACGTCGCGGCCGCCGATGGTGATGCGACCGCCGTCGACGTCCTCGAGGCCGGCGAGCATGCGCAGCGACGTCGACTTACCGCAGCCGGACGGGCCGACCAGGACGAGGAATTCGCCGTCCTCGATGTGCAGGTCGAGTTGGTCCACCGCGGGGCAGTCCGAACCGGGGAACAGTCGGGTCGCGTGGTCGTACGTGATGGTTGCCATGAGAAAAGAGAGTCCCTCCACCGGCAGGAACGTGCCGGACGATCCGAGTGAGGTGAGTGGTGTGGGTATCGGTGCTGTCAGGGCGTCGTGGTCGAACTGTCGGTACCGGTGAACGGCACGTAACTCGAGGAGGAGATGGTGCCGAATTGCGGTCCGTCGCCGTTGTCGAAGCCCCACGTCGTCCAGTTGCCGTCCCGTGTCCGCCGCATCTGCACCGCGTACAGGTCGGCGGTGTCGATGTTCGCCGCCTCGGTGATCTTCCACGGCCCGAGCGGGGACTGTCCTTCGGCGATCCAGGTCCCCGCTTGGTGCCCGGCGTGAACGCTGGTGTTCTTGGGCGCGCAGGAGAACACCAGGACCGGTTTCCCGTTGACGGTGTGTGCCTGCAGGACTTCCATCTCGCCGAATCCGGCGGGCGTCGAGAGTGGGGGGTGGATGTGCCAGTGGCTCAGGTCCTTGCTGGTGGCGTGGCCGACGACGGCGCGGCCCTCGGGATCGCCGGAGTTGGCGCGGGCGGTGATCAGCATGTGCCACCGACCGGCGTGTTCGAAGACGTAGGGGTCGCGCCAGGCTTCGTCCGGCCAGGTGCCCTCGCCGAGGCGTTCGTACCAGCGGCCGTCGGCCTCGAGGACGAGGTCGGGGTCCTTGGTCCAGGTGACCAGGTCCGAGGAGGTTGCGCGGCCGATGCGTTGTACGAGGCCGTTCTCGGCCCGGCTCACGCCGGTGTAGAACATGCTCCAGCGTCCGCCGGTGTCGCGGACGACGGAGCCGGTCCAGGTCGCGAGGTCGTCGAACGCCGGGGCGTCGGAGGCCGCCACTGCGTCGGCGGTCAGGGTCCATTGCTCGCCGTCCCGCGAGGTCGCGTGTCCGATGGCCGCACGGTAGTGGCGGCGTTCGCGGTCCTGCAGGGCGCGCGAGGCGCGGAGGAAGAACAGGTGGTAGTCGGTGCCGTCGTCGGTCATCCAACTGTCCCAGACCCAGTGGTCGGGAAGGGCGAGGCGCATCAGGTCTCCTGGGGTGTTCGGCAATCGGGGCGCGACCGTCGTGCTCTCAGCACGGAGAGTCGTCTGCGGTCGCCGCTGTCGGCCGCCTTCGGTCCGGCGCCGGTCCGGTGCTGGCGCGGACGGTGAGTGTCACCGGGGCCGTGACGGCGGTGGGTACGCCGCCGTCCGCGGTGGGGCTGGGATTCAGCGTTTCGAGGACCAGGCGGGCGGCGATCTCGCCCTGCTCGCGGACGGATTGGTGCACCGTGGTCAGGTCGGTGAGTGCGGCGAGGGGGTGATCGTCGATCCCGACCACGGAGACGTCGTCGGGTATCCGCAGGCCCCGGCGGCGCAGGGTTCTGATCGCGCCGAGGGCGAGTTCGTCGCTGTGCGCGAACACAGCCGTCGGGGCGCGCTCCGGGGCCGCGTCGAGAATGTCGGCCATCGCCGATGCGGCGTTGAGGCCGCCCCAGTCGACGTCGCGGATGAGAGCGTGATCGACCGCGATCCCGGCCTCGGTCAGGGCGTCGACGTACGCCGCCGAGCGGCCCGGGCGGGCCGGCCAGCCCGGCTGGTCCGGGTCGTGGGCGGCGATCATGGCGATGCGCCGGTGGCCCAGTTCCAGGAGGTGGTCGACGGCCAGGCGGCCGGCACGATAGTCGTCGATGCAGACGTAGGGGTAGTCGGCGTTCTGCCCGCCGGCGGCGATGATGCTGACGCCCATCAGGGCGAGCCGTTCTTGCTCGTGCTGGTCGACCGGGAATGCGACCACCACGACGGCGTCGACCTTCCGGCGGGCGGGCAGCCGGGTGAAGAAGTCGTGGCGGTCGTCGGGGCCGCCGACCTGGTACAGCAACAGGTCGAAGTGGGCCGCGGAGAGCACCGTTTCGATGCCGCTCACCATCTCGCCGAAGAACCAGCGCTCGATGTGGGGGACGGCCAGCGCCACCCGTCGTGTCGGGCCGCCGGCGAGGCGGACCGCATCCGGGGAGACGACGTAGTCGAGACGGCGGGCGGTGGCGAGGACCTTCGCCTTCGTCGCCGCGGACACACCGTACGAGTCGTTGAGGGCGCGTGAAGCCGTCGTCAGTGAGACCCCGGCCTCCCGGGCGACGTCGCTGAGGCTCAACGCTGCAGGTCGATTGGACACAAGCCCGATGGTAGACCGATCGACCTTGATTTCGGAAGCGCTTCCGACATACGCTTCGGAAGCGCTTCCGAAATGTGATGCGCATCTCAACGCGGAGGAGTTATGGACTCACACCACTCGACCCCGGCCCGGCGGGCACGCAGATTCGCCGCCCTCGCAGGCGCCGCGGTCCTGCAGACGGTGGTGGCGTGCGCGCCGCCGGGCAGCGGTAACACCGCGACCGTCCCGACCGACCCGGTGCCGGTGAACATCGATCTCGGCACCGACCCGATCGAGTTGACCCTGTACGACGGTGCGGGGTTGAAGAAGATCGACGAGGCCCTGATCGCGGCGTTCACCGAGCGCCATCCGAACGTGACCATCACCCCGCGCTACGACCCGGACGAGGTGCAGGCCGTCAACGCCCCCCGGGTGCTCGCGTCGGAGAATCCGCCGGACATCGCGCGGATCATCGCGCTGCCCGCCGCGGTAGCCAACCACCAGCTCACGGCCCTCGATCCGTGGGCCGACGCCTACGGCTGGAACACGCTTCCGCCGGGGCAGAGTGCCATGTACCGGGTCGATGCGAACGGAATCCGCGGCACCGGCCCGCAGTACACGATGGCCAGCGGGTTCACGGTGACCGGGCTCTACTACAACAAGGAGCTTGCGAACCGGATCGGGATGGTCGAGCCGCCCACCACCGTCGCGGAATTCGAGCAGGCCCTGGCGTCGGCGAAAACTGCCGGACTGATCCCGATCATGGCCGGCAACAAGAGCGCGCAGGTCACCTTCCTGGTCCAGATGATGCTGAACACCGCCCTCGGCCCGGACGCGGTCAACGGCTGGGTCTTCAACGCGCCCGGCGCCACCCTCGACACCCCCGCCGCGGTCGACGCGGCCGCGGTGGTGGCCGGCTGGGCAGCGAAGGGCTACTTCCCCGCGGACACCAACGGCACCGACGCCACCGCCGCCGCCGGACGGTTCGCTGCGGGCGAGGCCCTGTTCTATGTCTCCGGGAACTGGGATGCCGCGACCCTACAGGCCAAGATGGGCGAGAACGTCGGCTTCACCCTTCCACCCGCGCCCGCCGGGTCACCCGTGCTCGCCATGTCCGACCCGGTGTCGAACTTCGCAATACCCTCGGGGTCGGACGACAAGAACGCCGCCGCAGCCTTCCTGGACTTCCTCCGCTCCGACGCGGGCCGGCAGGTCGTGGTCGACGCCGGCTTCGCCCCGTCCGGTACCGGCCCGGTCCCGGCCACCGCACCCGGATCGCTGGGCGCCCAGATCCAGGCGGCCTTCGACATACTGGTCGCCGCCGACGGCCAGGTCCAATTCGTCCAGAACGCCACCAACGGCATGTCCGGCACCTGGCTACCGCAGGTCCAGATGCTCGTCGCCGGCCGAACCACGCCCGGCGAGATGATGGCCGCCGTCCAATCCGCATACGAGCAGGACCTCCTGAGATGACCTCCACCGCACACGCCCCCCAGACATCCCCCACCCGGGCGTTCCCGCATCGCGTCGCAACCCGGCCGGGGCGGGGCCACCGCGCCAAACGGGCCCTGACCGGATGGCTGTTCGTCCTGCCCGCCGCGGCGGTGTACACCGTCTTCGTCCTCCGGCCGCTGCTGAGCACCCTCTGGTACTCCCTCTACAACTGGGACGGCATCTCCGTCGGCAGCTGGGTGGGGCTCGGCAACTACCGCCGCGTGCTCACCGACCCGCAGCTGCTGTCCTCGATCGGGCACGCGTTCTTCCTCATCCTGTTCTTCACCGTCCTCCCGGTGATCGGCGGCCTTCTCGTCGCTGCCCTGCTCCAGGAGATCCGCATACGCGGCCTCGGTACCCTCACCCGCACCCTGCTGTTCCTACCGCAGATCATTCCCGGCGCGGCCGCGGCGGTCGCGTGGGTGTGGATGTTCTCGACCAACGGCACCGTGAACCAACTGCTCTCGGCCGTCGGCCTGGGCGGGCTCACCCGCTCCTGGCTCGGCGACTTCGACTGGGCCCTGCCCGCCGTCGGCGTCATCGGCACCTGGCTCGGCCTCGGATTCTGCACCATCCTGCTGATGGCCGGCATCGGGAAGATCGACATCTCGATCTACGAGGCCGCCCGGCTCGACGGCGCCAGCTTCCTCAGCACCTTCCGATACGTCACCGTTCCAGCCCTGCGGGCAGAGATCGGGGTCTGCGTCACCGTCACCATCATCGCCGCCCTCGCCAGCTTCGACATCGTGTTCATGTCCACCCAGGGCGGACCCGGCTACGCGACCACCGTGCCCGGCGTCCTGATCTATCAACTCGGCTTCACCGAATCCCGGGTCGGTCTCGCCAGCGCCCTCGCTGTCGTCCTCACCGGCCTGATCCTGATGGTCATCCTGCCGATCCAGCGCTTCTTCAGAGAGAAATGATCATGAAAACCTCCGCTCGCCAACGGATTCCCGGACTCGTCCTGCTGCTCGGCACCATGATCTTCTCGATCCTGCCGTTGCTCAGCATGCTGTCGGCGGCACTGCAACCGCAGGGCACCGTCCCGCTCGGGCTGTCGTGGCCGTCGAACCCGCACTGGCACAACTTCCTCGACGCCTGGCGCGTCGCGGAGGTGACACCGCTGATGGTCTCGAGCATCATCCTCGTCGCCGGCGTCGTCCCCGTCGCAGCGCTGTTCGCTGCGATGGCCGGTTACGGGCTCGGGCAGCTGCACGTGCCCGGAGGCACCGTCGTCTTCCTGCTCCTGCTGCTGGGGTTGACTCTCCCGAAGGAGGCGACGATCGTGCCGCTCTACTACCAGCTGCGCGAGATGAACCTGCTCAACACCCGCCTCGGACTCATCCTGGTTCTCATCGGCACGTTCACGCCCTTCGCCGTCTTCTGGATGCGAGCCCATTTCCTGTCCATGCCGAAAGAGCTCACCGAGGCTGCGGCCCTGGACGGGGCGGGCCCCTGGCAGGCCTTCCGTCACATCCAGATCCCGCTCGCGGTCCCGGCGCTGGCCTCGCTGTGTCTGCTGCTGTTCCTGTGGACCTGGAACACCTTCCTGCAGGCCATCGTCCTCATCGACGACCCCGGTAAGCGGACCATGGCGGGCGCACTGCAGAACTTCGTCGGCCAATACTCGACCGACGTCGTCCTTCTCAACGCCGGATCCCTGCTGATCATGGCCCCGACCATCGTGGTGTTCCTGCTGTTCCAGCGCCACTTCGTCAAGGCGATGATCGCCGGCGCCGTCAAGGGCTGACCGTGCCCGCCCACACCACTACCACGCCCACACCACCCGCAGGGGAAACCATGCCCACATCACGACAGTGGTGGCACGACGCTGTCATCTACCAGGTGTATCTGCGCAGCTTCGCCGACGGCACCGGCGACGGCATCGGCGACCTCGCAGGGCTCGCCGAGCGCCTGCCGTACCTCGTCGACCTCGGCGTCGACGCAATCTGGATCACCCCCTGGTATCCGTCACCGATGGCGGACGGCGGCTACGACGTCGCCGACTTCCGCGACATCGACCCCCTCTTCGGCACTCTCGACGACGCGGACACCCTGCTGGCCGCCGCCCACGCTGCCGGACTCCGCATCATCATCGACCTGCCCGCCAACCACACGTCCGACACCCACCCCTGGTTTCGGGAGGCGTTGCGCAGCGCCCCCGGTTCGCGGGAGCGCGCCAGGTACTTCTTCCGCGCCGGCCGCGGCGACACGGGCGAACTCCCGCCGAACGACTGGATCAGCGCATTCGGCGGACCGGCCTGGACCCGCACCACCCGAGAGGACGGACAAGCCGGCCAGTGGTATCTGCACTTGTTCGCACCCGAACAACCCGACCTCGACTGGACCAACCCCGAGGTCCGCACCGAATTTGCTGACGTTCTGCGCTTCTGGTTCGACCGCGGCGTCGACGGCATACGCATCGACGCCGTGTCGGCGATGGCCAAGGTTCCCGGACTGCCGGATGCCGGCCACGCACCGGGAGCCCGGTTCGAATCCAGCACGTGGGTCGACAATCCGCACTGGGATGTCGACGAACTTCACGACATCCTGCGCGAGTTTCGCACCATCGCCGACGAATACGGCCCCGACCGCATGTTCGTCGCCGAGGCGATCGTCCGCAGCCCCGAACGTCTGGCCCGCTACGTGCGTCCCGGCGAGTTGCACACCGCCTTCAACTTCGACTTCCCCAGAGCCGGCTGGGACCCGGCAGCACTGCGCGAGGCCATCGACCGCAGCCGCGAGGCGCTCCGCGAGGTCGGTGCGCCGACCACCTGGGTGCTCTCGAGCCACGACGAGACTCGCCACCTCACCCGATTCGGGCGCGCCGAAACCAGCACACTGCCGATGACCCTGACCGCCGCCACCGACTCCGATCTCACCCTCGGCACCCGCCGCGCCCGCGCGGCGGCCCTGCTCATGCTCGCCCTGCCCGGCGGTGCCTACCTCTACCAGGGCGAAGAACTCGGCCTCGAGGAAGTCGCCGACCTCCCTGCGGAACTGCTGCAGGACCCGACCTGGGAACGGTCCGGGCACACCATCCGCGGCCGCGACGGATGCCGGGTCCCGCTGCCCTGGAGCGGTGACCACCCACCCTTCGGGTTCGCCGCCGACCACGTCCAGCCGTGGCTACCCCAACCCGACAACTGGAAGTCGAAGACCGTCGCCGCCGAATCCGACGACCCCGATTCGATGCTCACCCTCTACCGCACCGCACTACGACTCCGACGCACACTGCCCGCCCTGCGCGATGACTCTTTCGGCTGGCAGCCGTCGGCCACCGATGCCCTCGTCTTCGACCGCGGACCGACGTTTCGGTGCGTCGTGAACCTGTCCCGTCAACCGGTTGCGATCGACCCGGACGCAACCGTCCTGCTCGCCTCCGCCGCCCTGACCGATGCCCGTTCTCTGCCACCGGACACCGCAGTCTGGCTGCGCACCAACCGATAGGGCCGTGACACAGCCACTCCATCGAAGAACTTGTCGGATCCGGCGGTGACCACATCGAACGAGCCTTCTCGCCCAAATCCGCCCGATTTTCGGGGGACACTACGTCGAGCCCGTAGGTCGGCAGCCCGGCCCGGTTCCACC
The DNA here is from genome assembly GCF_001700945.1 of Rhodococcus sp. WB1. NCBI lineage: Bacteria > Bacillati > Actinomycetota > Actinomycetes > Mycobacteriales > Nocardiaceae > Rhodococcus > Rhodococcus sp. WB1. The sequence goes on along the minus strand of NZ_CP015529.1, from coordinate 2,475,906 downwards.
GCGCCCTGCCCTGAGCGCCGGGCTCAGCGAGCGCGGCTGACCGACGACATGTGGAAGTCGGGGACCCGCAGCGGCGGCATCGCGGTGCGGGTGAACCAGTCCTTCCATTCCCGCGGCAGGGTCCGCTCCGTGCGGCCCGCCTCGGTGGTGCGCCGCAGCAGATCCAGCGGGCTCTCGTTGAACCGGAAGTTGTTCACCTCCGCCGTCACCGCACCGTCCTCGACCAGGTACACGCCGTCGCGGGTCAGACCGGTCAGCAGCAACGTCGCCGGGTCGACCTCCCGGATGTACCACAGCGTCGTCAGCAACAGTCCCCGCTCGGTGCGGGCCACCATCTCGTCCACGTCGGCCGCGCCGCCGCCGGTCAGCACCAGGTTCTCCCCGGGCGCCGCCACCGGCGCCCCGAACTCGGCGGCCGCGGCCCGCGGGTACGCCAGCGCGTGCACCGCGCCCCCGCGCACCCAGTCGACCCGCCCGGCGTCCATCCCGTTGTCGAACACCGACACCGAGTTCGACGAGGCGGTGGCCGCGACGAACGGCGCGTACTCCAGGCCGGGGGCGGCCGGATCGGAGAACAGGGTCAACGGCAGCGCGGTGAGCCGTTCGCCGACGCGGGTGCCGCCGGGCCGCGACAGCGCGGTGTGCCCCTCCTCGGCGCCGCGGCCCTCCATCGACCACATCAGGTAGATCATCAGGTCCGCCACCGCCGACGGCGGCAGCAGCGTCTCGTAGCGCCCGGCCGGGAGGTCGACCGTGCGGCGCGCCCAGTCCAGCCGCCGCGACAGCTCCGCGAGCAGGGACGGTGTGTCGACGTCGGTGAAGTCGCGGGTGCCGGCCCCGGCCCACGCGCTGGCCCCGTTCAGCCCGCCCCGCTTGCCGTTGATCTCCACCGATCCTTCCGGCTCGGTGAACCGGCGCCGCACCCCGTTGGAGGTGCCCAGCCAGGTCGTCGACACCCGGTGGTGGGCGAAGCCGTAGAGCTGATCGGCGCCGTCGAATCCCGCGGCGAGATCGTCGACGAGCCGCCCGAACACCGAGATGTCCGTCCCGGCCGCGGCGTCGGCCCAGTCGCCGGGCACGCCGTCGCCGCCGACGAGCGGCATCGCGTCCTCGGCCGGGGACGCCGCCGCGGCCGCCGCCCCCGCCGCCCGCACGGTCGGGGCGATGTCGGCCGGGTCGACGCTGCTCGACGTCACCACCCCGACGCGGGGGGTGTCGCCGCGCTGCACCGCGATCACCGTCCAGCTGCGCGAGCGCGAGATCCCGTTGGTGGTCATCGAATTTCCGGCCCACCGCAGCGACGCCTCGCCGGTGTCGGTGACCAGCACGATGGTCTCGTCGGCGGTCGAGCAGCGCAGCGCCCGCTCGAGCAGTTCCTGCGCCTCGATCATCGCCCGCCCTCCGCGCGTGTGTTGAGCACGTTCACCGACCGCAGCAGCGCCGACGGGCAGCCGTGGCTGACCGGGGCGACCTGACCGGGCTGGGCCTTGCCGCAGTTCACGGCGCCGCCGAGCTGCCAGGTCGACGGCCCGCCGACCGCCTCGAGCGACCCCCAGAAGTCCGTCGTGGTGGCCTGGTACGCCACGTCGCGCACCTGCCCGGCGAGTTCGCCGCCGCGGATCCGGTAGAACCGCTGACCGGTGAACTGGAAGTTGTAGCGCTGCATGTCGATCGACCAGGACTTGTCACCGACGACGTAGATCCCGTCGTCGACCCGGGCGATGAGGTCGGCGGTGGTCGTGTCGGCCGACGGGTCCGGCTGCAGCGACACGTTCGCCATCCGCTGGAGCGGTACGTGATGCGCCGAGTCGGCGTACGAGCAGCCGTTCGAGCGTCCCAGGCCCAGCCGCGGCGCGAACACCCGGTCGAGCTGGTAGCCCACCAGGATCCCGTCCCGCACCAGGTCCCAGGACTGGGCGGCGACCCCGTCGTCGTCCCAGCCGACGCTGGCGAGCCCGTGCGCGACGGTGCGGTCCGCCGTCACGTGCATGACGTCGGTGCCGTAGCGCAGCGTGCCGAGCCCGTCCGGGGTGGCGAACGAGGTGCCCGCATAGGCCGCCTCGTACCCGATGGCCCGATCGTATTCCGTTGCGTGCCCGACCGATTCGTGGAGGGTCAGCCACAGGTTGGTGGGGTCGATCACCAGGTCCGTCGGCCCGGCCTGCACGCTGGGGGCCGCCGCCTTCTCCGCCAGCCAGCCGGGGATCCGCTCCAGCTCCTCGTTCCAGTGCCAGTGCGCGTCGCCGGCCAGATACTCCCAACCCCGCCCCACCGGCGGGGCGAGGGTGCGCATCGTCTCGAACTCGCCGGTGCGCCGGTCGACGGCGGTGGCCTCGAGCTGCGGTGCCACCCGCACCCGCTGCTGGGTGATCGTCGAGCCGGCCAGGTCCGCGTAGAACGTCTGCTCCTTGATCTGCAGACAGCTCGCCGTCACGTGATCGACCCCGTCGGTGTCGAGCAGCCGCCGCGAGAAGTCCGTCAGCCGCGCCACCTTCTGCGCGGTGGGCACCGTGAACGGATCGACCTCGTACGGTGACACCCACACCGCGTCCGGGTAGACCGGTTCGTCGGCGAGCTCGACCCGTTCCCGGTTCAGCGCCCGCAACGCCCGGGCCACCTCGATCGCCTGCCCCGCGGTCGCCGCCGCGACGGGGGGACTCAGCTCGGCGTGCGAGGCGAACCCCCACGTGCCGTCGACCACCACCCGCACGGCCAGCCCCGTGTCGACACTGTCGACGGCCGCCTGCACGGCGCCGTCCCGCAGGCTCAACGACTGGCTGTGCACGCGATGCACCCGCAGATCCGCGTGGGAGGCGCCCGCAGCGCGGGCGACGGACAGCGCGGCGTCCGCGAGCGCCCGCAGCGGCAGGGCGAGGAAGTCGGCGTCGACGGTGCTCACCCGCAACACCGTAGCGGCCCGTGCGCCGGCTCAACCGAACTGCTGCCATCCCAGCCGCACCACCATCACCAGCACCACGGTCAGCAGCACCACCCGCACGAACCCCGAGCCGCGCCGCAGCGCCGTCCGCGACCCGGCCACCGCGCCCGCGATGTTGCACACCGCCAGCGCCAGCCCCATGGACCACCACACGTGCCCGGTCGCCGCGAAGTACACCAACGCCCCGAGGTTCGACCCGAGATTGATCACCTTCGCCATCGCCGCCGAGCGCACGAACTCGGTGCCGAGCAGCGTCGCGAACGCGATGATCAGGAACGTGCCGGTGCCGGGGCCGAGCAGCCCGTCGTAGAAACCGATCACCGCGGCCGCCAGCAGCACCACCAGCACCGTGCGCCGCAGCGTCGGGCGTTCGTGCGCCAGCGTCGTGCCGACCTGCGGTCGCAGCGTCACGAACACCGCGACCGCCACCAGCACCACCATCACGATCGGAATGAACAGGTCCCTGTCGATCCGCGAGACCGTCGCCGCACCCGCCGCGGCCGCGACTGCGGCCAGCGCCGCCGCCGGAGCCAGGACCGGCCACTGCAGCCGGATCCGACGGGCGAACGTCACCACCGCCGCGCCGGTGCCGCAGATGGCGGTGAGCTTGTTCGTCGCCAGCGCGGCCGCCGGCGTCAGTTGCGGGGCGACGACGAACAGTGCCGGCAACAGGATCAGCCCACCCCCACCGACGACGGCGTCGACCCACCCCGCGGCGGTCGCCGCCACCATCAGAACCGCCCAGTCGCCCGCACCCACGCGGCCATTCGATCACAGCGGTCGGGAGCAAAACCGCCGCGCCGTTCGTTGACCGGGTGTGACCGTCGCATCCGCATTCGTGCCGCCCCCGGCGCCTGGGAGGATCACCCCATGATCGCGCTGCTGTTCCTGGCCTACGTCGTCGTCGAGATCGGGGTGCTGGCCTGGCTCGGCTCCACCCTGGGCATCGGCGCGACGATCCTGCTGTTCCTCGGGGTGAGCGTCCTCGGCTACCTCGTCCTCGGCGCGCAGGGCCGGCGTGCCCTGCAGAACCTGGGCCGCGTCCGCAGCACCGCCGCCGACCGTGCCGGATTCGCCGGCGCCGCCGACCGTGCCCTCACGGACGGCGCCCTGATCGGTGTCGGTGCCGCCCTCGTCCTCGTGCCCGGCCCGGTCACCAGCGCCGCCGGAATTCTGCTGCTGCTGCCCCCGACCCGGGCCCTGCTGCGGCCCGCCGTCCGGGCCGTCGCCGCCCGCAAGGTGGCCGCGGCCGCCGCCCGCGGCGGCGGATTCCGCGGCGAACGGCTCGTGGTCGTCGACGGCGAGGTCGTCGAGCACACCGTCGTCGGCACCCCGCGCCTCGGCGCCGCGACACCCGGCGCGGGCACCGTGCTCGAGGGGGAGATCGTCGACCCCCCGCAGCGCCCGCACCTGCCCTGACGGGGCACACTGGGTAGCCGTGAGTTCCCCAGCCCCCCGCACCCAGCTTCTCGTCGGCGGCCGCATCTACAGCGCCAGCGCCCCCGACGCCACCTCGATGGCCGTCACCGACGGGCAGGTCGTGTGGGTGGGGGAGGACCGGCCCGGCCGCGCCCTGCACCCGGACGCCGAGACCGTCGACCTCGACGGCGCGTTCGTCGCACCCGCGTTCGTCGACACCCACGTCCACGTCACCGCGCACGGCCTGGCCCTGACCGGCCTCGACCTGTCCGGCACCCCCTCCCGCGAGGACGCGCTGCACCGGCTGCGCGACCACGCCGCCCGGCACGCCGACGCCCTCGTCTGGGGCCACGGATGGGACGAGACCCGCTGGCCCGACCCCACCGCACCGACGACCGACGACCTCGACGCCGCCGCCCCGGGCCGCGCCGTCTACCTCACCCGCGTCGACGCCCACTCCGCGGCCGCCTCCACCGCGCTGCGCGCCGCCACCGACCTCGTCGGACTCGACGGCTACCACCCGCAGCGTCCGCTCACCGCGGCCGCGCACCACACCGTCCGCGCCGCCGCCCGCGCCCTGCTCACCCCCGCCCAGCGGGCCCGCGCCCGCGCCGCCGCCCTCGACGACTACGCGGCACACGGCATCGTCGCCGTCCACGAGTGCGGCGGCCCGGACATCGCCGGCCGCGACGACTTCGCCGAACTGCTCGCCACCGACCACGCCGTGCAGGTCCGCGGCTACTGGGGCGAGGCCGTCACCACCGCCGACCAGGCCCGCGCGCTCCTCGCCGCGACCGGCGGCCACGCCCTCGGCGGCGACCTGTTCGTCGACGGCGCCCTCGGGTCGCACACCGCGTGGCTCGCCGCGCCCTACACCGACCGCCCCGACTGCTGCGGCACCGCCTACCTCACCGTCGAGCAGATGGCCGCGCACCTGCGGGCCTGCACCGAAGCCGGCATCCAGGCCGGCTTCCACGTCATCGGCGACGCCGCCGTCGACGCCGCGGTGCAGGCGTTCGCGGCCGTCGTCGCCGAGCTCGGCGGCCCGGCCGTCGCGGCCCGCGGGCACCGGCTCGAACACCTCGAGATGGTCACCGCCGAGCAGACCGCCCGGCTCGGCGGCTGGGGTGTGATCGCCAGCATGCAACCGGCCTTCGACGCGCTGTGGGGCGGGCCGGACGGGCTGTACGCCACCCGCCTCGGCGCCGACCGCGCCGCCGGGCTCAACCCGTTCGCACCGCTCGCCGCGACCGGCATGTCGCTCGCCTTCGGCTCCGATGCACCGGTCACCGCGGCCCGGCCGTGGCCGATGCTGCGCGCCGCCGTGCACCACCGCACCCCGGGCAGCGGAATCTCCCCCCGCGCCGCGTTCGCCGCCGCGACCCGCGGGGCGTGGCGCGCCGGCGGGGTGCGCGACGGAGTCGCCGGCACCCTCGACCCCGGCGCGCCCGCGTCGTACGCGATCTGGGAGGCGGACGAGCTCGTGGTCAGCGCCCCGAAGGACAGCGTGCAGCGCTGGTCGACCGACCCGCGGTCGCGGGTGGCGCCGCTGCCGGACCTCGAGCCGGGCACGCCCGACCCGGTGCTGCTGCGCAGCGTGCACCGCGGCCGCGTCGTGTACGCACGGTGATCGGGCCGCGCGCCGCCGCCCGGCCGGTGGTGGCCCGCAGCGTCGCCGCCGTCGCGGCGGGGCTGCTGTTGTTCACGAGTTTCCCGCCGCGTCCGCTGTGGTTCCTCGCGCCGCTGGGCATCGCGCTGCTCACCACGATCCTGGCGGCGCCGACGCGGCGCCGCCGTGCCGGCTTCGGCTACGGCTACCTCGCCGGCCTGGGGTTCTTCGTGCCGCTGCTGCCGTGGATCGGCGAGTACGTCGGCCCGCTGCCGTGGCTGGCGCTCGCGGCCGCCGAATCCGTGTTCGTCGGCCTGTTCGGGGTGATCGCGGTGCAAGTGCGTGCCCTGCCCGGTGCCCCGGTGTGGATCGCGGCCGGCTGGAGCCTGACCGAATACCTGAGGGCGAGCGTGCCCTTCGGCGGCTTCCCCTGGGGCCGGCTCGCGTTCGGGCAGCCGGACGGGCCGCTGGTCGGTCTCGCCGCGGTCGGCGGGGCGCCGCTGGTGTCGTTCGCCGTGGCGCTGACCGGCACCGGCCTGTGGGCGTGCGGCCGCGCCGGCCTGCGCTACGCCCGCGGGCACCGGGAGCGGTCACCGCTGCTGCGGGCCGCCGCGGTGACCGTCGCCGCGCCGCTGCTCGCGCTGGCGACCTGGCCGGCGCTGCCCGCCCCCGAGTCGGGCGAACGCATCGTCACCGTCGCCGCGATCCAGGGCAGCGTGCCGCGGCTGGGACTGGACTTCAACGCCCAGCGCAAGGCCGTGCTGAACAACCACGTGGCCCGCACCCTGGAGCTGGCAGACCGGGTCCGGGCCGGCACCGCGCCGCGCCCGGACGTGGTGATCTGGCCGGAGAACGCCTCCGACATCGACCCGCTGCGCAACCGCGACGCGGCCGCCGACATCGGCGCCGCGGCGGCCGCGGTCGGCGCCCCGATCCTGGTGGGCGCCGTGCTGGTCAACGGGGACGGCACCACCACCAACTCGGTGATCGTGTGGGACGCGGCCGGCGGGCCGGGGGAGCGGCACGACAAACGCATCATCCAGCCGTTCGGCGAGTACCTGCCGTACCGCTCGTTCTTCCGGTTGTTCTCCGACTACGCCGATCGGGCCGGGCACTTCGTACCCGGCGACGGCGACGGCACCGTCCACGCCGCCGGCATCCCGATCGGCGTGGCCACCTGCTACGAGGTGGCGTTCGACCGGGCGCTGCGGGACTCGGTGCGCGCCGGCGCGCAGCTGCTGGCCGTGCCCACCAACAACGCCACCTTCGGCGACACGGAGATGACCTACCAGCAGCTGGCGATGTCCCGGGTGCGGGCCGTCGAGCACGGCCGTGCCGTGGTGGTGGCCGCCACGAGCGGGGTCAGCGCGATGGTCGCGGCGGACGGTACGGTCACCGAGCGCAGCGCCCTGTTCGTGCCCGAGGTGCTGGTGGCGCAGGTGCCGCTGCGCACGACGGCTACGCTGGCTACTCGGCTCGGACCGATTCCGGAGCTCGTGCTCTGCGTCGGTGCCGTCGCCGCCGTCGGCGTGGCGCTGGTGCGCTCGCGCGGGCGGGGCACCACCGTGCCGGCCGCAGCCGGCACCGCGAGATGACCGGTCCACGGCCGGTTCGACAGGAAGGACCTTCGATGGCAGCGGCGACGCCGGCCGGGAACGACAGTGCGCCGAGCGCCCGGACCCTGGTGATCATTCCGACGTACAACGAACGCGACAACATCGGCCTGATCGTCGGCCGGTTGCACGCCGCGCTGCCGCACACGCACGTGCTGATCGTCGACGACGGCAGCCCGGACGGCACCGGGGACGTGGCCGATCGTCTCGCCACCGCGAGCGAGGGCCGCATCCACGTGATGCACCGCACGGAGAAGAACGGTCTCGGCGCCGCGTACATCGCCGGGTTCCGTTGGGGACTCGAGCGCGGCTACACCGTGCTGGTGGAGATGGACGCCGACGGCAGCCACGCCCCCGAGCAACTGCACCTGCTGCTCGAGCGGATCGACGCGGGCGCCGACCTGGTGCTGGGCTCGCGGTACGTGCCCGGCGGCACGGTCGTGAACTGGCCGTGGCACCGGGAGGTGCTCTCCCGCGGCGGCAACATCTACTCGCGGCTCGCGCTGGGGGTGAGGATCCACGACATCACCGGCGGCTACCGCGCCTACCGCCGCGAGGTGCTCGAGAAGCTCGATCTCGCCGCGGTCGCCTCGCACGGCTACTGTTTCCAGGTCGACCTCGCCTGGCGGGCCGTGCAGGCCGGGTTCACCGTCGCCGAGGTGCCGATCACCTTCACCGAGCGGATCATCGGCGAGTCGAAGATGAGCGGCAGCATCGTGCAGGAGGCCCTGATCAAGGTCACCGTGTGGGGTGTGCGCAACCGGTGGACGAAGCTGCGCGGTCTGCTGCGCCGCTGAGCAGCGGCCGGGGGGAGGGGTGGACGCCGACGGGCGTGCACCCCTCCCGGGTGCCGGGGCTCATTCGACGTTCTTGACCTCGATCTTCTTCCCGGCCTCCTGCTGCTCGGCGAGACCGATCGACACGGTCAGGATGCCCTTGGTGTAGGACGCCTCGACGTCGTCGTCCTTCGCACCCGGGGGCAGGGTCACCGAACGGCGGAACGAGCCGTAGTGGAACTCCGAGCGTCCACCCTCGGACTTCTCCTCGGTGCGTTCGGCCGTGATCTCGAGCTGCCCGGCGTTGATCGAGACGTTGATGTCCTTCTCGGGGTCGAGCCCGGGCAGTTCGGCCCGCAGGACGTACCGGCCGTTCTCGACGCGGTCCTCGACGCGGATGAGGTTGCCGCCGAGGGCGGGACGCAGGCCGGTGAAGGGGAAGGCGTCGAAGAACTCGGACAGGTCCGGGAACACCGAACGGGGACGGCGCGCTGGCACAGTGGACATGTCTGCTCCTCTCTGGGAGTCGGATCGATGGGGAGGTCGTTCCGACTCCATTCGACTCCTCTCGACGAGGTCCCGACAGGGCCGGAAGTCCCGGACCCGGCGGCGCCGAACGTTCGAAGAAGAGGTACTAGGGCAATCGATCGTTCGGCACCGAGCAGGACCGCCGAACGTTCGTCAGGCCGGGTCCGCGGTGCGACGATCGCGTTCGCGCCGCAGCTCGGCGACCTGCACCTGCAGCTCGGCGATGTGCGCGCGCGCCTCGCGCAGCTGGGTTGCCCGCTCGTCGGCCAGTTCGGCGCGCACCATCGCCAGATCCGCCTCGAGTTCGGCGACGCGCTGCCAGGCCTCGGCCGCGGCCCGCAGCGCCTCGTCGCGTTCGGTGCGCAGCCGTGCCGCCTCGAAGTCCACCGCCCCCGTCCCCGCCGCCCGGGGGGCTGCCGGCACGGCGCCGATCCGGGCCGCCGCGGCCTCCGGTGGCCCCGGATCCGGTACCGCCGGGGGCGGCGCCGGATCCGGGGAGGGGGTGGCACCGGCGGGGGCGGAGGTCCGGCGTTGACGCTCGCGCCAGGCGCGCGCACGTTCGGCGCTGTTGGCGTACTGCTTGCGGCGGCCGCCCGTCGCCGGGGTGTCCCCGATCGGTGTGCCGCCCGACGAGGCTGCATCGCTCACGACCGCAGGTTACCAGGGCGAACACCTCCGAACGTTCGAAACAAACGTTCGGAGGTCACGAATGGGTCATCTTTGCGAACGTTCGAATCGTTCGTTCGGTTTCGGTCGTTCTACCAGGTGACGGACAGATCGTCGGCGACACCCAGGTCGGCGCACAACCGGCGGATCGCGCTGCAGTCCTGCACCACCCGCCGCGGATGCGGCGCCGCCGCGGTGTCCGCGAGCATCTCCCGCCCGCCCGGAACGCGCTCCGCCTCCACGATCGCCGCCCAGGTTCCCAGATCGCTGCCGGTGAAGGCCTCGATGCCCGCCGCCAGGGCCTCGACCAGCTGCGCCCGGTCGCCGGGCCCGAGATCGGTGAACACCATCTTCAGCAGCTCGGCCGCGAGGGAGGCGTGGCTGAGCTCGTCGCGCCGGTGCAGGGCCACCGTCGTGCGGTTGACCGGCTGCAGATCCTCGTCCTCGGTCATCAACCCGAGAAACGCGCTGATGGACGTCTCCGCGACGGTGGTGAACGCCAGCCGGATCAGGGCCTGCGCCCGCGGATCCGGCGCCGCGTCGACGGCGGCGCGGTGCTCGCGCACGGTCCGGCACGGCGGCAGCGCCGACTCGGGCATCCGCCAGCCGCGACGCCGGCGGATCACCGCGCTCGCGTTGAGATGCATCAGGGTGTGGTACTGCTCGTCGACCATCGCCTGCAGCACCCCCGCGGTGACGGTGTCCGACGGTCCGACCTCGAAGAAGTCCGTCGTGATCAGCGCGAAGCCGGGGTTGACCACGTACTGCTCGATGTCCATGACGTTCTTGTTGTACGCGATCCACCCCCAGCCCCGCAGCCGGGCCCGGCGCTCCTCGTCCAGGGCACGGTACGCGGGGTGGGCGTGGAACGGCACGAGTTCGTCCGGGAAGTCCAGCCGGGTCGGATCGAACAGCTCGTCGAGATCGGGTTCGCGCTTCTTGACCGTGGCGCGCCGCCCCCATGACCGCGCCAGGCCCCGCACGACGGCGCTCTCGACGACGTCGTGCGGATCGTGGTCGGGCAGCGCGGGCGCGAGCAGCGGGCCCCGCGCCCCGGACAGATCAGGCTCGGCCATGGCGGCTCTCCGTTTCCTCGTGCGTCAGCTCCGCGAACAGTCCCGCACACAGCTCCCGATACCGGTCGGCGTCCGCGCCCAGCGGCGTTCCGGCCCGGGCCAGCAGGTCCGCGAACCCGGCCACCGAACCGGCGCCGACCACTGCGTCGAGTTCGTCGAGGGAGGCGCGCAGCGCCGCCCGGGCGGCGGCCGCGTGCGGATTGCCGGCCTGCACGTCGAGATACACCTCGGGCGCGCCGGCGGTGATCCGCGCGAGCAGCGCCCGCAGCAGCACGTGCGGCGGCGGTGCCGTCGCCCCCGCCACCGACGGGGACACGTCGAGCCGGCCCAGCGCCAGCCCGAACGCCAGAACGGCCGCGTGGGTGGCGGCCTGGGTGGCCGCCGCGACCCGGTCGTGCTCGTCCGCCGTCAGCCGCACCACCTGCGCACCCCACCGGCCCAGCGCCCCGACCAGCGACTCGACCGCCGGGCCGGGCCGGTGCTCGACCACCGCCACCGGCCGGCCGGCCATGCCCAGCGCCGGCGCGAACATCGGGTTCAGCCCCACGCACTGCGCGGACCACCCCGGCTCGCGCACGGCCCGCGCCCACGCCGACTTCACCGACAGCGTCTCGACGAGCACCGCGGCCGGCGACAGCAGCGCACCGAGCGGGGCGGCGGCGGCGAGTGCGGTGGTCTCGGGCAGGGCCAGCACCACTGCCGGAGCGACCCGGACCGCGTCCCGCATCGCCGCCGTGGGGGCGGTGACATCGCCGCGCAGCGCGGCCGGGTCGTCGCCGGCGGCCGGGTCGATCACCACCACGGCGGTGCCGTCGCGACGGAACGCCTCGACCAGCATCCGGCCGACCGCGCCGGCACCGCCGGCGACGACCACGGGACCGGCCGCGGCGTTCACGCGCGGGGGCCGTCCTCGGGCGACTCGTTCACCGACAGGGTGCGGCGCATCGCCACCGCCTTGACCATCGTCTCCTCGAGCTCGTCCGCCGGATCCGACAACGCGACGATGGCGCCGCCGATTCCGAACCCCACCTCGTGCTCGGTGGCGACCATGGTGCGGATGACGATCGACAGATCCGCCGCCCCCGTCGGGGACAGATATCCCAGCGCCCCCGAATACACGCCGCGGGGGCCGTCCTCGAGCTTGTCGATGATCTCCATGGTGCGCAGCTTCGGAGCCCCGGTCATCGACCCGCCCGGGAACGCGGCCCGCACGCAGTCCACCGCGGTCGCATCCGGGCGCAACGTGCCCCGGACCGTGGAGACCAGTTGGTGCACGGCCGCGTACGTCTCGACGTCGAACAGCTTCGGCACGTGCACCGAGCCGGGTACGCACACCCGCGAGAGGTCGTTGCGCACCAGGTCGACGATCATCAGGTTCTCCGACCGGTCCTTCTCGCTGTCGAGCAGGCTCTGCCGCAACGCCCGGTCCGCGTCCTCGGTGGTGCCGCGCGGCCGGGTGCCCTTGATCGGCTTCGACTCGACCACCCGGTCCGGGCCGATCCGCAGGAACCTCTCCGGCGAGGCGCTGAGCACCGACACCTCCGGGAAGCGCAGCAGGGCGCTGTACGGGGTCGGGCTGAGTTCCCGCAGCGTCTCGTAGGTACGCAGCGGATCCACGCTGCGCTCCACGGTCGCCGCATTGGTCAGGCACACCTCGTACGTCTCGCCGCTGCGGATCTCGGCGATCGACTGGGCGATCAGCTCGAGGTACCGCTGCGGCTCGTGCCGCAACCGCACCTGCGGATCCTGCTCCGCCCGCACCAGCGGCGCCGTGGCCGGCGCCGTGGCGGACTCCGGCAGGGACTCGAGCACCGCGGCGGTCTCGTCGAACCACGCGGTCGTGGCCGGCTCACCGGTCCGCTCGCTCAACGCCAGCAGATAGCAGCAGCGCGCCTCGTGGTCGAGCACGACCGCGCGGTCGGCGAACACCATCGCCGCGTCCGCGATGGGGGACGTGTGCACCAGCTGGCCGCCGGTGTCGGCCTTGAGCTCGTACCCCAGGTAGCCCACGTACCCGAGAGCGAACGCGAACGGCAGGTCGTCCCGCCGGGCGACCGTGCGCTCGGCGAGGCGACGGTCGACGTGGTCGAAGAAGGTGGTGTGGAACTCGGCGACCGGTTCCCCGGCCCGCTGTTCGCGCACCAGGGTCTCGGCGACGCTGTAGGTGACGAACTCGGCGCGTGGTCCCGATCCGTCCCCGAGGATGGAGAACCGCGAGTTCGGCTCGGTGGCGGCACTGCCGTCCAGCCAGAAGCTGTGCGGGCCCTCGGCGAACAACGCTTCGAACACCCGCTGCGGGTCCGGGTTGTGTGCGATCCGGCGGCTCTCGAGCACCAGCGCCGGGGGCGGGGCCGTCGGCGCTGGCGGTAGGGCCGGCTCCGGCGGGTGGGGCCGGGCCGGGGTCGCGTCGCGGAAGTTCGCCAGCAGTTCGCGGCCGTACTCGGTGCAGATCGATTCGGGGTGGAACTGCACCCCCCACAGCGGACGGGTCCGGTGGGCGACCCCCATGAGCAGCCCGTCCTCGGTCCAGGCGACGGCCTCGAGCTCGTCGGGCACCCGGTCGACGACCAGCGAGTGGTATCTCACCGCCGCGAACGGCGAGGGAATGCCGGCGAACAACCCGGTGCCGGTGTGCCGGATCCGCGAGAGCCGTCCGTGCACCGGTTGCGGGGCGCGCACCACGTCGCTGCCGAACAGGTTGCACAGGCCCTGGTGGCCCAGGCACACCCCGAGCACCGGCAGACCGGAGTCGAGCAGGGCGTGGGAGCTGATCCCGAAGTCGCGGGCCCGGTCGGGCCGCCCCGGCCCGGGGGAGACGACGACGTTGTCGAACCGGTCCAGGTCCAGGCACTCCCACGGGGTGTCGTTGCTGACGACCGTGGGCGCAACACCGTTGACCTCCGCAAGCAGGCTGTAGAGGTTGTAGGTGAACGAGTCGTAGTTGTCGATCAGCAGGGTGCGGATCGAACCGGCGGGCGGCGGCGCGGCCATGACCGGCCTCAGGTCCGGGTCTCGCGCAGCTCGGCCGACGCCGAGCCGGTGCCGTCGATGATGAGGTCCTCGACCCGGCACGCCTCAGCGATGAGCAGCGCGTACAACGAGTGCAGGAACTCGGGCGACATGGCGTTGCGGTGCGCGTAGGTCTCCGCGCGGTCGTGCACGACCTGCATCCGCCCCGGCTGCAGCATCGGGATGGCGTGCCGCTGTTTCAGGTGCGCGATGCGGGCGCAGATCCGCAGCCGGTCCCGGACGTCGTCGAGGAGCCGGGCATCGACGCGGTCGAGTTCGGTGCGCAGCCCGTCGAGCAGGCGGTCCGGCGTGGATTCGGCGGTGCCGCCGGCCCTGCGGTCGTTGCTGTTGTCCATTGCTTCTCGCCCCCTGTACCACGTCCCGAAACCCCAGTGGGTCATTCCGTTTCGCGTCGTCCGAGGTCGCCGGTCCGAGAATCCGGCCGGTGTTCGATCATGATGACACGCGCGCGAAGGCGCTGTCGGCGTTTGATCTTTTTGTGCCGTGCGCGCAACACGGCCGACCCCTGGGGGCCGTGATACGCGATGCCGCCCCCGGGACGGATCCCGGGGGCGGCATCGTGAGGTGCCGGTGGGGGCGGGTCAGGCGCCGCGCCGCTTGGTCTTGAGCAGTTCGAGGCGCTCCTTGAGCAGTTCGTCGAGCTCGTCGATGGAGCGGCGCTCGAGCAGCATGTCCCAGTGGGTGCGCGGCGGCTTGACCTTCTTAGTCTCCGGTGCCGCGCCCTCGACCAGGGAGCCTTCCAGGCCGTTCTTGCAGATCCAGGTGCCGGGGATCTCCGCGTCGTCGGCGAACGGAACGTCGAACTCCTCGCCGTTGTCACAGCGGTAGCGGGCGATCCGCCGCGGCGCCAGATCGTGGTCACGGTCGGTCTCGTAGCTCACCGCCCCGAGCCGGCTGCCTCGCAGTACACGATCTGCCATGGTGGTGTCCTCTCTTGTGTGCTCCGCCCGGTGCGCTCGCCTCCGAGGGAAGCGAGCGTCCACAGTGCGGTCGACATCGGCGGATGCCGACCACTCTTGTCAACGCCCGCGCGGTCGAATCGGTTCCCGACCGCCCCGGGGCCGTGGGCGCGGGTCATTCTACCGGGCTGCCACGGCCGCTCCGGCGCCGCGGGCCGGTAGGGTGTGCGGCCATGACCGGACGTACCCGTAAACCGGAGAACTGCCTCTGGTGCGGCCGGCCGGTCGCCGACGCCCCGCTCGGGCGCCGCCGCCGCTATTGCCGCCGCTCGTGCCGCCAGCGGGCCTACGAGCACCGCACCCTCGCCCGGGAGGCGGGCCTGCCGGAGGACGCGGTGGTCCTGACCGCCGACGAGGCGAGCGCGGTCGCCGACCGCGCCTTCGAGGTGCGGTGCGCGGCCGAGGACGTCGCGACCGCGGTGGGCGAGGGCGCGGGTCCGGAGGAGCTGGCGCCGCTGTGCGCCGACCTGGTGCGCCTGGCTCGCGCCGCCGAGCGGCTCCGCTGAACCGGGCTCCGCCGAGCCGGCGGCGGCCTCAGGCGAAGAACGCCCCCATCGTGTACACCACCTGGCAGAAGGTGCCGTCGACGTACTGCACGGAACCGAACAGTGCCGACAGCACCGGCCCGGTGCCGGTGTCGAGGGTCTTCGACAGCTGCGGCACCCCGCCGACGGTGTCGTCGAGGGTGGCCACGCCGCCGCGGAAGTTCTCCATGTTCAGCCATACGAACTTCAGGTCGGCCCGCGCCGGCAGGGTGGGGATCGTGGGGGAGACGAAGATCTTCAACTGCCCGATCTGCACGGGCGGCACCGCGTTGGGGCCGGGCTGGGCCCAGCCGGTGGTCATCGCGTACGGGGTGAAGCCGCCGCCGCAGCCGAGCCCGAACGTGGGGGCGGGCTGCATGAACGGCTGCGGCGTGTTGCGCGGCGGCGGCTCGAACAACGCCGGGGTGCGGGCCGCGTCGAGCAGGGACTCCACCGCCCGCAGCGCCTCGGGGGAATCCGCGGCGGCCGCCGCCCGCAGCGCATCCGGCGGCAATCCCGGGGGTGCCGGCTCCGCGACGGCGTGGGCGGGCACGGCCACGGCGACAGCCGCGGCCGCCGCGGCGGTGAGCGAACGAACGGTCCATCGACGCTGCTGCATCCAGAGCTCCTCGAGGATGGGGCGGGCACGGGCGACGGCGTGGTCGGCTCGACAATAGGGGGACCGGGTCCGCCGCGGGGCGTTTCCGGGGTCCGGTTCGAAAAGCGGTTACCGAAACTGTGATTCGAGCGCATCCGGTGACCGGATCGCGATCGAACGGTAACAAATCCTCGTCGATTCGCCGCGAGCGCCGCGACAGGTCCCCCCTCCGGTCTCGACTCGGGATCGATGCGGCCCGAGGGGTCGATTTTTCGGTCCGGTTTCGGGCCGAGACGTCGTCGCGGTGGTCTAGCTTGAGGGAGCGCTCCTGTCACACATTCGAGGGCGCGGACGATCGAAGGGGAAAGAGCTACAGCCACGTCGATCCGACCGAGGGGTTTTCCTGCACGGTGCCGGGGGGTGCCAGGACATCACTGGAATCACTTTCGTGAAGGGGAGTTCGTTGCAAGAGCGGCTGCACATTCCGCCCGGGGCCTTCCCGTTGTCCTCTGCCCAGCGCTCGATCTGGTTCGCACAACAGCTGGCACCCGAGGTGCCCGTCTGCATCGCCCAGTACGTCGACCTGCCCGGGGACCTCGATCTGGATCTGCTGCGCGAGGCCGCGCACGAGGCCGCCCGCGAGTTCCAGTCGCCGTACCTGCGGGTCGTCGAGGTCGACGGTGAGCCGTACCAGTACGTCGATCCCGACCTCGACCTCAGCGACATCCCGCTGCTGGACTTCTCCGATGCGCCCGATCCGATGGCCACGGCGCAGCAGTGGATGAACACCGACTACGCCACCCCGGTCGATCTGGCCGACGACTCGCTGGTGAACATGACGATCCTGCGGATCGGTGAGCGACGGCACCTGTGGTACAGCCGGATCCACCACGTCGCCCTCGACGGCTTCGGTGCCATGACGATGGTCAACCGGATCGCCGCGCTGTACTCGGCGGCCCACGAGGACCGCGTCCCCGAGCCACCCACCGCCGCCGACCTGCACGACCTCTACCAGTCGGATCTCGACTACCGCGGTTCGAACCGGTACGCGAGCGACCGGGACTACTGGATCGGGCGGGTCGCCGGGCTCGAGGATGGATCGACCCTGGCGCGGCGGGCGGTGCCGACCGCCGCGCGCAGCACCCTCGAGAGTGTCACCCTGCCCGACGACCTGGTCGCCCGATTGACCGACGCCGATGCCACGAGCGGATCCTCGGCCGCCGCGACGGTGGTCGCGGCGGCCGCGTGCTATCTCTCCCGGCTGACCGGCCGCGCCGACGTGATGCTCAATCTGCCGGTGTTCGCGCGCACCACCGCGGCGGCGAAACGCTCCGGCGGCATGCTCGTCAACACCGCACCGCTGCACATCCGTCTCGAGGACGACGACACCCGCGCCGACCTGGTGCAGCGGGCCCAGCTGGAACTGACCGGTGCGCTGCGCCACCAGCGGTTCAGCCTCGAGGACCTCCGCCGCGAGACCGGCACCGCCGGCCGGGCCCACAGCTACGGCGGACCGATGATCAACGTGATGCTCTTCCGGCAGGAGATCACCCTCGGCCCGGTCCGCGGCGAGTTCCACATCATGACCTCGGGTCCGGTCGACGACCTGCTGGTCAACATCTACCAGAGCGGCACCCCCGCGCGGACGTTCCTCGACTTCCGCGGCAACCCCAACCAGTACGAGCCGGACGAGCTGCGCGCACACCACGGCAGCTTCGTCGAATTGCTCGCCGAGTTCCTGCGGGCCGACCCGGACACGCCGGTCGCCCGCATCCACCACGCGACCGCCGCCGTCGCCGAGCGCCTGCGGCGCGATGCCGACGTCGAGCGGTTCTGGCGTGCCGCCCTGGCGGGGGCGCCCGAGCACCTCGAGCTGCCTGCCGACCGCCGCCGCACCGGCCCGCGCGCCCCCACCGCCGCCCACCTCGAGGTGCCGGTCCCCGCCGCGCTCGGGGACCGGGGCACCGAGCTCGCCCGGCGTCACGGCGCCACCTCCACCGAACTACTGCACGCCGCCGTCGCGGTGCTCGTCGGCCGGCTCACCGCCGGCACCGACACTCTCGTCGGCGTCCCCGGCCCCGCCGGGGCGCTGCCGCTGCGGGTGCAGTTCGACGAGAGCGAGCCGTTCGCCGCGCTCCTCGGCCGGGTCACGGCGATACACGCCGCCGCGACCGCCCACGCCGACGTGCCGGCGGATCGGCTCGCCCGAACCTTCGACGGGCAGCACGTGCCGATCCTGCCGGTGCTGCTCGACAGCGGCGAGCCCGCCGGGGGCGGCGGGCTCCTCGCACACGCCGAAGTCGCGGTGCACACCGCGACCGGCCCCGAGGGCACCCGCCTGAGGTGTACGTACGCCGCCGACCTCTTCGACGCCGATACGGTGCGATCGTTCTGCGAACGTTTGCTGCGGATCCTCGACGCCGTCACCGCCGACCCGACGGCACCGATCGGGGACGTCGACATCGTCTTCCCCGACGAAGCCGCGGAGCTGAGCCCGGTCCGCGGACTGCCCGGCTCGTCCCCACAGCTGTGGCCCGAGATCCTCGCCTCCGTGGCCGCGCACGTGCCCGACGCGACGGCCCTGGAATTCGAGGGCCGCACGATGACGTACGGGGAGCTCGACGCCTGGTCCAACCGGGTCGCCCGGGTGCTGATCGACGCCGGCGCCGGCCCGGAGACGTTCGTTGCCCTCGGCATCGCCCGGTCCCTCGAATCCGTGGCCGCGATCTGGGCGGTGGCCAAGTCCGGCGCCGCGTACATGCCGGTCGACCCCGCCTACCCGGCCGAGCGGATCGAGTACATGCTCGCCGACTCCGGGGCCGTCCTCGGCGTGACCACCACCGCCCACCGCGACGGCTTGCCCGCCGACGTGCCGTGGCTGGTGCTCGACGACGCGGAGTTCGTCGCGGCGCTGGACTCGGTCTCCGACGGGCCGCTGTCGGACCTCGACCGTCACGGCGCGCTGCATTTCGACCATCCCGCCTACCTGATCTACACCTCCGGGTCCACCGGCCGCCCGAAGGGCGTGGTGGTGCCGCACCGCGGGCTGGCGAACCTGTGCGCCGAACTGCACGGCCGGCACAGCCCCACCCCGCACTCGCGGGTCTCGCACTTCTCGTCCCCGAGCTTCGACGCCTCGGTGTACGAGTACATGACCGCGTTCGCGATCGGCGCCACCCTCGTCGTGGTGCCCCCGACGATCTACGGCGGCGAGGAACTGGCCCGCTTCTTCCGCGAGCAGCGCATCACCCACGCCTTCTCCACCCCCGCGGCGCTGGCCTCCGTCGATCCGGAGGGCGTCGCCGCCGAGTCGGTCACCGTCGCCGGCGACGCGTGCCCGCCCGAACTCGTCGCCCGCTGGTCCCGGGGCCGGCGGATGTTCAACGCGTACGGCCCGACCGAGTGCACGATCGTCGTCAACATCTGCGGTCCGCTCGCGCCGGCCCCCACGATCCCGATCGGCACCCCCGTGCGCGGCACGCACGAGGTCGTCCTGGACTCCCGGCTGCGGCCGGTGCCGATCGGCGTCGCCGGCGAGCTGTACATTGCCGGCCCGGGTATCACCCGCGGCTACCGCGGCAAGCCCGGGCTCAGCGCCGGCCGGTTCGTCGCCGACCCGTTCGGGGCGCCGGGGGAGCGGATGTACCGCACCGGCGACGTGGTGCGCTGGCGGCGCGACGGCGCCCTCGAATACCTCGGCCGGTCCGACTTCCAGGTCAAGGTCCGCGGCTTCCGCATCGAACTCGGCGAGATCGACGCGGTCCTGACCGCCCACGAGGACGTCACGTTCGCGGTGACGATCGGGCACACCGCCCCGTCCGGCGACACCGTGCTGGTGTCCTACGTGCTGCCCGCGACCGGGCGCACCGCCGAACCCGCCACCCTCACCGCGCACCTGTCGCGGAGCCTGCCGGCGCACATGGTGCCCACGGCGATCGTCGTCCTCGACGAGATCCCGCTCACCCCGGTCGGCAAGCTCGACCGCCGCGCCCTGCCCGTGCCCGTGTTCGCGGCGGACGGCACCACCTACGTCGCGCCGTCCACCGACGCCGAGAGGACGGTGGCGCAGGTGTTCGCCGAGCTCCTCGGCGTCGACCGCGTCGGTCTCGACGACAGCTTCTTCGACCTCGGCGGAAACTCGCTGATCGCCACCCGTGTCGTCGCCCGCATCAACGCCGCCCTCGGCACCGACCTGGGGGTCCGGGCACTGTTCGAGGCCCCCACGGTGCGGACCCTCGCCGCCCTCACCGCCGACGTCGGCACGGGCACCCGGGTGCCGCTGGTCGCCGGGCCCCGTCCGGGGGTGCTGCCGGTCTCCGCGGCCCAGCAGCGGATGTGGTTCGTCAACCAGCTCGACACCGCCTCGCCGGCCTACAACATCCCGATGGCGATCCGGCTGCGCGGCCGGCTCGACCGGGACGCGCTCGCCACCGCCGTCACCGATGTGCTCGCCCGCCACGAGGCGCTGCGCACCGAGTTCCCGGCCACGGCCGACGGCCCCGTCCAGCGGATCCGCCCGGTCGAGCAGGTGCGCCTCGATCTCACCGCGACGACCGTCGCCGCCGAGGAGCTGCCGCAGCGTCTGGCCGCCGAGGTCACGGCCGGGTTCGACGTGGCGGTGCAGGTGCCGGTGCGGGCGCGGTTGTTCGCGCTCGGCGACGGGGAGCACGTGCTGGTGTTCGTGGTGCATCACATCGCGGCGGACGGGGCGTCGATGGCGCCGCTGGCCCGGGATCTGATGACCGCGTACGCCGCCCGCACCGGCGGCCGCGCCCCCGACTGGACGCCCCTGGAGGTGCAGTACGCCGACTACGCGCTGTGGCAGCGGCAGGTCCTCGGCGATCCGGCCGACCCGGATTCGCTCGCCGCCGCCCAGCTGCGGTACTGGCGCGAAACCCTTTCCGGCGCACCGGAAGTGCTGGCGTTGCCCACCGACCGGCCCCGCCCGCCGCAGCAGTCGTTCCGCGGCGCCACCGTCCGCTTCGAGGTCGGCGCCGAACTGTACCGGGCGGTCGGCGACCTGGCCCGCACGCACGGCGCCACCCCGTTCATCACGGTGCACGCGGCCCTGGCGGTGCTGCTGGCCCGGCTCTCGGGCAGCGACGACGTCACCGTCGGCACCCCGGTCTCCGGTCGCGGCGACCGCGCCCTCGACGATCTGGTCGGCATGTTCGTCAACACCGTCGTCCTGCGCACCCCCGTCACCGCACAGCACACCTTCGCCGAGCACCTGACCCACATCCGCGACCGCGACGTCGACGCCCTCGCCCACGCCGACCTGCCGTTCGACGCCCTCGTCGACGCCGTCACCGACCACCGATCCGAGGCCTACGCGCCCCTGTTCCAGGTGATGCTGGCCTTCCAGAACACCGAGTCCGCCCACTTGCGGCTGCCCGACCTGACCGTCGACGTCTCCGAAATCGACACCGGCACCACCAAATTCGACCTGCACCTGATGCTGGCCGAGGTCCCCGGCGACGACGGCGCCCCCGCCGCCCTCACCGGCGCCCTGTCCTACGCGACCGACCTGTTCGACGCCGGCACCGTCACCGCCCTCGCCGACCGCTTCGTGCGGCTGCTCACCGCCGTGACCACCACCCCGCACGTGCCCGTCGGCGACCTCGACCTGCTCGAGCCGGGCGAACGCGAGCTGATCCTGCGGCGCTGGAACGCCACCGACGCCCCCCGCGGCCCGCACACCCTCGCCGACCTGTTCGCCCGGCAGGCCGCCCGCACCCCCGACGCCATCGCCGTCGTCTTCGGCGACGAGGCCCTGACCTACGCCGAGTTCGATGCCCGCACCAACCGGCTCGCCCGGCGGCTGATCGCCGAGGGCGTCGGCCCGGACCGCCTCGTCGGGCTCGCGATGCGCCGCTCGATCGAGCTGCTCGTCGGAATGTACGCGGTGATCAAGGCCGGCGGCGCCTACCTGCCGCTCGACCCCGACCACCCCGCCGACCGGCTCGAATACGTTCTGGGCAACGCCCGTCCGGTGTGCGTGCTCACCACCGCCGCCGACCGGACGGCGCTGCCCACCCCGGCCCCGATCCTCGAGGTCGATCGCCTCGACCGGACCGGCGCCTCCGACGCCCCCGTCGCCCCGGAGGAGCGCACCGCCCCGCTGACGGGGGACCACCTCGCCTACGTGCTGTACACCTCCGGCTCCACCGGCCGGCCCAAGGGCGTCGCGGTCGCTCACGCCGCGATCGTCAACCGGTTGCGGTGGATGCAGCACGCCTACCCGCTCACCGCCGAGGACACCGTCCTGCAGAAGACACCGTTCACGTTCGACGTGTCGGTGTGGGAGTTCTTCTGGCCGCTGCAGACCGGGGCGCGCCTCGTCGTCGCCGCACCCGACGGGCACCGCGATCCCGCCTACCTCACCGCCGTCGTCGAGCAGCAGCACGTCACCGTGGCGCACTTCGTGCCGTCCATGCTCGCGGTGTTCGTCGCCGCCACCGACCCGGCCCGCTGCACGTCGCTGCGGTTGCTGTTCTGCAGCGGCGAGGCGCTGCCCCCGGCCACGGTCGCCGCCGCCCACGCCGCGTTCCCCGCCGCGGACCTGCACAACCTGTACGGGCCCACCGAGGCCGCCGTCGACGTCACGTTCTGGGCCTGCACCGACGACGACGTCGACGTCGTCCCGATCGGCGCCCCGGTGTGGAACACCCGCGTCCACGTCCTCGATGCGCGGCTGCACCCGGTTCCCGTCGGCGCCGTGGGGGAGCTGTACCTGTCCGGCATCCAGCTCGCCCGCGGCTATGTCGGGCGCGGCGACCTGACCGCCGACCGGTTCGTCGCCGATCCGTTCGGTCCGTCCGGCACCCGCATGTACCGCACCGGCGACCTCGTGTCCTGGCGCCGCGACGGCAATCTGATCTACCTGGGCCGCACCGATTTCCAAGTCAAGCTCCGGGGCCTGCGGATCGAGCTCGGTGAGATCGAGCAGGCCTTGCTCGCCGACCCGGCCGTCGCGCAGGCCGCGGTCGTGGTGCACCGGCACCCCGCCGGCGCCGCCGACGGCTCCGACGGGGTGCTCGTCGCGTACGTCGTGCCCGAACCCGGCCGAAACAGCGATACCGCGGCGAGCCGCGCATCCGATACCGCGGCGAGCCGCGCATTCGATACCGCGGCCCTGCTCGGGGCCGCCGCGGCCCGGCTGCCCGGCTACATGGTGCCCGCCCACGTCGTCGTCCTCGACGGGTTCCCGCTCAACCCCAACGGCAAGCTCGACCGCAAGGCACTGCCCGCCCCGGACCTCACGGCCGTGCGTGCGGCGGAGCACGTCGCGCCGCGCACCCCGGTCGAGCAGGTCCTGGCCGAGGTCTTCGCCGGCCTGCTCGGGGTGGAGCGTCTCGGCGTGCACGACAGCTTCCTGGATCTGGGCGGCAACTCGCTGCTGGCCATGCGGCTGGCCGCGCGGATCGCCGCGGCGACCGGCACCGACGTGGGCGTGCGTGATCTGTTCGACGCGCCCACCGTCGCCGCCCTCGCCGAGCGGCTCCGCGACCGCGATGCCGCGGCGCGGCCCGCGCTGACCGCCGCCGCGACCCGGCCCCCCACGATCCCGCTGTCCCCGGCCCAGCAGCGCATGTGGTTCATCAACCAGTTCGACACGACCTCCCCGGCCTACAACATCGCCGTCGCGCTGCGTCTGACCGGGGAGCTGGATCTCGCGGCGCTGCGGGCCGCTGCCGCCGACGTCGTCGCGCGCCACGAGACGCTGCGCACCCGCTACCCGCTCACCGACGACGGCCCGATCCAGGTCGTGCTGCCGGTCGCGGTGGCGCAGCCCGACTTCACCGTCACCCGCGTCGAGACCGAGGACACGGTGCCCGCGCACATCGACCGGATCGTCGGCGCCGGGTTCGACGTCGCCACCGAGGTGCCGGTGCGGATCCGGCTGCTCACCCTCGCCGACACCGACCACGTGCTGGTCCTGGTCGTGCACCATATCGCCGCCGACGGGTTCTCGATGGGACCGCTGGGCCGGGATCTGATGACCGCGTACGCCGCCCGCGCCGGTGGTCACGCCCCCGACCGGTCGCCGCTGCCGGTGCAGTACGCCGACTACACGCTGTGGCAGCACACCGTGCTGGGCGACGAGTCCGATCCCGCCTCCACCGCCGCCCGGCAGCTCGCGTTCTGGCACGACGCGCTGGCCGGGGCGCCGGAACTGCTCGAGCTGCCGTGGGACCGGCCCCGCCCGGTGCAGCAGTCCGGGCGCGGTGCCCGCGTGGCGTTCGAGATCGACGCCGACACCCACCGCGGCATGCTCGCGCTGGCCCGCGAGCACGACGCGTCGTTGTTCATGGTCGTGCATGCGGCGCTGGCGGTGCTGCTGGCCCGGCTGTCCACCAGCGACGACATCGTGGTCGGCACCCCCGTCGCCGGGCGCGGTGACCGCGCCCTCGACGATCTGGTCGGCATGTTCGTCAACACCGTGGTGCTGCGGGCCCGAGTGGACGAACGCGAACGGTTCGACTCGCTGTTGCGGCGGGTCCGTTCGGCGGACCTGGCGGCGTTCGGCCAGGCCGACGTCCCGTTCGAGCGGCTCGTCGAGGCCCTCGACCCGCCCCGGTCGACGTCCTACCCCCCGCTGTTCCAGGTGCTGCTCGAGTTCCAGGACATCGAGCGCCCCGAGATCGCGCTGCCGGGGGCGACGGCGCGGGTGCTCGACCTCGATCCCGGCCTGTCGCCGTTCGACCTGCAGCTGTCGATCGCCGAGCGGCCCGGCGGCGGATCCGGCGTGCGGGCGGCGTTCACCTACGCCACCGACCTGTTCGACGCGGACACGGTCGCCTCGTTCGCGGACCGGTTCGTGCGGATCCTCGACGCGGTCACCGCGGATGCG
Organism: Rhodococcus sp. WB1; assembly: GCF_001700945.1. NCBI lineage: Bacteria > Bacillati > Actinomycetota > Actinomycetes > Mycobacteriales > Nocardiaceae > Rhodococcus > Rhodococcus sp. WB1. The sequence continues at coordinate 2,451,316 of NZ_CP015529.1, read as the reverse complement.
TCCGTGACGGTGGGGGACGTGGAGATCGTCACCCCGCGTGAGCTCGCCACCCTGGCCCCGGCGCGGGGCCGGCCCGCGGTCTCCCCTCAGCTGTGGCCCGAACTGCTGTCGTCGGTGGCGGCGATCGTGCCGGAGGCGGTCGCCCTGTCCTTCGAAGGCCGCACCGTCACCTACGGTGAGCTCGACGCCTGGTCCAACCGGCTCGCCCGCGTCCTCACGAGCCACGGGGTCGGACCGGAATCCTTCGTGGCCCTGGGAATTTCGCGTTCAATCGAGTCGGTCGCGGCGGTGTGGGCGGTGACCAAGTCCGGGGCGGCGTTCGTCCCCGTCGACCCCGGCTACCCGCCCGAGCGGATCGCCTACATGCTCGACGACTGCCGGGCCACCCTCGGCCTGACCACCACCGCCCACCGCGACGTGTGGCCCGCGGACGCGGTGTCGTGGCTGCTGCTCGACGACCCCGGCCTGCGCCGCCGCCTCGACGACGTCTCGCCCGCCCCGGTCACCGACGACGACCGCCGCACCCCGCTACGGTACGACCATCCGGCATACCTGATCTACACTTCCGGCTCGACCGGCCGCCCGAAGGGCGTCGTCGTCACCCACCGCGGCCTGACCAACCTCAACGCCGAAGTGCGCGAACACTTCTCGATCACCCATCGGGCCCGCGTCTCGCACCTGGCGTCGCCGAGCTTCGACGCGTCCCTCTTCGAGCTGACCAAGGCGTTCTGCGCCGGCGCCACCCTCGTCATCGTGCCGCCCAGCGTCTACGGCGGCGAGGAACTCGCCCGCATCCTGCGCGAGGAACGCATCACCCACGCGTTCGTCACCCCCACCGCCCTCGCGTCGCTCGATCCCGCGGGCCTCGACGAGCTGCGCGTGCTCGTCGTCGCCGGGGAGGCCTGCCCGCCGGAACTGGTCGACCGCTGGGCGCCGGGCCGCCACATGTACAACGGCTACGGCCCGTCCGAGGCCACCATCGAGACCAGCGTCAGCCCCGACATGCGCCCGGACACCACCGTCACCGTCGGTGGCCCCGCCATCGGCTTCCACGAGGTCGTCCTCGACGAACGGCTGCGGCCCGTCCCCATCGGGGTCGCCGGCGAGCTCTACATCGCCGGCGCCGGCCTGGCCCGCGGCTACCACCGCCGACCCGAGCTCACCGCGTCCCGGTTCGTCGCCGACCCGTTCGGGGCGCCGGGGGAGCGGATGTACCGCACCGGCGACGTGGTGCGCTGGCGCACCGACGGCACCGTGGAATACCTCGGCCGCTCCGACTTCCAGGTCAAGGTCCGCGGCTTCCGCATCGAACTCGGCGAGATCGACACCGCCCTCGCCGCTCACGACGACGTCGCCTTCGCGGTGACGATCGGGCACACCGCCCTGTCCGGCGACACCGCCCTGGTCGCCTACGTCCTGCCGGAGACCGGCCACCACGTCGATGCCGCCGCGCTGCGGGGGCACGTCGCCGGGCAGCTGCCGGCGCACATGGTGCCCGCCGCGATCGTCGTCCTCGACGAGATCCCGCTCACCCCGGTCGGCAAGCTCGACCGCCGCGCCCTGCCGGTACCCGACCTGTCGGCCACCGGCGAATACCGCGCCCCGGCCACCGACACCGAGGCCACCCTCGCCGACATCGTCGCCGAGGCCCTCGGCCACGAGAAGGTTTCCGTCGACGACAGCTTCTTCGACCTCGGCGGAAACTCGCTGATCGCCACCCGTGTCGTCGCCCGCATCAACGCCGCCCTCGGCACCGACGCCGGCGTGCGGGTGCTGTTCGAGGCCCCCACCGTGCGGACCCTCGCCGCCCGCATCCTCGACGACCACGCCGGTGGCACCCGCGTCCCCCTCACCGCGGGCCCGCGCCCCGACCGGATCCCGCTGTCCCCACCCCAGCAGCGGATGTGGTTCGTCAACCAGTTCGACACCGCCTCGGCCGCCTACAACATCCCGATGGCGATCCGGCTGACCGGCCGCCTCGACCGGGCGGCGCTCACCGCCGCCGTGCACGACCTGATCACCCGCCACGAAACCCTGCGCACCTGGTACCCGAACGAGAACACCGGCCCGGTGCAGCTGGTCACCGACCCCGCCCAGGCCACCCCCGACCTCGATCCGGTCCCGGTGTCCGCCGACGAGCTGCCGCAGCGTCTGGCCGCCGAGGTCACGGCCGGGTTCGACGTGGCGGTGCAGGTGCCGGTGCGGGCGCGGTTGTTCGCGCTCGGCGACGGGGAGCACGTGCTGGTGTTCGTGGTGCATCACATCGCGGCGGACGGGGCGTCGATGGCGCCGCTGGCCCGGGATCTGATGACCGCGTACGCCGCCCGCACCCGGGGACAGGAGCCGGCGTGGGCGCCGCTGCTGGTGCAGTACGCCGACTACGCGCTGTGGCAGCGGCAGGTCCTCGGCGATCCGGCCGACCCGGATTCGCTCGCCGCCCGGCAGCTCGAGTTCTGGCGCACCGCCCTGGCCGACCTGCCCGAGATCCTGTCCCTGCCCACCGACCGGCCCCGCCCGCCGCACCAGTCGTTCCGCGGCGCCACCGTCCGCTTCGACGTCGAGCCCGAGCTGCACCGCCGGCTCGCCGACCTCGCAGCCGCCCACGGCGCCACCGTGTTCATGGCCGTGCACGCCGCCCTCGCGGTGCTGCTGGCCCGGCTCTCCGGCAGCGACGACATCGCCGTGGGCACCCCCATCGCCGGCCGCGGGCACCGTGCCCTCGACGATCTGGTCGGCATGTTCGTCAACACCCTGGTGCTGCGCACCCCCGTCGCCCCCGGCCTGCCGTTCGCCGATCACCTCGAACGCACCCGCGAGGTCGACCTCGCCGCCTTCGGGCACGCCGACCTGCCCTTCGAGAAGCTCGTCGACGCCCTCGCCCCCACCCGCGCCACCGACCACGCCCCGCTCGTGCAGGTGGTCCTCGAATTCCAGAACAACGAACGCGCCCACCTCGCCCTGCCCGACCTGACCGTCGACGCCCTCGACGCCGACGCCCCCGTCGCCAAGTTCGACCTGCAGCTGACCATGGGGGAGAACCCGGCCGCCGGCACCGACCCCGCCGGCATGACCGGGGCCTTCACCTACGCCACCGACCTGTTCGACGCCGACACCGTCACCGCGTTCGCCGACCGGTTCCTGCGGGTCCTCACCGCCGTCACCGCCGACCCCGCCCGACCCGTCGGCGACCTCGACCTGCTCGACCCCGCCGAACGGCCCGCCGCCGCGCGACGCCCCGACCCCGACCGGCACGCCGAGACCCTCCCCGCCCTCTTCGCGCGGTCCGTCGCCGCAGCACCCGACACCGTCGCGATCACCGCCCCCACCGACCCGGCCACCCCGGCGCTGACCTACCGCGAACTCGCCGCGCGGGCCCGTCGCCTCGCCCGCGCCCTGATCACGCACGGCGCCGGACCCGACCGGCTCGTCGCCGTCGCCGTGCCCCGCTCGACCGACCTGATCGTCACGCTGCTCGCCGTCCTCGAGACCGGCGCCGGATACCTGCCCGTCGACGTGTCCTACCCGCCGGAACGGCTCGCGTTCCTCTTCGCCGACGCCCGGCCGGTCTGCATCGTCACCACCGGCGCCGACGCCGCCACCCTGCCCGCGGGGGACGCCCCGGTGCTGCTGCTCGACACCCAGGACACCGCCGCCCGGCTCGCGGAACTGCCCGACGGCCCGCTCACCGACGCCGACCGGCTCGGTGTGCTGCACCCCGACCACACCGCCTACGTCATCTACACCTCCGGCTCGACCGGCCGCCCCAAGGGCGTCGTCGTCCCGCACCGCAACGTCGTCACCCTCCTCGCCGAAACCCACGACAGGTTCGGATTCGACGAGCACGACGTGTGGACCATGTTCCACTCGTACGCCTTCGACTTCTCGGTGTGGGAACTGTGGGGCGCACTCGCCTACGGCGGCCGCCTCGTCGTCGTCGACCACCACACCGCCCGCTCCCCGGAGGCATTCCTCGACCTGCTGCGCCGCGAGCACGTCACCGTGCTCAACCAGACACCCACCGCGTTCTACCAGCTGATCGAGGCCGACCGCGCCGCCGGCGAGCACACCCTGTCGCTGCGCTACGTCGTCTTCGGCGGCGAAGCCCTCGACCTCGCCCAGCTCGAACGCTGGTACCGCCGCCACCCGGACACCGCGCCGGTGCTGGTGAACATGTACGGCATCACCGAGACCACCGTGCACGTGACCTTGCAGCCGCTGGACCGGCAGTTCGCCGCGACCGCCTCGGCCAGCATCATCGGCGACGCCATTCCCGGCCTGACGGTGCACGTCCTCGACCGGCGGCTGCACCCGGTGCCGGCCGGCGTGATCGGCGAGATGTACGTCTCCGGCGGGCAGGCCGCCCGCGGCTATCTCGGCCGCCCCGCCCTGACCGCCGCGCGCTTCGTCGCCGACCCGTTCGGCGGGCCCGGCGCCCGCCTGTACCGCACCGGCGACCTCGCCCGCCGGCGCCGCGACGGCCGGCTCGAATACGTCGGCCGCAGCGACTTCCAGGTGCAGCTGCACGGTTTCCGCATCGAGCTGGGGGAGGTGGAGGCGGCGCTGCTGCGCTGCCCCGGCGTCGCCCGCGCCGTCGTGGTGCTCCACCGCGACGACCGCGCCGCCGACCGCCTCGTCGGGTACGTGGTTCCGGAGACCGCCGCGACCGTGGATGTGGCCGCCACGCTGAACCGGGTCGCCGGTGACCTCGCCGCCTACATGGTCCCGGCCACTCTCGTCGTCCTCGACACCCTGCCGGTCACGGCCACCGGCAAGCTCGACCGCAAGGCCCTGCCCGACCCCGACTTCGGGGCGCTGGCCACCGAGACCCGTGCCCCCGCCGGCCACCTCGAAAAGCAGCTCGTCGAGCTGTTCGCGCAGGTCCTCGGCCTCGAGACGGTCGGAGTGGACGACTCGTTCTTCGCGCTCGGCGGCGACAGCATCATGTCCATCCAGCTGGTCTCGCGCGCCCGGGCCGCCGGGATCGAGCTGACCCCTCGGGATGTGTTCGAACGCAAGACCCCCGCCGCGCTCGCCGCCGTCGCCACCCTCGGCGACGGCCCGGCCGTCCTCGCCGAACTGCCCGGCCGCGGCGTCGGCCCCGTGCCCCTGACCCCGATCGTGCGGTGGATGCTCGAACGCGGCGGCAGCATCGACCGCTACTCCCAGGCCGCGCTGCTGCGGCTGCCCGCCGGCCTGGACCGCGTCACCCTCGCGGCCACGCTGCAGACGGTGCTGGACCGGCACGACATGCTCCGCGCCCGCCTCGTCCCCGACGTGGACGACCCCGCCGGGGTCGGCCTGCAGGTCCGCGGTCCCGGCGCGGTCACCGCCGACACGCTCATCCACCGCGTCCCCGTCACCACCGCCGCCGACACCGACGACTTCTTCGCCCTCGCCGCCGCCGAACTCGACGCCGCCGCCGACCGGCTCGACACCGCCGCCGGAATCCTGCTGCAGGCGGTGTGGTTCGACGCCGCCGCCGGCTCCGGGCGTCTGCTGCTGGTCGTACACCACCTCGCCGTCGACGGCGTGTCCTGGCGCATCCTCGTTCCCGACCTCGCGGCCGCGTGGGCCGCCGCCCTCCACGGCACCGCGGTCGAGGAGCCCCCCGCCGGCACCTCCGTGCGGCGCTGGGCGCACGCCCTCGTCGAGGCCGCGCACCGGTCCGACCGCGTCGCCGAACTCGACCGCTGGACCGCGATCCTCGACGGTGACGACCCGCTGCTCGGGGACCGTCCCCTCGACCCGGTCGTCGACACCAACGCCACGGTCCGCACCGTCTCCACCGACCTGCCCGCCGACGTCACCGCCGCGCTGCTGACCGCGGTGCCCGGCGCCTTCCACGGCACCGTCAACGACGGCCTGCTCACCGCCCTGGCACTGGCGGTCACCGCCTGGCGCCGCGACCACGGCACCGACGTGGACGACGTGCTGGTCGGCCTCGAGGGACACGGCCGGGAGACCGCCGTCGCCCCGGGCGCGGACCTGTCCCACACCGTCGGCTGGTTCACCACCATCCATCCGGTCCGGCTCGACCTGAGCGGTGTCGACCTGCCGGACGCGCTGCGCGGCGGCGACGCCGCCGGTGCCGCGATCAAGGCCGTGAAGGAACAGCTCGCCGCCGTCCCCGACCACGGCCTCGGGTTCGGCCTGCTGCGCTACCTCAACGCCGGCACCGCCGTCCGGCTGCGGACCCGCCCCGCCCCGCAGATCAGCTTCAACTACCTCGGCCGCCTCACCCCGGCCCTCACCGAAGCGGACACCCCGTGGCTGCCGGTGGACGCCTTCGACCGCGGCGGCGCCCAGAGCCCGGACATGCCGGCCGCCGCCGCCGTCGACATCAACGCCGTCACCGTGCCCACCCCCGACGGGCCGGTGCTGCGCGCCACCTTCTCCTACCCGCAGCACCTGCTCGCCGACGCCGACGTCGTCGCCCTCACCGACCGGTGGGCGGCCGCGGCCGCCGCCCTGGCCCGGCATGCCCGCGACCCGCACGCCGGCGGCCTGACCCCGTCCGACGTGCCCCTCGTCGCCCTCGACCAGCCCACCCTCGACCGCCTCGAACGCCACTACCGGGCGGCCGGGCACGACACCGGCCTGGCCACCGTGTGGCCCGTCGCCCCGCTGCAGGCCGGGTTGCTGTTCCACGCCCTGCTTTCCGCGCAGTCCGCCGACGCCTACGTCGTGCAACTCGTCCTCGACCTGCACGGCACCGTCGACCCGGACCGGCTGCGCCGCGCCGCGCAGGTGCTGCTCGACCGGCACCCCAACCTGCGGGCCGCGTTCGCCGACGACGGCTCCGGCGGCTTCGTCCAGGTCGTCCCCGCCCGCGTCGAACTGCCCTGGACGGTGCTGGACCTGACCGGCCTCGACGATCCGGACCGTCAGGCGGCGCGCCTGCTCGACGAGGACCGCCGCACCCGATTCGACACCGCCGTCGCCCCGCTGCTGCGCGCCACCCTCGTCCGGGTCGCCGCCGACCGGTACCGGCTGGCCCTGACCAATCACCACATCCTGCTCGACGGCTGGTCCACGCCGCTGCTGGTCAAGGACCTGCTGCTGCTGTACGCCACCGACGGCGACACCGCCGCCCTCGACCGGCCCCGCAGCTACGGCGACTATCTGCAGTGGCTGGCCGGGCAGGACCCCGACACCGCCGCGGACGCCTGGGCCCACACCCTCGCCGGTCTCGACGAGCCCACCCTGCTCGCCCCCGCGCACCGCCCCGGCCGCACCGCCGCGGTCTCGCAGGACCTCGACCTGGACCTGCCGTCCGGTCTCGCCGCGCGCCTCGACGCCGTCGCCACCGACCGCGGCGTGACCGTCAACACCGTGGTGCAGACCGCGTGGGCGCTCGTGCTCGGCGCGCTGACCGGCCGCCACGACGTCGTCTTCGGCGCCACCGTCTCCGGCCGACCCCCACAGGTCGCCGGCATCGAGTCGATGGTCGGGCTGTTCATCAACACCGTCCCCGTCCGGGTCACCGTGCGGCCCGCCGAGACCCTCGGCGCCCTGCTCGACCGGGTGCAGGCCGAGCAGGCGGCCATGCTCGACCACCACCACATCGGTCTGAGCGCCATCGAACGCCGCGTCGGCGCCGCCGCCGGCTTCGACACCCTCACCGTGTTCGAGTCCTACCCGGTGGACCGGGCCGGGTTGACCGAGGACACCGACATCGCCGGGATGCGGGTGGCCGGCATCAGCGGCCACGACGCCGCGCACTACCCGCTGAGCATCGTCGCGCACCCGGCCGGCACCGGCGACACCGCGACCCTGCACCTGCGGCTGAAGTACCTGCCCGAGGTGTTCGACCGCCCGGCCGTCGAGACCGTCGCCCGCCGCATCGAGCGGGCCCTGACCACCCTGGCCACCGATCTCGACGCCCCGGCCGCGGCCGTCGACGTGCTCCTCGACGACGAACGCGCCGTCCTCGCCCCGGTCCGCGGTCCCGCCGGCGGCACCACCCGCACCCTGCCGGAGCTGTTCACCGCGACCGCCGCCGCCCATCCGGACGCCATCGCGATCGTCGACGGCGCCGCCCGGTGGACCTACCGCCGGCTCGACGAATGGTCCACCCGCGCCGCCCGCGTCCTGCTCGACCTCGGCGTGGGTCCGGAAACCTTCGTGGCCCTGGGGATTTCGCGATCGTTGCACTCGGTGGCCGCGATGTGGGCGGTCACCAAGACCGGCGCCGCATTCGTGCCCGTCGACCCGAACTATCCCACCGACCGCATCGCCTTCATGCTCGCCGACAGCGGCGCCACCCTCGGCGTGACCACCGCCGCGCACCGCGACACGCTGCCGGACACCGCCCGCTGGCTCACCGTCGACACCGACGCCTTCGCCGCCCGGCTCGCCGACGCCTCGACCGACCCGATCGGCGACGCCGACCGCCGCAGCCCGCTGCGCCTGGACCACCCCGCCTACCTCATCTACACCTCCGGCTCCACCGGCCGCCCGAAGGGCGTGGTGACCACCCACCGCAGCCTCGAGAACTTCGCCCTCGACCAGCGCAGCCGGTTCGGCGCCGGCCCCGGCGCGACCGTCATGCACTTCTCCTCGCCGAGCTTCGACGCCTCGATCTTCGAATACCTGCTCGCGTTCGGTTCCGGTGCCACCCTGGCGGTCGTACCGCCCACCGTGTACGGCGGCGACGAACTCGCCCGCGTCCTACGCGCGCACGGCGTCACCCACGGCTTCATCACCCCCGCCGCCCTGGCCTCCCTGCCCCCCGACAACCTCGACGCCTTCGCCGAGCTCGCCGTCGGCGGCGAGGCATGGCCGTCGGAACTGCGCGACACCTGGGCGCCCGGCCGGCGCCTGGTCAACGCCTACGGCCCCACCGAAACCACGATCATGGCCGCCATCAGCGCCCCGATGACCGTCGCCGGCCCCATCACGCTCGGCGGCCCGCTGCGCGGCGTCCGCGCCCTCGTCCTCGACGCCGCCCTGCGCCCCGTGCCCACCGGCGTCGCGGGCGAGCTGTACCTCGGCGGCCTCGGCCTGGCCCGCGGCTACCACGCCCGCCCCGACCTGACGGCCGGCCGGTTCGTCGCGGATCCGTTCGGGGCGCCGGGGGAGCGGCTGTACCGCACCGGCGACGTGGTGCGCTGGACCGACGCCCTCGAACTCGCATACGTGGGCCGCTCCGACTTCCAGGTCAAGGTCCGCGGCTTCCGCATCGAACTCGGCGAGATCGACGCCGCGCTGTGCAGCCACCCGGGCGTCGCATTCGCCGCGACCCTCGGCCACACCGCCCCGTCGGGGGAGACCGTACTCGTCGCCTACGTCCTGCCCACCCCCGGACACGACATCGACGCCGACGCCCTGCGCGCGCACGTCGGCGACCGGCTGCCGGCGCACATGGTGCCCGCCGCGGTCGTCGTCCTCGACGAGATCCCCCTCACCCCGGTCGGCAAGCTCGACCGCCGCGCCCTGCCCGCACCGGACCTGTCCGGCGGCAGCGGCGACTACGTCCCACCCGCCGACGCACTCGAAACCGCCGTCGCCGGGGTGTTCGCCGACGTCCTCGGCGTCGACCGGGTCTCGGTCACCGACAGCTTCTTCGACATCGGCGGCAACTCCCTCGTCGCGACCCGCGCCGCCTCCCGCCTCGGCGCCGCCCTCGGGGTCGACCTCGGGGTGCGGGCCCTGTTCGAGGCCCCCACCGTCCGCGCCCTCGCCGCCCGCCTCGCCGAAACCCCGGGCGCCGAACCCGCCATCGGCACCGGACCGGCCCGGCGCCCGCGTCCCGACCGCATCCCGCTGTCCCCGGCCCAGCAGCGCATGTGGTTCGTCAACCAGTTCGACACCAGCTCCCCGGCCTACAACATCCCGCTCGCGATCCGGCTGACCGGCCATCTGTCCGTCGCCGCGCTCGACACCGCCGTCCGCGACGTCCTGGCCCGGCACGAGAGCCTGCGTACCGTCTACCCGGCCGGCCCCACCGGGCCCGTGCAGCGGATCCTCGACGCCGACGACGTCGGCCTCACCGTCGACGTCGTGCCCGCCACCGAGGACACCGTCGTCGCCGCCGCCGGAGAGTTCGCCGCCACCGGATTCGACGTCACCGTCGACGTGCCGCTACGGGCGCGGGTGTACACCCTCGGCCGCGACGACCATCTCGCCGTCCTCGTCGTGCACCACATCGCCGCCGACGGCTTCTCCACCGCCCCCCTGGCCCGCGACCTGATGACCGCCTACCAAGCCCGCACCCGCGGCGACGCCCCCGCCTGGGCGCCGCTCGAGGTGCAGTACGCCGACTACACCCTCTGGCAGCTCGGCCGTCTCGGCGACGCCGACACCCCCGGCTCCCTCGCCGCCACCCAGCTCGACTACTGGCGCACCACCCTCGCCGGCCTGCCCGAGGTCCTCACCCTCCCCACCGACCGGCCGCGGCCCGCGCAACGGTCCTTCCGCGGCGACGTCGTCCGCTTCCCGATCGACGCCGCCCTGCACGACCGCCTGACCCGCCTCGCCCACGCCCACGGCGCCACCGTGTTCATGGCCGTGCACGCCGCCCTCGCGGTGCTGCTGGCCCGGCTCTCCGGCAGCGACGACATCGCCGTGGGCACCCCCATCGCCGGCCGCGGGCACCGTGCCCTCGACGACGTCGTCGGCATGTTCGTCAACACCCTCGTGCTGCGCACCCGCGTCCCCGGGCAGATCACCTACACCGACCTGCTCACCGACGTCACCACCACCGACCTCGACGCCTTCGCCCACGCCGACGTCCCCTTCGAACAGGTCGTCGACGCCGTCGACCCCGCCCGCTCCACCGCCCACGCGCCGCTGTTCCAGGTCTCCCTCGAATTCCAGAACACCGAACGCCCCCGCCTGGAACTGCCGCACCTGACCGTCACCGGCCTGCCCCTGGATCCGACGGTGGCCAACTTCGACCTCGAACTGTTGCTCGGCGAGAACCACGACGACACCGGCGCCCCCACCGGCTTCGACGCCGCCCTCGTCTACGCCACCGACCTGTTCGACGCCGACACCGTCGCCGCCGTCGCCGACCGGTTCGTCCGCCTCCTCGACGCCGTCACCGGCGCCCCCGACACCCCCGTCGGCGACCTCGACCTCGTCACCGCCGACGAGACCCGCGCCCTGGTCCCCGCGCACGGCCCGCACACCCTCGGCACCCGGCTGTGGCCACAGATCCTCGCCGACGCCGTCGCCGTCGATCCCGACGCCCTCGCCGTCGTCGACGGGCCCCGCCGCGCCACCTACCGCGATCTCGACGCCCACTCGAGCCGCCTCGCCCGGATGCTCGTCGACTACGGCGTCGGCCCCGAGACCGTCGTCGCCCTCGGCCTGCCCCGCAGCCTCGACTCCGTGACCGCGCTGTGGGCCGTGACCAAGACCGGCGCCGCCTTCGTGCCCGTCGACCCGAGCTACCCCCGGGACCGCATCGAATACATGCTCGCCGACAGCGGCGCCGCCCTCGGCCTCACCGTCACCGCCCACCGCGACGGGCTGCCCGCCACCGTGCCGTGGTTCGCCCTCGACTCCGCCACCACCGTCGCCGAACTCGCGCCGTACCCGCCCGAACCCCCGACCGACACCGACCGCACCGCGCCCCTCGAACCCGACCATCCCGCCTACCTGATCTACACCTCCGGTTCGACCGGCCGGCCCAAGGGCGTCGTGCTCACCCACCGCGGCCTGTCCGACCTCGCCGTCGAGGAACACCTCCACCTCGACGTCCGGCCCGGCAGCCGCGTCTCGCACCTGGCCTCACCGAGCTTCGACGCCTCGGTGTTCGAACAGATGATGGCCCTCTCGGCCGGCGCCACCCTCGTGATCGTGCCCCCGACCGTGTACGGCGGCGACGAACTCGCCGACGTCCTGCACACCGAACAGGTCACCCACGCGTTCATCACGCCCACCGCGCTGGCCTCCCTCGACCCGGACGCCGTCGACAGCCTGGAGGTGCTCCTCGTCGCCGGCGAGGCGTGCCCACCCGAACTCGTCGCCCGCTGGGCCCCCGGCCGCCGCATGGTCGACGCCTACGGCCCCACCGAGGCGACCATCATGACCTCCATCAGCGACCCCCTGACGCCGGGCGAACCCGTCACCATCGGCCGGCCGACCCGCGCCTTCCACGCCGTCGTCCTCGACACCCGGCTGCGCCCCGTGCCCGTCGGCGTCGCCGGCGAACTGTACGTCGCCGGGCCGGGCCTCGCGCGCGGCTACCACGCCCGACCCGACCTGACCGCCGCGCGCTTCGTCGCCGACCCGTTCGGGATGCCGGGGGAGCGGATGTACCGCACCGGCGACGTCGTGCGCTGGACCAAGGAGCACGACCTCGAGTACGTCGGCCGCTCCGACTTCCAGGTCAAGGTCCGCGGCTTCCGCATCGAACTCGCCGAGATCGACGCCGCACTCACCGGACACCGGGACGTGGCGTTCGCCCACACCATCGGCCACACCGCCCCGTCGGGGGAGACCGTCCTCGTCTCCTACGTGCTGCCCGCCCCCGGCGCCGCCCCCGGCCCCGCCGACATCAGAGAGCATGTGTCGCAACACCTTCCGGCGCACATGGTGCCCACGGCCGTGATCGTGCTCGACAGGATCCCGCTCACGCCCGCCGGCAAACTGGACCGGCGCGCCCTGCCGGAGCCGGACTTCTCGGCGCTCGGCGGCGCCTACCGCGCCCCGGCCACGGACCTCGAGCGCACCGTGGTGGGGGTGTTCGTCGAGCATCTCGGCCTCGACCGGGTCTCGGTCGACGACAACTTCTTCGACCTCGGCGGCACCTCGCTGCTCGCCACCCGGATGCTGCCGGCGCTCGGCGAACGTCTCGGCCGTCCGGTCCCGCTGCAATCGATCTTCGTCCATCCGACCCCCGCCGGCCTCGCCGCCCACCTCGGCGGCCCGCAGGAACGCACCGGCATCGACGAGGCCCTGCAGGTGCTCGTGCCGCTACGTGAAGGCACCGGCGCACCGCTGTTCTGCCTCCACCCGGCCGCCGGCCTGTCGTGGGCGTACGCGCCGCTCGCACAACGCATCGGCGGCGACCGGCCGGTCTACGGGCTGCAGCTGCCCACACTCAGCGGCGGCCCCGCCCCGGAGTCCGTCACCGCGCTGGCCCAGCGGTACGTCGAGGAGATCCGGCGCATCCAGCCCCACGGCCCCTACCACCTGCTCGGCTGGTCGCTCGGCGGCGTCGTCGCCCACGCGGTCGCCGTGGACCTGCGCCGGGCGGGGGAGCGCGTGGACACCCTGGCCCTGCTCGACAGCCACCTCAGCGTCCGGGGCGCCGGGTCGGTCGGGGTCCGCGACATGCTCCGCGACCTCGGCGTGCCGGTCGACGCCGAGCAGGACCCGACCTACGACCAGGCGTCGGCGCTCCTCGACGCCGCGCTCGGCGGCGGCACCGGCCTGACCGCCGCGCACCTCGAGCGGATCCACCGCGGCTCGGCCGCCGCGTTGCGGGCCGCCCGCCGGCACACGCCCGCCACCTTCGACGGGGACGTGCTGTTCTTCACCGCCACCCGGTCCGCGGCACCGGCGCCGGCGGTCGCGGCCTGGCACAACGTGGTGTCGGGGGAGATCCACCAGTACCGGATCGACTGCGACCACCACGAGATGGTGGCCCCGCACGCGGTCGAGGCGATCGTGCGGGTCCTGTCGGCGCGGCTGGCGGACACCGCGATCACCGGCGCGGGCCCGCGGGGCTGAGACCACCGCCCGGCACATCGGGGCGGACCGGATCGACCTCCCGGTCCATAACGTCAGAAGGCGACCGCGCTTGCGCGGCCGCCACGTCCCGGCGATCTCGCCCTCGATGAGCACTGCGCGCGGCCCTGACGAGCTGCCGCCGGCCCCTCCGGTCATATATCCGATCCGGCGCGTCGACCCAGAACAGGTCGGCACGCGGCGGGGACGTGGGGTCTGCGACCGATCACCGCCCGAGCGGGCTGTAGAAGACCAACCCGTTGCCCTTGTTGTCGTACACCACGGCGCGGCGCTCGTGCGCGTCGTCGTACGGGCCCTTCACGATGCCGCCGCCGGCTTCTTCGATGGCCTTCGCGGCGGCGTCCACGTCGGCGGTCTTGATGCCGACGACCACCTGGCCGTGGATCGGATGGTCGATTGCGGTCGCGAGTGCGAGGGTGACCCCGCCACCGTCGAGGGCCGCGAAATGAGCGCCGTCGCGGAACTTCAACGCCATGCCCAGGGTCTCGCTGTAGAACTTGATCGACTCGTCGAGATCGTCGGTCGACAGCACGATCATCTTCACTTCATGGCCGCTCACGAAAGTCCTCCTTCGGCGAATGTCCGGAAAGCCTAACGGGATCGACACCAGGGCAGCGAGAGTCGATCGTCCCTTCGAGCGCCGCCGGTCGACCCCTCCCAGTCCGATTTTTGTCACAGTGACGTATCAGGGTCGATGAATTTTGTGCGGCGCGAGGGGAGGGGAGGCGGTTCGAGGCCGGCGGTGTCGGCAGCGCCGCTGGTTACCATCGACGAGTGGACCGTGCCGCCAGACTCGTGCTCGCTGTCGACCGTCAGGGCGGCCGATGCCTGTGGTGCGGCAGACGGTTCGGGCCCCTTGGTACCACCGACCACCTCATGCCGCGAGTCAAAGGCGGTCCCAGCATCGCCGTCAACGAGGCTGCCGCGTGCCCGCGGTGCAACGCGGATCGCGGACACATGGGCCCGATCGACTGGCTCGCACAGTGCCGACACCGACACGGATGGACCCCTCAGGCGAGTCTGCTGGCAACGCTGCTGACCGAGTTGAACCTCGAATTCGACAGCGCGGGTGGACATCGCCGCGCCAAGCGCTACCTGTCCGGCCAGCTGCGGCGTTGCCGACCCGGCGACCGCTGAGGGACGCTGACCGGGATTCACCCCAGCAATCGTCACTGTGACGAATTCCTTCGCGAGAGGCCCGCAGGGGGGCGAGGGCACGCCACGCCGGAGCACGTGGTCGATTGCTGATCCCGGGGTGGCATCCGGCCGCTCGGCGGCAGGCACGTCCGGGCTCTGGGCGGCGCGGTTCGGCAGCGAGCCCGCGATACAAAGTGCCCGACGTTGCGCCGCGACGCCGAAAGCCGAGCAGATGAACGTCGTCACGACGGGCAGGCCCGCGACATTCTCGACACCCGACCGGATCCCGCGTCGGCGAAAAGGCTGGTCGAGGCCGGTACTCGTATTGCCGATAATCCACATTATGTCAACTAACGGATCGGAGAACTCCCCAGCCGGGATCGAATACAGCGCCGTGGTGGTCGACGCCCCGCGTCGCGACGGCGGAGGTGATCGAGCAGACGGCGGATTGGATCCGCTCCGGCAGCGACGCCCGCCGCCTTGGCAACGCCGGGAACGGCGGGCCGCCCCATGGAACGGCCGGTGCGCTGCTGCGACGTTCTTCGGCGCGACGGCCGATCTCCACATACGGGATCACGACATCTCGCAGACGATCCGACCTGCCGTAAAGATATACCGCACGGACCCGTCCCGACGCCCCTGCGGCGCGCGACGTTCGGTATGGACGAGACCTCCTCCCCGATGCCCGAGCACCCCGACGGCCGGGAATGCCCCGCGCCGCCGGCGACCGGCCGGCATGCCCGGCCCCACGGCGCACCGCGTCGATCCTCTCCTCGGGGTCGGCGCCGCACTCCTCGCCATTTATAATAACGATTATGATGGATAATCACCGTTATCCATCATGCGCGGCAGAGGTCGCGGCGGGACGCTCCCGGATGCCGGCGGAACGCCGCCGTGTGGGCAATCCCGGGGTCGCCGCCTCCTCCCTTGCGCCCCGGGCGCGACGAACCGGCCCGCGTGCGGGTGAGCGCCGGGAAGGCAACCCTCGCGCTCGTCCCCGGGCGGCGATACGTCTCGCCCACCCCCTCCCGTCCCGGACCTCTCCCCGCACGGCACCCCCTTCCGCGTCGACGTAGATTCGGGTTCGACAGGTATGGTCGGTTCCGCCGGGCCGGCCCGGGGTACGGGAGGGACGTCGATGCGGCCGAGCGTGTGGTTGACCCCGGGCGAGCTGTCCGCCCGCTCCGGGGTGGCGGTGTCCGCGCTGCACTACTACGAGGCCCGCGGCCTGATCGACAGCAGGCGCACCTCCGGGAACCGGCGCACCTACCGGCGCGACACGCTGCGTCGCCTGGCGTTCATCCGGGTCGCCCAGGGCGTCGGAGTCTCCCTCGACGAGATCCGGGAGGCGCTCGATTCGTTGCCGGACAGCCGGGTGCCCACCGCCGCGGACTGGGCCCGGCTGTCGCGGCAGTGGCACGACCGGCTCACCGAGCGGATCGAGGCGCTCACCGCCCTGCGGGACAGTTTCACCGACTGCATCGGTTGCGGCTGCCTGAGCCTGGCCTCGTGTCCGCTGGCCAACCCCGGCGACGTGCTGGGAGCGCAGGGGCCGGGACCGCACCGGCTCGGCAGGTCCGTGCCCCGATAGGAGTCCGGCACCCGCGCCCCGCCTCGGGTCCCCACTCCCCTTTCCTGTTGTCACACCGTTCCCGTCGGTCCCGGATGTCACACTGGTATCGCACAGGTGTACGACCGGTACGTGAGGAGGGGCATGACGAGCCGGGTGGATCCGGGGTTGCTGGACTGGGTCGCCGCGTATCTCGAGACGTTGCAGACGGCGAAGCGGTCGGCGCACACCGTCAAGGCGTACCGACTGGATCTGCAGGCGGTGTGCGAGGAACTCGGCGTCAAGCTCTCGGTCGCCCCGGAGGACCTGTGCGTGCAGGACATCACGATCCGGGCGATGCGCTCGGCGTTCGCCGCGTTCGCGCGGGAGCGGCAACCGGCGTCGGTGCGGCGGGCCTGGTCGGTGTGGAACAGCTTCTGCAACTTCCTCGTCTCCGAGGGGGTGTCGGAGGGCAACCCGATGGCGTCGATCGCCCAGCCGAAGCGGCCGCAGCACACCCCGAAGTCGTTCACGCCCAAGGCGATCGGTCAACTCGTCGACACCCTCACCGTCGAGGCGCAGCGCCCCGCCGCCTCGGGCCGGGAGTGGCCTCAGCGCGATCTGGCGCTCATCGCGACCCTGTTGCTGACCGGCATCCGCTCGGAGGAGCTGATCCGCCTCGATCTCGGCAGCGTTCTCGGCGGCACCGAGGCGCCCGTGCTGCGGGTGATGGGCAAGGGATCGGTGGAACGGCGGATTCCGCTCGAGGAGAGCTGGACGGCGATCGTCTCCGGGTACCTCGAGGAGCGCTACACGCGGTTCCCCCCGTCCCAGCGGTCCCGGCGCGGCGACGACGAGACGCCGGCGGTGTGGGAGCGCTATCCCCCGTCCGATCCGTTGTTCGTCGGCGCCGACGGCCGGCGCATCACCCGCGGCACGCTGCAGTACCGGGTGCGGCGGATGTACCGGATGGCGGGCATCGAGGGTGAGCGCAAGCGGGGCGCCCTCGCGCACGCGCTGCGGCACACCTTCGCCACCAGTCTGGCCGACGGCGGCGCGACGATGGTGGAACTGCAGCAGTTGCTCGGACACCGGTCGCTGCAGACCGTGCAGATCTATACGTCGGCGACGGACGACGCGGTCCGGCACGCCGCGCGGCACAATCCGGTCTACGGGCTGCTCGACCGGCGCGAGTGAGGCCCGGCGCGCGGGGGCCGGCCGGTGGCGGACGCGTAAGCCTGTGGTGAGCGGGTATTGCTGACAGACTGGGGGCGGCGCGGGAGCCCCGTCGCTCGTCCCGCCACCGGTTGCCCGGTCGACCCGAGACATCGAGGAGCACGGAATGAGCATCCAGTCGGTTGAGCCACGTCGTCACCATGTCGTGGTGATCGGATCCGGATTCGGGGGCCTGTTCGCCACCAAGGCCCTCGCACGTGCCGACGTGGACGTCACCGTCGTCGCTCGGACCACGCACCACCTCTTCCAGCCGCTGCTGTACCAGGTGGCGACGGGCATCCTGTCGGTGGGCGACATCGCGCCCCCGACCCGCCTGGTGCTGCGCAAGCAGAAGAACGCGCAGGTGCTGCTCGGCGACGTCGAGTCGATCGATCTGACGCAGCAGACCGTCACGTCCCGGTTCCTCGAGCACGAGACGGTGACGCCGTTCGACAGCCTGATCGTCGCCGCCGGTGCCGGGCAGTCGTATTTCGGCAACGACCAGTTCGCCGAGTTCGCGCCCGGCATGAAGACGATCGACGACGCGCTCGAGCTGCGCGGCCGGATCCTCGGGGCGTTCGAGCAGGCGGAACTGTCCGAGGATCCGGCCGAGCAGCGGCAGCTGCTCACGTTCGTGGTGGTCGGGGCGGGCCCCACGGGGGTGGAACTCGCCGGGCAGATCGCGGAGCTGTCCCATCACACGCTCCGGGGCGCGTTCCGCACCATCGATCCGTCGTCGGCGCGGGTGGTGCTGCTCGACGGGGCACCGGACGTGCTGCCGGTGTACGGGGGCAAGCTCAGCGCCAAGGCCCGTCAGACCCTCGAGAAGCTCGGCGTGGAGATCCAGCTCAACGCGATGGTCACCGACGTGGACGCGACGGGCCTGACGATCAGGGAGAAGGACGGCACCGAGCGCCGGATCGAATCGCAGTGCAAGGTGTGGTCAGCGGGCGTGTCGGCGAGCCCGCTGGGCCGGCAGCTCGCCGAGCAGTCCGGCGCCGAGGTCGACCGGGCGGGCCGGGTCCAGGTGAATCCGGACCTGTCGCTGCCCGGTCACCCGAACGTGTTCGTCATCGGCGACATGATGTCGTTGGACAAGCTGCCCGGCCTGGCGCAGGTGGCGATGCAGGGCGGTAAGTACGCGGCGCGGCAGATCGTGGCGGGCCTGTCCGGTCACAGTCCGGCCGAACGCAAGCCGTTCAAGTACTTCGACAAGGGTTCGATGGCCACGATCAGCCGGTTCAGCGCGGTCGCGAAGGTCGGCAAGCTCGAGATCAGCGGGTTCGTCGGCTGGGTGGCCTGGCTGGGGATCCACCTGCTGTACCTGGTGGGGTTCTCGAACAAGCTGTCGACCCTGCTGTCGTGGGCCACGACGTTCCTGACCCGGGGCCGCAACGAGATGGCCTCGACGGAGCAGCAGGTGTTCGCCCGCAACGCGATCGATCGGCTGCAGCGGCACACCGAGGAGGCCGAACGCGGCAGCCGCCGCGCCGCGGGCTGAGTCGCGGCCGCCGCCGCGCCGCGGGCTGAGGCTGGTTCCGGTGGCCCCCACCGCTGTGGTCAGCCCCCCAGGGCGTCGGGATCGAGGATGTTGGCGAGGCGCACCTGCCCGTGGGCGACGGTGCGGTCCTGTTCGTCGGTGATGGCGACCTGCCACAGCTGCTGGCTGCGCCCGCGCTGGATGGGGGTGGCGGTGGCGGTGAGCACACCCTCGCGGGTGGCGCGGATGAAGTCGGTGTTGTTGTTGACCCCCACCACCTTGCCGCGGTCGCCGAGCCAGATGCTGCCGGCAAAGCTGGCGACGGACTCGACGACCGCGCAGTAGACGCCGCCGTGGACGATGCCGAACGGCTGGTGCTGGGTCGGGGTGACGGTCCAGTGCGCGCGGACCCGGTCCGGGCCGAGTTCGGTGAACTCGAGGCCGAGGACGGAGCCGAAGCCGTTGTTGTGCTGTTCGGTGACGGCCGCGGGGTCGGTCAGGTGCTCCTGCGTGGGCAGATCGGTCATGTGTCACTCCGTCCGGGTCGTGCCAGCTCCCTGGCGCGGGCCCGGCGGCGGTCGCCGGGTCTGGAAGGGATGCTAGGACATCGCCGGTGGCACGCAGTGCCGGGACGAGCCGGCGGGCCTCGCGTCGTGGACGCGAGGCCCGCCGCGGGAAGGACCGGGAGTCTCTGCAGCCCTCAGGACTCCGGCGCGGTCCGGCGGTCGCAACACTCTCGACTATAGGTAAGGCTTGCCTAATTTGGCAAGCCCTCGGACCGGCAGGCCCAGCGTCAGGAACGCATCCAGCAGAAGCTGGCCGCGACGCGCCGCGACGGAGCGGGAGGTGCCGGCCAGCAGGGGAATCTGGGCCGCACCCGCCACGACGGCGCGGCCCAGGAGGGACCAGAACCGCAGCGCGTCGGTGGGGGCGCACAGTGCCAGCGAGGCGTGCGCGGCATGCAGCGCGGTGCCGGCCCGGTGGGCGGTCCACCGCGCGAGCGCCTCCTCGCACGGCAGCACGACGACCGTGTCGTCGGCGGCCGCGGGGTCGTCGGGCAACACGCGCAGGGTGTCGTCGGCGACCGCGGCCCAGTCGATGCCTCCGTCGCTGTCCTGGTGGATCCACAGGTTGTCGAGTCCGGGGTCCCAGCAGCGTGCCTCGAGCAGGTAGGGGGCGAGCACCCGGCCCGCGACGACATGGACGAGGGCGCCGGCCACCTGGTCGGCGGCGATCCGCGGGTCGGCGACGTCCTCGAGCGCGCGGGCGTGGAGCAGCGCGATCCGCCGGTCCCGCTCGGCGTCGGCGAGCCGCCACCAGCGGCGGCGCGGCTCGTCGTCGATGCGGGCGACGGCGTAGACGCGCGGGGCGTGCGGCGTCAGCAGGCGCAGGCGGGCGTCCGTGTCCACGAACGCGCGGACCTGCGCTGCGGTGGATCGGGGTGGCAGCAGGGTTGTCATCCACACCTCCTGATCGGCGAGCTGCTGTGGTTAGGTAAGCCTAACCATTACATTACGGGCCGGCGGATGCAACCCGGAAGATAGGGTTCGGTAACCTAACCTCCGTTCGGCCGAGTTCGCGTCCCCCGAGGAGCCCGCCCCTGTGACCACCCTCCGCCCCCCGGACACACCGGCCTCTGCCGCTGTACCTCCCTCCCTGGCCCGACGCCTCGTCGCCGAGGCCCTCGACCTGGCCCTGCTCGCCGTTCCCGCCGGCATCGGCCTGCTGCTCGTGCAGGCACTCGCCGACGCCAACGGCGGCGGGCAGACCGACCGGGTCGTCTTCGGGGGCACCGCACTGGCCGCCACCGTCGGCCTGCAATGGTGGAACCGCGGGCACCGCGAGGGCAGCACCGGGTGCAGCCTCGGCAAGCAGTGGACCGGCCTGATCACGCGCGACGCCGCGGACGGCGGCCCGGCCGGCACGCGGCGCAGCCTGCTGCGGCGCGGCACCGAGGTCGTCACCGACCGCGTCGCCGCCGCCGCGGGCTTCACCCCCCGCGCCGCCGACACGAGCCTCGCGGCGCTCCGCCGTCGCCGGCTCCTCGGCCTGCTCGCCATCGGCGGCGTCCTGGGGGTGGTGCTGCTCGCCGGGATCGCCGTCGGCGCGCGACCGATGACCATCGCCGAGGTCGTCCACGCGCTGACCGTCGACGACGGCTCCGACACCGACGTCATCGTGCACACCCTGCGGATCCCGCGCACGGTCCTCGGACTCGTGGTCGGCATCGCACTCGGCGTCGCCGGCGCCCTCATCCAGGGCCACACCCGCAATCCGCTGGCCGACGCGGGACTGCTCGGCCTCAACGCGGGCGCCGCGTTCCTGGTGGTGCTCTCGATCTACCTGCTGGGCATGTCCACCCCCGCCCAGTACCTGTGGTTCGCCTTCGCCGGGTCCCTCGCCGCCAGCGTCGTGGTCTTCGGGCTGTCCTCCCTCGGCGGTGGCCGCGCCGGGCCGCTGAGCCTGGCCCTGGCCGGCGCCGCCGTCGCCTTCTTCCTGCAGGCCATGACGCATGCGGTGGTGCTGCTCGACCAGACCACCCTCGACGGATACCGGTTCTGGATCGTCGGCTCCGTCGCCGGACGCGACCTCGAGGTGCTGTGGCAGGTGCTGCCGTTCCTCGCGGCCGGGCTCGTCATCGCGGTGGCCAACACGCCCGGCCTCAACGTCCTCGGACTCGGCGAGGACGTGGCCCGCTCCCTCGGCACGAACGTCGTCGCGGCCCGCACCGTCGGCATCGTCGCCATCACCCTGCTCACCGGCGCGGCCACGGCGGCGTGCGGGCCGATCGCGTTCATCGGGCTCGTGGTCCCGCACGTGGCGCGGGCCGTCACCGGACCCGACTATCGCTGGCTGGTCCCCTATTCGGGCCTGCTCGGCGGCGCGCTGCTCGTCCTCGCCGACGTGATCGGCCGGATCGTCGTGCGGCCCGGCGAACTGCAGGTCGGCATCGTGCTCGCGCTGATGGGGGCGCCGTTCTTCATCGCCCTGGTCCGCCGGCGCCGGCTGGTGGCGCTGTGACCGCGCCCGCGACGACGCACCCCGCACCGGACCGGCCGACGGTCCCGTCCCGTCCGGCCCTGCGGCTCGGCCCGGTCTCGCTCGTGTGGCGCCCGCGCATGGTGGTCGTGTGCCTGGCGCTGGTGGTGGCGACGTTCCTGCTGCTGTGCGTGGGCCTCGGCCGGGGCGACTATCCGTTGTCGGTGCCGCAGGTGCTCGCCGTCCTGGCCGGCGGCGGGGAACAGCTCGACCGGTTCATCGTGCTCGAGTTGCGGCTGCCCCGTGGCCTGGCGGCGGTGCTCGTCGGCGCGGCCCTGGCCGTCTCCGGGGCGCTGACCCAGACGGTCTCGCGCAATCCCCTGGCCAGCCCCGACATTCTGGGCATCACGGCCGGGGCGAGCGCGGCCGCCGTCGCCCTGATCGTCGCCACCGGGTCCGGAGTGCTCGGCGGGGCGCTCGGCGCGCTCGGCCTGCCGCTCGCGGCGCTGCTGGGGGGCCTGCTCACCGCGGCGGCGGTGTACGTGCTGGCCTGGCGCGGCGGCGTCGAGGGCTTCCGGCTGGTGCTGATCGGCATCGGCGCCAACGCCCTGTTCGTCGCGCTGACCAACTGGATGCTCGTCTCGGCCGACATCAACGACGTCTCGCAGGCCCAGGTGTGGCTCACCGGGTCGCTCAACGGTGCCGGGTGGTCCCAGGTGGTGCCCACGGCGCTCGCGCTCGCCGTGCTCGGCGGCTGGCTCGTCACCGGCGCGTTCACGATGGGCGCGCTGCGGCTCGGGGACGACACCGCCCGCTCGCTCGGGGTGCGGCTGCAGACCCAGCGGGCGGTGCTGCTGCTCTCCGCGTGCGCGCTGGCCGGGATCGCCACCGCGGCGGCCGGCCCCATCGGGTTCGTCGCATTGGCCGCCCCTCAGGTCGCGTTGCGGCTGGTCCGCTCCCCCGGCCCGCCGCTGATCGCCTCGGCCCTGACCGGGGCGGCGCTCGTCGTCGCGGCCGACATCCTCGCCCGGACGGTGCTGCCGGTGGCCCTGCCCGTCGGGCTGGTCACCTCCGCGCTCGGCGGCCCGTTCCTGCTGTACCTGCTCGTGCGCTCCAACCGAAAGGTCTCCGTATGACCGGCATCTCCCGCGACATCGGCGCGCCCGCAGCCCAACCGGCGGCGGCCGCGGCGCCGCGGCTCGTCGCCGAGCACCTGGCCCTGGGCTACGGCGACCGGCTCGTCGTCGACGACCTGGATCTCACCGTGCCCACCGGCGTGATCACCACGGTGATCGGTCCCAACGGTTGCGGCAAGTCCACCCTGCTGCGGGCCCTGGGCCGGCTGCTGCGCCCGCGTCGCGGCACCGTGCTCCTCGACGGGCACGCGATCTCCTCGATGCGCACCCGCGACGTCGCGCGGGTGCTGGGGATGCTGCCGCAGGCCCCCGTCGCGCCGGAGGGCCTGACCGTCGCCGACCTCGTCGCACGCGGACGGCATCCGCACCAGTCGTGGCTGCGCCAGTGGTCCGCCGACGACGAGGGCGAGGTCGCCGTCGCGCTGGAACGCACCGGCATCGCGGATCTGGCCGACCGCCCGGTCGATCAGCTCTCGGGCGGGCAGCGGCAGCGGGCGTGGATCTCGATGGCGCTGGCGCAGGGCACCGACATCCTGCTGCTCGACGAGCCGACCACCTATCTGGATCTGGCGCATTCGGTGGAGGTGCTCGACCTCGTCGACCGCCTGCACTCGGAGCTGGGGCGCACCGTGGTGATGGTGTTGCACGATCTGAATCTCGCGATCCGCTACAGCGACCATCTCGTGGTGATGAAGGACGGGCGGATCGTGCGGTCGGGGGCGCCGGCGGAGGTGATCACCGAGGAGTTGCTGCGGGAGGTCTTCGCGCTCGACGCCGCGGTGATCGACGATCCGGTCTCGGACCGGCCGCTGATCGTGCCGATCGGCACCCGCCACGTCGTCGGCACCGCGGGCGGCCCGGCGGCCACGAGAACACGTACTACTTCGGGTAGTACGACACGTACGTCGGAGACCCGGTAAACTCGTGTCATGGCAGCACTCGGAGAACTCGAACGCGCAGTGATGGACCACCTGTGGTCCTCCACCGAACCCCAGACCGTCCGGCAGGTCCACGAGGCCCTCGCCGCCCGGCGCTCCCTCGCGTACACCACCGTCATGACCGTTCTCCAGCGCCTCGCGAAGAAGAACCTCGTCATCCAGCAGCGCGACGACCGCGCCCACCGCTACGTGCCGGTGCACGGCCGCGAAGAACTCGTCGCCAGCCTCATGGTCGACGCCCTGGATCAGGCCGACGAGTCCGCCGGCCGGGTCGCCGCCCTCGTCCACTTCATCGGGCGTGTCAATCCCGACGAGGCCGCCGCGCTGCGCGAGGCCCTCGCCGCCCTCGAGGCCGAGGAGGAAGGGCACGCCCGTCCCGCCGTCGCCGACCCGGGTACCGGTCGGGCGAGCTGACTGGCACACTCGGTGCCATGAACGCGACCACTGCGCTGGTCTTCGGCATCCTTGCGCTGCTGCTGGCAGGACCGGTACCGGCCCTGCTCAGCCGTGCCACCTGGCCGTACCGCAACCCCCGCGCCGCCCTGGTGCTGTGGCAGGCGGTGGCCCTCGCGGCCGTGCTGTCCGCGTTCAGTTCCGGCCTGGCCATCGCGTCGCTGCTGCTCGTCCCCGGCGAGGACGGCCGCCCCACCACCGCCCCGCTGCAGGAGATCGACGCGCTGGGCCTGCCCCTGTGGCTGACCTACGTGGTGGTCTTCGCCCTCACCCTGCTGATCGGTGCACGGTTGATGTATTCGATTCTGCGGGTCGGCGTCCGAACCCGCCGCCGCCGGGCCCGGCACCGCATGCTCGTCGACCTGCTCGACCGGCGCGACAGCGGCGCGTCGGTACGCCAGCTGTCCTACGTGCGCGTCCTCGACACCGCCGAACCCGTCGCCTACTGCCTGCCGGGCCTGCGGCACCGGGTCGTGCTCAGCGAAGGCACCCTCGACCACCTCGGCGACGACGAGATCCGCGCCGTCCTCGGCCACGAGCACTCGCACCTGCGGGCCCGGCACGACCTCGTGCTCGAGGCGTTCACCGCCGTCTACGAGGCGTTCCCCCGCTGGGTGCGGTCCAAGTCGGCGCTCGGCTCGGTGCAGCTGCTCGTCGAGATGCTCGCCGACGACTCCGCCGTGCGCGTCACCGGACCCACCCCGCTGGCCCGGGCCCTGGTGGCCTGCGCCGGCGCCCGCACCCCCCAGGGCGCCCTCGCCGTCGGTGGCCCCTCCACGCTGCTGCGGGTCAAACGCCTCGCCGAACCCGGACCGGACCTGCGCACCGCCGTCATCGCGTACGCCGCCGCCGTCGCGATCCTCGTCGTGCCCACCATCGCGGTCGCCGTGCCGTGGCTGACCGAACTCGGCCGCCTGCTGCGCGCCTGGTGAACCGGCGCCGGCCCCACCCGTAGCACGCCCCCGATTTCGATCCCGTCCGGGTTCGGGGGAAGCTGTACCCATGACCGTCGAACGCACCGAGAATCCCCGCGCCCAGATCGGCGTGACCGGCCTGGCCGTCATGGGATCGAACATCGCCCGTAACTTCGCCCGCCACGGCCACACCGTCGCGCTGCACAACCGCAGTGTCGCCAAGACCGACGCCCTGCTCGAAGCCCACGGCGACGACGGCGACTTCGTGCGCACCGAAACCATCGAAGAGTTCGTCGCCGCCCTGCAGAAGCCGCGCCGGGTGCTCATCATGGTCAAGGCCGGCGAGGCCACCGACGCGGTCATCGAGGAACTCGCGAACGCGATGGAACCCGGCGACATCATCATCGACGGCGGCAACGCCCTCTACACCGACACCATCCGCCGCGAAGCCGCACTGCGCGAACGCGGCCTGCACTTCGTCGGCGCCGGCATCTCCGGCGGCGAGGAAGGCGCCCTCAACGGGCCGTCGATCATGCCCGGTGGCCCCACGGAGTCCTACGAGGCCCTCGGCCCCCTTCTCGAGTCCATCTCCGCCCACGTCGACGGCACCCCGTGCTGCACCCACATCGGCCCCGACGGCTCCGGCCATTTCGTGAAGATGGTGCACAACGGCATCGAGTACGCCGACATGCAGCTCATCGGCGAGGCCTACAACCTGCTGCGCGACGCCCTCGGCTACGACGCCACGACGATCGCCGACGTGTTCTCCGAGTGGAACACCGGCACCCTCGAGTCCTACCTGATCGAGATCACCGCCGACGTCCTGCGCCAGACCGACGCCACCACCGGCAAGCCCCTCGTCGACGTCATCGTCGACGCCGCCGAGCAGAAGGGCACCGGCCGCTGGACCGTCAAGTCCGCCCTCGACCTCGGCGTCCCGGTCACCGGCATCGCCGAGGCCGTCTTCGCCCGCGCCCTGTCCGGCTCCCGCACCCAGCGCGCGGCGGCCCGCGGCCTGGCCTCCGGCGCCCTCGGCGACAAGCCCGCCGACGCCACACAGTTCACCGAGGACATCCGCCGCGCCCTGTACGCGTCGAAGATCGTCGCCTACGCCCAGGGCTTCGACCAGATCGCCGCCGGCAGCGCCGAATACGGCTGGAACGTCGACCGCGCCGCCCTGGCCACCATCTGGCGCGGCGGCTGCATCATCCGCGCCCAGTTCCTCAACCGCATCAAGGAGGCCTACGACGCCGACCCGCAGCTGCCCAGCCTGATCCTCGCCCCCTACTTCCGCGAGGCCATCGAAGCCGGCATCGACAGCTGGCGCCGCGTCGTGGCCACCGCCACCATGCTCGGCATCCCCGTCCCCGCGTTCGCCTCGTCGCTGTCGTACTACGACGGGCTGCGCGCCGAACGTCTGCCCGCGGCCCTCACCCAGGGCCAGCGCGACTTCTTCGGCGCCCACACCTACGAGCGCATCGACGCCGACGGCAAGTTCCACACCCTCTGGAGCGGCGACCGCAGCGAGATCCGCGCCTGACCGCGCCCGCACCGACGCCGCCGTAGGGCATAGTTTGTGCCCATGAGCGGCACCGTCACGGCGTCCGTCGTGTGCGCGCTGGCCGCCGCGATCCTGTTCGCGGCGGCCAGCGTCGCCCAGCAGCGCTCCGCCGAAGCCGTCCCCGCCGGCGAGTCCCTCGTCGCCGCCCTGATCCGCAGCCCCCGCTGGTGGGCCGGGGTACTCGGTGACGGCGGCGGCTACCTGCTGCAGGTCGCCGCGCTCGCCCTCGGGCCGGTCCTGGTGGTCCAGCCGCTGCTGGTGTCGTCGCTGCTGTTCGCCCTCCCCCTGTCCGCGGCGTTCTCCGGGTCTCGCATCACCCGTCCCACCTGGCTGACCGCGGCGGCACTGTGCGCGGCTCTCGTCGTGTTCCTCGTCGTCGGCGACCCCACCGCCGGGGAGATCGACGCCCCCGGGCACGAGTGGGTGCTCCCGCTCGGCGTGGTGTGCGCCGTCGTGCTCGCCGCCACCGCGATCGGGCTGTTCGGCCGCGACCGCGGCACCCGGGCGCTGGCCCTCGGCGCGGCCAGCGGCCTGCTCTACGGGGTGGCGGTGGCGTTCACCAAGTACGTCACCGACCTGTTCGAGCACGGCCTGCGGCCCGTGGTCGGCGCCTGGCAGACCTGGGCCCTGGTCACCGCCGGCCTCCTCGGCGTCTACCTGCAGCAACGCGCCTTCCAAGCCGGCCCGCTCGCCGCATCCCTGCCGGCCGTCACCATCGGCGAGCCCCTCGCCGCCGTCTTCCTCGGCATGACCGTCCTCGACGAACGGCTCCGGGTGGACGGCCCGGGACTCGCCCTCGTCGTCGCCTCGGTCGGCGTGATGCTGATCGCCACGGTGGCGCTCTCACGCAGCCAGGCCCGGCTCACCGCACCCGCCGGCGCCGGCGCGTAACATTCGCCGGGTGCGCTTCCTCGACGGTCACCAGCCCCCGTACGACCTGACGTACGACGACGTGTTCCTCGTCCCGGACCGATCCGCCGTCGCATCCCGGTTCGACGTGGACCTGTCCACGGTCGACGGCTCCGGCACCACCATCCCCATCGTGGTCGCCAACATGACCGCCGTGTCCGGCCGCCGCATGGCCGAGACCGTCGCCCGCCGCGGCGGGCTCGTCGTGCTCCCCCAGGACCTGCCGGCCGGCACCGCCGCCGAGACCGTCGCGTTCGTCAAGAGCCGCCACCTCGTCGCCGACACCCCCGTCACCCTCGGCCCCGAGGACTCCGTCTCCGACGCCCTCGCCCTGCTGCCCAAACGCGCCCACCGCGCCGTCGTGGTGGTCGACGAGAACCGCCGCCCCGTCGGCGTCGTCACCGAGGCGTCCTGCCGCGAGGTGGACCGGTTCGCGCGGCTGCGGTCGGTCGCCATCCGCGACTTCGCCACCGCCCCCGTCGGCTCGTCCCCGCGGGAGGCGTTCGCGCTGCTCGAGGCCAAGCACGACCCGTTGGTTGTCCTCACCCACGACGACGGCACCCTCGCCGGGGTCCTGACCCGCACCGGCGCCGTCCGCGCCGGCATCTACAGCCCGGCCGTCGACGCCGACGGCGCCCTGCGCATCGGTGCCGCCGTCGGCGTCAACGGCGACGTCGCCGCCAAGGCCGCCGGACTGGTCGACGCCGGCGTCGACCTGCTCGTCCTCGACACCGCGCACGGGCACCAGGAGAAGATGCTCGACGCCCTGAAGCGGATCAAGGCGCTCGATCTGCCCGTCCCGCTCGTCGCCGGCAACGTCGTCTCCGCCGCCGGCACCCGCGAACTGCTCGACGCCGGCGCGGACATCGTCAAGGTCGGCGTCGGCCCCGGCGCCATGTGCACCACCCGCATGATGACCGGCGTCGGGCGCCCCCAGTTCTCCGCCGTCGCCGAATGCGCCCACACCGCCCGCGACCTCGGCGCGCACGTGTGGGCCGACGGCGGTGTGCGTCACCCCCGCGACGTCGCGCTCGCCGTCGCCGCCGGCGCCGCCAACGTCATGATCGGGTCCTGGTTCGCCGGCACCTACGAATCCCCCGGCGAGCTGCGCTACGACGAGACCGGACACCCCTACAAGGAGAGCTTCGGCATGGCCTCCAAGCGCGCGGTGGCCGCCCGCACCGTCGACGACTCCGCCTTCGACCGCGCCCGCAAGGCCCTGTTCGAGGAGGGCATCTCCACCTCCCGGATCCGCATCGACCCGCAACGGCCGGGCGTGGAGGACCTGATCGACCACATCTGCTCCGGGGTGCGCAGCACCTGCACCTACGCCGGCGCCCGCACCCTCGAGGACCTGCACGAGCGGGCCGTGCTCGGGGTCCAGTCGGCGGCCGGCTTCGCCGAGGGACGGCCCCTGCCCACCGGTTGGTGACCGCGCCGCCGCTGCGGAGCCGGACACGGCCCGTAGAATGAGGCCTCACCGTGAAACGCCCGCCCCTTTTCGATGATCGGGCCCGACGAGAGGAACCCGGTGCCCGCGGCACCCACCACCACTTCGACAGGACCCCTGGCCACCGCGGCCGACGCGGAGTCCGACTCCGCCGGTTCGGAGGGCTCCCCTAGCGAGCCGGGTGACAAACCCGGCGGGACCTACTCGACACCGGAGCGCAGCTTCCATTCGATACCGGAGCGGAACTCCCGGTCGGCACCGGAGCGGAGCTCCCGGTCGGCACCGGAGCGGAGCTCCCGGTCGGCACCGGGACGGTGCTGATGTCCGTCTTCCTGTCCATTCTCAGCCTGGTCGGCTTCATCGCCCTCACCGCGGGCACCGCCGTGTTCGTGGCGGCCGAATTCTCCCTGACCGCCCTCGAACGCAGCACCGTCGACGCCCACGCGCGCGACGGCGACCTGCGCGCGCGACAGGTGCAGCACGCCCACCGCACCCTGTCCTTCCAGCTCTCCGGCGCCCAGCTCGGCATCACCATCACCACCCTGATCACCGGCTACCTCGCCGAACCGGTCCTCGCCCGGTTTCTCGACCCGCTGCTGCGCGCGGCCGGGCTCGGCGCCGGCGTGGCCTCCGGCATCTCCCTGGCCCTGGCGCTGATCATCGCCACGTCGTTCTCGATGATCTTCGGTGAACTCGTGCCGAAGAACCTCGCCATCGCGCGGCCCCTGGCCACCGCCCGCGCCACCGCGGGCCTGCAGGCCGGCTTCTCGCTGGTCTTCAAGTGGGCCATCGTCGGGCTCAACGGCGCCGCCAACCGGATCGTGCGGCGATTGGGCATCGAACCGGCCGAGGAACTGCGCTCGGCGCGCTCCCCGGAGGAACTCGGTTCCCTGGTCCGGGCCTCGGCGGAACGCGGCGCCCTCGACGAGAACACGGCGCTGCTGGTCGGGCGCTCGCTGCGCTTCGGGGAACGCACCGCCGAGGACCTCATGACCCCCCGCGTGACCATCGAGTCACTCGACGTCCACGACACCGTCCTCGACCTCATCGACGCCTCGTCACGCACCGGCTACTCCCGCTTCCCCGTCGTCGACGGCGATCTCGACGCCACCGTCGGCGTCGTGCACGTCAAGCACGCGTTCACCGTGCCCGCCCGGCGCCGCGCCCACACCCAGCTGCGCACCCTCGCCCGGCAGGTGCCCGTCGTGCCGTCCACCCTCGACGGTGACGCGGTCATGGAACGGGTCCGCTCCGACGGCATGCAGGTCGCGCTCGTCGTCGACGAGTACGGCGGTACCGCCGGCATCGTCACCATGGAGGACCTGATCGAGGAGATCGTCGGCGACGTCCGCGACGAGCACGACGAACCCGAGCCCGAGGCGCAGCGCGTCGAGCAGGGCTGGTCCTGCTCCGGGCTGCTCCGCATCGACGAGGTGGCCCACCTGACGGGATACCTCGCCCCGGACGGCGAGTACGAGACCCTCGGCGGCCTGATCCTCACCGAGCTCGGGGAGATCCCCGCATCCGGCGACGAGGTGCTGCTGCCGCACCGGCCCGGCGACGCCCATCACCGGTGGCGTGCCCACGTCCTCGAGATGGACGGGCACCGCATCGACCGGGTCCTGCTCGTCCCCGTCGACGAGCCCGCCGGCGAGGACGACCACGCACCGGACGACGAGAGGGGGGACCGGCGATGAACGACTGGCTCGCGGTGCTGCTCACCGTCCTGCTGCTCGCCGGCAACGCCTTCTTCGTCGGCGCCGAGTTCGCCCTCATCACCGCCCGCCGCGACCGGCTCGAAACCCTCGTCGGGCAGGGCAAGAAGAGGGCACGGACCGTCATCGACGCGGGCGAGCACCTGTCGCTGATGCTCGCCGGGTCCCAGCTCGGCATCACCATCTGCTCGATCCTGCTCGGCCGCGTCGGCGAACCGGCGATCGCCCACCTGATCGAACAACCCATGCATGCGCTCGGCGTCCCGGACTCCCTGCTGCACCCGATCGGCTTCGCGCTCGCCCTCGCGATCGTGGTGGTGCTGCACATCCTGCTCGGCGAGATGGTCCCGAAGAACATCGCCATCGCCGGACCGGAGCGGTCGGCGATGCTGCTCGTGCCGGCACACCTGCTGTTCATGAAGGTGGCCCGGCCGCTGATCGCCTTCTACAACCTGTGCGCCAACGTCAGCCTGCGGTTGCTGCGGGTGGAACCGAAGGACGAACTCGACGTCACCGTCACCGAGATCGAACTGTCCGAGATGATCGGTGAGTCCCGCTCCGAGGGGCTGCTGGACGAGGAGGAACACCGGCGCCTGACCAAGGCACTCGCGACGAGCGGACGAACCGTCGCCGACGTGACGATCCCCCTGTCCGGGGTCCGCACCGTTCCGCTCGGCCCGGCCGGCACCACCCTCGGGGCCGTCGAGCGGGCCGTCATCGAGACCGGCTACTCCCGGTACCCGGCGGAGACCCCGGCCGGGGAACTGGCCGGCTATCTGCACCTGAAGGACGTGCTCGACCTCGTCCGCGACGAGTCCTCGGGACCGGACACGATCATCGCGACCGCGGAGATCCGGCCGTTGCCGCCGGTGCCGGTCGACGCCCCCCTCGACGACGCCCTGTCGCTGCTGCGGCGCACCAGTTCCCACCTCGGCGGAGTCGTCGACGAGCACGGCAGGGTCATCGGCATCGTCGCGCTCGAGGACCTCGTCGAACAATTCGTCGGCACCGTGCGCGACACCACCCACCGGATCGCCGACCCGGGACCGGGACCCCGGACGTGAACCCCGCCCCGACCACCCCGGCGCCCGCCGGCCGGCGCAGCACCGCGATGGAATCATTGCAGCACCGATGCAGTCGTTACGGGCGGGAACCATGAGTGCGGTCCTGGCACCCGAGCAGTGGCTGCCGCGCCGGGAGCGGCACCGCCACCGGCTGACGGCGCTGCTCGGCCCCTACCTCGACCGGCGAGCGCGCGGCGCCACCCACCCGGTGATCGACTTCCTGTTCACCTACTACAGCTTCACGCCGTCCCAGCTCATGCGCTGGCACCCCGGCTTCGGATCCACCCTCACCGGCTCCGCGTCGGCGGAGTACGCCACCCTGCGGGGCTACCGGACCACCGGCACCGGGGTCACGGTCGACCCCACCCACCTGGCCCGGCGGCGCGAGACCGTCCGATACGTCGCCGGCCTGCTCGAGGCCACCGCATCCCGGCCCGCGCACTTCGGCTGCTTCGGTCTCCACGAATGGGCGATGCTCTACCGCACTCGGCCCGAAGACGTCCGCCACAGCTCCGTACCCCTGCGCCTCGGCCACACCGGCACCGACACCGTCGTCGAGTCGTTGCAGCTGCGCTGCACGCATTACGACGCGTACCGGTTCTTCACCCCGGACGCCGGCCCCCTCAACATCGAACCGCTCACCCGCGACGACCAGGTACGGCGGGAACAACCGGGCTGCCTGCACGCCGCCATGGACCTGTACAAATACTGCTACAAGCTCACCCCGCTGCTCGACACGGACCTGACGGTCGACTGCTTCGAGCTGGCCTACGCCGCCCGGGAACTCGACATGCGGGCCAGCCCGTACGACCTGAGCGAGTACGGCTACCCCCCGGTACCGATCGAAACACCCCGCGGACGAGCGGAGTACGTCCGCGAGCAGACGGTCCTGGCCGAGCGGTCCACCGCGCTGCGCGCGGCGCTGCTCGACCGGTGCCACCGGCTGCTCGACGCCGACCGGGAGCACGCCGGCCGCCGCTGAGCGGACACCGCCGCCTGCCCTCTCCCCGGGACGTCCCCGGCGCGCGACTCGGCACCCGCGACGATCGATATCCCTCCCCGCCGGGTCTACGCTGAAGTCTGGAGAGGCCACGACCCGATGCTGTACGTCTCCGTCCTGGGTGAGCAGTCGATCACCGACGACACGACCGGCGCCGTCGTGACGCGGTCCCCCCGCGGCACGACCCTGGTCGCCTACCTCGCCCTCCACGCCGGAGTTCCACAGCCCCGCCAGCTCATCGCCCCCCTGTTCTGGCCCGACTCGACGACCGCCCAGGCCCTGACCAACCTGCGCCGCGAACTGCACCACCTGCGCCGCGCCCTCGACGACGACCCGGCCGTCGGAGTGACCTCCCGGGATCTGTGCTGGCGCGACACCGAGACCAGCCGGGTGGACCTACGGACCTTCACCGTCGAGTACCACGCCGCCCTGGCGGCCGCGACGAGCGGCGACGACGAGGCGGCGCTGCGGCACGCCACCACGGCGCTCGCCGAATACCGCGGCTCCCTGCTGCCCGGCATGTACGACGACTGGATCCTCGAGGCCCGTTCGGATCTCGAACGGCACTGCGTCGACCTGTGCGATCTGCTGTGCCGGCTCCGGGCCCGCACCGGCGACCTCCCCGGGGCGATCGACGCCGCCCGCCGCCGGATCCACCTGCGGCCCCTGGAAGAGGGCGGATACCGCACCCTGATGCACCTGCAGGCCGAGCACGGCGACCGCGCCGCCGCGGTGAGCACCTATCACCGCTGCGCCGCCCTCCTCGAACGTGAACTCGGGGTGGCACCGGACCCGGCGACGCGCACACTCGCCGACCGCCTGCTCGCCCACGCGGCCCCCACCGCGGCCGCCCGCCCGACCGCCGAGCCGGCGGCCCGGCGGCCCGGACTCGCCGCCCCGGCACTCGTCGGACGCTCACGCGAACTCCGTCGGCTGCACGAGGCGTGGCGCACGGCGGCCGCCGGCCGCCCCACCCTCGTCCTCGTCACCGGCGGCGCCGGCGTCGGCAAGACCCGCCTGGTCGCCGAGATCGCCGACACGGCCCGCGCACAACCCGCAGTGGTGGCGAGCACCCAGTGCTTCGGAACGTCCGGACGGCTCGCCCTCGCCCCGGTCGCGGACTGGCTCCGAACCCCCGCGGTCCAGCCCACGCTCGCCGCGCTCGACCCGCTCTGGCGCGCCGAGGTCGACAGGCTCGTACCGTCCGGCACCACCCGCCCGGAACCCGGCGCCGGCCTCCGGGCGATGGTCGACGCCTGGCAGCGCCTCCGGTTCTTCGAAGGCCTGGCGCGGGCCCTGATCGGCGGCGGCCGCCCGGTCCTGCTGACCCTCGACAGCATCCAGTGGTGCGACCCGGAGACGCTGACGTTCCTGACGTTCTGCCTGTCCCTGACCCCCGACGCGCCCCTGATGGTGGCCGCGACAGCCCGCACCGACGACACCGACGAGAGCCGGGACCTCGAGCAATGGGCCGTCCGGATGCGGACCGCCGGTCTGCTCACCGAGCTGCCACTGCAGCCCCTGGGGGTCTCCGGCACCGCCCGCCTGGCCGAGGCGCTCGGCGGGTGCCCGCTCGACCTGCAGGACGCCGAACTGCTGCACGCGACCACCGGAGGCTTCCCGCTCTACATCATCGAAGCGATGCACAGCGGACCGGACCTCGCCCCCGCCGGCAGCCTGGCCGACGTGCTGCACGACCGGATCGAGCAGGTGAGCCCCGCCGCACGGGACGTCGCCGGACTCGCCGCGGCGGTAGGCCGCAACTTCACCCTCGACCTGCTCACCGAGGCCAGCGACCTCGACGCCGACGCCGTGGTGCGCGCCGTCGACGAGCTGTGGCAACGCAGAATCCTGCGACAGTTCCGCGACGGCTACGACTTCTCCCACGACCTGCTCCGCGACGCCGCCTACGCCCGGATCAGCCCGCCCCAGCGCTGGCTGCTGCACCGCCGTCTCGCGCAGAGCCTCGAATTGCTGCACGCCGACGACAGCGACAGCGTCTCGGCGCAACTCGCCGAGCAGTACGCCCGCGGGGGACGACCGGACCGGGCAGTGGCCTACTACCGTCGCGCGGCCGATGTCGCCTCGAGCACCTTCGCCCACACCGAGGCGATCCGACTGCACAAGAAGGCGCTCGTCATCGCCCGCACCCAATTCGAGGGGCGCAGCGCCGCCGTACAGGAACTCGCCGTCCGCGAAGCGATGGCGGCGCCGCTCAACGCCAGATACGGCTACTCCTCCCCCGAACTGCAACAGACCCTCGAGCGCTCGATCCGGCTGGCCGCATCCCTCGGCCGCAAGGACTCCCTCCTGGCCGGCCTCGTCGGGCTCTGGTCGTCGCGGTTCGTGCAGGGAAACATTGCCGGCGCCCACGAGGTGGCGACCCGCGCCCTGACCCTCGTCGACCCCGGCTCCCCGCTGAGCGGATCGGCCCACTTCGCATTCGCCGGTTCGGCGGTCGAGCTCGGCCGCCCCGAGGAGGCGCTCCACCACTTCGACCGCGCGGCCGCACTGACCCGGGGCGCTCCCTCGTTGACCGTCGGCACCCGGCCCGACGTGCACGGCAGCGCCTGGGCGGCACACGCCCACTGGCTGCTCGGCCACAACGACGCCGCACTGACCTGCTGCAACGAGGCCGTCCGGCTGGCCCGGACGATCGATCATCCGTACAGCCTGGCCGTCGCCCTGGCCTACAGCGGCATCACCCACCACCTGCGGGCAGACCCCGCCGCCCTCGACGTCGCCGTCGCGGAACTGACCGACCTGTGCGTCCGGTACGGATTCGCCTACTACAGCGAGTGGGCGCTGATTCTCGGCGGTTGGTCCCGCGGCGGCGAGGCCGGCCTCACGCAGGCGCGGCGCGGCATCGACACACTCCGAGCGGCCGGTTCGTTCGCCCGGATGCCGTACTGGCTCTCGCTGCTCGCCGACCTGTCGGTGCGGGAAGGAGATCCCGGCGCCGCCCGCGCCGCGCTCGATGCCGCCCTCGTCGCCGGACAGGCCCGCGACGACCTGTGGTGGCTGCCCGAGGTGATGCGGATGCGCGCGGCGCACGACGACCACGACGCCGCGATCGCGCGGCTGCGCGCCGCCGCCCGGACCGCGGCCGCCCACGGCAGTGCCGCCCTGCTCCGGCGCTGCGCGCGGGACCTCGCCGAACACGGCGTTCACCTGCCGCTCCCGGGCGTTCCCCCGGCCCCGTGACCGGCTGCGCGCACTCGAACGCTGCGCGAACGCCCCCTTCCTAGGGTCGACGGTACAACGCCCGCACCGGCGAGCGACCGACCCGAAAGGGACTCCCGTGACCACCATCTCGACCCGGTCGGCCGGCGCCGTGCCGTACGACGACCTGGCCGCGGCCCTGCGCGGCGACCTGATCACCCCCGGCGACACCCGCTACGACACGGCGCGTGCCGTCTACAACGGCATGATCGACAAACACCCCGCGGCGATCGCACGCTGCCGGGACGCCGCCGACGTCGTTTCCTGCGTCCGCTTCGGCCGCGCCCACGCCCTCACCCTGGCCGTGCGCGGCGGCGGGCACAACGCCGGCGGCCTCGGCGTGTGGGACGACGCGCTCGTCGTCGACCTGTCCCTGATGCGCAGTACCACGGTCGATCCGGCACACCACACCGTCCGCGTCGACGGCGGATGCACCTGGGGCGACGTCGACCACGCCACGGTCGCCTTCGGCATGGCCACCCCGTCCGGCTTCCTCTCGTCCACGGGTGTGGGCGGGCTGACCCTCGGTGGCGGCATCGGCTATCTCTCCCGGCGCTTCGGGCTGACCGTAGACAACCTTCTCTCCGCCGACGTGGTGCTCGCCGACGGCACACTCGTGACGGCCGACGAGAGCTCGCACAGCGACCTGTTCTGGGCGCTGCGCGGCGGCGGCGGGAACTTCGGCGTCGTCACCTCCTTCACCTTCCGCTGCCACGACATCGGCGAAGCCGGCATGATCGTCGGCGGCCCGGTGCTCTACGACCTCGCCGACACCGCCGACGTCATGCGCTGGTACCGGGAACTGCTGCCGGCGCTCCCGGAGGAACTCAGCGGCTGGATCGCGCTGCTCACCGTCCCACCCGCCGCCCCGTTCCCCGAGGACCTCTGGGGCCGCAGGTGCTGCGGCATCGTCTGGTGCTACACCGGACCGCACGCCAAGGCCGACGAGGTGCTCGAGCCCATCCGGACCTACGGCTCGCCGCTGCTGGTCGGCCTGCACGACATGCCGTTCACCGTGCTGCAGAGCGCATTCGACGCCCTCTACCCGCCCGGCCTGCAGTGGTACTGGCGGGCGGACTTCTTCGACGAGATCACCGACGCCGCGATCGACGTGCACTGCCGGTACGGGCAGCAGTTGCCGACCGGTCACTCCACCATGCACCTCTATCCCATCGACGGCGCCACCAGCCGCGTCCCCGAGGACGCGACCCCCTTCGCGTACCGGGGCGGCGGATGGGCGGGAGTCATCGTCGGCGTCGACCCCGACCCCGCCAACGCCGGCCTCATCACGCGGTGGGCCCGCGACTACTGGGAGGAACTGCACCCGACCTCCGCCGGCGGCGCCTACGTCAACTTCCTGATGAGCGAGGGACAGGACCGGGTCGAAGCCGCCTACCGCGGGAACTACGACCGGCTCACCCGGATCAAGCAGCGCTACGACCCGGACAACGTCTTCCACATCAACCAGAACATCCGGCCCGCCGCCCCCGACCGGTAGCCCGGAACCGCACCTGCGCGGAGAGGAACGGGACATGCCCACCCACAGGCTGGAAACGGACTATCTGGTGATCGGCTGCGGCGCGGCCGGCATGGCGTTCGCGGACGCATTGATCACCGACTCCGACGCGGACGTCGTCATGGTGGACCGGCGGCACGCACCCGGCGGACACTGGCAGGAGGCCTACCCGTTCGTCCGGCTGCACCAGCCGTCCGCGTACTACGGCGTCAACTCACTGCCGCTCGGTACGGACACCATCGACGACGTCGGCCCGAACCGGGGCATGTACGAGCAGGCGGGCGCCCCCGAGATCTGCGCGTACTACGACCGGGTCATGCGCCGGCGTCTCCTGGCATCGGGATCCGTGCGGTACTTCCCGATGAGCGAGTACGTCGGCGGCCACCGCTTCGTCTCCCGGGTCGCCGCCGACCGGTACGAGGTGACGGTCCGGAAGGCGCTCGTCGACGCCACCTACCTCGAGCCGGCGGTCCCGGCGACGTTCGCCCCGCCGTTCGACGTCGCCCCCGCCGTCCGCTGTGTCCCCGTGAACGCGCTCGCGCGGGTCGCCGAGCCTGCCGAGCGGTACGTCGTCATCGGCGCCGGCAAGACAGCGATGGACGCATGCCTGTGGCTGCTGCAGATGGGGGTGCCACCGGACGCCGTCCGCTGGATCAAACCGCGCGAGGCCTGGCTGCGCAACCGCTGGTTCGCGCAGGGCGGCGAACTGGTCGGCAACCTGATCGACGGACTCGCCCGGCAGATGGAAGCCGCAGCGCAGGCGACGAGCACGGACGACCTGTTCGCCCGGCTCGAGGCGAGCGAACAGCTGCTGCGCGTCGACGAGCGAGTCACCCCCACCATGTACAAGGGCCCGACGGCGAGCACCGCCGAACTCGCCCAGCTCCGGCGCATCGACGACGTCGTCCGCCTCGGGCACGTCCGGCGCATCGCACGCGACGAGATCGTGCTCGACCACGGAACGATCGGTACCGGGCCCGACCACCTGCACGTGCACTGTGCCGCCCCGGGCCTGAACCCGGCCCCGGCCGTCCCGATCTTCGAGGAGGGCCGTATCACGCTGCAACCGATCCGGACCGGGCTCATCCCGTTCAACGCCGCCCTCGTCGGATTCGTGGAGGCCACCGGCCGGGACCTGGCCGAGAAGAACCGGCTCTGCCCACCGAACCGGCTACCGGACGTCCCCCTCGACTGGATCCGCGGAACGCTCGTCGAGACGAGCGCCGAGTACGCGTGGTCGAAGGAACCGGACATGGCGGACTGGCTCGAGCGTTCCCGCCTCAACACGTCCCGGGGGCTCCGGCACCGCGCCGACCGGCCCCTTGTCCGGGAAGCGACGAGGCGATTCGGCACCCACGTCCGCCCCGCCCTCGCCAACCTCACCGGACTGCTCGACGACGCCCGGCGGGCCGCGTGAGCGCCCGGCCGCCCGGCCCGCCCGGGCGGGCCGGGTTCGCGGGCCACCCCGTATGATCTGAGCGATTACGGCTACTCGCCGATCACGATCGAGACCGCTTCCGGGCGCGCACAGTACGCCCGCGAGCGGTCGGCGCTCACCATCGCGCCGCGGCCCTGGAGAGGAGCTGCTGAATCGATGTACCGCCCCGGCGGCGGGTCGAACCGACCTGCCCGAAACTACCGGCGGGTAACGTGAGTGCTGTTCGTCGTGCTGCCCGTCGGCACCGCCGACGCGAGCGCACAGGTCCCGGAAAGAGTGAGGCAGGTAATGACTGAACGCGTGCAAGTCGGTGGACTCCAGGTCGCCAAGGTGCTCTACGACTTCGTCGTCGACGAGGCGATCCCCGGCACCGGGGTGGACGCGGCCGAGTTCTGGGCCGGCGCCGACAAGGTGATCCACGACCTCGCCCCCCGCAACCGCGCCCTGCTCGCCGTGCGCGACGACCTCCAGGCGCAGATCGACACCTGGCACCGCGACCGCAAGGGCCAGCCGCACGACGCCGCTGCCTACAAGGCGTTCCTCCAGGACATCGGCTACCTCGTCCCCGAACCCGCCGACTTCCAGGTCACCACCGGTGGTGTCGACGCCGAGATCGCCACCACCGCCGGGCCGCAGCTCGTGGTGCCCGTCCTCAACGCCCGCTTCGCCCTCAACGCCTCCAACGCCCGCTGGGGCTCGCTGTACGACGCCCTCTACGGCACCGACGCCATCTCCGAAGAAGGCGGCGCCGAGAAGGGCACCGGCTACAACAAGGTCCGCGGCGACAAGGTCATCGCCTGGGCCCGCAACTTTCTCGACACCGCCGCCGCCCTCGCCACCGGATCGCACGCCGACTCCACCCGGTACTTCGTCGACGGGAAGGAGCTGAAGGTCGAACTCGGCGACGGCACCGTCACCACACTCGCCCAGCCCGAGAAGTTCGTCGGCTACCTCGGCGAGAAGGACGCCCCGACGTCCGTGCTGCTGCGCAACCACGGTCTGCACGTGGAGATCCAGATCGACCCCGAATCCCCGATCGGCAAGACCGATGCCGCCGGTGTCAAGGACGTCGTCCTCGAATCGGCCATCACCACCATCATGGACTTCGAGGACTCCGTCGCCGCCGTCGACGCCGACGACAAGGTCATCGGCTACCGCAACTGGCTCGGCCTCAACCGCGGCGACCTCGCCGAGGAGATCTCCAAGGGCGGCAAGTCCTTCACCCGCGCCCTCAACGCCGACCGCGTCTACGTCGCCCCCGACGGCTCCGACCTCACCCTGCACGGCCGGTCCCTGCTGTTCGTCCGCAATGTCGGCCACCTCATGACCAACCCCGCCGTGCTCGACTCCGAGGGCAACGAGGTCCCCGAGGGCATCCTCGACGCGCTGATCACCAGCCTCGCCGCCGTGCACGGCCTGTCCGTCGGCGAGGACACCGGGCCGCTCGCCAACAGCCGCACCGGCTCGATCTACATCGTCAAGCCCAAGCAGCACGGCCCCGAGGAAGTCGCCTTCACCACCGAACTCTTCGGCCGGGTCGAAGAGGTGCTGGGCCTGCCGGCCAACACCCTCAAGGTCGGCATCATGGACGAGGAACGCCGCACCACCGTCAACCTGAAGGCCTGCATCAAGGAGGCCAGCGAGCGCGTCGTGTTCATCAACACCGGATTCCTCGACCGCACCGGCGACGAGATCCACACCTCCATGGAGGCCGGCGCCATGGTGCGCAAGGCCGAGATGAAGAAGCAGAAGTGGATCCTCGCCTACGAGGACTGGAACGTCGACACCGGCCTGGCCACCGGCCTGCAGGGCAAAGCCCAGATCGGCAAGGGCATGTGGGCCATGACCGACCTCATGGCCGACATGCTCGAACAGAAGATCGGCCAGCCCAAGGCCGGCGCCAACACCGCCTGGGTCCCCTCGCCCACCGGCGCCACCCTGCACGCCACCCACTACCACCAGGTCGACGTGTTCGCCGTGCAGGACGAACTGAAGGGCAAGCGCCGCGCCACCGTCGACGACATCCTCACCATCCCCCTCGCCCCCAGCACCGACTGGACCGACGAGCAGAAGCGCGAGGAGCTCGACAACAACTGCCAGTCGATCCTCGGCTACGTCGTGCGCTGGATCTCCCAGGGCGTCGGCTGCTCCAAGGTGCCCGACATCCACGACGTCGCGCTCATGGAGGACCGCGCCACCCTGCGCATCTCCAGCCAGCTGCTCGCCAACTGGATCCACCACGGCATCGTCACCGCCGACGACGTCGTCGCCGCCCTGCAGCGCATGGCCCCCGTCGTCGACCGGCAGAACGCGGGCGACTCCACCTACCTGCCGATGGCCCCCGACTTCGACGGCAGCATCGCCTTCCAGGCCGCCAAGGAACTGATCCTCGAAGGCACCACGCAGCCCAGCGGCTACACCGAGCCGATCCTGCACCGCCGCCGCCTCGAGTTCAAGGCCGCCCACGGCTGCCGAGCCTGAGCCACGGCCCACGGCCCCCGATCCACCGGATCGGGGGCCGTGGCGTCTCACCGGCCGATCACTAGACTCCGGGAACGGCGGGGCAGGCACGACGACAGGCAGGAAACACGTGGGTCGACATCGCGGCACGGGCCGCGCCAGAGGCGTCAGCAAGGGCCCGATCATCGCCGTCGCCGTAGCACTCGCACTCGTCCTCGCCACCGTCGGCTGGTTCCGCCTGCGCGAACGCATCGACGCGCAGGCCACCGAAGCCGCGCATACCTGCGTCGAAGGCGACGCGCTCCTCGACGTCGCCGCCGATCCCGCCGTCGCCCCCACACTGACCACCCTCGCCGCCCGGTGGGTCACCGACACCCGCCCCGTCGTCCGCGACCACTGCATCGACGTGCGCGTCACCCCCGTCGCCACCACCCCGGCCACGACCGCCCTCACCGCCGATCCCCGCTGGGACCCCACCCTCGGCCCCCCACCCGCACTCTGGGTCCCTTTCAGCAGCGACGCCACCGCGCGCGCGGCACAGGCCCTCGACGGCCAGACCCGCTCCCTCGCCACCTCCCCGGTCGTGCTGGCCGTCCCGGCCGAGCTCGAGCGCGCCCTCAGCACCGCCGGCACCGGATGGCGCCAGCTGCCCTCCCTCCAGTCCGACGGCAGCACCCTCGCCGGCCTGGGCCTCGACGGCTGGGCCGGCCTCCGCCTGGCCCTGCCCACCGGCACCGACGCCGACGCCACCACTCCCGCCCTCGAGGCCGTCGCCGCCGCAGCCACCGACGCCGGAACCGGTCCCCTGACCGCCGAACAGGCCGCCTCCCCCGCAGCCACCTCCGCCGTCGGTGCGCTCGCGCTCGGCGCCGACGCCCTCGGAGACGGCGCCGGACCGACCACCGCCGCAGCCCTGACCACCCTCGCCGACGGGCCCGGCGCCGACGGGGCGGTGCACGCCGTACCGATCACCGAGCAACAACTGCACACGGCGGTCGCCTCGGGTGGCGCCGCCGGCCTCGTCGAATTCGTTCCCGCCGGCCCCACCCCCACCGCCGACTTCCCCGCCGCCGTGGTCGACGCCCCGTGGGTCGACGAGACCCTCTCCCGCGCCGCCGCCGAACTCGCCGGCCACCTCCGCGAACCCGACGCGGCCCGCGTCCTCGCCGACGCCGGCTTCCGAGTCGACGGCCAGCCCGTCCCCCGCACCGACGCGGTTCCCTTCCCCCGCATCGAACAGAACCTGAACCGCGCCGCCCCAGCCGTGGCCGACATCCTCCTCGACCACCGGCGCGCACCCGTCGCACCCCGCGCCACCACGATCCTCCTCGACACGTCCACGTCCATGGGAACCGTCGAGGGTGACGACACCCGTCTCGCCCACATCGCCACTGCCCTGGACCAGCACGTCTCCCGCTCGCCGGATGCCTCGACACTCGCCGTGTGGGTCTTCGCCCGCGACCTCGACGACACGACTCCGTACCGCGCCACGGTGGCGCGCGGCACCCTCACCGCGGACCAGCGCACCGCGCTGACCGCCGCCCTGACCGGTGCCGACACCACCGACGGTTCCGCCGTCTACCGGTCTCTGGCCGCCGCCTACGTCGACGCCGTCCGCAACCACACCCCCGGCAGGCCCAACTCCGTCCTCCTGATCACGGACAGTGCCAACGACGACGACACCTCCCGCCAACGCATCCTCGACCTCGTCGCCGCCGCCGGCGACCCCGATCGACCCGTCCGGATCGACGTCGTGGCGCTCGGCGACGACACGAACCGCAACACCTTGCAAACACTCGCCGACCGCACCGGCGGTGCGCTCGTCCCCGTCGCCACGACCGACGGACCCGATCTCGCCGCCGCCATCCGAAAGCTGATGTCCTGACACCGTGATCCGCCTTCTCGTCGCGGGGACGTTCCTCGCCCTCGTCACCTTCTGGCTCCACCGCCGTCTCGTCCGAGCCCCCGGCCTGCGCGGCCGCTCGGCAATCGCTGCGAACACCGCGCTCGGCGTCCTCCTCGTCGTCGCTCTGATCGGCGCGCAGAGCGGCACGTCGCTCGACCCGCGCTGGGCCCGCCCGTTCGGATTCCTCGGCTGGACCTGGCTCGGCGTCGTGCTGTACCTGGTCCTCGGCACGCTCCTGATCGGGATCGTGTGCCTCGCGGCGCGAGCGGTACGCCGTTTCCGGCGCGGCGACGCCCACCCCCCGGATCCCTCCAGGCGGCGCGCCCTGCAGATCGCGACGGGCACGCTGACCGTCGCCGCGGTCGCCGCGGTCGGCTACGGCACGGTCGAGGCCGCTCGGCCCCGGGTCGTGCACACCCGGATCCCGTTGCGCCGGCTTCCGGCCGGATTCGACGGGATGCGGGTCGCCCTCGTCACCGACCTGCACGTCGGCCCGTCCCGCGGCCGCGAATTCACCCGTCGCGCGGTGGACCTCGTCAACGCGCAGCAGCCGGACCTGATCGTTCTCGGCGGGGACCTCACCGACGGCACGATCGCGTTCGTCGGGCAGGATCTCGCTCCCCTCGCCGACCTGCGGGCTTCCCTCGGGGTCTACGGAGTCAGCGGCAACCACGAGTACTACGCCGACGACGCGCTGTCCTGGCTCGATTTCTGGGAAACCCTCGGCGTACGCACCCTCCGCAACGAACGAGTCGCCCTGGAGCGCGGCGGCGATGTCATCGATCTCGCGGG
This sequence comes from Rhodococcus sp. WB1, assembly GCF_001700945.1. Classification (NCBI taxonomy): domain Bacteria; kingdom Bacillati; phylum Actinomycetota; class Actinomycetes; order Mycobacteriales; family Nocardiaceae; genus Rhodococcus; species Rhodococcus sp. WB1. The sequence goes on along the minus strand of NZ_CP015529.1, from coordinate 2,406,781 downwards.
CATTCACGATTACTCGGCACCGGCCCCGAACGAAGCGGATCTCACCGCAGCGTTGCAGGGCCGCGATCCCGAGCGCTTCGTCCTCTTGGCCGCCCATCAGCCCCGGCAGGTGTTCGAGGCCCGCGACCACGGCGTCGACCTGCAATTGTCCGGCCACACGCACGGCGGACAGATGTGGCCGCTCGGATACGTCGTGCCTCTGCAACAGCCGACGGTGACGGGACTCGACCGGTTCGGCGACACTCTCGTGTACACCTCCCGCGGTACCGGCGCCTGGGGTCCGCCGGTACGGATTGCCACCCCTCCGGAAGTGGCAATCCTGGAACTGAAGACCTTCCCGGGCTGACCTTTTTGTCTGGGCTGTTTTTGTGCGGTTGTTTCGCGGTTGAGGTGGCGTGGGGTGTTGTTCGGTTATTTATAAAGTTCCGTTAGGCTCGGAATACTGTCCGTAGTCTTTCGGGGGCTGGGCTACCGACACCCAGCCCCCGAAAATGCGCTCAGCTGCTGTAGGCCTCCAACGGCGGGCACGAGCACACGAGGTTCCGATCCCCGTACGCCCCGTCGATGCGGCGCACCGCGGGCCACACCTTCGCGCGGCTCTGCCCCAGCGGATACACCGCGATCTCACGGCTGTAGGGGTGGGTCCACTCCCCGACCAGGCACTGGGCGGTGTGCGGTGCGCCGCGCAGTGGGTTGTCGTCCACCGGCCACTCCCCTGCCCCGACGCGATCGATCTCGCCGCGGATGGCGATCATCGCGTCGATGAACGCGTCGAGTTCGGAGAGATCCTCGCTCTCGGTGGGTTCGACCATCAGGGTGCCCGCGACGGGGAAGCTCATGGTCGGCGCGTGGAAGCCGTAGTCCGCCAGGCGCTTGGCCACGTCGTCGACCGTGACCCCCGTATCCTTCGTCAGGGGGCGCAGATCGAGGATGCACTCGTGCGCCACCATGCCGTTCTCGCCCGTGTACAGGACGGGAAAGTACTCGTCGAGCCGGCGCGCGATGTAGTTCGCCGACGCGATCGCCGTCAGCGACGCCCGCCGCAGGCCTTGGGCCCCCATCAGCTTGATGTACGCCCACGTGATCGGGAGGATGGAGGCCGATCCGAACGGCGCCGCCGACACCGGCCCACCGCCCCCGAGACCCGGTTCGGCCGGGTGGCCGGGCAGGAACGGCACCAGGTGCGCGCGCACGCCGATCGGCCCCACGCCGGGGCCGCCACCACCGTGCGGGATGCAGAAGGTCTTGTGCAGGTTCAGATGACTCACGTCGCCTCCGAACTTGCCGGGACGCGCCAGCCCGACGAGGGCGTTCAGGTTGGCGCCGTCGATGTACACCTGCCCGCCGGCGTCGTGCACGGCACCGCAGATGTCGGCGATCTCGTGTTCGTAGACCCCGTGGGTCGACGGGTACGTGATCATGATCGCGGCGAGACGTTCGGCGTGGTCGGAAATTTTCGCACGCAGATCGTCGAGGTCGACGTCACCGTTGGACCGGCACGCCACGACCTCGACGCGCATGCCGGCCATGACCGCGGAGGCGGCGTTGGTGCCGTGTGCACTCGACGGGATCAGGCAGGTGTCCCGATGCTCGTCACCCCGGCTCAGGTGGTAGTGGCGGATGGCGAGCAGCCCGGCGTACTCGCCCTGGCTACCCGCGTTCGGCTGCAGACTCACCGCGTCGTACCCGGTCACCGCGGCCAGCCACCCTTCCAGGTCGCCGATGAGCCGGCGGATGCCCGCGGTCTGCTCTGCAGGGGCGAAAGGATGCAGCGCCGAGAACTCGGGCCAGGTGATCGCCTCCATCTCGGTGGCGGCATTGAGCTTCATCGTGCACGAACCCAGCGGGATCATGGTGCGGTCGAGCGCAAGGTCCATGTCCGACAGGCGGCGCAGGTACCGCATCATCGCGGTCTCGGTGCGGTACCGGGTGAACGCCTCGTGCTGCAGGTACGCGCTCGTGCGCGCGAGCTGCCGCGGCACGGCGGGTGTGGCTGCGGCCGAGGTGTCCTCCGCCCCGAACGCGGCCAGGACCGCGGCGACGTCCGCGTCCCGGGTCGCTTCGTCGCACGAGATCCCCACGTGGTCCCCGTCGACGCGACGAACGTTGATGCCGGCCTCGAGAGCCGCCGCGACGACCGCGTCGGCGCGGCCGGGAACGCGGGTCAGCACGGTGTCGAAGAAGCTGTCGTGCACCACGTCGATACCGGCCGCCTTCAGCGACGCCGCGATACGGGCGGCCTGGCCGGCCACGCGGGTCGCGATCCCGGCCAGGCCCTCGGCCCCGTGGTACAACGCGTACATGGCAGCGAGCACCGCGAGGAGAACCTGTGCGGTGCAGATGTTGCTGGTCGCCTTCTCGCGCCGGATGTGCTGCTCACGCGTCTGCAACGCCAGCCGATAGGCCGGTGCGCCGTCCGCGTCGACCGACACACCGACGAGCCGGCCCGGAAGGTTGCGGGCATGGGCGGCGTGCACGGCGAGATAGCCGGCGTGCGGCCCGCCGAACCCCATCGGCACGCCGAAGCGCTGGGTGGTGCCGAAGCACGCGTCCGCGCCCTGTTCCCCGGGCGGGGTGAGCAGAGTGAGCGCCAGCAGGTCCGCGCCCACCGCGACGAGCGCCCCACGCTCGTGCGCCGCCCCGACGAGGGGGCCCGCGTCGAACACCCGGCCGGAGGCACCCGGGATCTGCAGGACGACGCCGAAGAACTCTCCCTCGGGCAGGCCGTCGTCGACGAGGTTCGCGGTGACGATCTCGATCCCCAACGGTTCTGCCCGGGTCGCCAGGACCGCGGCGGTCTGGGCGAACAGGTCGGCGTCCACGACGACCCGCGCACTCCTGGACTTGCGGTTGGCGCGCTTGAGCAGCGTCATCGCCTCCGCGGCGGCGGTCGCCTCGTCCAGCATCGACGAGTTGGCGACCTCCATACCGGTCAGGTCCGAGACCATGGTCTGAAAGTTGAGGAGCGCTTCGAGGCGCCCCTGGCTGATCTCCGGCTGGTACGGGGTGTATGCGGTGTACCAGGCGGGATTCTCGATGATGTTTCGCAGCAGTACCGGCGGGGTCAGCGTGCCGTAGTACCCCTGGCCGATCATCGATGTCGCGACGGTGTTCCGGCCCGCGAGTTCCTGCAGCGCCGTCAGTACCTCGTGTTCCGACATCGGCGCGTCGAGCGACTCGAGTCCGTCCGCGACTCCGTCGGCCCGGGCGTCGAGGATGCCGGCGGGCACCGCCTTGACGGCCAGCTCGTCGAGGGATTCGACGCCGATGACGTCGAGAATGCGGCGCAGTCCCGCCGCGTCGGGGCCGACGTGGCGGTCGGCGAAGGTGTACGTAGCGGCGTCGGTCATCGCGACTCCCTGAGGTCGGAGGTCCGCATCCGCGCAGGGGGTCGCACGGTGCGTGTCCTCCCCCTCTGTCGCGAGCTCGCCGGGGCGAGCGCCTGAGAGATTCGGTACCGGAGCGAGCCGGCCCTTTCCCCGTGGGCGGGTGGGTGCTCCCACCGCTTTCCAGAGACGTCGGTGCCCGCACGGTCCTCGATGCCTGAGAGATTGACGGGGAGGTGCTGCTCCTTCGGCGTCCGGAACAGGTCCGGAACTCTCCCGCACGGCGGCGACGTATCACCGATTCTAGGGCACGGGGACACCCGGGCAGCACCGAGGCCGCAGGTGTTTCGTGTGACGAGCGTCTAGCCGATCCGCCGATTGACACGTTCGCGACGGCGGGAGGCCAGTTCGTCCTCGGGACGCTGCTCGATGTCGCCGCCGTCCGCCCGCTCGGCCGGGAAGTCGGCGATGCTGCCCGTCAACTCCCGCATCGCGCCGCTCACCGCGATCCCGAACACGCCCTGTCCGCCCTGCAGTAAATCGACCACCTCTTCCGGTGAGGTGCACTCGTACACGGTGGTGCCGTCGGAGAACAGGGTGATCTTCGCCAGGTCCCGCACTCCGCGTTCCCGGAGGTGGTCGACCGCTACCCTGATGTTCTGCAGGGAGATGCCCGTGTCCAGCAGACGCTTGACGATCTTCAGGACCAGGATGTCCTTGAACGAGTAGAGCCGTTGGCTGCCCGAACCCGCCGCGCCCCGGATGGACGGAACGACCAGATTCGTCCGCGCCCAGTAGTCGAGCTGACGGTAGGTGATGCCGGCGATCTGGCAGGCGATCGGCACGCGGTAGCCGACGAGCTCGTCAGGCACCGAATCGTCCGGGAACAGACCCGGCTGCATCTCGTCGGCGTCGAGAGATGCCCGTGACGGGGCCTCGCGGTCGACGGCGTCGAAGCTGAGCTGCTGTCCCTGCGGCCGATCTCCCACTGTTGTGACTCCCTCTCGCGTGCACAGGCGTGCCCCGGAACGAACGACGGGCGGATCCCCCACCCCATCCGATCGTCGAGCGCCCGCTTGACCCACCGAGTCGATCCGTAGCGATTCACTCAGCGTACGCCCCGTGCGAAAAGTTGGGCAGCAACACGCCGACCGGACAACGATCTTCCGGTCCTGTACCACTCGTCGCAGAGCGCGCCCCGGCCACCGTGACCGGGAGTCGCGACAGAACCTCGGCGATGGTCGACGATCAGCCGTCCGTCGCCTTGAAGTCGTCGGGGGACACGGATTCGAGAAACTCCTTGAACTTCTCGACCTCGTCCTCCCGCTCATCCGGCATGACGAGGCCCGCTTCCACCAGCACCGGCTCCTCCACGAAGACCGGCGCGCCGATGCGCAAGGCTACAGCGACCGCATCGGAAGGACGGGACGACACGCGCAGACCACCGTCGAAGACGAGATCGGCGTAGAACGTCCCCTCTTTGAGATCCACGATCCGGACCTCCTGGAGGGTGCGGCCGAACGCATCGACCAGATTCTTGATCAAGTCGTGCGTCAGAGGCCGGACCGGCTCGACACCCTGCTGTTCCAGCGCTATCGCCGTGGCCTCCATCTGGCCGATCCAGATCGGCAGATACCGATCACCGTCGACCTCGCGCAGCAGAAGGACAGGCTGATTCTGCGGTTGCTCGACCCGAATCCCCACTACTCGCATCTCGCTCATCGAGCCGCCTCCCATCCCTGCTGTGCGTCGGTGGCGAACCGTCCGCCGATATCCCCCTGAATTCTAGTGCCAACGAGCCGCCGTCGTCAGAGTCGTTGCCACCGCTGCCACACTCACCGATCGAGAGCGCCCCGAACGGCCGCCTTGACGAGGCACGTGTGCATCGTCAACGACAACGCCGCCAATTCCCGCACCATTTCCTCGGCCCGGGCGCGCGCCCCGACGTCCCGGCCCTTCGCGACCGGACCGGCGATCTGCGCCACCAGGCCCGCCTCCCGGTCGGCCGCGAGCTTGAAGGCACGCAGGTGCCGGACCTCGAGGCCGAACTCGGCCATGGCCTTGGCGGTGCGAGCCAGCAGCACCGCATCCTCGTCGAAGAAGCCGGCCGCGCCGGGCACGATGAGCCCGGCGCGGATCAGCTCCGTGAGGAAGGACGATTCGATGCCCGCCTGCCGGCACAGGTCCTCCCGGCCGACCCGCACCTCCCGGTCCGTGCGCAGATCCTCCGGCGACACCTCGCCCGGCGCCACCGCCAGGGGCCGGGGCCGCTTCGGGCGGCTCTCCACCGAGCCCACCGTCGCGACACCACGGTCGATCGCCTCGAGCTGTTCCTTGATCACCTTCAGCGGCAGGTACTGGTCCCGCTGCGCGGTTAGCACGTACCGCAGGCGCTCGCAGTCCGCGATCGAGAAACGTCGATAACCCGACGGGGTGCGTTCCGGACTGATCAGTCCCTCGGATTCGAGGAAGCGGATCTTCGAGATCGTCACGTCCGGAAACTCGGGACGGAGCCGATCGAGCACGGACCCGATCGACATTCCCCCCGGTGACGGCTGGCGGGCAGCGGTCATCAGCTACCCGTGCCCTGCGAACCCCGCGGGCCGGTGAGGAACACCAGCCGGAACTTTCCGATCTGCACCTCGTCGCCGTTCGCGAGAACCGCCGAGTCCACCGGCTCGCGGTTGACGTAGGTGCCGTTCAGGCTTCCCACATCGACGACCTGGAACTCGCCCTCGTCCTGACGGAACTCGGCGTGCCGGCGGCTCACCGTCACGTCGTCGAGGAAGATGTCGCTGTCCGGGTGACGCCCGGCCGACGTCGTCGGCTGATCGAGCAGGAAACGCGACCCGGCGTTCGGGCCGCGCTTGACGACGAGCAGCGCCGATCCTGTGGGAAGCCCCTCGACCCCCGAGACGGGGGCCTCGGTCGTCCCCGTGCCCGCGCCGGTGGTATCGAGTTCGTTCAGGAAGTCGGCACGAAACACCGAAGTGGTTTCCGCAGGGGTTTCCTCGTAGCCCGCGTTGCCGTTCTCGCTCACCGTATCTCCTTATCCGTTCGACCCTTCGGGATCGCTCCCCCTGGGCCGCAGTTTCGTTCAGCCACGATCACTTCCGGTACGGACCCGCGCCCCGACCCGGCACACGCCTACCGTTGACCGTACCCTGCGCAACGTCCTTCGTGCAGGCAGACGCGGTCCCGGCCGGACGCGGCGTCAGTTCTGCGTGATCGCGCGGTACCCGTCCGCGTCGAGCGTGCTCGCCAGAGCGGCGTCGAGCTCGTCCTTGCTGCCGACCTCGAGGTCCACCAACCAGCCGGCCTCGTACGGGTCGCTGTTGACGAGCTCGGGATTGGCATCCAGATCCGGGTTCACCCCAACGACTTTCGCCGTGAGCGGCGCGTACACGTCGGAAACGCTCTTGGTCGACTCCACCTCGCCGAACGAGTCGCCCGCGGTGATCTCCGCTCCCGTCTCCGGCAATTGCACGAAGACGACGTCGCCGAGCTGTGACTGGGCGTAGTCCGTGATGCCGACGCGCGCAGTCGCGTCACCGGTTCGGCGAACCCACTCGTGCTCCGCCGTGTAACGCAGATCGGCGGGTGTTCGGAACTCACTCACGACAGGTCCTTTCGGGCAGCGACATTCGCGTGGAACGCCGGGTTCAATTACCGGGCTGAGAGTATTGTCGCGGCTCGATCTCCCGCAAGGCGGGTACCTCGACCTGCGGCGACTGTTCGATCTGTACCGACCCGCCCGCGCGCGCCACCGTGTCGACCACGCCGCCGGGGATGTTCAGAGCCGCCGCCAGCGTGGGCGCGTCCCCGATCGCGGCGACGGCGTAGGGCGCTGCGATCGATCGATCGTCGACGACCAGCGCACCGGCGGTGCCGCCCACCCAGGAGTCCACGCCGATACGGACGGCGGGGCCGCCGGTTCCGGCGACCTGGACGGCCTCCGCCCCCGCGGCGCGCAGCTCCTGGATCGTGTCGAGGAGGACTTCCGGTCCCACGCCGCGCCGAGGGTCGGCAATGGTCAAGATCACTCCCGGACCGGCCGCCGGGGCGGTACCCACCTGGATCTCCAGGGCCGAGAGGCGCTGCTGCGCCTCCGCGAGTGCGGCTTCGGAGCCGTTCCGTTCCAGGCTGGCCAGCGTCTGTTCCAGTGTGGTGATCTCCTGCCGCAGCTCCGCTTCGCGGCGGTTGAGGTTGTCGAGCACCACCAGCAGGTCGGCCGGCCGAGCGGAGTCGAGCGCGTCGCCCGAACCGGTGTTCCTGACCTGCGTGGCGATTCCCACGCCCAGCACCACCATGAGCAGCGCCGCCAGGGCGGAGAAGACGATCCGCGAGCGGCGCGCCGCGCCGCTCTCGGCCGGTTCGTGCCATTCGTGCTTGCCCTCATGCATCCGGCTACGCCCCGAACAGTCTGCGTCGCAGCGCGGATGCATTGCCGAAGATCCGGATACCGAGGACCACGACGACCGCGGTGGAGAGCTGGGTGCCCACCCCGAGCTGGTCGCCGAGCCAGACGATCAGTGCGGCGACGAGCACGTTGAAGGTGAAGGAGACGACGAACACCTTGGCGTCGAAGATCTCGTCCAGATAGGCGCGTAGTCCCCCGAAGACCGCGTCGAGCGCGGCGACCACCGCGATGGGCAGGTAGGGCTGGACCACGTCGGGCACCTGGGGGCTGAAGATCACACCCACGGCGATGCCCACGCCGAGGGCCAGCACCGCATAGAGGGCGTATCCGCGCTTGGTCGCCACAGTCTTCACCGCTCTCCCGTTTCCCGTGCCGATGCGACGTCGCGTACCGAGGCGCCCGGCAACGCGAGGTCCGTCGCCTCCGTGATGGTGAAACCTACCCCGTACAGCTGTTGCACCCCCGACATACGCAGGTAGGCGTCGCTGACGACGAAGCCGGTCTGCAGTTCGGCCGGTGACCCGACGGCGGCGACCGTGTAGGGCGAGAAGACCGGCTGGTTGTCCACGAGCATCGCTCCCCCGGCCTGCCGGACGGTGACACCGGGACCGACCCGTACCCCGTTGATCGCGACGGCCTCGGCCCCGCCGGCCCAGAGGGCGTTGACGACCGACTGCAGGTCGCGGTCGAGGATCACCGAGGTGCTGCGGGCGCGGTCCTTCTCCGCGGAGTCCGTCAGGTCGGGACGCGAGGTCGGATCGGCGAGGGTGACTGTGATGCCGGGGCCGCGCACGGGAGCCGCGGCGGCGGCCTCCTCGGCTCGGGCGAGCCGGTCGAGCACCGCCGCACCCTGTTCGTCGTCGGCGAGCACCTCGATGCGGCGCTGTTCCACCTGGGTGGCCACGTCGTCGCGGGTGGCCGCGAGTACGTCGTTGCGGTCCTCGGCGGTGCGGACGGTGGCGAGGATCTCGTTGCGTGCCTGGTCGGTACCGGATTCCCGCTCGATGTTCTGGGCGTAGGCCACTCCGAGGACGAGTCCGGCGAGCAGGCCACCGAGGACCAGCCAGAGCCCGATGCCGACCCGGGTCGGCCGGGCGTGGCCGGCGGCGCGGTCGTGCGCCGCGGCCGCGTAGCCGGGGTCGAGGTGGTCCTCGAGAAGCGCCTTGAGCAGCGACGGCACGGGGTTGCGGCGGATCTGCTCCCAGTTGCGGCTCATTCGGTGGCAGGCCCTCCCGGGGTGGGTACCGCACGGGCCGTCCGCACCGCCTGCGACAGGTAGAGCACGCCCGTCCACACGTAGAGGGCAGTACCCCAGAGGAGGGCGGCCCACCCCGCGGGCGCGAGGACGCCGGCCGCGGCGGGAAGCGCTTCCGCGGCCAGCAGGAGCGGCAACGCGAACATCAGCAGGAAGGTGGCGCCCTTACCCAGGTACAGCACCTCCGGGGGCGGCAGGCCACGGCGACGGTAGACGGCCAGGGTCGGAGCGAGGACCAGCTCCCGGCCGATCAGAACCACGGCGATCCACCACGGCACTATGCCGCGGGCCACCAGGGCGAGGAGGGTGGTGACGACGTAGAGGCGGTCGACGAGCGGATCCAGCACCGCGCCGAGCCGCGAGGCCTGGTCGAGCAGCCGCGCGAGCTTGCCGTCGGCCCAGTCGGTGATTCCGCTGAGCATGAGGACCGCAAGCGCCCATCCGTCGGCGTGCCGGACGAGGACCAGATAGAGGAAGATCGGGATGCCGACCAGGCGGACGACGCTCAACACGTTGGGGACGGTGACGATGCGGTCGGATCGAGCCGGCGCACCGGCCGTCGTCGCGTCGTTCATCGTCCGTCCTGTCGTTCGGGTGGGGTCGGTTCCGACAGCCTTGCACACACCTCGTCGCCGCCGGCCGGCCGACTCGTCACCTCCACGCGAACACGGGCTGTTCCAGGTCGTCGATGCGGGTGCTGCGACGGTGGAGCACGACTTCCCGGAACTGGTACACCACCGCCGCGGTGGGGGCGTGGACGAGATGTCCCCGGAACGGCCACTGGATCACCGGCTTGTCCGATTCCGGTATGGCGACGAACCGGGGTTCGCTGTCGAGCTCGGATGCGGTGACGGCATAGAGTGCGGCCACCTCGTCGGGGTTGGGCACGAGATCGTCGATCGCGGCATCCGCCCAGACGACGTACGGGGAGATGACGTAACCCGAGCGGGTGATGTAGTCGTCGAGGCGGCCGAGAATGCCGCCGGGGTCGGTGCGCAGGCCGAGTTCCTCGTGCAGCTCGCGCAGCGCGGCCACCTCGGGTGTCTCCCCGTCGTCGAGACGTCCGCCCGGCAGGGCGAACTGGCCGGGGTGCGCTCGCAGACGGGTCGGGCGGCGGGTGAGCGGCACGACAGGGTTGCCGTGCCCGTCGTCGAGTACGGCGACGACCACCGCCGCGTGACGCCGGCCTTCCAGCGGCAGGGAGCGGGGTTCGAACGCGGCGAGCGCCGACCCGATCTCGGTCGGGTCCAAGGGGTTCGGGACGGTCATTGCGTCGACATTAGGGGGTGGGGACTGCGATTCTGCGCATGGATCGCCGAATCGGTCCGCCCCGTGGGTCCACCCGGTGCATAGTTGTCCGAGGAAACGAACGGATCCCAGGGGTACACGAGGACGTGAGCATGCAGCGCACCACCCGACCGATGGCCGAGGTCCGCCGGGGAGTCGCGGACCGGGTGGTGGGCCGGGCCCGGGAAACCGACCTCCTGCTCGCTGCCATCGGCGCGGGGCGCGACGTGCTGCTCGAGGGGCCACCGGGCACCAGCAAGTCCACCCTGCTCGGCGCCATCACCGCCGAGCTCGGCAGTCCGCTGATGTTCGTCGAGGGGAACGCCGATCTCACGCCGGCACGCCTGGTCGGCTATCACGATCCGGCACGGGTGCTGTCGGAGGGCTACCACGAGGACAACTTCGTGCCCGGCCCGCTGGTGGCGGCGATGCGGGCCGGCGGGGTGCTCTACCTCGAAGAGTTCAACCGCTCGCCCGAGGACACACTGAACAGCCTGCTGACCGCGATGGCGGAGCGGCGGATCACGGTGCCGCGGGTGGGCACGGTCGAGGCCGATCCGGCGTTCCGCGTGGTGGCCTCGATGAACCCGTTCGACAACATCGGCACCGTCCGGTTGTCGATGAGCGTGCACGACCGGTTCTGCCGGCTGGCGGTGGACTATCAGGACACGCAGGCCGAACGTGAGATCGTCGTCCGGCGCACCGGGTGCGGGTCGGCGCGGCTCGTCGCCGACGCGGTAGCCCTCACCCGCGCCACGCGCGGGCACCCTGACCTGCGCGGCGGGTCCAGCGTCCGCGGCGCGATCGACCTGACGCTCGTCGCGATGCAGCTGATCGACATGCGGGACGTGCGCGGCGAGCTGCCGGACTCGGCCGACCCGCCGCGCGATCTGCCGCCGGCCTACACCGGCGCCGTGCTCGACGCCCTGCTGGTGGCTTTGTCCGGGCGGATCGCGGTGGACGAGGTCGCCGAGACCACACCCGAGGCGGTGTTGCGGGAGATCTGGCAGGACCACTTCCTCCTTCGCCCCAGCTCCGCGGCCCCCGGTTGAAGAGCCGTCCCCGCGGACGGCCCCGTGCACCGGCGCGCCCAGCGTCACTCCACCGGTCGGGGAAAGCCTTTCCGGCGCAAGCCGAAGCAGCTGTCGACGGTCCCGACGCTGTACGAGAACCGAGGCAGCGGCCAGGGTTTGGCGATGGTCGGCGGTCCGCATCGTCAGGGGCGCAGCCCCGGAACGGGTCCCGGTGCGGGTCCCGGGATGACCGACGAGCCGGCCGAGGTGCTGACACTGGGCGAACTCGATGCGTCGGGCCCTGCCGGCGACGCCGAGGTCCGACGCCGGGCCCGCGAGATCGCTGCGCGCCTGTCCGTGCCGCGCCCGCGGCACCGTCGCCTGCCTCGGCGGGGCGTCGGCAGACTGCGAACCCTGCCGTATCAGGACGGCGCCGAGGAACTCGATCTCGACCGCACCGTCGAAGTGCTCGCGGAGGACCCGCTCGCGCGGTCGACCGATCTGGTGATGCGGGACCGGATCCGCGACCGCCGGAAGGTGGTGCTGGTCGTCGACATCTCCGGGTCGATGCGCGGCGAACGCATCCGCACCGCCGCGGCCGCGGTGGGTGCCGTGGCCGGCGAGCTCGGCCACGACGATCTGGCGGTGGTGGCGTTCTGGTCCGAAGCCGCCGTGCTCAGCGCTCTCGGTGAGCCGGTCTCCCCGGCCCGGCTCGTGGACCTGCTGCTCCGGATCCCGAGCAAGGGTCTGACGAACGTCGGCTTCGCGCTCGAGGTGGCGGCGCGTCAGCTCCGGGACGTACCCGCCGACGAGGGACGGGTGCTGTTGCTGTCCGATTGTGTGCACAATGCCGGGCCCGATCCGCGGACCGCCGCCTCCCGGCTCCCTCGGCTCGACGTGCTCGCCGACATCTCCGGCGAACACGATCTGCTCACCGCCCGCGATCTCGCTCATGCCGGCCGTGGGCTGGCCCTGCCGATCCGGGGCCACCGCGACGTCGCTGCGGCCATCTCCCGCGCGTTCGGCGCCTGACTGTGCGCGGTGCCTCTTGGGGGTTTCGGTGGGGAGCGTGGAGTCGTGATGAATTTCGGAAAATACTTCTGTTCCGTACTGGTCGGATAATGTAAGCCGGACTTGGGTGCGCCGAGCGGTCTTCTTCTTGAAATTATTGTGTTCCGTTTGCTTCGAATTCGGATGCGGCGGTGTCAGCGGGGGCCCGCGCCCCTCCCCTCTCGTGCCCGAGGGGGCACCGCTCGGAACGGGCGGGAGAACCGCGCCGTCGTGGCTCGCTCATCGCGCCCGGTCCACGTCCACGCACAGGATCGCCGAGTCGCTCAGGGGCTTCCCAGGTACAACCGCCCGGCATGCTCGACGACGCCCGTCACCTCGCCGAAGGGCACATCCCGGCACCCGAAGTCGTGCAGCAGGCGGCCGTCCTCCCCCACCCCAGCACCCAGGTCGTGCGAGCGGGACGAGCCAGTCGCGCCACCGGCAGCCGCCACAACGCCCGGCGTACCACGGGTCAGCTGCCTCCGAGCCGGTCGAGGACACCATTGCGGGGCGCAACCATCGCCACCCACATCCGGCCGCCGCGCGCCCGGGAGACGTTGTCCGGCATTCCCGGAAGGTTCGTCATCAGCGGCCGCGGGGCGTGGGGGCACGGACCGGCAGTCCGGTCAGGCAGTAACCGCCGGTTTCGGCGAACAGGACAGTGGATTCGTCCTCCGTGAGAGTGATGCCATTCGGGAAGTGGAGCCGGTCGAGTACGACAGGGACCGAACCGTCCGGGTCACGGCGCAGCAGCCGGCCGCTGCCGCGGTGCTCGGGCAGGGCGCCCACGTAGTGGTCCAGACCGTGGCGGGTGTGGACCGGGTGGGCCCCGCGCCGCCCGCGTTCAGCTCTCCAGGCGCTTCTTCAGACCGGTGAGCGTACTGTCGACCAGGCCCTTGATCACCCGATTCCGCAGGAAACCGGGCAGCGGCAGGTTGTGGTGGATGGTCAGCTCGTACGTGACGGAGGTGCTGGCCGGACCGACCGCGTCGAGTTGGTAGCGCCCTTCCTGCCCGGTCTGCAGGCGTCCTTGGAGCATCGACCAGCTCATGCCGTCGTCGCGGTGCCGGTAGGTCAGGGTGTAGCTGTCGGTACCGACGGTGGCCGACGCCTTGAACCGGGCGGTGCGCGGCAATCCGGTCTCCTCGTCGACCTCGAGCACCTCGGCCTCGAGGATCTCGGGGATCCACTCGGTCTGGCTCTCGAGGTCACGGATGGTCGCGAGCACGGTGCCCAAGGGCGCCTCGACCTGGACGGTCTTGGTGGCGCTGTCAGTGGGCATGCTCGCCGTCCCCGTAGTAGCCGAGCCGGAGCAGGGTGGTGATCTCGCTGATCAGCGGCATCCGCGGGTTGGTGCGGTTGCTCAGGTCCTGGAACGCGGTCATCGCCAGCTCCGGCAGGGCGGCGAGGAACTCGTCCTCCGCGATGCCGATCTCCTTCAGGGTGCGCGGCACCCCCATGCGGCGGAGCAGGTCCTCGACACCCTGGAAGAGCCGGCGGCGGCTCTCCTCGGGTTCGTGCCCCCCGAAGACGATCCGCCCGAGCTGAGCGTACTTCTCGGGCGCGACGTACGCGGAGTAGCCCGGGGCCGGCATGAACTTGGTCGGCAGGCTGGCGTTGTAGCGCAGGGTGTGGGGCAGGAACACGCCGTTCACCCGGCCGTGGGCGATGCCGAACCTGGCGCCGACGGAGTGCGCGAGGGCGTGGTTCGTGCCGACGAAGGCGTTCGAGAAGGCGAGTCCGGCAAGAGTGGCGGCATTGGACATGTCGGTGCGGGCGGACAGATCGTTCGGGTCGTCGTACACCCGCGGCAGCGCCTCGAAGATCAGGCGCGCGGCCTGGACACAGAACGCATCGGTGTAGGGCGAGGCGAAGATGGAGGCTACCGCTTCCAGCGCGTGGGTCAGCGCGTCGATGCCGGTGTCGACGGTCAGGGTGCGCGGCATCGAGAGGGTGAGCATCGGGTCCACCACCGCCATATCCGGAACCAGCGAGTAGTCGACGAGGGTCTCCTTGCGGCCGGCGACGGTGAGGACGGCCGCGGGTGAGACCTCCGATCCGGTGCCGGCGGTCGTGGGGATTGCCACCAGCCGCAGCTTGTGTGGATCCTGCGGGTATTCCGCCATGCGCTTGCGGGGGTCGAGGAACGGCAGCGTCAGCTCCGCGAGATCCTTCTCCGGGTGTTCGTAGAACAACCGGATCGCTTTCGCCGCGTCGATCACCGACCCACCGCCGATGGCGATGAGCAGGTCCGGCGGGTACCCCTCGAGCAGCGCAACGCCGCGGCGGATGGTGGCCTCGTCCGGTTCCGGTTCGACCTCGCTGAACACCTTGATGTGCTCCGCGCGCAGGTGGGCGCGGAGCTCGTCGACGACTCCCCGCTGTTCGCTCAACGCGTCGGTGACGACCACAACGCTCGTACACGGGACCTCGCGGAGGTTCTCGAGGGCACCGGCATTGAAGTAGGTGTTGGAGGGCACGCGGAACCACTGCGGCGGGGTGCGCCGGTGCGCGACGGTCTTGATGTTGAGCAGCTGCTGGTAGTTGACGTTCTCGGTGGTGCTCGATCCGCCCCAAGTGCCGCAACCCAGGGAGAAGGTGGGGGTGAGGTTGTTGTAGATCCCGCCGAGCGCGCCGACCGCGGTGGGGGCGTTGACGAGGATCCGTCCGGTGCGCACGGCCAGACCGTAGGCGTCGATGACCGCCGGATCGGTGGCGTAGATGGCGGAGGTGTGGCCGAGGCCGCCGTGTTCGGTGACGAGCACGGCGGCGTCGATGCCGTGCTGGACGTCGCGGGCGCGTACGAGACCGAGGACGGGCATCAGCTTCTCCTGCACCAGAGGGTGCGCGGCGAGCTGGTCGAGGTCGGAGGGCAACGGCGCCAGGAGCACCTTGACCGCTGGATCCACGGTGAAGCCCGCGCGGGCGGCCAGTTCGGGAGCCTGCTGGCCGAGAGCGGCGAGGTTGACCTTGTCGCCGCAGCCGAAGGCGAATTCGGCCACCGCGGCGGCCTGATCGTCCGTGAGTACGTGCGCCCCCATCCGCTCGAACTCGGCGACGGTGGCGTCGTAGATCTCGTCGTCGATGATGCAGGTCTGTTCGGCGGGGCAGATCACGGAGGCATCGAAGGTCTTCGAGATGAGGATGTCGACGACGGCGCCCTTGATGTCGGCCGTGCGGTGCAGATAGATGGGGGCGTTGCCGGGTCCCACGCCGAGCGCGGGTTTGCCGGCCGCGTTGGCGAGGGAGACGATCTTCTGCCCGCCGGTGACCCAGATGAAGTCGACCCGAGGATGCTTGAACAGGTAGTGGGTGACCTCGTGGGCGGCGTCGGGAATGACCTGCAGCGCGCCGGGGGGCATACCGGCCGCTTCGGCTGCCGCGCGCAGGATCTCGACCGTGCGTTCGCACGACCGCACGGCGAAGGGCGAGGGCCGGAAGATGACGGCGTTGCGGGTCTTTGCCGCGACGATCGCCTTGTACAGCACCGTGGAGGTGGGGTTGGTGACCGGGGTGATCGCCAGGACCACGCCGATGGGTTCGGCGACGCGGACGATGCTGCGCTCGACGTCCTCCTCGATCACGCCCACGGACTTCTTGTCCTTGAGGTAGTCGTAGAGGAACTCGGTGGCCACGTAGTTCTTGACGACCTTGTCCTCGAAGACGCCGAATCCGGTCTCCTCGATCGCCACCGATGCCAGTTCCGCGGCCGCCCGGATGCCGGCCTGCGCCATGGCTTCGACGATCGCGTCGACCTGTTGCTGGTCGAGGGTGCGGAACTCGGCCGCCGCGGTGGTCGCCGTGTCGACGACCGCGTCGATCTGCTCGTGCCGGACCGGGCCGGTGTCGACGGCGGGAGTCGCCTCCGCCGTGGCGGCGTCGCCGGTGCTGTTGGTGGCCTGGGATTCGGTGCCGATCCGGGTTTCGGTCATGTTGTCTCCTCGGACTGGAGATGCCCGTCGCGCCTCGGTGTGGCCGCGGCTCCTGTTCGCGACAGTACTCGCGGCTCGAGGTGTTGACTGCGGTCTTTGGACCCTGACCGTGGGCCTTTCGCGGAGCTGCCGCTGCCGCACCCTGGGCGGCTGGTTCCGGGGTGGGCCGGAGCGGCACGGCAGTCCTGGAACCGGGCCGCGGAGGGTGGCCCGCACGCGAACGAGGCGGTCCCGGTGAATTCGGGACCGCCTCGTCGTGGGTCGGGCTGACAGGATTTGAACCTGCGACCACTTGACCCCCAGTCAAGTGCGCTACCAAGCTGCGCCACAGCCCGTCCGCGCTCTCGTCGAGCGCTCGTTGAGATTACAACAGGGACGGACCGATTCACCAATCGCCTGGTCAGGACCGTTTCGGGTGCTACTTGCCGCGGCGGTCCCGTTTCTCGCGCACGCGCACGGAGATCCGCACCGGGCTGCCCTCGAAGCCGAACTCCTCGCGCAGCCGCCGCTCGAGGAATCGGCGGTAGCCGGCCTCGAGGAAGCCGGTGGTGAACAGCACGAACGTCGGCGGCCGGGTGCCGGCCTGGGTGGCGAACAGTACCCGCGGCAGGCGGCCGCCGCGCATCGGCGGCGGAGTCGCGGCGACGACCTCCTTGAGCCAGGTGTTGAGCCGGCCGGTGGAGATGCGCTTGTCCCAGGACTCGAGGGCGGTCTCCATGGCCGGCACGAGCTTCTGCACGGCCCGGCCGGTCTTGGCGGAGATGTTGACGCGCGCCGCCCACGGCACGCGCAGCAGATCGCGTTCGATCTCCCGGCTCAGCTCGTAGCGGCGATCCTCGTCGACGAGGTCCCACTTGTTGAAGGCGATGACGAGGGCGCGGCCCGCGTCGGCGACCATCGAGATCACCCGTTGGTCCTGCTCGGTGATGGGCTCGGAGGCGTCGATCAGCAGCACCGCCACCTCCGCGGCCTCGATGGCGCCGCGGGTGCGCAGCGAGGCGTAGAACTCGGCCCCGGAGGCGGTGTTGACGCGCTTGCGCAGGCCGGCGGTGTCGACGAACCGCCAGGTCTTTCCGCCGAGCTCGACGAGGGAGTCCACCGGGTCGACCGTCGTGCCGGCGACGTTGTGCACCACCGACCTTTCGTCGCCGGCCAGCTTGTTGAGCAGGCTGGACTTGCCGACGTTGGGCTTGCCGACCAGCGCGACACGACGCGGGCCTCCCCCGCCGGTGCCTTCGCGCGGGGTCTGCGGCAGCACCGAGAGCAGCTCGTCGAGCAGGTCCCCGGTGCCGCGACCGTGGGTGGCCGACACCGAGTACGGCTGCCCCAGGCCCAGCGACCACAGGGCGGCCGCTTCGGACTCGACGCGGTCGTCGTCGACCTTGTTCGCGACGAGCAGCACCGGCGTCTTGGAGCGGCGCAGGACCCTGGCGACCGCCTCGTCGACGGCGGTGGCGCCGACGGTCGCGTCGACGACGATCAGGATCGCGTCGGCTGTGCGCATCGCAATCTCCGCCTGCCGCGCGACGGACTGTTGCAGGCCCTTCGCGTCGGGCTCCCAGCCGCCGGTGTCCTGCACCATGAATCGGCGGCCGTTCCAGTTGGCCTCGTACGAGACGCGGTCGCGGGTCACGCCCGGCACGTCCTCGACGACCGCTTCGCGGCGGCCGATGATGCGGTTGACCAGGGTCGACTTGCCGACGTTGGGTCGTCCGACCACGGCGACGGTCGGCACGGGCACGAACTCCTCGAGTTCGTCGTCCCCGACGAGCTCGAGGTCCCAGTCCGCTTCCTCCGACCAGGTGCCGTCGCCGGCGAATTCCGTCACATCCTCGCTCACAGGGTCGCTCCCGTCTGCTCGGCGACCACGGCGGCGAGCGCGGCGATCACTTCGTCGATGTCCATGTCGCTCGTGTCGACGACGACCGCGTCGTCCGCCGCGCGCAGCGGGGAGACCGCGCGGGTGGAGTCGAGGTGGTCGCGGCGCTGCACCGCGGCGAGCACCGCCTCGTAGTCGTCGCCGCGGCCTTCGGCGATGTTCTGCCGGTTGCGCCGCTGTGCCCGGGCCTCGGCGGAGGCGGTGAGGTAGATCTTCACATCCGCGTCGGGGAACACGACGGTGCCGATGTCGCGCCCCTCGACGACGATGTGCCCGGCGTCGCGGCCGATGCTCTGCTGCGCTGCGACGAGGGCCCGACGCACCGCGGGGACGGCGGAAACGGCGGAGACGGCGCCGGTGACCTCGCCGCCGCGGATGATCTCGCGGACGTCCTCCCCGGCGAGCCGGATGTCCTCGACTTCCGGGTCGGTGCCGATCGACCAGGGCAGGGACGCGGTGGCGGCGGCGATGGCGGCGGGATCGGTCAGGTCCGCCCCCGCTCGCAGGGCGTGCAGGGTCGCGACCCGGTACATGGCGCCGGTATCGAGATAGGCGGCGCCGAGGCGGCGGGCGAGCCGCTTGGAGACGGTGGACTTGCCGGTGCCGGACGGGCCGTCCATGGCGACGATCAGGGAGCTCACAGGCCCACCGCCTGGTAGAGGCCGCCGACTTCCTTGCGGCCGAGCACCCGCAGGGTGCCGGGTCGCTGGTCGCCGAGCGCGACGGGTCCGATGTCGGTGCGCACCAGGCGGATCACGGGGTGGCCGACGGCGTCGAGCAGGCGGCGCACGATGTGCTTGCGGCCCTCGTGCAGTTCGAGGCGGACGAGGGACTGGCCCTCGTTTACCTGCAGGAGCGCGAAGGAATCGACCTTGGCGGGGCCGTCGTCGAGTTCGACGCCGGCGCGCAGCTGCTTGCCGATACCGCGCGGGAGGACGCCCTTGACGGTGGCGAGGTAGGTCTTGGTCACCTCGTAGGAGGGGTGCATGAGCCGGTGGGCGAGCTCGCCGTCGTTGGTGAGCAGCAGCAGCCCTTCGGTGTCGGCGTCGAGCCGGCCGACGTGGAAGAGGCGTTGTCCGGCGGCGACGCGTTCGGAGACGATGTCGCCGACGCAGGGGCGCCCGAGGTCGTCGGACATGGTGGACTGCCAGCCGCGCGGCTTGTTGAGCACGAGGTGGACGAGGTCCTTGTTGACGACGACGCGCACGCCGTCGACGCGGACGACGGCGTTCTCGGGGTCCACGCGCAGGCCCTGTTCGGTGACGATGGAGCCGTCGACCTCGACGCGGCCGGCGGCGATGAGTTCCTCGGCGGCGCGGCGGGACGCCACTCCGGCCTGGGCGAGGACCTTCTGCAGGCGCATGCCTTCGCCGGCGGGCAGTTGGGGGCGCTCGGCGGCGTGCTGGTGCCGGGCGGGTTTGGCGTTGCTGATCTTGGGGAGGGCCGCCGGGCGCTGGGCCTGGGGCTTGGGGGCGGCGGGACGGCCGCGCTTGTTGAGCGGGGTGTCGCCCTTGCGGTGTGCCTTCTTGGGCGTGGCCGCGCGGGCGGCGGGTTCGCCCCGTCGTTCGCGCGGGGGGTTCCCCGCGCGGGAGGTGGTCTTTCTGCGGTCCGGTGTGCCATCACGGCGAGCGGGCTTGTGCACTTTTTTCCTGTCTCAATCGGGATCGAACGGCGCGGGCGAGGTGGACTCGGTGCGCGGGTTCCTTCCCATTCTCGCAAATCGTGGGTCGGCCTCGAGACTTTCGCTGATGTCGTCGATCACATCGACGTCCGGGAGCAGCGGCGCGAGGGGCGGCAGGTCCTGCAGGGAGGCCAGGCCGAGGCGTTCGAGGAACAGTTCGGTGGTGACGTAGCGGGTGCCGCCGGTCTCGGGGTCGGTGCCGTCCTCGGCGATCAGGTCGCGGGCCAGGAGGGTGCGCATGACGCCGTCGACGTTGACGCCACGGACGGCGCTGACGCGGGCGCGGGTGACGGGCTGGCGATAGGCGACGACGGCGAGGGTTTCGAGGGCGGCACGGGTGAGCTTGGTGCGGGCGCCGCCCTGCAGGAGCCGTTCGACGTACGGGGCGTAGTCACGGCGGGTGTAGAAGCGCCAGCCGTCGCCGGCGTAGCGCAGGTCGATGCCCGAGCCGCGCGCGTCGAGGTCGGCCGCCATGCGGTGCAGGGTGGTCTCGACGCGGGTGGCGGTGACGCCGATCGCGTCGGCGAGCTGGGCGTTGGGGGCGGGGGTGTCGACGACGAGGAGCAGCGCCTCGAGGGCGGCGGCGAGTTCGTCGTCGGTCATCTCGAGCAGTTCGGCGTCGAGTCCGCGCGGGTCGGGGTCCGGCGTGTCGCTGCTCACCCGTAGTCCTCCTCGAATGTGGTGACGGCGTCGTCGTTCTCGCCGGTCCAGGCCACCTGGAGCGGCCCGAGCGGCTCGGGTTGGTCGAAGGTGACGGCTCGTTCGCGGTAGAGCTCGAGCAGCGCGAGGAACCGGGCGACGATCTGCAGGCTGTTGTCGCATTCGGCGACGAGTTGGCCGAAGGTGGCCCAGGTGCCGGCGCCGTGGGCGCGCAGCAGGGTGAGCAGGCGGGCGGCCTGCTCGGGGACGGAGACCCGGGGGGTGTGGAGGTGGTCGAGGCCGACGCGGGGTGGCGGCTTGGGCCGGAAGGCGGCGGCGGCGATCTCGGCGAACCGGGCCGCGTCGACGCCGAGGACGACCTCGGGCACCAGGTTCTCGTACTGCGGTTCGAGCGAGACCGCGCGTGGGTAGCGGCGCAGGGCGGCGGCTTCGAACTCGGCGAACAGGTCGGCGATCTGTTTGAAGGCGCGGTATTGCAGCAGGCGGGCGAAGAGCAGGTCGCGGGCCTCGAGCAGGGCGAGGTCCTCGGGGTCGTCGACGTCGCCGGAGGGCAGGAGGCGGGCGGCCTTGAGGTCGAGCAGGGTCGCGGCGACGACGAGGAACTCGGTGGTCTGGTCGAGTCCCATCTCGGGGCCGCGGGCGCGGGTGTAGGCGATAAACTCGTCGGTGACCTCGTGCAGGGCGACCTCGGTGACGTCGAGGCGGTGCTGGGAGATCAGGGTGAGCAGCAGGTCGAAGGGGCCCTCGAAGTTGCGCAGCCGTACCTGGAAGCCCGCGGGGGGCGGGGCGGGGCGGGCAGGGTCGGGCGCGGCCGGGCCGGGGGTGTCGACGGTCACGGGCTATCGGCCGGAGCGGTGGATCACTTCGCGGGCCAGGGCCCGGTAGGACTCGGCGCCGGCGGACTTCGGCGCCCAGGTGGTGATGGGTTCTCCGGCGACGCTGGTCTCGGGGAACCGGACGGTGCGGGCGATGACGCTGTCGTAGACGAGGTCGCCGAAGACCTCGACGACCCGGGACATCACCTCGCGGGCGTGCAGGGTGCGCGAGTCGAACATGGTCACGAGGATCCCGGCGAGGCTGAGCTTGGGGTTGAGCCGGTCGCGCACCTTGTCGACGGTGTCGTTGAGCAGGGCCAGTCCGCGGAGGCTGAAGTACTCGCATTCCATCGGGATGATCACCGCGTCGGCGCAGGCAAGGGCGTTGACGGTGAGCAGGCCGAGGGACGGCTGGCAGTCGACGAGGATGTAGTCGTAGCGGTCGAGGACGGGGTACAGGGCGCGGCCGAGGGCTTGTTCGCGGCCGACCTCGGAGACGAGCTGGATCTCGGCGGCGGACAGGTCGATGTTGCTGGGCAGCAGGTCCAGGCCTTCGACGCGGGTGTGCAGCAGTACGTCGTCGACGGAGACGCCGCGTTCGACGAGGAGGTTGTGCACGGTCAGGTCGAGGTCGTGGTGGGCGACACCGAGACCGGCGGACAGGGCGCCCTGCGGGTCGAGGTCGACGAGCAGGACGCGGCGGCCGTATTCGGCGAGGGAGGCACCGAGGTTGATGGTCGAGGTGGTCTTGCCGACCCCGCCCTTCTGGTTGCACATCGCGATGATCTTCGCGGGCCCGTGGCTGGGCAGCGGCTGCGGTTCCGGGACGTGCCGGCGGGGCCGGCCGGTGGGGCCGAGCTCGGCCTCGGGTTCCGCGGTGTGGGTGTGCTCCGGGCCGGCGTGTGCCGCGTCGGCGCCGGGGCGGCCGTGGAGCAGGGCGTGCTGTGCTGCCGGCGCTGTGTCCGCTGCGGGCGGTTGTGGTGTCCCCACTATCCCCTGCTCCCCCTGTCCTGCTCGCTCGGCTGTCGGATCAACGCTACCGCTTCGGGTGGTGCGATGGCGCCGTGGACACGCCCTGCCGTCGCGGGCGCTATCGGGCGCGGGGGTGGGCCCCGGCCCACACCTCGCGCAGCGCACCGGCTGTGACCTGCGTGTAGATCTGTGTGGTGGTCACCGAGGCATGGCCGAGCAGTTCCTGCACCACGCGCACGTCGGCGCCGCCGTCGAGGAGGTGGGTGGCGAAGGAGTGGCGCAGGGTGTGCGGGGAGACGGCGGCGGTGACCCCGGCGCGGGTGGCGGCGGTCTGCAGCACCTGCCAGGCGCTCTGCCGGGACAGGCGGCCGCCGCGGGCGTTGAGGAACAGTGCGGGGGTGCGGCCGGTGGCCAGCGCGGGCCGGCCCCGCACGAGATAGGCGTCGACGGCGGCCAGGGCGGGACGGCCGACCGGCACGACGCGTTGCTTGCCGCCCTTGCCGCGCAGGAGCACCGACCGGTTGGTGGTGTCGAGGTCGTCGACGTCGAGGCCGACGGCCTCGGAGATGCGTGCCCCGGTGGAGTACAGCAGTTCGAGCAGCGCCCGGTCGCGCAGGTCGCGCGGCCCGTCGGCGCTGGTGCCCGCGGAGCCGAGGATGGCCAGCACGTCGGCGACGGACAGGGCCTTGGGCAGGCGCCGGCCCGCGGCGGGGGGTTTGACGGCGCGGGCGACGTCGACGGGGGTGCGGCCTTCGGTGGTGGCGAAGCGGTGCAGTCCGCGCACGGCGACGAGGGCGCGGGCGGCGGAGCTGGCCGCGAGGGCGGGCCTGCCGCGGTCGGGGTCGCCTCGGCGCAGCGCGGTGACGAAGTCGCCGACGTGCTCTTCGCGGACGTCGGCGAGGTCGTCGATGCCGCGGTCGGTGAGGTGGTCGAGGTAGCGGGTGAGGTCGCGCCGGTAGGACGCCAGGGTGTTGGGGGCGGCGCCGCGCTCGACGGTGAGGTGGTCGAGGTAGGCGTCGAGCTGGCGGGCGAGCACCGCGTCAGTTCCCGTCGCGCTTGGTGCGCAGCAGGGCGCGGGGCCGGTCGGGCCACTCGGCCTCGGCGGGGCGCAGGGCGCCCGCGTCGCGGCGGGTGGCGGCGAGGGCGAGGATCCCCGACACGGCGGTGGCGTTGACGATCCGGCCGCCGAGCACCATGGCGACGGCCTCGTCGACGGGGACGCGGCGGATCTCAAGGTCCGCCTCCTCGTGTTCGGGGTCGGGCCGGTCGGCCTCGGACAGGCCCCGGGCCGCGTACACGCGCACGGCCTCGTCGGTGAATCCCGGCGAGAGGGCGAGGTCGACGAGCAGGTCCCAGCGGGCGGCGGCCAGGCCGGTCTCCTCGGCGAGTTCCCGGCGGGCCGCGTCGAGCGGGTCCTCGCCGGGCGCGTCGAGCAGCCCGGCGGGCAGCTCCCAGAGGCGGTGGCCGAGCGGGTGGCGGTACTGGTGGATCAGGATCAGCCGGTCCTGCTCGTCGACCGCGGCGATCGCGACGGCGCCGTGGTGTTCGACCACCTCCCGTTCGGCCTCGTGCCCGTCGGGCATGGCGACCCGGTCCACACGCAGCGACACGATCGCGCCGGTGTAGATCCGGCGCGTGGACAGCGTCCGGAACTCGTGTCGCTGCGTCACGGTCGGCTACTTGCCGCCGGCGGTGGCGTTCTCGGACGTGGTGACCACCGCGTCGCCGCCGTCCACGTCGACCTCGTCCGCGTCGTCGCCGTGCACGTCCACGGGCAGGCGCTCGGCGGCCTTGTACCGCAGCGCGGCTGCGATGAACGCGGAGAACAGCGGGTGCGGGCGGGTGGGGCGGCTCTTGAGCTCGGGATGCGCCTGGGTGGCCACGAAGAACGGGTGCAGGTCGGCGGGGTACTCGACGAACTCGACGAGATGCCCGTCCGGGGAGGTGCCCGAGAACCTCAGGCCCGACTTGGCGATCCGGTCGCGGTAGGCGTTGTTGACCTCGTAGCGGTGGCGGTGCCGCTCGGAGACCTGCTCGCCGCCGTAGGCGCGGGCGACGACCGAGCCCTTGGCGAGTACGGCCGGGTAGGCGCCGAGCCGCATCGTGCCGCCGAGATCGGCCTCGCCGGCGACGGCCTGCTCCTGATCGGCCATCGTGGAGATCACCGGATGGGTGGTGTCGGGATCGAACTCGGCGGAGTTCGCGTCGGTGATGCCCACCGAGCGGGCCGCCTCGATGACCACGCACTGCAGGCCCAGGCACAGGCCGAGCAGCGGGATCTTGCGGGTGCGGGCGTAGCGGATCGCGCCGAGTTTGCCCTCGATGCCGCGGATGCCGAAGCCTCCGGGGATCAGGACCGCGTCCACGTCGCCGAGCGCGGCCTGGGCGCCGGCCTCGGTCTCGCAGTCGTCGGAGGGCACCCAGCGGATGTCGACCTTGGCGCGGTGCGCGAAACCACCGGCGCGCAACGCCTCGGTGACCGACAGGTAGGCGTCGGGCAGGTCGACGTACTTGCCGACGAGCGCGACCCGCACGGTCTCACGCGGCTGGTGCACCCGGTCGAGCAGGTCGCCCCACACGGTCCAGTCCACGTCGCGGAACGGCAGGCCGAGCTGGCGGACGACGTAGGCGTCGAGTCCTTCGCGGTGCAGGACCTTGGGGATGTCGTAGATCGACGGGGCGTCGGGGCAGGAGATGCAGCCGTCGACGTCCACGTCGCACATCAGCGCGATCTTCGCCTTGAGGGCGGCGGGGACCTCCCGATCGCAGCGCAGCACCAGCGCGTCGGGCTGGATGCCGATGTTGCGCAGCGCCGCCACCGAGTGCTGGGTGGGCTTGGTTTTCAGCTCACCCGACGGGGCCAGATAGGGCACGAGGGAGACGTGCAGGAAGAAGACGTTGCCGCGGCCGACGTCGTGACGGACCTGACGGGCCGCCTCGAGGAACGGTTGGGACTCGATGTCGCCGACGGTGCCACCGATCTCGGTGATGATCACGTCGGGAACGTTGCCGTCCTTGTCGGGGCCGGCCATCGCCATGATCCGGTTCTTGATCTCGTCGGTGATGTGCGGGATCACCTGGACGGTGTCGCCGAGGTATTCGCCGCGCCGCTCCTTGGCGATGACCGTGGAGTAGATCTGGCCGGTGGTGACGTTGGCGGCGGCGTTGAGATCGCGGTCGAGGAAGCGTTCGTAGTGGCCCACGTCCAGGTCGGTTTCGGCGCCGTCCTCGGTGACGAAGACCTCGCCGTGCTGGAAGGGGTTCATGGTGCCGGGGTCGACGTTCAGGTAGGGGTCGAGCTTCTGCATGGTCACGCGCATGCCGCGCGCGGTGAGAAGAGCGCCCAGGCTCGATGCCGTCAGCCCCTTGCCCAGTGAGGAGGCGACGCCCCCGCTGACGAAGATGTGCTTGGTGGCGGTACGCGAGTGGCGTGACTGTGGCAAAGAAGCTCCCGTGACGTCTGGTGCAGGACTTCGGACTGATGACGGAACTGCTGGGGCCTGCACGACCCACGGAACTTCACGGTAACACCTGTCGTGGGTCCCGCGTGCACGACTCGCCCGGATCGGACGGGGATCACACCGTTCGCCGCGCCGCGCCCCTCAGCGGGCGGCGGTTCCGACGGTGACGGCGCCGGCGTTGGGGCCGGTTCCGTACCGGCCCGACACCCCGGCGAGCTGTTCCTGCAGCGCCAGCACCGTGGTGATGCGGCCGGATTCGCGGTCGACGGTGTCGACGGTGGACAGACCGGCCGACAGCGCCGCGTCGGCCCGCACCACCGCGACGGCCCCGTTGCCGACGGCGGCGCCGGGCCGCCCGGCCAGGACCGTGCCGGCACCGCGGGAGTCGAACGCGGCGGCGAAGCGGGCCAGCAGCGCACCGCGGTTGCCGCCGCCCTCGGCGCCGGCTCCCCCGTCGCCGGTGACGACGATGGCGGTCTGGGCGGGTTCGACGGTCCCGTCGTCGTACGCGACGAACCCGCCGCCCCGCAGCGTGGAGAGCGCGAGGTCACGTTCCTGGGGGGTGCTGCGCGGCTGCCCGCTCGCCGGCTCGACGAGCAGCACGGCTCCGAGCAGGTCCCCGGCCAGGCTGCCCTGATCCACGGCGCCGGTCTGCAACTGCACCCCGGCGGGGACGACGTTGGTGACGGTGGTGCGCAGCTGGTCGGCGCCGGCGGCGTCGACGAAGGGCTCGGTCAGCGAGATCCGGCCGGTCACGGCGGCGCCCGCCGCCTCGACCGTGCGGATCACCGCGTCCAGGTCCGCCGGGTCGGTGTCGGGAGTGGCGATCATGAGCACCGTGCGGCCGGCGAGCGCGTCGCGCACCACACGCCCGGACACCGCGGCGTCGAAACCGTCGGCCGCGTTGAGCTGCTCGGTGAGCACGTTGGTGCGGTCCTCGGCGTCCTGTAGCCGGCCCTGCAGTTCGGACCGGTCGTCGCGGAGCCCGGCGACGACGCTGTCCGACAGCAGCCCGGAGCCGAGGACGATGCCCACGGCGAGGGCGAGGAAGACCGCTGCGATCGAGATTGCGTGGTGACGCAACGAGATCACGCGGTCAGCCCCTGCACCCACACCACGAGACTGTCCCAGCTCTGCACGGCCCAGTCCACGACGTCGCCGCCGAGGTTGGACACGATCAACGCGACGATCACGGCGATCAGCGCGGCGAACACCAGCAGGGCGATCACCCCGCCGGAGACGCGGCTGCGGTAGAGGGTGGCGACGGCCTTGGCGTCGACCAGTTTCGGCCCCACCTTCAGCCGGGTCATGAACGCCGACGGGTTGCTGTCACGGCGGCCCTGGTCGAAGAACTCGTCGAGCGAGACGGTGCTGCCGACGGTGACGATGAGGGCGGCGCCGTGATGGTCGGCCAGCAGCAGCGCCAGGTCGGCGGGGGCGCCGGTGGCGGGGAACGTCATCGCGCCGATGCCCAGGTCCTGGATGCGTTCGAGACCGGGGGCGTGGCCGTCGTGATCGGCGGGCAGCACCACCTCGGCGCCGGACTTGAGGGTCTCGGTGCCGATCTCGTCCGGGTCGCCGACGATCAGATCCGGCCGGTATCCGGCCCGGACGAGGGTGTCGGCGCCGGTGCCGACGCCCACGAGGATCGGCGAATACTCCTTGATGAACGGCTTGAGGTTCTTCAGGTCCTGCTCGTGGTCCGGCCCGTCCGCGACCACCACCACGTGCCGGTCGCGCAGGTCCACGTCGACGTCGGGCACTCCGACCCCGTCGATGAGCAGCGGGCTCTCCGAACGGATGAACTCGATGGTGTTGCCCGAGAACGCCTCGAGGTGGTCGACCAGGCCGGTCTTCGCCTCGATCATGCGGTCGGAGATCTCGGTTTCGGTCTGCTCCTCGCCCTGGATCAGCAACCGTTCCCCGGAGTAGACACCGCCCTCGTGCAGGCGGACCTTGGCGCCGTCCTTGACCTTCTTGAACACCTCGGGACCGGTGTTGTCGATCAGGGCGATGCCGTTGGCGACGAGCACCTCCGGGCCGAGGTTCGGGTAGCGGCCGGTGATCGACGTCGAGGCGTTGACCACGGCGGTGACCCCGGCCTCGACGAGCGCGTCGGCGGTGACGCGGTCCATGTCGACGGCGTCGAGAACGACGATGTCGCCGGGACCGACCCGGCGCAGGAGCCTGGCCTGGTTCTTGTCGACCCGGGCAATGCCGCTCACTCCGGGCAACGTTTCGTTATTGCGTGACAGCAGCGCCGGCATCTTCATGGCATCGATGATGAACCCGGGCCGGGGCCGGGCAACGGAGGCGCGCCGGGCGGGATCAGCCTCGTCGTTCGGCGTGCGCGGTGGCGAGCAGTTCCTCGGCGTGGGCCCGGCCCGTCTCGGTGTCGCCGAGGCCGGCGAGCATGCGGGCGAGCTCCGCGACCCGCTCGGTATCGGTGAGCGCGCGCACCCCGCTGCTGACGACGCCCCCGGCATCGTCGACTTTGTCGACGACGAGGTGGGTGTCGGCGAACGCGGCGACCTGCGGCAGGTGGGTGACCACGATGACCTGATGGGTGCGCGACAGGCGGGCCAGGCGCCGGCCGATCTCGACCGCAGCCCGACCGCCCACCCCCGCGTCGACCTCGTCGAACACCATCGTGGCGCCGCGTTCGGACCCGGCCAGCACCACCTCGAGCGCGAGCATGACGCGGGAGAGCTCACCGCCGGAGGCGCTGCGCGCGATGGGCAGGGACCGGGCCCCGCTGTGCGCGGCGAGCCGGAACTCGACGTCGTCGACGCCCGAGGTGCCGGCGTGCAGCACCCGCCCGCCGACCTTCAGCGGTGCGGTGTCCTGCGGCCCCGCCTCCCGGTCCCGCACCTGCACGTCCAGACTCGCCCGGCCCATCGCCAGGCCGGACAACTCCTTGCTGACCGCCCTCGCGAGCTTGTCGGCGGCCTTCCTGCGGGCGGCGGAGAGGGCGGTCGCGGCCTCGGCGGCGGCGGCCGCCTCGCGATCGGCGCGCGCGGCGAGGTCGGCGACCGCATCGGCGGACACGTCGATCCTCGACAGCCGGTCGCGGGCCTCGCGAGCCCACTCGAGCACACCGTCGATGTCCGCGGCGTACTTGCGGGTGAGCGATTTCAGCTCCGCCTGGCGGTTCAGCAGCGTCTCGAGGGCCCCCGGGTCCGACGGCAGGTCCGACAGGTATCCGGACAGCTCGCCGGCGACGTCGGTGACCACCGCGATGGCCTCGTCGAGCCGGGGACCGAGCTCGCGCAGGGCCGGGTCCTCGGCCGCCTCGAGCCGCGCCCGCGACTCCCCCAGCAGATCCAGAGCCGCCGCGGCCACGTCGTCGCCGTCCCCGCCGGTGAGCGCGGCCTGCGCGCCCTGCGCGGAGTCTCGCAACGAATCGAGGTCGCCGAGCCGGCGCACCTCGGCCACGATCCGGGTGTCCTCCCCCGGCTGGGGGTCGACGGCGTCGATCTCGTCGAGCGCGAACCGCAGGCGGTCCGCCTCCTGCGCGAGCTCCCGGGACCGCTCGGTGCGTTCGCTCAGCTCGGCCCGCGCGGTCAACCACCGCTGGCGGTGCTCCTGGTACGCCGCCAGCAGCGGCGCGATCGCCTTGCCGGCGAACCGGTCGAGGGCGGCGCGCTGCTGGTCGGGCCGCAGCAGCCGCAACTGGTCGTTCTGGCCGTGCACGGTCAGCAGCGGATCGGTGAACTCCGACAGCACCCCCACCGGGACGCTGCGCCCGCCGAGGTGGGCGCGGGAGCGGCCGTCGCTGCCGACGGTGCGGACCGCGATGATGCTGCCGTCGTCGTCGCGCTGGGCGCCGGTCGTCTCGAGCAGGCGTGCCACTTCCCGCTCGACGTGGCTGGGCACCCCGCCCGCCGCGCTCGACCCGGCGTCGGCATCGATGCAGAAGCGACCCTCCACGACGGCGCGGGAGGCGCCGACACGGACGCGGGTGGGGTCGGCGCGCGCCCCCGACAGCAGGTGCAGGCTGGTCACGACCATGGTCTTGCCGGCTCCGGTTTCGCCGGTCAGGACGGTCAGCCCGCCGTGGAACTGGGCGCCGGCCTCGGAGATGACCCCCAGATTGTCGATCCGGATCTCGGCAAGCACCTCACAGTCTCCTTCCCCGCCAGCCCTTCACCGGAAGATCGAACTTGCGCACCATGCGGTCGGCGAACGGCGCCGAGTCCAGCCGCACCCACCGCACCGGGTGCTTGCCGCGCACCACCTCGAGTCGGCCGCCGGCGGGCAGGTCCAGGGTGCGGCGGCCGTCGCAGAACACCAGCCCGTCGTGGCTGCCGGCGAGGGTCTCCACGGCGATCAACGACTCCGGGCTGGTCACCATGGGCCGGGCGAACAGGGCGTGCGCGTTGCTGGGGATCACCAGCAACGCCTCGAGTTCCGGCCACACGATCGGGCCGCCGGCGGAGAACGCGTACGCGGTCGATCCCGTCGGGGTGGCGATCAGCACGCCGTCGCACCCGAACGCCGACACCGGCCGGCCGTCGACCTCGAGCACCACCTCGAGCACGCCCAGACGGGACTTGTTCTCGAGGCTGGCCTCGTTCAGCGCCCACCCCCGGTCGACGATCACGTCGTCGACCCGGATCGCGACGTCCAGCGTCATCCGCTCCTCGACCCGGTACTCGCGGCGCACCACCTGCGCCAGTGCCTCCTCGAGATGTTCGGCCTCGGCCTCGGCGAGGAAACCGATGCGGCCCAGGTTGATTCCGAGCACGGGCACCCCGGCGCGCTGGGCCAGTTCGGCGGCGCGCAGGAAGCTGCCGTCCCCGCCGAGCACGATCACCATCTCGCAGCCCCGGGCGGCGTCCGGTCCGGGTTCGACGATGCGGACCCGTCCGTCCGGGCCGGCGAGCGGACCCAGACCGGTGCTGGCGACCTCGTCGTCGAGCACCCGCAGCCCGATGCCGGCCTCGCCGAAGATCTTCGCCATGCGCTGCGCCGTCGCGGCGATCTCGACCCGCCCCGAGTGGGACACGAGCAGGACCTCGCGGGTCGCCCGCTCCGGGCCGGTCGCTGCACTATCTGCGGTCACTGGGGTCCTTCCTGCACGGCTCGTTCGACGAGTTCGACCACGTCCGCGCCCAGTTCGACCGGGCCGGGTTCCCCGGCGCGCAGCCACAGGAAGTACTCGACGTTGCCGGACGGGCCGGGCAGCGGACTGGCCACCACCCCGAGCGTACGCAGCCCCAGAGCCTGGGCCTCCCGGGCGACACCGAGGACCGCCTCGGTGCGCAGAGCCGCATCCCGGACGACGCCGCCGCTGCCGACCCGCTCCTTCCCGACCTCGAACTGCGGTTTGACCATCGGCAGCAGATCCGCGCCCGGAGTCACGCACCGCACGAACGCCGGGAGCACCAGCTTCAGCGAGATGAACGACAGATCCGCCACCACCAACTCGACCGGCCCTCCGATCGCGTCCGCACCGATGTTACGCACGTTTGTTCGATCGATCACGTGGACGCGCTCGTCGGACTGCAGCCGCCACACCAACTGGCCGTAGCCCACGTCGACGGCGACGACCTCGCGGGCGCCCTCGTGCAACAGGACGTCCGTGAAGCCGCCGGTGGAAGCCCCGGCGTCGAGGCACCGCCGTCCGGTGACCCGCAATCCCTGGGGGGTGAACGTCTCGAGGGCGCCGAGCAGCTTGTGGGCCCCTCGCGAGGCCCACGCCACCTCCTCGGCGACCTCCGTGACCAGCAGGGGCGCCCCCGGATCGACCTGGGTCGCGGGTTTCGTCGCGACGGTGCCGTTGACGAGGACCCGCCCAGCCGTGATCAGTTCACCGGCGTGCTCGCGGGACCGGGCGAGGCCCCGGCGCACCAGCTCCGCGTCGACTCGCGCTCGCCGGGCCACGTCAGATCTTGTCCACGGTCGCGAGCGCCTGGACCAGCAGGTCGTGCGCCTGTTCGAGCAGCTGCGCCTGCCGCGGGATGATCTCGGACGGATCGGGCTCACCGTCGGCGGTGACGTCGCGGGCGCGCGTGAGCAGACCCTCGACCTCGATATGGATCGACGCGGGATCCACGCCCGGATGGGGGCGTGGAAGGTGGTCGCCTGGGCGTGGAATCGACGTGCTCATCGTCGACCACGCTAGTGCATGCCGGTGACGAACCGGCACACCACGCAGACCCGACTCAGCGGGATATTCCCCACCGTGCCAGCAGGTCGTCCGCCGCCACGACCCGACCGAAACCGGGGTTGGCCCAGGCGACGTCGAGCACGGCCCGCAGCGCGGCCATCGGGTCCGCCGCGAACTCCGAAGCCAGGTGCACATCCCGTCCGTCGAACGACACCGCTCCCGGCTCGCGCGGTCCCACCCGCAGCGCGGCCGCCTCGGCGTCGAGACCGGCGAGCGAGTCGGCCACATAGGTGGGGCGCTGATCCTGCGGCGCCCGGAGCAGGTCCGCGACCGTGCTGACGCCGGTCAGCACCAGCAACGAATCGGCGCCCACGGCGTTCGCACCGGCGATGTCGGTGTCGAGCCGGTCGCCGACCACGAGCGGACGCGAGGCGCCGCTGCGCACGACGGCGTCCTCGAGCAGCGGCGCGGCCGGTTTGCCCGCCACCAGCGGCTCACAGCCCGTCGCCGACCTCAGGGCCGCGACCATGGAACCGTTCCCGAGCACCAGGCCCCGCTCGGTGGGCAACGTCGAATCGACGTTCGTCGCCACCCACAGGGCGCCGGAGCGCAGTGCGAGCGTCGCCTCGGCGAGGATCGCCCACCCGGTCTCCGGGGAGTGTCCCTGCACGACCGCCACAGGCTCGGCGTCCGCGGAACGCACCGGAGTCAGACCGACCGCGGCGACCTCGTCGACGAGGGCCTCGGTACCCACAACCAGCACCGGGGCGCCGACCGGGACCCGCTCGGCCAACAGCCGGGCCGCGGACTGGGAACTGGTGACCACGCTCGACTCGTCGGCCGCGAAACCGAGTTCGCGCAGGTGTTTGGCGACCTCCGCCGGGCGACGGCTCGCGTTGTTGGTGACATAGAACAGCCGCTCGGCACCCTCCGACAATGCCTCGCGGGCCCCGGGCACCGCCTCGGCGCCGCGGTAGACGGTGCCGTCCAGATCGAGGAGGAGTACGTCGTAGAGCGCCCGCAACGACGCGCCGCCGGATGTACCGGTCACTGATCCTCTCCGGTGAGCTCGGCGACGCGTTCCTCGGCGTCGGTGTCCCCCTCGAGATCCGCCGCGGCGGCGTTGAGGAACCACTTCAATCCGTCCTCGGTACGTCCCGCGGCCACGAGTGCATCCGCGTACGCATAGAACAGGCGCGCGGCGGACGGGCCGGTGCGCGAGGCATCCAGGTCCGGGGTCTGCAGGGTGACCACCGCCTGGTCGAACTGTCCCAGATCCATCCGGGCGCCCGCCACGACGATGCGCAGCTCGGTGGCCTCGTCGCCGGTCAGCGCCCGAGCCTCGTCGCTGCGGCCCAGCTCGATCGCGCGCTCCGGCCGGCCGAGACCGCGCTCGCAGTCCGCCATGACCGCCAGCAATCCCGGTCCCCCGGCCATTCGTCGGGCGGCCCGCAACTCGGACAGCGCCTCCGCCCATTCGCCGGCGTGGTAGGCCGTGATGCCCGCTGCCTCACGAACCACGGCGATACGGCCGGCGCGCTGCCGCGCAGCACGAGCGTGCGCCAGCGCCAGACGGGGATCGTCGTCGATCAGGCGGCCGGCCATGACCAGGTGCCGGGCCACTGCATTGGCGTTCGACTTGTCGAGACTCAGCAGGTCCCGGCGGATCGTCGGATCGAGGTCCGACGCTTCGACGTCCTCGGGCAGGTCCGGCTCGTCCGGCCGGGCTTCGCGACGCGGAGCCGGAGCACCCTCGCGGCCACGGCTCGGGCCGAATCCACCCTCGCCGCCACGGCGACGCGGAGCGCCCCCGTCTCGCCGTTCGGGTCCGTGGCCAGCACGGGACGTGCCCGTGCGCCGATCGTCACGGCCCCGATCGTCGCGCCGGTCACCGGTGCGCCGATCGTCCCGACGGTCGTCGTTTGTGCCTCGATGCGGGCGCTCGCTGCGGGAACGGTCGTCGCGGGAACGGTCGTCGCGGGAACGGTCGTCGCGCCGCTCACCGTAGGGCCGATCTCGCCGGTCCCCCGACGGGCGATCGCTGTGGGGTCGCTCCGAGCGGCTACTCCCGCGGGAGTCGTCCGCGGAGCCCTTCGCCGGCTCGCTTCGCCGTTCCCCGCGGAAAGTGCGGTCCTCGCCGCGACGATCCGGTCGGCCGGCGACTCCCTGCCGGCGATCCTCGCCGCGGGCCGGGCCCCGGTCGCCACCCTGGCGGCGCTCGCCGCTGTCTCCGCGTCCCGACCTGGGAGTGGACCCTCCACTCCGGAAGGATCGACGCTCACCATCGTTGTCGGACACAGAAAAATCCTTTCATGAAAAACCAGAAAAACCACGAGAGGGGACCCAACTGGTGGGTCCCCTCTCGTAAACGGGTGTTCGGCGGTGTCCTACTCTCCCACACCCTGTCGGGTGCAGTACCATCGGCGCTGGAGGGCTTAGCTTCCGGGTTCGGAATGGGACCGGGCGTTTCCCCTCCGCTATGGCCGCCGTAACTCTGTGAAACTGTCCACACTCCTTCGGAGTGAATGGAGTGAACGCCGCCCTCTTTCACGGGGGCTGCGCCCACTCGATTCCCCGAAGAACATGGTGAATCGAGTGTGTTGTTTCAGATACCGCACAGTGGACGCGTAGCTTCTTTGTGGTAAGTCCTCGGCCTATTAGTACCGGTCACCTGCATGCGTTACCGCACTTCCAGTTCCGGCCTATCAACCCGGTGGTCTGCCGGGGGCCTTACCCCCTCGAGGGGGTGAGAAACCTCATCTTGGAACAGGCTTCCCGCTTAGATGCTTTCAGCGGTTATCCCTTCCGAACGTAGCCAACCAGCCGTGCCCCTGGCGGGACAACTGGCACACCAGAGGTTCGTCCGTCCCGGTCCTCTCGTACTAGGGACAGCCTTCCTCAAGTTTCTAACGCGCGCGGCGGATAGAGACCGAACTGTCTCACGACGTTCTAAACCCAGCTCGCGTGCCGCTTTAATGGGCGAACAGCCCAACCCTTGGGACCTACTCCAGCCCCAGGATGCGACGAGCCGACATCGAGGTGCCAAACCATCCCGTCGATATGGACTCTTGGGGAAGATCAGCCTGTTATCCCCGGGGTACCTTTTATCCGTTGAGCGACACCGCTTCCACATGCCGGTGCCGGATCACTAGTCCCGACTTTCGTCCCTGCTCGACCTGTCGGTCTCACAGTCAAGCTCCCTTGTGCACTTGCACTCGACACCTGATTGCCAACCAGGCTGAGGGAACCTTTGGGCGCCTCCGTTACATTTTGGGAGGCAACCGCCCCAGTTAAACTACCCACCAGGCACTGTCCCTGAACCCGATCAGGGTCCGAGGTTAGAGGTCCAATACGATCAGAGTGGTATTTCAACAACGACTCCACCCACACTGGCGTGCGGGCTTCCCAGTCTCCCACCTATCCTACACAAACCGAACCGAACACCAATACCAAGCTGTAGTGAAGGTCCCGGGGTCTTTTCGTCCTGCCGCGCGTAACGAGCATCTTTACTCGTAGTGCAATTTCGCCGAGTCTGTGGTTGAGACAGCAGAGAAGTCGTTACGCCATTCGTGCAGGTCGGAACTTACCCGACAAGGAATTTCGCTACCTTAGGATGGTTATAGTTACCACCGCCGTTTACTGGGGCTTAAATTCTCAGCTTCGCGGAGTGAACTCCGCTGACCGGTCCTCTTAACCTTCCAGCACCGGGCAGGCGTCAGTCCGTATACCTCGTCTTACGACTTCGCACGGACCTGTGTTTTTAGTAAACAGTCGCTTCTCTCTGGTCTCTGCGACCACCCCCGGCTCACGGAGCAAGTCCGGTCACCGGGACTGGTCCCCCTTCTCCCGAAGTTACGGGGGCATTTTGCCGAGTTCCTTAACCACAGTTCTCTCGATCGCCTCGGTATTCTCTACCTGACCACCTGTGTCGGTTTGGGGTACGGGCCGTGTGAAAGCTCGCTAGAGGCTTTTCTCGGCAGCATAGGATCATGGAATTCGCCTCATTCGGCTACGCATCACCTCTCAGGCTGTGTGCGACACGGATTTGCCTGTGTCACGCCCTACGGGCTTACACCGGTACAACCACTGACCGGCCCCACTACCTTCCTGCGTCACCCCATCGCTTGGCTACTACCACCGAAGGTCCCGTGCAGCAGGCTCTCGGCTCCCGAAGGAACTCGATCACCCTTTGGACGGTTAGTACCGATGATTCACCAGGGGCGCGTTCACACGGGTACGGGAATATCAACCCGTTGTCCATCGACTACGCCTGTCGGCCTCGCCTTAGGTCCCGACTCACCCTGGGCGGATTAACCTGGCCCAGGAACCCTTGGTCATTCGGCGGACGAGTTTCTCACTCGTCTTTCGCTACTCATGCCTGCATTCTCACTCGCGCAGCCTCCACACCTGGATCACTCCGGCGCTTCCCCGGCTGCACGACGCTCCCCTACCCACCCACACACCTGGCTCGCCCCCCGCAGGGAACGAGCGGGCTAATGTGAGTGCCGCGGCTTCGGCGGTGTACTTGAGCCCCGCTACATTGTCGGCGCAGAACCACTTGACCAGTGAGCTATTACGCACTCTTTCAAGGGTGGCTGCTTCTAAGCCAACCTCCTGGTTGTCTCAGCGATCCCACATCCTTTTCCACTTAGTACACGCTTAGGGGCCTTAGCCGGCGATCTGGGCTGTTTCCCTCTCGACTACGAAGCTTATCCCCCGCAGTCTCACTGCCGCGCTCTCACTCACCGGCATTCGGAGTTTGGCTGATTTCGGTAAGCTTGTGGGCCCCCTAGACCATCCAGTAGCTCTACCTCCGGTGAGAAACACGCGACGCTGCACCTAAATGCATTTCGGGGAGAACCAGCTATCACGGAGTTTGATTGGCCTTTCACCCCTACCCACAGCTCATCCCCTCAGTTTTCAACCTAAGTGGGTTCGGGCCTCCACGACGTCTTACCGTCGCTTCACCCTGGCCATGGGTAGATCACTCCGCTTCGGGTCTAGAACATGCCACTACAGACGCCCTGTTCGGACTCGCTTTCGCTACGACTACCCCACACGGGTTAACCTCGCGACATGCCACTAACTCGCAGGCTCATTCTTCAAAAGGCACGCCGTCACCCCCAGCAGACCAAACTGCTCGAAGGCTCCGACGGATTGTAAGCGCACGGTTTCAGGTACTATTTCACTCCCCTCCCGGGGTACTTTTCACCTTTCCCTCACGGTACTAGTCCGCTATCGGTCACCAGGGAGTATTCAGGCTTATCGGGTGGTCCCGACGGATTCACAGCAGATTTCACGGGCCCGCTGCTACTCGGGTACCCTCCACGAGAGCCGGCATGTTTTCGTCTACGGGATTCTCACCCTCTACGACAGGCCGTTCCAGACCATTTCGACTAACACACCGGTTTCTTACTCTCGCCCACCATGACAGTGATGGGAAGAAGGGCCCCACGACCCCACGAGTGCAACGCCTGCCAGCTCTCACACACCCGCGGTTTAGCCTCTTCCGTTTTCGCTCGCCACTACTCACGGAATCACATGTTGTTTTCTCTTCCTGTGGGTACTGAGATGTTTCACTTCCCCACGTTCCCTCCACACGCCCTATATATTCAGGCGCGGGTAACACGACATCACTCGTGCTGGGTTTCCCCATTCGGAAATCCTCGGATCACAGCTCGGTTGACAGCTCCCCGAGGCATATCGCAGCCTCCCACGTCCTTCATCGGCTCCTGGTGCCAAGGCATCCACCGTACGCTCATAAACACTTACAACAAAGATGCTCGCGTCCACTGTGCAGTTCTCAAACAACACACAACAACCCCTACCGCAAGAAAACCATGTCCTCTTGTTTCGCGGATCATCGTCGCTGACAAAACACTCGCGTGTTCTCTCAGGACCCAACAGTGCACCGATATAACCACCGCAGAAGGACACTCGGGTCCTTCCCGCGCGGTGATGACTGTCAGCGTTCCACCCATGAGCACCACCGGATTACGTGTGAATCCGAAATGGCTCTGCCCGTGGCGGAGTCACCTGTGTGACCCACCGACGGGAGTTGCTCCTTAGAAAGGAGGTGATCCAGCCGCACCTTCCGGTACGGCTACCTTGTTACGACTTCGTCCCAATCGCCGATCCCACCTTCGACGGCTCCCTCCCACGAGGGGTTAGGCCACCGGCTTCGGGTGTTACCGACTTTCATGACGTGACGGGCGGTGTGTACAAGGCCCGGGAACGTATTCACCGCAGCGTTGCTGATCTGCGATTACTAGCGACTCCGACTTCACGGGGTCGAGTTGCAGACCCCGATCCGAACTGAGACCGGCTTTAAGGGATTCGCTCCACCTCGCGGTATCGCAGCCCTCTGTACCGGCCATTGTAGCATGTGTGAAGCCCTGGACATAAGGGGCATGATGACTTGACGTCGTCCCCACCTTCCTCCGAGTTGACCCCGGCAGTCTCCTGCGAGTCCCCAACCGAATTGCTGGCAACACAGGACAAGGGTTGCGCTCGTTGCGGGACTTAACCCAACATCTCACGACACGAGCTGACGACAGCCATGCACCACCTGTACACCGACCACAAGGGAAACCCCATCTCTGGGGCGGTCCGGTGTATGTCAAACCCAGGTAAGGTTCTTCGCGTTGCATCGAATTAATCCACATGCTCCGCCGCTTGTGCGGGCCCCCGTCAATTCCTTTGAGTTTTAGCCTTGCGGCCGTACTCCCCAGGCGGGGCGCTTAATGCGTTAGCTACGGCACGGATCCCGTGGAAGGAAACCCACACCTAGCGCCCACCGTTTACGGCGTGGACTACCAGGGTATCTAATCCTGTTCGCTACCCACGCTTTCGCTCCTCAGCGTCAGTTACTGCCCAGAGACCCGCCTTCGCCACCGGTGTTCCTCCTGATATCTGCGCATTTCACCGCTACACCAGGAATTCCAGTCTCCCCTGCAGTACTCAAGTCTGCCCGTATCGCCTGCAAGCCCGCAGTTGAGCTGCGGGTTTTCACAGACGACGCGACAAACCGCCTACGAGCTCTTTACGCCCAGTAATTCCGGACAACGCTCGCACCCTACGTATTACCGCGGCTGCTGGCACGTAGTTGGCCGGTGCTTCTTCTGTACCTACCGTCACTCGCGCTTCGTCGGTACTGAAAGAGGTTTACAACCCGAAGGCCGTCATCCCTCACGCGGCGTCGCTGCATCAGGCTTGCGCCCATTGTGCAATATTCCCCACTGCTGCCTCCCGTAGGAGTCTGGGCCGTGTCTCAGTCCCAGTGTGGCCGGTCGCCCTCTCAGGCCGGCTACCCGTCGTCGCCTTGGTGGGCCGTTACCCCACCAACAAGCTGATAGGCCGCGGGCCCATCCTGCACCGGAAAACCTTTCCACCCCGGAACATGCATCCCGAGGTCCTATCCGGTATTAGACCCAGTTTCCCAGGCTTATCCCGAAGTGCAGGGCAGATCACCCACGTGTTACTCACCCGTTCGCCACTAATCCACCCAGCAAGCTGGGCTTCATCGTTCGACTTGCATGTGTTAAGCACGCCGCCAGCGTTCGTCCTGAGCCAGGATCAAACTCTCCGTTGAAGACTCACAATCAAACCCCGAAGGGCCGATCAGTCATAGACATCGAGCCAAATCACCAGCAAAAAACTCAAACCAGCAAAAAACACTGACCACCACAGACGGAAGAATGCGGCAGCCAGCAACAACCACCCCCCCGAAAAGAGAGGCGGTCGCACCAAAAATATTTTGGCACTGACATTCATCGGCACACTGTTGAGTTCTCAAAGAACACGCACACACCATCGCTCCGCGCCTTCGCGCCTTGCTCCGGGGCAACCGTTCTAGCCTAACACTCTGAACTCGCGGACGCAAACACTGTCTGCGATCTTCGTGTTGGCTGCTCGACCGATCAGGGCGCAACCGCTTTCCGTACCTCTCGGTCCGGGTCGGCGTCCGTGTCGCTCGAACGACGACAAAGTTACGCCACCGCTAACGGGCCGTCAAATCCGCAGGTCAGCGGCCCGTCGGCGGTGGCGGCAGTGCGCTCAGCCGCGTTCGACTCGCACGCCGGCAAAGTTGCGCTTGCCTCGCCGCAGGACAAGCCAGCGGTCGTGCAGCAGATCCGCGCTCGACGGGGTCCACTCCTCGGATGAGATCCGTTGGTTGTTCACGGAGGCACCCCCCTCCTTGATCGTGCGTCGGGCAGCGCCCTTGCTCTCGCACAGGCCGGTCGCGACGAGCAGGTCCACGATCGTGCCGGGCTGCCCGTCGTGCACTTCCGCGACGGAGGCCTCCGCCAGCGCGGCCGAGAGGGTCGCTTCGTCCAGGTCCGCCAACTCTCCACGACCGAACAGCGCCCGGCTCGCAAGTTCGACCGCCCGGGTGTTGGCCTCGCCGTGAACGAGGGTCGTCATTTCGGCCGCAAGGCGGCGCTGCGCCTCGCGCGCCTGCGGCCGCTCGGCCGTCGCCGTCTCGAGTTCGGCGAGTTCGTCCTGATCCAGGAACGTGAACCACCGCAGGTACTTCACGACGTCGGCGTCGGCGGCGTTGACGAAGTACTGGTACCAGGCGTACGGCGTGGTCATCTCCGGGTCGAGCCAGAGGCTTCCGCCGCCGGTGGATTTCCCGAACTTCTTGCCGTCGGCCGAGGTGACGAGCGGGACGGTGAGCGCGTGCACGGCGGCACCGTCGGTCCGTCGGTTGAGCTCGACGCCCGCGATGATGTTGCCCCACTGGTCCGACCCCCCCACCTGCAGCGTGCACCCGTGCTCGCGACGCAACTGCACGTAGTCGTTGGCCTGCAGCAGCATGTAGCTGAACTCGGTGTACGAGATGCCGTCGCCCTCGAGCCGGCGCTTCACCGTGTCGCGAGCGAGCATGACGTTGACGGAGAAGTGCTTGCCGATATCGCGGAGGAAGTCGACGACGCTGAGCGAGGAGGTCCAGTCGGCGTTGTTCACGACGATCGCGCTGGTCGGCGACTCGTCGAAGTCCACGAACCGCTCGAGCTGACCGCGGATGCGTTCGGCCCATTCGGCGACCGTGTCCGCCGAGTTCATGGTCCGCTCCCCTACCTCCCGCGGATCTCCGATCATGCCGGTAGCGCCGCCCGCCAGCACGATGGGCCGGTGGCCCGCTCGCTGGAAACGCTTCAGGGCCAGCAACGGCACGAGGTGACCGGCATGCAGACTCGGCCCGGTGGGATCGAATCCGGCATAGAGCGTGACCGGGCCCGCGGCGAGATCGCGGCGGAGTGTGTCGAGGTCGGTCGATTGGGCGATCAGTCCACGCCAGGTCAGTTCGTCGAGGATGTGCTCAGTCACCGCTCGATCATCCCATCCGACGGGGAGCGGCCGGCGCGCGCGGGCTGCGCCGGTACGCCGACACCCCCACGGCGCCGGGGATCCACAGCCGCCACGGTCGTTCGGCCGCGACACTGATGCCCACGCGTGGGCCCGACGCGACCCGGTCGACGTCACCCAGAGTGAGTTTCGCGGTTGCGCCATCGTCGAGCACATCGATCCCGTTGTCCGCCAGCGTCAATCCCAAGGCGGCCGCGAGGTTGCCGGGTCCGCGGGCAAGGTTCGGTGCGGGAGTCCCGGCCGTTCGCCGGGAACGGACGATCTCCTCCCCCGCGACTACTTCGGCACCTCGCAGCAGTACCGCCGCGGCCACTCCGTCGGGCCCCACGGAGATGTTCGCGCAGTGGTGCAGCCCATAGCTGCGGTAGATGTAGAGATGGCCGGCAGGGCCGAACATCACCGCATTCCGCGGCGTACGTCCCCGGTAGGAGTGCGCCGCCGGATCGGGCCAGGGACCGTCCTCGGGCCCGCCGTAGGCCTCGACCTCCGTGATCCGCAGGACCACCTCGCCCG
Organism: Rhodococcus sp. WB1; assembly: GCF_001700945.1. Taxonomy (NCBI): domain Bacteria; kingdom Bacillati; phylum Actinomycetota; class Actinomycetes; order Mycobacteriales; family Nocardiaceae; genus Rhodococcus; species Rhodococcus sp. WB1. Next base: position 2,365,033 of record NZ_CP015529.1, on the reverse strand, counting down.
CGCACAGCGTGGCGCCGAGGATCGTGTGCGCCGCAGTCAGCGGGTCGACCCCGGTGAGCCGCTCGAACGCCACGCTCAGTCCGCCACCCGGTCCTCGGTCCAGCCGGCCACGCCGCGCGCGACGAAGTCCTCGTGTTCGGCCTCGGTCACCGCTCGGGCCTCGTCGACGAGGAGGACGGGGATGCCGTTCTCGATCGGATACGCGCGGCGCAACCGCGGGTTGTAGAGAACCGAATCGTCCACGAGGAGCAGCGGCCCCTTGTCCTGCGGGCAGGCCAGGATGCTCAGCAGCGTGGGATCGACAGCCACGGTGGTCCTCTCGACGGTGGTGCGGGACTCGGACGGCCCCAGGCTACCGTGCGCCCGGTGCCGGACCTGTGCCGACGCCGGTGAATCTCGCCGCGACCGCTTTGGTGAACCGCTTGTAGGTTCCGGTCGCCGGGTCGGCGAACCACGACCGCACGGTCGGCTTCGGCAGGCCCCGCGCCGGCAGGTCACCGGACATCGGCCGATACGTGGGCCCGAGTGCGATGTGCGGCACGACATGGACCAGGTCGGGCCGTTCCGGAGCGGGAACCGCGTCGAGTGCCGCCGTGATCTCGGCGGCGCTCGGCGCGCGGTTCTCGCGCAGGGTGCACGCGGCCACGGCGACTTCGGTGTCTCCGGTGCGCACGCCGTATACGACGCAGAGATCGACCCGCGGGATACCGCCGAGGGCATCCACCACCGGCTGGCCGTACACCGGTCCGTGCGGGGTGCGGATGACACTGTGCTTGCTGTCGAGCAGCCAGTAGTCACCGTCCTGGTCTCGTCGGAAGAGGTTCTCGGTGGGCACCCACACGTCGCCGAGTTCGAACACTCCCCGCATGACGCCGGGCAGCGCTTCCGTCGACGCGCTGGGCCGGCCGAGCAGGAGGCCGACCTCGCCGGCGGCGCTCTCGCGGACGAAGCCCCGCGCGTCCTCCACCAGACGACCGGTGGTCGGGTCCCACGCCGCCAGGCGTGCCTCGGCGCTGCCGGGCAGCGGCCGTCCCTTGCATCCGATCTTGGCACCCGAGACGTTGGCCAGGACGATCTCGCCGTCGGTGGAGGCATAGAACTCGAGCACCTGGGCGGGAGCGAAGCGTTCGAGGGTCCGCCGCCACAGGCCGGGCGTCATGCCCGAGCCGATGAAGAGGCGGACGGGGTGGATCTCGTCGATGTGCAGTGCCGGGCTGTCGAGGACGTCCCGCATCATCGCCCAGGTGTAGGTGACGACGGTGACGCCGTAGCGGTGCACTTCCTCGCTGAAGCGGGCGGGGTCCAGGCCGTGGGACAGGGCTATGCGGCAGCCGCCGGCGAGCGCGCCACCGAAGCTGACCAGGAGACCGGACGAATGATGAAGCGGGGCAAGGCAATACACCGTGTCACCACGCCCCAGTGCGGCGGCGGTGGCGGTGCCGAAGGCCGAGAGCGCCCATCGGTGGTTGGAGATCTGACGCATCTCCAGGGTGTCGCCGCTCCCGGTGAACAGGAGGAAGGCGAGTTCGCGCGCGACGCCGGGGTCGGGCGCATACCAGCCGGGGAGTTCGACCGTGGTGATGTCGAGGTGTTCGAGATCGACGACGTCGGCGCCGGCCGGGATGTCCAGTTCGCGGATGCTGCCACCACCGAGGACCAGGGCCGGGATGCCGGTGGCGATCGCCTGCTGGAGGTTCTCGGGATCGGTGATGATCTTCTGGACGGCGCCCAACCGGATGGCCTCGTCGAGGTCGGGGCCGGGCGGGAGCAGGACCGACACCGCGCCGATGCGGGAGACGGCCGTGACCGCGGCCATCGCACTGGGACGGGTGTCCATGAGGACACCGATGTGGGCGGCGGGGCGGACACCGGAGTGCACCAGCCCGCGCACCACGTTGTCGATCCGCCGATTGACGTCGGCGAAGGTGTAGACGCGGTCCTCGTAGATGAAGCACTCGCGGTGCGGCCCCTTGCGGCACTGCTCCGTCAGGACGCCGGCGAGCGAGATGCGGGTTCGTGGCTGAATCTGTCCGAGCCGGGCCAGGCGCGGAAGGGCCCGGGCCGCCTCCCCCGACAGCTCCCGGGCCCCGCGCACCGTTTCGGAGGCCAGGTCGGCGATGCCCTTGCCGACCTCCACACCGACCTCGGCGATGGTGGCGACGGTGTGGGTGAGGCGGGCCGCGACGGACACCCCGGTCTCTCCTTCTGCGTGGAGCTCGGGGATCGCCATCCGGCCGACGCCGACCGGCCGGTCGCCGTGCCCTTCCCGCCACTGCACCCATTCGCCGACGGCGGGCCAGGTCTGCCGCGCCGCGGTGCCGCCCACGACGAGCCCGAAATGGCCTGCGCGCAAGGAGTATTCGAACACCTGAGCCCGGGGGGCGGCCTTGCGTATGCCGCGCACCGCGAGGGGCTGCCCGATGTCGTCCACCTCGCCGACGAACGCGAGGATGGGGCAAGTGATCTCGGCCAGGCTCACGGCCCGGTCGTTGATGACGAAGCCGCCGCTGACCATGCGGTTGTGCACGATGAACTGGCGAAGCAACTCGGCCACTGCAGGACCGGACCAGGCCACCCACCCCTCCGTGTCGAGGAAGCGGCGCTGAGGTTCGCGCGGCAGGAGGGCTTCCCGGTCGTGCAGCTGCATGAGGAACTCGATGCGCGAACGCACGGTCTTGACGGGGTCGAGGAACTGGAAGCCGGTCTTGGCCATCCACCCGGTGATGGCGAGCCGGTTGAAGACGTGGTCGGCGAGGAAGTCGGCGGCCCGGACGGCGACGCCCTCGGGAATCCCGAACGGCAGGGCGGCCAGGGTGTCCACGGGGCTGCCGAAGGTGATCAGGCTGGCGACGTGCCGACTGCGGCGGTAGGCCGCGGCCTGATAGCAGAACATGCCGCCCTGCGAGTACCCGGCCAGGTGGATGTCCCGGCCGGTGTATTCGTGCACGTGATCGATGATCTCGTCGAGGGCGATGATGTGGTCGGTGAGGGTGCGGTCCCACCCGCCTTCTTCCCGGTCCGGGGAGCCGAAGTCGACCACCCAGGGGTCGAGACCCATCGAGTGCAGGATGCCGACGGCTCCGGTATCGCGGGTGACGTCGTAGACGTCCGCCGACATCATCATCGGGGGGACCAGCACCACCGGAGCAGCATTCTCGGCGGCGTCGGATTCCGGGTAGTAGTGCCGCAGCCTGTACATGCCGGTCCGCTCGACGATCTGGAACGGCGACGGTGTCGCCCCCGTTTCCAGACCGCCGTGACGGACCACCTCGAGGCCGTTCTGCGCGGTCGCCACCACGCGCCGCAGGGGCCCCATCACCGATCCACCGCCCAGTGCCACGAACCTCTTCCCATCCGCCGAGTTCTGCGTGTGTCCACCCTGTCAGGAATGACAGCCTGCCACATTACGTCGAGGCGATGGCCCTGTTCACCGAGCGGGCCGGTCAGCTGCGCACCCAGTCCCGCAGCGCGCGAGCGGCGGCACGAACTCCGACGAGCTGTTCACCTACCCGGGCGCCCGCGGTGCCGCCGCGGGCGTTGCGGGAAGCGATGGAGCCCTCCACGGTGAGCACCTCGCGGACCTTCGGCGTCAGCGCGGGGTCGACCGCCGTCAGCTCGTCGTCGGTGAGTTCCTCGAGGCCGACGCCGCGCGCCTCCGCCGCGCGCACGCACGCCCCGGCCGCCTCGTGTGCGACGCGGAACGGGACACCCTGGCGCACCATCCACTCGGCGATGTCGGTGGCGAGGGTGAATCCGGCGGGTGCCAACTGGGCCATACGATCGGTGTGGAAGGTCAGGGTGGACACGAGACCGGTGATCGCCGGCAGCAGCAGCTCGAGCTGCAGGACCGAGTCGAACACCGGCTCCTTGTCCTCCTGCAGGTCCCGGTTGTACGCCAGCGGTTGGGCCTTGAGGGTGGCGAGCAGGCCGGTGAGGTTGCCGATGAGGCGACCTGCCTTGCCCCGGGTCAGTTCCGAGACGTCCGGGTTCTTCTTCTGCGGCATGATCGACGATCCGGTGGACCACTCGTCGGCGAGGGTGATGTAGCCGAACTCCGGGGTGCTCCAGAGGATGACCTCCTCCGCCATGCGGGAGAGGTCGACCGCGATCATGGCGAACACGAACGCGGCCTCGGCGGCGAAGTCGCGCGCGGAGGTGGCGTCGATCGAGTTCTCGGCGGCGGAGTCGAAGTTCAGTTCTGCCGCGATCGCGTCGGGGTCGAGGCCGAGGGAGGAGCCGGCGAGCGCTCCCGAGCCGTACGGGGACACCGCCGCACGCGCGTCGAAGTCCCGCAGCCGCTGCACGTCGCGCAGCAGCGGGTGGGCGTGCGCGAGCAGGTGGTGCGCGAGCAGTACCGGCTGTGCTGCCTGCAGGTGGGTCTTGCCCGGCATCACCGCGGCGGGATGCGCGGCGGCCTGGTCGGCGAGGGCGTCGACGACGGCGAGGACACCGTCGGCGATACGTCGCGCCGCGTCGCGCAGCCACATCCGGAACAGGGTGGCGACCTGATCGTTGCGGGAGCGGCCGGCTCGCAGCCGGCCGCCGACGTCGGGACCGACCCGCTCGATGAGCCCACGTTCGAGGGCGCCGTGGACGTCCTCGTCGGACTCGGCCGGGGCGAACGCGCCGGAGGCGACGTCGGCGCCGAGCCGGTCGAGGCCGTCGAGCATGGTGGCGAGGTCGGCCTCGCTGAGCAGGCCGGCCTTGTGCAGCACGCGCGCGTGCGCCTTGGAGGCCCGGACGTCGTAGGGGGCGAGCGCCCAGTCGAAGTGGGTGGACTTGCTCAGTGCCGCCATGGCGGCGGCCGGTCCGGATGCGAACCGGCCGCCCCACAGGGCGCCCTCGTTGGTGCCGTGACTCTGGATGCCTTCGGCATCGTGACTCTGGATGCCTTCGGCATCGTGACTCCGGATGCCATCGGCGTCGTGGGCGGTCATGACTACAGGCCCAGGTCCCGCTTGGCGGCGACCTTGGAGGACAGGCCGTGGATCTGGACGAAGCCCTTGGCGTTGGACTGGTCGAAGCTGTCGCCCTCGTCGTAGGTAGCGAGGTTGAAGTCGTACAGCGATTCGGCGCTGCGGCGGCCGTTGACGGCGATGTGGCCGCCGTGCAGGACGAGCCGGATGTCGCCGGAGACGTGCTCCTGGGTGTTCTGGACGAACGCGTCGAGCGCGTACTTCAGCGGCGAGTACCAGAGACCGTCGTAGACCAGCTCGCTCCAGCGCTCCTCCACGCGGCGCTTGTACCGGCCGAGCTCGCGTTCGAGGGTGACGTGCTCGAGCTCCTGATGGGCGTGGATGAGGGTGAGAGCGCCGGGGGCCTCGTAGATCTCGCGGCTCTTGATGCCGACGAGGCGGTCCTCGACCATGTCGAGGCGGCCGACGCCTTGGGCGCCGGCGCGGCGGTTCAGTTCCTGGATGGCCTCGAGCACGGTGACCGGCCGGCCGTCGATCGCGGTGGGCACGCCCTTCTCGAAGGTGATGATCAGCTCGTCGGGGGCCTGCCAGTTGAGGCTGGGGTCTTCGGTGTAGTCGTAGACGTCCTTGGTGGGGGCGTTCCACAGGTCCTCGAGGAAGCCGGTCTCGACGGCACGGCCCCACACGTTCTGGTCGATCGAGAACGGGGACTTCTTGGTGACGTTGATCGGCAGGTTGTGCTCGCCGGCGAAGGCGATGGCCTTCTCGCGGGTCCAGGCGTAGTCGCGGACGGGGGCGATGACCTCGAGGTCGGGGGCGAGGGCGCCGAAGCCGACCTCGAAGCGGACCTGGTCGTTGCCCTTGCCGGTGCAACCGTGCGAGACGACCGTGCCGCCGTGATCGCGGGCAGCCTTGACGATGTGCTTGACGATCAGGGGGCGGCTGATCGCGGAGACCAGCGGGTAGCGGTCCATGTAGAGGGCGTTGGCCTGGACGGTCGGCAGGCAGTACTCCTCCGCGAACTCGTCCTTGGCGTCGACGACGACGGATTCGACCGCGCCGCAGTCGAGGGCGCGCTGGCGCACGACCTCCATGTCCTCGCCGCCTTGGCCGAGATCGATGGCGACGGCGACGACCTCCTTGCCGGTCTCCTTGCCGATCCAGCTGATGGCGACGGAGGTGTCCAGCCCGCCCGAGTAGGCGAGTACGACGCGATCGGCCATTGTGTTTGTGCTCCTTCTTGATTGAACTTGCGTCTATCGGTGCTCGGTGCGCGATCGGATCAGGCCAGGGATTCGATCTTCGCGGCGAGGTCGGCTCCGGTGAGGGGCTCGCGCGCGATCACCGCGATGGTGTCGTCGCCGGCGATGGTGCCGACCACTTCGGGTAATGATGCCCGATCGAGTGCGCTGGCCAGATAGTGCGCTGCTCCGGGTGGGGTGCGGAGCACGGCGATGTTGCCGCTCGAGTCGGTGGAGACCAGCAGTTCGCCGAGGAGGCGGGAGAGCCGGTCGGTGCCTCCGGACACGCCGCGGACGGGGCTCCCGTCCTCGGGGACGACGTACACGCCGGGCCCGCCGTCGGCCCCGCGGAGCTTGACCGCTCCGAGCTCCTCGAGGTCGCGGGAGAGGGTGGCGTTGGACACCTCGATGCCTTCGGCGGCCAGCAGCGCGGCGAGTTCCGGCTGGCTGCGGATCGCGTGGGTGGCGACGAGCGCGGTGATCCGGGCCTGCCGGGCCGCGCGGGTCGGGGCCGCGGCGGCGCCGGCCGGTCCGGCGCCGCTCGACGGTTCGGCCACGCTGCTCACGGTTACCGTTCGCGCTGCTCGAGCAGCCACACGAGCAGCGCCTTCTGTGCGTGGAGGCGGTTCTCGGCCTCGTCCCACACCACCGACTGCGGTCCGTCCAGGACCTCGTCGGTGACCTCGTCGCCGCGGTGGGCGGGCAGGCAGTGCAGCACGACGGCGTTCGGGTCGGCGAGCGCGAGCAGCTCGGCGTTGACCTGGTACGGGCGGAAGGGACCGACGCGGTCGAGTCCGTCGTTCTCCTGGCCCATGGAGGTCCAGGTGTCGGTGACGAGGGCGTCGGCGCCGGCGACGGCGGCGCGCGGGTCCTCGGTGAGGGTGATCCGCGCGCCGGTTTCGGCGGCGCGGGCGCGGGCCGCGTCCACGACGGCGGGGTTCGGGACGAAACCGGCGGGGGCGGCGATCGTGACGTCGATGCCGGCGGTGACACCGCCGAGCAGCAGCGAGTGCGCCATGTTGTTGGCACCGTCGCCGAGGTAGGTCAGCTTCAGCCCGTGCAGCTCACCCTTGTGCTCGCGGAGGGTGAGCAGGTCCGCGAGGACCTGGCAGGGGTGGTACTCGTCGGAGAGGGCGTTGACGAGGGGCACGGTGGCGCCTTCGGCCATCGCCTGGAGCCGGTCCTGGCCGAAGGTGCGCCAGACGACGGCGTCGACGTAGCGGGACAGGACGCGGCCGGTGTCCTGCAGGGTTTCCTCGCGTCCGAGCTGGGTGGTGCGGCCGTCGACGACGACGGCGTGGCCGCCGAGCTGGGCGATACCCATCTCGAAGGAGAAGCGGGTGCGGGTCGAGTTCTTCTCGAAGATGACTCCGACGCCGCGCGGGCCCTCGAGGGGACGGGCCGAGAACGGGGCCTTCTTCAGGGCCGCGGCGAGGTCGAGGACCTCGCTCTGCTGCGCGGGCGTGAGGTCGTCGTCCTTGAGGAAGTGCTTCACCATGGGTCTAGTTTCCTTCCTGCTGGGCGGCGTCGAGCACGCAGGGCAGCGTCGCGACGAACCCGTCGGCCTGTTCCTGGGTGAGGATCAGCGGCGGCGCGAGGCGGATGACGTCGGGGGCGGCGGCGTTGACGAGATAGCCGGCGTCCCGGGCGGCCGCTTCGACGGCGGGTGCCTTGGTGTCGGTGAGGACGATGCCGAGCAGCAGGCCGGCGCCTCGGACGTGGTCGACGAGGGGGTGCCCGAGCGCTTCGATGCCGGTGGCGATGGATTTGCCGACGGCGTCGACGTGGGCGAGCAGGTGCTGTTCGTCGATGGTGCGCAGGACGGCGAGCGCGGCGGCGGCGCACACCGGGTTGCCGCCGAAGGTGGTGCCGTGCTTGCCGGGCTGGAAGAAGTCGGCGGCCGGTCCGGTGGCGACGACGGCGCCGATGGGCAGGCCACCGCCGAGCCCCTTGGCGAGGGTCATCACGTCGGGCACGATGCCGACGGCCTGGTGGGCGAAGAACGTGCCGGTGCGGGCGATGCCGGTCTGCACCTCGTCGAGGACGAGCAGCGCCCCGCGTTCGGCGGTGATGCGGCGGGCGTGGGCCAGGTAGCCCTCGGGGGGCACGACGACGCCGGACTCCCCCATGATCGGTTCGAGGAACACGGCGGCGGTGTTCTCGTCGACGGCGGCGTCGAGGGCGTCCGCGTCGCCGTAGGGGACGAATTCGACGCCGGGGGGCATGGGTTCGAACGGGGCGCGCTTGTCGGGCTGGCCCGTGAGTGCCAGGGCGCCCATGGTGCGGCCGTGGAAGGCCTTCTCGGCGGCGATGATCTTGGGGCGTCCGGTGAGCCGGGCGAGCTTGAACGCAGCCTCGTTGGCTTCGGTGCCGGAGTTGCAGAAGAACGCCCGGCCGGGGTGCCCGAAGTGCGCGAGGAGACGCTCGGCGAGTTCGACGACGGGTCCGCTGGCGTAGAGGTTGGACACGTGGCCGAGCGTGTCGAGTTGCGCGGTGACGGCCTCGCGGATGGCGGGATGGCGGTGACCGAGGGCGTTGACGGCGATGCCGCCGAGCAGGTCGAGGTACTGCTTGCCGTCGGCGTCGGTGACGACGGCACCGTCGCCGGCGACGAGGGCGACCTTGGGGACGCCGTAGTTGTTCATCAGCGACCCGGCCCAGCGCTGCTGGAGTTCGGAGGTGCCGGTCATGAGGTGCCTTCCTGGGTGGGTGCGGTCGTCCGGGGGTGGGTGGGAGTGACCATCGTGCCGATGCCTTCCTCGGTGAGGAGTTCGAGCAGCACCGAGTGCGGCTGGCGTCCGTCGATGACGTGGGCGGTGGGCACGCCGCCGCGGACGGCCCGCAGGCAGGCCTCCATCTTCGGGACCATGCCGGCGTCGAGGGACGGCAGCAGATCGGCCAGGGCGTCGGCGTCGATGCTGGTGGCGAGGGAACTGCGGTCGGGCCAATCGGTGTAGAGGCCCTCGACGTCGGTGAGGACCACGAGCTTCTCCGCGCCGAGGGCCTCGGCGAGGGCGGCGGCGGCGGTGTCGGCGTTGATGTTGTGGACCACGCCGTCGTCATCGGGGGCAATGGTGGAGACGACGGGGATGCGGCCGGCCGCGATGAGGTCGTGGACGGCGGCGGGGTCCACGGTAGTGACGTCGCCGACGAGACCGATGTCGGTGTCCTCGCCGTCGACGACGACCGTGCGGCGGGTGGCTGTGAAGAGGTGGGCGTCCTCGCCGGAGATGCCGACGGCGTACGGGCCGTGGGCGTTGATCAGGCCGACGAGTTCGCGGCCGACCTGGCCGAACAGCACCATGCGGACGACGTCCATCACCTCGGGGGTGGTGACGCGGAAACCACCGCGGAACTCCCCTGCCATGCCCAGTCGCTTCAGCATGGCGTTGATCTGCGGTCCGCCGCCGTGGACGACGACGGGATGGACGCCGACGGTGCGCAGGAACGCCATGTCGGCGGCGAAGGCGCGCTTGAGGTCGTCGTCGATCATGGCGTTGCCGCCGTACTTGACCACGACGATCTTGCCGCGGAACTTCTGCAGCCACGGCAGGGCCTCGGCGAGGACGTACGCCTTCTGGTGGGCGGTGAGCTGCGCGATGGGATCGGTGGCCATATCGGTTCCGGTCATGACGAGTAGGCCGAGTTCTCTTCGACGTAGCCGTGGGAGAGGTCGGTGGTGCGGATGGTCACCTCGGCGTCGCCGACGCCGAGGTCGATGTCGAGGGCGATGTCGGGGCCGGAGAGGTCGACCTCGCGGGCGCCGGGGGCGCCGACACCGTCGATGCACACCGGGGAGCCGTTGAACGTGACGGAGATGCGGTTCGGGTCGAGGTCGATCGGGGCGATGCCGATCGCGGCGAGGACGCGACCCCAGTTGGGGTCGGAACCGAACAGGGCGGTCTTGACGAGGTTGTCGCGCGCGACGGTGCGCGCGCCGACGAGGGCGTCCTGTTCGCTTGCGGCGCCGCGGACGGTGACGGTGACCCGCTTGGTGACGCCCTCGGCGTCGGCCATCATCTGCCCGGCGAGGTCGTCGCACACCGCGAGGACGGCGGCGTCGAGCTGTTCCTGGGTGGGGGCGATGCCGCTGGCACCGGACGCGAGCAGCAGCACGGTGTCGTTGGTGGAGGTGGACCCGTCGACGTCGAGGCGGTCGAATGTCAGCCGGGTGGCGGCGCGCAGGGCGCGGTCGAGCTGCTCGGCGGTGGCGACGGCGTCGGTGGTGACGACGCACAGCATGGTGGCCAGAGCGGGGGCGAGCATGCCGGCGCCCTTGGCCATGCCGCCGACGTTCCACTTGTCGGCGTGGTGCAGGGCCGCCTGCTTGGGCACCGTGTCGGTGGTCATGATGGCGTAGGCGGCGTCGGTGCCGCCGGAGATGCCGCCGGCGAGTTCGTGGACGATCTCCTCCACGCCGGCGAGGACCTTGCCCATGGGCAGCCGGTCGCCGATGAGCCCGGTAGAGCACACGGCGATCTCGCCCGCACCGGTCTCGGTGCCCCAGTTGCTGAGGGTTTCGGCGACCTTCTCCGCGGTGGCGTGGGTGTCCTGGAACCCGCCGGGGCCGGTGCAGGCGTTGGCGCCGCCGCTGTTCAGGATCACCGCGCGCAGGGCGCCGGAGGTGAGGACCTGCTGCGACCACAGCACGGGTGCGGCCTTGATCTTGTTGGTGGTGAACACGCCGGCGGCGGTCAGCTCCGGACCCTCGTTGAAGACCAGCGCGAGGTCCGGGTTGCCGGAGGCCTTGATGCCGGCGGGGATGCCCGCGGCGCGGAACCCGGCGGGCGACGTGACGCCCTGGGTGCGGATCAGGCGTCCGCCGGCGATGTCGACGGCGTCGACGTAGACGTGCTCGTCGGTGGAGTGTCTGTCGATGCTCACGGGGCGACTCCCACGGTGGACAGGCCGGCGGTCTCGGGCAGGCCGAGTGCCAGGTTCATGGACTGCACCGCCGCGCCGGCGGTGCCTTTGGTCAGGTTGTCGAGCGCGGCGATGGCGACGAGGACGCCGGCGTCGGGGTCGACGGTGACGGCGAGCTGCACGGCGTTGGAGCCGAGCACCGCACCGGTGGTGGGCAGCACCCCTTCGGGCAGCACCTGGACGAACGGCTCGTCGGCGTAGGCCTTCTCGTACACGGCCCGGGCCTCGTCGGCGGTGGCCGTGGTGGGGGCTGTGCAGGTCGCGAGGATGCCGCGGGGCATCGGCGCCAGCACGGGGGTGAAGGAGACGGTCACGGCGGCGTCGGTCAGGGCGGCGAGGTTCTGCTTGATCTCCGGCGTGTGCCGGTGCGCTCCGCCGACGCCGTAGGCCCGCACCGAGCCCATCACCTCGGAGCCGAGGAGGTCGACCCTGGGGGACTTGCCGGCGCCGGAGGTGCCGGACACGGCGACGACCTGGACCCTCGGCTCGACGATGCCGGCCGCGACGGCGGGGGCCAGGGCGAGGGTGGCCGACGTGGGATAGCACCCGGGGACCGCGATGCGGGTGGCGCCGATCAGGTGCTCACGCTTGCCGGGCAGCTCGGGCATGCCGTAGGGCCAGGTTCCTGCGTGGTCGCCGCCGTACCAGCGTTCCCAGTCGGCCGACTCGGACAGACGGAAGTCGGCGCCGCAGTCGATGACGACGGTGGTGTCGGGCAGTTGCTCGGCGATGACGGCGGAGTGGCCGTGGGGCAGGCCGAGGAACACGACGTCGTGGCCGGCCAGGGTGTCGAGATCGGTGGCGCCGAGGATGCGGTCGGCCAGCGGAAGCAGGTGGGGATGGAACTCGCGGAGCGTCGCGCCGGCGTTGCCGCCGGCGGTGAGCGCGCCGACGACGAGCCGGCCGTCCTGATAGGCGGGATGACCGAGAAGCAGGCGCAGGATTTCGCCGCCCGCGTACCCGCTGGCCCCCGCGACGGCGACCCGAATCGGTGACTGTGCGGTCGCCGTGAATTCCGGTGAGTTACCCATACGATTGATTATGCATCATCATGCAACTTCATTCATACGGGTGGGTCGGACCGGACCGGCTCACCCCTCGGCCAGCGAACGGCGGATCTCGGTCAGCTTGTCGGCGGCGGCCCGTCGGCGCTCGTCGAACTGTTCCTCGAGCGTGCGCCCCGCCGCGCTCTCGCGGGCGAGTTCCTCCGCACCGATCGCCGTGCCTGCGCGGCGTTCGATCTTCTCACGCACCGAGTCGAACGTGGGCACTCCGGCCGAGGTGTAACCGGCGGCCGCCCCCTCGGCGGGTGTCACGTCCGGCCCGACCGGGGACGGCGGGACGTCCGGCACCGACGGCGAGCCCGGTTCCGCCGGTGTCACGTCCGGGACCGACGGAGAACCGGGCTCGGCCGGGGTGACGTCGGGCACGGGCGCGTCCGGAGCGTCGGGGTCGGGGGACGACGGATCCGTGGTCATGCTCCCAGGCTACGTCCGCAGGCCCGGGTCAGTGCCGCAGTTCGGCACCGACGGCGGCGGACGCCGACGCGACGGCGGCGGCGCGGGCGGCGCTGGCCTCGTCCTCCGTGAGCGTGCGGTCTGCCGCCCGGAACCGCAGCGCGAAGGCGAGCGACTTGCGGCCCTCCCCGACCTGCGCCCCCTCGAACACGTCGAACAGGCGAATGTCCTCGAGCAGCTCGCCGCCACCCGCGCGCAGCGCTTCCTCGACGTCGGCGGCCGGGACCTCCTTGGCCACGACGACGGCGACGTCCTGCAGGACGGCGGGGAACGGGGAGACCTTGGGCGCCGGCAGCGACTCCATGATCGGCAGCGCGTCGAGGTCCAGTTCGAACGCGCACGTGCGGGCGGGCAGGCCGCCGCGCTCGAGCACCGCCGGGTGCAGCTCGCCGGCATGGCCGACGACGACACCGTCGACGAGCAGCTCGGCGCAGCGGCCCGGATGCCAGGGCAGGTACTGCGCCGCGCGGCGCTGCAGCCGCACACCGGCGGCGGCCGCGACGGTCTCCGCCGCGGCGAACGCGTCGGTCGCGTCCGCGGGCCGGCCCGGGCCCCACGGCCCGGCGGGCTCCCGCAGGCCGCACAGCACCGCCCCGACATGGACGGGCTGCGCGGGCAGCGATCCTTCGAGCAGCGCGATCTGCTCGTCGGTGGGACGCCGGTCCACCGGCAGCGGCGGCACGGGCCGGGTGCCGGGTCCGGGCAGGACGACCTGCGCGATCGCATAGAGCGACAGGTCGCGCTGGCCACGGGAGACGTTGCGGGCGAGCACCTCGAGCAGGCCGGGCAGCAGCGTCGTCGCCAGCTCGGGGCGGTCGGCCTCGAGCGGGTTGAGAACCTTGGTGGTGGTGCGGCGCGGGTCGTCGGCGTCGAGACCCCACGTGTCGAACACGTGCGCCGGCAGGAAGACGGGGGCGAGGACCTCGACGTGGCCGTCGGCGGCCAGGGCGCGGCCCACGGCGCGGCGGCGCTTCTGGCTCGGGGTCAGTCCGCGGCCGGCGGGGGCGGCGGGGAGCACGGACGGGATCTGCTCGAGTCCCTCGAGCCGCAGCACCTCCTCCACCAGGTCGGCCGGCTGGCGCAGGTCGGGTCGCCACGTGGGCGGCGTGACCACCAGCTGGCCGTGCCCGTCCGGGCCGACGCCGACCTCGACGCCACATCCGATCTGGGTGAGCCGGCGGGCGGCGGTGCCGGTCGGGTAGGCGACCCCGGCCATGCGGTCGGGCAGGTCGATGTCCATGCGGATCGAGACCGGCTCGACGGGGACCGAGATGTCGGTCAGGACCGGCTCGACGCGGCCACCGGCGATCTCCACGAGCAGCGACGCGGCCCGGTCCAGCGCCGGCAGCGCCACTTCGGGGTCGACGTTGCGCTCGAACCGCTTGCCCGCCTCGCTGACCAGCTTGTGGCGCCGCGCGCTCCGGAACACGGCCAGCGGATCCCAGGTGGCGGCCTCGAGGAGGACGTCGGTGGTGGTGCCGCTCACCTCGGTGGCGACGCCGCCCATGATCCCGGCCAGGGAGATCACGCCGGAGTCGTCGGTGATGACGACGTCCTCGGGGTCGAGGTCGCGTTCGATGCCGTCGAGGGTGGTCAGCTTCTCCCCCGCCTTCGCGCGCCGCACGACGAGCTCACCCTGGAGGGTGGCGGCGTCGAAGGCGTGCAGCGGCTGGCCGAGTTCGAGCAGCACGTAGTTGGTCACGTCGACGGCCGGGGAGATCGGGCGGATGCCGGACAGCAGCAGCCGCCGCTGCAGCCACCACGGGGACACGGCCTTGGGGTCGATGCCGGTGACCTTGCGGGCGGCGAAGCGGGTGGCGTCGGTCTCCGGCTCGAGCCGGATCGGGTAGGCCTGGCCGCCGTCGGCCGGATTGGGCACGACGTGCGCGGGGTCGGCGAACTCGAGGTCGAAGCCGCACGCGAGTTCGCGGGTCAGGCCCCGCAGCGAGAAGCAGTAGCCGCGGTCGGGGGTGATGTTCAGCTCGATGACGGTGTCGCCGAGGCCGAGCAGGTCGTTGGCGTCGGTACCCGGTTCGGCGGTGCCCTCCTCGAGGACGAGGATGCCGGAGTGGTCCTTGCCGATGCCGAGCTCGGCGACGGAGCAGATCATCCCGTCGGAGACCCTGCCGTAGGTCTTGCGGGAGGCGATGGCGAAGCCGCCGGGCAGCACCGCGCCGGGCAGCGCGACGACCACGAGGTCGCCCTCGGTGAAGTTGCGGGCGCCGCACACGATGCCGCGCGGGGCGTCTTCGCCCACCTCGACCTGGCAGAAGCGGATGGGCTTCTTGAACTCGGTGAGCTCGGTGATCTCGAGGACGCGGCCGACGACGAGGGGGCCGTCGAGGCGCGCGAGGGTGTCGACCTCCTCCACCTCGAGTCCGACCCGGACGAATCCCGCATCGAGTTCCTCGGCGGTGACGTTCCACTCGGGGGTGGCCCGCTGCAGGATCTCGGTCAGCCAGGACTGCGCTACTCGCACTTGTGCTCAGCTCTTTCGGTCGGTTCGGTGGTCGGGTCTCGGGTCGGGCGGCGTCAGCCCTGCACGCCGAAGGGCATGGTGAATCGGACGTCGCCCTCGACGATGTCGCGCATGTCGGAGATGCCGTTGCGGAACTGCAGGGTGCGCTCGAGGCCCATCCCGAACGCGAAGCCGGTGTACTCGTCGGGGTCGATGCCGCTCGCGCGCAGCACGTTGGGGTTGACCATGCCGCAGCCGCCCCATTCGACCCAGCCGGCACCGCCCTTCTTGTTCGGGAACCACACGTCCACCTCGGCGGACGGCTCGGTGAACGGGAAGTAGTTCGGGCGCATCCGGGTTCGGGTCTCGGGTCCGAACAGGGCACGGGCGAACGCGTCCAGGGTGCCGCGCAGGTGGGCCATGGTCAGCCCCTTGTCCACGGCCAGGCCCTCGATCTGCGAGAACACCGGGGTGTGGGTGGCGTCGAGCTCGTCGGTGCGGAAGGTGCGGCCGGGGCACACCACGTAGATCGGGATGTCGCGGTGCAGCATGGTGCGCACCTGCACCGGCGAGGTGTGGGTGCGCAGCACCTGCCGTGAGCCCTCCGGCGCGATGTGGAAGGTGTCCTGCATCGTGCGGGCGGGGTGGTCCGGCAGGAAGTTCAGCGCGTCGAAGTTGAAGTGCTCGGTTTCGACCTCGGGGCCCTCGGCCACCTCCCAGCCCATGCCGACGAACACGTCGGCGATCTGGTCGGAGATGATCGTGATCGGGTGCCGCGCGCCGGCGGGCCGGCGGTTGGCGGGCAGGGTGACGTCGATGGCCTCGGCGACGAGGACCGCGGCGTCGCGCTCGGCGAGGAGCTCGGTGCGGCGTTCGTCGAAGGCTGCGGTGACCGCGCCGCGGGCCGCGTTGACCCGCTTGCCGGCGTCGGCGCGCTGGTTGCCGGGCAGGCCGCCCAGGGCGCGCTTGGCGAGGGAGACGGGGGCCTTGTCGCCGAGGTGGTCGATCTTGGCCTGCGCGAGCGCGTCGAGGTCGGGGGCGGCGGCGAACGCGGCCAGCGCGGCCTGCGTGGACGCGGCGAGCGACTCCTCGCTCAGGGCGCTCGGATCGACTGCCGGCGGGGTGCCGCCCTCATTCTTGGCCACGACCGGTGCAACTCCTTCTTCGGGCGAACGGTGGGTGTGGTGCCACGTTCGGCGTCGAACGGATCGCGCCAGCGCAGCACCCAAATCCTAGGCGATGGCCGGGCCGCGCTAGGGCACGGCCCTGTCGGCGCGATGCTGCACGCGGGCGCTTGCGTACAGGCAGATCGACGCGGCGGTGGCAAGGTTCAACGATTCGGCGCGGCCGCGGATGGGGATGCGCACCCGGTGGTCGGCCCGCGCCGCGACCGCCGGGTCGAGGCCGTGGGCCTCGTTGCCGAACAGCCACGCCGTGGGGGCGGCGAGCAGCTCGTCGGCCTCGTCGAGATCGACCTCGCCGTCGGCGGCGGTGGCGAGCACCTGGAGTCCGGCGGCGGCGAGCGCGTCGAGGACGGTGCCGGTGTCGCGTTCACGGGCGAGCGGGAGGTGGAACACGCTGCCCGCGGAGGCGCGGACGCACTTGCCGTTGTGCGGGTCGACGCTGTCGCCGGCGAGGACCACCGCGTCGGCGCCGACCGCGTCGGCCACGCGGATGACGGTGCCGGCGTTGCCGGGCTCGGCGATCTCGACGGGCACGGCGAGCAGCCGCGGCGGCGGGGTCAGGGCCCGGGCGAGCGGCACGTCGAGCAGATCGCACACGGCGACGATGCCGGGCGGGGTGACGGTGTCCGACAGCCGGGCGGCCGCGCGCTCGGTGACGGTGGAGACCCGCACGTGTCGGCGCCGGGCGGCGCCGAGCAGATCGGGGTAGCGGGCGGCGGCGGCCTCGGTGACGAACACCTCGTGCACGACGGCGGTCGTGAGGGCCTCGCCGACGGAGTTCTCGCCCTCGGCGAGGAAACGGCCGGCCTTGCGGCGGTCGGAGGTGCGCAGGAGTTTGACAGCAGAAACGACCCGTGGGGTGCGCTCGGTGAGCGGGTCCACGGGTCGTTCCTGTGCTGGTCGGTCGTTCAGCGTCGTCTCGGCGTTCGCGCTGCGCTCAGGCGGCGTCGGCCGGCGCGTTGACGTCGGCGGGCAGCGCGGCCTTGGCCACGGCGACCAGGCCGGCGAACGCCTCGGCGTCGGAGACGGCGAGCTCGGCGAGGATCTTGCGGTCCACCTCGACACCCGCGGCCTTCAGGCCCTGGATGAAGCGGTTGTAGGTGATGTCGTTGGCGCGGGCAGCGGCGTTGATGCGGCTGATCCACAGCTTGCGGAAGTCACCCTTGCGCGCGCGACGGTCGCGGTAGGCGTAGGTCAGCGAGTGGAGCTGCTGTTCCTTGGCCTTGCGGTACAGACGCGAGCGCTGCCCGCGGTAGCCCTTGGAAGCCTCGAGGATCGAACGGCGCTTCTTCTGGGCGTTGACGGCCCTCTTCACGCGTGCCACTGATATGTCCTGTCAATCTCGGGGGGCAGTCGATCGCCCCCGGGGGTCGGTCGGGGAAAGAAGCTCAGATGCCGAGCATGCGCTTGACGCGCGGGGCGTCGACGTCGGAGACGGCGGCCTTGCCGTCGAGGCGACGCGTCACCCGGGAGGACTTGTGCTCGAGCAGGTGGCGGCGGCCGGCCTTCTGGCGCAGGATCTTTCCGCTGCCGGACACCTTGAATCGCTTCGCGGTGCCGCTGTGGGTCTTCGACTTGGGCATGGAGTCCTCAGTTCGTCGGGGATTTACTCGTGTTCGTCCGGCTTGCGCGCAGCGGCCGGCCGGGCGGTGAGCCCGGTCGACCGGCGGAGCTACGCGGTGCCGTCGCCTGCCGCGGGCTTGTCCGCGGCAGGAGCCGGCCTGGCGACGGAGGCCTGGGCGGTCTCCTGCGCCTTGGCGCGGGTCTTGGCGCCCTTGTGCGGGGCCAGGACCATGGTCATGTTCCGACCGTCCTGCTTGGGGGCGGTCTCGATGAAGCCGAGATCGGCGACGTCGGCGCCGAGGCGCTGCAGCAGCCGGAACCCGAGCTCGGGGCGGGACTGCTCGCGGCCGCGGAACATGATCGTCACCTTGACCTTCGACCCCGCCTCGAGGAAGCGCACCACGTTGCGCTTCTTGGTCTCGTAGTCGTGGTCGTCGATCTTCGGCCGGAGCTTCTGCTCCTTGATCACGGTCAGCTGCTGGTTCTTGCGCGACTCGCGCGCCTTCTGGGCAGCCTCGTACTTGAACTTGCCGTAGTCCATGATCTTGCAGACCGGCGGACGGGCGTCAGGGGCCACCTCGACCAGATCGAGATCGGCTTCGAATGCCAGGCGGAGTGCATCTTCAACACGCACGATTCCGACCTGTTCCCCACCCGGTCCGACGAGTCGGACCTCGGGAACTCGGATGCGTTCGTTGATGCGGGTCTCAGCGCTGATGGGGCCTCCTAGGTAGAGCGGTGCGGTCCGGGTGACCGCGCCGCAGCACATGGGGCCGACTTCCGACGAAAAACCCCGCCGACGGTGCTTGCGCACCGGGCGGGGTCCGAATACCGACCGGCCCGACGGACCCCACGACGCGAAGGCCGTGCGCTCTCGTCCCCCGATCACTCGGGGTGCACGCTCCCCGGATACCCCGGTGGGCGGCGGACCGGACCACTGAGCGAAGGTCATGACCAGGTCATGTGCCGCGCAGAGGTGGGAGTCGGACTCCACTTTGCTGCCCACGCGCAGAGCACGCGGACGGTCGTAACTCACAGCTTAGCAAACTTCGGGCCGTCGATCGAATCGCCGGCCGCGGCCCGACCCGCCCCAGCGGCAGCGAGGCGCGGGTGGGATCGTGGACCCATGACCGACACCCCCGATCCGACCGTGGCCGGTGACGTCCGGCACCTGGGCGAGATCCCGGCCGTCGAGGTGATCAGCCGCGCCGCCGTGATGCTCATGAGTTCCGCCGCCGAGAAGCTCGGCCTGGCCGACGAGGATCCCGAGGCCGGCACCCACCGCGACCTGGACGAGGCGCGCCGGGTGATCACCGCCCTCGCCGGGCTGGTCACCGCGTCCGTGGAGTACCTCGGCCCGCACGCCGGGCCGCTGCGCGAGGGGCTGCAGGCGCTGCAGCGGGCCTTCCGGGAGGCGTCGGCCTACCCGGACGAGCCGGGCAAGGGCCCGGGCGAGAAGTACACCGGCCCGGTCTTCTGACCCGGCCTCGGCCACCCCGGTCTCAGCGCAGCGGCACGCCCGGCTCCTCCCAGGCCCGCAGGCGCCGCAGCAGCGAGTCCTTCTTGCGTTGGTGGTCGGCCATCCGGCCCAGCACGTCGTCGAGGAAGCGCACCGCGTGGTCGACGTACGGGCCCTTGTTGAGCATCACGCACTCGGCCCGGCCCGACGCCGCGGCGTCGGTGATCTCCGCGCGCGACGGCCGGCCGGTCCGGGCGAGGGTGTCGAGGACCTGCGTCGCCCAGATCACCGGGACGTGCGCCGCCTCGCACACCCACAGGATCTCCTCCTGCACCTCGGCCAGCCGGCCGTAACCGGCCTCGACGGCGAGGTCGCCGCGCGCGATCATCACGCCGACCCGCGGCGAGTGCAGGGCCGCGAACAGGATGGACGGCAGGTTCTCGAACCCCGCCACCGTCTCCACCTTGAGGATCACCCCGAGCCGCGCGCCGCCGAGTTCGGCGAGCCGGTCCTGCAGGCGCGCGACGTCGGCGGCACTGCGCACGAAGGACAGGCTGACCGCGTCCGCGTGCGCGACCACGAACGGCAACCGGTCCAGGTCCTCGTCGGTGAGCGCCGGCAGCCGCAGCTCGGTGTCGGGCAGGTTGATGCCCTTGGCCGTCCCCAGCCGGGAGCCGCGCAGATCCGCGTCGGTGATGCGGATCCGCAGCCGCCCCGGAGCGGCCTCCTCGACGATCCCCCCGATCCGGCCGTCGTCGAAGAAGATCCGGTGCCCGATCCGGGTGTCCTCGAACACCCGGGGCAGGGTGCAGCCGATGCGGGGCGGGTGGGCGTCGGGGTCGGCGGGCGTGAGGTCCGGATCCAGGATCAGCTCGTCGCCGACGTGCAGGGTGAGCCGCCGTTCGCGCGGCGGGAGGGCCGCGACGGCGGTGGCGTCGCCGTGCGCGGTCAGCCGGGTGCCGGGCACGAGGTAGGCGGTGTCGGTCAGCTCGGTGCGCACGTCACCGGCGGCGGTGCCGGTGACGACCAGCATGCGCTTGGAGCCGCGGGTGTCGCGGAAGGCGATGCGGTCGCCGGGTCGGCGACGGGCCAGCCACAACTCGTCGGTGACGGGGACGACGACCTCGCCCGCGGCGGCCGCGGGGCCCGGGCGGGTGAGCCGCACCTGGACGGGTGCGACGGTGCGGCCGAGCGCGTCCCGTTCGGGTTTGGCGTGCACGACCGCGGGACCGGGCGCGACGGGGCCCGTGCGCAGCTTCGGGCCGGCGAGGTCCATGGTGACGGCGACGTGCCGGCCGTGGGCCCGTTCGGCGCGGCGCACGTGGTCGATCATGGCGGCCCACGCGTCCGGGCCGTCGTGCGCGCAGTTGATCCGGACGAGTTCGGCGCCGGCGCCGACGATCCGGTGGACGAGTTCGGCGTCGGTGGCCGCCTCGCTCGGCAGCGTCACCATGATGCGGGTCCGGCGGCCGCCGTGGACGGGACCGAGCAGTGCGGTGGCGTGGCGTTCGAGCAGGCGCTCGCCGGTGACGAAATCGACCGGACAGGGCCGGGCATCGATCTCGGGCAGGTCGGCGAGGCTGCCCACGGCCCGGCGCACCGCGTCGACGGAGGCCAGCACGTGGGCCTCGGCGCGCCCCAGGGACGAGAGCCCCCACGCGGCGAGGTCGGACTGCAGGTCGCGGATGTCCCGGCGCCGCAGGGCGACGTAGTGCGCCAGGTTCTCCGCGCCGGGCCGGTGAGCGGGGTGGGCCTGGGCCCAGCGCTCGTCGGCGTCCGCGGCGGCGACGAGCCCGTCCCGCAGCTCGTCGAGCGCGGCGGCGAGGGCCGCGAGGTCGCCGTGCGCACCGGTCATGCGCCCACCGTAGGGGCGCGGAGTTTCGCGGGGTTTGCGCCCGGTTGAACAATGTCGTTCCGGCAACGACCGTGTCGGTGACCCGCACCGTCGCCTGCATCCCCGAGGATGGGTGTCGTGGGCGCACACGTGATCCTCGTTCCCGGATTCTGGCTCGGCGCATGGGCATGGGAGGCCGTCGCCGAGGACCTGCGGGCGCGGGGGCACAGGGTCGACGCCCTGACTCTGCCCGGGCTCGGGTCCGTCCGGACCGACCGCTCCGGCATCACCCTCGACGACCACGTCGGTGCCGTCGTGGATGCGGTGGCGGGCGGTGCGATCGTCGTCGCGCACAGCGGCGCCGGCCCGGTCGCGTACGCGGCGTCGGACCGGGTCCCGACGGACGTGGCCCGCCTGCTGTACGTCGACTCCGGTCCGCTGCCGGATGCCGCTGCACTGCGACCGGATCTCGATGCCGCCGTGGCGGAGATCCCGCTACCGCCGTGGGCGGAGCTCGAAGCCGACGGCAACAGCCTGCACGGGCTCGACGACGCTGCGCTGCAGCGGTTCCGGGAGCGGGCGGTGCCGCATCCGGCCGGTCCGGCGCGGACTCCGCTCGCCCTGCACGACGACGCCCGCCTGAGGGTGCCGACCACCGTCGTGTGCAGCAGCTTCCCGTCCGGGGCGATCCCGCGGATGGCGCAGTCGGGGCATCCGGTGGCGTCCGAGCTCGGCCGGTTGACCGACGTGGAGTACGTCGACCTGCCGACCGGTCACTGGCCGATGTGGTCCCGTCCCGCCGATCTCGCGGCGGCGATCGATACGGCGACGATCGATACGGCGGGGCGCCGCTGACGCGGTCGCTCGCTACCGGCCCGCGGCGAACAGGTCCTCAACGAACGCTGTGACGTCGTCCAGGGACGCCCGCATCGTCTCCAGGTGGCCGACGGGATACGACCGGAACACGAACCGCTCCCCGGCCGCGGTCAGGTCGGCGACGAGCTTGAACGTGAACGGCGCCGGGGTGACGGTGTCCGTCAGGCCCTGGCCGAGGAACAGTGGACGGTCGTAGCCGCGGGTGGGGATCTCGAGCATGTCGCGGGCGGCCCGGACCAGGGCCGGATCGTCGGTGCGTCGCGCCAGCAGGTCGCCGATCGACAGATCCCCGACCTCGGCCGCCGCCTCCTGGTAGCACAGGTCCTCGAGCCGGGCGAGGACCTCGCGGCCCCGCGGGCTGAGGAAGCGGTCGACGTCGACGTCGGGGCGGGTCGCGCGCATCCCGGCCAGCAGGTAGGCGATGAACACGGTGGTGCCGGTCAGCGGCAGCGGCGGAAGGCGCGGGTCACCGAACGGCACGAGGTGCTCGATGTTCGACGGCACGCCCAGCGCGACGGCGCCGCGGTAGTCGAGCTCGGGTGCGTACCGGGTCGCGAGGGAGGCCGCGACCATCGCGGCTTGACCGCCCTGCGACTGGCCGAGTGCGACCCAGCGGGACCCGAGGGACGGTTCCACCGCCCGCGCGGCGCGCACCATGTCGATCAGGGCGTGGGCCTCCGACGGCCCGTCGAGGTAGGCGTGGAGGCCGGGGGTGCCGAGACCGGGGTAGTCGGTGGCGACGACCGCGTATCCCTGGGCGAGCCAGTGCGCCAGGTATCCGTTGTCGATGCGGCCGTCGACGGTGGGGGCGCACCGGTCCGCGATTCCGACCGCGCCGTGTCCCCACGACACCACCGGCCAGCCGCCGGTGGGCGCGGCGCCCGACGGCACGAAGACCGCGCCGGTGCTCAGGGCCGGCACCCCGCGCGGTCCGGTGGTGCGGTAGGTGAGCACCGACGCGGCGGACGCACCCGGCAGCCACCACTGCCGCGGCAACGGATCGACCCGGACGACGGTGCCCGGCGGGTCCGCCTCGCTGCCTGCGGGCCGGGCCGCCGCAACCCCGGCCGTGAGCAGCATCGCCGTCACGAGCGCGGCGACGATCCCGCGGACACGACCACCGGAGAACGTCCGTGCCACCCCATCCCCCTTCGCGGTCCGCGGCGCGTCGGCGCCGAGGTCAGCTCGCGGCCGCCACCTTCCGCGGCGCGCGCTTGCGCGCCGGCTTGCGGGCGGGCGCGGGCTCCTGGGCGACGGACTCGGCGAGCGCCTCGCGCAGGAACGTGCCGGTGTAGCTGCCCTCGACCGTCGCGACGTCCTCGGGCGTGCCCTGCGCGACGACGGTGCCGCCGCCGGAGCCCCCTTCGGGGCCCATGTCGATGATCCAGTCCGCCGTCTTGATCACGTCGAGATTGTGTTCGATCACGATCACCGTGTTGCCCTTGTCGACGAGCCCGTTGATCACGCCGAGCAGCTTGCGGATGTCCTCGAAGTGCAGACCGGTGGTCGGCTCGTCCAGCACGTACACGGTGCGGCCCGTCGACCGCTTCTGCAGCTCCGCGGCGAGCTTGACGCGCTGCGCCTCGCCCCCCGAAAGGGTCGGGGCCGGCTGGCCCAGGCGCACGTATCCGAGGCCGACGTCGACAAGGGTGCGCAGGTAGCGGTGGATCGAGGTGACCGGCTCGAAGAACTCGGCGGCCTCCTCGATGGGCATGTCCAGCACCTCGGCGATGGTCTTGCCCTTGTAGTGCACCTCGAGGGTCTCGCGGTTGTAGCGGGCCCCGTGGCACACCTCGCACGGCACGTACACGTCGGGCAGGAAGTTCATCTCGATCTTGAGCGTGCCGTCACCCGAGCAGGCCTCGCATCGGCCGCCCTTGACGTTGAACGAGAACCGGCCCGGCTGATAGCCGCGCACCTTCGCCTCGGTGGTCGCGGCGAACAGGGTGCGGATCTTGTCGAACACGCCCGTGTAGGTGGCCGGATTCGACCGCGGGGTACGGCCGATCGGCGACTGGTCCACCTGCACGAGCTTGTCGAGCTGGTCGAGCCCGTTGACGCGGGTGTGCCGGCCGGGCACCTGCCGCGCGCCGTTGAGCTTGTTGGCCATGACCGTCGCGAGAATGTCGTTGACTAGGGTCGACTTGCCGGATCCGGAGACACCGGTGATGGAGGTGAGCACGCCGAGCGGGAAGGCCACGTCGATGCCGCGCAGGTTGTTCTCGCGGGCGCCGACGACGGTGACCTGACGCTTGCGGTCCACCGGCCGGCGCTGCTCCGGCACCTCGATCCGCTGACGTCCGGACAGGTACGCGCCGGTGAGCGACTCGGTGCACTCGAGCAGTTCCTTGTAGGGGCCGGTGTGCACGACGCGACCGCCGTGCTCGCCGGCGTACGGCCCGATGTCGACGACCCAGTCCGACGCGCGGATGGTGTCCTCGTCGTGCTCGACGACGATCAGGGTGTTGCCGAGATCACGCAGCCGCGTGAGGGTTTCGATGAGCCGGCGGTTGTCGCGCTGGTGCAGGCCGATGGACGGCTCGTCCAGGACGTACAGGACACCGACCAGGCCCGAGCCGATCTGGGTGGCGAGACGGATGCGCTGTGCCTCCCCGCCGGACAGGGTGCCGGCCGCGCGGGACAGGGTGAGGTATTCGAGTCCCACGTCGAGCAGGAACCCGAGACGCGCCTGGATCTCCTTGAGCACCTGCCCTGCGATGGCCTCCTCCCGCGCCCCGAGGGTCAGGGCGTTCAGGAACTCGGCGCACTCGGCGATGGACAGGTCGGAGACCTCGGCGATGGACTTGTGTCCGTGCTCGCCCGCGGCGATCGTCACCGCGAGGATCTCCGGACGCAGCCGCGCGCCCTCGCACGTGGGGCACGGGATCTCCCGCATGTACCCGTCGTAGCGTTCCTTCATCTGCTCGGACTCGGTCTGTTCGAGCCGGCGGTGCAGGAACGGCATCACGCCCTCGAACTCGGCGTAGTACGACCGTGTCCGGCCGTACCGGTTCTTGTAGCGGACGTGGACCTGTTCCGGGCTGCCCTCGAGGATGGCCTTGCGGGCCTTGGCCGGCAGCTTGTTCCACGGGGTGGACATCTCGAAGCCCATGATGTCGGCGAGCCCGGACAGCAGCCGGGTGAAGTACTCGGAGGTCTGCCCCATCGACCAGGGCGCGATCGCACCGTCCTCGAGGCTGAGTTCCGGGTCCGGCACGACGAGCTCCGGGTCGACCTCCTTGCGGATGCCGAGGCCGGTGCATTCGGGGCAGGCGCCGTACGGGGAGTTGAACGAGAAGGACCGGGGTTCGAGTTCGTCGATGGACAGGGGGTGCCCGTTCGGGCAGGCGAGCGTCTCGGAGAAGCGACGCTCGCGGTCGGCGGCGTTCTCGTCCCGGTCCACGAAGTCGAGGACGACGATGCCCTCCGCCAGGCGCAGCGCGGTCTCGATCGAATCGGTGAGCCGCTGCTTGGCGCTCGCCTTGACCGCGAGGCGGTCGACGACCACCTCGATGTCGTGTTTCTCCTGCTTCTTCAGCTTCGGCGGATCAGTGAGGGGATAGACCACTCCGTCGACCCGCACGCGGGCGTACCCCTGCACGGTCAGCTGCTCGAACAGGTCGACGAATTCCCCCTTGCGGGTGCGCACGACCGGGGCGAGCACCTGGAACCGGGTGCCCTGCTCCATGTCGAGGACCTGGTCGACGATCTGCTGCGGCGTCTGCCGGGCGATCTGCTCCCCGCACTGCGGGCAGTGCGCCGTGCCTGCGCGGGCGTAGAGCAGGCGCAGATAGTCGTAGACCTCGGTGATGGTGCCCACCGTCGAGCGCGGGTTCCGGTTGGTGGACTTCTGGTCGATGGACACCGCCGGCGACAGGCCCTCGATGAAGTCGACGTCGGGTTTGTCCATCTGGCCGAGGAACTGGCGCGCGTAGGCGGACAGCGACTCGACGTAACGGCGCTGCCCCTCGGCGAAGATCGTGTCGAACGCCAGGCTCGACTTGCCCGACCCGGACAGGCCGGTGAAGACGATCAGGCTGTCACGCGGCAGGTCCAGGTCGATCCCCCGCAGGTTGTGCTCCCGCGCGCCACGCACGATCAGGCGATCCGCCACGCCACGTCCCTCCTCGTCGGATCCCCTGGACGGTCGGATCCGGTCGCATCTCGATTCACCGACGTCACGTCGCGCAACTCGGCCCTGGACCATGGTAGGCGCGCCCACCGACACGTTCCGGTTCCCGACCGCCGCGCACGCGGGCGACGGGCCTCGGCGGTAACGTGCCTCACATGTCGCAGCAGCCCTTGGTCATCGACGACGACTACACCGGCGAGGTCACCCCCGGCGGTCCCGCGCAGCGCCGCACCGTGCCCGGCGCGACCATCGTCAAGCTGTCCGTCGGACCCATGGACAACAACACGTACCTGGTCACGGATTCCGCCACCGGCAGATCTGTGTTCCTCGATGCAGCGAACGAGCCGGAGTTGCTGACCCGGTTCCTCGCCGAGCACGCCCCGAAACTCGAGCTGATCGTCACGACCCACCAGCACTGGGACCACTGGCAGGGCCTCGAGGCGGTCGCGGCGTCGACCGGGGTTCCCACGGCGGCGCACCCGCTCGACGCCGAGCAGCTCCCGGTCACGCCCGATCGGTTGCTCATGGAAGGCGACACCGTCGCCGTCGGCGAGCTCGGTCTCGAGGTGATCCACCTGTCCGGGCACACCCCCGGCTCGATCGCGCTGGTCCTCACCGAGGCCGGCACCGGACGGCACCACATCTTCACCGGTGACTCCCTCTTCCCCGGCGGCCTGGGCAAGACCGCGGACGCCGAGAAGTTCACCTCGCTGTACGACGACGTCGACACCAAGCTCTTCGGCCGCTTCGGTGACGACACGGTGATCTACCCCGGCCACGGCAAGGACACCACCCTCGGCGCCGAGCGCCCGCACCTCGCGGAGTGGCGCGAGCGCGGCTGGTGACCGGGTGGGCTGCGGGAGGCCGCCGTTCTCACGCGGCGCGTTCGCGCAGCTGCGACGGCGGCAGCTCGATGGCCGGGGCCGGTGTCCACTGCGCAGACCGCATCCCGGCGGTCACCGGGAGATTGCTCGTCGGCTCACAGACCCCGGTCGATGATGTCGAGGATCTCGTCACCGGTCGCGGCGTGAATCCTGTCCACCGTGTCGGCGCGGCCCCGCTCGGCTCCCGCGAGGTCGGCGAGCAGGGCTTCGAGCCGCTGCGCGACCGCCGCGCGTGCCTCGTCGTCGGCACCGAGGTCGGCGACGACCGCCTGCAGGCGGTCGATCCCGGCGACGGCCACCGACACCGGGTCCGGGACCAGCTCCGCGCGCAGGAACTCGGCGACGGCCCGGGGGCTGGGGTGATCGAACACCACCGTCGGCGGTAACCGCAGACCGGTCGCGGCACCGAGATGGTTGCGCAAGGCCACTGCCGCGAGCGAGTCGAAGCCGAGTTCCTTGAACGCCTGGTCGGGATCGACCGAGTCCGACGCGTCGTGGCCGAGGACTGCGGCAGCTCCGGCTCGCACCAGCTCCAGCACGAGGTGCCGCTGTTCGGGCACCGACCGGTCCGTGAGCCGCTGCGCCCACTCCAACGGCCCTGATCCGTTCGGTCCGGACAACGCCGACCCCGAGCCGGCCGCGCGCGGCCGCGCTTGCCGCACCAGTCCCCGCAGCGGAGCGGGAACGGACGTCGCGGCCGCACCGGGGTGCTCGAACCGAGCCCCTACCACGGCGGAGAGGTCGGACGCCAGGGCGCTGTCGAACAGGTCCAGGCCGTCGGCCTCGCTCATCGGAACCAGTCCGCTACGGCGGGCCCGGGCGAGATCCACCGCGCCGAGCCTGCCGGTCATGGCGCTCGGCGGTGCCCACATGCCCCACGCGATCGAGACCGCGGGCCGGCCGTGGGCTCGCCGATGCTGGGCGAGGGCGTCGAGGAACCGGTTCGCCGCCGCGTAGTTCCCCTGCCCGGGCGCGCCGAGCACACCGGCGAGCGACGAGAACAGCACGAAGGCGTGGACCCCGGCGGTCAGCCGGTGCAGGTGCCAGGCCGCGTCGACTTTCGGCCGCAGCACCGCGTCGAGCCGGTCGGGGGTGAGCGAGGTGAGGGTGGCGTCGTCGAGGACTCCGGCCGCGTGGATCACCGCGGTCAGGGGGTGCTCGGCGGGGATCCGGGCCAGCAGACCGGCCAGTGCCGCCGCGTCGGCGGTGTCGCAGGCGACGATGCGCACCTCGGCGCCCGCATTGCGCAGTTCGCGGCGTAGCCGGTCGCTTCCGTCGGCGTCGGGTCCGCGTCGGCTGGTCAGCACCAGATGCCGCGCCCCGTGCGTGCTGACGAGATGGCGCGCCACCGACCCTCCCACGGTGCCGGTGCCGCCGGTGACGAGCACGGTGCCGCGGGGGTCGAACAGCGGACCGGATCGCTGCACGGCCGGTATGCGCCGCAGGCGGGGCACGAGCACGGCCCGGCCCCGGACCGCGACCTGCGGTTCCCCGCTGGCCAGGGCCGACGTGATCGCCGTGTCGACGTCCGTCTCCCGGTCGAGGTCGAGCAGCACGAACCGCCCGGGGTTCTCGTTCTGCGCGGAGCCCACCAGACCCCACACGGCGGCGGCCGCGAGGTCGATGTCGACCCCTTCGCCCTCCTCGCCGGTGGCCGTCGCGTTGCGGGTGACGACCACCAGCACACTGTCGGCGAACTCGGCGTCGTCGAGCCAGTCCTGCAGCAGTCGCAGCGTCCGGGCGCACAGGTGGTGGGTCGCCTCCGGGCCCGGGTCGCCGTCGGTGCCGCACCCCACCAGCACCGTCCAGGGCCGCCCGTCGTCGGGCGTGGCTGCCCTCGCGGTGCGCAGCGCCGCCGCGTCGGGACAGCGCGACAAGCTCGATTCCAGATCCGCGGCGCCGAGTACCACCATCGGGCCGGGCGGCGGCTCGGACGGGAGGTCGTCGATTCGGGTCCATGCCAGGCGGTGCAGTCGCCGCGCGCCGGACGGGCCCGCGCCGTCCCCGTCGCCCGTCCGGGGCACCACGTGCAGCGCCTCGACGGTCAGCACCGGCGCGCCGTCGGCATCGGTGGCGTCGACGCGGTACCGCCCGTCCTCGCCCGTCGCGCACCGCACCGACACCGCCTGCGCACCGGTGCGGTGCAGCCGGGTTCCCGACCAGGTCAGCGGCCAGTCGTCCGGCCCGAAGACGGGGTCGAGCGCCGCCTGCAGCAGTTGCGGATGGATCCCGAAGCCGCTCGGGTCGACGCCGTCGTCGAGGCGCACCTCGGTCGTGGTGTCGCCCGGGAGCCGGTCCGGCTGCGCGGCGAGCACGTCGTCGACGGTCGCCGACGCGTTCCGCACCCAGGGGCCGTCGGCCGGTCCCATGTTCGACGAGACGGTGACGGTGCGCGCGCCGTCCTCATCGGCCGGTGACACGAGCACCCGGATCGGCAGCGACCCCGCGGCCGGCAGGCCCAGCGCGTGGTGCAGCGTGAGAGCGGCGATGCGGTCGCACCCGACGTGGTGGGCGGCGTGCAGGGTCAGCTCGACCAGGACGGCCGGTACCAGGGTCTGCGGAGCGTCGGTCGGCGGATCGCCGGGCTGCGGCGCCGCGAGCGACGAATCCCGGTGCCGGGACAGCGCTCCGGTGAACACGGTGGTGTCGTCGTCGAGGGTCACGGCCGCGCCGAGCAGCGGATGGTCCGCCGGGCTCAACCCCAACTCCGTCGGATCACCGCTGGTGCGTGCGGGCGCCGACGGCCAGAAGGAGCGACGCCGGAAGGCGTACGTGGGCAGGTCCACCCGGCGGCGGCCGGGCAGTACCCGATCCCAGTCGATCGCCAGGCCCTGCACGGACGCAGCGGCGACCGCCTCGACGAAGCCCCGTGCGTCGTCCCCGCGCCCGGGCAACGTGGCGATCGGGTGCGGGACGACCTCGGCGGCGTGAGCGGCCAGGGCCGCGCCGGGTCCGATCTCGACGCAGCGGGAGACGCCGAGTTCGGCGAGGGTGCGCATGCCGTCGTGGAAGCGCACGGCTCGGCGGATGTGCCGGCGCCAGTACTGCGGCGACGTCAGTTCCTCGGCCGTGGCGACGCGCCCGGTGAGAGTGGAGACGACGGGGATCGTCGGCGGCTGCGCCGCCGGCCGCGACACGACGGTGGTGAACTCGTCGAGGACGGGGTCCATCAGCGCCGAATGGAACGCGCGTTCGACCTGCAGCGTGGTGACCGCGATTCCCGCGGTGGACAGTTCGGCGGCGACGGCGTGCACGTCGGCTGCAGCTCCCGCGAGCACCACGGATTCGGCGCCGTTCACCGCGGCAAGGTCGACTCGGCCGTCGATCCGCGACCGGACGTCCTCCGGGTGGGCCCGGACGGCGATCATCGCCCCGGGGGCGGTGGCCTGCATCAGCCGTCCGCGCGCGGCCACCAGGGCGGCGGCGTCGGGCAGGCTGAACACGCCCGCGACGTGGGCCGCGGTGAGTTCTCCGATCGAATGTCCGATCAGGTAGTCGGGGGTGAGGCCCCATTCCCGCAGTAGTCGGTAAAGGGCGACCTCGACGGCGAACAGGGCCGGCTGGGTGTACTCGGTGCGGTCGAGTCTCGCGGCGGCTTCGTCCGCGTCGCCCCAGATCACCTGCCGTATCGGGGTGTCGACGTGCTCGTCGAGGGCGGCGCAGGTCTCGTCCAGGGCCCGGGCGAACACCGGGTAGGTGTCGTAGAGGCCGCGGCCCATTCCGATCCGCTGCGCGCCCTGGCCGGTGAACATGAATGCCGTCCTCCCGCGGGCGCTCGTCCCGGCGACGGCGTTGCCGCCTGCGCGTCCCTCGGCGAGGCGGGCCAGGCCGTCGCGTAGGTCGGCGAGCGTCTCGCCGGTCACGGCGGCGCGGTGCGTGAAGCCGGACCGGGTGGTGGCCAGCGAATAGGCGAGATCGGCCGGATCCGGCGGGGCCCCCGTGTCGAGGGCGTCCCTGTCGAGGACGTCCGTCAGCCGGGCGGCCTGCGCGCGCAGCGCCTCGTCGGTCTTGGCGGAGAGCACCCACACCAGGGGCGACGCCGACCGCGGCGGGGCCGCCGGTGCGGCGACGTCGGGCGGCTCCTCGAGGATCATGTGGGCGTTGGTGCCGCTGATGCCGAACGAGGAGACGCCGGCGCGGCGGGGGCGCCCGGTCTGCGGCCATGCCACCGCCTCGGCCAGCAGCGCGACCTCGCCGGAGGTCCAGTCGACGTGCCGGGTCGGGGCGTCGCTGTGCAGGCTCGGCGGCAGCACACCGTGTCGCATCGCCATCACCATCTTGATCACGCCGGCCACCCCGGCCGCCGCCTGGGAGTGGCCGATGTTCGACTTGACCGACCCCAGCCACAGCGGCCGGCCGTCGCGTTGCTGCCCGTAGGTGGCCAGCAACGCCTGGGCTTCGATCGGGTCGCCGAGTGTCGTGCCGGTGCCGTGGGCCTCCACCGCGTCGATGTCGGCGGGGTCGAGGGCAGCGTCGGCCAGCGCCTGCCGGATCACCCGTTCCTGCGACGGACCGTTCGGGGCGGTCAGGCCATTCGAAGCGCCGTCCTGATTGACCGCGGAGCCGCGGATCAGTGCCAGCACCCGGTGGCCGTGGCGCTGGGCGTCGCTCAGCCGCTCGAGCACGACCATGCCCGCGCCCTCGCTGAGCCCGGTGCCGTCCGCTCGATCGGAGAACGGTTTGCACCGCCCGTCCGGGGCGAGTCCGCGCTGGCGGCTGAATTCGATCAGCACGCCGGGGGTCGCCATCACCGTCGCCCCACCGGCCAGCGCGAGGGTGCATTCGCCGTCGCGCAGGGCCCGCGCCGCCAGGTGCAGCGCCACCAAGGACGACGAACACGCCGTGTCGACGGTGACCGCGGGACCGGTGAAGCCGAGCGAGTAGGCGATCCGCCCGGAGGCCACGCTGTTGCTGGTGCCCGTCATGAGGTAGCCCTCGGCGTCGGTGCTCCGCCGGGTCATGAGGTGGAATCCGTAGTCGCCGCCCATCATTCCGACGTACACGCCGGTGTCGGTGAGCCCGGGCGAGTTCGGCGGGATTCCCGCGTATTCCAGTGCTTCCCAGGCGCTTTCGAGCAGCAGTCGGTGCTGCGGATCCATCGCGACGGCCTCGCGGGGGCTGATCCCGAAGAACGCGGCGTCGAACCGGTCGGCGTCGTAGAGGAATCCGCCGGCCCGCATGTAGGTCGTGCCGCTGCGCTCGGGATCCGGGTGGTACACCTCGTCGAGGTTCCAGCCGCGGTTGTCGGGGTACGCGCCCACCGCGTCGCGGCCGTCGCGGACGAGGCGCCACAGCTCGTCCGGGCATGAGACCTGGCCGGGGTATCGGCAGGCCATCCCCACGATCGCGATCGGGTCGTCGTCGTGGCGCCGGCGCGCCGTGCGGGTCGGTTGCGGGGCGTCCTCGGGGCCGAGCAGCCGTGCCGCGATCTCGCGGGCGAGCGCGTCCGCGGTGGGGTGGTCGAACACCACCGTCGCGGCCAGCCGCACCCCGGTGGCCGTCGTCAGCTGGTTGCGTAGCTGCACCGCGGTGAGCGAGTCGAAGCCGAGTTGCTTGAAGGCCCGTTCCGGATCGATGGCCTCCTTCCCGTCGTGGCCGAGTACCGCCGCGACGTGCGTGGTGACGATTTCGAGGACCCGGGCGTGCCGCTCGGCGGGGTCGAGCGCCCGCAGTTCGTCGGCGAGGCCGGGGGCCGACGGGGCGGCCGCGGCGCGCCGACGGGACGTGCCGAGCACTCGGCGCAGGATCGGGGGGAGGGCCTCGCCGTCGGAGCGGCGGGCGGGCGCCGAGAGCCGTATCGGCACCGTCAACGGACGGTTCGCGGCGAGCGCCGCATCGAACAGGGCCAGCCCCGCTTCGGGGGTGAGGGTGTCTATGCCGGTGCGCTGGAGCCGATCCAGATCGGCCGCATTCAGATGGGAGGTCATCCCGCTGGGGCGGTCCCACAGTCCCCAGGCCAGGGACAGTCCCGGCAGTCCCTCGGCGCGGCGGTGCTGCGCGAGCGCGTCGAGGAAGACGTTGGCCGCCGCGTAGTTCGCCTGGCCGGCGCCGCCGAGCACACCCGCCGCGGAGGAGAACAGCACGAACGCCGCGAGACCGCGATCGCGGGTGAGCTCGTGCAGATGCCACGCACCGTCCACCTTGGGGCGCAGGACGGCGTGCAACTGGTCCGGAGTCAAGGTGGCGGCGGTGGCGTCGTCGAGCACCCCGGCGGCGTGGACGACACCCGACAGGTCGGGGACGGCGTCGAGCAGGGCCGCCACCGCGGCTCGATCGGCCACGTCGCAGGTCACGGCGCGGATCTCGGCGCCCGCCTCGGCGAACTCGGCGCGCAGGTCCGTCGCCCGCTCGCCGCGGACCGCGTGTCGGCCGGTCAGCACGAGCCGGCGCACCCCGTACCGCCGCACGAGGTGACGGGCGACGAGCCGGCCGATGGTTCCGGTGCCGCCGGTGACGACGACGGTGCCGTCGGGGCCGAACGGCACCGGATCCGCGGCTGCGTCGGTGGCGGTCGGCACCGCCGCGAGCACGGGCGCGAGGAGTGTCCCGGCGCGGACCGCCAGTTGTGGTTCGTCGCAGGCCAGGGCCGCGGACAGCACGGTGGGATCGGGCAGGTCACCGGGCGGCCGGTCCAGGTCCACCAGGGTGATCCGGTCCGGGTGTTCGTTCTGCACGGCACCGATCAGCCCCCACACGGGCGCGGCGCCGACGTCGATCGGTTCGTCGTCGGTGACCGCCACGGCGCGGCGCGTCGTCACCAGCAGTCGGGTCTCGGCGAGCCGCTCGTCGGCGAGCCAGGCCTGTACCGCCCGCAACGCCGCCTCCGCGGCGGCGTGCGCGCGCGTCGGCACGTCGGATTCGTCGTCCGGTTCCCCGGCCAGCAGCAGGGTGCGGCCGGCGGGATCGCCGCCGGTGAGTGCCTCCCCGAGCGCGGCGAGGTCCGCCGTCGGGGCCGCGCCGGCCTCGACCGGGATCCATTCCACGCGGTAGAGGCCGGTGCCGGTCGTGGCGGCCGGCGCCCGCGGACCTGCGAACGGCCGCAGCGCCAGCGAGCGCGCGGTCAGCACGGGCTTGCCGGCGGTGTCGTACGCGGCCACCCGGTACCGTTCGGGTCCGGCCGGGGCGATGTGTACGCGCAGGGCGGTGGCACCCACGGCGTGCAGTTGCACGTCGTCCCATGCGAACGGCAGTCGCAGGTCGCGGGCGCCGGCCTCGGCGGCGGCGAACGCGATCAGGTGCAGCGCCGCGTCGAACACCGCCGGATGGATCCCGTACCCGGCGACCGCCGCGGCGGGGTCCTCTCCCCCCAGGCGCACCTCTCCGTACAGGTCGTCACCGCGGCGCCACGCCGCGCGCAGGCCCCGGAAGACCGTCCCGTACCCGTATCCGGTCTCGTCGAGCGCGTCGTACAGACCGCTCACGTCGATCGGCGTCGCATCGGCCGGGGGCCACTGCCGGATCGGAACCTGCGCGGTGTGCACCGCGCCCGTGAGTGTGCCGACGGCGTGCCGGGTCCACGGTGTCTGCGCCGGGGCGTCCGCCGGGCGGGAGTGCACCGACACCGTGCGGTGCCCGGCGTCGTCGGCGGTGAGGACGGCGACCTGCACCGCGAGCTCCCCACCGGTGGGAACCGTCGCGGGCGTCTCGAGGGTGAGTTCCGCGAGGCGGCTGCAGCCGGCGCGATGCCCGGCGTGCAAGGCGAGTTCGACGAACGCCGTGCCGGGCAGCACCACGGTGCCGTCCACGGCGTGCTCGTTCAGCCACGGCAGTCGGTGCGGCGACAGCACGCCCGTGAACACCGCGCCGCGACCGTCGCCGAGTTCGACCGAGGCGGCGAGCATCGGGTGGTCCCCGGCATCCATGCCGGCTGCGGCGGCATCACGTTGCGGCGCGCCCCCGTCGAGCCAGTAGCGGCGATGCTGGAAGGCATACGTGGGCAGGTCCACCCACGGCCGGTGACCGGCGCGGCGAGCCCACCCGACCCGGTCCCACTCGATGTGCGCCCCGGACACGTGTGCCTCGGCGAGGGCGGTGGTGAACTGGCGCAGGCCTGCCCGGTCGCGCCGGAGGGTGCCGAGGGCGCGACCCGCGATGCCGGCCGCGTCCAGGGTCTCCTGCAGCGGCACGGTCAGGACCGGATGGCTCCCCGACTCGACGAACAGCCGATACCCGTCGCGGGCCAGAGATCTCGTCGCGTCCTCGAAGCGCACCGGCCGGCGCAGGTTCCGGTACCAGTAGTCGGCGTCGAGTGCGGTGCCGTCCATCATGTCCCCGCTCACCGTCGAGTAGAACGGGATCCGCGAACGCTGCGGGGTGATCGGGGCGAGAGCGTCGAGAATGGGCCTGCGCAGCACCGAGACGTCCGCGCAGTGGGAGGCGTAGTCGACGGTGATGCGCCGGGCCTGGACACCGTCGGCCTGCCACCGCGCGACCAGTACCTCGAGGGCGTCGCCGGGGCCGGACACGACCGTGGCGGCCGGACCGTTGATCGCCGCCACCTCGACGGTCCCGGCCCAGGGTTCGATCTGCTGCCGCACCGCGTCCGCCGGCAGACCCACCGACGCCATGCCACCGCCGCGCCGGGCCGATTCCGTGATCACCCGGCTGCGGGCCGCGACGACGAGCGCCGCGTCGGGCAGGGTCAGCGCGCCGGCGACGTGGGCGGCGGCGATCTCGCCCTGCGAGTGCCCGACCACGGCCGCCGGTTCGACGCCGTGTGCGTGCCACAGCCGCGCAAGACCGACCATCACCGCGAACAGCGCGGGTTGCACGACGTCGGCCCGGTCCAGGGCCGCCGGATCGCGGTCGCGGAGCACGTCGAGCAGCGCGAACCCGGTGTGCGGGGCCAGGGCGTCGGCGCACTCGCGCAGGCTGTCGGCGAACACCGGGGAGGACTCCAGCAGTTCGGTGGCCATGCCCACCCACTGCGCGCCCTGCCCGGGAAAGACGAACACCGGCCGGTCGCCCGCCTCGACCGCCACGCCGGTGATCACACCGGGGTCGGGGGCGCCTCGGCCGAGCGCGTCGAGACCGGACAGCAGGGTCGTCCGGTCGGTACCGAGCACGGCGGCACGGTGGTCGAAGGTCGCGCGGGAGGTCAGCAGCGGGCCGGCCACCTGGGCGGGTGTCAGCTCGGGGTGGTCGGCGACGTAGTCCCGCAGCCTGTGGGCCTGCGCGCGCAGCGCCGGTTCGGTGTGGCCCGACACGAACCAGGCCACGACGTCGTCCGATCCGTCGATCCCGTCGGTGGGCGCAGCGTCCGGCGGTGGGGCCGGCCGCTCCAGCACGACGTGGGCGTTCGTGCCGCTGATGCCGAACGAGGAGACCGCCGCCCGGCGGGGCCGGTCGGTCGCCGGCCATTCCCGGTTCTCGGTGAGCAGGGACACCGATCCGGCGGACCAGTCGACGTGGGGGGTGGGGCGGTCGACGTGCAGCGTTCTCGGCAGCACACCGTGCCGCATCGCCATGATCATCTTGATCACTCCGGCCACTCCGGCGGCTGCCTGGGTGTGCCCGAGG
Organism: Rhodococcus sp. WB1; assembly: GCF_001700945.1. Taxonomy (NCBI): domain Bacteria; kingdom Bacillati; phylum Actinomycetota; class Actinomycetes; order Mycobacteriales; family Nocardiaceae; genus Rhodococcus; species Rhodococcus sp. WB1. Next base: position 2,328,527 of record NZ_CP015529.1, on the reverse strand, counting down.
TTCGACTTCACCGAGCCGAGCCACAACGGCCGGTCGGGGGGCCGATCGCGGCCATAGCCGGCCAGCAGGGCGGACGCCTCGATGGGATCGCCCAGCGTGGTGCCGGTGCCGTGGGCTTCGACCGCGTCGACGTCGGCCGGGCCGAGTCCGGCGTCGGTCAGGGCCTGCCGGATCACCCGTTCCTGGGCCTGCTTGCTCGGGGCGGTCAGGCCGTTGCTGGCGCCGTCCTGGTTCACCGCGCTGCCGCGGACGACGGCGAGGATCCGGCGGTCGTTGCGCTCGGCGTCGGACAGGCGTTCCAGCGCGAGGATCGCGGCGCCTTCGCCCCACGCCGTACCGTCGGCCGCGGCGGAGAACGCCTTACAGCGCCCGTCGTGGGCCAGTCCACGCTGCCGGCTGAACTCGACGAACACCGCGGGCGTCGACATGACGGTCGCCCCGCCGGCCAGGGCGAGTTCGCACTCGCCGTTGCGCAGTGCCTGCATGGCGAGGTGGACGGACACCAGGGACGACGAGCATGCCGTGTCGACGGTGATCGCGGGTCCGTTCAGTCCGAAGCTGTATGCGACACGGCCGGAGGCGACACTCATGGCGGTGCCGGTGATGAAGTAGCCCGCGAGTTCCTCGGGCGGGGCGCCGCCCGCCCGTGCCGAGTAGTCGATTCCGGACAGACCGGTGAAGACGCCGATCTGCCTGCCGTGCACGGACCGCGGATCGATGCCGGCGTGCTCGAAGGTCTCCCAGCTCGTCTCGAGCAGGAGTCGCTGCTGCGGGTCCATCGCCAGTGCTTCGCGAGGCGAGATTCCGAAGACCTCCGGGTCGAAACCCGCTGCATCGTCGAGAAAGCTACCTTGCACCGTGTACGTCCTGCCGGCCTGCCGGCCCGTCGGATCGTAGAGATCCGCCGCTTCCCAACCCCGGTCCGTGGGGAACCCGGAGACGGTCTCCGAACCGGATTCCACCAGGTGCCACAGATCCTGTGGGGAGCGGACGCCGCCGGGGAACCGGCACCCCATCCCGACGACGGCGATCGGTTCGCGACTCACCCCCTCGACCTCGCGGAGCTTCTCCCGGGCCTGATAGAGCTCTGCGGTCACCCGTTTCAGATAGTCGAGGAGTTTCGCGTCATCGGCCATAATCGAGCTCCAATCCGAGAGCCGTCGTGCCAGCGCCGAGAACTCGATGGTATCCGCCGCCCCCACCCGGACACAGCGATCTGCTCGTGCGATCGTGACCGGTGCGTCGTGCGAGACGACTGTGGGCACGCCTCGGACGCATACCGTCCGGAGCGCTCGGCGACCTCCGAGGCCTTCCGATCGAGTTGCCCGTCGGGCTCCTGCCGTGCACTGAACACGTAATCGGCCGACACGTATCCGCAGGCACCAGCGGGTCCTAGACTGTGGCGATGGGCATCGCTCCGGATGTCGGGGCACCGCGTCGGCGCGGCACCGCCCGATTCGGTGCCACCCGCCGCCGCGGGCTCGGGCCACCGTCCGGGTGCCGCTTGCGCCGGCGCATCCCCACGACCCGCGCCCGAGGCCCTGTCGTCGACGACCTCGCCCCGGCCCCCGTGCCGCCGTCCGCCCATTCGCCGTTCCGCCGCGACAGGCCGACCGCACATCCACTCTCGACTTCCGCCTGGAGGACCACATGACCGTCACATCCACCGACACATCGACCGAACTCCTGACCCGACTGCGGAAGGCCTACGCGACCGGACGCACGCGCGATGCCGGATGGCGCATCCGCCAGCTCCGCGGCATCGAGAAACTCGCCGACGAGCGCGAAGCCGAGATTGCGGCCGCCCTGCAGGAGGACCTGGGCCGAAACGCGGTCGAAGCCTGGCTCGGCGACGTCGCTTCCACCCGGGCCGAAGCCGCCTACGCCCGCAAGCGGGTCCGGCGATGGATGCTTCCTCGACCGAAGTCCTTGTCGATCAACCAGTTTCCCGCACTCGGCTGGGTGCAGTACGAGCCGATGGGAGTGGTCCTGATCATCGCACCGTGGAACTACCCGGTGTATCTGACGCTCGGTCCGCTCGTCGCGGCAGTGGCCGCCGGAAACTGTGCCGTGATCAAACCGTCGGAGCTGGCCCCCGCCACGTCCGCGCTGCTCGCCCGGCTGATTCCGCAGTACCTCGACCCGGAGGCCGTCGTGGTCGCCGAAGGCGATGCCGAGCTCACCCAGAGCCTGCTCGCGCAGGGATTCGATCTCGCCCTGTACACCGGCGGCACCGAGGTGGGCCGCAAGATCATGGCCGCCGCCGCCCCGCAGCTCACGCCGGTGATCCTCGAACTCGGTGGCAAGTCTCCGGTCATCGTCGCCGAGGACGCCGATCTCGAGGTCACCGCGCGGCGCATCGCCTGGATCAAACTCCTCAACTCCGGACAGAGCTGCATCGCGCCCGACTACGTACTGGTCGAGCGGTCCGTCCGCGACGGGCTCGTCGACAAGATCGTCGACACGATCGCCCTGTTCCGCAGCGAGGAACCGCAGCCGGGGATGCGGGTGGTCAACCACCGTCACTTCGATCGGCTCGAGGCGTATCTGGAGTCCACAACCGGACGCATCGTCACCGGCGGCAGGTGCGATCGTGACACTCTCACCGTCGAACCGACCGCGATCGTCGATCCGGCACCCGACGACCCGGTCATGACGGACGAGATCTTCGGGCCCATCCTGCCGATCCTCACCGTCGACTCGGTCGACGCAGCCCTCGACTTCATCGGTGCCCGCCCCAAACCCCTTGCAGCGTACGTGTTCTCCAAATCCCTGAACACCCAGAAGAAGATCACGCAGCGAATCAGCGCGGGTGGCGTGGTGGTCAACCACGTCGGCATGCACGTCCTCGCCCCACAACTGCCGTTCGGTGGCGTGGGCGCCAGCGGAATGGGGGCGTACCACGGGCGCTACGGTTTCGAGGCGCTCAGTCACCGCAAGGCGGTGCTCGTCAAGCCGTTCCGCCCGGATCCGGCGATGAACTACCCGCCCTACACCCAAGCTGCGCTGAAGATCATGCGGCGCCTGTTCTGAGCGGTCCACCGACACCGTCGGGAGTGGAGGGCACCGGCACGGCCGAGGAGGGATCGGCCGGTAGCGTAGTGGACGGCCTCGACGACTCGGAACCGACGAGCCGCGCATTGCTGCGGTCCTGACTCGTCGCCCACGGACGCAGGGGCCGCAACTCGGTTACCCGGCACCCTCGGTCCCGACAGCCCCGGCCCCGCGGTCGTGCCCGTACCCTGGGGAGGTGACCACGAGGAGGTCGCCGTGACAACCCGTCCGAGACCCGTCGAACCTGCCGCCGGGCAGGAGTCGGTGTGGGACTACCCGCGCCCGCCCCGCGTGGAGACCTTCACCGGCTCGATCACCGTGGAACGGGGCGGCCGGACCATCGCGTCGAGCACGCGCGCCTGGCGGGTACTGGAGACCAGCCATCCGCCGACCTACTACCTTCCCGCCGACGCCTTCGCCGAAGGGGTGCTTCGGGAGACGCCGGGCTCGTCGTGGTGCGAGTGGAAGGGCAGGGCGAGCTACTACGACTTGGTGACCGACTCGCGGGTCGCGCCGAAAGCGGCATGGACCTACCGTGATCCCACCCCCGCCTTCCGCGCGATCGCCGGGGCCGTCGCGGTGATGGCCGCCCAGGTCGACCGGTGCACCGTCGACGGCGAGGAGGTCGTCCCGCAACCCGGCGGGTTCTACGGCGGCTGGATCACCAGCTCGGTCGTCGGCCCGTTCAAGGGAATCCCCGGATCGGCGGGCTGGTAACCGCTCCGCAGTACGTCGACGCCGATGCGTACCTGCGGGCGAGCGCGAGCATAGACTGGGTCCATGGGCATCGTTTCCGATGTCGATACGCACCGCGTCGGTACAGGGCACTCCCGCTGCGCGGTGGTCGAGTCCAGCTTTCCTTCCGGCACGAGCTTCGAGAGTTCACCCGGGCGGTCACGCACCGGCCCGCACGAAGCCGTACCACCCGGATGCGGCGGCGAACGACCGTCCCTCGGCGCCGCCTGCGTCGAGGATCCCGGCGCCGACCGTTCCGACCGCGCCGGGCAGGAGAGGAGTCGTCGTGACCGATGACGGAATGACCGGCCGCGTCGTGGTCGGAGTGGACGGTTCGGAGCCGTCGAAGGGGGCACTGCGCTGGGCACGATTCGTCGCCCGCTCGGCAGGGTTCGAGGTCGACGCCGTGGCGGCATGGGAGATTCCCTGGGCCGCCGCGGAAGGCTGGCCGAGCGATTGGGATCCGGAGCGGGAAACGTCCGGGATGCTGCACGAGACGGTCACCGGGGTCCTCGGGAGCGAGCCCGGCGTGTCCGTGCAGGAACTGGTTCGCCGCGGCGGAGCCGCGCGCGTCCTGCTCGACGAGAGCCGCGACGCGCAGTTCCTGGTGGTGGGAAGCCGGGGGCACGGCGGCTTCAGCGGCCTGCTGCTCGGTTCGGTCAGCGCCGCATGCGCCGAGCACGCACACTGCCCGGTGCTGGTCATCCACGGCGATACCCCGCCTCCGCCCGTCTCGCCCTGAGGCGATCGCGGCGACGATCCCGCGCCCCCGTCGCACCGCTGTCCCCGATCTGCCGGTCCGGTCGTTCCCTTCCCCGGATCGGTCCCCGCCGCGTGTTCTCGTCCCGGAAAACGCTGCGAACAGCACCCGGTGCGGCGGATGATCGAGAAACAGCGCCCGAGGGCGGTGGATCGTACGCGCGACCCTCCCGTTCCTGCGCGTGTCCGACTCGTTCGCTCGACCTTCGGGAGAGGCCCGCCATGAGACTCGGCATCCTCGTTCTCGCCGTCGGCGCGTCGCTGCTCGCCGGCACCGGTGTTGCAGCGGCCGCCGATCCGGCCGTCCTCGGCGGCGGTTCCGGTATCGTCATGGACGGCCGGAACTACTGCACCCTCACCACGATCGGCCCCGATTCCGGGGGCCGGCTGGTCGGATTCACGGCGGGGCACTGCGGAAACGCCGGGTCCACGGTCGCCTCGGAGGCCGATCCGGACGCCGGTGTGGTCGGCACGATCGCCTACACCGATGCGGACTTGGACTACGCGGTGATCGTGTTCGAGCCGGCGAAGGTGGCGCCCGTGAATCGGGTGGGAAACACGACGATCACGGGGATCGGGGGACCGGCGCAGTTCCCGGACATCGTCTGCAAGCAGGGCCGCACCACGGGGCATACCTGCGGGGTGGCCTACGGCGATGTGTTCGGTTCGGGGCAGACCTGGACGCAGACGTGCGTCGACCTCGGCGACTCGGGAGGTCCGGTGGTGGTCGGAACCACGCTCGTGGGCATGGTGAACGGCTATCTCAGCGTTGCCTGCCTCGGTCCGGAGGTCGGCACGAGCATGACGGCCGTCGTCGGTGACGCCGATGCGCGGGGCGGCGCCGGGGCGGGGTTCCGTCCGATCTAGGAGGCGCAGGTCGAGACGATGTCGCCCGGGTGAGGGGCGGACCTGTCGGACCGGCGGCCACGCACCCCGGGGGTTCTCCTCGGTCAGCCGACCTCGGCGAGAAAACGCTCCAGGATGCCGGTGACCCGGGCCGGGTCTTCCAGCGTCGAACTGTGGCCCACCCCGTCGAGTTCCACCAGTCGCGAGCCCGGGATCAGCGCGTGCATTTCGCGGGAGAGATGCGGCGGCATCTCGACATCCAGTTGTCCCGCGACGATCAGCGTCGGCACGCTCACCGCGGGGAGCTCGTCCCGGATGTCGGGGCGGACCATCATGCCGAGCATCGTGTTCGCCAGTGACGACCGGTCGGCCTGCGCCCACCGCCTGCGCCACGCCTGACGCTCGGGTTCCCGGGCGGGGTCGGTGCGGAACGGTGCGCCGTAGAGTTCCTTCTCGATGCCGCGCAGCACGAGGGCAGGTGACGGCCCGAGGAGCCGGGCCACGGCCGTCAGGGCCAGGTGCAGCGGGTACTTCGCGGGCGGGTGCGGGGTTGCGCCGGTGTTGAGCAGGGTCAGCGAGCGCACCTGGTCCGGTTCCCGCGCTCCGATGCGCATCCCGACGAAGCCGCCCATCGACAGCCCCACCAGATGCGCGGGTGCGAGGTCGAGCCGCCGGATCACGGTGAGCACGTCGGCGGTCAGTTGCTCGAGCTGGTAGCCGCTCCGGGCGTGCCCGGAGCGGCCCTGTCCCCGGAAATCGAGGGTGAGGCAACGGTATCGATCCCTCAGCGCCGCGATCTGCGCCTCGTACATTCGCCCGTCGAAGAAGAACCCGTGCAGGAACAGGATCGGCTCGCCCTCACCGCCGGTGTCCTCGCAGTACAGGTCGACGTCCCGCACCCGCAGGTACGACCGGCGCATGTCCGGAACTCGGGGCGTTGTCATGGCATGCTCCGTTTCGAGCTGTGACGGGGACCGTCGCGGAATGAGGTCGAGGATCGGTTCCGAGCACCGCCGGTGTCAAGGGGGGCCGCAGCAACCGCAGTGGCGCCGTGGATCCGTGTGCCCGCGATCTCGCGACACCACTTCAGCACGTGCAGTTGTGCCTCGGTCAGATTCGTGAAAGCCTGATCGGCCCAAGAGCTTCCGCGCACATACTGCACCGCGCGTTCGACCCGGGGTTTACGCTTCGGTGACCGCACCCGCGCCGGATCGGGCCGGGCCGTCCGGTCCGTCGCCGGCGTCGGCAGGGGCCTCGGTGCGACCGTCGCCGCATTCTCCGGCTGCGTCGACGACCGCGCCGGCGCAGCAGCGGTGGTGGTACCGGACTGGACTCGGGTGGTGGGCCGGTACGGGATCAGCCGTTTCGCGGCCGGTGCCCCGTCCCCGACGGCGGCCGGCACCGGCCAGTCCACCAGCCCGGTGCTGCCGAGGGCGGCCAGCGTCGCCGCGGCCGCCGGGGTCGAGTCGGTGACCAGACGAGCGGATGTAGCACGTATTCCCGGAGATCCTCGACCGTCGATTGGCCCACTGCCGAAGACCATCCTGCGGCGGGAACCCGGCGCGTTCACTGCCGAAGCCCGGCCGGATGCGACAGACTCGAAGTCATGGCCTCGTCCGCGCCCGCCCACACCACGTATCTCGCGTCGTCCCGGGGGGACCTGCCGCGATGGCAGGACATCCTGCCGAAGGCACGGCACGTCGAGCACCCCGGCCCCGAGCGCCACAGCATCTACCTCGACACCGACGACCGCGATCTGCGGCACTGGGACAGCGTCCTCCGGTACCGAAATCCCGGCCCCGACGACGAGCCCGGCTGGGAACTGGCCGTTCCCGGCGGCACGCTCGGTACCGAACTGCACCTCGCCTCCACCGACAGCGACCTCGTGCCCGACGAACTCACCGCGGCGGTGGCGGGCCTGACGGGCGGGCGGCCGCTGCGACGCTCGGTCACCCTCGGCATCGGCGAGCACCGGCACGAGTGGTACGACCGCAAGGACCGGCTGCTCGCGCAGATCATCGTCGAGACGGTCCAGGCCACCGTGATCGGCCGGGTGGCAACCGTCGAACAGTGGCACCAGCTCCACCTCGACCTCGGTACGGCGGCGACGAAGAAGCACCGCACCGCCGTCACCGCGGCCCTGGCCCGCGCCGGCGCCGCACCGGCCCCGCACCGCAGCGAGCTCGAGCACGCCCTCGCCGCAACCGACCCGGCCCCGGGCCCCCACACCCCCACCGGGAAGGCCCCCACAGCGCGGCGGATGCTCGGTGCCTACCTCGACGCCCAGATCGAGGCGATCGGCGCGGGGGACGTGTGGCTGCGCCGCGGTCTGGACCCGATACATCCCACCCGGGTCGGTATCCGGCGGCTGCGCAGCACCCTCCGGGTGTGGCAGGACCTGTTCGAACCCGCGCAACGCACCTGGCTCGATTCCGAATTGTCTTGGTATTCCGGGCTGCTCGGTCATGTTCGGGATCGGCAGGTGCAGCGCGCCCGGCTGGCCGCCGCGCTCGAGACACTGCCGCCGGAAGTGGTGATGGGCCCGGTGGCGTCCCGGCTCGACACCGATCTGCTCGCCGACGAGCGCCGCCACCTCGACGAGGTGCTGCGCGCCCTGGACTCCGACCGGTATCGCATGCTGCTCGCCGCGCTGGCACGCTGGCGCACGCAGCCACCGCTGACCGACCATGGGGACGGTGCGCGGGTGATCGAGAAGGCGGTGCGCACCGCCGAACGCACGGCCCTGAGCCGGGTGCGGGCCGCCGCCGACGAGGACGAGGCGGCGCCGAGTCGGGCCCGCAAGGCCGCCGAGCGGGCCCGCTACGCCGTCGAGTTGGCTGCCCCGCTGCTGGGCCGCACACGCGCGAAGCGCAAGATCGCCCGCTACACGAACATCCAGCAGGTCCTCGGCGAACATCGGGACAGCGCCGTCGCCACCGACCTGCTGCGCGAGTTCGGTGCCCGGGCCGGGACCACACCCGGGGAGAACGGGTTCACCTTCGGGTTGCTGTACGGGCTCGAGCTGCAGGCGGCCGAGCGGGCCCGTCGCCACGCCGCCGACCTGGCCACCTGAACGGCACCCCCTGGTCCGGTCGAGGCGGCGGCGCGCCTCGTCGAGGCTGCCGGCCTCGGTCACCGTGTGCACCACCGCGCCGATCCCCGGGAGCCGTCACTGCACCACCGCGGCGAGGGTCGGTCGATCCATGATCCGAGCAAGGTCGTGATCGACCTGGCGATGGCGACGACCGCCGCGATGCCGCACAGCACCCGCATGGCGGCGTATGCCGCGATGGGGGTCCGACCCCCGGCGGAGCACAGGGCGGGTGCTCGACGTCGAGCAGGCTGCGACGGTAGCCGGCCATGGGCCGCCAGGTCCCCCGGAGGTGGGCGAATGTCGGGGAACGCAGTACCGGGCGGGGCCGCTCTTCGGGTGACGGTCATCGCGGTGCTCTCGTCTGGTGGGCCGGCTGTCCGCTGTCGGTGACCCGGAACACCGGGTAGCGCGGTGCCACAGCCGCCAACTCTTCCCCGCAGCAAGTAGGCGCGGAGGAGGCCGGCCCGGTCGGCGACCGGCACCTCGACCAACGTGACAGCCCTGCGTCGGCGGCCGCGGGCCAGCACCGCGCGCCCGCCGGCGGCCCCCACGTTGCGGGCCCACTGGGACTGCCCGGCCAGCGACAGCAGGTACTGCTCGCCGTCGTGGTCCAGCAGCACCAGGTTGGTCCGGCGCACGACACCGGAGCGGCGCCCGGGAACCTCGAGCGTCACGACATATCGCGGGCTGAGCCGCAGCCGGGTCAACGCGTGACCCAGCCACTGCAGCCGGGCGTACACCAGCGGTGGGGGCCGATACCGGCCCGCTCCGCCGTACCGGGGTGCGGCCACAGCGACCCGGAGCGTGCGCAGCCCCCGGCGCAGCCGACCGGCCCGAGGCCGGTCCAGTTTCCGGGCCAGGTGGTGCAGTGCCTCGGCCGCTGCGGTGGCCAGCGGCAGCCCGTGCCCGGGAGCGAGCACCCGCGGCTCCAGCGCCGCCAGGGCAGCGACGGACCGCACCGCCGCCGGCTGGTCCCAGGTGGTGTACCGGGGTGGTCCGGCGAGCCGCCGCCGGCCGGTCAGCGTCCCGAGGACCGAGTTCAGGTCCACGGTCACCGCGGCGTCCCCGGCGATCAGCACGCCGTCGCTGCGTCGCAGGTAGGCCACGTGACCCGGGGTGTGCCCGGGAGTGTGCACCCATTGCCAGTCGGGCAGCGCCGGCACCACGCCGCCCGGCCCCAGCGGACGCACCACGTCGGTGAGGCTGCCCGCCTGTTCGATCCGGGCCCGAGTCCGCCGGGGCAGCAGCCGCATCAGCGGGATCACCACCCACCGGTCCAGCGGCATCGTGTACTCCGGCAGGTACCGGCCCGGGGCCATCGGCAGCTCAGCGGGGTGGACGTACACCGGCACCCCCCAGGTCCGGGCCAGGGCCCCGGCGGCCCCGGAGTGATCCGGGTGGAGGTGGGTCAGCAGAATCGCCGCCGGCTTCGTGCCCGTGCCGAACAGTGACTCCGCCGCCGCGGTGATGGTCTCGGCGCTGCCGGCCCAGGCCGCGTCCACCAACACCCACGTCGACCCCGACGCGATCAGGTAGACGTTGGAGGCGGCGGCGCTCCGGCCGGCCCGGAGCAGGTGGACGCCGGGGGCGATCTGGTGCGGTCGGGCACGGAAGGTCATCGGGTGCCCCTGCTGCGGTGGCCGCTGCCGGGTTGCGCGTGTGCGACGCCGCGCCCGGCCTCGAGCCGGTCGCGGGCCCGGGCCGCCGGCAGCGCCAGGATCACCCCGCCGAAGGCCAGCACCATCAGCCCGTACACCCCGGCAGGACTCGTCGAACCCCACACCGCGTGCATCACCAGAGTGCCCGGGACCAATCCCAGGTAGCCGACCACGCCGGCTCCCAGCGCCCACGGCCACATCCGTGCCAGGGAGCGCCTGGCTGCGCCGAAGTGCTGCGGGGATACGGCCGGCCAGGCTGCGCCCAAGCCCAAGACGATGCCCAGCAGGGGCGGCCCGAACCCGCCGCCCACGGCCAACAGCAGCAACGACAGCCCGAGCAGCAGCGGCCCTGCGTGCCGGCGGTGCACGCCGACGATCGCCCAGGCACCCAGCGCGGTCGCCACCACCACGGTGACGACCCCGGAGACCAGCAGGTCGGGGAGCACGGTCAGGGCGGGCTCGCCGCCGAGGGCCTCGAACGCCGCGTGCTCGGGCCAGGACCGGATCACCCACCCCGGCGGTGGGCCCGAGCCCTGAAGCATCTCCCCGACCCCGTGCTCGATGCCGGCCAGGGCGGCCAGCGCCCCGAACACGGCGACCACGGTCCCGGTGGCGGCACCCGGCCGGACCTGCTGCCGGCTGCCGCCGGACTCGGCGTTCTCTGCGGTGGTCACCCGAATCACCCCGGGGCGGTCACGGGGGCGCCGGTCGACTCGACTACGTATTCCGCGGAACCGGCTTCGGATGCAGTCATCTCTCACCTCGGATCCTCGAAGGTGTGCACGGCGCCCTTCTCCGACCGCGGTTGCGGTGGGTGCACCCACTGTAGGTGCGCATCGCGGCAGATCGGCACGAGATCTCGTGCCGATCTGCCGAAGAAGCCACACGACCCCAGAAACCGCCACTACAGGCGGCGAGCGGGAACGCCGCCCAGCTGCGGGCCGGTCCCGCCTTCCACCGCGGGAGTGCGGTGTGCGCAGGCGCGGTCATGACTGCCGCGGTGGGTGAAAGTCCAGTTCCTGCAGCGTGGTCAGGGAGGTCGACGGCAGGTCGGGGAAGCGAATCGCTCTCATCGAAAGAGCCATTGAGGTTCGACGTCGAGTTCCACACCCTCCTCGCACACGCCGCCCAGAATCCGCTGCGGGTGACGCTGCACGGTGCCCTCCGAGCCTCGAGCGGCGTCAAACCCGCCCGACGCCCGGACCCGGTCCCCGCCGGCCCCGAACTGCCGGATACACCATCGCCGGCCAAGACGAGGTGAACAGTCTTGTCCCCGGCTACCCGATCATCCTCGAGGACCCGTTCCGCGCCGAATCCTGGCGACAGACGAGGCCCCTCGTACCAGCTCCAGCTCTGGGGTGCGGCCAACACACCGACGTCGCCGCCGCGCGGCCAACCGCTCGCTGAGCGTCCGCTGAGAAGGCGGTGCGTCACGCGTATCGGCGAATGGCCAACCGGGGCCGACAACCGGCCGACAGCCGACTTCGGCGTCGCGGCCGACGCCGCCGCGACGCCGACGCGTAGGTCGACGAGTCGGGTTCTGCTGCCGCACAATGGTTCTCGGGGAACATGCGACCCCAGGCGTGGGTGCCCGCCGACAATGCCCACTCCCTCGATGGACAGGCCGCTGGTCGTCCGTTCGATCGCCCCGCCTCCGATCCCACGGGGATATGATCAGGGCATTCGACCAACCCCGGCTATGAGTGAGGCAGCCGATGGCCGAGAGCGATCCGCTGGCGACGCAGCGGGAGACCCCGCCGCGCATCGTGGCCGAACTTGTCGCGGCCGGGTTCGAGGACGTGCACGAGATCGGCCGGGGTGGTTTCGGCGTCGTCTACCGGTGTCGGCAGCCCGCCCTGGACCGCACCGTGGCGATCAAGGTGCTGACCTCGGAACCGGACCCCGACAACCTCGAACGCTTCCTGCGTGAGCAGCGCGCAATGGGGCGGCTGTCCGGCCACCCGAATATCGTCACCGTCCACGAGGTCGGCGCCACCGCATCCGGTCAGCCGTACATCGTGATGGAGTACCACCGCCGCAACTCGCTCGAGGCCCGGATCCGGGAGCAGGGCCCACTGCGGTGGGAGGACGCACTCGGGATTGGCGTCAAGATCGCCGGCGCGTTGGAGACCGCGCACCGCATGGGCATGCTGCACCGGGACGTGAAACCGGCGAACATCCTGCTCACCGACTATGGTGAGCCGCAGCTGACCGACTTCGGAATCGCTCGGGTCGCCGGGGCTTTCGAGACCGCCGCCGGCGCGGTCACGGGATCTCCGGCGTTCACCGCCCCGGAGGTGCTCGCCGGACAATCCCCCTCCCGCTCGGCGGACGTGTACGGGCTCGGCGCGACTTTGTTCTGTGCCATCACCGGGCACGCGGCGTACGAGAGGCGCCGCGGCGAATCCGTGGTCGCGCAGTTCCTACGGATCACCCGCGGGCCGGCACCTGACCTGCACGGCGGCACCGGCATCCCGGATGATGTCGGCGAGATGCTCGAGCGCGCGATGGACCGGGATCCGACCTCACGCACCGGCACCGCCGCCGCATTCGGCGAGCAGTTGCGTGCGGTCGAGGAACACCACGGGCTGCCGGTGGACGAGCTACCGGTGCCCGATGCCAGCGAGCCCACCGACCTCGGCGCCGCGCACCCCCGCGCCACGACCGGCACCGGCCGCCGGCGGCGGACCGGATCCGGCCGGCTGACCCCACCGGTGCCTGCCACGCGGCTGCGCCCACCGACGGCGACCCGCCCCCTGGTGGTCCGCGAGCGCCTGCTGCGGCTGCTGCGTGTGGGTGGGCGGCGCATCCTGACGGCCATCACCGCCCCGCCGGGCTTCGGCAAGACCACCCTGGCCGCACAATGGTCGCGCGAACTGGCCGACAACGGCGTCCAGGTGGCCTGGCTGTCCGTCGACAGTGACGACAACGGGGCCGTGCGGCTTCTGGCGCATCTGCTCGAATCCCTCCGACAGGTGCGGCCGGCCCTGGCCCAGGATCTCGGCGCGGTCCTCGAGGAGTACGGCGACGACGCCACGCAGTATGTGCTCACCGCGTTGATCAACGAAATCCAGGAGTCCGAGGAGCACGTCGCGCTGATCATCGACGACTGGCACCGAGTCTCCGACTCCGCGACCATCGCTGCGATGGCGTACCTGTTGGACAACGCCGACCCCAATCACCTGCAGATCATCGTGACCAGCCAGGCGCGCACCGGACTGCCGCTGAGCCGCATGCGGCTGCGCGACGAGCTGATCGAGGTGGACGCGGCCACCCTGCGGTTCGACCCTCCGGAGGTACGACGGCTGCTGGTCGAGCTGGCCGGACTCCGCCTGACCGACAACGACGTCGACGCACTGACCCGCGCCACCGGCGGCTGGGTGGCCGCGCTGCAGCTGGTTTCGCTGTCGCTGCGCGACAGCGACGATCCGGCAGAGCTGATCCGCGGAATCACCGGCCGCCACCATGTCATCGGGGAGTACCTCGCCGAGAACGTCCTCGACACCCTCGAACCCCGAATTCTCGAGTTCCTGCTCGCCACCTGCATCTGCGAATACGTCTCTGCAGAGCTGGCAACCGTGCTCACCGGAACGACTCGATGCCAGTCGTTGCTCGAGGAGATCGAGGACCGCGGCCTGTTCCTGCGCCGGATGGACGAGGACCGCACCTGGTTTCGCTACCACCACCTGTTCCGAGAGTTCCTGCAACGCCGAATCGAACGCGAGACCCCCGAACGCGTGACGCAGCTGCACCGCACCGCGGCCCAATGGTTCGCCGAGCACGCGATCATCCGCGACGCGGTGACCCACGCCCAGGCCGCGGGGGATCAGGAGATGGCCGTCGACCTGGTCGAACGGCACGGCGCGAGCCTGCTCGAGCACTCCCAGGTGACGTCCACGCTGGCGCTTCTCGACAAGCTACCCCCGGCGGTGCTGTCCAACCGCCCCCGCTTGCAACTGATGGTGGCATGGACCACGATCCTGTTGAACCGCGTTCGCCCCGCCGAACAGGCCCTCGAGGCCGTCGAATCCCTCCTCACCACCGCGCCTCTCACCGCCGACGAGACCGAGGACCTGCGAGCCGAAGTCGGGGTGGTGCGTGCCGTCGTAGCGGCCCGGTGCGACCGCTTCGACACCATCGACGAGCTGGTCCGCCCCAGCCTGGCCCGGGCCGACTCGCTCTCACCCTGGGTAGTGTCCGCGGCCGCGAACCTCGCCAGCATGGCCGCGATCTACCGGTTCGATTTCGACGCGACGGAGCGGCTTCAGGAGTGGGCCGCGCCATACCACGCCCGCAACCACGGGCCATACGCCCACATGCACAGCTATTGCTGCCTCGGCCTCGCCGCGCACGAACGACTCGACATCGCCACCGCCGAGGAGCGGTTCCGGCAGGGTCTGCGGGTATCCCGCAGCCGGGGCGACGGGCACTCTCTCGCCGCCCGACTCGCGGCGTCACTGCTCGGCGAGCTGCTGTACGAACAGGACCGCCTCGACGAGGCGGAACGACTCCTCGACGAGGCCTACCTGCTCGGCTACGAGGGCGGTGCCGTGGACTTCAAGGTGGCCCGGTACGCGATCGGCGCCCGGATCAAGGCGGTGCGGGGCGATCGCGCGGCGGCCGCGCAGCGCCTGGATGCGGGCGCTCGGGCCGCGCACACGCTGACGTTGCCCAGGCTGCGGGCCCGGATCGAGGAGGAACGCGTACGGTTGCGGCTGCCCCCGACCGCCGGCATTCCCCCGCGCCCCCCGATCGCCTATGCGGAGCGGCGCCGGCCGGTGCACGGGGTCGACGCGATCACCGCCCAACTCGACGAGACCGTCGCCATCTGGGCACTGCTCGACGACGACACACCGGCGGCGACGGAGTTGGCCTGCACCTGGGCGCAGGAATGGGTGGACATGCTCGCAGACGCCGGCCGGCCGCGGGCGCTACTGCAGGCACGGCGGCTGCTGGTCGACACCCTCGCCGCGGCCGACCGCGCCGACGAGGCCAAGGAGTTGCTCGCGACGATCACCGCGCAATGCGCCACGCTCGGCATCGTGCGCTACCTGCTCGACGGCGGGCCGCACCTGGTGGCGCTGCTCGCGGATCTGCGCGCGGCCTGGGAGGCCGGGCGGTGGCGAGACGAGTGGCCCTCGGTGCCCGACCGATTCTGGGACGCGCTCACCCCGACAGAACCGTGATGCCCCGCCCATGCGCTCATCGCATCGTCCACAACGTCAGCGGCGCCTCCACCCGCATCCCGCGGCCCCACTCCGACCGCGAGAGGGCGCGAACCTGCGGACCAACGCCCGGCCTCGTCGCGCCACCCGCCAGACTGGTCGATGCGTTGGTCAGAATCTGCCGCGCGGGGTGTTCGGCCGACGATCGGGTGTGCGAGAGGATGAAGCGTTCCTGACGCTCTCCGTCACGGTGCGTTGTTCGAGGTAAACCGCCGCAGTGGCCGAATCCGAATTCCGGCATTCTGCCCGATGCGGTCACCGATGCCGTGGACGCAGCGCACGGCCACATCCGGGCCCTGCTCATCCGTCGTCCTCCACGTGGGCGGGGATCGCTTCGCGGCCACCATGGTGGTCCTGCCGGAAGGGCTGTACTTCGGCCGGCTGGGCACCGACAGCGCCGACGACCTCGTCGACACGTATCCGGCCGGCACCCTGGCCCTGCCCCACGTGCGCGGCCGCGCCGCGTTCTCGCTTCCGGCGAAGGCCGTCGAGCACGCCGCACGCCAGGCCGGCGGCATCACCGCCGTCGACGCGCTCGAACACCTCCGCGAGACCGTCGGACCCGATTCGGACAGCCCCACGGTCGACGCGCATCTGGCGCAGCGCCGGTACCGGGTGGTGGTGCGCGCAGGGAAGCCGCAGACTCCGTCCACCACGGATACGGAGCCGGCGCACCGGTCGCCTGGAATCGGTGGATCGTCGAGGAACTACACACGATCCCGTCGAGCCGACTTGTCCACGCCGCTCCCCTCACCGGCGCGGTCCACCTACAGAAAAAACTCTGCGGCTCAATTACATCCGGTTGGTGAACATGGTGGATCTCGTCTACCTCGCCGTGGCAGCGGAAGTGCCGGCAGCAGACCTGCTGCAGCCGCGGCCCAATTATTGCCGGATGACCGGGGAACTCCGACTTCGCGGGCGGCCGCGGGATTGCTCCAACCGCGGGCGCAACTCACCACCCGATCCTCTATCGGGAGGAGCCGCTACGGGGAGTGCTCGAGTCCCGTCTCGCTCGGTGACCTTCGGACCGCATGGACCCGATAAAGCTCGTGCTCGCCGGCGAAGCCTTTCAGCGTGTACCTGCCCGCCGGCTCCGCGGCCACTGCCGCGCTGTCCAGCCGACGCATCGCCGCGACGTCGACAAGCACCTCGAGTGGTTTGGCGATCGAAGCGATGCGGCTCGCCCGGTTGAGCGGTCGACCGATCCAATCACCGGCACTGCGCACGGCAGTGCCCCATGCGATCCCGGCATGCAGCGGCGGAAGACCCTGCCGGTGCGCGGCAGCAAGGAGCTCCAGCACCACCGTGGCCAGACTCGTCGGGTCCGGGGACAGCAGCAGCACCGCGTCCCCGACGGTCTTCACGAACCGCACCGGCGGGGCCACCACATCCGTGGTCAGAGCATCGAGTCGATCGGCCAACTCGCCGAGCTCCGATGGCGACAGTTGCTCCCCGAGACCGGTGAACCCGACCAGATCGGCGAAGCACACCGCGACCTCGTGTGCCCCGGGATCACGGTGATCGACCGTATCGGCGTGGATCTGCTGACGCAGATACTGCCGAAGGCGCGTGGTGACGGCGCGACCGAGCAAGCGGGATTGAAACTCCGCGAACCGTCGCAGCTCGCGGGCATAGCGCAGTGCCATCTCGGGGTGATCGGCGTCGGCATCGAGCTGCCGCTGAATCAAGGACACGGTCGCGCCGGCGAGGGTCGCGGTATTTCTGCCCACAATCCGGGCGAACGCGAATAGGTCGGCGTCCGCGCCGCCGAGAGCGCGGTACTCGGCCAACAGCCGGGCCAGACGCAGGTCGTCCTCGCTGTAGTCCGCCGCCCCCGCGGTCGACACCCCACGGCCCATCGAGCGAAACCACCGCTCCACATCCGACCTGGAGAGGCCGGTCCGGCCCGAGATCTGTTCGATCGTGTAGGTGACCCCGCGGGGAGTCAACGCATCGTCGAACAGCAGATATCCCAGCTGGCCTCGCCGGGTGGCCTCGGTCAGCGCTGCCACGTTTGCGCCATGGTCGGCGAGGTGCAGCAGGACGCGGATGCGGCGTGCTCTGGCTACTCCCCCCAGCCCGTCCAGCAAGCCGGCCGCCGCGAACTCACGAACGCGACGTCGGCGGCGGCACAGCCGGGACGGCGCGGACAGCAGACGCCTCGCCAACGAAAGGAGCACTTCTGGATTGTCCCGGCTCGCGCCGCCTCCTGTCCCAGGAGTCTCGCGTCCATGACGACGACGTCGAAACGACCGGCGTCGGACATGGCCACTGCTGCCGCAAACGTCACTCGGTACCTCGGGGTGACCCGGATGCCCTTCAGGATCAGCACTCGGTACCGGTGCCTCACATGCAGCACACAGAACCCGGTCGGTCGATCGGGGCGGTCGCCTCGACGTCGACGAGCCGTGCCTGAACGCCGTGGGCGAGCGCACCGAGAATCCGGGGCACCGCACCGCCGAGGATGCGATCCCTCGCGCTACCGGCTCCGGCCGACGGCCGGTGCTCTAATTCCTCCCCGACTCACACGGCCGCAACCCCCGAAAAAGCCTGTCCGGGTCGAGTTCGGCGGCGGGGGGAACGACCACACCGATCGCCCGGGCCTCGGTCACCGCCCGGGCGAGCAACAGGCGGGCCTGCTCGTAGCGGCACCGAAGGTCCTCGGGCAACGCAACATGGCGCAGTGCGACTCCGGCGGGGACCTCGTCGAGCGCCTCTGCGACCAGGGATCGCACGATGAGAATTCCTGTCTGCACACCCTCGACCGCCCAGCGTTGTTGCCAATCCATGCCGACCGCCCTCGACTCGGCTCAGCACCGATTTCACCTGCCGCAATTATCCGCCCCACAAGTCCCTGTAGTCACGCCTCGAAACTGGGCATCGCCGTCGGCGTCGGTGCACATCGTCCGTAGCTGCTCGAGGGGGACCGCTTCCGCGAGGGGTCTACTCCGCTTCGGCAGTGAAGTACCCCGCCAGGCGCGCCTCCGCGAGAGCGCGCCTCAACAGATCCGTTGCCTGCACCTCCAACACCAGGCCGATATAGACGAGATCCACCATGTCGGTGATTCCTTCGCCTCGTTCCAGGCGCAGGATCGTGTGGTGGCTGACGCCGCTCGCCTTGGCGAGAGCGCCGTGAGTCAGGTGCCTGCGGAGTCGCTCCACTCGAAACTCCTCGGCAACCGGTCGCTGTGGTCGATTCCGCGGTCGTCGGGACAGATGACCCGGCCATGACTCGAACCTACGTCACCGAACGTGCAGGCGACAGAAGTGCGGCCGACGAAACGGGCCCGCCGCCGACCGGCCGAGGATCAGTGCTGAACCCCGTCAGGCCTCGGTGACACTGGGCTTCTGATCCTCGACAACAAAGCTGGCACGGGTGTGGATGGGCGCGCCCGGGCGCCGGACATAGGGAACGACGCGGAAGTCGTTTCGCCACACCTGATGATCCAGGGTGACGCGCACGTATCCACGCTGCGCGTTGAAGAACTTCATGTCGGGATTGGCGGCCAGCAGGCGGCGCCCGGTGTCGTTCATGTCGGCGCCGTCGCCAGCTGAGGTGATCGACGTTCCCGAGAATTCCGCCGCAACGACCGGTGATTCCGGATCGGCGTAGTCCCGGCGCAAGTCGGCGACGATGTTCTGGTGACGGTCCCCGGTGATCACCACCAGATTGCGGACGCCGCGATCCGCCGCAGCGCCGAGGACGGTGTTGCGATCGGCGACGTACCCGTCCCAGGAATCGGACGACACGACCGTCTCCGGCCCGGGATCGTTGTCGGTCTGGCCCATCGCCACCTGATTGCCGATGATCTGCCAACGGACCGCCGAGTCGATGAATCCATCGATCAGCCAGTCCCGTTGCGGTGCACCCAATATCGTGCGGTCGGTGTCGAGCCGGTCGGCGCAGTTCGCGGTGACGTCCTCCCCGCAGGCCTGCCGGTCCCGATATTGCCGTGTATCGAGCATGGTGATCTGCGCGAGATCACCGAAGCGATAGCGACGGTGCAGGCGCATCCCCGGCCCGGAGGGCCGCTGCGCGAGTCGCAGCGGCTGATGCTCGTACAGCGCCTGGAAGGCAGCGGCTCGGCGCCGACGGAACAGCGCGGAGATGCGATAGATGTCGATGCCCAGTCCCGGCGCATCGGCGGCCCAGTTGTTGTCGACCTCGTGATCGTCCATGGTCACAATCCAGGGAAAAGCTGCATGTGCGTCCCGCAGCGGCTGCTCCGCTTTGTACTGTGCGTAGCGCAACCGGTAGCCGGGCAGATCGACGGCTTCGTCACGGTCCACTCCCATCGACATTCCCTCACGGCCGCGCCTCCACCCGCGTTCGTAGATGTAGTCGCCCAGATGGACGACCAAATCGAGGTCCTCATCGCTCATGTGCTCGTATGCGGTGTAGAACCCCGAACTCCACGATTGACAGGAGGCGAACGCAAACCGCATCCGCGAGGTGGGTTGTCCCGGAGCAGGGGCCGTGCGGGTCCGGCCCACCGGAGAGATCGCCGAGCCGGCACGAAACCGGTAGAAGTACCAGCGAGAGGGCTCCAAGCCGTGGATCTCCGGGTGCACGCTGTGGGCGAGTTCGCGCGTCGCGACAGCCGTTCCGCGCGTCACCACCTGCCGGAAGCTCTCATCGTGCGCGACTTCGTATTCGACGGTCACCGGATCCCACCCCATGCCGCCGCGCCCGCCGGGGGCAAGCGGGTCCGGTGCCAGACGGGTCCACAGGACGACACCGTCCGGTGTCGGATCTCCCGATGCCACACCGAGTACGAACGGGTCATCTCCTCGCCACCGCGGCGCCGGCAAGCGCGCGCTGCTCACCCCCGACGTACCCACCAGCACCGCAGCCGCTCCGGCCATACCGACTCGCAACACCTGCCGACGGGAGAGGGACATACACCACGGTATATCCCGGCTGCGGTCAGCGAGCCGGACGACGGGGTGCATCACTATCGAGACTGCTCCAGGCCCGCTTCGGCCGCCGGTGCCGCCCTGGCAGCCCGAACCTCACCCGCCTGCCCCCGCACCGGCGCAGTACACGTCGCTCGTCGCCCCCGGCCCCGATTGGCTGGCCGAGCGGCTGTGCGACCGACGGATCGTCCGGCTGACGGGTCGTCTCGACCACGCTCGCGCTGCTCGACACCTCCGGCGACGACCCGGTGCAGCTGTGGCCGCACGACGTCGAGCCCGACCGGCAGCAGTTGCGGGCACTGCAGCAACACCTCGCGGACGTCTGCCGGCGCCCCGTGGAAGAGATCGCCGAGAACATGCGCGCACACCGGATCCTGACCGCCGAGCAGGCCCGTGACTACGGCCTGATCGACGCGGTCGGCGGAAACCGGACGCCGCCGCGCCGCGACCGCCGGGTGACGCGGCGGTCAGCCGAGGAACACCGCGAAGCGATCCGCGAGATCGAGCAGCGGCTGCGGGAAGACGCCGAGCACCACCGTTATCACCGCCCCGGCGGCGACCGCGACGGTTGTCAGCACACTGGGCACCACGACCGTCGGGGCGTCGCGGTCCGGCTCGTCGAAGAACATCAGCACGATGACGCGCACGTAGAAGTACGCCGCGATCGCGCTGCTGACCACGCCGACGATCACGAGTGGAACGGCTCCGCTGCCCGCCGCCGCCCCGAACACGGCGAACTTGCTGACGAACCCGCTCGTGAGCGGGATGCCGGCGAACGCGAGGAGGAACAGGGCGAAGACCGCGCCGACGAGGGGTGAGCGCCGGCCGAGCCCCGCCCAGCGGGACATGTGGGTCGCCTCCCCGAGATCGTCGCGGACCAGGGTCACCACGGCGAACGCGCCGAGGGTGCTGAATCCGTAGGCGAACAGGTAGAACATCGTCGACGCCAGCCCCGCCCGGTCGGCGGCGATCAGGCCGGTGAGGATGAAGCCGGCGTGGGCGACCGACGAGTAGGCCAGCATCCGCTTCACGTCGTTCTGCGTCACGGCCAGCACCGATCCCGCCACCATCGTCAGGATCGCGACGCCCCACAGCAGGGGACGCCAGTCGTCGCGCAGCCCGGGCAGCGCCACGTAGAACACCCGCAGCATCGCGCCGAACGCCGCGACCTTGGTGGCCGCCGCCATGAAGGCGGTGATCGGTGTGGGCGCCCCCTGATAGACGTCGGGGATCCACGAGTGGAACGGCACCGCCCCGATCTTGAACAGCAGGCCCACCGCGAGCATCGCCGCGCCGATCAATGCCAGTGTGTCCCCGTCCGCGCGGCCCGCGACGGCGTCGGCGATGCCCGCCAACCGGACCGTGCCCGCGTAGCCGTACAGCAGCGCCACGCCGAAGAGGAAGAAGGCCGAGGAGAACGCGCCGAGCAGGAAGTACTTCAGTGCCGATTCCTGCGAGAGCAGGCGCTGCCGCCGGGCCAGGCCGCACAGCAGGTACAGGGGCAGCGACAGGACCTCGAGCGCGATGAACATCGTGAGCAGGTCGTTCGAGGCCGGGAACAGCAGCATCCCGCCGACCGCGAACAGCACCAACGGGAAGACCTCGGTCTGCGACATCCCCACCGCGGCGGCCTCGCGCTCGGCGAGGCTGCCCGGCACCGCGGACGCCTGCGGGGCGAATGCGTCGGCACCGCCGGCGCCCGTCGCCGCCGCCGCGCCCGGTCCCCCCGCAGTGGCGCCGCGGGCGCCCGGCTCGATTCCGCGTTCGGCGACGAGCAGCACCGCGAGGATCGAGACGAGCAGGATGGTGCCCTGCAGGAACAGAGTGGGCCCGTCGACCGCCACCGCGTCCACCGCGGCGGTGTACCCGGGCGCGGCCTCGGCGGAGAAGTCCAGCCCCGCGGCGAGCACGACGACGGCCACGAACGCGGCCACGAGACCGCCGAGCGCGAGCAGCAGCTGGCTCGCGTACCGGCCGCGGCGGGGAACGAACGCCTCGACGAGCACTGCGGCGACGGCCACCCCGAACACGATCAGCATGGGAGAGAGCGGGCCGTATTCGAGGTCGGGGGCCGGAATCGCCTGAGCGAGAACGGTGGTGCCGTCCGAGAGAGTCACCTGTGCGTCCCTCCGTGAGTGTCGGGCCCGGTCCCGCCGCCCGCGACGGGCTCGGCCGGCGCGGGCGGCGCCGGATCGGGCTGGTCGACCGTGACCAGGACCCGGCTCACCGCCGGGGTGATCACGTCGAGGGCGGGTTTCGGATACACGCCCAGGACGAGGAGCAACGCGATGAGCGGCACCACGACGGCTAGTTCGCGGGGCACCAGATCGGACACGTGCTCGTTGCCGTCGGTGACCGGTCCGGTCATCATGCGCTGGTACAGCCACAGCACGTAGATCGCCGAGAGGACGAGTGCGAGCACTGCGAACACGGCAGCGACCTGGTAACGCGGATACGTGCCGATCAGCACCAGGAATTCGCTGACGAACGGCGCCAGGCCGGGAAGGGACAGGGTCGCCAGTCCCGCGACGAGGAACGTGCCGGCCAGGACGGGGGCGACCTTGCGGACGCCACCGTAGGCGGCGATCGCGCGGGATCCCCGCCGGGAGACGAGGAACCCGGCGATCAGGAACAGCGCCGCGGTGGAGATGCCGTGGTTGACCATGTACAGCGTCGAACCGGCCTGCCCCTGGCTGGTCATCGCGAAGATGCCGAGGATGATGAACCCGAAGTGCGAGATGGAGGTGTAGGCGATCAGGCGCATCACGTCCGTCTGGCCGATGGCGACCGCCGCGCCGTAGACGATGCCGATCACCGCGAGCGTGACGATCACCGGCGCGAAGTACACCGACGACTCGGGAAACAGTTGCAGGCAGTAGCGCAGCATGCCGAACGTGCCGACCTTGTCGACCACGGCCATCATCAGCACCGCCCCGGCCGGGGTGGCCTGCACCGCGGCGCCGGGCAGCCAGGTGTGGAACGGCCACAACGGTGCCTTCACGGCGAAGGCGAACATGAAGCCGAGGAACAGCGCGTGGAGCACCACGGCGTCGGCGCCGAGACCGCCGCCGGTCACGGCGGCGACGATGTCCCGGAAGTCGAAGGTGCCGGCGCCCTGCCGGGCGGTGACCACGTACAGCCCGATGACCGCGGCCAGCATGATCAGTCCGCCGAACAGGTTGTAGAGCAGGAACTTCACCGCCGCGCGGGAGCGCTGCGTGCGATCCCCGAGACGATCCCCGAATCCTCCGATGAGGAAGTACATCGGAATGAGCATCGCTTCGAAGAAGATGTAGAACAGCAGCACGTCGAGGGCGGTGAACGACACCATCACCATCGCCTCGACCGTCAACATCAGCGCCATGTACAGCTGCGTGGTGCGCCGCGGCGCGGATCCCCGGGCGGTCGCGGCGGACTCGGCCTGTGTCGCGTCGTTCCAGCCCGCCAGCATCAGCAGCGGAAGCAGCACCGCGGTCAGCAGCACCAGCACGAGCGCGATACCGTCCACGCCCAGCGTGTATCGGGTGCCCAGGGCCGGAATCCACTCGTGGGATTCGACGAACTGGTACTGCTCACCTGCCGGATCGAATCCGACCGCCAGTGCGCAGGCCAGTACGAGCACCACGGCCGCGACCGCCAGCGCCGTCGTCTTGGCGAGGCTTCGCATGCCGGCGGGAAGCGCCAGCACGACGACGGCACCGACGAGCGGAACCACCCACAGGGTCGTCAACCAGGGAAAGTCGTCCACTACAGCCTCCCCAGCACCATCGTCGCGACCACGACGGCCGCGCCTACCAACATGGACAAGCCGTAGGACCGCACGAAACCGGTCTGCAGGTGCCGCATCCGGGCGGACAAGGCGCCGACCGTGGCGGAGATCCCGTCGACCGCGCCGTCGACGCCCTTGTCGTCGACGGTCACCAGGGTCGAGGTCAGGGACCGTCCGGGCCGCATGAACACCGCCTCGTTGACCGCGTCGCCGTAGAGATCCCTGCGGGCGGCGACGGTGAACACCGATACCTCGGCGGGGGCGACCTCGGGAATGTCGCGCCGAGCGTACTGCCGGTAGGCCACCGCGGCACCGGCGAGCACGACGGCGAGGGTGAGGGCGGTGGTCACCCACACCGGCAGCAGGTGTTCGGCCTCGTACGTCCCCACCACCGGCTCGAGCCAGTTCTGCAGCGCTCCCCCCAGGCTGAGCGCAGCACCGGCGCCGACCGAACCCACGGCCAGCACGATCATGGGCACCGTCATCACGGCCGGCGCCTCGTGGGGATGGACGTCGGCGGCCCAGCGACGCCGGCCGAAGAAGGTCATCAGCATCACCCGCGTCATGTAGAACGCGGTGATGCCGGCACCGAGCAGGGCGGCCGTCCCGAGGACGACGCCTTCGGCGCCGCCCGCTCCGAAGGCGGCCTCGATGATCTTGTCCTTGGAGAAGAAGCCGGCGAACGGCGGGATGCCGATGATCGCGAGGTAGCCGAGGCCGAAGGTGACGAACGTGACGGGCATGACGGTGCGCAGGCCGCCGTAGCGGCGCATGTTCACCTCGTCGTTCATCCCGTGCATCACCGATCCGGCACCGAGGAACAGTCCGGCCTTGAAGAAGCCGTGGGTGAGCAGGTGCATGATCGCGAAGGCGTACCCGGCGGGACCGAGGCCGGCGGCGAGGACCATGTAGCCGATCTGGCTCATCGTCGACGCGGCGAGCGCCTTCTTGATGTCGTCCTTGGCGCAGCCGATGACGGCCCCGAACAGCAGGGTCACCGCGCCCACGAGCACGACGGCGAGTTGCGCGGTGGGGGCGAGGTCGAAGATCGCATCGGACCGGACGATCAGGTAGACGCCCGCGGTGACCATGGTAGCGGCGTGGATCAGCGCCGACACCGGTGTCGGGCCTTCCATCGCGTCACCGAGCCAGGACTGCAGCGGCACCTGCGCGGACTTGCCGCAGGCGGCGAGCAGCAGCACGAGGCCGAGTGCGGTGAGCACGCCGTCGCTCGCACCCTCGGCCCCGCCGAAGACGTCGTCGAAGGTGACGGAACCGAACGTCGCGAACATGATCATCATGGCGACGGCCAGGCCCATGTCGCCGACGCGGTTGACGACGAACGCCTTCTTCGCGGCGGTTGCGGCGGACGGCTTGTACTGCCAGAACCCGATGAGCAGGTACGAGGCGAGACCGACACCCTCCCAGCCCACGTACAGGCCGAGGTAGTTGTCGGCGAGGACGAGCAGCAGCATCGCCGCAAGGAAGAGGTTGAGGTAGGCGAAGAACAACCGGCGCCCGGGAGCGGCGGAGCGACCCGACGCATCCGGAGCGGGGCCGGCGGAGCGACCCGACGCATCCGGAGCGGAGCCGGCGGAGCGACCCGACGCATCCGGAGCGGAGCCGGCGGAGCGACCCGAGGGGTCGGGGCCGTGTGCCATGTACCCGACCGAGTAGATGTGGATGAGTGAGCCGACGCCGGTGATCAGCAGCACGAAGCACATCGACAGCTGGTCGAGCTGGAGCCCGAAGTCGATCTGCAGGCCCGCGACCGGTATCCATTCGAAGAGGCTCTGGTTCACGGCACGGTCGGCGGCGTCGCGGCCGAGCATGTCGACGAAGAGGGCGACCCCGAGCGCGAACGAGGCGAGTGCCGTCGCGCATCCGAGCAGGTGTCCCCACGTGTCGCTGCGCCGGCCGGCCAGCAGCAGCACGGCCGCGCCGAGCAGCGGCAGCGCGGGCAGCAGCCAGACGGTGGACGAGATTCCGCCGTTCATGCCGGTCCGCCCGTCGGGGCGCCGCCGGCGCGGGCCGTCGTCTCGGGCGCGGTCGTCTCGGGCGCGGTCGTCTCGGGCACAGTCTCCTCCTCGTGCGTGTGCGGACGGGCTGTCCGGGGTCGTCAGTACTTCAGGAGGTTGGCGTCGTCGACGGACACCGAACGCCGGGCGCGGAAGATGGTCATGATGATCGCCAGGCCGACGACGACCTCCGCGGCGGCGACGACCATGGTGAAGAACGCGATGACCTGACCGTCGAGGTTGCCGTGCATGCGGGCGAACGTGACGAACGCCAGGTTCGCGGCGTTGAGCATGAGCTCGATGCACATGAACACGACGATCGCGTTGCGGCGCAGCAGGACACCGGCCGCACCGATGGTGAACAACAGGGCGGACAGGTACAGGTAGTTCTCGGGGTTCACCGCGATCCCTCCTCACCGGACGAGCCGCGTCGGGGTGCGTCGCCCGCGCGTGGGCCGGCTGCTCCGTCGGCGGACATCGCCCGCCGCCGGAGCACCTCGCTGACCGACAGGTCCGAGTACGATCCGTCGGGCAGCCGGGCCGGCACGTCGACCGCGTTGTGGCGGGCGTAGACCCCGGGACTCGGCAGCGGGGTGGCGCGGCCGCCGGCGCGGAAGCGTTCCTGCGACAGTTCCTGCTGGGTCTTGCGCAGCCCGAAGCGTTCCCGATGGGCGAGGACCATGGCGCCGATCGTGGCGGTGATCAGCAGGGCTCCGGTGAGTTCGAACGCCCAGACGTACCGTACGAAGATCAGCTCGGCCAGGCCGGCGATGTTGCCTGCGGCGTTCGCGTCGTCGAGGCCGGCGAACTCCCCGACGGCGGCGTTGCCGAGACCGCCGACGAGCAGCAGCCCGAATCCGAGGCCGGCCGCGATCGCGGCGACCCGCTGGCCGCGCAGGGTCTCGACGAGCGCGTCGGAGGAATCGACGCCGACGAGCATGACCACGAACAGGAACAGCATCATGACCGCCCCCGTGTACACCACGATCTGCACGACGCCGAGGAACAACGCGTCCTGGGCGATGTAGAACACCGCGAGGATGATCATGGTGACGGCGAGGAACATCGCCGAGTACACGGCCTTGGTCGCGGTGACGACGCCCAGTGCGCCGATCACCGCGAGTGTTCCGAGGATCCAGAACAGCACGGCCTCACCGGTGGACGTGCGGGTGAAGGCCTCGGCCGCCAGCAGCGCCGGAGTCATCGGGTCCATCGAGACCACTCCCCTCTCCGCCGGTCACGCCACATCGCGGCCGCCTCGCGGCTGCGTCGGTTCCCGGTCGGCTTCGACGGTTCCGTCGGCGGCCGACGTGGTGCCGGGCGCGGCCTCGGTCACCGTGCCGAGGTAGTAGTCCTCGTCCGTCGTGCCCGGGTACATGTCGTGGGGCGGGGCGGCCATGCCGGGCGCGAGCGGCGCGAGCAGCCTGGTCTTGTCGTAGATCAGGTCGGTCCGGTTGTCGTCGGCCATCTCGTACTCGTTGGTCATGGTCAACGCCCGCGTCGGGCAGGCCTCGATGCACAGCCCGCACCCGATGCACCGCAGGTAGTTGATCTGGTAGACGCGTCCGTAGCGCTCCCCCGGCGAGTATCGCTCGGTGTCGGTGTTGTCCGCACCCTCGACGTAGATGGCGTCGGCGGGGCACGCCCAGGCACACAGTTCGCACCCGATGCACTTCTCCAGTCCGTCGGGATGGCGGTTGAGCTGATGTCGGCCGTGGTAGCGCGGTGCGGTCGGTTCCTTCTGCTCGGGGTAGCGCTCGGTCTGGGCCTTGTGGAACATCGCCCTGAAGGTCACTCCGAATCCCGCGATGGGATCGAGGAAGTCAGGCATCGCGGTTCTCCTCGGTGGTCGGATCGGAACGGCGCCCGGCGCCGCCCTCGGCGGCTGCGGCGACGGGGGTGCGTCGCTGCCGCGGCGGCAGCGTCTGGCCGGGCAGCGGCGGGACGGGGAAGCCCCCGGCCATCGGGTCGAACGGCTCGGCGGTCGCCGCAACCGGAGGGGCCGCCGTCCCGCCGGGGGTCCCGGTGGGCCGGGGGCGGCCGGCGCGCATGCGGTTCCACATGAGCGACGGCACCGCCAGGGCGACGACGACACCCGCCGCGGCGAGGACGATCTGCCACCGGTCCAGGCCCTCCGTGCGCAGGACGCGGATCACGGCGACGACCATGATCCAGGCGAGCGCCACCGGAATCAGCACTTTCCAGCCCAGGTTCATGAACTGGTCGTACCGCAGCCGGGGCAGTGTGCCGCGCAACCATACGAACAGGAACAGGAATCCCCACACCTTGAGGACGAACCAGAGCAGCGGCACCCAGCCGGAGTTCGCGCCCTCCCACATGTTCAGCGGCCACGGCGCGCGCCAGCCGCCGAGGAACAGGGTGGTGGCCAGCGCCGAGACCGTCACCATGTTGACGTACTCGGCGAGCATGAACATCGCGAACTTCAGCGACGAGTACTCCGTGTGGAAGCCGCCGACGAGTTCGCCCTCGGCTTCGGGCAGGTCGAACGGTGCCCGGTTGGTCTCGCCGACCATCGCCGTGACGTAGATCAGGAACGAGGGCAGGAGCAGGAAGACGTACCAGACGCCGTCCTGGGCGGCGACGATGCCGGAGGTGGACAGCGTGCCCGACAGCAGGAAGACGGCCGCGAACGAGAGGGCCATCGCGATCTCGTAGGAGATCACCTGCGCCGTCGAGCGCAGACCGCCCAGCAGCGGGTAGGTGGACCCGGACGCCCAGCCGGCGAGCACGATGCCGTAGACGCCGATCGAGGTGGCCGCGAGGATGTACAGCACGGCCACGGACAGGTCCGTCAACTGCAGCGGCGTGCGCTGGCCGAACACGGAGACCACCGGCCCGAGCGGGATGACGGCGAACGCCATGAACGCCGGCACTGTCGCGATGATCGGCGCGAGGACGTAGATGGGTTTGTCCACGCCCGCGGGCACGATGCCCTCCTTCAGGGCGAGTTTGACGCCGTCGGCGAGGCTCTGCAGCAACCCGCGCGGGCCCACCCGGTTCGGGCCGACCCGCATCTGCATGCGCGCCAGGATCTTTCGCTCCGCAAGGATCGCGACGAGCACCGTCAACACCAGGAAGGCGAAGACGGCCACCGCCTTGACGACGACCAGCCACCACGGATCCTGACCGAACGACGCCGGATCGGGGTACCCGGACTGCGCCGACAGGGCACCGGGAACCGGCACCGCCGCGGCGCCGAACAGAACGGCGTCACTCATCGGTCACCTCCTGCGACCGGGCGTCGCCCCGGCGGATCCGGACGGTGTCCCCCACGGACGCGGCCAGTTGCCGATGCACCGCGCATCCCGGCGAATTGAGCGGCACCCACACGACCCGGTCGGGCATGTCGGCGATCGCCAAGGGCAGCGTGATCGAGCCCCGGTCCGTCGCGACGGTCACCGGATCCCCGGCGTCGGCGCCGATCTCGGCGGCGGTGACGGCGGACAGCCGGGCCACCGGCCGGCGGGCGGTCCCGGCGAGATGCGGTTCGCCGTCCTGCATCCGTCCGCGGTCGAGGAGCATCCGCCATCCCGCGAGCACCGCCTCACCGGGGCCCGGCTGCGGGCGGTCCCGCGGCGCGACGTCCGGCGGACCGGCAGGTGCGCCGTCCCAGGAACCCAGCGCCACGAGCTCGTCGAGAGCCGCCGCGGCGTCGACGAGGCCGAGGCGGACGCCCATCTCGTCGGCGATCGCGCCGAGGACCCGCTGATCCGGCAGGGCGCCGGTGTTGCGCAACGCGGCGGCGAAGGGGCGCGCCCGGCCCTCCCAATCGAGGAAGGTTCCCGGTTTCTCCATCGCGGGTGCGACGGGGAAGACGACGTCGGCCCGGTCGGTGATCGCGCTGCGCCGCAGTTCCAGGCTGACGACGAAGCCGGCGGCGTCGACCGCGGCGACGGCGGCGTGCGGGTCGGGCAGGTCGTCGACGTCGACCCCGCCGATCACCAGGGCTCCGAGCGTGCCCGACGCGGCGTCGGTGAGGATCTGCGCCGTGTCCCGGCCGGCGGACGGCGGCAGGTCCGGCACGCCCCAGACGGCGGCGACCTGGCGTCGGGCGTCGGCGTCGGTGACCGGTCGGGCGCCGGGCAGAAGTCCCGGCAGGGTCCCGGCCTCCAGCGCACCGCGTTCACCGGCCCGCCGCGGGATCCACGCCAGCCGCGCGCCGGTGTCGTCGGCGAGACGGCCGACGGCCGACAACGCCCCCGGCACCGCGGCCAGCCGCTCCCCCACCAGGACGACCGCACCGGGTCGGCGCAGGAGCTCGGCGGTGTCCGCTTCGTCCCGGTGTCCGGGCCGACCGGCGAGGCGGAGGGTGTCGAGCAGGTCCGGTTCGGCGCCCGGGACGGCCGGCAGGAGCCGGCCGGACAGCTTCTCGAGGCCACGGCTCGCGAACGGTGCGATCGCGCGCACCGCCAGCCCCCGCCTGCGGACCGCCTTGCGCAGCCGCAGGAACACGATGGGCGACTCGTCCTCGGGCTCGAATCCGGCGAGCAGCACCGCGGGGGCGTTCTCGAGGTCGTCGTAGGTCACGGCGCCGGCGCCGGGCCACCGCCCGGCGACCCGGGCCGCCAGGAATTGTGCCTCCTCCGCGGAATGCGGACGCGACCGGAAGTCGATGTCGTTGGTGTCCAGGCCGATACGCGCGAACTTGCCGTACGCGTACGCGTCCTCGACGGTGACGCGGCCGCCGACGAGCACGCCGGTACGGCCGCGCGCGGCGGTGAGTCCGCGGGCGGCGACCCGCAGGGCGTCGCGCCACGAGGCGGGTGCGAGCGTGCCGTCGTCGCCCCGGACCAACGGGGTGGTGAGGCGGTCGGGCTGGGTGGCGTAGGTGAAGGCCCACCGGCCCTTGTCGCAGTTCCATTCCTCGTTGACCTGCGGGTCGTCACCGGCCAGCCGGCGCAGCACCGTGCCGCGCCGGTGGTCGGTGCGCTGGGCGCAGCCGCTGGCACAGTGTTCGCACACGCTCGGGCTCGACACCAGGTCGAACGGCCGGGCGCGGAACCGGTAGGCCGCCCCCGTGAGCGCGCCGACCGGGCAGATCTGCACGGTGTTGCCGGAGAAGTAGGACTCGAACGGTTCCTTCTCGTAGATGCCGACCTGCTGCAGGGCGCCGCGTTCCATCAGTTCGATGAAGGGGTCGCCGGCGATCTGCTGGGAGAACCGTGTGCACCGGGCGCAGAGCACGCATCGCTCGCGGTCCAGGAGGATCTGCGAGGAGAGCGAGATCGGTTTGGGGAACGTGCGTTTGACCTCGGTGAAGCGGGACTCGGCACGCCCGTTCGACATTGCCTGGTTCTGCAGGGGACATTCGCCGCCCTTGTCGCAGACCGGGCAGTCCAGCGGATGGTTGATCAACAGCAGCTCCATCACGCCCTTCTGCGCCTTGTCGGCCACAGGCGACGTCAGCTGCGTGTGCACGACCATGCCGTCCGTCACCGGGGTTGTGCACGAGGCGACGGGCTTGCGCTGGCCCTCCACGTCGACCAGGCACTGGCGGCACGCGCCGACGGGTTCGAGCAGCGGGTGGTCGCAGAATCGGGGAATCTGGACGCCGAGCAGTTCCGCGGCGCGGATGACGAGGGTGCCCTTCGGGACGCTGATCTCGACGCCGTCGACGACGACGGTCACCAGATCGGGCGGGGTCGGCAGGCCGGTGGTGTCGTGGTTGGTGTGGACGCTCATCGCGTACCCCCGTCGTTCGGTCGGCCCGCACCGGCCCCCGCCATGAGGGTGGACAGGTGCGGGTCGAACGGGCAGCCGCCGTGCTCGAAGTGCGCCAGGTACTCGTCGCGGAAGTATTTGATCGACGACGTGATGGGGCTGGTCGCGCCGTCGCCGAGTGCGCAGAACGACCTGCCGAGGATGTTGTCGGAGAGGTCGAGCAGCTTGTCCAGGTCGGCTCCGGTTCCGTCGCCTCGCTCGAGCCGCCGCAGGATCTGCACCAGCCAGTAGGTGCCCTCCCGGCACGGTGTGCACTTGCCGCACGACTCGTGCGCGTAGAACTCGGTCCAGCGCAGCACCGCGCGCACCACGCAGGTGGTCTCGTCGAAGATCTGCAGTGCCTTGGTGCCCAGCATGGAGCCGGCCCCGGCGACGCCTTCGTAGTCGAGCGGGACGTCGAGGTGCTCGTCGGTGAAGAGCGGCGTCGACGAGCCGCCGGGGGTCCAGAACTTCAGCCGGTGCCCGGCCCGCACGCCGCCCGCGTAGTCGAGCAGTTCCCGCAGGGTGATTCCCAGGGGCGCCTCGTACTGGCCGGGTGTCGTCACGTGACCGGACAGGGAGTAGAGCGTGAAGCCCGGTGACTTCTCGGTGCCCATGGAGCGGAACCACTCGATCCCGTTGTGGAGGATCGACGGCACGCTCGCGATCGACTCGACGTTGTTGACGACCGTCGGGCGCGCGTACAGGCCCGCGACGGCGGGGAACGGCGGGCGCAGCCGGGGCTGGCCGCGTCGGCCCTCGAGGGAATCCAGCAGCGCGGTCTCCTCACCGCAGATGTACGCCCCGGCGCCGGCGTGCACGACGAGTTCGAGGTCGTAGCCGCTGCCGAGGATGTCGCGGCCGAGGAAGCCTGCGGCGTAGGCCTCGGCGACCGCGGCCTGCAGCCGGCGCAGCACCGGCACCACCTCGCCGCGGACGTAGACGAAGGCGTGCGCGGCGCGGATGGCGTACGCCGCGATGACGGCGCCTTCGACGAGCGCGTGCGGTGTGGCCAGCAGCAGGGGCATGTCCTTGCAGGTGCCCGGCTCGGATTCGTCGGCGTTGACCACCAGGTAGTGGGGTTTGCCGTCACCCTGGGGGATGAAGCTCCACTTCACGCCGGTGGCGAAGCCGGCGCCGCCGCGGCCGCGCAGGCCCGCCTCCTTGACGGTGGCGATCACCTCGTCCGGGGGCATGCGCAGTGCCTTGCGCAGGCCCTCGTATCCGTCGTGGCGGCGGTAGGTATCGAGTGTCCAGGACTCGGGCTCGTCCCAGTACCGGCTCAGGACAGGGGTCAACGGCACGTCAGCCTCCTTCGGATCGGGGTCCGGCGACCGGGCCCGGGTCGGAGGACTGGTCCGGCTCCGGCGCGGGGGCCCGCATGCCCCGCTCACGGGCGATGCGCAGGCCCGCGAGCGATGCCGCACCCGCGCTGCCGCCCGCCGCCAGGGCGCCGGGACGCTCGTCCGGGAACCCGGCGAGGATGCGGGCGGTCTGCCGGAAGGTGCACAGCGGTGCGCCCCGGGTGGGCGTGACGGGGCGGCCGGCGCGCAGGTCGTCGACGAGCGCGCGGGCCGAGTCCGGGGTCTGGTGGTCGAAGAACTCCCAGTTGACCATCACGACGGGTGCGAAGTCGCAGGCGGCGTTGCATTCGAGGTGCTCGAGGGTGATGGTGCCGGCCTCGGTGGCGTCGCCGGCGGCGTCCTCCGCGGTGCCGGCGGCTGCGGTGCGCAGCCCGAGGTGTCCCTCGAGCGCTTCGAGGATCTCGTCGCCGCCCATGATCGCGCACAGGGTGTTGGTGCAGACGCCGACGAGGTAGTCGCCGGTGGGCTCGCGCCGGTACATGGAGTAGAACGTGGCCACCGCGCCGACCTCGGCGCCGGTGAGCCCGAGCCGGTCGGCGCAGAACTCGACGCCGGCCGGGGTGATGTACCCGTCCTCGGACTGCACCAGGTGCAGCAGCGGCAGCAGGGCGGAGCGTGGCTGCGGGTAGCGGCCGATGATCTCCGCGGCGTCGGTCTCGAGGCGGGCCCGCACGTCCGCCGGGTACCGCTCGCGGGCGCCCGGCCGCACCAATCGGGTCCGCTCCTCGGGTCGTGGGCCGAATTGGATGAACACCGGGCCGGGGGCCGGGTCCGGCTCGATCGCTACTCGCTGCTCCTGCGTCAACGGTCCACTCCCCCCATCACGGGATCGATGCTGGCGACCGCGGCGATGACGTCGGCGACCATGCCGCCCTCGCACATCGCGGACACCGCTTGCAGGTTCGTGAAGGACGGGTCCCGGAAGTGCACCCGGTACGGCCGGGTGCCACCGTCGCTGACCATGTGCACGCCCAGTTCCCCGCGCGGGGACTCGACGGCGGTGTACACCTGGCCGGGTGGGACGCGGAAACCCTCGGTGACGAGCTTGAAGTGGTGGATCAGGCCCTCCATCGAGTTGCCCATGATCTTCCGGATGTGCTCCGGGGAGTTACCGAGACCGTCCGCGCCGAGGGACAGGTCGGCCGGCCACGCGATCTTCTTGTCCTCCACCATGACCGGCCCGGGTCGCAGGCGGTCGAGACACTGCTCGACGATCCTGATCGACTGCTTCATCTCGTCGATCCGGATCAGGTAGCGGCCGTAGGCGTCGCATCCGGTGTCGGTGCACACGTCGAACTCGTAGGTGTCGTAGCCGCAGTACGGTTGCGACTTGCGCAGGTCGTGCGGCAGGCCGGTCGAGCGCAGGACGGGGCCGGTGATGCCGAGGGCCATGCAGCCGGTCAGGTCGAGGTAGCCGATGCCCTGGGTGCGGGCCTTCCAGATGTGGTTCTCATTGAGCAGGTCCGCCATGTCCCGCAGCCGCCGGGGCAGCAGGTCGAGCAGGTCGCGGATCTTCTCGACCGCCCCGGCCGGCAGGTCCTGCGCGAGCCCGCCCGGACGGATGTAGGCGTGGTTCATGCGCAGACCGGTGATCGTCTCGAACACGTCGAGGATCAGTTCCCGCTCCCGGAAACCGAGGAACATCGCGGTCATCGCGCCGAGTTCCATGCCGCCGGTGGCCAGGGCGACGAGGTGCGAGGAGATCCGGTTGAGCTCCATGAGCAGCACGCGGATCACGGTGGCCCGTTCGGGGATCGCGTCGGTGATGTCGAGCAGCTTCTCGACGCCGAGGCAGTAGGCGGTCTCGTTGAAGAACGGCGACAGGTAGTCCATCCGGGTGACGAAGGTGACGCCCTGGGTCCAGGTGCGGTATTCGAGGTTCTTCTCGATGCCGGTGTGCAGGTAGCCGATTCCGCAGCGGGCCTCGGTGACGGTCTCGCCCTCGATCTCGAGCACGAGCCGCAGGACGCCGTGGGTCGACGGGTGCTGGGGCCCCATGTTGACCACGATGCGTTCGTCGCCGCGGTCGGCGGCCGAGGCGCGGGCGGCCTCGACGATGCTGTCCCAGTCCTCGCCGACGACGGTGTGGACCGGCCCCTCGGTGATGTCGGTCATCAGCTGTACGCCCTCCGCTCGTCGGGCGGCGGGATCTCCGCCCCGTGGTACTCGACGGGGATGCCGCCGAGCGGATAGTCCTTGCGTTGCGGATGCCCCGACCAGTCGTCGGGCATCTCGATGCGGGTCAGCGACGGGTGGCCGTCGAACACGATCCCGAAGAAGTCGTAGGTCTCGCGCTCGTGCCAGTCGTTGGTCGGATACACCCCGTACAGCGACGGGATGTGGGGGTCGGCGTCCGGGGCCGACACCTCGAGCCGGATGCGGCGGTTGTGGGTGATCGACATGAGCGGGTACACCGCGTGCAGTTCGCGGCCGGTGTCCTGCGGGTAGTGCGCCCCGTCGACGCCGAGGCACAGTTCGAAGCGCAGGTCCGGTTCGTCGCGCAACCGCCGGGCCACCTCGGGAAGGTGCTCGCGACGGACGTGGAAGGTCAGCTCACCGCGGTGGACGACGACCTTCTCGATCGCCGCCTCGACATCCACCCCGGACTCGGTGACGGCGGCGTGCAGGGCGTCGGCCACGTCGTCGAAGTACCCGCCGTACGGGCGCGGGGTGCTCCCGGGCAGGGTCACCGGGCGTACGAGCCGCCCGTAGCCGGAGGTGTCGCCGCTGCCGCGGACCCCGAACATGCCCGTGCGGACGCCGATCACCTCGGCGCCGCCGTCGGGCCGCGCCGGCAGCGTTCCCTCGGGGCCGGTGGTGGCCGCCCGGTCCACCGGCAGTGCGGTGTCCTGCGCGCGCGTCGCGGGATCCGTAGGGCGCGAGGACCGTTCGTTGTCGGAGGAGGAGGTCACCGGGCCGACCCCCGCACCTGGAGGGTGGGCACGACGGGCCGGGCGGCGGCCAGGGCCGCCTCCTCGGCGGCCTGCACGGCCTTCTCCCGGTCCACGCCGAGCGGCATCTGCTGGATCTTCTCGTGCAGCATCAGGACGGCGTGCAGCAGCATCTCCGGCCGGGGCGGGCACCCGGGTAGGTAGATGTCGACGGGAACGATGTGGTCGACACCCTGGACGACGGCGTAGTTGTTGAACATGCCACCCGAGGAGGCGCACACACCCATGGCCAATACCCATTTCGGCTCGACCATCTGGTCGTAGACCTGCCGCAGCACCGGGGCCATCTTCTGGCTGACCCGGCCGGCGACGATCATGAGGTCGGCCTGTCTCGGCGAGGCGCGGAACGCCTCCATCCCGAACCGTGCGATGTCGAACCGCGGCGACACGGTGGTCATCATCTCGATCGCGCAGCACGCGAGCCCGAAGGTCGCGGGCCACAGCGAACCCTTGCGCGCGAAACCGGCGAAACTCTCCACCGTGCTCAGCAGAAAGCCGCTCGGCAACTTCTCCTCGAGACCCATGTCCGACTCTTATCACTTTCGGTCGGTGTTCGAATCCATTACGGCACAATCCCATTCCCTGTCGCGGTCATTCCCAGCCGAGACCACCCCGCCGCCACTCGTAGACGTAGGCGACGGCGACGTTGAACACGAACAGCGCCATCGCGGCCAGCCCGAAGACCCCCAGGGCATCGAGGTGCACGGCCCACGGATAGAGGAACACGATCTCGATGTCGAAGATGATGAACAGCATGGCCGTCAGGTAGTACTTCACCGGGAACCTGCCGCCGCCCGGCGGCTGCGGCGTCGGGTCGATCCCGCACTCGTAGGCTTCGAGCTTGGCTCGGTTGTAGCGGCTCGGGCCGATCACCGAGGACACGACGACCGAGAACACCGCGAAGGCGACCGCGATCCCTCCGAGCACGAGGATCGGGATGTAGACGTTCATGGCGCCTGGCTCCTCTCCGTGCGAGCCGGCCACCCGCGCCGACCCCGTTGCCCTTGCCGACCTCCACCGGCCGCTGGGGCCGAACGATCACGATACGGAGACAGTGCCGTGAGTCACTTCAACCGCATCATTGTGATGTACGGCTCAGCCTACCGGCGCGGTGTCCCGCCGAGGCGGATACGACGCGGCGTGATTTCTCCGTTTCGCCCGACCCTTGCGGGGGTGCCGGGACGCCGGGACCGCCAGATCGCCCGGACCGTGGGCCGATGCCGGCGCCCGCTTCGCGCCGCCCTCAGGTGGTGCTGCGGCCGCGCAGCAGCGCGACGACCGTCTCCGCGAGGCGGAACGGGTCGAGAGGCCGCGGCACCGCGGCCTCGGCGCGGGACCAGTCGGCCAGCCACGCGTCGTCCGCCCGGCCGGTCAGCACGACGACGGGCGGGCACTGTTCGAGTTCGTCCTTGAGTTGCTTGGCGATCCCCATCCCACCGGCGGGGGCCGCCTCGCCGTCCAGGATCGCGAGGTCGATACCGCCGGCGTCCATGCGGCGGATCACCATCGGCTCGGTCGCCACCTCGACGAAGTCGAGTTCGGGGAGTTCGGGATCGGGTCGCCGGCCCAGCGCCCGGGTGACCTGCTCGCGCGTGTCGGCGTCGTCGCTGTAGACGAGAACGCGCAGGGCGGCAGGACGGCTGGTACTCGCGGTCGAGTCGGTCACGGAGCAGATGCTACTGGCCGGAACGGAGGGGCCCGGGAGGCGAGCCGCGGCACGCACGGCTCGCGGCCGCCTGCGCCCCGCCGGTCCCGCCGACGGCAGGCGACCGGTCCCCGTGCTCACCTGGCGTTACCGGGTGAGGAGAGCCAGGCTGCCACGAGGGCCGGTCACACCGCCGATTCTACTCGCCCGGAAGAGCTTCGGAATCTCCCGGCCCCTTCCCCTCGGAACCGGCGGCGGCCTGGGCGTACCGGTGTTCCGGCAGCACCAGCATGCGGGCGTACGCGATCGCTCGGGGCGTGGTCGCGAAGACGTGCCGCTCCTCGCTGTCCTTGGTGGTGAAGACACCCAGCGCGGACAGCGGCCGCAGGTGCTCCGGTTTGGCCCCGGAGATCAGGACCGTGATGTGCCGGTGCTCGAGCTTGGTGATGGCGTCCTTGAGGACGAGGGCGCCGGTGGCGTCGATGGCCGTCACCCGGGACATGCGCAGGATCACGACCTTGACGTCCGTGACGTCGGCGAGCTCGAGCAGGAATCGGTGGGCCGCGGCGAAGAACAGAGCGCCGTCGATCCGGTACGCGACGATGTGCTCACGCAACAGCTCGTGTTCCTCGGCGGCGTGATCCCCTTCCTCGTCGAGGGGAACCTGCTCGATCCGGGCGGACTTCGCGACCGCCCGCAGCGCGAGCACCGCAGCGAACCCGACACCGATCGCGACCGCCGTCACGAGGTCGAGGGCGACGGTGACCAGGAACGTCACCGTCATGACGATCGCATCCGCGCGGCTCGCCCGTGTGATCGCGACGATCGAGGCGGTCTCGACCATGCGCACCGTGGTGGCGAGCAGAACGCCGGCGAGCGCGGCAAGGGGGATCTGGGCGACGAGCGGCGAGGCGAGGTAGACGATCCCGGCGAGGATGACGGCGTGGGTGAGGGCGGACAGCCGGGACCGCGCCCCCGAGCGGACGTTGACGGCCGTCCGGGCGATCGCGCCCGTGGCCGGAACGCCGCCGAACAGGGGGGCGGCGATGTTGGCCAGGCCCTGCCCGAACAACTCCCGGTCCGGGTCGTGCCGGGTGCCGACGCTCATCGAATCCGCGGCGGTCGCGGACAGCAGCGATTCGAGGGCCGCGAGCGCGGCCACCGCGAGCGCCGGCGCGAGAAGCGACGTCAGCTCACCCAGGTCGAGGAATCCGAGGCTGGGGGCGCTGAAGCCGGACGGGATGGACCCGATCCGCGTGACGTTCAGATGGAACAGCTGTGCGACGACGGTGGCCACCACCACCGCGACGAGCGAGAACGGCAGCTTCGGCAGGTACCGGCCGCCGATCAGGATGGCCGCCGCGACAAGCACCGCCACGACCGTGGGCAGAAGGGACGGCTGGTCGACGAACTGCCGGGCGGCGTCGAACGCGCTCTGCCACACCTTCTCCCCCTCGGCGTGGGCGATGCCGAGCGCGGCCGGAACCTGCTGCAGGGCGATGACCACGGCGATCCCGGCGGTGAAGCCCTCGATCACCGGGGCGGGCATGAACCGCACCGCCCGGCCGATGCCGGCGAAGGCGAGGACGACGAGAACGACGCCGGCGACGAGTCCCACCGCGAGGACGCCGGAGGCGCCGTGCTCATGGAAGATCGGCACCAGGACGACGGTCATCGCGCCGGTCGGGCCCGACACCTGGAAGCGGGAGCCGCCGAACACGGCGGCGACCGCTCCCGCGACGACGGCGGTCGCGAGGCCCGCCGCGGCCCCGAGACCGGAGCTGATGCCGAAGCCGAGCGCGAGGGGCAACGCCACGAGGGCGACGACGAGTCCGGCGGTCAGATCGGCGCGGGGCGAGCGCAGGGCCGGTTTCCACTCGACCCAGCGCGGCATCAGCGCGGCGACCGACCGCGCGGCGCGAGCCACGACGGTGCCGGCTCCCGCCGCCTCTTCCTCGGTGCGCCCGGTCACCGCATCCTGCTGCTCTGTCGACATCGACATCGTGCCTCCACCACAAACAATAAATAAGCACTTAATAAAGTCTGCAATCAATGCGCGCGAAGCGCCCCGGTGCGCGACCGGCTCAGCGGCGCGCTCGGCCCGCCGGTTCGGCTACGTCGTCCTCGAGCAGCTCCGCCTGTCCGGCGACCACCCCCGTGAGGATGGCGCGGGCGACGCCCAGCAGTTCCGCGACCCGCGGCGACGTCAGCGCGTACGTCACCGACAGCCCCTCCCGGCGCGCGGTGACCAGGCCTGCGCGCCGGAGGATCGCCAGTTGCTGGGAGAGATTGGCGGGTTCGATCCCCACCTCGGGCAACATCTCGGAGACGGCATGCTCGCGCTCGCTGAGCAGCTCGAGGACGCGGATGCGCGCCGGATGTCCGAGCGTCTTGAAGAAGTCGGCCTTCATCCGATAGAGGGGCTGACGCGCCTGCGCGACCATCACCGTTCCCGTCGTCCGAGCCACCGCCGGCGGGCGATGCCGTTACTTGCGTAGTTTAGCAATCAAAGAGGTAGGGTGTGCGTGACATGCGACACACCGGACACCGACACCGTCGGCACCCGGCGCGGTTCAGGAACGCGCCGCACGCCCGAGCCGGGCGAGGCTCGCGGACATCTGCGCGGGCAAGACCCGCGGAAGCCGCACGCGACGCAGGTACGCGGTGTCGGTCACCGCGGACCAGTCGCACGTCTGGCTCACCGCAGCGCCCCCGGTCGTCCCGGTGAAGGACCACTCCCACCGGATGCCGAGCGGCGGCGTGTCCGGGTTGGCCGGCAGCCACGCCAGCAGCCGGTCGGGTTCGAACGCCACCACGTGGTTGACCACCGGATACGCGCTGCGCCCGGGCAAGTGCACCTGCGCGGAGAAGCGCCGGCCGACGGCGGTGATCGGGGGCTGCCCCGCGGGCACCTGCACCGTGCCCGAGCCGTCGATCTCGCTGTGCCGCAGCGGGTCCCGCATCACCCCGAACAGCGCCGCGGCCGACACCGGTATCGTGGCCTCGACCCGGACCGATGTCGTCGTGCGCACCACGCGCACCCCGGCCCCACCGATGTCGCCGCCCCCTGCCGCGTCTCCCCCATCGTTCACGCCGCACATCGTGCCACCTCGGCGCGCAATCGTTGCGCGGCGTCCGGAGCGTGATCCGGGTCGAACGCGCATATCGCGCCGGGCGGCGGGGTATGCGTGCAAAGGTGGAACCGCCACCGATCACGGGAGGAAGCACATGATTGTCCGCAGAATTGCCCGCCCCATGCTCGCGTCGGTCTTCGTCGCCGGGGGCATCGACGCGCTGAGAGACTCGTCCACCAAGGCGGCGGCAGCGCAGCCGGGACTCGACCGGGCGGTGGGCATGCTGCCCGACACGGTGACGCAGAAGCTCCCGGACTCGGTGAGCGAGAAGCTCACGAACGATCCGGAGACACTCGTGCGGATCAACGCGGCCGTGCAGATCGGGGCGGGTGCGCTGCTCGCGGTCGGGAAGGCACCGCGGCTGGCGGCTCTTGCCCTGGCCACCACGCTCGTGCCCACGACGGTGGCGGGTCACGACTTCTGGAACGTCGAGGATGCGGAGGCCCGGGCCATCCAGCGCACCCAGTTCCTCAAGAACGTCAGCCTGCTCGGCGGGCTGATCATCACCGCGGTGGACACCGAAGGCAAGCCGTCGCTGGGGTGGCGCGGACGGCGGGCCGCACGGCGCGCCCAGGAGGCCGTCGCCGGTGTCCTGCCTCATCAGGACGACGGCGCGGGCGATGCGGTCACCGAGAGCCTGCACAAGGTGGCCGAGCGGGTCCGGGTCCTGTCGGAGGAGGCAGCGGAGGTGGCCGGCACCGCCCGTGAGCGTGGAAGCCACCTGCTGGGCGTTGCCCGCGAGCGCGGACCCGAGCTCGCCGAGGTCGCCCGCGAGCGCGGCACGCACCTGCTCGACGTCGCCCGCGAACGCGGCCCCGAACTCGCCGACGTCGCCCGCGAACGCGGCACCGAACTGCTCGACGTCGCCCGCGAACGCGGCCCCGAACTCG
Source organism: Rhodococcus sp. WB1 (assembly GCF_001700945.1). Classification (NCBI taxonomy): domain Bacteria; kingdom Bacillati; phylum Actinomycetota; class Actinomycetes; order Mycobacteriales; family Nocardiaceae; genus Rhodococcus; species Rhodococcus sp. WB1. The sequence goes on along the minus strand of NZ_CP015529.1, from coordinate 2,286,747 downwards.
CCGACGTCGCCCGCGAACGCGGCACCGAACTGCTCGACGTCGCCCGCGAACGCGGACCCGAACTCGCCGACGTCGCCCGCGAACGCGGCACCGAACTGCTCGACGTCGCCCGCGAACGCGGACCCGAACTCGCCGAGGTCGCCCGGGAACGGAGTTCGCTGCTGTGGGGCACGGCCCGTGAGCGCGGCCCGGAGCTGGCGAAGGTCGCCCGCGAGCGGGCGCTGACGGCGGAGGAGCGTTCCCTGTTGCTGGCGCAGCAGGCCCGTCACCGCGCCGAGGAGGCCCTCACCCGCGCCCGCCTGCAGTTGCAGCGCTGACAGCACGGTCCCGCACCCGGCGATTCTGCGCCGGTGCGGGACCGCCACTAGACTTCTTGGGCACTTCGTGGCGACGCACCCGCCGCCCGTCCGACCCCGAGGAGACCCCTTGCCGGCCGATGGCCTGTCCCACCCCGACCATGAGCGTGAGCAGGTCTACCTGTCGATGCTGTACGGCCACCTCGACTCCATGCGGGCCTACGCCAAGACCCGGCTGAGCCGGGTGCTGCTCGACACCGGCGGCACTCCGCAGGCCCGCAGCGAGCGGGAGTCCTTCACGCAGCTGTACACCGAGGACATCGCGAAATACGACGCGGCCGAGCACGGGCTGTGCTTCGGCCGGATCGACGTGCGCGACGGCGAGGACGGCGACGGGACCGAGGTGCGGTACATCGGCCGCATCGGCATCCTCGACGAGGCGAACGACTACGAGCCGCTGCTGCTGGACTGGCGGGCGCCGTTGGCCCGGCCGTTCTATCTGGCGACGCCGGCGGCGCCGGAGGGCGTGACGCGGCGCCGGCACATCCGGTCGCGCAGCCGCGCGATCACCGCGCTCAACGACGAGTACCTCGATCTCGACGCGGCCCAGGCGCACGACGCCACCGTCTCGGCGGGGGGTGTCGCCGGCGAGTCGGCGCTGCTGGCCGCGCTGAACGCCGCGCGGACCGGGCAGATGCACGACATCGTCGCGACGATCCAGGCCGAGCAGGACGCGATCATCCGGTCCGAGCACAAGAGCGTGCTCGTCGTCCAGGGCGGCCCGGGCACCGGGAAGACCGCGGTGGCCCTGCACCGGGCGGCGTTCCTGCTGTACACGTACCGTCGGCAGCTCGCGAAGAGCGGTGTGCTCATCGTCGGACCGAACTCGACGTTCCTGGACTACATCGGGCAGGTGCTGCCGTCCCTCGGCGAGACCGGCGTGTTGCTGTCCACGATCGGTGACCTGTACCCCGGGGTGCGCGCGAGCGTCGAAGACTCCCTCGAGGCAGGCGCCATCAAGGGCTCGCTCGGCATGATCGAGGTGCTGAAGAAGGCGGTGCGGGACCGTCAGGAGATCCCGACGACGCCGATCCCCCTGGTCTTCGACACCTACCGGCTGACCCTCGACCGCAAGACGGTCACGCGGGCGCGGGGCCGGGCCCGGTCGTCGCGCCGGCCGCACAACCTGGCTCGCCCGATCTTCGTCTCCGCGGTGGTGGACGCGCTCGCCGACCAGCTCGCGTCGATCATCGGTGCGAATCTGGTCGACGGCGGAAACCTGTTGAGCCGGGACGACATCGACGACATCCGGGCCGAGATGCGGGCGGACCGCGACATCACGGCGGCGATCGACTCGCTGTGGCCGCAGCTGAGCCCGCAGCAGGTGCTCGCGGAGCTGTTCGCGTCCCGGGAGCGGCTCGCGTCGGCGGCGCCGGAACTCGACGAGGACCAGCGCGCACTGCTGCTGCGCCCCTCGGCGACGCGGGTGTTCAGCGCCGCGGACGCGCCACTGCTCGACGAACTCGCCGAGTTGCTCGGCGTCGACGACGCGGCCGAGCGGGAGCGCGTCGCGCGGCAGTGGCGCAAGCAGATCGCCGACGCGCAGGGCGCCCTGGACATCCTGACGGGGTCGGCCCCGCAGGATCTCGAGGACGAGCTGGATCCGGAGATCCTGATGGCGTACGACCTGATCGACGCCGACCAGCTCGCGCAGCGACAGAGCCGCTCGAGCCACGAGACCACGGCCGAACGGGCCGCCGGGGACCGGACCTGGACGTACGGGCACGTGATCGTCGACGAGGCGCAGGAGCTGTCCGAGATGGCCTGGCGGATGCTGATGCGGCGCATCCCGAACCGTTGGATGACCCTGGTCGGCGACACCGCGCAGACCGGGGATCCGGCCGGCAGCTCGTCCTGGCAGCGGATCCTGGAGCCGTACGTGGCCAACCGGTGGAAGAAGGCCGAGCTGACCGTCAACTACCGCACGCCCGCGGAGATCATGGAGATCGCACATGCGGTCCTCGCCGAGATCGATCCGCACCAGGTGCCGCCCCGCTCGGTGCGCGAGTCCGGGTTCACACCGTGGGTCCGGAACGTCGACGCGGACGGCCTTCTCGAAGCCGTGCACGGCGCCCTCGCGGCCGAGGACGGCCCGGGCCTCACGGCGGTGATCGTGCCGCACGATCTCGCGGCGCAGTGGGCGCATCTGCGGTCGGATTCGGTGCGGGTGTCCACCGTGAAGGACGTCAAGGGACTGGAATTCGATTCGGTGCTGCTGGTGGAGCCGACCGCCATCGTGGCGGAGTCGCCTCGCGGGCTCAACGACCTGTACGTGGCGCTCACCCGCGCCACCCAACGGCTCGGGGTGCTGCACACCGGGGAAGTGCCCGAGGCACTGGCGGCGCTGGTGGCGCCGGCCCGGCTGTGACAGGTCACCGATGTGCCGTTTCACCGACTGCGCCGTTCGGCCGGGCGGTATGTTGCGGACGAACGTGCGACCGGTCGGAGCGGGAGGCGGGGCGGTGAGAGCGGTGTGGCCTCGGGGGCGCTGGGCGCGCATCCTGGCAGGGTTCGGGGTCCTCGCCACCACCGCGGGTTGTGCGGGGACCGCGGCCTCGGAGGACTCCGCGGCCGCCATCCCGGTCACGGTCCCGATGGCGGCCGCACCGGTCGAGGCGGAGGCGCTGGACGGGCCGGCCCTGCGGTTCAAGCAGGCCCTGGCCGAGGCCGGGCTGGCCGCCGGGGTGCCCGACGAGACGCTGGTGGCACTGGTCCGGGGGACGTGTGCCCAGCTGGCCGCCGGCCTGCCGGAAGAACAGATCCTCGGCTCGGTCCGGTCCGTCGCGGCCTTCGCGGCGTCCGTCTCGCGGGCGGAGTTGCAGGGCGACGACGCCGCCCGGTTCTACGTGGGTGCCGCCCGCGAGACCTACTGCTGATCGACGCGTCAGCGGACGGTGTGCACGATGAGCACGTCCGAGGTCGACTTGCGGGCCAGATCCGAGGGTACGGAGCCGAGCAACCGGCCGGTGAGGGTGTTCAGGCCCCGGTTGCCCACGACGAGCAGGTCCGCCTCCACCTCGTCGACCAGTTCGAGGAGCGAGTCGACGGGAGCCCCGACGACGGCCCGTTCGAGGACGTTCTTGGCGCCGGCTGCGTGGGCCTTCTCCCGGGCGGTGCGCAGGATGTCGTAGGTGGGCGCCGATCCGGTCACCTGGTAGGCGTCCTCACCGAGCACGTCGGCGGCGCGGGCGCTGTCCTTCGGATCCACCGGGTAGTAGGCGCACGCGATGACGAGACGGGCCTCGGCGTCACCGGCGAGAGCTGCTGCCTTCTCGACGGCGCGGTACGACGACTCGGAACCGTCGGTTCCGACGACTACGGTCCGGTAGGCGCTCATGCATTCCTCCATGAAATTGGTCGGGTTTCGCCGGCGGGCGACCGTCGTTGCGTCCCCCTTCCGACTGCTGCGTCGACAGTAGCGGCCGACCGGACGGGGTTGACGGCCTTTGGGGTGGATCCCACAGGGCCCGCCGCCGTGCGCTCGACGCCACTGACGACCGTTGACGTTACCGTGCGTCACCGTAACGCGGGCCGAACATCTGCGCGGGGAACACGCCGGACTCCACGATGGCGTCCCGCCACGGCAGCGCGAGCTCCGTCAGCCGGTCGGCCTTGTCTTCGCCCAGCGTCGCCCACGGCACCGCCGCGAGGTCGTCGGTCAGGTCCTCGACGAGTTCGCGGACCTCGAAGCCCTCGTCCGTGAGCGCACCGGAGCGGTCGAGCAGTCCGCGCGAGCGCAGCGCCGTCTCCGCGTCGGCCCACTCCTCCTTGCTCCAGCCGCGGCGCGCGCGGGCGAAGTCCTCGCTGAACCCGATCCCCGCGGCGGTGTGGGTGACGAGGGCCTCGATCCCGGTCAGGCCGGCGGTCTGCAACGCCGCGACGTGCCCGTCGCCCCGGTATTCGCGCAGCAGGGTCAGCGCGTGCCACAGGATCAGGTGCGGGGCGTCCGGCCACGGCAGGTCGGCGTGCCCCGCGTACAGCGGCCGGCCCTCCGGTCCCGGGACGGCCCGGGCGGCGCTCGCGGCGAGGTCCGCCGCCTCGCGCATCTCCGGCGAGTCCAGCACCTCGGGCCCGAGGATTCCGGCCAGCGACTCGTCGATGCCGCGCAGCCGGGCGGCCACGACGGCCTCCGGGGTGGCGAGCCGCCAGGCGTGCGGGATCGCGGACGCGACGAGACGGGGACTGAAGTTGTAGAAGGTGGCGGTCACGACGCCCGCCCCGACCGCCCCGAGCGCGGCGGAACGCGCCGCGAAGTACCGCATCCGGCCGGCCTCGAGGCCGGTGTCGCCGAGCGCGGCGTCCACTTCGGGGGCGAAGTACCCGACGGAGTGGATCAGTTCGAGGGCACGGGCGATGCGGCCGGCAGACTGTGGGTCCATGCCGCAGACGCTACGCGAGGCCGGCGGCGTCCATCCCGCGCAGTTCCTTCTTCAGGTCGGCGATCTCGTCGCGCAACCGCCCGGCCAGTTCGAACTGCAGCTCGCGGGCCGCGTTCATCATCTGGTCGGTCAGTTCCTGCACGAGGTCCGCGAGTTCGGCCCGGGGCATGGACTTCACGTCGCGGCCCTCGTAGACGCCGGCGCTCACGGCGCGACCGGATTCCCCCTGGGCGCGGCGGCCGCGGGAGGCGTTGCGGCCCGAGCCCCCGACCTCCACGGTGTCGTCGGCCTCCTCGTAGACCTGGTCGAGGATGTCGGCGATCTTCTTGCGCAGCGGCTGCGGGTCGATGCCGTGCTCGCGGTTGTACGCGATCTGCTTCTCGCGGCGCCGCTCGGTCTCCTCGATGGCACGCGCCATCGAGTCGGTGACCTTGTCGGCGTACATGTGGACCTCGCCGGAGACGTTGCGGGCGGCCCGGCCGATGGTCTGGATGAGGCTGGTGGTCGAGCGCAGGAACCCCTCCTTGTCGGCGTCGAGGATCGCCACGAGCGAGACCTCGGGTAGGTCGAGGCCCTCGCGGAGGAGGTTGATGCCGACGAGGACGTCGTACTCGCCGAGCCGCAGCTGCCGGAGCAGCTCGACGCGCCGGAGGGTGTCGATGTCCGAGTGCAGGTAGCGCACCCGGATGCCGAGCTCGAGCAGGTAGTCGGTGAGATCCTCGGACATCTTCTTGGTGAGGGTGGTGACGAGCACCCGCTCGTCCCGGTCGGCGCGCTCGCGGATCTCGTGTACCAGGTCGTCGATCTGGCCCTTGGTGGGCTTGACGACGACCTTCGGGTCCACCAGTCCGGTCGGCCGGATGACCTGTTCGACGAACTCGCCGCCGGCCTGCCCGAGCTCGTACGGGCCGGGGGTGGCCGACAGGTAGACGGTCTGGCCGATGCGGGCGGCGAACTCCTCCCAGGTCAACGGGCGGTTGTCGACGGCCGAGGGCAGCCGGAACCCGAATTCGACGAGGTTGCGCTTGCGCGACATGTCCCCCTCGTACATGGCGCCGATCTGCGGGACGGTGACGTGGGACTCGTCGATGACCAGCAGGAAGTCCTCCGGGAAGTAGTCGATCAGGGTGGCCGGCGCGGAACCGGCGGGACGGCCGTCGATGTGCCTCGAGTAGTTCTCGATGCCGGAGCAGAACCCGACCTGGCGGATCATCTCGAGGTCGTACTGGGTGCGCATCCGCAGGCGCTGCGCCTCGAGCAGCTTGCCGCGGTTCTCGAGGTCGGCGAGACGGTCCTCGAGTTCGGCCTCGATGTCGGTCACAGCCCGTTCCATCCGCTCCGGCCCGGCGACGTAGTGGGTGGCGGGGAAGATCCGCAGCGAGTCCACCTTGCGCACCACGTCCCCCGTCAGGGGGTGCAGGTAGTAGAGCGCGTCGATCTCGTCGCCGAAGAACTCGATGCGCACGGCGAGTTCCTCGTACGCGGGGATGATGTCGACGGTGTCGCCCTTGACCCGGAACGAGCCGCGCGTGAACGCCATGTCGTTGCGGGTGTACTGCACGTCCACCAGCAGGCGCAGCAGGGCGTCGCGGGGCACCTCCACCCCGACCTCGAGCGCGATGGAACGGTCCAGGTAGGACTGCGGCGTGCCCAGGCCGTAGATGCACGACACGGACGCGACCACCACGACGTCGCGACGGGAGAGCAGCGCGGAGGTGGCCGAGTGCCGCAGCCGTTCCACGTCGTCGTTGATCGAGGAGTCCTTCTCGATGTACGTGTCGGTCTGCGCGATGTACGCCTCGGGCTGGTAGTAGTCGTAGTACGACACGAAGTACTCGACGGCGTTGTGCGGCAACATCTCCCGCAGCTCGTTGGCGAGCTGCGCGGCGAGGGTCTTGTTCGGCGCCATCACCAGGGTGGGGCGTTGCACCCGCTCGATCAGCCACGCGGTGGTGGCCGACTTGCCGGTGCCCGTGGCGCCGAGCAGCACCACGTCCTTCTCCCCCGCCTGCAGGCGGCGCTCGAGTTCGTCGATCGCGGCCGGCTGATCCCCGGCAGGCTTGTGGTCGCTGACCACCTCGAACCGGCCCTCGGCCCGTTCGATCTCCCCCACGGGGCGGAACTCGGAGTGGGCGACAACGGGATGCTCGCTTGCGAACGCCATGGGAACCAGGGTAGGCGGCGGCACCGACAATGCCGATCGGCGGCGGCAGGGACCCGGTGCCTGGCCGCCGGGACACGGAGTCATCCGCCGGGACACGGAGTCATCCGCCGGGACACGGAGTCGTCCGCCGGGACACGGAGTCGTCCGCCGGGCATGATCGGTCGGACCGGCCCGCCCGTCCACCGTCGGCTCTCGTCGGACCGTCCGCCCGGGAGACCGCGAAATCCAGGGGGTACACGTGAACGCTCGCAACGACCCGAAGCCCGCGGTGGCGCCCCCACCGGACTATCGGGTCCACACCCGGCTGGACCTGAAGAACGACACGCGGGCGGCCGCGGCCGTCCGGACCGTCCTCGTCCTCACCGTCGCCGTGCTCCTCGGCGCGGCAGTGGTCCTGGGCCTGCCGCTGCGGAGCGGGTGGGGCACGGCGCCCACGGTCGTCGTCACCGTCGTGGCGTGCCTCGGCTACCTGGCGGTGCACGAACTGACCCACGGCCTGGTCTCCCGGATCCTCTCCGGCGTGCGCCCGACGTACGCGGTGCGGTTCCCCTTCCTGACGACGGGCAGCGACGCCTGGCTCACGCGGAACGCGGCCGTGACCGTCACGCTCGCCCCCGTGGCGCTGTGGGGCGCGGTCCTGGTGGCCTTGCTGTTCGCCGTGCCCGTCGACTTCGTCCTCACCGTCTTTGTCGTCACGGTGGTGAACTTCGCGGGGTCGGCCGGCGACTACGTCCAGGCCGGCGCGCTGTGGCGGCTGCCCGCCTCCGCGCTCGTGCAGGACAACGGGCACGAGACGACGACGGTGGTGCCGGCCGGGCCGGCGGGCCGGTAGGTCCGGCACCGGCGGGTTCGCCGGCCCGGACCGCAGTAACGTTCAGCCCATGTCCGAGGCGAAACTTCACCACGTCAAGGTCGAGACCTTCGATGTGGCCGCGCACACGAACGTCGACCCGAAGGGCATCGTGCGGGAGGTGGAGGTGTACCGGGTCGAGCGGTGGGGCCTGTACATGGCGCGGCCCGCCGACCACCCGCAGTTCGGGTATCTCGAGTCGTGGCTGCTGCCGGACCTCGGCCTGCGCGCGTCGATCTTCCACTTCCGGCCCGGTTTCGAACGCGACCAGGACCGGTACGTCGACGTCGGCGAGTTCTGGTGCGAGGGGAACGTGTGGCACTCGCGCGACCACTACCTCGATCTCGTGGTGCGCACCGGCCGCGACACCGCCGTCGAGGACGTCGACGAACTGCTCGCCGCCGCGGCGGCGGGACTGCTGGATCCGGGGACCGCCGAGCGCGCGGTGCAGCGGGCGTTGCGGGCGGTGGACGGCATCGCCACGCACGGCCACGATCTCGATGCCTGGCTGGCCGCGCTGGCCATGCCGGTCAGCTGGCGCTGAGCGGGTCCCGCCTCGGTCCGGGCGTCAGGCCGACCAGCCGGTCTTCTCTGCCCACTCCCAGGCACGCGTGTAGGCGCCGTCGAACCAGGGGGCCTTCTCCCCGGCGTAGACGGCGGCGGCCTCGGCCGGGTCGTGCCGGGCGGCCGCGTCACGGGCCGCGGCCTGCTTGATCTCGGCGAATTCGGCGACGGCCTCGGGGTTCGCGCGCAACCAGTCCCGCAGCAGCAGGGCGAACTGCTGGCCGGGCCAGCCCTGCACCCGCAGATGCACGTACGCGGGCCGACCGGGGTCGGCGCTGCCGTGCAGGCGCGCGCCCCACACGGCCGGGTCGGTCTCGCCGCCGGCACCGTACGACGGCCGCGGGTCGTCGTGGTCGACGTGGGCGATGCGGGGGAATCCGGCGCCGGCGAGGGGGTCCTCGAGTGCGTCCGCCGCGGCGAGGTCCGGCACGGTGATCTGGAGGTCGAGCACATCGACGGCGGCCAGCCCGGGCACGGCGGTCGAGCCGATGTGGTCGATCCGCACGGCGCCGCCCCCGGCGGCGAGCGCGAGCCGGCCGATCAGCCGCTGCGCCTGCCGGTGCCAGTCCGGATTCGGGTCGCGGAGCACCGGCGCCGGCTGCACGGGGGTGCGGCTGCGCAGGTTCGCCTCGAACGGCACGAGCCGCTCGGTCCACAGGGCGCGCACGGCCGCCGCGAGGGCGTCCCGGTCGCCGTTGTTGTCCAGCCAGACGTCCGCGGCCGCGCGGCGCTGTTCGTCGGTGGCCTGGGCGGCGATGCGGGCACGCGCGTCGCCCTCGGGCATCGCACGCAGTTCGACCAGGCGGCGCAGGCGCTCGCCGGCGTCGGTGTGCACCACGGCGACGAGATGGAACGCGGGCGCCATGCCGCCCTCGACGAGGAGCGGGATGTCCTGGACGACGATGGCGTCGGCGGGTGCGGCGGCGACCAGTTCGGCGGTGCGCGCCCCCACCCGGGGATGGGTGATCGCGTTGAGCACCGCCCGCGCCTCGTCGCTGGCAAAGGCCTTGGCGGCCAACGCCGGTCGGTTCAGGGATCCGTCCGGCAGCAGGATGTCGTCACCGAAGGCCGCGGCGAGTTCGGCCAGGCCCTCGCTGCCCGGCGCGACGACTTCGCGGGCGATGGTGTCCGCGTCGACGAGCACCGCCCCCAGCGCGACGAGTTCGTGGGAGACGGTGGATTTGCCCGCTCCGATGCCTCCGGTCAGTCCGAGTCTCAGCACGTCGAACAGTGTCGCATCACCGATCCGGGTGCCGGACACCGGCCGGTCGTCACACTGCAGTCACAACGGGGTCACGGACTGGTCGCGACCTGGGATTTCGTCGGCAACACGCCCATCTCACCCGCCTCGCCTGCCCCAGTATCATCGGCGCGTCGGATATCGTCGGACCGAGCGTCCGACCATCGTCATTACCCGCCCCACTCGAAAAGGCACCGCATGCGATCCTCCCCTCAGCTGCCCGGTCGGCATCGCCTCGGCATGGAGAACGGTGTTCACTGCATCCTCATCCCCGAGGTCGCCGCCGCGCTCGCCGAGCACCGGCGTAACTGGTTCACCATGCTGCTCAGCAACGCCCGCCACAGCCAGGCGGCGATCCGCAAGCGCGCCGCCGAACTGCCGGCCCAGTGGGCCAGCACCCCGGCGGTGAGCTGAGCACCTCCGGCATCCGGTCGGCGCGACGCCGAAGGCCGCGGCCCCGCTCCTCGAGGAGCGGGGCCGCGGCCTTTTCCGGGGGGACCAGCGTCCGGTGCAGGCTGTCTGCCGGCGCGGAAAACGCGAGGGGCCCCGCACCGGCAGGTGCGGGGCCCCTCGCTCGAACGTGTCAGGCGTTGCCGGACAGCTTCTCGCGCAGCGCGGCGAGCTGCGCGTCGCTGGCCAGCGAACCACCGGTCGACTCGGCGGTGCCGGTCTCGGCACCCGTCTCCGACGAGTAGTTGGTGCCGGAGACACCCGCGGCAGCCTCGGCGGCCTCGTCGGCAGCCATCTTCTCGATCTGCGCGGTGTGCATCTTGTGGCGACGCTCGGCCTCCGCGTAGCGGGACTCCCACTCCTCACGCTGCTTCTCGAAGCCCTCGAGCCATTCGTTGGTCTCGGGGTCGAAGCCCTCGGGGAAGATGTAGTTGCCCTGCTCGTCGTAGCTGTCGGCCATGCCGTACTTCGACGGGTCGAACTCGGCGTTGTAGTCCTCGTTCGCCTGCTTCAGCGACAGCGAGATGCGGCGACGCTCCAGGTCGATGTCGATGACCTTGACCATCGCGTCGTCGCCCACGGCCACGACCTGGTCCGGAACCTCCACGTGGCGCTCGGCCAGCTCGGAGATGTGCACCAGGCCCTCGATGCCCTCCTCGACGCGGACGAACGCGCCGAACGGAACGAGCTTGGTGACCTTGCCCGGGACGATCTGACCGATCGCGTGGGTCCGGGCGAACTGACGCCACGGGTCTTCCTGGGTGGCCTTGAGCGAGAGCGACACGCGCTCCCGGTCGAGATCGACGTCGAGAACCTCGACCGTGACCTCGTTGCCGACCTCGACGACCTCGGACGGGTGGTCGATGTGCTTCCAGGACAGCTCGGAGACGTGCACCAGACCGTCGACCCCGCCCAGATCGACGAACGCGCCGAAGTTGACGATGGAGGACACGACGCCCTTGCGGACCTGGCCCTTCTGGAGCTGGTGCAGGAACTCGCTGCGGACCTCGGACTGGGTCTGCTCGAGCCAGGCGCGACGCGACAGGACCACGTTGTTGCGGTTCTTGTCGAGCTCGATGATCTTGGCCTCGATCTCCTTGCCGACGTACGGCTGCAGATCGCGGACGCGGCGCATCTCGACGAGCGACGCGGGCAGGAAGCCACGCAGGCCGATGTCGAGGATCAGGCCGCCCTTGACGACCTCGATGACGGTGCCCTTGACGGCCTCGTCCTTCTCCTTGAGCTCCTCGATCGTGCCCCACGCGCGCTCGTACTGCGCACGCTTCTTCGACAGGATCAGGCGGCCTTCCTTGTCCTCCTTGGTGAGAACCAGGGCCTCGACCTCGTCGCCGACGGAGACGACCTCGTTGGGGTCGACGTCGTGCTTGATGGAGAGCTCGCGGGACGGGATGACGCCTTCGGTCTTGTAACCGATGTCGAGCAGCACCTCGTCGCGATCAACCTTGACGATGGTGCCTTCCACGATGTCGCCATCGTTGAAGTACTTGATCGTGGCGTCGATGGCGGCGAGGAAATCCTCGGCGGAGCCGATGTCGTTGACGGCTACCTGCGGCGAGGTGACGGTGGTGGAGGGCATGTGTTGAGTTGCTCCGGACGGGTTGGTGTCGGTTGATGAAGTTCGGTCGGACAAGCGGACCGCGCGCCGCGCGAACGCCACGCACACTCCGCCGCGGGCGCCCGCGCCGGATCCTTATCGGGCCACGGGCGGACACTCGCGATCATCAGGCTACGCGTCCCGGTGCTAGCTGGGCAAACCCGGCCCGGGCGCGGCGGGCCCGCGGCTCTACGCTGAACGACATGTCCGACGACCGTCACGCCCACGCCCAGTCCGTCCTGGGAGCCACCCGCGCAGGTCGGGCCCGCCTCGGCACGCGGGACAGTGAGCGCGCGAGCCGCACCTGGTGGGACGCCGACGCCGCGGACTACCACCGCACCCACGGCGAGTTCCTCGGCGTGGACTCGGCGGAGGGCGAGTTCGTATGGTGCCCGGAGGGGCTGCACGAGGGCGACGTGCACCTGCTCGGCGACGTCGCCGGCAAGGACGTCCTCGAGCTCGGCTGCGGGTCGGCGCCGTGCGCCCGCTGGCTCGCGGGCCGGGGCGCCCGGGCGGTGGGTCTGGACATCTCCATGGGGATGCTCGCGCGCGGGCTGACCGCGATGGACCGCGGCGGGCCGCGGGTACCGCTCGTGCAGGCCGGCGCGGAGGACCTGCCCTTCCCGGACGCGAGCTTCGACATCGCGTGCTCGGCGTTCGGGGCGGTACCGTTCGTCGCCGACTCGGCGCGGGTCATGCGGGAGGTCGCGCGGGTGCTGCGCCCGGGCGGGATCTGGGTGTTCGCGGTCAACCACCCGATCCGCTGGATCTTCCCGGACGACCCCGGTGAGCGGGGACTGACCGCGATGCTGCCGTACTTCGACCGCACCCCGTACGTGGAGGTCGACGAGGCCGGCGTCCCCACCTACGTCGAGCATCACCGCACCGTCGGGGATCGGGTCCGAGAACTCGTCGCGGCCGGCCTCGAGGTACGCGACATCGTCGAACCCGAATGGCCGGAGGGGCTCGACCGCGAGTGGGGCCAGTGGAGCCCGCTGCGCGGGGAACTGTTCCCCGGCACCGCGATCTTCTGCAGCCGTAAACCGGACTGACCCGCCCGCGACCGCCCGCCCGGCCGATCACCCGTCCGGCCGATGCCCGGTCCCCGCCTGTGTCATGGTCGTGGGGTGACGCCCGCCGAGGACGACTCCGGCGCACCGCGAGCGCCCCGCGCCGATCACCGCGACCCGCCGCGGCACGGCGGCCGGTAGCTGCCCACCACGCGGCTCGACGCGTTCTCCGACGGCGTCTTCGCGATCGTGATCACCCTGCTCGTCCTCGAACTGGACGTACCCGACTCCGCAGCCCGGCTGCTCGAGGACCTGCGCGCCGAGTGGCCCTCCTTCCTGGGATACCTGGTCAGCTTCGCCTTCATCGGTGGTGTGTGGGTCGCCCGCAGCAACCTCACCCGGTTGCTGCGGGCGACCGACGGGGTCTTCCTGCGCCTGAATCTGCTGCGGTTGCTGTTCGTGACCGTCCTGCCGTTCACCACCAGCCTGATGGCGACCCACCTGTCCGACGCGGCGCGAAGGTCGGCCACGGTGGCGTTCGGCCTGAACCTGGCCCTGGCGATACTCATGAGCAACGTGCTGATCGCCTACGCCGTGCGCAACGCCGACCTGACCGACGAGGCGGGCCGGGCCGAACTGCCGGCGCTGGCCCGGGAACGATGGTCGGTGGCGGTACTCATGGCCGCATCGACCCTCCTGGCGGCGTTCCTGCCGCAGCTCGCGGTGGCGTTCTACCTCGCGGTGGCGGTGCTTCTGCTCGTCGAGCCGTTCCGGCTTCTCCGGGTGCCCCGGCACCGAGCAGGCACCGGGTCCGCGTGAACCGGCACCCGGGGGCCTTCGGCCCTTCTGGTCGCCGGAGCGGCCGCCTATGTTGGGCAGCAGGACGACCCGTCCCTCCCACAGACGGGAGACGACCGTGAGCGAGCCTGCGACCCCGGGGCAGGACGATGCCCTGCTGCTCTCGGTGGTCCGGGATCTGGTGGCCGAGAGGTACACGGTCGATCGCGCGGCCGGCACACGGCTCGACAGCGTCTTCGATCGTGATCTCGGGCTCGACAGTCTCGCGGTCACCGAGCTGATCTCCCGCGTCGAGGATGCGTTCGGGGTGAGCCTGGATCATGGGGTGCTCGGCACCGTGACCACCCCGCGTCAGCTGCTGACGGCGGTGCACCACGCACCCGCGCGGGAGCGCCGCCGGCCGGTGCCCGCGCGACGGGCGGCGCCCCCATGCACCGACCGGACGCCGGACGCGACCGCGACCCTGACCGAGGCGCTCTCGTGGCACGCCCGCACCCATCCGGATCGGGTCCACCTGCGCATTCTCACCGAGGGACACCAGAGCGAGATCAGCTACGGCGAGCTGCATTCCGCGGCTGCCACGGTGTCCGCCGCGCTGCTCGCCCACGATCTCCGGCCCGGTGACGCGGTCGGCCTCATGCTTCCCACCAGCCGGGACTACTTCACCACGTTCACCGGCGTGCTCCTGGCCGGGGGCGTCCCGGTACCGGTCTATCCGCCGGCGCGTCCCTCCCAGCTCGCCGAGCACCTCCGTCGGCAGGTGCACATTCTCGACAACGCACGGACCCGTGTGCTGGTCACCGACCCGGAGGCCGCCCGCCTGGCCCGGTTGACGCGCGGCCAGGTGGAGACGGTGCGCCACGTCCTGACCCCGGGCGACCTGGCCGGCTGCGGGGAGGCGACCGGCGGACCGCGCGGCGCCGGCGACATCGCCCTGTTGCAGTACACCTCCGGCAGCACCGGCGACCCCAAGGGCGTGACCCTGACCCACGCGAATCTGCTCGCCAACATCCGTGCGATGGGCAAGGCAGCCGAGGTCTCCACCTCCGACGTCTTCGTCAGCTGGCTGCCGCTCTACCACGACATGGGCCTGATCGGCGCCTGGTTGTCCGGCCTGTACTTCGGGGTGCCGCTGGCGGTGATGTCCCCGCTGGAGTTCCTCGCCCGCCCGGCGCAGTGGCTGTGGGCGATCCACACCCACCGCGGCACCCTGTCGGCGGCTCCGAACTTCGCCTACGAGTTGTGCCTGCGCCGAATCGCCGACGCCGACGTCGAGGGGCTCGACCTCGGCTCGCTGCGCATGCTGTTCAACGGCGCCGAAGCCGTGAACGCGGACACCGTGATCCGGTTCGGCGAGCGGTTCGCCGCCTACGGACTCCGCCGCGAGTCCCTGGCCCCGGTCTACGGGCTGGCCGAAGCATGTGTCGGCCTCACCTTCCCGCCCGTGGGACGGGGACCGGTGATCGATTCGGTCGCCCGCGAACGTTTCCTGCGCACCGGCCGGGCGGCCCCCGCCACCGACGAGGACCCGAACCCGCTGCGCTTCGTCGCCTGCGGCCGGCCGATCCCGGATCACCGGATCCGGGTGGTCGACTCGGCTGCGAACGTGCTCGGCGACCGGCGCGAGGGCCGGATCGAGTTCCGCGGCCCCTCGGCCACCGCGGGGTACTTCCGCAACCCGCAGGCGACCAAGGCGCTGTCCCGGCACGGCTGGCTCGACACCGGCGACCTCGGCTATCTCGACGACGGCGAACTCTACGTCACCGGCCGCATCAAGGACCTCGTCATCCGCGCGGGCCGCAACCTGCACCCGGAGGAGCTCGAGCGGGCGGTGGGCGAGATCCCGGGACTCCGGAAGGGCTGCGTGGCGGTCTTCGCGACCTCCGCGCAGACCGCCGGCACCGAACGCCTGGTCGTGCTGGCCGAGACGCGCGAGACCGAGACAGCCACCCTGGACCGGCTCCGGGAGCGCATCGTCGGGGTCTCCGTGGATCTGCTCGGAACACCGCCGGACGACATCGTGCTCGCCCCACCCGGAACGGTGCGCAAGACCTCGAGCGGCAAGATCCGGCGTTCCGCCACCCGGCAACGCTACGAGCAGGGCGACGTGCGGGCCCGTCCCCGGCCGGTGTGGTGGCAGCTGACCCGCTTCGCGGTCCGCGGCGCGATCCCGAGCCTGCGGCGGGCGGCGCAGCTCGTCCGGACCGGTGCGTTCGCCCTGTGGTGCTGGTCGATGGTCCTCGCGGTCGGCCTGCCGACCCTGATCGCCATGGCGGTGCTGCCCCGCCTCCCGGCGCGCCGCGCGGCCGCGCGCAGGGCCGCCCGCGGTCTCGCCCGCCTGACCCGCACCCCGGTGACCGCGCAAGGGGCCGAGCATCTCGTGCGGCTGCCGAACTGCGTAGTGGTCGCCAACCACGCCAGCTTCCTCGACGGCATCGCGTTGTCGACGATCCTGCCGGGCCGCTACACGTTCGTGGCCGGGGAGGTCTTCGAGCGCAAGCCGTTCATCGGTTTCCTCCTGCGGCGGATCGGTACGCGGTTCGTCGAACGGACCGAACGTGAGCAGAGCGTGGCCGACGCCGATCGGCTGGTCGAGGAGGCACGCGCCGGGGGCCGCCTGGTGGTGTTCCCCGAAGGCGCGCTGTCGCCGGTGCCCGGGCTCCGGTCCTTCCACCTGGGTGCGTTCGTGATCGCCGCACGGGCGGGTCTTCCGGTGGTCCCCGTCGCGATCACCGGCACCCGCGCGATGATGTGGCCCGATCACGGCAGGATCATCCACCGCGGAGCGATCCACCTCGTCGTCGGCGAGCCG
This sequence comes from Rhodococcus sp. WB1, assembly GCF_001700945.1. Lineage (NCBI taxonomy): Bacteria > Bacillati > Actinomycetota > Actinomycetes > Mycobacteriales > Nocardiaceae > Rhodococcus > Rhodococcus sp. WB1. The sequence continues at coordinate 2,270,509 of NZ_CP015529.1, read as the reverse complement.
ATCCTCCCGTCCGGAGACGGCTGGGACGCGGCCGTCGCGCTGGAGCGCGCAGCGCGGGCCGTGATCGCCGAACACTGCGGAGAGCCCGACAGCGGCCGCTGAGGGGCCCGACCGCTAGAGCAGCTTGGACAGGAACGACTGGGTTCGTTCGTGCTGCGGATTGCGCAGCAGTTCCCTGGGAGCACCGGCTTCGACGACCACGCCGCCGTCCATGAACACCAGTTGGTCGGCGACCTCGCGGGCGAAGCCCATCTCGTGGGTGACCACCATCATCGTCATCCCGCCGGCGGCGAGGTCCCGCATCACCGCGAGAACCTCGCCGACGAGCTCGGGGTCCAGGGCGGAGGTGGGCTCGTCGAAGAGCATGAGCTTCGGCTCCATGGCCAGGGCGCGGGCGATGGCCACGCGCTGCTGCTGGCCGCCGGAGAGCTGGGCCGGGTAGGCGTCGGCCTTGGCCGCGAGCCCGACCTTGTCGAGCAGTTCCCGCCCCAGCGCGACGGCGTCGGCGCGGCGCATCTTCTTCACCAGCATCGGCGCCTCGATGACGTTCTCGAGGGCCGTGCGGTGCGGGAACAGGTTGAAGTGCTGGAACACCATGCCGATCTCGCGGCGCTGCTTGGCCGCCGCCCGCGGGCTCAGCTCGTAGAGCTTGCCCCCGCGTTCGGCGTAGCCGACGAAATGGCCGTCGACGTGCAGGCGGCCGGCGTCGATGTTCTCGAGGTGGTTGATGCAGCGCAGGAAGGTGGACTTACCGGAGCCGGAGGGCCCGATCAGGCATGCCACGGTGCCGTCGGGCACGTCGAGCGACATGCCGTTGAGCACCCGCAGGGCACCGTAGCTCTTGTAGACCCGGTCGGCCTGGACCATCGGTGTCATCGGCGTTCTCCTCCGGGGATGTCGGGTGCCTGCGCCGCGCCGGGCTCGACGGGGACGGGCTTGCCCTGCGCGTCGGCGAGAGCCTGCAACTGCCGCGCGGTGAGCTGGCGGCTCAGGCCCTTCGAGTAGTGCCGTTCCAGGAAGTACTGGCCCACCATGAGCAGGCTCGTGATGGCCAGGTACCACGTGGCGGCGACCAGCAGCAGCGGGATGGGCTGGAAGTTGGCGCCGGAGATGTCCCGGGCGCGGCCGTAGAGCTCGAGGCTGTACGGCACCGCCGCGACCAGCGAGGTGGTCTTGAGCATGCTGATGAGCTCGTTGCCCGTCGGCGGAATGATCACCCGCATCGCCTGCGGCAGGACGGTGCGGCGGATGGTCTGCGACCACGACATGCCGAGCGCCACCGAGGCCTCCGTCTGGCCTTCGGGGACCGAGCCGATCCCGGCGCGCACGATCTCGGCCATGTAGGCGGCCTCGTTCAGCCCGAGGCCGATCACGGCGAACAGGAAGGCGGCGTTGATGCCCTGCAGGTCGATGTGCACGAACTGGTGCACGAACGGGATGCCGAGGTCGAGCTGCTTGTAGATCGAGGGGAACAGACCCCAGAACACCAGCTGCACGTAGACGGGGGTGCCGCGGAAGATCCACAGATACACCCACGAGACGGTCTTGAGCACCGGGTTCGGTGACAGGCGCATGACCGCGAGGAGCACGCCGAGGAGCACGGCGAGCAGCATCGCCAGCACGGTCAGCTGCACGGTCTTCCAGGCCGCCTCGGTGATGCGGCGGTCGAACAGGTACTGCGCGTACACGTCCCAGCGGTACGCCTCGTTGGTGGCGGCGCCGTAGAGGAACAGCGCCAGCAGCACGGCGACGACGATGCCGGCGATCCAGCGGCCGGGCCGGCGCAGCGGCACGGCCTTGATGGTTTCCGGTTCGGTCTGCGGTTCCGGTCCGGTGACGGATGTCGAGCGGTCGCTCATCGCACCCCTTTCGCTCAGCTCGTCGCCGCGTTGATCTGCGCGGTGTCGATGGTTCCTTCTTCCATGCCCCACCGCTGCGCGATGCGCGCGTAGACGCCGGAGTCGATGAGGTGCTGCATCGCCTGCTGCAGCACGGGTCCGAGGGGCGAGCCCTTCGCGACGACGAAGCCGTAGGGGGCGGCGTCGAACACGGCTCCGGCGGTTTCGAGCCGGCCGTCGCTACGGGCGATTGCGTACGCGGTGATCGGCGAGTCGGCCGAGAGGGCGTCGACACGGCCGAGGATGAGGGCGTTGGTGGCCTCGTCCTGGCTGTCGTACTTGACCTTGTCGATCGGCGGTTTGCCGGCGGCGACGCACGCCTCGCTCTTGGCGGGCACCTCGTCGATGTCCTCGTAGGTGGTGGTCTGCACCGCGACCCGCAACCCGCAGGCGTTGTCGGGGTCGACGTCGTCGCCGACGCGCTGGGCCCATTGCACGCCGGCGCTGTAGTAGGTGACGAAGTCGACGGACTGTTCGCGTTCCTCGGTGTCGGTGAACGACGACGAACCCATGTCGAACGTGCCGGCCTGGACTGCGGGGATGATGCGGTCGAAGTCGGATTCGCTGAACACCGGACGGACGCTGAGGACGTCGCCGAGGGCGTCGACGAGTTCGACCGCGAAACCGACGATGCGCCCGTCGTCGTCCTTGAACTCGTTCGGGGCGTACGGCACGTTGACGCCCACCTTCAGCTCGCCGGTCGCCGCGACGGGCGCCGGCAGCTGGTCGGCGATCGCCTCGACCCGTTCGGCGCCGACCGGTTCGCCGGGCGGCACGGTCGACTCGGTGTTGACGACGCAGCCGGACAGGACCGCGGCCGTCAGCAACGTCCCGAGCAGCCCCGCGACGAGGCGTCGGCGGCCGGTCGGTCCGGTAGGTGCTGGTTCGTCCACAACCGCACAGTATCCATCGGCGGGCCCGGATTACGGAATCCGCGCCGGACGGCCCTCGGTGTCGACGGCCGCACCTGCCTACCGGTCGCCGGCGGCGACCGGTACGTAGTTGCCGAGGTCGGCGACGACGCCGAGCTCGAGCCGGAACGCGGCCGGGTCGAACCCCCGGCGTGCGTGGCTCTCCTGCAGGGCCGCCCGGGCCCGCTGCAGTGCCGAGTGGTCCGCCCAGCGCACCACGGTGACGATGTTGTATTCGCTCGGGCCGGAGCACAGTTCGACGACGTCGTCGCCGTGGAACCCGGGCTGGGTACGCAGCTCGCGGTGCGTCTCGTGGACCGCGGCGAGGAAGGTCTCCCGTGCGGCCGCGGGCACGGAGAACTTGTCGATGCGCAGGATCTCGGTCGTCATGGCGGCCACGGTAGGACCTCGAGCCGACTCGAGGTCAAGAGCTGCGAGCTCAGCGGCGACGAGTGCGGGCGACGACGGCCTCGGTGAATTCGGCGGTCGAAGCGAGGCCGCCGAGATCCGCGGTGGCCACGCCCGCCTCGACGGTCGCGTCGACGGCGTGCTCGATCCGGCGGGCCGCGGCGGCGAACTCCGGCAGGTCGTGGGCGGTGCCGAGCCGGTCGAGGAGCATCGCGGCGGACAGGATCAGTGCCGTGGGATTGGCGCGGTTGCGGCCGGCGATGTCCGGGGCGGCGCCGTGTGCGGCCTGCGCCATGGCCTGGGTGTCGGATGCGTTGATCGACGCCGCGGTGCCGAGCGAGCCGGACAGTTCGCCCGCGAGGTCGGAGAGGATGTCGCCGAACATGTTCTCGGTGACGACGACGTCGTAGTCGGCACCGTGGCGGACGAGGTGGGCGGCCATGGCGTCGACGTGCTCGTCGTCCACCGTCACCGACGGATACTGTGCGCCGATCTCGCGGCAGACGTCCCGGAACAGGCCGGTGGTCAGGGACAGGACGTTGGCCTTGTGCACGATCGTGACGCGGCGGCGGCGACGGGTGGCGAGCCGGAAGGCCGTGTGGGCGATGCGTTCGCAGGCCGCCCGGGTGACGACGCCGACGGCGAGCGCGACGTCGGGGGTGGGCATGAATTCGCCGCTGCCGACGACCATGTTGCGGTCCGCGTAGAGCCCTTCGGTGTTCTCCCGCACGATGACGAGATCCATGCGCGGGGACACGGCGCGGACACCGGGCAGGGCGCGGGCGGGACGGATGTTGGCGTACAGATCGAACCGCTTGCGGATCTGTCCGCCCGGGGTGAGCTGCGCGCGGAACGGGTCGGGATAGGCGGCGCTGTCGTGCGGTCCGAGGATCCACGAGTTCAGGCCCGCGAGTGCGTCGAGGGTGGATTCGGGGGTGGGTGTGCCGTGGGTGGCGATCGCATCGGCGCCGAGCGGCAGCGGCACCCAGTCGATCTCCGGGCCGTGCACGGCGGCGACGGCGGCGTCGACCACCCGGCGGGCGGCCGGGACGATCTCGTGACCGATCCCGTCTCCTTCGAGCAGTCCGATGCGGTGCGGGGCGGGGATTGCGACGGCGTCGGTCATGCGGCAATCATTACCCACCATGGTGCAGTCGGTGGAACTGCTCCTCGACGACCGTCTGGATCAGGCGGTCCGCGAGGAATGGTCGCGGTTGCTGGACGTGGGACTGTCCAGTCAGGCCCGCAATCGGTCCGAGTCGAACCGCCCGCACATCACGCTCGCGGTCGCCGCGTCGATTCCGCCGGGCGTGGAAGGGGCGATGCGGGAGCAGATCACGGGCGAGCCGTTGCCGGTGCGGCTCGGGGGGATGGTGCTGTTCGGCTCGCGTACCGCGACGGTGGCGCGGCTGGTGGTGCCCACGGCCGAACTGCTCGAGCTGCAACGGATGGTGTTCGCGCTGATCGACGGTTGTCCGGGTGTCCCGGCGCACATCCGGCCCGGCGAGTGGACCCCGCACGTGACCCTGGCCCGCCGGGTGCCGCCCGGCCGGCTCGGATCGGCGCTGACGGCGACCCGAGCGGGCACCCGGGAGCTGACGGGCGTGTCGGCCGGCATCCGGCGGTGGGACGGCGAGGCGCGACGCGAGTGGCGGGTGGTGTGACGCCGCGCCGCCGCGGCCCGGTGCCGGGTCAGACGCGGTAGTCGCCGAACTGGGTTTCCTCGCGGTGGGTATCGGGCGTCCGGCCGGCCAGCGCCAGGGCGTCGAGCGCCACGAACACGACGAGGACGAACAGGAGGACGGTCATGGTCTCAGCCTGGTCCCCGGACCGACCCGCCGACAGCGGCAGAAACGACACGTATCGTCGATTTCCGGCCAACCTGGTGGCAGACTGGGCGGCATGCTGACGACGGTGGTCGTGCCGCTGCTGCCCCGCACCGAGGCCTTCGAACTCGGCGTCGCCTGCGAGGTGTTCGGCTTCGACCGATCCGACGACGGGCTGCCCGTGTACGACTTCAGCCTCGTCGCGGGCAGCCCCCGCCCGGTCACCACCCGGTTCGGGTACACGATCGACGTCCCCTACGATCTCGATCGCCTCGACGACGCGGATCTGATCGTGATTCCCGCCGGCGGCACCGGAATCGCCGACCTGGACGAGTCGTTCGTGTGCGGCGTCGCCGACGAGATCGCCGACCTGCAGCCGCTGTTCGCCAAGCTGCGGGCGGCGGTGGACCGTGGCACGCGGGTCGCGAGCCTGTGCACGGGAGCGTTCGTGCTGGGCGCCGCCGGCCTGCTCGACGATCGCCGCTGCACCACCCACTGGCGCCACGCCCCGCGGCTGGCCGAACGCTTCCCGGCCGCGAAGGTCGATCCGGACGTGCTCTACGTCGACGACGACCCGGTGTTCACGAGTGCCGGCACCGCCGCCGGAATCGACCTGTGCCTGCACATCGTCCGCAAGGAACAGGGCTCCGACGTGGCCAACGGCATCGCGCGCCGGATGGTGGTCCCGCCGCACCGCGACGGCGGGCAGGCCCAGTACGTCGCCATGCCGCTGCCCACGGCACCCGCCGAGACACTCGCACCCCTGCTCGACTGGATGACCGAGCACCTCGACGAGGATCTGCCCGTGGCGGCGCTCGCCGCGAAGGCGCACATGTCCGCGCGGACCTTCGCGCGGCGGTTCCTGGCCGAGACCGGGACGACGCCCGCCCGCTGGCTGCGCGATCAACGGGTCCTCGCGGCCCAACGGTTGCTCGAGACCACCGACCTGCCCGTCGACGTCATCGCCGACCGCGTCGGCTTCGGGACGGCCGCGGTCCTGCGGCAGCACTTCCTGCGCCTGCGCCGCACCACCCCGCACAGCTACCGTCGCACCTTCCGCACCGAACCCGCCCGCGTGCGGTGACCCACCGGGTGCCCACGGACGCGCTCGGAGCCGGCGCAGCAGGTATCGACGGGGGTATCGACGGGCAGAACGGGTACCCGCGGGAAGAAACGGTCGCGACACGACGTTGACGCGATCAGTACCCGACCGAAAGGATCCCCGTGGCCACCCAGACTCTCACGCAGCAGAACTTCGACGACATCATCACCGGTAACGACGTGGTTCTCGTCGACTTCTGGGCATCGTGGTGCGGGCCGTGCCGCTCCTTCGCCCCCACCTTCGAGTCGTCGTCGGAAAAGCATCCGGATGTCGTGCACGCCAAGGTGGACACCGAGGCCGAACAGGGCATCGCGGCGGCGGCGAACATCCGGTCCATCCCGACGATCATGGCGTTCCGCGAAGGCGTCCTCGTGTTCAACCAGGCCGGCGCCCTGCCCCCGGCCGCGCTCGAGGACCTCGTGACCCAGGTCAAGGCCCTCGACATGGATGAGGTGCGCCGCCAGATCGCCGAACAGAACCAGAAGCAGGGCTGAGCGACCCCGGGTGCGCACGTCCCGCCGCGACAGGGCGACGGGACGTGCGCACCGCCGTGTCGGGGTCAGTGCGCGGCGGCGTCCCAGCTGCGCCCGAAGCCGACCGAGACGTCCAGCGGAACCGACAGGTCGATGACCGAGGCCATCTTGTCCCGCACCAGCTGCTGCACCTGTTCGCGCTCGTCGGCGGTCACCTCGAGCACCAGTTCGTCGTGCACCTGCAGGAGCATGCGCGACCGCAACCCGGCCCCGCGCAGCGCCGCCTGCACGTCGATCATCGCGACCTTGATGATGTCGGCGGCGGTGCCCTGGATCGGGGCGTTGAGCGCGGCCCGCTCGGCGACCTCCCGGCGCTGACGGTTGTCGCTGTTCAGGTCCGGCAGGTAGCGCCTGCGGCCGTAGAGGGTGGAGGTGTAGCCGTCCTTGCGGGCCTGCTCGACGACGGCGTGCAGGTAGTCGCGCACGCCGCCGAAGCGGTTGAAGTAGGCCTCCATCTGTTCGCGGGCCTCTTCGGTGGAGATCTTCAGCTGCTGCGCCAGCCCGTACGCGCTGAGCCCGTAGGCCAGCCCGTACGACATCGCCTTGACCCGTCGCCGCAGCTCCGGAGTGACCTCCTCGATCGGCACCCCGAACGCCCGGGAACCGACGAAGCTGTGCAGGTCCTCGCCGGTGTTGAACGCCTCGATCAGGCCCTCGTCGCCGGAGAGGTGCGCCATGATCCGCATCTCGATCTGGCTGTAGTCCGCGGTGAGCAGCAGGTCGTAGCCGGGGCCGACGACGAACGCGTCGCGGATGTGCCGGCCCGCCTCCGTGCGCACCGGGATGTTCTGCAGGTTCGGCTCGGTCGAGGACAACCGGCCGGTGGCGGCCACGGTCTGGTTGAAGGTGGTGTGGATCCGGCCGTCGTCGGCGATGGACTTGACCAGGCCGTCGACCGTGGTCTTCATCTTCATCGCTTCCCGGTGCGCGAGCAGGTGCTCGAGGAACGGGTGCCCGGTCTGCTCGAACAGATTCTGCAGCGCCTCGGCGTCGGTGGTGTAGCCGGTCTTGGTCTTCTTCGTCTTCGGCATCCCCAGCTCGTCGAACAACACCACCTGCAGTTGCTTCGGTGAGCCGAGGTTGATCTGCTTGCCGATCACGTCGTAGGCGGCCGACGCCGCGGCGGCGACGTCCGCGGCGAAGCCGGACTGCAGGTCGTCCAACCGTCCGGCCTCGACCGCGATTCCGGTCGTCTCGAGGTCGGCGAGCACACCCAGCAGGGGCAGTTCCATGTCGGTCAGCAGGGCGGTGGACTCGATCCCCTCGAGCTCGGTGTCCAGGGCCGCGGCGAGGTCCACCACCGCCCGGGCCCGCAGAATCGCCGCCTCCGCGGCCTTCGCGTCGGCGGCGTCGGCGTCGTCGAGCAGCGAGAGCTGCTGCTCCCCCGACTCCTCCACCCGAAGCTCCCGCTTGAGGTAGCGCAGGGACAGGTCGTCGAGGTTGAAGGTGCGCTGACCGGGACGCACGAGGTAGGCGGCGAGGGCGGTGTCGCTGGTGACCCCGGCCAGCGTCCACCCGCGGCCCCGCAGTGCGTGCAGGGCCGCCTTCGCCTCGTGCAGCGCCTTGGGCACGGCCGCGTCGGCCAGCCAGGCGGCGAGCGCCGCCTCGTCCTCGGGCGTGAGGGTGGTGGTGCTCACGTACGCGCCCTCACCGTCGGCCGCGGCGATCGCCACGGCCGTGGCGTCGCCGCCGTACGGGATGCAGGAACCGAGCACCGCCATGCCGTGCCGCACGCCCGGCACGGCGTGCGCGGCGAGCCATCCGGCGAGCGTGCCCGGCTCGAGCACGCCGCCGCGCACCTCGAAGCCCTCCTCGGCCTCCGGCTCGACCGAGCTGAGGGTCGCGAACAGCCGGTCGCGCAGCACCTTGAACTCGAGGTCGTCGAACAGCCGGTGGATGCGGTCACGGTCCCAGGGGGTCAGGGCCAGCTGATCGGGGGTGTAGGGCAGGGCCATGTCCCGCACCATCTCAGTGAGCTGACGGTTGAGCAGCACGCTGGACAGGTGTGCGCGCAGGGCGTCACCGGTCTTCCCGCGGACCTCGTCGACGCGGTCGACGAGCTCGGTGAGGCTGCCGAACTCGCGGATCCATTTGGCGGCGGTCTTCTCCCCCACCCCCGGGATCGAGGGCAGGTTGTCGCTCGGATCCCCGCGCAGCGCCGCGAAGTCGGGGTACTGCTGCGGGGTCAGGCCGTACTTCTCCTCCACCGCCCCGGGCGTGAACCGGGTCAGGTCCGACACCCCGCGCCGAGGATAGAGGACGGTCACGTCGTCGGTGACCAACTGCAGCGAGTCCCGGTCGCCGGTGACGACGAGCACCCGGTACCCCTGGGCGGCGGCCTGCGTGGCCAGGGTCGCGATGATGTCGTCGGCCTCGTAGCCGGGCTCGGCCATCACCGGGATGCCCAGCGCCTCGAGCACGTCCTTGGTGATGTCGACCTGACCGCGGAACTCGTCGGGCGCCGAGCTGCGATTGGCCTTGTACTCGGGGTACGCCGCCGCCCGGAACGTGTCGCGGTTGACGTCGAAGGCCGCGGCGACGTGGGTGGGCTGCTCGTCGCGCAGCAGGTTGATGAGCATGGAGGTGAACCCGTACACCGCGTTGGTGGTCTGGCCGCTGTGGGTCTTGAAGTTCTCCGCCGGCAGGGCGTAGAACGCGCGGAACGCCAGGGAATGCCCGTCGAGCAGCAACAGGGTCGGTCGGTCGCCGGCGGTGGCGGCGGCGGGCGCGGAGGAGGTGGATGCACGAGTCACGGTTCCTCAGTCTAGGGACCGGCTCGGACAACCCGGGCCCCTCCGCGACCGTGCGCTCGGCGCGGCACCCGAAACAGAACAGATACGCGGCGGAAATCGCAGAGCCCCGTGGAAAGCGGTTGCAGCCGCTAAAGTCCGGTTCCACGACGCCGGTCCCCCGGCGCCGCGCTCGACGACCCGACGTGATCCGGAGGACCTGCGTGGCCCCATCCGTGCCGCTCCGGGGGCGACCACCGATACCTCGGCTCGCCCCGACGCTCCTGCTCCTGCTCGTCGCACTCGCGCTCGCCGGTGTCGGAGCCGGGGCGGCCTCCGCGCAGGAACCCACCCCACCCCCGGCGCCGACCACCACCGCGCCGCAGCCGAGCGAGGAGGTGCGGGTCAGCGGCAGTCTCAACAACGCCGGGCAGCGCCTCGGCGGGGTCACGGTCCGGGCCCGCGACGCCGCGGGCGCCGAGGTCGCCCGGGCCACCTCGGCGCCCGACGGGCGCTGGCAGATGACCGTACCCCCCGGCACCTACACGTTCGAGGTGGACGAGCAGTCCCTTCCCGAGGGGGTGAGCGTGCAGGCCGCCGTGCAGCGCGACGTCGCCGCCGGCCGGGCGAACACGGTCATCTTCTCGTTCGGCGAGTCGCGGTCCGGGTTCGCCACCTCGGGGTGGGAGACGCTGATCCGCACCGTCGTCGACGGACTGCGGTTCGGCCTCGTGATCGCGATCGCCGGGGTCGGGCTGAGCCTGATCTTCGGAACCACCGGCCTGACGAACTTCGCGCACGGCGAGCTCGTGACCCTCGGCGCGGTGGCCGCGTGGATCTTCAACGTCAGCCTGGGTATCCAGTTGATCCCCGCGACGCTGCTCGCGATCGTGGTGGGCATCGTCATCGGCCTGCTCAACAACGGGCTGATCTGGGCGCCCCTGCGGCGCCGGCGCACCGGCCTCATCGCACAGCTGGTCGTGTCCATCGGCCTGGCGATCTCGCTGCGCTACCTGATCCTCGCGCTGTTCTCCGACCGGGCCGAGGCGTTCGCCGACTATCAGGGCCAGCGCCAGCTGGAATGGGGTCCGATCGCGATCACCCCGGTGAACCTGGCCTGCATCGTGGTCAGCCTCGTCGTGCTGGTCGGGGTGGCCCTGCTCATCCAGCGCACCCGCATCGGCAAGGCGATGCGGGCGGTGGCCGACAACCGGGATCTGGCGGCCGCCTCCGGCATCGACGTCGAACGCGTCGTCCGGTTCGTGTGGGCCCTCGGCGGTGGGCTGGCCGCCCTGGGCGGCGTGCTCTTCGGCCTGTCCGAGCTCGGGGGCCGCGTGCAGTGGGAGATGGGTTTCAAGCTGCTGCTGCTGATGTTCGCCGGGATCACCCTCGGCGGCCTCGGCACCGCGTACGGGGCGTTGCTCGGCTGCGTCATCGTGGGCCTGCTGGTGCAGTTGTCGACGCTGGTCATCAACCCCGACCTGAAGTACATCGGCGGCCTGCTCGTGCTGATCCTCATCCTCGTCGTCCGGCCCCAGGGCATCCTGGGCAGCCGGGCAAGGGTCGGGTGACCGCCGTGGACATCGCTGCCGTTCTCCAGGTTTCCTTCGCCCAGTTGATCGGGCCGTCGGCGATCTTCTACGCGCTGCTGGCCATCGGGCTGAACCTGCACTTCGGGTACGCCGGACTGCTCAACTTCGGCCAGATCGGGTTCGCCCTGCTCGGCGGGTACGGCGTCGGGATCATGACCGTCACCTACGACCAGCCGCTGTGGCTCGGCATCCTCGTGGGCCTGGCCGCCTCGGCCCTGCTGGCCCTGGTGCTGGGCATCCCCACGCTGCGGCTGCGCGCCGACTACCTCGCCATCGTCACCATCGCCGCCTCCGAGATCCTGCGGCTGGTGTTCCGGTCCACCGCCTCGGATCCGGTGACCGGCTCGACGAACGGCCTGTTCGGGTTCGCCGGGCCGTTCACGCAGCTCAGCCCGTTCGACTCCGGGCGGCAGTACTCGCTGCTCGGGATGCGGTTCTACGGCGACGACCTGTGGGCGATGGTCGTGGGCTGGACCCTGGTGCTGCTGCTGTGCGGGCTGGTGTATCTGCTCAGCCACAGCCCGTGGGGCCGGGTCCTCAAGGCCGTCCGCGAGGACGAGGACGCCGCCCGATCGCTCGGCAAGAACGTGTTCGTGTACAAGATGCAGGCGCTGGTGCTCGGCGGCATGATCGGCGGGCTCGGCGGCGTCTTCAACGCGCTGCAGACCAAGTCGATCAACCCCGACTTCTACTCCACCGCGCAGACGTTCTTCGCCTTCGGCGCCCTGATCCTCGGTGGCGCCGCCACCGTGTTCGGTCCCGTGCTCGGCGCGATGCTGTTCTGGTTCCTGCTCACCGTTCCCGATGCCCTGCTACGCCAGTCCATCTCGGGCCCGGACCCGCTGCTGGCCCTGTCCGAGCAGCAGGTCGGGGCGATGCGCTACATCCTCCTCGGTGTGCTCATCGCAGTCATGATGGTGTTCCGGCCCCAGGGCATCCTCGGCAACAAGCGGGAGGTGCAGCTCGATGCCTGACGCGACCCTCTCCGCGGCGCAGCGCTCCGCGCTGTTCGACTCCGTGGCACGCGAGCCCGGCGCGGCCAAACCGGATCCGATCCTCGTGGTGGACGGGCTCTCCCGCACCTTCGGCGGCCTCAGAGCGGTCGACGTGGCGCACCTCGAGATTCAGCGGGGGTGCATCACCGGGCTGATCGGGCCGAACGGCGCAGGCAAGACCACGCTGTTCAACCTGCTCACCGGCTTCGACCGCCCCGACACGGGGACCTGGAGCATGGACGGAATGCCGCTCGGCGGCCTGCACCCGCACCAGCTGGCGCGCCGCGGGATCGTGCGGACGTTCCAGCTGACCAAGGCGCTGTCGAAGATGACGGTGCTCGACAACGTGCGGCTCGGCGCGACGGGCCAGCGCGGGGAACGGATGCTCGGTGCGCTGCTGCCGTGGATGTGGCACCGGCAGGAACGCGCCGTCACCGAGCGGGCTCGCGAACTGCTGGCGCGGTTCGCCCTGGACGCGAAGGCCGACGACCTGGCCGGCTCCCTGTCCGGCGGGCAGCGCAAGCTCCTCGAGATGGCGCGGGCCCTGATGACCGAGCCGACGGTGGTGATGCTCGACGAGCCGATGGCCGGAGTCAATCCCGCGCTGACGCAGAGCCTCCTCGGGCACATCAAGGCCCTGCGCGACGACGGGATGACCGTCGTGTTCGTCGAACACGACATGGACGTCATCCGCGACATCTCCGACTGGGTGGTGGTGATGGCCCAGGGCTCGGTGATCGCCGAGGCCCCGCCGGACCAGCTGTCCTCGAGTCCGGCCGTCGTCGACGCCTACCTGGGCAGCCACCACGACCAGGCGCTCGAGTTCGACGACGAGGGCAACCCCGTCGGCGCCACGGCCGCGCTCGCCGTGGCGATCGAGGAGGCCGAGGCCCACACCCTCGAGTCCGGCGGCGACCTGTCCGAACCGAGCGCCACCGTCCTCGCCGACATGCCCGGCGCGGCCGGGCAGCCCGAGACCGGTACCGAGCCTCCGACGCAGGAGAAGCCGTGAGCGAGACGCCCTCCCCCAGCCCGGCGCAGATGACCGCGGCCGAGCGCGCGGCCACTCCCGAGGAGCACGCCCGTCTCGCCGAGGGGGCGCTGGTGCGCGCCGACGACATCGTCGCCGGGTACTTCCCCGGTGTCGACATCCTGCGCGGCTGCAACTTCTTCCTCCGCGACGGCGAGATCGTCGGCATCATCGGACCCAACGGCGCCGGCAAGTCGACCCTGCTCAAGGCGCTGTTCGGGTTGATCCCGGTGCGCCGCGGCACGGTGACGCTGCGCGGCGACGACATCACCGCCGCGCCCGCGCACGTACTGGTGCGCAAGGGTCTCGGCTACGTGCCGCAGACCCGTAACGTGTTCCCGTCACTGACCATCGAGGAGAACCTCGAGATGGGAATCTACTTGCGGCCCAAGAAGTTCGAGGAACGTTTCGCGTTCGTCGCGGAGCTGTTCCCGCTCCTCGGTGAGCGCCGCAAGGTCAAGGCCGGTGCCCTGTCCGGCGGTGAGCGGCAGATGGTGGCGATGGGCCGGGCGCTGATGATGGATCCGTCCGTGCTGCTGCTCGACGAGCCGTCGGCGGGCCTGTCGCCGATGTTCCAGGACGAGGTGTTCATCCGCTGCAAGAAGATCAACGCCGCGGGGGTGTCGATCATCATGGTCGAGCAGAACGCGCGACGGTGCCTGCAGATCTGCGACCGCGGCTACGTGCTCGACCAGGGCCGCAACGCGTATACCGACACCGGGCCGAATCTCATGCACGACCCGAAGGTCGTCGAGCTGTACCTCGGGACGCTCGCGGGCAGCCAGGAGAAGAAGCGCAGCTGACGGGTGGACGACGGACGGGGCCGGGAACCGATCGGTTCCCGGCCCCGTCCGCGGGGTCGTCGCTACTCACCGACCACGATGTAGTCCTCGGTGGTGAGCCTGTTGTCCGGCCCGAACACCAGGTGCCCGTAGGACCCGATGCCGGGCTCGCCGGCGTCGGTGAAGTTGAGCCGGCCGGTGACACCGTCGTAGTCGATGTCCTGGCCCCCGCGCAGCAGATCCAGGCACTGCTGGTAGCTGGTGCACGTCGTGCCGTCCTTGGTGACGCTGTTGATGTTCGCGGCGATGTCCACCCCGGCGGTGGAGCCGGCCTGTTCCGCGGCGAGCGCCGAGATCACCACGGCGTCGTACGATTCGCCGGCATAGTTGAAGTCGATCAGCGCGGGATCGATGGCCTTGAGCCGATTCTGGAAGTCCGGGCCGACGTCCGTGAGCGGAGTGGTGCCGCGCATCGTGTCGACCAGCCCGGGCGCGACGGCCTCACCGAGGGCGTTGCCCATGTTTCCGTCCACGCCGTAGACGAGCATGCCGTCGGACGGCCCGATACCCACCTCGTGCATGCGGGTGAGGATCTTCGCGGACTCCTCGAACCCGATGATCGCCACGGCGTCGGGGCCGAAGTTCTTGATCTGGTCGACCTCGGCGTTGAACGACTGCGCGTTGGGGTCGTAGATGATCTTCTGGACCTGGTCCTCCGGCACGCCGGCCTCGACGAGGTTGTTCTGGGTGTTGGTGGCCAGGCCGGTGCCGTACGGGTCGTTGAGCGCGATGATCGACACCCGCTGGGCACCGTCGTCCGAGATCAGCTGCGCCAGGGCCTGCGCCTGCAGCACGTCGGTGGGGGCGGTGCGGAAGTACAGCCCCTTGTCGGGATAGCAGACGAACTGGTCGGAGGTGTTCGCCGGCGAGAACATCACCACCCCGGCGCTGGCGATCTTGTCGAGCACCTTCAGCGACACCGACGACGAGGCCGCCCCCACGATCACCTGCGTTCCCGCCGCGAGTTCCCGGTCCACCGTGGAGTTCGCGGTGTCGGTCGTGGTGTCGCCCGAGTCGCCGGTGATCAGCTCCACCGGCTGGCTCAGCACACCGCCGGCGGCGTTCACGTCGTCCACCGCGAGCCGCACCGCCGCCACCTCCGGGGGCCCGAGGAAGGCGAGGCTGCCGGTCTCGGGAAGCAGGGTGCCGATCTTCAGCGGGGTCGTCACCGGCGTGGCACCGGCGGTCGCCTGCGCGGGTTCGCAGTCGGTGGTCACGGTCGTCGCGGACGCCGCGCTGTCACCGGAACCGCCCGCGGCGGAATCGTCGCTGTCCGAGCTACAACCCGCGAGGGCGAGAGACGCTGCTCCGAACACCGCAGCGGCGCGGACGAAGGTCCGTCTGGCCATCCAACTCTCCTTCGATCGGCATGCACACCGTCCCGGATGCGTCACCGGGACGTGGCCAGAAACCTATCCGTCCCGCGCCGTCCGTGAACCCGGGCGAAATCCTTGTGACGCGACCGTTATCGAAGAATTAACGCCGGTGTGACGGGGAGCTCCGTCATCCCGCCGCGGCACCACCCAGCGTCTCGATGACCACCTCGGCGACGTGCTTCATCGTGGTGCGCCGATCCATTGCCGCCCGCTGGATCCAGCGGAACGCCTCCGGCTCCGTCATCGCATGCTTGTCCATGAGCAGGCCCTTGGCTCGGTCGACGAGCTTGCGGGTCTCGAACCGCTCGGTCAGCCCCGCCACCTCGCGCTCGAGTTCACGGATCTCCGCGAACCGGCTCGCCGCCACTTCGATGGCCGGAACGAGATCGGACTTGGAGAACGGCTTGACGAGATACGCCATGGCGCCGGCGTCCCGGGCACGTTCGACAAGCTCGCGCTGACTGAACGCCGTGAGGATGACCACAGGCGCGATGCGGCGGGCGGCGATCTCCGAGGCGGCGTCGATGCCGTCGCGCCGGGGCATCTTCACGTCCATGATGACCAGGTCGGGCTTCAGCTCCTCCGCCAGCTCGACCGCCCGCTGCCCGTCGCCGGCCTCACCGACGACCTCGTAGCCTTCCTCGCGGAGCATCTCCACCAGATCGAGCCTGATCAGCGCCTCGTCCTCGGCCACTACGACGCGCCGCGGCTGAGCGGGATTCTCGTGCGGGGCGGCTGTCATCGTCGGCCATCTCCTGTCGCTCGGGCGGCCCCCGCGGAGGGGGTGGAACGTTAGAAGGGTACCGGTGGTCGACGGCAGTTACCGATCTTCTACAGTGGTCTCCGCACGACGCCCCCGTATCCCAATTGGCAGAGGAAACGGATTCAAAACCCGTACAGTGTCAGTTCGAGTCTGACCGGGGGCACCCACAGTGCGCCGCCTCATCGGAGCGGCGCCCCGAGCGACCCGCGGGTCCCCGCCCCGTCGCCCTCTCGACCGGTGCGCCGCGCCGACGTCCGGGAACGCTGGTAAGGTGCCGATTTCGGTTGCGCCGGCCGGTGTTCCGGTCGGGACCACCGCCGACCGTTCCCGGGCCCTGCGGAACGCGGATCGAGATCGGAGAAGGCATGGGACGCGCCCTTCCCGTCGTGGCGGCCTGCGCGGCTGCGCTGCTCGCCCCGGCTCCGGGTGCGGCCGCGCACGTGCCGGACGATCGGATCGTGCTGCGCCCGGGCGACGGCATCACCTTCACCGCCGCCGATCCCGCGCCGGGTTGGTGCTCGGTCGCCGCGGTCGGCCACGACCGCGCAGGGCGGCTCGTCGCCATCACCGCCGGCCACTGCCGGCAGACCGGCTCGGCGGCCGTGTGGAAGGCCGGCGAGCAGAGCCGCGGGCCTGTCGGCACCGAGACCTCCGTCCACAGCCCCGGGTCGGTGGACTGGCTCGGAATACCGACCGACGCGGTGCCGGACTATGCGGTGCTCCAGCTCGACGAGACGAGGGTACGCGGCTCGAACACCTCGGCGCCGGACGCCGACGGCGAGGTCGTGGTGCTCGAGTCGATCGGCTCGCTGCCGGACGGCGACCAGGACATCGGCAGGCACTGCGCGGCCGGGCACACGACCGGGATCGCGTGCGGGCCCGCCCCGCTCGTCGACACGCTGGACGTCGCGGGCACCCGCGACGTGCTGGTGAACCCGAACTCGGTCAACTCGTGGCTCGTGATGCAGCAGGGCGACTCCGGCGGCCCGCTGGCCCGCACCGACACCCACGAGTGGCTCGGCCTCGCGGTCGGATACCGGCCGAACGACGTGCGCTTCGCGGTGTACCAGCGGGCCGACCGGATCATCGAGGACCTGGACGCCCGGGGCGGGATCGGCGCGGGATTCACGCTCGTGTGCACCCCGTGACGAGTCAGGTCGTCGCCTCCGCGGACGTCGTCGCCGTGCCTGCGCCGGCGGCGGTCGGCGTCCCGGGGCGGTGCGTCGCGGCCGCGGCACCGCGGTGGTTGTGCTCGGTGACCACTACCTGGCCCGCGGCGATGGCCACCGCCACCGGCCACTCGATCAGATCCAGCGCCACCAGCGCCGCCAGCCCGGCGAAGTAGGCGAGCTGGTCGGGCCGTGGGATCCCGACTCGGCCGACGAGGGGCAGGTGCACGGCGAAGCGTTCGGCGTCGCGGGCGAGCCGCGCCATCGTTCGGTGGGATTCCCAGAAGGACTGTTCGTCGGCCATTCTTTCCTCGCTCGTCAACTTCGGTTCACCTGACGTCCCTACCGTCGGGGGCATGTCGAACCCGATGGCCGCCGTGGGCCCGGATGCGGTGGTCGGCGCCGTGGTCCGGCTGCTCACTCCCCCGCTGTGCGAGCTGTACGCCGTGTTGATGCGCGCCGGCGTGGTGGTCGTGGTCGACGACTGACACCACCGGCCGAACTAGCTCGTCGCCACGGGGGGAGTCTTCCGTGCCGGCTGCGCCGTCGGTGCGGGTGCGGTGACCGCCCCGGGGGCGGCGGCGGTCGCGCCGGGACGCGCCGGGCCGGGGCGGGGCGCGAGGAGCCGGACGGCGAGCGCGCCTCCGCCGACGGCGACGACGACCGGCCATTCCACGAGCCCGGTGAGCCCGAGCGCCGCGAGGGTCAGCGCCGCCGCCGGGGTGGAGCCGGAGCCGCTGCTCACACCGGAGCGGGCGCCGTCGAGCGCACCGCGCACGCTGCCGACGAGCCCGCCGACAGCGGCGCCGCCGACGGCTCCCGCGGCGCTGGTGGTGGCGTACGCGGTGCGGGTGACCAGGTGGCCGGTGGTGTCCAGTAGCTGCATGGCACGTCCCTGCTCTGCTTTCGGTCGCCAGCGTGCGCGGGGTCTCGGCGGGACGGTGGCGCGGGGGTCTGCGGCGAGCTCGGCGCCTCGAGGAGCCGTCGTTCCCGGGGCACGGCGGCCGTGACGGTCGGACTCGCCCCTACTGTAGTCCCGATGTCGGCGAGAGCCGAGCGGTCGGCGCCGACGTTTTCCCGGAAGCGCCACCGGCATCCCGGGACTCGAGCACCGATGTCACCACCTCCCCGATCGCCGGCAGCCGGAGCGCGGCGGTCGGTGCGACGGCGGCGGCCACGGTGGCCGCCGCAGCGCACCCGAGTGCCTGCGTCCATCCGACCGGACCGACCGGCACGCAGCCCAGCAGCCCGCTGACCCCCGGCGTGCTGATCAGTGCGGCCATGGCGGCGAGCGAGCCGAGGACGGTGGCGACGACGAGGGGGCTGCGGGACTCGAGCAGTGTCTGCCCGAGCTGAGCGCCGACGAGCGCGACGAGCGCCACGGTCGACGCGCGCGGGTTCGAGCCCGTGACCCTGGCCATCGCCCACGCCGCGGTGGCCGCGGCCGCGGTCGTGGCGCCGCGGGCGGCCATGGCGTGCAGCAGCACCGACTCGTCGGGCCGGGGCGCGGGGCCGGAGCCGTCGGTGCGGGGGGTGCTGACGGCGAGGGCCGCCGCGGGCAGCGCGTCGGTGAGCATGTTCACCAGCAGCAGCTGGCGGGCATTGAGCGGCGAGCGGCCGGTGATCAGGCTACCGAGCAGCGCGAAGGCGACTTCGCCCGCGTTGCCGCCGAGCAGGACCGACACGGCGGCCTGGACCCGCTGCCACAGCACGCGGCCCTCGTCGAGCGCGTCGAGCAGGCCCGCGACGCGGCCCTCGAGCAGCACGACGTCGGCCGCGCCGCGCGCGGGGTCGCTGCCGCGGGAGGCCACGCCGATGCCGACGCTCGCGGCCCGGATCGCGGCGGCGTCGTTGGCGCCGTCACCGACCATGGCGCACACGTGTCCGGTGTGCTCGAGGGCCTGTACGATCTGCACCTTGTGCTCGGGGGACATCCGGGCGAAGACGAGGCGCTCCTCCACGGCTCGTTCCCGTTCGGTGTGCGAGAGTCCGTCCCATTCGGCACCGCTGAGCACCTGATCCGTCGTGACGGGCAGGCCCAGTTCGCCGGCGATCGCGACGGCGGTCACCGGATGGTCGCCGGTGACGAGCCGGACGGCGACGCCCTGCTCGAGCAGCGCGGGCAGCAGTCCGGCCGCGTCGGCCCGCGGTGTGTCGGACAGCCCGATGAGGCCGACGTGCCGCAGCCCGTTTCCGGACAGCTCCGCGAGGGCGTCGGGATCGTCTGCCGCCCCAGCGGTTTCGGCATCGGTCAGGTCGCGCTGTCCCACGGCGATGACCCGCAGTCCGTCGGCGGCCAGGGCGTGCACCCGCTCGCGGACGTCGGGATGGTCGTCGCCGTAGGCGCCGAGCATCATCTCCGGCGCACCCTTGACCGCGAGGCGGTTTCCGGCGATCGCAGCCGCGTAGGCCCGGCCGGACCGGAACGGCAGGTGGGCCGTCCGTTCGGCGGCCCGGTCCGCGACGGCGGCGGCGTGCGCGGACTCGACGATCGCGACGTCGGTGGCGTGCTCGGGTGGTCCCCCGTTTGCCGGAATGCCGGTGCGGGCGGCGCAGGCCAGCACGTCCTCCCGGGTGAAGCCGGGGGCGGGTTCGACCGCCGCGACCCGCAGGCGGTTCTCGCTGAGTGTGCCCGTCTTGTCGAAGCAGACGACGTCGACCCGGCTGAGGGCCTCGATCGAGCGGGGCGCCCGCACGAGGGTCGAGCGCTTGGTGAGCCGGCGGGCGGACGCGACCTGCGCGAGGGTGGCCACGAGCGTCAGCCCTTCCGGCACGGCCGCGACGGTGACCGCGACCCCGCTGGTCACCGCCGCGCGGACCCCGGTGCCGCGGAGCAGGCCCAGCGCGGCGACGAGGACGCCGCCGCCGAGGCTGACGGGCAGCGCCCGGCGGGTGAGGGTGCTCAGCCGTGCCTGCAGGCCCACCTCCCGGACCCGCGCGGGCGCCATCGCGGTGGCGCGACGGGTCTCGGTGGCCCCGCCCACCGCCGTCACGACCGTCACCGCGGTGCCGGTGAGCACGGTGGTGCCCGCGTAGAGCATGCAGGCGCGTTCGGCCAGCGGGGCCCCCGGCGTCGAGTCGCTCTGCTTGACGACCGGGAGCGACTCCCCGGTCAGTGCCGACTCGTCGACCTCGACCCCGTCGGCGTGGAGGATGCGCCCGTCCGCGGGCACGACCTCGCCGGGACGGACCTCGACGACGTGCCCGGGACGCAGCCGGGCCGCGGGGACTCCGACGTATCGCCTGCCGCCGCGTGGTCCGGCGACGCGGCGCGCGGGCGGATCCTGCACCGCCAGAAGCCTTTTCAGAAGTCGCTCGGCACGCAGGCGCTGGGCGGCCGAGATCGCGGCGTTGAGCAGCAACACCGATCCCACGAGCACGGCGTCGAGCGGCGAACCGAGCACCGCACTCGCCGCGGAACCGGTGGCGAGGACGGGGGTCAGCGGGTCGGACAGCTCGGTGCGTACCGCACGGGTGAAGTCGACGGCGGAGCCGACCGGGCGGGTGCCGACCCGCCGCACCACCCGCACCGCCCGCGTGCGGGTCCGCACCCGCCAGCCGGAATCCTCCGCGGGCAAGAACAACTCGTCCGGCGACGGCGCGGGGAGGAGCGCGCACACCTCGGCCACCGACAGCGCATGCCAGTCGTGGGCCGAACGCGGTGGCGGCAGCGGCGCGGCGAGCGCGGTGCGGGCCGCCGACGTTCCGGCCCACAGCCCGGCCGCGGCACCGGCGGTGACCGATTCCGGACCGGTGCCCGGCACACCGGGCAACATGAGCAGCGCTCCGAGGGCGGAGGCGTCGCGGGCGATCTCCACGCCGCGCCGGCTCGCGGTCCGGGCGGCCGGGAGCGCGTGCAGGATCCGCCACGCACCGGTGAGGTCGCGGACCATCAGGTCCGCCGGCCAGGGCGGCCGGCTGCCATCGCGCAGGACACCGATGCCCACGTCGGCCAGGGCGAGGGCCTGCGCCGCCTCGGCGGTGAGGACCACGACGGTGCCGCCGCCGCGCTGCAACCTCTCGACGATGCCGAGCAGTGCGGCGTCCATCGACTCGACGAGAGGTTCGAGGCGATCGAATCCGTTCCGCAGGGAGCCCGCCCCCTCGTCCTCGACGGAGACCACGACGATCCCGGCGCGCCGGGCGGCGGCGAGCACGGCGGACGCGTAGCGGTCGTGGACGGGACCGATCAGCACCCGCGCGTCGGCGGGAAGGTGCCCGGGCACGTCCGGCACGGCGGAGACGGGGTGCCAGCCGGGGGTGAGGACGCCGCGTTCGACCGCCGTCCGCGCCCGGTCCCACACCACGCTGCGGTCGCGGTCGGGCACGCCGTTCAGGCGCGTCACCGCGAGCCCGGGGGTGTACAGGGCGCGGGGGTCGACGACGATCGCGTCGACCCGGTCGAGGCGGCGCAGCACGGCCGGTCGCAGGGTCAGCACGCCGCGGGCGGCGAGCCCGCGCGCGAGGGTGGCGGCGAAGGATTCCCGCGCGGTGCGGGTGGCCTTGGGGACGGCGACGAGCGCCGCGGAACCGGCGGTGGTGGGTCGGCCGGTCAGGAGCCCGGCCGCCGCCGCGCCGGCGAGGCCGGCCCAGCCGGCACGGTCGGTGTAGCGCTCGACCGGACCGGCCGGGGGTTCGGTGGGACGGACCGGCCGGCGCGGGCAGCGGGCCGTGGCCGCGTGGGGGGCGAGGTCCGGTTCGAAGTCGCGCCAGGCGCGCCGCATCGCCAATGTCTCGCCCACGAGGACGGTCCGGGTGGCGGCCTCGACGGCGGAGGAGGCAGGCGAGAGGGTCAGGGTGTGCAGCACGGAGGTCCCGGCGGCCAGCAGCAGGTCGGCCCTGCCGGGGCCGAGCGCGGACTCGACGAGAGCGCGGATCCGCGGGTGGTAGTCCGACACCAGGACCGGAGCGGCTGCGCCGCCGTGCAGGCGCGGCAGGCGCAGGTAGCGCCCCGCCGCGGTCAGCGCCAGTCCGGTGCCGGCGGTCGCCGCGGACACGCCCCGCCGGACGAGCAGGACGTCGTCGCCCGGCAGCTCGTGCGGAACACCGCGGGGTGCGGTTGCGGCGCCCTCCGCTTCGGCGTGTTCGACGAGGCGCCGGAGCGTGCCGGCCGTCGGTCCGGCCGGGTCCGTGGACACCACGAGACGGCACCAGGGGCGGTGCAGTTCGGCTGTGGCCACGCCCGGTGTGTCCCGGATCGCGGCGAGCACCCGGTCGCCGAGCGCCTCCCCGTCCGGGCCGTCGAGGCCGCGGACCTCGATCCACGTTCGGGCACCGTTCGCTGCGCAGCGCCGGGCGGGGCGGCCGCCGGCCGCCTCCCGGGCGACGTCCGCGACGAGCTGGACAACGGCCGCGGGGGCGGGGGCCGCGGCGGCGGTGACGGGTGCGCGCAGCAGGGCCGCCCCCACGCCGGCCGCCGTGGCGGCGCCGACGATCGCGGTGTCGAGGGCGACGCCGGCACCGGCGGCCGCCACCCGCACGCCGGCCCGCAGGGCGGATCCGGGAAGGGCCACGAGGGTGGCGACCGAACCGCGCGGACGCCGCCGGTAGGAAGTGCTGTGGTGCATGGTGTCCTCCTCGGCTGCCGCACGAGCATCCCGGCTCGGGACCGGACACCGGGTGCCGACGCTCGGACATGCCCGCCGGCAGTCGCCGGCATCGAGGTCACCGCGCTTTCAGCGTAGTTCCGCCGTCGGGCGGTGGACACGTCTCGGGGTGATTCGCCCGGTGACCTCGCGTGGAGCTCAGCGGACGCTCTCGGTGACCGTCCAGCGACCCTCCCCCTGCAGTTCGAGCACCCGATCGTGGAAGCTGTCGAGGGTGCTGCGGTGCCCGACGCTGACGAGGACGCTGTCCGGCAGCGCCTCGCGCACGGTGCGATAGAGCGCGTGCTCGAGTCCCTCGTCGACGGCGGCGGTGGCCTCGTCGAGGAACACGGTCCGCGGCCGGGCCAGCAGCACCCGCGCGAACCCGAGGCGCTGCTGCTCCCCGGGGGACAACACGCGCGCCCAGTCGGTGTCGTCGTCGAGGCGTTCCCTCAGGTGCCCGAGGTGCACGCGTTCGAGCACCTCGCCGAGTTCCGCGTCGTCCCGTACGGGCGGACGAGGATACGACAGCGCTTCGCGCAGCGTCCCGAGCGGCACATACGGGTCCTGGGACAGGAACAGCGCGTCGCCGTCCGGGCGCGCGATCCGACCGTGGGCGTACGGCCAGAGCCCGGCGAGGGAGCGCAGCAGCGTCGTCTTGCCGCTGCCGGACGCGCCGCGGACGAGCAGCGCCTCGCCGGGGGACACGTGGATGTCGAGGCCGGTCACGAGCGGCCGGCCGGCCGGGGTCCGCACGTCGAGACCGCGCAGGTCGAGGGTGTCACCCTGCTCGGTCGCGACGAGGACGGGCAGCTTCGCGGACTGGTCGGTGGCGTCGACCAGGCCGTTGAGACGGATGGTGGTCGCCCGGAACGCGGCGAAGTCGTCGTAGGACTCGCGGAAGAAGGACAGCGATTCGTGGACCTGACCGAAGGCGTTGCCGGTCTGCATCACGTCACCGAGGGTGACCTGACCGGCGAACAGCCGCGGCCCCTGGATGAGAAACGGGAAGATCACCGCGATCTGGTTGACGGTCAGGTTGAAGCCGTCGAACTTCAGGATCCGGAACACGATGCGCCACCAGTTGCGGATCACCGCGGCGAATCGGCCCAGCAGGCCACCCCGCTCGACGTTCTCGCCGCGGTAGAAGGCGATGTTCTCGCCGTACTCGCGGACGCGGACCAGGGCGTAGCGGTAGGTGGCGCCGAGCTTCTCGTTGAGGAAGTTCAGCCGGATCAGCGGCCGGCCGATCCAGAACGCCACCGCGGTGGTGACCAGCACGTAGATGTAGACCAGGAACACCATTCCGCGGGGGATCTCGGTGCCGAACACGGTGATCGGGCCCGACAGGTCCCACAGGATGCCGGTGAAGCTGACGATGGACAGCACCGCGGTGACCGCCCCCATCGACAGGACGCGGGTGGTGGTGACGAAATCGGTGACGTCGACCTGGATGCGCTGGTCGGGGTTGTCCACCGGCTTGTCCACGAACCGGTCCCGGTAGAACGCCCCGGTGTCGAGCCAGGTGTCGACGAGCCGGTTGTTCAACTGGGTGCGCCAGTGGATGTCGAGGGTCTGACCGAGCAGGTACGCGACCAGGCTGCGCGCCACGTGGATGGTGGCGAGCACGGCGAAGACCCGCATGAACCGCCAGAACGCGGCCTCGTCGAGGTCCTGGATCGCGGTGTAGAAGTCGTTGTACCAGTACGAGAACAGCACGTTCATCCGCACCGCGAAGACGGTGAACAGCAGAACCAGGGCCACGAGTCCGAGCGGGCCGAGGCCCCGACGCGGATCGAAGTAGGGCCACGCGATGCGCCACCACTGCCGTCCCCAGTGGGTCGTTCGCGCGAGCAGCGCCACCACGACGACGAACACCACCGTTGTGATCACATACGCCTTCAGCGTCCACCAGACGCTGTCGACGAGCACACTTCCCCATTCCATCCGTCGCCGCTCCCGTCTCCCGCGCGATCGCGCGGTCCATGCGAGAGATTGTGGACCCCGCCCCGGGGTGCGCGACGCCGATTCCGCGACCGATCGTGGGGCTGCCCCCGCGGCGGAGCCGGTGGCCGGCGCGCGCCGGGCACCGGACCGCTGCTTCGTCACGGGTTCTGCGGGTATCCGACGGTCATGGAGGTTCTGGGCATTCTCATTCTCGTCGGGGTGGTCGTCTACGTGGTGGTCCAGCGTCGCAGGAGCGGGCCACGGAGGTGACCACGGCTCGGCCGGGCTCGCCGTGCGGTCGAGCCCGGCTGGGCCGTGCCCGCAGGACGGAACGATCCGCGGGTGCACACGAACGTCGCCGGTCCTCGCTCCTGGCGGCGAGGACCGGCGACGGGTCGGTGGGTGGCTGTCAGCGGGTGCCGGGCACGGTGCGGTGCGTCGTGGTCCGGCGGGTGAGCAGGAAGCCGAGGGCGATCATGGCGGCCCCGAGCACGAAGTGCAGCCAGTCGTCGGCGGAGTTGACCGGCACGAAGTTCGCCGAGCTGTCCTTGTCGATCACCAGTCCGTAGAGCCACAGCACCAGGTAGATGATGCCGCCGCCGATGAGGTAGGACCGAGCGGCACCGACCGTGCGGGCCATCGCGACGCCTGCCACACCGAAGAGCAGATGCACGATGTTGTGGAGGATGGAGACCTCGAAGATCCCGAGCAGCAGCGCCCCGGACTCGTGCCCGGCGAACGTCATGGTGTCGTAGTTGGTCGTGATTCCGGGAACGAACCCGAGAATGCCGACGAGGAGGAACACCACACCGACAGCGAGGGCGGCTGTCTGCACCGGTGTCCGGGTCATAGTTCGTCCTGCGTGCTCGGCCATGGCCGGCTCCTTTCGTTCGAACAGGTGACCGGAGCGGAGTGGCTGCGGCTGCCGGAGAGATACCTCCGTGGGCGTTCGTGAAACCTTGCCCGCGAGGATTTTCGTGGGACGGCGACGGGCCGTGCGTGCTGCCGATAGGAACGGTCACCGGTCCCGGGTCATCGGCCCCGGCCGCGGGTCGGTTCCGGCGGGGGTGAGCTGGGCGACCAGTCGGGCAGCGACGTCGCGCAGCTTGACGTTCTCGTGCTGGGACTGGCGCACCAGCACGGCGAAGGCCTCCTCGGCGGTCAGACCGCGCGCGGCCATGACGATCCCGACGGCGTGGTCGATGGTCGGACGCGAGCGCAGGGCCCGATCGAGTTGCGTGATCTCCGCCCGGGCCCGGGCACAGCGACGGGCCTGCCGCAGTGCGGTCTCCACGGCCGTCGTGAACACCTCCACCAGCGTCTCGTCCAGAGAATCGAACCCGTGGTCGTGTTCGCTGTAGAGGTTGAACGATCCGGCCGTCTCGTCGTCGATCCGCAGCGGCGCGGCCAGCGAACTCGCCGTCCCGAACCGTTCCGCGCGCTCGGCGAACGCCGGCCAGCGTCGCCGCATCTCGGCGCGGTCCGCGCGCACCACCTGGCCGGTCCGCACGGCGTCGAGGCCCGGGCCGGCGCCGGCGAGGTACTGGGCGTGGTCGAGTTCGTAGAGCAGCGGATTGCTGCAGGCCTCCGTCTCGGGGCGGCCGCCCCGCAGGACCGTCACCCCCGCCATGCCGGTCTCGGGCACGATCTTCACGACGTTGCCGACGAGCAGGTGCAGCAGCTCGGGCAACTCGTCGCCCTCGTCGAGCGCGGCGGACAGCCTGCGCAGCGCCACGACGATCTCCCCGACTCGTCCACACAGTGGATCGTTCCCGGCCATGTCCCCGTCCACGACTGCATCCCCGTCGGTCGTTCTTCTCACAGAATGCACCCGGTGAGACCGGCCGGGCACAGTTCTCGGGTCATCTGGTGCGGCCTCACCGCCCGAGGCGCTGCGCCAGGTATCCGACCAGGCCGTCGAGGGTGCTCAGGTGCGCGTAGTCCGCCTCGGGGATGTCCACCCCGAGCGACGAACGCAGTCCGATCAGCACGTTCAGCCAGTCCATCGAGTCGAGGTCGACCTGCTGGCGCAGCGGCCGGTCCCCCGCCAGTTCGATGTCCTCGATCTCGGGGGCGACGTCGGCGATCGCGGCGACGACGGCGGCGCGGATGTCGGCACGGGCGGTCTCGCCGGTATTGGTCTCGTCGGTGGTCACGATCTCACCTCACAGTCGTTCCGGGTGCTGGAGCAGTTCAGCGATCTCGGCCAGGAACAGGGCGCCACGCCGGCCGTCGCTGACCCGGTGGTCCGCGGCGAGGGTCGCGGTGACCACCGGGACGGGCCGCACCGCGTCGCCGTCGACCCACGGGCGCCGGGTCGGCTTGCCGAAACCGACCAGTGCGACCTGCGGCGGGTAGATCACCCCGTACACCGAGTCCACGCTTTCCTCCCCCAGGTTGGTCACGGTGACGGTGGGGTCGGACATCT
Source organism: Rhodococcus sp. WB1 (assembly GCF_001700945.1). NCBI lineage: Bacteria > Bacillati > Actinomycetota > Actinomycetes > Mycobacteriales > Nocardiaceae > Rhodococcus > Rhodococcus sp. WB1. Next base: position 2,243,375 of record NZ_CP015529.1, on the reverse strand, counting down.
CCGAGCTGCGCAGCGAGCCCGCCCGGGCGCGCTTGACGAGGTCGGCGAGGGCCGCCATGAGCTCGGGCAGGGCGAGGTCGGCGACGTCGTGGATCGCCGGGGCGATCAGCCCGCCCTGGCGCAGGGAGACCGCCACCCCCACGTGCGCGGCCGGGGCCGGGTGGAACTCGCCGTCGGTCCAGAATCCGCTCATTTCGGGGTACCGGCGGGTGGCCAGGGCGACCGCCTTGAGCAGCAGCGCCGCAAGCAGGACGCGCTCGGTGACCGGGCGTTGCGCGTTGTACTCGGTGAGCCAGTCGAGGGCCCGCGCGAGCGGGATCTGTTCCGACAGGTAGTAGTGCGGAATCTCCCGCTTGGAACGTCCCATCGCGGACGCGATGGCGCGGCGCATCTCGGCGGCCTTGTCGATCGGGGCCCTGGCCGGTGCCGCCGCGGCGGCAGCTCGTGCCGGCGCCGGCGCGGCGCCCGCACGAGCCGCCGCCCGATCGACGTCCTCGATCGTCACCGACTCCCAGGGTCCGGTGCCGGTCACGGTGTCGAGGTCCACGCCCAGCTGCCGGGCCTGCCGGCGGGCGGCCGGCGAGACCCGCCGCCCGCGCGGCCGGGGCGGCCGGAGCGGGCGCCGGCGGCGCCTCGGTGACGGGGGCGGCGCCGCCGGCCGCGGCGACGGGGGCCACCACCGGGGCCTCGGCGACGGGCGGAGCGTCCTCCCCGGGCTCGAGCAGGGTTGCCATCACCGCGCCGACCGGCAGCGTGACACCCGGTTCCGCGACCAACCGGTGGACGACCCCGTCCCGCCAGATCTCGACCTCCACCTCGGCCTTGGCGGTGTCCACCGAGGCGATCACCTGGCCGCGCTCGACCGTGTCCCCGGGCGCGACGCGCCATTCGGTCAGGGTGCCCTCGTCCATGTCGGCGCCGAGGGACGGCAGGGTGAACTCGAACACGTCGCCTCCTCAGCTCTCGCCCATCAGGGCCTGCACGGCGGCGACGATCTTCTCCGGCTGGGGAATCGCCGCCTGCTCCAGGTGCCGGGCGTAGGGCACCGGCACCTCCTCGCTGCACACCCGCGCCACGGGTGCGTCGAGGTCGTAGAACGCCTCCTCGGCGATCCGGGCGGTCACCTCCGCGGAGAGGCCGACGCTGCGCCAGCCCTCGTCGACGACCACCACCCGGTGGGTGCGACGGACGGAGTCCACGACGGTGGCCGTGTCCAGCGGGCGCAGCACCCGCAGGTCGACGACCTCGGCCTCGATTCCGCTGCCCGCCAGGGTTTCCGCCGCGACGAGGGACTTGCCGACGGTGCCGCCGTAGGCGACGAGGGTCACGTCGCCGCCCGGCCGGAGCACCCGCGCGCTGTCGATGTCGACCGGTTCGTCGGGGTCGATGTCGGCGGTGGTGTTGTAGAGCAGTGCGTGCTCGAACACGACGACCGGGTCCGGATCCGCGAGAGCGGGGGCGAGCATGCCGCGGGCGTCCCGCACGGTCGCCGGGGCCAGCACCCGGATGCCGGGGATGTGCGCGTACCACGCCTCGAGGCTGTGCGAATGCTGCGCGGCCAGCTGCCGCCCGGCGCCGGTGGCCATGCGGATCACGATCGGCACGGAGAACTGGCCGCCGGACATGTGGCGCAGTGCGGCGGCGGTGTTCACGATCTGATCGAGGGCCAGCAGGCTGAAGTTGACGGTCATGATCTCGACGATCGGCCGCATCCCGCCGAGCGCCGCACCGATGCCCGCACCGACGAAGCCCAGCTCGGACAGCGGGGTGTCGCGGATGCGTTCGGGTCCGAACTCGTCGAGCAGGCCCTTGGTCACGGCGTACGTGCCGCCGTATCGCCCGATGTCCTCGCCCATGAGGAACACCCGCGGATCGGTGCTCAGGGCGTCGTGCAGCGCGGCGCGCAGGGCCTCGCGGTAGCTGAGTTTCACGGTGCCTCCCCGGCCGGTGTGGTCACGTCGCGGAGCAGGTCGGACTCCGGCTCCCAGGTGCCGGCCTCGGCGAAGGCGACGGCGTCGTCGACCTCGGCCACGGCCTGGGCGTCGAGCTGCCGGAACTGTTCCTCGGTGAGCAGAGTCAGCGCCTTCAGCCGCGCCGAGAACGTGTGGATGGGGCCGCGTTCCTTCCACCGTTCGACCTCGGCCTTGTCGCGGTAGAGCTCGGGGTCGAACATCGAGTGGGCACGGAATCGGTAGGTCTGGAACTCGAGGAACATCGGTCCGCCCGTGCTGCGGACGTGGGAGACCCCGGCCCGGGCCGTCTCGTGGACGGCGAGCACGTCCATCCCGTCCGTCCGGAGTGTGGGCACCCCGAACGCGGCGGCCTTGGCGCACAGGTCGGTCTGCGACTCGGACCGGGCCAGGGCGGTGCCCATGGCGTACAGGTTGTTCTCGCAGCAGAACAGCACCGGCAGCTGCCACAGGGCCGCGAGGTTGAGCGCCTCGTGGAACGCGCCCTCGGCCATCGCCCCCTCACCGAAGAAGCACGCGGTGACCCGCGGGATCTTCTGCATCTTGTCGGCCAGCGCGAGGCCCACCGCCAGCGGCAGGCCCCCGCCGACGATCGCGTTGCCGCCGTAGAAGCGGGTCGCGGCGTCGAACAGGTGCATCGAGCCGCCGCGCCCGCGGGAGCAGCCTTCCTGCTTGCCGAACATCTCCGCCATGATCGCGTTCATGGACAGCCCGTGGATCAGGGCGTGCCCGTGCTCACGGTAGGTGCCCACGACCGTGTCGCCCGGGTCGAGCGCGTGCAGCGCGCCGACCGCCACGGCCTCCTCCCCCACGTACAGGTGCAGGAATCCGCGGATCTTGCCGGCGCCGTAGAGTTCGGCGGCCTTCTCCTCCATCCGGCGGATGCGCAGCATGTCGGCCAGCAGCGCGAGCGCGAAGTCGCGGTCGTAGGGGAATCCGGCGGCGCCCCCGCCGGCCTGCTCGGTGTCGCTGGTCATCCGGCCACCTCCGGGGTCTCGAGCGTCGACGTGTCGCCTTCCGCGAGGCCGAGTTCGCGGGCCTTGAGCAGCCGGCGCAGGGTCTTGCCGCTGCGGGTGTGCGGCAGCGAGTCGACGAACGTGAGTTCCTTGGGGGCGACGGCCGCACCGAGCCGGACGCGGGCGTGCCCGATCAGCTTGCGGCGCAACGCGTCGTCGGGTTCGACGCCGCGCTCGAGGACGACGAACGCCTTCACCCGTTCGCCGAGGATCTCGTCCGGCACACCGATCACGGCGGCTTCGAGGACGGCCGGGTGTTCGGCGAGCGCGCTCTCGACCTCGAACGGTCCGATGAGATGGCCGGCGGACTTGATCACGTCGTCGGCGCGGCCGACGAACCAGAAGTATCCGTCGGCGTCGCGGCGCGCGAGGTCCCCGGTGAGGTAGAGATCGCCGGCGAAGCACTTGCGGTAGCGCTCGTCCTGGTTCAGGTAGCCACGGAACATCGACGGCCAGCCCGCCCGCAGCGCCAGTTCACCCTCGGTGTCGGCGGCGGTGACCTCGTGCACCGTGCCGTCCTCGTCGCGGCGGACGATCCGGGCGTCGACGCCGGGCAGGGGCCGGCCCATCGATCCGGGCTTGATGTCGAACGCCGGCGTGTTGGCGATCATGATGCCGCCGGTCTCGGTCTGCCACCAGTTGTCGTGGATGGGCAGCCCCAGCACCTCGGTGCCCCACCACACGGCGTCGGGTGCCAACGGCTCGCCGACGCTGGCGACGAACCGCAGGTTCGGGAACCGGTAGCGTCCCGCGACCTCGGGTCCGGCGCGCATGAGCATCCGGATGGCGGTGGGGGCGGTGTACCACACGCTGATCTGCTGGTCCTGCAGGATCCGGTACCACCGTTCGGCGTCGAACTCGGCTTCGTCGACGATCGAGGTGACGCCGTGCAGCAGCGGCGCGACGATGCCGTACGACGTGCCCGTCACCCAGCCGGGATCGGCGGTGCACCAGTAGATGTCGTCGGGATGCAGGTCGAGGGCGTAGCGGCCGGTGGCGTAGTGGGTGACGACGGCGCCGTGCACGTGCAGCGCCCCCTTGGGGGTGCCGGTGGTGCCGCTCGTGAAGTGCAGCAACGACGGGTCGCCGGCGGTGGTGGGTGTGGGATCGGCGGCCGGCTCGGCGGCGTCGAGCAGGGCCCGTAGGTCGAGGGTGCCGGGAACGTCGGTGGCGGCGGCTTCGTCGTCGCCGACGAGCAGCACGTGCTCGAGGGTCGGCACCCGGTCGCGCACCCCCGCGACGCGCCGGTGGTACAGCGCCTCCGTGGTCACCAATACCTGTGCGGAGCCGAGTTCGAGGCGGGTGAGCAGGGGTTCGGGACCGAAGGCCGAGAACAGCGGGGTGACGACCGTGCCGTTGCGCAGGGCACCGAGGACGGCGATGTACAGCTCGGGGATCCGGCCGGAGAACACGAACAGCCGGTCGCCCTTGCCGATTCCGAGGTCGCGCAGGACGCGGGTGAAGCGGCGGACGCGGTCTGCGAGGTCGCCGTACGACAACTCCGTGACGTCGATACGGCCCGTCGCGTCACCGGCACCGAGGAACCGGAGGGCGGGACGGTCCCGCAGCGGGCCGTCGGCGTGCCGGTCGACCGCCGACCAGGCGATGTTGCACCCCCCGCCCGGGGGCCCGGCACCTGCGCCGCCGCCTCGTCCCACGTGAACCGGGCACAGGTGGCCTCGTAGTCCGACAGGTTCGGCGGGACCCGCAGGTCGTCGGCCGTCTTGCGGATCACCGCGTCGCTGCTGGTCGTCACGGCCGCTCCCTCCGGTGCAGATCGCGTCGAGCCGATCATGCGCCGCCCGGAACGGCCGGCATAGGGGCATTGGTCCCTCGGGCATCCGCCGCACGGGCGTGCGGGTGCTGCCGCGGACCCGCACGGACACGACGGGGAGCCCTCCGGGCCTTCGACCGTCCCGCGTTGCCGGCGCGCGCAGCGGTGCATGCCGGTGTGACTCACGGTGACGGCGATCCTGCCGAGGACCCCGTCGACGCAGGCTTCGGCTTCGGGCAGCCCCACCAGCCGAAGCCCGCGCCGGCGTCGGTCGCTGACGCGGTGCGGGACCGGCTGGGCGAGAACACCATCCGGGATGTTGCGTGCCGAGAACCCGAGCCGGTCCGATCCCGGATCCGGCCCTGCCAGCGCCGCACCCCAGCCGGGTTCGGCAGATCCGCTCCGGTCCTCTCCCGTTCTCCCGTCGTTGCCCCCGGGTTGCCCAGCGGGGCAGACTGTCTGTCGACGCTGGCCTGCCGAGCCGCAGGGCATCCGAGGAGGCGATCGTGGAGCTGCACATCGTGGCGATCGACAAGCCCGACGACATGAACGTCGTCGTCGGGCAGGCCCACTTCATCAAGACCGTCGAGGACCTGCACGAAGCACTGGCCGGGGTGAGTCCCCACCTCCGGTTCGGAGTCGCGTTCTGCGAAGCCTCCGGACCTCGCCTCGTGCGCTTCTCGGGCAACGACGACCGGCTCGTCGAATTGGCCAGGCGCAACGCCCTGGCGGTCGGCGCAGGCCACTCGTTCTTCGTGTTCGTGGAGGACGGCTATCCGGTGAACATCCTGAACACGCTGAAGCAGGTACCGGAGGTATGCGGCATCTTCTGCGCCACGGCCAACGCCGTCGAGATCATCGTGGCCGAGACGGAGCTCGGCCGAGGCATTGCCGGGGTGATCGACGGGAACCCACCCCTCGGCGTGGAGACGAGCGCCGACGTCGCCGACCGCAAGGCACTGCTGCGCACGATCGGTTACAAGCTGTGACCGCCCGTGCGCCCCATGACGCGCACAGGGCCCCCGGGGGGAGGATGTAGCGCTCGTTGACCGGTCGAGGCTCGACGTCGGGGCCCGGTGTGCGTGCGATCGCCCGCCGCCCGGGATCGGGACCCACCCGCCGACCGGCTCATTGCCGCTGACCGGATCGCCGGTCCCCGTTCCCGGACCGGATCGCACCGGCGGCGTGCATCGCCGGGCGATCCGGATGGTCGTACCGCACGACGATGTCGGCCTCCGCGGCCGCGGCGGCGTCGTGCTCGAGCAGCGGCGGGATCGTCCAGCAGTCCTCGTCGGGCGTCAGCCGGCCCAACGCGGCCCGCGACATCGCCAGGTGCACCGCGACGTCGAAGGCGAGTCCGCGACCGAGCAACATCGGGCCGGCGACCACGAGCACCTGACCGTCGGGAGCGTCCACCCGGCGGGCACGAGCCGACCGGTCCCCCGCCTCGTCCCACAACCGCGGCAGCCATCGCTTCTTTTCGTGAAGTCCCCGAACGACTTCGCGGTCGAGCGCGCCGTAGTCGAACCAGTTCGTCCGGTAGCTCTCGTAATCGGTGCGTCCGTGCTCGAAACGGAGCGAGGCCGGGCGCACGAAGTCGTGGAGCGACAGCACTGCCGCCGGCCGGCCCTCGACGCGCAGGCGCGCGGCGACCTCCTCCGCAAGGTTCAGCGGTGCGGCCGCGTCGGCGGCAGAGATCCCGACGCACACCCGTCGGCGGTGCCCGGCTGCGCGTTCGGCGATGACGCCGGCCAGGTCGGCCGGGTTGATCGGGGTGAACATCGTCATCGGCCCAGTTTCCGCCATCGCAGGGCCACCCGCTCGACAGAATCCTCGGCTTCGGCGTGGTGCCGTCACCCCGCGGGCCGGACGATGATGTTGCCGACCTTGTGGCCGGAGTCCACTCGCGTGTGGGCCGATACGATCTGGTCGAGACCACCGATGTCGTCGGTGACGGCGACGAGCCGACCGGCGGCCGACAACTCCAGGAGGAACTCGACGTCCTCGGGTCGCTCGGGCGCAGCACCCGTCTTGACATCGACGCCGGGGCGCATGGTCTCCCACAGGTTTGCCACCGCAAGCAACAGAACGCCCCCGTCGGTGAGGAGCTTCCGTCCGGACGAGGGGGTGAGGTTGCCGACAGTGTCGAGTACGACGTCGAAGCGGTCGGTCAGGTCGGACACATCGGTGACCGTGTAGTCGATGACCTTGTCGGCGCCGAGGTCGGAGACGAGGCCGAGGTTGGCGGTGCTGGTGACGGCCGTGACGGTGGCGCCGAAATGCTTGGCCAGCTGAACGGCGTTGGTTCCGATCGCGCCCGACGCCCCGTTCACGAGCACAGAATCGCCGCGTCCCGGTGAGGCCTTGTCTCGCAGGAAGTGCAACGCGGTGGTCCCGCCGAAGAGCAGCGCCGCCGCATCCGGGTGAGTGACCGCTGCCGGTTTGCGAACCACCCGCTCCGCCGGGACCGTGACGTATTCCGCGTGCGCCCCCATTGCGAGTCCGGTCATGCCGCACACTTCGTCGCCACGGGTGTACCCGCCGGCCCTCGCGCCGACCGACTCGACGACACCGGAGAAGGTGCCGCCCAGGATCTTTCGCCTGGGCCGGAACACGCCGAACATCAGCCGGGCGAACGGGCCGAATCCGCGGGGGAAGCGGGCCGCGCGGATCCGCGAGTCCGCGGCCGTCACGGCCGCGGCGACGACGCGGACGAGGACTTCCGTGTCCCGGGGGACCGGAATGGGCACCTCCGCGACGCGGACGACGTGCGGTGGCCCGTACCTGTCGACGATTGCGGCCTTCATGAGCCCTCCCTTACGGATGTAAGTCTTGTCCGGGAAGACTAGGCTTACGCCTGTAAGTACGCAAGAGTCGTGAGGGAGACATGAACGAACGGCCGGGGCTGAGCCGCATCGGGATCATCGAGGCCGCGGTTCGCGTAGCCGACCGCGGCGGCCTCACCGCGGTGAGCATGCGCAACGTCGGCAAGGAACTCGGCGTGGAGGCAATGTCTCTCTACCACCACGTCGCCAACAAGGACGATCTGCTCGATGGGCTCGCGGACTGGATCTTCGCGGGAATCGTGCTGCCCGGACCGGGCGAACCGTGGCGGCCTGCGATGTTGCACCGGGCGACCTCGGCGCGGAACGTGCTCGCCCGGCATCCCTGGGCGCTGACCTTGATCGAGTCCCGCCGTTCGCCCGGTCCGTCACTCTTGCGGCACCACGACGCCGTGCTCGGTTGCCTGCGCACGAACGGCTTCCCGGTTGCCCTTGCGTCCCACGCCTTCTCGGTGATCGACGCATACGTGTACGGCTTCGTGCTCACCGAACTGAAACTGCCCTTCGCGTCGGCGGACGGCGCCGAGGAGTTCGCCTCGGAGATCGACGTGCCGGCCGACGCCTACCCCTACCTGGCGGAAATGGTCGGCGAACTGGTGATCGGAAAGGACTACTCGTTCGCGGACGAGTTCGACTACGGACTGGGGCTGATCCTCGACGAACTCGACCGCCGCCGTCGCCGGGTGGAGGAATGAGAAGCGCCCCACGCGGGACGAGGGACTGCGCGGCAGGCGGCGGACCGGGCGGTGACGGCGAGGGCGCGTGTGTCCGCGCCCCCGCGGCCGGCGGGGGCGCGGACACGGTCGCCCACGTCAGCCGCGGCGCGGGAAATGACGGATCAGTCCCTCCTGCACGACCGTCGCCACGAGTTCCCCCTCGAGGGTGAAGTAGCGGCCCGTCGCCAGCCCGCGCGATCCCGCCGCGACCGGGGACTCGGTGGCGTACAGAATCCACTCGTCGAACCGGACCGGCCGGTGGAACCACATGGAGTGGTTGACGGTGGCGGCGACGATCCGGTCCAGCCCCCAGGACAGCCCGTGGGTGGTGAGGATCGAGTCGAGCACGGTGGTATCGGAGCTGTAGGCCAGGGTGGCGGCGTGCAGGAGCGCATCCTCGGGCAGCGCGCCGTCGGCGCGCATCCACACCCGGTTGTGCGAGAGACGTTCCCCGGTGCCCTTGAGGATCCAGGCGGGGTCGTTGGCGTACCGCATGTCGATCGGCTTGAGGGCGTTGACGAAGTGCGGCAGGTGATCCTCGAACCCGGACAGGTGGTCCCCGAGCGGCGGCAGCACATCGGGGTAGGGCACCTCGGGAACGCTCACCGCATGTTCGAGCCCTTTGCCCCACCGCTGGAAGGCGGCGAGCATGACGAACAGCTCCTGGCCGTTCTGGGAGGCGGTGACCATGCGGTTCGCGAAATCCCGGCCGTCGCGGTGCCGGACCACCCGGTACTCGATCGGCGCCTTGACGTCGCCGCCGCGGATGAAGTGGGCGTTGAGCGCGTGCACCGGCCGGTCCCCGACCGTGCGGCCGGCCGCGATCAGGGCCTGAGCGACGAGCTGGCCGCCGAAGGTGCGGCTGCCCACCTGGATCGGGTGCTCACCCCGGTAGAGGTCCTCGTCGACCTGCTCGAGATCGAGCAGGTCGACGAGGACCTCGAGATCGGTCGCGGTGCGACGGCTCAATGGGTGTCCTTCTCCCCGATCCGGTGCACGTGGATCAGGTTGGTCGACCCGGAGCGGCCGGGCGGGGACCCGGCCACGATGACCACGAGGTCGCCGCGCTGGTACCGGCCGAGCGAGAGCAGCGCCGCGTCGACCTGCTGCACCATCACGTCGGTCGTGTCGACCGGCTCGACGGAGAAGGTCTCGGTGCCCCATGTCAGCGCCAGCTGGCTGCGGATGTGCGGGACCGGGGTGAACGCCAGCAGCGGCAGCCGGGTGTGCAGCCGCGCCAGGCGCCGCACCGTGTCGCCGGACTGGGTGAACGCCACCAGCGCCTTGGCGTCGAGCCGCTCGCCGATGTCGCGCGCCGCGTAGGAGATCACCCCGCGCTTGGTGCGCGGCACGTGGGTCAGCGCCGGCACCCGGGTGGGATCGGACTCCACGGCCGCGATGATGCGGGCCATCGTCCGCACCGTCTCGACCGGGTACTTGCCCACCGACGTCTCGCCGGAGAGCATCACCGCGTCCGCACCGTCGAGGACCGCGTTGGCGACGTCGGAGGCCTCGGCGCGGGTCGGCCGGGAGTTCTCGATCATCGACTCGAGCATCTGCGTGGCCACGATGACGGGCTTGGCGTTCTCGCGGGCGATCTGGATCGCCCGCTTCTGCACCAGCGGCACCTCCTCGAGCGGCATCTCGACGCCGAGGTCACCGCGGGCGACCATCACCGCATCGAACGCCAGCACGACCGCCTCGAGATTCTCGATGGCCTCGGGCTTCTCGAGCTTGGCGATCACCGGCACGCGGTGGCCCACCCGATCCATCACCTCGTGCACGAGCTCGATGTCGGCCGGGGAGCGCACGAACGACAAGGCGACGAAGTCCACGCCGAGCCGCATGGCGAACTCGAGATCCTCGATGTCCTTCTCCGACAGCGCCGGAACCGAGATGTTCATCCCCGGCAGGGACACGCCCTTGTTGTTGCTGACCGGCCCACCCTCGGTGACGCGGCAGACCACATCCCTGCCCTCGACGTGCTCGACGACCAGGCCGACCTTGCCGTCGTCGACGAGCAGGCGATCCCCCGGGCGCGCGTCGTCGGCGAGCTGCTTGTAGGTGGTCGAGACCCGGTCGTGGGTTCCCTCGACGTCGTCGACGGTGATCCGGACGATCTCGCCGGTATTCCACACCGTCGGCCCCTCGGCGAACCGGCCGAGGCGGATCTTCGGGCCCTGCAGGTCGGCGAGGATGCCGACGGCATGCCCGCTGGTATCGGAGGCCTCCCGCACGCGGCGGTAGTGGGCCTCGTGATCGGCGTGTTCGCCGTGGCTGAAGTTGAGGCGGGCCACGTCCATCCCGGCGTCGACGAGTTCCCTCAGGACCTCGGGGTCTGCCGTGGCCGGGCCCATGGTGCAAACGATCTTGGTGCGTCGGGTCACGCGGTCGAGCCTAGTACCCGTGCGGCGGTGGCGGAGCACAGCCGGTGCAGCGCCGACGCCGTGCCCGCTCGGCCGAGGGCCGACGTCCGGTTGCCCCGGGCATCGGTCCGGCCGTCCCCGTACCTCCGCCGGATGCGGCGCCCGATCTCGTCGGTGCCGGAGCGGCCCGCGGAACCCCCTGTGACGGAGACGGATCCGGCGGGGTGCGCCCGCGGCGCAGGACGGCACTCCCGTCCGGACGGCGGGGGCGGGGCACGGAAACGGCGCGGCATCGATCGCGGCCACCCCACGCGATGCATAAAATGTGTGTCATACAAGAGAGATATTCGTACCGGAGAGCCCGCTTCCCGGCGGTCCGGGTCCGCGCCGGCGTCGCCCGGGAATTGTCTCCGGCACGGAAGGTTTCCTGTGGCGATCGGGTAGATTCGGCACACCGGAGGCCATGGCAGCGAGGACACCGAACGAGGGAATCTGAAATGGAGAAAACGAGGAAGGAGCCGCTACCGCACTCCCGCCGCGGTGTCTACGGCATCTCGGTGGCCTCCGAGCTGTCCGGGGTCGATCCGCAGTCCATGCGCCTGTACGAACGCCGCGGACTGCTCAGCCCCGCGCGCACCGAAGGCGGCACCCGCCGCTACAGCGACGAGGACGTGGCGCGCCTGCGACGCATCGGCGAACTCCTCGCCGAGGGCATCAATCTGGCCGGCATCGCCCAGATCTTCCGCCTCGAGTCGAACCACGCCGAACTGGCGTCCCACAACGCACGTCTCGAATCCCACAATGCCCGGCTCGAATCGGACAAGGCTCGCCTGGAATCCGACAAGGCCCGGCTCGAGGATGCCAATGCGCGACTCGAGTCGGACAACGCGCGCCTGCGGGCGGACAACGGCAACAGCTGAGCGACCTCCAGCGGACACCCCCGGCCGCCGGACGGCGCGGGGTGTGCAATGCGCTGTCCGGCGACCGGTGATGTCTGCGCGCAGCGGCGGGCGAAGGACCCGGCCGGCGGCTCGCCCGCTCAGCGGGCTTCGTCCGCGGCCTGCCGTTCGGTGCGCGCGCCCTCGTGCGCGAGGGTTCCGGCCGAGTTCTCGAGATGTGCCCGGACGAACCACTGGAACTTCTCGAGGTCGCGCGTCTGCCCGATGAGCAGGTCCTCGGTGATCGGATCGATCTCCCCGACCTCCGAAATCGCCTTGCGGCAGTCCCCGATCACGCCGTCGTACACCAGGTCGAGGGCGGCGAGGTGGGCCTGGGCGGTGTCCCGCCCCACCGAGTAGTCGTCCCACGAGCGGTCCTTCTCGATCGCGCCCGCGGTCCCCTTCGGGGACGACCCGAGCGCGGCGATGCGTTCGGCGACGTCGTCGGCGAATCCGCGGACCGCGTCGACCTGCGGATCGATCATCTCGTGCACGCCGATGAAGTTCGGTCCCACGACGTTCCAGTGAACGTGCTTGAGGGTGAGGTGCAGGTCGTTGTAGGCGCTGAGCCGATTCTGCAGCACTTCGGCCACCCGGACGCCCTCGCTGTCGCTCAGGCCGGGGACGGTGAACTTCGCCATCTTCGATTCCTCCTACAGGCTCGTGTGTAGTACCTCCGCGGGCCGTCTCGCCGGCCCGCCGGTGTCGGCACGTAGGTGCCGGGCACCCCGCAGCCGGATTACCCCGGCACCCGGGCGCCGAAACCGCCGGCAAGCAAGCCCGTGCCACCCTCCGCGGGAAGGACATCGTCGATACCCTCCCCGTCGCACCGCACCGGGCCGGTGTTCCGCGGTAATTGCATCTTCCATTTGACAAAATTTCTATTGTGCGAGACAGATTATCTACCAGCGGGGTGCGGGGGCGTCGCTTCCCGGGATACCGAGCGCGGCGAAGTGCCTCCGCGCCCCGCCCCGAGTGATACACAAAAACTACTTGTCATAAGTACGAGTTCGACGGCAGTTGCCGGAGCGACCGGCCCCGGTGTCGAGCAAGGAGGCGCGACGCGATGACCGCAGCGGACCTGGTGGTGGTGGCCAATCGGCTCCCCGTGGACTACGACCCGTCGGCCGACGACGGGCGCGGCGGGTGGCGCCGCAGCCCGGGCGGGCTCGTCACCGCCCTGGAGCCGGTGCTGCGCGCCGCCGACGGCGCGTGGGTGGGCTGGCCCGGCGCCCCCGACGTCGCCTTCGATCCGTTCACCGAGGACGGCATCACGCTGCATCCGGTCTCCCTCACCGAAGGCGAGGTCGCCGGCTACTACGAGGGATTTTCCAACGCGACGCTGTGGCCGCTGTACCACGACGCGATCGTCGCTCCCGCCTACGACCGCACGTGGTGGCGGACATACGTCGCGGTCAACCGCCGCTTCGCCGAGGCCGCGGCCGACGCGGCCGCCCCGGGCGCGACGGTGTGGGTGCACGATTACCAGCTCCAGCTCGTGCCCAAGATGCTGCGCGACCTCCGGCCCGACCTGAAGATCGGCTTCTTCCTGCACATCCCCTTCCCGCCCACCGAGCTGTTCCTGCAACTGCCGTGGCGAACCGCCGTCGTGGAGGGCCTGCTCGGCGCCGACCTGGTGGGCTTCCACCTGCCCGGCGGCGCCCGCAACTTCCTGTTCCTGGCACAGCGGCTGCTCGGTCTGCACACGAGCGCGCACTCCGACCTGGACTCGTGCGTGGGCACCGTCGACGTCGGCGACCGGCGGGTGCAGGTCGGCGCCTTCCCCATCTCGATCGACTCGGCCCACTTCGCCGAACGCGTCCGGTCCCCCCACATCCGCGAGCGGGCCGCGCAGGTTCGCGAGGAACTCGGCAACCCCGAGACCCTGCTGCTGGGCGTGGACCGGCTCGACTACACCAAGGGCATCGACATTCGGCTCGAGGCGCTGCACGAGCTGCTCGACGAGGGCACCCTCGACCCCGAGAAGGTCGTCATGGTGCAGCTGGCCACCCCGAGTCGCGAGCGCGTGTCCGCCTACGCCCAGTTGCGCGAGGACATCGAGCGCAAGGTCGGCCACCTCAACGGCGAGTACGGGCAGCTGGGCCGGCCGGTGGTGCACTACCTGCACCGGCCCGTCGACCGAGACGAGCTCATGGCCCTGTACAGCGCGGCGGACGTCATGCTCGTCACACCCCTGCGCGACGGCATGAACCTCGTCGCCAAGGAGTACATCGCCTGCCGGACCGACGGCACCGGTGCCCTCGTCCTGAGCGAGTTCACCGGGGCGGCCAGCGAGCTGCGCCGCGCTCATCTGGTCAACCCGCACGATCTCGACGCCGTCAAACGCGCGATCGTCATCGCCGCCACCGAGGAACCGGCGACGGCGGCGCGCCGGATGCAGTCCCTGCGCACCCAGGTGCTCCACCACGACGTCGACCGGTGGGCCAACGCCTTCCTCACGGACCTGCGCGCGAGCGGATCCGGCGCCACCGCGGCCGCGAGCGCCTGAATCACAGCCGGGCGCGGGCTCGAAGCGGGGTCGGCGGCGCCGACGGAGGACGCCCTCGACCCCGGCATGCCGTGACCGTCGACAGCCCGTGCGACGGCGGAAGGGGCGATGCGGTTCGGCCGCATCGCCCCTTCCGGCCTCTGCGATCAGTCGTCGGTGGAGTTCTCGGCAGTGGGATTCTCGGCGATTTCCGGGGCGTGCTCCCGAGTCGCCATGCCGCCGTTCTTGCCCTCGTCCACCGGGCCGGGCCGGCCCCCCTTGGGCCGGTTGCCGTCGGTCGGCTTCTTCTCCGTCACGGGGTCTCCTTCGGTCGGAAGTCCACGGTCACGGGCCGGGACGATCGACCTCACCGCGCCATGCGCCGTCGGCGACGCCGCGTTCCTCGATGAACTGCTTGAAGTGCCGCATGTCGCTCTTCACGCGGCGATCGAGGAGGCCGAGCTTGTCGGCGACGTTCTCGAAGAAGCCCTCGGGGTCGATGTCCATCTGCGCGGTGACCCGCGTGGTGGTGTCGTCGAGCCGGTGGAAGGTGATCACGCCGGCGTGGTCCGGCCCGGCGTCGGACCTCCATGCGACGCGCTCGTCGGGATGCTGCTCGGTGATCGTGGCGTCGAACTCCTTCGTCCCGCCGGCGACCTTGACGACCCAGTGGGTGTGGGTGTCGTCGATCTGGCGGATCCGCTCGACGCCCTCCATGAAACGGGGGAACTCCTCGAACTGCGTCCACTGGTTGTAGGCCGTACGGATCGGGACATGGACGTCGACCGACTCGGTGATCGTGCTCATGACGCTCCTTTCCTGCGGCGACCGGTGCGCCGCTCCCGGGTGGCCTACCCGGGCGGCCGAGCCGGGAAACGCCGGGGGTCCAGATGCAGCGACCGGGGATGGACCGGCGCCGGCAGCGCCGACTCGCCCGTGAGGAACGCGTCCACACCGCGCGCCGCCGCGCGTCCCTCGGCGATCGCCCACACCACCAGCGACGCACCGCGGT
Organism: Rhodococcus sp. WB1; assembly: GCF_001700945.1. Classification (NCBI taxonomy): domain Bacteria; kingdom Bacillati; phylum Actinomycetota; class Actinomycetes; order Mycobacteriales; family Nocardiaceae; genus Rhodococcus; species Rhodococcus sp. WB1. Next base: position 2,228,252 of record NZ_CP015529.1, on the reverse strand, counting down.
GGGCGTCGCCGCACACGAACACCCCCGGGGCCGAGGTCTGCCAGCGCTCGTCGCAGTCGAGAGTGCCCCGGACGCCGGGGGTCAGGCCGAGGGCGTCGAGGAGCGGTCCGCGCTGGACCCCCTCGAAGCCGACGGCGAGGAGGGCGAGGTCGCAGGGAATCTCGAAGGGGTCCCCGAGGGGGAGGCGGCGCGCGTCGACCTCGGCCAGTTCGAGCGCCCGCACCCGCCCACGGGAACCGACGAAGCGCTGCACCGTCACTTCGAACCGGCGGGTCCCGCCCTCCTCGTGCGCGGGCGCCGTTCGCAGCACCCACGGCGCGAGCGGCCACGGCGTGACGTCCTCGTCGCGGCGTCCGGGCGGCCGGGGCCGATAGTCGAGCTGGGTGACGGAACGCGCGCCCTGACGCAGTGCGGTGCCGAAGCAGTCGGCGCCGGTGTCCCCGCCGCCGACGATCACCACGTGCCGTCCGGCGGCGGTGAGGGCCGCGGGCCCGTCGCCCTCGCACTCGTGGTTGGCGGCGACGAGGTACTCCATCGCGGGGTGCACCCCGCCGAGTTCCCGCCCCGGGACGGCCAGGTCGCGGGCGCGGCCGGCCCCGACCGCGAGGACCACCGCGTCGAAGCCGGCCCGCAGCGTGGCGACATCCGGGTCGATCCCGGCCTCGGTGCCGGTGCGGAAGACCGTGCCCTCGGCGCGCATCTGCGCGAGGCGCCTGTCGACGAGGGCCTTGTCCATCTTGAACGCCGGGATGCCGTAGCGCAGCAGTCCGCCGAGCCGGTCTGCGCGCTCGAGGACGGTCACGGCGTGTCCGGCGCGGGTGAGCTGCTGGGCCGCGGCGAGACCCGCCGGTCCGGAGCCGACGACGGCGACGGATCTCCCGGTGCCACGGGCCGGGGGGCGCGGCGGCACGCGGCCGTCGGCCCAGGCCCGGTCGGCGATCGCCCGCTCGATCCGTTCGACGGTCACGCCCGCGGTGTGGTCGTCCCGGGCGAGCACGCAGGCGGATTCACAGGGTGCCGGGCACAGCCGGCCGGTGAACTCGGGGAAGTTGTCGGTGGCGTGCAGCCGGTCGGCGGCCTCGGCCCACAGGTCACGACGCACCAGGTCGTTCCATTCGGGGATGAGGTTGCCGAGCGGGCAGCCGGTGCCGGCGCTGTGGCAGAAGGGGATACCGCAGTCCATGCAGCGGGCGGCCTGCTCCCGGATCGAGAGCGCCTCCTCGTCCGGGGGCTGCGCCCGGTGCACCTCCGCCCAGTCGCGGACGCGCTCGGCGGCGGGCCGGCGCGGCGGTTCGCGTCGGTCGTAGCGCAGGAATCCGCGGGGATCAGGCACCGTCGGCTCCCACCGGGGTGGGGCGCTCGCACGCCGCGGCGCGGACGCGGATCAGATCCTCGGGCACCACCGCGGTGAACCGGACCGCACTGCCGGGCCATTCGGCGAGGATCTCCCCGGCGACCGCCGATCCGGTGCGCGCGTGGTGGCGGGCGATCAGGTCACGCAGCGGAGCGAGGTCGCCGTCGTCGACGGGCTGCAGTTGCACGGAGGCGGTGTTGACGCGGCCGGGCTCGAGGTCGAGGACGTAGGCCAGCCCCCCGGACATGCCGGCGCCGAGGTTGCGGCCGGTGGCGCCGAGGATCACGACGCGGCCCCCGGTCATGTACTCGCAGGCATGGTCGCCGGTGCCCTCGCACACGGCGTCGGCGCCGGAATTGCGCACCGCGAAGCGCTCCCCCACCCGGCCGTGCAGGAACAACTCCCCGGAGGTGGCCCCGTACAGGACGGTGTTGCCGGCGACGATCTGCTCGTGCGGGTCGAACGGCGCGGCCGGGTCGGGGCGCACCACCACCCGTCCGCCGGACAGACCCTTGGCGACATAGTCGTTGGCGTCGCCGGTGACGGTGACGGTGATGCCGACGGGCAGGAAGGCACCGAGGGACTGCCCGGCGCTGCCGTACAAATCGATCCGCACCGTGTCGTCGCTCAGGCCGGTGGCGCACCGTCGACCGGCGGTCCAGCCGAGCAGGGTGCCGACGGCGCGGTCACGGTTGGTGACGGCGGCGGTGAGATGCACGGGACGGCCGTCGTCGAGGGCGGGGGCCGCGCGGGCGATGAGGTCACGGTCCAGCGGCGCGTCGGGCGGTCCGGCGGCGGGGCGGGTGCGGCGGCGCTGCGGGGGTGCCCCGAGGGCGTCGGCCGGCGGGGTGAACAGGGGTGCGAGGTCGAGTCCCCGGCGACGCCAGTGCTCGAGTGCCGCGTCGGGTTCGAGCAGGTCGACCCGGCCGACGGCGTCGTCGAGGCGGGACAGGCCCAGCGCCGCGAGCCGCCGGCGCACGTCCCCGGCGACGAACCGGAAGAACTGCTCCACGAATTCCGCTCTGCCGGTGAACTTCTCCCGCAGTTCGGGGTTCTGGGTGGCGATGCCGACGGGACACGTGTCGAGGTGGCACACCCGCATGAGGATGCAGCCGAGGACCACCAGGGGCGCCGTGGCGAACCCGAACTCCTCGGCGCCGAGCAGCGCCGCGATCATCACGTCGCGGCCGGTGCGCAGCCCGCCGTCGCACTGCACGGTGATGCGGTCGCGCAGGCCGCTCAGCACGAGGGTCTGCTGGGTTTCGGCGAGCCCGATCTCCCACGGGGTGCCGGTGTGCTGCAGGGCGGTGAGCAGGGCCGCCCCGGTGCCGCCGTCGTGGCCGGAGATCAGCACCACGTCGGCATGGGCCTTGGCGACGCCGGCGGCGACGATGCCGACGCCGACGCCGCTGACGAGCTTGACGTGGATGCGGGCCTGCGGGTTGGCGCACCGCAGGTCGTGGACGAGCTCGGCGAGGTCCTCGATGGAGTAGATGTCGTGGTGCGGCGGCGGGGAGATCAGTCCGACGCCCGTGGTGGCGTGCCGGGTACGGGCGATCCACGGGTACACCTTGTGGCCGGGAAGCTGGCCACCCTCACCGGGTTTCGCTCCCTGCGCCATCTTGATCTGCAGGTCGGTCGCGTCGGCGAGGTAGGCGGCGGTGACACCGAAGCGGCCGCTGGCGACCTGCTTGACGGCGCTGCGGCGCAGCGGGTCACCGAGGCGGTCGGGATCCTCCCCGCCCTCCCCCGAGTTCGACCGGCCGCCGAGGCGGTTCATCGCGACGGCGAGGGTCTCGTGCGCCTCACCGGAGATCGAACCGTAGCTCATCGCCCCCGTGGCGAAGCGGCGCACGATGTCCTCCACCGGCTCGACCTCGTCGAGCGGGATCGGATCCGCGGCGACGGTGCGCAACAGCCCGCGCAGGGTTCCGCCCGCGGCGGCGAGCCGGTCGATCTCGGCGCAGTACCGCGCGTAGACGTCCGCCCGCCCGGTGCGGGTCGCGTGCTGCAGCAGGAACACCGTCTCCGGGGTGAACAGGTGAGGTTCGCCGTCGCGTCGATACCGGTAGACGCCCCCACTGTCGAGAGCCGTTTCGGCGCACCGGTTCTCGAAGGCGGTCCGGTGCCGGCGACGGGCGTCGCGGGCCAGGTCGGCGAGGCTCGCGCCGCCCAGCCGGGAGACGGTGCCGGGAAGATACGCGTCCACGACCTCGCGGGCAAGGCCGACGGCCTCGAATGTCTGCGCCGCCGTGTACGAGGCGAGGGTGGAGATTCCGAGCTTGGCCATCACCTCGCGAACCCCGGAGACGACGGCGCGCCGGTAGTTCGCCGCGGCCGTCGCCGGGTCCGTGCCGGGGATGCGCCCGGCGGCCGCGAGTGAGCGCACGGTGTCGAGGGCGACGTAGGGGCACACCGTCGCGGCGCCGAATCCGACGAGCGCGGCCACGTGGTGGACCTCGCGCGCATCCCCGGATTCGGCGATCAGCGCGACGCGGGTGCGCCGCCGCGTGCGGACGAGGTGGTGGTGCACGGCGGAGACGGCGAGCAGGGAGGGGATGGGGACGCGGTCCGGCCCGCAACCGCGGTCGGTGACGATCAGGATGCCCCGGCCGGCGTCGATGGCGGCGTCGGCGGCGCGGCGCAGGTCCGCGAGCCCGGCGGCGAGGGCCTCGCCGGGGTCGCCGCCGGCCGCGAAGTGCGCGGGCAGGACCCGGGAGGCGAGGTCCGGGCGCGGCCCGTCCGGGCCGAGTGCCGCGACGGCGGCGAGTTCGTCGGTGTCGAGGACCGGGCCGGGCAGCACCAGTTGCCGGCACGACTTCGGGGACGCGTCGAACAGGTTGTCCTCCGGGCCGGCGACGCGCCGCATCGAGGTGACGACCCGTTCGCGGATCGCGTCCAACGGCGGGTTGGTGACCTGCGCGAACAATTCGACGACGTAGTCGTAGAGCAGCCGGGGACGCGGCGACAGCACCGCGGGGGCGATGTCGGCGCCCATCGAGCCGAGCGGTTCGGCACCGGTCGCGGCCATCGGTTCGAGCAGCACCTCGAGGTCCTCGCGGGTGTACCCGAACAGCCGGTGCGTCCGGCCCTGGTCGTGGTCCGGGGCGGGGTGCCCGCCCGGGCGGGGCAGATCCGCCAGGTCGATCTGCCCGTCACGCAGCCACCGACCGTAGGGGTGGGCGGCAGCGAGGGTGTCGAGCAGTTCGTCGGGCGGCACGATGCGGCCGGCGACGGTGTCGACGAGGAGCATCCGGCCCGGCTCGAGTCGGCCCTTGTGCACGATGTGTTCCGGTGGCAGGTCGAGGATTCCGGTTTCACTGCCGAACAGGACGCGGTCGTCGGCGGTGCGGCACCACCGGCCGGGTCGCAGCCCGTTGCGGTCGAGCACGGCACCGAACAGCCGTCCGTCGGTGAAGGGCAGGCACGCCGGCCCGTCCCACGGTTCGAGCAGCGCGGCGTGGAAGCGGTGGAAGGCGCGTCGCCGGGGATCGAGGTCGGGCTCGTTCTCCCATGCGGGCGGGACGAGCATGGTCACCGCGTGCGGCAGCGAGCGCCCGGCGAGGTGGAGCAGTTCGAGGACCTCGTCGAGGGAGGCCGAGTCCGACATGTCGGGGGCGCAGACCGGGAACAACCGGGTCAGGTCGCCGGGCAGCAGGCCGGTGCGCAGGAGTCCCTCGCGGGCGTGCATCCGGTTGCGGTTGCCGCGGATCGTGTTGATCTCGCCGTTGTGGGCGCTGTACCGGAACGGTTGGGCGAGCCGCCACGACGGGAAGGTGTTGGTGGAGAAACGGCTGTGCACGAGCGCGATCGGGCTGGCGCAGCGCGGATCGCGCAGGTCGGGGAAGAACGCCGGCAACTGCTGTGCCGTGAGCATGCCCTTGTAGACGACGGTGCGGGCGGACAGCGACGGGAAATAGACGTCGCCGGTGTGCTCGGCGCGGCGCCGCAGCGGATACACCCGCCGGTCGAGGTCCACGCCGGCGGGCCGGACGCCGCCCGTGCGGGGGGCGGCGACGAACAGCTGGCTGATGTGGGGTCGGCACGCTCCGGCGGTGCGCCCGAGGCCGGACGGGTCGACGGGAACCTCGCGCCAGCCGAGGATCTGGAGATCCTCCTCGGCCGCGAGCGCGTGGATCCGCCGTCGCGCCGTCGCCCGGCGCCGCGGGTCGCGGGGCAGAAAGCACAGGCCGGTGGCGTAGTACCCCGGCGGCGGGAGTTCGAAGCCGGTGACGGCGTCGAGGAGCGCGGCGGGGACCGCGAGGGTGATGCCGGCGCCGTCACCGCTGGCGGGTTCGCGACCGCAGGCGCCGCGGTGGCCGAGGTTGCGCAGCGCGGTGAGTGCGTCGGCGACGGTGCGGTGGGTGCTGCGGCCGCGCAGGTCGACGATCGCGCCCACGCCGCAGGAATCCGATTCGCGGTCGGGGTCGTAGAGTCCGCGGGCCTCGGGCATCCCGGAATGCCGCACCGGTCCACCTCCACGTCGCCGGTGTGGCGGCGACGTCGCGCGTCGTCGGATGGGCGGCCCCGACGGGGTCGCCACGACGGGCGTGCGCTGCGGTATGGGTGGCCGGACCAGTTCCGCCCGACGATCGAACCGGGGATCGGTCCCGGTGGCGGCCAGTCTACGCGCGCGACGGCCCGCCGCGCGAGAGGCGCGACCGGCCGTCGGGTGGGTGGGTCAGGGCCGCAGCGGGCGGCCGTCGGAGTCGCGGACGCTGCCGGTGAGCATCATGATCCCGTCGATGACGGACCACACCCAGATCACCGGGATGATCACGAAGCCGACCAGGAGGATGGTCAGCAGTCCGCCGATCCACAGCCCCAGGAGCTGGATGAGGCCGACCGCGGTGCTTCCGAGGTAGAGCCGCCCGACCCCGCAGATCCCGACGAAGGGCAGCAGCAGCTGCAACAGGCCCGCGGTGGTCTTCGACTTGTCGGAGTAGGGCTCGCCCGTCGCCGGATCCCGTCCGTACGGCGCGGAGGGATCGCCGTAGGCGCCGTAGCCGGTGGGACCGTAGCCGCCGGTGGGACCGTAGCCCGGCCCGCCCGGGGACGGGTGCTGCGGCCCGCTCTGGAACTGCGGGTCGGGGGCCCCGTAGACGGGTCCGCTGCCGGCGTACTGCCCGCCGGTCGGCGCCTCGGTCCCGCCGGTGTGTGCGGTGCCGTACTGCGCTTCGCTCGACGGCGGTGGATAGCTCGGCGTGGTGCCCCAGCCGGGACCGTTGCCCATTCCGGAGTAGGTGTCCCAGCCCGGTCCGGCCGTGCCCCATGTGGGCGCGGTCGACTCGGTGGTGGGCGGCGGAACGGACAGCGACGCCTGGGCGGTCGGATCGTAGTCGGCGGTGCCGCCGAACGTGGGCAGCTCCGCGGTGGGGGCCGGCTCGCCGCCCTGCGGCGCGGCGCTCGACCCGGCAGCGGGGGCGGCCTCGGCGTCGGACTGTTTGCGCAGGTCCGGTCCGGCGGACGTCTCGTCTTTCTTCCGCAGATCCGGGCCCGTGGGGTCCGGGGATCCCGCGTCGGATGTGGTCACGACTTGTCCCCTCCGTTCTCGCTGCGCCTACCTGTCTCGACCTTACCGCCGGCCTCGGCCGATGCCACGGGCCCGGATGCGCCGTCCCGCTTCTCGTCGTCGGCCGCCCCACCGTCTCCGATCCCGTCGCCGGTTGCGGTGGCATCGGCTGCAACTGCGGCTGCGGTGGCGCCGTGCGGGTGACGGGACTTCAGTTCCTCCGGCGCTTCGCGACCCTTGCGGGCGAAGACGACGTAGGCGACGGCGAGGACGAACACGATGGCGGAGGTGAAGGAATTGATCCGGATACCGGCGATCTCGGTGGCCGGGTCGGACCGCATGAGTTCGACGAAGAAGCGGCCCGCGCTGTAGCCGGCCACGTAGAGCGCGAACAGCCGGCCGTGTCCGATACGGAAGCGCCGGTCGACGAACACGAGCAGCAGCACGACGAGCAGGTTCCACACCAGCTCGTACAGGAACGTCGGATGCACCACCGCCGCGACCTGCCCGGTGGAGATCCCGTCGATCAGGTCCGGGCTGGTCTGTCCCGCGTCGTTGCGACGCTCGTAGATCTCGAGGCCCCACGGCACGGTCGTCTCCCGGCCGTAGAGTTCCTGGTTGAACCAGTTGCCGAGCCGGCCGATGGCCTGCGCCAGCAGGATCGCCGGGGCCACCGCATCACCGAGGGCGGGCAGCGGCACACCGCGGCGCCGGCACCCGATCCAGGCGCCGACGCCGCCGAGGGCGACCGCCCCCCAGATCCCGAGTCCGCCCTGCCAGATCTTCAGCGCGTCGACCGGGTCGGCGCCCGCGCCGAAGTACTTCTGCCAGTCGGTGGCGACGTGGTACAGGCGCCCTCCGATCAGGCCGAACGGCACCGCCCACACGGCGACGTCGAGGACGGTGCCCGGCTCGCCGCCACGGGCGACCCAGCGGCGGTCGCCCCAGAAGATGGCGACGACGATCCCGACGATGATGCACAGGGCGTAGGCCCGCAGCGCGATCGGCCCGAGGTACCACACCCCCTGCGGTGGACTGGGCAGATACGCCAGGACGGTAGCGGCGGCGGGTACGGCGGTGGAGGTCACGTGGCCACGCTAGCCGAGCGCACGCCCTCCGCGAGTTCCGTGGTGAGCGTGCGCAACGCGTCGGGGCCCTGCGCCACGGCGGCCACCAGCGCCGAGCCGACGATCACCGCGTCCGCGTAGGCGGCGATCTGCGCGGCTTGTTCCCGGGACCGCACGCCCAGGCCGACACCCACGGGGATCTGCGAGTGCTCCCGCACCCGGGCGACGAGTTCGGGCGCCATGTCGGAGACGGCGTCGCGGGCGCCGGTCACGCCCATCGTGGAGGTGGCGTAGACGAACCCGCGGCAGGAGTCGACGGTCATGACGAGGCGCTCGGCGGTCGACGACGGGGCGACCAGGAAGATGCGGTCGAGCCCGTGCCGGTCCGCCGCCGCGATCCACTGCTCGGCCTCGTCGGGGATGAGGTCCGGGGTGATGATCCCCAGTCCCCCGGCGGCAGCGAGGTCGCGGGCGAATTCGTCGATCCCGTACTTGAGGACGATGTTCCAGTAGGTCATCACGACGGCGTGGCCGCCGGCCGCGGCGACGGCCTCGACGACGCGGAACACGTCCCGCACCCGGAAGCCCGCGGTGAGCGCCTCGTCGGCGGCGGCCTGGATGGTGGGTCCGTCCATCACCGGGTCGCTGTAGGGGATGCCGACCTCGACGATGTCGCAGCCGGCCTGCACGAGCGCTTCGAACGCCTCGATCGAGCGCGGCAGGTCGGGGTATCCGGCGGGCAGGTAGCCGACGAGCGCGGCGCGGTTCTCGGCCTTGCATCGGGCGAAGACCTCACCGAGGCGGGACTGCGGCTGCTGGGCGCTCACTGCGCGGATCCTTCCGTCGTGTCGGAGGTGGCGGGGTCGGCGGGAAGGAGCCCGAACCACCGCGCGGCGGTGTCGACGTCCTTGTCGCCCCGGCCGGACAGATTGACCAGCACGACGGCGCCGGAGCCGAGTTCGCGGCCCAGCTTCAGGGCCCCGGCGACGGCGTGCGCCGACTCGATGGCGGGGATGATGCCCTCGGTGCGCGAGAGCAGCGAGAACGCCTCCATGGCCTCGGCGTCGGTGACGGGCCGGTAGTCGGCGCGGCCGATGTTCTTGAGGTAGGAGTGCTCGGGTCCGACGCCGGGGTAGTCCAGGCCGGCGGAGATCGAGTGCGACTCGATGGTCTGGCCGTCCTCGTCCTGCAGCAGGTAGGAGTAGGCGCCGTGCAGCGCGCCGGGCGTGCCGCCGGTGATGGTGGCGGCATGCCGCCCGGTTTCCACCCCGTCGCCGCCGGCCTCGAAGCCGACCAGGCGGACACCGGGGTCGTCGATGAAGGCATGGAAGATGCCGATGGCGTTGGATCCGCCGCCGACGCAGGCGGTGACGGCGTCGGGCAACCGGCCGGTGAGCGCCTGCACCTGCGCGCGCGCCTCGAGGCCGATGATGCGCTGGAAGTCGCGCACCATCATGGGGAACGGGTGCGGGCCGGCGGCGGTGCCGAAACAGTAGTAGGTGTTGTGGGCATTGGTGACCCAGTCGCGCATGGCCTCGTTGATCGCGTCCTTGAGGGTGCGCGAACCGCTGGTCGCGGCGACGACCTCGGCGCCGAGCAGGCGCATCCGGGCGACGTTGAGGGCCTGCCGCTCGGTGTCGACCTCGCCCATGTAGACGACGCAGTCGAGGCCGAGCAGGGCGCAGGCGGTGGCGGTGGCGACGCCGTGCTGCCCGGCACCGGTCTCCGCGATGACCCGGGTCTTGCCCATCCGCTGGGCGAGCAGGGCCTGCCCGAGCACGTTGTTGATCTTGTGCGAGCCGGTGTGGTTGAGATCCTCGCGCTTGAGCACGATCCGGGCGCCGCCGGCGTGTTCGCTCAGCCGCTTGGCCTCGTACACCGGGGAGGGCCGGCCGGTGTAGTCGCGCTGCAACCGATCGAGTTCGTCGAGGAATCCGTTGTCGACCCGCGCCTTGTCGTATTCGGCGGTGACCTCCTCGATCACCGCCATCAGCGCCTCGGGGACGAACCGGCCGCCGAAGACCCCGAAGTGGCCGCCGGGGTCGGGTTCGTGCGCGGTGTGCTCGGCCACTGCGGCGCTCATGCGGGGCAGACCGCGGCCCTTGGCGGAAAGTACGGGATCGTCTGTGCTCACCCGTCCAGTCTGCCCCAACGGCGGCCCCGGCCCGTCGCCGGGTCCGGCCCGTCGGCGCCGCGCCGGAATGCGGTCAGCGTGCGGGCTTCGGGCAGGACGGATGGGTGCCGGCGGTGACCAGTTCGGCGACCGCGTGGCGCGGGTCGCCGCTGGTCACCAGTCCCTCGCCGACGAGCACCGCGTCGGCACCCGCGCCGGCGTAGGTGAGCAGGTCGGAGGGACCGCGCACGCCGGACTCGGCGATCTTGACGACCTCGGTCGGCAGTCCCGGCGCGATGCGGGCGAACGTGCTCTTGTCGACCTCGAGGGTCTTGAGGTTGCGGGCGTTGACCCCGATGACGGTGGCGCCGGCCTCGAGGGCACGGGTCGCCTCCTCCTCGGTGTGCACCTCGACGAGCGCCGTCATGCCGAGAGATTCGACGCGGTCGATCAGCGACGTCAGCACGGGCTGCTCGAGCGCGGCGACGATGAGCAGCACGATGTCCGCGCCGTGGGCACGCGCCTCGTGGATCTGGTACGGGCCGACGATGAAGTCCTTGCGCAGCACCGGGATCCGCACCGCGCGCCGCACGGCGTCGAGATCGTCGAGACTGCCCTGGAAGCGGCGCTGCTCGGTGAGCACGCTGATCGCGCGGGCACCGCCGGCCTCGTAGGCCTTGGCGAGTTCGGCGGGGTCGGTGATGTCGGCGAGCGCCCCCTTCGACGGGCTGGCCCGCTTGACCTCGGCGATGACGGCGATTCCCGGCTCGAGCAACGCGGCCTTGGCGTCGATCGGCGGGGGCGCGGCAGCAGCGGCGGCCTTGACCGCGGCGAAGTCGAGGACCGCCTCCCGGGCGGCGACGTCGGCGCGCACCCCTTCGAGTATCGAGTCGAGAACTGTCATCGTGGCTCGAAGTCCTTTCGCCCCTGTCAATCCGATGTGAGAAAACTCATCGGAGTTTCTTGAAGAGTAGTGTGCGCGCTCACCGGCCCGTGCGGCGGGTCCCCGAATCGTCGGCGCCGCCCTCTCCCCCTCGATCGGCGGCCGGGTCGTCGGCGACGTCCACCGTGGGGTCCTCGCCCGCGTCGAGCGCGTCCCACAGGGTGCGTTCGGTGACCGGCTCGTCGGCGGTGTCCCGGCGGGTGGTGGCCTCGCGGCGGGCGGCCGGGCTGTCGTACTTCGACGACAGTCCGGCCTCGGCCCGCGGGGTGCGCCACAGCTGCACGGCGGCGGCCAGCGCGGCCACGGCGCCGGCGAGGGCGAGCACGGCCGGCCCGGCCGCGACGGTGAGGGAGGTGACCTCGGCGCGTGCGGGCAGCTCCGCGATGCGCGCCGCGGTCGCGTCGTCGGCGCCGCCGGCGAGCAGCCCCACCGCCGGGACGGCGGCGGCGACCGCGACGACCGCGACGAGCACGGCCAGTATCCGCAGCGCCCATCCGCGCACCGCGAACGACGCCGCGACGGCCGCCAGCAGCGTCAGCGCGAGCGGAGTCAGCGCCGCCGCCCAGGTGCCGCCGACGAGGGTGGTGACCCGGTCCTCGCCGAGGCCGTCGGAGGACGTGACGGTCACCCAGGTCAGGCGGCTCGCGCCCCACAGCGCGACGGCGCCGATCGCGAGCAGCAGCGCGGCGACCGCGCCGGCCCGCCGCCGGGGCGCGCGGGTGGCGCTCACCTGCGGTCCCCCTCGTACGGGGTGAGGGTGCCGGCCGCGGCGACGGCGGAGAGCACGGCCATGGCCTTGTTGCGGGCCTCGGTGTCCTCGTAGACCGGATCGGAGTCGGCGACGACGCCGGCACCGGCTTGCACGTAGGCGACGCCGTCCTTGACCAGGGCCGAGCGGATGGCGATGGCGGTGTCGGCGTCGCCGGCGAAATCGAGGTAGCCCACGATGCCGCCGTAGATGCCGCGGCGGGTCGGCTCGAGTTCGTCGATCAGTTCCATCGCCCGGACCTTGGGCGCGCCGGACAGGGTGCCGGCGGGGAAGCACGCGGTGACCGCGTCGAGGGCGTGCCGGCCCGCGGCGAGGCGGCCGGTGACGGTGGAGACCAGGTGCATGACGTGGCTGTAGCGCTCGATGTGCCGGTAGTCGTGGACCTTGACGGTGCCGGGCTCGCACACCCGCCCGAGGTCGTTGCGGCCGAGGTCGACGAGCATGAGGTGCTCGGCGTTCTCCTTCTCGTCGGCGAGGAGGTCCTTCTCGAGGAGGATGTCGTCCTCCTCGCTGGCGCCGCGCCAGCGCGTCCCGGCGATGGGATGGGTGGTGGCGACCCCGTCGGCGACGGTCACGAGCGCCTCCGGGCTCGAGCCCACGATGGAGAACGCCGTGCCGCCGGAGCCGTCGGGGACGTGCATGAGGAACATGTACGGACTCGGATTGGAGGCGCGCAGCATCCGGTACACGTCGATCGGCGCCGCGTGACAGTCGATCTCGAAGCGCTGGGACAGCACCACCTGGAACGCCTCGCCGGCCTCGATCTCGCCGATGAGCCGGCGCACGTCGGCGCCGAAGCTCTCGGTCGTGCGCTGGCGCCGATAGTCGGGGGCGGGCCGGGCGAACGTGGAGACGGTCGACGGGGCGGGCGCGGCCAGGGCCGCCGTCATCCGGTCCAGCCGGGCCACCGCGTCGTCGTAGGCCTCGTCGACGCGTTCGTCGGAGCCGTCCCAGTTGACGGCGTTGGCGATGAGCGTGATCGCACCCTCGTGGTGGTCGACGGCGGCGAGGTCGGTGGCGAGCATCATCACCGTCTCGGGAATCTGCAGGTCGTCGACGGCGTGCTCGGGCAGCCGCTCGATGCGTCGCACGACGTCGTAGCCGAGGTAGCCGACCATGCCGCCGGTCAGCGGCGGCAGGCCGTGCAGCCGCTCGGTGTGCAGCAGCTCCAGGGTCCGGCGCAGCACGTCGAGCGGGTCGCCCCCGGTGGGGGCGCCGGCGGGCACGTGGCCGTACCAGGTGGCCTCCCCGTCGACGACGGTGAGCGCGGCCGGGCTGCCGGCTCCGATGAACGACCACCGCGACCACGACCGGCCGTTCTCGGCGGACTCGAGCAGGAAGGTGCCGGGCCGGTCGGCGGCGAGCTTGCGGTACGCCGACAGCGGGGTCTCCGCGTCGGCGAGCACCTTGCGGGTCACCGGAACGACGCGGTGCTCGGCGGCGAGCAGCCGGAACTGCTCGCGGGTGGTGGTGGAGTCGGGTCGGCCGCCCTCGGTGAGGTCGGGGGCCGCTGCGGGGATGGTGGTGGGCTCGCCGGACATGGCGCCCATCATCCCAGGGCCTGCCGCGGCGGGCGCGGCCGCGGTAGCGTCGCCGGACATGAGAGCCGGTGACATCGCCCCCGATTTCACGTCGAGCGACCAGGACGGCCGTCCGCGGACGCTGTCCGCGCTGCTGGCGGACGGGCCGGTGGTGCTGTTCTTCTACCCGGCCGCGTTCACCCCGGTCTGCACGGCCGAGGCGTGCCACTTCCGGGATCTGGCGGCCGAGTTCGCCGCCGTCGGCGCCACCCGGGTCGGGATCAGCACCGACCCGGTGGACCGGTTGGGCGCGTGGTCGACGCGGCAGTCGTTCGACTACCCCCTGCTGTCCGATCCGGACGGCGCGGTGGCGGCGCAGTTCGGGGTGCGCCGGGGGCTGCTCGGCCGGCTCTCGCCGGTCAAGCGGACCACCTTCGTGCTGGACACCGACCGCACCGTCCTCGAGGTGATCGCCAGCGAGGTGCGCCCCGGCGTGCACGCGGACCGCGCGCTCGCGGTGCTGCAGGCCCGGCGCGCGAGCCGGGACTGACGGTCAGTCCACCTGGACGGAACGCTTGGCCAGGCCCATCCAGAACCCGTCGATCACCTGCCGGGGCGCCTGCTCCGGGTCGCTCGACGCGCCGAGGGTGACGAACAGCGGGGCGAAGTGCTCGATCGTGGGGTGGGCGTACGGCATGCCGGGCGCCCGGGTGCGGAAGTCGAGCAGGCCGTCGACGTCGCCGGCAGCGAGCCGCTCGGCGGCCCAGGCGTCGAACTCGGCGGACCAGCCGGGCGCGACGGCCTCGGGGCGCGGGTCGCGCAGGAACGGCAGGCCGTGCGTGGTGAAGCCGGAGCCGATGACGAGCACCCCCTCCTCCCGGAGCGGGCGCAGCCGCCGGCCGAGCGCGAGCAGGCGCTGCGGATCGAGGGTGGGCAGCGAGATCTGCAGGACCGGGATGTCCGCGTCCGGGTACATGACGGTGAGCGGCACGTACGCGCCGTGGTCGAGACCGCGGTGCGGCTGCTGCACGACCGGTTCGCCGTCGGGCATCAGCGCGGCCACCTTGCGTGCGAGGTCGGGGGCGCCGGGCGCAGGGTAGGTGACCTCGTAGAAGCGGCGGGGAAAGCCGCCGAAGTCGTACACGAGCGGGGTGCCGGTGGTGGTGGCACCGATGGTCAGCGGCGCGGACTCCCAGTGCGCGGAGACCACGAGGATCGCGGTGGGGGTCGGCAGGTCGGCGGCCCAGCGTTGCAGCTGCGCCACCCACGTCGCGCTGTCGACCAGGGGCGGTGCGCCGTGGCTGAGGAACAGGGCGGGCATGGGGCTCACACGGACTCCTAAGGTTGAAGCTTCAACAATACTACCCGATACAGCACCGGCACCGTCCGAAATGTTCCCGGCCTGCGGGGATGGATCGGCGCGGGCGCGGGTATCCGCCCCCCATGACCGGAACAGAGGGCCTGAAGGTGGTCGTCACGGGCGCGACCGGAAACGTGGGCACCAGCGTCACGGCGGCGCTCGGCGCCCAGGACGCAGTCGGATCGGTGGTCGGCATCGCCCGCCGCCCCACCGACTGGCGCTGCCGCAAGACCGAGTTCGTCGTCGCCGACGTCGCCGACGACGACCTGCACGAGCTGCTGCGCGACGCGGCGGCCGTCGTCCACCTCGCCTGGCTCTTCCAGCCCACGCACAAACCCGAGATCACCTGGCGCAACAACGTGCTCGGATCGATCCGGGTGTTCGAGACCGTCGCCGAGGTGGGCGTGCCCACCCTCGTCCACGCGTCGTCGGTCGGCGCCTACTCGCCGGGACCGCAGGACGAACGGGTCGACGAGCGCTGGCCCACCCACGGCTGGCCCGGCGCGGCGTACCCGCGGGAGAAGGCGTACCTCGAACGCTGGCTCGACACGTTCGAACTGCGGCACCCCGACATCCGGGTGGTCCGGATGCGTCCCGGATTCCTCTTCAAGCGCGAGTCCGCGACCGCGCAGCGCCGGTTGTTCGCCGGGCCGCTCCTCCCCGGCCGCCTCGTCCGGGCCCTGCCGGTCGTCCCCCGCACCGCCGGACTGCGGATGCAGGTCCTGCACACCGACGACGCCGCCGACGCCTACGTCCGGGCCGTGCTCCGGCCGGTGCGGGGCGCATTCAACCTCGCCGCCGAACCCCCCGTCGACGCCGAGGTCCTCGCCGAGATCCTCGGCGCCCGCACGGTGCCCGTCCCGCCGGCGGCGCTGCACGCGGCCGTCGCCGCGGCCTGGCACGCACGGCTCGCCCCCGCCTCCCCCGGCCTGGTCGACACGGTGCTGCGGCTGCCGCTCATGGACTGCACCCGCGCCCGCACCGACCTCGAGTGGATTCCCCGGTTCTCGCCGCGCGCCACCCTCGAGGAGTTCCTCACCGGGCTCCGCGACGGCGCCGGGCTGCCGACACCGCCGCTGGCGGAGGACAGCGTGGGCCGCCGGCTGCACGAGGTCGCCACCGGCATGGGGCAGCGCCCCTGACCGCCCGCCCCGACGGACGCCCGGCGTCCCGCGCCGGCCGTCCCGATAGGGTGGACGATCGAGAAAGGACGGTGCATCAGTGGGCTCCGCACAGATCGACGACACCGAGTGGCTGACCGCATCCCAGCAGCGGGCCTGGCGGAAGCTGGTGGCGCTGATCACCCGCCTGCCGGCCGCGCTGGACACGCAGCTGCAGCGCGACTCCGCGCTCACCCACTTCGACTACTCGGTCCTCGCCGAGCTGTCCGAGGCACCCGAGCGGCGGCTGCGGCTGTCCGAGCTGGCACAGCTGTCGAACGCGTCGCTGTCCCGGCTGTCGCACGTGGTGACCAAGCTGGAGAACGCCGGATGGGTGTGCCGCCGGAGCGTGCCCGGCACGCGCGGCTCGTACGCGGTGCTCACCGACGCCGGCATGACCAAGCTCGTCGAGGCGGCACCCGGTCACGTCGCGACCGTCCAGGCCCTGGTGTTCCAGGGCCTCGACGACGATCAGGTCGCCGCGCTGACCGACCTCGGTACCGCGCTGCTCACCCAGCTCGACAAGGGCATCGCCGCCGGCACCGGGAAGGCCTGACCGGGCAGGGTGCGCCCCCGCTGTGGCCGCGGCCGCGCACCCGTCGAACCCTCACCCGTTGAACCCCTGGGCCCGCAGATCGCGGGCCAGATGGTCGCGCTGCTCGATCACCAGGCGCCGCAACGCCGCCGGGGCGTCGGCGTGCGCGTCGAGCCACCGGTCGCACGGCCCGAGCGTGTTTCCGGCGGGGAACAGACCGACCACGATCCGGCGCGCGATCTCGATGCTGCGCTCGGACCACACCGCCCGGAGCGCGGCGAAGTAGTCGTCGTCGTACGGGGCGATCAGATCCCGGTGCGCCCCGGCCCGGAACCCCGCGATGGTGGCGTCGAGGTGCTCGTTCGACAGCGCCGTGTCGGAGAAGACCGCACTCCAGGCCTGCGCCTTGACCGCGGCGAGCGGTCGCGCGGCCAGGGCGCGCAGGTGCGCGGTCCGTCCGGAACCGGTGTCGTCGCGGGCGAGTTCGCCGTCGAGATCGGCCGGCTCCGCGTGCCCGGTCGCCGCCAGCGCGGTCCACATCTGCCAGCGCAGATCCGGGTCCAGCGGCAGCCCCGCGGGTGCCGGACCGGTGCCGTCGAGGATCGCGCGCAGGTCGGCGGCGTGGGCGTCGTCGACAGTGGCGGCCGCGGCGACCGCGCGGGCCCAGGCGAGCTGCTCACCCGATCCCGGGGTGGCGGCGCACACGGCCGTCCATGCCGCCTCGAGCCAGACGCGACGCTGCCGGGACCGGCTCGCGGCGGGCAGAAAGTGCTCGATCGCGTAGGGTGCGTTCGCCAGCAGTGCGGCCAGCAGGGCCGGATTCGGTTCGGCCACCGCGAATCCGCGGACCATGGACAGGTACCGCGCCGCGGTCAGCTCGCTGTCGCGGGTGGCGTTCCACAACGCCGACCAGATCAACCCCCGGGCCAGCGGGTCGACGACACGATCGAGCGAATGCTCCACCGTCTCCAGCGACCGCGGGTCGAGCCGCACCTTGGCGTAGGTCAGGTCGGCGTCGTTGAGCAGGATCAGCGGCGCGGCCGCCGACTCGATCGGTGTGCGCTCGGCCTCCAGGTCGACCTCGACCCGCTGCCGGCAGACCAGGTCGCCGGCCTCGTCGAAGTCGTAGTGGCCCACAGCCAGCCGGTGGGGCCGCGCCGGCGTCTGGACGATCGCGGACCGTCCCTCCCCCGCGTCCTCGAGCATCAGGGTCGACACGCCGGTGGTCTGCAACCAGGCGCGCGCCCACCCCGAGAGGTCTCGTCCCGAGGTCGCCGACAACTCGGTGAGCAGATCGGCGAGGGTGGTGTTCCCGAAGGCGTGCCGGCGGAAGTAGCGCCGTGCACCCTCGAAGAAGGCGTCCCGCCCCACGTACGCGACGAGTTGTTTGAGGACTCCCGCGCCCTTCGCGTACGTGATGCCGTCGAAGTTCAGTTTGGCGGCCTCGAGGTCGACGATGTCGGCGACGATCGGGTGGGTCGTGGGCAACTGGTCCTGCAGATAGGCCCAGGCCTTGCGCCGGTTGGCGAAGGCGACCCAGGCGTCGGTCCACTCGGTGGCCTCGGCACTGACCAGCGAGCCCATGTAGTCGGCGAACGACTCCTTGAGCCACAGGTCGTCCCACCACTTCATGGTGACGAGGTCCCCGAACCACATGTGGGCCATCTCGTGCAGGATCGTGTTCGCGCGGGCCTGGTACTGCGCGGCGGTGGCGGCTCCGCGGAACACGTACGCTTCGGTGAAGGTGACGCACCCGGGGTTCTCCATGGCACCGAGGTTGTATTCGGGGACGAACACCTGGTCGTACTTGCCGAACGGGTAGGGGTAGCCGAAGTGGTCGGCGTAGAAGTCCATTCCCTGCCGGGTCACTTCGAAGATCGTGTCGGCGTCGAGGTACCGCGCCAGGGAGGCGCGGCACAGCACGGCGAGCGGCACCGCGAGTTCGTTCCGGCTCCAAGAAGATTCGGCGTGGTGGTACGGGCCCGCCACGATCGCGGTGATGTAGGTGGAGATCGGCAGCGTCGGTGCGAACACCACCTTCTGCGCGTCGCCGATCGACTCGCGTTCGGCGACATGCTGATTGGACAGCACCTGCCATTTCGCCGGGGCGGACACGACGAACGTGAACGGCGCCTTCAGATCCGGCTGCTCGAAGCACGCGAACACCCGTCGCGCGTCCGCGGGTTCGTACTGCGTGTACAGGTAGGTCTGCCCGTCGGCCGGATCGACGTACCGGTGCAGGCCCTCACCGGACCGGCTGTACTCCGCGGCGGCGACGACGGTGACGACGTTGTGCTCACGCAGGCCGCTCAGCGCGATGCGCGCGCCGTCGTAGCGGACGGGCACCGGCTCGCCGTTGAGCACGACCGACTCGACGCCGGCGCCGAGGAAGTCGAGCCACGTCGCGTCCGCGGCTGCCGTGAACTCGACCGTCGTCGTGGTCGCGAAACAGGCGCTCCCGGCATCCGGGGCGCCGCGCAGGTCGAGTTCCACCCGGTAGCTGCGGACCGTCACCGCCCGGGAACGCTCGGCGGTTTCGGCTCGGGTCAGATTCGCGGACGCCATACGCCGATCCTGCCAGGATCCGCTCGCCGAGATCGACGGCCGGCAGCGCCCGTCGCGGGGCGCCCTGTCCCGGGGGCGGTGCACCTCACCCGAGCGGGACACCCCCGACGCCCCACTGCTCCCGCGGCACCTCGGTGATGGTCACCCACACCGACGTCGCATCCTTGCCGGTTGCCTCGGCGTAGGCCTTGGTCACCGCCTCGATGGTGGCGCGCTTCTGTTCGACGGTGAGACCGGGGGTCTGGCTGATCTGGATGAGAGGCATGGGGAGATTGTGCCGCACCGCCGACGGAGCGGGCACCGGGAGGTGTAACGAAACAATCCGGTCGGTCGATTTGGTTCACGACCGCCGTTCACGACCTGCCTCGCCTCTCGGAAGGATGCAGCATGGGATCCTCGGAACTGTTCACGGAGTTCGTCGGTTGGGCCGCAGAAGGTTTCCTCACGGACGATCCGATCCGGTCCGCCATCGGCACCGTCGTGTACCTCGGCCTGGGTCTCTGGAGCCTGCTCACCGGCGCGCCGATCGTCATCTGACGCCCGCGACACCGCCGGTGTGTCCTTTGGACGGCTGGAGCCGCCCAAAGGACGCACCCGCGCCGAAGGCGCCTACTCGCCGGCGAGCAGGACGTCGGCGTCGAAGCACGTGTGGGTGCCGGTGTGGCACGCGGCCCCGACCTGGTCGACGACGAGCAACACCGTGTCGCCGTCGCAGTCGAGCCGCACCTCGTGCACGTACTGGGTGTGGCCGGAGGTCTCGCCCTTGACCCAGTACTGGCCGCGCGAACGCGAGAAGTAGGTGGCGGTACGGGTCTCTAGGGTACGGGCGAGCGCCTCGTCGTCCATCCACGCCATCATCAGCACCTCGCCGGTGGCACGTTCCTGGGCGACGGCGGCGAACAGCCCCGCCTCGTTGCGCTTGAGCCGCGCCGCGATCGCCGGATCCAGCCTGCTCATCGCACCTCGATCCCCTCGGCGCGCATCGCCGCCTTGACCTGCGGGATGGTGAGTTCCCCGAAGTGGAACACGCTGGCCGCGAGGACCGCGTCGGCGCCGGCGTGCACGGCGGGGGCGAAGTGCTCGACAGCTCCCGCGCCGCCGCTGGCGATCACCGGCACGTGCACCGCGGCGCGCACCGCCTGGATCATCGGCAGGTCGAAGCCGGACTTGGTGCCGTCGGCGTCCATCGAGTTCAGCAGGATCTCCCCCACGCCGAGTTCCGCGCCGCGGCGTGCCCATTCGACGGCGTCGATGCCGGTGCCGCGGCGGCCGCCGTGCGTGGTGACCTCCCATCCCGACGGGGTGTCCTCCTCGCCGTCGGGCACGGTGCGGGCGTCGACGGACAGCACGATGCACTGCGACCCGAACCGCTCGGACATCTCGCGCAACACCTCCGGGCGGGCGATGGCGGCGGTGTTGATGCTGACCTTGTCCGCGCCGGCCCGCAGCAGCCGGTCCACGTCCTCGACGGTGCGGACGCCGCCGCCGACGGTGAGCGGGATGAACACCTGCTCGGCGGTGCGGCTGACCACGTCGAGCATGGTGCCGCGGTCGCCGCTCGACGCGGTGACGTCGAGGAAGGTCAACTCGTCCGCGCCCTGCAGGTCGTACGCCGCGGCGAGTTCGACGGGATCACCGGCGTCGCGCAGGTTCTCGAAGTTCACCCCCTTGACGACGCGGCCGGCGTCGACGTCCAGACACGGGATCACCCGGACTGCCAGGGTCATGGAATTCGGTCCTCCTCGGGGACGGGACCGGGAAGCGATCCCACGATGTCGAGTATCTCCTCGTGCACGCCGGGGGCGCCGGCGACCACAGAGCCGGAGCCGATGCGCCAGGGCTTGCCGGCGAAGTCGGTGGCGAGACCACCGGCCGCCCGCACCAGGGCCACGCCGGCGGCGTTGTCCCACGGGTGGTGCCCGAAGACGACGGCGGCGCCGAGCACCCCGGCCGCCGTGTACGCCAGGTCCACCCCGGTGGAACCGTGCATGCGCAGGCGCGACACCCGGCGGCTCAGCTCGGTGATGACCTCGAGCCGGCGCCGGCCCGGGATACGCCCGCGGCTGTCGATGTCGAAGCTGCCCACGCCGACCATCACGTCCGCCAGCGCCGCCGGCTGCAGCGGCGGCTGGGGACGACCGTTGCGCAGCAGCGGCCCGTCCGCGGCGGCCGCGAACCGGTCGCCGACGAACGGCAGCCAGGTCAGCCCGAGGATCGGGTCGCCGTCGCGGACGAGTGCGAGCAGGATTCCCGCGGTGGGCAGCCCGGCGGAGTAGTTGACGGTGCCGTCGATCGGGTCGAGCAGCCACACCGTGCCCGAATCGGCTTCGGGACCGCCGAACTCCTCACCGTGCACGGCAATGCCCGTGCGCCGCTCCAGTTCCGTGGAGATGCGCCGTTCGAGTTCGAGGTCGAGGTCGGTGGCGAAGTCGTTGGGCCCCTTGTTCACCGAGCGCGGCGCGCCGCGACCGGCGACGAAACGCTCCGACGCCGCGTCGAGCACCTCACCGGCGACGGCGAGCAGGCTGGACAGATCGGCGGGCGCGGTCATCGGATCAGCGTGAGACCGCGTCGAGGGCCTCGGTGAGCGTGAACCGGCCCGCGTACAGCGCCTTGCCGACGATGGCGCCCTCGACGCCCCGGTCGACGAGGCCGGCGATCGCCCGCAGATCGTCGAGGGCGGACACGCCGCCGGAGGCGACGACGGGAGCGTCGGTGGCTGCGCAGACCTGGGCGAGCAGATCGAGGTTGGGGCCGGTGAGCGTGCCGTCCTTGGTGACGTCGGTGACGACGTAGCGGCTGCAGCCGTCGCGGTCGAGCCGCGCGAGGACCTCCCACAGGTCGCCGCCGTCGGAGACCCAGCCGCGGCCGCGCAGGCGCCACTGCCCGTCGATGAGCTTGACGTCGAGCCCGACGGCGATGCGGTCGCCGTACTCGGCGATGGCGCGGGCGCACCAGTCGGGATCCTCGATGGCGGCGGTGCCGAGGTTGACGCGAGCGCACCCGGTGGCCAGCGCCGCCTCGAGGGACTCGTCGTCGCGGATCCCGCCGGAGAGCTCTACCTTCACGTCCAGTTCGCCGACGACCTCGGCGAGGAGTTCGCGGTTGGAGCCGCGTCCGAAGGCGGCGTCGAGATCGACGAGGTGCACCCATTCGGCGCCGGCGTTCTGCCACTCGAGGGCGGCGTCGCGGGGAGAGCCGTAGCTGGTCTCGCTGCCCGCCTCTCCCTGGACGAGGCGAACTGCTTCACCGTTGGCGACATCGACTGCAGGCAAAAGGACCAGGCTCACTGCGCCCATGCTAGTGGGTCGCGGCGGTCGCGGAGAACCGGCCCCGACGGTCACCCCGCACCGTCGCCGCGCGGCGTGTCGTCACCGTCGCCGCGCGGCGTGTCGTCACCGTCGCGGCGCGGCGTGTCGCTGCCGTCACGGCGCGGGGTGTCGTTGCCGTCGGGACCGAAGGCGCGGCGCGTCGTCCGGGTCGAGACGACGCCCATCGCGGCGATCGCGCCGGCCACGCCGGCGAGGGCGACGATCAACCCGACGACGGGCCCCGGTCGCAGCACCACGATGACGACGGTGGCGAGCAGGAGCACGCCCGTGGCGGCGCCCAGTGCCGTCAGCGCGAGCCGGCCGAGCGAGAACTCCGGCCGGGCCGGGTCGTCGCCGCCGGCCCCGCCGCGGTTCACAAACTGCCGACCCAATTGCGCAGCAGCTCGGCCCCCGCGTCGCCGGACTTCTCGGGATGGAACTGCGTCGCAGACAACGGGCCGTTCTCGACCGCGGCGAGGAACCGCCCGCCGTGCTCCGCCCAGGTCAGCGCGGGCGGGGCGAACAGCTCCGACGGCGGCAGCTCCCACTTCTGCGCGGCGTAGGAGTGCACGAAGTAGAACCGGGTGTCGCGGTCCATGCCGGCGAACAGCACGCTGTTGTCGGGGGCCTCGACGGTGTTCCAGCCCATGTGCGGCAGCACCGGCGCGTCGAGACGTTCGACGGTGCCGGGCCATTCGCCACATCCGTCGGTCTCGACACCGAATTCCACGCCCTTGTCGAAGAGGATCTGCATGCCGACGCAGATGCCGAGCACCGGACGGCCGCCGGCGAGTCGCTGCCCGATGATCCGGTCCCCGCGCACCGCCTTCAGTCCCGCCATGCACGCCGCGAACGCGCCGACGCCGGGCACGACCAGGCCGTCGGCGGCGAGCGCGACCTGCGGGTCGGCGGTCACCTCCACCTGCACGCCGGTGCGCGCCACCGCGCGCGTCGCCGAATGCAGATTGCCGGAGCCGTAGTCGAGGACGGCGACCTTGGTTGCGCTCATGGGCTCGATTCTATGGGGCCGCGGCGGGCCGCTCCGACGGCCCGGCGATCCGGGCGAGCAGCGGCAGGATCGGCACGAGCAGCGCGGCGGTCGCGAACGCGGCGGGATAGCCTGCGACGGTGGCGATCCCGCCGAGCAGCAGCGATCCGGCCCCGGTGCCCGCGTCGAAGCCGATGTTCCAGGCGGCGCTCGCGGCGCCGACATGGGCGGGCCCGGCGCGACGGAACGCAAGCATCAGGGCGTCGTTCTGCACGACGCCGAAGCCGAGGCCGAATGCCACCGCCGCACCGAGCAGGACCGCCGCGCCGCCGCGATCGTCCGCGGCGAGCGCGAACGGCACCATCGCCACGGCGGCCAGGCCGAGCCCGGCCGGCAGGAGCCGGCCCGCGCCGATCCGGTCCGCGACCGCACCGGCGCCGTAGCGACCGACGAGGGTGGACGCGCTGATCAGCGCCAACGCGAGCGCCACCTGGCCCGAGGCCGCGGGCACGGCGATCGACAGCAGCGAGGTGAGGCCGCCGTAGGCGACGGCACCCGCGGCGATCGCCACCGCCGGCAGGGCCAGAGCCCGCAGCGGCGTGCGGCTTCCGGCCGCGCCGGTCTGCCGGGTGACCACCTGCGGCAGGCGCGCGATCGCGACGAGCGCGAGCGTGGGCACCGCCGCGCCGAGCACGAACACGGGTGCGGTGGAGGCCCGCTCGGCGACCGCCAGTCCGAGCGGCAGTCCGACCATCTGCGCCGCGGCGATCGCGATGCCCTGTGCGCCGGTGGCGCGGCCGAGCAGCCGGGCGGGCGCGAGTTCGGCCACGAGGGCGGCGCTGGCCACGGTGATCATGCCGAAGCCGATCCCCCGCACCGCGGAGGTCGGCAGCACCACGGCCGGGTGCAGCGACAGCAGGAGCAGCAGCGACGGCAGGCCCAGCAGCAGGCATCCTGCGGCGAGCACGGGCCGGTAGCCGCGGGCCCGCACCAGGCGCGGCACCGCCGGTTGGGTGAGCACCGTCGCGCCCATGAACACCGCCGTCACCGCGCCGGCGAGGGTGCCGCTGCCGCCGGCGTCGGCGACGGCCCGGGGCACTACGGGCAGCAGCAGGGAGAACCCGGCGAACGCGCCCGCCGCCATCGCCCAGGCGGCGGGCAGCCCCGGCACCGCGAACAGGCCCGGCCGATCCGACGACGTCAGAGCAGCCTCAGCACACCGGCGATCGCGGCGAGCAGGGTCAGCGCCAGCAGCACCCCGGCGAAGAGGGTGTTGCCGCCCCGCCACGTCGACCAGGTGCCACCCGCGGCGAGGCCGGCGAGCATGAACAGGCCGTACGTCAGGACGACGTCCACTACAGGGTGCCCTTGGTCGACGGCACGCCGCTGACCCGGGGATCCGGTTCGACGGCCTGGCGCAGCGCCCGCGCGACGGCCTTGAACTCGGCCTCGGTGATGTGGTGCTGGTCGCGGCCGTAGAGCACGCGTACGTGCAGGGCGATGCGGGCGTGGAAGGCGAGGGATTCGAACACGTGCTTGTTGATCACGGTCGAGTACGGCACGCCGGGGTAGCCGCCGATCACCGAGTGCACCATGTAGTCCGGTTCGCCGGTGTGCACGCAGTAGGGCCGGCCGGAGACGTCCACCGCCGCGTGCGCGAGGGTCTCGTCCATCGGAATGAACGCGTCGCCGAAGCGGCGGATGCCCCGCTTGTCCCCGAGTGCCTGATTCAGCGCCTGACCGAGGACGATCGCGGTGTCCTCGACGGTGTGGTGCGCCTCGATCTCGATGTCGCCCTGGGCGCGCACGGTCAGGTCGAAGCTGGCGTGCTGACCGAGCGCGGTGAGCATGTGGTCGTAGAACGGGACACCGGTGGTGATGTCGGTGCGGCCGGTGCCGTCGAGGTTCAGCTCGACGACGATGGACGACTCCTTGGTGGCACGCTCGATCCGCGCGGTGCGCGGGGTGGGGGTGGTCTGCTCGCTCATCGCCCGTCCTCGATCTCGGTGGCGGCGAGCTTCTCGCTCACCCGTAGCAGTTCGTCGTTCTCGTGGGCCAGGCCCACGGTGGTGCGCAGGAACCCGGGGATACCGACGTCCCGGATCAGCACACCCTCGTCGAGGTAGCGCTGCCAGGTCGCGGCGGCATCGGCGAAGCGCCCGAACAGGATGAAGTTCGCGTCCGAAGGCACCACGTGGTAGCCGAATCGGGTCAGCTCGGTCGCGATGCGGTCGCGTTCGGCGCACAGCCGCGCGACCGAGCCGAGGGTCTCGTCGGCGTGCCGCAGCGCGGCCCGGGCGGCAGCCTGGGTGATCACCGACAGGTGGTAGGGCAGCCGCACGAGCAGCAGTGCCTCGACGAACGCGGGCGCGGCGGCGAGGTAGCCGAGCCGGCCCCCGGCGAACGCGAACGCCTTGCTCATAGTGCGCGAGACGATCACCTTGGCCGGGAACTCGTCGATCAGCGCGAGCGCGCTGGGGGCGGCGGAGAACTCGGCGTAGGCCTCGTCGACGATCACGATGCCGGGCGCGGCCGCGCAGATCGCGCGCAGCTCGTCGAGCGGGATGCTGTGCCCGGTGGGGTTGTTCGGGCTGGTGACGAACACCACGTCGGGTTGCTGCCGGCGGATCGCGGCCACCGACGAGTCGAGGTCGAGGGTGAAGTCCTCGCCCCGGTAGGTCGGCAGCCACTCGGTCTGGGTGCCGTCGGCGATGATCGGGTGCATCGAGTAGGACGGCACGAATCCCATAGCGGATCGGCCCGGCCCGCCGAAGGCCTGCAGGATCTGCTGCAGGATCTCGTTGGACCCGTTGGCGGCCCAGACGTTCTCGACGCTCACGCCCACCCCGGTCTGCCGGGTCAGGTAGGCGGCGAGGTCGGTGCGCAGCGCGACGGCGTCACGGTCGGGGTAGCGATGCAGCTGCGCGGCGGCCTCGCGCACCGACTCGGCGACGTCGTCGATCAGGGCGCGGGTCGGTGGGTGCGGGTTCTCGTTGGTGTTGAGCTGCACCGGCACCGTCAGCTGCGGCGCACCGTAGGCGGACTTGCCGCGCAGGTTCTCCCGCAGCGGCAGGTCGTCGACGGTGATGCCGGATCCCGGGGCGCTCACTGCAGGTCCTCGAAGCGCAGCCGCACGGCCTCGCCGTGCGCGGGCAGGTCCTCGGCGGTGGCGAGGGTGATCACGTGCCCTGCGACGTCCTCGAGCGCCTCGCGGCTGTACTCGACGACGTGAATGCCGCGCAGGAACGTCTGCACGCTCAGTCCGGACTGGTGCCGGGCGCAGCCGGCGGTGGGCAGCACGTGGTTCGAGCCGGCGCAGTAGTCACCGAGGCTGACCGGCGCCCAGGGGCCGACGAAGATCGCGCCCGCGGCCCGTACCCGCGCGGCGACCGCGGAGGCGTTCTCGGTCTGGATCTCGAGGTGCTCGGCGGCGTAGGCGTCGACGACCTTCAGGCCCTGGTCGAGGTCGTCGACGAGGACGATCCCGGACTGGCTGCCCGACAGCGCGGTCCGTACGCGTTCGCGGTGCTTGGTGAGCTCGAGCTGGGCGGCGACGGCGGCGTCGACGGCGTCGGCGAGCTCGGCGCTGGTGGTGACGAGGACCGACGCGGCCATGACGTCGTGCTCGGCCTGGCTGATCATGTCGGCCGCGACGTGGACCGGATCGGCGGTGTGGTCGGCCAGGATCGCGATCTCGGTGGGGCCGGCCTCGGCGTCGATGCCGACGACGGCGCGGCACAGGCGCTTGGCGGCGGTGACGTAGATGTTGCCCGGGCCGGTGATCATGTCCACGGGCGCGAGTTCGGCGTCGTCGACGGCGGTGCCGTCCGGTGTCACGACGGCGGTGCCGTCCGGTGTCACGACGGCGGTGCCGTCCGGTGTCATGTCGGTGCCGCCGTAGCTGAGCAGCGCCACGGCCTGGGCACCGCCGACGGCCCACACCTCGTCGACGCCGAGCAGGGCGGCAGCGGCGAGGATGGTCGGGTGCGGCAGGCCTCCGAAGTCCGCCTGCGGCGGGGACGCGACGACGAGCGACTCGACGCCGGCGGCCTGGGCGGGCACCACGTTCATCACGACCGACGACGGGTAGACGGCGTTGCCGCCGGGCACGTACAGCCCCACCCGCTCGACCGGCACCCAGCGTTCGGTGACGGTGCCGCCGGGCACGACCTCGGTGACGGTGTCGGTGCGGCGCTGGTCCTGGTGCACCGTGCGGGTGCGTTCGATCGCGACGACCAGCGCCGAGCGCACGGCGGGATCGAGTTCCTCGAGGGCCCGGTCGAGTTCGGCCTTCGGCACCCGCACGCGGTCGGGGCGCACCCCGTCGAACTTCTCGCTGTAGTCGAGGGCGGCGGCGGCGCCTCGGTCGCGCACGTCCTCGACCACGGGCCGCACCTGATGCAGCACCGCGTCCACATCCACTCCGCCGCGGGGCAGCGCGCCCCTCAGCTCCGCAGTGGTGGGGGTTCGACCACGCAGGTCGGTGCGGGCAAGCATGAGGTGTCCTCTCTCGCGAACGGGGGTCCGTTCCATTATCCGTGATGGCGGCGATCGCCCTCGACGGCAGTCCCCGAACGCGCCGTCCGTGCGCCTCGGGGCGGCCGGCGGCCGGACCTATGCTGACCACATGGAGGACGATGTGTCGCACCCCCCGACGTTGGGGGAGCTGATCCGCCGGCAACGTGAGCTCGCCGAGTTGCCCATGCGGCAGCTCGCCGCGATGGTGGGGATCTCGAACCCGTATCTGTCGCAGATCGAACGGAACCTGCGGGCGCCGAGCGAACGCGTGCTGCAGGCCATCGCCGAGCAGCTGCATCTGTCGGCGGATGCGTTGACGGCCGAGGCGGGGCGGCCGGATCCGGGAGAGTCCGCGGTGGTGCACGCGATCCGGGAGGATCCGGATCTGACGAACGCGCAGCGGCGGTCGCTGGTGGAGATGTACGAGGCGTTCCGGGAGGTGACCGTGGGTAAGCGGCGCCGGGGTGCGCGCTCCGACGACGATGCGGAGTGAGTAAGGTCACATCGGACGGCATAATGTGAGCCATCCTCAGGTTTCGGCTGGTGGGGCGCCGCGTCCCCGCCCGCCCGCCCCACGTGCAGCTCGCATGTACTTCGCGGTAAGATGCGCGACCCGGCACGCGGTGTCACCCTCGGGGCACACCCCTCTTCCCCATCTGGAGATGTCCCTTGCTCGACCACGTGCACAAGAAGTTGAAGTCGACCCTGGACCCGATCGGCTGGGGTCCCGCGGTGAAGTCGGTGGCCGGACGCGCCGTCCGCAACCCCCAGGCCGTCACCGCCGCCACGACGGAATACGCGGGCCGGCTGGTGAAGATCCCCGCGGCGGCCACCCGCGTGTTCAACGCCGACGATCCCAAGCCGCCGATGCCGCTCGACCCGCGGGACCGCCGTTTCTCCGACACCGCCTGGCGGGAGAACCCCGCGTACTTCTCGCTCCTGCAGAGTTATCTCGCCACGCGGGCCTACGTCGAGGAACTCACCGACGCCGGCGCCGGCGATCCGCTGCAGGACGGCAAGGCCCGCCAGTTCGCGAACCTGATGCTCGACGTGCTGGCCCCGTCGAACTTCCTGTGGAATCCGGGCGTGCTCACCCGTGCATTCGAGACGGGCGGGGCAAGCCTGCTGCGCGGCGCCCGATATGCCGTGCACGACGTGCTCAACCGCGGCGGCCTGCCGCTGAAGGTGGACTCGGACGCGTTCACCGTCGGCGAGAACCTCGCGGCCACCCCGGGCAAGGTGGTCTATCGCAACGACCTGATCGAGCTGATCCAGTACACGCCGCAGACCGAGCAGGTGCATGCGGTGCCGATCCTCGCCGCGCCGCCGTGGATCAACAAGTACTACATCCTCGATCTCGCACCCGGTCGCAGCCTCGCCGAGTGGGCGGTCCAGCACGGCCGCACCGTGTTCATGCTCTCGTACCGGAACCCGGACGAGTCGATGCGGCACATCACCATGGACGACTACTACGTCAACGGCATTGCCGCCGCGCTGGACGTGGTCGAGGAGATCACCGGGTCGCCGAAGATCGAGGTGCTGTCCATCTGCCTCGGCGGCGCGATGGCCGCGATGGCCGCCGCGCGCGCATTCGCCGTCGGCGACAAGCGCGTGACCGCCTTCACCATGCTCAACACCCTGCTCGACTACAGCCAGGTCGGGGAACTCGGGTTGCTGACCGATCCGTCCACGCTGGACCTCGTCGAGTTCCGGATGCGGCAGCAGGGCTTCCTGTCCGGCAAGGAGATGGCCGGCAGCTTCGACATGATCCGCGCGAAGGACCTCGTCTTCAACTACTGGGTCTCGCGGTGGATGAAGGGCGAGAAGCCTGCGGCCTTCGACATCCTCGCGTGGAACGAGGACAGCACGAGCATGCCCGCGGAGATGCACTCGCACTACCTCCGGTCGCTGTACGGCCGCAACGAGCTGGCCGAGGGCCTCTACGTGCTCGACGGACAGCCCCTGAACCTGCACGACATCACGTGCGACACCTACGTCGTCGGCGCGATCAACGACCACATCGTGCCCTGGACATCGTCGTACCAGGCGGTGAACCTGCTGGGCGGCGACGTGCGCTACGTGCTCACCAACGGCGGGCACGTCGCCGGCGCGGTGAACCCGCCCGGCAAGAAGGTGTGGTTCAAGGCCGTCGGGGCGCCGGACGCCGAGACCGGCTCGCCGCTGCCCGCGGATCCGCAGGTCTGGGACGACGCGGCCACCCGCTACGAGCACTCGTGGTGGGAGGACTGGACGGCCTGGTCGAACAAGCGCGCCGGGGAGCTGGTGCCGCCGCCGGCAATGGGCAGCGCCGCCCACCCGCCGCTCGAGGACGCTCCGGGCACGTACGTCTTCAGCTGAGGACTTGCGCGTTAGCATTCATCTTGCTAACCTGCTAACAGCGTCCTCCGAGGCGCCCTCACACACCCGAACGGAAGGTACGCCATGACCACCGCCAAGACCCCCGTCGACGCCGCTGTCGCCAAGACCACCGCCGACACCGCCAAGGCCAACGAGGCTGCTGCCAAGGCCACCGCGGACGCCACCGCCGCCGCTCAGAAGATCGCCGAGTCGGCCACCACCGCCGCGAACCAGGCCACCGCCGAGTTCACCAAGGCTCTCGACGAGAGCGCCGCCCGCCTGAGCGAGTTCAACGACAAGGTCGTCGACGCTGCCAAGCAGAGCGGCAACCTCACCGTCGACACCTACGAGCGCGCCGTGACCAGCCTGCTCGACCTGCAGGAGAAGATCGCCTCCGCCACCCCGATCGCCTGGGTCGAGGACCTCACCAAGGCGCAGGTCTCCTTCGCCCGTGAGCTCACCACCACGGTGACCACCACCGCACGCGATCTCCTCAAGTGATCGATTGTGCGTCTGTTCCGACGCGATCGCGTCGGAAGAGGGGCACCACGCACCGGGCGCCGGTTCAATGAACCCCATGAACGCCCTGCAGACCGTCGCGATCGCCGCCGCCCCGTTCCGTCTCGGGGCGGCGGCGATCGCCGGCTGGAGCACCTACCTGGCCACCCTGAGCCGACGCGGCGCGCACCCGCTCGACGTCGCCGGCGACATCGCCGACTGGTGGCGCGTGCTCACCGACCGCGAACCCCCGCGCTGGGCCCACCCGTGGCCCGTCGCGCACTCCTGGCCGCTCGCCCGGCTGCGTGACTGCAGCGACCCCGACGCTCCCGCCCCCGAGGCCGTCCCCACCCTGCTGCTGCCGCCGCAGTCCGGATCGCACTCGTGCATCGTCGACCTCTCCTCCGACCGCAGCCAGGTCTCCGCCCTGCGCAGCGGCGGGTTGTCGCGGCTGTACTGCCTGGACTGGGCGCCCGCCGGCCCGGTCACCGACGGCGCCTCCCTCGACGACCATCTCGCCGTCCTCGCCGAGGCCGTCGAACTGCTCGGCGGACGGGTCAACCTGGTCGGCGGCAGCCAGGGTGGCTGGCTCGCGGCGATGCACGCCGCACTGCATCCGCGGACCGTGCACAGCCTCACCGTCGCGGGGGCCCCGATCGACTTCCACGCCGACCGTCCCGGTGCCGGCGCCCTCGAACACGTGCCACGCTCGGTGTCCGCGTCCGTGCTGAACCTGTGGTACGACGCCTCTCGGCTGTTCGGGGTGCTGCCCACCGACCCGGTGAGCGAGGTCCAGCGCAGCCTCGAACTGCTGGGCCTGCTGAACGACCCCGACACCCTCGGACAGGCGATCGACGAACGACGGTGGTTCCTCTGGCGCCAGGAGATCCCCGCCGCATTCCGCACGTGGATCCTCGAGCACCTGTTCGTCGGCAACGACCTCGTCGCCGGGGCCGTCACCACCGCGGCCGGTCCGGTGGACCTGGCCGCGATCGAGTGCCCCGTGCACATCGTCCTCGGCCGGCACGACCTCGTGGTGCCACCGGGACAGGTCCTCGCCCTCGCCGACCACGTCAGCACACCCGCCGGCGACATCACGGTGCACGACGTCGACGCCGGCCACCTCGGCTTGTTCGTCGGCCGGCGCGCCCTCACCGAGCTGTGGCCTCGGCTTGCGGCCGGGATCGCCGCGCACTCCCGATGAGGACCGCCGTCGCGGCGGTACGGAGGGCTGCTGCCGCCGTGGTGCTGACGGCCGCCCTCGCGGCCGCCGCCGCGGCGGGGTCCTCCCCGCCCGCCCACGCCGCGGGAGACGGGTTCCTGTGGGGCGTGTCGAGTTCCGGCTTCCAATCCGAAGGCTCCCCGCCGGACAGCAACTGGACCAGGTACGCCGCGTCGGGCCGCACCCACGAACTCGTCGGCACCTCGGTGGATTTCCGTCACCGCTACCGGGAGGACATCGCCGCGGCCGCGGACCTCGGGGTGGACGTGTTCCGGTTCTCGGTCGAGTGGTCCCGCATCCAGCCCACCCCGCACGGCTGGGACGAGGCCGAACTGCGCTACTACGACGACGTCGTCGCGACGGTGCGCGGGCACGGCATGATCCCGATGATCACCCTCGACCACTGGGTGTACCCCGGGTGGATCGCCGACCGCGGCGGTTGGCGCGATCCCGCCACGGTCGGGGCATGGCTCGCCAACGCCGAGCAGGTCGTCGCCCGGTACGCCGGGCTGGGCGCGATGTGGGTGACGATCAACGAACCGACGATCTACGTCCAGAAGGAACTCGCCTTCGGCGGGATCGACGCTGCCGACGTCCCCCGCATGTTCGACGCCCTGGTCGCCGCGCACCGCTCGATCTACGCCCGGATCCACGAACTGGACCCGGGCGCGCGCGTGACGTCCAACGCCGCGTACATCCCCGGGGTGCAGACCGGACTCGACGCCCTGTTCGTCGACCGGGTCCGCGACACCCTCGACTTCCTCGGGCTCGACTACTACTACGGGGCCACCCTCGCCAACCCGAGCGCGATCCACGCGCTCACCGACGACTTCGCCTCGATCGTCCCGCATCCCGACGGGATGTACGAGGCGCTGATGCACTACACCCGCCGTTTCCCGGGGCTGCCGCTGTACGTCGTGGAGAACGGAATGCCCACCGCCGACGGGGCGCCCCGCGCCGACGGCTGGACCCGGGCGCGACACCTGCGCGAGCACGTCGACCGGATGCGCCGCGCCGCGGCCGACGGCGCCCCCGTCTTCGGGTACAACTACTGGTCGATCACCGACAACTACGAATGGGGAAGCTACACACCACGTTTCGGCCTGTATACCGTCGACGTGCGCACGGATCCGAACCTGACGCGCCGTCCCACCGACGGGGTCGACGCCTACCGGGCCGTCACCGGTGAGCCGTGGCCGGTGCCGGTGCCGGGCTGACCGGCCCGGCCCGGTCGTAGAATCGCCCGATGACCTGGCAGACGTGGGTGGCCCTGCTCGGCGCCGCCTGGGTGATCAGCCTCTCCCCCGGCGCCGGCGCGATCGCGTCCATGTCCTCGGGCCTCGCCCACGGACTGCGGCGCGGCTGGTGGAACATCGTCGGGCTGCAGTTCGGCCTGCTGCTGCAGATCGTGGTGGTCGCCGCCGGCGTCGGCGCGGTCCTCGCCGGGTCCGCGGCGGCATTCACGGTGATCAAGTGGTTCGGCGTGGCCTACCTCGTGTACCTGGGGGTGCGCCAGTGGCGCACTCGCCCCACCGAGGTCGACCCCGGCGCGGCGCCGGGACTCGGCTCGGCGCCGGCGCTGGTGGCGCGCGGGTTCCTGGTCAACGCGAGCAACCCCAAGGCGGTGGTGTTCATGCTTGCCGTGCTGCCGCAGTTCCTCGATCCCGCAGCCCCGCTGCTGCGGCAGTACCTGATCATCGCGGCGACGATGGTGACCGTCGACATGATCGTCATGACCGGCTACACGGGCCTGGCGGCGCGGGTGCTGACGCTGATGCGCTCGCCGCGCCAGCAGCGCATCACGGGCCGGGTGTTCTCCGGGCTGTTCTTCACGGCCGCCGCGTTCCTGGCCACCGTGCGCCGCGCGGCCGCCGCGGCATAACGGCCGGTCAGTGCGGCCGCGGCGCCACCCCGAGCCGCTCGCACGCGGCGTGATACAGGGCGACCACTGCGGTGCGGATCCCCGCCCGGTCGGAGACGGGCTCGAGCCACGGCACCCGCACCGTCGTCTCGATGCCGCCGACCTCGACGACCCACTCGCCGAACTCGGTGTGCACGCCGGTCATGCGGGCGGCGCCCGCCGTGGGTTCCGCGAACGCGCGGACCACGAGCAGGTTGTCGTCGGCGTGGTCGTCGTTCATGTGCCCGGTCACGGCCGCGACGACGGCGGCGTCGAAGGAAGTCACGCCGGCGAGCCTAGCCTCACCGATCGCCGTCGGCGCCCGCCACCCCGACGGTGCGTTCGAGCGCGGCGAGCTCGTCGTCGAGGTGCGCGATCAGGCGATCGAGCTGCGGGACGCTGCGGCTGCACGAGGTGAGCCCGAACGCGATCCGATCGTCGGTGCTGGTGCAGGTGATGTTCAGGGCCTGCCCGTCGACCGGCACCGACAGCGGGTACAGGGCGTCGACGCGGGCGCCGTTCCAGTACAGCGGCTCGACCGGGCCCGGCACGTTGGAGACGATCACGTTGAACGGCGGCCGCACCACGGCCCGGTTGCCGGTGAGCACCCCGACCGCGAGCGGAGCCATGCCGAGAGCGCTCGTGGCCAGCAGCGCGGTCTGGGACCGGCCCCGCATGGACTCCTTGCCGTCGACCATCGCGTCCCGGATGGCGGCCAGGCGGGCCGCCGAACCGTCGACGTGGGTGGCGAGCGGGCACATCAGCACGCCCACGTCGTTGCCGCCCTCGGTGGTCTTCCCGCGACGCAGCGACACCGGCACCATCGCGACGAGCGGATCGTCGGGCAGGGCCTCGTGGTCGAGCAGGTAGGCGCGCAGCGCTCCCGCGGACATCGCGAGGACGACATCGTTGACGGTGGCGCCGGCGGCCTCGGCGACGCGCCGCAGCCGCGTCAGCGACCAGTCGTGCGCGGCGAAGCGGCGGCCACCGGCGATGGACACGTTGAGCATCGTGCGCGGCGCCGTGAGCGACACCGCGCCGCCGCGGCCCCGCAGGGCCCGGTCCACGGTCCCCACCAGCGCGGGCACCATCCCGGCGGCCTCGTCGACGACGCCGCGCACGGCCCGCACGGTCATGCTCGGCAGGTCGAGCGCGGTCCCGACCGCGGAGTGCGGCGGGTCGGCGGACGGGAAGCGCGCCCAGGGCGGCGGCATGTCGGTGCGGTCCGCGTCGGAGCTCAGGGCCCGGTGCAGCAGCCGCATCGCGCCGACACCGTCGGCGAGGGCGTGGTGGATCTTCGTGTAGATCGCGTACCGCCCGTCGGCGAGGCCCTCGATCAGGTGCATCTCCCACAGCGGCCGGCTGCGGTCGAGGAGGGTGCTGTGCAGCCGCGACACCAGGGCGCGCAATTCGGCGATGCCCCCGGGGCGTGGCAGGGCGTCGCGACGGACGTGGTGTTCGAGGTCGAAGTGCGGGTCGTCCTCCCACGTCCACATCCCCAGGGTGGCGAGGGAACGGACCGCGCGCCGGCGCCACAGGGGCGCGACGTCGTCACCGGCGAGGGCCGCGTCGAACAGCGCGCGCAGGGAACGGGCGTCGCCGCCCGGCGGCGGCTGCAGCAGGATCAGCCCCCCGACGTGCATGGGATGCTCGCGCGACTCGCCGAGCAGGAACATCGAGTCGATCGGGGACATCGGCAAACGCATGCGAGGTCTCTCCGTTCCCCGGCGACGGGGAACTGGTTAGTGGCGGACCCCCTGTGACCCGCCGGACGCGCGCCGCCGCCGTGAGGTGCCTCACGGCGGCGGATACGTAGCCAGTTGTACGCGATCGATGCGGCCGGTGCCAAGCGCGGCCCCGGCGTGGCGTCACATGTCGAGACCGAGGTCGAGGACGGTCACCGAGTGGGTCAACGCGCCGACGGCGAGGTAGTCGACCCCGGTGCGGGCGTAGTCCGCGGCCACGTCGAGGGTCAGGCCCCCGGAGGACTCGAGGCGGGTCTGCGGCGCGTGCGTGTTGCGCCGTTGGACCGCGATCTGCGTCTGCCACAGCGGGAAATTGTCGAGCAGGATCAGCTCGACGTTCTCGGCGAGCACCTCGTCGAACTGCTCGAGGCTGTCGACCTCCACCTCGCACTCGAGGTCGGGGGCCTGGGCCCGCACGGCCCGCAGCGCCGCGACCACCGAACCGGCGGCGACGACGTGGTTGTCCTTGATCAGCGCGGCGTCGCCGAGACCCATCCGGTGGTTGACACCGCCGCCGACCCGCACCGCGTACTTCTGCAGCGCCCGCAGGCCCGGCAGCGTCTTGCGGCTGTCGCGGATCTTCGCGTCGGTGCCGGCGACGGCGTCGACCCACTGCGCGGTGGCGGTGGCGATCCCGGACAGGTGGCACATCAGGTTCAGCATGGTGCGCTCGGCGGTGAGCAGGCCCCGGGTGGGGGCCTGCACCGTGAGCACCGCCTCCCCCGCCGCGGCACGATGCCCGTCGACGGCCCGGTCGAGCACCTCATAGTCGCCGGCACCGAGGACCTCGTCGAGTACCAGCAGACCGATGTCGATCCCGGCGACGGTGCCGGGGCTGCGCGGCACCACCGACGCCGTGGCCACGGCGTCGGCCGGCACCGTGGCGGCGGTGGTCACATCCGGGCCGTAGCGCAGGTCCTCGTCGAGGGCGACGCGCACCAGCGCGAGCGTCTCGTCCCGATCGAGTCCGGCGGGCAGCTCGGTGCTGGCCATTCAGTGTGCTCCTGTGAGTTGTGGTGTGCGCAGCGTGATCTCGCCGTCGGCGTCGAGACGCGTCTCGAGGCTGCGACGCTGCGCGGGGTCGGATGCGGGATGGTCGTCGCGGGTGTGGCACCCGCGGCTCTCGGTGCGGGCGCCGGCCGCGAGGGTCAGGGCCCGGGCCGCGACGGTGAGCGCGGCGTCCTCGAGCGCCGCCGCGTCGGTGCACCGGCCGGTCGGGGCGGCGGTGAGGCCCGCCCCGGCGACGGCGAGCCCGGCGGCGTCGCGGACGACGGAGGCGTGCCGGGTCATCAGCTGCTGCAACGCCGCCCGGTCCGCGCGGGGCCGGACGGGCAGGTCGGCGTCGGCGGTCTCGACGCGCAGCCCCCCGCGCTCCTCGGCCGCGGCCAGACCGGCGCGCTCGCCGACGACGAGGCCCTCGAGCAGGCTGTTGGAGGCGAGCCGGTTGCCGCCGTGCAGGCCGGTGCGGGCGACCTCGCCCGCCGCGTACAGCCCGGGTACACCGGTGCGGCCGCACACGTCGGTGACGACCCCGCCGCACGAGTAGTGCGCGGCCGGAGCGACGGGAATCAGGTCGCGGGCCGGGTCCAGGCCCACCTGCGCCAGGGAGGCGGTGACGGTCGGGAAGCGCCGCGCGAACCCGTCCAGGTGCCGGGCGTCGAGCAGGACGTGGTCGTCGCCGAGCTCGGCGAGCCGGGTGGCGATGGCACGGGAGACGACGTCGCGCGGCGCGAGGTCGCCGAGGGGGTGCACCCCGGCGGTGACCGGGCGGCCGGCACTGTCCACGAGGCGGGCACCCTCGCCGCGCACGGCCTCGCTGACGAGCGGGCGGCGGCCGACGGATCCGGCCGCGAACAGCACGGTCGGGTGGAACTGGACGAACTCGAGGTCGGCGACGGCGGCACCGGCGTGCAGGGCCAGCGCGATACCGTCGGCGGTGGCGCCGGGCGGGTTGGTGCTGCACGCGTACAGCTGCCCGAGGCCGCCGGTGGCCAGCAGCACGGCCGGGGTGTGGACGACACCGAGGCCCCGGTCGTCGAGGACGAGCAGGCCGGTGACGCCGCGCGTGTCGGTGAGGACGCGGGCGGCGGCGGCACCGAAGAGCACCGGCAGTCCGGCCGCGCCCAGGGCACGCTGGATCTCGGCACCGGTGGCGTCGCCGCCGGCGTGGATGATGCGGCGGGTGCTGTGGCCGCCCTCGCGGGTGCGGGCGATGCCGCCGTCACGGCCGCGGTCGAACACGGCTCCCAGGTCGGTGAGGGCCGCGACGGCGTCCTGCCCGCCGGAGACGATGGACCGCACGGCCGTCTCGTCGCACAGGCCGGCGCCGGCGGCGCAGGTGTCGGCGACGTGGGAGTCGACGGAATCCGCCGGCCCCGGGGCGACGACGGCGATGCCGCCCTGCGCGTACTGGGTGGCGGTGTCGGTGGGGCCGCCCTTGCTGACGGTCAGCACCCGCAGTCCGCGCCGGGACGCGGCGCGGGCTGCGGTGAGGCCGGCCACGCCGCCCCCGACCACCACGAGGTCGGCGCGGGCTTCCCAGCGGATCGTGTCCCGCCGCTCCGCTCGACCCGCGCCGACGCCGGAGGACATCGTCACTCCCCGCCGCCGGGGTTGCCGATCGCGATCATCCGCTGCACCGACTGCCGGGCCCGCTCGGCGACGGCCGGGTCGACGTGGACCTCGTCCTTGCCCTCCTGCAGGCAGCGCAGCAGCGCGGCCGGAGTGATCATCTTCATGTAGGGGCAGGACGCGCGGTCGTTGACGGCCTGGAAGTCCACGCCGGGCGCCGCCTTGCGCAGTTGGTGCAGCATCCCCACCTCGGTGGCGACGAGGACCTGCTTGGCGCCGGTGGCGCGGGCCGCGTCGAGCATGCCGCCGGTGGACAGGATCTTGACCTTGTCGTCGGCGACGAAGCCCTCACCGGCGAGGTACAGCGCGGAGGTGGCGCAGCCGCACTCGGGGTGGACGAACAGCTCGGCGTCGGGGTGCGCCTTGGACTTGGCGGCGAGCTCGTCGCCGTTGATCCCGGCGTGCACGTGGCACTCGCCCGCCCAGATGTGCATGTTCTGCCGGCCGGTCACGCGCTTGACGTGGGCGCCGAGGAACTGGTCGGGCAGGAACAGCACCTCGCGGTCGGGGTCGATGGAGGCGACGACGTCGACCGCGTTCGAGGAGGTGCAGCAGATGTCGGTCAGGCCCTTGACCTCGGCGGTGGTGTTGACGTACGAGACGACGACCGCGTCGGGGTGGTCGGCCTTCCATTCGCGCAGCTGGTCGGCGGTGATCGAGTCTGCGAGCGAGCACCCGGCCCGCTCGTCCGGGATGAGGACCGTCTTGGCGGGGCTGAGGATCTTCGCGGTCTCCGCCATGAAGTGCACGCCGCAGAAGACGATGGTGTCCTCCTCGGCCTCGGCGGCGATGCGCGAGAGGGCGAGGGAGTCGCCGACGTGATCGGCGACGTCCTGGATGGCGGGCAGCTGGTAGTTGTGCGCCAGCAGCGTGGCGTTGCGTTCGCGCGCCAGTCGCCGGATCTCCTCGGCCCACTCCGGGGTCGCCTCGACGCCGGTGTAGCCGCCGGGTCCGTCCTGGATCGGGGTGTGCGCGCCCGCCCACGTCGTAGTGGTCATGGCCTGCTCCTTCGCCGTGCACCGGGCGGGCTTTGCCCGGATTTCCGTATTCGGGGGTTTTCGACTTAGGATCGAAAACATGACACATGGTAGCACCCTTCACGAAGTGCTCATCGTCGTGTTCCAGGTTCGCCGATTTCCGGACACCCAGGGCGGCACGAAGACCGAGCTCGGGGTGCTGTTGTGGCAGCGCGCCCTCGACCCGGAGGCGGGCACCTGGTCGCTGCCCGGCGGCCGCCTCCGCGACGACGAGGACCTCACCACCTCCGCCCGTCGCCAGCTCGCCGAGAAGGTCGACGTGCGCGAGGTGGCGCACCTCGAGCAGCTCTCGGTGTTCTCCGATCCGCACCGGGTGCCGGGACCGCGCACGATCGCCTCGACCTACCTCGGGCTGGTGCCGATCACCTCCGATCCCCACCTGCCCGAGGACACCGCCTGGCATCCCGTGTCGGACCTGCCGGCGATGTCCTTCGACCACGGGGTCATGGTCGAGAACGCACGCACCCGCCTGGCCGCCAAGCTCTCGTACACCAACATCGCCTTCGGGCTGGCCCCCGCCGAGTTCGCCATGTCCACGCTACGTGAGATCTATTGTGCGGCACTCGGATACCAGGTGGATGCCACGAACCTGCAGCGCGTGCTCAAGCGCCGCGACGTCCTGACCCCCACCGGCACCACCGCCCCGCCGGGGCGTGCCGGCGGCCGTCCCCCGGCACTGTTCCGCTTCACCGAGTCGCGCCTGCGCGTCACCGACGAGTTCGCCGCCCTGCGCCCGCCGGGCTGACGGTTGGTGTGGTTCTCTGTTTCGGTATCGGCAACTGCAGGACGGCCCGGCCGAGTGGACGGTGGCGGCGAGCGCGTAGTGAGCTACCTCGAGGAGGTCGGTGCCGGCAAACGCGCCGAATCCGCGGAGCCGCTCGTCGCGGTGGCACAGGGCTGCGGCGAGCCGGCCGAGCCGGTTCGGGGGCTCGGCGAAGAATCGCAGGCGCGCGTCGCGTTCACCGAGATGCTCGGCGCCGTCGCCGGCCGTTGGGGGCTCCGGCGGCAGACGGCGGCGTCGGCCGGCAGCGGGTGCCCGCAAGTGGGCCCGCTCGAAGGCCTGAGAGTCGTCCGGGCGGATGCGGACCGCGTCCCCCTCAGGGGCGACATCGAGAATCCGGTAGGTGTCGTCGATCAGCGTCATCGCCACGGCAGTGCACGGTAGAAGCTCGACGTCAACGCTCGGTCACACGCCGATGAGCATCGCCTCCGCCTCCGTCGGTGGTGACCCGCTGGGATCCAGGGCCACCACCGACGGAGCCCGTCAGTTGAGGCGCTGCGGGACGCCGTAGGTGACCACGGTGTCGTTGTTGGCGGTGATCGCGCGAGCGAACGGCCGGACCGTCACCGGCCCGACGGCACCGGAGACCGAGCCGTGCACGCCGGCGATCCGGACGGTGACCGAATCCCCGTCGAACTCGTGATCCTCGACGATGGCGACCTCGGTGATGCCGCCGGGGGCGAGTTCGACCTCGATCTCCTGCTCGGGAATGATCGAGCCGCCGATCGTCGCGCCGGTGCTCGCGTCGAGGCCCAGCGCGAATTCGGGTGCCAGTTCGACGTTGACGCCCACCTCGTTGCCGACCTCCCAGTCCAGGCTGGGGGTGAAAATGTGCACCACCGCACCGGGCACCGCGACCGGGTAGCCGATCTGATATCCGAGGGTGAGCTTGGTGCCGGTGTAGTCGGCGGCACCGGGCCCGGTGATGTTCACGGTGGCGGAACCGTCGTGGAAGAACTCGACACTGAGCGGGGAGCTGTCGAGCGGGAGAACGCCCTGGATGGAGGTGTCGGCCTGCAACACCTCGATCGCGTTGCCGTCCGCGAGGGGCAGCACGCGGGCGTTGTCGACGGCGGCGGTGGCGGCGCCCGGGCCGACGAGCACGCTCAGCGCCACGGCTGCGGTGAGCGCGGTGCCCCGGACGACATTCGGACGGAATCGGTTGCCGGAGAATCGGTGGACCATCGTGACGACCTCGTTCCTGGAGGGTGGGAAGCGGCGTGACCTCCGACACGCAGGCACAGCCTAGAAGCAGCGCACGCGATTTCGCCGGACGAACCGGGGCGCGGCGTGTCCTGAACGTGACGCCGCCACGGGCGCGCAGGCAGGATCCGCGCAGGCAGGATCACAGCACTCCGGCAGCGCCTGGTTCACACCGCTGTGGCACCGACCGGCCGCTCATAGATGACAAGTTCCGCGAGAACCTACAGCGAGGTCCGGCACATGCCGGCCTTACGTATACCGGGCGTCGGCCGGGTACCGGGGGAAGCCGTCGCCGGCCGCGCGCCAGTCGGCCAGCCACCGCTCGGTGAGTTCCGTGCCCTCGGCCCGCAACGCCGCCAGGTGCCGCGGACTCCGGTCGAGTTTCGAGGCGTGGTCCAGCGTCCACGCCGAGTCCCGGCTCATCTTGATCGTGCGGACCACGACGGTCTTGCGGTCCGTCAGGGGCGGGGCGTCGTTGCCGTACTTGTCGATCCACCGGTTGACGGTGAGGATGTGGTCGAGTTCCTGGTTCAGCGACAGGTTGCCGGCCAGATCGTTCTCCCGGTCGCGGATCTCCTCGAGACCGACGCGCAACGAGGTCGGCGAGTACTCCTGCGGGTTGATCCGCACCACCCAGATCTCGTCGGGCTTGTCGTCGCAGGTCTCGGTGTCCAGCAGGTCCCGCACCGGCGGGTTCTGCGAATACAGGCCGTCCCAGTAGTAGCCGGTGCGCCGGACGGTGGTGCCTTCGTCCGCAGTGGGGAACTCGAGGTTCTCGATCGGTTGTGCGGGCAGCAGCTCGGGCAGCGTGCCCGACGCCGCCACCCCGTCGAGCGACAGGGCGCGTCGCATCCGCCACCGCGTCGCGCCGTACTGGTCGCGCTCCGGCGGGGGCTTGAGCCCCAGTTCCTCCAGGGTCTTGTCCGAGTCGAAGGTCTCGAAGTTGCCGCTGAGCACCTCGATCGCGCCGGCGATGACCCGGACATTGTTCTGGGCGAGGAGCTTCCAATCGACCGAGTCGAAGTCCGGGCAGAGCGAGGCGAGCAGGCCCTGGAATCCGAGGTACTCCGGGCGGGCACCCACCGATCCCAGGCCGAGCAGCCCGAGGCGGCCCGCCGCGGCGTACGGACTCGATTCGGGGAGGGCCACGCCCGCGGCCTTCCAGCGCAGCAGCACCTGCCCGGCCAGGTTGTGCAGCGTCTCGGCGGGGTTGGTCGCCGCGAACACGGTCCACAGGTGGTCGAGTCGTTCGACGGCCTTGTCGACGGTGCCGCAGTCCGGGTCGGATCCGTTGGGGGCCAGGCCGTACCAGGTCGCAAGCGCGCACAACGCGCCGGCGGACGTGCCGCTGAACGAGACCAGATCGAAGGAGGTGCCGCCGTCGGCGTCCCATCGCTGCTTGGCCCGCAGAATCGAGGTGAGCGCACCCCAGGTGAAGGCGACGTGCGTGCCTCCACCCTGACAGGCGATGGCAATCTTCTTGCGCCGCACGGACTGCACCGACACGTTGATCCTTCCGGAGGGGACGTCGCGCTGATTGTGTCGCATCTCCGGCCGCCTGTCCGCGCGGGCCCCGGGCGCGGCGGTCCCTCCCCGGCCGCACCCGCCACGGTCGGCGGGCGCGGCCACGCTCAGCGACGTTCCGTCAGGCTCGAGTCGAGCGTCCCGTGCCGGGAGCACCGGGCCCACCAGCCGTCGGGGGCGACCTGCACGATCATCCGGCGCCCGCACTGCTCGCAGAACCGGGGCGGCTCGAGACCGAGCCGGGCCGCGGCCGGGACCGGGGCGTTCTCGTCGACGGGCCGGCCGGTGAACGGGTTGAACACGCCGGCCTCCTAGAGGGTCTCGCCGAGCGCCTTGATCGGCATCTTCAGCTCGCCGAGCAGGTCGATGTCGGACTCGGCCGGCCGGCCGAGGGTGGTGAGGTAGTTGCCGACGATGACGGCATTGATGCCGCCGAGGATGCCCTGCTTGGCGCCGAGGTCGCCGAGGGTGATCTCGCGGCCGCCGGCGAAGCGCAGGATCGTGCGCGGCAACGCGAGCCGGAACGCGGCAACGGCCTTGAGCGCCTCCGCCGCCGGCAGGACCTCCAGATCCCCGAACGGGGTGCCCGGGCGCGGGTTGAGGAAGTTCAGCGGCACCTCGTCGGGCTCGAGCGCGGCCAGGTCGGCGGCGAATTCGGCACGCTGTTCGAGGGTCTCCCCCATGCCGAGGATGCCGCCGCAGCACACCTCCATGCCGGCCTCGCGGACCATCCGCAGGGTCTCCCACCGCTCCTCCCAGCTGTGGGTGGTGACGACCTGCGGGAAGAAGGAGCGGGCGGTCTCGAGGTTGTGGTTGTAGCGGTGCACTCCCATCGCGGCGAGCTGGTCGACCTGCTCCTGGGTGAGCATGCCGAGCGAGCAGGCCACCTGGATGTCGACCTCGTTGCGGATCGCTTCGACCCCGGCGGCGACCTGGGCCATGAGCCGCGCGTCGGGCCCCCGGACGGCGGCGACGATGCAGAACTCGGTGGCACCGGTCTTGGCGGTCTGCTTGGCGGCCTCGACGAGGCTGGGGATGTCGAGCCATGCCGAGCGGACCGGGGAGGCGAACAGCCCCGACTGGGAGCAGAAGTGGCAGTCCTCGGGGCAGCCGCCGGTCTTGAGACTGATGATGCCCTCGACCTCGACCTCGGGGCCGCACCAGGTCATGCGGACCTCGTGGGCGAGGCCGAGAAGATCCTCGAGCCGCTCGTCGGGCAGCTGCAGCACCTCGAGGACCTGCTCACGGTCGAGTCCCTCGCCACGCCCCAGCACCTGTTCGCGGGCGAGGGTGAGGATGTCGGCACGGGCGGGGGCCTGGGTCACGGTCGTCTCCTGGAGGGTGCGGGTCACGGCGAACTTGAACACCGTTCACTTGAACGCTGTTCAGGCTAGGGTGGCGGTGGTCTACTGTCAACGCGACGAATGGTCGGGAACCAGGTACGACGGGAGCGAACGGTGCAGTTGCGACGCGGCGACGTCCTCGACGGCGCGATGGCGATCCTCGACGAGTACGGTCTCGGCGACCTGACGATGCGCAAGCTCGCCACGTCGCTCGGCGTCCAGCCCGGGGCCCTGTACTGGCACTTCCCCAACAAGCAGACCCTGCTCGGCGCGATGGCCGACCGCATCCTCGACGGCGTCGACGCCCCGTCCACCGCCCCCGCCTGGGACGGCGCACTCACCGAACTCGCGCACCGCTTCCGCGCCGCACTGCTCGCCCACCGCGACGGCGCGGAACTCGTCGCCGCGACCTACGCGTCGCGCCTGACCACGTCGCGCGTGCGGGAGGCGTTCGTCGCGGCGGGCCTGCGGGCGCGGTTGTCCCGCGCCCACGCCGAACTCGCCGGGTACGCGCTGCTGCACTACGTCCTCGGCCACACCGTCGACGAGCAGTCCCGTCTGCAGCTCGCCGAACTCGGGGCGCTGACCCGCAAGCCCGTCTCGCCCGACGTGTCCACCGAGACCGCGGCCGGCTCGGACGACGA
Organism: Rhodococcus sp. WB1; assembly: GCF_001700945.1. Classification (NCBI taxonomy): domain Bacteria; kingdom Bacillati; phylum Actinomycetota; class Actinomycetes; order Mycobacteriales; family Nocardiaceae; genus Rhodococcus; species Rhodococcus sp. WB1. The sequence goes on along the minus strand of NZ_CP015529.1, from coordinate 2,183,651 downwards.
CCTGCTCGACGGGGATCCGTCCGTGCGGTTCGACTTCGGCCTGACCCTGTTCGTCGACGGCATCCGCAGCCGCCTGCGCGAGGGCGATCCCGCTGCGTCGCGGCCGAATGTCACACCGGTGCAACCCACCTGAACGCATGTGACATTCGGCCACCAGGACGGACGGGGGTCGGCCGCGCGGTGGCCTGCTACCGGTGGGCCGAGCGGGTGGGGTCAGCGCCGGAACAGCTTGTTGCCGAGCCAGACGATCGGGTCGTACCGACGGTCGACGACGCGTTCCTTCATCGGGATCAGCGCGTTGTCGGTGATGTGGATGTTCTCCGGGCACACCTCGGTGCAGCACTTGGTGATGTTGCACAGCCCGAGTCCGTGCTCCTCCTGCGCGGCGGTGCGCCGGTCGGCCACGTCGAGCGGGTGCATCTCGAGTTCGGCGATCCGCATCAGGTACCGGGGACCGGCGAACGCCTCCTTGTTCTCCTCGTGGTCGCGCACCACGTGGCAGACGTTCTGGCACAGGAAGCACTCGATGCACTTGCGGAACTCCTGCGACCGCTGCACGTCGATCTGCTGCATCCGGTACTCCCCCGGCGCCAGGTCGGGCGGGGGCGCGAACGCCGGGATCTCCCGGGCCTTCTCGTAGTTGAAGGACACGTCGGTGACCAGATCGCGGACCACCGGGAACGTGCGCAGCGGGGTCACGGTGACCACCTCGTCCTCGGCGAAGACCGACATCCGGGTCATGCACAGCAGCCGCGGACGGCCGTTGATCTCCGCCGAGCAGGACCCGCACTTGCCGGCCTTGCAGTTCCACCGCACCGCCAGGTCGGGAGCCTGGGTCGCCTGCAGTCGGTGGACGATGTCGAGGACGACCTCGCCCTCGTTGACCTCGACGGTGTAGTCACGCAGTTCACCGCCACCGCCGTCGCCGCGCCAGATCTTGAATGCCGCCCGGTACCCCATGGCTACGGCCTCCGTCCCGGATGTTCCGCGAGTTCGTCGTCGGTGTAGTACTTGGCGAGTTCCTCGAAATCGAACAGCGCCAACAGGTCCGGTCGCATGGGCACCTGCTGTTCGGGTGCCACCGTGACATCCGGGATCGACTCGTCACCACCGTCCGTGCGGCACACGAGCAGCGTCCGGCGCCAGTTCGGGTCCATCGACGGATGATCGTCGCGCGTGTGCCCGCCGCGGCTCTCCGTGCGCAGCAACGCCGCCCGGGCCACGCACTCGCTCACGAGCAGCATGTTGCGCAGGTCCAGGGCGAGGTGCCAGCCGGGATTGAACTGCCGATGCCCCTCCACGGCGACGTTCCGGATCCGCGCCCGCAACGCGCCGAGGACGTCGAGGGCACGGGCGATCTCGTCGGCGCGCCGGATGATGCCCACCAGGTCCTGCATGGACTGTTGCAGCCCGGTGTGCAGGGTGTAGGGGTTCTCCGCCGTCGCGGGCTCGGCGGGATCGAACGGGGCCAGCGCCGTGCGCGCCGCGGCCGTGACGTCCGCCTCGGCGACGCGCGGGCGGTGCCCGAGGCCCTGCACGTAGTCGGCGGCGCCGAGGCCGGCGCGCCGGCCGAACACCAACAGATCCGACAGGGAGTTGCCGCCGAGCCGGTTCGACCCGTGCATGCCGCCCGAGCACTCGCCGGCGGCGAACAGTCCGGGCACGGACGCGGCACCGGTTTCCGGATCGACCTCGATGCCGCCCATCACGTAGTGGCAGGTGGGGCCGACCTCCATCGCCTCCGCGGTGATGTCGACGTCGGCGAGCTCCTTGAACTGGTGGTGCATCGACGGCAGCCGCCGGACGATCTCCTCGGCGGGCATGCGCGAGGCGATGTCGAGGAACACCCCGCCGTGCGGGGTGCCGCGACCGGCCTTGACCTCGGAATTGATGGCGCGGGCGACCTCGTCGCGCGGCAACAGGTCCGGGGTGCGGCGGTTGTTCTCCTGGTCGGTGTACCAGCGGTCGGCCTCCTCCTCCGTCTCCGCGTACTGGCCATTGAACACCGGTGGGATGTACGAGAACATGAACCGCTCGTTCTCGGAGTTCTTCAGGACCCCGCCGTCGCCGCGCACCCCCTCGGTGACGAGGATGCCCTTGACGCTCGGCGGCCACACCATCCCGGTGGGGTGGAACTGGACGAACTCCATGTTGATCAGGGCGGCCCCGGCCCGCAGCGCGAGAGCGTGACCGTCGCCGGTGTACTCCCACGAGTTCGACGTCACCTTCCAGGACTTGCCGATCCCGCCGGTGGCCACGACGACGGCGGGCGCCTCGAACAGCACGAACCGGCCGGACTCGCGCCAGTACCCGAACGCACCGGCGATGCGGCCCTCGGCGTCCTTCAGCAGTTCGGTGACGGTGCATTCGGCGAACACCCGCACCCGGGCGTCGTAGTCGCCCGTGGCGGCGTGGTCCTCCTGCTGCAGGGACACGATCTTCTGCTGCATCGTGCGGATCAGCTCGAGGCCGGTGCGGTCACCGACGTGCGCCAGCCGCGGATAGGTGTGACCGCCGAAGTTGCGCTGGCTGATCCGGCCGTCGGGGGTGCGGTCGAACAACGCACCGTAGGTCTCGAGTTCCCACACCCGGTCGGGCGCCTCGCGGGCGTGCAGTTCGGCCATGCGCCAGTTGTTGAGGAACTTGCCTCCTCGCATGGTGTCCTGGAAGTGCACCTGCCACGAGTCGTGCGGGTTGGCGTTGCCCATCGCGGCGGCGCAACCGCCCTCCGCCATGACGGTGTGCGCCTTGCCGAACAGCGACTTGCACACGACCGCGACCCGCAGTCCGCGTTGACGCGCCTCGATGACGGCGCGCAGCCCCGCCCCGCCCGCGCCGATGACCACCACGTCGTAGCTGTGCCGTTCGACGTCCGCCATCCAGTCCTCCTTCGCTGCCGAGTCGGCCCGGGGCCGGCGCCCGGGCCGTCGTCGTGGCTCAGCCGACGAACCGCAGGTCCGAGATGGTGCCGCTCGCCACGAGCATGATGTAGAAATCCGTGATCATCAGGGTGCCCAGCGTGGTCCACGCCAGTTGCATGTGCCGGGTGTTGAGCCGGGAAACCGCCGTCCAGATCCGGTAACGCAGCGGGTGTTTCGAGAAGTGCTTGAGCCGGCCGCCGGTGACGTGCCGGCACGAGTGGCACGAGACGGTGTACGCCCACAGGAGCAGCACGTTCCCCACCAGGATGAGGTTGCCGAGGCCGAAGCCGAACCCGCCGCCGGAACCGTGGAACGCGACGATCGCGTCGTAGGTGTTGATCGCCGAGATGACGAGCGCGACGTAGAAGAAGTAGCGGTGCGAGTTCTGGATCAGCAGCGGCAGCCGCGTCTCCCCCGTGTACCGGGCGTGCGGCTCGGCGACGGCGCAGGCCGGCGGCGCCAGCCAGATCGAGCGATAGTAGGCCTTGCGGTAGTAGTAGCACGTCAGCCGGAATCCGAGCAGGAACGGCAGCGACAGGAACGCCAGGGGGATCCACATGGGCAGCTCGCCCACCCACGTCCCGAAGTGCCGGGCGCCGGGCACGCACGACGCGCTGACGCACGGCGAGTAGAACGGCGTGAGGTAGTGGTACTCCTCCACCCAGTACGCGGTGCGCACGAAGGACCGAATCGTCGCGTAGACGACGAAGACGGCCAGCCCGAGCGTGGTGAGCACGGGCGGTTGCCACCACCGGTCGGTGCGTAGCGTGCGCGCCGCGATCCGGGCCCGCGTCGAGGACCGGACGCCGGCGCCTGCCGCGGGGGCGCTCACCGCGAGCCGTGCAGGCCGCCGAGCCCCTCGTCGTCACAGTCGACGCCGCGGAAGATCTCGTCGTACGGGGTGTCGGGGATCGGAATCCGCTCGCCGGACGGCCGGGACGTCTCGCGCGGCGGCGAGGCCGCCAGATCCTGCGCGTCGATGTCGAGCCGGTCCACGTCGTTGATCAGGCGGCGCACCGCAGCGGCGTCGCCGTACCTCGACCGGAGCGAGGTCAGGCAGTGCCGAAGGTGACCGATGGTGCGGTGCAGTTCCTGCATTTCGGTGGTGGACATTCGTACCTCCGAGAGGGCGGTCGGCACGTCGACACCTGCCGACTCGATGTGACAGCTATCACAGTACGACATTCGCGCGGCAACACATGCGAATCCGGCGATCGGCGCGTAAACGCCCCGCCGGGCGGCCTATCCGCCCCGGATCCGGACATTTCAGTCCAGGAAATGTGAAATCTCTGCTACAGGTTTCGAAAATCCCGCATCCGGGAAAGCTTTGGTGCCAGTGTGAAAACAGCTCGCGCTGAAGAGAGTAAGGACCGAAACCGTCATGCAGACCACCTTGTTCGCCTCCGCCGCTTCCCGTCGCGCCACGGCCTCGGCCGGCTCGGCCATGAGTACCGAGGAGATCAAGCGCCGCATCGAGGCGATGTTCGCCGAACCACGCACCGACGAGCGGTCGGCGAGCACCGGGCGCGCATGAGGTCGACGACGTCGATGTGGAAAGCAGGGGATCAGATGAGTTCAGGATCGATCGAAGGGGTACCGGCCGGCGAACTGCTGATCGTCGGTGACTGCTCCCGGGTGCTCGACGGCGCCCGCGGTGCCGAGCTGCGGACGTGGGCGCGTCACCACGGACTCGGTTTCACCGACACCTTCGCCCCGGGCCGGGTGGTGTGCGCGATCGTCACCGAGGAGGTGCTCGACGGCGCCTGCTCTCCCGCCGAGGCGATGACGATGCAGTCCGTGCGCGCCGCCGGCATCCCCTGCGTCTGCGTGCACGACGCCCCCGAACGGATCCTCGAGGCACTCGTCGAACACGACCTGCTCGGCGACACCGTGACCCGGTCCCGCGGGGACGTCACGGTGCCCGCCGGGACCGTGTGCACCTCGGTGTTCGCCCTGAACGGTGACGCCGGGGCCCGCCGGGACCCGCAACCGGCCTGACTCCGTCCACGAAATCGACTCCGGCCCCGGCGCGTCGTGCGCCGGGGCCGGAGTCGTTCGGTCGACCAGCCGTCGGGCGAGCAGGAGACGCCGCCCCGGCGGCCCGGATCAACCCGAGAAGGCCGAGGCCTCCTGCGGCAGGTGCCAGCGCATCGCCACCACGGTGCCGTCGGAATTGACGGCCAGGTCGGTGTCCGCGGCCAGGTTCCGGATCAGCGTCAGGCCGTGCCCGCGCGAGCTCCCGGCGGTCGGCACGGCCGATTCCCGCCAGTGCCCGCGATCGGTGACGACGATCTCGACGCACCGGTCCTGAGGCGAGTACTTCGCCTCGAGGTCGACCGTGCCGTCACCGTCGGCGTAAGCGTGCTCCACCGCGTTCGCGAGCGCCTCGTAACTGGCCAGCAGCACATCCTGGCCACCGACCTCGGCGAGCCGCAGGCCGCTGAGCCACCGATCGAGAGCCTGCCGCAGCATCGTCACCTGCGAGGCCTCGGCGCGTACGCCGCGGTAGTACAGTCCGGTCGTCAGAAAGGCTGGTGCTACGCCTCGCGTCTGCATCCTCGTTCCCTCGTCGTCGACAGGTCCCCGACCGGTTCGTGTCCGGCGTGCCAGGTCTCCGCCCGGCGCATGCCTCCCTGCCGCCCTTGTCGGCTCATGCCTCCCTGCCGCCCTTGTCGGCTCATGCCTCCCTGCCGCCCTTGTCGGCTCATGCCTCCCTGCCGCCCTTGTCGGCTCATGCCTCCCTGCCGCCCTTGTCGGCTCATGCCTCCCTGCCGCCCTTGTCGGCTCATGCCTCCCTGCCGCCCTTGTCGGCTCATGCCTCCCTGCCGCCCTTGTCGGCTCATGCCTCCGTGCCGGCCTTGTCGGCCTGCAGGGCGGCCAGCGCCTCGTCGAGGCGGCTGTGGATCGGGAACACCTCGTCGAGCCCGAGCAGCGACAGGGGCCGCGCGGTGGCCGAGCCCTGCGCGACGACGGCGTAGGGGATCGTGCCGGCGGTCTTCTTCGACAGGTCCACCAGCACGGCGATGCCCACCGAGGCAAGGAAGTTGACGGCACCCAGGTCCACGATCAGACCCCGGCACTTGTCGTTACCCAGGGTGGCGACGGCTTCCTCCTCGAGCTGCGGGGCGCTGACCAGATCCACGTCACCGGCCACCGACAGCACCGCGATGTCGCCGCTCCACGTCTGGGATACGGCCATGATCGGCTGTTCGGAAGTCGCTTCGTTCATCTGTCCATCATGCAAGACTCTGTCCTCCTGTGCGATAGCGGGTCCGATCCGGGGATCGGAAGTCAACGGGGTACACCCACGGCGAGCAGGGCGATGTCGTCCTGCGCCCGCAGGCTGGGAATCAATTCGGAAAGCTCGGCGACGAGGCTGATCGGGGTGGCGTCCGGCACTCGCGCGGAGAGGAATGCGACGACGTTTTCCTCCCCGAAGATCTCCCGCCCGTCGGGGCGGGCCTCGGTGAGTCCGTCGGTGTAGAGCAGCAGCGTTTCCCCCGGCTCGAGGTCGACGGTGCACGCTCCGAAGCGGGCCTCGGGCAGCGCGCCCACCAGCATGCCGCGCACGCCGACCGCAGCGCAGACCGCCCCCGAGCGCCGCAGCAGCAGCGCGGGCGGATGCCCGCCGGTGGCGAGGGTCACCCGGGCGCCCTCGCGACCCTCGAGGTTCGGTTCGATGATCCCGAGCATCACGGTGCAGAACCGGTGCTGCTGCGGGTCGAGCAGCAGGACGGTGTTGAGTTCGGCCAGCGCCAGCCGCGGGTCGGAGAATCGCACGGCGGCCGCCCGCAGCGTGTACCTGATCAGCGAGGTGACCGAGGCCGCGACGGGCCCGTGCCCCTCGACATCCCCGAGGAAGAACGCCCACCTGTCGTCACCGAGGTGGAACACGTCGTAGAAGTCGCCGCCGACCTGCTGGGAGGACGCCGCATGGTAGTGGCACGCGAGCTCGATGCCCTCGATGGCCGGCAGCGACGGCGGCAGCAGGGTCCGCTGCAGGGTCGTGGCGAGTTCGGCGAGCACGTGCCGGTCGCGCTCGGCCTGCAGCCGCAGGTCCCGTTCGGCCCGGACGGTGGCCAGCGCCGACAACCGCAGCTCCAGCTGATCCATCACCACCGACGCGAGGTCCTCGAGGACGGACAGGTCCGCGGTGGAGACCTCCCGGGGCCGGGTGTCGAGGACGTTGACCGTGCCGAGCCGGTAGCCGTCCGCGGTGGTGATGGGGGCGGCGGCGTAGAACCGCACCCCCAGCTCGCCCTGGACGAGGGGATTCTGCGCGGTCCGCGGGTCGGTCCGGGCATCGGCCACCACATAGGGACGGTCGCAGAGAATCGCGGAGGCGCACAGGCCCGGGTCGCGGTCGATCTGCCGCACCCCCTCGAGGCCGTGGGCGGCCTTGAACCAGATGCGGTCCTCGTCGACGATCGTCACCGTGGCGATCGGGGTGCCGAACCAGGACGCAGCCAGTCGGGCGATCCGGTCGAACGTGCCGTCGGCCGGGGTGTCGAGAATGTTGTAGCGGGAAACGGCCCGCATGCGGGCAGTCTCCCACTGCTGGTGATCGAGCACCGTCATCGCCTGCGCTGTCTCCTACACCGACTTCCGGTCCTGCCTCGGTCGGTGAAACGCAGCAGTCGACACCCAACGCGACGAGCACTGCGTAGCACTGACGTAGGGACGCGTAGTCGGAACGCGTACCTCACAGGCACTACGGCTGGTGTCTCAACCGCATCGGACACCCTACCCGAACTCGCCGTCTTCGCACATTCGTTCACCTGCAGGAAACGTGCCGGGGCGCCGAGCGCGGGCCGCGACGGGCGTCAGGATCGCATCGGCAGCCCGGTCCGGTCGGCCGGCAGCCAGCGTGCGGCCTGCTCGCCGAAGGCCACGGCGTCGAGGGCACCACTGCCCGCCGGGATACGCCCGACGACGGGCACGCCGGTCACCTCGGGCAGGTCCTGCAGATTGCACCGCTCGGCCAGACCGGGCTGCTCCGGCCACGCGCCGATCACCAGGCCCGCGCACTCGACGCCGCCGGCCTGCAGCGCGGCGACGGTCAGCGCGCTGTGGTTCAGGGTGCCCAGGGCGGGGGCCGCCACCACCACGGTGGGGGCGCTCAGCGCGGCGGCGACGTCGAGGAGGGTGAACCCGTCCGCCCCCAGCCGGACGAGCAGCCCGCCGGCCCCCTCGACGAGCACCAGGTCGTACGCGTCCGCGAGTGCCCGCACGGCGGTGACGACGTCGGGCAGGTGCAGCGGCGGCCGCCCGCTGCGCCGCGCCGCGGTGTCCGGTGCGAGCGGCTCCGGGTAGCGGGCCAGTTCGACGGTGTGGACCCGGTGCCCGGTGAGCCGGGCGATCTCGGCGAGGTCGCCGGGTGCGTCGTCGGCGACGCCGGTCTGCGCCGGTTTGCACACGGCGACCCGCAGGCCCGCCGCGGCGGCCACGGCGGCGTAGGCCGCCGTGACGACGGTCTTGCCCACCTCGGTGGAGGTGCCGGTCACACACAGGACGGTCATGCCCGCACCCCGGCCAGCACGTCGGTGAGGACGCTTTCGATGCGGGCGAGCTCGTCGGCGCCGAGATTCGCGCGCGCGGTCAGCCGCAGCCGGGACGTGCCCTCGGGGACGGACGGCGGCCGGAAGCAGCCGACGTGGACGCCCCGGCTGCGGCACGCCTGGGCGGCGTCGAACGCGACCTGCGGGTCACCGAGGATCACCGACACCACCGCCGACGTGGGGGCGGCGACGCCGGTGATCCGGGCCAGGTCGGCGGCCCGTTCGAGCACGGCGGTGGCCCGTTGCGGCTCGTCGCGCAGCACGCGCAGCGCACCGCGGGCGGCGCCGACGGCCGCGGGCGCGAGACCGGTGTCGAAGATGAAGGTGCGGGCGGCGTCGATCAGGTGGGCCCGCACGCGGGTATCGGCGAGGACCACGCCGCCCTGCGAGGCCAGGGACTTCGACAGCGTGGCGGTGACCACGACGTCGGGTTCGCCGGCGAGACCCGCCTCGTGGACGAGTCCGCGGCCCCCCTCACCGCGGACTCCGACCCCGTGGGCCTCGTCGACGAGCAGCAGTGCGCCGTGCGCGCGGCACGCCGCATGCAGTTCCGGCAGCGGCGCGAGGTCTCCGTCGGCGCTGAACACGGAGTCGGTGAGCACGAGGGCGCGCCGCTCGGTGCGGGTGGCGAGGGCCGTCCGCACGAAGTCGACGTCGGTGTGCGGGGCGATCTGCACCCGCGCGCGGGTCAGCCGGCATGCGTCGACCAGGGACGCGTGGCAACCCGCGTCGGAGACCACGAGGGTGTCGCGGTCGGCGAGGGCGGTGACGGCGCCGAGGTTGGCGGCGTAGCCGCTGGCGAATACGAGGCCGGACTCGGCGCCGGTGAACTCGGCGAGTTCACGCTCGAGCAGTTCGTGCTCGCTGGTGGTGCCCGTGACGAGGCGGGATCCGGTGGCGCCGCCGCCCCACCGGCGCAGCGCGGCGGTCGCGGCGGCGAGGACCTCGGGGTGCCGGACGAGCCCGAGGTAGTCGTTGGAGGCGAGGTCGACGGTGCCCGGTGCCGGGGTGCGCGGATGCAGGGTGCGGCGCAGGCCCGCCGCGCGACGGGCGTCGGCGACGTCGTCGAGCCACTGGAGGCTGGCGAAGGCGGTCATGTCGGCAGACCATACCTGAACACTGTTCAAGTGACGCTCCGGGCGGCCGATTCCTCCCCGTGCGGTGGCTGCCGGCGGTGACCGCCGCCCCGCGAGTTCCCCGCTCGTGACCCGGCGTGCCGGGCCGGATCAGGCCCGGGCCGCCGCGCACATCCCCGCGGCGATCCTCTGCACGTCGTCGGCGCTGCAGACGTAGGGCGGCATCGCGTAGATCAGGTTGCGGAACGGGCGCAGCCACACTCCGGCCGCGACGGCGGCCGCCGTCGCGGCGCCCATGTCCACCGGCCGGTCCAGTTCGAGCACGCCGATGCCGCCGAGCACCCGCGCGTCCACCACGCCCGGCAGCTCCCGCGCCGGCGCCAGGCCCGCCTCGAGGCCGGCGGTCAGCGCGGCCACTTCGCCGCGCCAATCCCGTGACAGCAGCAACTCCACGGCAGCGACGGCAACCGCGCACGCGAGCGGATTGCCCATGAACGTCGGGCCGTGCATGATGCCGCCGCCCTCGCCCGCGCTGACCACTTCGGCGACGGCCGATGTGCACAGCACCGCGGCCAGGGTCAGATAGCCACCGGTCAACGCCTTGCCGACGCACATGACGTCCGGCGCGACGGCCGCGTGGTCGGCGGCGAACAGCTCCCCGGTACGGCCGAACCCGGTGGCGATCTCGTCGAAGATCAGCAGCAGCCCGTGTGCGTCGCACATCCGGCGCAGCTCGTTCAGATAGCGGGGGTCGTGGAAGCGCATCCCGCCCGCCCCCTGGACCACCGGCTCGACGATCACGGCGGCCAGCTCGTCCGTATGGGCTTCGAGCAGCGCTTCGAACTCGGCGACGTACGCCGGATCGAACTCGCGGGGCGGCGCCGGGGCGAACACCTGCCGCTGCAGCACGCCGGTCCACATCGAGTGCATGCCGCCCTCGGGGTCGCACACGCTCATCGGCGCGAACGTGTCGCCGTGGTAGCCGCCGCGCCACGTCATGAGCCGGTGACGTCCCGGCCTGCCGGCCGCGCGCTGATACTGCAATGCGAGTTTGACCGCGACCTCCACCGACACCGACCCGGAATCGGCGAGGAAGACCTTGTCCAGACCGTCGGGGGTGATCTCCACGAGCAGCTCCGCGAGCCGCGCGGCCGGCTCGTGGGTGAGGCCCCCGAACATGACGTGGCTCATCCGGCCCAGCTGCTGCGTGACCGCCGCGTCGAGGACCGGGTGGCGGTATCCGTGCACGGCGGCCCACCACGAGCTCATGCCGTCGACGAGTTCCCGGCCGTCGGCCAGCCGCAGCCGGGTCCCGTGCGCCTCGTCGACCACGAGCGGCGCGGTCGATGCAGGGACGGCTCCGTAGGGGTGCCACAGGTGCGCCGCGTCGAGCGCGGCGACCCGGTCGGGACTCAGACGACGAACGGTCACGAGGATCGACTGTAGGCGTCCCCGCCCCGGGGCCGATCGTCGCCCGTGCCGGGGAGGATCGCTCGCCCCGTACGCGACCGTCGATCCGGTTAGGGTTGCGGTCATGGAACCCACCGAGCCGAGCACGTCCACGGAGGCCCTCCCGGCCGACATCCCGGTGTGGCCGGGGAGCGCATATCCGCTCGGCGCGACCTACGACGGGGCGGGCACGAACTTCGCCCTCTTCTCCGAGGTCGCCGAGAAGGTCGAACTGTGCCTGATCGCCAAGGACGGCACCGAGACCCGCGTGCCGATCGAGGAGGTCGACGGCAACGTCTGGCACGTCTACCTGCCCACGGTGACCCCCGGCCAGCGCTACGGCTACCGGGTGCACGGCCCCTACGACCCGGCGCAGGGTCTGCGCTGCGATCCGAGCAAGCTGCTGCTCGACCCCTACGGCAAGGCCTACGACGGCGCGTTCGACGGCGATGCGTCCCTGTTCTCGTACGCGATGGTCGGGGCCGAGGACGCACCGTCCGAACCGGAGCATTCGGCAGGAGCCGAGGAGGCACAGTCGGCGCCGGAGCCGGCGGCCCGGGCCGCGGAGGACGCCGGCGCCGAGGCCGCCGGGGACACGACCGCCGACGAGGCGGACGACTCGGACGGGACCGGGTCCGGCGAGACCGAGGGCGACGGGACCGGGGACGACGGGGCCGGGGACGACACGGCGGCCGAGTCCGCCCCCGAGCCCGCCGCACCGGCGAATCCCGATTTCCCGCAGCTCGATTCGCTCGGGCACACGATGACGACCGTGGTGATCAACCCGTTCTTCGACTGGGCCTCCGACCGGCACCCGCGCCGGCCCTACTACGAGACCGTCATCTACGAAGCCCACGTGAAGGGCATGACCGCGACCCATCCCGGCGTGCCGGAGCAGCTGCGCGGCACCTACGCCGGACTGGCGCACCCGGTGATCATCGACCATCTGCAGAGCCTCGGGGTCACCGCGATCGAACTGATGCCCGTGCACCAGTTCATGCACGATCAGGTCCTGCTGGACCGTGGGCTGCGGAACTATTGGGGCTACAACACCTTCGGCTTCCTGGCCCCGCACCTGGACTACTCGTCGGCGAGCAACCCGAGCGGCGTCGTCGCCGAGTTCAAGGCGATGGTGCGCGCCTACCACGAGGCAGGCATCGAGGTGATCCTCGACGTGGTCTACAACCACACCGCGGAGGGCAACCACCTGGGACCGACCATCTCGTTCCGCGGCATCGACAACGCCGCCTACTACCGGCTGGTCGACGACGACAAGTCCTACTACATGGACTACACCGGCACCGGCAACAGCCTCAACGCCCGCCACCCGCACACCCTGCAGCTGATCATGGATTCGCTGCGCTACTGGGTGACCGAGATGCACGTCGACGGCTTCCGCTTCGACCTGGCCTCCACCCTGGCCCGCGAACTGCACGACGTGGACCGGCTGTCCGCGTTCTTCGACCTGGTGCAGCAGGATCCGATCGTCTCGCAGGTCAAGCTGATCGCCGAACCGTGGGACGTCGGCGAGGGCGGCTACCAGGTGGGGAACTTCCCCGGCCTGTGGACCGAGTGGAACGGCAAGTACCGCGACACGGTCCGCGACTACTGGCGCGGTGAACCGGCCACTCTCGGCGAGTTCGCCTCCCGGCTCACCGGCTCGTCGGACCTGTACGAGGCCACCGGCCGCCGCCCGAGCGCCTCGATCAACTTCGTCACCGCGCACGACGGCTTCACCCTCGCCGACCTCGTCTCCTACAACGAGAAGCACAACGACGCCAACGGCGAGAACAACATGGACGGCGAGTCGCACAACCGGTCGTGGAACTGCGGCGCCGAGGGCCCCACCGACGACCCGGAGGTGCTGGCCCTGCGGCAGCGGCAGAGCCGCAACATCCTGGCGACGCTGATGCTCTCCCAGGGCACCCCGATGATCGCGCACGGCGACGAGTTCGGGCGCACGCAGCAGGGCAACAACAACGTCTACTGCCAGGACAACGAGCTGTCCTGGATGGACTGGTCGCTCGCGGAGACGAACGCGGACCTGCTGGACTTCACCCGCAACGTGATCGCCCTGCGCCGGTCGCACCCGGTGTTCCGGCGGCGGCGGTTCTTCGAGGGCCGGCCGATCCGCAGCGGCGAGCAGTCCCGCGACATCGCCTGGCGCACCCCGGCGGGCGAGGAGATGACCCCGGAGGACTGGGACAGCGGGTTCGGCAAGTCGCTGTCGGTGTTCCTCAACGGCGAGGGCATCCACGAGCCGAACCAGCGCGGCGAACGCGTCGTCGACGATTCGTTCCTGCTGTGCTTCAACGCCCACGACGAGCCGATCGACTTCGTCACCCCCGACGGGCCGCACGCACAGGAATGGTCGGTGGCGCTGGACACGGACGTGCCGGACGGACTGCGCGAACAGGTCGTGACCGCCGGGGGGTCGGTGCGGGTGCAGGCCCGTTCGCTGCTGGTGCTGCGGAGGACCGCATGAGCCCGCGCCCGGTGTCGTCGACGTATCGGCTGCAGCTCACCGGCGACGGGACGACCTTCGCGGACGCGATCGCGCTCGTGGACTACCTCGAGGCGCTCGGGGTCTCACACGTGTACCTGTCCCCCGTGCTCAGCGCCGCGGCCGGATCGACCCACGGCTACGACGTGGTGGACCCGACCACGGTGTCGGCGGCGCTCGGCGGCCGCGCGGGCCTCGAGGCCCTCGCCCGCGAGGTCCGCTCCCGCGGGATGGGTCTGCTGATCGACATCGTGCCCAACCACGTCGGCGTCGGCGATCCCCGCGAGAACCCGTGGTGGTGGGACGTGCTGCGGCACGGCCGCGACTCGCGGTACGCGACCTACTTCGACGTCGACTGGGCCGCGGACAACGGCACCGACGGCCGGATCGCCCTGCCCGTGCTGGGTTCGGCGGCCGACGTCGAGGAGCTGACCGTCGACCGCACCGGCGACGAGCCGACGCTGGCCTACTACGAGCGGCGCTTCCCCGTCGCCCCGGGCACCGACGCCGGGACCGGAGCGGAAGTACATGCGCGGCAGGCGTATCGGCTGGTGCCGTGGGACAGCGGCCTGATCGGGTACCGCCGGTTCTTCACCGTCGACGACCTCGCCGCGGTGCGGGTGGAGGATCCCGCGGTGTTCGACGCGGTGCATGCCCAGGTGGCGTCGTGGATGGACGACGACCTCACCGACGGCGTCCGCGTGGACCATCCCGACGGCCTGGCCGACCCGACCGGCTACCTGCGGCGGCTGCGCGGGCTCGTCGGCCCGGACCGGTGGCTGGTGATCGAGAAGATTCTCGGCGACGGCGAACCGCTCGACCCGACCCTGCCCGTCGACGGCACCACGGGCTACGACGCGCTCGGCGAGGTCGGTGCGGTGTTCCTCGATCCGCGGGGCGAGAAGGACCTGAACGCGCTGTCACTCGACCGCACCGGCACCCCCGGCGACGCGGAGTGGCTGCACGCGCAGGAGAAGCAGATCAAGCGCGCGGTGCTGCAGACGGGGCTGGCGCCGGAGGTGCGCCGGCTGGTGCGGGCCGTGCGGCGAGATGCCGCCGATGCGACCTGCCCGGACGAGCGGCTGCGCGACGCCGTGATCGCGGTGGCGGCGGAACTGCCCGTGTACCGGTCGGACTATGCGTCGCTGGGCGGGATGCTGCCCCGCATCCTGGGTGACCGCGCCCGCGCCGACGCCGCGCTCGAACCCGCCCTCGAGGTGCTGGCCCGGGCCCTGGCCCGCGGCGGAGAGGCGGGGGCCCGGTTCGGCCAGGTGTGCGGCGCCGCGACGGCGAAGGCCGTCGAGGACTGCCTGTTCTACCGGGCGGCGCGGCTGGTGTCGCTGCAGGAGGTCGGTGGCCACCCGGGACGGTTCGGGTTGCCCGTCGCCGAGTTCCACCTGGCGTGGGCGGAGCGGGCGCGGCGGTGGCCGCGGGCGATGACGTCGCTGTCGACGCACGACACCAAGCGGGGCGAGGACGTCCGCGCCCGCATCGGGGTGCTCTCCCAGGTGCCGCAGCTGTGGGCGGCGTGCCTGTCCGAATTGGAATCCGTCGCCCCGCCGCCGGACGCCGCCACCGGGCTGTTCCTGTGGCAGAACCTGTTCGGCGCGTGGCCGCGCGACGGCGTGGTGACCGGGGAACTGCGGTCGCGGCTGCGCGAGTACGCCCGTAAGGCGTTGCGGGAGAACGGCTTGCGCACCACCTGGACCGAGGTGGACGAGGAGTTCGAGGGCGCGGTGGCGGCCTGGCTCGACGCGGTGTGCGACGGGCCGGTCGGCGCGTCACTGACCGAGTTCGTCTCGTCCCTGACCCCTCATTTCTCCGCCGATTCGCTCGGGCAGAAGCTGCTGCAGCTGCTCGGACCCGGCATCCCCGACGTGTACCAGGGCACCGAACTGTGGGAGGACTCGCTCGTCGACCCGGACAACCGGCGGCCCGTGGACTTCGCCACCAGACGCCGGCTGCTCGCACAGGACGCACCGCCGGCCGTGGACGACGCCGGCACCGCGAAGCTCGCCGTGGTGCGGACGGCGCTGCGCCTGCGCCGCGAGCGGCCGGCGAGCTTCGTCGGCGGGGCCTACGTTCCGCTGTCCGCGTCGGGGCCGGCCGCCGGTCACCTGATCGGGTTCGGGCGGGGCCCGGCGGCCGAGGAGGTCGACGTGGTGGCGCTCGCGTCGCGGCACACTGTCACGCTGGAGGAAACCGGGTGGGGCGACACGACGCTCGACCTGCCGCCGGGACTCTGGGTCGATCGGCTCACCGGGCGGCGGCTGTCGGGAACGGTGTCGCCGGCGGAGGTGTTCGCGGATCTTCCCGTTGCGGCGCTGGCCCGCGATTAAGAATTCTCCTCCTGGGGGTGGACGGCCCTCGGCCGGCGACGCCGGCCGAGGGACCCGGCGACCGGGACGAGCCGGCGGTTCAGCCCACACCGGTCGGCGGTGGCCCCGTGGGGGTCTCGAGGCCTGTGCGCCCTTGCGCGAGGAGGACGCGCGTCACCTTACGCAACAGCCATCCCTTGATCCCGGGAAGACTCGCGGCGATCTGCTCTTCGATGGCCAGCTTGTCGTAGTACGAGCGGAGCCGGTGGATCCGGGCCGACCCATCGAACTCGTAGACCGTGACCACCGGAGCTCGATATGCGATCCCCCGGTACGTCTGGGTCATCCGACCTGGGGTTACCCCAGGGTCGTGTGGCGGGAGGGGTCCCCCCTTCGGCGTGGCGTGGCCCGGACCGAGCGGTGCTTGTCACCGGTCGGGGCCACCGCCGAGGTACTGCGCGACAGGGGCGCTACAGCGTTGGTAGAGGAGCTGACGGAGGACGTCGTGGCAGTGTCGGCCTCGCTCTCCGGCAGGGGCAGGAGGTAACCGATGAGTACCACGGGAGATCGTCGGTCTGCCCGGAAAGCGAAAGCCCGTGCCGATCGCGCGTTGTGCCCGGTCGCGGTATCAGCCACCTTGGGGCTTCGGGTCGCTGATGTGGCGGAGGCGATGCGCGCCCACGCCGTCGCGAGGCCACTCGACGTCGCGACCGCCGGGCGCCGGCTCCGCGGCGCGGAGCCCATGCCGGACCGGGTCTGTCAGCTGCTCGCCCGCAAGGCCGTACGAGCAGCTCGGCGGTGCGCCGGCAACGGAGCCGGGCGTTTCGAGGAGGAGCATGCGAACCTGCTCCGGTCCGAGCGGGTGCACCGGCTCCTCGAATCCGGCAGGCGCCGACGCTTCGACGAGCCGGCGATGATCACGGTGCGGGACGTCGCCTTCCGGGCGGCGAGACCTTGCGCGCGGCGCGACGGCGGGCGATCTCTCGGACGGCGAGCGGGCGGCTCTGCGGATTGTGGG
The DNA here is from genome assembly GCF_001700945.1 of Rhodococcus sp. WB1. Taxonomy (NCBI): domain Bacteria; kingdom Bacillati; phylum Actinomycetota; class Actinomycetes; order Mycobacteriales; family Nocardiaceae; genus Rhodococcus; species Rhodococcus sp. WB1. The sequence goes on along the minus strand of NZ_CP015529.1, from coordinate 2,166,808 downwards.
TGTGGACCCGGGACTGCCCCGCACCGCTAACGCAGGCGCAGCAGGACCAGGGCCAGGGCCGTGCCGTCCTCGCCGAGCTCCGCGGCGTATCGGCGGATCACGCTCATGTCGTGGGCGTGGGTGACGCGGGGCGCGCCCGTCCCGACCCGGAGCTGCCCGATCCGTCGTTCGAGCGCGATGCGGCGCCGCACCACGGCGAGGAGCTCGGCGTCGAGGCCGTCGATGTCGGCGCGCAGACGGGGCAGTTCGGAGTCGGTGGTGCCTGGTTCGGCAACGGCGGTCATGATGCCTCCCTTCGGGATTCGGTGTGTTCGCTGCATCGATACTCCCGCGCGGGCGCGGCGGGTAACAGCCACCCCAGGTGGCGGATTCGCCACCCCGACGGGGTCACTGTCACCGGCGCGCCGTCGGATCCGGTCACAGTGCCCGCCGGTAACCGCGGATCACCGGCACGGCGCACACCGCGAGCAGGGCGACCGACCAGGCCACGGTGCGCAACAGCGGCCCCTGGACGGCGCCACCGAGGGCGAGCGCCTGCATCGTCTCGACGGCACTCGTCATGGGCTGGTTGCGGATCACCGGCGCAAGCACCTCCGGGTACGCACCGATCGGCACGAACCCCGGGTTGAAGAACAGCATCAGCGTGCACAGCAGCGAGATCGATTCGATGACAACGGTTTTCGCGGCCATGAGCGCGGCCGCGGTGACCAGCGCGGCGAACGCCACCCCGAACAGCACCGGCACCGCCAGGAAGCCGATCGCGGCGAGCGGGCCCCGCTGGAAGCGGAAGCCGAGGACGAAGCCGGCGGCGACGATGACGACGGTGGTCACGGCGATGCGCACCGCCTCGGCGAGGAACCGCGACGCCAGCGCCGACGCCCGGTGGACGGGCAGCACCCACAGCCGCGCGGGCAGCCCGGCCGCGCATTCGCGGCCGAGCGTGACGGCGCCGGCCAGCGAGCCGAGCAGGGCGCTCATCACGACGACCATCGGCACCGTCCCATACAGGGCGTCGTGCCCGGCGAACGCCGAGACCTGCCGGCCGAGCACCGCCTCGAGCATGAGCAGCAGCAGCACCGGGTAGGCGAGGCTCTGCAGCATCGTCATCGGATCCCTGCGCCACCGGGTGAGCAGGCGCCCCGCCTGCAGCCAGGTGTGCCTGACGAGAGCGGGTACCGAGTTCTCGGGTGCGGTCACGGTGGTGCTCATCGCTGTCTCCGATTCGTGCGGGCCGCCAGGGGGACGACGACCAGAAGGATCCCGCCGAGCCACAGCAGCGTCGGCGTCAGCGCGGTGGCGGTGGCGGTGCCGTCGGCGAGACCGCGCAGGCTCGACGCGAACTGTGAGACGGGCTGGTTGCGGACGAACGGCTGGATCCAGGCCGGAAACTGGTCGATCGGGACGAAGCCGCAGGAGAGCATCCCGAGCACGAGCTGCGGCAGCATCAGTGCCTGGGTCGTGGCTTCCGGGCTGCGGAACAGGGTGCCGATCACGTCGGCGCCGAGCGTGAGGACCATCCCGACGGTCAGCGCGAGTGCGCAGAACCCGACGGCTGCGGCGGTTCCGGCGAACCGGAACCCGATCACGTGCCCGCAGCCGATCGCCGCCGAGAGCGACAGCGCGCACTTGACGGCGCTCGCGGACAGGCGCGCGGCGAGCGGCACGGCCGCCGCGATCGGCATCGTCGCGAAGCGGCGGTCGATGCCGTGCACCGCGTCGGTCGCGGCCAGGAAGGCGGCGGAGATCGCGGTGAAGGACACGGCTTGCAACGCGATCAGCGGCATCAGGAACTGCCCGTAATCGACGGTTCCGCCGGTGAACAGGGCGATCACGCGTTGCAGCGGCACGTAGAACCCGACGGTGAACACGAGCGGCGCGACGAGCGCGGTGACGAGTTCGCCGCCGCGGATCGCCGGGATCAGGGTGCGTACGGACAGCACCCACCACTGGTAGAGCGGCGAGGGAACCGGTGCGACGGTCGTCGTGGTCATGCCACCACCTCGAATCGCGGCCGGGCGGCGGTGAGGGCGAGGAAGACCTCGTCCAGCGACGGTCGCCGCAGCGCGATGTCGGAGACGGCGACGCCGTGGGCGGCGACGGCGGTGGCGACCTGCGCCAAGGTGCCGGCGCCGTGCGGCGCGGGGATCGTGACACGGTCGGCGGCGACCTCGATCGCCGCGGCCGGCGCGAACCGGCCGAGCACGTGCGCCACGGCCGGCACGTCGGCCACCCGCACCGGGACGACCTCGCAGAAGGTGGCGCCGACGCGCTGCTTCAGCTGGGCGGGGGTGCCCTCGGCGACGACGGTGCCCCGGTCGATGACGACGATCCGGTCGGCGAGCAGGTCGGCCTCCTCGAGGTACTGCGTGGTGAGCAGCGTGGTGACGCCCTGGGATTTGAATCCGGCGATCAGGTCCCAGACCCGTTGGCGGCTGCGCGGATCGAGCCCGGTGGTCGGCTCGTCGAGGAACACCACCTGGGGCGGGACGACGAGCCCGCAGGCGATGTCGATGCGGCGGCGCATGCCGCCGGAGTACTTGCCGACCCGCCGGTCGGCGGCGTCCTCGAGGTCGAATTCGGCGAGCAGTTCCCGCGCCCGGGCGCGAGCCGCGCGGCGCCGCAGCCCGAGCAGCCGGGCGAACAGGACCAGGTTCTCGAAGCCGGTGAGCATATCGTCGAGGGCGGCGTACTGGCCGGTGAGCATCACCGCGCGGCGCACCCCGGCCGCGTCGGCGACGACGTCGTGGCCGGCGACGACGGCGCGACCGGAATCCGGCCGCAGCAGGGTGGACAGGATGTTCACGGTGGTGGTCTTGCCGGCGCCGTTGGGGCCGAGGACGCCGAGGACCTCGCCGGCCTCGGCGGTGAAGCTCACGCCGCACAGGGCCGGGACCGGCCCGAAGCTCTTGGTGACGGCGTCGACGAGGACGGCTGGGGTCGAGGGGGACATGGTGCTCCGTTCGGAAGGGGTGGACTGCGGGATCAGGACGCGGCGAGGTACCGGTCGTCGCCGAGGTGCCGATCGAGCACCGCGGCCAGGGCGGGCACCGCGTCGGGTGCGGTCATCCGGTCGTGCTCGACGTCGAGCAGGTGGTTGTGCATCGCGCCGGTGACGTAGGGCCCCCAGCCGGCGAAGCCCCCGGCATGGTGCGTCTTGTCGGCCGTCGCGGTGACGAAGACGAGATCGCCGTCGTAGAGCGGCGGCCGGTACCCGGCGAGCAGCGATGCCGAGCCGTTGTAGGCGGCGGTCATCCGGTCGAGGTGACCGGCGTCGACGGGGGCCCCGGTGTGGGTCCGGATCAGCGCGGCGGCCTCGGCCGCCGTCAGCGCCGGATCGGCGTCGGGCAGGCCCAGCGACGAACCGAGGGTGGCGACGAGTTCGCCGACCGTCAGCGGTTCCGGCGCGGCAACGTCGCGGGCGATCAGGTCCGCGTCGAGCAGCGCGAGCAGCGCCACCTCCTCGCCGGTCTCGCGCAGCCGCGCGGCGACGGCGTGGGCGATGAATCCGCCGAGGGACCAGCCGAGCAGGTGGTACGGGCCGCTGGGTTGGACCGCGCGGATCTCGTCGACGTATCGCTCGGCGTACGCGGCGATCGTTTCCGGGGCGTCCTCGAGGCCTTCGAGATGCGGGGACTGCAGTCCGTACACCGGCCGTCCGGGGGCGAGTTGCGCGGCGAGCCCGGCGTAGCACCAGGCCAGTCCGGCCGCCGGATGCACGCAGAACAGCGGGGCGCCGTCGCCCTCGGTGCGCAGCGGCAGCCGCACCGCGAACGGTGAGTCCGGCTGCCCGGCGGTGTCCGCGGCCTCGATGCGGGCGGCCAGGGCCACCGGGGTGGGCGCCGAGAACAGCTGGATCACCGGCACGGTGGTCCCGAGGGCGGCGCCGAGCCGATCGCAGACCCGGGTGGCGTCGAGGGAGTTGCCGCCCAGGTCGAAGAACGAATCGTCGATCCCGACCTGCGCGAGGCCGAGCACCTGCGCGAACGCGGCGACCACCGCCTCCTCCGTCGGTGTGCGCGGAGCGCGCCCCGAGCCGGCCGCGAACACCGGCTCGGGCAGCGCCGCCCGGTCCAGCTTGCCCACCGGGGTCAGCGGCACCGCGTCGAGCACGACGACCGCCGCCGGCACGAGATGGGCGGGCAGCAGCTCGGCCACCTGCGCCCGCAGCGGCTCGGCCTCGAGCTCGCAGCCCGGCGCCGCCAGCACGTACGACACCAGCACCGGCGACCCGGCCGGACCGGTCCGGCCCACCGTCACCGCATAGTCCACCTGCGACAACCCGGCCAGCACCGCGTCGATCTCCCCGACCTCGACCCGCATCCCGCGGACCTTGACCTGATGATCACCCCGGCCGAGGTACTCGAGTTCGAGCCGGCCCCCGGCCCGCACCCACCGCACCAGGTCGCCGGTGCGATACATCCGCGCCCCCGGGACCTGCGGATGCGCCACGAACCGGCCCGCGGTCAACCCCGCCCGCCCGTGATAGCCCCGCGCCAGCCCGTCCCCGGCCAGGTACAACTCCCCCACCACGCCCACCGGGGCCGGCCGCAACCGCCCGTCGAGCACCAGCGGCGTCACTCCGCGCACGGCCGATCCGATCGTCACCGCCCGTCCCGGCGCCAGCGGTCCCGCCGTCGCCCAGATCGTCGCCTCCGTCGGCCCGTACAGGTTCAGCATCGTCCGCCCCCCGGCGAACCGCTCGACCAACTCGGCTCCGACCGCCTCCCCGGCCACCGCCAGCACCTCGACCGACGTCAATGCCGCCGGCTCCAGCGTCGACAACGCGGCGGGGGTGACGACGAGGTGGCTGACCCGGGCCGCGCGAAGCCGGTCGGCGAGTTCGGCGCCGCCGACCACCGTGGGCGGTACGACCACGAGCCGCGCGCCGACCGCGAACGCGGCGAGCTGTTCGAACACCGCGGCGTCGAAGCTCGGCGAGGCGATGTGCGCGATCCGGGCCTGCGCGGTCAGCGCCAGGGTTTCCCGCTGCGCGGCGACGAGGTTGCCCAGTCCGCGGTGGGTGACGGCGACCGCCTTCGGGGTGCCGGTCGAGCCGGACGTGTAGATCAGGTAGGCGGGATCGTCCACGTGCACGGCCGCGACGCGCGGCCGCTGCGGGACGAGTGCGAGACGCGTGTCGGCGTCCGGGCCGTCGAGCACCAGCCACCCGACCGAGCCGGGCAGGCGGTCGTGGTGCGCGGTCACGGTGACGCCCAGGACGGCCCCGGAATCGGCGAGCATGTACTCGATCCGTTCCTGCGGGTGCCGCGGGTCGACGGGCACGAACGCCGCTCCGGTCCGTGCGACCGCCCAGACCGCGAGCACCGATTCGAACGATCGGGTCAGTGCCAGGGCGACGAGGGTGCCGGGACCGGCGCCGCGCGCGGTGAGCGCGTCGGCGAGCAGCGCCGCGCGGGCGTCGAGCTCGCGATAGGTGACCTGCCGGTCGTCGGTGACCACGGCGACGGCGTCGGGTCGCGCGGCCGCGGCGGCGTGCAGCAGCTCGGGCAGGGTCACCGGGGTGACGGGCTGCGGGCCCGCGCTGGTGCGCAGGTCGTCGGCCTCCTGCGCGTCGAGCAGGTCGACGTCGCCGATCGCGGCGTGCGGATTCTCGGCGACCGCCGTCAGCAGCCGGCCGAAGCGGGCGGCGAGGGTCCGCGCGGTGCCGTCGTCGAACAGGTCGGTGGCGTAACCGAGCGTCACCTCGAGACCGGCGGGTTCGCCGTCGGCGGTCGTGCGTTCGCGCAGTGTCAGGCTCAGGTCGAAGGGTGAGGCCTCGTGGGCGACGTCCTGCAGCTCGATGCGCAGGCCCGCGACCTCGAGCTCCGGCTCCTCGAAGTTCGCCAGCGCGAGCGAGACCTGGAACAGCGGGTGGTGCGCGGTGGACCGGGCCGGGCGCACCGCCTCGACCACCTGATCGAACGGCAGGTCGGCGTGGGCGAAGGCGGCCAGGTCGGCCTCGCGCACCTGCGCCACCAGGTCGGCGAAGGCGACGTCCGGCCGCACCGCGGTGCGCAGGACCACGGTGTTGACGAACATCCCGACCAGGTCGTCGAGTTCGGCGGCGCCGCGGCCGGCCACCGCGGTGCCCACCGCGATGTCGTCGCCGGCGCCGAGGCGGGACAGCAGCGCCGCGAGCGCGGCGTGCAGGGTCATGAACATCGTGGCGTGTTCGGTGGCGGCGACGGCCCGCAGCCGGGCGTGCACGTCGGCGTCGACGGCGAGGTCCATGTCGGCGCTCGCCATGGACTGCACGGCCGGGCGCGGCCGGTCGGTGGGCAGGGTGATGCGGTCCGGGAGCCCGGCGAGGGTCTCCACCCAGAATTCGCGCTGTTGCGCGGCCGTCGATTGCGGATCGGTCTCGTCGCCGAGGATGTCGCGCTGCCACAGCGTGTAGTCGGCGTACTGCACCGGCAGCGGCGCCCACGCCGGGGCCGCACCCGCGGTCCGGGCGGCGTACGCGGCGATCAGGTCCCGGGCCAGCGGCGCCACCGACACCCCGTCCGCGGCGATGTGGTGCAGCACCAGCACCAGCACGTGCTCCTCCGCGCCCAGGCGCAGCACCCGGGCCCGCACCGGCAGGTCCACGGTCAGGTCGAAGCCGGCCCCGGCGAAGCCCGCCACGGCGGCATACACGTCGGCAGGTGCCTCGGTGAGGTCGAGGGGGACGCCGGCGTCGACGGCCACCTGGTGCGGGCCTTCCGCGTCGGCGGGGAACACGGTGCGCAGGCTCTCGTGCCGGTCGGTCACGTCCCGCCATGCCGTGGTCAGGGCCGCGGCGTCGAGGAGCCCGGACAGGCGCAGCGCCACCGGGATGTTGTACGCCGCGGAGGTGGGGTCGAGCTGGTTGAGCACCCACATGCGCTGCTGCGCCGGGCCGAGGGGCACGCGGGCCGGCCGGGGCCGGGCCGTGAGGGCGATCCGCGGGGCGGGACGCTCGAGCAGCCGCACGGCGAGCCCCGCGGGGGTGGGCGCCTCGAACAGGTCGCGCACCGCCAGGGCGGAGCCCGCGGAGTTCAGGCGGGCGACGACGCGGGTGGCGTCGAGGGAGTTGCCGCCCAGGTCGAAGAACGAATCGTCGATCCCGACCTGCGCGAGGCCGAGCACCTGCGCGAACGCGGCGACCACCGCCTCCTCCGTCGGTGTGCGCGGAGCGCGCCCCGAGCCGGCCGCGAACACCGGCTCGGGCAGCGCCGCCCGGTCCAGCTTGCCCACCGGGGTCAGCGGCACCGCGTCGAGCACGACGACCGCCGCCGGCACGAGATGGGCGGGCAGCAGCTCGGCCACCTGCGCCCGCAGCGGCTCGGCCTCGAGCTCGCAGCCCGGCGCCGCCAGCACGTACGACACCAGCACCGGCGACCCGGCCGGACCGGTCCGGCCCACCGTCACCGCATAGTCCACCTGCGACAACCCGGCCAGCACCGCGTCGATCTCCCCGACCTCGACCCGCATCCCGCGGACCTTGACCTGATGATCACCCCGGCCGAGGTACTCGAGTTCGAGCCGGCCCCCGGCCCGCACCCACCGCACCAGGTCGCCGGTGCGATACATCCGCGCCCCCGGGACCTGCGGATGCGCCACGAACCGGCCCGCGGTCAACCCCGCCCGCCCGTGATAGCCCCGCGCCAGCCCGTCCCCGGCCAGGTACAACTCCCCCACCACGCCCACCGGGGCCGGCCGCAACCGCCCGTCGAGCACCAGCGGCGTCACTCCGCGCACGGCCGATCCGATCGTCACCGCCCGTCCCGGCGCCAGCGGTCCCGCCGTCGCCCAGATCGTCGCCTCCGTCGGCCCGTACAGGTTCAGCATCGTCCGCCCCCCGGCGAACCGCTCGACCAACTCGGCTCCGACCGCCTCCCCGGCCACCGCCAGCACCTCGACCGACGTCAATGCCGCCGGCTCCAGCGTCGAGAGCACCGACGGCGTGAGGACCATGTGCGTCACCTGCTCGGCATCGAGCAGCGTGGCGAGTTCGGCGCCGCCGACGACGCCGGCCGGAACCGACACCAGGCAGCCCCCGGAGCCGAACGCGGCCAGTTGTTCGAAGATCGCCGCGTCGAAGCTCGGCGAGGCGAAGCCGAGGACCCGCGCGTCCGGTCCGACCGCGAGCGAATCACCCTGGGCGCGAACGATGTTCGCCAACCCGCGGTGGGTGACCGTGACGGCCTTCGGGGTGCCGGTCGAGCCGGAGGTGTAGATCAGGTAGGCGGCGTGGTCGGGATGCAGCGGCCGGGTCCGGTCCGCGTCGGTCAACGGCGCGGCGGATTCGGCGGCGGATGCGGCCCGCAGCGCCGGGTCGTCGAGCTCGAGCCAGGTGAGCGCGCCGGGCAGCGCGGACCGGTGCGCGGTCGTGGTCAGCCCGAGCGTGGCACCGCAGTCGCCGAGCATGTGCGCGATGCGCTCGGCCGGATACGCCGGGTCGACGGGCACGAAGGCGCCGCCGGCCTTGGCGACCGCCCACACGGCGAGCACCGACTCCGCCGAGCGGGGCAGCGCGAGGGCCACGCGCACGTCCGGGCCCACCCCGGCGGCGACGAGCAGGCGGGCGAGCCGGCCGGCGGCGGCATCGAGTTCCCGGTAGGTCCAGGTGGTGCCGTCGGCACGCACGGCCGGGCGCTCGGGGTGCGCCGCGGCGGCGGCCCCGAGCAGCGTGGGCAGCAGCCACGGCCCGACACCGGCGGGACCCGCCGTCGCGTGCAGGGCGGCGGACTCGGCGGCGTCGAGCAGATCCACGTCCCCGACGGGCACGGCCGGGTCGGTGGTGACGGCGGTGAGGAGCCGCACGAACCGCGCGGCGATCGTGCGCGCGGTGGCCTCGTCGAACAGGTCGGTGGCGTAGGTGAGGGTGGCGTCCAGCCCGGCGGGCCGGCCGTCGTCGCCGGTGTGTTCGCGCAGCTCGAGCCCGAGGTCGAACTGCGAGGAGCCACGCTCGACGTCCTCGACGGCGATCTCGAGCCCGTCGATCTCGAGGGTGGGTGCCGCGAAGTCGGCCAGCGCGAGGGAGACCTGGAACAGCGGGTGGTGCGCGGTGGACCGGGCCGGGCGCACCGCCTCGACCACCTGATCGAAGGCGACGTCGGCGTGGGCGAACGCGGCCAGGTCGGCCTCGCGCACCTGCGCCACCAGGTCGGCGAACGTGGCGTCGGGCCGCACCGCGGTGCGCAGGACCACGGTGTTGACGAACATCCCGACCAGGTCGTCGAGTTCGGCGGCGCCGCGGCCGGCCACCGCGGTGCCCACCGCGATGTCGTCGCCGGCGCCGAGACGGGAGAGCAGCGCGACGAGCGCGGCGTGCAGGGTCATGAACACGGTGGCGTTCTCGGCGCGGGCGAGGCGGCGCAGCGCGGCGTGGAGGCCGGCGTCCACGGTGAAGGCGACGTCGGCGCTCGCGCCGGACTGCACCGCGGGTCCGGGCCGGTCGGTGGGCAGGACGACCCGATCCGGCAGGCCGGCCAGGGTGCGGGTCCAGAAGTCCAGTTGCCGGGCGGTGGTCGAGTCGGGGTCGTCGGGCTCGCCGAGCACCTCGCGTTGCCACAGCGTGTAGTCGGCGTACTGCACCGGCAGCGGCGCCCACGCCGGGGCCGCACCCGCGGTGCGGGCGGCGTACGCGGCGATCAGGTCCCGGGCCAGCGGCGCCACCGACACCCCGTCCGCGGCGATGTGGTGCAGCACCAGCACCAGCACGTGCTCCTCCGCGCCCAGGCGCAGCACCCGGGCCCGCACCGGCAGGTCCACGGTCAGGTCGAAGCCGGCCCCGGCGAAGCCCGCCACGGCGGCATGCACGGCGTCCGCGGGGACGTCGACAAAGTCCGGACCGGTGGGCGCCGCGTCGACGATCACCTGGCGGGGGCCCTCCGCGTCGGCGGGGAACACGGTGCGCAGGCTCTCGTGCCGGGCGGTCAGGTCGCCGAAGGCGGCGGCGAGCGGGGCGATGTCGAGCCGGCCCCGCAGGCGCAGCGCCACCGGGATGTTGTAGACGCCGGACGCGGGGTCGAGCTGGTTGAGCACCCACATCCGGTGCTGCGCCGGGCCGAGGGGCAGGCGGGCCGGCCGCTCCCGTCGCCCGAGTGCGACGGCGGCACCGGTGCGGCCCGCGGCGCGGGTGGCCAGCGCCGCGGGGGTGGGCGCCTCGAACAGATCGCGCACCGCCAGGGCGGAGCCCGCGGTGGCGTTGATGCGGGCGATCACCCGGGTCGCGTCGAGGGAGTTGCCGCCCAGGTCGAAGAACGAGTCGTCGGCGCCGAGCCCGTCCAGGCCGAGGACGTCGGCGAAGGCGGCGGCGGCGGCGGTCTCGACCGGTCCACGCGGTGCGCGGGCCGGGCGCCGGCTGCGGCCGAAGTCCGGCTCCGGCAGCGCCGTCCGGTCCAGCTTGCCGACCGGGGTGAGCGGAACCTCGTCGAGGACGACGACCGCGGCGGGCACGAGATGGGCGGGCAGCTGTTCGCCGAGCCGGTCCCGCAGCCGGTCCGGGTCCAGCCCGCGGCCCGGCACGGGCCGCACGTAGGAGACGAGGACGGCCGAGCCGGTGGGACCGGGACGGCCGAGCGTGGCCGCGAAGTCCACGTCGGCGACGGCGGCGAGGGCCGCGTCGACCTCCCCGAGCTCGACGCGGATGCCGCGCACCTTGACCTGGAAGTCGGTGCGGCCCAGGTATTCCAGCACCGGGCCGCCGTCGGCGGCGCGGGTCCAGCGCACGAGGTCACCGGTGCGGTACATGCGCTCCCCGGGCCGTCCGGGATGCGCGACGAACCGGCTCGCGGTCAGCTGCGGACGGCCGTGGTAGCCGCGCGCCAGCCCGGGACCGGCCAGGTACAGCTCTCCGGCGGTGCCGAGCGGCACCGGCCGCAGCCAGCCGTCGAGGACTTCGGTTTCGGTGCCGGGCACACCGGCGCCGAGGGTGACGGGCGCATCGGCGGTGAGGGGGGCGACGGTGGCCCAGATGGTGGTCTCGGTGGGGCCGTAGAGGTTGAACATCGTGCGGCCGGGCGCCCACCGGCGCACCAGGTCGGTGGGGACGGCCTCACCGCAGACACCGACGACCCGCACGGTGTGCGCGGCGGCCGGGTCGAGGGTGGCCAGCACCGCGGGGGTGAGGACGAGGTGGGTGACGCCCGCGTCGGCGAGCCGGTCGGTCAGTTCGTCGCCGCCGACGACCGTCGGGGGTACGACGACGAGCCGGGCGCCGGCGGCGAACGCGGCGAGCTGTTCGAACACGGACGCGTCGAAGCTCGGCGACGCCACGTGCGCGACCCGTGCCGACGGGGTCGGCTCCAGCACGGCGAGCAGTGCGTCGACCAGGTTGCCGAGGCCCCGGTGGGTGACCGTGACGGCCTTCGGCGTCCCGGTCGAGCCGGAGGTGTAGATCAGGTAGGCCGGGTCGTCGAGCCGGGCCGGCGACGGCACCGCGGGGCCGGCCGGGGTGCGGCGGGCGGTCGCGGGATCGTCGAGCACCAGCCACGTCGTCGCGGAGCCGGGCAGCCGGTCCCGGTGGGCGGTGACGGTGACGCCGAGGCGGGCGCCGGAATCGGTGAGCATGTGCTCGATCCGGTCCAGGGGGTGGCGCGGGTCGACGGGGACGAACGCGGCGCCGGTCTTCGCGACCGCCCACACGGCGAGGACCGATTCGAGCGAGCGGGTCAGCGCGAGCGCGACCAGCGTGCCGGGTCCGGCGCCGTGCGCGGCGAGCAGCCCCGCCAGGGCGGCGGCCCGGTCGTCGAGTTCGCGGTAGGTGAGCTCGGCGGTGCCGGCGACGACGGCGACCGCATCCGGGTGACGGGTGGCGGTGCCGGCGAGGATGTCGGCGAGGGTGACGGCCCGGTCGCGGGCCGGCACGAACGGGGCGTCGACGCCGGGGGCGCCGAGCGCGGCGATGCGGCGGTCCGGGGTCCGGGCGAGCGCACCGAGCAGCTCCGCGCACCGCTCGAGGATGCGGCGCGCGACGCCGTCACCGACCGAGGCGGGGCGGTAGCGCACGCTCAGCTCCGGCCGGGCGCCCGGCTCGACGATCAGGCTCACGGGGTACGGGGTGGCTTCGGCGCCGGTGACGCCGAGGACCCGCATTCCGGCGCCGTCGGCGGTCGCGGACAGGGCGTCGCGGTCGAGCGGGTAGGACTCGACGACGGCGAGGGTGTCGAACAGTTCGGTGACGCCGGCCGCCCGGTGGATCTCGGCGAGCCCGAGGTGCTGGTGCTCGAGCAGCGCCGCCTGTTCGGCCTGGAGGCGGCGCAGCAGGTCGGCGCCGGTGTCGGTGGGCTGCAGGCGCACCCGCACCGGCACGGTGTTGACGAACAGGCCGAGCACGGCGTCCACGCCGGGCAGCTCGGGCGGGCGGCCGGAGACGGTGGAGCCGAACACCACGTCGGTGCGGCCGGTGAGCTCGGCCAGGGTCAGCGCCCACGCCGCCTGCACGACGGTGGCGAGGGTGACGTCGTGGGCGCGGGTGGCAGCGTCGAGGGCGGCGGCGGTTTCGGCGCTCAGCGCGACGGTGTGGGCGGCGCCGCCGGTGTCGGCGGGGTCGTCGTGCGGGGCGACGAGGGTGGGGGCGTCGATGCCGTCCAGGGCGCGGGCCCACGCGGTCCGCGCGGCGACGAGGTCCCGGCCGGCAAGCCAGGCCAGGTGGTCCCGGAACGACGGCGCCGGTCCGGGCACCGCCGCGCCCGCCGCGTAGGCGGTGAGCAGTTCGGCGACGAGCAGCGGGGTGGACCAGCCGTCGAGGACGAGGTGGTGGTTGGTCAGCAGCAGCCGGTACCGGTCGGCGGCGGTGCGGACCAGGTGGACGCGCAGCAGCGGCGCGGCGGCCAGGTCGAACCGGTCGGCGCGGTCCGCGTCGAGGATGCGCGCCAGCTCGCCGTCGGTGTCGGCACGGCCGCGCAGATCGGTTTCCCGCCAGGTCACGTCGGCCGTGCGGAGCACGACCTGGAGCGGGCCGGCGGCCGTGTCGCGGAAGGCGGCCCGCAGGCTGTCGTGCCGGTCGACCACGGACTGCGCCGCGGCGCGGAGCCGGGCGGGGTCCACGGTGCCGGCGAGTTCGAGCACGGTCTGCACGGTGTAGTCGTCGGGGGCGTCGGTGGCGGCGTACCCGGTGTGGAACAGCAGCCCGGCCTGCAGCGGGGACAGCGGCCACACGTCGGCCAGGCCTCCGCGGTCGCGCTCCCACGCGTCGATCCGGTCCTGGTCGACGGCGACCAGCGGGAAGTCGGAGGGGCTGTGACCGCCGGCGGCCGGGTCGCCGACGTGCCAGGCGAGCGCGGCGAGCGCGGCCACCCACAGCTGCGCGAACTCGTCGACGGCGTCCTCGTCGAGCAGGCCGGTCGCGTAGGTGAAGGTGGCGGCGAGGCCGTCGGCCTCGACGGCGGCGTCGATGTCGAGCACCGCGGGCAGCGGCATCTGCGGTTCACGGGTGGCGGCGGTGCCGAGCGGCAGCCACGGTCCCTCGACCGTGGTGTCGATGCGGCCGAGGAAGTTGAACGCGATCTGCGGGGCCGGATGCGCGGGCAGGGTGCCGGCGACGTACCGGAGCAGGCCGTAGCCGATGCCGTGGTCGGGAACGGCGGCGAGCCGTTCCTTGACCGACCGGATCGCCGCGCCCGCCGCGGCACCGCCACCGAAGGCGTCGTCGACGTCGATGCCGGTGAGGTCCACGTCGAGGGGGTGCACGGTGGTGAACCATCCGACGGTGCGGGACAGGTCGGCTCCGGGGACCGCCGCCTCCTCGCGGCCGTGGCCCTCGACCCCGACGAGCGTCGCGGGGGCGGTGCGGCCGCGGTTGCGGCGCCACCGCTCGGCCGCCAGGCCGAGCGCGGCGAGCAACGCCTCGGCGGTGCCGCAGTGGAAGCGCTGGGGCACGGCGGTCAGCACGGCGTCGGTGACCTCGGCGGGCACGTGCACGCGCAGCTGGGCGGAGGTGGCGACGGTGTCGCGCGCCGGATCGAACGGCCGCTCCCCCAGTGCCGGGTCGGGCGTCGCGAGAATCCGCTCCCACAACGGCAGTTCGTCGCTGCGGTCGGCCTCGGTCAGGCCGTGCGCCCACCGGCGCAGCGACGTGCCGACCGGGGCGAGGGCGGGCGCGGCACCGCCGGCGAGGTCGGTGTAGGCGGCGGCCAGGTCGGGCAGCAGGATGCGCCAGGACACCGCGTCCACGGCGAGGTGGTGGACGACGGCCACGAGCAGGTCGTCGCGGCCGTCGGGCGAGGCCAGCCACTCGAACTGCGCGACGATCCCGGCGGCCGGATCGAGTCGGTCCGCCGCGGCCTCCAGCGCGGCCGCGGCGGCGCCGCGTGGCTCGTCGACGGCGGCGCGGCGCAGCACCGCGTCGGCGGCGACCGCGCCGACGGGGAGCACCTCGAGCGTGCGGGCAGCTGTCAGCCGCATCCGCAGCGCGTCGTGCCGATCGAGCAGCGCCTGCACGGCCCCGGCCAGGTGCGCCGGGTCGGGATGCTCGGGCAGCCGGATCAGCACGGCCTGCCCGTACCGGTCGACGGGCCCGCCGCCGGCCAGCAGTTCGGCGACGATCGGGGTGGTGTCGACCGGACCGGTGCCGCCGCCGGGGAGTTCGGCAAGGACTGTGCCGGCTCCGGTGTCCGCGACCGCGACGGCGGCCAGAGCGGCGACGGTGCGGCGCTCGAAGACGTCGCGCGCGGTGAACCGCAGTCCGGCGGCGCGGGCGCGGGAGACGAGGGTGATCGCGACGATGCTGTCGCCGCCGAGGGCGAAGAAGCTGTCGTCGGCGCCGACTCGTTCCACGCCGAGCACCTGGGTGAACAGGGCGGCGATCACTTCCTCGCGGGCGCCCTCGGGGGCGCGGCCGGCGGTGGGGGTGCCGAAGTCCGGGGCGGGCAACGCGGCGCGGTCGATCTTCCCGACGGGGGTGAGCGGCAGTTCGGGCAGCACGGTGATCGCCGCGGGCACGAGGTAGGGGGGCAGGGTGTCGGCGAGTTCGCTGCGCAGGGCGTCGACGTCGACGGCGGCGCCGGCGTGCCCGACGACGTAGGCGGCGAGGACGGTCGCGCCGGCGGGCGTGGTGGCGCCGACGGTGACGGCCCGGGCAACGGTGTGGTGCCGGAGCAGCGCGCCGTCGACCTCGCCGAGTTCGACGCGGAACCCCCGGATCTTGACCTGGTGATCGGTGCGGCCGGCGAACTCGAGCGCGGCGGCTGCGCCGCCGGTGTGTCCTTCGGGCTCCCCTGGCAGCCCAAAGGACGCACCGCGCCAGCGCACCAGGTCACCGGTGCGGTACATGCGTTCTCCGGGCGCGTACGGGTCGGCCACGAAGCGGGCGGCGGTCAGGTCGGGGCGGCCGAGATAGCCGCGGGCGATCCCGGCGCCGGCCAGGTACAGCTCGCCGGTGACCCCTGCGGGCACGGGCTGCAGCCGGCGGTCCAGGACGAGGGCGCGCATGCCGCGGATCGGGGTGCCGACCCCGACCCGGTCGCCGCGGTGGTGCGGAGCCGCGAAGGTGGCGGTGACGGTGGCCTCGGTGGGGCCGTACGCGTTGAGGAACGCCCGGCCCACCGACCACCGATCGGCCAGGTCGGGCGGGCAGGCGTCGCCACCGACGACGACCGTGCCGATCTCGGGGTGGTCGTCGGGGTCGAGGGTGGCGAGCACGGCCGGGGTCGCGTCGAGGTGGGTGACTCGTCCGGCGCGGAGAACCTCGGCGAGCTCGGTGCCGCCATAGGCCTGCGGCGGCACCACCACCAGGGTGGCGCCGGCGGTGAAGGTCACCAGCAGCTCCTCGATCGAGGAGTCGAAGGCCGGCGAGTACAGGTGGGTGGCGCGCGAGCCGGCGGCGACGGCCAGACGCGCGCGGGCGTCGTCGGCGAGGTTCGCCAGGCCGGCATGGGTGACGACGACCCCCTTGGGGGTGCCGGTGGAACCGGAGGTGTAGACGACGTAGGCGGCGTGCTCGGGCCGCAGCGGGATTCCCCGCTCCGCGTCGGTGACCGGGCCGGCGTCCGCCGCCGTGACCGCGGCGACGGTCGCGGGGTCGTCCAGGGCGATCCAGTCGGTGTCGTCGGGCAGTCCGTCCCGGTGCGCGGCGACGGTCAGGCCGATGCGGGCGCCGCTGTCGCGCAGGACGTGCTCGAGCCGGGCCCGGGGGTGACCGGGGTCGACGGGCACGAACGCGGCTCCCGTCTTGGCGACGGCCCACACGGCCTGCACCGATTCGACGGACCGCGACAGCGCCAGCGCCACCGTGGTCTCCGGGCCGGCGCCGCGGGCGAGCAGCAGCCGGGCGAGCCGGTCGGTGGCGGCGTCCAGGTCGGAGTAGGTCACGGTGCGCGCACCGTCGATCACCGCGACGGCGCCGGGGTCGAGGGCCGCCCCGGCGGTGAGCAGGTCGGCCAGGGTGCGGGGCGGCACCGGATCGGCGCCGCGGGCCGGGACGAGGGCGGCGCGCTCGTCGTCGCCGAGCAGGTCCAGGTCGGCGAGACGCCGGTCGGGTGCGGCGGTGGCGAAACGGTGCAGGAACGCGAGGAACCGCCGGTGGTGCGCGGCGAGCTCGTCCCGGTCGTACAGGTTGGGGTTGGCCTGGAAGTCGAGGTGCGTGCTGTGGCCGCCCGGATAGAGGTTGACGAACAGGTCCTCGATGAGCCCGGAGGTGAGCACGTGGACCCGCCCGGTGAGCGCGCCGAGCCGGACCCGGTGGTCGAACAGCATGAGGTTGACCGAGGGGCCGAACCCGGCGGCGTGATCGCCGGTGAGACCGAGGTCGCGGGCGATGTCCTCCTGCCGGTACCGCTGGCGGCGCAGTGCCCCGGTCAGCTCGAGTTCCGCCGCGGCGATCACGGCGGCGACGGTGGCGGCGTCGGTGCGCAACCGCAGCGGCACCACGTTGGCGAGCATGCCCCCGGAGCGGCGCAGCGTGGCGGTGGTGCGGGCCGAGACGGGCAGGCTGAGCATCACCTCGTCGTGGCCGGTCATCCGGGCGAGGTAGGTGCCGAACGCGGCGACCACCAGCGGTGCGAGGCTCGACCCGCGCCGGGCCGCGGCGTCGCGCAGGGCCTGCTCGGTGTCGGCGGGCAGCTCCGCGCCGACCAGCAGCGGGTGCGCGTCGGCGGGGGCGGCCCGGCCGGCCAGCGACACGGGATCGCTCAGCCCGGCCAGGTGCTCGGTCCAGTACGCACGGTCGGCCTCGAACCGCGGGGAGCGGCGGTAGGTCTCGTCCGCGGCGACGATGTCGGGCAGCGCGGCGGTGCGCGGCGTGTGCACCGCGGTTCCGGTGACGGTGGCGGTGTAGAGCTCGGCGGTGCGCGCGACGAGGGTCATCGCGCCGACGCCGTCGAGGGCGATGTGGTGGATCCGGGCGTACCAGAACCAGCGGTCCTCGGCGATGCGGAGCACGGCGGTGACGGCGAGCCGGTCGGTGCACATGTCGACCGGGGCGGTGTAGTCGCGCTCCATCCATTCGCGGGCCGCGGCCACGGGATCGGCCTCGCCCCGCAGATCGACCACCGTCAGCCGCTCGCCGGTGTGCACGACCGTCTGGAACGGGTGGCCGTCCTCCTCGACGATGCGCAGGAAGCCGGTGCCGAACTCGCGTCCGACGGCACGGGCGGCACCTTCGAGGGCGTCGAGGTCGAGGTCCCCGGCGATGTCGACGTACTGGGCGATGTTGACGGGCGTGGCGCCGGCCAGGTGCTGTGCGAACCAGATCCCGCGCTGGGCCGCCGAGAGCGGGAACGCGCCGGCGGGCTGCGGGGCAGCGAAATGTTCTTGGGCGACCGGGCTTTCGTGCAACACGGGGGTACTCCTGACGACCGGTGGACTGTGCTGCTTCCACGGTCGTCCGCAGACCCCGGTGCCGATACCGACCCCAGCGGTGGGCGCGGCACCCGCAGGGGTGGTCGAGAATCACCCTCGGGTGCGAGAACTCCTCAGCCGGTCCAGCCCGCGGTGGGATCGCGCCGCCACAACAGGTCGTGGATGGCGTCGACGGCGTCCCCGGCGGAGGTCACGGCGAGCACCCCGGCGGCGGGCAGCGGCCACCCCCCGATCGAGATCACCGGGACGCCGGTGCGGACGGCGAGCGCGATCTCGCTGAGCGTGCCCCAGCTGCCGCCGACCGCGATGAGCGCCTCGCAGGTGCGTACCAGCAGGGCGTTGCGCATCTCGCCGAGACCGGTCGGGATCGACACGGTGAGGTATGGGTTGGCCTCCGCGCGGTCGTCGCCGGGCAGCAGGCCGAGGGTGGTGCCGCCGGCCTCCGCGGCTCCGCGCGATGCCGCGGCCATCACCCCGCCCAGTCCCCCGGTCACGACGACGGCGCGTCGCGCCGCGAGCAGCCCGCCGACCTGACGGGCGATCCGGCGTTGTTCGGCCGTGGCCTCCGCGGGCCCGACCACGCCGACATACCGCTGCGCATCCATGACGCGATTGTCCACCACCCAGGGTGCAGAAGTGGCCCCCTGAGGTGAAATCCACCACCACCGGGGTTGCTCGCCCGGCACCGGCATCCGGCGGATCCTTGTCCGCATGTCCACCCTCCGCACCGAGCGTCTCGTACGCCGCCATACGGTGATCGCCGACGACGGCGTGCCGCTCGCGGTCCACGAGATCGGCGCGGCCGGCGCACCGCTCACCGCCGTGTTCGTCCACGGGCACTGCGGCCGCACGGAAACCTGGTCGCCTCTTCGGGATTCGCTGCTCCGGCGCCGCGGAGCGACGCTGCGGATGGTGTTCTTCGACCACCGCGGTCACGGCGCGTCCGGCACCGCCGGGCCGGAGACGTACACCGTCGAGCAGCTCGGGCGCGATCTCGCGGCGGTGCTGCGCGCGGTCTCCGCCGGTCCGGTGGTGCTGGTCGGCCACTCGATGGGCGGCATGACGATCCTGTCCTACGCCCGTCAACATCCGCACGAGATCGGCACCCGGGTCGCCGGGATCTGCCTGATCGGCACCGCCGCCGGTGATCTCGGCCGGTCGGGGCTCGGGCGGTACCTCGAGAGCCCCGCGGTCGAGTTGTTCCACCGCGCGGTGCAGCACGCACCCGGCGCCGTGCAGCACGCGCTGCACCTGGGCGGACGGGCGGTGCGGCCGCTGAGACGGGCGGCGCAGCGACGCGCCCCCGGTTCCCGGTGGGCGGCCCTGCTGGCGGTGCTCGCGAACGACACGCCGGTGGTGACGATGGCGGCGTTCCTGCGATCGTTCGCCGTGCTCGACGAATCCGCCGCGTTGGCGGTGCTCGCCGCGGTCCCCGCGCTCGTGCTGTGCGGGTCGGCGGACGAGTGGACCCCGTTCGAGCTGTCCGCCGGTCTCGCAGCGCGGCTGCCGCGCGCCGAGCTGGTGCGGGTCGACGGCGCCGGGCACTCGGTGATCGCCGACCGCCCCGCGGAGGTCGCGCGGGCCCTCGGCAGGTTGCTGCAGCGGGTGGGGTGAGCCGCAGGTCAGAGGTCGCGTTCGGTGATGACGCCGCTGTGCAATGCGAGCTCGGCGAGCCGGACCCGCTTCTGGTTCTGCGGCAGATCCTCGACACCGAACTTCGCGAACAGCGCCCGCAGATGCGTCTTGACGGCGTCGACGCTGAGGAACAGCTCGGTGGCGATGTCCTGGTTGGAGGCGGGGGTGGCGAACGCGGCGCCGTGCTTGTAGGGCCGGCACAGCGCGAGCAGGATTCCGCGTTGCGTCTCCGTGAGCGAACGCACCGTCGGCAGCTCCGACGCGACGCGGGTCGCCTCGTCCGGTCCGGCACCGATCTCCTGGAAGGTCAGTCGGATCGAGCCGATCCGGATGCTGTCGCCCTCCCGCAGGCGGCGGCGTCCGGTGATGCGTTCCCCGTTGAGGAACGTGCCGTTGCGGGAGAGCCCGTCGTCGAGGATGGTCCAGTGGGTGCCGATCCACTCCACGACGGCGTGCAGGCGGGAGACCTCGTTGTCGCCGGTGAACGCCACGTCGGAGCTCGGAGCACGGCCGATGGTGACGCGCGGCGACTCCGGCGACAGCTCGAACCGATGCTGCCGCCCCTGCTTGTCGACATACGACAGACGCGATTCGGTGACGACGCTCATCACAACCTCCAGGGCGCGGACTCAATCCTGCCCGTAGGTTGCAGCGTCGGCAAGGGGGTCGCGTCCCAACCGCAGCAGCGTCGCCGCCAGCGCCGAACCGTCCCGCCCCAGTGCCGCGGTGAACCGCGCGAGCACCGCCATCTCGCGACGCGTGTGCGCCGGCACCGTTCCGTGACCGGCGCGGCGCAGCCGGCCGGCGTGGTGCGCGAGACCGGTCCGGCGCCGGATCGCGGCGACGATCTCGGCGTCGACCCGGTCGATCTCGTCGAACACGTGATCCAGTTCGGCCGTGCCGGCGAGGGCGGTGGGGTTCGGGGTGAACGTTTCCGACGTTACGGTCACGGGGCCTCCACGGGATTGGCGGTCGGTCGCCCCATCGTGGCTCGGGAACGCCTTGTTCCCCAAGGACCCCTGGGGTGGGGAACACCCCACCCCTCAGCCGAGCAGAAGCGTCACCGCCACGAAGTAGATGACGATGGAGAGCAGGTCCTGGATCACCGTGGCGAGCGGGCCGGACCCGAACGCCGGGTCCTTGCCCAGCCGTTGCAGTGCCCACGGCAGGACCATCGCGACGGTGGTCGCGATGGTGCTGGCGGCCAGCACGGCCGATGCCACGGCGACCGCGAGATCCCGGTTTCCCGTCATGAGCAGCACCGCCGGCAGCATCGTCGCACCCAGCAGCGCCCCCACCGACAGGCCGGTCAGCACCTCGCGGCGCACGATCCGGCGGATCCCCACACCCACCGAGAACCCGCGGATGACCAGCGCCTCGGTCTGCGTACCGACCGCGTCCGCCAGGTACACGATGCCCGGCACGAAGTAGGCGACGGCGAGGTCGGCGTCGAGCTCGGCCTCGAAGACCTGCATCAGGCGGGCCGAGACCATGGCCCCGACCAGACCGACGACGAGCCACGGCAGCCGGTGCCACAGGCGTCGACGGATTCCCTCGACGCTCGAGGCCCGTGCCGCGTCCACCGAGTGCACGAAGCCGCCGAGCCGGGCCATGTCCTGGTCGTGCTCGTGCAGCAGCACGGCGAGCAGCTGCTGGGGCGCGATGAGACCGCGGAACCGGCCGCGGCCGTCCACGACGGCGAGGCCGGGTTCACCGTGCTGAACAGCCTTCCACGCGGCCCGTTCCTGCGCGGTGTCCGGACGCACCACCGGCGGATCCGGATCCATCACGTCGCTCATCCGGGTGGTGCCGGGGGCTGCCAGCAGCCGTTCGATCGTGACGAGACCGACGAGCACCTCACCGGCGAGCACGGCGACGACGGCGGCGCTGTCGAAACTGTGCTCCCGCATCCGGTCGAGCACCCCGGCAACCGTGTCGTCCGGCCCGGCAACCGGGACGGCCGCGAAGCTGTGCCGCAGCGCGGTGCCGGGACTGCCCTGCTCCCATGCCTGTGTGTCGGCAGATTCGACCATGCCCCACCGTTCCTCCGGCCGCGCTCGTCCCGAGGTTCGATCGTGCCACGGCCGGCACCACCGCCCGATCCCGGCCGTGGCGATAATGTGCCGGTGAGTCCACGCGAGCGCGCCCCCCGACCCGGCCCCACCACACCCTGCCCGTGCGGCCGGGGCCTGCCGTACGGCGAATGCTGCGGGCCGTTCCTCGCCGGCGGGCACGCGCCCACCGCCGAACAGCTGATGCGTTCGCGGTACACCGCCTTCGCGGTGGGCGACGAGGCGTATCTGCGCCGCACGTGGCACCCCGGGACTCGCCCGGTGCGGCTGGACCTCGATCCGGCGCAGCGGTGGACCGGGCTCGAGGTGCTGCGCACGAGCGGCGGCGGGTTCCTGCACACGGAGGGAACGGTCGAGTTCCGCGCCCACTACAGGTTCGGCGGTCACGCGGACGTGCTGCACGAACACAGCCGGTTCGTCCGCGAGGACGGCCGTTGGCTCTACGTCGACGCTCTCGGCTGACCTAGCGGGCGCGGTTCGGTCGTTCGGCGTACTCAGTCGAAGAGGGCGAACGCGCGCGCCACGAAGAACGCCGCCACTCCGAGCACGATCAACGCGATGAGCAGGATCGCGAAGACGGGCATCACCCGGCTCGGGTTGGGTTGGGGATGCGACAGACCGGAGGTCTGTCCGGCATCGGGCGGCGTGTCCCCGGGCTGCACTCCCCCGCCGGCGTCGAGGCCGGGGGTGTCTTCCGGCTGAGGTCCGGGGTTCTGGGTACTCACGTGCGCTCCTGGTGTCGGCGGTGCGGGAACGGTGCCGAGAGCAGCGCCTCGGCCCCGACGACATACCCGGTTTCCGGCCGCGTAATCCTCGGGCGCGAGCGTCAGCCGAACGGTCCGGGCAGATGACGCGAGAACCAGACGGCCTCGCCGAGCGGCTCCGTCGCCGCGTCGAGGTGCCCGCTCACGTCGGTGAGAGCGTCGACGAGCCCGGTCACGGCGATCTCGTCGGCGAGCGGCAGGGACTCCCGGTCGAGTGCCTCGGCGGCCTCCACGATCGCGGCGATCTCGCGGGCCAGGTCGAACAGCTTGTCGCGAGTGGCACCGACCCGGGACGCGAAACTGGCGTGACTCATGGGGTCCTCTCGGGCAACGTCGTGGGTTCGCGGTCCCCGTCGCCGTCGAGGCGACGTATGTCACCGTCCGCCCCCGGGCGGGGCGCGGACGGTGAGGCCCTGTCTCAGCTCAACCAGCCGAACAGGTCGCGGAACAGATGCATGAACCAGTTGAACTCAGGTCGGAAGTTCCACATGACCGATTTCCTCCTTCCCTGCCTCGACGTCCCGACCCACTGTCTCGGATATCCGGCGGAATGTGATCCGAAACACATTCGAGCGCCCCACCGCCGGGACCCCTCACGATTCCGCCGGCCCGGCGGTCTCGGGGACGTGCAGCGGCCGGTTGTGGCCACTCGCGACGACCCGGGGCGCGAGCCCCGCGATCCGGGACATCGATTCGCGCGCGTAGG
Organism: Rhodococcus sp. WB1; assembly: GCF_001700945.1. Lineage (NCBI taxonomy): Bacteria > Bacillati > Actinomycetota > Actinomycetes > Mycobacteriales > Nocardiaceae > Rhodococcus > Rhodococcus sp. WB1. The sequence continues at coordinate 2,143,868 of NZ_CP015529.1, read as the reverse complement.
CCCGGTTCCAGGTGGTGAGGCGGGGCGGACCGGACGTCCCGCGCCTGCGGCGCAGCAGGCCGGGGCAGCGAGCTCACGTCGACCGTCAGCACGGCGCCGCCGGTGATCGCCACCCGGCCGGACCTGCGGAACAACGCGAGGTGCCCCGGTGTGTGCCCCGACCGCACGAGGTAGACGTTGGCCTCGGTCAGGCCGCGGCCGGCCCCGAGCCGGTACACGCCCGCGGCGACCTCTTCCGGATGCGGCCCGTTCCGGGCGGTCGTTCCCGAGCCCGTGCCCGCCGCGGTGCGCCCGCGCCGGGAGGGCGCCCCGTCTTCGGTGCAATTCTCGGACGCGAGGAACCGCGCGGACCTGGTTCGGTAAATTCCATTTTTCCGTAGGCCGTGGATTCCACATATCCGGTGCGCCGGTCTCCGCGGCGCACGCTGGGGCGCCACCCCGGCTGCCGCGGCGCGCCGTCACCCGCCGGATCGGTCCCGCCCGGCCGGGGCGAAGTGCTCCGAGAGATGCCTCGCGACCTCGTCCGGTTGCTCGAGCGCCACGGAGTGCCCCGCGGCATCGACCGTGACGTGCCGGCCTCCCGCGGCGTCGGCGATGTTCACCGACGAGATCGGCGGCGGGTAGGCGTGGTCCTCGCGGCCGGCGACGGCGAGGACCGGCACGCGGCAGCCGGCCAGCTCCTCGACGATCCGTCCGCGGTGGATGACGCCGTGGGCCGCGTCTCCGATGCGCGGCCCGAGCCGGGCGATCGCCGCGCGCCAGGTGCTCGTCATCGCGCTCTCCTGAGCGAGGCTCGAATCGCCGAACATGATGTACATGATCGTGTCGACGACGTCGGCCGTGCCGTGCTCGGTGAGGTGGCCGACCAGCGGAGCGAACTCGTCGAGCTTGTACTCCTCCTCCGCCGACGAGCCGAGTGCGGCGGCCGTGCGGAGCAGTTCGGGCCGTCGCGCGGCGAGCCGCAGCGCGACGAATCCGCCGAGGGAGTTCCCGACGACGTGACAGGGTGCGAGATCGAGATGCTCGATCAGGGCCGCGGCGTCCTCGGCGAGAACGTCGACCGCCAGTTCGTCCCGCGCCGCCGGGGCGCTCTCACCCTGCCCACGATGGTCGTAGGCGACCACCCGGTACCCGTCGTCGGCGAATTTCTGCACGAGCGCGTCGAACATCGTGTGATCGAAGAAGAGCGAGTGGCTGAACACGATCGGCACCCCGTCGCGCGGACCGACGTCGACGAAGGCGAGTTCCGTCCCGTTGACCGATGCTCGAAGCATGAGAAACCTCCTGGATCCGGGCCACCGCACCGCGCTGTGGCGCTCGTCACTACACTGCCGACGAGCGTAGGGAGCGGTCCGGTCGCAGCACTCGTCGATCCGCGCAGGACCCTGCCCGTCCCGCGCACGGCCGGTGAGGAGGTCACGGTGACAGCGGACTACCAGGTGCAGTTCACGACGACCCGCCGCGTGCCGCGGCGCGACCGCGCCGAGTTCTGGACCGACCACGTGCGGTTCAACCACGGCACCCTGGACTACTTCTTCCCCGCTCCGGGCGAGCGGTCGCCGGCCGACTTCGCCGGCGCCACGCACGTGCAGCGCTGCGGGAATCACCAGCTCGTCGAGTTCTGGTCCGATCGGATCACCTACGCGCGGACCGCGCGGCACGTCCGGGCGGACGACGACCGGAGCATGCGACTGTTCGTGCCGAAATCCGGCACCCTCACCGTCGCGCACGACGGGGTCACGCTGCCGGTGCCGGTCGGCCGCGCGGCCCTCGTGTCGATGGCCCGCCCCTTCGAGCTCCTCCATCGCGCGCAGACCCGGGCGTGGGTGCTCACCGTGCCCGAAGGGTGCCTGCCCGACCGTGCCGTCGCCGACGGGCCGAGCGTGCTCGACCTGCGCCGCGGCGTCGCGTCGGTGGCGGAGACGATGACGCGGGCGCTGGCCCGGGAACGGAAGTCGTTGTCCGGTCCCGCATTCGTCACGATCAGCGCGCGGGTGATCGAACTCGTGGCCGTCGCCCTGGCCGACCTGCGCGACGGCATCCGCCCGGGCGGCCTGGAGGCGGTGGCCGCGGCCGCCCGGGCCTACGTCGACGAACGTTCGGACGATCCTGACCTGACACCGGCGTCGATCGCGCGCGACCTGGGCTGGTCGCTGCGGCAGCTCCAGCTCGCGTTGCGGACGGCCGGCACCACGCCCGCCGAACTGCTCCGCAACCGGCGGCTGGACCGCGCCCGCAGCCGCCTCGAGGACCCACGCTGGAGCGCGGTCGCCGTGGGCGACATCGCGTTCGCCTCCGGCTTCGGATCGCTCAGCGCGTTCGGGACGGCGTTCCGTGCCCGCTTCGGGACCACCCCGCGGGCGGTGCGCGTCCCGGCCCCGGCGGCCTGGCCGTGAGGAGGCGGCACCGGCTCAGCGCAGCAGCGTCGCCCGCAGGGTCGCCGTGAGCCACGCCCGGTACTCGTCCACGTCCCAGCCGCAGTCGCGGCGCAGCAGCGCATGCACCTGCGGAGAACCCAGCGTGTAGAGCACGTGTGCCGCGTGATCGACGCTCACGTCGTCGCGCAGCAGCCCGTGCCGGTGCAGCCCGACCGCGATCGTGCGCGCGTTGTCCGCGGTGGCGCGGGCGTCCTCGTCGGCGAACCGGCGCATGTCCGGGTCCGCGCCCGACGACTCGACCGAGGTCATCAGCAGCCCGCCGGCCCGCTCGAGCAGGTCCGCGCCGTAACGGACCACCTGCTCGACGATGCGTTCGGCGTCCGATCCCGCCGGGCCGGAGGCGACCCGCCCCGGGCGCGAACGCTCGGCCGGAGCCGGATCGTCGCCGGCCGAGTCCGCGGACCCGCCCGCGACCGCGGCGTCGAGCGCCTCCCGGAACAGTTCGGACTTGCCGCCGGGGAACGCCGTGAAGACGGTTCGCACGGCGACCCCGGCCGTCTCCGCGATCTGCTTCACCGTGGTGCTGACGTACCCGCGATCGACGAAGAGCCGGGCGGCAGCGTCGACGACGGTCGCCCGGGTACGGCGCGCGGCCTCCTCGCGCAGCGGCGAACTGTAGGTCCTCTTGGCATGCTGGGACATCGATCTCAGCGTATCAGCATCGGTTGCATCGAAACTGCAACAGATTTCGGAGGCCTGCAGGCGCGACGACGACCGGGCATGCTGGTCGGGTGCATACCTTCGAGGTCTGGGCTCCGACCCCGCAATCCGTCCGGCTCCGCGTCGACGGCACGGACCACCCCATGCGCCGGGACGACGACGGCTGGTGGCGCGCCGAGGTCGACGCCTCCCCCGGTGCCCGCTACGGGTACGTCCTCGACGACGACGAGACCGTGCTGCCCGACCCGCGCTCGCCGCGGCAACCCGACGGCGTGCACGGCCTGTCCCAGCTGCACTCGCTCGACGAGAGCGCCTGGACCGACGCGTCCTGGACCGGTCGGCAACTCGCCGGCGGAGTGGTCTACGAGCTGCACGTGGGCACCTTCACCGATGGTGGCACCTTCGACGCGGCCGTCGACCGCCTCGACGACCTCGTCGAGCTCGGGGTGGACCTCGTCGAGCTGATGCCGGTCAACGCCTACAACGGCACCCGCGGCTGGGGCTACGACGGGGTGCTCTGGTATGCGGTGCACGAGCCGTACGGCGGCCCGGACGGCCTGCAGCGCTTCGTGGACGCCGCCCACGCCCGCGGCCTCGGGGTGATCCTGGACGTGGTCTACAACCATCTCGGACCGTCCGGCAACTACCTGGACCGCTACGGCCCGTACCTGTCCGGCGGGCAGGGCACGTGGGGCGCATCGGTCAACCTCGACGGGCCGGACTCCGGCGAGGTGCGCCGCTACATCCTCGACAATGCCCTGCGGTGGATGCGGGACTTCCATATCGACGGGCTGCGCCTGGACGCGGTGCACGCACTGGTCGACCACACCGCCGTGCACGTGCTCGAGGAACTGGCCGTCGCGACGTACCGGATGTCCGCGCACCTCGGCCGGCCGCTGAGCCTGATCGCCGAGAGCGACCTGAACGATCCGAAGACGATCTCGCCCCGCGCCGCCGGCGGCTACGGCCTGCAGGCGCAGTGGGACGACGACATCCACCACGCCGTGCACGCCGCCGTCTCCGGCGAACGACAGGGCTACTACGGCGATTTCGGTTCGCTCGACTGTCTCGCCCGCACCCTGCGGCACGGGTTCTTCCACGCCGGGACCTATTCGAGCTTCCGCGGGCGCACGCACGGGCGCCCGCTCGACGTCGGGCGCATCCCGGCGAGCGCCCTGCTCGCCTACACGTGCACCCACGACCAGGTGGGCAACCGGGCGATCGGCGACCGGCCCGGTCACTACCTCGACCACGGTCAGCTCGCCGTCAAGGCCGCGCTGGTGCTCACCTCCCCCTTCACGCCGATGTTGTTCATGGGCGAGGAGTGGGACGCGAGTTCACCGTTCCAGTACTTCACCTCCCACCCGGAACCCGAGCTGGCCCGGGCCACCGCCGAGGGACGCCGGCGCGAGTTCTCCGAGCACGGATGGGACGCCGAGGACGTGCCCGACCCTCAGGATCCGGAGACGTTCCGGCGGTCGACCCTGAACTGGGCCGAGCGCGCCGAGCCCGGCCACGCGCGGGTGCTCGACTGCTACCGGCAGCTGCTGGCGCTGCGCCGCGAACGCGCCGAGCTGACCGATCCGTGGCTCGAGCACCTGCACGTCGACTACGACGAGGACGAGCGCTGGATCGTGATGCACCGCGGCGGCCTTCATGTGGCGTGCAACCTCGGGCCCGACCCGGTGACCGTGCCCTTCGGTGGTGCTCCCCTGGTGTGGTGGGAGCCGGTTGTGGTCAACCGGACCGGGTCCGCGACGCTCGTGCCGGGGCACTCGTTCGTCGTGCTCGACTCTGCCGTCACACCGCGGGTCTGAGGCCGCGCAGGGTCACCGCAGGCCGTAGGCCGCGCAGGGTCACCGCAGCCGGAGGCGCACAGGATCACCGCCGGCGGAGCATGCGCAGGGTCAGCGCGGCGGTGGCCGCCAGGATCACCGCCGTGGCGGCCGCGGCCCCGTGCGTGCCGGCGACGAACGCGTCCCGCGCCGACTCGAGCAGGGCCTCGGCCTCCGCCGCCGGGAGTCGTCCGGCCGCGGCCACCGCGCCGCCGAGGGTGTCGAACTCGTGGCCGGAGCTCGGAATCCCGAGCCGGGAACGGTAGACGGCCGTGACGACGCTGCCGAGCACTGCCACCCCCAGCGCGACACCGAGTTCGTACGCCGTCTCCGACACCGCCGACGCGGCGCCGGCCCGGTCCGCCGGGGCGGCCCCGACCACCAGGTCGGTGGTGAGGGTCAGCGCGACGCCGACCCCCACGCCGATGAGGGTGAAGCCGACGACGAACAACCCCGCCCCGTGGGTGGTGCCGAGAGCCAGCAACATCGCCGCACCCACGGCCGCGATGGCCAGAGCACCCGACAGGACGGTCCCGACGGGCAGGCGCCGCACGAGCCATGCCGCTCCGAGCGAGGACAGAGCGCTGGTCGCGGTCCCGGGGAGCATCAGCAGACCCGCCTGTAGTGGTCCGATCCCGAGCACCAGCTGCAGATACTGCGACCCGAAGAACAGCACCCCGGCGAGGGCGAAGATCGCCAGCAGATTCGTCAGTACGGCCGCGGAGAACTCGCGCCGCCGGAACAGAGTGAGATCGAGCAGCGGGTTCTTCGCGACCCGCTGACGGTGCACGAACGCCGCGGCGGCCGTCAGACCGCCGCCCAGCGCGACCAGCGCGGCGGCATGCGGGCCGTGCAGCGCCGTTTCCTTGACCGCGTAGACGATCGGAACCACGGCCAGCAGCGACAGCGCGGCCCCCGGCAGGTCGAAGCGGCCCGGGTGCGGATCCCGCGATTCCGGGACGAGGAACGGCCCGGCGAGGACGAGCACCGCCATGATCGGCAGGTTGATCAGGAAGACCGACCCCCACCAGAAGTGTTCGAGCAGCCAGCCGCCCACGAGCGGGCCGAGCGCGGCGCCGCCGCCGGCCATCGCGCCCCACACGCCGATGGCGACGGTCCGCTCCCGCGGGTCGGTGAACATGTGCCGGATGAGCCCCAGGGTCGCGGGCATGAGGGTGGCGCCGGAGATTCCCTGCAGTGCACGCGCCAGGATCAGCATCTCGGGGCTCACCGCCCACGCCGCGACGGCCGAGGCCGCGGCGAAGCCGACGGCGCCGACCAGCAGGAGCCGGCGACGGCCGACGCGGTCGCCGAGCACGCCCATCGTCACGAGCAGGCCGGCGACGGCGAACGAGTACACGTCGATGATCCACAGCAGCTGCACCCCGCTCGGGGCCAGATCGGCACTGAGGAAGGGCAGGGCGAGGTCGAGAACGGTCGCGTCGACCGCGATCAGCAACACGGCACAGGCGAGTACCACCAGCCCCGCCCAGGTGCGCACACCCGCGGGCGCAGGCCCGGTCCCCGCGTCCGCCGGGCGGAGCCCCGGCATCTGCCCGGTGTTCGTCATCCGTCTTCCCTCCACACTGAACCGTCCAGCCGGTACAGAAATACGGTAGCACCGACCGTCCGGACGGTACAAAGACAATCGGTAGAATCGGCCCATGGCCTCCGACACCCGCGACCGCATCCTCGACGCCCTCGAACGCACCCTCGTCGACGTGGGGGTCGCCCAGGTGACGCTCGAGGGCGTCGCGGCCGCCGCGGGCGTCTCGAAAGGCGGCCTGCTGTACCACTTTCCGACCAAGGAGTCGATGCTCGCCGCGATGGTGCGGCGCCTCGGCGAACGGGGCGACGCCCGGCTCGCCGATGCCGTCGCCGGCGGCACCCCGGTCGCGGAGTGGTATCTCGCCGATCCGGACGAGACCGGCGACGCCGCGGAGATGGCCCTGTTCCGGTCCACGGTGGCGGCGCTGCGCAGTGCCGACGGCCAGCACGACGACGTGCAGCGCGCGGTGGTCGAGGTGATGCGCTCGTGGGACGAGGGCCTGCGCGCCGAGATCGACGATCCCGTCACCGCCGAGATCGTGCGCCTCGTGGGCGACGGCATCTACCTCGGTGCGATGCTCGGCCTCCCGAAGCCCGATCCGGAACTGCACAGACAGGTGGTCGCCCGCCTGCTCGGCTCCGCACACCCCTGATCGCCGGAACCGCCGCCACACCCGCACCGATCGGAATCACCCGGGCGGCGCACGCGGTTCACGGGCGCCGGCACACACCGGACGGGCGGGCCCGGCGGGGACAACACACCTCCCCCGCCGGGAATCCCGTGCGGCTCAGGTGAGATAACGGTAGGCCGGCGAGCCCGGCTCGAGCCGCTGCGCCTCGATCGGCGAGGCCGACATGCGCGCCAGCAGCGGCGACAGGCCGTCCGCCGCCCCGAGTTCGATGCCGACCAGCGCCGCCCCGAATTCCCGGTTGTTGCGCTTGACGTACTCGAACAGCGTGATGTCGTCGTCGGGTCCGAGCACCTCGTCGAGGAACCGCCGCAACGCACCCGGCTCCTGGGGGAAGTCCACCAGGAAGTAGTGCTTGAGGCCGCGGTGCACGAGGGAGCGCTCGATGATTTCCCCGTAGCGGGAGACGTCGTTGTTGCCCCCCGAGATCAGGCACACCACCGTCGAGCCCGGCGCGATGGTCAACCCCTCGAGAGCAGCGACGGACAGCGCGCCCGCGGGCTCGGCGATGATGCCCTCGTTCTGGTACAGATCCAGCATCGCGGTGCACACTGCACCCTCGTCGACCTGGGTCATCCCGAACGGCCCGGTGCCCAGACCGTCGTTGCGGAGCGCCGCGACCAGCGGCAGGTTCGCGTGGGAGACGATCTCGGCGCCGAGCCGGGAGACCACCGCGTACGGCACGTCGCCGACCCGCTTGACGGCGGCACCGTCGACGAACGGATCCACCTCGGGCAGGGTCACCGGTCCGCCCGCGACGAGGGCCGCGGTCATCGACGCCGCGCCGGCCGGTTCCACCCCGACGATGGAGGTGGACGGCGACTTCTCGTGCAGGTACGCCGCGATGCCGGCCAGACAACCGCCACCGCCGACCGGAACCAGCACCAGGTCCGGCGCCGCGGGCAGCTGCTCGAGCACCTCGCGGGCGATGGTCCCCTGCCCCGCCGCGGTGCGCGCGTCGTCGAACGGCGCGACCATCGTCGCGCCGGTACGCGCGACGTCCTCGGCGGCGGCGGCCGCCGCCGCGTCGAACGTGTCGCCCGTGGGGATGAGTTCGACGAAGGCACCGCCGTGCGCACGGATGCGGTCCCGCTTCTGCTTCGGGGTCCGGGTGGGCACGTAGATCCGGCCCATCACCCCCATCGCCCGGCAGGCGTAGGCCACACCCTGCGCGTGATTGCCGGCGCTGGCCGTCACCACACCCGCCTCGCGTTCGGCGGGAGAGAGCTGCGCCATGACGTTGTATGCGCCGCGCAGCTTGTAGGAGCGGACGCGGGTGAGGTCCTCGCGCTTGAGATAGACGTTCGCGCCGGTGAGGACGGAGAGCCGCTCGCTGTGCTCGAGCGGGGTGGGCGCGACCACCGCCGAAATTCGCTCCGCCGCGGCCTCGATGTCGGCCACGCTCAGGGCGGGCAGGTGCATCGGATCGGCGGCTCGCGAGGTAGTGGTCACCTACCTATGCTGCCACTGCCCGCCCGGAACCCCCAACGCGGGTTTCGTCACCCCGCCGGCCACACCCGGCTCCCGCGCTCGCGCGTCAGCGCGGTTCCAGGATCAGGAGCGGGATCTCCCGGTCCGTCTTCTTCTGGTACTCCGCGTAATCGGGGAAGGCCTCGACCGCGCGCCGCCACCACAGATCCTTCTCCTCGCCGTGGACCTCGCGGGCGGTCATGTCCCGGACCGTCGGCCCGTCACGCAGTTCGACGTGCGGGTCCGCCAGGACGTTGTAGTACCAGACCGGATGCTTCGGGGCACCGCCGAGGGAGGCGACCACCGCGTAGACGCCGTCGTGCTCGACCCGCATCAGCGGGGTCTTGCGCAGCTTGCCGGTCCTCGCTCCGCGGCTGGTCAGCACGACGACGGGCCGGCCGTTCAGGGTAGTACCCTCGGTACCGCCGGAACTCTCGTACAGCGCCACCTGGTCGGCGGCCCACTGGGACGGACTCGGTTCGTATTCTCCGGTGAGAGGCATGGCCCCGATTCGACCACGCCCGGCCGCCCCTCGCTGCCAAAACACGGCTCATCTGTCAAACCACCAGCGAAAAAGGGTCGCCAGGCAACCGACGTGCATTCAACGTCTCGACCAGCCGCCGGATCACTGGCTTCGGCTCGGACTCCCGATGCAGCCGCAACGCGCGTTCACGCAGCTGGCTGGGCACTTCCACATTCTCACGTGTATGGGTGCCAGAATATGATTAGCGTGACTAATTATCGGTTACATTGGCAGTTCGGGGCGTGGACGCTCAAGAAGGACCGGTCTTGCTGTATTCGCCGAAGCGCGTCTGCCGGCCGGTCGGCCGCGACGATCGCGCCGACGGCAAGACGAAAGGATGCTGGTCCGAGTCCGTCACAACGGTGGCAACGTACTGATCGCATGGAAGCCCAACGGTTTCATTCCGGGGTGTCCGCGCACCGCCGCGCCTACCTGCGCAAAGGATGCAGGTGCGGGCCTCGACCTCACCGACCACGCGGTTGACCGGCGCCGGCGTGGGGCGACAGTCAACCAGGTCGAACCAGTCCGAGAGGGACTCGAGCAGCCAGGGGTGTCGAGCAGACCGCCGACCAGCAGGACGGGCAGTCCTCCCGCCTCCAACGGTGGGGCCGTAACTCCTCGGACCAGGTTGTGTGACTGCTGCCGCTGCCGAAGGGCACGTGCCTCCTCGTACAGGGGCACGTGCAGCGCGGTGGCGAACCGGTCGGCCGCACGCAACAGATCAACAGCCATGTGATAACTCTTGCGTGGATGACCTCGGTCACTCGACGGGGAAATCCCTCGAACTCGCCGTCCACCCGCTCCGATCGGGGACAACCCGGCGCGTCCGGTCCAGGGTTTCCCCCGTCGCCGGTCACCGTGCCCGTGCCGAATGCTGTTCTACGTCAACCATTCGTGCCGGCGGCTCATCACCCGCCCGGCGCACACTGCGAGGGAGAACACCTTGACCAAGAACGTGTGTCGTGCAGCGGTGGCCGCCCCCAAGGCGATCCATCCCGTCAGGCTCGGCCCGCTTGCTCCCGCATCCGCGTCGATGTTCAGGGTGCCGGTCGTAGGCGGGTCGTGGGCGCGGCACTGTCACGTCGAGCGCTTACCTATCGGGAATCGGCAGGTCAGGTAGTCGACTACTCGTTACCGCCGCAGGACGAAGTGCGAGGCCTTCTGCACGGATGCTCTCCCCAGACCCGATATGGGACTTGCGAGTGCGTCGCAGGATGTGCCGATGAAGTGAGGGCGTCATGACCGAAGACGCAGCGATCGCCGAAGCCACGGGACGGTTCACCTCCGCCCGGCGCCGAAGCGGCTCGCCCGGCAGCGTGTCCGCCGTCGTCCGGTCCGGCCGCTGACTGCACGGTTCGTCCTGTCCCCACCCGTGGTATTTCCTCTCGGGGTAGAGATTTGCAACCTGGGGTGCCTACTGGGGGCAGCGGCGCCGGCACATTGTGGTAGGCGATCAGCTGCGCACCAGGCGGAGCGCAACGATGCAGAGATTCCGGGTAGGCCCGGCGCTCCCGAACCTGACCCCAGCCCCTACGTGTGGGGTCGCCCAAGGGCACCCGTGACGGTGACCCGATCGGGCCAGACCTCACCACATCGGGAAGCGACAAGAAGAGCAGGGACCGAAGTCCCGGGAGGAGCACGGCATGGTAACGAGCGGTCGAAGTCATGGACGCGAACAGCGGCGGGTCGTCGACTACCTGGTCGATGCGGTGGCCGCGCTGGGCGTGCGGAACATCTTCGGGGTGGACGGCGCCAACATCGAGGACCTCTACGACGCGGTCTTCGATGCCGACGTGGATGTGACCGGGGTGGTTGCCAAGCACGAGTTCTCCGCGGCCACCATGGCCGACGGGTACGCACGCTCGTCGAGTGGGCTCGGTGTTGTCGCCGCCACCTCGGGTGGTGGCGCGATGAACCTGGTCGCCGGACTGGCCGAGTCCTACACCTCGCGGGTGCCGGTGCTGGCCCTGGTCGGTCAGCCACCGACCACGTTGGAGGGCGGCGGGGCGTTCCAGGATTCCAGCGGCCGGGCGGGTTCGATCGACGCTGCGCGGTTGTTCTTCGAGATCTCCCGCTACTGCGCGCGGGTCGAGCGGCCCGAGGACATCGCCGAGCACCTGGAGCGGGCGGTGTCCGCGGCGCTGTGCGGTGGGCCTGCGGTATTGCTGTTGCCCAAGGATGTTCAGCAGGCCACCGTTACGGGGCCCCGGTTCACCCCGCCGACCCGCCGGGTGGTTCGCGATCACATCGGGCTGGCCCGGGTCGCCGAGATGATCGCCGCGGCCCGGCGGACCGGCAAGATCGTGCTCATCGTCGGCGATCAGGTGGCGCGCAACGATGCCCGCGCGCAGGTGCGGGCGTTGGCCGTCGCGTTGGACGCGGCGGTCGGGGTGGCACCGGATGCGAAGGATTGCTACGCCGCCGACGAGCATGGATTCTGCGGTGTGGCAGGCATAATGGGCCACGCCGAACTCGTCGACGCCGTGCAGCAGGCGGCGTTGTGCCTGCTGGTGGGCACCCGGATGCCGATGACCGCACGAGCCGGGCTCGACGGTGCGCTGGCCGGAGTGCCGGTGGCCAGCATCGGCGCCGAACCACCCTATGCGCCCACGGTGCACGCGGTGAGCATGGACCTCGGGTCGACACTGGACGAGCTCACGGCGCTGTTCGACGTCGACGGCGTACCGGAACCGGCAGGCCCGCAGGCCCTGACGACGCTGGAGGTACCCGACTCCTCGGGTCCGGGGCTGCGCTACCGCGAGGCCGTGGAGGCGATCACAGCGATGCTGCCGGCGGGAGCGGACGTGTTCGCCGACGCCGGGAACACGGGCGCATCGGTGGTGCATCATCTTTCGGTGCCCCGCGGCGGGCGGTTCGTGGTCGCCCTCGGGATGGGCGGCATGGGCTACAGCTTCGGCGCGGGGATCGGCTCGGCGTTCGCGCGGAACAGAAGGACGTTCGTGATCGCCGGGGACGGCGCGTTCTTCATGCACGGCCTGGAGATGCACACCGCGATCGAGCACGACCTGCCGGTGACATTCATCGTGTTCAACAACAACGCGCACGCGATGTGCGTGACCCGCGAGCAACTGTTCTACCGCGATCGATACAGCTTCAACCGATTCCGGCCGGCCCTGCTCGGCGAGGGGATCGCGGCGATGTTCCCGACGCTGCCGGCATTCGCCGCGCGAAGTGTCGGCGAGCTGACCGACGCGCTGGCACGCAGCGCGCACACCGAAGGCCCGTCGTTCGTAGCGGTGGACTGCGATCCCGACGAGATACCACCGTTCCTGCCGTTCCTGACCAGCCCCCGATAAAGAACCGAAGGAGAGAAATCGTGACCATCAGTCTTCCCGCTCTGAGCGACATCGCCGAGGATCTGATCCCGGGTGTGCTGCGGATCGAAAATTCCGACAAGGAGGCCACCACACCGATCATCGTGGACATGCTGCGGTCGGTGTACCCGCACGACCAGGTGTTCGGTCAGTTCTGCCCGGTCAACGCCTACATCGCGGCGCCGCCGCGTGAGGTGTACGAGTACCTTGCGGACACCCGGTGTCTGGAGGAGTGGACCTACAGCCTGCGCGGGTTCACCGAGACCGACGAGCCCGGGCTGTGGCTCTCCTACGACCGACTCGGCGACCAGACGAAATGCTATGTGCGCACCGTCGCGAACCCCGACGCGATGACGGTGGACTACCACTGCGCGTGGGACCAGGGCCGACACCTGTGGATGATCTATCTGATGCGGGTGGTCGATGCGCAGGTGGTGCTCAACAAGCCCGGATCGGTGGTGCTGTGGACCAACTGCCGCCACCCGTTCTACGACGAGAACCCTTACCCGGAGACGGCACCGGCGAACCGCCCGGTGTGGGTCGGCGACTTCTGGGACATGTTCTCCGCCGGACATCAGTTGGAGATGGACAACCTCAAGGCCATCTGCGAGTACCGCGCCACCCACGGTCTGCCGATCAAGCCGGAATGGATGAAATGAGCATGACAGTGCACGCACCGATGACAGCGGCCCGGCCCACGGTCAGCCTGGTCGACGTCGCCAGCTATCTACCGGAGAATCGGGTTCCCACCGAATACTTCACTCAGTTCTCCCGCTCGGACCGGATGGCGAAGAACGTCATGTTCCGCTCGCCGAAGTATCGGCACCACGTGGCCCGTGACGAGACTGCGGTGGACATGGTGGAGCGGGCGGTGGCCCCGCTGATCGACAGGCACGGCGCGGACACGATTTCGAACGTGGATGTGCTGCTCACCCACACCCAGCTGCCCGACAACCCGGTGCTCGGCTGCGGCCCGGAGGTGGCCCGCCGGTTGGGATTGCGCCCGGACTGGGTGATCGACGTGCACAACGGCGGCTGCGCGTCGTTCGTGCACATGATGGCGCTGGCCCGGACCATCCTGCAGAACTCCGATGCGACCACGGCGCTGGTCGCCACGACCCAGAACAGTGCGGGACAGGTCTTCACCCAGAGCGAGATCCGAGGGTTGGCGCATGCCTCGGTCCCCGGCGACGGCTGCGGGGTCGGCCTGTTGACCAAATCCGACGACGCCCCGATCCTGGGCATCGAATGCCGCACCTATCCGGAGTTCGGTGGGGACATGACCTTCGAGGGAGTTCCGGTCTCCGATCGCAAGTACTGGGAGCCGGGCCTCGGGCAGGTCTGCGTGGGGTTCACCGAGTCCAAGATCACCAAGGTGTTCGCCCGCGGCAACCGGCTGGTGCCGGAGGTGGCGCTGGCGGTCTGCGATCGGATCGGCGTGCAATCCGCCGAGGTCGACACCTTCGTCACCAACCAACCCAACCGGCTGTTCCTGCGGAACTGGCGCGAGGCCATGCAGCTGACGCCGGAGCAGCACCCGGACACCTTCGACGAGTGCGGAAACCTTTTCGGCGCCGGCATTCCGGTGACGCTGGATACCGCCAACCGGGACGGGCGCATCGGCAACGGGTCACTGGTGGTGCTGGCCGGATTCGCCCACGCCGGCGACTTCGCCGGTGCGGCCGCCGTCCGATGGGGAGCGGGGCCGACGCCATGACCGGCGAGATCGCGGAGGCGACGACACCGTCGGCGGGGAGCGGCGTGACCAGGCCGATGCCCCACTTCGAGCTCGGGCTGAGCGAGAACCCGTTCCCGCCGTTGCCGTCGGTGCTGGCGGCGCTGTACGAACAGATGGCCCGGGCGAATCGATATCCGGAGTTTCTGCCGCAGCGGCTTCCCCGGATCATCGCCGACCGGGTCGGTGTGGACCCGGAGCAGGTGGCGGTCGGTTCGGGCGCGACGGGGGTGGCGATGCAGATCATGCAGGCCGTGCTGCGAAGCGGCGAAACCATGGTGTTCGCGAACCCGACGTTCGACGGTTATCCGATCATGGCCGACATGTTGGGCGTGGAAGCGGTGGCGGTGCCGCTCGATCATGGTGGTCGCCAGGATCTGTGTGCGATGGGCGAGGCGGTCGACGACCGGACCGGGCTGGTGGTGGTGTGCCGGCCGCACAACCCCACCGGCACCCTGGTCTCCGCGGCCGACCTGGAGGTGTTCCTGTCCTCGATTCCGCCGCAGGTGGTGGTGATCCTCGACGAGGCCTACGTCGAGTTCATCGACGCCGCCGACGCGGTCGATGTGCTCGGCCTCATTCGCCGCTACCCCAATATTCTGGTGCTGCGGACGTTTTCGAAGGCATTCGGGCTGGCCGGGCTGCGCATCGGGTACGTATTCGGAGGGCGGGAGCTGGTGGCGCGGGTGCGGCGCCGGCAGCTGCCGTTCGGGATGAGTTGCGCGGCGGTGGCGGCGGTGACCGCCTCCTATGCGGCGGAGGACGAACTGCGGGACCGGGTCGCGCGGATCACCGCCGAACGCGAACTCTTGTGGGTGGCGTTGCGGCAGAACGGGGTGCATGTTCCCCGCAGCCATGCCAACTTCCTCTACCTGAACGGGTCGCGCATCGCACCGGCGCTGCAGCGCGCCGGCATCGTGGCAAAACCCTACGCCGACGGCAGCGCCCGCATCGCGGTGGGCGATCCCGCCGCCGGCCGCGCGGTGCTGCGGGCACTGCAGGCGATCTGAGGGCCGCGGTATGTCGACGATGTTGCCGCGTGCCTCGCAGTTACGTGCGGCCGGGCGCGGTGCTGTTCGCACGCTCACCGCCGGGGCCGATCCCGATCGCTATTTTCGGTGGCGGCGCGACCGCGACGGTGACCCGTTCGAGGTCCGGTTTCCCGGCTTCACGCCGATCCTGTTCACCGGACATCCCGAGGGTGCCCGAGATATCTTCCGTGCGCCCGTCGATCTGGTCGAGCCCCCGACACCGAATCCGATCGCGCCGCTGGTCGGGGACGCGTCGCTGATCTTGATATCCGGAGAGCGGCACCGCCGGGAACGGAAATTGTTGACACCACCGTTCCACGGGGAGCGGATGCGGGCATACGGCGAGATCATCCGCGATTCGACCCTCGATGAGATCGCCGACTGGACTCCGGGACGCATCGTCGACTCGCGGTCTGCCCTTCGGGCCATCACCCTGCGCGTGATCCTGGAGGCGGTGTTCGGGCTCACCGGCACCGAACGCCCGGCCGAATACATCCGGGTGGTCGCCGATTTCCTCGCCGCCTACACCGGCCCGCTGATGTTGGTTCCACCGCTGCGCCGCGGTGTGTTCGGACACGCGCCCTGGGATCGGTTCGTCCGCGCCCGCGACGAATTCGATGCGTTGCTGACCGAGGACATCGAGCGCCGGCGCGCGGAGCCCGAGGACGGCCGGGTGGACATCCTGAGCATGCTGCTCGCCGCGACCTACGAAGACGGGTCGCGGATCGACGACGGCGAACTGCGCGAGGAACTCCGCACATTGCTGGTGGCCGGGCACGAGACCACCGCGACCTCGGTGTGCTGGGCGTTGTTCCATCTGCACCGCCACCCTGAGGTCCGCGAGCGGGTGATAGCCGAGGTGCGGGACCTGGGCGCGACGGCGGCGCCCGAGGACCTCGCTCGGTTGCCGTACCTGGACGCGGTGTGCCACGAGACGCTGCGGTTACACCCGCCGGTGCCGATCGTGCTGCGCCGGCTGACCGGGCCGCTGCACGTGCGCGGCGTCCCGGTAGCCGCGGGCGCAACGGTCGGTATCGCCCTGCCGCTCCTGCATTCGCATCCGGATGTCTGGGAACGACCCGACCGGTTCGATCCGGAGCGTTTCGTCGGGCGGCACTACAGTCCGTTCGAATTCGCGCCGTACGGCGGCGCGCATCGACGGTGCATCGGGTTCGCCCTGGCGGAGTACGAGATGCCGATCGTGCTGGCGACCATCCTGTCGCGGGTCCGGCTGGCTCTGCCGGAGCGGGCCCTACGCCGGCCGCCGCCGGTGTCGGTCCCACACAACATCGCGACCGGGCCGCGAAGGCCGATCATGTTCGAAGTGTTGGGCCCGCGGCACCAGGACGACCGTTCGGACGGGTCGTCGGTCCCGCACGGTCCGGGGTGATGTCGAGCGCGGCGGCGCCCGGTGTTCCGGGCGGGGATGAATCCGATTGCCGACGATCGAGAGCAGGATCGAGATGAGCACCACCACCGACGGCTACCCGGCCGGGCCCGGGTCGCAACGCCCTCGCCATGGTGCAGACTGCGGCGCTCACGGCGGCGCCGGTAAACGCGACGACGAGCCGCGACACGCGGCATCGGAGGAACAACAGCTCACCACCGCGCATGGCAAACGATCGCGAAGGAGCGACGACGTCATGGTGACACGGCTCGCCACCCTCATCGTCGACCGTCCCCGCCGGGTTCTCGCCGGCGCCCTGGCCTTCCTGGTGCTCGCCGGTGTGTTCGGCACGGGTGTCTCCGCCGAGCTGAAGGTCGGCGGTTTCGACGACCCCGGCTCGGAATCGTCTCTGGCCGAGGCCTTCCTCGACGAGCGCTTCGGCGGCTCCACACCCAACCTGGTGTTGCAGGTCACCGCCCGCGCCGGCGATGTGAACAGCCCCGAGGTGATGGCCGCGGCGCAGCGGCTCGAGCGGCGGATCGCGGCGGAGCCGGAGGTGACCGAGGTCGGCTCCTACTGGACCACGCGGCTGCCGGATCTGCGCAGCACCGACGGCCGGTCCGGGCTGGTGCTGCTGCACGTCGGCGGCACCGCGGAACAGGCCGCCCGGCACACCACGACGATCCTCGCGGAGCTGCCCGAGGACCCGGCGGTGCGGGTGGCGGCCGGGGGCAAGCTGGGGCTGACCGACGCCCTCGAGACCCACGTGGCGCAGGACCTGAAGCTGGCCGAATCGATCGCGCTGCCCGCGACGCTGCTGCTGCTGATCATCGTGTTCGGCAGCGTGGTGGCCGCGCTGCTGCCGCTGAGCCTGGGCGTGGCCTCGATTCTGGCGACGATGCTGGTGCTGTTCGTGCTGGCCCAGGTCACCGACGTGTCCGTCTACGCGCTGACCGTGGCCACGGCATTCGGGCTCGGCCTCGCCATCGACTTCGGGCTGCTGCTGGTGTCCCGGTTCCGCGAGGAGCGGGCCGCCGGGCATCCACCACGGGAAGCGGTGATCGAGTCGGTCGCGACGGCCGGCCGCACCATCTTGTTCAGCGCGGCCACCGTGACGGTGGCGATGGGCGGGATGCTCGTGTTCCCCATCTACTTCCTGCGGTCGGTCGGGTTCGCGGCGATGGCGGTGGTGGTGACGGCGGCCGTGAGCGCAGTGGTGGTGCTGCCGGCGATTCTGGCACTGCTCGGTGGGCGAATCGACTCGTTGGCGGTGCGGCGCCGACGCGACCGGCTGGCGGCGGATTCGCCGTTCTGGCGTCGCACCGCGGCGGCGGTGACGCGCCGACCGGTGCGCGCCGCGCTGCCGGTGCTGATGCTGTTGCTACTGATGGGCCTTCCGGTCCTGCACGCCCGGTTCGCGACCCCGGACGAGCGAGCGCTGCCGGTCGATTCGGCCGCGCGTCAGGTCACCACCGCGATCCGGGACGACTATGCCGCCGACAGCTCGGACGCGGCGATCTTGGTGGCGCGCAACGACGCGGCGGCGCTCGAGCGGGTGGCCCGCGAGGTGTCCGCGCTCGACGAGGTGGCCCGGGTGGACGGCGCCTTCGGCCGCTACCAACACGGGATGCTGGTGGCCGGTCCGGGACCGCAGAGCGCGCGCTTCACCGCCGACGATGCCGGGTACGTGCTGGTCGAACCGACGGTGGACGCGCAATCGGAACCGGCCCAGGACCTGGTGCACGAGATCCGGGCGCTGCCGGCGGTGGCCGAGAACCGCGTTGCCGTCGGCGGCCCGACGGCGACGCTGATCGACAGCAATTCCGCGATCGCCGGCCGTCTGCCGTCGGCACTCGCACTGCTGGCCGTGTCGACCTTCGTGCTGTTGTTCCTATTCACCGGAAGCATGATCGTGCCGATCAAGGCGCTGCTGCTCAACGTGTTCGTGCTCATCGCGGTGATCGGCGCGATGGTGTGGCTGTTCCAGGACGGGCACCTGGCCGCGATCACCGGCGTGACGCCCGCACCGCTGAACATCGGCATGGTGGTGCTGCTGTGCTGCATCGCGTTCAGCCTGTCGGTGGACTACGAGATCTTCCTGCTCAGCCGGATCAAGGAGGCGCGCGACGGCGGGGCGGACACCACCGAGGCGACCATCGAGGGCCTGGGGCGCGTCGGGCGGATCGTGAGCAGCGCGGCCGCCCTGCTCACCGTGACCTTGCTGTCCTTCTCGACCGGACTGTCGTTCATGCAGATGTTCGGGATCGGCACTGCGCTCGCCGTACTGATGGACGCCACACTGGTGCGCGGTGTGCTGGTGCCGGCGTTCATGCGGGTGGCCGGCGAGTTCAACTGGTGGGCACCGGGACCGCTGCGCCGACTGCACGCGCGGATCGGGGTGCGCGAGTCCCCGAGGTCGTCCGCTCCCGCAGGGTCGCGGCCAGGCAGCTGAACGTTCGGGTCGGCTGCGGCGTGCACGGGCTGCGCCACCAGCGGGGACTGTCCAGCGGCAGCGTGCCGAACAGCGTCCCCATCACGATGGTCCAGGCTGTCCCTGTGCCGCCGCGGGATTTCGCAGGCCGGGCACGCGAGCTGGGAGGACAGCGCGGTGGCGACCTGGTGTTCGACCACGGTGTCCTGCACCGCGGCGAACAGGTGCTCGGCCCAAACATCGCGGTCGAGGGTTTTCCCCGTCGCCGGTCACCGTGCCCATGCCGAATGATGTTCTCCACGTCAACCACTCGTGCCGGGTGCAACACCCGCCGAAACACACCACGAGAAGAACACCTTGAACAAGAAAGTGTTTCGCGCAGCGATGGCCGTTCCCGAGGCGATCCATCCCGTCAGGCTCGGCCCGCTTGCTCCCGCATCCGCGCCGTTGTTCAGCGTGCCGGTCGTGGGCGCCGTCCCGCCCGACGTGGCGAGGTTGCCGCGGAAACAAGAGTCGGCTACTCGTTACCGCCACGCGGTGAAGTGCGACGGCTTCGTCAAGGATGCTCTCCTCATACCCGATATGAGACCGGCAAGTACGTCGCAGAATGCGCCGATGAAGCGAGGCCTTCATGATCGAGGACGCAGCGATCACCGAAGCCACGAGACGGTTCACCCCCGGCTCGTCGCCGAACAGGCTCGCCCGGCAACGTGCCCGCCATCGCCCGGTCCGGCCGCCGACTGCACGATCCGTCCCGTCCCCACCCGTGACCCTTTCCCTCGGTGTGGAGATTTGCAGCCGTCGGTACTTCGTGGAATCCATAGTGTCGGTCTCGGTTCCACGGTGAACCGCCGACAACCACCGACAACCACCGACCTGATACGCGATAGTTGCCAGGAGCTGGAGATGAACCCACTTGCGTTCCCCCAATCGGACGAGCGATCGATCACAATCGAGTTCGACGAGCTGCACAACGAGATCGACCACATCGACGCGGAAATTCTCGCGGCGGTCGTCCGGCGCACGGAACTCTCTCGGAGAGTTGCCGCGGTCGAGCGGGCCTGCGGCGTCACCGGCACCCCGTACAAGCGCGACCTCGCGGTGATCCACCGCTTCGGAGTGCTCGGTAAGGAAGGTCACTCGCTCGGCAGCCTGCTGATCCGGCTGGCGCATCCGCGCAACCACCGCTGAACTTGCCACCCCAAACCCGACAAGAGGAGGACTTCCGATGAGAAACATCCGACTCAGAAACATCCGACGTGCCGGGTCGGTGGCAGCGGCAGCGGCGCTCGGTCTGCTGGCAGTCGGCACTGCGTCCGCGACCCCGCCGGTCGCCACACCCGAACCCGGCGGGGTCATCCGCATGGACCTGGCACCAGGGGAAACGTGGGAGTGCGAGGGATGGAGTCTCGAGCCGCCGTACCTACAAGTGGTCCCGGACTTCTACAAATTCGAGACCGGACCGAACCCGATCTTCTTCCGATACACACCCGGTACCCGAGCGTTCATCCAGTGCATCGGCACGGGTGCACCGTACTACTACGTCGGCCCAATCGTGACCGCCATCCCATAAGTTCGCGCACGCACTGTCAGCTTCGCTGATGGCCGGCTGCAGCGGATGATCTCGCCGCTCGTGCTCATCGATGTCCTCGATGAGCACGAGGCCCGGTTCTTCGGCCAGATCGGTGCCGCCGCCCTCGCGACCTACCAGCCCGGTACCGCAGGAACGGTGAGAGCGGCGCCCCTGCCCGAGGTGGCTGACGAGCTGACCGAGTGGGGTGTCTCGAGAAGGACGAGGTCCGTGCAGGTCGAAGGGCCGGAGCCGGTAGCGCGAAGCCGGGGCCGTCCCCCGCCTGGAATCGGGTGCTGTCCCGGCAACCGCGTCGCCAGGGGAGGCAGTCGAAGCGCCCTTGACGACGACCACGGGCGGGGTGGATCGCGTACAGCGCCCGGCGGTGATCACACGCAGTCCTTCACGCTGTCCCGGAAGGAGTTGGCGAGCTGCGTCCGGGAGCGGACACCAACCTTGCGATAAACCCGTCCCAGGTGCATCTCGATCGTCTTGACACTGAGGAACAGCTGCGTGGCGATCTCACGGTTCGTGCCACCGTTTGCAGCAAGCTGGGCCACCTCCAACTCCTGTGCGGTGAGCGCGTCGGCAACGCTTCCACTTCGCGCCTTGGCTGGTTGCCCGGCGGCGGTGAGTTCGGTGGCCGCCCGCGCCGCCCACAGGCGAGCCCCAATTCGCTCGAACCCGTCGAGTGAGCAACGAAGATGCTCGCGCGCGTCGCGCCGACGACCCGCCCGACGGAGCCGTTCGCCATAGCACAATCGCGTGCGGGCCGCATCGAACGGCGACGGGCACCGAGCGTGGAAGGCGAGTGCCCGCGAAAAGAACTCGTCGTAATCCCCATCGCCAGCTACCAACGCCATAGCCCGCCAGATCAAAGCACTGAGCGCCGGAGGCAGCGTCAATCCTGCGAATCCCCCCAGCTGATCTCGCATTGTGGCGCTGATGTCCGCACCGACCCGAACGTAGGCCTCGATGAGATCCAGGGACGAGACTCGCACCACCATCGGGTCGCGTACATCCGGCTCCGGGCCTCGATTGACCTCCTCGAGGTATGGAATCGCCCGATCGGGTCGGTTCAGGCTCAGCTCGAGCAGGCCCAATCCCTCCAGCGCCACGTGATGCATCACGCCCAAGCGGGTGACCTCACGCTGTCGCAGCGATTCTGCAGCATGAGCACGGCAGGACTGTTCGTCACCAACTTGCGCTTCGAGCAGCGCAAGGCAGCCCAGCGCCGGACACAGCGTGAAGACGTCACCGATACCGGCCGCCAGTTCGGCCGCCTCCGCAGCCGCGGACCGGCCCGACTGCAGCCGTCCTCGCCTACTGTCGGCGAGCGCTGCAACATGCAGCGCCAGCGGTAGATGGCCCAGCGCGCCGCTGCGCCGTAGCTGATGAAGCAACGGGTCGAGGAACCCCCGCGGATCGATCTCCTCGCCGTACCAGGTCACACCACTGAGCGCGCCGACAAGGACCCACTCGATGTCGGGCTCACCTGCCGCAGGCTTCCGGGTCGACGCGGCCGCCTCCCGCATCCACCGCATGCCGTCCGACTCCTGGCCCATCAGTGTCAGAGCGTTCCCGATGACGGTCTTGCTCAGGAGTTGGGTGTTTCCGTCGGCCGGGGAAGCTGAGTGGGCGGCCTCCCGCGCGAGCGCACAGGCGCCCGCGGGATCACCCGCTGCCAGCGCTCCAATGGCAGCCGTGGCCCGCAACGAGGCCGCCCGCGCGGGTTCAACCTCGCTGACCGCAACCGCGCCGGCCTGCCACACCATGCGGGCGACGCTGGCCCGTCCCGTGTGAAGTTCAATTCGACCGCGCATGTCCGCGATGTCGGCATGCAGGACGGGATCGACCGTGTACTCTTCGGACTTCCTCAGCAGTCGCAGCGCAGTGTCAAGCTGTCCCGCGGAGTGCGCCGCGTTCGCGGCGGCACAGAATCGGCGCGCCTTCGAGGGGCCGTCCCTGGAGAGTTCAGCGGCGCGCTCGAGCGCCAGAGCGGCGCCGGCATAGCCGCTGCGTCTCAGCGCATGGTCTGCAGCCTGTTCGAGGGCTCGAGCGGCGGCCTCGTCAGGCCCCAGAGCGGCCTCGGCGAGGTGCCAGGCCCGGCGTTCCGCCTGTGACGGCGCCGTCATGACGGAGGCAACAGTTCGGTGGAGTGCCCGTAATTGGCCCGGTGTCAGATTGGTCAGTACGGCAGTACGCAGCAACGGGTGCACGAAATGAACATCGGCGACCTCGACGGCGACCAGCCCCTTGTTCTCGAGCGATTCCAGCGCGGCACAATCTCCAGGTTTCGCCGCCAGCGCGGCGAGCACCACCTCGAGGCCATCACCGGCGGCGACCGCGGTGATGCGGAGCGCGTGCAGCGATGCACGGTCGAGGGCGGAGATACGCGGGCCGAAGATGCGTGATGCGGCGTTCTCCGCCGAGAATGGCGCTCGGAGCGGGTCGGTGCCGGTCAGCTCAGCGCGGGTGAGGGTGCCGCTGACCTCATGCAATGCCAGTGGGTTGCCTCCGAGTTCCGCGGTAAGCGCGCGCACGACCTCCTCGGCGGGTGCAGCCGCGAATCGGGCGGTGAGCAACTCCGCGGCGGAATCCTCGTCGAGCGCGCCGATGTTCAGCTGCTCGATGTCCGCGAAGCCTCCGGCGTCGCGCGTGGCGATCAACAGCACGAGTCCCTCGGCCCGCAGTCGGCGTGCAGTGAAGGCGAGTGCCTCGGCGGTGGAGACATCCAACCATTGCGCGTCATCGACGAGCACGAGAGTCGGGGATCTCTCGGCCGTCGTCGCGAGCAACTGAAATGCCGCCGCGCACACAGCGAAGCGGTCACGGGGTCGTTCCGCGCTGAGCGTGAGCGCGCAGCGCAGGGCGTCCGCCTGAACGGCGGGCAGCGAACCGAGCCGATCAAGGACGGGCGTGAGCAATCGTCCTAGCGCTGCGAACGGGAACATGGTCTCCGCCTCGACCCCGCTCACGGACAACACTTTCAGTGTGCGAGCGCCGTCGCGGGCGTAGCGCAGCAGGCTTGTCTTACCGATCCCAGGATCCCCGGTGATGACGAGCGCGGCGCTCGCCCCCGTCAGGGGTTCCGCCAACAACTGATCAATTCGTGCGCATTCCGGCCGCCGCCCGAAAAGCACATTGGAATCGTTTGGGGTGCCGCTCGAGGCGTCGTCGAACACCCGATTGTGCCGCACCATGGTCGATTCGTGCATTGCTCCTTCTCGCTCCTTTATGAGTTCTAGGAAGTTTTCAAATCGACTCGATCAAGTCGTTCCCGGAGCGTTTTCGGTTCGAGGACTCCACCGGAATGGCAGCACCGTCACGCCAGCCGGATCGGTCCGCAACATCTTGTAGCAGTACATCCTTTCGCGGCCCACGGCCGGATATCCGAGCGGCCGCTCGAGGAGACCGTCATGCACGGATACCGACATCAATTGATGGACTTGTTCGACATAGAGGCCGTTCGGACCTCCACATGGGGCCGTCCACCCAGGTCACGAGCGCGTAACCGACGTCGTCCACGCCTCCCCAATGGCCGTTCATTTGTTCCAAACTGAGATTTGCCTCCTTGTCTATCTTCCGCTCGCTCGACCACCCGGAAACCCACCCTGGGTGGGCAATCGATCCACCCTCGGTGTTCCGTGCGGTCCGGCGCAGTCGCCAGTGAGCGATGTCATCTCTGCCCGATCGTGTGCTGGCGCAGTCGCCACCAACGATTTGCAGCATGTTCATCCGACTCGCGCGTCGTACAATCTTGCAGATTGCGCCGAAAAACGGCGCGCTGTCCGGTGCACTACTCGCGCAGCGGGCGCACCGCTTCTGCCGAGGCGTTCCAGCACTCGATTCGAATTCGAAGATTATCGAGCTCATACATCAGTCAGTGATCGCCGCAACGGACTCCGATTGCACCGCGCGTCTGCTACTTCGTCCGCCGTGGTTGTTGTGCGCTGATCGAGTAGTTACTGCACCACCTGATCGTCTTAGCTCGGGAGACAGTAAGCCCGAGTAGTCGGCTCCTCCATTCCCTGAGCTTGATTTTTGACCTGTGCGGTTTACACCGGCCGGTTCCTGCATGTCGGTTCTGACGCGTTTGCCCGCGTGGAAATACGGAGCGGGACGGGTGTTCTTCGAGCCGAAGGGTCGTCCGGGACCGGGCCGGGAGGGTCTCGGCGCACCGGCCGGAGTGGGCATCGTCCGGCAGATGCACCGACACCCGCGACGGACCCGGGCCAGGGTCAGCCGGCCCGGAGGCCGCGGTCGCTCCCAGGGTCGGCGCAGGTCCTCGGCCAGGGGCCGGGCGAGCCGCAGCTGGGCATGCGCCACGATGACGATCCAGGTCCAGCGATCGGCCGTCTCGGGACGGCGGATCGTCGGCGCAGTCCACTCCGACGCCTGCTGGAACTTCTTCGAAGGTGTGCACGAGGAAAGAAGCGGCGCAGAAACATCTGCCACAGTCCGTCGACGTGGTCACCTCCTACGGTGGGGTCCGAGTACCACAGCCATACCGGGGCCGGGTGCCGGTTTCCGGGCAGATGGCCGACGGTCAGTGGGATTACCGTGCCCTCGACGATCGGCAGTGCTCCGGGATGCTCGGCCCACACCCCTTGGTGGATGAGCCTCGGGTTCAGCTGATTCCATGCGGAGGCCGTCGCCGTTCCGTACCGGCCGGTGACCGTGCTCGTGGTGGCCGCGGGTGTGGGCCAGCTGCTCAGGTCGGCGAACCGGAACTGCGGGCCGTGCCGGGGTGGCGCCGGGAAGCACGACACGCGGTCCCCGCGCATTCGGCCCAGGATCCACCCCGGAAGGTCGGTGAGGGCGACCGCCAGCCGAGGCAGGTCGAAACCAGCGTCGAAGATCAGGAGGATGTCCGGGTCACCGTCGCGGTGCTGCCCGGCCGCTCGCAGACGCTCGACCACGCTGCGCACTTGTCTTGCGGTGACGAGTGTTTCATCGTCGTCCGGCTGCAGGCGGACTGCGTCGAACACCGCCGTCCACGAGGTGCGACCCGGCTCGAGCGCGGCGACGAACGAGTACTGCCGGCCGGGGATCAGCTGCGCCCGTCCCGTGCCGCGCCCGTACACGTGGCGGAACGTACGCTGTGGGCTCGTCGGGCATCCGGGCGCGGCCAGGCCCTGACATCGACGGCCAACACGATCGCGCCCTCGCGGTCGCGTGGGATCGACTCGGCGGCAATCATGTTCCGTAGACGATCGATGTCGAATCCGCCCAGGCCGTCGTACAGGGCGCCGTGACCGCGACGGCGTTCGGGTGTCAGGGGCAACTTGACGAGGGTACGGACCGCACCGCCGGAACACAGCACCGCGTCAGTCAACTCGAACAATGCGTCACGACGAGTGGTCAGGCAGTCGTAGAACCGGCCCCGGAACGCCGCCAGGTCGATACGCGTATCGATTGCTCGGCTGCTCGCCGACGGCCCGCACGTCGGGCACACTGATGCCCACGGCCACCATGTGTCCTCGTCTCGGATGTTTCTGTGGAAGGAACCCCAAGATGATCGGGTGGTAACCGTCGCGAGTCGCCGCGACACGCCGAACAACACCGGCCCCTACAGTCGCAGCAGGTCGCCGAGGTGAAGAATCGAGCTCAGAGTGCATCCGAGAACGCTACGAGCCGGTGGCGAGGCATGTGAAGTGTGGGAACAGGTGAACTCCTGGTAAGTCAAGAGTGCTTACGTCACGACCCGACCAAGAGTTCACTGGCCATCATCGCTCATCGCGCCGTGCCCGGCATGCCCCACCCCGGACACGGCCCCCGGACACCAGTGCGCGGTGTACCGTCGTCGTCGCTCACCGACGCCCAGTGGGCGCTGCTCGAGCCGCCCGTGCCGCCGCCGGGCAACATCGACGGCGAGGGCGACGACCCGACCGCCGGGACCCGGCGTCACCGCGCCGATCGGCAATGTTCGGTAGACCGAAAACAAGTCTGCGAGTAGCCTGGCGGACGGGTTCCCCGAGGCGCACGGAGGTCGAGATGACGACGATGGATTCGCCCACCCCCACCCGCCGCCGGCCCGCGTCCGTCGACGTGGCCGGAACCGCATGGCCGCTGTACAAGCTCGAGGCACTCGTCGCGGCCGTCCTGGTCCTCCTGGCGCTGTTCGCGATCACCGCGGATGCGCAGACCGCCGTGCTCACCGCCGCCGCGACCGCCACCGTCGTCTGGTGGGCCCGCCTGCTGCACTACCGCCGCGACACCTGACCGCAGCGACACCCGACCGCAGCGTCGTCCGACTGCAGACACCGTCGGCGGGTCAGGTCGCCAGGCAGGCCGGCCCGAGCAGAGCCTTGAGATCCCCCATCAGCGCCGACGACGGCTCCACCCGCAGGCTGTCGTCCACCTTCAGCACGGTGACCTTGCTGCCGGAGATCAGCCGGACGTGCACGTCCGAGGTACCGGGGTGGCGGGTGAGCACGCTCTTGAGCGCCCCGACCTTGTCGGGGGTGCACAGCCGGGTCGGCATCGACACCGACAGCGGCTTGGCCACCCCGACCTGCGACAGGTCGGGCACGGCGAGATCGTTGGCGATCAACGAGATCCGGTCGTCGCGGATCGACACCCGCGCCTTGACCAGCACCACCGAGTCCTCGACCACGTCCATGCCGTACACCGAGTAGGACTGCGGGAAGAAGAGCACCTCGATGCCGCCGGCGAGATCCTCGAGCTGCGCCGACGCCCAGGTCAGACCGTTCTTGTTGATGCGGCGGTTCACCGACGCGAGGATGCCGCCCACGGTGACCTGGGTGCCGTCCTTGATCGCGCCCTCGAGGATGGTCGGGATCGCGGTGTCCGACTGCTGGGCGAGCACGTGCTCGACGCCGTTGAGCGGATGCCCGGACACGTACAGGCCCAGCATCTCCCGTTCGAGGGCGAGCTTGTGCTTGGTATCCCACTCCTCCTCGGGGATCTTCACGTTGAACACCGAGGTGACCGACTCGTCGGCGTCCGCGCCGCCGAACAGGTCGAACTGCCCGATCGCCTCGGCCTTCTTGGTGCCCATGACCGCGTCGATCGCGTCGGCGTGGACCAGCATCAGGCCCTTGCGGGGATGGCCGAGCGAATCGAACCCACCGGCCTTGATCAGCGACTCGGTGACCTTCTTCGAACATGCGAGCGCATCGATCTTGTTGAGGTAGTCGGAGAAGTCGGTGAACCGGCCCTTCTCCTCCCGCGCCCGGATGATGGACGCCACAACGTTGGTACCGACGTTGCGCACCGCGCCGAGGCCGAACCGGATGTCCTCCCCCACCGACGCGAAGTCGACCCGCGACTCGTTGACGTCGGGCGGCAGCACGGTGATGCCCATCTTGCGGCAGTCCGACAGGTAGACCGCAGCCTTGTCCTTGTCGTCGCCGACGGACGTGAGCAGGCCCGCCATGTACTCGGCGGGGTAGTTCGCCTTGAGGTACGCCGTCCAGAACGAGACGAGGCCGTACCCGGCGGCGTGCGACTTGTTGAACGCGTATCCGGCGAACGGAAGCACCGTGTCCCACAATGCGGTGATCGCGGGCTGGGAGAAGCCGTTGTCGAGCATGCCCTTCTGGAAGCCGCCGTACGCCTCCTCGAGGATCTCCTTCTTCTTCTTGCCCATGGCTCGCCGTAGCAGGTCTGCCTGTCCGAGCGAGTAACCGGCCACCTTCTGAGCGATCTGCATGATCTGCTCCTGGTAGACGATCAGGCCGTAGGTGTCGGCCAGGATGTCCTTCAGCGGCTCCTCGAGCTCGGGGTGGATCGGCTTGACCTCTTGCCGGCCGTTCTTGCGGTCGGCGTAGTCGTTGTGGGCGTTCATGCCCATCGGGCCGGGCCGGTACAGCGCGAGCACGGCGACGATGTCCTCGAAGCCGGTCGGCTGCATCCGGCGCAGCAGATCGCGCATGGCGCTGCCGTCGAGCTGGAACACGCCCAGGGTGTCGCCGCGGGCCAGCAACTCGTAGGTGGGCGGATCCTCGAGCGGCAGCGTGTCCAGGTCGAGGTCGATGCCGCGGTTGTTCTTGATGTTCTCGATCGCGTCACCGATGACGGTGAGGTTCCGCAGACCGAGGAAGTCCATCTTCAGCAGGCCGATGGCCTCGCACGACGGGTAGTCCCAGCCGGTGATGATCGCGCCGTCCTGCGCCCGCTTCCACAGCGGGATGGCGTCCATCAGCGGCTCGGAGGACATGATCACCGCGCAGGCATGCACGCCGGCGTTGCGGATCAGGCCCTCGAGGCCGAGCGCGGTGTCGTAGATCTTCTTCACGTCCGGGTTGGATTCGATCAGCGCCCGGACCTCGGCGGCCTCCTTGTACCGCTCGTGGTTCGGGTCGGTGATGCCCGACACCGGAATGTCCTTGGCCATGATCGGCGGCGGCAGCGCCTTGGTGATCTGGTCGGCGATCGCGAAGCCCGGCTGGCCGAACTGCACGCGCGCCGAGTCCTTGATCGCGGCCTTCGTCTTGATGGTGCCGAACGTGATCACCTGGGCGACCTTGTCGTTGCCCCACTTCTCGGTCGCGTACCGCACCATCTCGCCGCGGCGGCGATCGTCGAAGTCGATGTCGATATCGGGCATGGACACGCGCTCGGGGTTGAGGAACCGCTCGAACAGCAGGCCGTGCGGGATCGGATCGATGTTCGTGATGCCCATGGCGTAGGCGACGAGCGAACCGGCGGCCGAGCCTCGACCCGGACCGACCCGGATACCCACCTCGCGGGCGTGGTTGATCAGGTCGCCGACGACGAGGAAGTACGCCGGGAAACCCATCTCGCAGATCACGTCGATCTCGTAGTCGGCGCGGCGCAGGTATTCGTCGGGCGCGCCGTTCGGGAAGCGGCGGTCGAGGCCGCGCATGACCTCCTTGCGCAGCCAGCTCGCCTGCGTCTCCCCCTCGGGCACGGGGAAGATCGGCATGCGGTCGCGGTGGGTCCACACCTCCTCGTAGGACTGCACCCGCTCGGCGATGAGCAGCGTGTTGTCGCACGCGCCGGGCACCTCGCCGTCCCACAGCGCCCGCATCTCCGCGGCGGACTTCAGGTAGTAGCCGTCGCCGTCGAACTTGAAACGGGTCGGATCCGACAGCGTCTTGCCGGTCTGGATGCACAGCAGCGCCTCGTGGTTCTCGGCGGCATCCTTGGTGACGTAGTGGCAGTCGTTGGTGGCCAGCGGCGGGATGCCGAGCGTGCGGCCGATCTCGAGCAGGCCCTCCCGGACGCGGCGCTCGATGGACAGGCCGTGATCCATCAGCTCGAGGAAAAAGTTGTCCTTGCCCCAGATCTCCTGCCACTTCGCGGCCGCCTCGAGCGCCTCGCGGTCGTGGCCGAGACGCAGCCGGGTCTGGATCTCCCCCGACGGGCAGCCGGTGGTCGCGATGATGCCCTCGGCGTGGTGGGCGATGAGGTCCTCGTCCATCCGGGCCCACTTGCCGAGCTGGCCCTCGATGGAGGCGAGTGAGGACAGCTTGAACAGGTTCCGCAGTCCGGTGGCGTTCTCGGCCACCATCGTCATGTGCGTGTACGAGCCGGAACCGGAGACGTCGTCGGACTTCTGGCTCGGATCCCCCCACTGCACGCGCTTGGTGCTGAACCGCGACTCCGGGGCGATGTAGGCCTCGATGCCGATGATCGGCTTGATCCCGAACTTCGTCGCGGCGTTGTAGAACTCGCTGGCGCCGTACATGTTCCCGTGGTCGGTCATCCCGACCGCCGTCATCCCCAGCCGCTCGGCTTCCTTGAACAGGGGACCGACCTTC
Organism: Rhodococcus sp. WB1; assembly: GCF_001700945.1. Classification (NCBI taxonomy): domain Bacteria; kingdom Bacillati; phylum Actinomycetota; class Actinomycetes; order Mycobacteriales; family Nocardiaceae; genus Rhodococcus; species Rhodococcus sp. WB1. The sequence goes on along the minus strand of NZ_CP015529.1, from coordinate 2,113,464 downwards.
GCGGCGCCGTCGAGCATCGAGTACTCGGTGTGGTTGTGCAGATGAACGAACGAGTCAGCCACGCGTGCCTCTCCCGGAAGGTCTGTGAGCATCCCGAGTGTAGGCCTCCCCGGCGACGGGATCGGACCGCCACACCGGCGCCGGCGGCGAGTCGTGACCGGTGTTACTCCGGTGTACTCGAGGTGACCGGTTCGAGGCGTCCGCGCGCCGTGCGGGCCCGCAGGACGGCGTCGACGGTGAACACCGCCAGCGCGGTCCAGATCAGCCCGAATCCGATCCACCGCGAGGCGGGCATGTCCTCGTGCAGCACCAGCACGCCCCACGCCATCTGCAGGCCGGGGGTCAGGTACTGCAGCATGCCGAGGGTCACCAGCGGCACCCGCTGGGCGGCCGCCCCGAACAGCAGCAGCGGCAGCGCCGTGACGAGCCCGGCCGACACGAGCAGCAGCGAGTGCCCGGCCCCGTGGCCGGTGAAGGTGCCGGTGCCGGTGACGGCGAGGAAGACCAGGTAGCCCGCCGCGAACGGCACGGCGACGATGCCCTCCCCCGTCAGCGACGTCCGCGGATCGAGCGGCACGATCTTCTTGACCACCCCGTACAGCGCGAACGAGAACGCCAGGGTCAGCGCGATCAGCGGCGGCCGGCCGTAGTCCACGGTGATCACCGCCACCGCGGCGGTCGCCACGAACAGGGCCGCGACCTGGGCGCGGCGCAGGCGCTCCCGGAAGAACAACACCCCGAACAGCACGCTGACCAGCGGGTTGATGAAGTAGCCCAGCGCGGTCTCGACCACCCGGCCCGACACGACGCCGTAGATGTACGTACCCCAGTTGACGGCGATGGCCACCGACGCCGCCGCGACCAGGGCCCACACCCGCACGCCCAGTCCCCGCAGCGAGCCCAGCCGGCCGAGCACGGCGAGCAGCAGCAGCATCGCCAGCAGCGTCCACAGCACCCGGTGGGCGAGGATCTCGACGGGTCCGGCGGGCTCGAGCAGCCCGAAGAACGCCGGGAAGAGTCCCCACGTCAGATAGGCGCCGAGCCCGCACACGATGCCGGCGTCGAAGCGCGATGCGGTGCTGCTCACCGCTCAACGGTAGGGCCCGGTGGCGCGACCGCGCGCGCCGGGTGGATCAGAACGACACGGTCGGCGGCAGTTCCGTGCCCGCCGGAGCGGTGTAGAACTCACGCTCGCGCACACCCGCCGGTCCCGCGAAGAACATCCACGGGATCGTCTTCAGCGACGTGTTGAGCCGGCCCGCGGCGTCGTTGTAGTACTGGCGGGCGAAGGCGAGCTGGTCCTCGGTCTCGCCGAGCTGGCGCTGCAGATCCAGGAAGTTGGCCGATGCCTTCAGGTCCGGGTAGTTCTCGGCGACGGCGAGCACGTCGAACACCGCCTTCTCGAGCCGGGCGTCGGCCTGGGCCTTCTCTGCGACCGTGCCGCCGGAAGCCGCCCGCGACGCGGCGGTGCGCGCGGCGGTGACCTCCTCGAGCACGCTCTTCTCGTGCGCCGCGTAGCCGCGCACCGTCGCCACGAGGTTCGGCACCAGGTCCGCGCGCCGGCTCAGTTGCACGTCGATGCCGCCGAGGGCCTCCTGGGCCAGCACGTCGGCGCGGCGCAGCCGGTTGAAGCCGACCACGAACACGGCACCGAGCACCACCACCAGCACGACGACGATCACGATTGCGGTCACCATGGAGCCGCCCTCCTTCCGTAGCCCGGCACCGGTGCGGACGCGCCGGTGCCTCGTTCACCGCGGCGATCGGTCACCACGAGCCGCCACCACCGCCGCCGCCGCCACCACCGCCACCACCGCCGCCCGACGACGAGGACTGCGACGCGGTGTACGCGCCGATCGACGACGACAGGGCCGACTCGAAGCTGTCGAATCCCCCGGTCCCCGAGGCGAATCCGTGCACTCCGACCGAATACGGGTACCACGCCGGCGCCGGCGGCTCGGACCCGGTGACCGTGCGGTACTTCTCCGCCCACCGGTCGGCCACGCCGAACGCGACCGCGTGCGGAATGTAGCGGGTGTAGAGGTCGCGTTCCGCCGAGAACCGGTAGCGGTCCTCGCTCGACGGGGTCACGAGCATGCGCCGGAACCCACCGGCACGCGACCACATCTCGCGGCCCTTCGCGGTGCGCCGCGTCCCCGCCTCCGGCCGCAACAGCTCCCATCCGCCGAACACGAACGCCGCCGCCGGCAGGCCCCACATGCTCGGCCACACCGGCACCGCGAACCCGACCACCGCGAGGACCAGCGCCAGCACCACCGCCGCCTTGCCGAGACGCTCGCGGGCCGACGGGGCCACCAGTCCCTCGGTGCGGGCCCAGATCCGGCACTGCGACGCCAGCTCCGTCGTCGCCTTCGACAACCGTTCCCCCGCCGACTTCGAGCCGTCGGCCCGCAGCACCGCGCCGGGGTACGAGATCTGCAGTGCGTCGCCGACCGCCCGGGTCACCGGGTCCGTCGCCGCCCACCTGTCCGCGGACGCGACGCCGCGGACCTCCCACACGTCGGACTTCTTCCCGCCGCCGGCGGGGCGCAGCTCGACCAGTTCCTCCTCTGCGGCGTACAGCAGCGTCGCCGCGAGCGGCGCGGGCCCGGGCCGCTCGGAGGCGAGGTAGACGGTCTGCACCGGTCCGAAGCCGTCGGGCGGCGAGTACAGCACCGGCAGGCCCGGCTCGGGTTCGCGGGCTGTCCACGCCCACCGGGCCGCGACGGCGAATCCGAGCAGGCTCAGCATCGCGACCACCGCCACGACCGGCGCCGACCGCCCGAGGATGGGATCCCAGGCGACCGGCCAGGGCACCGTGGCCCGGGCCGGGGCGTCGAGCCCGAGCCCGATGCGCACGTTCACCGCCGTCCGGGGTTCGAGCCCGGTCACCCCGACGGAGACGGTGTCGGTGCCGGCCCCGCCGAGGATGCAGGCCGCCCCCGACACCGCACATTCGACCAGGCCGGACGCCGCGGGCAGCCGCACCGTGATGTCGGCCCGGTCGATGGCCATCTCCCACCCGCCGGGAACCACGCTCCAGTGGAACACCGAGCCGACCGGGGCGGCCGTCCCCGCGGCCGTGTCGAACGTCGCGGCGGCGCCGCCCGGTGGGTCGAGGACCCCCTCGGTGGTGTACTCGATGCGATAGGTGTGGGTGCCCGGCTCCAGGTACACGTCGGGGTCCCCGATCTTCGCGACGACGAATCGGTGTCCCTGTTGCCGGCTCGTCTCGAACGGCTCGGGCGCGCCGTCGCGTTCGACGGAGACGATCTCGGGGATGTGGCGCACGTGCGGATCGGCGCCCGTGGTGACGTCCCAGTACCGGAAGATGCCGTGCCGGCCGGCCGGGAAGGCGACCGTGACGGTTTCGGTGGCGGTGAGCCCGCCGTCGGCCTCGACGGTGTAGTCGGCGGTGTAGTTCGTGATCCGCGCCGGATCCGACGCGGCGGATGCGTCGCCGGTGTCGAGTCCGGCGAGCAGCGGCCACAGCAGACCGGTCGCAGCGAGCAGCGCAACCAGGAGATACCCCAGAACCCGTGCCACCGCGCCACCGTACCCACCGGCGAGGCGTCTGTCCCGCCGATCCTGCGCGACCGGATCTCAGGGCTCGCCGTCGTCCGGTCCCGGAGCGACGACGTCGACGTGCTCGGGCAGCAGCGGGTTCACCGAGAACGCGCCGGCGACCGCGTCCGCGGGCAGCAGTTCGACGGCGCGGACGCCGGGGGCCGCGGCGAGCTCCGACGCCACCGCCGGCGCGACGCGCACCACGACGCCGACGACGCAGGCGCACCCGTCCGCGAGACGATCGGCCGAGACCGCGGCGACGCGCGCGGCCCGGTCGGCGCCGCCCGCCTGCCGCAGCCGGCCCGCCGCGACGGCGGGCGCACGCAGCAGCGCCTCCCGATGGGCGGGCACGGCGACCGGGACCAGTGGGGTCTGCACCCGCTCGATCGGGACGCGGAACAGCACCTGCGCGATGCGAGGGTCTCCCGGCAGCGCCGCCGCCTGCTCGACCGTCACCGGCGTCGCGAAGGACACCAGGCCCCACCGCGGTTCGCCGGTGCCGGACTCGACGCTCGCCTGGGCGCGCGCGAGGTAGCCGGCGACCGCCTCGCCGTGGTCGGGGCCGAGGGTGTCGGTGCGCACCGTCGCCGTCCGGGCCGGCGTGAGCAGCCCGGCCGCGAGCACCGCCAGCAGCAGTGCCGCCGTCGCCGCCCACGGCAGGGACACGCGCCGCACGGTCAGGCGCTGCGCAGCACGGCGAGCGCGTGCTCGAGGTCGGCCGGGTACTTGCTGGTGATCTCGATCCAGCGCCCGTCGGCGGGATGCGCGAACCCGAGCGACCGGGCGTGCAGCCACTGCCGCTCGAGGCCGAGCCGCTCGGCCAGGCGCGGGTCGGCGCCGTAGGTCAGGTCACCGCAGCAGGGGTGCCGCAGCGCGGAGAAGTGCACGCGGATCTGATGGGTGCGGCCGGTCTCGAGGTGGATGTCGAGCAGGCTCGCGGCCTGGAACGCCTCGATCGTGTCGTAGTGGGTGATGCTGGGCTTGCCGTCGGCGGTGACGGCGAACTTCCAGTCGCTGCTGCGATGCCGGCCGATCGGCGCGTCGATCGTGCCGCTGCTCGGATCGGGGTGCCCCTGCACGAGGGCGTGGTAGCGCTTGTCGATGGTGCGCTGCTTGAAGGCCCGCTTGAGCACCGTGTAGGCGCGCTCGGACGTCGCGACGACCATGACCCCGGACGTGCCGACGTCGAGGCGGTGGACGATGCCCTGCCGCTCGTGGGCGCCGGAGGTGGAGATGCGGAATCCGGCGGCCGCCAGTCCGCCGATCACGGTCGGCCCGGTCCAGCCGACGCTCGCGTGCGCGGCGACGCCGACGGGCTTGTCGACGGCGACGATGTCGTCGTCCGCATAGAGGATCTCCATGCCCTCCACGGGCGTCGCCTCGATGGTGAGGGGCCGGGGCGGCTCGGGCAGTTCCACCTCGAGCCAGGAACCGGCGGACAGTCGATCGGACTTGCCCGCGGCGGCACCGTCGACCAGGACGGCTCCCTCCTCGGTCAGAGCGGCGATCGCCGTGCGCGACAGGCCGAGCAGCCGTGCCAGGCCCGCGTCGACCCGCATCCCGTCGAGCCCGTCGGGGACGGGCATCGCCCGGGTTTCTCTCACTTGTGTGCTTCCTTTCTGCTGTCGGAGGAGCCGGTCTTCCGCGAGCCGTCCGGTTCGACGCCGAAGACGGTCAGCGCCACGAGCAGGATCGCGCCGCAGACGATGGCGGAATCGGCGACGTTGAACACCGGCCACCAGCCGACCGACACGAAGTCGACGACGTGGCCCTGCAGCGGGCCCGGGGAACGGAAGATCCGGTCGACGAGATTACCCAGCGCGCCCCCGAGGACGAGCCCGAGTCCCAGCGCCCACCAGCCCGATCGCAGCGTGCGGCCGATCCTGACCACGCCCACCACGACGGCGACGGCGACCAGGGTCAGCAGCCACGTCATGCCGGTGGCCATCGAGAAGGCGGCGCCCGGGTTGCGCACCAACGTGAGCGTCACGGTGTCCCCGACGATCGAGACGGGATCGGCCGGATCGATGTAGTGGACGGCCAGCACCTTGGTGAGCAGGTCGAACCCGAAGATCACCGCGGCGAGGGCGAGCAGCTCGCGCAGCCGCCGGGCCGGCGCGGGCGCGTCCTTCGCCGGGGTTCCGGCCGAGGACGACGCAACCGGGGGTTCCGCGACGGCGTCGGGGTGGGCATCGTGCTCGGTGGGGTCGTCGGTCACCCTGCCATCATCCCCCATTCGAGGAGCGCGACGGCCACCCCGCCCGCCGTGGCTACCCTGGGGTGCGTGCCTGTGCTGCCCAGATTCGCCCGCCCGAGGGCCCGCTCCCTCGGTGTGGCCCTGTCCCTGACCACCCTCCTCGCCGGGTGCGGCAACTCCGCCGACGGTGCCGCCCCCACGTCGACGGCGACCTCGACGGAGGTCACGGTGCCCGTCGCCGCGGTCACCGCGGTGGTCCTGGAGCCGGGGGCCGAGCCGCGCAGCCGGATCCGGCTCACCCCACCCGTCGACACGAGCCAGCAGGTGGCGCTGACGACCGCCTCGCAGGTCTTCCAGTCGATCGGCGATCAGCCGGCACAGGACTTCTCCACCCCCGAACTGACGTTGCCTCTCACCGCGCGGGTGAGCGACGCCGTGTCGGACGCCTCGCCGAGCAGCCTCGTGGACCTGCGGATCGACGACGCCACCTCGCCGGATGCGGCCCTCGCCGCAGCGCTCGGGCCCGCTCGGGGATCCGAGGCGGGACTGACGATGTCCCCGTCCGGCGCGGTGAGCGCGCTGCGGCTCGATCCCACGCCGGACTCCGCGGACATCGCCCGATCGGCCATCGAGCAGGCCTTCTACCAGGCCGTGTACCGGATGGTGTCGTTCCCCGAGGAGGAGATCGGCGTGGGTGGGGTGTGGGAGATCCACCAACAGGTGATGAGCGGGATGGCGCTCGATCAGGTCGCCACCGCGAGCCTGCTCGAGCGGGACGGCGACCTACTGACCGTGCACCTGCGCATCACCCAGACCCCGCGCGAGGCCACCTGGGCGCTGCCGAACGGGTCCGGTCGGCTGAACATCGACCGGTACGAGATGACCGGCGAAGGCACGATGACCATCGACCTCGGCCGGCCGCTCCCGATCGCCGGGGACCTCACGGTCGGCGGGGAGCAGGCGTACAGCGATCCCGCGGGCACCACCCGTCTGGCGCAGACCCTGGTGGACCGGGTGCGCTGGCAGTCCTGAGCGGACGGGCGGACGCGACGGCGGCCGGGGCGGATCTCCGCCCCGGCCGCCGTGTCGGTCTCCGTCAGGCGCAGGCCGGCGACTGCAGCTGAGCCGTCGCGACGATGGCGCAGGCGTTGTTCTTCGACAGCTTCCACACGCCGTTCTCCGCGACGAAGTCGACGGTGCCGACGGCGGGCTGCTGCGCACCGGCCAGCAGAGTCTCGATGCCGGCGGTGACCGTGCCGTTCTGGTTGTCGTTGACGTCCAGGACGGTGATCTGCGCGCCGGCCTGCTTGGCCGCGGCGGCGACCTGGTCGATCAGGGCGGGATCCTGCTCGGCACCCTGCACGAGGTTCACCTTCTCCTCGGCCGGGACGGTCTCGTCGAACGCCTTGGCCAGCATGGCGTTGAGGTCCTCGACGGTCGGCACCGGCGGGTACTGCGCGGCGGCGGTCGTGGTGCTGGTGGTGGTCTTCGCCGAGGTCGAGGTCGAGCTACCTCCGTCGTCCGAGCTGCAGGCGGACATCGTGAGGGCGGCGGCCAGAGCCACCGTGGCGACAGTGATCTTGCGAAGCTTCAACTTCTCGTCCTTCTCGTTCTCGATCGTGCACGGGTGTACCGTGCTCGGTTCATCCAGCAGCGGATGCTCCACCGGGACAGCGGATCGCCCGTAAGCGTACCCGGCGGTAGTAAGAAGACCGTGAGAGCGGCGGGGCCCGCGCGCTCACCCGAGGCCGGCGAGCGGATCGGCCTCGGAGAGGGCGGGATCGTTCTCGTCGAGGGTGCGGGCCGGCCCCGGCCCGGTCGAGCGCGTCTCGAAGCGGATCGTCACCACGCCGTGCCCGGCGCCCTGCACCCAGCCGTGTCCGAACTCCGGATGCCGCACGTCCGTGCCGGGACGCCACCGCCGTCCCGTCACCGTCGTGACGTGCTCCGGCCCGGCGTCCGGCGACGACTCCACCGGGTCCTCCGGGGGCTGCTCGAGCTCGGGAAACAGCGACTCCTGCCGGATGCTGGACAGGCCGGCGAGGCCGACGCCGACGAGGCGGATCGGGCCGATCTCGAGCGGGTCGAGCGCCAGCCGCTGCGCCGCCGCCGTGAGCGTCGCCACATCCTCGGTGGCGTACGGCAGCGTCGACGAGCGGGTGAGGATGCTCATGTCGGCCTTGCGCAGCTTGAGCACGACGGTCCGGGCGGCCCGGCCGTCGCGCCGCAACCGGCGATGCGCTGCGGCGGCGCTGCCGGTGACGGCACGTCGCAGCTCGGCGAGGGTGACGATGTCCGTCGGGAACGTCGTCTCGGCGCTGACCTGCTTGGCGTCGGCGCGTTCGACGACCGGTCGATCGTCGTGCCCGTTGGCGAGCCGGTGCAGCGCCGGGCCGACCGTGGCGCCCAGGATCGAGGCCGCCTCCGGGACCGGCAGCGCGGCGAGGTCACCGATCGTGTCGATGCCCAGACGCCGCAGGCGCTCCTCCGACACCGGTCCGATCCCCCACAGCTTGCGTACCGGCAGGCCGTGCAGCAGCGCCAACTCCTCCTCGGGACGCACGACGAGCGCTCCGTCGGGCTTGGCGAGGCCGGAGGCGATCTTGGCGATCTGCTTGCCGGAGCCGGCGCCGACGGACGCGACGAGGCCGGTGCGGGCCCGCACCTCGTCGCGCAGCCGCGCACAGAACCGTTCCACGTCGTGGTGGGCGGCGCCGGCGAGCTCGGCGGGTTCGGCGAACGCCTCGTCGAGCGACAGCGTCTCGAGCACGGGGATGCGCTCGCGCAACACGTCGAACACGGTCTGGCTGAGCGCCTGGTACAGCACCCCGCGCGGCGGCAGCACCACCGCGGCGGGCCCCACCAGCCGGCGGGCCCGGCTCATCGGCATCGCCGACCGCGCCCCGAAGACGCGGGCTTCGTAGCTGGCCCCGGCGACGACGCCGCGCGCGCCGAGGCCGCCGACGAGCACCGGCCGACCCCGTAGGGTCGGCCGGGTCAGTTGTTCGGCGGAGGCGAAGAAGGCGTCCAGGTCCAGGTGCAGCACCCAGCGCCGACCGCTCGGATTCACCACGGGGGGCACCCGGGCATCCTCGCCCCTCGCACCGACATCACGCCCGCATCGGCGTCACCGCCGTCGTGGCCGCGCCGCGCACCCCGGTCACCGGGACGCTCATGCCTTGACGATGGCCGCGCGCACCCCTTCACCGAGGTCGAGCGCCCCGTCCCCGGCGGGCGCGAGTTCGAAGCTGGTGGCGAGCACCTCCGAGGCGATGAGCTCGCGGTGCCGCAGTGCCCAGTCGGCGCGGTCGGCCGGCACCTCGAACACGACGGAAATGCGGTCCGAGACGTCCAGGCCCAGGTTGCGGCGGGCGTCCTGCAGCTCGCGGATCCGGTCCTTCGCCCAGCCCTCGGCCTCGAGCTCCTCGGTGACCGTGGAGTCCAGCACCACCAGGCCGGCGCCGCCGGGCAGCGCGGCCGTCGACTCCGGCTCCGCCGCGACCAGGCGGGTGGTGTACTCCTCCGGCAGCAGCGCGATACCGGCGGCCGTGACGGTGCCGTCGGCCGCCTCGGACCAGTCCCCGGCCTTGACGGCCCTGATCACCGTTTGCACGTCCTTGCCGAGGCGCGGTCCCGCGGCCCGGGCGTTGACGACCAGCTCGAAGCGGCCGTGCGCATCGACGTCCTCGGTCAGCTCGACCGACTTGACGTTGACCTCGTCCTGGACGAGCTCGGCGAACGGCTGCAGCCGGTGCGCCTCGGGGGCGGCGACGGTGACCTGCGGGAGCGGCAGCCGCACGCGCAGCTTCTGGGCCTTGCGCAGCGACAGCACCGTCGAGCACACCGAGCGGACCTCGTCCATCGACTCGACCAGGGCCGGGTCGGCCGGCAGGTCCCCGGCGGCCGGCCAGTCCGCCAGATGCACGGAGCGGCCGCCGGTCAGGCCGCGCCAGATCACCTCGGTGACCAGCGGCAGCATGGGGGCGGCGAGGCGGCTGACGACCTCGAGCACCGTGTGCAGGGTGTCGATCGCGTCGGCGTCCTCGTCCCAGAACCGGCTGCGGGAGCGGCGCACGTACCAGTTGGTGAGGGCGTCGCTGAAGGTACGCAGCTCGTCGCATGCTCCGGCGATGTCGACCACCTCGAGCGCGTCGGTGATGGCGTCGCGGGTGGCGGCGAGCTTGGCCAGGATGTACCGGTCGAGTACGTGCGGCGAGTCGGTGCGCCACGTGCCGGGCTTGGACGCGTACAGCTGCAGGAAGCTCCACGCGTTCCACAGCGGCAGCAGCGCCTGCCGGACGCCCTCGCGGATGCCCTGCTCGGTGACGACGAGGTTGCCGCCGCGCAGGATGGGCGAGGACATCAGGAACCAGCGCATGGCGTCGGAGCCGTCGCGGGCGAACACCTCGTTGACGTCGGGGTAGTTGCCCTTGGACTTGCTCATCTTCAGCCCGTCGTCGCCCAGCACGATGCCGTGGGCCGCGACGGTCTTGAACGCGGGGCGGTCGAACAGCGCGGTGGCGAGCACGTGCAGGGTGTAGAACCAGCCGCGGGTCTGACCGTTGTACTCGACGATGAAGTCGCCGGGATAGTGCGAGTCGAACCATTCGGTGTTCTCGAACGGATAGTGCACCTGGGCGAACGGCATCGACCCCGACTCGAACCAGCAGTCGAGCACCTCGGGGACGCGGCGCATCGTCGACTTCCCGGTCGGGTCGTCCGGGTTGGGGCGGGTCAGCTCGTCGATCATCGGCCGGTGCAGGTCGCTCGGCCGCACCCCGAAGTCGCGTTCGAGCTCGTCGAGGGAGCCGTACACGTCGACGCGCGGGTAGGCCGGATCGTCCGAGACCCACACGGGGATGGGGCTGCCCCAGTAGCGGTTCCGGCTGATGTTCCAGTCGCGGGCACCCTCGAGCCACTTGCCGAACTGGCCGTCGCGGATGTGCTCGGGCACCCAGGTGATCTGCTGGTTCAGCTCCACCATGCGGTCCCGGAACCGGGTCACGGCGACGAACCACGACGGGACCGCCATGTAGATCAGCGGCCGGCCGGACCGCCACGAGTGCGGGTAGGAATGCTCGATCGTCTCGTGCCGCAACAGTTTTCCGGCGGCCTTGAGGTCCTTGATGATCACCGGGTTGGCGTCGAAGACCTGCAGACCCTCGTAGGGCGGAACGAGAGCGGTGAACTTTCCGCCCGGATCGAGCGGCTGCACCAGCTCGATGCCGTTGCGCTGGCAGTACTCCATGTCCTCTTCACCGAAGGCCGGTGCCAGGTGGACGATTCCGGTGCCGGAGTCGGTGGTGACGTAGTCGGCCGCGATGATCCGGTGGGCGTTCTCCCGGCCCACGAAGAAGTCGAACGGCGGCTCGTAGGCCAGGCCGACGAGGTCCGCGCCGGTGTACCGGCCCAGCACCTCGGGTTCGTCGCCGAACTCGCGGGCGTAGTGACCGAGTCGGTCCTCCGCGAGCACATACGTCCTCGCGTCGTCACCCTCGCCCACGCGGACGGCGACGTAGGTGATGTCGGGGTGCACCGCGATCGCGAGGTTGGACGGCAGCGTCCACGGCGTGGTGGTCCAGATCAGGGCGTTGGCGCCGTCGAGTTCGCTGCCCGGTGCGCGCACCACCATGTCGACGGTGACGGCCGGGTCCTGACGCATCTTGTAGGCGTCGTCGAGCCGGGTCTCCTGGTTCGACAGCGGGGTCTGCTCGTACCACGAGTACGGCAGGACCCGGAAGCCCTGGTAGATCAGGCCCTTGTCGTAGAGCTGCTTGAAGGCCCACATGACCGACTCCATGAAGTCGAGGTCCAGGGTCTTGTAGTCGTTGTCGAAGTCCACCCAGCGGGCCTGCCGGGTGACGTAGTCGCGCCACTCCCCGGTGTACCGCAGCACCGACGTCTTGCAGTAGGCGTTGAACTCGGCCAGCCCCATCGTGTCGATCTCGGACTTGTCCTTGATCCCGAGCTGCTTCTCCGCCTCGAGCTCGGCGGGCAGGCCGTGACAGTCCCAGCCGAAGCGCCGTTCGACCTTCTTGCCGCGCATCGTCTGGAAGCGCGGGATGAGGTCCTTGACGTAGCCGGTGAGCAGGTGCCCGTAGTGGGGCAGGCCGTTCGCGAAGGGCGGGCCGTCGTAGAAGACGAACTCGTCGGCGCCGTCGCGATTCGCGACCGAGGCGCGGAAGGTGTCGTCCTTCGCCCACCCGTCGAGGACCTTCACCTCGAGCTCGGGGAAGTCGATGCCCGAGTCCTTGGCGACCCCGTAGTCGACGCGCGGGTATCCGCCGGTCGGTGCGTCGGGGGCCTGCGGGCGGTCGGGGGTGCTCTTCGTCACAGCGTGACTCCTCGTGCCTAGACGTGTCCGGCACGGGGACGATCGCCGCGCCCTGTGCGCCGGCAACCGCGGTACCACCCCGCTTGCACCGTCCCTCCGGGCTCTGCCGGCCGGACGGGCCTCTCGTTCGGGCTGTGACGGGCCCACCCGTTCGGTTCTACTGAGTCGTGCCGGTCGGCACGGCCGTTCTTCCGAAGGCTCCCCGGTGATGGCCGGATCGACGCCGTCCCCGGCGGCTGCCGGGGGAAAGCACTGCAAACTGTTCTCGGACTATTCTATGCTGCCGCGCTCACTCGCTCGGATCGCGTCCCTCGCGGCGCCGTCTCGGCTCGGATCCCGTCGTCGTCGGGGGCGCGGTCCGCTTGCCACTCAATGCGCTGATCAGCAACAGGACCGCGCCCACCACACACACGACGATGCAACCCCAGGCCCACAGCACGGACCCCGTCATGAGGGCCACGACGAGCATGCCGAAGCCGACGGCTGCAAGGGCGAGAGTCACCACCAGCACGGCGCACCCTCATCGGAACCCGGCCATCGGACCGCCGCCTCGATCAGCTGTTGCCCTTGGCGAAGGACGTGGAACCGAACGAGGAGTTCGACTGGTTGAACGCCTCCTGGCCACCGTCGACCGGCACGGCGGAACCGCGCTGTTCGAGCTCCTCGAGCTGAGATTCGAGGTAGGACTTCAGGCGCACCCGGTACTCGCGCTCGAAGGTCTTGAGCTGCTCGATGCGGCCCTCGAGCACCGAGCGCTGCTGGTTGATCGTCGCCATGATCTCGGTGTGCTTCTTCTCGGCGTCCGCCTGCAGCGCGTCGGCCTTCTCCTTGGCCTGGCGCAGCTGCGTCTCGGAGCGGGTGCGGGCGTCGGCGAGCATCGCCTCGGACTTCTGCCGCGCGTCGGCGATCATCGCCTCGCTGCGGGTGCGCGCATCGGAGATGAGCTGCTCGGAATTGGTGCGGGCGTTGCGCAGCAGCTCCTCGGCCTCGGCCTTGGCGTCGCCGGTGAGGCGGTCCGCCATCTCCTGGGCCAGGCCCAGGACCTTGGCGGCCTGCATGCTCGCGTCTCCGGAGGCCGGTGCGGCCGCAACCGGTGCGGGCGCCGGTGCGGGCGCCGGCGCCGGAGCGGGTTCCGGCGGCTTCGGCGCCTCGACGACGCGAGCGGGCTCCGGTTTGGCCGGCTGGGCCGGTGCCGCCGCGCCGGGTCGGGCACCCTTCTTGGCCTCGGCGAGCTCCTGGTCGAGCTCGGCCACCCGCTGCCGCAGGTCGGCGTTCTCCTCGATCAGGTGGGTCAGTTCCTGCTCGACGAGATCCAGGAACGCGTCGACCTCGTCCTCGTTGTAGCCACGCTTTCCGATCGGCGGCTTGCTGAACGCGACATTGTGCACATCAGCTGGGGTCAGCGGCATGGAAGGATCCCTTCACGCGTCGTGTGAGCGGTCAAGCAAGCATTCAGTTATATCCACAGTGCGTCACGCGTATCAAACTCACTGTAACTGGCACCCCATTCTGGCACAGGGCGGCTTTCGCGCGGATCGTCCGAGCAGGTGTCGGCCCTCAGAGCGTCCCACCTCGGGGAATGAACGCCATCAGGAAGTAGACGATGAACAGCAGCACCATGATGGACAGATCCAGTCGCACTCCCCCGAGATTCAGCGGAGGAATGAGCCGGCGCAACAGTTTCACCGGCGGATCGGTGACCGTGAAGATTGCTTCGAGAACGACGACGACGAATCCCGTCGGCTTCCAGTCCCGCGCGAACGTCCGGATGAACTCGACAATGATCCGGCCGATCAGCAGCAGCCAGAAAATGAACAGCAGGAACCAGAGCACCTCGAATACGGCCACCCGCCCACTCTGCCCGACGACGGCGGATCGAGCCAAACCGAAACGCCCGGCGTCCGGTGTTGTACACCGGGCACCGGGCGTCGACCGTGCCGGAACCGCCGCTGCGGGTTCAGGTCACTGCTGGTTGTAGAACCCCGTCTCCGCGATCCGGCGGCGCTCCTCGGCGGAGACGTCGATGTCCGCCGGGGAGAGCAGGAACACCTTGGTGGCGACCTTGTCGAACGAGCCGCGCAGCGCGAAGGCCAGCCCGGCGGCGAAGTCGACGAGCCGTTTGGCGTCGGCGTTGCTCATCTCCACCAAATCCATGATCACCGGGGTGCCGTCGCGGAACCGCTCGCCGATGGTGCGGGCCTCGCCGTAGTCCCGGGGACGCAGCGTGGTGATCTTCGACAACGGGCCTCCCTCGTCGAACAGTGCGCCGCGACGGGCCTCGGACCGTTCGAGCCGGCCCTCGGAGCCGAGCGACGACCGCGCGGCGGCGCGGGCAGGCGGCGGGGTCGGGCGCGGTGCGCGGGCCGTGATCGGCTCCACGCGGGCCGCCCGCACGGGGGGCTCGTAGCGATCGAAGCCGTCCGGCTCGAAGTCGCGGCCGGCGTCCTCCCGGCGCGCCGCCTTGTACTCGTCGCGGTGCGACGGGCCGTAACCACCGCCGGCGTACGGCGGCTCGTCGTACTCCCGGTCGCGCTCACGGCGGGCGCTCGCGGGGTCGTCGAGGTAGTCGTCCTCGTATTCCTCGAGCGGCACCATCCCGAAGTACGCCTTGAACTTGTGGAGTGAGCTCATGGATCAACCTTCCTCGCGCGGCGGTCGACACTCAGGCTAACGGCCGCGAGCCCAACACCGCGGTTCCGACACGCACGCATGTCGAACCCCATCGCACCGCCGCCTCGAGGTCGCCGGACATGCCGGCCGACAGTTCGGTGGCCTCGGGATGATCGGAGCGCAGCCCGCTGTGGAGCCCGGCGAGCCGTTCGAATGCGGCGTCCGGGTCCCATCCCAGTGGCGGCACCGCCATCAGGCCCCGCAACTCGAGTCCGCCGGCGGCGGCGACCTCGTCCGCGAGTGCGGGCAGGTCCGCGGCGCTCACCCCGCCCCGCTGCGGATCGTCGTCGAGGCTGACCTGCAGCAGCACCCGTACGGGCGTCTCGCGGTCGCCGGACTCCCGCGCGGCCTGCGCACCGGCGTCCAGTGCGTGCGCCAACCGGACGCTGTCGACCGAGTGCACGGTGTGGGCCCAGCGGGCGACGGCACGCGCCTTGTTGCGCTGCAGCCGACCGATCATGTGCCATGCGACAGCGGGATCGGTTGTACGCGAACGGAATTCGGCAACCTTCGCGGCGGCCTCCTGTTCGCGGGATTCGCCGAAGGCCCGGCACCCGAGTCCGTAGAGGATCTCCACGTCGGAGACCGGGAAGAACTTCGTCACCGGCAGCAGGGCGATCTCCGCCGGGTCGCGGCCGGCGGCCCGGGCCGCGGCGTCGAGCCGCTCGCGTGCCCGCCGCAGCCCGTCCGCGATCTCGGCGCGCCGCGCGCCGGGATCCGCTGCGCTCACCGGCCACCTCCGGCACCGGTGGCCGATACGGCCTCGAGCCAGATCACCGCCGCCAACCGCCCGGTCGGCGCCTGACGGCGATGACTGAACAACGTCGGATCCTCGATGGTGCACCGGGGATCCTCCGCGACCGCCACGACGCCGTGCGCGCGCAGTTGCCGTCGCAGCCCCGCGCGCAGGTCCAGCCCGGGCGTGCCCCGCACGGTGCGGGTGGCGCTGCCGGGCAGGTGGGCCTCGACGTCGGCCTGCATCGAGGCGGGCACCTCGTACCGGCGTCCGCTCGCGGCGGGCCCGAGGAACGCGCCGATGCGCTCGCGGTGCGCACCGAGCTCGACCATCGTGTCCAGGACGCGGGGAACGATGCCCACGCGGGCGCCGATCCGGCCCGCGTGCACCGCGGCGATCACGCCTGCCTCCTCGTCCGACAGCAGCACCGGCACACAGTCCGCGCTCAGGGTGACGAGCGCGAGGCCGGGCTCGCGCGTGACCAGGGCGTCGGTCGCGGGCACCGGGCCGTCGACCGGGCCGTCCACGACGGTGACGTTGCGGCTGTGGATCTGCTCCATCCACACCAGCCGTTCGTAGGGCTGCCCGATCGCCGCGGCGAGGCGGCGACGGTTCGCCTCGACCGCCGCCGGGTCGTCACCCACGTGGTCACCGAGATTGAACGAGTCGTAGGGCGGGGCGGAGACGCCGCCGGCGCGGGTGGTGACGACCCGCCGCGCCCGGAGAGCCGACTGTGCCACCGTCACCGGCGCATGAAGATCGGCACGTCGACGTCGTCGTCGCCGTCCTCGTCGACCTCCACCGGCCGTGCCGGCTGCGCAGACCCGATCGGCGGCAGCGAACTGCCCGCGACGGGCTGCTGCTCGCGCGCCGGCATCTCCTCGGCCCGCTCCCGCTCCGGGCGGCCGACGTCGCCGGCACGTCCCGCGCCGATGGTGCCGCCGCGCGTTGCGGTGGTCGGCGGGGCCGATTCCACGGGACGCCGCGCCGGGGTGCCGCCGTCGAACCCGGCCGCGATGACGGTGACGCGCACCTCGTCGCCCAGGGAGTCGTCGATGACGGTGCCGAAGATGATGTTCGCGTCGATGTGGGCGGCCTCCTGCACCAGCGAAGCCGCCTCGTTGATCTCGAACAGGCCGAGGTCGGAGCCGCCGGCGATGGACAGCAGCACGCCGCGCGCGCCTTCCATCGACGCCTCGAGCAGCGGCGAGTTGATCGCCGCCTCGGCGGCCTTGATGGCCCGGCCCTCACCGCGGGAGGAACCGATGCCCATCAGCGCGCTGCCGGCGCCGGACATCACGCCCTTGACGTCGGCGAAGTCGACGTTGATCAGGCCGGGGGTGGTGATGAGGTCGGTGATGCCCTGGACACCGTTGAGCAGCACCTCGTCGGCGGAGCGGAACGCGTCCATGAGGCTGACGGCGGCGTCGCCGAGCTGCAGCAGCCGGTCGTTGGGGATGACGATGAGGGTGTCGCAGGACTCGCGCAGGGTCTGGATGCCCGTGTCGGCCTGGCCGCCGCGGCGCTTGCCCTCGAACGAGAACGGCCGCGTGACGACGCCGACGGTCAGCGCACCGAGCTTGCGGGCGATGCTCGCGACCACGGGCGCGCCGCCGGTGCCGGTCCCGCCGCCCTCGCCGGCGGTGACGAAGACCATGTCGGCGCCCTTGAGCACCTCTTCGATCTCGTCCTTGTGGTCCTCGGCGGCCTTGCGGCCGACCTCGGGATCCGCGCCGGCGCCGAGCCCCCGGGTGAGCTCACGGCCCACGTCGAGCTTGACGTCGGCGTCGGACATGAGCAGGGCCTGGGCGTCGGTGTTCACCGCGATGAACTCGACTCCCTTGAGTCCCTGTTCGATCATGCGGTTGACCGCGTTCACGCCGCCACCGCCGATACCGACGACCTTGATTACGGCGAGGTAGTTGTGCGGGGGCGTCATGGGCTCTCGCCTTCCTGAGAAATCGGTCACGCTTCGATCATCATCGGGTGAGGTACGGACAAACCCTCAACCACAGGTCGATGGTTATGTCAAGTATCTCGACTGCTGCGAAACGCTATGGCACGGTGGCGGCGATCCGCCAGCAGGCGCGCCGACGGCGGTCACGATTTTCGTCGCCGTGCCTCGATCGCCGTCCGCGCCGTCATCGCACCGTCGGCAGGTCGGGGCCCGCCACGTCGTAGGTCCGGCCGGGCTGGGTGAGCAGCGGCAGCACCACCTGAGCCTTGCGCTCCGAGCGCTCCACCCCTCCCCACACCACGATCCGGCCGTCGTGCAGCGTGAGCGAGACCTCCGACGCCGACGGAGCGGCCACCTCGCCCACCTGGACGCGCAGCTCGGGCGGCAGCGCCTCGAGCACCTCGATCGCCGCGGCCGTCGCCGGATCGCCGGGACCGGGGCCGGGGGTGACGAGGCGCGGGGTCAGCATGGGCGGCGGCTCGACCGCGAAGTCCACCCCGCCCGCGTCGAGCGAGTGGGTGCCGTCCGGCGCGTCGACGAAGAACACCGCCTCCCGCTCGGTCACCGTGACCCGCACGGTGGACGGGTACACGCGCTGTACCCGCACCGACGCGGCCCGCGGCAACGTGGCGACCCGCTGCGCCGCCGCCGCGGTGTCGACCTGCAGCAGCGGCGTGCCCTCCGCCAGCTCGAGGCGGGCCAGCACCTCGTCCTGCGGGATCGCCGTCGCGCCGACGACCTCCACGTTGCGCACCGACAGCAGCGGCGACAGCCAGGCGGCCGCGATCAGTCCGAGCACGGCCGCCACCACCGCCGCGCCGATCAGCACGGTCCGCATCCGCACGGACCGGCCCGACGGCCGTCGCGCGGGCCGCGCCGCCCGGCGGGGCCGGGTGCGGGTGGCGGAGGCGGGCGTCACGACCCGACCGGCCCCGGTCCGGCAGGAGCCCCCGGCCGCAGCCGGCCCGGCTTGCTGCGCAATGCATCGAGGATCTGGCGCCCGAGCATGGTCACGTCGCCGGCGCCCATGGTGATCACGACGTCGCCGGGACGGCTCAGCCGCGCGACCTGCCGCGGCACGAGGGACAGATCCGGCTGGTAGTGCACGGGCTTGGACACCGATCGCGCGACGAGGGCTCCGCTCACGCCCGGCCGGGGCTCCTCCCGCGCACCGTAGACGTCCAGCACCACGACCTCGTCGGCGAGGTCGAGGGCCGCACCGAACTCGGTGGCGAAGGTCTCGGTGCGCGAGTACAGGTGCGGCTGGAAGACGACGATCACGCGGGGTCGTTCGGTGCCGGTCTCGGTGTAGCGGACCGGTTCGCCGGCGACCAGTTCCGCGGCCGCGGCGAGGACGGCGCGGACCTCGGTGGGATGGTGGGCGTAGTCGTCGAACACCCGCACGCCGTGCTCGCGGCCGCTGTACTGGAATCGCCGGTGCACGCCCCCGAAGCCGGCCAGGCCCTCGACGGCCTCCTCGACCTGGGCGCCCGCCTCGAGGGAGGCGAGCAGTGCGGCGAGCGCGTTGAGGGCCATGTGCCGGCCGGGGACGGACAACCGCACCGTGCGCGGCGCCGCCTCGTCGGCGAGGTGGAACTCGGCGACTCCCCCGACGTCCTTGGCCTCCCAGTTGAGCAGCCGCACGCCGACCGGCACGCCGTCCACCTCGGCGCGGTCGCCCACCACTGCCGCCGTGCCGTATCCGGTGATCCGCAGGTCGTCGGCGCGACGGGCCGTCGCCCGCCGCGCCAGGGCGGCCGAGCCGGGGTCGTCGAGGCACGCCACGAGCAGCCCGCCGGGGGCGATGCGGTCGACGAACTCGTCGAACACCCGCACGTATGCCTCTTCCGTGCCGAAGAAGTCGAGGTGGTCCGCCTCGATGTTGGTCACGATCACCACGTCGGGGTCGTACTGCAGCAGCGAGCCGTCGCTCTCGTCGGCCTCGGCGACGAACACGTCGCCGCTGCCGTGGTGCGCGTTGGTGCCGGACTCGTTGAGCTCGCCGCCCACCGCGAAGGACGGGTCGAAGCCGCAGTGCTGCAGCGTCACCACCAGCATCGACGTCGTCGATGTCTTGCCGTGCGTGCCGGCGACCAGGAAGGTGCGGTGCCCGCGCATCAGGGCCGCCAGCACCGCCGGGCGCAGCAGGACGGGAACGCCGCGTTCCCGGGCGGCGACCAGCTCGGGGTTGTCCTGGGGGATCGCGGCGTGGGTCGTCACCACGGCGGTGGGGCCGCCCTCGAGCAGATCCAGCGCGCTCGCGTCGTGTCCGATGCGCACCGAGGCCCCCCGCGCGCGCAACGCCAGCACGCCGCGGCTCTCCTTGGCGTCCGATCCGGAGACCTTCCCGCCGCGAGCGAGCAGGATCCGGGCGATGCCGGACATCCCGGCCCCGCCGATACCCACCATGTGCACCCGCTCGAGCTGCGGGGGCAGCTGCTCGCTCATCGATCACTCCTGTTCGCTTCCACGCCTGCGACGTCCAGCACGATCCGCGCCACCTCGGCGGCGGCGCTGCGGTGGCCCGCCCCTGCCGCACGCCGTCCCATCTCGGTCAGGCGGGCTGCGTCGCGCAGCAGGGGGATCACCGCATCGGCCACGAACGCCGGCGTCAGTTCCTCGTCCGCCACGATCATTCCACCTCCCGCCGCCACCACCGGCCGGGCATTGAGTTCCTGCTCCCCGTTGCCGTGCGGCAGCGGCACGTACACCGCCGGCAGGCCGACCGCGGACACCTCGGCGACGGTCATCGCCCCGGAGCGGCAGATCACCGCGTCGGCGGCGGAGTACGCCAGGTCCATCCGGGTCAGGTAGGGCACGGCGACGTAGGGATACCGGTCGTGCTCGGGACGTGCGGGCACGTCGAGGGTGTTCTTCGGGCCGTGGGCGTGCAGCACGGCGATGCCCGCCGCGGCGAGCGGACCGGCGGCTCCCGAGACGGCCTCGTTGAGCGAACGGGCGCCCTGCGAGCCACCGAACACCAGCAGCACCGGCCCCTCCGGGGGGAGCCCGAAGTGCGCCCGCGCCTGCGCCCGCAGCGCCGCCCGGTCCAGCCCGGTGATCGACGACCGGACCGGGATGCCGACGATTTCGGCGTCGCCGCGGCGCACGATCCCCGAACCCGGGACGGCGGCCAGGACACGCTCGGCGCGCAGGGCCCCGATCTTGTTGGCGATGCCGGCGCGGGCATTGGCCTCGTGCACGACGACGGGGATGCGGCGCCGGCGGCGCAGCGGTCCGGCACCGGCGGCCAGGTAGGCGGGCAGCGCCACGTAGCCCCCGAATCCGACGACGACGTCGGCGTGGGTGTGGTCGAGCACCTCGCGGGTCCGGCGGACCGAGGCGAGGACCCGCGCCGGCAGCTTGGCCAGGTCGGCGGTGAGCTTGCGGGGCAGCGGCACCGGCGGGATCAGCTCGAGTGGATACCCGCGCTGCGGCACGAGGGTGGTCTCGAGCCCCCGCTCGGTGCCCAGCGCGGTGATCGTCGCCGTCGGCACCAGCCGGCGGATCGCGTCGGCGACCGCGAGGGCCGGCTCGATGTGCCCGGCGGTGCCACCCCCGGCCACCACCACGGACAGGGCAGACTGCTCGCCGCTCACCTACGGTTTCCTCGCTCTCCGGTTCGTCCGTCTCTGCTGTTCGTCGTGGTGCCCGCGCGGCGCCGCGGCTGCCGTGGGGGTTGGTCCCGCGGGGCGGCGGGCTGCGCCGCGCGGCCCTGACCGCGGGCGCGTTCCTGCGGCGTGCGGCCCCGTGGGGTCTGCCGCTCCCGGGTCGCCGTGCCGCCGCCCCGGTCGGCGGTGCCGGCCCGGCGTGCCTCGATCCGGCCGGGGTCGGCACGCCGGGAGGCGTCGAGCCGCACGGGTTCACCGCGCGACGGCGTGTACTGCTCCGGCTTGGGCAGCCGCAGCAGCCGCCCGAAGCGGCCGTCCTGCCCGGCGTGCAGGGCGGCGACGGCCTCGGGTTCGTGCCGCGCCGCGTTGGCGATCAGGCCGAACATCAGCAGCGTCGTCGCGGTGGAGGTGCCGCCGGCCGAGACGAGCGGAAGCTGCAGGCCGGTGACGGGCAGCAACCCGACGACATAGCCGATGTTGATGAAGGCCTGCCCGATGATCCAGGTGGTGGCGGTGGCGGTGAGCAGCCGCAGGAACGGATCCACCGATCGCAGCGAGATCCGCAGGCCGGCGTAGGCGAACAGACCGAACAGGCCGATCACCGCCAGGCCGCCGAGGAAGCCGAGCTCCTCGCCGATGATGGCGAAGATGAAGTCGTTGTGTGCGTTGGGCAGGTAGCTCCACTTGGCGCGGCTCTGCCCGAGCCCACGGCCCCAGAACCCGCCGTCGGCCAGGGAGAACTTCGCCTGACGGGCCTGATAGCCGATGCCTTGCGGGTCCGCGCCGGGGTTGAAGAAGGCCCGCACCCGCGCGGACCGGTACCCGGCGGTCAGCGCGAGGAGCACCGCCAGGCCGGCGGCGGTACCGACGATCGTCAGGAACACCCGCAGCCGCAGACCCGCGAACCAGAGCAGCGCGAGGACGATGATGGCGAGCGAGACGGTGGTGCCCAGGTCGGGCTGGAGGATGATCAGCAGGGTCACCACCAGGGTCGCCGGGACCAGCGGAACCATCATCTCGCGGGCGCTGGAGCGGTCGCCGCGGCGCGACGCCAGCAGGTGCGCGCCCCACACGGCGATGGCGATCTTGGCCAGCTCCGACGGCTGCAGCGACACGCCGGCGATGACGAACCACCCCCGGGTGCCCTGGGACAGCGTGCCGATGCCGGGGATGAGCACCAGCACCAGCAGCACGACGGTGACCGCGAACGCCGGGAACGAGAACCGGCGCAGCACCCGCACCGGAACGATCAGGGCGAAATAGAAGATGACCAGGCCGAGAGCGGCGAAGATCGCCTGCGAGGTGAACAGGCCGTAGGCCGAGCCGTTGGTGGCGACGGCCTCGACGCTCGACGACGACAGGACCATCACCAGGCCCAGCACGGTGAGCAGCACCGCGATCGTGACGATCAGGTGGAACGAGGCCAGCGGCCGGGCCAGCCACAGCCCGACCCGGTTCCGCGCCGTCCCGTCGGCGGGCTGCGGGGCGTTCACTGCCCCGTCCCGCCCCCGCGCAGCTCCTCGACCGCGGCGGCGAACGCGCGACCACGCTGCGCGTAGTCGGCGAACATGTCCAGCGACGCGGCGGCCGGCGCCAGCAGCACGGTGTCGCCCGCCGTCGCCAGCGACGCCGCCTCACGCACCGCGACCCGCATGGCCGCAGGTCCGTCCGCCCCCGGCAGCGCCACCCGGCGCGCCGCAGCCGGGGCCGTCCTCGGTTCGCTCGTGCTCATCTGCCCATCGTCGCGCGTGTCGAGGAGGACCATGGGGACCTCGGGGGCGTGTCGCGCCAGCGCGTCGGCGATGCGGTCGGCGTCGCGGCCGAGCAGCACCACCCCGGCGAGGCGGGGTGCGACCTCCGCCACCAGGTCGTCGACGTGGGCGCCCTTGAGCAGGCCCCCGGCCACCCACACCACCCGGTCGTGGGCGAGCAGCGACGTGCGGGCCGCGTGCGGATTGGTGGCCTTCGAATCGTCGACGTACTCCACGCCGCCGACGGTGCCGACCGGGGCGGCGCGGTGCGGACCGACCCGGTGCCGGCGCAGACCGTCGTGCACCGCGGAGGCGGGGACGTCGATCGCGCGGGCCAGCGCGGCGGCGGCGAGCGCATCCGACAGGCCGGCCGGCCCGGCAGGGGTCACGTCGACGACCGAGGCGAGCACCGCCGAGTCGGCGAAGGCCCGGTCGACCAGAACGTCGCCACTGATGCCGAGCTCACCGGGCTGCGGGTAGCCGAGCGTGAAGCCGACGGTGACGACGGCACGGGACCGGTCGCGCAGGCCCCCGGCGATCGGATCGTCGAGGCCGAGCACCCCCACGGTGCCGGACAGCGCCCGTGCCTTGGCGTCGATGTAGCCCGCCATCCCGCCGTGCCAGTCCAGGTGGTCCTCGGCGATGTTGAGGATCACGCCGGCCTCGGGCCGCACGGACGGCGCCCAGTGCAGCTGGAACGACGACAGTTCCACGGCGAGGACGTCGGCGCGGGGGTCCGCGCGGCGCAGCGCGTCGAGGACCGGCAGGCCGATGTTGCCGCACGCCACGGACGCGAGCCCGGCGGCCTCGAGGATCGACTGCAGCATCGTCGTCGTCGTGGTCTTGCCGTTGGTGCCGGTGACGACGAGCCAGCGCCGCGGCGGGCCGTAGATCTCGGCGCGGTCGATGCGCCAGGACAGCTCGATGTCGCCCCAGATCGGCACGGCGGCGCCGGCGGCGTGCGAGAGCAGCGGCGCGTCGGGCGCGAAACCGGGGCTCGTCACGACCAGCGCATACTCGTGCAGCGACGACGCGTCCGCGACGAGGTCGTCGAGATCGACGGTGTCGGCGCCGAGCTCACGGCAGCGCGCGAGGGCCTGCGGGTCGCGGTCGGTGACGGTCACCGTCGCGCCGAGGTCGCTGAGGGGGGCGAGGGTGGCACGACCGGACATCCCGCCGCCGGCGACGAGCACGCGGGCGCCGCGGAGCCGGTCCAGGTCTTGGCGGCGCAGTTCGTCTGTCACGGTGTCAGTCCCCGATCGCCGCTAGGTATTCGCTGTAGAACAGGGCCATGCCGATGGCCGACGCGATGGCGGCGAGCAACCAGAACCGGATGATCACCGTCGTCTCCGCCCAGCCGCCGAGCTCGAAGTGGTGATGGAACGGCGCCATCCGGAACACGCGACGCCGGCTGGACCGGAACACCGCCACCTGGATGACGACGGACGCCGCCTCGGCGACGAACAGGGCGCCGATGACCACCATGAGCAGCTCGGTGCGCGTGGTGACGGACAGGCCCGCGAGCATGCCGCCGAGGGCGAGCGAGCCGGTGTCGCCCATGAAGATCTTCGCGGGGGCGGCGTTCCACCACAGGAAGCCGATGCACGCGGCGGCGCCGGCGGCGCACAGCAGCGCCAGGTCGAGCGGGTCCCGCACGTCGTAGCAGCCCTTGCCGGGGTCGGCGACGCACGAGTTGCGGTACTGCCAGAACGTGATGATCACGTAGGCGCCGAGCACGAGGCTCATCGACCCGGCGGCGAGCCCGTCGAGGCCGTCGGTGAGGTTGACCGCGTTGGACCACGCGCTGACGAGCAGGTACACGAAGAGGATGAACACCACCGCGCCCATCGAGACGGTGGCGATGTCGCGCACGTAGGACAGGTGGGTGCTGCCCGGGGTGAGTCCGTCGCCGTTGCGGAACTGCAGGGCGAGGATGCCGAACGCGACCGCGGCGACGAGCTGGCCGACCAGTTTGGCGGTCTTGTTCAGGCCCAGATTGCGCTGCTTGCGGATCTTGATGAAGTCGTCGAGGAAGCCGACGCCGCCGAGGGCGGTGGTCAGGCCCAGCACGAGCAGACCCGAGGCCGACGGTCCCTCCGCACCCTCGTAGGCCAGGCCGATCGCGTGCGCACCGAAGTATCCGGCCCACAGGCCGGCGAGGATCGCGACGCCGCCCATGGTCGGTGTGCCGCGCTTGGACTGGTGGCTCTGCGGTCCTTCGACGCGGATCTCCTGACCGAATCCCTGCCGCGAGAATGCCTTGATCAGCACCGGCGTCAGCAGGATCGACACCGCCAGTGCGATTCCCGCGGCGAAGAGGATCTGTCTCACCGTGCGGCCTCCGTTTCCGTTCCTGCCGTACCCGCCGTTCCCGCGAGGATCGCCTCCGCCACCGTCCACAACCGGACGGACTGCGAGGCCTTGACCAGTACCAGGTCGCCGGGCCGCAGCTCGCGCTCGAGGAGCTCGATCGCGGCGGCGGCGTCGGGGACGTGGCTCGCCTCGTCGCCCCAGGATCCTTCCATCACCGCACCCTGGTAGAGACCGCGGACCGGGCGGGTCGCGCCGACCGCGACGATGCGGGTGACGTCCAGGCGCACCGCGAGCCGGCCGATGGCGTCGTGCTCGACGACGGACTCGTCACCGAGTTCGCCCATCTCCCCCAGCACCGCCCAGGTCCGGCGCGGGCTGTCGCCGGCGCGGGCCATGGTCACCAGCGCCTTGAGCGCCGCCCGCATCGAGTCCGGGTTGGCGTTGTACGCGTCGTCGACGACGGTGACGCCGTCGGCACGGGTGCGCACGTCCATACGGTGCGCCGACACCGCGCCGGCACCGCCGAGCGCGGTCGCGACCTGCTCGGGCGTGGCGCCGCACTCGAGCGCGACGGCCGCGGCCGCCAGGGCGTTGCCGATGTGGTGCTCGCCGTGCACCGCGAGGGTGACCGTGGTGCGGCGCTCGGTGCCGTCGTCGCGCACGACGAGGGTGAACGTGGGACGGGCGTGCTCGTCGAG
Source organism: Rhodococcus sp. WB1 (assembly GCF_001700945.1). Lineage (NCBI taxonomy): Bacteria > Bacillati > Actinomycetota > Actinomycetes > Mycobacteriales > Nocardiaceae > Rhodococcus > Rhodococcus sp. WB1. The sequence continues at coordinate 2,087,630 of NZ_CP015529.1, read as the reverse complement.
GTGGACGTCGGTGGCCCGGACCTGCGCGGCCGGGTCGCTGCCGACGAGCACCACGCGGGCGCGGGTGCGCGGTGCCATCGCGGCGACCAGGGGGTCGTCCGCGTTGAGGATCGCCACGCCGCCCTCCTCGGCGGCCGGCAGGGCCTCGACGAGCTCCCCCTTCGTCCGGGCGATGACCTCCTGGGAACCGAATTCCCCCAGGTGGGCGGTGCCGACGTTGAGCACCACCCCGATGCGGGGCGGCGCGACGGTGGCGAGGGCGGCGATGTGCCCGGGTCCGCGGGCCGACATCTCCAGCACCAGGAATCGGGTGTCGGTGGTGGCGCGCAGCGCCGTCCACGGATGCCCGAGCTCGTTGTTGAAGGAGCCGGGAGGGGCGACGACCGGGCCGAGCGGCGCGAGCACCGCGGCAAGCAGGTCCTTCGTGGAGGTCTTGCCCGCGGATCCGGTGACGCCGACGACGGTCAGCCCGGCGGCGGTGAGCTCGTCGACCACGGCGCGGGCGAGGGCACCCAGCGCGGCGAGGACGGCGGCACCCGAGCCGTCGGGGTCGTGTTCGAAGGCCAGCGAGTTGGTCTCGACCGGCGGCACCGGCGGCACCACGACGGCGGGCACACCCACCGGTCGGGCGGCGAGCACCGCGGCGGCGCCGGCGGCGATGGCGTCGGCGGCGTGGTCGTGCCCGTCGGAGCGGGCCCCCGGCAGCGCCAGGAACAGCCCGCGCGGGGTGACCTTGCGGGAGTCGAACTCGACGGTGCCCGTCACCTCGACGGCCGGGTCGTCGACGTCGTGCAGTGTCCCACCGACCACCTCCGCGATGCGGGCGAGTGTCATCGGGATCATTCGGTGCCTCCGTACTGCTCGCTACCTGCGCCGGCGAACCGGTCGATGGCCGCGGCGAGCACTTCGCGGTCGTCGAAGGGGTGCTTGACCCCGTGGATCTCCTGGCCGGTCTCGTGGCCCTTGCCTGCCACGAGGACGATGTCGCCCGGGCGTGCCCAGCGCACGGCCGCCTCGACGGCGGCGGCCCGGTCACCGATCTCGCGGATCTCCCCCCGCTGCTGTTCGGGGACGGCGCGGGCACCGGCGAGCAGCGCGGCGCGGATGACCGCCGGATCCTCGGTGCGGGGGTTGTCGTCGGTGACGACGAGCAGGTCCGCCCCACGGGCTCCGACGTCGCCCATGAGCGGACGCTTGCCGTGGTCGCGGTCGCCGCCCGCACCGACGACGACGGCGAGCCGGCCGCCGGCCGCCCGTCCGCGCAACGTCGCGATGACGGCCTCGAGCGCGGCCGGCTTGTGCGCATAGTCGACGACGGCGAGGAAACCCTGCCCGCGGTCGACCCGCTCCACCCGTCCGGGTACGTCGACGTCGGCGATGCCGGCGGCCGCGGCGTCGACGTCGACCCCGACCGCCGCGCACACCGCGACGGCGAGGGCGGCGTTGGCGACGTTGTAGTGGCCGGGCAGGCGCACCGCGACGCGCCGTGCGGTGCCGTCGGGCCCGGCGAGGGTGAACACCTGGGAGCCGGACGGCTCGGTGCGGACCGCCGTCGCCGTCCAGTCGGCGGTTCCGGTGGTGGCGACGGTGCGCACCGCCTCGGGCTCCGCAGGGTGGGCGGCCCGGGCGATCCCGGCCATCCGCACGCCCCACTCGTCGTCGATGCACACGACGGCACGGCGGGCCCGCACGGGCGAGTCCGCCGCGAACAGCCGGGCCTTCGCCCCGAAGTAGTCGTCGAGGTCGCGATGGAAGTCGAGGTGGTCCTGGGACAGGTTCGTGAAGGCACCGACCGCGAAGCGGACCCCGGCGACCCGCCCCAGGGACAGGGCGTGGCTCGAGACCTCCATCACCACGGTGTCGATGCCCTGCTCGCGCATGGCCGCGAACAGGGCGTGCAGCTGCGGGGCCTCGGGGGTGGTGAGCGCGCTGGGGACCCGCCGGCCCGCGAGGCGGGTCTCGATGGTGCCGACCAGGCCCGTGACCCGCCCGGCGGCGGCGAGCCCCGCCTCGACCAGATAGGCGCTGGTGGTCTTGCCGGAGGTGCCGGTGATGCCGACGACCTGCATGTGCTGCGACGGGTCGCCGTAGATGGCGGCGGAGACGACGCCGAGGACCGACCGCGGATCGGGGTGGACCAGCACCGGCACGGGGCGGGTGACGACGGCGGCGAGGTGCTCGCATCCGGCGGCGTCGGTGAGGACGGCGACAGCACCCCGTTCCAGGGCCTCCGCGGCGTATTCGGCGCCGTGCGCGCGGGCGCCCGGGAGTGCGGCGAACAGGTCGCCGGGCTGCACACCCTGGGCCCGCAGGTCGACGCCGGTCACGGACACCGGGATGCCCGCGGCGGAGGTCGTGGCGCCCGGTGCGACGGTGCCGACGGTGGCGCCCACGGCGGCAGCGAGGTCGCGGAGCTGCGTCACCGGTGGATGCTCGGGTCTCAGGCCGCCTCCCGGCGGGGACGGGTCCGGACTCGACGGCACAGGCACCAGGCTCCTCTCGCTCCGCGGCAGTGTCTCCTGCCGTTCCTCTACTCCCGCGGCCGCGCTGTTCCCGAGCACCGGGGCTCGACCGCGGTGTCACGGTACCGACGTGTCAGGTTACCGACGGGCGGCGGTGCCACCGACACGTGCTCGGCGATCGACCGCACCCGCGCGGCTCAGTCCACCTGCAGGATCAGCTTGCTGCCCGGGTCCGCCGACAGCGGCACGCCCTCGCGCTGCAGCAACCACGAGGCGATCGTGTGGAACAGCGGTGCGGCGGACTGCCCGCCGCTGCCGTCGGCGCTGCGGGTGGGCGCGTCGAGCATGATGCCGATCACGTAGCGGGGGCGGTCGGCGGGCGCGATCCCCGCGAAGGTGATCCAGTAGTTCGAGTTCGAGTAGCACTTGCATGCGGGGTCGACCTGCTGGGCGGTGCCGGTCTTGCCGGAGACCTGGTAGCCCTCGATCGCCGCCGGGGTGCCGGTGCCGCGCTGGTTCCCGGTGTCGTCCTGCACCACGGCGCGGAACATGTCGCGCACGGTGGCGGCGGTCTGCGGGCTGACCACCCGCACCGGGTCCGGCCGGGGTGTCTCGGTGCGGGTGCCGTCGGGTGCGACGACCGCCCGGACGACGCGCGGCGGGATTCGCTCGCCGTCGTTGGCGATGGCCTGGTAGATCCCTGCCATCTGGAGCAGCGTCATCGACAGGCCCTGCCCGATCGGCAGGTTGGCGAAGGTGCCGCCGGACCACTGCTCGCGGCTCGGCACGCTGCCGGCGGACTCGCCCGGCAGGCCCACGTCGGTGCGCTGCCCGAGGCCGAACAGGCCGAGCATCTGCGCGAACCGGTCCTCACCGACCCGTTCCGCGAGCATCAGGGTCCCCACGTTGGAGGACTTCCCGAACACACCGGTGGCGGTGTAGGGCACGACGCCGTGGTCCCACGCGTCCTTGACGGTGACGCCGGCCATGCGGATCGTGCCGGGCACCTGCAGCACCTCGTCGGGGGTGGTGAGGCCGTCCTCGATCGCGGCGGCCGCGGTGACGATCTTGTTCACCGACCCCGGCTCGAAGGGGGTGCTGACGGCGGGATTCCCGAGTTCGGCGTCCTTCGGGTTGTTGCCGATCCCGATCGACGGGTCGAACGTGCCGTCGTTGGCCATGGCGACGACCTCGCCGGTCCGGGCGTCGAGCACGACGGCGGACGCGTTCTTCGCCCCGGACAGGTCCTTGGCGCGCTGCACCTGCTGCTGCACGTAGTACTGGACGTCGGAGTCGATGGTCAGTTCCACCGCGGAACCGTCGACGGCAGGTTGCTGATCGCGCCAGCTGCCGGGGATCACCGCGCCGTCGGAGCCCCGATCGTACGTCGAGGAGCCGTCGGTGCCGGCGAGCACGGAGTCCATGGAATCTTCGAGACCGAGGAGGCCGTGCCCGTCCCAGCCCGTCGCGCCGACGAGGTTGGCGGCGAGCGAGCCGCCGGGATACAGCCGGATGTCCTGACGCTCGAGACCGACCTTGTCGTACTCGTCGACGAGCGAGGTCGCCACGGCCGGATCGACGCCGCGCGCCAGATAGACGAAGGTCTCGTCGCTGCGCAGCTTGTCGAGGATCTCGTCCTCGGGGGCGGCCGCTCCGAGCGCCTCGTGGATCGCCTTCGCGAGACCCTCCAGATACGCGTCGGTCTCCGGCTGCGTCGGGTCCGCGGCGCGCGCCTCGTCCAGCTCTCGCCGGACGCGGACGGGCTGGAAGGTGAGCGCCTTCGCCTCCATCGTGTAGGCCAGCGGACTGCCGTTCCGGTCGGCGATGGTGCCGCGGGTGGCGGGCTCGACGAGCCGCGTCGTGCGCTGGCTGGCCGACTCGGCGGTCAGCTGCGGCGCCTGGACGACCTGAACCCACAGCAGTTGCACGGCCGCGACCCCGAGGGCCAGGAACATGACTGCGCGCCCGTACCGGTAGCGGAACCGGAACCCGGTGGTGTCCGCTCCGCCGGAGGCCTTGCGCGGGCGGGTGCGCCGGGCGGGCGCCGGCCGGCGGGAAGGAGCAGGGCGGCCGCGGACCGGCCGGGAAGACGGTGGGGTCCCTCGCCTCACCGGCGCCCGTCCTCGGCGTGCGTCGCAGGGGTCACGGGCACCAATTGTTCCGGCTGACCGGGCGCGGCCCCGGCATTGCCGGGCGACGGCGTGGCGTCCGGGGGTGCCGAGGCGGGCTCCCCGGCCGGTACCGCCGCAGTAGCCCCGGCCGGTACCGCCGCAGCCCCGGGCGGCACCGCCGCCGCAGCGGACGGCGCGGCGCCCGGGGTCGTCGCGGTGGGGGCCTCACCCGCGGCGCCGGCCGACGGCGCGGCGGCCCGGTCGGTGCCGGCGGACGGGGTCAGCGGCCGCGGGTTCTCGCTCCCCGCGCTACCCGCGAGCGGCGGAAGCTGGGCCCGGGTCCGGTCATCGGCCGCCGGGGGGTTCAGCGGCGCGGCCGGTGCCCCCTCGGCGGGGGCCGGGGTTCCCACCACGCGCACACCGCCGTCGTCGCCGACGACCAGGCGCGCGACCTCGCCGGTGGGGATCATGCCGAGCTTTGCAGCCTGCATCGCCAGCACCGGCGCCGAGTTGCCGGTTTCGACGTCGCGCTGCAGCACGGCGCGCTCCTGGATCAGGCGCTGGTTGTAGTCGCGTGCGGCGCTGAGCTGGTAGGAGTCCTCCGCGGCGCGCGTGGTCAGCAGCAGGGTTACGGCCATGCCGATGCCGAGGAGACCGATGATGGTGGCCACGAACGGAATTCGCGCCGCCACACTACCGCCGCGGCGAGCCGGTGCGGGAGTCGCCGTGTCCGGGGTCAGGTGCGCCGTGCGACGGCTGCGCCGCTGATACGCCCGCTGCGCAGCCGTGGATCGAGCCGGACGGCGAGCAGGTGCTGCCACCTGTACGGTCATCGGTTACCTCCTGGCGATTCGTTCCGCGGCACGCAGGCGCACGGGCGCCGAACGCGGATTGGCCTCGATCTCCTGCTCCGTCGCCCGTTCCGCCCCGCGGGTGAGCATCCGCAATTCGGGCCCGGTACCCGGAAGTTCCACCGGGAGCCCCTCCGGGCTCTTCGACTTCGTCAGCGGGGTGAGAATCTGCTTGACCACGCGGTCCTCGAGGGACTGGTACGACATGAACACCACCCGTCCCCCGACGGCGAGAGCGTCCAGGGCGTCCGGGATCGCGGCGCGCAGCGAGTCGAGTTCCCCGTTGACCTCGACCCGCAGCGCCTGGAACGTGCGCTTGGCGGGATGGCCGCCGGTGCGGCGGGACGCGGCCGGAATCGCCCGGTACAGCAACTCCACCAGCTCCCCGCTCGTGCGCAGCGGCGTCTTCGCCCGCTGCCGCACGATCTCCGAGGCGATCTTCCCGGCGAACCGCTCCTCCCCGTAGGTGCTGAGTATGCGGGCGAGGTCGCCGTGGCTGTAGGTGTTGAGCACGTCGGCCGCGGTGACGCCCGTGGTGGGGTCCATGCGCATGTCCAGGGGTGCGTCGCGGGAGTAGGCGAAGCCGCGCTCGGCCTCGTCGAGCTGCATCGAGGACACGCCGAGGTCGAACAGGATCGCATGCACGGAGCCGACCCGATCCAGCCCGCACGAGGCGAGGGCGTCGGCGATGCCGTCGTAGCGGGTGTGCACGAACTGCGTGCGGTCGGCGAACGGCGCGAGCCGCCGGCGGGCGACGGCGAGGGCCTCGGGGTCGCGATCGAGCCCGATCAGGCGCACACCCGGATAGGTCCGCAGGAAGTGCTCGGAGTGTCCGCCGAGACCGAGGGTGGCGTCCACATAGATCGCGCCCGGGCCGGCGGCATCAATGGCGGGGCCGAGCAGTTCGTCGGCGCGGCCGAGCAGAACGGGGATGTGACCGAAGCTCTCCGGACTCCCGGCCTCCGGAACTGCCGCCGCGTCCTGACCCTCCGCCATTCTTCCTCCGGTTGTCCTGCTCGGTTCGTGGGCGATCGGATCGTGGCTTCGGTCGGGGGGTTCGCAGTCACGCCTCCGGATACGACCGCGGCGAATGCATCGAGGTCTCTGTCCGAACTGGAAACCTGGCGTTGGGGAAGTACGTCAGGGTTCCGTTTCACGAACCTGGCACTGGGGAAGTGTGTCAGGGTCGCTGTCGGGCAGAGGCCTCGCGGCACTCGCCGCGGTGGCACTGCGGTCGCTGCTGCGGTTCCGGTCACAGAATGTCGTGCAGGGCCTCGTCTCTCGCTTCCGAAAACTCTTCCTCGTGCTCGGCGAGGTATTGCTCCCACGCCGCCGCGTCCCAGATCTCCAGGTGTTTGACGGCACCGATCACGACGCAGTCCTTCGTGAGCCCCGCGTACTTGCGGTGGGCGGCGGACAGGGTGATCCGGCCCTGCGCATCGGGACGCTGCTCGTCGGTTCCCGCCGCCAGACTCCGGAGGAACGCCCGGGCCTGCGGATTGCTCCGCGAGGCCGCGGCGGCGCGCTCGGCCAGGGCGGCGAACTCGTCGCGCGGAAAGACGGAAAGGCTGTGGTCCTGACCCTTCGTGATCATCAACCCTCCCGCCAGTTCGTCTCGGTACTTCGCGGGCAGCGTGAGCCGCCCCTTGTCGTCCAGCTTGGGTGTGTGGGTACCGAGGAACACTCGACACCCCCCGCCACGCCCCGGCCGGACCCTGCCTACTACCCGACGGAGGAACCCCTCCGCCGCGACCCACACTACCCCACTTTCCCCCACGTTCAACCGCTTACGCGCCCGCGCGCGGCGCCGTTTTTCGACTGTGCGCAGTTCACGGCGGGTGGGGCGGAGTGGGCGACGACGCACGGCGCGGGCAGCGTCGCGACGCGCGGACCGAGACGCGGGCGCGGGACAGCGAACCCGGACGCAGGAAACACGCTGGTCGGCTCCGTCGCCTCCGCTGCGCGCCGGTCCCGGGAGCCGGAGTGGGCGGAAGTGGGGTACGAACGTGGGGGACGGTGGGGCGCCCGGCGCCGCGGCCGCCGCTCGTCCGGGAACGACGAACGGCGCGTCCCGTGGCGGGACGCGCCGTTCGTGAGAACTCGCGTGGAAGTACTGTCGCGCTACTCCTGCTCGAAACGCCGGCGGAAGCGGTCCTCCATCCTCTTGCTGAACCCTCCACCGGACTTGCGGCCGCCGCGGGACCTACCATCCCCGGCACCGCGGCTTGCCCCGCGGGGACCGTCACCGACGCCTGGACCGCGCTTGCCTCCGAGGAGGAGCAGGACCCCCGCGCCGAACATGACGATGAATCCGACGAGACTGATGATCGGGAACCCACCCGGCTTCACCGGGAGGGCGACGCCCGCGATCAACAACGCCAAACCCAGTGCGAACAACGCGCCGGCCTGGAGCCGACGCCGACTGGACGCCATCCCCATCCGGCTTCCCCGGACGGTAGAGGCGAACTTGGGATCCTCAGCATAGAGCGCGCTCTCGATCTGTTCGAGCATGCGCTGCTCGTGCTCGGAGAGTGGCACGGTACCTCCCCCGGCACTAAAACGGTGGCCGCCGGATCTGCGGTCCAGATCGACGGGGGGCCGACTTTGACGGCCGCCTGGCTCAATAATACGAGTACATCCCGGCGGGGACCACCAACTGGGGATTCGAGTTCGATCACGGTTCCGAAGGTCCTGCGTATGACGGACCGACGACCCTGGCCCGGGCCGTCGAACGACCCGGGCTGCCCCCTGCACCGATCATGCGCTGCGCCGGTCGTCCCCCGACCTCGAATTCCCGGACGCCGACGGGTCGTCCGCGCCCGTCAGGTAGTCCTCCACCTCGTGGAGAAAGCGGCCCACCTCGTCGTAGAAGCGGCTCGCCTCGTCGGCGGGCACGGAACGCGTGACCCCCGCCTCGATCGCCGCGCGGGTGTCCGAACGATCGGCGAAGAAGTCCGCCCAGGCGGCGAACTCCGGCTCCGCGCGGGCCATGAGCACCCAGGCGTTGCGGGTGCGGGGACGCCGCGCCGGCCGCACCGCCCGCAACTCGGCGCCCGCGAGCACGGCGCCGGCACCGCGCAGGGCGGCGAGATAGGCCAGGTGGAATCGCTCGGACGGTTCCGGAGTGCCGGCGGCCGCCGAGAGCAGCTCGTCGGCACGGTCGAGCAATGTCGCGGCGCGCGACGACACCGGGCGGGCGGCGCAGTCCGATCGGCCGACGGCCCGCGGGCCGGTCGCACCCGACTGTGCGGTTCGTGACGTGACCATCACTCCGAACACCTCCTGCACCCCGCCGGGGCACCGGCCGGGTCACGGCCCCGGCGATCCGGCGATGTTCGCTTCCCTCGAACATCGCCGGATCCCCGGTATCGAACATCCGTTCGACGTATTCAATATAGCTGCACCTACCGACACGTCGTCAAGGGAAGGCGGTCCAGTCCCCGTCATGAGTACGGATGCGACCCCGCGGGGCGCGGCGCCGATCCTCGTCGATCTGTCCGCTGCCGAGTTCCGCGCGCGACTGCCCGAGGTGCTGCCCATCTACGTGGCCGCCATGCGATACCCGCGCGGCACCGAGTACCACCGCGCGCCCATGTGGTCCGAGCACTCCGCCCGGCCGGGATGGAAAGCTGTCGCGGCGGCACTGCCGGACGAACCGTCGAGGCTCGTCGCGATCGCCTACGGCTATCGCGGGTCGCCGCACCAGTGGTGGAATCAGCAGGTGCGGACCGGGATGCGCCACGCCGGCTACCCCCCGGAGACGATCGACGCCGTCCTCGGCGACTACTTCGAGCTGACCGAACTGCACGTGCGGCCGGACGCCCAGGGTCACCGCATCGGGGAGGCGCTCCTGCGCCGGTTGCTGAGCGACCGCCCCGAGCGCACGGTCCTGCTGTCCACTCCCGAGATCGCCGGCGAGGACAACCGGGCCTGGCGGCTGTACCGGCGATTCGGGTTCCGCGACGTCGTCCGGCAGTTCCGGTTCACCGGGGACGCCCGCCCCTTCGCCGTCCTGGGACGGGACCTTCCGCTCGAAGGTCCGTAGCGTGGGCGGGGTGATCGATGCCGTCGTCGTGGGTTCCGGGCACAACGCCCTGGTGAGCGCGTGCTATCTGGCCCGTGCCGGCTGGTCGGTGGAGGTGCTCGAGAAGGACACCGTGCTCGGCGGCGCCGTGTCGACCGTGGAACGCTTCCCGGGCCACGCCGTCGACCGCGGCTCGTCGGCCCACGTCATGATCCGGCACACCGGCATCGTCGAGGAACTCGAGCTCGCCGCCCACGGCCTGCGCTACGTCGACTGCGACCCGTGGGCGTTCGCGCCCGCCCCCGTGGGCAGCGACCGTCCGGGCATCGTCTTCCATCGTGATCTCGACCGCACCTGCCGATCCGTCGAGGCCGCATGCGGAGCGCGCGAGGCCGACGCCTACCGCCGCTTCGTGACGGTGTGGGGTCCGCGCAGCGCCCGGGTGATGCGCTCGTTCTCGGTGCCGCCGACCGGCCGGCACCTGCTGTCGTCCTTCTGGGGCCTCGACACCGGCAGTGGCGGCAGCGACCTCTCCCGGCAGTTCCTCACCACCGGCGACGCCCTGCTCGACGAGTACTTCGACGACGAGCCGCTCAAGGCCGCCCTCGCCTGGTTCGGTGCCCAGTCCGGCCCCCCGATGTCCGAACCCGGCACCGCCCCCATGGTCGGCTTCGCCGCGCTGATGCACACGCTGCCGCCCGGCCGCGCCGTCGGCGGAAGCGGCGCGCTGACCCGGGCCCTGGCCGCCCGCCTCGCGGTCGACGGCGGCGTCGTCACCCTCGGCGATGCCGCCGCCGAGATCCGCCGGGCCGGGGACGGCTGGGCGGTACGTACCGACTCGGGACGCACCGTCACCGCGCGCACCGTGATCGCCGGCTGCCACGTGCTGACCACGTTCGATCTGCTCGAACGCGGCGGATTCGACCGCGCCCGCCTGAACGCATGGCGGCGCCGGATCCGCGTCGGCCCCGGCATCGGCATGGTGCTGCGCCTGGCGACCGACGCGCTGCCGCGGTACCCCAGCGGTCCCGCCGACGAGTCCGACGCCGTGCGGGGCCTGCAACTGCTCGTCGAGGACCGCGCCCGGCTCCGGCTCGCGCACGGCGCGGCACTGGCGGGGGAACTACCGCCGCGGCCGGCCGTGCTGGCCATGAGTTTCACGGCGATCGATCCGTCGATCGCACCGCCCGGCGAACACCAGGTGACCCTGTGGTCGCAGTGGCACCCGTACCGGCTCTCCGGTGGCCGGCGGTGGCCCGCACTGGCCGAGTCGGAGGCGGATCGGATCGTCGCCGAGATAGAGCGCTTCGCCCCCGGCTTCGCCGGTTCCGTCCGGCACCGGCACATCCAGACCCCGCACGAGATCGAACGCGAACTGGGCCTGATCGGCGGCAACGTCATGCATGTGGAGATGTCGCTGGACCAGATGTTCATGTGGCGGCCGCTGCCGGAGCTGTCCGGGCACCGGGTGCCGGGTGCCGACGGGCTCTATCTGACCGGCGCGTCCACCCATCCCGGGGGCGGGGTCTCCGGCGCGAGCGGGCGCAATGCCGCGCAGCGCGCGCTCGCCGACGCCGGGGGTGGCCCCCTGCGCCGGGTGCTGGGGCGGTGGCGGCGATGAATCGCCTGCCCGCCGTTCTCGCCGGCGGCGCGATCGCCGCGCAGATCGCCTATCCGCTGACCACCGGCCAGGCCCGCGACGTCGTCACCGTCGCGGTGGTCACCCTCCTCGCGGCCGCCGGGCTCGCGCACGCTGCGGCGCGGCGCGGCCTCGCCTGGACCGCCGGGTTCTTCGTGATCACGGCGGGTGTCGGCTTCGCCTCCGAGGTCGTGGGGACCGCCACCGGATACCCGTACGGCTGCTACGCGTACGCCACCGACCGGCTGGGTCCCGCCCTGTTCGACGTGCCCCTCGTGGTGCCGCTCGCCTGGACCGCGGGGATGTACCCGGTCTGGTACGTGGCCTCGCTGCTCGCCCGCGGCGGGATGCCGTGGCCGGGCGGGAACCGCGAGCGGGTGACCCGTATCGCGCTCACCACGGTGGGGATGGTCGGCTGGGACCTGTACCTCGACCCGCAGATGGTGTCCGACGGACAGTGGAGCTGGTGCAACGGCGGCGGCCTGCCGGGCATCGAGCAGATCCCACTCACCAATTATCTCGGCTGGGTCCTCGTCGCCACGCTGATGGCGGTGGGGCTGGACCTGCTCGACCGGACCGGCCGGGTACACCCGGGCAACGACACCGTGCCGCTGGTGCTGTTCCTGTGGACGTGGCTCGGGTCTGCGCTCGCCCACGGCGTGCTCCTGAGCGCCCCGGAGCTGCGGTACTCGGCCGTCTACGGCTTCGCGGTCATGAGCGTGCTCGGCGTCCCGCTGCTGTGGTCGCTGCGGCGACGCGCCGGGGCAGGGGCTCGCGTCTGACACGTCCCCGCGCTCCTGGCACGATGGCGCTGTGCGCCTGCCCACCTCGCCCCGCTCCCGCCGACGGACCCTCTCGGCGGCGCTCCTGCTCCTGCTCGTCCCCGTGCTCGCCGGCTGCCTGCGGGTGCAGGCGACGATGGGGGTCTCGGCCGACGACCGCGTCTCCGGCCAGATCGTCGCCGCGACCATTCCCGCCGACGAGAACGACAAGGGACCGCAGCTGGTGGCCCCGGACTCGCTCGCCGACCGGGTCCGCGTGCAGGAGTACGACCAGGACGGGTACGTCGGCAGCCAGGTGTTCTTCAGCGATCTGAGCTTCGGCGACGTCCAACAGCTCGGGTCGATGTCCGACCAGACCTCGGGCACCTTCCAGCTCGCGCTGCAGCGCGCCGGAGACCTGGTGAGCGTCAACGGCAAGGTCGATCTCGAGTCGGTGCCCGTGCAGGGCACCGACGTCCAGATCACGATCGCGTTCCCGGCGCGGGTGGCCACGACCAACGGCACCCGTGAATCCGACTCGATCGTCACGTGGAAGCTGCCGGCCGGTGAGGTGAGCACGTTGCGCGCCGAGGTCCGCTACGCCGACCCGAACACCCGGGGATTCGCCGGCTGGGCGGGTATCGTCGCCGGCGTCACGACAGGCGTCGCCGCGATCATCGGGGTCCTCGCCTGGATGAACCGCAACCCCGCTCCCCCGCGGCAGCGCACACGCGGCGACGCGACGGCGTCCTAGGGCGATGCGGGCGCTGGTCGGGGTCGTCCGCGCCGGGGCGGCCGCCGCGACGCTGGGAGCTGCCGTCGCCGTCGTCAATCGCCTCACCCTGCCCCGGCTCGTCCCGGGTGGTGTGGTCGACGAAGCGGTGACCGTGATCGTTCCGGCCCGCAACGAGGCCCGGCGCCTGCCGGATCTCGTCGCGGATCTGCGGGCCCAGCGGGGTCTGCGCCGGCTACGGGTGGTGATCTTCGACGACGACTCGGCCGACGGCACCGCCGAGGCGGCCCGGCTGGCGGCCGGGGACGATCCCCACGTCACGGTGATCCGCTCGACCGCGCCGCCGCCGCCCGGCTGGACGGGCAAGGCCGCGGCGTGCGCCCGCGCGTACGCGGCCACCGATCCGTCCGGCGTGGTCGTCTTCGTCGACGCGGACGTGCGGTTGGAGCCGGGCGCGGTGGCGGCAGCGGTGACGCTGCTGCGGGACCGGCGGGCCGACCTGCTCACCCCGTGGCCCTTCCAGCGGGCCGGCTCCGCCGCCGAACAGCTCGTGCAGCCGCTGCTGTTCTGGTCCTGGTTCGCGACGCTGCCGGTCGCGGTGTCCCACCGCTCGCGCCGGCCGTCGACCGCGGTCTCGTGCGGCCAGTTCCTGGTGTTCGACGCGCCGGCGTATGCCGCTGTCGGCGGGCACGTCGCGGTCGCGTCCAGTCCCACCGAGGACCTCGACCTCGCCCGGGCACTGCGCCGGGCCGGCCGGCGCACGATGGTGGCTGCGGCCGGCGACGTCGCGTCCTGCCGGATGTACGAGGGCGCTGCGCCGCTGCGGGCCGGGTACACGCGCTGGCTGTGGTCGGCGTTCGGCCCGCCCGCCGGATCCGCTGCGGTGCTCGTCGCCGCGGCGGCGACCTACGTGCTGCCTCCCGCGGCGGCTCTCCTCGGCCGCGGACCGGTCCGCGGCTGGGGGGTGGTCGGCACCGCCGCGGCGGTCGTCTCCCGGACCCTGGCCCGTGCGACCGAACGCGGCGGTGAGCCCGGCCCGTCCGACGTGGCGGCCGCACTCACCCACCCGTTCGCGGTGTGCGGGTTCGCGGCGCTGACGATCGACTCGCTCCGCGCGCGCCGCGCCGGCCGGCTCGGCTGGAAGGACAGGCCGCTGCCCTGACCGCTCGATCAGACCGCCGTCGGCACCGCGATGCCCAGGCGGGCCAGCACCTCGCGGGTGGCCCGGGCGAAATTCAGGGTGATGAAGTGCAGGCAGGGCGCACCCTCGGCGATGAGCCGCTCGGCCATCTCGGTGGCGACGTCGATGCCCACCTCGCGCACGGCGGCGCGATCCTCCTCCGGGCCGTTCCCGGCGGCCCGGACGAGGCGCTCCTCGAGCGCGGCCGGCAGCCTCGACCCGGAGAGTTCGAGGCTGCGCCGCGCGGTACGCAGCGACGTGATCGGCATGATCTCCGGAATGATCGGCTTGGCGCCCTGCTCCGGGTCGTAGGCCACGACCCGGTCCCGCAGCCGCAGATAGTCCTCGACGTCGAAGAACATCTGGGTGATCGAGTACTCGGCGCCGGCGCGCAGCTTGTGGACCAGGTACCGCGTGTCGTGCTCGAGGTCCGGGGAGCGGTGGTGCCCCTCGGGGAACGACGCCACCCCGACGTGGAAGTCACCGAGGTCGCGGACCAGCCGAACGAGTTCCTCGGCGTACTCGAGGCCCTCCGGATGCCTGGTCCATTCTCCCAGCGGGTTGCCCGGCGGGTCGCCGCGCAACGCCAGGATGTTGGTGATGCCGCGATCGGCGTATGCGCCGACCATGGCGCGCAGTTCGTCGATGCTGTGCCCGACGGCGGTCAGGTGCGCCACCGGCAGGAGCGTGGTTTCCTGCGCCAGCTGACCGGTGACCCGGACGGTGCGGTCGCGGGTGGAACCGCCCGCTCCGTACGTCATCGACACGAAGGCCGGGCCGAGGCGCTCGAACTCGCGCACGGCGCGCCACAGGCGCGCCTCCGCGTCGGCGTCGCGCGGCGGGGAGAACTCCACCGAGAACGGGATCCGTGCGCCTCGGGGCGCACGGAATCGGTCCACCACCGACGGCGTACGGGATTCTCCGCCGCCGTCCGGCCCGCTGTCGGAATCGAAAGTCACCCGACCAGCATAGGGGCACGTCGGAGCGGGCCGAACCGGGGCAAGCCCCTCGACCGCCGGATAGGGTGGGCTCGGGTGTGCCCAGCGCCTTTCGGGCTCGATCCGTGGCCGCACCCACCGTCGCCCGACGGGCCCGTCCACACACGACCAGGAGGACGCCCTGTTCACCGGATCCGAACCCGTGCCCGCCGCCTTGTTCCCCGATCTCGTCGAGGGCGCCCTGCGCGACTTCTTCGTCTCCCGGATCGAACTCGTGGAGCCGATCGGCGGCGGCTACCCCGAGGCCGTCACGGCACTCGAATCGTTCGTGCTGCGAGGCGGCAAGCGGGTACGCCCGGCGTTCGCGTGGAACGGCTGGCTCGGGGCCGGCGGCGACCCGTCGGGGCTCGACGCGCCCGCGGTGCTGCGGGTCTGCTCCGCACTCGAACTGGTACAGGCCTGCGCCCTGGTGCACGACGACATCATCGACGCGTCCACCACCCGGCGCGGCTTCCCGACCGTGCACGTCGAGTTCGCCGACCGGCACCGCGCGTCGGGCTGGCGCGGCCGGCCCGAGCAGTTCGGTGCCGCCGTGGCCATCCTCCTCGGCGATCTCGCTCTGGCCTGGGCCGACGACATGGTCCGGGAGGCGGGACTGGAGCCGGCCGCGACCGCGCGGATCGCACCGGTGTGGTCGGCGATGCGCACGGAGGTCCTCGGCGGGCAGTTCCTCGACATCGCCGGAGAGGTGTCGGCCGACGAGTCCGTCCCCGCGGCGATGCGGGTCAACCGGTACAAGACCGCCGCGTACACGATCGAACGGCCGCTGCACCTCGGCGCGGCCCTCGCCGGGGCCGACGACGCGCTGATCACCGCCTACCGGGAATTCGGCACCGACATCGGGCTCGCCTTCCAGCTTCGCGACGATCTGCTCGGGGTGTTCGGGGATCCGGAGGTCACCGGCAAGCCGTCCGGCGACGACCTGCGCTCGGGCAAGCGAACGGTGCTGTATGCGCTGGCCCTGGAATCCGCCGACGCCCGTGACCCCGGCGCCGCGCGGTTGCTGCGCGAGAGTATCGGCTCGGACCTGTCCGACGCGGACGTGGAGAGGCTGCGGACGGTCATCATCGAGCTCGGGGCCGTGGAGCGGGTGGAACGCCGCATCGCCGCGCTCACCGACACCGCGCTGGCGACCCTCGACGCCTCGGGCGCGACGGACGAAGGCAAAGCCCGCCTGCGGGCGGCGGCGCTCCACGCGACGCGGCGGGCCGCGTGATGCGCACCGTGACCGGCGCGGAGCGGGTCGTCGTCGTCGGGGCCGGACTGGCCGGGCTCTCGACCGCGCTGTACCTGCTCGGTGCGGGCCGCAAGGTGACCGTCCTCGAGCGCGAGGCGACCGTCGGCGGGCGGGTGGGTGTGCACGCCGGGCCCGGATACGAGATCGACAACGGGGCCACGGTGCTCACCATGCCGGAGCTCATCGCGGACGCCCTGGCGGCGGTCGGCGCGGACTTCGAGTCCGTCACCCCGGCGGTGCGGCTGCGACGGCTCGCCCCCGCGTACCACGCCCGGTTCGCCGACGGCACGACCCTGGACGTGCACACCGATCCGGACGCGATGGTCGCCGAGGTCACCCGGGTGTGCGGCGCCGAGGAAGCGCAGCGCTACCTGCGGCTGCGCTCCTGGCTCGCCGAGATCTTCGACGCCGAATTCGACCGGTTCATGGCCGCGAACTTCGACTCCCCCCTCGACCTGGTCGCCTCCCCCGCGGCGGCGCGCGACCTGGCGACGTTGCTCCGCCTGGGCGGGTTCGGCCGGCTCGGGGCGCAGGTGAACCGCCGGATCACCGACCCGCGGCTGCGCCGGGTGTTCACCTTCCAGGCGCTGTACGCGGGCGTCGCGCCCGCGCGGGCCCTGGCGGTGTACGGCGCCATCGCCCACATGGACACCTCCCTCGGTGTGTACGCGGTGGAGGGCGGCATGCGGGTGCTGGCCCGCGCCATGGCCGACGCGATCGTCGCCGCCGGCGGCGACCTGCGCCTCGGCACCGAGGTCACGGGCCTCGACTTCGACGGCCGGACGGCCACCGCCGTCCGCACCGCCTCGGGCGAACGCGTCCCGTGCGACGCCGTGGTGCTGAGCCCGGATCTTCCCGTCGTGGACACGCTGCTGCCCCCACGCCGGCGACGACGCGTGCTCGCGTCGCCGTCGGCCGTGGTGCTGCACGGAAGCGTGCCGTCCGCCGTCGCCGCGCAGTGGCCCGCCACGCACCACCACACCATCGACTTCGGTGCGTCGTGGGAGGAGACGTTCGCCGAGATCAGCGCGGGCCGGGGCCGCGGCCGGCTGATGAGCGACCCCTCGCTGCTGATCACCCGGCCGGCGCTGAGCGACCCGGGTCAGAGGTTCCTCCGCGACGGCGTGTCGCACGAGCCGCTGTCGGTGCTCGCGCCCTGCCCCAATCTGGACAGCGCCCCGTACGACTGGTCCGCTCTGGCCGACCCCTACGCGGCAGAGCTCCTCACCGTCCTCGGCCGGCGTGGATACGGCGCCGTCGCCGACGAGTTCCGCATCGACCACATCGACACCCCGGCCACTTGGCAGGCCAGGGGCATGCTTGCGGGCAGCCCGTTCTCCGGGGCACACGTCTTCCGGCAGACCGGACCCTTCCGGCGACGGAACCTGGATCCGCGCCACCCCAACGTCGTGCTCGCGGGATCCGGAACCGTGCCGGGCGTGGGCGTGCCGACGGTCGTGCTGTCGGGCCGGCTCGCCGCCGAGCGGCTCGGCGTCCGCGCCGCGCGGTGAGCGGTGGACCGCCGGCGGCCGCGGCTGAACTAAACTGTCACCTCGTTCACCTGTCCGCCCGCGCCGCGCCCGGGCCCCGCACCGTCCACGACTTCCCGGGGGAGGAACTCGCAACCATGTCGTCCCCTGCCCCTTCCGACGCTGCACCACAGCATCCGTCGAAACCGCAGCCTCCGTCGGAATCGCAGCCGCCCGCCTCGCCGCCCGTGCGGAGCAGACCCGGCGACTTCCTGCGAAGCCCGGCCGGCAACGCCGGCCTGCTGGGTGCGCTCGGCGCCGCATTCGTCACGTTCGGTGGCTTCGGTGCGGGCAGCGTCCGGCGGGAGGACCCGCTGCTCGAGGACCTGTACCTGTCCTGGTTGCGGTTCGGGCACGGCCTGCTGCTCTCGACGATCCTGATCTGGGCCGGCGTCCTGTTGATGATCGCCGCCTGGGTGCGGCTGGGCCGGAGCACCCTCGCCGGGCACGTGACGCTGCGCGAGCTGTGGACGGTGCTGCCCATGTGGGTGGCGCCGCTGCTGGTGGCCTCGCCGATGTTCAGCCGCGACGCCTACTCCTATCTCGCCCAGGGGGCGATGCTCCGCGACGGCTTCGACCCCTACCTCGACGGTCCGGTCGTCAACCCGGGCGTCCTGCTGGACAACGTGAGCAACGTGTGGAAGACGACCACCACCCCGTACGGTCCGGTGCATCTGCTGCTCGGTGCCGGCATCACGTCGCTGACGGGGGACGACGTCGTCACCGGCACCTGGTTGCTGCGACTGACGATGCTGCCGGGACTGGTGCTCACCGCGTGGGCGGTGCCGAAGCTGGCGCGCCGGCTCGGCGGCAACCCCCGCATCGCCCTCTGGCTGGCAGTGCTCAACCCGCTGATCCTGATTCATCTCATCGGCGGTGTCCACAACGAGATGCTGATGGTCGGTTTCATGATCGCCGGCATCGTGCTCGTGCTGGAGGGCCGGCACGTCGGCGGCATCGCACTCGTGTCCGTCGGTGCGGCCGTCAAGGCGTCGGCGGGCATCGCCCTGCCGTTCCTGGTGTGGATCTGGATTCTGCACGAACGTGACCGCGCCCGGGCGCAGGGCCGCGAACCGGCCGCTCCGATCGTGCTGTTCGTGAAGACCGCAGGCGCGGGGCTGCTGGTGTTCGCGGCCGTGTTCGGAGCGGCTTCGGCGCTCGCAGGCGTCGGTATCGGCTGGCTGACGGCCCTGTCCGGCTCCTCGAAGATCATCAACTGGCTGTCGCTGCCGACGATCATGGCGCACGCGGTCACGTGGTTCACGCCCTGGCAGCTGGGGTCCATCCTCGACGTCACCCGCATGCTCTGCGCCGTGGCCCTGGGGGTGATCATGGTGGTGACGTGGTGGCGGTTCCGGCACACCGAGCGCGACGCCGTGCTCGGGATCGTGATCACGCTGACCGCGATCACGGTGCTCTCGCCGGCCGCCCTGCCGTGGTACTACTCGTGGCCGCTCGCGGTGGCCGCGGGCTTCGCCCTGTCGACGACCACGTTGGCAGTGCTCGTAGGCCTGTCCAGCTGGCTGATGTTGATCTTCAATCCCGACGGCTCGATCGGCATGTACAACCTTGCCCACGTGATCCTGGCGATCGTCATCTCGGTGATCGCCGCCGTGTCGCTTCGCACCGTCGACCCGCTGCGGCTGCGCGCGCGGCGCGAGCCGCCGATCACCGCCGTCTCCCTGGATCCGAGGTGACCGTGACCGAGACCGACGCGGGATTCCGCTACTGCGAGGAGCTGGCGGCCACGCACGGCCGGACGTACTACCTCGCCACCCGCCTCCTGCCCCGCCCGCGACGGTCGGCGGTCCACGCCCTCTACGGGTTCGCCCGCCTCGTCGACGACATCGTCGACGTGACCGCGGTCGACGACCCGGCCGGCGCGGCGCTGCAGGTGACCGCGACGGAGCGCCGGCTGCACGCCGCGCTCGCCGGTGATCCCGGACCGGCGGACGCCACCGGGTTGGTGGTCGGGGCGCTGGCCGAGACGATCCGGCGCTACGACCTGCCGCTGGACTACTTCGAGGCGTTCGTCCGGTCGATGCGCATGGACATTCCCGGCACGCCCGAGTTCCGGGCCCGCTACGACGACATGCCGCAACTGCGGGAGTACATGTACGGCTCCGCGGCGGTCATCGGGCTGCAGTTGCTGCCGGTGTTCGACGTGGCCGACATCGACGCCGCCGCACCCTACGCCGCGGCGCTCGGGGAAGCCTTCCAGCTCACGAACTTCATCCGCGACGTGGGTGAGGACCTCGACCGGGGGCGCACCTACCTGCCGGCCGACACCTGGGCCGCGTTCGGGGTGGACGTCGCACTGCTCGAGCACGGCCGACGCACCGGCGGGAGCCCAGATCCGCGGGTGCGCCGGGCCCTGGCCCACTTCGTGGCGCTGACGCGCGCGGAGTACCGCCGCGCCGAGCCCGGTCTGGCGCTGCTGCCGGACCGGATCCGGCCCGGCATCCGCACCGCCTTCGAGCTGTACGGAGGAATCCTCGACGAGGTCGAGCGCAGCGGGTACCGCGTCCTCGACGTGCGCGCCGTGGTCCCCACGCGGCGCCGTGCGCGGGTCGCGCTGACACAGCTGGCCCGCCTGCGCTGAGCCGCCGGAGTCAGAAACCGAGCGCCTGCGCCCGGCGCATGACCTCCCGCCTCGCGTGGGTGTGCATCGCCGCCGCCGGGGAGCCGCCCGCGAGCGTGTCGTCCTCCCGGAACATCCAGTTCAGGATCTCGTCGTCCCGGAATCCCCCGTCGTGCAGCACCGCGATGAGACCGGGGATGCCCGTGAGGATCCGACCGTCGTCGTCGAAGAACGCCGCCGGCACGGCCAGCACGCCGTCCCGCTTGATCGCCAGCAGCTGGCGGTCGCGCAGCAGCTGGTGGACCCGGGTGATCACCAGGCCGAGCTGCTTCGCCACGTCGACCAGTTGCAGCACGGGTACGGAGCGGTCGAGGACGTCTTCGCTGTAAGGGATAGCACTCACGCCGCTAACGTTATCGGGTTCGCGGCGGCTGCCACGACGGGCCGTCGGGTGATCACCGCGGCGAGCCGCGCACGTGTCACCGCGGCGAGCCGCGCAGTGTCACCGCGGCGAGCCGCGCACGTGTAACCGGGTGGTTCGTGCGCTGGCTACGATCGACAGAGGCGCACCCGACGGCCCGACCCGTCGCACGCCGCACCTACGCAGGAATCGACGGCATGAACACGGGGGTACACCGGGTGAGCTCTGGAGGCGACCGCCTGATCGGCACGGTGCTCGAACGGCGCTACCGCATCGAGGCACCGATCGCCCGTGGCGGCATGTCCACCGTGTACCGCGGCACGGACCTGCGGCTCGACCGTCCGGTAGCCGTGAAGGTCATGGATCCGCAGTTCGCGGCCGATCCTCAGTTCCTTGCGCGGTTCGAGTTCGAGGCGCGGTCGGTGGCCCGGTTGACCCATCCGGGTCTGGTGGCGGTGTACGACCAGGGGCAGGACGGGGACCATGTCTTCCTGGTGATGGAACTCGTCGAGGGCGGCACGCTGCGCGAACTGCTGCGCGAACGGGGCCCGATGCCACCACACGCGGCGGCCGCCGTCGCGGCGCCGGTGCTGGGGGCACTGGCGGTGGCGCACCGCGCCGGCCTGGTGCACCGCGACGTCAAGCCGGAGAATGTGCTGATCTCCGACGCCGGGGAGGTGAAGATCGCCGACTTCGGGCTCGTGCGCGCGGTCGCCGCGGCGACGACGACGTCGCGCAGCGTCATCCTGGGTACCGCCGCCTATCTGTCGCCGGAGCAGGTGACCACGGGCACCGCCGACGCGCGCAGCGACGTGTACGCGACCGGGATCCTGCTGTTCGAGATGCTCACCGGGCGCACCCCGTTCACCGGCGACACGTCGCTCTCGGTGGCCTATCAGCGGGTCGACAGGGATGTCCCGGACCCCGGTTCCCTCATCGACGGGGTCCCGGAGCAGTTCGACGAACTGGTCCGGCACGCCACCGAGCGGGAGCCGGGTGAGCGGTTCCCGGACGCCGCGGCGATGGCCGCTGCGCTGAGCGAGGTCTGCGACGTCCTGGCGCTGCCCCGCTACCGGGTGCCCGCACCGCGACGGTCCGCGCAGCATCTTTCGGCCGTCGCGGAACCGGCGACGGCCGCGGTGGATCCTGCGCCGCCGACGGTGGCGGTACGCGCCGCGGCCCCACCCTCGCGGCCGCTGCCCCCGCCCGCGATGCCGCCCGGACCGGCGGCCCAGCTCGCCCCCGTGGGCCCGCAGCACACGAAGGTCGTGACCCAGCAGCACCCGCGTGCCGAGTTGTCGGGGCCGCAGGCCGAGCCTGCCCGGGTCCCGGTCGCCGATTTCGCCGCCGAGCGCCGACGTAACCGGCGGACGACGCTGCTGTGGCTGCTGGCGATCCTGGTGCTGGCCCTGGCCGTCGGTTTCGGCGGATGGTGGCTCGGGTCCGGACGGATGACCACCGTGCCCAGCGTGCTCGGAGCCGATCGGGACACCGCGCTCGCGGCGCTGCAGGCGGCCGAGGTGACTCCCGAGGTGCAGGGCGAGTACTCCGACGACGCCTCGGTCGACACCGTGCTCGGTACCGACCCGGAGGCGGGCAGCCGGGTCGCCCGGGGTGACGAGGTGGTGCTGCTCGTCTCGCTGGGCCGGCCGACCGTGCCCACCATCGTCGGGGGCGGCGACCGCGACGTGGTGGAGCAGGAACTGCGCAACCGGACCCTCGTCCCCGTGGACGGCGGCACCGCCTACAGCACGGCCGTCGAGGAGGGCGGGGTCGCGGCCCTCGATCCGGCGCCCGGCACGGTCCTGCCGGTGGGAGCGGAAGTCAAGGTGATCGTCAGCAAGGGATCACCGCCGGTGGATGTGCCCGACGTCGCGGGCCGCACGGTCGACGAGGCCCGGCGGGCCCTGGACACGGTCGGCCTCACGGTGCGCGAGACGCGGGAGGTGTTCGACGCGGAGGTCGACGCGGGACGGGTGGCGGGCACCGACCCGGCGGTCGGGAACCGGGTCAACGCCGGCGGCAGCGTCACGCTGCTGGTGTCGAACGCGGTGAAGGTGCCCTCGCTGCTGGGCCGCACGGTCGCCGCGGCACGCGACGAGCTCGGCCGGCTGGGGCTGGACGTGGAGGTGCGCCAGTTCGCGGGCTCCGACCGTTCGGTGGTGATCGGTCAGAGCCCGGGCGCGGGCGACCGGGTCGAGCCGGGCGGCACGGTGACTCTCACCGCACTGCCCTGAGGCCCCTGACGACCCGGAAGGCCCCGGGACCCGGCCGCTCCGCGGAGGGTCAGCCGCGGAGCATCTCCGCGACCAAGAACGCCAGCTCGAGCGACTGCTGGGTGTTCAGGCGCGGGTCGCACGCGGTCTCGTAACGGCCGTGCAGGTCGATGTCGGAGATGTCCTGTGCGCCGCCGAGGCATTCCGTGACGTTCTCACCGGTGAGTTCGATGTGGATGCCGCCGGGATGGGTGCCCAGGGCGTTGTGCACCTCGAAGAAGCCCTGCACCTCGTCGACGATCCGGTCGAAGTGCCGGGTCTTGTACCCCGTGGACGCCTCGTGGGTATTGCCGTGCATCGGGTCGCACTGCCAGATGACCTGGTGACCGGTCGCCTGCACCTTGGCGATGATCGGGGGCAGCAGATCGCGCACCTTCGCGTGCCCCATCCGGGAGATGAGGGTCAGCCGGCCCGGCTTGTTGGTGGGATCGAGCCGCTCGACGTACTCGGCCGCCATCTCGGGTGTGGTGCTGGGGCCGATCTTCAGGCCGATCGGGTTGGCCAGCAGCTCGGCGAAGGCGATGTGGGCGCCGTCGAGCTGGCGGGTGCGGTCACCGATCCACAGGAAGTGCGCCGACAGGTCGTAGAGCCGGGGGTGCCCGTCGGTGTTGTCGAGCCGGAGCATGGCCCGCTCGTAGTCGAGGACCAGCGCCTCGTGGCTGGCGTAGATGGTGGCGGCCTTCAGGTTGGGATCGACGACGCCGCACGCGTCCATGAAGCGCAGGCCGCGGTCGATCTCGGAGGCGAGGGCCTCGTACCGCGCGCCGGCCGGGGAGGATGCGACGAACTCCCGGTTCCAGTCGTGCACCCGGTGCAGGTCCGCCTCGCCGGCGGCGGTGATGGCCCGGACCAGGTTCATCGCGGCGCTGGCGTTGGCGTAGGCGCGGATCAGCCGGGACGGGTCGTGCGCACGCACGGCGGAATCGGCGACCAGCGAGTTGATCATGTCGCCCCGGTACGACTGCAGCCCGAGCGCGTCGATGTCCGACGACCGCGGCTTGGCGTACTGTCCGGCAATCCGCGCGACCTTCACGACCGGCAGCGACGCGCCGTAGGTCAGCACGACGGCCATCTGCAGCAGCGTGCGGATGTTGGCCTTGATGTGCGGCTCGGTGTTGTCGGCGAAGGTCTCGGCGCAGTCACCGCCCTGGAGCAGGAAGGCCTCACCCCGCGCGACCGCGGCGAGGTGGTTCTGTAGGTCCTCGACCTCGCGGGCCACGGTGATCGGCGGCACGCTCTCGAGCACGGTACGCATCGCCGACGCCTGGTCCTCGGGCCAGCTCGGCTGCTGCAGGGCGGGCTTGGCCAGGGCCGCGTCCAGCCTTTCGCGCAGCTCGGCGGGGAGCGGCGGAAGGGTCGGCAAGCGGTCGATCGGCACATCGACAGTCCAGTTCACACCACCAGGATATGGCCCCGGCGCGACGAGGGACACGCACCCCCGGGTGGGTCGATGCCACACCCCGTCCCGCCGGCCCGCCCGGCGGCCGCGGCACCCGGTTCAGCGGTACAGCCGCGCGGCCTCGATCGCCTCGAACTTGGCGAGGTTGTGGCGGGCATCGGCGAGGGCGTCGTGGTTGTCGTCCGGCACCGGCGGCAGGGGGGGCTTGCCGTGCTGCTCCCAGTGCTGGCGCAGCTCGCGGGTGAATTTGGGCAGCGCGTCGGGCAGTTCCGGCATGGTTCCCCAGAGCTGGACGAGCGCGACGTGGTCGTAGGCCCCGAGCCAGGCCCACAGCTCGGGCTGGATGCCCGGCCGCGGGATCAGGAAGGACATCAGGTCGTCGCGGATGCGGGTCCGGGACTTCCAGGCGGGATGCGCCGGGGGCGGCAGCTTCGGCAGTACGTGCCGCCGCACCCAGGGCCCGGCCCGCTCGGGGTCGAACTCCGTCGACACCGCATAGAATTCGCGCCCGTCCTCGCAGGCGACACCGATCGACACGAGCTCGATGGTGCGACCATCCTCGATGAACTCGCAGTCGTAGAAGTAACGCACGTGCGCACATTATGCCCGGCCGCGGCCGGGCGGGTGTCGCCGGTATCCGGTGTCAGCCGGCCTGCGTGTCGGGCAGGCGATCGGCGTCGGCGGCCGTGGCGGCCGCATCCTGTTCGGCGGGCCGGTTCTTCAGGGAGGCCGCGTAGATGTCGACGTATTGCTGGCCCGACAGGCGCATCAGCGCGTACATCACCTCGTCGGTGACGGTGCGCTCGACGAAACGGTTGCCGCCCATGCCCTCGAAGCGGGAGAAGTCGATCGGTTCCCCGATCCGGACCGTCACCTTGGCCGGCTTCCACATCTTCGACCCGATGGGGTTCATCTCGTCGGTGCCGATCATCGCCACCGGGATGACCTTCACGCCGGTCTGCAGGGCCAGCCGGGCGATACCGGTCTTGCCCTTGTAGAGGCGGCCGTCCGGCGACCGGGTGCCCTCCGGGTAGATGCCGAGCAGCTTGCCCTGGGAGAGGACGCGGACGCCGGCGTTGAGGGCGTCCTGCGCGGCGTCGGCGCCGGTGCGGTCGATCGGGACCTGCCCGACCGCGGAGAAGAACCAGCGCTGGAACCGCCCCTTGAGCCCGGGGCCGGTGAAGTACTCGCTCTTGGCGAGGAAGGTGATGCGCCGCGGTACCACCAGGGGAAGGAAGAAGGAGTCGAGGACGGCTTTGTGATTACTGGCGAGGATCGCGGGGCCGTCGGTCGGGATGTGCTCCGCCCCTTCGATTTTCGGCCGCCCCATGAGCCAGAGCAGCGGCCCCAGCAGGACGTACTTGAAAAGCCAATACCACATGGCGTCCTTCCCCGTCTCCGAAACGCGCAGGCAGATCGTGCCTGCCGGTCGACTCTACGACGGCGGGGTGTCGCCGTGCACACCGTGGCACGCCGCGGTCCCGCCTCACAGCGATGGACGTGACGATCATCTCAGCCGCCTGGTCCGTTTCGTCCGGACCGGGACGATTCGCGGGCGAGGTCGGCCGCGCCCACCAGGCCGGCGGCGTCGCCGAGGTGCGCGGCGCGGACCCCGGCGAGCGGCCGGTGACCACGCCCGGTCAGGGCCGCCGCGTAGTGACCGCGGGCATCGTCGAGGAACAGAGACGCCGACCCCGACACCCCACCCGCGATGACGACCAGGTCCGGGTCGTAGAGGTCGGCGACCATCGCCAGGCCCAGCCCGAGCCAACGGGCGAACTCGGCCATCGCCGCGACGGCGAGCGGGTCGCCGTCCTGCGCGGCCTCGGCGATCCGTCGTCCGGTCAGTGCCCCGGGATCCGCCGCGACTTCACGGGTGAGCGGGGAGGACCGGTCCGGGTCTGCCGCGAGCAATTCGATCGCCGTGTCGACCAGCGCGGTGCCGCTGCAGTACCGCTCCCAGCAGCCCCGCTTCCCGCACGCGCAGGGCCGCCCGGCGGGAACCACCTGCAGGTGCCCGAGTTCGGGGGCGATGCCGTGCGCGCCCCGGAACGGCACACCGTCCAGGAGCAGGGCGGCGCCGATGCCGGTGCCGACGGCCACCAGCACGGTCGTGCGGACACCGGCGGCCGCACCGAACCGGTACTCGGCCCACGCCGCGGCGTTGGCGTCGTGCTCGAGGATCACCGGCAGGCCGATCCGCGCGCTCATCCGCTCGGCCACGGGCACGTCCGCCCACGGCAGGTGCGGGGCGAAACGGACGACGCGACGGTCGGCGGTGAGGAATCCGGCGACGGCGAGCCCGACGGCGGTGACCTCGTTGCGTCCCGCCAGGCGGGCGACGGTGCGGTCGAGGGCATCCTCGAGGGCGCGGCCCGAGTGCGGGGTCGGCGACCGGACGGTGTCGACGACGGAACCGGTGCCGTCGACGACGGCCGCGCGAATGCTGGTGCCGCCCACGTCGATTCCGATCGTGAGTCGATCCGTGCTCACGGTGTGGACCCGATCAGCGCCGGATCGTGACCGAGATCGGCACGAACGCACCGCTGCGGCCGGGAGCCGGGGGCGGGGTCTGCGGATCCGGCCCGTCGGGGCCGGCCCCTGGGGGCGGAAGGTACCGGGCGAGCAGGTCCCGCAGCAGGGCGATCAGGGCCGCGATCTGGGTGGCGAGGCGGGTGAGGAGCTCATGTGGCTCGCCCCGCACCGCGGCCGCGACGGCGCACAGCGGGCACCAGCTGCATCCGCTCGGCGCCGAGGCGGGCGCGGCGGCCGCGTCCCCGGTCGTCGGGCCGGGCGCGGGCCGGGTGGGCGGTGCCGGTTCGGCGAATCGCTGCACCGTCTGCTCGAGCCGGTCGAGAACGGCGTCGGCCAGCGCCCGCAGTTCGGCGACGAGGACGTCGTGATCGGCGCTCACTGCGGCCACACCGCGGGATCGGGACGGAACCGCACCAGCAGGTCGGATCCCTCGAACTCGGCGCCGGAGACGGTGCAGCGCCGCAGACCGGACGCGAGCCGCACCCGGCGACGCATCCCGTCGGCGCCGATCACCAGGTCGTCGTCCACCCGGCCGAGTGTCAGCGATGCCGCGTCCGCCAGCGGCAGATGCATCCGCATCGTGTACACCGCATCCACCCCTGTCCCCGATTCGCGCTGTACCCGCACCGGCTCCACGCCGGAATCCTCCGGCGTATGCGGCGCCACGCCGTCCGGGTACAGCGACTCCGCAAGCGCCGCCAGAGAGGCCAACCCTACCGGTTCGGTGCATCGCTGCTCGCACTCGACCACGGCGACGGCGCCGAGAATCGTCTCGATCTCCGCCACGATCCGGCGCTGCCCCCCGCGCTGCTCGGCGAGCCAGGTCGCGGCGGGCCCGGCCTCGTCCGCCGGGAAGTCCGGGACGGTCCGATTGACGAGCACGCGCGCCAGCCGCAGACCGGACAGGGCCGTCCAGGACCGCAGCCGCCGCGCCTCGGCGACGCCGAGTCGATCGGCGGTGGCGACGAGGTGGACCGAGGTGCGGGAGTGGTCGGCGAGCAGGTCCCGCACGGTCGCGGTGTGGTCGACGACGCGGTCGAGGAGCGCCACGACCAGGGCCAGACGCGGGTCGGCACCCGTCGCCGCGACGATGCGGCTGTGCCGGGGCCAGATCCGCTCGATGTACTCCGACACCGTCGCCGGCGCGGCGAGCGTGCGGAAGGCGTCCGCGGACGCGGGGAGGTCGACGATCACCGCGTCCCAGCGTCCCGTGTCGGCCAGGCGGGCCACCTCGCCGAGGGCGAGGATCTCCTGCACGCCGGGCAGCCCGGTGACTTCCTCGGGTGCCGGGATGCCGAACCGGTCGCCGTGCTCGTGGGCGCCGCCGGCGGCGGCGAGCGCGGCCAGGAGCGCGAAGCGCTGCTCGAGCAGGGCGAGCGAATCGATCTCCAGCGCGTCGAGGCCGTCGGTGACCGGGACGATGCGCGCATCGACGGATCCCGGCGTCGCCGGGTCGACGGCGAACACATCCGCCAGCGAGTGCGCCTGATCGAGGGAGACCACGAGGGTGCGAACCCCGGAACGAGCCGCCGCGAGGGCGGTCGCCGCCGCGAGGGTCGTCTTGCCGGTGCCCCCCTTGCCGACGAAGAGCTGCACGGCGGCGGGGCCGGGCCGCCCGGCGTGCCCGCTCAGCCTTCCACCCGCTTCTTGAGTTCCTTCAGCGCGGTGTCGGTGATCACCTTCTCGGCCTTTCGTTTGAACAGGCCGATCATCGGGATGGTCAGGTCCACCGTCAGCTCGTAGTACACGGTGGTGCCGCCCTCCGGCGCTTCAGTCAGGATGTAGGAGCCGAACTGGGCCTTCTGGATCTCGCCCGCGACGAGCTCCCAGCTGACCGATCGGCCGTCCGGGGCCCACTGGTAGACCAGCTCGTAGGTGTCGCGCACCACCCCTGCGTCGAGCACGAACCGGACCCGCTCCGCGCGTCCCCCGGACTCGACGGCGAGCACTTCCACGGACTTCGCCGCCGAAACCCAGGCGGGGTACGCGTCGAAGTCGGCGATCACGGCCATCACCCGATCGGACGGAGCATCGATGGTGATCGACCTCTTGGTCTTCTCGGCCATGCGACCAACGCTTCCTTTCCCTCTGTCCCCGCCGTCCGTCCCACCGGTCGGCACACGCGGGAACCGTTGTCTATCACACCGTAGTAGTTCCGGGGAGGGCTCGTCGCCTGCAGGTGCTCGGCCGTCGGATCAGGGATTTCCGTCCCGGGGCGGTTCGCCGGCGGCGCGGTCCGCGTCCAGTCGCCGTTTGACGTCGAAGGTCATGGCCTTGCCGGCGACGCGACGCCGGTGGTTCATCGTGGCGAGGTCGAGTTCGCCCACCCGCTCCGGCGGCACCCCGGTCGGTTCGCAGTGCAGGAAGTAGTGCACGATCGCGCCGTCGAGCATCGGCTCGAGCCAGACCTCCATCGTGCCGTTCAGCGCGCCGGCGACCGACCACCGGATGCCCTTGTCGGCCCGGTCCTCGCGGACCGTCAGAGCCAGGTCGGGCCACCACGCACGCCAGCGGCGGGGCTCGGCGATCTCGGCCGCGATCCGCCGCGGCGCCGCGGCGACGAAGGTCTGATCGGCCACCTGAATGCTGCTCACGGGGAAAGCTTCACACACCGCCGGTTCCGGCTCGTCCAGGGGGCCGGGTCGGTCGGGCGCGCGGGCCGGTCGGGGCGTCAGGCCAGCAGGCGCCGCAGTTTCGCACCGAGCACGTCCCACCGCCATTCGGCGCCGACCCAGGCGCGGCCCGCCGCGCCCATCGCCGCCGCCCGGTCGCGGTCGGCGAGGACGTCGGCGACGGCGCCCGCGACCGCCGCGACCGACGTGCCGTCGACGACGACCCCGGTCTCCCCTGCGCGTACGGTCTCCGGCGCACCGCCGGACCGGCCCGCCACCACGGGCACCCCGGTGGCGGACGCCTCGAGGTAGACGATCCCGAGACCCTCGACGTCGAGGCCGGCGCCGCGCGTACGGCACGGCATCGCGAACACGTCCGCGATGGTGTGGTGGGCGGGGAGTTCGGCAGCCGGCACCCCGCCGGTGATCACGACGTGGTCGTCGACCCCGACCGCGCGGACCAAGTCCCGGAGGCGGTCCTGGTACGGGCCGCCGCCGACGATCACGAGCACCGCCCCGTCGATGCGACGGCGGACCTCCGGCAGCGCACGGATGAGCATGTCCTGGCCCTTGCGGGGCACGAGCCGGGACAGGCACAGCACGGTGGGCCGGTCGCCCAGCCCGTACCGGGCGCGCAGTTCCGCGCGAGCGGCGGGGTCCGGCCGGAACACCTCGGTGTCCACGCCGGAGGGCAGATGCTCGAGCCCCGCGCCGGGCCCGAACGCCGAGGCGAATCGACCGCGGGTGTACCGGCTGACGTACGTGACGGCGTCGGTGTGGTCACCGATGCGGCGCAGCGCCTGCCGTCCGGCGGGCACCATCGACCAGCCCACCTCGTGCCCGTGGGTGCTGGCCAGGACCCGGCGGGCACCGGCGCGGCGCAGCACGGGCGCGAGCAGGGCGAGCGGCGCCGCGGCGCCGAACCACACGTTCTCGCAGGCCCGGTCGCTCATCAGCCGGGTGGCCCGCCGTGCCACTGCGGGGGTCGGCAGCATCAGGGTGGTGGGGTGGCGGACAACCTCGAAGGGTTGCCGGGCGTCGAACTTCACGTGGCTGTCACCGCGCCATCGCGGGGCGTACACGACGAGTTCGTCCGGGGGCAACTGGGACGCGAACGCCTGCAGGTAGGACTGGATCCCCCCGGGCCGGGGCGGAAAGTCGTTGGTGACCAGCAGCGTTCGGGGCATGCGCTCACCGTAGGCGGTGCCGTGGCGGGCGCGGACGCCGGGTCAGCCGACCCGGGCCGGCACCTGCGCCTCGAGCCAGGTCTGCCATCGGGCGACGAATTGCTCCGCATCCGCACCGAGCACGTCGCCGAGCGCGGCGTCGAGTTCCGCGGCGTCGACGGGCCCGGTGGCCAGCCGCCGGTACAGGGCGGTGAGACGATCGCCGCCGAACTCCCCGGCGACGAACGTCGCGATCGACCACGCGCTCTCGTACGCCAGACGCGCACCGTCGCCGGCGAAGTCGGCGTCTGTAGGCAGCGCGGTGGGCGCCCCACGCTCGGCGACGGCGGCGGCGAGGGTGGGCGCGATGACGCCGAGGGCACCGTCGGCGTTGCGGTAGCCCACGTAGTCGGCGTAGCCCTCGAGGATCCACAGCGGCGACCCGTCGACCGTGTCGGTGCGGGCCGCGACGTGGGTGAGTTCGTGGCGCAGGATCGCCCGCAGGCCCGCCGCGTCCAGCCGCTGCCCGGCGGCGGGGCTGAAGACGATGCGCTGGCCGGTGGTCTCGCCGCGCTCGTGGTCGACAGCGTCGGACACGGCGACGGCGGCGATCTCCGCGCCGTTGTAGCGGCTGCCGACCTGGGCGGTGAACTCGTCGTGCGAGGCGGTGACGAGCACGAGGGCGCGGCGGGGCCACTCGGTTCCCCACGCGGCGTCCACGGCCTCCACCGCGGCCTCGAGTTCGCCGGCGATGTCCGAGACGAGGGACGAGTGCTCGGGGTGCCCGACGACGAGGGACCGCCCCCCGGCCCCGGTGTCCACGGCCCGGACCAGCAGCGGTCCGTAGTCCCACGGCCCCCGCCAGGTGGTGGTCTCCGCACCCGGCAGCGGGCGGTCGTCGACGAGGCGCCACTGCTCACCCCGGCGGGCGAGGAGCAGCGTGACGGGCTTGCGCGTCGGTTCGTCGTCGATGCCCTCGACGGCGTAGCGCAGCAGGACGGTGTGGGCGCGGGCCTCGTCGGCGCCGAGGCGGGCCCCGACGTCGTCGGTCACGTCGGTTCCGGGGTCCTGGCCGAGCTCGTAACCGAAGTCCGCCAGCGGCAACGCGGCGAGGGCCTCGGCGCGCCGCACCTCCGCGTCGAGCAACCCCGGGCGGGCCTGCGGGTCCACGAGGGCCGCCAACGCCGCCCGGTCGGCGGAGCGCACGGCCCGGGACCAGGTGTCGAGCAGCCCCTGCACGGCCGTGCGCGACGCCGGTTCGGCCGGCTCGTCGTCGGGCGTGAACGCGAGCGTGAGGCCGACGGCCACGACCGCGACGATCAGCCCGGCCACGCCGAGTCGCTCCCACCGGCGGCTGCCGGGGGGACGGCGGGACGAATCGGGCGCGGGCACGGCGGCCAGTGTAGGTCGCGCTCACACCGGCGCCGTGGGGGTGGCGGCACGACGGGCGTCAGTACCGGCGGGCGTTGTGGAACGGCATCCTGTCCATCGGGGCGACCTTGACGGGCACGCCGTACGTGGAGGCGTGCAGGACGTTGCCGTTGCCCGCGTACAGCCCCACGTGCGAGGCGTCGTCGTAGAAGGTCACGACGTCGCCGGGCTGGAGCTGGTCGCGCGGGACGGGGGTGCCGCCCTGGGCCTGGGCCTGGCTCGAGCGCGGCAGGCTCTTGCCGATCTGCTTGTAGGCCCACACCACGAGGCCGGAGCAGTCGAACGCGGAGGGGCCGGTGGCGCCCCAGCTGTACGGGCTGCCGATCCTGGTCATGCCGGCCTGCAGGGCACCGCTGCCGCTACCGGGGGCGAGGCCCGACAGGATCTTCTCGGCGTCGAATCCCGGCGGGAACGGCGCGCCGGCCAGCGTGGCCTTCTCCTCGGCGCTCAGCTCGGCGAAGGCGGCGAGCACCTCGTCGATCTGGGCCTCGAGCTCGCTCTGCTGCCGCTGCAGATCGTCGCGCACGGCTTGCGCCTGCTCGGCGGCGGCACGCGCCTCGTCGACCGAGCGCTGGGACGCCAGCGCCGCCTCCGCGGCGGCCGACGACGCGGTGCGGAATCCCGCGACCTGGTCGGCGGTCTCCTGGGCGATGACGTCGAGTGCCGACATCTGGTCGAGCAGCTGCTGGGGTGAGTCGCTGACCATCAGGGCGAACAGCCGGTTGGTGCGGGCACCGCGGTAATTGGCGACGGCGAGCTTGTCCACGGTCGGGCGGAAGACCGCGAGTTCTGCTTCCGCGGCGGCCAGCGCCTCGCGGTCGCGGGCCAGCTCCGCGTCGGCGGCGCGCTGGGCGTCGACCTTCGCGTCGAGATCGATTCCGGCATTGTGCAGCGCCTCGGTGGTCTGCTCGGACTTGCGCGACAGCTCGGCGAGCCGCTCCAGGGCGACGGTGGGGCTCTCCCCCACCGGGTCGGCTCCGGCCGGGGCGGCCGCGAACGCCACCGTCAGCAGCACTCCGATTGCCACCAGCGCCCGAAGCGACCGTTTCGTCCTGTCCACCACCACGGGACCAGGTCCTTTCGTTCGACGTTGCGCACCCGTTACCCGAAAAATCTCGATCAGGTTACGGAAGGGCATTGGTTCGTGTCTACCCACCGGTAGGTCACGCAGCGCCGGGTAGGCGAATCCCGGAAAACCGGCGGGGGCGGACCGGCATCGACCGGTCCGCCCCCGCTGCGCCACTGCGTGGCAGTCGTCGAGTCGTCGCTCAGTAGCGACGGGCCCCGTCGACCGGCATCGAGTTCACCGGGGCGACCTTCACGGGCTGGCCCGAGGTCGACGCGTGGATGACGTTGCCGTTGCCGATGTAGATGCCGGAGTGGCTGCCGCCGTAGAAGGACACGACGTCGCCGGGCTGCAGCGCCGAAACGTCCACGGCGCGACCGGCGGAGGCCTGCTCGTAGCTGGTGCGCGGCAGGTTCAGGCCGGCCTGCTTGTAGGCCCACTGCACCAGGCCGGAGCAGTCGAAGGCGTCCGGGCCGGCGGCGCCGTAGACGTACGGGGCGCCGAGCTTGGTGTGAGCGGCGTCCACGGCGCGCTGTGCGACCGAGGTGACCGGCGCGCTGAAGGGCGCGGCCGGCGCCGGCGCGGCACCCTGCGGGGCCGGCGGGACGAGGTTGGTGACCTCCGGCGGGAGGGTCACACCCGCCGGCAGCTCGAACGAGCCGACGCCGGGAATGGTGATCGGTTCCGCGAGGGCGGGACCCGCCGAAACAGTGACCGCGCCGAGAGCGAGGGCACCGGCGACGACGGCGCGCCGCACGGTGCGCTTGGAAATCTGAGACGCCACGAGGGGGTTGCTCCATTTCTTCCGTTCGTCCGCCGACCGAGTTAGCTGACGGGTTCGGGCTGGGAAGATCAGCCCTACCCCTTCGTCCCGCTGGCGCGGTCGGAGGGGATTCACCCCAGAGGACAACGTGGGTCCCCGGCTCGGGCACCCGCTGCGGGTGCGCCGATTAGGCGGTGACCGAGCGGCGTCTCCCCTCTGGTGGTTCGACATCCTCACCGCTTGGTCTCGAAAAGATTACGAAATCGCATCGGAGGATGTCGACCGTCCGCGCCGGAGACGCCGCGGATTGACGGGTATGTCCGATTCGGGTCCCACGACCCGGCCCGTTCGATCACGGAAACATAACGGTCGGTTCGGGACGCGGCAGGCCCGCGGCCGCTCCGGGCGCCTCCGGCGGCCTGCGCCCGGAACCCGTCGCGTTGTCGCAGGTCGAACCGGCGATCGCGAGCGCATCGACGAAGCGAGAAGCCGCCGACCGAGGCGGCGCCTGCCCTCCGGTCGCGGTATCGATACCCTCTCGCGCCGCCGCCCACACCCACACGGCCGACCGAAGATGTGATCCTCGTCTCCCCGGACCGTTCCGGGTGTCTCCGCCCCGTCCCCGGGGTGTCGGACCCGCCCCCTACCCTGGCGTCGTGACCGTGCCCCACCGAACCGAGCCCGCCGTCGGGGTGCAGCTCGGTTTCGACGAATTGGACACGCCGCTGCGGGAGACCACCTTCGTCGTCGTCGATCTCGAGACCACCGGCGGCAGCTCCACGGACGACGCGATCACGGAGATCGGGGCGGTCAAGATCCGCGGCGGCGAGGTGCTCGGCGAGTTCGCCACGCTCGTCGACCCGGGCCGGTCGATCCCCCCGAACATCGTGCAGCTCACCGGCATCACGACCGCCATGGTCCGTGCCGCGCCCCGGATCGAGCAGGTCCTGCCCTCGTTCCTCGAGTTCGCCGCCGGATCCGTGCTCGTCGCGCACAACGCGGGCTTCGACGTGGGATTCCTGCGGGCCGCGGCGTCCCGGTCCGAGGTCGCGTGGCCCCGCTTGCAGGTACTGTGCACGGTCAAGCTCGCGCGCCGCGTCCTCGGCCGGGACGAGGCACCGTCCGTGCGGCTGTCCGCGCTCGCCGAGCTGTTCCGGGTGTCCACCACGCCCACGCACCGCGCCCTCGACGACGCCCGGGCAACCGTCGACGTCCTGCACGCGCTCATCGACCGCGTCGGCAACCAAGGGGTACACAGCCTCACCGAACTGCGGGACTATCTGCCGGCCGTCACCGCCGAGCAACGCGCCAAACGGTCCCTCGCGGCGCACCTGCCGCGGCGGCCCGGCGTGTACCTGTTCCGCGGGCCCTCGGACGAGGTGCTGTACATCGGGACCGCGGTCGACCTGCGCCGCCGCGTGCGCAACTACTTCACCGGATCCGAGACCCGGCCCCGCCTGAAGGAGATGGTGGCACTCACCACCCGGATCGATCACGTCGAGTGCGCCCATGCCCTCGAGGCCGGGGTGCGGGAGCTGCGGCTGCTCGCCGCGCACGCCCCGCCCTACAACCGTCGCTCCAAGTTCCCCACCCGGGGCTGGTGGATCACCCTCACGGACGAGGCGTTCCCCCGGCTGTCCGTCGTCCGCACACCGACCACGGCGCCCCCGGCCCCGACGTGCGGCGGCCCGACCGACGCCGTCGGCCCGTTCTCGTCGCGGGCCGACGCCGTCGCCGTCGCCACCACCGTCGCCGAGTTCTGCCTGCTGCGGACCTGCACCCGGCGCATCCCCCGCACGAAACGGCACGGCGAGCACTGCCCTCCGGAGGCCGTGGGGGCCTGCGCCGCCGCCGCGGCCGGGCTGCAGACCCCCGTCGAGTACGCGCGGCAGGTGGACCTCGCCCGGGCGCTGCTGCGCGGGGAGGACGACGCGCCGCTGCATCGGATGCGCGAGCGCATCGACCATCTCGGCGCCGCCGAACTGTTCGAGAGCGCGGCCCGGCTGCGGGACCGGGCGGCCGACGCCGTGTTCGCGCTGCGCCGGACGCAGCGCCTGGCCGCCCTCGCGGCGGTGGACGAGCTGATCGCCGCCCGCCGACGCGCCGAAGGGGGTTGGGAGTTCGCGGTGATCCGGGCCGGCCGGCTCGCGGCAGCGGGAGTCGCTCCACGCGGCGTCCCGCCGATGCCCGTCGTCGACGCGATCGCCGCCGCGGCCGAGACCGTGCGCCCGACGACCGCGCCGCTGCGGGGTGCGCTCGTCGAGGAACTGGGACTGCTGGCCCGCTGGCTCCACGACGACGGAGTCCGCATCGTCCGGACCACCCAGGGCTGGTCCGAGCCGCTCCGCGGCGCCGGGGCGTGGGCGCAGTGGGGTGAGCTCGCCCGAACGGCACGCGCCGGGGCCGAGCCGGTCACGATCGCGCACCCCCTACGCTGAGGGCTCGCCCGCAGGTCCGTCCCCGGAAGCCGAGGAGAGCAATGATCCACGCCATCGTCCTGATCCACGCCGACGCCCACCGCATCCCGGAGACCGCCCAGGCGGTCGCGGACCTGGCCGGCGTCGACAAGGTGTACTCGTGCGCCGGCGACATCGACCTGATCGCGCTGCTGCGGGTGCGCGACCACGAGGAGATCGCCGAGGTGGTCACCCGCGGCATCAACAAACTCGACGGCGTGACCAGGACGGCGACGCACATCGCCTTCCAGTCGTACTCGAGCGCCGACGTCGAGGCCGGGTTCTCGATCGGCGAATAGGACGGACGCCCCGGCCCGTCGTCGCGCTCAGCCCGCGGCGGCGAGCCGGTTGGTCACCTCGACCCAGCGGGCGAGCACCGCAGCCGCCGCGCCCGAGTCCAGCGCCTCGGCTGCCGTCTGCATCCCCGCCGCCAGGGCACTGGCGAGCGATCCCTCGAACCCCCGGAAGGCGGCGATCGCCCCGGCGGCGTTCAGCAGGACCGCGTCGCGTACCGGCCCGTGCTCCCCTGCGAGCACCGCCCGCGCGATCACGGCGTTCTCGGCGGCGTCGCCGCCGCGCAGCGCGTCCAGCGGCACCCGGGCGACGCCGAGGTCGGTGGGATCCAGGCTCACGGTGCTCACGCTGCCGTCCCGGACGACGTACACCGTCGACGTCGTGGAGGTGGTCAGTTCGTCCAGCCCGTCGTCGCCCCGCACGACGAGCGCCGAGTTGCCCCGCTCGGCGAGGACACCGGCGACCGTGCCGATCAGCTCCGGAAAGGCACATCCGATCAGGCCGGCGCGGGGCCGGGCCGGGTTGGTCAGCGGCCCGAGCACGTTGAACACCGTCGGGATACCGATCTCCTTACGCGGTGCGGCCGCGAACCGGAGCGCCGGGTGGTAGACGGGGGCGAAACAGAACCCGATGCCGGCCTCGGCGACCGACTCCGCGACGGCCTCGGGACCGAGGCTGATGTGCACGCCGAGCGCCTCGAGCACGTCCGCGCCGCCGCTCTTCGACGAGGCCGCCCGGTTGCCGTGCTTGACGACGCGGATGCCGCACGCGGCCACCACCAGCGACGCCATGGTCGAGATGTTGACCGTGTTCGCCCGGTCCCCGCCGGTGCCCACGATGTCGACGACGTCGTCGTCCACCGGCACCAGCCGGGCGTGGCCCAGCATCGAGTCGGCGAGGCCGAGCAGCTCCTCGGGCGTCTCCCCCTTCATCTTCAGCGCGACGCCGAACGCGGCGATCTGCGCGGCCGTGGCGTTGTCGGACATGATCTCGTCCATCGCCCACTGGGCCTCCGCACGCGCGAGGTCGCGTCCGGCGGTGAGCCCACCGAGGACCGCCGGCCAGCTCCGGGCCACCGCATCCGCCTGTCGTCCAGCGTTCATCGCACCTGCCCTCGCCGCATCTCGCTCCTCGGTGCGCCGCCGTCGTCGGCGGCGCATGCCGGAAGAGCTTAGCCAGGGCCGATCTCCGGCTGCAGGGCGTCCCACCCGAGCGCGGTACCGCCGAGCCGTTGCGCCAGACCGGCCATCCGCGACCGCTCCTGCGAACAGTGCAGCGCATCGAGCACCTGCACCCGCTGCAGCAGGACGGCCTGGAGGCCGGGCCCGGCCGGGTTCGCCGGCTGCGCCGGGGCGTACCCGTCCTGCGCGGCCAGGGCGATCGCCCGCTCCACGGAATCGGCCGGCAGCTCGAGATGGTGCCGCAGGACGGCCTCCGACTCCGGCGACCAGGCCGGTTCGGTCGCCGCGCCCCGCTCGAGGGCGGTCGAACAGGCCTCGACGTCGTCGAAGGACGAGACCACCACCACCAGGTCCGGCCGTGCCGGATCCAGGGGCTCCGGACCCCTGCGCGAGAACGCTCGCCGGACCCGGCCCCACACCCCTCCGCCACTGCTCATCGCACCACGATCCCACGCGCCACGGGCAGTGCACGACCGCCCCCGGAAAACGCGATCGCACGGCGCCCACCAGCGAAGACGCGCCGATTTCGGCCCCGATTGCCCACGAGTTACTACGAGCAGTCATACTTGCGAACGTGACGAGCGCAGTAGGGACTTCAGGAACTGCAATCACCCAGCGCGTGCACTCGCTGAACCGGCCCAATCTGGTCAGCGTCGGCACCATCGTGTGGTTGTCCAGTGAGCTCATGTTTTTCGCAGGGCTCTTCGCCATGTACTTCGTGGCGCGGGCGCAGGCCGACGGCAACTGGCCGCCGGAGCCTGTCCACCTCAATCTGGCGTTGGCGGTGCCGGTCACCCTCGTGCTGATCGCCTCCTCCTTCACCTGCCAGATGGGTGTGTT
This sequence comes from Rhodococcus sp. WB1, assembly GCF_001700945.1. NCBI lineage: Bacteria > Bacillati > Actinomycetota > Actinomycetes > Mycobacteriales > Nocardiaceae > Rhodococcus > Rhodococcus sp. WB1. Next base: position 2,049,084 of record NZ_CP015529.1, on the reverse strand, counting down.
CGCAGCCGAACGTGGCGACGTGTTCGGCCTCCGGCGGTGGTACATCATCACCCTCGCCATGGGCACGTTCTTCGTGCTCGGCCAGGGCTTCGAGTACACCCAGCTGGTCGGCGAGGGCGTGACGATCTCGAGCATGGTGTGGGGTTCGGTCTTCTACATCACGACCGGCTTCCACGGCCTGCACGTCATCGGCGGCCTCGTCGCCTTCGTGTTCCTCCTCGTGCGCACGAGGGTCAGCAAGTTCACGCCGGCGCAGGCCACCGCGGCGATCGTCGTCTCCTACTACTGGCACTTCGTCGACATCGTGTGGATCGCGCTGTTTGCCACGATTTATTTCATCCGTTAGCCAGCTGAACGCCCAGGCAGCCCCCTGACGTCCAGTCCGTCCCGACATACCAAAGGGATACAGATGAGTTCATCCCCACCTCTCGCTTCCGAGGGTGACATGCCCGGTCAGTCCGCGGCCGCGTCCGCCAAGTCCCGCCGTCAGCGCAAGCTGCGCCGCCGCGTCACCGGTGCGCTGGTGCTCGCCCTCGGCCTGCTCAGCGCCGGCTTCCTCGCCTCCGCGCTGACTCCCGCGCCGCAGGTGGCGACGGCGAACGAGGACCAGTCGGCCCTGATCCGCGAAGGCAAGCAGCTCTACGAGACCTCCTGCGTCACGTGCCACGGCGCCAACCTGCAGGGTGTGCAGGACCGCGGCCCCAGCCTGATCGGTGTCGGCGAGGCGGCCGTGTACTTCCAGGTCTCCACCGGCCGCATGCCGATGATGCGCAACGAGGCCCAGGCCGTGCGCAAGACGCCGAAGTTCGACGCGGCCCAGACGGACGCCCTCGGCGCGTACATCCAGGCCAACGGCGGCGGCCCGACGCTCATCCGTGACGAGAACGGCGAGATCGCCCAGTCCTCGCTGCGCGGCAACGACGTTGCCCGCGGCAGCGAGCTGTTCCGCCAGAACTGCGCCTCATGCCACAACTTCACCGGCCGCGGCGGCGCGCTGTCGTCCGGCAAGTTCGCGCCGGCGCTGGATCCGGCGAACGAGCAGCAGATCTACACGGCGATGCTGACCGGCCCGCAGAACATGCCCAAGTTCTCCGATCGTCAGCTCACGCTGGAGGAGAAGGAGGACATCATCGCCTACGTCAAGGCCTCCGGCGAGACGAACAGCCCCGGCGGATACGGCCTGGGCGGTTTCGGCCCCGCCTCCGAGGGCCCGACGATGTGGGTGGTCGGGATCGTCGCCGTCGTCGGTGCGGCACTGTGGATCGGAGCAAGGTCATGAGTGGCGGCGAAACGCCGAACAAGCACACGATCGAGAACCTCGATCAGATGAGCCGCGACGATCTCGTCGCGCTCGGCACCAACCTCGACGGCGTGGACGTGGCGTTCCGCAAGGACCGCTGGCCCGTCGCGGGCACGCGCGCCGAGAAGCGCGCGGAACGGAACGTCGCCTTCTGGTTCGGGCTGGCGGGTGTGTCGGCTCTCGCGTTCATCGCGGTCTTCATCTTCTGGCCGTGGGAGTACCAGGGCCCCGGTGAGGACAACTACACGCTGTACAACCTGTACACGCCGCTGCTGGGCCTGACCCTGGGTCTGGCCATCCTCGGCGTCGGCGTCGGCGCGGTGCAGTTCACCAAGAAGTTCATCCCGGAAGAGGTGTCGATCCAGGATCGGCACGACGGAGTCTCTTCGGAGGTCGATCGGCGGACGATCGTCGCCGAGCTCTCCGACTCGCTGGACACCTCCACGCTGCCGCGTCGCAAGCTGATCAAGCGCACGGCACTGTTCGGTGGCGGCGCGCTCGGCCTCGGCCTGATCATGCCGCTCGGCGGCCTGATCAAGAACCCCTGGGCCGAGGGCGACGAGTCGCCGCTGTGGGTCTCGGGCTGGACGCCCCGGTACCCGGGCGAGACGATCTACCTGCGTCGCGACACCGGACGCCCGAACGACATCGTCCTGGTCCGCCCGGAGGACCTCGATGCCGGCGGCATGGAGACCGTGTTCCCCTTCCGCGAGTCGGACCGCGGTGACGAGCACGCCCTCCTCGAGGGCCTGCGCGGCATCCGCAACGCCGTCATGCTGATCCGCCTCCGGACCGAGGACACGGCGAGGGCGATCAAGCGCAAGGGTCAGGAGAGCTTCAACTACGGCGACTACTTCGCCTACTCGAAGATCTGCACCCACCTGGGCTGCCCGACGTCGTTGTACGAACAGCAGACCAACCGCATCCTGTGCCCCTGCCACCAGTCGCAGTTCAATGCCCTGGAGTACGGCAAGCCCCTGTTCGGTCCTGCTGCTCGCGCACTGCCGCAGTTGCCTATTACAGTGAACGAAGAGGGCTTCCTCGTCGCCAACGGTGACTTCATCGAGGCTCTCGGTCCGGCATTTTGGGAGCGTCGCCCGTGAGTACTGCAACACCATCCCGCGCCGCCCACGCGGCGGAGAACATCGACTCGCGCTATCACCCGGCCGCCGGGCTGCGGCGTCAGATCAACAAGGTGTTCCCCACCCACTGGTCCTTCCTCCTGGGTGAGATCGCCCTGTACAGCTTCGTGATCCTGCTGATCTCGGGTGTGTACCTGACGTTGTTCTTCGATCCGTCCCTCGCGCACGTCACCTACGACGGCGCCTACACCCCGCTGCGCGGCGTCACGATGTCGCGTGCGTACGAGACGACCCTGGACATCTCCTTCGAGGTGCGCGGCGGTCTGTTCGTCCGGCAGATCCACCACTGGGCTGCGCTGATGTTCGCCGCGTCGATCATCGTGCACCTGCTGCGCGTGTTCTTCACCGGTGCGTTCCGCCGTCCGCGTGAAGCGAACTGGGTGATCGGCTCGCTGCTGCTGATCCTGGCGATGTTCGAGGGCTTCTTCGGCTACTCGCTGCCCGACGACCTGCTTTCCGGCACCGGCCTGCGGGCCGCGCTGTCCGGCATCACCATCAGCATCCCGGTGATCGGCACCTGGATGCACTGGCTGATCTTCGGCGGCGACTTCCCCGGCATGCTCATCATCCCGCGCCTGTACGTCGCGCACGTGCTGCTGATTCCGGGCATCATCCTCGCCCTGATCGCAGCCCACCTGGCCCTGGTCTGGTACCAGAAGCACACCCAGTTCCCCGGCCCCGGCCGTACCGAGCAGAACGTCGTCGGTGTCCGGATCCTGCCGGTGTTCGCGGTCAAGTCCGGTGCGTTCTTCGCCATCACCTTCGCCGTGCTGGCGCTGATGAGCGGTCTGCTGCAGATCAACCCGGTCTGGAACATCGGCCCGTACAACCCGTCGCAGGTGTCCGCCGGCTCGCAGCCCGACATCTACATGATGTGGACGGACGGCCTGGCCCGTATCTGGCCGGCGTGGGAGATCTACCTGTTCGGCCGCTACACGATCCCCGCGGTGTTCTGGATCGCAGTGATCATGGGCCTGGTCTTCACGGTCCTCATCGCCTACCCGTGGATCGAGAAGAAGTTCACCAAGGACGATGCGCACCACAACCTGCTGCAGCGTCCGCGGGACGTGCCGGTCCGGACCGCGATCGGCGCGATGGCTCTGACGTTCTACGCCATCGCGACCATCATGTGCATCAACGACATCATCGCCTACAAGTTCGACATCTCGCTGAACGCGATGACGTGGATCGGCCGCATCGGCATCCTGCTCGGCCCGCCGCTCGCCTACTACCTGACCTACCGGTTCTGCCTGGGCCTGCAGCGCAGCGACCGCCAGGTGCTCGAGCACGGCATCGAGACGGGCATCGTCCGTCGACTGCCGCACGGCGAGTACATCGAGATCCACCAGCCGCTCGGCCCGGTGGACGACCACGGTCACCCGATTCCACTCGAGTACCAGGGTGCACCGGTGCCGAAGCGCATGAACAAGCTCGGCACCGCCGGCAAGCCCGGCGCGGGCAGCTGGTGGAGCGCGGACCCGGCCGAGGAGGCGACGGCACTCGAGGCCGCGCACCACGAGGCCGAGGTCGAGCAGCGCGCCATCCTGAGCGAGTACCAGACGCGCGTCCACGGCACCACGGACGGCGACGGCAAGGCGCACTGACGGTCGCTCGAGTCCGAAACCACGGGAGGGGCCCCGAACCGGAAACGGTTCGGGGCCCCTCCCGTTTCTCCGTGGTCCCTGCGGCTTCCATCCCCGGTGGCTTCCGGTCGGTGCGGACGACCGGATCCGGTCCCCGCACCCCACCCCTCCCCCACTGCGACGGACGGCCGGGAACCCGAGCGGACCGTCGGCTCACCGGCCCTCGGACGGGCCGGGCGTGTCGCGGTACGCGAGTCGGTTCGAGCGCGGTACCGCATCGGCGTCTGCCCGGGGGCGCGCGGTGTCCTGCCGCCGCGTTCCGCGCGGTGTCCTGCCGCCGCGTTCCGCGCGGTGTCCTGCCGCCGCGTTCCGACGGGACCATCCGGGTTCGATTCCGACCCGCGGCGCGGTATCACCCCACCGCCGGCACGGCGGCGAGCGCCACCTCGACGAGGTCGCCGCCGTAGTACCTCAGCAGCGCCCGCCTGTGGATCCGCCGTGGCTACGCCGGGCGGGTGAGTAGGCGTGAGGGCTCTCGCGGCCGGGACAGCGGCGCGCCGCGACACTGCCCGCCCGGCACCCCCGGCGTCGGCCCCGTTCCCCACGACCGGGCCATGGACGATTCCCCGGTGACACCCCGCCGAGCCGTGACGCGAACCGCGCACGGCGAGCACGGCCCGAGGCTCCCCGTCCGGGCACGGAACGGAAACGGCCGCGGGGCGGCCTCACCGTGTGGTGAGGCCGCCCCGCGGCATCGGATCTACGCGCTGTGTGCGCTCAGTGCTTCTCGGGTCCGACGTGGTACTCGAACACCAGGCCGGCCGCAGCAGCGAGGATCAGGATCACGGCGAGGACGATCAGCCACGGCTGGAAGAAGGCCAGCGCGATGGCGGCGAACGCAGCCGCCCCGGCCAGCAGGATCGGCCAGTAGCTACCCGCGCTGAAGAAGCCCAGGTCGCCTGCGCCGTCGCTGATCTCGGCCTCCTCGTAGTCCTCCGGGCGGGTGTCGAGGCGACGGGCCACGAACCGGAAGTAGGTGCCGACGATGAGCGTCAGGCCGGCGGAGAGCACGATCGCCGTCAGGCCGGCCCACTCGATGCCCGTGCGGGACAGGCCGGTGAACACTCCGTACACGATGGCGACGAGCACGAAGAACACCGTCACGACTTCGAAGAGCTTGGCTTCGATCTTCATATCAGCTTGTCCTTGGTCGGAGGTTTACCGGTCAGTTGCCCGCGGTGACGACACCACTGGCCGCGCGGTCGGTGCGGTCGGTCTTGAAGGGGGTGGTGGACGTCGCGACCGGGGACTCGCCGATGCGCTCGAGCGCCTGCGCGTTGGTCAGGCCCTCGCCACCGTCCTCGACGGGCTTGCGGAGCTCGATGTACTCCGCGAACCGCTCCGGGCTCACCGCGCGGACCTCGAAGTTCATCATGGCGTGGTAGGTGCCGCACATCTCGGCACAGCGGCCGACGAACGCGCCTTCCTCCTGGATCTCGGAGATCTGGAAGACCGGATCGGAGCTGTTGTTCAGCGGGTTCGGGTTGACGTCACGCTTGAACAGGAACTCCGGCACCCAGAAGGAGTGGATCACGTCGGACGAGGCGAGCACGAACTCGATCCGGCGATCGGTCGGCAGGACGAGGACCGGGATCTCGTTGCTGGTGCCGACCGTCTCGATCTTGTTGTAGTGCAGGTACGACAGGTCCTCGGCCTCCTGGCCGTGGATCGGGGCCGGGATCTCGTGCTCGCCGCCGGCATGCTCCTCGGTGTCGCCCTCGACCGCGGCCTGCGCGATCTCGTCCGTCCCCTCGTAGCGCGCCGTGCCCTCACCGAGGTCGACGGTGCGGTAGCCGAACTTCCAGTTCCACTGGAACGCCGTGACGTCGACGACGACGTTCGGGTTGTCCTCCTTCTCGAGGACGTAGTTCTGCACCACCACGGTGAAGTAGAACAGCACCGCGATGATGACGAACGGGACCGCCGTGTACAGCAGCTCGAGCGGCACGTTGTAGGCCGTCTGCCGCGGGAATTCCGGCGAGTCCTTCTTCTTGCGGTGGAAGATGACCACCCAGAAGGTCAGGCCCCACACCAGTACACCCATGACGAGGGCGGCGACGACCGACCACGTCCACAGCTCACGCATACGCTCGGCCTGCGGGGTAATCCCCTCCGGCCAGCCGAAACGCAGGACTTCCTCGCTGCTACATCCCGTCAGCAGCACGGCTGCAATACCGAGAGATGCTGCCAGCCCGAACCGCCGAAGGATCCGACCTTGCGCCACGTTCACGCCTTCCTGATCGCCGCAATTCCACTAGGGCACACCCGGAGGGCAGACCCAATTACTACGCAGCGTAGACCAAACCCGGCCGCGATCCATCCCCGGGGCGCACACAACGTGTCGCGTCGTCGCGTGCCCGCTGCTCACGGCCCGGGTCGACGCCGGCCACCGGCTGCCGCGACCCCCGGCCTGCGGCATACTGCCATGCAGACCGTCGGTCCCTGCTGCGGCAACATCCCGGGGGCCGAATCCATCCCAACCGGAATGAGGTATCGGACGCCGTGTGCGGACTGCTCGGGTTACTGACCACTGACGGCACCAGCGACGACGCCGTCGCCAGGGTCGACTCCGCGATGCACTGCCTGCGTCATCGCGGACCGGACGAGCACGGCACCTGGCACGACGGCGACCTGGTCTACGGGTTCAACCGGCTGTCGATCATCGACATCGCGCACTCGCACCAGCCGCTGCGGTGGGGCCCGCCGGAGTCCCCGGAGCGCTACGCCCTGACCTTCAACGGTGAGATCTACAACTACGTGGAGCTGCGGGCCGAGCTGGCGGAGAAGTACGGGGCGCAGTTCGCCACCGAGGGGGACAGCGAGACCATCGTCGCCGCGTACCACTACTGGGGCACCGAGGCGGTGCGACGGCTGCGGGGCATGTTCGCGTTCGCGATCTGGGACACCGAGACGCGCGAGCTGTTCCTCGCCCGCGACCCGTTCGGCATCAAGCCGCTGTTCCTCGCCACGGGCACCGGCGGCACCGCGTTCGGCAGCGAGAAGAAGAGCCTGCTCGAGCTGGCCGATCTGATCGGGATCGGCACCGAACTCGCCCCCCGCGCCGTCGAGCACTACACGGTGCTGCAGTACGTTCCCGAGCCGGAGACCCTGCACAAGGAGATCCGGCGGCTCGAGTCCGGCTGCTACGCCCGGGTGCGCCCGGGGGGCCGGCCGGAGATCACGCGCTACTTCGAGCCGACGTTCCCGGTCCGGCCCTTTGCCGCAGGCCGCGAGCGCGACCGGTACCGGGAAATCGCCGAGGCGCTCGAGGATTCCGTCGCCAAGCACATGCGTGCCGACGTGACGGTCGGGTCGTTCCTGTCCGGCGGCATCGACTCCACGGCCGTCGCGGCGCTCGCGATGCGGCACAATCCGAACCTGATCACGTTCACCACCGGGTTCGAGCGCGAGGGCTACTCGGAGGTCGACGTGGCGGCCGAGTCCGCCGCCGCGATCGGCGCCCGCCACGTCGTCAAGGTCGTCTCCCCCGCCGAGTTCGCCGCGGCGATCCCCGAGATCGTGTGGTATCTGGACGACCCCGTCGCCGATCCCGCGCTGGTGCCCCTGTGGTTCGTCGCCAAGGAGGCCCGCAAGCACGTGAAGGTGGTGCTCTCCGGGGAAGGTGCCGACGAGCTGTTCGGCGGCTACACCATCTACCGCGAGCCGCTGTCGCTGAAGCCGTTCGAGTACCTGCCGAAGCCGTTGCGGCGCGCGGCCGGGAAGCTGTCCGAGCGCATCCCCGAGGGCACCCGCGGCAAGAGCCTGCTGCATCGCGGGTCGATGACCCTCGAGGAGCGGTACTACGGGAACGCCCGCAGCTTCAACGACGCGCAGCTGCGGGCGGTGCTGCGCGACTTCCGTCCGGAATGGACGCATCAGGACGTCACCGCACCGATCTACGCCCGCTCCGCCGGCTGGGATCCCGTCGCGCGGATGCAGCACCTCGACCTGTTCACGTGGCTGCGCGGCGACATCCTCGTCAAGGCCGACAAGATGACGATGGCGAACTCGCTGGAGCTGCGGGTGCCGTTCCTGGATCCCGAGGTCTTCCGCGTCGCCTCGCAGGTGCCGCTGGATCAGAAGATCACGAAGAACACCACCAAGTACGCGCTGCGCCAGGCCCTCGAGGATATCGTCCCGCCGCACGTGCTGCACCGCGCGAAGCTCGGCTTCCCCGTGCCGCTGCGGCACTGGCTGCGCGGCCCGGAGCTGTTCGAGTGGGCCCGCGCCGTGATCGCCGAGTCGGGCACCGAGCACCTGCTGGACAAGGCGGCCGTCGGCCGGATGCTCGACGAGCACCGCGAGGGCCGCGTCGATCACAGCCGCCGGCTGTGGACGGTGCTGGTGTTCATGATCTGGCACGGCATCTTCGTCGAGCAGCGCATCGTGCCGGACATCCAGGAGCCGGCCTACCCCGTCGAGGTGTAGGGCCGCTACGCGGCCGGTGTGTCCTTCGGGCGGTGGGAACCGCCCGAAGGACACACCGGCCGATCACGGCAGGATCGCGGCGATCTCGTCCGCGGCCGTCTGCCCGTACGCGACCGCCAGCCGCTTGACCGCGTCGGGACGGTCGAAGGTCCATTCCTGGGTGCCGGTCGTCTCGAGCACGAGCACCGCGACGAGCGAGCCGAGCTGGGCGGCACGCTCGAGACTGAGGCCCGCGCGGTGTCCCAGCAGGAAGCCCGCCCGGAATGCGTCGCCGACGCCGGTGGGATCCACCTTGGCCCGCTCGGGCACGACGCCGACGTGAATCCGGTGGCCGTCCCGTTCGACGATCTCGACGCCGTGGCCGCCGAGCGTGGTGACGCGCAGACCGACCATTGCGCGGATCTGCTCCTCGGTCAGGCCGGTCTTCTGCTGCAGGAGCCCCCACTCGTACTCGTTGGTGAACAGGTAGGCGGCACCGTCGATCAGCCGGGCCGCCTCGTCGCCGCTCAGACGGGCGAGCTGCTGGGACGGGTCGGCCGCGAACGGCATGCCGAGCTGTCGGCACTCGTCGGTGTGCCGGGCCATCGCCTCCGGGTCGTTCGCGCCGATCAGGACCAGATCGACCCCGTGCGCCCCGGTCACGTCGGCGAGGGAGATGTCCCGGGCCTCGGACATCGCGCCGGGATAGAACGAGGCGATCTGTGCCATCGCCTCGTCGGTCGTGCACACGAAGCGCGCGGTGTGCGCGGTCTGCGACACGTGCACGGGGTCGCAGTTGACGCCGTTGCCCTCGAGCCACGCACGGTACTCGGCGAAGTCGGCGCCGACCGCCCCGACGAGCACCGGCGACCCGCCGAGCACACCCATCGCGTAGGCGATGTTGCCGCCCACGCCGCCGCGACGGACCACCAGGTCGTCGACCAGGAAGCTGAGCGAGATGTGGCTGAGCTGGTCTGCGACGAGCTGCTCGGCGAAGCGTCCGGGGAAACGCATGAGGTGGTCGGTGGCGATGGAACCGGTCACGGCGATGGTCACGTGGCTGGGCCTTTCAGCGAAGGACTGGGACCGATCTCACGCTACCCGCACCCACCCGCACAGCACTGCGGCCCCGACGCGAGTGCGCGTCGGGGCCGCAGTGCGGACCGCGTCCTTCGGACACGGGCGGACTTACGTCAGTTGAACGAATCGCCGCAGGCGCAGGAGCCGGTGGCGTTCGGGTTGTCGATCGTGAAGCCCTGCTTCTCGATCGTGTCGACGAAGTCGATCGACGCGCCTTCGACGTAGGGGGCGCTCATGCGGTCGACGGCGAGAATGACGCCGCCGAAGTCGCGGGTGAGGTCACCGTCGAGCGTCCGGTCGTCGAAGAACAGCTGGTAGCGAAGGCCCGCACACCCACCCGGCTGCACGGCGATGCGCAGCGAGAGGTCGTCGCGGCCCTCCTGGTCGAGCAGCGCCTTCGCCTTGGCGGAGGCGGCCTCGGTCATGGTGACGCCGTGAGTGGCGGTCTCTTCCTGCACAGTCATGGGCGCTCCCTAGTCTTTCGTGTTCCAACCCGGTTGCCTCAACGGTACCGCGCGCGCATCTATTCCTCATGCGCGCCTCGGACCGCACGCGGGCCTGACCGGGGGCGATTTTCCGGCCGGGACGGTTTTCCCATAGCCTGGAGGGGTGAAGTTGCTACGCCGCGGCGGTTCCGACGAATCCGACAACGGGGACCTCGGCGCGTCCGAGTCCGTCGCCGACCCGCAGTCCGAGGGCGGCAAGGGAACGACCGGCAAGGGCCGTCCGACCCCGAAGCGCCGAGAGGCCGAGGCCCGCCGGCGTGGTCCCGTCGCTCCGGCTCCGTTGACCGCCAAGGAAGCCCGGGCGCGCCGCAAGGCCGCCAAGCAGTCCCTCTCCAAGGAGGAGCGCAAGGCGCAGTCCGCGGAGCGCCGCGCCGCCGCCGGCGAGCGCCGCACCCGCATGCTCGCGGGCGAGGAGAAGTACCTGCTGCCGCGCGACAAGGGGCCCGTGCGGGCCTACGTGCGCGACCTGGTGGACAGCCGCCGCAACCTCGTGGGCCTGTTCATGCCCATGGCGCTGGTCCTGATCATGACGATGTTCCTCGGGCCGGTGGTCCAGCAGTACGTGACGCTCGCGATGTTCGCGATGATCGTGCTCATGGTGATCGAGGGGATCTACCTCGGCCGCCTCGTGAACAAGAAGGCCCGGGCCCGCTTCCCCGACACCACGGAGGGCGGCTTCGGCCTGGGGTGGTACGCGTTCGTGCGAGCCTCGCAGATCCGCAAGCTCCGGGCGCCGCTGCCACGGGTTTCCCCCGGCGACGCCGTCTGACCGCGCGGGCCTGCGCACCGGTCAGTGGTGCGGTGCTCGGCGCGCATCGATCGTGCTGCGCACCCAGCCGGCCGACGGGTCGCCGCACAGGGGCGACGACGGATCGTGCGGCCGGAAGTGGTTGTGGCGCCACCAGGCCCGCGTCACCCACCGCGGGGCGGGGCGGGAACGGGCCCGCGCGAGTTCGAGGCCGGCGACGAGCGCGGCCAACACGAGGACGATCACGACGACCTGGCTCATGACGGACAGTCTGTCGCCGGTGCAACGCCCGAGACAGTGGCAGCAAAGCCATCTACCGTCGATTTTCTGCCACGGCGCGGGTTGATAGCGTCCAGCGGTGGCTTCGACCTCCGCCACTTCGTGAAAGGTGCCCCGTGAGCAGCGAATCGGTCCACTCCGCCGACGTCGTCTTCCCGCCCGTCGTCGCCCCCGACCGGGAGGTCCGCCGGCGCGCCGACGCCCGGCAGCGCGATCTCACCAAGCCTGCCGGTTCCCTCGGCCGGCTGGAGGAGCTGGGGTGCTGGGTCGCGTCCTGCCAGGGGCAGGTACCGCCCCACCCGTTCACCCGTCCCCGGGTGGTGGTGTTCGCCGGCGATCACGGTGTGGCCCGCGGCGGTGTCTCGGCGTATCCCCCCGAGGTGACCGCTCAGATGGTCGCCAATTTCCTCGCCGGCGGCGCCGCGGTCAACGTTCTCGCCGCCACCGCCGGCGCCGGGGTCCGGGTGGTGGACATGGCCGTCGACGGGGACACGGATCCGGCGGTTTCCGCACACAAGGTGCGCCGGTCGAGCGGCTCCATCGACCGGGAGGACGCGCTCACCGAGGAAGAGACCCTCCAGGCGATCACCGCCGGGCGAGCCGTCGCCGACGAGGAGGTCGATGCGGGAGCCGACCTGCTCGTCGCGGGTGACATGGGGATCGGCAACACCACCCCCGCGACGGCGCTGATCGCCACGCTCACCGGCACCGAGCCCGTCGCGGCCGTGGGACGCGGCACCGGCATCGACGACGCCGCCTGGATGCGCAAGGTCGCCGCGATCCGCAACGCGATGCGCCGCGCACGGCCCCACGCCCGCAACCCGGTGGCGCTGCTGCGCACCGCGGGAGGCGCCGACCTCGCCGCGATGGCCGGGTACCTCGCGCAGGCGTCGGTACGCCGGACCCCGGTCGTGCTCGACGGGGTCGTCGTCACCGCCGCGGCGCTCGTCGCCGAGGAACTCGCCCCGGGAGCCCGGGACTGGTGGATCGCCGGGCACCGCTCCACCGAACCGGCCCACACGCTGGCCCTGCGGCACCTGAATCTGGATCCCCTCGTCGACCTGGGGATGCGTCTCGGCGAGGGCTCGGGGGCGGTCGCCGCGCTGCCGATCCTGCACGGCGCGGTGGCGGTCCTCACGAACATGGCGACGTTCGCCGAGGCCGGCGTGAGCACCCGCGACGAGGACGCCACGCCGGGCGCCGATCCGCGCGACGACTGATGCGTGGCATCGCCCTGCAGCGACTGATGCGTGGCATCGCCCTGCGGCGACCGATGCGTGGCATCGCCCTCGCCCTCTCCTGGCTCACCGTGCTGCCGGTTCAGGGACCGGGGCGCATCGATCGCGGCGCCGGGGGCGCGGCTATCGCCGCGGCGCCGGTCGCCGGCCTCGTGCTCGGTCTCGGGACCGCAGGCGTGCTGTGGGCGGCGGTCGCCGCCGGCTGCACTCCCCTGCTCGCGGGCCTGATCGGGGTGGGGTTCCTGGGCCTCGCGACGCGCGGCATGCACCTCGACGGCCTGTGCGACACGGCCGACGGGCTCGGCTGCTACGGACCGCCGGAGCGGGCTCGTGAGGTGATGAAGTCGGGCGGCGCCGGACCATTCGGGGTGGCCACCCTGGTGGTCGTGCTCGGTGCGCAGGCCGCCTCGTTCGGGGCGCTCGCCGACGCGCGATCCTGGCCCGCCGTGATCCTCGCCGTCACCGCCGGCCGGGTCGCGGTCGTCCTCGCCTGCCGACGCGGCGTGGCCGCAGCCCCGGGCAGCGGGTTCGGTGCCCTGGTGGCGGGGACACAGCCGCTCGGGGTGGGCGCGCTGTGGGCCGGCGTCGCGCTCGTCGCGGCGGCCTGGTGCGTGCCCGGCTCCTGGTGGGCCGGCCCGGTGACGGTGGCCGTGGCGCTCGGTGCTGCACTGCTACTGGTGCGGCACTGCGTCCGCCGGTTCGGCGGCCTCAACGGCGACGCGCTCGGGGCCGGCCTCGAGACGACGGTGACGATCGTGGCCGCGGCGCTGAGCGCGGCCGTCGCGTAGGCCCGGCCGAGCCGGGCTCAGCGCAGGGCCCGGCCGAGCCGGGCTCAGCGCAGGGCCCGGCCGAGCCGGGCTCAGTGCAGGGCCCGGCCGAGCCGGGCTCAGCGCAGGGTGGTGAGCCAGCCGTGGGTGTCGGCGAACGTCCCCCGCTGGATGCCGGTGAGGGTGTCACGCAGGGCCATGGTGACCTTGCCGGGCTCGCCGTCGGCCACGGTGAACTCGCCGTCCCGGCTCTTGACGGTGCCGACCGGGGTGATGACCGCCGCGGTGCCGCACGCGAAGACCTCGGTGATCTCGCCGGTGGCGACCTTCGACTCCCATTCCCCCACCGAGATCTTGCGCTCCTCCACCTCGAGGCCGGCGTCCCTGGCCAGGGTGAGCAGGGAGTCGCGGGTGATGCCGGGCAGCAGTGAGCCGGACAGCTCCGGCGTCACCAGCCTCGCGTCGGCGCCCGATCCGAAGATGAAGCACAGGTTCATGCCGCCCATCTCCTCGATGTAGCGGCGCTCGACGGCGTCGAGCCACACGACCTGGTCGCAGCCCTGCTCGGTGGCCTGCGCCTGCGCCAGCAGCGACGCGGCATAGTTCCCGGAGAACTTGGCGTCGCCCGTGCCGCCCGGCGCGGCCCGCACGTACTCCTGCGAGATCCACACGCTCACCGGCTTGACGCCGCGGGGGAAGTACGCGCCGGCCGGGGAAGCGATCAGCATGTACCGGTACTGGTTCGCGGGCCGCACGCCGAGACCGGCTTCGGTGGAGAACATGAACGGCCGCAGATACAGCGACTCCTCGCCACCGGCGGCGGGCACCCATTCGTGGTCGGCCTCGACCAGCTCCGCGATCGAACGGACGAACAACTCGTCCGGCAGCTCGGCCATGGCCAGGCGCCGTGAGGACCGGCGCATCCGTTCGGCGTTGGAGTACACGCGGAAGGCCGCGATGCTGCCGTCGGGCTGCCGGTAGACCTTCAGACCCTCGAAGATCGCCTGCCCGTAGTGCAGCACCATCGCGGCCGGGTCGAGCTGCATCGGGCCGTACGGCTGGACGGTGGCGTCGTGCCAGCCGCGGCCCTCGGTGTAGTCGATCGTGACCATGTGATCGGTGAAGTACCGGCCGAACCCCGGATCCGCCAATATCTCTCCACGCCGCTCCGCGGAGGCGGGCGAGGGGTGCGGAACGTGGGCGAATTCGAGGACACCGGTCATGACCGTTGATCCTATCGAACCGCCCGCGCCGCCCTACTTGGTGTGGTCGGGGACGAACGGTGCGACGACCAACCGGGCGCGCAGGGCGCGTCCCCGGACGTCGACCGCGACCTCGTCACCGGCGGCCAGGCCCGCCGCCGTATCGAGGAGCGCCAGCGCGATACCGACCTTGAGCGTCGGGGAGAACGTGCCGGACGTGGTCTCCCCCACCGCGTTTCCGTCGCGCAGCACCTTCAGGTCCGGCCGCAGCACGCCACGGTCGAGCGCCTGCAGCCCCCACAGCCGTCGCGCGGGACCGGACTCCTTCTCCGCGACGAGCGCCGCACGTCCCCGGAACGCCGGCTTGCTCCAGCCCACCGCCCAGCCGCAGCGGGCCTGCAGGGGCGAGATCGCCTCCGACAGCTCGTGCCCGTGCAGCGGGTAGCCCATCTCGGTGCGCAGAGTGTCGCGGGCCCCGAGCCCGGCAACCTGACCGCCGGCGGCACGCACGGCGTCGGCCAGCGCCCGGAACAGCGCCTCGGCGTCGGCCCAGCGCGGCACCAGTTCGAAGCCGCGCTCACCGGTGTAGCCGGTGCGGCACACGCGGACCGGCACGCCGTTCCACTGCGCGTCCACGAAGCTCATGTAGCCGAGGTCGGTGGGCAGCCCCAGCCCCTGCAGGACAGCTTCGGAGGTCGGTCCCTGCACGGCGAATACGCCGTGGTCGCGGTGCTGGTTCGTCACCGTCACGCCCTCGGGCGCGTTCGCGGCGAGGACGGCGACGACCGCGGCGGTGTTCGCGGCGTTCGGCACGAGGAACAGCTCCTCGTCGGAGACGTAGTAGACGATCAGGTCGTCGGTGACACCCCCGGACTCGGTACAGCAGAGGGTGTACTGGGCCTTGCCCGGGCCGATCTTGCGCAGGTCGTTGGTGAGCGTCGAATTGACGTAGTCGGCCGCGCCCGGACCGGCGACGAGGGCCTTGCCCAGATGGCTGACGTCGAACAGGCCCACGTTCTCGCGCACGGCGGTGTGCTCGGCGACGGTGCCGGCGTACGAGACCGGCATCTGCCAGCCACCGAAGGCCGCGAAGGTCGCACCGAGTTCGGTGTGGACGGCGTGGATCGGGCCCTGCAGCAGTGACTGGTCGCTCATGCGCCCCACGCTATCCCACCCCCCGGGATCATTAGCATCGGTGCCACGACCCCCTTCCCCCTAGGAGACGCCCGTGAGTGCCCTTTCGCCCACCCTGCCCGAACTCGTTCTCGCCGGAAGCGTTTCCAAGCGCGCGGACGTCCTCGTCATCGGCCTGACCGCAGGCGACGACGGTCCCGAGGCCCTGCTCGGCAACGGACTGGTCGACGAGGACGTCCTCGGCGGGCTGCTCGACGCCCTGCAGTCCGTCGGCGCCAAGGGCAAGGCCGAGGAGGTCACGCGGATCCCCGCGCCCGCCGCCCTGCCGGTCACCAGCGTGCTCGCCGTCGGGCTCGGCGCCGCCGGCAAGATCGACGCCGAACAGGTGCGCCGCTCCGCCGGCGCCGCGGCGCGCGCCCTCGCCGGCGCCTCCGTGGTCGCGACGACCCTGTCCGCCGTGGATCTCGGCGCCGCCGCGGAGGGCTTCGCGCTCGGCGCGTACACGTTCACCGAGTTCCGCACCGCGAAGTCGAACTCCGGCGACGTGCAGCCCCCCGCCCGGATCGAGCTGCTCGTCGCGTCGCCGCGCGCCCGCGAGGTCAAGGCCGCGCTGGCCCGGGCGACGGCCGTCGCCGAGGCGGTCGCCACCGCCCGCGAGTTCGTCAACACCCCGCCGAGCCACCTGTTCCCGGCCGAGTTCGCCGACCGCGCGCAGGCGCTCGGCGCCGCCGCCGGGCTGCGGGTCGAGGTGCTGGACGAGAAGGCGCTCGAGCAGCAGGGCTACGGCGGCATCGTCGGGGTCGGCAAGGGGTCGTCGCGCCCGCCGCGGCTCGTGCGGCTGAGCTACTCCGCCAAGAAGCGCAAGGCCCCGAAGGTGGCGCTCGTGGGCAAGGGCATCACGTTCGACACCGGCGGCATCTCCATCAAGCCGGCCGCCGGGATGGAGAACATGACGTCCGACATGGGCGGGGCCGCGGCGGTGGTCGCGACGGTCGTGCTCGCCGCGAAGCTCGGGGTGGCGGCAGACGTGACCGCGACGGTGCCGATGGCCGAGAACATGCCGTCCGCGACGGCACAGCGTCCCGGCGACGTGCTCACCCAGTACGGCGGCACCACCGTCGAGGTGATCAACACCGACGCCGAGGGTCGTCTCATCCTTGCCGACGCCATCGTCCGTGCCTGCGAGGACGAGCCCGACTACCTGATCGACACCGCGACGCTCACGGGCGCGCAGATGGTCGCCCTGGGGACGCGGACGCCGGGCGTCATGGGCACCGACGAGTTCCGGGACCGTGTCGCACGGCTCTCGCAGGAGGTGGGCGAGAACGGGTGGGCGATGCCGCTGCCGGCCGAGCTGCGCGCGGACCTGAACTCCCGGGTGGCCGATCTGGCCAACGTCACGCCGCACCGGTGGGGCGGGATGCTCGCCGCCGGCCTGTATCTGAAGGAGTTCGTGGCCGAGGGCGTGCAGTGGGCCCACATCGACGTGGCCGGGCCGGCTTTCAACACCGGAAGCCCGTTCGGCTATGTCGGCAAGGGCGGCACCGGTGTGCCGGTGCGCACGCTGTTCGCCGTCATCGAGGACATCGCGGCCAACGGCTGATCCGTCCGGCGCGTCCCTGCCGGGCGGCAGGGACGCGCGGGCGCGCGTGACCCAACCCTCGTCGAACGCCGCGATTGGATCAGTGCAAGGATGGTCGAGGTCATACCCGGCATCGGGTGTGGTCTCAATCGAACACCGCAAGACACCGCACGAGACCGTGGCCTCGAGCACAATGGTCTGCGACCACACAATGGTCCGCGACCATCGGTCGGCACAACTCAACACACCCGAACACAACCGTCGAGGAGTCAACAGACATGGCCTTCTCCGTCCAGATGCCAGCGCTTGGTGAGAGCGTCACCGAGGGAACTGTCACGCGATGGCTCAAGCAGGAAGGAGACACGGTCGAAGTCGACGAGCCGCTGCTCGAAGTTTCCACGGACAAGGTCGACACCGAGATCCCCTCGCCCGCGGCCGGTGTGCTGGTGAAGATCGTCGCCCAAGAGGACGAGACGGTCGAGATCGGCGGCGAGCTGGCGGTGATCGGTGACTCCGCCGACGACGCGGGATCGTCCACCACCCCTTCTGCCGCCCCGACCGAGGAGGCGGCACCCGAGGAGCAGCCCACCCCCGAGCCCGAGCCGGAACCCGAGCCCGCTCCGGCTCCGTCCGGTTCCGACGCCGGCGCCGCCGAGGGCACCCCGGTCACCATGCCGGCGCTCGGCGAGTCCGTGACCGAGGGCACCGTCACCCGGTGGCTGAAGTCCGTCGGTGACGAGGTCGCGGTCGACGAACCCCTGCTCGAGGTGTCCACCGACAAGGTCGACACGGAGATCCCGTCCCCGGTTGCCGGTGTGCTCCTCGAGGTCAACGCCCAGGAGGACGACACCGTCGAGGTCGGTGGGCAGCTCGCGGTGATCGGATCGGGAACCCCGGCCGCGGCACCGTCGAAGCCCGAGCCGAAGCCGGAACCGAAGCCCGAGCCGAAGGCGGAACCGAAGCCCGAGCCGGCGAAGCAGGCGGCCCCCGAGCCGGTGAAGCAGCCCGCCCCCGAGCCGGTGAAGCAGGCCGCTCCGGCCCCCGCTCCGGTCCCCGCGGCCGAGGAGACCTCGGGTGGAGCCACGCCGTACGTGACGCCCCTCGTCCGCAAGCTCGCCGCCGAGCACGGCGTCGACCTGTCGACGGTGTCCGGTACCGGTGTCGGCGGCCGCATCCGCAAGCAGGACGTGCTCGCCGCTGCCGAGGCCGCGAAGGCCCCCGCCGCCCAGGCGCCGGCGCCCGCCGCCAAGGCCCCGGCCGCCGCTCCGGCCGCGACCGCCGGTGTCCGTCCCGAGCTGGCCCACCTGCGTGGCACCACGCAGAAGGTCAACCGGATCCGCCAGATCACCGCGATCAAGACCCGCGAGTCCCTGCAGACCACCGCGCAGCTCACCCAGACCTTCGAGGTCGACGTCACCAAGATCGCGCACCTGCGGGCGCAGGCCAAGGCGACCTTCGCCGAGCGCGAGGGCGTCAACCTGACCTTCCTGCCTTTCTTCGCGAAGGCCGTCGTCGAGGCCCTCAAGGCGCACCCGAACATCAACGCCTCCTACGACGAGGACAAGAAGGAGATCACCTACCACGCGGCCGAGCACCTCGGCATCGCCGTGGACACGGAGCAGGGTCTGCTCTCCCCGGTGATCCACAACGCCGGTGACCTGTCGCTGGCCGGCCTGGCCCGCGCGATCGCGGACATCGCCAAGCGTGCCCGCAGCGGTGGCCTCAAACCCGACGAGCTGGCCGGGGGCACCTTCACGATCACGAACATCGGCAGCCAGGGCGCCCTGTTCGACACGCCGATCCTGGTGCCGCCGCAGGCGGCGATGCTCGGCACCGGTGCGATCGTCAAGCGACCGGTGGTCGTCACCGACGAGGTGGGCAACGAGTCGATCGGTGTCCGTTCGATGTGCTACCTGCCGCTGACCTACGATCACCGGCTGGTCGACGGCGCGGACGCAGGCCGGTTCCTCACCACGATCAAGCACCGCCTCGAGGAGGCGGCGTTCGAAGCCGACCTGGGTCTGTGACCCACGGGGTGTAGCCCGGCACTCACCGGACCCGCAGCGGGGGCATCGTCACACCGACGAGGCCCCCGCTTCCGCGTTCCGATCCCCGCAGATGCGGGAGAATCTCCGGCATGCGCATCCTCGTGGCCGGCTCGTCGGGGCTGATCGGAACTGCCTCGGTCGCGTGGCTGCGGGCGCACGGCCACGAGGTGCGCCGCCTGGTGCGGCGTCCGCCGGGGGCGCCGGACGAATGGTCCTGGGACCCGCGGACGGGGCGGGTCGATCCCGCGGCGCTCGACCGCGTCGACGCCGTGGTGAACCTGTGCGGGTCGAGCGTGGGTGCGCGGCGCTGGTCGGGCGCGGTGAAGCAGGAACTGCGCGACAGCCGGATCGTCCCCACCGACGTCCTCGCCGCCGCCGTCGCGGCCGCCGGGGTGCCGACGCTGGTCAACGCGGGCGCCGTCGGCTTCTACGGGGACACCGGCGAGACGGTGGTGGACGAACGCAGCCCTGCCGGGCAGGGGTTCGTGGCCGACCTGTGCCGCGACTGGGAGGCTGCCACGGCGCCGGCGCGTGAGGCCGGGGTCCGCACGATCGTTCTCCGCACCGGGATCGTGCTCGCGCCGCACGGGGGCATCCTGCGCCGGCTCGAGCCGCTGTTCCGGCTCGGGCTCGGTTCCCGGCTCGGCGACGGCCGGCAGTACATGTCGTGGGTGGCGCTCGAGGATGCGGTGGCGGCGGTGGGCTTCGTCCTCGGTCGCGGCGACATCGCCGGACCGGTCGATGTCACCGGGCCGGCCCCCGTGACGAATGCCCGGTTCACCGAGGCGCTGGCGCACTCGGTGCACCGGCCCGCGCCGTGGACGACCCCCGGTTTCGTGGTCGCCGCGGTCGCCGGGGAAATGGCGCGCGCACTGGTGCTCACCGGGCAGCGTGCCCTGCCGGTGGTGCTCGAGTCGACGGGCTTCGAGTTCCGGTACCCAACGATCGGTGCCGCCCTGGGAAACGCGCTCGCGTCCTGAAGTCACCTCTTCGCGAGGGCTCGCCGACGGCGTAGGGTCGTGGACTATGAGCAGCGCATCCTCCTCCGCCCGTTTCGATTCCGAACCCGTCGCGGTGGCGCACCTGGGGCTGATCGGTTACCTCGAGGCGTGGGAGCGGCAACGGGAGATCGCCGCCGACCGGGCCGAGGGCCGCGGCGTCGACACCCTGCTGTTGCTCGAGCATCCGCCCGTGTACACCGCCGGTAAGCGCACCGCCCCCGAGGATCGCCCCACCGACGGCACCCCGGTGATCGACGTCGACCGCGGGGGCAAGATCACCTGGCACGGTCCCGGCCAGCTGGTGGGCTACCCGATCATCCGGCTCGGCGAACCCATCGACGTCGTCGGCTACGTGCGGCGTCTCGAGCAGGCCCTGATCGAGGTCTGCACCGACCTCGGGCTCACGTGCGGCCGCGTGGACGGTCGCTCGGGCGTGTGGCTGCCGGCCGAGCTGCGCGACGGGCACTGGCTGCCCGAGCGCAAGATCGCCGCCATCGGGGTGCGGGTGCAGCGCGGGGTGACGATGCACGGGTTCTCCCTCAACTGCGACGCCACCCTCGACGCGTTCGACTCGATCGTCCCGTGCGGCATCCGCGACGCGGGTGTCACCTCGCTCACGGGTGAGCTCGGACGAGACGTCACCGTCGCCGAGGTGATGCCGGCGGTGACGGCGGCGGTGATCGACGCTCTCGACGGCCGCCTGCCGGTGACGGACCACGACATCGAGCGGGTGACGTTCGAACAGGCCGTCGGTGCCGAGCCGCCGCAGACCCCGCGGCCGGAGTTCACCACGGTGCGGTACGGCTGATCGCCGCCCGCCACGGCCGCGCCCCCAGGGTGGGTCCGGCCGGTACCGGCGGGCGTAGGATCGAGCCCGTGACTGTGGCCCCAGAAGGACGCAAACTGCTGCGGATCGAGACCCGAAACGCGCAGACGCCGATCGAACGCAAGCCGAACTGGATCAAGACCCGGGCGAAGATGGGCCCGGAGTACACCGAGCTGAAGGGACTGGTGCGGCGCGAGGGCCTGCACACGGTCTGCGAGGAAGCCGGTTGTCCCAACATCTACGAATGCTGGGAGGACCGGGAGGCGACGTTCCTCATCGGCGGCGAGCAGTGCACCCGTCGATGCGATTTCTGCCAGATCGACACCGGTAAGCCCGCCGAGCTCGACCGCGACGAGCCGCGCCGCGTCGCCGAGTCGGTGCAGGCGATGGGTCTGCGGTACTCGACGATCACCGGTGTCGCCCGCGACGATCTGCCCGACGGCGGCGCGTGGCTGTACGCCGAGACCGTGCGGCAGATCCACGAGCTCAACCCGGGCACCGGCGTCGAGAACCTCATCCCCGACTTCAACGGCAAGCCCGAACTGCTCACCGAGGTCTTCGAGTCGCGTCCCGAGGTCCTCGCGCACAACGTCGAGACCGTCCCCCGGATCTTCAAGCGCATCCGCCCGGCGTTCCGCTACCAGCGGTCGCTGGACGTGATCACCGCGGCCCGCGAGTTCGGCCTGGTGACCAAGTCCAACCTGATCCTCGGCATGGGTGAGACACCGGAGGAGGTCACCGAGGCGCTGCACGACCTGCACGCCGCCGGCTGCGACATCGTCACCATCACCCAGTACCTGCGTCCGTCGCCGCGGCACCATCCCGTCGAGCGGTGGGTCAAGCCCGAGGAGTTCGTCGCGCACTCGGAGACCGCCGAGGAGATCGGCTTCGCGGGCGTGATGGCCGGGCCGCTGGTCCGGTCCTCGTACCGCGCGGGCCGCCTGTACGCGCAGGCCATGGCACACCACGGTCGCGAATTGCCCGCCGCCCAGGCGCACCTGGCCGAGGGGGGCACAGCGGCCCAGGAAGCCAGCTCCGTGCTCGCTCGCCTCACGCCGTAGCCGTACCGGACCCGCGGTGGTGAAGGGGTCACCGCGGGGAAAGTATCCTGGGTGCATGGCGAAAGGCAGCAAACCCGACAAGGAAGCGAAGGCCGCGGCGAAGGCCGCGCGCAAGCAGGCGTCGAAGGAGCGGCGAACCCAGCTCTGGCAGGCGTTCCAGCTGCAGCGCAAGGAAGACAAGCTGCTGCTGCCGTGGATGATCGGCGCGATCGTCGTCTCCACCCTGGTGTTCTTCCTGATCGGGCTGATCTTCGGTATCGAGTGGTTCCTCCTGCCGGTCGGCCTGCTCGTGGGGGTGCTGCTCGCGTTCGTCATCTTCGGTCGC
This sequence comes from Rhodococcus sp. WB1, assembly GCF_001700945.1. Classification (NCBI taxonomy): domain Bacteria; kingdom Bacillati; phylum Actinomycetota; class Actinomycetes; order Mycobacteriales; family Nocardiaceae; genus Rhodococcus; species Rhodococcus sp. WB1. The sequence continues at coordinate 2,026,795 of NZ_CP015529.1, read as the reverse complement.
CGGGTGCAGAAAACGGTCTACGGCAAGGCCGAGGGCCAGGCCGGCGCGGCGGCGTGGGCGCTGGACAACCTGCAGGGCTCCTGGCGCGTCACGCACGCGGTGGCCGGCACAGCGCAGCTCGACGCCGTGCACCGCGTCATCGGCCGCCCGGGCGTGATCCTGGTGGCCGAGGGATCGCCGCAGCGCGTGAAAGCGCTTCTCGCACAGGAGAAGAAGCGGGTGGCGCGCCTCGTCGGCGACACCCCGATCTACGACGTCGTGGTCGGCAACGACGAGGGCCAGGTCCCGCTGTCGCAGCTGCAGAAGCACCTGTCCAAGCTGCCGCGCAACATCGACACCAAGCGGATGGACGCGATCGAGGGCCGGCTGGCCGCCCTGAGCACCAAGAAGACCGGCGCCGCGCTCCCGAAGGGTCCGATGCCGGCCGGCGCGAAGATGCGCAGCGTCCAGCGCACCATGCGCCGCCGCTGAGCCCCGCTCCGACGACGGGAGCCTGCACCCGGATCGACCCGGTGCAGGCTCCCGTTCCGCGTTTCGGGGAGGGTGCGTCAGCGGGACCGTACGAGGGCCGTGCCGGTCGCCCGGTCCTGCAGGCCGCGGCCGTCGACGTCGGTGACGATCGCCGGCGCGATGAACACGAGCAGCAGCTGCCGCGCCAGGGCGCGAACCGGCCCCACTCGTACGGGCGCGTCGACCCGGGCGACCTGGAGGCCGACCAGATACTGCCCCGGGGTGAACGAGAACAACGTCACCGTGAGCACCCCCACCACGAACCACACCAGCAGGGTGTAGGTGGACAGCTGAGGGTTCTCGAAGGGACGTTCGCCGACGATCGCGGTGGCGATACCGACGGAGGTGAACCAGTCGATCGCCAGAGCGCTCGCCCGCCGGCCGGGGCCCGCGAGCGCGCCCGGCCCCTCCTGGGGCAGGCCGAGCAACTGCCCGCGGTAGTCCTGGGCCTTTTCCTGCCCCTTGGGGATCGCCGCAGCGGGTCCGGAGAGCCAGCTGCCGGTCATACGTGCCATGCTGTCCAGGATAGGGTGCAACGAGCGGACCGGCCCGACCCCACGTGCACGCCGGTGACTTCTACCACAAAAGTAGTCCTCACGACACCGGAAGACGAGCTGTAACATCGGTGAAACATGGGATTGATGGTCGGGCAACACCAGCTCAATACGGTCTGTATCCGACGCAGACGCCCCATCCCCATGGCGCGCATTGACTGAAGGAGCACAAGCGTGGCGTTCACCTCGGCCGAAGAGGTCATCAAGTACATCGAGGACGAAAACGTCGAGTACGTCGATATCCGATTTAGCGACCTCCCCGGCGTTCAGCAGCACTTCTCGATTCCCGCGAGCGCGTTCACCAAGGACGTGTTCGAGGACGGCTTGGCGTTCGACGGCTCGTCCGTTCGCGGCTTCCAGTCCATCCACGAGTCGGACATGATGCTGCTGCCCGACGTCACCACCGCGCGCATCGATCCCTTCCGGGCCGCCAAGACGCTGAACATCAACTTCTTCGTCCACGACCCGTTCACTCGCGAGTCCTACAGCCGGGACCCGCGCAATGTCGCCCGCAAGGCCGAGGAATACCTCGTCAGCACCGGCATCGCCGACACCGCATTCTTCGGTGCCGAGGCCGAGTTCTACATCTTCGACTCGATCCGCTACGACTCGCAGATGAACGGCGCGTTCTACGAGATCGACTCGGTCTCCGGTTCGTGGAACACCGGCGTCGAGCTCAACGCCGACGGCAGCCCCAACCTCGGCTACAAGGTCCGCCCGAAGGGCGGCTACTTCCCCGTCGCACCGTACGACCACTACGTGGACCTGCGCGACGAGATCTCCACCAACCTGCAGAACGCCGGCTTCGAGCTCGAGCGCGGCCACCACGAGGTCGGCACCGCCGGTCAGGCCGAGATCAACTACAAGTTCAACACGCTGCTCGGTGCGGCCGACGATCTGCAGCTGTTCAAGTACATCGTCAAGAACACCGCCTGGAAGCACGGCAAGTCCGTGACCTTCATGCCGAAGCCGCTGTTCGGTGACAACGGTTCGGGCATGCACGTGCACCAGTCGCTGTGGAAGGAAGGCAAGCCGCTCTTCCACGACGAGTCCGGCTACGCGGGCCTGTCCGACCTGGCGCGCTGGTACATCGGCGGCATCCTGCACCACGCGCCGTCGCTGCTCGCGTTCACCAACCCGACGATCAACTCGTACCACCGTCTGGTGCCGGGCTACGAGGCTCCGATCAACCTGGTCTACAGCCAGCGCAACCGCTCCGCCGCCGTGCGCATCCCGATCACCGGCAACAACCCGAAGGCCAAGCGCCTCGAGTTCCGCGCCCCGGACTCCTCGGGCAACCCGTACCTCTCGTTCGCCGCGCAGATGCTCGCGGGTCTCGACGGCATCAAGAACAAGATCGAGCCGATGGCCCCGGTCGACAAGGACCTCTACGAGCTCCCGCCGGAGGAGGCCAAGAACATCCCGCAGGCTCCCACCAGCCTCGAATCGGTCATCGACAACCTCGAGCGCGACCACGAGTACCTGACCGAGGGCGGCGTGTTCACCAGCGACCTGATCGAGACCTGGATCTCGATCAAGCGGGAGCAGGAGATCGCTCCGGTCAACCTGCGGCCGCACCCCTACGAGTTCCAGCTGTACTACGACTGCTGAGCCGGTTCCGCACGTAGTTCGTCACGAGTCCACCCGCCTTGCGATTCCGCAAGGCGGGTGGACTCGTGTGTGCGGCCTCGTCGGCCGGAGGGCGCAACTCCCCCACCGCCGGCCGCCCTCGGTGTGCGCCGAATCTGCTATCCGGCGTGCGTCGCGTCCCGCTCGTGCGCGGGCGATGTGTCGCCCGGTTCACCCCCTCCGCGGTGTGCGGTGAACGTGGCGGCGACGCACAGCAGTGCGACGACGAAACACGCCAGCGTGTACCACAGGTTTCCCACCGGATCTCCGGTGCTCGTCACGCCGTCGACGGCACGGAGGAAGTCGGGCAACGCGGCCGCCCAGAGGAACGCCATGACGCACAGGTACACCACGCTGTAGGCCTGGACGAAGCGGTTCGTGTAGGGAGGAACGTCCGGCTCGCCCCGCCACAGCCGCACCCATCGGCGCACGAGCACCACGCTCGCGACGAGTGTGACGACGACCAGTTCCACCGCGTACAGCACTCCCCGGACCGTCGTGCTTCCCATGCCCAGGACCGTCGCCGGGAGCGGGAGGACGAACGTGCCCAACGACGCCAGCAGGCCGATCACGACCGTGCGCCACACCAGCTCGAGACCGGAGAAGTGCCGGCCGCGGTCGACGTGGCGACCGACGAAGAACTGCACGCACAACGCGAGTGACATCGGCCAGAGCGCGGCGAACACCACCACACTCGGGAGCGGGACCGCATCGAACATGGGCTGGTTGACCGGATTCGTCACCGACCAGTGCCACCATCGCAACTGCGGTCCGAGGTGGTCGAAGATCTCGTAGAACGCGTGGTGAACGAAGCCCACGCAGACCGCACCGACGAGAACCCCGTAGCGCCGGAAAACGCCCAGCATTCTGACGATCTCGAAGGCCAGCGTGGCCATCAGCGGGTAGATCGCGACGATGTACAGCGGGAGCCGGCCCCACAGGAACTCCACCGTGAACACGTTGTGGGCGAACATCGTGTCCACGTACTCCTCGATGCCGAAGGCGGCGGGGAAGTACAGCGGTGGCTCGATGAGGAACAGGTAGGCGGTGGCGCCGAACCAGAGCACCAGGTTGGTGGGATCGCCGTGACGACGCAGGCGCACGACGGCGAGCACGAGCGCGAGCACGGCACCGAACACGACGGTGACCTCGAGAACCGGAAGGGTCCAGTTCTCCAGGGCCGACGGGTTGCGGACCTCGACGAGGCCACCGGCCTCCTCGCACGAGAAGCCCAGGGACGTGGCGAGTTCGGCGAAGGTGGGTGCGCACAGGTCGGTCATCGCTCCGGCCCCCTACGATGCGACCGCGTCGGCGGTGTACCAGCGCGTGACGTCGTAGCCGTCCTCATAGCGCCGGAACCACACGTCCGCGAGTGCCGGCAGCTTCTCGTGGGCCGGGTTGTGCTTCGGCAACTGGCTCCGGACGACTCCCGCCAGGGCGACGAGTTGCTCACCGAGCGGCAGATCGTCGAACGCGCGCGGCAGGGGGCCGTGGTCCTCCGCGTGCAGCAGCGGCAACCACGTGCGCAGGCGCTGCTTGCGCCGGTAGGACGCGAACATCGACAGAGCGTCGATCCTCCGGTCCGCCAAGGGAACATGCTCGTTGAAGCCCTCGCAGGCCAGCCGGATGACCTTCAGCACATGACGGAAGACCGAGGGGGCCACGCGCATCCGGTAGATGTCGGAGCCGACGACGGAGTCGAAGACGACGAGCGCCGAACTCCGGTGTTCGACCTCCTCGACGAAGTGCCAGATGAACAGCGACGCCACCCGGTCGTCTCCGGGCCGGAACAGGGCCGCCTCGTTGTCGAGCATCAGCTTGAACACCGGAGTGAAGGTCGCTTCGAGATCCGCGGTGTAGGCGAGCCGGTAGTTCAGCGAGGTCTCCGCGGTGAGCCGGTCGAACTCTCCGATGACGTCGTCGAGAGTCTCCCGGAGCCCCGGGTACCGCTTGATCAGGGCCTTGACGTGTTGGCGGTGCGCGGTCGAGTGCTGCCCCTCCTGACGCATGAACGCGTCCGCCTCCGCGGCGACCTCGGGGTCGGTGATCAGCGGCTTGGTCTGGAGAATCATCTTCACGATCATCTTCTCGAAGCCGATCGCCAGGAACGAGACCGCGTTGGCCATGCTCGAGAAGGCCGGATTCGCGTCGTTCCACAGGAAGGGCACGTCGTAGTCCTCGAACGCGAAGTTCATCTTTCGGATCTGCAGATCGGTCACGCGCTACCCCTCGTCGTCCGGAAATGGGCTGGGCCGGGGCCCCGCAGAGGCCCCGCGCCGCGGTGCCGTGATCATACATAGATCGACCCTAACGTATGATGAGAACGTGTTATCGAGACCGTGGACGGCCCCGCGGGCGGCGGGCCACCCCGTGCTACCGTCGGTCGTTCGAGCGGACGGCCGACAGGCCCCACCATGCGGAGGGCCCGTCGTTCCGGATGCGGTGCGATCCGAGGAAGCGGAGCAGTGGCACGGAGACGCGGGTGGGGCGGCAGCCCCCCGGAGAACGACGACGAAGCGTCCCGCCGGATCGTCTCCGCTGCAGTCGATCTGATCGGGCGTACGGGTTCCGTCATCAGCATCGCCGATGTCGCGGAGTCGCTGGGCGTCATCCGCCAGACGGTGTACCGCTACTTCCCCAGCGCGGATGCACTGATGCGGGCCGCGGCGATCGCATCGGTCGACGGATTCCTCGCTCGACTGACCCGGCACATCCGCGGCATCGAGGATCCCGTCGACGCGATGACCGAAGGCGTGGTCTACACCCTGGCCGAGGTACGCCGGACGCCACATCTGGGCATCCTGCTCACGGGCACGTACTCGAACGTCCATCCCGACGGCCTCACCTCCGAAGAGGCACGCGAGTTCGGGATGACGATGATCAAGCGTTTCGACGTCGACTGGGAGCGCTACGGGTACGACGACGCGGCACTCCACGAACTCGTCGAATACGTGCTGCGCACGATGCAGTCGTTCCTCGTCTCCCCCGGCAACCCCCCACGGAGCGACGACGAGCTGCGGCGCTATCTCCGACGCTGGATGGGCGCCGCGATCCTCGCCCAGCGCCCGACCGCGGCACGCGCCTCCTCCGGCGGCGTCCGAGACGACAGCGCGTGACGGGAACCGGCCCGGACCGGCGATCCCGGGTGCGCCCGCCGGTGCCGATCGCCCGCCGTCGCACGGCCGCGGCCCCGGAGCGGTCGCTCCGGGGCCGCGGCCGATCGCCGCGCTACACCGGCTCGGGCTCGCGGACGACCTGCGGCGTCTCCGCCCGCTCGGCCGCCTCGGCCCGCAGCCGCTGCCCGAGCACCGACTTGCGCCGACCGTAGACGAAGTAGATCACCACGCCCAGGGCCATCCAGGCCACGAACCGCATCCACGTCTCGACGGACAGGTTGAGCATCAGCCAGCCGCACGCGAGGACCGCGAGGATCGGCACCAGCGGCACGAGCGGCACCCGGAACCCGCGCGGCAGGTCGGGGCGGGTCCGGCGGAGCACCATCACGCCGATGCACACCAGCACGAAGGCGAACAGCGTGCCGATGTTGACCATCTCCTCGAGCACACCCATCGGGAACACCGCGGCGAGGACGGCGACGATGCCGCCGACCAGCAGGGTGATGCGTACCGGGGTGCCCTTGCGGCCCGTCGTGGCCAGCTGCCGCGGCATCAGCCCGTCCCGGGACATCGCGAACAGCACGCGGGTCTGGCCGAGCATCATCACCATCACGACCGTGGTGAGGCCGGCGAGGCCGCCGACGTTGATCGCCATCTGCGCCCACGTGATGCCGTGCGCCTCGAACGCGGTGGCCAGCGTGGCGCTGCCGTCGCCGACGAGCGCGCTGCCCGTCCGCAGGTCGGTGTACTTCACCATGCCGGTCAGCACCAGCGTGACGCCCACGTAGAGGACCGTGACGATGGCGAGCGAGGCGAAGATGCCGCGCGGCAGCGCCTTCTGCGGGTTCTTCGTCTCCTCCGCGGTGGTGGCGACCACGTCGAATCCGATGAATGCGAAGAACACCAGGCTCGCGGCGGCGAGCAGGCCGTACCACCCGTAGCTGCTGCCGTCGGCTCCGGTGAGCGCCGAGAACAGCGACTGGTGCACGCCGCTCGCGGTGCTCTGCGCCCCCTCGGCCGGCGGGATGTAGGGCGAGTAGTTGCTCTTGTCGATGTAGAAGACGCCGACCACGATGACCAGCAGGACGACCGCAACCTTGATGGCGGTGACGACGGCCGACACCCGCGAGGACACCTTGGTGCCGACGACGAGCACGACCGTGATCGCGCCGACGATGAGCAGCGCCCCCCAGTCGACCGCAAGCGGCCCGAGATGCATCGTGGTGTGCCCGCTGCCGCCGAGCATGCCGCCGAGGTACAGCGACCAGCCCTTGGCGACGACGGCGGAGGCGAGCGCGAACTCGAGGATCAGGTCCCAGCCGATGATCCAGGCGACGAACTCACCGAAGGTGGCGTACGAGAAGGTGTAGGCGCTGCCGGCGACGGGGACGGTCGACGCGAATTCGGCGTAGCACAGGGCAGCGAGACCACACGTGATCGCGGCGAGCACGAATGCCAGCGAGATCGACGGGCCGGCGACGTTGCCCGCGGTGCGTGCGGTGAGGGTGAAGATGCCGGCGCCGATCACCACGGCGACGCCGAACACGGTCAGGTCTTTGGCGGTCAGCTCTCTTCGCAGCCGCGAACAGGGTTCGTCGGTGTCCGCGATCGACTGTTCGACGGATTTGGTGCGCCAGATGCCGACTCCGGGCATGATGTGCTCCTCGGGATGGGATTGTGGGCCCGCCGGACCTCGTGGGCGACCGGGGGCGTGACACTCGCAGGCGACGCATTGTGGTGCCGCAGAGCGGGATTGCGTGAGCAATTCAGTGCAGCAATCATGGCACTGTCACAATTCGTGTCAATATCTTCCGCACCAGCTATTCACAATGCTCAAATGTGATGCGCATCACAACGGAAAGGGTGTCACCGTGCTCAGTTTCGATCGGCTCGACGCGGCTCTTCTCGCCGAGCTCACCCACAACCCGCGGGCCGGCATCGTCGATCTGGCAGCGAAGCTCGGCGTCGCGCGCAACACCGTCCAGTCGCGGATCCGGAAGCTCGAGGAGTCCGGCGCCGTGACGGGATACCGGCCGGTGGTGGATCTGCCGAAGCTCGGCCTGCCGCTGCAGGCGTTCATCGGCGCAGAACTGGTGCAGGCCCGGATGGGTCACGTCATCGCGGAGCTCGAGCGGTTCCCCGAGGTGCTCGAGGTGCACGCGACGACGGGCCGGGAGGACCTGCTGATCCGGATGGCGGCGCAGTCGCAGGAGGATCTGCTCCTGCAGCTCGAACGAATCCATGCGATCGAGGGCGTCGCGCACACCACGACCACGCTGGCGCTGACGACGCCGGTGCCGTACCGGACGCAGCCCCTGCTCGAACACCTCACCCGCGACTCCGGGCACGGGCGCTCCGCGCCGGTGAGCGACCGGCACTGAGGGACCGGCGTTGAGGGACATCGGTCTCCGGGTACGCGAGAAGGGGGAGGCACCGCGGTGCCTCCCCCTCGCCGTACCGCCCGTCAGGCGGCGTCGATACGCCGCTCGGCGACCCGGTTCGCGGCCGCGCCGGGCCCGATGTCCAGGGTCCGCGACATCTCGAAGATCTCGGCCGTGCGGTCGAAGATCGCGTCCACCCGGGACCGGACGACGGTCGGGTCGGATCCGTCGACCTCCCCCGCGACCTGGATCAGGCCGCCGGCGTTGGCGACGTAGTCCGGCACCCACGTGATGCCGCGGTCGCGCAGGATGTCCTCGACCTCCGGGCGGGCCAGCTGGTTGTTCGCCGCACCGCACACCAGACGCGCACCGAGCACCCCGGCGGTCGACGGGGTCAGCGTTCCCCCCAGGGCACACGGTGCGTACACATCCAGCGGCGCCGCGACGACGCCGTCGGCGACCCGTGCCGCCGGGAACTCGGCGGCCACCCGGGCGAGAGCCACCGGGTTCACATCCGAGACCACCACGTCGGCGCCGTCCGCGGTGAGCAGCCCCACCAGTTCGTAGCCCACCTTCCCGAGCCCCTCGACACCCACGGTGCGGCCGGCGAGAGTCGTTGTTCCCCAGACATGCTCGGCTCCGGCGCGCATCGCCTGGAACACGCCGAGCGCGGTGAGCGGCGAGCTGTCCCCGGATCCGCCGGCCGCGGGAGTGCGTCCCACCGCGTGCGAGGTCTGGCGGCCGATCACGTCCAGGTCGCCGGCGTGGGTACCGACGTCGGCGGCGGTGATGTAGCGGCCACCGAGGGACTCGACGAACCGTCCGTACGCGGCGAGCAGCGCCTCGCTCTTGTCCGTGGCGGGGTCACCGAGGATGACGGCCTTGCCGCCGCCGAGGTTCACGCCCGCGACCGCGGCCTTGTAGGTCATGCCCCACGACAGCCGCAGCACGTCCTCGAGCGCCCGGGCCTCGTCGGCGTACGGGTAGAAGCGGGTGCCGCCGAGCGCGGGCCCGAGCGCGGTGGAGTGGATCGCGACGATCGCGCGCAAGCCGGTCGCAGCGTCCTGACAGAAGACGACCTGCTCGTGTGGGCGGTCGGACAGGCACCGGGATCGGCCGAAGACACCGGCGGGGGCGTCGGAGGTGGCCGAACGGGCGAGGGTCGAGGTGGTCACGTGATGGGTTCCTTTCCGGAAGAATGTATTCGGGATGTCGAGAATCGGTGGCGGCTCAGAAGTCGATCTCGACGCCGAGCTCGGCGAGCCGCGCGCGGTACTGCTCGACGGAGCGCAGCTTGACGTCCTCATAGCCGCGGACCGTGTCCGGCAGAGCCGCGACCTGCACCGCGCGGTCGTAGGTGGCGGCATCGAGGTCGGCGGCGAGGCGATCGACCGTGGCCGTGTAGTGCGCGAGCAGGGCGCGCTCGACCTTCCGGACGTGCGCGTAACCGAACGGATCGAGGCGGGTGCCGCGCAGGCGCCTGCCCTTGGCCAGGATCCGCAGCGCCGCGTGCGACTTCGGTCCGAACCCGATCTTCTTGGTGCGGCCGAGCGCCCGCAGGACCGGCGGGTGCAGCCGGTAGGTCAGCTGCTCACCGCCGGGCACCTGAGCGCGTACCTCGTCGAGGAACGTGGGGTCGACGAGCAGTCGCGCGACCTCGTACTCGTCCTTGTAGGCGGTGAACTTGAACAGCCCGCGCGCGACGGCCTCGCTGAGGTCGGTGCGGTCGGTGACACGGCGTTCGGCCGCCCACACGGACTGCACCCGGTCGATGTAGCGGGCGGCGAGGCGTTCGCCCTGGAAGTCGATGAGCGCGGCGGCACGCACCCGCACGAGCCGCAGCACCTCGCCGTCGAGGGTGGTGTCCGCGAACAGGGCGTCCGGGGCGACGGTGACCTTCGGCTGCGGGCGGGCCGGTTCGGTTGCGGCCGCGAACGCGCCGGGGTCGGCGATCGCCACGCGGCCCCACCGGAACGCCGCGATGTTCGCCGCCACCGCGACACCGTTGATCTCGATCGCCTCCTCGACGGACTCGGCGGGGATCTGCAGGCCGCCGAGTTGATGGGCGGCGCCGACGATCAGGAAGTTCGCGGCGGCGGTGTCGCCGAACAGTGCCTGTGCGGCGGCGAGAGCGTCGAACGAGGCCGACCGGCGGGTCGCCGCGTCCAGCCGGGACAGCAGCTCCTGTTCGTCGGGGTGGCGGATCGACCTGTCGTACACCATGTCCCCGGTGGGGGTGCGGCTCGTCGAGGCCACCGCGACGGTCGTGGCAGGATCGGCGTAGGCGAGGTTCTTCGCATCCGCCGCGGTGAGCAGGTCCAGCGCCAGCAGGCACGACGCCCCGCCGGTGGTCACCCGGTTGCCGGGTTCGAGACCGTCGGCGGCGAACCGTAGGTGCGAGACCACCGGGCCGGCCTTCTGGCTCATACCGATCTGGTCCAGGGATTCGACGTCGAAGCCGGCGCGCAGCGCGGCGGTCGCGAGCACCTGGTTGACGGTGACGATGCCGGTGCCACCGATGCCGGCGAGGAAGATGTTGCGGGTGCCCACCGCGGAGCCGGGATCGGGGTCGGGCACGGCCGGGGGCACCGGGACGGTGCGGCGCTGCGGCGTGCGTCCGGGCGCGACCTCGACCGTCACGAACGACGGGCACTCCCCGTCGAGGCAGGAGTAGTCGGTGTTGCACGACGTCTGGTCGATGCGAGTCTTGGACCCGAACTCGGTGTCGACCGGCTGCACCGACAGGCAGTTGCTCTTGACGCCGCAGTCGCCGCAGCCCTCGCACACCGCCTCGTTGATCACCACGCGCGTGGTGCGGGCGGGCAGGGTGCCGCGCTTGCGCTGCCGCCGCGCATCGGCCGCGCAGTGCTGGTCGTAGATGAGCACGGTGACGCCCGGGACCTCGCGCAGCAGCCGCTGCGCCTCGTCGAGCCGGTCGCGGTGCCAGACCGTCACGCCGCGGGCGAGGGAGCGCTTGCGGTGCCGCTTCGGTTCGTCGGAGCAGACGATGATCCGCCGCACCCCCTCGGTGGTGAGCTTGTGGGTGAGCGCGGGAATCGTCAACGCGCCCTCGGCGTCCTGCGCCCCGGTCATCGCGACGACGTCGTTGTAGAGCAGCTTGAAGGTGATGTTCACCCCGGCCGCGACGCACGCCTGCACGGCGAGCTGGCCGGAATGGAAATACGTTCCGTCGCCGAGGTTCTGGAACATGTGCGGGATGTCGGTGAACGGTGCCTGGCCGATCCACTGCGCGCCCTCGCCGCCCATCTGGGTCAGCCCGGTGACGGCGCTGTCGGCGCGGCCGGACATCGTGACGAGCGCGTGGCAGCCGATGCCGCCGCCGCCGATCGAGCCCTCCGGCAGGGCGGTGGAGCGGTTGTGCGGGCAGCCGCTGCAGAAGTACGGGGTGCGCTTGGCCGACAGCACCTCCAGGGGCAGCGACGGGAGCGGCGCGGGTCCGAGGTCCACGTGGCCGCGCAGTACCCGGCGCAGCGGCCCGCGGATCCGGCCGGCGGTCAGTTCGCCGTCGACGGGCATCAGCGGGCGGCCGTCGGCGTCCTTCTTGCCGACGATGCGCGGCGGGGCGTCGGTGCCGTAGAGGATCTCGCGGATCTGGGTTTCGACGAACGCGGTCTTGTCCTCGACGACGACGAGTTGGTCGAGGCCGGAAGCGAATTCGCGGACCAGGTCGGGGCCGATCGGGTACGGCATGCCGATGCGCAGCAGCCGGATCCCGGCGCGATGCAGGTCGGCGTCGGTCACCCCGAGGTCGAGCAGCGCCTGCCGCAGCGCGTCGAACGTGGTGCCGGTGGCGGCCAGCCCGATCCGGGCGTGCGGGGGGTCGACCTCCACGACGTCCAGCCCGTTGGCCTTCCCGTAGGCGTGGACCATCGCCCAGCGCGGCCCGTACAGGTCGGCCTCGGCGATCACGCTGTCGCTCGGCGCAGCCATCGGACGCTGACGGTAGACGAACGGCTTTCCCTCCCAATCGATCTCGGGAACCGTGATGCGCAGGTCCGCGACCGAGCCGTCGACGGACCACGCGCCGTCGGCGACGTCCGCGACGATCTTGAGCGCGACGAGGCAGCCCGAGGCGCGCGACAGCGCGACCCCGTGCAGGCCCATCGAGACGATCTCGGCGGCGTTGCGGGGGAAGAGCACCGGGATGCCGAGGGCCGCGAGGGACCGTTCGCTCACCGCGGGCACGGTCGACGACTTCGATGCCGGGTCGTCGCCGACCATCAGCAGCACGCCGCCGTTCGGGTCGACGCCGTACATGTTGGCGTGCCGCAGCGCGTCGGTGGCCCGGTCCAGACCGGGGCCCTTGCCGTACCAGACACCGACGACAGCATCGTGGGTGGGCGTGCCCGCCCCGAGCCGGCCCTGACTCCCCCACACGGACGTCGCGGCGAGTTCCTCGTTGAAGCCGGGCACGAAGGTGATGTCGTGCTCGGCGAGAACCTTCGGCATGCCGTGCAGCAGCTTGTCGAGGCCGCCGAGGGGGCTGCCGGGGTACCCGGAGACGAACGTGGCCACGCGACGTCCGTCGCGGATGTCGCGCACGTGCTGCTCGACGAGCTGCCGGGCGATCGCCTGGACGCCGGTGAGCAGCACCGTGCCCGAGCCGGAGCGGTACCGGTCGTCCAGGTCGTAGGGAAGACGCTCGATTTCGCGGACCGCGGTCTCGGTCATCGCACACCACCGTTCCTTTGCTGCGACATGTGTTGTGCAGCGTCGCTCAAGTCACATCAACTGGTGCAGCAATGATCGACATAGCTGATTGATTTCGTCAACACACAAGTTTTCAGCGAATCATAATGCTCAAATGTGACCCGCGACACACTCGACAAATGGTCACCGTGATCAGCGGGCGGGTGTCGCACCACCGGCGACGCGGACCCGGCCGGCTCGATGCGCCGTAGCGGACCGGCCCGTCCGCCCTCGCTCCGGGGTCCGACACCGGCTTCGTGCGCGGTTCCGTTCGATGGGCAGATCGGGGCCGTGGACACCGATGCCGGGGGCACCGATGCCGGGGGCACCGATGCCGAGGGCACGGCCACCGAAGCCGTTCCGCCGAGGCTGCCAGTTCTGCCGGATTTGTCAGGAGCCGGGAGTACCCTGAAGTGGCGCCGGCCGGTTCCGGGCCGGAGCGCCTGGGGAACTGCCGATGAAAGCTTGCGTACCCCGCCATGCCGGGGCACTGTCGTCCACGGCCGGACCGTCGTCCGTGCCGCGGGGCCGCGCGCCGCCGCCCGGTCCCGTCCTCCCGACCGCGCCGATAGACCACATCTGACGGACCCCGCTCACCGGCATGCCCGGGCGGAACGGGTGTCCCCCACCGGATTCACTCCATCGCGACATCGTTCCCGAAAGGACGTTGTCATGCGCACCACCCTCCCGACCGCCCTGTGCGCGGCCGCCGCCACCCTCCTTCTCGGATCCGGCATCGCCGCAGCGCAACCCGCGCCCGATGTCGTCGGCCTCAGCGAACAACAGGCGATCGCCCTCCTGGACGCGGAAGGCATCCCGTACCGGATCACCAACCGCGCCGGCAATCTGTCCGGCGAGTGCCGCGTCACCGAACAACGGGATCGCGGCTATCGCACCGAAGTCGACTACGTGTACGACCACGACGACGACGAGTTCGATCGTGTCGAACGGCAGGTGTGGTTGGGCGTCGGCCTCGTCGTAGTCTGCCGCTGACCTCTCGCTTCGCGAACCACCGTGCGCCCCTCGCGACCCGGGGGGATGCACGGCGGTGCCGCATGCGCCCAACCGATCCGGCGGAATCGCCTCGCCGAACGCGTTCTCCCGCACCCTCACCGGGCACGCATCGAGCGCCTTGCCCGAATTATCCAGTCCCGCAGGGGAATCACCCCCTGGTGGCACCCGACGTCCGGGGGCGATCGGCCCTCACGCCTGCGCCGGGATGTCCAACGGCTCGACGCGGGCACGGAGCCGGAGGACGTCCGCGTTCACCGAGTACAGGGCGTCGAGGAACGCGACGGCGAAGGAGCCCGGGCCCGTGGCGTTCCCGTCGGCGATCTCCGCGGCCACCGCGACGTGGGCGTGCGCGGCGGCGAGTCCGATCAGCGCCGTGGGGGCGACGGCGAGGTATGCCGCAGCGAGGGCACCGAGCGCGCAGCCGGTGGAGGTCACGCGCGGGAGCAGGGCACTGCCGCCACCGATGCGCAGGCCGGTCGTCGCACCGGCGGCGTCGCGGCCGACGAGGTGGTCCACGGGACCGGAGGCGGACACCGCGTCGGCGTGGGCCAGCAGCGCCAGCGCGGCCCGCACCGCGGCGGCGGGGTCGTCGGAGCTGTCGACGCCGCGGGTGTCGCCACCCAGACCGGCCAGCGCGATGACCTCGGAGGCGTTGCCGCGGATCGCCGTCGGACGGAACGGGAGCAGATCCGCGGCCAGGCCGGTGCGCCACGGGAGGCCCCCCACGCCGACGGGATCGAGCACCCACGGGGTGCCCGCGTCACGGGCGGCCTCGGCGGCCAGGGTGAACGCCGCCGCCGTCCCGTCGTCGGGGGTGCCGAGGTTGATCAGCACGCCCCCGGCGATGCGGGCGAATCCGGCGGCCTCGTGGACGTTGTCGATGTGGGCGTTGCTCGCGCCGGCGGCGAGCAGGACGTTGGTCAGGAAGTTGGCGGAGACGACGTTGGTGAGCGACTGCACCAGCGGCACCCGGGCGCGGAGAGCGTCGAGGGCGGCGGCGAGATCGTCGACGGTCGGGGGAATCGGGGCAGTGGTCACGATGAAGTCCTGAGCTGGTTCCACGGGAGGTCGGGGCCTCACGTCCCGAACACCCGCTCCACGACCCCCCGGGCACGTCGAGTGACCCGCAGATAGTGGTCGAGGAACTCGGAGGCGTCACCACCCGACCAGCCGGCGACCTGGGCGACCGCCGACAGCAGCTTGCCCGGGCCCGGCAGCTGGTCGGTTCGCTTGCCGCGCACCAGCACGAGCGCGTTGCGGGCGCGGGTGGCGGTGAGCCACGCGTCGCGCAGCAGTGCGACGTCCGCGCTGCTGAGCAGTTCTGCGGCGCCGATCGCATCGAGCGTCTCGAGCGTCGAGGTGTTGTGCAGCGACTCGATGTGGTGCGCGTGCTGCAGCTGCAGCAGCTGCACGGTCCACTCGATGTCGGCCAGGCCACCGCGGCCCAGCTTGGTGTGGGTGGCGGGGTCGGCACCGCGCGGCAACCGCTCCGAGTCGACCCGGGCCTTGATCCGCCGGATCTCGCGCACCGCGTCGTCCGACACGCCGCCGGCCGGGTACCGGGTGGCGTCGATCATGTGCAGGAACTGCAGTCCGAGCTCCGCGTCGCCGGCGACGGCGTCGGCCCGCAGCAGCGCCTGCACCTCCCAGGTCTGCGCCCACTGGGCGTAGTACGCCTGATAGGACGCGAGGGTGCGCACCATGGGTCCGCTGCGCCCCTCGGGGCGCAGGCCGGTGTCGACCTCGAGCGGCGGATCCGTGCTCGGCGCGCCGAGCAGGGTGCGCACCCGCTCGGCGACCTGGTTCGCCCACTTCACCGCGGCGGTTTCGTCCGCCCCGGGGTTCGGCTCGCAGACGAACAGCACGTCGGCGTCGGACCCGTAGCCCAGTTCGCCACCGCCCAGACGCCCCATGCCGATCACCGCGAGCCGCGCCGGCGCCGGCCCGTCCTCCTGCTCGGACGCCTTGATCACCGCGGCCAGGGCAGCCTCGAGCACCGCCGCCCACACCGCGGACAGTGCGCGGCACACCTGCGGTACGTCCAGCATCCCGAGGATGTCGGCGCTCGCGACGCGGGCGAGTTCGGCCCGGCGCAGCGACCGGGCCGCGTTGATCGCCTTGTCGGGGGCGTCGTAGCGGGCCGAGGAGGTGACGATGGCCTTGGCGACCTCGTCGGGCCGCGGTTCGAGGAGCCGGGGCCCGCCGGCGCCGTCGGCGTAGAGCCGGATGACGTCCGGGGCCCGCAACAACAGGTTGGACACGTAGGCGGAGGACCCGAGCACGGTCATGAGCCGGTCCGCGACGGACGGCTCGTCGCGCAGCGTCCGCAGGAACCACACCCGGTCGACGAGCGCCTCGGACAGGCGGCGGTAGGCGAGCAGCCCGGCGTCGGGGTCGCTCGTCTCCCCCAGCGCCTCGAGCAGTTGCGGCAGCAGCAGCGCCTGGATGCGGGCCTTGCGGGAGGCACCGCCGGACAGTGCCGTCAGGTGGCCGAGCGCGTTCTCCGGTGCGCTGTAGCCGAGCGCGGCGAGCTGCCGGACCGCGGCGTCGGGCGACAGCCGCAGCGCCTCCTTGTCCACCCGGGCCACCGACTCGAGCAGAGGCCGGTAGAACAGCTTCGCGTGCAGCTTGCGCACCCGCGCCGAGTTGCGCTTGATCTCCGACTCGAGCACCCCGAGCGCGTCGTGCCGTCCGTCGGGGCGCATGTGCGCGGCGCGGGCGAGCCAGCGCATCGCCTCCCGGTCCTCCGGGGGCGGCAGCGTGTGGGTGCGTTTGAGCCGCTGCAGCTGCAGGCGGTGCTCGAGCAGCCGCAGGAACTCGTAGGAGGCCCGCAGGTTCGCGGCGTCGTCGCGCCCGACATAGCCCCCGTCGGCGAGGGCGGACAGCGCCTGCACGGTGTTCGGTACGCGCAGCGCCTCGTCGGCGCGGCCGTGCACCAGCTGCAGCAACTGCACCGCGAACTCCACGTCGCGCAGGCTGCCCCGGCCCAGCTTGAGTTCCCGCTCGCGCAGCTCGGCGGGCACGAGTTCCTCGACGCGCCGGCGCATCGCCTGCACCTCGGGCACGAACGCCTCCCGCTCGGAGGCCGTCCACACCATGGGGCTGAGCGCCTCGACGTAGCGGCGACCGAGGTCGAGGTCGCCGGTCATGGGCCGGGCCTTGAGCAGTGCCTGGAACTCCCACGTCTTGGCCCAGCGCTGGTAGTACGCGACGTGCGAGTCCAGGGTGCGGACCAGTGCGCCGCGCTTGCCCTCGGGACGCAGCGCGGCATCGACCTCGAAGAACGCCGAGGTGCCGATCCGCATCATCTCCCCGGCGATGCGGCCGGCGCGGGCGTCGGCCGGCTCGGCGACGAACACGACGTCGACGTCGCTGACGTAGTTGAGCTCGCGGGCCCCGCACTTGCCCATCGCGATGACGGCCAGGTCGACGGGGCAGGGACCGTCCGGGACGACGCTGGCGACGGCCACCGCCAGGGCCGCCGTCAGGGCCGCGTCGGCGAGGTCCGCGAGCCGCTGCCCCACCTCGAGGTACGGCAGGACCGGTTCGTTCTCGACGACGGCCGCGAGATCGGCGGCCGCGAGCAGCGCCAGCTGGTCGCGATAGCCGGTGCGCAGCGCAGCCACGGCCGCCGGACCGGTGATCGTCGCCCGGTAGATCAGACGGTTGTCTCCCGTCCCGGCCTCGGGTTCGGCCTCGACGTAGCCGAGCATCCGATCGGTGAGGGTCCGCCGGTCGGGCAGCTGCAGCATCCCGGCGAGGCCACGCCACCGATCCGGGTGGGCCACGATGTGGTCGCCCAGGGCGGACGACCCGCCGAACAGGCCGAACAACCGGCCGCGCAGCCCCTTGTCGGTGCGCAGCGCCGCGTCGAGTTCGGCCCAGCCGTCGCCGAGCGCGTCGTGCAGCCGGGCAAGGGTGCGCAGGGCGAGGTCCGCGTCGGGTGCGCGGGAGAGGGCCCACAGCAGTTCGGTGCTGTCGGTGTCGGTCCAGCCGAGCTGCCGGAGTTCGTCGGGGGCGGTCGGGGCGAGGAGGCCGAGCCGACCGGCGCTCGGTATCGCCGAACGCGCCGTCGGCGGTCTCACCATGCCGCCACCGTCGCTCCGGCGCGGGACACTACCGCCCGAGTGGGCACGGACCTCACCTCTTCGTCGTCGTCGACCGTCCGGTCCGCGGCGACGCCCTCGTGCGGCCGCGGCCGGCAGGGGTTACAAGCCCAGGTACTGATCCAGTTCGTACGGGGTGACCTGGCTGCGGTAGTTCTCCCACTCCGTCCACTTGTTGCGGAGGAAGAAGTTGAACACGTGCTCGCCGAGCGCCTCGGCCACCAGTTCCGACTTCTCCATCTCGCGCAGGGCGATGTCGAGGTCGGTCGGCAGCTCCCGGTACCCCATGGCGCGCCGCTCCGCGGAGGTCAGCGCCCACACGTCGTCCTCGGCCTCGGGGGCGAGCTCGTAGCCCTTCTCGATGCCGCGCAGGCCGGCGGCGAGGAGCACCGCGAACGTCAGGTACGGGTTGCAGGCCGAGTCGGGCGTGCGGATCTCCACCCGGCGCGAGGACGCCTTGCTCGGCGTGTACATCGGCACCCGCACCAGAGCGGAGCGGTTGGACGGGCCCCAGCAGGCCGCGGTGGGCGCCTCGCCGCCGTGCACGATGCGCTTGTAGGAGTTGACCCACTGGTTGGTCACGGCACTGATCTCGTTGGCGTGCTCGAGCACCCCGGCGATGAAGGCCTTGCCGGTGGCCGAGAGCTGCAGCGGATCGTCGGGATCGTGGAAGGCGTTGTTCTCCCCCTCGAACAGGCTCATGTGGGTGTGCATGGCCGACCCCGCGTGCTCGCGGAACGGCTTGGGCATGAACGTCGCGCGCACGCCCTCCGACATCGCGATCTCCTTGACCACGTAGCGGAAGGTCATCACGTTGTCGGCCATGGACAGCGCGTCGGCGTAGCGCAGGTCGATCTCCTGCTGACCAGGCGCGGTCTCGTGGTGGCTGAACTCGACGGAGATGCCCATCGACTCGAGCGCGTCGATGGCGTGGCGGCGGAAGTTCGGGGCCGAGCGGTGCACCGACTGGTCGAAGTAGCCGCCGTCGTCGGCCGGCACGGGCGGCGCGCCCGGTTCACCGTTCTCGACGAGGAAGAACTCGATCTCGGGGTGCACATAGCAGCTGAAGCCGAGGTCGGATGCCTTGTTGAGCTGGCGGCGCAGCACGTGCCGCGGATCGGCCCAGCTGGGGGTGCCGTCGGGCATCGTGATGTCGCAGAACATGCGGGCCGAGTACTGCTGACCCTTGCTGTCGGCCCACGGCAGCACCTGGAAGGTCGAGGCGTCCGGCCGGGCGACCATGTCGGCCTCGGAGATGCGGGAGAATCCCTCGATGGCCGAGCCGTCGAACCCGATGCCCTCCTCGAAGGCTCCTTCGAGTTCGGCCGGGGCGATCGCCACGGACTTGAGCGTTCCGACCACGTCGGTGAACCACAAGCGCACGAACCGAATGTCGCGCTCTTCGAGGGTGCGGAGCACGAACTCCTTCTGGCGATCCATACGGCCGAGACTAGGCACAGTGCGTTAAATCCGTGTTACATCCGCGGGTTGTGGCCCCGGCGTGTCGCTCACATCGTCGCGCCGTCAGCACCGCGGGTCCGCCGCCGGCGCCTGCCCGGTCACGAAATACCTGATCACCGGGTCGTCGACGCAGGCCTCGCCGTCGAGCACGACGGTGTGCTGGGTACCCGTGAAGGTGACGAGTGCGCCGCCGAGTTGCCGCGCGAGGTCCACCCCCGCCTGGTACGGCGTTGCGGGATCCTCGGTGGTGGAGACGACGAGCACGGTCGGCAGGCCCGGCACGTCCGGGGTGTGCGGCTCACCGGTGTGCGGCACCGGCCAGAAGGCGCACAGATCCCGCGGCGCGGCGCCGCTCGCGCGGCCGTCGTCGAGGAACGGCGCGGCCTGCCGGTACAGCCGGTCGGCCTCGGCCGCGACGGCCGCGTCCGTCACCGGCGGGTCGTCCACGCACCGGATCGCGTTGAAGGCGTCGGTGGAGTTGGTGTAGGTGCCGTCGTCGCCGCGTCCCTCGTACAGGTCGGCGAGCAGCAGCAACGTGTCGCCCCGGCCCTCGGTCAGCGCCGCGAGCCCCGCCCGCAGCGAGCCCCACAGCCGCGGCGAGTACAGACCCTGCTGCACCCCCGTGATCGCGTCCCGGTGGCTCAGGCCGCGCGGATCCGTGGTCTCCGCGGGCGCCGCGATCAGCGGGTCCACCAGGGCCCGGAACCGGCCCACCGCCGCGGCCGGGTCGGTGCCGAGGGCACAGTCGTCGTGGCGGGCGCAGTCCGCCGCAAACGCGTCGAACGCCGTCTGGAATCCGGCCGCCTGCAGCAGGACCTCGTCGAGGGGGTCCTGCTCGGGGTCGAGCGCACCGTCGAGCACCATCGTCCGCACCCGGTCGGGGAAGGTCTCCGCATAGAGCGTGCCGATCCGGGTGCCGTACGAGAACCCGAGGTAGTTCAGTTTCTCGTCGCCGAGGACGGAGCGGAGCACGTCGATGTCGCGCACGACCTCGCGGGTGCCCACGTGGGCGAGCAGGCCGGTCCCGGCGCGCTGCGCGCAGGCGTCGGCATAGTCGCGGTGCCGCTGTTCCGTCCGCGCGATGCCCTCGGGGCTCATGTCGCCGTCGTCGGACGCGCGGTCGGCGTCCGCCTCGGCGTCGGTGCGGCAGCGCACTGCGGGCTCGGAGGCCCCGACGCCGCGGGGATCGAATCCGATCATGTCGAAGCGGTCGGTCAACTCGGTGCCGTCGGCAACGGTGGCGAGCCCGATCCCGGCCGCACCCGGCCCGCCGGGATTGACGAGCAGCGAGCCGATCCGCTGCCCGGACGCGGGCGAGCGGGAGATCGCCACCGTGATCGTCTCCCCGTTCGGGTCGTCGTAGTCCAGCGGCACCGTGATCCGCGCGCACTGCACGCCGCGGGGCAGTTGCTCGGCGTCGGGGCCGTAGTCCCGGCAGGACCCCCACTGCACCTGCTGCGCGTAGAACTGCTCGAGGCCGGCCGGGGCGCCGATCGGCGACGTCCGCGGCGGCGCGGTCTCGGTCGTGGTGCTGCAGCCGGCGGCGAGCAGCACCGCGGCGGTCAGCGCGACGGCGCGCGCCGGGACGCGGAGAGAAGGGGACGACACCCAGCGATGGTGCCACGGGGCAGCATCCGCGCCGACGCGGCCGGTTCGGGTCCGGTCCGCCGCCGCATCCGGCGGATGTGACCAATCGCACCGCCGGCGCCGCTACTGCCCGAATGGAGCCGGTGGCAGACTGAGACCGTCATCACCCAACCCGGGGACCCGCACGGGCCTCGAGGCAGAAAGGGACCTCTGATGTCCGAATCCACCGCTGCCCTCTACGGCGGCTCCGCCCCGTCCGCCGCCCCTCGGCGCAAGACGCGGGTCCATCACCTGCAGGCCATGAAGGCCGAGGGTCGTCGCTGGGCCGAACTGACGGCGTACGACTACTCGAGCGCCCGCATCTTCGAGGAAGCCGGCATCCCGGTGCTGCTCGTGGGCGACTCCGCCGCCAACGTCGTCTACGGCTACGACACCACCGTGCCGGTCACGGTCGACGAAATGCTCCCCCTGGTGCGCGGCGTGGTGCGCGGCGCGCCGCACGCCCTGGTGATCGCCGACCTGCCGTTCGGCACCTACGAGGCGTCGCCCGAGCAGGCTCTCGCCACCGCCATCCGCTTCATGAAGGAGGGCGGCGCCCACGCCGTCAAGCTCGAGGGCGGCGAGCGGGTCGCCGCGCAGATCGCCGCGATCGCCGCCGCCGGCATCCCCGTCCAGGCCCACGTCGGGTTCACCCCGCAGTCGGTCAACAGCCTCGGCGGATTCCGCGTGCAGGGCCGCGGCGACGGCGCCGAACAGCTCATCGCCGACGCCATCGCCGTGCAGGAGGCCGGCGCCTTCTCCGTGGTCATGGAGATGGTGCCCGCCGACATCGCCGGCCAGGTCACCCGCAAGCTGACCATCCCCACGGTCGGGATCGGTGCCGGCAACGAGTGTGACGCCCAGGTCCTCGTGTGGCAGGACATGGCCGGCTACACCAGCGGCAAGACCGCGAAGTTCGTCAAGAAGTTCGGCAGCGTGGGCGACGAGCTGCGCCGCGCCGCGGCCGAATATGCTGCAGAGGTGGCGGCCGGGACGTTCCCCGGTCCCGAGCATTCCTTCTGATCCGGCAGGACGAGGGGAACCTGCGGCCGGTCCGGCCGGAGGTTCCGCTCACCCGTAGGCCCGGGCCTTACCGACCCGCGAGGTGCACCCCACATGATTCGTCCCCGTCGCACACTGCTCGCCGTTGCCGTCGCCGGTGCGACGATCGCCGCCCTGGGCGGGTGCGCGTCCGGCGGTCAGCCCGCCCCCACCGGCTCGACCACCGCGTCGACGCAGCCGACGACCGGCACCGGCGCGGCGGCCGAGCCGAGCGCGCTGCCCGGTGGGGTCACCGAGGCCCAGGCCGCCGAGCTGTGCTCGCAGATGGAGGCCCAGCTGCAGAGCTGGCGGACCTACACCCCGTCCATGAGCAAGCCCGGCTTGAACCTGCTGGTCGGCGAGTGGGCGGCCCGCAACGGGATCGACATGCTGGCGCTCGCCCAGGACCGTGACCGTGTCGACACGATCGCCTCGGCCCAGTGTCCGGAGGTGCGCAGCCAGGCGCTCGAGGCCCTGCAGATCCCGACCCTCGCCTCCGCGCTGGTCGGCTTCTGATGCCGTTGCGGCGGCCGTACCCGCCGATCGAGCCGTACGAGCAGGGCCTGCTCGACGTCGGCGACGGCCAGCGCATCTACTGGGAGGTCAGCGGGAATCCCGCCGGCAAGCCGGTGGTGTTCCTGCACGGCGGTCCGGGCGGCGGCACCATGCCCGCCCACCGGCAGTTCTTCGATCCGGAGGCGTACCGGATCGTGCTGTTCGATCAGCGCGGCTGCGGTCGGTCGGTGCCGCACGTCGCCGAGGGCGCGGATCTGTCCGCCAACACCACCGAGTATCTGCTCACCGACATCGAGACCCTGCGGCGACGTCTGGGGATCGGCCGCTGGCAGGTGTTCGGCGGCTCGTGGGGGTCGACGCTGGCCCTGGCCTATGCGCAGCGCCACCCGCACCGGGTCACCGAGCTGGTGCTGCGCGGCATCTTCCTGCTGCGCAGCAGCGAGATCGACTGGTATTACAACGGTGGCGCCGGACAACTGTTCCCCGAGCTGTGGGAGCGTTTCCTGGAGCCGCTGGCCGGGGCGCCGGACGGTGAGCATCCCGTCGACACGTACCACCGGCTGCTGCATTCGCCCGACCCCGACGTCGCGCTGCGGGCCGCCGTGGCGTGGTCGACGTGGGAGGGGGCGACCAGCGCCCTGCTGCCCACCCCGGAACGGGTCGTGGAGACGTCGGAACCGCGTTTCGCTCTGGCGTTCGCGCGCATCGAGAACCACTACTTCCGCAACCGTGGCTTCCTCGAGGAGGGGCAGCTGCTGCGCGACGCCGGACGGCTGCGCACCATCCCCGGCGTGATCGTGCAGGGTCGCTACGACGTGGTCTGCCCCGCGACGAGCGCGTGGGAACTGCACAAGGCGTGGTCCGGCTCGGAACTCGTCGTCGTCGACGACGCCGGGCACGCCGCGAACGAGCCCGGCATCACCCATCACCTGCTCGAGGCGACCGACCGCTTCCGCTGATCCTCACCCGAGGCGGCCGAACCCGACGACCGCCGAGTCGGACGTGACGTCGACGGTGTGGACGCGGATGCGGCCGAGTTCGTTGCCGCCGACCGTCGTCGCGGTGTCGCCGTCGACCGCGACGACGATGTTGGTGTGCTGGCCGACCCACAGCTCGTTCTCGTACAGCACCACGTCGCCCACCGCCGGCCGGTACCCGTCGCCGGCCGGTTCGAATCGTCCGACCGACTCGTAGTACTCCTGCAGGGTGTACACGCCGGGGATCCGCCAGTGCCCGGAATGCGGATTGGCCAGCGGCCGATCCGCTTCCCGCATGATCCAGCTGACGAAGTTCGCGCACCAGGGCTCCTCGGCGCCCTCGGAGTAGAACGTCCCGGGCCGCTGCGTCCGGTGTTCGTCCTCGAGCAACTCCACGATCCGCGCCTGCGGGAGCGTCAACGCCGACGTGTCCACGTCCGGGAAGTCGGCGGTGTCCCAGGGCAGATACCGGCTCGGTGCCACGCGGAACACCAGCACCGCCAGGACCACAAGCACCGTCGTGAGGACGGCGAGGCCGACGAGCAGGCCCCGCGGCCGGCGCGGCGGTCGGGACGCGTTCACGGCCGCCGCTCCCGCCCGGCAGCGACGTCACGCCGGGTACGCAAACCGCACCTTCCGGGCCCGCGGGTCGGCGTGCGTCAGCCGGATCCGGATCCGGCTGCCCTCCTTCGGCTCGCCGGCGCACGGGGCGATCACGGTGGCGTCGGGCACGAACACCTCGGCGTCCCGGCGGCCGTTCGCCGCACGCAGGACCGTCGCCTCGAACGACTCCCCCACGTGCGGGGCGAGGACCGTCGCCTCGGTGAGTTCGATGCACGCACGGGTCACCTTCCCGGCGAGCGCGTCGGAGCCGGACATCGTCTCGGGAAGCTCCGGGAGCACGGCGCGCACCGGGTCCGGCACGTCGGTGCCCGCGCAGAGCGCCAGGCACACCTCCGTCACGAACCGGTCGGCCAGCCGCCGCAGCGGCGCGGTGACGTGTGCGTACGGCGCACCGATCGCCCCGTGTCCCGGCTGCTCCGGAATCGCACCGTCGAACGCCACGTACGACGCGCCGCGCAGCAGCGCCGGGGCCTCGCTCATCAGCACCAGGGTGCCGGGCAGGTTCACGTCGAGGCCGGCCAGGAAGGTACCCACCGGCACCTGGTCCGGCCACGGCACTCCCAGGGCGGAGGCGGTGCGCCGCAGTTGCGCCACGGCCTCGGGAGCGGCCGGCGGCAGGGTCCGCAGCAGCCCGATCCGCGCGTCGAGCATCAGTCGCGCCGCACACATCCCGGTCAGCAGCGACACGTGGGAGTTCCAGTCGTCGACCTCGGTGCGCGGCTGGGTGGTCAGCCGCCAGCCGTTCCCGTCGGCGACCACGTCCTGCTCGGGCAGGCGCAGTTCGATCGCGCCGCGTGCGCGGGCCGCGGCCTCGCGGAGCCGGCCGAACTCGGATAGTGCCGCGATCGACGGGTGCACGACCCCGGCGTCGACGCCGGCCTGCACTCCGGCGTAATCGAACCGGGCGACGGACCGGACCAGTGCGCGCCGCACGCTCACGTCCACGGGCTCGGCGGCGTCGTCGAGAACGATGCGCCACAGCGCCGCCGGACGCACGCGGCCGGGGAGGAGGCTGGCCGAATCCTCGGACAACGGCCGGGGGTGCAGCGGGACCGACCCGTCGGGCAGATAGTAGGTCTGTCCGCGGCGCCGGCTCTCGCGGTCGAGCGCGCCGTCGGGTGCGACGACGGCCGCGACGTCGGCGATCGCGTAGTGCAGGACGAAGCCGTCGACGGTGCGCTCGAGGTGCAGCGCCTGGTCGAGATCCATCGAGCCCGGCGGATCGATGGTCACCAGGGGCAGATCCGTGCGGTCCACCCGCGCGGCGGACCAGCGGTCGACCGCGGCCTCGGCCTCGGCGACGGCGGCCAGGGGATAACTGTCGTCGAGCGCGAACTCGGCGCGGACGGCACCGAAGTCGATCGCGGGCGCGACGACGATGCGGGTGTTCGTCACCGTGCTGGGGAACCGCTCAGCGGTTCCACTCCTCGTCGGCCTCGTCCGCGGCCTTGTTGCGCTCGGCCGCGATCTCGAGTGCCCGTTCGGCGGTGGCGCGGTCCGGATACGGCCCCATGCGGTTCAGCGCACTGGGGTCCTTTCCCTGGCTGACCTTTCCGGTGTGGACGTCGTAGTACCAGCCCTCGTCGCTCATGACTCCCAGTCTGCCCCAACCGACGCCGAGTTTCGGGGTAACCCGCACGCGCGGCGCGGCTGGTACCGTCGGCCCCTGGTCCCCGCTCGACGACTCGAAAGGCACCGCATGTCGTACCTGCTCTACGACTTCCTGCTCCCCTACCTGGGGCACGAGGCCGCCTCCTACTGGGCGCACCTGCTGGTCGTCGCCCCGATCTGAGCCGGGTGGGCGGACGAGCCGGCCTGTAAGCCGGATCCTGTACCCCGCCGAGGCGGGGTGGCGACCATCCATCTGGGCACACCGTCGCCGGGTACCTCGAGCGGTTCACCCGCAGGCTCGGGCGAGCAGCCCTCGGACACCTGCGCAGCCGCACCGAACGAGTCGGTGCGGCCTTCAACCTTGCTCCGGGCGGGGTTTACCGAGCCGCCCCGGTCACCCGGGGCGCTGGTGCGCTCTTACCGCACCGTTTCACCCTTACCCACCCCGAGGGGTGGGCGGTCTGTTCTCTGTGGCACTGTCCCGCGAGTCACCTCGGGTTGCCGTTAGCAACCGCCCTGCTCTGTGGAGTCCGGACTTTCCTCGATCCAGGGCCTGGCACCGCCACGGTGCCGGTTCCCTGAGCCGCGGTCGCCCGGCCAACTCGTCCGCGTCGATCAGGGTACTGCCTCACCTGTCTCGAATGCGAACTACGGTACCGCCATGGCGAGATATGCGGCCCTGCTGCGGGGAATCAACGTCGGTGGCATCACCATCGCGATGGCGGATCTGAAGGACGTGTTCGCCGGGCTCGGTTTCGGCAACGTCCGCACCGTGCTCGCTTCGGGCAACGTGGTGTTCGATGCCGACACCGCCGACACCGCCGAAGCGAAGGCCCGGATCGAGGCGGCCCTGCGTGATCGATTCGGGTACGAGGCGTTCGTGTTCGTCCACGATCAGGCGGCCGTCGCGGCGATCGTCGACGCCTACCCGTTCGAGGAGCGTGACGGCCGGCACGCGTACGCGGTGTTCGTCGCCGATCCCGCGGTTCTGGACGAACTGGCGGCGACGGCGGAGGGTCTCGACCCGGCGGTCGAACGCGTCGCCCGGGGCAACGGCGTCCTCTACTGGGACGTCGAGCGCGGGCAGACGGTCAAGAGCGCCTTCGGCCGGAACACCGGCAATCCGCGCTACAAGGCGGTGACCACGACGCGGAACCTGCGCACGCTCCGAAAACTCCAGGTGTGAGCGGCCGGGACGCTGCCGGCGGTGTGTCCTTCGGGCGGTGGGCGCAGCCCGAAAGACACACCGGCGCCGACGGCGCCTACAGGTGCGACGTGTCGTTGACCAGCCGCACGGCCGCGCCGCCGTCGGGATAGAACTCGGCGATGCTCAGCGACGCGAGGTCCAGGTGCAGGCGGTACAGCAGCGACGGCCCCGCGTCGAGCGCCATCTGCAGCAGTGTCTTGATCGGCGTGACGTGGGAGACGACGAGCACGTTCGCCCCGCCGTACTCCGCGACCAGATCGTCGCGGACGGTGGCGAGACGGCCGCGGACCTCGTCGAAGCTCTCCCCACCCGGCGGGCGCACCGACGTGTCCCCCAGCCAGCGCCGGTGCAGATCGGGATCGCGCTGCGCCGCCTCGAGGAAGGTCAGCCCCTCCCACTTGCCGAAGTCGGTCTCGATGAGGCCCTCGTGCACCGTCACGGGCAGACCGAGCGCCGACGCCGCGGCATCGGCGGTCTCCCGGGCCCGCCCGAGCGGCGACGACACCACCGCGGCGACGTTGCCGCGCTCGCCGATGCGACGCGCGGCCGCGCGGGCCTGCGCACGGCCCAGTTCCGTCAGCGGCGGGTTGCCGCGGCCGGAGTAGCGGCGCTCCACCGACAGCGGGGTCTGCCCGTGCCGCAGCAGCAGCATCCGGGTGGGCGTGCCGACAGCGCCGGTCCAGCCGGGCGATTTCACCGGTGGGGCCGCCGATTCCGGTGTGGGAGAAGCAGATTCGGAACCCGAAGCAACCGACGCGGCGGCGTCCATCGCCTCGTTGGCGAGCCGGTCGGCGTAGGCGTTCTCCGCGCGTGGCACCCAGGTGAACTCGACCCGCGAGAATCCCCGGGCCAGCTCGCGGGCGCGGGCGGCGAGCGGAATCATGTCCGGGTGCTTGATCTTCCATCGGCCCGACATCTGCTCGACGACGAGCTTGGAATCCATCCGGACGTCGACCTCGTCGGCCCCGAGTTCGGCGGCGGCGGTCAATCCGGCGATCAGGCCCTGGTATTCGGCCACGTTGTTGGTGGCGCGGCCGATGCTCGCGCTGCGCTCGGCCAGCACCGCCTCATGGTCGGCGCCGAAGACCACCGCACCGTAGCCGGCGGGGCCCGGGTTGCCGCGCGAGCCGCCGTCGGCCTCGACAACTACCCGGCTCAAATCCCGGATTCCTTGGTACGCACCAGGATCGCGTTGCACTCGGGGCAACGTACGAGGGTCTCGGGGGCGGCGGCGGCGATGCGAGCGATCTCGCCGCGGTCGAGCTCGAGGCGGCATGCGCCGCACCGGCGCGCCTGCAGCAGGGCCGCGCCGATGCCCGTCTTCGTCCGCTGCGCCTCGTACTGGTCGACCAGCTCGGCCGGGAAGGCCTCCACGAGTGCCGCGCGGTCGCTCAGGCACCGCTGCTCGGCGACCTCGATGTCGGCGAGCGTCTCGTCGCGCAGGCGGACCGCGTCGGCGAGTTCCTCGTCGACGCTCGACAACCGCGCGCCGGCGTGGTCGTGATCGGCCTTGGATGCCTCCCGGCGTTCCATGACCTCGAGCAGCTCGTCCTCGAGCAGGGCCTGCCGGCGTTCGAGGCTGGTCAGCTCGTGCTGGAGTTCGGACAGCTGCTTGGCGCCCACGCCGCCGGCGGCGAGGAGCTTGCGGTCGCGATCCTCCCGCTGGCGGACCGCCTCGACCTCCCCCTCGAGCTTGCGAATGTCGCGGTCGAGGTCGTCGAGGATGATCTCGACAGCGACGGCGGCGTCCCGGCGCGCGGTGCGTTCCGCCTCGAGCCGCTCGACCTCCTGCTGTTCGGGCAGGGTGCGGCGCCGGTGCGCCAGGCGGGTCACCTCGGTGTCCACAGCGGCGAGGGCCAGGAGCTTGGACTGCACGGCGGGTTCGACGTTCACTCGGCGGGTTCCTGCTTTCGGCGACGAGATCAAGGGGGGTGGTAGCTGCCTACCGTACCGCGCGGCCGGTCACGGGGAACCCGGACCTACCGGGCTGCGGTGGTCCAGGGATCGGTGCGCAGCGCGCTGACGCGGGTCGACCAGCCGTCGCGGTCGGCGAACACGTCGTCGAGCACACCCTTCGCCTGGGCGCACCACGGGTACTCGCTGGCCCAGTGCGCGACGTCGACAAGCGCGGGGCCGCCGGCGCGCAGGTGCTCGTCGGCGGGATGGTGCCGCAGGTCCGCGGTGACGTAGGCATCGACGCCGAGCCGGCCGACGGTGCCGAGGAAGGAGTCGCCGGAGCCGCCGCACACCGCAACGGTGCGGATCATCCGGTCGGGGTCGCCGGCACCGCGCACCCCCCACTCGGTGGCCGGCAGTGCGGCCGCGACCCGCTCGGTGAACTCGCGCAGCGTCTGCGGCGCCGGGAGTTCTCCGACCCGGCCGAGACCTCGGGAGCCGGGCAGAGCGGCGAGTTCGAGCACGTCGAACGCGGGTTCCTCGTACGGGTGCGCCGCGCGCAGGGCAGCAAGCACCCGGCCGCGCACCGATCGCGGGGCCACGACCTCGATGCGGTCCTCGGCCAGGCGTTCGAGTTCGCCGACGGTGCCGACCGCCGGATCCGCCCCGGCCTCGGGACGGAACTGTCCGGTCCCGGAGGTGGTCCAGGAGCACTCGCGGTAGTTCCCGAGCCGGCCCGCACCGGCGTCGAACAGGGCGGCGCGCAGCGTCTCGGCCGAGTCGGCGGGCACGAGGACCACCCACTTGTCGACCGCCGGTTCGGGCTTGGGTTCGATCGGCCGCAGGCCGGTCAGGCCGAGCGCCTGTGCCAGCGCATCGGACACGCCCGGGTCGGCACGGTCGGCGTTGGTGTGGGCGGTGAACAGCGCGCAGCCGCCTCGGATGAGCCGGTGGATCAGGGCGCCCTTCGGGGTGTGCGCGCCGACGGTGTCGACGCCGCGCAGCAGCAGCGGGTGGTGCACGAGGAGCAACTGCGCACCCCAGGCCAGGGCTTCGTCGACGACGGCGGCGGTCGCGTCGACCGCGAGCAGGACCCTGCTCACGGGCTCGGAGGGATCACCGGCGACCAGCCCGACGGAGTCCCACGACTCGGCCAGCGACGGCGGATAGGCCGTCTCGAGCACGTCGATCACCTCGCGCAGCGTCACCGCCGTCACCGCTCCTCCTTCGTCGTCTCCCGGGTGCTGCCCGAGACCCTACGCGGCGGGCTTCGCCGGGAGCCGGGACAATGGGGACGTGACGACTCTCGCCGACCTGCATCCACTGCTGCTGCCCGCACCCGTCGTGCTGTTCGACCTCGACGGCACCCTCACGGACTCGGCGGCGGGCGTGCTCGACGGGTTCCGGCATGCGCTCGCCACGGTGGGCGTTCCGGAACCGGCGCACGACGAGCCACAGCGGGTCCTCGGTCCGCCGATGATCGACACACTGCGCGGGCTCGGTCTCGACGAACAGCAGGTGGATCGGGCGCTGACCGCGTACGTCGAGCGCTACGACGCGCGCGGCTGGGCGGAGAACTCCGTGTTCGACGGGGTGGCGGCGATGCTCGAGCGGGTGCGCGACGCCGGGAGCCGGCTCGCCGTCGCGACGTCGAAGAACCAGGGCTTCGCCGTCCGCATCCTCGAGCACTTCGGGCTGGCCGCCCACTTCGAGTTCATCGGCGGCGCGAGCGACGACGGGAGCCGGCGGGCGAAGTCGGACGTGATCGCGCACAGTCTGGCCTCGCTCGGGGTGGACCCGGTCGCCGCGGAGGACGGCGGCACCGCGGGCGTGGTCATGGTCGGCGACCGCGAGCACGACGTGACGGGCGCGGCGCGGTGGGGTATTCCGACGGTGTTCGTCGAGTGGGGGTACGGCGCCGACGACGAGGCGGCCGTCGCCCACCGGTCCACGGCGAGCGTCGACGAACTGACGAGGGTGCTGACCGGTGACCGCTGAGCGCCTGCACGTGACGTTCGTGTGCACCGGCAACATCTGCCGGTCGCCGATGGCCGAGAAGATCTTCGCCGAGCACCTCCGCCGGGCCGGTCTCTCCGAGCGCGTGCGGGTCACCAGCGCCGGCACCGGCGACTGGCACGCCGGCGAGGATGCGGATCCACGCACCACGGACCTGTTGCGGCGGCACGGCTACCCGACCGGGCACTGCGCCCGGCGCGTGACCGACGAGCAGCTCGCCGCCGATCTGGTGGTCGCACTGGACGCCGGCCACGACCGGGTGCTCGCGCAGCTCGGGGTGCCCGCCGAGCGCCGGGTGCTGCTGCGCAGCTTCGACCCGGACGCCGAGGGCGAGTCGGTACCGGATCCGTACTACGGCGACCGGCACGAGTTCGAACTGGTCCGGCGGCAGATCGAGGCGGCGATCCCGGGCCTGCTCGACTGGGTGCGACGGCAATGAGGCCCGCGTCACCGGTTACCGTGGTTACGTGCGACGACTGACGTTCCTGCTCCGCCCGAGCTGGCTGGTGCTGGCCCTGGTGGTGGGCGGCTTCGCCTACGCGTGCTTCACAGTGCTCGCGCCGTGGCAGCTCGGCAAGAACACCACCACCGAGGAGCGCAACGACCGGATCACCGCCTCGCTGGCCACGGACCCCGTGCCGGTGGAGGAGCTGCTGACCGGTGCCGCGCCGGCACCGGAGGACGAGTGGCGGCGCGTCGTCGCGACCGGGTCCTACCTCCCGGATTCGGACCTGCTGGTGCGGTTGCGCAGCGTCGAGTCCTCCCCCGCCTACGAGGTGCTCACGCCGTTCCGGCTTGCCGACGGCCGCACCGTCCTGGTGAACCGTGGATACGTGCGCCCGGAGCGGGGCACCGAGATCCCCGGGTTCGCCCCGGCACCGGCCGGTCCGGTGACCGTCGACGCCCGCCTGCGGATGTCCGAGGGGACCGCCGAGGGCAAGACCCCGTTCCGCGACGCCGGCCACACCCAGGTCTACTCGATCGACCCTGCGCAGATCGCGGCGTTCACCGGCCTGGAGCTGACGGGCGGATACCTGCAGCTGTCCGAGAACCAGGCCGGGGGGCTGGGCACGATCCCGTTGCCGCAGCTCGACGCCGGCCCCTACCTGTCGTACGGGCTGCAGTGGGTGGCGTTCGGGATCATGGCGCCGCTGGGCCTGGGGTACTTCGTATGGGCGGAGCTGCGCGAGCGCCGCAAGCGGAAGGACCCGGCGCCGGCCGCCGCCCCCGAGGCCGAACCGGTGCCCGCTCCGGTGGAGCGCAGCACCGAAGACAAGCTCGCCGACCGTTACGGCCGGTCCCGTTGAGCCACCCAGGCGAGGAGCCCGCGATGCACGCGACGATCGACGACTACCTGGCCGACAAGGATGCCGCCGCCGTCGACATGTTCTGCCGGCTCCGCACGCTCGTGCTGGGCCTCGGCGACGACGTCGAGGAGCAGGTCCGCACCGCCGAGGTGCGGTGGGGGCGCGGTCGCGTGTTCGCGGCGGCATTCGTCTATTCGTCGCGGCTCGAGATCGCGATCGACCTGCCGCGGCGGGTCCATCACCCGCAGCTGCGGGAGGCCTTCCCGACCACCGGAAAGGTGACGACCCACCGGTTGAGCATCGCCACCCCGGATCAGCTCGACGACGGCGTCGTCGCGTTGCTGGCGGAGGCGTACGCCACGGTCGGCGCAAGCACCCGATAGCAGGTTCCGCAGGGCGGTGAGCCGCGACGGGCGTCAGACGTAGAGCTGCTCGATCCGGTCGGCGAAATTGTCGACCACCAGCTTGCGGCGCAGCTTCATGCTGGGCGTCAGATCCCCCGCCTCGATGGACAGCTCCCGGTCGAGGACCGTGAACTTCTTGATCTGCTCCCAGCGGTTGAGCCGGTCGTTGAGCCGGTCGATGCAGCCGGCGATCAGCTCGCGGGTCCGCTCGTCCCGGGCGATCTCACCGAACTCCCTGCCGGCCATGCCGTTCTTGTCCGCCCACTCCGTGATCGCCTCGGCATCGAGACCGACGAGGGCGACGCAGTAGGGCCGGCTCTCGCCGTACACGACGATCTCGCTGGCATAGGGGCAGATGCCCTTGAAGGTGGCGGAGATCGCGGACGGCGCGACGTACTTGCCCTGGCTGGTCTTGAACAGATCCTTCTTGCGGTCCGTGATCCGCAGGAACCCGTCGGCGTCGAGTTCCCCGATGTCGCCGGTGTGGAACCAGCCGTCGGGTTCGAGGGCCTCTGCGGTGGCATCGGGCCGCTCGTGGTAGCCGTCCATGACGCCCGGCCCGCGCAGCAGTACCTCCCCGTCGCCGGCGATCCGCACCTCCGTGCCCGGGAAGGGCCAGCCGACGGTGCCGAGCCGGTACGCGTACGGGCGGTTGATGAACGACGCTGCGGACGTCTCGGTCAGGCCGTACCCCTCGAGGATGATGATGCCGGCCGCGTCGAACCACTGCGCCACGGCACGGTCGAGCGGGGCCGCCGCCGAGACGAAGAACCGCAGGCGACCGCCGAAACGCTCCTTGATGGTGGAGAACACGAGACGGTCGGCGAGCCGATACCGGAGCCGGTCGAGGCGAGAGGGTGCGCGGTCCTCCTGCCGGGCCTGCGAGACACGCAGTCCGACGCCGAGGGCCCAGTCGAAGATCTTCTTCTTCGCCCCGCCCTCCTCGGCGATCATCGCCTCGATGCGGGCGTGTGCCTTCTCGAAGATGCGCGGCGCCGCGCCCATGAAGGTGGGATGCACGACGGCGAGGTTCTCGACGATCTTCTCGACGCGGCCGTCGATCACGGTGGTGAAACCGATCTGCAGGGGCAGCGCCAGCATGACCTTGCCGAAGGCGTGCGACAGCGGCAGCCAGAGGAAGTTCAGATCGTCGGGTCCCAGGATGTTCACCGCGTCGACGGCCGCAGCCGTGTACGTCCACCCCGAGTGCGGCAGCAGCACGCCCTTCGGCTTCCCGGTGGTGCCGGAGGTGTACATGATGCTGGCCAACTGTTCGGGCCGGATCGCGTCGACCCGGTCGGCGACGACGCGGGGCGACTCGGCAAGCAGTTTCCGGCCCCTGTCCTCCAGGTCGGCGAGGCTGATGACCCAGTCCCCGTCGCCCTCGCCGTCGATGACCACCACGGTCCGCACCTTCGGCAGGTCGGCGCGGTGGGCGACGAGCTTGTCGACCTGGGTCCGGTCCTCCGCGATCACGACGCCGCTGCCCGAATTGGCGACGATGAAGGCGACGTCGGGGGCGTTGGTCGTGGGGTAGATCGTGGTGGTCGCGGCACCGGCGCACATCACCGCGAAGTCGGCGAGCACCCATTCGTACCGGGTCGACGACGCGACCGCGACCGGATCCTGAGGCTGGACCCCCAGGGCGATCAGGCCCGCGGCGAGCGTGTCGACCCGCTCGCCCACCTGCCTCCAGGTCACGCTCTCCCAGCCGTCACCCTTCGGATACCGGAAGGCCTCGGCCTCGGGAGTCGCCGCAACCCGGTCGACGAACAGCCGGGCCACCGACGGCGCCCGGTTGTCGAGCTTCGAAGAGTCCACCGGTTCGTCCGCCACCCGCAGCGCAGCCATGCGCCGAGTGTAGGACTGTCCCGGTCTCCGACCTGGGCGGTTGCGCAAACGAGGGCACCCCCGGTCACCGACGCCGGGCAGGTACCCGCGGGAGTCGTAGCGCGACAACGTAGCCGACGGTCGACATGACCGCCATGGCGCCGACGGCGAAGGTCAGGGCCCGGTTCCTGGCGTCGGCGTTGATCCGCACGAGCTCGTCGGCAGCGGGACCCCCGACGCCCCGTGCCGCGAGGTTGGCACCGACCTGGTCGTCGCTCAGCGCGGTGACCTGGACCTGCTGGTCTACCGTCTGCTGGACGAGCTGCTTCTCCGCGGCGTTCAGCACGGCGCTGTCGTCCACCCCCGACTGGAACGAGGAGACCAGCGCCGTCGTCAGGAACGCACCGGCCAGTGCCACTCCGAGTGAGCTCCCGAGGTAGTTGATGCTCCGCGACAGGCCCGTCACGTCGCTCACCTCCTCCGCCGGCGGCGTCGACTGGATCAGGTCGGTCAGCGTCATCGTCATGCCCTGGCCGACACCGAGGAGGAAGAGCCCCGGCGCGAGCGCCAGGCCCGTCGCGGTCTGCCCCGTCTCGCGCGGGTCGAACATGGCGGCGACCGCGACGCAGCCCGCGATCATGAACAGGAACGACCACAGCTGGGCGGTCCGATGAGTCATTCGGCGGCCGGCGACGAGCCGGGCCGCCGCCGAGGCGGCGACGATCAGCCCCAGCGTCACGGGCAGCATGGCAAGGCCGCTCCACAGCGCGTCGAAACCCAGCGTCGTCTGCAGGAAGACCGGCACCAGGAACAGGACACCCGCGGTCACCAGCGCCTGCATCGCCAGGGTCTCCGAGCCGGCCCGCGTCGTCCGATTTCGCAGCACCGCGATCCGCACCAGCGGATCTCGACCGTTCGTGACGAGGTGGCGCTCCCACGCGGCGAACGCGACCAGGACCACCAGCCCGGCGCCGCCCAGTACGAGCACGGGCGACACCCCGCCCCGTTCGAGCACCGTGTACCCGAGCACCTCGAAGTCCTGCCGGGCCCGGACCAGGCCGTACCTGCCGGCCAGCAGCGTCCCGACGACGAGGAGCCCGAATCCGGTCGCGGACAGCACCGCTCCCAGGACGTCGAACCGGCGATCCTCCGCCGGAACGCTGCGTCGCCCCGGTTCGGCGACCCGGCGCATGAGGAGCAGCACGACAACCGTCACCACGGTTCCCATGAGGAACGACACCCGCCAGCTCAGGAAACTGGTGATCACGCCACCGACGATGGGGCCTGCCGCCGCGGCAACCCCGCCGACCGTCCCGATCGTCGACAACGCCCTCGTCCGCGTGGCGCCGGTCAGGGCGTCGGTGAGCAGGGCAAGCATGGCCGGGATCATGAGCGCCACGCCGATCCCCTGGAGCAGGGACCAGCCGACCAACATGAAGACGATACTCGGGCCGACGGCAGTGATGAGCGTGCCGAGCCCGAAGATCTGCGCGCCCAGGACGAAGGTTCGTCGGTAGCCGAGACGGCCTCCGAGCTTGCTGCTCGTGATCAGGAACGCGGCGATGACGAGGGAGTACAGCGAGATCGCCGACTGTACGGCGGTCAGAGTGGTCTGCAGATCCGCGACTATGGCCGACATGGCCACGTTCATGGCGGTCGAGTTGTAGACCATCAGGAAGTTCTGGACCGCAAGGGGGAGGAACAGGGCTCCGGCGACGCCCGGTCCCGGTGTGCCGGTCCTTCCGCCGCCGTTCACGTCGGCATGGGCGACGACCCTGATGCCGCCGCGCCCGCGCGGACACCGACTGCTGCCGCGGCCGCGGCGGACACAACGGAAAGGGCGATGCCCGGAAAAGCGGGTGCCACCCCGGCGGACGACGTTGCGGTACCACGAAGTCGCACGACGAGCCTCGATTCTGCCCGTGGCCGGTGGCATCACGACCGGCCCGTGAGTTCGACGGTACGACCTCCGGACGGCCCGACGGCGAGAATCGGCGACGTGCCTGGTTCCGCCGTTCGACGACGATCTCGCGACTCCGTTCAGTCTGGGCCACAACAGGTCCGAAGGGTCGAGCCGGGAGTGGTCGGTCAGGCGGTGTGCTGATCGGAGACACCCGGCCGGCGCTGCCGGCTCCCCGAGCGGCCATCGGCGGTACGTATCCGCGAAGGTGGAGGATAGAAGTCCCACAGACGCGTCACATCTCATCGATGCCCACTCCCGTCTGCGAAAGCGCAGACCTGTCTCAGGCAGATGGAACGTGATGGACGAGGTAAGCGGTGCGATCCGATTCCCGGCCGCGTTCACCGCGATCGAGAACCATTTCACATGGAAGCTCCAGACCGACGACGGCCGGACCGGCTTCGTCCGGATGGCCGAGGACTACGCGCGGCGACACCACACCCGGCTCGATCTGCCGGCGTTGCGCGCGTTCGCCGATCTGCGTAACGCCCGCAACGCCCACTCGCGTCTTTCGGATTCGACGATCCGCTCCGCTCGGTCCTCGAGGAGATCCGCCGGCACCACTACTCGCAGTTTCCCATCTGCGACGACCGCACCTACCGCGGTCTGCTGACCACCAACTGCATCGCACGCTGGCTCGCACACCGCCTGGCCACCGACGAGATCGTCGAAGGCGAGACCGTGGGCGCGGCACCGGAGTTCGTCGAGCCCCACGATCGAGCCATCCATCTGTCCCCCAAGACGACCGTGCCGCAGGCCCTCAAGAAGCTCTCCCCACCCGCCGACGGCGGACTCCCGCCGACCGCCTTGATCATCACGCACAGCGGCAAGCCCCACGAGAGCCCACTGTCCCTCGTCGTCGCGGACGACCTGCCGGTCCTGGTCGCCGCGATGAGCGCGGGAACATAACTGGGCACATTGCCGATACTCCTGTCGACGGCGGCAACTCGATTCCGACCGGGAGGTCCCCGTGAGACCCGGCGAAGTGCGGCTCGGCCAAGGAGTCTGGTGGGCCGAGGAATATTGGCGGGTGATGGGCGTCTACGACGACGGCAGACTGCTGCGCCTGGCGAGACCGACGCACTTCGAGGACGGCAGCTTCTCGTTCACCGAAAACGTGGTCAACGACGTACCCCGTCGAGTTCGTCTCGCCCCCCGACTCGCGTGGACCGGCTGGACATAGCAGGCGACGACAGCGCCACTCCGGGTCACGAAGAGGGAATCGTGAGATCACTCTGCCCAACGGCATCGTCATCGAGGACGACGACCCATCCGCTGCCGCGGCCGCTGCCCTCGCGGGCCTCGCACCCGTCGTTGACGATGCCGGCCCCGCCCCGAATGACGTCCCGGACGAAGAATCCGCCGGTTGCTCGGAGGACGCGGCACTCGAAGCCCTGCACATCGTGCGTGCTCGACCGAAGCCGGTGACCGCCACGTACCTCGCCAGGAGATTGGGCATCACCCCGGAGGACGCCCTGGAACGACTCGCGATGCTTGTCGTGATGGGCCGGGTCGAGCAACTGTCCGACGGCATCTACCGCCCGATCGACAACGTCAACGACGTCGACGAGAGCGAGCCTCGGGACACCGCGGCGATGAATGCCGGCACCCCGGCCGAGGAGTCCGAGACGGTGCCCTCCGCGGAACCCGACCCCTTCGATGCGATCATGACTTTCAGGCGTGAGGTGCAAGCCCTGCTACCGACCCGACGTGACCGCGAGACCTACGACCTGTTCGTCTCCCGACGCAAGCGTTTGTCGAGTGCACGTGCCGCTGCGCTGCTCGAGCTGTCCCATCGTCGGGCGATACAGGCTCGGCTCGACGACGACCGCGACCGGCAAACCTTCGAGTTGTTCGTCGAGAACGACGCCTTCCAGTCGGAGGGCACGGTCGCCGGTTCGCCCTTCATCACCCGCCGTGAGGCCGAGGACCGGCTGCAAAGACTGGTCGCGCGCGGAGTCATCGGACGCAAACCAACTGGCTACGGGACCTACAACCGCTACTACGCCATCGACTGACTTTCTCCGAGTAGGCGAACAGTGCTGGACTGCATCCTTCGGGCGCTCATAGACGGTCGGTAACAACGCCACCAGCAGCTTCTGCGACATCCCTGGTTGTCGAGGATCTGCGCCGACCGGTCCGCCGAGGAGCCCATAGCTCCCGATCACCGCGGCGAGGAATTCACTGTGCAGGTCCTGGCTCGCCGAGAACGGCTGCATGGTGCCGCCTGCGCCTGCTGCAGGGTCTCGGACTCTTCGAGCCGGTCCCGAATGTAGGTGACGACGTTGCGCACGGTCGAGTCGGGGTGGTCACCGGAGCAGGCACTGCGGGACCGGCGCATACCCGAGGGGGCGACGAACGAGCGGCACTCGTTACCCGCCGGAACGATTCGAGGATCGGGTCGGGCCGGTCGGCGCAGCGCCGGACGGCTGCCGGGCCGTGTAGTCCGTACGCTGTGCCGTCCATCCGGCCTCACTGCGGAGCGGCTGAGAGGGCGGGGAAGACCACGCGGTAGACCGACGGAACGGCACCTCCGGGCGTCAGTCGCCGGTCCCTCCGAACTCGGGAGGGGTGTCGCGGTAGGTAAAAGGTTCCAACGTCACCATTGCGCCGGTGCCTTCGTCACCGTCGACGAGTTGGGCCGCCGTGGCTCGGAATTCCACGCCGACGGTCCTCACGTACCCGTCCGCCTCCCACTGCCCGACCCTCCACCGCAAGTAGTCCCGCAGATCGTCCAAGCTCGCGAAGAACGTCACCGACTTGGGTGCGAGAACCACGCCGTCCTGCCGCCACGACTCTTCCAGGCCGTAGTAGCCGCGGGTGTGGCCGGCCCAGACCTCGTCGAGGGACACAATCAATTCACTGGGATCGCGTATCGGAACAGGACGCCATCCGTCCTTCGCGGGCTTGCCCTCGAGCACACGATCGGGTGCGCCACTGAGCGTCACGAGGGCCTGCATCTCGGCATCCGGCAGTTCGCGGAACGCCGCGGGGCCGTTGACTGCATTCGAGCTCTCCAGGGGCGTCCCCGCTTTTCGCTCGTGCACCGGGAACGCCGGCGTCAGCCAGTGGATGGGCTGCAAGTAGATTCTGCGAACGCCGGGCTCCCCAGTCAGCTTGGTGACCGTGCAGAACCCGACCACGGACTTCGAATCGGTCTGATAGGCCGCCACCACGTCCCCGGCCGTCACTTCTTCGGCGAGATGCTTGGACACCTCACCCGACAGCGTCGAGTAGTCCCCGCCCCACTCGACAGGTGCACCTCGACTGAACACGCCCCGTAGCCAGTCACCGTAATACCCGGACGGCCCGCCTTCCGCGGCGTTGCACTTGTAGAGCCAGAACCCCATCTCTACCTCTCCCGGTGACCGCAACAGACCGAAGCTGGGCCTTCCCAGTCCGGGGTAACCTCGCGAACTCCGCCTACCCGTTTCTGTGCCTTTCAAAAGCGGCGGGTCCTCGATTGGGAGAATCGGCCGCCGGTGGCTGGTGCCGCCCGCACAATCGCAACCACGGAGCTGGACGGTAATGACCTCGGAAGGCTGCGCCGAGTCGCGGACCCACTCAGTGTCCCGACGTCAGAAGCAGGTGATTTCACGCCCTGGCTTGCCGAGAACATCGACCTCCCGGCTGAGTAGCTCGAGAGGCCGTTGACGGTCGTGTCCACACAGGTCGCTGTCGGCGAATTCTGCTTCGACATCCAGGCGGAGGACGACAACGGCCGCACCGTCGTCATCGAGAAACCAACTCGAGCGAACCGATCACGGGCACCTGGGCAGAGCCTGATGTACGCAGCCGGCTTCGACGCCGCGGCCATCGTTTGGGTATCGACACGGTCGGTGAAGATCACCGAAGCGCGCTCGACTGGCTCAACGAACGCACTGACAGCTCGGTCGGCTGTTCGACGACGACCTCGAGGCGGTCGCGAGCGCCCCCTCGGAGGCGCGAGCTCGGGCGAATGTGGGCAAAAGCCCTTCCGGCGGTGAGGTACCGGACCCTGAACAGGCT
This sequence comes from Rhodococcus sp. WB1, assembly GCF_001700945.1. NCBI lineage: Bacteria > Bacillati > Actinomycetota > Actinomycetes > Mycobacteriales > Nocardiaceae > Rhodococcus > Rhodococcus sp. WB1. Next base: position 1,986,291 of record NZ_CP015529.1, on the reverse strand, counting down.
GCTGGGCAGCGTGGGTTGCAGCAGCTGCTCGACGGCACCTATGACATCCCCGGCGTCGTGCGTACGCGCTACGGGGATACCCGTCACCATCCTCCAGGTCGGCCTCACCCAGGTGAGTGCGCTCCTTCCACCCAGGGCAGCGGTTCATGAATGCCACAACCGGCGACCGCGAGACCGTGACGGGTGTACCACGCCGTCCCGTGTTCCCTCGTCGATCCGGCACACAGTGAGGGCAGAGACGGCGCATCCTGAGTGGGTGGCGCGAGCCGTCGGGTCGGCGGCGGAGAATCTCGGCAAGGGCTATCGACACAGGAGGACGCGATGACCTCACATGCGAACAGCACCCCGATTCCGCCCGGCATCGAGATGCCGGACGAGGTCCGCACCCGGTTGGGCACGCTGCGGTCCTTCGACGGAGTCCCGGACGACGAGACGACCCGGACACTGTTCGACAACCTGGACTTCCAGCGGGCGGTGCAGGCGTACCTGCTGGCGCAGCATCCGGTGTCGTGGGCGGCGTGGCGCCGGGGGCTGCTGCGCTGGGGCCCGGCGAACACCACGATGGCGCTCTGGGAGGACCTGTGCCACCCGTGCACCGTCGGACCGGCGATGCACACGACCGTTGTGTACTTCTACATGTGGATCGACCTCCACGATGGACCCCTCGTCCTGGACGCCCCGCCCGACGTGTACGGCCTGATCGACGACTCGTGGGGGCGCTGGGTCGTCGACATCGGCGCGACCGGACCCGACAAGGGCCAGGGTGGCAAGTACCTGTTCCTGCCGCCTGCATACGACGGCGAGGTCCCGGACGGCTACTTCGTGGTGCGGTCCCGTAGCTACGGGATGTGCCTCGTCTCGCGCGGTTTCCGCGACGAGCACGGCGACCCGCATCCGGCCGCCGACATGATCAAGGCGAAGACCCGGGCTTACCCGCTGGCTCAGGCCGACGACCCGCCGCCGATGCGATTCGTGAACGTCTCCTTCGAGCCGTGGGTCACCATCCCGGCCGCCGACTACCAGTACTGGGAGCTGCTCAACGAGGTGGTGCAGTCCGAGCTGCCGGAGTCATCCGACCCGGTCACGCTGGGGATGTTCGCCGCCGTCGGGATCCAGCACGGCAAACCGTTCGACCCCGACGAGCGGATGCGGGCAATCCTGACCGAGGCAGCCGCGGTCGGCGACGCGACCGCCCGCGCGCTCCTTTACCGGGTCCGCCAGCCCGAGGCACGCTACTACCCGGACGGCGCCTGGCGGGTCTTCCTCTTCGCCGGTTACCAGTTCCAGGACAATGGCGCCGCGATGCTCGACACCGCCGCCGCGCTCGGCTTCATAGGGAGCGGATCGAGTCCGGCGTACCTGACGGAGATGGTCGGCGCCGGATCGCAGTATGTCACGGCGTTCGTCGACGCCACCGACGCGCACTTCGACGGCGGCAGGACCTACCGGCTGCACGTCCCGCCGAACGTGCCGGTCAACACCTTCTGGTCGATCGTCGTCTACGACACCCAGACCCGGTCGATGCTGCAGACCGACCAGGAATGGCCCACCGTTGCCAGCGACCGCGACATGATCTCGAACGCGGACGGCTCCGTCGACGTCCACTTCGGTCCCGAACGGCCGGAGGGCAGCCGCAACTGGATCCAGACCCTGCCCGGCAAGAGCTGGTTCGCGATAGTCCGGCTCTACGGTCCGCTGGAACCGTGGTTCGACAAGACATGGAGACTGCCCGACATCGAACCGCTCGCGTAGCAACCGGGAATGGTCCGCCCTGACGGCCGGTGCCTCTCCACCGGCCGTCAGGGAGGTCACGCCGACTTCTGGTCGGTGTCCGGCGGGTGGTCGAGGTTGCGACGGGCCGCGGTGACGGCCGCGTCGACGGTCGGGTGTGCGTCTGTAACGACACTGGCGATGCCGGTCGCGCTGAGCAGGTCGCGCACCTGGCCGATCTCGCCGGCGAAGAGCAGCCGAATGTGGTGGTGTTCGAGGTCGGCATACAGCCGGTCCAGCATCTCGACGGCGGTGATGTCGATTCCCGGCACAGCTGCGGTGTCGAGGACGACGGCCCGCGTGTCGTCATGGACATGGCCGCGTACGGCCGCTGCCACGTTGTCGGCGTTGGCGTAGATCAAGCCGGACTCGGGCCGCAGCACCACGATTCCGGGCTCAGTGAGCGCGTCGGGATGGCGCTGCAGGTCGACCCAGCGGCTTTTGTCCGGTGTGCGGCCCAGCTCGGCGACGTGGGGCCGAGAGGCCCGGAACAGCAGGAGCAGGACCGACACCGCGACACCGAGGAAGAGCCCGGGAAGGATGTCGAAGACCAGCACACCCACCATGGCGCTCGCCGCGGCGAGGAAGTCCGCGTACGCCGCGACGCCGTAGATCCGCCGCAGGCTCGGGGTCGCCAGGCGCGCGTACTTGCGCAGCGTCCGGAAGTCGACGAGCTTCGTGACGGCCGCGATCACCACGGCGGCGAGGGTGGCCTCCGGCAGGTTCGCGAACAGACCGGTCAGGAACAGCAGCGTCATCACCGTCAGCGCCGCCACGACGATGCCAGAGATCTGCGACACCGCCCCGGCCGAGACGTTGACCGCGGTCTTCGACAGGGACCCGTTGACGATCATCCCGGAGGACAGTCCCGCGCCGATGTTCGCTGTGCCCACCCCGAGCAGCTCCTGGTTCGGATCGATCTCGTAGTGTTCCTTGGCGGCGTAGTTCTTGGCTGCTCCGACGCCCTCGGCGAACGCCACCAGCAGGATCCCTGCCGCCGACGCGAGCAGCGTGACGTAGTCGGATCCAGGGAGGCCGGGGAGCCCGAGCGGAGGTAGCCCGCCTTCGATCCGCCCGACGATCTCCACTCCCTTGGCGTCGAGGCCGAGGACCGAGACGGCGACGATTCCCAGGACGACCGCGACCAGCGGTGCGGGCAGCCGGGGCGACACCCTGTGCAGGACCAGTACGACCGCAAGGGAGCCGGCGCCAACGGCCAACGTCCAGCCGTTCGTCCCACCCAGCGACGTGACCAGGTGCCAGGCTTTTTCGAAGAAGTCCCCCTCTCCCCTCGGGACTCCGAAGAGCTTCGGGAGCTGGCCGACGATGATCGTCAGCGCCAAGCCGACGATGAACCCCTTCAGCACCGGCTCGGAGATGAAGGAAGCCAGAAACCCCAGACGCAACAGCCCCGCGAGAATCCCGAGCGCACCAACCAGCAGCGCCAGACCGGCCGTCAGCGCTGCCGAATCGGCGTCACCGGAAATGCCGGCAACAGCAGCACCCGAAAGCGCCGCGGTGGCCGCCATCGGCCCCACCACCAGGTGCCGGGAGCTGCCGAACAGCGCGTAGAGGAGCAGCGCCGCGGGCGCGGCATACAGGCCGATCACCGGGGACACCCCGGCGATCGTGGCGTACGCGAGGGCCTCGGGCACCAGAACCGCCCACACCGTCAGGCCGGCCAGCAGGTCACGTCCCATCTGGTTGGCCCGATAGCCCTCGAACGACGTGAGCAGCGGCACCTTCACAACACGAGCACAGCAAACCCGGCCCGGCCACGACAGAGCCCAAAGACCCCGGGTGACGCCGCACGATCCCCGGCACACCGCGGCCCCGGCCTGGCCGTGTCCGCGGGTGTCAACGTAAAGGCCCTGCAGTGGATGTCGGGTGGGCAGAAGCCCCCTCGAGCGGTGAGGGACCGGCCGCTGACCAGGTCTTTCACCGCCACTCCCCTGGTGGGCGCGGAGGGTTTCGAACCCCCGACCGCTGGTGTGTAAAACCAGAGCTCTACCACTGAGCTACACGCCCGCAAATCCGACGGCTCGCGCCGCCGGACTGTGCCTCAGGACTTTAGCGCGGCCAGCGCTCGCACCCAAGCGCCCTGGTCACGGGGTTCGCCGGGCTGATTCTCCTCGGCGAACCGGATGATGCCGTCCTTGTCCACGACGAACGTGCCGCGGTTGGCGAAACCGAACTTGTCGTTGAACACGCCGTAGGCCTGGGCGACGGCGCCGTGGGGCCAGAAATCGGACAGCAGCGGGAACGTGTAGCCCTGCTCGGCGGCCCAGATCTTGTGCGTGGGCGAGGCCCCCACCGAGACGGCGATGATCGCGGTGTCGTCGTTCTCGTACGTCGGCAGGTCGTCCCGCACGGCGCACAGCTCGCCCTGGCAGACCCCGGTGAACGCCAGCGGGTAGAACACGAGCAGCACGTTCTTGTGCCCGCGGAAGCTCGACAGGGTCACTTCCTGGTTGTTCTGGTCCTTGAGTGTGAAATCGGGCGCCTCGGCACCCACCTCGATCGCCATCGCGTCGGTCGTCCTTACTTCGGTGGAGGTGAACTGAGCGGTGCGCTCAGCGCTTGGTGCGGGCGGCCTTCGGCTGCACCAGCCGGCTGCCCACCCAGTCGCCGAGGTTGGCGGTCGAGGTCTGGGTCAGGCCGGCGGTCGTGGCCGATTCGGCGATCTCGCTGGGCTCGACGTGATCCGCGCGGCCGGTCTTCGGGGTCAGCACCCAGACGACGCCCTCGTCTGCGAGCGGGCCGATCGCATCCATGAGCGCGTCGACGAGGTCCCCGTCGCTGTCGCGCCACCAGAGGAGCACCACGTCGACGACCTCGTCGGAGTCCTCGTCGAGCAGGTCCGATCCGATGGTGTCCTCGACGGCGGCCCGCAGGTCGTCGTCCGTGTCCTCATCCCAACCGAGTTCCTGAACCACCTGGTCGTGGGTGATACCGAGCTTCTGAACGTAGTTCTGGGCGTCCGCCGCGGCGACCACGGTGGTGTCCTCCTTCGGTTGGGCCGCGGGCCTGCCGCGTACCGGATGTCACGAGCGATTTTTCAAAGCGAACATCCTCGGGGGGCTCAACGCAAGCCGAATCGCAAGGAAAGTCACAACATTCTTCCGGGGACGTTACCGCGAGGAGCTCCGCACCGCCGATTCTGCCGCGCGGAGTCGAACGGTCCGGATACCCGCCTCGCGGCCGCTTCACACCCGGGGGGATGCCTCCCACCGCGCGATGGGGGAAGATGAGCAGTGCATCTCGTTCAGATGTCGATGAGTCGGCTCCCACAAGAGCCGGCCTACGGAGCGGGCGCCACACCTGCGCGCCCCACCACGATGAGGAGCAGACGTTGACAGACCTGATCCACGAGCCCGATTCCTCGACGAGCGCCGCCACACAAGGCGCCTCGGAAGCGGGATCCTCGCCGAACACCAGCGGGGCCTCCGACGGCCGCGTGCGGGTCATCCGCGAGGGCGTGGCCTCCTACCTGCCGGACATAGACCCGGCCGAGACCACGGAGTGGCTCGAGTCCTTCGACGGGCTGCTCGAGTCCGCCGGTCCTGCGCGTGCCCGGTACCTGATGCTGCGCCTGCTCGAGCGTGCCGGCGAGCGGCACGTCTCGATCCCGGCACTGACCTCGACCGACTACGTGAACACCATCCCGACCGAGAACGAGCCGTGGTTCCCCGGCGACGAGGAGGTCGAGCGTCGCTACCGTGCCTTCATCCGGTGGAACGCCGCGATCATGGTGCACCGCGCGCAGCGCCCCGGCATCGGCGTCGGCGGCCACATCTCCACCTACGCCTCCTCCGCGGCGCTGTACGAGGTGGGCTTCAACCACTTCTTCCGCGGCAAGGACCACCCCGGCGGCGGCGACCAGATCTTCATCCAGGGTCACGCCTCTCCCGGCGTCTATGCCCGCGCCTACCTCGAGGGCCGCATCCCGGCCGAGCAGCTCGACGGGTTCCGCCAGGAGGCCAGCCACGCCGACCAGGGCGGCGGCCTGCCGTCCTACCCGCATCCGCGGTTGCTGCCCGACTTCTGGGAGTTCCCGACGGTGTCGATGGGCCTCGGCCCGATGAACGCGATCTACCAGGCGCGGTTCAACCACTACCTGAACGACCGCGGCCTGAAGGACACCTCCGACCAGCACGTGTGGGCGTTCCTCGGCGACGGCGAGATGGACGAGCCGGAGTCGCGGGGTCTCGCGCACGTCGCGGCGACCGAGGGTCTGGACAACCTCACGTTCGTGGTCAACTGCAACCTGCAGCGCCTCGACGGTCCGGTCCGCGGCAACGGCAAGATCATCCAGGAACTGGAATCGTTCTTCCGCGGCGCCGGCTGGAACGTCATCAAGGTGGTGTGGGGTCGTGAGTGGGACGCCCTGCTGCACGCCGACAAGGACGGCGCGCTGGTCAACCTGATGAACGCGACGCCGGACGGCGACTACCAGACCTACAAGGCCAACGACGGCGCCTTCGTCCGCGAGCACTTCTTCGGCCGCGACCCGCGCACCAAGGAACTGGTCAAGAACCTCAGCGACCAGGAGATCTGGAACCTCAAGCGCGGCGGCCACGACTACCGCAAGATCTACGCGGCGTACGCGGCGGCGATGGCGCACAAGGGCCAGCCGACGGTGATCCTCGCGCACACGATCAAGGGGTACACCCTCGGCAAGCACTTCGAGGGCCGCAACGCCACGCACCAGATGAAGAAGCTCACGCTCGAGGACCTCAAGTACTTCCGCGACCTGCAGCGCATCCCGATCTCGGACGCCGAGCTCGAGGCGAACCCGAAGATGCCGCCGTACTACCACCCGGGCAACGACTCCCCGGAGATCCAGTACATGCTCGAGCGGCGGCGCGCGCTCGGCGGGTTCCTGCCCGAGCGCCGTACCGCCAAGGCCCCGCTGACGCTGCCCGACGACAAGGCCTACGAGGTGATCCGCAAGGGCTCCGGCAAGCAGCAGGTGGCCACCACCATGGCGCTGGTGCGCATCATGAAGGAGCTGCTGCGCGACAAGGAGATCGGTCCGCGCATCGTGCCGATCATCCCGGACGAGGCCCGCACCTTCGGTATGGACTCGTGGTTCCCGTCGCTGAAGATCTACAACCGCAACGGCCAGCTGTACACGTCGGTCGACGCGGAACTGATGCTCGCCTACAAGGAGAGCGTCGTCGGGCAGATCCTGCACGAGGGCATCAACGAGGCCGGTTCCACCGCATCGTTCACCGCCGTCGGCACCTCGTACGCCACGCACGGGTTGCCGATGATCCCGCTGTACATCTTCTACTCGATGTTCGGCTTCCAGCGCACCGGCGACGGGCTGTGGGCGGCGGCCGACCAGATGGCCCGCGGTTTCGTGCTCGGCGCGACGGCCGGCCGCACCACCCTCACCGGTGAGGGCCTGCAGCACGCCGACGGGCACTCGTTGCTGCTGGCGTCCACCAACCCGGCGGTGGTGTCGTACGATCCTGCGTTCTCCTACGAGCTCGCGCACATCGTCAAGGACGGTCTGCGCCGCATGTACGGCGGCACGGAGGGTGTCGACGGGTTCGGCGGCGAGAACATCTTCTACTACATCACCCTCTACAACGAGCCGTACGTGCAGCCGGCCGAGCCGGAGAACCTCGACGTCGAGGGCCTGCTCAAGGGCATCTACCTGTACCGGCGCGGCGAGGGCTCCGGGCCGAAGGCGCAGATCCTCGCCTCCGGTGTGCTCATGCCCGAGGCGCTGCGGGCGCAGGAAATGCTCGCCGAGGAATGGGGCGTGGCCGCGGACGTGTGGTCGGTGACCTCGTGGGGCGAGCTGCGCCGTGACGGCGTCGAGTGCGAGCGGCAGGCGTTGCTCGACCCGGGTGCCGACGCTCCGACGCCGTACGTGGCCAAGGTCCTCGCCGACGCCGCCGGTCCGTTCGTGGCGGTCTCGGACTGGATGCGCGCGGTACCGGACCAGATCCGGCAGTGGGTGCCGGGCGACTACACGACGCTCGGCGCCGACGGGTTCGGGTTCTCCGACACCCGCCCGGCCGCGCGCCGGTTCTTCAACATCGACGCGGAGTCGACGGTGGTCGCGGTGCTCGCCGCCCTCGGCCGGGACGGCGCGATCGATCGCTCGCAGGCGGTCGAGGCGGCCCGGCGGTACCGCATCGACGACGTGGCGGCGGCTCCGGAGCAGACCTCGGATCCCGGCGTGGCCTGATCCGACCCGCTCCGCCGCGGGCGACGGGCGTAGTTTCGTCCCATGGTCGCAGAACCCGCAGAGCCGCGTCCGAGGCGGGCACCGGGCGTCCCTACCGGGCGTCCGGTGCCGCCGGCGCGGCCGGAGCGTGATCCCCTGCCCGACGCGCTCCTGCGCCGGGTCAAGCAGTTCTCCGGGCGGCTGTCCACCGAGGCCGTCCACGCCATGCAGGAGCAGTTGCCGTTCTTCGCGGATCTCGACGCGTCGCAGCGATCCAACGTGCAGCTGATCATCCAGACGGCGGTCGTCGACTTCCTCGAATGGGTGCGCAACCCCGACAGTGATCTGCGGTTCAGCCTGGACGCGTTCCAGGTGATCCCGCAGGATCTGGCGCGGCGGCTGACGCTGCGCCAGACCGTGGACATGGTCCGCGCCGCCATGGAGTTCTTCGAGCAGTGGCTGCCCGCGCTGGCGCGCAACGAGCAACAGCTCGTCGCACTGACCGAGGCGACGCTGCGCTACGGCCGGGAACTGGGCTTCGCCGCAGCCTCGGTCTACGCCAGCGCGGCCGAGTCCCGCGGCGCCTGGGACACCCGCCTCGAGGCGCTGGTCGTCGACGCGGTGGTCCGCGGCGACACCGGTTCGGACATGCTCTCGCGCGCCGCGACGCTGAACTGGGATGCGACGGCGCCGGCCACCGTGATCATCGGCACTCCCCCGCCGAACGAGGGTGTGTCGGTCGTGACGACCGTGCACTCGATCGCGCAGCAGCACGGCCGCGCCGCGCTGGCAGTGGTGCAGGGCGAGCGGCTCGTGATGGTGGTCAGCGGGGAGCTGCACGGCAGCATCGAGGCGATGACGTTCCGCTCCGAGCTGATGCGCAGCTTTTCCGACGACCCGGTGGTGATCGGTCCTACCACGCCGACCCTCGCGTCGGCGCACGCGTCCGCGGTCGAGGCGATGGCCGGCATGGAGGCGGTGGCCGGGTGGCGGGGAGCGCCGCGGCCGGTGCACGCGGCGGAACTGCTGCCGGAGCGGGCGCTGCTCGGCGACGCGGGGGCGATCGCCGCGCTCGAGGACGACGTGGTGGCTCCGCTCACCGAGGCGGGTCCGGCGCTGGCCGACACCCTCGACGCATACCTCGACTGTGGGGGTGCTGTCGAGACCTGTGCCCGACAGCTGTTTGTTCATCCAAATACCGTCCGGTACCGGCTCAAGCGGATCACAGAAGTCACCGGCCGCGACCCCACGAATCCCCGTGATGCTTACGTGTTGCGGATAGCCGCCACCGTGGGAAGGCTGGCTCGAAGTCATAACGAATTACGAACTCCAGTCCCACCAGTCTCCCGTTTCACACTGCGCGAACCGGGCACGTAACGGGAGGCGGCGTTCCGTCGATGGTGGACGCCGACGTGCTGTTTTGTGGGAACCCTACAAAACAGCAAGCGAGAGTTCATCCCTACCGACATCTCGCAAGGCCCTGTCCAGGGTGTTCTCTGATCATCGTGATTTCGCTGCTCGCCCCCGGTCAGGGCTCCCAGACACCCGGCATGCTCGCCTCCTGGTTGGAGCAGCCCGGCGCCCGCGATCGCATCCAGCTGTGGTCGAAGGCCTCGGGCCTCGACCTCGAACGCCTCGGCACCACCGCGACGGCCGAGGAGATCACCGACACGGCGGTGACCCAGCCGCTGGTCGTCGCGACGGCGCTGCTGGCCTACGAGGAACTCGAGGCCCGCAACCTCGTCCCGGACGACACGATCGTCGCCGGCCATTCGGTCGGCGAGCTCGCGGCCGCGGCAATCGCCGGGGTCATCAGCGCGGACGAGGCGGTCATGCTCGCCGCCGTCCGCGGTGCCGAGATGGCCCGGGCGTGCGCGATCGAGCCGACCGGGATGTCGGCCGTGCTCGGCGGCAACGAAGAGGACGTGCTCGCCCGGCTGGCCGAACTCGACCTGACGCCGGCCAACATCAACGCGGCCGGCCAGATCGTCGCCGCCGGTCGCCTCACGGCACTCGAGGAGCTCGCGGCGAACGCTCCGGAGAAGGCCCGGATCCGGCCCCTGCCGGTCGCCGGCGCCTTCCACACCGTATTCATGGCCCCGGCCCAGGAAGCCGTCGCCGAGGCCGCGGCGAAGATCGTGCCCAGCGATCCGACCCGCACGCTGCTGTCCAACTCCGACGGGGCACCTGTCACATCCGGAGCGGACGCACTGACCAAGCTTGCCGCGCAGGTCACCCGACCGGTGCGCTGGGACCTGTGCACCGCGACCCTGCGCGCGGCCGAGGTCTCGGCGGTCGTGGAGCTTCCCCCGGCCGGCACCCTGGTCGGCATCGCCAAGCGGGAGATGCGCGGCACGCCGACCACGGCACTCAAGACCCCTGAGGAGATCTCAGCGCTGGCCGAATCGCTCCGCGTCGGCTAGTTTGCTGCGCGCGCGTCGCGCAGTACGGGACCTGCCCTCGACGGGCACCCGGAATCCGGGCGGAATCCGCCACCCGGTCCGATCAGCAAGACGAAACGAAGAAGGGAGCCACAACGTGGCCGCCACCCAGGAAGAAATCATCGCCGGTCTCGCGGAGATCATCGAAGAGGTCACCGGCATCGAGCCCTCCGAGGTGACCGTCGAGAAGTCCTTCGTCGACGACCTCGACATCGACTCCCTGTCCATGGTCGAGATCGCCGTGCAGACCGAGGACAAGTACGGCGTGAAGATCCCCGACGAGGACCTCGCCGGCCTCCGCACCGTCGGTGACGCCGTCGCCTACATCCAGAAGCTCGAGGCCGAGGGCGTCCAGGCCACGAACGACAACGAGTGAGCTCAACCGTGACTTCCGCCTCTCCCCGCACCGGGACATTCCCCAACGTCGTCGTCACCAGCCTCGCGGCCACGACATCGATCGCTGGTGACGTGGATGCCACGTGGAAGGGCCTGCTCGCCGGTGAGAGCGGCATCGATACGCTGACCGGCTTCGTCGACGAGTTCGACCTGCCGGTTCGCATCGGCGGCAAGCTCAAGACCAGCCCCGACGAAACCCTCTCGCGCGTCGAGATCCGCCGGATGAGCTTCGTCGAGCGGCTCGCGCTGGGCCTCGGCCGCACCGTGTGGGAGAACGCGGGCAGCCCGGAGGTCGACCGCGAGCGCCTCGGTGTCGTCATCGGCACCGGTCTCGGTGGCGGCGAAGCGCTCATCGACGCCGTCGACAAGCTGCGCAACGACGGCTACCGCAAGGTGTCCCCGTTCGCCGTGCAGATGGTCATGCCGAACGGCCCGTCGGCGACGGTGGGCCTCGAGCTCGGTGCGAAGGCCGGCGTGCTGACGCCGGTGTCCGCCTGCTCGTCCGGCAACGAGGCCATCGCCCACGCCTACCGGATGATCGCGATGGGCGATGCCGACATCGTCGTCGCCGGTGGCGTCGAGGGTCAGCTCGACGCGGTCGCCACCGCCAGCTTCGCCATGATGCGGGCGCTGAGCACCCGCAACGACGACCCGAGCAGGGCGTCGCGTCCGTTCGACAAGGACCGCGACGGCTTCGTCTTCGGCGAGGCAGGCGCGCTGATGGTGCTCGAGACCGAGGAGCACGCCAAGGCGCGCGGCGCCACCATCCACGCCCGCCTGCTCGGTGCGGGCATCACCTCGGACGGATTCCACATCGTGGCACCCGATCCCGAGGGGACGGGCGCGGCGCGTGCCATGACGAAGGCCATCAGTGGCGCCGGCCTGTCGCCGTCCGACATCGGCTTCGTCAACGCGCATGCCACGGCCACACCCATCGGCGACATCGCCGAGGCGAAGGCGATCAATTCCGCGGTCGGCAACCATGCCGCGGTGTATGCACCGAAGGGAGCCCTGGGGCATTCGATCGGTGCGGTCGGCGCGCTCGAAGCGGTCCTGACGGTCCTGAGCCTGCGGGACGGGGTCATCCCGCCCACGCTCAACGTGGACAACCAGGATCCAGAGATCGATCTCGACGTCGTGAAGGGCGAAGCCCGTTACGGCCGGATCGATTTCGCGCTGAACAACTCGTTCGGTTTCGGTGGGCACAACGTTGCGCTCGCGTTCGGCCGGGCCTGACCCGACCGGACTTCGCTCGCCGTCGGGGTGGGGGTCTCGTCACGGGACCCCCACCCCCGGCGCCCATCCCCCGCTCTTGCCTTGCCCGAGGAGAACGCGATGACCGTCCTGGAACCTGCTCAGACGCGCGACGCCGCCGTCGACCCCCGCGATCCGCTCCGGCGGCTCGAGCGACTGTTCGACGCGGGCACCCTGAGCCTGCTGCACCCCCGGGACAAGTCCGGCATGCTCGCCGCGATCGGTTCCATCGACGGCGTCCGGACCGTCGCGTACTGCTCGGACGCCACCGTGATGGGTGGCGCCATGGGCGTGGACGGCTGCAAGCACATCGTCGACGCCATCGACACGGCCCTCGAACAGGACGTCCCGATCGTCGGGCTGTGGCACTCGGGCGGCGCTCGGCTCGCGGAGGGCGTCGACTCCCTCCATGCCGTCGGCCTGATCTTCGAGGCCATGGTCCGCGCTTCCGGCCGGATCCCCCAGATCTCCGTGGTTCTCGGCTTCGCGGCGGGCGGCGCCGCCTACGGCCCCGCACTCACCGACATCGTCATCATGGCGCCCGAGGCCCGCATCTTCGTCACCGGCCCCGACGTGGTGCGCAGCGTCACCGGCGAGCAGGTCGACATGGAATCCCTCGGTGGGCCGGACACCCACACCAAGAAGTCCGGCGTCGCCCACATCGCCGCCCACGACGAGGACGACGCCCTGCACCGGGCCCGTCGCCTCGTGTCGATGCTCGCCGAGCAGGGCGAGTTCGACCTCGACGCCGCCCGTCGCGGCGACACCGACCTGCGGGCGCTGCTGCCCGAATCCCCCCGCCGCGCCTACGATGTCCGCCCGATCGTGCACGAGCTGCTCGACAACGTCGAGGGCGAGTCCACCTTCGAGGAACTGCAGGCCGGATGGGCCCGGAGCGTCGTCACCGGCTTCGGCCGGCTCGGCGGACGCACGGTCGGCGTCATCGCGAACAATCCGCTGCGTCTCGGCGGCTGCCTGGACTCCGTCAGCGCGGAGAAGTCCGCGCGTTTCGTGCGCCTGTGCAACGCCTTCGGCGTTCCCCTCGTCGTCATCGTCGACGTGCCCGGCTACCTGCCCGGCGTGAGCCAGGAGTGGGAGGGCGTGGTCCGTCGCGGAGCCAAGCTGCTGCACGCATTCGCCGAGTGCGAGGTGCCCCGCGTGACGCTGGTGACCCGGAAGATCTACGGCGGCGCCTACATCGCGATGAACTCGCGCGCACTGGGCGCGACCGCCGTGTTCGCCTGGCCGGACGCCGAGGTCGCCGTGATGGGCGCCAAGGCGGCGGTGGGCATCCTGCACAAGCGGGCCCTGGCCGCGGCGCCGGAGGAGGAGCGGGAGGCACTGCACGACCGTCTCGCCGCCGAGCACGAGGCCATCGCCGGCGGCGTGGGCCGGGCGATGTCGATCGGCGTCGTCGACGAACTGATCGATCCGGCGACGACCCGCAGCACCCTCGCCCAGGCGCTGGCCGCGGCTCCCGCGTGCCGCGGCCGCCACAAGAACATCCCGCTGTAGGCGGCTGCGCGGCCGGTGCGTCTTTCGGGTTGCCCCAGCAGCCCAAAGGACGCACCGGCCGCGCAGCGGCCTACCCCACGTTCCGGCGCAACCAGGTCACCTCGGCGCCCTCGCCGCCGCTGCGGTAGGGCTCGAGCGCCTCGTCCCAGGCCGTTCCCAGCACCCGGGTCAGTTCCTCCTCGATGTTGCCGCCGGCGAGCAGCGCCCGCAGCCGCATCTCTCCGACCACGACGTCCCCGTTCGCGCTCGTGTTGCCGCGCCACAGCCCCAGTCCCGGCACGTGGCTGTAGCGCTCGCCGTCGACGCCGTCGCTGGGGTCCTCGGTGATCTCGAAGCGGATCATCGGCCACACCCGGAGGGCGTCGACGAGGCGTGCGGCGGTCCCCACGGGACCCGCCCAGTTCACAGTCGTGCGCAGTTGTCCGACGTCGACCGGTTGACCGATCCAGGTGAGATCCGGACGGCAATCGAGGGTGGCGGCCAGTGCCCATTCGATATGCGGGCAGACCGCAGCAGGCGACGAGTGGATGTAGACCACCCCGGTCGTCGCATCCGCGAACTGGTTCGACGCGCGCACTACACACCTCCACTTCGACGAGGGACGTCTTCCCCAACGGCCTGACATCGAAGCGGTCGCGCATGGCGACAGGGGACAGTCTGCCTGTGTTACTCCTGTTTCGCTAGGGAACGGATGAGGAATTTGAGAATTCGGTGAGTACGTCGTCCGCGAGGGCCGGCCACCGCGGCTTGGCCCAGTCGCCGAAAGCCCTGTCGGTCAGCGCGACACACGCGATCTCCGCGCGGGGATCGACCCACAGGAATGTACCGGATTGGCCGAAGTGCCCGTACGTTTCGGGCGAATTGGCCGAACCGGTCCAGTGCGGGTTCTTCCGGCCGCGGATCTCGAACCCGAGCCCCCAGTCGTTGGGCTTGTGCATGCCGTATCCGGGCACGATCCCGTCGAGCCCCGGGAACTGCACCCGGGTGGCCTCCGCGAGAGTCTGCGCGGACACCAGGCGGGGCGCGAGCAGCTCCGCGGCGAAGTGCGTCAGGTCGGCGAGCGACGACTGTCCCCCGTGCCCGGCGGGTCCCGGCAGCGACGATTCCCGCATGCCGAGCGGCTCGAAGACGGCCTGGGTGAGGTATTCGGGGAACGGGATGCCGGTCTCACCCGCGACGAGCTCCGCGAGGATCTCGAAGCCCGCGCTCGAGTAGATCCGTTTGCGCCCGGGCTCGGCCTGCGCCCGGCGTTCGTCGAAGGCGAGTCCCGACGCGTGTGCCAGCAGATGGCGGACGGTGGACCCCGCCGGACCGGCGGGCTGATCGAGCTCGACCGCACCCTCCTCCACGGCGACGAGGACCGCGTAGGCGACGAGCGGCTTGGTGACCGACGCGAGACGGTAGAGCCGCAACTGGTCGCCGTGCCCGGCGACGACACCGCCGCCGCGGGTGAGAACCGCGGCGGCGGCGTGGTCGACGGGCCAGTCGGAGATCGCGTCCAGGCTGTTCACGTACCCAGCCTAGAAGACGGCGCAGGCTACCGCGCGATCACCGATCGGCGTCGGTGTACTTGATGACGCCGCGGATGTTCTTCCCGTCGAGCATGTCCTGGTAGCCGTCGTTGATCTGTTCGAGGGTGTAGGTGCGGGTGACCATGTCCGCGAGGTTGAGCTGTCCGGACTTGTACATCGCCAGCAGGTTGGGGATGTCGACCCGCGCGTTGCAGCCGCCGAAGATGTTGCCCTGCAGATCCTTCTGCAGCATCGCGAACAGGAACGCGTTCAGCTTCACGTCCATGTCCGTCATATGCCCCATCGCGGTGACCACGCAGCGGCCGTTCTTCGCCGTCAGCTGCAGGGCCTCCTCGACGTATTCGCCGCGCATCTCGCCCACGGTGATGATCGTCTTGTCCGCCATGCGGCCCCAGGTGGTCTCCATGATCGGCATGAGCGCCTCGGCCATCGACGCGTAGGCGTGCGTCGCGCCGAACTTCAGGGCCTGCTCCCGCTTCCACGGCACGGGGTCGATCGCGAAGATCTGCCGCGCCCCGGATGCGACGGCGCCCTGCAGCGCGCTCATCCCCACACCCCCGATGCCGATGACGGCGACAGCCTCACCGGGCTTGACGTCTGCGACGTGGGTGGCCGACCCCCAGCCGGTGGGCACGCCGCAGCCGACGAGGGCGGCCAGCTCGAACGGGATGTCCTTGTCGATCTTGACGACCTGGGTCTGGTTGACCGTCATGTAGGGCGCGAAGGTACCGAGCAGGCACATCGGGATCACGTTCTGGCCGCGTGCCCGGATCCGGTAGGTGCCGTCGGAGATGGCCATGCCGCTGAGCAGGCCGGCGCCGAGGTCGCACAGGTTCGAGTGGCCGGTGGCGCACGACGGGCAGCGGCCACAGGCCGGAATGAAGGACAGGACGACGTGATCGCCGACTTCGAGGCCCACGACTCCCTCGCCGACCTTGGTGATGACACCGGACCCCTCGTGGCCACCCATCGCCGGGAAGGACGGCATGGGCGTCGCTCCCGTGACGATGTGGTGGTCCGAGTGGCACATGCCCGCCGCCTCCATGCGGATCTGCACCTCACCCGCGACCGGGTCGCCGATCTCGATTTCCTCCACCGACCACGGCTCGTTGAGACCCCACAGGATCGCGCCCTTGGTCTTCATCTGCATCGCCCTCCGTCACAGTGCGTGTGTACGCATGTGACCATAGCCACAAGACGGCGAAATTGGAACAGGTTCTATGTGTGGCGCGCTGCCGGGTCCCCGCCCGGTCCCGGGTGGGGACTCCGCATGGACACGGCAGCCGAAAGCCGGACCGCCCCCCAGGACTCCGCCCACGGTCACCGAACCCTCCCCGCCGGCCGGGGCAAACCGGACCGACCGCGCGAACAGGACTCGGACCAGGGTGAATCGCAGGGTGAAGCTCGGGAACCGCGTAACCCTCGGCCGTCCGGCAGCGGTGTAGACGGCATGAACGTGATCGCGTCGCTGCTCGTCGCGTGGGTGGCCGTTGCTGCGGTGGTTGCCACGATCGTCGGGGCAGCGATCGCCCTCAGAGCCGAGCACCGGTCGCCGCGGTCCGCCCCGCGGCGGACGAACGGGCCACGGCGATCACCGCACCGTGCGGCACGCGGCGAGCGACTCCGCACCGGCGTGTGCGCGGACTCGCGGGACTGACGCGACGAACACCCCCGCCCCGTCTGCTCGAGGCGGGGGCGTCCGGTATGCGGTGACGCCGAGCGTCGGGGTGCCCGGCGCCACCACGATGTCCATCGACCGGCCGCCGGCGGACGTAACGGCCGACGAGGGTGATAGCCGGGGTGATATTCACGGCCCGGGGTGAAGCCGCGGGTGAAGACCTCCGGGCCCGACCGGCGCCGCCGAAGCCGCGAGATTTCCAAGCAGGGCTGCCCGACCCGGATGTTCGGATAGCTTGGCTGTCGTACCTGCAATTTCGGCGGGCGATTCCGTAGGAGCTGCGCGTGAGGCAACATCCGACTCTCGTCTTCCACGGTGCCGCGAAGACGGTGACCGGCTCGTGCATGGAGGTCGCCCTCGGCGACACGCGGATCCTGGTGGACTGTGGCCTGTTCCAGGGCTCACGCAGCCTCGAGGAGCTGAACCACAGCGACTTCGCGTTCGCGCCGCACGAGATCGACGCCGTGGTCCTCACCCATGCCCACATCGATCATTGCGGCCTGTTGCCCAAGCTGGTGGCGCAGGGTTTCGACGGACCGATCTTCTGCACCGGCCAGAGCGCCGACCTGCTGGAATTCATGCTCGCCGATGCCGGGCGCATCCAGGAATTCGAGGCCGAGCGGCGAAACCGGCGGCGCGATCGCACGCGTGAGAAGCGGTTCGTCCCGCTCTACACCGAGGAGGATGCGCTCGCCGCGTGGGGGCAGACCCGTGCGGTCGCACTCGAGGAGTGGTTCGAGCCCGCCGCGGGCTTTCGTGCGCGACTGTGGAACGCGGGGCACATCCTGGGTGCCGCATCGGCGGAGATCGAGGCGGGGGGCGTGCGCCTGCTCTTTTCCGGCGACCTCGGCCCCGCGCAGAAGGCGTTCCACCCCGATCCCGAGGGCCCATCCGGATCGGACCATGTCGTCTGCGAATCCACCTACGGCAATCGGACTCGGGTGCGGATGACGATCGACCAGCGACGCGACCTGCTCGAAGAGGAGATCCACCGGGCCGTCGGGCACGGCGGTAATCTCGTCATCCCCGCCTTTGCGCTGGAACGGACGCAGGAGCTGCTGCTCGACATCGCACACCTCGCCGACGAGAACCGCATCCCCGCGGTGCCGGTGTTCGTCGACTCACCGCTCGCCAACCGCGCCACCTCGGTGTTCGCCGAGCATGCGGGCGAGCTCGAGGACCTCGAGGGGAAGGACATCTTCCGCCATCCCGCGATCCACTACGTCGACGACGCTGCCGTCTCCAAGCGGATCAACGACATGTCGGGCGCGATCATCATCGCCGCCTCGGGCATGTGCGAGGCGGGACGCATCCGTCATCACCTGAAGCACAATCTCCACCGCCGGGATTCGACGATCCTGTTCGTCGGTTTCCAGGCGCAGGGCTCGCTGGGCCGCGTGATCCTCGACGGCGCGAAGCGCGTCCGCATCTCGGGTCAGGACATCGACGTGCGAGCGCAGATCCGCCGGATCGACAGCTACTCCGCCCATGCCGATCAGACCGAACTGCTGGACTGGATCAAGGCGCGCAGCCCCGTGTCGGGCAGCCTGTTCCTCGCGCACGGCGAACCGGAGGCAGTCGCTGCGCTGGCCGAACTGGTGCGGGAGGTCGACCCTTCGCTGTCGATCATCACCCCGGCGATGGGGGAAGGCTACCTGTTGGCGCCCGGCACCCCGGCCACGCGAATACACCCCGCCCGCGCGGATATGCCACGCCTGACCGGCCGCGATTGGCAGAACGACTACGCCGAACTTGCGGTGAGCCTCAAACAGCAGCTCGCGCGCATCGCGGATGCCGGCTCGCGCCGGAAGGCCATCGCCGAGATCCACGAGATCCTGGACAGCTACACGGACGTCCGCGACGCGGGGCGGCGGACGAAACGGGGTTGAACCGAGCCCGAAGCGAGAGCCACATCGCCGAAGGTCGCCCGAATTGCACCGATCGGGACCTTATGCCCTACCCGAATGGGCCGTTCTACTTCACATCGCCCCGCAGGCCGAATACGCTCGGATCCGGCCGCTATCCCCCCTGCACAGTGGCCCTGCCCCGCCGGCGACGACGCGCGAAGCCGGCGGGGCTTCGCTTTCTCCCTTCGGCACCCCTGCTGTTCTCTCCTCTTCGGCACCCCTGCTGCTTCTCCCCTTCGGCACTACTGCCGCGGCCGCACGAGGTCGGCGTGGCGCTGCGGTGAACGCCCGCACCGACCGGGCCGGCTACCTCTTGCGGGCGGTGAGCAGCAGGTACTCGGCGTCGTACGCGGTCCGGCCGGGCTGCCCGGCTCGGTTCCAGTCGGTGAGGAACTGCAGGAACTTCCGGTCGAGATCTGCGGTCCGGTCGGGGTCCACGGCGTTGAACCGGTACACCGCGATCGTCGGACCGTAGTTGTGCTTCCAGTACTCGCGAAACTCGGTCGGATCCGCGCTGTGGTCCATCACCACGATTCGGCGATCCATGCTCAGGTCGGTGATCCGATCGCCGAACAACTCCCGGACGTGCTGCTCGTCGCCCCACAGCGGGGGCGGCGAAGCGCCGGGCGGCGGTGGCGGCGCATACGGGGCCATGAGCCGGAACAGCTGACCGATGAAGCCCTCCGGCGTCCAGTTGATCATCGCGATCGTCCCGCCCGGCCGGCACACGCGGAGCAGCTCGTCGGCGACGGCCTGGTGGTGGGGTGCGAACATCGCCCCCACGCTCGAGAGCACGACGTCGAAGCTGCCGTCGGGGAACGGCAGGGCCTCGGCGTCCGCTTCCACCCACTCGAGGTCCACGCCCCGCTCCGCCGCGGCTGTGCGGCCCGCGACGAACAACTCCGGCGTCAGGTCGGCGGCGGTGACGATCGCGCCCCGTTCGGCGGCCGGGATGGCAGCGTTGCCGGATCCGGCGCCCACGTCGAGCACCCGCCGGCCCGCCGTCACCCCGGCCGCGGCGACGAGCGTCGGGCCGAACGTCGGGATCAGGTCGGCCGCGACCGCCGGATAGTTCCCGGCCGCCCACAGCGCCCGGTGCTTGGCCTTCAGCGCCCGGTCGGCGTCACGTTCCACGGTGCCGGTCATGGTTACTCCTTCGTCCGGTGTTGCGGGACCGTGCCCCGCACTGGCATCCACACAGACGTCACCGCCACCGCGGGGACGCACACCCGACCCGGACGGGGCGTGCCGGCACCGGCGACTTCGGCAGGGGACCTGCGTCCTTTCGCCGGTACCGTCGTCTGTGAGGGACACCGCCCGTACAGCGCCCCTTCCCCGGAGGACCAGACCATGACCAGGGCATCGACCAGTTCCGCGGCCGGCGCGGACGCCGTGACCACCGAAGCCAGGACCACCGAAGCCATGACCACCGAAGCCGTCTGGCGCGAGTTCGGTGCGCAGCTCCGCGCCTTCGTGCACCGGCGGATCGCGGATCCGGACCGCGCCGACGACGTGCTCGGCGAGATCCTGCTGCGCGTCCACAAGAACCTCGGCCGTGTCGAGGACCGCGAGCACCTGATCCGGTGGGTGTATCGGATCGCCCGCAGCGCGATCATCGACGACTACCGCCGGGCCGCCCGGGATCGGGACCGGCTCGCGCCGCTCACCGGCGATGCACCCGACCAGGCCGGGCAGGAATGGGACGACGACGCGGCGACCACGCTGCGGGAGCTGGCCACCTGCCTGCGCCCGCTGCTCGAGGGGCTCTCCCCCGAGCAGCGCCGAGCCGTCGAGCTGACCGACCTCGAAGGACTGACCCAGGCCGACGCCGCCGCCCTCGAAGGCGTATCCGTGTCCGGAATGAAGTCCCGCGTCCAACGCGGCCGGCGGAAGCTGGCCGAGCTGCTCGGACGGTGTTGCGCGCTGACCCTCGATGCCCACGGGATGCCGATGGACTACACCGCCCCGACCGACTGCCGCTGCGCCGGCAGCCCCCGCTGATCCGGCGCGCCCCGGTGTGCCGTCGCAGGACGGCCCACCGGGGCGAGTGCTGTCAGCCGCAGCAGGCACCCGCGACCGGGCTGTCCTCACTCGCGCACGCAACCGCACACGCCGAGCCCGTCAGCCCGTCCGGGTTGGCGGGGTTGTCGTCGGTGACGGCGTAGTACTCCCACCACCCGTTGGGCACGTCCGGCGCGTCGACGAACACCTTGTCCTGCACGGCATGGCAGCACAGATCCTGCTCGGCCACCGTGGCGGTCAGACCGGCGGCGCGGAACCGGGCCAGCGCTCCGGACACCTCCTCGGAGCCGGCCGCCTCGATCCCCAGGTGGTTCAGGCGTTCGCGCGCACCGGGATTCTCGATCAGCACCAGCTTCAGCGGGGGATCCTCGATCGCGAAGTTGGCGTACCCGGGGCGCTGTTTGTGCGGGGACACCCCGAACAGCGCGGTGTAGAACTCGGTCGCCGCGGTGATGTCCTCGACGTTGAGAGCGAGCTGGACTCGGGTAGCAGGCATGGTGGTCACTCCTCGAAATCGGGACACCGGCCCGGGAATCCACCGCGGATTCTCGTCACCGTGTGTCCTCCCTACTGACGACTGCCGCCCCCGACGGACGCACCCACCGGCACCCGCGCCCCGAGGATGCGTCCCTCGCGCCGCTGCAACGTCGGAAAGAAGACCCAGCCACTGTCACGAAAGGTGCCGTCATGAACACCACTTTGGCCCCGCTGCCCGAGAACTGGAACCGCGCAATGGCCGTCGTCGCCCATCCCGACGACCTCGAGTACGGCGCCGCCGGCGCCATCGCCCGCTGGACCCGGTCGGGCAAGTCGGTGGCCTACGTCATCGCCACCGACGGCGAGGCCGGCATCGACGGCCGTACTCCCGCCGAGGCGGCACCGCTGCGACGCCGCGAGCAACTCGACGCCGCCGCCGTGGTCGGCGTCGAGGACGTGACGTTCCTCGGATACCGCGACGGTGTCGTCGAATACGGACTCGACCTGCGCCGCGCCATAGCCCGCGAGATCCGGCGGTTCCGTCCGGAGGTGTTGATCACCGCCACGTACGAGCCGACCTACGGCCTGAACGGTGGTCGGATCATCAACCAGGCCGACCACCGCGCCGTGGGCGTCGCGGTGCTCGATGCCGCGCGCGACGCCGGCAACCGCTGGATCTTCCCCGAGCTGCTCGACGAGAACCTGCCACCGTGGGACGAGGTCGGCCTCGTGTACCTCATGGGCGCGAACCAGCCTTCGCACGCCGTCGACGTCACCGAGAGCCTCGACGCCGGTATCGAGTCACTGCGCGCCCACCGGTCCTATCTGGACGGACTGGGCCGGGACTTCGATCCCGCGGCATTCCTGCACGAGTTCACCGCGGCGGCCGGAGCGCGCATCGGCGTGCAGCATGCCGTCGCCTTCCAGCAGATCCGGCTCCAGGGAGTGTGACGGTCGAAATCCCGGAGGGTCCGCCGGCACCTGCGCCGCCACCGTCCACGTTTCGTCCGGCCCGAGCGCCCGGTGCCGACTTCCGGGCCGGGAAAACGGCGGGCCGGGCGGGCCCAAATTCGCGACCGAATCGATTATGAGGCAAGCGAATTCAGACTTTTCCCGGCGGGCACCGAACCATCCAGCAGGCCGGTAGGACTGGGTGGACGGCAGTGGCGAGAAACGGGCGGCACCGATTCCGATGTCCGGTTTCGATGTGGATGGTGGGAAACCGGTGGGATTTCGAACGCTCTCGCCCATCGCCGCCACGGCGCACTGCTCCGCTGTCACCGACGCTACCGGCACGGTGGTGCGAGGGTGTGCGCACGCGTTCTTCGTCGATGCACGTGGTCCCTGCGGGGTCGGTGGTGCAGTTCTGCTAACGGCACGCGGGCGCACGAAACCGGATATGGGCATCGAGGCCCCCGTTCGGGGTGCGAGGTAGCAGCTCGGCGGTGGCTCCGCTGGCACGGGCAAGTTGCGCGACGATGGCCAGGCCCAGTCCGCTGCCTTCGGTGTCGGTGCGGGCACGCCAGAACCGATCGAAGGCCCGGAGGCAGTCCTGCGGGGACAGGCCGGGGCCCTGGTCCAGGACGTGCAAGTCGACGACATCGGCGGCGGCGACCGGGGCGACGGTGACCTCGATGGTGGATCCGGGGTCGGACACTGCCAGGGCGTTGTCGAGGAGGTTGTCGATGATCTGCTCGGCGGCGCCGGGCACGGCGAACGTGAGCGCGGCCGTGGGTGCTGTCACGGTGAGCCGGACGTCGGATTCGTCGGCGAGCGGTGCCCATTGTTCGACGCGCGTGCGCGCGATCTCGGCCAGGTCGATCTGCTGGGGTGCGGTGCCGGCGTCGTCGGCGCGGCTGAGCACCAGGAGTGCATCGATGATGTGCTGTAGCCGCAGGGCCTCGTCCTGGGCCGAGGCGAGGGTGCTGCGGACAGCATCGGGATCGGACTCGACGAGGTCGGCTGCGCTGTCGACGCGCAGGCGCAGGGCGGTCAACGGGGTGCGCAACTGGTGGGAGGCATCGCCGGCGAACGCGCGTTGCTGGCGCAGCAGGTACTCGAGCCGGTCGGCCATCCGGTTGAACGAGCGAGCCAGGCTGCGGATCTCCGGCGCCCCGGCGTGCTCGGGGGTGCGTGCCGCCAGGTCGCCTTCGGCGAGTTGTTCGGTGGTGCGGCGCAGCTGCTGCAAACGGCGGGTGACGGGGCCGGCGATGAGGACGGCCACGATTCCGGCCAGGAGCACGGTGATGCCGGCGACGAGCCAGAGCATGCGTAGTTGCCGGTGGACCTGGTCGGTCACCACCTGGGCTGGGTAGGTCAGCCGCACAGCGCCGACGACGCTCTCGCCGCTGAGAACCGGGACCGTCACGTACAGCAGGTCCGTGCCGAGACTGTCCGAACGGCGTTGGCCCGAGGTGATCTGTCCCGACAGTGCCGCACTGATCTCTGGGCGGGACAGATAGGAGGCGCCGGCGCTGGATTGGTCGTCGTCGGAGGTCAGCACGGCGGTGCCGTCGGCGTCGACGATCACCACCCGGGCGCCGCTGGCACGGTGATAGCGCCGGGTGTCGGCGGCCAGTGCCGGATCGATTCCGGTCCTGGCTTCGAGAGTGTCCTCGCTGCGGCCGGCGAGCAAGAACGCGTCCCGCTCGAGGGAGGTGGTGATGCGTTCGCGTTCGACCTGCATCAGGTAGTTGCCGAGCGGGACGTCCTGTACTACCACCACGACGAAGGTGACGGCCATGAACGCGGCCATCAACCGCCATCTCACGGACGATCCCCGAGCCGGAAGCCGACCCCGCGGACTGCTTCGATCCAGCAGGGGTCGCCGAGCTTCTTACGGAGGGCGGCCACATGGGCATCGACGGTCTTGGTGGTGCCGTACCAGTTGGCACCCCACACCTGGTGCAGGATGTCCGAGCGCCGGTACACCGCACCGGGATCCTCGGACAGGTAGCTGAGCAGATCGAATTCCTTCGGCGTCAGGTGGATCTCTCGTTCCTTCAGGTGCACCCGTCGAGTACGGCGGTCGAGGGTCAGGCCCCCGATCGTGCGGATGCCGGTGTGCTCGTGGGCTGTCTCCCCGGGTGCGCCGACCCGCCGTCCGACGGCGCGGATACGGGCGATGAGTTCGCGCATTCCGAACGGTTTGACCACGTAGTCGTCGGCGCCCAATTCCAATGCCAGAACCCGGTCGATTTCCTCCCCGCGGGCGCTGAGCACGATGATCGGAATCGGCGACCGGGCGCGAATGGTGCGACAGACGTCGGTGCCGTCCATGTCCGGTAGCCCCAGATCGAGCAGGACGAACTCCGGGCCCGACTCGGACACCGCCGCGACGGCATCGGCGCCGGTAGCCACCCACCGGGCGTCGAACCCCGCACGGGTCAACCCGTCGCACACCCCGGCGGCGACGGATTCGTCGTCTTCGACCACGAGCACCTGCATGCCCCGAATTATCGGCTCGCACCGAGCCGGGCGTCGATCCGACCACCGCCGGGGGACGAACCCTCGAGTGATCTTGGACGAATCTTGGATCTTTGCGGGACCATCCTTCGCCGATCCGTCCCTACGGTGAAGACATGAGATCGAAAGTGGCGGTGGCTGTTGCCGTGCTATTTGTCCTGGCGATCGGAGCAGCCGCCCTGGCCGTCAACACCCGGATCCTGAGCACCTCCTCGAACAGTGACATCGGACGCGCGAACGAGGTACTCGTCCCCAGCAGTCCCACTTCCGGGGCACCGAGCATCTCCGCCCCGACTCCGGCAACGACCCCCACGTCGACCCGCACGGCGGTACCGACGCGCGAACACGAACCGCCGTCGAGCGAGGATCACGAGGAGCCGGACAGGACCGAGCATGAACCCGACGACTGACCCGAACCTGTCGGGGCGGTCGCCGGCGCATCGGTCCAAGATCACCGCCTCGATCCTGTCCGGCGGTGCCGTGCTCGCCATCGTGTCCGCCATGGCCGCCAATGCCCCCGATCGCTTCGCCGACTCCGGCGCCGACCCCGGCCAGGTCGGCGGGGCCGCTTCCTCGACCGCTGCTACCGGCGGCGTGTCCGATCGAGCGGACACGGCCGCAGTGCCCGCGCCGGCTACCGGCCGCAGCGCCGTGACTGCTCCACACGGCGTCTCCCGCGGATCAGGCGGCTGAGATGGCTTCTCCTCCGCATGCCGGCGCGGCCGGCGCCCGAGCCGGCAGCGAGGCGACGACGATGCGGGCCGTCCGGCAGGACCGTCGCCCCGCTATGGGCGGCACCGCGGCGATCACGGTGGTCGGCGGGCCACCGGGTCTCGTCGACGACTGCTTCGCATTGCTGGACGAACTCGAACAGGCGTGGAGCCGGTTCCTCGACACCAGCGACGTCTGGCGGCTGAACTGGGCGCAGGGGCGACCGGTGCAGGTCCGCTCCTGCACCGTCCGCCTGGTGCGCGAACTGATCCGCGCTTGGGCGCTGACCGACGGCGCCTTCGACCCGACCACGCTGCCGCAGCTGGTCGCCGCCGGCTACGCCACCAGCAGCACCGACCCGACCCGGACTACCATGCTGCCCGACACCGCCACCTGGCCGGGATCCATGACCGACATCGACATCGACGGTCCTCTCGTGCGGCTTTCTGTCGGCACCACCCTCGACCCCGGGGGGCTCGGCAAAGGACTGGCCTCCGACATGCTCACCGAGTTCGTCCTCGACCGCGGCGCCGACGGCGTCCTCGTCGAAGTCGGCGGAGACCTCGTCGTCGCCGGAGCCGCGCCCGACGGCGGCGCCTGGAGCATCGGCATCGAGGACCCTTTCACCGGTGAGCTGCTGACCGTCGTGCGGTTGACGCGTGGGGCCGTGGCCACCTCGAGCCGCCTGGTGCGCATGTGGACCGGCGCCACCGGTCCTGCCCACCACCTGATCGACCCGGCCACCGGCGTCAGCGCTGTCACCTCGACGGTGACCGCCACCGTCGTCGCCGGCAGCGGCGCACGAGCCGAGGCCTTGACCAAGCTCGCCTTCGTCCGAGAACCCGAGGCCCTGCTGGGGCAGGTCCCGCGTCTCGGCGGTGCCGCCCTGGTGCTGTCCGCCGACCGGCGACAACGGCGTTCCGTGAACTGGAGCGATTTCGAATGAGCGATCTGCACCTGTGGTGGTACGTCACCCGCGCCAGCGCCCTCGTCGCCTGGGTCAGCCTGACCGTCGCGGTGCTGTGGGGAGTGCTGCTGTCGACGCGAATCCCGCAGACGGTCGCCAACCCGGCGTGGTTGCAGGATCTGCATCGCTGGCTCGGGGGCACCGCCCTGATCATGACCGGCCTGCACATGTTCTCACTCGTGCTCGACTCGTGGTCCCGGTTCTCCCTCACCGACGTGCTCGTCCCGCTCTCCGCCGGCTACCGGCCCTGGCCGGTAGCCCTGGGCGTCGTGGCGTTCTATCTCCTGCTCGCCGTCTACGGGTCCTCGCTGCTCCGGGCACGCATGTCGCCGCGGTGGTGGAAGCGCCTGCACTACGGCAGCTATGCCGCAGTGGTGCTCGTGTCTTTCCACGCCGGATGGTCCGGCACCGACGCCGGCGCCTGGGGATATCGACTTGTCGCCTTGATCCTGGTGGTCTCGACGATGGTGGCCGTGCTGACGCGTGTTTTGACCGGTGGCGGTCGGCCCCCCGCGTCCCGTCGGACACCGCGGCGGCCGCGGTCGGCACCACAGCCGATGACCGTAGGCGCTACGCATCTGCTGGCCTCCGGCATCGTCGGCATCGACCTGACCGCCCGCGACGGGGGCGAGCTGCCCGTGTGGACACCCGGATCGAATGTGACCGTGTACCTGCCCCACGGCCTCCAGCGCCGTTACTCGCTGTGCGGCGACCCCGCCGACCGCACCCGATACCGGATCGCGGTGCACCGGGCGCCGCACTCCCGGGGTGGCAGTTCCTGGTTGCACGCCAGCGCCCGCCCCGGCACGGTCCTGTACGTCGGCCCGCCGGAGAACCACTTTCCGCTCGAACCCGCACACGACTATCTCTTCCTGGCCGGGGGCATCGGGATCACCCCGATCAAGGCAATGATCGAATCGCTGCCGGCGCACCGCCGATGGCGGCTGATCTACCTCGGTCGCAGCCGAGCCACCATGGCGTTCTGCGAGGAACTCGAGCAGCGATGGCCGCAGAACGTGAGTATCCATGCCCACGACGAAACCGGCAGCCGCCTCGACCTTGCCCCCATCCTCGCCGCTGCCACCGCCGGCGCGGTGTACTGCTGCGGCCCCGCGGCGATGATCGACGAGGTCGTCGCCCGGGTATCGCCCGCACGCCTGCACATCGAACGGTTCACCGCGGCACCGGGACAGTCCCCTGGTCCGCGTCGGCCGATCGATGTCACCTGCAGCCGCAGCAATCGTCACGTGCACGTGTCGGAGAGCCAGTCCGTGCTCGAAGCGCTCGAGAACGCTCGTGTACCGGTAATGGCCTCGTGCCGGGAGGGCGTGTGCGGGGCGTGCGAGACTCGGGTATTGGCCGGCGAGGTCGAGCATCTCGACGCGGTGCCGCACACCCCGGGCAAGGATCGGCTCGGGGTCATGTATCCGTGCATCTCCCGCGCCCACAGCCCCACTCTGGTCCTGGATTTGTGACGCACCCGGCCGGGCGTCACGGTTGCCAAGGTCAGCCGTCGCCATTCCATCCCGGATCCGGTGGCAACGATCGGCCTCACCGGCGCGGGGGGTTGCACGGAGAGTACCGATCGTCACCCACCCCGGCGATCATCGCCGGCAGCATCTTTCGATGATCGGCTCGCCGGCGTGCACCGACACCAGGTCGACCGACCTCGCCCGCCGGTTCTGTCGGGCTCGGCATACTGGACGGGCACAGCGCGCCGGGGACGGCTGCGCCGCGGCCACGGTCGGGCATCGTGCACACCGGCAGGGGCCGTGGGCCGAACATCGGGAAGGTCGACGGGTGATGCAGCAGCGCATCGAGGACTACGCGTTGATCGGTGATCTGCACACCGCCGCGCTGGTGGGCCGGGACGGCTCGATCGACTGGTTGTGCCTGCCCCGGTTCGATTCCCCGGCGTGTTTCGCGGCGCTGCTCGGTGACGACGAGGCCGGACGATGGCTGCTCGCCCCCGCCGACGGCGGTCTGTGCACCCGGCGGGCGTACCGCCGCGACACTCTCGTCCTGGACACCGAGTGGGTCACCGCCACCGGGACGGTGCGGGTCACCGACTGCATGCCGGTGCGGGCCGAGGCCGCCGACGTCGTCCGAGTCGTCGAAGGCCTGGCCGGGTCGGTGCGGATGAACACCGAGCTGCGGCTGCGGTTCGACTACGGTCACGTCGTCCCGTGGGTGCGCCGCGTGCCCGGATCCCTGACCGCGGTCGCCGGGCCGGATGCGGCCTGGCTGCGCACCCCGGTGCCGTTGCACGGCCACGACATGAGAACCACCGCGCAGTTCGAGGTCCGCGCCGGCGAGAGCGTCCCGTTCGTGCTGACCTATGCCTTGTCCTACGGGCACACCCCCCGCCCGCTCGACGCCCTGCAGGCGATCGCCGACACCCAGGCGTACTGGACGGAGTGGATCGAGCGGTGCGACTACACCGGTGAGTACCCCGAGGCCGTGCACCGTTCCCTGATCACGCTCGAGGCCTTGACCTACCGGCCGACCGGGGGGATTCTGGCCGCGGCCACCACCTCGCTGCCCGAGCAGATCGGCGGCAGCCGCAACTGGGACTACCGGTACTGCTGGCTGCGGGACGCCACCTTCACCCTGCAGGCCCTTCTCGGCTGCGGATTCGTCGCCGAAGCCCGGGCCTGGCGGAACTGGCTGGTGCGGGCGGTGGCCGGGAATCCGGCGGACCTGCAGATGATGTACCAGCTCGACGGGGCCCGGCGGGTGCCGGAATACGAGGTGCCGTGGCTGTCCGGCTACGAGGCCTCCGTGCCCGTGCGCATCGGCAACGCCGCCGCCGGGCAGTTCCAGCTCGACGTGTGGGGTGAGGTGCTCGACGGTCTGCACCTGGCCCGGCAGAGCGGCCTTCGCGGTGACCCGGCCTGGGACATCGAGGTGGCATTGCTGGACTTTCTCGAAGGGCACTGGCAGGAACCCGACAACGGGCTGTGGGAGGTACGCGGGCCGGCTCGCCCGTTCGTCCATTCCAAGGTGATGGCGTGGGCCGGGGTCGACCGCGGTATCCGGGCGGTCGAACGGTTCGGTCTGCCCGGCCCGGTCGACCGTTGGCGCGTTCTGCGCGAACAGATCCGAACCGAGATCCTGACGAAGGGATTCGATCCCCACCGCGGCACCTTCACCCAGTTCTACGGCAGCCGCGGCGTGGATGCGGCGTCGCTGCTCATTCCCCGCACCGGGTTCCTGCCGTGGGATGATCCCCGCGTGCTGGGCACCGTGGCCACTGTCGAACGTGAGCTCAGCCGGGACGGCTTCCTGCTGCGTTACCGGCCGGAGCTCGAACACGTCGACGGCATCGCCGAGCCGGAAGGAGCGTTCCTGGCCTGCAGCTTCTGGCTCGCGGACGCCCTGCACGGCGCCGGCCGCACTCGCGACGCCCACGCCCTGTTCGAGCGGTTGCTGTCGGTGCGCAACGACGTCGGGCTGCTCGCCGAGGAGTACGACCCCCACGCCCGTCGGCAGCTCGGCAACGTGCCCCAGGCCTTCAGCCACGTGGCGTTGGTCAACACCGCACGCCACCTCGCCGGCCATGCCGTCCATACCCACCGCCCCACTTCGCGGTGACCACCCGAGCAGCCGTCCGGTCCGGGTCGACCACCTGCTGCCCTCGACGCTCTGCGCGAGCGCCGTGTGTCCCCGATCGCCGAGCGGTCGCCGATCTGGGCCTTTCCCTCGTCGACCGGGATGCTGAGCGACTCCAACAGCTTCCGCAAGTCCGGGCGCCGTCTTTGCAGCTGCCGTCGGCGACGAAGGCGTCCACATCCATAGGTTTCGGCTACCGAGGCCGGACGTAAACCGTCCTGAACAGGGACGATTGTGGGGCGGGCGGGGCTCGAACCCGCGACCAATGGATTATGAGTCCACGGCTCTAACCGACTGAGCTACCGCCCCGTCCGCGCGCATCCGGAGGTACGCGACGTGTGGCGAATGCTACCGGCTGCGGCGGCCGGCCCGCGTCGCGGGTCACCCCCGTGTCGCCCGGCGCGGGCTGTCGCCGACCCGTCGCGGCGGCACCACACGGCTCCTGTAATTTCCGTCACACCCAGCGTCTTTCGTGGCGGCGCAGACGAGAAAACCCCTCCCACCCGAGATCGGGTGGGAGGGGTTTTCTTGGAGCTCCCCCGGCTGGACTCGAACCAGCAACCGTTCGATTAACAGTCGAATGCTCTGCCAATTGAGCTACAGGGGATTGTCCTGCGGTGCTCCGCCGTTTCCCGCGGTGCGTGAAGAACTGTAGCGCCCCACCCGACGCGGCACCAAATCGCCTGCCTGTGAGCCCGAGGGCGAGGATCGGGCAGGATGGGTGGGACGTTGACACGGCTGAATGGAGACGACGTTGATCGGACTGTTGGTGGGGGTTGCCGCGGGCTACGTCCTGGGGACACGGGCGGGCCGCGCCCGGTACGAACAGCTCAGCAGGACGGCGAAGGCGGTCGCGGGTAGTCCGGTGACGAAGAAGGCGATCGAGGTGAGCCGGCAGAAGCTGGCCGACTCGCTCAGCCCGGAGCCGAAGCTCGAGCCGATGAAGCCGCTCGACGAGCAGACCACGATCCTCGTCCCCCGCGACCAGTTGCGGCGGTGATGCGGGTGGCGTGAGTTCAGCCGGCCAGGCCGTCGCCGCTGGTGTCGCCGATGGCCTGGTCGAGCAGGCTGCGCCGGTACTGCTCGAGCGCGACGAGGTCCCCGAGCAACGAGTGGAACTCGTCGGATTCGGTGGCCGGGGAGATGCGCTGCAGTTTGGACTTGAGTTCGGCGACCTGCTCCCCCACCCAGACCTCCTGCAGCCGGGCGAGGACCCCGCCGATGTAGCGGGGCATCCGGTCCTCCTCCGCGGGCAGTGGGTCCACCGCGAGTTCCATGACCAGCGAGTGCACCATCGGGTCGGTGGCGGCGCGCCCGACGGCGTCCACCCATTCCGCGCCGCCGAGTCCCGCGCTCGTCCCGCCGACCGCGGCCACAGCCTCGCGCACCGCCGCGTAGGCCGGGTCGGTGAACGTCTCGGCGGGCAGCGAATCGAACACGGTGCCGGCGATGCCGGGGTACTGCAGCGCCGCCTTGAGGGCGTCGCGCTGCGGCCACAGCGCCGGATCGTTGGGGCGGGGCCGGCGCAGGACCGTGCCCGCCGCGGCCGTCTCCGCCCGCTGTTGCGGCGCGGCGGTGCGCGGCTTCTCGTCGCCGCCGCGGGCGACGCGCCGGGACTCGTCCTGCACGCGCCGGCGCACGGCCGGAATGTCGTCCCAGCCCACCCAGTGCGACAGCTGCACCGCGTAGCTGTCGCGCAGCGTGCGTTCCTTGATCCGGGCCACCACGGGAACCGTGCGGCGCAGCGCCTCCACCCGCCCCTCGGCGGTGTCGAGGTTGTGTTCGGTGAGGATCGACTTGACGACGAACTCGAACATCGGGGTGCGCCGGGCGACGAGGTCGCGCACCGCCCCGTCGCCGGACTTCTGCCGCAGCTCGCACGGATCCATGCCCTGGGGCGCGATCGCGACGAACGTCTTGGCCGTGGTCTTCTGGTCGCCCTCGAACGCCTTCATCGCCGCGGCCCGGCCCGCTGCGTCGCCGTCGAAGGTGTAGATGATCTCACCGCGGAAGTAGCTGTCGTCCATGAGCAGGCGCCGCAGCATCGCCAGGTGCTCGTCGCCGAATGCGGTACCGCACGCGGCCACAGCGGTTTTCACGCCCGACAGGTGCATCGCCATGACGTCGGTGTAGCCCTCGACGATCACGGCCTGGTGCGCCTTGGCGATCTCCCGCTTGGCCAGGTCCAGGCCGAACAGCACCTGAGACTTCTTGTAGAGCAACGTTTCCGGGGTGTTGACGTACTTCGCCGTGAGCGTGTCGTCGTCGAACAGCCGACGGGCACCGAAACCGATGACGTCGCCGGCGAGATTGCGGATCGGCCACAGCAGCCGCCGGTGGAACCGGTCGATGGGTCCGCGGCGCCCCTGTTTGGACAGCCCGGCGGCCTCGAGCTCGGCGAACTCGAAGCCACGGGTGAGCAGGTGCTTGGTGAGGGCATCCCAGCCGTCGGGGGCGTAACCGCACCCGAACACCTCGGCCGCGGACTCGTCGAAGCTGCGCTCGGTCAGGTAGTCCCGCGCCGCCTGCGCGCCGGGCGTACGCAGCTGCTCGGCGTAGAACTCCTGCGCGGCCGCGTTGGCGGCGACGAGCCGGGCGCGGGTGCCCCGGTCGCGCTGCACCGACGGACCGCCGCCCTCGTAGTTGAGGGTGTAGCCGACCCGGTCGGCGAGCTGCTCGACGGCCTCGACGAAGCTGATGTGCTCGATCTTCTGCAGGAACGAGTACACGTCGCCGCCCTCGCCGCAGCCGAAGCAGTGGAAGTGACCGTGGTTGGGGCGGACGTGGAAGGACGGGGACTTCTCGTCGTGGAAGGGACACAGCCCCTTCATCGAGTCGGCGCCGCCGCGCCTGAGGGCGACGTACTCGCCGACGATGTCCTCGATCCGGACGCGGTCGCGGACGGCCGCGATGTCTCTGTCTGAAATACGCCCGGCCACGACGACGAGTCTAGGCGCTACCCCCAACTCGCCTGAGCGGCGAGGCTGTCGCGGTCGATCCGTTCGAGCCGGGCCTCGGTGCACGAGGCGATCTGGTCGACGATCACCCGCATGCGGGCGGCGTCGTCGACGGCGGCGTCCCACAGCGGCACGAAGAACGGGTCGAGGCCGACCGGCGCCGTGCGCATCAGCCATTCGGCGACGCGGTGGATCCGCTCACGTTGCCGTTCCTGACGCTGTCGGTGAGCAGCGTCGGACATCACGAACTGCAGGGCCATGGTCTTGAGCAGCGCCACCTCGGACGCGACGACGGGCGGAACGACGAGGTCGGCGTCGTAGCGGGTGACGGGCCGGTCGCCGGTGACGGCACGGGTGCCGATGATCGCTGCCGTCGCGAATCGGCCGACGAGCTCGCTCGTGAGGCGCTTGAGTGCCACCGAGCACGCGAGGCTGCCGTCGTAGGTGTCCACGGCCTGGACCACCGGCATCTGCGACAGTCGCTTCGCCGCCTCCACCAGCTCGTTCGGGTCCAGGCCGGAGAACTCGCGCATGCCGAGATCGACGAGCGTGTTCACCGACGCCGGGTCGGTGAGCACACGCAGGTCGATCCGTCCGTCGATGACGCCGTCCTCGACGTCGTGGACGGAGTAGGCGACGTCGTCGGACCAGTCCATGATCTGGGCCTCGAGGCACTTGCGCCGGTCGGGCGCGCCGTCGCGCACCCAGGCGAGGACCTCGGCGTCGTCGTCGTAGGCACCGAACTTCGCGCCGGGCGCCGGGCGGGTCCACGGGTACTTCAGCGTCGCGTCGAGTGTCGCGCGCGTGAGGTTCAGACCGGCGCTCGTGCCGTCGGGGTGGAGGATCTTCGGCTCGAGGCACGTGAGGATCCGCAGATTCTGCGCGTTGCCCTCGAACCCGCCGCAGCTCGCGGCCACCTCGTCGAGGGCGCGTTCCCCGTTGTGGCCGTACGGCGGGTGTCCGATGTCGTGCGCGAGGCCGGCGAGGTCCACCAGGTCGGGGTCGCAGCCGAGGCCCTCGGCGATGCTGCGGCCGATCTGGGCGACCTCGATCGAATGGGTGAGCCGGGTGCGCGGAGTGTCACCGTCGCGGGGGCCGACCACCTGGGTCTTGTCGGCGAGCCGTCGCAGCGCGGCGCTGTGCTGGACGCGGGCACGGTCCCGCGCGAACGGCGTACGGCTCGCGGTCGCCGGCTCGGCACCGGCGAGCGCCGACACCTTCGGGACCTCGGCGACGCGCCGCTCGAGTTCGTGTTCGCTGTAGCCCGGCATCACGTCCTCCTTCACTGCGCGGCCGTGTAGGGGAAGTCCGCCGAGTCGTGGGTGAGCTGGTACCAGATCAGCGCGCCCGTCTCGCGGGCGATCCCGTGCAGCTGCGACTCCCGGGTGTACACGGCGGGGCCGGTGCGGGTCGGCGCGGTCCACGCGTCGAGACCGGCGTCGCGGGCCATGGTGCGAGTGCGCAGCGAATGCCACGGATCGCTCACCAGCACCGCGGAGTGCAGTCCCTGCCCGGCCATCTCCCGGCTGACCGCCTCGACGCTGAGCAACGTGTCCGACCCCTCTTCGACGGCGGTGATCGCCGACTCCGGCACTCCCTGCGCGATCAGGTAGTTCTTGCCGGACGCCGCCTCGGTGAAGAGGTCGCCCTCCTGCTTGCCGCCGACGGTGACGATCCGCTCGGCCACCCCGTTCTCGTACAGGGTGAGGGCCTGGTCGAGCCGGGCCTGGAACACCGACGACGGGGTGCCGGAGTACTGGGCGGCGCCGAGGACCACGATGGCGTCGGCCCGGCTCCAGTCGTCGATGCGCGCCACCTGCCACACGCGGACCGCGGTTCCGGCGAGGACGGCGATCGCCGCGAGCAGCACCCCGAGCACCAGCCGGCGCGTCCAGCGCGCGACGCCCGCACCGAACCCGCGCGGGGGTTCGGGCAGGGACGGGGCCGGGCGTGGGCGGGCTGCGGTACTCACTCCCCGATTCTGCCAGTGTTCCGAGCGCGCCCACCCGGCGACGCGCCACGGGCGACAGCGCATGCGAGCCGATAGATTCGACGCATGTCACCGTATTCGGTCGCCGTCCGGCCGCTTCCGGCCCGCCCGCTCCGCCGCTCGCTGTCGATGTCGGTGCCGATCCTGCTCGCGGCCCTGGCCTGGCTGGTGCTGCCCGGTTCGGCGACGGCCGAGCCGCCCTTCCGGCTTCCCCAGCCGATCACCGACACCGCCGGAGTACTGGATCCGGCAGCGACGGCGCAGATCCAGCAGGCAGCAGACGCGCTCTACGCCGAGCACGGGGTGCAGTTGTGGGTGGCGTACGTGCCGACGTTCTCCGGACTGTCGTCCGACGACTGGACCGAGCGGACTGCGCAGGCCAGCAACTTCGGGACGGACACGGCCCTGCTCGCCGTGGCCACGCAGGACCGCGAGTACGCGCTGTGGACGCCGAACGCCCTGTCCGGGGTCACCGCGTCCGAACGGGACGCCATCAGCGCGGACCGGATCGTGCCGCAGTTGCGCAGCCAGGACTGGGCCGGGGCCGCGGTGGCGGCGGCCGAGGGTCTCGACGCGGCGTTGTCGGCGTCGGGTTCCGGCTCCGGCACCACGCTGCTCGTCGGCGGCGGAGTGATCGCGGCCGGGGCCGGGGGGGTGTACCTGTACTCCCGGCGCGCGAAGCGCAAGCGGGCCGAGGCGGGCGCCCAGGCGGCGGCGGCCACCGACCCGACCGACACCGACGCGCTGCGCGAGCTGCCGCTCGAGGGCCTCGAGCTGTACGCCCAGAAGATCCTGGTCGAGACGGACAACGCCGTTCGCTCGAGCGCCGAGGCGCTCGAGCTGGCGCGCGGAGAGTTCGGCGATGCCGCGGTCCAGCCGTTCGACCGCGCCTATCGACAGGCGCAGTCGGCTCTGGCGTCCGCATTCGAGATCCGGCAGCGGCTCGACGACGCCATCCCCGAGACGCCCCAGCAGCAGCGCGACATGCTCGTGCAGTTGATCTCGTCGTGCGGCCAGGCCGACCGGGAACTCGACGCGCAGGTCGAGGCGTTCGACCGGATGCGCGACCTCCTGCTCGACGCACCCGCCCGCCTCGACGCGCTCACACAGCGCGCGATCGCGTTGCGCGCGCGGTTGCCCCAGGCCGAGGCGACGCTGACCGAGCTGCGAACGGAGTTCCCGGCCGGCGCGCTCGCCCCGATCACGGACAACGTGACGCTGGCGCAGGACGAGATCGAGTTCGCCGAGAAGTCCGTCGATCAGGGCCGCACCGCGGTGGCACGTCCCGTCGGCGAGCAGGGCGACGCCGTGCGAGCCATCCGCGAAGCGGAGGGTGCTCTCGGGCACGCTGCCACGATGCTCGACGCAGTCGACCACGCCGCCGACGACATCCGGCGGGCGATCGCGACGTTGCCGGCCGCGATGGCCGACGCCGCACAGGGCATCGCCGACGCCGAACAGCTCGCCGCCGCGGGTGGTGCGGAACTCGCCGAGGCCCGCAAGGCCGCGCAGGCGGCCCTCGACCACGCCCGGGCGGACATGAACACCGACCCGCTGGGCAGTTTCACCCGGGTCGTGGAAGCGGACGCACGACTCGACGCGCTGCGCGATCGGACCCGTCAGGCGCAGGAGGAGGCGCAGCGCACCCGCCGGCGCCTCGAACAGGATCTGGGGGCGGCTCGATCGCAGGTCACCGCCGCGGCGGACTTCATCGGGACGCGGCGCGGTGTGATCGGCGCCGAGGCCCGCACCCGGCTGTCCGAGGCGCAGCGCCACCTGGACGCCGCGCAGCGGCTCGCCGCGCGGGAACCGGGGCAGGCGCTGCAGCACGCTCAGGCGGCCGCGACCCTCGCGGCGAACGCGCTGCGCGCAGCGCAGAACGACGTGCAGCGCTGGGAGCGTCAGCAGCGTCCGCCCCGCGGCGGCGCCTCCGGCGGCAATATCGCGGGTGCGGTGCTCGGCGGAATCCTCATCAACAGCATCCTGACCGGTGGCCGTGGGGGCGGCTTCGGGGGCGGCGGCTTCGGGGGCGGGGGCTTCGGCGGAGGCGGGGGCTTCGGGGGGTCGAGCGGGGGCCGGTTCTAGTCCCGGCCGCGCAGCGTGAGAGGGCCGGTCGCGCGAGGCGGCCGACCCTCTCACGGAGGCTCTGTGGTCAGGCGCCGATCAGCCGCTGGGCGAGGTAGCCCTCGACCTGGTCGAGGCCGACGCGCTCCTGCGCCATGGTGTCGCGCTCGCGGACGGTGACGGCCTGGTCCTCGAGGGTGTCGAAGTCGACCGTGATGCAGAACGGGGTGCCGATCTCGTCCTGGCGACGGTAGCGGCGGCCGATGGCGCCGGCGTCGTCGAACTCGATGTTCCAGTGCTGGCGCAGCTGCGCGGCGAGGTCCTTCGCCTTGGGGCTCAGGTCCGCGTTGCGCGAGAGCGGCAGCACCGCCGCCTTGACCGGGGCGAGCCGGCGGTCGAGGCGCAGCACGGTGCGCTTGTCGACACCACCCTTGGCGTTGGGCGCCTCGTCCTCGCTGTAGGCGTCGACGAGGAACGCCATGAGCGACCGCGTCAGGCCCGCTGCCGGCTCGATGACGTACGGGGTGTACCGCTCGTTGGTGGTCTGGTCGAAGAAGCTCAGGTCGGCGCCCGAGTGCTGCGCGTGCGTCGACAGGTCGAAGTCGGTGCGGTTGGCGACACCCTCGAGCTCACCCCACTCGCTGCCCTGGAAGTGGAAGCGGTACTCGATGTCGACGGTGCGCTTCGAGTAGTGCGACAGCTTGTCCTGCGGGTGCTCGTACAGGCGCAGGTTGTCCTTGTTGATGCCGAGCCCGGTGTACCAGTCCATCCGGTAGTCGATCCAGTACTGGTGCCACTGCTCGTCCTCGCCCGGCTTGACGAAGAACTCCATCTCCATCTGCTCGAACTCGCGGGTCCGGAAGATGAAGTTGCCCGGGGTGATCTCGTTGCGGAAGCTCTTGCCGATCTGGCCGATTCCGAACGGCGGCTTCTTGCGCGACGTGGTGAGCACGTTCGCGAAGTTCACGAAGATGCCCTGTGCGGTCTCGGGGCGCAGGTAGTGCAGCCCCTCCTCGCTCTCGATCGGGCCGAGGTAGGTCTTGAGCATCATGTTGAAGTCACGGGGCTCGGTCCACTGGCCCTTGGTGCCGCAGTCCGGGCAGGAGATCTCCGACATGGGAACCGAGTCGGGATCGTCGAGCTTGTTCTTCTCGGCGTACGCCTCCTGCAGGTGATCCTGGCGGTGGCGCTTGTGACAGCTCAGGCACTCGACGAGCGGATCGTTGAACACCCCGACGTGGCCCGACGCCACCCACACCTGACGCGGCAGGATGACCGACGAGTCCAGACCGACGACGTCCTCGCGGCTGGTGACCATGTTGCGCCACCACTGCTTCTTGATGTTCTCCTTGAGCTCCACGCCGAGCGGCCCGTAGTCCCAGGCCGACCTCGTACCGCCGTAGATCTCACCGCAGGGGTAGACCAGGCCCCGGCGCTTGGCCAGGTTGGCGACGGTATCGATCTTGGATTTCGGTGCCACTCGGATTCACTCCATCTTCGATGCGGGGTTTCGCAGCGTGCGTCGACCCGTAAGCCTATCGCTCCGCGCGGGGCGGTCGAACTGCACGCCGGTTGACATGCACATTCATGCATATCAAAATGGAATCGGTTTGCAATAACGCGGCCGCCAGTCCACGAAGGAGATCCGTTGAGCGTTGCCGACACCGGCCCCGGCGGCGACGCCGCGGCCCCGGACCGTCCGTACGACGACTGCCGCCCGGGATCGGCGACGCCGTCCCCCGTACCCGCCCCGTCGCGGGAAACCCTCGCCGCCGCCGGCGAGCTCCTGCGCGCGCTGGCCGCACCGGTGCGCATCGCCATCGTGCTGCAACTGCGCGAATCCGAACGCTGTGTACACGAACTGGTCGGCGCGCTCGGCGTCACCCAGCCGCTGATCAGCCAGCACCTGCGCATCCTCAAGGCCGCGGGCGTGGTCCGCGGCGAACGCGCCGGCCGCGAGGTGCTCTACCGTCTGGTCGACGACCATCTCGCCCACATCGTCGTCGACGCCGTCGCCCACGTCGAGGAAGGTTGACCGTAGTCGTGTCGCCCGCCCACAAACCCGTAGTCGGAGTCCGCTCCACCAAGCAGCGCAGCGCCATCTCCGCGCTGCTCGACGAGATCGAGGAGTTCCGCTCCGCCCAGGACCTGCACGACGAACTGCGCAAGCGCGGCGAGGGCATCGGCCTGACCACCGTCTACCGCACGCTGCAGTCCCTCGCCGAAGCCGGCACCGTCGACGTGCTGCGCACCGACAGCGGCGAGTCCGTCTACCGGCGCTGCTCGTCCGGTCACCATCACCACCTCGTGTGCCGGGCGTGCGGTTACACGGTGGAGGTGGACGGGCCGGCGGTCGAGCGCTGGTCGCACGAGGTGGCCGAGGACAACGGTTTCGTCGACGTGAGCCACACCGTCGAGATCTTCGGCACCTGCCGCGACTGCGCGGACGCCGCGCCGGCGACGTCGCGCTGACCGACGACGGTCAGCGGCACCCGCAGCCGTCGCAGCCGCACCCGCCCAGCAGGTCGACCACCTCGCCGGCAGTCTCGTCGCCCGGCTCGTCGAACACGCACGCCCGGCCGCCGAGCCGCGCCGCCAGTTCGGGCACATGCGGCACCAGCGCCGCGACCACCGCGACCGCGCGCGCCAGGTGCACCGGCACCAGCGGGCGCGCCGGGACGCGCTGCACCGCCGTCACCCGGTCCTGGTGCAACTCGAGCCGCGCGTCCGGCCATTGCGCCTGCAGGTCGACGAGGACCTCGGCCGCGCGGGTACGACCGGCGATCCGCTCCACCAGGTACGTCGTCAGCTCCACCACCCCGGCCCGCGAATCGACGACGGCGTAGGTGAGCACATCGTCGACCCAGATCGGCACGTCGCCGTCCGTGTCGGGTTCGATCTCCTCGGCGAGGACCGCCGAGAAGACACGCAGCACGGCGGCACGCAGCGCGTCGTCGTTCCCGGTGGCGATCGGGGAGTCCCAGTCGAGTTCGCTCACTCGGATCCGCCCGTGCCCGTGACGGCCGAGCGCGCGTCGCCGGCGCCGCCGAGCACGAGCAGCAGCATCGTGGTCAGGGGCGAGTCCCGAAGGCCGGTGGCGGGGAAGGAGTACCGCAGCACCACGTCCGCCTCGGCGTCCCGCTCGACGAGGTGTATCGACCCGAACTGCAGCGCGTCGGCCGCCCCGGCGACCCGCGTGCGCAACGCGTCGTCGAGCGGCAGGTCCCACGCGAGGACGCCGGTCAGCGACACCACGTCGAGACCCTCGGTGAGGGTCACCACCCGCACGGCGCACGGCACGCCCGCATAGTCGAATCCCAGCGCATCGTCGCCGTTCGTCCTGGGCTCGTGCATGGCGACGAACTCCGCCAGCGCGGCCGCGACCCGGTCGCGCAGGCCGAGGCCGCTCAGGTCCACCCCGCCGGGGGCCGGCCTCCGCTCCTCCGGTCCCGTTCCGGCGCCCGTCACTTCACGCCCCCGAAGCGGCGGTCGCGCGAGGCGTACTCCACGCAGGCGGCCCACAGGTCCCGACGGTCGAAGTCGGGAAACATCTTGTCCTGGAACACCATCTCGGCGTAGGCCGACTGCCAGAGCAGGAAGTTCGAGGTGCGTTGTTCCCCGGACGGCCGCAGGAACAGGTCCACGTCCGGCATGTCGGGCTCGTCGAGGTACCGCGCAACCGTGGCCTCGGTGACGCGTTCCGGGTCGAGCTCACCCGTGGCCACGCGACGCGCGATCTCCCTTGCGGCATCGGCGATCTCGGCGCGACCTCCGTAGTTCACGCACATGGTGAGGGTCATCACGTCGTTGTCGCGGGTCAGTTCCTCGGCGATCTCGAGTTCCTTGATGACGCTGCGCCACAGCTTCGGCCGGCGTCCGGCCCAGCGCACGCGTACCCCCATCTCGTGCATCTCGTCGCGGCGGCGGCGGATCACGTCCCGGTTGAAGCCCATGAGAAAGCGCACCTCGTCCGGGCTGCGCTTCCAGTTCTCGGTGGAGAACGCGTACGCCGAGAGCCACTTGACGCCCATCTCGATGCACCCGCACACGGTGTCCATCAGCACCGCCTCGCCGCGTTCGTGGCCGGCGGTGCGAGGCAGACCGCGTTCCTGGGCCCAGCGGCCGTTGCCGTCCATGACCAGGGCGACGTGCCGCGGGATCAGTTCGGGCTGCAGACCCGGCGGGCGGGCGCCGGACGGGTGCGGGTCGGGTGGCCGGATCTCGCGGTCACGCGATGCTTGCGGGGTGCGGCGTCGAATCACGCTCCCCATCCTGCCCGACCGTCTCCCCGCCCACAGCCACCGCATGGGGACGGCCGCGTTCGATCAGCGGCAGGGTCCGCAACTGCCGCTCCAGGTGCCACTGCAGGTGGGCGGCGATCAGGCCGCTGGCCTGCCCGCGGGTCGCCTCGGACACCGTGTCGGTGCCCTGCCAGCGACCGTGGAAGAGCGCGTCCATCAGATCCAGCACACCCGCGCCGGGGGTCGCGGCGCCCGGCGGCCGGCACCGCACGCATACCGCTCCCCCGGCCGCGACGTGGAACGCGCGATGCGGGCCGGGCTCGTCGCAGCGAGCGCAGCGGCTGATCGCCGGCGCCCAGCCGGCGTAGGCCATGGCCCGCAGCAGGTAGGCGTCGAGGATCAGTTCCGGCGGCCGGACCTGGTCGGACAGGGCACGGAGCGCACCGACGGTGAGGCGGTGCAGCTGCGGGGCGGGGGCGCGCTCCTCACCGGCGAGCCGTTCGGCGGTCTCGAGCACGGCGCACGCGGTGGTGTAGCGGCCGTAGTCGTCGACGAGGTCGGCGCCGAACGCATCGACGGTCTGGACCTGGGTGATGATGTCGAGGCTGCGGCCCGGATGCAACTGCACGTCGATGTGCGCGAACGGCTCGAGCCGCGCCCCGAACTTCGAGCGGGTGCGCCGCACCCCTTTCGCGACGGCCCGCACGAGGCCGTGGCGACGGGTGAGCAGCGTGACGATGCGGTCGGCCTCGCCCAGCTTGTGCTGGCGCAGCACCACCGCGTGATCCCGGTACAACCTCACCCTGCGAGTCTGTCACGCCGGGCCGACACCGAGGCGGCGGCGCGGATTTTTCGCGTTGTTCACAGACCCGGCCGACCCGAAACGCGGTCGTCACCCTCCCTGCAACCTGCACAGCAGAACCCCCTGCGGTTCGGTCATTTTCGCCCTTGCCGAACCGGGCCGGACCCAGCACCATCGGACGACATCCGGTGCGGCGACGCCCGTAGCGCGGGGCCCAGGCGGGCCTGCACCCCGCGGCGGCGCCGATCCCCCGGCCCGATGCCTCAGCCCGCTGGAGGAGCCACCCGTGACCACCGCCCATATCGTCTTCCTGCTCGGCCTCGTGTCCCTCCTCGTGGCCATGGCCCTGCGCAAGAACGTGATGATCCCGGCAGTGGTGGCGACGTTCGCCACCGCCCTCGCCTACGACGGCAACGTCGCGAACGCCGTGATGGCGGTGTTCCGGGCGACGCTCACCTCGGGCTCGGCGCTGTTCGAGATCTTCGTCGTCATCGCGGCGGTCACCTCGATGCTGGCCGCGATGCGGAGCATCGGCGCCGACGAGATGATGGTGCGGCCGATGAGCCGGTGGATGATCAACGGCCGCGTCGCCTACGTGGTGCTGTTCGTGTTCACCTATCTCCTGTCGCTGTTCTTCTGGCCGACGCCCGCCCTCGCGTTGATCGGGGCCGTGCTGCTGCCCGCCGCGATCAAGGCCGGGCTGCCACCCCTGGGTGCGGCGCTCGCCCTGGCGATCTCGGGTCAGGGGATGTCCATTGCCTCGGACTACGTGATCGGGCTGGCCCCGTCGATCTCCGCGAGCGGCGCCGGGGTGCCCGCCGACGACATCGCCGGTCGCGCGCTGGTGATCTCGCTGATCGTCGGCGTCGTCGCCGCGGTGCTGGCCTGGTTCCTCACCGTGCGCCGCCGGATGACGGGCGGCGCCGGCACGCCGGGGACGGGCGGCGGGAGCGGGCACCCCGGATCCGCGGCCGGCGGCGGCGCACGCAACCCCGTGTCGGCGAGCGCCGCGCCGGCGGAGCCCACGCCCGAGCGTGCGGTCGACGTTCTCGAGGACGAACTTCCCGGATACGACGAGGGCACCCGCATCACCGGCCGCCCGCGCCTGGCCCGCCGGTGGGCAGTCGGTGTGCCGGCGGCGTTCGCCGCGGTGCTCGTCTACATGCTGCTCGGCCGGTTCACCGACCTCGTGCCGTGGTCGGACGGCGCCGGCGCGTCCCTGGTGGGCGGGACGGCGATGATACTGATGGCACTGGTGACGGTCACCGCCCGCAGGCAGGAGGCGCTCGAGTTCTGCGCGACGCACTTCGTCGACGGCCTGTCCTACGCCTTCAAGGCGATGGGCATCATCCTTCCCGTCGCGGGATTCGTGTACATGGGCATCCCCGACTACTCCGGTGCGATCCTGGGTCTCGAGGACGGTACCGGCCCGGCCTTCCTGTTCGACGCCGTCGAGGGCGTGCAGGGCTTCATCCCGGACAACGGACTCTTCGTCGCCCTGAGCATGCTCGTGATCGGAATGGCGATGGGCCTGGACGGGTCCGGCTGGGCGGGCCTGCCGCTCACCGGCGGCCTGGCCGCCGCCCTCGCCCCGCAGTCGGGCATCGACACCGCGACGCTCGCCGCCATCGCCCAGAACGGCGCCACCTGGACCGGCGGGGGCACCCTGGTCATCTGGTCGTCCCTCGTCGTGGTGGCCGGCTTCTGCAAGGTCTCCGTCACCGACATGGTCCGCCACCTCGCCGTTCCCGTCGTGACCGGCCTCGTCGTCGCGACCCTGGCCGCCGTGGTCATCTGGTGACCTCGGCCGACGTGAGCACACCCGTCCCCGACTTTCCTTCTATCCCCTACCCCGAGGACCCGACGATGGATTCGATTCCCTTCCGTTACGACCCACAGCGCTGCGCGCTTGTCGTGATCGACATGCAGAACGACTTCTGCTCCCCGGACGGCGCCTTGGCGCGCTGCGGTTTCGACGTGACGGCCGCGGTCGCCATGGCACCGCGCCTCGCCGGCCTCATCGCATCGGCGCGGGCCGCCGGCGTGCAGATCGTGTTCGTCCGCACCCTTCACGACGAGACCACGGACACGCCACAGTGGCTCGGACGGGTCGGCGACGGACCCGACGCGGCCCGCACCGGGCTCACCTGCCGGCCGGACACCGCGGGCGCCGAATTCTACGGCGTCGCACCGCAAGACGCGGATGCGGTGGTCGTCAAGCACCGGTTCAGCGCGTTCGTCGGCACCGACCTCGACGACGTCCTGCGCTCACGGAACATCGAATCGCTGCTGTTCACCGGGGTGGCCACCGAGGTGTGCGTCGAGTCGAGCCTGCGCAGCGCCCTGTTCCACGAGTACTGGGTGTCCCTGGTGGAGGACTGCGCCGCGACCTACAGCCCGGCCGCTCACGATGCGTCGGTGGCCGTAGTGGCCCAGA
The DNA here is from genome assembly GCF_001700945.1 of Rhodococcus sp. WB1. Classification (NCBI taxonomy): domain Bacteria; kingdom Bacillati; phylum Actinomycetota; class Actinomycetes; order Mycobacteriales; family Nocardiaceae; genus Rhodococcus; species Rhodococcus sp. WB1. The sequence goes on along the minus strand of NZ_CP015529.1, from coordinate 1,941,869 downwards.
ACTTCGGCACCGTGGTGACCGCCGAGAAACTCCGGGCACTGTGGAGCGCGGCCCCCGCCTAGCGGCGGCGGGCGCCGGGATCGCTCAGGTGGCGCTGCGCTCGTCGGCGCCCATCGCGCCGAGCACGGCCCGGCGGGTGGCCGGACCGCCGGTGATCCGGCTCTCGCTGACGCCGTTGATCAGCAGCCGGCCCCAGCGCTGCTCGTCGAACTCGGCGGGTGCGGTCGAGTCGAGGAACTCCTCGACCACCCGCACGAACCGGATGGGATCGTCCCGGAACGGGAAATGGCCGGCGCCGCGGAAGACGTCGAGCCGGGAATGAGGCATCGCCGAATGCGCCAGGTGCGCGTGATCCACCGGGATCACGCTGTCGTGCTCACCCCAGATCAGCTGCACGGGCAGGTCCTCGGTCAGGTAGCAGCGGTCGAGCATCGTCACCACCTGACCACGCCAGTCCACGACGGCCCGCAGCGTGCGCAGGAACGCCTCGCACGCGGTGGGATCGGGCAGTCCGCTCAGGACCCGGATCAGATCCGAGGTGTCGTGCAGCAGGACCCCGGGACGCAAGGGGGTGTCGTGCCACCGGCCCAGCAGGCCACCGGCAATGCGCATCGCGGGCATGGCGCCCGGTAGGCGCAGCAGCTTGAGCGCCTCGCTCAGCCCCGGCAGGGACAGCAGGCGCAACGCCGGGTGAACGTCCTTGGTGACGCCACCCGCGGCCACCAGGACGAGCCGGTCGACCAGCTGCGGGAACTGGTACGCGAACTGCATCGCGACGCCGCCGCCGAGGGAGTGCCCGACCACGGTGACGCGCTCGATGCCCAGGAGCGACAGCAGGTCACGCACACCGTTGGCGTACCCGGCGACCGAGTAGTCGCTGCGGGGCTTGTCGGAGCGGCCGTGGCCGAGCAGGTCCGGTGCGATGACCGTGTACCTGCGGGCCAGGTGCGGGATGACCTCCCGCCAGGTCGAGGAGTTGTCGCCGATCCCGTGGAGCAGCAGCAGCGCAGGTCCCTCGCCGGCAATCCGGAACGCGCGACGGTACCCGTGGATGGTGCGGAAGACCATCCGCGTCTCCGTGTCCGGTACGCGCCGGAGGTTGCGTGTGCGCGATGAACCCATGTGTATCTCCTGACAGCCGGTCCCTACGACACCCCGGGGAGGCTCCCGCGATATCCCCGGGGGCATACCCAACCGATCGTCGCGCCTCCCGCGAATGTGGCGAGCGCCACATTTCTGCGCATCCCGCCCTCGACGAGACGAACTGGAACGCGTTATTGTTCGTTCGAACGAACACCACGAAGGGGGACGCAGCCGTATGACCGCACCACGGGCAGACACCCGAGCGCCCGGCCTCGCCGCCGAGGCCGCCGCCCTCGCCGCCGGCGCCACCACGTCCGTCGCCGCGACGCGCGCGGCCCTGGAACGCATCGAGGCCGGCAATCGCGCGCTCAATGCCTTCCGTGGCATCCGCCGGGAGCGGGCGCTCGCCGAGGCCGAGGAGGCCGACCGGCGTCTCGCCGCCGGCGTCCGTCTCCCCCTGCTCGGTGTGCCGGTCGCGGTGAAGGACGACACCGACATCGCGCACGAGATCACCGCGTTCGGATGCGCCGGCGAGTTCGCCGTCCGCGAGGAGGACGCGGAGGTGGTGCGGCGGCTGCGGGCCGCCGGCGCCGTGATCGTCGGCAAGACGAACACCCCCGAACTGGGGCAGTGGCCGTTCACCGGCGGCAGCGCCTTCGGCCACACCCGCAACCCCTGGCACCGGGACCACACCCCCGGCGGTTCGTCGGGGGGCAGCGCCGCCGCGGTCTCGGCGGGCCTGGTGTCCGCGGCGCTCGGCTCCGACGGCGCCGGATCGGTCCGCATCCCGGCCGCCTGGACCAACCTCGTGGGAATCAAGCCGCAACGCGGCCGCATCTCGATGTGGCCCGACCCCGAGGCCTTCCACGGCCTCACCACCCACGGCACCCTGGCACGCACGGTCGCCGACGCCGCACTGCTGCTCGACGCCGTCGCGGGCAACCACGTCGGCGACCTGCACGAAGCCGAAGCCGTCACGGTGTCCGACGCCGTGGGTCGCGATCCGGGCCGGCTGCGGATCGCGCTCTCGCTCGCGCGCCCCTACACCGCCACCCGCACCCGACTGCACGCCGAGATCCGCGCGCGCGTCGAAGCCCTCGCCGGCACGCTGCGTGCCCTCGGCCACGACGTGACCGTCGCCGACCCGGCCTACGGAAAGCTGCTGGGCCTGAACTTCCTGCCCCGGTCGATGGCCGGCATCGACGACTGGGTGCGGCGGCTGCCCGACCCGGCCCTCGCCGACCCGCGCACCCGCGCGAACGCCCGCACCGGCCGGTTGCTGCGCGGCCGTCCGCTGCGCGCCGCTCGCGCCGCCGAACCACGCATCTGCCGGCGCATCGGCACGATCTTCGACCGCTTCGACGTCATCCTCGCCCCCACCACCGCCACCCCACCCCCGGTGGTGGAGGCGATGGACGGCCTCGGGGGCTGGGCCACCGACAAGGTGATCACGGCCGCCTGCCCCTACACCTGGCCGTGGAACGTCCTGGGCTGGCCGAGCGTGAACATCCCGGCGGGCTTCACCGGATCGGGCCTGCCGGTCGGCGCCCAGCTCATGGGACACGAGAACGCGGAGCCCCTGCTGATCTCCCTCGCCGCCCAGCTCGAGTCGGAACTGCGCTGGGATCGTCACACGCCGCAGCGGTGGTGGTGACCTCGATGGGCACGGACGTCCGCGGCGCGATCGTGGCCGCGACCCTGCATCTGATCGGCACGGACGGCATCGCCGCGATCACCAACCGCCGCATCGCCGCCCGGGCGGGAGTCTCCCTCGGCTCGATCACCTACCACTTCCCCACCCAGTCCGACCTGCTGCGGTCGGCGCTGACGACGTTCGTCGCAGACGAGACCACGCGGTTGCGCGATCTGGCGGAGGACTACCGTGGTCGCGGACTGAGCCTGGCCGACGCCGCGGCACTCACCGGACAGGTCGCCGAGGACCTGTCGTTCTCGGCGGAGCGGATCGCGCCGTTCGAGCTCTACGTCCAGGCCGGCCGGGATCCACAGTTGCGGGAGGCGGCGGCCCGATGCTGGGCCGCCTACGACGCGCTGACCGTGACCATCCTCACCGAACTCGGTGTCCCCCGACCGGAGTCGGTCGCCCCGACCCTGGTCGCGACCATCACCGGACTCCAGCTGCGCCGCCTGGCCACCGGCGCCGCGCCCGACCTCTCGGCGGCGGTGCTGCAGCTGGTGCGCAGCACGGTGCCCGCCGCGGCGGACTGACCGCGGGCCGCACACGGGTCAGGCCAGGGTCGCCACCACGAAGACCGCATACGCGACGAGCGCACTCCACGCGACGGCGTCGACGGCCCGGCGCGGGGCGCGCGTCGCGAACAGGGCCGACGCCGCGGCCAGCAGCATCCAGCACGCCGGATGGGCGTAGCGGATCGCGGCCGACTGCACGCCGGTCGTCTCGTCGGCTCGCGCGGGCACGACGAAGAGCCACAGCACGGCGAACGCCGACGAGGCGAGCGCAAGGAGGAGACCGAACGCGACGCGGTGACGCACGATCATGCCTCGCAGACCGCCTCCGGGGTCACCGGCCACGACCGCCTCCCGGGCGGACCCGACCGGTCGGCGCGAGCGATGCGGGAGAGGGCACTGCGCATCCCTTCCTGTCGGGGCCCTCCGACGACACCGCACGCGACGGTCAGAAGCCGAGGCGGCCGAGTTGCTTCGGATCGCGCTGCCAGTCCTTGGCGACCTTCACGTGCAGATCGAGGTAGATCTTCACCCCGAGCAGCTTCTCGATCTGGGAGCGGGCAGCGGTGCCCACCTCACGCAGGCGGGCGCCGCCCTTGCCGATCACGATGCCCTTCTGGCTCGGCCGCTCCACGTACAGCAGCGCATGCACGTCGAGCAGCTCGCCCTGCTTCTCGGTGCGACCCTCCCGCTCGGTGATCTCCTCGATCACCACCGCGAGCGAGTGGGGCAGCTCGTCGCCGAGTCCCTCGAGTGCGGCCTCCCGGATCAGCTCGGCCATGAGCGTCTCCTCGGGCTCGTCGGTCAGTTCGCCGTCGGGATAGAACGCCGGCCCGGGTTCCATGTGCGAGGCGAGGACGTCGATGAGGACCTCGAGCTGCTCGCCCGAGGTGGCGGACACGGGCACGACGTCCACGTCCGGTCCGAGCAGCTCGGAGACGGCGAGCAGCTGCGGCGCGATCCGCTCCTTGCTCACCTTGTCGATCTTCGTGACGATGCCGATCAGCTTCGTGCGCGGGGCGACCTGCCGCACCTGTTCGACGATCCAGCGGTCGCCGGGGCCGATCTTCTCGTCGGCCGGGATGCACACGCAGACCGCGTCGACCTCCGAATAGGTGTCGCGCACCAAGTCGTTGAGCCGCTGCCCGAGCAGCGTCCGCGGCCGATGCAGGCCGGGGGTGTCCACGAGGATGATCTGTGCGTGTTCACGGTGCACGATGCCCCGGATGGTGTGCCGGGTGGTCTGCGGACGCGACGAGGTGATCGCAATCTTGCTGCCCACGAGCGCATTCGTCAGCGTCGACTTCCCGGTGTTGGGCCGTCCGACGAAACACACGAAGCCGGAACGGAAGTCGGGGTCGGTCATACGAGCTCCTCGTCTGCGGTGCCGGCGGTGCGGATCGGCACGGTGGGTGTCGTGGCGTCGACGGCCGCGGTCACCCGTCGACCGATTCCTCGGCGGCGGTCTCGGCCGTCTCCGTCGCGGGGACCCGTTGCACGTACACGGTGTTGATGCGGACCCGGCCCCGGGCGTCGCGGCCGCCCTCGCCGCGCAGCCGCAGACCGTGGGTCTCCACTTCGGAACCCGGCAACGGTACCCGGCCGAGCACGAACCCGAGCAAACCGCCAACTGTGTCGACCTCGATGTCGTCGAGCGCAACGTCGAACAGGTCACCGAGGTCCTCGACGGGCAACCGCGCGGAGACCCGGAAGGTGTCATCGCCGAGATCCTCGACGGGCGCGATCTCTCCGGTGTCGTACTCGTCGGCGATCTCGCCGACGATCTCCTCGATGATGTCCTCGATGGTGACCAGCCCGGCGATGCCGCCGTACTCGTCGACGAGCAGCGCCATGTGGTTGCGGTCGCGCTGCATGTCGGCCAGCAGATCGTCGAGGCGCTTGGAATCCGGCACGAACACCGCCGGGCGCATCACCTCGGCGACGGTCACGCTCCGGCCGCCGTCGCGCGAATAGTAGGTCTGCTGCACCAGGTCCTTGAGATACACGACGCCGCGGATGTCGTCGACGTTCTCGCCGATCACCGGGATGCGGGAGTGCCCGCTGCGCACCGCGAGCGACGTCGCCTGGCCGGCGGTCTTGTCCACCTCGATCCACACCATCTCGGGGCGCGGCACCATCACCTCGCGTGCGGTGGTGTCACCGAAGTCGAACACCGACTGGATCATTCGCCGTTCCTCGGCGGCGACGACGCCGCGCTCCTGCGCCATGTCCACCAGCTCGCGCAGTTCGATCTCGTTGGCAAACGGCCCGTTCCGGAATCCCCGGCCGGGGGTGATCGCGTTGCCGATCAGGATCAGCAGCCGGCTCAGCGGGCCGAGCAGGACACCGATCACGCGCAACGGCACGGTCCCGGCCAGGGCGATGGGGTACGCGTGCTGGCGACCGAGGGTTCGGGGGCCCACGCCGATCACCATGTAGTCCACGAGCACCATGATCACGGCGCTGGCCACCAGCGCCCCGGTGTGGCCCATCCAGTCGAGCAGCGCCGCCACCAGCACCACCGTCGCGGTGATCTCGCACAGGATGCGCAGCAGCACCATGAGATTGACGTACCGCGGCCGGTCCTCGAGGATCACCAGCAGCTTCTGCGCGCTGGGCCGCTCGCCCTTGGCGAGTTCCTCCACGCGGGCCGGGGAGACGGTGTTCAGCGCCGAGTCGACCGCCGCGAACAGCCCGCCGAGCGCCACCAGCACGACGGCGACGACGACGAGCGCGGGGGCGCTCACGCCAGTGCTCCGATCACGAGGCCGCTACCGCTCGGTCGGGTCGAAGAAGCCGGCCTTGCCGAGGAGCTGCTGATCGCGGGCCGCGAGCCTGGCCTCGTGCTCGGCGCGCCGCAGTTCCTCGTACCACTCCTCGAGGAGCTGGTTCTGCAGACCGAACATCTCCTTCTCCTCGTCGGGCTCGGCGTGGTCGTACCCGAGCAGGTGCAGCATCCCGTGGACCGTGAGCACGGCGAGTTCGTGCGCGAGCGAATGGCCGGCCTTCTCGGCCTGTTCCGCGGCGAAGGACGGGCACAGCACGATGTCGCCGAGCATCGAGGGGCCGGGCTCGGGGGCGTCGGGGCGGCCGCCGGGCTCGAGTTCGTCCATGGGGAAGGACATCACGTCGGTGGGGCCGGGCAGGTCCATCCAGCGCATGTGCAGATCGGCCATGGTGTCGGAGTCGACGAGCACCATCGACAGTTCCGCGGCCGGATGCACGTCCATCCGGGCGATGACGAACCGCGCGATGTCGATCAGGTCCTCCTCGGCGACGTCCATCCCCGATTCGTTCGAGATCTCGATGCTCATCTGTGGCGTTCCTTCTGGGCGGATGCGGACACGGCGGGTACGAGACGGGCGGGGCCCTCGGTCACGGTCACCGGCGCGGCACCCGGCTCTGGGCTGCTGCCCGCCGCTGGGCCCGGTTGCCCATGGCGACGCCGGCCGGCCGATCGGCCTCGAAACGCTCGTAGGCGTCGACGATGTCGGAGACGAGCCGGTGCCGCACCACGTCGCTGCTGTCGAGGACGGCGAAATGGATGCCGTCGATGCCCTCGAGGATCTCGGCGGCGGCCGCCAGCCCGGAGCGGGCACCGCCGGGCAGGTCCACCTGCGTGGTGTCGCCGGTGACGACGATCTTGGAACCGAAGCCGAGACGCGTCAGGAACATCTTCATCTGCTCGGCGGTGGTGTTCTGCGCCTCGTCGAGGATGATGAACGCGTCGTTGAGGGTGCGTCCGCGCATGTACGCCAGCGGCGCGACCTCGATGACCCCGGCCTGCATCAGCTTCGGGATGGCTTCCGGGTCCATCATGTCGTGCAGCGCGTCGTGCAGCGGGCGCAGGTACGGGTCGATCTTCTCGTGCAGCGTGCCCGGCAGGAAGCCGAGCCGCTCCCCGGCCTCGACGGCGGGCCGGGTGAGGATGATGCGGGTGACCTGCTTCGACTGCAGCGCCTGCACGGCCTTGGCCATGGCGAGGTACGTCTTGCCGGTGCCCGCGGGCCCGATGCCGAACACGATCGTGTTGGTGTCGATGGCGTCGACGTAGCGCTTCTGGTTGAGGGTCTTGGGCCGGATGGTCTTGCCGCGCCGGGACAGGATGTCGAGGCTGAGGACGTCGGCCGGCGAGTCGGACAGACCCTGCGTGAGCATGCCCACGGTGCGGCGCACCGCGTCCGGGGTCACCGCCTGCCCGCGTCCGACGAGGGTGACGAGCTGCCCGAGCACCCGTTCCGCGAGCGCGACGTCCGCCGGCGCGCCGGTGAGGGTGACGGAGTTGCCGCGTACGTGGATGTCCGCACCGAGGGCCCGTTCGAGGGCGATGAGATTCTCGTCGGCCGAGCCGAGCAGCGGCGCCGCAGCTTCGGGCGGCAGGTCCAGGTGGGAACGGACGGTGGTCCGTTCGGCGTTCCCGGTGTCTCGGGTGTCGTCTGGTTCACTCACGTGGACGGTACGGCCTGCTTTCGGTTCGTCTCGCGCACGACGGGCGTCGTGACGATGCCAGTCTAGCGCCGGGCGTCCCCGCGCCCCACCGCATTGCCGCCCGGGCCGTGCGCCGCGCGCCGATCCCGCTGCGCTCGCTGGGCCCGCTGGACGACGTCGACGGCCCGCTCCGGCGGGACCCCCATGAGGACGAGGGCGGCCAGGGCGACGGTCTCCCCGGCGTCGTGCACCACCCCGAGATTGGCCTGCTCGAGGGTCGCCATGGTGAGCCCCTCGAGCATCCCGACGAGGACGACGGCCGGAAGGTAGGCGGAGAACACCCCCGACCGGCAGCCCCGCTCCACGATCGCGAGGGTGCGGGCGCGCAGCGGGGCGATGAGTTCGCCGATGCGCTCGTCGCCGACCTCCTTGCGCGCGAAGGACAGCAGCACGCGGAAGCGGTCACCGACGGGCCAGGTCATCAGGGCCGCGGCGGCGAGCGCCAGGTCGGGCTCCTCGGGGTCCGGCCGGTCGACCGCGGCGGCGAGCGCGGCAGCCGCCTCCTCGGCGATGCCGTCGACGAGCGCCTCGCGGTTCGGGAAGTGGGCATAGACGGTGCGGCGCACCACGCCGGCGGCCTGCGCGACGTCGTCCATGCTGGCGTCCGGGTCGGCGGCGAAACACCCCATCGCCGCCTCGAGGATCCGGGCTCGGTTCCCGCTCGTCCGCCGCCGCGGCCCCCGGACCGGTTCCGCCACGCTGACACCTTCTTCCGCCGCCGGGTGTGACGTCCGTCAACTTTACTTGCACAACACTGTGCAAATTTCTAACTTGCACAGTGTTGTGCAAATCGCTGCCGATGCCCGCATCCCGTGAGGAGCGCCGATGACCTCGATCCTGACCCGCTCGACCGCAGATCCCACCCGCCCGTATCCGCGACGGTGGGCCGGCCTCGCCGTGCTCTGCCTGAGCCTGCTGATCGTCGTGATGGCGAACACCGCGCTGATCGTCGCGGCGCCGAGCATGCTGCGCGAACTGCGGCTCACCAGCACCGACATGCAGTGGGTGATCGACGGCTACACCGTCCCCTACGCCGCGCTGATGCTGCTCGCCGGCGTCCTCGGCGACCGCTACGGCCGGCGGCGCGCCCTCCTCGCCGGCCTGGCCGTCTTCGCCGCGGGGGCCGTGTGCGGCAGCCTCGCCGGCACCGCGACCGAGGTGATCGTCGCCCGCATCACCATGGGGGTCGGCGCCGCGGTGATCATGCCCGCAACCCTGTCCCTGCTCGTCGCCATGTTCCCGGCCTCGGAACGGCCCCGCGCCATCGCCGCCTGGGCCGCGACCTCCGGACTGGCGATCGCGCTCGGCCCGTTGCTCGCGGGCTGGCTGCTCGAACAGCACGCGTGGGGTTCGACCTTCCTCATCAACGTGCCGATCGCGGCGTTCGCCGCGGTCGCGGCGCTCGCGCTGGTGCCGCCGTCCCGGGCCGAGCACCTCACCCGTATCGACTGGGCCGGCGGCGCCCTGTCCGTGGCGGCCGTCGGCGCCCTGGTCTTCGGCATCATCGAGGGCTTCCACTTCGGTTGGAACGCAACGTCGCTCGGATCCGTGGCGGTCGCGGCCCTCGCCGGTGCCGCGTTCGTCGCCTGGGAACTGCGCCACCCGCAGCCGCTGCTGGACCTCGGGCGGGTCACCGACCGTTCCGTCGGCGGCGCGTGCCTGTCCGTGCTGCTGCTCTTCCTCGCGTCGTTCGGGGCGATCTACTTCGTGGCGCAGCACTTCCAGTTCGTGTTCGGCTACAGCCCCCTCGACACCGGTCTGCGCCTGCTCCCCCTGGCCGGGGCCGTGTCGATCGGATCGGCCGTGAGCGGGCGGCTGGCCCCACGCCTCGGTGCCCGCGTCGCGATCGGTGCCGGAACGGCCGTCGCCGCGGCCGGCGTCCTCGCTCTCGCCCTCGTCGACGACGGTTCCGGATACGGGCTGTTCCTCGTCTCGCTCGTGCTCCTCGGCCTCGGCATCGGGCTGGCCGCACCCCCGGCCACGGACCTCGTGATGAGCGGATTCCCCGAGTCCGACCTCGGCGCCGCAGGGGGCCTGAACGACACCGCGGTCGAGCTCGGCGGATCCCTCGGCATCGCCGTGCTGGGCTCGGTGCTGGCCACCACCTACCAGCGCGAGATCTCCGGATTCCTCACGGGACTGCCGCTCGCGACTCTCGACGGGCCGATGGCCGCCCAAGCCGACGCGGCCGTCGCTGCGGCGGGCGATTCGGTCGGCGGTGCGGCGATCGTCGCCGAGGAGCTGGCGAAGAACCCGTTCGTCTCCTCCTACGCCCAGCCGCTTCTCGACGCATCGGCCTCCGCCTTCTCGCAGGCGATCACGTCGGCGAGTCTCGTCGGCGGCCTTGCCCTGGCCGTCGGCGCCGTCGTCGTCGTCGCGGTCCTGCCCCGCCGCGGCTGAGCGCTCAGCCCGCCGAGCGCGCCCCCGAGCCCAGCGGTTCGGGGGCGAGCAGCAGGTCGCGCGACAGCGCCCAGCTGCGGGTCCGCTTGTCGAGGAACGCGAAGTGGTCCTCCCCGTCGACGACGTGCAGTTCCACCGGATCGCCCGCGGCGACCGCCGCCGCGGCATAGCGCTCGGCGACCTTCACCGGCACCTGGGCGTCCTCGGTGCCGTGCACGAGAGCGACCGGCACACCGATCGGCACCCGGTGCCGGGGCGACGCCGACCGGTACAACTCCGGATCCGCGTCGTAGGGCTGACCGAACAGGTCCTCGATGTACCCGATCCGCCGGCCGCGTTCACCCGCGGACGCGAGGTCGAGCGCACCCGCCTGGGAGACGACGAGTTCGGGGCGCACCTGCGTGCGCTGACCCGCGAGCCACACGGCGAGCTGACCGCCGGCCGAGTGCCCGACGACCCGCACCCGGGCCGGATCGAGTTCGACACCCGCGGCCAGGGCCCGCTCGGCCACCGCGGTGGCGACGGCGTCGAGGGCCGCGACGACGTCGGCGGACATCTCCGGCCACCGCCCGCCCGCGCCGAGCCGCCGGTACTCGACGTTCCACGCCGCCACACCGTGCGCAGCGAGTTCGAGCGACAGCGGCGTGCCGAGGTTGAGGTGGTACTTCCCGCTCCAGAAGCCGCCGTGGACCACCATCACGACGGGCACGGGCCCGGCCGGATCCGCGGCGTCCGGCAGGTACAGGTGGCCGAACTGCTGCGGCTGCGGACCGTAGGCGATACGGGTTCGGGACATGCGTGACACGCTAGTGCAGCGGCAGCCGCGCACCGTGCGGGAGCCGCAGGGGCTCATGTGGACGACCAGCTTCCCGCGCTGGAGGCGATCGTCGGCTCCGGCAGCTACCCGACGTTCGCCCGGTCACTCGTCGCACTCTCCGCGGAGGGCTACGACTTCGACCTCGACCACCTGTTCGAGCTAGGCCTGGGTGCGCCGCTCGACGGCCTGGCCGTACGGCTCGACCGCCGGGCCCCGTGAAGCGCGGTCCGCGCGGCGAGATCCCCAGGAAAGCCCGGAACCGGAAGCCTCCGAACGCGTTCCGGAGCCGGTTCCCGGGTCATTCGACGGGCCGGGCGCTCCACCGTGCGGTGAGCACTCCCACCGCTCCGAGCGCGACGGCCGCGGCGGTGGACGTTCGCAGCACCGTCGGCCCGAGCAGCACCGGCCGGGCCCCCGCGGCCGTCAGCGCCGCGATCTCGGCGTCGTCGACGCCGCCCTCCGGCCCGACCACGAGCATCAGCTCGGGGACGTCGGCCAGCGGCAGCGCGGCGAACGGTTCGGTTGCCGACTCGTGCAGGACCGCCGCGACACCCCCGCGGGCGACGGTCGCGCGCACGGCCTCGGCGACGCCCGCGGTCCGCTGGACCGGCGCCACCTCGGGAACGTGGGCGCGCCGGGACTGTTTCGCGGCCGCCACCGCGACGGCCTGCCATCGCGCGACGCCCTTGGCCGCCTTCGGCCCGTCCCAGCGGGCGACGCACCGCGCGGCCTGCCACGGCACGAACGCGTCGGCACCCGCCTCCGTCGCCAGCTCCACGGCCAGTTCGGAACGATCGGACTTCGGCAACGCCTGCACCACGGTGACCCACGGGCGCGGTGCGGGGACCTCGCGCCGAGCCAGGACGCGGGCCTCGAGCCGGTCCTTTGCGGTGGCCGTCACCTCCACGTCGGCGACGTGGCCGTGGCCGTCCGACAGGACGAGGCGCTCACCCACCGCGATGCGCCGCACCGTCGCCGCATGGCGGCCCTCCTTGCCGTCGAGGACCGCGACAGCCCCGGCCTCGGGCAGCGGATCGAGATAGAACAGGGTTGCGGCCACCGCCCGGGCCTCAGCGCGCGCTGAACGCGTCGCGCAGCCGGGAGAAGAAGCCCCCGGCGTGCTGCGAGCCGGTGGTGACGACCTCGGGCACCTCGTGCTCGCGCTTGCGACGGAACTCCTCGAGGAGCTTGGACTGCTTGCCGTCGAGCTTCGACGGGACCACCACCTCGAGGTGGGCGTGCACGTCCCCGCGCACCCCGGAGCGCAGTTTGGGCATGCCGTGGCCCCGCAGCACCGCCACCGACCCGGGCTGCGTGCCGGGTTCGACGGTGATCTCGGCGGGTCCGTCGATGAGGGTGTCGAGCACGACGGTGGTGCCCAGCGCCGCGTCGACCATCGGGATCCGGATCGTGCAGTGCAGGTCGTCGCCGTCGCGCACGAACACGTCGTGCGCCTGCTCGATGATCTCGACGTACAGGTCGCCGGCGGGGCCGCCGCCGGGGCCGACCTCGCCCTGCGCGGCCAGCCGGATGCGCATGCCGTTGCTGACACCGGCCGGCACCTTGACCGTGATCTCGCGGCGGGCCCGCACCCGGCCGTCGCCGCCGCACTTGCGGCACGGGTCCGGGATCGTCTCGCCGGCGCCGCGGCAGGTCGGGCACGGCCGCGAGGTCATCACCTGGCCGAGGAACGAGCGCTGCACCGACTGCACCTCACCGGCGCCGCCGCACGTCTCGCAGCGCACGGGCTTGGAGTCGCCGTTGGTACCGGACCCGGCGCAGCCGTCGCACAGGATCGCGGTCTCCACGGCGATCTGCTTGCTGACACCGGTGGCGCACTCCTCGAGCGTCAGCCGGGTGCGCAGCAGCGAGTCCGCGCCGGGCTGAACGCGGCCCCTGGGCCCGCGGGACGTGGTGGCCCCGCCACCGAAGAACGCCTCGAACACGTCGCCGAGGCCGCCGAAGCCGGCACCGGAGAAGCCACCGCCCGCCCCCGGCCCGGACCCGAGCGGATCCCCGCCGAGGTCGACGATGCGCCGCTTCTCCGGGTCGGAGAGCACCTCGTACGCTGTGGAGATCTCCTGGAACCTCTTCTGCGCCGCCTCGTCCGGGTTCACATCCGGGTGGTGCTCGCGCGCGAGCTTGCGATACGCCCGCTTGATCTCCTGATCGGTCGCGTTCTTCGACACGCCGAGCGTCCCGTAGTAGTCCCGTGCCACGTGAGTTCTTCGTCCTTCTCTATTCGCACAGATGTTGTGTCGTCGGATGGTCCGTCCGCGCCGCCCGGCGCTCAGCGTTCGCCGAGCACCTCACCGATATAGCGGGCGACCGCAGCCACCGACGCAATGGTCCCCGGGTAGTCCATCCGGGTGGGGCCGAGCACACCGAGGCCGCCGAAGACGGTGCCCGCGGCACCGTACCCGGTGGACACCACGGACGTGCCGCGCATCTGCTCGACCTGGGTTTCCTCGCCGATCCGCACCGTCACGCGGCCGGCGTCCTGCGTCGCCGCCAGCAGCTTGAGGACCACCACCTGCTCCTCGAGCGCCTCGAGCACGGTACGCAGCGAGCCGGGGAAGCCGGCGTGCGGGTCGAAGTCGGCGGCGTTACGCGTCAGGTTCGCCGTGCCGCCGAGCACGAGCCGCTCCTCGGGATGCTCGACGAGGGTTTCCACCAGCACGGTGGCGCAGCGGATGACCGCATCGCACAGCTCGTCGGGCGCGTCCTCGGCCAGCTCGCTCACCGCGATCGACGCCGCGGCGAGCCGCTTACCGGTCAGCGCGGCACCGAGCAGGTCCCGCAGCCGCGACAGGTCCTCCTCGCCGAGGACGTCACCGAGCTCGACGATGCGCTGGTCCACCCGGCCGGAGTCGGTGATGAGCACCAGCAGCAACCGGGCGGGGGTCAACGCGACCACCTCGAGGTGGCGGACCGACGAAGCCGACAGCGTGGGGTACTGCACCACCGCCACCTGCCGGGTCAGCTGCGCCAGCAGCCGGACGCCGCGCCGCAGCACGTCGTCGAGGTCCACACCCGACTCGAGGAACTGCAGGATCGCCCGGCGCTCGGCCCCCGAGAGGGGCTTGACGTCGGCGATCCGGTCGACGAACTGGCGGTAGCCCTTGTCCGTGGGAACCCGGCCGGAGCTGGTGTGCGGCTGGGTGATGTACCCCTCGGCCTCGAGCACGGCCATGTCGTTGCGGACCGTCGCGCTGGATACGCCCAGGTTGTGGCGCTCGACGAGCGTCTTCGAACCGATGGGTTCCTTGGTGGACACGTAATCGGCCACGATCGCTCGCAACACCTGGAAGCGCCGTTCCTCGGTGCTCGACATCCCGCCCACCTCCGTCTCTGCTGTCGCACCCGGAACGGCACGCACCACCGCAGGACGGTGCACTGCGTGCCGTTTCGCTCCAGTTTAGTCGCCGGTCCCGGACGGCGAGCGGGACGGCGCCCGCCGGCGAGGCGTCGTAAGTTGGTGCCATGATTTTCAAGGGCGTCCGGGACGGCAAGCCGTATCCCGACCACGGGCTCTCGCTGCGCGACTGGGCGCAGATCCCGCCCCGGCAGGTGCGGCTCGACCAGATCGTCACCACCACGAAGGTGCTCGAGCTCGACCGGCTGCTGTCGGAGGACTCCACCTTCTACGGCGACCTCTTCCCGCACGCGGTCCAGTGGAAGGGTGTGCTGTACCTCGAGGACGGCCTGCACCGGGCCGTGCGCTCGGCGCTGCGCAACCGCACCGTCCTGCATGCGCGAGTGTTCGACTACGACGCCCTGTTCCCTCACGCCCCGGACGCCGACACCACCGAGGCGTAGATATCGCACCGCTGCGCGGCCGGGACATCGCACCGCTGCGCGGCCGGGACATCGCACCGCTGCGCGGTCGGGACATCGCACCGCTGCGCGGTCAGGACATCGCACCGCTGCGCGGTGAGGGCGCCGGGCGGCTGCGCGGTCAGGTCAGGATCGCGCGCACCACCGCGTCGGCGAGGAGCCGGCCGCGATCGGTGAGCACCAGCCGGCCGGCGCGCAGGTCGGCGAGGCCGTCCGCGACGACGGTCTCGGCGGCGCGTCGTTCCTCGGGGGCGAGCACGTCCAGCGGCAGGCCGGTGCGCAGCCGCACCTCGAGCATCACCCGTTCGGTGTGGACGTCACCGGCGGTGAGCAGTTCGCTGCCCCCGACCGGGAGCCCGCCGGCGGCGAGCGCGTCCGCGTAGCGCGCCGGGTGCTTGACGTTCCACCAGCGGACGCCGCCGACGTGGCTGTGCGCGCCCGGCCCGGCCCCCCACCAGTCGCCGCCGTCCCAGTAGCCGAGGTTGTGGGCGCACCGCGCCGACGGATCGTCGGCGCGCGCCCAGTTCGACACCTCGTACCAGGTCAGGCCGGCGGCCTCGAGCCGCGCGTCGATGCGCTCGTAGCGGGCCGCGAGCACGTCGTCGTCGGGGGCCGGCAGTTCGCCCCTGCGCACCCGGCGGGCGAGCGCGGTGCCGTCCTCGACGATCAGCGCGTACGCCGAGACATGATCGACGTCCGCAGCGAGCACGGCGTCGAGGGACGCGTCGAGGTCCTCGTCCCGCTCGCCGGGGGTGCCGTAGATCAGGTCCAGGTTGACGTGGTCGAATCCGGCGGCCCGCGCCTCGCCCGCGGCCGCGACGGCCCGGCCCGGGGTGTGCGTGCGGTCGAGCACCGCGAGCACGTGCGGGGCGGCGGACTGCATGCCCAGCGACACGCGGGTGTAACCGGCCCCGCGGATGCCGTCGAAGAACTCCGGCGACGTCGATTCCGGGTTGGACTCCGTCGTCACCTCCGCGCCCGGGGCGAGGCCGAAGCTCGACCGGACCGCCGCGAGCACCTGCGACAGGCCGTCGGCACCGAGCAGCGACGGGGTGCCACCGCCGACGAAGACGGTCTGCGCCGCCGGGGCGCCGAGCAGTCGCGCCGCGATGTCGAGCTCGCTGCGCAACCCCTCGAGCCACGACTGCGGAGACGCGGACGTGCCGAGCTCTCCGGCGGTGTAGGTGTTGAAGTCGCAATAGCCGCAGCGGCTCGCGCAGAACGGGACGTGCACGTACACGCCGAACGGGCGGGAACCGACACCGGCGAGGGCCGAGGCCGGCAATTCGAACCCTGCTCCGACTCCGACATTGGTTCCACTCACTCCCCCAGTGTTCCAGAAGGCCGACCGGAGCCCGCCGCCCGGACACGGCCCGGACACGCCACCCCGGCCCGGCGCTGTCACCTCGGCATTTCCCCGAAATTCGGCGTAAATGCCGCCACGTTTCGAGAACAGGCCCGTGACATGGCACAATGGTCCGCATGACCGGACCCGGAGTGCGACTCGTGGCGCGACGCCACGTCGACCTCAAGCGTGTCTGTGCATCGCGGTGTCTGTCCTGCACCGCCGGTTTCTGCGCCGACTGTCGATAGTCGGCCCCACCCCCGGCAGCCCCCGCTTCCCGCCGGGTCGAGGCATGTCCGCGCCGGGCTCAGCCCACCCTGCCGATCCCGATCCGGTCCCTCGCGAACTCCAGGAGTACCCGTATGTCGTCGACCACCGACGTCTCCCCCGCCGGCGATACGACCGAAACCGCCGCGGCCCGCCGCCGCCCGGCCCGGCCCGCCAAGCAGCGCGCGGAGGGCCAGTGGGCCCTCGGCTACCGTGAGCCGCTCAACCCCAACGAGCAGGTCAAGAAGGACGACAACCCGCTCAACGTGCGCCGGCGCATCGAAGACATCTACGCGCACACGGGATTCGACGGAATCGACCGGAGCGACCTGCGCAACCGCTTCCGCTGGTGGGGCCTGTACACGCAGCGCGAACAGGGCTACGACGGCACCTACACCGGCGACGAGAACATCGATCTGCTCGAGGCGAAGTACTTCATGATGCGGGTGCGCTGCGACGGCGGCGCCCTGAACCTCGCGCAGTTGCGCACGATCGCGGGGATCTCGACCGAGTTCGCTCGCGACACCGCCGACCTGTCGGACCGCGAGAACGTCCAGTACCACTGGATCGAGGTCGAGAACGTCCCGGAGATCTGGCGCCGTCTCGAATCCGTCGGCCTGAAGACCACCGAGGCGTGCGGCGACTGCCCCCGCGTGGTGCTCGGTTCCCCCCTCGCCGGCGAGTCCCTCGACGAGATCATCGACGGCACACCGGCGGTCGAGGAGATCGTCCGCCGCTACATCGGCGACCCGAAGTACTCGAACCTGCCGCGCAAGTTCAAGACCGCGATCTCCGGTCAGCAGGACGTGGTGCACGAGATCAACGACGTCGCGTTCGTCGGCGTGAACCACCCCGAGCACGGCCCCGGCTTCGACCTGTGGGTCGGCGGCGGCCTGTCGACGAATCCGATGCTGGCGCAACGGGTCGGCGCGTGGATCCCGCTCGCCGAGGTGCCCGACGTGTGGGAGGCCGTCGTGTCGGTCTTCCGCGACTACGGCTACCGCCGCCTGCGCTCGAAGGCGCGGCTGAAGTTCCTGATCAAGGACTGGGGCGTCGAGAAGTTCCGGGACGTTCTCGAAACGGAATACCTGAAGCGGCCGCTGCTGGACGGACCCGCGCCGGAGAAGCCGGCGCGCCCGATCGACCACGTGGGCGTGCAGAAGCTGCGCAACGGGCTCAACGCGGTCGGCGTCGCCCCCATCGCGGGTCGGGTCTCCGGCACGATCCTCGCCGCCGTCGCCGACGCGGCCGAGAAGGCCGGATCCGATCGCATCCGCTTCACGCCGTACCAGAAGCTCATCGTGCTCGACGTCGCCGACGAGAAGGTAGATCAGCTGATCGCCGACCTCGGCGAACTGGGCCTGCCCGCGAACCCGACGCCGTGGCGCAAGAACCTGATGGCCTGCACGGGCATCGAGTTCTGCAAGCTCTCGTTCGTCGAGACCCGCAAGCGCTCGCAGGCGCTGGTGCCCGAGCTCGAGCAGCGCCTCGCCGACATCAACGCCCAGCTGGACGTTCCGGTGACGATCAACATCAACGGCTGCCCCAACTCGTGCGCGCGTTCGCAGGTCGCCGACATCGGCTTCAAGGGCCAGCTCGTCGACGACGGGGACGGCAACCAGGTGGAGGGTTTCCAGGTGCACCTCGGCGGGACGCTCGGCATGGATGCCGCGTTCGGCCGCAAGCTGCGCCAGCACAAGGTGACCAGCGCCGAGATGGGCGACTACATCGAGCGCGTGGTGCGCAACTTCGTCAAGCACCGCACTGCGGGAGAACGCTTCTCGCAGTGGGTGCTGCGCGCGGACGAGGCCGATTTGCGATGACCGGGGAGCAGACGATCGAAGGACGGAACGTGACCACGACACGGACAACGGAGGAACTGAGGGAGCTGGCCGCGCAGGGGGCGGCCACTCTTGACGGCGCCTCGGCGCGGGAACTGCTGCAGTGGACCGAGGAGAACTTCGGCGACTCGTACATCGTGGCGTCGAACATGCAGGACGGGGTGCTCGTGCACCTCGCGGCGCAGGTGCATCCCGGCGTGGACGTGCTGTTCCTCGACACCGGTTACCACTTCGCGGAGACCCTCGGCACCCGTGACGCCGTGGCGCAGGTGTACGGCGTCAACCTGGTCGAGGCCAAGGCGCAGCAGACGGTGGCCGAGCAGGACGCACTGCTCGGCAAGGATCTGTTCGCGCGGGACCCCAACGAGTGCTGCCGCCTGCGGAAGGTGGTGCCGCTGAAGGAGACCCTGAAGGGCTATCAGGCGTGGGTCACCGGCATCCGCCGGGTGGAGGCCCCCACCCGGGCCAACGCCCCGCTGATCTCCTTCGACGATGCCTTCGGGCTGGTGAAGATCAACCCGATCGCCGCGTGGTCCGACGAGGACATGCAGAACTACATCGACGAGCACGGGATCCTCGTCAATCCCCTGGTCGACGAGGGCTATCCGTCCATCGGGTGCGCCCCCTGCACCGCCAAACCACTACCCGGAGCCGATCCGCGCAGCGGACGGTGGGCCGGCCGAGCCAAGATCGAATGCGGGTTGCACGCCTCATGACACTCATCGACACGAATTTCTCCGAATCCCGGCGCAAGTCGGACGGCGACAGGTTCGACACCCTCGACGCGCTCGAGTCCGAAGCGATCCACGTCTTCCGCGAGGTCGCCGGCGAATTCGAGCGCCCGGTGATCCTGTTCTCGGGCGGCAAGGACTCGACGGTCCTGCTGCATCTGGCGCTCAAGGCCTTCTGGCCCGCGCCGCTGCCGTTCGCGCTGCTGCACGTCGACACCGGGCACAACCTTCCCGAGGTCCTCGAGTTCCGCGACCACGTCGTCGAGAAGTACGGGCTGCGGCTGCACGTGGCGAAGGTCGAGGACTACCTCGCCGACGGCCGCCTCACCGAGCGGCCCGACGGGATCCGCAATCCGCTGCAGACGGTGCCGCTGCTCGACGCCATCGCCGAGAACCGCTTCGACGCGGTGTTCGGCGGCGGCCGCCGCGACGAGGAGCGCTCCCGCGCCAAGGAGCGGATCTTCTCGCTGCGCAACGCCTTCGGCCAGTGGGATCCCAAGCGGCAGCGGCCCGAGCTGTGGAACCTGTACAACGGCCGGCACGCCCCCGGCGAGCACGTGCGGGTCTTCCCGCTGAGCAACTTCACCGAGCTCGACATCTGGCGGTACATCGCCCGGGACAACGTCGAACTCGCCGGCATCTACTACGCCCACCAGCGCCCGGTGTACCGGCGCGACGGCATGTGGATGACGCCCGGCGTCTGGGGCGGCCCGGCCGAGGGTGAGGAACTCGAGGTCCGGTCGGTGCGCTACCGCACGGTCGGCGACGGCTCCACCACCGGCGCGATCCTGTCCGAGGCCGCCGACAACGAGGCGATCCTCGCCGAGGTCGCCGCGTCGCGGCTCACCGAGCGCGGGGCGACCCGCGGCGACGACCGCGTTTCCGAAGCGGCCATGGAGGACCGCAAGCGAGAGGGATATTTCTGATCATGAGCGACCTCCTTCGACTCGCCACCGCCGGCAGCGTCGACGACGGCAAGTCCACCCTCGTGGGCCGGCTGCTGTACGACACCAAGTCCGTGCTGGCCGACCAGATCGACGCGGTCACCCGCGTCTCGGTCGACAAGGGTCTCGACACCCCCGACCTGTCCCTGCTCGTCGACGGCCTGCGCGCCGAGCGCGAACAGGGCATCACCATCGACGTCGCGTACCGCTACTTCGCCACACCCCGGCGCAGCTTCGTGCTCGCGGACACCCCGGGACACGTGCAGTACACCCGCAACACCGTCTCGGGTGCGTCCACCGCCCAGCTCGTGGTGCTGCTCGTCGACGCCCGCAAGGGCGTGATCGCGCAGACCCGCAAGCACGCCGCCGTCCTCGCGCTGCTCGGCGTGCCCAAGCTCGTCCTGGCGGTCAACAAGATCGACCTGGTCGACGACCCGGCGCGCGTGTTCGCCGACATCTGCGACCAGTTCAACGCCCTGACCCGGTCGCTCGGCTGGTCCCCGGAGGACGTGCAGGAGATCCCGGTCTCCGCCCTGCACGGGGACAACGTCGCGGTCCGTTCGGAGAACACGCCGTACTACGACGGTCCGACGCTCATCGAGCACCTCGAGTCCGTCCCGGTCGACGCCGACGTCCACGGCCGTCACGAGATCGGGCTGCGGTTCCCGGTCCAGTACGTGATCCGGCCCCGCACCGCCGAGTTCCCGGACTACCGCGGCTACGCCGGACAGGTCGCGGCGGGCAGTGTCCGTCCCGGCGACGAGGTCGTGATCCTGCCCGCGGGCACCCGGACCACGATCGAGCGGATCGACACCGCCGACGGCGAGCTCGACGTCGCGCACGCCGGCCGCAGCGTCACGCTGATCCTCGCGGATGACGTGGACGTCTCCCGCGGCGACGTCATCGCCGCCCCGGCCGCCGCCCCGGAACCGATCGGCCAGTTCGAGGCGACGGTGTGCTGGCTGGCGGAGAAGCCGCTGCGGCCCGGTGCCCGGCTGCTCCTCAAGCACGGCACCCGCACGACGCAGGCGATCGTCGGGACGCTCGAGGAGCGCTTCGACGAGCAGACCCTGACCTCGGTTCCCACCCCCGAGTCGCTCGAGCTCAACGAGATCGCCCGCATCACCGTCCGGGTCGCCGAGCCCATCGCGGCCGACGACTACAAGGTCAACCGGCGCACGGGCAGCTTCCTGCTCATCGATCCCGCGGGCGGCAACACCCTCGCGGCGGGCCTGGTGGGCAACAGCCTCGCCGAGATCGAACTCGGGGACCGCGTCCCCGCATGATCCCGCTCGTCGCCGTCGCGCACGGCAGCCGTGACCCGCGCTCGGCGCGCGCCATGGCTGCCGTGCTCGCGGCGCTGCGGGAACGCCACCCGGGCCGGGACGTGCGGCTTGCGTTCCTGGACCTGAACACCCCGTCGGTGGGGCAGGTCGTCGACGCCGTCGCCGCCGAGGGACACCGCCGCGTGGTGGTGGTCCCGTTGCTGCTGGGCAGCGCCTTCCACGCCCGCGTGGATCTGCCCGCGCTGCTCGCCGAGGCCCGCGCCCGGCACCCGCTTCTCGACGTGATCCAGGCGGACGTCCTCGGCGCCGACGACCGTCTCGTCGCGGCGGCCCGCGAGGCGATCGCCGCCACCGGTGTCTCCCGGACCGACCCGACGGTGGGCGTCGCGCTGTGCGCGGTCGGATCCCGCCGCCACGACGCCAACGCCGCCACCGACGCGATCACCCCGCGCCTGCTGCGGGGCACATCGTGGGCGTGGGGCCGGACGTGCTTCGCCACCGCCGCGGCACCGACCGTCGTCGACGCCCTGGCGGCCCTGCGCGCCGCCGGCGCCACCACCCTCGTGCTCGCGCCGTGGATGCTCGCCCCCGGCCTGCTGTGGGACCGCGCCGTCGCCGCCGCCCGGGCGGCGTTCCCCGAGGTCAGCTGCGCCACCACCCTCGCGGCCTCCGATTCCGTCGGGCTCGTGATCGACGAGCGCTACCGGCAGTCGCTCGTGCACGCCGGGACCGCCGCGCGCCACATCGCCTGACAACCACCGATTGCCTCTGGCGCACGCCGGTCCTATCGGGACAGACTGGAGTCGAGGCAAGGAGGCATCGTCATGGCCACAGCACCGATTCGGCACGGGATCGTAGTCGGCATCGACGGTTCGGACGGCTCGTTCTCCGCGGCCCACTGGGCCGCATCTGCCGCCCGGATCTTCCGCGAGCCGCTGCACCTCGTCAACGTGCTGCCCGATGCGCCGAGCGCGACCGGCGGCAGATCCAAGGAGGAGTTCGCCAAGCTCCTGCAGGCCGACAGCGAACGGCTGCTCGAACGCGCCCGCCGGGCGGCGCTCGACGGCCGCACGGACGTGACGGTCGAATGCAGCAGCCGGCCGGGACCGCCGGCGAAGACCCTCGTCGAACTGTCGAAGACCGCCCGCCTGCTGGTGGTGGGCCGCACCACGACCGGTGAACTGCGCTCGATGTTCGCCGGCTCCGACGTCGTCCGCGTCGCCAACCACGCCCGTTGCCCGGTCGTGGCGTGGCGGGGCGAGGGCGACCACGAGGAGGTGGACACCCGGCCGGTCGTCGTCGGCGTCGACGGCAGCGCGTTGAGCAACGCCGCGATCGAGCATGCGTTCGAGTTCGCGTCGTTCCTCGGCGCACCGCTGATCGCCGTGCACGCATGGACCGAGCAGTCGACCCTGCGGGGCTACGACGAGTCCGCCCGCTTCGTCGACTGGACGACGTACGCGGAGCAGAAGGTCGCCGACCTCGCGGAGAGCCTGGCCGGCTGGCGCGAGCGGTATCCCGACGTCGAGCTGCGGACGGAGCTCGAGCGCCGCGGCGCGATGGTGGCCCTCATCGAGCGTTCCATCGACGCGCAACTCGTCGCGGTGGGCAGCCACGGTCGCAGCACGATCGCGTCGGCTCTGCTCGGCTCCACCGGCCAGGGCCTGCTCCATCACTCCCGCTGCCCGGTACTCATCTGCCGCGAGTGACGCATGCGGCCGTGACCTCCGGTCGCGCAAGGAATTTCGAGCGCAGCAGTCCGCAGGGCGCGCGGATCCCCGGCTCCGTCGCCCTAGTTCGCCGCGCCGGCGTAGATCACGGCGATGCTGCCGGTACCGGGCCGGAACAGCTCGGCGTCGACCGTGCTCCAGCCACCGAGATCCTCGACGGTCCACAGTCTTTCGGGAGCCGGGAAGTCGTCGGCGAACTCGCGTGCGGCACCCGGGTCGGCGGGCCGGAATCCGGCCGCCGCCCACAGCCGTTGCGCCTCCCCGGTGTAGAGGAAGTCGTTGAACTCCTGGGCCGCCCGCACGTCGGGTGCGTTGTCGATCACCGCGGCGGGGCTGTCGATCCGGAGAGTGGTGGTCAGGGGGACACGCCGGACGGCGGCGCCGTCGCGCTCGAGCCGCAACGCCTCCTGTTCCGAGAGGAGCAGCACGTCGCCGGCACCCTGCACGAACGCCTCCACGGCCTCTTCGCCGCTCGCGGGCGAGGTTTCGACGTGGTCACCGACGAGCGCGGCGAGGTAGTCCAGCCCCGCCTGCGGATCGGCACCGCCGTCGCTCGTCGCGGCGTACGCGGCGAGCAGGTTCAGCTTCGCCGCACCGGAGGCCGACGGGTCGGGGGTGATCACCTCGAGACCGGGCGCGAGCAGATCGTCCCAGCCCGCCACACCCCGCGGATTGCCCTCCCGCACGACCATCGTGACGACGGACCCGTACGGGACTCCCCGGTACGCTCCCGCGTTCCAGTCCGGGTCGACGAGTCCCGCGTCGACGAGGCCGGTCAGGTCCGGCACCGATGCGAAGGTGACGAAATCGGCCGAGGCGCCGTCCACGACGGCGACGGCCTGCTGCGCGGACGGACCGGACGCGACGTCGAACCGGACGTCCTCGCCGGCCTCGGTGGCGCCGAACGCGGCGATCACCGTGTCCAGCGCCGCCCGGGCACCCTCGTGGGCGTACAGGTCGACGGTGGGCCCGGAGGCGGCCTCGGCCGCGTCGCCGCGATCGCCGGAGCCGGCCGAACACGCGGTGAGCACGACGGCCGCGATCGAGGCGAGCGCCGCGACGCGCCGGCCCGGACGAGATTTCACGACGTACCTCCGGCGCAGGGTCAGCGGGTCAGCAGCCAGGCCACGACGACGAGAACGAGCAGGGCCAGCAGGGCCAGGGTCACGCGCGAGCGTGGCATGTCAGCGATCCTCCGTCTTCCGTTCGGACGCGGCCGGCTCTCTGCGTCCGACGGCCGCGAGCACGCCCGCGAGGGCGCGGTCGAGCAGCCAGGCCACGCCGGCGCACAACGGCACCATGACGACCAGCACCAGCGCGACCTGCGGGACGAAGGGAAGGCCGGCCAGCCACAACTCGAAGCCGTCCCACCACGATGCCACCCGATCCACGCCCCCACCCTAGTCGTCGCCGTTTCGGTGGACGCCGACGGCCGGGTGCCGGGATCATGAGGTGATGGCACAGACGTTTCCGGGGTCCGGGATCTCCTCCGCGCATTCCCACCCGCCACACCGCAGCCCGTACCCGCCGATCGACGACTACGCGTTCCTGTCGGACTGCGAAACGACATGCCTCATCGCGCGCAACGGGGCGGTGGAATGGATGTGCCTGCCCCGGCCCGACTCGCCCAGCGTGTTCGGGGCGATTCTCGACCGCAGCGCCGGGTACTTCCGTGTCGGACCGCACGACCGCACCGTGCCCGCTGCACGCCGGTATCTGCCCGGCGGACTGATCCTCGAGACCACGTGGCAGACCGAGACGGGATGGATGGTGGTGCGGGACGCGCTGGTGATGGGGCCCTGGCACGCCGTCCAGGAACGATCGCGCACTCACACCCGGACGCCGACGGACTGGGACGCCGAGCACATTCTGCTGCGCACCGTCCGCTGCGTGAGCGGGACGGTGGAACTCGACGTCAGTTGCGCGCCGGCGTTCGACTACCACCGCGCCCCGGTGCGCTGGGAGTACACGGGCAAGGTGTACGAGGAGGCCACCGCGTTCTGCACCGGCGGCGAACCCGGCGAGCATCCCGAACTACGGCTCACCACCGACCTCCGGCTCGGGCTCGAGGGCGGCGAGGCCCGGGCACGCACCCGGATGGTCAAGGGCGACAAGGCGTTCGTCGCGCTGTCGTGGTCGGATGTGCAGTGTCCCGCCACGTTCGAGGAAGCCGCCGCGAAAATGGCGGAGACGGCCGACTTCTGGCGCGAGTGGATCACCACGGGCCGTTTCCCCGATCACCCCTGGCGGAGTTACCTGCAGGCCAGCGCCCTGACCCTCAAGGGCCTGACCTACGCACCGACCGGCGCCCTGCTCGCGGCGGCCACCACGTCTCTTCCGGAAACGCCTGGTGGAGAACGGAACTGGGACTACCGCTACGCATGGGTGCGGGATTCCACGTTCGCACTGTGGGGCCTGTACACCCTCGGCCTCGACCGGGAGGCCGACGCGTTCTTCGCGTTCATCTCCGACGCCTCCCGCAGCGAGGACGGCCGGTTGCAGCCGCTGCAGGTGATGTACGGCGTGGGTGGGGAGCGCGTGCTCACCGAATCGCAGCTCGACCACCTGTGCGGCTACGACGGGGCCCGTCCGGTGCGGATCGGCAACGATGCGTATCACCAAACGCAGCACGACATCTGGGGCGCCATGCTCGACTCGGTGTACCTGCACGCGAGGACCCGCCGGCACATGCCCCAGACCTTCTGGCCGGCCGTGCAGCGGCTCGTCGGCCAGGCCGAGGACCACTGGCGCCTGCCCGATCGCGGCATCTGGGAGGTCCGGGGAGAGCCGCAGCATTTCACCTCGTCCAAGGTGATGTGCTGGGTCGCCCTCGACCGCGGCGCGCGACTGGCGCGCATGCAGGGCCGCCCGGACCACGCCGCGCGGTGGGACGCCGTCGCCGACGAGATCAAGGCGGACATTCTCGCCCACGGCATCGACGAGCGCGGGGTGTTCACCCAGCGCTACGGTCATCCCTCCCTGGACGCGTCCGCGCTGCTGGTCGTGCTGCTGCGGTTCCTGCCGGCCGACGACCCGCGGGTGCGGGCGACGGTCCTGGCGATCGAGGACGAACTGACCGAGGACGGCCTGGTCCTGCGGTACCGGGTGGACTCCACCGACGACGGATTGACCGGCGAGGAGGGCAGCTTCACGATCTGCTCGTTCTGGCTGGTCTCCGCCCTGGTGGAGATCGGCGAGGTGGAACGGGCCCGCACCCTGTGCGAACGACTCCTCGGCTACGCCAGCCCGCTCAAGCTCTACGCCGAGGAGATCGACCCGCGCTCGGGCCGGCACCTGGGCAACTTCCCCCAGGCCTTCACCCACCTGGCGCAGATCAACGCGGTCGTGCACGTGATCCGGGCGGAGGAACAGATCGCGGCCGGGGAGTTCCTGCCCGCGCGTCCGGCGCCCTGACCCGTTACCCGAAGCGGCGCAGCAGTTCCTCCGCGCGGGTCGCGATGTCGCGGACGATCTCGCCGGCGGGCCGCTGTTCCCGCACGAGTCCGGCCGCCTCGCCCGCGTAGACCACGCCGAGCCGGGGGTCGTTGCCGTCGTACGCGGCGGCGAGGGTCTCCTCGTCGGCGCCGCGCCCGTGCCACTCGGCGGTGTAGTCGTTCGTCAGGGCCCGGCCGCCCCACCGCGCCGGCCACGGCTGGTGCCGGGCCCGGTCGAAGACGTCGGTGTAGACGGTGTCGGTGCTGCTCGCCGCGACGAGCCTGTCCCGGGCATACTCCGGGCCGACCGTCTCGGGGCTCGCCAGCAACGCGGTGCCGACGAGCGCGCCCTCGGCGCCGGCCGCGAGCACCGCGGCCAGTCCCCGTCCGGACGCGATGCCGCCGGCGGCGAGCACCGGCAGCGACGTCGATTCGAGCACCTCCTGCAGGAGCGGCAGCGTCCCGATGCGGCCGGTGTGCCCGCCGGCCTCGTGTCCCTGCGCGACGACCGCGTCGACCCCGGCGGCCTCGACGATCCGCAGGTCCTCGATCGTGTTGATCTGGGAGATCGCCAGGGCGCCCGCCGCGTGCACGCGCGGCACATAGGGCGCCGGATCGCCGAAGGACAGCGACACCACCCGGGGCCGTTCGGCCAGCACCGCGTCGAGAAGACTGTCGTCGGCGGCCAGCGACCACGTCATTAGGCCGAAACCGAGCAGCCCGCCGCCGAGTTCGCGGGCCACCGCCGACTCGGCCGCCAGCCATTGCGGGGTGTTGTAACGCGCGGCTCCGATCAGACCGAGGCCCCCCGCGCGGGTCACCTCGCCGGCCAGCCGGCCGCCGGCGCGGCCTCCCATCGGGGCGCCGAGCAGCGGGACGGTGACGCCCAGGGTGCGCGTGAGCCAGGTCTCGAGCACGGTGGGCTACTTCCCCTTCGGCTTGTCGGCAGACGCCTCGGACGAGAGCGCGGCCACGAACGCCTCCTGCGGAACGTCCACCCGGCCGATCGTCTTCATCCGCTTCTTGCCCTCCTTCTGCTTCTCGAGCAGCTTGCGCTTGCGGCTGATGTCGCCGCCGTAGCACTTGGCGAGCACGTCCTTGCGGATCGCGCGGATGTTCTCCCGGGCGATGATCTTCGACCCGATCGCCGCCTGCACCGGGACCTCGAACTGTTGCCGCGGGATGAGCTCCTTGAGTTTGGTGGTCATCTTGTTGCCGTACGCGGCCGCCGCGTCCTTGTGGACGATCGCACTGAACGCGTCGACGGCCTCGCCCTGCAACAGGATGTCCACCTTCACCAGCGCGGCTTCCTGCTCGCCGGCCTCCTCGTAGTCGAGGCTGGCGTAGCCGCGGGTGCGGGACTTCAGCGAGTCGAAGAAGTCGAAGATGATCTCGGCCATCGGCAGGGTGTAGCGCAGCTCGACGCGGGTCTCGGACAGGTAGTCCATGCCGCCGAGCTCGCCGCGCCGCGACTGGCACAGTTCCATGATCGAACCGATGAACTCGCTGGGGGAGATGATCGTGCACTTGACGATCGGCTCGTAGATTTCGCGGGCCTTGCCCTCGGGCCAGTCCGACGGGTTGGTGACGATGTGCTCCTGCCCGCCCTCGAGCACCACGCGGTAGACCACGTTGGGGGCGGTGGAGATCAGGTCGAGGCCGAACTCGCGCTCGAGCCGCTCCCGGGTGATCTCCATGTGCAGCAGGCCGAGGAAGCCGCACCGGAATCCGAAGCCCAGAGCCACCGACGTCTCGGGTTCGTAGGTGAGCGCGGCGTCGTTGAGCTGCAACTTGTCGAGGGCGTCGCGCAGGACGGGGTAGTCCGACCCGTCCACCGGGTACAGGCCGGAGTAGACCATCGGGCGGGGCTCGCGGTAGCCGGTGAGCGGCTCGGCGGCGCCGCCGCGGGCAGAGGTGACGGTGTCGCCGACCTTCGACTGGCGCACGTCCTTCACGCCGGTGATGAGATAGCCGACCTCGCCGACGCCGAGACCGGCGGTGGCCTTCGGCTCGGGCGAGACGATGCCCACCTCGAGCAGCTCGTGGGTGGCGCCGGTGGACATCATCTTGATCTTCTCGCGGGGCACGATCTTGCCGTCGACCACACGCACGTACGTGACGACGCCGCGGTAGGTGTCGTACACCGAGTCGAAGATCATCGCGCGGGCCGGCGCGTCGGGGTCGCCGACCGGCGGCGGCACCTGCCGGATCACCTCGTCGAGCAGTTCCGGCACGCCCACGCCGGTCTTGCCCGACACGCGCAGCACGTCCTCGGGCTCGCAGCCGACGATGTGGGCGAGCTCGGCGGCATAGCGGTCCGGGTCGGCCGCGGGCAGATCGATCTTGTTCAGGACCGGGATGACCGTCAGATCCTTGTCGAGAGCGAGGTAGAGGTTCGCGAGGGTCTGCGCCTCGATGCCCTGGGCGGCGTCGACGAGGAGCACCGCGCCCTCGCATGCCTCGAGCGCACGGGAGACCTCGTACGTGAAGTCCACGTGCCCGGGCGTGTCGATGAGGTGCATCACGTAGTCCTCGCCGTCGACCTGCCACGGCAGCCGCACGTTCTGGGCCTTGATGGTGATCCCGCGCTCGCGCTCGATGTCCATCCGGTCGAGGTACTGGGCCCGCATCTGGCGCTCCTCGACCACACCGGTGAGCTGCAGCATGCGGTCCGCGAGCGTCGACTTGCCGTGGTCGATGTGCGCGATGATGCAGAAGTTCCGGATCTTCGCGGGGTCCGTGAACGTGGTGTCGGCGAAGGTGCTGATGTCGGGCTCCTGACTCGGACGGGCAGCGGCCCTGGCGGGACGCGGTCACCCTTGCAGAATATCCAAGTCGCGGCGGGTCCGGTCCCGCGGCCGCACCTGCGCGGCCCCGCACGCCGCTAAGCTCGCCGACGTGGCTGGCACATGGAAGAAACTGGGCAGGCAACTGGGACGGCTCGCGGTCGAGCAGGGACCGCGATTGCTCGAGCAGGTGCAGCGCTCCGGCGCCCTCGACCGGGCCCGGACCGCGCTCGGCTCCGGTGCCGCCGACACCGCCCGGCCGGTCCCGAAGCCCGGCCGCCCGGTGACCTCCCACACCGCTCCCACCGCGCAGCGCGCCCGGCGGATCGCCTACGCCCCCGACCTCGACGGCCGCGCGGACCCCGGCGAGATCGTGTGGACGTGGGTGGCCTACGAGGAGGACGCGACCCAGGGCAAGGACCGGCCCGTGCTCGTCGTCGGACGCAACGGTGGCACCCTGCTCGGCCTGATGCTGTCGTCGAACAACGACCGGGACGGTCACCGCGACTGGCTGGCCCTGGGCAACGGCAGCTGGGACGCGGGCAGCCGGCCCAGCTGGGTCCGTCTGGACCGCGTGCTGGACGTGCCCGAGGAAGGCATCCGGCGCGAAGGCGCGGTGCTCGACCGGGCCCGGTTCGAGCAGGTCGCCGCGCGCCTTCGCGCCGAGTACGGCTGGCAGTAGCCGGCCCTCGCCTTACCGCCGGCGGGCGCCCGCCACCCGCGCCGTGGACGGCCGCAATCCGGCGAACCGCCCGAACAGCGACCGGTAGACCAGCGCCCCGAGGGCGCCGCCGATCAGCGGGAACAGGATGAACAGCCAGAGCTGTCCGAGCGCGCCGTCCTGGTACGGCGCGACCGCGATGCTCCGCGCCGGATTGACCGAGGTGTTGTCGATCGGGATCGAGACCAGGTGGATCACCGCCAGGGTGAATCCGATCGACACCCCGGCCAGCAGGACGTCCGAGGCCTGGTCCGTCGCGGCGAGCACCACGAACACCAGCAGCGCGGTCAGCAGCACCTCGACGACCATGGTCGCCCCGATCCCGTAACCCTCGACGAGCACACCGCCGAGCGGGCCCTCCACCGCCGACGGGCTGTGCGGGCCCCAGCCGTTGGCGCCGAGCCCCTGCGCGGCCCGGTCGTAGGTGGGCAGCGACTGCGCCACCGAGTAGATCGTCACGCCCGCGACGAGGCCGCCGAGGACCTGGGCCACGACGTAGAACACCGCCCGCTTGAGGGTGACCTGGCCGATCGCGAGCTGGCCGACCGTCACCGCCGGGTTCACATGGCATCCGGAGATCGGCCCGATGGCGTAGACGAGGAACAGCAGGGTCAGCCCGAACGCCAGCGCGACGCCGAGATTGCCGACCTTGTCCCCGGCGAACACCGCCGTGCCGACCGCGGAGAAGACCAGCACGAACGTGCCGATCGCCTCCGCGGCGTACTTCTTGGCGTCCGAGAATTCGTCCTTCTCCACGGCCTCGAGCG
Organism: Rhodococcus sp. WB1; assembly: GCF_001700945.1. NCBI lineage: Bacteria > Bacillati > Actinomycetota > Actinomycetes > Mycobacteriales > Nocardiaceae > Rhodococcus > Rhodococcus sp. WB1. The sequence goes on along the minus strand of NZ_CP015529.1, from coordinate 1,911,187 downwards.
CGGTCTCGTGCTCGGTCTCGTGCTCGGCGGCCCCGGGTGCCCGGTCCGCCGCCCGGCCCTCGTGGCCCGTCTCGCGTTCGTTCGTCATGCGCCCACCTCGCGTCGTGCGGTCCCGCGGGACCGGATCCGATGTGTCGAACTTCGGCACTGGCGAGCACCGCGGGTCGAAGACGGGCTCACAGGCCGCACAGCACTACCGCAACAAGACACAGCGGACACTACGCAAGCCGGGTGACCTCCACAACAACGTCGAGTGCCGTCGAACCGCCGCCGGAGTAGATGCCCTTCAGCGGCGGCACGTCCGCGTAGTCCCGGCCGGTACCGACGGACACGTGCTGTTCACCGACGACCGTGGCGTTGGTCGGGTCGTAACCCCACCACGAACCGGTCCAGGCCTCGACCCACGCGTGCGACTCCCCCGCGACGGTCGCCCCGACGGGGGCAGCGGCCGTCGGATGCAGGTATCCCGACACGTACCGGCTGGGAATTCCCATGCCGCGCAGCAGGAGCAGCGTCAGGTGCGCATAGTCCTGGCAGACCCCCTCGCGTTCCTCGAAGGCCTGCACGGCCGAGGTGTGCACCCCCGTCGTGCCGGGGACGTAGGACATCTCGTCGTGCACCCACTGCGCCGCGGCCAGCACCGCGGCCACCGGATCGGCACCCTTGGCGATCTGCCGGGCGACCCTGGCGAGACCGCGATCGGCCGGCACGTACCGCGACGGCAGCAGCACCTCGTCGTAGCGGTCCCGGTTCTCCTCGCTGCGCAGTTCGTCCCATCCGATCGCCTCGTCGGGCACCGCGGTCTCCTCGGTCTCCACCACCGACAGTCCGGTCACCTCCAGCGAGGTGTGCGGCGCGTGCAGGTCGAACGCGGTCACCGCCGTGCCCCAGTAGTCGACGTACCGGTACGACCGTGTCGCCGGGGTGGTCTCGACCCGGTTCAGCACGACGGTCTGCCGGCTGTCCGCGCGGGGCGTGAGCCGTACCTCGTTGTACGACGAGGTGACCGGCGCGTCGTACGCGTACCCCGTCTTGTGGACCACTCGCATCCGCCAGGTCACAACTCACCCTCCACGATCGTCTCCCCCTGTGCCGCGCCGGCATCGGTCCAGGCCACCCACGGCGCTGCGTGGAAGTACTGCAGCGCGATCGCCTCGCCGACCTGCCGGCACATCTCCTGCAGCGACTGCAGGCGCGTCTGCAGATCCTCGAGCAGCCGTCCGGGGGCGAGGAACTCGAGTTCGCTGCGGGCACGGCCGAGCAGACGTTGCGCCTCGTCCCGGGCACCGATCCGGCTGTGCGGATGCCGGTCGAGCGCACCGAGGCACCGCTCGGCCTCGCTGATGGCGAAGAACACCGACCGCGGGAACAGCCGGTCCAGCAGCATGAATTCGAGCACCAGGCTCGCGTCGAGGGCACCGCGGTAGGTGCGCAGGTAGGTGTCGTGACCACCGACCGACCGCAGGACCGTCGCCCACGTCGGCGAGCCCGGGCGGTCGCCCGCCCGGGAGAGCAGCAGCCGTACCACCATGTCGACGCGTTCGATGGACCGGCCCAGCAGCAGGAAGCGATAGCCGTCGTCGCGGCTGAGCGTCGAGTCCGCCAGGCCCGCGAACATCGCCGCACGCTCCTCGACGTACCGGAAGAACTCGTGCGGTCCGAGCCGCTGGGCGGCCCGCTTGCGCTCGGCGAGACCGTTGTAGGTGGCGTTCAGGCACTCCCACATCTCGCTGGAGGTGACCTCGCGGGCGCCGCGGGCGTTCTCGCGCGCGTGCGCGACGGAATCGACGATCGACCCCTGCCCCTGCCGGTCGAACGCGATCAGGTCGACCACGGTGGACACGTCCAGCACGCCCGGCGGCTCGGCGAATCCGAGTACCCGCAGCAGCTGCCGGCAGGTGCGGTCGGGGTCGACCGTGGAGTCCTCGAGCAGCTGGTGCACCGCGACGTCCATGATGCGGGCGGTGTCGTCGGCGCGTTCGACGTAGCGGCCGATCCAGAACAGGGACTCGGCATTGCGGGCCAGCATCAGCGCCCACCCCCGAGCCCGCTCTGCTGCTGCTGTTGTTGCTGTTGCTGTTGTGGGCCGCCGATGTCGGGTCCGTGCTCGACCTGCGCGCCGTGCGCCGGCCGGTCGACCACCTGGGCGCCGCCGAGTTCTCGTTCCTCCCCGGAACTGCGCGCGGCGAGCACCCACGTGTCCTTGCTGCCGCCGCCCTGGCTCGAGTTCACCACGAGCGACCCTTCGGGCAGCGCGACGCGCGTGAGACCGCCGGGCAGCACCCACACCTCCTCCCCGTCGTTGACGGCGAAGGGCCGCAGGTCCACGTGACGCGGCGCGAGCCGGTCCCCCACCCGGGTGGGAACGGTGGACAACTGCACGACGGGCTGGGCGATCCAGCTGCGCGGGTCGTTGCGGATCTTGCGGGTCATGGTCTTCAGCTCGGCGGGCGAGGCGTCGGGACCGAACACGATGCCGTACCCGCCGGAGCCTTCCACCGGCTTGATCACGAGTTCGTCGAGACGGTCGAGCACCTCCTCGCATTCCTCGTCCAGCCAGCAGCGCAGCGTGTCGACGTTGGGCAACAGCGGCTTCTCGCCGAGGTAGTAGTCGATGATCTCGGGGACGTAGGTGTAGACGAGCTTGTCGTCGCCGACACCGTTGCCGACGGCGCTCGAGATCACGACGTTGCCGGCGCGGGCGGCGTTGAGGATGCCGGCGACGCCGAGCACGGAGTCGGGACGGAACTGCATCGGATCGAGGAAGGCGTCGTCGATCCGGCGGTAGATCACGTCGACCTGCCGTTCGCCTTCGGTGGTGCGCATGTAGACCGCGTTGTCACGACAGAACAGGTCCCGGCCCTCGACGAGTTCGACACCCATCTGCCGGGCCAGCAGGGAGTGCTCGAAATACGCGGAGTTGGCCACGCCGGGGGTCAGCACCACCACGGTCGGGTCGGCGGCGTTGAGCGCGGCGGCCGCCCGCAGCGCCCGCAGCAGGTGCGAGGCGTAGTCGCCGACGGGACGCACCCGGTGCTCGCGGAACAGGTCCGGGGCGATCCGGGCCATCACCCGCCGGTTCTCCATGACGTACGACACCCCGGACGGCGAGCGCAGATTGTCCTCGAGGACCCGGAACGTGCCGTTCTCGTCGCGGATCAGGTCGATGCCCGCGACGTGGATCCGGACGCCGTTGGGCGGGACGATGCCGACGGCCTCGCGGTGGAAGTGCTCGCACGAGGTCACCAGCCGCTTGGGGATGACGCGGTCGCGGAGGATGTGCTGCTCGCGGTAGACGTCGTCGAGGAACATCTCGAGCGCCTTCACCCGCTGGGTGATGCCCCGTTCGAGGCGGGCCCACTCCGCCGCCGCGATGACCCGGGGCATCAGGTCGAGCGGGAAGGGCCGCTCCTGTCCGGACAGGGAGAAGGTGACGCCCTGGTCGGTGAAGGCGCGGCCGAGGGCCTCGGTGCGCGCCGCGAGCTCGTCGGCGCCGGTGGAGACGAACCGTTGGTGCAGCCGCCGGTAGGGGGCTCGCACCCCACCGGCCTCGTCGAACATCTCGTCGAACGCGAGCGTGTAGCCGGGCACGTCGCGATAGCCGTCGAACACCCCGTCGGAACGCCTGCGCGAGCGGGAGCGGTCGGGGGGTCGGGCGACGGTCGTTCGGCTGCTCATGCCCGAAATCCTGCTACAGGATGCCGGGCTGTGCAGTGCCGGAAACCCGCTTGTCACCTGCCCGTCACCACCGGCGGTTCCGGCGCCCGGTTTGGGGTTTGCGACAGGCCGCTGGTATCGTGGTCCGTCGGTGCCGTAGTGCGCCCAGAGCTTTCCGACCAACTACCAGCAAGACGACAGGATTTTACGCGTGGCCAACATCAAGTCCCAGGTGAAGCGGATCCGCACCAACGAGCGCAACCGACTCCGCAACCAGTCGGTCAAGTCCTCGCTGCGCACGGCGATCCGTTCCTTCCGCGAGGCCGCGGCCGCCGGTGACAAGGACAAGGCCACCGAGCTCCTCGTCTCCACCAGCCGCAAGCTCGACAAGGCTGCCAGCAAGGGCGTGATCCACGCCAACCAGGCCGCCAACAAGAAGTCCGCCCTGGCCAAGGTCGCCAACGGACTCTGAGGTAGAACGCAAGCTCTGCTCCGGAAGCCGCCCCGTCCCTCGGACCGGGCGGCTTCCGTCGTCTAGTGGGTCCGGCCGGCCAGCCCCGCGACGCGGCGCACGGCGCGCTCCACCGCGTAGTCGGCGTCCGCGGCCGCGCCCTTGACGTCGGCATTGAGGTCGGCCACGACCTGCAGCGCCGCCCCGATCGATCCCGGGTCCCACGCGCGTGCCTGGGCCTGAGCCTTCTTCACCTTCCACGGGGGCATCCCGAGCTCGGATGCCATCTTGAACGGGTCCCCGCGCCCGGCCGAGCCGACCCGCGCGATCGTGTGGACAGCATCCGCGAGGGCGTCGGCGAGCAGGACGTGCGCGACGCCCCGATGCGTCGCCCACCGCAACGATTCCAGCGCCCCCGGCTCGTCGCCCGCCACGGCCTTCTCGGCCACCTCGAACCCGGTGACCTCGGCCTTGCCGGAGTAGTAGCGCTGCACGGCTGCGGCGTCGATCTTGCCGCCCGTGTCGGCGACCAGCTGGCTGCACGCCGCTGCCAGCTCCCGCAGGTCGGAGCCCACGGCGTCGATGACCGCCTGTACGACCTCCGGCGCGACCCGCACACCCGCCGCGCGAAACTCCGCACGCACGAAGTCCACCCGCTCGGCCGCCTTGGTGATCCTGGCGCACTCGTGGGTCTCGGCGCCGCACTTCTGCAGGGCGCCCACCATGGCCTTCGCGCGGCCGCCGCCACTGTGCAGGACGACCAGGGAGACCCCCTCGGGCGGTTCGGTCGCCGCATCGAGGATCAGCGCGACGGCGTCCTTGCCGGCCTCCGCGGCGGATTCGAGGACGACCACCCGGTCCTCGGCGAACAGCGACGGGCTCAGCAGCTCGGCGAGTTCGGCCGCGCCGGCGTCCCCGGCGCGCAGCCGCGAGACGGGCAGCTCGGACCCCGCACCCGTCCGCGCCCGGACGTCACCGACGATCCGCGCGACGGCGCGTTCGACGAGGAGGTCTTCGTCACCGAGCACGAGATGCAGCTGCGGGTTGCTCACGGATCGATCGTGCCACGACGGCCGGACATCACCGCCGGTGCCCCGGGCCGGCGTCCACGCCACAGTCGCGGCAGGCACCGGGCGGCGACGAGCCCGCCCCCGACGGCGACTGCTCCGCCCACGCCTCCGGGCACGGGCACCTCGGCCAGGGGCAGGTCGGCCGCGCGGTCCGCCACCTCGAGGATCCACCACAGCATGGGTGCGGTGCCGCGGGCGAGCAGCTCCGCCGCCGTCGGCGACGCCGTGGAGACCACCGCGACGGTGGTACCGAGCACGGTCAACGGCGGAAGTACCGGCGCGACGAGGATGTTGGCCGCGACCGCCACGACGCTGACGGTGCCGGACAGTGCGGCGACGATCGGGGCGGTCACGACGAACGCGGCCGCCGAGACGGCGCACACCTCCGCCGCCGAGCGGGGCCAGCCGCGGGCCCGCAGCCGGGTCACCCAGGCGGGCGCCACCAGCACCAGCCCGGCGGTGGCCGCGACCGACAGGGCGAACCCGACGTCCGTCGCGAGTTCCGGTGCGGCGACGAGCAGGGCGCCGACCGCGCCCGCGAGGGCCGGCAGGCCGTGCCGGCGCCGGCCCGTCACCAGAGCGAGCAACCCGATCGCTCCCATCGCGGCGGCGCGCAGCACACTCGGCGACGGGCGCACGACGACGACGAACGCCACCAGCGCGACCGCCGCGAGCGCCGTGCCGGTGCGGGGGCCGAGGCCGAGGCCCCGCACGGCGAGGAGCACCGCGCCGAGGACGATGCTGACGTTGGCCCCGGACACCGCGGTCAGGTGGGTCAGTCCCGCCACCCGGAAGCTCTCCCGGACGTCGTCGGACAGCCGTGAGGTGTCGCCGACGACGAGGCCCGGCAGGAGCCCGGCCGCAGCAGGCGGGAGCACCGCTCCGGACGCCGAGGCGAGCCGCTCGCGGATCCGTCCCGCCCACTGCTGCACCCGCGAGGGGGCCTGCACCGATCGGGGCGGGCCGTCGACACGGACCACGGCCACCGTCAGATCCGCGCCGTCCGGTTCGGCGAGCCGTCCGCGCAGGGTGATCCGCTGGCCCGGCAGCAGCTCCGCCCACTCGTCGACAGGGGCGAACACCACGACGGCGCCGCCGCCCGAGTACCGGTCGGGTCCCAGCTCGGCGCGGTGCAACGTTGCCGGCACCAGCACCTGGTCCCCGCCGAACGCACTGTCTCCCAGTCTTTTCGGGTCCTCCGTCGGTTCGACCACCAGGGTGGCCCAGCCGGCGCGTGCGGCCGCGGCGGCGAGTGGATGCGTCTCGGCCGCCCACACCCGCAGTGCGACCGCCGCCGAGAATCCGGCAGCGACGACGAGAGCGGCGAGCAGCGGCCGGGCCGCGGCACGAAGCCGTCGTCGCCGTGCCACGACGACCGTGGCCACCGCGCACACGGCGGCCGTCGCCGCGATCCCGAACGAGACCCGCCAGCCGGCGTGCAACCCGAGCGCGGTTGCGGCCCACGCCGCGACCGCGCCCGGCACCAGTCGCGCGTCGTCGCGGTCGGGCGCGGTCACACCACGACCAGCGTCCGCAGGCGTGCCAGCCGAGCGGGACCGATCCCGTCGACCTCGGCGAGCTGTTCGATGTCGGTGAACGGCCCGTTGTCCCGGCGCCACGCGACGATCGCGGCCGCGGTGACGGGACCGACGCCGGGCAGCGCATCGAGCGTCGCCTCGTCGGCGGTGTTGAGGTTCACCGGCCCCGCCCCGGGGGCGGCGCCGGGCTCCCCGACCCCACCCTCGCCGCCGGAGCCGGACACCCCGCTCGCCGGCGGAACCGGCGGCGACGCACCCACCACGACCTGGTCTCCGTCCGCGAGCCGCTGCGCCAGATTCAGGGTGGCCAGGTCCGCACCGTCGAGGGTGCCGCCCGCGGCGGCGAGGGCGTCGGCGACCCGCGCGCCGGGCGCGACCCGCACCAGGCCGGGCTTGCCCACCAGGCCCACCACGCTGACCACCACCTCGTCCGGCGCCGTGTCCTGCCGGGACGCAACGGGGTCGGCCGCCGGTGCCGCAACCTCCACCGCCGGCAGCGGCGGTACCGGCTCCGCGACGGGACGATCGCCCCAGACCACGACGAGTGTGGCCAGCACCGCCACGACACCGACCGCGGCGAGGGCCCCGGCCCCACCCCGGCCGGTCTGCCAGCGCGCCGCGCGCAACCGCTCGAGCGGACCCGGCGGCTCGACGGTGCCGGCCGGGTCGTACCACGGGTGCGGGTCGTCGTCCGCCTGGTGCGGGATCGTCGGCGCCGCCGATGCCCGATCGCCGGCGGACCGGGCGATCGCGTCGAGCCGGCTGCGCACGAGATCGTGCTCGTCGCTGCTGCCCATGGCGCGACGCTAACCGGATCCGGCCGCCGTCCACGTGGCCGCCGAAGCGATCCGGCGAATCTGTGGATGAATCGTGTGCCTGTGGACAACCCCTACGCGCGGGAGACGACCACCCCGACGGCGCCGGGACCGACGTGTGCGCCGAGAACCGCGTCGAGTTCGGACACCGACAGCGCGGTGCCGGCGGGCAGCCGCTCGGCGAGCTGTGCGACGAGCTGTTCGGCGCGTTCGGGGGCCTCGCGGTGGTGGACGGCCACCGCGGTCACCGGGTCCGCGGTGTCGACGACGCCGTCGACCAGCTTCGCCATCGCCTTGGTCATGGTGCGGGTCTTCTCCCGCAGCACCAGCCGGCCGTCGACGAGGTGGAGCACCGGCTTCATCGCCAGAGCGGTGCCCAGCAGGGCCGTGGCGGTGCCGATGCGGCCGCCACGGCGCAGATGGTCGAGCCGGTCGACCACCAGCAGGGTCCGGCTGCGGGCGGCGACCTCCACAGCCCGTTCGTAGACGGCCCGCACGCTCGCACCGGACCGGGCCAGCTCCGCCCCCGCCAGGGCAGCGAATCCCAAACCCATTGCGGTGGTTCGACTGTCGACCAGCTGTACCCGGTCACCGAGGGCGTCGGCAGCGTAGCGGGCGGCCGACCAGGTACCCGACAGCTCACGGGACAGGTGCACGGCGACCACGCCGTCGCCACCGCTGTCCGACAGCGCCTCGGCGTACGCCTCCGTCAGTTCGGCCGGGGAGGGACCGGAGGTGGTGACGCCGGACAGGTCGGCGGGCAGATCGTCCACGCCCTCGCGCAATTCGACACCGTCGACGATCACGTGCAGCGGCACGACACGGATGTCGTACCGCTCCACCATTTCCGGGTCGAGACAGCACGACGAGTCGGTCACCACTACTACAGACACGCCGCCTACCGTATGTCCTCCGCGGCGGCGCGCGCATCCCGGCGCACCATCCGTACCGCCTCGAGAACCGCGGCGGCCACCTCGCTGTGCCCGCCCCAGCCCCAGTGGATGCCGTCCGGGTTCGCCGCGCCGGAGTGGATGTCCGCGTGCACGGCCTCACCGAGATCGACCAGGGGAACCGACTTTTCGGACGCCCAGCGGTTGATCGCCCGGGCCGCGGCGGGACGGCCGCGGTGCACGGCGCGGTACTGCTCGCTGCGATGCACCGACGGCAGCGTGCCGATCACGGGCAGGTCCGGCCGCATGTACCCCAGCGACGCGCGGATGGTTTCGAGGTAGTCCACGCTGACCCGGGGCGGCAGGGCCACCGGCCAGCCGAGGGGCGAGAGCCGGGGCTGCAGCCATCCGTAGGTCTCCCGCACGACGCGGCGCAGGCGCGGCGGCCGCACGTAGCGCAGGGTCTCCCGCAGCGCCGTCGGCAGAGGGGACGGCAGGGTGTCCATGCCGCCCACGGCCAGCACGACGGCACCGGCCCGCGGGATCGTCGCCCACACGCGTGGATCCTGCGTCATCGCCCACCACGCGTCGCGTGTCGTCCACCCGATCCGCGCGACGAGTTCGACGTCCCAGTCGAGTTCCCGCGCCACGATGTTCGGCCAGATCCGCGGATGGTCCGCCGGCAGTCCGCCCTTCGGGCCGTAGTAGCTGAGCGAGTCACCGATCACGAGCAGCGTCGGCCGCTGCGGCCCGGCCACCGGCCGTGGGTCAGAGGACGTCATCGGCCGCCACCGTAGCCGTCGCGTTCCACACGTCGAGCCGCCACGCGGGCTGGTCCCCGTATCCGCTGAGCTGGACCCAGCCGGTGTTGCCGAGTCCGCCGAGGACCGGCCACCGGTCGACCGGGAGATCGAGCAGTGCGGCGGTCAGTGCCGCGATCAGTCCGCCGTGCGCGACGACGATGATCGGCCGCTGCACCCACTGCTCGTGTTTGTCGAGCAGTTCCTGGATCACCGGGGCGCTGCGCCGGGCCACGTCGACCCGGCTCTCCCCCTCGGGAGGCGCCCAGGTGGCGTCGGCCCGCCACGCTGCCCGCGCCCCCGGGGACACCGAGTCCACGTCGTGGTGGGTCAGGCCCTGCCACCGGCCGAGGTGGGTCTCGCGCAGCCGCGGATCGATCGCCACCGGCAGGCCGGCCTGGTCACCGAGTTCGACGGCGGTGTCGTAGGCGCGCCGCAGATCGGAGGAGACGATCGCCACGGGCCGGTGCTCGACGAGGATCCGGGCGGCGGCCACGGCCTGACGCCGCCCCAGCTCGGACAGCTCGGTATCGAGCTGCCCCTGCATCCGGCTGGTGGCGTTGTACTCGGTCTGCCCGTGACGCACCAGGATCAGGCGCCGGACCGGTACCCGATGGGTCACCGGTCGCCCGGCGTGTCGTCCGCGGTGGGCGTGGCGTCGTCGGCCGCGGGCGACCCCGCGCCGGTGTCGTCGGCCGCGGGCAACCCCGCGCCGGTGTCGTCGGCCGGCGCGGGAGCGCCGATGCCGTCGACGGTGATCACCGGGCAGTCCTTCCACAGCCGGTCGAGGGCGTAGAAGTTGCGTTCGTCGTCGTGCTGGATGTGTACCACCACGTCGACGTAGTCCAGCAGCGTCCAGCGACCCTCGCGGGTGCCCTCGCGCCGCACGGGCTTGTGGCCTGCCAGCCGCAGCTTCTCCTCGACGTTGTCGACGATGGCGTTGACCTGACGCTCGTTGGCCGCGGAGGCGATCACGAAGCAGTCGGTGATGACCAGTTGCTCGGACACGTCCAGCACCACGACATCGGTGGCCAGTTTCTCGTCGGCCGCGCGGGCCGCGATGCGTGCCATCTCGATGGCTTCTGCAGTTGCCGTCACTGCGTGGTCTTCCTCTCGGGGTGGGGGTGGGACTCGGGGTGGGGGTGGGACTCGGCGTGGGGATATGACACGGTCGCCGCCCCGTCGAGGCGCCGCGAGTTCGCGGGCCGGTACAGGTTGCGCTTGGTGATGTACTGCACCACCCCGTCCGGCACCAGGTACCAGATGGGCCTGTGGTCACGCACCCGCGTCCGGCAGTCGGTCGAGGAGATCGCCAGTGCGGGGATCTCGACGAGACCGACGGTGTCGGCGGGCAGCTTCTCGAGGTGTTCGGCGAGATGCTCGACGTGCAGGTCGTAGCCCGGACGCGACACTCCCACGAACCGGGCCAGCTCGAACAATTCGGTCCAGTTCTGCCACGACAGGATCGAGGCGATCGCGTCGGCGCCGGTGATGAAGTACAGCTGGGCGTCGGGCATCAGCGAACGCAGGTCGCGCAGCGTGTCGACAGTGTAGGTGGCCTTGTCCCGCTCGATGTCGACCCGGCTGACGGAGAACCGCGGATTCGAGGCGGTCGCGATGACCGTCATCAGATAGCGGTCCTCGGCCGTGCTGACCTCGCTCCCCGACTTCTGCCACGGCTGTCCGGTGGGCACGAACACGACCTCGTCGAGGTCGTACCGGTCGGCCACCTCGCTGGCTGCGACGAGGTGCCCGTGGTGGATGGGGTCGAAGGTGCCGCCCATGACACCGACGCGACGTCGTGTGTCACCGACGCCGTGTCGTGTGTCACCGTCGCGACGTCGCGGCGCCGGATTCGGGGCGGATGGCTCATGCACGATTGTCCAGCTTACGGGTTCACACCGGCAGCAGGCCCGCCACCACCTGCGCGAGCTGCTGCGCGGACCGGCACTCGTGCATCGTGATCACCTCGCCGTACGCCTTCGCCGCCGAATCTCCGGTTCCCCATTGGCCGCGGGGTTCCGGGTTGAGCCAGTGGGCGTGCCGGGCGACGGCCACCAGGTGCTCGAGGGCGCCGAGGTTGGGATCGCGGTAGTTGGTCCGCGCGTCGCCGAGCACGAGCAGGGAGCTGCGGCTGGTGAGGCTGTGCGCGTACCGCTCGGTGAACACGCCCAGCGCGTGACCGTAGTCGGAGTGGCCGTCGTAGGCGATCAGCTCGGCCTCGCGCAGCATCCGCGACATGGCGGCCCCGAGGTCGGCGCCGGCGGAGAAGTGGTGGGTGACCTCGTCGGTGCTGTCGATGAACGCGAACACCCGGACGCGGGAGAACTGCTCGCGCAGGGCATGCACGAGCAGCAGGGTGAAGTGGGAGAAGCCGGCGACCGACCCGGAGACGTCGCAGAGCACCACCAGCTCCGGACGGGCCGGGCGCGGCTTGCGGTTGACCAGGTCGATGGGCACCCCGCCGGTGGACATCGACTTGCGCAGCGTCCGGCGCAGGTCGATCGCTCCCGCACGGGCCCGCCGCCGGCGCGCGGCGAGCCGGCTCGCCAGCAGCCGCGCCAGCGGGGTGACGCTGCGGCGCAGCGCGGTGAGCTCGGCGTCGGTGGCACGCAGGAAGTCGACCTCCTCGGCGAGCTTGGGCACCCCGTAGGTGGCGACGCGGTCGCGTCCGACCTGTTCGGCGGTGCGGCGACGCGTCTCGCGCTCGACCATGGCCCGGAAATCCGCCACTCGGCGCGCCGCCGTGCGGCGCGCCACCTCGGTGGCGTACTCGGTGTCCTGAGCCCGCTCCTCCGGGCCGGCGTTGCCGAGCAGGCCCTCGAGGATCTTCGAGACCAGCGTTTCGGGCGACACCTGGCGCAGCGCCTGGTACGCCGAGAACGACGGTCCGTTGCCCGAGGTGTACTGCCCCAGCTCCTCGACGATCTGCGCGGTCAGCAGCTCGACGAGCTCGACCGCGTCGGCGGAGTCGTCGGCGAGTATCTCGGCGATCAGATCCCGCAGCGCCTCGAAGTCGATCTCGCCGTCCGGGGTGCGCGGCAGCGCCGGATCGATCCCGCCGGCCTCGCGGCGGCCGACCGCTGCCGGGAACCACAGGTCGAACAGGGCATCGAAGGTCGGGCGGTGGGTGGGCCGGCGCAGCAGCGCGCACGCCAGCCCCTCGCGGAGGGCGTCCCGGTCGAGCAGGTCGAGCACCGACATGACCCGGCCGGCATCGACGGTCTCGGACGGTCCTACGGGAATGCCGCGGCGGCGCAGTGCCTCGACGAACCCGACCAGGTGGCCGGGCAGGCCGTGCGGCGCCGCCGGCCCCTGGTCCCGCACCGGCGGGCGTGCCCCGGCCATGTCAGTTCAACCGCAGCTCGGCCGCGGCCCGCAGCTGATCGGACTGGTGTTTGAGGATCACCCCGAGCGTGGCCCGCACGGCGGCGTCGTCGAGGGTGTCGAGGCCCAGGGCGAGCAGCGTGCGGCCCCAGTCGATCGTCTCCGCCACCGACGGCAGCTTCTTGAGCTGCATGCCGCGCAGCACCCGGACCGTGCGCACGAGCTGCTCGGCGACCGTCTCGGGCAGCTCCGGTACCCGGCTCGCCAGGATGCGGCGCTCGAGGTCGGCGTCGGGGAAGTCGAGGTGCAGGAACAGGCAGCGTCGCTTGAGTGCCTCGGACAGCTCCCGCGTCGCGTTCGAGGTGAGCACCGTGAAGGGCTTGCGGGTGGCGCTGATGGTGCCGAGCTCGGGCACGGTCACCGCGAAATCGCTGAGCACCTCGAGCAGCAGACCCTCGATCTCCACGTCCGCCTTGTCGACCTCGTCGACCAGGAGCACCGTCGGATCCTCCCGGCGGATGGCGGTCAGCAGCGGGCGCGGCAGGAGGAACTCCTCGGAGAACACGTCCTGCTTCGTCGCGTCCCAGGAATGGTCGGTGCCGGCCTGGATCCGCAGGATCTGCTTGGCGTGGTTCCACTCGTACAGCGCCCGCGACTCGTCGACACCCTCGTAGCACTGCAGCCGCACCAGCTCGGCGCCGGAGGTCTGCGCCACCGCCCGGGCGAGCTCGGTCTTGCCCACCCCGGCGGGGCCCTCGATGAGCAGCGGCTTGCCGAGGCGGTCGGCGAGGAACACCGCGGTGGCCGTGGCCTTGTCGGCGAGGTATCCGGTCTCGGCGAGGCGGTCGATCACCTCGTCGACGTCGGCGAAGATCGGCGGGGTGGTCGGCAGCGCACGGTCCACGCTGTGTCCTTTCGTCGGGGCCGGCCCTGTCGGGTCCGGGTCTCGTCCGGTCCGGTCTCGTCGAGCGCTGTCGCGAACCCTCAGGCCGGCCGGGTGTGGCCGTCGCCCCACACCACCCACTTGGTGGAGGTGAGTTCCGGCAGTCCCATCGGGCCGCGGGCATGCAGCTTCTGGGTGGAGATGCCGATCTCGGCACCGAACCCGAACTGCTCGCCGTCGGTGAACGCCGTCGAGGCGTTGACCATAACGGCTGCGGCGTCGACCCGCGCGGAGAACTCCCGGGCCGCCGCGAGGTCGGAGGTGACGATGGCCTCGGTGTGGCCGGTGCCGTACCGGTCGATGTGCGCGACGGCCGCGTCGAGGTCGTCGACGACGGCGAGCGCGATGTCGAGGCTCAGGTACTCCTCCGCCCAGTCGGCCTCGGTGGCCGGCTCGAGGCCGGGCAGGTCACCGTGCACGGTGACGCTGTGGTTCTGCAGCACCTGCAGCAGCCGGGGTACGGCGGTGTCGGCGACGGCCTTGTCCACCAGAATCGTCTCGGCGGTGTTGCACACGCTGGGCCGGCGGGTCTTGGCGTTGACGACGATCTTCTCGGCCATGTCCAGATCGGCCGACGCGTGCACGTACACGTGGCAGTTGCCCACGCCCGTCTCGATGGTGGGCACGGTGGCGTCGCGGACGACGGCGGAGATCAGGCCGGCACCGCCGCGCGGGATGACGACGTCGACGAGTCCGCGTGCCTGGATGAGGTGCGTGACCGAGGACCGGTCCGCGCTGGGCAGCAGTTGTACGGCGTCCTCCGGCAGCTCCTGCATCGCGAGGGCGCCGCGCAGGGCCTCGACGAGGGCGGCGTTGGAGTGGGCTGCCGACGACGACCCGCGCAGCAGGGCCGCGTTGCCGGACTTGAGGGCCAGGCCGAAGGCGTCGACGGTGACGTTGGGCCGGGCCTCGTACACCATCCCGACGACGCCGAGCGGCACCCGCATCTGCCGGATCTCGAGGCCGTTGGGCAGGGTCGAGCCACGGACCACCTCGCCGATCGGGTCGGGCAGCCCCGCGACCTGCCGCAGCCCCGCCGCGATGCCCTCGACGCGGGCCTGCGTCAGCCGGAGCCGGTCGAGCAGGGACTCCTCGGTGCCCGCCGCGCGGGCGGTCTCGATGTCCTCGGCGTTCGCGGCGAGCACCGCGTCGGACGCGGCGAGCACCGCGTCCGCGGCGGCGTGCAGGGCGGCGTCCTTCTGCGCGGTGGTGAGCAGGGCGAGCCGGCGGGAGGCGACGCGGGCGCGACGGGCCGCGGCGTGCACGGCCTCGCGGGTGTCCCCGGCGCCGGTCGCCCGGACGTCCCCGGAAACGGTTGCAGATGAGTCAGGGGTCACGGCAGTCATGGCCCCCAGACTAGTCCGCGCCCGGGCGGATCAGCGCAGCCCGGTCCTCCGCGCCAGGGCGGATCAGCGCAGCCCGGTCCCCCGCGCCAGGGCGGTGTCCACCAGCGTGGACAGCAGCGTGCGGTATTCGAGACCGCTGGCCTCCCACATGCGCGGGTACATCGAGATCGACGTGAACCCGGGCATGGTGTTGATCTCGTTGATCACGGGCCCGTCCTCCGTGACGAAGAAGTCGACGCGGGACAGGCCCTGGCAGTCGAGGGCGCGGAAGGCGCGGACCGCGAGCTCCCGGATCCGGTCGGAGACGTCGTCGTCGAGCTTGGCGGGCACGTCGAACTCGCACACGTCGTCGAGGTACTTGGTGTCGAAGTCGTAGAACGCCTCGTGATCGCCGGACGGGTCGGGCATCCGGATCTCGGCGACGACACTGGCGCGCACGTCGCCGTCGGGGAACTCGAGCACGCCGCACTCGACCTCGCGACCGACGATCGCGGATTCGACGATCACCTTCGGGTCGTGCCGGCGGGCCTTCTCGATCGCCGCGTCGAGCGCCGCCCAGTCGGCGACACGGCTGATCCCGATGGAGGAGCCGCCGCGGGCGGGCTTGACGAAGACCGGGAGGCCGAGACGCTGTTTCTGCTCCTCGGTGAGGGTCGCGGCGCCGGGGCGCAGCACGATCTGGAATCCGACGGGCAGGCCCTCGGCCGCGAGCAGCTTCTTGGTGAACTCCTTGTCCATCCCGGCGGCGCTGGCGAGCACGCCGGGTCCCACGTACGGAACGCCGGCGAGCTCGAGCAGCCCCTGGATCGTGCCGTCCTCGCCGTAGGCGCCGTGCAGCACCGGGAACACGACGTCGACGGAGGCGAGCACCTTGCCGAACTCGCCCTCGTCGAGGGCGACGATGTCACCGGCCCGAGTGGGGTCGGCGGTGAGCACCAGCGCCGTTCCCTCCGCGTCGACGGTCGGCAGCTCGCGGCCCGCCTTGGCGAGCCGTTCGGGATCCGTGTCGGCGAGCACCCAGGCGCCGTCGGTGGTGATGCCGATCGGGACGGCCTCGTAACGCTGCGGGTCGAGGTGGCGCAGGATGCTGCCCGCCGAAACGCAGGAGACGGAATGTTCGTTGCTGCGGCCGCCGAAGACGACGGCCACCCGGATACGGGGTGTGCTCACGGCACAAACCGTACCGGTGCCGCCGCCCCGGTAGATACCCGAGTCCTGCTCAGCACCGGGAGAGCGCGCGGTCGAGATCGTCGAGCAGGTCGGCGGTGTCCTCGATCCCGCAGGACAATCGCACGAAGCCGGCCGGTACGGGATCGCCCCAGCGGGCGCGCCGGTCGGCGGTGGTGTGGATGCCCCCGAAACTGGTCGCGGCGGTGACGAGCTCGCTCGCCGCGACGAACCGGTGGAACTGCTGTTCGCCGTCGAGCCGGAACGTCACCAGCGGCCCGAACCGGCGCATCTGTGCCGCGGCGACGGGGTGGGCGGGATCGTCGCCCAGACCGGGGTAGCGGACGCCGCGCACGGCGGGATGCTCGCGCAGCATCGACGCCGCGGCGAGCGCGTTGGCGCACTGCCGGTCGAAGCGCAGCCCGGCGGTGCCCAGGCTGCGGTGCGCCAGCCACGTCTCGAACGGGCCGAGGACGGTCCCGGAGAGCAGGCGCTCCCGGTCGAGGGCCGGCACGAGTGCATCGTCGGCGACAGCGAGGTACCCCATCAGCAGATCGCTGTGCCCGCTGAGCGATTTCGTGCCGCTGGCGACGACGATGTCCGCGCCCAGCGCGAGCGGCTGCTGCCCCAGCGGGGTGGCGGTGGTGTTGTCCACCAGCAGCAGGGCGCCGGCCGACCGGCACAGCGCCGCGGTGGCGCGCAGATCGACGACGTCCAGTCCCGGGTTCGACGGGGTCTCGGCCAGCACGAGCGCGCCCTCGTCGGCGCCGGCGAGGACAGCGCGGAGACTGCCGTCGCCGAACTGGGCGGCGGTGAGTTCGTGGACCGTGATCCCGAGGGGCTCGAGGCGTTCCCGCGCGTATTCGCGCACCTGGTAGTACCCGTCGGCGGGGACGACGACGGTGCCGCCGCCACGGGTCAGCGCCCGCAGCGCGACGGTGACCGCGGACATCCCGGACCCGACGACCCGGGCCGCGGCCGCGCCCTCGAGCGCGGCCAGCGCGGATTCGAGGGCACGCCAACCGGGATTCGAGGCGCGGGCGTAGGTGTCGGTCTCCGTGCCCTCCGCGCCGAGCTGGTAGGGGGCGGCGAGGACCGGCCCGGGCTGCAGCGGAGCCCCTGGAATATGTTCGGCAGCAACCGCTTTCACGCAGCGTGTGGAGTCACCCGGCACGGTCTCACTCCGGCTTGATCCGGCGGCCGAGCAGCAGCCCGATCGCCTCGGGCACCGACATGCCCTCGTAGCAGACGCGGTGCACGGCGTCGGTGAGCGGCATCTCCACGTCGTAACTGGCCGCCAGCGCCCGGACGGAGGTGCACGACTTGACCCCCTCGGCCACCTGGCCGTGCGTGGCCTCCTGGGCGCTTTCGAGCGTCCCTCCCCTGCCCAGTCGCTCCCCGAACGAACGGTTACGCGACAGCGGCGAGGTGCACGTGGCCACGAGGTCGCCGACACCCGCCAGCCCGGCCAGGGTGGTCGGCTTGGCACCGAGGGCAGTTCCCAGCCGGGTGATCTCGGCCAGCCCACGGGTGATGATGGAGGCGATCGTGTTGTCGCCGAGGCCGACACCGGCAGCCATGCCGCACGCGAGCGCGATGACGTTCTTGCACGCGCCGCCGATCTCGCAGCCGATCACGTCGGTGTTCGTGTAGGGCCTGAAATACCCTGTTGCACATGCTCTTTGAATCTCGAGCGCCCGAGTGGAGTCGGAACACGCGATCACCGTGGCGGCGGGCTGCCGATCGGCGATCTCGCGGGCGAGATTCGGCCCGGACAACACCGCGATGCGGTCGTGTTCGGCGCCGGTCACCTGGGCGATCACCTGACTCATCCGCATGAGGGTGCCGCCCTCGATGCCTTTCGCCAGGCTCAGCAGGGTCGCGTCGGAACCGATGTCGTCGCGCCACGCCCCGAGATTCGCGCGCAGCGTCTGCGACGGCACCGCGAGGACGAGGAAGTCCACTCCGTCGAGTGCGACGCGGTGATCCGCGGTGGCGCGCAACGTCGAGGGCAACTCGACGCCCGGCAGATAGTCCGGGTTCTCGTGCCGGGCGGCGATCGCCTCGGCCACCTCCGCGCGCCGCGCCCAGATCGTCACGTCCGTTCCGGCCTCCGCCAGTACCTTCGCGAAGGCCGTCCCCCACGACCCCGCACCCAACACCGCAGCCTTGCTCACGCAGTCCCCTTACTCGTGTCCGATCCCGTCCGCAGACCACCGCCGCGACCGCTCCAGTATCGCCCACCGCCGCGCCCGCGACCGTCCTCGTCGCCGACTGGCAGAATCGACGACCATGACCGCCGCGCACGCGCTGATTCCCGTCAAGGCCCTCGGCCTGGCGAAGTCGCGGCTGGCGCACGTCCTCGACCCCGGCACCCGAGCGGCCCTGGTGCTCGCGATGCTCGACGACACCCTCCACGCGGCGCTGGCGGTCGAGGGGCTCGCCGTCACCGTGATCACCACCGACGCCGATGTCGCCGCGCTGGCTCTCCGCGCGGGGGCGCACACGCTCGCCGATCCCCCCGCCGTCGACACGGCCGGCACCGCCGTCGATCCGCTGAATGCGGCGCTCGCCGCCGCGGCCCGGCGGGTGCGGTCCCGCGAGCCCGGCGTGGATCTGGTCGCGCTGCACGCGGACCTGCCGGCCCTGCGGCCCGCCGAACTGTCCGCGGCCCTGACCGCGGCGCGCGAGGTCGGCCGGGCGGTCGTCGTGGACCACACCGGCACCGGCACCTCGGCGCTGCTGCACTGCACGACCGAACCGCTGCACCCGCTGTTCGGCCCGGACTCGGCGCACCGTCACGTGCGGGCGGGAGCCCACCCCCTGGCCGGGGACTGGCCGGGACTGCGGCTCGACGTGGACACCGTCGCCGATCTCGAGGCCGCCACGGCGCAGGGCGTGGGGCCCGCGACGGCCTCGGCTCTGGGGCGGATCGGATGGCCGATGCCCGTTCGTCATCCCGACTTCGGGTGACGTACGTCGACGGATTGTCCGCCGTTCCGAAACTGAGGGATGATCGACGTGTGAAACACGGCGATTCCACGGACCAGCGCATCGACACCGAACCTCCCGGGTTCGCCGGGGCATCCGGCGACGGCGGAGCCGGACTCGACGGCACCACCGCCACCCGTTCGGCCTCGGCGCCGAGTGCCCCGCCCGCAGCCACGATGCTGCAGGCGGTCGCCGACGGCTTGCCGCTGGACCGCTACCTCAACCGGGAACTGAGCTGGCTCGACTTCAACGCGCGGGTGCTCGCGCTGGCCGAGGACACGTCTCTGCCGCTCCTCGAACGCGCCAAGTTCCTTGCGATCTTCGCCTCGAACCTCGACGAGTTCTACATGGTGCGCGTCGCCGGCCTCAAGCGCCGTGCCGAAACCGGCCTGTCGGTCCGCTCCGCCGACGGGCTGTCGCCACGAGCGCAACTCGCGCTCATCGCGCGCAGCACCCAGGAGATCGCGCGCCGGCACGCTCTCGTCTTCCTCGATTCGGTCCTGCCCGCCCTGACCGCCGAAGGCATTTCCATCATCGACTGGGAGGATCTGACCGACGACGAAAAACAGCGCCTGACCGCGTACTTCGTCGAGCAGGTGTTCCCGGTGCTGACGCCCCTCGCGGTCGATCCGGCACACCCGTTCCCGTACATCAGCGGGCTGAGCCTCAACCTCGCTGTCACCGTGAAGGATCTGGAGTCCGCCGGGGAGCACTTCGCGCGGGTGAAGGTGCCGGACAACGTCGATCGCTTCGTCCGGGTCCGCCGGGAAGGCTCCCCGGACGAGATCGACGCGTTCCTGCCTCTCGAGGAACTCATCGCGGCACATCTCGACGTGCTGTTCCCCGGCATGGAAATCGTCGAGCACCACGCCTTCCGGGTCACGCGCAACGCCGACTTCGAGGTCGAGGAGGACCGCGACGAGGATCTCCTCCAGGCGCTCGAGCGGGAACTCGCCCGTCGCCGCTTCGGTTCTCCCGTGCGTCTCGAGGTCGCCGACGACATGACCGAGCACATGCTCGAACTGCTGCTGCGCGAGCTCGACGTCGATCCCGCCGACGTGGTGCAGCTGCCGGGACTGCTGGACCTGTCGAGCCTGTGGCAGGTGCACGGCGTGGACCGCCCCGACCTGAAGGACCGGCCGTTCGTGCCGGCCACGCACCCCGCGTTCGGCGAACGCGAGACCCCCAAGAGCGTGTTCTCGACGCTGCGCGAGGGCGACGTGCTGGTGCACCACCCCTACGACTCCTTCTCCACCAGCGTGCAACGGTTCATCGAGCAGGCCGCAGCCGACAGCCAGGTGCTCGCGATCAAGCAGACCCTCTACCGCACCTCCGGCGACTCCCCCATCGTCAACGCACTGATCGCCGCGGCGGAGGCCGGCAAGCAGGTGGTGGCGCTGGTGGAGATCAAGGCCCGCTTCGACGAGCAGGCGAACATCAAGTGGGCCCGCAAGCTCGAACAGGCCGGCGTGCACGTGGTGTACGGCCTGGTGGGACTGAAGACCCACTGCAAGACGTGCCTCGTGGTCCGCCGGGAGGGCTCGCTCATCCGCCGCTACTGCCACATCGGTACCGGCAACTACAACCCGAAGACCGCCCGGCTCTACGAGGACGTCGGCCTGCTCACCGCCGCCCCGGAGATCGGCGCGGACCTGACCGATCTGTTCAACACGCTCACCGGTTACTCGCGGATGGCGAAGTACCGCAACCTGCTCGTGGCCCCGCACGGCGTGCGGGCGGGCATCATCGAACGGATCGACGCCGAGATCGAGCACCACGCGGCCGGTCGCGACGCCCGGATCCGCCTGAAGGCCAATGCGCTGGTCGACGAGCAGGTCATCGACGCGCTGTACCGCGCCTCCTGCGCGGGGGTGCCGGTGGAGATCGTCGTGCGCGGCATCTGCGCGCTCAAGCCCGGAGTACCCGGACTGAGCGAGAACATCACGGTGCGGTCCATCCTCGGGCGGTTCCTGGAGCACTCGCGCGTCCTGCATTTCCGGGCAGCCGACGAGATCTGGATCGGCAGCGCCGACATGATGCATCGCAACCTCGATCGCCGGGTGGAGGTGATGGCACAGGTGAAGGATCCCCGGCTGGCGGCGCAACTCGACTCGATCTTCGAGTCGGCGCTCGACCCGGCCACCCGGTGCTGGACGTTGCGGGCCGACGGAACCTGGCTCGCGTCGCCGGCTCCCGGAACCGCGGCCCGTGACCATCAAGAAGAGCTCATGCGTAGCCGTAGCTCCTGATCGGAAGGATGTCGGTGTCCCCCGTTTCCGACAACGCAATGCGAGCCAACATCTTCGCCGCCGGGGCTGTCCTCTGGCGACGGAATCCGACCGACCGGAACCGTTTCGATGTGGCGGTCGTGCACCGGCCGCGTTACGACGACTGGTCCTTCCCCAAGGGCAAGCTCGATCCCGGCGAGACCCCGATCGTCGCCGCCCTGCGCGAGATCGAGGAGGAGACCGGGATTTCGGCGCGTCTCGGCCGGTATCTCGGCAAGGTCACCTACCCGGTGCCGGGTCACCGCAAGCTCAAGCGGGTGGACTACTGGGCCGCCGAGAAGCGCAGCGGGGAGTTCACCCCCAACGACGAGGTCGACGAGCTGCGCTGGCTCGCACCCGACGACGCCTTCGCGGCCCTGTCGTACCCGATGGACCACACGGTGCTGCGCCGCTTCCAGGCCCTGCCGCCGGACACGGCGACGGTGCTGATCGTGCGGCATGCCAAGGCCGGCAGCCGCAGGAATCACCGGGGCGACGATCGGGACCGGCCGCTCGACGCGGCGGGCCGTGCCCAGGCCCAGGCCCTCGTTCCGCAACTGCTCGCGTTCGGCGCCGACAGCGTGGTCGCCGCGGACCGGGCACGCTGCGTGCAGACGGTGCAACCGCTCGCGGACCGGCTCGGGATCGACGTTGCCGTCGAACCCTCCCTCACGGAGGAGGAGTACAGCGCCGACCCGCAACTCGGGCGCAAGCGGGTGCTCGACCTCGCCCAGCGCGGCGGGGTGCCGGTGATCTGCAGCCAGGGCAAGGTGATCCCGGACCTTGTGCAATGGTGGGCCGAGCACGACGGGATCACCGCGCCGAACACGCGTAACCGCAAGGGCAGCACGTGGGTGCTGTCGCTCGCCGGCGACCGGCTCGTCGCGGTGGACCACATCGACAGCCCGCTGCCCGCCGGGCCCGCCTGAACGCGCTTCGGCGGCCATCGAGGTTCCCCCCGATGGCCGCCGAACGGACGGTATCCGGTTGGCAGCCCTAGTTCTCGGCAGCCCTACTCCCA
The DNA here is from genome assembly GCF_001700945.1 of Rhodococcus sp. WB1. Classification (NCBI taxonomy): domain Bacteria; kingdom Bacillati; phylum Actinomycetota; class Actinomycetes; order Mycobacteriales; family Nocardiaceae; genus Rhodococcus; species Rhodococcus sp. WB1. The sequence goes on along the minus strand of NZ_CP015529.1, from coordinate 1,888,904 downwards.
GCAGCCCTACTTCTTGGCTGCAGCCTTCCGGGCCGGCGCCTTCTTGGCCGCGGTGGTCTTCTTGGCCGGAGCCTTGGCCGCGGTGGTCTTCTTCGCCGCGGTGGTCTTCTTGGCCGCGGTGGTCTTGGCCGGAGCCTTGGCCGCGGTGGTCTTCTTCGCCGCGGTGGTCTTCTTGGCCGCGGTGGTCTTGGCCGGAGCCTTGGCCGCCGTGGTCTTCTTCGCCGCCGTGGTCTTCTTGGCCGCGGTGGTCTTGGCCGGAGCCTTGGCCGCCGTGGTCTTCTTCGCCGCGGTGGTCTTGGCCGGAGCCTTGGCCGCCGTGGTCGCCTTCTTCGCCGGAGCTGCCTTGGCGGCAGTCTTCTTCGCCGCCGCGGTCTTCTTGGCCGCGGTCTTCTTCGCGGCCGCGGTCTTCTTCGCCGCGGCAGCCGCGCCCCGCTTGACGGCCGGACCGGTCGCGGGGAGCTTCTGGCTGCCGGCGATGACCGCCTTGAACTGCGCGCCGGGGCGGAACGCCGGCACCGACGTCGGCTTGACCTTCACGGTCTCACCCGTGCGCGGGTTGCGCGCGACCCGCGCCGCGCGGCGGCGCTGCTCGAAGACGCCGAAGCCGGTGATCGTGACGCTCTTACCCGAGTGCACTGCGCGCACGATCGCGTCGACCATGTGCTCCACGGCCGCCGTTGCAGTGCGCCTGTCCGAACCGAGTTTTTCGGTCAGAACATCGATCAGCTCTGCCTTGTTCATTGCATTCCTCCGCACATAACGGTCCACCGTCAGACCGACTCGAGTCCACGGTAGACCCGCAAACGGGCAAGAGTCTATGTGCCACGCCAATTCTCATGCAAATTACAGGCGGGCCGGATCCGAACGTGTCGTCGGATCCGGCCCGCCCAGGCCCGATTCGGGGCCGGATCAGGGCGCCGGGAGGGTCCGCGGTTTCCAAGACGGCCTTGCGTTTTCGAACTCGGAAATCGCCTCTACCTGCCGTAACGTGAGCCCGATGTCGTCGAGACCCTCCAGCAGACGCCACCGGGTGTAGTCGTCAATGCTGAACGGCACCACGGTGGTTCCGGCGGTCACGGTGCGATGCTCGAGGTCGACCTCCAGCTCCAGTCCCGGCTGTTGTTCGATGAGTTTCCAGAGCAATTCGACGTCCGGCTGCTCGACCTGAGCGGCCAGCAGTCCGGCCTTTCCGGAGTTGCCCCGGAAGATGTCGGCGAAGCGGGACGAGATCACGACGCGGAAGCCGTAATCGGACAGCGCCCACACGGCGTGCTCGCGGGAGGACCCGGTGCCGAAATCCGGCCCGGCCACGAGGACACTGCCCCGGTCGAACGGCGGAGTGTTCAGTACGAAGGCCGGATCCGTGCGCCAGGCGGCAAACAGCCCGTCCTCGAATCCGCTTCGAGTGACCCGCTTCAGATACACCGCGGGGATGATCTGGTCAGTGTCGACGTTCGACCGGCGCAGCGGAACGCCGATGCCCTTGTGAGTGGTGAAGGCTTCCATCGAAATTCTCCTTCGGTTCCGTGACCTAGTCCAGATCCGCCGGAGCGGAGAGAGTGCCGCGCACCGCGGTCGCCGCCGCGACCTCAGGCGAGACGAGGTGGGTGCGCCCGCCCTTGCCCTGGCGGCCTTCGAAGTTCCGGTTCGAGGTCGATGCACAGCGCTCGCCCGGCGCCAGCTGATCCGGATTCATGCCCAGGCACATCGAGCAGCCGGCCTGGCGCCATTCCGCGCCCGCGGCCGTGAAGACCTCACCGAGACCTTCGGCTTCGGCTTGGGCACGAACGCGCATCGATCCGGGTACGACGAGCATACGAACGCCGTCGGCGACCTTGCGGCCCTGGAGAACTTCCGCAACGGCGCGCAGATCCTCGATCCGGCCGTTGGTGCACGAGCCGACGAAGACGGTGTCGACCGGCACCTCACGCAGCGGGGTTCCGGGCTCGAGTCCCATGTACCGCAGCGCCTTCTCGGCCGCGAGGCGCTCACCCTCGTCCGCCATCGCCTCCGGGTCGGGCACCGACGCGCCGAGGGGCGCGCCCTGGCCGGGGTTGGTGCCCCACGTGACGAAGGGCGTCAGGGACGAGCCGTCGATGTGGACCTCGGCGTCGAAAACCGCGTCCTCGTCGGTCTTCAACTGCTCCCACGCGGCCACCGCGGCGTCCCAGTCCGCGCCCTGGGGGGCGTGCGGGCGGCCCTTCAGGAACTCGTAGGTGATCTCGTCGGGCGCGATCATCCCGGCCCGGGCGCCCGCCTCGATGGACATGTTGCAGATGGTCATCCGTGCTTCCATCGACAGCTTCCGGATCGCCTCGCCGCGGTACTCGAGCACGTAGCCCTGGCCGCCGCCGGTGCCGATCCGGGCGATGACGGCGAGGATCAGATCCTTGCTCGTGACGCCGGGCGGCAGTGCGCCGTCGACGGTGATCGCCATGGTCTTGAACGGGCGCAGCGACAGTGTCTGGGTTGCCAGCACGTGCTCGACCTCGCTCGTGCCGATGCCCATCGCCAGGGCACCGAAGGCGCCGTGGGTGGAGGTGTGGCTGTCGCCGCACACCACCGTCATGCCCGGCTGCGTCAGGCCGAGCTGCGGTCCGACGACGTGGACGATGCCCTGTTCGACGTCACCCATCGGATGCAGCCGGATGCCGAACTCCTCGCAGTTGCGGCGCAGCGTCTCGACCTGGGTGCGCGAGACGGGGTCGGCGATGGGCTTGTCGATGTCGACCGTGGGCACGTTGTGGTCCTCGGTCGCGATGGTGAGGTCCGGCCGCCGCACGGGCCGATCCGCCAACCGCAGACCGTCGAACGCCTGCGGGCTCGTGACCTCGTGCACGAGATGCAGATCGATGTAGATCAGGTCCGGCTGTCGCGCCGCGCCCTCTCCCGTACCGCGCACGACCACGTGCTGGTCCCACACCTTCTCCGCCAGAGTCTTTCCAGCCATCTTCTCCACCTGTCGTACGTGACGAACGCGGATCCCGTTCTCGGGGCTGTCCCGGGCCGCGAATGCTGTCGTCCCCGCCCGGTTCCGCGTGGGTTATGCTTCCCATTATGCGAGACGGAGGTATCGACCTATGAGACAGCATAGCGGGATCGGAGTGCTGGACAAAGCGATGGCCGTCCTCCATGCAGTGGCGGAGCAGCCCTGCACTCTCACCGAACTGTGCGCCCGCACCGGACTTCCCCGCGCCACCGCCCACCGGCTCGCGGTCGGGCTCGAGGTGCACCGGCTGCTCGCCCGCGACGGTGACGGCCAGTGGCGGCCGGGTCCCGGTCTGGCCGAACTGTCGGCAGGCGCGGGCGACGCACTCGTCGACGCCGCCTCGCTCGTGCTGCCGCGCCTGCGCGAGATCACCGGCGAGAGCGTGCAGTTGTATCGACGGGAGGGCACCCACCGGGTGTGCGTCGCGGCCCTCGAACCCCCGACGGGCCTGCGCGACACCGTCCTCGTGGGGGCCCGGCTGCCGATGACCGCCGGGTCCGGAGCCAGGGTCCTGCTCGCCTGGGCCGACGCCGCGACGCAGCGGGCGATCCTGCCGGAGGCCGCATTCGGCGAGCGGGTCCTCGCCGAAGTCCGGCGCCGGGGCTGGGCGCAGAGCGTCGCCGAACGCGAACCCGGGGTCGCCTCGGTGGCCGCCCCCGTGCGCGATGCATCCGGGGCCGTCGTGGCCGCGATCTCCGTCTCGGGACCCGTCGACCGCATGGGCCGCCGGCCCGGGGCGCGCTGGGCCGCGGACCTGCTGGCGGCCGCCGACGCGCTGCAGAAGCGACTGCAGTAGCCCGTCCACCCGCCGGCTCCTGTGCGACAGTGCACGGATGGGAACCAACCAGCGCACACAGATCACGATGACCGACGCCGAGATCGGCGACTTTCTCGAACGCAGCCGCGTCGCGACGATGGCGACGATCGGCCCCGGCGGCCTCCCGCACCTCGTCGCGATGTGGTACGCGGTGCTGGACGGCGAGATCTGGTTCGAGACGAAGCTGAAATCGCAGAAGGCGGTCAATCTGCGGCGCGACAACCGGATCAGCGCCCTGGTCGAGGACGGCCACACCTACGACACCCTGCGCGGCGTCTCGCTCGAGGGGCATGCCGAGGTGGTCGAGGATCGAGAGGTGCTGTTCGAGGTGTGCCGCAGCGTGTGGGAACGCTACACCGGCCCCTACACCGCGGAGTTGCGGCCCGCGGTCGAGCAGATGATGCACAAGCGCGTCGCGGTGCGGGTCGTCGCGGACCGGACCCGGTCCTGGGACCACCGCAAGCTCGGGATGCCGGCGATGCCGATCGGCGGCAGCACGGCACCGTACCTGTTCGAGGCCCTGGAAAACCGGGCGGCAGACGCCGGGTTGCCGAGTTAGATTCCGGGATGTCCCGGACCGAGCTCCGGGCGAGGGAAGGGAGACAGCGATGAACGACCCGAGCGGGGACCGGATCGCGGAGCAGTTCCGCGCAGCCCTCGAGCGCAAGAATCAGCACGCCCGTCGCGGCTCGGACCATCTCGACGGGAGGGCCAAGGCGCAGGCGCCGCACGGCAGCGCCGACCACCGCCGCAATTTCCGGCGCAAGAGCGGATGACGAGCACAAACAGCGAAGGTCCCTCCGATCCGTGGATCGGAGGGACCTTCGCGTGGTAGCCCCGACGGGATTTGAACCCGCGCTACCGCCTTGAGAGGGCGGCGTCCTAGGCCGCTAGACGACGGGGCCAGGAACTTTCACTGCTCAGAGAAGAACGCCCTTCGAACTCGCGATCGAAGGGCCGTCCGTGGTAGCCCCGACGGGATTTGAACCCGCGCTACCGCCTTGAGAGGGCGGCGTCCTAGGCCGCTAGACGACGGGGCCAGGAACTTTCTTCTCTGTTGCTCCTCCCACCCTGCGGCGGGAAGCTCAGCCAGCTTAACCGGCCGAGGCTCGGTGACAAAATCACCGGGCAGACGCTGGGGTACCAGGACTCGAACCTAGAATGGCTGAACCAGAATCAGCTGTGTTGCCAATTACACCATACCCCAATGGCTTGTTCCGAAGACCTGCCTCGCGGCGCTGCGGCCTCCGTTCCGAACCGAGAAGAAGGTTAGCACCATGGGTGCCCCCAATAACAAATCGCCAGGTCAGAGCGGGTAAATCCACAACCTGCGCGACGCCGGGCCGACCGCGGGGGCGCCGCGGCCGGCCCGGCACCGCTCAGGCGATGCGGGCCCGGGCGGCACGCAGGCGCGTGAGCGAGACGTCCCGGCCGAGCAGTTCCATCGACTCGTACAGGGGCGGGCTGATGTGCGAGCCCGTGAGCGCCACGCGCACCGGCGCGAAGGCCTTGCGGGGCTTGAGGCCGAGCTCGTCGATCAGCGCGGCCTTGAGGGCCTCTTCGAGGGCCGCCGCGCTCCACTCGGCCACACCGTCGGCCGCGGCGATCGTCGCGTCCAGCACGGGCGCGGCGTCGGGGCCGAGGTTCTTGGCCGCGGCCGCCTCGTCGAGCGTGAAGTCGGCCTCGGCCACGTAGAGGAACTTCAGCAGGTCCCACGCGTCCGAGAGCACCACGATGCGGGTCTGGACCAGCTCGGCCGCCACCGCGAACCGGGCGTCGTCGACGTCACCGGTGATGTGCCCGTGCTCCACGAGGAACGCCTTCAGCCGGGCCGCGAAGTCGGCCGGTTCGAGCATGCGGATGTGCTCGGCGTTGATGGCGTCGGCCTTCTTCTGGTCGAACCGGGCCGGATTCGAGTTGACCTTGGCGATGTCGAAGGCGGCGACCATCTCGTCGAGCGAGAAGACGTCACGGTCGTCGGCCAGGCCCCAGCCGAGGAGCGCGAGGTAGTTGAGCAGTCCCTCGGCGATGAAGCCACGGTCGCGGTGGATGAACAGGTTGGACTCGGGGTCGCGCTTGGAGAGCTTCTTGTTGCCCTGCCCCATCACGAACGGCAGGTGGCCGAACTCGGGCGTGAAATCGGTCACGCCGATGCGCTGCAGCGCCTCGTAGAGCGCGAGCTGGCGCGGGGTCGACGAGAGCAGATCCTCGCCGCGCAGCACGTGGGTGATCCGCATCAGGGCATCGTCGACGGGATTGACGAGCGTGTACAGCGGGATGCCGTTGCCGCGGGTGAGGGCGAAGTCGGGCACGGTGCCGGCCTTGAACGTGGTCTCGCCGCGCACCAGGTCGTTCCACGTCAGGTCGTGATCGGGCATGCGCAGCCGCACCACGGGCTTGCGCCCCTCGTCGCGGTACGCCTGCCGCTGCTCCGCGGTCAGATCGCGGTCGTGGTTGTCGTAGCCGAGCTTCGGGTCGCGGCCGGCCGCGCGGTGGCGCGCCTCGACCTCCTCGGGCGTGGAGAACGACTCGTACGCCTCGCCCGCCTCGAGCAGCCTGGCGACGACGTCGAGATGCAGGTCGCGGCGCTGCGACTGCCGGTACGGCTCGTACGGGCCGCCCACCTCGGGACCCTCGTCCCAGTCGAGGCCGAGCCACCGGAGCGCGTCGAGGATCGCCTGGTACGACTCCTCGGTGTCGCGGGCGGCGTCGGTGTCCTCGATGCGGAACACGAAGGTGCCGCCGTGGTGACGGGCGAAAGCCCAGTTGAACAGGGCGGTGCGCACGAGGCCCACGTGCGGGGTTCCGGTCGGGGACGGACAGAAACGAACGCGTACTTCGCTGTTGGTCATGGCTCACTCGGGTCGAGGGATCGAAAAGTCCCCTCCAGGCTAGTCCCGGGCGTGCCGGCCGCGAAGCCGCGGTCCGCCTGCTACCTGCGCTTGGCGGTCACCGGATTCGTCAGCGTGCCGATGCCCTCGACGGTGATCGAGACGGTGTTGCCGTCGACGATCGGCCCGACCCCCTCCGGGGTCCCGGTGAGGATCACGTCGCCCGGCAGCAGCGTCATCACCGCCGAGATCCACTCGATCAGCTTCGGAATGTCGTGCACCATCAACGACGTTCGGCTGCGCTGGCGCGTCTGCCCGTCGACCTCCGCGGAGATCTCGAGATCCGAGGGATCGATGTTCGTCTCGATCCACGGGCCGAGGGGACAGAACGTGTCGTGCCCCTTGGCCCGCGTCCACTGCCCGTCCTGCTGCTGATGGTCGCGCGCGGAGACGTCGTTGGCGACGGTGTAGCCGAGGACGACGTCGAGGGCCTTCGCGGCCGGAACGTCCTTGCAGGGACGGCCGATGACGACGGCGAGCTCCGCCTCGTGGTGAACGAGGCCGCTGCTCGGCGGGAGCACGATCGGCGCCCCCGGGCCGACGATGGAGGTGTTCGGCTTGAGGAAGATCACCGGCTCGTCGGGAACCTCGTTCCCGGATTCGGCCGCATGGGCGGCGTAGTTGCGGCCGACGCAGACCACCTTGCTCGCCAGGATCGGCGCGAGCAGCCGGACGTCGGCGAGCGGCCAGCTGCGGCCGGTGAAGGTCGGGGTGCCGAAGGGGTGTTCGGCGATCTCCTTCGCCGTCGCGGCGTCCCCCTCTCCCTCGATGCTGACGAAGGCGACACCGTCCGGGCTGGCAATTCGACCAAGGCGCATGCCGGGGAGTCTATCCGTGTCGCCGCTGGCGGCCCTGCGGACCACGGGACGCAGGTATAGGCTGCCACCGGGAAGTTCACAATACGGGAATTTTGTTTCAGATAGTGAGATGACATGACGGTTCGGGACATCGGCGCGCGGCGCTGGGTCATCCTGGCGCTCGGCGTGTTCGCGCAGGCGGCCCAGGCGGTCCTCGTCAACGGCGCCGCCTTCCTCATCCCCGCGCTCCACGAGGATCGCGGACTCACGCTCGCCCAGGCCGGAACACTTTCGGCCGCGCCGATATTCGGGGTCGTGGTCAGCCTCGTCGCGTGGGGTGCCCTGGCCGACCGGTACGGCGAGCGGCGGGTCCTGGCCGCAGGGCTCGCACTGGCTGCGGCGGCCACGGCCGCAGCCGCCGCCAGCGGGACCCTGCCGATGCTCGCGCTCATGCTCGCTCTCGGTGGTGCCGCCGCGGCGAGCGCCAACGCCGCGAGCGGTCGCGTCGTCGTCGGCTGGTTCCCGCCGCACCAGCGTGGTCTCGCCATGGGGATCCGGCAGATGTCGCTGCCGCTCGGCGTCGCCGTCGCCGCGTTGACCATTCCGCCGCTCGCGCGCGACCACGGAATCGGCTCGGCCCTGGCCTTCTCCGCCTCGGTGTGTGCCGTCGCCGCGGTGGCGTGCGCGGTCGGCATCGTCGACCCACCGCGGCCGGAACGCGGCCGGGCCGCAGAGCTCGGCCTGCTCGACAACCCTTACCGTGCCGGGCGGTCGCTGCAACGGATCCACGCCGCGTCGGTGCTGCTGGTGGTGCCCCAGTACGTGGTGTGGACCTACGCGCTGGTGTGGCTGATCTCCGAGCGCGGCTGGACCGAGTCCGCCGCGGGCCTGGTCATCACCGCCGCGCAGTTCCTCGGTGCGCTCGGTCGCGTCGCCGCCGGCGGGTGGTCCGACCGGGTCGGCAGCCGCCTGCGGCCGCTGCGGCTCGTTGCGCTCTCCGTCGTGCTGTCCATGGCAGCGCTCGCGGCCGCCGCGCTCACCGACTCGGCCGTCGCCGTCGCGCTGCTGATCGTGGCATCGGTGACGACGGTGGCCCCGAACGGGCTGGCCTTCACCGCCGTCGCCGAGATCGCGGGACCGTTCTGGGGTGGCCGCGCGCTCGGCATCCAGAACACCGGCCAGTTCGTCGCGGCGGCGTGCGTGGGTCCCGCGTTCGGCGGGCTCATCGCACTGGCCGGCTTTCCCGCGGCGTTCGCGCTCGCCGCGCTGATCCCGGCCGCCGCGGTGCCCCTGGTCCCCCGCAAATGAGCCGGTGCGGCCTCCCGGACACCGGGAGGCCGCACCGAGACCGGATCAGAGGGCGGCCGCGATGCGGTCGCCGACCTCCGTGGTCACGATCGGGCCCGTGCCGCGGGCGGCGAGGTCCGCCTCGACCGCACGCTCGACCCGGGCCGCCTCGTCCGCCCGGCCGAGGTGGCGCAGCAGCAGGGCGACCGACAGGATCGCCGCGGTCGGGTCGGCGATGCCCTTGCCCGCGATGTCCGGGGCGCTGCCGTGGACCGGCTCGAACATCGACGGATTGGTGCCGGAGGCATCGATGTTGCCGCTGGCCGCCAGGCCGATGCCCCCGGTGACCGCACCGGCGAGATCGGTGATGATGTCGCCGAACAGGTTGTCGGTCACGATCACGTCGAACCGGCCCGGGTCGTCGACCATGTAGATGGTGGCGGCGTCGATGTGGCAGTAGGCCGTCTCGACCTCCGGGTACTCCGCGCCCACCGTCTCGACCGCACGCGTCCAGATGGCACCGGCGTTGGAGAGCACGTTGGTCTTGTGGATCAGGGTGAGGTGCTTGCGCCGGCTCTGCGCGAGCTCGAAGGCGTAACGCACGACGCGCTCGGCACCGAACCAGGTGTTGATCGAGACCTCGGTGGCGATCTCGTGGGGGGTGCCGACGCGGATGGCGCCGCCGTTGCCGGTGTAGGGGCCCTCGGTGCCCTCCCGCACCACGACGAAGTCGATCTCCGGCTGCGCCGCGAGCGGGGACTTCGCCCCCGGGTACAGCCGCGACGGCCGCAGGTTGACGTGGTGATCGAGCGCGAACCGCATGTTCAGCAGCAGGCCCCGCTCGAGCACGCCCGGGGTGACGGACGGGTCGCCGATGGCGCCGAGCAGGATCGCGTCGTGCGCGCGGATCGCCGCCAGGTCGGCGTCCGGGAGCAGTTCCCCGGTGGCGTTGTACCGCCGGGCACCGAGGTCGTACTCGGTGGTCTCGAGATCGGGGACCAGCGTCCTGAGCACCTTGAGGGCCTCGGCCGTGACCTCGACACCGATGCCGTCACCGGGGATGACCGCAAGCTTCATGGGCACACTCTCTTCCTCTTCGCGACGACGGCCGCGACCGTGCTCGACGATCGCGGCCATCGGATACAGCGGGGGGTGGTTCAGGACAGGTCGACCTGCGCGACGCGGGCGTCGAGCCGCTCCACGATCTGCGCGACCTCGGTGTCGCCGACGACCCGGTCGACCCGCAGGATCACCGTGGCGCCGGGGCCCTCGACGTCCTGGCTCAGTGCCGCCGCCTGGATGTCGATCCCGGCGTTGCCGAGGACCGTGCCGAGGACACCGAGCACGCCCGGGCGATCCTCGTAGTGGACGACGAGGTTGTGGCCCTCGGCGCGCAGGTCGAAGCTGCGGCCGTTGATGTTGACGATCTTCTCGATCTGCTGCAGGCCGGTCAGCGCACCGGTGACGGTGGTGACGAGACCGTCGGCGGCCACGGCGCGGACCTCCACCGCGCTGCGGTGGGTGGAGGCCTCGCTGTGCTTGTCGACCTCGACACTCACGCCGCGCTGCTCGGCGAGGGCCGGGGCGTTGACGAAGGTGACCGGCTCGTCGCTGCTGGCGGAGAACAGGCCGCGCAGCGCGGCGAGGCCGAGGATCTCGACGTTCTCCGCGGAGAGTTCGCCGCTGGCGACGACCTGCACGTTCTGCACCGCCTCCGGCGAGAGGGTGCCGGCGATCAGGCCGAGCTTGCGCACGAGCTCGAGCCACGGTGCGACCTCCTCGCCGACCGGGCCGCCGGAGACGTTCACGGCGTCCGGGACGAACTCACCGGCCAGGGCCAGCAGCACGCTCTTGGCGACGTCGGTTCCGGCGCGGTCCTGGGCCTCGGTCGTGGAGGCGCCGAGGTGCGGGGTGACGACGGTGTTGTCGAGGTCGAACAGCTTCGAGTCCGTGCAGGGTTCGGAGTGGAAGACGTCGAGGCCGGCGGCGCGAACCTTGCCGGAGACGAGGGCGTCGTGGAGGGCGTCCTCGTCGATGAGACCACCGCGGGCGGCGTTGACGATGATGACGCCGTCCTTGGCCCGCGCGAGCCGCTCGGCGTTGATCAGGCCGGCCGTCTCCTTGGTCTTGGGCAGGTGCACGGAGATGAAGTCGGCACGCTCGATCAGCTCGTCGATGTCGACCAGTTCGATCCCGAGCTGGGCGGCACGGGCCGGCGGCAGGTAGGGGTCGTAGGCGATGACGTGGGTCTCGAAGGCGGCGAGGCGCTGCGCGAACAGCTGCCCGATCCGGCCCAGACCGACGACGCCGACCGTCTTGCCCAGGATCTCGGTGCCGTTGAAGCTCGAACGCTTCCAGGTGCGCTCACGCAGGGTGCGGTCGGCGGCGGGGATCTGCCGGGCCGTGGCCATCAGCAGCGCCACGGCGTGCTCGGCGGCCGAATGGATGTTGGACGTCGGAGCGTTGACGACCATCACACCGCGCTCGGTGGCGGCCGGGATGTCGACGTTGTCGAGGCCGACGCCGGCGCGACCGACGATCTTCAGCCTCGTGGCGGCGGCGAGGACCTCGGCGTCGACCGTGGTCGCCGAACGGACCAGCAGGGCGTCCGCCTCGGGCACCGCCGCGAGCAGCGCGGGACGGTCCGGACCGTCGACCCAGCGCACCTCGACACCGTCACCGAGCGCATCGACGGTCGACTGCGCCAGCTTGTCGGCGATCAGGACAACGGGACGGCCATTCTGGCTCACGTGCGAACTCCCCTGTGGTTGGTTTGTCTGACGGGTCGTCGACGGCGCCGCACCCCGAGGTGCGCGAATGCAGCCGTGACCGGGCTCAGTTTAGTGCCCGGGCCGTGGCCCCGGGGCCACGGCCCCGGAATGGGTTGCCTACTGGTACGAAACGACCCACGCCCGCGGCGCCACGGCCGCGGTCCGTTCGGACCCGAACGCCGGCGAATCCGAGCCGGGAAGGCCCTCCGGCCGATCCGGTACCTGGTGCCGCCGTCCCGGCGCGAGCCGCATTCCGGTTCCGGAGCGGGACCGTCCGGGTGGCACCTGTGGTCCGGCGAACCTGCGCCCGGGGGAACGTCGCTCGCAGACCACCGACGAGTTCCGTTCGCACGGGCACCGTTTCGCCGGGACCCTGCACCAGGCCGCGGCCCGGCGCGAGTGGACCGCGAGGGCGGAACGCCGTGCCCCGGCTATGCGGGGCCGGGACCCGCGGTGGATCGCCGGTGCCGGAACGCGACGACGGCGGTGCGGACCGTCGGATAGAAGCGGTCCCGGGTGAACCGATCTCCCAGCCCGAACCGCACCAGCCGGTCCTTGATCGGACCCTTCATCGCGGCGAAGGCCAGGTGGATGCCCTTGCCCGCCAGGTACCGGTCCAGGTCGACGAGTTCGTCGACGGCGGTGGTGTCGAGGCCGGTGATCGGTTCCGCGGCGATCACGACCCACTCGACCGGCTCGGGCGATTTCGCGACCAGCGAGCGGACGTAGTCGTCGAAGATCGAGCCGTTGGCGAAGAACAGCGGGGCGTCGAACCGCACGAGCAGCAGGCCCGGGATCCGATGCCCCTCGGGGTGGCGGTTGATGTCGTGGAAACCCGCGACGCGGGTGAGCTCGACGAGTTCGGTGCGGTACGGCGACCATGCGTGTCCCACGACGGCGACGAAGGAGAGCCCGATGGCGACGAGAATCCCCTCGAGCACCCCGACGAGCGCCACTCCGAGGAAGGCCGCCGCCGCGAGACCGGCCTCGATCCGGCTCATCCGCCACATGCGGATCACGCCGCGCACGTCGATGAGTGCCGAGGCGGCGACGAGGACGACCGCGGCGAGGGTCGCCTCGGGCAGATAGGCGGTCGCGCCGGGCGCGAGCAGCACGAACAGCAGCACGGCGGCGGCGCCGACCACCCCGACGAGCTGGGTGCGGGCACCGTTCTGCTCGGCGACGGGCGTGCGCGACGAGCTCGCCGAGATGGGGAAACCGCTGAACAGCCCGGTCGCGACGTTGGCGGCGCCGATGGCCTTCATCTCGGTGCTGCCGTCCACGTCGTCGCCGCGGCGGGCGGCGAACGTGCGCGAGAGCACGCCGGTGTCGGCGAACGCGATGAGCGCGACGCCGGCCGCCGGGCCGAGCAGTGCGAGCACGTCGCCCCAGCTCACCGCTGCCACATCGGGCGTCGGCAGCCCCGACGGCAGCGCCCCGACCATGACGATCTCGTCGGTGAGGCCGAGCAGCGCGGACACCACGGACGCCCCGACCACGGCGACCAGGACACCCGGGATGCGCGCCCGCAGGAGGCGGAACGCCACGATGACCGCCAGGGACGCCACACCGACGGTCGCCGCGACGAGGTCGACGTCGCCGGCGGCCACCGCCCGGACGATCGCGGCGGTGTCCTGGAGCAGGCCCGGCTCGTCGATCGAGAAGCCGAGCAGTTTCGGGAGCTGACCGACCACGACGACCAGCGCGATGCCGTTGAGATAGCCGAGCCTGATGGGCTTGGACAGCAGTTCGGTGACGAAACCGAGGCGCAGGAAGCCGGCGACGACGAGGATCACGCCCACGAGCAGGGCCAGAACCCCCGCGAGCGCGAGCGCCTCCTGCGGGTCGCCCGTCGCGGCGAGCGGGAGCACCGCCGCGGCGATGAGCGGGGCGAGGGACGAATCAGGCCCGAGCACAAGCACTTTCGACGGACCCACCAGCGCGTACACCAGCAGCGGGACGATCGTGGCGTACAGGCCGGCGTAGGCGGGCAACCCGGCGGCCGTCGCGTAGCCCATGCCCGCGGGGATGAGCAGCGCGGTGAGTGCCAGGCCGGCGGTGATGTCGGGGCGCAGCCACTCCCGGCGGTAGGTGCGGGCCGTGACGACCCCCGGCAGCTTTCCCAGGCCCCAGGACATCAGCGCATTATCCACCCTGGAACGCCGACGGCCCGGCACCACAGCGGTGCCGGGCCGTCGAAGCGGCGGGATCCGATCAGGCGGTCTCGGTGATCGGGCGGTCCACCCAGCTCATCAGGTCGCGCAGCTGCTTGCCGACGACCTCGATGCCGTGCTCGGCGTTCTTCTTGCGCAGCGACTCGAGCTCCTTGTTGCCGCCCTCGACGTTGGCGACGAGACGCTTGACGAAGGTGCCGTCCTGGATGTCCTTCAGGATCTCCTTCATGCGCTCCTTCGTGCCGGCGTCGATGACGCGCGGCCCGGAGAGGTAGCCACCGAACTCGGCGGTGTCGGACACCGAGTAGTTCATGCGGGCGATGCCGCCCTCGTACATGAGGTCGACGATGAGCTTGAGCTCGTGCAGCACCTCGAAGTACGCCATCTCCGGGGCGTAGCCGGCCTCGACCATCACGTCGAAACCGGTCTTGACCAGTTCCTCGGTGCCACCGCAGAGGACGGCCTGCTCACCGAACAGGTCGGTCTCGGTCTCTTCCTTGAAGGTGGTCTTGATGACGCCGGCCCGGGTGCCGCCGATGCCCTTGGCGTAGGACAGCGCCAGCGCCTGGCCCTCGCCCTTGGGATCCTGGTGGACGGCGATGAGCGCGGGGACGCCCTTGCCGTCGACGAACTGGCGGCGCACGAGATGGCCGGGGCCCTTCGGGGCGACCATCGCGACGGTGACGAACTCCGGCGCCTCGATGAGACCGAAGTGGATGTTCAGGCCGTGGCCGAAGAACAGCGCGTCGCCGTCCTTCAGGTTCGGCGCGATGTCCTCCTTGAAGATCGACGCCTGCGCGGTGTCGGGCGCCAGCAGCATGATGACGTCCGCCCACTCGGAGACCTCGGCCGGGGTGCCGACCGCCAGGCCCGCCTCCTCCGCCTTGGCCCGCGACTTCGAGCCTTCCTTCAGACCGATGCGCACCTCGACACCGGAGTCGCGCAGGCTCAGCGAGTGCGCGTGTCCCTGGCTGCCGTAGCCGATCACCGCGACCTTGCGGCCCTGGATGATCGACAGATCGGCGTCGTCGTCGTAGAACATCTCGACTGCCACAGTTGTTACCTCTCTCAGCAAATAAGGGTGTGTTCAGGCTAACGGGTGGCCGTGATCGACTTCGGACCGCGTCCGACCGCGACGACCCCGGACTGCACGATCTCGCGGATGCCGTAGGGCTCGAGCATCCGCAGCAGGGCGTCGAGCTTGGACCGGGTACCGGTGGCCTCGATCGTGAGCGACTCGGGCGAGACGTCGATCACCTTGGCGCGGAACAGATTCACCGTCTCGATGACCTGCGTCCGCACGCTCGCGTCCGCCCGCACCTTGATCAGCAGCAGCTCGCGGGCGACCGAGGCCTCCTCTTCCTGCTCGACGATCTTGATGACGTTGACGAGCTTGTTGAGCTGCTTGGTCACCTGCTCGAGGGGGAACTCGTCGACGGTGACGACGATCGTCATCCGGGAGATCTCGGGGATCTCGGTGCCGCCCACCGCGAGGGATTCGATGTTGAACCCGCGGCGGGAGAACAGGCTCGCCACGCGGGCCAGCACGCCCGGCTTGTCCTCGACGAGAACGCTGAGGGTGTGACTGGTGCTCACTGACGATCCTCTCCTGCTGCTGCGGCGCCGCGCTGGTCCGGGTGCTTCTCGTGCTCGAGTGCCTCGTGGATGACGGCCGGCTCGGCGGCCGCCTCGTCCTCGTCGAACAGCGGGCGGATGCCCCGCGCCGCCATGATCTCGTCGTTGCCGGTGCCCGCGGCGACCATCGGCCACACCTGGGCGTCCTTGCCGACGATGAAGTCGATGACCACCGGACGGTCGTTGATCGACTGCGCCTGGCGGATCGCGTCCTCGACCTCCTCCTCGCGCTCGACGCGGATGCCGACGCAGCCCAGAGCCTCGGCCAGCTTGACGAAGTCGGGGATGCGCAGGGTGTGGGTGGCCAGGTCCGTGTTCGAGTACCGCTCCTCGTAGAACAGCGTCTGCCACTGCCGCACCATGCCGAGGTTGCCGTTGTTGATGAGCGCGACCTTGATCGGCACACCCTCCACCGCGCAGGTCGCCAGTTCCTGGTTGGTCATCTGGAAGCAGCCGTCGCCGTCGATGGCCCACACCTCGGCGTCGGGCACGCCCATCTTGGCGCCCATGGCCGCCGGAACGGCGTAGCCCATGGTGCCCAGGCCGCCGGAGTTGAGCCAGGTCCGTGGCTTCTCGTAGTCGATGAACTGCGCGGCCCACATCTGGTGCTGGCCGACGCCGGCGCAGTAGATCGCGTCCGGTCCGGCGAGCTTGCCGACCTTCTGGATCACGAACTCCGGCGAGAGCATGCCGTCGGCGGGCCGGTCGTAGCTGAGCGGGTAGGTGCGGCGGATCCCGTCCAGGTACTCCCACCACTGGGCGTACTCGAGCGTGGTGCCCGTCGCGAGATCCGCACGGATCGCCTCGATCAGCTCGACGATCACCTCCTTGCAGTCACCCACGATCGGCACGTCGGCGTGCCGGTTCTTGCCGATCTCGGCCGGGTCGATGTCCGCGTGGATGACCTTCGCGCCGGGCGCGAACGAGTCGAGCTGACCGGTGACGCGGTCGTCGAACCGCGCGCCGAGCGTGATCAGCAGATCGGACTTCTGCAGGGCGGCGACCGCCGCGACGGTGCCGTGCATGCCGGGCATGCCGCAGTTGAGCCGGTGGGTGTCGGGGAACGCACCGCGCGCCATGAGCGTCGTGACCACCGGGATGCCGGTGAGCTCGGCCAGCTCGAGCAGCTCCGGAGAGGCCTCGGCCTTGATGACACCGCCGCCGATGTACAGCACGGGCGACTTCGCCTCGGCGATCAGGCGGGCGGCTTCACGGACCTGCTTGCCGTGCGGCTTGGTCACGGGACGGTAGCCGGGCAGGTGCATCTCCGGGGGCCAGCTGAAGGTGGTCTGGGCCTGCAGGATGTCCTTCGGGATGTCCACGAGCACCGCGCCGGGACGGCCGGACGCGGCCAGGTAGAACGCCTCGGCGAGGACGCGGGGGATCTCGGCGCCGTCGGTCACGAGGAAGTTGTGCTTGGTGATCGGCATGGTGATGCCCGAGATGTCCGCCTCCTGGAAGGCGTCGGTGCCGATCAGACCGCGGCCGACCTGGCCCGTGATCGCCACGACGGGGACGGAGTCCATCTGCGCGTCGGCGAGCGGGGTGACGAGGTTGGTGGCGCCGGGGCCGGAGGTGGCCATGCACACGCCGACCTTGCCGGAGGCCTGGGCGTATCCGGTCGCGGCGTGGCCGGCGCCCTGCTCGTGGCGGACCAGCACGTGCCGGACCTTCTGCGAGTCGAACAGCGGGTCGTAGACGGGGAGGATCGCACCGCCCGGAATGCCGAATACCGTGTCGACTTCGAGCTCCTCGAGGGCCCGGACCACCGACTGTGCGCCGGTGACCCGCTCGGGGGCGACCTGGCGACGGTTACCGGACTGGGTGGCCGCGGCCGCGGGCGACGGGGCTGCGGCCCCGGGCTTGCGCGGCGAAGGTTGAGGCCTTGCGGTTGGTGCGCTCACTGCGATTCCTCTGGTTCTGGCTCCGGGCAACAAAAAACCCCCGTCAGCAGCATCTGCTGTACGAGGGTGGCGCGTCGTGGGCGAGTTGCGAGAAGCGGCTCAGGCGACGACGCGCCGGCCGATTACGAGCAACCCATTCTGATTCACGCGCTCGACGGTAGGCGCGCGAAGGTCCGACAGTCAACTTGGTTCGGTCACCTGTCCCAGAATGTGAGATGCCTCGGCTGCAATGGGAAGATGGTGAGGTGTCATCTCCACAGCAGCCCGTGCCACCACGCCCATCATCCCATACGGCCGAACAGCAGCCGCAGGTCATCCAGATTTCCCGGCTCGCGCTGCTCGCATGTGGGTTCGTGCTGCTCGGAGTGGCCTCCCCGGCCCTGGCCTGGCCCGCCGCGTTCGGCTGGATGGTGGTGATTCCGTTCCTCGTCGGCGCGTGGGTGCTGCGGGTGCGCACCGTCGTCGGGCCCGAGGGCATCACCGCCCGGTCCGCGTTCTCGACCCGGACCCTGGCCTGGGACGAACTCGACGGCCTGCGATTCCCCAAGCGGGGCTGGGCGCGCGCCCGCCGCACCGACGGCACCGAGGTACCCCTGCCGGTCGTCACGTTCGGCCGTCTCCCCCAGCTCGCCGCCGGTAGCGGCGGTCGCATCACCGACCCGTATGCGGCCGCGCGCGAGGCGGAGGCACGGGAGCAGGCCGCGGACACCGTGCCGGACGCGGACGTCGAGTCGAAATAGCACACGAGTAAATTCGAAGCCGCCCAGGCCCGCTCCGGCCCCGTCCGGCGGAGCCCGGTCCCCGGCGTCGCCGCGCCCGCGCAGCACACAGCCCCGAAGCAGCCCCAGCCCCGAAGCAGCCCTAGCCCCCGAGGAACCCGATGCCCCCGTTGAGGTCACGCACCACCACCGCCGGACGCAACGCCGCCGGGGCCCGCGCCCTGTGGCGCGCCACCGGCATGACCGACTCCGACTTCGGCAAGCCGATCGTCGCGATCGCGAACTCCTACACGCAGTTCGTGCCCGGCCACGTCCACCTCAAGGACGTCGGCGAGATCGTCGCCGAGGCGGTGCGGGCCGCCGGCGGTGTGCCGCGCGAGTTCCACACCATCGCCGTCGACGACGGGATCGCCATGGGCCACGGCGGCATGCTGTACTCGCTGCCCAGCCGCGAGATCATCGCCGACTCGGTGGAGTACATGGTCAATGCGCACACCGCCGACGCGCTGGTGTGCATCTCCAACTGCGACAAGATCACCCCCGGCATGCTCAATGCCGCGATGCGCCTGAACATCCCGACGGTGTTCGTCTCGGGCGGCCCGATGGAGGCCGGCAAGGCGGTGGTCGTCGGCGGTGTCGCGCAGGCCCCCACCGACCTGATCACCGCGATCTCGGCGTCGGCCAACGACGCCGTCAGCGACGACGGCCTCGACGAGGTCGAGCGCAGCGCCTGCCCCACGTGCGGGTCGTGCTCGGGCATGTTCACCGCGAACTCCATGAACTGCCTGACCGAGGCGCTCGGACTGGCACTGCCCGGCAACGGGTCGACGCTGGCCACCCACGCGGCACGCCGGGCGCTGTTCGAGCGGGCCGGCACCACGGTCGTCGAGGCGGCGCTGCGCTGGTACCGGGACGAGGACGAGTCGGTCCTGCCGCGCAACATCGCCTCCCCCGCCGCGTTCCGCAACGCCATGGCGCTCGACGTCGCGATGGGCGGCTCGACCAACACCGTGCTGCACACGCTCGCCGCGGCGCAGGAGGGCGAGGTCGACTTCGACCTCGGCACGATCGACGCCATCAGCCGCAAGGTGCCGTGCCTGGCGAAGGTCTCCCCCAACTCGGACTACCACATGGAAGACGTCCACCGGGCCGGCGGCATCCCCGCGATCCTCGGCGAGCTGCGCCGCGCCGGGCTGCTCGAGACGGACGTGACCACGGTCCACACGACGAGCTTCGACGAGTGGCTCGATACGTGGGACGTGCGCTCCGGCAAGGCCTCCGACGAGGCGATCGAGCTGTTCCACGCGGCCCCCGGCGGCGTCCGCACCACCGAGCCGTTCTCCACCGCCAACCGCTGGTCGTCGCTGGACACGGACGCCGCGGCCGGCTGCATCCGGGACGTCGAGCACGCCTACACCGTCGAGGGCGGACTGGTCGTCCTGCGCGGCAACCTCGCTCCGGACGGCGCGATCCTCAAGACCGCCGGCATCGACGAGGACCTGTTCACCTTCGAGGGCCCGGCGTTGGTCGTCGAGTCGCAGGAGGAGGCCGTGTCGGTGATCCTCGGCAAGAAGGTGCAGCCCGGGGACGTCGTCGTGGTCCGCTACGAGGGACCGTCGGGCGGGCCGGGCATGCAGGAGATGCTGCATCCCACCGCGTTCCTGAAGGGCGCGGGACTGGGCAAGCAGTGCGCCCTGATCACCGACGGCCGGTTCTCCGGCGGCACGTCGGGACTGTCGATCGGCCACATCTCGCCCGAGGCGGCGTCCGGCGGCGTCATCGGTCTGCTCGAGAACGGTGACCGGATCCGCATCGACGTCCCCACGCGCACCCTCGAGGTCCTCGTCGACGACGCCGTCCTCGCCGAGCGGCGCGCCAAGATGGAGGCTTCGGAGCGCCCGTGGCTGCCGGTCGACCGGCAGCGCACGGTCACCACCGCCCTGCGCGCCTACGCCGCGTTGGCCACCTCGGCCGACAAGGGTGCAGTCCGCCGGGTGCCGTAGGCACCGGTGCGTCCTTCGGGCTGTTCCTGCCGCCCGAAGGACGCACCGTCCGCGTCAGCGGCCGAATATCCAGAGGCAGACCCCACCCGCGACGCCGAGCAGCAGCGCGACGAGCGAGCCGGCGAACGGCCGGGTCGCCCAGCCGCGGGTGCCGTCGACCGCGACCCGACCGGGACCGGTCAGCACGATCACTGCGGCGGCGGCCGCGAGCAGGGTCTCGTACTCCACCCCGTCCGGCGCGAAGTACTGCAGTCCCGGCTCGGCGGACTGCCGGAACAACCACGCGTTGATCATGATCGCCAGCACGGCGGCGGCGGCGAGCGGGGTGAGCAACCCGAGGATCAGCAGCGCTCCGGCCGCCACCTCCCCCACCGCACCGAGCACCGCGAGCAGGGCCGGACGCTGGTAGCCCGCGTCGGCGAGCATCGCCTCGAACCCGTCCATGCCGGGGCCGCCCCACAGCCCTGTCAGCTTCTGCACCCCGTGCACCACCATCGTGCCGCCGACGACGAGCCGCAGCACGAGCAACCCCAGGTCCAGTGTGCCGCGGCGCGCCTTCGCCGGCCCGGGCGCGGCACCGGTCTCCGCTCCGATCGGCGCCGCGACGGCGCCCGCGGGCTCGTACCGGTGCATCCGCTCGGTGGGGGCGACGTCAGAGTCCGCGTACCCGTACTGCGCCGGGCCGCGCCGCTCGAAGGCGGAGTTGTCGAGATCGAGGTCGTCATCGGACTCGAGCATCGACGAGCGGGGGCGCTGCAGCTCCAGGGTGGGATTGTCGTAGGGACTCGACACCGGCTCCGCGGCATCCTGCGGCGTCGGCTCCGGGACGTGGTCTTTCGCCTTGTCGGTCACCGAACCAGGGTAGGTCGCCCGGGTCGGCCGACCCGGGAACCGAGTCGGGGCGCGCCGCCCCGGTAACGTCATGGTCATGACGAGGCGCGCGAGAGTCGGTGGGTCGCGACGGATGCGAGCGACGGTCGCGTCGATCGTGGGTCTGCTCGCCCTCACCACGTCGTGTGCCCGTTTCGACGACGCGACCACCACCCCGTTCACGCCGGAGCCGAGCTTCGACGCGGGCGCCGAACTCGAACCGCTCGAGCCCCCGACGACGACCACGACGCCGGGCGCACCGCCGACACCGCCGGGCCCGTGTCAGGACCCCGACCCCGCGGTGGTCGCCACGTGCCTCGACACCACGGGAGGGCTGGTCACCATGCCGGACGGCGGCTCCGCTCTCGTCGCGGAGCGGCGCACGGGCCGGATCCTGCGGGTGGCACCGCGGACGGAACCGGTGGAGGTGGCCACCGTGCCGGTCGACGGTTCCGGCGACGGCGGGCTGCTCGATCTCGCGCTGTCGCCGACCTTCGACGAGGATCGGCTGCTCTACGCCTACATCACCACCCCGACCGACAACCGCGTCGTGCGGCTCGCCGCGGGCGACGTCCCGAAGCCCGTGTTCACCGGCATCCCGCGGGGGGCGAGCGGGAACGCGGGCGCGCTCGAGTTCACCTCACCCACCGACCTGGTGGTGCTCACCGGTGACGCCGGGAATCCGGCCGCGGCCGCCGATCCGGCGTCGCTCGCCGGGAAGCTGCTGCGGATGCCTCTGCCGGCGCCGGGCGCGGCCGCGGCGCCGTCGGTCGTGCTCTCGGGGATCGGAACGGCCGGCGACGTGTGCCGGGATCCCGCCGGGAACCTGTGGGTCACCGACCGCACCGCGCTCGAGGACCGGCTGCAGCGTGTCGGCGTGGACGGCGCGGTGGGCGCGTCCCCCGCCTGGACGTGGCCCGAGCGTCCGGGCGTGGCCGGATGCGCGGCCGGTGCGGACGCGGTCGCGGTGTCGCTGACGGACGGCAAGGCGGTTGCGGTGGTCGCCATCGATCCGGGAACAGGGGCGGTGACGGCGGCGCCCGTGCCGGCGGTGCAGGACCGCTACGGCCGTCTCGGCGGCGCGTCGGCGGGCGGCGACGGGCAGCTGTGGGTGTCCACCGTCAACAAGGCCGGCGGCGAACCGGGCCCGAACGACGATCGGGTCGTGCTGATCCAGTTCCCCGCCGGCGGGGGCGGCTTCGACTAGCCGGAACCGTTCGTCTCGGGGTACGTCACGACAGCGTGAAGGGCGGCTCGGCCGCGTCGGTGAACGCGCCGCTCACGTTGCCCAGCAGGCCCGGTTTCGCAAGGTCGAGCTTGCGGCAGGTCGAGAAGTCCAGGTCGGCCGACCGGGTCCACACGATGTTCGGGCTGAACGACGATTCGAACATGTACAGCCCCTCGGTCAGGTCCGTCAGCGTGCGCCAGATCGTCATCGAGATGTTCGGCCGTTGCGGATCGGGTTCGCCGAACGGTTGCGCGACATTGCGCATGACGCTGAGCAGCGCCGCATACGCACGGGCCGGGGTCTCCACGGCGGGCAGCCGGTCGAGATAGTAACTTGCCCGGACGAAGCGGTCGGACGCCTCCGTGGTGCCGGGCAGCGGCTCGGATCCCCCGAAACCGGTAAAGCTCTTCCGGAGCTCGATCTGCTCGTCGTACGGCGGTGAGTTCGTCATGACGGTGTTCGCGCGGCCGTGATGTACCCGCAGCGTTCCACCGATGTGCTCGAGGATCAGGGAGTCACCGCTCGCGTCCTCGAGGGCCAGATGCACGGTCGCGGGACGCTGGGAGCGCGGCTCGATCAACGGTCGGACCTGGAAGGGCCGCTCGGCCATCAGGGCGAGGCACTCGTCGACGGTGCCGCACAGGTCCAGGAAGATCTGCGGCCACAGGGACACCGCGAGCGCGGGCAGTTCCGGGTCCCGTTCCCCGAAGTCCGCCTCCGCGAGCCACAGCACGTGGGCGGCCAGGCCGCGCTCGTTGATCCCGTCGCTCGTGGCGTTGTCCCAGACGGCGGCCACGAGACTGCCGTACCGGGCCGTCCAGGTCACCGGGTCGGGATCGCGGTCGTGCCCGATCCTGTCGACCCCCCGCGGAAGCGACCACAGGTTCGTGTCCATCTCCTCGCGCCAGTCCATGTTCCGGCCGACGAGAACGCCGTGCCCGCTACCGGTCCACATTGCCCGAGTGCACATTGATCCTCCACGATGTCCGACGAGAAATCCGGCCGCCCGTGCGCCGTGAGCGTCGACCCGCCCCACGACGACAGTGACAATACGGACGTTTCGGTCGAATCTCAGCGTTTTCGCGGCGGATCCACCCGCACCCGCTCCCGCGACGGTTCGGATTACTCGAATTCGGCTGTGTTGCAATTGCTTCCGGCACACTTCCCCGTTCGACCCGGGACGATGCAACAATGTCGCCGATCGGTCCGAAGCAGTGGCACGCCCGAGGGAGGGGCCCGCATGACCACACGCCTGAATCCGTACATCAGCTTTCGCGACAATGCCCGACAGGCCATGGAGTTCTACCGAGCCGTGTTCGGCGGAGAATTGAATGTGAGCACGTTCGCGGAGATGCACGCGAGCGACGACCCGTCCGAGCAGGACAAGATCATGCATTCGATGCTGGCGAGCCCGAACGGTCTCGTCCTGATGGCGGCGGACACCCCCAACCAGATGAGCTACAACCCGGGGGACAACATCTCGATCTCGCTCAGCGGCGACGACGAGGCCGAGCTGCGGGGCTACTGGGACCAGCTGAGCGACGGCGGAACCATCGCCATGCCGCTCGAGCGAGCACCGTGGGGCGACCACTTCGGCATGTGCACCGACAAGTTCGGCATCCAGTGGATGGTGAACATCGCCGGCGATTCGCAGTAGACACACGGGCGGCCTGCCATCCCGGCAGGCCGCCCGCTCGCGGAAGAACCTCTCGTGGAAGAACTCAGCTGCAGGCTGCGAGCACGAGCTCCTTGACCAGGGCCGGGTCGGCCTGGCCGCGGGTGGCCTTCATCACGTCGCCGACGATCTTGCCGGCCGCCTGGACCTTGCCGCTGCGGATCTTGTCGGCGATGTCGGGGTTGGCGGCCAGCGCCTTCTCCACCTCCGACTTGATGAGCGAGTCGTCGCGCACGACCACGAGTTCGGGGTGCGCAGCGAGGATCTGCTTCGGGTCGCCCTCACCGGCGAGCACGTAGTCGACGACCTTGCGGGCGAGCTTGTTGGTGAGCGTGCCGTCGGCGACGAGGGCGATCACCTGCGCGACCTGCTCCGGGGTGATCGGCAGCTCGACGAGCTCGACGCCGCGGGTGTTGGCCTGCTGGGCCAGGTAGGCGACCCACCAGGACCGGGACTCGGAGGCGGGGGCGCCGGCCTCGGTGGTGGCGATGATCAGGTCCAGGGCGCCGGCGTTGACGAGGTCGCGCATCTCCTCGTCGGAGATGCCCCACTCGGCCTGGATCCGGGCGCGCCGCAGCCACGGCAGCTCGGGGAGGGTGGCGCGCAGGTCCTCGATCCACTCCGCGCTCGGGGCGATCGGTTCGAGGTCCGGTTCCGGGAAGTAGCGGTAGTCCTCCGCGGTCTCCTTGCGCCGGCCCGGCGAGGTGGTGCTGTCGGCCTCCTGGAAGTGCCGGGTCTCCTGGATCACCGTGCCGCCCGCGGTCAGGACCGCGGCCTGGCGGCGCATCTCGTACCGCACGGCGACCTCGACCGACTTGAGCGAGTTGACGTTCTTCGTCTCGGTGCGGGTGCCGAACTCCGCCGCTCCGATCGGGTTGAGGGAGAGGTTGGCGTCGCAGCGCATCGAGCCCTGGTCCATGCGCACGTCGGACACGTCGAGGGCCTTCAGCAGGTCCCGCAGCGCGGTGACGTAGGCGCGGGCGACCTCGGGGGCGCGCTCGCCGGCGCCGACGATGGGCTTGGTGACGATCTCGATGAGCGGCACCCCGGCGCGGTTGTAGTCGAGCAGCGAGTGGCTCGCCCCGTGGATGCGGCCCGTGGCGCCACCGACGTGCAGCGACTTGCCGGTGTCCTCCTCCATGTGCGCGCGCTCGATCTCCACGCGCCACGTGCTGCCGTCGTCGAGGACCACGTCGAGGTAGCCGTCGGTGGCGATCGGCTCGTCGTACTGCGAGATCTGGTAGTTCTTCGGCTGGTCCGGGTAGAAGTAGTTCTTCCGCGCGAACCGGCCCCACGGCGTGATCGAGCAGTTCAGCGCAAGGCCGATGCGGATCGCCGACTCCACCGCCGCCTGGTTGACGACGGGCAGCGAGCCGGGCAGGCCGAGGCACACCGGGCACACCTGCGTGTTGGGTTCGGCGCCGAACGTGGTCGGGCACGGGCAGAACATCTTGGTCGCGGTGTGCAGCTCGACGTGCACCTCCATGCCCATCACGGGCTCGAACTTCGCGAGCACCTCGTCGTAGGCGAGCAGATCATCGGACATGGCGGCAGTCATGCGCTCGATTTTAGACGGTGCCGCCATGCGGCGAACCGGCCCTCACGCGCGGCGCGACCTCACCCGAAGATGATCCGCATCTCCTCGTAGCGGTCCTTCGGCACCCGCTTGTGGTTGGCGAGCGCCTCGTCGAAACCGACCCGGGCGATGTCGGTTCCGTGCAGCGCCACCATGTGCCCCCACTCCTCGTCGGCGACGAGATCGGTGACCGCCATGCCCAGGCGGGTGGCGAGCACCCGGTCGAAGGCCGTGGGCACGCCGCCGCGCTGGATGTAGCCCAGGATCGTGGCGCGGGTCTGGATGCCGGTGCGCTCCTCGATCATCGGGGCGAGGACGTCGGCGATGCCGCCGAGCCGCGGCCGGTCGAACTCGTCGCGCCCCTTGTCGGAGTACGCCTCGGTCATCTCCGGCAGGGTGAATCCCTCCGCGACCACCACCATGGGGGCCCGGCCACGGTCGCGGACGCTGGTGACCCATTCGCAGATCTGCTCGATGCTCTCGGGCTGTTCGGGGATGAGGATGGCGTGGGCACCCCCGGCGGTGCCGGAGTGCAGCGCGATCCACCCCGCCTCCCGGCCCATCACCTCGAGGACCATGCAGCGCTTGTGCGAGTTGCCGGTGGTGCGCAGCCGGTCGATCGCCTCGGTCGCGATCTCGACGGCGGTGTCGAAGCCGAAGGTGTAGTCCGTCTGGCCGAGGTCGTTGTCGATGGTCTTCGGCACTCCGACGATCCGGATGCCCTCCTCGAACAGCCGCTTGGACGCGGCGGCCGTGCCCTCGCCGCCGATGGCGATCACGGCGTCGACACCCATGCGCTCGAGCGTGCGGGCGATGTTCTCCGCGCCGCCGTTCGGTCCTTGATAGGGGCCGAACCGGCTGGTGCCGAGAATGGTGCCGCCCTGATGCGACAATCCCCGAACCTTGCTGCGATCCAAGGGGATTGCGTCGCCTTCCACCAAACCACGCCAGCCGTCGAGGAATCCGACGAACTCCTGACCGTAGACGGTCCTGCCCTTGAGGACCGCTCCGCGGATCACCGCGTTCAGGCCGGGGCAGTCCCCGCCGCTGGTGAGAATGCCGATGCGCGTCATCCGTACCTCCGTGCCGGTCGTGCAGGTTGTCGGTGGTCCTCCCGGCAATACTGCCCCGGCGCGGCGCCCGCGGCATCCCGATCGCGGGTGCAGCTCACCCCGGCACGACCAGTCCGGACTCGTACGCCAGTACCACCGCCTGCGCCCGGTCCCGCAGGTTCAGCTTCCCGAGCACCTTCCCCACGTGCGTCTTGACCGTCTGCTCCGCGACGAACAGGTGAGCGGCGATCTCCTGGTTCGACAGCCCGCGGGCGATCAGCTCGAGCACCTCGCGTTCGCGCGGGGTGAGGACGTCGAGCGCCCGATCGCGGCCGCGGCGCGGCGACCGCCGGCGGGTGACGTCCGCGATGAGGCGGCGCGTGACGGTCGGCGCGAGCAGCGCCTGGCCGTCGGCGACGACGCGGACCGCCCGGATCAGTTCGTCGGCGGGCGCGTCCTTGAGCAGGAATCCGCTGGCGCCCAGGCCCAGTGCCTCGTAGACGTAGTCGTCGATGTCGAAGGTGGTGAGCATCAGCACACGTGTCGGCGGATCGGTGCGCCCGGCGAGGATGTGCCGGGCAGCGTCGAGTCCGTTCATCTCGGGCATCCGCACGTCCATCAGGACCACGTCGGGTCGCAGGCGGGCCGCCTCCGCGACGGCCCGCCGACCGTCCGGGGCGTCGCCGACCACGCTGATGTCGGGTTGGGCGGCGAGCAGGGCGCCGAAGCCCTGCCGCACCATGGCCTGGTCGTCGGCGATCAACACGGTGATGGGGGTCGCGGCTGCGCTCGGGTCCGTCACGGCCTCAGCCTAGGCCGCCGGGACGCGCGGCAGCTGCGCTCGCACCTCGAATCCACCGCCCGGGACGGGATGGGCCACGAGCCGCCCTCCGACCGCCAGCGCCCGGTCGACCATGCCGCGGATGCCGTTCCCGCCGCCGCGGTCCCCGGGTCCGGGCTCCGCGCGCCCGGGGCCGTTGCGCACGGTCACGCTCACCTCGTCCGGTCCGTACGCCACGCCGACCTGGACCGGTGCCCCGGAGGCGTGCCGGGCGGCGTTGGCGAGCGACTCCTGCAGGATGCGGTACACCGTGAGCGCGGTGGCATCGGAGACACCCGCCGGGTCACCGTCCGTCGCGGTGGACAGGACCATCCCGGCGCGCCGCGCGCCCTCGAACAGGTCGCCGAGCCGGTCGAGGCCGGGCTGGGGAGCCTGCGCCCGTTCGCCGTCGCCGTCGCTGACGTCGGCGAGGTTGTCGCTCCGGAGCACGCCGAGCATGCCGCGCACCTCGTTGAGCGCCTCGCGCGCGGTCGCCCCGATGGATTCGAACTCCGCGCGCACCGGTTCGGGGACCTCGGGCAGGCGGTACGGGGCGCTCTGCGCCTGCACCACGACGAGGGACATGTGGTGCGCGACGATGTCGTGCAGGTCGCGGGCGATGCGGGCCTTCTCCTCGAGGATCGCGCGGCGGGCCCGCTCGAGTTCGCTGACCTCCTCCTGCCGGGCCAGCTGCCGCCGGGAGAGCACGAGCCACCGCACGAGCAGGCCGAACACCGCCATCGCGGTCAGGCCGAGCGCCCAGCCCCAGCCGTTCTGCCCCGGCACGTGGGTGAAGAACAGCACCACGGTGGCCGCCCACACGAGCCCGGCGATCTGCAGGGACGCGCGCATGCTCACCGCGACGAGCAGCGCGCACAGCACGAGGATGTGCACCACCTGCCAGGGGTAGTCGTAGCCGGGGACGAGGTCGAAGGCGCGCGGGATCGCCAGCGCGGCCCCGGCCGAGACCGCCCACCCGAGGGCGGGATCGGTCCGGATCGCCACGAACGGCCCGGCCGCGAGCGCCGCGACGACGGGCATCAGCGGTGCGGGCACCTCGTGGGTGAGGTGCAACGTGGGCCACGCGACCGCGTACAGGATCAGCGTCGCCGCCACGATCGCGATCGTCCACCAGCGGCCTCGGCCGCGTTCTCTCGTCCAGCGCACGGCACCACGGTAGGCACGGGACGCCCGCACTGTCGTCATACCAGGGGGTGAGATGCGCCTGGCTCCGTGGGGGCAGACGGCCGCGGCCGGACCGCTCCGGTGTGGGATCCGCGCCGGTCCCCGTCGTTCCTAACGTCCGTGCCATGCGCAGACGAGCGACGACAGTGATGGTGGGTACGGCCGCGGCGCTGTTCCTGGGAACCGTTGGGGCGCAGGCTGGTCCGGAGGGGCAGCCGAGGCCGCACGGGGGCGCCACGGCGGCGGCGGTGGCGGCGCTGTCCGACGGCGACACCGCGGCGGCGCTCGAGGTCTTCCCGGCCGGCTTCGAGCCGGCGATGCACTACCGCCCGGTCACCGAGGACGGGATCCTGGTGGATCCCCTCGGGGGCTGCTCCTCCCCCGTTCCCCTGCCGAAGTTCTTCGAAACACCCTGCCGTGAACACGATCTCGGCTACGACCTGCTGCGATACGCCCGGTCGGTGGGACACGAACCGGGTCCGCAGGCGCGGCGCGGCCTGGACGCCCGGCTGAGCCGGCACCTGCACGAGGCGTGCCGCACGGCGGCTCCCGGCGACGGCTGGTGCGTCCTCACCGCGGATGTGGCGTCGATTGCCGTGCGGTTCAATTCGTGGCGGCAACGCGACGCGGCACCGGTTCCCGAGTCACCGCTGCCGTACGCGGCCGTGGTGTGGACGTTGGCCGCGGCGGCGCGGTGGGCGGTGCGATGAGGGCGCTCGCGGCGTCCGCGGCCGCGGACGCGGGGGTCGATTCGCTCGCGCGGCGCTGCCCGCGGGTGGCGACGACCGTGGCGGTGACGATCGCGGTGTGGGTCTCGCTCGCGCCGTCGCTGCTGCCCCGTGCGGCCCTGGCACAGGCCGCTGCCTCCGGATGCGCCGCCGCAGCCGCGGCCGTGGCCGCCGGGGTGCGCCGCCGGCGGCACGGGGGATCCGCGCGGCCCGGGGCCGCGCGGCCGGCGGCGCTGGTCGTCGCGGCCGGCGCGCTCGGGTGGGCGGTGCTCGCCGCGGCGCAGTGGCAGGACGCGTTGCGGGCGTCGATGGGGCGACCACCCGCCGGTCCGGCGCACTGGATCGTTGTATGTAGTTGTGCCCCCTTGATATTCGCGGCAGTACGGGCGATCGGCCGGGTTCCGGGGGCGTGGCGCCGGCGGGCCGGCACCCGCGCGGTCGCGGCCACGGCTGTCACGGTGGCCATGGGCGTCGGCGTCGCGATTGTGCCCGTGGGGCTCGGGCAGGCAGACCCGGTCGCGAGGCCCGTCGCCGCCGCGGTGGCCGGCAGTCCGTCGTCCCTGGTGTCCTGGGAGTCCCTGGGCGACGAGGGCCGCCGTTTCGTGACCCTCGACGCGCATCCCGGCGCGATCCGCACGTACGTGGGGCTCGGATCCGCTGCGGACGCCCGCTCGCGCGCCGCGCTGGCCGTGCGCGAACTCGACCGCGCCGGTGGGTTCGCCCGCGCCCACGTCGTGGTGGCGGTGCCCACCGGCTCGGGCTGGATCGACCCCGGCGCGGTGCGGGGGTTCGACACGGTGTTCGGCGGCGACGTCGCGCTCGTGGCGCAGCAGTACTCGGCCGCGCCGAGCTGGGTGACGTTCCTGTTCGACCGGAACGCGGCCGCGGCGTCGGCCCGCGCCCTCCTGACGGCCGTGCGCGCCCACCTCGACACCCTGGACCCGGTCCGGCGCCCGCAGCTGCACGTGTACGGGCAGAGCCTCGGGTCGATCGGGGGCAGCGCCGCGCTCGCCGACCACGCATCGGCCGCGGCGGGTCCCTGCGCGGCGATCTGGGCGGGTCCGCCGGCCGGCGCGGTGCGCACGGCCGGAGCGATCGTCACCGCGAACACGTCGGATCCGGTGGTGTGGTGGCAGCCGTCGCTGCTGTGGTCCCCGCCCGACCTGTCCCGAGCGCGACGCGACGCGCCCGTGCCGCGGTGGCTGCCGGTGGTCAGTTTCGTGCAGGCGACGCTGGACCTGCCGGTGGCGCTCGACGCGGCCCCCGGTCACGGGCACCGCTACGGCCCGGACCAGGCCCGGTGCGACCACCCCTGACCGGGACGGAGCACCGGGCCTCGGCCGGACTCAGGCGACGATCGGGCCGCGTGCGGCCTCGAACGCGGCGCCGACGCGGTAGAGGCGCTCGTCGGCGAGCGCCGGGGCCATGATCTGCAGGCCGACAGGCAGCCCGTCGTCGGCGGACAGCCCGGACGGCACGGACATCGCGCAGTGCCCGGCGAGGTTGGTCGGCAGCGTGCACAGGTCCGACAGGTACATCGCCAGCGGATCGTCGACCTTCTCGCCGATCTTCCACGGGGTGAACGGGCTGGTCGGCGAGACGAGGACGTCGACCTGCTCGTACGCCTTCTCGAAGTCCCGCGCGATGAGGGTGCGGACCTTGAGCGCCTGCCCGTAGTAGGCCTCGTAGTAGCCGGAGGACAGCGCGTAGGTGCCGATCATGATGCGGCGCTTGACCTCCTTACCGAACCCGGCGGCCCGGGTGGCGGCCATGACCTGCTCGGCGCTCATCGTGCCGTCGTCGACGCGCAGGCCGTAGCGCATGGCGTCGAAGCGGGCGAGGTTGGAGGAGACCTCGGACGGCAGGATCAGGTAGTACGAGGCGAGCGCGTACTCGAAGTGCGGGCAGGAGACCTCGACGACCTCGGCGCCGAGTTCGGTGAGCGTGGCCACGGCCGCGTCGAAGGACGCCAGCACGCCCGGCTGGTAGCTGTCCGAGTGCAACTCCTTGACGACGCCGACGCGCAGGCCCTTCAGGTCGCCCTGCGCGCCCTCCCGGGCCGCCCGGACGACCGGCCGGACGGGCGCGTCCACCGACGTGGAGTCGCGCGGGTCGTGGCCGGCGATCACCTCGTGCAGCAGCGCCGTGTCGAGCACGGTGCGGCCGCACGGGCCGCCCTGGTCGAGCGACGACGCGCACGCGACGAGGCCGAACCGGGAGACCGTGCCGTAGGTGGGCTTGGTGCCGACCGTGGCGGTGACGGCGGCGGGCTGGCGGATCGAGCCGCCGGTATCGGTGCCGATGGCCAGGGGCGCCTGGTAGGACGCCAGCGCGGCCGCGGAGCCGCCGCCGGAACCACCGGGGATCCGGGTGGTGTCCCACGGGTTGCGGGTGGGACCGAAGGCGGAGTTCTCGGTGGACGATCCCATCGCGAACTCGTCCATGTTGGTCTTGCCCAGGATGGGGATGCCGGCCCGCCGCAGCTTCGACGTCAGGGTCGCGTCGTACGGCGACATCCAGCCCTCGAGGATCTTCGAGGCGCACGTGGTGGGCATGTCGGTCGTGGTGAACACGTCCTTGAGGGCGATCGGCACGCCGGCCAGCGGCGACGCCGGGCTCTCGCCCGCGGCGACCGCGCGGTCGACCTCCGCGGCGGCGGCCAGCGCCTGCTCCCCCGCGACGTGCAGGAAGGCGTGGTAGTCGCCGTCGACCTCGGCGATGCGGTCGAGGTGAGCCTGGGTGACCTCGACCGACGAGACGTCGCCGGAGTGGATGCGGTCGGCGAGGTCGGCCGCGCCCAGCCGGGTCAGGTCGGCGCTCATTCGCCCTCCCCCAGGATCTGCGGGACGGAGAAGCGGCCGTCCTCGACGAGCGGCGCGGCGGCGAGCGCCTGCTCCGGCGTCAGGCCCGGGCGCACCTCGTCGGGGCGGGTCACGTTGGTCACCGCGTTCGGGTTGGCCATCGGCGCCACATCGTCCGCAGCCACCTCCGACACGGCCTTGACGTGGCTGAGGATCGTATCCAGCTGGCCGGCGAACTCGTCGAGTTCGGCGTCGGTCAGCGCGAGCCGGGACAACCGGGCGAGGTGCGCGACCTCGTCACGGGAGATGGCAGGCACCTTCGGTGACCCCTTTCCGATGAAGAAACGAACGTCTCGTCCAGGGTAGTGCGTGCCGACCGGGACGGTTTCGCCGGTTCCCCGGACCCGCGCCGACCGCCCGCCGTGTTGCAGTTCGGAGAAACACCTGTGTCGTTCGTGTGACAACGACCGCGTGACCGGCGGTTTCCTGTCCCGTCTCGGCGCAGCACCGCCGGACCGGCATCCGGCGGTGCTGCGGGGGTGAAAAGATGGTGTCCGTCGCCGGCCGAGCGCCTCGGCCGCGACTTCGGAATCGGGGAAAGGACGCACGTGTCGTACCTGTTACGCGTCCAGCTTCCCGACCGGCCGGGCAGCCTCGGTTCACTCGCCGTCGCGCTCGGTTCGGTCGGTGCGGACATCCTCTCGCTGGACGTCGTCGAACGCGGCGCCGGCTTCGCGATCGACGATCTCGTCGTCGACGTCGACGCCGGGTCGCTGCCGGACACGCTCATCACGGCCGCCGAACGCCTCGAGGGCGTGACGGTGGACTCGATCCGTCCCTATGCGGGAATCCTCGACACCCACCGCGAACTCGAGCTGATCGATCAGGTCGCCACCGCGCGCCACGATCGGCTGCAGGTGCTCGTCGACGGGGCGCCCCGGGTGCTGCGCGTCGGCTGGGCGACCGTCGTCGACACCGGCCCGTACGGGGTGTACCGGGTGGTCGGCAGTTCCGGCGCCCCCGAGACCCGGCCGGCGGAGGTGCCGTGGATGCCGCTCGAGAAGCCGATGCTGCTCGACCACGAGGGCGAGTGGGTGCCCGACCTGTGGCGAGCGATGAACACGACCCTGGCGGCGGCGCCCCTGGGGACCCAGGGCCGGGTGCTGATGCTCGGCCGGCCCGGCGGCCCCGAGTTCCGCCCGTCCGAGGTGGCCCGGCTCGGCTACCTGGCCGGCATCATCGGAACCGTCCTCGGCTGAGCGGAACGGCTCAGACCAGCTCCCGGACCAGGGTGCTCAGCTCGACGCCGGGCACCGGCGCCCAGTCCCGCTCGGGGACGGGGACGAATCCGTTGCGGTCGTAGATGCGGCGCGCGTCGACCATGTCCGGCTGCGTGGAGAGCACCACGGCGCGATCGCCGCGGTCGTAGGCGGTGTCGAGGACGTGCCGCACCAGCGCCGACCCGACACCCCGGCCCCGCGCCGACGGCGCGACGGCCAGCATCCGGAACTCGAGCTCGCCCTTCTCGGCGATGTGGGCGAAGCGCGACGCCGGCTCCGCCAGCGTCACGGACCCGACGATCTCGCCGTCGGCGAGCGCGACCACCACCTCGGCGTGCTTGTCGCGGGCGGCGGTGTCGCGCAGACGCTCGGCGTACGGGTCGTCGGGCTCGACGAATCCGCCGCCGACGTACACGTCGACGGTGAGGGCGCCGACGGCGTCGTACTCGTCCGGGCTCACGCGTCTGATCTCGATCACTGGAGGACTATCCCAGTGACCGCCCCTTCCGCCCAAACGGTTTCCGGGCGATCTCCGTCACACCGGCTCCGGCCGCCGGTCAGCTCTCGAGCTCGCCGAACTCCTCCTCGATCGCGTCCTGGCCACCCGAGACGCCGTCCGGGCCGAGTTCGAGCAGCCGGCGGAACCCGTCCTCGTCGAGGACGGGGATGCCCAGCTCGGCCGCCTTGTCGGCCTTCGTTCCCGGGGCATCGCCGACGACGACGAACGCGGTCTTCTTCGACACCGAACCGGCCGCCTTGCCGCCGCGGAGCAGGATCGCCTCCTTGGCCTGATCCCGCGAGAAACCCTCGAGCGATCCGGTGACCACGATCGACAGGCCCTCGAGGGTGCGTTCGATGGATTCGTCGCGCTCGTCGAGCATGCGCACCCCCGCCGCGCGCCACTTCTCGACGATCGCGACGTGCCAGTCGACGGCGAACCATTCACCCAGGGCCGCAGCGATGGTCGGTCCCACCCCCTCGACGGCGGCGAGCTCGTCCACGGACGCCTCGCGGATCCGGTCGAGGCTGCCGAATTCGGTGGCCAGCGCCCGTGCGGCGGTGGGGCCGACGTGCCGGATCGACAGTGCCACCAGCACCCGCCACAGCGGCTTGTCCTTGGCTGCTTGGAGATTCGCCAGCAGGCGCTTGCCGTTGGCGGACAGCGCCCCCGCCTTGGTGCGGAAGAGCGACGTCCGCAGCAGGTCCTCGGCGGTCAGGTCGAACAGGTCACCCTCGTCGGCGATCACCCCGGCCTCGAGCAGCGCGGTGGCGGCCTCGTAGCCGAGCGCCTCGATGTCGAATGCGCCGCGGCCCGCGACGTGGAAGACCCGCTCACGCAACTGTGCGGGGCAGTGCCGCTGGTTGGGGCAGCGCAGGTCCACGTCACCCTCCTTGGCGGGGGCGAGCGGTGTCCCGCACTCGGGGCATTCGGTGGGCATGACGAACTCGCGTTCGGTGCCGTCGCGCAGGTCCACCACCGGGCCGAGCACCTCGGGGATGACGTCACCGGCCTTGCGCAGCACCACCGTGTCGCCGATGAGCACGCCCTTGCGGGCCACCTCCGCCGCGTTGTGCAGGGTGGCGAGGGAGACCGTCGACCCGGCCACCGTGACCGGTTCCATGTAGGCGAACGGGGTGACCCGGCCCGTGCGGCCGACGCTGACGCGGATGTCGAGCAACGTGGTGGTCACCTCCTCCGGCGGGTACTTGTAGGCGATCGCCCACCGGGGTGCGCGCGAGGTGGTGCCGAGCCGGCGCTGCAGGGACACCTCGTCGACCTTGACGACGAGCCCGTCGATCTCGTGTTCGACGTCGTGGCGGTGCTCGCCCCAGTACCGCATCCGGGCGACGACCTCCTCGACGCCGACGACGCGGGCGGTGTGCCCGGAGACGGGCAACCCCCAGGCGGCGAGGGCGGCGTAGGACTGCGACAGCGACACCGGCTCGAATCCTTCGACGCGGCCGAGCCCGTGGCAGATCATCCCGAGGCGGCGCCGCGCGGTCACCGCGGGGTTCTTCTGCCGCAGCGATCCGGCCGCGGTGTTGCGCGGATTGGCGAACGGGGCCTTGCCCTCGGCGACGAGGGCGGCGTTGAGCGCGTGGAAGTCCTCGAGCCGGAAGTACACCTCGCCCCGCACCTCGAGAACCCGGGGGACGGGAAATTCCTCGGTGGCGGTGAGCCTTTCGGGGATGTCGTCGATCGTGAGGGCATTGAGCGTGACCTCCTCGCCGGTGCGGCCGTCGCCGCGGGTGGCGGCACGGCGCAAGCGGCCGTCCTCGTACACCAGACTCAGCGCGACGCCGTCGATCTTCACCTCGCACAGGTAGTGCAGGTCCGGACCCGTCTCGGCCTCGACGCGGGAAACCCAGGCGCGCAGTTCGTCCTCGGTGAAGACGTTGTCGAGGCTGAGCATCCGCTCGAGGTGGTCGACGGCGGTGAAGTCGGTGGCGAAGCCCCCACCGACGAGCTGCGTCGGGGAGTCCGGGACGCGCAGGTCCGGGTAGTCGTCCTCGAGCTGCTTCAGCGCGCCGAGCAACTGGTCGAAGGCGCCGTCGGAGATGATCGGCGCGTCGCGCACGTAGTAGCGGAACTGGTGCTCGCGCACCTCCTCCGCGAGCTGCTGCCAGCGCTCGCGCACGTCGGGCGGAGCTTGGGTGGGCGCGTCCGTCGATTCACTCACGCCGGAAAGACTAGTCGAGCGATACGACGTTCCCGGCCGCTGCGGAGCCGAGCGATTCCGGGTCGTCCGCGAACGCGGCGGCGACGTCGCGGGCGAGGCGCAGCGCCCGGCGCGCCCACGTGGGATCGGCGCCGGCCAGGCCGCAGCGCGGGGTGACCCCCACCGAGCGCAGCGTGGCGCGGGGGAAGCCCAGCCGGTCGATCAGCGTGATCGCGGGGGCCGCGACGTCACGCCAGGTGGGGACGGCCGTGTCGGGTGCGGTGGACGGCACCAGCCCGAGCAGGAGGGTGGTTCCGGCGTCGATCAGCTCACCGATACCGTCGAGGTCGGCGGCGGTGAGCTGCGCGACGTCGAGGGCGACGGCGTCGACGCCGCTGCGGCGCAGCAACCCGGTGGGCACGTCGGCGGCGCAGCAGTGCACCGCGACGGGGCGGCCGATCGCCGCGATCGCGGCCTCGAGCAGGTGCTGCGCCTCCGGCTCGGGGAGCGCCGGCACCGATTCGAGCTTCGTGCGTCCGGTCAGGGTCCCGGCGAGGACGGCGGGCAGCGCAGGCTCGTCGAGCTGGACCACCACGTGGGCGCCGAGGCGGCGGGTCAGTTCCGCGGCGTGCCGCGCCAGGCCCTCGCCGAGGGACTCGGCGACGTCGCGCACGGCGCCGCGATCGGTGAGCACCCGCCGGCCCCCGGCCAGCTCGGCGTGCGCGGCGAGGGTGAACGGGCCGGCGGACTGCACCTTCAGGAATCGACCGGGACCGAGACCCGCTGTCTCCCATGCCTCTTCGAGTGCATCGAGATCTCGGCGCAGCAGATCCCCGGCGCGGGCGGCGACCGCGCCGCGGCGACCGCCGAGCCGGTACCCGGTGGTGGACGTGTCGAGGTGCAGGTCGACCAGCAACGCGCCGGTGCGGCCGATGAGATCGGCCCCGAGCCCGCGGGCCGGCAGCTCGACCAGGTGCGGCAACGCCTCGAGCTCGCCGAGCACGGTCGCGGCCGATTCCCGGGCGTCGGTGCCGGGCCACGACCCGATGCCGGTCGCGACGCCGGACCAGGGGTTCGGGGTGTTCGCGGTCACCGGGACGTGGCCGCCGTGCCGGTACCGACGATGGTGCCGCTGCCGAGGACGACGTCGCCGCCCGCGTCCGGCCGGTACAGCACCACGGCCTGTCCGGTGGCGACGCCGGTGAGCGGTTCGCGCAGGGTCACCGCGAGACCGGTGCCGGCGGGCTCGGCGACGGCCGCCGCGACACCGCCGTGCGCGCGGACCTGCACGACGCATTCGACCGGTCCGGCCGGCGCGGCCCCGCTCGTCCACACTGCGCGCTCGGCACTGATCGCCCACACCTTCAGGTCTTCCGCGGAGCCCACCTTCACCGTGCCGGTGTCCGGCTCGATCGCGGTGACGTAGCGGGGGCGGCCGTCCGCGCCGGGGCCGGCGATGCCCAGGCCCTTGCGCTGTCCGACCGTGAAGCCGTGCACCCCTTCGTGTTCGGCGAGCACGGCGCCGGACCGGGCGTCGACGACGCGGCCGGGACGCACCCCGATGCGGGCACCGAGGAAGGCGCGGGTGTCACCGGAGGGGATGAAGCAGATGTCGTGACTGTCGGGCTTGTCCGCGACCGCGAGACCCCGCTCGGCCGCTTCGGCGCGGATCCGCTCCTTCGGGGTGTCCCCGACCGGGAACATCGCACGCGCGAGCTGGTCGGCCGTCAGCACACCGAGCACGTACGACTGGTCCTTGCCGGCGTCGACCGCGCGACGCAGGACACCGTCGTCGAGCCGGGCGTAGTGGCCGGTGGCGACCGCGTCGAAGCCGAGGGCGACGGCCCGGTCGGCGAGGGCCGCGAACTTGATCTTCTCGTTGCAGCGCAGGCACGGATTGGGGGTCTGGCCGGCGGCATAGGACTCGACGAAGTCGTCGATGACGTCCTCCTTGAACCGGTCGGCGAAATCCCAGACATAGAACGGGATTCCGAGCACGTCGGCGGCGCGGCGCGCATCCCCGGCGTCCTCCTTGGAGCAGCAGCCCCGCGACCCGGTCCGCAGCGTGCCCGGCGCCGTGGACAGCGCCAGGTGCACGCCGACCACGTCGTGGCCGGCGTCGACCGCGCGGGCCGCGGCCACCGCCGAGTCCACGCCACCGCTCATTGCCGCGAGCACCCTCATCGACGTCACCTCTCTCGACTACCGGCGCCGGCCAGTCCGGCGGCCCGCGCCCGTCCCACCACCTGCGGCAGCGCCGCCACAACGGCCTCCACGTCGGCGCGAGTCGACGTGTGGCCCAACGAGAATCGCAACGACCCGCGGGCCGTGCGGGGGTCCGCCCCCATCGCGACGAGCACATGGCTCGGCCGCGCCACCCCGGCGGTGCAGGCCGAACCGGTCGAGCACTCGATCCCGGCCGCGTCCAGCAGCATGAGCAGCGAATCGCCCTCGCAGCCGGGGAAGGTGAAGTGTGCATTGCCGGGCAGGCGGTCCGCGCCGCGCGGGCCGTTGAGGACCGCGTCCGGGACCACGGCCGTCACACCGGCGATCAGTTCGTCGCGCAGCGTCGTGAGCGCGACGGTGCGTTCGCCGAGTTCGGCCGTCGCCTCGCGCAGCGCCGCGGCCATGCCGGCGATCCCGGCGGTGTCGTGGGTTCCCGACCGTACGTCGCGCTCGTGTCCGCCGCCGTGGGTGAGGGGCACGCACGGCACCTGCCGGCCCAGCAGCAGGGCACCGACACCCTGGGGACCGCCGAACTTGTGCGCGGCGATCGTCATGGCGGCCAGCCCGCTCGCGGCGAAGTCGACGGGCAGATGGCCGACCGCTTGCACGGCGTCGCTGTGCACGGGCACCCCGTACTCGGCGGCGACCGCGGTGAGCTCGGCGACGGGCATCACGGTGCCCACCTCGTTGTTGGCCCACATCACCGACACCAGGGCCGTCTCGTCGGCGTGCTCGGCGAGGGCCATCCGCAGCGCATCCGGCTCGACGCGTCCGTCGGCGTCGACGGCCAGCCAGGTCACCTCGGCGCCCTCGTGCGCGACGAGCCACTCGACGGCATCGAGCACGGCGTGGTGCTCGACGGCGCTCGCGATCACCCGGCGACGGCGCGGATCGGCGTCGCGGCGCGCCCAGTAGATGCCCTTGACCGCGAGGTTGTCGCCCTCGGTGCCGCCCGAGGTGAAGACGACCTCGGAGGGACGCGCACCGAGGTCCGCGGCGATGGACTCCCGGGCCTCCTCGATGCGGCGCCGCGCCGCGCGGCCCGACCCGTGGAGGGACGACGCGTTGCCGACCGTCGCGAAGATCTCCGTCATCGCCGACACGGCCGCGGGCAGCATCGGGGTGGTCGCGGCGTGATCGAGGTAGACGGTCGTCGAGGTGCCGGAGGCTCCGGCGGCGTTCGAGGTCATGACCGAACCAGGATAGCGGGTCGGGGCTCGCGCCCGTCGCGCTCACCGTCCGGCCCGGAGCTCCTCGCGACCACGGGTGTCGTGCGCGGCGGCGGCCCGGCCGAGCCTGGCGAACTCGGCGCCGTCGTCGTGCCGCCGGCGCGCGGACCGTTCACACCGCGCGGCGAGGTCGCGGCGATCGGAGCCGGGCCGCTCGAGCGGGGCGAGCACCACCTCCGCCACCACGCCCCGGTGCCGCAGGAGCCGTCGCAGCGACGCTCCCATCGTCTCGTCGCCGACGAACGCCTGGCCGGTGGCGATCGTCCCGGCGGCGTCGGCGTACCGGAGCCCGACCGGCTGCACCGGGCGCTGCGCGTCGATCGCCGCCTGGAACAGTGCCGGACGGAACCCGCCGTACGCCCTGCCGCACCACGTCGTGCCCTCCGGGAACGCCGCGATCCGCTCCCCCGCCAGGAGGCGGTCGCGGATCCGCGACACCACGACGGGCAGGTCGCGCAGACGCTCGCGCTCGATGGGTATGACCCGCATGCGGCGGGCCAGCGCGCCGAGCAGTCCCCACTCGAGCAGGTCGCTGCGCGCGACGAACCCTGCCGGGGCAACCGCGGTGAGCACCAGCACGTCGGTCCAGGACACGTGCGGGGCGACGACGAGCACGCCCCCGCCTCCCCCGCCTCCCCCGTCGCCGCGGTCCCGCAGGTCGGTCACCGTCAGCCGCAGCCCGGCACAACGCAGCAGGACGCGGGCGAACGCACGCTGGGCGGCGAGGCGCCCCGGGCGGGGCAGGAGCCGGCCGGCGGTCAGCAACGGGGCGGTTGCCAGGACCGCCACCACGAGCACCCAGCGCGCCGCCGCCGTGACGAAACTCACTCGCCCCGGATCGGCCGGAAGGCAGCCGGTGCCGCAGGGACTGGCCGGCATCCAGGCGTGGGCGCGGGTGTTCACGCCCGCGCTCCTGCGGCCGCCTCGGCGCTCTCGGCGGCGGTCCGCAGCCGCTCGAGGTAGCGCGCGTTGGCTCCGGCGAGGCTCTGCAGCGCGACGAAGTCGGCCACCCCGAAGTCGGGGTCGTGGGCGGGCTCGCCGCAGATGCGAGCACCGAGCCGCAGATACCCGCGCAGCAGCGGCGGCAGCACCGGCCGCCCGGGTGACGGGATGTCGTCGAGGGGGCGGCCGTCGACGACGACCGGGGTCCGGGGAAGCACCCGCCGGGCCGGCTCGACGGAGTGCCGGGCCAGCAGCACGTCGCGCACTCCCCGGACGTTGGCGCCGGGCACGTCGGACGGGTGGGTGCGCATCGGCACCGACACGCACCCCATGACCCAGTTGTGCCCGGTGAGTTGCAGGTAGTGCAGGATCCCGGCCCACATCAGCGACAGGACCGAGCCGGAGCGGTGGGCGGGGTCGACGCAGGCGCGGCCCATCTCCACCGCCCGCAGACCGTCGGGATCGAGGGCGGTGAGATCGAATTCGGTGGCGGTGTAGTAGCCCCCGGCGGCGCGTGCGGCCTCCGGCGGCAGCATCCGGTAGCAGCCCACCACCGCGCCGGTGTGGTTCTCGCGCACCAACAGGTGGTCGCAGTACTCGTCGAAGCGGTCGGCGTCGAGGCCCGCGGGCATGCCTGCCGGGAGGTGGAATCCGGGTTCGGCGGCGAAGACGCGGTAACGCAGCCGCTGTGCGGCCTCGCGATGTTCGCGGTCGGCGGACACGAGCAGGGAGTACCGCGGCCCCGACAGCACCGCCTCCGACAGCCCCGGGTTTTGGGCCGGCACCAGCAAAGTGGTCATGGCGCAATGTGTATCGAGCCGGTACGTCGCGGCAGGGGCGGCACGGTGTCGCCTCCGTGCACGTCCGGTGAACATGCCCGGGTACGCGTGCGGCCCCGCACCCTGGACGGGTGCGGGGCCGCGGCGGGACCTCGGGATCAGCCCTTGTGCTTCTTGATCTCCTCGGTCAGCTGCGGAGCGACGTTGAACAGGTCGCCCACGACGCCGTAGTCCGCGATCTCGAAGATCGGGGCCTCTTCGTCCTTGTTGACCGCGACGATCGTCTTGGACGTCTGCATGCCGGCCCGGTGCTGGATGGCGCCGGAGATGCCCAGCGCCACATACAGCTGCGGCGAGACGGTCTTGCCGGTCTGACCGACCTGGAACTGGCCCGGGTAGTAGCCGGAGTCGACGGCGGCGCGGGAGGCACCGACGGCGGCACCGAGCGAGTCGGCGAGGTCCTCGACGACGCTGAACTTGTCGGCGCTGCCGACGCCGCGGCCGCCGGAGACGACGATCGACGCCTCGGTCAGCTCGGGACGGTCGCCGCCCACGATCGGGTTGCGCGCGGTGATCTTGACCGCGTTCTCCTCCTGCGCCGGCACCTCGACGTCCACGCGCTCGGCGGCGCCGGCCTGCGGCTGCGCCTCGACGGCACCCGGACGCACGGAGACGACCGGCACCTCGCCGTTGGCCTTGGCGTCGACGGTGTACGCGCCACCGAAGATCGAGTGCACGGCCGAACCGTCGGACTTGACGTCGATGACGTCGCAGAGCAGACCGGAGCCGATGCGCGCGGCGAGGCGGCCCGACACCTCCTTGCCCTCGACGCTGGCGGCGGTGATCACCGCGGCGGGGCTGGCGGACTCCACGAGCGAGGCCAGCACGTCGACCTTCGGGGTCACCAGGTAGCCCTCGATGTCGTCGGACTCGGCGGCGTAGACCTTGGCGGCGCCGGCGGCGGCGAGCGCGTCCTGCAGCTTGTCGGCGGTGCCGGCCGGACCGGTCACGACCGCGGCGGGCTCACCCAGCGCACGGGCGGCGGTGATCAGCTCGGTGCTGACCTTCTTCAGCGCGCCCTCGGCGTGCTCGACGAGCACGAGTACTTCTGCCATTGCTCTTTCTCTCCCTTGGGTATGTCTGCTGTGTCGCGTGGGCGCGATCAGATGATCTTCTGGCCGACGAGGTACGCGGCGATCTTGCTGCCGCCGTCACCCTCGTCCGCGACGCGCTCACCAGCGGTACGCGGGGGCTTCGGGCTGACACCGGTGACGGTGCTGCCGGCGTTGGCCACGCCGAAGATCTCGGGGTCGAGCCCGATGTCGGCGAGAGTG
The DNA here is from genome assembly GCF_001700945.1 of Rhodococcus sp. WB1. Lineage (NCBI taxonomy): Bacteria > Bacillati > Actinomycetota > Actinomycetes > Mycobacteriales > Nocardiaceae > Rhodococcus > Rhodococcus sp. WB1. The sequence continues at coordinate 1,846,532 of NZ_CP015529.1, read as the reverse complement.
AGGGCCTGAACTTCCTTCTTCTTGGCGGCCATGATGCCCTTGAAGGACGGGAAGCGGGGCTCGTTGATCTTCTCGGTGACCGAGACGATGGCCGGCAGCGTGGCCTCGAGGGTGAAGACACCCTCGTCGGTCTCGCGCTCGCCGCTGACCTTGCCGTCGGCGACGGTGAGCTTGCGCATGTGGGTCAGCTGCGGCAGGCCGAGGTACTCGGCGATGATCGCCGGCACGGCGCCCATCCGGCCGTCGGTGGCCTCGTTGCCGGCGATGACCAGGTCGACGCCCTCGATCTGGCCGAGAGCCGCCGCGAGCGCGTACGCGGTCTGGATCGCGTCGGAGCCGTGGATGGCCGGGTCGTTGAGGTGGATGGCCTTGTCGGCACCCATGGACAGCGCCTTGCGGATCGCGTCGGTGGCGCGGTCCGGACCGGCGGTGAGCACGGTGACCTCCCCGCCGTCGCGCTCCTTGATGAGCAGGGCTTCCTCGACGGCGCGCTCGTTGATCTCGTCGAGCACCGCGTCGGCGGCCTCGCGATCGAGCGTGAAGTCGCCGTCGCTGAGCTTGCGCTCGGACCACGTGTCGGGGACCTGCTTGATCAAAACGACGATGTTCGTCATGGGTCTACGTCGACCTCCTGTGTATGACTGCCTGGGATCGGCGAGGCGCAACGCCTTGACCGAGCTCTCGTGCTTCGCACGGGGGTGTGCGATAGATTACCTCACGCTAAGTTACCCGCTGGTAACTTGGATGGGAACCTCGTTCACCATAACCACACGAAGGGAGCCGCACGGCTGTGATCTGGACCACCGATGACGAGGTCGACAAAGGTGGGGCTAATGTCTGGGCGGTGAGCGAATCCCCCGTCCCCGCCGGCGACGCCCCTCAACTGCCACTCACCGGCGAGCGCACCGTTCCCGGCATCGCGGAGGAGAACTACTGGTTCCGCCGCCACGAGGTGGTCTACCGCGACCTGCTGCCCCGGTGCGCCGGCCGCACCGTGCTCGAGGCGGGCGCCGGCGAGGGCTACGGCGCCGACATGATCGCGGGCGTCGCCACCGCCGTCGTCGGCCTCGACTACGACGAGAGCGCCGTCGCGCACGTGCGCGCCCGCTACCCGCGCGTGGACATGCGGCACGCCAACCTCGCCGACCTGCCCCTCGCCGACGCCTCCGTGGACGTTGTCGTCAACTTCCAGGTCATCGAGCACCTGTGGGACCAGTCCGGGTTCCTGCGCGAATGCCACCGCGTGCTCCGGGACGGCGGCGAACTGCTGATCAGCACCCCCAACCGCATCACGTTCTCCCCCGGCCGCGACACCCCGCTCAACCCGTTCCACACCCGCGAGCTGAACGCCGCCGAACTCACCGAACTGCTCGAGGGAGCCGGCTTCCGCGTCGCCCTGACGACCGGGGTGCACCACGGCCCCGCCCTGCGCGCCCTCGATGCCAAGCACGGCGGCTCCTTCATCGACGCCCAGATCGAGCGCGCTCTCGCCGGCGATCCCTGGCCCGCCGGCCTGACCGCAGACGTCGCGGCCGTGACGGTCGACGACTTCCTCCTCGCGCCCGAGAACATCGACGCCAGTCTGGATCTCGTCGCGATCGCGGTGAAGGATCCGGCGCGGTGACCACTCCCGCCACCCGGCGGGAACCGGGACTGTTCGCGCTCGTGCTGCACTCGCACCTGCCGTGGCTCGCCCACCACGGTCGCTGGCCGGTCGGCGAGGAATGGCTCTACCAGTCCTGGGCCGCGACGTATCTCCCGGTGACCGACGTCCTGCGCCGGCTTGCCGCCGAGGGCCGCACGCGCCTGGTCACCCTCGGGGTGACGCCCGTGCTGGCCGCTCAGCTCGACGACCCCCACTGCCTGACCGGGATGCACCACTGGCTCGGCAACTGGCAGCTGCGCGCCCACGAGGCCGCGGGCATGCGGGAGCCGGCCTACCGTGCGCTCGGAGCCCGCGAGCACCGGCAGGCCGCCGCAGCCCTCGAACAGTTCGAAACCCGTTGGCGCCACGGCGGATCCCCGGTGTTCCGCGAACTCGTCGACGCCGAGGCGGTCGAACTGCTGGGCGGGCCGCTGGCCCATCCCTTCCAGCCTCTGCTCGATCCCCGCCTGCGGGCGTTCTCCCTCGCCGAGGGGCTGGCCGACGCGCACGCCCGCTGGGCGCACACACCGCAGGGCATCTGGGCGCCCGAGTGCGCGTTCACCCCCGGTATGGAGGCCGGATACGCCGCCGCCGGCGTCGGGCACTTCATGGTCGACGGTCCCGCCCTGCGCGGCGACACCGCGCTCGGCCGGACCGCGTGGGACTCCGACGTCGTCGCCTTCGGCCGGGATCTGCAGGTGTCCTACCGGGTCTGGTCGCCGAAGTCCGGCTACCCGGGCCACCCCGCCTACCGGGACTTCCACACCTACTGCCACGACACCGGGCTCAAGCCCGCCCGCGTGACCGGCCGCACCGTCGCCCCACAGGACAAGGCGCCCTACGACCCCGATCTGGCGTCCGCGGCCGTCGACCGCCACGTGGCCGACTTCGTCGACACGATCCGCCGCCGGCTGCGCCGCGAGTCCGACCGCATCGGGCGCGACGCCCTGGTGGTCGCCGCCTTCGACACCGAGCTGTTCGGCCACTGGTGGCACGAGGGCCCGCTGTTCCTCGAACGGCTGCTCCGGGCGCTGCCGGAGGCGGGCATCGAGGTGGGCACTCTCGCCGACGCACGCGACCGCGGGTACGTGGGAGCACCCGTCGACCTGCACGACACCTCGTGGGGGTCCGGGAAGGACTGGCGGGTGTGGGCCGGCGAGCAGGTTCGCGACCTCGTACAGCTCGACGAGGAGGTCGTGCGCACCACGCTCGACACCCTGGACAAGGCCCGCGGCGCCGCCGGGGCCGGCCGCCCCGCGCTGCGCAACCGGGTGCACGACCAGATGCTGCGCGAGGCGCTGCTGACGGTGTCGAGCGACTGGGCATTCATGGTCAGCAAGGACACCGCGGCCGGATACGCGCGGGACCGGGCCCACAAGCACGCCCACGCGTTGCGCGAGATCGCCGCGGCGGTCGCCGCAGGCCGCGACGAGACGGCGGCGCGCCTGGCCGCCGGCTGGAACCGGGCCGACAATCTGTTCCCCGGGCTCGACGCCCGCCGCCTGCCCGACCGGATGGGAGCCCCCTCGTGAAGGTGCTGATCGTCTCCTGGGAGTACCCGCCCGTCGTCGTCGGCGGCCTCGGCCGGCACGTGCACCACCTCGCCACCGAGCTCGCCGCCGCCGGCCACGAGGTGGTCGTGCTCTCCCGGCGGCCCACCGGCACGGACGCCACCACCCACCCCACGATCAGCCACATCGCCGAGGGCGTGCTCGTGGTGGCCGTCGCCGAGGACCCACCGCACTTCGACTTCGGCGAGGACATGCTCGCCTGGACGCTCGCGATGGGTCATGCCATGGTGCGGGCGGGGCTGAGCCTGACCAAGGGCGGCATCGGCGACGGCTGGTACCCGGACGTGGTGCACGCGCACGACTGGCTCGTCGCACACCCCGCCGTCGCGCTCGCCGAGTTCTTCGACGTACCGCTGGTGTCCACCCTGCACGCAAGCGAGGCCGGCCGGCACAGCGGCTGGCTGTCGGGCCGCGTGAACCGGCAGGTGCACTCGGTGGAGTGGTGGCTCGCCAACGAATCCGATCGGCTCATCACGTGTTCGGCATCGATGAACGAGGAGGTCGCCGCGCTCTACGGGCCGGACCTGCCGCCGGCGACGGTGATCCGCAACGGAATCGACGTCACCGCGTGGTCCTACCGGGAGCGGGCGCCGCGTTCCGGGCCGCCGCAGCTGCTGTTCGTCGGCCGCCTCGAGTACGAGAAGGGCGTGCAGGACGCGATCGCCGCCCTCCCCCGGATCCGGCGCACGCACCCCGGCACCACCCTCGTCGTCGCCGGGGAGGGCACCCAGTTCGACTGGCTGCGCGAGCAGGCGCGCGTGCACCGCGTCGCGCGGTCGGTGACGTTCGTCGGCAACCTCGACCGCATCGAGCTGCTCGGGTGGCTGCACCGCGCCGATGCGATCGTCCTGCCGAGCCGCTACGAACCGTTCGGGATCATCGCACTCGAGGCCGCGGCCGCCGGGACGCCACTCGTCGCGTCGACGGCCGGCGGCCTCGGGGAGGCCGTCGTCGACGGCTCGACCGGCCTCTCGTTCGCACCCGGCGACGTCGCGGGGCTGGCGTCGGCGGTCCGGCGGACCCTCGACGACCCCGCGGCCGCCCAGCGACGGGCGCGGGCGGCGCGCGAGCGGCTCACGGAGGACTTCGACTGGCGGCTGGTGGCCACCGAGACCGCCCGTGTGTACTCGGAGGCGAAACGTCGTGTGCGCCATCCGCTTCCGCGACCGACGATTCCCCAGCGGCCGTTGCCCGGCCGGTGACCGGCGCTGCCGGCCCGCGTCACCGGGACGGCAGCAGCGGAGGCTCGCGGTGCGCCCAGGGCCGGGCCCGCTCGAGCTGTGCCGCGAGCGACAGCAGCAGTCCCTCCGAGCCCAGCGGCCCGAGAAACTGCACGCCCAACGGCAATCCCGCCGCGGTCCAGTGCAGTGGCACCGAGATCGCCGGGCGCCCGGTGATGTTCGCGAGCTGGGTGTACGGCGTCCGGGCGAGGTTCTCGTCGACGATGCGGTCCATCAGCCCGGCCCACCGCGCCGCGCGGCCCAGCCGCGCCGTCACGATCAGGCGCGCGGCCCCCTGGAGCGCGGGCGGCGTGGCCAGTTCCCCCACGCGCGCCGGCGGATACGCCAGGGTCGGCGTGAGCAGCAGGTCGTACCGCTCGTGGAACGCGCCGAGCTGCTGCGTATACCCGTTCCACCGGCGCAGCGAGGCGAGATAGTCCGAGGGCCGCACGGAGTCGCCGAGCGCGGCGAGGAACCGCGTGTCGGGCTCGAACGCGTCGGGGGCGCACCCGGTGCGCAGGCGCGCCTGCCGGACGTCGGCGGCGAGCCAGGCGAACCACATCGTCAGCCAGTCGGTGGACAGCCGCCGCTCGTCGATCCCCGTCGCCGCGGGTTCGACGGCGTGGCCCAGCTCGGCGAGCAGCGCCGCGGCGTTCTCGACGGCCGTGACGGCCTCCGGGTCGACGCCGGTGCCGATCGGGGAGTCCGTCGCGAACCCGATGCGCAGCGTCCGCGGTGGGGTACTCGCCGCGGACGCATACGACTCCTGCGGTGCCGCCGTGAGATAGGGCCCGTTCGGGTCCGGACCGGCCAGCACGTCGAGCATGGCTGCCGCGTCGCGCACCGTGCGCGTGACGACCCCGTTGCTGACCGCCCCGTGCCGGTCCTCGTCCACCTCGGGTCCGCTCGGCACCAGGCCCCGGCCCGGTTTGAGCCCGACCAGCCCGCAGCAGGCGGCCGGAATGCGGATCGAGCCGCCGCCGTCGTTCGCGCCGGCCGCCGGGACCACGCCGGCGGCGACCGCCGCCGCGGATCCGCCGGAGGACCCGCCCGGCGTGTGCGCGGGATTCCACGGGTTGCGGGTGGGACCGTTCGCCACCGGCTCGGTCACCCCCTTGACCCCGAACTCCGGAGTGTTCGTCTTGCCGAAGAGGACGAGGCCCGCGTCCAGCCAGCGATCGACGACCACCGCGTTGCGCACGGCGGGCAGCTCCGCCAGGGACCTGCTCCCGCTGCCGGTCGGAATCCCCGCGACGTCCTGGAGAAGATCCTTGACCAGGAACGGCACCCCCGCGAACGGACCCTCGAGGCGCTCCGCGGCCCGGCTGCGCGCCTGCTCGTCGAGCCGGCGCACGACGGTGTTCAGTGTGGGCTCCACCGCGTCGAGCCGGGCGAGGGCCGCGTCGAGCAGTTCGCGCGGCGTGACCTCGCGGCGGGTGACGAGTTCGGCGAGCCCCACGGCGTCGTAGCGGCGGTAGTCGGCGTAGTCCATCGCAGGCGCCCCGGATCAGGAACCGGGTTCCGCCGCCGGTTCGCGGCCCGCCTTCTTGCGCGCGATGTCCTCGAGCGCGGCGACGTACGCGGCCCGGTCGGCGGCACCGGACTCCCAGTCCGTGCGGCGGTTCCTGACCACCTTGGCCGGCGATCCGACCGCGATGCTGTAGTCCGGGATGTCGCCCTTGACCACCGCGTGCGCGCCGAGGACGCAGCCGCGGCCGGTGCGGGTGCCGCGCAGCACCGTGACCTTCGTCGCGATCCAGGTGTCGGGTCCGATCCGCACGGGGCTCTTGACGATCCCCTGATCCTTGATCGGGTACGTGATGTCCTCGGTGCGGTGGTCGAAGTCGCAGATGTAGCACCAGTCGGCGACGAGTGTGGAGGCGCCGATCTCGATGTCGAGGTAGGTGTTGACGACGTTGTCCTTGCCGAAGACCACCTTGTCGCCGATGCGCAGCGACCCCTCGTGACAGCGGATGGCATTGCCGTCGCCGATGTGCACCCACCGGCCGATCTCGAGCCGGGACAGCTCGGGGACGGAATGGATCTCGACGTTCTTGCCGAGGAACACCATGCCGCGCAGGATCACGTGCGGGTTGGCGAGCTTGAACTTGGCGAGCCGGTAGTACCGGACCAGGTACCACGGCGTGTACGCCTTGTGCGCCAGCACCCATCGCAGCGAATCGACGGTCAGGAATCGGGCCTGATCGGGATCCCGCCGACGAGAACCCCGCCACCTCGTGCGCAACGGTGCGCCCCACATGCTCGTCATGGTTGCCAGCGTACGGTCCGCCTCGCGCATCGAGTGCGCCACCCGGCCCGATAGTGTGGCCCATCGGGTCATTCGAGCCATGGCGAGGAGATGAGTGATGCGGGCTGCCCTGCGGACGGTGATGCTGACGGCCTCGGCGGCACTGGTGTTGACCGGATGCGGCAGCGACGGCGGCCCGGTCGACGTCCTCGCCGCCGGGGCGTGGCCGGGTCGGTACGCCGACGCCCGCAACAGCAACACCGCGCCCGCCGACGGGCTGCGCGACCTCGCGCCCGCCTGGTCACGTCCGCTCGGCGGCGCCGTCACCGCGCCCGCGAGCGTCGCGGCGAACGGACAGATCTTCGTCACCGCCGCGACCGCCGCCGGCTGCAACCTCGTCTCGTTCCAGATCGACACCGGCCGCAAGCGCTGGTGCACCCGCCTCGCGCCGGGTGTCACCGGGGTGACTCCCACCGCCGACGGCGTGGCCAACATCTACGTCGGCGAGGAGGGGGCGATGGTGTCGTTCAACGAGCACGGCCAGCGGCGCTGGCGGATCCCGGTGAGCGGGACGCCGGGCACCGCACAGTTCACCGGCGACGGAAACCTCGTGTTCGTCACGCATTTCGGTCAGGTCAACGTGCTCGACCCGCAAACGGGCAGGCACGCCGCCCCGATCTTCGACCTCGTGCCCACCCCCGGGGTGGCGGACGGGACGAACGTGCCACGGCTGCCCAACGACCACGGTCTGGCCGCATGTTTCGGCGGATCGGAGGACTGCCCGGTGGCCACCACCCCGGCGGTCGATCTCGGGACCGGCCGGATTCTGGTGACGCTGTGGCGGCCGGGCGCCGATCGCGCCGCCGTCGTGTCGATGCGCTACACCGGCGGCGACGATGCGCGGGTGGTCGAGGAGTGGTCGCAGCCGGAGCTTCCGGGCGGCGCGACGACCAGTCCCGTGCTGTCCGCGGACGGCGCCACGGTGTACGTGCACGACGGCGAGGGAGCCCTGTGGGCCCTCGATGCCGGGACCGGGACGCCGCGGTGGAGCCACGACCTCGGGTACACGGCCTCCACCGGACCGGCGGTGTCCGCCGACGGACTGCTGGTCCTCGCGCCGGGGGGCCGGACCGGCGACCTGGTGGCGCTGCGCGACACCGGTGAGGCGGCCGAACTCGTGTGGCGCCGCGGCGACGTGCGCCAGCTGGGGGTGCCGGCGCTGACCGCCGACGGCATCGGATACACGGTGGCCCGAGCCGACGACGGGTTGGCCGCGCTGGTGTTCGACGCCGCCAGCGGGGAGACGCTCGACGAGGAGACCCTGCCCGACGCGGCCGGATTCTCGGTCGGCACCGCGGTCGGGCCGGCCGGCGAGTTCGTCACGGCGACGCTGCCGGGCGACGTCTACGTGCTCCGCTGACCTTTCGCCGCGGGCGGCGACGGCTCAGCCGGCGATCTGGATGAGATTGCCGCAGGTGTCGTCGAAGACGGCGGTGGTGATGCCGCCCATTTCGAGGGGCTCCTGGGTGAATCGCACCCCGAGGCTGCGCAACCGCTCGTACTCGGCGCGCACGTCGTCGACCGCGAACGAGGTGAACGGGATACCGTCGGCGACGAGGGCCTCCTTGAACGGCCGGACGGCGGGATGGCCGTCGGGCTCGAGGACCAGTTCCGGCCCGTCCGGCTGCTGCGGCGAGACGACGGTGAGCCACCGCGCCTCGCCCAGGGGGACCTCGGTCTTCTTCACGAAACCCAGGACGTCGGTGTAGAAGGCGAGCGCCTTGTCCTGGTCGTCGACCAACACGCTGGTGAGGGTGACCTTCACTGCGACTCCTTTCGATGCGCGACCGTCCATCGGTCGGCGAGGCCCTGCAGTGGCGCAACGTCCACATGATGGAACTTCGATCGCCCCTCGCGGCGGGTCCGGACCAGCCCGGCCTCCTCGAGGATCGCCAGGTGCTGCGAGATCGCCTGCCGGGACGAGCCCAGGCCGTGCCGCGAGATCAGTCGTGTGCACAGCTCGAACAGCGTCTGGCCGTCCCGGTCGACGAGCTCGTCCAGGATGGCCCGCCGGGTCGGATCCGCCAGCGCTTTGAAGACGTCGACCACACCGTCGAGAATACGCAAGTATTTGCTTGCATATCAAGACCCGCACCGGAACGACCCACCCGGCCGGGACAGGGCTCAGCGACTGGGTTCGCAGACGAACGCCGTCGGGGTGCGGCCGATCCGCGTGAGCACGACGCTCAGCGACCGCGATCCGCGCAGCTTCAGCCGCGGCCGGAGCACCGCCGGATCGACGTCGACCCCTCGCACGAGAATCTCCGCCACCCCACAGTCCATCGACGAGAGCGATTGCCGGAGAGTCTTTTCCGTGTACTTCAGTCGATCGAGAACGCGGAATCCCCGCACCCCCGCGGGGAGGGTGTCGCCGGTGAGATACGCGATCCGCGGATCGAGCTGCCACAGGCCGTGGGCGGCCGCGTAGTGCCGCACCAGCCCCGCACGCACGATCGCCCCGTCGGGATCGACGATCCACTCCCCCGGTTCCCGCTCGGGGATCTCGTCCGGCTCCGCGTCGGTGATCTCGAATACGGCGCCGTCCGAACGCAACACACTCGCCCGTCGCCGCACGCCCGGCGTGGCCAGACCCGGGGAGTACAGGCATGCCTCGCGGACGCCGCCGTCGAGCGAGACCACCTCGACCTCCCCCGCCCAGTCCAGCGCATCGAAATCCAGTCCGGGGGCACACTTGACGGCCAGGTCCCGTCCGGCGTAGGCGTCGAGCAGGTCGGGCAACGGCGGCATCAGGGCCGCCGGGTCGTGCGTGCGCCGGCCCTCGGATCGGCGGGCCGGATCGGCGATCACGGTGGTACCGCGGGTGATCGGGCGCAGCGCGTCGGCGCGGGCCAGCGCCGCCCCGGGGACGTTGTGGGCGGCCATCGCGAGGCGAACGGGGTCGAGATCGCTGCCGACCACCGCCTCCGCGACCCCCACCAGGGCCGCCAGCTCGGCGCCGATCGAGCACGTCACGTCGTGGACGCGCCGGCCGGCGAGCCGGCGGGCCCGATGCGCGGCGACGGACGCCGGCGTCGCCTGCTGCAGCGCGTCGTCGGTGAACAGCCAGCCGCCGGCAGCGGGCAGCTTCGCGACCGCCCTGCGGCGCAACAGCACCGTCTCGGTCAGCGGCGCGGTCAGGTCGGCGAAACGCGTACGCGCCCAGCCGATGTCGGCTAGGCGCGTCCGCGCGGACAGCTCCCGGGCGGCCACCTCCGCGAGATCGGCCGCGCCCTGCGACGAACGCAGGTACGCGACGTCGGCGAGGGTGAACGCGTAGCCCACACTACTTGCCGGGCTTCACGCCGGTGATCATGACGTTGTAGAAGAAGCTGCGCGGGACCACGTGCCTGAGGACCTTCTCGTCCACCCAGCTGAGCGTGCGCCACCCGCCGAACGCGAAGCGCGCCCAGCCCCAGCCCAGCTTCTCCGCGGGCACCGCGGCCTCGAATGTGCGGACCGGCCAGCCCAGCAGCGCGGCCGCGAACTCCTCGCTGCTCGCCTTCACCTCGACCGCGCCGGCCGAAGCCGCCGTCCGCTCCAGGTCCGACGGGTCGAAGGTGTGCAGGTCGACGACCGCCTCGAGCGCCGCGGCACGGGAGGACTCGTCGAGTTCGGCCTGCGGCCGCCGCCAGTCCCGCAGGAACGGCAGCTTCGTGACGTTGGTGGTGGCCTCCCACGTGAGGCGGCCGAGCCAGCGCGCGTAGAAGTTCCCGACCGTGCTGGGCTCGCCGGCGAAGACGAACCGGCCGCCCGGCTTCAGCACCCGCAGCACCTCCCGCAGCGACTGCTCGACGTCGGGGATGTGGTGCAGCACCGCGTGACCGACGACGAGGTCGAAGGTGTCGTCGTCGTACGGGATCGTCTCGGCGTCGGCCACCCGGCCGTCCACGTCGAGGCCGAGGTGCCCGGCGTTGCGCAGCGCCACCTTGACCATCCCGGGCGACAGGTCGGTGACCGAGCCGGTCCTCGCCACTCCGGCCTGCATGAGGTTCAGCAGGAAGAAGCCGGTGCCGCAACCGAGTTCGAGGGCCCGCTCGTACGGCAGGGGCTGGTCACCGGCGGCGGCGTCGAAACGACCCTTCGCGTAGTCGATGCAGCGCTCGTCGTAGGAGATCGACCACTTCTCGTCGTAGGTCTCGGCCTCCCAGTCGTGGTAGAGCACCTGCGCGAGCTTGGTGTCCCGAAGGGCGGCCGCCACCTCCTCGGCAGTGGCGTGCGGGTTCGGCGCGGGGTCGACCCCGTCGGTCCTGCTTGCAGTCATGAAGGGCATCCTACCCATCGGTAAGGAATGAACAAGTTCCAGTTCCGGGGTGCCTACTCCCCGACGAACTCGGCCTTACCCGGGCCGTTGGCGACGAAGGACTCCATGCCGATCGTGCGGTCCTTCGTCGCGAACAGGCCGGCGAAGACGTGCTGCTCGATCTTCAGCCCCGTGTCCAGGTCGGTGTCGAGGCCCTGGTCGATCGCGGCTTTGGCCGCCGCCAGTGCGCGGGTGGCGCCCCGGCTGAACTGCGACGCCCACGCGCGCGCCGCGTTGTACACCTCGTCCGGGGCGACGACCTCGTCGACCAGCCCCATCTGCAGGGCCTCGGCCGCACCGACGAAGCGGCCGGTGAACACCAGATCCTTCGCCCTCGACGGGCCGACGAGGCGGGCGAGGCGCTGCGTTCCGCCGCCGCCCGGGATGATGCCGAGCAGGATCTCCGGCACACCGACCTTCGCGTTGTCGCCGGCGATCCGCCGGTCCGCACCCAGCGCGAGCTCCAGGCCGCCCCCCAGCGCGTAGCCGGTGATCGCGGCCACCGTCGGCTTCGGGATCTCCGCCACCGACCCCAGCGCCGACTGCAGATCCGCGATGATCTCGCTCATCTGCACGTAGCTCAGCTCGGCCATCTCCTTGATGTCCGCGCCGGCCGCGAACACCTTCTCACCGCCGTAGACGATCACCGCCTTGACGTCGGAGTTCACGGTCGCCTCGCGCGCAGCGGCCCGGATCTCCTCCTGCACCTGCCGGTTGAGTGCGTTCATCGGCGGCCGGTCGAGCCGGATGGTGCCGATACCGTCGGAGACCTCGAGTGTCACGAATTCAGCCATGAGGCACAGGCTAGTTGGCATCCCGGGCGGCCCACGGATGCGGCCCCGCCTCGTAGTAGCCGTCCTGCTCGGGGAACTCCACCCGGAGCTGTCCCTCCCAGGTGATCCGGGTCGGCAGGATCGGCGTGATCTGCGGCTCCGCAGCGAGGATCTCCGCGACCGAGCCGAACCGTGACAGGGCCGTCAACTGGCTCCAGGTCGGGGGCAGCAGCACACTGCCGCCCTCCTGCCAGTGCGCGATCGCCTCCTGCGGAGTCTGCCACCGCACCTCGTCGGCCTCGCTCGTCTCGCCGTCGGCGATCTGTCCCTCGGGGGCCGCCGCGACGAAGAACCTCGTGTCGTAGCGACGACCCTCTCCGACCGGCGTGATCCAGTTCGACCACGGCCGCAACAGGTCCGCACGCAGCACCAGCCCCTCACGTTCGAGGAACTCGCCGAAGGTGAGCTCCCGAGCCTCGAGCTGCCTGCGGGCCTCCCCGAACGGTGTCGTGTCCGCCACCACGGTGTCCGGTGTCGCACCGGCGAGCAGCACCCCGCACTCCTCGAACGTCTCGCGCACGGCCGCGAGGACGAGCGCCTGCGCGAGCGTCTCGGAGGTGCCGAACCGCTCCGACCACCACGGCACGGGCGGTCCCGTCCACGCCACCGTCGCAGCGCTGTCCGACGGGTCGACGCCGCCGCCGGGAAACACCGTCATGCCGCCGGCGAACGCCATGCCGCGCACGCGCTGCAGCAGGAACACCTCGACGCCACGGTCGCCGTCCCGGACGAGGATCACCGTCGAGGCATCCTTGAGCGGCATCGCCGCTGCACCCGCGGGTTCTCCCGAACGTTCGATAGCCATACTCACAAGTTACGGCATGACGTGACACACAACTCACCCACCCGGCTGCTCCGCGCGGCAGTGACCTCGGCCGCGGCTCCGCTACGCGCGGCGGTGACCTCGGCCGCGGCTCCGCTACGCGCGGCGGTGCCTCCCGGGCTGGTACGTGCGGCGCGCGAAGAACCGGCCGTCCGCCTTGTCGAGCGTGATCGCCTGGCTGAACGCATCGCTGAGGTTCTCACCCGTGATCACGTCGTCGAGCAGACCCTGCGCCACCACCTGCCCCTCCTTGAGCAGCATCGCGTGGGTGAAGCCCGGCGGGATCTCCTCCACGTGATGGGTGATCAGCACGATCGCCGGAGCGTCCGGGTCGGCCGCCAGCACGCCGAGCCGCGCCACGAGCTCCTCACGACCACCGAGGTCCAGGCCGGCGGCGGGCTCGTCGAGCAGCAGCAACTCCGGATCCGTCATCAGCGCCCGGGCGATGAGCACGCGCTTGCGCTCACCCTCGGAGAGCGTGCCGTAGGTGCGGTCGGCGAGATGCTCGGCGCCGAGGCTTTCGAGCATCTCCACGGCGCGTGCGCTGTCCACCTCGTCGTACCGCTCGCGCCAGCGCCCCAGCACGCCGTACCCCGCGGAGATCACCAGGTCCACGACCTTCTCGTCGCCCGGCACACGGTTCGCCAGCGCCGACGACGACATCCCGATCCGGGGCCGCAGCTCGGACAGGTCGGTCTTCCCGAACGTCTCCGCCAGCACGTGCGCCGTCCCCGATGTGGGGAATGTCTCCGCTGCGGCCACCCGCAGCAGCGACGTCTTACCCGCCCCGTTCGGACCGAGGATCACCCAACGTTCGTCGAGTTCCACCTTCCAGGACACGGGACCGACGAGGACGTTGCCGCCCCGCCGCACGAGCACGTCGTCGAATTCGATGAGCAGATCGGGATCAGGTTTTGCCACGCCGACCATCTTTGCGTACGCGCACGAGCGGTTCACGGCAGGATCGCTTCCGTGTCGTACCCCTCGCCTCCACCGCACCCCTCCCCCGCACCCGGCGAGCCGCCGGTGGGACCTGCCGTCGCCCGGTCCGACGCCGGTCCCTTCCCGCTGGGCGCCTTCCCCGGCGACGACGGGACGCGGTTCGCCGTGCACGCGCCCCACGGCAGCCGTGTTCAGCTCTGCCTGATCGACGACGCCGGCCGCGAGGAACGCATCGACCTGCCGGACAAGACGTACGGCGTCTGGCACGGCGCGGTGCCGGGGGTCCGCCCGGGCCAGCGCTACGGATACCGCGTGCACGGCGCGTGGCAGCCCCGGACCGGGCTACGTGCCAATCCGCACAAGCTGCTGCTCGACCCGTGGGGCCGGCAGCTGACCGGCGACATCGGCGACACGGCCCGCTTGCTCGGCTACGAGCGCACCCCGTTCGGCGATGCGTCGACCGTGGACTCCCTCGGCCACACACCGCTGTCGGTGGTGGCCGACAACCCCGGCCGGGCCCGGCACAACCGTCCCGGCACGCCGTGGGAGCAGACGGTGATCTACGAACTGCACGTCGGCTCCTACACCGCCCGCCATCCCGCCGTCCCCGAGCAGTGGCGCGGCACCTATCTGGGTCTGACGGCGCCGGCCGTGCTCGAACACCTGGTCGGCCTGGGGGTCACCGCCGTCGAACTGCTGCCCGTGCACGCCTTCCTCACCGAACCACCCGTACGGGATCGCGGCATGCGCAACCACTGGGGTTACTCCACCGCTTCGTACTTCGCGCCCCACCCGGGCTACGCGGCCACCCCCGGCAACGAGATCGCGGAGTTCCGGACGATGGTCGACACGCTCCACGAGGCGGGCCTCGAGGTGATCCTCGACGTGGTCTACAACCACACCTGCGAATGGTCGGTGGACGGCCCGCACGTGTCCTGGCGCGGCCTCGACGCGCCCGGCTACTACCTCCTCGACGCCACCGGCCACGACATCGACCTGACGGGCTGTGGCAACACCGTCGACGGCAGTTCCCCGGTGGCGGTGCGGATGATCTGCGACAGCCTGCGGTACTGGGCGACGGAGATGGGTGTGGACGGCTTCCGGTTCGACCTGGCCAGCGCGCTCGCCCGGCCGCGAGGCGGCGACTTCGATCCCCGGGCGGCGGTGTTCACCGCCATCACCACCGACCCCGTCCTGACCCGGCTCAAGCTGATCGCCGAGCCCTGGGATGCGACCCTGCCCGGCTACCAGCTCGGCAACATCGGTCCCCAGTGGTCGGAGTGGAACGATCGTTACCGCGACTCGGTGCGGCGCTTCTGGGCGCGCGGTGCGGGAATCCGGGAGGTCGCCTCCCGGCTCGCGGGCTCGGAGGACCTCTACGGCCGGCACACCCACCGGCCGTGGATGTCGATCAACTTCGTCACCGCGCACGACGGTTTCACGATGGCCGACCTCGTCAGCTACCGGCGCAAGCACAACGAGGCCAACGGCGAACAGGGCCGTGACGGTAGCGACAACAACGAATCCGTCGACCACGGCGTCGAAGGACCCACGGACGATCCGCGGATCGTGGCCGCCCGGGCCCGGCACGTGCGTGCGCTGCTCGCCACCCTGCTGCTGTCGACCGGCACCCCGATGCTGCTCGCCGGCGACGAGTTCGGGCACTCCCAGGGCGGCAACAACAATGCCTATTGCGTGCCCGCCGACGTCCCAGTCCGCGACGCCTGGCCACTCGACTGGGAGCACGCGGACCAGGAACTCGTCGAGTTCGTGCGGCAGACGTTGCGTCTGCGCAAAGTGGTGCCGGTGCTGCGTCAGGGCCGCTTCTTCGACGGCAGGGCCCGCCAGGTCGGCTACCCCGACCTGGTGTGGTTCGGCGCGGACGGAAGGGAACTGCAGGAGGCGGACTGGCTCGACGAGAACCGGCGGACGCTGCAGGCGTGGGTGGACGGCTCGCAGCTGGGCACGGTCACCCGCGCGGGCGTTCCGCTGACGGACAGCAGCGGCCTGCTCGTGCTGCACGCAGGCGGCCCCACCACCCTGACCCTCGGCCGGGCCGAGTGGTACCACGGTGCGATGGTGTGCGCCTTCGACTCGAGCTCCCTCGACGGAGAGCCCGCGGATCTCACGCCGCTGCCCGCCGGCTCGACGTTCCCGCTGACCGGGCCGACGCTGCTGGTGTTCCGGATCGCGACGTGATCAGCCCGGGACGGCGACGACCGTCACCGACCCCGGCGTCACCTCGGTGAATCCCGCGTCCCGTACCGCCACGGCGGTGCCGGCGTCGACCCGCTCCGTCAGGTACCGCCACCGGGCGGGGTCGGCGTCGCGCACGGCACACACGAATCCGGAGTCGGCCCATGCGCCGGCGCGCTCGACGTCCAGGGCCCCGGCCAACAGCATCGCGGCGTGGCCGACCTGTGCCGCGGCCTTCCCGACGGTCATGCCGAGCGCGGCGTCGATCCACAGCACCGGAACTCCGGCGGGCGGATCGCCCGGGGTGTCGTGGGGCAGATCGGTGCCGCCGATCTGCAGCCGCGAGATGCGCGGATCGAGAGCGCCGACGGGCCCCGGGACCAGTGCCCGGGCGTGTGCCCCCCGGTGTTCGACGGTGATTCCGTCGACCTCCTGCGCGGCGCGCCACTGGGCACCGCGGGCGCGACGGCTGACCTTGCGGATGCGCGCGTCGGTCCACGCGAGGTAGGGCTCGCGCCACGGGCCGGGTTCACCGGCCGGCCCGGTCCCGACGCGTGGGTCCAGGCACAGCGCGATTGTCGCCATCGCAGCAGCCTCGAGCAGCGCGCTACGGGAGGGCGGATCCTGCTTGGGGATGTGCAGCACGATCGGCATCGCGAGCACCGCCCCGGGGTCCTCCGGGTCCGGTCGATGCCCGTAGCCGCGGGCGAGGACACCGTGGCGAGCCACGAAATCCGCACCGTGGCGAGCCACGAAATCCGCACCGTGGCGCGTCACGACATCCGCACCGTGGCGAGCCACGACGTCGGGACCGAGCGGGGCCGTGGCCTCAGGCACCGGTGTCGAGGGGCACGCGGCGCAGGGTGCCGTCGACCCGGTCGGCGGCCTCCACCTCGTCGCGGGTGACGCCGAGGACGAACAGCACCGCGTCCAGGTACGGGTGGGACAGCGCGGTGTCCGCGACCTCGCGTAGCGCCGGCTTGGCGTTGAAGGCGATGCCGAGCCCTGCCGCGCCGAGCATGTCGATGTCGTTGGCGCCGTCGCCGACCGCGACGGTCTGCTCGATCGGCACGCCGGCCTCGGCGGCGAACTCCCGCAGGGCACGGGCCTTGGCGGCGCGGTCCACCACCTCGCCGACGACGCGGCCGGTGAGCTTGCCGTCGACGATCTCGAGCGTGTTCGCCCGGACGAAGTCCAGTTCGAGTTCGTGGGCGAGGCCGTCGATGACCTGCCGGAAGCCACCGGAGACGACGCCGCATCGGAAGCCGAGCCGGCGCAGCGTGCGGATGGTGGTCCGGGCGCCGGGGGTGAGCTCGAGGTTCTCGGCGACCTCGTCGATCACCGACGCGGGCAACCCGGCCAGGGTCGCCACCCGCTGGTTCAGCGACTCGGTGAAGTCGATCTCCCCGCGCATCGCGGCCTCGGTGACGGCGCGGACCTTGTCCTCCACGCCGGCGTGCGCGGCGAGCATCTCGATGACCTCGCCCTGGACGAGGGTGGAGTCGACGTCGAACACGATCAGCCGCTTCGAGCGGCGGGCGAGACCGGCGCGCTCCACGGCGATGTCGACACTGAGGCCCGCGGCGACCTCGGCGAGCCCGGCGCGCAATCGGACGTCGGCCTCGGCGCCGGGGTCGGCCGCGGTCACCATGAGTTCGAGACCTGTCACCGGATAGTCGGCGATGCCCCGGATCGAGTCGATGTTGGCGCCCTGCCGCGCGAGCTCACGACCCACCGAACGCAGCGCCCGGGCGCTGACGGGACTGCCGAGGACCACAACGGCGTGGGTGGACACGGTCGAGCCGATACCCGGCTCGACACCGGTCTGCACCTGGGCGTGCATGCCGATGGTGGCCATGGCGGCCTCGATCTCGTCCTGCAGGGCATCGGGATCGGCGGGGCAGGAGACCAGCACACCGAGGGTGAGCCGGCCCCGGATCACGACCTGCTCGACGTCGAGCAGATCGACCTCGTGCCGGGTGAGCGCCGCGAAGAGCACAGAGGTCACGCCGGGATGGTCCGGCCCCGTCACAGTCACCAGCATCGCGGTGTCAGACGCCACCTACGTCTCCGATCCTTCGTCCGTCGCGGCACATGCTCACTCATTGTGCCAGGTGAACGGGGTGCCGAACGAGCAGGGGTCCACCCCGGAAGAATGCGCGAGGCCCCGCCCGTCGGGACGGGCGGGGCCTCGGGAAGCGTCGATCCGGTGTGCGGATCAGCGGTCGGCGGGGGTCCTCTCGGCACCCTCGCTCAGCGCCACATGGTTGTGCTTGTTGCTGCCCGGACCGACGTGCGCCTCGGCGCGGATGCGGTCCACCATGTGGGGGTAGTGCAGCTCGAACGCCGGGCGCTCGGAGCGGATGCGCGGCAGCTCGGTGAAGTTGTGCCGCGGCGGCGGGCAGCTCGTCGCCCACTCGAGGGAGTTGCCGTAACCCCACGGGTCGTCGACGGTCACGACCTGGCCGTACCGGTAGCTCTTGAACACGTTCCACAGGAACGGCAGGGTCGAGGCGCCGAGCACGAAGGCACCGACGGTCGAGATGATGTTCAGGGTGGTGAACCCGTCCGAGGGCAGGTAGTCGGCGTAGCGGCGCGGCATGCCCTCGTTGCCCAGCCAGTGCTGCACCAGGAACGTGGTGTGGAAGCCGAGGAAGGTCAGCCAGAAGTGCCACTTGGCGAGACGCTCGTCGAGCATGCGTCCGGTCATCTTCGGGAACCAGAAGTAGATGCCGGCGTAGGTGGCGAACACGATGGTGCCGAAGAGCACGTAGTGGAAGTGCGCGATGACGAAGTAGGAGTCCGTCACGTGGAAGTCGAGCGGCGGGCTGGCGAGGATGACGCCGGACAGGCCGCCGAACAGGAAGGTGACGATGAAGCCGACCGAGAACAGCATCGGCGACTCGAACGTCAGGTGGCCCTTCCACATGGTGCCGATCCAGTTGAAGAACTTCACGCCGGTGGGCACCGCGATCAGGAACGTCATGAAGGAGAAGTACGGCAGCAGCACGGCGCCGGTGGCGTACATGTGGTGCGCCCACACCGCGATCGAGAGCGCCGCGATGGCCAGGGTCGCGTAGACCAGGCCGGTGTAGCCGAAGATCGGCTTGCGCGAGAACACCGGGAAGATCTCCGAGACGATGCCGAAGAACGGCAGCGCGATGATGTACACCTCGGGGTGGCCGAAGAACCAGAACAGGTGCTGCCACAGCATGACGCCGCCGTTGGCGGGATCGAAGATGTGCCCGCCCAGGTGGCGATCGACGAAGAGGCCGAAGAACGCGGCGGTCAGCAGCGGGAACGCCAGGAGGATGAGCACGCTGGTGATGAGGATGTTCCAGGTGAAGATGGGCATCCGGAACATCGTCATGCCGGGGGCGCGCAGGCACACGACGGTGGTGATGAAGTTGACCGCACCGAGGATGGTGCCCAGACCCATCACGCCGAGGCCGAGGACCCAGAAGTCACCACCGACGCCGGGCGAGTGCAGCTCACTGGTGAGCGGGCTGTAGGCAGTCCAGCCGAAGTCGGCCGCACCACCGGGGGTGATGAAGCCGGCGGTCACGATCGTCGCGCCGAACAGGTACAGCCAGTAGCTGAACGAGTTCAGACGCGGGAACGCGACGTCGGGCGCGCCGATCTGCAGCGGCAGGATGTAGTTCGCGAAGGCGAACACGACCGGGGTCGCGTACATCAGCAGCATGATCGTGCCGTGCATGGTGAACAGCTGGTTGTACTGCTCGTTCGACAGGAACTGCAGACCCGGGACCGCGAGCTCGGTGCGGATGAGCAGAGCCATCACGCCACCGATGAGGAAGAACGCGAACGAGGTGACCATGTACATGATCCCGAGCATCTTGGGATCCGTGGTCGTGATCATCTTGTAGAAGAACGAGCCCTTGGGTCCCTGCCGCGGCGGGTACGGCCTCGCTGCAGCTATCTCCGGGACTGGCTGGGGCGCTACGGCAGTCACTAATCCTCCTGATTGCGCGCTCGACTCGCAGTGCGAGACGAACGTTCTCTGGCTTGCGCTGATCGAATCGTAGACGGTGCGACCACCGCACGCTCACCGGGTCCTACTCAGTGTCGTACTCGGCGGTCGAGCATACCGGCGGGGGTCTGTGACCCACGCAACCCGGGGCCGTGGCACACCTCACCGAGCACACGGTTTCGCCCGCACACTAAGGTAAGCGTTCCCTAACTGTTTGCGATCCCGAGAGACGAGGTCCACCGTGTATCCCCTCCCCCTGCGCCGCGGCATCGCCGCCCTGGCGGCGTCCCTGACCGCGGCCGTGCTGCTCGCGGGCTGTTCCTCCGGCGAGACGGCCGAGCAGACCCCCGCCACCGCGGGCTTCCCACGCACCGTCGAGCACTTCCGCGGAACGACCACCGTCGAGTCCCAGCCGCTGCGGGTCGTCGCGCTCGACACCAGCTACGCGGACGCGACGCTGCTGCTCGAGTCCGACCTCGTCGGCTACGTCGACTACCGCACCGAAGGACTGCCCGACTACCTCGGTGACAGCCGCCGGCAGTTCGCCGCCGAGGCCACCTCCGTCGGTGCGGTCTCCGACGCGAGCCTGGAGAAGATCGCCGCGCTGCACCCCGACCTGATCCTGTCCGCCGACGTGCGCGACGGCGAGAACTACGACAAGCTCTCCGCCATCGCGCCCACGGTCTTCTCCGAGAGCACCGGGCCGACGTGGAAGGACAACATCCGTCTCGCCGCGCGGGCCCTCGGCAAGGAGGACCTCGCCGAACAGAAGATCGCCGACTACGAGGCCCGGGCGAATGCCATCGGCGACGAGATCAACGCCACAGCCGGCAACCCCACCGTCTCGGTGGTCCGCTTCGCCGGTGAGCCCACCGCCCGCCTCTACCGCACCACGTCGTTCAGCGGCATCGTCCTCGAGGACGCCGGCCTGGCCCGCCCCGCGAGCCAGGGACCCGACCCGGCCGATCCGAGCAGCATCATGAACGCGATCAGCCCCGAACTCATCGGCGAGGCGGACGCGAATGTGATCTTCGTCAGCATGTACCGCGACGGGGAGGGCAAGTCCGAGGCGGCGGCGCAGCCGTTCCTCTCCAACCCGCTGTGGCAGAACCTGCGCGGCCGGAAGGTGGACGTGGACGACAGCCTGTGGATGACGCCGGTGTCCATCCAGGGCGCGCACGAGATCCTCGACGACCTCGCCGAGGCGTTCGGGGTCGATCCGCACACCAGTTAACCTGGACCGTCCCCTAGACAGGAGTGGTCGTATGCCCGCAGCGTCCCGGTCTCGCGCCGTCACGTGCACCGTCGCCCTCGCCGCCGTCGCGGCACTCGGGTTGGCGGGATGCGCGGAGGCGACGGACGATCCGGCGAGCAGCATCGTGCGCACCACCACCCGCATCGCCGGGGCGGCCGTCGTCGGGATCGAACGCGACACGACCACCGCGTGCGCGCTCCCCAGCCCCCCGGACCCGGGGCAGCCCGCCGGCGGCACCCGGTCGGTGATCCACACCGGCGGCGTCTCCGAGGTGCCCGCCGACCCGCAGCGGATCGTCGTGCTCGACGCCGCCGCGATGGACGCGGTGTGCGCCCTGGGCCTGTGGGAGCGGGTGGTCGGCACGACCACCGACGTCGCCCGGGCCGAGTACCTGGGCACGGGGATCGCGACGCTGCCGTCGGTGGGCACCACATCGGCGCCCGACGTCGCGCTCATCGACGGCGTGGAGCCGGACCTCATCCTCGGCTCGTCCGCCGACCCGGAGCTCTACCGCCGGCTCGGCACCGTCGCGCCGACGGTGCTCGTCGGCTCCGACCCGGTGTTCTGGCGGCAGCAGTTCCTCCGCGCCGGCGAAACACTCGGACGCTCGCAAGCGGCCGGCCGCGTGCTCGACGACTACCGCGCGACCGCGACGGACGTCGGCAAGGCGGTGACCGCGTCGCAGACCCAGGCGTCGATCGTGCGGTTCACCGGCGACGGCGCCGTCGTCGAGGGCACCGCCTCGTTCGCCGGACAGGTCCTCGCCGACGCCGGCGCCGCGCGCCCGCCCGCACAGCGGTTCGGTGTGCAGGACGGGCGCGCGGACGCCCCGCTCGACGAGGCCGACCCGGCCGCCGCGGAGGGCGACCTGATCTACGTCCGCTTCGCCGGCGAGGACGGCGTCGCGCACGGCAGCGAGGTGATGGACTCCGAGGCGTGGCTCGAGCTCGGGGCGGTCACCGACAGCCGGCTGTTCGCGGTGGACGACCTGGTGTGGTCCACGCCCGGCCCGGTGGCCGCGAAGGCCGTCCTGACGGATGTGCGCAACACCCTCAACGGCTATTCCAACTGAGTCGACCTCGTCGAAAGGCGCCCGGGGACATGCCTATTCCGGAGTTCGTCGCGCAACTGCGCGCACAGGTCGGTCCCGCGCCGCTGTGGCTGCCCGGCGTCAGCGCCGTCGTCGTCGACCCCGACGGACGGGTGCTGCTGACCCGTCGCGCGGACAACGGCCTGTGGGCCGTGGTCTCGGGCATCCTGGAACCCGGCGAGGAACCCGCCGTCGCGGCCGTGCGCGAGGTGCGGGAGGAGACCGGCATCGACGCCGAGATCGTCCGGCTCACGAGCGTGGACGTGACCGCTCCGATCACCTATCCCAACGGGGACGTCGCGCGGTACCTGGACGTGTGCTTCCTGATGCGCCCGACGGGTGGCGTGGCCCACGTCGCCGACGACGAGAACCTCGAGGTGGCCTGGTTCGCGCCGGATTCGTTGCCGCAGAACATGACCGCCACGTCGGTGCTGCGCCTGGAGAAGGCGCTGCGGGACGTGCCGGAGGCGTGGTTCCGCCGCCCCTGACGGTGCGCCTGACGCCCACCTGACGGCCGAATGTCACACGTGCTCGATCAGATCGAACGCGTGTGACATTCGGCCACAACAGGTGGACCGTGGGGTCAGAAGTCCCAGTCCTCGTCCTCGGTGACGACGGCCTTGCCGATCACGTACGAGCTGCCCGAGCCGGAGAAGAAGTCGTGGTTCTCGTCGGCATTCGGGGACAGCGCGGACAGGATCGCCGGGTTCACGTCGGTCTCGTCCTTGGGGAACAGCGCCTCGTAGCCGAGGTTCATCAGGGCCTTGTTGGCGTTGTACCGCAGGAACTTCTTGACGTCCTCGGTGAGCCCGGCCTCGTCGTAGAGGTCCGCGGTGTACTGGGTTTCGTTGTCGTACAGCTCGAACAGCAGATCGAAGACCCAGTCCTTGAGCTCGTCGCGCTCGGCCTGGGTGACCTGCTCGAGGCCGCGCTGGTACTTGTAGCCGATGTAGTAGCCGTGCACGGCCTCGTCGCGGATGATCAGCCGGATCATGTCCGCGGTGTTGGTCAGCTTCGCCCGCGACGACCAGTACATCGGCAGGTAGAAGCCCGAGTAGAACAGGAACGACTCGAGCAGCGTCGAGGCAGCCTTGCGCTTGAGCGGGCTGTCGCCCTGGTAGTAGTCGAGGACGATCTGCGCCTTGCGCTGCAGGTTGTCGTTCTCCTCCGACCAGCGGAACGCGTCGTCGATCTGGCGGGTGGAGCACAGCGTCGAGAAGATGCTCGAGTACGACTTGGCGTGCACCGACTCCATGAACGCGATGTTGGTGAGCACCGCCTCCTCGTGCGGGGTCACCGCGTCCGGGATCAGCGACACCGCGCCGACGGTGCCCTGGATCGTGTCGAGCAGGGTCAGACCGGTGAACACGCGCATGGTCAGTTCCTGCTCGTACTCGGTGAGCGTGCCCCACGACGGGATGTCGTTGGACACCGGGACCTTCTCCGGCAACCAGAAGTTGCCGGTGAGGCGGTCCCACACCTCCGAGTCCTTCTCGTCCGGAACGCGGTTCCAGTTGATCGCCGAGACGCGGTCGATCAGTTTGACGTGGGCGCCGTCGGCCGGCGAGTGCGCGCGGGGTGCGGAGGTCATCTGTCTTTCCCTACCTGAGTTTCGATGTGTACCGGCAAGATTCGTCACAGCATGCAGGAGACGCAGCCCTCGACCTCGGTGCCCTCGAGCGCCATCTGCCGCAGCCGGATGTAGTACAGCGTCTTGATTCCCTTGCGCCAGGCGTAGATCTGCGCCTTGTTCACGTCGCGGGTGGTGACGGTGTCCTTGAAGAACAACGTCAGCGACAGGCCCTGGTCGACGTGCTGGGTGGCCGCCGCGTACGTGTCGATGATCTTCTCGTACCCGATCTCGTACGCGTCCTGGAAGTACTCCAGGTTGTCGTTGGTCAGGTAGGGAGCGGGGTAGTAGACGCGGCCGATCTTGCCCTCCTTGCGGATCTCGATCTTCGACGCCACCGGGTGGATGGAACTGGTGGAGTTGTTGATGTACGAGATCGACCCGGTCGGCGGCACGGCCTGCAGGTTCTGGTTGTAGATGCCGTGCTCCTGGACCGACGCCTTCAGCGCACGCCAGTCGTCCTGCGTGGGAATCGCCACGTCGGCGTCGGCGAAGAGCTGCCGCACGCGGGCGGTGGCCGGCTCCCACACCTGGTCGGTGTACTTGTCGAAGAACTCGCCCGAGGCATACTTCGACTCGGGGAAGCCCTTGAAGTACGTGCCCCGCTCGATGGCGAGCCGGTTCGACGCGCGCAGCGCGTGGAACAGCACGGTGTAGAAGTAGATGTTCGTGAAGTCGACGCCCTCTTCGGAGCCGTAGAAGATGCGCTCACGGGCGAGGTAGCCGTGCAGGTTCATCTGTCCGAGGCCGATCGCGTGGGAGTCGTTGTTGCCCTGCTCGATCGACGGCACCGAGTAGATGTGGGTCTGGTCCGACACGGCGGTCAGCGCCCGGATCGCCACCTCGATGGTGTGCGCGAAGTCCGGCGAGTCCATCGCCTTGGCGATGTTCAGCGAGCCGAGATTGCACGAGATGTCCTTGCCCACATGGCTGTAGGACAGGTCCTCGTTGAACGTCGACGGCGTGGAGACCTGCAGGATCTCCGAGCACAGGTTCGAGTGGGTGATCTTGCCCTGAATGGGATTGGCCCGGTTGACGGTGTCCTCGAACATGATGTACGGGTAGCCGGACTCGAACTGCAGTTCCGCAACCGTCTGGAAGAACTCGCGCGCCTTGATCTTCGACTTGCGGATGCGCTTGTCGTCGACCATCTCGTAGTACTTCTCGGTGACGTCGATGTCGGCGAACGGCACACCGTAGATGCGCTCGACGTCGTACGGCGAGAACAGGTACATGTCCTCGTTGCGCTTCGCCAGCTCGAACGTGATGTCGGGGATGACGATGCCCAGCGAGAGGGTCTTGATGCGGATCTTCTCGTCCGCGTTCTCGCGCTTGGTGTCGAGGAAGCGGTAGATGTCGGGGTGGTGGGCGTGCAGATACACCGCGCCGGCGCCCTGGCGGGCCCCGAGCTGGTTGGCGTAGGAGAAGGAGTCCTCGAGCAGCTTCATGATCGGGATGACGCCGGAGGACTGGTTCTCGATCTGCTTGATCGGCGCCCCGTGCTCTCGGATGTTGCTCAGCAGCAACGCAACCCCGCCTCCGCGCTTGGACAGCTGCAGTGCCGAGTTGATCGAGCGGCCGATGGACTCCATGTTGTCCTCGATGCGCAGCAGGAAGCAGGAGACGGGCTCGCCGCGCTGCTTCTTGCCGGAGTTGAGGAACGTCGGGGTCGCGGGCTGGAACCGGCCGGAGATGATCTCGTCGACGAGGTGGGTCGCGAGCTGCTCGTCGCCGGCGGCCAGGGTCAGGGCGACCATGCAGACGCGGTCCTCGAACCGCTCCAGGTAGCGCTTGCCGTCGAACGTCTTGAGCGTGTACGAGGTGTAGTACTTGAACGCACCCAGGAACGTCGGGAAGCGGAACTTCTTCGAGTAGGCGTGCTCGAAGAGCTGCTTGACGAACGGGCGGGAGTACTGCTCGAGCACCTCGGGCTCGTAGTAGTTCTCCTCCACGAGGTAGTCGAGCTTCTCCTCGAGGTTGTGGAAGAACACCGTGTTCTGGTTGACGTGCTGCAGGAAGTACTGGCGCGCGGCGGCGACGTCCTTGTCGAACTGGATCTCGCCGTTGGGCCCGTAGAGGTTCAACATCGCGTTGAGCGCGTGGTAGTCGAGTCCCTTGAGGGATTCGTCGATCTTGGCGCTCGCTGCCGGCGCGGCATCGGTGACGGTCACGGTGCTTGCTCCCACTGTGAGTAGACGGGTTCGCCGCGCACCCGTATCCCCGACGGTGACGCAGCGTTGATGGAGTGGACGAGTGTGGGTGAGGTCGCGGTTACGCCGACTGCAACGCCTGCGCCCAGAACTGTGCCAGGCCCTCGCGGACGCGCTCGACGTCCTCGGCGGTACCCATCAGTTCGAACCGGTAGAGGTACGGGACCTTGCACTTCTGGGAGACCACATCCCCGGCGTAACAATAGGATTCGCCGAAGTTGGTGTTGCCGGCGGCGATGACCCCGCGAATCAGCGCACGGTTGCGCGGATTGTTGAGGAACCGGATGACCTGCTTGGGCACGAAGTTCGTGTCCCGGCCGGTCGCGGTGGTGCCGCCGCCGTAGGTCGGCAGGATCAGCACGTACGGCTCGTGCACCTCGAAGGTGCCGTCACGGTCGTGCAGCGGAATCCGGGTGGCCGGCAACCCCAGTCGCCGGACGAATCGGTGCGTGTTCTCCGATGTGCTCGAGAAGTACACCAACGAGGTCATGGATGTCTCACATCACTTCGCTCGGGTCCGGCGACCGGCCGCAGGGGCGGTGGGTCGGCGCGCGACGGGTCAGGCGGCGACGGCGAGGGCCTTGATCCGGTCCGGGCGGAAGCCGGACCAGTGCTCGTCACCGGCGACCACCACGGGGGCCTGCAGGTAACCGAGGGCCATCACGAAGTCCCGCGCTTCCGGGTTCTCCGAGATGTCGACGACGGCGTACTCGATACCGGCCTTGTCGAGGGCACGGTAGGTGGCATTGCACTGAACGCAGGCAGGCTTGGTGTAGACGGTGATGTTCATGGTTTCCCCTTTTCGACAACCTGACGACTGACTGCACAGCAGTGCCTCGAGGCCCGTCGTACCAGCACGATCCCGCTTCCCCGAGGGACCGGAAACGATCAAGCCTTCCAGCGCTCTAGACACTACACCTAGTGGCCGACAGATTCATAGAACGCGAGATGTTGTGAGTTACAGCCGTGATATTCCCAGGTCGTTATTCACCGCGCGGGGCTGTCGGGCAGGTACGGGAGCACGTCCTCGAGGTGCACCGGAAGCCGGCGCACCCGCGCCCCGGTGGCGTGCCGGAGGGCATTGACGACCGCCGCGGCGCTGCCGACGATGCCGATCTCCCCGACCCCGCGCGACCCCATCGGTGTGGCGTGCAGGTCGTCCTCGTCGAGCCAGGTCGCGTCCACGTCGCCGACGTCGGCATTGGTGGGGATGTGGTACTCCGCAAGGTCGTGGTTGACCACGTGGCCGGTGCGGGGATCGCGGATGCTCTCCTCGTGCAGGGCCATGGAGATGCCGAAGCACATCCCGCCGATCAGCTGCGAACGGGCGGTGCGGGGGTTGACCACCCGGCCCACGGAGAACACGCCGAGCATCCTCGGCACCCGGATCTCGCCCGTGTCGACATCCACCCGCACCTCGGCGAAATGCGCGCCGAACGACTGGATGCGGTAGTGCTCGAGCGCGGGATTCTCCTCGGCCGTCGCCGATGCCTCGGCACCCGGCTCCGGTCGATCCCCGTGCCGCTTGCGGAACGCGTGGGCCGCGGCGACGATCGCGGTGCCCCACGACGAGGTACCGGAGGATCCGCCGGCGACGGTGGCGTTCGGCAGGGCCGAGTCACCGATCTCGAGATGGATGTCCTCGGGCCGGCAGCCGAGCGCGTCGGCCGCGACGAGGGTGAGCGTGGTCCATGCTCCGGTCCCGATGTCCGCGGCGCCGGTGCGGACGGTGAAGCGCCCGTCGCCGTCGTGCCGGACCGCGACCTCGGTGCCGGGGTTGACCAGGTGCGGGTAGCTCGCCGCGGCCACTCCGGTCCCCACGAGCCACCGGCCGTCGCGGCGGGTGCCGGGCGTGCGGTCGGCGGCGTCCCAGCCGAAACTGCGACTCCCCTCCCGCAGGCACTCCACCAGCCGGCGCGAGGACCAGGGCCGGCCGGACTCGGGATCGGCGGGCGGGTCGTTGCGGACCCGCAGTTCGATCGGGTCCATGCCGCACGCCACCGCCAGCTCGTCCATCGCGACCTCGCCGGCGAACATCCCGGGGGCCTCCCCCGGCGCACGCATCCAGTAGGGCGCGGGCACGTCGAGCGCGACGATGCGGTGCGAGGTGCGCCGATACGGCGAGGCGTACATCCCCCGTGACGACACCGCCGTCTGCTCCGCGTACTCGCGCACGTGCGAGGACTGCGAGAAGGCCTCGTGCACCATGGCTTCGAGACGCCCTTCCCGGCTCGCGACGAGGCGGACGTGCGAGACGGTGGGCGGCCGGTAGCCGACGTACCCGAACATGTCCTGCCGGGACACGGCGAACTTGACCGCCCGACCGGGCAGCAGGCGCGCCGCCATCGCCGCCACGACGTCGTGCGCGTGCGGCGCCCCCTTGGACCCGAAACCACCCCCGACGTAGGGACTGATCACCCGCATCTGCTGGGGGCGCAGACCGAGCACGGGAGCCAGCGTGGAGACGACGCCGTGGGCGCTCTGCGTGGAGTCGTACAACGTCAACGACTCGCCGGACCACTCGGCCACGACCGTGTGCGGTTCGAGGGGGTTGTTGTGCTCCTCCGGGGTGGAATACCAGCCGTCGACCACGACGCCGTCGCGCTCCGCGGCCTCGGCCGCTGCGGCATCGCCCTGTTCCGTGTCGGTCGGATATCCGCCGTTGGCCTGTTCCGGGGCATAGCTGCGCGGGTGGTCGTGCCGGAACGCGACGTCGTGCGGCGCGGACTCGTACTCCACCCGGACCAGTTCGCTTGCGTGTCGCGCGATCTCGGGCGTCTCGGCGACCACGGCGGCGACGATCTGCCCCCGGAAGGCGACGTCCGGGCTCTGCAGGACCGCGTACTCGGCCTCCGAGGTGTCCGCCAGGCGGGGGGCACTCCACGGGGTGAGAACGACGAGCACGCCGGGCAGGGCCTCCGCCTCCGCGGTCTCGATGCGGGTCACCGTTCCCCGCGCCACGGTTGCCGTGACCGGGACGAGGTAGGCCGGGTCGTCGACCGGATGCTCGTACGCGTAGGGCGCGGTTCCGGCCACCTTCTGCGGGCCGTCCACCCGCGGCGTCGACGTGCCGATCGGGCGCTGGGCCGAGTGGGTCATGCGACTGCCTCCGAGGTGAGTTCACGCAGTACCGAGACGAGGGTGCGGCGCAGCAGCGGCACCTTGAACTCGTTGCCGTCGAGGGGCCGGGCATCGGCGAGTTCCGCGTCGGCGGCCGCAGCGAAGACGCCGTCACCGGGGGCGCTCCCCAGCAGGACGTGCTCGGCGCGATGGGCGCGCCACGGCCGGTGCGCGACGCCGCCGAGGGCGATGCGGCATCCGGTGACGACGCCGTCGGCGACCGTCAGGTCCGCCGCCACCGAGACGAGCGCGAACGCGTACGACGCCCGGTCGCGCACCTTGCGGTACGTCGAGACGGCGCCTTCGGGCGCCGGGATCTCGACGTCCAGGATCAGCTCGTCGCGCTCGAGCACCGTGTCGTACTCGGGGCTTTCGCCGGGAAGCCGGTAGAGCTGCTCGACGGGGATGCACCGCTCCCCCTGCGATCCGAGCACCGTCACCTGGGCGTCGAGCGCGAGCAGCGCCACCGCCATATCCGACGGGTGGGTGGCGACGCACTGTTCGGAGGCGCCGAGGATGGCGTGGTAGCGGGTGTAGCCACCGATCGCGGTGCAGCCGCTGCCCGGGGTGCGCTTGTTGCACGGGGTCGACGGGTCCCGGAAGTACACGCAGCGGGTGCGCTGGAGCAGATTGCCGGCGGTGGTGGCCATGTTGCGCAGCTGCGGGGAGGCGCCGGCCAGCAGGGCCCGGGCCAGGACCGGGTACCGGCGGCGGACGATCGGGTGGGCGGCCAGGTCGCTGTTGCGCACGTTGGCGCCGACGCGCAGCCCGCCTTCGGCGGTCTCCTCCACGATGTCGAGCGACAGGCGGGAGACGTCGACGAGGACGTCGGGCGCGGTGACGCCGAGCTTGAGGTGGTCCACCAGGTTCGTGCCGCCGGCGAGGAAGGCGGCACCCGGGTGGCCGGCGACCGCGGCGACCGCGGCGGCGGGATCGGCAGGCGTCTCGTAGCGGAACGTCTTCACGAGCAGTGCCCCTCCCCGCGCGCGACGTGGCGGAGCGCTTCGACGATGTTGGGGTAGGCCGCGCAGCGGCACAGGTTTCCGCTCATGCGTTCGCGGATCTCGTCGTCGGTCAGTTCCGGGTCCTGTGTGAGGTCCGCGGTGACGTGGCTCGGGGAACCCTTGGCGGCCTCGTCGAACATCCCGACGGCGGAGCAGATCTGGCCCGGTGTGCAGTAGCCGCACTGGAAGGCGTCGCATTCGACGAACGCCTGGGGCAGGTGCGAGGGACCGTCGTCCGCGATGCCGGCGGCGGTGACGACGTCGGCGCCGTCGTGGGCGACCGCGAGCGACAGGCAGCTCACGATGCGCCGGGAGTCGAGCAGGACCGTGCACGCGCCGCACTGGCCGTGGTCGCAGCCCTTCTTCGGGGAGTAGATCCCGAGCCGGTCGCGCAGGGCATCGAGGAGCGTGGTGCGCACGTCGACGGTGCAGCGGCGCTCACGGCCGTCGACGCGCAGGGTGATCGTGTGCTCGTGTTCGCCGGGACTGTCGCTCTCGTGCGCCATGGGCTCCTCCGTCGCGGTGGGGACTGGCGAGGTATTCCCCGCAGCATGCCCCGGCAATCACGGCTGCGGGCGCGAATGGGGTACGGACGGTGACGGCCCCGGACCTGGCGTGGTCCGGGGCCGTTCGGTGTGCGGCCGGCTCAGGCGTCGACGAGTTCCCGGCGGGCGTCGGCGAGCTGGGCGAGCAGCGCGGAGATCTGCTCGGCGACCTCGGCGTTCTCCTTGGGGTGGGCGTCGCCGAACTTGTCGATGGTGCCGCCGATGGACAGCTGCAGGCCCGTCCGGCTGCCGGCGATGCCGAGCGCCTTGACGGTCTCCTCGAGCGCCCACTTCGCGCCGTTGCCGCTGGGCGAGGCGCTGATGACGGCGACGGGCTTGCCGGCCAGGGCGCCGGCGCCGTACGGGCGGGAGAGCCAGTCGATGGCGTTCTTGAGCACGGCGGGGATGGTGCCGTTGTACTCGGGGGTGACGAGCAGGAGGGCGTCGGCCTCGCTCGCCGCGACGCGCAGCGCCCCGGCGGCGACGGGCGCGCCGGTCTCGCCGTCGAGGTCCTCGTTGTAGAAGGGCACCTCGCCGAGGCCTTCGTACACGGAGACCTCGACGCCCTGCGGCGCGACGGCGGCCGCGGTCTCGGCGAGGCGGCGGTTGACGGAGGCGGAGCGCAGGCTGCCGACGAGAGCGAGAACGCGGGTCTGGGACATGGGGGTGTTTCCTTCGGTTCGGGTGTCCGGGTCTGACTCCACTCTAAACGGACCGCGGTCCACTTCCATTCCCGGGCGGTACTGTGACGTGGTGAACATTCCGCTGCTGCCGCTGGTCGGGGACGAGGGCGTCGAACGGTGCGACGCGGCCCGCAACCGGCGCCGGCTCCTCGAGGCGGCCTCGCTCCTCGTCGCCGAACGCGGCGTCGACGCGGTCACGATGGACGCCGTGGCCGCGCGCGCCGGGGTCGGCAAGGGCACCGTCTTCCGCCGCTTCGGCTCCCGTGCGGGACTCATGCGCGCCCTGCTCGACCATTCCGAACAGGCCCTGCAGCAGCAGTTCCTCACCGGTCCCCCGCCGCTCGGACCCGGCGCCGATCCCGTCGACCGGCTCGTCGCGTTCGGTCGTGCCCGCATCCGTCTCGTGGAGGTGCAGGGCGAGGTGCTCCGCGCCGCGGAGAGTTCCGCCGAGGCCCGGTTCAATGCCCCGGCACGGGCCGTCAGCCTGACCCACATCGAGGTCCTGCTTCGCGCTGCGGGTGTCGACGGCGACCTCCCGCTGCTGGCCCAGGCCCTGTTCGCCCCGCTCGAGGCCACCCTGGTCCTGCATCAGTGGCGCGATCTGGGGTTCTCGCTCGACCGGCTCGCCGACGGGTGGGCGGACCTGGCCCGCCGCGTCGTCACGGCGCCGCCCGCCGCCGGGCGGGCGGTACCGTGACCGGCATGCGGCGGACTCTCGGGCTCTCGATTCTCCTCGCGCTGGCCGCGACGACGGCCGCCTGCGCGGGCGACGGCGCCGCCGCCCCGCCCCAGGACCCGGCCGTGCTCGTGGGGCGGGCGTTCGTCTCAACCGCCGTGTCGGGCCCGCAGATTCCCGGCGGCGGCCCACTGGTCGTGGAGTTCCCCGATGCGGGCCGGATCGCCGCCACCGCCGGCTGCAACCGTTCGTTCGGGTCGGTGGAACTCGGTGACGGCGTGCTGCGCGCCGATCGGCTCGGCAGCACTCTCATGTCGTGCCCGCCGCCGCTCGACCGCGCCGACACCTGGCTGTCCGATCTGCTGGCGTCGGAACCGCGCTGGCGTCTCGACGGCGACGTACTCACCCTCGACGGCGGCGAAGTGTCCGTCTCACTGCTCGACCGCACGGTCGCCGACCCCGACCGTCCCGTCGTGGACACGCACTGGGTGCTCACCGAACTCGTCACGGCCGACGCGGTGTCGACCTCCCGCGCCCTCGAGGACGCCGCGCCCACCCTGACCGTCGCCGGCGACGGCACGGTCTCGGGCAGCACCGGCTGCAACCGGTTCACCGGTACCGCCACCGTCGGAGACACCGTGGTCACGTTCGGGCCGCTGGCCACCACCCGCGCGGCGTGCCCCGACCCGGAGCTCGCGCGGATCGAGTCGGCCGTCCTGGGAGTGCTGTCCGGCGAGGTGCGGTACACGGTCGAGGGTGCGGCGATGCGGCTGACCGCCGCCGACGGTGTCACCGGTCTCGGATACACCGCCCGCTGACGAGCCGGCTTCGGCTCAGTACCGCTCGACCAGCCACTGCGCGAGTGCGCGGGCACTGGCATCGACCTTGGCCGGCCAGTCCAGGGCGGTCTCGTCGGCGTGGTCGCTCACGTGCTTGACGAGCCGGCACTGCGCGCCCATGCGGGATGCGGCGAGCGCGACCGCGAAGCCCTCCATGTCGACGAGGTCGGCGCGGGCGGCGAGCGCGTCACGCACCTGCGCGTCCGAGACGAAGGAATCGCCCGTGGCGAGCACCGTCCCGTCCCCGTCGTCGAGTTCGAGCACGTCCTCGACCGGGTAGCCGAGGCTGCGCAGCACCTCGCTGCTGATGTCGTGATTGATCACCGCCGAGGGGACGTAGAGGCCGCCGTGGTGCAGGTGTAGCGCCCCGGCGGTCCCGATGTTGACCACCACCGGCGGGGTCCCGCGCCGGTGCCGCGCCAGCGCCTCGGTCACCGCGACGGCCGCGTGCACCTTGCCGATGCCGGTGATCACCGTCTCGTAGTGCGCCGGCACGTGCGCTGCCTCGGACTTCGTGGCGGCGACGACGAGGATCTCGGTCAACTCTTCTCTCCCAGCGCGAGGGTCGCGAGCGCCGCCCGGTGCAGCGCCCGCCCGTACCCCGCACCGTAGCCCGCCGCGTGCACCGCCAGCGGATGCAGCTGGTGCATCGGCACGCGCTCGCGCCATCCGGAACGCAGCGGGCACGTGGCGTCGTAGGCCGCGACGATCTCGTCGAGCCGGGGGCAGCCGAACAGTGCCAGCATCGCCAGGTCCGTCTCGCGATGACCGCCGTGCGCCGCCGGGTCGATCAGCACCACCCCCGCGGCGGTCCACAGCACGTTGCCGTTCCACAGGTCGCCGTGCAGGCGGGCGGGGGGTGCACCGTCGTCGAACTCCCCGGCGGCGACGCGCGCGCAGGCCCGCTCGACGTCGGGCAGCTGCGCGGCGGTGACGCTGCCGGCGTCCACCGCGATCCGCAGGAACGGCTCGACCCGTTCCACCACGTAGAACTCGCCCCAGCTCGCGTGGACCGTGCTACTCATCGGCCGCTTGCCGATGAACAGCTGGCCGTCGAATCCGTCCGGTGCGCAACCGAATCCGGCGGCGCCCGCGGCGTGCATACGCGCCAGGCGAGCGCCGAACTCCCGAGCCGCCGCGGCGGTGGGGGCCGCCTCGGTCAACCGCTCGAGGTCGATGTGGTCCACCCCGACGTCGCGGACACCGGCAACGGGCATGCCGGCGTCAGCGAGCCAGGCCAGCCCGGCGGCCTCGGCGCGGAAGAAGTCGGGGTGAGCCCCGGCCCGGTGCTTGCGGAAGACGTCGCTGCTCATCGCCACGAGTGTGCCCGCGGCGCGCCGCGCATGTCACCCGAGCAGACCGTCGGGCGTCCCGCTAGGGTTCGGAATATGGCGAACCTTCGCGAGCAGATCATCGAGGAACTCGGCGTCCGGCCGACGATCGACCCCCGGGCGGAGGTCCGGTCCCGCGTGCAGTTCCTGAAGGACTACGTCGTGTCGACCCCCGCCAAGGGGTTCGTTCTCGGCATCAGCGGCGGTCAGGACAGCACCCTCGCCGGCCGGCTCGCCCAGCTCGCGGCGGAGGAGCTGCGGGCCGAGGGCCGCGAGGCCGAGTTCGTCGCGGTGCGGCTGCCCTACGGCGAGCAGGCCGACGAGCACGACGCGCAGGTCGCGCTGGGGTTCATCGGTCCCGACCGCTCGTTGCGGATCAACGTCAAGCCCGGTGCCGACGCCTCGGCCGCCGAGGTCGGGCAGGCCATGCACGAGATCTACGGCAACGGATCGCAGCTGAGCGACTTCGTGCGGGGCAACATCAAGGCCCGCGAGCGGATGATCCTGCAGTACGCGATCGCCGGCGAGCTCGGCTACCTGGTGGTCGGGACGGACCACGCCGCCGAGGCGGTGACCGGGTTCTTCACCAAGCACGGCGACGGCGGGGTGGACCTGACCCCGCTCGCCGGCCTGACGAAGCGGCAGGGCGCAGCGCTGCTGCGCGAACTCGGGGCTCCCGACAGCACCTGGCAGAAGGTGCCGACCGCGGATCTCGAGGAGGACCGGCCGGCCCTTCCGGACGAGGTGGCCCTGGGTATGACCTACGCGGAGATCGACGACTACCTCGAGGGCAAGGACGTCACCCCGGAGCTGGCCGAGAAGCTCGAGCGGACGTTCCTGAACACCCGGCACAAGCGGACGGTGCCGGTGTCGCCGTTCGACACCTGGTGGCGCTGACAGCCACCCCGCCCGGCGGCCGGGCCGATCCGCTCAGCCCGGCGGCCGGGCCGATCCGCTCAGCCCGGCGGCCGGGCCGATCCGCTCAGCCCGGCGGCCGGGCCGATCCGCTCAGCCCGGCGGCCGGGCCTGATCCCGTCAGCCGCCGGCGAACGGCGGGAGGACGTCGACCGTAGGTCCGGCGGCGCGTCCGAGGTCGCGGGTGAGTTCGGAGTCGATGAGGAACGCGGCCACCGACAACACCCGCGCCATCTCGGCGCCGTGACGGTCGATCAGGGCGGTCTTGAGGGTGCCCAGATCCACCGACGGCGCCAGCGCCACCGTCTCCTTCTCCACTCCGGCCGCGTCCGCCGCCGCCGCGAAATACCGCACCTCGATGCCCGTCACGGTCTCACCCACCGATAGCTCCCATGCTGCGCTGCGGCGGGGTGAAGTCCGCCGCGTCGATGCCGTGTCCGGCCCACTTGTTCCACATTGCACCACGCCACAGCGCGGCGAGCTCGTCGTCGTTCGCGCCGCCGCGCAGCGCCGCCCGCAGGTCGGTCTCCCGGTCGCTGAACAGGCACGAGCGCACGGTGCCCTCCGACGTCAGGCGGGTGCGGTCGCAGTCCGAGCAGAACGACCGGGTCACCGACGCGATGATGCCGACCGTCGCGGGCCCGCCGTCGACCGCCCAGCGTTCGGCCGGCGCCGACGGGTCCTCGCGGCCGACCTCGGTGAGGGCGAAGCGGGCGGAGAGCACGTCGAGCAGCCGCTGCGCGGGCACCATGTTCGCCCGGGCCCACTCGTGGTCGGCGTCGAGCGGCATCTGCTCGATGAACCGCAGCTGCACGCCCTCGTCGAGGCACCAGGCCAGCAGGTCCGCGGCCCCGTCGAGGGTCTGCGGCATGAGCACCGCGTTGACCTTCACCGGCGCGAACCCGGCCGCCTTGGCCGCGCGGATCCCGTCGAGCACCGAATCCAGCCGATCGCGCCGGGTCAGCCGGGCGAACCGCGCGCGGTCGACCGAGTCCAGGGAGATGTTGACCCGGGTCAGGCCCGCCTCCGCCAGCGCCCGGGCGCGATGGGCGAGTCCCACCGCGTTGGTCGTCACCGCCAGCGG
Organism: Rhodococcus sp. WB1; assembly: GCF_001700945.1. Classification (NCBI taxonomy): domain Bacteria; kingdom Bacillati; phylum Actinomycetota; class Actinomycetes; order Mycobacteriales; family Nocardiaceae; genus Rhodococcus; species Rhodococcus sp. WB1. Next base: position 1,810,321 of record NZ_CP015529.1, on the reverse strand, counting down.
GATGCCGGGGACGGCGCGCGCACACCCGGCGACGATCTGCTCGAGGTCCCGCCGCATGAGCGGCTCCCCGCCGGTGAAGCGCACCTCCCGGACCCCGAGCCGGTGCACCGCGACGGCCACGAGCCGCACGATCTCGTCGGCGCTGAGCAGCAGCTCGCGCGGGATCGCCGGCAGCCCCTCCTCGGGCATGCAGTACGTGCAGCGCAGCGAGCACTTCTCGGTGATCGACACCCGCAGGTCGCGCGCGACACGCCCGAACCGGTCCAGCAGTTCGGGAGTGTCGGGCCGGTCGGAGACGTCGTCGACAGCGGCAGGGCGCACCGCCGGGATCCCCACGTGCACCGCGGTCATCGGGCCTCCGTCCTCATGACCCTCAGTATGCCGTCGCGGGCCCCGTCGTGCGGGAGGAGCAGAAACCACGACCCGGACGAGGACGCACGGCGCCGCGAGCGATGTGCCTAGGATTGGCCCATGGCGGGCGGCAGGCGGTCGGTGGAGGAGCATGCGCGACACGTGGCGACGTTGCTCTCCCCGTTGCTGATCCGCGGTACCGAACCGGTGCCGCTGCTCGAAGCGCTCGGCCGGGTGCTGGCCGAGGAGGTCGTCGCTCCGATCGACCTTCCCACCTTCCGCAATTCGCAGATGGACGGCTACGCGGTCGACACGGCCTCGCTCACCGCGGCGCCCGCGACCCTGCCCGTGCGTGCCGTCCTCGCGGCCGGCGACGGGGTCGTCGCGCACGTGCCCGGGACCGCCACCAAGATCATGACCGGCGCGCCACTGCCCACCGGTGCCGACGCCGTCGTTCCCGTCGAGGACACCGTGCCGGTCGAGGACACCGTGCCGGTCGAGGACACCGTGCCGGTCGAGGACACCGCGGCCGAGGGGCGGGGACTCCGGGTCACGGTGTGCACGCTGCCCGAACCGGGGGCATACGTGCGCGAGCGCGGCAGCGACATCCACCGCGGTCGCACGCTGCTGCCCGCGGGCACCGTCGTCGCGGCCCGGCACGTCGCGGCGCTCGCCGCCGTCGGCCTGACCCACGTGTCCGTCCGGACTCGGCCGCGCGTGGCGGTGATCTCGACCGGCAGCGAACTGGTGCCCGGAGGAAGCGTTCTCGCCCCGGGCAAGATCCACGACTCGAACGGGCCGGCCCTGGCCGCCAGCGCGGCCGCCAACGGGGCGCTGGTGGTCTCGGTGGATCGCAGCGGCGACGATGCGGAGGTGTTCGCGGCGAAACTCGCTCGCGCCGCCTCCGTCGCCGAGGTGGTGTTCACCTCGGGCGGGGTGTCGAAGGGCGACTTCGAGGTCGTCAAGGACGTGCTCGGCCCGCGAGGGGCCGAATTCGTGTCGGTGGCGATGCAGCCGGGCGGTCCGCAGGGCACGGCACTGGTGGATTCCGTGCCGGTGCTGACCTTCCCCGGCAATCCGGTCAGCGCGCTGGTCTCGTTCGAGGTGTTCGCCCGGCCGGTACTGCGGGCCGCCGCGGGGCTGCCCGCCGTCGAGCCCGAGACCCGGCCTCTGTCAACAGGTCTCAGCTCCGTGCCGGGCAAGCGCCAGTTCCTGCGCGCTCGCCGCGACGGCGGCGCCGTGGTGGCGATCCCCGGCGCCGGGTCCCACCTGATCGCCGCGATGGCCACCGCGGACGTACTGCTCGACATCCCTGCCGACACCTCGGACCTCGAACCCGGAGAACTCGTGAAGGTACTACCGCTATGACCGAACCGCACGACCTCACCCCGCCCGACGGCGGGGCCCTGAGTCACCTCGACGACCGGGGCCGCGCCCGCATGGTCGACGTGTCCGGCAAGGCCGACACCGCCCGCGTCGCGGTCGCCGCCGGCGAACTCGTCACCACCGCGGAGGTGGTGTCGCTGGTGCGGGCCGACGACATGCCCAAGGCGGACGTGCTCGCCACCGCGCGGATCGCCGGGATCGCGGCGGCCAAGCGCACGTGGGAGCTGATTCCGCTGTGCCACCAGTTGGCGCTGTCGTCGGTGAAGGTCACCTTCGGGTTCACCGACACCGCGATCACGATCGAGGCGACGGCAAAGACGAAGGGCCCCACAGGCGTCGAGATGGAGGCCCTCACCGCCGTCGCGGTGGCCGGGCTGACGTTGCACGACATGGTCAAGGCCGTCGACCCCGCCGCGGTGCTGAACGGAGTGCGGTTGGTCTCGAAGGAGGGCGGCAAACGCGGGCACTGGCAGCGCGACGAGGCGGAGACCGCCGCACCGGCGGAGGACGAGACCGTCACGCCGGACGAGGACGACATCCTGGAGCAGGCCGGCGTGCCGGCGACGGTGCTCGTCGCGTCCACGGGTGTGGCTGCCGGTACGCGGGAGGACAGGACGGGCCCGCTGATCGCGGACTTTCTCGAGGCGCGCGGCTTCACGGTGCGGGGTCCTCTGGTGTATGCCGACGCGGACATCGCGTGGGGCCTCGAGGACGCGCTCGCCGGCGACCCGGCCCTGGTGATCTCCACCGGCGGGACCGGCGCCTCCCCCACGGACGCGACCCCGGAGGCGACGCTGGCGCTGCTGGACCGCGAGCTGCCGGGGGTCGCCGAGGCCATCCGCCTGCGCGGCCTGCAGGCCACCCCGCACGCCTCGCTGTCACGCGGCGTGGCCGGGCTGGTGGGCCGCACGGTGGTGGTCAATCTGCCCGGCTCACCGGGTGGCGTGAAGGACGGGCTGGCGGTGCTCGAGCCGATTCTCGGCCACCTGCTGGCCCAGGTCGCCGGAGGAGGCGCGCATGAATGAGCTGCTGGCACGGATCTCGGCCGAGCCGCTCGACCCGGCGTCGGTGGACGCCGCGGTCGCCGGCCCCCAGCACGGGGCGGTGGTGCTGTTCAGCGGGGTGGTGCGCAACCACGACGGCGGGCGCGCGGTGAGCGCGCTCGAGTACCGGGCGCACCCCGAGGCGGAGCGATTCCTGCGTCGCTGTTGCGAACAGGTGGCGGCGGAGTCGGGACTGCCGGTCGCCGCGGTCCACAGAGTGGGCGATCTCACCATCGGCGATCTCGCGCTGGTGGCGGCGGTGGCGGCACCGCACCGGGCCGAAGCCTTCGCTGTGTGCGCCGAACTGGTCGAACGCATCAAACGCGAGGTCCCCATCTGGAAGCGGCAGCGATTCGAGGACGGTCTGTCCGAGTGGGTCGGCCTCGACGCGTGCGCCGACGAGCATCCCGGCGTGGGGTAGGCTGCGGTAGTTCGGGCATCACGACGATGCTCACCGTCGTGGGATACCGGCGGGCCGGGATCGTGCCCGGTTCCGCATGCAATACCGGCATCGGCTTTCCTTGCGGCGATCCACTGCGCCCTCCGAGATCGTCTCGGGGTGCGTGCACGCTGCATCGAAAGGCAGTTCTGTACCTATGACCGTTTCCTTCTCCGACCTCGGCGTCCCCCGGACCCTGGTGGCCTCCCTGGGCGACAGCGGCATCACGAGCCCGTTCCCGATCCAGGTCGACACGCTGCCCGACACGCTGGCCGGCCGTGACGTGCTCGGCCGGGGCCGCACGGGCAGTGGCAAGACGCTGGCGTTCTCCATTCCGCTCGCCGCGCGCCTGGCCGGCCGCGCCACCCGCGAGGCCGGCCGCCCGCGTGGGCTGGTGCTGGCTCCCACCCGCGAGCTGGCCACGCAGATCGCCGCGGTCGTCGAGCCCCTCGCGCGGGTCGCCGGGCTGCGGGTGACCACCATCTTCGGCGGAGTGTCGCAGAACCGGCAGGTCGACGCGCTGCGCCGCGGCGTGGACATCGTGATCGCCTGCCCGGGCCGCCTCGAGGACCTGATGCGGCAGAAGTTCGTCACGCTCGACGCGGTGGAGATCACCGTGCTCGACGAGGCGGACCACATGGCCGATCTCGGCTTCCTGCCCGGCGTGACGCGCATCATGAACGCGACCCCCAAGGACGGTCAGCGCCTGCTGTTCTCGGCCACGCTGGACAACGGCGTCGACAAGCTCGTCAAGCGGTTCCTGCGCAACGAGGTGCTGCACTCGGTCGACGAGGCGCACTCCCCGGTGGCGGCGATGACCCATCACGTGTTCGACGTCGACAACGCCGACACGAAGAAGGACCTCGTGCGGACCCTGGCGTCCGGTACGGGCCGGCGAATCCTGTTCATGCGCACCAAGCATCAGGCCCGCAAGCTCGCCCGTCAGCTCACCGAGTCCGGCATCCCGGCGGTCGATCTGCACGGCAACCTGTCGCAGAACGCGCGCGACCGCAACCTCGCGGCGTTCTCCTCCGGTGAGGCGCGTGTGCTCGTGGCCACCGACGTCGCGGCCCGCGGCGTCCACGTCGACGACGTGGAACTGGTGGTGCACGTCGACCCGCCGGCCGAGCACAAGGCGTACCTGCACCGTTCGGGCCGTACGGCCCGCGCCGGGAGCACCGGCGACGTCGTGACCGTGGTGCTGCCCGAGCAGCGCAAGGATCTGGCCGTCATCATGCGCAAGGCCGCGATCAAGGTCACTCCGGTGCGGGTGACGGCGAAGTCGGAGCACGTGCTGGACCTGGTCGGCGAGATCGCCCCGCACGTGAGCCCGTCGGTCAAGCAGGCCGCACCGGCCCCGTCCGGCGGTGGATCGCGACGGCCGGCCCGGCGCAGCGGCAGCGGGGCCGCCGCTCAGCGCGGCGCCCGGCAGCACGGCGGCGGGGCCGCCCGGCAGCACGGCGGCGGGGCCGCCCGGAAGCAGGGCGCGTCGCGGCAGGAGCAGCCGGCGGCCCGGCAGGAACGCGCCGGCCAGGCCGGGGGGCGCCGGCGTCGCCCGAATCACACGTCGGCGACCGCCGCACGGTAGGTAGGTCCCCGCTTCCGGACCCGCTCAGCGCGGGGTGAACCGGTGCACGGCCAGCATCGCGTCTGCCGGCACCGGTTCGGTCGGGACACATTCGGCGAGCCGGGCGCGTACCGCCTCGGGGTCCAGATCGGCGCCGATCACGACGAGCCGGGTGGTGGCAGGGACGTCGCCCGTGCGCCGGACGGGGTCGAAGCGGATGTGGTCGCCGACGGTGTGCAGCAGGTAGGTGCGCGTGCGTCCCCCGGCGACGACGTGGACGTACCCCTTGATGCGGAACACCCCGGCCGGCTGGTCCTCGAGGAAGTCGACGAGGGCACGCGGGTGCAGCGGGACGGGGGACTCGAAGTCGACGGCTTCGTAGCCGTCGTGCAGGTGCGTGTGGTCTCCGTCCTCGTCGTGTTCCTCGTACAGCAACCGGTCGAGGCTGAGTTGTTCGCCGGGTTGCGGCTCGGGGCGTTCGGGGATGTCGAACAGCAACGCCGGGTCGATGCGCCCGTGCACGGTGGACACGATCGCGGCGCGGTCGTTGAGGCGGCACAGCAGTTCGAGCAACTCGTCGTGGGCGTCGCCGTCGATGCGGTCGGTCTTGTTGAGCAGCACGAGGTCCGCGAGCGCGACGTGCTGATCGAGTTCGGGATGCCGGTCCCGGACGGTGCCGAACTCGGCGGCATCGACGACGAGGACGAGACCGCCGTAACCCACGTATTCGTTGCCCGAGCCGACGACGAGCCGGATCATGTTGCGCGGCTCGGCGAGTCCGCTGGCTTCGACGACGATGACGTCGATGCCGGAGGTACGGTGCGCGAGCCGGTCGAGCATCGCGTCCATGTCGGCGACGTCGACGGCGCAGCACAGGCAGCCGTTGCTCAGCGAGACCATGGAGTCGACCTGCCCGGCGACCATCATCGAGTCGATGTTGACCGAGCCGAAGTCGTTGACGATCACGCCGATTCGCGCGCCGCGGTTGTTGCGCAGCAGGTGATTGAGCAGGGTGGTCTTCCCGGAGCCCAGGAATCCTGCGACGATCACCACGGGGATCCGCTTGTTCGCCATGAGGCGAGCCTAGCGGTGCGTCCCGCCGGCCGGTCCGGGACGGGACGCACCACGGGCCTCGTCAGTTGCCCCGGCGGATCCATTCCTCGAGATGCGGGGACTCGGTGCCGATCGTCGTGCCGTCGCCGTGACCGGTGTGCACCTTCGTCTCGGCGGGCAGGGCGAACAGCTTGTCGCGGATCGAGCCGATGATGGTCGGGAAGTCCGAGTACGAGCGTCCCGTCGCACCGGGACCGCCGGAGAACAGGGTGTCGCCGGTGAACAGCTCGCCCGCCTCCGGCAGGTACAGGCACGTCGAGCCGGGCGAGTGCCCGGGGGTGTGGATGACCTGGATGTCGGTGCCCGCCACCGCGATCCGATCCCCGTCCGCGAGCGGCCGGTGCGCGACACCGGGGTGGGTCATCTCCCACAGCACGTCGTCGGCGGGGTTGAGCAGGATCGGGGCGTCGAGCTTGTCGGCCAGCTCGGGGGCAACGGTGACGTGGTCGTTGTGCCCGTGCGTGCACACGATCGCCACCACCTTCCGGCCGCCGACGGCGTCGATGATCGGCTGCGCGGTGTGCGCGGCATCGATCACGACCACCTCGTCGTCGTCGCCGACGAGCCAGATGTTGTTGTCGACCTCCCACTCGCCGCCGTCGAGGGCGAAGGTGCCGTGGGTGACGACCCGATCGATACGCAGGCGGTGCCTATCCCCCGTCGCTCCGCTCGCCCCGGTCACAGGACCACCACCGAGCGCAGCACCTCGCCGCGGTGCATGGTCTCGAACGCCTTCTCCACCTGGTCGAGGGCGATGCGCTCGGTGACGAACTTCTCGAGCGGCAGCCGGCCCTGCTGGTAGAGGTCGACGAGCATGGGGAAGTCCCGCTCGGGCAGGCAGTCGCCGTACCAGGACGACTTGAGGGACCCGCCGCGGGAGAAGAAGTCGATCAGCGGCATCTCGAGGGTCATCTCCGGGGTGGGCACCCCGACGAGGACGACGGTGCCGGCCAGGTCGCGGGCGTAGAACGCCTGCTTCCACGTCTCCGGGCGGCCGACCGCGTCGATGACCACGTCGGCGCCGAAGCCGCCGGTCAGCTCCTGGATCGCCTCGACCGCGTCGACCTCGGCCCCGTTGATGGTGTGGGTAGCCCCGAGGTCGGTGGCCCACTCGAGCTTCCTCGGGTCCCGGTCGACCGCGATGATCTTGTTGGCGCCGGCGAGGCGGGCGCCCATGATCGCGGCGTCGCCCACGCCGCCGCAGCCGATCACCGCGACGGAGTCGCCGCGGGTCACCCCGCCGGTGTTCACCGCGGCACCGAGGCCGGCCATCACCCCGCAGCCGAGCAGGCCGACGACGGCCGGGTCGGCGCTGGGGTCGACCTTGGTGCACTGCCCTGCGTGCACGAGGGTCTTGTCGGCGAACGCGCCGATGCCCAGGGCCGGGGTCAGCTCGGTGCCGTCCTCGAGGGTCATCTTCTGCGTGGCGTTGTGGGTGTCGAAGCAGTACTGCGGGCGGCCGCGCTTGCAGGCGCGGCACTGCCCGCACACGGCCCGCCAGTTGAGGACGACGAAGTCCCCGACGGCGACCGAGTCGACGCCCGCACCGACGGACTCGACGACACCGGCGGCCTCGTGCCCGAGCAGGAACGGGAACTCGTCGTTGATGCCGCCCTCCCGGTAGTGCAGGTCGGTGTGGCACACGCCGCACGCGGCGATCGCAACGACGACCTCCCCCGGCCCCGGGTCGGGGATGACGATCGGCACGACCTCGACGGGAGCGCCCTTCGCGCGGGCGACGACGCCCCGGACCTGCTGTGGCATGACGGTGTCTCCTTCTTCTCGTGCGGTGCTCGCGCGACGTCGGCGACGTATCGCGGTATGCGCACACGCTATCGGCGGCGCGGCGCCCCGGTACCTGATCGAAGGAGTGGATCGACCTGACCGAAAGACCAGTCCCGCACTTTCGACCCCGAAATGCCGAAGTGTCGTTGATCGAGTACGGAAGTCCGGCTAAGCTTCGGTATGACCGCCCTCACAGGGCGCAGCGTCCAGGCGAGGCGACCCCTCGCAGGCCCGAGGAGTGCAATGTCGATCGCCAACACGGTGACCCTCCCCCACCCCCGCAGCGAAAGCTGGGACTGGCAGCTGCACGCGGCGTGCCGGGGCCACGAGTCGTCGGCCTTCTTCCATCCCGAGGGGGAACGTGGCCGCGCACGCGAACTGCGCGAGTACCGCGCCAAGCTCGTCTGCGCCCGGTGTCCGGTTCTCGAGCGCTGCCGCACCCACGCACTGGAAGTCGGTGAGCCGTACGGCATCTGGGGTGGCATGTCGGAGTCCGAGCGCCGCTCGCGCCGCGCCGCCGTGGATCGGTCGGCCCGGTGGGGCATGCTGGGGCGCTGACGCGACCCGCCTGCGCCGCGACGCGACGCAGGCGCCGACCAGGGAGGCACGAATGGACTCACCCGGCCACCCCGGCCCGCCGATTCTCGTCGTCATGGGGGTGTCCGGCTCCGGCAAATCGACCGTCGCGGCACTCGTCGCCGAGGCCACCGGATGGGACCTGCTCGAGGGCGACGACCTGCATCCGCGTGCCAACGTGGAGAAGATGGCCGCCGGCCGGCCGCTCAGCGACGCGGACCGGGCGCCGTGGCTCGCGGCGGTCGGCGCGTGGATCCGGGACCACACCGGCCGGGGCAGGCCGGGGGTGGTGACGTGCTCGGCGCTGCGCCGCCGCTACCGGGACGACCTCGCCGGCGAGAACGTGGTCTTCGTGCACCTGGCGGGCACGCGCGAGCAGATCCGGGAACGGCTCCGCACGCGGCGCGGCCACTACATGCCGGCCGACCTGCTGGACTCGCAGTTCGACACGTTCGAGCCGCTCGAACCCGACGAGGCGGCGATCGTCGTCGGCATCGACGCCGAGCCCGCCGACGTCGCCGCCGAGATCGTGGCGCGGGCGGCCGAGTGGACGCGCGGGACGGACGTCAGCCCGCGGCCTTGATCCCCGCCTCGGCGCCGAGCGCGGCCGCCTCGCCGCGGGTGCTCACCCCGAGCTTGCGGAGCACCGAGGCCACGTGGAACTTGACCGTCGACTCGCTGACACCGAGCCGCTCGGCGATCACCCGGTTCCGCCGGCCCGCGACGAGGTGCTCGAGCACCTCCACCTCGCGTGGCGCGAGGACCGCCAGCGCCTCGAGTGCGGGGCTGCCGGCCACGGGTGCGGGCATGTCGAGCGGTAGCCGGGCCGCGACCCGGCAGCCCCAGCCGGGCGTGGACTCGGCCTCCACGGTGCCGCCGAGGGTTTCGGCCCGGTCCCGTAGCTGCCGCGCGAGGTCGGCGGCGTCGGCCTCGCCGTCACCGTCGTCCCGGATGTCGATCAGCAGGTCGGTTCCGTCGCAGTTCCAGGCGACCCGGACGCGGCCGAGGTTCGCCTGCGCGGACATCGCGAGGACCGCGCCGCGGGCGAGGGCCCGGGCCGCATGCGCGACCTCGCCCGGCAGCGCCCGCCCGTCCACCGGCGGGGCGACCATCTCGAGGACCACCTCGCGGTGCCGGAGCAGACCGCGCAGTTCACCGTGCAGCCTAGCGAAGGCGGTGGTCACCGCCTCCTCGGCGAGTTCGCGGTGCCGGTCGACGGCCGAGCGCAGCCCGATGAGGGCATTGGTGGCGGTTTCGCGTGCGGTGATGCGGGCCCGGGTGTCGTCGAGGTCCCTCGACCGCAGCGTCGCGAGGATCGACTCGAGCGTCATCGCATGGGCCTCGGTGAGCTCGGCAACGGTCCGTGCGCGTTCGGAGGAGGCGGCGCGGGATTCGGCGAGGTACGCCGGGCTGGCGTTGCGGACCTGCAGCTGGATGCCGGTGGCCACCACGGCGAACAGGGCCCGGACCAGCTCGAGGGGAATCGAGCCGGTGCGGGCACCGCCCGGGACGAGCACGAGCAGCGTGTCGGTGGCGTCGAGGATCGCCCACACGTCGCGGTCCCGGCCCGCGATCCGGGCCGGGCCGCGACGGATCTGCCCGGTCGCGAGTTCGCTTCGGACGCGGTCGAGTTCGGCGATGGTCACGCGGTCGACGATCGCCGGGTCGCCGGCCACCTTGCGGGGCCGGCCGGTGCATTCCCGCGTGAAGATCACCAGGGCGGTGTGCGGGACCAGGTCGGTGAGCAGCGCCGAGAAGCGCTGGCCGATCTCGGTGAGCGGCCCGACCAGTACGTCCCGCAGATTCGTGATCAGCGTGTCGGGGGCCGGGATCGGGGTGTTCACTCCGGTCACGATAGCGCGCGCGGCCCGGCGACCGGCCCCGCCGATCAGTGTGTGGCCACCGAGGCGGGTGTGTCGGCGGACCGGGCGTCGGCGGTGTGCGCCTCGAACCGCAGCCGTCCCACGGCGACGGCGGCGAGCACGAGGGCGCCGGCGACGAGCAGGTAGAGCTGGGTGGGCGACCAGTGCAGGTCGAGCAGCGCACCGGCGACGATCGGCGAGGCGATGGCCCCGAGCCGGCCGACGCCGATGCCCCAGCCGACGCCGGTCGCCCGCACCGACGGCGCATACACCGAGGGCGTGATCGCGTACAGGCCCGCGATGCACCCGTTGACGAACACGCCGATGAGGGCGCCGAGGGCGAACGCGACGACCACCGCGACGGTGGCGGGGACGAAGACCACGAGCAGAGCGCCGGCGATCACCATGTACGACGCCAGGACCCGCTTCAGCGCGAATCGCGCGGACAGCGCGCCGAGCAGCGTTGCGCCGAAGATGCCGCCGAGGTTCAGCAGCACGCCCCCGGTGATGCCCTGGTCGGCCGACAGGCCCGCTTCGACGAGCAGCTTCGGCGTCCAGCTCGTCACGAAGTAGAAGGCGAACATGGTCAGGAAGAACGCGGCCCAGACGAGCAGCGTCGAGCGACGCTGCCGCGGTGCGAGGAGGCTGCCGACCCTGACGCCGGACCGCGGCCCGGAATCGTCGGCCTGTCGCGGCGCGGGCAGCGCGGCGAGCGGCTGGTGCCCGGCGCGGACCGCGAACGCGTTGATGCGGGCGAGGGCGTGGGCGGGCCGCCGGGCGAGCAGGAAGTCGAGGGATTCGGGCAGGCGGAGGTACACGACCGGGATGATCACCGCGGTGCAGACGCCGCCGAACAGGAAGACGGATCGCCATCCGTAGGAGTTCTGCAGCACGACGGCGATGATGCCGCCGACGGTGGCGCCGACGGCGTAGCCGGTGGAGTTCAGGCTCACCGCCAGCGCGCGCCACCGGTTGGAGGCGTACTCGCTGGCGATGACGTTGCTGCTGGCGAGGATTCCCCCGATGCCGACGCCGGTGAGGGCGCGCAGCAGCCCCAGCTGCAGGGCGCTCTGGCTGACCGCGGAGGCAAGCATGCCGATCGACGCGATCCCCAGGCAGAGCAGGATCATGCCGCGGCGGCCGATCGTGTCGGCCCACGGCGCGAGGAACAGCGAGCCCGCGGCCATGCCGAACAGGCCTGCGCTGAGCAGCAGGCCGAGCGCCGAACCGGACAGGCCCCACTCCTGGGACACCGACTGGGCGGTGAAGGCCATGACGAGCACGTCGAAGCCGTCGAGGACGTTGAGCAGCACGCAGATCGCCACCGCGCCCCATTGGAAGCGCGTCATCGGGCTGGTGTCGATGCGTTCACGTAGATCGATTGCCATGTATCGGGCCCCTGTTCGAAGGATGTGAGGCGAGTCACCTGCGAGGAGCGTGATGGATCGGATCACAACGAATCCACCCTCCTTCCGGATACCGGAAGGGCACCGCCCGACTTTCCGCCATCCGGAAGTCGGGTGGCGCCCGTCACGTGCCGCCCGTCACGGTGGAGGCATCCGCCGGTCGCTCGGACCGGAACCATCCCCGTGGAGACGAGACAACCATGACGAAGATCGCCCGGAACCAGTGGTATGTGGCCGCCTACGGCCGCGAGATCGACCGGGAACTGTTCGCCCGGACCATCTGCGACGAGCCGATCCTGTTCTGGCGCACCGAATCCGGTGAGGTCACCGCAATGTCGGACCGGTGCGTGCACCGCCGCTTCCCGCTCTCGCAGGCGCCGAGCCGCCTCGCGGGCGACACGGTCGTATGCGGCTACCACGGCTTCACCTACGGGTCCGACGGCGGCTGCGTGGCCGTGCCGGGCCAGAAGCGGGTGCCCCGCACCGCGCGACTGAAGTCGTACCCGGTGGTCGAGCAGGACTCGTTCGTGTGGATCTGGATCGCCGACCCGGACCGTCCGGCCGAGCCCGATCCGACCCGCATCCCCCGGGCGCCGTGGCTCGACGCGCCCGGCTACGCCGTGGCCTCGGGCATGGAGCCGCTGCGGGCGCGCTACAGCCTGCTCGTCGACAACCTGATGGACCTCTCCCACGAGACGTACCTGCACGGCGGCTACATCGGCACCCCCGAGGTGGCCGAGACCCCCATCACCACCGAGGTCGACGACGAGGCCGGGATCGTCTACGTCTCCCGGCACATCGCCGACGCGGAATGCCCGCCCTTCTACGCCGAATCGACCGGCCTCGAGGGCCGCATCACCCGGTGGCAGGACATCGAGTACCACCCGCCGTGCCTGTACCTGCTGCACAGCCGGATCGCGCCCGTCGGCGTGCTGCCGCCCGAGACCGGACCCGACAGCGACGCGTTCCACGTCGAGGTGGTCTACGCGATCACCCCGGAGACCGAACACTCCACTCACGATTTCTGGTCGGTGGCAAGGGATTTTGCGCTCGAGGACGAGAAGGTCACCGAGTTCCTGCGCGAGAACAACCGCACCGTCGTGCTGCAGGACGTCGTCGCGCTCGACCGGCTCGAACAGGTGCTCGCCACCGAACCAGAGGGGTACCAGGAACTGAGCATCAACATCGACGCCGGCGCTCTGGCCGCGCGGCGGATCCTGCAGGCGATGACGGCGGGCGGCACCCTCGCCGAGACGAGGTAACCGATGTCCTCGCAACCGAACCGGATGCTGCGCGGGCCCAACGTGATGCGCGTCGTGTGGCTGCCCGGCTCCGACCGCCTCGAGGGAACGTGCCATTGCGGTGCCCGGCACGTCGCCGAGGATCCCGTCACGCTGTGGGACTGGCTGCTCGCTCATCCCGTCGGCCACGCCGACGCCCTCCCCCGGCCGCCCGAACCGACCCGCGAAGTCGCTCACGCGTAAGGACCCGACCATGACATTTCCGGAAAACAACTCCCCGGCAAACGAATTCGGCACCGACCTCGAAATCGTCGAGCGGACGGAACCCGCGGACGGCGTCGTCGCGTTGCGCCTGCGGCACCCGGACGGCGGGCCCCTGCCGCCGTGGAGTCCCGGCGCGCACATCGATCTCGTGCTCGACGAGGACCTCGTCCGTCAGTACTCGCTGTGCGGCGACCCGGCCGACACCGGGACGTGGCGCATCGCCGTCCTGCGCGAGGCCGACGGCCGCGGCGGCTCGCAGTACGTGCACGACAAACTCGCCGTCGGTGACCGCGTCCGCGTTCACGGACCCCGCAACAACTTCGACCTCGCCCCGGCGCCGCGCTACCTCTTCCTCGCCGGCGGGATCGGGATCACCCCGATAGTGCCGATGATCGCCGCGGCCGAGGCGGCCGGCGCCGACTGGTCCCTCGTCTACGGAGGCCGCCGCCGCGCCTCGATGGCGTTCGCCGACGACCTCGTCACCCGCTACCCGGGCCGGGTCACCCTCGTGCCGCAGGACGAACGGGGCCGGCTCGATCTGCCGTCGCTGCTCGGGGACCCGCGTCCCGGCACCCTCGTCTACTGCTGCGGCCCCGCCGGGCTGCTCGACGCCGTCACCACCGCCTGCGCCGACCGGCCCGCCGGGTCGCTGCGGATCGAACGGTTCGCCGCGAAGGAACAGTCCGCTCCGGTACGCTCGGACGGCTTCGAGGTGGAGCTGGCCCTGAGCGGTACCACCGTCACCGTCGCGCCCGACGAGAGCGTCCTGGACGCCGTCGCCGCCGCGGGTGTGCAGGTGCTCTCGTCCTGCCGCGAAGGTACCTGCGGCACCTGCGAGACCACCGTGCTCGCCGGCACGGTGGACCACCGCGACTCGCTGCTGACCCCCGAAGAACAGGCCGCGCACGACACCATGCTGATCTGCGTGTCCCGCGCCGCCTGCCCCCGCCTGGTTCTCGAACTCTGACTGCCCGAATCCCGAGGTGACCGCCGTGACCGTCGCAATGCACCCGCCCACCCTCGACGACGACCCGTTCGACGACGCCGTCCTCGCCGACCCGTACGAGTTCCACGCCCGGCTGCGCGCCGCCGGACCGGTGGTGTACCTGCCCCGATACGACGTGTACGCGATGGGCAGGTTCGAGGAGGTCCACGCCTGCCTCACCGACTGGCGCACCTTCGTCTCCGAACGAGGGGTCGGCCTCGCCGACTTCGCCCACGAGACGCCGTGGCGTACCCCGAGCCTGCTGCTCGAGGCCGACCCGCCGGACCACACGGTGGTGCGGGCGGCCATGGGGGCCGTCGTCTCGCCGCGCACCGTGCGCGCGCTACGCGCCGGGTTCGAAGCCGAGGCCGACGCCCTGGCCGACGCGCTCGTGGCCCGTGGTGAGTTCGACGCCGTCACCGATCTCGCCGAGGTGTTCCCCCTGCGGGTGTTCCCGGACGCGGTGGGGATCCGGGAGGACGGCCGCGAGCATCTGTTGCCGTACGGCGCCATGGCGTTCAACGCCTTCGGGCCCCGCAACGACCGCGTGGAGAAGGCACTCGCCGCGTCCGGGCCGACGCAGGAGTGGGTCGCGGAGTCGTGCCGGCGGGAGAATCTCGCGCCGGGCGGGTTCGGCGCGCAGATCTGGGCGGCCGCCGACCGTGGTGACATCACCGCCGAACAGGCGCCTATGCTCGTTCGATCCCTGCTCACCGCCGGCGTGGACACCACCGTTCACGGCATCGCCAACACCGTCTACGCCATGACGCGGTTCCCCGGGCAGTGGCAGGCGCTGCACGCCCGGCCGGCGCTTTCGAAGTTCGCATTCGACGAGGCGCTGCGCTGGGAATCGCCCGTGCAGACCTTCTTCCGCACCACCTCCACCGACACCGAGGTGGCCGGCGTCCCCATCGGCGAGGGCCGCAAGGTCCTGCTGTTCCTCGGCGCCGCCAACCGCGACGAACGGCGATGGGGACCCGATGCGCACATCGTCGACATCCACCGCTCCGCCGGCGGACACGTCGCGTTCGGCATGGGCATCCACCAGTGCGTCGGTCAGCCGATCGCGCGGCTCGAGGCCGAGGTGCTGCTCACCGCGCTGGCACAGCGGATCCGGCGGATCGAACCGGCCGGGGATCCGGTGCCGCAACCGAACAACACGCTCAAGGGCTGGGCTAGCATTCCGCTCAGAGTCGAACCGGCCTGACCGGAGCAGTTCCCGAGGAAGGGGTGAGCACACCGTGACCCCCACCGGCGCCGCCCGCCCGGCCACCGGTTCCGTCACGGTACGCGCGCTCACCCTCCTGGAGGCGTTCACGCGCGAGCAACCCAACCTGACCCTGAGCGAGATTTCCCGGCGCACCGGCCTGCCGCTCACCACGGTGCACCGGCTCGCCGGGGATCTCACCGAGTGGGGCGCGCTGGAACGCGACTCGTCCGGCCGATTCAGCATCGGCCTCCGGCTGTGGCAGGTCGCGGCGCTCGCGCCGCGCGGCACGCTGCTGCGTGAGCTGGCGCTGCCCGTGATGGAGGACCTGTCGCAGATCACCCAGGAGAACGTGCAGCTCGGTGTGCGTGAGGGGACCGAAGTGGTGTTCGTCGAACGCCTGCGCGGTCAGCGGGCGGTGAAGACCCTCACCCGGGTCGGCAGCCCCTTTCCCATCCACGCGTCCGGCCTGGGACTCGTGCTGCTCGCGTTCGCACCGCGCTCCGTTCAGGAGGAGGTGCTGGCCCGGCCGCTGGAGCGGTTCACCGAACGCACCCTCACCTCCCCCGCCGAGCTGCGCCGGGTCCTGGCCGAGGTACGCCGCTCCGAGATCGCGGTGAGCGACCGGCAGGTGACGATGGAGGCGGTCTCCGTGGCCGCACCGATCTTCGAGCGGCCCGGCGTCGCGATCGCGGCGCTGTCGATCGTCGCCGCCGCGGACACCGCGCAGGTCACCGCACTGTCCCAACTGGTCCGCACCGCGGCCCGCGCGATCGGCCGCTCCCTGCGGCCCGGCGGATTGACGAGCAGCGATGGGTGAACCGGCCCGCACCGTGCCGCGGCTGCTGCTCGACAGGGTGGCCCGCACGCCCTACGCGGAGGCATTCCGGCACCCCAGCGGCGACGACTGGACGAGCGTGTCGTGGACCGAGGTGGCCGGCCGGGTCACCGCCCTCGCCGCCGGGTTGATCGGCCGTGGAATTCGCCCGGGCGCGCACGTCGCCGTCTGCGCCGCCACCAGCTACGAGTGGATCCTCGCCGACCTCGCGATCGTGTGCGCCGGGGCGGTCACCGTGCCGGTCTATCCCGCCACCCCGCCGACGGAGGTGGTGGCACTGCTCCGGCACTCGGGCAGCGTGCTGACCTTCACCGACCGGCCGCTGCCCACCGCGCCGGTGCTGCACCTGGACCGGCTCGGCGAACTCGAGGCCGAGGGCCGACGGCTCCTGGCCGCCGATCCCGGAGCGGTCGCGGCCCGCATCGCGGGCGTGACGCCCGACCACCTGGCCACCCTGATCTACACCTCCGCCTCCGACGGCACCGCCAAGGGCGCGTGCCTGCCGCACGCCGCCGTCACCTACGAGGCCCGGGCCATGGCCCGCCTGGGCATGCTCACGCCCTCGGACCTGCAACTGCTGTGGCTGCCGCTCTCCCACGTCTTCGGACGTGCGCTGCTGTTCGTGGGCGTGCACCTGGGCGTGCCGACGATCGTCGACGGCCGTGCCGATCGGGTCGTGCAGCGCCTCGGCGAGGTCCGGCCGACATTCCTCGGGTCCGTTCCCCACGTGCTGGGCAAGATCCGCGCCGGCGTGGAGTCCGGTGCCGCGGATCTGGGCCGGTTGCGGTTCGTGATCTCCGGCTCGGCGCGGCTCGACCGTCCGCTGGCCGAGTGGTTCGAAGGGGCCGGCGTGCCGGCACTCGAGGGATACGGCCTCACCGAGACCGCGGGTCCGTGCTGCGTCAACCGCCCGGACAGCCGGCGCCTCGGTTCGATGGGCCGGCCGCTGCCCGGCACGCAGGTGCGCATCGCCGCCGACGGGGAACTGCTCGTCCGCAGCCCCGCCGTCATGTCCGGATACCACGACGACGCCGAGCGCACCGCCGCGGTCCTCGACCGCGACGGGTGGTTCCACACCGGCGATCGCGCCGTCGTCGACGACGACGGTTTCGTCACCCTGCGCGCCCGCAAGAAGGAGGTGTTCAAGACCTCCACCGGCAAGTACGTCGCGCCGGTCGCCGTCGCACGCCGGTTCCGGGCACTGTTGCCCGGCGCGGACCTCGTCGTGGTGGGCGAGCACCGCCCCTACTGCGTAGGACTGGTGGTCCCCACCTCGGGCCGGGCGATCCCCCCGGCCGAGGCCGCGGCCGCCGTCGCCCGGCTCAATGCGGAGCTCGGCCGCTGGGAACGCATCCGCCGGTTCACCGTGCTGCCCGCACCGCTGCCGCCCACGGAGGTCGACGCGCACGGACGCCCGCTGCGGGAGCGGGTGCTCGCGCGCTGCGCCGAGGTGGTGCGCCGGCTGTACGAGGGTTGATCAGGGGCGGTAGCCCGGCTCGGTGCGACCGGCGTCCCAGGTGCGATCGGCGTCCCAGGTGGACACCGCCCAGATCACCACCACGTCGATCGCGATGATCGCGAGCGACCATCCCGGGTAGTAGGGCAACCACAGGAAGTTCGCGATGATCGACAGCGCCGCGATGACGATCGCGGCGACGCGCGCCCACGTGGCTCCCGTGACGAGAGCGAGACCGATCACGGCCACGAGGATGCCCAGGATCAGATGCACCCAGCCCCACGCCGAGACGCTCCAGGAGAAGGTGTACTCCTGGCCGACCACGATGATGTCGTCCTTGGCGATCGCGGCGATACCCTGCAGAACCTGCAGGACGCCGACCGTCGCGAGCAGGATGCCGGCCGCGATCGACGTGCCCGCGGCGAAGCCCTGCTTCAGGCCGGACCCCGTTGCAGGTCCACTGTCGTGGCGGACCGCGGCGGGGCCGCCGGCCTCGTGGGCACCACCACCGTGGCGCGCGGACGCACCCGCCGCTGCCGTGGAACCTGCACCGGCGGTGGCACCTGCACCAGCCGTCGAACCTGTGCCGGCCGTCGAACCTGCACCGGCCGTGGCACCCGCACCGGTTGGAGAACCCGGGGTAACGCTCGAACCTTCGGACACGACAGCTCACCTCTCCCGTTTTCGAAGCGATCCTTCACAGTGTGCGCCGCCGGACGAGAGCGTGGAGCAGGTTCCGAGGGTGAAAAATGTCGGCATTGCCCGGAGAAGGGGGCCGCCGCGGTGGGAGAAGAATCCGGAGAGAGCCGGAGGGAGTGGAGCTAAGGGGACTCGAACCCCTGACCCCCACACTGCCAGTGTGGTGCGCTACCAGCTGCGCCATAGCCCCGTGCAGAACAATCGGGCCACCCGCGGTGGCCTCTCACGACGAGAGGCGAGAGCATTCACTCTCGCCTCTCGCGGTGATGGTGGAGCTAAGGGGACTCGAACCCCTGACCCCCACACTGCCAGTGTGGTGCGCTACCAGCTGCGCCATAGCCCCGTACTTGGATCGTCACCCGGGATTCACTCCCCGGTGCGAGAAGAAAATTACACCATCGCCGTCGACGACAACAAATCGCCTGGTCAGCGGCGACAGTGCGGGCGACGGTGGTCGGACGGCCGACCACCGTCGCCGCCGCCTCAGCCGAGTTCGGCCACCCAGTTGTCGTTGCCGAGGGCGTCGATCACCGTGCCGTTGTGCACCACCGCGGGGGTGCCGGACGCGCCCGCCGCCGCGAGCGCCTGCCGTCCCGCCTCCGCGTCGACGGCGGCCTGCTCGACGCGCGCGCCGTCGGCGACGCACTGCGCCGCCTCGTCGGACGCCCCGGCGTCCCGCGCCATCTGTGCCAGCTCGGCGTTGGTGAGGTCGCTGTCGCTCCGCTCGGCGGGCTGGTTCTCCGGCGAGAGCAACGCGGCGTGGAACGCGGAGAACGCCGTCGCATCACCGGTCTGGGCGACACACTGGCCGGCCGCGACCGCGCGGGTCGAGTAGTCGCCGCTCGCGGAGAGCTGATCGAGGAACGCGAGCATGTGGTACCGCACGGCGACGTCGCCGGCGTCGACCGCCTGCGCGAGTTCCTGGCCGTGCTTGTGCTCGAGCTCGGCGCAGTACGGACACAGCGGATCCTCGAACAGGTCGATCGTGGTCGCGGCGTCGGGAAGACCGAGCACGATGACACCGTCGTCCTGCAGCTCCACCTGCACCGCGGTGTTCTGCACCGTCCCGTAGCCCTCGTTGCGGGCCTTGCCCCGGTTCGACTGCCACAACACCCCCCCGATGACCAGCACCGCGATGACCAGGACCGCGATGCCGCCGAGGATGAAGGTGGACTTGCTCGACGTCGGCTCCGGCGTGTACTTGACCGGTTTGACCTTCTTCGCGCTCACGGAATCTGCCCTTCGCTGCTCGGGGATCGATGCGGGATCACTCTGCCATCGCGGGCTGAGTGCGTGCTGAGAGCCTCGCCCGTGAGCCGAGACCGAGCGCGAACGGACTGCGTGGGAACACCGTCAACCACCCGGCCAGGGCGAGGAAGCCGAGGTCTCGTGCGATCTCCCCGGCGTAGTCCCAGCCGTTCACGTCCGCCGCTCCACCGCCGCCGAAGCATCCGCAGTCGATGGACAGGCCGCGGGCCCAGACCGAGGCGATCACCGCGATCAAGGTCAGCAGCGCAGCCGCGCCCACGACCGCTGCGGCGCGCACCGCGAGTCCGATCAGCAGCAGCAGGCCGAGCACGAGTTCGAGGATCGGCAGACCGGCCGCAACGGGCCGTACGAGCGCCTCGGGCAACAACTGGTATGCGCGGACGGCCACGACGGTCTGTGACGGATCGGCGAACTTGATCCATCCGGAGATCAACCACACGGCAGCGAGACCGAGCCGGGCGATCAGGCTGAACAGGGGAATCCACACCCCTTCGACAGTACCGACGACTGGGGTCAGATCTCCGTGGCTTCGGTCACTGTGGGTTTCCGGGCGGGCCGCGGCGCCAGCGCCCAGGGCACGGCGACGAGCAGCATGACGGCGCCGGTCACGGCGAAGGCGGCCCCGTACGACACCTGCTGCGCCAGGATCCCGGCGGCGACCGGTCCGATCACCGCCCCCACATCCGCGGTCATCTGGAACGTCGCCAGCACCGGGCCCCCGCGCGCCCTGCTGCCGACCACGTCGGCGACGGACGCCTGCTGGGCCGGGTTCATCAGGCCGGACCCGACGCCGGCCAGCAGCGACGTCGCGAAGAACAGCGCGAGGTTCGTGGTGAGGCCCATCGCGATCGTGCTGGTCCCGCACACCACCAGCCCCAGCAGGACGAACGGGCGGCGGCCGAACCGGTCGGACAACCGCCCGGAGACCATCAGGACCAGGGCATTGCCCACGGCGAACACCGTCAGTGCCACCCCGGCGAGGCCGGCATCGCGCCCGAGGACCTCCACGACGAACAGCGGCACCATCGCCACCCGCACGCCGAAGACGACCCAGCCGTTGGCGAAGTTCGACCCGAGCGCGGCCCGGTACACCGGCGACCGCAGAGCCTCCCGCAGCCGCATCACCGGCATGGCGCCGCCGGAGTCCGGCACGGCAAGCGCGGAGTGACGCAGGCTCACGAACACGACCGCCGCCGCGACGAGCAGCGCCACCGCATAGATGAGGAACGGTGCCCGCAGGCCCAGCCCGACCAGGGCGCCCCCGGCGAGGGGGCCACCGATGTTGCCGAGCAGGAAGCTCGTCGCGTAGAGCCCCGACACCCGGCCCCGCGCGTTCGGCGGCGAGATGCGAATCAGCAACCCGAGCGCCGAGACGGTGAACATGGTGGAGCCGATGCCGCCGAGCGCCCGGAACAGCAGCAGCTGCCAGTAGTCCGTCGCGAAGGCGCAGGCGCCGGTGGACAGCGCCACGATGAGCACACCGGCGGTGTACACCGGCCGCTCCCCCAGCCGCTGCACGAGGTTTCCGCTCGCGGGGGCGAACAGCAGGCGCATCGCCGCGAACGCCGAGATGACGACGGACGCCGCGGTGACCCCCACCCCGAAGCTGCGCGCGAACTGCGGCAGCGCGGGTGCGACGAGACCGAAGCCGAGGG
This sequence comes from Rhodococcus sp. WB1, assembly GCF_001700945.1. Classification (NCBI taxonomy): domain Bacteria; kingdom Bacillati; phylum Actinomycetota; class Actinomycetes; order Mycobacteriales; family Nocardiaceae; genus Rhodococcus; species Rhodococcus sp. WB1. The sequence goes on along the minus strand of NZ_CP015529.1, from coordinate 1,789,179 downwards.
CGATGACGAAGGCCGCGCTGACCAGGACCCAGATCTCCCGCGGCAGGGCGGCGTCGCGTGTTCGCATGATGGCCTGATGTTAGCGACGCGCACGACCGGGAGGGCGGGCGCGTCCCGCCGGTGCGGGCTCAGCCGAGGACGTGGGACACCAGGTCCCGCGCCGCGTCCTGGACGCGGGCGAGATGCTCCGGGCCGAGGAACGATTCGGCGTAGATCTTGTACACGTCCTCGGTGCCGGAGGGCCGGGCCGCGAACCACGCGTTCTCCGTCGTGACCTTCAGGCCCCCGAGCGCGGCACCGTTGCCCGGCGCGGCGGTGAGGGTCGCGGTGATCGGCTCGCCGGCGAGTTCGGTGGCGTCGACCTGGCCGGGCGAGAGCTTCGCCAGGACGGCCTTCTGCTCGCGCGTCGCGGGCGCGTCGACCCGGGCGTACGACGGGTCGCCGTAGCGCTCGGCGAGCTCGGCGTAGCGCCGGGAGGGGGTCGTGCCGGTCACGGCGGTGATCTCGGACGCGAGCAGGGCCAGCAGGATGCCGTCCTTGTCGGTGGTCCACACCGAGCCGTCGCGCCGCAGGAAGGAGGCGCCGGCGCTCTCCTCTCCACCGAAGCCGAGGCTGCCGTCGAGCAGGCCGGGAACGAACCACTTGAAGCCCACCGGCACCTCGAGCAGACCCCGGCCCAGGCCCGCGGCCACGCGGTCGATCATCGACGAGCTCACGAGGGTCTTGCCGACCTTCGCCTCGGCCGACCATCCGGACCGGTGCCGGTACAGGTAGTCGATGGCGACCGCGAGGTAGTGGTTCGGGTTCATCAGCCCCCCGTCGGGGGTGACGATGCCGTGCCGGTCGGCGTCGGCGTCGTTGCCGGTCGCCAGGTCGTAGCGGTCGCGGGCGCCGATCAGCGACGCCATCGCGTTGGGCGACGAGCAGTCCATCCGGATCCTGCCGTCGGTGTCGAGGGTCATGAACCGCCAGGTGGCGTCGACGAGCGGGTTGACGACGGTCAGGTCCAGCCGGTGCCGCTCGGCGATCTCGCCCCAGTAGTCGACGCTGGCGCCGCCGAGCGGATCGGCGCCGACGCGCAACCCGGCGTCGCGGACGGCGTCGAGATCCACGACGTTCGGCAGGTCGTCGATGTAGGCGGCGAGGAAATCGTGCCGGCCGGCGTCGGCGAGCGCCCGGACGGCGGGCACCCGGCGCACCCCGTTCAGCCCCGCGGCGAGCAGTTCGTTGGCGCGCGCCGCGATCGCCGACGTCGCATCGGTGTCGGCGGGCCCGCCGTGCGGCGGGTTGTACTTGAAGCCGCCGTCGCGGGGTGGATTGTGCGACGGGGTGACGACGATGCCGTCGGCGCGGGCACCGGATCCAGCGCCGGCGTTGTGCCGCAGGATCGCGTGGCTCACGGCCGGGGTCGGCGTGTAGCGGTCGCGAGCGTCGATCACCACGTCGACGCCGTTGGCGGCGAGCACCTCGAGTGCGCTCGTCCACGCCGGCTCCGACAACGCGTGGGTGTCGCGGCCGAGGAACAGCGGACCGGTGATCTGCTGCGCCGCCCGGTACTCGACGATCGCCTGGGTGGTGGCGAGGATGTGCTGCTCGTTGAAGGCGCCGTCGAGGCTGGAACCGCGGTGACCGGAGGTGCCGAAGGCCACCTGCTGCATCGGATCCTGCGGGTCCGGCGTCACCGTGTAGTACGCGGTGACCAGGTGCGCGAGGTCCTCCAGATCCTCCGCCGCCGCCGGTTGTCCCGCTCGTTCGTGCGCCATGTGACCTCCTCGTCCACCCGACCTTGCCCTGCTCATCTTGCCCGCCCGGCGTGCCCGGCGCGCGCCGATCGCCGTCGTTCAGGACGTGAGGGCATACCCGGCCCAGGCCGCGGCCGTGCCGGCGAGCACGCTCACCGCCGCATACACCGTCGCGGTGACCGGGCGGCGCACCCGGACGAGACCGACCGTCTCGACGGCGAACGTCGAGTAGGTGGTCAGGCCCCCGCAGAACCCCGTGCCGAGCAGCGCGAACGTCGAGGGCGCGAGCGCAGCCCCGGACAGCACACCGAGCAGCAGGCAACCGAGGACGTTGACGGTCAGGGTCGCCACCGGGACGCTGCGGTAGGAGCGGACGTGCCGGCCGGCAAGATAGCGCAGGACCGCTCCGGCACCGCCGCCCAGGGCGACGAGCAGGACGGTCATCGGGCCGTCCGGTGCCGCCACGCCTCGCCGGCCGCCATGCCGGCGCGCGCCGCCGCGAGTGCCCCCACGAGCGTCACGGCCACATAGACGACGGCAGTCGCGGGGTGGCGGACCGCGTCGACGGCGAACGTGGAGAAGGTGGTGAACCCGCCGAGCACACCGACGCCGAGGAACAGGCGCCACAGCCGGTCGGGACCGAGCATTGCTGCGACGACGCCGAGCAGCAGCGAACCGGCGATGTTGATCGCCGCGATCGTCCAGATGCCGGGGAATTGCACGGACAGCGCGTATCGGGTGACGGCACCCACCGCGCCGCCCGCGGCGACGACGGCCGTCGGCTTGTACTCCATGCCGGTAACCGTAGAGGTCCGGCATATGCGAAGGACCCCGGCCGGGTGGCCGGGGTCCTTCGCGTTTCCGGTGGAGCTGCCGGGAATCGAACCCGGGTCCTCCGCCGCCTCGCCAGGGCTTCTCCGTGTGCAGTTCGCTATGTCTCTACTTGGATCTCCCGGTCCCGCGAACAAGCCGAGATGACGATCCCAGTCGCTGTTTGTTGTCCCGTCCGGCTCCGCGACCGAGCCGTACGGTGGAGCTCCCTAGTCGATGCCAGGATCCGGGGCGGGAGCACACCCGGTCTGACAGAGACGCACTCGCTTAGGCAGCGAGGGCGTACTCGCGCTGAGTAGACTCGGCGCTTATTGGTTTGCAGCGACGCTTACGGTGGTCTCTTGCCTGCACCGACACGCTTCCCCTAGCTCAACGTACGCAGTCGAAACCGTTCAGCCCCGTACGTACCTGCGGCCTTCGCAGGACTACCCACTCTAACGCGCGGACCCCCCTCCGTCATTCCCATTTCCACCGTGATGCGAATGACGTGGCTCACAGCCCTCAGGCGGCCGCGGTGATCATGCCGACGGCGGTGAGGGCGAGCACCATTCCGGTCATCTGGCCCCGCCCGATGCGCTCGCCCAGCACGACCATCGCCAGCAGCACGGTCGCCGCCGGGTACAGCGCGCCGATGACGCTCACCAGCGACAGCATGCCGCCCTGGAAGGCGAACATCAGCGCACCGTTGGCGATCACGTCCAGCACCGCGACCGCGATGATGTGCGGATAGACCCGGCTCGGCGGCCGGATCATCTGCCGCACGCCCAGGGCCACCGCCCACACGACGAGTGTCGCCGTGAGCCGGGACATGCCGAGGGGCCACAGGCCGGTGCCCGCGGGGACGCGGTGCAGCGCGACGAACATCAGCGCGAACGCGACTCCGGAGCCGACGGTCAGCCACGCCACGGTCGCGGTGAATCGGGGTTGCTCGTCCCCGGCGACGCCTTCCTTCGATTCGCGACTGACCAGCACGACGGCGACGAGGGCGATCGCGATGCCGGCGTAGGCGACCGGTCCGGGCCGCTCCCCCGCCGCGATCCCGACGAGCACCGGGATACCGGCCACGAGCACGGCGGTGAGCGGGGACACCACCGACATCGGGCCCGCGGCGAGCGCGAGATAGAACCACCAGATCGCGAGCCCGCCGGCGACACCGGCCGCCGCACCCCAGCCGAGGGACTCGGGGGTGAGGTCGCCGCCCACGAGCGGCGCGACGGCGAGCACCAGCAGCAGCGACAGCGGGTACGAGACGATCACGAACCGCAGCGCCGCCACCCGGCGGGACGCGACCCCGCCGAGGAAGTCGCTCACCCCGTAGCCGACCGCGGCCACCAGGGCGAGCACGATCGCCGTCAGCGCATGCCCTTCACCCGCCGGCCGAGCTCGCGGGTCACCTCGCGCTCGGCGGTGCGACGGGCCAGGTCCTGCCGCTTGTCGTAGTCCTGCTTGCCCTTGGCCAGCGCCAATTCGACCTTCACCTTGCCGTCGGAGAAGTACATCGACAGCGGGACCAGGGTCTGGTTGCCCTCGCGGGTCTTGCCGACGAGGTTGTCGATCTCCCGGCGGTGCAGCAGCAGCTTGCGGGTGCGCCGGGGCGCGTGGTTGGTCCACGTGCCGTGCCCGTACTCGGGGATGTGCAGCCCGCGCAGCCACACCTCGCCGTCGTCGACGGTGGCGAACGCGTCGACGAGCGACGCCTTGCCCTCGCGCAGGCTCTTGACCTCGGTGCCCAGGAGCGCGACTCCGGCCTCGTACGTGTCGAGAATGGTGTAGTTGTGCCGTGCCTTGCGATTCGTGGCGATGACCTTGCGGCCCTTTTCCTTCACTTTCGGGCCCCTCCGGTCCTCGATGCGTCCGACAGATCTGTGTACAGCATAGGTAGCGGACGCAACGAGATATTCCCGCGCACCGACGCGCGGCTATTCACGCACGTACAGGCGCAGGGTGACGTAGGCGGTCAGGGCCGCCATGCCGACGCCCACCAGCACCAGGATCGGCGAGACCAGCAGCACGTCGCTGTTGGAGATGCGGGCGACGATGTTGGCCTCGTAGACCTCCGAGAGCACCTCGTCGACGAAGGCGCCCTTCGCGACGAACAACCCCGCGATCGCCAGCGCCGCGCCGATCACGGCCGCCACGACGGCCTCGAGCAGGAACGGCAGCTGGGTGTACCAGCGGGTGGCGCCGACCAGCCGCATGATGCCCACCTCGGTGCGGCGGGTGAACGCGGCGATCTGCACCATGTTCGCGATGAGCAGGATCGCAGCGACCGCCTGGACCGTGGCGATCGCGAATGCGGCGTTGCGGACGCCGCCCAGCACGCTGAACAGCCGCTCGACGAGGTCCTTCTGATTGAGCACGCTGTCGACGCCGGGACGGACGGCGAACTGGTCCTCGATCACCCCGAAGCGGTCGGGATCCGAGAGCTTGATCTTGAACGAGGCCGGGAAGCTCTCGGCGCTGACGAGCTCGGCGAGCTCCGGCTGGTCCTTGAAGACCCGCTCGGTCGCGTCGGCGACGGCGTCCTCGCGGTTGAGGTACTGCACCGACACCACCGCCGGGGTGTTCTCGAGGTCCGAGCGCAGGGTGCGGCAGATGTCCTGTTCGCAGTCGGGGTCGAGGGTCGAGATGTCGTCGGTGAGGAACACCTGCACCTCGACCCGGTCGAGGAAGATCTGCTGCGTCTTGTCGGCCATCTGCACGACGAGCAGACCCGCGCCGAACAGGCCGAGGGAGATCGCGGTGGTCAGGATCATCGCGACGGTCATGGTCAGGTTGCGGCGCAGGCCGGTGACGACCTCGCTCAGGATGAAGCTGGCACGCATGGAGTGTCGAAGTCCTTCGGTTGCCGGAGGGGCGAGAGCGATGGGAGCGGGAGAGCGCGGTCAGCGACCGACGCCGTAGACGCCGCGCGCCTCGTCGCGCACGACCCGACCGAGATCGAGCTCGACCACGCGGCGCCGCATGGAGTCGACGATGTGGTGGTCATGGGTGGCCATGAGCACGGTGGTGCCCGTGCGGTTGATGCGCTCGAGCAGCATCATGATGTCCTGGCTGGTGTCCGGGTCGAGATTGCCGGTCGGTTCGTCGGCCATGAGCACCAGGGGCCGGTTCACGAAGGCCCGGGCGATCGCGACGCGCTGCTGTTCGCCGCCGGACAGTTCGGTGGGCAGGCGGTCGGCCTTGCCGGACAGGCCGACGAGGTCGAGCACCTCGGGCACGGTGCGAGCGACGACCGAGCGGGGCTTGCCGATCACCTCGAGCGCGAACGCGACGTTCTCGGCCACCGTCTTGCGCTGCAGCAGCCGGAAGTCCTGGAATACGCAGCCGAGGTTCTGCCGCAACCTGGGCACCCGGCGCGCCGACAGGCGGTTGACGTGGAAGTCCGCCACGTGGATGTCACCGGAGGTGGGCGTGTCGTCACGCAGGAGCAGCCGCAGGAAGGTCGACTTCCCGGAACCGGACGGGCCGATGAGGAAGACGAACTCGCCCTTGTCGATCTCGACGCTCACCTTGTCGAGGGCGGGCCGGGTCGACGTCTTGTACGACTTGGACACATTCTCCAGGCGGATCACGCCGCCATGCTAGCCGTTATCGGACGGTGACCTAAGGAACCGACTCGCCGGTAGGTTCGGCGGGGGACGAATCGCCGAGGCCGGGAATCGGAATCTCGGGCAGCCGCAGGCCGGGCTGAGTCGTCGTGGTCGTCGGGGCCGGGGCCTCGGGAACGGTGCGCGAACCCGCTCCGCCGGGCGTGGATCCGGTCCCGGTCGGCGCCGGCGTGGTCGTCGTCGGGGTCGGCTCCGTACTGGTCGGCGTGGGGCTCGGTTCGGCGGTGGTGGGCTCGGGCACGTACGGCACGTACGGCGTCTCGCTGACGACCACCGCGCCCGGCGGCGCCGTCGCCGTGCCCTGTTCCTCCTCCGGGTTGAGGTACAGGTAGAGCACCCACAGCCCCAGCCACACGAGGCACAGGGCCAGGGTGGCGGTACGCAGCCGGCCGCCGAAGACGTGGTCCGGGATGTGGAACCTGCGAGGCTCGCTCACCGCACCGCCTCGATCCCGTGGATCGGGGTGGACGTGTCGAGCTGCGGATGGACGGTGAGGCCCTGCCGGCGCAACGCGAGCGCGACCCGCACGCGCAGTTCCCGTCCCACCTGGAACTGCTTGCCGGGCAGGGTGCGCGCGACCATACGAACGCTGACCTGGTCGACCTCGAGGCTCTCGACGCCCATCACGGTGGGCTCGTCGAGCAGCAGTTCCTTCAGCTTCTCGTCCTCGAAGGCATTGACGCCGACCTCGTGCAGGATGTCGTTGACCTCCGCGATGTCGGCCGTGACCGGGATCGGCACGTCGACGACCGCGCGGGCCCAGTCCTTGGAGAGGTTGACGGCCTTGTTGATCTGCCCGTTGGGCACGGTGATGACCTCGCCGGCGGCGTTGCGCAGCTTGGTCACGCGCAGGGTGACGTCCTCGACCGTGCCGACGGCGTCGGCGGAGGCCCCGGTGACCGAGATCTGGACCGTGTCACCGAACCCGTACTGCCGTTCGGTGATGATGAAGAATCCCGCGAGAATGTCCTGGACGATGCGCTGGGCGCCGAAGCCGAGCGCCGCGCCGAGGACGGTCGCGGGGGCCACCAGGCTGCCGATGGGCAGCGCGAGGTAGTCGAACACCTTCAGGGTGGCGACGATGTAGACGAACGTGATGACCACCCAGGTGATCACCTGCGCCACCGAGTGCCGGTGTTTCGTCACCTCCGAGCGCACCAGCGCGTCGGACTGCTGATACGTCTCGTCGATGCGGCGGGTGATGCGGCCGCCGGTCCAGCTGACGAACCGCGCGACGAGCACAGCGCCGAGCACGGTCAGGGCGATCTGCAGACCGCTGGTCGACAGCCAGTCGAGGAGCCTGGTACCGGGAAACAGGGTGGATCCTCCGTAGCCGTGTTATTGATTCTGCTTCTGGTTCTCGCGCATGCGCCACCGGATGCCCTCTTCGAGGAACCCGTCGATGTCGCCGTCGAGGACGGCGGCCGGGTTGTTCACCTCGTACTCGGTGCGCAGGTCCTTGACCATCTGGTACGGGTGCAGGACGTAGGAGCGCATCTGGTTGCCCCACGAGCTGCCGCCGTCGCCCTTGAGCGCGTCCATCTCCGCGCGCTCCTCCTGCCGCTTGCGTTCGAGCAGCTTGGCCTGCAGCACGCGCATGGCCGAAACCTTGTTCTGCAACTGCGACTTCTCGTTCTGGCAGGTGACGACGATACCCGTGGGGATGTGGGTCAGGCGCACCGCGGAGTCGGTGGTGTTGACGGACTGCCCGCCCGGGCCGGACGAGCGGTACACGTCGACGCGGATGTCGTTCTCGTCGACGTCGATGTGGTCGGTGGTCTCGACGACCGGCAGCACCTCGACCTCGGCGAACGACGTCTGGCGGCGGCCCTGGTTGTCGAAGGGGCTGATCCGCACGAGCCGGTGGGTGCCCATCTCGACCGACAGGGTGCCGTACGTGTAGGGCGCCTTGATCGCGAAGGTCGCGGACTTGATGCCGGCCTCCTCCGCGTACGAGGTGTCGTACACCTCGACCGGGTAGCCGTGCTTGTCGGCCCACCGGATGTACATGCGCATGAGCATCTCGGCCCAGTCCGCGGCGTCGACGCCGCCGGCGCCGGCGCGGATGTTGACCAGCGCGTCGCGCTGGTCGTACTCGCCGGACAGGAGCGTGCGCACCTCCATCGCCTCGATGTCGGTGCGCAGGCCGGCCCGCTCGGCGTCGGCGTCGGCCATGGCGGCGGCGCGGTCCTCACCCTCCTCGCCCTCGGCGAGTTCGTAGAGCACCGGTAGGTCGTCGAGCCGGGAGCGCAGCTCCTCGACGCGGCGGAGTTCGCCCTGGGCGTGCGAGAGCTGGCTGGTGACCTGCTGCGCGTGCTCCTGGTCGTTCCACAGCTCCGGGTCGGCGGCCTGGTGCTCGAGTTCGTCGATACGCCGACGCAGCTCGTCCACGTCGAGAACCGCCTCGACGGTCTCGAGGGTGGTCGCCAGTTCGGCCAGGTCTGCGGAAACATCGGGATGCACGATTCCCAAGGTTACCGGGTGTGCGGCGGTACCTCGCCACCGCTCGGGGCCCGGTGGGCTCTCGGCTAGCGTCTGAGGCATGAGCACCGACCTCTCGGCCGATCTGGACCTCGCCCTGCGCCTCGCCGACGAGGCGGACGCCATCACGCGCACCCGGTTCGGCGCCCTCGACCTGACCGTCACCGACAAGCCGGACCTGACACCGGTGTCGGATGCCGATCTCGGCGTCGAACGCGCCGTGCGCGGCACCCTCGGCGCCGAGCGCCCGGGCGACGCGATCCTCGGCGAGGAGTTCGGCGGCGACGCGGTGTTCACCGGCCGGCAGTGGGTGGTCGATCCGATCGACGGGACGAAGAACTTCGTGCGCGGCGTGCCGGTGTGGGCCAGCCTCATCGCCCTGCTCGACGACGGCGTGCCCGTGGTGGGGGTGGTGAGCGCCCCGGCGCTGAACCGTCGCTGGTGGGCCGCGGCGGGCGCGGGCGCGTGGGTGGCGTACGACGGCGCAGAGCCGCGCCGCATCGCCGTCTCGCAGGTCACCGACCTGTCCGCGGCGTCGCTGAGCTTCTCGAGCCTGTCCGGCTGGCGCGATCGCGGTCGGCGCGACGAGTTCGTCGCGCTCACCGACGAGGTGTGGCGGGTGCGGGCCTACGGCGACTTCTATTCGTACTGCCTGCTCGCGGAGGGTGCGGTCGACATCGCCCTCGAGCCCGAGGTGTCCCTGTGGGACCTGGCCGCGCTCGACGTGCTGGTCCGGGAGGCGGGAGGCCGGTTCACGAATCTGGACGGTGCGGCCGGCCCGCACGGCGGCAGCGCGGTAGCCACCAACGGGGCGCTGCACGAGGGCGTGCTCACGCGCCTGCGGTGATCCGCGCGGCTCCCGCCCACCCCGAACTTACTCGATAGTAGACACCTACCTTACTCCGGAGTAAGGTAGTGGTGTCCGTCCCCACATCGAGAAACTTCTGGTGATCATGAGCAAGCAAGAGAGTGTGGCCCGGAACACCCCTCGCGACACGTCCGCGGTGGGCCTGAATCCCCTCCGACGGGACGCCATGGGCGCCGCGATGCGGGTGCTCACGCGGATCACCGGTTCGGAGCTCGCGGACCGGTACAACCTCCGGCAGGCCATCGACCGGGTGACCTACCAGTCCACCAAGACCGGCTTCAAGACGCTCGGCGCCGCCACCCGCACCTTCAAGAAGGTCACCGGCGGCAACGCACCTCAGCGCCTCGACCCCGCCGTCCGCACCGACCTGTTCGACCTGACCCCCACCGACGATCAGCAGATGATCGCCGAGACCGTCCGCGAGTTCGCCGCCGAGATCCTGCGGCCCGCCGCGCACGACGCCGACGAGGCGGCCGCCGCCCCCACCGACCTCCTCGCCCGGGCCGCCGAACTCGGCATCACCCTCGTCAATGTGCCCGAGGCGTTCGAAGGAGCCGCCACCGAGCGGGGCGCGGTCACCAACGCGCTCGTCGCCGAGGCGCTCGCCCACGGCGACATGGGGCTGGCCCTGCCGATCCTCGCGCCGAGCGGCGTCGCGGTCGCCCTGACCCAGTGGGGCACCGAGGAGCAGCAGCGGACCTACCTGCCGGCGTTCGCCGGGGACGACGTCCCGCAGGCCTGTGTCGTGATCACCGAGCCGCGCGCCCTGTTCGACCCGTTCGCGCTGCAGACCAAGGCGGTGCGCTCCCCCAGCGGTTACCGGCTCAACGGCGTCAAGTCCCTCGTGCCGGCCGCCGGCAGCGCCGAACTGTTCGTCGTCGCCGCCGAGCTCGACGGAAAGCCGTCGCTGTTCCTGGTCGAGTCCGACAGCAAGGGCGTCGCGATCGAGGCCGACCCGTCGATGGGCCTGCGTGCCGCCGGGCTCGGCCGGCTGCATCTGACCGACGTCGCCGTCCCGCAGGCCGCCCTGCTCGGCGACGCGGACGCCGACGCACGCGCCGAGCAGTACGCGGACGCGGTCCGCCTCGCCCGCCTGGGCTGGGCCTCCCTCGCCATGGGTACCGGGCAGGCCGTGCTCGACTACGTCGTCCCCTACGTCAACGAACGGGAGGCGTTCGGCGAACCGATCAGCCACCGGCAGGCCGTCGCCTTCATGGTCGCCGACATGAAGATCGAGCTCGACGGCATCCGGCTGGTCACGCTGCGCGGCGCGGCCCGCGCCGAGCAGGGCCTGTCCTTCGCCCGGGAGGCGGCGCTGGCCCGCAAGCTCGCCACCGACAAGGGCATGCGGATCGGCCTCGACGGCGTCCAGCTGCTCGGTGGCCACGGCTTCACCAAGGAACACCCCGTCGAACGCTGGTACCGCGACCTGCGCGCCGTGGGCGTCGCCGAGGGCGTCGTCCTCGTCTGAGCCGCCCGATCCGGCAGCGTCACCTCACACCTAGGAATCTGTGATGATCAATCTCGAACTTCCCAAGAGGCTCAAGGCGTCGGCGAACCAGGCGCACCAGGTCGCCGCGCAGATCTTCCGTCCCGTCTCGCGCAAGTACGACCTCGCCGAGCACGTGTACCCGGTCGAGCTCGACACGATGGCCGCGATGGTCGAGGGGTTGAACGACTCCGGTCAGGGCGCCTCGGGCGCGGCGCTCGGCCGCGGCGACGAGCCGAAGAAGCAGGCCGGCAACGTCAACGGCGGCAACATGGCGTCGCTGCTCAATGTGATCGAAACCTGCTGGGGCGACGTGGGGCTCACCCTGTCGATCCCCTACCAGGGGCTCGGCAACTCGGCGATCGCCGCCGTCGCCACCGACGAGCAGCTCGAACGCTTCGGCAAGGTGTGGGCGTCGATGGCGATCACCGAGCCGAGCTTCGGCTCCGATTCCGCCGCCGTGACCACCACCGCCGTCCTCGACGGCGACGAGTGGGTCCTCAACGGCGAGAAGATCTTCGTCACCGCCGGCGAGCGCTCGACCCACGTGGTGGTGTGGGCGAGCGTCGACAGGTCGAAGGGGCGCGCGGCGATCAAGTCGTTCGTCGTCCCGCGGGACGCCCCCGGCCTGAGCGTGGCGCGCCTCGAGCACAAGCTCGGCATCAAGGCCTCCGACACCGCCGTCCTGGTGCTCGACAACTGCCGGATCCCGAAGGACAACCTGCTCGGCAGCCCCGAGGTGAACGTCGAGAAGGGGTTCGCGGGGGTCATGCAGACCTTCGACAACACCCGCCCGATCGTCGCCGGCATGGCCGTCGGCGTCGCCCGCGCGGCGCTCGAGGAACTGCGCGGCATCCTCGCCGAGGCCGGCGTCGAGGTGTCCTACGACATCCCGGCCTGCAACCAGCACGCCGCGGCCGCCGAGTTCCTCGCGCTCGAGGCCGACTGGGAGGCGGCCTACCTGCAGGCGCTGCGGGCCGCGTGGATGGCCGACAACAAGCATCCCAACTCGCTCGAGGCCTCGATCTCCAAGGCCAAGGCCGGCCGCACCGGCACCGCGGTCACCCTCAAGGCCGTCGAACTGGCCGGCACCTACGGCTACTCCGAGCGTCCGCTGCTCGAGAAGTGGGCGCGCGACTCGAAGATCCTCGACATCTTCGAGGGCACCCAGCAGATCCAGCAGCTCATCATCGCGCGACGGCTGCTGGGCCTGTCGAGCGCCGAGCTGAAGTAGCAGGTCACAAACCACTTCTCCGAGGGGTCGGGCCCCCGCCGTACGCACCGACGGTGGGGGCCCTCTCGCGCTCCGGGGGCGGTCCGCTACACGCGAGAGCCGGCGGAATCGTCCTCACGTGCGCGGCGGAGATCCTCGCGAAGGGCGACCACCTCGGCCGTCAGCGCGGCCACCTGCGCCCGTGTCGCCGCCTGGCTCGCCTCGTCCTGCTCGCCCACACGCTCGACCGGCCAGGACGCCGACGTGGCCGTCACGACACCGAGCAGGGCGATGCCCGCGATCATCAGGGCGGCCGCGATCAGCCGGCCGGTGGCCGTGACGGGGGCGAAATCGCCGTAGCCGACCGTGGTGACACCCAGGTGAGCACCATCACCGCCTCGCCCACCCGCGCCGTGCCGTCCGCCGGCTGGGCGAGCACCAGCCATGCGTACGCGGCCAGGAACATCCCCGCCGCGGTGGCCATCGGCCATTCGGACAGGCGGCGCCACCGTTCCTCGGTCACTCGAACGCCCCGGAGGCGAGGGATCGGATCACGAACGGATCCTGCCGTCACCGCCGCGCGGGCCGGAATCGCCTCCCGTCCGGGTGCCCGCCGGCAATTCGGACGAATGTCCATGACTGTGAGGCGCGTCACCACTAGGGTTGCGGTGACGCGAATCCGGCACGAGCTCGAAGGGGACAGCATGCCCGGGCAGGACATCATCGACAGGATCACCGGTGCCGCCGGGGGGGTGACCGACACGCTCGGCGCCGTACGGGTGCTCGCCCGCTCCGGGCTGCTGCACTTCCCCCGGGTGGACCACGGGATCGGCACCCTCGTCGCGGTGAGCCGCTACGGTCCGTTCGCCGGACCGGTGCACGCCCACGCCGCGCGTGGCTTCGACGCCGTCGCCCTCGTCGACGAGCGCGGCCGGCTGAGCTACCAGGAACTCGAGGCGCAGTCGAACGCGCTCGTGCGGGCGCTGCAGGCCGACGGCGTCGCGGCGGGGGACGTGATGGGCCTGATGGCCCGCAACCATCGCGGACTCGTTCTCACCATGCTCGCCGCCGCCAAGCTCGGCGCGAAGCTGGTCATGATGAACACCGGGTTCGCTCCGCGGCAGCTCGCGGACGTCGCCGCGCGCGAAGGTGTGGGCACCTTCGTCTACGACGCCGAGTTCGCGGCGGTGGCGGCCGCCCTGCCGCCGGAGGTACGGACCTACAGCTCGTGGCCCGAGGGCGACGAGCCGGGCCCACCGGGCATCGAGTCCGTGCTCGCGCAGTTCGATGGGTCCGCCGTTCCGCCGCCGAGCACGCTGGGCGGTTTCGTTCTGCTCACCAGCGGCACCACCGGCACACCCAAGGGCGCCCCGCGCGAGCGCACGTCGCCGCTCGCCTCGGCGCAGTTCCTGGACCGGGTACCGCTGCGGCCGGGACAGACGATGCTGATGGCGGCGCCGGCGTTCCACGGGACCGGAATCTCGCAGTTCGGGCTCGCCCTGGCGTTGGGGCAGACGGTGGTGATGGAGCGACGGTTCGACCCGCTCGAGACGGTTCGCCTGATCGAGCGGCACCGGGCCAACGTGCTGGTCGTCGTGCCGACCATGCTGCAGCGGATCCTGGACCTCGGCGGCGAGACGATCGGGCGGTACGACACGTCGAGCCTGCAGATCATCTTCTCCGCCGGGTCCGCGCTGTCGCCGGACGTGTGCCGGCGTACCCGTGAATACTTCGGCGACGTGCTGCACAACCTGTACGGCTCCACCGAATGCGCGGTGGCCACGGTCGCTACTCCCGAGGACATCCGCCGGGCGCCGGGCACGGCCGGACGGCCGCCGGTGACGTGCCGGGTCGAACTGTACGACGAGGCCGGCAACCGGATCACGACGCCCGGCGAGGTGGGCCGGATCTTCGTCGCGAGCGGTCTGAGCTTCGACGGCTACACCGACGGCCGGGACAAGGAGCGCATCAACGGTCTGCTCTCGACCGGCGACGTGGGGCACTTCGACGAGGACGGGCTGCTGTTCGTCGACGGCCGAGACGACGACATGATCGTCTCCGGCGGCGAGAACGTGTACCCGCTCGAGGTGGAGAACCTCCTCGTCGAGCGGGACGACGTGTTCGACGCCGCGGTGGTCGGCGTGGAGGATCCGGACTTCGGTCACCGGTTGCGCGCCTTCGTGGTGCCGGCGGAGGGCTCCGAGCGCGACGCCGAGGAGATCAAGGAGTACGTCAAGGCGAACCTGGCCCGCTACAAGGTCCCGCGCGACGTCGTCTTCCTCGACGAGCTGCCGCGCAATGCGACGGGAAAGCTGCTGCGACGCGTGCTCGTCGACATGAAGCCCTGAGCACATGGGAAGGGCCCGGCACCGGATGATCCGGTGCCGGGCCCTTCCACTTGGTAGCGGGGACAGGATTTGAACCTGCGACCTCTGGGTTATGAGCCCAGCGAGCTACCGAGCTGCTCCACCCCGCGTTGCAAGAACGAAGTTACACGGCCCGATGAACGGAATGCAAATCGCCTGGGCGAAGGCCGTTTTCGCCCCTCATCCTGTGTCCTGGGACACACTCGCGCGACGACCCCGCTCACATAACGGTGGAATAACAATCGCGTGGCGAGGCGGCCGACCTGCGGTGCGAGAGCGGCTGCCCCGGCCGGACGCCGAGTCGTCCTCGAACCGACGGGGCCCCGCGCACCTCGTGCGCGGGGCCCCGTTCGTCGCGGAAGGGATCAGCCGCCGGTGGACTGGTACGCGTCCACGGCCGCCTGCACCCGTTGCAGCGCACGGCCGTAGGCGGCGAAGTCGCCCGTGCTCTGGGCCGCACTGAGCTCGGCCAGCGCCGCGTCGAGTTCGGCGACCGCGGCCGCCCGGTCCGCGGGAGCCGGGGCGGGAGCGGGGTTCGGCGCCGGAGCGGGCGCCGGAGCCGCTGCCTGACCGTCCTGCTCCGTCCCCTCGACCGGCGCGGTGGGCGCCGACTCGCCACCCGGCGCGGTGGCCGCACTGCCGACACCGGCCCCGAAGACCTGGTCCAGCGCCGAGGCGAGGGTGGGGGCGTAGCCGATGCGCACGCCGCCGGCAGGGCCGGGCTCGCGATAGCTGACGATCACCCGGGACAGCTGCGGGAACGTCGACGTGCTCCCCGTCGCCGAACTGCGTTCCGTGTACATCGGCTGGACGTAGAGGATCCCGCCCTGGGCGATGGGCAACGTCAGCAGGTTGCCGTACTGGATCCGGTTGGATCTCTCGAGCAGGGTCCGCTCCGACGCGACGCGCGTGTCGGAGATCATCGCGTTCTGCGTCTGTTCGGGACCGAACGTCTGAGTGTCGGTCGGCAGCCGCAGGATCGTGAACCTGCCGTAGTTGTCCGGGTCCGAGTCCACCGAGATGTACGCGGACAGGAACTGCCGGTTGAAGCCCACCATCGCCGAGGTGAGCCGGAACGACGGGCGGGCCGTCTCCTCGTCACCGATCAGCACGTAGTACGGCGGCTGGTTCGCGGTCGTGTCCACCGTCGGATCGCTCGGCACCGACCAGAACGCGTTGTTGGTGAAGAACTCGCGCGGGTCGTCCACGTGATACTTCGCGAGCATCTCGCGCTGCACCTTGAACAGGTCCTCCGGGTACCGGAAGTGCGAGCGGAGCTCGTCGGAGATCTGATCCTGCGGGGTCACCGCATCGGGGAAGACACCCATCCACGCCTTCAGGACCGGGTCCTGATCGTCGACCTGGTAGAGGGTCACGGTGCCGTCGTACGCGTCGACCGTCGCCTTCACCGAGTTCCGGATGTAGGAGACCTCCTTGCGGGGCAGCAGCCGGCCGGTGTTCTGGTCGACGCTGTCCTCGACGAGCCCTTCGAGGGAACTGCGCTGCGCGTACGGGTAGTTGTCGAGCGTGGTGTAGGCGTCGACGATCCACACGATGCGCCCGTCGACCGCGGCGGGATAGGCGTCGCCGTCGGCGGTGAGCCACGGGGCGACCTTCGTCACCCGGTCCCGCGGGTCGCGGTTGAACAGCAGCTTCGACTCGCTGCCGATGGCGCTCGAGAACAGGATGTTGCGTTCGGCGTACTTGGACGCGAACGCGAGCCGGTTGAACCAGTTGCCGATCGAGACGCCACCCGAGCCGGTGTAGGTGTACTGCGCGGTGTCGGTGTCGTACTCCCGCGGGGCCTCCCCCTCGGCGGCACCGACGATCGCGTAGTCGGGCTCCTCCTGCGCGATGACCTCACCGAAGTAGATCCGCGGCTGCTCGACCGGAATCACCTGGTTGCCCGACTCGAGCGATGCGATGTCGCTGACCATGTACACCGGGTAGCCACTGTTGCTGTTCGCGGCCTCTTCCGCAGACTCGCTGGCGGCCGCGTTCACCCGGTTGGCGGGAGCCGCGACCAGCCCGTTGCCGTGGGTGTACACCGTGTGCTTGTTGATCCAGTCGGTCTGGTTGCCCGTCAGGCTCGACGGCGACAGCTCGCGGGCGGCGACGATGTAGTCCTCGCGCTCCCCGTCGATCTCGTACCGGTCGATGTCCAGCGACGGCGGGAACCCGTAGAAGTTCTTCAGCTGCTGCTGCTGGGTGAAGGTGCGCGGCAGCACGTTGGGATCGAGCAGGCGGGTGTTGGCGATGGTGGTCACGTCCGCCGGCACGTTGCGCGGTGACGTGGTGCCCACGCCGGGGTAATCCCGGTACTCCACGATCTCGTCCGTGATGCCGTAGGCCTCACGCGTCGCCGCGATGTTGCGCTCGATGTACTCGGACTCCTTGACGGCGGCGTTCGGCCGGACGGAGAACTGCTCGACCACCAGCGGCCACACGGCCCCGACGAGGATCGACGAGAGCACGAGCAGGGCCGTCGCCATCGCCGGGATGCGCAGGTCGCGCAGCACGATGGCCGCGAAGAACGCCACCGCGCAGATGACCGCGATCGCCATCAGGATCAGCTTGGCGGGCAGCACGGCGTTGATGTCGGTGAAGCCCGCGCCCGTGAAGGTGGGCTCCTTGCGCCCGCTCCACAGCAGTGCGTACCGGTCGAGCCAGTACGCGATCGCCTTGAGCGCAACGAAGACCCCGGCCAGCACGGCCAGCTGGATGCGGGCGGCGCGGGTGAGGCTGCCGCCGCGGCCGGCGAGCCGGATGCCGCCGAAGATGTAGTGGGTGACCAGGCTGGCGAAGAGCGCCAGGATGACCGCCACGAACATCCAGTTCAGCAGGAAGCGGTAGAACGGCAGGTCGAAGGCGTAGAACCCGACGTCCAGCCCGAACTGGGGGTCCGTGGTGCCGAACGAGCCGCCGTTGAAGAACATCTGCACGGTCACCCAGCTCGCCTGCGCGATCAGGCCCGACAGCAGGCCGAGCACGATCGGAATGCCGAGGCCGAACGTGCGCAGCCGGGTCATCACCGTGGTGCGATACCGCGAGATGGGGTCGTTGGGCCCGGATGCGGGCACGAACACCGGCCGCGATCGGTACGCCAGCAACAGCGCCAGCCACACCACACCGCCCACGAACAGGCTCACGAGGAGGAACAGGACGATCCGGGTCAACAGCACCTTCAGGTACACGTCACGGAAGTCGACCTCGCCGAACCACAGCCAGTTGGTGTAGGCGTCCACCAGTCGGGGACCGACCAGCAGCAGCACCGCGGCCACCACGGCCAGGCTCAGCAGGATCTTGCTGCGTTTCGACAGCGAAGGTACTCCGGTGGGGGGCCTCATGCCCACGTGCCACACTCCCAATTCTCCGGCGACGCGAACGCGCCGCAGCTGTTCACCCCGACTGTCACCCACGGCACTCGCGGTGACCGTTTCGCCCCACTCTACGGAATGAGGCGACCACCACGCCGCGCGGCGACGAGACCCGGCGACGATGCAAGGATATGTCCGTGAGCGACAGTCATCCCGTCCCGTCCGAAGACGCCCTGCGCCGGTGCGTCGGTGAGATCGTCGACTTCGTCGACGCCGGTGGCTGGGGACAGCCGCCGACGATGTTTGCGCTGGTGCCCACGGCCCTGCTGGCGGCGTCGGAACCCACCCTGCTCGACCAGCTGGACGAGGGCCACGAGTACACCCCGGTGGAGCAGGAGGCCTTCCCCGACGACGTCGAAGGCGGCAGCCCCGCCCTCGACGAGTTCCTCGCCACCACCAGCTGGCCCGAGTCCGTCGCCGGCTGCGCCCTGGTGCAGGAGATCGTGGTACTGCCCCCGAGCGCGGAGTCGGATCTCGACGACGCACTGGTGCCGCTGCTCGCCGATCCACACGCCGCCGACGAGGCCGCCCGGGCCGCGGCGCACGGGCACCCGGAGCGGCGTGATGCCCGCCTGATCGCGGCGGTCCTGCGCGACGGTCCGTCGCTGTCGCTGCTGCAGCTGCGGCCCACCGACGAGGACGACCCGTTCGCCGGGATCGAGCTGCGCACCTACGACAACCTCGCGCCGAACGTGGTGTCCGCCCTGTACGCGACCCTCGAACCGGGCGACGACTAGGAACGGTCCCGCACGACGACCTAGCCGCAGGTGGGCGCGTCGCCGCCGGCGGCGAGGGAGCCGAGCGCGTCGATCGCGCCCTCGAGGGTCTCGACCTTGACCAGCCGCATCCCGTCGGGGGCGTCGCTCTGTGCCTCGGCGCAGTTGTCGGCGGGCACGAGGAACACCGTGGCGCCGTCCTCCGCGGCCCCGACGAGCTTGTGGGTGATGCCGCCGATCGGGCCGACGACCCCGTCGGAATCGATGGTGCCGGTACCTGCGACGACCTCGCCGCCGCTGAGCTCGCCGGGGCTGAGCTTGTCGACCACGGCGAGGCTGAAGATCAGCCCCGCCGACGGGCCACCGACGTCGGCGAGGTTGAACGTCACGTCGAACGGCACGTCCGGGACCTCCTCGGGGCTGATGCCGAGGAAGCCCTTGTCCGGATCGTCGGGGCGGGCTCCCACGGTCACCGAGGCGGTCTGCTCGACCCCGTCGCGCACCAGCACGACGTCGACTGGGGTGCCGGGCGCGACCGCGGCGACGGCCCGCTGCACGCTGCCGGCGGTGGTTACCGGCTCCCCGGCGACGGTGACGAGCCGGTCGCCCTCGCGCAGCACGCCGGCGGAGGGCCCGGACTCGCCGACCCTGGCGACGCGCAGGACGACGGGCAGGTCGAGGTGGTGCAGGGCGGCGAGTTCCGCGCTGCGTTCGGACTGCTCGAACTGGGCGGCGTCCGCCTCCTTGACCTGCTCCCTGGTCGCGGTGGGCGGGTAGATCTGCTCGCGGGGGGCGATCCCGTACCGGCTGCCCAGCCACGCCGAGAGCGCCTGCGCCACGGTCAGGCGGTCGCTGACCCCGACCGTGGTCATCACGAGCTCGCCACTGGTGGGGTCGGTGTCGGCGCCCTCGATGGCGACGACAGCCTTGCCGTCGATCTCGCCGAGGGTGTCGAACGTCGGGCCCGGCCCGAGCGCCACGTACGGCACCTTCACGTTCAGCGCCACCGTCACCAGCAGCAGCGCGGGGAACAGCGCCGCCAGGATCGTCACGAGCCGTCGATTCACCCGGCCAGGGTATCCGGAGCGGCGATGTTCGCGATCAGCGTGATCGCGGGGGCCGCCACCCCGCGGTGCGCCTTGTACCGTTGACGACATGAGCGACACGCCTTTCGGATTCTCGAATCCCGACGACGACCCGGACCGCAGGAAGGACTCCGGTTCCGGTGCCGAGGGATCCGGCGCCGAGGGTGCCGGCCCGGAAGGCGCCGGGTCCCAGGGCGGCGCCACCGGCGGGTTCCCCTTCGGTTTCGGGGCCCCCGGCGCAGGCGGTGCCCCGTTCGGCTCGGGCGGCGACAACCCGTTCGGCGCGCAGGGCTTCGACCCGGCGGCGCTCGGGCAGATGCTGACACAGTTCGGTCAGATGCTCAGCGGCATGGGCAGCGCGGTGGGGTCCGGCGGTTCCGGGCCGGTCAACTACGAGGTGGCCGGCAAGCTCGCCCGCCAGCAGATCGGCTCCGTCACCCCGGTGTCGTCCGGGTCGGCGGACGCCGTCCGGGACGCCGCACATCTGGCGGAACTGTGGCTCGACGGGGCGACGACCCTGCCCGCGGGCGCGACCCGCACCGTCGCGTGGACGCCCGTCGACTGGCTCGACAACACGCTCGAGACGTGGAAACGCCTGTGCGATCCGGTGGCCGAGCAGGTCAACGGCATGTGGATGCAGGGCCTGCCGGAAGAGGCCCGGGCGATGGCCGGGCCGATGCTCGGCATGTTCTCCCAGATGGGCGGGCTGGCGTTCGGTTCCCAGCTCGGCCAGGCCCTCGGGCAGCTCGCCAAGGAGGTCCTGACCTCGACCGACATCGGCCTGCCGCTCGGGCCCACGGGCACCGCGGCGCTGATGCCCGCCGCGATCGAGGCGTTCGGTGACGGACTCGAGCAGCCGGCCCAGGAAGTCCTGGTCTTCCTCGCCGCCCGGGAGGCGGCACACCAACGGCTCTACAGCCACGTGCCGTGGCTGCGCTCGCGCCTGCTGTCCACTGTGGAGGACTACGCGCGTGGCATTCGGATGGACTTCTCCGCGATCGAGGACCTCGCCCAGGGTATCGATCCCATGGCGCTGACGGATCCGTCGAAGATCGAGGAACTGCTCAAGGGTGCGGCGTTCGAGCCGCAAACCACCCCCGAGCAGAAGCAGGCCCTCGAACGCCTCGAAACGCTGCTCGCCCTGGTCGAGGGCTGGGTGGAGACCGTGGTCGCCGACGCGCTCGGCGACCGGCTGCCCGGGGTGGCCGCGCTGAGCGAGACGCTGCGCCGCCGCCGCGCGAGCGGCGGGCCCGCCGAGCAGACCTTCGCGACTCTCGTCGGTCTCGAGTTGCGGCCGCGGAAGCTGCGCGAGGCCGCGGCCCTGTGGCGCCGGCTCACCACCGATGCCGGGCCGGACGCGCGGGACAAGGTATGGGCGCACCCGGATCTGCTGCCGGACTCGTCGGACCTCGACAACCCGGCCGCGTTCCTCGACCGCGTCATCGGCGGAGAAGCGGCGGCGTTCGACGATCCGATCGCCCAGCTGCGCGAGACCGAGGCGCGCGAACGCGCCGAGCGGGAGAAGGGCGAGCCGGGCTCCGGCGAGTCCACCGATCCCGACGAATCCGCCTGAACGCACATCGGGCCAGGTAGGCGCCGGTTTTACCCTGTGGACAACCCGCCTCGGGCACAGGTGGTGCGACGGGTTTGCTGTCAGGCTGACGGCATGACCACGGCAACGCATCCACAGTCCGGACCGGCGCTCGACCCTGCCCTCGAGGTGCTCCACCGACCGGACGGGACGGTACAACTCGGGTGGGGTCCGGACACGGCGGCCGTCCTGTCCCCCGGCGCGGGGCTCGACGCGTTCGGACTCTCGACGGTGCTGCGCCTGCTCGACGGGCGCTCGTCGCGCGAGGAGATCCTCGCCCGCACCGCGCGGGCGGGGCTGCCGGGCGCCGCCGTCACCGCCCTGCTCGACGAGCTGACCGCCCTCGGTGCGGTCCGTGATCCCGGCGTAGCCGCGCTGCAGGTCCCCCGGGTGCGGGTGCACGGGCGCGGGCCGCTGGCAGACGCGCTGGTCGCCCAACTGACGGTGTCGGGCACGCGGCTGCGCCGGTCCGCCGTCTACACCGGCGACAGCGACGTCGCCCGCTGGGACGCGCAGTGCGTGCTGCTCACCGACGCGCTGGTGCCCGACCCCGGTCTCGTCCGCGAGCTGATGCGGCACCGTGTGCCGCATCTGCCCGTACTGCTGCGCGACGGCCGCGGCATCGTCGGCCCCTTCGTCGTCCCGGGCCGCACGAGCTGCCTGCGTTGCGCCGATCTGACCCGCACGGATCTCGATCCGCACTGGCCGCAGCTGGCCGCCCAGCTGTGCGACCGCGTCGGGTGTGCGGAGCCCGCAGCGGTGCTGGCGACCGCGGCCCTCGCCCTCGGACAGCTCGACGCGATTCTCGCCGCCTCGCCGTCCACGCCGCCCGCGACGTTGGACCGGACCCTCGAGGTGGATCTGCGCAGCCATCGACTCACGTCGCGGCGCTGGTTCCGGCACCCGGACTGCGGGTGCGGAGGCACACCCGCGTGAAGCGGCGCACCGCGCCGGTGACGCAGCGGCGCACCGCGCCGGTCTGACGCCGTCAGGCATGATGGTGGGCGTGGCCGAAATCCCCCGCAGAAGCAGTTCCCGCACCGCCAAGCTCGCCAGCATCCCCCTCGGGATCGCCGGTCGCGCCGCGGTGGGATTCGGCCGGCGTCTGGCCGGCGGGGACCGCGAGGAGATCGATGCCGAGCTCGCGGCGAAGGCGGCCGAGCAGCTGTTCACGGTGCTCGGCGAGCTCAAGGGCGGAGCCATGAAGGTGGGCCAGGCGCTGAGCGTGATGGAAGCCGCGGTGCCGGAGGAGTTCGCCGAGCCGTACCGGGAGGCGCTGACGAAGCTGCAGTCGGCGGCGCCGCCGCTGCCGGCCAAGGCGGTCCATCGCGTCCTCGATCAGCAGCTCGGCGCCCGCTGGCGGGAGCGCTTCGCCTCGTTCGACGACATTCCCACCGCCTCGGCGAGCATCGGCCAGGTCCACCGGGCGGTGTGGGCGGACGGCCGCGAGGTCGCGGTGAAGGTTCAGTACCCGGGTGCCGACGAGGCGCTGCGCGCCGATCTGCGCACCCTGTCGCGGTTCGCGGGACTGTTCGCGACGGTGATGCCGGGCACCGACGTGCGGGCCGTGCTCGACGAGCTGACCGCGCGCACCGAGGAGGAGCTCGACTACCGGATCGAGGCCGACAACCAGCGGACGTTCGCCAGGGTGTTCGCCGACGATCCCCGGTTCGTCGTGCCGCGGGTCGTCGCCAGCTCCCCGAAGGTCTTCGTCACCGAATGGCTCACGGCGACACCGCTTTCCATGATCATCGCCGAGGGAACCCGCGAGCAGCGCAACCGGGCCGGGGCGCTGCTGGCCGAGTTCCACTTCGCGTCCCCGGCACAGGTGGGGCTGCTGCACTGCGATCCGCACCCGGGCAACTTCATGCTGCTCGACGACGGCCGGCTCGGCGTCATCGACTTCGGTGCCACGGCCGCGATGCCGAACGGGTTGCCGCCGGTGCTGGGCCGGATGGTGCGGCTGGCCCTCGAGGAGCGCTTCGACGAGCTGACCACGCTGCTCTACGAGAACCGGTTCGTCCTGCCGGGCCGGGAGGTCACCGAGCAGGAGATCGCGGACTACCTGCGCCCGTTCACGGATCCGATCCACACGGAGTCGTTCCACTTCACCCGGGCCTGGCTGCAGAAGGCGGCGGGCACCGCCACCGACTTCTCCGGATCCAACTTCCGCACTGCGCGGGCACTGAACCTGCCGCCGGAGTACGCGAACATCGTCCGCGTACTCCTCGGCTCCGTCGGTATCTGCGCGCAACTGGACGCGCACGCGCCGTACATGCGGATCCTGTCGGCGTGGCTGCCGGGATTCACCGATCCGGTGGACTGACCTCCCGGCAGCCGGTCCGGCCTAGGCGCACACCAGTTCCTTGCGGGGGCGTCCCCGCGGACGCTTGCGGGCGACGACGACACCCCGTTCGAAGATCTCGCCGCCCCACACGCCCCACGGCTCGGCACGGTCGAGTGCCGCGGCGAGGCAGTGGGCGCGGATCGGGCACCGGCCGCACAGCGCCTTGGCTCGCTCCAGTTCGGTCGGTGATTCGGCGAACCACAGGTCCGGATCGCCGTCGCGGCAAGGCAACTCGCGCACGCGCGTCGTATGGTCGACGTCGAGCGTTGCGGTCTGCACGATGGATGTCTCCTCTGTCTGGTTCGGATGCGATGCGCGAACCGGGCAGAAGACGAAGAAGGCCACGGTCCGCTGGGCGGTGTCCGTGGCCGGAAGGCGAATGAAGATTACCGGGGTGAACCTCGGTGGCTTCGGGGCACGGACGAAGGGGCGGCTGCTCGCACGCGGGCGACGCGCGGAGTGCACGCGCGGGCGGCGACGGGGGCGCCGGCGACGGGGGCGGCGACCACCACTGCAGCTGCATCGAAGCCGAGCATCGGGGCCACCTCCTTCGTCGTCCGCGCACGGGCCTTTCCCGTGACATCGACCTCCAGCCTAGGAACTCGGCCGTCGATCGCACAACCCATTTTCTACCTGCGGTTTTACCGCAGCTTTGCGAACCGCTAGAGATCGAGGGTATCGGGCGCGCGTTCACCGCGCACGACGGCGAGCACGTCCGCGCCGAACTGCTCGAGTTTCTTCGCCCCGATGCCGGGGATGGCGACGAGGGCACGGTCGTCGCCCGGCCGCTGCTCAGCGATCGCGATGAGCGTGTTGTCGCTGAACACCACGTAGGCGGGGACCTTCATCTCCTTGGAACGTTCCCGGCGCCAGTCCTTCAGCGCCATCAGCAGCGATTCGTCCAGGTCCGACGGGCAGCCCTCGCAGCGCCCGAGCATGGTCGCGGACGACCCCATCAGAGGCTTTCCGCACACGCGGCACTGCGGCCGCTTACGTTTCGGCGACGCGGGGGCCGCGATCCGGGAGGCCGGCGAGTCGTCGGGGATCAGACCGTGCAGGAACCGGGACCGCCGCCGCGACCGGCGGCCGCCCTCGGTGCGCGAGAGCGCCCAGGACAGTTGCAGGTGCACGCGGGCGCGGGTGACCCCGACGTACAGCAGGCGGCGCTCCTCCTCGATGCCGGCCTCGTCGGGCGGCGTGGAGCTGTCGCCGACGACGTGCACGATGGGCAGGGTCCCGTCGGTGAGGCCGACGAGGAAGACCGCGTCCCATTCCAGGCCCTTGGCCGCGTGCAGCGACGCGAGCGTCACGCCCTGCACCGTCGGCGGGTGCCGCGCCTCGGCCCGCGCCGCCAGGTCACGCAGCAGACCGTCGAGATCGAGGTCGGGCTCGTGCCCGAGAAGCTCCTCGGTCAGCTGCACGAGCGCCCGCAGCGATTCCCACCGTTCACGGGCCTGCGCACCGGCAGGCTCGGCCTCGGTCAGGCCGAGCGGGGCGAGCACCGCCCGCACCAGCGTGACGAGGGCGGCGCCGCGATCGGCGCCCTCGGGCAGGTCGTCGCGGCCGTGGGCCTGCCGCAGCGCGCCGACCGCCTGGCGCACCTCGGCGCGGGTGAAGAAGCCCTCGCCGCCGCGGACCTGATACGGGATACCGGCCTCGGTGAACGCCTGCTCGTAGGCCTCCGACTGGGCATTGATGCGGTAGAGCACCGCGATCTCGGCGGCGGGCACCCCCGATCCCAGCAGCTTCGCGATCGACTTGGCCACGGCCTGCGCCTCGGCGGGCTCGTCGTCGTACTCGGCGAACGCCGGCTCGGGTCCGGGCGGGCGCTGGCCGACGAGCTGGAGGCGGGTCCCGGCGATGCGGCCGCGTGCCGCACCGATGACCCGGTTGGCGAGGGACACCACCTGCGGCGTGGAACGGTAGTCGCGTTCGAGCCGGACCACGGTGGCGTCCGGGAATCGGCGGGAGAAGTCGAGCAGATACTGCGGGGTGGCACCGGTGAACGAGTAGATCGTCTGATTCGCGTCGCCGACGACGGTGAGGTCGTCGCGGTCGCCGAGCCACGCGTCGAGCACGCGCTGCTGCAGGGGCGTGACGTCCTGGTACTCGTCGACGACGAAGCAGCGGTAGCGGTCGCGGAACTCCTCGGCGACGGCGGTGTGCTCCTCGAGCGCGGCGGCCGTGTGCAGCAGCAGGTCGTCGAAGTCGAGGAAGATACCGTCGTCGCGCACCTTGAGGGACTCGTAGCCGGCGTAGACGGCAGCCACCCGTCCGGCGTCGGCGGGGGGCTCACGCCGGGCCCGGGCCACCGCGGCCGGGTAGTCCTCCGGCGCGACGAGCGAACCCTTGGCCCACTCGATCTCCGAGAGCAGGTCGCGCACGGTGTCGGTGTCGGTGGCGAACCCGGCACGGTGCGCGGCCTGGGAGACGACGGCGAACTTGCGGTCGAGCAGCTGCCACGGCGTGTCGCCGACCACTCGCGGCCAGAAGTAGCGCAGCTGCCGCAGCGCGGCGGCGTGGAAGGTACGCGCCTGCACCTGCGGCCCCGAGCCGCCCACCCCGAGTTCGCGCAGCCGGCTGCGCATCTCCCCGGCGGCGCGGGCGGTGAACGTGACGGCGAGGACCTGGCCGGCCGCGACGTGTCCGTGGGACACCAGGTGCGCGACGCGGCGGGTGATGGTCCGGGTCTTTCCCGTCCCGGCACCGGCGAGGACACACACCGGGCCCCGCGGCGCGAGGACCGCCGCCGCCTGCTGGGGATCCAGGCCCTCCACCGATGCATCTGCTCGCATGGGCTCCATCATGGCAGGACGCGGTGACAGGCCTCCGGCCCACACCGACTGTGGTGGAGAACACATTTCACCGTCGCGCGGAACAGCGGGTGCCCCGGAGTTGTTGTGCGCACCGTGACTACGACCGATGCTCCCGCCCTGACGCTCTACACCACCGACTGGTGCGGCTACTGCCGCCGCCTCAAGAGCCAGCTCGACGAGCACGGCATCGGCTACGCCGAGATCGACATCGAGGCCGACCCGTCCGCCGCCGAGTTCGTCGGCAGCGTCAACGACGGAAACCACGTGGTCCCCACGGTGAAGTTCGCCGACGGCAGCACCGCGACCAATCCCCCGCTGTCCGCGGTCAAGCAGGCGCTCGGTCTCTAGCCGACGGCACCGCATCCGCCGGGAGCACCGAGGAGCTCAGGTGGTGTATCCCGGCGGGGCCGGCACGGCGTGTTCGGCTGCCCGGCTGACCTGCTCCCATGCCGCCCAGTCCCGGATGCGCTCCTGCGCGAGTCCGACCGCGGCGTCGTAGACGACGCTGCCGAGGATCAACCGTCTCGGCGGGGCGTCGCTGTCCACGGCTGCCCGGACCGCGGCCGCGGCGAGCGCCGGCTCGCTGTCGACGCCGCCGGCGGCCGACGTCGCTGCCATCTCGGCGCGCAGCGCCGCATAGTCGTCGAGCGGCGCGGTGGCGGGCATGTCCTTGTACAGGTCCGTCCAGTATCCGCCGGGTTCGACGATCGTCACGGCGACCCCGAAGTGTGCAGCCTCGGCAGCGACCGCCTCGCTCAGTCCTTCCAGTGCGAACTTGCTGGCGCTGTACAACCCGGTGGTGGGAAATGCCGCGATCCCCGCAACACTGGAGATCTGCAGCAGGTGGCCCGGGCGCCGGCGCAGCGCCGGCAACACCGCCTGCGTGACCCACAGCGCTCCGAAGAAGTTGGTCTCCATCTGAGCGCGTGCCTGCTCCTCGGTGAACTCCTCGACGAAGCCCGTCCACATCGTCCCGGCATTGTTGACGACGACATCGAGGCGCCCGAAGTGGTCGACAACCCGATCGACCGCCGCGAACACCGCCGACCGGTCGGTCACGTCGACATCGACGGTGAGCACCCGCTCGTCGTCCCGGAACTCGGGCACGGCGGTTGCGGTGCGGGCAAGAGCGGCCACCCGGTCTCCTGCGGTGAGCGCCTCCCGGGTGAACGCTCGGCCTAGCCCTCGGCTTGCCCCCGTGACCAGCCATATCCGCTGCTCGACCATACCGGCGCCTCCTCGAATCTAGACGAGACGGATCGTCTCGCCATGCGAGTATGCGACCCTCGTTCCCTCTTGTCAAGACGGTCCGTCTCGTCTCGGTTTGGCTATGCTGGGTTCCATGCCGCCGAGAACCACCCGCCGCAGCGACGCCGCCCGGACAGCGATCCTGACCGCCGCGGTGGAGTTGGTCGGTGAAGTGGGCTACAGCAAGTCGAGCATCGAGGCGATCGCTGCCCGAGCCGGCGTCGGGAAACAGACCATCTACCGGTGGTGGTCGTCGAAGGGATCGGTGCTGCTCGACGCCTACCTCAACGCAAACGTGGGCGGCGAACCGGAGGACCCGCAGGGCCTACCGAACACGGGCGATCTCGTCGCCGACATGAGGGCGGTGCTGCGCGCCACCGTCGACGAACTGAACGATCCCCGGTTCGAACGGCCGTTGCGCGCGCTGACCGTCGCCGTACTCGAGGACGAGTCCCTGGCCGCCGAATACTCCCGTCGTCTCGACGAGCCGACGCGGCAGATGAAGAAGGAGCGGCTGCGCGCGGCGCAGCGACAGGGTCAGCTGTCCCCCGATGTGGATCTCGACGCCGTCGTCGACACCCTCTTCGCCCCCGTCGCCCAGCGCTGGCTGCTGCGCTCCGGTCCGCTGACCTACGAATACACCGATCACCTCGTCGAGACCGTGCTCACCGGTCTGCCGAGGCCGGGGTCCTGACCGGTTCAGTTCCCCCGGACCCAGCCCTCCAGCATGCCCCGGGCGATCGAGATCGATCCCGGCAGCAACAACGGGGCGTCGGCCGGGGAGGCCCAGTCGCCGAGCGCCAGCGCGGCCCGCACCTCGTCGCGGGTGAACCAACGGGCCTCGGCGATCTCCCCGTCGATGAAGGCCAGCGGATGCTCCGGATCGGCGACGGCGGAGAACCCGATCATCACCGACCGCGGGAACGGCCACGGCTGGCTGCCGAGGTACCGCACGTCTCGCACGTCGACGCCGACCTCCTCGCGGATCTCCCGCACGACGCAGGACTCGAGCGACTCCCCCGCCTCGACGAACCCGGCGAGCACGGAGAACCGTCGCTCCGGCCACACCGGCTGTCGCGCCAGCAGAACCCGGTCCGCGCCGTCGTGCACGAGGCAGATGATCGCCGGGTCGGTACGCGGGAACTCCTCGTGACCGGTGCTGGTGCTGATCCTCGACCAGCCGGACAGGGTCGGCTCGGTCGGCGCTCCGTCCAGTGAACTGAAGCCCGCGTTGTCGTGCCAGTTGAGCAGGGCCACCGCGGTCACCATCAGACCCGCGTCGGCGTCGTCGAGCCGCTCCCCGACCCGGCGCAGATCGGCGACGGTTCCGGTCTGCGCGAGCACCCGGATCGCCCACACGTGCCGGTCGCCGCGCACACCGAGGAACACCGCGCCGGGAACCGGCTCGGGTCCCAGCTCCACCGCCGCGGCGAACACCAGGGCGTCGCCGTCCACCGGCACCTGCCCGCGACGATCGACCCGCAGCAGATGGGCCCGGGACCAACCGTCGTGCAGGGCCGCGGCGTCGCCCCGCAACTCCTCGGCGCGGTCGACGACCGCACGGGAGAGCAGGGGGGTGTCGGACAGCTGGAAACGGCTCACGACTGCACCCTAGCGGCGGCGCGGGCTCAGCCCGACACCCGCCGGATGTAGAGCAGCTTGTCGTCCGCCTCCACGGCGTCGACCTCGGGGGACCCCACGCGCAGCAGGCGGCCGTCGCGCACGACTCCGAGCACGATGTCGGACAGGTGCCGGGGCGATCCACCCACTTCGTTCGGTTCGACGTCGCGTTCGGCGATCGCGAATCCCGCCTCCGGGGTGAGCAGATCCTCGATCATCTCCACGACGCTCGGCGTCGTGGTGGCGATGCCGAGCAACCGGCCCGCAGTCTCAGACGAGATGACCACCGAGTCCGCGCCCGATTGACGCAGCAGATGCGTGTTCTCCGATTCGCGGATGGCCGCGACGATCTTCGCCCTCGGGGCGATCTCGCGGGCGCTGAGCGTGACGAGCACCGCGGTGTCGTCGCGGTTGGCGGCGACGATGATCGCGGCGGCGTGCTGAACGCCCGCCAGGCGCAGCACATCCGACTTCGTCGCCGAGCCCTGTACCGTCACCAGCCCCTGCCCGGCGGCGGTCTCGAGTACCACCGGATCGGTGTCGACGACGACGATGTCCGACGGCGGAACCCCGTCGCCCAGCATCGCATCCACCGCGGTACGGCCCTTGGTGCCGTATCCGACGACGACGGTGTGATTACGCACGCGGCGCCTCCAACGCTGAATCTTGAACGCCTGGCGCGAACTCTCGGTCAGTGCCGAGAGCGTCGTACCGACCAGGACGATGAGGAAGAAAATCCGCAACGGCGTGACGACCAGGACGTTGATCAGTCTCGCCTCGGGTGTGAACGGGGTGATGTCGCCGTAGCCGGTGGTCGACAGCGAGACGGTCGCGTAGTAGATGCAGTCCAGCAGCGACAGTGCGTCGCCCTGGGCGTCGCGGTAGCCGTCCCGGTCGAGGTAGACCACCAGCACGGCGAATGTCAACGCCACCACCGCATATCCGACGCGGCGAGTGATGGCCCGGCTCGGGCTCGTCTGCAGCTGCGGCACCCGCAGGATGCCCACCAGCGCGAAGTCCGGGCGCTCGGTGAGCACGTCGGAACGGCTGAAGCGGGCACGCAACCTACCCGGCATGGCGGCGCTCCCGCGGTGTTCTCGGCTCCGGTGACGCGGTCACCGACGTTCTCGTTGCTGACATCGGCTCGCAGCCTACGCGTCGGCCGCTAGTGTGGCGCGCATGTCCACACTCCCGTCCCAGCGCGCGGCGCTGCGGCTGTCCGCGCTCCTCCTCGGAGCGGGCGCGGCGCACTTCGCCTCCCCCCGGCCGTTCGACCGGATCGTGCCGACGGCGCTGCCGGGCTCGCCACGCACCTATACCTACGTCTCCGGGGTGGCCGAGCTGACCGCCGGGACGGCGCTTGCGATTCCGCGGACCCGGCGGCTCGGCGGGACGCTGGCCGCGGCCCTGCTGATCGCGGTGTTCCCCGCCAACGTGCAGATGGCCGTGACATGGCTGCGCAGCGAGCGGCTCTCCCCGGCCGCGAAGGCGGTCGCGGTGGCCCGGCTGCCGCTGCAGGTGCCCCTGATCGCCCAGGCTCTCACGGCGCGGCGCAACGCCCCGCGCCGCTGACCGCCGCTATCGCTCGCCGGCCGACGGGCGGTCCGCGCCGGCGCTGCGCACCAACCGGTCCAGCCGCTCGGCGCCGGGCAGGTCCTCCGGCGCGATGGTCCGCCCGGTGCGCACGTAGTGGAATGCGGCCCGCACCTTGTCGAGAGGCGGCACGGCCGGTCGGCCCGTCGCGCGGAACGTGCGGGCGGCCATCAGCTGCGCCCAGGCCAGTCGGTACGCGGCCAGCTGCATCGCCACCGCCTCGAGCCGGTCCTCGTCGGGCTCGGCGCCGGTCTTCCAGTCGATGACCGTCCAGCCGCCGTCCGGGTCCTCGAACACCGCGTCGATCCGGCCACGGATCACCACCCCGGCCAGCGACGTCTCGAACGGAACCTCCACCTCCACCGGGCTGCGCTGCGCCCACCGCGAGCGCAGGAACGCCTCCTGGAGCCGGTCGAGTTCGGTCTCGTCGCCGCCGGCGTCGTCCGCGCCGGGCAGTTCGTCGAGGTCGAGCAGCCGCGTGGCGCCGTATCGCCGTTCGAGCCAGGCGTGGAAGGCGGTGCCGCGGCGCGCCAGCGGATTCGGCCGGAACGGCAACGGACGGCGCAGCCGCGCCGCCAGCGCGGCCGGGTCCGCGGCCAGATCCACCAGCTGGCTGACCGACATCTGGGCGGGCAGCATCACCTCGGCACGCTGCTCGGCGCGCCGGGCCCGCTCGGCGAGCAGCGCGTCGACGTCCGCGGCCCAGTCGTCGGGGTCGTCGTCCGGGATCGCCGGGGGCTCGGGTTCGGGCTCCTCGAGCATCGCGAGGACCAGGGCCGCGCCCTGCTCGACGAAGGGACGCCGCACCCCGAGGGGATCGCGCGGCCACACGGCGGTGTGCGGATCCGCGGTCATCGGGTTCTCGGTGCCCGGCTCCGGCGCCGGGGCCCAGGTCTCGATGCGGCCGAGCCCGGGTCGCGCCGCCACCAGCTCGTGCAGTTCGGACAGGAACGGGGACGGTCCCTTCGGGTCCGTTCCGGACTCGGCCCAGTGGTGCCCGGAGACGAACAGGGCCCGCTCCGTGCGGGTGAGCGCGACGTAGAACAGGCGCCGGTCCTCGTCCAGTTTCCGGCGCTTGAGGGCGTCCTTGTGCGTGTCGATGCAGTTCTCGAGCGATTTGCGGTCGTAGACCTCGTCGAGATCGAGGACGGGGACGCCGTCGCTGTTCTCGCCCGGCAGCGCCCGGTCGCCGCGCAGCGACGGCGGCAGTTCCCCGAGGGCGCCGAGCCATGTGCTGCCGGCCGTCGACGAGGGGAACACCCCGGCGGTCAGGTGCGGGACCGCCACCACCTCCCATTCGAGGCCCTTGGCCGAGTGCACGGTCAGCACCTGCACCCGTTCGGTGGCGAC
Source organism: Rhodococcus sp. WB1 (assembly GCF_001700945.1). NCBI lineage: Bacteria > Bacillati > Actinomycetota > Actinomycetes > Mycobacteriales > Nocardiaceae > Rhodococcus > Rhodococcus sp. WB1. Next base: position 1,756,835 of record NZ_CP015529.1, on the reverse strand, counting down.
CTGCACCTCGCCCGGAGCGAGTCCGCCCTCGATCGCCTCGGCGGCGGAGAGGTAGGCGAGCAGGCCGGTCAGCGTCGCCGAACCGCGGCTCGCGTACCCGGCGACCACGTCCGCGAAGGCGTCGAGGTTCTCCCGGCCGACACCGCCGTCGCTGCCCGCGCGGGCCTGCGCCTCGATGCCGATGCCGAGAACCCGCTCCACCTCGGCGACGAGCTCCGTCAGCGGCTGGCCCAGCCGCTCCCGCAGGGACGCCAGCTCCTTGCCCAGCGCGACGATGCGCGCGTAACCGAACTCCGAATACCGATGCGGCGGACCGGGATCGGAGAGTGCGTCGGCGATCCCGGCCTGTTCGGACTGCTCGCCCGGCAGGGCGCTGTCGAGCGCCTCGGCGAGGGCGGCCGAGTCGGTGACCGTGCCGGCGACGCCGAAGCGGCCGCCGATGGCGAGTTCGCCGGCCCGGCGCCACAGCGCCTTCAGGTCGGCGGCGCCGAGCTGCCAGCGGGCACCGGTCAGCACCCGCACGGCCGCGCTGCCGGCCGTGGGGTCCGCGGCCAGCCGCAGCATCGCGATCACGTCCGCCACCTCGGGGGTGTGCAGCAGGCCGCCGAGACCGACCACCTCGACGGGCAGGCCGTGGGCTCGCAGCGCCTCCGCGATCGGCGCGGCGTCGGCGTTGCGGCGCACCAGCACCGCCGCTGTCGGCGGCGACGCCTCGGCGGCCCGGGCGGCCGCGTACTCGGCGGCGATCCGCCCGGCCACCCATTCCCGTTCGGCCTCCACGTCCGGATGCAGGGCGAGCCGGACGTCGCCGGGGGTCGGCTCCGGCTTCGCCCGCAGCGTGCTGACCTGGACACCCTTGTGCCGCAACGGTTCCGATGCCAGATTTGCCAGCTCCAGCGCCTCTGGGGGGTTGCGCCAGCTGGTGAGCAACTCGAGCCGGGGCGCGGGGCTGCCGTCCGGCAGCGGGAAGTCCGTCGAGAACCGGGGCAGGTTTGCCGCGGACGCGCCACGCCATCCGTAGATCGACTGCATCGGATCGCCCACCGCGGTCACCGCGGGCATCCGCTCCGAGGCGCCGCCGGACAGGGGACCGCCGAACAGCGACGACAGGAGGACACGCTGCGCGTGGCCGGTGTCCTGGTACTCGTCGAGCAGCACCACCCGGAAGCGGGCCCGCTCGGCGCGGCCGACCTCCGGGTGGTCGCGGGCCATCCGGGCGGCGAGCGACATCTGGCTGCCGAAATCCAGCGCGCCCTCGCGGCGCAGCGTCTGCGCCAAGCGTTCGACCAGGGGCAGCAACTCGATCCGGGCCTGCTGCGCGTCGAGGATGTTCAGCAGGGTCTTCGACGGTCCCCCACGCTGATTCGGGCCGGCGGGCAGCGTGTGCACGAGCTTGTCCAGCTCGGTGTGCGCGACGCGCAGGTCCTCCGGCTCGACGAGGTGCTCGGCGAGCTGCCCCGACAGGGCCAGCACGCACTCGGTGACCGACGCGGGATTGCGGTCGGTGTCGAGGTCGCCGTCCCAGGCGCTGACCACGCGGTACGCGAGCTGCCACAGCTCGGTCTCGGACAGCAGGGTCGCCGACGGTTCGATGGGCAGCAGCAGCCCGTGCTCACCGAGCAGGCGCCCGGCGTACGCGTGATAGGTGCCCACCTCCGGCTCGCCGGCGAGGATGCGAGCGCGCAGCCCGCCGCTCGGGTCGAGGTCGCGCACCAGCGCCGATCCGGCGAGCTTCGCCAGCCGCCGGCGGATCCGGGTGGTGAGCTGCTGGGCGGCCTTGCGGGTGAACGTCAGGCCCAGCACCTGTTCCGGGTCGACGAAGCCGTTCGCGACGAGCCAGACCACGCGCGCCGCCATCGTCTCGGTCTTGCCGGCGCCGGCGCCGGCGACGACGAGCGTGGGCTGCAGCGGCGCCTCGATCACCGCGGCCTGCTCGCCGGTCGGCGGGAACTGCCCGAGCGCGGCGGCCAGCTCGACCGCACTCACCGTCGGTGGTGCCACTATCCCGTCACCTGCCTGCCCTCGTCGTGCGCCGGGCAGCTCGACAGGACCGGGCAGTGCCGGCACCCGTCGTTGACCCGGGCCAGGAACTGCGGCCCGCGGGTGGCCGCGGCTGCTTCGTAAATCACGTCGCGCCAACGGTCGAGCGCCTCGGCGTCCAGCGGGGGCTGTACCCGCTGGGTGGCGCCCTCCTTGTTGTGCGGTTTGGCGACGAACACCAACCGTGCCCCGCCGGGTTCGCCGGCGGGCTGCCCGTCGATCGCGCCCGCCGCGGCGGCGACCTGGTAGGCGGCCAGCTGCGCGTGCTGCTGCGCCGCCTCCTTGGTGACCGGATGGCGCGCGGTCTTGACGTCGATGATCACGGGCCGCCCGTCGGGGTCGCGCTCGAGCCGGTCGATCCGGCCGCGCAGCCGCACCCGAGGCTCGTCCTCGGTCCGGGGTTCGAGGATGCCGTCGACGGCGATCTCGACCCCGACCTCGGTGAGCTCGCCGCGGGTGCCGCGCAGCCACGCCGAGAACGTGTCGAGCATGGCGCGGGTGCGTTCGAGCTCGCGACGGGCGTACCACTGGGAGCCGAGATCGACCGAGTCCCATGCCCGTTCGAGCGCCCGCTCCACCTGGTCGGGCGGGATCCGCCCGGCGAGCGCCTGCACCAGCGTGTGCACCAGGCTGCCCGCGACGGCGTGGGTGTTGTCGCCGTCGGAGCCGCCGTGCCGCTCGAACATCCACCGCAGCGGGCACGTGGTGAGCTGTTCGACCGTCGACGGCGACAACGGCACCGCGTCGGCCCCGGGGTCCCACAGTTCCTGTTGCGTGCTGGGCTCGGCGGTGCCGTACCACTGGTCCGGATGCGCGCCCCGCACACGGGCCCGGGCGAGCCGCGCGAGCTGTGCGGCCGCCCGGCGCTGCCGCTGCGGATCGTCCCGGGCCACCACGGGATCGCACACCACGCTGCGCAGCTCGGCGACGAGGGTGGGGAGGGCGAGTACCCGGGTGCGGGTCTCCTCGGGCAGCACCGAGACGTCCTCACCCGCCTCGTCGACGACGTCGTCGGAGTCCGCGCCCACCAGCTCGTCGACGAACCGGGACCGCACCATGTCGGTGTCGCCGCCCACCGATTCGACGGCGGTGACGAGCAGGGTGCGCCGCGCCCGGCTGCACGCGACGAGGAACAGGCGGCGCTCGTCGGCCAGTAGCGGCGCGGTGCGTGAGAGCCGCGTCGAGCCGTCGCCGCCGCCGTCGGCCCCGGACACCGCGTCGATCAGCGTCTCGATGCCCAGCAGGGTGCCGCGGGCCCGCAGGCTCGGCCACAGGCCCTCCTGCACGCCGGCGACCGCCACGACGTCCCACTCCCGGCCGGCCGCCGAGTGGGCACTGACGACGGTGACCGCCTCCGCCGGCGCGACCAGGCGGGTGCGGACGGTGCCCGGGATCTCCTGCTCGGTGAGGTAGTCGACGAATCCGGCGAGCTGGGCGCGCGGCAGCCGGTCGACGTAGTCGGCGGCGGCGTCGAACAGCGCCACGATGCCGTCGAGGTCGCGGTCGGCCTGCGCGCCGACCGGACCGCCGCGTTCGGACGCCGCGGCCCACTTGCGCTCGAGTCCGGTGGCCTGCCACGCCTCCCACAGCACGTCCTCGATGCCGCCGCCGCGGCGCGCGGCCTCCCGGGCCTTGCGCAGCACGGCCTGGGCCTTCTTCAGCGGCGCCGCCTCGACGTCGGTGAGTCCGCGCTCGAGCCGTTCGGCGTTTTCGCCCTCGTCGTCGACGAGCAGCAGTCGCAGCAGTTCGGCGGAGTCGCGGTCGCCCCCGGCGGCGAGCTCGACACGGCGCAGGCCGCGGCGCAGGCGGCGCAGGGCGACCGGTTCGGCTCCGCCGACGGGCCCGGACAGCAGGGCGAGCGCCTCCTCGCCGCCGAACGGCAGCCCGGACAGTGCCCGCAGTACGAGCAGCAGCCCGGCGACGCCGTGCTGGCGGGCCAGCGGCAGCTCGGAGGCGGCCGTGGTCACCGGCACGCCGGCCGCCAGCAGGGCGCGCCGCAGCGGGGCGAGCGAGCGCGGCACCGACCGCACCACGACGGCCATCCGGGACCACGGCACCCCGTCGACGAGGTGGGCGCGGCGCAGCGTGTCGGCGACGAGCGCGGCTTCCTTCGCCGGCGTCGGCAGCACCCGGACCCGCACGGTGCCCGGGTCGTCCGACGGGACGGCGGGTGCGCCGCGGTGCGGCGGGAGGCCGGACAGCCGGCGGGTGATACGGCCGACGAGTTCGGCCACCTCGGGGGCGGCGCGGTGGTTGGTGCCGAGCACCACGCGGCGGCTCGGGTCGTCGTCGACCAACGCGGCGAGGAAGGCCGGGTCGGCGCCACGGAAGGTGAACACCGCCTGGTCCGGATCGCCGGCGACGGTGGTGGTGCGGGTGCCGAGCCCGACGACGCGCACCAATTGCGCCGCCTGCGGGTCGAGATGCTGGGCGTCGTCGACGAGCAGGTGCCGGATTCGGGACCGTTCCCGTGCGAGCAGGTCGGGGTCGGTGACGAACGCGGCGAGGGCCGCCCCGACGAGTTCGGCGGCGTCGAGGGCGGGCGCGGTGGCCTCGGGCGCCTCGATGCCGACCGCGCCGCGCAGCAGCATGATCTGCTCGTACCGGGCGGCGAATTCGCCGACGGCGACCCACTCCGGCCGCGACCGCCGCTGCCCGAGCTCGATCAGGTCCTCGGGACCGAGGCCGCGTTCGTTGGCGCGCAGCATCAGGTCCCGCAGCTCCACCGCGAAGCCGGTCATGCCGAGCGCGGGCCGCAGCCGCTCGGGCCACATGCCCGCGCCGTCGTCGAGATCGCCGCGCAACAGCTCGCGCAGGACGGCGTCCTGCTCGGCGCCGGTGATCAGGCGCGGGGGCGGGTTGCCGTGCGTGGACGCCTGCAGCCGCAGCACCGCGAACGCGTACGAGTGGACGGTCCGCACCAGCGGTTCCCGCGTGGCCCGGGGACCACCGGGAACCGCCCCCACGCGGAGCAACCCGGCGGTGATCGCCTCTCGCACCTCGGTCGCGGCGCGCCGGGAATGGGTGAGCACCAGCACCGACTCCGGGTCGGCGCCGGCGGCGATCCGGGACACGGCCAGGTCCACGAGCAGCGCGGTCTTACCCGTCCCGGGGCCGCCCAGCACCTGCCACGGCCGCCACTGCGGCATGGGCGGCGAATCGGCGAACACCCGCTGCACGTCCTCGGGCCACTGTCGCTGCGGCGGCGCCTCGTCCGGCCTCGGCACCAGCCGCACCTCGGCCTGCCGGGGCCGGGCGTCGGGGCGGATGTCGGCGTCGGTCATGGGGCCATTCCAGCAGACGGGACCGACACCGCCGCGGAGCGGCGAATCCCGCACCGCCGCGAAGCGGCGAATCCCGCACCGCCGCGAAGCGGCGAATCCCGCACCGCCGCGAAGCGGCGAATCCGACAAGGCCGCGGAGCGGCGAGTCAGCCGGGCAACGGAATGTTCTGCAGCCGGACCTGACCGCGCGCCAGGGTCCTGCCGCTCTCGGTGCCGGTGACGGTGACGAGCCACAGCTGCTGGACGCGGCCCTGCTGAAGCGGTTCGGCGACGACGTCGACGCGCTCCCCCGTGCTCGAGCGCAGGAAGTCGGTGCTGTTGTGCACCCCGACCGCGAACTGGCCGCGGTCCTGGACAGCGGCGCTGGCCCCGACGCTGGCCGCGGATTCGACGGCGGTGGTGTAGACACCGCCGTGCACGACGCCCCACGGAGTGTGATGGTCCCGGCTCAGATCGATGTGTCCGGTGACCCGGGTGCCGGAGACCTCGTCGAGCACGAGGCCCGCCGCCTGCAGGAAGGCGCTGCCGGCGGGGAGATCGGTAGAGGTGGTGTCCATGGCGTCACGCTAACTTCTGAAATTACAGTTAGCAAGGGTCTAGCCTCGATGCATGCGCTGGTTGGAGACGGACACGGCGAACTGTTCCGTGCAGCGGACACTGGACGTGATCGGCGAGAAGTGGACCCTGCTCGTCCTGCGGGAGGCGTTCAACGGCGTGCGCCGGTTCGACGACATGCGGCGGCACGTCGGGATGTCCGAGCCGATCCTGGCCGACCGCCTGCGCAAACTGGTGGCCGCGGGAATCCTGCGCCCGGTGCCGTACCGGCAGGCCGGACACCGCACCCGCAACGAGTACCGGCTCACCGACAAGGGTCTGGACCTCTTCCCCGTCCTCGTCGCCCTGCTCCAGTGGGGCGACCGCTACTGCGCCGACGAGGACGGGCCCCCCGTGGTGGTTCGCGACCGGGTGAGCGGCCGGCCCGTCGCCGCGGTGGTCGTTCCCGCCGGCACGGCCGGACTGACCGCCCGCGAGACCGAATCGACCCCGGGTCCGGGAGCCCGGCCCGTCCCCGCCGACCGGCCGCACCGGTCCCGCGCGAGCGCATCGGCTGCCACCGGAACCGGCCGCGGCCCTGACACAATCGACGGGTGAACGAACTGCACACCCATCTGTTCGGCCCCGCCGACGGTCCGCAGCTGCTCGCCCTGCACGGCCTCACCGGTCACGGCCGGCGCTGGGAGCACCTCGCGTCGGAGCACCTGCCCCAGGCCCGGGTCATCGCGCCGGACCTGCGCGGGCACGGCCGCTCCCCGTGGACGCCGCCGTGGAACTTCGAGACGCACGTGCGGGACCTGCTCGCCGTCCTCGACGCCCACGCCTCGGGTCCGGTGCTGGTGGTCGGGCATTCGTTCGGCGGCGCCCTCGCCGTGCATCTGGCGGCGACCGCCCCCGAGCGGGTGCGCGGGCTGGTGCTGCTGGATCCGGCGATCGGGCTGCCGCCGGAACGCATGCTCGAGATCGCGGAGCTGACCGTGCAGCACCCCGACTACACCGACGCGACCGAGGCCCGCGCCGACAAGACGAACGGCGCGTGGGGCGAGGTCGATCCCGCGCTGCTCGACGCCGAACTCGCCGAGCACCTGATCACCCTCGACTCGGGCCGGGTCAACTGGCGCCTGTGCGTTCCCGCCCTGGTGACGTCGTGGAGCGAGCTGGCGCGTGAGTTCGTCCTGCCACCGGCGCACCTGCCCACGATCGTCGCGCGGGCCGCGAAGGTGCAGCCGCCGTACGTGACCGACGAGTTCCGGGCCGCCCTCGCCGACCGCCTCGGCACGAACCTCACGGCGCTCGACATCGACTGCGACCACATGATCGATCAGGCACGACCGGAGGAGACCGCGGCCCTCGTCCGGAAGCTGCTGTAGATGCCGGCAACGAGCGAGGCGGACGTCGAACGCGTCCGGGAGCTGGTGGCCTCCGTCCCCGAGGGCCGCGTGACCACCTACGGCGACGTCGCCGCGGCGGCCGGCCTGTCCAGCCCGCGCACCGTGGGCTGGATCATGCGGACCGACAGCGCGGACCTGCCGTGGCACCGGGTGGTCCCGGCCTCCGGAAGGCCCGCCGCGCACCTGGCCCACCGGCAACTCGCCCGGCTCGAGCTCGAAGGCGTGCCGATCCGCGACGGCCGGGTCGATCTCGCGGCGGCGCGGCACCGCTTCTGAGCCGGCTCACACCAGCGGTGGTGCCGCTCGCCGCGGCTCGAGGACGGCCGCGCCGAGCCCGGCCAGCACGTCGACCGCGGCGAGCAGTTCCGCGACCGGCCGGGTGAACGGCAGGCGCTGATGGTCGTCGAACGCGTGGCCGGTGCCGAATCGGGTGCCCGGCAGCAGGACGAGTCCCTGCCGTTCCGCCGCGGCGACGAGGCGGGTGGAACCGATGCCGTCCGGCAGCCGGCACCACAGCGACAACCCGCCCGCGGGCGGGACGAACCGCCACCCGGGCAGGCGTGCGGCGACGGCCGCGGCGAGCGCCTCCTGACGGGCGCGCAGCCCGGCGCGGCGCTCGTCGAGGATCCGCTGCCACTGCGCGAACAACTCCACGGCGGCGAGCTGGTCGAGGATCGAGACGCCGAGCTGGCGTCGCAGCAGCACCTCCCGCACGCGCGCGACGGTCGCCCGGTCGCCGCGCACCCAGCCGATCCGGATGCCGCCCCAGACCACCTTGCTCAACGAGCCGACGTGCACGGTGGCCGCGTCCGGGACCGCCGCCCCGAACGGCTCGATGTCGTCGCCGGCGAACGACAGCTCCGCGGCGACCTCGTCGACGACGGTCAGGACGCGGTGCCGCCACAGGGTCGCGGCGAGGGACCGCCGCGCGGCCACGCTCAGGCTCGCACCGGTCGGATTGGCGTGGTCGGGCATCAGGTACGCGACGGTCGGGGCGTGCTGCCGCGCGGCGCGATCGGCCTCGTCGACGATCACATCCGGATCGTCGACGTCGACGGGCACGGCGACGGACTGGGCTCCGGTCGCCGCGATCGTCTCGAGCGCGCCGGGATGGCTCGGATGCTGGTGCAGCACCCGTCGTCCCGCCCCGACGACGGTGTGCAGGACGGCGTCGAGTCCGTCCGCCGCGGCGGCGGTGATCAGCACCTGCTCGGGGTCGGTCGGCAGTCCGCGGGCGGTGTACCGCGCCGCGACGGCGGCACGCAGCTCGGGCAGGCCGCTCGGCGCGTATCCGTGACCGGCCAGCAGGTCGGGCAGCCGGGTCTGCGCGACCGCGTAGGCGGCGGTCAGCAGGGACGACGCCTCCGGGGCGGCGTTGCCCAGGTCCAGCACGCCGGGCACGGGGGCGCCGAGCGCGGTGCCCCACGGCTGCCGGCCGTCGGGAGCGGCAACGAACGTGCCCGCCCCGTGCCGGGTGAGCGCCCAGCCGTCGTCGCGCAGGTCGCCGTAGGCGGCGGCCACCGTGACGCGGCTGACGCCGAGCGCGTCGGCCAGCGCCCGCTCGGCGGGCAGGCGCGCGCCGACCGGGAGCCGGCCGTCGGCGATGCGGCGGCGCAGCGCGGCGGCGACGGCCCGGTACAGCGGACCGCGGTCGGCTCCGACGTCGCCGAGCAGCGCCGCGAGCCGGGCAGCGGACGGGGTGGCGGACACGTCCTTCATACAGTCCACTTTCGCACGGTGGACCGGAATCTCCGGTCCACCGGCCCGAGAGAATAGGACCATGATCTTCCTGGTCGTTCTCCTCACCGCGCTCAGCCTGGCGGCGGCCACCTGGACAGTGCTGGACACCGCGCAGGGCGGCCGGTGCGGTATCGGCGGGCCGCCGCGCAGTCACCACACGCCCGACTGACCGCCCCGGCACACCGCGCCGGCCCGCGTCGGGCAGCATGAGCTCATGAGTTCGCTGACCGACGTCGAGGCCGTCATCGTCGCGGGCGGACGCGCGACCCGCATGGGCGGCGTCGACAAGCCCGCACTCGTCGTCGGGGGCCGGCGCATGCTCGACATCGCGCTGGCCGCGGTGGCCGGGTGCCGCCGGATCACCGTCGTCGGACCACGGCGCGACGATCTCGACCCGGCGGTGGTCCAGGTCCAGGAGCAGCCCGCCGGGGCCGGGCCCGTCGCCGCCCTCGCTGCCGCGGGTCTTCACGCACCGGTGGTGCTGGCCCTCGCCGCCGACCTGCCGTTCCTCACCGCGGACACGGTCACCGCACTGGTGGAGACCCTGCGCGGCGCCCCCGGAGCCGACGCGGCGTTCGCTGTCGACGACTCGGGCCGGATCCAGTTCCTGCTCGCCGCGTGGCGTGGTCCCGCGCTCGCCGGCCGCCTCGCCGCGCTGGGGACGGATCCGGCCAATCAGCCGATGAAGGCCCTGCTGCCGGAGCGCTACGTCACGGTTCCGGTGGCGGGGACCGCGGACTGCGACACCCCGCAGGAGCTCGCGCAGGCCCGCGCCGCGCGTCCCGGGCTCGTCGCGGCCGACCCCGCCGCCGCCCGCGCGGAGATCCGGCGGTCGTTGCCGCGGTTGCCGGTCCGCACCGTGGCGCCCCAGGCGGCGGAGGGTGCCACCCTCGCCGCGGCACTCGTCGCCGCCGAGGCCCTGCCGCGGGCCGCGGTGTCGGCGATGGACGGGTACGCCGTCGCCGGCGACGGTCCGTGGCTGCTGCGCGCCGAGGTCCACCGGGCCGGCGCGACCGAGCCGTTCACCCTGCACGACGGCCAGGCCGCGCGGATCGCCACCGGTGCCTACCTGCCGCCCGGCGCGACGACGGTGGTGCGCGACGAACACGTCGAGGTGACCGACGGCACCGTGACCCGGATGCCCGGCGCCCCGGTGCGCGACGACGCGCGCCGTCGCGGGGAGGACTGGGCGCCCGGTCACGTGCTCGCCGAGGCGGGCACTGCCCTGGGCCCGGCGGTGGTCTCCGCTGCGCTGAGCGGCGAGGTGACCGCGGTGCCGGTCCGCGGGCCCGTCCGGGTCCACGTGGTCGTCACCGGCGACGAGATCCGCCGCGACGGGCCGCTGCGCGACGGCCAGACCCGCGATTCTCTCGGCCCCGTCCTGCCGCGGTTCGTGCAGTGGTGCGGCGCCGCCGTCGCCGGCGAGGCGCACCTGCGCGACACCGTCGACGGGTTCGACCGGCTGCTCCGCGAAGCCACCGACGTCGACACGATCGTCGTCACCGGGGCGACCGGCGGCGGGGCCGCCGACCAGCTGCGGGCGGCGCTGGCCCGCGCCGGCGCGGCGATCGTCGTCGATCGGGTCCGGTGCAAGCCGGGCGGTTCCCAGGTGACAGCGGTGCTGCCGGACGGTCGTGTGGTGCTCGGCCTGCCCGGCAACCCGGTCGCGGCCGTCGCGACGCTGCTGGTGATGCTGCCCGCCGTCGTCGACGGGCTGACCGGACGACGGCCGGAGCCACCGTGGACCGCGCCGCTCGCCAACGCCTCGCAGGTGAGCGGCGACGTCACCCGGCTGCTGCCGGCGACACAGACCGACGACGGACTGTGGGTGTGCGACAACGCGATCCGCACCGCACACCTGGCGGGGCTGATCGGGCGACGGGCGATCGCGCTCGTGCCGCCCGGCGCGGCGGACGGCGATCCGGTGGAACTGGTGCCGCTGCCACACTGACCGGCGCGCCGGTCAGGCCGGGTGCGCGAGGACCCGGTATCCGGTCTCGTGGAGCCGCCGGTGCTCCGGCCACCGGTCGCGGGTCCAGCCGGGTTCGGTGTGGGCGGCGACGATCGCGGCGGTCGTCGCGGCGTGCAGGTCGAACTCGAGGTCGCGGCGCAGTTCCGGCAGGACGGTCCGCTCCCCCGCCGTGCGCGCCTGCACGATGGTGGCGACCGTCTCCGCGACCCGCGCGTCGGCGCAGCGCAGCACGCGACGATGCGCGAACGGCAGCACGACCCACAGCACCGCGACGGCGACGAGCACGCCGATCACCGTCTCGAGCAGGCGGTCGCGGGCCACCACGGCGAAGTCGTGCGGCACCCCGGCGCCGCCGAGCAGCAGCGCGAGCGGAGTGATGAACACCATCGCCACGCCGTAGTTCCGGACCAGGTACTCCTCGGTTCCGGCGAGCAACACCGCGACCACCACGACGAGCGCGACGGCCGTCGGGGCGGCCCACACGACCGCGGCCAGCACGCCCAGACCCACGACGGTGCCGGCGAACCGGTGCAGGCCCCGGTAGCTGCCCAGCACCCGGTCGGGTCCCTGATGCAGCACCATCGCCGCCGTGATCACCGCCCAGTCCGGCCGCCCGACACCGCACGCGAGCGCCAGTGCGCCCGCGACGGGACCGGCCACGACGAGGCGGAGGACGATGGTCCAGGATCGACTGCCGGGCCGGGCGGCCCGCGCCAGCCGGTATCGCGCCGACGGGCGCGGCAGCGGTGGTTGCGGCCGCAGATCGTCGGTCTCGGAGGCGGCACCCTCGTCGGTTCCTGCGACGACCGTCGCGAGCCGCAGGTGCGCCGCTCGGAGCGTCCGGGTCAGCGGATGCGCGCCCCCGCCCAGCCGCCCGTCGTGCAGGCACATCCACGCGGCGTGCAGCGCCCGGACCGCCTCGTGCCGCGGCCCGGTCTCCGCCGGGGCGCGCAGGCAGGCGTCGACGGCCTCCACGGCCGCCGCCACCGCGGCACGCTCGGGTGCGCGGGGCCGGGCCACCGCGCCCGACATCGACACCACCACTGCCGTGCCCGCGCCGGCCGCGGTCCACGACACGACCGCACCGACCGGCACGCCGGCGCTCGGCAGTGCCGCCGCGATCTCCAGGGTGAGCAGCGGCAGGAACGCACCGGGTGCACCGAAGCGCAGCGCGTCGACCAGGAAGGCGCCCATGGCGACGACCGCCGTCATCACCGCCACGAGCAGCAGCCACGTCCATTCCGAACCCGTATGCACGAGCGTGCCGACACCGGCGCCCAGACCGGCCAGCGCGACGAGCACCGCCGCGACGACCATCACCACCTGCCACCGCGCCCGGTAGGCGCGGCCCTCGCCGTAGACGACGGCGAACGCCCCGAGGGCGGCCGTCGCGGCGACGGGCCCGTGACCGAGCGCGAGGCCTGCCAGGCCGGGCAGCGCCACCGCGGCGGCCGCGCGCAGGGCACCGGGCCAGCGCCGGCCCCGCCGGGGCACCCCGAGCAGGAGCGTCCGCGCAGGCCCCGGCGCCGGGATCGGCGGGCTCGCCGCGTCACTCCGGGACCCGGCTCCCGGATCTGTCACCGCTTCGGACACGAGGATCGACGATACGGCGCGCACCCGCGGTCGGCGGCGCCGTGTCGGCAAGGTCACCCGCGCAGCGGGCCTCCGGCGAGCAGCGCCGTCGCCGCCGACCGGTACCGCTCGGCCACCAGGCGCACGATCGAGTCGTGCACCCCGAGCGGGGCCGCCACCCCGTCGGCGCCCGCATCGGCGAGACGCGCGTGGAACAGCCCGTCGGCGAGCAGGTACGAGGCGACGAACACCCGGCGCGCACCCGCGGCGCGCAGTCCGGCGACGACGTCCGGCACGCGCGGGGCACCCGTGGCGACGTACCCGACGCGCACGGCGACGCGCGCGAGGGCCGACAACATGTCCGCGGCCCGTCGCACGTCGCCGAGGGCGCGGGGGTCGGAGGAGCCCGCCGCGGCGAGCACCACCGCGTCACCGGGTTTCCAGCCGGCCGCGGAGAGCCGGTGCAGCAGCACCCGTGCGAGCACCGGGTCGGGTCCGAGCGCGCGGGTGACCGCCACGGCGGGATGCCCACTGTCGGCGACCTCGCGTGGCACGTCGGCGTGCACGTGGTAGCCGGAGGCGAGGAAGGCGGGCACCAGCACGGTGGGCCGGCCGGAATCGCGCAGCACCTCCGCCGGCGAGGGTCCGAGGACGTCGACGAACGCGACGCGGGTGGCGCCCACGTCGCGGGAGACGGCGTCGGCGAGGGACGCGATCATCTCGACGCCGCGCGGATTGCGCGTGCCGTGAGCGACGAGCAGCAGGGCCGGGTCGATCATGGTCACAACTCCTGATCCGGAACGGGGTCGGCCGGAGACGATGCCCCTAGCCGAGCGGGTATTCCTTGTCGGCGCAGCCCACCGGGTCGACCGCGAGCCGGTAGCCACGCTTGACGACGGTCTGCACGATCGTGGGGGCGCCGAGCGCGGACCGCAGCCGCGCCACGGCGGTCTCCACGGCGTGGGTGTCGCCGCCGCCGCCGGGCAGCGCGGCGAGCAGTTCCTCACGCGAGACGACCCGGCCGGGCCGGGCGGCGAGGGTGCGCATCAGCGCCATCGCGGCGGGCGCCAGGCAGCGGATCTCGCCGTCGACCACGACGCAGCGGCCGCGGACGCTGAGGACGTGCCCCCCGGCCTCGATGCGGTGGGCGCGCCGCGGCAGCTCTTCGGCCAGGTGCCGGGCGAGGGATCCGAGCCGGGCCCGGGCCGGTGCCGAGACCGGCACCTCCAGCTCGACCAGCGGCGCGGCCGTCACGGGCCCCACGCACACCGCGGTGACCCCGGTGCGCAGCGCGCGCAGCATCAACTCGAGCATGCCGGTGGCCTTGGAACGCATCAGCAGCGACGCGACGGCCGGCGCGCTGGTGAAGCTCACCGCGTCGATGCTGTGGTCGGCGATCTGCTCGATGAGCCGGTCCAGCGCGGTGGGGTCGTCGGGCGGGGTCCACCGGTACACCGGGACCGCCACCACGTCGGCACCGGCGTCGCGCAGCACCTCGCACAGGTCCGCGCCGGGTTCCCACTCGGTGCGGGCGCCGTGCAGCTGCACCGCGATCCGCACCCCCTCCACACCCTCGGCCAGCAGGTGCTCGAGCACCTCCGCGGACGACTCCGACGCCGGCGACCACTCCTCCCGCAGGTCGGCGGCCCGGATCGCGCCGGTGACCTTCGGCCCGCGGGCCAGGATGCGGCTGCCGCCCAGGGCCTCGCCGAGCTGCTCGGCGAGGCCCCAGCCGTCCGCGGCCCCCATCCAGCCGCGGAAGCCGATCGCCGTGGTGGCCACGGTGATGTCCGGCGGGGTGTCGAGGATGTCGCGCGTCACGCGCTCGAGCTCGGCGTCGTCCGCGAGCGGGATGATGCGGATGGCGGGTGCGTGGACAACCTCCGCGCCGCGCCGGGTGAGCAGGGTGGCGAACTCGTCGGCGCGGCGTGCGGCGGTGATGCCGATCGTGAAGCCGTGCAGCGGCGCGTTGTCCTCGCTCACGAACGCTCGCCGTAACCGCGGTGCACGGGCACGAGGCTGTGGATCTGGACGACACCGGCCCACACCCGCACGTCGTACACGGGCAGGCGGACCGACGGATCGTCGAGGCAGCGTCCGTCGTCCAGCGAGAAGACCTGCTTGAGCAGCGGCGAGGCGACGGTGGGCTCGCCGCTGCGGTCGCCGACGATCCCACGCGACATCACCGCGGCGCGGCCGAACGGATCGAAGTTGCCCACCGCCCGCAGACTGCCGTCGTCGAGCCGGAACAGCGCGGCCTGCTCGCCGCCGCGCAACAGCACGGCGACGCCGCGGCCGGGGATGAGGTGACTGAGCGGGCACGCCGACGTCCACTCCAGACGCCCGTCGTACACGCTGGCACGCGACGCGCGCTCGGGGGTGTGCGTCTCGATGACGGTCATGAATGTCCTCCTTGGAACTACGGACGGAATTCTCCGGGGCCGGTGTTTCTCGGGCGTTAACCCGAGATTCCCTCACGGTAAGAGGGCATTCCGACCAGCACCGGCACCTTCCGCTTGCCCGAGTCGTCGAACCGCACGGTCGGGTCGGCCACCTCGGGCGCGTTGACGAACGACACGAACCGGGACAGCTTCTCGGGGTCCTCGAGCACTCCCTTCCACTCGTCCCGGTACCCGGCGACGTGCTTGGCCATCGCCGCCTCGAGCTCGTCGCCGATGCCGAGGCTGTCCTCGCACACCACCGCCCGGAGGTGCTCGAGCCCGCCCTCGAGGGACTCGAGCCAGGGCGCGGTGCGCTGCAGGCGATCGGCGGTGCGCACGTAGAACATCAGGAACCGGTCGATGTACTTGACGAGGGTCCCGTCGTCGAGACCACCGGCGAGCAGCTGCGCATGCTTGGGCGACTGGCCGCCGTTGCCGCACACGTACAGGTTCCAGCCGTTCTCCGTGGCGATCACCCCGACGTCCTTGCCGCGCGCCTCGGCGCACTCGCGGGCGCAGCCGGAAACGCCGAACTTGAGCTTGTGCGGTGAGCGCAGCCCGCGGTAGCGCAGTTCGAGGTCGACGGCCATGCCGACCGAGTCCTGCACGCCGTACCGGCACCACGTCGAGCCCACGCAGCTCTTCACGGTGCGCAGGGACTTGCCGTACGCCTGGCCGGATTCCATGCCGGCGTCGACGAGCCGCTGCCAGATGAGCGGCAGCTGCTCGACCCGCGCACCGAACAGGTCGATGCGCTGGCCGCCGGTCATCTTGACGTACAAGCCGAAGTCGCGGGCGATCTCGCCGATGACGATGAGCTGCTCGGGGGTGCACTCCCCGCCGGGCATCCGCGGCACCACCGAGTAGGTGCCGTTCTTCTGGATGTTGGCCAGGAAGTGGTCGTTGGTGTCCTGCAGCGCCGCCTGCTGCCGGCCCAGGATGTGGTCCGAGTCGGTCGAGGCGAGGATCGAGGCGACGACGGGCTTGCAGATGTCGCAGCCGGTCCCCTGGCCGTACTTGGAGATCAGTGCCGAGAACGTGCGGGTGTTCGTGGCCTGCACGATCTGGAACAGCTCGGCCCGGGACTGCTCGAAGTGCTCGCACAAGGACTTCGACATGACCACACCGGACGCCGCGAGGAGCTGCTTGACGGTGGGCAGGCAGCCGCCGCACGTGGTGCCGGCGCCGGTGCAGGCCTTGACCTGGGCGATGTCGCACGCGCCGTCCGCGATGGCACCGCAGATCGTCCCCTTGGTGACTCCGTTGCAGGAGCACACCTCGGCGTCGTCGGGCAGCGACCCGGCGCCCGGCTTCTCTCCCGCCGGGGAGATCAGCGCCGCGGGGTCGCCGGGCAGCTCCCGGCCGACGAGCGGCCGCAGCGACCCGTACGCGGAGGCGTCGCCGACGAGGATGCCGCCGAGCAGTGTCTTCGCGTCGTCCGAGACGACCAGCTTGGCGTAGGTGCCCTTCGCGGCGTCCGACAGCACGACCTCGAGGGCGCCCGGAGTGGTGGCGTGCGCGTCGCCGAAGCTCGCGACGTCGACGCCGAGCAGCTTGAGCTTCGTGGACAGGTCGGCGCCCGGGAACTCGGCGGCGCCGCCGAGGAGCCGGTCGGCCACCACCTCGGCCGTGCTGTAGCCGGGGGCGACGAGGCCGTAGCAGGTGCCCTCGACGGCCGCGCACTCGCCGATCGCGTAGACCGCGTCGTCGGTCGTGCTGCGGCAGCCGAGGTCGGTGCGGACACCGCCGCGCGGGCCCAGCTCGAGCCCCGCGTCGCGGGCCAGCCCGTCCTGGGGACGGACGCCTGCGGAGAACACGAGCAGCGCGGCGTCGATCACCGACCCGTCGGACAGTTCCACCCTCAACCCGCCGGGGCCCTCGGTGATGCCGGCGGTGCCGACGCCCGTGTGCACCGTCAGCCCGAGATCGGTGACGAGCCGGGCGAGAAGCGCACCGCCGCCCTCGTCGACCTGCAGCGGCATGAGCCGGGGGGCGAACTCGACGACGTGCGGCGTCATGCCCAGCATCCGCAGCGCGTTGGCCGCCTCGAGGCCGAGGAGCCCGCCGCCGACGACGACGCCGACCGCTCCCGGAGCGGCCCGCTCCGCGCCGGCCCGGATGCCGTCCAGGTCGTCGAGGGTCCGGTAGACGAAGCACCCGGCCAGATCCTTGCCGGGAATCGGCGGGACGAAGGGGTACGAGCCGGTGGCCAGGACGAGCGCGTCGTACCCGATCACCTCACCGGCGTCGGTGGTGACGGTGCGCCCGGCACGGTCGATCGCCGCGGCCCGGGTGCCGATCCTCAGCTCGACCAGGTCGTCGCCCTCGTACTCGTTGCCGGCGAGGGCGAGTTCCTTCGAATCCCACGAGCCGACATAGGAGGACAGTCCCACGCGGTCGTAGGCGGGCAGCGGTTCCTCGCACAGCACCGTCACCGACCAGAGGTTCTTCTCGTCGCGGGCGCGCAGCGCCTCGACGAAGCGGTGGCCCACCATGCCGTGTCCGACGACGACAACAGACTTGTGGCTCATACCGTTTCCTTCTTCCTTGCGTACGTGATGGGGGGCCGGCCGCGGTCAGACGCGGGTGGCCACCGTGTCGGCGGTGACGTCGCGCGGTGCGGGCGTCTCCGCGGGCGGGGCGGTGGGTCGGCGCAGGAACACGGCCCAGGTGACGACGATGCAGACCAGGTAGAAGGCGAGGAACACCCAGAACGCCATGGTCGCCGACTTGGCTTCGCTGCTGTAGGACGCGCGCAGCACCAGGTTGATCCCGACGCCGCCGAGTCCGCCGATGGCGCCGGCGAATCCGATCAGGGCGCCGGACATGCTGCGCGCCCATGCGGCCTTCCCGGCCCGGTCGAGCGAGTCGAGGCTCTGCGCCTTGGCCTCGAAGATGGACGGGATCATCTTGTAGACGGAGCCGTTGCCGATGCCCGAGAGCAGGAACAGGGCGATGAACCCGAGGACGAAGGTCACCATGATGCCGCCGGTGGCGGCGCCGGCGGTGGCGTCGTCGAGGGTGCCGGCGGTGACGAGCAGTCCCGCCGCGAGGGCCATTGCCGCGAACGTGTACAGCGTGATCCGGCCGCCCCCGATCCGGTCGGCCAGCTTGCCGCCGAGGGGCCGGGCGATCGAGCCGAGCAGCGGGCCGATGAACGCGATCTGCGCGGCGTGCAGGGAGGCCTCGGCGGCGGTCGCGCCCCCGGCCAGGAAGTTGATCTGCAGCACCTGCCCGAACGCGAAGCTGAAGCCGATGAAGGAGCCGAAGGTGCCGATGTAGAGGAAGCTGAGGATCCACGAGTCGCGGTACCTCAGGGATTCGCCCATCGCCCGCAGGTCGGCGCGCTGGTCACCGAGGTTGTCCATGAACAGGGCCGCGCCGAGCGCGGCGAAGGCACACAGCACCAGGTAGACGGCACACACGATCCACGGCTCGGTGTTGCCGACGGTGGCGATGACGAGCAGGCCGACGAGCTGGACCACCGGCACGCCGATGTTGCCGCCGCCCGCGTTCAGGCCCAGCGCCCAGCCCTTGAGCCGCTGCGGGTAGAAAGCGTTGATGTTGGTCATCGACGAGGCGAAGTTGCCGCCGCCGAGTCCGGCGACCGCGGCCACCACCAGGAAGGTGGTGTACGAGAAGCCGGGGTTGAGCATCAGGTACAGGGCCGCGAGGGTGGGGATCAGCAGCACCAGCGCGCTGAACACCGTCCAGTTCCGACCGCCGAACCGGGCCGTGGCGACGGTGTAGGGAATGCGCAGCAGCGAGCCCACGAGGGTGGGCACCGCGACGAGGAAGAACTTGCCGGCGGGATCGATGCCGTAGACGTCGGCCGGCATGAACAGCACCATCACGGACCAGATGGACCAGACGGAGAAGCCGACGTGCTCGGCCAGGACGGACCAGATCAGGTTCCGCTTCGCGATCTCCTTGCCGCCGGCTTCCCATGCCGCCGTGTCCTCGGCGTCCCAGTGTTCGATGCGGTGCTTGCGCGCGAACTTCGCACGCAGGCCTTCGGTCGGTGATACTCCGGTCGTTGCGGCCACCCCATGCCCCTTCCTCGGGTCGGTATCGATGGACCCAAGGTAGGAAACGGGTGTTGCCGCGGTGCTGCCCTCGGTGACTGCCGCGTCAAGAGATGCTCACCTGCGGCAGGAGGCCTCCGTGAGGTCGGCGCCGCGGGTGCTCGCGGGCTGTGGACCGGCACCGGAACCGCCCCAGGTGTCCTCGACGTACCGGGGCCGGCAGGCGACCCGGCCGGCGACGAGCACCACGAGCGCCGCACACCCGAGGAACGCGAACGGCGCCGTCCAGCCGCCGGTGGCCTCGCGCAGCACACCGACCAGCACCGGGCCGAGACACGCGACGGTGTAGCCGAGACCCTGGGTGAAGCCGGACAGGGCGGCGGACGCTGCGTGGGTGCGGGTGCGCAGATTGATCAGGGTGAGCGCCATGGGGAACGTGGTCGGCCCGACGCCGATCGCCAGCACCCACAGCGCCGTGGCCGTCAGCGGCGCGAGCAGCAGACCGGTGAACCCCACCGCGTAGCACGCCACGCACACGACGACGAGCGGGAACGGATCCCGCATGCGGGCGCACGCGGCGGGAGCGACGAACGAGGCGGTCAGGCCGACGAACGAGAACAGGGCGATCATGGCGCCGCCGAGCGCCTCGCTGCCGCCGGCGTCGAGCAGCACCGCGGGGATCCAGGTGAACATCGAGTAGGTGATCAGCGAGGTCATGCCGAACATGCCGGCCATGCCCCACGCGACGGGCGAGCGCCACACCCGGCCGGGCGTGGGCTGGGAGTGCGGCGCGTCGCCGGCAGCCGGACGCGTGCCGCGGGCCCGGTACAGGACGCCGATCCACGGGATCGCCGCGGCGAACGCCCACGCCGCCCACAGCCCGATGGACCAGCGCCACCCGGCGGCCTCGGCGACGGGGACCGCCGCGAGGGCCGGCAGCACCGTCCCGATCTGGACACCGACGATGTACACGGTGCTCACGACCGCGAGCCGGTCGGAGAAGTACCTCTTGACCAGTGGCGGGATCACCACGTTGCCGACCCCCATCCCGGCGAGCGCGAGCGCGGAGAACGCGAGCAGTGTCCACGTCTCGTGGGTCAGCGCGCGCGCTGCCATGCCGAATCCGGCGGCCAGCATCGCGACGAGGGCCGTGGCCTCGAGCCCGGCCCGGCGCGCGATGACGGGGGTGAGCAGCCCGAACACCGCGAACATCGCGGTCGGCACCATGCCGAACACGCCCACCACGGCGGGCGCGAAACCGAGCTCGGCGCGGATCTGCTCGGCGAGCGGGCTGAACGAGGTCACGGCGAGGCGCAACGTGAGCGCGGACATCACGATCGCAACGAAGACCAGGAGCCGTCCCCGCAGGAGGGACGGGGACGAGGATCCGGCACCGGTGACAGCCACGAGCGAAATCATAGGATGACCCGACGTCTATCGTCGAAGGTGTTTTCCGGATGCAGGAAGGATCCCCATGCGCACCGTGCGACGCACCAGCCTCATCGCCCAGGTCACCGAGCAGTTGCGCGACCAGATCCGCACCGGCGCCTGGGCGGTGGGCACCCGCATCCCTCCCGAACCCGCCCTGGCCGAGCTGACCGGGACGGGCCGCAACACCGTGCGCGAAGCCGTGCAGGCGCTCGTGCACTCGGGGCTGCTGGAGCGGCGGCAGGGCTCGGGCACCTACGTCGTCGCCACCTCGGAGGTGGGCAGCGCTCTCGGCACCTACTTCGCCGACGCCCACGAGCAGGACGTGCTCGAACTGCGGCAGGCGCTGGACGTCACCGCCGCAGCGCTCGCCGCCCGGCGCCGCACCGACGCGGACGCCGCGCACCTGACCGAACTGTTCGACGCGCGGATGCGCGCGTGGGCCGACCCGCGTTCGGCCGCCGCTCTCGCCGCCGACGTCGCCCTGCACCGCGCAATCGTCGAGGCCAGCCACAACGCCGTGTACCTCGAGTTCTACGACTCGCTGCTGCCCGTCATCGAGGAGACGATCCGGCGCCGCGTCGACGAGACGGGGGCGGGGTTCCACGACGAGCACCGCGAGCTGGTGCTCGCCGTCGTCGCGGGAGAGCCCGGCCGCGCCACCGCCGCCGCGCTCGCGATGTTCGGGGAGCTGCGCGGCGGCGAAGGCTAGAGGAGCAGCCGCACCAGATCCGAGGTGTGTGCCAGCCCCGGGAACGCCTCCTCCGTGGAGCGCGGATGCAGGGCGTGCACGGCGAGCCGGAACATCACCGCGCGCAACAGCATCTGTGGCCATTCCGGCAGGTCCTCCCACCGGCCGATGAGCTCGTCGTCGGCCCCGCCCCACGACAGCGCGTCGACGACGGCGACACCGGCCGCCCACGACGCGGGCCGCCAGTAGGGGGTGATGTCGGTCAGGCCCGGCGCGGCGCTGCCGGCGAAGAGCACGGTGCCGAACAGGTCACCGTGCACGAGCTGATCGGGCAGGTGGACCGGCTTGCGCAGCGTCGCGAGCTGGTTGATCAGGTCGATGCTCTTGCGTCCGTCGGGAGTGACGGTTTCCGGGGCGCCGGCGGCGCGGGCGGTGCGCAGGGGCACCGCCTCCCACGCCGCGCGGTCGGCGGCGACGAACACGTCGACGTCCTCCCACGGCGCCACGGGCGGCTGCATGAGGAAGCGCGGCCGCTCCAGCTGGGCGGTGGCCGCGTGCAGCCGCAGCGACAGGGCCACCACCTCGTCGTGCCGCGGTTCGGAGGTGCCCACGATGTAGGTGTCGGCGCGCCAACCGGAGACGACGTAGCGGCCGTCGGTGGAGCGGACGGGCCGCGCCAGTCGCACCCCGTCGACCCCGAGGGTCTCGCGCACCTTCGCCGACCACGCTGCGCGGGCATGGTCGGCGACCGGCGAGAGCACGACGTCGCCGCACCGCCAGCCACCGTCCCAGTCCGCCCCGAGCGGGACCGGTTCGACGTCGCGGAGGCCGAAGGTCGAGCGCACGTGCTGCGGGGGTTCGAGGGGACTCACGGGGCACACCGTACAGTCGGCGCCGCCCCGTTGAGGGGAAGGCACTCCGTTACCCGGGGACACCATTCCCGCATCGTTATCTTCCCCGTATTCCCTCAGTACACGGGCAGCGAAGGGTCCACCTGCTGCGCCCACGCGAGCACCCCGCCCTGCAGATGCGTGGCGTCCGCGAACCCGGCCTCCTTCAGCACCGCGAGGGCCTCGGCCGAGCGGATCCCCGTCTTGCAGTGCAGCACGATCGGCCTGTGCTGCGGCAGCTCCGCCAGCGCCTCGCCGGAGAGGATGCGGTCCTTCGGGATCAGCCGCGCCCCCTCGATGTGGACGATGTCCCACTCGACCGGCTCGCGCACGTCGATCAGCTCGATCTCCCGGTCCGACTCGAGCAGCCGGCGCAGCTCGGTCGGGGTGATGGTGGACTCGGCGAGGGCGGCTGCGCCGTCGTCCGGCACCACACCGCAGAAGGACTCGTAGTCGACCAGCTCGGTCACCGGCACCCGGCCCGGGTCGCGGCGCAACGTCACCGTCCGGTAGCTCATCGCGAGAGCGTCGTAGATCATCAGGCGTCCGAGCAGCGACTCGCCGATGCCGGTGATCAGCTTGACCGCCTCGGTGGCCATGATCGACCCGACGGACGCGCAGAGCACCCCGAGCACGCCGCCCTCGGCGCAGGACGGGACCATCCCGGGCGGCGGCGCCTCCGGGTACAGGTCCCGGTAGTTCAGCCCCCGCCCGTCCGGTGCGGCCTCCCAGAACACCGACACCTGTCCCTCGAACCGGAAGATCGACCCCCATACGTACGGCTTGCCGGCGAGGACCGCGGCGTCGTTGACGAGGTAGCGGGTGGCGAAGTTGTCGGTGCCGTCGAGGATCAGGTCGTACTGCTCGAACAGTGCGACGGCGTTGCCGGGGTCCAGGCGCACCGGGTGCAGCCGCACCTCCACGTTGTCGTTGATCCCGCGGATCGTGTCGCGGGCGCTCTCCCCCTTGGGGCGGCCCACGTCGGCGATCCCGTGGATCACCTGCCGTTGCAGGTTGGACGATTCGACATCGTCGAACTCGACGATGCCGAGGGTGCCGACACCCGCCGCGGCGAGGTAGAGCAGCACCGGCGAACCGAGGCCGCCGGCGCCGATGCACAGCACCCGCGCGTTCTTCAGCCGCCGCTGCCCCACCACCCCCACCCCGGGGATGATCAGGTGCCGGCTGTAGCGGGCCACCTCCTCGCGCGTCAGGTCCGCAGCGGGTTCCACCAGAGGTGGTAATGGGCTCACGACAGCTCCTCGGCCGGCTCGATCGGGCGGTTACCCGATTGTCCCATCCTCACGCCCGCGGATACGGCCACGGGTTGAACCTGCAGGTGAGTCCGTCGCGGGGGACGAGGCCCTCGGGATCGAGGCCGGCGATGTCGTCGTTGGCGGTGCCGAAGGACTGCTGCATCATGATCGGCGCGAGGCCCCCGTCGCTGCCGCACCCCTCGTGGGCGGCGAAGCCGATGGCGTGCCCGACCTCGTGGTTGATCTGATACTGACGGTAGGAGCCGATGTCACCCTGGAATGCGACGGCGCCACGCACCCACCGCGGCTCGTTGAGCAGGACCCGGCCCAGGCCCGGGTTGTAGCACGACACCTCCAGCTCGATGTCGTACCCGCAGCCCTGCCGGATCGTCATCTGGGACGTCAGCGACACCCGGAAGTCGGGCACGCCCTGATCGACGCGACGGAACGCGAACGCCGGGTCCTGTGTCCAGCTCTTCGGGTTGGCCAGGGTCTCGTCGACCATCCGGGCGAACGCCGCGTCGCCGCCGTAGCCGGTGGCGTCGACCCCGTCCTCGATCTCCACGGTGTAGGTGTAGACGCGGCCGGTGCCGACCTGACCGCTGGTCCCGGGCACCACCCGCCAGGTGCCGGCGCCGGCCACCGTGAACGGCCCGCCGTCCGGGAGCGCGCCGGACGGCAGATCGGCGGGGAACGTGCCGTCCGCGACCGGCGCGGGCACGCCCACCACGTCGCCGGATGCGGCCGCCGCGTCCCCGGCCGCCGTGGCCTCGGGCGTGCTGCCACCGGTGCGCAGCGCATCCACCAGGACGATCACCGTGAGGACCGCGAGGACGGGGATGGCGTAGGCCCGCCATCCGTAGGTCGCGACGAACCGGCCGAGCCGGGTCTGCCTGCGCACCCCGCGGTCCGGGCGCGGCGGGCGAGGAACCTTCTCCCCGCCCGAGACGGGATCCCACTGAGCTCGCAGAGGCTGGTGGGAAGGGGCGCGGCTGCGTCGCCGGTCGGACGTCCGGTCCTCGGGTGTCCGGTGCGGACTGCGCACCGGGCGGCGCGGTGTGTCCGTCACGCCGGCTCCTGCTCGGTCGGTCACGGTTGCCAGACTCTCATACGGCCGTCGCCGGCCGTGCCGGGTCGCCGAGCGCGGGCGCCGACCGCCGCCACGCCGATGTGGCGCCGCGCACAGTGGGCCTTCGGCTGGGATACTCGTGGGTAGGGGTGCACGGCACCTCGAGGCCCCCCGGCCTGTAACGTGCAGAGACGATTGCACGTCGTAGTGGTAGGCATCACTTCGACGAATTTTTCGGATTGGGAGCGACATGACCGAACTCGCAGCCCGGACATCGTCCGGCCGCGCCACCAGCTCGGGCAACGGCACCGGCACTCGACGCGGCGCCCGGATGCCGCGGGACGAGCGCCGGGTCCAGCTCCTCGCTGCAGCCAGCGAAGTCTTCGTCACCCGCGGATACCACGCGGCCGGCATGGACGAGATCGCCGAGTGCGCCGGGGTCAGCAAGCCGGTGCTGTACCAGCACTTTCCCGGCAAGCTCGAACTGTACTGCGCTGTGCTGCAGAGCTACGTCGACAGCCTGATCGCCGGAGTCCGCCAGGCCCTGCGGTCGACGACCGACAACAGGCAGCGCGTCCGCGCCGCGGTGCAGGCGTTCTTCGACTTCGTCGACAACGACTCGCAGGGTTTCCGTCTGGTGTTCGAATCGGACCTGATGGGCGAGCCGCAGGTGGCCCACCGCGTGGAGCAGGCCACCGAGGCATGCGTCGACGCGGTGTTCGACCTGGTGAGCCACGACTCCGGTCTGGACCCCTACCGGGCGCGCATCCTGGCGGTCGGCCTCGTCGGCACCAGCCAGTTCACCGCCCGCTACTGGCTCGAGGCCGCCCGGCCGATTCCGAAGGAGGACGCCGTCGACACCACGGTCGCTCTCGCCTGGGGTGGACTCTCGCACGTGCCGCTGCAGCCGGAGCTGCGCAGGCGGTAACCGGAAGGCGCCGACCAGACGGCGCCGACCCCAGGGCCGGGGCCGCGCCCGCGACGACAGAAGGGCCGGGGCAGCAGCCCCGGCCCTTCGTCGTGATGCCGTCGTTCTAGGTCGCCGCGAACCCGACCTTGCGAATGTCGGCGGGACCGATCTCGACGTAGGTGACCCGCGCCGCCTGCACGATGAGCTTGCGGCCCTTCTCGTCGACGAGTGTCAGCACGCCGTCCTTCTCGCCGGCCAGGGCTTGCGCCACGAGCGACTCGACCTCGTCGGGCGTCTGCTCGCTGATCACGGTGAGCTCGCGGGGACTGTCCGCAACACCGATCTTGACCTCCACGGTCGACCTCCGAACTCTCAGGGCTCTACAGCTGTCCCCGCCCAGGCTAGTGCAGTCCCAGCACCGCCATCCGCTCGGCGTGCTCGAGCTGCATCCGGTCGAACAACGCGGCAATGTCGGTGAGATCACCGGACGCGGCGATCACCAGATCGGTGAGGTCCTCACGCTGGGCCATCACGTACTGCGCCTGGGTGATGGCCTCACCGAGCAGCCGCCGTCCCCACAGCATCAGCCGGTCCTTGTCGGCCGCGCTGCGCCGCACCGCCTCGCGCACCTCGTGCACCACGAACTCCGAGTGCCCGGTCTCGGCGAGGACCTCCCGCACGACCTCCGCCACCTCGGGGGCGAGGGTGCCGGCGATCTCGCGGTAGAAGTCGGCGGCGATGCCGTCGCCGACATACGCCTTGACCAGCGACTCGTGCCAGGTCGAGGGGTTCGTGGACGCGTGGTACGCGTCGAGGGCGCGCCGGTAGGGCTCCATCGCCGTGTAGATCTCCACGCCGCGCGCGGTGAGCGCGGCGTGCAGCGTCTCGAAGTGGCTCATCTCCGCGGCGGCCATGCTCGCGAACGCCACCCGCCCCTGCAGGCTCGGCGACATCCGTGCATCGTCGGCGAGGCGGTAGAAGGCCGAGATCTCACCGTAGGCGAGCACCGCGAACAACTCGGCGACGCCGGGATGATCGGCCGGGACGCGCGCCGGAGCGGCGGGTGGACGAGACTCTGCGGCGGACGGCGACGTTTCGGCTCCCATGACGACACAGCGTAGTACCCAGCCGGTGACCGCGCGGCTCACGGTACAATGGTCCTGGAAGGCCGCGCCTCGAGGCGCCGACCACCGGCCCCGCGGACTTCACCGATGATGTGCGCGCACCCGATCGCAGATCGCTGCCGCGCCTCGCAGAGCCCGTTCCGGTCGCTCTCGCTGAGGCGCAGGCCGGTCGCCTCTCCACTCGTGCGTGCGTGCCGAGACCAGGAAGGCCAGACCCCTGAGCAAGATCACTGTCGACCACGAAGACGACGCCACCGAAACCACGGTGTCGGCCCAACTCGACTCCACCCACACCCCGCCCACGTTCGGCGAGCTGGGCGTGCGGGACGAGATCGTCCGCGCTCTCGCCGAGATGGGCATCGAGCGCACCTTCGCCATCCAGGAGCTGACGCTCCCCCTCGCCCTCGCCGGCGACGACCTGATCGGACAGGCGCGCACCGGCATGGGCAAGACCTTCGGGTTCGGTGTCCCGCTGCTGCACCGCCTCACCACCACCGCGTCCGGCACCACCGCCCTCGACGGAACGCCCCGCGCCCTGGTGATCGTGCCGACGCGCGAGCTGTGCCTGCAGGTCACGCAGGACCTCGAGAACGCCGCCAAGTACCTCCGCGGCGCCGACGGACCGCTGAAGGTCCTGTCCGTCTACGGCGGGCGCCCGTACGAGACACAGGTCGACGTGCTGAAGAAGGGCGTCGACGTCGTTGTCGGGACCCCGGGCCGCCTGCTGGATCTCGCCAACCAGGGTCACCTGATCCTCGGCAAGATCGGCATCCTGGTGATGGACGAGGCGGACGAGATGCTCGACCTCGGCTTCCTCCCGGACATCGAGCGCATTCTCGGCATGGTGCCCGACCGCCGCCAGACGATGCTGTTCTCGGCGACGATGCCCGGCCCGATCATCACGCTCGCCCGCACCTTCCTCACGCGCCCGACGCACATCCGGGCCGAGGAGCCGGAGTCCTCCGCGGTGCACGAGCGCACCAACCAGCTCGTCTACCGCGCGCACGCACTCGACAAGGCGGAGCTGGTGGCGCGGGTGCTGCAGGCCGAGGGCCGGGGCGCCACGATGATCTTCACCCGCACCAAGCGCACCGCGCAGAAGGTCGCCGACGAGCTCGCCGAGCGCGGCTTCGCCGTCGGAGCCGTGCACGGCGACCTGGGGCAGATCGCCCGGGAGAAGGCCCTCGACAGGTTCCGCAAGGGCAAGATCGACGTGCTCGTCGCCACCGACGTGGCCGCCCGCGGCATCGACATCGACGACGTCACCCACGTCGTGAACTACCAGTGCCCCGAGGACGAGAAGACCTACGTCCACCGCATCGGCCGCACCGGCCGGGCGGGGCGCACCGGCATCGCCGTCACCCTGGTCGACTGGGACGACATCCCGCGCTGGCAGCTCATCGACAAGGCCCTCGACCTCGGCCTGTCCGACCCGGTCGAGACGTACTCGAGTTCGCCGCACCTGTTCGAGGAGCTGGGCATCCCCGAAGGCACGACCGGCACGGTCCGCAAGGCGCCGGCGGAGCGGCCCGCCCGCGAGGAGGCCGCCGAGCCCGCCGAGGACGCAGCACGACCCAAGCGCACCCGGGTCCGCCGGCGCACCCGCGGTGGCCGGCCCGACTCCGGAAGTGCCGAGAACACCGGACCCGAGAACACGAGCGCCGCGTCGGAGCAGGCCGAGGACTCCGGGGACGGGACGGCGGCGCCCGCACGCCGGCGCCGGCGCCGGCGCCGCGGCGGTTCCTCCGCGACGGCGAAGAGCGACACGGTTACGGCCTCGGCTGCCCAGTAGTCGGCCGCGATGCTCGCACCGGAGCGCAGAACCCGGGCGGACCTGATCGCAGCCCTCCTGCTCGCCGTCGCGGTCGTCGCGGCGGCGAGCGTCGTCTGGCTGCGGTCGGACGCACGCGGCACCGTGTCCGTCACGACCGACGCGGCACCCGACGCGCCGGCGTCCGCGACGGCGGTGCCGTCGACGCTGACGGAGGCGTGGCGGGCCCCCAGCGGCGCGACGTCCCGTCCGATCGCGGTCGGAGGTGTCGTGGTCACCGGCGACGGCGGCACGGTCACCGGCCGCGCCCTCGACTCGGGCGCCGAGCTGTGGCGCTACGGCCGCGACATGCCGCTGTGCGGGGTCGTGGAGGACTGGCGCACCGCCGTGGCGGTGTACCGCGACCAGCGGGGATGCAGCCAGGTGACCCAACTGGTCCCCGATTCGGGAATGCGCGGGGCGCAGCGTTCCAGCGACGCCGACGACGCAGTGACCCTCACCGCCGCCGACACCCACGTGATCTCGCGGGGCGACACCCGCCTCGA
The DNA here is from genome assembly GCF_001700945.1 of Rhodococcus sp. WB1. NCBI lineage: Bacteria > Bacillati > Actinomycetota > Actinomycetes > Mycobacteriales > Nocardiaceae > Rhodococcus > Rhodococcus sp. WB1. The sequence continues at coordinate 1,728,131 of NZ_CP015529.1, read as the reverse complement.
ACTGTGGCGGTCGGATCTCGTGCGCACGCTCGAGTACGGGCGCGTGGACGCGCCCGTCGTGCCGGGGGCGCAACCCCGCAACGGGTGCACGCTGCGCTCGGCCGCGGCCAGCAGCACCCGGCTGGCGGTCGTCGAACGCTGCCCGGGCGAAGAGGCGGACCGGTTGACGCTGCTCGAGACGACCCCGGAGGCAGACTCCCAGCCGAAGGAGATCGCCTCGTCGGTGCTGCCGGAACTGGGGCCGGACGACATGGGTACGCGCGTCGTCGCGGTGAGCGGTGAGCGCACGGTGCTGTACCTGCCGCCCACCGCCTCCTCCGGGCCCGTTCTCGCCGGATACGACGCCGCCGGCACGCTGACCGCCCGACACCCGCTGTCGGCCGCGGCGACGCCGGACGCGGTGTTCCCCGCCGCGGTGCAGGGTTCGTTCCTCACGTGGTGGTCGGGCACGGAGACCGTCGCCCTCGGCGGCGACGACCTGGTGCCGCGGTGGACGCTGCCCGGGACGACGGGCACCGGCGCCGCCATGGCCGGGGCCCTGCTGCTGCCGGTGCGCGACGCCCTCGCGGTGGTCGAGCCTGCCACCGGGGCGGTGCAGGGCCGGATTCCGGTCGTGCGCGACGAGGCGGGAGTGGTGAACGTGGCGGTCGCCGGGACTTCGGTGCTCGAGCAGCGCGGGCCGCAGGTCGTAGTGCTGCGATGAGCCCCCGAGGGACTCACCGCGCACCTCACGACGTGAAGGTGACCAGCTTCTTGCCGTCGCGCCAGTGGGCGAGCAGGTTCTCGGCCAGCTCGCGATAGGCCTCGGCGCCCTTGTTCTTCCGGCCGGCGAGCACCGACGCCCCCGACGCCGACGCCTCCGCGAAGCGCACGGTGCGCGGGATCGGCGGCGCGAGCACCGGCATGTCGTACCGGTCGGCGACGTCGGCGAGCACGTCGCGGCTGTGCGTCGTGCGAGCGTCGTAGAGCGTCGGCAGGGCACCGAGGAGCTCGAGGTCGGGGTTGGTGATCTGCTTGACCTCGGCGACGGTACGCAGCAGCTGCCCGACGCCGCGGTGCGCGAGGGTCTCGCACTGCAGGGGCACGAGCACGGACTGCGCGGCGGTCAGGCCGTTGAGCGTGAGCACGCCCAGCGACGGCGGGCAGTCGATCACGACGACGTCGAAACTGTCGAGCAGCGGGGCCAGCGCCCGCCGGAGGGTGAACTCCCGCCCCGGCCGCATCAGCAGCAGCGCCTCGGCCCCGGCGAGGTCGATCGTCGCGGGCAGCAACGTGAAGCCCTCGTCCGTGTCGAGCAGAACCTCCTTGGCCTCCGCCGCCCCGACCAGCACGTCGTGCACCGAGCGTTCGAGCCGGTCGGGGTTGTGCCCGAGCGAGAATGTCAGGCATCCCTGCGGGTCCAGGTCGACGACGAGCACCCGCTGCCCCAACCCGGCCAGGGCGGCCGCCAGAGACGCGACGGTGGTCGTCTTCGCGACGCCACCCTTCTGATTTGCCACCGCAAGTACCGTTGTCACGGAACGATCCTCGCCTAAAAGTCGTCCGAACGCGAGAATCGACCGCGACTTCCGCCGTCCGGCGGGTCGCCGATCCCCACGAAAGGCCCCCGATCGTGATCCGCCGCGCCCGTCCCGCCGACGTCGACGCCCTCACCGCCCTCGTCTACGAGCTGGCCGAGTACGAGAAGGCCCGCGCCGAGTGCACCGTCGTGCCCGAGCAGCTGCACACGGCGTTGTTCGGCAGGGACGCCGCCGCGTTCGCCCACGTCGCAGAGGACGCACAGGGAACGGTGGTGGGCATGGCGCTGTGGTTCCGCAACTTCTCCACCTGGGACGGGGTGCACGGCATCTACCTCGAGGACCTGTACGTCCGGCCCGAGCACCGGGGCCACGGCCACGGCCGCGCTCTGCTCGCGGCACTGGCCCGCGAATGCGTCGACCGCGGCTACAGCCGCCTGAGCTGGTCGGTGCTGGACTGGAACACGCCGTCGATCGGGTTCTACCGCTCGCTCGGCGCCGTCCCGCAGGACGAGTGGACCACCTTCCGCCTCAGCGGGCAGGCACTCGCCGCGCTCGGCGGAGATCAGGCCACGTCGTCGGCGTCCGGGGCGTAGTCCTGCGCCAGCCAGCGCGTCGTCGGCGGGCTGAACAGCAGCACCAGCGCCGGCACCACGATCAGGGCGAGCAGGATGCCGAGCACGACCTGGTGGGAGTCCGTCAGCAGCGACCAGGCCACCGGCAGCAGCAACAGCTGGGCGACGATCGCCACGGCCCGCCCCCACCGCTTGCCCCGCAGCAGCGCGATCCCGGCCGCGAGCACGCCGCCGAACAGGATCCCCAGCCACAGTGCGAGGCCGTAGCCGTTGCCGACCGTCTGGTCGTGCCCGCCCGTGAGGGCCCGGACCACGGAGACCACAGCGAAGCCGATGGCGATCACGCCTTCGAGGACGACGAGACCACCCGCGGCTCGAACGGTCGACGGAACGGTGCTGCGTGGCGACTCGGTGGACACCCGGCCAGCGTAGTGGACCCGTACGAGACCACTTAGGCTGATGCTCCGTGCGCGCACTGCTGATCGTGAACCCCAACGCGACGACCACCACTCCGGCCGGTCGCGACCGGCTGGCCCGTGCGCTCGCCGACCGGGTCTCCCTCACCGTCGCCCACACCACCCATCGGGGGCACGCCGCCGAACTGGCCCGCTCGGCGCACGCCGACGGGATGGACGTCGTCGTCGCGCACGGCGGCGACGGCACCGTCAACGAGATCGTCAACGGTCTGCTCGGCACCCCGTCGGAACGGGTGGCCGACCCCACTCTCCCCCTGCTCGCGGTGGTCCCCGGCGGCTCGGCCAATGTCTTCGCCCGGTCGCTGGGCGTGGACGCCGATCCGGTGACGGCGACCGAGCAGTTGCTCGACCTGCTGGCCCAGCGCACCACCCGCCGGATCGGCCTCGGCCACTGCGACGGCCGGTGGTTCGTCTTCAATGCGGGACTCGGGCTCGACGCGCAGGTGTGCGAGGCCATCGACCTGAGCCGGCTGGGCGGGCGGAAGGTCACCACCGCGCGTTACGTCGCGCATTCGATCACGCAGTTCTTCAAGTCGAAGGGCGCCGAACCCGCGCTGACGTTGACGCTGCCCGGCCGGCCACCGATCCCGGGCGTGTACTACGCGTTCGTCTCCAATTCGAGCCCATGGACCTACCTCGACAAGCGCCCGGTGCATACCAACCCGGGCACCTCGTTCGAGACCGGGCTCGGAGTCTTCGCGATGACGACGACGGCGGTGTTCGCGAGCCTGCGGGTGGTCCGCCAGCTGCTCGCGCGGCGCGGCGATCCGAACTCCCGTCGCCTGGTGCGCGTCGACGACGTCGCGCGGGTGCAGGCGGTGTCGTCCCGGCCGATCGGCCTGCAGGTCGACGGCGACTACCTGGGCCTTCGCACCGAAGTGGAGTTCGTGTCGGTGCCCGCCGTGCTCGACGTCGTGGCCCCGTGTCCCGGGCGCGCCGACGCCCGTACGTGATCCGGGTTACATTTTCGTTTCCCGAGGTGTACAAAGGAAGTTCGAACCCAAATACCCGGGACACCGTCGGCGTGAGCTTCCCCACGGTCGTGACGTTTTCTATTGACTTCACGCTGGTTCGTGAAAGCATTCACAAGTAACCGCGCGGAAACACTTGCCGACGCGCACATGAACTTGCCACCACGATCAGCCGGTGCGACGAGCACTATCGAAGGAGAGTAGAAGCATGGACTGGCGCCACAAGGCCATCTGCCGCGACGAGGATCCCGAGCTGTTCTTCCCCGTCGGCAACAGCGGTCCGGCCCTCGCGCAGATCGCCGACGCCAAGCTCGTGTGCAACCGCTGCCCCGTCACCGCCGAGTGCCTCTCGTGGGCCCTCGAGTCCGGCCAGGACGCGGGCGTCTGGGGCGGCATGAGCGAGGACGAGCGTCGCGCCCTCAAGCGCCGCAACGCCCGTACCCGGGCACGCACCGCGGTCTGACGCGACCTACGCCACAGAGCTCCGGGAAGGCCCGGCACCGTTTCGGTGCCGGGCCTTCCCGCGTCCGGAGGCCGCGCTCCCCCGTCCCGGCAGGGACACGGCGACACCGTCCCGGCAGGGACACGGCGACACCGTCCCGGCAGGGACACGGCGACACCGTCCCAGCAGGGACACGGCGAGACCGTCTCAGCCGAGTGTCACCCGGCCCAGCGGAACCCGCAGCCGCGCGTCGGTGCCGGTCGGCGCAGCCCGTTCGAGCCGCAACGTCCCGCCGAGTTCCGCGGCGACGAGCGTGCGCACGATCTGCAGGCCCAGGCGGTCCGAACTGCCGAGGTCGAACCCCTCCGGCAGACCCTTGCCCTCGTCGTGGACCACCACGTCGAGCCAGCGGGCCGACCGCTCGGCGCGCAGCGTCACGGTGCCGGAGGCACCCGGGTCGAAGGCGTGTTCCACGGAGTTCTGCACGAGTTCGGTGAGCACCATCACCAGCGGTGTCGCCCGCTCGGCGGGGAAGACCCCGAGGCTGCCCTCCCGGCGCACCCGGACCTGGCTGCCCACGGCCGCGACGTCGACGACGATGGGGATCAGCCGGTCGACGACGTCGTCGAGATCGACCTCCTCGTCCACCGACATCGACAGCGCTTCGTGCACGAGCGCGATCGACGTCACCCGGCGTACCGCCTCGGCGAGGGCCTGCCGGGCCTCGGTGTTGCCGGTGCGCCGTGCCTGCAGCCGCAGCAGGGCCGCGACCGTCTGCAGGTTGTTCTTCACCCGGTGGTGGATCTCCCGGATCGTGGCGTCCTTGCTCAGCAACGCCCGGTCGCGCCGCTTGACCTCGGTGACGTCGCGGATGACCACCGCAGCGCCCTCGAGCCGGCCGCCGGGCGCGAGCACCAGCGCGCGCAGCAGCACGGTGGCGCCGCGGGCCTCGATCTCCATGGGCCGCCCCAGCTTGCCGTGCACCGCTCCGCGCAGATAGGTCTCGACGTCCTCGCTCTCGAACGGATCGGTCACCAGCGCGCGCGTCGTCTCGATCAGGTTCTGGCCGAGCAGGTCGGAGTTCAGGCCCATCCGGTGGTAGGCGGACAGGGCGTTCGGGCTCGCGTACACCACCCGGCCGGACCGGTCGAGGCGGATGAAGCCGTCCCCGGCCCGCGGACTGGACTTGGTGTCGGATCGGGATTCCGGATTCGGGAAGGTGCCTTCGCAGATCATCGTGAACAAGGCGTCGGCGCATTCGAGGTAGGCGGTCTCGAGGGCGCTCTTGGTGCGCCGCGCCACGGTCGCCGCGTCGCGGCTCAGGACCGCGATGACCTGCCCGTCCCAGCGGACCGGCACGGCCTGACGGCGCAGGGGCGCGACGTGGCTGGGCCGTGAGTCCGCGGAGACGACCACTCCGGTCTCGAGGGCCCGCAGCACGTGTGGGTGCTCCCGTTCGGAGACCACCGAACCCACCATGTCCTCGGGCAGCACGGTCGAGGCGGTGGTGGGCCGGCACTGCGCCACGCACACCACCCCACCCGGCTCCGCGCTCACCCACAACAGGACGTCCGCGAAGGACAGGTCCGCGAGCAACTGCCATTCGCCGACGACCCGCTGGAGGTGATCGACCGCACCGCCCGGCAGATCGGTGTGCTCGGCGAGGAGGGCACTGAGGGTGGACACGGGTGGCACGTGCGGACTCAGGAGATGACCGCGATGAGATCGCCCTGCTGGACGACGTCGCCGACGACCACGTCCAGCGATGTCACGGTGCCCGACGTCTCGGCGAGCACCGGGATCTCCATCTTCATGGACTCCAGGATCACCAGTGTGTCGCCTTCGGCGACGACGTCCCCCTCCTGCACGACCACCTCGAACACGGTGGAGACCATCTCGGCGCGCACGTCCTCGGCCATCGGGCACCTCATTCCACGAAGAAGACGGTGGCCCTGCTTTCAGGGCCACCGGACCACACGTGAAACACTGTAATGAACCAGAAAGGAGATCGGACCATGGGTAAGCGAGGCCGCAAGAAGCGCAGCCGCAAGGGCAACGCCGCCAACCACGGCAAGCGTCCCAACGCCTGAGGCGCGCGCACACGAGTGAGGGGGCCGGAAGCAGCTGCTTCCGGCCCCCTCACTCGTTGGTGGCTCAATCCCGGACGTCGGTGCGGGTCGTCACGACGACGGTCCGCCGGATCTCTATCAGCAGCCGCTCCCGGAGGCCCTCCGGAGCGTGCTCGCCGCCGCATTTGCGGCTCAGCAGGGACTTGAGCTGGGACTCGAGCCCGTACGCCTCGAGGCAGGACCCGCAGTCGTCGAGATGGCGCTGCAGGCGCTCACGCGACCGATCGTCGCACTCGCTGTCGAGCAGCAGGTAGACGTCCGCGATCACCGCGGAACAGTCGAGCTGATCGAAGTCGGCCGACTCGCTCACCTCGAGACCTCCTTCTTGTCCGCACCGTCTCCGACGGCCGCGTCGACGGCTCCGCTCCGGTTGAATCCCCGCTCCCGCGCGACATCGGCCAGCAGGCCGCGCAGCTGCTTGCGGCCGCGGTGCAGCCGCGACATCACCGTGCCGATGGGGGTCCCCATGATCTCCGCGATCTCCTTGTACGGGAAGCCCTCGACGTCGGCGTAGTACACCGCCATCCGGAACTCCTCGGGCAGCTCCTGCAGCGCAGCCTTGACGTCGTCGTCGGGAAGCGCGTCGAGCGCCTCGACCTCGGCCGACCGCAGACCGGTGGAGCTGTGCTCGGCGGTCGCCGCGAGCTGCCAGTCGGTGATCTCCTCCGTCGGGTACTGCGCGGGCTGGCGCTGCTTCTTGCGGTAGGAGTTGATGTAGGTGTTCGTCAGGATGCGGTACAACCACGCCTTGAGGTTGGTGCCCTCCTTGAACGAGGAGAAGGCGGAGAACGCCTTGATATACGTCTCCTGAACCAGATCCTCCGCATCCGCAGGGTTGCGGGTCATCCGCAGGGCCGCGCCGTAGAGCTGATCGAGCAGGGGCAGTGCATCCCGCTCGAACCGTTCGGCCAGTTCCGCACCAGACTCCTCGACCACACCGATCCCTTCACTTGCCGTATCCGTGAAGGCTACCGGTCGGGGCGGGCACAGCACAGGCACGCGGTACTCCCTCGCTCTCGGTCACCGGCCGCGCCCGATCGGGGCGGCCACCCGGAATCAACACGACAGGTCCGGCCCTTGTTCCCTACATTGGCGCGCATGGCCTCGACCTCCACTCCCGCGACGAAGCTGCTGCTGCGCGAGAACATCACCCACCGCATCCACGAGTACCCGCACGACCCGCGGGCCGGCTCCTTCGGCTCCGAGGCCGTCGAGATGCTCGGGCAGCGGCTCGGGGTGGTCCCCGCGCAGATCTTCAAGACCCTGGTGATCAAGCTCTCCGACGGCAAGCTCGCGGTGGCCGTGATCCCGGTCCCGGCGACCCTCTCGCTCAAGGCGGCGGCGGCCGCCCTCGGTGGCGGTAAGGCGGTCATGGCCGAGCGCAGCGACGCCGAGCGCGCCACCGGCTACGTCCTCGGGGGGATTTCACCGCTGGGCCAGCGCAGCCGGCTGCGCACCGCCGTCGACGCCTCCGCGCAACAGTGGGATCGGGTCCTGTGCAGCGCGGGACGCCGCGGCCTCGAGATCGAACTCGCGCCGGCGGACCTGGTGCGGCTCGCGGGCGCGGTGGTGGCGCCGATCACCACCGGGGCCTGATTCGGCGCCGGGCGTCAGAGCAGGGTGAGCTGCTCGGCGGCGGGCGAGGCCGGGGCGAGCAGTCCGGGACCGTGGTTGCGGACGCTGCCGACCTCGGCCGACGCCGGATCGTGATCGAGACCACCGCCTCGCGGCTCGACTTCGGATCGGACCACCGCGACCACAGCCCGGCCGTGCAGTGGCGCGAACCGTCCCGCGGGGACATGCAGTACGGGATCCGCCCGGCCCAGCCAGCCTTGCCGGCAGGGCCGGCCCTGCCGTCGGCCGACGACGGGTCGTGCTGCCACTCGTACCAGCCGTCCGTCGGCACCAGGCACCGCCGGTGCCGCACCGGCCGCGCGAAAGCGGGCTCGAGCGCGGCCGATTCGGGTCGGGCGTTGAAAAGCGTTGCGCTCCGGACAATCTCGGTGGCGAACGACGGGACGGGCCCCCAGCGCATCCGCCGGATCCGCCGTCACCGCATGCCGGCCGCACACGGCTTCGAAGTGTGGCAGGTGTGGCCCTCGCGCGGATGGGCGAAGATGGACGGGTGAATCCGTGGAGTGCGCCCCGAGCCGAGTCACCCGTCGACAGTTCCGTCACGCTGCCCGGGTCCAAGTCGATCACCAACCGCGCCCTGATCCTCGCCGCCCTCGCGGACGGCCCGTCGACCGTGACCGGCGCGCTGCGCAGCCGCGACACCGACCTGATGATCGGCGCCCTGCGCGGACTCGGCGCGACGATCGACGAACGCGACGACGGCACCACCCTGCACGTCACCCCCGGCCGGCTGCACGGCGCCCGGGTGGACTGCGGCCTGGCCGGCACGGTGATGCGATTCGTGCCGCCCGTCGCGGCACTGGCCGACGGCGACGTCTTCTTCGACGGCGACGAGCAGGCGCGCACGCGGCCGATGGGCACGGTCCTCGAGGCCCTGCGCTCGCTCGGCGCCGACGTCGACGGCGACACCCTGCCCTTCACCGTGCACGGGCGCGGCCGCCTGCGCGGCGGTGTCGTCACCATCGACGCGTCCGGCTCGTCGCAGTTCGTCTCGGGGCTGCTACTGTCCGCCGCGGCGTTCGACGAGGGCGTCACGGTCCGGCACGCCGGGGCGGCCGTGCCGTCCATGCCGCACATCGACATGACCGTCGACATGCTGCGCGAGTCCGCGGTGACGGTGGACACCACCGTGCCCGACACCTGGCGGGTCGCGCCGGGCCCGATCCGCGCGGTGGACCGCGTGGTCGAGCCGGATCTGTCCAATGCGACCCCGTTCCTGGCGGCCGCGGCCGTCACGGGCGGCACGATGTCGGTGCCGCGGTGGCCGCAGCGCACCACCCAGGCCGGCGACGCGATCCGCGGCATCCTCCAGCAGATGGGCGCCGACGTCGCCCTGTCCGGCGGCACGCTCACCGTGCGCGGCCCGGAGCGCCTGCGCGGCCTCGACATCGACCTGCACGACGTGGGTGAGCTCGCCCCCACCGTCGCAGCGCTCGCGGCGCTGGCGACGACCCCGTCCACGCTGCGGGGCATCGCGCACCTGCGCGGGCACGAGACGGACCGCCTGGCCGCCCTGGCCACGGAGCTCGGCAAGCTCGGCGGCGCCGCGACCGAGACCGCCGACGGCCTGCACATCGTGCCCGCGCCGCTGCACGGCGGACGCTGGCATTCGTACGCGGATCACCGGATGGCCACGGCGGGCGCGATCGTGGGCCTCGTGGTCGACGGCGTCGAGGTCGAGGACATCGGCACGACCGCCAAGACCCTGCCGAACTTCCCCGAGCTGTGGGCCGGGATGCTGACGGGAGCACGCTCCTGAGCCGGCGCACCTACGACGAGTCCGATGTCCGGATCCGTCCGGGCAAGGGCTCGCGTCCGCGCACGAAGGACCGGCCGGCTCATCTCGACGCCGCCGAGGCGATGGTGGTCTCGGTCGACCGCGGTCGGTGGGGCTGCGTGCTGGGCGGCGATCCGGCACGGCCGGTGGTGGCGATGCGGGCCCGTGAGCTCGGCCGCACCCCCGTCGTGGTCGGCGACCGGGTCGCCGTGGTCGGGGACCTGTCGGGACGGCCCGACACCCTGGCGCGGATCGTGCGGGTAGAGGAGCGCACCACGGTGCTGCGCCGCACCGCCGACGACACCGACCCGTTCGAGCGGATCGTCGTGGCCAACGCGGAGCAACTGCTGATCGTCGTCGCGCTGGCCGATCCGCCGCCGCGGACCGGGCTGGTCGAACGGTCCATGGTCGCCGCGTACGCGGGCGGTCTCGACCCGGTGCTGTGCCTGACCAAGAGCGATCTCGCCGATCCGGCCGAGTTCACCGCGCAGTTCGCCGACCTGGACGTCCGCGTGATGCTGGCCGGACAGGATCGGGACCTGACGGAACTCCGGGAGATGCTCACCGGCAAGGTGACGGCCCTGATCGGCCACTCCGGCGTCGGGAAGTCGACCCTGGTCAACAGACTCGTCCCGGATGCCGACCGGGCCATCGGGGCGGTCTCGGGCGTCGGGAAGGGCCGGCACACCTCCACGCAGTCGGTGGCGTTGCCGCTGCCGGGCGGTGGTTGGGTGATCGACACGCCCGGTATCAGGTCGTTCGGACTCGCGCACATCGGCGCCGACAACGTGATCGCCGCCTTCTCAGATCTTGCCGAGGCGGTGGAGGCCTGCCCCCGCGGCTGCACCCACCTGGGCCCGCCTGCGGATCCCGAGTGCGCGCTCGACGAACTCGAGGGCAAGTCCCGGCGCCGCGCGATGGCGGTGCGGGCTCTGTTGACCGCGATCGCCGCGAACGAGACCTGGTGACCGAGAGCCGGTGATACGGGCCCGCGACGCCGAGCGCCCGGCGTCACGGGGACGCCGGGCGCTCGATGCGGGCTCGGGATCAGCGCATGCCCAGGAGGCGGCGCACGCCGCGGACCCGGCGGTTCTCGCGGATCGCGGTCGCCAGACCGCGTCGCCGGCCGGTCGCGGGGTCCACCACGGCGGTGCCGCCGAAGCCGCGTTCGGACGCGGTTTCGGGTGCGGCGTCCGGGGTGTCGGCGAGGTACTTGTTCGGCAGCGACAGCTTGGCGATGGTGCGCCACGACTTGAAGTACTGCACCGCGAGCGGGCCGGTGGTGTACGGCAGGTCGTACTTGTCGCACAGCTGCCGGACCTTCACCGCGATCTCGGCGTACCGGTTGGACGGCAGGTCCGGGAACAGGTGGTGCTCGATCTGGTAGCTCAGGTTGCCGGTCATGAAGTCCATGACGGGGCCGCCGGAGATGTTGGCGCTGCCGAGCATCTGCCGCAGGTACCACTGCGCCTGCGACTCGTTGTCGACGTCGGCCTTGGTGAACTTCTCGGCGCCGTCGGGGAAGTGCCCGCAGAAGATGACCGCGTTGGTCCACAGGTTCCGGATGACGTTCGCCGTCATGTTCGCGGTCAGCGTGGACTTCCAGGCCTTGCCCGTCAGCGCCGGGTAGACCACGTAGTCCTTGACGATCTGGCGACCGATCTTGTCCCCGACCTCGCGCAGCTTGCGCTTGGTCTCGGCGCGGTCGTCGCGGCCCTTGGCCACCTTGCCGAGCTCGAGATGCTGGACCGCGACGCCGTACTGGAACAGCAGGGCGAGCAGCGCGTTGTAGACGATGTTGCCGTAGTTGAACGGCGACCAGCGCTGGTCCCGCGTGACCCGCAGCAGGCCGTATCCCACGTCGTCGTCCATGCCGAGGATGTTGGTGTACTTGTGGTGCAGGTAGTTGTGGGTCTGCTTCCAGTGCGCGGACGGGTCGGCGTTGTCCCACTCCCAGCTGGCGGAGTGGACCTCGGGATCGTTCATCCAGTCCCACTGCCCGTGCATCACGTTGTGCCCGAGCTCCATGTTCTCGATGATCTTCGAGACGCCGAGCAGGCCCGCACCGAGCAGCCACAGCGGACGCCGGCGGCTGCCGAACAGCGCCGCGCGCCCGCCGAGTTCCAGGCCGCGCTGCAGCCGGATCGTGTTGCGGATGTAGCGGGCGTCGCGTTCGCCGCGGGAGTCCTCGATGTCTCGCCGGATGGCGTCGAGTTCTCGGCCGAGGGCCTCGACGTCCGCCTCCGTGAGGTGCGCGTACTCCTTGATGTCCGAAATGGCCATGCGCCTACCGTACCGTAGGTTACGAGTCCGTAGGTTACGGAGATGTAGCTTGTGCGGCAGATCACTTCCGCCGGGCGGCGCGTTTGGCGGCGCGCAATGTCTGCAGCGCGGTCGCCAGCCCCTCGCGACGCTCCCCCACCGACCGCACCCGCGGCAGATCGGGACGCCGGAACTTGCGCTCGGAGGAGGTCTCCGGGGCGTCGTCCGACGTCGCCCGCAACCACGCGTCCGGCAACGCCAGCTTGTGGATCGTGCGCAGCGCCAGCAGGTACTGCTTGCCGAGCGGACCGCTCGTGTACGGCAGGTCGTACTTCGCACACAGCGTGCGCACCCGCTCCGCGATCTCCGGGTAGCGGTTGCTGGGCAGGTCCGGGAACAGGTGGTGCTCGATCTGGTAGCTCAGGTTGCCGGTCATGAAGGCCATCACCGGACCGGCATCGATGTTGGCGCTACCGAGCAGCTGCCGCAGGTACCACTGGCCCTGCGTCTCGTTCTCGTACTGCGCCACGGTGAACTTCTCGGCGCCGTCGGGGAAGTGACCGCAGAAGATCACCACGTACGCCCACAGGTTCCGCACCAGGTTGGCCGTGAGGTTCGCGGTGATCGTGCTGCGCCACGCCCGGCCCGTCATGGCCGGGAACAGCACCAGGTCCTTGCCCAGCTGCCGCGCGATCTTCCGGGCAAAGTCCTTGGTGGGCTGGGAGTTCCGCTGCCCCGGCGGCACACCGCACGCCTTCTTCTCGGCTCCGAGGTCGTGCAGGGCGATGCCCCACTCGAAGGTGGCCGCCAAGATCAGGTTGGCCACGGGCTGCAGCAGGTTGATCGGCCGCCACTTCTCGTCGCGCGTCATCCGCAGGATGCCGAATCCCACATCGTCGTCCATGCCGACGATGTTCGTATAGGTGTGGTGCGCGTAGTTGTGGGCGCGCTTCCAGTGCTGCGACGGACCCGTCTGGTCCCACTCCCACGACGTCGAGTGGATCTCCGGGTCGTTCATCCAGTCCCACTGCCCGTGCATCACGTTGTGCCCGAGCTCCATGTTCTCGATGATCTTCGACAGGGAGAGCAAGCCCGTGCCGAGCAGCCACAGCGGACGCCGGCGGCTGCCGAACAGCGCCGCCCGGCCGCCGATCTCGAGCACGCGTTGCAGCCGGATCGTGTTGCGGATGTAGCGGGCGTCGCGCAGCCCCCGGGTGTCCTCGATGTCGCGACGGATCGCGTCGAACTCGCGGCCGAGTTCCTCGATGTCCGCGTCGGTGAGGTGCGCGAACTCGGTGATGTCGGTGATTGCCACCGGGGTCCTTCCCCCTGGTCCGGGTCGGTAGTGCGTCAGGCGCCGAGCGTGCAGTCTCCGGCAGCCGCGGAGATGCAGGTCTGAACCCGCTCCCCCTCGGCGTGTTCCTTGCCGGACCGGAGATCGACGACGTGCCCCTTCTCCAGGGGCACCACACAAGTCTGACAGATTCCCATCCGGCAGCCGAACGGCATCAGGGCGCCGGCGCTCTCACCCGCCTCGAGCAGGGTCGTCGCACCGTCGACGGTGACGGTCTTGCCCGACTTGGCGAAGGTCACCGTGCCGCCGGCGCCGGAGGTGTCCGCCCGGGTGACGGCGAAGCGTTCCAGATGGAGCCGCTCCGGCAGGCCCGCGGCATCCCAGAACCGCTCCATGTCGTCGAGCATCGCCTGCGGGCCACACGCCCACACCTGGCGCTCCCGCCAGTCCGGGCACACCGTGTCCAGCTCGGCGAGGGTGAACTTGCCCTGCTCCCGCGTCAGCCGCACGTACGGGCGGTACTGCTCGTGGTCCGCACCGAAGCGGGCGATCTCGTCGGCGAACATCACCTCGGGGGCGGTGGGCGCCGAGTGCACGTGCACGACGTCGGGCAGCTCGGCATGCGCCTGCAGCGACCGGCGGTCGAGGGTGCGCAGCATCGACATGATCGGGGTGATGCCGCTGCCCGCGGTGAGGAAGAGGATCTTCGGCGGCGGGGGGTCGGACAGGACGAACTCGCCCTTGGGCGCGGCGAGCCGCACGATCGTGCCCGCGGGCACGCCGCTCACGAGGTGACTCGACAGGAAACCGTCGGTCATGGCCTTGACGGTGATCGAGATGAGCTTGCGGTCCCAGGTGGGCGACGAGGTCAGCGAGTACGAACGCCAGTGCCAGCGGCCGTCGACGTGCAGCCCGATGCCGATGTACTGGCCCGGCGCGTACCCGAAGTCGAAGCCCCAGCCGGGCTTGATGACGAGCGTCGCGGAGTCGGCGGTCTCGCGGCGGACCTCGACGATGCGGCCGCGCAGCTCACGCGCCGACCACAGCGGGTTGGCGAGGTGCAGGTAGTCGTCGGGCAGGAGCGGTGTCGTCAACCGCGCGGCCGCGCCGCGCAGGAGATTCGACACGGATCGGTCCCTCGTCGCGACATGCGCCGCCGGCCGCTCGATCCAGTCCTTCAGACCCATCCGATCACTTCTCCTCGTCCAGGGGCTACGCCTCCGTAGGTTACCAGCTCCCTACGGAGGCGTAGGTTGCGGCGAGACAGCCGTCACACTCGGGGCCGGGAGCGGCTCAGAGCAACTCGAGCAGGAACTGCAGTTCCTGGGCGGCGTACCAGGCGAGTTCGTGGTCCTCGGCGTCGCCCAGCACGAACTCCGCCTCCTCGTCGCCGAGGTCGGCCGCGTCCACGACCGGGAGGGCACGGGCGATGTCCGGCTCCGCGGCGGCGAGGTCCACGTGCACCGACGCGACCGCGGACAGCGGCACCGGTCCGGGCAGCCGGACCACCGCATCGTCGAGATCCGGGCGCAAAGTCACCCCGTCGACGTCCGCGGCCACGACCACCCGGCGCAGGCCGAACTCGGGAGCCGGGTCGTCGTCGGCCCGGCCGGCGAGCAACCGCAACGAGGCGCGGGCCGCCTCGGCCATCGCGACCTCGGCGAGTTCCTCGTCGTCGCCGGAGGTGTACGCCTCGCGCAACGCGGGGGTGACCGCGAACGCGGTGCGGCTCACCGCCTCGAACTCGCCGTCGGCGACCAACCGCTTCAACGTCTCGATCGTGGCCGGCACGTACACCCGTGTCACAACTCACCTACTGGCATCCAACAACTCCTCGAGCGACTCGTGCAGCAGCGACGTCAGCACCTCCACATCGGGCATGGCGTCGCGGTCCGCATTCAGACCGTAGTAGACGTTGCCGTCGTACGACGTCAACGCGACGCTCAGTGCCTGGTTCTTCAGCAGGGGCGAGATCGGGTACATCTCGAGCACCCGCGCCCCGGCGAGGTAGAGGGGATGCTGCGGACCCGGTGCGTTCGTGATCATCAGGTTGAACATGCGCTGGGAGAAACCACTCGCGACACGCGCCCCGACCGCGTGCATGGTCGCGGGCGCGAACCCGGACAGCCGCATCATCGACCGCGCCGGCACCCGCCGGCCCTGCCGCGAGTAGGCCTCCCCGGCGTGCGAGATGTGGGACAGGCGGACGACCGCGTTCGGTTCACCGACCGGAAGGTCCACCAGGAAGGTCGAGACCTCCCCGCGCGGCCCCGCCGCGGACACGTCCCCACCCTCGTCGGGCGCATCCGGGTCCTGCGTGTACACCGACATCGGCACCATCGCCCGCACCACCGTCGCCTCCGTCAGCGGCTCCCCGCGTGAGAGCAGCCAGTACCGCAGCGCCCCCGCGATCACCGCCAGCACGACGTCGTTGATGGTGCAGCCGTAGCGGGCCCGGATCTTCCGGTACAGCTCGAGATCGGCCTTGACCACCGCGAACCGGCGGTTGCGCGAGATCGAGGCATTCAGCGGGCTGCCGGGCGCGGACTGGGCGGCGGTGCGCGCCAACCGGCCCACGACATCCAGCGCCTCGCCGGCGGTGGCGGCCAGATCGCCGACGGCCGCCCGCAACCCCGACACGGCCTCGCCGGGGCGGGCCACCAGCTCCGCGAGCGCGCCGAACACCAGCGCCGAGTCGCTCGGCTCCGGTTCCGGCATCCACAGCTCCTCCGGATCCACCCGGGGAGTCTCGGTGGGCTCGAAGAGCACCTGCCCGATCTCGAGTGCCTCCTCGCCGTCCACCAGGGCCGAGTGGGTCTTGGTGAACAGGGCGCACCGGTCGCCGGCCAGGCCCTCGACGAGATACATCTCCCACAGCGGGCGCGAACGGTCGAGAGGACGGGAGATCAGCCGGGCCAACAGGTCGTGCAGCTGCGCTTCGGAGCCGGGCCGCGGCAATGCCGAGCGCCGCACGTGGTAGGTGATGTCGAAGTCGCGGTCGTCGACCCACACGGGCCGCGCCAGGCCGAGCGCGACCTCGCGGGCCTTCTGCCGGTACCGCGGCACCGCCGCGAGACGTCGCTCCACCAGCCGCAGCACGTCCTCGTAGTCGAGCCCACCGCGCGGCTGCTCCAGGATGGCGAGCGAGCCGATGTGCATCGGCGTATTGCTCGTCTCCAGAAAGTAGAACGACGCGTCCTGAGCCGACATCCGGTTGGTCATCGCCCGACATCCCCCTCGTCCCGCGGCGCCCCGGCCCGCGACGACTCGCCGAGGCCGAACAGCACCGTCAATTCCGCCACCACATCGGCGGCATCGGCATGATGCACGCCGACCATCCCCGCCGCGACCGCGCCGTCCACGTTCACCCGCAGGTCGTCGACGAACACGCACGCCGACGGTTCGAGCCCGAGACGCCGGGCCACCAGCAGGTAGCTGCGCGGGTCCGGTTTGGCGGTGCCCACGTCTCCGGACAGCACCACCTCGTCCACCAGCCGGCCGCGCCCGAGATCGCGCAGCGGGCCGGCCGCGGGACCACCCGGATCGTTGCTGAGGATCGCGGTGCGCACGCCGCGCCGGCGCACCTCGGCGAGCACCCCACCGAGCGCGGCCGCGTCCGTGCCGGGGCCCGCGAGCACCCCACCGAAATCGAGCACCAGTCCACGCATCGCCTCACCCTAGTTCGCGAGCACCGGTTCGGCGATGCAACAGCCCGAACGACGCGGCGACACCGGACCCGCCATGCTCGCGCCTCCTCGGCGCGGATGTGGCACCATGACCGGCGACTCCGTCCTCTCCCGGGGTCCGCACACCGGGCGTCGGCCGTTCCGCGCCGACGTCGCCCCCCTGGATCCGGGAGAACCGATGACATCTCCGCACGGCGACGCCCACTACGTCCGGCGCATCGTTCCGTTCGAGCCGCCGGTGCAGCGCTGTTGCCCGGCCGGACCGCATCGCCGGCACGCGCGGCGCCGCCTCACCCCGCACGACGGCCGCTCGGTGCGCGCCTCGGCGCCGCCGGCCGGCCGGCCGCTGCCGGAGGTGGATCCGGCGGCGCGACGGTTCGCCGACCTCGCGGCCCGGTTGATCCTCGAGGTGGCCGACCGGCGCCGCCCGGAGACCCAACTCGCCGCGGTGCTGCATTCGTCGCTGCACGCGACCGTCGCCGCCGTGGCGAAGTCGGGCGACACGGGGACCGCGGTGCTCCTGCGGACCCGGCTGCGCGCGGTCGACGCCGACACCGCCGAGTTGTTCGGCTCCTACGGCCGCGGCCACCGCGTGTTCGCGCTGGCCGGCCGGGTCTCGCGCCATCCCACGACACGCCGGACGCCACACGGCTGGCTGATCACCACCGTGTGGCTGGGCTGACCGGACGACGCGGCCGGGCCGGCGCTCCGGCCCGGACCGGGTCGTCAGCGGCGGCGCTGCGCCTTGGTCTGCTTGCGTGCCGCCTCCCGGCGCTGCCGGCGGGTGCCCGTCGTCCCGGGCGCGGACGCGGCCGGCGACGATGTCGCGGGGCTGCGCCGCACCTGGGCACTGCCGTCCTCGGCCGGCCCGGTGTAGGTGAGGTTGCGC
Organism: Rhodococcus sp. WB1; assembly: GCF_001700945.1. Lineage (NCBI taxonomy): Bacteria > Bacillati > Actinomycetota > Actinomycetes > Mycobacteriales > Nocardiaceae > Rhodococcus > Rhodococcus sp. WB1. The sequence continues at coordinate 1,710,478 of NZ_CP015529.1, read as the reverse complement.
TCCTCGTCCTCGTCGAGCCCCTTCGCGCGCAGCGCGGCCGGAGCGGGCGCGGGAGCAGGAGGTGCCGGGGCGGGAGCAGGCTTCGCCAGGGTGGGGGCGGCCTGCGCCGTGACGGCCGCGGACGCGGCGGTGACGCTGACGCCCGGGGCCGGCTGCGGCTGCGCCGCCTCGACCTGCAGGTTGAACAGGAATCCGACGGACTCCTCCTTCAGGCCCTCGAGCATGCCGATGAACATGTCGTAGCCCTCCCGCTGGTACTCGACGAGCGGGTCGCGCTGCGCCATCGCCCGCAGGCCGATGCCCTCCTTGAGGTAGTCCATCTCGTAGAGGTGCTCGCGCCACTTGCGGTCGAGCACCGACAGCAGGACGCGGCGCTCGAGCTCGCGCATGCCGCCCTCGCCGGCGACGGCGTCGATCTCCGCCTCGCGGCGGGCGTACGCGGCGCGCGCGTCCTCCAGCAGGGCCTCGCGCAGTTCCTCGCGGCTGAGGTCCGCGGGCTCGCCGTTCGTGGAGACGGTGAGTTCCTTGTGGTCGATGCCCACCGGGTAGAGGGTCTTCAGCGCCGTCCACAGCTGCTCGAGGTCCCAGTCCTCGACGTAGCCCTCGGCGGTGGCGCCGTCGACGTACGCGGTGACCACATCCGCGATCATGTGCTCGACCTGGCCCTCGAGGTCCTCCCCGCGGAGGATGCGGCGGCGCTCGTCGTAGATGACGGTGCGCTGCTGGTTCATCACCTCGTCGTACTTCAGGACGTTCTTGCGGATCTCGAAGTTCTGCTGCTCGACCTGCGTCTGCGCGCTCTTGATGGCCTTCGAGACCATCTTCGCCTCGATCGGCACGTCGTCGGGCAGGTTCAGGCGGGTCATGATCGACTCGAGCGCCGCGCCGTTGAAGCGGCGCATCAGCTCGTCGCCGAGCGAGAGGTAGAAGCGCGACTCACCCGGATCGCCCTGCCGGCCGGAACGGCCGCGCAGCTGGTTGTCGATACGGCGGGACTCGTGCCGCTCGGTGCCGAGGACGTACAGGCCGCCCGCCGCCCGGACCTTGTCGGCGTCGGCCTTGACCTCGGCGTTGATCCGCTCGATCACCTCGTCCCAGGCCGCCTCGTACTCCTCGGGCGTGTGGACCGGGTCGAGACCCCGCTTGCGCAGCTCCACGTCGGCCAGGATGTCCGGGTTGCCCCCGAGCACGATGTCGGTACCGCGACCGGCCATGTTGGTGGCGACGGTCACCGCGCCGGACCGGCCGGCCTCGGCGATGATCGTCGCCTCCTGCTCGTGGAACTTGGCGTTGAGCACGTTGTGCGGGATGCCGCGCTTGGTGAACTGCTTGGACAGGTATTCGGAGCGTTCGACGCTGGTGGTGCCGATCAGGACCGGCTGGCCCTTGGCGTGGCGCTCGGCGACGTCGTCGACGACGGCCGCGAACTTCGCCTCCTCCGTCTTGTAGATCAGGTCGCCCTGGTCCGCGCGGACCATCGGCTTGTTCGTCGGGATCGGGATCACGCCGAGCTCGTAGATCTGGTGCAGCTCCGCGGCCTCGGTCTCGGCGGTGCCCGTCATGCCGGAGAGCTTGTCGTAGAGGCGGAAGTAGTTCTGCAGCGTGATCGTGGCGAGCGTCTGGTTCTCCGCCTTGATCTCGACGCCTTCCTTGGCCTCGATGGCCTGGTGCATGCCCTCGTTGTAGCGCCGTCCGACGAGGATGCGGCCGGTGAACTCGTCGACGATGATCACCTCGCCGTTGCGGACGATGTAGTCCTTGTCGCGCTGGTACAGCTCCTTGGCCTTGATGGCGTTGTTGAGGTAGCTCACCAGCGGCGAGTTCGCCGCCTCGTACAGGTTGTCGATGCCGAGCTGGTCCTCGACGAGCTCCACCCCCGCCTCGTGCACGCCGATGGTGCGCTTCTTGATGTCCACCTCGTAGTGGACGTCCTTCTTCAGCAGCGGCGCGATCCGCGCGAACTCGGCGTACCACTTGCTCGACGCGTCGGCCGGGCCCGAGATGATCAGCGGCGTGCGGGCCTCGTCGATGAGGATCGAGTCGACCTCGTCGACGATCGCGAAGTTGTGGCCGCGCTGCACGAGATCGTCGAGCGAGTGCGTCATGTTGTCGCGCAGATAGTCGAAGCCGAACTCGTTGTTGGTGCCGTAGGTGATGTCCGCGGCGTACGCGGCGCGCCGCTCGGCGGGCGGGAGGCCGGACAGGATCACCGCGGTCTCGAGCCCGAGGGACCGGTGCACCCGGCCCATCCACTCGGAGTCGCGCTTGGCGAGGTAGTCGTTGACCGTCACCACGTGCACGCCCTCGTCGGCGATGGCGTTGAGGTAGGCGGGCAGCACACAGGTCAGGGTCTTGCCCTCACCGGTCTTCATCTCGGCGATGTTGCCGAAGTGCAGTGCCGCGCCGCCCATGATCTGAACCGGGTAGTGCTTCTGGCCCAGCACCCGCCACGACGCCTCGCGGGCCGTCGCGAACGCCTCGGGCAGCAGCTCGTCGAGGGTCTCGCCGTCCTGGTAACGCCGGCGGAACTCGTCCGTCTTGGCCCGCAACTGCTCGTCGGTGAGCGTCTCGAACTCGGGTGAGAGGGAATCGACGTGGTCGGCGATGTGCTTGAGCCGCTTGACCATGCGACCTTCACCGACTCGGAGCAGCTTCGACAGCGACAGCACGGGCGTGTTCGTCCTCAATCTCGGGTACAGCACGGGCAACGAAAATCCGGCCGAGGCCTGTATCGACCCCGGCCGGATTCCATGGTAGGCGGTCTTTCAGCGAGGTGACGACGGGCGACCGCTCGGCAGGGTGGCGCGCGAGGCGCCGCCGCTCCGCGGTGCGGTCGTCACACCAGCCGGATCAATCCGTAGTCGAACGCGTGCCGGCGGTAGACGACCGAGGGACTGTCGGTCTCCTTGTCGTGGAACAGGTAGAAGTCGTGCCCCACCAGCTCCATCTCGTACAGCGCGTCGTCGACGGTCATCGGCTCGGCCGTGTGCTCCTTCGTGCGCACGATCCGGCCCGGACCTGTGGGCTCGGGCTCGTGCTGTTCCAGCGAGATCTCCGGTGAGATGCCGAGGGAGTCGTCCTTGGCGAGTTGCGCGGTGGCCTCGGCGACCGAGACGGGGGTCTTCTCCCCGTGGTGCACCTTGCGGCGGTCCTTCGTGCGACGCAACCGCGACTCCAGCTTGTCCGTCACGGACTCGAAGGCGGCGTAGAAACTGTCCGCGGACGCCTCCGCGCGCACCACCGGTCCCTTGGCCCGAGCGGTGATCTCGACTCTCTGACAACTCTTCAGCTGCCGGCGATTGCGCTCGTGCTGCAACTCCACATCGAACAGGAAGATCGTCGGGTCGAAACGTTCGAGCCGAGCGAGCTTCTCGGACACGTAGACCCGGAAGTGATCCGGGACCTCGACGTTGCGCCCCTTGACGACGATGTCGGCGCGGGGACCGTTGGACTCCGCAGTACCGGCTTCGGCCTCTGCAGCGGGAACCTTGGACTTCGAAGGGATCGTCACTCGTACCTCCCGAGTACGGCCGGCGCAGCTCGCGCGCCGGCATGATCGACGAGCGCGAAACGCGCTCCGCCCGACACGACGGTCAGGGGCGTTTTGCGCCCGCTACCTGTGTTTTCGGGTCTGAGGGCGACGGTAGTACGGAACGGCGGGGAGTGCCACCGTTCCGTCGAATTTCACGCCGTGGTCACCTCGTGGCAGGACCGATGTCCCCTTTCTCGCGGACCCACGTCCCGCGGCGCAGGGCCCTCCGGCTCGCTACGCGGCGGCGATCACCAGCACCCCGCACGGGCGATGGCCCGCGGCCCGCAGGACCCGCACCGACTCCGCCGCGGTGGCGCCGGTGGTGACGACGTCGTCGACGAGCAGCACCGCCGCCCCGGGCGGCGGACCCGCCGCCGTCCGGATCCGCACCCGGCCGGCCAGGTTGCGCTGCCGCTGGGCGGCCGACAGCCCCACCGAATCCCGGACGCCGCGCCCGGTGCCGAGGAGGCCGCAGACCTCGAGCCGCCGGTCGTGGCCGGCGGCCACGCGCGCCGCGCGCGTCACCGGGTCGCCGCCGCGTGACCGCGCCGCCCGCGCCCTCGTCGGGGCGGGCACCACGACGACGGGTCCGGCGGGCAGCTCGCCCCAGCGCCGCAACCGCGACACGGCGGTCGCCAGCGCGAGGCCGAGCGGGCCGGCCAGATCGCGCCGGCCGTGTTCCTTGGCCGCGATCACCGCGCGACGGCGGGCGCCGCGGTACGGCCCCAGCGCCCACACCGGCACGCCGGGATCGACCCGGGGCCGGACCCGTGCAGGCACGTCCGCCAGTTCCCGGGCACAGCGCCGGCACCAGCCGACGCCGGCGAGTCCGCAACCGCCGCACTCGACGGGCAGCACCAGATCCAGCAGCGAGGTCAGCACCGCGCCAGTGTGGCCGCCGGCCCCGACATCCCGCGCCGGACCGTCAGCCCGGCAGGACGGGGACCGCCTGCAGCCCGGTCAGGCCGGGTACCTCGCGCCAGTACCGGTCGCCGGCCGGATCGGCGTTGTTCAGCTGGAACACCGCCCGCGAGTCGGCCACGAACTCCGAGGTCGTCGACGCCTCGACGGCGACCACGGGCGGGGTGAGGTTCCGGCTCGGCAGGGCGTCCATGCGGGAGCCGTCCACCGCGACCTGCACGACGGGCACGTCGGAGGCGGACCGTGCCACCACCACGGTGTCCGGGGTGCTCCAGTCCAGCGACAACGCCGGGCTGCCGAGGCCGATGGCGATCTCCCGCGGCGTCGTGAGCGAGAACTCGCCGTTCGACTTCTGCACGACCACCGCGACGTACACGCGGCCGTCCACGATCATCGCCGCGCGCACGCCGTCGCGGGAAAGCCGCAGATCGCTGATCACGTTGCCCACGGCCCGCACGGAGCCGGCGTCGACGGGGAGGACGGTGACCCGGCCGGTGCCCGGCTCGCGCACCACGCGCACCACGTTCGTGCCGTTGACCACGGCCCACACGGAGTTGTCGTCGAGCGCCCACGTCGGCCGCGTGATCGATTCGCCCTGCAGGGCACGTGCCGCCGTCCCGTCGCGGTAGGGGCCGATCAGCAGCTCGGCGGTGGCTTCGGGGGCGGGACGCCCGGTGTCGGCGACGGCGGCCGCGAGCTCGCCGTCGTGCGACAGCGCGACCGAGCGCAGGGTCGTCGCGGCGCCGAAGGCCCCGGGCACCGGAGTCACCCCGGTCTCGGCGACACTGACCAGCCCGCCGCCCCGCAGGGCGTGGAGGCCGATGGTGGCGCTCGAGGTGGCCAGCGGGTTCATCGACGCCACGTCCGCGGTGGTCCAGCCGTTCGGGAACCGCTCGTCCAGCGGCTGACCGTCCGCGAGCAGCACGTAGGGCCCGGTGATCTCGGCGTTGGCGAGGGTCCAGATCACCTGTGCCGCCAGCATCTCGCGGCTCTCCTTGCCCAGGGGCTTCAACCCCAGGAAGTCGATCCGGACGCCCCCGAGACCGACACCGACCTGGGTCGTGCGGCCGTCGGCCTTGGTGATCGGCCCCCGCACGGACACCCCGGAGCCGAGTTCCGTGCGCACGGCCGGTGCCAGGGCCGCCTTCGGGCCCTCGATGAGCAGGTCGATCAGCTGTGCCGCGGTCTGGTCCTGGGTCGCGGCGATCCAGCGGGGGTCGGGCACGACCGTGCGCCCGGACGGGTCGACGAAGTACAGCGAGCGTCGCTGGTAGCCGTTGAGGAACTGCGGGCGGTCCATGACGACGCCCGGTCCCATCTCGTCGATGCGCCACTCGCCGCCCGTGAGCACGAGCGTTATCCTGGTTTCGAACGGTCCCTCGTCGGCGCGGTAGACTCCGCCCTCCTCCAGGTGCCCGACCCGGTTGGCGCGGATGACGTACGTCGCGCGCTCGGCGCTGCGCGACTCCGGCAGCACGTCGACCTTGTCCACGATCGTCGCGCTGGCGGCGTCGTCCCACCCGGCCGACATGTCGGCGGTGAGGAACTGCCGGGCCGCGAGGTGGCGGTTCGCCGGGTCGGTGCTGGCGCGCAGGAAGTCGCGCAGGAGCAGGTCCGGTTCCCGGCCCGGTGCCGGCGGGGGGACCGAGGTGGTGGTGGGCTCACGGGCGATGGTGCCGACCGCCTGCGGCGACGACGAGTCCGGCAGGCTGGCACACCCCGACACGGCGACGGTCAGGCCGAGCATCGCCGTGAGGATCGTCTTCGTGCCCCTCATGTGGCGGCTCCTTCGGGCGGGACCGGCACGTGCGCCGAATCCGCGGCCGTCCCGGCGTCGTCGCCGGTCCCGGCATCCGCCGGCTCCGCCTCGGCCGGCGCGGCCGCTCCCGGCAGCGGGCGGCCCTGGACCGCACGGACCGTGCTGGGAACGAGCGGCAGCGGACTGCGGCCGACCTTGCGTCCCCGTTCCCGCGGGAGGGTCAGCCGGAAGCAGGACCCCTGGCCGGGCTCGCCCCACGCCTCGAGCTTGCCGTTGTGGAGGTTGGCGTCCTCGACGCTGATCGCCAGGCCGAGACCGGTTCCGCCGGACCGCCGGACTCGCGACGGGTCCGAGCGCCAGAACCGGTTGAAGACGAGTTTCTCCTCGCCCGGACGCAGGCCGACGCCCTGGTCCCGGACGATGAAGGCGGCGGCGTTGTCGTCGGCGCGCAGGCGCAACAGGATGGGTTTTCCCTCCCCGTGGTCGATGGCGTTGGCGAGCAGGTTCCGCAGGATGCGCTCGACGCGGCGCGGATCCACCTCGGCGGTGACGGGTTCGCCGGGCAGGTCGACGATCAGCTCGGTCCCGCTCTCGCGGGCGAGGTGCCGGACGGTGGAGACCGCGGCACGGGCGCACATCCGCAGGTCGAGCTGCTCGGCCGCGAGCTCGGCGACGCCGGCGTCGTGACGGCTGATCTCGAGCAGATCGCCCAGCAGGCTCTCGAACCGGTCGAGCTCGGTGACGAGCAGCTCCGAGGCCCGCTTCAGGGACGGGTCGAGTTCGTCGCTGCCGTCGTGGATCAGGTCGGCGGCCATCCGCACCGTCGTCAGCGGGGTCCGCAGCTCGTGACTGACGTCCGAGGTGAACCGCTTCTGCAGGTTGCCGAACTCCTCGAGCTGCGTGATCTGCCGCGACAGGCTTTCGGCCATCTCGTTGAAGGACATGGCCAGGCGCGCCATGTCGTCCTCACCGCGCACCGGCATGCGTTCCTTGAGGCGGCCGTCGGCGAACCGGACCGCGATGCGCGACGCCGAGCGGATCGGCAGCACGACCTGGCGCGCGACGATCATCGAGATCGCGGCGAGCAGCACGAGCAGCACGCCGGCGCCGACGAGCAGCGTGCCCCGCACCAGCGACAGCGTGTTCTCCTCGCCCGCCAGCGGGAACACCAGGTACAGCTCGAGGGTGGAGATGTCCGACGCCGTCGGGGTGCCCACGATCAGGGCCGGACCGGAGTAACCGTCCGGATCCGACACGGTCGCGAACTGGTAGGAGATCTGGCCCTTCTGCACGAAGGCGCGCAGGTTCTCGGGGATCTGGTCGGCAGGACCGCTCGACGTCGGGGCGCGCGGTCCGTCGCCCGGCACGATCAGCACCGGGTCGAAGGTGCCCGCGACGCCGGTGTCCTGGCCGGCCTCGCTGCCGCGGTTGGTCAATGCCGCGGCGGCCCCGTCGAGCCGTACCTGCAGCGAACCGGAGTCGTCGGCGCCGGCGAGCTGGCCCTCGACGAGTGCGCGGGAGCGCTCGACCTCCTCGGTGGCGGCGTTGATCTTCACCTCGAGCAGCCGCTCGGTGATCTGGCTGGTGAGCACGACACCGAGGACGAGCATCACGATCAACGACAGCGACAGGGTCGAGACCACGACCCGGAGCTGCAACGATCGCCGCCACGTGTGGGCGAGCCGGTTGCTCACCGCACGTGACCACCTCAGCAGCGGCAGGGTCCTCCTCGTGATCCGCCGCCGCAGTCGGTACCCACCGATCACGGCGGTCCGGCCTTGTAGCCGACGCCACGCACCGTCAGCACCACCTCGGGATTCTCGGGATCCTTCTCGACCTTCGCGCGCAACCGCTGCACATGGACGTTCACCAGGCGGGTGTCGGCCGCGTGCCGGTAGCCCCAGACCTGCTCGAGCAGCACCTCACGGGTGAACACCTGCCGCGGCTTGCGCGCGAGCGCCACCAGCAGATCGAATTCGAGCGGCGTGAGAGAGATCAGTTCGTCCCCGCGGCTGACCTTGTGGGCGGGAACGTCGATGGCGATGTCGCCGATGGAGAGCACCTCGGCCGGTTCCTGCTCGGTGCGACGCAGCCGCGCCCGGACCCGGGCCACGAGTTCCTTGGGCTTGAACGGCTTGACGATGTAGTCGTCGGCGCCGGATTCGAGCCCGAGCACCACGTCCACGGTGTCCGACTTGGCGGTGAGCATCACGATGGGCACGCCCGAGTCGGCCCGCAGCACCCGGCACACGTCGATGCCGTTCATGCCCGGGAGCATGAGGTCGAGCAGGACGAGGTCGGGCCGGATCTCCCGGACCGCGTTCAGCGCCTGCGAACCGTCACCCACCACGTACGGCTCGAATCCCTCGCCCCGCAGGACGATCGTGAGCATCTCGGCGAGCGCGGTGTCGTCGTCGACAACCAGAATCCTCGGCTTCATGGCTTCTATCGTGTCACTCCTCGACCGTGGTGAAGCTGATTTGAGATCTCGGCGGCGAGTTGTCGCGGATCGGCGTCGGGTCCGGCAACCCGCCACGGCGACATCCACTGTCGGCGTGCGAGGTCGTCGTACACCTGCCCGGTCCGGGCCTGCAGACCCGAGTCCCGTTCGTACGCGTCCCGATCGCGGGCCGTGTCGGCAGCGGCGCGACTGCGGGCCCGCTGCGCAGCCAGTTCCACGGGCACCCGCAGCAGCAGCTGCAGATCCGGTACGGGTAGCGCGAACCGGTCGAACTCGAGCTCGCGGACCCATTCCACCGACGGCCCCGAGCCGTCCTCGTGGTGCCGCGCGGCGGTGTAGGCGGCGTTGGACGCGACATACCGGTCGAGCAGCACGATGTCGTTGTCCGCCAGGAGCTTCCGCAACTCGTCGGCGGCGTCGCGCCGATCGAGGGCCCACAGCAGGGCCATCGCCTCGATGCTCGAGGCCGCGTCACCGTGCCGGCCCCGCAGGGCCTCGGCACCGAGGTCGGCGTGCACCGACACGCCGTAGCGCGGGAACGCGAGCGTCGCGACGACGAATCCCGCAGCGCGCCAAGCCTCGACGAGGCCGGCGGACAGTGTCCGCTTGCCGGCCCCGTCGAGCCCCTCCACGACGATCAACGCGCCCATCGGCGGTGTCCTGCGATCCTCGCTACCGTGCTCAGTACCGGTAGTGCTCGGGCTTGTACGGGCCCTCCACGTCGACCCCGATGTACTCGGCCTGGTCCTTGGACAGCTTGGTGAGCTCGCCGCCGAGGGCCTCGACGTGGATGCGGGCGACCTTCTCGTCCAGGTGCTTGGGCAGGCGGTAGACCTCGTTGTCGTACTCGTCCGGCTTGGTCCACAGCTCGATCTGGGCGATCACCTGGTTGGCGAACGAGTTGCTCATCACGAACGACGGATGGCCCGTGGCGTTGCCGAGGTTGAGCAGCCGGCCCTCGGACAGCACGAGGATGGAATGCCCGTCGGCGAAACGGAACTCGTCGACCTGCGGCTTGATGTTGATGCGGGTGACGTCCGCCGCCCGCTCGAGGCCGGCCATGTCGATCTCGTTGTCGAAGTGGCCGATGTTGCCCAGGATCGCCTGGTGCTTCATGCGGCGCATGTGGTCGAAGGTGATGATGTCCTTGTTGCCGGTCGCGGTGATCACGATGTCGGCCTGCTCGATGAAGCCCTCGACCGTGACGACATCGAAGCCGTCCATCAGCGCCTGCAGCGCGTTGATCGGGTCGATCTCGGTGACGGACACGCGCGCACCCTGCCCGCGCAGCGCCTCCGCGCAGCCCTTGCCGACGTCCCCGTAGCCGCACACCAGGGCGGCCTTGCCGCCGATGAGCACGTCGGTACCGCGGTTGATGCCGTCGAGCAGCGAGTGCCGGGTGCCGTACTTGTTGTCGAACTTGCTCTTGGTGACCGAGTCGTTGACGTTGATCGCGGGGAACGCCAGGTCGCCGCCGGCCGAGAGCTGGTACAGCCGCAGCACACCGGTGGTGGTCTCCTCGGTGACGCCGCGCACCGACTCGGCGATCGCCGTCCACTTCTTCGCGTCCTGCGCGAGGGACTCGCGCAGCAGCGCCAGGAACACCCGGTACTCGGCGGAGTCGTGCTCCTCGTCCACCGGCGGCACCACACCCGCCTTCTCGAACTGCGCGCCCTTGAGCACCAGCATGGTGGCGTCACCGCCGTCGTCGAGGATCATGTTGGCCGGCCGCGGTGTCCCGTCGGCGGCGGCGGGCCAGGTGAGCATCTGCTCGGCAGCCCACCAGTACTCCTCGAGGGTCTCGCCCTTCCACGCGAACACCGGCACACCGCGCGGGGCCTCCACGGTGCCGTGCGGGCCGACGACGACCGCAGCGGCGGCATGGTCCTGGGTCGAGAAGATGTTGCACGAGGCCCAGCGCACCTCGGCGCCGAGCGCGACGAGCGTCTCGATCAGCACGGCCGTCTGGACGGTCATGTGCAGCGAGCCGGAGATCCGCGCGCCCTTCAGCGGCAGCACCTCCGCGTACTCGCGGCGCAGCGCCATCAGGCCGGGCATCTCGTGCTCGGCCAGCCGGATCTCCTTGCGGCCGAATTCGGCGAGGGACAGATCGGCGACCTTGAAGTCGATCCCATTCAGCTGGTCGGCCACGAGCTTGGTGTCGGACACGTGAGAATGCCTCTCCTGTTGTCAGTCGGTTCTGCCAACAGGCTATACAACTCGCTGCTCAGTCGTGCCGGGCGGAGCGATCGATGAACGGCCCTAGCAGCTCCGCCAGGTCCGCGGCGACGTCCCGGTCGGACTCGGGCGGCATGGAGATGTAGCTCATCGCGATGCGCACGATCGCGCGGCCCAGGATGCCCGCATCCGACGCGGACGCCTGGACCCAGCTGCGCTGGAAGGTTTCCGACAGCCGGGCGGAGGCCCGCTCGATGAGCGGCGCCGAATCCGTGGTGATCAACCGCAACAGGTCGGGCTTGGCCTCGCCGCGCAGCAGCGACTGGATCAGCGGGTCGGCGCTGCTCTCGACGAAGAACGACGTGAATCCCTCGACGAGGGCGTCGCGCGCCTGCCCCACATGGCTGTAGATCGCGTCGTCGACGGCGTCGACGAACTGATCGACCAGGCGCAGGGCATACGCCTGGGCCAGGCCCTGCCGCGAGGCGAACTCGTTGTAGAGCGTCTGCCGGCTCACACCGGCGCCCCGGGCGACGTCCGTCATGGTGACGGCGGACCAGTCGCGGGCGGTGAGCAGGTCCCGCATGGCATCGAGCACCGAGTTGCGCAGCAGCATCCGGCTGGCCTCGTGGAACGGTACGCGTTGCCGGTCCTCGGGTTCCCCGGCTCGCGGGGGCTCCCCGGCGGGGGACGATTCGTGCACGATCGACATGCCGCGACGTTTTCACGCGGGGCGGGTCCCGTCAACACGAATGGAGCTAGCGGCGCGGCGCCGCCGGTTCCGCCAGTACCGAGTGCCGGCGACTGTAGGTGAAGTAGACGACCACGCCGATCACCATCCACACCACGAACCGCAACCACGTCTCCACCGACAGGTTGGCCATCAGCCACACACACGCGAGTACCGCGAGAATCGGCACGAGCGGCACCGCGGGCACCCGGAATCCGCGCTCGAGATCCGGACGGGTCCGGCGCAGCACGATCACCCCGATCGAGACCAGGACGAACGCGAAGAGCGTCCCGATGTTGACCATCTCCTCGAGGGTGCCGAGCGGAATGAGGCCGGCGAGGACGGCAACCACGACCGTCACCAGCACGGTCGTCCGCACCGGGGTCCCGTGCCGGCCGGTGTGCGACAACCGTCGCGGGACGAGGCCGTCGCGTGCCATCGCGAACAGCACCCGGGTCTGACCCAGCATCAGGACCATCACGACGGTGGTCAGGCCGGCGAGGGCACCGACCGAGATGAGGTTCTTGGCCCAGTCCATCCCGTTCAGCGCGAACGCCGTCGCGAGCGTCGACTCGTCTCCGGCCAGTTCCTTGTAGTTCACCATCCCGGTGAGGACGAGGCTCACCGCCACGTACAGCACGGTGACGATCGCGAGGGAGCCCAGGATCCCGATGGGCACGGCCCGCTGGGGATGCCGCGTCTCCTCCGCGGTGGTGGCGACCACGTCGAACCCGATGAATGCGAAGAACACCAGGCTCGCCGCGGCGAGCAGGCCGTACCACCCGAACGTGCTGCCCCCGGCCCCGGTGAGGAACGAGAACAGCGACTGCCGCAGGCCCTCACCGGTCGAGGCAGATTCCGACGGCGGGACGTACGGGGTGTAGTTGTCGGTGTCGATGTAGAAGACACCGAGGGCGACAACGAACAGGACGACGGCGATCTTGATCGAGGTGATCACCAGCGACACGCGCGAGGAGAGCTTCGTGCCCGTGGCTATGAGTACGCCGATCACCACGACGATCAGGATCGCACCCCAGTCCACCTTCACGGGCCCGAGAGAAGCCACCGGCGACAGGCCGCCGAGCACCTCGCCGAGATACAGCGACCAGCCCTTGCCGACCACGGCGGCGGCGAGAGCGAACTCGAGGATGAGGTCCCAGCCGATGATCCATGCGACGAACTCGCCGAACGTCGCGAAGGAGAAGGTGTAGGCGCTCCCGGCGACGGGCACGGTCGACGCGAACTCGGCGTAGCACAGCGCCGCGAGCGCGCAGGCCACAGCCGCGAGCACGAACGCGAGGGACACGGACGGGCCGGCGACGTTCCCGGCCGTCCGGGCCGTGAGGGTGAAGATGCCGGCGCCGATGACGACGGCCACGCCGAACACGATCAGGTCCCACGCTGTGAGGTCCTTGCGCAGACGGGAATCCGGTTCGTCGGTGTCGAGGATGGATCGCTCCACCGACTTGGTCCGGAACAGTCCGCTGCGGGATACGCCGCCGGTCTCGGTCATCGGGCACTCCCCTTTCTCCGGAGCGGAAGTACCCGGAGTGGCGCCTTCCCAAGCCTAAGCCACGGGGGTCCGGAACAGGGCGGGCTCGAGGTGGATCAGCCGAACGGCGGGGACGGCGGCCCCGACCCGGGCCTCGGCGTCGCCGATCGCGGACAACGAGCCGAGGGAGAACAGCACCCCCTCATCGATCGGAAACGAGCGTGTTTCCGCTAGTCGACGGGAACGCCGGTGTCCGCCAACCGCGCGCGGAACAGTTGCGCCGGCTCGCCGGCCGCCCGCACCGTGACGGCCGGGTCGGAGGCCGACAGCCACACCGCCTGGCCGGCCGACAGTTGCAGGCTCCGCCCGCCGCATTCCACCCCGGCCACCCCGGCGGTGCACAACAGGATCTGCGGGCCGCACGGCGGCAGGGTGACGGCGTCCGGTGCGGCACCGGAGCCGGCGGCGACGTCGACGCGTGACAGCGCGAACTCCGGGGCGGGAGTCCGGTAGCGCACCTCGCCCGGACCGGACGGCTCCGGTTCGAGGATCGGCACGTCCACGGGACGGAAATCGAGCACCCGCAGCAGCTCCGGCACGTCGACGTGTTTCGGCGTGAGGCCGCCGCGCAGCACGTTGTCCGAATTGGCCATGATCTCCACGGCCATGCCGTGCAGGTACGCGTGCAGGTTCCCGGCGGCGAGGAACAGGCCCTGTCCCGGCTCGAGGGTGATCCGGTTGAGCAGTACCGCAGCGAGGACCCCCGCGTCGCCCGGGTAGGACTCGGCCAGCTGCAGCACGGTCCGCACCTCCTCGGCGAACGAGGCCGTGCCGTTGCCGTTGCGCGTCGCCAGGTACGTCACGCAGCCGTCGAGCACCCGCGGCAGCAACGCCGACAGCACCGACTGCGGCAGGGTGATCCAGATGGTGAACAGCGCCCGCAGGCCGTCCGAGTCGGGCTGCCCGGCGAGCAACCCGATGTACGGGTCGAGCTCGGGAACCTCGAGGGCGCCGAGCAGCTCGACGGTGCGATGCGGATCCCGGAAACCGGCGAGCGCCTCGAAACGGGTGAGCGCGACGACGAGTTCGGGCTTGTGGCTCGCATCGCGGTAGTTCCGCACCGGCGACTCGAGGGGCAGGCCCGCGGCCTCCTCCCGGGCGAAGCCCTCGGCGGCCTGTTCGGCGCTCGGATGGGCCTGCAACGACAGTGGCTCCTCGGCGGCGAGCAACTTGAGCAGGAACGGCAGCCGGGGTCCGAACCGGCTCAGTGTCGCCGGCCCCAGATGCCCGCCCGGATCGGCCTCGAGCACGTCGAGCAGCGATGCGCTCGCGCCCGGGCCGTCGCCGTTGGCGCTCACCACGCGCGCCGGGTCCGCGGGATGCGCACCGAGCCACAGTTCCGCCTCCGGATGTGCGGACGGCACGGTACGGCCGCACAGCGCCGCGATCGCGGTGCGCGAACCCCAGGCATACGAACGCAGCGCACCTTCGAGTCGGAGCACTAGCAACCACCGACCAACCGCAGATAGGCCGCGGCCATCTCGAATCGCACGGCCAGCACCGCCACCTGCTCCGGCACCGGCGGCACCGCCTTCGCCTCGAACTCCCCCACCACCGATACCAACTCCATGTCCGGCAGCGCTGCCGCGCGCCGCTCCGCCTGCCGCCGATCCTCCTCCACGCTCAGCACGAACACCCGCGCCGGGGGTGCGGGCACCGGCCCGTCGAGCTGTTCGTCGTGGAAGAACGGATCGTAGGGTTCCCCGCTCGCCGACGGCCTCGCGATGAGCCGGTCCCGGGCGGCGAGGACGTCCGACAACGCCGACGCCGACGCGATCACCCCGGCCACCTGCAACAGGGACTCCCCGGCGTGCCGGGCCAGCGCGGCCGTCACCGCGGAGTCGCCGGCCAGCGCCACCCGACGCGACTGGATGCGGGCCGCGAGCGCCTTCGCCGGGTTGTGGAACACCTCGCTGCCCGGCTGGTCGCGACCGGCCTCCGCGTCCGCCGAATCGGCGAGGTCGGCCAGCGGGGGAACCGCGCCCGCCGTGCGGGTGGCCTCCATCGCGACCACCACCGCGAGGAACACGGCGAGGTGCCGCAGGAGTGAGTACGCCACCGGCACCCGGATCCGCGGGGGCAGCAGCGTCGCACGGCCGGCGGTCGCCGCCCGGATCGGCCCCTCGTCCGGGGCATCGACGACCACCTCGGCCCCGCGCCGCAGGGCCGCGGCGACCGACTCGGCGAGCTGCGGGTCGCCCGCGTCGTCGCCCGCGACGACGACGACGTCGAGCGGGCCGACCCACGGCGGCGTGACGGGGGCCGTGACCAGCGGCACGGCCGAGCGGGCCGCAAGCATCGCGACGACCAGCTCGCCCGCGCGCGCGGCGCGCGCGTCGCCGCACACGAGCACCACGCTGCGGGGGTGCAGGCCGTGCAGGCGGTCGAGGATCTGCTCGTCGACGGCCGCGGCGGTGGCCCGGATCTGGGCCCCACCGAGCGCGGCGAACCGCAGGATCCCGTCGACGTCCGCGTCGATCAGGGCGTCCGTGTCGTCCAAGTCGAGGAACGAAGAGGGAGCCGTCATGGCTGCGCCACCATCCTTCCGACTCGAACCGTCCCGGCGCCGGGCCCCGGGAACTCGATTATCCCCGCTACGGATACTTCCGTCACGCGCGCACGATTGCCAGGATTTCCCTCACCAGCGCGTCGACCTGTTCGGCGGTGCGGGCCTCGACGTTGAGCCGCAGCAGCGGCTCGGTGTTGGAGGCGCGCAGGTTGAACCAGGCGCCGTCGGCGAGGTCGACGGTGACGCCGTCGAGCCGGTCGACCGATTCGGCACGATCGCCGAATGCCTCGAGCACGGCGGCGGTGCGCTCCGCGGCGTCGGCGACGGTGGAGTTGATCTCCCCGGACGCCGCGTACCGGTCGTAGCCGGCCATCAGCTCGGACAGCGGCCGGTCCTGCCCGGCGAGCGCGGCGAGCACGTGCAGCGCGGCGAGCATGCCCGAGTCCGCGCCCCAGAAGTCGCGGAAGTAGTAGTGCGCGGAGTGCTCCCCCCCGAACACGGCCCCGGTCTCGGCCATCTGCTGCTTGATGAACGAGTGCCCGACGCGGGTGCGGACGGGCTTGCCGCCGAGTTCGGCGACCAGTTCCGGCACGGCGCGCGAGGTGATGAGGTTGTGGATGATCGTCGACCCGGGTTCCTTGGCGAGTTCCCGCGCGGCCACCAGCGCGGTGACCGCCGACGGAGTGACCGGCTCGCCGCGCTCGTCGACGACGAAGCAGCGGTCGGCGTCGCCGTCGAAGGCGAGTCCGAGGTCGGCACCGGATTCGCGCACGAGCTTCTGCAGGTCCACCAGGTTGGCGGGATCGAGCGGGTTGGCCTCGTGGTTGGGGAAGGTGCCGTCGAGTTCGAAGTACAGCGGCACGAGGTCGATCGGGAGCGCGCCGAACACCGCCGGCACCGTGTGCCCGCCCATGCCGTTGCCGGCGTCGACGGCGACCTTCAGCGGGCGCATCGCCGACAGTTCCACCCGCGAGCGGACGAACGCGGCGTAGTCGGCGAGCACGTCCCGTTCGGAGACGGTGCCGGGGGCGCCGTCGAAGTCCGGGACGCCGGCGACGAGTTCGGCGGCGATGGTGGCGAGGCCGGTCTCCTGCCCGACCGGCTTCGCCCCGGCCCGGCACAGCTTGATGCCGTTGTAGCGCGCCGGGTTGTGGCTCGCGGTGAACATGGCGCCGGGGGCCTCGAGGATGCCGGAGGCGAAGTACAGCTGGTCGGTGGAGGCGAGTCCGATGTGCACGACGTCGAGTCCCTGGGCGGTGACGCCGGCGGCGAAGGCCTGCGACAGCTGCGGGGACGATTCGCGCATGTCGTGGCCGATCACGATGCGGGTGGCGCCGCCGTCGCGCATCAGGCGAGCGAAGGAGGCTCCGACATCACGGACGAACCCCGCATCGAGCTGTTCTCCCACCACGCCACGCACGTCGTATGCCTTGACCACGGCGGACACGGACTCGGCAGATCTCGCCACTGTTGCTGCTCCTGATCGTCGACTGGCACCGCCGCCTCCGCGGCGGGGCACGGTCAGCCTAGTGGGCGACGATCAGGACGTGGGATCGGGCAACACGCGCAGGTGGCCACGGCGGCCGGTGCGGGCCGTGGGCGGCGCGGCCAGCGCCGTGGGGACACCGGAATCGGTGTCGTCGGAGTCGGTTCGGGCACGCTCGCCGAGACCGGCCTCACGCACCGCCTCGGCCAGGGCGGTCAGGTCGTCCTCGTCCGGAGTGCCGGTGGTGAAGGCACCCTCGTACCGGACCAGCTCCCACCCCTTCGGCGCGGTGATCCGCGAGCCGTGCGATTCGCACAGATCCCACGAGTGCGGCTCGGCGACTGTCGCCAGCGGACCGACGACCGCGGTGGAGTCCGAGTACACGTAGGTCAGCGTCGCAACAGCAGGGTTCTTGCACCCAGGCCGGCAGCATCGACGCAGTGATCTCACAGTCGGAGAGTAGCGCGCCGTCCGCCCGGGGACTATCCGGACACACCGGAGAACCCGGTACGGATTTTCGTGTCGTACTGTCCAGAGCATGCACCGATCGCGCCGTTCCCGCCCCGTGACGTCCCGCTCGGTCGCGCGACGCGGCCGCGGCGTGCGCGGGCCGTTGTTCCCGCACGAGTTGCCGGCGTGGCGCTCACGGGCGGAGAAGTTCGACCTGCTCGTGCTGGGGGCGTTCGCCCCGATCGACGCGCAGTGGCACGACCGGCTGACCAAGCTCGATATCGCCGTCGACGAGGTGCCCAAGATCCGCGCCCTCGACCCCGACTCGGTGAACTGGCCGTCGGAGGTGGTCGCGGACGGTCCGGTGCCGCTGTCGCGACTCGTGCCCGCGGGGATCGACCGCCGCGGCGCCGCGACGCGGGCCCGGATCGTGCTCTTCCGCCGCCCGCTCGAACTGCGGGCGAAGGATCCCGAGGATCTCACCGATCTGGTCCACGACGTGCTCGTGCACCAGGTCGCCACCTACCTCGGCGTGGAACCCGAGGTCATCGACCCCGAGCTCGGCGGCTTCGGCGAGGACTGACGTCCTCAGACGATGCCGCGCTTGAGGCGCCGGCGCTCCCGCTCCGACAGACCGCCCCAGATGCCGAAGCGCTCGTCGTTGGCCAGCGCGTATTCGAGACACTCGTCCCGGACCTCGCAGCCCAAGCAGATCCGCTTCGCCTCCCGGGTCGATCCGCCCTTCTCGGGGAAGAACGCCTCGGGATCCGTCTGCGCGCACAGCGCGCGTTCCTGCCACTGTTCGTCGCCACCGTCGGACGGGTCGCCGAAACCATCGATCAGGCTGAGCACGGGTCGCGCGGGCGCGTCCCCCCCGATGCCGTCGATGTCGTCCCGAACGTCCTCGCCTGCAGTGTCGATGCCTGCAGTGTCGATCCGAGAGCTCTCGAACCATTCGCGCTCGTCGGCCATCGTTCGCCTCCTCACCTGCAGCGCTGCAACTCTCGTCGAAACCGGCCCACTCCGCGCCACCCCCGGTCGAACATGCGTTCGAATGCAGTTCACCACAACCGATCTCGGCCCCGGTTCACTGGAAATGACACTTATGTGATTAGACACGTGGGGCGTGTCGCGGTCAAGCCGAGCGGCGCCGCTGCCTTACCATCCGGGGTTCTCCACCGTGCCGGTGCGCACCCGCCGCCCGGGCGCGCAGGCACCCCGGCAGCCCACCCGGCGCACCGCCTAGGCTTGCCCTGTGAACGTGACTGTATTGGTCGGCGGCGTCGGAGGTGCGCGTTTTCTCACCGGCGTGCGCCGGCTCCTCGGCATCGAACCCGGCCGCGACCTCGACCCCGACGCCGCACACCGGGTCACCGCGATCGTCAACATCGGCGACGACGTCTGGATGCACGGGCTGCGGATCTGCCCCGACCTGGACACGTGCATGTACACCCTCGGCGGCGGGATCGACACCGAACGCGGATGGGGCCGGGCCGACGAGACCTGGCACGCGAAGGAGGAGCTGGCGGCCTACGGCGCCACACCCGACTGGTTCGGTCTCGGCGACCGCGACATCGCGACCCACCTGCTGCGCACCCAGTTGCTGAGCGCCGGATACCCGCTCTCGGCCGTGACCGAGGCCCTGTGCGACCGGTGGAAGCCCGGCGTCACCCTGCTCCCGGTCTCCGACGACCGCAGCGAGACCCACGTGGTCATCACCGATCCGGCCGACGGCGAGCAGCGCGCCGTGCACTTCGAGGAATGGTGGGTCCGGCACCGCGCGCAGGTCCCCACGCACAGCTTCGCGCACATCGGCGCCGAGAAGGCCGCCCCCGCTCCCGGAGTGCTCGCGGCGATCGAATCGGCGGACGTGGTGATCCTCGCCCCGTCGAACCCGGTGGTGAGCATCGGCGCGCTCCTCGCGATCCCCGGCCTGCGCGGCGCGCTGCGCACCACGTCCGCGAAGATCGTCGGCCTCTCGCCGGTGATCGACGGAAAGCCGTTGCGCGGCATGGCCGATGCCTGCCTCGACGTGATCGGCGTCGAGTCGACCGCCCAGGGCGTCGGGCGGCACTACGGCGCCCGCAGCGGCGCGGGCCTGCTCGACGGGTGGCTGATCCACTCCACCGACACCGCCGATGTGCCCGGCGTCGAGGTGCGCAGCGTGCCGCTGCTCATGACCGATCCGGACGCGACAGCCGAGATGGCTCGCGCCGCATTAGAACTGGCAGGAGTGACCCCGTGACCATGCCCACCGACACGGCCACCGGGACCGCCGCCGGAGTGCGCGACCACTCCCCCGGACGGCCGATCGAGATCCTCCCGGTGCCGGGCCTGCCCGAGTTCCGGCCCGGCGACGACCTCGCCGCCGCAGTGGCCACCGCCGCACCCTGGCTCGCCGACGGGGACGTCCTCGTCGTCACCAGCAAGGTCTTCTCCAAGGTCGAGGGCCGCATCGTCGACGCCCCCACCGATCCCGAGGCCCGCGACACGCTCCGGCGCCGCCTCGTCGACCAGGAGGCCGTACGCGTGCTCGCCCGCAAGGGCCGCACCCTCATCACCGAGAACCGGCTCGGGATCGTGCAGGCAGCCTCCGGGATCGACGGCTCCAACGTCGCCGCGTCCGAGCTCGCCCTGCTGCCCGAGGACCCGGACGCGAGCGCCGCGGCGCTGCGGGAGCGCCTGGGGACCCTGCTCGGCGTGACGGTCGCGGTGGTCGTCACCGACACGATGGGCCGGGCCTGGCGCGTCGGCCAGACCGACGCCGCGATCGGTGCGGCCGGGATCCCGGTCCTGCACGAATATGCCGGATCCCGGGACGCGCAGGGCAACGAGCTGTTCGTCACCTCCGTCGCCGTCGCCGACGAGATCGCCGCCGCGGGCGACCTCGTCAAGGGCAAGCTGGGCGGGGTACCGGTCGCGGTGGTCCGCGGTCTCGACCTGCCCGACAACGGTTCCACCGCACAGGAACTGATCCGCGGCGGGGAGGACGACCTGTTCTGGCTCGGCACCGCCGAGGCACTCGAGCAGGGCCGCCGTGAGGCGCTGCTGTTGCGCCGGTCGGTGCGCGAATTCTCCTCGGAACCGGTCGATCCCGAGGATCTGCGGGACGCGGTCGCCGAGGCGCTCACCGCTCCGGCGCCGCACCACACCCACCCGGTGCGGTTCGTCTGGGTCCGCACCGAGCAGGTCCGCCGGCGGCTGCTCGACCGCATGCGCGAACGCTGGGCCGCCGACCTCGCCGGCGACGGGCTCGACCCGGCGGCGATCGACCGCCGGGTCGGCCGCGGCGCCATCCTCTACGGCGCCCCCGAAATGGTGATCCCGTTCTGGGTTCCCGACGGCGCACACAGCTACCCCGACGCCCGCCGCACCGCTGCCGAGGCCACGATGTTCACCGTCGCCGCCGGCGCTGCCGTGCAGGGGTTGCTGGTCTCGCTCGCCGTGCGCGGGCTCGGCAGCTGCTGGATCGGGTCGACGATCTTCGCCCCGGACGTCGTGCGGCGTGAACTCGGCCTGCCCGGGGACTGGTCGCCGCTCGGCGCGATCGCGGTCGGGCACCCCCTCGAGCCGGCGACGCCGCGCGTCGCCCCCGCGGCCGGCGACCTGCTGCTGGAGCTTTGAGGTGACCGCGTCCACGCTGCACGCCTCGGCCGTCGACCGGCTGCAGAACTGGCGGACCGACTCGGTGGACGCGGAGTCGCTGCGGCACACCATGCTCGCGTTCCTCGACGCCGCGCCCGAGGGGTGCCTCCGCAGGCACGTGCCCGGGCACGTCACGGCGTCGTCGCTCGTGCTCGACGCCGACCGCCGGCACGTGCTGCTCACCCTGCATCCCCGGGTGGGGCGGTGGATCCAGCTCGGCGGGCACTGCGAGGAATCCGACGAGACGGTCGTCGGGGCAGCGCTGCGGGAGGCGACCGAGGAGTCCGGCATCGAGAACCTGGTCATCGATCCGGAACTGCTCTCGGCGCACACCCATCCGATCACCTGCTCGCTGGGCCGCCCGACCCGGCACCTGGACCTGCGGTTCCTCGTCGTCGCGCCGCCCGGGGCCGTGCCCGTCCGCAGCGCGGAATCGACCGACCTGCGCTGGTGGCCGGTCGACGCGCTGCCGCCGGAGGCCGAGCACGACACCCTCGGGCACCTGCTCGGCCTCGCCGCCGCACGCACCGGGGCGGGCCCCGCCGTACGCACCGGGGCGGGCCCCGCCGTGCGCACCGGGGCGGGCCGTTAGACCGGCTGCAGCGTGGGGCGTTTCGGTTCGATGCCGTCGCCCGAGGAGGTGCCGCGCAGGCGCCGCCCGACCCAGGGAATCAGGAATTCGCGTGCCCACCGGCGGTCCTCGGCCCGCTTCGCCGCCGAGACCACCGGCGCGGCATCGAATTCGGCCGGGGTGAGCGTGTGCGACACACCGAGGAGATCGAGCACGCGGATCGCCATGTTCCGGTGCCCGGCCGGCGACATGTGGATCCGGTCGAAATCCCACATCCGCAGGTCGCGGTACTCGTCGAACCGCCAGAAGTCGACGATCGCCGCACCGTGGCGGTCGGCGATCGCCCGGACCAGCTCGTTGTAGACGGCCCAGCGGCCGCGCAGCACCCCGAACACCGGCGCCCAGCTGCCGTCGTAGGCCGTCCACACGAGCACTCGCGCACCCGTGGCGGCAAGCTTGCCGATCGCGTCGTCGTACTCGGCCGCCAACGCGTCGAGGTCAAGCTTCGGGCGCATGAGGTTGTTGCCACCGGCGTAGATCGTCACCAGGTCGGGTCGCATCGCGATCGCCGCGTCGAGCTGCTCGTCGAGGATCGGGCGCAGCAGCCGTCCGCGCACGGCGAGGTTCGCATACCCGAACCCGGGGTTGTCGCGGGCGAGCTCCTCGGCGACGAGGTCCGCCCAGCCACGCAACCCGTTGGGCCGGGCCGGATCCGGGTCCCCGACGCCTTCGGTGAACGAATCACCCAGCGCCACATACCGTTCGAACTTCATTCGTGGACCCCCCGTGCTCACACGTCGGTGCTGAAACGGATCCCCCCGTCGGGGATCTGCACACCGGGCCAGACCCGGGCGCCGCGCAGCAGCTCGCAGCGCGCCCCGATGTCGGCGCCGTCGCCGATCACCCCGTCGCGGATCAGGGCGCGGGGACCGACCCGGACCCCGAATCCGATGATGGACCGCTCGATCACCGCACCGGCCTCCACCCTCGCGCCGTCGAAGATCACCGCGCCGTCCAGGCGTGCGCCGGCGCCGATCTCGGCGCCGCGGCCGACGACGGTGCCGCCGATCAGCAGGGCACCGGGCGCGACGGAGGCACCGGGATGGACGAGGGATTCGCCGCGCTGCCCACCGAGCGCGGGCGACGGTGCGATGCCGCGCACCAGGTCTGCCGAGCCGCGCACGAAGTCCTCCGGCGTGCCCATGTCCCGCCAGTAGGCGGCGTCGACGTGCCCGTACACGCGCTTGCCCTCCGCCAGCAGGGACGGAAAGACCTCACGTTCCACGGAGACCGGACGACCCTCGGGGATCGACTCGATGATCTCGCGCTTGAAGACGTAACAGCCGGCGTTGATCTGGTCCGTCGGCGGATCCTGCGTCTTCTCCAGGAACGCGGTGACCCGGCCCTCCTCGTCGGTGGGCACGCACCCGAACGCGCGGGGGTCGCCCACGCGCACCAGGTGCAGCGTCACGTCGGCGTCGGTGCGCAGGTGCGTGTCGAGCACCGCACCGAGATCCGTGCCGCCGAGGACGTCACCGTTGAAGACCATGACGTTGTCGGCGCGCAGCCTGGGCAGCACGTTGCGGATGCCGCCGCCGGTGCCCAGCGGCTCCGCCTCGGTGACGTACTCGATCTCGAGACCCAGTTCCGAGCCGTCACCGAAGTAGTCCTCGAACACCTCCGCCTTGAAGGATGTTCCGAGCACCACGTGCTTGATGCCGGCCGCACGGATGCGCGTGAGCAGGTGCGTCAGGAACGGCACGCCGGCGGTGGGCAGCATCGGCTTCGGCGCGGACAGGGTCAGCGGCCGCAGCCGGGTCCCCTGCCCGCCCACCAGGATCACCGCATCGGTGTGCGGCGCAGCATCGTTCGTCATCGTGTCCCCTGTTCCGTGGTGTTGCCCGCCTCGGCCGCCCGCGCCCGTTCGCGCGCCGCCGCGGCCACCGACATCCTCGACCGGGCGGCGAGCCCGGCCCGCAGCGCCCACCGCAGCGGCGCCTGCCACGGATGCGGGTGCCGGTCCGCCTGGAACCGGTACGCGCTGTCGTGGTGGGCCGGCAGCATGAGTTCGGGATGCCGTCCTGCGGCGTGCCCCTTCGCGTGGGTGACCTCTGCCGAGGGCACGTACACGTTGAGCCAGCCCGCCCGGCCGAACCGGTCGCCGAGATCGACGTCCTCCATGTACATGAAGTAGCGCGAGTCGAAGCCGTCGACCGCGTCGAACGCCGCCCGCCGCACCAGCAGGCACGACCCGGACAGCCAGCCCACCGGGCGTTCGGACACGGTCTCGTTCTCCTGCCGGTACCGCTGCGTCCACGGGTTCTTCGGCCACACCGTGCCGAGCAGCGCGTGCCCGGCGCCGGAGACCAGCCCGGGCACCGAGCGCGCCGACGGATAGACGGTGCCGTCGGGTTCGTAGATCAGCGGGCCGAGGGACGCCGCGCGCGGCCAGCGACGCGCCGCCTCGAGCAGCCGGTCCAGCGACCCGGGTCCCCAGCGCACATCGGGATTGGCGACGACGACGAACTCCTCCGCCGGATCGACCTCCGCGACGGCCCGGTTGACGGCCCCGCCGTAGCCGATGTTGCCGCCGGTGTGCAGCAGCCGCACGTTCGGGTGCCGGGCCGCGGCGTCTTCGGGGGCGCCGTCGGTGGACCCGTTGTCCGCCAGGATCACCTGGGTGGGCAGGTTCGTCGCGCCGGTCAGCGAGGTCAGGAAGTGCTCCAGATGCTCACCGGGCGAGTAGGTCACCGTCACCACGGTCAGCTTCGAACTCACGCCGTCACCTTAGCCGCCGGGCGCGGTCCCGCCGAATCACGCCCTGGCCCGCAGGGCGCCGATCGCGGCGTGCAGCGCAGGCCGCCACGGCCGGAGCGGCGTCAGCCCGGCCGCCGCCCACGCGCTGCCGTCGAGGACGGAGTACGCCGGGCGGGGCGCGGGCCGCACGAACTCGTCGCTGCCGCAGGGCTGCACGCGGCCCGGGTCGGCGCCCGCCTCGGCGAACACCGCACGGGCGAGGTCGAACCAGCTGGCCTGCCCGGAGTTCGTCGCGTGCAGGACCCCGCCGGGCACCGCACCGGCGCGGGTGGCGAGTTCGAGGAGGCCGTCGGCGAGATCGGCGGCGTAGGTGGGGCAGCCGACCTGATCGTCGACGACGCGCACGGTGTCGCGTTCGCGTTCGAGCCGCAGCATCGTCGCGACGAAGTCGTTGCCCTCGCCGGTGTAGAGCCACGCCGTGCGCACCACGTGGGCGGTCGGCAACCGGTCGAGCACCGCGCGCTCCCCCGCGAGCTTGGTCCGGCCGTAGACGGTCCGGGGCCCGGTCGGATCGCCGACCCGGTACGGGCGGTCCCCGTCGCCGGCGAACACGTAGTCGGTGGACACGTGGATCAGGTGCGCTCCGGCGGCGGCGCACGCGGCGGCCAGATGGGCCGGTCCCCACTCGTTGACCGCGGTGGCGTCCTCCACATGGGTCTCGGCCGCGTCGACGGCGGTGTAGGCGGCGCAGTTGAGCACGACGGCGCCCGGTTCGACGAGCGCGGCGACGGCATCCGGATCGGTGATGTCCGCCTCCTCCGCGCCGACGCCCCGGATCGGGAGGCCGGCCGCGGCGCCGCGGGTGAGCAGGTGACGGCCCAGCTGTCCGCGGGCCCCGGTGACGAGAACGGTCTGCACGGGCACGAGTCTGGCACGCCGGGGCGGCTGTCACCCGGTAGCCGTCGCGGCTGTCACCCGGTAGCCGTCGCGGCTGTCACCCGGTACGAGCCGGGCACGCCGCGGCGGGTGCCACAAGGGCCGCGGTCTCGGCAGTAGCCTGGG
This sequence comes from Rhodococcus sp. WB1, assembly GCF_001700945.1. Lineage (NCBI taxonomy): Bacteria > Bacillati > Actinomycetota > Actinomycetes > Mycobacteriales > Nocardiaceae > Rhodococcus > Rhodococcus sp. WB1. The sequence goes on along the minus strand of NZ_CP015529.1, from coordinate 1,684,865 downwards.
TGCGACCGCCGACGCCCGACGAGAGGACCGCCAGGTGCCGCCAGAGCCGCCCACACGCCGAGTGCCGGCGCGCGACGCGGGGGGAGGATCGGGGGTCTTCCGCGGCCGCCCGCTGCGGATCGCCGTCAGCGTCGCCGCGGCGCTCACCCTGGTCGTCACCGGCGTCGCATGGCGCGGCATCGATTCGCTGCGCTCGTCGCTCGCCACGGTGGGCGGGCTCACCCTGGGCGACGGCCGGGACGGCGCCCTCGACATCCTCCTGGTGGGCACCGACAGCCGCACCGACGCGCACGGCAATCCGCTGTCCCAGCGCGAACTCGACGCGCTGCGGGCCGGCGAGGAAGTGGCCAACAACACCGACACGATCATCCTGGTCCGGGTGCCGCTCGACGGCACCTCGGCCACCGCCATCTCCATCCCACGCGACACCTACGTCGAGGTGCCCGACATCGGGATGTCGAAGATCAACGCCGCGTTCGGCGCCACCAAGGAGACCGAGCGGCTGCGGCTCGTCGAGGCCGGCGAGTCCGATGCGGCCGCCGAGAAGGCGGCCACGCAGGCGGGCCGGGAGGCACTGATCGAGTCGGTCGCCGACCTGACCGGCGTCACCGTCGACCACTACGCCGAGGTCGGCCTGCTCGGGTTCGTGCTGCTCACCGATGCCGTCGGCGGCGTCGACGTGTGCCTGAACAACCCCGTCGACGAGCCGCTGTCCGGGGCGAACTTCCCCGCCGGCGAGCAGACCCTCGACGGCGCGGACGCCCTGAGCTTCGTCCGGCAGCGCCACGACCTGCCGCGCGGCGACCTGGACCGAATCGTGCGCCAGCAGGTGTTCATGGCCTCACTCGTACAGAAGGTGCTCAGCGCGAAGACGCTGAGCAACCCGTCCAAGCTGAACCAGCTCAGCGCGGCCGTGCAGAGGTCGGTGGTCCTGGACTCCGACTGGGACATCCTCGACCTGGCGACCCGGATGCAGGACCTCGCCGGCGGCGCCGTGCAGTTCTCCACGATCCCCGTCCAGGACCTCAACGCGATGACCGACTACGGCGAATCCGTGGTGCAGGTGGATCCGGAGGAGGTGCGCCGCTTCGTCGCCGACCTCGTCGATCCCGGCTCCGGCGACGACGGGTCGCAGCCGACGACGAGCGCGGCACCGGAGGTCGATGCCGGCACGATCACGGTGGACGTCGCCAACGCCGGTGGTGTCGGCGGCCTGGCCTCCCGCGTCGCGGCCGTGCTGGTCGACGACGGCTTCGTCGAGGGCGGCGTCGGGAACCACACCGGCCGCGCGGTGGACGAGTCGACGGTCTTCGCCGCCGACCCCGAGTCCGACCAGGCGCGTGCCGTCGCGGAGGCGCTCGGCGGCCTGGCCACCGCCGCCGACCCGTCGCTCGACGCCGACACGGTGCGGGTGGTGCTCACCGCGGACTACGCGGGGCCGGGCACGGATGCGAACGTCACCTCCGTGGCCTCCGGATCGGATCTCGTGAGCGCCGGGGCCACCCCGACGTCCGTCCCGGCCGCCCCGCCGATCGACGCCGGCTCCGCCGGCCCCCGCTGCGTGAACTGAGGAACGAGGAAGCTGTGACCACCCTGACCGACACCCTGCTCGATCCGATCCTGGCCGCCGACCCGGCCGGCCCCCGCATCACGTGGTACGACGACGCGTCCGGCGCCCGGATCGAGCTGTCCGCGGTCACCCTGGCGAACTGGGCCGCCAAGACGGCGAACATGGTGCGCGACGAGTTCGGTCTGCTGCCCGGCGGCCGGGTGGCCGTCCTGCTCCCGGCTCACTGGCAGAGTGCCGCGGTCCTGCTCGGCGCATGGTGGGCCGGCGCCGAGGTGGTGCTCGAACCCGACGACGCGGACCTCGCGCTGGTCAGCGCGGACCGTCTCGACGATGTCGCGGACGTCGCCGAGGTCGCCGTCCTCTCGCTCGACGCGTTCGGCCGGCCCGTGCCGGACCTGCCGGTGGGGGTCACCGACTACGCGACGCACGTGCGGGTGCACGGTGACCAGTTCCGCTCCGCCGGGGACGGCGGACCGGTGCTCGACGGACGGACGGCCGGCGAAGTGATCGCGGCGGCCCGGGACGCGGCCGCGGCCGCCGGCATCACCGGCGCGGACCGGGTGCTGTCGAGCCGCGACTGGGGCACCCCGCAGGCGCTGATCGACGGCCTGCTCGCCGTCCTCGCCGTCGGCGCGTCGCTGGTGCAGGTGAGCAACCCGGATCCCGCCGCCACCGACCGACGGGTCGAGAGCGAGAAGGTCACCGCCCGGCTGAACGGCTGACGCGCGGCAGGCTCAGGCGACGTAGCCGCCGTCGGCGAGGCCGGCCTCGATCTCGAATCGGTTGCGGGCACCCGGGTGGCGTAGCTCCTCCCACACGTAGCGGACGGCGAATCCGGCCCCGTACCGCGCCCACTGATCGGCGTGGACCGCCTCGTGCCGCAGGATCCGGCGCGACGGTGGCCGGCCGGTGAGGAACACCCCGCCGATCGTCGTGCCCGAGCGGGCGTAGCCGCCGCGCATCCCGGTGCACACGTAGAGTCCGAACTCGTCGTCGAAGCCGACGCGGCCGCCCCACACCCGGGCCCACAGCAGGGCCAGGGCCGTCACCGCCCGGGCCTGCGCGTCGCCCCGCGACGCGCGCGACCGTTGCAGGTCGGCACGCGCGTCGCGGGGGCTCACGGGCCCGAGCCTATCCGGCCGACAGTGCCTCCACCGGCGACACCGCCGCCGCGCGCCGCGCCGGAAGCAGCGCCGCGACCACACCGGCCACGCCGCCGGCGACGACGATCCCCAGCAGCTGCAGCCACGGCACCGACGGCAGGACGAGCTTGTCCACGCCGAACACCGACGCGGTCCCGGCGACACCGAGGATCAGTCCGAGCGCGACGCCGAGGCCCGAGGCCACCCCTGCCACGAGCAGCGCCTCCTGCACGAGCAGCGACCGGATGCCGCCGCGGCCGAGCCCGACGGCCCGCAGCAGTCCCGTTTCCCGGCGCCGCTCGAGCACCGACAGGGCCATGGTGTTGCCGACGCCGATCAGGGCGATGAGCACGGCGACCGACAGGAGGCCGCCCACCACGAGCAGCATCGTGTCGAGCACCTGCTCGATGGTGCGGCGCATCGCGACGGCGCCGCCGACCTCGCTGCCCGGGGCGGCCTCGGCCGCGGCGCTCGTGACGGCGCGCTGCGCGGCGGCGATCGCCGCGTCGTCGTCGATGTCGGCCAGCCGCAGCCACACCGCCTCGGTGCGCGTCGCCCCGGTCAGCGCGGGCAGGTCGGCGTCGTCGACGAGGGCCGGGGCGCCCTCGGTGCCGTCGACCACGGTGAGGGTCCGACGCCCCCGCTCTCCGGCGACGTCGAGCCGGGAACCCGCGGACACGCCGCGTCCGGCACGCTCGTCGGGCGACAGGGCGATCTCCCCCGGTCCCGGCAGCGTGATGTCGGTGCGCAGGGTGCGGCCGACGTCGACCCGATCCACGCCGAGCACGCGCAGGTCCACTCCGCCGACGGCGAGGGTGACCGCCTGCAGGTCCGCGGTCTCCGCGACCCCGTCGATCGTGTGCAGGCGTTCGCCGAGGCCCGCCGGAAGGCCCTCGTCGCCGGCGGCCGTGACGGTCACGTCGACGGGGAACTGGCCGTCGATGGCCGCGGGCGCGCTCGCCTTCACCGTGGCCACGCCCACGACGATCGTCGCGGTGAGGGTGACGCCGAGGATCAGCGCGGTTGCCGTGGCGGCGGTGCGGCGCGGATTGCGGCCCGCGTTGCCGGCGGCGAGCTCGCCCACGGGCCCGCCGATCCGCGCCAGGGCACGCCCCGCACCCTGCACGACCGCCGGGACGATGCGCCGGGTCGCGGCGAGGAATCCGACGAATGCGAGCAGCCCGCCCGCACACGCGACGAGGACGTTGACTCCCAGGACGCCCGCGGTCAGCAGCACGGCCCCGGCGACGAGGCCGACCGTCGCGACGATGCGGCGCAACCAGGACGACCGTGCCGGCTCCGGCGTGCTCTCCATCGGATGGAGCGCGGCCAGCGGCGCGACGCGGGTGGCGGCCCGTCCGGGGCCGGTGGCGGCCAGGACCGTCACGACGATGCCGACGAGCAGGCCGACGACGACGGTGAGGGGCCCGACCGCGAGCGACCCGATGGGCAGCGGTGCGTCCCACGCCCGGGCCGCCGCGACCACCGCCGCGGCGAGCCCGATTCCGGCGAGGACGCCCGCAACCGAGGCCACGGCGCCGACGAGCAGCGCCTCGAGCAGGACACTGCGCCGTACCTGTGCGGCGGTGACCCCGACGCAGCGCATGAGGGCCAGTTCCCGGGTGCGGGCGGCGAGCACGACCGCGAAGGTGTTGGCGATCACGAGCGCGGACACCACGACGGCGATCGCCCCGAACGCGAGCAGCACGTTGCGCAGCAGGTCGGCGTCGCCGAAGTAGCGCGCGGCCACTGCGGCGGACCGTTCGGCGCCGGTCCGGACGGTCCATCCGGGCAGCGCCTCGGACACCCGGTCGACGAGGTCGGCGGCGGTGACGGTGCCGTCCCCCGCCAGGCGCAGTTCCCACCCCGGTGCGCCGCCGGCCCATCGGTCGACCTGCGCTCCGGTCCCGAACACCGCCGCGTCCGCGGCCTGCGGGGTTCCGGCCAGATCGACCTGCCCGACCACCGTCACGGTCGCGGGCTCGCCGCCCTCGGCATCCGTCACGGTCAGGACCGTGCCGAGCGGCACACCGGTGGTCGAACCGACCGCGATCTCGGAATCGGCGGCGGGCCATCGGCCGTCGGCCAGCCGCTGCCAGCGCAGGGCCTCGTCGCCCCCGACGGAGGTGACGTCGGCGTACGAGGGCACACCCTCGGGACCGGTGTAGCGCACCGGCGCGGTCAGGTCCACCGCGACGGCGCTCACGCCGGGCACCGCGGCCACCCGGGCCGCGAGCTCCTGCGGCCGCTCGACGGGCGCCGGCGGCGACTCGGGCGCGGTGACGACGGCGTCGGTGCCGCGGTACTGGGCCGCGAGCGAATCGGTCACCCCGGCGCGCACCGTGTCTCCGAGGACGAGAGTCGTCACGACGTAGGCGACCGCGACGAGGACGGCGAGGACCGAGGAGAGGTACCGGCCGGCGTGTGCCCGGGCCTGGGCGAGCGCCAGCCGTCGCATCAGCGCACCTCCTGGAGCGCGGCGGTGCCGAGGCGGCGCATCGTGTCGAGGACGGTGTCGGGCGTGGGCGCGGCGATCTCGCCGGCGGGCCGGCCGTCCGCGAGCAGCACGACGCGGTCGGCGTAGGACGCGGCCACCGGGTCGTGGGTGACCATGACGACGGTCTGACCGGTCTCGCGCACGCTCGCCCGCAGCAGGCCGAGCACCTCCGCCCCGGAGCGGGAGTCGAGGTTCCCGGTCGGTTCGTCGGCGAAGACCACATCGGGCTGGGGCAGCAGGGCCCGCGCGACGGCGACCCGCTGCTGCTGGCCGCCGGACAGTTCGTGCGGCAGGTGCCGCAGCCGCCCGTCGAGGCCGAGGCGGGTGACGACGTGGTCGCGCCATTCGTCGCTCGGTCGCCGCCCGGCCAGCCGCATCGGCAGCAGCATGTTCTCCTCGGCCGTGAGCACGGGCAGCAGGTTGAACGCCTGGAAGACGAATCCGATGCGGTCGCGCCGTAGTTCGGTCAGCCGCCGGTCCCCTGCCCCGCTGATCTCGTCGTCCCCCAGGAAGATCCGCCCCGAGGTCGCGGTGTCCAACCCGGCGAGACAGTGCATGAGGGTGGACTTCCCGGATCCCGACGGCCCCATGATCGCCGTGAAGGCTCCCTTCTCGAAGGCCACGCTCACCCCGTCGAGCGCACGCACCTCGGCGTCGCCCCGGCCGTACACCTTCACCAGCTCTTCCGCACGCACGGCGGCGGTTCCCACATCGTTGTCGTCCATGCCGACGACGCTAGGAACCGCGCCGCACCGGCACATCGGAGCGCGGGCGGATCTTCCGGCCGCCGCGGGTCCTACCGTGGTATGACCGGCCGCGACCACGACGGGCGGACGGCCGGAGCCGCGCAGCCGTGCGCCCGCAGGTTCACGGTCCGTCCGCCGCGCCGAGCAGATCCTCCGGCCGGACCAGTCCCGCACGGAACGCGAACAGCACCGCCTGCACGCGGTCCCGCGACGCTGTCTTCGAAAGCACCCTCCCCACATGCGTTTTCACGGTGGCTTCCGACAGCACGAAGCGTTCGGCGAGTTCGGCGTTGGTGAGGCCGTGCGCCATCGCGACGAGCACCTCGAGCTCACGCGGGGTCAACTCCGGCGGAACCCGCACGGCCGGACGACGATCGGGCGCGCCGTCGCCCCCGAGCAGCGGACCGACGTGCCGCAGCAGACGGCGGGTGGCGCGGGGCGCGATCACCGCGTCGCCGCGGTGCACCGTGCGGACCGCGGCGAGCAGATCCTCCGGCGGCGCGTCCTTGAGCAGGAACCCGCTCGCGCCCGCGCCGAGCGCGGAGACGACGTACTCCTCGGTGTCGAAGGTGGTGAGCATCACCACCTTCGGCGCGTGCGGGCGGGTGAGCAGCCGGCGGGTGGTCTCGATCCCGTCCAGGCCGGGCATCTGCACGTCCATCAGCACCACGTCCGTCTCGGCCCGTGCGAGCGCGTCGAGGGCGGCGTGCCCGTCCGCCGCCTCGGCGACCACCGTCAGGTCCGGTTGCGAGTCGAGCACCATCCGGAAGCCGGCCCGCACGAGGTGCTGATCGTCGACGAGACCGACCCGGACGGGTCTCGGCTCCGGGCCCGAGTCCGGCACGGTCTCTCTCCTCTCAGTGGTACGGAAGCAGCGCATGGACACGGTAGCCGCCGCCCGGCGCCGGACCGGCGGACACGGCGCCGCCGTGCAGCCGGGCGCGTTCCGCCATGCCGATCAGTCCCTGCCCGCCCGGGCGGGGCTCGACGAGGGCCGCCGCGCCGCGACCGTTGTCGACGATCTCCACCTCCACGCGTTCGGGCAGCCATGCGAGGCGGACACGGGCGTGGGCGCGGGGGCCGGCGTGCCGCAGCACGTTGGTCAGCGCCTCCTGCACGATGCGGTACACGGTCAGGCCCGTGCCCGCGGGCAGGTCGCGCCGCGGACCGGTGACCGTGAACTCGACGTCGAGCCCGCCGCCCCGCAGATCGGCGATCAGCTCGTCGAGGTCGTCCGGCCCGGGTGCGACGCGGAACTCGCGGGGTCCGTCCTCGCGCAGCACCGCCAGCAGCGAGCGCATGTCGCTCAACGCGCGCCGGCCGGTGTCGGCGATGGCCGTCAGCGCGGACACGGCCTCCTCGGGGTGCTGCGGGGCGGCGTACCGGCCACCGTCGGCCTGGGCGATCACGACGGTCAGCGAATGCGCGACGATGTCGTGCATCTCCCGGGCTATGCGGGTGCGCTCGCCGAGCGCGGCGAGCTCGGTCTCCTTCTCCCGTTCGAGTTCGAGAAGGCGGTTGCGCTCGCTGAGGTTCGCCATCTCCTCCAGGCGCAGATTCCGGATACGCCCGAACGCCCATGCCCCGGCGAGGAATACGACCACGAACACCGCGGACACGGCCATGCCGAGGGCGGAGCGGTCTTCGATGTTCCCGAGGTAGCGGATGCCCGCGAGGGCACCGCCGGCGACCGCCGCGGCGAGGCCGAGGGTGCTCGCCCACCGCGGGCCGTAGGCGGCGAGGGCGTAGACCGCCGCCGGGACGGCCACCGGGGCGACGGGGCTGACCGTCGGCACGGTCGCCAGGTGCACGAACGCGGCGGCGGCGACCACGGCCGTGGCCGGCACCACCCGGGTGCGCCGCCACGCCAGCGGCACGCTCAGGACGAGCACGAGGACCGCGTCCCACCAGCCGGGCTCGGAGGTGGCGACGACGAGCAACCCGAAGGCGGTCAGCAGAGCGGCCAGGACCGCGTCGATGGTGCCGGTGTGGGTGCCGCTCCACCGGTACCACCGCTCGAGGCGAGTGGGGGCGGGCACGGCGCGGCCGTCAGCCCAGCAGCTTCCGCCGCAACGCGTCGTCCTTCTCGAGCACCATCTGCTCGAGGCCCGCCTGGAACTGCTCCATCCGGCCCCGCAGCGCGGGGTCGGCCGCGCCGAGGATACGGGCGGCGAGCAGGCCGGCGTTGCGGGCGCCGCCGATGGAGACGGTCGCGACAGGCACCCCGGCAGGCATCTGCACGATCGACAGCAGCGAGTCCATGCCGTCGAGGTACTTCAGGGGGACGGGCACGCCGATCACCGGGAGCGGGGTCGCGGAGGCGACCATGCCCGGAAGGTGGGCGGCACCACCGGCGCCGGCGATGATCACCTTGATGCCGCGTCCGGCGGCGTCGCGGGCGTAGTCGAGCATGCGCTGCGGGGTGCGGTGGGCCGAGACGACCCCCACCTCGAAGCGGATGCCGAACTCGACGAGCGCCTCGGCGGCGGCCTCCATCGTCGGCCAGTCCGAGTCGCTGCCCATGATCAGGCCGACCTGTGCTCCGTCAGTCACCGTGAGAATCCCATCCGTCGGTCCACACTCCGTGCGAGAGCCAGTGCGCCGCGCGTTCCGCGCGTTCGCGCACCGCCGCCACGTACTGCGGGTCGTCGATCGACCCGGACGCGTCCCCGAGCACGTTGACGTGCCCGATCTTGCGGTCCTTGCGCTCGCCCTTGCCGTAGAGGTGCACACGCACGTCGGGCATCCGGGCGAACAGGTGGTGCAGCCGCTCGTCCATGCTCATCGCGGGCGCCTCGGGGGCGCCGAGGACGTTCGCCATCACCGTCACCGGGGCGATCGGTGACGTGTCGCCGAGCGGGTAGTCCAGCACCGCGCGCAGGTGCTGCTCGAACTGCCCGGTGCGGGCGCCGTCCATGCCCCAGTGCCCGGAGTTGTGCGGCCGCATCGCGAGCTCGTTGACGATCAGCTCGCCGGTCTCGGTCTCGAACAGTTCGACCGCCATGACTCCGACCACACCGAGCTCGGCGGCGATGCGCAGGGCCAGCTGCTCGGCGCCGGCCTCGATGTCGGCCCGCAGGTTCGGGGCGGGCGCGATGACGACGGCGCACTGCCCGTTCAACTGCACGGTCTCGACCACGGGCCAGCTCGCGCCCTGCCCGAACGGCGAGCGCGCGACCATCGCGGACAGCTCCCGCCGCCACGAGACCTTCTCCTCGGCGATGAGCGGCACCCCGGCCGCGAGCTGCTCGGCGACGATCCGCTGCGCCTCGTCCACGTCGTCGGTGATCCACACACCGCGACCGTCGTAGCCGCCGCGCGCCGACTTGATCACGACGGGCCACCCGTGCTCGTCGCCGAACGCGGTGAGGTCGTCGACCGAGGTGAGCTCGGTGAACGGCGGCACCGGGGCACCGAGCTCCGCGAGGCGCCGGCGCATCGCGAGCTTGTCCTGCGCGTAGATCAGGGCCTGCGGCGGCGGCTGCACGCTGACGCCCTCACGCTGGAGCACCTCGAGATGCTCGGTGGGCACGTGCTCGTGGTCGAAGGTCAAGGCGTGGACGCCGGTCGCGGCACTGCGCAACGCGTCGAGATCGGTGTGGCTGCCGAGCACCACGTCGGGACTGACCCGCGCGGCCGGATCGTCCGGGCTCGCGGCCAGCACCCGCAGGGTCTGGCCGAGCGCGATCGCGGCCTGGTGGGTCATCCGGGCGAGCTGGCCGCCGCCGACCATCGCGACGACCGGCATACCGGTGGGCAGCGTGCGGGGAGGGTGCGAAGGGGCGTCACCGGCCGCGGAGGCGGGAGTCGCGGCGGCCGAGTCCGGGGGTGTAGCGGTCACGGCTCACCATGGTGTCACAGCGGGCGGCGGGCGCGGCGCCGCGCTCCCGCGCGACACCCCGTCGTTCCTGTGGTAAAGCTGATAAACCGCCCGCGGGTTCGTGTGTTCGGATCCCGGTTTCGTAGACTCGTCCGGGTGTCTTTCGTCGATGCTGCCGTGAACCGAGTCCCCGAGCCTCTGCGGGGCCTGTTGCTGCGGCACCACGAGTTGATCAAGTTCGCAATCGTCGGCGGCACCACCTTCGTCGTCGACTCGGTCATCTTCTACACCCTCAAGCTCACGGTGCTCGAGGAGAAGCCGGTGACCGCCAAGGTCATCGCCGGGGTGATCGCCGTGATCTGCTCGTACGTCCTCAACCGGGAGTGGTCGTTCAAGAACCGGGGCGGCCGGGAGCGGCACCACGAGGCGCTGCTGTTCTTCGCCGTCAGCGGCATCGGCGTGGTCCTCAGCTTCATCCCGTTGTGGATCTCGAGCTACGTGTTCGACCTGCGGGTGCCGAACGTCAGCCTCACCATGGAGAACATCGCCGACTTCGTCAGCGCCTATCTCATCGGCAATCTGCTGCAGATGATCTTCCGGTTCTGGTGCTTCCGCCGTTTCGTGTTCCCGGAGGAGATGAACCCCGGCGAAGACGACGTTCCCGAGCACGAGGAACTCGCCGAGGAAGGCCTGGGACACTCCTGAGTCCGGTCCCCGCCGCCGCGGGTCAGCCGAATCCGGTCCCCGCCGCCGCGGGTCAGCCGAATCCGGTCCCCGCCGCCGCGGGTCAGCCGAATCCGGTCCCCGCCGCCGCGGGTCAGCCGAATCCGGTCCCCGCCGCCGCGGGTCAGCCGAATCCGGTCCCCGCCGCCGCGGGTCAGCGTGGTTCCCGGATCCCCGCGGGGGCGGACTCGTCGCGGGTCGAGCCGAGGAACAGGGCGAACAGGGCGGGCCGCCGGCGTTGCAGTTCCAGGCGCCCGCCGTCGGCCTCGGTCAGGGCACGGGCGAGCGCGAGTCCCACCCCGGTCGAGCCGGTACCCGAGAAGCCGCGGTCGAAGATGTGCGGGGCCAGCTCGTCGCTGACGCCGTCACCCTCGTCGGTCACCTCCACGCACACGGTCGATCCGCCGCCGTGGGTCGACACCCGCCGCACGGACACCGTGCACGTTCCACCGCCGTGCATGAGGGCGTTGTCGACCAGCACCGCGACGGCCTCGCGCAGCCGGGATCCGGTCACGCGGCTGCGCAGCGACGGATCCCCGCTCAGCAGCAGTTCCCGGCCCGCCTCCTTGTAGGGCCCGCGCCAGTCCGCGATCACCCCCGCCAGCTCCCCCACGACGGACACCTCGGTGCGCAGCTCGGAGCCGCTGTTACGGGACGCGCGGACCAGCTCGTCGATGGCGGTGGTGAGCCGGTCCACCTGGCGCATCGCCTCCTCCGCCTCCTCGACGACGGCCGGGTCGGCGTGGGTGGACAGCTCGTCGAGGCGCAGCCGCACCGCGGTCAGCCGGGACCGCAGCTGGTGCGAGACGTCGCCGACGAGGGCGTGCTCCCGCTGCAGGCGCCCGGCGATCTCCACGGTCGCGGCGTCGAGGACGTCCGAGACGCGGTCGAGTTCCGGGATGCCGTGCCGGCGTGGATCGGGCCGGAAGTCGCCCTCGGCCAGCCGGCGGGCCCGCGCCGCGACGTCGCGCAGAGGGTCGGCCAGCCGCCGCGCGGTGACGACGGCGACGACGGCGCCGACGGCCATGGACAGCAGCACCAGCAGCGTCACCCCGACCAGGACCTGCCGCTGCAGCAGGCGCATGTCCTCGGACGGCGCCTCGAGCCGCAGGGATCCCGACGTTCCCATCGACAGGGACTCGACCAGGGGGTTCGGGACTGCGGCGGCGCCGATGTCGAGGCGGGCCGCGGCGTCCTCGGGGGTCGGGTAGACGACGAGGAGGCGGCCGCCGTCGGGAACGACGAGCCGCAGCGAACTGGTGTCGAGGCCGCCGACGACCAGGCCGTCGGCGCCCTCCTGGGCGATGATCTCCGCGGACATGCGGTCGAGCCGGTCCTGCAGGTCCCTGCGAGCGGTGTCCTCGACGAACAGCCAGGCGGTGTAGGCGAGCGGGACTCCGAGCAGCAGGGCCACGAGCAACGAGCCCGCGAGGACCGCGAACAGGATTCGGCGGCGCACTCCGGTCCCGTCAGTCGGTGTTCAGGCGGAAGCCGACGCCGCGGACGGTGGCGATGCGCCGCTCCCCGGCCGGGCCCTCGTCACCGATCTTGCGGCGCAGCCAGGACATGTGCATGTCGAGAGTCTTGGACCCGCGCAGGTCGGCGTCGCCCCACACCTCCTGCAGGATCACGTCCCGCGAGACCACCTGGCCGGCGTGCTCGAGCAGCACCCGCAACAGTTCGTACTCCTTGTTGGCGAGGGTGACCTCGGAGCCGTCGACGAGCACGCGCCGGGCCGCCCGCTCGAGCCGGATCCCCGCGACCTCGACGATGTCCTCGGGCTCGCCGCCGCCACGGCGGCGCAGCAGCGCCCGGACCCGGGCCATGAGTTCGGCGAGCCGGAAGGGCTTGCCGACGTAGTCGTCGGCGCCGGCATCGAGGCCGACGACGAAGTCGACCTCGTCGGTACGGGCGGTGAGCATCAGGACGGCGAGGTCGGAGCGGTGGGCCCGGATCTGCCGGCACACCTCGAGGCCGTCGATGCCGGGCAGCCCGAGGTCGAGGATGAGCAGTTCGTAGTCACCGGACAGGGCCCGTTCGAGCGCGGCGGGACCGGTCTGTTCGACGGTGACGTCGTATCCCTCCCGGCCCAGCGCCCGGGACAGGGGCGCGGCGATGGCTTCGTCGTCTTCGGCGAGCAGGACTGCGGTCACGGATCCAGCGTACGGATCGGCACCGGCCGTCCGGCGCGTTACCAGGCTTTGCGACTCGGCCCGTCGGGTCGGGGTTCCCGGTCCCGCGCCGGGTCGGCGTGGAACGCCTGCTGGTACAGCAGGGCATGCACGCGCTGCACGTCGGGGATGTCGTCGAACTCGAGCGGATCGTCGGCCGCGGAGACGATGACGAGGGTGCCGGTGCGCAGGATCCGGTCCAGCAGGCCGTGCCGGAACTGCACGTTGCTGATGCGGCCCATCGGGATGTCGATGCCGGAGTGGGTGAGCACGCCCTGCCGGACGAGCACCCGCCGGTCGGTGACGATGAAGTGGGTCGACAGCCAGCTCACGAGCGGCGCCAGGCACTGCCAAGCGACGATCGCCGCCCACAGCACCGCGAGCACGATCGTCAGCGTGCTCGCGGTGGAGCCGTCGAGCCGGGCCTGGCTCAGGCCGAGCAGGAATCCCGCGAGCGCGGTGGCGACCAGGAAGATCGCCGCCGGCACGATGAGCATCTTCCAGTGCGGGTGCCGGTGCAGCAGCAGCCGTTCCTCGGGGGCGAGGGCGTCCTCCGGGTATCCCATGCCGGACACGATGGCACAGCCGCGGCGCCGGGCGCCCGTGCCGGGTCAGGGCACCGGGCGCAGGTGGGTGATGTCCCCGGCCGACACCGCGATCGGCTCGCCACCGTCGTCCGGGGTGATGACGATGCGGCCCTGCTCGTCGATGTCGACCGCGACGCCGTGCAGTTCCGTGTCGCCCGGCAGGACCGCCCGCACCCGGCGGCCGAGCGTGCCGCACCGGTCGCGGTAGGCAGCGGCCAGCCCGGCGACGTCCCAGCCCGCGACGTACCACTGCTCCCACCGGCGGCCGAGTTCGCGCAGCAGGGCCTCGGCGAGTGCGGTGCGATCGAGTTCGGTCGCCCCGGCGAGCGCGAGCGACGTCGCGGTGGGAACCGGCAGCTCGTCCTCGGTGAGCGAGACGTTGAGGCCGATGCCCACCACCACGGCGGGCTCGGGGTGGGTGCCGGCGACCTCGGCGAGGATGCCGGCCACCTTGCGGCCCTCGACGAGCACGTCGTTGGGCCACTTCAGTTCGGCGTCCACTCCGGTGACCGAGCGGATCGCGTCGACGGTGGCGATGCCGGCCAGCAGCGGCAGCCAGCCCAGGTCGGCGAGGTCGATGCCGGGCATGCGCAGCAGCACCGAGACGATCACCTGGGCGCGGGGAACACCGGTCCATCCACGCGAGTGCCGGCCCCGGCCGCCGTGCTGGAACTCGGCGAGCAGGACGCGGCGGTCGGCTCCGGGTTCGCGGGCGGCCGCGAGCAGGTCGGCGTTGGTCGAGGCGGTCTCGGTGACGACGTCGAGGCGCCGGTAGAACGCGTCGGGGTCGGCGCCACGCACGAGCGCGGCGCGCAGCCGGGCGGCATCCAGCTCGCGCCGCACGGGCGCGGGGTCGACGGGCGGGCGCTGCGGTTCGGGTTCGGTGGGCATCCGCACAGCCTAGGATGGGCAGCGAAACGTACTCGCCGGTAGCTTCAGTTCAATGATTCAACACAAGCGGGGCCTCGGTGCGCGATCGCTGACTGACGCTCGCTAAGCTCATGGGCCATGACCACTGTCCAGGAGCCGTCCGCGCCCGAGGCGGCGAGTACGCCCGATATCCACACGACTGCCGGCAAGCTGGCGGACCTGCGCAATCGCCAGGCTCAGGCTCAGGCCCCGAGCGGTGAGGCCGCCGTCGAGAAGGTGCACGCGAAGGGCAAGCTGACCGCCCGCGAGCGCATCGAAGCGCTGCTCGACGAGGGCTCGTTCGTCGAGCTCGACCAGCTCGCCCGGCACCGCAGCACCAACTTCGGCCTGGCCGAGAACCGCCCGGTCGGCGACGGCGTCGTGACCGGCTACGGCACCATCGACGGCCGCGACGTGTGCGTGTTCTCGCAGGACGCGACCGTCTTCGGCGGCAGCCTCGGCGAGGTCTACGGCGAGAAGATCGTCAAGGTCATGGACCTGGCGCTCAAGACCGGCCGCCCGCTGATCGGCATCAACGAGGGGGCGGGCGCGCGCATCCAGGAGGGTGTCGTCTCGCTCGGCCTCTACGGCGAGATCTTCCACCGCAACGTGCAGGCCTCCGGGGTGATCCCGCAGATCTCGCTGATCATGGGCCCGGCCGCCGGTGGACACGTCTACTCCCCCGCCCTGACCGACTTCGTGGTGATGGTCGACCAGACCAGCCAGATGTTCGTCACCGGTCCCGACGTCATCAAGACCGTCACCGGTGAGGACGTCACCATGGAGGATCTCGGCGGCGCGCACACCCACATGGTCAAGTCCGGTGTCGCGCACTACGTCGCCGACGGCGAGCAGGACGCCCTGGACTACGTCAAGGACCTGCTGTCCTACCTGCCGAGCAACAACCAGGCCGCCGCGCCGCGCACCGAGCCGACCGACCCGATCCTCGGGTCGATCGAGGAGTCGCTGACCGAGGAGGACATCGAGCTCGACACGCTGATTCCCGACTCGGCGAACCAGCCGTACGACATGCACGAGGTGATCCGTCGCCTGCTCGACGACGACGAGTTCCTCGAGGTCCAGGCCGAGCGCGCCCAGAACATCATCGTCGGCTTCGGCCGCGTCGACGGCCGGTCCGTCGGCATCGTCGCCAACCAGCCGACCCAGTTCGCCGGCTGCCTGGACATCGACGCGTCGGAGAAGGCCGCGCGCTTCGTGCGCACCTGTGACGCGTTCAACGTCCCGATCGTCACGCTCGTCGACGTGCCGGGCTTCCTGCCGGGCACCGAGCAGGAGTACAACGGCATCATCCGCCGCGGCGCCAAGCTGCTGTACGCGTACGGCGAGGCCACTGTCGGCAAGATCACCGTCATCACCCGCAAGGCCTACGGCGGCGCGTACGACGTGATGGGCTCGAAGCACATGGGCGCGGACGTCAACCTGGCCTGGCCGACCGCGCAGATCGCCGTCATGGGCGCCTCCGGTGCCGTCGGCTTCGTCTACCGCAAGCGCCTGCTCGAGGCGGCCAAGAACGGCGAGGACGTCGACGCGCTGCGCCTCGAGCTGCAGAACGAGTACGAGGACACCCTGGTGAACCCGTACGTCGCCGCCGAGCGGGGCTACGTCGACGCGGTCATCCCGCCGTCGCACACCCGCGGGCAGATCGTGGCGGCCCTGCGGCTGCTCGAGCGCAAGATGGTCACGCTTCCGCCGAAGAAGCACGGGAACATCCCCCTCTGACGGCCGCACGGCCGAGACCATCCCGGCCGGCTCGGTCCTTCCGAGCCGGCCGGGCCACGACCCCACGAGAGGGACGACATGACTTCGAACGCGCAGCGATCCCGCTCCCGCGTCCTGCCCACCGGCTCCGGTAGCCTCCCGGGAGGTGTGTTGTGACTGCGGTAGCTGAGGAGAAGACCATCATCGACACCGAGGTGACCGAGGTCGCGGCGGCCGAGGAGGCCCCGGCGGCGGCGCCGGCGGCCGAGACCGCCGCTCCCGAGGCGGCCGCGGCGATCCGGATCGTCAAGGGCCGGCCCTCGGACGTCGAGATCGCCGCGCTGGTGGCGGTGCTCGCCGCGGCCTCCGGGTCCGCCGCCCCGGCAGGGGACGACCGCCCGCGCGAGACGTGGGGCGACCCCACCCGGATGCACCGCCGGACGGCGCCGTTCTCGCCGTACTCGTACCCGAACCTGGGCTGATCATGGCGAGGCTGGTGCTCGCGTCGGCGTCCCCGGCCCGGTTGTCCGTGCTGCGGTCGGCCGGCGTCGCGCCCATCGTGCGGGTGTCCGCGGTGGACGAGGATGCGCTCGCCGCCGCACTCGGTCCCGGGGCACCGCCCGCGGTGGTGGTCACCGAATTGGCCCGCGCGAAGGCGGCGGACGTGGTGCCCGGCCTGGTCCGGGACAGCCTCGGCGACGACACCCTCGTCGTGGGCTGCGACTCGATGCTGCTCGTCGACGGGCAGTTGCAGGGCAAACCGGGGACGGTCGAGGTAGCGCGCGAGCGCTGGCGGGCGATGGCGGGACGCAGCGCCGACCTGCTCACCGGGCACAGCGTCCTGCGCCTGCGCGACGGCGAGGTCGTCGCCCAGGCCGCCGACCACAGCAGCACCACCGTCCACTTCGGCCGCCCCACCGCGGACGACCTCGAGGCGTACCTGGCCAGCGGCGAGCCGCTGCAGGTGGCGGGGGCGTTCACGCTCGACAGCCTCGGCGGCTGGTTCGTGGAGCGCATCGAGGGCGATCCCTCCTCGGTGATCGGGATCGGCCTGCCGCTGGTGCGTCGGCTCCTGGCCGACGTGGGGGTGTCGGTGGCGCGGCTGTGGGCCGCGAACACGGCCGAAAGCCCTTCAGTTTAGGCTTGCCTTGCCTTACCATCGGGGCATGAGCGATTCCCGTGCCCTGCCCATGTCCGAGCGCGACTCCGCACACCTGCCCGGCCACTGGCTGCTCGCCCGGCTCGGCAAGCGCGTGCTGCGCCCCGGAGGCGCGGGGATGACCACCCGCCTGCTCGTCGATGCGGACATCGAGGGCAGCGACGTCGTCGAACTCGCGCCCGGCCTCGGCCGCACCGCGCGGGAGATCCTGGACCTGGCGCCGCTGTCGTACACCGGCGTCGAACACGACGAGGCCGCGGCCGAGCTGACCCGCGCCGCGATCGGCGACCGCGGCCGCTGCGTCGTCGCGGACGCCGCTGCCACCGGCCTCCCCGACGCCGGCGCCGACGTCGTCGTCGGGGAGGCCATGCTCACCATGCAGACCGACGCGGCCAAGGCGCGCATCGTCGCCGAGGCCGTGCGGACGCTGCGCCCGGGCGGCCGGTACGCGATCCACGAACTCGCCCTCGTCCCCGACGAGCTCGACGATGCGGTGAAGACGGAGATCCGGCAGGGCCTGGCCCGGTCCATCAAGGTCAATGCCCGGCCGCTCACCGTCGCCGAGTGGCGAACCGTGCTCACCGAGGCGGGCCTGAGCGTCGACGTCGTGCGGCTCGCCCCGATGGCGCTGCTGCAGCCCGCCCGGTTCGTCGCCGACGAGGGCGTCCTCGGCACCCTGCGCTTCGTGCGCAACGTGCTGCGCGACGGCGACGCCCGCACGCGGGTGCTGGGCATGCGCGCGACGTTCACGACGTACCGCAGGTCGATCGCGGCCGTGGCGATCGTCGCGACGAAGCCGCGGTAGCCTGCGGTCGTGAGCCCCGCCGCCGCGCCGCAGCCCGAACCCGCGACCCCCGCCCTGTCGTATCTCGCCGACGTCCGCGACGCCGTCGAGCCCTACCCCGACCGGCCGCGCCCACAGCGCGTCCTCGTGGCCGAGGGCGCCCGCGTGGTGATCTTCGCGTTCGACGCCGGGCAGGAACTGCGCGAGCACACGGCCGCGTTCCCGGTGCTGCTGCAGGCCCTCACGGGCCACCTGCAGGTCACCGCCGACGGGCGCACCGTGGATCTCGAGCCCGGCGGGGTGGTGCACATGACCACCCGCCTGCCGCACGCGGTGCGGGCCGTCGAGCCGTCCCGGCTCATGCTGACGATGCTCGATCCAGCTGCGCGCTGAGCGCCGCCGCGATCGCGGCCGCCTTCGCCTTGGCCCGGTCCGCGTTCGCGCCGGCGAACAGCGCGTCCACGCTGTCCGTCCACAACCGCACCCAGCGGTCGAAGCGCGCCGCGCCGAGACCGTGCTGCCGGTGCAGGGCCGTGTGCACCGGAACCAGCCGGCCCCGATAACGGCCGGTGCCGAACAGGACCTGCTCCCAGAAGTCCCCGACGACCGGCAGGTGCTCGTCGAGACCCACGACGGCCAGCGTCGCGAACGCCGCCTCGAGGTCCGGATCCGTCAGCGCCCGGTCGTAGAACCGGCGCAGCAGCCGATCGATGTCGGCGCGCGTCGCGAGGTCGGTCGGGGCGGACGGGGAGCGCAGCACGTGTCCCGACGGTACCGCCTAGAATCGACGGCGCACCTCGTCGTCACCGGATTGCCGATCACCGAACTGTCACCACTGCCTCAGGAGCCACCTGTGCCCGTCGCGCCCGACGCCAACCCGTCCTTCGCCGCCTACGCCGATCCGACCCGCCTGGTGTCGACGGAGTGGCTGTCCGCCCATCTGGGTGCGCCCGAGGTGAAGGTCGTCGAATCGGACGAGGACGTGTTGCTCTACGACGTCGGCCACATCCCCGGCGCCGTGAAGATCGACTGGCATCTCGACCTCAACGACCCGGTCACCCGCGACTACATCGACGGCACGCGGTTCGCCGCCCTCATGGACCGCAAGGGCATCCGCCGCACCGACACGGTCGTCGTCTACGGCGACAAGTCCAACTGGTGGGCCGCGTACGCGATGTGGGTGTTCACCCTGTTCGGCCACGAGGACGTGCGCCTGCTCGACGGCGGCCGCGACGCCTGGATCGCCGAGAACCGCGACACCACCCTCGACATCCCGGTGAGCACCACCACCGGCTACCCGGTGATCGAGCGGGACGACGCCGCGATCCGGGCGTTCAAGGACGACGTGCTGGACCATCTCGGCAAGGGCCCGCTCGTGGACGTGCGTTCCCCGCAGGAGTACACCGGCGAGCGCACCCACATGCCGGACTACCCCGAGGAGGGCGCCCTGCGCGGCGGCCACATCCCCACGGCCGTGTCCATCCCGTGGGCCCGCGCGGCGGCGCCGGACGGCCGGTTCCGCTCGCGCCCCGAGCTCGAGGAGATCTACGCCGACATCGCGCCGGACTCCGACGTCATCGCCTACTGCCGCATCGGGGAACGGTCCAGTCACACCTGGTTCGTGCTGACGTACCTGCTCGGCTACCAGCACGTGCGCAACTACGACGGGTCGTGGACCGAGTGGGGCAACGCGGTGCGGGTGCCGATCGTCAAGGGCGAGGAGCCCGGAGAGGTGCCGGCCCGGTGACCCTGCCCGCTCCCCTCGCCGAGATCGTCGACGATTTCGCCGCCGTCGAGGGCCAGGACAAGCTGCAGTTGCTGCTCGAGTTCAGCCGGGAACTCCCGCCGATCCCGGCCGAGCTCGAGGAAGCGGCGATGGAGCCGGTCCCCGAATGTCAGTCGCCGCTGTTCCTGTCGGTCGATACGGCCGACCGGGAGCACGTGCGGCTGCACTTCAGCGCGCCCCCCGAGGCCCCGACCACCCGCGGATTCGCATCGATCCTGCATCAGGGGCTCGACGGTCTCAGCGCCGAGCAGATCCTCGAGGTGCCCGACGACTTCTACTCGGCCCTCGGGCTGGCCGACGCGGTCAGCCCCCTGCGCCTGCGGGGAATGAGCGCGATGCTGGCGCGCATCAAGCGGCATCTGCGTTCCTGAGATGCCATGGAGTTCACCGAACTCGAGGACTACCCCATCCCGGCGGGTGTACTGACCGAATGGCTGCCGTGCGTCGCAGCGGATGCCTGGAGCACCGATCCGCGACCGGTGTCGTACGTGCACGAGGCACATCTGCGGCGCACCGCGGGCAGCCGGTACGGCGACGTCCCGGACGCGTGGCTGGGCACCGCCTTCGAGGTCGCGGGACGCCTCGAGGAGGAGCCGTTCCGGCGCGCCCTGGAGCGGTGGATCGACCGGCACGAACCGCTGCGCAGCCAGGTCGTCCTGAGCGGTGACGGCGCCGTCGGCTCCGGCGGCGTGACCCGGCGGACCGCGCCGCCGGGCGCGGTGTCGGTCCGATTCGTCCGGCACCTGCCGTCCGCCCCGGACGACATCCGCGAGCACCTCGAGCAACTGCTGGCCGACTGCACCGAGCCGCACACGTGGCCGGCGTACGTCTTCGCCACCCTCGAGCCCGAGGACGGGGACGCGTCCGCGGCGTCGTTCACGGTGTTCTTCGCCGCCGACCACGCGGTCGCCGACGCCTACTCGGTCGTGCTGGTCGCCCACGAGATCACGGCCCTGTACGAGCAGGAGCGGTCCGGCCGGCCGGCCGGACTGTTCCCCGTGGGCAGCTACATCGACTTCGGTGCCGCGGAGCGGGCGGACGCCGCCGATCTGGCCGGCGAGCACGAGGCCGTGCGGATCTGGCGGGAGGCCCTGACCGCCGGCGGCGGCGCGATGCCCGAGTTCCCGTTGCCCCTCGGCCCCCGGCCGGCCGGTGCGGTGCCGCAGCGCCGTCTGTCGACGCGGATGCTCGACGACGACCGGGCCAACCGCTTCGCCGCCCGCTGCCGGGAGGCCGGGCACGGCTTCTTCGCCGGCACGCTCGCGTGCCTCGCCCGCGCCACGGTCGAGCTCGCCGGGGTCGACCGGTTCCGGACGATCGCGCCGTCCCACACCCGCAGCGGTCCGATGTGGGCCGGGGCCCTCGGCTGGTTCGTGGGGCTGCGCCCGGTCGACATCGATGCGGCCGGGGCCACGGACTTCGCGACGCTCACGGCGCGCGCGGGCGCCGAGCTGCGCCGCACGCGGGCGAGCGCCCGGGTGCCGTTCGACCTGGTCGGCGAACTGCTCGAGGTACCCATGCGACCGCGATTCCTGGTGTCGTACATGGACGTTCGCTTCGTCCCCATGGCCGCGCAGTGGCCGCAGTGGAACGCCCGGACGCTGCGCAGCCGCAGCTACACGCACGACGTGTTCCTGTGGTTCAACCGCAGCCCGAAGGGAGTGAACCTGGCGGGCCGGTTTCCCGACACGCCGACCGCCGCGGCCAACGTGCCGTCGTTCGTCGAGCGGGTCCGGGAATTGATGCACGAGGCGAGCGAGGGCCGCGAGTGGGACACGCCGGAACACGGGAACGAGGGCGCTTCCGCTACCGGCCGGTAATGTTGCCGGGTTCCGGGCGACCCGTAGGGTGTAGGGGCTATCCGGTTACATCGTCTATCGGATTGGCGCCTACACTCCCAGAGACGGCAATAACCTAACGATCGATCAACAGGAGGCTCCGTGCCCAGTCATGCCAGCGCGCACATCACGAAGGTGCTCGTCGCCAACCGCGGCGAGATCGCTGTGCGGGTCATCCGAGCCGCCAAGGATGCCGGTTACGGGAGCGTGGCCGTCTACGCAGAACCCGACGCCGACGCCCAGTTCGTGAAGCTCGCCGACGAGGCATTCGCGCTCGGTGGCCAGACCTCCGCCGAGTCCTACCTGGTGTTCGACAAGATCCTCGACGCCGCCCGCAAGTCCGGTGCCGACGCGATCCACCCCGGCTACGGCTTCCTGTCCGAGAACGCCGACTTCGCGCAGGCCGTGATCGACGCCGGTCTGATCTGGATCGGCCCCTCCCCGCAGGCCATCCGCGACCTCGGCGACAAGGTCACCGCGCGGCACATCGCCGAGCGCGCCAAGGCACCCATGGCCGCCGGCACCAAGGATCCCGTCAAGAACGCCGACGAGGTCGTCGAGTTCGCGAAGCAGTACGGCGTGCCGGTCGCGATCAAGGCGGCCTTCGGTGGTGGCGGCCGCGGCATGAAGGTCGCGCACACCATCGAGGAGATCCCCGAGCTGTTCGAGTCCGCGACCCGCGAGGCCATCGCCGCCTTCGGCCGGGGCGAGTGCTTCGTCGAGCAGTACCTCGACAAGGCGCGCCACGTGGAGGCGCAGGTCATCGCCGACCAGCACGGCAACGTCATCGTCGCCGGCACCCGCGACTGCTCGCTGCAGCGCCGCTTCCAGAAGCTCGTCGAGGAGGCCCCCGCGCCGTTCCTGACCGACGAGCAGCGCCGCCGCATCCACGAGTCCGCCAAGGCCATCTGCCGCGAGGCCGGCTACTACGGCGCCGGCACGGTCGAGTACCTGGTCCAGGGCGACACGGTGTCCTTCCTCGAGGTCAACACCCGCCTGCAGGTCGAGCACCCGGTCACCGAGGAGACCGCCGGCATCGACCTGGTGCGCCAGCAGTTCCGCATCGCCAACGGCGAGAAGCTCGAGCTCACCGAGGACCCGGCCCCGCGCGGGCATGCGTTCGAGTTCCGCATCAACGGTGAGGACGCCGGCCGCGGCTTCCTGCCGGCCCCCGGTCCGATCAGCGTGTACCGCGAGCCCTCGGGCCCGGGCGTGCGCGTCGACTCCGGTGTGGTGCAGGGCGACGTCATCGGCGGCCAGTTCGACTCGATGCTCGCCAAGCTGATCGTCACGGGCGAGACCCGCACCCAGGCCCTCGAGCGTGCTCGCCGCGCCCTCGCCGAGTTCGAGGTCGACGGCCTGGCCACCGTGATCCCGTTCCACCGGCACATCGTCGAGCACCCCGCCTTCGTCGGGGACGGCGAAAAGTTCGACGTCTACACCAAGTGGATCGAGACCGAGTGGGAGAACACCGTCGAGCCGTACACCGGCGGTGGGGTCGCCCCCGAGGACGAGGACGAGGCGCTGCCGCGGCAGAACGTCGTCGTCGAGGTCGGCGGCCGCCGCGTCGAGGTGTCGCTGCCCGGCCAGTTCACCCTCGGCGCCGGCGGCGGTGCCGCCGGCGGGGCGCTCCGCAAGAAGCCGAAGCCGCGCAAGCGGGGCGGCGCCCACGGCGGCAAAGCCTCCGGTGACGCGGTGACCGCGCCGATGCAGGGCACCGTCGTCAAGGTCGCGGTCTCCGAGGGTCAGGAGGTCGCCGAGGGTGACCTGATCGTGGTGCTCGAGGCCATGAAGATGGAGAACCCGGTCAACGCGCACAAGGCCGGCGTCGTCACCGGCCTGTCGGTCGAGCCCGGCGCCGCCATCACCCAGGGCACGGTGCTCGCCGAGCTCAAGTAGCAGTTCCGCCTGCGACGGCGCGCCCCGTGAATCCTCGGATTCACGGGGCGCGCCGTCGTTCGTTCCGGGACTAGGGTGGTGATATGGCCGATTCACCGGAGGTCCGTATCGGCACGGCCGAGCGCGAACAGGCCCAGCGCCTGCTCGGCGAGCACTTCGGTGCCGGTCGCCTCACCCTCACCGAGTTCGAGGACCGCAGCGGCCGCATCGCCGCCGCCGTCACCCGCCGCGATCTCGCGGTCCTGTTCACCGACCTGCCCACCGTGACCGGCCGGGCCGACGGGCACCGGCGCGGATGGTGGCTTCTGGTCCCGGTCGTGGCCCTCGGACTGGTCGCGTTCTACCAACTCCTGGAACCGAACGTGTGGATCATGACGGGCGCGACGGTCGCCGCCACCGTCGCCGTCCTTGCCGCCCGCGCCCGCGGCGGACGACCGCGCACGGCCGAGCCGGCCTTTCTCCGCGACGTCCCGCCGCTCCCCGCCCCCGCCGCCCGGGACCCGCACTCCCGGGACCCACAGCCATCCGCGACGCGCGACGTCCCGGACCTGGTGTGGCTGCTGACGATGAGCATGTTCGCCGTCGCGCCGGCGCTGGTGCTGCGGCACCCCATCGCGCTGCTGATCTCCGCCGTCGCGCTGATCCTGATCATCTCCCGGGCATTCCGGACCGGGACCGGCGGGACCGGTCGCTGACGACCCATTAGTGTGGACCCATGGCCGACTCCCCCGAGGTCCGCATCGGCACCGTCGAACGCGAACAGGCACTGAACCTGCTCGGTGAGCACTTCGGTGCGGGCAGGCTCACCCTCGTCGAGTTCGACGAGCGCAGCGCGAAGGCGGCCGCCGCCACCACCCGCGCCGAACTCGACGCCCTGTTCACCGACCTTCCCCCGGCGACCCCGAACACGCCTGCGCCGGTGGACGACACCGCGAAGGCCGAGCAGCGGGAGAGGTGGCGCACCGCCGCCATGGGGCTGATCCCCCTCGTCGCCCTCCTGCTGTTCTTCGTCTTCGACAACTGGTTGTGGTTCCTGCTGATCCCGGCCGCAGGCATCCTGTACTCCGCGACCAAGGGCACGAAGGGCGGCTGCTGAGTGGACCCCGTCGAGATCAACGCCGGCAACTGGTACCTGCTCGCCGAACGCCCCGACGAGTGGGCCGCCGGCACGGGCTACCACTGGTCGGTGCGGGAGGCGACGACCGCCGATGTCGAAGCCACCGTGGAACTCCGGCCGGACGGGACGCTGACCGGGTCGGCCGAACCCGGTTGCGAGGATGCGCTGGCCGCCGCGTTGGCCGCCGTGCGCCGGTTCGCCGAGAGCGCCTGGAACATGGCGGTCACCGAATCTACATGACCGCCCGGTTCGTTCCGGTGGCGCTCACGCTCGTGGTCGTCACCGTGCTGCTCATGCTGCCGGGCGATACGACTCCGTCGGCGTTCCCGCACGCCGACAAGATCACGCACGCACTGATGTTCGCGGTGCTCGCGTACGCGTCCCGCTTCGCCCGGATCCCGCCCGCCGCGACCGTCGTCTGGCTCGCCGTGTACGGGGCGCTCACCGAGGTCCTCCAGGCCGCCGTCGCGGTGCGCCGGTCGGGGTCGGTGTGGGACTGGTGCGCGGACCTGGCCGGGGCGCTGCTCGGGCTTGCGCTGTACGCCGCAGTGCGTCGTCGTTCCCGAGCACGGACGTAGGTGCTCGCGTCCGCCGATACGACTTCCCCGCCGCCGCGGGGCGTCCCGAGCAGCAAGAACGGACGCCGGTCGTGGTGTCGCCTCCGGACGGTACGCTGCGCGCATGCCGCATCCCGTCATGTTCGACGAGGCCGATCCGCTGCTGGCACGGGTACGCGGGCTGGCGCTGACCTTCCCGGGGGCCGCCGAGAAGATCTCGCACGGCAGGCCGTTCTTCTACACGAAGACCGCGTTCGCCGTGTACGGCGGGTCCGTCAAGGCTACGGGCGCCCAATTCCCGCGGTCTCTGCTCGTCAAACCGGACACCGACGAGCACGATGCGCTGCTCGGGCAGGCACACACTTACACCCCGGCGTATCTGGGTCCGTCGGGGTGGATCGGGTTCGATCTGGATCGGGCCGACGTCGACTGGGACGAGGTCGCCGAGTTGCTCGACATGTCGTTCCGGGTCACGGCACCGGCGCGGCTGGTGCGCGAGTTGGACGGCCGCGTCGGATGATCCGGGCCGCGGCACCGCCGCGCCGGATCTCACCCCAGTAGAGCCTGCCCGAGCCGGTCCCGATCGGTGTTCGTGAGCCCCAGGCCTTCGTCGACGTACCGGTCGAACGACCCGAACGTGTCCTCTGCCGTCGCGAATGCCACCTCGAGGTACTCGGCGCGGACGCCGAGAACGGATTCGAGGTCCGCACGGTCCACCCCCCTCTCGGCGAGCGCCGCGAGGATCGGTTCGAACACCGGCAGCAGCAACTCGTTGGTCAGAAGGTAGTCCTCGAAGACCGAGTCGAGCTCGACACCGACCGCCCGCAGGAGCACCGCTGCGGCCCAGCCGGTGCGGTCCTTGCCGGTGGTGCAGTGCACGAGAACCGGGGCACCGTCGTCGGCGAGCAGCGAGTGCAGCAGCGTCCGATACGCTGCCCGGGCGCTCGGCAGCAGCACGAAGTCGCGGTAACTGCCCCGCAGGTACTCGGCGCCGCGGCCGTCCCCGAGAATTTCCCGGGCGAACGCGGCGTCGGTCAGCAACTCCTTCATGTGCGCGGCGATCGAACCGTGCTCACGATCGGCGAGCACGTCGAGTGGACGATGCCGGACGCCGGCCGGTACCCGGTCGGGCGCCGCCTCCCGTTCCGCGGCCGTGCGCAGATCCACGACCGCCGTCAGGCCGAGGCCTTCGAGTAGGCGTGCATCCGCTTCGGTGACCCGGCTCAGGTCGGTCGATCGGTACACCACGCCCCGGCGCACCGACGCGCCGTCCCGGGTGGCCCACCCGCCGATGTCGCGCAGGTTCGGGATCGACTTCGATTCGAGCCCGGGTGTTCGGGCAGGGCTACTGGCGGCGGAGTCCGACATGGGCCCACCCTAGCCGGGTCGATTCAGGCTGTCGTGCCCGCTTCTCCGGCGCCGCACGACCGGTCACCCCGTCGTAGCTCCGCCAGTTCCTCTTCTTCCAGTGCGATCACTCGGCGGTGGAGAGCTTGGATCGCGGCCATGCACACGCCGTCGGCGTCGACGACCGGGATCGGTTTCGTGCGGCGTTCTCGCTGCCGCTTTCCGGGGTGTTCCGGCGAGTTCCGGACACATCACAACTGTGGCTGTCGATGCTCGTTCGGCCGGATCCGTGGTGACACCGGATTCCGGCACCGTGGTGACACCGGAGGCGTTCCGTGCCAGCACGGTGGTGCCCGCGCCGACGTGGGAGGAGACTGAGACGGTCCGGGAGGAGGCCGGGGTGCGGCAACGAGTGATTCAGCTGCTCGTCGTGGTCACCGTGGTGCTCGTCGTGTCGATCGCCGCGGCGGTGGACCGGTCGCCGACGGGACTGCGGGATCCGGCGCGCACGCTCCTGCTCGGGCCGCGCGAGTCCTTCGCTGCCGCCGAGGGCCCGTTCCTGCCGGTGTTCGGCCCGACCGAACTCGGGTTGTTCCTCGGCGCCGGTGTGGCGTTCGTCGTGGCCGGCGCGATCGCGTGGAACACCCGCCCGCACGACCTGACCGGTCCCCTCGTCCTCATCGCCGGCCTGCTGTGGTTCCTCGGTGGTCTGCGACGCTCCGGCGAACCCGTGGCCTTCACCGTCGGCGTGGTGGCGACGAACCTGTACCTGCCCGTCCTGCTCCAGGCTCTCGTGGGGTTCCCGACCGGTCGGCTGGAACGACCGTGGCAGCGCGTGTTCGTCGGTGCCGCCTGGATTCTCGCCACGGTCGGCATCGTGGCCGAGTGGCTGTTCTTCGATCCGCGAACCGCACCCGCGGCGTCCCCGTCGACGTCGACGAATCTGCTTCTCCTGCGCGATGATCCGTCCCTCGCACGGATCGTGCAGCTCGTCGTCGGGTTCTGCGCCTTCCTGATCGTGGTGACACTCGTGGTGGTGG
This sequence comes from Rhodococcus sp. WB1, assembly GCF_001700945.1. Taxonomy (NCBI): domain Bacteria; kingdom Bacillati; phylum Actinomycetota; class Actinomycetes; order Mycobacteriales; family Nocardiaceae; genus Rhodococcus; species Rhodococcus sp. WB1. The sequence goes on along the minus strand of NZ_CP015529.1, from coordinate 1,657,454 downwards.
TGGTCGCGCGCTGGCGGTCGGGGTCGCCGGCGTACCGGTCCGGGTTCGCTCCCCTCGGCGTCGCATACGGCGTCTCGGCGGTAATCACGCTCGCCGTGCTCTCCAGCGCGGTGAACCTGCCGTGGTCGCCGCCGACCTGGGTGCTCAACCTGCGCTACCCGGCCACGGCGTTGTTCCCGCTGGCGGTCGCGGTCGGCCTCGTCCGGTACCGGCTCGCACGAGCTGCGGTCAGCGACGCGATGGTCGAGATCGGCACCGCGCCGCTCGGTCTCGGGTTCGTCGACGCGCTCCGACGCGCCGTGCATGACCCGAGCCTGGTGCTGTGGACCTATGCGCCGGAGCGCGCGGCCTACGTCGATCCGGACGGGTCGGTCCACGCTCTTCCCCGCCGTTCCGATTCTCGCGCGGCGACCATCCTCGAACGCGGCGGCACTCCCGTGGGGGCCTTGGTGTACGACCCGTCCCTCGAGACCCAACCCGAGCTGCTCGCCGCGGTCCACAGCGCCACCGCGCTGGCCCTCGAGCACGAACGGTTGCAGGCGGACCTGCAGCTCCGGCTCGACGAGGTGCGGCGCTCCCGCGAACGGATCGTCGCCGCCGGCGACATCCAGCGGCGACGCCTCGAGCGCGACCTGCACGACGGCGCGCAGCAACGGCTCGTCGCCGCGTCGCTGTTGTTGCGCCGCGCCCAGCGCGCCGGGGAGGAGGCCGATCTGCGCCGGCTGCTCGCGGACGGTGCCGCCGAACTCGACACCGCCCTGACGGAACTGCGGGAGCTCGCCCGGGGTGTCTACCCGGCGGTGCTCACCGAGCGCGGGCTCGCGGCTGCGCTGCGCTCGCTGGCCGAGCGGGCACCCGTGCCCGTCGGCATCGACGACGGCCTCCCCGGCCGGCCCTCGCCTCCCGTCGAGCTCGCCGCGTACCTCATCGGGGCGGAGGCCGTCACCAATGCCGGAAAGCACTCCGGGGCCACCGCCGTCCGCATCTGCCTGCACCGGGCGGGTGATGCGCTGCGCATGACGATCCGTGACGACGGATGCGGTGGCGCGCGGCCGACGCCCGGCGGGGGGCTGGACGGGCTGCGGGATCGGACCGAGGCTCTCGGCGGCGACCTCGTGCTCGACAGTCCCGAGGGCCGCGGCACGACCGTCGACGTCACGCTCCCGTTCCACCTCGACGTCGAGTCCTGACCGGCCCAGTCCGCCGGACGGTTCCCGGCCCGGCGGATCAATGCCGTGCCACTTCTCCCAGCACGCGGTCCAGCGCGTCGAGCGCCTCGTCCAGTTCGGCGGTGGTGACCGTCAGCGGCGGCCGGAACCGGATGCCGCGCTGCCCGGTTCCGATCATCAGCACGTGCTCGTCGACCCGCAGGCGGGTGAGCACGGCGTCGCGGACGGTGGGCGTGGGCAGGGTGAACGCGCACATCAGGCCGCGTCCGCGCGGCTCGCCGACCAGCCGGTGGCGGCCGGCGAGCTGGTTCAGCCCGGACAGCAGATGCGCCCCGGTCATGCGCGCCCGGTCGACGAGCCGGTCCCGCTCGATCACCTCCAGAATGCGCCGGGCGCGGACCATGTCGGTCAGGCTGCCACCCCAGGTGGAGTTGAGCCGCGACGAGACCATGAAGACGTTGTCGGGGATTTCGTCGATCCGGCCGCCGGCCATGATGCCGCAGACCTGGGTCTTCTTACCGAAGGCGACAATGTCGGGGGCGACGCCGAACTGTTGGTACGCCCAGGTGGTTCCCGTCAGCCCGACGCCGGTCTGCACCTCGTCGAAGATCAGCAGCGCATCGTGACGGCGGCACAGGTCTGCCATGGCCTGGAAGAACTGCGGCCGGAAGTGATGGTCGCCGCCCTCGCCCTGGATGGGTTCGGCGATGAAACACGCGATGTCGTGCGGATTCTCGGCGAACGCCCGGCGCGCCTGCTGCAGCGCATGCGCCTCCGCGGCCTCGACGTCGCGGTCGTCGGCGAGGTAAGGCGCGTCGATGCGCGGCCAGCGGAACTTGGGGTACCGGGCCGTCTTGATCGGGTCCGTGTTGGTGAGGGACATCGTGTAGCCGGTGCGACCGTGGAATGCCTCGGTCAGGTGGAGAACGCTGCCCCCGAGGTCGGAGCCGAGTCCGCGCGCCTCGTTGAGCCGGCTCTTCCAGTCGAAGGCCGCCTTGAGTGCGTTCTCCACCGCGAGCCCGCCGCCGTCGACGAAGAACAGGTGCGGCAGAGCCGGGTCGCCGAGCACCCGCGCGAAGGTGTCGACGAACCGGGCCATCGCCACCGTGTAGATGTCGGAGTTGCTGGGCTTGTTCGCGGCGGCCGCGGCGAGTTCGGCGGCGAACGCCGGGTCGTCGACGATGTCGGGCGGGTTCATCCCGAGCGCGGAGGACGCGAAGAACCCGAACATGTCGAGGTAGGTCGTGCCGTCCCGTTGATCGACGAGCCGCACGCCCCGCGATCGGTCGAGGTCGAGGACGAGGTCGAACCCGTCCACCAGTAGATGTTCGCGCAGAACGGCGTGTACCCGGCTCGGGGGCAGCTCGCGGGCACCGTCCGGGTGTCGGAATGCAGTGCTCATGCCCAGAGAATACGTCAAAGTTCCGTCAAGATCGGCGCGATAAAGGAAGATCACCCCTTTATTCGGCTATCGTTCGTAAAATGTTTGGAGGATGACGGTGCTGCGGGTGGCCACATTCGCCGTCGCACGGATCTCCTGGAGCAGTTGTTCGAGCGCCCGCGGCGAGGCGACGCGCACGAGCAGGATGTAGCTCTCGTCCCCCGCCACGGAGTGGCAGGATTCGATGGCGTCGATGTGCCGCAACCGCGCCGGCGCGTCATCGGGTTGGGACGGGTCGAGAGGGGTGATCGCGACGAACGCCGACAGCATCAACCCGAGCGCTTCGGGATCGACCTTCGCCGCGTATCCGCGGATCACCTGCCGGGCTTCGAGGCGGCGAACCCGGGACTGCACCGCGGAGATCGACAACCCGGCCTTCTCGGCGAGAGTGGCCAGCGTCGCCCGGCCGTCCACCACCAGTTCGCGCATGAGCAGCCGGTCGATCTCGTCCAGGGACTCCTTCGAGTTTTCCGCCATCAGCGCAGGCTAATCGAACCGGAAAGGACATCGACGATGAATCCGACTGGCAATCTGCACGATCGCGCCGCGGCCGCGCTGCGTCGCTGCGGGGCGAGCGCCCCCGCCCTCGACGGCGCCCACACGGTCACCAGCCCGATCGACGGCTCGGAGCTCGCGCGGTTGCACCCCGCCCGCGGCGCGGACGTCGACGCCACGGTCGCCGCGGCGAGCGCGGCCTTCGGGCACTGGCGGCAGGTCCCGGCGCCGATGCGGGGACGGCTGGTCCGCAGGCTCGGGGACCTGCTCGGCGAGCACAAGTCCGATCTCGCCGAGCTCGTCACGCTCGAGGCCGGGAAGATCCCCTCCGAAGCGCTCGGCGAGGTGCAGGAGATGATCGACATCTGCGAGTTCGCGGTCGGCCTCTCGCGCCAGCTCTACGGCCGCACGATGCCCTCCGAGCGACCCGGCCACCGGCTGATGGAGACGTGGCATCCGCTGGGGGTGGTCGCGGTGATCTCTGCGTTCAACTTCCCCGTCGCCGTGTGGTCCTGGAACACCGCGATCGCGCTCGTGTGCGGTGATCCGGTGGTGTGGAAGCCCTCCGAGAAGACCCCGCTCACGGCGCTGGCCTGCCACGCGCTGCTCGAGCGGGCCGCGGGCGACGTGGGCGCCCCCGCCGGCCTGCACCACGTCCTGGTCGGCGACGCTGCCGTCGGCGAGGCGCTGGTCGACGATCCGCGCGTCGCGCTGGTCAGCGCGACGGGCTCGATCCGGATGGGCCGCATCGTCGCGCCCCGGGTGGCGGCGCGGTTCGGGCGCTGCCTGCTCGAACTCGGCGGCAACAACGGCGCGATCGTCGGCCCCTCCGCCGACCTCGACCTCGCCGTGCGGGCCGTGGTGTTCGCCGCGGCCGGCACCGCCGGGCAGCGCTGCACCACCCTGCGACGGCTGATCGCCCACCGCTCCGTCGTCGACGAGCTGACCGAGCGGATCGCCAAGGCCTACTCGAGGCTGCGGGTGGGCGATCCGTTCGACGACGGGGTGCTCGTCGGACCGCTGATCGACGGCCGTGCCCACGCCGCGATGCAGACCGCGCTCGAGCGCGCCGAACTCGACGGCGGCATTCTCGTCACGGGCGGCGACGCTGTCGAGGTCCCCGGTGACGGGGTGTACGTCCGGCCCGCGGTCGTGCGGATGCCGGCGCAGACGGACGTGGTGCGGGAGGAGACGTTCGCCCCGATCCTCTACGTGCTGACCTACGACGGCTTCGACGAGGCGATCGCCCTGCACAACGGGGTACCCCAAGGACTTTCGTCGTCGATCTTCACCACCGACCAGCGTGAGGCCGAGCGCTTCCTCGCCGCCTCGGACTGCGGCATCGCCAATGTCAACATCGGCACCTCCGGCGCGGAGATCGGGGGCGCGTTCGGCGGCGAGAAGGAGACCGGCGGCGGCCGCGAGTCGGGTTCGGACTCGTGGAAGGCGTACATGCGCCGCGCCACCAACACGATCAACTACTCCGACGATCTGCCGCTGGCGCAGGGTGTGGAGTTCGGTTGAGCGACAATCTGGTTCCGTACCGACTGTGGGGGTGCCGACCGGACCGGTTCGACACCGAGATCGAGGGCGAGTTCGCGTGGACCGACCACATCGTGCGGACCCTCGGCGCGGCGTTCGAGCCGGCCGGCGCCGAGATCCGGAGGGAGGTGTCCCTGCTGCCGGAGACACACGGCGTCAGCGTGCGCGCGGACGGGCTGACGCTGGGCATCCTCGGCGACGGCGACGCGCTGCGCTACGGGCCGGTGCTCCGCCGTGTCGTCGCAGGCGGGTATCTGCCGACCGTGCCGGGCCGCATCTGGGCCGCCGATGCGGGCGCCTACAACGACGACCCGGCCCGCAGCGGCCGCGTCATCGCCCGCGTCTCGGTCAGCCTCGGCGCCCCGGCCCGACTGGTGCCCCGCAACGATCCTCCGGACGTGCCCTACACGCTGCTGCCCCCGGGCCGGACCCTCCAGGTCACCGGGGAGGAACGACACTTCGACCTGCTGCACCCCTACGCCGACCCGCCCGGCAAGTACGCCCTGCTCGTCACCCTCCACGAGGCGGACGGCGCGCTGGTGGAGGTGCGGGTGGACGACCGGGCGTGTGGATACCTCGGCCGGCGGTCCAGTGCGCGTCTGCTGCCGATCGTGACGCACCTGTCCGCGCGTGGACTCCGCACCGCCGCGCGGGCCGCGGTGAGCGGATCCCGGCTGGCGGCCGAGGTGACGGTGTCGGTGACGCCGGCCGACGAGATCGACGAGCGCGTCCTGGACGGACCGCCGGTGGTCGTGCCGCGGCTGGCGCCCGGCCCGGTCGCCGACCCGCCCGACCCGGTGCTGCCGATGCACCGGTACCACGGGTGGGGCGGGCAGATCGTCGTGCAGGGCGACCGGCTGTGGATCCTGCGGGAGGGCCCCGTGGCGCGGGCGTTGGGTCCGGTTCCGTTGACGCCCAAGCGGATCCGTCTGCGGGACGTGGTGGACGTGCAGTTCCGCCCGGCGCTGCCACAGACCGACGGCCTGCTCCGGATCGTGACGGGCAGCGGCCGGGACGGCGCGCCGGCGTCGGCGGATCCCGACACGGTGGTGTTCCACCATCCCGACCGGCAGCGATTCCAGGCGCTCGCCGAGTGGCTGCGGCACGTCGCAGCCGTGAACGCCGGACCGCCGTCGTGAGAGGCACCCCTCAGGGCCGCCGCAGCAGCTCGGCCTCCCCCGGCTCGACGACGATCGTGGCCGGTTCGGTCCGGCCGTAGTACCGCGTACGCAGGAGCCAGCTCCGCGCGTGGGACAGTTCCGAGCGCCACCCGGCCAGGTAGTACTTCCGGCCGAAGCGGGCCATGACGGCCGCCGGTGGCCCGCCCGGCCGCACGGTGGCCCGGCCGTGCAGCCGCAGGACGGGTCCCCGCTCGCCGTCGTCGAGCAGCACCACGACGTCGGGATTCGCGGCCGCGTTGCGCGCCGCCACGGTGCTGCGACCGGTGCCGAAGTACAACCGGCCGTCGACCTGCACGAACCACAGCGGGGCCAGGGCCGCCGCGCCCTTCGGGGAGCGGGTTGCCAGGCGCGCGACGAGGGCACGGTCGAGGAAGTCGCGCACGACGGCGTCGTCCGCCTTCACGCGTCCCGCTCCTCGTGCAGGGTCGCGTAGTCCCACGCGGTGGCCCGCCGGGGCGTGAACACGAACCAGGCGAGGTCCTCGCGACCGTCGGGGGCGGGGGCATCCGCCGCGGCGAGGCGTCCGCGCCAGTTCACCGCCCGCAGCTCGAACCAGAATTCGCCGTCGTCGAGCAGGACGGTGACCCGGTCGAGACCGGCCGACGGCGGCACCGACTCCCGCGGCACACCGACCCACAACTCGCCGTCGCGTCGCCGGACCCGCGCGGGCAGCGCAGTGACCGCACCGGCGTCGTCGAACGCGACCGCCGCCCGACCGTGCTCGAGCAGCCTGCCGGCAAGCGATTCCGGTTCGACGCGCTGGGTGATCCGCCCCATGCCGACAGACGATACCTCCGGATCATCCGCGGCGGCCGGGATCGCGCGGGGCCGGCCGGATCCGGATCGGTTCGGGCACCGTGACGGTCTCGTTGCCGGGCAACGGCTCCCCGCGGCGCCGCCCGACGTCGGCAACCGTGTCGACGTCCGCGAGCGGCTGCGCCCCCTGCCGCGCGACGGTCTCGTCGTAGAGCTCGAACCACGGGAATCCGCGCCCGGTGTAGTCGGCGGCGACCAGGGGCCGGGTCGGTGGGTCCTCCCCGGTGACCGTGCGCCACTGCTCGCTGTTCACCAGGTGCACGTCGACGACCGAGCGGTGGTCGAGGTCCCACGCATCGTGCGGTTCGACCGGGGTGGCGACGCCCTGCTCGACGGACCCGCCGGCACCGAGCCCCATGGCCGCGGCCGGCGCGAAGGAGTGCATCGGACGGCGGGCGTCGAACTCGGCACGTTCCTCCCATCGTCGCGCCCGCATGGGGTACGCCGCGATGCGGACCCCGCCCTGCGCCGGCCCGGACCGCAGCTGCTCCTCGACGCTGTAGCCGGAACCGAGTGGCATCGCGACGAACTGGCGCACCCGCCCCTGCGCCACGACGAAGCCGTCGAGCCACGGTTGCGCCGGCACCTCGAGGTAGTCCTCGCGTTCGAAGTCCGGCACCGGCGACCAGGTTTCGCCGGTGAGCGCGTCGACGTCCCCGGCGGCGACCTTCACCAGGAACGGGTACCGGGACTCGAACCCGAGCCAGCACGCCTCCGACTGCCACATCGGCATCACCAGTCCGCCGCGGGACCGCCACGAGTCCGGTATCCGGGCGTCCTCGAGTCCGGCGACGGTCCGCAGCGGGAACCGTCCCAGGCCGGGCGGCAACGGGTAGGTGTTGCCGTCGTCCGGCACCCGCAGGGTGCGGTGGAACGAGACGGCCATGCGGGCGGCGGCGTGCACCTCGGGGAACTCGACCACCAGGCGGTCCTTCTCGAGAGCGAGCGCCACGTCGTCCCTCCTGTCCGCATGCTCCGGTGCCGTTCACGTGCGGGTGAGGGTACGCCGAGCGGACGGGCCGGTCGAGCAGTTGCGCCGAGCGCCTCTCGGCTCACGTGACCCGGGCCACAGCTGTGGTAGACCAAGGGGCATGTTTCCTGGGAACTTCGTCGCCACGACCCCCGACAAGCCCGCTATCGTGCGGCCCGCCACCGGGGAGTCGCTCACCTACCGGCAGCTCGACGAGAGCTCCGTCCGCCTCGCGAAATACCTGCGCGCCGCCGGCCTCGAGCGGGGCGACCACATCGCGCTGATCTCGGACAACGACCTGCGGGTGATGGAGGTCTACTGGGCGGCGCTGCGTTCCGGCCTGTACGTCACGGTGGTCAACTGGCACCTCACCCCCGCCGAGGCCGCCTACGTGGTCAACGACTGCGGCGCGAAGGTGCTCCTCGCCTCGGCGGGCGCGGCGACCGCGATCGACACCCGTTCCGGGGCCTACCCGAACGTGATCCGCCGGCTCGTGTACGGCGGTGCACTGCCCGGCTTCGACGACTACGCCCACGCGCTCGCGGCATTCGATGCCTCGCCGCTGGAGTCGCAGCCGCGTGGTCAGGACATGCTCTACTCCTCGGGTACCACCGGCCGGCCCAAGGGCATCAAGCCGAAGCTGCCCGAGGGGCAGGTCCAGGACGTCCCGGACCCCTACACGGCGGTGTTCGCCCCGATGTACGGCTTCGATGCCGAGTCGGTGTACCTGTGCCCGGCCCCGCTGTATCACGCTGCGCCGCTTCGCTTCTGCGGAGTGGTGCAGTCCGTCGGGGGCACGGTGGTCCTCATGGACCGGTTCGAGCCGGAGGAGGCGCTCGCCCTGATCGAGCGTTACCGCGTCACCCACAGCCAGTGGGTGCCGACGATGTTCGTGCGGATGCTCAAGCTCCCCGAGGAGGTGCGCGGCAAGTACGACATGTCGAGCCTGAAGGTCGCCATCCACGCAGCGGCGCCGTGCCCGCCGGAGATCAAGCGCGCCATGATCGAGTGGTGGGGCCCGATCGTGTACGAGTACTACGCCTCCACCGAGGGCGCCGGGGCCACGTTCATCGACTCGGAGCAGGCGCTCGAGCACCCCGGATCCGTGGGTCGCGACGGCGTGATGGGCGTCGTCCACATCTGCGACGACAGCGGCGCCGAGCTGCCGGTCGGTGCCACCGGCACGGTGTGGTGGGAGCGCGACGAGCGGCCGTTCGAGTACCACAACGACCCGGAGAAGACCGAGGAGGCGACGCACCCCGATCATCCGACCTGGACCACCAGCGGCGACATCGGATACCTCGACGAGGAGCGCTACCTGTACCTCACCGACCGGGCCGCGTTCACGATCATCTCCGGCGGCGTGAACATCTACCCGCAGGAATCGGAGAACGTCCTCACCCTGCACCCCAAGGTGTACGACGTCGCGGTGATCGGGGTCCCCAACGAGGAGATGGGCGAGGAGGTCAAGGCCGTCGTCCAGCTCGCCGACGGCGTCGAGCCCGGACCCGAGGTCGAGCGCGAGCTCCTCGACTTCGTCCGCGAGCGCGTCTCCCACTTCAAGGCGCCGCGCAGCATCGACTTCTCCGACGACCTGCCGCGCACGCCCACCGGCAAGCTCGTCAAACACAAGCTGCGCGCCCGCTACCTCACCCCGGCAGGCTGACCGTGTCCGCCGATCTCGCCGAACTCGCCAACCAGCTCCCGGCCGGCGCGCTGATCACCGATCCGGACCTGCTCGCCGGGTACCGGCAGGACTGGGCCCGCGATCCGGACGCGGCGGTGCCGCGCGCGGTCGTGCGGGCCACGCGCACGGCGGACGTGCAAGCCACACTTCGGTGGGCGAGCGCCCACCGGGTGCCCGTGGTGCCGCGCGGCGCGGGCACCAGCCTGTCCGGCGGGGCGGGCGGGGTGCCGGGCGGGATCGTGCTGAGCACCGAGCGGATGCGGGCGATCACCGTGGACCCGGTCACCCGCACGGCGGTCGTCCAGCCGGGACTGCTCAACGCCGAGGTCAAGCGGGCCGCGGCCGAGCACGGGCTGTGGTATCCGCCCGACCCGTCCTCGTTCGAGATGTGCACGATCGGCGGCAACGCGGCGACCAACGCCGGGGGGCTGTGCTGCGTGAAGTACGGCGTCACCACGGACTACGTCCTCGGCCTCGAGGTGGTGCTCGCCGACGGCACCGCGGTGCGGCTCGGCGGACCCCGCCTCAAGGACGTGGCGGGCCTGTCGCTGACCAAGCTGTTCGTCGGCAGCGAGGGCACCCTCGGCATCATCACCGAGGTGACCCTGCGGCTCCTCCCGCCGCAACCGCCGGCATCGACGATGGTCGCCACGTTCGGCTCGGTCCAGGCCGCGGCCGACGCGGTGCTGGCCGTGACGGCCACGTTGCGCCCGGCGATGCTCGAGTTCATGGACCGCGCCTCGATCAATGCGGTCGAGGACGCGCTACACATGGGACTGGACCGCGACACCGAGGCGATGCTCATCGCCCGGTCCGACGCGCCGGGCACGGCCTCGGCGCAGGAGATCGCGACGATGGTGCGGGCGTGCGAGGACGCCGGTGCCGAGGAGGTGTTCTCGACCGACGACCCCGAGGAGGGCGAGGCGTTCGCGGCGGCGCGGCGGATGGCCATCCCGGCGGTCGAACGGACCGGCAGCCTGCTGCTCGAGGATGTCGGCGTGCCCCTGCCGGCCCTGCCGGCACTGGTCGGGGGTGTCGCCGAGATCGCCGACCGCAATGCGGTGACGGTGGCGGTGATCGCGCACGCCGGCGACGGCAACACTCATCCGCTGATCGTGTACGACCCCGCCGACGCCGACCAGACGGCCCGCGCGCACGTGGCCTTCGGGCAGATCATGGACCTGGCGATCGCGCTGGGCGGCACCATCACCGGGGAGCACGGGGTGGGCCGGCTGAAGAAGGCGTGGCTGCCGGATCAGGTGGGTCCCGACGTGATGGCCCTGACCCGGCGGATCAAGGCGGCGCTCGACCCGGAATCCATCCTCAATCCGGGCGTCATCCTCTGAAGCAAGATCGAGTACGGTGGCCGCGTGCGTGAGGACCGAATCCAGTGAACGCCCGTACGCCCTTGTCGCCGGCGGGCCTGCCGCTGCGCGACACCCGCTACCGGACGTTCGAGCAGTACCCGGAGTTCGCCACGGCGACAGCCTGGCTGCGCGACTACGTGCGCGCCGCGGTGCCCAACCCGAGGATGAGTGAACGCGAGTACTGGTCGGTGGTGTGCCTGCCGCCGCACGACGGCTCCATCGAGGCGGAACCGCTGGTGAGCGTGCACGTCGGCGCGATCGAGGCCGCGGGGCTGTACGTGGAGGCCCCGGCGGCGCAGCCCCGCCGGATCGGCGGCCGGGTCACCGTGGCCGTCGACGACCTCGAGGCGGCCGCCGGAACGAGCGTGGACGTGCTCGCGGCGGCCCACTCGGACCTGCGGTTCCGCCCCGACGGGCCGGTCGTGTCGATCGGCTGGTCCGACGGACCCGCCAGCCGCGCGCAGTTCGCCGCCGTGCCGTGGGAGCCGGCCGCCGCCGCACTCGTCGGACGCGTGATGCGCAACGGCAAGTGCCGATGGTCGGCTCACCACTGCGCGCAGCTCGCTCGGTTCGCGCTGGCCGACTGACGTCCGGCCCCCGACCCGCCGGCCGGGGGCCACCGGCACGAGCGCGGCGTCCGGGAAACCTCCGGCGTGTCGTACCGGCGGTGCACCATGGAACGGTGACCGACGTCCTGACCCGTTTCTCCGAGCCCACCCGGCAGTGGTTCGCGGGCGCGTTCGAGGCCCCGACCGCCGCGCAGCTCGGGGCCTGGGAGTCGATCTCGTCCGGCGCGCACACCCTGGTGGTGGCCCCCACCGGGTCGGGTAAGACACTCTCGGCGTTCCTGTGGTCGCTCGACCGCCTCGCGGCCACCCCGACCGAGCACTCCGGCACCCGCGTGCTCTACGTCTCCCCGCTCAAGGCCCTCGCGGTGGACGTGGAACGGAACCTGCGCTCGCCGCTGGTCGGCATCACCCAGACCGCGCGGCGGCTCGGCCTCGAGCCGCCGGAGATCACCGTCGGCGTACGCTCGGGCGACACGTCGGCGGCGGACCGGCGCGCCCTGATCCGCACCCCGCCGGACATCCTCATCACCACCCCCGAGTCGCTGTTCCTCATGCTCACCTCCGCGGCGCGCGAGACGCTCGCCGGCGTGGAGACCGTCATCGTCGACGAGGTGCACGCCGTCGCCGGAACGAAACGCGGTGCGCACCTTGCTCTTTCTCTCGAACGGCTCGATCTGCTGCTCGGGCGGCCGGCGCAGCGGATCGGCCTGTCGGCGACGGTGCGCCCGCACGAGGAGGTGGGCCGGTTCCTCGCCGGGACCGCGCCGATCCGCATCGTCGCCCCGCCGTCCGCCAAGACGTGGGATCTCACGGTGCGGGTGCCCGTCGAGGACATGACCGAACTGGGCGTGCAGCCGGAACCCTCGGACGACGGGATGCCGGGGGTTCCGCAGGCCGGGTCGATCTGGCCGCACGTCGAGGAGCAGATCGTCGACCTCATCGTCGCGCACCGTTCCACCATCGTGTTCGCCAACTCCCGCCGCCTCGCCGAGCGGTTGACGGCCCGGCTCAACGAGATCCACGCCGAACGCGAGGGGGAGGCGGTGGACCGCCGGCCCCCGCCCCCGGCGCAGATCGGGGCGCCCACCGAGGTCGCGTTCGGCGCGCAGCCGCTGCTGGCGCGGGCGCACCACGGCTCGGTGAGCAAGGACCAGCGGGCGCTGATCGAGGACGACCTGAAGTCCGGGCGGCTGCGCTGCGTCGTCGCCACCTCGAGCCTCGAACTCGGCATCGACATGGGTGCGGTCGACCTCGTGATCCAGGTGTCGGCACCACCGTCGGTGGCGAGCGGACTGCAGCGCGTCGGGCGGGCGGGCCACCAGGTGGGCGAGGTCTCCCGCGGGGTGCTGTTCCCCAAGCACCGCACCGACCTGGTGCACTGCGCGGTCACGGTCGAACGGATGGTGGGCGGGCACATCGAGGCCCTGCAGGTGCCGGCCAACCCGCTGGACGTGCTCGCCCAGCAGACCGTCGCCGCGGTCGCCCTCGAGCCGCTCGACGTGGACGAGTGGTTCGACACGGTGCGGCGCAGCGGCTCCTTCGCGACGCTGCCCCGCTCGGCGTACGAGTCGACGCTGGACCTGCTGGCCGGGCGGTACCCGTCGGACGAGTTCGCCGAGCTGCGGCCCCGGGTGGTGTGGGATCGCACCGCCGGCACCCTCACCGGCCGGCCGGGCGCGCAGCGGCTGGCCGTCACCTCGGGCGGCACGATCCCCGACCGCGGCCTGTTCACCGTGTACATGGTCGGCGAGAAGGCCACCCGGGTCGGAGAACTCGACGAGGAGATGGTGTACGAGTCCCGGGTGGGCGACGTGTTCGCGCTCGGCGCGACGAGCTGGCGCATCGAGGAGATCACCTTCGACCGGGTGCTGGTCTCCCCCGCCTACGGGCAGCCCGGCAGGCTGCCGTTCTGGCACGGTGACGGAGTCGGCCGCCCGGCCGAACTCGGCGCCGCCCTGGGGGCGTTCGTGCGCGAACTGGGGCACGCCGATCCGGAGGACGCCGCCGCCCGGTGCCGTCGCGGCGGCCTCGACGACAACGCGACCGCCAACCTGACACGGCTGCTCGAGGAGCAGCGCAACGCCACCGGCCACCTGCCCACCGACCGGACCCTGGTGGTCGAGCGGTTCCGCGACGAACTCGGCGACTGGCGCCTCGTGCTGCACTCCCCGTACGGGATGCGCGTGCACGCGCCGTGGGCGCTCGCCGTGGGCGCACGGCTGCTCGACCGGTACGGCGTCGAGGCCGCGCCCACGGCCTCGGACGACGGCATCATCGTCCGGCTCCCCGACACCGAGGACGCCCCGCCCGGCGCGGAGGTGTTCGCCTTCGACACCGACGAGATCGAGGACCTGGTCACCGAGCAGGTGGGCGGCTCGGCGCTGTTCGCCTCCCGCTTCCGGGAGTGCGCGGCGCGGGCACTGCTGCTGCCGCGGCGCACGCCCGGCAAGCGGGCGCCGCTGTGGCAGCAGCGGCAGCGCTCGGCGCAGCTGCTCGACGTGGCCCGTCGCTACCCCACCTTCCCGATCCTGCTCGAGACGGTGCGGGAATGCCTGCAGGACGTCTACGACCTGCCCGCCCTGCGGGACCTGCTCGGCCGCGTCGCCCGGCGGCAGGTCCGCATCGTGGAGGTCGAGACGGCCACCGCGTCACCGTTCGCGACCTCACTGCTGTTCGACTACGTCGGCGCGTTCATGTACGAGGGCGACAGCCCCCTGGCAGAACGGCGCGCCGCGGCCCTGTCGCTGGACTCGACACTGCTCGCCGAACTGCTCGGGCGTGTGGAGCTGCGGGAACTGCTCGACGCCGACGTCATTGCCCGGGCCGAACTGGAGCTGCAGCACCTGGCCCCGGACCGCAAGGCCCGCGACGCCGAAGGTGTCGCGGACCTGCTCCGGCTGCTCGGCCCGCTGACCGAGACCGAGATCGCCGAGCGCACCACGGCCGATCCCGCCGCATGGCTCGACGAGCTGGATGTGCAGCGACGGGTGCTGAAGGTGTCCTTCGCCGGCCACGAGCGGTGGTCGGCCATCGAGGACGCCTCGCGTCTCCGGGACGCGCTCGGGGTGCCGTTGCCGATCGGCGTGCCGACGGCGTTCGTCGAGCCGGTGCCCGATCCGCTGGGCGACCTGATCGGCCGGTACGCCCGCACCCACGGCCCGTTCACCGCGGCGGAGGCGGCGGCCCGGTTCGGGCTCGGCACCGCGGTGGTGCAGGACGTGCTGCACCGGCTGGCCGCCGAGAAGCGGGTCAGCGCAGGTGAGTTCCGGCCCGGCACGACGGGCGCCGAGTGGTGCGACACCGAGGTGCTGCGGCGGCTGCGGCGACGGTCGCTCGCGGCGGCACGACACGAGGTGGAGCCGGTCGGCACCGCCACCCTCGGCCGGTTCCTGCCGGCGTGGCAGCACGTGGGCGGCGGCCTGCGCGGGGTGGACGGGGTGGCCGCGGTCGTCGAGCAACTGGCCGGGGTGCCGGTGCCGGCGAGCGCTCTCGAGCCGCTGATCCTCGCGCCGCGGGTGCGGGACTACTCCCCCGCGATGCTCGACGAACTCACCACGACGGGCGAGGTGCTGTGGGCGGGGTCGGGGCAGATCTCCGGCAAGGACGGCTGGGTGTCGCTGCACCTGACCGACACCGCCCCCCTGACCCTCGCGCCGGCGGCCGAGATCGAACAGACCGACGTCCACCGCGGCATCCTGGACACGCTCGCGGGCGGCGGGGCGTTCTTCTTCCGTCAGCTCACCGAGGCCCTCGGCACCACCGACACGGAAACCGCCTCGGCACTGTGGGATCTCGTGTGGGCCGGCCTCGTCTCGGGGGACACACCGGCCGCGCTGCGCGCCCTCGTCGGCGACACCTCCCGCGCGACCCCCGCGCACCGCACGCCCCGACGCGCCCCGCGCGCCCGGATGTACCGCGGCCGTCCGGCGCTGCCGAGCCGGACCGGGCCACCGACGGTCGGTGGGCGGTGGTCGCTGCTGCCCGACCGGGAAACCGATCCGACGGTGCGCGCCCACGCCGCCGCGGACCTGCTGCTCGAGCGCTACGGTGTGGTCACCCGCGGCGCGGTCGTCGCCGAGGGCGTGCCGGGCGGCTTCGCTCTTATGTACAAGGTACTGAGCCGGTTCGAGGAGACGGGGCGGTGCCGCCGCGGCTACTTCGTCGACACGCTCGGCGGTGCGCAGTTCTCCACCCCGGAGGTCGTGGACCGGTTGCGGTCCTACGGCGAGTCGCTCGAGGGCCGCCACACCGGCACACCCGCGGTGACGCTGGCCGCGTGCGACCCGGCGAACCCGTACGGCGCGGCACTGCCTTGGCCGAAGTCGGCAGCGCCCGAGGACTCGCCGCGGCACCGCCCCGGCCGCAAGGCCGGGGGGCTGGTGGTGCTCGTCGACGGCGAGCTGGGTCTGTTCGTCGAACGCGGCGGCCGCACGGTACTGACGTTCACCGAGGACCCGGGGACT
The DNA here is from genome assembly GCF_001700945.1 of Rhodococcus sp. WB1. Lineage (NCBI taxonomy): Bacteria > Bacillati > Actinomycetota > Actinomycetes > Mycobacteriales > Nocardiaceae > Rhodococcus > Rhodococcus sp. WB1. The sequence goes on along the minus strand of NZ_CP015529.1, from coordinate 1,641,754 downwards.
CTCCGCGGTGCGTGCGCGTCACTGGCCGGGTCGGTCAAGGGCGGGGGCCTCGACACGCTCGTCGTCGAGAAGGTCGACGGCAGTTCCATTCACGGTCACCTGTTCGCGGAATTCCTCGCCGAGGCCGGCTTCTCGGCCACCCCCCGCGGTTTCCGGTTGAGGGCCTGATGCCCGAGGGCGACACCGTCTTCCAGGCGGCCACCCGGCTGCGCCGCGCCCTCGCGGGAAAGCCGTTGACGCGCTGCGACATCCGCGTGCCCCGGTACGCGACGGTCGATCTGACCGGCACCGTGGTCGACGAGGTGCTCGCCCGGGGCAAGCATCTTCTGATCCGCGTCGGTGCGCACACCCTCCACACCCACCTGAAGATGGAGGGGGTGTGGGACGTCCACGCGCCCGGGACCCGCTGGCGCCGTCAGGGATATCACGCCAGGATCGTGCTCGCGGTCGCGGACGCCGAGGCCGTGGGCTTCGACCTCGGGATCGTCGAGGTGCTGGACCGCGACCGCGAGGAGGAGGCCGTGGGACACCTGGGACCCGATCTGCTCGGCCCGGACTGGGACCCGGCAGCCGCCGCCGCGAACCTGATGCGCGATCCGGGCCGACCCGTCGGTCTGGCGCTGCTCGATCAACGGGTGATGGCCGGGGTGGGCAACGTGTACCGGTGCGAGCTGTGCTTCCTGCGGGGCGTGCACCCGTCGACACCGGTCGCGGACGCGGGAGATGCGGCCGCCTGGGTCGATCTGGCGCACCGCCTGCTGGTGTTCAACCGGGACCGCGTCAGCCGGATCACCACCGGCGACCGCCGGCCCGGCCGGGGCACATGGGTATACGGACGCGCGGGCAAGCCGTGCCGCCGGTGCGGAACCACGATCCGGACCGGCATGCTGGGGTCGGCGAGCGACCCGGATCGCAAGATCGACTGGTGCCCGCACTGTCAGCCGCGCGACGGGGACGGCTGAGCCGGCGCGTCCCGCCGGCTCGGTCGTCCCGCAGCTCGGTGGTTGCGCAGCTCAGTGGTTGCGCAGCGCGTCGATGAGCTCGCCCTTGCGCTTGGACGAGTAACCCGAGATCCCGAGCTCCTTGGCCCTCTTCTTCAACTCGTCGACGGTCCAGTCCTCGTAGGACCCCGACGTACCGCCCTTGTGGCCGACGGAGGACCGGCCGCGCTTCGCCGCCGCGTTCGAGATCCGGGCGGCCTTCTCCTTGGAGGCGCCGTCGTCGCGCAGTTCCTGATACAGCTTCTCGTCCTTGATCGACGACCTGGGCATGATGCCCCTCCCTTCGTCGAGCGTGCCGTCGTCTCGCGAATACCCCTCCGCCTGCGGCCCTACACTTCCGGCCTGGACGAGCAGGCCCACGCAGTGCCGCACCAACCGCTCCGGCGACACCGCGACGGTGCCGTCCAGATAGCCGATGAACAGGCTCGTCAGCGCCCCGACGAGCCCGACCGCCACCATGTGCCGCTCCTCGCGGTCGGCGATCGCCGTGAGCTGCTGCTGGACGAGCAGCACGAACGTGGGAGCGAGGTCGAGTCCCTGACTACCGAGCGACGGCTCCCGCAGCGGGCCGAGCAGCAGCACCCGGCCCAGGGCCGGGCGGTCGACGATCAGCTCGACGAAGGCCCGGACCGCCGCCTCGGGAAGATCCCCCGGTCGCGGGGCCGTACCGACCGCGGTCTCCAGCGCCGTGCGCACCCGTTCGCCGACGGCGGCATACACGGCGCGCACGAACGCGTCCCGGTCGTCGAAGCTTTCGTAGAAGTACCGTTCCGTCAGTCCGGCCGCCCGGCACACGGCGCGCACGTTGACCGCCGGCCCCTCGGGCGCGCCGAGCAGATCGATGCCCACCGAGAGCAGCGCGTCGCGGCGTGCCCGCCGGCGTTCCGCCATGTCGGTGCCGCCCCAGCGCCGTCGCACCCTCTCCACCACCGCGATCCCGTCGTCGACCACCTGCGTCGTCGGATCCTACGCCGCGGCCCGGACGCAGCGAATGTGTGCGGTCGCAGGCTCCGTGCGACCGCCGTCTGTCACCCTTGTCGGCATGGACTCCGATGCCCACGCGCTCCTGCACGGTCCGTTGTTCTCCCGGCGCACACCTTTGGACCGGGACAACGCCGCCAGCCGTATCAGCGCCTACATCTACGGCAACGTCCTGGTGCTCGCGGCGCTGGTACCGATCATCACCGGCCCGAAGTACGTCGGCATCGCGATCGTGCTCGGTACGGCGCTGTCGACGTTCGTCGCCCACGCATTCGCCGAGGCGGTCGGGCACACCGTGCGCCAGGGGACCCCGCTGACCCGGGCGGAGAAGATCGCCGAACTGCGCAATTCGGTGCCGATCCTGAGTTCGGCGGTCCTGCCGTGCGTGATCCTGGGACTCGGCTGGCTGGGCTGGCTCGAGCCGCGCACGGCCCAGCTGCTCGCCGAGGTCGCCGTGCTGCTGCGGATCGGTGGCATCGTCTTCGTCATCGGCCGCCTCAACGGGGAGCGGCCGGGGCGGACCTCACTGGTGAGTGCCGTCGCACTCACCGCGGTTGCCGCGACCGTGGTGCTCGTCAAGGTCATCCTGACCCACTGACCTTCCCGGCCACCGACCTTCCCGGCCACCGACAGGGCTGGGACGCGCGCCGGTGGCGCCTCAGACGCCCGTCGGGACCGGCTCGAGGATCTCCGCGCGGGCCTCCGGGGCGGCGGCCCGCAGCGCATCGGCGGACTCGTCGTCGGGCCGGCTCTGCGAGCGGATCTCCGCTTCGACCCGGGCCCGGTAGGTCGCAATCTCCTGCTCCACCGTCGCGGCATCCCAGCCGAGGACGGGGGCGACCAGGCGGGCCGTCTGCTCGGCGCAGTGCACGCCGCGGTGCGGGTACTCGATGGAGATGCGGGTGCGGCGGGCGAGGATGTCCTCGAGATGCAGCGCTCCCTCCGCGGCCGCCGCGTACACGACCTCCACCTGCAGGTACTGCGGCGCATCCGTGAGCGGCTCGAGCAGCTCGGGACGGTCGGCCGCCAGTTCCAGCATCTCGTCGATCAGCGACCCGTACCGGTCGAGCAGATGCTTGACCCGGTACGGGTGCAGGCCGTACCGCTCGGCGAGCTGCATCGTCTGGTTCACGAGCGCGAAATAGCCGTCGGCACCCACCAGCGGCACCCGCTCGGTGATGGACGGGGCGATCCGCGCGGGGATGTCCTCCGCCGCCAGGTCGACGGCGTCCTCGGCCATCACGCGGTAGGTGGTGTACTTGCCGCCGGCGATCGCCACGAGGCCGGGTGCGACCCGGGCGACGGCGTGCTCGCGCGACAGCTTCGACGTCTCGTCGCTCTCCCCGGCCAGCAGCGGCCGCAGGCCCGCGTACACGCCGTCGATGTCGTCGTCGGTCAGCGGGACGACCAGGACCCGGTTCACGTGGTCGAGGATGTAGTCGATGTCGGCCTTCGTCGCGGCCGGGTGGGCGAGGTCGAGGTTCCAATCGGTGTCGGTGGTGCCGATGATCCAATGGCTGCCCCACGGGATCACGAACAGCACCGACTTCTCGGTGCGCAGGATGATCGCCGAGTCGCTGACGATCCGGTCGCGCGGCACCACGATGTGCACGCCTTTCGAGGCGCGCACCCGGAACCGGCCGCGCTGCCGGGACAGGGCCTGGATCTCGTCGGTCCACACCCCCGTGGCGTTGATCACCACGTGCCCCTTCACCTCGGTGACCGACCCGTCCTCCGAGTCGCGCACCCGCACGCCGGAGACGCGGTCGGCCTCGCGCAGGAACCCGACCACCTGGGTCGAGGTCCGCACCACGGCGCCGTAGTGCGCGGCCGTGCGGGCCACGGTCATGGTGTGACGGGCGTCGTCGACGACGGTGTCGTAGTACCGGATCCCGCCCACGAGCGAGTCGCGCTTGAGCCCGGGCGCCATGCGCAACGCCGCGGAGCGGGTCAGGTGTTTCTGCGCGGGCACGGACTTGGCGCCGCCCATCCGGTCGTACAGGAAGATGCCCGCGGCAATGTACGGGCGCTCCCACACCCGGTGGGTGAGGGGGAAGAGGAACTTCAACGGCTTGACCAGATGCGGCGCCAGCGTCGAGAGCGACAGCTCGCGTTCCCGCAGCGCCTCGCGGACGAGCCCGAACTCGAGCTGCTCGAGATACCGCAGCCCACCGTGGAACATCTTCGACGAGCGGCTCGACGTGCCGGAGGCGAAGTCCCGTGCCTCCACGAGGGCGACCTTCAACCCGCGGGTGGCGGCGTCCAGGGCGGCACCGGCGCCGACGACGCCGCCGCCGATGACCACCACGTCGAACTGCTCCGAACCGAGCCGTCGCCACGCGTCACGGCGCTGCTGCGGCCCGAGAATCTGGACGCCTGGTTGGTTGGTCACCGCATCGCTCCCGTGAGTCGCCGACGTTTCCGCACTCAGGCTAGTAGGTTCGTCCGCAGACTGCCGTCCCGAACCATACGCCCGGAGAGGTTGCCGTGACCCGATACATCGCCGCGATCGATCAGGGGACCACGTCGAGCCGCTGCATCATCTTCGACCACGACGGCCGCATCGTGGCCTGGGCCCAGACCGAACACGAGCAGATCCTCCCCCGCGCCGGCTGGGTGGAACACGATCCGGAAACGCTGTGGCTCAACACCCGCGAAGTCGCCGCCCTGGCCCTGGCGAAGGCGGATCTGACACGCGCCGACATCGCCGCGATCGGCATCACCAACCAGCGCGAGACGACGGTCGTGTGGGAACGCTCCACCGGCCGGCCCGTCCACAACGCGATCGTGTGGCAGGACACCCGCACCGATCGCCTGGTCGAGCAGCTCGCCGGCGACGCGGGCGTGGACCGGTATCGCAAGGCCACGGGCCTGCCGCTGTCGACGTACTTCGCGGGCCCGAAGGTGCGGTGGATCCTCGACAACGTCGAGGGCGCCCGGGAGAAGGCGGAGGCCGGCGAGCTCGCGTTCGGGACGGTGGACAGCTGGATCCTGTGGAACCTCACCGGCGGCACCGGCGCGGGCAACCGGCAGCCGGGAGTGCATCTCACCGACGTCACCAACGCCTCTCGCACGATGCTCATGAATCTTGAGACGCTGCAATGGGATCCGGACATCTGCGCGGACTTCGGGATCCCGATGTCGATGCTGCCGGAGATCCGCAGCTCGTCGGAGATCTACGGGTACGCCCGCGAACGCGGGCCGCTCGCCGGCGTCCCGGTGGCGGGCATCCTCGGCGACCAGCAGGCCGCGACGTTCGGCCAGGCGTGCCTGTCGCCGGGCGAGGCGAAGAACACCTACGGGACCGGGAACTTCCTGCTCCTCAACACCGGGACGACGCCGGTCCGGAGCGAGCACGGGCTGCTGACCACCGTCTGCTACCGCGTCGGCGACGCCCCGGCGGTGTATGCCCTCGAGGGTTCGATCGCGGTCACGGGGTCGCTCGTGCAGTGGATGCGCGACAATCTCGGGCTCATCCGCACGGCCGCGGAGATCGAGGATCTCGCCGCGACCGTCCCCGACAACGGCGGCGCGTACTTCGTGCCGGCGTTCTCCGGCCTGTTCGCGCCGCGGTGGCGCCCCGACGCGCGCGGCGTGATCGCCGGGCTCACCCGCTTCGTCAACCGGGGGCACCTGGCGCGCGCCGCGCTCGAGGCGACCGCCTACCAGACCCGCGAGGTGATCGAGGCGATGCACGCCGACTCCGGCGTCGAGTTGCACACCCTGAAGGTGGACGGCGGGATGGTCGTCAACGAAACCCTGATGCAGTTCCAATCGGACATCCTCGGCGCCCCGGTGGTCCGGCCCGTGGTCGCCGAGACCACCGCGCTCGGCGCGGCCTACGCGGCGGGCCTGGCGGTCGGCTTCTGGGACGGCGAGGACGACATCCGGCGCAACTGGGCGGCCGGCCGCACCTGGGAACCGAAGATGGACGCCGCCGAGCGGGAGCGGCTCTACGCCGAGTGGAACAAGGCGGTCGAGCGGACCTACGGCTGGGCCTGAGCCGCGTTACGCACGGGCCGTCCTGTGCTGCAGGGCGCGCACGGCGCGGCCGAGCCGGCGCGCCGCCTCGGCGAGGTCGGCCTCCCCGGCGGTGGCGAAGCACAGCCGTGCAGTGCGACCGTGGTCCCCGGACACCGCGAAGGCGGTCCCCGGCACGAACGCGACACCGTGCTCGGCCGCGACGGGCAGCAACTCGGCCGTGTCGAGCTCACCGGCGAACCGCACCCAGGTGAACATGCCGCCGCGCACGGCGGAGGAGACGACCGCGTCGCCGAACTCCGCGGCGAGGGCGGTCGACAGCGCCGTGGCCCGGGCGCCGTAGGTGCCCCGGAGCCGGTCGAGATGCCCGGCGTACCAGGGCCCGTCGGCGAGGAGCGCGGCGGCGATCGCCTGGGTCAGGGACGAGCCGCACAGATCGGCGCCCTGTTTCAGCAGCTCCACGGCCGCGCACAGCCGCCGGTCGCCGTGCAGCCAGCCCACCCGTAATGCCGGGGCGAGGGTCTTCGAGGCACTCGAGAGCCGGACGACGCGGTCCGACCAGGACGCGACGGGCGCCGGAGGTGCCTGTCCGAACCACAGCTCGCCGTACGGATCGTCCTCGACGACGCGGAATCCGTACCGGTCGGCGAGGGCCGCGAGGTGCCGGCGCCGAGCCGCGGACAACACGACCCCGCGCGGGTTGTGGAACGTGGCGACGGTGTGCACGAGCACCGGCCACTCCCCCGCCGCCAGGAGGCGTTCGAGCGCCTCCGTGTCCATGCCGTCGTCGTCGAGCGGTACCGGGACCACGCGGGCCTCGGCGGCGTGGAAGACCTGCAGCGCACCGGTGTACGCGGGCTCCTCGACGATCACCGTGTCACCCGGGTCGAGCAGCACCTGAGCGAGCAGGCTCAGCGCCTGCTGGGAGCCGTGGGTGACGACGACCTCGTCCGGGTGGACGGCGCGTCCGAGCCGCTCGCCCTCCCGCGCGGCGAGCACGGCGCGCAGGTCGCCGCGACCGGAGGTCGCGGCGTACTGGGCGGCAGCCGGGTCACGGAGCACGGTGGCGGCCGCGTCGGCGATCTCCGCGGTGGGCAGCAGCTCGGGCGCGGGGAGCCCGCCGGCGAGGCTGAGGACGTCCGGTCGGGCGGTCAGGGCGAGCAGATCACGGATGGCGGAGCTGCGCAGGCCGCGCAACCTGCGGGCGGTGCGGATACTGCCCTCGACGGACACGGGAACTCCTGGACGGGTTGAGAGAAGACCTCTTTCGTCCCGGGTCCGCGGTCGGCGCGAGGCTGTCGATGACGGACCGGATCCGGTCCTCGCCCCACCGTAGCACCACCTGCCCATAGCGTGGAATGCGGATCCCACACTATGGAACCCTGATCCGGTGGGGCGAAGCCGGCGCGGGAGCCGCGGCGCGCCGGCCTCGGGGAACCTTCATCCCGAAACGTGCTCACCCGGCAGGGGGTGCAGCACCCGCGTACGCATCGCATCGGCAGCGACGTCACGCGGGTCGGTGAGGTAGTACTCCCGGAACGGCCCCTCGGCCGCGAGACCGCGCTCGTCGAGCCACCCGAACAGTGCGTGGTAGGCGACCGGCAGCAGCGCGACCGGACCGACGAAGTCCACGCCCGCGAAAGTCCCGCCCGGCAGCGTCGTCGTGGCAGTTTCCGCACGTCCGAGCGGGGACCGCAACTCGAGACCGACGCCAAACTGCACCACGCCGTCGAGGGTGGCCGGGTACTGCCCCACCACCGGCGCGTCGGTGGGCAGCCCGGCGCTCGACGCGTCGGCCAGCAGCGCCGTCACGAGGTTCGTCACATCCGAATCCAGAGATTCGGCGGTCGATTCCCCATTGCGCCACAAGACCGTTCGATCCTCGATCCAGTGCCGGCGCACGGCGAGGCCGCCGGCTTCGGCCTCGGCGAGGGAGGCGACGAGGGCGAGCGCCCGGTGCTTACGGGCGGCCTCGCGCTCGATCCGTTCCCGCTCCGCGGCGAGGACGACCTCGGTGTGTCCGGGGTCCTGCAGGAGGAGACGGATCGCGGGGACGGATACCTCGGCTCTGCGCAATACCGCGATGCGCAGAGCCGAGGCGAGCTGCTCGCGCGAGTAGTACCGGTATCCGGTACGCGGATCGACCCGGCCTGGAGCGAGCAGCCGTTCGCGGTCGTAGTGGCGCAGCGTCCTGACGCTCAGCCGGGACATCCGCGCGAACTCGCCGATGCTCAGCCATCCGTCGGCCGGGCTCACCCGGTCACCACCGCCCCGCTTCCGGCAACCTCCGGCGCGTACGGGATCACCGTGATGACGTCGACGAGCAGGCCGTCGGGATCGACGGTCATGAAGTGCCGCTGCCCGAAGTCCTCGTCGCGCAGTTCCAACGCGACCGGGAGTGCGAGGTCGCCGGCGCGCGCATACACGGCGTCCACGTCGTCGACCTCCACCGAGATCAGCACGCCGGCGGGAGCGGAGAGGTGGGCTCGGGGAATCGTCTCGTGGCCGCGTGCCACGAGACCGAGCTGCACGGTCTCGTCGGTCGCCGCCTGCAGCTGCGCATACCAGCCGCTGTCGAAAACCACACGCAGACCGAGCAGCCCGGCATAGAAGTCGCGGCTGCGGGCGACGTCGTGAGCGGGGACCACGGGGAAGATGCTGTTCGTTCGCATGCGTCCACCGTCGACCCTCCCCCAGCGAGAGAGTCAAGAACGTCGACGCCGGTCATCCCGCTCAGTCCAGGTGGTCGTCGTGCCGCATCAGCTGGCGCGCCGCCTCGGTGATCGACCCGGTCAGCGACGGGTACACCGAGAAGGTGTGGGCGAGATCGTCGACGCTGAGATTGTTCTGCACCGCGATCGCGATGGGCAGGATCAGCTCCGAGGCGGTGGGGGCGACCACCACGCCACCGATCACGACGCCGGTGGCGGGACGGCAGAAGATCTTCACGAAGCCGCGGCGCAGCCCCGACATCTTCGCACGGGGATTGGTGTGCAGCGGCAGCATCACGGTGCGGGCCGGCACCTCGCCGTTGTCGATCGCGGCCTGGCTGACGCCGACCGTGGCGATCTCGGGCCGCGTGAACACCGCCGAGGCGACGGTCTTGAGCCGGATCGGGCTCACCCCCTCGCCGAGGGCGTGGTACATCGCGATGCGGCCCTGCATCGCGGCCACCGACGCCAGCGGCAGCAGCCCGGTGCAGTCGCCGGCGGCGTAGATACCCGAGACGGACGTGCGCGAGACCCGGTCGACCTGGAGGTAACCGCCCCGGTCGAGTTGCAGGCCGACCTTCTCGAGCCCGAGGTCGGAGGTGTTCGGCACCGAGCCGACCGTCATCAGGGCATGGCTGCCCTCGACGATGCGCCCGTCGGCCAGCTTGACCCGGATCCCGTTCGCGGTGCGCTCGACGGCGTCGGCACGGGCGTGCTTGACCAGGTTCACGCCCCGCTCGGCGAAGGCGTCCTCGAGCACGAGGGCGGCGTCCTCGTCCTCGTGCGGCAGCACCCGGTCGCGGCTCGAGACCAGCGTCACCTGGACACCGACCTCCGTGTAGGCGGAGACGAACTCGGCGCCGGTGACACCGGAACCGACGACCACGAGGTGCTCGGGCAGCGCGTCGAGGTCGTAGAGCTGACGCCAGTTGAGGATGCGGTCGCCGTCCGGCTCCGCGCCGGGCAGCACCCGCGGGCTCGCGCCGGTCGCGATGAGCACGACGTCGGCGTCGAGGATCCGCTCCTCGCCCGTGAAGAGGTTGGCGCGCACCTGGTGCGCCGCCATCCCGACCTGGCTGTCGATGAGCTCGCCGCGGCCGCTGAGCAACTGCACGCCGGCCGCCTCGAGCTTGGTGCGGATGTCCGCGGACTGCGCGCGGGCGAGGCTCTTGACCCGGGCGTTGACCTCGGGCAGCGCCACCCCGGAGCTTTCGAGCTGGACGCCGAGGTCGGCGGCTCGGCGCATGTCGGTGCGGATGCCGGTGGACGCGATGAACGTCTTGGACGGCACGCAGTCGAAGAGCACGCAGGCACCGCCGACCCCGTCCGAATCGATCAGTGACACGGTCGCGCCGTACTGAGCCGCCACCAGCGCCGCCTCGTAGCCCGCAGGGCCGCCGCCGATGATCACGATCCGGGTCATTGTTCTCCTCTGTATCGATTCCGAGATGGTCCTCGGTCCGGGTGTGCGGGCGCCGGGGTTGCCGAACGTCCGCAGACACGCTATGCCACCGGCCCCGTCCTGCGCACGCGGACTCGGCCACGCAGCGGCCAGCGCCCCGTGTCCTGCGCCGGACGGTCAGCCATTAGCCTGTACCCCGTGCCGATCTACGCCGCCTACGGCTCCAACATGCATCCCGAGCAGATGCTGCAGCGCTGCCCGCATTCGCCGATGGCCGGAACCGGCTGGCTCCACGGCTGGCGGCTGACGTTCAGCGGCGGCGACATCGGCTGGGAGGGTGCGCTCGCCACCGTCGTCGAGGATCCCGACTCGAAGGTGTTCGTGGTGCTGTACGACGTACCCGACGAGGACGAACGCAGCCTCGACCGGTGGGAGGGCTCCGAACTCGGCATCCACCGCAAGATCCGGCTGCGCGTGGACACCGACGACGGTCCCGTGCTCGCCTGGCTGTACGTCCTCGACGCGTACGAGGGCGGCCTGCCGTCGGCCCGCTACCTGGGCGTGATGGCCGACGCCGCCGAGATCGCGGGAGCCCCCGCCGACTACGTGCGCGACCTGCGCACCCGCAACAGCCGCAACGTCGGGCCGGGCCGGCCCGACAGCTTCTAGTCCCCGGCCGGCCGGTCCGGGTAGAACGGCACGGGGACGCCGACCCGCAGCGTCACCGGATCCCCGGCCTGCACGTCGTGCGACGCGGCCCGCTGCGCCCGGATCGTCTGCCCGGCGCCGGTCACCCGCACCTCCGTCAGTGCCCCGCCGAAGGCGATGTCGAGCACGGTGAACTTCGACGGCTCGTCGGCCGCGGCGACCTGCACCTGTTCCGGGCGCACGAGCACGTGACCCTTGCCGTGGGCCGGGGCGGCGAGCGGGACCGCACCGATCACCGTGTGCGCGCGGTCGCCGTCCGCATCGGCGTCGAGCACGACCGAATCCCCCACGAATGCGCCCACCTCGAGCGTCGCGGGCCACCGATAGACCTCCTCCGGGGTGCCCACCTGGGCGACACGCCCGCCGAGCATCACCGCGACCGTGTCCGCGATGGCCAGGGCCTCGGCCTGGTCGTGGGTGACCAGCACGGAGGCGACCTCCTGGTCCCGCAGCAGGGCGCGGACCTCGGCGCGCAGACTGGCCCGCAGCCCGGCGTCGAGGGCGCTGAACGGCTCGTCGAGCAGTACGACGGACGGGTTCGGGGCCAGCGCCCGCGCCAGCGCGATGCGCTGCTGCTGGCCGCCGGACAACTGCGACGGCTTGCGCTGACCGGTGCCGGCCAGGCCGACCAGGTCGAGCAGTTCCGCCACGCGGCGGTGCCGGACGGACTTCTGCCGCACCATCGATCGCCACGTCGGCTGCACCAGCCCGTAGCCGACGTTGCGCGCCACGCTCAGATGCGGGAAGAGCGCACCCTCCTGCGGCACCAGCCCCACCCCCCGGCGCTCCGGCGGCAGAGCCGTGAGGTCGCGTCCGTCCGCGACGACGTGCCCCGCGCTCGCCGGGTGCAGACCCGCGACGACGCGCAGCAGCGTGGTCTTGCCCCCGCCCGAGGGCCCGAGTACGGCCAGCAACGCGCCTCGCTCCACCGTCAGCGAGACGTCGCTGACGACCTCGGTCCGCCCGTACCGGGCGCATACGCCCTCGATGGAGAGCCCGCTCATTCCTCACCGCCACTTTCCGCATCGACCCGGCCCCGCAACAGTCGGCCCAGCACCAGCGACGGCAGCGCGGCGATGAGCACCAGGATCGCGGCGTACGGGGCCGCCGAACCGTATTCGAGGGTCTCGGTGTACTTCCACATCCGTGACGCCAGGGTGTCCTCCCCGATCGGCACGAGCAACAACGTCGCGGGCAGTTCCTTCGCGATGGTGAGGAACGCCAGCGCCGCGCCCGCCACGACACCGGGCGCGGCCAGCGGGATCATCACCCGGACGCCGGTCCGCAGCCGTCCGCTGCCGAGGGTCGCGGACGCGTCCTCGAGGCCGAGCGGGATCGAGGCGACGGCCGCGCGGATCGACCCGACGGCGAGCGGCAGGAACAACACCGCGTAGCCGATCACGAGCATCGGGGTGTGCTGGTACCACTGCGGCAGCAGCCGGATACCGAAGAAGACCAGAGCCAGACCCACGGTGATGCCGGGCAGCGCGAACCCGACGTAGGAGGCGCTCTCGGTGAACCGCGCCACCGGCGAGGTCGAACGCGCCGCCAGGGTGCCCACCGGCAGGGCCAGCGCCGTCGTCAGCAACGCCCCCAGGGCCGCCACCCACAGCGTGTACGTCGTCGCCGTCCAGATCCCCGCCCAGTCGATCGCCGCCTGCTGCGAGAACCACAGCCAGCGCGCAAGTCCGGCCAGCGGCACGCCGACGCTCACCACCAGCACGACGGCGAGGAACGTCAGGGCCGTCCACCGCTGCCCGCCCAGCGGCACGGCCGCGACGGCTCGTGGGGCGCCGGAACCGACGCGCGCGGTGGCCCCGCGGCGCACCCGGCGCTCGGAGACCGTCAGCGCGACGGCGAGAACGACGAGCACCAAGCCGAACACCGCGGCCGGGGTGCGGTCGAGCAGCCCCCGGTAGCTGCCGTAGATGGCGAGGGTGAAGGCCTCGTACCGCATCAGCGCGACGGCGCCGAAGTCGCTGAGGGTGTACAGCGCCACCAGCAGGCCGCCGGCCGCCGCGGTCGGCCACACCTGACGCAGGGTCACGGTGAGCGTGGTGCGCAGCCGGGACCGGCCGAGGGTGCGGGCCACCTCCTCGAGTCCCGGATCGACCGAGGCCAGCGCGGCGGACACCGGCAGGTACACGTACGGGAAGCTCGCCGCGGTGAGGACCAGCGCGGCCCCCGCGAAACCCGCGAGGCCGGGGAACTGGGCGATGTAGACGAAGCCGGACACGTACGACGGGATGGCGAGCGGAACGCTCAGCGCCAGGGCGAACCACCGCCGGCCGGGCAGGTCGGTGCGTGCCGTGAGCCACGCGGCGGTGACGCCGATCACGAGGCAGGCGACGGTGACGGTGAGCGCGAGAATGCCGCTGCGCCACACCAGATCGAGGGTGCGCTGCCGGAACACCAGCGACCACACGCGGTCGGGGCCGTCTGCGAACGCACGCATGACCAGGTGTGCCACCGGGGCGAGCGCGAACACCGAGACACCCAGCGCAGCCAGCGTGAGAACGGGCCGGCTGCGCCGGGTGGGACGGAGAGCGGCGAGCTGGATCAGATGAATCCCAGCTCCTGCAGCAACGCCTGGGTCTGCTCGAGCGAGGCGAGTTCGGCGAGTTCGATGTCGGAGTTGCCGATCTCCGACAGCGGACGCAGCTGGTCCTTGGTCTCGACGCCCTCGACGACCGGGTACTCGGCCGTCTCGTCGGCGAAGTAGGCCTGGGCCTCGGGCGAGAGCAGCGCGGCGACGAACTGCTCCGCCTGCTCCTTCTGGTCCGTGGTCTTCAGCACGCCGGCCCCGGCGATGTTCACCAGCGCGCCCGGATCACCGGCCTGGAAGTAGTAGACCTGCACGTTCAGGTTCTCGGCACCGCGCTCGTCCGCGAGGCCGTACCAGTAGTAGTGGTTGGTCAGGCCGAGGGTGACCTGGCCGGTGTCCACACCCTCCATCAGCGGGCCGTTGCCCTCGAAGGCCACCGGCTCGTTGGCCTTGAAGGCCTCGAGCCAGGCGCGGGCCCCGTCCTCGCCGCGCGCGACGCGCAGCCCGGTGACGAACGCCTGGAACGACGCGTTGGTCGGGGCGAAGCCGATCTGGCCCTTCCACTTCGGGTCCAGCAGGCCGTCGATGCCGGTGGGCAGATCCTGCGGCTGCACCTTCTCGTCGTTGTAGACGAGCACGCGGGCGCGCGCGGAGGTCGCCACCCAGGTGCCGTCGGCGGCGCGGTAGTCGGCGGGAACCAGCTCGGTCACCGACGCCGGCAGCGTCTCGAGCAGCCCCGCCTGGTCCAGCAGGCCGAGCGCACCGGCGTCCTGGGTGAACACCACGTCGGCCGGCGAGGAGCCGCCCTCCTCGACCAGCTTTCCGGTGATCTCGGGGGTGCTGCCGTAGACGACGTCGACCTCGAAGCCGAGGGTGCCCTCGAGCTGGTCGATCAGCGGCCCGACCAGGTTCTCGCTGCGCCCGGAGTACAGGGTGAGCGCACCGGTGGAGCCGCCCTCGGACTCACCCGATCCCGAGTCGCTGCCGCACGCGGCCAACACGGCGGCGACGACCCCGGCCGACAGTACGGCGACAGCTCTGCGTCGAAAATGCATCCGGACCTCCTGGCGTGAGCGACGACTCACAGGCAACGTACAGGTTGTGCAAGCCTAACCTGATCCCAGGACCAGGTTCGTCATCACCCGTACGCCGACGGCCAGGGCCCGCTCGTCGAGATCGAAGTCGGGCTGGTGGATGTCGAGCTTCGGCCCGGTCCCCCGCCACACACCCAGCCGGGCCATCGCCCCCGGAACCTGCTCGAGGTACCAGGAGAAGTCCTCCCCACCCCCGGACTGCGGGGTGTCCGCCAGCGCGTCCGGGTCGATCGCGCGCACCGCGTCCTCGACCATCCGGGCCGACACCTCGTCGTTGACGACGGGCGGCACACCGCGCCGGTAGTCCAGCTCGTAGCTCAGGCCGGTCGGCGCGAGCAGACCGTGCACGATCTCGCGCACCATCGGCTCGAGCAGCTCCCAGGTCTCGTGGTCGCCGGTGCGGACGGTGCCGGTCAGCATGCCGGTGCGGGGAATCGCATTCGCGGCCTTGCCCGCCGTCACCGCGCCCCACACCATCACCGTGCTCGTGCGCGGGTCGATGCGCCGGCTGAGCATGCCCGGCAGCCCGGTGATCACGGTGCCGAGCCCGTACACCAGATCGCCCGTCAGGTGCGGGCGGGAGGTGTGCCCGCCCGGCGAGTCGAGGACCAGTTCGACCGTGTCGGCGGCCGAGGTGATCGCCCCGACCCGCACCCCGACCCGGCCCGCCTCGAGCCGCGGATCGCAGTGCAACGCGAAGATCCGGGCCACCCCCTCGAGCGCGCCCGCGGCGACCACGTCGAGCGCGCCGCCGGGCATCACCTCTTCGGCCGGCTGGAAGATCAGCCGCACACCCACCGGCAGCTCGGGCACCGAGTGCAGCGCCAGCGCCGTGCCGAGCAGGACGGTGGTGTGGGCGTCGTGCCCGCAGGCGTGTGTCACGCCCGGCACGGTGGAGGCGAACGGCAGGCCCGTCAGCTCCTGCATGGGCAACGCGTCCATGTCGGCACGCAGGGCGATCCGCGGGCCCTCGGGGCCGAGATCGCAGATCAGGCCCGTGCCGCGCGGCAGCACCTTCGGCTCGAGCCCGGCGGCGGCGAGCGTGCTCCCGACGAACTCGGTGGTGGCGTACTCCTGACGGGCCAGTTCGGGATTGGCGTGGATGTGCCGGCGCCACGCCGACAGGTCGTCGGTGTGCTCGCCCAGCCACTTCTCGATGTACGGGTTCATCGGCGCGCCACGTTCTCGAGCAGCCGTGCACGCTGCGTGGGATCGGTCGCCGCCCGGGCCGCCGTCGCGGCGAGCGCGCGGGCGCCGTCGAGGACGGCGAGGTCCGCCGAGGCGGTGACGCACGCGGCGGCGAACGCCGCCTGGTGGGTCACCGCCCCACCCGAGTCGAGACCGATCACCGGGTGGATACCCGGCACCACGTTCGTCACGTTTCCCATGTCCGTGCTGCCCAGCGGGCGCGATCCTTCCTCCTCGACGGGCAGCGGCGTGCGCCCGAGACCGATGATCTCCTCACGATAAGCCCGGACCAGCCACGGGTCGGGAGTCAGTTCGGTATAGGTCGGCGACACGGTGCGGATCTCGTGCGTGCAGCCGGCGGCGAGAGCCCCCGCGGCGAAGCAGTTCCCGGCGCGCTCGGACAGGTCGGCGAGGGAGTCCGCGGTCGTCGCCCGCAGGTAGTACAGCAGTTCGGTGTGCGCGGGCACGATGTTCGGGGCGGTGCCGCCGTCGCTGACGATGCCGTGGATCTGCTGGCCGGGCAGCAGATGCTGACGCAGCAGGCCGACGGCGACCTGCGCGACGGTCGCGGCGTCGGCGGCGTTGCGGCCGTATTCGGGGGCGGCGGAGGCGTGCGCCTCGCGACCGGTGTAGGTGACGGCGATGTCGGCGAGGGCCAGCGACGTCGCCCCGGTGATGTCGAACGGGCCCGGGTGCACCATCAGGGCCATGCCGACGTCGGCGAACACACCGCGCTCGAGCATGAGCACCTTGCCGCCGCCGGTCTCCTCGGCGGGCGTGCCGATGACGCGGACGGTGATGCCGAGGGCGTCGGCGACCGCGGCGAGACCCAGGCCCGCGCCGGCGGCGGCGGCGGCGATGATGTTGTGCCCGCACGCGTGCCCGATTCCGGGCAGGGCGTCGTATTCGGCGCAGATGCCGACGACGAGTTCCCCGCTGCCGAACCGGGCGTCGAACGCGGTGGGCAGATCGGCGATCCCGGTGCGGACCTCGAATCCGCCGCCGCGCAGCAGTTCGACGATCTTCGCGGCGCTGCGGTGTTCGTCGAAGGCCAGTTCCGGCTCGGCGTGGATCGAATGCGACAGGGCGATCAGGCCGTCCGACGCAGCCTCGATCGCCCTGTCCGCATCGCTCGTCACCCGCTCAGTCTGGCACGGGCGGAACGAGGGCACCTCACCCGAGGCGGAAGTTCGACTCGTCCGTCTTCGTCTCGAGCGCCGCGATCAGCGGCGCGTGCAGACCGCGCTTGATGCCCGCCAGGTTGGCGCCCCGGGTGCCGGTCAGGGCGGCGGCCCGCTCGACGGCGGCGGCCAGCACGGTGTCGCCGTCGACGGCGCGATCGACGATGCCCGCCGCGAGGGCGTCACCACCGCCGAACCGGCGGCCGGTCGTGGTCGCCTCGACCGCGGCCTGGATCGGCAGCCGCTCGCGCAGCAGTGCGGACATCCCCACGGTGAACGGCATGTTCAGCGACACCTCGGGCAGGCACCAGAAGCCGCGGTCGGCCCGCATCACGCGGAAGTCGTGGGTCAGCGCGAGCATCGCACCGGCACCGAACGCATGGCCCTGCACCGCCGCGACGGTGGCCGCGGGGAAGGTGAGGATCCGCCCGTACAACTCGTGGACGGAATCGAGGTAACCCGGCAGCCCGGGGAGGTTCCCGAAGATCCAGTCGGTGTCGAGGCCGTTGCTCCAGAACTTCCCGGTGGCCGCGGTGACGAGCGCCGCGGGGCCGTCGTGCGCGACGACCTCGTCGAGCAGCGCGTGGACGGCGGAGAGCCAGTCGGGGTGGAAGCGGTTCTCGGTGTCGCCGCCGGAGCGGTCGCCGAGGTGGAGGACGAAGACGTCGCCGTCGCGTTCGAGGTATGGCATGCGGAGAGGATAGCGCCAGAACCTACCGGTGAGTAACAACACGGTTGGCGCTAGGGTCGACCGACATGGGAGCACCCGACGCCATCGCCGACCCCCCTGCCGAGGCCGCCCGCGCCGCCGCGGCACTCGCCGAGCGCACCGGCGTGCCCGAGCACTCCGTCGCGGTGGTGCTCGGCTCCGGCTGGCGCGCCGCGGTGGAGCGCTTCGGCACGGCGGTCGCCGACGTTCCGATGAGCGAACTGCCGGGATTCGCCCCGCCCACCGCCGAAGGACATTCGGGCACCGTGCATTCGGTGCGGGTCGGCGAGACCCCGGTGCTGCTCCTCGCGGGCCGCACCCACGCCTACGAAGGGCACGACCTGAGCCGCGTCGTGCATCCGGTGCGCACCGCCGTCGCCGCCGGCGCGCGCACCGTCGTGCTCACCAACGCCGCCGGCGGCATCCGGCCCGATCACGCGGTCGGTCAGCCGGTCCTGATCTCGGACCACCTCAACCTCACCGGACGCTCGCCGCTCGTCGGCGCCCAGTTCGTCGACCTCGTCGACGCCTACTGCCCGAGGTTGCGCGCCCTCGCCCGCGAGATCGACCCCACCCTCGGCGAGGGCGTGTACGCCGGCCTGCCCGGCCCGCACTACGAGACCCCCGCCGAGATCCGCATGTTGCGCACACTCGGCGCGGACCTGGTGGGCATGTCCACCGTCCACGAGACCATCGCCGCGCGTGCCGCCGGCGCCCGGGTCCTCGGCATCTCCCTGGTCACCAACGCCGCGGCGGGGATCACCGGCGAGCACCTCGACCACCACGAGGTCCTTGCGGCGGGACGGGCCGCCGCCACCCGCATGGGCGACCTGCTGCGTGAGCTGGCGGGCCGGCTGTGACCCTGCGCTTCGGCACCGCCGGGCTGCGCGGCCCCGTCGGCGACGGCCCGGACTGCATGAACGAGGACGTGGTCGTCCGCACCACCGCGGGCCTGGCCCGCTGGCTCGACGCGCGCGGCTCCGGCGGCGGCACCGTGGTCGTCGGCCGCGACGCGCGCACCGGATCGGCCGAGTTCTTCGCCGCCGCCACAGAGGTTCTCGCGGCCGCCGGTTTCGACGTCGTGGCGTTGCCGCGCCCGCTCCCGACCCCGGTGACGGCGTACGCCGTGCGGACGCTCGACGCGGTCGCGGGTGTGCAGATCACCGCGTCGCACAACCCGGCCACGGACAACGGCTACAAGGTCTACACCCGCGGCGGCGCACAACTGGTCGAGCCGGACGACCGGGAGATCGAGGCGGCGATCGACGCCGTCGGCGACGCGTCGTCGGTGCCGCGCGTCACCGTCGCACCCGCGGGGGACGAACTGGTGGCACGGTATCTCGCGCGCGTCGCGTCGCTGCCGCGCTCCGCGGCGCGGGAACTCCGCGTCGCGCTGACGCCGCTGCACGGCGTCGGCGGGGAGACCGCGGTGGCAGCCCTGCGCGCGGCCGGCTTCGGCGACGTGCACGTCGTCGACGCACAGTTCGCGCCCGACCCGCGCTTTCCCACCGTCGAGTTCCCCAACCCGGAGGAGCCGGGGTCCGCCGACGCCCTGCTCGCGCTCGCTGCCGAGGTCGGCGCCGACATCGCCGTCGCCCTCGATCCCGATGCCGACCGGTGTGCCGTGGGCGTCCCCACGCCCGACGGCTGGCGGATGCTGCGTGGCGACGAGACCGGGGTGCTGCTGGGCGACCGGATTCTCGCGGGGGCCCCGCGCGGTGCACTGGTGGCGACGACGATCGTCTCCTCGTCCCTGCTCGGCAAGCTCGCCGCCGCGCGGGGCGCCCGCTACGCGCAGACCCTCACGGGCTTCAAGTGGCTCGCCCGCGCGGGCGACGGGCTGGTGTACGCGTACGAAGAGGCCCTCGGACACTGCGTCGACCCGGATGCGGTGCGCGACAAGGACGGCATCGCCACGGCGATCGTCGTCGCGGACTACGCCGCGGAGCTGAAGACCCGGCGGCGCACGCTCGTCGACGCTCTCGACGCTCTGTACCGCGAATTCGGGCTGCATCTCGGCGATCAGGTCTCGATCCGGGTGACCGACCTCGCGCGGATCGGGGCGATCATGAGCCGGCTGCGGTCCGCGCTGCCGGCCGAACTCGCCGGGGAGCCGGTCACGGCCACCGACCTCGCGACGGCGGCCGGCCCGCTGCGCACGGACGCGGTGGTACTCGAGGGGGCGTCGGTGCGGGTCGTGGTGCGGCCCTCGGGCACCGAGCCGAAGCTCAAGTGCTATCTCGAGGCGGTCGCCCCGGACGGTGACCGCGGCGGCGCGACGGCGCGCCTACGGGCGTTGCGCGCGTGGGCATCCGCGCTGAGCGACGGGTAACCACGCACGTCGGTGCCGGCGGTGCCCGCGTGTCGCGGTCACAGCCGGCACCGGAGCGACGACGATTCTCAAAGGCGGTGCGGCACCCCGTATGTGATGACGGTGTCGTTGTTCGAGGTGACAGCCCTGGCGTACGGGCGGATCGTGACCGGGCCGAGCGCTCCCGAGACCGAGCCGTGGACTCCCGCGAGCCGGACGGTCGCCGCCCTGCCGTCGAACTCCATGTCCTGGACGAATGCCACGTCGGTGATGCCGCCGGGCGCAAGATCGACCTCGATCTCCTGGGAGGGGATGATCGAACCGCCGATCGTCGCGCCGGTGCTCGCGTCGAGCCCGAGCGCGAACTCGGGGGCGAGCTCGACGCCGATGCCGAACTCGTTGCCAACCTCCCAGTCGAGGCTGGGGGTGTTGATGTGCACGATGGCACCGTTGAGGGCGACGGGATAGCCGATCTGGTATCCGATGGTCAGTTTGGTGTCCTGGAAGGAATCCGCGTCCGGCCCGGTGATGTTGACCGATACGACCTCGTCGTGGAAGAACTCGAAGCTGACGGGCGAGCTGTCGAGCGGCGGATAGGACTGGATCGACGTGTCGGCCTGGAGCACTTCGATGGCGTTGTTGTTGCCGAGGGGCAGCGTCCGGGCATTGTCGACAGCGGCTCCGGCACTGCCGGACCCCACCACCATGCCCAGCACTGCGGCCGCACCGAGTGCGGTGGCCCGGGCGCACTGTCGAAACCTGTTGCCGGAGAAGGTGTTGATCATCGAGCGGACCTCATTTTCGTGGACGGTCGAGGGCAGTGGACGAACCAACCGATCTCGGCGAGCGTAACCACAGAAGCCCCGTCCGGAAGGCGAGTTGATCATCTTCGCCGAAACGAGACGGAATCGGCCGGACACACCGCCGCTCCGGACCGGACCCCCTCACGTCCGGCACCGCGACCGGAACCTCTTCCTGTCCTGCGGTTTCGCGGGTTCCGGGCCGGATGCCGGCGAGGCGCGCAATGCCGCGGAGCGGGCCCGCGCCAGATCCCAAAAGAAACTCTATTGTAATCCTGTCACACAAAAGACAAAGAGGACATACAGGACTATCTCGGCGGCGATGCGGATCGCCGGTGCGGCGCAAGCGGATCCGCGAGCCGCCTCAGCGAGGTCCGAACTGGCGGTCGCCGGCGTCCCCGAGTCCCGGGACGATGTACCTGTCCTCGTTGAGTCCCTCGTCGATCGTCGCGGTCACCAACCGGACCGGATGACCGGAGTCGGCGAGCGCCGCCACCCCCTCCGGGGCCGCGACCACGCACACCGCGGTGACGTCGGTTGCTCCGCGCGTGACCAGCAGCTCGATCGTGTGGACCATGGAGCCGCCGGTGGCGAGCATCGGGTCGAGCACGTAGACCGGCAGGCCGGACAGGTCGTCCGGGAGCGACTCGAGGTACGGCACCGGCTCGAACGTCTTCTCGTCCCGGGCCAACCCCACGAAGCCCACGCGCGCCTGCGGGATCAGCGCGTGCGCCTGCTCCACCATGCCGAGCCCCGCGCGCAGCACCGGCACCAGCAGCGGGGGCTGCTGCAGGCGCACACCGGTCGTGCTCGCGACGGGCGTGCGCACCTCGAACCGCTCCACCGGGGCGTCCCGGATCGCCTCGTAGATCAGCATCTGGGTCAGCCGGCGCAGCGCGTACCGGAAGGCGGCGTTGTCGCTGCGCTCGTCACGCAGGGTCGTGAGGAGAGCGGCGGCGAGCGGATGGTCGACGACGAGCGAATCCATGCCGGAAGGATAGAACGCGGCCACCGTGTGCCTGCCGCCGAGTGGGGCCGCGGACCACCCGCCCTCGGGCGGCGATCGACGGTCCGTGCCTGCCGGGTTCCCCGTCGCGGTTCTCCGTCTCGGCCCGAAGCCCGCCGCAGGTGTGCCATCGTGACAGTCGGGCGTGCGGGGAGACGGGACGGGTGCGCATGTGGGAATTCGTCGACGAGCGGAAGGCACAGATCGCCTTCAGCGCCTACCAGCACGTGAGCCTGGTCGTGCAGGCCGTCCTCCTCGCCACGATCGTCGCCGTCGTGATCGCGGTCATCGTCACGCGCGTCCCGCGGCTCGAACCGGTGGCGAACGCGCTCAGCGCCATCGGTCTGACGATCCCGTCGTTCGCCCTGCTCGGCATCCTGATCCCGCTCGTCGGAATCGGCGTCACCCCGGCGTTCATCGCCGTGGCGTTCTACGCGGCGCTGCCCGTGCTGCGCAATGCGGTCGTCGGCCTGCAGGGCGTCGACCGGGCGCTCGTCGAGTCGGCGCGAGGCCTCGGCATGGGCGAGGTCGGCACGCTCACCCGCGTACGGCTCCCCCTGGCCTGGCCGGTCATCCTCGCCGGGGTGCGGGTCTCCACCCAGATGTCCATGGGGGTCGCCGCCATCGCCGCCTACGTCCTCGGCCCCGGCCTGGGCTCGTTCATCTTCACGGGCCTGTCCCAGATCGGTGGCGCCAACGCCCTGAATTCCGCGCTCGTGGGCACGGTGGGCGTGGTCGTGCTCGCCCTCGCTCTCGACGCACTGCTCCTCGCGATCGGCAAGGTCACCGTCTCGAAGGGAATCCGAGCCCGATGAACACGCCAGCACATTCCGCCGGGGGCATCAGCGGCACCGACATCGACCTGGTCGACGTGGTGAAGACCTTCCCCGCTCAGGCCCGGCCCGCCGTCGACGGACTGAGCCTGCACATCCCGGCGGGCGAGATCGTGATGTTCGTCGGTCCGTCCGGTTGCGGCAAGACCACGTCGCTGAAGATGATCAACCGGCTCGTCGAACCCACCTCCGGCACCATCCTGATCGGGGGTGAGGACGTCCGTTCCGCGGACGTCGACGACCTGCGCCGGCGGATCGGGTACGTGATCCAGGGCGGCAGCCTCTTCCCGCACATGACGGTCGCCCAGAACATCTCGATCGTGCCCCGGCTGCTGGGCTGGGACAAGCGACGGACCGCGGACCGGGTCGTGGAGCTGCTCGAACTGGTCAACCTGGATCCCGGCAAGTACTGCGACCGGTACCCGCGGGAGCTCTCCGGCGGCCAGCAGCAGCGGGTCGGCGTCGCGCGGGGCCTGGCCGCCGACCCGCCCGTGGTGCTGATGGACGAGCCGTTCGGGGCGGTCGATCCGATCACCCGGCACCGGCTGCAGGACGAGCTGCTGCGCATCCACGAGGAACTGCGCAAGACGATCGTGTGCGTCACCCACGACATCGACGAGGCCGTGAAGCTGGGCAACCGCATCCTGATCATGGAGGAGGGCGCGCACGTCGCCCAGTACGACACCCCCGAGGTGATCCTCTCGGCACCGGCGAACCGGTTCGTCGAGAAGTTCGTCGGCGCCGGGTCCACCCTCAAGCAGCTGTCCCTCAGCCGGGTCGACGACCTCGACCTCGTCGACGGCACCACCGCCACCGTGGGAAGCCCCGCCGCCGAGGCTGTCTCCCGCGCCGCGGCGAACGACGACGACACCGTCGTGGTCCTCGACCAGCGACGGCGGCCGGTGGCGTGGCTGTGGGTGCACGAGCTCGAGGGCGCCGAGTCCGTCCCGGCCGGCGAACCGCAAGGCGTGATCACGCTCGATCGGCACGCCACGTTGAACGATGCGCTCGACGCGATGCTCACCTCGGCGCACGGGGCCGCGATCGTGACCGGCCGGCACGACGAATTCCTCGGATTGGTGAACTTCGAGTCCGTCACCAACCGGATCCGCCCCACCGGTCCACGCTCGGCGGGGCCCGGCGCCGACGACACCGGGAGCCGCATATGAGCCTCGACGCCGAGCCGGCCGCGCCGTCGCGCGCCGCGGGAACCGGGACACGCTCGCGCGACGCCGGCGCGGGGCGTGAGAACACGGGGCTGCTCGTCGTCATCCCCGTCCTGGTGGCGGTGGTGTTCGCCGCGTGGGCACTGTGGCGGGGCAACGCCGACCTCGACTCGATCGAGGCCCGGCAACTCGACTGGACCACGATCACGACCCTGCTCTGGCAACACGTCGGGCTCACCGTGGTCTCGGCGATCCTCGTCGTGGCGGTGGCCGTCCCGCTCGGCATCGCCCTGACCCGGCCGAGGTCACGCGCACTCGCACCCGTGGCGGTGGGGATCGCCAACGCGGGCCAGGCGGCCCCGGCCATCGGCCTGATCGTGTTGCTCGCGATCTGGCTCGGCTTCGGATTCGGAACGGCGGTCGTCGCCCTGACCCTGTACGCCGTCCTTCCGGTGCTGCGGAACACGATCACCGGGATCGAGGGCATCGACCCCACGCTCGTCGAGGCCGGCCGCGGAATCGGCATGTCCGGCGCCGGGGTGCTGCTGCGCGTCGAACTGCCGCTCGCCGTACCGGTGATCATGACCGGCGTGCGCACCGCCCTCGTCCTGCTCGTGGGCACCGCCACCTTGGCCACGTTCATCAACGCCGGCGGCCTCGGTTCCCTCATCGTCACCGGCATCACCCTCTTCCGGTATCCGGTGCTCGTCAGCGGGGCCCTGCTCGTGGCGCTGCTCGCCCTGCTCATCGACTGGGCGGGCCGGGTCCTCGAACTCACGGTGCAACCGAAGGGGCTGCGCCGGTGACCCGGATCCTGCTGCCCCGCATCGTCGGATCCCTGCTCGTCGCGGCGACCCTGACCGCCTGCGGACTCGGAACCGCCGGCGGCTTCGTCCCCACCGGCGAGCTCGCCGGTCCCCTGCAGTCCGTCCAACGGCTCGACGGGGCGAGCGTCGCGGTCGGGTCGAAGAACTTCTCGGAAGGAGTCCTGCTCGGGAAGATGGCGGTGATCCTCCTGCGCTCGGCCGGTGCGGACGTCACGGATCTGACCAACATCCCCGGCAGCGCCAGTTCCCGCCAGGCGCAGCTCGAGGGACAGGTCGACCTCCAGTGGGAGTACACCGGAACGGCCTGGATCGCCTACCTCGGACACGAGGAGGCCATCCCGGACGAGCAGGCCCAGTACCAGGCCGTGCGCGACGAGGACCTGCGCGAGAACGATCTGGCGTGGCTGCCGCCCGCCCCCATGAACAACACCTACGGCTTCGCGGCCACCAGCCGCAACGCCCAGCGCCTCGGCGTGGACTCCCTCTCCGACATCGCGAACATCCCGGTCGCCGAACGCACCTTCTGCGTGGAATCCGAGTTCGCCAACCGCAACGACGGCCTGCAGCCGATGCTCGAGACGTACGGGATCCCCCTCGGCTCCGGGGTCCCGCGGGAGAACATCAAGACCCTGGACACCGGGGCGATCTACGAGGCGACGGCCCGGGGCGAATGCAACTTCGGGGAGGTGTTCACCACGGACGGACGGATCGAGGCGCTCGATCTCGCGGTGCTCGAGGACGACCGCACGTTCTTCCCCATCTACAACGTGGCCGTCGTCGTCCGCGAGGAGACCCTCACCGAGAATCCGCAGATCGCCGACCTGTTCGCACCCGTCACCCGGGAGCTGACCGACGAGACCCTCATCGAGCTGAACGGGCAGATCGACGTCGACGGCCGGGAGCCGGCCGAGGTGGCCTACGACTGGCTCGTGGAGAAGGGCTTCATCGAGTAGGACGGGGTGTGCGTGATGGCCGAACGCGCCGAGGCCGCGCCGCGCCTCACCGGCCGGATCCTCCTGACCGTTCTCGGTCCCGCGATCGCCTACGCGATCGCGGCCGTCGACCCGCTGATGCTGACCCTCAATCTGTCCACCGTGGGCCGCGGTCTCGACGTTCCCGCCGACCGGATCGGGATGCTCGCCGCCGCCTCCACCCTCATGGTGGCCGCATCCGTCCTCGCGGTCGGGACTCTCGGCGACCGGTTCGGGCTCGCGCGCATGCTCGTGTGGGCCCTCGTCGCCAACATCGCCGTCGGGTTGCTGTCGTCGCTGGCGCCGAACTATCCGGTGCTGCTGCTGATGCGCTTCCTGGACGGCCTGGCGCTGACCGCGCTGCTGGGACTGTCGCTGGCGCTCGTCACCGCCTCCGTTCCGGCCGAACTGCGGTCGACGGCTCTCGGCGTCCTCATGGCCGTCGACACGGTCCTGTACGGCATCACTCCGGCGGTCGGCGGGTGGGTCGTGGAGACGTTCGGCTGGCGATCGCTGTTCCTCGTCACCCCGCCGCTTGCGCTGATCGCGCTGACACTGATCGTCCGGTTCGTCGACGAACCACCGCGCCGGGCCGCGGGCGGAGTCGACGTCCTCGGTGTGAGTCTGTTCGGGGTGGCGCTGCTCGGCCTGGTGGCGGGGATCGGAGCGGTGCCCGACGGGCTCACCGAACCGCGCGCCTGGGTGCCCCTGAGCGTCAGCGTCGCCGCCGCCGCGACGTTCGTGTGGCACGAACGCAGGACGCCGGAGCCGGCCCTGAACCTGTCGCTGTTCGGGCGCCGCGCCTTCGTCCTCGCGGTGCTCGCGGTCCTGACCGTGAACCTGCTCGCGGCCGGTCTGGGAACAGTGCTCGGCCAGCTCGGCGACTACGTGCTGGGCATGTCCTCGCAGGCCGTCGGACTGCTGTACCTTCCCGGCACGCTCGTGATCGCCGCGGCGAGCGTGCTGGCCGGCCGGATGATCGCCGCGCACACCGCGCGCCCGGTGCTGGTGACCGGACTGTTGGTCATCGTGCTGAGCGGCCTCGTGACGGCGGCGACGGTCGCCCCGACGATGACGGTCGCGGCGCTCGTCGTGGCGACGTGGACCAGCAATCTGGGCGGATTCGTGGCCGGAACCGCGACCGCCGACACGATCCTCTCGCAGGCCGAGACCGGCAACACCGGGTCGATCGCCGCCGTCCAGCCGGCGTTCGGAATGATGGGCTACGCCCTCGGCCCGACCGTCTACATCCTGCTGCTCGACGCGTTCTACCGGCGAGAAGTGCTCGAGGACGCCGAAACTCGCGGCATCTCGGTCCAGGAGGCGGAGCAGGCCGAGCACGCCGTCACGATGACGATGTCCCACAGCGGCGGCCCCACCGGGTACGACCCCAACCTGGTGCAGCTCGCCCACGGGCTGACCCTCGGCGTCGACTTCACCGAGGGCGTCGCGACCACCATGCTGATCGTCTCGGCGCTGCCGCTCGTCGTCGCGGTGCTGGTCTTCTTCCTCATGCCGCGACGACCCGACGGCGCCGGCGCGCGCACGCCGTGACGGCCGATCCGCCACTGCCGTGCGCGGATTCGTGCGCCCGGTTCCGGGGCCGGTGCTCCTCGCGGCCGGCCCCGACGGTTGCGGTGTCCCTCCGGAACGGGTTCAGTGCACCAGCTTCAGCCCGATCACGCCCCCGACGATCATGCCCAGGAACACGACTTTCGACGCCGACACCGCCTCCTCGCCCGTGGCCATCGCGAACGCCACGGTGAGCACCGCACCGATCCCCACCCACACCGCGTAGGACGTCCCCACCGGCAGCCGGCGCATGGCATACGCCAGTCCCGCCATGCTCGCGACCAACGCCGCGACGAACACCACCGACGGGCCGAGCCGGCTGAGTCCCCGGGACCGATCCAACGCGGTGGCCCACACCGCCTCCAGCACCCCGGACACCACCAGAACCAACCACGACATCACAGCCTCCGACGGGCCGTCTTGTCGCACACCGGGTACGGCGCCCCTCGTCCGGGAGCCCGGTGAGGCAGGCTCGCGTCCACGGTCCCACACCCCGTGACGGGGAACAAGTTCGCCCTCTGCGTGGCGGGACAGCGGGACGCGCTCGCCCGTGGCGTCCGTACCGCGGGGCCGCAGGGAACCGGGCCGCCGCCCGCTGCGTCCAAGCGGTGGAAGGACGATCCGTTTCCACGGAGGGGAGCAGGCCGAATGGACGCAGGCACCGGCAACGGCAACCACGAGGTGGTACGCGCCCGGCCCGGGACGATCGCGGCGTTCGGGCACACCGCCGCGGCCCTGGGCGAGCGGCTGCACGACGCCGCCGCCGACGCACGCGCGGCCGATCCGGCACCGCTCGGGACGGTGTTCGGCCCGGTCGGCGCCGAGTTCCTCGCCGCGTTCGCGGCCACCCACCGCGGCCACGGAGCGGAACTGACCCGTCTCGGTGACACCTTCGACGCCATGGGCGCCATCGCGGGTGCCACCGCGGCCGCCTACGAACGCGTCGTCGCCGCCCAGGCGGCACGGCTGAACGCCGCCGGGGCCCCGCGGTGACCGCGGCGCCGGGGGCGGATCTGCTCACCGCTCCCCTGGCCGAGCTGTTGTCGGCGTTCGGCGCCGGAGCGGTCGGCACCGACCCGGCCGCCGTGCTGCGGTCGTGCGCCGAACTGGTCGACGGCGTGCACTCGGTGGGCCGGGCTGCGCTGGGCGAACTCGCGTGGGACTGGGCGGGGGCCGCGGCGGAGACGGCCGTGCGCAGCGGCGAGCGGGCGCTCGCCGACCTCGTCGCCGCCGCCGACCGCGGGACGGCCATCGCCGACGTCGCGGCGGACGCGACCACGACCGTCCTGACCGGTGCAGCCGAAATCGCCCGGCTGATCGAATCGTTCACGACGCTGGCCGAGCGCTCCGCTCCCCTGGCGGCGCTACCGCAGGGGCAGATGATGTTGCTGGTCGCGGCGATCGAGCACATCGCGGCCGGGCTCGACGTGCTTACCCGGGTCACCTCGTCGCTCGCCGAGCAGACGACCAGGATGGCGGAGCTGATGCCCTCGGAGCCCGCACCGGCAGCACCGACGGCCGGCGATCCGGCCGCCTCACCGGCCGGCGAGCTGCGGGCCTTCGGCGGCAACGGCACCGAGGTGCGGCTGCCCGACGGCAGCGTTGCCGTGGCACCCAATCGGGCGGCGGCCGAGGCGGTGCGTCACGCGCTCTCCCAGCAGGGCACGCCCTACGTGTGGGGTGGCACCGCACCGGGGCAGGGCCTCGACTGCAGCGGCCTGACCCAGTGGGCGTACGGGCAGGCCGGGGTGCAGATTCCGCGCCTTGCGCAGGAGCAGGACGTCGGCACCCCCGTCGAGGCGAGCGCGGTGCAGCCCGGCGACCTCGCGGTGTGGGACGGGCACGTCGCGATGATCGTCGGAAACGGCCTCATGGTCGAGGCCGGCGACCCGGTGCAGCTGTCGCCGATCCGGACCACGAACAGCGGGATGGGGTTCCAGGGCTTCTTCCGTCCCACCGGCCCCACCGGCTAGGCCGGGAACCGAGGGGCGCGGCGTCGCGTCCAACCGGGTATGGACACCGCGGAGACGACCATCACGACGGCGACCGCCCGGAACCGGTCCGGCACCGTCTCGGTGCGCACCACCGAACAGGGCCTGCCCGTCGACCTGCACATCGATCAGAGCGAACTACGTTACGGGGCAGCACAACTGGCCGAACAGATCGTGTCGCTGTGCCGTCGCGCGACACTCGAGGCCGCCGCGCTGCACCGAGAGGAGCTGGCGGGCAGGGGAATGCCGGAGGGACTGCTGAACCGGCTGGGACTGCCCACCCACGACGACGTGCAGCGCGCACGCCGCGACGACGCGCGGACGGCCGGCTCTCCGTCGGCGACCGGGTGGTGAGCGCGATGTCGGCGAGCGATCAGCGGATCACGGAGATCGTGGACGGTGTGCGCACGCGGCTCGGGGCCCTGCAGGATTGCGTGGCCGCACTCGGCGTGGTGTCGGGCGCCGCGACGAGCCCGGACGGCCTCGTGCGGGCCGAGGTGGACGGCAACGGCGCCCTGACCCGGCTGTGGCTCGACGAGGCGCTGAGCGGGCTCCACGCGCGCGACGTGGCGGCATCGATCCTGGCCACGACGCACGAGGCGGCACGGGCCGCCGCCGCCGAACGAGCTCGTCTGCTCGGGGAACTTCGCGGTGCACTCGGGTGACGGTCGTCTCATCGGCGCCCAGCTATGTCTTCGGCCGGGACATGGCTAGGCTTGGCGACCATGGCTGGAGACATCGTCCCGATCGAGCTCGGTCTCACCGACGGCGACGTCGTGACCCTCTGGGCGCCGCGGTGGCGCGAGGGCGACGACGAATGGGAGGCGTTCCTCGGCCACGGTGACGATCTGTACGCGTTCGGTGCGGTGGCCGAGCTCGTCGCGTTCGTCCGCTCCGGCGCCGACAACGACCTCGTCGAGCATCCGGCCTGGCCGGTGGTCGCGAAACTCTCCGCGGAGGAGTTCGAGCCGGACGAGAGCCATTCGTACGACCTGATCGGCGTGCCGGAACTGGTGGCGGACGACGCGGACCCGGAGTCCGTCGCCGAATTGCAGAACACGTTCGACATCGTCTCCGTCCTCGGCGACGTGTGCGAGCTCGAGTCGGTGACGAAGTTCTTCGAACGGGCGGAGATCGAGGCGCTGCTGAGCCACGGTGTCGCGGCGTTCGAGGGCCGCGAGGGCGGGGAGCTGTGGAACCGGGTCGGCTCCGCCGTCGCCGAGGACTGGGACGGGGTGATCGACGCGCTCGACGCCGTCGTGACGTCCCCCGAGGTCGACGCCGGGCTCGTCGCCGAGGCCGAGGCGGAACTCGTCGCGGCCGAGGAGAACATCGTCGAGGCCGAGGACGCCGCCGAGGAGGCGGAGGACGAGGAATACGAGTTCGTCGACGGGGACGAGAACGAGGACACGAGCTTCTGGACGGCGGTCGGAATCGACCCGGTCAAGATCATCGCCTCCGACGGCACGTGGTTCACCCTGCGCTGCTACCTCGACGACGACGCGCTGTTCCTCGGCCGCGACGGGACGATCCTCGTGTTCCCCACGGAGCGGGCGCTGGCGCGCTACCTGGCCGACCACCACGACCACGATCTGGCGGCGCTCAGCACCTACGACGACATCCGGCACGCGGCGACGGACGGTTCCCTCGAGGTCGAGGTGACGGACGAGAACGTGTACGTGCTGCCCGGGATCGCGGACGACATCGAGCACGGTACGGAGGCGGTGGACGCCGATCAGCTGGATCTGGCGGTCGAACTGTTCACCGACGCCGCGAACTACGCCGAGGACGACAGCACCGACGCCGCGCTGGCCGGGTCGACGGAGCTGGGCTGGTTCGTCAACTACGTGCTCGAGCCGGATCCGACGCGGCTCGCGCCCAGCGCGCCGTTCACCGCGGAGGCCGAGGCGTGGCGGGCTCTCGAGCGGGAGTTCGAGACCCGGCTGCACAAGCACTGATCGTCCGGCGGAGCACCCGCCCGACCACCGGCGGGGCGAACAGCGTCCCGGGCGGATCCACCATCGCCGCGACGCGGAAGAATGCGCGGACCACCTCGGGATCCTGCGCGGCGGCGGCGTGGACGAGCGGCAGGTAGCGGTTGGCCAGGCGCACTTTCGCGCTGCGCCGGCCCTCGACCTGCGGCCAGGCGAGGTCGCCGCCGGTGGCCATGTCCCAGGGCACGTCGACGACCTTCGCCATATCCCGGAACCATCGATGCGGGTCCGGCTCCCGGCCGCCCTTCAGGTGTTCGGCGAGCAGCCCGGCTTCGAACGCCGCGACGCTCATTCCCTGCGCGTAGATCGGGTTGAAACTGCATGCGGCGTCGCCGGTCACCAGCAGTCCCTCCGGCAGCCGCCGGCACCGTTCGTAGCGCTGCCGCCGACTCGCCGGAAAGTGGTACGACCGGGGCGCGTCGAGCGGCTCGGCGTCCCGGATCGCGTCGTACACGTCCGGGCGGGGCAGGGACCGCAGGAAGTCCACCCAGCCGTCCGGCGAGGACGGGGGCCGGTGCCCGAGCATGCCCACCGCCGTCACGAGGCAGCGACCGTTCTCGATCGTCTGGATGGCGGCACCGCGCGGGTACGGCGGCGACGGCGCGAGCAGAATCCCCAGGTCGCCACCCATGAGTGCCGGATCGGAGGCGTAGGTGCGCGTGACGTACGTGAGGTCGACGCGCACCTCCTCCCGCTCGGGCGGGTGGTATCCGAGCCGCTCGAGCCACGCCGGGGTTCGCGAACCACGGCCGGTGGCGTCGACGACGAGATCGGCGTCGAGAACCTCCTCGACGCTGCCGTCCGCCCGGCGGAGCACGCGCACGCCGGTGACCTTTCGGCCGTCCCGGCTCACGGTCAATCCCAGCGCGTCGCAGCGATCGACGATCCGCACTCCGGGACGTGCGGCGACGCGGGACCGCACCCGATGTTCGAGATTCGGCCGGCTCGCGCTCACCGCCGTCAGGTCGCTCTCCGCCTGCCGGAGGCGGTGGCCACCGAGATACCAGCGCACGTCGCCGCACTGGTCCACCATCGGTGCACCGTCGCCGGCGAGATCGGCGGTGAGCCCGGGCAGCAGTTCCTCCATCGCGCGCATCCCGCCGGCCACCAGCACATGGATGTGCCGACCCTGCGGTACGCAGCGCCGTGCCGCGGCACCGTCCGGCAGTCTGTCGTGATCGATCACCACCACGTCCGAGTACGCATCCGACAACACCCGCGCGGCGAGCAGACCGGCCGTTCCCGCGCCGAGGACCACGGCGCGATCACCGATACGTGTCACCATTTCCGGCACCTCCTCGTTCGAGTGCGAGAAGCATGCGTCCGGAATCTGCTCGGTCACCAGTCCGTTCGGTGCTCGGTTGTGCTCACTGCCGGCGGCCGTACACCTCCTGGTCCCACAGCCACGACACGATCCGCTCCACCCCGGTGGCCAGGTGCCTCCGATAGGTGCTGAACGGCAGTCCGAGCGCTGCCGCGGCCGACTCCTGGGTCGCCGCCGGCCGCAGATACGTACGGTCCACGGCCCGCAGCAGTTTGTCGTCGCGGGGATGGTCGGCGAGGGTGGCGACCGCGTCGCGCAGCACCTGCTCGAGCAGCGCGACGTCGGGTTCACCGGCGCCGGCCCGGTCGTGGAGCACCCGGGTGCGCAGCAGGGGATTGCGGGCGAGCAGAGCGTGCTGCCGCAGGTCGTGCAGGCCCTGCTTGACCGACTGCGCGAACTCGGGTTGGGAGAGTACGAGCAGCACGGGTGCGCTGGGCACCGGCGGCGACGGACCGCGGGCCAGCGCCCGTTCCGTCACCCGTTCGAGCCAGGCGCCGACCGGGACGCGCCGGAAATCGTGGGCGAACAGGCCGAATCGGCGGGGACCGACGACGAAGTCGCCGCCGTCGACCCGTGGGAGGTCGGCGACGGCGAAGTAGTCGTCCCACCGGTCCGGCTCGGCCAGGACGAGCACGTCGTAGGCGAGGCCCCGGGTGGTGAGGTATCGCTGCATCGTGAGGATCGGGACCGCGTTGAGCGTCGGCGAGGGATCCTGGTACGTCTCCCGGTCCACGACGAATCGGGTCTGGGTGACGACGTCGCCCTCGCGCACCGGCGTGCCTCGCCGCGCGGCCCGCCATGCCGCCGCGGCCCCGGGGTCGCGGTCCCGGTCCTCTTCGGAGGCGCGGGTGAGGTCCAGCAGCCCGATCACTCCGCGGACGGTTCCGTCCGGGCAGCGCAGAACGAAGAAGCCGTCCGGTTGCCGGTCGAGCCACCGCTGCGCGAGCCGGGCGGACTCGGCTCCCTCCGCGGTCCGGATCAGCTCGACGACCGCCGCGTGCTCGGCGGCGGTGGCGGGTTCCGGATAGTACCGGCCCCAGCTCTCCCACTGCACCGGCGAGAGCACGCCGGCGAGGTGACGGAACACGAACTTCAGGTCGAAGATCGCCTGTTGTTGCCGTCGGCCGGTCGCCGAGTCGAGGGTTCGGTGGATGTGCCGCCACACCCGGCGGAAGACGTCGGCATAGCTGTCGGCGTCCCGCCACCACAGGT
This sequence comes from Rhodococcus sp. WB1, assembly GCF_001700945.1. Lineage (NCBI taxonomy): Bacteria > Bacillati > Actinomycetota > Actinomycetes > Mycobacteriales > Nocardiaceae > Rhodococcus > Rhodococcus sp. WB1. The sequence continues at coordinate 1,608,246 of NZ_CP015529.1, read as the reverse complement.
CGGCGTCGATGACGTCCCGAGCCAGGTCGTGGGGATGGAGGCCGTCGGCCCCGGTCTCGACGAACGAGAGGCCCCGAAGCCACCGGAATGCGTCGTGGGCGCAGTCGTCGCCGGTGCCCAGCGCGTCCCGCAGGAGCGATTCGGTGGTCACGCGTGCGAGTGCGCACACTTCCAGGGCCCGGCGATGCACGGTGCCCGGTTCCTCGTCGACGAACCGGCGCAGCAGCGTCCCCACGAGGTCGGGACTCAGCGGATCCGCGTCGGCACGTCCGCCGCGGAGCACCGCGTCGGCGAGCAACGACAGCGCCAGCGGATGGCCGTGTGCCACGCGGCAGAGGCGGTCGTGCAGGTCGTCCCGGACCCCGACGGCGCGCAGGTAGTCGACGCTCTCCCGGGGTGCGAGATTGCGCATCGACACCACCCGCAGCAGATCGCCCCATGCGAGGTCCGAGCGCCACTGCGGCGACGGCGGACTCCGCCCCGCGATCACGGTCACCGCGCTGTCCGGCAACCGCGGCAACAGATCCCGGCGGATCCAGCCGTCGATCGGTGCGAGTGCCTCGTACGTGTCGATCACCATCACCAGCCGTTGCCCGGAGGCGGTGGCGATTCGATCCGCGTCCAGGTCGAGATGCTCCGCCAACGAGGCGAGCACGGCGGCCGGGGCGGGAACGAGGTCCCGCCCGTCGAGACGCACGAGGACCGAACCGGCCCCGACGGCGAGATCGGCCACCTCGTCGAGCAGGCTCGTCTTACCGATCCCTCCGGGCCCGTACAGGTACAGCACCGAGAACGGGGGCCGGGGCGAGTCGAGGGCGGCACGTACGAGTTCGAGCTCGGCCGAACGACCGACGAACCGACGCCACCGGCGCGCGGCGAGCACGTCGCCGAGAGTTGCCGAGGGCGGGACGCGATCGCCCATACCTCGACCCTACGAGGTGAGGTTCGCCGAGGGTACTGTCCGACGAGGGGACTGTCAGCCGATCAGGACGGCGTAGCCGGGCTTGATCACGTCGTCGATGAGCTCGAGCCGCTGGTCGAACGGCAGGAACGCGGACTTCATCGCGTTGATCGTGAACCGCTCCAGGTCGGACCATCCGTACCCGAACGTCTCGACCAGCCGCATCATCTCCTTGCTCATCGTCGTGTCGCTCATCAGGCGGTTGTCGGTGTTGACGGTGACCCGGAACCGCAGGCGCGCCAGCAGGCCGAACGGATGCTGCTCGAGGGTGTCGACGGCGCCGGTCTGCACGTTCGAACTCGGGCACAGCTCGAGCGGGATCCGCTTGTCGCGGACGTAGTTCGCCAGCAGGCCGAGGGTGGCGGCGCCGTCCGCGGCGACGGTGATGTCGTCGACGATGCGCACGCCGTGGCCGAGGCGGTCGGTGCCGCAGAACGCGATGGCCTCGTGGATGGACGGCAGCCCGAAGGCCTCCCCCGCGTGGATCGTGAAGTGCGCGTTGGCGGCGCGCATGTACTCGAAGGCGTCGAGATGCCGGCTCGGTGGGTAGCCGGCCTCGGCACCGGCGATGTCGAACCCGACGACGCCGCGGTCGCGGAACCGCACCGCGAGTTCGGCGATCTCCCGGGACCGGGCCGCGTGCCGCATCGCGGTGAGCAGCAGCCGCACCCGGATCGGCTGGGCGCCGGAGGCCTCCACCGCGGACTCCCCCGACCGGAACCCCTCGAGCACGTGCTCGACCACGGAGTCCAGGTCCAGCCCCCGCTCGAGATGCTGCTCGGGAGCGAAGCGGACCTCGGCGTAGACGACGCCGTCGGCGGCGAGGTCGAGCACGCATTCGCGGGCTACCCGCTCGAGGCCGTCCGGGGTCTGCATGACGGCCACGGTGTGCGCGAACGTCTCGAGGTACCGCTCGAGCGAGCCGCTGTCGGCCGAGTCCCGGAACCAGCGCGCCAGCTCGGGTTCCGTGCCGGCCGGCAGCCGGTAGCCGCAGGCATCGGCCAGCTCGAGTACGGTTCCCGGCCGCAGACCGCCGTCGAGGTGGTCGTGCAGAAGCACTTTCGGCGCGGTCCGCAGCGCGGATTCGGTCAGTGTCGTCGTCGCCGGCTCCGTCATGCCCCGACGGTAGTCGGCTAGGCGGTGATCCGCTCGACGACGAGCGGCCGTGTCGCCGGCGTGGAGTCGGAGATGTGCACGCCCTCACCGAGCGTCGCCATCGCGGCGGGGAACTTCGCCGGGGTGTCGGTGTGCAGGGTGGCGATCGCGTCCCCGGCGCGGACCCGGTCCCCCGGCTTGACGTGCAGCTCGATCCCCGCCGCGGCCTGCACGGGTTCGCCCTGCCGTTCGCGGCCGGCGCCGAGCCGCCACGCGGCCACACCCACCGCCATCGCGTCGAGTTCGGCGAGCACGCCGTCGCCGGGTGCGCGCAGCACCTCGGTGTGCCGGGCGACCGGCAGGGGCGCGTCGGGGTCGCCGCCCTGCGCGGCGATCATCGCGCGCCACCGGTCCATGGCGGTGCCGTCGCGCAACTTGTCCGCGGGGTCGACGTCGTCCCGGCCGACGGCGGCGAGCATCTCGCGGGCGAGGGCGAGGGTCAGCTCGACCACGTCGGGCGGGCCGTCGCCGGCGAGCACCTCGACGGCCTCCCGCACCTCGAGGGCGTTGCCCGCGGTCCGGCCGAGCGGGACGTCCATCCGGGTGAGGAGCGCGACGGTGTGCAGCCCTTCGTCCTCGCCCAGCTCGACCATGGTGCGGGCGAGTTCCCGGGCGTCGCCGAGGTCCTTCATGAAGGCCCCGGAACCGACCTTGACGTCGAGGACGAGGGCGCCGGTGCCCTCGGCGATCTTCTTGCTCATGATCGAGCTGGCGATCAGGGGGATGGACTCGACGGTGCCGGTGACGTCGCGCAGGGCGTAGAGCCGGCGGTCGGCCGGGGCGAGGTCGGCGCCGGCCGCGCAGACGACGGCGCCGACCGCCGGGTCGGCGAGGATTTCGGCGATCTCGGCGATGCTCAGCTCGGCGCGCCAGCCCGGGATCGATTCGAGCTTGTCGAGGGTGCCGCCGGTGTGGCCGAGTCCGCGGCCGGAGAGCTGCGGCACGGCGACGCCGCAGGCGGCGACGAGCGGGGCCAGCGGAAGGGTGATCTTGTCGCCCACACCGCCGGTGGAGTGTTTGTCGACGGTGGGCAGGCCCAGGCCGGTGAAGTCCAGCCGCCGGCCCGAGTCGATCATGGCGGTGGTCCAGCGGGCCGTCTCGGCGCGCGTCATGCCCCGGAAGTAGACGGCCATCGCGAGGGCGGCCATCTGCTCGTCGACGACGACACCACGCGTGAACGCCTCGATGATCCAGTCGATCTCGGCTCCGCTGAGCTCCTTGCCGTCCCGTTTGCGGGTGATGATGGACAGGGCGTCAGGCACGGTCGGCACCTCCCGCCTCGCGCACCGCGTCCAGGTCACCGGGGCCGAACGCGTCGGGCAGCAGCTCGGAGATGGGGCGCGGACCGCGGCGCGTGTCGACCTCGAGCTCGGGGCCGCCGTGTTCGAGGAGGATCTGCCGGCAGCGTCCGCACGGGCTCAGGACGGCCCCGCGGGCATCGCAGACGGCGACGGCCCGCAACCGCCCGCCACCACCGGAAATCAAGTTACCGACCAGTACACATTCGGCGCACAGACCCACTCCGTGTGAGACATTTTCCACATTGCATCCGACGACGATCCGTCCGTCGTCCACCAGCGCCGCGGCCCCCACGGGGAATCGGGAGTAGGGCGCGTACGCGCGGCCCATCACCTCATGTGCTTTGGCGCGCAAGGTTTTCCAGTCTACGTCCGGCATGGTTGTCCATCCTGTCACGGTGGCCGATTCCACGGTTCACCGGCCCGGCCGGGCCAGATCACAGTTGGAAAGGCAAACCTAACTTGTTATTTGGAGGCCGTACGAACCGCTACTCGAATTAGTTCCCGACTTTCGGATAGGACTAAAGTCGGTCCAAGTCGGTTCAGGTTCACGTCGAGCCCGTGCTGCGGAATCCCCCAGAGGCTGGAGAGGCTCGACGCGTCCACCATTGACGTTGGAGGCACAGCACTCGATGAGCAGCACGACTGAAGCCGCTCCCGCACCGGGGCGCACACGGTCGCTTTACCGGGGAGACCCGGGCATGTGGTCCTGGGTTCTGCACCGGATCACAGGCGTGGCGACATTCTTCTTCCTTTTCGTTCACGTCCTGGACACGGCACTCGTCCGGGTCAATCCCGAGACCTACGACAGTGTCATCGAGACCTACAAGAATCCCGTCGTCGGTCTCATGGAGCTCGGGTTGGTGGCGATGGTGCTCTACCACGCCCTCAACGGCCTGCGCGTGATGCTCGTGGACTTCTGGTCCAAGGGCCCGCAGTACCAGCGGGTGATGCTCTGGACGATCCTGGCGATCTGGTTCGTGGTGATGATCCCCGCCGCCGGTCGCATCTTCTACAACATGTTTGCGGGGCACTGACATGAGCGCAGCGACGAAGAATTGGGCACTGACATGACTGAAGCGAAGACTCTGGGCACGGCGTACGACCGCCCGGCCAGCCTGGACAACCCGCGCTCCCCGCGCCGCGCCGCGAAGAACAACTTCGAGCTCTACGCGTGGCTGTTCATGCGCCTGTCCGGCCTTGCACTGATCATCCTGGTGCTCGGCCACCTGTTCATCATGCTGATGCTGGACGAGGGCGTGCACCGCATCAACTTCGCGTTCGTCGCCGGCCGCTGGTCCAGCCCGTTCTGGCAGTTCTGGGACCTGACGATGCTCTGGCTCGCCCAGCTGCACGGCGGCAACGGCCTGCGCACGGTCATCGCGGACTACTCCCGCAAGGACTCGACCCGATTCTGGCTCAACACGATCCTGGTCGTGTCGATGATCCTGATCATGGGCCTGGGCACCTATGTGATCTTCACCTTCGACCCCAACATCGTTGCGAGCTAGGGGAGCTACGACTTCATGCAGGAACATCGTTATGACGTGGTCATCGTCGGTGCCGGCGGCGCCGGCATGCGTGCGGCCATCGAGGCCGGCCCCCGCGCCCGCACCGCAGTTCTGACCAAGCTCTACCCCACCCGCAGCCACACCGGCGCCGCCCAGGGCGGCATGTGCGCCGCCCTCGCGAACGTCGAGGAGGACAACTGGGAGTGGCACACCTTCGACACCGTCAAGGGTGGCGACTACCTGGTCGACCAGGACGCGGCGGAGATCATGGCCAAGGAGGCCATCGATGCGGTGCTGGACCTCGAGAAGATGGGGCTTCCGTTCAACCGCACGCCCGAGGGCAAGATCGACCAGCGCCGGTTCGGTGGCCACACCCGTGACCACGGCAAGGCCCCGGTGCGTCGCGCCTGCTACGCGGCCGACCGCACCGGCCACATGATCCTGCAGACGCTCTACCAGAACTGCGTCAAGCACGACGTGGAGTTCTTCAACGAGTTCTACGCGCTCGACATCGCGCTGACGGAAACCCCCGAAGGCCCCGTCGCGACCGGCGTCATCGCGTACGAGCTCGCCACCGGCGAGATTCACGTCTTCCATGCCAAGTCGATCGTGTTCGCGACCGGAGGCTCGGGCCGCATGTACAAGACGACGTCCAACGCGCACACCCTCACCGGTGACGGCATGGGCATCATCTTCCGCAAGGGCCTGCCGCTCGAGGACATGGAGTTCCACCAGTTCCATCCGACGGGACTCGCGGGCCTGGGCATCCTGATCTCCGAGGCCGTGCGCGGCGAGGGCGGCATCCTCCGCAACGCCGACGGCGAGCGCTTCATGGAGCGCTACGCCCCCACCATCAAGGACCTCGCGCCCCGCGACATCGTCGCCCGCTCGATGGTGCTCGAGGTGCTCGAGGGCCGCGGCGCCGGCCCGAACAAGGACTACGTCTACATCGACGTGACCCACCTCGGTGAGGACGTCCTCGAGGAGAAGCTCCCGGACATCACCGAGTTCGCCCGCACCTACCTCGGCGTCGACCCTGTCACCGAGCTCGTGCCGGTGTACCCGACCTGCCACTACGTGATGGGCGGCATCCCCACCAAGATCAACGGTGAGGTGCTGCGCAACAACGAGGACGAGGTCCCGGGCCTCTACGCCGCCGGCGAGTGCGCCTGCGTCTCCGTCCACGGCGCCAACCGCCTCGGCACCAACTCGCTGCTCGACATCAACGTGTTCGGCCGCCGCGCCGGCATCGCGGCCGCCGAGTACGCGAACACCCACGACCACGTGGACCTGCCGGAGGACCCGGCCCGCAACGTCGTGGAGTGGCTCGAGCGGATCCTGGGTGCCGGTGGCAAGGAGCGCGTGGCGGACATCCGCAGCGAGCTGCAGCAGTCCATGGACAACAACGCCTCGGTGTTCCGCACCGAGGAGACGCTCAGCAAGGCGCTCGAGGACATCCACGCCCTGAAGGAGCGGTACAAGAACATCACCGTCCAGGACAAGGGCAAGCGCTACAACAGCGACCTGCTCGAGGCCGTCGAGCTGGGCTTCCTGCTCGAAATGGCCGAGGTCACCGTCGCCGGTGCGCTCAACCGGAAGGAGTCGCGCGGCGGCCATGCCCGCGAGGACTACCCGACGCGCGACGACGAGAACTTCCTCAAGCACACCATGGCCTACAAGGAGGGGACGGAGCTGATCTCCCCCATCCGCCTGGACTACAAGCCGGTGGTGCAGACCCGCTACGAGCCGATGGAGCGGAAGTACTGATGACAACCCTCGAGAAGAACGAAGCCGACGTCTCGAACCTGCCTCCCGTGCCAGAGGGTGCCACCATGGTCACCCTCAAGATCGCGCGGTTCAACCCCGAGGACGGCAAGGGTCAGCACTGGGACAGCTTCCAGGTTCCGGCGCTGCCGTCGGACCGCATGCTCAACCTGCTGCTGTACGTGAAGGGCTACCTCGACGGCACCCTCACGTTCCGCCGCAGCTGCGCGCACGGCGTGTGCGGCTCGGACGCCATGCGGATCAACGGCGTCAACCGCCTGGCCTGCAAGATCCTGATGAAGGACATGCTGCCCAAGGACGGCAAGCCGGTGACCATCACCGTCGAGCCGATCCGCGGCCTGCCGGTCGAGAAGGACCTCGTCGTCGACATGGAACCCTTCTTCGACGCGTTCCGCGCGGTGAAGCCGTTCCTCATCGCCACCGGCAACGAGCCGACCCGCGAGCGGATCCAGTCGCAGGCCGACCGGGCCCGCTTCGACGACACCACCAAGTGCATCCTGTGCGCGTGCTGCACCACCTCGTGCCCGGTGTACTGGAACGACGGCAGCTACTTCGGCCCCGCCGCGATCGTCAACGCGCACCGGTTCATCTTCGACAGCCGTGACGAGGGTGCCGCCGAGCGCCTCGACATCCTCAACGACGTCGAGGGCGTGTGGCGCTGCCGCACCACCTTCAACTGCACCGACGCGTGCCCCCGTGGCATCCAGGTGACGAAGGCGATCCAGGAGGTCAAGCGCGCGCTGCTGTTCGCCCGCTGATCTGCTTCTGCTCCACGGTGAAGGTTCCCGTCACCCGGTTCCACCGGGCGACGGGGACCTTCACCCGTTTCAGGGAACCACCACGCCGCGGCCGCGGATGCTGCCCTCGCGCAGCCGCCGGTACGCCGCCGGCCCCTCGTCGAGGGTGAACGTCTCGGTGTGGATGTCCAGCCGGCCGGCGCGGGCCAGCGCGACGACCTCCATCAGTTCCGACCGGGTGCCCCAGTACGGGGTCACGACGGAGGCGCCGAACGGGATCATGAAGAACCCGACCTTGGCGTGTGCGCCGGCGTGGATGCCCACGACCGAGATGTGCCCGTCGACCGCGACCACCTGCTGCGCCGTGTCGATCGTCGACTGGGCGCCGACGAAGTCGAACACCGCCGTCGCGCCCTGACCGCCGGTCAGTTCCCGGATCGCGGCCGCCGCACCGGCGCCCGACTTCACCGCCGCGTCGGCGCCGACCTCGCGGGCGAGGGCGAGACGGTCGTCGTCGAGGTCGACGGCGATCACGCGGGCCGCGCTGACGGCGCGCAGGATCTGGATGCCGACGTGGCCGAGCCCGCCGACACCGATGACGACGGCCGTCGAGCCCGGCCCCAGCAGCGGCAGGACCCGGGAGATCGCGTGGTACGGCGTCAGACCGGCGTCGGTGAGCGGCGCCGCGGCGACCGGGTCGAGGTCTCCGATCGGGACGAGGTGGCGCGCCGAATCGACGATCATGTACTCGGCCATCGACCCGGGCGAGCCGAGACCGGGTGGCGTGATGCCCAGGTCGGCGGCGCGGGTGCAGTAGTTCTCCCGGCCGCGCGCGCAGGCGTGGCACGCACCGCAGCCCCACGGCCCGTACACGGCGACGGCGTCCCCCACCCCGAATCCCGTGACGCCCTCGCCGAGTTCGGCGACGGTGCCGACACCCTCGTGGCCGAGGGTGAGCGGCAGGCCGTAGGCGTACTGCGCCGCCGGCATGTCCATCACGAAGATGTCCGAGTGGCACAGCCCGGCCGCGGTGACCTTCAGCAGGATCTCACCCGGCCCGGGCGTCGGGGTGGGGATGTCGACAACGACCGGCTCGGAGCCGATCTCGGTGTACTGGACGGCTTTCATGCGCCCGACTCTACGGCCGGGGGTGCGTGCCCGCCCGATACTGCAGCGAATCTTCCGCTGCGCGACGCCGGCCGTTCCGGCCCCGGACGTCAGGCGACACGGACGAGCATCTTGCCGACGTTGCGCCCGCGCATCAGGTCGAGGAAGGCATCGACCGAGTTGTCGATCCCGTCGACGATCGTCTCGTCGAACACCACGTCGCCGGCGGCGAGCCACGGCCCCATCTTCGCCGCGAATTCGGGGAAGAGGTGGGTGTAGTGGCCGAGGGTGAAGCCCTGCAGGGTCAGGCCGCGGGTGATGATGTTGGCCATGTTGTCCGGCCCGGGCGTGCGCTCGGTGTTGTTGTACAGGGCGATCGCGCCGCACAGGGCGGCCCGGCCACCGTCGCGCAGGACGTCGAGCGCGGCTTCGAGGTGGTCGCCACCGACGTTGTCGAAGTACACGTCGATGCCGTCGGGTGCCGCACGGCGGAGCTGGCGCCGCACGGGCGCCGACTTGTAGTCGAACGCGTCGTCGTAGCCGTAGCGCTCGGTGAGCATCGCGACCTTGTCCGCGGATCCGGCGGAGCCGAGCACGCGGGTCGCGCCCTCGAGCCGGGCGATCTGTCCGACGGCGGTGCCCACGGCGCCCGCGGCCCCGGAGACGAAGACGGTGTCGCCCGGCTGCATGCGGGCGATGTGCATCAGGCCGACGTAGGCGGTCAGTCCCGTCAGGCCGAGGATGCCGAGGTACGCGGAGTTCGGGACGCCCGGAAGCTCGTCCACCACGCGGAAGGCCGCGGCGTCGCCCTGCGCGACGTCGCGCCAGCCGAGGTCGTGCAGCACGACCGAGTCGACCGGGTGGGCCGGCGACGTCGACTCCACGACGCGGCCGACCGCGCCGCCGGTCATGGTCTCCCCCAGCGCGAACGGCGGGATGTAGGACTTGACGTCGTTCATCCGCCCCCGCATGTAGGGATCGACCGAGACGAACTCGTTGACGACGCGGACCTGGTTGGGTCCGAGGTCGGGCAGATCGACCGTCGCGGTGCGGAAATCGTCGTGTGTCGGCCAGCCGACGGGGCGTCGGACCAGCTGGATCTGGGTACTCGAGGTCACAGGGCGTGAACCTTCCTCACGTGCCGAGCCGCCGGGAGCTGTCCCCGGGCGCCTCCGAAGTATTGAACTGACCGTTCCAATATATACTGGAACGGTCTTTGCACAACGGGGAACGGAAGGGCACATGGGACGGCCACCGGAGTTCGACACCGCAGACGTCGTGGAACGGGCACGGGATCTGTTCTGGGACAAAGGCTTCGAGGCCACCTCCGTCCCCGAGCTCGAGCGGGCGACGGGGCTGAACCGGTCGAGCCTCTACAACGCCTTCACCAGCAAGCGCGGATTGTTCGACGCCGCCGTCCGCGACTACCTCGACCGCGTGGTGCGACCCCGGCTGCGCGTCCTCACCGACGAGCCCACCGCGCCCGATGCCGCGGCACGCTACTTCCGGGCACTGGCCCGCACCGTGGCCGCCCTGCCGGACGACTCGCCGCGCCGCGGCTGCCTGCTGCTGAACAGCACCGCCGGCCTTGCGGCCCACGACGAGACGCAACGCGCGGTCGTCACCGCCTACCGCGCCGAACTGACCACCGCGTTCACGCACGCGCTGCGCGCCCTCGACCCCGCCGCCGACGACGAGGCGCTGGCCCGCCGGGTACGGGTGCTGGCGTCGCTGTCGCTGAGCACGCTGCTGCTCGCCCGCGTCGACCGCGACGAGGCGGTCGCTACCGCCGAAGCCGCGATCGCACAGCTCGACGAATGGCGCGCGAGCGCTCGCTGAGCAGGACCCCGCCGAGGGCCCCGGCACCGACGAGCGCCAGACCGCCGCGCAGGCCGGGCCCCTCGTGCACCTCCACCCGCGGCGTGATCCGAGCCAGCTCCGGCGGCGGCACGTGGGCCATGACCAGATTCTCCTTGGACGATGCCGCCCACGCCGTGGCGAACAACACCATCCGGGCGGTCAGGTTCGCGAAGACCAGCACGCCGAGGATCGGGCCGAACGCCACCCCGGCGGGGCCGCTGGTGACCCGGGAAAGGTAGATCGAGCCGACCTGCTTGAACACCTCGAACGCCACGGCGGCGAGCAGGCCGGCCCGCATCGCGCTGCGGAAGGTGACGGGCTCCCGGGGCAGCCGGGCGATCACCCAGGTGAACAGCAACCACGTCGCGCACACGGCGATGGCGATCGTCGCCACCGTCAGCGCCACCCCGATGCCGGGCACGTTCTCGAGCCGCAGCACCCCGACGAAGAGGTCCATGACGGGGCCGCTGCTGGCGGCCGACAGGGCCAGCGACGCCACGATGGCGAGGCCCAGGCCGAGGAGGGTCAGCGCGTCGTTGACCTTGGTGCGCACGAACCCGTCCTTGACATGCGGATGGTCCCACATCGCCGTGAGCGCGTCCCGCAGGTTGGTGATCCAGCCGATCCCCGCATACGCGGCGGTGAGCAGGCCCAGTGTTCCGACGGCGCTGCGGGAGGCGATCGCGGAGTCCACCAGACCCTGCACCGTCGCACCGAGTTCGCCGGGGATGTTCTGGGCGATCGCGGTCTGCAGCTGCTCGAGGGTCTCGGGCCGGCCCGCGAGCACGAAACCGGCCACCGAGAACGACAGCATCAGGATGGGAATCAGGGACAGCACACTGAAATACGTGATCCCCGCGGCGTAGTAGTCGCCCTTCTGCTCCTGGTACCGCAGGCCGGCCCGCACCAGGTGGTCGAGCGACGGATGCGCTGCTCGTTGCCGGTCGACGAATCCCGGTTTCGACGGTTCGGTGGAATCGTCGGCCATCGGTGGGCAACTCCTTCCGCGTTCCGTCGCCCCGGGCTGTGTGCGGGGCACGCCCCCGGCTACTTGCGGGGCAGGAATCCCACCCTGTCATAGACCTGCCCGAGTGTCCGGGAAGCCACCTCGCGGGCTTGGTCGGCGCCGGTCGACAGGATGCGCAGCAGTTCCGCCTCGTCGGCGAGGTACTCGTCGACCTTCGCCTGCAGCGGCACGACGAACTCGGTGAGCACCTCCGCGGTGTCGGCCTTGAGGTCGCCGTACCCCTTGCCCGCGTAGCCGGCGACGAGTTCGTCGACCGGCCGGCCGGACAGGGCGGCCTGGATGGTGAGCAGGTTGCTCACGCCGGGCTTGTTCTCGAGGTCGAAACGGATCTCGCGCTCGTTGTCCGTCACCGCCGACTTGATCTTCTTCGCCGACACCTTCGGATCGTCGAGCAGGTTGATCAGACCGGCCGGGGTGGCCGCGGACTTGCTCATCTTCGCAGTGGGGTTCTGCAGGTCGTAGATCTTGGCGGTGCCCTTGATGATCTGCGGCTCGGGAACGACGAACGTCTTGCCGAACCGGGTGTTGAACCGCTGAGCGAGATCACGGGTCAGCTCGAGGTGCTGGCGCTGGTCCTCCCCCACCGGCACGCGCTGCGGGCGGTACAGCAGGATGTCCGCCGCCATCAGCACCGGGTAGGTGAACAGGCCGACGCTGGCGTGCTCGGTCCCCTCCTTGGCGGACTTGTCCTTGAATTGCGTCATCCGGCCGGCCTCGCCGAAACCGGTGATGCAGCTCAGAACCCACGCCAGCTCGGCGTGCTCGGGCACCTGGCTCTGGACGAACAGCACCGACCGATCCGGGTCGATGCCGACGGCGAGCAGCTGAGCGGCGGCGCGGAGGGTGCGCCGGCGCAGCCCCTTCGGATCCTGCGGCACGGTGATCGCGTGCAGATCGGGGATGAAGTAGTAGGCGTCGAACTCGTCCTGCAACGGAACCCACTGTTGCAGCGCGCCGAGGAAGTTCCCGAGGTGGAACGAGTCGGAGGTCGGCTGGATACCCGACAGCACCCGGGGCCGGGCGGTCGGCGCGGTGGTGTTCTGTTCTGCAGTGCTCGCCATGGTTGTCGATACTTTCACGTGCGCGGAGAGCCGCTCGCGGGAGGTCGGCTCCGATCGGCGGATCCGCCCGGATCAGCGGAACTGCACGGTGACCGGGGCGTGGTCCGACCACCGCTCGGCATAGGTGGCGGCACGCTCGACGCGGGCCTCCTTCGCCCGCTCGGCCAGTTCCGCCGTCACGAGGTGGTAGTCGATCCGCCAGCCGGCGTCGGTGTCGAACGCCTTGCCCCGGTAGGACCACCACGAGTACGGGCCGTCGACGTCCGGGTGCAGGGCGCGCACCACGTCGACCCAGCGGCCGTCGGCGAGCAGCGTGTCGAGCCACGCGCGCTCGCTCGGCAGGAATCCGGACTTCTTGACGTTGCCCTTCCAGTTCTTGATGTCGCGTTCGGTGTGGGCGATGTTCCAGTCCCCGCACACCACCATGTGCCGGGCCGCGGCCCCGGCCTCGGCGGCGCGGTGGTTCAGGTGCGTGGCGAACGACGCCATGAACCGCTCCTTCTCCTCCTGCTTCGGGGTGCCGGCCTCGCCGGTGGGTAGGTACAGGCTGCCGACGGTCACGTCCCCGAAGTCGGCCTCGACGTACCGGCCGGAGGCCGCGAACTCGTCCTCGTCGAACCCGATGCGCGAGGCGTCGGCCGGGCGCCGCGACAGGATCGCGACCCCGGCACGGCCCTTGGCCTCCGATTCGGCGGACACCACGTACCACCCGGCGTCGAGGGCGGGCGCGATCGCCGCGTGGAACTGCTGCTCGGTGGCGCGCACCTCCTGCAGGCACACGATGTCGGCCTGCGCGGTGGCCAGCCACGCGAGCAGGCCCTTGCCGGCGGCGGCACGGACGCCGTTGACGTTGACGGTGGTGATGACGTGAGGCACGACGGTCACCGTAGCCGACGGGCCGGACCCGAAACGACGACGGGACGCCCCGGTGGGGGGCGTCCCGTCGTGTGCGGTCCGTGCGTCAGGCGCGGGCCTTCTGGAGGTTCTCGTCGAGCGCGGCGAGGAACTCCTCGGTGGTCAGCCATGCCTGCTCGGGGCCGATGAGCAGGGCGAGGTCCTTGGTCATCTGTCCCGCTTCGACGGTCTTGATGACGACGTCCTCGAGCTGCTGGGCGAAGTCGATGACCTCGGGGGTGTTGTCGAGCTTGCCGCGGTGCTCGAGGCCACGGGTCCAGGCGAAGATCGACGCGATCGGGTTGGTCGACGTCGGCTTGCCCGCCTGATGCTGCCGGAAGTGCCGGGTGACGGTTCCGTGCGCGGCCTCGGCCTCGACGGTCCTGCCGTCCGGGGTCATGAGCACGGACGTCATCAGGCCCAGCGAGCCGTAGCCCTGCGCGACGGTGTCGGACTGGACGTCGCCGTCGTAGTTCTTGCAGGCCCAGACGTAGCCACCCTCCCACTTGAGCGAGGAGGCGACCATGTCGTCGATGAGGCGGTGCTCGTAGGTCAGGCCCGCGGCGTCGAACTCGGCCTTGAACTCTTCCTCGAAGATCCGCTGGAACTCGTCCTTGAACATGCCGTCGTAGGCCTTGAGGATCGTGTTCTTGGTGGAGAGGTAGACCGGGTAGTTCTGCTGCAGACCGTAGGACAGCGAGGCCCGCGCGAAGTCCTGGATGGACTTCTTGTAGTTGTACATCCCCATGACGACGCCGCCGTCCTCGGGGATATGGCACACCTCGTGCTGGATCGGCTCGCTGCCGTCCTCCGGCGTGAAGGTGATGGTGACGGTGCCCGGGCGGTCGACCTTGAAGTCGGTGGCGCGGTACTGGTCACCGAAGGCGTGACGGCCGACGATGACCGGCTTGGTCCAGCCGGGCACCAGGCGGGGCACGTTGGAGATGATGATCGGGGCACGGAAGATGGTGCCGCCCAGGATGTTACGGATCGTGCCGTTGGGCGAGCGCCACATCTTCTTCAGGCCGAACTCCTCGACCCGGGCCTCGTCGGGAGTGATGGTGGCGCACTTGACGCCGACGCCGTGCTTCTTGATGGCGTTGGCTGCGTCGACGGTGACCTGGTCGTCGGTTGCATCGCGGTGCTCGATGCCGAGGTCGTAGTACTCGAGATTCACATCCAGGTAGGGATGGATCAGCTTGTCTTTGATGAACTGCCAGATGATGCGGGTCATCTCGTCGCCGTCGAGTTCGACGACCGTTCCTTCAACCTTGATCTTGGACATGTGCGCTTCGCGTCCTCCTAGGAAGTGTCCCTGGTCCCAAGTCGATCGCACTTTGTGGGTGCGATCGTGGTCGGCTCAATGAACCATTTATGGCGTGCTCACACGTGCGGAACACGATCCAAACAAGACGAGCGTACTGCTATCGACCCGGTCCGCCAAGCGGGCCCCGGGCTACCGGCGGGTAACTTTCGCCTGCTCAGGCGCCTCCCGCCGGCAGGTATGGGTCGCCTACCGAAGCATCCGTTCGAGCCGCTAGACTCGCGCCAGGTCATGAGTACCAGCGTGAAGCCCCGGCTTGCTGGTCGGCAACCCTCCGGCCAGGGTGGGGTGCTCCGGGTGATGACCCGGTCGTCCGGCGCCACGCCGCACGACAAGCCGGTCCGATGGAGGTATTCGTCATGAGGGTTGTGATCATGAGCTGTCGCCCCTAGCCGCCCCGACCTCCCGACCACGGCCAGAAGGACATCATGACCGACAGCGAGAACACCCGGCGCGAAGACGGCTGGAGCTTCGAGACCAAGCAGATCCACGTGGGCCAGCCCGGCGGCGGCGACACCCGCGCCCGCGCCCTGCCGATCTACCAGACCACCAGCTACACCTTCGACAGCACCGACCACGCCGCCGCCCTGTTCGGCCTCACCGAACCGGGCAACATCTACACCCGCATCATGAACCCCACCCAGGACGCGGTCGAACAACGCATCGCCGCCCTCGAAGGCGGCGCCGCCGCCCTGCTGCTGTCCTCCGGCCAGGCCGCCGAAACCTTCGCCGTGCTCAACCTCGCCGCCGCCGGCGACCACCTCGTCTCCAGCCCCTACCTCTACGGCGGCACCTACAACCTGTTCCACTACACCCTGCCCCGACTCGGCATCGAGGTCACCTTCGTCGACGACCCCGACGACCTCGACCAGTGGCGCGCCGCGATCCGCCCCACCACCCGCGCCTTCTACGGCGAAACCATCGCCAACCCCAAGAACCACCTCCTCGACCTGCCGGGCATCTCCGGGGTGGCCCACGAGCACCACCTGCCGCTGATCGTCGACAACACCGTCGCCACCCCCTACCTGATCCGCCCCCTCGAGCACGGCGCCGACATCGTCGTGCACTCGGCCACCAAATACCTCGGCGGCCACGGCACCGCCATCGCCGGCGTCCTCGTCGACGGCGGCACCTTCGACTGGACCGCCACCGGCCCCGACGGCACCGCGCGGCACCCCCAGTTCGTCACCCCCGACCCCAGCTACCACGGCGTGGTCTACGCCGACCTCGGCGCCCCCGCCTACGCCCTCAAGGCCCGCGTGCAACTGCTGCGCGACCTCGGCGCCGCGGTCTCCCCGTTCAACGCCTTCCTCATCGCCCAGGGCCTGGAAACCCTGTCGCTGCGCATGGAACGGCACGTCGCCAACGCCGCCCGCGTCGCCGAGTTCCTCACCACCCGCCCCGAGGTCACCGCGGTGTCCTACGCCGGCCTGCCCTCCTCCCCCTGGTACCGGCGCGGCCGGCAGCTCGCCCCCCGCGGCACCGGCGCCATCGTCACCTTCGAACTCGCCGGCGGCGTCGACGCCGGCAAGAAGTTCGTCGACGCACTGACCCTGCACAGCCACGTCGCCAACATCGGCGACGTCCGCTCGCTGGTCATCCACCCCGCCTCCACCACCCACTCCCAGCTCACCGCCACCGAGCAACTCGCCGCCGGCGTCACCCCCGGCCAGGTCCGCCTCGCCGTGGGCATCGAAGGCATCGACGACATCCTCGCCGACATCACCACCGGCCTCGAGGCGGTCGCGTCTTGACGGCGCGCGTCGACCGGCGCCACGTGGAGCTGCCGCCGGAGGACGGCCGTCTGGGCACGGTCGACATCGGGCCGCTGGCGCTGGAGAGCGGCGCGACCCTGCCCGACGTGACGGTGGCGGTGCAACGGTGGGGCAGGCTGTCGCCGACCCGCGACAACGTCGTCCTCGTCGAACACGCCCTCACCGGGGACTCGCACGTGACCGGCCCCGCCGGGCCCGAGCACCCGTCGCCGGGCTGGTGGTCCGGGATGGTCGGTCCCGGTGCGCCGATCGACACCGACCGGTGGTGCGTCGTGGCGACGAACGTGCTGGGCGGCTGCCGCGGCACCACCGGGCCCGGTTCGACCGCCCCGGACGGCAAGGCGTGGGGCTCCCGGTTCCCCGGCATCACGGTGCGCGACCAGGTCGCCGCCGAGGTCGCCCTCGCCGACGCGCTCGGCATCGACAGGTTCGCCGCCGTGACCGGAGGGTCCATGGGCGGCATGCGGACGCTCGAATGGATCGTCGGATATCCGGAACGGGTGCGGGCGGCCCTGGTCCTGGCGGTGGGCGCCCGCGCCACCGCCGACCAGATCGGCACCCAGACCACGCAGATCGCCGCAATCACCGCCGACCCGGACTGGCAAGGCGGGGACTACTACGGAACCGGACGGGTGCCGCGGGCCGGACTGGGCATCGCACGGCGGATCGCGCACCTGACGTACCGGACCGAGGGCGAGCTCGACACCCGCTTCGCCAACTCCCCCCAGGGGAGTGAAAACCCTTGGAACGGTGGCCGATACGCGGTGCAGAGCTACCTGGAGCACCAGGCCGACAAGCTCGTCGCCCGCTTCGATCCCGGTACCTACGTGGCGCTCACCCAGGCGATGAACCGGCACGACGTCGGGCACGGCCGGGGCGGCGTGGCCGCCGCGCTCGGATCCACCCCGGTGCCGACGATCGTCGCCGGCGTGGACTCCGACCGCCTGTACCCGCTGCGGCTGCAGCAGGAGATCGCCGACGGGCTGCCCGGCTGCGACGGGCTGCGTGTCCTCGAGTCCCGGGACGGTCACGACGGCTTCCTCACCGAGGCCGACGCCGTCGCCAAGCTCCTGTCCGAGCTCGTCACCCTCGCGCGGGGCTGAGAAGCGCGTGCCGCCGGGCCGCCGAGGCCCGGCGGTTCAGCCGGTGCCGAGAGGATCGATCGAGACCGCCAGGGCGATGATGAGACCGCCTACCACGAGGAGCGCGGACACGTCGAAGGTCCGGCTGCGCACGGCGAGCACGCCGACCAGGTCCTCGGGCACCCACAGGCGCAGCAGGCCGGCGAGCAGGGTGGCGCTGCCGAAGACGAACGCACCGCGGCGCCACCGATCCGCCACGACGAGGATCACCGCCGCGGCGATGACGACCGTCACCGCCAGCAGCGGCAGATTCCGCCGGGCCAGACGCACCCAGCGCTCCGCGCCGGCCAGTTGCACCACCGGGTCAGCGGCCGGCGAGCTGTTCGGCTCGCTCGACCACGTTCGCCAGCAGGAACGCACGGGTCAGGGGGCCGACGCCGCCGGGATTGGGCGAGAGGAACCCGGCGACCTCGCGGACGTCGTCGGCGACGTCGCCGCGCAGGCCCTCCGGCGTCCGGCTCACACCCACGTCCAGGACCGCCGCACCCGGCTTGACCATGTCGGCGGTGATCAGTCCCGGCACACCGGCGGCGGCGACGACGATGTCCGCGCGCCGCACCTCCGCGGCGAGATTTTTCGTGCCGGTGTGGCAGAGGGTCACGGTGGCGTTCTCGCTGCGCCGGGTGAGCAGCAGCCCGATCGGCCGGCCGACGGTGACGCCGCGGCCCACGACGGCCACGTGGGCACCCGCGATCGGGACCTCGTAGCGGCGCAGCAGGTGCACGATGCCGCGCGGGGTGCACGGCAGCGCCGCCTCCTTGCCGAGGACGAGGCGCCCGAGGTTGATCGGGTGCAGCCCGTCGGCGTCCTTGTCAGGGTCGATCCGCTCGAGCGCGGCGTTCTCGTCGAGGTGCTTCGGGAGCGGCAGCTGCACGATGTAGCCGGTGCAGGCGGGGTCGGCGTTCAGCTCGTCGATGACCGCCTCGAGCTCCTCCTGCGTCGTGGCGGCGGGCAGGTCGCGGCGGATGGAGGTGATGCCGACCTTGGCGCAGTCGTTGTGCTTGCCGCGCACATACGCCGCGGATCCCGGGTCGTCGCCGACGAGAACGGTGCCGAGGCCGGGGGTGATGCCCTTCGCCTTCAGCGCGGCCACGCGGGCCTTCAGGTCCTCGAAAATCTCGTCGCGGGTCGCTTTGCCGTCCAGGATCGTCGCAGTCACGACCGCCATTGTCTCAGGTCGTCCAGCCGGGGCGGAGACAGCCTCACCACAGCCGGTCCCGCCCCGGGCCGGGCACGCCGCGTCGGCGACTCGGCCGGACGGCCGCGCACGACGGTCCGACCCGGGAGCGGCTGCCGGCGAACGACCCGGAGACACCGACTGGCAAGCTGGATCGGTGTTCCGAGTGATGTTCCACGAGCCGTGTATCCCGCCCAACACAGGCAATGCGATCCGCATGGTCGCCGGGACCGGATGCGAGCTGCATCTGGTGGAGCCGCTCGGATTCGATCTCTCCGAACCCAAGTTGCGGCGCGCCGGCCTGGACTACCACGATCTGGCGTCGGTGTCCGTGCACAAGAACCTCGAGGCCGCCTGGGCCGCGCTGCGGCCGGAGCGGGTATACGCGTTCACCGCGCACGCGAGCGTGTCGTACGCCGCGCTCGAGTACCGGCCCGGTGACGTGTTCCTCTTCGGGCCGGAACCGACCGGACTGTCCGACGAGGTGCTCGCCGACCCGCACGTCACCGCCACGGTGCGGATTCCGATGCTGCCGGGCCGGCGCTCGCTGAACCTGTCGAACGCGGCGGCGGTGGTCACGTACGAGGCGTGGCGCCAGCACGGCTTCGCGGGCGCGGTCTGAGCCGGTCCGGCAGCGAACCCATCCACTCCGGTGGCCGCTCCGAATGCCCACCGACGCCGCGTGCGGAGCCTCGTCGTGGGGAAACGCCGCAACTGTGGGAACGTGGAACGGGGAGGTGAGACGTCGTGACTCTAGTCGTGCTGGTCGACCGCGACGGTCGGGAAGTCGGGACGGCCGAGAAGGTGGCGGCGCACCGCCCCCCGGCCCCGCTGCATCGCGCATTCTCGGCATTCCTGCTCGATGCCGACGACAACGTGCTGCTGCAGCGCAGAAGCCTGGACAAGTACCACTTCGCCGGCCTGTGGGCCAACAGCTGCTGCGGACATCCGCTGCCGGGCGAGAGCGTGCTCGACGCCGCGGCCCGGCGCAGCTGGGACGAACTGGGCGTGCGCCCGTCGGACCTGCAGGAGGTGGCCTCGGTCGTCTACTCCGCCCACGATCCGGACTCGTCGCTGATGGAGCACGAGTTCGACCACGTGGTCGTCGGACGCGTCACCACGGCTCCTCGTCCCGTTCCGAGCGAAGTGGCCGAGGTGCGGTTCCAGTCCCTGGCCGAGGTGGTACGCGAGGTGGAACAGACCCCGCAGGTGTTCGCGCCCTGGATGCCGCATGTCCTCGGCGCGGTGCTGCCGGCGCTGACCCGATAGGCCGTCAGCCGGCGGGCACGTCCGTGGCGGTGGCCCGCATCCGGGCCACACCGGCCCGGATGCGGGCCCGGACCGTCGCGACGGGCAGATCGAGGCGCTCGGCGATCTGCCCGCAGGTCATTCCCTCGTAGTAGGCGAGATACAGCGGCTCACCGTGCCCGCACCCGGGCGGCGTCGCCTCGGCCGCGGCCGGGACCCCGGCGTGCGGCCGGCCGGCCCGTGAGCGGATCCGGTCGGCGGCCCGGCGGTGCGCGAGCGCCGACAGCCAGGCCAGGGGGGACCCGACCTGTGGGGCATAGCGGTCGGCCGTGTGCCACACCTGCTCGAACACATCGCGGGTGACGTCCTCGGCGTCGGTGCCGCCGCGCACGACTCGGAGGACGATGCCGTGCACCTGTGCGACGGTGAGGTCGTAGAGCGCCGCGAAGGCGGCACGGTCCTTTCCCGCGACCCGGACCAGGAGGGGCCGGAGGCGGTCGTCCCCGACCGGGCCGGACCCCTCGGTCCCCGCGTCCGGCGCGCGCTTCGGGGGCGTCGGCGAGCCCGTCGTCGCAGTCATACGAACGACTGTAGACATCGCACCCTCCCGTCGCCGGGTTCGTTTTTCCTTGCGTTGCAGGAAGATCGGACTTCGTATCAATTCGTTATACATCGTTACACTTCCGTGATCTTCCTGCGTCGGGCTCGACACCGGCGACGGGGATGCTCGGGACTCGCACCGCTCCGGTACACCCGGCGACACGCTCGCCGACCGGCTGTCGGGCGAACGACTCGGAGAACAGAGATGACGGCACCACGGATCCCCCACCGCCCGAAGGGCCCCTCGGCGCTGCTCGACGGCCCGCACGCAGGCATGATCCTCGCCGGCGGCGTCACGGTCGTGGGTGCGCTCGCCGCCGTGGCGGTGGCCGGCTCCGCGCTGCTGGCCGTCGCCCTCACGGCCATCGTCGCAGGTGCGGTGGCGGTCGTCGCCGCCGCGATCTGACGGCGACGAGGTGGAAACGCTCGACGCCGTCGAAGTACCGATCCGGCGCCTCGACGACGGACTGCTCGCGGCATCACTGGTACGCGCGTCCGGGCCGTCCCCCCGCCGCCGGCCGCCCCACCGCGCGGTTCCGGCCGCCGACGTCTCCGTACTCGTCCCCGTCCACCTCGGACCGGACTCCGGCGCGCGCGACGCCCTCGGCCACGCCGTGCGCGCGGCCGCCGAATCCCGCCGCGCCGGGCGGCTCGTGGCGGTCGACGAGGTGGGGGCCGATCCGCGGGCCTCGGCGCTGCTCGCGCTGCTCGAACCGGAGATCGTGATCCTCGCGTCCGGGATGCTGACGCGGCGGGCGGACAGCGACGTCGCGCCCACTCTCCATGCCGTGGCCGCGCACGTCGAACGTACGGGCGCCGTCCTGGTGGCCGACGGGGTCGACTCACTCCGGCACCGGCGGCGGGCACTCGAACTCGGGGCCACCCACGGCCTCGGCCGGCTGTATCCGCCGGCGCTGCGAGCCGAGCCCGCCGAGCGTTTCCCGCCGAGCCCGACGTGGAGCACACCCGACGTGGAGACGCCGACCCCCTACGCCACCGTGGCGTCCGGCCGCGTCCCGGTGCGCAGCACCGAGCATCTGCTGGCCCGGATGACCGCCACCCTGGAAGCTCACGCCGCCACCGCCGGTCCGGACACCCTGGTGCTCGGCACGTTCCGGCACCTCGACCACTTCTGCGCCTCCACCCGATCCCGCTGGTCGGGCATGGCCGGGGGCGTCGCCCACGCCGGCGCCTATGCAGTGGGAATGAAGGCCGGTGTGGAGTCCGGCGTCGTCCACACGCCCCTCGACCCGGCGGACCCGCTGGCCGAGGAGTGGAACGTCGTGGTCCTCGGGGCCCACTTCGCGGGCGTGCTCTCCGCGGTGAGCACCCACCATCGGCATCCCGCCGGGGACCGTGAGTTCGACTACGTCGTGTCCTACGACCGTCCGACCGTGGTGCGCTGCGCCCGCTCGATCCTGCGACGCGGCCCCTCCCCCGCCGCTCGGCGCGGGACCGGGTGACCGCCTCCGGGGCGACGGCCGGTCAGACCCCGGCTTCGATGTCGCGGCCGGACTGCTGCCACGCCACGGTGCCGCCGGCCACCGACACGGCGTTGATGCCGCGTCCGGCGAGATAGCTGGCCGCCTGCGAACTGCGCCCTCCGACCGCACAGATCACATAGACGGTGTCGGCGTCCGGGATCTCGTCGGCGCGGGCGACGAACTCGCTGAGCGGGATGAGCGTCACGCCGGGCACCCGCACCTGCAGGTACTCGTCGCGCTCACGGACGTCGATGACGGGTGCACCGGCGGCGAGCGCGGTGTCCAATGCGGCCAGGCCGACCTCACGCATCCTGGTCGTTCCTCTCCGGGTTCGGGGCTGGTTCCGGTTTGCCGCGCCGTGCGAGGAGCCGGACTACCACGTAGACGACGGCCGCGCACACGGCGAGAAACCCCACCCACGGTAGCGCCACCCCCAAAGCGACCACCGACCCGGCCAGCGCCGAGCGCAACGCGTCCCATCCGGCGAGGACTCCGTCCCAGAAGCTGTCCCGGTCCGCGCGGCGCTCTGCCGAGATGTCCACGGTCAGGGTGGACAGCTCGATCTGGTCGGCGAGGTAGCGCTGCTGGGCGACGAGGCCGTCGAGTTCGCCCTGGCGCTGCGCCAGCGCGTTCTCGGCCTCGATGAGGTCGGCGGTGCTCGCGGCCGAGGCCATCAGTGCGCGCAGCCGGTCCACCGACGACTGCAGGGCCGCGATCCGCGCCTCGAGATCGGTGTACTGGAGCGTGACGTCCTCGCGGGTGGTCGTCAGGCTGGTCACCTCGCCGAGACCGCGGATGTCCTCGATCGTTCCGGTGAGCCGGTCCGCCGGCACCCGGACGGTCAGCATGCTGCCGGCGCCCGGCTGCTCGGTGACCGAATCCACCCGGCCGCCCGCGGCCTCGACGAGCGTCACCACCTGTCGTCCGGCCGCGATCGGATCGTCGGCACGCAGAACCAGGTGCCCGGTGACGATCTCCTTGCGCGCGGTGGCCTGCGCGTCCGCGGGCGCGGATTCGCGGGTGCCGTCGGACAGGGAGGGCTGCGGCGGCGCCCCGTCACCTGGCCCACCGTCAGCCGGCCCCTCGCCGCCTCCGGCGCATCCGGCCAGGAACCACGCGAGCAGGGCGAGCAGGAGCACCAGGGGGCGTCGCATGCCGCAGGATGCTAACGGAAGTCGCGGGACTTTCCGATGATGCGCAGATCCATGCGCTGCAACCGGTCCGCCACCACCGTCACCGCTCCCTCCGCGTTCTGCACCCGCCCGCGCACGAGCAGCGCCGGTGCGGTGTGCGCGAGCGTGCGGTACCGCGCCCACAAGCCGACGGAGCACACCACGTTCACCATCCCGGTCTCGTCCTCGAGATTGAGGAACGTCACGCCCTCGGCGGTCGCGGGACGCTGCCGGTGCGTGACCGCGCCGCCCACGAGCACCCGGGCCCCGTCGGGGACCTGCAGCAGCCGCGCCGCCGGCACGACGCCGAGCGCGTCGAGCTGCGGCCGCAGGAACTGGGTGGGGTAGCTGTCCGGGGAGACTCCCGTCGCCCACACGTCCGCGGCGGACAGTTCGACATCGCTCATGCCGGGCAGCGCGGGGGCCTGCGTCGAAGCGCCGACGCCGGGTAGCCGGTCGGGCCGCTGCGCCGCTGCGGCGCTCGCCGACCACAGCGCCTCCCGGCGGGTGATGCCGAAGCACCCGAGGGCGCCGGCCGTGGCGAGGGCCTCGGCCTGGGCGGTGCTCAGCTCGACGCGCCGGGACAGGTCCGGGAACGACGTGTACGGGCCGTGCGCCGTGCGCTCGGCGACGATCCGTTCGGCGAGCGCGTCACCGAGGTGGCGGACCGCGCCGAGGCCGAGACGCACCTCCCGGCCCCGGTTCTCGGTGGTGGCGTGGGCGAGGCCCACGTTCACGTCGGGCCCGTGGACCACGACACCGTGACGGCGGGCGTCGGCGACGAGGGACTGCGGCGAGTAGAACCCCATCGGCTGCGCGCGCAGCAGGCCCGCGCAGAACGCCGCCGGATGATGCAGCTTGAACCATGCGGAATAGAACACCAGGGCGGCGAAACTCTGCGAATGACTTTCGGGGAAACCGAAATTTGCGAAGGCATAGAGCTTCTCGTAGATGCGGTCGGCAACGTCGCCGGTGATGCCGTGCCGCTCGCGCATGCCGTCGTAGAGCCGGCCGCGCAGCCGTTCCATCTTCGCGGTGGAACGCTTGGCCCCCATCGCGCGCCGTAACCGGTCGGCCTCGGCGGCCGTGAACCCGGCGGCGTCGACAGCCATCTGCATCAGCTGTTCCTGGAACAGCGGGACCCCGAGGGTGCGTTTCAGGGCCTTCTCGAGGCAGGGGTGGTCGTAGGTGACGGGCTCGAGCCCGTTGCGGCGCCGGATGTACGGGTGCACGGACCCGCCCTGGATGGGACCGGGCCGGATGAGCGCCACCTCGACCACCAGGTCGTAGAAGACGCGCGGCTTCAGGCGCGGGAGGGTGGCCATCTGCGCGCGGGACTCGACCTGGAACACCCCGACGGCGTCGGCACGGCGCAGCATCTCGTACACCCCCTCCTCGGCGAGGTCGAGACGAGCGAGATCCACCGTGATCCCCTCGTGCTCGGCGACGAGGTCGATCATGTAGTGCAGCGCGGAGAGCATGCCCAGTCCGAGCAGGTCGAACTTGACCAGTCCCGCGGCCGCGCAGTCGTCCTTGTCCCACTGCAGCACGGTGCGGCCCGCCATGCGGGCCCATTCGACGGGGCACACGTCGGCGACGGGACGGTCGCAGATCACCATCCCGCCGGAGTGGATGCCGAGATGGCGCGGCAGGCCCTCGACCTGGGCGGCGAGCTCGAGGACGGGCGGGGGGATGTCGGTGTCGGTCTCCTGTTCCACGCCGTGCCACCGGGTGACCTGCCGGCTCCAGGCGTCCTGCTGGCCCTGCGCATAGCCGAGGGCCCGCGCCATGTCGCGGACGGCGGACTTGCCGCGGTAGGTGACGACGTTGGCGACCTGGGCGGCGTGCATGCGCCCGTACTTGGCGTAGACGTGCTGGATGGCTTCCTCGCGGCGGTCGGATTCGATGTCGATGTCGATGTCGGGGGGGCCGTCGCGCTCCGGGGAGAGGAATCGTTCGAAGAGCAGCTCGTTGCGGACCGGGTCGACGTTGGTGATGCCGATGGCGTAGCAGACGGCGGAGTTGGCGGCCGAACCTCGCCCCTGGCAGAGGATGTCGTTGTCCTTGCAGAAGGTGACGATGTCGTGCACCACGAGGAAGTAGCCGGGGAAGTTCAGCCGGCCGATGACGTCGAGTTCGTGCTCGATCTGCCGGTAGGCCGCCGGGTTGTCCTCGGGGGCGCCGTAGCGGTGCCGCGCCCCGCTCAGGGCGAGTTCGCGCAGCCGGCTGAGTTCGGTGTGCCCCTCGGGTACGTCGAACGGGGGCAGGTTCGGGGCGATGAGCCGCAGGTCGAAGGCACAGTCGCGGGCGAGTTCGGCGGCACGACGGACGGCGCCGGGGTGGGCGGCGAACAGTCGTGCCATCTCGGCGCCGGAACGCAGGTGGGCGCCACCGGTCGGGAGGAGCCGCCCCGCGGCCTCGTCGAGACTCTGCCGGTCGTGGATGGCGGCCAGAGCCGTCGCCAGACGCCGGCGGTGCGGCGTGGCGTAGTGGGCCGCCGTGCTGGCGATACACGAAAGGCCTTGATTGTCGGCAAGTTCCGCGAGCAGCGCGTTGCGCTCGTCGTCCTCGGGGAGGCCGTGGTGAGTGAGCTCGACCGTGACACGATCGGCGCCGAAGCGCTCGACGAGGTCGCGCAGTGCCGTCCCCGCCGCCTCGGGCCCCCCGACCTCGAGTGCCCGGCGGACGTGTCCGCGGCGGCAGCCGGTGAGAATCTGCCAGTGCCCGCCGGCCGCACCGGTGAGCGCGTCGTAGTCGTAGCGGGGCCTGCCCTTCTCCCCGCCCGCCAGGTGCGCGGCGGCAATCTCGCGGGACAACCGCCGATACCCCTCCTGCCCCCGCGCAAGGACCAGCAGGTGCGTCTCGTCCGCCGATCCGGCATCGAGGGAGAGCTCGGCACCGAACACGGTACGCATCCCCAGCTCGCGGGCGGCCTCGGCGAAGCGCACGACGCCGTAGAGGCCGTCGTGATCGGTGAGCGCAACGGCTTCGAGGCCGAGACGCACCGCCTCCTCCACGAATTCCTCGGGGCCGGAAGCGCCGTCGAGGAAGCTGAACGCCGAGTGGGCGTGCAGTTCGGCGTAGGGCACGGTAGGCCCGTCGGGCGGCCGGACACGCGGTTCGTACTCCCCCCGGGTGCGCGACCAGGCGGGACTGTCGCTGCCGTCACCGGGGAACTCCGCGTCGCGCCGGGGCCGGCCCGACAGCACGCGTTCGAGCTCCGACCAGGTCGGCGGGCCACTCCCCCACCCCATCCGTCACCGCCTTCGGGTCGACCTCCTGCGCTCATCGTACATATGTTCGATTGGCCGGCCGACCACCCGCGGACGACGGTCACCGCCGCAGTTCCGCCGACGTCTCCAGCCGCCCCAGTTTGTGTGGGTTGTTGATCGCGTAGAGGCGGGTGATCCGGCCGCCCTCGACCACCAGACTCACTGCAGCGGCAGCGCCCTCGACCTCGAATCGTGCGCCCGGCATCCCGTTGAGCCAGGTGCCGGCCGCCACGAAGCCCGGGGCCTTGGCCAAGCGGATCAGCAACGCCGCCAGTTTCTCGGCTCCGGCGATCGGCTTCCGGGCAGCCGGCACCACCCCGCCGCCGTCGGCGATCGCCACCACGTCCGGGGCGAGCACCTCCATCAGAGCCTGCATGTCCCCCGTCGAGAGGGCAGTCATGAACGTCTCGACGACTGCCAGCTGCTCGGCCGGGTCCACCCGCATCCGCGGCCGCCGCGCCGTGACATGCCGGCGGGCACGGTGCGCGATCTGCCGGACCGCGGCCGGGGTCTTACCCACCACCTCGGCGATCTCGTCGTACGGCGTATCGAACACCTCACGCAGCACGAACACTGCCCGCTCGACCGGACCGAGGGTCTCCAGCACGGTGAGCATCGCGATCGAGACGCTCTCGGCGAGCTCGGCGTCCTCGGCCACATCGGGACTGGTGAGCAGCGGCTCGGGCAGCCATTCCCCGACGTACTCCTCGCGTTGCCGCGCCAGTGCCCGCAGCCGGTTGAGCGCCAGCCGAGTGACGATCCGGACCAGATAGGCCCGTGCGTCCCGCACCTCCGTCCGGTCCACGTCGGCCCACCGCAGCCACGTCTCCTGGACGACGTCCTCGGCGTCGGCAGCAGAGCCGAGCATCTCGTAGGCGACGGTGAAGAGCAGGTTGCGGTGGGCGACGAACGGGTCGTCGGTCATGCCTTCGACGCTACGGCGAGCGGCGCGAGGTTGCAGGCGGCGGAAAACCCCTGCGACTCGATGCCGAGTGCAGTGTTGGAGCGGGTCATGAAGTTCGTCAGCGCGATGTACGCGGTCAGCTCCACCATCGCGGCCGGACCGAGCGCCTCCAGCAGCCGGGCCGACAACTCGTCGGTGACCGTCGGCGGGGTCTGCGTCATCGCCTCGGCGTACTCCATGACGTCGCGCTCCAGCGGCGTGAAGACATCCGACTCGCGCCACCGCGGCACCTCACGCGCCTTCGCCACGTCCAGCCCCTTGTTGTGGGCATGGAAGTAGCCGAGGTCCAGACAGAAGCTGCATCCGACCAGGCTGGCCACCGCCATGTGGGCGAACGACTTCAGGTTCTCGTCACACCGGTCCCACTTCTGAATCCGGCGACCGACCCCGAAGCTGAAGTTCAGCACTTTCCGGTTGTGCCACATCACCCCCACCGCCTCGGGCACGTCGCCGAGCATCCTTCGGGACATCCGCTTGACGAGCGCGCCGTAGATGCCGGTCAGCTCCGCCTTCGGGATCCTGGTGCTGCTGGTCATGATTCCTCCTTCGGTTATGTGCTCTCGGCATGGAGACACCGGCCACGAATCGAATGTGACATCCGAGCCGGAAATCGTTGCCGCGGGCGGCCGAACCGAGGAGGACGAATATGCACGCGGCCGGCGGCAAGCCGATCGAACCACCGCGAAGAGGACACCATCGAGCACCTCATCGCCCGGGTTCGCGCCGGACAGGGCCGCCAGGCCGTCGAGGACTCGCCGAAGGAAGCCGCCGAACCCCACCGCTTGTTCCCTGGGTGGTCCGTCACCGCCGATGCGGTGAGGACTTGCCGGCGGCGACGGGGTTGTGCGCCGGATAGGCGTGGACGAGCGCAGTGGACAGTTTCGGCACCGCATGGGTGAGGGTGTGTTCGGCCTCGTGCGCCAACCGGTGCGCGTCGGCCAGGCTCGTGTCGGCATCGATGTCGAGTTCGACGTCGGCATGCAACCGGTGCCCGATCCACCGCATCCGCACACTGCGCACGCTGCGCACGCCGGGCTCTTCGGACAACGATCTTTCGGCGGCATCGACGAGTTCGGGATCGATCCCGTCCATCAACCGCCGGAACACATCCCGCACCGCGGTGCGCAGGACCACGAGGATCGCGACGGTGATGACCAGTCCGACGATCGGGTCGGCCAGCGGGAACCCGAGGGCCACGCCGCCGGCGCCGAGCAACACGGCAAGGGAGGTGAAACCGTCGGTGCGAGCATGCAGCCCGTCGGCGACCAGAGCGGCGGAGCCGATCCGGCGGCCGACGCGAATGCGGTAGAGCGCGACGAGTTCGTTGCCGACGAATCCGACGAGCCCGGCCAGGGCGACCCATCCGAGTTGCTGGATCGGGACGGGGTTGATCAGCCGACGCACCGCCTCGACCCCGGCGACCACCGCGGACAGGGTGATCATCGCGACCACGAACAGCCCGGCCAGGTCCTCGGCCCGCCCGAACCCGTAGGTGTAGCGACGGGTGGCGGCCCGGCGGCCGAGCGCGAACGCGATCCACAGCGGAATCGCCGTCAACGCGTCGGAGAAGTTGTGCACCGTGTCCGCGAACAGCGCGACCGACCCGGAGACGGCGACGACAGCCAACTGCGCGACCGCGGTGACAACCAGCGCGACCAGGCTGATCTTGACCGCCCGGATACCGATTTCGCTGGACTCGAGCGCGTCGTCGACACTGTCCGCCGCGTCGTGACTGTGCGGAGCGAACACCTCCCGCACCGCGGCACCCCACCGGCCACCGCGTTCGTGCCCATGCCCACGACCGTGGGTGTGGCTGTGGGTGTGAGTTGGCGGTTTCGGCGCGTGGCTCATGCTCGGCCACCTTCCGTGCGTGCCGGTGCGGGATCGACGCCTCGCTCGGCATGCAGAATCCGCAGATCGTCGCCGGTGCGGTGATGACCGGGAACGCCGGGCCCGGCATGCTCGGCATTGAACACCGCGTCGGTCACCAGTTGGCGGACGTGATCGTTCTCCAACCGGTAAATCACCTGGGTGCCCTCCTTCCGAGTGCGCACCAGCCGCGCCATCCGCAGCTTCGCCAGATGTTGCGACACCGACGGGGCGGGCTTCCCCACATGCTCGGCAAGGTCGTTGACCGACAACTCTCGATCCACCAACGCCCACAACACCTGGACTCGAGTGGAATCGGCCAGCATACGGAAGACCTCGACCACGAGATCGACCTGATCGCTCGGCAACCGCCGCCGACATGAATCATTATCTGCATTCATACGCAGATAATATCCAATACGGGTGATGGACTCCACGGAAGCGCAAGACGCCTCTTGACAACTACCCTGCACAAGCGGACATCAACGGGCGCCGACAGATCGAGACCGACCAGCACCGAGGGCGCCGATCACGAGGTCGACCGCCCACCGACGCAGATGCACTAACGAAACCGGACGATTGGTTTTTCGATGGTACGCTGAGAGCGCCTCCAGGGACAGACCTCCGGGACGTGGCGTGCGCCGCGGCACGGACGGGCCTCTGGTTGCACCGCAGGGAGCGGAGGGTGAGGTTCCGTTCGGGCAGGCTCGGGGGGCCGGCCCGAACGGAACACCCCCGTCCGCACCTAGGTCACGCATGCTGTGGGGGCGGACAACGAAGCGAGGAGTGGTGATGCCCCGGGACTCCGTCGGTGCACCGACCGTCGAATCGGCAGCGGCCCCGGCCGACGCGAACGAGCCGGCCGCGGCTTCCCCTGCCGGGCGCCCGGCCCAGCAGCGCGCGATCCGGACACGACAACAGATCCTCCTCGCCGCCGCGCAGTTGTTCGCCGACAACGGCATCCACGGCACGGCCCTGGCAGAGGCCGCAGCCTCGGCCGAAGTGACCAAGGGCGCACTGACCTTCCACTTCCCCACCAAGGACGCCTTGGTCCAGGCGTTGATCACCGAACAGGAACAGCGCACCCTCGCCACGATCGGCGCGGTCCTGCACACCGACGCCCCGGCGCTCGAGCAGCTGGTCGCGCTCACCCATGCGCTGGGCCGGTTGTTCACCGAGGACCTGATCGTCCAGGCCGGATTGCGGCTGACCGGCGAATACGAACGCGCCGATCCCGAGGCGTACCGAGGCTGGATCACAGTGTTCGAGAGCCTGTTCCGACGCGCCGCAGCCGAAGGCGAGCTGAGCACCCGACTGAACCCGACAGCGCACGCCCGGTTCCTCGTCTCCGCCGTCGCCGGGGTGAATCTCCTGTCGATGGTCCTCGCCGGCCGCGCGGACCTCGAGGTCCGCCTCGACCAGATGTGGGAGCTGTTGCTGCCCGGCATCGTCCGTGCCGACCGGCACGACCGGATCCCGGTGATCCGCACAGCACGCTGACGCTTTTCTCCTACCCGTCGGCGACGGGGCGGTAGGTGCAGACGTGCACGCCCGTCCCGCTGGTGACCGTGGAGACCAGCGCGAGCGTGCGCTGCACACCGTCGCCCGGGAAGATGGACTTTCCGCCGCCGAGGATCACCGGCTCGATCATGAGCCGCAGCTCGTCGACCAGCCCTTCGTGGAGCAGGGTCCGGACGAGAGTGGGGCTTCCCATGACCATCAGGTCGCCGCCGTCGGTCTCGTGCAGCTTCCGCACGGCTGCGACGACCTCATCGCCGGGGATCAGCGTGGTGTTGTTCCACGTCAGATCCGCGTCCCGCAACGTCCGGGACACGACGTACTTCGGGACGGCGTTCATCCGATCCGCGAACGGGTCGCCGGCCCGATCGGGCCACGCCGCGGCCATCGTCTGCCACGTGCGCCGCCCGAACAGCAGTGCCCCGGTACGGCCCATCGCCTCGTCGATGGCCGCCCCCATCA
The DNA here is from genome assembly GCF_001700945.1 of Rhodococcus sp. WB1. Taxonomy (NCBI): domain Bacteria; kingdom Bacillati; phylum Actinomycetota; class Actinomycetes; order Mycobacteriales; family Nocardiaceae; genus Rhodococcus; species Rhodococcus sp. WB1. The sequence continues at coordinate 1,576,843 of NZ_CP015529.1, read as the reverse complement.
CCTCCTCGTCGAAGAACGGGAACGACCAGCCGCCGTGGGCGAAGCCCCCGTCGGTGTCCTCCTCCGGTCCACCCGGCGCCTGCACGACGCCGTCCAGGCTCATGAACTCACTGACCACGATGCGCACGAGACTCGCTCCTGTTCCTCGACGGGGTGTACAGCGATACAGACCATCGCGTCACCCCGAAATCATCGCCTCTCCCGTCCCTCGTGCGCACCTTCGGCCTCGAACCGGGAGGAACTCGCGACGAGAAGGCGGTTCCCGCGGCATCGGCCGAGTAGCACGCCCGGCAACCGCCCGCTCGTCGCAGGAACCTCCCGTTCGGTCCGCCGAGTACCCAGGCGCGCCGGTCCCCTTCGGGGTTGTCCCCCATTCCGATTTCCGGTGTGCGCCCGGATGTGCCGCCGCGCCCGCCCCAGCAGTATCGATCTCGTGAAGCGGGTACTGCTGCAACTGTCCGGCGCCGTCGTCGCCGTGATCGTCCTCGTCACCGCGATCGCTGCCGGCGTCGTCGTGCACGCCTGGAACTCGACGGTGGTCGACACCACCGGGCAGGTCACCTTCGACCGTCCGCTGAACATCCCACCGCTCGCGGACAGCACGGTCACGCCCGACGGGGTCCGCGTGTTCGATCTGACCATGCAGCGCGGCACCACGGACATCGGTCGCGGTCCCGGTACCCGGACCTGGGGTGTCAACGGGTCGTACCTCGGGCCGACGCTGCGTGCCGGGCGCGGCGAGCAGGTGCGGGTGAACGTCACCAACGATCTCGGCGAGACCGGCACCCTGCACTGGCACGGCATGCACCTGCCGGCCGCGATGGACGGCGGCCCGCACCAGCCGATCGCCCCGGGGGCGACGTGGAGTCCGCAGTGGACGATCGACCAGCCCGCCGCAACGCTGTGGTATCACCCGCACCCGCACGGCGCCACCGCCGACCACGTCTACCGCGGGGTCGCCGGGATGTTCCTGCTCGACGACCCGGCCGGCGGCCCGTCCCTCCCCGATCGATACGGGATCGACGACATCCCACTCGTGGTGCAGGACAAGCGGTTCGACGGCGACCAGCTCGACACCGGTGGGCCGATGTTCGCCGCCGTCGGTCTCCTCGGCGACGAGATCGTCGTCAACGGCACCCCGCGGCCCTACCTCGACGTCGCCACCGAGCGGATCCGACTGCGGCTGCTGAACGCCTCCAACGCCCGCGTCTACAACTTCTCCTTCGACGCCGGCCTGCCGTTCCTGCTCATCGGCACCGACGGCGGCCTGCTCGAACGTCCGGCGCCGATGCGCCGCATCCAGCTCTCCCCCGGCGAGCGCGCCGAGATCGTCGTCGCGTTGCCCGCGGGCACGACGACCGTGCTCCGCAGCACGGCGCCGGACCTGGGCGCGGACTTCTGGCAGACCCGGTTCTCCGGCGGTGACGACGAGTTCGACGTCCTCGAACTGCGTGCCGCGCGGACCCTCGCGCCCAGCGCGCCGGTGCCCGGGGAACCGACCACCCCCGAGGATCTCGGCACACCCACCGTCACGCGACGCATCGATCTCACCGGCTCCGGCACCATCGACGGCCGCGAAATGGACATGGCGCGCCTCGACCACACCGTCGCCGCCGGCGCCACGGAGGTGTGGGAGGTCCGCAACAGCAGCGGCGCGATCCACAACTTCCACATCCACGGCACGAGCTTCCGCGTCCTCGGCGACGGCCATCCCGCGCTGTCCGGCCCGAAGGACACCGTATACATCGCGCCGGGGCACACCGTCCGGCTGCTGATGCGGTTCGCCGGCCGCCCCGGCCCGGCGACGCCGTACATGTACCACTGTCACCTGCTCCGGCACGAGGACAACGGCATGATGGGACAGTTCGTCGTCGTTGCCCCGGGCGAGGAGCCGAACGTGCCGCACGAACCGGCCGCCCACACCGCAGTCCACGAGTAGCGTGCGTCCCATGACGTCCGCGATCCGGATCGAGGGACTGGTCAAGCGATTCGGACGATTCACCGCGCTCGACGACCTCGATCTCGAGGTCGCCACCGGCGAGGTGCACGGCTTCCTCGGCCCCAACGGCGCCGGCAAGTCCACCACGCTGCGGGTCCTGCTGGGACTGCTCCGCCCGGACGCCGGGCACGTCGAACTGCTCGGCGGCGACCCCTGGCGCGACGTGGTGAGCCTGCACCGGCGGCTCGCCTACGTGCCCGGCGACGTGAGCCTGTGGCCCGGCATGACCGGCGGCGAGGCCGTCGACCTGCTCGGCCGGTTACGCGGCGGGCTCGACCGGCGCCGCCGCGCGGACCTGCTCGACCGGTTCGAACTCGATCCGACCAAGCGCGGCCGCACCTATTCGAAGGGCAACCGGCAGAAGGTCGCGCTCGTCGCGGCGCTGGCCTCGGACGTGGAGTTGTTGCTGCTCGACGAGCCGACCGCGGGGCTCGATCCGCTCATGTCCGCGGTGTTCCACGACGAGATCGCCCGGGAGAAGCAGCGCGGGCGGACGGTGCTGCTGTCGAGTCACATTCTCAGCGAGGTCGAGGCGCTCGCCGACCGGATGAGCATCATCCGCGACGGCCGGGTCGTCGAGACCGGCACCCTCGAGGACATGCGCGCGGACCTGCGGTCCACGATCGACGCGGTCCTCGCCGCGCCCGTGGCCGACCCGACGGCGCTGACGGCGCTGCCCGGGATCCACGACGTGCGGATCGACGGCCCGCGCGTGCACTGCGCGGTCGAGCACGGCCGCGCCGGCCCGGTGCTCGCCGCGCTGGGCCGCTACGACATCCGCAGCGTCACCGTCTCGCCGCCGTCGCTCGAGGAGCTGTTCCTGCGGCACTATCACCGGCACGGCCGGGACGGGCAGGCCCCGACGTGACGGCATCGTTGACGGGGATGCGGCCGCTGCTGCGGGCCACCGCCGAGCAGGACCGCGGCAACGTCGCGCCGTGGATCGTTCTCATCACGGCGCTGTCGGTGTCGTCGGTCCTCGCCTACGGCTGGGTGTTCCCGGACGCGTCGAGCCGGCGCACCCTCGATGCCACGCTCGGCGCGAACCCGGCTCTGCGGGTCGTGTTCGGTCCGGCTCGCGACCTGACGTACGCGGACGGGTTCAACGCGTGGCGGGCCGGGGCGCTCGGCGCGTTCTTCGCGGCCCTGATGGCGATCCTGGCCGTCACCCGCAACAGCCGCGCGCACGAGGATTCGGGCCAGGCCGAGCTCATCGCCTCCGGCGTCGTCGGCCGCCAGGCCCGGCTGGCGACGGCCGTCGCCTGGGCGGCGCTGGCCTCCGTCGCGCTCGGTGTCGTCTGCGCGGGCGCGACGATCCTCGTCGGCGGCGGTGTCGCCAACTCGATCACGCTGGCCGCGACGTTCACCGCGTCCGGGCTGGTGTTCGGCGCCCTCGCGGCGGTCACCGCCCAGCTCGGCTCCTACGCCCCCACTGCCAATACCCTCGCGATCGGGATCCTCGGAGCCTGCCTGCTGATCCGCGCCTACGTCGACGTGACCACTCCGGACGGATGGGCGATCTGGACGACCCCGCTCGGCTGGGTGCAGCAGGTCCGTCCCGCGTCGGGAAACGACTGGTGGCCGCTGGCGGCCTGCCTGACGCTGACGGCGGTGCTGCTGCTGGTCGCGTTCGTCGTACAGGCGCGACGGGACTTCGGAGTCGGCGTGATCGCGCCGTCACCCGGGCCTGCGGAGGGCGGCGCGGGGACGAGCGTGTGGGGCCTGGCGCTGCGGCTGCACCGCGGTGCGCTCGCTGCGTGGGCGACGGTGTTCGTGGCGCTCGGGGTGGTGTTCGGATTCATGTCCACCACGTTCGCCGATGTCTTCGCCGACAATCCGGCGCTCGGATCGTTGCTCGGGAGCGGCCGCGGCTCGCTCGTGTTCGGTTTCGTGGTGACGATGCTGCAGCTGATGGGCATCGTCGCCGCGGTGTTCGGGGTCCAGGTGATGATGCGGCTGCGCGCCGAGGAACTGGCGCTGCGGGTCGAACCGGTGCTGGCCGGGGCGCTGACCCGGACCCGGTACTTCGCGTCGCACGCCGGGATCGCGCTGCTCGCCCCCGCGGCGGCGCTGCTCGTGGGCGCGACGCTGTTCGCGTACGTCTCGTCGGCGCGGGGTGGACAGATTCCGGCCGGGGATCTGATCCGGCAGGCGCTCGTGACGATTCCGGCGGTGTGGGTGCTGGTCGGGCTGGCGGTCGCGGTGATCGGCGCCCGGCCCCAGGCGCGGATGCTCGGCTGGCTCGGTGTGGTCGCCGCATTCGCGCTGACGATCCTGGGGCCGCTGTTCCGGTTGTGGAACTGGATCCTGGGGATCAGTCCGTTCCGGCACGTGCCGGTGGTGACGGCGGCGCCGCCGCAGTGGCTCGGGTTCGCCGTGCTCACCGCCGTGGCCGCGCTGTTCGTCGCGGCGGGGTTCGCGGGGTTCCGGCGCCGGGACGTCGGCTGAGGACCGGACGCCACTACAGTCGCGGAGCATCGGGTCGTCACCGCGAACGGAGCACACCACATGAACCGTTGGTCCACATTCGTCGTCGACCGGCGCTGGTGGGTGCTCGGCTTGGCCGTCCTCGTCGTCGTGCTCGCCGGGGTCTGGGGCACCGGGGTGTTCGGCCGGCTCTCGCAGGGCGGGTTCTACGACCCCGGCAGCGAATCGGCCGAGGTGCAGCGCATCGTGGACGACAACTTCGGTCCGCAGACCGCCGACATCATCGCGATCTACACCCCGCCGCCCGGGCGCACCGTCGCCGACATCGGACCCGAGGTGACCGCGGTGCTCGACCGGTTCGCCGCCGAGGTTCCCACCCATGCGGTCGACTCCTACTGGTCGGCCGCGCCGCCGGCGAAGCAGCTGCTGCTGGCGAAGGACGGCGGCAGCGCGGCGGCGGCCGTCACCCTCGAGCCCGGCTCGGAGATCACCGTCACCACGTTCCAGGGCCTGCTGCCGAAGCTCGAGGTCCCCGGCGTCGACGCGCAGTTCGCGGGGAACTCGGTCGTCGGCGTCGCATTCACCACCCGGCTCGAGCGCGACCTGTTGTTCGCGGAGGCGATTGCGCTGCCGGTGACGCTGGTGCTGCTGGTGTTCATCTTCGGCGGTCTCGTCGCGGCGGCGGTCCCGGTGTTCGTCGGGGTCCTCGCCGTCCTCAGTGCCCTCGCCACGCTGCGCCTGCTCACGATGTACACCGACGTGAGCTCCTTCGCGCTGAACGTCACGTCCCTCATCGGGCTGGGCCTGGCGATCGACTACGGGCTGTTCATCGTCAGCCGCTTCCGGGAGGAACTCGACTCGGGTGCCGACCCGGCGACCGCGACCCGTCGCACCGTGCTCACCGCGGGCCGCACGGTGCTGTTCTCGGGGCTGCTGCTGATGTGCGCGTTCGCCGGAATGCTCGTCTTCCCGCAGGCGCTGCTGCGCTCGCTGGGCCTCGGCGCGATCGCCGCGGTGCTCAGCGCGGCGGTGCTCTCACTCACCGCGATCCCCGCGCTGCTGGCGATACTCGGGCACCGCATCAACGCACTGACGTGGCGGGAGGGCGCCGCGCGGCGGGGCGAGGCCCGGGCCCGGCGCTTCTGGGGGGCGGTGGTGACGAAGGTGATGCGCCGGCCGGCGCTGGTCGCGGTGACCATCACCGCCGGCCTGCTGCTGCTCGCCACGCCGCTGTTGCGCGCCTCCTTCGGGGAGATCGAGTACACGGCCTTGCCGGCGGGCGACCCGGCGCGTGCCGCCACCCAGACGCTGCTCGACGAATTCCCCTCCACCGGCAACGGCGTCACGCTCGTGCTGAGGGGTGACGAGGGCTCCGGGCCCGCCCCGGCCGTGGTCACGTCGGTGTCCCGCGCGGCGGCGGACGTGGACGGCGTCGCGCAGACCGTCACCGTCGCCTCGCGGAACGACGTCGTGGTGCTGCAGGCGCTGTACGCACAGGGCGTGGAGGAGACGCCGCGGGCCGGCGAGATCGTCCGGGAACTGCGGGATCTGCCGCCCCCGCCGGGCACCGACCTGCTCGTCGGTGGCGGCCGGGCGATGGTCGACGACAGCAACGCCGCGATAGCGCGGTCGATGCCGGCAATGATCGCGATCATGGTGCTCTCGACCCTCGTGCTGCTGTTCCTGGCATTCGGGTCCGTGGTGCTGCCGCTCAAGGCGGTGGCGATGGCGGGCCTGAGCCTGGCGGCCACGTTCGGCGTGCTCACCTGGGTGTTCCAGCTCGGGAACGGAGCGGAGTTGCTCGGCGTGACCCCCAGCCCGCTGGAGCCGAGCTTCGTGGTGCTGATCCTGGCGGTGGTGTTCGGCCTGTCCACCGACTACGAGGTGTTCCTCATGTCGCGCATGGTGGAGGCACGGGCCGCCGGGGCGAGCACGGAGGAGGCGGTGCGGTTCGGCACCGAACGCACCGGCCGGGTGGTGACCTCGGCGGCGCTGCTGCTGATCGTGGTGACCGGCGCCTTCACGATCTCGGGCCTGTCGATCATGCGGTTCCTGGGTGTGGGGATGATCCTCGCGCTGATCATCGACGCGACGGTGGTGCGGATGCTGCTGGTGCCGTCGCTGGTCAAGCTGATGGGCGAGGCGAACTGGTGGGCGCCGGCGTGGATGAAGCGGGTGCACGCGAAGGTCGGCATCGGACACTAGAATCCGTTCTTACCTTGCAGTAGGTTCGGGCCATGGCCACGTACCTCGTCACGGGCGGCACCGGCTTCCTCGGCACGCACGTGCTCGGGCGACTGCTCGCGACCCACCCGGACGCCGACGTCCATGTGCTGGTCCGGCCGGCGTCGCTGCCGAAGTTCGAGGCCCTCTCCGCGCGCCTGGAGGGTGGGACCCGGCTGCACCCGCTGCTCGGCGATCTCACCGAGCCGGGACTCGGACTCGAGGCCGCGACGATTCCGCCGGCCGAGCACGTCCTGCACCTCGGCGCCATCTACGACCTCACCGCCGGAGAGGAGCAGGCCACCACGAACGTGGCGGGCACCCGCGCGGTGATCGCCCTCGCGGAGAAGCTGGGCGCGACCCTGCACCACGTCTCGTCCGTGGCCGTCGCCGGTGATCACCGCGGCACGTTCGCCGAGGACGACCTCGACCTGGGCCAGCACTTCCCGTCGCCCTACCACCGCACCAAGTTCGAGGCCGAGAAGGCGGTCCGGGCGAGCCGGGTGCGCCGGCGCATCTACCGGCCGTCCGCGATCGTGGGCAGCTCCACCACCGGCGAGATCGACAAGATCGACGGCCCCTACTACTTCTTTCCCGCCCTGGCCGCGCTGGCGGCGCTGCCGTCGCGGCTGCCGCTGGTCCTGCCCGACCTCGGCGACACCAACCTGGTGCCGGTCGACTACGTCGCGGCCGCGATCGTCGAACTGATGCATCGTCCCGGACTGGACGGGCGCACCTTCCACCTCGTCTCCCGCCCGCAACCGGTCCGCGAGGTGTTCGCGGCGCTGGCCGCCGCGGCCGGGGCCCCCGTTCCCGTCGCCGGCGTGCCCGGCGCGCTGGCACGTCCGCTGTTGTCGATCACCGCGCTTCCCGGCCTGAAGACCGCCCGACGCCTCGCACTGCGACGGACGGGCATCCCACCGGTCGTGTTCGGCCAGCTGACCTTCCCGAGCCGGTTCGCCGACCGCAGCACCCGGGAAGCCCTGCGCGGCAGCGGCATCACGCTGCCCGAGTTCGCCGGCTACGCCCCCGTGCTGTGGCGCTACTGGCGCGAGCACCTCGACCCCGGCCGTGCCCGCCGCGACGATCCGCGTGGACCGCTCGTGGGACGGCACGTGCTGATCACCGGTGCCTCCTCGGGGATCGGACGGGCGAGCGCGATCGCCGCGGCCCGCGAGGGTGCCGTGGTCTTCGCCCTCGCCCGTCGCGCCGAGGCACTCGACGCGGTCGTCGCCGCGATCCGCGCGGGCGGCGGCAGCGCGTACACGTATCCGTGTGACCTCACCGACCCGGCGGCGGTGGAACGCACCGTGCAGGCGGTCCTCGCCGAGCACGACCACGTCGACATGCTCGTCAACAACGCGGGACGCTCCATCCGGCGCGGGCTGTACCACTCGACGGACCGGCTGCACGACTTCGAACGCACCATGGCGGTCAACTACTTCGGTGCGGTGCGGTTGACCCTGGCCCTGGTGCCGCACATGCGCGCACGGCGGTTCGGGCACATCGTGAACATCAGCACCGCCGGGGTGCAGGCCCGCACCCCGCGATACGCCGCGTACATCGCCTCGAAGTCCGCGCTCGAGGGGTTCGCCGACGTCGCCGCCTCCGAAACCCGGGACGACGGAATCACTTTCACCACCATTCACATGCCGCTCGTGCGCACCCCCATGATCGAACCCAGCGGGGCGTACAACCCGGGTCCGGCGATCAGCCCGGAGGACGCCGCGCGGATGGTGGTCCGGGCCCTCGTCGAACGGCCCAAACGCATCGATGTGCCGATCGGCACCCTCGGCGAGCTCGGCGGCATCTTCGCGCCGGGCCTGCGGGACCGGATGTTCTCGCTCTACTACCACGCCTACCCCGACGCGCCCGCCGCGCGCGGCGAGCAGTGCGCCTCCGCCGACGCACCCCCGCAGCCGCGGGCGCTGCCCCGTCCGGTGCTGCCGAACCCTGCGGTGCTGCGCCGGATCGGCCGGCTACTGCCCGGCGTGCACTGGTGAGGCGGCTGCGCCGCCGGTGTGTCCTTCGGGCGGTCCCGGCCGCCCGAAGGACACACCGCACTAGAGCGCAGTTGTCTCCGTCGCCATCAGCGGTCGCACCGGCTTCGGATCGGCGCCGCAGCTGACCGGACGCGGCGGCAACTGCCGGGTCTCGACCTGCACGCGCCAGCGGCGACCGTCGCGGTGCCGCACCACCGTTCCGGCGTCGCCCTCGTCGACGACGAGCGCGTCCGCATCCGCGGGCACCTGCCCCCGCACCGCGATCTCGGCGACCTGCCCGGCCGCGGACCAGCTGCTGCGCCCCCGCAACCCCGGCAGATACACCTCGCCGCGAGCGGCGGCCGCCACGGCGTCCCGGCTCTGCGCGACGTCGAGCCGGCCGTAGGTGTAGCCCGTGGGCAGCAGGATCAGCGACGGGGCGAAGCGGTGCCCGCCGGTGTGCGAACACTCCCACACGTCGTCGCCGAACTCCGCAGCCAGCGCCGCCGCCACGGGGCGCCCCAGCACGGCACAGCACCGGTCCCGTTTGCCGTGGGCGCACACCAGCGCGACGGGCCGGTCCTGCGCACGGCCGAGGCCGGGCGCCGGGCCGGCGACGATGCGCGGGATCAGGTCGAGCAGTTCCTTCGGCTCCCCGACCTCCAGCCGCTCGCACCAGCTGCCGCCCGGATCGGAGCGGGCCAGGAGCACGGTGCGGCCGTCGCCGCGGCGGGCGGTGTCACGACCGGGCCGCCGGACGAACAGGAACCGCACTCCGGCGGCGTCGGCCGCGGCCGAGATCTCGCCGGCGAGGCCGGGGCCGAGAGCGGTGCCGTCGAGGACGTCGCGCCCCCAGCCGGACGGCATCTCGAGGCACACCCAGCCGGGGGCGGTCGCCGCGGTGCCGGGCAGGGGCTCGTCCAGCGCGGAGGCCGCCGAGCAGGCAGGAGGAAAGGCAAGGCTCACCCGCCCATTGTGTCCGTTCGGGCTAGTCGTGGAAGCGACGGCCCTCCGCGAGCTGCTGCACGAAGGCCTCGATGCGGCGTGCCCGGGTCTCCGGGCGCTTCGCGGCCTGCAGCCGGTACACGATCGCGTACCGGTTGCGGCCGTCGAGCGTGTCGTAGAAGGCCTGCGCCGCGGGATTGCCCGCGAGGGCGTCGAGGAAGTCCTGCGGCACCTGCGCGGTCGCCTGGCCGGCGTAGGCGCGCTCCCAGCGGCCGTCGGCGCGGGCGCGGGCGACCTCGGCGGCCCCGGCCGGCGCGAGCCGGCCCTCTGCCTCGAACCGTTCGGCGAGCGCCCGGTTACGCTGCGACCAGGGGCTGCGGGCCCGGCGCGGAGTGATGCGCTGCAGCCGGAAGTCGTCGTCGAGCCTGCGTGCCTGACTGTCGATCCAGCCGTGGCACAGCAGTTCCTCGACCACCTCGGCGTAGGTCACCGACGGATGCGCCGATCCCTTCTTGGCGAGCTTGACCCAGATGCCGGGCGAGTCCGTGTGGTGCTCACGCAGCCAGGCGGCGAAGGACTCCCGGTCCGGGAAGTACTCGACGGGCAGCTCGTCGGCCATGATCATCTCCCCAGCCGGCGCAGGCCCGCCCGCGTCCCCAGGCCCAGGAAGCCCTGGGACAGGTAGGCGAGAGAGCCGAGCGCGAGCACCCACTTGACGGTGCTGACCGTCGTCGCCACCCGAACGGTGGTGTCGGTGATGCGGTCACGGTGGTCGAGCAGATACAGGCCCGCGGCGTTCTCGACGTAGTCCGCCGCCGCGGCCACCGCCGGAGCGACGGCGAGGACCCGGCGGGTGTGCGCGGGCACGGGCCGGTGCTCGGCGAGCGATCGCGCACCGGCCTGCAGTGCGATGGCAAAGATCAAGGGATGCACCAGATCCCAGTAATAGTGCCGGCGATACCGCGGGACGGTGTCCGCGTCGAGTCCGTCGAGAACGTTGCGGTATGTCGCCGCGGAGAAGGCGGCCTGGATCCGTCCCACCGCCGGCGCGGCGGGGCCGAGCACGCGGGCGATGTTCGCCTGCGACACCACGAATACCGCGGCGGCGGCCAACAGTCGACGGTCGGACGCGGTCCATGTCATGCGGCGATCCTAGCGGCTGCGCCGCAGCGCGAGCGCCCTGTCGGGCCGACGGCTCGTGGGTGCCCCGTTCCCGCCCTCCCCGATCCGGATCAGCACGTGGTGATGAACTGTGCCGGCGTGCACCGTGCCCTCGTGCGTCGTGCAGGGCTGCCCTGTGTGCGGGAGTCGAACCCGCGGCGCTGCCCTCCGCGCGCCTGAGGATACAAAAAGGTCGATTCACCGCGACCCACGGCGTGTGCTCGCTTCCGATTCGGGTACCCGCTGCCCACGATCACTCGTCGATCAGATCAACCTCCCAGTTCACGCGCTGGATCTCCATGTCCACCTGCCGGATCCGGCGGGCCAGGTCGTCGGTGGTGCGCCGCAGGTCCCGGACCGACAGCGCCGAGACGTATGCCAGTTCGGACCGGAGTTGTCGCCCGTATCGGTCCCTGCTGCCCGAGGCCGCGTCCGCGGCCGCGGTCAGCGCACGGTGCCGGGCCTGCAAGGCGTCCCGTTCGGCCAGCGCGTCGGTGAGCGTGCGGTCGCCGACGCGGGTGGCGGTGTTCGTCTTGTTGATCCGAGCGATCAGCAGCGCATGCCGATCGATGGCGTCGGTGAGTTGGTCGAGGAGCTCGCCGGCATTCTCGGCGGGCTCCTCACCCTCCTGGTACCGGGCGTTGGCCACGATCCGGGTGCCGAGCTGCTCGATCCGCCGTTTCAGCTCGCCTCGCTCGGCGAGTGCCTCTGCCAACCGCATGGCGTCGAATCGTAGACGACCGGTCGTGTTCATGTGAACCCGGTTTCCGGCACCGTCGAGACCACCCAGCCGGGCGGAAATACCGTGTCCCACGTTCCGGTCCGCGAACGGCCCTGCCACGTCGGCGTGCCCGGGGGTGAGCTGCGGTACAGGCCGCGCGCGGCGGCAAGAGTGCGGTCGTACTGAGTCGGCCAACCGATGTCGGCGGCGAGCTGCTCGAGGACGGTGCGATCTCGGCTCAACGCCCGCTCGGTGTGCGCCAACGCGGGCAGCGAATCCCGCTTGTCGGTGTTGCAACCTCCGCAGGCGAGTACGAGATTGGCCAGCCCGTCGAGAGGCACCCGGGACCACGGTAGCACGTGGTCAACCGGATTTCCATCGGAAAGGCTTGTCGCACAATAGAAACACTGCGTTCCGAAGGCCTCGCGCAGCGCCACGCGCGGCTTCGCGAGCGAGACGCGGTCGCGGCCGAACAGGTGCCCCGCGATGTCGGGAACGTCCTCGTCGAGAAAGGCGTTGTAGCGGCACACGTCCTGAACCCACAGGATCTCCAGTGTCGGGGTGAGCAGACCGGACAGGCGGGCCAGCGCCGCCGCGACCCCCGGAAACAGGCGGATTACGCCACCGTGCCGGGCAATCGCCGCTCGGGTGATTCCGGAGTGCAACCAGGAGTCGTCGTAGAGGAACGGTTCGCCACGTCCGCCCGGTAGCCGCTGCAGCCGGTACAGCGGTTGCTGCGCCAGTGTGAGCGCGACCTCCGCGACAGCCTCGCGGTACAAGTCGGGCATCCGCAGCCTCGCGATGGACAGGCCGACCACCCCGCCGGCGTTCGCCGCACCGCGCAGCACCTCCACCGCCGTCAGGATCCGAGCCTTCGGCTGCGAGGACTGGCGCAACCGGTGCCCGTCGAACGGACGGACCTGGGGCCAGTACAGGTCGATCACCCGCTCGGCCAGGGCGTCGATCGGCACGTCGAGTGCCGCGGCCGGGTCCGCCGGCAGATGTTCGACGCAGAAGCCGACAAGTGCCGAAAGGGTCGCAAGCTTGTAAGTGGCGGTCCGGGCACCGGTCTCGAGGACGGCGACGACGCGCTGACCGAGCGCGAGGGCGTCCGTGGGTGGTCCGGTACCGTCCACCCCGCCACGGTAGCGCAGCGGGAGGAATCATGATGGGCAAGCTGGTCCGCGACCGGATTCCCGACATCATCGAGGCCGACGGCCGGGTGGCGCGCACCCGTGTACTCGATCGGGACGAGTACCGCAGCGCCCTGCTCGACAAGCTGGTCGAGGAAGCACACGAGCTGCGGGAAGCGCACAACGGCGACGAGCGGCTCGGCGAACTCGCCGACGTGCACGAGGTGTTCACGTCCCTGCTCGCCGCGTTCGGGATCGCCGCCGAGGAGGTGGCTGCCGCGGCCACCGCCAAGCGCGCCGAGCGCGGCGGCTTCGATCGCCGCATCTGGCTGGAATAGCGTCGGTACACCGGCAACAGGTTCCGGACGGCGACAACCGTCTCGACGGTTGTCGCTGTCCGGAAGCTCTGTCGTGGCGGAACGAGTGCTCAGGTGAGGAAGGGCAGCACGGCGGCCTCGAACTCGCGGTGCCGATCGCGGTGGATGCTGTGGCCGCAGGTGAAGTCGTGGACCGCGACGTCGCCGAGGACGTCCACAGCGGCCTCGAGCCGGGTCGGATCGACCATGCTGCCCGGCCCGCCCCGCAGGATCATCGTCGGTGCGGTGATCCGCGGAAGATGTTCCCACCACCGCGGATTCGGCGCGCGGAACTGGGTGAGCGCCGAGCTGGTCATGGAGCGGTCGAAGGCGAACGTCGCGCGCGGATTGCGCAGCAGGCTCGTCGAGGCGTGCCACAGCTCGGCCGGCGACGGCAGGCGCCCGCCGAGCACCTGCGGCGGATCGCCCGGGCGCAGCGGCAGCGGCGCCTCCTCGAGCACCAGGCGCCGCACCAGGCCCGGGCGCTGCTGCGCGACGAGGGATCCGGTGTGCCCGCCGAGGGAATGCCCGACGAGGTCGACCGTCTCGAGGCCCAGGTGTTCGCAGAGCCCGAGCACGTCGGCGCCGAACTCGTCGAAGCGGTAGGACGCGGCGCGGGCGCTGCGCCCGTGGCCGCGCAGGTCCACCGCGACGACCCGCCGACCGGCCGCGAGCAGGGACCGGGCGAACCGGTCCCACGTGCGTCCGTCGCCGCCCATCCCGTGCACCAGCATCACCGGCACCGGGTGGTGGCCCGTCCTGGGAGCCGAATCCCGGTAGGCGATCGCCACACCGTTCGGCGCGGCCGTCAGCACACTGGTCTCCACGTCAACCGAGGGTACTCACTCGTAGACGCCCTCCACATGCCAGCGGTCGTCGACGTGGATCACCAGCAGGGCCCGGGACTCCTCGAGCCGCACCTGCAGCCGCGCCGCCGCCCGCGCCGCGGCCGGGTCCCACCAGTACTCGTCCACCGGCCACGGCCCGGCCCAGGCGTGCACCCGCCAGCTGCGGCTGCCCCAGCTCAGCCGGGTGGGATCGCCGCTGAGCAGACCGCGCTCGGTCACCGTCACCGGGGTGCCCGACGCGTCCTCGAGCGCGATCGGGGGCAGGGTGGTGAGCACCACCGCCGGGGCGGGCGGGGGCAGCCGACCCGGCCACGGCGCCGACGGATCCGTCGCCGGCACCCGCTCCTCCCCCAGCGGCACGAGGGTCACCCGTTCCAGCGGGCCACGTCCGCCGCTGAGCACCCCCACCAGCACGGCTTCGCCACCGAGCAGTCCCTGCACCCGCACCAGGGCGCGCCGGGCCCGTTCGTCCTCGTCGCCGGCCCCGCCCCACAGGCCCAGCTGCAGCGCCCCCGCCGCCACCACCTCCACCGGTTCGAGCCGCAGCAGCACGATCCCGGCGGTGGGGCGGGTCGCGCTGTGCCCGGTGAGCCAGCCGTCGAGCTGCCAGCGCACCCGGTCGGCGGTGCCGTCCGGGGTCAGCGGTTCGGCGCAGCGCCACGTCCGGGCCAGCTCCTCACCGTTGCCGGTGCGGGCGGCCACCAGCAGCCGGGTGCAGGCCACCCCCGCCGCGGCCAGCCGGGTGTGCAGCAGCGCGGCGAGCGCCCGGCCGGCGAAAGCGGCCGAGTCGACCCGTTCGAGCGGCGGATCGCAGGGGCGCTCCACCACCAGATCGGGCGGCAGGGCACGACCGGACGGCGGGCGCTGCGGCCGTGCCCGTGCGCTGCGGTGCGCGGCGACGGCGTCCGCACCGAAGCGGGAGGCGACGTCGGTCGGCGACAGCGCGGCGAACGCCCCGATCGTGCGCAGACCGAGCCGTTTCAGCAGGTCCACCAGGTCGACGCGGTCCGGCGCGGTCAGGGACGGCTCCACGCAGATCTCCGAAATATTCAGGGGTGCAAGGAATTCCTCGTCCTCTCCGGGCGGGACGAGGCGGGCGTGGCGGGCGGCGAGCACCGCGGTGAACAGCTCGTCGGCGATGCCGACCTGGCATTCGACGCCGGTGGCGGCCACCTCGTCGACCAACCGCTCGGCCGCCGCCTCCTCGGAACCGAACCAGCGCACGACGCCGCGTGCAGCGAGCACCACCAGACCGGGGCGCAGCACCTCCACGCCGGGCGCCGCCGCGTCGATCGCCGCCACCACCGGCTCGAACAACCGCGCATCGCGGCCCGGATCATCCTGGGCGACATACAAATCCGGACACCGAGCCTGAGCCTCCCGTCGCCGCAGGCCCCGTCGCACGCCGGCGGCCCGGGCCGGTGCGGAACAGGCCGCCACGCGGTTGGCCGAGATCACCGCCACCGGCGCCGTGGGCGGCAGGTCGGCAGCCGCGGCGGCGGCGATCGCCGGCCAGTCCGGACACCACAGGGCCACCACCCGGGCCGGGCAGCCGGATTCGCTCACCGCGCCACCTCGGCCGGGCGGGGCACACTCCCCACCCGCGCCGGTTCTCCGGGGCGCCACTCCACTCCGGTTCGACCGGCACACAAGTCTATTCGCGCCACACGGGGCTGGAAGGCACGGCCCTGCGCGCGCACGGAAAGCCCGGTGCCGCACAGCCTGCCCCGAGCCGAGGCCGACAGTCCCCGGTAGCCGTGCACCGCGGCCTCGAGCCGCACGTGCGCTCCGTCCCACCGGCCGTCGGTGACCATCAGGGCCGCGCCCTTGCTGCGGGCCCGCGCAACCACCGCCCGGGTCCGCGCCGGCGGCACCACGGCGCCCCCGAGGCCGAGGACGACGAGGTCCATGCCGTCGAGCAGGACGGCGGCCACCTCCACCGGATCCGGTCCGGGCTCGGGGATCAGCGCGATCCGGCTCAGTTCGGCCCCCATCTCGGCGGCGGCGAGCAGGCCGAGGCGGCGATGCCCGACGACGGCGGCGTGCCCACCGGCGGCGGTGGCCGAGGCCAGCACACCGATCAGCAAAGACATTGCCCCGGAGAAACTTACGACGGATCCGCGGACCAGGCCACCGTCCGGGAGCAGCCGTGCGAGCGGCTCGGGTACCGGAAGCAGCCGGTCGACCGGCACCGGGGACGTCGCGGGCTCGGCGGGGCGGGGACGAGCACTCTCCCCCCTCACAGGAATCGCGGCGATCTGCCGCCGCAACGCCTCGAGCCGTTCCTGCCGGGGGAGCCCCGCCGGATCCTGCGACCCGCCCTCGACCGGAAACTCGGCCACCTCACCCACACGAACTCCCCTCGCCCTGCGCCGGCCGCGTATAGCACGGCCCACCGACAAACCGCGGGGAAGACGCGATTGTTCGAACACGTATTCGAACAGGTTCAGTAGACCCGACGGCGGGGCGCCCGTCAAGCGATGGCCCACCGCGGCATCCACTACCCTCGTCAAGGTGGCGGAACAGGAGCGAGCGGCAAGCGTCGTCGGCCCGGATCAGCTGGTGGCCGGACGTTATCGACTCGTCTCCAAGCTCGGCGGCGGTGGTATGGGCGCGGTCTGGCTCGCGCACGACACCCTGCTCGACCGGGACGTGGCCGTCAAGCAGGTCACCTCGACCGTGGGCCTGCCCACGGAGGCCGCCGAGGAGATCCGCCGCCGTACGCTGCGCGAGGGCCGGATCGCCGCCCGCCTCACCCACGAGCACGCCATCTCCATGTACGACGTCGCCCTCCACTCCGGCGAGCCGTGGCTCGTCATGGAGCATCTGCCCTCCCGCAGCCTCGCCCAGGTGATGAACATCGCCGACACCCTGCCGCCGCTCGAGGTGGCGCAGATCGGCACACACATCGCCGACGCGCTCGCCGCCGCCCACGCCGCCGGGATCGTGCACCGCGACATCAAGCCGGGCAACATCCTCGTCGCCGAGCGCGGCCGCGAGCTGGGCACCGTGAAGATCAGCGACTTCGGCATCGCCCGCGCCAAGGGCGACCACGACCGTTCCGGTGTGATCACCGGTACCCCCGCCTTCTTCGCACCCGAGGTCGCCCGCGGCAGCGATCCCACCGAGGCCAGCGACGTCTTCTCCCTCGGCGCGACCCTCTACACCGCAATCGAGGGCCAGCCACCGTTCGGCATCGACCCCGACTCGATCGCCCTGCTGCACCGCGTCGCCCGCGCCGAGATCATCCCGCCGACCCGGACGGGCCCGCTGACCGACGTCCTCCTCGCGATGCTGGAACCGGACCCCGCCCGCCGCCCGACGATGGAGCAGGCCCGGGACCGTCTCGCCGCGGTCGCCTTCGGGCCCGACGCCGATCCGGCACTGCTCCGCGGCCGGCCGATCCTGTCCGCCGACGGCACCGTCCCCGTGTGGGCGCGGCGCGCCACGACCCTCGTCGGTTCCCGGCGCACCGCGGGCACCGGGGGCACCCTCACCGGGTTGCCCGCAGCTCCCCACAGCGCGCCCCGCTCGATGTCACCGCGGGGCGTGCCCCGCCCTGCGGAGCTGCTGCACCGGCTGCGGCCCACCGGTCCCCCGCCGCGCACCACGCAGGAGAAGATCGTGGCGTTCGCACCGATGGCGATGGCGATCATGGTGGCCGTGCTCGTTCTCGCGCTGATCGTGGCCCTGATCATCGCGGTCGTCGTGAGCTGAGCTTGACCTTCGGGTCGGCCGAAACTCGATGATGGGGCCGTGACCACCTCCCCAGACCTGATCACGATCGGCACCATGGCCCGGCTCAGCGGGCTCACCCCGGGAGCGCTGCGGTTCTACGGCGACTGCCGGCTGCTCGTGCCCGCCGTGGTCGATCCCGTCACCGGCTACCGGTACTACACGGTCGACCAGCGCGAGCGAGCGGTGACGATCCGTCAGCTCCGCGAACTCGACGTCCCGCTCGACGACGTCGGCCGGATCCTCGACGGCGATGCCGAGTCCGGTGCCGCGCTGCTCGACGAATACGTCGCCGAGCTGCATCGCCGGGCCGAGCGCGCGACCCGGCTGGCCTCCGCCGTCAAGGCCCGCCTCGTGGCGCCGCCGACGGTCGTCGTACCGGGCAGGCTCCTCGCCGACACCGTCGAACGCGTCTTTCCGTCCGTCGCCACGGATTCGGAAATCCCTTGCCTGACAGGCATTCTCGTTGAGGTCGACGCCGGGGCGGTGGTCCTGACGGCGACGAACCGTTACCGGCTGACCACCGGCTCCGTGACGGCCGCGGCCCGCACCGGGAACCCGTTCCGCACCGTCGCCGACGGCTCCGCGCTCCGCGGGACCGCCGCCTGGCTGCGGGAACACGAGAACGTCGGCCTGGCCCTCGACGACGACTCGGGCGCGCTCACCCTCACCGGCGCGGACGGCGAGCGGCACCGCTGCCCGGCCGTCGGGGGCACCTTCCCCGACTACGGCAGCATGCTCGCCGCCCTCGACCCACCGGTCACGCGGGTGATCGTGCACCGCGACGCCCTGGCCGGGGCCGTGCGCGACGCCGCGGCCGGCACGATCGACCTGTGCGTGCGGGCGGCGGCACTCACCGTCGGCCACCGGGGGCACGACCGCGTGCTGCCCGCCGACATCACCGGCGCCGACCTGGATCTCTCCTTCGACCGGGACGGGCTGGGAGCCGCCCTCGACACTGCCGTCGGCCCGGAGGTGCTGCTGGACATCGCCTCCTACGACCGGCCCGTCGTGATCCGTTCCGCTGCCGCCGGCGACCTGACCACCCTGGCCATGCCCGTCCGCCGAGAAGAACACCCGTGACCGCGACCCGACCATGACCGCCGTCGCCGGGGCGATGATCGCGGCGGCGCTCGCGGCCGGATCGACCGAGCGGCTGCCCACGCACGGAACTCCGGTCAGTCGATCCGCCGCCGGTGCGCCCACCGGGTGAGCGCATTGCGGTTGGACTGCTGGGTCTTGCGCAGCACGTTCGACGCGTGCGTCTCGACGGTCTTGACCGAGATCACCAGTTCCTCGGCGATCTCGCGGTAGGTGTAGCCGCGCGCCAGCAGGCGCAGCACCTCGAGCTCCCGGGGGGTGAGCGAATCGAGTTCGGGGTCGAGCGGCGGCTCGGGGACGCTCGAGCGGCCGGTGAACGAGTCCAGGACGAACCCGGCCAGGCGCGGGCTGAACACCGCGTCCCCGCCGGCGACGCGGCGCACCGCGTCGGCCAGCTCGGCCCCCGAGATGGTCTTGGTGACGTAGCCGCGGGCGCCGGCCCGGATCACCGCGATGACGTCCTCGGCGGCGTCGGAAACGCTCAGCGCCAGGCACACCGGGCCCTCGGTGATCCGCCCGAGCACCGCCACCCCGCCCCCGTCGGGCATGTGGACGTCGAGCAGGACCACGTCGGGGCGGGTGGCATCGATTCCCGCGACCGCTTCCGCGACGGTGCCGGCCTCGCCGACGACCTCCATGTCGCTCTCCCGGCCGAGTTCGGCGCGCACCCCCGACCGGAACACGGCATGGTCGTCGACCAGGAACACACGGAAACGGCGGGAGGCGTCGAGTGACGTCAAGTGGGCTGCTCCTCTGGATGGGCGTCGGTGCCCTCCCACTCTAGGGTCGTCGTCCGCTCCGGTCCGGCACCGGCACGGGGCATATGGATGCGGATCTCCGTGCCCTTGCCCGGGTTCGAGCGCACACCGACCCGGCCGCCGCGACGCTCCACGCGACCCCGGATCGAACGGGCCAGGCCCTGCCGGTCCTCCGGCACCGCGGATTCGTCGAAGCCGACGCCACGGTCCCGGACGAAGACGCTCACCTGTTCGGGTTCGACCTCGACGAACAGGTCCACGCTGTCCACCCGCGCGTGCTTGGCCGCGTTGACCAGTGCCTCCCGGGTGGCGCCCAGCAGCGCGGTGAACGACTCGGCGGTCAGGTCCTCGTCGTCGCCGGGCACCACGTCGCCGACGATCACCGGCGCCACCGAGACCCCGTACTGGTCCTCCACCTCGCCGGCGATGGTGCGCAGCGCCTCGGCCAGGCTGGTGTGCGGGGTCTCGCCGCCGCCGAACAGCCAGCGGCGCAGCTCGCGTTCCTGGCTGCGCGCCAGGCGCAGCACCTCCTGCGAGTTGTCGGCCTGCTTCTGGATCAGGGCGAGCGTCTGCAGCACCGAATCGTGCAGGTGCGACGCGATCTCCTCGCGTTCCTCGTTGCGGACGCGGGCGGCGCGTTCCTCCTCGAGCGCGCGCCACATCCGCACCCACAGCGGCACCGACAGCAGGCCGGCCCCGACCAGCGTCACCAGCACCGCCAGCACCGACGAGCGCAGGGCCGCCACGTCGACCTGGGCGAGGATCACGACACCGAGCCCGAGCACGATGAGCGAGGCGCCGCCGACCACCCGCGCCCAGGTCAGCACCGTCGGGCGGGCGGGCAGGCCCAGCACCGAACGCGGTCCCTCGGCGTCGAACTCGCGCCAGACCAGCGCGGCGCCCACCGCCACCACGACGACAGGCGCGATCACCGAGCCCACACCGCCGTTGAGCAGCCACGAAAGCCCTACGGCCAGGCCCAGTCCGATGACCGCCAGGCCCAGCGCCCGGCGCCGCTCGGTGGGCGACGGCGGTTCGGTGTCCGAGCCCTGCGGCGTGAGCGCCCACAGCAACCCGTAGGCGACGATGCCGAGGCCGGCGAGCGCCGCCAGGACCGTGAACGCCACCCGCACCTTGAGCACGTCGACCCCGAGGTGGTCGGCGAGACCACCGGCCACGCCGCCCACGACCCGGCCGCCGACCCGGCGCTCGAGGCGGGGGGTGGGCAGGTGCGGGTAGGGAACCGGCTGCATACCTTCGATACTGGCACGCGCACCCCGCCCCGGGCATCGGGGACGAACCCTGAGCCGGCGGCCGCGCGCAGCGGCAGAATTCAGGGTCGGTCCCTGATGTGCGGCGGGGCGGCGGTCGAGAAGGATGTGCAGCATGAACACGCGAAGCTTCCCCGAGCAGCTCTCGGACATGTGGCGCACCCGTCCGGTCCGGCTGCCACGGCAGGGCCATGTCGCCGGGGTGTGCGCGGGCATCGGCGTGCGGTACGACGTGGATCCGGTGCTGATCCGCGTGGCGTTCGTGGTGTCCACGTTCTTCGGCGGCGCCGGCCTGGTGCTGTATCTGGCGTGCTGGCTGCTGCTGCCGCGCTACGGCGATCAGGTCTCCCCCGCCGAGTCCCTCGTCGGCCGGGGGCACAGCTCCGAATCGAGCACCAAGGCCGTGGTGCTCCTGGTGGTGCTGGCGGTCGCGGCCAGCGCCTTCGGCCCGATGGGCCCCGGGGTCGGCGGTTCCGGGTTCGTGAGCATGGTGCTGATGCTCGGCGGCCTGTGGCTGCTGTACCAGCGCCGGCCCGAACCCCCGGCGCTGCCCGGGGCGCCGCAGCTGTTCCCACAGAACCCCTTCCAGGCCCCGTTCCAGCAGAGCCAGTACCAGCAGGCGCCCTTCGCGCAGCACACCGCCGCCACCGGGCCCGCGCCGGCGGATCCGAACTTCTGGACGAAGCCGGAACCGGACTCGCCCCGGGCCGCCGGCGCGGAGTCCCCCGAGGCGAACCCGGAGCCCCCGCAGGATCCGTTGCTGCAGCGCCCGACGCCGCCGTCCTGGGATCCGCTCGGCGTCGCACCGTTCGCCTGGGACCTGCCCGAGCCGGCGCCCGCGCCGTCGGTCGTGCCGGCGAAACAGCCCCGCTCACGGCTCACCACGACGGTGCTGGGCCTGGCGGTGCTCGCCGCGGCGGCCGCCGGCGCGGTGGCCTCCGCGGGTGAGGTCGCCTGGCTCACACCGGCGCGGATCGGCGCGATCGCGCTCGCGGTGATCGGACTCGGCCTGCTGTTCGGGGCGTTCCTGCACCGCGGCTACGGACTGCTGGTGGTGACGGGCCCGCTGCTCGGGTTCGTGGTGCTGGCCTCGCTCGTCGGGCCGATCGACACCTCGTCGTGGGGGGAACAGCTGTACTCGCCCCGCACCGCCGCGGAACTGCAGCCGGCGTACTCGGTGCAGATGGGTGCCCTGCAACTGGACCTGCGCGGGCTCGAACTCACCGAGGACGAGACCGTCACCGTCGAGACCCGCTTCGGTGCCACCGAGATCATGCTGCCGAAGAACCTCGACGTCGACGTCGTCTGCACCGAGCGGGCCTCGAACCCGTGCATGATGCAAGGCCTCGACGGCGGCGACGACGGCGTCGGCGGACCGGTCCTGACCCTGAACCTCGACACCGCATTCGGCAACTCGGAGGTGCGCCGTGGCTGACTTCGACACCGACCCCACCGACCCCACGACCGGCACCCGCCGGCGGGGCCCGTCGATCCTGATGCTGCTGTCCGCGATCGCGGCGCTGGCGGTCAGCGGGTGGGCGCTGATCGGGCCGTTCTCCCTCGAGCCGCTCGCGAACGTCGAATTCCGCTGGCTGCTCGTCGCGCTCGCCGTCGTCGTCGGCGCGGCCCTGGTGTTCGCGCCGGGCAAGAAGAAGCGCTGACACCCCGGAACGCACTGCGCCCTTCGGATCGGATCCGAAGGGCGCAGCCGCGTCTCACTCCCACTCGATGGTGCCCGGCGGCTTGCTCGTGACGTCGAGGACGACGCGGTTGACGTCGGGGACCTCGTTGGTGATGCGGGTGGAGATCCGCTCGAGGGTCTCGTACGGCAGCCGGGTCCAGTCCGCGGTCATCGCGTCCTCGCTGGAGACCGGGCGCAGCACGATCGGGTGGCCGTAGGTGCGGCCGTCGCCCTGCACGCCCACGCTGCGCACGTCGGCGAGCAGCACCACCGGGCACTGCCAGATCTGTCCGTCGAGGCCGGCCGCCGTGAGTTCCTCGCGGGCGATGGAGTCGGCGCGGCGCAGGATCGCGAGGCGTTCGCCTGTGACCTCACCGATGATGCGGATGCCCAGGCCCGGTCCGGGGAAGGGCTGGCGGCCGACGATCTCCTCGGGCAGGCCGAGTTCGCGGCCCACCGCCCGCACCTCGTCCTTGAACAGCAGGCGCAGCGGCTCGACCAGCGCGAACTGCAGATCCTCGGGGAGACCACCGACGTTGTGGTGGCTCTTGATGTTGGCGGTGCCGGTGCCGCCGCCGGACTCGA
Source organism: Rhodococcus sp. WB1 (assembly GCF_001700945.1). NCBI lineage: Bacteria > Bacillati > Actinomycetota > Actinomycetes > Mycobacteriales > Nocardiaceae > Rhodococcus > Rhodococcus sp. WB1. Next base: position 1,553,917 of record NZ_CP015529.1, on the reverse strand, counting down.
CGACGTCCGGGTACAGGGTGCCCTGGACCAGGAACTCGACGGTCTCGCCGTGGGCGGCGTTCTCGCCGAGCACCTCCGACACGGCGCCCTCGAAGCTGCGGATGAACTCGCGGCCGATGATCTTGCGCTTGGTCTCCGGATCCGTCACGCCGGCCAATTCCCGCAGGAAGGTCTCGGCGGCGTCCACCGTGACGAGCCGGGCCCCCGTCGCGGCGACGAAGTCCTTCTCGACCTGCTGCCGCTCGCCCTCACGCATCAGGCCGTGGTCGACGAACACGCAGGTCAGGCGGTCGCCGATGGCGCGCTGCACCAGGGCCGCGGCCACGGCGGAATCCACCCCGCCGGACAGGCCGCAGATGGCACGGCCGTCACCGACCTGCTCGCGGATCTGCTCGATCAGGGCCTCGGCGATGTTCGCGGCCGTCCAGGCGGCGGGGATTCCGGCGATGTCGTGCAGGAACCGGCTGAGCACCTGCTGGCCGTGCGGGGAATGCAGCACCTCGGGGTGGTACTGGACGCCGGCGAGACGGCGCGCGCGGTCCTCGAACGCGGCGACGGGGGCGCCGGCGCTGCTGGCGGTCACTTCGAAGCCGGCCGGCGCGGCGGTGACCCCGTCGCCGTGGCTCATCCACACCGGCTGCGTCGCGGGCAGGCCGTCGTGCAGGACACCGCCGGTGACGGACATCTCGGTGCGCCCGTACTCGCGGTTGCCGGTGTGCGCGACGGTGCCGCCGAGCGCCTGGGCCATGGCCTGGAAGCCGTAGCAGATGCCGAACACCGGGACGTCCAGATCGAACAGCTTCGGGTCGAGTTGCGGCGCCCCGTCGGCGTAGACGCTGGAGGGGCCGCCGGAGAGCACCACGGCGAGCGGCTCACGGGCCGCGATCTCCTCCACCGTCGTGGTGTGCGGCACGACCTCGGAGTAGACCTTCGCTTCGCGGACGCGGCGGGCGATCAGCTGCGCGTACTGGGCTCCGAAGTCGACGACGAGGACCGGCCTGGACTGCTGGGTTTGCGACACCCGAACAGTCTAGAGGCCCGGTCCTCGCCCAACGAACGGCGGTTCGGGTCAGGCGACGCCGGAGGTGGAGCCGCTGCGGACCTCGACGATCGGCAGCGACAACGCGCCCGGAGCGCCCGCGGGCACCACCGGCTTCTTCGGGGCGATCGGGTCCAGCCGGCGGTAGCCCTCGCCCTGGGCGGGGCGCAGGTCCTGCTCCCCCTTGTTCGGCCACAGCGCCGCCGCGCGCTCGGCCTGCGCGGCGATCGTCAGCGACGGGTTGACCCCGAGATTCGCCGAGACCGCGGCTCCGTCGACGACGCTCAGCGTCGGATATCCGTACACGCGGTGGTACGGGTCGATGACGCCGTGCTCGGGGTCGGTCCCGATCACGCAGCCGCCGAGGAAGTGCGCGGTGAGCGGGATGTTGAAGATCTCCCCCCAGGTGCCGCCGGGGACGCCGTCGATCTTCTCGGCGATGCGGCGGGTGGCCTCGTTGCCGACGGGAATCCACGTCGGGTTGGGGTGCCCGTGGCCCTGCCGGCTGGTGACCTTACGGCGGCCGAGCAGGCCCTTCTTGGTGTAGGTGACGATCGAGTTGTCCAGGTTCTGCATGACCAGGGCGATGATGGTGCGCTCGCTCCAGTCCTTGACGCTGAGCATCCTCCCCATCTGGACCGGGTTCCGCGCGGCCTGGCCGAGGAACTTCAGCCACCGCGGGACACGGCCGCCGCCGTCGGTCATCAGGGTCTGCAGCAGACCCATCGCGTTGGAGCCCTTGCCGTAGCGGACGGGTTCGATGTGGGTGTCCGCGGTGGGATGGAACGACGAGGTGATCGCCACCCCGCGGGTGAGGTCGAGTTCCGGATCGACGCGCATCTTGCCGGCACCGACGATCGATTCGGAGTTGGTGCGGGTCAGGTGCCCGAGCCGGTCGGACAGCTGCGGCAGGCCGCCGGTGTCCTTGAGGTGGTGCAGCAGGTGCTGGGTGCCCCAGGTGCCGGCGGCCAGCACCACGTGCCCGGCGGTGTAGGTGCGACGGTTCTTCCGCTTCCATGCGCCGGTGCGCTCGGTGTCGACGTCCCATGTGCCGTCGGCGGCCCGGCGCAGGCCGGTGACCGTGGTGAGGGGGACGATCTCGGCGCCGGCGCGCTCGGCGAGCCCGAGGTAGTTCTTCAGCAGCGTGTTCTTGGCACCGTGCCGGCAACCGGTCATGCACTCGCCGCATTCGATGCAGCCCGTGCGGTCGGGGCCGACACCACCGAAGTACGGGTCGGCGACGGTGCGGCCGGGCTCACCGAAGAACACGCCCACCGGGGTCTGGATGAAGGTGTCCCCGACGCCCATGTCCTCGGCGACGGACTTGACGATCTCGTCGGCGGGGGTCATGTGGGGGTTCTGCACCACGCCGAGCATGCGACGGGCCTGGTCGTAGAACGGGCTGAGCTCGTCGTTCCAGTCGGTGATGTGCGCCCACTGGCTGTCCTGGAAGAACGGGGCAGGCGGCTTGTAGAGGGTGTTGGCGTAGTTGAGGGATCCGCCGCCGACGCCGGCGCCGGCGAGAATGAGGACGTCGTGCAGCAGATGGATCCGCTGGATGCCGAAGCACCCCAGCTTGGGCGCCCACAGGAAGCGCTTGAGATCCCAGCTGGTCTTGGCGAAGTCCGCGTCGGCGAAGCGCCGGCCGGCCTCGAGAATGCCGACCTTGTACCCCTTCTCCACGAGCCGCAGGGCCGTCACACTTCCGCCGAACCCCGATCCGACGATGAGGACGTCGTAGTCCGTCGCGCGCTGCTCACCCACCGAAACACCTCCATGACGCTGGTTGTTACTCACCAGTATGCACAGACTCGCTGTGACCACTGCCACAAGGGTGCCCTAACTGTAACCTCGAGTTCTAGAAACCGCAGGTGGGCGCCGAAAACGGCTGTGGCCGAATGTCACATCGCTTCGATCCGATCGACGTGATGTGACATTCGGCCACAGCGGAAGAGGGGGACGGCTACGCGCGGACGGTCAGGCCCACCTTCTGGAACTCCTTGAGATCCGAGTAGCCCGACTTCGCCATCGCGCGACGCAGGCCGCCGACCAGGTTTAGCGAGCCGAACGGGTCGTCGGACGGACCGGCGAGCACCCGGTCCAGGCCCGGGCGCTCGTCGTAGGCGACCTGCAGCAGCGCGCCCCGCGGCACGGACGGGTGCGCACTCGCCGACGGCCAGTACCAGCCGCGGCCCGGCGCCTCGGCCGAGACCGCGAGCGGGGCCCCGAGCACGGCGGCGTCGGCACCGCAGGCGATGGCCTTGGCCAGATCGCCCGAGGTCTCGATGTCGCCGTCAGCGATGACGTGCACGTACCGGCCACCGGTTTCGTCCAGGTAGTCGCGACGGGCGGCGGCGGCATCGGCGATCGCGGTCGCCATGGGCACGCCGATGCCCAGCACCTCGCTCGTGGTGGTGGCCCCGGCCGTCGAGCCGTAGCCGACGATGACGCCCGCCGCGCCCGTGCGCATCAGGTGCAGCGCGGTGCGGTGGTCGCTCACACCGCCCGCGACGACGGGCACGTCCAGCTCGGAAATGAACGTCTTGAGGTTCAGCGGCTCGCTCTCGCCGTGGGCGACGTGCTCCGCGGAGATGATGGTCCCGTGGATGACCAACAGGTCGATGCCCGCCTTCACCAGGTGCGGGGTCAGCGCCCGCGCGTTCTGCGGGCTGACCCGCACGGCCGCGGTCACGCCCGCGTCGCGCACCTGCGCGACGGCGGCGGCCAGCAGGTCGGGCTGCAGCGGGGCCGCGTGGAGCTTCTGCAGGTGGGCGATCGCCGCAGCCGGGTCCGCGTCGGACTCGGCGATGCCGACGAGCCTCTCGATCTCGGCGTCGACGTCGGCGTGCCGGCCCCACAGGCCCTCACCGTTGATGACGCCGAGACCGCCGGCCCTGCCCAGCTGCACCGCGAAGGACGGCGAGACCAGCGCGTCGGTGGGATGGGCGAGCAGCGGGATGTCGAATCGGTACGCGTCGAGCTGCCAGGCCGTCGACACCTCCTTCGAGGAGCGCGTCCGGCGGGACGGCACGATGTTGATGTCGTCCAGCTCGTAGGTGCGTCGGGCGGTCCGCCCCATGCCGATTTCAACCAGGTCGCGCACGCGCGTCCCTTTCTTCTCAGGTAGATGCCCCCGCCGGACACTCCGGCGGGGGCCCGATCGCGGACTCGGTGCTCTAGCGAACCACGTAGTTCGGTGCTTCGGCCGTGATCGTGATGTCGTGCGGGTGGCTCTCCTTGAGACCCGCCGCCGTGATCTGCACGAACTGTGCCTCCTGCAGCTGTTCGATGCTGGCGGCACCGGCGTAGCCCATCGCGGCGCGCAGACCACCGATCAGCTGGTGCGTCACCTGCTGCAGCGGACCGCGGAACGGCACGCGGCCCTCGATGCCCTCGGGCACCAGCTTGTCCTCGGAGAGCACGTCGTCCTGGAAGTAGCGGTCCTTCGAGTACGACTTGGCCGCGCCCCGGCTCTGCATCGCGCCGAGCGAACCCATCCCGCGGTAGCTCTTGAACTGCTTGCCGTTGACGAGGATCAACTCGCCGGGCGACTCGGCGGTGCCGGCCAGCAGGGAGCCGAGCATGGCCGTGGAGGCGCCGGCGGCGAGAGCCTTGGCGACGTCGCCGGAGAACTGCAGGCCGCCGTCGGCGATGACCGGGACGCCCGCGGGCTTGGCGACCGCGACGGCCTCGAGGATGGCGGTGATCTGCGGGGCGCCGACACCCGCGATGACGCGGGTGGTGCAGATGGAGCCGGGTCCGACGCCCACCTTCACGGCGTCCACGCCGGCCTCGATGAGCGCCGCGGCGCCCGCCCGGGTCGCGACGTTGCCGCCGATGATCTGGACTCGGTCGCCGACCTCGGCCTTGAGCTTGGCGATCATGCCGAGCACACCCGCCGAGTGACCGTGGGCGCTGTCGACCACGAGCACGTCCACCCCGGCGTCGGCCAAGGTCATGCCACGGGTCCACGCGTCGTCGCCCACGCCGACCGCGGCGCCGACGAGCAGGCGACCGTCACGGTCCTTGGTGGCGTTGGGGTGCTGCTCGGTCTTGACGAAGTCCTTGACGGTGATCAGGCCGGTCAGGCGGCCCTGTCCGTCGACGATCGGCAGCTTCTCGATCTTGTGGCGGCGCAGCAGCCCGAGGGCGGCCTCGGCGGTGACCCCCTCCTGCGCGGTCACCAGCGGCGCCTTGGTCATGACCTCCGAGACCGGGCGGTTCTGGTCGACCTCGAAGCGCATGTCCCGGTTGGTGATGATGCCGACGAGCTGGCCGTCGTCGTCGGTGACGGGCAGCCCCGAGATGCGGAAGCGCGCGCACATGGCGTCGACCTCGGCGAGCGTGGCGGTCGGCTTGCAGGTGACCGGATCGGTGACCATGCCGGCCTCGGACCTCTTGACGGTCTCGACCTGCGCGGCCTGCGCCTCGGCGGAGAGATTGCGGTGCAGGACGCCCATGCCGCCGACGCGGGCCATGGCGATGGCCATGCGCGACTCGGTGACGGTGTCCATCGCGGAACTGACCAGCGGAACGCGGAGGCGGATGTCCCGGGTCAGCTGGCTCGACGTGTCCACCTGGCTCGGGATCACGTCCGACGCGGCCGGAAGCAGCAGCACGTCGTCGAAGGTCAGACCCAGCATGGCGACCTTGTTGGGGTCGTCACCGCCGGTATGCACGTGCCCTCCGGTACTACTCATGCGGTTCGGACCCTCCATGACGCGTCGATACGGTGCGGGCGGGTGGGCCCCGGCCCGGCAACGGTGATTACGGAACACAATGTCGTGAAAGACAATGGCGTGAGCGGTGCGCACATTCCCCGGACGCTCCGAGCAACGATGCCCTGCTCGTGGACTATCGTATCGGTTTACCGGAACAGGCACACACGCGCATCCGCACGCGTGGATCCGCCCGCGTACACGAAGCCCCGCGGGAAGTCCACGGTGTGACGGCTGGCGCAGACCCCGTCGGACTGCGTACCGTGGAGTCGTGCGTGATCAGTTGCCTCCCGGTCTGCCACCGGACCCATTCGCTGGAGATCCCGACGATCCGTCCGCCGCACTGGACGCGATCGAGCCGGGTCAGCCACTCGACCCTGCCGAACGGCTGGCCGTCGAGGAGGATCTCGCCGACCTCGCGGTCTACGAAGCGCTGCTGTCGCCGCGCGGCATCCGCGGTCTGGTGGTGTGCTGCGAGGACTGCCACCAGGACCACTACCACGACTGGGACATGCTGCGGGCGAACCTGCTGCAGCTGCTCGTCGACGGTACGGTCCGGCCGCACGAGCCGGCCTACGATCCCTCCCCCGACGCCTACGTGACGTGGGACTACTGCCGCGGCTACGCGGACGCCTCGATGAACGAGGCGCTGCCGGTCGACCCATACGGCCTCGACTCCTAGAAGAAGCCTCCGCACGACGGGAAGGGCCCGCCGGGACGAATGTCCTGGCGGGCCCTTCCCGTCGTGCCTACGGCGAAGGCGGGGGAACGACGGTGGAGGGCGGGGGAACGACCGTGGAAGGCGGGGGAACGACGGTGATCGTCTGGCTGATCGACTGCTGTTCGAGTGAACTCGACGGCGCCGGCGCCGAGGCCGACGCGGTCGTCGTCGGCGAGGCCGTCGGCACGGTGGTCGGCTCCGTCGTCACCGGAGCGCTCGTCGGTCCGGTTGTCGGCTCTGTCGTGACCGGCAGCGGTTCCTGGGTGGGCACCGGCTGCGACGACGTCGGCGGCGGCAGGAGATCGACGCTGGGCTCCTCGGTGGACGTCGGCGGCACGGTTCCCGTCCCGGGCGTCGTGCCGGCGATCGTGGGATCCACCGTCGACGGGGTGGTCGCAGTGGTCGGCACCGGCGCGGGAACCACCGGCGCCGACTGGGCCGGGGGGATGGGCAGCACGGGCGGGGGCGGCGGCGGAAGGAGCTGGCTCAGCTCGGTGGTGAGCCGCTGCATCCAGTCGCCCAGCTGGTCCCGCTGGCCGGCGTCGGTGACCGACCCGGAACGCTCCTGTGCCGACTGGAGCAGTTCCTGGGCGCCTTCGGTGTCGCCGACGGCGAGCCGCTGCTCGGCCTCCTGCAGTGTCGAGGCGGTGTCGATCCGGGCGACCGTCGACTCTGCCTGCTCGCTGAAGACGACCTGCTTGACGCTCCACAGCGGGTCGCCGGGTTCGGCCTGGTAGGAGACGGCGGTCGCGCCGCCCACGGCGATGGCGATCAGGGCGGCGGCACCGGCGATGGGACGGATCAGGCGAAGCTGGGTGCGGGAGCGGGACCGGCGCTCGGCGAGCGCGTCGCGGGCACCGATCTCTCGGTTGACCGCGGCGACGATCTCGTCCAGGTCCGGTTCGGAAGGAAGAGGGTCGGCGAGGATCTCGGCACGCCAGCCCGCGAGGAGCGTGGCCAGCTCGTATTCCTCGGTCGTCTCGGTGGGCACCGGTCCGTCCCCGGAGATCGCGTCGATGAGGGCATCGTCACGGCGCACTGCCGCAATGTCCACGGGGGTGCCGTCGTCGGCGAGATCGGCGAAGAAATCGTCATCCGCGCCGTGCTTCCTACCCATTTCTCTCACCTGCTCTCGTCACTTCCTTCTTCAGTCGGGCGATGGCACGGTGCTGCGCCACTCGAATGGCCCCTGCCGTACTTCCCACCGCTGCTGCCGTTTCTTCCGCGGACAGGCCCATCACGAGCCGCAGGATCAAGATCTCCCGCTGCTTCTCCGGAAGCGTGCCCAGCAGCTTCTTCATCTGCCGGCTCGTCTCCGAGTTGAGTGCCTGCTCCTCCGGACTGTCGTCCAGCGACATCGACTCGGGTACCTCCGCGACCGGGTCCGCCCGGTTGCGGGCGGCGCTGCGGTGCGCGTCGGCGACCTTGTGTGCCGCGATCCCGTACACGAATGCCATGAAGGGGCGTCCCTGGTCCTGATACCGCGGCAACGCCGTCATCACGGCCAGGCACACCTCCTGCGCTACGTCGTCCGCGGAGAGCTGGCCACGCTCCGCGGATCCGACCCGCGCCCGGCAGTACCGGACGACCAAGGGCCGGATGGTCCTCAGAACCTGAGCGAGAGCCGTCCGATCCCCCTGCGCAGCCGCAGCGACAGCGGAGTCCAACTCCTCACCCATGACAGTCATCGATTGCGCAAGTCCTGGCGTTACAAAGTGACACGACCCCCCGGCCGGGTGTGCTTCCACTCGCAGTGGAACACCCCCAGACTAACGACACGACCGGACGGAACGGACGCACGGATGACTTCTAGGCCCGGATCGTTGCGAATCTCCCGCCGCGCCGGACGATGAGGGCGGCCGACTCGTCGCGCACGCGCCGGGCCGCATCACCGCCCCCCAGTCCGTCCCACAGCATCGAAGCAGCCCAGCGGAGCGGGACCAGACCGTGCGCGGTGCTGCGATCGAGCACGTCCAGGCACAGGTCGCGGGCGGGGGTCGGATCGGACTCGCCGGTCCACGAGGCGGCCTGCAACAGGTCGGACTTGATCAGGTGCCGGACCGAACCGCTGCGCTCGGCACCTGCCGCTGCGGCAGCGGAATGACGGCGGGCGGTGGCGAAGTCCCCGGAGGCGAGCGCGGTCTCGGCGGTGACCCAGTGCAGGCGCACGCGCTGGCGCCGGAACGCCTCGGGGTGGACGCCCCCCGCTTCGTCGAGACGTGCGGCGCAGCGGTCCAGCAGCCGGGCGGCGAGCCGGAGCCGGCCGCACCCGAGCGCGTCCGCCGCCAGGCCCGTGAGGGCGTCGCAGTGAGCCTCGACGGCCCACGGGCAGTCCGCCGGCGCGCCGGCGAGCGCCGCGACCGCCCGGCCGTCGAGGACGGATGCCTCACGATGCCGGCCGAGCTGACGCAACAGCGACGCCTCGGTGCTCGTCGCGAGGGACGCGAGCGCTCCGCCGGGGCCCGTGGCGCGGCGGAGCCGGGTCAGTTCCGCCCGGGCCGCGCTGTAGCGGCCCTGCCCGCCCAGCGCGACGGCCCGGTGCCACGACGCGACGGGATCGCCGGTGAGGGGCAGGGGGAACAGGCCGGGCCGGGCGCCGAATGCCGCCGAGGCGAGTGCGGACGCGTCGGACGGAAGGGCGATGTCGGGCACGCGCTCATGATCGCACCGCATCTCCCCCTCCCGACGCGGAGGTGGTCCGCATTCCGGGAAATATGCACCGGGGGCGCATGAATTACTCCGCACGACACTTGTGCTGCATCCGGTTGAACATTGGGTTTACGGCCTGTTAATTGCGGACATGGCGCCTGTACGCAAACCCGCGCACGCCGGGCCCGCCGACCCCGGCATTCTTGCCCCCGAGGCCCGGACGGGTGCCCTTCCGCGCCGACTGCAGGGCATATAGTCCCTGATCCGGGCTGTTCCGGGCACCGGACGGAGCCTCGAGCGGTCGAGGCGCACAACATCAAGACACAATCACGAATCGACCCCGATGTAAATATTTCGGTGGTTAATTCTCGCGGATCGGGATATGGAAATTGCCACTCCGCGAAACTGTTGACTCCATTTCGGCGGCCCCTTTACGGTTACGAAGCCTGAATAATTGCTTTGGGGGGAAAGACCTTCCGCCCACGGTCCGCTCGCCCCAGGCGAGCACGCTGCAAAGGAGTGCCCCATGCCTGCACCGAACCACTTGCCCGGACCCAACGCGGACGTCTGGGATTGGCAGATGCACGGACTGTGCCGTGGGGTGGACTCCTCGATGTTCTTCCACCCGGACGGGGAGCGTGGCCGGGCCAGGGCGCAGCGCGAGAGCCGGGCCAAGGAGATGTGCCGGCAGTGCCCGGTGATCGTGCAGTGCCGGGAACACGCTCTGGCCGTGTCCGAGCCGTACGGCATCTGGGGCGGCATGTCCGAGACGGAGCGGGAGATGTACGCGCGGCACCGACGACGGAGGGTCGCGGTCTGACCGGCCGCGACCCCCGGGACGACGAAGCCCCGCACGGGAAGTTCCGTGCGGGGCTTCGTGCCACCCGGGCCACCGTTACGCGCGGCCGGCCCGGGCGTTCGGATCCCTAGTGCGCGTGGCCGTGGCCGTGACCGGCCTCGGCCTCCTCCTCCGGCTTCTCGACGACCGCGCTCTCGGTGGTCAGCACCATCCGTGCCACCGAGGAGGCGTTGACGACCGCGGACCGGGTCACCTTCACCGGGTCCACGACACCGTCGGCGATCAGGTCGCCGTAGGTGAGGGTGGCCGCGTTGAAGCCGGATCCGGCCGGAGCCTCGCCGACCTTGTTCACCACGACCGCCCCGTCGAGGCCGGCGTTGCTGGCGATCCAGTACAGCGGGGCCGTGAGGGCCGCGCGCAGCACGGCGACACCGGTGGCCTCGTCGCCCGAGAGCGAGTTCTCGAGCGCGTCCAGCTCACGGGCGGCCTGCACCAGCGCCGAACCGCCGCCGGGCACGATGCCCTCCTCGACCGCTGCCTTGGCCGCGTTGACGGCGTCCTCGACACGGAACTTGCGCTCCTTGAGGTCGGTCTCGGTGGCAGCGCCGACCTTGATCACCGCGATGCCGCCGGAGAGCTTGGCGAGCCGCTCCTCGAGCTTCTCGCGATCCCAGTCGGAATCGGTGGCCTCGATCTCGCGGCGCAGCTGCGCGACGCGGTTCTGGATGTCCTCCTGCGTGCCGGCACCGTCCACGATGGTGGTGCTGTCCTTGGTGACCACCACGCGTCGGGCCGAACCGAGCAGGTCGAGACCGGCATCCTTCAGGGTCAACCCGATGTCGGCGTTGATGACGGTGCCGGCGGTGACGACGGCGAGATCGTCGAGGAACGCCTTGCGGCGGTCACCGAAGAACGGCGCCTTGACCGCGACGGCCTTGAGGGTCTTGCGGATGGAGTTGACCACCAGGGTGGACAGCACCTCGCCCTCGACGTCCTCGGCGATGATCAGGACCGGCTTGCCGTTCTCGGCGATCTTCTCGAGCAGCGGCAGGAAGTCGGGCAGGGAGCCGATCTTGTCGCGGTAGATCAGGATGACGGCATCCTCGAGCACCGCCTGCTGTGCGTCGATGTCGGTGATGAAGTACGGCGAGAGGAAACCCTTGTCGAACTGGACGCCCTCGGTGACGACAAGCTCGGTCTGCAGCGTCGAGGACTCCTCGACGGTGACGACGCCGTCCTTGCCGACGGTGCTCAGGGCCTCGCCGACCATGGTGCCGATCTCCTCGTCGCGCGAGGAGACGGTGGCGACCTGGGCGATGGCTTCCTTGCCCTCGACCGGGGTGGCGGCGGCGAGGAGCGCCTCCGACACCTTCTCGGCGGCCTGGGCGATGCCGCTGCCGAGCGCGATGGGGTTGGCGCCGGCCGCGACGTTCTTCAGGCCGGCCTTGATGATGGCCTGAGCGAGCACCGTGGCGGTGGTGGTGCCGTCACCGGCGACATCGTTGGTCTTGGTGGCAACGCTCTTGACCAGCTGGGCGCCGAGGTTCTCGAACGGGTCCTCCAGCTCGATCTCCCGGGCGATGCTGACACCGTCGTTGGTGACGGTCGGACCGCCGAACGCCTTGGCGAGCACCACGTGCCGCCCACGCGGGCCGAGGGTGACCTTGACGGCGTCGGCGAGCTGATCGACGCCACGCTCGAGTGCCCGCCGCGCGGTCTCGTTGAACTCGATTTGCTTGGACATGTTCTCCGACTACTCCTGGAACGAAGGATCCGGAACGGATTCCGCCCCGGGTCCGAGACGGAACTCCGGGGCGGAATGCGTGCGGCTTACTTGGCGACGACGGCCAGCACGTCGCGAGCCGACAGGATCAGGTACTCCTGGCCGGCGTACTTGATCTCGGTTCCGCCGTACTTGCTGTAGATGACGACGTCGCCTTCCTTGACATCGAGGGGGATGCGCTTCTCACCCTCGTCGTCCCAGCGGCCGGGGCCGACGGCGACGACGGTGCCCTCCTGGGGCTTCTCCTTCGCCGTGTCCGGGATGACCAGGCCGGAGGCAGTCGTCGTCTCGGCCTCGTTGGCCTGGACGAGGATCTTGTCCTCGAGCGGCTTGATGTTCACGCTCGCCACGATGAGCCCTCCACTTTCAGGGGTTCGATGGTCCGAGGCCTCTTGTCGTCCTCGGACAGGGTTTGTTCAGTCACCACGGTGACTCCGCGCGCAGTCCCGTCGTCGCGGGTGCCGGAACTCGCTCGGCGTCGACTAGCACTCTATACACGCGAGTGCCAGCGCTCAAGGGCAGCGGGTGCTGAATGTCCCCGTGTCGCCCCGGGCACCCCATGCTGCCATCGAAGGCCCCTCGGCCCCGGGCGGCCCTCCGGTCGACCGCGCCCGCCCGGCAACGACGGCCGGAGGCCGGCCCCCGTCCGCCCATGAGCCGGGCCCGTCCGCAACCGAGGAGACCGAATCGTGACCATTCGTATCCGGGAGCTGCCCGGTCGGCCACCCCGCCGGGCAGCGGTCCCCTCACAGCCCACTCCCCCGCCACTGTGCTCGCCCTGCGAGCCGGAAGAACGCCTCCGAGCTGGCACAACAGCGGCGCTGCCGGACTCGGCCCGCCTCCGCCACCGACGTCCGGCGGCCGGTCCACGGGCGGGGTAGCCGGGCCTGCGGCGCGGCCGGACGGACGGGGATCGCCGGTTTTCGACGAGCGCTCGCGGCCACCCGTCTGTTACGTTCGGATAACGGAGACCGAACGCGTGACCATTCGGTGACATTGCGGCCTCGTCCGCGTCACTGTCCGCCGGTCACGCACGGGAGGGGAACTATGCGCACGTCGCTGGGGATTTCCACCGGCGCTTCCGGAGTGGGCTCAGCCCTCGTCGTCGAGGGGTCCGGGGATCGCACCACCGAGTACCGATTTCTCGCCGCCGATCCCGACGCAGCCGGGGATCTGGGCGACCTCGTCATCGATGCCCTCTCCCTCATGAGCACCCAGATCGACGGCCACGCCGTCCCCGACGCCGTGGCGGTGGCCTACCGCACGCCCGAGCACGCGGAGGCGATCCGCTCCGCGGCGGTGCGCGACGGCCACATCGTCCACCTGGTTCCGGAGACGACCGCCGTCTTCGCCTACCTGCACGGCACCGGCCTCGTCGACACCGCCGACACCCTCGCCGTCGCCGACCTCGGGGCATCGGGATTCACCGTCTCCGTTTTCGACCGACGGTCCGGATCGGTGCTGCGCTCGGCCCGGACCGGGGACGTCGGGGGCGATGCCGTCCGTGGCCGCGTCTACGACCACGTGCGCCGCCAGATCGGCCGCACCCGCGGCCGCATTCCGATCGACACCGCCCTGTTGACGGTGCGCTGCCAGGGCGCCCTCGAGGCCCTCGGCTCCGCGTCGGCCACCAGGGTCGAACTCGGTGACGCCGGCCCCGCGGTGCCCCTGACCCGCGCCGAACTCGACGAGATGGTGGCCGATCTCGCCGACACCGCCGCGGCGTTCACGCGACGGATCTGCGGCGGCACCGAGCCGCGGCCGCAGATGCTCGCCCTCGTCGGCGGCGCCGCGGCCATGCCGGCTCTCGCCGGAGCCGTGACCTCCGCGTTCGCGGGGACCGCCGTGACGGTGCCGGAACCGGCCACGGCAGCGGCCCACGGTGCCGCGCTGCTCGCCGCGTCGTCACGCCTCGCGTCGTATCCGCCGGTGGGCGCCTCGGCGCCGACGCCGAGCACCCCCGGGGGCAAGGTATCCGGCGCACTCGCCGGGGCGCTGGTCGTCGGTGCGCTCGTCGCCGGCTACGCGACCGACCGGATCGCGTCCGACGACACGCCCGTCTCCCCCGCCGGCACCAGCGACCAGGCCACCACCCAGCCTGCGGCGGCGGTTCCCGACACCGGACACACGCAGATCCCCTCCGAGGATCCTCACGCCACCGTCACCACGACGGCTCCGGACAACGGTTACGCACGCACGCCCGCGCCGGACCCCTACCCCACCGGGTCGCTACCCCCGACGAGCACCTCGGCGACGACCACGCCGCCCAGCACGCCGGAGTCGACCACCACCGACCGGCCCGAGTCGCCCCCGGAGGCCCCGGGCACCGACCGGCCGTGGCAGTTCCCGGGAACCCTGCCGAGCGTTTCGTTGCCGACCGTCCCGCTGCCGACACCGCCCGGTATGACACCGCCCGAGAGCACGACACCGAGCCCGACGACGTCCGCGCCGACGACCGAGTCCGCACCCGCCGAGACGACGACCGACACCTCCTCGACCGCCGCCCCGGCGGAGGGAACGACGAGTTCGTCCCCGTTGCGCATCGAACCGTCGCCGGTCGGCTGAGCCGCACCGGCCGATCCCCCGCAGCGGACGGTCAGGCCGGCACCTGGGCGATCTCGACCGGCAGCCCGGGGTCGGTCCCGACGGTGAGCGCGGACGGCTGCGCACCTCCGGCGATCAGGTGCGCCCCCAGCGCCGCGATCATCACCCCGTTGTCGGTGCACAACCGCGGCCGCGGCACCCGCAGCGTGATCCCCGCGGCGGCGCAGCGCTCCTCGGCGAGTTCCCGCAAGCGGGAATTGGCGGTGGCCCCACCCCCGAGGACCAGGGTGTCCACGCCCACATCCTGCGCGGCCCGCACCGCCTTCATCGTCAGCACGTCGGCCACCGACTCCTGGAAACCGGCCGCCACGTCCGCGAGCGGGACGGGCTCGCCGGCGCGCTCGCGCGCCTCGACGAACCGCGCGACGGCCGTCTTGAGCCCGGAGAAGGAGAAGTCGTGCCGGGCGTCGCGCGGCCCCGTCATCCCCCGCGGGAACACCACCGCGGTGCGGTCGCCGTCCTGCGCGGCCCGGTCCAGCGCCGGACCGCCCGGAAAACCCAGCCCGAGCAAACGCGCCACCTTGTCGAAGGCCTCCCCGGCCGCGTCGTCGACCGTGGTGCCGAGCTCGACGATCGGCGTGCGGCCGAGGTCCTCGACGTGTAGCAGGTGCGTGTGCCCGCCGGAGACCAGCAGCGCCACGCACGGCGGCATCGGCCCGTGCTCGATCGTGTCCACCGCGACGTGCCCGCCGAGGTGGTTGATCGCGTAGAACGGCACGTCCCACGCCGCCGCGTAGGCCTTGGCTGCGGCGACACCGACGAGCAGCGCACCGGCGAGGCCGGGACCGATCGTCACGCACACGGCGTCGGGCTTGGCGATCCCGGCCGCGGCGAGCGCCCGTCGCATGGTCGGGACGATCGCCTCGAGGTGTGCGCGGGACGCGATCTCCGGGACGACGCCGCCGAACCGGGCGTGTTCGTCGACGCTGGAGGCCACCTCGTCGGCGAGCAGTTCGAGGGTGCCGTCGCCGACCCACCGGACGATGCCGACGCCCGTCTCGTCGCACGAGCTCTCGATGCCCATCACGATCACGACTGTGACTCCTTCCGCCGGTCCGGCCGGCACATGGTGTACGCGTCGGCGCCGCTCGGCTGGTAGTACCGCTTTCTGGTCCCGACGATCTCGAAACCCTCCCGGCGGTACAGCGCGATCGCCGCGTCGTTGTCGGTGCGCACCTCCAGGAACACGGGGCCGCCCCAGGCGTCGGCCGCCCGCAACAGCTCGGCGAGCAGCGCGCCACCGACGCCGCGGCGCCGCTGCTGCGGGTCCACACCGATGGTGTGGACCTCGGACTCCGGATGGATTCCGGTGCCGAGACGGGCGAGACCGGCGTAGCCGATCAGCCGGCCTTCGTCGTCGCGGGCGGCGACGTAGTGGTTCTGCGGCGCCGCCAGCTCGGCGCGGAAGGCGCCGGCGCTCCACGGGTCGTCGCCGGGGAACAGGATCCGTTCCAGCTCGGCGCACCGTGCGACGTCGGACGGCTGCAGCGCGTCGACGAGGGGAAGCGGGTCGTGGGGGCTCATTTCTTCTTCCGGTCCGCCGTCTCCACCGCATCGGGCCGGCGCAGGTAGAGGGGCACCAGGGGCTCGGGCTCCACCCCGGCGAGCAGGTCCGCGACGGCGACGGCGACCAGGCCCGCCGGAGACGGTGTGGCCACCGGATGTGCGGGCAGCGCGAACAGGTCGGTGTGCGGGCGGGACCCGGCGATCCGCAGCGACGGCTCCGCCTTCAGCTCCGCCGGCTTGCACACGCCCGGCCCCTCGACGCGGTGGCCACCGGAGTACCGCGCCCAGTACACCTCGCGGCGACGGGCGTCGGTGACGACGAGCAGATCACCGTCGCCGTCCGTGCCGTGGACGTCGGCCGCGATCGCGTCGAGGCTGCACACGCCGTGCACCGGCACGCCGAGGGCGTCGCCGAAGGCCGCGGCGGTCGCCATACCGACACGCAGGCCCGTGAACGGGCCGGGGCCGACACCGACGACGACGGCGTCGAGGTCGGCCGGCGTGTGGCCGGTGGACGACAGGCAGTCGAGGATCTGCGGAGTCAGCACCTCGGCGTGGGCGCGTGGATTGTCCGTGACCCGCACGGCCAACGTCTCGATGTCGACGCCCCCGCGTTCACCGCCGTCGTCTACCCGGACGAGACCTGCGGTGACAGCGGGGGTGGCGGTATCCACGGCGAGAACGAGCACGAGTATCCAGAGTACCGCCGAGCGCGACGGTCACCCCACCCAGGACCAGGTGGCGGTGCGCACGTCCGAGTCCGGTTCGCGGCGCAGCCGCACCCGCAGGTGCCGCTCGGTCAGTGTCTCGACCAGCCCCTCACCCCATTCCACGACGACCACGGCGGCGGTCAGGTCGGTGTCGAGGTCCAGGGCATCGAGTTCGTCGAGGGCGTTCGGACCGTCCCCGAGGCGGTAGGCGTCGACGTGGATCATCCCCACGGGTTCGCCACCGGCGCGATCGCCGGGGCGATGCTCGCGCGCGATGACGAAGGTCGGCGAGGTGACCCGGCCCTGCACCCCCAGGCCCGCGGCGATTCCGCGGGTCAGGGCGGTCTTCCCGGCACCGAGCGGACCGTCCAGGACGACGAGATCACCCGCGTGCAGTTCGCGTGCCAGGCGGCGGCCCAACGCCTCGGTGTCCTCGACCGTGGGCAGCTCGGCATACTGCTCGGTGCGTGTGCCGGTGGAGCGATCGTCACCCAATTGCGGCGCGCCTCCTGCCGGCGTCGTGGGCGAACCCGCGCTGGATGAGCCGGTCCAGCGCACCGACGACGACCTCGGGGAACTCGAGCTGGACCAGGTGCCCGGCCCCGCGGACCCGCTTGAGCTCGACGTCCGGCAACGCCGCCGCGAGCTCTTCGGAGCCGGAGAACGGGATGATCATGTCGGCGTCCCCGCACAGCACCAGCACGGGCACCTGTCCGAGCACCGGCAACGCCGCCGACTCGTCGTGCAGTTCGAGGGTGCGCAGGAAGTTCACGATGGTCAGCACCGAGGTTTCCGCCAGCATCCGGTCGGAGAACTCCACCAGCTTCGGGCTGACCACCGTCCCGTAGGACGCGGCGCGCAGGATCGGCGCGATGATCGCCTTGGCGGCCCCACGGGCGTACTGCACGAACCCCGGCGCGGTGCGGGCCAGATGCCGGAACGCGTCGATCACCGGGTTCTCGAGGTTACGGCCGATGCCGGTCTTGGTCAGCCCGGCGGCGGTGGTGGCGAGCAGGCCCACCCCGACGATGCGTTCGTCGAACAACTCCGGGCGCTGGGCGGCCAGGGCGATGGTCGTCATCCCGCCCATCGAGTGCCCGACCACGACCACCGGGCCGGTGGGGACGACGGTGTCGATGACGGTGCCCAGATCGCGGCCGAGCTGAGCGATGGTGCAGGACTTCGACGTCGACACGGCGGATTCCCCGTGGCCGCGCTGGTCGTAGAAGACCATCCGCACGTCCTTGCCCCACCGCTCCTGCAGGTGGCGCATCTGCAGATGCCAGGACTGCATGCGCAGGCAGTACCCGTGCACGAACACGATCGTCAGCGGCGCCAGGGCCGAACCCACCTCCCGGACGGCGAGGTCGACGCCGTCCTCGGTACGCACGGTGCGCTTGGGCAGCGCGAGCATCGCGTCGAAGTCTTCCTCGCCGTAGATCTCGTGCGCGGGCAGGCCCGCGGTGCGCACCGCGTACAGCCCCGCGTTCGAGCCGAGCGTGGCCAGGCTCGCACCCAACAGCCCCAAACTGCCCAACAGCGTCATCGCTGCTCGCCTCCTCCGCCACCGACGTAGGTGCGGACGGTGCGCCCGCCCACGCCGGTGACCACCTCGTAATTGATGGTGTCCAGTAGGTCGGCCCAGTCCTGCGCGGCGGGCTCGCCATGGCTACCGTCACCGAAGAAGAACGCGGTATCGCCTTCTTTTACTCCGTCCCCGTCCGGTCCGAGATCGACCACGACCTGGTCCATGCACACGCGGCCGAGCTGCGGTCGGCGGCGTCCGCCGAGCTGCACCTCGAACCGGCCGCTGAGATTACGCCGGATTCCGTCGGCGTATCCCATCGGCAGCAGGGCCACGGTGGTGTCGGCGGGCGCCACCCAGCGATGCCCGTAGGACACTCCGGACCCTGCAGTCACCTTCTTCACCAGCGCCACCCTCGTTCGCAACGTCATCGCGGGCCGGAACCCGAAGTCCCCGACCTCGGGGATCGGGGACAACCCGTACATCGCTATACCCGGTCTGACCATGTCAAAACGCAGGTCGGGGCGGGTAACGGTCGCTGCCGAGTTCGACAGGTGCACCACCTCGGGCTTCATGCCGTGGCGGCTCAGGTCGGCGACGGCCTCGCGCAGCCGGTCCCGCTGGCAGTCGATCTCGGGGTGGTCGAGTTCGTCCGCGTGTGCGAGATGGGAGAAGGCGCCGCGCAGCCGGATCGCCCCCTCCGCCCGGGCCCGGCCCAGATCCCGCAGGAACGCCGGCCACTCGTCCCGTGCCACGCCGTTGCGGTTGAGGCCGGTGTCGATCTTCGCGGTGAGCACCGCGGTCACACCCGTCTCCCGAGCCGCGGCGACGATCGACGCGAGATGCCGCGTCGACGACACCCCCAGCTCGACGCCGGCGGCGATGGCGGGGGCGAAGTCGGCGTCGACGGTGTGCAGCCACGACAGCACGGGCGCGTCGATCCCCGCGCGGCGCAGCTCGAGCGCCTCGGTCAGGGTCGTCACCCCCAGCTCCCGCGCGCCGGCGGCGAGCGCGGCCCGGGCCACCGGGACGGCACCGTGGTTGTACGCGTCGGCCTTGACCACGGCCATCACCGCCGCCTCCCCTGCGTACTCCCGCAGCCGCCGCACGTTCTCGGCCACGGCGTCGAGGTCGATCAACGCCTCGGCCTGCGGCAGGTCGTGGTGGAGGTGGTTGCGGGGTCGGGGTTCGGCCGTGGTCATGAATCTCGATCCTGCCACTGCGGACGAAGTGGCCCGCAGCACGGTGGCAGGTGTCGGGATCACGATTCGGCCATGCCCCGCAGGCTCCGCACCGCCGCGGGCACCCGATCCAGGATCGCGCTCGCCGAAGTGGGGGCGGCCCAACCGGGTTCACCGCCGCGAGCGGCGAGATCGCGACCGCCGCGAGCGGCGAGATCGTGCCCGCCGCGAGCGGCGAGATCCGCGGCGGTGGAGTGGGCGCGCGCGCCCGCCGCGGCCGCGAGATCCGGAGCCATCCCCGCGGACATCAGTGCCCCGATCATCCCGGACAGCACGTCGCCCGCGCCGGCGGTGGCCGCCCACGACCCGCCCGCCTCGTTGACGAACACGTGCCCGTCCGGGTTCGCGATCAGCGTCGACCGGCCCTTGAGCAGTACGTGAACCCGCCAGTCGGCGGCCAGTGCCCGCACCGCCGCCACCCGGTCCGGCTCGGGCCGGCGTCCGGTGAGCCGCGCGAACTCCCCGGCATGCGGTGTCAGCAGGGTCGGAGCCCGCCGGCCGCGGACCAGGTCCGGCTGCCGCGACAGCAGCGTCAGCCCGTCGGCGTCGACGAGGACGGGAAGATCGGTGGCCAGCACGTCGCGCAACGTGTCGGCCGCCTGGTGATCGGTGCCGCCGCCCGGCCCGATCACCCATGCCTGGACGCGGCCCGCCTCGGCGAACGACGGCGCGGCCACCACCTCGGGGAACCGGGCCAGCACGACGGGGGCGGCGCTGCCGGCGTAGCGGACCATGCCGGACGTCGCGGCCACCGCTGCGCCGGCGCAGAGCACGCCGGCGCCCGGGAACCGGGCGCTACCCGCGACGATGCCCACGACGCCCTGGCTGTACTTGTCGTCGTCGGCGCCCGGGACCGGCCAGATTGCTCCGATCTCGGCGGGCTCGGCCGCCACCATGCACGGCGGCGGCAGCTCGAGACCGATGTCGACGAGCTCGACCCGCCCGCACCGGGTGGGCGCGAGGGCGTGGACCGGCTTGTAGGCGCCGAATGTGACGGTCACGGCCGCGGTCACGGCCGGCCCGTCGACGGCGCCGGTGTCCGGGTCGACGCCGCTCGGGGTGTCCACGGCCACGATCGGGGCGGTGATCTGCTCGACCACCGCGGCCGCGGCCGGGCGCAGCGGGCCCCGGCCGGAGATGCCGACAACGCCGTCGAGCACGAGGTCCGGGTCACCGATCCGGTCCGGATCCGCCGGTACGGCGCGCCCGCCGGCGGCGCGCAGCGCCGCCAGTCCCGCCCGGTGCGCCCGCTCGGGGTCGAGGAGCAGCGCCGTGACCGCGACCCCGCGGCGGCGCAGGAACGCGCCCGCCCACAGGGCGTCGCCGCCGTTGTCGCCCGATCCGACGAGCAGGGTCACGCGACGACCGGCGACGGCGCCGGTGCGCGAGCGCAGTTCCGCCGCCGCGACCCGGGCGAGCCCGAACGCGGCGCGGCGCATCAGCGTGCCCTCGGGCAGGGCGGCGAGCAGCGGCGCCTCCGCCGCCCGCACCTGCTCGCACGGGTAGTAGCTGCGCATCGGGCCTCCCGCCGGGGTCGCTATTCCACCGTCACGGACTTGGCGAGGTTGCGTGGCTTGTCGACGTCGTAGCCGCGCGCCTGGGCGACCTCGGCGGCGAAGACCTGCAGCGGCACGGTCGACAGCAGCGGCTGCAGCAACGTCGGCGCGGCGGGGATCTCGATGAGGTGGTCGGCGAACGGCCGCACCGCCTCGTCGCCCTCCTCCGCGATCACCACGGTGCGGGCACCGCGGGCCTGGATCTCCCGGATGTTGCTCAGCAGCTTCGAGTGCAGCACCGCCCGCCCCTTCGGCGACGGCATCACCACGATCACCGGCAGCCCGTCCTCGATCAGCGCGATCGGACCGTGCTTGAGCTCGCCGGCGGCGAAGCCCTCGGCGTGCATGTACGCCAGCTCCTTGAGCTTGAGCGCACCCTCGAGCGCCACCGGATACCCCACGTGCCGGCCCAGGAACAGCACCGTCGACGACGCCGCCAGCTCCCGCGCCAGGCGCCGCACCGGCTCGACCGTCTCGAGCACCCGCGCGATCAGGTGCGGCATCGCGGCCAGATCGGCGTACTCGCGGGCCACCTCGTCCGGGTACTTGGTGCCGCGGGCCTGCGCCAGCGCCAACCCCACCAGGTAGTTCGCGGCGACCTGCGCCAGGAACGCCTTGGTCGAGGCCACCCCGATCTCCGGGCCGGCCCGGGTGTAGAGCACCGCGTCGGCCTCCCGGGGGATCTGCGCGCCGTTGGTGTTGCACACCGCCAGCACCCGTGCCTTCTGATCCTTCGCGTGCCGCACCGCCTCGAGGGTGTCGGCGGTTTCCCCGGACTGCGAGATCGCCACCACCAGCGTCGACCGGTCCAGCACCGGATCCCGGTACCGGAACTCGCTGGCGAGCTCGACCTCCACCGGCAACCGCGTCCAGTGCTCGATCGCGTACTTGGCCACCAGACCCGAGTGGTAGGCGCTGCCACACGCGACGACGAACACCTTGTCCACGTCGCGCAGCTCCTGATCCGACAGCCGCTGCTCGTCGAGCACGATGCGGCCCCCGGCGAAGTGCCCGAGCAGCGTGTCGGCCACCGCGGCGGGCTGCTCCTCGATCTCCTTGAGCATGAAGTAGTCGTGGCCGCCCTTCTCGGCGGCCGCCAGATCCCAGTCGATCTCGAACGGGCGGGTCACCACGTCGGTGCCGCCGTCGAAATCGGACACCTGATACCCGTCGGCGGTGATCACCACCACCTGGTCCTGGCCCAGCTCCACCGCGTGCCGGGTGTGCTCGATGAACGCGGCCACGTCCGAGGCCACGAACGTCTCGCCGTCGCCGACCCCGACGACCAGCGGCGTCGACCGGCGCGCCGCGACGATCGTGTCCGGATGGTCGGCATGGGTGAACACCAGCGTGAAGGCCCCCTCGAGCCGGCGCAGCACCGACAGCGCACTGGCCTCGAAGTCCCCCGCGGTCGGCCCGTCCGCATACGCCCGGGCCACCAGATGCACCGCCACCTCGGTGTCGGTGTCGCTGGCGAACTCCACCCCGGCCTTCTCGAGCTCCACCCGCAGCGGCGCGAAGTTCTCGATGATGCCGTTGTGCACCACCGCCACCTTCCCCGACCCGTCCCGGTGCGGATGCGCATTGCGGTCGGTGGGACGACCGTGCGTGGCCCACCGGGTGTGCCCCATGCCGGTGGTGCCGGCGAAGTGCTCCACCCCCACCTCGTCGAGCTCGGCCTCGAGATTGGCCAGCCGGCCCGCCTTGCGCTCGACGGCCAGGCCGCCCGCACCGTCCAGGACCGCCACACCGGCCGAGTCGTAGCCCCGGTACTCCATCCGCCGCAGTGCCTCCACCACGACATCGAGAGCCGGGCGATGCCCGACGTACCCCACGATTCCGCACATGGTTAGCAGGGTACTGGTCCGCGACCCGCCGGTAACAACTCGTCCACGTCCCGGCGGGTGGCACGCTCGAAGCTGATCATCGGCTAACGTTCACGCCGTGGCGGCGAAACCGAAATCCCTGGCCCAGCGGCTCTCGAAGCGCGGACCGCACACGGTGCTGCGCGGCAACCTCGCTCTCGCAGGTCAGCCGGGCATCGTCTACACCCCCGCCGAGGGCTTCGGCCTGCCCGCCGTCGCGTTCGGCCACGGCTGGATGACCGGTCTCGACAAGTACTCGGCGCTGTTCGAACACCTCGCCTCGTGGGGCATCGTCGTGGCCGCCCCGAGCACCGAACGCGGGCCGATCCCGTCGCACCTGGGCCTGGCCGCCGACCTCGGCACCACCCTCGACATCTGCGTGGGCGTGCGCCTGGGCACCGGACGGATCAGCGTGCACCCCGACCGTCTCGGCCTGGTCGGCCACGGCATGGGCGCGGGAGCTGCGGTACTTGCGGCGTCCCGGCGCGACGTGGCCGCCGTCGCCGCGCTCTACCCGGCCCCGACGTCGCCGCCGGCCTCGGTCCTGGCCGCGCGTGTGCACGCGCCCGGGCTCGTGCTCGCCGCCGAGAAGGACCTCGGCTCGATGGGCAGTGATGCCGTCGCCGTCGCCCAGGCCTGGGGCGGCGAGATGCTGATGCGGTCCGTCCACAAGGCCACCGACGACGGCATGATCGAGGGCCGCCGCCTGCTCGCCTTCCTCGGCGTCGGCGGCGCCCAGCGCAACACCCAGAAGGTCACCCGCGCGCTGCTCACCGGATATCTGCTGTACCGGCTCGCCGGCGACAAGACCTACGCGCCGTTCGCCGACCCCGAGGCCGAGCTTCCCGGCTCGGAGGTGCTCACCGAGCCCGACGCGATCGACCGCGAGCTCGGCACTCAGATCAACCAGCTGCTCGGGCGATAGAACTCCTCTTCGACGGCCGGCGCCGGCCCGCGCGTCGCGCCGGCGGCGAGTTCACGGGGTTCCCGGAGGCGCCGCAGGTTCTCGAGCCGGCGCTCGACCGCGTCCCGGTGCTCGGCGACGATGTGTTCGAACCGTCCGGTCACAGCGGCCCCGCCTCCGCCAGGACCACGCCGTCGGCAGGCTCCTCCTCGGGGCCCGCTTCGACGCTCTCACCAGCAGGTTCCGCCGACGCGGGCCGCCGCGCGGGGGTGTCCGCCCGCGTGCCGGGCATCCCGGCCGGCGCGGGACCGAGCGCTCCGCCGTCACCTGGTTCGTCCGGTCGCCGCGGCTCGTCGGGCGGTGTGGGCGGCGTGTCGTCGCCCGGACCGGCGCCGGGTGTGTCGGGGTCCGTTCCCGTCCCTCCGGCGGCGGGGGCCGGGGTCTCGGGGGCGGGTGTGCGCGACGGCGGGTGTGCCGGATCCGGCGGCGGCGACAGAGAACGCTCCGGCTGCGGTTGCGGCGGGCCGGCCGGCTCGACGGCCTCGGAAACCTCTTCCACCACGGTCGTGGCCAGACCGAGGACCGCGCCTGTGAGTTCGCCCACGGCCGTCGCCAGCCGCAGCCCCGCGGCCACCAGGTCCGTCGCCGCCCCACACGGCGACCACGGATCGGTCACCGGAGCCACGCTCCGCGGGCCGGGATCCGGCGGCGCCAGCGTCGCGGCGAGTTCGGCGAGTACCGCCCGCACCGCTCGGTCGGTGTCGTCGCACAGGTCGAGGAACGACTCGACGGCCGTCTCCACCCCGGGCCGGAACACCTCGTCGCGCCACCGCCCGCACCATTGCGTGACAGCCGCGCGTGCGGGGGCCGGGCCCAGCGCCGAATCCCAGGCGGCGAGCTGGGCTGTCGTCGGGCCGTCGCCGCCCGCGGCGCCGGCCAGAATCGCGTCGATCTCCTCGACGGTGCGCCCGCCGACGGTCGTGTCGGCGAACTCGGCGGCCGCCCGGGACTTCTCCTCGACGATCGCGAGCACCGCGGCCGCCGCGTCGGTCAGCGCGCGACGTGCGGCGCCGAGCCGTGCCTGCAGGTCCTCGCCGACCGCCACATGACGGTCGAGCGCGTCGGCCGCACCCACCGCCCCGCCTCCGGTCCAGGCCGCCGCCAAGGCGTCGACGTAGGAGCGCTGCCGCGCGACCTCGGCACCCAGGGCACCCTCGAGCCGGGCGAACACGTCGGCGTCCGCGAGCAGGACGGCCGGATCCGTGCCGCGCTGCTCGTCGTAGCGTTCCCGCAACTGCGCACAGGACGGCAGGCCGGGGGCGCAGCGCTCGGCGCGGGGAAGATGCTCGGCGAAGAAGCGCAACCCGACGCGGCCCCCGTCGAGCACCAGGTCGAGCCGCTGCCCGCCCCCGGTCACCGGCCTCCTCCGGTCACCGGTGCCCCGTCGGCGGCAGGTCGACGGCCCGCAGGACCGACTCGGACTCCCGCTCCAGCCACGCGTACCCCCCGGCCGCGCGCCGCAGCGCCTCCGCGCGGGCGGCCGTCGCCGCCGACCACTCCGCGACCGCCCGATGCAGCCCGTCGTAGCGCGCTCGCACGACCTCGGCCTCGGACCGGTAGCGGTCGCCGGCCGCGTCCGGACCGAAGCCGACGGCGCGGCACGCACGCGCATGCCAGTCGATCTCGGCGGCCGAGTCCGCCAGGCCCTCGGCGATCACCCGGACCGCCGCACCGTCGAGCCCCACCCCGTCACGCACCGCGCCGCCCCCTCCCTCGTCCCCCCGGGTGGTTCGACGCAGCGGGAGGCGGATCGGTTCCCCGGCGGGGCAGAGCCGACAGATGGAGGCCGACAGATGGAGGCCGACAGATGGAGGCCGTCGGATCGGTGCCGTCAGACGGAGGCGACCGCTCCCGCGAGACGATCGGCGAGAGCACGGGCCACCGCGTCGTCGGCGGCCTCGACCATCACCCGGACCAGTTGTTCGGTGCCCGACGGACGCAGCAGCACCCGCCCGGTCTCCCCCAGTTCCCGCTCCACGGCGGCAACGGCGTCCGCGACGACGGAAGCCTTGGCCACCGCGGCCTTGTCCGACACGGGCACGTTCACCAGCACCTGCGGCAGGGTGCGCATGACCGCGGCGAGCTCCGCGAGGGGCGAAGCGGTCGCGACCATCCGTTCCATGAGGCGCAGGCCGGTGAGCACCCCGTCGCCGGTGGTTCCCAGGGCCGGCAGCACGATGTGGCCGGACTGTTCGCCGCCGAGGCTGAACGAGCCGCGGCGCAGCTCCTCGAGCACGTATCGGTCGCCGACGCCGGCGGTCACGACCGTGATCCCGGCCTCGCGCATCGCCAGGTGCAGGCCGAGGTTGCTCATCACAGTGGCGACGAGCGTGTCGGCGTGCAGCTCGCCGGCCTCGCGCATCCCGAGGGCGAGGATCGCCATGATCGCGTCGCCGTCCACCACGGTGCCCGTCGCATCGACCGCGAGGCACCGGTCGGCGTCGCCGTCGTGCGCGAGACCGAGGTCGGCGCCGTGCTCGACGACCGCGGCCCGGAGGCCGTCGAGATGCGTCGAACCGCAGCCGTCGTTGATGTTGAGCCCGTCCGGGTCGGCGTGCAGCGCGACGACCGTGGCCCCGGCCGCGGCGTACGCGGCCGGCCCGACGCGCGACGCGGCGCCGTTGGCGCAGTCCACCACGACCGTCAGGCCCGTCAGCGGCATGCGCACCGCCGTCGCGAGGTGGGCGAGGTAGCGGTCGGCGGCGTCATCGGCGGTCCGCACCCGGCCGATGCCCGCGCCGGTGGGGCGGGCGACCCCGCCCGCACCGTGCAGCATGGCCTCGATACGGTCCTCGACGGCGTCGTCGAGCTTGTGACCGCCGGCCGCGAAGATCTTGATGCCGTTGTCCGGCATGGGGTTGTGCGACGCGGAGATCATCACGCCGAGGTCGGCGTCGTAGGCCCCGGTCAGGAACGCGACAGCCGGGGTGGGCAGCACCCCGACGGACAACACGTCGACGCCGGCCGCGGTCAGGCCCGCGGTCACGGCGGCCTCGAGCATCTCCCCGCTGGCACGGGGGTCGCGGCCCACCACCGCGACGGGGCGCCGGCCCTCGGCACCGCCTGCCAGCACGGTCGCGGCCGCCCCGGCGAGCCGTACCGCCAGTTCGACCGTGAGCTCGGCGTTCGCCAAGCCTCGCACGCCATCGGTGCCGAACATCCGACCCATCGAGCAAAGTCCTCCACGTCGAGAAATGCGGTCTCCGCCGTCCGCGGGCGCCGCCTGCTGTCGCAAAAAGTACGTCAATGCACGAGAGCAGGCGTCCGGTAGGGAATTCTCTACCGGCGCCTGCTCTCGTGGTCGAACAGGAGCCGAGGCTGACGAGGTCAGCGTCGGCGGCACATCAGCGCTTGGAGTACTGCGGTGCCTTACGGGCCTTCTTCAGGCCGTACTTCTTGCGCTCGGTGGCACGCGGGTCACGCGTGAGGAAGCCGGCGCGCTTGAGCGCGGGGCGATCCTCGGCGGTGACCTCGATCAGCGCGCGGGCGATGGCCAGGCGCAGGGCGCCGGCCTGACCCGACGGGCCGCCGCCGTGCAGGCGGGCATGCACGTCGAACTGCTCGGTGCGCTCGACCGTGACCAGCGGCGACTTGACGAGCTGCTGGTGCACCTTGTTCGGGAAGTAGTCCTCGATGGTGCGGCCGTTGAGCACGAAGTTGCCGGTGCCGGGCACGAGGCGGACGCGGACGACGGCCTCCTTGCGGCGGCCGACGGTCTGCACCGGGCGGTCGAACACGATCGGCGCGGGAGCCGGAGCGGCCTCCTCGGCCACGTACTCGTCCGCGGCGACCTCGACGTTCTCGGCGTCGGTGTACTCGTCGCTGTAGTTCTCGTTCACGTTCTCGGTCACTGCGCCACCTGCTTGATTTCGAACGGCACCGGCTGCTGCGCGGTGTGCGGGTGGTTCGGGCCCGCGTAGACCTTCAGCTTCTTCGCGATCGCGCGACCGAGCTTGTTCTTCGGGAGCATGCCGGTGACGGCCTTCTCCACCAGACGGTCCGGGTTCTTCTCCAGAACCTCACCGACGGTGCGGGACCGGAGGCCGCCCGGGTAGCCGGAGTGGTTGTACAGGAGCTTGTCCTGCTTCTTGTTGCCGGAGATGGCAACCTTGTCCGCGTTGATGATGACGACGAAGTCGCCACCGTCCACGTGGGGGGCAAAAGTGGGCTTGTGCTTGCCGCGGAGCAGGTTCGCCGCCTGCACCGCGAGGCGGCCGAGCACCACGTCGGTGGCGTCGATGACGTGCCACTGGCGGGTCACGTCGCCGGCCTTCGGTGTGTACGTAGACACAGATCTTCCTCGTCTATCGTTTCGCTGCTGGCCCGCGCGCCGCCGATGATCGCTTCCGGCGGCCAGTTGGGACCCGAGAAGCGACGTTCGCCGCGCACGAGGCAACGACGACGGACGACACGCCAACGGCACACGATACCGGGGAGGTGTGTGCACGGTCAAAACAGCACGACGTCCCGGCGGCCTCTCCACCACCGGGACGTCGCTCGCTACTCGTGTCGCCTCAGGCCTGCCACCTCCGTGCCAGCTCGGATTCGACGCTGCGCATCTCGTCGTTGCCCCGCGCCACGGCGACGGCGATCTGGTCGAGCAGCAGATTCAGCTCGGCGGATGCCCGATCCCACTTCTGCTGGGTGACGTGGTACTCGGACCGGGCCTGCCCGTCCCAGGTCTGCACCAGCGGCTCGACCTGTGACCTGATCCGGTCGAGCGTGTCGTTCATGCCGCGCTGCAGTCCGACGACGCGGGTGTGCAGGTCGTCGATGCCACCGAAGTCCTGCCGGATCACATCGGGTCCACTCATTCGTTCGTTCTCCTCGAGTCGTGAGTCGTGTTGTGCGCACGGGCCGATGCGCGGTTCCGCACCGGCCCGCCCGCAGCGGCGTCAGTAGCTGCCGTGGAGGCTGTCGCCGAGGACGTTCAGCGACTGCGCCTGGGCCTGGACGGTGTCCTCGTACGCCCGGCCGTTGGTACGGATGCCGGCGACGATCGCGGCCAGTGCCTCGTTGAGCTGGAGGGCGCTGCGGTCCCATCGCGACATCACGTCGGTGAACGCCATCCCCGACCGGCCCTGCCATACGTCCGGCGACGACGACACGGTGGTGCGCAGCGCACCGAGCAGTTGCTCGAGTTCTCCGTGGGAGTCCTCGATCTGCCGCGCCGCCGTCTCCATGGTCGCGACGTCGGTCGCCACCCGATTCGAACTGCCCTGCCCTGGTTGCGTCACGCCTGTCTCCTCCGTCGTCCCGCGTCCCGTATCCCTCCGGCCCACCGTGGCCGAAGCCGGTTCGCGCCTACATCCGATTGGACGCAGCGCCTGTCCGCCGGGTTCCCCTGCTCGGCGAACGGGGCGATCCGCTACTCCACCGTCACGGTGTGGACGGCCTGCTCGCATTCGTTCTTGATTCCCGCCCATTCGTCGACGAGGAATTGGCATCCGACCGCCACCTGCATGCCGGACTCGACCACGACGAACCAACGCACGAGCGAGAATTCGTCCGGCGCCTCCACGTAGGCGATCACCGGGCGGTCCGCGAAGGTGGTGTCGGGGTCGAGGTCACGGATCACCGGGGAACGTTCGTCCGCGCGCCGGGCCAGCACCTCCCCCACGCCGGCCAAGTCCATATCTTCACGAAGAAGACTGTGCACCAGCACTATTCGCCGATCCCTCCCGCCGGCGGGGACGAGTTCGACGCGCTCGGCCCCGGCAGGCACAGGGTCGCGGACCCTCCAGTCCCCCGGCAGTTCCAGCCGGACGGGCCCGAGTTCGTGACGAACCGAAGGTGGGCGCGGCATGGGCTGTCTCGTCGCCGAGGACTCATCGGCCGAGTCGCCGGCGACGGGAACCTCCGCGCCCACCGCGGGCAGGTCCGCGCCCTGTCCTGCAGTCCACACCCAGCCGGCCGTCGCGGCCACGACGGCCACGACGGCCACGACGGCCCAACGGATCCGGCGGACGGGCCGGGTCGACCGGGAGGCCGGCACGGTGTGCAGCCACTGTGGGAGCGGCTCCGTGTCCCCCGACGGGACGGCCGGGGGTTCCGGCACCGCGGCCAGCACCTCGGACGCGGCGACCGGTATCACCCGGATGCCGCGGCCGAGCCGCTCGGCGATCCGCTCGCACAGCGGAATTCCGGGCGGCTCGCCCGGAATCCCCGTCACGAGGACGACATCCGGATCGACGGAACCGCACACGTTTCGCATCAGCCGGTCCAGCCGCTCGGCTCCCGCCGGCGAGTCGAGCAGTCCCTCGTCGAGGTCGGGGTCCCGCGCGATGCGGTCGACGTCGCCGCCGTCGGGGGCGCTCAGCACCGCCATTGTCACGCCGGCGCCGTCGACCTCCGCGACCGCGCATCGCTCGCCGTCGCCCACAGGCGCGGCGCGGCGCGCGGCCACCGCGGCGGTCAGGAGGACGGCATTTCGCGCGACCTGCCGGGCGGCCGTGTGCAACTCCTCCCGCCGACGTTCGCCCCACTCGGTGGGATGGATCACCACCACCGTGTCGAGGCCGGCCGGCGCGCCTGCCGTCGCCGCGACGTACCCGAGCAGGGTCGCCAGCGGCGCATCGTCGTCCGTGGGGACACGGCCGGGAGCCGATGCGGGAATCGTCACGGTCCGATCGGACCGCCGCGCGTACACCCGACCCGGGACGACCTGCAGGTGCAGCGCGTGGACGTCGCTCATTGCGGCGGCAGCCACGCCGTCTGCACGAGCGTCTCCCCGTCGCGTTGCACGAGGATGCCCCGTCCGGGCGGCATCGGGCGCGGACGCGCGGTGCCCACGAGCGCTCCCTCCTCTCGATTGCCGCTCATCACGAGGCCGGCCGCCGACAATTCCCGCAGCCGCGCGATGACCGGCTCGAAGAGAGCCCGCCCGGCTCCCCCGGAGCGGCGCGCCAGGACGAGGTGCAGCCCGACGTCCTTGGCCTGGGGCAGATACTCCAGCAGGGGCGTCAGCGGCGACTGGCTCGCCGCGGAGACGAGGTCGTAGTCGTCGACGACGACGAACACCTCGGGTCCCGACCACCAGGAGCGCTCACGCAGTTGCTGCTGGGTGACGTCGGGACCGGGCATCCGCCGCTCGAACACCGCCGCGAGGTCGCGGGCCATCGCCGACAACGTCACCGCGGACGGCGCGTATCCGCCGAGATGCTCACCCTCGACGACGCCGAGCAGGGTGCGCCGATAGTCCCCGACGATGATGCGGGCCTGTGCGCCGGTGTGGGACTCCACGAGGCTGCGGCAGATGCCGCGCAGCACGGTCGTCTTGCCGCAACCCGAGTCACCGAAAACGAGCAGGTGAGGCTGCTCGGAGAAGTCGATCCCCACGGGGGCCAGTTCGGCTTCGTCGATGCCGACGGGCACGAAAAACCGCCGCTCCCCGGGCGCGCCACCGGCAGCCGATCGGTCCGCGAGCGCCGCGAGCACCCCGGCCCGATCGACGCGATCGGGAAGCATGCGCACGGGCGGGGCGGGGCGGCCCGGTGCGGCCGCGGCGACGGCGGCCACCGCGTCGGCCAGTCCCGCCGCGAGGTCGACGACCTCGGAGCTGCCGTCCACACGCGGCAGCGCGGACAGCACGTGCAGTCCGTGGCGGTCGATGCCCCGGCCCGGGCGGCCCTCCGGCACCGCCGCCGCCTTCTTGCGGCCGTACTCGGAATCGGCGGGGTCGCCGAGGCGCAGCTCGAGGCGGGTCCCGAGATGGTCCCGCATCGCCGGCCGCACGTCGCCCCACCGCGGTGCGGTGAGCACCACGTGGATGCCGAAGGACAACCCCTGCGCCGCCAGCACGCCGACCTTCGGCTCCAGCGCCTCGAAATCCTGCCGGATGCTGGGCCAGCCGTCGATCACGAGGAACACGTCGCCGAAGGCATCGACGTCCGCGGCCGGACCGCCGCCCTCCCGGCGGCGGCGCAGTTCGGCCATCGACTCCAGGCCCAGCGCGCCGAAACGACCCTCCCGGCGCCGCAGCAGGGCAGTCAGTTCGGCGATCGTCCGGCGCACCCGGTCGGCGTCGAGCCGGTTGGCGACCGACCCGACGTGCGGAAGGCCCGCGAGCCCGGCGAGGGATCCGCCCCCGAAGTCCAGGCAGTAGAACTGGACCTGCTCGGGAGTGTGCGTCATCGCCATCGACAGGACGAGGCTGCGGAGCACCGTCGACTTGCCGGAGCGCGGCCCTCCGACGACGACCACGTTGCCCGCCGAGCCGGCGAGATCCACCAGCAGCGGATCCCGCCGTTGCTCGAACGGGCGGTCCACGATGCCGATCGGCGTGCGCAGGGTGCTCCGCGGCAGCACGTCGCCGGTGAGCAGAGACCGCGGGACCAGTCGGTCCAGGCTCGGCGCCGCGTCGAGGGGCGGCAGCCAGACCTCGTGCGCGGGGGTGCCGTGACCCCGCACCCGGCCGATCAGGACATCGAGCACGGAGCGGCTCTCCTCCGCCGGGACCGGATCCACGCCGGGCTCGGCCGGCCCGGGACCCGGTTCGAGGTGCGCGAGGGGTACTTCGGCCGTGGTGAACAGCCGCGGCCGGGTGGTCGCCGTGCCCGGCCTGATCACCGACCGGCCCGAGCGGCGGGGCTCGTAGGGACCCGACACGTAGGCGGCCGCGAACCGCACGATCTCCGCCGAGTCGCACTTGAGGTATCCGGTGCCCGGCGACGGCGGCAGATGGTAGGCGTCGGGGACTCCGAGAACGCTTCGGGACTCGTTGGCCGAGAAGGTCTTCAAGCCGATTCGGTAGGAGAGGTGACTGTCGAGTCCGCGCAGCCGGCCCTCGTCGATCCGCTGACTGGCCAGCAGCAGATGCATGTGCAGGGATCGTCCCAGCCGTCCGATCGCGGCGAAGAGTTCCGCGAATTCCGGTTGTTGCGTGAGCAGCTCGGAGAACTCGTCCACGACGACGAACAACGCCGGCAACGGAGCCAGCGCGG
This sequence comes from Rhodococcus sp. WB1, assembly GCF_001700945.1. Classification (NCBI taxonomy): domain Bacteria; kingdom Bacillati; phylum Actinomycetota; class Actinomycetes; order Mycobacteriales; family Nocardiaceae; genus Rhodococcus; species Rhodococcus sp. WB1. Next base: position 1,521,295 of record NZ_CP015529.1, on the reverse strand, counting down.
CACCGCCGGCCCGGGCGCGCTCGTAGTCGCCCACATTCGCGAAGTTCCCTGCCGCGCGCAGCAGTTCCTGCCTTCGGTTCATCTCGCCCTCGAGGGCGTCCTTCATCCGGTCGACCATGGCCAGTTCGTCGGCGAGGTTGGTGATCACCGCCGCGACGTGCGCGGCCGACTCGAGCCCGAGGAAGGTTGCGCCGCCCTTGAAGTCGACGAGGACGAGATTCAGCGCATCGGGGGGATGCGTCGCGATCAGACCGAGCACCAGGGTCCGCAGCAGTTCGGACTTCCCGGACCCGGTGGCGCCGATACAGAGTCCGTGCGGCCCCATCCCGCCCTCGGCAGCCTCCTTCAGATCCAGTTCGACCGGTGCACCGTCGGTTCCGATTCCGATCGGCACGCGCAGCCGGTCGCGGCCCCGTCGCGGCGACCACGCCCGCTCCGGATCGAACTGTGCGACGTCACCGAGACCGAGCAGGTTTTCCCATGGCGCCGAACGATTCTCCCCGTTGCCGGACTCGGCGACCCGCTGGGCGGCGCGGTACGGTGCCAGGCGCCGCGCCGCCGTCTGCGCCTGCGCGACGCTCGCTCCGTCCGGGACCGCGAAGGTCTCCACGCGTTCGCCGGCGCGCGCACCCAATCGGCCCTCACCGACGACGAGTTCGAGCCCGCGGGTGGCCGACAGCCGGGGCATCGACGCGGACAGGTCCAGGACCGTGACGGAGTCGAGCCCGTCGTCGAGGATCCCCGACCCGGAGCCTGGTACGCCACCGTCGATCACGATCACCAGTTCGGGCACACCGTCGACCGGTGGGGTGTTGCGGACGAACCGGCCGCGGCCCGTCAGGCGGTCGGCGAACGCGGTCTCGAGATCCCGGACCGAGCCGAACACGGTGCGGGCGCTGCCCGCACCGTCGGCGATCTCGGGGTTCTGGGCGTGCGGCAGCCACTTGACCCACTCCCACTCCGGGGCGGTGTCCGGACCGCACACCACGGCGATCCGCAGCACGTCCGTGCTGTGGAAGGTGCACAGTTGCAGCAGCATCGCCCGCACCAGATCACGGGCCGCGGGGCGATCGCCGCCGAGCGACACCGCCGCGAACCCCCGCAACGACACCGCGGTCGGCAGGGCCGGTACGACCGAGTGCGCGCGCACGAACCGGCGCAGCGACACGGCCGCCACCGGTTCGAGGTCCTCGACGGGACCCGTGTCGGGGGCGATCAGCCGGGTTGCGAGGCGCTGGCCGCTGAGCCCGACCCGCACGTGGCAGAAGTCGGCGTCGGCTCCGTCGCGTTCCCACATGCGCACCGTTCCCGCGAGCGTCCACAGCACGGCCGGGTCGGGGTGCGTCCACTCCAGGGCCCTCCGCTGCCGGTCTGCGGTGTCGTGGACCTCCCGCCGGAGCTGATCGAGATACCGCAGGTAGTCCTTGCGGTCCTCGTCGGCCTCGGCCGCTTTCGCCCCGCCTCCGCGGCCGCCGCCGGCGAGCATGCCCACCATCGAGACGATCATCATGAGCGGGAAGACGAGCGACATCGGACTTCGCGCCATCCCCGAACCGAACATCAGCGCCACCATGCCGATCATCGCGGCGACCATCACGACGGGCAGCAGCTTCGCCAGGAGATTTCCCGGCGACGAACGCGGAATCTCCGGCGGGGCCTGCATTCTCACCTCGCCCGCCGGCACGCGTGGCACCTCGCGCCGCGGCCTGCGCACGAACCGCACCGTGCTCACACCCCACCCCCGACCCGCACCGTGCTCACACCCCACCCCCGACCCGCACCGTGCCGGCCGTCCTCACGACGGCCGTCCCCCCACGGTCGACGAAGGGTAACGCACCCCTGCGACATCGGCACGCAGGCGGGCGCGAAGACGGCCTGCGCGAAGCGATGTCGTATCGTCTCCGCGAGGTCCGGGCGACACCGGGCGGGCGAGCCCGGCCCGGACCGCAGCACGGTCGGGGGACGACGGGGGGATGGACGATGACGGCTGCGCACACCGAACCGGGGCGGATCGGCGCGCCCGAACTCTGCCGCGTGACCGTGCTGGCCCAGCACACACAGGTCGACCTCGCGTTACCCGCGGACGTCCCTGTCGCACTGCTCGTGCCGGGGGTCGTCGATCTCATCACCGCCCACCGGTCCCACAACGACTTCGACGCCTCCTCCGAGCGGGTCGAGCCCGAGGCGTGGGCGCTGGCCCGTCTCGGATCGTCGCGTCTCGCCGCCGCGCTGAGCCTGCACGAGCACGGCGTCCGGGACGGGGACCTGCTGGTGCTCGAGCACGCGTCGGCACCTGCGCCACCCCCGCTGTTCGACGACGTGACCCACAGCGTCGCGACGGCGGACGAGGCCGGCGCGGGCCGCTGGTCGCCGCGTGCGGCGGCCGCGGTCGCGGCGGTCGTCGCCCTGTCCGCGACGGTCGTCGGGGTGGGGGCCCTGCTGCGACTTGCCTCCCCGGACGGCCGGACGGCCGCCGGTGCCGGCTGCGCCGCGCTCGCCGCCCTGCTCCTGCTCGCCGGGATCCTGCTCGGGCGGGCCCGCGACGACCACCGCACCGCGGCGCTCCTGTGCGCCTGCGCAGTCCCGGCCGCCTTCGCCACCGGAATTCTCGTGGTGCCCGGCTCTTTCGGACCGGCGCACCCCATGCTCGGGGCGGTCCTGTCGGGGGCGGTGGCGACCCTGGTCCTGCTGCTGACCGCCGTCGGAAGGGCGCCCTTCACCGCGGTCGCCGCCGTCGCCGCGACCGCCGCGGCCGCATTTCTCGTCGCCGCCTCGACCGGGATCTCCGCCTCCGCGGTCGGCGCCGGTGTCGTCGTCACGGCCCTGCTGACGGTGACATTCGCACCCCGCCTCGCCATGAAATTCGCCGACCTGCCGTTGCCGCCGGTGCCCGGTCCCGGGACCGGGACCGGGACCCCCGCGCCGCAGACCGAAGACGGCAGGGACGGACCGGGCTCCCCGGACGGCGGGGACCGGTCACTGCCCGATCCCAGCGAGCTGGCGGCGGCCGCCGCGCGGGCACGCGACCACCTCACCGGGCTGATCGGTGCGGGAGCCGTTCTCGTCGTCGCGGGCGCATGGTGTGCCGCGGCGCCGCTGTCCGGCGACGGTCTCCGCTTGCCCGGCACCGCCCTCGCCGTCGCCGCGGCGGCGGTGATCATGCTGCGCGGCCGCACCTACACCGATGCGCGCCAGGCGACGTTGCTGGTGGCAGGCGGCGCAACCGTGCCGGTGGGCCTGCTCGGCGCGGCCGCGGTCGGCGGATCCGCGCCGCCCGTCGTCGTGTTCGCCCTCGCCCTTGCCGTCGCGACCGCAGCGCTGGTGTTCGGCGTGGTCGCGCCGCGACGATCGTTCACGCCGGTGCAGCGCCGCGCCGCCGAAGTGGTCGAGTACGCGGTGATCGCGACGATCGTGCCGTTGGCCTGCTGGGTCACCGGGCTCTACGCCGCCGTCCGCGGGTTCTGACGTGGCCCGCGGCGCACGCCTCGTTGTCGTCGCCCTGGTGCTGACGGCCTCGTCCTTCGGAACGGCCCCGTCCGCCGCGGCGGAACCTCCGCCCGTCGATGCCGGGCGCCTGCCCCCGCCCGGGGAACCCGGGCCCGTCGACGACACCGGGCAGCGTTCGCCGTGTACCACGGTCGACGTCGCCGGCGACAGCGCCTCGATCCCGGAACCGCAGCGCGTGCTGAACTTTCCGGCCGTGTGGCCGCTGAGTCGCGGGGCGGGGCAGCTCGTGGCGGTGATCGACACCGGGGTGGGCCGCAATGCGCGGCTGCCCGGGTTGGTACCGGGGGGCGACTATGTCTCCTCGGGCGATGGGACGCAGGACTGCGACGCCCACGGGACCCTGGTGGCGGGGCTCGTCGCGGCGCAGCCGGTCCCCGGGTCGGGGTTCGCCGGTGGCGCCCCGGATGCGCGGATCCTCACCGTGCGCCAGTCCAGCCGCCACTTCTCGGCGCGACGGTCGGATCCCGCCGACCACGATGCGCGCACGTCGCCCGGCTACGGCAACGTGCGCACGATGGCGATGGCGGTGCGCCGCGCCGCGGACCTCGGCGCCACCGTCATCAACATCTCCGAGGTCGCCTGCGCGCCGGCCGCGGAGGGCATCGACGACCCCGAACTCGGGGCGGCGGTGCGGTACGCGACCGAGGTGAAGGACGCCGTCGTCGTGGCCGCAGCCGGCAACGTGGAGGACCGCTGCCAGGGGTCGAACCCGCAGGGGCTCGATCCTCTCCGGCCGGGAGACGATCCGTGGCGCGCGGTCACGACCGTGGCCTCGCCGGCCTGGTACGACGACTACGTACTCACGGTCGGCTCGGTCGAGCCGGACGGGTCACCGTCGAGCTACAGCCTGCCGGGGCCGTGGGTGGACGTCGCCGCGCCCGGCAGCGGGGTGGTTTCCCTGCATCCCACCGCCGATGGCCTCGTCGACGCCTACCGGGGAGCCGAGGGCCCGGTGCCGGTGTCCGGCACGAGCTTCGCCGCGCCGCTGGTGGCCGCGACCGTCGCGCTGGTACGGGCGCGGTTTCCGCACCTCGATGCCCGCACCGTGGCGATGCGGATCGAGGCCACGGCGCACGCACCGGCGGAGGGCTGGAATCCGCGGGTGGGCCACGGCGTGATCGACCCCGTCGCGGCGGTGACCGCCCCGCCGAGGGAGCGGCGTCCGCAGGCGCCGGCCTCGGTGGCCGTCGCGGCGCCGATACCGCGGACGCCGCCGGATCACCGGCCCAGGGACGTCGCGGTCGTCGTGGCGGCGGTGGTGCTCGCGGTCCTGGGGGTGGCGGCGTCGGCGACCGCGCCGCTGCGGCGCCGTCGTCAGCGGCCGGCGCCGACCGGCGCCGGGTCGTGATCCGGCGCGACACCGTCGTGGGCGACGAGTGCCTCCGCCCGCCCGAGTGCAGGTCCCGGCGCGAACAGTTCGACGATCTGCCACGGCGCGGGCACCGGTTCGGAGAATCCCAGGGCGGTCGCGGCTTCCGCGTCGACGATCCCGTAGCGCACGCCGGTGTCGGCCACGTAGAAGAGGGCGCCGCGCCGCGCGCTGTCCGGCGCGACGGAGGTGGTCTGCACGAACGCCCCCCGGCCGGGCGCGAGGTAGGCGCTGTCGGCCTCGGGCCCGGCGCCGTCCGCCTGGGCCAGAGACACGGGCACCGCGCCGTCGGGCAGCGGCAGCACGGACCCCGCCGACACCTCGACGACGGACCGCGACCGTTCGGCCGCGCCGACCCCCGGGATCCACGTCAGGCAGGCGACGGGACGGTCGCGGGCATCGACGACGGTGGGCACGGTAGCGGGAAAGGTGTCCACCGCGAGACCCCGCACGGTCGGAGCCTCGCGCAGCACATCCGGCGCGACGGCCGGGATCTCCGCGGCGCCCTGCGAGTCGGTGAAGTGGACGATCTGCGCTGTCGCCTCGGACACCTCCTGCACGCCGTCGCGCAGCACGACGTAGAACCTCTTCCCGTCGGGCACCGCGACGCGGACCACCGAACCGACGGTCAGCGATCCGATCGGATAGCCGGGTTCGCCGCCAGCACCGGGGATCCGCGGGGCCTCGAGCCGCGGCACCTCCGGGATCGCGGCGAGCAGGCCCGGCCCGACGGGACGTGCCATGCCGGCATCGATGCCGAGGACGCGGGTGAGCGCCTGGTCCGCCAGATCCACCTCGGCGCGGGAGCCTCGGTAGACCAGATGGTGCCTGCCGTCGGCCGCGACGAGCAGGGCCTCGTCGTCGGCGAGAGGCCGCACGCGCTCGCCGTAGGCCGGCTCTCCCCCGGTGACGGTCGTTGTGACGGAACGACTTCCGTCGGTCGTCACGGTGTCGCACACCGTCCACGGCAGCGGTGCCGCGACGTGTGCCAGCGCGGACGGCGCACCGGGGATACCGACGAGGGGCCCCCGGCGCCGGGTTTCGAATTCGCCGTCGGCGACGACGGCGGGGGCCTCGGGCCGCCCGAGCACCAAACGGGCGGAGGCCAGGTTGAGTACCGGATGGAAGGCGCCGTCGATCGCGACCAGCATCGCGCCGGAATCGCGTCCCACCACGATCGCCGCGTCACCGATCCTGTCCTGCGGGCGGAGCAGAGCGAGCGCGGCACAGCCGGCGAGGCCGACACAGGCGAGGACGGCGCCCACCGCCAGGGCACGCGACTGCGACCGCATCGGGTCGTGGATCATCCGCACGTCTCGCCGCACCAGTGCATGTTCCATGCGGCGCACCAGAAATCGGTAGCCGTTGACCTGCCAGCGCGTGGTCGGCTGCGCTCCCATCGATCCTCCCCCGTACGACGCCCCCTCCGCCGCAACACAGTACAGTTCCGCCCGGGAACGTCGGGGGGGCCGGGCCGTCGCTCGGGTGGGAACGGGGGAATCGTCGTGCAGGATGGGATCTTCCGGCGGCCGCGGCGCCGCTGCGTGGTGACGGTGGTGCGGGCGCAGTGCGCGGCGGTGATCGGCGCGACGACGGCGGCGGCGACGGGCGCTCCGCTTCCCGCTGCGGTGACCGTGGCGGTACTGGCCGCGCTGGCGGTGGCGGTGCCTGTCCACGGACTCGACGCCGTCGAATGGGGGCGGCTGTGGTGGCGGTTCCGGCGCCGTTCGCTGCGGTCCGGCCCGGTGATCGTCGACGTCGCGGCGGGCGACGATCGACCGGTCGGGGTGTGCTGGGACGGCACCGCCGTCGTGGCGGTGGTCGAGCTGGTACCGACGGCCGGCGAGCTCACCCGGCTGACACGAGATCGGGCCGAACCGCTGCGCCGGCTTCCGCTGGCCGCGATCGCCGCGTGCCTCGCCACGCACGACGTCGGCCTCGACGGAATCGACGTCATCGTGCACGGCAGCCGGGTGTGCGACGAGACCGCCGCCGGTGCGGCGTACGAGCGCCTGATCGGGCCGCTGCCCGCCGCCGCGACGTGCACCGTGTGGCTCGCGCTGCGGTTCGACTCCGTCGCCTGCCCGGCCGCGGTGGCCCGCCGTGGCGGCGGCTCGGAGGGCGCGGCGCGCGCGGTGACCGCCGCGGCGCGGCGCGTCGTGCGCGCGTTGGCGGAGCAGCACCACACCGCGAGGATCCTCGGCGCGGGAGAGATCGCCGGGGCGGTGGAGTCCGTCGCCGGGTGCGCGGATCCGGCGTTGCTCGAGGAGGATCGGGGCGCCGTACGGCTTCCCGGCGGCTACAGTCGCGCCGCGGTGGTGGAGCCGGGGCACCTCGACCGGGCGATCATGACCCGGGTCTGGTCCGAGTCACTGTCGTCTGCGACGATCGCGGTTCGGCTGCGCCCCGGCGCCGAGCCGGGAGCCGTGCGGATAGGAGCGTCGGTGCGCGGCACGAGCCGCACGCCCGAGCCGAGGATCCGGATGCCGGGCACCCGACGGCTGTGGAGCCGCGAACTGGACGGGTTGCTGGCGTCGATCCCGACGGCCGCGGTGGGGCTCGAGGATCTGATCCCGCTGCGCACCATGCACCTCGCCGACGTCGACGCCCTGGCGCTGCCGGTGACGGGATGCGGGCAGCTGCTCGGCGCGGACGAGTCCGGTGCGGCCGTGTCCGTCCGCCTGACCGGCCGGGGGGTGCGCACCGTGTATGTCGCCGGGGAGCTACATCTGGCGCAGCAGGTGGTGTTCCGGGCGGTGGCGACGGGCGCCCGCGTGGTGATCCACACCGATCGCGCCCTGGCCTGGCATCCCCTGCTGGCCGCGGCGGGTCCGGACCGGTTGCGGTTGGCCGGCGACGATCGGGACTTCGACACGATCGTGTACGACGGCGTGCGGCCGGCGACGGTCCCGGCCGGGACGACCGCGATCCACGTGCACGCACACCCGGATCGGTGGCCGCGCGAGCGCCCGGACGTGTCGATCCTGCAGCCCGGAGCGGCCGGCGATCGGGTGGTGCTGGCGGTGGGTGGCCGACGGCTGTCGCTGTCGTTGGTGAGCATCGACGCCGAGGCCGCGTACATCGGCCGTCCGCGTGCCGCGCAGCCGGCGCCCGCGCTGAGCCGGGTCCCTCAGCCGGGGTAGGGCTGGGCGGCCCGCCCGGCGCGCACGGTCCGCGCCCACCAGGCGAGCTGGTTCAACATGCGCTGCGCGGCGTCGATCGCGGCGCCGTCGGTGGTGGTGCCGTCGGCGGCGAAGGCGTGCTTGACGCGGTGGAAGCTGACCGATTCGCGGACCGGGACCATGTGCACCTCGACGACGACCTGCCGGAGTTGCTCGACGGCGCGCAACCCGCCGGAGAGCCCGCCGTAGGAGACGAATCCGATCGGCTTGGTGCGCCATTCGCGTTTGACGGTGTCGATGGCGGTCTTGAGGGCGGCCGGGTACCCGTGGTTGTACTCGGAGGTGACGACGGCGAATGCGTCGGCCGCCTCGATCCGCCGGGTGAACGCCTCGGCCTCAGGGCCGCCGGAGAGATCCTGCGGCAGCGGGGTGTCGGCGAGGTCGAGCACGCCGACGTCGAACTCGGGGCGCTGCCGTGCGGTGGCGGCGAACCAGTCGGCGACGACGGGGGCGATCCGTCCGGCGCGCACGCTGGCGACGACGATCTCGAGACGAATCGGGGCTTCGGCGTCCATGGGCCGATGGTAGGCGGCTCAGGCGGTGAGGCCGTGGGTCAGGAGGGCGGCGAGTTCGCGGTAGGCCTGGGCGTCCGGCAGGCCGGTGGCCTCGGCGACGTGGCGCTGCTGGATGCGGACCATGACAGCCGCGACGACGTCGGCGACGAACGCGGCGTGCACGTCGCGCAGTTCGCTGGCGGCGACGCCGTCGGCGATGAGGTCGCGGACGCGTTCGGCGGCGAGGCGGGTGTTGCGTTCGTAGACCTCGCGGGCGGTGGGGGCGGCGGCCATGTCCTCCATGAACTGCGCGGAGGCGGGTTCGAGTTGCCGGCCGACGGCTTCGAGGTAGGCGCGGATGCGGTCGGCGGCGCCGGTGTGGCCGTCGAGTTCGGCCTCGACGCGTTCGGTGGCGCCACGGAAGAAGTGCACGGTGGCCGCGCGGACGAGGCGGTCCTTGCTCTCGGCGAGGGTGTAGAGCGTCGACTTCGAGCAGTGCAGGCGGGCGGCGATGTCGTCGAGGGTGAAGTGGGCGAAGCCCGCGGCGAGGAACAGGGCGACGAGCTGGTCGAACAGCTGCGCCTGACGTGCCGTGCCGCGTCGGATCCCCGCTCTTGTCATACTTCATACAGTACTGCAGTATCGTTCTCAGTACTATTTCCGATCGAGGAGTCTGCCGTGCCTGTCGAGCGCCTGCTGCCCACCCCCGAGGCCTACGACCTCATCGAACTGACCCGCGACGTCGCGGACAAGGTTCTCGCCCCGCGGGTCGTCGAACACGAGCGCACCGAGACGTTCCCCGAGGGGGTCTTCCCGGCCCTCGGCGCGGCGGGGTTGCTGAGCCTGCCGTACCCGGAGGAATTCGGCGGCGGCAACCAGCCGTACGAGGTGTACCTGCAGGTGCTCGAGGAGCTCGGCGCCCGCTGGGCGGCGGTTGCCGTCGCGGTGAGCGTGCACGGGCTGTCGTGCTTCGCGCTGGCCACCCACGGCACCGACGAGCAGAAGAACAAGTGGCTGCCGGACATGCTCGGCGGCGACACGATCGGCGCCTACAGCCTCTCCGAGCCGCAGGCCGGGTCCGATGCCGCGGCCCTGGCCTGCCGCGCGACGGCCGTGGACGGCGGCTACCGGATCTCCGGATCGAAGGCGTGGATCACCAACGGCGGCAAGGCGGACTTCTACACGCTGTTCGCCCGGACCTCCGACGCCGGCTCGAAGGGCATCTCCTGCTTCCTCGTGCCGGCCGGAACCGAGGGCCTGAGCTTCGGTAAGCCCGAGGAGAAGATGGGTCTGCACGCCATCCCGACCACCACCGCCCACTACGACGACGCGTTCGTACCCGGCGAGCGCCGCATCGGCGCCGAGGGCCAGGGCCTGCCGATCGCGTTCAGCGCGCTCGACTCGGGCCGGCTCGGCATCGCGGCCGTCGCGGTGGGTCTCGCGCAGGCCGCGCTCGACGAGGCCACCGCATACGCCAAGGAGCGCAAGGCGTTCGGCAAGAAGATCATCGACCACCAGGGACTCGGGTTCGTCCTCGCCGACATGGCCGCCGCGGTGGACTCGGCCCGCGCGACGTACATCGACGCCGCGCGCCGCAAGGATGCCGGCCTGCCCTACTCGCGGCAGGCGTCGGTCGCCAAGCTCGTCGCGACCGATGCGGCGATGAAGGTGACCACCGACGCCGTGCAGGTGCTCGGCGGCTACGGCTACACCCGCGACTTCCCCGTCGAACGTTTCATGCGGGACGCGAAGATCACCCAGATCTTCGAGGGCACGAACCAGATCCAGCGGCTGGTCATCGCGCGGCACCTGGCCGGCTGACGGTGTGAACTCCCGGCAGCCCCGGGGCGCGCACTCCCGGCGGCGTCGGGGCGCGCGGCCGTCCTCCCCGGCGGCTCGCGCACCCCGACACCGCCCGGATAACTCCTGCCGTGGAATCTGAAACATCCTCCTGTCAGATTTCGCGAACCACCTGCTACCGTGCGCCGGGTGGACAGACGCCGTAGGCGTGGCCGCAGAGCCGCGGACCGGATGGAGTGGGCGGCCGACGCCGCCGACACGGTGGCGACACTCGCCGAGCTCGGCGTCCTGTTCCTGCGGCTCCTGTCGCTGCCGTTCCGCGCGGTGGCGGCGCTGCTCCGGATGATCGCGGACTGACCTCCGACCCCTCGCCGTTCCCCTCGGTATCCTGCGTCACATTTTCTGGGCAAAGCGGACAGCCTGTACTTAGATCTTGTTGGACGTACGTCCAGGATTTGTACATCGACATCGGAGGTAATTCCCATGCTGCTCGGCTCGCTCGGCTCCCTGATCGACCACGTGCTCTCCTTCCTCAGCTGGCTGATCTGAGAGACGCCTCGACGCGTAGCGAAGGGGGCGAGGTCATCCGACCTCGCCCCCTTGCTGTTTCCGTCACGCGTGCCGGGCCGCGCTACGCGCCGATCGCCTCCGCGAGGATCGGCCAGGACTCGTGCAGCGCGTCCTGCCAGTAACCCCACGAGTGCGTGCCCTGCGCGCCCGTGCTGAAGGTCGCCTCGATCCCGAGTTCGTCGAAGGTCCGCCGCAGCCGCTCGGTGCACTGGGCCGTGGCCGCCTCGATGGATCCGAGGACGACCAGGTCGACCGGATCCACCTGCCCGCCCAACGCCGCCTCGTGCGGGCCGGGCAGACCGCCGCCGGACGAGATGTACAGCGTCGTGCCGCGCAACTTCTCCGCGTTCAGCGCCGCATCGTTGGCGATCCACCCCGGTCCGCCGATCGGCCCCCACATGTTCTCGACGTCGCCGCCGCCGAGGGTGACGACGGCCTCCACGTAGCTGCGCCCCGGGTCGCTGCTCGTCTGTGCACACCCGCTGTAGGACGCCACCGCCTCGTACAGCCCCGGCGACTGCTGGGCGAGGGCCAGCACCGAGCTGCCCGACATCGACATCCCCGCGACGGCGTTGCGGCCGTCGGCGCCCAGCACCGCGTCGACGACCGGCGGCAACTCCGACGTCAGGAACGTCGCCCACCGGTGCCGGCCGAGCTTCGGGTCGTCGCGGATCCAGTCCGTGTAGTACGCGAAGGCGCCGCCCACGGGAGTGACGACGTTGACGTTCTTGCCGTCGAAGAACTCGCGGACATCCGTCTGGTCCCGCCAGTTGGCGGCGTCCTCACCCCCACCGGCGCCGTTGAGCAGGTAAAATGTCGGTCGCGCCGCGGAGGTGTCCGCGGGCCGGATCACCTCGACCGGGATCACCCGGTCCATGGACGGCGAGTACACGTGCAGCACCCAGTCGCGCGCGGTCCGCTCCTCCACGTGATCGACGTAGGCACCGGCCGGGTCCGCATCCGCAGCCGGCTGGGCGAGCGCCGGTGCCGTCAGCAGCGACGTCGCGGCGAGCAGTGCCACCGCCACCGTCGCACCCCGTCGCCGGATCGCGGGCAAGTCGAGCAATGGGTGCCTCCCTCTCACACGCCGATCCCCCGGCCGGGCCGGCCGGGGGACGTGCTCGTCGGAACATATCACCGGCCGGCCCGGCCGCAGGTCAGCAGCAGCCGGGGCTGATGGGCCCGCGCATCTCGCGGGTGGCCGCGTTGCGCGCCGCGAGGTCGTCGTCGGCGGGATAGTCGACGCCGACGAGACTGAGCCCGTGCGCCGGGGCCACGGCCACCGCCGCGGCACGCTCCCGTTCGTCGAGCAGTGCGGTCATCCATTCGACACTGCGCCGCCCCTCCCCCACGGCCAGCGCCGCGCCGACGAGGCTGCGCACCATCGACCAGCAGAACGCGTCCGCGCTCACGTGCGCGGTGAGGATCACGCCGACGTCCGGACCGGCGCCCGCCGCGCGACCGCCGGACACCGTCCAGTCGAAGCGCTGCAGTTCGCGGACCGTCGTCGCCCCGTCGCGCCGCTTGCAGAAGGCCGCGAAGTCGTGCAGGCCCAGCAGCGAGGTCGACGCCGCGCGCATCGCGTCCACGTCCACCGGCTTGGGCCAGGCGACGGTGTCGCGGGCCCGCAGGGGGTCCGCCCCGTACACGGCGGTGGTGAGCCGGTACTCGTAGTGCCGGCGGATCGCCGAGAAGCGGGCGTCGAAGTGCGGCGGGGCGACGGAGATGCCGGTGATGCGGACGTCGCGGGGCAGGAACCGGGCGAGACGGCGCACCAGGCGGACGAGGTCGTCCGGAATCGCGGCGGTGGGGACGTCGACGTGCGCGACCTGACCGGAGGCGTGCACCCCGGCGTCGGTGCGGCCGGCGACGGTGAGCTGCACCGGCGCGCGCACGATCGCACCGAGCTTCTCCTCGATCTCCCCGCACACCGTCCGCCGTCCGGGCTGACGCGCCCAGCCGGAGAAGTCGGTGCCGTCGTAGGCGATGTCGAGCCGCAGCCGGGTGGTGTCCACGGCGGCGGCGGAAGGGTTCTCGAAAGCAACGGGCCCGCCGCCCCCGTGGGGGGCGACGGGCTCGTTCGCTTCAGCGGATGCCGAAACCAAGTGGACTAGTCCTTCTTGGCCTCGTCGGCGTCCTTGGCGTCGGCCGCGGTGGCGTTCTCGTCCTCGATCGCGTCGACGACGGCGTCCGCGTTCTCGACCTGCGCGTCGGTGGCGTCGGCCTCGACGGCCTCGACCACATTCTCCTCGGCCGGGGCCTCGGTGGCCGGCGCGCTCTGCGAGGCGGCGACGCGCCGGGCGCGGTCGGCCTCGGACGTGACCGTCTTCTCCTTGACGAGCTCGATGATCGCCATGGGAGCGTTGTCACCCTTGCGCGGCATCGTCTTGACGATGCGGGTGTAGCCGCCGTTGCGGTCCTCGTAGAACGGGCCGATCTCCGCGAACAGCGTGTGGACGACGTCCTTGTTGCGGATGACCTTCAGCACCTCACGACGGTTGGCCAGCGTGCCGGCCTTCGCGTGCGTGACGAGCTTCTCGGCGTAGGGCCGCAGGGCCTTGGCCTTGGCCTCGGTGGTGGTGATGCGGCCGTGCTCGAAGAGCGCGGTGGCCAGGTTGGCCATCAGCGCCTTCTGGTGCGAGGCCGACCCGCCGAAGCGGGCACCCTTCTTGGGCTTGGGCATGATGAATCTCCTAGTAACGGACCGTGAGCTGCTACAGCTGCTCGGTCTCGGCGTAGTCCTCGTTCCCCTCGGCGTCGCCGAAGGAACCGGCGTCCGTGTCGCTCCAGGTACCGGTCGCGGCGTCGTAGCCGGCGACGGTGCTCGGGTCGAAGGACGCGGGGCTGTCCTTGAGGGAGAGGCCGAGCGAGTGCAGCTTGACCTTCACCTCGTCGATGGACTTCTGACCGAAGTTGCGGATGTCGAGCAGATCGGACTCCGTGCGTGCCACGAGCTCACCGACGGTGTGAACACCCTCGCGCTTGAGGCAGTTGTAGGACCGGACCGTCAGGTCGAGGTCCTCGATGGGGAGTCCGAAGGAGGCGATGTGGTCGGCCTCGGCGGGCGAGGGACCGATCTCGATGCCTTCTGCTTCGACGTTCAGCTCACGGGCCAGACCGAAGAGCTCCACCAGGGTCTTGCCCGCCGAGGCGAGCGCGTCCCGCGCGGTGATCGAGTTCTTGGTCTCCACGTCGAGAATCAACCGATCGAAGTCGGTGCGCTGCTCGACGCGGGTCGCCTCCACCTTGTAGGTCACCTTGAGCACCGGCGAATAGATCGAGTCGACCGGGATGCGGCCGATCTCGGCGCCGGATGCCTTGTTCTGAACAGCGGGGACGTAGCCGCGACCGCGCTCGACGACGAGCTCGATCTCCAGCTTGCCCTTGTCGTTCAGGGTGGCGATGTGCAGGTCCGGGTTGTGGACGGTGACACCGGCCGGGGGCACGATGTCGCCCGCGGTCACGGTGCCGGGGCCCTGCTTGCGGACGTACATGGTGACCGGCTCGTCCTCTTCCGAGCTGACCACGAGGCCCTTGAGGTTCAGGATGATGTCGGTGACATCCTCCTTGACCCCGGGGACCGTGGTGAACTCGTGGAGCACGCCGTCGATGCGAATGCTGGTGACGGCCGCGCCCGGAATCGAGGACAGCAGGGTGCGACGAAGCGAGTTGCCGAGGGTGTACCCGAAACCGGGCTCGAGGGGTTCGATGACGAACTTCGAGCGGTCGTCGGCGATGACCTCTTCGCTGAGGGTGGGTCGCTGCGAGATGAGCATGGAGTGCCTCCTTGTGGGCGTCCGCCATATGACGCCCTGGTCGGGGTGTGGTGTCCCCCCGGACCTCGGGAGGACCGGAAGGACACCGCGGCGCGAAGCGCCTTACTTCGAGTAGTACTCGACGATCAGCTGTTCCTGCAGCGGGATGTCGATCTGCGCGCGCTCGGGGAGCTGGTGGACCAGCACCCGCAGACGCGGGCCGACGACCTGCAGCCAACCCGGGATCGGGCGGTCACCCTGGGTCTCACGGGCCACCTGGAAGGGCAGCGTGCCCAGCGACTTCTCGCGGACGTCGATGATGTCGTACTGCGAGACGCGGTAGCTCGGGATGTCGACCTTCTTGCCGTTCACCAGGAAGTGGCCGTGGCTCACCAGCTGGCGGGCCTGACGGCGGGTCCGGGCGAGACCGGCGCGGTAGACGACGTTGTCCAGACGCGACTCGAGGATGACCAGCAGGACCTCACCGGTCTTGCCGGGCCGGCCGGCGGCCTCCTCGTAGTAACGACGGAACTGCTTCTCCATCACGCCGTAGGAGAAGCGGGCCTTCTGCTTCTCCTGCAGCTGGAGCAGGTATTCGCTCTCCTTGATCCGCGCGCGGCCGTGCTGGCCGGGCGGGTAGGGGCGACGCTCGAACGCCTGGTCGCCTCCGACGAGGTCGACGCGCAGACGACGCGACTTACGGGTAACGGGACCGGTATAGCGAGCCATGATTCAAACCTTCCTTTCCCGTTAGACGCGACGCCGCTTGGGCGGACGGCAGCCGTTGTGCGGCTGGGGGGTGACGTCGGAGATGGTGCCGACCTCGAGGCCCGCGGCCTGGAGGGAGCGGATCGCCGTCTCGCGGCCCGAGCCCGGGCCCTTCACGAAGACGTCGACCTTCTTGACACCGTGCTCCTGCGCCTTGCGGGCAGCGTTCTCGGCGGCGAGCTGCGCGGCGAACGGGGTCGACTTGCGCGAACCCTTGAAGCCGACGTGGCCGGAGGACGCCCAGGAGATGACGTTGCCGTTCGGGTCCGTGATGGACACGATCGTGTTGTTGAAGGTGCTCTTGATGTGAGCGGCACCGTGCGGGACGTTCTTCTTGTCCCTGCGGCGCGCCTTCTGGGTCTTCTTCGGACCGGTGCTGCGTGACTTGGGAGGCATTACTTCTTCTTTCCTGCGACGGTGCGCTTCGGACCCTTGCGGGTGCGGGCGTTGGTCTTGGTGCGCTGTCCACGCACGGGCAGACCACGACGGTGTCGCAGGCCCTGGTAGCAGCCGATCTCGATCTTGCGACGGATGTCCGCCTGGACCTCGCGGCGGAGGTCACCCTCGACCTTGTAGGTCTCCTCGATGAACTCGCGCAGCTTGGCGAGATCCTCGTCGGAGAGGTCCTTGCTGCGCAGATCCGGGCTCACGCCGGTGGCCTCGAGGATCTCCTTCGAGCGGGTACGGCCGATGCCGTAGATGTAGGTCAGTGCGATCTCCATCCGCTTTTCGCGGGGAAGATCGACACCTGCGAGACGTGCCATGTGGCATTCCTATTCGGTGTGCGGAGGTCTGCTCCCAGCCCGTCCCCTGCGTCGTGAAACTGTGTGGTCCCGCGGCCCGGCCGAAGCCGGAACGCCGGTAGTCCGAAACACAGTGGGGCCCCGGCCTCCGAACCGGGGGTGTATCGCGCGGCTCCCCGACGAATCGGGAATCGTGACCGAACGACTGGTGCTGGAAGGTCTTCTCTAGCTTGTTGCCAAGCCGATCTTTCGAAGAGCGGGTGGTCTAGCCCTGGCGCTGCTTGTGGCGCAGGTTCTCGCAGATCACCATGACCCGGCCGTTACGGCGGATCACCTTGCACTTCTCGCAGATCTTCTTGACGCTCGGCTGAACCTTCACGGTGCGTCTGATCTCCTGTGTGTACGCCTGAGGCAGAGCACGAGGCATGCCGCAGACATGGTTCTCCCCGACCGTGCGGCCGGGGAAGCTCTTACTTGTAGCGGTAGACGATGCGCCCACGCGACAGGTCGTAGGGCGAGAGCTCCACGACAACCCGGTCCTCGGGCAGGATGCGAATGTAGTGCTGACGCATCTTGCCGCTGATGTGAGCCAGGACCTTGTGACCGTTCTCGAGCTCAATGCGAAACATCGCATTGGGCAGCGGCTCGATCACGCGACCCTCGACCTCGATGGCTCCGTCTTTCTTGGCCATATCCTCCGCGATCCGTGTTGTTCGGCGTGTGGTTGCATCGGTTTCCGTTACCGTGACGCTCGACGTGACCGGCCTGCAGACAACCGCGGGCCGGCGCGCAGGGCGCACCATCGATCTATGTTACGGGAACTTTCCCACCGGGGCCAAATGCCGAGATGCGAGGAGGACAGCCGTGCGGGCGTTGGTTCAGCGGGTGACGGGTGCCGCGGTCGCGGTCGACGGGCGCGAGGTCGCCCGCATCTCGCCCCGGGCCGGCGGTCACGGGCTGCTCGTGCTCGTCGGCGTGACCCACGACGACGACGCGGCGAAGGCCGCCACGCTCGCCCGGAAGGTGTGGACGTTGCGGATCCTCGAGGACGAGAAGTCCGCGTCCGATCTGGCCGCACCGATCCTCGTCGTCAGCCAGTTCACGCTCATGGCCGACACCCGCAGGAGCCGCCGTCCGTCGTGGTCGGCGGCCGCGCCACGCGCGGTGGCCGAACCCCTGGTGGACGAGTTCACGACGGCGCTGCGCGGCCTGGGCGCCGACGTGCAGACCGGCGTCTTCGGGGAGCACATGGAGGTGAGCCTGGTGAACGACGGCCCGGTCACCCTCCTGCTCGAGGCGTGAACCGGCGGCGCCCGCGGCCCGAGCGAATGTATCGTTCAGCTCCTTCACGGCAGCGAGCGATACATTCGCTCGCCGCCACCGCCGCTACTCCGGGCGCGGGGTCAGGATGCGCGGACCGTCCTCGGTCACCGCGACGGTGTGCTCCCAGTGCGCGGCGCGGCTGCCGTCGGTCGTGACGACGGTCCACTTGTCGCCGAGCACCTCGGTCTCGTAGGTGCCGAGGGTCAGCATCGGCTCGATGGCGAGCACCGATCCCACCACGAGACGGGGGCCCTTGCCGGGCGCGCCCTCGTTCGGCAGGAACGGGTCCATGTGCATCTCGCGGCCGATGGCGTGGCCGCCGTAGCCGTCGACGATGCCGTAGCTCCGGCCGTGCGCCGACTCCGCGGCGCGGGTACCCAGCTCGATGGCGTGCGAGACGTCGGTGAGCCGGTTGTCCGGCAGCATCGCCGCAATCCCCGCCTCCATCGACAGCCGCGTCGCATCGCTGAGGTCGGCGTCGGCGGCGGAGAGCTCACCGACTCCGAAGGTCCACGCCGAGTCGCCGTGCCAGCCGTCGAGAATCGCGCCGCAGTCGATCGACACGAGATCGCCCTCGGCGAGGATCTCCGTCGCCGAGGGGATGCCGTGCACCACGCGGTCGTTCACCGACGAACAGATCGAGCCGGTGAACCCGTGGTAGCCCAGGAAGGAGGGGACGGCCCCCGCATCGCGGATGACCGCCTCCGCCACCTGGTCCAGTTCCAGGGTGCTCACGCCCGGCTTCGCCGCCTTCCGTACCGCCACGAGAGCGGCGCCGACGACGGCACCCGCCGCCGCCATCGCATCGAGTTCGCCGGCGGTGCGGAACGGAACCACCTTGCGCTTGCGCCCGAAACCCATCTTCTTGCTCCTGCGTCCTTACTTGCCGAGGGCCGCGAGGGCGCGCGCGTTGATCTCGTCGACCTCGCCGACGGCGTCGACCGTGACGAGCGAATCGGCGTAGTAGTCGAGCAGCGGCGCGGTCTCCTCGCGGTAGACCCGGAGCCGGTTGCGGATGACGTCCTCGGTGTCGTCGGCGCGGCCGCGGGCGAGCATCCGCTCCACCACCACGTCCTCGTCGATGTCGAAGGACAGGACCCCGTCGAGTTGGGTGTCGAGATCCTTCAGGATGGCCTCGAGTTCGCGGGCCTGCTCCACGCTGCGGGGGAAGCCGTCGAGCAGGAAGCCGTTGGCGGCGTCGGGCTCGGCGAGGCGGGCGCGCACCATGTTGTTGGTGATCTCGGCGGGCACGAGCTCCCCGGCGTCGATGTACTTCTTGGCTTCGAGGCCGAGCGGGGTGCCCTGCCCGATGTTGGCCCGGAACAGATCCCCGGTGGAGATTGCGGGGACGCCGAGCTTCTCCGACAGGATGGCGGCCTGCGTGCCCTTGCCGGCACCGGGCGGACCGAGGAGTACAAGTCTCACTTGAGGAACCCTTCGTAGTTGCGCTGCATGAGTTGACTTTCGATCTGCTTGACAGTGTCCAGCGCGACACTGACGAGAATGAGCACCGCGGCGCCGCCGAAGATGCTGGTGGCGGTCTGGCTGCCCGAGAGGAAGAAGTTGGGCAGCGTCGCGATGAGACCCAGGTACAGCGAACCTGGAACCGTGATGCGGTTGAGGACGTAGCTGAGGTACTCGGCAGTGGGGCGTCCCGGCCGGATGCCGGGGATGAATCCGCCGTACTTCTTCATCTCGTCGGCCCGTTCCTCCGGGTTGAAGGTGATGGCGACGTAGAAGAAGACGAAGAAGACGATCAGCGAGAAGTAGATCGCGATGTAAACGGGGTTGTTCGGATTCACCAGGTATTCGTTGATGATCCGCTGCCACCAGCTCGGGTCGGTGGCCGAGGTGGCTCCGGTCAGCTGGGCGATGAGGTTCGGCAGGTACAGCAACGACGACGCGAAGATCACCGGGATGATGCCGGCCTGGTTGACCTTCAGGGGCAGGTAGGTCGAGGAACCGCCGTACATGCGCCGGCCCACCATGCGCTTGGCGTACTGCACCGGGATCCGGCGCTGGCCCTGCTCGACGAACACCACGCCGGTGATGACCACCAGCGCGACGACGAGGACGATGGCGAAGACCAGGCCACCGCGGGACTCGAGGATGGTGCGGCCCTCGGCCGGCAGCCGCGAGGCGATGCCGGAGAAGATCAGGATCGACATGCCGTTGCCGACGCCGCGCTCGGTGATGAGCTCACCGAACCACATGACGAGTGCCGCACCGGCCGTCATGACCAGCACGATCACGACCATGCCGAAGATGCTGTCGTCGGCCAGGATCGGTTCGGTACAGCCCTGCAGCAGCTGACCGCGGGCCGCGAGGGCGACGATGCCGGTGGACTGCAGCACGGCGAGCGCCACCGCGAGGTACCGCGTGTACTGCGTCATCTTGGCCTGGCCGGCCTGGCCCTCCTTGCGGAGTTCCTCGAATCGAGGAATGACCACCGTCAGCAGCTGGACGATGATGCTCGCGGTTATGAACGGCATGATGCCGATCGCGAACACCGACAGCTGTAGCAGCGCGCCACCGGAGAACAGATTGATCAGCGAGTAGATCCCGGCGGAGTCGCCGCCGCTGAGCTGATCGATGCAGGCGCGCACATTGCCGTAGTCGACGCCCGGAGACGGCAACGTCGCGCCGAGGCGGTACAGGGCCACCAACCCGAGCGCGACGAGGATCTTCCGCCTCAGGTCCGGGGTCCTGAGGGCCGAGACGAAGGCGGAAAGCAAAGATCCTCCTGGCAGGGCGAAACGGGAGACTGTGGATCGACGCGCGGGGTCCGACGGTCGACAACTCTTGAACTCTAGCAGCGCGCCCCGGACCGGTGCCGTGGCGCCGGGTCGGGGCGGCTCGCACGCGCGGCGGATGTGCTCCGCCGCGCGGCATGCGGTGGGGTGCGAACGCCGAACGGCCGCACTGCGGGACGTGCTGCAGTGCGGCCGTTCTCGAGCTGTGCGTCACGCACGAGCGAACCGGTCAGGCCAGTTCGGTCGCGGTGCCGCCGGCAGCGGCGATCTTCTCCTTGGCGGAACCGGAGAACTTGTTCGCGGTCACCTGCACGGCAACCGTGAGCTCGCCCTCGCCGAGGACCTTCACGAGCTGGTTCTTGCGAACCGCGCCCTTGGCGACGAGCTCGTCGACGCCGACCTGGCCACCCTCGGGGAACAGGCGGGCGATGTCGCCGACATTGACGACCTGGTATTCGGTGCGGAAGGCGTTCTTGAAGCCCTTGAGCTTCGGCAGCCGCATGTGCAGCGGCATCTGGCCACCCTCGAAGGCCGCCGAGACGTTCTTGCGCGCCTTGGTGCCCTTCGTACCGCGACCGGCGGTCTTGCCCTTCGAACCCTCACCGCGGCCGACGCGGGTCTTGTCCGTCTTCGCGCCCGGGGCCGGGCGCAGGTGGTGCAGCTTGATGGTCACTTGGAGGCCTCCTCAGCAGTGACTTCCTCGACAACGACGAGGTGACGCACCACGTTGATCAAGCCGCGGTTCTGCGCGTTGTCCTCGCGGACCACGGACTGGCGGATCTTCCGCAGACCGAGGGTGCGCAGGCTGTCGCGCTGGTTCGACTTGGCGCCGATGGTGCTCTTGACCTGCGTGATCTTCAGCTCTGCCATTACTTCACGCTCCCAGCAGCCTGTGCCCGGGCGCGCAGCATGCCCGCAGGTGCGACGTCCTCGAGGGGAAGACCGCGGCGAGCCGCGACTTCCTCGGGGCGCTGCAGCTGCTTGAGGGCGGCCACGGTGGCGTGCACGACGTTGATGGCGTTGTCGCTACCGAGCGACTTCGACAGGATGTCGTGGATGCCCGCGCATTCGAGCACGGCACGCACCGCGCCACCGGCGATCACACCGGTACCCGGCGAGGCCGGACGCAGCATGACGACACCCGCCGCGGCCTCACCCTGCACCGGGTGGGTGACGGTGGAGCCGATGAGCGGGACGCGGAAGAAGCCCTTGCGCGCTTCCTCGACACCCTTCTGGATGGCCGCGGGAACTTCCTTGGCCTTGCCGTAGCCGACGCCGACCAGGCCGTTGCCGTCGCCCACGATCACCAGCGCGGTGAAGCTGAAGCGACGGCCGCCCTTGACGACCTTCGACACACGGTTGATCGAGACGACACGCTCGATGTAGTTCGACTTCTCGGCGGCACCGCCGCCACGCGAGTCACGATCGCGGCGGTCGCGACCACCACGCTGGTCCCCGGTGTTGGGGCCATTCTGTCCGGCGGGGCCGTTGCCGCCGTCACGCCGCTGACGTCCCGGCATCAGGCGTTCCTTCCGTTCGAAGAGATGGTCATCAGAACTTCAACCCGCTTTCGCGAGCCGCGTCTGCGAGGGCCGCGATCCGGCCGCTGTAGGTGTGGCCGCCGCGGTCGAAGACCACGGCCTCCACGCCGGCAGCCTTGGCACGCTCGGCGAGCAGCTGACCGACCTTGGCGCCGCGCGCCTTCTTGTCGCCCTCGACCGCACGCACGTCCGGCTCGACGGTCGAGGCCGCCGCCAGGGTGGTGCCCGTCAGGTCGTCCACCAGCTGGGCGTGGATGTGGCGCGAGGACCGGTTCACGACGAGACGGGGACGCTCGGCGGTGCCGGCGACCTTCTTGCGCAGACGGAAGTGCCGACGCTGCTTCGACAGCCGACGCCGGGTGGACGCGTCCTTGCCGAGCGGAATCCGCTTGGCCTTCTGGTTCTCGGTCTGGCTCATGATCACTTACCCGTCTTTCCGACCTTGCGGCGCACCTGCTCGCCCTCGTAGCGGATGCCCTTGCCCTTGTACGGGTCGGACTTGCGCAGCCGGCGGATGTTGGCCGCGATCTGGCCGACCTTCTGCTTGTCGATGCCCGAGATCGAGAACTTCGTCGGCGACTCGACCGCGAACGTGATGCCCTCGGGGGCCTCGATCGGGACCGGGTGGCTGTAGCCGAGCGAGAACTCGAGGTCCTTGCCCTTGAGCGCGACGCGGTAACCGACGCCGTGGATCTCCATCTTCGTGGTGTACCCCTGGGTGACACCGTCGATGAGGTTCTGCACGAGGGTGCGCGACAGGCCGTGCAGCGCACGGCTGCGGCGCTCGTCGTTCGGACGGCTCACGTTGAGCGCGCCGTCCTCACCCTTGGCGATGGTGATCGGCTCGGCGATGGTCAGCGAGAGGTTGCCCTTGGGGCCCTTCACTGCGACGTCCTGGCCGTCGATGGTCACCTCGACACCCGAGGGGACGGTGACCGGAAGCTTTCCAATACGCGACATTGTGGTGGCCTCCCTTACCAGACGTAGGCGAGGACTTCCCCGCCCACTCCCTGCTTGGCCGCCTGGCGATCGGTGAGCAGGCCGGAGGACGTGGAGATGATCGCCACGCCGAGGCCGCCCAGGACCTTGGGCAGGTTGGTGGATTTCGCGTACACGCGCAGGCCGGGCTTCGACACGCGGCGCACACCGGCGAGGCTGCGCTCACGGGAAGGGCCGTACTTGAGGTCGACGACGAGGGTCTTGCCCACCTCGGCATCCTCGGTGCGGAAGTCGGCGATGTAGCCCTCACGCTTGAGGATCTCGGCGATGTTCGCCTTGATCTTCGAGTGGGGAAGCTTCACCTCGTCGTGGTACGCCGTGTTGGCGTTGCGCAGACGCGTCAAGAAGTCTGCGATGGGGTCGGTCATGGTCATGGCTGACCTGTTCACCTTTCTCGTTGCGGTTCCCATGCAACACCGGCAGTGGTGACGAATCACCGGTGCGCCGGCCGTGGGCCTACGACGAACTTGGTTTCATGCGGACCGGACGCGGATGCGACCGGCCCCTGACAGTAGTGACGGTGGGTGACCCTGCGGTCACCCACCGTTCACGTCACCAGGAGCTCTTGTGAACTCCGGGAAGCTCACCGCGGTGTGCCATCTCACGGAGGCAGACGCGGCAGAGACCGAACTTGCGGAACACCGCGTGGGGGCGCCCGCAACGCTGGCAGCGGGTGTAGGCGCGCACCGCGAACTTCGGCTTCTTGTTGGCCTTGTTGACCAGTGCCTTCTTAGCCATGGGCTCAGTTCTCCTTGAACGGGAAGCCGAGGTGCTTCAGCAGGGCACGGCCTTCTTCGTTGTTGGTGGCGGTCGTGACGACGGTGATGTCCATGCCGCGCGGGCGATCGATCTTGTCCACGTCGATCTCGTGGAACATCGACTGCTCGTTCAGGCCGAACGTGTAGTTGCCGTTGCCGTCGAACTGGTTGCCGTTGAGGCCACGGAAGTCCCGGATACGGGGCAGCGCGATGGAGACCAGGCGGTCCAGGAACTCCCACATGCGGTCGCCGCGCAGCGTGACGCGCGCACCGATCGGCATGCCCTCACGGAGCTTGAACTGCGCGATCGACTTGCGGGCCTTGCGGATCTCCGGCTTCTGGCCGGTGATCAGGGCCAGGTCGGCGACGGCGCCGTTGATCAGCTTCGCGTCGCGGGCGGCGTCACCG
The DNA here is from genome assembly GCF_001700945.1 of Rhodococcus sp. WB1. Lineage (NCBI taxonomy): Bacteria > Bacillati > Actinomycetota > Actinomycetes > Mycobacteriales > Nocardiaceae > Rhodococcus > Rhodococcus sp. WB1. Next base: position 1,497,325 of record NZ_CP015529.1, on the reverse strand, counting down.
ACACCCATGTTGACGACGACCTTCACGACGCCGGGGATCTGCATGACGTTCGCGTAGTCGAACTCCGCGTTCAGCGCGTCGCGGATCTCCTCGCGGTACCGGGTCTTCAGACGCGGTGCGGTCTTGTTCTCGGTGGTGGTCATGTCAGATGTCCTTCCCGTTCTTCCGGGAAATCCGAACGCGCTTGCCGGTTTCCTCGTCGGTCCGGTAGCCCACCCGGGTGGGGTTGCCGTCCGAGTCGATGACAGCGACGTTGGAAACGTGGATCGGGGCCTCCTGCGTCACGATGCCCCCGGAAGAGGCGCCGCGCTCGTTGGCCGAGACCGCCGTGTGCTTCTTGATCCGGTTCACGCCCTCGACGAGGACCCGGTTCTCCTTCGGGTAGGCCGCGATGACCTTGCCCTTGGCACCCTTGTCCTTGCCCGAGATGACGAGCACGGTGTCGCCCTTGTGCACCTTCATCACAGCACCTCCGGAGCGAGCGAGACGATCTTCATGAACCGCTTGTCGCGCAGCTCACGGCCGACGGGGCCGAAGATGCGGGTGCCGCGCGGGTCGTTGTCACCCTTGATGATGACGGCGGCGTTCTCGTCGAACTTGATGTACGAGCCGTCCGGCCGGCGGCGCTCCTTGGAGGTGCGCACGACGACAGCCTTGACGACGTCACCACGCTTGACGTTGCCACCGGGGATCGCGTCCTTCACGGTGGCGACGATGATGTCACCGATACCGGCGTAGCGACGGGACGAGCCACCGAGAACGCGGATGCAGAGAATCTCCTTGGCACCCGTGTTGTCGGCGACGCGCAGTCGCGACTCCTGCTGGATCACTTACTTCTCCTTGACCTGGCTGAATTCGACAGATCCGGGTGCGCGCACCCTTTTCTGTCTGCACGGCGGATTTCCGACCCGACGTGCACGGTCCGTACCCACGAAGGTGGGGCTGTCCCGGCGCTGCCTGAAGCAGGCCGCTCGAGACAACCCCACCATCGTACTGGGTCCCTTCGTCACCCCCGCGGCGGGGGGTGGAGGAGGCCTTACTTGGCCTTCTCGAGCACCTCGACCAGACGCCACCGCTTGGTCGCGGACAGCGGACGGGTCTCCATCAGCTGCACGCGGTCGCCGATGCCGGCCACGCCGTTCTCGTCGTGCGCCTTCACCTTGGTGGTACGGCGGATGATCTTGCCGTACAGCGGGTGCTTCACCCGGTCCTCTAGCTCGACCACGATCGTCTTCTCCATCTTGTCGGAGACGACGTAGCCGATGCGGACCTTGCGGCTGGCGCGCTCTTCCTTCTGGGTCACTGCCTTTTCCTCACTCATGCCGCGTCACCCGCATCCGGGCCGGAGGCCAGGCCGAGCTCGCGCTCACGCAGCACCGTGTAGATGCGAGCGATCTCGTTGCGCACGACGCGCAGCCGGCGGTTGTTGTCCAGCTGGCCGGTGGCCATCTGGAAACGAAGGTTGAACAGCTCTTCCTTCGCTTCGCGGAGCTTGGTGACCAGCTCTTCCTCGGTCAGCTCGCGGAGCTCTGTGGCGGGGGTTCCGGTAGCCATCAGAACTGCTCCTCCCTCGTCACGATCCTGCACTTGCACGGGAGCTTGTGCATCGCGCGCCGAAGGGCCTCGCGGGCAATCTCCTCGTTCGGGTAGCTCATCTCGAACATCACCCGTCCGGGCTTGACGTTCGCGACCCACCACTCGGGCGAGCCCTTACCGGAACCCATGCGGGTCTCGGCCGGCTTCTTGGTGAGGGGGCGATCCGGGAAGATGTTGATCCAGATCTTGCCGCCACGCTTGATGTGCCGGGTCATGGCGATACGAGCGGACTCGATCTGCCGGTTGGTGATGTAGGCCGGCTCGAGAGCCTGGATGCCGTAGTCACCGAAGGTCACCTGGGTCCCACCCTTGGCGGCACCCGAGCGGCTCGGGTGGTGCTGCTTGCGGTGCTTGACCCGCCGTGGGATCAACATGCGTCAGCCCTCCTGATTCTCGGTCGGAGCGGGTGCATCGGCGGAGGCGGCGCGGCCGGCGTCGGTGCTCGTCGCGGTGGTGCCCGAGGCACCGGAGCGACGGGGACGGCTCGGACGCTCGCGACGGGGGCGGTCGGCCGGGGCGGCGGCCGCAGCGGCCAGCTCACGACGGCCACCGACGATGTCGCCCTTGTAGATCCAGACCTTCACGCCGATGCGGCCGAAGGTGGTCTTCGCCTCGTACAGGCCGTAGTCGATGTCCGCGCGCAGCGTGTGCAGCGGGACCCGGCCCTCGCGGTAGAACTCCGAGCGGGACATCTCGGCGCCGCCGAGGCGGCCCGAGCACTGCACCCGGATGCCCTTGACGTTGGGCTGGCGCATGGCCGACTGGATGGCCTTGCGCATGGCGCGACGGAACGCGACGCGGTTCGAGAGCTGCTCGGCGACGCCCTGCGCCACCAGCTGAGCCTCGGACTCGGCGTTCTTGACCTCGAGGATGTTCAGCTGAACCTGCTTGCCGGTCAGCTTCTCGAGCTCGGCGCGGATGCGATCGGCCTCGGCGCCGCGGCGGCCGATGACGATGCCCGGACGCGCGGTGTGGATGTCCACACGCACACGGTCGCGGGTGCGCTCGATCTCGACCTTGGCGATGCCGGCACGCTCGAGGCCGGTGGCCAGGAACTTGCGGATCGCGACGTCTTCCTTCACGTACTCCGCGTACTGCTTGTCGGCGTACCAGCGCGACTTCCAGTCGGTGGTGATGCCCAGACGGAAGCCGTGCGGGTTGATCTTCTGGCCCACTACTGAGCTCCCTTCCGGCGGTTACGGTTTCCAGCAGACGCAGGCGCCTTGCTCTCGACGATCACGGTGATGTGGCTCGTCCGCTTGCGGATGCGGAATGCACGGCCCTGGGCGCGCGGCTGGAACCGCTTGAGGGTCGCGCCCTCGTCGACGTACGCCGTCGCGACGACAAGCGTGCTCGGGTCGAGGTCGAGGTTGTTCTGCGCGTTCGCGGCGGCGCTCGCGATCACCTTGGCGACCGGCTCGGCCGCGGCCTGCGGTGCGAACTTCAGGATCGACAGAGCCTCGTCCACGGACTTGCCCCGGACGATGTCGACGACGCGGCGCGCCTTCATCGGGGTCACGCGCACGTGGCGCGCAACAGCCCGAGCGCTGTTTGCGGGTGTTTCGGTGCTCAGCTGTGCCGAGCTCTTCGCGTTGCTCATCGGCGCTTGCTCTTCCGGTCGTCCTTGATGTGGCCCTTGAACGTACGGGTCGGCGCGAACTCGCCGAGCTTGTGGCCGACCATCGACTCCGAGACGAACACCGGCACGTGCTTGCGACCGTCGTGGACGGCGAACGTGTGACCGATGAAGTCGGGCAGAATGGTGGAACGGCGCGACCAGGTCTTGATGACCTGCTTGGTGCCCTTTTCGTTCTGCGTATCGACCTTCGCCAGGAGGTGGTCGTCGACGAACGGGCCCTTCTTGAGGCTGCGTGGCATTCTCTAACTCCCTCCTTGACTAGCGCTTCTTGCCGGTACGGCGACGACGGACGATGAGCTTGTCGGACGCCTTGTTCTTGCGGGTGCGGCCCTCGGGCTTGCCCCAGGGGCTGACCGGGTGGCGACCACCCGAGGTCTTGCCCTCACCACCGCCGTGCGGGTGGTCGACCGGGTTCATGACCACACCACGGACGGTCGGGCGCTTGCCCTTCCAGCGCATGCGGCCGGCCTTGCCCCAGTTGATGTTCGACTGCTCGGCGTTGCCGACCTCGCCGACGGTGGCGCGGCAGCGCACGTCGACGCGACGGATCTCACCGGAGGGCATACGCAGGGTGGCGTAGGTGCCTTCCTTACCGAGCAGCTGGATGCTGGCGCCGGCGGAGCGGGCCATCTTGGCGCCGCCGCCCGGACGCAGTTCCACCGCGTGGATGGTGGTACCGGTCGGGATGTTGCGCAGCGGCAGGTTGTTGCCGGGCTTGATGTCGGCCTGCGGGCCGGACTCGACCGGGGCGCCCTGCACCAGGCCCTTGGGGGCGATGATGTAGCGCTTCTCGCCGTCCACGTAGTGCAGCAGCGCGATGCGGGCGGTGCGGTTGGGGTCGTACTCGATGTGAGCGACCTTGGCCGGGATGCCGTCCTTGTCGTTGCGGCGGAAGTCGATCAGGCGGTAGGCACGCTTGTGTCCGCCACCCTTGTGACGGGTGGTGATGCGGCCGTGCGCGTTGCGACCACCGCGGCCGTGCAGCGGGCGAACCAGCGACTTCTCGGGCGTCGAGCGGGTGATCTCGGCGAAGTCCGAGACACTCGCGCCGCGCCGACCCGGGGTTGTCGGCTTGTACTTACGAATTGCCATGAGTCTTCTCGTCCTCTATCTCTCGAGACCCGGCCGCCTACGCGACCGGCCCTCCGAAGATCTCGATGGGCTTGCTGTCGGCCGACAGGGTCACGAGCGCGCGCTTGGTGTCCTTGCGCTTGCCGTAACCGAACCGGGTCCGCTTGCGCTTGCCCTGACGGTTGGCGGTGTTGACGCTGGTCACCTTGACGCCGAAGACCTTCTCGACGGCAATCTTGATCTGCGTCTTGTTCGAGTCCGGGTGCACCAGGAAGGTGTAGGTGCCTTCCTCCATCAGCCCGTAGGACTTCTCGGAGATGACCGGAGCCAGCAGGATGTCGCGCGGATCCGCGATCGTGCTCACTTGCTCTCCTCCTTCTCTGCCTGGGCGGACTCGGCCGGCCCGTGGATGAACGTGTCGAGCGCCTCGACGCTGAACACGACGTCGTCGCTGTAGAGCACGTCGTAGGTGTTCAGCTGGTCCGGAGCGATCGCGTGCACGTTCTGCAGGTTCTGCACGCTCTTCCACGCCGCGAGATCCTCACGGCCGACGACGAGGAGCAGGTTCCTGCGATCGGTCAGCTCCGCGAGGAAGGTGCGCGCGCCCTTGGTCGACGGCGTCTGTCCGGCCACGAGCTCGGTGATCACGTGGATGCGCTCGTTGCGGGCCCGGTCGGAGAGGGCACCGCGGAGGGCGGCGGCCTTCATCTTCTTGGGGGTGCGCTGGCTGTAGTCGCGCGGCTGCGGGCCGTGCACGGTGCCACCGCCGGCGAACTGCGGCGCGCGGGTCGAACCCTGGCGAGCGCGGCCGGTGCCCTTCTGGCGGTACGGCTTCCGGCCACCGCCGCGGACCTCGCCGCGGGTCTTGGTGGCGTGCGTGCCCTGGCGAGCCGCGGCGAGCTGCGCGACAACCACCTGGTGGAGCAGCGCGATGTTCGCGGGGGCGTCGAAGATCTCGGCGGGGAGATCGACGGTGCCGTTGGTCTGGCCGCCGGGGGCCTTGACGTCGAGCGTCAGCTTGGTTGCGGTCTCGGTGCTGGTCATGCCCGTGCACCACCCTTCACTGCGGTCTTGACGATCACGACGCCGCCCTTGCGGCCCGGGATCGCACCCTTGATCAGCAGCAGGCCGTTCTCGGCGTCCACCTTGTGGACCGAGAGGTTCTGCGTCGTGATGCGGTCGCTACCCATGCGCCCGGACATGCGGGTTCCCTTGAACACGCGGCCCGGGGTGGCGCAGCCACCGATGGAGCCCGGACGACGGTGCACAGCCTGCGCACCGTGCGAGGCGCCCTGGCCGGCGAAGCCGTGGCGCTTCATGGTGCCGGCGAAGCCCTTGCCCTTGGAGGTGCCGGTGACGTCGACGAATGCGCCGTCCTCGAAGACCTCGGCGGTCAGTTCCTGGCCGATCTCGAAGCCCTCGGTGTCGTCGACGCGAAGCTCGACGATGTGGCGGCGAGGGGTGACACCCGCCTTGGCGAACTGGCCGGCGACCGGCTTGGTGACCTTGCGCGGGTCGATCGCACCGTAGGCGAGCTGCACGGCGCTGTAGCCGTCGCGCTCCTCGGTGCGGATCTGGGTGACCACGTTCGGTCCGGCCTTGACGACGGTGACCGGAACGACCCGGTTGTTCTCGTCGAAGACCTGGGTCATGCCGAGCTTGGTGCCCAGGATTCCCTTGATCTGGTTAGTCATGTGTTGTCTCCGCTGCGTCTTCTACAAGCTCGCTGGTCTCGAAAGTCACTGAATGTTGACGTCGACGCTCGCCGGGAGGTCGATGCGCATGAGCGCGTCGACGGTCTTGGGCGTCGGGTCGAGGATGTCGATCAGCCGCTTGTGAGTCCGCATCTCGAAGTGCTCGCGCGAGTCCTTGTACTTGTGCGGCGAGCGGATGACGCAGTACACGTTCTTTTCGGTGGGCAACGGCACCGGGCCGACCACGCGGGCGCCCGTGCGGGTCACCGTCTCGACGATCTTGCGCGCAGATGCGTCGATCGCCTCATGGTCATAGGCCTTGAGCCTGATGCGGATCTTTTGTCCCGCCACGCTTAGTGTCCTTTTCTTGCCGCGTTTCGTAGTACCCGAACGAGTCGGGAACCACCTCGTCTGCACAGTTCCACCCGAACGGCGACGGCGAACAGCACTCTTCACACTTCGTGACCGGGCGCACCCGATCCGCATGCCGCTGTTCATCTGTCATTGTTCTCCGGCACACGCGGTCGGGCGTGTCGCCCTACTGCTCGCTCCGCGGCGTCGAACCAACGCTCGACACCACGGATCGACCTGCCGGATGCACCCGTACGGGTACAGGGAGGTACTGCTTCCGTCTTGCATGTGGCCGCGACCAGGCCGTCAGGCTCGATCCGCGACTGTCACTCGATCTCGTTCCGAGCCGCGGAAAACCGTGACCCGGTCAAGGCAACCCGACCAGTATGCAGGACCCGGTCGGCATTCTCAACTTCGCCCCGGCCGCGCGGCCGTCACCACCCTCCGGTCGACAACGTCGCGGGCGTCCGCACGGGCGCCGCCGCCCCGAGCGTGTTGGTCGGATCGGGACCCGGTCCCGGCGCCGCCGGCGTGGCCACCGGCAGCTCGCGCGGCGCCGGCGCCACGGGCGGCACGTCGCGCCACACCGGCAACGCCTCCTGCAGGGCCAGCCCCACCGAGATCAACGCGGCCTCCTGCCAGGGCAGCGCGCCCAGCTGGACACCGAACGGCAGCCCGGTCACCGCCGAGCGGCCGACCGGGAACGAAACGGCAGGGGCGCCGGTGTAATTGGCCCACTGGACGTCGCCGGCCACCCCGGACAGCACGCTCAGGCCCGCGAACGCGTCGCGGGGACAGCCGTCGTCGAGCGCGCCCGGCAACGCGATCACGTCGAGATCGTGGTCCCGGAACATGGCGTTGTACTGGTGCTGGTAGCGCAGCCGGTCGCGCTCGAGCCCGAAGTAGTCGGCCACCGGCAGCGCGAGCGACGCCACCGCCGCGCTCACGAGCGGTGCGAGATCGATGCGATAGTCGCCGAGCCGGTCCACGAACTGCCGGTGGTAGGCCCCCATCTCCGCCGTGTCGCCGGCCAGGAGCGAATCCGGTGGGTGCGGCATCGACACCGGTACGGTTTCGGCGCCCAGCGCACGCGCCGTCGCGAGGAACTCGTCGAACAGGCGCCGCAGCTCCGGGGCAAGCCGGTCGGTCGCCCCGTGCGGCACGCCGATACGGACGCCCGCGAGCGGCGCGGTCCCGGCGGGCGGCACCAGCGGATAGCCGCCCTCGGGCACGCCCGGACCGGCGGCCGTCACCGGATCGTCCGCCTCCGCGCCGGCGAGGACACCCAGCAGCAGCGAGGCGTCCGCGAGACTGTGCCCGATGGGGCCGGGGTGGTCCCGGGTCCAGGTGAGCGGGATCATCCCGTGCGAGGTGATCCGCCCGTACGTGGGCTTGATCGCCGAGACGCCGCACGAGCTGGCCGGCAGCCGCAGCGAGCCGCCGGTGTCGCTGCCGACCGACAGGGGGACGAACCGGGCCGCCACCGCGGCGGCGCTGCCGCCCGACGAGCCGCCCGGGGAGTACTGCGGGTTCCACGGGTTGGCCACCTGCGGGGTGACCACGCCGATCGCGAACTCGTCGGTGTGCACGTGACCGAGCAGGACCGCCCCGGCCTCCTGCAGCCGGCGCCACACCCCCGAATCCCCGGCGGCCACGTTGTCCCGCAGCACGTTGCTCGACGCGGTGAGCGGGAGCCCGCCCACCGCGAAGAGGTCCTTGAGCGCGATCGGCAGCCCGCACACGGGCGAGACGGGCTCGCCCGACGCCCGGGCGGCGCTGAGCCGGGTCGCCGCCGCGTCGGCGGCGGCATAGGCGAGGTCTGGATAGAGGTGGATCCATGCGCCGACGCCGCCGTCGTGGTCCCGGCTGCGACGCAGGCACGCATCGAGGAGTTCGCGCGGGTGCAACTGCCCGGACTGCAGCAGGCTCGCCGCTTCGACCGCGCTCAGCAGGGCCGGATCGATGACCGGGACGGTCCCCGGATCGGGCAGCCGGGCCGCCGGCCGGGCGCCCGCGCGCGCAGGGTGCATCAGGCCGAGCCCGACGAGGCCCCCGGCCATGGTTCCGAGAAAACGACGTCGTGACGTTTCGAAACTCACCGGTCCGACCATAACGGCGGGTAGCGGAGGCCGCAGCGCACGCGCATCCCGCGCCCCTCCCCCACGGCGCACGACCGGTGCGGAATAATCCGTCGAACGGAAGCGACCCGCGCCCCGGAACGCGGGACTGAAGGAGCGCCGAATGACATCCTCTGCCCAGTCCCGGTCGCCCGGGTCCCGGCCGCTGCGCCGCAGGCCCCAGCTGTCCGACGACGTGGCGGTGCACGTCCGCAATCTCATCATGTCGGGTGGGGTCCGGCCCGGCGACTTCATCCGGCTGGACGAGACCGCGGCCGAGCTCGGCGTGAGCGTCACCCCGGTGCGTGAGGCCTTGCTCACACTGCGCGGCGAGGGACTCGTGGAGCTCGTCCCGCACCGCGGCTATGTCGTGGCCCCGTTGAGCCGGGGCGACATCGACGACCTGTTCTGGCTGCAGGGGCAGATCGCGGAGGAGCTGGCGCGACGGGCGGCCGCGGTGATCACCCCGGACACCGTGGCCGAGCTGGCCGACCTCAACGAACGCCTGGCCGAAGCGGTCCGCAGCGGGGACGGGGCGCGGATCGAGGACCTCGAGTTCGCCTTCCACCGCACACTCAACCGCGCGACCGGCGCGCGCAAGCTGTCGTGGTTCCTGCTCAACGCCACGCGCTACACGCCGGTGCACTTCTACTCGTCCGACCCCGACTGGGGTGCCGCGGCGGTGGCGTCGCACAAGCGCCTCGTGGACGCGCTGCGCAGCGGCGACGGCGATTCCGCAGGCCGGGAGACCCGCCGGCACTTCACCGACGGGGCCGGCCGGCTGGTCCGGCACCTCGACGAGATCGGCGTCTGGAGCTGACGGACGCACGGCCCGGCGCTCGCGGAAGACCGGGGCCGCAGGCACCGGCCGGTAACATCGCGGCGTGACGGCGGGATCTACTCGTCGACGGGTCCGCAAGCGGCCGACCGAGAGTTCCACGGCGGAGAGTGATGCTGAGATACCACGACGAAGCGGTCCTCGTCGACGACCTGCACAAGTCGTTCGGGGACGTCCATGCCCTCAAGGGCATCACGTTCTCCGCCCCACGAGGCTCGGTCCTCGGCATTCTCGGGCCCAACGGCGCCGGCAAGACGACGACGGTGAAGATCCTGTCCACGCTGCTGCGCCCGACCGGCGGGCGCGCGGTGATCGCCGGGCACGACGTGGTCGGCGACCCCGCCGCCGTGCGCCGCTCGATCATGATGACCGGCCAGTACGCCGCCCTCGACGAGACGCTGTCGGGCCGGGAGAACCTGATCCTGTTCGGCCGTCTGATGGGCCTCGACCGCGCGGCCGCGCGCCAGCGCGCCGACGAGCTGCTCCGCGAATTCGATCTGGTGGACGCCGGTAAGCGGGCGGTGCGGCACTACTCCGGCGGCATGCGCCGGCGCGTCGACATCGCATGCGGGCTCGTCGTGCGCCCCGAGGTCGTCTTCCTCGACGAGCCGACCACCGGCCTCGATCCGCGCAGCCGGCAGGGCGTCTGGTCCCTGGTGGGTGCGCTCAAGAAGCAGGGCATCACGGTGCTGCTGACGACGCAGTACCTCGAGGAGGCCGACCTGCTCAGCGACAACATCATCGTCATCGACCGGGGCACCGTGGTGGCGGAGGGGACGGCCAACGAGCTCAAGGCCTCCACGGGAGGCAGCTACTGCGAGATCGTCCCGGTCGACCCGAACGCGCTGCCGTGGGTGGTGCACGCCCTCGGCAACCTCGTCCCGCCCGACGTGCGCGCCGAGCTGGCCACCGCGGGCAGCAACGACCGCGTCTCGATTCCGGCGCCGCACGGCCCGGCGACGCTCGCCGAGGCGCTGCGCCGGCTCGCCCCCACCCGGATCGAGCTGGCCGACATCGGCCTGCGCCGGCCCTCCCTCGACGATGTGTTCCTCAGCCTGACCGGGCACTCGGCCGGCGCCGACACGACGTCCGCGACGACGGGAGAGCCCGCGTGACCGTCCACACGAAGAGCATCAGCGCCCAGCGGGTGCGGCACGACGCGAACATCTCGCTGCCGGAGAAGCGGGTGGGCTCGCACCGCCGGGCCGACCCGACGGTGCTCAACCAGTGGAGCGCGCTCACGATGCGCACGGTCCGCACCATGGCGCGGTACGGCGAACTCGTCGTCGCGGCGATCACCCCGGTGGTGTTCGGCCTGGGCTTCTACCTGCCGCTGAAGTTCGTGATGTCGTTGCAGGGCATCGACTACGCGCAGTACCTGATGCCGATCATCGTCCTGCAGGCGATGGCGTTCACGGCCATCTCCGCGGCGCAGCTGTCCTCGGGTGAGGCGATGACGGGACTGACGACGCGGTTGCAGACCATGCCCGTGTTCAGCGCGGTCCCGCTGATCTCGCGGATGTCGAGCGCGATGCTGCGGTCCGTCGTGTCCCTGGCGGGGGCGCTCCTGTTCGGCTACGCCATCGGCTTCCGGTTCTCGGCGGGATTCGCACAGGCGGTCCTGTTCTGCGTCACCGCCCTGGCCATCAGCCTCGTCCTGTCGCTGGGCGCCGACGCGATCGGCACGCTGTCGAAGAGCCCCGAGGCCACCGCGCAGGCCCTGACGCTGCCGCAGCTGATTCTCGGCATGCTCTCGTGCGGCTTCGTCCCGGAGGAGGGCTTCCCCGAGTGGATCCGGCCGTTCGTGCGCAACCAGCCGATCTCGCAGTTCTCGTTCGCCATGCAGGACATGGCCGAGGGCGGCGTCACGTGGTCGGTCCTGTTCCCCACCGTGGCCTGGTGCGCGGGTCTCGCGCTGGTGTTCGCCCCGCTCGCCGTGTGGGCCAGCACGAGGCGGGGGTGAGCGGCAGATGAACGGACCTCCCGACATCCGTCCCGTCGACGCCAACGGCGCCGCCTTCACCTTCCCGCCGCCCGAGCACGCTCGTCCGGAGCGATCGTGGGGCGCCCTGTGGGAGCACAGCCGCATCCAGTGCCAGCGGCTGCTGCTGCGCTGGGCGCGCGATCCCGCGACGATGATCCAGGCGCTGGTCTACCCGGCGCTCACCCTGCTCATGTTCCGGGTCGTCCTGGGCAACACGGTCACCGCCGCCACCGGACAGCCCGCGATCTACGGCACGGTCCCCATGATCATCCTGGTCGGTGCCATGTTCGGGTCGGTGGTCAGCGCCGTCGGCCTGCGCACGGAGCGGCAGAGCGGCCTGCTCGGCCGCTTCTACACCCTGCCGATCCACCGGGCGGCCGGGCTGCTGGGCCGCATGCTCGCCGAGGCCGTCCGTGTGCTCGCCACGACCCTCATCATCCTGGCGGCCGGCGTCGGCCTGGGCTTCCGCTTCACCCAGGGTCTCGCCGCCGGACTCGCGATCCTCGTCATCCCCGTTCTCTTCGGCATCGGGTTCGCCCTGATGGTGACGGTCCTGGCCACCATGTCGAGCAAGCTGCCCCTCGTGGAACTGGTGTCGATCGCGTGCACCCTGCTGATGTTCTTCAACTCCGGGTTCGTGCCGGTCATGGCCTATCCGAGGTGGCTGCAGCCGGTCGTGGAGAACCAGCCCATGTCGTGTGCGATCGACACGATGAAGGCCCTGGCGATGGGCGGTCCGCTCGCGGAACCGCTGATCAAGACGCTGATGTGGTCGGCCCTCATGATCGCGGTCTTTACGATTCCGGCGATCCGGGGCTACCGGCGCGCAGCCGAGGAGGGCTGACCTCGGCGACCCCGAACGGCCGTCCCCGGCTGTTATCCTGTCCGCCGACCCGCGGCCGCACAACGGCTGCTGCAGCCACGGCACTGTCACCGCAGTGCGGCCCCTCGGAGGAATGCCGATGAAGTATGCCCGCCGGATCACCGTCGCGGTGATGGCCGCCGCCCTGACCGCCGCCGGGCCGGCGCTGCCCACGGCCGCCGCGGACACCACCGACGCCGCCTCGTTGCCGGCGCTGCTCGAATCGATGGGGCCGAGCCCCGCGGGGGCGAACAACCTCGACTGCGTGCCCTCCCCCGAACATCCCCGGCCGGTGGTTCTCGTGCACGGAACGAGAATGGACATGACCAGCTCGTGGGCCGTGGCGGCCCCGCAGCTCGCCGACCTCGGCTACTGCGTCTACGCCCTGAACTACGGGGGCATCCGCTCGCTCGTCGACCCCGGCCTCATGATCTGGGGCGTCGGGAGCATCGAGGAATCCGCGAAGCAGCTCGGCGAGTTCGTCGATGCGGTGCGCGCTCACACCGGGGCCGATCGGGTCGATCTCGTGGGCCACTCGCAGGGTGGACCGGTCTCCCGTCAGTACCTGCGGTTCGAGGGCGGCGCGGACCCGGCGGACCCGGCCCGCAACGAGGTCGACAAGCTGGTGATGCTGGGGGCGACCAACCACGGCACCACCTTCAACGGGATGCAGCAGCTGTATTCCCTGTTCGCCCGCCTGGGGCTGGGCAACCAGGAATGGGCCACCGAGCGCGTCGCGCAGATGGTGTTCGGTATCGCCGGTCGTCAGCAGCTGATCGGATCGCGCGTGCTGGCCCGGCTCAACTCCGGAACCGAGACCCTGCCGGGGATCGACTACACGTCGATCGCCACCCGTCAGGACACGGTGGCCACGCCTCCGGAGAATGCGTTCCTGCAACCGGGCGCGGACAGCGTCGTGCACAACGTGTGGGTCGAGGACGTGTGCCCGACCAGCCCGGCCGATCACCTCGCCCTCCTGGAACTTCCGGAGTCGCTGCACCTGGTGAAGTCGGCTCTCGATCCGCACTACGCCGAGACCGTGCCCGCGCCCTGCACCGCGCCGCCCGCCGGCTGACACCCGTAGATCCCCGGCATGCGAACGGCCCCTCCCGGCGGGAGGGGCCGTTCGCATGCTCACGGCGCCGGGTGTCAGACCCCGAGGGCCCGCTGCAGCACCGGCCACGAGTCCTTCAGGTCGTCCTGCCAGTAGCCCCACGAGTGGGTTCCGGTCTCGCGGAAGTTGTAGGTGGCGGGGATGCCGAGCGTATCGAGCCGGTTCTTCAGGTTGTGGGTGCAGTAGTTGGTGGCGGCCTCGATGACGCCACCGACGACGATCTGGTTCGCCAGGACACCGGCGTCCCCGTCGATCTCCGGTCCGGTCAGCGTGTCGTACGGACCGGGCAGACCGCTGCCGTTGGAAATGTACATCTCGAGCCCGCGCAACTTCTCGGCGTTGACGTAGGGATCTTTCTCCGCCCACGTCGGGTCGTTCGTCGGTCCCCACATGTTCTCGGTGTCGCCGCTGCCCCACGTCTCGACCGTGGTCTTGACGAACTGCTGGCCGATCGGATCGGAGGTCTGCGCGCAGCCGCTGTAGGCGGCGACACCCCGGTACAGTCCCGGCGCGGCGAGAGGCAGCTGGAACACCGAGGTGCCCGAGGTGGAGATGCCCGCGATCGCGTTGACGCCGGTGGTGCCGAGCGCACCGTCGACCAGCGGCGGGATCTCCTTGGTCAGGAAGGTCTCCCACTTGTTCACGCCGAGCTTGGGATCGGGGTTCTTCCAGTCGGTGTAGTAGCTGAACATGCCGCCGACGGGCGAGACGACGTTGACGTGCTTGTCCTTGAAGAACTCGATCGCATCGGTGCGACCCCGCCAGGTGGCCATGTCCTCGCCGCCGCCGGCACCGTTGAGCAGGTACAGCGTCGGCGCGGGCTTGCTGGTGTCGGCCGGGCGCCACACGTCCAGCAGGATCTCCTCGTCCATGGACGCCGAGTAGACCCAGACGAGCAGCTGCTGCTCTCCGTAGTTCTCGATCCTGGTGATGTACGACCCGTTCTCGGACGTGACGGCCGTGATGGGCTGCAGGGTGTCGGCCACCGGGTCGGCCGAGGCGAACGAGGCGCCCGTGAACAGCGGCAGCGCGAGTACCGCCGCCGAGATCGCGGCTGTTCCCAGCCTCCGAGCGCGGCTCCGCGACTCGACAACACTCATTCCGTCAACCTCCTCAGGCCCGGCGGGCGGGCGTCCCCAAGCCCCGGCGAACCGGGGTGCGCCCTGCGGCGCAGCATGTACTGAATCGACAGCACGGGCGTGAACGTTACCTTGCGTACCGGCCGTCAGAAACCTCACCGTTCACATCCGTCACATCGATCGCGTCACGATCCAACGCCGGCACGATCACGTCGAGGGCGGGGGGATCCATCATCGCGCCGTGCGCTCCGGGCACGAACCGATTCCGGACCCGCCCGGACACGTACGGGACCCACAGAACCGCCGCGTCCGCCTCCGTCGGGTGCTCGTCCCGCGCGCTGAAGAAGTCGACGTCGCCGGCGAAGAGCCCCGGTTCGTGCCGGTTGATCAGCTCCGGGGAGAGCACCGCCGCGGCGAAGATGCGCTGCACCCGCGGCGCGTCGAGTTCGATCAGCTCCCGGGGCACCGCGGCGGCCACAGCGTTCGCCGCCTCCGCCGGCAAACCGTCGCGCAGCGCGTCCGGATCCGCGTCCACTCCGAGACTGCGGAGGTTCTCGGCGAACTCGGCGCCGAAGCGGTCCGTGTCGATCCGCGGGATGCAGTCGAGCATCGCGAGGTGCTCGACCCGGGCGCCGCGGGCCTGCAACTCCACCGCCACCGCGTGGGCGAGCACCCCACCGAGCGACCAGCCGGCCAACCGGTACGGCCCCTCGGGACGGACCCGCGCGATCTCGTCGGCGTATCGCTGCGCGAGCGCCTCGATCGACGCCGGGACGAATCCCGGGTCCGTGAGCGCCGGCGTCTGCAGCCCGAAGACCGGCCGGCCGGGAGCGAGCCGCGCCGCCAGGGGCGCATAGGGCCAGGCCAGGCCGATCATCGGATGGATACAGAACAGCGGGGTCACGTCGGGCTCGCCGGCGCGCAGCGGCAGGACCACGGCGAGCGCCGCGTCCCCGCCGGCGTCGTCGCCGCCGATCCGTGAGGCGAACGACTCCACCGTCGGCGCCGCGAGCAACCAGGGCACCCGCACCTCCACCTCGAGCGCGTCCCGCAGGCGCGCGACGACCTGCGTCGCCACCAGGGAGTTGCCACCGAGTTCGAAGAAGTCGTCGTCGAGCCCGACCCGGTCGAGGCCGAGCACCTCGGCGAACATGTTCGCGACGGCCCGCTGCGCATCGGTCTCCGGGGCGCGGTACGGCCGCGTGGCCGTGTCCGGTTCCGGCAGCGCATCACGGTCGAGCTTGCCCACCGGCGTGAGCGGGACCTCGTCGAGGGCGACGATCGCCGACGGCACCATGTGTCCCGGCAGCGCCCTCGCCGCCGAGGCCAGCAACGCGGCGGTGTCGAGGGTCGCCGACGGCCGCGCCGTCACGTACGAGACCAACCGCACGACGCCCGCCTCGGAGGTCCGTCCGACGGTGACGGCGAAGTCGACCGCCGGATCACGGCGGAGCACGGCGTCGATCTCCCCGAGTTCGATCCGGAAGCCGCGGACCTTCACCTGGAAGTCCGACCGGCCCACGTACTCGATCTCGCCCGCCCCGGTCCATCGCACGACGTCGCCGGTGCGGTAGAGGCGGCTGCCGGTGCCGTACGGATCGGCGACGAACCGGGACGCGGTCAGCGCCGGCCGGGCGTGGTACCCCCGTGCCAGCTGGACACCGGACAGATACAGCTCGCCGGCCACCCCGACCGGCACGGGCCGGAGCCGGTCGTCGAGGACGAGCGAGCGCGTGCCCCGGAGCGGCCCGCCGATCGTGAGCGGCCCGCCGGGGGTCAGCGGATCGCTGATGTTGGTCATGACGGTGGTCTCGGTGGGCCCGTACCCGTTGTGGAACGCCCGGCCCGGCGCCCATCGCGCGACGAGCTCCGGTGGGCACGCCTCGCCGCCGACCACGACGGTCCGCAGGTCGTCGAGGCCCGCGGGATCGACCGACGCCAGTGCCGCGGGCGTCACGAACGCGTGGGTGACGCGTTCGTGACGCAGCAGTTCCGCGAGGTCCGCGCCGCCGTAGACGGTGGGCGGTGCGATCACCAGCGTGGCCCCGGGCGCGACCGCGAGCAGCAGTTCGAGCACCGAGGCGTCGAAGCTCGGCGACGCGAAGTGCAGCGCCCGGGTGGCCGGTCCGAGGCCGTAACGCTCGCGCTGTTCGGCGGCGAAGTTGGCCAGGCCGGTGTGGGTGACGACCACGCCCTTCGGCAGCCCGGTGGAGCCGGAGGTGTAGATGACGTAGGCGGGGTTGTCCACATGCAGCGGACGCGCCCGGTCACGGTCCGTCACCGGCGCGGGCGACAGCACGGCGAGTTCGGACTCGACCTCCTCGTCGTCGAGCACCACCCACGGGATCGTGTCGGGCAGGCCGGTGCGTTCGGCGGCGACGGTCACTCCCGCCCGCGCCCCCGAGTCGGTGACCATGTGCACGACCCGGTCGACCGGGTAGCCGGGATCGACCGGCACGTACGCGGCACCGGTCTTCGCGACCGCCCACACCGAGATCACGGACTCGAAGGACCGGGTCAGCCCCACGGCCACGACGTCCTCGGGCCCGACGCCGCGGGCGATGAGCAGACGCGCGAGCCGCGACGAGCGGGCATCGAGGTCGGCGTAGGTCAGCTCGCGACCCCGGTACGACAGTGCGGTGGACTGCGGGTCGCGGGCGGCGGCCGCGGCCAGCAGGTCGGCCAGCGGCACGGCCGGTTCCGCCGGGCGTCCGGTCCGTCGGACGAGATCGTCGCGCTCGGCGTCGCCCAGGATCTCGAGCTGCCCGGTCGTGCCGGCCGTCCCGGCGACGAGGCCGCCGAGCACCCGGAGGTAGCGCTGCGCGAGGTTCTGCACGGCGGAGGCCGTGAAGGCGTCCCGGCGGTACTTGAACCCGAAGGCCAGCGACTCCTCGGCCGTGGCCACCACCGTGAGCGGATAGTGGGTGGCGTCCCGGGTGTTCACGCCGGCGACGGTCATGCCGTCGATCGAGCTGGCCTGCTCGAGGCCGCTCCGGTCGATCGGATAGGACTCGTACACGAGCAGGGTGTCGAACAACGCGCCGGTCCCCGCGAGCTGCTGGATCTCTGCCAGCCCGATGTGGTGGTGGTCGAGCAGGTCGGCCTGCTCGGCCTGCAGGGCACGCAGCGCCGCGTCGACCGCCATGTCCGGGTCGAGGCGGACGCGCACCGGAATCGTGTTGATGAACAACCCGACCATCGACTCGACACCCTCGAGCCCGCCGGGCCGGCCGGAGACGGTGGTTCCGAACACCACGTCGTCGCGGCCGGTGGAGCGGGCCACCAGCACGGCCCACGCCGCTTGGAGAACGGTGTTGACGGTGACGCCGAGCCGGCTCGCGTACTCGGTCAGCGCGGCGGTGGTGTCGGCGTCGATCGCGACGCGGTGCTCCGCGCCGCCCACGGCTCCCGCCTCGCCGTCACCGAGCACCTCGGCGAGCATGGCCGGCTCCTCGAGGCCGGCCAGCGCGTCCGCCCAGGCCCGGCGGGACCGGTCGTGGTCGCGCGCGGCCAACCACTCCAGGTAGGTGCGATACGCGGGCACCCGCGGCAGGATCGTCGCATCGGCGTCGGTCGCGTAGAGGGTGAGCAGGTCCTTCAGCAGCAGCGGCATCGACCACCCGTCGAGCAGGATGTGGTGGCTGCTGACGGCCAGCGTCCACGCGTCCGGGGCGGTGCGCACGACGAGGAAGCGGATCAGTGGCGGGGCGGCCATGTCGAACGGGACGTCCTGGTCCGCCCGCACCATCGCCTCCAGGTCGGAGCCGTCCGCGCCGACGGCGTCGACCTCGCGCCACGGCAGGGAGACGTCGTCGAGCACCAGCTGCACCGGCTCGCCGGACTCGCCGGCGACGAACGCCGTGCGCAGGTTGGGATGCCGCTCGAGCAGTGCCTCCGCCGCCCGGCGCAACCGGGCCACGTCGACCCGGCCCGCGAGGTGGAGCAGCACCTGGGTGGTGTAGACGTCGGGCCAGCCGTCGGCGAGCATCGCGTGGAAGAGCAGACCGGACTGCAGCGGGGCGAGCGGCCACACGTCGACCAGGGCGGGGTACCGCGTCTCCCACGTGTCGAGGTCGCTCTGGCCGACGTGCACGAGGGGGACGTCGGACGGCGTCAGACCGCCCGCGTCGGGTCGGGCGGCGTGGGCGGCGAGCGCCTCCAGGGCGCGCACCCACAGCTGCGCGAGTTCCTCGACGTCGCCGCGGTCGAGCAGACCGCTCGCGTATCCGAAGTTTGCGCCGAGCCGGCCGCCGATCACGACGGCGTTGATGTCGACCGTGGCCATCGCGGGCGCGTCGGCGTCGTCGCGACCCGACAGGTCGCCGAGGTCCCCGGCGGGCAGCCAGCCGAGACCGGCCGCGCCCTCGGGGATCTCGCCGGCGTCGATCCGGCCGAGGTAGTTGAAGCTGATCTGCCCGGACGGCAGCGCCCGCAGCACGGGGCCGGCGGCCGGATCGAGATAGCGCAGCAGCCCGTAGCCGATGCCCTTGTCCGGAACGGCGCGCAGGTGCTCCTTGACGGCCTTGATCGCGGCGCCCGCGGCGCGGCCCCCGGCGAACGCGTCGTCGAGATCCACCCCGGACAGGTCGAGCCGGACCGGGTAGATGGTGGTGAACCAGCCGACGGTGCGGCCGAGGTCCGCGCCGGGGACGACCTCCTCCTCGCGGCCGTGCCCCTCGAGCCGGACCAGCGCCGACGGCTCGGCGACGCCCCGGTCGCGGCGCCACCGGGCGACGGCGAGTGCCAGCGCGGCGAGCAGTGCGTCGTTGACGCCCCCGTGGAACCGTGCGGGCAACGTCGTCAGCAATGCGTCGGTCGTCGCGGGATCGACCTGGATCCGCACCTTATCCACCGTGGAGGCGAGGTCGACGGTGGGATCGAAGGGGCGCGCGCCGAGCATCGGATCGGGCCCGTCGACGATCGAGCGCCACAGCCCGAGTTCGGCCGCACGGGCCGGGACCGCGGTCTCGGCGAGGGCGTGCGCCCAGCGCCGGAACGACGTGCCGACCGGCTGAAGCTCCGGACGTCCGCCGTTCGACAGCTGCGCCCACGCCGTGACGAGGTCCGGAACGAGGATGCGCCAGGAGACGCCGTCGACGACGAGGTGGTGCGCGACGACGACGAGCCGCCCGGTGCGCGCCGCGCCCGGGTCGAGCCACACGAACTGCAGCACGACGCCCTCGGCCGGCCGCAACCGCGACTCGGCCTCGTCGAGTGCCCGCGCGGCGAGGTCGGCGAGCGCCTGTTCGTCGGTCCCGGGCGCGACCTCGATGCGGGCGACGAGCGCGTCGACGTCGACGCTGCCCGGCGGCGTGGTCGACAGCTCCCAGTCGCCGGAGCCGTTGCGGCGCAGGCGCGCCCGGAGCATGTCGTGGCGGTCGACGACGGCCGTGAGGGTTCCCACGACGCCGTCGCGGTCGATGCCGGCCGGCAGTTCCAGCGCGAGCGTCTGGGTGTAGCGATCGAATCGGCCGCCGCGTTCGACCATGAACCGGACGATCGGCGTCAACGGCATGTCGCCGACGCCGCCGCCGGGAAGCTCGGCCAGCGCGGGTACCGCCGCCTCCGCACCGACGCGCGCGACCTCGGCGAGCCCGGCCACGGTCTTGCGTTCGAACACGTCGCGGGGGGTGAAGACCACACCGCGGGCCTTCGCCCGCGACACCAGCTGGATCGAAACGATGCTGTCGCCGCCGAGCGCGAAGAACGAGTCGTCGGCACCGATCCGCTCCGCGCCCAGGACCTCCGCGAAGACCGCGGCGATCGCGACCTCGGTGGGGGTGCCGGGAGCACGGAATCTCTTGTCGCCCTTGAATATCGGAGCGGGTAGAGCCTTGCGGTCGAGCTTGCCGTTCGCGGTCAGCGGCAGCGTCTCGAGCACCACGATCGCGTCGGGAACCATGTATCCGGTAAGGAACCGGGCCACCGAGTCCAGGACCGTCGCGGGCTCGAGGTCGTGTCCCGCGCGCGGCACCACGTAGCCGACGAGGCGGTCGCCGGTGCGTTCGTCGGTGCGCACGACCGCGACGGCCTGCGCCACACCGGCGACGCCGGTGAGAGCGGCCTCGATCTCGCCGAGTTCGATGCGGAAGCCGCGCAACTGGACCTGGGAGTCGCTGCGTCCGGCGTACTCGAGCTGTCCTCGCGCGTTCCAGCGGGCGATGTCGCCCGTCCGGTACATGCGGGTGCCGGGCGCGCCGAACGGATCGGCGACGAACCGGCCGGAGGTGAGGTCGGCGCGTCCCAGGTAGCCGCGGGTGAGCTGCGCTCCGCGCACGTACATCTCCCCCGGCACGCCGACCGGAACGGGCTGCAGGCGCGCGTCGAGGACGTAGATGCCCAGCCCGGGGATGCCACGGCCGATCACGCTCGCGGCGAGTCCCGCGTCGGCCGCGGCGAGCGGCAGGTGCGAGACGTGCACGGTGGTCTCGGTGATGCCGTACATGTTGACCAGACGCGGCGCGTCCTCGGCGTGCCGGGCGTACCAGCCGGCGAGCCGCCGCAGATCGAGCGCCTCACCACCGAAGATCACATACCGTAGTGCCGGAAGGCCCGTCTCGTCGCCGTGTTCCGCGGCCGCGCGGTCCGCCTCGGCGAGCTGGTAGAACGCCGACGGGGTCTGGTTGAGCACCGTCACCCGTTCCCTGGCCAGCAGGGCGCGGAAGTCCTCGGGCGAGCGCGAGGTGTAGTGGTCGACGACGACGAGCCGGCCACCGTAGAGCAGCGGTCCCCACAGTTCCCACACGGAGAAGTCGAACGCGTAGGAGTGGAACATCGTCCACACGTCCCGCTCGTCGAACTCGAAGGCGGGCCACGTGTTCTCGAACAGTTCGAGGACCGTCCGGTGCGGAACCTGCACGCCCTTGGGACGGCCGGTGGAGCCGGACGTGTAGATGACGTACGCGAGGTTGTCGACGCGCAGCGGGGCCCGTCGTTCGTCGTCGCCGACCGGTGCGCCGGGGACCGCGGACAGATCGAGCGCCGACACGTCGATCACCTCGACGGCGGTGTCCGGCAGCGCCTCCCGATCGGTGCCGGAGACGAGCACGCAGACGGGAGCGGCGTCCGCGAGCATGAATTCGAGGCGGTCCGCCGGATACGTCAGATCCAACGGCAGGTAGGCACCGCCGGCCTGGAGCACGGCGAGGAGTCCGACGACGAGTTCCTCGGTGCGCGGCAGGGCCACGGCCACGAGGCTGTCCGGCCGCACTCCGCGGTCGATCAGGGTACGGGCGAGGCGGTTCACGCGCGACGCCAGCTCCCCGTAGGTCAGGCTGCGGTCGCCGGCGGTGACGGCGACCGCGTCGGGGGTCCGGCCGGCCTGCGCCTGGAACCGGTCGACGAGCGTCTCGCCGGCGGCGCGGGTGCCCGGCGCGTTCCACGCCTCGAGCACGACGGCCCGCTCCTCGTCCGGCAGCAGCGGGATGTCCCCGACCACCGTGGCCGGATCGGCGGCGACCGCCGCGAGCACCCGGGTGAACCGCTGGGCGAAGGCCTCCATGGTGCCGGCGTCGAACAGGTCGGTCGCATAGGTCAGCGCCACGGACAGCCCGCCCGGCGCACCGTCCTCGGCGACCACGTCCGAGACGGTCACCTGCAGATCGAACTTCGCCTGGTCGAAGGCGAAGTCGACCGGTTCGACGGCCAGGCCCGGAAGTTCGAGGCGGGTGCGCGCCAGGTTCTGGAAGCTGAGCGCGATCTGGAACAGGGGGTGCCGCGCCTGGGACCGTTCCGGATCGAGGACCTCGACGATGCGCTCGAACGGCACGTCGGCATGGCCGAACGCCTCGAGGTCGGTCTCGCGGACGCGAGCGAGGAGGGCGGCGAACGTGTCGCCGGGGCCGACCGGGGTGCGCAGCACCAGGGTGTTGACGAACATGCCGATGACGTCGTCGAGTTCGGCCTCGCCCCGCCCGGCGACGGGCGTGCCGATCACGATGTCCTCGGTGCCGGACAGCCGCGCCAGCACAGTGGCCAGTGCCGCGTGGACGACCATGAACAGCGTGACGCCGTGCTCCCGGGCGAGGGCCGTCAGCGCCGCGTGCGTGCCGGCGTCCACGGAGAAGCCGGCGACGGCACCGCGGTTCGACGCGACGGGCGGACGGGGCCGGTCCGCCGGCAGGTCGAGCTGGTCGGGGATCCCGGACAGCGTTCTGCGCCAGTAGCCGAGTTGCTGCGCGAGCACCGACCGGGGATCGTCCTCGGCGCCGAGAACCTCCCGCTGCCACAGCGCGTAGTCCGCGTACTGGATCGCCGGCGGCGCCCAGTCGGGTTCCCGGCCGGCGGCCCGTGCGGCGTAGGCGAGCATCACGTCGCGTGTGAGCGGCCCCATCGAGAATCCGTCGCCGCTGATGTGGTGCAGCACGACGACGAGCACGTGCTCCCGTTCGGACAGCCGGAACAGTCTCAGCCGCAGCGGGACTCCGGTGGTCACGTCGAATCCGGCACCGATCTCGGCGGCGACCGCGGCCGCGAGGTCGGCCTCGCTCACCGGCGTCGGCTCCAGTCCGGCGGCCGGATCCGCGGTGGGCAGGACGACCTGGCGCGCCACCCCGTCGACCTCCGGGTAGACCGTGCGCAGCGACTCGTGCCGGAACACCACGTCGTCGATCGCCGCGCGCAGCGCCCCGACGTCGAGGTCACCTCGGAGCCGGATGGCCAGCGGCAGGTTGTTCACCGCGGAGTCGGGGTCGAAGCGGTTGAGGAACCACATGCGCTGCTGGGCGAGGGACAGCGGGACGACCTCCGGTCGCGGCCGGGGGCGCAGGGCGACGCGCCCGGTCCGGCCGACCTCGGATTCGAGGCGGGCCGCGAGAGCCTCCACCTCGGGGGTCTCGAACAGCACGCGGACGGCCACCTTGGTGTCGAGCGCAGCACCGAGCCGCGCCGCGACCTGGGTCGCGACGAGCGAGTTCCCGCCGAGGGTGAAGAAGTCGTCGTCGAGACCGACGCGGGTGAGGCCGAGCACGTCGGCGAAGATGCCCGCGACGATCTCCTCGACAGGCGTGCGCGGCCCGCGGAACCCGCGGGTTTCGAACACCGGCTCCGGCAACGCCTTGCGGTCCAGCTTGCCGCTCGCGTTGAGGGGGAAGGCGTCGAGCGCGACGAGCGCCGACGGCACCATGTACGCGGGCAGGATCTCCTTGACGGCGCCGAGCAGCTGCGCGCTCTCGACCGCCGCGCCCGGGGCGGGGACGACGTATCCGACGAGCTGCTCACCGGTGGCCGTGGGCACGACGAGCGCCACGGCCTGACCGACCGTGGGCTGCGCGAGCAGAGCCGTCTCGATCTCCCCCAGCTCGATCCGCTGACCGCGGAACTTCACCTGGAAGTCGGTGCGGCCGATGTAGTCGAGGACGGGCTCGCCGCCGGCGGTGCGGCGCCACCGGACGAGGTCACCGGTGCGGTACATGCGAGCGCCGGGGGCGCCGGCGGGGTCGGCGACGAAGCGATCCGCGGTGAGGTCCGGGCGGCCCACGTAACCACGTGCGAGTTGCCCTCCGGCAAGGTACAACTCGCCGGGCACGCCGACCGGGACGGGGTGCAGCCGGCCGTCGAGAACGTACACGCGCACGTTCCACTCGGGCACGCCGATGGGCACGCTCTGCCGCTCGTCACCGGCGGGCCAGTAGGTCACCGAGACTGCCGCCTCGGTCGGGCCGTACAGGTTGTGCACCGCGGCGTCCGAGACCCGGCGGAACGCGTCGACGGTCTCGGGCGGCAGGGCTTCGCCGATCACGAACACATGCCGCAGCGTCGAGCAGGTGCCGGCCGGCGCATGGGCGGCGAACACGGTGAGCATCGAGGGCACGAAGTCGGTCAGCGTCACGCCGTGCCGGGCAATCGTCTCGGCGACGTACACGGGGTCACGGTGACCGTCGTGGGTGGCGACGACGAGGGTGGCGCCGGCGCGCAGGGGCAGGAACCAGCCCCACAGCGACACGTCGAAGGTGGTGGCGGTCTTCTGCAGATAGACGTCGCCGCCGGTGATCTCGTACTCGTGGGCCATCCACTCGAGCTGGTTGACGATGGCCTCGTGCGAGACGCACACGCCCTTGGGGCGTCCCGTGGAACCGGACGTGAAGATCACGTAGGCGGGGGTGTCCGGGCGGATCGGGCCGGCCGGCTCGCCGTCCCGGATCGGGTCGGGCGCGTAGCACTGCAGGTCGAGGTCGTCGACCAGGACGGGGGCGACCGTGCCGGGCAGGTCCGCCGCGTCCGCGCGGGTGCTCAGGACGCACACCGGCTGTGCCGTGGCCAGGATGTGCCCGATCCGCTCGGCCGGATGGTCGGGGTCGAGCGGGACGTAGGCGCCGCCGGCCGCGATGACCGCGTAGATCGCGACCGGGAGTTCGATCGATCGCCGGATCGCGAGGGCCACCAGGGTTTCGGGTCCGACGCCGAGACCGATGAGGTGCCGGGCGAGCCGGTTGACGCGCGCGTCGAACTCGGCGTAGGTGAGCGACTCGTCACCGAAGACGACGGCCACCGCATCCGGGTGGCGGGCGACGGCGTCCCGGTACGCGGCGAGGAGCCCGGTCGCCCGGACCGGATGCACCGCACGGTCGTTGCCGACGGCGAGGGCGCGGCGCTCGGCGGTGTCGAGGAGGTCGACGTCGCCGACCACGCGGCCGGCGTCGGCGGTGAGCGCCGCGAGCATCCGCATCAGGCGGCCGGCGAAATCCCGCACCGTGGACTCGTCGAAAAGGTCTGTGGCGTAGGTGAACTGCGCCGACATTCCGGCCGGCTTCCCGGCGTCCTCCCGCGGCGAGACGGTCAGCTGCAGATCGAACTTGGCGATGGCCCCGCCGAGGTCGACGGGCTCGATCTCCACGTCCGGCAGGGTCACCTCGGCACGGTCGAGGTTCTGGAAGAACAGCGCCACCTGGAACAGCGGGTGGTGCCCGGTCGACCGCACCGGATCGAGCACCTCCACGAGCCGCTCGAACGGCAGCTCCGCGTTGTCGAACGCGGCGAGGTCGGTGTCCTTGACCCGGCCGAGCAGTTCGGCGAACGTGGCGGCCGGCTCGATGCGGGTGCGCAGCACGAGGGTGTTGACGAACATGCCGACGAGGTCGTCGAGCGCACGCTCGCCGCGGCCGGCGACGGGCGTGCCGATCGCGATGTCCGCGGTGCCCGACAGGCGCGACAGCAGCACCGCCAGCGCGGCGTGGACGACCATGAACGCGGACGTGCCGGTCGCCTGGGCGGTGGCCTCGACCGCCTCGTGCAGGGCGGCATCGACCTCGAAGTCCACGGTGGCGCCGCGGCCCGACGCCTCCACCGGGCGGGGCCGGTCGGTCGGCAGGTCGAGCCGATCCGGGAGGTCGGCGAGCGCGCCGCGCCAGAACTCGATCTCCCGCGCGGCCGGCGACGCGGGGTCGGACTCGTCACCGAGCACCGCGCGCTGCCAGAGGGCGTAGTCGGCGTACTGCACCGCGAGCGGTTCCCACGCGGGGGCCGCGCCGCCGGTGCGGGCGACGTACGCGGTGACCAGGTCCCGCACGAAGGGGGCGATGGACGCGCCGTCGGCGGCGATGTGGTGGACGACCACGACGAGGACGTGCTCGTCGTCGGCCGACCGCAGCAGTGCGACCCGCAGCGGCACCTCGGCGGTCACGTCGAAGCCGGCCGTCGCGAGCCGGGCGACCGCTCCGGGGATCTCGTCGGGCGGCGTCGGCACCGGGTCGAGGGAGTGCGCCGCCTGCTCCGGCGGGAGGACCAGCTGGGACCCGACGCCGTCGCGATCGGGATAGACGGTGCGCAGCACCTCGTGCCGGGCCACGACGTCGGCGAGGGCCCGGCGCAGGGCATCGACGTCGAGCCCCCCGCGGACGCGCAGTGCGACGGGGATGTTGTTCGCGGCCGACGCCGGATCGAACCGGTTGAGGAACCACATCCGCTGCTGTGCCAGCGACAGCGGGATCGGGTCGGGGCGCGGCCCGGCGACGAGCGGTTGCTGCGCTCCTTCCCCGACGCAGGGTTCGACGAGTGCGGCGAGACCCTCGACGGTGGACGCCTCGAACAGCAGCCGCGCGGGGACCCGGGTGGCGAGCCGCTCCCCGAGGCGGGCGGCCGCGCGGGTGGCGACGAGCGAGTTGCCGCCGAGCTCGAAGAAGTCGTCGTCGAGCCCGGCCCGCTCGGTGCCGAGCAGCTCCGTGAACACCTCGGCCACCGCGTGTTCCGCGGCGGAGCGGGGCGCGCGGTACTCGTGGGCGGGCAGCTCCGGTTCGGGCAGGGCCGCCCGGTCGAGCTTGCCGACCGGCGTCAGGGGAATCCGGTCGAGGGGCACGATCACGGTCGGCACCATGTGCGCGGGCAGCCGGCGGGCGACGAACTCGGTCAGCGCGTCGGGGTCGACGACCGCCCCCGGCACGGGGTGAACGTACGACACCAGCCGGGCCTCCCCCGACGGGGTCGGCCGTCCCACCGTGACGGCGAAGTCGGCATCGGGGTGTGCGGCCAGCGCGGCGTCGATCTCGCCGAGTTCGATGCGGAATCCGCGGATCTTGACCTGGAAGTCGTTGCGCCCCGCGTAGATCAGGCCGGTCTCGCCCGATCGGACGAGGTCACCGGTCCGGTACAGGCGGGTGCCGCCGGGCCCGGCGACGAACCGCTCGGCCGTCAGCGCGGCGCGACGGTGGTAGCCGCGGGCGAGGCCGGGCCCTTCGAGATACAGCTCACCCACGACACCGGCCGGGACGGGGTTGAGGCGCTCGTCCAGCACGTGCGCGGTCATCCCGCGGACGGCCCGGCCGATGGTGACCTGCTCGCCGGGCTGCAGCGCGTGCGAGATGTTCGTCATGATCGTGGTCTCGGTGGGGCCGTACCCGTTGAAGAAGCGGCGACCGGGCGCCCATCGCGCGACGAGGTCGGGTGGGCACGCCTCACCGCCCACGATCACCACGCCGAGGGTGTCCAGCCCGGCCGGGTCGACGGACGCCAGGGCGGCGGGCGTGACGAAGGCGTGGGTGACCTGCCGGCTGCGCAGCAGTTCGGCGAGGTCCTCGCCGCCGTACACCGACGGTGGGGCGATCACCATGGTGGCGCCCGCGCCGACGGCGAGCAGCAGCTCGAGGACGGAGGCGTCGAAGCTGGGCGAAGCGAAGTGCAGGGTCCGCGAGTCCGGGGTCAGCGTGTACCGCTCGACCTGCTCGGCGCAGAAACCCTCGAGGCCGGTGTGGGTGACGACCACGCCCTTGGGCCGGCCCGTGGAACCGGAGGTGTAGATCACGTAGGCGGGATGCTCCGCCCGCAGCGTCCGGACCCGGTCGTCGAGCGCGACGGGCGCTGCGGACTGCTCGGCGAGGGTGGTGCGGGTCTCGGCGGAATCGAGGGCGATCCAGGGCACGGAGCCGGGCAGGCCGGGCACCGAGGCCGCGAGGGTCAGGCCGGCCCGGGCGCCCGAGTCGTCGATCATGTGCCGGACGCGGTCGTCCGGATAGTTCGGGTCGACGGGCACGAAGGCGGCGCCGGTCTTGGCGACGGCCCACACCGACAGCACCGACTCGATCGAGCGGGGTACGGCGACCGCCACCACATCCTCCGGGCCGATCCCCCGCCGGATGAGCAGCCGCGCCAGCCGGGAGGAGGCCGAGTCGAGCTCGCCGTAGCTCAGGGTGCGGTCCTCGAACACCACGGCGGGTGCGCCGGGGTCCCGTTCGACCGCGGCGGCCAGGAGCTGGGGCAGAAGGGCGACGCGGGGTCCGCGCCGGCGTGTGGGCCGCTGCCGGACCGGCCGGCGGCTGCGTGATTCGTCCGGTCGTCGGTCCCCCGAACCGTCGACACTCATCCCCGCGTGCTCCGTCGCCGGTCGTCCTGCGCGTGCACTCCAGGCATCATCCACCTCGCGTATCCCTCATCGTCCCAGCCGCTGCCCTCTGCACACGACAGTGCAGGGTGGCACGCGCCAGCCCCATTAGACCATCGGGGCGTCGGGCGCTTCGTTACGGCCGAAACCGGGCGGTCGACCGCGGATCACCCGTCGCGGTCGCCGGGAGGACGACGGAGGATACGGGTCAGCGGGCGCCCCCGATCCAGCGGTCCAGCACCGGACCGATCCGGGCGAGGGCTTCCTGCGACGTCATCTTCCAGTGGGTGGCCTGGACCGATTCGACCGCCAGGGTGCCGGTGACGTGGGCCCGCCACTGCTGCGCGGCGCGGGCGGCCGAGGTTCCGTCCTCCCCCGCGGCGAAGAACAGCAGATCACCGTCGTATCGGGCGGGCCGGTGCTCGCCGAGCAGCCGGTAGGACAGGCGCACGCCCTCGAAGAGGCGTTCGAGCCGGGGCAGGGACAGCGCGTCGAACGGGGCCGGCAGGTCGGCGACCAGCTCCAGTGCCCGCGCGGGGGTGAACTCCGCCAGGTCGACGTCGGACCCGACGTCGGTTCCGATCGCGCCGAGCAGGTCGGCGACGGTGACCGCGGAGGGGGCGGTCCCGGTCGGCGCGGTGGGCGGATGCGCGTCGAGCAGGGCGAGGGTGGCGACCTCGTCGCCGTCGGCGCGCAGACGGACCGCGACGGCGTGGGCGAGGATGCCGCCGAGCGACCAGCCGACCAGGTGGTACGGACCGGCCGGCTGGACATGCCGGATCCGGGCCGCATAGTCGGCCGCCCACGCGTCGATGCTCTCGGGCAGCGGTTCGTCGTCGCGCAGGGCCGGGGACTGCAGTCCGAAGAGGGGACGCTCGGGGTCGAGGTGGCGGGCCAGGCCGGCGAAGCTCCACGACAGGCCGATCACCGGGTGGATGCAGAACACCGGTTCGGCGGAACCGCCCGGGCGCAGGGGCAGCACCGCGTCGAACCCTGCGGTGTGATCGGCCGGACCGGGATCGCCGGCGGATGCCTCGATCCGGGCGGCGAGGGCTTCGACGGTGGGCGTGAGGAACAGCCACTGCAGCGACACCGGCAGGCTCGTGCGCTCGCGCAGCCGGGCGATCACCCGCACGGCGCTGAGGGAGTTCCCCCCGAGGTCGAAGAAGTCGTCGTCGAGGCCGACCGGGAACGCCCCGGTATCGGTTCCCCCGGCCGGCGCGAGGACCTCCCGGTATGCGGCGGCGACCTCCGTCTCGAGCGGAGTGCGCGGCGGGCGGTGGCTCCGCGGGGCGATCACCGGCTCGGGGAGTGCCGCGCGGTCGAGCTTGCCGTGCGGGTTCAGCGGCAACGCGTCGAGGGTGACGAAGCCGGCGGGCACCATGTAGGAGGGCAGGGTCTCGGCCAGCGCGGCGCGCAGCCGGGCGACGTCGACCGGCCCGGCGGCCGGGACCAGGAAGGCCACCAGCCGGTCCCCGCCGTGGACGGTGACCGCGGCGTCGCGGATCGCCGGAAGGGCGCGCAGCGCGGCCTCGATCTCCCCGAGTTCGATCCGGAACCCGTGCACTTTGACCTGGAAGTCGGCGCGCTCGAGGTATTCCAGGGTGCCGCGGCCGGGGTCGTCACCGTCGACGCGCCAGCGCACCACGTCCCCGGTGCGGTAGAGGCGTGAGCCGGGCACGCCGAACGGATTGGCGACGAACCGCTCGGCGGTCAGGCCGGGTCGGCCCAGGTACCCGCGGGCGAGCTGCACCCCGGCCAGGTACAGTTCGCCGGCCACGCCCGGCGGCACGGGGTGCATCCGCTCGTCGAGGACGAACGTCTGGGTGTTGGGGATGGGGTCGCCGATCGGCACCGACGTGTGCGCGAGTGCGGTGACCGCGTGCGCGGTCACCGAGACGGCCGCCTCCGTCGGGCCGTACAGGTTCACCAGGTCCGCGTTCGAGGCGCCGAGCGCGCGCTCCGCCGTCGGGGTGGGCAGCACCTCGCCGATGGCGAGGACGCGGCGCAGGGTGTCGGGCAGCTCGCCGGCCGAGTCCTCGAGCAGCGCCTCGAGCATCGACGGCACCACGTGCAGGGTCGTGACCTTCTCCCGGCGGATCAGGTCGTTGAGGTAGGACGGGTCGCGGTGCCCGTCGTGGGCGGTGATCACCAGGCGGGCCCCGCAGGTGAGCGCGGACCAGAACTCCCACACCGACAGGTCGAAGGTCGCGGCGGTCTTGAGCAGTACCGCGTCGTCGGGGCCGAGCTCGTAGTGCGCCCGCTTCCAGGCGATCTGGTTGACGATCGCCTCGTGCGGCACGGCCACGCCCTTCGGGCGTCCGGTCGATCCGGAGGTGTAGATGACGTAGGCGGTGTTCGCGGCGCGCAGCGGTGTCCGCCGGTCCGCGTCACCGAGCGGCGCGGGATCGACGTCGCTCAGGTCGAGGCGGTCGACATCGAGCACCGTCCGCCCGGCCAGCGCGTCGACCCGGTCGGCGGTGGTCGACAGCACGCACTGCGGGGCCGCGGCGCCGAGGATGTACTCGTTGCGGGCCGCGGGGTGGTCGGGATCCAGCGGCAGGTAGGCGCCGCCGGCCTTGGCGACGGCGTACATCGCCACCACGAGGTCGACCGAACGCCGGATGCACAGGGCCACCGTGGATTCCGGTCCCACTCCCTGCGCCACGAGGTGGCGGGCGAGCCGGGTGACGCGCTCGTCGAACTCCCGGTAGGTGAGGGTGCCGCCGCGGAACACCAGCGCGGGTGCGTCCGGGGTGGCCGCGACCTGCTCGTCGAACAGGTCGACGAGGGTCCGGCCGGCGGTGAGGTCGGCCTGTTCGGCCTCCCATGCCCGCATCATCCCGGCGAGTTCCGTGGCGTCGTGCAGATCGATGTCGCCGACGACGGTGTCGGGTTCGGCGACGATCGCCCGCAGAATCCGCAGGTACCGGTCGAGCATGCGCTGGATCGTCGGCGCGTCGAACAGGTCGGTGGCGTAACCGAACTCGACGTCGAAACCGCCCGGGCCGCCGCCCGCACCGTGGTCGACCACTGTGACGTGGAGATCGAAACGCGCTGCGTACGAAACGCTCTCGACCGGCGCGATCCGCAGTTCCGGCAGCTCGAGGGCGTCGTGGGCGAAGTTCTGGTACGAGAACCCGACCTGGAAGAGGGGATGGCGCGCGGTGGACCGGACCGGGTCGAGCACCTCGACGAGGCGTTCGAAGGGCACGTCGGCGTGCGCGAACGCCTGCAGATCGGTGTCGCGGACCTGCTCGAGCAGCGTCGTGAACGACGCGGCGACGTCGACGTCCGTCCGCAGGGCGAGCATGTTGACGAACATGCCGATCAGGCCGTCGAGTTCGGGGGCCGTGCGTCCCGCGACGGGGGTGCCGACGACCACGTCGTGGGTGTTCGACACCCGCGCGAGCAGCACCGCGAGGACCGCGTGCAGCACCATGAACGGGGTCACGCCGTGCTCGCGCGCGAGAGCCGCGATCGCGTCGCGGGTGGCCTCGTCGACCTGCGCCGAGACCCGTTCGCCCGCATGGCCGATGACCGCGGGGCGCGGCCGGTCGGTGGCGAGCTCGAGGTGCTCGGGGATGCCGGCGAGCGCACGCCGCCAGTAGGCCAGCTGCCGGGCCGTCCCGGACCGGGGATCGTCCTCGTCGCCGAGGGCGTCGAGCTGCCACAGCGTGTAGTCGGCGTACTGGACGGGCAGGGGCTCCCACGACGGTTCCCGTCCCGCCGACCGTGCGGTGTAGGCGGTGACGAGGTCCCGGACGAGCGGCCCCAGCGACGAGCCGTCGCCGGCGATGTGGTGGAGGACCACGGCGAGCACGTGCTCGTCGTCGGCGATCCGGAAGAGCCGGGCGCGGACGGGAACCTCGCCAGTGACGTCGAAGCGCCTGCCCGCGAGGCCGGCGAGGCGGGCCGGGGCGTCGGAGTCGGTCGCGTCCTCCGGCCCGAGGTCGAGCGGAACGTCGCCGACGGCGAGGATGCGCTGCTCGCCGACGCCGTCGACCTCGGGGTACACCGTCCGGAGCGTCTCGTGCCGCGCGACGACGTCCCGCACGGCCGCGCGCATCGCGTCGACGTCGAGCCTGCCGGACAGCCGCACGGCGAGCGGGATGTTGAACACCGCCGAGTCCGGATCGAGGCGGTTGAGGAACCACATGCGCTGCTGCGCGGGAGAGAGCGGGATCCGGTCGGGTCGCGGGCGCCGCGGCAGCAGGCCGCGGGCGGCCGCCGGCGCGGCCTCGACCCGGGCCGCGAGCGACGCGACCGTGGTGGCGTCGAACAGGTCGGCGGCGGAGACGGTGACGTCGAGCGCCCCCCTGATCCGACCGATCACGCGAGTGGCGAGCAGCGAGTTGCCGCCCAGGTCGAAGAAGTCGTCGTCGACCGAGACCCGCGGCACCCCGAGCACGTCGGCGAACGCCTCCGCGACGGCCGCCTCCGCGACGGTGGCCGGCGCCCGGTACGGGGCCGACGCGATCTCGGGCTCGGGCAGGGCCGCGCGATCGAGCTTGCCCACCGGCGTCAGCGGAATGGCCTCCAGCGCGATCACCGACGACGGAATCATGTGCGACGGAAGCCGTTCGGCGACGAAGGCCGTGAGCGCGGCGGCGTCGATCGCGGAACCGGGGGCGGCGTGCACGTAGGTGACGAGACGGGTGTCCCCCGTCGCACCCCGGTGACCGACGGTGGCGGCGAAGTCGACCGTGGAGTGCGCGGCGAACGCCGCATCGATCTCACCGAGCTCGATGCGGAAGCCACGCACCTTGACCTGGAAGTCGTTCCGGCCCAGATACGAGATGCCCTCGCGGGCCGAGCGCGGGGACCGCACCAGGTCACCGGTGCGGTACCTCCGGGCGCCACCGGGCGCGGCGACGAAGCGCGCGGCCGTGAGTCCGGGACGAGCGTGATAGCCGCGGGCGAGGCCGGGCCCGGTCAGGTACAGTTCGCCGGCCGTGCCCGCCGGCACGGGCCGAAGGCGGGAATCGAGGACCTCGGCGGCGACTCCGCGAATCGGCCGGCCGATCGTGACGGGTTCGCCGGGCCGAAGCGGCCCGGAGATGTTCGTCATGATCGTGGTCTCCGTGGGGCCGTACCCGTTGTGGAACCGGCGGCCGGGCGCCCAGCGCGCCACCAGGTCCGGCGGGCACGCCTCGCCGCCGACCACCACCACCCCGAGGTCGTCCAGGCCGGCGGGCTCCACCGAGGCGAGGGCCGCCGGGGTCACGAAGGCGTGCGTGACCCGCTCGCTGCGCAGCAGTCCGGCCAGCTCGTCGCCGCCGTACACGGAGGGCGGGGCGACGACCATCGTCGCCCCGGCACCGACGGCGAGCAGCAGCTCGAGCACCGACGCGTCGAAGCTGGGGGACGCGAAGTGCAGGGTGCGGGCGCCGGGGGTGAGGTGGTAGCGCTCGACCTGCTCGGCGCAGAAGGCGGCGAGCCCGGCCTGGGTGACCACGACGCCCTTCGGCTGTCCCGTGGAGCCCGAGGTGTAGATGACGTAGGCGGGATGGTCGGGGCGCAGCGGCCGCACCCGGTCGACGAAGGCGAGCGGGTCGGCCGGGCAGGCGTCGAGTTCCGTCCGGATCTCGGCGCCGTCCAGGACGACGGTGCCGAACCCCTCGGGGACGACGTGCCGGTGCGCGGCCACCGTGAGGGCGAGGCGGGCGTTCGAGTCCGACAGCATGTAGCGGACCCGATCGGCCGGGTAGCGGGGGTCCACCGGGACGAACGCCGCGCCCGCCTTGGCGACCGCCCAGACGGCGAGAACGGACCGGATCGAGCGGGTGAGCAGCACCGCGACGCGGTCCTCGGGGCCGATTCCCCGAGCGATGAGCAGGCGCGCGAGCCGGGACGACTCGGCGTCGGCATCGCGGTAGGTGAGGGTGCGTCCCTCCGACGTGAGCGCCGGCGCGCCGGGATCGCGTTCGACGGCGGCCGACAGCAGGTGCGGCAGCAGTGCCGTAGGCGTCCGGCGGCGCGAACCGCGGAGATTTCCGCGGACGGTTCGGTCGATCACCTTCATCGGCTCTCCCCTCCGAATTCCGGAGCCGTTGCGCGCGTGCGCATTCCGGCTCCGTTCACCGCCGGGGTGTCAAGAACTACGGCGACGCCCGCCCTCCCCCGGCGGTCGCCGCTCCACTGTGCCTCGCGCACCGGAACCCCGACGATTCCCGGCGCTAGAGCACTTCGTCACCATTCCACACGAAAACAAACCGTGCCACCTGTACGTATGTCCGGAAACTAAGTTACCGACGGGTAGACCGGCATTCCGGACAGGAGTCGCCGGCCCCGCGAGAGCGTCGGCGCAGCCTCGGCGCGACGTTCGCCGCGCGACACAGCGTCGCCCCGCACGGGACGAACGGCCCGGAGCGCCGCGCGCGACCGGCGGCGGGGAGATCCCGGACCTCGCGCCGGATCTGCCTCGCCACCTGCAGATTCCGGTGGCGCGAGGCGAAGGACCTCGGCACCGCCTCCGGGCCGTTCGGCACCGCCTTCCGGCCGTTCGGCCGTTCCGACCGCACCACGAACCCCGCCAAGCCTAGACAATGCACACGTTTCATCCAACTGTTGGACAGCAGACGTTCGATGTCGAATGTGAGCTCGAACACGGCCGCCACTCACCCATGGGTCAACGATCCACGCCGTCGCATTCCGGGCAGGAGCCGCCGGACGTCCAGCGCGCCAGCAGCGGCCCGAGACGAGCGCACGCACTCGGCCCGGTCATCTCCCAATGCGAGGTCGGCAGGTCGTGCCGGTGCACGCCGCCGGAGACGTACGGTGACCAGTCCCGGCCCGATTCGGGATCCGGCACGGTCTGCGGCGCGGCGCCGACGAAGAGAATGCGTCCCTCGTACCGGGCCGGCACGTGCCGCTCGAGCGCCTCGAACGAGCAGTCGATGCTCGTGAGGACGGACGAGGCGAGGGTGGGATCGATCTCGTCGGCGAGCATCCCGATGTCACCGAGGGCGTACGCCGGTTCCCCGCCGCCGGCGCGGTTCGCACCGAAGGCCGCCGCAGCCACCGCGACCGGATCCACCGGGCCGCGCACGGCGTCGGGCAGATAGGCGTCGAGCAGCACGAGCGAACCGACCTCGAGTCCGGCTCGCTGGAGCTGGACCGCCATCTCGTGGGCGATCACCCCGCCGAGGGACCATCCGACCAGGTGGAAGGGACCGTCCGGATGGACCCGCCGG
The DNA here is from genome assembly GCF_001700945.1 of Rhodococcus sp. WB1. NCBI lineage: Bacteria > Bacillati > Actinomycetota > Actinomycetes > Mycobacteriales > Nocardiaceae > Rhodococcus > Rhodococcus sp. WB1. The sequence goes on along the minus strand of NZ_CP015529.1, from coordinate 1,461,974 downwards.
ACCTCCGAGACGTACCGCGCCGCCCAGGACTCGATCGAATCCGGTAGGTCCGACTCCCCGGACAGCGCCGGGGACTGCAGTCCGTAGACCGCACGGCCCGGCTCGACGTAGCCGGCGAGCGAGGCGAAGCTCCAGGCGAGGCCGATCACCGGATGGACGAAGAACACCGGATCGCGTCCGTCGTCGCCCTCGCGCAGCGGCAGCAGCACGTCCAGGGAGGAGTCGGCGGACCCGCTCGCCGGCGGCTTCTCCCCCGCCGACTGCTCGATCCGGGCCGCAAGGTCCCCCACCGTCGGATGGGCGAACACCCACTCGAGCGGCACCGGACGGCCGAGCCGGCGCGCGAGCTCCCGCGTCGCCCCCACGGCCACGAGCGAGGATCCGCCGAGGACGAAGAAGTCGTCGTCGGATCCGACCCGGTCCGCAGCGAGGACGTCCGCGAACACCTGCGCAACCGCACGCTCGACGGGCGTCGCCGCAGCCCGGTAGGACGCCCGCTCGGGCATCGGCGCGGGCAGCGCGCCGCGATCGACCTTGCCCGTCGTTCCGACGGGGAGCCGGTCCAGGCGCATGATCGAGGCCGGCAGCATGTAGTTCGGCAGCTCGTCCGCGAGCGCGCTCCGCAGGGCCCCCAGGTCGAGGTCCGACTCACCCTGCGCGGCAACGACATACGCGACGATCCGAGCGCCGGTCGCGGCGTCGTGGTGCACCGTCGCGACCGCGGCCGCCACGGCGGGCAGACGCAGCAGCGCCGCCTCGATGTCTCCGAGTTCGATCCGGAAACCGCGCAGCTTGACCTGGGAGTCTCCGCGGCCCACGTGCTCGAGGACGCCCGCAGGGGTCCACCGGGCCAGATCACCGGTGCGGTACAGACGGCCCCCGGCCCCGAAGGGGTCGGCAACGAACCGGTCCGCGGTCGCCCCGGGGCTGCCGCTGTAGCCCCGCGCGAGTTGCCGGCCCGCCAGGTAGAGCTCTCCGGTCACTCCCACCGGCACGGGCCGCAGCCGCCGGTCGAGTACGTACACGCGGGTGTTCCACCCGGGCACCCCGATCGGCACCTGGTCGGTGTCCGCGCCCGTGACCCGGTGCGCCGTCACCGACACGGCCGCCTCGGTGGGTCCGTACAGATTGACGAGCTCCGCCCGGCTCGACCGGCGCCACGCCCCGGCCACGGCACCCGGTAGCGTCTCCCCGATCGAGAGCACCCGCCGCACCGAGGTCGGCAATTCTCGGTCTGCACCCGCGATCAGGGCGCTCAGCAGGGACGGAACCAGGTACAGCGTCGTCACGAACTCGCGCTCGACGAGCGCGAGCAGGCGGAGCGGATCGCGGCGAGCCTCGGGATCCGCCACCACCAGCCGGCCGCCACATGTCGTGGCGCCCCAGAACTCCCACACCGACAGGTCGAACGTCGCCACCGTCCGCTGCACCGTCACCTCGTCCGGACCGAACCCGAACTCCGCATGCATCCAGCGCAACTGGTTGACCACTGCGCCGTGGGCCACCGCCACGCCCTTGGGCACCCCGGTCGATCCCGACGTGAACAGTATGTAGGCGAGGTTCGAGGGCCGCAGCGGCGCACTGCGATCGGCGTCGGTCACCGGGGCGGCCGAGTACCGCGACAGGTCCACACTCGAGGTATCGATCACCGGGATCGGCTCCGGCACAACCTCCCTCGCGACGCGCGTGGACACCGCCGTCGCGAGGACCGTCGCCGGCCGCGCCGCCTCGACCATGCGGGCCAGCCTGGTGATCGGCAGCGACGGGTCGAGCGGAACGTAGGCGCCCCCGGCGGCGGACACCGCGTACATGGCGACGACGAGGTCCACGGAGCCGGGCATCATCAGACCGACCCGGGTCTCCGGCCCGACGCCGGCCGCCACCAGCGCGCGGGCCAGCCGGGCGACGCGAGCGCCGAGTTCCCCGAAGGTCAGCTGCACGCCGTCCCCGACGAGCGCGACCGCCCCCGGGCGTTCGTGCACCTCGTGCTGGAACAGCTCGGGGAGGCAGCCGCCGCCCGCAACCTCGACCCGGGTGTCGTTCGTCGCCTCGAGCAGCGCCCGCCGCTCGTCGGCGCCGAGCAGATCGGCGTCGCCGACCGCCCGGTCGGGAACCGAGACGAGTTCGCCCAGGATCCGAACGAACCGGTCCGCGATGGACGCGGCCGCGCGTACGTCGAAGAGATCGGTGGCGTAGGACAGATGCCCGCCGATACCCGCAGGCGTCCCGTCTGCGCCGAAACTGTCGCCGACGATCAGGTGCAGGTCGAACTGGGCGATCTCCCCTGCGACGTCGACCGGAGCCGCCACCAGGTCCGGGAGTTCGAAGGCGACCGCTCCGAGGTTCTGGAACGACAACCCCACCTGGAACAGCGGATGCCGCGCCATGGACCGGGCCGGCGCCAGCGCCTCGACGAGTCGTTCGAACGGGACGTCCGCATGGGCCAGGGCCTGAATGTCCTGCTCCCGGACCTGCGCGAGCAGCGACGCGAAGGAGACGGCGGGATCGACCCGGGTGCGGAACACGAGGGTGTTCACGAACATCCCGATCAGGTCGTCGAGGGCCGCCTCACCCCGACCGGCCACCGGGGTGCCCACCGCGACGTCCTCGGTGCCGGACAGCCGGGCCAGCAGCACCGCGAAGGCCGTGTGCACGACCGTGAAGGGAGTGGTCCTCGTGGCCGCCGCGAGCGCGGCCACCCTGCCGTGAAGGTCCGCGTCGATCGTGACGGGAACCCGGTCTCCCCGGTAGGACTGCACCGGAGGCCGCGGCCGGGTCGTGGGCACGGGCAACTGGTCGGGCAGCCCGGCCAGTTCGTCGGCCCAGTAGGCGAGCTGGCGGGAGACGCGCGAGGCGGGATCGGCTTCGCTGCCCAGCACCTCCCGCTGCCACAGCGTGTAGTCCGCATACTGCACCGGCAGCGGCCGCCATGCGGGTTCGCGGCCCTCCCGTCGCGCGCTGTACGCGAGGGCGAGATCCCGCACGAGCGGCGCCACGGAATAGCCGTCGGCAGCGATATGGTGCACCACGACCAGCAGGACGTGTTCAGCCGGGGACACCCGGAACAGCCGCACGAGAACCGGAACGGACCGGGTGACATCGAATCCGACCGCCGCCGCCGACCGGACGGCGGCCTGGAGCTCCGATTCGTCGACGTCCGCCGGGCGCAGGGCCGGCACACCGGCGCCCGCGGGCAGAATCTGCTGGACCGGGACCCCGTCGACCTCGGGGTAGACGGTCCGGAGGACCTCGTGCCGGGCGACCACGTCGGCGACCGCCGACTGCAGCGCGACCGGATCCAGCCGTCCGGTCAGCCGCACGGCCATCGGGATGTTGTAGGCCGCCGCGGTCGCCTCGAACCGGCTGAGGAACCACATCCGCTGTTGGGCCGGCGACAGCGGGATCCGCTCCGGACGCGGCCGGGCCGCCAGGGCGGGCAGGCCGCCGGACCCGACGTGCCGTTCCACGGCTGCCGACAGCGACTCGATCGTCGACGCCTCGAAGATCACGCGGACGGGCACCGACGCGCGCAGCGCCGACCCGATCCGGGCGACCACACGCGTGGCGATCAACGAATTCCCGCCGAGCGCGAAGAAGTCGTCGTCGAGACCGAGCCGCTCCGCGCCGAGCACTTCACCGATCACCGAGGCGACGGTCTTCTCGATCGCGGTGGTGGGCCCCCGGAACTCACGGACGGCCGGGACCGGTTCCGGCAGGGCCCGGCGATCCACCTTTCCGGATGTGGTGAGCGGGAGTTCCCCGAGCACGGTCACCACGTCGGGCACCATGTACCGCGGCAGCAGGCGCCCCACTGCCGCGCGAACGGCGTCCGCGTCGGCCTCGGCGCCGTCCGCGGACACGACGTACGCGGCGATCTGCGCGCCGTGGGGCCCGTCGTGGACGGTCACGACGGCCTGCGCCACCTGCGGCTGCGCCAGCAGTGCCGCCTCGATCTCCCCCAGCTCGATCCGCAGACCGCGCACCTTCACCTGGAAGTCGTTGCGGCCCAGGAACTCGAGCGTACCGTCCGGCAACCACCGGACCCGGTCACCGGTGCGGTACAGCCGCGCCCCGCCGGGGTGCGCGACGAACCGCTGCGCGGTCAGATCCGGGCGGGCATGGTAACCGCGGGCAAGTTGCACCCCACCGAGATACAGCTCCCCCGGCACCCCGATCGGTACCGGGTTCAGCCGCTCGTCGAGAACATGCGTGGTGGTGTTGCGGATCGGACGGCCGATCGGCACGGTGCCGGCATCGGTGCGACGTCCGGCACAGCGCAGCACGGTCGCGGTGACGGTCGCCTCGGTCGGGCCGTACGTGTTGTCCAGCAGCGCATCCGAGCGTTCGGCGAACCGGGCCGCGAGCTCTCCCGGCAGCGCCTCGCCACCGACGGACAGGTACTTCAGCGCCGCCGGCAGTTCGAGTGCGGGATCGGCGAGGAACACGGCGAGCATCGCCGGAACGAACTCGAGGATGCCGACGGCCCACTGCCGCGACAGGCGGGCCAGGTACTCCGGGTCGCGATGGCCTCCCGGTGCCGCGACCACGAGCCGCGCACCGACCTGCAGCGGGAAGAACAGCTCCCACACCGACGCGTCGAACGTGATGGGGGTCTTCTGCAGCGCCGTGTCCCCCATGCCGAATTCGTAGCGCTCGCGCATCCACGTCATCTGGTTGACGACGGCGCCGTGGGTGACGGCAACGCCCTTGGGCCGGCCCGTCGACCCGGAGGTGTAGATCACGTAGGCGATGTTCGCCCGATGCAGCGGCGCCAGGCGCTCGTGGTCGGCGAACTCGGTGACCGGCGCCGGGGCGAAGTCCGATTCGTCGACCACGAGGGCCGGGACGGAATCGGGGAGCGTGCCCCGATCGCGCGTCGTGGTCAGCACCACCACCGGCTCAGCGGTGGCCAGGACGTATGCCGTTCGCTCGGCGGGGTGTTCCGGGTCGAGCGGCACGTACCCGCCACCGGCCCGGAGAACCGCATAGATCCCGACCATCATCTCGACCGATCGGCTCATGTGGACGCCGACCAGCCGATCGGGCCCGACGCCGCACGCGACGAGGCGCCGGGCGAGCCGGTCCACCCGAGAGGCGAACTGCGCGTAGGTCAGCGCGGTGTCCTCGAAGACGACCGCCGTCGCGTCGGGGGTGCGCCGCGCCTGCCGGGTGAACGCGTCCAGCACCAACCGGTCACCGAGCGGCGCGGCGGTCCGGTTCAGCTCGTCGAGCCGGGCACGTTCCTCCGCGGTGCGCAGGTCGATGCCGCCGACCGGAACGCCCGGATCGTCCGCCGCCGCCTCCAGGATCGACGCGAGTCGCGCGGCGAACGTCCGCACGGTGTCCTCGTCGAACAGGTCACACGCGTAGACGACGGATCCCGCGACCCCGTCCCGCCGCCCCTGCTCGTCGCGCATCTCGGTCAGGTGGATCTCGAGATCGAGTTTGGCGCCGCCCGTGGCTGTCCCGACCGGCGCGATGTGCAGGTCCGGCAATGCGATCTCGGAGCGGGTGAAGTTGTGCACCACGAGCAGCACCTGGAACAGGGCCGAATGCGCGGTGGACCGGACGGGATCGAGGATCTCCACGAGCCGTTCGAGCGGAACGTCGGGGTTGCCGAAGGCGGCGAGGTCGACCTCCCGCACGCCGGCGAGGAGCTCGGAGAAGGTGGCGTCCGGGTGGATCCGGGTGCGCAGCACGAGGGTGTTGCCGAACATCCCCACGAGATCGTCGAGTGCCTCCTCGCCGCGGCCGGCGACCTGTGCCCCGACGGGAATGTCGTCGGTACCGGACAGGCGGGCCAGCAGGACCGCGAGCGCGGCGTGCGCGAGCATGAAGAACGTCACGCCGTGATCCCGGGCGAGCCGATCGAGCCGGGCGGCCAACGCCTCGTCCAGGGTGAAGTCGACGCTCGCGCCGCGCCCGGTCTGCACGGCGGGCCGCGGGCGGTCGGTGGGCAGTTCCACCAGGTCCGGCAGGTCCGCCAGCGCCGTGGTCCAGTAGTTCAACTGGCGCGCGAGCACCGACTCGGGGTCGTCCTCGGAGCCCAGCACGTCCTGTTGCCACAGGGCGTAGTCGGCGTACTGCACCGGCAGCGGAGTCCACTCCGGTGCCCGGCCCGCTCTGCGGGACAGGTACGCGGTGGCCAGATCCCGGGCCATCGGGGCCCGGGATCCGCCGTCGCTCGCGATGTGGTGAACGACGACGACCAGCACGTGGTCCCGGTCGGTGAGCCGCAACAGGGCCGCCCGGACGGGTACCGCACCGGTGACGTCGAACCCCCGGGAGACGAGGGCGGCGATCCGCGGGTGCAGGTCGTCCTCGGCCACGTCCTGTGCCGCCAGATCGAGTGGTACGTCCTCGAGCGGAACGATCACCTGGAACGGTCCGGAGTCGGAGTCGGGGAAGACGGTGCGCAGGGCCTCGTGCCGGGCGAGCAGGTCGCGCAGGGCGGCCTGCAGCGCCGGCACATCCAGCGCCCCGGTCAATCGCAGCACGAGCGGGATGTTGAAGGCGGCGGAGTCCGGGTCGAACCGGTTGAAGAACCACATCCGCCGCTGCGCGAGCGACAGCGGAATCCGCTCGGGGCGCCGCCGGGGGCGCAGGGGCATCCGGGACGGGACCGCGACCGGATCCCCCATCCGCGCCGCCAGGGCCGACACGGTCGGCGCTTCGAACAACGTCCGCACCGGGACCCGGACGCCGAGGGCGGCCTCGAGCCGCGCGATGACCTGCATCGCGAGCAGCGAGTTGCCGCCGAGCGCGAAGAAGTCGTCGGCGCGGCCGACCCGCTCGACCCCGAGCACCGCCCCGTACACGTCTGCGACCGCCTGCTCGTCGGACGTGGCGGGGGCGCAGTACTCGGCCGACTCGGGCAGCGGCACCGGCAGTGCCCGCCTGTCCAGCTTGCCACCGGGAGTGAGGGGCAGGGCGTCGAGCACGACGATGTGGCCGGGCACCATGTGGTTCGGCAGTTCCCCGGCGAGGAACTCGCGCAGGTGCGCCGGGTCGGGCACGGCGCCGGCCGCGCCGACGACGTAGCCGACGAGCCTGTCCCCGCCGCGCGGATCGGTGTGCAGCACCGTGGTGGCCTGCGCGACGGAGGGGTTCCGTTCCAGTGCGGCGTCGATCTCGCCGAGTTCGATCCGGAATCCACGCAGCTTGACCTGGAAGTCGCTGCGCCCGAGGTACTCCAGTTCGGCGACCGCGCCGGTGCTGCGCCATCGGACCACGTCCCCGGTCCGGTACATCCGCGTGCCCGGCGCTCCGAACGGGTTCGCCACGAACCGTGCCGCCGACAACCCGCTGCGCCGGTGGTAGCCCCGCGCGAGAGCGGCCCCGGCCAGGTACAACTCGCCGGCCACGCCGGACGGCACCGGCCGCAGCCGGGAGTCCAGCACCAGGGCGGCCACCCCCGGTACGGGCCGGCCGACGGTGACCGGGCGCCCGGGCTGCAGCCGCGCGAACGACGAGATGATCGTCGTCTCCGTAGGCCCGTAGCCGTTGAAGTAGCTCCGTCCCGGCGCCCACCGCGCCAGCAGTTGCGGCGATGTCACGTCCCCGCCGACGGACACGACCCCGAGACGGTCGAGTCCCGACGGATCGACCGTCCCCAGCACCGCCGGCGTGACAATGGTGTGGCTGACCCGTTCGGCCCGAAGCAGTTCCGCGAGTTCGGGTCCGCCGACGATCGTCGAGGGCACCACGACCAGGGTCGCGCCCTGGGAGAACGCGGCCATCCACTCGAGCACCGACGGATCGAAGCTGGGCGAGCACACGTGCAGGAACCGCGACCGTGACGTCACGCCGTACAGCGTCACCGCGGCACCGAGCAGCGGGTCGAGACCCGCGTGGGTGACCACCACACCCTTGGGGTGCCCGGTCGACCCCGACGTGTAGATGACGTACGCCGCGTGCTGCAGCGACAGCGGCCGTACCCGCTCGGCGTCGGACATCCGGGCGGCGGATCGTGTCGCGACGGCCCGCACGACCTCGGGATCGTCCAGTTCCAGCCGGGGCGGGGACGCGGGCAGCGCGGGGGCGTACGAGGTGGTGGTCAGGCACACCGCCGCACCGGAGTCGGCGAGCATGTACCGGACCCGCTCCGCCGGATAGGACGGATCCACCGGAAGGTGCGCGGCGCCGGCCTTCGCGACCGCCCACACGCCGAGCACCATCTCGTAGGAACGCGGGAACGCCAGCGCCACCACGTCCTCGGGGCCGACGCCGCGTGCTGCCAGTTCCCGCGCGAGCCGGGACGACGACTCGTCGAGTTCGCGGTAGCTGATCGTGCGGTCCTGGTACCGGACGGCCGGCGCCTCGGGGTCCCGGGAGACCGCCGCCGTCAGGATCTCGGCGAGCGTGCGGGCACCGCTCGGTGCGTCGTCCGGGGCACGGGTGAGCCGGTCGGCTTCGTCGTCGGCAAGGAGCGCCAGGTCACCGACCGGCACGGCCGGGTCCGCCACGGCGGCGGCCAGCAGCCGCACGAACCGCCGCGCGAATCCGGCCACCGTCTCGTCGTCGAACAGGTCCCTGGCGAAGACGAAGTCCGCCGACATTCCCGCCGGTCCCCCGCCGGGGTCCGTGTGTTCACGCAGCGTCAACGACAGATCGAACTTCGCGGTGGTCGCATCGAACGGCACCGCCGCCACGCTCAGGTCCGGCAGCTCGAGACCCGCGGGGGGCAGGTTCTCGAGGGCGATGGCCACCTGGAACAGCGGGTGCCGCGCGGTCGAACGCTCCGGAGCGAGCAGTTCCACGACGCGCTCGAAGGGGATCTCCGCGTGGGTGAACGCCTCCAGGTCGCTCTCGCGGACCCGCGCGAGATGCTCCGCGAACCCGGAACCGGGATCGACCCGGGTGCGCAGCACCAAGGTGTTGACGAACATGCCGACCATCTCGTCCAGCGCGGCGTCACCGCGGCCGGCGACCGCGGTACCCACGGCGATGTCATGCGACGACGACATCCGGGCGAGGAACACCGCGAGCGCGGTGTGCAGGACCATGAACAGGGTCGACCCGCACTGCTGTGCCAGTTCCCCCGCCCGCCGGTGCGTCGGGGCATCGATATCGAACGCGACCCGGCCGCCGGCGAAGGACTGCACCGGCGGGCGGGCCCGATCCGTCGGGAGGTGCAGTTCCGCGGGGAGATCCGCGAGGACCCGCCGCCAGTACTCCGCCTGTGCCGAGAGGGGACTGTCCGCGTCCCGCTCCGATCCGAGCACCTCACGCTGCCACAGCGCGAAGTCCGCGTACTGCAGCGGCAACGGCTCCCATCCGGGCTCCCGGCCGGCGGCCCGCGCGGCGTACGCGGTCATCAGATCGCGCGTCAACGGCGCCATCGACCAGCCGTCGGCGCTGATGTGGTGTGCCACGAACACGAGCACGTGCTCGTCGTCCGCGACCCGGAACAGCCGCACCCGGAACGGCACCTCGGCGGTCACGTCGAATCCGGTGGCCACCACGTCGGCGATCCGGTCGGCCAGCTCCGTTCCGGGCACCGATTCCGACGCCCAGTCGGGCGTGTATCCGGCGGCGGGAACGACCGTCTGGTACGGGCGCCCGTCCGTTTCGGGATACCTGGTTCGCAGGATCTCGTGCCGGACCGCGATGTCGGACACCGACTTTCGCAGGGCATCGACGTCGAGCCGGCCCGTCAGCCGGATCGCCACCGGGATGTTGTCGGCCGCGGAGGCCGGATCGAACCGATTGAGGAACCACATCCGCTGCTGCGCGAACGACAGCGGTACGCGGTCCGGGCGCTCTCGCGCCACCAGCGGAACAGCGTGTGCCGCCGCGCCACCCGACTCCAGATGCGCCGCCAATGCCGCCACGGTCGGCGCCTCGAACACCACCGGCACCGGCACCCGGGTCTCCAGGGCCGCACCCAGGCGCGCCACCAACCGGGTCGCGAGGAGCGAATTTCCCCCCAGCTCGAGGAAGGAGTCGTCCACGCCGACGCGCTCGCGCCCGAGCACCTCGGCGAACACCGACGCGACCGTCTCCTCGACCGGGGTGCGCGGCGCCCGGTATTCCCGCTCGGCGAACACCGGTTCGGGCAGCGCCGCCCGATCGAGCTTGCCCACCGGGGTCAGCGGCACCGCGTCGAGCACCATCACCAGGGCCGGCACCATGTGGCCGGGCAGCGTCTCGGCCAACCCGGCGAGCACCGCCGGCGCGTCCATCCGGGTTCCGGCCGCGGGCAGCACGTACGACACCAGTGCCGTCTCCCCCGACGGCAGCACCTTCCCGACGGTCGCGGCGAACTCGATGTCCGGCCGGGCCGTCAGGGCGGCGTCGATCTCACCCAGTTCCACCCGGAACCCGCGGATCTTGACCTGGAAATCGCTGCGCCCGAGATACTCGATCGGGCCGTCGGCCGCGCGGCGCACCAGGTCTCCCGTCCGGTACATCCGGGTTCCCGGATCCGACCCGAACGGATCGGCCACGAACCGCTCCGCCGTCAGTCCCGGCCGGCGGTGGTAGCCGCGCGCCACCTGGGCGCCCGCCAGATACAGCTCACCCACCACACCCGGCGGCACCGGCCGCAACCGGCCGTCGAGCACGTAAGCCGCCAGTCCCGGGATCGGGGTGCCGATCGTGATCGGCTCGCCCGCCACCAGCGGCGCGCTGCTCGTCGCCAGGATCGTCGCCTCGGTGGGCCCGTACGCGTTGAAGAACCGCCGGCCGGGACCGGTCCACCGGCTCACCAGCTCCGGCCCGAAGGCCTCCCCGGCCGCCACCACCACCCGCAGGTCCGTCAGGCCCGTGGGATCCACCGAACTCAATGCCGCCGGCGTGATGAACACGTGGGTCACCGCGTCGGCCGCCAGCACCTCGGCCAGGTCGGCACCGCCGCCCACCGACGCCGGCGCCACCACCACCGTCGCACCCGCGGAGAACCCGATCAGCAACTCGAGCATCGAGACGTCGAAACTCGGCGAGCACACATGCAACACCCGCGCGTCCGCGCCGACCCCGTAGTGCTCCCGCTCGGCGGAGATCACGCCGGCGATCCCGGCATGGGTGACCGCCACCCCCTTCGGGCGGCCCGTGGAGCCGGACGTGTAGATCATCCAGGCGAGGTCCGGCCCTTCGAGCGCGCGCGTCCGGTCGGCGTACGAGACGGGATGCCCGGGCAGCTGCCCGACCTGCCCGGCCACCGCCGCATCGTCGAGCAGCACCTGTTCGACTCCGGCCGGCACCGCGGCCGCGAAATCGCGCACCGTCATGCACAGGGCCGCGCCGGAATCTGCCAGCATGAATTCCACCCGCTCGAGGGGGTAGCGCGGGTCGACGGGGACGAACGTCGCGCCCGACTTCGCCACCGCCCACAACGCGAGCACCGACTCCACCGAACGGGGTATCGCCACCGCGACCACGTCGCCCGGCCCGACGCCCCGGCCGATCAGCCACCGCGCCCACCGCGACGACCTCTCGTCCAGCTCGCGATACGACAGGGCGGGGCCACCGGCGGCGCCCACCACCGCGGGATGGTCTCCGCGTTCCTCCACCGCGGAGGTCAGCAGAGTCGGCAGCAGTGCCACGCGCGTGGCCCGGCTACGCGACCGGCCCGGTTCCCTGCGCCGCACCCCCGGCTCTCGCCTCACGTGCCCGGACCTCGATCTGCCCGGACCGGGCTCCTGCGTTGCACTACGGATACAGCTCCTTCCACACGCGGGAAGAGCATGGAGAACTCGTCCCGCCCGGGAGGAATCTACCGGCCGGTATTCAGTTCCGCATACTCCATGGGTCGACGGCGGCCACTGTCGTCCACTGCCCACCCGCGGCAACGGACCCCGGCGGGACCTCGTCGCGGTCGGTGACGACCACGACCCCGAGGTCGTCACCCGGTGCCTCGTTCAACGCGTCTACCAGCGAAGACGGCACGAACGCATGGGTTACCCATTCGTCGGCCACGACGGCGGCGAGGTCGGCGCCGGGCTCGGGCACGATCACCACCGCCCCCGCGATCCCGGCAGCCAGGATCGCGAAGATGCGCCACTGCTCCGCCGTGAGGTCGCACACCAGCGACCGCGATTCGTAGTCCAGCTTCAGCGCGGCCGCACCGCCGCGGACCACGGCGACCAGTTCGCCGTGGTCGAGCCCGCGGCCGGCCACCCACAGCGCGGGGTGCTGCGGCTGCAGGACCCGGACCCGCTCCGAGTAGTCGACCGGCCGGTGGGACAGCGTGTCCACGGCCGTCACCGTCGCCGGGTCGTCGAGGCACACCCAGCGCGCGGCGGCGGACCGACGGGCGTCCGACCCGGTCGTCGTCAACCCGAGCCCGGGTGTCTCCGCAGGCGTGGCGGAGCCGGACACGGCGGGCACGATCGCGGCACCCGCCTTGGTCACCGCCCAGAGCGCGGTGATCAGCTCGGGGCCCGCCGGCACGGCGACCGCGACGCCGTCGCCGGGCCCGACGCCCTCGGCGATGAGATACCGGGCCCACTGCGACGACCGGCGGTCGAGGTCGAGGTAGGTGACCTCGACGCCGTCCGCGACGAACGCCGGGGCCTCGGGATCGGACTCCACGGCGACCTGCCACTCCTGCGGCACCGTCCGCTCGACGCGGTCGGGGACCGCCACCGGCTCGGGCTCGATGACCGTGGGCGCCGTGCGCTCGGTCTCGGTGCGGATGTCGATGTCCCCGACCACCGCGTCGGAGGTTTCCGCGACGGCGCGCAGGACGGTCACGAAGCGTTCGGCGAACGTCGCGACGGTGCCGGCGTCGAACAAGTCCACGGCGTAGGTGAACCCGACGTGCATGCCGGCGGCCGAGCCGCCCGGGTGCTCACGCGGATCGACGGTCACCTGCAGGTCGAACTTCGCGGCGAGTTCACAGGCGTCGAGGGCCTCGACGGTGAGACCCGGCAGTTCGAGCCGCGCCGCCTCGGTGTTCTGGAACGACAGCACCGTCTGGAACACGGGATGCCGGGCCGGGGAGCGCACGGCCACCACGTCGTCGACCACCCGCTCGAACGGCACGTCGGCGTGCCCGAACGCCTCGAGGTCGACGGCGCGGGCCCGGTCGAGCAGCTCGGCGAAGGTCGCCGCCGGGTCCACATCCGTGCGCAGGGCGAGGGTGTTGACGAACATCCCGACGAGGTCGTCGAGGCGCCGGTCACCGCGGCCCGCGACGGGCGTGCCGACGACGATGTCGTGGGTGCCGCTGAGCCGGGCGAGCAGCACGGCGAGCGCCGCGTGGACGACCATGAACAGCGACGCCCGGTGCTCGAGCGCGAGGGCGTCGAGCCGCTGCCGGATCTGCGCGTCGACCTCCACCGCCACCGTGCCGCCGCGCAGCGACGGCTGCGGCGGCCGGGGCCGGTCCGTGGGCAGATCGAGCAGTTCGGGCACCCCGGCCAGGCGCGAACGCCAGTAGGACAGCTGGGCACCGGCCGGCGACTGCGCATCGTCGGCGTCACCGAGGACCCGACGTTGCCAGAGCGCGTAGTCGGCGTACTGCACCTCGAGCGGCGCCCAGGCCGGCGTGCCGCCCGACAACCGCGACGCGTAGGCGGTCATCAGATCCCGTGCCAGCGGCGCCAGCGACGCACCGTCGGCGGAGATGTGGTGGACGACGAGAGCGAGCACGTGGTCGTCGGCGCCGACCGAGACGATCCGGCCGCGCACCGGCACCTGCGCGGAGACGTCGAAGCCCTCGGCGGCGAGGGCGACGACCTCGGCGAACGCCTCCTGCTCGGACGCCACCTCGACCGGCACGACCGCGGGCACCACCGCGTCGGCGTCGAGGACGTGCTGGTAGGGCCCCGTCTCGTCCTGCGGGTACCGGGTGCGCAGCGACTCGTGCCGCTCGATCACGTCGCGCACCGCGGCGGTGAGCGCCGCGGTGTCGAGGCGGCCACGCAGCCTGATCGCGAGCGGGATGTTGTAGCTCGCGGAGGCGGGATCGAGCTGGTTGAGCACCCACATGCGTTGCTGGGCGAGCGAGAGCGGCACCCGATCGGGGCGAGGCCCGGCGGTCAGCGCGGGCCGGGGCGCCGATTCCGCGTGCGCGTCGGCCCGGGCCGCGAGTTCGGCGACGGTCGGTGCCTCGAACAGTTCGCGGATCGCGAGGGCGGTTCCGAGCGACTCGTTGATCCGCGCGATCACCCGCGTCGCGATGAGCGAGTTGCCGCCGAGCTCGAAGAACGAGTCGTCCGCACCGGCCCGCTCGACGCCGAGCACGTCGGCGAACACCTGCGCGACGGCGCGTTCGGCGGCGGTGGCCGGTTCGCGGCGCCCGCCCGCGGTGGTGGCGGTCGCCTGCGGCACCGGCAGGGCGCGCCGGTCGAGCTTGCCGTTGACGGTGAGCGGCAGCTCGTCGAGGACGACCACGAGGTCCGGAATCATGTAGCCGGTGAGGAAGGCACCGAGCTGCTCGCGCACGCGGGCCACGTCGACGTCCGCGCCGGCGCGGGGCACGACGTAGCCGACGAGCCGGTCGCCGAGACCGTCGTCGCGGACCACGGCGACCGCCTGGGCCACCGCGTCGGCACGCAGCAGCGCCGCCTCGACCTCGCCCAGCTCGATGCGGAAGCCCCGCAACTGCACCTGCGCGTCGCTGCGCCCGGCGTACTCGAGCTCGCCGTCGGCGTTCCACCGCGCGACGTCGCCGGTGCGGTACAGCCGGCCCGCCCCGAAGGGGTCGGCGACGAACCGTGCGGCGGTCAGTCCCGGCCGGCCGAGGTAGCCGCGGGAGAGCTGGTCACCGGAGACGTACACCTCGCCCGGCACCCCGACCGGGACGGGCTGCAGCCGCCGGTCGAGCACCCGCAGCCGCAGCCCCGGCAGGGAGCGGCCGATCCGGCTGGCGGCACCGGGGCGCGCGGCGCCGCGGTCGAGGGCCAGGAACGACACGTGAACCGTGGTCTCGGTGATGCCGTACATGTTGACCAGCGTCGGCGCCACGGGCCGGCGCCCGTACCAGCCGTCGAGCTTGCCGAGGTCGAGCGCCTCGCCGCCGAACACGACGTATCGCAGTGCGAGCGGATCGGCGTCGGGACGCTCCACGGACGCGACCCGGTCGGCCTCGTCGAGCTGAAGGAACGCCGAGGGGGTCTGGTTGAGCACGGTGACCCGCTCTGCCCGCAGCAGCTCGAGGAACTGTTCGGGCGAGCGTGAGGTCAGGTAGTCGACGACGACGAGCCGGCCGCCGTACAGCAGCGGTCCCCACAGCTCCCACACCGTGAAGTCGAATGCGTAGGAGTGGAACAGCGTCCACACGTCGTCGGCACCGAACCCGAACAGCGGTTCGGCGTTGTCGAACAGGGTCAGCACGTTGCGGTGGGTGACCGCGACGCCCTTGGGGAGGCCGGTGGAGCCGGAGGTGTAGATGACGTAGGCGCGGTTGTCCGCATGCAGCGGCGCGCTCCGCTCGGCGTCGGTGAGCGGCCCGGACGGCGCGTGCGGGTCGTCGTCCTCGATGTACACCCGGGGCAGGCCGACGTCCGGCAGTGCGTCGCCGTCACCGGTGGTGGTGGTGACGACGCAGCGCGGACGTGCGTCCTCGAGCATGTACCGCAGCCGCTCCGCCGGATACGTGGTGTCGGTGGGCAGATACGCGGCACCGGACTTGAGCACCGCCAGCAGCGCCACGATCAACTCGGCCGACCGGGGCAGCGCGACGGCCACGAGCTCCTCCGGGCCCGCCCCGGCCGCGACGAGCCGGCGGGCGAGGCGGTTGGCGCGCGCGTCGAGCTCGGCGAACGAGAGGGTGCGTCCGGCGAACGTGACGGCCGGGGCGTCGGGGCTGCGGCGGACGACGGCGTCGAAGCGGTCGGCGAGGGTCGCCGCTGCGGGCACCCGGACCCCGGACCCGAGCGTGCTCCACTCGGTGAGGATCCGCTCGGCCTCGGCGTCGTCCAGGAACGGCAGCGCGCCGACCGGGGTGGCGGCGTCCACGGTGACGCCGCGCAGGATCCGGCTGAACCGGTCGGCGAGGGACCGCATGGTGGAGGCGTCGAAAAGATCGGTGGCGTAGGCGAGTTCGACGGTCATCCCGCCGGGGGCGCCGCGCTCCGAGAGCTGCTCGGCGACGGTGACCTGCAGATCGAACTTCGCGATGGCCGTGTCGAATTCGACCCCGGAGATGCTCAGGTCGGGCAGCTCCAGGGCGGACTGCGGCAGGTTCTGGAAGGTGAGCATCACCTGGAACAGCGGGTGCCGGGCCTGCGAGCGGGGCGGGTCGAGCACCTCGACGAGCCGTTCGAACGGCATGTCGGCGTTCGCGAACGCCTCGAGATCCGTGCCGCGCACCCGGGCGAGCAGGTCGGCGAACGGCTCACCGGGTTCGACGGCGGTGCGCAGCACCAGCGTGTTGACGAACATGCCGATCAGGTCGTCCAGGGCGGCCTCGCCGCGGCCCGCGACGGGGGTGCCGACGGCGATGTCGTCGGTGCCGGACAGCCGGGCCAGCAGCACGGCCAGCGCCGTGTGCACCACCATGAACACGCTCGCGTTGTGGGTGCGGGCCAGGTCGGCGAGCGCCGCGTGCAGTTCGGCGTCGATCGGGACACGAAGGGCGGCACCGTGATTGGACGCAACGGCGGGACGGGGCCGGTCCACCGGGAGGGTGAGTTCCTCGGGCAGGTCGGCGAGCTGCGCGCGCCAGTAGGCGAGCTGCCGCGACAGCACGGATTCCGGATCGTCCTCGTCGCCGAGCACCTCGCGCTGCCAGAGCGCATAGTCGGCGTACTGAACCGACAACGGCGGCAACGGATTCGGCTCGTCACGGGTGCGCGCCCGATAGGAGGCGACGACGTCACGGGTCAGCGGCGTCATGGAAAAACCGTCGCCGGAGATGTGGTGCACGACGAAGACGAGCACGTGCTCCTCGTCGGAGATCCGCAGCAGCGCGACGCGCCACGGCACGGCGGCGGTGACGTCGAACCCGGTGCCGACCAACTCGAGGACGCGAGCGGGAACGTCCTCGGCCGCAACCTCGACGGGGGCGAGATCCGGCAGTACCTCGGCCACCGGCAGTACCACCTGGTAGCCGTCGCCGTCGGTCTCCGGGTAGACGGTGCGCAGCGACTCGTGCCGGGCGACGAGGTCGGCGACCGCGCCGCGCAGGGCCTCGACGTCGAGACGCCCGGCGAGCCGGATCGCGACGGGGATGTTGTCCACCGCCGACTCGGGCGCGAACCGGTTCAGGAACCACATGCGCTGCTGGGCGAGCGACAACGGGATCCGCTCGGGGCGGTCGCGGGCGACCAGCGCCACGGCACCCGAGCCGGCCTGCGACTCGAGCCGCGCCGCGAGCGACTCCACCGTCGGCGCCTCGAACACCAGCGGCACCGGCACCCGGGTGTCGAGGGCCGCGCCGAGCCGGGCGACGAGCCGGGTGGCGACGAGGGAGTTGCCGCCGAGGTCGAGGAACGAATCGTCGAGACCGACCCGCTCGACGCCGAGGACGTCGGCGAAGACGTCGGCGACGGCCTGCTGGGCCGGGGTCTGCGGCGCCCGGTACTCCCGGACCGCGAACACCGGGGCGGGAAGGGCCGCGCGGTCGAGCTTGCCGACGGGATTGAGCGGCACCTCGGCGATGGGGACGACCGCCGCCGGGAGCATGTAGTCGGGCAGGAAGCCGGCCGCGAACTCGACGAGAGCGCCGGTGTCGAGGTCCGCGCCCCCGGCGGCCGGCACGACGTAGGAGACGAGCGCGGTCTCCCCGGAGGGCAGGGCGCGGCCCACGGTGGTGGCGAACTCGACGTCCGGGTGCCGGACGAGGACCGCGTCGATCTCGGTGAGTTCGATGCGGTAGCCGCGGATCTTGACCTGGAAGTCGGAGCGGCCGAGGTACTCGATCACACCGCTGTCGTCCCGGCGCACGAGGTCGCCGGTGCGGTACATGCGCGCCCCGCCGTCCGCGAACGGGTTGGCGACGAACCGGTCGGCGGTCAGGCCCGGACGGGCGTGATACCCCAGCGCGAGCTGTGCGCCCGCCAGGTACAGCTCACCGGTGACACCGGCGGGGACCGGGCGCAGGTGCGTGTCGAGCACGTATGCCCCCACGCCGGGGATCGGGGTACCGATGCGGATCGGCTCGCCCGGGTGCAAGGGGGCACTGCTCACCGCCAGGACGGTCGCCTCGGTCGGCCCGTATCCGTTGAAGAAGTCGCGGCCGGGCGCGGCCCAGCGCTCGACGAGATCGGGACCGAAGCTCTCCCCCGCCACCACGACCACGCGCAGGTCGTCCAGGCCCTGCGGGTCGACGGACCCCAGCGCCGCCGGGGTGATGAAGGTGTGGGTGACGCGCTCGGCCGCGAGCAGCTCCGCCAGGTCCGCGCCGCCGACGATCGTCGGCGGCGAGACCACCAGGGTCGCGCCGGCGGTGAAGGCGCTCAGCAGCTCGAGCATCGACACGTCGAAGCTGGGCGAGCAGATGTGCAGCACCCGCGCCTCGGCGGTGACCCGGTAGTGCTCGCGTTCGGCGGTGATCAGGCCGGCGATGCCGGTGTGCGGGACGGACACGCCCTTCGGCAGGCCCGTCGACCCGGAGGTGTAGATCATCCAGGCCGGGTGCAGCTCGGACAGCGGCCGGATCCGATCGGCGTACGACACCGGGTGGCCGGGGCGGGCGGCGATGTCACCGGCCACGCCGGGATCGTCGAGCGCGGTCCACCGCACCGAGCCCGGCAGGTCCGCGGCGAAGGCCGTGAGGGTCAGGCCGACGGCCGCGCCGGAGTCGGACACCATGTGCAGGACCCGCTCGGCCGGGTACTTCGGGTCGACGGGCAGGAACGTCGCCCCCGACTTCGCCACCGCCCACACGGACAGGACGGACTCCGCCGAGCGGGGCACGGCGACCGCCACCACGTCGCCCGGGCCGATGCCCCGCTCGATCAGCAGCCGCGCCAGCTGCGACGACTTCTCGTCCAGCTCCCGGTACGTGAGCGTCGCCCCGCCCGCCGCGACGACCGCCGGGTGATCGCCGCGTTCCTCCACGGCCGATACCAGCAGTTGCGGCAGCAACGTCGCCTGGGTGCGGGTGCGGGAGCCCCGCTGGGGCCGGGTGGGGGCGGGACGGCGGCTGCGGGCGGGGCGTTCGCGGCGCTCGACGGCCGGCGACTGGGGAGCGATCGCCGGATCGCTCCCGCCCAGGCTGCCGTCGTGTCGAGAAGACCGCATGTAGATGCCCACATCCTTCGCTTCGGTTCCGTTGCTCGCGCGCGAACGAGCAAGCATAGTCACTGCGCCCGGCGCCCTCGGCGGGACCGTACCGGCCGGTAGCCGCCACTCGTTCATCCACCGATGCGCCCGCGACGTTACCCTCGGGCCCCCGCCGGGACCGGACGCGGTGAGGCTCCCCCGACGAAAAGGGGAGCCTCACCGCGGCGGGCCGGACCTCAGGCGACGACGACCCGATGGGCCGTGCGCCACCGCTCGAGCAGGTCCTCCGGCGCCCGATCGACCACGACCACCACCGCCAGATCCTCGAGCCCCCCGGGTTCGAGGGTGTCGAGCGCGTCGGCGGTCAGGTGGGCATGGGTGACCCACTCGTCGTACAGGGCGGCGTCGAGTGCCTCCCCCGAGTCGGCGCCCTCCGGCACCACGACGACCGTCGCGCCGGTGGCCGTGACCAGCATCGGCTCGAGCGCACCGGCCTCCGCCGCGGTCGACCCGACCGCGGCGCTGCGCGACTCGTAGGTCAGGCCGTACTGCTCGCGCAGCTCGCCGATCCGGTCGATCAGCTCGGCCTGGGTGAACGTGCGGGTCGCGGTGACCAGGGCCGGGCTCTCGGACCCGACGACCCGGAGCCGGTCCGCGTACGAGACGGGGTGTGCGGCCTGCGCCGCCTGCTCGGCGCGCAGCTGCTCGTCGTCGAGCGGCAGCCACGTGACGGTGCCGGGCAGGCCGGCGGTGAGTTCCGCCACGGTCAAGCCCAGCGTCACCCCTGCGGCGCCCGGCGCCCCGACGAACGGGCCGCCGGGATCGACCATCAGCAGGGCCGCGCCGGTCTTGGCGACCGCCCACTGCGCCACCACCGACTGCACCGACCGCGGGACGGCGACGGCGACGACGTCGCCGGTGCCGATGCCGCGCGCGATGAGCAGCCGCGCCAGCCGCGACGACCGCGCGTCCAGCTCGCGGTACGGCACCTCGGTGCCGTCGACGGCCACGGCCGGGGCTTCCGGATCCTCCTCGACCACGTGGGCCAGCACGGCGGCGAGCGTGCGGCCGGTGCTCGCGGCCGAAGCCTGCGCCGGCTCGGCCTCGGCGACGAGGTGTGCCCGCTCCGCGGCGTCCATGAGGTCGATGTCCCCCACCGCCGCCTGGGCGTCGGCCACGAAGGCGTCGAGGACCCGCACGAACCGCTGCGAGAGCACGGTCACCTCCGTCTCGTCGAAGTACCGCTCCAGGTACTTGAAGGTGAACACGATCTCCGACTGCGCGAGGGTGAGCAGCGTCAGCGGGTAGTGGGTCGCGTCGTCGAGCCGGACGTCCGTGACGGTCATGCCGTCGAGGTCCGTGGCGGCGGAGGACAGCGCGGCCCGGTCGATCGGGTACGACTCGAACACGAGCAGCGTGTCGAATCCGATCCGCCCGCCCGCCCGCTGCTGGATCTCGGTCAGACCCAGGTAGTGGTGGCCGAGCAGTTCCGCCTGTTGTGCCTGCACGCGGCGCAGCAGCTGCGCGACGGTCTCGTCGTCATCGGTGTCCACCCGCACCGGCAGGGTGTTGATGAACAGGCCGACCATCGACTCGACGCCGGGCAGCTCGGCCGGCCGGCCGGACACGGTGGCGCCGAAGGTCACGTCGGAGCGTCCCACGATCCGGCCGAGCAGCACCGCCCAGGCCGCCTGCACCAGGGTGTTCACGGTGACCCCGAGGCTCGCGGCCAGGGCGGTCACCGCCGCGGCGCGTTCCTCGTCGAACACCACGTGCACCGAGGAGATGGCGTCCGCGTCGGGATGCCGCACCGACGGGGCGAGGACGGTCGGCTCCTCGACGCCGGCGAGTGCCTTCGCCCACACCTCGAGCGACGCCTCCCGGTCCTGCTCCGCCAGCCACTCGAGGAACTCCCGGTAGGAGCGGACGGCCGGGAGCGCGGTGGTGTCCCCGTGCGTGACGTACAGCGCCATGAGGTCCTGCATGAGGACCGGCATGGACCAGCCGTCGAGCAGGATGTGGTGGACCGTCACCGCGAGCAGCGAGCGGCCCTCGGCCACGTCGACGAACAGGAACCGGATCAGCGGGGCGGTGCCGAGGTCGAAGCGCCGGACCTGCTCGTCGCGCAGGATGCGGGCCAGCTCGGCGTCGCGGGCGTCCTCGGCGAGGCCGCCGAGGTGCTCGTGCCGCCACTGCACGTCGACGTCACCCAGCACCAGCTGCACGGGATCGCCGCTGTCGGTGACGAACACCGTCCGCAGGTTCGGGTACCGGTCCAGCAGCGCCTGCGCCGCGGCGCGCAGCCGCTCCGGATCGACCGCACCGCCGAGTTCGAGCACCGCCTGCATCGTGTAGACGTCCACGCTCGCCTCGGTCATGAGCGCGTGGAAGTGCAGACCCGCCTGCAGCGGCGACAGCGGCCACGCGTCGGTCACCGACGGGTACCGCGACTGCCACACGTCGAGGTCGTGCTGGGCGACCGACACGAGCGGCACGTCCGACGGGGTCAGGCCCCCGGCGCCCGGCTCGCGGACGTGGCGGGCCAGCGCAGCCAGGGCCTCATGCCAGTGCTGTGCCAGCTCCTCGATCTCCGAGCGCTCGACCACCCCGGCGGGGAAACCGAAGCGCGCCTCGAGCTGTGGGCCCTCCGGGCGGTACGACACGGTCGCCGCGACGTCGATCGTCGCGGTGACGGGCAGGCCGGCGGGGCGGACCGTGAGGTCGCCGAACGCATCGGCCGGCGCCCACGCACCGCCCGGGACCGGCTCGCCGTAGTGGAACGCAACCTGCGGCCGCGGAGCGCCGAGCTCCCCTGCGGAATCGGGGTCGAGGTGCCGCAGCAGACCGAAGCCGGCACCACCGTCGGGCAGGGCCCGCAGCTGTTCCTTGACCGCCTTGACGGCGGCGCCCATCGCCGGTCCCCCGGCGAACGCGTCGTCGAGGTCGATTCCCTCGAACCCGGCACGGAACGGGAATACGGTGGTGAACCATCCGACGGTCCGGGACAGGTCGGCACCGGGGACCACGGCCGCGTCGCGTCCGTCCCCGTCCACCGCGAGCAGCGTGGACGTCTCGTCGATGCCCCGGTCCCGGCGCCACCGCACCAGCGCGAGGCCGAGCGCGGTGACCAGACCGTCGCGGACGGTGCCGTGGAACCGCTCGGGCACCGCGGTGAGCAGCGCCTCCGTGTCCGCGGCGGGGACGGTGCCGCGCACGTGCTCGACCGTGGCGCCGAGATCGACGGCCGGGTCGAGCGGGCGGTTCCCGATCGGGAAGTCCGGTCCGTCGAGGATCGAGCGCCACAGTGCGAGTTCCGTGCGGCGCTCGGGCCGGCCGGCCGCCTCGACCAGCCCGTGCGCCCAGCGGCGCAGGGAGGTACCGACCGGGGGCAGCACCACCGGGCGTCCGGCCGCGAGGGCGTCGTACGCGGCGGCCAGATCGTCGACCAGGATGCGCCAGGACGCGTCGTCGGCCACGAAACGGTGGGCGACGATCAGCAGCGTCTCGCCGCGCCCGTCGTCGATGCGGACGAACTGCACCATCCGGCCCGCGGCGGGGTCGATTCGCTCGACGGCCGCCCCGAGGGCCCGCTCGGCGCGGGCCCGCACGTCGTCGGCCGCGTCCGTTTCCGGTTCCGCCTGCGCCAGCAGGGTTTCCGGGTCGACGGTGCCGGTGGCACGCACCCGCAGGGCGACGGCGCCGTCGGCGTCGTGCTCGACGATCGCACGCAGCGCGTCGTGATGGTCGACGAGCACGCCGATCGCCCCGGCCAGGGCGTCGTGGTCGACGCCGGAGGGCAGGATCACCGCCGTGGCCACGGCGAGTCGTTCGACGTGGCCGGCGGCGTCGAGCGCGTCACGCATCGCCGGCGTCAGCGGGACGTCGCCGACACCGCCACCGGGCAGTTCCGCGGGTGCACCCGCCCCACCGCCGGTGAGGGTGGCGACCTCCGCCAGACCCGCAACGGTCTTGCGTTCGAACACGTCCCGCGGGGTGAACACCACGCCGCGGGCCTTCGCGCGCGAGACCAGCTGGATCGAGACGATGCTGTCGCCGCCGAGGGCGAAGAAGTCGTCGTCGAGACCGACCTGTTCGAGACCGAGCACCTCGGCGAACACCCGCGCCACGGCCTCCTCCGTGACGGTGGTCGGCGCCCGGAACTCCCGGGCCTCGAACACCGGCGCCGGCAGCGCCCTGCGGTCGAGCTTGCCGTTGACGTTCAGCGGCAGCGCCTCGAGCACCACGAACGCCGCCGGCACCATGTACGACGGCAGGTCCCGCCCGAGTTGCGTGCTCACGTCGGCGACGTCGAGCACGACGCCGGGCTGCGGCACCACGTAGGCGATCGCCTGCGGTCCGACCCGGTCGTCCTCGCGGACGATCACCGCCACGTCCCGGATACCGTCGACGCCGCGCAGCGCGGCCTCGATCTCGCCGAGCTCGATGCGGAAACCGCGAATCTTGACCTGGAAGTCCGTGCGTCCGACGTACTCCAGGCGACCCGCTGGATCCCACCGCACCAGGTCACCGGTGCGGTAGAGCCGTTCGCCGTCCCCGAACGGCGAGGCGACGAACCGCTCCGCCGTCAGATCCGCCCGGCCGTGGTAGCCGCGCGCCAGCTGCGCACCCGCCAGGTACAGCTCACCGGGCACGCCGGCCGGGACCGGATTCAGCCGCGCGTCGAGCACGTACACCCGCGAATTCCACTCCGGGACACCGATCGGCACCGACACCCCGGTGGCGTCGTCGACCTCGTGGAAGGTCACCGACACCGCGGCCTCGGTCGGACCGTACAGGTTGTCCAACCGGGCCGTGTTGTGCGCCAGGAACCGTCGCGCCGTCGCCGCCGGCAATGCCTCACCGATCGCGAGCACCCGTCGCACCGACGCCGGGAGCCGGTCCTCGCCGTCGACGAGGAGCGTCTCGAGCATCGACGGCACCACGTGCAGGGTGGTCACGGACCGCTCCGCCGTCAGGGCGTTCAGATAGCCCGGGTCGCGGTGCCCGTCCGGCGCGGCGATCACCAACCGGCCACCGCAGACCAGCGCCGACCAGAACTCCCACACCGACAGATCGAACGTCGCCGCCGTCTTGAGCAACACCGCATCGTCGGCACCGAGCGCATACTCCGCCCGCTTCCACACCAACTGGTTCACGATCGCCCCGTGCGGCACCGCCACACCCTTCGGCCGACCCGTCGAACCCGACGTGAAGATCACATACGCCGTGTTCGACGCCCGCAACGGCGCCAACCGCTCCGCATCGGTGACCGGAGCGTCCGACAGTTCGTCGAGGTCGAGGGTGTCGAGAGTGAGCGTCGGGATCGTCTGTCCCGGTACCACGAAGCCGTCGCGCTCGGTGGTCAGCACCACCACCGGAGCCGCGACCTCGAGAATGTACCCGGTCCGCTCCGCCGGCTGGTCCGGGTCCAGTGGCACATACGCACCACCGGCCTTGACCACGGCGTACATGCCCACCAGCAACTCGACCGACCGGCGCATTGCCAGCGCCACGGTCGACTCCGGCCCCACACCCAGCGCAACAAGCTGCCGCGCAAGACGATTGACCCGGGCATCGAACTCGCCGTAGGTGAGCGTCACACCCTCGAACACCAACGCCGGCGCGTCGGGAGCGCGCCGCACCTGCTCGTCGAACAGATCCACCAGCGTCGCCGGCCCCCCGACCGCACGAGCGGTCTCGTTCCACGCCTCGAGCACCCGCACCCGCTCGGCCGCCTCGAGAATCTCGATATCCCCCAGCGCCACCGACGGATCGGCCACAATCGCCTCGAGCACCCGCACGAACCGCTCCGCGAACACCACGACGGTTGGCTCGTCGAACAGATCCGTGGCGTACGTGAGCACGCTCGTGATCCCCTCGGGGGCGCCGTCGTCGGCGTACCGGTCGGTGACCACGAGATGCAGGTCGAACTGCGAGGTCTGCAGGTCCGCGTCCACACCGGAGACGGTCAGTCCCGGCAGCTCGAGGCTCGTCGTCGCGAGGTTCTGGAACGACAGGCCCACCTGGAACAGCGGATGCCGCGCCGTCGACCGCTCCGGATTGAGCACCTCCACGAGCCGCTCGAACGGCACGTCGGCGTTCGCGAAGGCCTGCAGGTCCCGCTCCCGCGCCTGGTCGAGCAGGTCGGCGAAGGACTCGCCGGGCTCGACCCGGGTGCGGAAGACCAGCGTGTTGACGAACATGCCGATCAGATCGTCGAGTTCACGCTGACCGCGGCCGGCGATCGGCGTGCCGATCGCGATGTCGTCGGTGCCCGACAGCCGCGCGAGCAGCACCGCGAACGCGGCGTGGACGGCCATGAACAGCGTCGCGCCCCGGCCCCGGGCCAGCTCGACCAGCTGCCGGTGCAGGTCGGCGTCGATCGTGAAGTCGATCTTCCCGCCCGCGAAGGACTGCACGGCCGGTCGCGGCCGGTCGGTCGGCAGATCCAGCTGGTCCGGCAGATCCGCCAGGGCCTGCTTCCAGTACGT
Source organism: Rhodococcus sp. WB1 (assembly GCF_001700945.1). NCBI lineage: Bacteria > Bacillati > Actinomycetota > Actinomycetes > Mycobacteriales > Nocardiaceae > Rhodococcus > Rhodococcus sp. WB1. Next base: position 1,436,367 of record NZ_CP015529.1, on the reverse strand, counting down.
CACCTGCTTCGCAGCCACCGACGCCGGGTCGTTCTCGTCGCCGAGCACCCGCCGCTGCCACAGGGCGTAGTCGGCGAACTGCACCGGCAGCGGTGCCCAGTCCGGAGCGTTCCCGGTCGACCGGGCGACGTACGCCGCCACGAGATCGCGGGTGAGCGGCCCCATCGAGGAGCCGTCCGCCGAGATGTGGTGGACGACGAAGGCGACGATCATCTCGTCCTCGCCGACGGCGAACAACCGCACCCGGATCGGGGCCTCCGACGTCACGTCGAAGCCGGTGTAGGCCAGCTCGCGGATCCGATCGGCGACCTCGTCCCAGGTGGTGACGACGGGTGTCAGGTCCGGGACCACCGCCGTCACCGGCAGCACGACCTGGACCGCGCCGTCGTCGGTCTCCGGGTACGCCGTGCGCAGCACCTCGTGCCGGGTGAACACGTCCCGGATCGCGTCCTGCAGCGCCGCGACGTTCAACCGGCCCGAGAGCCGCAGCGCCACCGGCAGGTTGTAGGCCGCCGACTCCGGGTCGAAGCGGTTGAGGAACCACATGCGCTGCTGGGCGAGCGAGAGCGGCACCCGTTCCGGCCGCGGCCCGGCCACCAGTGGCACGGAGCCGCCGGATCCGGCGTGCTGCTCGACGTGCGCCGCGAGCGCCTCGACCGTCGAGGCGTCGAACAGCACCCGCACCGGCACCCGCGAATCCAGCGCCGCACCCAGGCGCGCCACCAGCTGCGTGGCGATCAGCGAGTTACCGCCGAGCGCGAAGAAGTCGTCGTCGAGACCGACCCGGTCCACGCCGAGGACCTCGGCGAAGATGCCCGCGACGATCTCCTCGATCGGAGTCGTCGGGGCCCGGAACTCCCGCGCGGCGAACGTCGGCGCGGGCAGCGCCTTGCGATCGAGCTTGCCCGAGGTGTTCAGCGGGAACTCCGCGAGCACCACGATCGCCGCGGGCACCATGTACGACGGCAGCGTCCGCGTCACGAACGCGATCACCTCGCCCGCGTCCACCTCGTGGCCCGGCGCGGGAACGACATAGCCGGCGAGCTGGTCGCCGGTAGGGGTCGGCACCACCAGCACCGCGGCCTGGTTCACCGACTCGTGCGCCAGCAACGCCGTCTCGATCTCGCCGAGCTCGATGCGCTGACCGCGGAACTTCACCTGGAAGTCGGTGCGGCCGATGTACTCGAGTTCCCCGGTTTCGTTCCAGGTGACCAGGTCGCCGGTGCGATACATCCGCTCCCCCGGCGCCCCGAACGGGTTCGCGACGAACCGGTCGGAGGTCAGGTCCGGGCGGCGGACGTAGCCGCGGGCCAGCTGCACGCCCGCCAGATACAGCTCACCCGGGACCCCGACCGGCACCGGCCGCAGCCGGCCGTCGAGGACCAGCACCCGCACGTTCCACTCCGGGACGCCGATCGGCACCACGTCGACCGGTCCGGTGGCCGGCGCCTGCCAGAAGGTGGCCGACACCGCCGCTTCGGTCGGGCCGTAGAGGTTGTCGATCGCGGCCGTGCTGATGCGCCGCACGCCCTCGATCGTCTCCGGCGGCAGGGCCTCGCCGATCACGAAGATGTGCCGCAGCGTGGCGCACGACTCCCGGTCGACGTGGGCGGCGAACACCGTGAGCATCGACGGCACGAAGTCGGTGATCGTCACCTTCTCGCGGGCGATGACGTCCGCGACGTACACCGGGTCGCGGTGGCCGTCGGGTGTCGCCACGACCAGCTTCGCCCCCACACTCAGCGGCATGAAGAAGCCCCACAGCGACACGTCGAACGTCGTGGCCGTCTTCTGCAGGTAGACGTCCTGTGCCGTCATCTCGAACTCGTCGAGCATCCACGCCGTCTGGTTGACGATGGCGCGGTGCGTGACGGCGACGCCCTTGGGCCGGCCGGTCGAGCCGGACGTGAAGATGGCGTAGGCCGTGTTGTCCGGGCGCAGCGGCGCACGCCGGTCCCGGTCGGTGACGGGCGCGTCCGAGACCGCCGACAGATCCAGCTCGTCGACGAGGACGGCGTCGACGGTGAGCCCGTCGGGAACGGTGAACTCGTCGCGGGCGGTCGTGACGATGCACACCGGGTCGGCCGTGTCGAGGATGTGCCGGACACGGTCGACCGGGTGATCCGGATCGATCGGCACCCATGCGCCGCCGGCCTCGACGATCGCGTACATGCCCACCAGCAGGTCGAACGACCGCCGGATCGCCAGGCCCACCAGGGACTCCGGCCCCACCCCCTGCGAGATCAGGTGCCGCGCGAGGCGATTGACGCGGGCGCCGAATTCGGCGTACGTCAGCTCGGCACCCTCGTAGGCCAGCGCCACCGCATCCGGGGTGCGCCGGGCCTGCGCCTCGAACCGGGACAGGAGCAGTTCGGTGCCGTCGAGGGCGTGGTCCGAGTCGTTCCACCCGTGCAGGATCTGCTCGAGTTCGGCCGCGTCGAGCAGATCGACGTCGCCGACGGGCAGCGCCGGCTGCTGTGCGATCGCTTCGAGGACCCGCACGAACCGCGACAGCAGCGTCTCGACCTGCTGCACGTCGAACAGCCTGCGCTGGTAGCGCAGGTCGAGGTCCATGCCGGATCCGACATGGATGAACAGGCTCAGCGGGTAGTGGGTGGCGTCGTTCGTGCCGACGCCGGTGACCGACATGCCGTCGATCGACGCCGCCTGGTCGGCCAGGCCCTTCTCGTCGAGCGGGTAGGACTCGAACACCGTGAGGGTGTCGAACGCCACGGTCGGCCCGGCGACCCGCTGGATCTCGGTGAGACCCAGATGATGGTGCTCGAGCAACTCGGCCTGCTCCTGCTGCAGGCGCTGCAGGAACCGCTCGATCGGCTCCTGCGGATCGAACGTCACCCGCACCGGCAGGGTGTTGATGAACAGGCCCACCATCGACTCCACGCCGGGCAGGTCCGCCGGCCGGCCCGACACGGTGGCGCCGAAGACGACGTCGTCGCGTCCGGTCGACCGGCCGAGCAGCACGCCCCACGCCGCCTGGACGAGGGTGTTGACGGTGACGCCGAGCCGGGCCGCGGCCGAGGCGATCTCGGCCGTGCGGGCGTCGTCGAGCAGCAGCCGCACGCGGTCGGCGCCCTCGGCGCCGGGGTGCCGGTCGGTCGCCGGGGCGAGCAGCGTCGGCTCCTCGAACCCGTCGAGCACCCGGGCCCACGTGGCGCGGGAGGCGTCGAGGTCACGCTCGGCGACCCACGCCAGGAACGACCGGTAGGAGCGGGCCCGCGGCAGCGGCGACGCATCCCCGCGGGTGGCGTACAGCATCATCATGTCCTGCATCAGCAGCGGCATCGACCAGCCGTCGATGAGGATGTGATGCACGGTCACGCCGAGCTGGTAGCGGCCGTCGCCGAGCGACGCGAGGACGAACCGGATCAGCGGCGCCTCGTCCATCGCGAACCGGCGCGCCTGCTCCTCCCGCCAGAACGGGACCGTCGCGCGCACGCCCTCGGCGGCGACGAGCTGCGACAGGTCGGCCTCACGCCACGGCACCCGCACGCCGGAGAGCACCACCTGCACCGGGGCACCGGCGGCGTCGGCGACGAACACCGTCCGCAGGTTCGGGTACCGGTCGAGCAGCGCCTGCGCCGCGCCGCGCAGCCGCTGCGGATCGACCACGCCGTCGAGGTCGAGCACGGCCTGGATCGTGTAGACGTCCACGCTGGATTCGTCCATGAGGGCGTGGAACAGCAGGCCCGACTGCAGCGGGGACAGCGGCCATACGTCGGTCGCCGACGGGAAGCGCGCCTCCCACGCCTCGAGGTCCTGCTGGGTCACCGACACGAGCGGCACGTCCGACGGGGTCAGGCCGCCGGCGCCGGGCTCGCTCGCGTACCGGGCCAGCGCCGCGAGCGCGTCCACCCAGTAGGCGGCGAGGGACTCGACCTCGTCCGGGCCGAGAAGGCCGGTCGGGAAGGCGAATCCGGCCGCGAGCTGCGGTCCGTCCGCACCGTCGGACACGATCGCGTTGATGTCGACGACGGCGTTGGCGGGCATGTCCGCGTCGAGGGCGGCGTCGACCCCACCGAGCGCGTCCGTCGGAACCCAGCCGATCGCGGCGAGTTCCTCGGGCACGTCCGCGGCGGACACCCGGCCGAGGTAGTTGAAGCTCACCTGCGGCTGGGTGGTGTATGCGGACAAGATCTGCGAGCCGACCGGATCGAGGTGGCGCAGCAGGCCGTAGCCCATGCCCTTGTCCGGGATCGCCAGGAGCTGTTCCTTGACGGCCTTGACGGCGGATCCCATGGCGGTGCCGCCGGCGAAGGCGTCGTCGACGTCGATGCCGGTCAGGTCCACCCGCACGGGATGCGCGCTGGTGAACCAGCCGACGGTGCGGGACAGGTCCGCACCCGGCACGACCGACTCCTCGCGGCCGTGACCCTCGAACTTCAGCAGCGCGGACGTCGCGTCGACGCCGCGGTCGCGCCGCCACCGGGTCAGCGCCAGGCCGAGCGCGGCGATGAGCCCGTCGTTGACGCTGCCGTGGAACAGCGCGGGCACCGCGGTCAGCAGCGCCTCGGTGTCGGCCGCGGGGATGTTCACGTCGAGACGCTGCACGGTCGACGCGACGTCGACCGCCGGGTCGAACGCGCGGCCGCCGAGCAGCGGGTCCAGCCCGTCGAGCACCGACCGCCACAGCTCCAGCTCCGCCCGGCGTTCGGGCGCGCGCGCGGCGTCCACCAGACCGTGGGCCCAGCGGCGCAGCGACGTGCCGACCGGCGGCAGCGCGACGTCCTGTCCCGCCGCCACCTGGCCCCACGCGACGGCGAGGTCGGGCAGCAGGATTCGCCAGGAGACGCCGTCGACCACGAGATGGTGGGCGACGACGAGCAGCACGCCGGGGCGTTCGCCGGGTCCGAAGTCGAACCACACGAACCGCAGCACCCGTCCCTCGGTGGGCGCGAGCCGGTCGAGCGCGGCGTCGAGCTCGCGCGACGCGACCGCGGTGAGCGCGGCGGCGTCGATGTCGGCGGGCACCTCGACGCGGGTGACGAGTTCGTCGGCGTCGACCGTGTCCGCGGCACGCACCCGCAGCACGGGAGCGCCGTCGGCGTCGTGCTCGAGGATCGACCGCAGCGCGTCGTGGTGGTCGACGACGGCGCCGATGGTGCGCACCAGCACGTCCCGGTCGATGTCCTTGGGCAGCGTCACCGCCACGGACTGGGAGAAGCGGTCGAACCCGCCACCCCAGCCGAGCACCTCGCGCATGATCGGCGTGAGCGGCACCTCGCCGACGCCGCCGCCGGGCAGTTCCTTCAGACCGCCGGGGCCCTCGCCCGCGGTGGTGCGGGTCGCGACCTCGGCGAGACCGGCGACCGACCGGCGCTCGAACACGTCACGCGGCGTGAACACGACGCCGCGGGCCTTGGCGCGCGAGACCAGCTGGATGGAGACGATGCTGTCGCCCCCGAGCGCGAAGAACGACTCATCGACGCCGACCCGGTCGAGGCGCAGCACCTCGGCGAACACCTCGGCGATGATCTCCTCGAGATCATTGCTCGCGGCCCGGAATTCGCGCTCCTCGAGCTCCGGTTCGGGCAGCGCGTCGCGATCGAGCTTGCCGACGGGGGTCAGCGGGATCTTGTCGAGCACGACGAGCGCGGAGGGCACCATGTGCGCCGGCAGCGAGCGGCCGACGAACTCGGTCAGCGCGGCGGTGTCGATCGTCGCGCCCGCCTTCGGCAGCACGTAGGAGACGAGCACGGTGCCGCCGGAGGGCGTCGTGCGGCCCAGCGTGGCCGCGAACTCCACGGTCTCGTGGGACGTCAGCGCCGAGTCGATCTCGCCGAGTTCGATGCGGAAACCGCGCACCTTGACCTGGAAGTCGCTGCGCCCGACGAACTCGAGTTCGAGCCGGTCGTCGTCCATGACGCGCCAGCGCACCATGTCGCCGGTGCGGTACATCCGCCCGCCGTCCGCCGTGAACGGATCGGCGACGAACCGTTCCGAGGTGAGCACCGTGCGCCGGTGGTAGCCGCGGGCGAGGGCGGCACCCGACAGGTACAGCTCACCCGCGACACCCACGGGGACGGGCCGCAACCGCGAGTCGAGAACGAGGGCGGTCGTGCCGCGCACGGGGCCGCCGATCGTGATCGGATCCCCGGGCCGCACGTGCGCATAGGTGGAGATGACCGTCGCCTCGGTCGGGCCGTAGCCGTTGAGCAGCGTGCGGCCGGGCGCCCACCGGTTCACCAGCTCCGGCGGCAGGGCCTCACCACCGACGACGACCACCTCGAGGCTGTCGAGGCCCTCGGGGTCGACGGTGCCGATCACCGCGGGGGTGATGATCGTGTGGGTGGGGCGTTCGGTGCGGAACAGTTCCGCGAGGTCGGGGCCGCCGATGATCGTCGACGGCACGACGACCAGCGTCGCGCCCTGGGAGAACGCCGCGATCCACTCCATCACCGACGGGTCGAAGCTCGGCGACATGATGTGCAGGAACCGCGAGCGGGACGTCAGGCCGTACAGGTCGATGATCGTGTCCAGCAGCCCACCGAGGCCGGTGTGGGTGACCACGACGCCCTTGGGCCGGCCCGTCGAACCCGACGTGTAGATCAGGTAGGCAGGGTGCTGCGGGCGCAGCGGCCGGACACGGTCGGCGTCGGTGATCGGTGCCGACGAGCGGGCCGCGACGTCCGGTGCGAGACCGGGATCGTCGACGACCAGCCACTCGGCGTCGTCGGGCAGGCCGGCCCGGTGTGCGGTTCCCGTGATACCCAGGGCCGCACGGGAATCGGAGAGCATGTAGCGCACGCGCTCCGGCGGGTACGACGGATCGACCGGCACGTGTGCGGCGCCGGCCTTCGCCACCGCCCACACCGCACGGACCATGTCGTAGGAGCGCGGGAACGCCACGGCGACGATGTTCTCGGGGCCTACGCCGCGCTCGACCAGCAGCCGCGCGAGCCGGGACGAGTCCTCGTCGAGCTCGCGGTAGGTGATCGACCGTCCCTCGTGCCGCACGGCGGTGGCGTCCGGGTCCAGGGCCGCACCGGCCGTGAGGAGGTCGGCGAGGGTTCCGCCGCTGACGACGTCGGTGCCGCGGACGTGGGTCAGCCGCTCGAGCTCGTGCGGCGCGAGCAGCGGCAGGTCACCGACGGGCAGGGCCGGGTCGGCCAACGCCGCGTCGAGGAGGTGCGCGAAGCGGGCGGCGAACCCCTCGACGGTGCCGGCGTCGAACAGGGACCGCGCGTAGGAGAACTCGGCGGAGATCCCGTCCGGTCCGCCCTCGGTGGTGGTGTGCTCCCGCAGGGTCAGTGCGAGGTCGAACTTGGCGCTGTCCACGTCGAACGGCACCGTGGACACACTCAGCTCGGGCAGCTCGAGTCCGGTCTCGGGGAGGTTCTCGAACGACATGGCGACCTGGAACAGCGGGTGCCGGGCCGTGGACCGCTCGGGGTTGAGGATCTCGACGAGCCGCTCGAACGGAAGATCCGCGTGGGCGAACGCCTCGAGATCGCTCTCGCGGATGTGCCCGAGATGCTCGGCGAACCCGGCGTCGGCGTCGATGTGGCTGCGCAGCACCAGGGTGTTGACGAACATGCCGATCATCTCGTCGAGTTCGGCCTCACCGCGGCCGGCGATCGGCGTGCCGATCGCGATGTCGTCGGCGGCGGACATGCGCGCGAGGAACACCGCGAGGGCGGTGTGCATGACCATGAACAGCGTCGTGCCGCTGCGCCGGGCGAGGTCGGCGGCCTGCCGGTGGGTGGCCGCGTCGATGCGGAACTCGACCGTGCCGCCCTCGAAGGCCTGCACCGACGGCCGCGGCCGGTCGGTGGGCAGGTTCAGCTCGTCGGGCAGGCCGGCGAGCGTCCGCTTCCAGTAGTCGGCCTGCGCGGAGACGAGGCTGTCCGGATCGTCCTCCGATCCCAGGACCTGCCGCTGCCACAGCGCGAAGTCCGCGTACTGCACCGGCAGCGGCGCCCGGTCCGGTTCGTGCCCCGCCGCGCGCGCGACGTAGGCGATCATCACGTCCCGCGTCAGCGGTGCCATGGACCAGCCGTCGGCACTGATGTGGTGCGCGACGAACACCAGCACATGGTCGTCGCCGGCGATCCGGAAGAGCTTGGCGCGCAGGGGGATCTCTTCGGTGACGTCGAAGCCGGCGGAGACCACCTCGGTGACCCGGGCGACGAGGTCGGCCTCGGAGACCGGTTCGGGCGTGAGATCGGGTGCGGCCTCGGCGACCGGGAGGACCACCTGGAAGGCGTGCCCGTCGGACTCCGGGTAGACGGTGCGCAGCACCTCGTGCCGGGCGACGACGTCGCGCACCGCGGCCCGCATGGCGTCCACGTCGAGCGTTCCGGTCAGCCGGACCGCCACCGGGATGTTGTTGACCGCCGACCCGGTGTCGAAGCGGTTGAGGAACCACATGCGCTGCTGCGCCAGCGACAGCGGGATCCGGTCCGGCCGCGGCTGCGGCACCAGCGGCGGACGACCGCCCCCGCCGGCGTGCTGCTCGACCGCGACGGCGAGGGCCTCGACCGTGGGCGCCTCGAAGACGACCCGGACGGGGATCTTCGCGTCGAGCGCGGCCCCCATGCGGGAGACCACCTGGGTGGCGAGCAGCGAGTTGCCGCCGAGCTCGAAGAAGTCGTCGTCGACGCCGACCCGGGCGAGGCCGAGCACCTCGGCGAACACGCCCGCGACGATCTCCTCGACGGGGGTGCTCGGAGCGCGGAACTGCCGCGCCTCGAACACCGGTTCCGGCAGCGCCTTGCGGTCGAGCTTGCCGTTGACGTTCAGCGGCAGCGCCTCGAGCACCACGAACGCCGCCGGCACCATGTACGACGGCAACGCGCCGGCGAGCCCGGACTTCACGTGCGCGATGTCGAGCACCGCGCCCGTCTCCGGAACCAGGTACGCCACGAGCTGCGTGCCCGCCCGGTCGTCCTCCCGGGCGATCACCGCCACGTCGCGCACCTCGTCGGCGCCGCGCAGCGCGGCCTCGATCTCGCCGAGCTCGATGCGGAATCCGCGCACCTTCACCTGGAAGTCGCTGCGGCCGAGGTACTCCAGGCGGCCGGTGGTGTCCCACCGGACGAGGTCGCCGGTGCGGTAGAGCCGCTCGCCGTCGCCGAACGGGGAGGCGACGAACCGCTCCGCCGTCAGATCCGCCCGGCCGTGGTAGCCGCGCGCCAGCTGTGCACCGGCGAGGTACAGCTCGCCGGACACGCCGACCGGCACCGGATGCAGGCGCCCGTCCAGCACGTAGACCCGCGAGTTCCATTCCGGCACACCGATGGACACCGAGGCGCCCGCGTCGCCCACCACGTCGCCCGCGGTGATCGACACCGCGGCCTCGGTCGGGCCGTAGAGATTGACCAGCTGCGCGCTGTTGTGTCGCAGGAACCGCTGCGCCGTCGCCGCCGGCAGCGCCTCACCGATCGCGAGCACCCGGCGCAGCGACCTCGGCAGCATCCCGTCGGAGTCGACGAGCAGCGCCTCGAGCATCGACGGCACCACATGCAGGGTGGTGACCTCCTGCTCGGCCATCAGGGCGTTCAGGTAGCCGGGATCGCGGTGACCCTCCGGCGCGGCGATCACCAGCCGGCCCCCGGAGACCAGCGCCGACCAGAACTCCCACACCGACAGGTCGAACGTCGCCGCGGTCTTGAGCAGCGCCGCGTCCTGCGATCCGAGGCCGAAGTGCTCGCGCTTCCACAGCAACTGGTTCACGATCGCGCCGTGCGGCACCGCCACACCCTTCGGCTTGCCCGTCGAACCGGAGGTGAAGATCACGTACGCGGTGTTCGACGCCCGCAGCGGCGCCCGCCGCTCGGCGTCGGTGACCGGAGCACCGGCGTAGGTCGACAGGTCGGCCGTGTCGATCGCCAGGCGCGGGACAGACCTGTCCCCCGGGATCTCGACCCCGTCGGCGGTCAGCACCACCACCGGAGCCGCGGCATCCAGGATGTACCCGGTCCGCTCGGCCGGCTGATCCGGGTCGAGCGGCACGTACACGCCACCGGCCTTGGCGACGGCGTACATGCCGACGAGGAGCTCGATCGACCGGCGCATCGCCAGCGCCACCGTCGACTCGGGGCCGACCCCCGCCGAGATCAGGCGACGGGCAAGCCGGTTGACGCGGATGTCGAACTCGCCGTAGGTGAGCGTCTCACCCTCGAAGAACAGGGCCGTGGCGTCCGGAGTCCGGCGCACCTGCGCGTCGAACAGGTCGGGCAGGGTCACCGACGCGTCCACGGCGTGATCGGTGTCGTTCCAGCCCTCGAGCACCCGGAGCCGCTCGACGTCGTCGAGCAGCGGCACATCGCCCACCGGGAGCGACGGGTCCGCCACCACGGCTTCGAGCAACCGCAGGAACCGGCGGGCGAAACCGGCCACCGTGGACTCGTCGAACAGGTCCGTGGCATAGGTGAAGAAGCCGGTCACCCCGGCCGCGGCACCGTCCTCGGCGTGCCGGTCGGTGACGATCAGATGCAGGTCGAACTGGGAGATCTGCATGTCCGCGTCGACGTTCGCGATGGTCAGACCCGGCAGCTCGAGCCGGGACTGGGCGACGTTCTGGAACGACAGGCCCACCTGGAACAACGGGTGCCGCGCGGTGGAGCGGACGGGGTTGAGCACCTCCACGAGCCGCTCGAACGGCACGTCCGCATTGGCGAACGCCCCCAGGTCGGCCTCGCGGGCCTGTGCCAGCAGGTCCTCGAACGCCGCATCCGGCTGGACCTGCGTGCGGAAGACAAGGGTGTTGACGAACATGCCGATCAGATCGTCCAGCGCCCGCTCGTCACGCCCCGCGATGGGCGTGCCGATCGCGATGTCGTCCGTGTCGGACATCCGCGCGAGGAACACCGCGAGGGCGGTGTGCATCACCATGAACAGCGTCGTGTTGCTGCGACGGGCGAGGTCGATCAGCCGGGCGTGCAGCTCCGGATCGACGGCGAATCCGGTCCGGGCGCCGGCGAAGGACTGCACCGCCGGGCGCGGCCGGTCGGTGGGCAGGTCCAGCTGGTCGGGCAGACCGGCCAGCGCGTTCTTCCAGTACGCCACCTGCTTCGCCGCAACCGAGTCCGGATCGTCCTCGGACCCGAGGACCTCCCGCTGCCACAGCGCGTAGTCCGCGTACTGCACCGGCAGCGGCGCCCACGCGGGGAACTCGCCCTGCGAACGCGCGATGTAGGCCTGCATCAGGTCCCGGGTGAGCGGGCCCGCCGACGAACCGTCGGCCGAGATGTGGTGGACGACCAGGGCGAGCACGTGGTCGTTCGCGGCGAGCCGGAACAGCCGCACCCGCAACGGCACCTCGATGGTGACGTCGAAGGTCGTGGCGCCGAGTTCCCGGACGGCCGCGACGATGTCGTTCTCGCCGACCGCGATCGGGGTGAGATCCTGTTCGGCCTGGGCGGCGGGCACGACGACCTGGATCGGGCCCTCGGCCGTCTCCGGGTAGTAGGTCCGCAGGATCTCGTGCCGGGTGACGAGGTCACCGACCGCCGCCTGCAGCGCCGCGACGTCGAGCGTTCCGGTCAGCCGGATCGCCATCGGCACGTTGTACGCGGCGGTGTCCGTGTCGAAGCGGTTGAGGAACCACATCCGCTGCTGGGCCAGCGACAGCGGGATCCGCTCGGGACGCTGCCGCGCCTCGAGCGGCCGCCGGGCGTCGGCGCTCTGGTGCTGGACGGACACGGCGAGCGCCTCGACGGTGGGCGACTCGAACAGCGCGCGGATCGGCACCCGGACATCGAGCGCGGCACCGAGCCGGGATGCCACCTGGGTGGCGAGCAGGGAGTTGCCGCCGAGCTCGAAGAAGTCGTCGTCGAGACCGACCTGTTCGAGACCGAGCACCTCGGCGAACACCCGCGCCACGGCCTCCTCCGTGACGGTGGTCGGGGCCCGGAACTCCCGGGCCTCGAACACCGGCGCCGGCAGCGCCCTGCGGTCGAGCTTGCCGTTGACGTTCAGCGGCAGCGCCTCGAGCACCACGAACGCCGCCGGCACCATGTACGACGGCAGCTGCTGCGACAGGGCCGACTTGAGCTCCGCCGCATCGAATTCCGCACCGGCGGCCGGAACCACGTACGCCACGAGCTGCGCGCCCCCACGCTCGTCGTCCCGCGCGATCACCGTCACGTCGCGCACCTCGTCGATGCCGCGCAGCGCGGCCTCGATCTCGCCGAGCTCGATGCGGAATCCGCGCACCTTCACCTGGAAGTCGCCGCGGCCCACGTAGTCGAGCTCGCCGCCCCCGTCGCCCGTCCCGATCCACCGGACGAGATCGCCGGTGCGGTAGAGCCGTTCGCCGTCGCCGAACGGCGAGGCGACGAACCGCTCCGCCGTCAGATCCGCCCGGCCGTGGTAACCGCGCGCCAACTGCGCACCCGCCAGGTACAGCTCACCGGGCACGCCGGCCGGGACCGGATTCAGCCGCGCGTCGAGCACGTACACCCGCGAATTCCACTCCGGGACACCGATCGGCACCGACACCCCGGTGGCGTCGTCGACCTCGTGGAAGGTCACCGACACCGCGGCCTCGGTCGGACCGTACAGGTTGTCCAACCGGGCCGTGTTGTGCGCCAGGAACCGTCGCGCCGTCGCCGCCGGCAACGCCTCACCGATCGCGAGCACCTGCCGGAGCGAGTTCGTCAGCGTGCCGCCGGACTCGACGAGCAACGCCTCGAGCATCGACGGCACCACGTGCAGGGTGGTGACCCCCTGCTCGGCCGCCAGGGCGTTCAGATAGCCCGGGTCGCGGTGCCCGTCCGGCGCGGCGATCACCAACCGGCCACCGGAGACCAGCGCCGACCAGAACTCCCACACCGACAGATCGAACGTCGCCGCCGTCTTGAGCAACACCGCATCGTCGGCACCGAGCTCGTACTCCGCCCGCTTCCACACCAACTGGTTCACGATCGCCCCGTGCGGCACCGCCACACCCTTCGGCCGACCCGTCGAACCCGACGTGAAGATCACATACGCCGTGTTCGACGCCCGCAACGGCGACCGCCGCTCCGCATCGCCGACCGGGCCGTCCGCGAACACCGACAGATCCGCCGCATCGAGTTCCAGAGTGCGGACAGACCTCTCCCCCGGCACCTCGAACGCGTCCCGCCCGGTGGTCAGCACCACCACCGGAGCCGCGACCTCGAGAATGTACCCGGTCCGCTCCGCCGGCTGATCCGGATCCACCGGCACATACGCACCACCGGCCTTGGCCACCGCATACATGCCCACCAGCAACTCGACCGACCGGCGCATCGCCAGCGCCACCGTCGACTCCGGCCCCACACCCAGCGCAACAAGCTGCCGCGCAAGACGATTGACCCGCGCATCGAACTCGCCGTAGGTGAGCGTCACACCCTCGAACACCAACGCCGGCGCGTCGGGAGCGCGCCGCACCTGCTCGTCGAACAGATCCACCAGCGTCGCCGGCCCCCCGACCGCACGAGCGGTCTCGTTCCACGCCTCGAGCACCCGCACCCGCTCGGCCACCTCGAGAATCTCGATATCACCCAGCGCCACCGACGGATCGGCCACAATCGCCTCGAGCACCCGCACGAACCGCTCCGCGAAACCGGCCACGGTGCCCTTGTCGAACAGGTCCGTCGCACATGTGAACGTCGCGTCGATGCGGGCGGGCGTCCCGTCCTCGTCGTAGCGGTCGAAGACCGTCAGCTGCAGGTCGGTCTTGGCGAGCTCGAGTTCGAAGTTCGTCGGCGAGACGGTCAGCCCCGGCAGCTCCAGCTTCGTCTGCGCGAGGTTCTGGAAGGACAGGCCCACCTGGAACAGCGGGTTGCGGGCCGTCGAGCGCACGGGGTTGAGCACCTCGACCAGGCGCTCGAACGGCACGTCGGCGTTCGCGAACGCCCCCAGGTCCGTCTCGCGCACCTGGGCCAGGAACTCGTCGAACGCGACGTCGGACTGCACTCGGGTGCGGAAGACCAGCGTGTTGACGAACATGCCGATCAGATCGTCGAGCACCCGCTCGCCCCGGCCCGCGATCGGCGTGCCGATCGCGACGTCGTCGGTGCCCGACAGCCGGCCCATCAGGGTCGCCAGGGCGGCGTGGATCACCATGAACAGCGTGGCGTTGTGCCGGCGCGCCAGCTCCTGCAGGCCCCGGTGGACGTCGGCGTCGACGGTGAAGTGCAGCGATTCGCCGCGGAAGCTCTGGCGAGGGGGCCGCGGCCGGTCGGCCGGGAGATCGATCTGGTCGGGCAGACCGGCCAGGGTCCGCTTCCAGTACTCGACCTGCCCGGCGGCGACGGAGTCGGGGTCGTCCTCCGAACCGATGACGTCACGCTGCCACAACGCGTAGTCCGCGTACTGCACGGGCAGCGGCTCCCAGCCGGGCGCCTCGCCGCGGGAACGTGCCTCGTAGGCGATCGTGACGTCGCGCGCGAGGGGCGCCATGGAGGCGCCGTCGGCGGAGACGTGGTGCACGACGAACGCCAGGACGTAGTCGGAGTCGGTGATCCGGAAGATCCGCGACGCCACCGGCACCTGCCGTGTCACGTCGAAGGTCGTGGACATGAATGCGACGATCTCGCCGGTGAGGTCGTCCTCGGTGACGTCGTACGGCGTCAGGTCGGGCAGCGCGTCGTCCACGGGGAGCACGATCTGGTGCGGCTCGCCGTCCGGGTCCGGGTAGTAGGTGCGCAGCATCTCGTGCCGGCCGATCACGTCGCGGACCGCCGCCTGCATCGCGGCCAGGTCGAGCTCACCCTGGAGCCGCACCGCGAAGGGGATGTTGTCCACCGCGGAGGAGGTGTCGAACTGGTTGAGGAACCAGTAACGCTGCTGGGCCAGCGACAGCGGCAGCCGCTCGGGACGCGGTGCCGCCTCGAGCGGGCGCCGGGCGCCGGTACCGATCTGGCGGCCGACCTCCGCGGCGAACGCTTCGACGGTGGAGGTTTCGAACAGCAGCCGCAGCGGCACCGACGCATCGAGCGCCGCACCGATCCGCGAGACCACCTGCGTGGCGATCAGCGAGTTGCCGCCGAGGGCGAAGAAGTCGTCGTCGAGGCCCACCCGGTCGAGACCGAGCACCTCGGCGAACACACCCGCCACGATCTCCTCCACCGGAGTCGTCGCGGCCCGGAACGCCTTGACCTCGAACACCGGCTCCGGCAACGCCTTACGGTCCAGCTTGCCCGACGCGTTCAGCGGCAGCGCGTCCAGTTCCACGAACGCCGACGGCACCATGTACGACGGCAGGTGCGCCTCGAGGGCACGGCGGGCGAGGGTGTGGTCGAACGTCCCGGCCGCGGGGACGACGTACGCCACCAGCTGCTCGTTGCGGACCATCGCGACCGCCTGGGCCGCCTCGGTGTGTTCGACGAGCGCGGCCTCGATCTCGCCCAGCTCGATGCGCAGGCCGCGCAGCTTGACCTGGAAGTCCGTACGCCCGATGTACTCGAGTTCCCCGCCCTCGGTCCACGTCACCAGGTCGCCCGTGCGGTACAACCGCTCCCCGGGCGCGCCGAACGGCGACGCGACGAACCGGTCGGCCGTCAGGTCCGCCCGACGGACGTAGCCGCGGGCCAGCTGCACCCCGGCCAGGTACAGCTCCCCGGCCACCCCCACCGGGACCGGGCGCAGCCGGGCGTCGAGCACGTACACCCGCGTGTTCCACACCGGCGCACCGATCGGCACCGACACCACGTCCGCGTCGGTCACCTCGTGGAACGTCACGTCCACCGCGGCCTCGGTCGGCCCGTACAGGTTGTGCACGCTCACACCCGGGACCAGCGTCCGCATACGCGCCGCGACCGCGCCCGGCAACGCCTCACCCGATGCGAAGACGTAGCGGAGCGCGGAGAGGCCGGCCACGGCCGGTTCGGCGACGAACACCGCCAGCATCGACGGCACGAAGTGCGCGACCGTCACCGACCGTGCGCGCATGACCGCAGCGAGATACCCCGGGTCACGATGGCCGTCCGGCGCCGCCACCACCAGCCGTGCCCCGACCTGCAACGGCCAGAAGAACTCCCACACCGACACATCGAACGTGAACGGCGTCTTCTGCAACACCACATCCTCGGCGGTCAGCCCGTACCGCCCCTGCATCCACACCAGACGATTGACGATCGCCGCATGCGAGACGCCCACACCCTTCGGCCGGCCCGTCGACCCCGACGTGAAGATCACATACGCCGTGTTCGACGGCCGCAACGGCGCCGTCCGGTCCGCGTCCGCGAGCGGCGTATCGGAATACCCCGACAGGTCCACCGCGTCGACGCACAGGACAGTCGTCTCCCCCGGCGCCTCGAACCCGTCCCGCGTCGTGGTCAGCACCACCACCGGTTCCGCCACCTCGAGGATGTAGCCGTTGCGCTCCGCCGGCTGATCCGGATCCACCGGCACATACCCGCCCCCGGCCTCCACGATCGCGTACATCCCCACCAGCAGATCCACCGACCGGCGCATCGCCAACCCCACCAGCGACTCCGGCCCCACCCCCACCGACACCAGATGCCGCGCCAACCGGCGCACCCGCCCGGCGAACTCGCCGTACGTCAGCGACTCGTCCCCGAACACCACCGCCACCGCCTCCGGCGACCGGCGCACCCGCTCCTCGAACAACCCCACCAACGTCGCCGACGGCACCGGATGTGCCGTGTCGTTCCACACCTCGAGCACCCGCGACCGCTCCACCGGCTCGAGGATCTCCAGGTCGCCCACCGCCACCGACGGATCCGCCACCACCTCCTCGAGCACCCGCACGAACCGCGCCGCGAACCCCGCCACCGTCGACGCATCGAAAAGATCTGTCGCATAGGTGATCCCGACCGCGTATCCGGCGGAATCGGCTGTCTCGGCAGCCGTTTCGGCGAGGGAGAACTGCAGGTCGAACCGGGCGGTCGCGGCGTCGAAGTCGAGGCCCGAGACGCTCAGGCCCGGCAGCTCGAGGGACCCCATCGCCTGGTTCTGGAAGGACAGCATCACCTGGAACAGCGGGTGCCGCGCCGTCGACCGGGCGGGATTGAGCACCTCCACCAGCCGCTCGAACGGCACGTCCGCGTGCGCGAACGCGTCGAGGTCGGTCCCGCGTACCCGCGCGAGCAGGTCCGCGAAGGACTCCCCACCCTCGACCCGGGTGCGCAGCACCAGGGTGTTGACGAACATGCCGACCAGGTCGTCGAGTTCCTGCTCGCCGCGGCCGGCCACCGGGGTGCCGATGGCGATGTCGTCGGTGCCCGACAACCGCGCCAGCAGCACCGACAGCGCCGCGTGCACCACCATGAACGGGGTGACGTTACGCTCCCGCGCCACCCGTCCGATCGCGGCATGGAGTTCCGGTCCGAGCGAGAACTCGTGCACCGCACCCGCATTGGATGCGAACGCCGGCCGGGGCCGGTCCGACGGCAGGTCGAGCTGCTCGGGCAGCCCGGCGAGCGCGCCGGTCCAGTACGCTTCCTGGCTCGCGATCACCGAGTCCGGATCGTCCTCCGATCCGAGAACCTCCCGCTGCCACAACGCGTAGTCGGCGTACTGCACCGGCAGGGGCTCCCACTCCGGCTCCCCACCGGTGGCGCGCGCCGAGTACGCCACCACCACGTCACGCGTGAGCGGCCCCATGGAGAAGCCGTCGGCCGCGATGTGGTGCACGACGAGGACGAGAACATGCTCGGTCGCGGACACCTCGAACAACCGCGCCCGGAACGGCACCTGTGTCGACACGTCGAAGCCGGCCGAGGCCATCGTCAGGACCTCGCCGAGCAGCTCGGCCTCGGACACCGGGATCGGCGACAGATCGGGAATCACCCGCGAGGTCGGCAGCACCTGCTGGTACGCCACCCCGTCGGCGTCCGGGTACACCGTCCGCAGGGACTCGTGACGGGCCAGCACGTCGGCGACCGCCACCTGCAGCGCGTGCCGGTCCAGCAGTCCGGACAGCCGGATGGCCAGCGGGATGTTGTTCACCGCGGAGTCCGGTTCGAACCGGTTGAGGAACCACATCCGGCGCTGCGCCAACGACAGCGGGACCCGCTCCGGTCGGGTCCGCGCCACCAACGGCGCTCGGCTGCCGGAGGCGTCGGCCTGCTCGAGGCGCGCGGCCAGGGCGGCGACCCCGGACGCCTCGAACAGCGTCCGCACCGGAATCGTGGCGCCGAGCGCCGCGCCGAGACGGGAGATGACCTGCGTGGCGACGAGCGAGTTGCCGCCCAGTTCGAAGAAGTCGTCGTCCAGCCCGACGCGGTCCACGCCGAGGACGTCGGCGAAGACCCGCGCGACGATCTCCTCGACCGGGGTGGTCGGCGCCCGGAAGACGCGGGCCTCCTGCTCCGGTTCCGGCAGTGCACGCCGGTCGAGCTTGCCGCCGGGCGTCAGCGGGATCGAGTCCAGGACCACCACCGCATGCGGCACCATGTAGCTCGTCAGGAACTGCGCCACGGAATCCCTGACGGCGGCGCCGTCGAGTTCGGTGCCCGGTTCGGGGACGACGTACCCGACGAGCTGCTCACCACGCTGCCCGTCCCGGCGCACCGTCGCGACCGACTGGGCGACACCGGCGCACCGCCCGAGGGCCGCCTCGATCTCACCGAGTTCGATCCGGAAGCCGCGGATCTTCACCTGGTCGTCGGCCCGGCCGACGTACTCGACCACACCGGCCGCCTCGTCGCCGGGAGAGCCGAACCACCGCACCACGTCACCGGTGCGGTACATCCGGCTGCCGTCGGTGGCGTACGGGTCTGCCACGAACCGCTCGGCCGTCAGCCCGGCCCGACCCAGATACCCGCGGGCCACCTGGATTCCCGCCAGATACAGCTCGCCGGGGACGCCGACCGGCACCGGCCGCAACCGGTCGTCGAGAACGAGCACCCGCATGCCGCGGACGGGGCCGCCCATCACCACCGGATCACCGGGCAGCAACGCGTCGCTGATGTTCGACGCCACCGTCGACTCGGTGGGACCGTAGGCGTTGAAGAACGCGCGGCGCGATCCGTCGGGCAGGATCGTCGCCCAGCGCGACACCAGGCCCGGGGAGCACGCCTCGCCGCCCGTGATCACCACGCGGACGCAGTCGAGGCCCGCAGGGTCCACCGAGCCGAGGGCAGCGGGGGTCACGAAGGCATGGGTGACCGCTTCGTCCGCCAGCAGGCCGGCGAGTTCGGCGCCGCCGTACACGGAGGTCGGCGCGACGACCATCGTCGCGCCCGCGCCGAACGCCAGCAGCAGTTCGAGAACCGACGCATCGAAGCTCGGCGACGCGAAGTGCAACGTCCGGGAGTCGGCGGTGACGGAATACCGTTCCACCTGTTCGGCACAGAAGTTCACCACGCCGGCATGCGCGACGACCACACCCTTCGGCGTGCCCGTCGTGCCGGAGGTGTAGATGACGTACGCCGGATGCGCCGGAAGCAGCGAGCGTACGCGCTCGGCGTCGGACACCGGTTCCGACGGCAGCCCGGCGCCGGCCTCGACCGCCTCCTCGAGCACGAGCCAGGACACCGTGCCCGGCAGCGCGCCGGCTGATTCGGCCGATGTGATACCCAGCGCCGCACCGGAATCCGACAGCATGTACGCGATCCGCTCGATCGGGTACGTCGGGTCCACGGGGACGAACGCCGCTCCGGACCGGACGACCGCCCACAGCGCGACCACCGACTCGATCGACCGCGGGACGGCGAGCGCCACACGGTCTTCCGGTCCGATGCCGCGGGAGATCAGCAGCCGCGCCAGGCGCGACGACGCCGCATCCAGCTCCCCGTACGACACGGACCGGCCGTCGAACCGCAGGGCCACGGCGCCGGGATCGCGCCGGGCGGCGGCGGACAGGATCTCGTCCAGCGTGCCGGCGGGCTCGGCCGGTGCGCCGTGCACCGACGTCAGCGCCCGCCGCTCGGGCTCCGACAGGAACTCGACGTCGCCCACCGCCCGCGCCGGCTCGGCCGCGACGGTCCCGAGCACCCGCAGCAACCGCCGCACGAACGAGGCGATCGTCGCCTCGTCGAACAGATCGGTGGCGTACCGCAGGTCGCAGGCGAGGCCACCCGGCTCGCCGTCCTCGTCGACCGTTTCGACGAAGATGAACGACAGATCGTACTGGGACTGTTCGAGATTCGCGGTGACCGGGCTGATCGCGAGGTCGCCGAGCTCGAGGGTGGTCTGTTCGAGATTCTGGAACGCGAGCATCACCTGGAACAGCGGGTGATGGGACTGCGACCGGACCGGATCGAGCACCTCCACGAGCCGCTCGAACGGGACGTCCGCGTGCCCGAACGCCGCGAGGTCGGACTCGCGCACGCGCGCCAGGAGCCGGGTGAACGGCTCGCCCGGCGCGACCTCGGTGCGCAGCACCAGGGTGTTGACGAACATGCCGATCAGGTCGTCGAGTTCCTGCTCACCGCGACCGGCGATCGGCGTGCCGATGGTGACGTCCGCCGAGCCCGACAGGCGGCTGAGGACGGCCGCCAGGGCGGCGTGCACCACCATGAACGGCGTCGTCCGGGTGTCCTGCGCCAGCCGGACGAGACCCCGGTGCACCGATTCGTCGACGGTGAAGGCGTGCACCGAGGCACGGTTGGTGGCGACGACGGGCCGGGGCCGGTCGGTCGGCAGGTCCAGCCGCTCGGGCACACCGTCGAGACGGCGCGCCCAGTACTCGATCTGCTGCGTGACGACCGACTGCGGATCGTCCTCCGAACCGAGGGCCTGCCGCTGCCAGATGGCGTAGTCGGCGTACTGCACGGCCAACGGCTCCCAGGCGGGTGCCTCGTGCCGGGTACGGGCGTCGTAGGCGACCATCACGTCCCGCGTGAGCGGACCCATCGAGAAGCCGTCCGCTGCGATGTGGTGCACCACGAGCACCAGCACGTGCTCGGTGTCCGCGACCTGCAGCAGACGGACGCGAACGGGCACCTCGGTCGTGACGTCGAACCCGGCCGCGACGGTGCCCGCCACCGTCGACACGATCTCGGACTCGGTCACCCTCGCCGGCGTGAGGTCCAGTTCCACGCCGGAGGCCGGCAGCACCTGCTGGTAGCCGACCCCCTCCGTCTCCGGGTAGACGGTGCGCAGCACCTCGTGCCGCGCGACCACGTCCGACACGGCCGCCCGGAGCGCGTCGACGTCGAGCGTCCCGGACAGCCGCAGTGCGACCGTGATGTTGTTGACCGCCGAGCCGGGATCGAGGCGGTTGAGGAACCACATCCGCCGCTGCGCCAGCGACAGCGGCACCCGCTCCGGCCGCACCTGCGGCACCAGCGGAGGCCGGTGGGAGTCGCCGGCGGCCATCGCCGTGTCGACGAGCGTGGCGAGCTGCGCGGCGGTCGGGGCGTCGAAGAACTCCCGCACGTCGATGCGGACCTTGTGGTCGGCGTTGATACGTGCCACGACGCGCGTCGCACTCAGCGAGTTGCCGCCCAGGGCGAAGAAGTCGTCGTCGACGCCGAGACGCTCGACGCCGAGCACGCTCTCGAAGGCCGCGACGACCGTCTCCTCGGTGGGGGTGCTCGGTGCGCGGTATTCGGTTGCCAGAGAACTGAAGTCGGGCTCGGGCAGGGCCCTGCGCTCGAGCTTGCCCGACGCGTTGAGAGGGAACTCGGTCATCTCGACGAACAGCGACGGCACCATGTAGTCCGGCAGCCGCCGGCGCACGGCCGCGGCCAGTTCGGTGCGGTCGATCGGTTCGCCGTCGGTGACGAGGTAGCCGACGAGGTGGTCGCCGAGCGTCTCGTCGGAGTGCACGACGACGACCGCCTGCCGGACCCCGGGATGGTCGAGCAGGGCGGATTCGATCTCGCCGAGCTCGATGCGCAGGCCGCGCAGCTTGACCTGGAAGTCGGTGCGGCCGACGTACTCGATCAGGCCCTCGGCGTTCCACCTGACCAGGTCACCGGTGCGGTACATGCGGTCGCCGGGCGCACCGAACGGGTCGGCGACGAAGCGGTCCGCGGTCAGGTCGGGTCGGCGCAGGTAGCCGCGCGCGAGCTGGATGCCCGCGAGGTACAGCTCTCCCTCGACACCCTGCGGAACGGGTCGCAGGCCCTCGTCGAGGACGTAGAGGTCGGTGTCGGCGACGGCCGCACCGATGGGGACGACCGCGTCGTCGCCGTGGGTCGCGTAGTAGGTGACGTCGACCGCGGCCTCGGTCGGGCCGTACAGGTTGTGCAGCCCGGCCGTGGAGATCCGGTGGAATCGGGCGACGGTCTGCGCGGGCAGCGCCTCGCCCGAGGCGAAGACATACCGCAGCGAGGTGACGGCCGCGGCGGTGGGCTCGGCGAGGTAGACCGCGAGCATGGACGGGACGAAGTGGGCGACCGTGACCCGGCGCTCGATCATGGTCTGCGCGAGGTAGGCGGGGTCGCGGTGGCCGTCGGGCCTCGCGATCGACAGGCGCGCCCCTACCTGCAGCGGCCAGAAGAACTCCCACACCGACACGTCGAACGTGAACGGCGTCTTCTGCAGCACGGCGTCGTCGCCGCGCAGCCCGTACTCGGCCTGTCGCCAGGCGATGTTCGCGACGATGGCCCGGTGCTCGACCGCGACGCCCTTCGGGCGGCCGGTGGAGCCGGAGGTGAAGATGACGTACGCGAGACTGTCGGCGGTCAGGGGGCCGAGCCGCTCGTCGTCGCGCACCGGGTCCGCGGATACGTCCGCGAGGTCGAGGGTGTCGACGAGCACCACGGGCACCGATCCGGGCAGATCCACCCGGTCGCGGGCGGTGGTGACCACCGCGACGGGTTCCGCGGTGTCGAGGACGTAGGCGATGCGGTCGGCGGGGTGATCCGGGTCCAGCGGCACGTAGGCCCCGCCGGCCTTGACGATCGCGTACATGCCGACGAGCAGGTCGAAGGACCGCCGCATCGACAGGCCGACGCGCGCGTCCGGGCCCACGCCGAGCCCGATCAGGTGCCGCGCGAGCCGGTTGACGCGGGCGTCGAACTCCGCGTAGGTCAGGGTCTCGCCGTCGAACTCGAGGGCGACCGCGTCCGGGGTCGCCTCGACCTGGGCGTCGAAGCGGCCCGCGAGGGTGCCGAGGTCGGGGCCGGCGGGGGCGGCCGCCGCGTCGCCGAGGACGGACGCGGCGTCGGCGAGGAGCAAGTCGAGCACGGCGGGCAGCCCACCGTCGGCGAGAAGCGCGGGCGCGAGGTTGGACAGCACGACCGGGACCAGCGCTTCGATACCGAGCACGCCCCCCATCGCGGCGTCGAGGGTGGCGATCTCCTGCTGGAGCCGGCTGTAGGTCAGCTGCGTGTCACCGTGGGCGAGGGCGACGCGGTCGGGCTCGCGGTCCACGACTCCGGCCAGCAACCGGGGCAGGTCTGCGATCGTCAGCGCCTGCTTGCCCGACGTGCCTTCAGCCATCTACTTCATCCTCCGATACCTCTGCGTGTCGCACACAGTCGTGCGCGCTCCGTCGACCCCGCGGCCACCTCGGTGCCCACGGGGTCGGACGACAGTCGATGTTCGATTATCCCGGTCGGACCGACAGCAAACGAAGCGCCCAGGTCAGAGCCCCCTACCGGTGATCTCGTCGGCCGCCGCGAGCACGGATCGGACCAGTTCGGCGAACCCGTCGGCGCCCAGCGCGGGCAGGACTCCGGGGATGAGGGTGTTCAACACCACGGGCACGAGCGCCTCCGCGGTGAGTGCCCCGCCCGTCGCGGTCGCCGTCGCGGCCAGTTTCTGCGCGAACTCCCCGAAGGTGACGTCCCGGCCGCCGTGGCTGAGCGCCACCGTGTCGGGGGCGGTCTCGGCGGCGGCGGCGACCAGGTCCGGCAGGTCCGCCACGGTCCGGGGCTTGCGCGGCGCGGCCACGCGGGCCCGTTCGGCCTCGGTGAGGATGTCGATCGCGCGCAGCCGCACCTGGGGGTCCGACGTCACCGCGTCCAGGACGCGGGTGAACCGCTCGGCGAACAGCTCGACCGTCTCCCGGTCGAACAGCGCGGTCGCGTAGGTGAAGATCACGTCGAGGCCGCCGAGGCCACCGCCGGGCGCGAACTGCTCGACGAAGGTGCACTGCAGGTCGAACTTCGCCTGATGGGCACCCGCCTCGAGCGGGGTGACCGCCAGTCCGGGCAGCTCCAGCGTTCCGGTCTCGATGTTCTGGAACGTGAGCATCACCTGAAACAGCGGCGTGTACGAGCTCGACCGCTTACGGCCGACGGCGTCGACGAGCCGCTCGAACGGCACGTCGGCGTTGCCGAACGCCGCCAGGTCCTTCTCCTTCGCCTGGGCGAGCAGGTCGGCGAACGTGTCCCCGCCGGCCACGCGGGTGCGCAGCACCAGCGTGTTGACGAACATGCCCACCAGGTCGTCGAGAGCTTCCTCGGCGCGGCCGGCGGTCGGGGTACCGACCGCGACGTCCTCGGCGGACGCGAGCCGCGACAGGAGCACCGCGAGGGCGGCGTGCACGACCATGAACACCGTCGCGTTGTGTTCGCGGGCGGTCTTCTCGATGCGCTGCGCGAGCGCCTCACCGATGGTGAACGCCACCGCGTCGCCCTGGGTCGACTGCCGCGCCGGCCGCGGCCGATCGGTCGGCAGCGCGAGCAGCTCGGGGCTGCCCGCCAGCTCGACGGTCCAGTACCCGAGCTGGCGGGACAGCTCGCTGTCCGGGTCGTCCGGGTCGCCGAGCACCCGCTGCTGCCACAGCGTGTAGTCGGCGTACTGGACCGGCAGCTCCGCCCATCCGGGCACCTGGGCCTCGGCGCGGGCGGCGTACGCGACCATCACGTCGCGCACGAGCGGCCGCATCGAGTAGCCGTCGGCGCTGATGTGGTGGGCCACCAGGGCGAGCACGTGCTCGTCGTCGGCGACGCGGAACAACCGCGCCCGCACCGGCGGGGTCGGTGCCGTCACGTCGAAGCCGGCGCCGAGGACGCCGGTGAGCCGGTCGACGATCTCGCTCTCGGGCACGGGCACCGGGGACAGGTCCGGCAGCGCCTGCGCCGTCGGGAGCACCACCTGGACCGGGCCGTCCTCTGTGTCCGGGTACACCGTGCGCAGCACCTCGTGCCGGGCGATCACGTCGGCGACGGCGGCGCGCAGCGCGTCGACGTCGAGGGAGCCGCTGAGCCGCACCGCGACGGGGATGTTGTAGGCCCCCGATCCCGGATCCACCTGGTTGAGGGTCCACATCCGCTGCTGCGCGAGCGAGAGCGGAACCCGGTCGGGCCGCGGCTCCGGCACCAGCGGCGGCCGGGCGCCGCGGCCGACGGACGGCTGGATCCGCCCCGCCAGCGCCGCGACGGTCGACGCCTCGAACACGGTCCGCACCGACACCCGGGTGTCGAGCGCGGCGCCGAGCCGGGAGGCCAGCTGCGTCGCGAGCAGGGAGTTGCCGCCGAGCTCAAAGAAGTCGTCGTCGAGGCCGGCGCGTTCGATGCCGAGAACCTCGGCGAGGATGCCGGCGACGATCTCCTCCACCGGGGTGGTGGGGGCACGGAACTGCCCGGCCTCGAACTCCGGTTCGGGCAGTGCCCTGCGGTCGAGCTTGCCGTTGGTGTTCAGCGGCAGTGCCTCGAGGACGACGAACACCGACGGCACCATGTACGACGGAAGCGCCTGCGCCAGCGCGGTCTTCGTCGCGGCGGCGTCGAGTTCGGCACCACCGGCCGGAACCACGTAGGCCACCAGCCGATCTCCGACGTGCGGGTCGTTGCGGACGAGGACGGCGACGTCCCGCACCTCGGCGCGGGCGCGCAGCACCGACTCGATCTCACCGAGTTCGATGCGGTAGCCGCGCACCTTGACCTGGAAGTCGGCGCGG
Organism: Rhodococcus sp. WB1; assembly: GCF_001700945.1. Lineage (NCBI taxonomy): Bacteria > Bacillati > Actinomycetota > Actinomycetes > Mycobacteriales > Nocardiaceae > Rhodococcus > Rhodococcus sp. WB1. The sequence goes on along the minus strand of NZ_CP015529.1, from coordinate 1,410,671 downwards.
TCGCGGTAGACCAGTTCGCCGCCGCGGTTCCAGTGCACGATGTCGCCCGTGCGGTACATCCGGCCCCCGCCGAACGGGTCGGCGACGAACCGGTCGGCGGTCAGGTCGGGACGGCCGTGGTAGCCGCGCGCCAGCTGGGCACCGGCCAGGTACAGCTCGCCGGCGACCCCGACCGGCACCGGACGCAGGCGCGCGTCGAGCACGTGGACCCGGGTGTTCCACTCGGGCACACCGATCGGCACGACCGTGGTGTCGGCGTCGTCGGTCTCGTGCACGGTGACGGACACGGCGGCCTCGGTCGGCCCGTACAGGTTGAACAGGACCGCCGCGTTGTCCGCGCGGAACTGCTGCGCAGTGGCCGCCGGCAGCGCCTCGCCGATGGCGAGCACGCGGCGCAGCGACGGCGCGACCTCCCCGCCGGCGGCGGTCATCAGCATCGAGAGCATCGACGGCACCGAGTGCAGCGTGGTGACGCGCTCGTCGCGCAGCAGCCGCAGCAGGTAGTCGGGATCGCGGTGCCCGTCGGCGGTGGCGATCACCAGGCGCGCGCCGGAGGTGAGCGCCGACCAGAACTCCCACACCGACAGGTCGAACGTGGCGACGGTCTTGAGCAGCACCGCGTCGTCCGGTCCGAGGTCGAACGCGTCCCGCTTCCACAGCATCTGGTTGACGACGGCGGAGTGCGGAACCGCCACCCCCTTGGGCCGGCCCGTCGACCCGGACGTGAAGATCACGTACGCGGTGTTCGCGGCGCGCAGCGGCGCGCGGCGCTCCGCCGCCGTCACCGGCGCGTCCGGCAGCCCGGACAGGTCCACGCGGTCGAGTTCGACCACCGGCACGCCGGGCACGTCGAACCGGTCCGCCGCGACCGTGACCACACAGGTGGGGGCGGCGGTGTCGAGGATGTAGGCGTTGCGCTCGGCCGGCTGATCCGGATCGAGGGGCACATACGCGGCGCCGGCCGTGGCGATCGCGTACATGCCGACCACGAGTTCCGGCGAGCGTCGCGCGACGAGCGCCACCCGATCCTCCGGGCCCACGCCCAGGGCGATCAGGTGCCGGGCGAGGCGGTGGACTCGGGCGCCGAACTCGCCGTATGTGACGGCAACGCCCTCGTACACCAGTGCGACCGCGCCGGGATCCCGGCGCACCTGCTCGTCGAACAGGTCGACGAGCGTTGCGGCCGTGCCGGTCTCGTGGACGGTGTCGTTCCACGCCGTCAGGACGTCGTGCTGTTCGCGCGCGAGCAGCAACGGGTGGTCACCCACCGGCACGTCCGGCGCCTGCACGAGTGCACGGAGCAACTGCTGGAAGCGCTCGGCCACGGCACGGGCGGTGGACTCGTCGAACAGGTCGGTGGCGAACGTCAGGATCGCGTCCATCCCCGACGGGGCGCCCTGCTCGTCGTACCGGTCGCTGACGATCAGGTGCAGGTCGAACTGCGACGTGCCGCCCTCGAGGTCGATCGGCGCGACGGTCAGGCCCGCCAGTTCCAGTGCGGTGCGCTGCTGGTTCTGGAACGAGAAGCCCACCTGGAACAGCGGGTGCCGCGCGGTCGAGCGAGCCGGGTTGAGCACCTCCACGAGCCGCTCGAACGGCACGTCCGCATGCGCGAACGCCTGCAGGTCGGTTTCGCGGGCCGCCGCGAGCAGTTCGTCGAACGAGCGGCCGCCGTCGACGGAGAGCCGGAAGACCAGCGTGTTGACGAACATGCCGATCAGGTTCTCGACGGCGGCCTCGCCGCGGCCGGCGATGGGCGTGCCCACCGCGATGTCGGCGGATCCGGACAGGCGGGCGAGCAGCGTGGCGAACGCGGCGTGCATCGCCATGAACACGGTCGCGTTGCGGGCGCGGGCGAGATCGCGCAACGCGGCGTGCACGTCCGCGTCCACGGTGAACTCGACCCGGTCGCCGCGGAACGACTGCTGCGCCGGACGCGGCCGGTCGGTGGGCAGGTCGAGCTGGTCCGGCAGGTCGGCGAGCGCGGTCCGCCAGTGGTCGAGCTGCCGGGCGGCGAGCGACTCGGGGTCGTCCTCGGAGCCGAGCAGTTCCCGCTGCCACAGCGCGTAGTCCGCGTACTGCAGCTCGAGCGGCGCCCACGCCGGTTCGGTGCCGGCGGCCCGGGCGGCGTACGCGGTCATCACGTCGCGGGCCATCGGGACCATCGACGAGCCGTCGGCGGCGATGTGGTGCACCACGGTGACCAGGACGTATTCGGCGGGCGCGAGGCGCAACAGCGCGATCCGCAGCGGGATCTCGCGGGTGACGTCGAAGCCGGTCGACGCGAGTGCGCGCAGCCGCGACTCCAGCTCGGCCGCCGGGACGTCGACCGGCTCGAGACCGATCGGCACCGCGGTGGCGGGCCGGATCTCCTGCACCGGACCGGAGTTCGTCTCCGGGTACACGGTCCGCAGCGTCTCGTGGCGGGCCACCAGGTCGGCCACGGCGGCGCGCAGCGCGTCGACGTCGAGGTCACCGGTCAGCCGCAGGGCCATCGGGATGTTGTAGGCCGTCGACTCCGGGTCGAAGCGGTTGAGGAACCACATGCGCTGCTGCGCCGGCGACAGCGGGATGCGTTCCGGACGCGTCCGCGCCGTCAGCGGCACCCGGCCGCCGCCGGTGGCGTCCTGCTCGACCCGCGCCGCGAGCGCGGCGACGGTCGACGCCTCGAACAGGGTCCGCACCGGAACCTGCGTGTCGAGCGCCGCCCCGAGCCGCGAGACGACCTGCGTGGCGATCAGCGAGTTGCCGCCGAGCTCGAAGAAGTCGTCGTCCGCACCCACCCGCTCGACGCCGAGCACCTCGGCGAACGTGCCGGCGACGATCTCCTCGACCGGGGTCGACGGCGCCCGGAAGACCCGGGTCTCGAACACCGGTTCCGGCAGCGCCCGGCGGTCGAGCTTGCCGTTGACCGTCAACGGAATCGCGTCGATCACCACGAACGCCGACGGCACCATGTACTCCGGCACCAGCGCGCCCACCCCGGCGCGCAGTTCCTCGACGTCGACGGTCGCGCCGTCCGCCGGCACCACGTACGCGACGATCCGCGCCGCCCCGGGGGCGTCCTCGCGCACGATCACCGCGGCCTGCCCGACCGGCTGCTGGGCCAGCACGGCCGACTCGACCTCGCCGAGCTCGATCCGGAAGCCACGGATCTTGACCTGGTCGTCCGCGCGGCCGAGGTACTCGAGGTCACCCGAGACCGCCCAGCGCGCCACATCGCCGGTGCGATAGAGCAATCCGCCGTCGGCGGAGAACGGATCGGCCACGAACCGGGCCGCGGACAGGTCCGGACGGCCCAGGTATCCGCGGGCCAGCTGCCCGCCGCCGACGTACATCTCACCGGCCACGCCCACCGGGACGGGGTTGAGACGGGTGTCGAGGACGTAGACCCGCAGGCCCGCGATCGGCACGCCCACGATGCTCGCCGAACCGGCCTCGGCCAGGTCCGCACCGATCTCCCGGTACGACACGTGCACCGTGGTCTCGGTGATGCCGTACATGTTCACCAGCCGCGGCGAGGTGTCCCCGTGCCGGGCGAACCAGCCCTCCAGGCGGCGCGGCTCGAGCGCCTCACCACCGAAGATCACGTACCGCAGGGCCAGCTCGCCACCGGTCCCGCCGGCCGTGCGGTCCGCCTCGGCGAGCTGGTAGAACGCCGACGGCGTCTGATTCAGCACCGTCACACCCTCGCGAACGAGCAACTCGCGGAACGCTTCCGGCGAGCGCGAGGTGAACCAGTCCACGACGACGAGGGTGCCGCCGTACAGCAGCGGACCCCACAGCTCCCACACCGAGAAGTCGAACGCGTACGAGTGGAACATCGTCCACACGTCCGACGGGCCGAAACCGTAGACCGACTCGGTGTTGACCATCAGCCGCACCACGTTCCGGTGCGGGATCAGCACGCCCTTCGGCCGGCCCGTGGACCCGGAGGTGTAGATGACGTACGCGAGATTCGTGGCGTCGAGCGGCGCGGTGCGCTCCTCGTCGCGGATCGGCGCGTCGTCCACCCCCGACAGGTCGACGGTGTCGAGCTCGACCACCGGCACCGCGGTGGGCACGTCGACCCCCGTGCCGGAGAGGGTGAGCACCGCGGCCGGCGCGGCGTCGGTGAGCATGAACTCGATCCGGTCGGCCGGGTAGTTCGGGTCCACCGGCAGATACCCGCCGCCGGCCTCGAGCACCGCGACGAGCGCGACCACCAGATCCAGCGACCGCGGCAGCGCGACCGCCACGAGCGACTCCGGACCCACACCCACGGAGATCAGGTGCCGGGCCAGTCGCCGCGCCCGAGAGGCGAACTCGGCGTAGGTGAGCGCCTCGTCGCCGAACCGCACCGCGATGTCGCCGGGTGCGGCGGCGACGCGCGCCTCGAACATGTCCACCAGCGTCACGTCCGCCGGGGCGACGTCGTCGCCCAGCGAGTTCCACCGGGAGACCACGAGCTCGCGCTCGAACTCGTCGACGATCTCGATGTCACCGACCGCGACCGACGCGTCGGCCGCCACGGCCCGCAGGATCCGCAGCAGCTGCTCGGCGAACGCGGCGACCCGCAGCTCGTCGAACAGGTCGGTGGCGTAGGTCACGGCGGCATCGATGCCGGCGGCCGAGCCGTCCGGGGCCACCTGCTCCGAGAAGGTGAACTGCAGATCGAACTTCGCCGTGGGCGGGTCGTAGTCGAGCGCCTCCAGAGCGAGGCCGTCGAGTTCGAACTCGGCCTGTCCGATGTTCTGGAAGGTCAGCGCCACCTGGAACAGCGGGTGCCGGGCCTGGGAGCGTTCCGGATCGAGGATCTCCACCAGCCGTTCGAACGGCACGTCCGCGTGCGCGAAGGCATCGAGGTCGTTCTCGCGCACCGCGCTCAGCAGGTCCGCGAAGGACTGCCCGCCCCGCACGTCGGTGCGCAGGACGAGGGTGTTGACGAACATGCCGACGAGGTCGTCGAGGGCGGCCTCGCCGCGGCCGGCGACCGGCGTGCCGATCGCGATGTCCTCGGTCGCGGACAACCGGGCCAGCAGCACCGCGAGCGCCGCGTGCACGACCATGAACAGCGACGTGTTCTTCTCGTGCGCGAGGTTCTGCAGGCGGTCGTGGAGCGCCTCCTCGACGCGGAAGCGGCTGGTGCGGCCGTGCCCGGAGGCCCGCTCGGGACGGACACGATCGGAGGGCAGGTCGAGCTGGTCGGGCAGGGCGGCGAGGGTGCGCTTCCAGAACTCCACCTGCTCGGCGGCCACGGATCCCGGTTCGTCCTCGGAGCCGAGCACGTCGCGCTGCCACAGGGCGTAGTCCGCGTACTGGATCTCGAGCGGTGCCCAGCCGGGCAGCTCACCGCGGGTGCGGGCCGCGTAGGCGACCATCACGTCGCGGGCGAGCGGACGCACCGAGAACCCGTCCGTGGCGATGTGATGGGCGACGAACAGCAGCACATGCTCGGTCCGGCTCAGCTCGAAGACCACCGCGCGGAAGGGCACCTCGGTGGTGACGTCGAATCCGCGCGTCACCAGTTCGCGGGCGCGGTCCGGCAGGGCCTGCGCGTCGATGCGTTCGATCACGAGCCGCACCGGGGACTCCGGCAGGATCTGCTGGTAGCCGGTGCCGTCCACGTCGGGGTAGACGGTGCGCAGCACCTCGTGGCGCTCGGTCAGGTCCCGTATCGCCCCGCGCAGCGCGGGCACGTCGAGGGCGCCGGTGAAGCGCACGCCGATCGGCACGTTGTTCACCGCCGACTCGGGGTCGAAGCGGTTGAGGAACCACATGCGCTGCTGCGCCGGCGAGAGCGGGATGCGCTCGGGCCGCTCGTACGGGACCAGCGGCGTGCGGCGGCCGGCGCCGGCCTCCTGCTCGGCCCGCACCGCGAGGGCCTCGACGGTCGGGGCATCGAACAGGGCCCGCACCGGGATCGACGCGTCGAGCGCCTCGCTGAGGCGGGCCGCGACCTGCGTCGCGACGAGCGAGTTGCCGCCGAGGTCGAAGAAGTCGTCGTCGCGGCCGACCCGCGGCACGCCCAGTACCTGGGCGAACACGCCCGCGACGATCTCCTCGACCGGGGTCCGCGGCGGGGTGAAGGTGCGCACCTCGAAGGTGGGGGCCGGCAGCGCGCGCCGGTCGATCTTGCCGCTGGCGTTCAGCGGGAAAGCGTCCAGTGCGACGAACGCGGAGGGCACCATGTACGACGGCAGCGTGGCCGCGAGCGCGTCCTTCGCCTTCGCGGGATCGAACTCCGCACCCGGCTCGGGGACGACGTAGCCGACCAGCTGCGGCCCGAAGCGCGGGTCCTCGCGCACCACGGCGACGGCCTGGCGCACCTCGTCGAGGGCGGCGAGCTGCGACTCGACCTCCCCGAGTTCGATGCGCAGCCCGCGTAGCTTGACCTGCAGGTCCGTGCGGCCCAGGTAGTCGAGCTCGCCCGCGGCGGTCCACCGCGCGAGGTCGCCGGTGCGGTACATCCGCTCGCCGGCGGCCCAGGGGTTCGCGACGAACCGCTCGGCCGTCAGATCCGCGCGGCCGTGATAGCCGCGGGCCAGCTGGACACCGGTGAGATAGAGCTCGCCGGCGACGCCGACGGGCACGGGGTGCAACCGTTCGTCGAGCACGAGCGCGTCGGTGTTCCACACCGGCGTACCGATCGGCACCGCCCCGGCGTCGTCGGCACCCGCCGTGCGGTGGACGGTCTGGATCGTCGTCTCGGTGGGTCCGTACAGGTTGTGGACGGGCGCGTCGTTCAGTGCGCGGAACCGTGCGACGGTTTCGGCCGGAAGGCTCTCGCCGCCGCAGAAGACCTGGGTCAGGGACGCGGCGGTCGTCCGGTCGAGGTGTTCGAGGACCGCGTCGAAGACGGCGGGCACGAACTGGGCCACCGTGACGGCGTGACGCGCGATCGCCGCCGCCATTCCGGCGGGGTCGCGGTGCAGGTCGGGCGCACCCACCACGATCCGCGCCCCCACCAGCGGGGGCAGGAAGATCTCCCACACCGAGGCGTCGAAGGTGGCGGGGGTCTTGAGCAGCAGGACGTCGCCGGCCGTCGGGCCGAACCGGTCCCGCATCCACAGCAGCTGGTTGACCACGGCGGCGTGCGGCACGGCCACGCCCTTCGGCCGACCGGTGGAGCCGGACGTGTAGAGCACGTACGCGAGATGCTGCGGCCGCAGCGGCGCGAGCCGGTCGGCGTCGGTCAGCGGCGCGTCGCCGTACGGCGCGGTGTCGGCCTCGTCGAGCGCCACGACCGGCACCGCGTCCGCACCGGGCAGGCGGTCCCGCCCGGACCTGGTGAGAACCAGGACGGGCGAGGCGGATTCGAGGACGTACGTGATCCGGTCCGCCGGCTGGTCCGGGTCGAGCGGGACGTAAGCGGCCCCGGCGGCGAGGACCGCGTGGATCGCCACGAGCATCTCCGTGGAGCGGCCGGCGGCCACCGCGACCACCGTGTCCGGTCCCGCGCCGCGCGCGACGAGATACCGCGCCAGCGCGTTGACCCGGGAGCCGAACTCGCGGTAGGTCAGCGCCGACTCACCCGACTCGATCGCCACGGCGTCGGGGGTGCGGGCCGCCTGCTGGGCGAGGAGATCGACCAGCGTGGCCCCGCAGTCGAGCGTGCGGCGGGGCCCCCGCGCGAGCTGCTCGACCGCGTCGAGTTCCGCGCCCGGCAGCATCGGCAGGTCGCCGACCGGCACGTCGGGCTGCTCGGTCACCAGCCGCAGCAGCCGGACGAACCGGTCGCCGACGGCGGCCACGGTCGGGGCGTCGAACAGGTCGGTGGCGTAGGAGATCTCGACGGCGAGGTCGCCCGCGTCGGTGCCGGCCGCCTGACCCTCGAGGATCGTGACCATGAGGTCGAACTTCGACACGCCCGCGTCGAGGGGCAGCTGCGCGACGGACAGCCCCGGCAGTTCCAGGGCCACGTCGCCGATGTTCTGGAACGCCAGCATGACCTGGAACAGCGGAGTCCGGGCCTGGGTGCGTTCCGGCGCGAGCACGTCCACGAGACGCTCGAACGGCACCTCGGCGTGCGCGAAGGCCCCGAGGTCGACCTCGCGCACCCGGGCGAGCAGTTCGGCGAAGGTGTCGGCAGTGTCCACCTCGGTGCGCAGCACCAGGGTGTTGACGAACATGCCGATCAGGTTGTCGAGCGAGCGTTCCCCGCGGCCGGCCACCGGGGTGCCGACGGCGATGTCCCGGGACGTGCCGAGGCGGGCCAGCAGCAGCGCCAGGGTCGCGTGGACCACCATGAACACCGTCGCGCGCTGTTCCCCGGCGAGCCGGCCGAGCGCGGCGTGCAGCGACTCGTCGATGGTGAGGCGATGTGTCGCACCACGATTCGTCGCGACCGCGGGCCGCGGCCGGTCGGTCGGCAGGTCGAGCCCGTCCGGCAATCCGTCGAGCGCCTGCTTCCAGTACTCGAGCTGACGGGTGACGACGGAGTCCGGGTCGCCCTCGGAGCCGAGCACGTCGCGCTGCCACAGGGTGTAGTCGGCGTACTGGATCTCCAGCGGCTCCCAGGCGGGCTCGTTGCCGAGCGACCGGGCCGCGTAGGCGACCATGATGTCGCGGGTGAGCGGCCCCATCGAGAAGCCGTCGCCGGCGATATGGTGCATGACCGCGACGAGCACGTGCTCCTCGGGACTCAGGCACAGCAGGCGCACGACGATCGGGACGTCGGTGGACACGTCGAAGTGGGTGGCCGCCAGCGCCCGCAGCTCGCCGGGGAGCTGCGCCGGCTCGATCCGCACGGGCTCGAGCGAGACGCGAACCTCGGACGGGGCGAGCACCTTCTGGTAGCCGTACCCGTCGAGGTCGGGGTAGACGGTGCGCAGCGACTCGTGGCGGGCGAGGACGTCACACACCGCTTCCTCGAGCGCCGGGACGTCGAGCCGGCCGGACATGCGGACGGCGACGGGGATGTTGTTCGCCGTCGAGTCGGGATCGAACCGGTTGAGGAACCACATGCGCTGCTGGGCCAGCGACAGCGGCACCCGCTCGGGCCGGGGCTGCGGCACCAGCGGGGCCCGTCGCGCCGGGCCGTCGTGACCGTCGATCCGGGCGGCCAACGTCTCGACGGTCGAGTTCTCGAACAGCAGCCGCAGCGGCACCGACGCATCGAGCGCCGCACCGATCCGCGAGACCACCTGCGTGGCGATCAGCGAGTTGCCGCCGAGGGCGAAGAAGTCGTCGTCGAGGCCCACCCGGTCGAGACCGAGCACCTCGGCGAACACACCCGCCACGATCTCCTCCACCGGAGTCGTCGCGGCCCGGAACGCCTTGACCTCGAACACCGGCTCCGGCAACGCCTTACGGTCCAGCTTGCCCGACGCGTTCAGCGGCAGCGCGTCCAGTTCCACGAACGCCGACGGCACCATGTACGACGGGAGCATCTGCCCCACCGCCGACCGGGCCGCGCCCTCGTCGAACACGGCACCGGCGGCCGGCACGACGTACCCCACCAGCTGATCCGACCGGACCAGTACCACTGCCTGCTCCACCGCCGGCACGTGCAGCAGCGCCGCCTCGATCTCGCCCAGCTCGATGCGCAGGCCGCGCAGCTTGACCTGGAAGTCCGTGCGCCCGATGTACTCGAGTTCCCCGCCCTCGGTCCACGTCACCAGGTCGCCCGTGCGGTACAACCGCTCCCCCGGCGCGCCGAACGGCGACGCGACGAACCGGTCGGCCGTCAGGTCCGCCCGACCGACGTAGCCGCGGGCCAGCTGCACCCCGGCCAGGTACAGCTCCCCGGCCACCCCCACCGGGACCGGGCGCAGCCGGGCGTCGAGCACGTACACCCGCGTGTTCCACACCGGCGCACCGATCGGCACCGACACCACGTCCGCGTCGGTCACCTCGTGGAACGTCACGTCCACCGCGGCCTCGGTCGGCCCGTACAGGTTGTGCACGCTCACACCCGGCAGCACCGACCGCACCCGGGCGGCGACGGCGGCGGCGAGGGCCTCACCCGACGCGAAGACGTACCGCAACGACGAGATCCCGCCGACCGCGGACTCCGCGACGAACACCGCCAGCATCGACGGCACGAAGTGCGCGACCGTCACCGACCGTGCGCGCATGACCGCAGCGAGATACCCCGGGTCACGGTGGCCGTCCGGCGCCGCCACCACCAGCCGCGCCCCGACCTGCAACGGCCAGAAGAACTCCCACACCGACACATCGAACGTGAACGGCGTCTTCTGCAACACCACATCCTCGGCGGTCAGCCCGTACCGCCCCTGCATCCACACCAGACGATTGACGATCGCCGCATGCGAGACGCCCACACCCTTCGGCCGGCCCGTCGACCCCGACGTGAAGATCACATACGCCGTGTTCGACGGCCGCAACGGCGCCGTCCGGTCCGCATCGGTCAACGGCGCATCCGACAGCGCCGCGACGTCCACCGCGTCGACCGCCAGCACACGCACCGACGACTCCGCCGGCGCCTCGAACCCGTCCCGCGTCGTGGTCAGCACCACCACCGGTTCCGCCACCTCGAGGATGTAGCCGTTGCGCTCCGCCGGCTGATCCGGATCCACCGGCACATACCCGCCCCCGGCCTCCACGACCGCGTACATCCCCACCAGCAGATCCACCGACCGGCGCATCGCCAACCCCACCAGCGACTCCGGCCCCACCCCCACCGACACCAGATGCCGCGCCAACCGGCGCACCCGCCCGGCGAACTCGCCGTACGTCAACGACTCGTCCCCGAACACCACCGCCACCGCCTCCGGCGACCGGCGCACCCGCTCCTCGAACAACCCCACCAACGTCACCGACGGCACCGGATGTGCCGTGTCGTTCCACACCTCGAGCACCCGCGACCGCTCCACCGGCTCGAGGATCTCCAGGTCGCCCACCGCCACCGACGGATCCGCCACCACCTCCTCGAGCACCCGCACGAACCGCGCCGCGAACCCCGCCACCGTCGACGCATCGAACAAATCCGTCGCATAGGTGATCTCGGCGACGAGCCCGTCGGCGCGGCCGTCGTCCGAGGACTCGGACAGCGTCAGCTGCAGGTCGAACTTCGCCACCGAGGTATCGATGGCCTGCGTCTCCAGGACGAGACGGGGCAGCTCCACGTGGGTCGATCCGAGATTCTGGAAGGCCAGCATGACCTGGAACAGCGGATGCCGCGCCGTCGACCGGGCGGGATTGAGCACCTCCACCAGCCGCTCGAACGGCACGTCCGCGTGCGCGAACGCCCCGAGCGCCGCCTCGCGGGCCCGGGCGAGCTGCTCGGTGAACGGCCGGTTCGGGTCCACCTGGGTGCGCAGCACCAGGGTGTTGACGAACATGCCGACCACGTTGTCGAGTTCCTGCTCGCCGCGGCCGGCCACCGGGGTGCCGATGGCGATGTCGTCGGTGCCCGACAACCGCGCCAGCAGCACCGACAGCGCCGCGTGCACCACCATGAACAGGGTGGTGCCCTGCCGGCGCGCGACCTCGTCGAGCGCGGAGTGGATCTCGGAGGACACGACGAATCGTTCGGTCCCGCCGCGGAACGACTGCCGTGCCGGCCGGGGCCGGTCCGACGGCAGGTCGAGCTGGTCGGGCAGCCCGGCGAGGGTGTTGCGCCAGTATGCGAGCTGATCGGCGATCAGCGACTCCGGGTCGCCCTCGGAGCCGAGCAGTTCGTGCTGCCACAGCGTGTAGTCCGCGTACTGCACCGGCAGCGGCGGCCACGCGGGGCGCTCCCACTCGATGCGCGCGGCGTAGGCGGCCATGACGTCGCGCGCGACGGGTCCCATCGACCAGCCGTCGGCGGAGATGTGGTGCATGACGATCGCGAGCACGTGCTCGGTCGGGCCGATCTCGAACAGGTGGGCCCGGATGGGCACCTCGCGGGTCACGTCGAACCCGGTGGATGCCAGCGCCGAGATCTCCTGCTGCAGATCCTCTTCCGTGATCAACGTGGGCGTCAGGTTGGGCACCGCCGTGGCGGCGTCCGTGACGACCTGCATCGGCCCGTCCGGCCCTTCCGGGTAGACGGTGCGAAGCGACTCGTGCCGGTCGATGACGTCCATGATCGCGACCTGCAGCGCGGTGATGTCGAGCTCACCGGACAGCCGCAGGGCGAAGGGCAGGTTGTAGGTGGCCGACTCGGGCTCGAATCGGTTGAGGAACCACATGCGCTGCTGGGCCAGGGACAGCGGGATCCGGTCGGGGCGCGGCCGGGCCACGAGCGGGATGCGCCGACCGGCGCCGGCCCGGTGTTCGACCCGCGCGGCCAGCGCGACGACGGTCGACGCCTCGAACAGCAGGCGCACGGGCACCTGGGTGTCGAGGGCCGCGCCGAGCCGGGACACGAGTTGTGTCGCGACGAGCGAGTTGCCGCCGAGTTCGAAGAAGTCGTCGTCCAGTCCGACGCGGTCGATACCGAGGACGTCCTCGAACGTGCCCGCGACGATCTCCTCGATCGGCGTGGTGGGGGCGCGGAAGGTCCGCGCCTCGAACACCGGCTCGGGCAGTGCCTTGCGGTCCACCTTCCCGTTCGGGGTGAGGGGGACGATGTCGAGGACGACGCACACCGAGGGGACCATGTAGGACGGCAGGAATCCGGCGACGTACTCGGTGAGTTCGTCGCTGTCGAGGCCGGCCTCGCCGTGGACATAGGTGACGAGAGTGGTCTGGCCCGAGGGCGTCTCGTGCCCGATCGTGGTGGCGAAGTCGACGGCGGGGTGGGACAGGAAGGCGGCGTCGATCTCACCGAGCTCGATGCGGTAACCGCGGACCTTGACCTGGAAGTCGGTCCGTCCGGCGTACACCAGCCGGCCCTCGTCGTCCCACCGCACGACGTCCCCGGTGCGGTACATGCGCTCGCCCGGCGCGCCGAACGGGGAGGCGACGAAGCGGTCCGCCGTCAGCGCCGGTCGCCGGTGGTAGCCACGGGCGAGGGCGTCCCCGGTCAGGTACAGCTCGCCGGACACGCCGACCGGGACGGGGTGCAGACGCGGGTCGAGCACCAGGGCACCGACGCCGGCGACGGGCGTGCCGATGGTGATGGGCTCCCCGGGGCGCAGTTCGCCACGGGTGGTGACGATCGTGGTCTCGGTGGGGCCGTACGCATTGAAGTAGCGGCGGCCCGGAGACCAGCGGGCGACCAGGTCGCCGGTGGAGACGTCGCCGCCGACGTTGAGGACGCGCAACGTGTCGAGGTCGCGGGGGTCGACCGAACCGAGCACGGCGGGAGTGATGACGGCGTGGGTCACCCCGTGCGCCTTGATCAGGTCGTGCAGTTCGGTGCCGCCCAGCACGTTCGCGGGGGTCACCACGAGCTCGGCGCCGGAGGCGCCGGCCATCAGCCACTCGAGCACCGACGGGTCGAAGCTGGGCGCGCACACGTGCAGCACCCGGGACCGGTCGGTGACGCCGTAGAGTTCGACGCTCTCCTGGACCAGCGCGGCGAGCCCGTGGTGGGTCACGGCGACGCCCTTCGGCAGGCCCGTCGAGCCCGAGGTGTAGATCATGTACGCGACGTGGTCCAGGCGCAGCGAGGCGAGCCGGTCCGCGTCGCGGACGGGCGCGGCGGACGCCCGCGCGATCGCCGCGACGGTCTCGGCGTCGTCCAGGGCGTTCCAGTCGAAGTCCGCGGGCAGCCCCGGCAGGTGCCCGGCGGTGGTCAGGCCGAGCACGGCGCCGGAGTCCCCGACGATGTGCCGGATGCGCTCGATCGGGTGCGCGGGATCGATCGGCACGTACGCGGCGCCGGTCTTGGCTACGGCCCACACGCAGTGCACCATCTCCGCCGAACGCGGGAATGCCAGTGCCACAATTGTTTCGGGACCGACGCCACTGTCGATGAGGACGCGCGCGAGACGATTGGACCACTCGTCGAGCTCGCGGTAGGTGAGAGCGGAGTCGCCGCACCGGACGGCGACCGTGTCGGGAGCGAGATCCGCACCGGCCGTGAGCAACTCGACGAGCGGCCGCTCGCTGCGGTGGAGCCCGGGGCCACGGACCGAGGCGAGCCGCGCCGACTCCTCGGGCGCAAGGATGTCGATGTCACCGACGGGCGTGGCGGCGTCGGCGACGATCGCCTCGAGGATCCGCACGAAACGCTGCCCGAAGACGTCGACGGTGTCGGCGTCGAACAGGTCGGTCGCGTACTCGAACACGGCGTCGACACCGGCCGGGCGGCCCGCGTCGTCGGTGCGCTCGACGAGCCACAGCTGCAGGTCGAACTTCGCGATCGGTACGTCCAGCTCGGCCGCGGTGGCGCGCACGCCGGAGAACGAGATGTCGCGCGTGCCCGGAGATTCCACGGCGAGCGCGGCCTGGAACAGCGGGTGACGGGCCGTGGAACGGGGCGGCTTGAGGACCTCCACGAGCCGCTCGAACGGGACGTCCGCGTTGGAGAAGGCGCTCAGGTCGGAGTCGCGGACCCGGTCGAGGAGTTCCTCGAAGCGCGCCCCCGGATCGACCCGGGTGCGCAGCACCAGCGTGTTGACGAACATGCCGATCAGGTCGTCGAGGAGACGATCGCCGCGGCCGGCGACGACGCTGCCGACGGTGATGTCGTCGGATCCGCTCAGCCTCGACAGGAGCACGGCGTAGGCGGAGTGCATCACCATGAACAGCGACGCCTGATGCGAGCGGGCCACCTCGGCCAGCCCCCGGTGGGTCTCGGGCGAGATCCCGAAGCGGCGCTTGCCGCCCCGGTAGGAGGCGACCGCCGGGCGGGGCCGGTCCGCGGGCAGGTCGAGCTGATCCGGGATGCCCTCGAGTTCGCGGGTCCAGTAGGCGATCTGCTGCGCAGAGATCGAGTCCGGGTCGGATTCGAGACCGAGCACATCGCGCTGCCACAGCGCGTAGTCGGCGTACTGCACCGGCAGCGGGGACCAGGCCGGTTCGGAGCCGGCGGCCCGCGCCGCGTACGCGGCCACGATGTCGCGCACGAGCGGCTCGAAGGACGATCCGTCCGCGGCGATGTGGTGCAGCACCATCGCCAGGACGAACTCGTCGTCCGCCAGGCGATACAGCGCGATCCGGAACGGCAGGTCGACGGTGACGTCGAATCCGCGCTCGGCCAGCGCCACGACCCGGGCGAGCAGATCGGACGCGGCGATGTCGAGGACGGGCACACGGCTGTCGACGTGTTCGACCGGCAGGATCACCTGCTGCGGTTCGCCGTCGACCGCCGGGTAGACGGTGCGCAGCGTCTCGTGCCGGGCGACGACGTCGCCGAAGGCGGCGTCGAGGGCAGCGGGATCGAGCGGACCGGTCAGCTGCACCGTGAAGGGCAGGTTGTAGGCGGCGGTGCCGACGTCGAACCGGTTGAGGAACCAGATCCGCTGCTGCGCCGTCGAGAGCGGCAGCACGTCCGGCCGCGAGCCCGCCACGAGCGGCCGGCGGGCCCCGGACCCGGACTGGCGCGCCACCCGGGCGGCGAGACCCACGACGGTGGACGACTCGAACAGCACCCGCACCGGCACCTGGGTGTCGAGTGCGGAGCCGATCCGGGAGACCAGCTGAGTGGCGACGAGCGAGTTGCCGCCGAGTTCGAAGAAGTCGTCGTCGAGCCCGACCTCGGCGACTCCGAGGACCTCGGAGAACGTCTCGGCCACGATCCGTTCGGCGGCGGTGCGCGGCGCCCGGAACATGCGGGCGCTGTTGAACACCGGCTCGGGCAGGGCCTTGCGGTCGAGCTTGCCGCTGGTGTTGAGCGGGAACGCCTCGAGCACCATCAGCGAGGCCGGCACCATGTACGACGGGAGCGCCCGCCCGAGCGCCTCGGTCAGCGCCTCGGCGTCGATCGCGTGCCCGGGGGCGGCGACGAGGTAGCCGACGAGCTGGTCGCCCGTCGCCGTGGGCACCACGAGCACGACGGCCTGCGACACCTCCGGGGCGGCGAGCAGGACCGTCTCGATCTCGCCCAGCTCGATCCGCTGGCCGCGGAACTTGACCTGGAAGTCGGTGCGGCCGATGTAGTCGAGGTATCCGCCACCGTCCGCGCCGAGGCGCCACAGCACGAGGTCGCCGGTGCGGTACATCCGGTCGCCGGGCGCACCGAACGGATCGGCGAGGAACCGGTCGGCGGTGAGGTCGGGGCGGCTCAGGTAACCGCGCGCGAGCTGGACACCGGCGAGATACAGCTCGCCGGGCCGGCCGGGCGGCACAGGGCGCAGCCGGTGGTCGAGGACGTAGGCGCGGCTGTTCCACTGCGGCACGCCGATCGGGACGGTGGTCACGTCCTCGGGTCCGGCGCGGTGGTAGGTGATCGAGACCGCGGCCTCGGTGGGTCCGTAGAGGTTGTGCAGCTGCGCGTTGCACAACTGGGCGAACGCCGCGGCCGTCTCCGCCGGCAGGGCCTCGCCGATCACGAACACGTGCCGCAGCGTGTCGCACGAGCCGGGGCGGGCATTGGCGACGAACACGGTGAGCATCGACGGGACGAAGTCGGTGACGGTGACGCCGTGCGCGGCGATCTTGTCGGCCACGTACATCGGGTCGCGGTGGCCGTCCGGGGTGGCGACGACCAGGGTCGCACCGACGCGCAGCGGCATGAAGAAGCCCCACAGCGACACGTCGAACGTCGTCGCGGTCTTCTGCAGGTACACGTCGGACGCCGACAGCGCGTACTGGTCGTTCATCCACCGGATCTGGTTGTCGATCGCCCGGTGGGTGACGGCGACGCCCTTGGGCCGCCCCGTGGAGCCGGAGGTGAAGATGACGTAGGCGGTGGTGTCGAGGCGCACCGGCGCGAGCCGGTCGGCGTCGGCGAGCGGGCGCGTGTCCAGGCCGGTGAGGTCGAGGCGGTCGATCTCGACCACGTCGAGGCCGGCAGGCAGGTCCACCTCGTCGCGCGCGGTCGTGACCACGCAGACGGGCCGGGCCGTCTCGAGGATGTAGGCGGTCCGGTCCGCGGGATGGTCCGGGTCGATCGGCACCCAGGCGCCGCCGGCCTTGACGATCGCGTACATGCCGACGAGCAGTTCCAGGGAGCGCCGCACCGACAGCCCGACCAGGGACTCGGGTCCCACGCCGCGGGCGACGAGCAGCCGCGCGAGCGCGTTCGCGCGGGCGTCGAACTCGGCGTACGTCAGGCTCTCGCCCTCGTACACGAGGGCCGGGGCGTCCGGTGTGCGCGCCACCTGCTCCTCGAACGCCTCCAGCAGCGTGCGGTGGTCGAGGGGGTGCTCGGTGCGGTTCCACTCGGTGAGCACCTGGGCGGTCTCGGTGCCCGTTCCGAGGGGCAGGTCCCAGACGCGCCGGTCGGGATCGGAGGCGACGAACCGGTCGAAGAACTCCACGAACCGGGAGTGGTGCGCACGGGACTCCTGCGCGCCGTAGAGGTTGGGGTTGGACTCGAAGTCGATGTGGGTGTGCGTGCCGCCGCTCTTGTAGACGTTGACGCCGAGGTCCTCGATGAGACCGGTGGACAGGATGTTGATCCGTCCCACCATGTCGCCGAGGCGGACCTCGTTGTCGAACAGCATGATGTTGATCCACGGCCCGAAGAACGTCGAACGGCCGCCGGCCGCGTTGCCGGCGTCGCGGACGATGTCCTCGTGGCGGTACCGCTGGTGCCGCAGCGCACCGGAGACCGCGGCGGTGGCCGCCTCCACGAGCTGCCGCACGGTGGTGCCGGAGTCCACGTCGAGCCGCAACGGCACCACGTTGGAGACCATGCTGCCGGACCGGCGCAGCACCGCGGTGGTCCGCGCGGCGACGGGCAGGCTGAGCACGACGTCGGTGCGGCCGGTCATCTGGGCCATGTAGGCGGCGAAGGCGGCGATGACCGCGGTCGCGAGGCTGGTGTTCTCGCGTTCGGTGAAGCTGTCGACGAGCCGCTCGACGCGGTCGCCGAGGGCGGCGCTGTCGATCCGGCTGACGGGGGCCGGCGGGGCGGTGCGGCCGGCCAGGCTGGTGGGTTCCTCGATGCCCTCGATGACCGTCGACCAGTACTCGCGGTCGGTGTGGAACCGGGGTGAGTTCCGGTACGCGATCTCGGCCTCGTACACGGTGCGCACGTCCGAGGCCTTGTTGGGGCTGGGCTCGGCGCCTTCGACGGCGGCGGTGTAGAGCTCCGCGATGCGCGTCATGAAGGTGGCGGCACCGAAACCGTCCAGGGCGAGGTGGTGGACGCGGTTGTACCAGAAGTAGCGGCGCTCGCCGATCTGCAGGACGGTGGCCACGATGAGCCGGTCCTTGAGCACGTCGACCGGCGTGCTGCGGTCGGCGCGCATCCATTCGAGCGCGGCCTCGCGAGGGTTCTCCGCCGCCCGCAGGTCGACGAACCCGAGCGGCGCCTCGAGGCTGGGATCGACCAGCTGGTAGGGCTGCGCGTCGACCTCGAGGAAGCGCAGGAAGCCGGACCCCATCTCGAGGGCGGCGCGGGCGCTGGACTCCCGGAGCAGGTCGACATCGAGGTCGCCGACGAGCTCGACGTACTGGGCGATGTTCGCGGGCACGGAAGGATCGACGTGTTGCGCGAACCACATCCCGAGCTGCGCCGGGGAGAGGGGGAAGGCACCGTCCGGCACGTTCGCCGCGTTCGTGTTCGTCGCACCCGATCCGCCGACACCCAGCGAGTCCAAACCCCAACCTCTCTCTCACCGTCGGACGCAGGCCCGACCGTCGCGCCCGGTGGCCCGGGCGAGCACCGTGCTCAGGTATATCTGCAGTTCAGGGGAGGAGCGTTACACGGCGGACAACGGCGCGAACGCCGCGAGACCCGCCGGGACAACGATCCCCCCGCCTGTCGGCGCGGAGCTGCCCGAGCAGGTTACTCGCCGGTCGCCTTCCGGCCGCGTGACTTGCGCACCGGACCAATCTACAGGGTCGGTAAGGTCGGCTTCATCTTCGCCGCCGGGGGTGTCGGAGCCGTCACCACAGCACGGCGATGACGACGTTGAGGACACCGAGAGCACCGGCCGCGTGTGCGAGGGCGGCGGTCGAGCCCGGGTTCTGCCGTTCCTTCTTCATGCCGACGATCGCGAGGACGAGGATGACGACGGCGACGACGAGCTTGATACCGATCTTCATGTGGTTCAGGTCGGCGTCGTTCGCCTCGTTGAGCCCGACCAGTGCGAGACCGGTCACCACCTGCAGGATCGCGCCGTGCAGCATGCCGGCCACCACGCGCGGTTCCTTGATCACGGCGAGCCAGGAGCCGATGATCCCGGCGAGGCCGATGAAGTGCAGGATGAGGAAGATCTTGATCGCGACGTCCATGCGGCCATCGGATCACCCGAGCAGGACGGATGTCCAATCAGGCTCACCCCACCGGATGTGCCGTCTGGTGACGCGGGTCACCGCGGCTCCTTCCGCTGCCCCGCGTACCAGTCGAGCAGCTCCGGCGCGTCGACCGCGCTGCGATCCACCGTGCGTGCCGCGTCGGCGCCCTGGAAGAGCCGCTTGATCGGCACCTCGAGCTTCTTGCCGGTGCGGGTGTGCGGCACACCGGGGGCGGCGACGATGTCGTCGGGGACGTGCCGCGGCGAGGCCTGCTCCCGGATTGCCGCGCGGATCTTCTCCCGCAGCTCGTCGTCGAGCTCGACCCCGTCGGCGAGCACCACGAACAGCGGCATCCAGTAGCCGCCGTCCGGCTGCTCGGCGCCGATCATGAGCGCCTCGACGACCTCCGGGAGTTTCTCGACGGCCTGATAGATGTCGGCGCTGCCCATCCGGACGCCGTGCCGGTTGAGCGTCGAGTCGGAGCGCCCGTGCATCTCCACGGTCCCGCGCCCGGTGATCGTGATCCAGTCGCCGTGCCGCCACACCCCGGGATAGACGGAGAAGTACGCCTCGCGGTAGCGGTGCCCGTCCGGGTCGTTCCAGAAGCGGACCGGCATCGACGGCATGGGTGCGGTCACCACGAGCTCCCCGACGTCGTCGCGGACCGGGCGACCGTGTTCGTCGTACGCGTCGAGTGCGACGCCGAGGTACGGCACCGACAGCTCGCCCGGCCACACCGGGACAGTGCGTACCGCGCCGACGAAGGCCGACACCACGTCGGTGCCGCCGGTGATGGACATCACCGGGACGTGTTCGCCGACGTTCTCCGCCAGCCACCGCGACGAGGACGCGGGCAGCGTGGACCCGGTGACCCCGACGGCCCGCAACGCGGACAGGTCGTGGTCCCGCCGGGGTACGACGCCCGCCTTGATGCAGGCGAGCACGTAGCCGGGACTCGTGCCGAGGACGGTGACCCGTTCCTCCGCGGCGATCCGCCACAGCCGGTCGACCCGCGGGTGTGACGGGCTGCCGTCGTAGCAGACGATCGTGGCCCCGACGAGCAGCCCGGCCGCCTGGAAGTTCCACATCATCCAGCTCGGGCTGGTGTACCAGAGGAAGGTGTCGTCGGGCCCGAGGTCGGTGTGCAGCGAGACCGCCTTGAGATGCTCGAGCACCACCCCGCCGTGCCCGTGCACGATGCCCTTCGGCAGGCCGGTGGTCCCGGAGGAGAACACGACCCACAACGGATGGTCGAACGGCACCGGCTCGGGGTCGAGGGGTTGGGCCCCGACGGTCGCCGCCTCCCAGGTGAGCGCGCCTTCGAGGTCCTGCCGCGGACCACCGAGCCGGGGCACCACGACGGTCAGCGCCAGCGACGGCAACCCCTCCCGCAGCCGGCCGACCGCCTCGGCGCGGGGGTGGGTGCGGCCGGCGAACCGGTAGCCGTCGGCGGTGATCAGGGCAGCGGGGTCGAGTTGCCCGAGCCGGTCCAGGGCTGCGGGGGCCGAGTAGTCCTGGCCGCAGGCCGCCCACACGGCGCCGATGCTCGCGGTGGCGAGCAGCGCGACAAGGGCCTCCGGGATGTTCGGCAGGTAGCCGACGACGCGGTCACCGACGCCGATGCCGTGCTCGCGCAGCGTGGCGGCCAGCGCGGCCGCCTGCCTGCGCAGTTCGGCCCAGCCCAGCTCGGTGCGTTCCCCGTCCTCGCCGACGTACACGATCGCCGGGCGGTCGTCGCGCGCGTGCCGCAGGGCCTGCTCCACGTAGTTCAGTCGCGCCCCGGGGAACCAGACCGCCCCGGGCATCGAGGCGTCGGCCAGCGCCGGTCCCGGATCGGTGCGCGACCGCACGTCGAACCAGTCCCACACGTCCTGCCAGAACCGCCCGAGGTCGTCGACGGACCACCGCCACAGAGCGTGGTAGTCGGGAAGAGAGAGGCCGTGGCGCTGCTCGACCCACCGGGTGAAGGCGGTGATGCGGGCGTCGGCGACGTCCTGTTCGGTGGGGGTCCACTGCGGCGGCACCGGGGTGTCGGTCATGCCGTCGCACCCCCTCGGTGATCGCCCGAGCGGGCCTCGACGGAGCGGTGCAGGATCTGCTCCGCGTGCCGCAGCACCGGCGCGTCGACCATCCGGCCCTCGAACTGGAACACCCCCCGCTCCTCCGGCACCGCCGCCAGCACCCGCCGCGCCCACGCCACATCCTCCGCGCTCGGCGCGTACGCGGACCGGATCACCGCCACCTGACCGGGGTGGATCGCCACCTTCGCATCGAACCCGACCGCCACCGCGTCCAGCGCCTCCGCCCGCAACCCGTCGTGATCCCTGATGTTCAGATACACCGAGTCCAGGGCGAACCGCTCGTACGCCTTCGCCGCCAGCAACGCCTGCGACCGCACGTGCCGCGCCACGTCCCGATACGTCCCGTCCCCCCGGCGGGACGACTGCCCACCCAGGCCGACCACGAGATCCTCCGCACCCCACATCAGACCGACCGTGCCCGCCGCCAGGGCGATCTCGTCGACCTTCAACGCCCCCAGCGGGGACTCGATCAGCGCGATCACCTCCCGCGGCGCCAGCGACGTCACCTGCTGCGCCGACTCGCACTTGGCCAGCATCACCCGCATGTAGTCGGTGGCCGCCAGCGCCTTCAGGTCCGCCTCGTGCTCGTCGGTGCCGACGGGGTTGACCCGCACCACCGTCCGGGCCGGATCGAGCAGGGTGTCCTGCAGGCACCGGCGCGCGTAGTCCTTGTCCCCCGGCGCCACCCCGTCCTCGAGATCGAGGATCACCACATCCGCCGTCGCGGCCGCCTTACCGAACCGCTCCGGACGATCGGCCGGACAGAACAACCACGCCGGGCCGCCGACGCTGTACATAGAGACCTCCTCGATCGGGTGATCTCTTCGATGATGCGGCCCGGGCACCGCACTGTCAGCACAATCGTGACCCGAGCGCGGGACGGGTGGTCGTCCGCGCGGGAATTCCGCGCGGACGACCGGCAAGAGCGCGGATCCGTCAGGCGCCGGCCGCTGCCTCCGACTGCCCGGCCGCTGCCTCCGACTGCCCGGCCGCTGCCTCCGACTGCACCGAGCGGTGCAGGATCTGCTCCGCGTGCCGCAGCACCGGCGCGTCGACCATCCGGCCCTCGAACTGGAACACCCCCCGCTCCTCCGGCACCGCCGCCAGCACCCGCCGCGCCCACGCCACATCCTCCGCGCTCGGCGCGTACGCGGACCGGATCACCGCCACCTGACCGGGGTGGATCGCCACCTTCGCATCGAACCCGACCGCCACCGCGTCCAGCGCCTCCGCCCGCAACCCGTCGTGATCCCTGATGTTCAGATACACCGAGTCCAGGGCGAACCGCTCGTACGCCTTCGCCGCCAGCAACGCCTGCGACCGCACGTGCCGCGCCACGTCCCGATACGTCCCGTCCCCCCGGCGGGACGACTGCCCACCCAGGCCGACCACGAGATCCTCCGCACCCCACATCAGACCGACCGTGCCCGCCGCCAGGGCGATCTCGTCGACCTTCAACGCCCCCAGCGGGGACTCGATCAGCGCGATCACCTCCCGCGGCGCCAGCGACGTCACCTGCTGCGCCGACTCGCACTTGGCCAGCATCACGCGGGAATAGGGGGTCTTCGCGAGGGACTCGAGATCGGCGAGGTGGTCGGCCGTGCCGGCCGGGTTGAGCCGCACCACCGTCCGGGCCGGATCGAGCGGGGTGTCCTGCAGGCACCGGCGCGCGTAGTCCTTGTCCCCCGGCGCCACCCCGTCCTCGAGATCGAGGATCACCACATCCGCCGTCGCGGCCGCCTTACCGAACCGCTCCGGACGATCGGCCGGACAGAACAACCACGCCGGACCACCCACGGAGTCGACGGAACCCATGCTTGTCCCCTATCCCTTCTGCGTGTCGTCGGCGGGCCGGCATTGCACGAGTGTCTGGCGCACCGCGACCGCGACGACGTCGCCGTGCTGGTTGCGGGCCGTGTGCTCGAGCGTGACGATCCCCTGCCCCGGACGGGACTTGGACTCGCGCTTGTCGGTGACCAGGGTCTCGGCGTACAGGGTGTCGCCGTGGCGGACCGGCGCGGGGAACTTGATCTCCGAGAAGCCGAGGTTGGCGACGATCGTGCCCTGGGTCAGCTGCGCCACCGACAATCCGACGAGGGTGGACAGGGTGAACATCGAATTCACCAGGCGCTCACCGAATTCGGTGCCCTCACTGTAGGCGGCGTCGAGGTGCAGCGCCTGCGTGTTCATCGTCATCGTGGTGAACGCGACGTTGTCGGCCTCGGTGACGGTGCGCCCGGGGCGGTGCTCGTAGACCGTGCCGACCTCGAACTCCTCGAACCACAGTCCCCGCTGGGTGACGCGTCGCTGAGCGCTCACAGGCCGAGCTCCCGCGCCACGAGCATGAGCTGGACCTCGGTGGTGCCCTCGCCGATCTCGAGGATCTTGCTGTCCCGGTAGTGCCGGGCCACCGCGTACTCGTTCATGAAGCCGTAGCCGCCGTGGATCTGCGTCGCGTCGCGCGCGTTGTCCATCGCCGCTTCCGACGCGACCAGCTTGGCGATGGCAGCCTGCTTCTTGAACGGCTTGCCCGCCAGCATGAGGGCCGCGGCGTCGTAGTAGGCGGCGCGGGCGGCATGGGCCCGTGCCTCCATCCGGGCGATCTTGAAGGCGATCGCCTGGTTCCGGCCGATGGGACGGCCGAACGCCTCGCGCTCCTTCGCGTACTTGACGGACTCGTCGACGCAGCCCTGCGCCGCGCCGGTGGACAGGGCGGCGATCGCGATGCGGCCCTCGTCGAGGATGCGCAGGAAGTTCGCGTAGCCGCGGCCGCGCTCGCCGAGCAGGTTCTCCGCCGGCACCCGCACGTCGGTGAAGCTCAGCGGGTGGGTGTCCGAGGCGTTCCAGCCGACCTTGTTGTAGGCGGGCTCGGCGACGAAGCCGGGCGTGTCGGTGGGCACGACGATCGTGGAGATCTCCTTCTTGCCGTCGCGTTCGCCGGTGACGGCGGTGACGGTCACGATCTCGGTGATGTCGGTGCCGGAGTTGGTGATGAACTGCTTGCTGCCGTTGATGATCCACTGGTCACCGTCGAGCTTGGCGGTGGTCTTGGTGCCGCCGGCGTCGCTGCCGGCGCCGGGCTCGGTCAGGCCGAACGCGCCCAGCGCCCGTCCCGCGGCGAGCTGCGGCAGCCACTTCTGCTTCTGCTCCTCGGTGCCGAAGCGGTAGATCGGCATCGCGCCGAGCGAGACGCCGGCCTCGAGGGTGATGGCCACGGACTGGTCGACCTTGCCGAGTTCCTCGAGCGCGAGGCACAGCGCGAAGTAGTCTCCGCCCTGCCCGCCGTACTCCTCGGGGAACGGCAGCCCGAACAGGCCGAGGTCGGCCATGCCCGCGACGACCTCGTACGGGAACGTGTGGTTGGCGTCGTGCTCGGCGGCGACGGGTGCGACGACGGTCTGCGCGAAGTCTGCGACGGTGTTCTTCAGGTCCCGGTAGTCCTCGGGAAGCTGTCCGGTGGAGAGGTAGTCGGTCATCGGGGTGTCCTAGCTGTCGGTGGTGTCGGTGGGGGCGGGAACGGAGTGGGTGGGAACTCCGCTGCCGGGGACGACGCGGGCGAGGAGCTGGTCGACCTTGACCTGGTCGCCGGGGGCGACGAGGAGTTCGACGGTGCCGTCGACGGGCGTGGTCAGGGCGTGTTCCATCTTCATCGCCTCGACGACGACGACGGTGCTGCCGGCGGTGACGGTGGCACCGTTCTCGACGGGGACGGCGATGACGGTGCCGGGCATCGGGCTGGTCAGCTCGGCCTCGCCGGCGTGGGCGTCGGCGTCCCGGATGTTCGGTTCGCGGGCCTCGCGCACCGGCCAGGTGCCGCCGTCACCGGCGAGCCACAGCTGCCCGTCGCCCTCGGCGACGAGGAACTCCGAGCGCACCCCGTCGAGGGTGACGGCGAGGCGGCCGGCGTCGAGCCGAGCGGTGAGTACCCGCTCGGGGCCGTCCTCGATCCGGGCGGTGGCGGCCTCCGGGGTGCCGGTGAGGTGCACGTGATCGGTGCGGGTGGGGGTCTGCAGCCGCACGGTGGTCGGCGCGGGTCCTCCGACCCGCCAGCCGGTGGGCCGGTCCCACGGGTCCACTGCCGACGTCGTGGACGTCGCGGGCCAGCGGCGCAGCCAGCGGTGCGCGGCCGCGGCGACGAGCACCGCGTCGGGGGTGTCCGGGGCGGTGTAGTCGTCGAGGCGGCGATCGAGCAGCCCGGTGTCGAGGTTGCCGGCCTGCACGTCGGGATCGGCGAGCAGGAAGCGGGCGAAGTCGATGTTGGTGACCACCCCGAGGACCGCGGTCTCGGCCAGGGCCCGGTCGAGCCGGCGCAGCGCGGCGGCGCGGTCGGGTCCGTGCGCGATCACCTTCGACAGCATCGGGTCGTAGTCGCTGCCGACGACCGTGCCCACCTCGAGCCCGGAGTCGACGCGGATGCCCACCCCGGTGCCGGCCTGGTTGGCGGGTTCGTCGAGCCCGACGACGGTGCCGCCGGTGGGCAGGAATCCGCGGGCGGGGTCCTCGGCGTAGACGCGGGCCTCGATCGCGTGCCCGGTCAGGGTGATGTCGTCCTGTTCGAAGCCGAGCGCCTCGCCGGCGGCGACGCGCACCTGCCACTCCACCAGGTCCAGTCCGGTGACCAGTTCGGTGACGGGGTGCTCGACCTGCAGGCGGGTGTTCATCTCCATGAAGAAGAACTCGTCCGGCGCGTCCGCGGAGACGATGAACTCCACCGTGCCGGCGCCGGTGTAGTCGACGCTGCGGGCGGTGTTGCACGCGGCCTGCCCGATCCGGGCGCGAGTGGCCTCGTCGAGCAGCGGCGACGGGGCCTCCTCGATCACCTTCTGGTGGCGGCGCTGCAGGCTGCACTCACGCTCGCCGAGATGGACGACGTTGCCGTGGGTGTCGGCGAGGATCTGCACCTCGATGTGCCGTGGGCGCTGCACGAACCGTTCGAGGAACA
Source organism: Rhodococcus sp. WB1 (assembly GCF_001700945.1). NCBI lineage: Bacteria > Bacillati > Actinomycetota > Actinomycetes > Mycobacteriales > Nocardiaceae > Rhodococcus > Rhodococcus sp. WB1. The sequence goes on along the minus strand of NZ_CP015529.1, from coordinate 1,384,481 downwards.
GGGTGTCGTCACCGAACGCGGAGGCCGCCTCGCGCCGCGCGGAGGCGAGCGCCTCGGCGAGCTGACCGGATTCGGTGACCAGGCGCATGCCCTTGCCGCCGCCGCCGGCGGACGGCTTGATCAGCACCGGGTATCCGATGTCGCCGGCCGCGGCGATCAGCTCGTCGTCGGTCAGGCCGGGCCGGGAGATGCCGGGCACGACCGGGACGTCGAACGCGGCGACGGCGTTCTTGGCGGTGATCTTGTCGCCCATGACCTCGATGGCCTTGGCGGGCGGGCCGAGGAACACGATCCCGGCGTCGGCGCAGGCCTGCGCGAAGCCCGAGTTCTCGGACAGGAAGCCGTAACCGGGGTGGATCGCCTGCGCACCGGTGCGCCGGGCCGCGTCGATCACCTTGGCGATGTCGAGGTAGCTCTCGCGCGCGGCGGCGGGGCCGAGGCGCACCGCGGTGTCGGCCTCACGCACGTGCCGGGCGCCGGCGTCGGCGTCGCTGTACACGGCGACGGACCGGATGCCCATGCGGCGCAGGGTCCGGATCACCCGGACCGCGATCTCCCCGCGGTTGGCCACCAGTACGGTATGGAACATCCCGGCTCGGCCGGTGGTATCGAACATGTTCATGTGCCTCACATCCGGAAGACGCCGTAGGAGACCGGCTCGAGGGGTGCGTTCGCGCACGCCGACAGGGCCAGGCCGAGAACTTCCCGCGTGTCGGCGGGATCGATGATGCCGTCGTCCCACAGCCGCGCGGTCGAGTAGTAGGGGTTGCCCTGGTGCTCGTACTGGGCGCGGATCGGCGCCTTGAACGCCTCCTCCTGCTCGGCGGTCCACGGGGTGCCGGACGCGTCGAGCTGTTCCGAACGCACCGTCGCCAGGACGGAGGCGGCCTGCTCGCCGCCCATCACCGAGATGCGGGCGTTGGGCCACATCCACAGGAAGCGCGGCGAGTACGCCCGCCCGCACATCGAGTAGTTGCCGGCGCCGTAGGAGCCGCCGACGACGACGGTCAGCTTCGGCACCCGCGCGCACGCGACGGCGGTGACCATCTTGGCGCCGTGCTTGGCGATGCCGCCGGCCTCGTAGTCCCGGCCGACCATGAAGCCGGAGATGTTCTGCAGGAACAGCAGCGGGATCGAGCGCTTGTCGCACAGCTCGATGAAATGGGCGCCCTTCTGGGCGGATTCACCGAACAGCACGCCGTTGTTGGCGACGATGCCGACCGGGTGGCCGTGGATCCGGGCGAAGCCGGTGACCAGGGTCTTGCCGTACTCGGCCTTGAACTCGGAAAAGCTCGAGCCGGGCCCGGCGGGGTCGCCGTCGACGATGCGCTCGATGACCTCGTGCACGTCGTAGGGGGTGCGCGGGTCGGTGGGCACCACGTCGTACAGCTCGGCCGGATCCGCGGCGGGCGCGAAGGTCGGCGCCACGTCCCACGGCCGGGGGTTGCGGGGCCCGAACGTGGCGACGATGTCGCGCACCCTGTTCAGCGCGTCGCGGTCGTCCTCGGCGAGATGGTCGGTGACACCGGAGACCTTCGAGTGCAGGTCGCCGCCGCCGAGTTCCTCCGCGGTGACGACCTCGCCGGTGGCGGCCTTCACCAGCGGCGGGCCGCCGAGGAAGATGGTGCCCTGGTTGCGGACGATGACGGCCTCGTCGCTCATCGCGGGCACGTAGGCGCCGCCGGCGGTGCACGAGCCCAGCACCGCGGCGATCTGCGGGATCCCCTTGGCGCTCATGGTGGCCTGGTTGTAGAAGATGCGGCCGAAGTGCTCGCGGTCGGGGAACACCTCGTCCTGCCGCGGCAGGAACGCCCCGCCGGAGTCGACCAGGTAGAGGCAGGGCAGCTGGTTCTGCAGCGCGATCTCCTGCGCCCGCAGGTGCTTCTTGACCGTGATCGGGTAGTAGGTGCCGCCCTTGACGGTGGCGTCGTTGGCGACGATCACGCACTCGCGGCCGGACACCCGGCCGATGCCGGCGATGATGCCCGCGCCCGGGCACTCGTCGTCGTACATGCCGTTCGCGGCCAGCGGCGCGATCTCGAGAAACGCGCTGCCGGGGTCGAGCAGGGCGTCGACGCGGTCCCGGGGCAGCAGCTTGCCGCGGGCGACGTGCCGATCCCGCGCCTTCTCACTGCCGCCGAGGGCGGCGGTCGCGAGCATGTCGCGCAGCTCGGCGACCAGCTGGACGTGCTGGTCGCGGTAGGTCCGCGGAGCGGTTGTTGGGGGGGTTGTCACAGTACCGTCCTCGCCATGGGGGTGAACGCCTGAGTTAATACTCGATAACTGAAAATAAGGTTAGCTGTGATTAACTGAGTTGTCCAGACCACATCAGGAAGGAAGGGTGCGGCCGATGACCGAGCTGAAGCCGGACACCGACGAGCAGCTGCTCACCGCGCGCGGCCGGGCCAAGGCCGACCGGCGGCGGCAACTGCTGCAGGCCGCGGCACGGCTCGTCGCCGAGCGCGGCTTCAACGGCGTGCGCCTCGAGGATCTCGGCGCGGCGGTGGGCATCAGCGGTCCCGCCGTCTACCGGCACTTCCCCAACAAGGACGCGCTGCTCGTCGAGCTCCTGGTCGACATCAGCCGCCGCCTGCTGGCGGGCGGTACCGACGTGATCGACCACACCGACGAGCCCCGGCGCGCACTCGACCGGCTCGTGGACTTCCACCTCGACTTCGCGCTCGGGGAGCCGGACCTGATCCGCGTCCAGGACCGGGAGCTGCAGTCCCTCCCGGAGGACGCCCGCCGGGAGGTGCGCCAGACCCAGCGGCGGTACGTCGAGCTGTGGGTGGGCGTGCTGCGCCGGCTCGACCCCGCCCTGGGGGAGTCCGACGCTCGGACCATGGCCCACGCGGCGTTCGGGCTCATCAACTCGACGCCGCACAGCGCCGACCGGTCCTCTCCCGCGGCGACCCGGGCGGTCCTGCGGCGCATGACCCTGGCCGCGCTCGGTGCCGATCGGCCGGGCACCGCGGCCTCCGGGACCTGAACAGGCACGGAGACCCCGTCCGGATCTCCGGACGGGGTCCCGTTTCGCCGCTGTTACCGGACCCTGCTCCTCGTCATGGAGGTGTAGGCCAGCGTCAGCACCGCGGCCACGGCGATACTGATGATCCAGCGGATCCAGTCGATACCTTCGGTGTCGCCCTGGTCGCTGATCATGCCCCAGATCCAGTAGCCGAGCAGGGCACCGATGATGCCGATGACGATGGTGATGAGCCATCCCATCGCCTGCTTCCCCGGTATCACCAGGCGTGCGAGCACACCGATGACCGCGCCGAAGATGATCGTGCCGATGATTTCTCCCATCACGGGCTCCTCTCTCGGAACATCGAACCGTGGGGACGGTATGCCACAGGGTGCGCGGAATATGCGCACTTCGGGTGAATTCCGGTGAATCTTCTGCAAAAAGTTGCGCGGTCCCGGAGGTGCGCCCTGCCCGGCGGGCGAGGCGCACCCCACGATCAGGCGTCGTGGACGATGACGCCGCGGATGTTCTTGCCGTCCCGCAGGTCCTGGTAGCCCTGGTTGACCTCCTCCAGGCTGTAGCGATGGGTGACCAGCTCGTCGAGCTTCAGCTGGCCGGCATCGTAGAGCCGCAGCAGCCGCACGATGTCGTACTGCGGGTTCGCCGAGCCGAACAGCGAGCCCTTGATGGTCTTCTGGAACAGGGTCAGTTCCGTTCCGGACACGTGCACGGTCAGCTTCTCGGGATTGGCCAGGCCGGTGATGACGACGGTGCCGCCCTTGCCCACGATCGAGGTGGCCGCCGAGACGACCTCCTCGTCGACGGTGCCGACGAGGATCAGGGCGGCGTCGGCGCCCTGGCCCCAGCTCAGCTCGTTGACCTTCTCGGCCGCCTCGGCGGCGCTCGCGAAGGCGTGCGTGGCACCGAACTTCAGGGCGGTCTCGCGCTTGAACTCCACCGGGTCGACGACCACCACGTACTTGGCGCCCGCGTGCACGGCACCCTGGACGGCATTGACACCGAGGCCGCCGATGCCGTAGATCACGACGATGTCCCCGGCACGGACGTCCCCGGCGTACACCGCGGTGCCCCAACCGGACGGCACACCGCAGCCGACGAGCACGGCGGTCTCGAGCGGGAGCCAGTCGTCGACCTTGACCACCGAGTGCTGCGAGATGGTGGCGCGTTCGGCGAACGTGCCGAGCATGCACATCGCGCCGAAGTCGGTGCTGCCGGAATGGAACCGGAACGAGCCGTCCGGCATGCAGCCCTCGAGGATGGTGGCGCCCATGTCGCACAGGTTCTGCCGGCCCGTCGAGCAGTACCGGCAGGTGCCGCAGTTCGGGATGAAGCTGCACACCACGTGGTCACCGGGCTTGACCTTGGTGACGCCAGGGCCGACCTCCTCGATGATGCCGGAACCCTCGTGGCCACCGACGATCGGGAAGCGCGGGGGCAGGTCCCCGTCGGTCAGGTGCAGGTCCGAGTGGCACAGGCCCGCCGCGGTGTACTTGATCAGCACCTCGCCGGGGCCCGGGCCGTCGAGGTCGAGTTCCATGATCTCGAACGGCTTGCCGGTCTCGAGCAGGACTGCGGCTTTGGTCTTCATCGTTGTTCTCCTTGGGGTGGCGGGTGACGGGGGTCAGAGGGCGATGTTCACGGCCTTGGTCTGGGTGTAGAGGTCCAGCGCTCCCGCGCCGAGCTCGCGTCCCCACCCGGACTGCTTGAACCCGCCGAACGGCATCGCGGTGTCGAAGCCGTTGTACTGGTTGATCCACACCGAACCGGCCTTGAGCCGCCGCGCGGTGCGGTGCGCCTTCGACAGGTCCCGGGTCCAGATGCCGGCGGCCAGCCCGTAGATCGAGTCGTTGGCCGCGGCGGTGATGCCCTCGTCGGCGTCGAACGGCATGGCGGCGACGACGGGACCGAAGATCTCCTCGCGCACCACGCTGAAGTCGGGCTGCACGTCCACCAGCACGGTCGGTTCGACGAAGAAGCCCTTGTCACCCCAGCGCTTTCCGCCGGTGAGGGCGCGTGCCCCGTCGGTCAGGCCCTGGCGCAGGTAGCCGGTGACCCGGTCCAGCTGCTCCTGGGAGACCAGCGGGCCGAGCTGGGTGGCCGGGTCGAGACCGGGGCCGATCTTCACCTTGCTCGCCGCCTCCGCGACGGCCTCGGTGAACTTCTCGAAGATGGGACGCTCGACGAACAACCGGGTGCCGGCGACGCAGCACTGGCCGTGGTTGAACAGCCACGCATCGAGCGATCCGGCGACGGCGGCGTCGAAATCGGCGTCGGCGAAGACGATGTTCGGGCTCTTGCCGCCGAGTTCGAGAGAGACCTTCTTCAGGTTTCCCTTGGCGGCGTCGACGACCTTCTTGCCCACCTCGGTGGACCCGGTGAAGGCGATCTTGTCGACGTCGTCGTGGGCGGCGAGCGCGGCGCCGGCGTCGCCGAAGCCGGGCACGATGTTCACCACGCCGGGCGGGAAGCCGGCCTCCTCGAAGATCTCGGCGAGCAGCAGCGCCGTGAGCGGGGTCTGCTCTGCGGGCTTGAGGATGACCGTGTTGCCGGCGGCCAGGGCCGGCGCGAGCTTGAACGCGGCCATCAGCAGCGGGAAGTTCCAGGGCACGATGAGCCCGCACACGCCCACCGGCTCGCGCAGCGTGTAGGCGTGGAACTCACCGCCGGGCACGAACGGCATCGTGACGTTGACCGTGCTGCCCTCGATCTTGGTGGCCCACCCGGCGTAGTAGCGGAAGATGTCCGCCGACCACGCCGTGTCCACGGCCGCGGCGATCACGGCGGACTTGCCGTTGTCGAGGGCCTCGAGCTGGCCGAACTCCTCGGCACGTTCGGTGAGCAGATCACCGACCCGCCAGATCATGCGCTCGCGCTCGGCGGCCTTCATCGTCGGCCAGGGGCCCTCGTCGAACGCCTTGCGGGCGGCCCGCACGGCCCGGTCGACGTCCTCGGCGGCGCCGTGGGCGACGTCGGTGAGCTTGTCCCCGGTCGCGGGATCGTAGGTCGCGAAGACGCGGCCCGAGGCGGCGTCGACCCATTCGCCGCCGATGTAGAGCTGCCTGGTCCCGGAGAGAAACTCCCGAACCCGCGGAGCGACGGTGTGCTCGGCAACAGCTGTCATGCCCAACCTCCTGAAGTAGTGTGACACGGGTCATACTGCTTCGGGCAGGCCCGCGGGAACTGTTCAAGGATTGGACAGTGCGCACATGCGCATACGACGGTCAGCCGGCGATGCCGAGTGCGCGGATCCTGCTGTAGAGGGTGGTGCGGCTGATGCCGAGCCGCGCCGCGGCGTGCACCTTGTTGCCGCCGCTCTCGCGCAGCGCCTCGATGATGGCCTCCCGCTCGGCGCGCTCGCGCCCGCCCAGACGCGAGACCCGGCTCGTCGCGCGGTACTCGACCGGCAGATCCTCCACCCGCACCGGCAGCGGGGACTCCCGCTCCGGGATGGCGGCCAGCACCGCCCGCAGCTCGGCGAGGTTGCCGGGCCACGAGCGTTCCGACAGCGCCGTCAGGGCACTGGGGCCCAGGCGCAGGTCCGGCCGGTCGAGTTCCCGGGCCAGCGCGGAGGCCAGGTCGCCGAGTTCCCGGATCCGTTGCCGCAGCGCGGGCACCCGGACCTGACCGGGGCAGCGCGCCAACAGTTCTCGCACCGTCGGGCGGACGTCGTCCAGGGGGTCCGCGGTGAGCACGAGGCGGGCCGCGGCCGGGTCGGAGAGCATCGACGAGAGCAGCGCCAGCACCGGATCCGGCGCCAGGTGCACGTGTTCGACGACCACGACGCCGCCGTCCGCCGCAGCGGCGACCGACAGCAGCCCGGCCGCCCACTCGTGTTCGCCCTCGCCGACGATCCGGGCGGCGTCGAGGAAGGTGACGGTGTCACGTACGAGTTCCCTTGCGGCCCAGGTCCGTCCGCTCCCGGGCTCGCCGAGGATCGCCACGCCACCGGTGCGCTCGCGCAGCCGTCCGAGCCGCTGCCGCAGCCGCGTCGTCGCGTCCTGCGCGACGTCGCTGCGGGGCACGGGTTCCCGCGCGGCGGCGGCGTCGAGCAGGAACAGCGCCCCGCTGCCGATGCCCGGGATGCGGTCGATCCGCAACCGGGTGCGCCCGCCGGCGGACAACGCGAAGTCCATCGTGCGGGACTCCCCCGCCGGCAGGTCGACCGCGATCGCGCGCAGCGCCGCGTGGTCGGCGGGCACGAGCAGTTCCACGGCGGCCTTGTTGGTGAGCATGATGTCCTCACCCATGGCCGCGACCGCGACGCCGCGCTGCTGCGCGGCCCGCTGGAACGCATCGACCACCCGCCGGTCCGATTCGCGGGCCCCCTCGAGCAACCGCGCCTCGATGTCGCGGGCCGCGCGGGCGAGGAACGGCACGAACAGCGGATTGGCGATCTTGCCGGCGGCGGTGATGTCGAGGATGCCTTCGATGCGGCGGGTGACGGGATGCACGAGGGGGTGCCCGTAGCAGCTGAAGTCCTTGAGGGACTCGAGGTAGTGCTCCTCGCCGTGCACCACGAGGCTCTGCCGCACCTCGAACGGGGTGCCGAGAGCGTTGGTGCCGTAGGTGTCCTCGCTCAGGGTCGCGCCGGGGACCACGCCGATCTCCTCCATGGCGCGCTGCATGGGTGCCGCGTCGAACAGCCGGGCCACGATCCGGCAGTCCCGGTCCACGAGGAGGATGCAGCAGCCCGTGCCGGCGAGCTGCGTGCGCAGCTCGTCGAGCACCGGCCGGGCGGCGTCGAGCAGCCGCCCGGCCGCGTCCGAGGGGCCCAGCAGGGTCGGCTCGGGGAGCCGTCCCGGGTCGATCCCGCTCAACTGCGAGCGTTTCCAGGACAGCGCGATCTCCGGCCGCAGACCGTTCACCCCCGCTCGGCCTCCCCGAGCAGGGCCGTGGACAGCTCCCGCATCTCGACCTTGCGGATCTTGCCGGTGACCGTCATCGGGAACTCGTCGACGATGTGCACGTAGCGGGGGATCTTGTAGTGCGCGAGCTTGCCCGTGCAGTACTCGCGCAGCGACTGCGCGTCGAGCGGCGCCGCCCCCTCCCGCATCCGGATCCACACCATGAGCTCCTCCCCGTACTTCTCGTCGGGCACGCCGACGACCTGCGCGTCGAGAATGTCCGGGTGGGTGTAGAGGAACTCCTCGATCTCCCGCGGGTAGATGTTCTCGCCACCACGGATGACCATGTCCTTGATGCGGCCGGTGACCGAGACGTACCCGTCGGCGTCCATGACGCCGATGTCGCCGGTGTGCATCCACCGGGCCTTGTCGATGGCCTCGGCGGTCTTGTCGGGCTGGTTCCAGTAGCCGAGCATCACCGAGTAGCCGCGGGTGCACAGCTCGCCCGGTTCACCACGCGGGACGGTCAGGCCCGTGGCCGGGTCGACGATCTTGACCTCGAGGTGCGGGCCGACGCGGCCGACGGTGGACACGCGCTGGTCGATGGTGTCGTCGCTGCGGGTCTGCAGGGACACCGGCGAGGTCTCGGTCATGCCGTAGCAGATGGAGACCTCGGTCATGCCCATCCGCTCGATGACCTGCTTCATCACCTCGACCGGGCACGGGGAGCCGGCCATGATGCCGGTCCGCAGGCTCGACAGGTCGTGGGTCTCGAAGGAGGGGTCGGCGAGTTCGGCGATGAACATCGTCGGCACCCCGTACAGGGAGGTGCAGCGCTCCTCGGCGACGGCGGCCAGGGTCTGGGCCGGGTCGAAGGCGGGTCCCGGGATGACCATCGTCGCGCCGTGGCTGGTGCAGGCCAGGTTGCCCATGACCATGCCGAAGCAGTGGTAGAAGGGCACCGGGATGCACACCTTGTCGTTCTCGGTGTAGTGGCACAGCTCGCCGACGAAGAATCCGTTGTTGAGGATGTTGTGGTGGCTGAGGGTGGCGCCCTTGGGGAATCCGGTGGTGCCGGACGTGTACTGGATGTTGATCGGATCGTCGGCCGACAGGTCACGCTGGGCGGCGTCGAGCCGGGTGCGGTCGTCGGCGAGTGCGGCGCGTCCGGACTCGGCGAGTTCGTTCCATTCGGGGTATCCGAGCAGCACCACGTGCTCGAGGTCCGGGCAGTCGCCGCGCACCTCGGAGATCATTGCGGCGTAGTCGGACGTCTTGAAACTCGGCGCGGAGATCAGCATCCGGATCCCGGCCTGGGTGAGCACGTACTGCAGTTCGTGCGAGCGGTAGGCGGGGTTGATGTTGACCAGGATCGCGCCGATCTTCGCGGTGGCGTACTGGACGAACACCCACTCCGCCCGGTTCGGCGCCCAGATGCCCACCCGGTCGCCCTTGCCGATGCCGGCGCGCAGCAGACCGAGCGCGAGGGCGTCGACCTCCGCGGCGAGTTCGGTGTAGGTCCAGCGCCGGCCGGCGGCGCGGTCGACGAGCGCGTCGCGGTCGCCGTGGCGGGCGACGGTGCGGTCGAAGTTGTCGCCGATCGTGTCCCCCAGCAGCGGGGTGTTCCACGCCCCCGAGGTGTAGCTGGGCAGTTCGGGTGTGGCGAAACCGGTCATGGGTGCTCCTGCAGTGTGCGCGGCCCGGGGCGAGCGAGGGGATCTCGTGGACTCGTCCACCATGCTCGCCGATCCGGCGCCGCAGGTGTTCGGATTCTGGACAGTTGGCGGTGCGGTGGCAGCACGAGGCGCCCTCCCCGGGGGTGTCGGGGAGGGCGCCGGTGGGATCAGAGCGCTCGGTCGCGGGTCTCGACGAGGGCCTTGGTGCACACGAAGCTCAGCACGCCGAGCACGGAGAGCATGATGCCGATGGCGATGCCGCCGTAGGACGCCGCGAGGGGCGCGGCCAGCATGGGCGGAATCGCGCCACCCAGGACACCGGCGAGGTTGTAGCCGAGTCCGGCGCCGGTGTACCGGTACCGGGTGTGGAACATCTCCGGCAGCAGCGCGCCGCACGGTCCGTAGGCGATGCCGAAGATGGCCAGGGTGACCATCATGCCGACGACGAACGCGACCGGCGAGCCGGTGTCGAGCAGCGGGAACAGCGCCAGCGCCCACACGACGGAGAAGCCGCAGGAGATCATGATGACGCGCCGGCGGCCGACCCGGTCGGAGTAGAGGGCGGAGAGCACGATCGCGGCCCCGAAGACGAACGAGGCGGCGATGCCGACGGTGAGGACGAACGGCCGGGAGAAGCCGAGGGTCTTGGTCGCGTAGCTGGTCAGGTACGCGGTGCCCATGTAGAAGAAGGCGAACATGATCGCCAGTGCGCCGGCCGAGAGGAGGATCTCCTTGGTCTGGTAGCGCAGGGCGTCGAGGAACGGCAGGGTGCGCTTCTCGGACGGGGCGGCGGCGCGGGCCTCGCTCTCGGCCCGGAACACGGGGGTCTCCTCGATGGCGAGGCGCATGTAGAGACCGATGGCCACGAGAACGATGCTGAACAGGAACGGGATTCGCCAGCCGTAGTTGAGGAAGGCCTCGTTGGTGTCGCCGAGGGCCAGGCCGGTGAACAGGAAGGTGGCGCTCGACAGGGCGAAGGCGATGGCGGGGCCGAGCTGCGGGAACATCGCGTACAGGCCGCGTTTGCCCGGTGGCGCGTACTCGGCGGTGAGCAGCGTCGCGCCGGCCCACTCCCCGCCGACGGCGAAGCCCTGCGCGAATCGCAGCAGCACGAGGATGATCGGGGCGGCGACGCCGATCGTCTCGGCGCCCGGCAGCAGCCCGATGAGCAGGGTCGAGATGCCCATCAGCAGCAGCGTGGAGACGAGGGTCTTCTTGCGGCCGATGCGGTCGCCGAAGTGCCCGAACAGCATGGCGCCGACCGGGCGGGCGATGAACGCGACGGCGAAGGTCGCGAACGAGGCGACCGTGCCGGCGGTGGCGCCGAGAGCCGGGAAGAACACCGTCGGAAAGACCAGGGCTGCGGCGGTTCCGTAGATGAAGAAGTCGTAGAACTCGATGGTGGTGCCGATGCAGCTGGCGATGGCGACGCGTCGGATGCCGGGTCCGCCCGGGGCGGGGGCGGTCGGCGCGGCGGGCTTCTGTCCCGCCGGTACCACGGGGGGTTCGGCCCCCGGTGTCGACACTGTGGTCACGTCTGTCCTCCGTATTTCCGTCCGAGCCGCGGCGGCCCTGCGCCGCGCGATGGAAGGAAAGGTAGTGATCCGTCTCACTCCCCCACTACCCCCGAAAGGGGGGTGGCTGTGAGCCGGATCACGTAGTTTGCCGAACGAAGGACTTGATCGTCGCGGGACGCCCCACCCCGCACCACGCGCGGTCCTCCGCGGCGATTCCGGGACACCCGGTGGCCGAACAACTTTCGCGCCGTCTACGCTCCGTTCATGGCGACGACGACCTGGGACCCGCACGCCCCGGGGATCCTGGCACTACCGTCGGGCCGGTACGTCCGGGGCCGTGGCGTCCGACGTCCCCTTCCGGCCGGACCGCTGCCCACCCTCGGGGTGTACCTCGCGGGCCGGACGCCGCCGGCGGTCCCGTGGGACGCCCGGTGGATCCGGTGGCCCGACTTCCGCCTCCCCACCGACCCCGCCGCTGCCCGCCGGATACTGCACGAGGCGTGGCAGCGGTGCGCGACCGAACGCGTCGAGGTCGCCTGCGGCGGTGGCCGGGGGCGCACGGGCACCGCCCTGGCCTGCCTCGCGATCCTCGACGGCGTACCGCCCGGCGAGGCCGTCGCCTATGTGCGCGAACACTATTCGCACCGAGCGGTGGAGACGCCGTGGCAGCGGCGCTTCGTCGCTGCGTTCCGGTGACCGGCGGCGCCGGTCAGCGACCGGCGGCGCCGGTGAGTTCGGCGCGCATCTCGCTCCACACGGTCGCGTACGAGTCGATGTTCGGCGCCGTCGCCCACGCCAGCGCGCCGGACTTGATCTTCCCGAGCGCCTCGGCGAACAGGTCCTGATACCGCGACAGGCGCGGAACGAACGCCGACACGTCGTCGAAGAGGTTCTGCGCCTTGCGATCCAGCTCGATCAGTTCGTCGAGGAAGTTGGCGGATTCCGGGTCGGCGAGCAGCGCGGAGAGCTCTTCGTCGAGCGGGCCGAACTGCTCGAACAGCTCCGCGAGAGAATCCTCGTCGATCGAGACGCGCTCCGCGTCGAGCTGATCGGTCAGTTCCGCGACCCCTGCGTCGGTCAGGGAGACGCCGTTGCCGGTCTCCTTCGCCTTGCCCTGCGTGACCAGCGCGTCGTACGCCGCCCGCCCGGACGCGACCGACACCCCCAGATGCGCCGCGATCATCTCGGCGGTGACGGTCTCCTTCAACCGCACCGTCTGCAGCAGAGCCAGCTCGTCGACATTGCCAGCGAACGCCATCGTGTCTTCTCCTCGTCGCCCGGTCGCGGGCGGTACGTGTCACCCGGTCGGGCGGAGTACATAATTTGGCGCTTCCGGTCGCGATGTCAACCGCCCACGCGGGTACGTCACACTCTCGCCCCTACAACTCCCCCACCGTCGCGGAATCGAGCCGGTCCGCCCGCGTCGTGTCCTTCAGGTCCACACCGGAACGCCCGAGCCGGCGCGCCCCGTCGACCAGCCCCGCGACGACACGCGCGGCCGCGGCGTACCCGAGCCCCTCCGGGGGGTGGATGTTGGACACGCAGTTCCGCTCGGCGTCGGCCCGACCGGGCCGCGGCTCGTGGGTCAGGTACACCCCGAGGCTGTCGGCGACCGACAACCCGGGCCGCTCCCCGATCAGCACCAGCAGCGTGCGCACCCCCAGGGCGGCGCCGATGTGGTCGCCCAGCGCCACCCGTGCCGACGTCGCGATCACCGGCGGTGCCACGGACAGGTGCCGCGGCAGGGCCGCCACGACGGCCTCGAGCAGGGCGACGCCGTGCTCGGCCAGGGCTCGCGGCGAGAGCCCGTCGGCGAGGACCACCCCGACGTCGGCGCCGGTGCCGGGGACCGCGGACAGATCCTCGGGCAGGCGGCCCAGGTCCGGGCGGCGCAGGTACTCGCCGCGATCGCTCACCCGGCTGGTGACGACGATCGGCGCGCCGAGTCCGAGGCGTTCGAGGTCGGTGGCCAGCGCCGGCACGTCGAGGGGCTGGTGCACCGCGTCGCGGGCCGCGGCGTGCGCGGCCCGGAACTCGAGCACCCGAGCGGTCGGGAGGCCGTCGCCGGCCCGGCCGAGCCCGATGCGGGCCTGGGTCGCCGACCGCAGCGGTGCCCAGAAGTCACGGTCGACGGACCCGCTCACGCCGCACCTCCCGCGAGGGCGCGCAGCGGGGAGGCCGCCGCGTCCACCGGCAGGATGTGCCCGGCTCCGTCCACCATGCCGAGACCGGAGAGCCACCGCTCGAACTCGGGGGCGGCGCGCAGGCCCAGCGCGCGACGCACATACAGCGCATCGTGGAACGACAGGCTCTGGTAGCCGAGCATGACGTCGTCGGCTCCGGGCACCGCGATGACGAACGCGGCGCCGGCCACCCCGAGCAGGGTCAGGAGGGTGTCCATGTCGTCCTGGTCGGCCTCGGCGTGGTTGGTGTAGCAGACGTCCACGCCCATCGGCAGGCCCAGCAGCTTGCCGCAGAAGTGGTCCTCGAGGCCGGCCCGGACGATCTGCTTGCCGTCGTAGAGATATTCGGGGCCGATGAACCCGACCACCGTGTTGATCAGCAGCGGGTCGAGCGCCCGGGCGACGGCGTACGCGCGGGTCTCGAGGGTCTGCTGGTCGACGGGGCGTCCGCCCGTGCCGAGGTGCGCGCCGGCCGACAGCGCCGAGCCCTGCCCCGTCTCGAGGTACATGACGTTGTCGCCGACGGTGCCGCGCCCCAGAGCGCGACCGGCCTCGTTCGCCTCCCGCAGCAGAGCCAGGTTCACGCCGAAGCCGGCGTTCGCCCCCTCGGTGCCGGCAATGGACTGGAACACCAGGTCCACCGGGGCACCGGCCTCGATGAGGCCGAGCGTGGTCGTCACGTGGGACAGGACGCAGGACTGCACCGGGATGTCGAAGCGCAGCCGCATCTCGTCGAGCAGGTGCAGCAGGTCGGCGGTGGCCTGTGGCGAGTCCGTGGCCGGGTTGATGCCGATGACGGCGTCGCCGCAGCCCATCAGCAGCCCGTCGAGGGTCGCGGCGGCGATGCCGCGTGGATCGTCGGTGGGGTGGTTGGGCTGCAGCCGGGTGCCGAGCCGGCCGGGCAGTCCGACGGTGGTGCGGAACGCCGAGGTGACCTCGATCGCGCGGGCCACCGCGATCAGGTCCTGGTTGCGCATGAGCTTGCTGACGGCGGCGACCATCTCGGGGGTCAGGCCGGGCGACATGGCGGCGAACGCCGCGGCCGCATCGGTTTTCGTGACGGTGTCGAGAAGCAGGTCGCGCAGTCCCCCGACCGTCAGGTGCTGCACGGACCGGTAGGCGTCACGGTCGTGATCGTCGAGGATCAGCCGGGTGACCTCGTCGGTCTCGTACGGCACCACCGGCTCGGCGAGGAACACGTCGAGCGGGATGTCGGCGAGGACCCACTGCGCGGCCGCACGCTCGGCGTCGGATTCGGCCGCGCAGCCGGCGAGTTCGTCGCCGGAGCGGCGCGGGGTGGCCTTGGCGAGCAGGTCGACGAGGCCGTCGAAGGTGTAGGTGGTGCCGGCGAGATGCTGGGTGTAGACGCTCACTTCAGCTCGGCCTCCGCCTCGGCGAGCGCGGCGAACTCCTCGTCGGGCGAGTTCGCCACCAGCCGGTGCCGGCTGTAGAGCCCGAAGTAGGCCATGAACGCGGCGAAGGCACCGAGGGTCCATAGGGCGGCGACGGGATCGACCAGGAAGGTGGCCACGACGGCGGCCGCGGCCACGACCAGCGCGAAGGAGGTGGTGACGACGCCGCCGGGGGTGCGGTAGGGCCGCGGCATGTGCGGTTCGCGCCGGCGCAGCACGATGTGGCTGACCATCATCAGCACATAGCTCACCGCGGCGCCGAAGACGGCCATGTTGAGCAGCATCGCTCCCTCGCCGGTGAGCGAGAGCGCGAACCCGATCACGCCGGGGACGATCAGCGCCAGCATGGGCGCCTTGCGCTTGTTGGTCAGCGACAGGCTCGTGGGGAGGTACCCGGCGCGGGAGAGCGCGAACGTCTGCCGCGAGTACGCGTACATGATCGAGAAGAAGCTCGCGATCAGGCCGGCGAGCCCGATGTAGTTGACCACCTTCGCTGCGCCGGTGTCGCCGAGGGCCTCGACGAGCGGGTTACCGGATGTGGACAGGGCGTCGGCGCCGAGCGCGCCGGTGGCCAGGAACAGCACGGTCGCACCGGTGACGAGCAGCACCAGCATGGACACGATGATGCCCTTGGGCACGTTCTTCTCCGGCTCGGTTGCCTCCTCGGCGGCCAGGGGCACACCCTCGACGGCGAGGAAGAACCAGATCGCGAACGGCACGGCCGCCCAGATGCCGAACAGGCCGAAGGGAAGGAACGACGACGCTCCGGCGGCGGTCTCGTCGACGGCGATGTCGGTCAGGTTCGCGGTGTCGAACAGCCCGACGGCGGAGACGGCGAACACCACGAGCCCGACGAGAGCGATCGCCGTGATCACGAACATCGCCTTGAGCGCTTCGCCGGCGCCGGTGAGGTGGATGCCGATGAACACCGCGTACACGGCGAGATAGATCCACCATCCGTCGGTGATGCCGAACAGGTTCAGCGACTCGACGTACCCGCCGATGAACGTGGCGATCGCGGCCGGGGCGATCGAGTACTCGATGAGAATTGCTGTGCCGGTGGCGAATCCACCCCACGGTCCGAGGGCGCGGCGCGCGAAGGTGTAGCCGCCGCCGGCGGCGGGCAGCGCGGAGGACAGCTCGGCCATGCCGAGCACCATCGCGAAGTACATGGCCGCGATGACCACCGAGGCGACGAGCAGACCACCGAATCCGCCCTCGGCCAGGCCGTTGTTCCAGCCGGCGTAGTCACCGGAGATCACGTAGCTGACACCGAGGCCCGCGAGCAGCACCCAGCCCGCCGAACCCTTTCTCAGAGTGCGCTTTTCGAGATACGCACGACTCTCGGCGTGGAAGTCCGCGCCGTCGTGGTGGGCCGGGGTCTCGGCCCCGGTCCTGGGCGGGTCGGTCAACGACATGATCTCTCTTCTCGACGGAGGATGGCGACGTGTCGAGCGGGCACGTCGAGGACACCGCGCGTACTCACGGTACGAGCGGTAGGTACACACCGCGTCAGTACGCGGTCACGGAAGTGTTACGAGGAGGCGCCCCGGGGCGTCGGCACCGGGCACGCGTCGGCGGCCTCGGCCACGACGGTCGGCTCGGCGGCCGGCTCCGGACGGGCGCCGGCGGCCCACCGCTTGCCGAGCAGGGGTGTGTCGCGGGCGAGGGCGTCGTTCTCGTCGGCGGTGAAGGCGCGGCCGCGGCTGAGGAACCGGAGCCCCTCGGGCGATTCCAGGCTGAACCCGGAGCCGCGGCCCGGCACCACGTCGAGGACGAGCTGCGTGTGCTTCCACGCCTCGAACTGGGACCCGGAGATCCACACCGGGACGGCGTCGGCGCCCGCGGGCAGGTCACCGGCCGTCGCCCCCACCTGCAGCCGCAGGTCCAGCACCCCCAGCAGCACGTCCAGGTCGCCGACGACGAAGTCGCCGTCCGGGTAGCACATCGGCGCCGACCCGTCGCAGCAGCCGCCGGACTGGTGCATCATCAGCGGCCCGTGCCGCTCGGCGAGACGGCGCAGGAGAGCAACCGCGTCGGCGGTGGCGACGAGGCGGAGCGGGACGGACATGGGGTGCCTTCCGGTTGTCGGCTTGCGCCTCCCCCGAGCGAATGTATCGCTCACCTCGACTGATCGAGTGGGCGATACATTCGCTCGACTCGGGGCAGGGCGGAATGGGAACGGCGCCTGCCACGTCGCAGGGGGGATGACGTGACAGGCGCCGGGTCTTCGGATCAGAAGAAGCCCTGGGCCTTCGGCGCGTAGGACACCAGGAGGTTCTTCGTCTGCTGGTAGTGGTCGAGCATCATGTGGTGGTTCTCGCGGCCGATGCCGGACTGCTTGTAGCCACCGAACGCCGCGTGCGCCGGGTACTGGTGGTAGGTGTTGGTCCACACCCGGCCGGCCTGGATGGCGCGGCCGGCCCGGTAGGCGACCCCGCCGTCGCGGGACCAGACGCCGGCTCCGAGGCCGTAGAGGGTGTCGTTGGCGATGGAGATGGCGTCGTCGAAGTCCTGGAAGGACGTCACGGAGACCACCGGTCCGAAGATCTCCTCCTGGAAGATGCGCATCTTGTTGTGGCCGCTGAACACCGTCGGCTGGACGTAGAAGCCGCCGGACAGATCGCCGCCGAGGTCGGCGCGCTCGCCGCCGGTGATCACCTGCGCGCCTTCGCTCTTGCCGATCTCGATGTAGGACAGGATCTTCTCGAGCTGATCGTTCGACGCCTGGGCACCGATCATCGTGTCGGTGTCGAGCGGGTCGCCCTGGCGCACGGCCTTCGTGCGCACCGCGGCCAGCGACAGGAAGTCGTCGAAGATGTCCTGCTGGACCAGGGCGCGCGACGGGCAGGTGCACACCTCGCCCTGGTTGAGGGCGAACATCGTGAAGCCCTCGAGCGCCTTGTCCTGGTAGTCGTCGTTGACCGAGAGCACGTCGGAGAAGAAGATGTTCGGGCTCTTGCCGCCGAGCTCGAGGGTGACCGGGATCAGGTTCTGCGAGGCGTACTGCATGATCAGGCGACCGGTGGTGGTCTCGCCGGTGAACGCGATCTTGCGGATGCGCGGGCTCGAGGCCAGCGGCTTGCCGGCCTCGACGCCGAAGCCGTTGACGATGTTCACCACGCCCGGGGGCAGCAGGTCGCCGATGACGGAGATCAGGTACAGGATCGAGGCGGGCGTCTGCTCGGCCGGCTTGAGGACGACGGCGTTGCCGGCGGCCAGGGCGGGGGCGAGCTTCCACACGGCCATCAGGATCGGGAAGTTCCACGGGATGATCTGGCCGACGACGCCGAGCGGCTCGTGGAAGTGGTAGGCCACGGTCTCGGCGTCGATCTCGGAGATCGAGCCCTCCTGCGCCCGGATCGCGCCCGCGAAGTAGCGGAAGTGGTCGATCGCCAGCGGGATGTCGGCGTTGAGGGTCTCGCGGATCGGCTTGCCGTTGTCCCAGGTCTCGGCGAGGGCGATCGACTCGAGGTTCTCCTCGAGGCGGTCGGCGATCTTGTTGAGCAGGATGGAACGCTCGGCGACGGACGTCTTGCCCCAGGCCGGCGCGGCGGCGTGGGCGGCGTCGAGGGCCAGCTCGATGTCTTCCTCGGTGGACCGGGCCACCTCGGTGAACGGCTGACCGGTGACCGGGGTGACGTTCTCGAAGTACTGACCCTTCACAGGCGGTACCCACTGGCCGCCGATCCAGTTGTCGTAGCGGGACTGGAAGGACATCAGGGCGTCGGGCGAGCCGGGACGGGCGTACACGGTCATCGGTGTTCACTCCTCGGATGGTCTGGCACCCCCCATGCGGGGCGTGTGATCCGGAACACTACGAACGTGTGGGTTGCAACTACGTTGCGTAGCTCCGAACCTCAGATCCCGAGCTGACGGTCCAGCAGCTCGATCCGGGCCTTGACCTGGGCGAACAGCGTCGAATGCGGATCGAGGGTGGTCAGGTACGCCTCCCACGCGGCGATGTCGTCGCGCCCGTGCACCGACGCGGTCCACCGCGCGAGCAACTGGGCGTCGCCGGCCCGGAGCAGCGCGGCCTGCACCCGGGCGCGCAGCTCGTCCCGGATCTCCTCGATGCCGGGCGCGGCCGATCCGGGCAGCACCGGTCCGGCATACAGACGCACCGCCGTCGCCACATCGCCGCGGTCGAGTGCGCCGCGGACCTCCGCGACGTCGGTGACGAGTTCGCCCAGGAGCCGGTATGGGCGCGAGCCGAGCCCCTCGGGTCCGAAAACCTTTCGCAGGCGCGACATCTCGGCACGGATGGTGACGGAGTCGAGCTCGGCCTCGTCGAGCAGCACCGCAAGCCGGTCCGAGCTCAGGCCCTCGGGGTGTTCGGCGAGCAGCAGCAGGATCTCGGCGTGGCGCTGGGAGAGCGGGATCCGTTCGCCGTCGCGGTGCAGAGTGGGCCGGCCCGACCCGAACGTGTCGAGGCTCGTCCGGGCAGCCGACAACAGCCGCGGCGAGCTGAGCAGGTGCAGTCGCAGTTCCGACTCCGCGGCGGCGACCGTGGCCCGCACGAGCTGCAACACCTCCGGCGCGGCGACGCGGAGCCCACCGGTGATGTCGATGGCGCCGAGGATCCGGCCGGTGCTCGGGTCGTGCACCGGCGCGGCCGAGCAGCTCCATTCGTGCACGGTGCGGTTGAAGTGCTCGGCGGCGACGATCTGGACCGAGTGGTCGACAGCGAGAGCGGTGCCGGGCGCGTTGGTGCCCACCCGCTCCTCACTCCAGTCGGCGCCCTCGACGAAGCTCATCGACAGCGCCCGGTCACGGGCGGCGTGATCACCCTCGACCCACAGCAGCCGGCCCTGTTCGTCGCTGATCGCGACGAGCAGCCCGCTGTCGGCGGCGTCCTCCACCAGCAGCTTGCGCACGACGGGGCGGATCAGCGCCATCGGGTGCCCGGCCCGGTACCGCTCGAGGTCCAGGCCCGTGAGCAGGCTCGGCTGTTCGACGGCGTCGGGACTGATGCCGTTCCTGCGGCTGCGCAGCCAGGATTCGCGGACCACCGAGCGCACGGAGGCAGGTACGACCGACGTGTCGGCCGCGTCGAGGAACGAGCTGTGCGCCGAGGACGCGCGTTGCGCCAGCTGCGACGGGTCGTCGCCGGGCCGCAGCGCCACCCAGGGGTTGGCCGCGCCGGATCGTTCGTCGGTCATGCGCTGCTGCTCATCTGCCGGTTCCTCCTCCGAACAACTGTAACCCGAGTCACAAGCACGTCCGGGTGCCCACCCGTTCGGCCAACATCACGGCCGTCGCGTGCGGCCCACGGCTGGGCACCTGCGGGAACACGGACGTGTCCACGACGCTCAGCCCCTCGGCGGCGTGCACCCGGCACCGCTCGTCGACGACGGCCGAGGCGTCGCCGCCCATCCGGCAGCTTCCGGACAGGTGCAGCGACGTCCCGAGGTACCGCTCGAGCCACGCGTCGCCGGGGTCGAATGCGTCCGGGTCGAGGCCGGTGCGGTCGACGATGTCCGGCATCGCCGCGAGCAGGTGCGCGGCGCGCGCCACCCCCTCGCGCAGGTCGGCACGGTCGGCCGGGTCGTCGAGGTAGCGGTAGTCCAGCAGCGGCGGCCGGAACGGGTCGGCCGGGTCGAGCCGGATCGCGCCGCGGCTGCGGGGCCTCGTGAGCACCACCCCCAGGACCGGGTCGGCGACGCCGCTACCGGGGACGGACGCGGCGAACGGTGCGGTGTAGGGGCGCAGCTCGAGGTTGCCGGCGTGCAGGACGACCTGCAGCACGGGGGCCGGCCCGGGCAGCGGTGCGCGGTACCGGTAGGGGACGGCGACCTCCGGATGGTCGGTGTAACCCGTGCCCACACCGGGGATCTCGATCCGGGGGGTGATGCCGTGACGGGTGAGCTCGGCGCCGTCGCCGATGCCGGAGAGCATGAGCAGCTGCGGGGAGCCGATCGCACCGGCGGCGAGCACGACGTGGCCGGCACCGACGGTCTCGCCGTCCTCGGTCTCGACACCGACTGCGCGCGCGCCCGAGAGCACGACCCGCCGCACGCGCGTTCCCGTGCGCACGGTCAGGTTCGGCCGGGCCAGCGCCGGCAACAGGTACGCGTGGGCGGGACCGACGCGCATCCCGTCTCGGATGTTGAGCGGGACGGGGCCCACCCCGTCCGGGCCGGGCGCGTTGAGGTCGTCCACACGGCGATGGCCGGCGGCGAGCGCCGCGTCGTGGAACGCGGCGCTGGCCGGGTGCAGCCGCTCCCGGGGCGTGCGGGCGACGGGCACGGGGCCGGTCGCGCCGTGCCATCGCCGGCTCACTCCGGTCTCCACGGCGTCCGCCGCGTCGGCGTCGGTCTCGGTGGCGCGGAAGTGCGGCACCACCCGATCGAACGACCAGGACGGCGGCCAGGCCTCGAAGTCGTCCGGGCGGGCCCGCACGAAATACGCGCCGTTCACTGCGCCGGAGCCGCCCAGCAACCGGCCGCGGGCGACGACGGAGCGACGACGTCCGGTCAGCCGGGCCGGGTAGGCGCAGGTCCACGGGCTGTCCGGACCGACGGGCAGGACGGTCGCGTCGAGCACCGCGGGCGGGGTGTCGGCGGTCGTGCGGTAGCCGGGGCCGGCCTCGAGCAGCAGGACCGTCCGGTCGGGGTTTTCGCTGAGCCGGGCGGCCAGCACGCAGCCGCAGCTGCCGCCGCCGACCACGACCACGTCGGCGTGCACCGGATCGGCCATGGATGGGGGTACCCCGGCTCAGCCCCGGATGCGGGGCGCGAGCGCCGCCGGATCCCGGGCCTCGACCGCGCCCCACCACAGTCCGGCGCCGTAGGCGATGTCGTCGAGGCGCTTGTAGAACACGTAGCGCAGGGGGTCGAGGCCGCCCTCCTCGCGGTGGCCGTACCAGTCCCACAGCCCCTCGGCGACGGCGAAGCCGAGGACCGCGCGCCGCACCTTCGGCGAGACCACGGCGGCGACGAGCGTGACCGGCCAGTAGTGCCGGCACAGCGCGGAGGCGACCTGCCACATCCCGCCGACGAACCCCTGCGCGGTGAGCACCGCCGCGATGCGGGTCGGCTGGTCGAGTTCGGTGAACATCCGCCGCAGCCGGAGCATCGTCACCGACAGCGACGCGACCGAACCGACGACGCCGAGGCGGGTGCGGCTCGCGGCGGCCACACACGCGAACAGCATCGACCCCGACATCGACATGGTGGGCACCGAGCCGGGGTGCCGGCTCGCGAGGGGCGCCGCACCCGTGCCGTAGAAGGCCTTGCGGGTGAACCACTTCCGGAATCCGACGCGATGGTCGTGGGCCACGTGCGCCACCGGTTCGTAGCGCAGCCGCCAGCCGGCCTCCTGCAGCCGCCAGCACAGGTCCACGTCCTCGGCGACGTGCATGGCCTCGTCGAAGCCGCCGGTCGCGGTGAGCACGTCGCGGCGGACGATGATCGCGGCGCTCGGTACGTACGAGACCGGGCTGCCGGACTTGACGGCGGCCTCGCGGCGGCCGAGATCCAGCGACGAGCGCGCGTGTTCGTAGCGCCCCAGGGCGCCCTTGTCGGGCTCGAGCGCGACGACGCGCGGGGCCACCAGGGCCACCGCAGGGTCGGAGAAGTGCCCGAGCATCACCTCGAGCCATCCCTTCCGCGGCACCACGTCCGAGTCGAGGAATGCGACGAACGGCGTTGTGGCGGCGCGCAGTCCGGTGTTGCGTGCCGCGGCCGGACCACGGGATCGCTCGTGCCGCAGTACCCGGACCGACGCCCTGGCCGGGGTGGGCACCGGGACGTCGGAGCCGTCGTCGACGACGATCACCGTCAGTCCCTCGACGGCCGCCAGCAACCGCTCGAGCCCGGCCGTGTTGTTCTTGACGGGAATCACGACGGTGACGTCGGACGTGGCAGGCAGGGCCGTGGGACGGGGGTTTCCGACTCCGGAGTCGAGCAGCCGCCGCGCCACGACGGCGGTCTGCGAGTCGACGACCTTCACGTAGCCGTCGCCGATCATCGCCGCGGCCGCCGGGGCGAGCTTGAGCATGCGGGTGGGCGAGCCGCCGATGAGCACGCGGCCGTCGGAGTAGGCGCGCACCCGCGGGTCGATACGGACGCCGAATCCGTCGGGCAGTCGGGCCGTGCTCGTCAACGGAGTCTTCCTTTCCCATCCGGCTCCCACCGGGTTACCTGTGCCGTTGCTCGATCGACGAGTTCGGCGAACCATCGTGCCCCCTGCGCCGCGCTCGCGGGCGTCGGATCCCCCAGCACGCCGTTCGCGGACACGGCGACGATACCGCCCTCGCGCATCCGTGGCATCAAGTCGGCGAGGGTGCCGGTGTTGCCCATCTCGGCGCGGGCGGTGTCCACCACGCGCGGATCGAGGTGCAGCAGCAGGCTGGTCTCGGTGACCCCGGCGTGGGCGTCGCCGCCGGGCACGGCGAACGGCAGCCACGCCACGTCGCGGCCCTCGTAGCGCAGCAGGGACACCGCCCTGGTCAGCGGGTGCACGTTGCCGCCGTGCCAGTTGACGAACAGCAGGCGCGCGGCCCACCGGCACACCGAACGACCGTATTCGACGAGGACGGTCTCCATCGCCTCCGCGCCGAGCGAGACGGTGCCGGGGAAGCCCTCGTGCTCGCCGCTGGACCCGTACTCGAGGGCCGGCGCGACGAGCACGCCCGGCAGGGCGGCCGTCAACGCGCGGGCGATGCGGGTGTCGGTGTCGAGCGGCAGGTGCGGCCCGTGCTGCTCGAGCGCGCCGACGGGAACCGCGACCGTGGCCCGGCCCGGTTCGAGGTCGGGCCAGTAGGCGGTGGCGAGTTCGGGGGTCACCGGTCCGATGGTAGGGGTGCACCCTCCGGGTCGCCGTCGGCGGTGGCGAGGGCGCGCTCGACCCGGGCCAGCGCCCCCTGCCAGTGGGCGCGCTGAGCAGCGCGTTCGTCCGGGCCGGCGAGGCGCTCCTGATGGAAGCGGAGCACGGTGCCGCGGGGCGCGGCCGAGACGGCCACCTGCACGGTACTGTCGTGGTTCCAGCCCGCGGGCCGCCAGGTCAGGCGCACCCGGTCCCCCTCGTGGCGGCTGCGCAGCTCCCCCGTGACACCGTCGTCGCTGCGCCACTCGGCACCCGGGGCGCGCGGGACCGTCGCGCCGCGGCCGAGCCACAGCTCGGGTGTGCCGACGAGCAGCCGCCACACCGCGTCGATCGGATGCGGCAGGGTCTTCGACACCCCGATCTGCCATCCGGCGTCCTTCGTCTGTCCGACCGGCATCACTTCTCCTTCTCCCGATGGGCACGAACCTTGTCACGGTTGCCGCACCGCGCCATCGAGCACCAGCGCCGCGTTCCCGCGCGGGAGGTGTCGGCGAAGACGATGGCGCAGTCGTCGGCGGCGCACCGCTTGATGCGCTCGGCGTACGGACCGGTCAGCAGGCCGATCGCGTCGCGGGCCAGCGTCGACAGCACCTGACTGCCGGTGACGGGAGTGACCACGCCGGGCGGGCGCAGCTGTGGGGCGATGTCCGGCCGGGCGGCGGCCGCGTCGAGGGCGGCGCTGTCGGCGGCCGCCGGCCCGTCTCCGTCCGCAGACCGGTTCGCGGTGCGCCACAACACCTCGCGTAGTTCCTTGGCGCGGATCAGATCCTCGGCGGTGACGTCGACCGCTGCCGCGGCGACGGCCCGCCCGAGCAGGTGCGTCGCGACCCAGCGCGCGAGGTCGCCCGCGGCGTGCAGCGTCTCCCACCGGGCCCGATCCCCCTCGCCGCCGGTGTAGAGCAGATCCAGGCACGGCGCTCCGGTGTCGACGACGAACTCGATGCCCTCGGCGGAGCGCATGTCGACCCGACTCACGTAACCACATTAACCAGTTACACATCCATTGCGACGAGTTTCCGTCCGTCCGGCAGTCGGTACGGACAGAATCGAGACACCGCGAGCGGAAGGCAGGCCGATGAGCAAGCTGCTGTACTCGGCGACGACGTCGGTCGACGGATTCATCGCCGGTCCCGGCGGCGACATGTCGTGGCTGGTGCCGTACCTCGGACCGGATCCGGCGATCGACGACCTCGTCGGCGAGATCGGCGCGCTCCTCGTCGGCAACCGCACCTTCCGCGGCGACGACCCGCACAAGGGCACACCCGCCGAGGGCGAGGCGTTCGGTGGCGGCTGGAGCGGACCGCAGTTCGTGCTCACCCACCACCCTCCGGCCGAGCCGGTCCCGGGCGTGACGTTCGTCGGTGACCTCCACGCGGCCGTGGCCGCGGCCACCACGGCCGCGGGCGGGAAATACGTCAACGTGCTCGGCGCCGACGTCGCCCGGCAGTGCCTCGAGGCCGGCCTGCTCGACGAGATCTTCGTCTGCATCGCGCCGGTCCTGCTCGGCGACGGCGTCCGGCTGTTCGACCGCCCGGGCGGAACCCCGCTCGCGCTGGAACGTCTCGTCGCGACCCGCGGGCCCGTCGCGACCGACATCCGGCTGCGGGTCGTGCGGTGAGGCCGCTATCCACCTTCGACAGGACTCTCGTCGCCGGACGGCGGAGGGAGCCGGATCCCGGCGACGAGGCCGTGATGATCGGAGCCGGGCAGCTCGATCCGTTCGAGGGCGGTCGCCGTGGCGCCCCGCGTGAGGATGTGATCGATCCCGACGAGGGCCGGGTAGCGGCGGTCCGCCGGATACGTCGGCACGAGCCCGCCGCCGACCCGGTCCGCGGCGTGCACGTACCCGTCGTCGAGCAGGTCGCGGAAGCGGGTGTGCGAGTACGTCGCGTTGAAGTCCCCGCTGACCACGACCGGGGCCGTGCCGGACACCGACTCGAGCTCCGCGTCCAGTCGTTCCAGCTCGGCCGCCCACGCCGGAGCGGGTGTCAGGCACGGCGGCGCGGGATGCACCGCGTACAGGATCAGCGGGCGTCCGGGACCGGTGTCCAGAGTCGCGGTCAGGTTCGTCGGCCCGAACCCGTCGAGCTTCCGGCCGGCCGAGACGGGAAACCTGCTGTAGATCCCGGCGCCCGCACCGCCGGTCGGCGTCGGGGCCAGAAAGCGATGCGGTAGCAGGTCGTCGAGCCCCGCGACCTGCAGCGCGGCCACCGCGCCGTCGGTCAGCTCCTGCACGGTGAGGACGTCGATCTGTCGCTCGCGCACCGTCCGGACCAGCGCATCGGAGTCGACCTGCCCGACCATGAGATTGGCCTGCATCACGCGGATGGTGGGACCGGATGCGGCGTCCGGCCCGTCGCCCGGGACGCCGGGCAGGTACAGCGGTCCCAGGGTCCATGCGCCGGCCGCGACGACGACGAGTGCCGACGCCAGCAGTACCGGTCGCCGGGCGAGCGCGGCGGCGATCGCGCCCGCCACCGTCCCGAGCAGCAGGTACGGACCCAGCGACGCCCATGCGATCACGGCGTTGTTCTCCACGTCCGACGCGAAGGCCATGAGCGCGGTGAGCCCTGACGCCGTCGTGACGACCGCGAAGAGGACGGCGATCCGTCGCGCCGGCGGCGGTCTCACCATCATCACAACCTCGCATGCCGCAACCGCGCCGAGTTGCCGACCCCGATCCGGGACACCCGCCGGCACCGTGACCGGGCAAAGCCGGCGTTCCGCCGGCGATCCTCAGTATCGCGGGCCTCCTTCCGGGGCGGGAGTGTGCAGCGACGTCCGCGCCCCGAACACACCCGCGTCCGTGATTCCGGCGCGCGGGGGGGCCGCGTCGCCGAGGGCCTCATTGGCGGGCTCAGTTGTTCGGACCGAGGCTCGGCTGGTCGTCCGTCGTCGGAGGAACAGTCGGTTCCATAGCCGCCGGAGCGGATGCCGCAGCCTCGGTCAGCGGTACACCGGTGGCAGTGCCGGTGCCCGTACCCGAACCTCGGTGGGCCGCCTTCTTCGCCAGCGCCTCGACCCTGTGCTGCACCTGAGGCACCTTGTCTTTCGCGGTCTGCGTCGCACCGCTCACCTTCTCGTGCACCGCGGGGTTGTGCCAGAGGCCGAGGGACTGATCCCTCATCTTCTCGTAGGTCTGCCGCCCGGCACGGGTACCGAGGACGAAGCCTACGGCCGTCCCGGCGGCGAAGATCACTGCTCGGACCATGCTTTCTCTCCCTTGTTCGACGAGTGCCGAGATTCGATTCGGAGGCCGCGACGAATTCCTACGGACCGGTCGCCTCTACCCTGTCGGCGCCGCCACCGCCGCGGGTACGGCAACCGACGGCGTGTGTGCCGGCGCAGACCAGCACTACGACCACCGTCCACAGCAGTGATCCGAACACCCATATGCCGACGGTGATCCCGCTGCCCACCCACAGGCCGTCGAGCACCGCGATCGACAACGGCTGCAGCACCAGCGCGTCCTCGTCACCGACAGCTTTCCCCTGCATTCGACCGCTCCTCGCCCTGTCCCCCTGTGAACCGCGAGCCCCCGCCCCTTCTCAGCGCCGTCGCCCCACCCCGCAACCGCGATCGATCCCCCTGTCCCGGGAAGCCGATCCGAGGTAAGCCGGCCACCCCGTTGCCACCCGGAAACTGCTGGGGCAAGACCGAGTTCAAGACCGGAGAGGTGGCGGTACCGATGTCGCCGCGCACGTGGATCGCCGGAGGCCGACCGATTCGTCGATCCACCGCCGAATCGAACCGCTCGTGCCCGAGATCTCACCGAGCGCCCCGCCGAGGTCCGCACCGGCCCGTGCGCGAATACAACAGCACCATCGCAACCCTCCGGTCCCGGTCCCCTGCCAGGAACGGCCTGGCACATAGCCCTGCAACACATCCCGGAGTCGGCGACCGCCCACCCTGTCACCCGTCACAACGATAGAGCAGGCAGCGGGGCTGTCGCAGAGGAACGGAGCCCGCATGTTCTGGGCGGACCCTGGACACGCCGGTAGTCCGCGCGGCAGCACGGGCGGGCCGATGTCGCCGACAATGTCGTTGTCGGGATCGTCGTTGCCGGGATCGCCCGCACCGGCGCGTCCGGGGACACCACGGCGACGACAGGATCGGAGGGCCGGAAGTGGTTGTCACGACACTCGGCCGACGTCGGATCCTCGGCTACCGGGCCGCGGCCCAGGGACTCGACCGGACCTCCGCCGGGCGAGATCGGGTGCTTGCGCTCGGGGTCCAGGACACCCCGTACGGATCGGCCCGCGACGCGCTCGCCGCACGATCGGACGACGCCGCGGCAGAACATGATTCACTCGTCCTCGTATGGTCGTGGCGCGGGGCGCCGCACCTGCATCGGCCCGGGGATCTCGCGTTTCTCGCCGCGGCCCTCTGGCCGGTGAACGACACCGACGCCACGACACGTATCGGGACCGGGCAGATCCGCGAGGGCGCCCAGCGCGGCCTGCGCGCATTCACCGAGGCGGCCGAGGCCATGGGCGCCGCGCTCACCGGCCCGATGACCAAGGGAGAGCTGAGTGCGGCGGTCAGCGCGGCGGTTCCCGCCGACCTCACCTATCACTGCCCCTCGTGCAGAACCCGCCACATCTCCGGTGCGCTGTTCCAGCAGGTCGGTCTCGCGGCGCGCGTGCGGGTCTGCCCACAGGGCCGCAGCACCCACCTCGACGTCCTGCCCGCAGGGATCGGACCGGATGCGGTGCCCGACCGCGCCGAGGGCACCGCTGCCGCCCTGCACCGGTACGCCGACGTGCTGGCGCCGGTCACACCGGCCGGGCTGGCGGCCTTCCTGGGCACCGACATCGCAACGATTCGCGCGGTCCTGCCCGACGATCTGGTTCCGGTGAAGGGCCCGGCCGGGACGGGCCTGGTGCCGGCCTCGGCGGTCGCTGACCTCGACGGGGCCGCCGACGTGCGAGCGACCCGCCTGCTGCCGCCCGGCGATCCGTGGCTGCAGGCCCGGGACAGGGAGTTCCTGGTGCCGGACCGAGCGCGCCGAAAGGCGATCTGGCGCCCGATCGGCAGCCCCGGTGTCGTCCTCGTCGACGGGGAGATACGAGGGATCTGGCGGGCGAGGGCCACGCCACGGGACACGCTCGCGGTGTCGGTCGAGCCGTTCGAGCCGCTGTCCGTGCGGACGCGGGACGAACTCGAGGCCGAGGCGCAGCGACTGGCCCGCGCCCGGGAGCGCACCGGCGCGACGGTGGGGTATGCCGGCTGACGATCCGGCGACCGCGCCCGGACGTGCCACCGGATGTCGGGGTCGCCGTCGACAATGAACCGGTACCCCTGTCGATCCGACGCCGTCCCGTTCGTCGTCATGTCGTACGGCAACCCTGCCGCACAGGACACTCACCCAACGAGAGGTGCTCACCATGAAGTACATGCTGCTGATCAACGCCGCATCGGCCGACGCAGGCGACCAGTGCAGCGTCGAGGAGTGGATGGTCTACGACAAGCAGATCCAGGAGACCGGAATCGTCGTCGCCTCGGAGTCGCTCGCGGACCTGACCACCGCGACGACCGTGCGGGTCGGCCCCGACGGTGCGCGTGCCGTCACCACCGACGGGCCGTTCGCCGAGACGCGCGAGGTCCTCGGGGGCTTCTACGTCGTCGACGTGCCCGACCTCGACGTCGCGCTGGACTGGGCGGCCCGCTGTCCCGGGGCGCGCGGCGGCGGATCCGTGGTGGTGCGGCCGATCGCCGACTTCGGGCAGTGACCGCGACGGACGGGCCGGGTGCCGGCGCCCGGGTCGACGCCGCCGTGGAAGCGGTGTTCCGGGAGGAGCGCGGTCGGCTGCTCGCCGCGCTCGTCCACCGCTTCGGCGACCTCGACCTGGCCGAGGACGTCGCCGCCGAGGCGATCGAGGCGGCGCTGGTGCACTGGCCCGTCCGGGGCGTACCGGCCAAGCCGGGGGCCTGGCTGCTGACGACGGCGCGGCGCAAGGCCGTGGACCGGCTCCGGCGGGATCAGGTGTACGCCGCCCGGCTCGCCGTTCTGCAGGTGGATTCGGAACGGGCCGCCCCCTCCCACACCCCGGACGCCGGCAGTGAGATGCCCGACGAACGCCTGCAGTTGTTCTTCACCTGTGCCCACCCGGCGCTGCCGGCCGAGGACCGGGTGGCACTGACCCTGCGGTGCCTGGCCGGGCTCGAGACACCCGAGGTGGCGCGTGCCTTTCTCGTCCCGACCGCGACGATGGCCCAGCGGATCGTACGGGCGAAGAAGAAGATCCGGCAGGCCCGTATCCCGTTCCGGGTGCCGGATCCGGACGAGCTGCCGGCGCGACTGCCGGGCGTGCTACAGGTGCTCTACTCGGTCTTCACCGAGGGATACGTAGCCAGCTCGGGGCCGGACCTGCAGCGTCTCGACCTCGCCGAGGAGTCGATCCGATTGGTCCGGATCCTGCGCCGA
Organism: Rhodococcus sp. WB1; assembly: GCF_001700945.1. Taxonomy (NCBI): domain Bacteria; kingdom Bacillati; phylum Actinomycetota; class Actinomycetes; order Mycobacteriales; family Nocardiaceae; genus Rhodococcus; species Rhodococcus sp. WB1. Next base: position 1,354,604 of record NZ_CP015529.1, on the reverse strand, counting down.
CTGCTGCCCGGCGAGCGGGAGGTGACCGGACTGCTCGCTTTGATGCTGCTGATCCATGCGCGACGCGACGCCCGGACCGGCCCGGACGGCGACATCGTTCTGCTCGCGGATCAGGATCGCGCACGGTGGGACCACGCCCTGATCGCCGAGGGCACCGCCCTCGTGCCCGTGGCGCTGACCGGCGGCCTGCCGGGCCCGTACGGAGTGCAGGCCGCGATCGCGGCGCTGCACGACGAGGCCCCCGGCGCCGCATCCACCGACTGGCCGCAGATCGTCGCGCTCTACGACGTCCTGTCCGCCCTGGCACCGTCGCCGGTCGTCGCGGTGAACCGCGCCGTGGCGGTGGCGATGCGCGACGGTCCCGAGGCCGGCCTGGCGCTGCTCGACGCACTCGCCGACGAGCCCCGGCTGCGCGGCTACCACCCGTATTCCACCGCGCGCGGCGAACTGCTGCACCGGCTCGGCCGCGACGACGAGGCCGCCGTCGCCTACCGGCGGGCGCTCGAGCGGGCCGGAACCGAACCCGAACGGGAGCACCTGCGCCGGCGGCTGGACGAGACCGGCAGGTCGTGACCGGGACGAACCCGTGGTTGCCCGCGTCTGTACGCGGACCGCTCCGAACGTAGCCGGGACCGGTTAAGTTTGCGGCCATGCAGGCAGCGGCGAGGCGGATGCTGTGCCGGACAGGGTGCGGCGGTGCGGGTGACGTGCCTGCGCGGTTGAGCAGGGGCAGGATGTCCGTTGTCGTCGCACTGCACGGGCGAGTCGCGGCACCGATCGGTATGGCCGGATGACCGGCCTCCCGGTCCTGCACATCGCCGCGGCCGACGCCGCGGCCGGTGAGAGCACCGACGTGCTGTCCCGTCTGCAGAGTTCGTCCACCGGTCTGAGCAGCGCCGACGCGGCCGCCCGGCTGGCGGTGGCCGGACCGAACGCGGTGCGCAGCCACGGCGTGAGTGCCCTGGCGGTGTTGGGGCGGCAACTGCGCAGCGCGCTGTTGCTGCTGCTGTCCGCGACCGCGGTCGCATCGTTCTTTCTCGGCGACCGCAACGACGCCGTCATCATCGGGGTCATCCTGCTGGCGAGCATCGGGTTGGGCTTCGTCAACGAGTACCGCGCCGAACGCGCCAGCGCCGCACTGCACTCGAGGCAACGGCACACCGTGGTGGTGCTGCGCGACGGCGCCGCTGCCACGATCGACGTCACCGAACTGGTGCCCGGCGATGTGGTGCACCTCGTCCTGGGCGAGCTCGTGCCAGCCGACCTGCGCCTGCTCAGCGCGACCGGGCTCGAATGCGACGAGAGTGTCCTGACCGGCGAATCGGAGCCGGCCGCCAAGTCCGTGGACCCGGTGCCGCCGGGAACGGCCCTGGCAGATCTGGCCGGGTGCGCATTCATGGGCACCGTCGTCCATGCCGGCACCGGGACGGGGGTGGTCGTCGCCACCGGCGCGGACGCCGAGTTCGGGCGCATCGCGGTCGGGCTCGGTGAACGCGAGCCGGAGACCGAGTTCCAGATCGGGCTGCGGCGCTTCTCGGTGCTGCTGCTGCAGGTCGCCGTCGCTCTGACCGCGACGATCGTGGTCACCAACCTGGTGCTGCAGCGCCCGCTGATCGAGTCGCTGCTGTTCGCCTTCGCCATCGCGGTGGGCATCACTCCGCAGCTGCTGCCGGCGGTGGTGAGCACCTCCCTCGCCGAAGGTTCCCGACGCCTGGCCCGCCGCAAGGTTCTGGTCAAACGTCTGGTGTGCATCGAGGACCTCGGTGACATCGACATCCTCCTCACCGACAAGACCGGCACCCTCACCGACGGACGGATCGGTTTCCGCGAGGCGCTGGCCCCCTCCGGTGCTCCCAGCTCGGCGGCGCTGTTGCACGGCCTGCTCGCCACCGAGACGGACACCGACACCGCCGGCGGTGTCCGTCTCGGTTCGAACGCGCTGGACACCGCCCTGTGGGCGGCGGCAGGTCCCACCGGCCCGGTCGCGGACGGGTACACCCGGCTGGCCACCCTGCCGTTCGACCACGAGCGACGCATGTCCTCGACGCTGGTGCGCGGTCCCGACGGCGAGTCCTTGATCGTGGTCAAGGGCGCGCCCGAGACCGTGCTCGATCGCTGCGCCGACGTCGGTACCGCCGCGCACACGGTGCTGAACGGCCTGTTCGCCCAAGGCAGCCGCGTCGTCGCCGTGGCGTCCAAACCCGCGCCCGGCCACGCCGATCGGCTCGTCCCCGACGACGAACACGGCCTGATCCTGACCGGCTTCCTCGTTTTCCTCGACCGGCCGAAGACCTCCGCGGCCGCTTCGCTGACCCGGCTCGCCGCCCTCGGCATCACCGTCAAGGTGGCCACCGGCGACAACCCGCAGGTCGCCGAGAAGGTCTGCGCCGACCTCGGGCTCGTCTCCGGCGGCAGCCTGACCGGCTCCGACCTCGCAGGTCTCGACGACGCGCAGTTCAGCGAGGCAGCATTGCGGGCCACCATCTTTGCCCGGGTCTCCCCGGAGCAGAAGGCGCGACTGGTCGAGACCCTGCGCACCCACGGCCGGTCGGTCGGATTTCTCGGCGACGGCGTCAACGACGCGCTGGCCCTGCACACCGCGGACGTCGGCATCTCCGTCGATTCCGCCACCGATGTGGCCAAGGACGCCGCGGATGTGGTGCTGCTCGAGAAGGATCTCGGAGTGTTGGCGGACGGCGTCACGGAAGGGCGGCGTACCTTCACCAACACGATCAAGTACGTGCTGATGAGCACGTCGAGCAATTTCGGCAACATGTTCAGCGCCGCGGCGGCCTCGGCGGTGCTGGATTTCCTGCCGATGCTGCCGAGCCAGATCCTGCTCAACAACCTGCTCTACGACACCAGCCAGCTCGCGATTCCCGGTGATCGCGTCGACGAGGAACAACTGCACGCACCCTCGCATTGGGACATCGCGTTCATCCGCCGGTTCATGCTGTTCTTCGGCCCGATCAGCTCGCTGTTCGACTTCATCACCTTCGGGATCATGCTCGGGGTGTTCGCTGCCGGGCCGGAGCTGTTCCACACCGGTTGGTTCGTCGAATCCCTGGCCACCCAGACCCTGATCGTGTTCGCGATCCGCACCCGCCGCGTCCCGTTCCTGCGCAGCCGGCCCAGCCTGGGACTGGTGCTCACCGTCGCCGGGGTGCTTGCGGTCGGTATCGCGATCACGGTCTCCCCGCTCGGCGCGGACCTGGGGTTCACGCCCCTGCCGATCGGGTTCTTCCTCACCCTGGTCGTGCTGGTGATCGGCTACCTGGTGCTGATCGAGTATGCCAAGCGCGTGTTCTACGCCGAACCGATGCGGTATCTGCCGGCAGTGCGGTGGCGCGGTCACGAACACCGGATCCACCGGCGCGCAGCCCGGTTCAGCACCCCCACCCACCTTCGGGCGCCGACACCGCCCACACCGGCACCGCCGGTGCGGTGACTTCGGCCCGCTGCCGGCCGAACATCACAGCCCGAGCATCGAACCGGCGCTGGTGCCGGCGGTCGGCCCCCGATCGCCTCGGGGGCCGGGGAGGACGATCAGTGGGGGGCGGCGGTCGACCCACCGGATCGATTGCCGAACGGATGGCGCCAATCGGGTGAGTTGGACGGCGAGCCCCCGGGCGGCGGCGGGGCGGCGCTGCCGGGCTGCGGTGCGGAGGACCGGTCGTACTCGTGCCTCGCAGCGGTGGTCTCGAGGCGGGATTCTTTCAGTTCGCGGCGAGCGAGCCGACCTCGACGCGAGGTCCGCTGCGCACCGGCGAGCAGGAGACTCAGCCCGACCGCTCCGATCGCACCGACGACGATGCCGTAGAGGAACAGTGCACCGGTCGAACCGGTGACGTGGTACCCGAAGACGACGAAGCTGTCGTCGGTCAGTGCATGGGCGGCGCCGGTGTTGCCCAACACCCCGGCCACACCGATGATCACGGCGGCGAGGAGAACGACGAGTCCGAAGATGATGAGCATGACGGCCTCCATGGCCAGGGGAGTGTGTATCTCTCCAGTCAACGCCGGGTTCGCACCGTTGTCGACCGGCTGTCGTGGAAGTCGTTGCTCCTGCCGCTAGCCGTCGAAGCCGCTGCGGGCGGCCCAGCCCGACGCGGCGAACGACTGTCGCAGGGCGGCGCGCAGGTCCGCTTCACCCGCAAGGGCTTTCATCGCGGACCGGTACTCGTGCGGGCGCCGGCCGACGAGCGCGGCGAACCCGGCACAGTGGCGCAGGAGCGCGGCGAACAGCGCCTCCTGGGACCGCAGCCGCAGCGGCGGCGCCCCCGGCGGCGCGAGGGCGCCCCACTTCGAGACGTACACGCCGAAGGACGCCGGCCGCTGTCCGCCGTCGATCTCCAGCCGGCACTCGTCGGCGGTCACGGTACGTCGCGTGTAGTTCGGCTCCGTCGCGTCGAGGCACGCGAGCTGGTCTCGGTCGAGCAGCGACGCGAACACCGGGGTGCGGGTCCCCGGCCGCCGGAACGCGGTCGCCGCGACGTAGCCGGCCACGCTGACGTGGGCGCTGTGCCCGACGGCGATGCCCTCGACCGTCGCGCGCAGGAACGGCACGGTGGTGTCGACGTTTCCGGCCGTGAACTTGCGCCGCACGACCGCCGGGCACGCGTTCGAGCCCACCGCGACGACGAGGTGCCGGTCGCCGACGCCGGCGACGCCGGCCCGGCGCAGCGCCTCGTCGAGCATCGAGTCCTCGCGCCCGTCCAGCCGTGCCGCACCGAGGCCGGCTCCCGGCCGGGGACGTGCCCGGTGATAGCCGTCCCCCCGGAGCAGACCACTGCCCGGCGCGGCCGTCCCGGGATAGAGCCAGGGGGCGGCCGCGAAATCCCCACAGTCCGTTCCGGCGGTAGAACCCACCTTCCCAGTATGGCGCCGCGAACGCGCGGTACCCTCCGGCCGTGCAGATCGAACCGCGTCCCATCGACGACGCCGAGGTGCAGTCCCTGATCGACGAGGTGCAGCTCGAGTACGTCCGTCGCTACGGCGGACCGGACCACACGTCGCTGCATCCGGAGGAGTTCACCCCGCCGCACGGCGTCTTCCTGCTCGCCCACGGCGGCGGCTCGCCGGCGGGGATCGGTGGCTGGCGCGCCCGCGACTCGGCGCATCCGGGACTGCGCGACGGCGACGCCGAGATCAAGCGCATGTACGTGCGGGAAGGCGCCCGCCGCCGGGGCGTGGCCCGACGGATCCTGGCCGAACTCGAACGCACCGCCGTCGAGGCGGGCCGGCGTCGGATGGTGCTCGAGACCGGCACCGAGCAGCCCGAGGCTCTCGCCATGTATGCCGCCGCCGGATACGAGCCGCTGCCCGAACGGTTCGGCAAGTACGCGTACTCCGCATCGTCGCTGTACTTCTTCAAGGACCTCGCGCTGCCCGGCGACGACGCGCCCCGCGTCCGTCCCGCACTCGCGGCGGAGCTGCCGGTTCTTCAGGACATCGAGCGCGCGGCCGGCCGCGCGTTCGCGGACCTCGGAATGGACGCCGTCGCCGCCGACCCGCCGCCCACGCTCGAGGAGCTGCACGAGTATGTGGCCGGCGGGCGCGCCTGGGTGTGTCTCGACGGCCACGACCGCCCGGTGGCATACCTGCTCGCCGATGTCGTCGACGGCACCGCCCACATCGAGCAGGTGTCGGTGCATCCGGACCATGCGCGCCGCGGGCTCGGCCGGGCCCTGATCGACCATCTCGCCGGCTGGGCGCGTGTCCGCGAACTGCCCGCCCTGACGCTGACCACCTTCGCCGACGTCCCGTGGAACGGGCCGTACTACCGGCGGCTCGGCTTCCGGTACCTGCGCGACGACGAACTCGGCCCGGGGCTGCGGCAGATCCGGCGCGACGAGGCCGCCGGGGGTATGGACCGGTGGCCCCGCGCGGCTATGCGACGCGAACTCTGAAGTTCTGCAAGACGTCTCACGTGCGGCGCGGTACCGCGGCGGCCCAGAATCGCCGCACCAGGTCCGTCGTCTCGGCCGGCGCCTCGAGCGGTACGAGGTACGCGGCGCCGTCGACGACGGCGCAGGACCCGTCGGGTAGCAGCAGGCTCGCCGCGCGTGCCTGCTCGGGCGTCCAGCCCTTGTGATCGCTGCCGGTGACGAACAGGGTCGGGACCGACACCCGTGGGAGCCGCTCGGTGAGGTCGGGCCGGTGCAGCGAGATGGAGACGACGGCGTTGCGCAGCGCGGCCCGGTCCGCGCGGACGAGACAGTCCTCGACGAGTGCGACCGCCTCCGGGTCGCGCTCCCTCGTTGCGGCGGAGAGCAATACGTTCGTCACGCCGGACCGGATGAACCCGGCGGCGCCGAGCGTCCGGTAGGCGGCGAGGAGGAACAGCGTGCGCGCGTGCTCCGCCCGGTTCAGCGCCTGGACGGGCGTTCCCAGCGTCACCAGCGTCCGGCACCTCGACGCCGCGTCGGTCGCGAAGACGATGCCGACGTGGCCGCCCCAGGCATTGCCGACCCAGTCGACGGGTTCGTCGATACCGAGGGCGTCGAGCACGGTGACGGCCGCCGCGGCGCATTCCCCGGTGGTGTAGCGCCGGCCGGGGTCACCGCTCGCCCCGTGCCCGGGACCGGTGACCACGACGAGGCGCCGGTCGATTCCCAGCGCGTCTTCGACTCTGCTCCAGGATCTTTCGTCGACGAACAGGCTGTGCCAGAGCACCGCGGGCCGGCCCTCCCCGTGCACGCGGACGGCGAGTGGACCCACCTCGGTCGAGATCTTCTGCATCCGTGTCATGACCGCCACCACCTCCGGTGCGACTCGGGTTGACACTGTCAATTGCTATGGTCCCGCGGTAGGTTGACACTGTCAATGGGCGGAGCCGCGCACGCCGGGAAGGGCTGGTGGACGGATGACCGACACGCTCGACGAACGGCTGCTCCGAGCCGCGCTCGAACTGCTGAGGGAGCAGCCGGCCGAACGCCTCAGCCTCCGCCGGGTGGCGCAGCACCTGGACGTGAGCCACCAGGCGCCCTACGTGCACTTCGGGAACAAGCGCCGGTTCCTCGCGGCCGTGGCGGGCACCGGACTGCAGGGCGCCGCGGCAGAGGCGGCCGCCGCCGTCGAGGCAGCCGGATCCGATCCACGGTGCCGGCTGCACGCGCTCACCGACGCCTACCTGCGGTTCGTCCGGGAACGCCCGCACGTGCACGACCTGGCCTACGGGCCCACGGTCGACAAGGCCGATCACCCGCGCCTGCAACAGGCGGCCGCCGACTACTGGCGTCTGTTGCGCGGCACCGTGGCGGCCTGCCAGCCCGAGGGTGTGGAGGAGGCCGAGGTGCTGCGGCGGTGCGCCGCCACGTGGGGCACCGTCTACGGCATCGCCCGGCTGACCACACTGCACCAGATCCCCGCGTCGGTCCCCGGCGACCGCGACGGCCTGTTGCACGAGGCCGTCGACGTGCTCCACCGGGGCTGGCAGGCCGGCGACTCGGCCGGGATCCCGGGACAGGACCCGTCTTCCCCGTCGCCGCCGGGTCGCCGGTGACCGCACCGGCCCGACGCCGCCGTTAGCCGACTTGTTCTATTTCAAATAGAACAATATGCTTGTCGCGTGCTCATCAGACTGGACCCGAACTCGCCGGACCCGTTGTTCGTGCAACTGGCCGCGGCCGTGCGCGGCGCGGTGGCCCGGGGCGAGGTCCGGGCGGGCGAGCGCCTCCCCGGCGCGCGCGACCTCGCCGCATCGCTCGGCCTCAACGTCCACACCGTGTTGCGGGGGTACCAGCAACTGCGCGACGAAGGCCTGGTGGAGCTGCGCCGCGGACGCGGCGCGGTCGTCACCGACCGCGCCGAAACCGGGCATGCCGCTTTGCATTCCGCCGTCGCTCAGGCCGTCGCGCACGCCAAACGCGTCGGCCTGAGCGCCGACGATCTCGTCGACCTGATCAGAACGGAGTACCGATGACAGACGATCCCGGCACCGACCAGCGCCCCACCGGCCGCATTCTCCTCAGCTCCACGGCCGCACCCCTGGCCGTCGCCGCCGCGGGCGCACTCGTGCTCCGGAGCTGGCATGCGCAGCTACCGGATCCGATCGCAACACATTGGAACCTCGACGGCACCGCGGACGGATTCGCCGGCCTCCCTGCGACGATCGCACTGTTGCTCGGGTTCGGTGTCCTGTTCGCCGCCCTCGGTTTCGGTCTCACCCGGGCCGCCGACACCGACCCTGCCCTCACCCGCGCGGTCGCCGCGACCGTCACGGGGACGGTCGCTTTCGTGACCGCCCTGATCGTGCTGGTCACCGGCTCTCAGCGGGGACTCGCGGACGCCGCCGCAGCCTCGCCGCCGGGGGCGTCTCTCCTCGCAGCACTCGGCATCGGCGTCGCCCTCGGGGCCGTTGCCGCCGCGGCGGTGCCCCGGTGGTCGCGCGGACCTGCCTCTCCCCCGGCCGCCGATGCACCGCGAATTCCCCTCGGCGCAGACGAACTCGTCGCGTGGACCCGATCGGTGGCCACCGGCAACGTCACAACGATCGTGCTCGTCGCGGCGATCGGTATCGTCGCCGCCCTCGGCGTGCTCACACGCCTGTGGATCCTGCTGGGCCTGGCCGTGCTGCTCGCCGTGCTGGTCGCGCTGACCTGCTCGATCCGCGTCACCGTCGACGTCCGCGGGGTCACCGTCGCGGGCCTGTTCGGGTGGCCGCACCTGCACACCCCGCTCGGTGCCATCGCCTCCGCCTCCGTCACCGACGTGGCACCGCTGAAGCACTTCGGGGGCTACGGATACCGCATGGCGGTACTGGGCCCGCTGCGCGGCGCCCGAGGGTTCGTCCTGCGCGGCGGCCCCGCGCTGGTGCTGCACCGGCGCGACGGCGCACGCACCCTGGTCGTGGTCGACGATGCCGCGACCGCCGCCGGCCTCGTCAACGCCCTCGTCGAGACAGGACCGAGGCACCCCCAGTAGATTCCCGTGGAACATCTCACCTGCGGGCGGCGGAGAGTCCGGCACCGTCGATCATCCGCCGGCCACCAGGTTGAGCGATCCGAGCTGCACAACACATCAACAACCAACCGGGCGCAATTCCCGGAGCGGGACGCTGCTTCGCACCACCGAACCTCACCGCTGGAGGATTTCGGAGAGCCGCCTGATGCCTTCGGCGATCTGGGCTTCGGTTGCGGCCCCGTAGGAGAAGCGCAGGAACGGTGCGGGTGGTTCGTCCACGAAGAAGTGACTCCCGTCTCCGATGAGTACCCCGGCCGCGTACGCGGCGGTGCAGATCTCGCGGGTATCTGCGCCCTGGGGCAGCCTGGCCCACAGGTGAAGGCCACCGCGCGGGACGCACGGGATGCGGATGCCGGGCGTCGTGGCGTGGATCGCGGAGGCAAGTGCGTCGCGTCGCGTCGCGAGCTCTGCGCGCAGGCGTTTCAGGTGCCGGGGCCACGCATTCGAGGTCAGGAGACCGCAGGCGATTTCCTGCACCAGCGGCGCGACGCAGAGGTCGTCGGCGGTGCGAGAGGCCCGGAGCCGTTCACCTGCCGGGCCGCGCGCGATGACCGCGCCGAGCCTGAGACCTGGGGAGGCAGACTTCGAAAGGGTGAGGATCGATACGACGTGTCCGTGGGGGTCTTCGGTGAAGAGAGAGGGTGGGGCCTGTCCGTCGATTCCGAGGTGTCTGGCCCAGTCGTCCTCGATGATGAACGCGCCGTGTCGGGCGGCGAGTTCGAGCACCTGCTTCCGGCGCTCTGCACCGAGGACCGCGCCGGTGGGGTTCGCGTAGTTCGGCTGGAGGTAGACCACTCGCGCTCGCGTGCGTTCGAGTTCGTCGGCGAGACGGTCGACCAGGATCCCGTCGGCGTCGGCGGGCACCGACGAGAGGTTCAGGCCCGCGCTCTGCGCAGCGAGAATCGCGCCCGGATAGCTCGGACTCTCGGTGATGACCGCCGACCCCGGCTCGGCGAGTGTGCGCATCGTGAAGACGAGGCCCTGCTGCCCGCCGGAGACCACAAGCACGTCGTTCGGGTCGGCGCGGTATTCGGAGGCGAGGATCCGCCGCAGTTCCGGCGATCCCGCTGGCGGCGTCATCATCCAGGCACGACCGCTCTTCGCCGCACGCGAGCCGATGCGATGCAGTTCCTCGTTCGGCTGTAGTTCGGGGGCGAGGTATCCCCAGGAGAGCGGGATGTGGTCGGGAGTACCGTAGCCGCCCAGGCGAGCGGCCCGGTCGGCGTCCACTCTGGCGCGGCCGAGCGCCTGAGACTGCCAGGAGAAGTCCGGTTCCGGTAGTCGTTCGCGGCCCGCCACGAACGTTCCCCGTCCGGGCTCAGCCCGGACCAGCCCGAATGCGCTCAGTTCCGAGAGAGCTGCCGAGACGGTGGCTGCACTCGCCGCGAACTCTCCGGAGAGTTCGCGGACACCCGGCAGTTTCTCCCCGATATGCATCGTCGCGATCCGCTGGCGGAGGCGTGCCGCGATTTCCGACGCTCTGTTATCATTCGACATGACGCTAGTAAATAACGTTACTCAAGTTTCCGCAAGATTGTTACGCCATCGAGCGGGCGTGACGTCGGCAGTCTCGGCGGCGCACCGATGAGCCGGGGTTCCTCTGTGCTGCGGGATGTCTCAGTCTCCGCGGTCGTCGCGGGCTTCCTCTCGGCGCTCATCAACTTCGCAGGCCCGTTCCTGATCGTGCTCGAAGCCACTCGCGCATCGGGTCTGAACGAGGCGCAGACCGCGTCGTGGGTCTGGGCGGTGGCGATCGGCAACGGCGTGTGCAGCATCGCGCTGAGCCTGTTCACCCGTATCCCGGTGATCGTCGCTTGGTCGACGCCCGGAGCGGCGCTGCTGATCGCCTCGCTCGGCGGCTTCTCGTTCACCGAGGCCGTCGGCGCGTTCCTCGTCGCCTCGGTCGCCGCCGCAGTGGTCGGGTACACGGGCTGGTTCGGCCGGCTACTCGCCAGGGTGCCCGGCCCGGTGCTACAGGCTCTGCTCGCCGGGATCCTGCTGCCCTTCGTCGTGACCGCAGCGGGCGCCTTCACGAGCGCGCCGCTGATCGCGGGGAGCATCGTCGTCGCCTTTTTCCTCGGCAAGCGCTTCTTCGACCGATACGCAGTGCTCGCCGGACTCGTCGCCGGGCTCGCGGCGACCGGGGCGACCGGATCCTTCCGCGAGGTCGCGCCGTCGCTCGCGCTCGGCGGCCCTGTGTTCACGATGCCGGCATTCACCCCGGCCGCGCTCGTGAGCATCGCGCTGCCGCTGTTCATTGTCACGATGGCCTCCCAGAACGCACCCGGGCTCGCACTGCTCCACTCGCAGGGGTACGAGCCGAACGACCGCCTGCTCGTCGGTGCCATCTCGACGGTCTCGGCGATCCTCGCGCCCTTCGGCTGCCACGGCATCAACCTCGGCGCGATCACGGCGGCGATCGCGCTCGGCCCCGAGTCGCATCCGGATCGCGCACAGCGTTACATCGCGGGCCTATCGGGCGGCCTCACCTATCTGCTCGTCGGCTCGTTCGGGGGCGTGCTCGTGGCCGGGTTCCGGGCGATCCCGAGCGAAACGGTTTCGGTTCTTGCTGCCGTCGCCCTGCTGGGCTCTGCCCTCACCGCACTGAAGGGGGCGATGGGCGGCGATACCCGCACCGGGATCGCGGCCCTGACCACGCTCGCGGTCACCATGTCGGGCGTCGTGTTCTTCAGCGTCGGTGCCGCGTTCTGGGGCCTCGTCGCGGGCAGCGCCGTGTACCTCCTGCTGGCCCCACGCCAGCCGGGAACCCGAACAGGCAAGGAAAGAAAGGAGAACGCAGTGATGACGTGACCGAAGCCTGAGCGCGCCGCATCCCGCATCGGATATTCGATCCTCGCGGGCGGAGAACGCTCGGACAGTACCTGGCAGTACCGCTCTGCCGAGACCTTCAACCACCGATAGGAGCCACCCATGGCAACGACCACCATTCCGACGATCCGGCCGCTCGCCCCTGCCGACGAGTGCCGCTGGCGTGTCCTCTTCCGCGAGTACCGCGAGTTCTACAAGCTGCCCGAGTCCGAGGACATCGTCTCCCGCGCATGGGGATGGTTCATGGATCCCCGACACGAATGCAAGGCTCTCGTTGCGGAAGCGGACGGCGAGATCCTCGGGTTTGCACACCATCGCCGGTTCTCCTCGCCCTACACCGGCACCACCGGCCTCTTCCTCGACGACCTGTTCACCGACCCCGCAGCCCGAGGCCGGGGCGTCGGACGTGCACTGATCGGCCGTCTCACCGAGATGGCCACCGCCGAGGGTCGCGCCGTGGTGCAGTGGGTGACCGCCGAAGACAACCACCAAGCCCAGGCGCTCTACAACACCCTCGCCACGCGAACGAGCTGGGTCACCTACGAGGCCGAACCTTCTGCGAAGTGAGCACTGCACCATGAAACCGCTGCCGCCGGAGACCCTCCGAGTGGTAGCACAGGGCGGCGGAAATGCGAGTTGATCCATTCGCCTGTCCTCGACGGTATTGGGGCCGGCCCCGGAGCCGGCCCCAATACCGTCCAGCCGTGCCCTGCCTGCGGATCCCCGACCGGTAGGTCGCCGACGACGATCAGTGCGTCGACCCGTCTCCGCGCCAGCCTCGAAAACCTTTGCGGCAGAACCACATCAGGCAATCCGACGGGGTGGCGGATCATCACAAGCAGTGGCGTCCACCAATCCACCTGCCGGTGTTGGTGACCGAGTTGCCGGGTGAACGGCGCGTACCGGCCCGCCCGACCCGCTGAACCGTGCGCAGAGGCTACGGGCCGGCCGGGAAAACCTCGACGAGCGAACCGGGTTCGATGACGACCGGTCCGGCCGCGGTGCTGTGCTCCCGTCGCCCCGCCGCGGGCCGGCGGGTCACCAGGCCAGCCCGAGATCGACGGCGGCCAGGCCGGCCCGCGTGCGGTTGTCCACCCCGAGCTTGGCGTAGACGCGCTCGACGTGGTTGCGGGCCGTCTTCTCCGCGATGCACAGCTCGTCGGCGATCTGCCGGTTGGACCGGCCCCGGGCGACGAGCCGCAGCACCTCCACCTCGCGGGCGGTCAGCCCGGCCGGCCATGGCGCGCGCCGCACCCGCCGGTGCCCGGCCGCCGTCAGCACCGCCTCGACCGCCTCGGCGTCGAGGCGCCCGCGGTGGGCCTCCTGCCGCAGGCGGCCCGCCGCGTGTTCGGGGGTGAGCGCACCGCGATGCGGCCGGGGTTCCCCGAAGCGCTGGTACGTCTCCGCCGCGGCGAGGAGACGATCGGCGACACTCAGGTCGCGTCCGCGCACGCCGTTGGGATACCCGGAGCCGTCGAGGCGTTCGCGGTGCGTGGTTGCGACGGCGACGACGTCCTCCATGCCGGTGACGCGGCTGAGGATCCGCCCGGTCAGGTAGGGGTACAGCCGGACCCGCTCCCATTCGACGCCGGTGAGCGGACCGGGCTTCTCCCAGATCCGGTTGGACACCCCCATCCGGCCGAGACCGTGCACGAGCCCGGCCCGGTAGAGCACCTCGACGTCCGTCGCCGGCAGGCCGCGCAGGCGGCCCGCGGCCGCGGTCAGCTCGGCCACCGCCCGCGAATGCCCGAGCAGGCAGGGAACTTTCAGGTCGACGAAGTCTGCCATCGCACGAAGCAGCGTGTCGAGTTCGTCGCCGGCGAGGACGCGCGCACGGTCGGGCGCCCGATCCAGCGCCGCCGCCCACGCGTCCTGCTCGAGCAGACCGTCGGTGAGTTCGCCCGCGGCCTCCTGGAACACCCGCGCCACCCGCGGACAGAACTGGGTCCCGCTGCGCGCCCGCGCGACCTCGACGGCCCGCCCCGGTCCGCCGGCCCGCAGATGGACCTCGGAGACCTCCGCGAGGTGCACGATGTGCATCTCGAGGGGGATGTCGTCGCCGCGCACACCCGCGGGCAGCCCGGCACCGTCCCACCGTTCGAACGCGTAGGCCAGGGCCGCGCCGACCTGCCGGTCGAGCCCGACCCGGTCGGACAGCGTCCCCGCCGAGGCGCAGTGCGAACCGATCAGCTCGGCCATGCGACGGCGGGCGGTCAGCAGGAACGCGACGACCTCGACCCCGCGACGCGCGCCGTCGAGCCCGCGCCCGACGTGGCTGGTCAGCATCCGCAGGAACGGCAGCCCCCTCATGTCGACCCCGTAGGTATCGGCGCGGAGTGCGATGTCGTCGCCGAACAGCTGCGCCAACTCGTGCGAGTCCGCGTGGCAACCGATCCAGGCGACGAGGTTCGCGTAGTAGACGACGGCCTGCTGCCGTGCGTCCAGGCCCATGCGCTCGGCGATCCGTCCGGCCAGCACGGCGGACCGCAGCATGTGCTCCATCGGCTGCCCCAGGCCCAGGTCGATCGCCAGGGACAGCGCCGCGAGCAGCTCGGCGCGCCGCGGCCCGTCCCGCGGGCCCGGAGACGACTCGCTCCTGCGCTGCACGGCCCCATTGTCCTCCGCCGCCTGAGCCGGGGCGCAGGGCCGGACGGATGCCGAAGATGAGGCATCGGCCCCATGCTTCCGGTCACGACGCGGCGCACGATCGGGAGGACCGTATTCGTACGCCGAGGGAGGACGAGATGAAGACCACACCGCAGGAAGCCGCCGAGGAGCCCCGCGCCCTGCCCCAGGTCGCCGGCGAGCGGTTCACCGGGTATGCCGTGATCGGGGCGCCGTTCGCCAGCGGGCACTGTCTGGCGCTGCGCCGGTTCACCGCCGGGTCGGTGGGCCCCGCCTTCACCGCGGTCTGGCACCGCGACCCGCAGGGCCACTGGACCGTCTACAGCGATGCCGCGCCGGAGCACGGATGCGCCCGCTACCTCGGCGCCGCCCTCACCCGGACGGTGCGCACCGACGTCGCCGCCGAGTGGACCGGCCCGTCCCGGTTGCACATCACGGCGGGCGACGACGTCGTCTGGGACGTGCGGGTGTCCTCGTCGCCGGCCACCACCCTGGCGACCCTGGCCGGCCGGCTGCTGCCGGGTGGGGCGTGGCACAACCCCGCGGTCCTGGCCGCCGTGGCGCGCGTCGCCGGCCCGGTCCTGGGCGCCGGCCGGATCCGGCTCACCGGCGACGTGCCGAACGGACAGTGGTTCCGCGCCGCACCGCGCCGGTTGTGGTCCGCCCGCACCCTCGCCGCGGTGGTGGGCGGCGTCGACCTCGGCGCCGACGGGCCGCTGCCCGAACAGGAGCGGCTCGGCGATTTCCGGATTCCTCAGCGCGCCCTGTTCGCGACCGTCGATGCCTGGTTCGAGCCGTTCGATCCGCTGCGGCACGCGCCGGCGTCCCCGGGCGGTGCGCTCACCTGCTGACCCGTGCCGGCACTTGCGCGTGCGATGATCTTGTGGACCATCGAGGGGGTGCCATTGTCTGAAAGCATCGTGCCGGTGACGGGTAGACGAACCACGCGGGGGGCGTCCGAGGACCCTGTGTACGTTCCGCTGCGCAGCATCTCCGAGGCGGCGGCGACGCTGCAGGAGTCGGTGGCGCGGCAGAACGCCACGGACTACTACGAGGTCCGCGCGGCGATGGATGCGGAGTACTACTGGCGCGCCGTGGTGCAGACCTTTCAGATCGCCGACGAGTCGTTCCTGCACGCCTCGCGCGGCACCCAGGACGGTGCCGACATCTCGGCCCACGTCATGGCCCGCGCCGCGGACTGGGTGGCGAAGACGGAACTGGCCGTCGAGGGCTCCCGGATGTACGGGGCGCTGGTCGCATTCACCCAGGGTGTGGGCGACGGGTACGCGGCGGTGGAGTCGTGGGCCGACGCCACCAAGCGAGCGAGCCGATAGGCCGCTGCGCGGCCGGTGCGTCCTTTGGGTTGCTCCTGCCGCCCAAAGGACGCACCGGGCTACAGCCCCACCGCCGCCCGCTCCCCCTCCACGATCGCGGCATGTGCCCGTCGCGGCGTGACCGCGTCGCCGATCCGCACGACGTGGAAGGCACTGTCGCGCAGCGCTACCCAAAGATCGTCCACGGGGTCCTGATGGGTGGCCACGACCACCGCGTCCACCGTGCGGGTGTGCGCGACGGCGGTCGGATGGTGCCACAGCGCGACGTCGAGCCTGCCGCCGGTCTCGGTGACGGCGGTGACGAGCGTGTCGGTGAGCTGCGCGATGCCCTCGGCGTGTGCCCGGCGGGTCCAGTCCTCCATGTCGAGGGTCAGGCCGAGGTCCTGTCCGACGATCATCCCGGCCGTGCAGACCGTGACCGCGGCGCCGCGGCCGGCGAGCAGTGCGGCCACCGACGTCGCCTGGTGGAAGCCGAGGTCGTCGACGACGAGGACGTCGCCCTGCGGGGACACGCGGCCGTCGAGCACGTCGCGGACGTCGACGACGAGCGCGGTGTCGGCGGCCCAGTCCGGGCGCCGCGGGCGCGCCCCGGTGGCGACGACGACCGCGTCCGGTCGGTGCTCCTGCACGAAGGCGGCGTCGACGTGCACGCCGATGCGCACATCGACGCCCGCGCGGCGGCATTCGACCTCGAGGCTGTCCACCATGCCGGCGAGTTCGCCGCGGCCCGGAGCGGTGGCGGCCGTGCGGATCTGACCACCTAGGGCGGGGGTGCGCTCGCACAGGGTGACCCGGTGCCCGCGCTGCGCGGCGGTCGCGGCGGCGCGCAGGCCGGCCGGTCCGCCGCCGACGACCAGCACGCGCCGGCCGGGGACCGCCGGATCGGGTAGCAGCTGCGCCTCGCGGCCGGCGCGGGGGTTCTCCACGCAACCGATCCACCGGCCGAGCCCTACCCGGCCGATGCACTCCTGGTTGCAGGCCAGGCACGGACGCACGGCCTCGTCGTCGCCGGCGAGAGCCTTGGCGGCGAAGTCGGGGTCGGCGATCTGGCCGCGGACGACGCCGACGAGGTCGCAGCGCCCTTCGGCGAGGGCCGCCTCGGCCTGGGCGGGGGTGGTGAAGCGTCCGACGCCGACGACCGGCAGCCGCACCCGCCGCCGGATCGCGTCGGGCACGAACAACGCGTAGCCGTGGGGCGTGGCCATGGACGCCTCGATCAGGTGCAGCGTCTCGGTGGCCACGCCGATCGAGGTGTTCAGGTAGTCGACGTGCCCGCTGTCTTCGATCATGGCGGCGACGGCGACGGCGTCGTCGAGGGTGATCCCGCCGTCGGTGCCGTCGTGCCCGCTGAGGCGGACCCCCACGACCAGGTCGGACCCGACCGCCGCGCGCAGTGCCCCGACGACCTCGAGCAGGAACCGCGCCCTGTTCCGGAGCGGTCCGCCGTACCGGTCGGTGCGCAGGTTGGTGCCCGGGGACAGGAATTGCCGCACGATCGACGCCTGTGAGCACTGCAGTTCGACCCCGTCGAATCCGCCGGCACGGCAGTGCTCGGCGACGCGGGCGTACCCCTCGACGAGGTCGCGGATCTCGTGCTCCTCGAGCGCCTTGGGCACCTCCCGGAACAGCGGGTCGGGCACGGCGCTGGGCGCCCACAGCGGCAGGCCGGTGTACATGCCGCAGCCCTGGGCGCCGTTGTGGTTGAGCTGGGCGAAGATTCGCCCGCCGCGGGCGTGCACGGCGTCGGTGATCCGCCGGTACCCGGGCACCACCGCGGGGTCGTACCCGCGGATCAGCTTCTCGTAGGGCCGGTCCGTCGGGTGCACGGTGTGCTCCTCCGAGACGATCAGCCCGGCTCCACCGCCGGCCCGCGCCGCGTAGTACGCGGCGTGCTGCGCGGTGGGCAGCCCGTCCTCGGCGAAGTTGGTCAGGTGCGCGGAGAACACCACCCGGTTGCGCAGCGTGACCGGGCCGAGCCGCAGCGGGGCGGCCAGCCGTGGGTGCGGTCCGGCGGAGCAGGTTTCGCTCACACCTTCGAGTTCCCCTGGTCGAGGGCCATCTGGCTGCCGGTGACGGTCCGGGCGCGGTCGCTCGCGAGATACAGCACGGCCTCGGTGATGTCGTCGACGTCGGCGATCGGCTTCTCGGTGAGGATCGGGGCGAAGCTCGGCAGCCAGTGCGGGTACTTCTCGAACAGCGTCAGCGCGCCCTGGTCGGTGCCCATCGGGGTGTTCACGCCGTAGGGGTGGATGGAGTTGACCCGGATGCGGTACTCGCCGAGCTCCTTGGCGGCGCTCTGGGTCAGGCCGACGAGGCCGAACTTCGCGGCGGCGTAGTTGGCCTGGCCGGGCATGGCCTTCAGCCCGGCGACGGAACTCACGACGATGATCGACCCTCCGTTGCCGGCCTCGATCATGGCGGGCGTGGCGGCCTTGAGGGTCTTGAAGACGCCGGTGAGGTTGATGTCGATCAGTTCCTCGAACTGCTCGTCGGGCATCTCCCAGAAGCGGTTCCAGTTGCAGATGCCCGCGTTGGCGACGACGACGTCGAGGCGGCCGAACTGGGCGACGCCGTCGTCGACGACGGACTTCAGGGCGGCGCTGTCGCGCACGTCGGCGATGCGCGCGTGGATCTTCGCCCCCTCGGCCTCGACGAGCTGGACGGTCTCGTGGAAGTCGGCTTCGGTGACCGGTGCGTAGGAGTTGTACTCTGAGACGGGACCGGCAATGTCGACGCCGATGATCGACGCGCCCTCCCGCGCGAACCGGATCGCGTGGTTGCGTCCCTGACCGCGCGCAATGCCGGTGATGAACACGACCTTGCCGTCGAACTCGCCCATTCGTCGATCCTTCCGATCCGTAGCAGTCTGCAACAGGTTACAGTTCGGATCCGAGCGTGTGACCCTCCCGTACCGCCTGGTGGACACTTCGCGGCGCCAGGCAGTCGCCGATCCGTGTCAGCCCGGTGCGGTACAGGGTGTCCTCCGGCAGCCCCGGGGCGCAGTCGACGAGCAGCGCGCCGGCGACGTCGGTGCGCCGTCCGGTCAGCCGGTGCTCGAGTTCGACCGCGTCGGCGCCGACCCGTCGCACCGTGACCCCGAGGTGCCGGGCGACCCCGGCCCGCTGCAGCCGGGTGTTCGCCGCGACCAGGTCGCCCGTCGGCGCGAGCCGCGACCCGGCGATCGGGTCCGTCGTGGCGTACGAGACGGTATAGCCCTGGGCGGCAAGCTGTTCCGCGATGCCCACCGCGACGGGACCCCCGACGGGATCCCACACCACGACCGGCCGCACGGCGATCGGGCCACCGGCCAGCAGGCCGGCTGCGGTGACGTAGTGGCCCTCCTCGGCCGGGTACTCGGGGGGCCGGTCCCGGCTGCCGGTGGCGAGCACGACGGCCTCGCCCGCGGCCACGGCGTCCTCGAGTTCGCCGGCGGTGACGGCACGACGGGTGTCGATCCGCACGCCGAGCGCGCGGCAGCGGGCCTCGAGCCAGTCGACGAGCGCGGAGAGCGTGTCGCGTCCCGTGCCCACCGCCGCGGTGCGCAGCATCCCGCCGACGCGTCCGGCGCGCTCGACGAGGCGGACCCGGTGACCGCGCTCCGCGAGGACCCGGGCGGCCTCGAGCCCGGCCGGACCCCCACCGACCACGAGGACGTCCCGCGCGGCGGCGGCCGGAGGCTGCGGCGCGCGCGTCTCGTGCCCGGCCTCCGCGTTGCCGATGCAGCCGACCCGGGGATTGCGGAAGTCGCGCACCAGGCAGGCCTGGTTGCACAGCACGCACGGCCGGGGCGAGCGGCCCTCGCGCACGGCGGTGACGAGGTCCGGATCGGCGATCTGCGCGCGGGTCATCTCGACGAGGTCGCCCACCCCCTCGGCGAGGGCGCGCTGCGCGGCGGCGGGGTCGACGACACTGCCCTGCAGGACGACGGGGACGGCGCCCGCCACCGCGTCGCGGACGGCGCGGCACAGTCCGGCGTTGAACCCGGCCGGCGTGTGCGCGTCGGGACGGTACGCGCCGGGGGCGTAGAGGCCGCCTCGCACGACGGAGAGCAGATCCAGGTCCGGCGCGAGGTCGCGGGCGTGGGCGGCGGCGTGCTCCGGGGTGATGCCGCCCCAGGGCGCCTCCTCGTCGCAGCTCAGGCGCAGCGCCAGGATCCGCCCGGGGCCGAGTTCGGCGCGCACGGCCGCGACCACCCGCCGCAACAGCAACGACCGGTCGGCGCCGTAGCGGTCGGTGCGCCGGTTGGTCAGGCCCGAGAGGAACTGGCGCAGCAGCGCGGTCGGCCCGGCGTCCAGTTCGATCCCGTCGACATCGGCGGCGACCGCGACCGCGGCGGCGGCGCGGAATCCCTCGATCACCGCATCGATCTCGTCGTCGCCGAGTTCCATGGGCAGTTCCCGGACCGCGGGGTCCGCCACCCGCGACGGGGCCCACAGCGGTGCCTGGGTCCACGCGCTCGAGCCCTGCAGCCCGGCGTGGCCGAGGCCGGCCAGCACCAGGGTGCCGTGCGGCCGGCAGGCGGCGACGACGGCGGCCCATCCGGGACCGCACTCCGCGGCCAGGGGCGCCCGCTCGTAGGGCTGGTCGTGCGGGTGCACGGAGGCGACCTCGGTCACGAGCACCCCCGCGCCACCGCGCGCTCGGCGCTCGTAGTACGCCACGTGTTCGGACGAAAAGGTCCTCCCCACACCGAGATTGGTTTCGTGCGGCCCGAAGAGCACCCTGGCCGGCGCGTGGCGTCCGGCCAGGGTGATCGGTTCGGTGAGGGTGCCCATCGGCAGGTGGACCGCTCAGATTCCGAGGTCCCGCCGGAAGCCCGGCGGGACGACGATGTCGTCGGGGGTCAGCTCGTGGATCGACGTCTTGCCGAGGCCGATGAGCGCGGACCCGATGCCGCCGGCGAAGATGTCGAGGACGTTCTCCACGCCCGCCTGCCCGTTCGCGGCGAGGCCCCACAGGTAGGCGCGGCCGATCATCACGGCCTTGGCGCCGAGGGCGAGGGCCTTGACGACGTCGCTGCCGCGGCGGATGCCGCCGTCGAGCAGCACCTCGATGTCCTTGCCGACCGCCTCGGCGATCGCCGGCAGCGCCCGGATCGGGGCCGGCGTGCCGTCGAGGTTGTTGCCGCCGTGGTTGGACACCGAGATCGCGGTGACGCCCGCGTCGACGGCGCGCTTGGCGTCGTCCACCCGCATGACGCCCTTGAGCATGAACGGCGCGTCGCCCCACTGCTCCCGCAGCCACGCCACGTCCTCCCAGGTGGGCAGCGGGGTGCCCATCCACTCGCCGTAGGCGCCGAAGAACGTCGGGGCACTGCCGCCGGGCGGGGTCAGGTTCGGGGTGGTCAGGTCCGGCACCTTGCCGGTCTTCGCCCAGTCGAGCAGCCAGCTCGGCCGCAGGATGCCCTCGGGGGCGAACCGGAACATGGCCTTGAGGTCCATCTTCTCCGGAATGGCGGGGCTGCCCCAGTCGCGGCCGCTGGAGAACGACCAGTCCAGGGTCATGATCAGGCCCTTCGCGCCGGCGGCGCGGGCCCGCTCCATCCGCTGGACCAGCACGTCGCGGCTGCCCACCCAGTACATCTGGAAGAAGGTCTTGTCGTTGGCCGCGGTGACCTCCTCGATGGACTTGCTCGCGAACGAGCTCAGCCCCATCGCGGTACCGCGGGCCGCGGCGGCACGGGCGACGGCGACCTCGCCGTCCGGATGCACCGCCTGCACGCCGGTCGGGGAGATCACCACCGGCAGGGCGATGTCCTGACCCATCACGTGGGTGCCCATCTCCCGCTTGTCGGACAACCCCGCCACGTGCGGGGCGAAGCCGAGCTCGCCGAATGCCGTCAGGTTGTCCTCGACGGTGATGCCCTTCTCGGAGCCGGCCACGAGGGCGCCGTAGACGGACCTGGGGAGCTTCTTCTTCGCCCGTTGCTGCGCGACCGCAACGGTTTCGAACCATTCCTTGGACATGGATCTGCCTCTCCTACTTGCACGAACGGGGCCGGCTAGTGCATTCCGGCGAGCGGGTTTTCGTCGCAGGCCCGCGACGGCGGGCGCACCATCAGCTGCAACGGGACGGGCGCGCGCGGGGTGCGGCGCTCACCGGTGCGCGAGTGGTCGACGCTGGACTTGGGGACGGTGCGGTCGGCGCTGAGCGCGGATTCGCCGTAGCCCTGGACGCATTCGGGATCCGGCCCGTCCATCGGCAGACCGGTGAAGAACTTCGCGGCCATGCAGCCGCCGCGGCACGAATCGTAGAAGGTGCACTTGCTGCAGGCCCCGCCGGTCTGCGGCGACCGGAGTTCGGTGAAAAGCTCGGAGTGCTGCCACACCTGCTGGAAACCGCCGTCGGACAGGATGTTCCCGGCAAGGAACTTGTCGTGGATGGCGAAGGGGCAGGCGTACACGTCGCCCACGGGGTCGATCAGGCACACCACCCGGCCCGCGCCGCACAGGTTCAGCCCCGGCAGCGCACCGGCGCCGTCGCTGCCACCGAAGGCGGACAGGTGGAAGAACGAATCGCCGGTCAGCACACCCTCGCCGTGTGCGACGAGCCAGTTGTAGAGCTGCCGCTGCTGCTCGTGGGTGGGGTGCAGGTCGTCCCACACGTCGACGGCACGGCCGGAGGGACGCAGGCGGGTGATGCGCAGCGTCGCGCCGTACTGGTCGGCCAGGGCCTTGAACTCGTCGAGCTGGTCGACGTTGTGCCGGGTCACGACGACGGAGATCTTCGCGTCGCGGAATCCGGCCTCGGCGAGGTTCTCGAGGGCACGCACGGCCATCGCGAACGAGCCGGGGCCGCGCACGGCGTCGTTGACCTCGGCGGTGGCGCCGTCGAGGGAGATCTGCACGTCGACGTAGTCGGAGGCCGCGAGACGCGCGGCAACCTTCTTGTCGATCTTGACGCCGTTGGTGGAGAACTTCACGCCCACCTGGTGCTCGGTGGCGTAGTCGACCAGCTCCCAGAAGTCCGAGCGCACGGTCGGCTCTCCGCCGCCGATGTTGACGTAGAACACCTGCATACGCTGCAGTTCGTCGATGATCGCCTTGCATTGTTCGGTGGTCAGCTCGCGCGGATCACGCCGGCCGGACGAGGACAGACAGTGCACGCACGACAGGTTGCAGGCGTAGGTCAGCTCCCAGGTCAGGCAGATCGGGGCGTCGAGACCCTTCTCGAACTGGTCGACCAGGCGGCCGACCTTGGGCGGGCCGGAAGCTTCTCGTACTGCGGCGGATTCGAGCACAGAGGTCATGGGCTGCGTCCTCGTCGGTGGGGCGGGCGGGAGGGGGACCGGCGGGGTCTAGGCCGGCACGATCATGTGGGAGTCGGCCAGGGTGGCCAGCGCCCGCAGGTACGGACGTGCAGCCGACTCGTCGATTCCGTGCGCGGCGAGCGCGGCCCGCACGGACGGATGCTGGTGCAGGGATTCGACGATCTCGACGATCGTGGTGTTCTTCAGAAACGAGAGCTTGCGGGTCCCGAAGTGGTAGAGCAACGCCCCGAACGGCTCGGGGCGAAGCGCTACCTGCGGGTGCAGCCTCCACGTCGTATCCGGATCGAACCCTGCCGAGTCGACCTTCTGCGAGTCGAACACTGTGGTGGCGGCGTCGGCGGACACGATCAGTACACGCCGCACATGCCGTCGATGGACACCTCTTCCACGAGGGACTCCTCGACCAGGTCGGACTCGACGACGGTGTTGTCACGATCGGACATCAACTACCTCCTCGGATGGGGACTCCACGAGCGGAGCCCGGCGTCACAGACCCGTTGCGCTGTGACTCGGTTCACCACTGTAATGGCATCGAGTGCACAATGTCACCCATGGAAGGCTCACACCATGCGTAGCCGCCGGAAACCGTCCGCTCGGATAGGTCGCCGCTCCTCCACCACGAGAGAGGGGCTGAGCGCGATCGGGATCGAACTGTTCCGCGCCCGGGGATTCGACGAGACCAGCGTCGACCAGATCGCCGAAGCCGCCGGAATCGCCCGCCGCACCTTCTTCCGGTACTTCCCGTCCAAGAACGCGGTGCCGTGGGGCGACTTCGACGGCCACCTCGAACAGATGCGCGCCCACCTCGACGCGCTGCCGGGCCACGTCCCCCTCGCCGAGGCGCTGACCTCGGCGCTGCTCGACTTCAACACCTTCCCCGAGTCCGAGGCGGCGCTGCACCGCGACCGCATGGACCTGATCCTGCGGGTACCGGCGCTGCAGGCGTACTCGGTGGTGATGTACGAGGGCTGGCGCCGGGTGATCGCCGAGTACGTCGCGCGTCGCGTCGGCGCCGCCGCCGACGACCACTTCCCGCGCACCGTCGGCTATCTCGTGCTCGGCGTGGCGATGGCGGCGTACGAGCAGTGGCTCGCCGACGACTCGCTCGCGCTGCCGGAACTCTTGTCCGCCGGCATGCGCGCCCTCTACAGTGGCCTCGACGCGGCCGTCCCGTCCCTCGACGGTCCCGACGCCTCCCCCTCCTCGAAAAAGGCTGCGCTGCAATGACTGTGCTCGACTCACTCGCCCCCTGCCCGCCCGGCCGGTGGTCCCACGCCCACGTCACCGTCGAGAAGGTGAGCTCGGGCCCGATCGCCCTGCGCCGCGAGGGCGACCGGCTGCACGTGACCCACTCGCTCGGGCCCGACGACCTGAGTGAACGCCTCGTCGCCGGGGTCACCGCGTCGATCGCCGGCAGCGACCTCGGACAGGAGGAGTTCGAGTTGACGATGGTCGGGCTGGTGCGCTCCACCCTGCCCGACGCCCTCGACGCGTGGGTCACCTACTACCGCAACTCGCTCACCGAACTGCTGGACGGCACCGCCGGGTTCGCCCCGATCCACGACAAGGCCGCCGAACTCGTCCGCGGCCGCGTGCTGGATCTCGGCTCCTGCTTCGGCTTCCTCCCCCTGCGCCTGGCGCGCGCCGGGATCGCCGTGACCGCCACCGACATCCTGCCCGGCACCATGACCCTGCTCGACGCCGTCGCGCCGCGACTGGGCCTCGAGGTGGACACCGTCGTGTGCGACGCGGCCCACGTGCCCGTTCCCGACGGCAGCGCCGACACCGTCACCGCAATCCATCTGCTCGAACACGTCGACGCCGCGACCGGTGCGGCCGTCGTCGCGGAGGCGCTGCGCATCGCCCGGGAGCGCGTGGTGATCGCGGTGCCGTTCGAGGACGAGGCCACCGCCTGCCACGGCCACGTGCGCACCTTCGACCTGCCCGCCCTGCGCACACTCGGCGAATCCACGGGTCTCGCGTTCGAGGCGTTCGCGCACCACGGCGGCTGGCTGGTGCTCGACGCGCGCTGATCCCGAGTCGGCCTCCTCCGCAGTGACCGAATGTCACATCGCGGCAGTCGGATCGCCGCGATGTGACATTCGGTCGCGGCCGCGGGCGGTCACTGGACGACGAGGTCGCGGCGGCGCATCGCGCTCACACCCGCCGTCGCGGTCGCCACGGCGACGAGCAGCAGCACCAGCAGCGGTAGCGGGCGCATGTCCGCGGCCGGCAGGGCCGGGACGTGGACGAACGGCGACAGGTCCAGCACCGCCTGGGGCAGGTCCAGCAGGGCGCCGAGCTGCCCGATGATCAACCACACGGCGAAGACGCCCCATGCGATGCTCGACGCCCGGCGCGGCGCCACCCCGACACACAGCACCGCCATCGCGCCGACCAGGAGCACGGCCGGCACGAACGCCAGCGCGGCGGGCAGCAGATTGCCGAGCGGACCGGTGATGTCGCCGATCGTCATTCCGTAGGAGACGGCCAACGCGACGCCCGTGACGACCTGCAGCACAATCACTCCCACCGTCACCACGGCGATGTGCGCGAGCATCCACGGCACCCGCCCGAGGGCCGTCGACAGCACCGGCTCGACCCGGCCGGACGTCTCCTCCCCGTGCATCCGCAGCACCGCCTGCACCGCGTATCCGCTGGCGAACAACGCCATCATCAGGAAGATCATCGCGAAGTACGCGTCGGTGATCGCCTCGGCCCCGCCGCCGAGCTGCTTCATCATGTCTGCGACGGCACCCTCCTCGTCGAGGAAGTTGTCCATCTCGTTCGCGACACTGCCGTAGGTGGCGGCGAGGACCGCAATGCCGAGCGCCCACCACATCAGCGTCGTGCGCTGCACCCGCCACGCGAAGCCCGCGGCGGTGGGCAGCCACGTCGCCGCCCGGTCCGGCCCCGGCCGCGGCTGCACCAACCCGGCTCCGTGATCCCGCCTGCCGGTCAGCACGTACGCGGTCCACGTCGTCGCGGCGGTGAATGCGGCGAACAGCAGCAGGATCCACCACGCGTCCACGTCGTACGGCCGGATCTGCTGCGCCCACCCGATCGGTGACAGCCACGACAGCCACATGCTCGTGACGCTGACCCCGCCCGGGTCGACGGTGCCCGCGCTGTCGCCGACGGCGCGGAGCAGGAACGCGACCCCCAGCGCCGCGCCGGCCAGCCCGTTCGCGGCCCGGGCGCCCTCGGCGACCTGCGCGGTCACGGCCGCGACGGCCGCGAACGCGACACCGGCCGCCCCGGTGGCCGCTCCGAGCGCCAGAGATCCGGACATCGGCAGTCCGAAACCGAGAGAGACGACCGTGAGCAGCAACGCGAGCGCAACATTCGCCGCGGTGACAACGATCAGGGCGGCGGTGAGCAGGGCCCGCCGACCGACCACATTGGCCCCGACCAGTTCGGCGCGGCCGGTCTCCTCGTTCTGCCGGGTGTGCCGCACCACGGCCATGGTGCTCATCAGGCCCGCCGCCAGCGCCAGGAACAGCAGCGTCTGGGCCGCGACGACCGCTCCGAGGCTGTCGCCGGAGACCAGGCCGTTGGTGGCCAGCACCACCGGGGACACAGCGGAGCTGACGGCGATGAGGTGCAGGTCTTCCTGCGCCGGATAGAGCCCCTTCAGGCTCGACACCGAGATCGCGTAGACGATCGCGATCGCAGCCAGCCACACCGGCAGCTGCACGCGGTCGCGGCGCACCGCCAGGCGTACCAGCCGGCCGGTGCCGACAAAGGCGGCATTCATGCGCCGGCTCCCTCGCCGGCGGCCGGCCGGCCGTGCGCGAGCCGCTCGCCGGGCAGGTGGATGTGCTCGCCCGGCAGTTCGTCGCCGTAGTGCCGCAGGAACAGCTCCTCCAGGGTGGGCGGGGTACTGGTGAGCGACGTGATGCCGAAGCCGAGCAGCTCGCGCAGCACCGGATCCATGTACGCCGTGTCCACCTCGCACCGCACCCGCAATCCGTCCACCTGCAGGTCGTGCACCCCGGGCATCGTGTCCAGCCCGGCCACCGGGCGCACGGTGTCGGCCACCACCGAGGTGCGGGTCAGGTGCCTCAGTTCGGTCAGCGTGCCGGATTCGACCGTGCGGCCCTGCCGGATGATGGTGACCCGGTCGCACAGCGCCTCGACCTCCGCGAGGACGTGGCTCGACAGCAGCACCGAACACCCGTCGGCGACGGCCTCGCGGACGCAGTCCCGGAAGACCTCGTCCTTGAGCGGGTCCAGGCCCGAGGTGGGCTCGTCGAACAGGAACAGCTCCACGTCCGAGGCGAGCGCGGCGACGATCGCGACCTTCTGCCGGTTGCCCTTCGAGTACGTGCGGGCCTTCTTGGTGGGGTCGAGCTCGAAGCGTTCGAGCAGTTCGGCACGGCGGCGTTCGTCGATGCCGCCGCGCAGGCCGGCGAGCAGATCGATCGCCTCGCCACCGGTGAGATTGGGCCACAGATTGACTTCGCCGGGCACGTAGGCGAGCCGCCGGTGCAGGTCCACCGCGTTGCGCCACGGGTCGCCGCCGAGCAGTTCGGCCCGGCCGGAATCCGCGCGCAGCAGCCCGAGCAGGACACGGATGGTGGTGGATTTCCCGGAGCCGTTCGGGCCGAGGAACCCGTGTACCTCGCCCCGGCGGACCTCGAGGTCGAGGCCGTCGAGAGCGCGGGTGGTTCCGAACGACTTGACGAGCTGTTCCACGGAGATCGCCGCCGACATGCTGCCGAGGCTACGCCCCTACCGGCGTCCGTGTGGCGACGAATCGCGGAGAGGGCGGGGTCGGGTGAACCTTCGCAAATCGGTCGCCTAGGCTTCGCCGGGATCACTGGTTTCAAGGAACGGCACCGGTCGGTGCGCTGGAGAGGTGGGGGACGTGGCCGGACGGCTCGGTCGGGGAATCCGCAATGCGGTGGCGGGCGCGGTGGCGGCGTGCGCCGCGGTCGCCGGTGCCGGAACCGCGGTGGCCGCACCCGTCTACCCGGCGCCACCGGCCGACCCGTTCTACCGCGCGGCCGCCGACATCGCCGTCGCCCCCACCGGCGATGCGCTCGAGGTGCGGCGCGTGCCCGCGCCGCCGGGCATCGTCGACGTCGAGGCGTGGCAGGTGCGTTTCCGGTCGACGAATTCGGCCGGTCACCCGATCCCCGCGGTGACGACGGTCCTCGCCCCCGTCGGCAAGGCCCCGGACGGCCCGCTGCTGTCGTTCCAGCACGTCATCAACGCCCTCGGCACGCACTGCGCACCGTCGCAGACGCTGTGGGCGAGCGACCCGAACCTCGCCGTCCGGGAAGCCCCCGCCCTCAACCTCGTGCTCCGGCGGGGCTGGACGGTCGCGATCCCGGACCATCTCGGGCCGAACAGCGCCTACGGCGCGGCGCGCCTCGGCGGGCAGATCACCCTCGACGGCATCCGCGCCGTGCAGCGGGTCCCCGAACTGCAGCTCGCCTACAGCCCTGTCGCGCTGGCCGGCTACTCCGGCGGTGGGATGGCCACCGGGTGGGCCGCGGCGCTGGCCCCGACCTACGCCCCCGAGCTGAACCTGGTGGGTGCGGCGATGGGCGGCGTGCCGATGAACATCCGCAAGATGGCCGAGGCTCTCGGCGAGAACCCGCACCCCGCCTTCGGTCTCGCGTTCGCCGCCGCGCTGGGTCTGGAACGCGAGTATCCCGAACGGATGCGGATCAGCGCCGACCTGACCCCGGCGGGCGTGGAGATGCGTGACGCGCTGGCCAATGCCTGCACCAACGACATCCTCGCGCGCGGCGCCGGGGGCAGCCTGCGGCAGGTGAGCACCAACGCCCGCCTGGCCGACGACGCCGACGCGGTCGCCGTCGCGGAGGAGAACAGCCTCGAGCTGTATCCGGGCGTGCCGACCGTGCCGGTGTTCGAATGGCACAGCCCCACCGACGCACTCATCCCGGTGGGCACCATCGACGCCACGCTCGACCGCTACTGCGCCGCGGGTGCGCCGGTACGCCGTGTCGAGACCCCGAGCCCCGACCACATGTCGGCGGCGGTACTCGGCCTGCCGGACGCGTTCGAGTTCCTCGGCGAGCGGTTCGACGGGGTGGCCGTCACCGGGACCTGCTGAACTACGCACCGGGCTTCCCGCCCCCGCCCGACGCAACGGTCGGGGCCACCCCCGCGGGCGGGTCAGGCGTCGAAGCGCCGGCGGGATTCGTCGATGTCGCGGAGGTATCGCTGCGTCCAGTCACACATGCCGTCGACCGTCGCACGGAGCGCCCGACCCGGCTCGGTGAGGCAGTACTCGACCCGCGGCGGCACCGTGGGATACACCGTCCGCTCGACCAGGCCGTTGCGCTCCATCATGCGCAGGTTCTGGGTGAGCATCTTGTGGCTGATGCCGTCGATGCCCTTGCGCAACTCGCTGAAGCGCAGGGTGCCGTCACCGATCGTTTCGATGATCAACAGCGCCCACTTGTTGGCGACGTCGGAGAAGATCTCCCGCGCCAGCGAGTCTGCTCGCGTCAGGTCCGCATCTTCTGGCAGGCCGCTGAGCTGCTTGGTCACCATCGAGTTCCCCAGTCACTGAAAAGTGCGTTCTTCCACGTCAGGGAACACTCTCCTACGGTTACCGAGTAACCACAAGTGACCGAGAGAAAGTGGGCAGCATGTCCATCACCCTGGTGAACCCGAACGAACTGCCGAAGATCGACGCCTACCGCCAGGTATCCGTCGCCACCGGCTCGAAGCTGGTCTTCGTCGCCGGGCAGGTCGCCTGGGACGCCGACGGCAACACGATCGGCGCAGGCGACCTCGCCACCCAGGTCGAGCAGAGCTACCTCAACGTCGGAGCCGCCCTGGCCGCGGTCGGTGCCACCTTCGCCGACGTGACGAAGCTGACCGTCTACGTCGTCGACTGGACTCCGGACAAGATGAGTGGGTTCGTCGACGGCGTCGCCCGGGCAGCCGCGAAGCTGGGCGTCACCCCCGTAGCGCCGGGCACGCTGATCGGTGTCGCAGCACTGTCCTCTCCCGAGCACCTCGTCGAGGTCGAAGCCACCGCAGTCCTCGACTGAACCGAGTCACCGCACCCGGCGTGTCTGCCGTCAACCACGACGGAACCCGCGAAAACCAAGCCGATCGGTCGCTTTTGCGGCAGGATCACCCCGGACACCGCACATCCGACAAAAAGGACACAGATGCGACCGATTGCCCGCGCCGCGCTCATAGCGGTGGCGTCCGTCCCCTCGGCCCTGGCAGCCCCCGCCCTCGCGTCGGCGGCCAGCGCCACCGACGTCAGCTTCGCCTTCACCGTCAGCGGCTCGACCGTGACCAACACGATCACCAACAACTCGGGCACTCCCCTGGACTGCATGACCGGGCTCGCCCCGGCTCCCGGCGGGGTACTGCCACCGGTCGCCGAGGTCATCCGGAACGGTCAGGCCCTGGGTACCTCGGGCCAGGTGCAGCCGGGCGTGACCACCCAGACCGTGACCGAGATTCCCGACGGCTCGTACGTCGTGCTCGCCTCGTGCTCGACGGACGGCCTGGCAACCATGTGGGTCTCCGACTATCCCGGGATCGCAGAGCACCTGGCACCCCTGCCCGTCACTGCCTACATCGTCCAGGAGGCCTCGCCCGTCGTCACCGTTCCCAGCACCCCGCCGATCTTCGGCAGCAGCTGACCACTCGCCCCGACCCGCGGCCTGCACCGATCACCGGTGCAGGCCGCGGACTCGTCCGGGCCGGGCACCGCACGCTGCGTCCACGCCCGCCCGCGCTGCCCGTGCGCCGGCACGCCCGGAAGGGACCGGTCAGATGAGCCCGCGCTTGCTGGCGGCGTACACGGCCTCGGCGCGACGGCTCACCCCGAGCTTGCGCATGATGTTGCTCACGTGGAACTTCACGGTGGTGCCCGAAATGAAAAGGCGCTCACCGATCTTCGAGTTCGACAGGCCCGCGGCCAGCAGACGCAGCACCTCGAGCTCGCGATCGGTGAGCTGTTCCTGCGGCGTGGTCTGCCCGTTGAGGGACCGCACCACCGCCGCGGCACTGCGCGAGTCGAAGGCGCTCTCGCCGCGCGACACCGCGCGGATGGCGCGCACGAGTTCGGTGGTGTCGACGTCCTTGACGACGTAGCCGCGCGCCCCGGCGTGCACGGCCCGCACGACCAGCTGCTCATCGAGGAACGTGGTGAGCACCAGCAACCCGAGGCCGGGGCGGGCCGCCGACAGCTGCCCGCACAACGCCAGCCCCTCGTAGTCGGAGCCGGCCGAGAGCTTCAGGTCCATCAGCACGATGTCGGGCCGGACCCGGTCCACCAGCGCGACCGCCTCGGCCTCGTGCGACGCCTCGCCCACCACCGCCAGGTCCGGCTCCCGTTCGAGAATCGAGCGCAGCCCCTGGCGCAGGATCGCGTGGTCGTCGACGAGAACGATGCGGACCGTGCGGTTCACCGTCCCGGGAGGGGTTGCCACGTTCATCGCTGTGCTCCTGTCCGCGCCGCGTGTGCCGACGCCGCACTGTTCCCGTTGTTTCCGGTCGCCTCGTCGGCGCCCCGCTCCGCATCGACGGCCGGTTCGGGCACCGGGATGCGCACCGCCACCCGTACCCCGCCGAGGCGGGCGCGGCGCACCTCGAGAGTGCCGCCGAGCTCGTGTGCGCGGGCCTGCATGTTGGCCAGACCGCGATGCCGGCCGTCCCAGTCGTTGTCCGCGGCCAGGCGCAGCATCAGCCGCATCCGGGCCGGGTCCCCGTTGCCGTCGTCGGCGACCGCCAACAGCACCGAGTCGGGCCGGTAGGTCAGCCGCAGCACCACGCGCCGGGCGTTGGCGTGCACCGCGGCGTTGAACAGCGCCTCCCCCGCAATGCGCAGCAGCGAGTGTTCGGCCTCGCCCGGCAGTTCGACCGGCGTGCCGCCCACCCGGACCGTGATGTCGAGTTCGCCCGGCGTGTGCGCGACGCAGAGCTGCTCGAGCATCTCGGGCAGCGACGTGCGATCCGAGTCGGACGGGTGGTTGAGCGCGTAGATCGCCGACCGCAGCTGCTCGACCGCGCGGCGCGTGAGCTCCTTCGCCAGGTCGAGGCGCTCGCCGCGCTCGGTGTCGGGAATGTCGCTGCGGCACACCTCGATCTGCATGCCGGCGGACAGCACGGCCTGGGTGACGCTGTCGTGCAGCTCCCGCGCGATGCGGTGGCGTTCCTCGTCGAGCGCCTGGTGCCGGTGGGCGGCGCCCAGCTGCCGTTGGGTCAGCTCCAACTGCCGGAGCGTGGCCTCGAGTTCGGCGTTACGGGCCTGCAGGTCCGCCGCCGCCCGGTTCGCCTCCTGGTAGGCCTGCTCCGCGCGCTCGAGCAACAACTGGCCACGCTGATAGAGCGCGGAATTCTGCAGCGCCACCGCGGTCTGGCTGGCGAGGATCGACAGCACGGCGTGATCGGTGCCGTCGAGCGTGCGGTGCTCCGGGGTCCACGCGGCGATCGCGCCGGCCACTCCGCCGCCGAGGACGATGGGCACGAACGCGTGATGGGTGTCGACGGCCGCGTCCCGGCCGATCGACCCCGACCGGATGTCCTCGAGGCAGCGCACGACGTCGTCCGGCAGGGGCGGACCTTCGACGTTGTCGACGAGGAACGGGGTGGCGTCGGGGCCGAGGACCAGGCGGCGCGGCCCCGCGTCGGGCAGGGTGCCGTCGGTGAGGGCGAAGACCACCCATCGGGCGCTCAGGTGGGCGCGTGCCGCCTCCGCCACGGCGCAGATCAGGGTCTCGGGGCCCTCGACGGTGCGCACCAGGGCACGCGAGATCAGCTCGAGCGCATGCACGACCCGCTCGAGGCGTTCGGCAGCCCCGCGGTACTGGGGATAGAACGTGGGCTTGCCGGAGCGCAGGCCGGTCAGCCGGGACAGGTCGGGCGCGGTCACCGGGCACCGCCCGCCCCGGTCACAGCGCCGCCCGGAACAGCGCCACCATCTGCTCGTGGGTGGCCTCGCGCGGGTTGGTGGACATGCACGCGTCGCGCAGCGCGCCGGCGGCCAGGCGTTCGAGGTCGGTCGCCTGCACCCCGAGTTCCCGCAGCCCCCGCGGCACCCCGACCTCCCGGGCGAGCCGTTCGACCCGGTCCGCGACGGCGAGTGCCGCTTCGACGGCCGGGCCGCGGTGCTCCTCGAGTCCGAGAGCGGCGGCGATCGCGACGAACGGCTCGGGATCGGACGCGGCGTTGAACCGGATGACGTGCGGGAGCAGCACCCCGTTGATGACGCCGTGCGGCAGGTCGAGCAGGCCCCCGACCTGGTGGCTCATCGCGTGCGCGGCGCCGAGGATCGCGTTGGTGAAGGCCAGGCCGGCCTCGAGGCTGGCCTGCGCCATGATCGACCGGGCCGCCATCTCCTGCGGGTCCTCGATCGTGCGTACCAGCGTGTCGGTGACGAGCCCGACGGCACGCAGGGCGTGGTGGTCGGTGAGCGGGTTGTGGGCGCGGGAGACGAAGGCCTCCACGCCGTGGGTCAGGGCGTCCAGCCCGGTGGCGGCGTTCAGGTCGTCCGGCATGGTCGTGAGCAGCCGCGGGTCGATCACGGTCAGGTCCGGGACCAGCGAACGACCGATGATGGTGATCTTGGTGCCGCGGACGGTGTCGGTGACGACGCAGAACTGGGAGACATCGGCGCCCGTGCCCGAGGTCGACGGCACCACCACCATCGGCGGGATCGGGGCCGCCGCCCGGTCCACGCCCTCGTAGTCGAGGATGCTGCCGCCGTTGGCGGCGAGTACCGCGATGCCCTTGGCGGCGTCGATCACCGAGCCGCCGCCGAGCGCGACGAGCACGTCGCAACCGTGGGCCCGGTAGGTCTCGTGCCCGGCCGTGACCTCGTGGTCCTTGGGATTGGGGGTGAGGTCACCCCACACGATCGGGGTGAGTCCCTGCTCGACGAGGTGGCCGCGAAGCTCGTCGGCCCAGCCGGCCTCGATCAGGCCCGGGTCGGTGACCAGCAGGGGCCGGACCGCGCCGAGCCGCACCGCCGCGTGCGCCGCCTCGACCAGTGAACCGATCCCGAACACGATCTCCGGGGCGTGGAACTTGGCCAGCGTCGTCGCGGTGTGCTCCGATGCGACGGCCACTACGCACTCCTGACGATCCCGATTGCTGTGATCCAGCTTACGTGGCTTCGAGCCTAGCCCCTCCACGACGGGGCGGCACCGGGCCGAACGGCAGGTGCGGTACCTGCCCGATCGGGTAGGTACGCCCGAGTGCCCGGGAGCCTCCGGGCGCCGGCTGCGGGGTGAATACGAAGTGAATGCCACCACCGCGTACCACGCCGGAACGGGACATATAGGATGCACGTCGCAGGGGTGGACCGGATACGCAGGAAACGGGCTGCGCACCGGCGGAAACAACCCTGGGAGAGCATCATCGACGGCCGATGGATCGTGTGGTGGCACGAGGTGGACGGCGTCACATGGCACGTCCACGACACCGAGAACGCGGCGCTCGACTCGGCGTACCTGGCGCTCCACTCCGATCGGCGGGTCGGGGATCCGGTCATCGAACGCCCCAACCGCACCCTGGTGCTGGGCAGTGAGTTCGCCGCGTACGTCAGGGCGCGGGAGGACGCGGAGGGCCGCCTGGCGATCCGCGGCACCCACCGGGTCGAGATCCGGTACCCGCTCGGCGTGGACCGGTGGATCTCGCAGGGGTGGACGTCGGAGCGGCTCGCACGGGCGAACTACGACGAGGCCCTCGAGCACTTCCGCCCCGACCGGGTCCGGCTCACGAAGCGCGACCACTGATCCCCCGCCGGCCTACCTGGCGAACTCCACGATCGGCGCGCGGCGCACGCCGGAGATCGAGGCGTGCACGACGGACATCGGCAGGAACGCAAGGACGATCAGCAACATGACGACCTCGTACGCCACGCTGCTGCGCGGATCCGGATTGCCCTTCAACCGGCCGCGGAGCGCGGTCCATGCGATTCCATGGGCGTTGCCGACCATGATCGCCCGCACCGCCCCGAGTATCCCCTCGGCGGCGGACTTCCCGTAGACATCCACGAGACGGTGCCACGACTCGGGCGTGGGGTTGCCCCGGGTGTCGGCATAGTGCTGGGCGAACAGGACCGCGGCGACCTCGGAGTCGGGAACGTCGTCGAGGACCCCCGACAGGATGTTCCGGATCTCGGCGCTGCTCATTCCGGCCTCGAGGGCCATCTTCGTGTGGGCGTAGGAGCAGGCGCCGCAGCCGTTCACCTCGGTCACCGCCAGCATGATCCGTTCGACGAACTCGGGGCTCAGCTCGGCGCGCTTCCTGGCACCGATCAGGTGCTTCATCGATCGAACGCCCCGGTAGAAGATCCAGTAGGCCTCACGGATCGAATAGTGCTTCTTCGCGAACTGCATCGTCGTCTTCCTCAACTGTGCCCGGGATTCCGATGTGCCGGAGCACTCTCCCGTAAGCCGGCCGGTCCGCCGGCGGTGGCGTGGGCGGACGGCACACACACCCCGGGGGGTATTTACCGGTCCATGGTAACCATCGGCCGTTCCCCCGCCGGAGCGGGGCCGGAGGCGGCCGGCACGGGCCGCGCACTCAACGCAGTGCGTGCCCGAGCTCCGCCGCGCGGGAGAGCAACTGGGCGGCGTCCCGGGCGACGACGACGCGATCGCATTCCGGCGCGTACTCGGGCATCGCGCACGTTGCCTGGGCCCAGTAGCGCTGCGGTTCCGGGGTGACCCAGGCGAGCCGGTGCACGCGACGGCGCAGGTCCGCGAGACGGTCGGCGCGGGAGGGCAGGCCGTTGCAGCGGCCGTCGCCGACGACGAGCACGCTGGTGCGCGAGTCGACGATCCCGGCGTGCTCGGTGAGCAGCTCGTCGAGGACCCGGCCGTAGTCGCTGCTCGCCTCGAGGTCGAGGCCGGGGTGCGCCAGGACCGCGGCGAGGGCGCCGTCACCGGTGCTCGCCAGCAGCTCCCGCGTCACGTCGACGGGCCGGTCGACGAAGGCCAGGACCCGGCAGCGGTGGGCCCGGCCGTGCATGGCCTGGGCCAGGCGCAGCGTGAACGCGGTGATCGGGCGCACCGACAGGGACACGTCGGCCAGGATCAGCAGCCGGACCCGGTCCGGACGCGGGGCGCGGACGATCAGGTGGAACGGTACGCCGTCGGTGCGCATCCCGGCGCGGGCCGTGCGGCGCATGTCGAGGCGGCCGCGGCTGAACTCGCGCGGCACCGGCCGGGCCGGTCCGCGCATCCGCCGCAGCACCTCGTGGCACGCCAGCTCGATCTCGGCTCGGGACGCGACGTCACCGGCGGTGTCGGGGGCGTCGGGTTCGCCGTCCGGCAGCGGGCCGCCGAGTCCGGCCTGGGACAGTGCCGCGACGAACGCCTCGACGGCCTCGACGAGCCGGTTCAGCTGCGCCGCGGTGAGCGGTTCGTCGGCCTCGTCGTCGCCGTAGGCACGACGCGGATCGTAGGCGTCGAGCCACGCGAGGATGGATTCCGGATCGTCCCAGGACAGCGAGCCGACCACGGCGGCCCCGGGATTCGCGGCCAGCTCGCCGACGGCGGCGGCGCCGGCCCGATCCACGTCGACGGTGTAGGTGACCCCGCGCCGCCCCGAGTCGGCTCCGGTGTCCACGGACAGGGCGGCGTCCGACGACGTCATGGAGACATCGTCGTCGTCCTTGTGCGGATTGAAACCCTTGTCCGCCTCGGGGGTGTCGAAGTGGTCGCCGACCTCCGCGGCACGATCGTTGTATTCGGCGTAGCGGGCGATCTCCGGATCGTCGTCGAGTTCGAGCGCGGTGGGCAGGGCCTCGGCGAACTGCGCCCGGGGCGTGGACTTCTCGCCCGCGGCCCCGGCCGCATCCGTCGCCGCGAACAGCGCGTCGAAGGCCCGGTCGAAGCCGGGCTGCTCGTGCGGGTACTTCGCGCACACCGCACGCAGACAGGCCCGCAGGACGTCGCGGTCGCGGGCCCCGACCAGGCCGAGCACGCGGCGCACCTCGATGGTCTCGGCGGGCGAGGCCGACACCCCGTGCCGGCGCAGCAGGCGCCCGAACACGGCGGCGACCACGTCGAGGGGATACGAGGTGCGCATCGTCGCCAGCGGCGTCACGGGCATCGCGTCACCGCCGCGCGCCGATGCCGACGCCGCCGCGGCCGCCGCCACCGCCGCGCCCCCGGAACACCGCGGTGGTCGTGTTGGCCGGCCGGGACGCGACGGTGGCCCGCTCGGGCCGCTCCCCCGCCGGTTCGGCCGGGGCCGGGACGGCCTCGGCCGGACTCCCGTCGAGACGTGCGCGGACCAGGTCGGCGTCGCCGGTGTACTTGAGGAGCGTCGCGAGCAGGATGTCGCGGATCTGCCGGAGGGAGGTGTGGTCGCCGCCGCCTCGCCGCAGGACGGTCGCGGCGCGCGCGGCGTCGATCACCTCCGAGATGGACGGGCTCTTGCGCAACGGCAGGTCCCGGAGGGTGCGGGCCAGGTCCACCACCTCGGCGGCAGTCACCGTGTCGACCTCGGGGGCCCGGGCGGTGACGATCTCGCGCTCACGTTCGGGGGTGGGATAACCGACGTGGTAGTGCAGGCAGCGGCGCTTGAGGGCGGGCGAGAGTTCGCGGGTGTCGTTGGAGGTCAGGATCACCCACGGCGAGGACCGGGCTGTGAAGGTGCCCACCTCGGGAATGGTGACCTGCCCCTCGGCGAGGACCTCGAGCAACAGCGCCTCCATGGACTCCTCGGTGCGGTCCACCTCGTCGACGAGGAGCACCACCGGTTCCGGGGAGAGGATCGCCTCGAGCAGGGGGCGCACGGCGAGGAACTTCTCGGAGTACAGGCCGAAGTCCTGCGCGGCGAGGAACCGGGACGCCTCGGCGACGTCGGGGTACGCGGCGAGCTGCTCGCCGATGCGGTCGCGCAGCATCTGCACGTGCAGCAGCTGCTTGGCGTAGTCCCACTCGTACAGCGCGCGGCTGTCGTCGAGGCCCTCGTAGCACTGCAACCGCACCAGCCTGCGCCCGCCGGCGGCGGCGAGCGCCTTGGCCAGCTCGGTCTTGCCGACGCCGGCCGGGCCCTCGAGCAGCAGGGGCCGCTGGAGCGCGGTGGCGAGGTGGACGACGACCGCGAACTCGTCGTCGGCGATGTAGTCGTGGCGGCGCAGCGCGTCGGCGAGTTCCGGTCCGCTGGCGAAGCTGGTCATCGGTGCTCCTGTGTCGTCGGCACTCGAGGGAGGTGGGTGTGCCCGGGGCGGGTCGCCCCGCCCCGGGCACGGGATCGGTCGAGCAGGTGGGTCAGTAGGACCGGTTGATGCAGTGGTCGACGACCGGGATCATCGACTCGACCGTCACCTCACGCGGGTTGCCCGGGGTGCACCAGTCGCCCTGGATGTGCTCGGAGATGGCCCGCACGGTCTTCTCGTCGCCCTTGATGACGTCGCCGCGGCCGGCGTACTTGCCGGTGTTCATGCGGTTCTTCTCGTACGAGTCGACGCGCACCTGACCGAAGTTGTCGGGGATCCCGACGTCCTTGGCGAGCCGGATGGCGGCCTCGACCGCGGCGTCCGCGGCCTGGACGGTGGTCATGTTGCGGGTGTCGACGCCCATCGCGGTGGCGATGCGGGCGTAGTGCTCGTAGCGCGAGGGCAGGTTGTACTCCCACACGCGCGGCAGGGCGATGGCGTTGTTGAGGCCGTGGTGGCTGTCGAAGAAGGCGGACACGGCGTGCGAGATGGAGTGCACGATGCCCAGGCCGCCCGAGTTGAAGGCCTGCGCGGCGATGTACTGGGCGTTCATCATGCCCTCGCGCGCCTTGAGGTTGCGCGGCTCGAAGGTGGCCTCGCGCAGGTGCTTGGCGACGAGTTCGATCGAGTACAGGGCGTTGCCGAGCGACGGCGCGAAGTCCAGCCGCGAGACGAACGGCTCGGAGCCGTGGGCGAGGACGTCGAAGCCGCAGTAGGCAGTGAAGTGCTGCGGGCAGGTGTAGTACAGCAGCGGGTCGTCGATCGCGAGGGTGACGATCGTGGCCTCGTCGAAGCCGACCCACTTGTGCGGGTGCTCCATGTCCGAGGTGTCGGTGATGACGTACGCCCAGGAGGTCTCCGAGCCGGTGCCGGCCGTGGTGGAGACGGCGATGTGCGGCGGGTTCTCCTTGTTGGTGGACTTGGCGAAGCCCTCGAACTCGTTGATGTTGCGGCCGTCGTGGGCGATGACCACGCGGGCGCCCTTCGCGGCGTCGTGGCTCGAGCCGCCGCCGACGGAGATGATGGAGTCGCACTTCTCCTGCTGGTAGAGGGCGGCGGCCTCCATGACGTTGTAGTCCTTGGGGTTGGACTCGACCTTGTCGTACAGGACGACCTCGACACCCTGGTACTCGATCTTGCCGATGAGCTCCTCGATGATGCCCGAGCCACGCAGGCCGGTCGTCATCAGCAGGGTGCGCTTGAAGCCCAGGTTCTTCGCCTCGACACCGATGATGTCGTGGGCGCCGACACCCATCAGCGCCCGGGGGAAGGGGTGGAACTCCTTGATGGGAAAGTCCCAGATCTGGTTGAGTTCGATGGCCATCGCGTTTCTCCTGGTGTGTCGGCCGGAAGTGGTGGTTCGAAGGGGGCGGCCGGTGTGACCGGCGTCTCTTCCCTTCCCCACTCTCGGGCCCGATCACGCTCCCGGAAAGGGGTTCGAGCCCGAACCGTCCGGTCGCGGGACCGAAGCCGTCCGGTCGAGCGTGCGCACCTACCCGATCGGGCAGGTGCGGTTCCCGCTGATCGGGAGCCGACCGGACCCCGGTGCACCCCGTCCCGGTAGCGTCGTCTTGCTGATACCCTGAAACTAGAACGCGTTCTAGATTGCTTCGCCCGCTCCACGGAAGGACCGACCTGGCCATGACGACAGTCGAGGTGCCGCACGGCTCGCGATCCGCGATCCTGACCGTCTCCGCAGTCATCGAGGAGACGCCGGACTCGCGCTCGATCGTCTTCGACGTGCCGGCCGAGTTCCAGGACAAGTTCGCGTACAAGCCCGGACAGTTCCTGACCCTGCGCATCCCGAGCGAGCAGACCGGCTCCGTGGCCCGCTGTTACTCGCTGGCCAGCTCCCCGTACACCGACGACGCCCCCAAGGTCACGGTCAAGCGGACCGTCGACGGTTACGGGTCCAACTGGCTGTGCGACCGGATCTCCGCCGGCGACCGACTCGAGGTACTGCCGCCGTCGGGAGTGTTCACCCCGAAGTCCCTCGACCACGACTTCCTGCTGTTCGGCGCCGGCAGCGGGATCACTCCCGTCATCTCGATCCTCAAGTCGGCACTGACCCAGGGCTCGGGCACGGTCGTGCTGGTCTACGCCAACCGCGACGAGGCGTCGATCATCTTCGCGGACGAGCTGCGGGCGCTGGCGGAGAAGTACCCCACCCGGCTCACCGTCGTGCACTGGCTCGAGTCCGTGCAGGGCCTGCCGTCCGCCGACCAGCTCGCCACCCTGGTGACCCCGTACACGAGCCACGAGGCGTTCATGTGCGGACCCGGTCCGTTCATGGACGCCGTGCACCGGGCGCTGCAGGCCGCAGGCATGCCGCGCTCCCAGGTGCACGCGGAGGTGTTCAACTCCCTCGCGGGAGACCCGTTCGCCGACCACACCCCCGTCGAGGTGAGCGACGAGGAGGCGGCCGACGCCGCGACCGTGGAGGTCGAGCTCGACGGCGAGACCCACACGATCCCGTGGCCGCGCTCCCAGACCCTGGTCGACATCATGCTCGCCAAGGGCATCGACGTGCCCTACTCCTGTCAGGAGGGCGAGTGCGGCTCGTGCGCCTGCACCGTCCTCGAGGGCAAGGTCGAGATGGACAACTGCGAGATCCTCGACCCCGAGGACATCGAGGCCGGCTACGTGCTCGGCTGCCAGGCCCACCCGGTGACGGACACGGTCAAGATCGTCTTCTGAGACGGCGCAGGGGCCCTCCGTCCGGCTCGTCCGGACGGAGGGCCCCTGCGTGTACGCGCCGGCAATCCCCGCCTCAGCGGACGAGAACCGGTGCCTCCGCGAGTTGTGCGAGCGGCTGCCGCGGGCCGCGCAGCGCCACGCCCGCCCCGGCCCCGAGGGCGAGCACGATCACGGCACAGCCGTAGCCCAGCGTCGTCGCGGCCAGCCCGAACGCGCCCGTCGCCAGGCCCGCGAGCACCGCGGGCACGGAGAAC
Organism: Rhodococcus sp. WB1; assembly: GCF_001700945.1. Lineage (NCBI taxonomy): Bacteria > Bacillati > Actinomycetota > Actinomycetes > Mycobacteriales > Nocardiaceae > Rhodococcus > Rhodococcus sp. WB1. Next base: position 1,313,447 of record NZ_CP015529.1, on the reverse strand, counting down.
GCGAGGTAGCAGACGACGAACGTGGTGGCGAACAGGCGCCCGCGCTCGTGCGGCGCCGCCAGGGCGCCGATGACGTTCATCGCGCCCAGGAACGCCGCCCCCCAGCCGAAGCCCGCGACGGCGGTACCGGCGAAGTACGCGACGGCCCAGCCACCGAGCACGGCGGTCACGACGACGCCGACGCCGGTGGCGAGGATCGCGGTCCCCGCGACGACGACGCGCCGCGGGTCGGAGCCGCGCAGCACCGTCGCGGCAACCGAACCGGAGGCGAAGAGCGTGAAGATCGCCAGCCCCGCGACGAGGCGGTTGCCGATACCGAAGACCGTGCCCACGATCGACGGGCCGAGGGACATGTAGAGGCCGCCGAGCGACCACGCCGACAGCAGACCGGGCAGGATCACCAGGTACGGGCCCCGCACGTCCGCCGGCACCGACGCGCTCGGCAGCAGGCTGCGCAGCGCGGCCCGGCGGGACGCGAAGCCCGGCGCGGGTGCCCGGTCGGGGACGAAGACGAGCACGACGGCCAGCGCCAGCGCGATCACGACGACGAGGGCATAGACGAGGACGGTGGGAAGGGGCGCGAACTGCACGAGCAGGCCCGCCCCCGCGGCGCCGAGGGCGAGCCCGAGCGACGGCGCCACGCTGTTGACGAAGGATCCGAGGCGCGGGTTCGGTTGCAGATCGATCACGGCGGCGCTGACGGCGCCGGTCGCCGCGCCGACCGCGAGACCCTGCAGCACGCGGGCCAGCACGAGCCAGCCCACGTCGTCGGCGAGGACGAACACGCCCATGCTCACCACGAGCAGCAGCAGCGCCCCGATCAGGACCGGCCGGCGGCCGACGTGATCGGAGATCGAGCCGATCGTCAGCAGCGTGGCGAGCAGGGCAACCGCGTAGACGGCGAAGACGGCGGTCAGCATTCCCGCGGAGAAACCCCACTGCTGCTGGTACAGCGGATAGAGCGGGGAGGGGGCGGACGAGGACGCGGTGAGCAGAAAGCTGGCCGTGCCCACCGCCGCGAAACCGTAACGGCGTGGCAGGGTGCGGCCCGGCGTCGGCTCCGGCATCGGACCTCCTGAGAACTCGTGCGGGAAGGCCGACAGTTCGTTGGCCAAGGCAACGATCTAGTGGAACACACGCACCGCGGAGATCATTCCCCCCTCTGTCACCGATCCGCAAAAAACCCCTCCCAACTGCACCGGAGCGTTACCGCAGTGCAATCGCCCACACCATTGACCGACCGGTCGATCAGGTCTATACCGAAGTCAGGACACAATCCCCACTAGGAGGCTCGACATGTTCTCCGACAGCCGGCTACAGGACTACGTGGCCGTGATCCTGGGCGTCTTCACCGCCCTCTCCCCGCTGTGGGTCGCCAACGACAACACGACGATGTGGACCCTGATCGTCCTCGGCGTGCTGATCGCGCTGACCGGACTGGCGCAGATCGTCCGGCCCACCATGGCCGCGATCGACTACGCGATGGGCGTCTTCGGCGTGCTGCTGTTCCTCTCCCCCTGGGTCATGGGCTTCACCGAGTACAGCGGTGCATCCTGGACGGCCTGGGTGGTGGGCGTGCTCACCGTGGTCGTCGCGGTGGCGGCACTGCCCGCGATGAACGCCCGGATGCACGGACACGGCGGACTGGCCACGCACCACTGATCACGGTGCGGAAGGCCGCGACAGCGGCCTTCCGCACGAGGAGGGCGGGAGCCGAGGCCCTCGTCCTCCGTCCACACCGTCCTCCGTCCCGCAACCCGGCGCCTTCGCACCCTTGCCGGTGCACCCGGAAGTGAGCGCCATGAGCACCCCGGGCTCGACACCGCCGCGCCGTCGCGCGCGGCGGGACAACGCCGCGCGTGTCCACATCCTCGACGCCGCCGAGACCCTCTTCGCCGCCCACGGCTTCGACGCCACCTCGACGACCGCGATCGCCGTCGCCGCGGACGTGCCCAAGGGACTGATCTTCTACTACTTCCCCACCAAGGAGTCGATCCTCGAGACGCTCGTCGCCGAGCGGCTGCCGGCCGAACCGATCCAGGACGTCACCGGCCTCGTCTCCCCCGGCGACCCGGCGGCCAGCCTCGTCAACCTCGACGCCGCCCTCGACCTGCGCACCCACCACTCCTCGCTGCTCCGGGTGATCTGGCGTGAGGCGGAGACGCATCCGGGCCTGCGCACCCCGCTGCGCCGGCTGCGGACGTCCCTGCAGGAGGCCACCATGCGGGTGCTGCAGGCCAGCGTGCCCGGCCCGATACAGCCGGGCACCCTGCGCACCTGCGCGACGACGTGGGTGTCGGCGATGTTCTCCGCCGCCACGGTCGACCGGCTGTTCGGCCTCGACGGGCCTTCCCCCGACGAACTCGGCGGCATCGCGCGGCTCGTCGCCGCGGGCATGACCGGGATGGGCTGAGCAGGGCAGCGGATCAGCGCGTCTCGGCCCGGGGAGCCTCGTCGCCGGGCAGACCGGCGGTCGGGTCGCCGATGCCGTCGACGAGCTGCCGGCCCGCCGAGAAGCTGAGGGCGCCGGGGGGCAGCTCACCCGGCCTCCCGCTGAGGAACACCTCGACCCGCCCGCTGCCCGCCCACGGCCGACCGAGGGCGTCGATGCGGCGCAGGGTCTGGGCCGCCACCGCCTCGGCGCTGTCGAACAGGCGCACACCCGGCGGCAGGTGCGCGGCGATGGTGTCGGCCACCAGCGGGTAGTGGGTACAGCCGAGGACGACGCCACCCACGTCGGGCGGGGTCCGCTGCGCTGCGGCCGCGATCGCCGCGGCCGCAGCGGTCGTGTCGCCGCGGTCGATGGCATCGGCGAGCCCGTGGCAGGCCACCCCCACCACGTCGCGGTCCCCGGCGAACCGGGCGACCAGATCGGCCTGGTAGCGGCTGGCGGTGGTCGCGGCGGTGGCCCAGATCGCCACCGATTCGCACGCCGCGGCGGCCGGCTTGATCGCCGGCACCGTTCCGATCACCGGGATCTCGTCACCGAGCGTCTCGCGCACGTGCTCGAGCGCGGTCACGGACGCCGTGTTGCACGGCAGCACGACCACCTCGGCGCCCCGGGTCACGGCCCGCTCCGCGGTGCTCACGACCCGCTCGATCACCCAGTCCCCGGGCTTCGGTCCCCACGGGGCGCCGTCCGGGTCCATCGAGAGCATCAGATCCAGTTCGGGACGCAATCGGCGCAGCCATGCAGACGTCGGCAGGAGGCCGAGACCCGAGTCGATGAGCGCAACGATCACCACACGAATCTAGCGCTCGCCGTCCCGGCGGCTAGGACGTGGGCGCGAGGATCTCCGTGATCGGCGCGCCCTCGGCGATCTTGCCTCGCATTTTCATCACCGGCCCGGCCAGTCCCGCGCCGACCACACCGGTGAGACGACCGTCGCGCTCGTAGTAGGCGAGGAACTTGCGGCCGTCGTCACGCACCACGTGCACGGTGTCGTCGGCGCGGACCGCACCGAGGGCCTGGATCTTCACTTCGTACTGGTCGCTCCAGAAGTACGGCACCCGCGCGGCGTCGGCGACGGTGGACCCGAGCAGCGCACCGGCGAGCACCTTCGCCTGCTCCCCCGCGTTCGTCCAGTGCTCGAGACGCGCGCACCGACCGTCCGAGACCTCCCAGGCCGCGACGTCCCCGACCGCCCACACGTGCGGGGCCGAGGTGCGGCCCACGCCGTCGCACACCACACCGTTGTCCACCCGCACCCCCGAACCGTCGAGCCAGTCGGTGACCGGCACCGAGCCGATCCCCACCACCACCAGGTCCACGTCGAGGTCGGTGCCGTCGCTCAGGACCGCGCCGGTGACCCGCCCGTCGCCGCGCAGGGCGCGCACCCCCACGCCGGCCCGCACGTCGACACCTTCGTCGGTGTGCAACCGGGCCACCAGCGCGCCGACCCGCTCGCCGAGCACCGACGCCAGCGGCGTCGGCTGCGGCTCGACCAACACCACGTCCATGCCCCGCGCCCGCAGGCTCGCCGCGACCTCGCAGCCGATGAACCCGGCGCCGACGATCAGCGCCCGCCCGCCCGGGACGACCGCCGCGCGCAGGGCCCGGCTGTCGTCCACGGAGCGCAGCACGTGCACCCCGGCGAGCCCGGCCGTGCCGGGCAACCGCCTAGGTCGCAACCCGGTCGCGACGATCAACTCGTCGAAGCCGACGCTCTGCCCGTCGGACAGCGCGACGGTGCGGGCCGCCGCGTCCAGCGCCTGCACCCGCACACCCAGGCGCAGCTCGATGCGCTGGTCGTCGAAGAACTCCCGCGGCCGCAGGGTGGTGTCGTCGGTCCCGCCACGGACGACGTCCTTCGACAGCGGGGGCCGGTCGTAGGGCAGATGCGGCTCGTCGCCGATCAGGACGAGCTCGCCGTCGAATCCACCGTGGCGCAGTTCCTCTGCGGCACGCACCCCCGCCAGCCCCGCCCCGACCACGACGATCCGCTGTGTTCCCGTCTCACCCACCCGCTCCACCCTCTCCGCCAGCAGTGACCCACGCCACCGTAATCCGTGCAACTGTTTTACCAAATACAGGGACCTCCGGACAGGGCGCCGTTCATGCGAGCCGCGTGCCCCGCACCCGGGGCGGCCTGGAGTTACTACAGTCGGAGGGGACAGACCTTCATCCGGCAGGCCGACGAGGAGCCCCCATGACCAGCGACAGCGGCGCAGGCGTCAGCCGCGTGCAGTTCGGCAACGGAATCGCGCCGGGACCGGTCGACACCCAGGGGCGCACCATCATCGCCGACGCGGTCGTGGCGAAGATCGCCGGAATCGCGACCCGCGAGATCAGCGGCGTCTACGACGTCGGCGCGGGCACCGCACGCGTGGTCGGGGCCCTGCGGGACCGCATTCCCGGCGCGCGGATCAACCACGGGCAGGGCGTCGCGGTGGAGGTCGGGGAGAAACAGGCCGCGATCGACATCGGCATCGTCGCCGAATACGGCGTGGCCCTGCACGAACTCGCCGTCGCGATCCGCCACAACGTGATCGCGGCCGTCGAACGGATGACCGGCCTCGAGGTCACCGAGGTCAACATCACCGTCTTCGACGTCGTGCTGTTCGACGAGACCACCGGTGTCGCCGACGACCTGAAACCCCGCGTCCAATGACCACCCCCGCCGAGCCCGCAGAACTCGCCGCGGCCGCCGCCCGGACCGTGCCCGGCGTCGCCGACCTCCACGGCGGAGCGTTCGGCGAGGTCGCGACCTATCTGCCGGGCCGGCGCGTCACCGGAATCCGCCTCGGCTCCGACACGTGCGCGGTGCACATCGTCGTCGAGTACCCGGCCGACCTGTACGCCGTGGCGGCCGCCGTCCGCGCCCGGCTCGAGCCGCTGCTGGGCGTCCCCGTGGACGTGACCATCGAAGACATACGGATCCCGTCACCCGACGGCGAGCACCCGACCAGTGAGGTGACCCAGTGAACCACACCCCTGTCAGCAACACCGCCGTCGGACTCCTCGCGGGACTGCTGCTGGCCCTCGCGGGCATCCTCGGGGGCTTCAGCGGCCTGCTGTTCGGCATCCTGCTCGGCGCCCTCGGCATGGCGATCGGCGCCCACCGGGACGGGCTTCTCGACCTGGGCGCTCTGCTGCGGAGCCGGGGCCGTGGCTGACCCCACGCCCACCGGCCCGAGGACCCTGCCGGCCCAGGCCGGCGCCGACGCGGTCGCCACCGAGACGGTCGACCCCGTCGGGCACCGCGGCCAACTGGTCATCAAGGACCGCGCCGTCGAACGGATCGCCGCGGCCGCCGCCCTCCAGGTGCCCGGTGTGGTTCGTCAACGCGGTGGCCTGAGCCTGTTCACCGGGCGGGACCTGCCCCGCGCCGACGTCACCACCGGCGGCGGCGCCGTCGCGATCAACCTGTACATCGCCGCGGAATGGCCCTACGACGCCGCCGCCCTGACCCGGCGTGTGCACGACGCGGTGGACCGGCAGCTCCACGAGCTGACCGGCCTGCCGGTGCACGAACTCAACGTGCTCGTCGCGGCCACGTCCGTCGCCGGGCCGGCCGAGCGCAGCGAGCCGGCGGTGCCGGTCGAGTACACCGAGGCCGACATCGTCGCCCGGACGGAGTACCGGGCCCCCGTACCGGTCGTTTCGCCGCTGCCGCCCCTGGCCCACCCGGCCGCGGCCCCGGCGGCCGCGCTCATCGCCGTGGGCGCTCTGGCGCTCGCGTTCGCCGCCGCCCGGGAACTGCTCATCGTCCGCGGCACGTACGCGGGCGCGCCGTGGCTGCGGAACTCCTTCGAGTGGTTCGGCCGGCTGCACTGGCAGAGCTGGATCGCACCCGTCGCTGCGGTCCTCGTGCTGCTGGGGGTCGTGCTCGTCGTGGTGGCGGTCAAGCCGCGGCGCCGCACCCACGTGCCCCTGCAGGTGTCCGGTCCGGTCCCGACGGTGTGGATGCGCCGGACCGACCTGGCCCGGATGTGCAGCGCTCACGCGTCCACGCTGCCCGGTGTGTACGCGGCCCGCACCGTCGTCGATCGCCGTCGCGCGCTCGTCAGCGTCGTGGGCTCGGGTGAGGAGTCGACCGCCGATCTGGTCGCCGCGGTCCGGGGTGCGGTGGCGCCGAATCTGGCTCTGCTCGCGGAGCCGATCGCTCTCGTGGTGCAGGTGCACCGGCCGAGGACGGCGCGATGAAGCTGCGCACCGTCCTGGTCAACCGGATGCTCACGTTCGCCGTGGGCGCCGCGCTCCTCGGCGCCGGGGCCTTCGCACTGGCCTGGGTGTGGCAGGTGCGCTTCGCCCGGGAATGGCTGGCCCGCCTGGACCGGCCGCGCATCATCGACATCCCGGACCAGTCCTGGTGGGAGGGCGCGTTGTGGACCGCCGTCGCGGTGGGGGTGACGATCGGGATCGTGCTCCTGGCGGTCAACTTCTCCCGGCGCCGGACGTCGCGGGTGCAGCTCTACGACGAGGTCACCGAGGCCACCCTGGCCGTGGAGCTCGGGCCGGTGGCCGACGGCGTCGCCGGTGAGCTCGCGGCCCTGCCCGGTGTGCGGGCCACGCGCAGCCGGGCCGTGGTGGAACGCCATCTGCCGACCCTGTCGGTCACGGTGTACGCGGACCCGAACATCGACGTCGCCGACTTCACCGCCCGCGCCGAGGAGACCGCCGAGCGGGCCGCCCGGGCGCTGGGCGGGGCCCGCGTGGCGACGCAGGTACTGCTGCACCTGGATCCGGCCCACCCCGAATCCGGCGGACAGGGGTAGGCCGCCGAGCGAACGTGGCATTTCGTCGGCGTACGGAGATGAACGATACATTCGCTCGTTCCCCGGCGACGGAAACGCCGAACGGCGCCCACCCCGAAGGGTGGACGCCGTTCGACGTCAGCGAGAACTAGCTCACTTGATGATCTTCGTGACGCGACCGGCGCCGACGGTGCGGCCACCCTCGCGGATCGCGAAGCGCAGGCCCTCGTCCATGGCGACCGGCTGGATCAGCTTGACGGACATCTCGGTGTTGTCGCCCGGCATGACCATCTCGGTGCCCTCGGGGAGGGTCACAACGCCCGTCACGTCCGTGGTACGGAAGTAGAACTGCGGACGGTAGTTGTTGAAGAACGGGGTGTGGCGGCCACCCTCCTCCTTGTTGAGGATGTAGGCCTGGCCCTCGAACTCCGTGTGCGGGGTGGTGGTGCCCGGCTTCACGACGACCTGGCCACGCTCGACGTCCTCGCGCTTGATGCCGCGGACCAGCAGACCGACGTTGTCGCCGGCCTGGCCCTGGTCGAGCAGCTTGCGGAACATCTCGATGCCCGTGACCGTGGTCTTGGTCGAGGTCGGCTTGATACCGACGATCTCGACTTCCTCGTTCACGTTGATGACACCGCGCTCGATGCGGCCGGTGACGACCGTGCCACGACCGGTGATGGTGAAGACGTCCTCGACGGGCATGAGGAACGGCTTCTCGGTCTCACGGACCGGGTCCGGGATCGACTCGTCGACGGCGCTCATGAGCTCGAGGATGCTCTCGGTCCACTTCGGGTCACCCTCGAGTGCCTTCAGGGCCGAAACCTTGACGACAGGAGCCTCCTCGTCGAAGTCCTGCGCAGCGAGGAGCTCACGGACCTCCATCTCGACGAGCTCGAGGATTTCCTCGTCGTCGACCATGTCGGACTTGTTGAGCGCGACGAGGATGTAGGGCACGCCGACCTGACGGGCGAGCAGCACGTGCTCACGCGTCTGCGGCATCGGGCCGTCGGTGGCGGCCACGACCAGGATCGCACCGTCCATCTGAGCCGCACCGGTGATCATGTTCTTGATGTAGTCGGCGTGACCCGGAGCGTCGACGTGCGCGTAGTGGCGCTTCTCGGTCTGGTACTCGACGTGGGAGATGTTGATCGTGATACCACGAGCCTTCTCCTCCGGAGCCTTGTCGATCTGGTCGAACGCGAAGCTCTGGTTCAGCTCGGGGTACTTGTCGGCCAGCACCTTGGTGATCGCCGCCGTCAGAGTGGTCTTGCCGTGGTCGACGTGACCGATGGTGCCGATGTTCACGTGCGGCTTGGTCCGCTCGAACTTCGCCTTCGCCACTTGAGGGTCCTCCTGGACTGTTGTTGCTTGCAGTATGCAGCAGTGCGGTTGTTACTTACTTGGTCGTGCAGCCGACCGGGTCGGAACCGAGGTTACTCGCCGGTCGCCTTGGCGATGATTTCCTTCGAGACGTTCGCGGGAACCTCAGCGTAGGAATCGAACACCATGGAGAAGTTCGCGCGACCCTGGGTCTTCGACCGCAGGTCACCGATGTAACCGAACATCTCCGAGAGCGGAACCAGCGCCTTCACGACACGGGCACCACTGCGTTCCTCCATGGCCTGAATCTGGCCACGGCGGGAGTTGAGGTCGCCGATCACTTCACCCATGTAGTCCTCGGGGGTGGTGACCTCGACAGCCATGAGCGGCTCGAGGATGACCGGCGCAGCCTTGCGCGCGGCCTCCTTCAGGGCCTGCGAACCGGCGATCTTGAACGCCATTTCCGACGAGTCGACGTCGTGGTACGCGCCGTCGAGCAGGGTGACCTTGACGTTCACCAGCGGGTACCCGGCGAGCACGCCGTACTGCATCGCGTCCTGCGCACCGGCGTCGACCGAGGGGATGTACTCGCGGGGCACGCGGCCGCCGGTGACCTTGTTCTCGAACTCGTAGGTCGCGCCGTCCTCGCCCACGAAGGGCTCGAGGGCGATGATGACCTTCGCGAACTGGCCGGAACCACCGGTCTGCTTCTTGTGCGTGAACTCGAGCTTCTCGACCTTCTTGGTGATGGTCTCGCGGTACGCCACCTGCGGCTTGCCGACGTTGGCCTCGACCTTGAACTCACGACGCATCCGGTCGACGAGGATGTCGAGGTGGAGCTCGCCCATGCCGCCGATGACGGTCTGGCCGGTCTCCTCGTCCAGCTCGACGGAGAAGGTGGGATCCTCCTCGGCCAGCTTCTGGATCGCGGTGCCCAGCTTCTCCTGGTCGGACTTGGTCTTCGGCTCGATGGAGACCTGGATGACCGGATCCGGGAAGGTCATGGACTCGAGCACGATCGGGGCGTCCTGCGCGCACAGGGTGTCACCGGTCGTGGTGTCCTTCAGGCCGATCATCGCGTAGATGTGGCCGGCCACCGCCTCGTCGACCGGGTTCTCCTTGTTGGCGTGCATCTGGAACAGCTTGCCGATGCGCTCCTTCTTGCCCTTGGTGGCGTTGAGCACCTGGGCACCCGGCTCGATGCGGCCGGAGTAGACGCGCACGAAGGTCAGCTTGCCGAAGAACGGGTGCGCGGCGATCTTGAACGCCAGCGCGGAGAAGGGCTCTTCCTTGCTCGGCTTGCGGGTGAGGGTCTCTTCCTCGTCGCCGAGCTTGTGGCCCTCGACCTCGCCGATGTCGAGCGGGTTCGGCAGGTAGTCGATGACCGCGTCGAGCATGGGCTGGATGCCCTTGTTCTTGAACGCGGAACCGCACAGCACCGGGTACAGCTCGGAGGCGACGGTCAGCTTCCGGATGGCGCCCTTGATCTCGGCGACGGTGAGTTCCTCGCCACCGAAGTACTTCTCCATGAGCTCTTCGTCGCTCTCGGCGACCGTCTCGAGCAGCTTCTCGCGGTACTCGGCGACCTTGTCGGCCAGCTCCGCGGGGATCTCCTCGATGGTCGGCTCGGCGCCGATCTCGACGGTGCCACGCCAGGTGATGGCCTTCATCTCGACCAGGTCGACGACGCCGTCGAACGCGTCCTCCGCGCCGATCGGGAGCTGCAGGACCAGCGGCTTGGCGCCGAGGCGGTCGATGATGGTCTGGACCGTGAAGTAGAAGTCCGCGCCCATCTTGTCCATCTTGTTGACGAAGCAGATGCGCGGAACGTCGTACTTGGCGGCCTGCCGCCAGACCTGCTCGGACTGCGGCTCGACGCCCTCCTTGCCGTCGAACACGGCGACCGCGCCGTCGAGGACGCGCAGCGACCGCTCGACCTCGACCGTGAAGTCGACGTGGCCGGGGGTGTCGATGATGTTGATCTGGTTCTTGTTCCAGAAGCAGGTCACGGCGGCGGAGGTGATGGTGATACCCCGCTCCTTCTCCTGCTCCATCCAGTCGGTGGTCGAGGCACCGTCGTGGGTCTCACCGATCTTGTAGTTCACACCGGTGTAGAAGAGGATGCGCTCGGTCGTCGTGGTCTTGCCGGCATCGATGTGCGCCATGATGCCGATGTTGCGGACCTTGTTCAGGTCGGTCAGCACTTCCTGTGCCACAGGTAACCCCGCTCGTAGCTCGTGTCGGTCCTAGGGTGCGGACCAGTGTTCTCGGATGTTCAGCCGGCCTTCAGGGACCGACACAGTTGTGCGAACGGCCGGCCGGGAGGATTTCGGGAATACCGGTTCCTCCCGACCGGCATCGACTCACCAGCGGTAGTGCGCGAACGCCTTGTTGGCCTCGGCCATCTTGTGGGTGTCCTCGCGACGCTTCACGGACGCACCCAGACCGTTGCTGGCGTCGAGGAGCTCGTTCGCGAGGCGCTCGACCATGGTCTTCTCACGACGCTGACGCGAGAAGGTGACCAGCCACCGCAGGGCGAGGGTGGTCGAACGACCGGGACGAACCTCGACCGGCACCTGGTAGGTGGCGCCACCGACACGGCGGCTGCGCACCTCGAGGGCAGGCTTGACGTTGTCCAGAGCGCGCTTGAGGGTGACGACCGGATCGGTGCCGGTCTTCTCGCGCGCGCGCTCGAGTGCCTCGTAGACGATGCGCTCGGCGGTGGACTTCTTGCCGTCCAGCAGGATCTTGTTGACCAGCTGGGTGACGAGCGGCGACCCGTAGACCGGGTCGGCGATCAGGGGACGCTTCGGAGCGGGACCCTTACGTGGCATCAGCCCTTCTCCTTCTTCGCGCCGTAGCGGCTGCGCGCCTGCTTGCGGTTCTTGACACCCTGGGTGTCGAGCGAACCGCGGATGATCTTGTAGCGGACACCGGGGAGGTCCTTCACACGACCACCGCGCACGAGCACCATCGAGTGCTCCTGCAGGTTGTGACCCTCACCCGGGATGTAGGCGGTGACCTCGACGGAGCTGGTCAGACGCACGCGGGCGACCTTCCGGAGCGCCGAGTTCGGCTTCTTCGGGGTGGTGGTGTACACGCGAGTGCACACACCGCGGCGCTGCGGGCTGCCCTTGAGGGCCGCGGTCTTGACCTTGGCGGCCTTGTCGCGGCGGCCCTTGCGGACCAGCTGATTGATGGTTGGCATCTACCGGCTTTCTCGTTGTCTGAAGACTGCTCGCACGAGCAACCTTGGCTGTTCTGAAATTAGGGATCCATCGGTTGGGGCAAGAGAGCCGCTGCCCCGCACCCACACCCTCGTGTGCACACGAGGTCGGGCGTGTCGCGTACCCCCACACAGGCAGCCGGGGGCTCGCTCCTGCGGTGATTCCACAGACCGCGCGCACGGCACTACCTCGCATAGGCACACAGATCGGCCCGGGCATGCCGGACACGACCCACAACGATACCCGGCGGCGCGGCGCAAGGTCAAAGCGAGCTGCGGGGGTCCGCTCGTGGCTCAACTGCTGAGGTCGAGGGTCAGTCGGGCCAGCGTGACGGCCGCCGCACACGGATCGGGAGGCGCCGAACCGGGCGCGTACTGCACCCACCAGCCGAAGATCCCCGTCGTGGACGCTCCGGCGGAGATCCCGCAGGACGCCGGGTCGTCGGGCGGGCGCATCAGCACGGCCCGCCGGCCCTCCACGGTCGTGTTCTCCACCGCGTATCCCAGCCGTTGCGCCGTCCCCCGCTCGGTGTCGAGGGACCCGGTCTCGAACCAGTTGAAGGTGACCTTCGCCGTCGCCCCCGCACCTGCGGTGTCCCACCGGCAGATCGCCCCGAAGAACCCGCGCTCGATCGCCTCGACGCCGACCGCCTCCGCGATCTGCTCGTCGGTGACGGCATCGCACTCGGTGAGCAGGCGCGTGAACTCGGCGGAGGCGCCGCCCGCTCCGGCCCCCTCCGGCACGGCCTGCCCCTCGATCGTGCTGCCGCACCCGGCGAGCACCGCGGCCAGGGCCAGCAGCGACGGCAGCGTCGCCACCCGCGTCGTCCGCGTCGTCCGCTTCACCGCTGTGCCCTTTCCGCGCTGAGCTCGGCCAGGTCGCGGGCCACCACGCACGCGTCCGCGGCCGGCGTGAAGAGCCCGTACGTGACGGACCAGTGCACGAAGTCGCCCCCGAACTGCACGCCGATCTCGCACAGCACGGTCTGCCCGAAGTCGTTCTGCGCCGAGCCCTGGAAGCCCGGGTTGCCGTCGATCTCCACGTCGATCGCGGGCCGGCCGATCAGGTCGGAACCGGCGCGTTCGCGGCCGATCGGGCTGCCGCGGTACCAGGAGAACGTCACGCTCGGGCCGCCCGCCCCGACGAGTTCCCACTCGCATCCCACCGAGTTGCGGGTGACCTGCACGAACGACCCCAGCCCGAAGGCCCGGGCCACCTCGTCGTCGGTGACCGACCCGCACGCGCCGAAGAACGGGCCCGGCTCGGTCACCTGCAGGGTGGGCGACGCGCCGGCCGGGCCCTCGGCCGGGTCCGAGCCGCACCCGGCGACGACGGCACCGACGAGTCCGAGGACCGCGACCGTGGCCAGCTTGGGAGGCATGCCACAAACCTAACCGGCCGGGTGCTGCGCCGCCGAACGCTGCCGGGCCGCGTCGAGCACCGTGTCGAGCTGCGCGGCCCAGTGCCGGACGATCTCGGCCCGGCGCCGCGAATCGTCGGTGAGGACGTCGGCGAGGCCGAGGCCGCGCGCGAGGTCGAGGGTGGCCTGCACCATGCGGTGCACCGTCGCGTCGGACTCGTCCACGCCGAGTTGCTCGACGGCGACGCGGTGGGCGACGCGGCCGAAGTGTTCCTCGAGGGGGACGATGCGGGCCCGCAGTTCCGGATCGGCCGCCGCGGCCGTCCACACCTGCAGCGCCGCCTTGAACAGGGTGCCGGTGTAGTAGTCGACGAGCCGGCGCACCACGGCCTCGGTACGGGCGGCCCCCAGTGGCAGGTCCACGGTGTCGCGGCGGGCGAGATCCATACGGCTGTCGAACATGAACTCGAGCGCCGCGGTGATGAGGTCCTCCCGGGTCGGGAAGTGGTGCTGGGCCGCGCCGCGGGACACGCCCGCCCGCTCGGCGACCACCCCCACCGTGGTCGCGCCCCACCCCAGCTCCGCGAGGCAGTCGATGCTCGCCTCGAGCAGCCGGCGGCGCGTGACCCGGCTCCGATCCTGCTTGGGCTGCCGGGTCATCGCAGCGCGCCCCCGGCGGCGGAATCCCCGGGTTCGTCGTCCACCAGGACCCGCTCCATCTGGCGACGCCACACCGCCAGCTGGGGTTCGGTCAGCGGGTCGCGGGGGTCGATGGCGTAACCGAGGGCCGCCCCGCGCATCGCCTGATAGATCAGGTCGCGCACCTCGGCGAACCGGGGGCGGTTCGCGATTTCCGGACCGAAGTTCGCGGTCGTCTGCTCCTTGATCATCCGGCCCAGGAGGCGTTCGAGCGGCAGCAGCTCGGCCCGAAGTTCCTCGTGGCCGCGCGCGGCGAGCCACAGCTCCATCGACGCCCAGAAGTACGGCTGCCGGAAGTTCCACCACATCCGGTCGACCGCGGCGGCGATACGTTCGACCGGGTCGGCGGGCCAGGGATGGTCGCCGTCGAGGCCCTGGACCCCCTGGGCGGCGAGGTGGTGCACGGCGGCGACGAGCAGGGCGTCCCGCGACGGGTAGTGGTGCAGCAGCCGCCCGCGGGACACGCCGGCCGCCTCCTGGATGCGCACGGTGGTGGCGTTGGAGTAACCGTGCTCGACGAGCACGGCCACCGCCGCGTCGAGGATCCGCTTGCGGGTGGCACGGCTGCGCTCCTGCTCGCCGCGACGGCGGACATCCGGGGACGGGCTGCTCATGGCGATCAGACTAGGCAGGCCGGCGCGTCAGCTCGCGGAGGGTGACCGTCGAGGCGAGGCGCCCGGCCCGGGTGTCCTCGAGGGCCATGATGTTGATCGTGGTGACTCCGGCGGCCTCGAACGCGGCGAGGCGCTCGGCGACGTGACTGCGCGGGCCGACGAGGCACACGCCGTCGATCAACTCGTCCGGGATCGCCGCCTCGGCCTCCTTCTTCCGCCCGGCCAGGTAGAGGTCCTGAACGGTCTCGGCCTCGCGCTCGAAGCCGTAGGTGCGGGCGAGCTGGTTGTAGAAGTTCTTGCCCTTGGCGCCCATCCCGCCCAGGTACAGCGCCAGGTGGGGCCGGGCGCGGTCGCGCAGCTCGGCGACGTTGTCCCCGATCCCGACCTGGACGTTGACCACCACCTCGAGCTCCCCGAGCGCCGGGTCCCGCTTCGCCTTGCCCTCGGCGAGCGCGTCGCCCCATACCCGGTGCGCGTGCTCGGGGAAGAAGAACACCGGCTCCCAGGCCTCGGCGATCTCGGCGGCGAGGGCGACGTTCTTCGGGCCGAGCGCGGCGATCATGATCGGAATGCGTTCGCGAACCGGCTGATTGATGAGCTTGAGGGGCTTGCCGAGCCCGGTGCCGCGGTCGGCCGGCAGCGGGATCGTGTACTTGCGGCCGGCGTATTCGAGCTTCTCGCGCCGCCACACGGCCCGGCAGATGTCGACGACCTCGCGGGTCCGCTGCAGGGGCGCGTCGTACGGCACGCCGTGGAAGCCCTCGATCACCTGCGGGCCGGACGCCCCGAGGCCGAGCACGAAGCGGCCGCCGGAGACGTAGTCCATGCCGGCGGCCGTCATCGCGAGCAGCGACGGCGTGCGGGTGTAGATCGGCACGACGCCCGTGCCGAGCTGCACCGTCGAGGTGCGCGCGGCCAGGTAGCCGAGCTGGCTGAAGGCGTCGAAGCTGTACGCCTCGGCGACGAACGCGATGTCGAGCCCCACCGATTCGAGTTCGACGATCTCGTCGACGACCTGCCGGAAGTCGCCCGCGTAGTCGGGCTGGATGCCGAGTTTCATGACAGCCACTGTCGTACACCCACCACTATCCAGTCAACCCTGACCGTTTTGCGGACCGTGTCACGCCCGGCTCCACGACGGCGGCCGCTTCTGCAGGAACGCGGTCATCCCCTCGACCGCCTCCGCGGAGCCGAACAGCCGCGCCGACTGCTCCGCCAGCTCGTCGCCGTACCGGTCGAAGTCGGCGAGCATCCGCATCGTGGTGAGCCGCTTGGATTCGCCGAGCCCCTGCGGCGAGCATTCCCGCAGCTGGGCGAGGATCTCCCCCACCGACGCCTGCGGATCGTCGGTCTCGACGGTGACCAGGCCGATCGCCGCTGCCACCTCCGGCCCGAACCGCTCACCGGTGAGGAAGTAGCGGCTCGCGGCACGGGAGGTGAGCCGCGGCAGCACCGTCAGCGAGATGATCGACGCCGCCAGCCCCAGCCGGGCCTCGGTCAACGCGAACGTCGACCGGGGCCCGGCGACGGCGAGGTCGCATGCGCCGACCAACCCCATGCCGCCGGCGCGCACGTGCCCGTCGATCCGCCCGATCACCGGCTTGGGCAGCTCCAGGATCGACCGCAGCACCGCCGTCATCTCCCGCGTCCGGGCGGCAGCCGCCGCCGCGGCGCCGCCCTCCGCGGTGCTCGCCTCGCTCAGGTCGGCGCCGGCACAGAAGGTGCCGCCCTCATGGGTGAGCACGACCGCGCGGACCCCGTCGTCGGCGGCCGCGTCGGCGAGGCCCTGCCGGAGCTGCGCCACGAGCCTGGCGGAGATCGCGTTGCGGTTGTGCGGCGAGTCGAGAGTCAGGGTGGCGAATCCCTCGCTCACGTCGTACCGGACGAACGTCTCGGACACCGGCGCTCCCCTCAGTACGACCGGGGCAGGCCCAGCGAGTGCTGGGACACGAAGTTGAGGATCATCTCCCGGCTCACCGGCGCCACCCGCGCGATCCGCGCCGCGCCGAGCATCGCGGCAAGCCCGTACTCGCGGGTGAGCCCACCGCCGCCGTGCGTCTGGATCGCCTGGTCGAGCGACTTGATGCTGGCCTCGGCCGCGGCGTACTTGGCCATGTTCGCGGCCTCGGCGGCGCCGAAGTCGTCGCCGCTGTCGTACAGCACCGCGGCCTTCTGCATCATCAGCTTGGCCAGTTCGAGCTCGATCTTGCACTGCGCGAGCGGATGCGCGATGCCCTGGTGCGCCCCGATCGGCGACTTCCACACGGTCCGTTCGTTGGCGTACCGCACCGCCGCGTCCAGCGCGTAGCGGCCCATGCCCACGGCCATCGCCGCGCCGAGGATCCGCTCGGGGTTCAGGCCGGCGAACAGCTGCATCAGCGCGGCGTCCGGCTCCCCTACCAGCGCGTCCGCCGGCAGGCGCACGTCGTCGAGGAACAGGGTGAACTGGCGGTCCGGTTCGACGATGTCCATCTCCATCGGCGTCTTGACGAAGTTGTCCGCGTCGGTGGGGACGATGAACAGCGCCGGCCGCAGCTTGCCGCTCTTCGCGTCCTCGGTGCGGGCCACGATGAGCACCGCGTCGGCCTGGTCCACACCGGAGATGTAGATCTTGCTGCCGCGCAGGATCCAGTCCTCCCCGTCGCGCCGCGCGACGGTGGTGATCTCGTGCGAGTTCGAGCCGGCGTCGGGCTCGGTGATGCCGAACGCCATGATCTTCGAGCCGTCGGCGAGCGCGGGCAGCCAGCGTTGCTTCTGCTCGTCGGTGCCGAACTTGGCGATGATGGTGCCGCAGATGGCCGGCGAGACCACCACCAGCAGCAGCCCGCAGCCCTGCGCGGCGAGTTCCTCCTGGACCAGGGCGAGTTCGTAGATGCCGGCCCCGCCGCCGCCGTACTCCTCGGGCAGGTTCACGCCCAGGAAGCCGAGCTGGGCGGCCTCGCGCCACAGCTCGGTCAGCGGTTCGCCCTTGCGGGCCTTCGGCAGCACGTAGTCGACGTAGTTGTAGCGCTTGGCCAGGCCCGCGACCGCGGCGCGCAGCTGCTTCTGCTCGTCGGTTTCGATGACGCTCATGGTTACTCCTCGATGTCGGCCGGGGCGGACGGTTCGCCGGACTCGGCGGGGGTGACGACGGCCAGCACGGCGCCCAGTTCGACCTGGGTGCCGACGGCGACGGGCAGCTCGGTGAGCACGCCCGTGGTGGGGGCCTTGACGATGTGTTCCATCTTCATCGCCTCGAGCCAGAGGACCGGTTGCCCGGCGGTGACCGCATCGCCGACCGCGGCCCCGATCCGGATCACCGAGCCGGGCATCGGGGCGAGCAGCGAACCCGCGGCGACGTGGGCGGAGGGTTCGACGAACCGGGGGATCGCGCGCAGCCGTACCGGGCCGAGCGACGAGTCCACATGCACCGCGTCGCCGTAGCGCGCGACGTGGAACTGCCGTTGCACGCCGTCGATCGCGAGCACCACCCGGCGCTCGGTGTGCGCGACGAGGACGACGCCGGGATGGTCGTCGGCAATCAGCCCGGACCGGGTGAGCCGGTACCGCACCTCGTGTGCACCGCGGTCGCCCTCGTACCGTTTGACCTGCGGCTGCGACGGCAGGTTGCGCCAGCCGCTCGGCAGGCCGCGGGCGACCCTCGCGGCCGCGCGGTGGGCGGCGGCGTCCGCCAGGGCCGCGGCGAGCGCGGACAGCGATTCGGCCCCGGCGTCGGCGAGCGGCGCGGCGAGCGTGTCGAGCCCGTGGGTGTCGAAGAAGGCGGTGTCGGTGTTGCCGGCGAGGAATTCGGGATGCCGCAGCACGTTCACCAGCAGGTCCCGGTTGGTGCGCAGGCCGTGCACCTCGGCGCGGGCCAGCGACGTCGCGAGCATCCGCGCCGCGCGGCCCCGGGTCGGGGCGTACGAGATCACCTTGGCGAGCATCGGGTCGTAGTGCACGCCCACCGCCGAACCGTCCTCGACGCCGGAGTCCAGGCGCAGCCCGGGCTCGCGCAGCACCTCGAACGCGGCGACGCGGCCGGGCAGCGCGAGACGGTGCACCGTGCCGGACTGCGGCCGCCAGTCCTGTGCCGGGTCCTCCGCGTAGAGCCGCACCTCGATCGAATGTCCGCTCGCCGGCGGGGGTTCGGGCTCGAGGCGGGCGCCGGCGGCGACCTGCAACTGCAGGTCGACGAGGTCGAGGCCGGTGGTGCACTCGGTGACCGGGTGCTCGACCTGCAGGCGGGTGTTCATCTCGAGGAAGAAGAACTCGCCGTCCGCCGAGCTCCCCGTCGCTTCGCTCACCCCGGTGACATTCCCCGTCGCTCCGCTCGCCCCGGTGACATTCCCCGTCGCTCCGCTCGCCCCGGTGACATTCCCCGTCGCTTCGCTCGCCCCGGTGACATTCCCCGTCGCTTCGCTCGCCCCGGTGACATTCCCCGTCGCTTCGCTCGCCCCGGTCGCGAGGAACTCGACGGTGCCCGCGCCCTCGTAGTCGATGGCCTGCGCGGCGCGCCGGGCCGCCGCGAACAGCCGCTCCCGCATCCCGGGCGTGGCCTCGACGAGCGGCGACGGCGCCTCCTCGACCACCTTCTGGTGGCGGCGCTGGATCGAGCACTCCCGCTCCCCCACCGCCCACACGGTCCCGTGCCGGTCCGCGAGGACCTGCACCTCGATGTGCCGGCCCGTTTCGAGGAAGCGCTCGCAGAACACCGTCGGATCGCCGAACGCGGACTGCGCCTCGCGCCGGGCCGCGGCGAGCTGGTCGGGCAGCTCGGCCAGGTCGCGGACCACCCGCATGCCGCGGCCGCCGCCCCCGGCGGACGCCTTGATCAGCACGGGCAGGTCGGCTTCGGTCACCGCGGCAGGGTCCAGCTCGGCCAGCACCGGCACACCGGCGTCGGCCATGATCTTCTTGGCCTCGACCTTCGAACCCATCCGGGCGATCGAGTCCGGGCCCGGCCCGATCCAGGTCAACCCCGCGTCGAGGACCGCCCGCGCGAATTCGGCGTTCTCCGAGAGGAACCCGTAACCCGGGTGAATCGCGTCGGCCCCCGCCGCGCGGGCGGCGGCGATGATCGCCTCGCCGCGCAGATAGGTGTCGGCGGGGGCGGTGCCGGGCAGGCGCACCGCGGCGTCGGCCTCGGCGATGTGGGGGCTGCCGGCGTCCGCGTCGGAGAACACCGCGACGGTGCCGAGGCCGGCGCGCCGGCAGGAGGCGAACACCCGGCGGGCGATCTCGCCGCGGTTGGCGACGAGCACGGTGGTGACGGTATCGGTGTGGTTCACTGCTGCCTCACATCCGGAAGACACCGAAGCTGTCGGTGCCCTCGATCGGCGCGTTGGCGATGGCCGACAGGCACATCCCCACCACGGTGCGGGTGTCGCGCGGGTCGATGACCCCGTCGTCGTAGAGCCGGCCGGACAGGAACATCGGCAGCGACTCCGCCTCGATCTGGTTCTCGATCGCCGCACGCATCGCCTCGTCGGCGGCCTCGTCGAAGGCCTGGCCGCGCGCCTGGGCGGCGGCGCGTCCGACGATGGAGATGACACCGGCGAGCTGGGCGCCGCCCATCACCGCGGATTTGGCGCTGGGCCAGGCGAACAGGAACCGCGGGTCGAAGGCCCGGCCGCACATGCCGTAGTGGCCGGCCCCGTAGGAGGCGCCGAGCAGGATCGAGATGTGGGGCACCGTCGAGTTGGAGACGGCATTGATCATCATCGAGCCGTGCTTGATCATGCCGCGTTCCTCGTACTCGCGGCCGACCATGTAGCCGGTGGTGTTGTGCAGGAACAGCAGTGGCGTGTTCGCGCGGTTGGCGAGCTGGATGAACTGGGTGGCCTTCTGGGATTCCTCGCTGAACAGCACGCCGCGGGCGTTGGCGAGGATGCCCACCGGGTACCCGTGCAGACGGGCCCAGCCGGTGACGAGCGACGACCCGTAGAGCGGCTTGAACTCGTCGAAGTCGGAATCGTCGACGATGCGGGCGATCACCTCGCGGGGGTCGAACGGCACCTTGAGGTCGGCGGGCACGATTCCGAGCAGTTCCTCGGGGTCGTAACGCGGTTCGCGCACGTCGGGGTGGGGTTCGGGGCCCTGCTTGCGCCAGTTCAGGCGACGGACGATGCCCCGGCCGATCCGGATCGCATCGGGCTCGTCGACCGCGTAGTAGTCGGCCAGCCCGGAGGTGCGGGCGTGCATCTCCGCGCCGCCGAGGGATTCGTCGTCGGATTCCTCGCCCGTGGCCATCTTCACCAGCGGCGGTCCGGCGAGGAACACCTTCGAGCGCTTCTCGATCATCACCACGTGATCCGACATGCCGGGAATGTAGGCGCCGCCCGCGGTGGAGTTGCCGAACACCAGCGCGATGGTGGGAATGCCGGCGGCGGACAGCTGCGTCAGGTCGCGGAACATGCGTCCGCCGGGGATGAACACCTCCTTCTGGGTGGGCAGGTCGGCGCCGCCCGACTCGACGAGGGAGATCACCGGCAGCCGGTTCTGCATCGCGATGTCGTTGGCGCGGAACCCCTTCCGCAGGGTCCACGGGTTGCTGGTGCCGCCGCGGACGGTGGGGTCGTTGGCGACGATCAGGCATTCGACGCCCTCGACGACGCCGATCCCGGTGACGGTGCTGCCGCCGACCGGGAACTCGGTGCCCCACGCCGCGAGCGGGGACAGCTCGAGGAACGGGGAATCCGGGTCGAGCAGCAGTTCGATGCGTTCGCGCGGGAGCAGCTTGCCGCGTTCGTGGTGGCGCCGGACGTACTTCTCCCCGCCGCCGGCGAGGGCCTTGGCGTGCTCGGTCTCGAGTGCGGCCAGTTCGGCGGTCATCGCCGAGGCCGCGGCGGCGTACTCTGCCGAGGCCGGGTCGAGGGTCGTCTGCAGGATGCTCACGAGGTGTACCCCAATCGTTTCGCCGCGAGCTCGGTGAGAATCTCGGTGGTGCCGCCGCCGATGCCGAGGATGCGCATGTCGCGGTACTGCCGTTCGATCTCGGACTCGGCCATGTAGCCGAGTCCGCCGAACAGCTGCACAGCCTGGTTCGCGACCCATTCGCCGGCCTCGACGGCGGTGTTCTTGGCGAAGCACACCTCGGCGACGAGGTCGCCGTCGCCGACGAGGGCTCGCTCGACGACCCGCCGGCCGTACACGCGCGCGACGTCGACGCGCCGGGCCATCTCGGCGAGGGTGCGCTGCACCGACTGCCGGGAGATCAGCGGCCGGCCGAACGTCTCGCGGTCGCGGCACCACGCCACGGTGAGGTCCAGACACCGCTGTGCGCTCGAATAGGCTTGGGCCGCAAGGGCAATCCGCTCCGAGACGAAGGCCTGGGCGATCTGCGCGAAGCCGCTGTTCTCGGTGCCGACGAGATTCTCGACGGGCACGCGCACGTCGACGAAGGACAGTTCGGCGGTGTCGGAGGCACGCCAGCCCATCTTGTCGAGCTTGCGCGAGACGGTGAATCCTTCGGCGCCCTTCTCGATCACCAGCAGCGAGATCCCGGCAGCGCCGGGACGTTCGCTGCCGCCGGTGCGCACGGCGGTCACCACGAAGTCCGCGCGGCAGCCGGAGGTGATGTAGGTCTTGGCGCCGTTGACGACGTAGTGGTCGCCGTCGCGGACGGCGGTGGTGGTCAGGTGCCCCACGTCGGAGCCGCCGCCGGGTTCGGTGATCGCGAGGGAGCCGATGAGCTCGCCCGCGAGGGTCGGCTCGACCCACTTCGCGATCTGCACCTCGTCGCCGGCGGCGACGAGGTGCGGCAGGGCGATGCCGCAGGTGAACAGGGAGGCGAAGGCACCACCGGAGGCGCCGGCCTCGTGGAATGCCTCGCACACGGTGAGAGTGTCCGCCGCGTCGCCGCCGGACCCCCCGACGGCCTCGGGGAATCCGGCGCCGAGAAGCCCGAGGGCGGCGGCCTTCTTGTGCAGTTCGCGGGGCAGTTCGCCGTCGCGCTCCCACGCGGCGAGGTGCGGCAGGACCTCGCGCTGGACGAAGGAGTGGACGGTCGAGCGCAGGTCGCGGCGTTCGGGGGTGTCCCAGATGCTCACTCGGGGTTCTCCATCTCGGGGTTCTCCATCTCGGGGTCCTCCATCTCGGGGTCCTCCAGGAGGGTCTCGGGGATGTAGAGGTATCTGCTGCGCAGCCACTCGCCGAGGCCCTTGGCCTGCGGGTCGAAGCGGGCCTGTGAGGCGACGCCGCGGCCGAGGATGCCCTCGATCACAAAGTTCACCGCCCGCAGGTTCGGCAGCACATGGCGGGTCACGATGAGGTTCTTCGACTCGGGCAGAAGGGTTTTCAGCGCGTCGACGGTGAGGGTGTGCACCAGCCAGCGCCACTGGTCGTCGGTGCGCACCCACACCCCCACATTCGCGTCGCCGCCCTTGTCGCCGCTGCGGGCGCCGGCGACGAGCCCGAGCGGCGCGTGCCGGGTGGGCCCCGCGGGTAGCGGCGCGGGCAGCTCGGGCTCGGCGACGGGTTCGAGTGGGCGCGTCGGGGTGACGGGCGGGATCGGGACGCGGCTGCCGTCGGGCAGGACCGCCGTGTGCGGCACCTCGGCGGCGTCGACGTAGCCGGGCGTGAACACGGCGTACGGCTGGCCGTTGCCGGGCGGAGCGGTCAGCGAGAAGCCGGGGTAGCTGGCAAGCGCGTACTCGACCGCGACCGCGGAGAAGGCGCGGCCGACGACCTGCGGGTCGCGGTCGCGGACGGTGCAGCGCAGCAGGGCGCTGGCCGCCTCCTCCGTGTCGGCGTCCGGATGGTCGGTGCGGGCGAGGGTCCACTCGAGCTCGGCCGGACGCGCGGGCAGGCTCGCCTCCATCTGCCGGCGCACCAGCGCCGCCTTGGCCTCGATGTCGAGTCCGGTGAGGACGAACACCGCTTCGTTCCGGAATCCGGCGAGAGCGTTGAGGGAGACCTTCAGCGTCGGCGGGGGCGCCTCACCGCGGACCCCGGTGATGCGGACCCGGTCCGGTCCGTCCTGGGTGAGCCGGACGGAGTCGAGGCGCGTCGTCACGTCGGGTCCGGCGTAGCGGCCACCGGTCACCTCGTACAGCAGCTGGGCGGTCACGGTGCCGACGGTGACCGCGCCGCCGGTGCCGGGGTGCTTGGTGATGGTGGAGCTGCCGTCGGCATCGATCTCGGCGATCGGGAAGCCGGGCCGGTCGAGGTCGGCGATCTCGGTGAAGAACGCGTAGTTGCCGCCGGTGGCCTGGGTGCCGCACTCGATCACGTGTCCCGCCGCGACCGCACCGGCCAGGGCATCGAAATCGTCCCGGGCCCAGCCGAAGTGGGCGGCGGCCGGGCCGGCGATCACGGAGGCGTCGGTGACACGGCCGGTGACGACGATGTCGGCGCCGGCGGTGAGACACTCGGCGATGCCCCACGCCCCGAGGTAGGCGTTCGCGGTCAGCGGCGGCGGATCGGCGGCCAGGCCGAGTTCGGCGGCGCGGGAGATGAGGTCGTCGCCCTCGACGTACGCGACGGTGACGTCGAGTCCGAGCCGGCCGGCAAGCTCGCGCACGGCCGTCGCCAGCCCGGCGGGATTGAGTCCGCCGGCGTTGGCGACGATCCGCACGCCCTTGTCGACAGCGAGCCCGAGGCAGTCCTCGAGCTGGCGCAGGAACGTCTTGGCGTAGCCGAGCGCCGGGTCCTTCATCCGGTCCCGGCCGAGGATCAGCATGGTCAGCTCGGCGAGATAGTCACCGGTCAGGTAGTCGAGTTCCCCGCCCTCGAGCATCTCGCGCATGGCCGCGAGCCGGTCGCCGTAGAAGCCGGAGCAGTTCCCGATGCGCACCGCCCGTCCGGCCGTGGGGGCGCTCACGCGGTGGCTCCTTCCGGGGCGCGGCCGCCGCCGGGCGGTCCGGCGAACGCCTGCGCGAGGCCGAGCCACGCCTCGGCGTCGGGTCCGGTGGCGACGAGGTCGGTGTCGGCCCGGTGGATCCGCTGGGTCACCAGCCGGCAGAAGTCGAGGGCGGATCCGGTGACGGTCTGGGTGGCGGCGTCGGGCCCCCAGGTCCACTCCTGCCCGTCGGGGGCGGTGAGACGGACGCGGAACGGCTCGGCCGGCGGGGTGCGGCCGTGCACGGCGAAGGCGAAGTCGCGGGTGCGGACGCCGAGATGGGCGATGTGGCGCAGCCGGTGCGTGGGCGGGCGGGTGACGCCGAGCGCGTCGGCCACGTCGCCGCCGTGGGCCCAGGTCTCCATCAGCCGTGCCGTCGCCATGGAGGCCGCACTCATCGGCGGGCCGTACCAGACGATCTTGGTTCCGGCGGGGACGGCCGCGAGGGCGTCGGCGAGGGCGCGGCGGGCGGCACGCCAGTCGGCGAGCAACTCGGCCGGGGGGCGGCGGGCCTGTGCCCGCGCCCCGTCGTCGACGAACCCGTCCGGATCGGTGACCTCGCCGAGCCCGGCGACGAACGCCTCCGGGTCTTCGACGGCGGTGAGGGCGGCGCGATCGGTCCACAGCAGGTGTCCGATCTGGTGGGCGATGGTCCAGTCTTCGGCGGGGGTCGGGGTCGCCCAGCGCTCGTCCGGGAGGTCCGCGACGAGGGCGTCGAGGGACTCGCCCTCGGCACGCAGGTCGTCGAGAAGCGGTTGTAGCTCCGTCATGCGACCAGAGTCACACCCGGGGCGCAAAAAATCAAGCACTCGTGATTGTTTTTCTGGTTGAGGTGGCGCGTGCTGCCGATCGTGCTCCCGTGCGGCAACATTCGTCGCACGCGGGACGGCGGATCCCCCAGGCCACGGAGGACGGATGAGCGGCACAGCACCGGCGCCACGGGGCGGCAGCCGGACCGTGCCCGTCGCGGCCGTGCTCGGCTCGGTGCTCTCCCTGCAGTTCGGCGCGGCCTTCGCCAGCACCCTGTTCGACGACGTCGGTGCCCTCGGCACGGTCACGCTGCGGCTGACGCTCGCCGCGGTGATCCTGTGGGCGGTGGTGCGGCCGTCGGTGCGGCACTGGCGCCCGGCGCAGTGGCGCGGCGTGGTCGCGCTCGGGGCGAGCCTGGCCGCGATGAACGGCTTCTTCTATGTGGCGATCGCCCGGCTGCCGCTCGCGGCGGCGGTCACGATCGAGTTCCTCGGACCGCTCGCCCTCGCCGCGGTCCTCTCCCGCCGCCCGCGGGACGCGCTGTGGGTGGCACTCGCCCTGGCCGGGGTGGTGCTCCTCGGGGCACGCGGCCTCGGCGGGGACGGCGGCGCCCTCGACCCGGCCGGGGTCGGTTTCGCGCTGCTCGCCGCCGCCGGCTGGGCCTGGTACATCGTCGCGGGCTCGCACGTGGCCACCACCGTCTCCGGCGCGGCGGGCCTGACCGTCGCCACCACCGTCGCCGCGGCGCTCGTGCTGCCCCTCGGCCTCGGGACCGCCGGCGCCGGCCTGGCCGATCCCGCGATCCTGGCCGCCGGAGCGGCGGTGGCCCTGCTGTCCTCCGTGGTCCCCTACAGCCTGGAGATGCGGGCGCTGCGGGAGCTGCCGAAGAACGTGTTCGCGATCCTCATCGCTCTCGAACCGGCGGCGGCGGCCCTGGCGGGCGCGCTGGTGCTCGGCCAGTGGGTCCAGCCCGTCGCGGCGGTAGGCATCGCGCTGGTGATCGTCGCCGGCGTCGGCGCCCTGCGCGGCAGCGGCGACCAACGCTAGCCGTCCGCGTCCCCGGGCGCGGCCCCCTGCCGCTCGTCCCCCGCCGGCTCGGCGCGTTCGTCCTGCGCACGGTACGACGCGAGGAGCCGTCTTTCGGCGTCGCGCTTCGGGAAGGCGAAGAACACCAGGACCGCACCGGCGGCGACGACGAGAATGGCGGCGGCATACGCCTTCGTGTCCCCGTCCAGGAACGCCGTGCGCGCGGCGGACATGATGGCGTCGGCGTACTGCGGGTACCGCTCGGCGAGGTCGGCGGCGCTCGCGAACGACTTGGTCAGCGCGGCCTGCGTCTGGTCGCTGATCTCGTCCGCCTCCGGCGACGAGGCGATCGCCGCCGAGATCGACGAAACGTATCCGGCGGTGAGCAACGCCCCGAGGATGGACTGCATCACGGCCCCGCCCAGATCGCGTTGCAGGTCGGCCGTTGCCGACGCCATCCCGGCCCGGGTCACCGGGACCGAGCCGGTCAGCGAGCGGGAGGCGGGCGTGCCGGCGAAACCGACCCCGATCCCCACGAGGCCGTACGCGAGCGCGATCTGCCAGTAACTGGAGGTCTCGTCCCACATCGTCAGCGCGACCACGAGCCCGAGGAGGATGAACGCGTAGCCGAGCAGCAGGGTGGTGCGCGCACCCCGGCTCTCCACCATCCGGGCCGAGTACGGAGCCACCACGAGCATGCACGCGGCGGCCGGAAGGATCGTCGACCCGGCGGCGAGCGTGGAGTAGCCCAGCACGTTCTGCAGGAACTGCTGACCGACGAACATCGTCCCCATCAGGGTGCCGAACACGATGATGCCCGCCACCGCTGCCACCCAGAACGTCGGCCGCGCGGCCACCTTCAGGTCGAACAGCGGCTCGGGCACCCGCCGCTGCCGCCACACGAATACCGCGCCCGCCACGGCGGTGACGGCGGCGCAGACGAGCGCCGCCGTGCCTCGGCCGCTCTCGGGTGCGAGGTTGACCGTCAGGACGAGCGCCGCCACGAACAGCACCGACACGACACCGCCGACATGATCGACCGGCCCGGAGGTCTCGTTGACGTGCGCGGGAATCAGCACGGCCGCCGCCACGAGGGCGACGGCGGCGAGCGGCACGGTGATCAGAAAGGCCGAGCCCCAGTAGAAGTACTCCAGGAGCAGGCCGGACAGCAGCGGTCCGAGCGCAGCGACCGCACCGCCGGTCGCCGACCACAACGCGATCGCGCGGGTCCGCGAGGCTCCCGACCACAGCGCGGTGATCAGCGCCAGCGTGGTGGGATACGCCAGCCCCGCGGCGAGACCACCGGCCAGCCGGGCCGCGAACAGCACCTCGACGCTCGGTGCGAAGGCCGCCACCAGACACGCGGGTATCGACAGCGCGACGCCGAGCACGAGCAGCTGCTTGCGCCCGTAGCGGTCGCCGATCGCCCCCAGGTACAGCACCGACGCGGCCAGGCCCAGCGAATACCCGACGGCGACCAGGTTCAGTTCCGTCTGGCTCGCGTCGAAGGCCCGGCCGATCGCCGGCAGCGCGATGTTGGCAACCGAGAGATTGAGGTTCGCGACGGCGGCGACCAGGATCAACGTCGCGAGGACGGCCCCGGATCGCCGGGGGCTGCGATCGACCTCGACGGCCGTCACGGCCGCGACCCGTCGTACCGCGATGCGTCCATGTCCCACTCCCGGTGCCGGCTCGGCGCCACGCCGCGTTCGCTCGTACCCCCGGCGAGCAGCGTCCTCGACGATCATGATGACGCACCGGGCGCCGGATTCGGGCCGATTGCGACGATCGGTACGCGATCAGGCGCCGCGGACGATCATCCGCACCAGGTCCCCGGCCGGGCCGGCGAGCTTGCGGGGTGGGCGCCACACCGCGCGCAACGTGCGGGCCAGATCCAGGCCCTCGACCTCGACGGTCCGCAATTCGCCGGACGCGAGGTGATCGGCCACGGCGAGGGTGCTGAGCACGGCCGGGCCGACGCCGCCGAGGGCCGCGGTGCGCACCGCGGCGCCGCTGCCGAGCTCGAGCAGCGGCGACGGCCGCGCGAACTCCCGGAGGGCCAGATCCAGCGTGTGCCGCGTCCCGGAGCCCTCCTCGCGCACGACGAGCGGCGTCGCCGCCAGTTCGGCGACGGTGAGCGGACGCCGGCGCCGCGCCCACGGGTGCGCCGGCGTGACGACCACCACCAGCCGGTCCCGCGCCACGGGGGTGCTGTGCAGTCCCGGTGGGACGGTGGGAGCCTCGACGAACCCGACGTGGCACCGGCCCTCCGCGACCGCGTCGCAGACCTGCCGCGAGTTGTGGACCTGCAGCTGGATCTGGACGTCGTCCCGGAGCCCGCGGAAGCGGCCCAGCCAGCGCGGGATGAGGTGTTCGGCGACCGTCATGCTGGCCGCCACGGTCAGCTCGGCCTGCCGGTCGGCACTCAACGCCGCGGCGGCGTCGAGCAGGCGACGGGCGTCGGCGAGGGTCTGCCGCGCCCAGTGCGCGACCACGGTGCCCTCCGGGGTGAGCGCGGAACCGGCCCGCCCCCGGCGCACGAGCACGGTCCCCAGCTGCTTCTCGAGGCGGCGCACCGCCCGGCTGGCATTGGGCTGCGCGACGCCGGCGGCCCGGGCGGCCGCGCCGAGGCCGCCGTGGTCGTCGATGCCGACGAGCAGCTCCAGAGCGGCGAGGTCCGGCCAGCGGACCGTCGGCGAATGAGGTGACCGCGTCATGCGCGAATGATATGTCCGCCCACGACCCGGCGGTGTGGGGCAGACTGCAGGCCGTGGAACTTCGAGGGGTGGACGACGCGGCGGCGGTGCTCGCGGCCCAACCGTTCAGCGTGCTGGTCGGCGCCCGGGTCGCCGCGTACGAGCCGGGCCGCGCGGTGCTCGAGATCCCGCTGCGTCCGGAGCTGCTGCAGCAGTTCGGGTTCGTGCACGGCGGCGTGCTGGCCTACGCCGCGGACAACTCCCTGACCTTCGCGGCGGGAACCGTGCTCGGATCGTCGATCGTGACCACCGGATTCACGATCGACTACCTGCGCCCGGGCCGCGGCACGCTGCTGCGGGCCGCGGCGACGGTCGTCGACTCGAGCCGGCGACAGGCGCTGTGCCGGTGCGAGATCGTCGCCGTGACCGAGGACGGCACCGAGACACGGGTGGCCGCGGCGCAGGGCGGGGCCCGGGTGATCGACCTCGACCGCCGTTCCGGCCGTGAGCCCGGATCCGGTTCGTAGGCAACGGCGCCGGCCCGGACAGGTCGACTGACCGGGGACCGGAGAGAGGAAGACCGCGATGACGGATCACACCGCCGACGCCTGGGAGATCGCCGCGGCGTACGAGCGCTATGTAGGTCGCTGGAGCCGCCCGGTCGCCTCGAAGTTCCTGCAATGGCTGCCCCCTGCCGGCGCGGGCGCCGCGTGGTGCGATGTGGGGTGCGGGACCGGCGCTCTCGCACACGCCGTCCTTGTCGCCGAGGAACCGTCCCGGGTCGTCGGGGTCGAACCGTCCGAGGGCTTCGCCGCGGCGGCCCGCACCACGGTCGACGATCCCCGCTTCGAGGTCCGGCCGGGTACCGCTGCGGCGATACCGGCCGTGGACGGCGAGTTCGACCGCGTCGTATCCGGATTGGTCCTCAACTTTCTTCCCGATCCGATCGAGGGTCTTGTCGAGATGCGCCGCGTCACCCGAGCGGGCGGGACGATCGGCGGCTACGTGTGGGACTACGCCGAGGGCATGGAGATGATTCGCGCCTTCTGGGATGCGGCCGTCGAACTGGACGAGGCGGCGCGGGACCGGGACGAGGGTGTCCGCTTCCCGCTCTGCCGGCCCGATCCCCTCCACGACCTGCTCGCGTCTGCAGGTCTCACCGGGGTGCGGATCCAGCCGCTCGAGGTTCCCACCGTGTTCGCCGACTTCGACGATTTCTGGGCGCCGTTCCTCGGCGGTCAGGGACCCGCCCCCGGATATTGCATGTCGCTGCCGGCACGGCGCCGAGCCGAACTGCGGACGGTACTCGATGCCCGACTGCGCCGCGACCGAGCCGGTCGGATCGCGCTGACCGCCCGGGCGTGGGCCTTCCACGGCTCCGTGCCCGATTGACACGGGAGTAGATCGTCCAGCCCGGCTGGAACGGCGACGGTGCGGCGGTCACGCCTGCGACGTGACGATGAGCGTGGCGGCGGCGAGGGCCAGAACGACGACCGTGACGGTCAGGACGATGTTGCGCCACCAGTGATGCCTCGCGCGGCCCTCGATGAAGCGCCTCACGCGCGCCCGGTGCTCGCGCCCGCTCGTCACGAGCAGCACGAGCGCCGGCACCAGGCACAGCAGGCCGATCACCACCACCACGGGCGCCGGGCCGGGCGCCAGGCGCAGGAACAGCAGGACCACCGCTCCCAGCCCGGTCGCCGTGCGCAGCCACGCGAGCGTGGTGCGCTCGGGCTGCAGGCCCGGGTCGTCGTGTCTCATCGTGGGCCCGAACGCGACGGCGCGGTCATATCAGGAGGGCCGCGGCGAGGGCCACGGCCCCGACCGCCAGCATCGCCGCGAGCAGGAAGGCGATCCGCGGCGGCGGCAGGGGACGTTCGGTGCGCATCGCGGCCTCGATCTGCAGCCAGCGCCGCAGGGCGGCGATCACCAGGAGCGCGGAGAACACCAGCAGCGTGCACGACAGCGTGGTCCGCACCACCGGCCCCACGACGTCGCCGGCGAAGGTCTCGAGCGCGACGGCCGCCGCGATGACGCCGAGCGCGGTGCGGATCCACGCGAGGAACGTGCGTTCGTTCGCGAGGGTGAAGCGGGCGTCGGGTTCGGCGCCTTCACGCAACGCCCGCGGCCGCCAGTCGCGCAGAGGTCTGGTCACGCCGTCGACCCTATCCCGGTGCCGCCCGATGAGACCGTCGAGGTGGGACGGCGAACCCGGTCAGGCGAGGGTGATCTCGCCGTTCTCGACGGTGACGGCCCTGCTCTCGAGAGGACGCGCGGCGGGCCCGTTCGCGACGGTGCCGTCGAGGTTGAACCGACTGCCGTGGCAGGGACAGTTGATCGTGCCGTCCTGCACGGCCGCGACCGTGCAGCCCTGATGGGTGCAGATCGCGCTGAACGCGAGCACCTCGCCCGCGGCCGGCTGGGTCACCACGACCTTCTGATCGGGGAAGATCCGTCCCCCGCCCACGGGAATGTCGGCGACGGCCGCGAGGGGCTGTCCCGCGGCCGCCCCGGTGCCGGCGTCCTCCGCCGCGGAGGTCTGCCCGGAGGCCGGCTCGTCGCCGTAGGTGCTGCAGGCCGCCGTGGCGGCGACG
The DNA here is from genome assembly GCF_001700945.1 of Rhodococcus sp. WB1. Taxonomy (NCBI): domain Bacteria; kingdom Bacillati; phylum Actinomycetota; class Actinomycetes; order Mycobacteriales; family Nocardiaceae; genus Rhodococcus; species Rhodococcus sp. WB1. Next base: position 1,282,144 of record NZ_CP015529.1, on the reverse strand, counting down.
GCGGCCACCCCGGCACCCAGGAGCACCGAACGGCGGCTGACGGGAGACTGCTCGAAATCCATTTCCGGCTCCGATCGTGGGAGGGACAGTGGGGTGGAGGGGACAGTAGGGGTGGGGCCGTCAGAACGTGAGGCCCGTCGTGCGGAAGAAGTACAGCGCCGAGGTCGACCACACGACCACGATCGCCGTGAACAGGGCGCCGCCGGCCACCGGAACCGCCCATCCCGGCAGGCCTCGCCGGCTCAGCAGCAGCATCTTGGCCACGAACGCCCCGTAGAGGAGGCATCCGGCCAGCGAGTGCCACAGCACCCGCGGCTCGCCGGTGCGAAAACCGAGCGCGTACAGGCAGTGCACCGCGACGGGGACGGTGGCCAGCACCGCGAGGCGGCCCGACCACACGTGCAGGGTCCCGATCCAGCTCGGCGCCCGCAGTCCCGGCATCCGTCCGTACATCACGGCCGCCGAGGCGAGCTGAACCAGTGCGAGCACGCCGGCGAGGGTCGCCAGCCAGGCCTTGACGGCGGTCGGACTGGAGAACCCGGCGACGTTGATCGAGAAGAAGGTCGGCTCGTGCACACTGCCGTACACACCGAGCCCGACCGCGACGAGGGCACCCACCAGGAACGCGACCACGACGGGGGCCGTTCGCGGCGGTGCGACGGGATGGACCTGCGGTGTGCTCATCCGTCCTCCTCCCGGTGTCACCGCGCGGCGGCACCGTCAGAATGTGTCGCTGCCGGACACCGGGTCGGCGGTCACGACCACCCCGTCGACGACCGCCGTCCCGTCCGGCGCCAGGGCCGGGGCGGGCGCGGTGCCGCCGTCGCCGGCGCGGCGCACACCGGTGACCGTCCCGTCCTGCGTGACGATCCAGCTCGCCCGGACGTCGCCCACGTTCGCGAGGTAGAGGCCGGCCGGGGGTTCGGCCGGCGCGGCGTCGAAGGTCCAGCTCCGGTCACCGAGCCACAGGGTGCCGCGCACCGTCGTGCCGTCGAACTCGCCGTCGAGGCGGGCACCGTCGCGGCCCTCGAGCTCGAGCCTGCCGTCCTCGGCGTCGCCGGACAGCCAGGACTCGACTGCGCTGCCGTCGCACGCGTACGCGACGGCGTCCTCGCCCTCGACGGCGATCGCGAGCGTGAGGGTTCCGGTGGCGACGGGGATCTGCGCGACGTAGGTGGCCTGCGCGGGAAAGGCCACGGCGGTCGAGGGCGCAGCCGTCGTGGTGGGGGCCGGCGCGGACGTGGCGGCCGGGCCAGGGGCGGGCGTGGGGCCGCCGTCCTCCTTGGAGACGTTGACCGCGAGCAGGACCGCGGCGAGCACCACCACCGCCGCCAACGTGATCAACGGCCCCCTGCGCACCATCGGGTCCCCTCGTCGGTCCGCACTTCAATGATGATGTCGCGGTCGAATCTACTCCGCCGCCGCCCGCCCGCTCAGCGAATCGCCCGCATCAGTCGACGACGACGTCCGCACCGCGGGCCGCGGCCGGACGCGCCTTGAGCGGCTTGCGGGCGGGACCCTTGCTCACGGTCCCGTCCAGACGGAACCGGCTGCCGTGACAGTCGCAGACGATCTCGTCGGCCTCGACGCCGGTGATGTTGCAGCCCGAGTGGGTGCACAGCGCGACGAACGCCCGGTAGTCCCCGGCGACGGGTTGCGTCACCACGAGACGCTTGTCGGCGAACAGGACGCCGCTGCCCACCGGGATGTCGGCCGCGGCAGCCACGACCGCGGCGTCCGGACCGGGCTCAGGCGGCGTGGTCGGTGCGGCGGAGGTGCCGTCGGCGCCACTCTGGTCGGCCTCGGCACCGCACGCGGACAGGACTGCGGCGGCCGCGACCGCACCGGCACCGCCGAAGAGGGCGCGCCGGCACAGACGCGGCTGTCCGGGTGCCTCGTCCGTCGCGGCGGGGCCTCGGTGGGTGGGTTCGATGCTCATTGGGTCGTCCGTTCGGGTCGCCGTCGTGCTGCCGGAACGAGGTTAGCCGCAGACACGGAGAGGGGGCCGCGACGTACGTCACGGCCCCCTCCGGACGGCCGGCTAGTGGACGGCCACCGGCTGCAGTCCCTCCCCGGCCGGATGCTTGACGCGCGTGCGCGGCAGGAACAGCGCCGGGATCACCGCGAGGGCCATGAGGACGGTCGCGACGAGGAACGTGGTCGCGAACGCGTCCGCGAGCGAGGTGAGGATCGACTCCTGCATCGGTGCGGGCAGCTGTTCCAGAGCTGCCGGGTCCATCTGCCCGCCGCCCTCGGGCGCCCCCGCCGGGGTCGCCAGGCGGCTGCTCAGGATCACCGACATGGTCGCGGTGCCCACGGAGCCGGCGGCCTGCTGGACGATGTTCATCAGCGTCGACCCGCGGGCCACGCTCTGATGGGTCAGCGTCTGCAGCGCGGCCGTCATCGTCGGCATCATCGTGGCACCCATGCCCATGCCCATGACGAACAGCGCACCGAGCAGCAGCACGTACGACGTGTCCGTGCCCACCTGCGTGAAGACGGCCATGCCGAGCGTGACGAGGGTCAGGCCGACGAGCACGATCTTCCCGGGTCCGATCCGGTCGACGAGCCGGCCGGCGACCGGCATGGTGAGCATGGCGCCGAGGCCCTGCGGCGCGAGCAGGATGCCCGCCGCCAGGGTCGACTCGCCCCGCACCTGGAGGAAGTAGCTGGGGAACAGCAGTCCTGCGCCGAAGAACGCGATCGCGAACACCGACATGGTGAGCACCGCGAACGTCAGTTGGCGGTTGCGGAACAGGTACAGGTCGATGAGCGGGTTCCGGGCACGCAGGGCGTGGAACACGAACGCGACGATCAGCGCGGCGCCGATCGCGCCCGGCACGAGGACCCGCGTCGCGGCGACGGTGCCGACCTCCGGGATGGACGAGACGCCGAACAGGAACAGCGCCAGGCCCGGCGACAGGAGCGCCATGCCGACGAAGTCGAAGGACTCGGACCGGCTGGGGCGGTCCTTCGGCAGGATCAGCACGGAGGCGACGAGGGCCACGACGCCGATGGGCAGGTTGATCAGGAAGATCCAGTGCCAGCTGGCGGTGTCGATCAGCCAGCCGCCGAGGATCGGGCCCCCGATCGGGCCCAGCAGCATCGGGATGCCAAGCACCGCCATCACGCGGCCGACCCGGTGCGGTCCCGCGGCGTGGGTCATGATCGTCATGCCCAGCGGCATGAGCATGCCGCCGCCCAGGCCCTGCACCACGCGGAACCCGATGAGCGACGTGATGTCCCACGCCATGCTGCACAGCACGGACCCGGCGACGAACAGGACAAGGGCGGCGAGGTACAGCCGTTTGGTGCCGAACCGGTCCGCGGCCCAGCCCGTGAGCGGAATCACGCTGGCCAGCGCCAGCGTGTAGGCGGTCATCGTCCACGCGACGGTCGCGTAGCTGGAGTCGAAGTCCTCCATGAACGTCGGCACGGCGACGGAGACGACCGTCACGTCGAGGATCGACATGATGGCGCCGAGCACCACCACCGACGCGATCTTCAGAACTGCCGCGTCGAGCTTGTCGCTCGCCGGCGCGGCGGCCGGGCCCGCATGGGGGGCTGTCATGGGTCGGTCCTCTCGAGGCGCGATGGCAGGCAGACCTGCCAGGATGGGATCGAGGGGGCCGGGCACCACGTCGTACCGTGCGGCGACGACGATCTCGGCGCGAGCCGCGTGTCACCCTCGACGTGCCCGGCGACCAGCGCGCGCCCCGACAGCGCGGCGGATCGACATCCCGGCCTGCGCTCCCCCGGCGGACGTCGCCGCGGGCGGTGCCGGGCACCGCCGAAAGATACTAGTCCCGACGCAGGCGGAGCCCCAACCGATTATCGGCGCACCAGACGCAGCAGGCTTCGCCCCGGCCGCGGCCGCCCGGCCGCGGTCTCCGTGAGGCGGGCGCGGTCGGTCAGCTTGACGCGCGGCCGGCCGGCGGCGCGGCCGGCCGCCCGCTCGGCCCCGTCGATCTCGTGCCATCCGCTCAGGCCCACCCGGGTGGGCCGCCGCTGCCCGAGCAGGCGATCGAGTTCCCGCCGGCCACCGGCCGGACGCGCGAGCCGGCCGGCGTCGAAGTCGGCGAGCAGGGCCGCGACCGTCTCCTTGGCGCACGCCTTGTTGGTTCCGATCACGCCGCTCGGACCGCGCTTGATCCACCCGGTGACGTACACGCCGGGTCCGGCGGCGGTGACCCGCCCGCCCTCGTTGGGGACGATCCCCCGTCGCTCGTCGAACGGCACTCCCGGGAGGGGGACCCCGCGGTAGCCGATCGAGCGCAGCACCAGCTGCGCGTCGAGGTGCAGGGCCTGCCCGGCGGGCCGGGCGACGAGCGCACCGTCGTCGCCGGCGATCAGGTCGTTGCGTACCGCGCGCAGTCCGGTGACCCGTTCGGTGCCCTCGATCTCGGTGGGCGACACGAGATAGCGGAACACGATGCGCTTGTTCCCCGGCCGGGGCTCGCGGCGCGCGTACTCGCGCGCGAGCCGCATGCGCATCGCGACCGCCGGGTCGGCGGCGGCGAGCGCCGCGCTGGCGGGATCGAGCTCGAGCTCGGTCTCGTCGACGACGACGTCGACGCCGTTCAGATCGCCGAGGGCGAGGAACTCGGGGTTGCTGTAGGCCGCCTGGGCCGGACCCCGGCGGCCCAGCAGGACGACCTCGCGGATGTTGCTCCGGCGCAGCGCCTCGAGGGCGTGATCGGCGATGTCGGTGCGGGCCAGCTCGTCGACGTCCATGGTGAGGATGCGGGCGACGTCGAGGGCGACGTTGCCGTTGCCGACCACGACCGCGCGTTCGCCGGAGAGGTCGAAGACCCGGTCGGCGTAGTCGGGGTGGCCGTTGTACCAGGCGACGAACTCGGTGGCGGCGTGGCTGCCGGGAAGGTCCTCGCCGGCGATGCCGAGGTTGCGGTCGGCGGACGCCCCGGTCGCGTAGACGACGGCGTGGTGATGGGCGAGCAGCTCGGCGTGGTCGATGTCGCGGCCGACCTCGACGTCGAGGTGCAGGGCGAACGCGTCGCGGCGGAACGACCATTCGAACGACTCGGTGACGGCCTTGGTACCGGGGTGGTCGGGTGCGACACCGCTGCGGACGAGTCCCCAGGGGGTGGGGAGCCGGTCGAACATGTCCACCTCGACGTTCGAGCGCTCGAGCAGTTCCTGCGCGGCGTAACAGGCCGCCGGACCGGCACCGACGACCGCCACGCGCAGGGTGCCCTGTCCCCGCGGCGGGGCCGGGACGGGTGTCAGCGGGATCCAGTTCTCGGGCATCGGGTGCGCCGTGTAGTAGTCGGCGTTGATGTCCTTGAACCGGGCCTGAGCCTCGGTGAGCCGGTCCTCCGGGAAGATCGCCTCGACCGGGCAGGCGTCCGCGCACGCGCCGCAGTCGATGCAGGCCTGCGGGTCGATGTGCAGCATCTCGGTCTGCGCGAACTCCCGCTCCTCGGGCGTGGGATGTATGCAGTTCACCGGGCACACGGCGACGCAGCTCGCGTCGTTGCAGCACGTCTGGGTGATCACATAGGCCATGTCGTGTCCTCGAAGAGCCGGGACCGGATTTCATGTGACATCCGGTAACAGTTAACTCCACTGTAGCCTCGATGTCTCGCCCCTCGCAAGATTCGCTGCAGCCCTGCCCCGCAGCTGTCAGAATCGGCAGGGGCCGACGACGAGCAGGGGGACGAATGGGTTCGGACACGGCCGCGAAACCGGCACCGGAGAAGTCCGCGGCGGAGGACGCGCTGGCGCAGCCCCTCGGGGCCGCGCCCCCGCCCGACGACGCGTTCCGGTCCACGCGCACGGTGCGCACCGGCGACGTCGACAACCGGGAACGGCTCCGTCTCGACGGCGTGGCCCGCTACCTGCAGGACATCGGCACCGACAACCTCGACGCCGTCGACGCCACCGCCACCGACCCGCTGTGGATCGTGCGCCGCACCGTCGTCGACGTGCACCGGCCGGCCCGCTTCCGCGAACAACTCGAACTGCGCCGGTGGTGCGACGCCTTGTCCACGCGATGGGCCAACGTCCGCGTGCGGCTCGACGGCACCGGCGACGCCCTGATCGACACCTCGGCGTTCTGGATCAACATCGGGCCCACCAACGGGATGCCAGCCCGGATCAGCGACCGGCTCTGGGAGCACATGGCCCGCCATGCGGAGGACACCCGGCTGCGATGGCGGGCATGGCTGCCGCCCACGCCGTCCGACGACGCCGACGCCGGCACGGCCTTCCCGCTACGGGCCACCGACATCGACCCGTTCGACCACGTCAACAACGCCGCCTACTGGCACGGCATCGAGGAGCACCTGGCCGGCCGGCCGGAGCTGCAGACCGCGCCGTACCGTGCGGTGATCGAGCACCTTCGACCGGTCGTCGCCGGCGACGCGCTGGTCCTGCGCGCCCGTCACGAGACCGACGCGCTGACCCTGTGGTTCACGGTCGGCGACGAGGTGCGCGCGGTGGCACGCGTCGGCCGCCGGTGACCCTGACCACCTAGGGTGAACCCATGACCCGCACCCTGATCCTGTTGCGGCACGGGAAGTCCGCGTACCCGGACGGCGTCGCCGATCACGAGCGCCCCCTTGCCCCACGGGGACGACGCGAGGCCGGCCTCGCCGGACGCTGGCTGCGGGCCCACCAGCCCCCGATAGACGCCGTGCTGTGCTCGAGCGCGACGCGCGCCCGCAAGACCCTGGCGGAGGCCGCCGTCGAGGTCCCCACGGAGATCCTCGACGACCTCTACGAGGCCACGCCGGGGAAGATCGTCGACGCGATCCGCCAGGTCCCGGACGACGTGTCGACCCTGCTCGTGGTGGGCCACGAGCCCGTCCTGTCCGCGACGACGCTGCTGCTCTCGGACGACCACGACTCGGATGCCGCCCGTCAGATCATCGAGAAGTTCCCGACCTCCGCGGTGGCGGTGCTGGCGGTGCGGGGGCCGTGGCACGACCTGGGCCCGCGTGGTGCGGCCCTGGTCGACTTCCACATCCCGCGCTGACCGGGACGCCGACCGGGAATCGCCCTACTCGGCCGCGGCGGCGAGCGCCTCGAGATAGGCGTCGATGCCCCACGTCAGCGACAGCACGGTCGGCGGCGACACAGCGGCGATGAGCTCGGTGCCGTTGACCTTCGCGACCCGACCGTCGGTCACCTGCCCCATGGTCCGCGCCCACGGCTGGGCGAGCGTGCGCTCCTGGGCCGCGGCGTCGTCGGCGTAGGAGAGCAGGATGTCGCTGGTGAGCTTGCCGGCCTCCTCGAAGCTGAGGGTGAAGTAGAAGCTGGACTCGTCGGTGCTCAGCTCGGCCACGCTGGGTGCGCTCACCAGACCGAGGTCGGTGAGGAACTCCACGCGCGAGTCGGCCGGCTTGTAGACGTAGAAGGTGTCGCCGGTGTCCCACACCGCGGCGACGGTCCTGCCCCGCAGCTGCGGATAGGCTGCCGCCTTCTCCGCGATGGTGGCCTCGGTGTCGGCGATCAGCCGGGCCGCCTCGCCGGATCTGCCGAGCGCCTGCCCGACGGTGGCGACGACGTCGCGCCACGGGGTGGCCCACGGCTCGTCCGGGTACGCGATGGTCGGCGCGATCCGGCTCAGCGTCTCGTACTGCTCCCGGGTGAGCCCGGAGTAGTTGGCGAGAATGACGTCCGGCCGCGCCGCCGCGATCTGCTCCACCGGCACGTCCGTGCCGTCGTTCGGCAGGACGGCCGGTGTCTCGGCACCCAGCTCGGCGAGCCGGTCCCCGATCCACGGCAGCACCCCCTGCGCGTCGCCGCCGTAGGACTGGGCCGGGATGGCAACGGGCACGACGCCGAGCGCGAGCGCGGCATCGGTGCTGCCGAAGCCCCACGTGACCACCCGCTCGGGTTCGCCGTCGAGCGTCGTGCTGCCGAGGGCGTGTTCGATCGTGACCGGGAACGCGCCTCCGGCCGCGGACGACGACTCGCCGGCCTCGTCGCTCCCCGACGAGCACGCGGTCAGGACGAACGTGAGAGCGAGTCCGGCTGCGGCGAGCAGCCTCGGGATTCGGGTCGACGGCACAGGCGTTCCCTTCGGGTTGTTAGGAGTGCCTACCCAAACTAGCCGACGACCGGCGCGGCCGTGACGCCCACCCCGGAAACCAGGAAGGCCCCGCCCCCGAAGAGAAGAGGGCGGGACCTTCGTGGCCACGGCAGAGAGCCGGGCCGCAGCCGGTTTCCCGGCCGCGGCGACGGATCTACCGGTAGTCGCTGGAGTAACCGTAATCGTCGAGCGGAACCGCAGCGCCGGTGTTCTGGCCGAAGCCCTCCGGCGAGTAGTACTGATCCTCGTACGACGGGATAGCGTACGCGGCCGCGCGGGCCTCCTCGGTCGGCTGCACCTGGATGTTCCGGTACCGGTTGATGCCGGTGCCGGCCGGGATCAGCTTGCCGATGATCACGTTCTCCTTCAGACCGATCAGCTTGTCCGAGCGGCAGTTGATCGCCGCGTCGGTCAGCACGCGAGTGGTCTCCTGGAACGACGCCGCCGACAGCCACGAATCGGTGGCCAGCGACGCCTTGGTGATACCCATGAGCACGGGACGACCGGCAGCCGGCTCGCCGCCCTCGGCGACGACCCGCCGGTTGGAGGCCTCGAACTCGCTGCGCTCGACCAGCGAACCGGGCAGGAACTCCGTCGAACCCGAGTCGATGATCGTGACGCGACGCAGCATCTGGCGCACGATGACCTCGATGTGCTTGTCGTGGATCGACACACCCTGGCTGCGGTACACCTCCTGAACCTCGTTCACGAGGTGGACCTGCACCTGACGCGGACCCATGACACGCAGCACCTCGTGCGGATCGGCAGCACCCTCGAGGAGCTGCTGACCGACCTCCACGTGGTCGCCGTCGGCGAGGATGCCCTCGGTGCCGTTCGCCTTGCGGATCACGTGCAGACGCTGACGCTTCGACAGCTTGTCGTACACGACCTCCTCGCCGCCGTCGTCCGGGACGATGGTGATCTTGTAGAAGCGGTCGTCGTCCTCGAGGCGCACGCGGCCGGAGACGTCGGCGATGGGCGCCTTGCCCTTCGGGACGCGGGCCTCGAAGAGCTCCTGCACTCGCGGCAGACCGCCGGTGATGTCCTCACCGACGCCACCCTGGTGGAACGTACGCATCGTCAGCTGCGTACCGGGCTCACCGATCGACTGCGCGGCGACGATACCGACGGCCTCGCCGATGTCGACGAGCTTGCCGGTCGCCATCGAGCGGCCGTAGCAGGTGGCGCACACGCCGGTGCCGGTGTCGCAGGTCAGCACGGAGCGGACCTTGACCTTCCGGATGCCGGCGGCCAGCAGGGCCTCGATCGCCGGGTCGCCGAGGTCGCTGCCCCGGGTGACGACGACGTTGCCGTCCGCGTCGACCGCATCGGTGGCCAGCGTACGGGCGTACGTGCTGGTCTCGATGTGGGCGTCGCGCACCAGGCGGCCGGTCTCGTTGCCCGCGCCGTCGCGCTCGGGCTCGGCGATGACCATCTCGATACCGCGCGGGGTGCCGCAGTCGGTCTCGCGGACGATGACGTCCTGCGACACGTCGACCAGACGACGGGTCAGGTAACCCGAGTCGGCGGTACGGAGCGCGGTGTCGGCCAGACCCTTACGGGCACCGTGGGTGTTGATGAAGTACTCGAGCACGGTCAGGCCCTCACGGAACGAGGACTTGATCGGGCGCGGGATGAACTCACCCTTCGGGTTCGTCACCAGACCCTTCATGCCCGCGAGCGAGCGGATCTGGGTCATGTTGCCCGCGGCGCCGGACTTCACGATCGTCGGGATCGGGTTGTCGTCCGGGTAGTGCGCCTCCATGGCCTGACCGACCTCTTCGGTCGCCTCCTGCCACAGCTTGACGAGCGAGTCGCGCCGCTCCTCCTTCGAGAGGGCACCACGAGCGAACTTGCGCTCGAGCTGATCCGCGGACGCTTCGTAGCGCTCGAGGATCTCCTTCTTCTCCGGCGGCACCAGCACGTCGGCCATCGACACGGTGACACCCGAACGAGTGGCCCAGTAGAAGCCGGCGTCCTTGAGCTTGTCGACGGTCTGCGCGACGACGATCATCGGGTAACGCTCGGCCAGATCGTTGATGATCGCGGCCTGACGCTTCTTCGGCATGACGTCGTTGACGAAGCCGTAGTTCACCGGCAGCAGCTCGTTGAACAGCACGCGACCGAGCGTGGTCTGCACGGTCCAGCCGTCACCGTAGTTCCAGCCGTCGGGGAACAGCTCGGCCTCGACGTCCTTCGGCGGGCGCTGCCGCGTCAGGCGCACCTTGATCGGGGCCTGCACCGAGAGCACGCCGCGGTCGACGGCCATGATGGCCTCGGCCGGGGACGAGTACACGCCCTGCTCCGGCTCGTCGTCGGTGGCCGGCCGGTACGCGCCCGGCGCGTCCTCGACCAGGCGGGTCAGGTGGAACAGACCGGTCACCATGTCCAGACGCGGCATGGCGAGCGGACGACCCGACGCCGGCGACAGGATGTTGTTCGACGACAGCATCAGCACGCGGGCCTCGGCCTGCGCCTCCGCGGACAGCGGCAGGTGCACGGCCATCTGGTCACCGTCGAAGTCGGCGTTGAACGCCTCACACACGAGCGGGTGCAGCTGGATGGCCTTGCCCTCGACGAGCTGCGGCTCGAACGCCTGGATACCGAGGCGGTGCAGCGTGGGAGCACGGTTGAGCAGCACGGGGTGCTCGTTGATGACCTCTTCGAGGACGTCCCACACCTGCGGGCGCTGCCGCTCGACCATGCGCTTCGCGGACTTGATGTTCTGCGCGTGGTTCAGGTCGACCAGGCGCTTCATCACGAACGGCTTGAACAGCTCGAGCGCCATCAGCTTCGGCAGACCGCACTGGTGCAGCTTGAGCTGCGGGCCGACGACGATGACCGAACGGCCGGAGTAGTCGACGCGCTTGCCGAGCAGGTTCTGACGGAACCGGCCCTGCTTGCCCTTGAGGAGGTCGGACAGCGACTTCAGCGGACGGTTGCCCGGGCCGGTGACCGGCCGGCCACGACGGCCGTTGTCGAACAACGCGTCCACGGACTCCTGCAGCATCCGCTTCTCGTTGTTGACGATGATCTCGGGGGCGCCGAGGTCGATCAGTCGCTTGAGGCGGTTGTTGCGGTTGATGACGCGGCGGTACAGGTCGTTCAGGTCGGAGGTCGCGAAGCGGCCACCGTCGAGCTGCACCATCGGACGCAGCTCCGGCGGGATCACCGGCACCGCATCGAGAACCATGCCCATGGGCGAGTTACCGGACTGCTGGAACGCCGCGACGACCTTCAGTCGCTTCAGGGCGCGCAGCTTCTTCTGGCCCTTGCCGCTGCGGATGGTCTCGCGCAGCGACTCGGCCTCGGCGTCGATGTCGAAGTTCTCGATGAGCTTCTGGATCGACTCGGCACCCATCGCGCCGGTGAAGTACTCGCCGTAGCGGTCCTGCAGCTCGCGGTAGAGCAGCTCGTCGACGATCAGGTCCTTCGGCTTGAGCTTGGTGAAGGTGTTCCAGATCTCCTCGAGCCGGTCCAGCTCACGCTGGGCGCGGTCGCGCAGCTGACGCATCTCGCGCTCGCCGCCGTCCTTGACCTTGCGGCGGACGTCGGACTTGGCACCCTCCGCCTCGAGCTCGGCCAGGTCGGCCTCGAGCTTCTGCGCGCGGGCCTCGAGGTCGGCGTCGCGCTGATCGGCGACGGACTTCTTCTCGACCTCCATCTCGGCCTCGAGGGTCGAGAGCTCGTTGTGGCGCAGCTCGTCGTCCACCGCCGTGATGACGTACGCGGCGAAGTAGATGATCTTCTCGAGATCCTTCGGCGCCAGGTCGAGCAGGTAGCCGAGGCGGCTCGGCACACCCTTGAAGTACCAGATGTGCGTGACCGGCGCGGCGAGCTCGATGTGGCCCATGCGCTCACGACGCACCTTGGCGCGAGTGACCTCGACGCCGCAGCGCTCACAGATGATGCCCTTGAAGCGGACACGCTTGTACTTGCCGCAGTAGCACTCCCAGTCCCGGGTGGGGCCGAAGATCTTCTCGCAGAAGAGGCCGTCCTTCTCGGGCTTGAGCGTGCGGTAGTTGATGGTCTCCGGCTTCTTGACCTCGCCGTACGACCAGTTGCGGATGTCCTCCGCAGTGGCCAGGCCGATGCGGAGTTCATCGAAGAAGTTGACGTCGAGCACGTAACTTCCTTTCCCCTTTACGGGTTTTGTTGCTGCTAGTTGTCGCTATCGCTGCCGGGGCCCGATGAGATACGCGCCGGCTGAGCGGGGCGTATCTCATCGGGTCGGCTCCTAGTTCGCGAGGTCGTCGACCGTGGCCGACTCGTTGCGGGAAAGGTTGATGCCCAGGTTGGCCGCCGCCCGCTCGAGGTCCTCGTCGTCGCCGTCGGCCATCGCGATGGCCGCGCCGTCGCTGGACAGCACCTCCACGTTCAGGCACAGCGACTGGAGCTCCTTGAGGAGCACCTTGAAGGACTCGGGGATGCCCGGCTCCGGGATGTTCTCGCCCTTCACGATGGCCTCGTAGACCTTCACGCGGCCCACCACGTCGTCCGACTTGATGGTGAGCAGCTCCTGCAGCGTGTACGCCGCACCGTAGGCCTGCATGGCCCAGCACTCCATCTCACCGAAGCGCTGGCCACCGAACTGCGCCTTACCACCGAGCGGCTGCTGGGTGATCATCGAGTACGGGCCGGTCGAACGCGCGTGGATCTTGTCGTCGACCAGGTGGTGCAGCTTGATGATGTACATGTAGCCGACCGACACCGGGTACGGGAACGGCTCGCCGGAGCGACCGTCGAACAGCGTCGCCTTGCCGTCGGGGCCGACCATGACCTCGCCGTCGCGGTTCGGCAGCGTGGAGCCCAGCAGGCCCGTCAGCTCGTCCTCGCGGGCACCGTCGAACACCGGGGTGGCGATGTTGGTGTTCGGCTCGGCGGCGAGCATGTCGTCGGACAGGTTCTTCGCCCACTCCGGACGCTCGCCGTCCCCGGCCACCTGGACGTTCCAGCCGGCCTTGCCGATCCAGCCGAGATGCGTCTCGAGGATCTGGCCGATGTTCATACGACGCGGAACACCGTGGGTGTTGAGGATGATGTCGACCGGGGTGCCGTCGGGCAGGAACGGCATGTCCTCCTGCGGGAGGATCTTGCCGATGACGCCCTTGTTGCCGTGCCGGCCGGCGAGCTTGTCGCCGTCCTGGATCTTGCGCTTCTGCGCCACGTACACGCGGACCAGCTCGTTGACACCCGGGGGCAGATCGTCGTCGTCCTCGCGCGAGAACACGCGGACGCCGATGACCTTGCCGGTCTCGCCGTGCGGCACCTTCAGCGACGTGTCGCGCACCTCGCGCGCCTTCTCGCCGAAGATCGCGCGCAGCAGCCGCTCCTCGGGGGTCAGCTCGGTCTCGCCCTTCGGGGTGACCTTGCCGACGAGGATGTCGCCGTCGCGCACCTCGGCACCGATGCGCACGATGCCGCGCTCGTCGAGGTCCGCGAGGACCTCGTCGGAGACGTTGGGGATGTCGCGGGTGATCTCCTCGGCACCGAGCTTGGTGTCGCGGGCGTCGATCTCGTGCTCCTCGATGTGGATCGAGGTGAGCACGTCCTCCTCCACGAGGCGCTGCGACAGGATGATCGCGTCCTCGTAGTTGTGGCCTTCCCACGGCATGATCGCCACGAGCAGGTTCTTGCCGAGCGCCATCTCACCGTTCTCGGTGCAGGGGCCGTCGGCGAGGACCTGGCCGGACTCGACGCGCTGGCCCTCGTCCACGATCGGCCGCTGGTTCGAGCAGGTGCCCTGGTTCGAGCGGTCGAACTTGCGCAGCCGGTAGGTGCGACGGGTGCCGTCGTCGGCCATCACGGTGATGAAGTCGGCCGAGACCTCCTCGATCACGCCCGACTTCTCGGTGACGACGACGTCGCCGGCATCGACGGCGGCACGCAGCTCCATGCCGGTACCGACGACCGGGGCCTCGTTGCGCACCAGCGGCACGGCCTGACGCTGCATGTTCGCACCCATGAGGGCACGGTTGGCGTCGTCGTGCTCGAGGAACGGGATCATGGCCGTGGCCACCGACACCATCTGCCGCGGCGAGACGTCCATGTAGTCGACCTCGGTCGCCGCGACGAACTCGACCTCGCCGCCCTTCTTGCGGACGAGGACGCGCTCCTCGGTGAAGCGGCCGTCGGCGTCGACCGGCGAGTTGGCCTGCGCCACGACGTGGCGGTCCTCCTCGTCGGCGGTCAGGTAGTCGACCTGGTCGGTGACGATGCCGCCCTCGACCTTGCGGTACGGGGTCTCGATGAAACCGAACGGGTTGACCCGCGCGTACACCGACAGGGAGCCGATCAGGCCGATGTTCGGGCCTTCCGGCGTCTCGATCGGGCACATGCGGCCGTAGTGCGAGTGGTGGACGTCGCGGACCTCGAGGCCGGCCCGCTCACGGGACAGACCACCGGGGCCGAGCGCCGAGAGGCGGCGCTTGTGGGTCAGGCCCGACAGCGGGTTGTTCTGGTCCATGAACTGCGACAGCTGGGAGGTTCCGAAGAACTCCTTGATCGCGGCCACGACGGGACGGATGTTGATCAGCGTCTGCGGCGTGATGGCCTCGACGTCCTGGGTGGTCATCCGCTCGCGGACGACGCGCTCCATGCGGGACAGGCCGACGCGGATCTGGTTCTGGATGAGCTCGCCGACGGTGCGCAGGCGACGGTTGCCGAAGTGGTCGATGTCGTCGACCTCGACGGGAACCTCGACGCCGCCGGGCGCCGTCATGGTGGTCTCGCTCGCGTGCAGGCGCACCAGGTACTCGATCGTGGCGACGATGTCTTCCTCGGTGAGGGTCGACGCCTCGATCGGCTGGCCGGCGTTCAGGCCCAGCTTCTTGTTGATCTTGTAACGTCCCACGCGCGCCAGGTCGTAGCGCTTGTCCTTGAAGAAGAGGTTCTCCAGCAGGGTCTGCGCGCTCTCCTTGGTGGGCGGCTCGCCCGGGCGCAGCTTGCGGTAGATGTCGAGCAGCGCCTCGTCGGTGCCGGCCGTGTTGTCCTTCTCGAGGGTGGACATCATGATCTCGGAGAAGCCGAAGCGCTCGACGATCTGCTCGTTGGTCCAGCCGAGGGCCTTGAGCAGCACGGTGACCGGCTGGCGGCGCTTGCGGTCGATCCGCACGCCGACGGTGTCGCGCTTGTCGACGTCGAACTCGAGCCACGCGCCGCGGCCCGGGATCACCTTGACGCTGTGCAGGTCCTTCTCGGTGCTCTTGTCGACCGCGCGGTCGAAGTACACGCCCGGGGAGCGCACCAGCTGCGAGACGACGACACGCTCGGTGCCGTTGATGATGAAGGTGCCCTTGTCGGTCATCATCGGGAAGTCACCCATGAAGACCGTCTGGCTCTTGATCTCGCCGGTGTTGTTGTTGATGAACTCGGCAGTGACGAACAGCGGCGCCGCGTACGTCATGTCCTTGTCCTTGCACTCCTCGACCGAGGCCTTGACCTCGTCGAAGCGCGGATCGGAGAAGGACAGGGACATCGACCCGGAGAAGTCCTCGATCGGAGAGAGCTCCGCCAGGATCTCCTCGAGGCCACCGACGACGGGGCCGTCACCGCGCTCGGCAGCGAGCGCGCGCCAGCGCTCCGAGCCGATCAGCCATTCGAAGGAATCTGTCTGTAGATCGAGGAGCCCAGGGACTTCGAGAGGTTCGCGAATCTTCGCGAACGACACCCTCTTCGGGGCTCCGGGGATTCCGGCAACTGCCTTGGTCTGGCTAGAGACTGCCAAGATGCGTCCTTCCAGCACCTCACGCGGGCCGCTCCAACCGGTGCGACCGCCGCTGTACCTGCTTCTTCATGTGGGGCGTTATCGCTGGTCGCAACCCGAACGACAACCCCACCACGAAGTCGGCGGAACGAGCCCCGAAGGGCAACGCTCCCGGCGATGCGGTCGAAGGATGGACAGGAGGCAGCCAGCGCAAAGTCCGAACTTACACCCAAAAGTCGCAGATGTCGAGCGACGGCACGAAAAGAAGCGCCCGACCCCGGGCGCCCAGGACGCGTATTCGTGCGTGCGTACCGATAGAGTGACCGCTCACGCCGCCCGCGTCAAGAGCAACCAGGCCGATTGTCCCGTCGGAACGTCCGTCACCGGTCCCGGATCTCGGAGACCAGCCACTTGCCGTCGATCCTCTCCATCCGCACCAGCAGCGGCGCCGACGCACTGCCCTGGGCGACCGCGTCGCCCGTCGCGCTGACGCTGATGAACGCCGCGACCTCGGCGCGGTCGTCGTCGAGCATCGACGCACCGATGTGGTCGATCCGCACCTCCGTCGCGGTGTGCGTCTGCACCGCGGCCTGCTTGGTGACCTCCGCGGTCAGGTCGAACTCCTCCCGCATCGGCGGGGTGAGGACCTCGCGGATCTCGGCGAAGTCCTGGTCGATCGTCTCGTGGTTGTAGCCGTGCATCGTCTCGATCGCATGGCCGGCGGCAGCGGTGACCTCCGCCGTCGCGGCGCTGTCGACCCACGCCTCGTTGCTCACCGTCGAACCGGGACGGGCGGCAGCGACCGCGGCGAACGCACCGAGTGCGACCGCGGCACCGCCGAGGATCGCCACCGGGCGCCAGCTGCCGCGCGCGACGGTGCCGCCGGGCTGCTCCCCCGGCTCCCGCTCCGCTCCGGCGTCCTCGACCGGTGCCGGCGTGCGCAGGCCGGGAGCGCTCTTGCGGGCCGTCTCGGACCCGGAAGCCGTGGGGGCTTTCCCGGCCGGCTCCACCGGGGCCGGTGTGGGCGCCTGTGGCGCGGTGGTCGCGGACGGCTCGGACCCAGTCGTCGCGGACCCAGTCGTCGCGGGCCCGGTGGTCGCGGGCCCGGTCACCGCGGGCCCGGTGGTCGCGGACTCGGTCGTCGCGGACTCGGTCGTCGCGGACTCGGTCGTCGCGGACTCGGTCGTCGCGGGCTCGGGAGTCGCGGGGCGGGCGGCACCGCCCGGGGCCGGGGTCCGGCCCGTTCCCGCGATCTTGGGCCGCCGGCCCCTCGGGGGACCCATCGGATTGGGCTTGCGACGCTGCGGGGGCACTACACACTCTCCTTCATGGCTCACTCGCCTCCGGCGGATCCGGGATCGGCCGGTGCAGGCGCAGGAGCGCCCGGGGCGGGCGCGGGATCGGCCGGCGGCGCGGGTTGCTGCGCTCCTTCCACGGGCCCGCCGCCGAGCTGCACCGAGTCCAGCGGCTGGATCGTCTCCGCCTTCCAGATGTCGCCGTCCTTGCGCATCGCCACGTTCACGGTGACCTTGTTCTCGACGAAGTTGTCGGGCCAGGTGGTCTTCACCGCCAGGACGATCAGGGCGTTCGCCGTGTTCGCGTCCGTGTCCAGCGCCGTCAGGGAGCCGAACAGCACGTTCGCCGACATGCCCGTGCCCGTCTGTGCCACCTGCTGACGGATCTGCTGCTCCGTCGCGGCCAGGTCGTTGTTCAGGGCCTCACCGGTGATCGACGAACGCATGTTCTCGATCGACCGGTCGACGTCGGCGGCGTCGACGCTGTTGAGGTTGATCGCGGCCTGCATCGCCCCGGACAGGGCGGCGTCCCGCGCATCGGCCGTCGGGCGGTCGGCGAGCAGGGCCCGCCCCCATCCGAAGCCGAACCAGGCGGCCGCCACGAGGGCGATCACCGCCAGCACGCTCACCACTGCCAGGACGATCCTGCGTATCTTGTCGCCGCCCGCCCCCGCCGTCTGCGGGGGACGGGACGTCGTGTCTGCGGTCACTGCACCAACCTACTTACCTACTTCGGGGTGACTCCGAGCAACGGCGCGAGCTGCGTCGCGATCGGATTCAGATTGAGCTTGTCCGGATCCTGCTTCGGCGTGAAGTCCCACGGCTGGATCGTCGCCGGGTCGGCGAACACGATCCGGTTCGCGCTCCGCACGCCGGTGACGCTGCCCTGCGGGGCCTCACAGGACGCCTCCGTGTTGAACGGAAAGTCCTGTTGGGTGTCGTCGAAGTTGGGATCCCGGCGCTGCATCTCGTCGAGGATCGCCTGAGTGCCCTCGTACCCGAGGGTGCACGACGGCGGGTTGTTCGTCTCGAGCAGGATGCCCTGCCGGACCGTGCCGTCGCCGGGCGCCACCGTCCCGGCGCTGGCCGCCACGGCCGGCAGGAACGCGAGCAGCGGCTGCAACGCGACCGCCTGCGGGCCGAGCTTGTCGCCGAGCAGCGCCAGGTTCGTCAGGTTCGCCGTCAGGCCGGGGCCCGAGTCCGCGACCAGCTGCGTGAGCTCCTCGCTCGCCGCCGTCCCGGTCTCGAGGAGGCGACGGACGTCCGGGTCGCTGTCGCGCAGCTGCGCGGTCACCAGGTCCAGATCCGCGCTGAACTGCCGGATCGCCGACGCCTGCACCGACTGGGTGTCGAGCACCGTTTGGCTGTCGCGGATCAGCGACACCGTCTGCGGCAGGTACTGCACTCCGGCGTCGCTGAGCTGGGCCAGGGAGTCCACGAGGGTCTGCAGCTGGCCACCGCGGCCGTCGAACGCCGCCCCCAGCTCGGTCACCACCGTGCGCAGCGAGTCCACCGGCACCGACCGGACGAGCGCGTTCGTGCTCACCAGCAGGTCCTGCACGGGCACGGGCACGTCGGTGGCGTCCTGGCCGATGACCGATCCCGCTTCGAGGTAGGGGCCCTCGTCGGTATCCGGTTGCAGATCGACGTACTGCTCGCCGATCGCCGACCGGTTCGCCACCACGGCACGGGTGGACGCGGGGATCTGCGGCCCGCCGTTGTCGAGGAGCAGCGTGACGTCGATGCCGTCCTCGGTCAGGCCGAGCTCGCCGACCCGCCCCACCGGCACGCCCCGGTAGGTGACCTCGGCGTTGGTGAAGATGCCGCCCGAATCGGCGAACCGTGCGTGGACGGTGTACTGCCCGAACCCGAGCAGGTTGTCGAGGCGGACGTACCGCGCGCCGACGAACACCACCCCGAGCAGCGCGATCACCACGAACGCGACCAGCTGTATCCGCAGCATTCGCGATCTCATCATCGCCCTCCCCCGACTCCGAGCTGGTTCAACAGGCCCTCCAGCGGATTGGCCGGCGCCGGGTCGTCGCCGGTGTCCGCCGCCGCGGCCGGCTGACCGGGCAGCGTCACCCCCGGAGGCAGTTCGAGTCCCACGGGCAGCTTCGGCGCCGGCAGCACCGGCAGCAGCGAGACCGTCGGCCAGCCCGGCCTCGGCCCGTTGCCGTTGTAGTACGGGTTCGACGGATCCACGACGGGCTTGGGCTCGCCGAACTTCGGCTGCCGGTAGACCGGCTCGCCCTGACCGACGCCGAGCGAGGCCAGCGCGTCCCCGATCTGCAGGTCCACGGCGAGGAACAGGTTGACCGAGCCACCGAGGGCGATCTTCTCGACCCCGTCGGGGAACGGCACCGTCGGGATGAACGGCAGCGCCTTCACCAGATCGTCGCCGGAAGCGGCGAGCTGCTGCAGGGTGGGGCGCAGGGCCAGCAGGTCGGCGATGAGGTCCTCCTTGGACTGGTCGAGCACGTCGGTGCCCACCGTCCCCAGGCGGTCGAGCTGACCGAGCAGTTCGGTCAGCTGGGGCCGCTGCTGTTCGAGCACCGCGGTGGCCACCGGCAGGTCGTCGAGGATCGCCGCGATGCGGTCGTTCTGTTCCGCGACCCGGACGGTGAGCACATCGAGGCCGTCGAGGGCGCGGGTGATGTCGTCGCGCTGCTGGTTGAGACCGTCGATGAGCCGATCCGCCTGTTGCAGAAGGCTCTTCGTGGTGCCTTCCCGGCCCTCGAACGCGGTGGACAGCTCCTCGACCACCGGCTGCAGCTGGCCGACGCCGCCGCCGTTGAGCAGCAGCGAGAGGGCGCCGAGCACGGGCTCGAGTTCCGTGGCGTGCCGGGTCCGGTCCAGCGGAATGACGTCGCCGTCGGCGAGCAGTTCGCGCGACGGGTCGCTCGGCGGCGGACTGAGCTGGACGAACTTCTCGCCCAGCAGACTGGTCTGTTCCACCGCGGCATACGCGTTGGCCGGCAGCTCCACTGCCGAGTCGACCACGATCCCGACGTCGGCGGTCCACCCGTCGGGACCGACGGAGACCGTCTCCACCCGGCCGACGGGCACGCCGTCCACCTTGACTGTGGACTGCGGCACGAGGTCGAGCACGTCGTCGAACTGCACGGTCACGTGGATCGGGTCGGACCCGACGTCCGCACCACCGGGCAGGGGGAGGCTCGCGGCCCCGCCGCACCCCGACACCGCCAGGGCCGTCACGCAGGCCCCGGCACCGAGAATCGCCGAGCGTCTCACTGTCCGCCCCTCTCCAGGTCCAGGCGCGGCGACTCGACACCGGGCACCGTGCCGGGAACCACCCGGCGCTGGATGTTCTCGCCGCTCAGGACGCCGAACGGCAGGATCAGATCCGGCGTCCGGACGTCGTTGGTGATCTGCTCGGCGAGGCCGGAACACTGATCGATCAGCGGCTGCATCTGCCGGCCGAGCTGCTCGAACCTCGGGTCACCCGGCACGAGCCGACCGAGGTCGATGAGCTTGCACATCACGCCCGCCGGATCCTGCAGATCGGTCACCACCAGACGGGAGGCGAGCGACCCGGACTCCGCGTCGTAGGAGTTGACGAGGTTGCTCACCGCCAGGGGCAGCAGGGTCAGCGAGTTCACCAGTGAATCCCGGTTGGCGGCAAGGTTGTTCGTCACCGGGACCAGAGCGTCCACGTTGTCCTTCAACGCCGCCTGATTGTCGTTGACGAACTGCGCGACCACCCCGAGCGACTCCGACAGCTGGTTCAGCGCGAGCCCGAGATTCTCCCGCTCGCCGGCCAGATAGCCCGACAGGTCCGACAGCTGCGCGTTGAACTCGCGCACCTGCTGATCGTTGGCCGCCAGCGCGGACACGAAGATCTGCAGGTTCTCGATGGTGCCGAACAGGTCGCCGCGCGACTCGTTGAGCGTGCGCGACGCGGCGGAGAGCTGCTCGATGGTCTGGCCGAGCGCGGCACCGTTGCCTTCGAGATTCTCGGCGCCGGTCTCCACGAAGCGCGTCAGTGCGCCGTCCTTGTTGGCGCCCTCGGGACCGAGCGCCCGCGACAGCTCGTCGACGCTGGCGTACAGCTGGTCCACCTCCACCGGGGTGGCGGTCCGTTCCCGCGGGATGACGGCGCCGTCGGCCATCGTCTCGCCGCCGGTGTACACCGGGGCGAGCTGCACGTAGCGGTCCGCGACGACCGACGGGGTGATCTGCACGGCCTTGGCGTCGGCGGGGATGTCGACGCCGCGGTCGACCCGCATGTCCACCCGCACCTGGTCCCCTTCGGGGACGACCGCGGTGACCTTGCCGACCTCGACGCCGAGGACCCGGACACCGGACCCCTCGTACACCCCGACGGCCTTGTCGAAGTAGGCCGTGATCTCGGTGGTTCCCATGCGGTTGAAGACCCACCACAGCACACCGGCGATCAGTACCACGGCCGCGGTGATCGCGGCGATCAGCAGCACCATCGGGCCGCGCCGTGAGCCGCCACCGGACTCGGCATGCGACATCAGTTCTCTCCCAACGTGCGAACCGGATCGCGGTATCCGGGGATCTCCGGCAATCCGGGCGGAATGAGGTTCACGACGACCTGGTCGAACCAGCGGCCGTTGCCGACGACATTCGAGTACAGCCGGACGAACGGCTCGTACAGCTTCATCGCGCGGTCGAGATCGTCGTTGCGGTCCTGCAGGATCTGCACCACTCCCCGGAGCTGGTCGAGCGCCGGGCCGATCGTCGCCTCGTTGTCGCGGACCAGACCGGTCAGCTCGGCAGACAGCCGCTGCGTGCCCGTCAGCAGCTGCGAGATGGCCTGCTGCCGGTTGTTGAGTTCTGCGATCAGCAGGGCGCCGTCGCTGATCAGCCGGTTGAACTCCGCGTTGCGGTCGGCGAGGATCTGCGAGGTCCGGCCGGTCGCCTCGAGCAGCCGTTTGAGCTCCTGGTCCCGGCTCGCAACGGTCTGCGAGAGCCGGGTGACTCCGTCGAGCGAGGCCCGGATGTCGTCCGGTGTCTGCGAGAACGCCTCCGAGAGCGTGTCGAAGCTCGTGGCCAGCTGTTCCGAGTCGATCTCGCCCAGAGTGGTGGCCGCGGACGAGAACGCCTCGATCACGTCGTACGGGGCTACGGTGCGCGACAACGGGATCCGATCATCCGGGTCGAGCACCTCGGTGCCCCGCGGCTCGAGGGCGAGGTACTTCTGGCCGAGGATCGTCTTGATCTGGATCGAGGCCGAGGTGTCGTTGCCGAGCCAGGCGTCCTTGACCTTGAACGACACGAGCACCCGGTCCCCGTCGAGCTCGATGTCGGTGACCTGACCGACCTTGACTCCGGCGATGCGCACCTCGTTGGTGGGCTTGAGGCCGGCCGCCTCGGTGAACTCCGCGCGGTAGGTGGCGCCGGCCCCGATGATCGGCAGCGAATCCAGGAAGAACGCCGACAGGGTGGCCAGCAGGACCACGAGAATCCCGAGGGCGCCGGACACGGCCGGACTGCGACGTCTGCTCATCGTCCCTGCAACTCCTGCATCCCGTCCTGCGTGCACCGCTTGGCGGCGTTGGTGTAGATCGGCTGGTTCACCGTGGGCAGGCCGGTCGGCAGGTTCAGGTACGGAACCGAACCCGGGCCGGCAATCACGTCGATGCCGCACAGGTAGAACTGGAACCACGACCCGTAGCTCGCGACCCGGCCCAGCTTCTCGAGCTTGACCGGAAGGGTGGCGAGGACCTCGTCGACCGCGTCGCGGTTGCTGTTCAGGTTCGCCCCGAGCTGCTGCACCGCCGTGACGGAGCCGGCGATGGCCGGCCGGGTCGGCTCGAGCAGATCGGCCGTCGCGTCCGTCAGCCCGGCCAGCGACTGCACGGCCGCACCCACCGTGTCGCGGTCGGCGGCCAGCCCGCTGACCAGCGCCTGCGTGTTGACGAGCAACGAGTCGAGCTGATCGTCCCGCTCGTTGATGTTGGTGAGCACCGAGTTCAGGTTGTCGATGACCGCACCGATGACCCGGTCCTTGTCTGCGATCGTGTTGGTCAGGCTCGCCGTCGTGCGCACCAGGTCGTCGATGGTTCCGGCCTCGCCCTGGAACACCTGGACTATCTGCGACGACAGCGTGTTGACGTCCTCGGCGCTCAGGGTCTGGAACAGGGGCCGGAACCCGTTGAACAGGGTGGTCAGGTTCACGGCCGGCTTGGTGCGCTCCAGCGGGATGGTGTCGCCGCCGGTCAGCTTCATCCCCTGCATGCCCTCGCCCTGGTCGAGGGCGATGTAGCGCTGGCCGACGAGCGTCCGGTAGCGGATCGTCGCGGTCGTCGCGGCGGGCAGCCAGTCCCGGTCGGACATCGAGAACGTCACGCGCGCCTCGCGCCGGTCGACGATCTCGATCTTCTCGACCTGACCGACGCGGACGCCGGCGATTCGGATGTCGTCGCCCTCGTTGAGCGACGTCACGTCCGTGAAGATCGCGTGGAATTTCGTGCCTCCGCCGCCGCCGAGGCTCGCGATGGTCGCCGCGAGCATTCCGGTGGCGAGGATCGTGACCACGGCGAAGACGATCAGCTTGATCAGCGGTGCTGCCAGGCCTCTCATCGGAAGCTCACCTCCGTTCCACGCAGGGCGGGCGCGCCCAGGCGCGTCGTCCAGGTCGGCACGTCCTCGGGCGCGATGCCCGTCGCCTCCGCGTACACGAC
Organism: Rhodococcus sp. WB1; assembly: GCF_001700945.1. Classification (NCBI taxonomy): domain Bacteria; kingdom Bacillati; phylum Actinomycetota; class Actinomycetes; order Mycobacteriales; family Nocardiaceae; genus Rhodococcus; species Rhodococcus sp. WB1. The sequence continues at coordinate 1,258,414 of NZ_CP015529.1, read as the reverse complement.
GCCGAGGGCGTCCTGCTCGGCCCGCGACCCGGTGTACGAGACCTGCGTCGTCGCCGGGGTCGTCCCGATCAGCTCGCCGACGTCGTCCGGCACCCCGGACCCCTCGGGGGCCGGGAAGTACGACATGGTCTCCGGGCCCGGGTTGCGGGACGGCACCTGGTAGGAGCCGTCGTTGATCGAACCGCCGGGGTACTGCGGGAAGAACCGGCCCGGGGCCGTGACGTTGTCGTAGCAGGTGGGGCCGCGGACGTCGAGCAGGCGCGGCTCGTCCTGGTTCGGCAGGTACCGGCCCTTCGGATTGACGAACTGGACGCTCGCCCGCACGCCGGGGAACGGGTCGTCGGCCGCGAGCACCCCCGCAGCCGCGGGTGCCGCGTCGGCGAAGCCCTTCAGCATGCACGGGTACGACGGCGAGTACCGGGCCAGCAACTGCAGGGCCTGCTTGGAGTCGGCGGCGATGCTGATGATCGAGCCGGCGTTCTGCTCGAGCAGCCCGGCGGTCGCCGACGACGCCCCCGTCGCCGTGACCAGCAGAGTCTCGAGCTGGTTCTCCTGTTCCACCACGGTGTTGCCGGTGGTGCGCAGGTTGTCGAGGGCGCTGATCAGATCGGGCGCGGCGTCGGAGTAGGTCTGGGAGAAGTCCGCGAGCCCGCGCAGGTCCTCCTGCACGGCCGGGAGCTCCACGTTCACCTCGCGGAACACCTGCTCGAGCCGGTCCACGGTCTGCCCGAGGGTCTCGCCGCGGCCGCTCAGGCCCTGGGCCAGGGCGCCGAGGGTGTTCGCGAGATCCTGCGGTGGGATGGCCTCGAGCAGGGGCAGCAGCCCGTCGAGCACCTCGCCGAGTTCGACGGTCTCGGCGCTCGTGTCCTGCATCAGGGTGTCCCCCGCCTGGATCGGGCGCGCCGGCCGGTCCGGGAGGATCAGCGAGACGTAACGCTCCCCGAACAACGTCTTCGGCAGCAGCTGTGCGGTCGCGTTCGCGGGGATCAGGCCGGCCTTGTCCGGTTCGAGCGCGAGATGTGCGGTCACCGTCCCGCTCTCGGCCGACGTGCCGCGGACCTCGCCGACGATCAGTCCGCGCACCTTCACGTCCGCGTTCATCGGCAGCGCGTTGCCGACCTCGTCGGTCACGAGGTCCACCTCGACGACCTTCTTGAACGTCTTGTTGTACATCGCGATGGTGACGAACAGGAACAGACCCAGCACGACGAAGAACAGCAGGCCGAGAACCCTCCGCTTGAGGGTCGAGGGAGTCGGGTTCATCCGGCCACCCTCACGGTCGTGGTGGTGCCCCAGATGGCGAGGCTGAGGAAGAAGTCGAGCACGGCGATCGTGACGATCGCGGTGCGCACCGCACGGCCGACGGCCACGCCGACGCCCGCGGGTCCCCCGCTGGCGTTGAAGCCGTAGTAGCAGTGGATGAGGATCAGGAAGAAGGCGAAGACGAGGACCTTCCCGAAGGAGTACAGCACGTCCTCGGGCGGCAGGAACAGATTGAAGTAGTGGTCGTACGAACCCGACGACTGCCCGTTGAACAGGGTGCTGATCACGCGTGTCGCGAGGTACGCGGCGAGCAGGCCGATGATGTACAGCGGGATGACGGCGACGAAACCGGCGATCATCCGGGAGGTGACGAGGAACGGCACCGACGGCACCGCCATCACCTCGAGCGCGTCGATCTCCTCGCTGATCCGCATCGCACCGAGCTGGGCGGTGAAGCCACAGCCCACCGTCGCCGACAGCGCCAGGGCCGCGACGATCGGGGCGAGTTCACGCGTGTTGACGTACGCCGACAGGAAGCCGGTGAGCACCGAGGAGCCGAGCTGCTCGAGGGCGGCGTAGCCCTGCAGACCCACGACGACGCCGGTGAAACCGGACATCATGGCGATGACACCGATGGTGCCGCCGATGACGGCGAGCGCGCCGCTGCCGAAGGTGACCTCGGCGAGCAGCCGCAGCACCTCCTTGCGGTAGTGGACGAGGGTGCGCGGGGTCCACGCGATGGCCCGCGCGTAGAACGACATCTGGTCGCCTGCCCGATCCAGCATGTCGAGAGGAGCGCGCACGATTCTGCGCCCGCGGAGCCAGATGACGTCTCCGCGGCCCTTTGCGATTGTCATCGAGTCAGGATCCCTTCGCCGGAACGATCTGCAGGTACACCATCGTCAGGATCAGGTTCGCGAAGAACAACAGAAGGAAGGTGATGACGACGGTCTGGTTGACGGCCTCGCCGACCCCCTTCGGTCCGGCACCGGGGTGCAGGCCCTTGTAGGCCGCGACGACGCCGGCGATGACACCGAAGATCGCCGCCTTGATCTCGGCCACGTAGAGGTCGGGCAACTGGGCGAGGGCCGAGAAGGACGCCAGGTAGGCGCCCGGGGTACCGCCCTGCAGGATCACGTTGAAGAAGTAGCCGCCGGCGATGCCGACGACGGAGACGAGTCCGTTGAGCAGCAGCGCGATGAGAACCATCGCGAGCACGCGCGGGACCACCAGGCGTTGCACGGGGTTGATGCCGAGCACCTCCATGGCATCGATCTCCTCGCGGATGGTGCGCGATCCGAGATCGGCGGTGACCGCGGAGCCGGCCGCGCCGGCGATCAGCAGCGCGGTCACGATGGGACTGCCCTGCTGGATCACGGCCAGCACGCTGGCGGCGCCGGTGAACGACTCCGCGCCGAGCTGCTTGATCAGCGACCCGGTCTGCAGCGAGACCACAGCGCCGAACGGGATTGCCACGAGGGCGGTGGGCAGGATCGTGACGCTCGCGATGAACCACGCCTGCTCGATGAACTCGCGGAACTGGAACGGCCGGCGGAAGGTGTTCCGCACGACGTCGACGAACAACTCGACGATGTTTCCGGCCTGGGTGAGTGCACCGTGTATCGGACGCACGAACGAGCTGGTGCCCGATCCGACCCCCATGTGTGCTCCTAGCTTCTGTGGCGGGCGGACTCGTCGTACCCGTGACCGGGGTACGCCGGGATGACCTGCGTGTCGTCGTCGCGGAAGGAATGCTCGGGGTAGGCCGGCGCGGCGTGCGTCCCGCCGGTCTCCTCGAAGGACTCGAGGATGGCCTGCTGGGCGGCCTCGGGCAGGGTGTGCAGGATGTGCCGCACCCGCTCCTGCCGGCGGGCGACGGCCTGCCGCTCGGGCATCCCCGGGGTGGCCTTCATCTGCGGCACGATGCCCTCGACGTCCTCCACCCCACCGGCGTGGTGCCCGGCGTCGACGAGGGCCTGCTCCTGCGCCATCGTCGCCTCGTCCTTCTCCTCCGACATCCCGATCGGCCCGATCATCGTGCCGTTGAGGAACTGCTTGACCACCGGCTCGTCGCTGGTGAGCAGCACCTCGCGCGGACCGAACATCACCAGCTCCCGGCGGAACAGCATCCCGATGTTGTCCGGCACCGTCCGCGCCAGGTTGATGTTGTGCGAGACGATCAGGATCGTCGCGTCGATCTCGGCGTTGATGTCGATCAGCGTCTGGCTGATGTAGGTGGTGCGCACCGGATCCAGCCCCGAGTCCGGCTCGTCGACCAGGATGATCTGCGGATCGAGCACCAGCGCCCGCGCCAGCCCGGCCCGCTTGCGCATGCCGCCGGAGATCTCGCCGGGCAGCTTGTCCTCGGCGCCGAGCAGACCGACGAGCTCGAGCTTCTCCATCACGATCTTGCGGATCTCGGACTCGGACTTCTTGGTGTGCTCGCGCAGCGGGAACGCCACGTTGTCGTAGAGGTTCATCGACCCGAACAGCGCACCGTCCTGGAACAGCACCCCGAACAGCTTGCGGATCTCGTAGAGCTCCTTCGAGGAGCACTGCAGGATGTCGGTGCCGTCGATGACGATCGAGCCCCGCTCCGGCCGCAGCAGACCGATCAGCGACTTGAGGAACACCGACTTGCCCGTACCCGACGGGCCCAGCAGCGCCGACACCTCACCCGCCGGCAGCGTCAACGTCACGTCCTGCCAGATCCGCTGAGACCCGAAGGACTTCGTCAACCCCTCGACAGCTACTTCGACTCCCACCATTACCTCCGCACGGCTCGATGCTGTTCCCCACTGTGGATTGCGTCACTGTAGCGCATCGAAGTGTTACCTGTGACACGGGATCCTACTAGCGAGTAAGAACACAGGTCAACTCGGGCATAACCCCCTTCGATCAGGGGTATGACCTGCGCTTATGCCGTCCCCGTGCGGCACCGACGTCAACTTAGCGCGGATGGTTTCCGCGCGCTCGGCAAACCGGTCACGAATGCGCGAAAAGGCCGCTGCCCACGGACTCACGTCCGTGGGCAGCGGCCTTGCCGAAGCGCTCGACCGCGGTGCGGTCGGGCAGCCGGGTTCGTCTTACTTGACGGCGACCTTGGCGCCGGCCTCTTCGAGCTTCGCCTTGGCAGCCTCGGCGGCATCCTTGGCGACCTTCTCCAGGATCGGCTTCGGAGCACCCTCGACGAGGTCCTTGGCCTCCTTCAGGCCGAGGCCCGAGACGATCTCACGGACGACCTTGATGACCTGGATCTTCTTGTCGCCGGCACCCTCGAGGATGACGTCGAACTCGTCCTGCTCGGACTCGGCCTCGGCGGCGGCGGCCGGGGCACCGGCAGCGGCGACGGCGACCGGAGCGGCAGCGGTGACCTCGAAGGTCTCCTCGAAGGCCTTCACGAACTCCGAGAGCTCGAGGAGGGTCAGTTCCTTGAACGCGTCGAGCAGCTCTTCGGTGGTGAGCTTCGCCATGGTGGCGGTCCTTCCTTGTGGATCCCATGTCGCTGATCCGCGACCGGATGGGATGCGCGCCGGGGCGCGCGGGGTGGGTGGGTCAGTGATTCGCGATGGTGCGGATCAGCTTGCGGCAGACTCCTGGTCCGCCATCTTCTCCTGCAGAGCGGCCGCGAGACGGGCCACCTGCGAGGCAGGAGCGTTGAACAGGCCGGCGGCCTTTGCCAAGTTGCCCTTCATCGCGCCGGCGAGCTTGGCCAACAGCACCTCGCGGGACTCGAGGTCCGCGATCTGGTTGACCTGATCCACGGACAGCGCAGCGCCGTCCATGTAGCCGCCCTTGATGACGAGCGCCTTGTTGTCCTTCGCGAAGGTCTTCAGGGCCTTCGCAGCGTCGACCGGCTCGCCCTTGATGAACGCAATGGCGGTCGGTCCGACGAACAGGTCGTCAAGGCCCTCGACGCCCGCCTCTGCGGCGGCGCGCTTGACCAGGGTGTTCTTGGCGACGGAGTAGGTGGCACCCTCTCCGAGAGCGCGTCGCAGCTGCGTCAGACTGGTCACCGACAGACCACGGAACTCCGTGATCACGGCGGCCGTCGAGTCCTTGAACTGCTCGGTGATCTCCGCAACCGCAGAAACCTTCTCAGGCTTTGCCATACTTCGCCTCCTCTCAGTAACAGTCGTTTTCCCGCTCGGGAAGTTCCACTCGAAATCCGCAAAATGCAAAACGCCCCGGTGCAGGGCACACGGGGCGTACAGAGAGAAAGACGGCATCGCAACCGATGTCGTATCTCCCCTACCTCGTCCTCCTGCGTGGGCCGCCGGGCAATCCCGGACCTTCAACCGAGTCCGCGAGCGGATCCGGTGACCAACGGTCTTGGGTAGAACATGATCGGGGTGAAGATCGGCACGCGCCGAACTCCGCAGGCAAGCGTACCCGACCGGATGTGCGGACGCAAAACGGCCGGCACGGAGCAGTTCCGTGCCGGCCGTTTCGTGCGCTGACCGCGAAGACTGGAGACCAGCCTCCTACTCGGCGTCCTCCAGGAGGTTGCGAGTGCGCGACGGGTCCACCGGGATGCCCGGTCCGGTGGTGGTCGCGATCGTCACCTTCTTGACGTAACGCCCCTTCGCGGTGGACGGCTTCGCGCGCAGGACCTCGTCCAGGGCGGCACCGTAGTTCTCCACCAGCTTCGCGTCGTCGAACGACGCCTTGCCGATCACGAAGTGCAGGTTCGAGTTCTTGTCGACGCGGAAGTTGATCTTGCCGCCCTTGATGTCGGCGACAGCCTTGGCGACAGCCGGGGTGACCGTACCCGTCTTCGGGTTCGGCATCAGGCCGCGCGGACCGAGGACACGCGCGATGCGGCCGACCTTGGCCATCTGGTCCGGGGTCGCGATCGCGGCGTCGAAGTCCAGCCAACCGCCCTGGATCCGCTCGATCAGGTCCTCCGCGCCGACGGCGTCCGCACCCGCGGCCTCGGCCTCGGCGGCCTTCTCGCCGACCGCGAACACGATGACGCGGGCGGTCTTACCGGTGCCGTGCGGCAGGTTGACCGTGCCGCGGACCATCTGGTCCGCCTTGCGGGGGTCCACACCGAGGCGCATGGCGACCTCGACGGTGGCGTCGTAGTTCTTCGACGAGGTCTCCTTCGCGAGCCGAGCGGCCGCGAGGGGGCTGTAGAGCGTCGAGGCGTCGATCTTCTCAGCGGCGGCGAGGTACGCCTTGCTGCGCTTTGCCATTGTTCTGTCCTAACTTGTCACCGGAAGGTGAATGGTTCGGTCGTGGTTGTCGAGCCTGGCCGGCCCTCCCACGGGTTCCTGCTCCGGGGCTTCGTCAGCCCTGCGGTGTCACAACGCGTCGCGGCGCTCAGCCCTCGACCGTGATGCCCATCGAACGCGCGGTGCCGGCGATGATCTTCGCGGCAGCCTCGACGTCGTTGGCGTTCAGGTCTTCCTGCTTGGTCTTGGCGATCTCGCGCACCTGGTCCATGGTGACCTTGGCGACCTTGGTCTTGTGCGGCTCGCCGGAGCCCTTCTGCACGCCCGCGGCCTTCAGCAGCAGCTTGGCGGCCGGCGGGGTCTTCAGCTTGAAGTCGAACGAGCGGTCCTCGTAGACCGTGATCTCGACCGGCACGACGTTGCCGCGCTGCGACTCGGTCGCGGCGTTGTACGCCTTGCAGAACTCCATGATGTTGACGCCGTGCTGACCCAGGGCGGGGCCGACCGGCGGAGCCGGGTTGGCCTGACCTGCCTGGATCTGGAGCTTGATGAGCCCGGCAATCTTCTTCTTCTTCGGGGGCATCTCTATTCCTAGTTTCTTGCTCGGTGTGGTTCTTGCGTACTGCTATCGCAAGCTTGAGTGGGTCGGACCCTCAGATCTTCGACACCTGGTTGAAGGACAGCTCCACCGGGGTCTCACGACCGAAGATCGACACCAGGACCTTGAGCTTCTGCTGCTCGGCGTTGACCTCGCTGATCGAAGCCGGCAGCGTCGCGAACGGTCCGTCCATCACGGTGACGGACTCGCCGACCTCGAAGTCCACCTCGATGGCAGGCTTGACGGCGGTCGCGGCGCCCTCGGCGGTCGTGGCGGCGGCTGCGGCGGGCTTCTTCTTCGCCTGCTGCGGCAGCAGGAACTTCACGACCTCTTTGATCGTCAGCGGCGACGGGCGCGAGGTGGCACCCACGAACCCGGTGACGCCGGGGGTGTTGCGCACCGCGCCCCACGACTCGTCGTTCAGCTCCATGCGCACCAGGATGTAGCCCGGCAGGACCTTGCGGTTGACCTGCTTGCGCTGGCCGTTCTTGATCTCGGTGACCTCTTCGGTGGGCACCTCGACCTGGAAGATGTACTCGCTCAGGTCCAGGTTCTGCACGCGGGTCTCGAGGTTGGCCTTGACCTTGTTCTCGTAGCCGGCGTAGGAGTGCACGACGTACCAGTCGCCGGGCTCGAGCCGCAGCTGCTTCTCGAGGGCCTCCGCCGGATCGACCTCCTCGGCCTGTGCCTCTTCGGCCACCTCGTCGGCCTGTGCCTCCACGGGCGCTTCGGGCTCGTCGCCGGACGTCTCGTCGGTTTCGATGCCCGCCTCTGCCGACTCGTCGGCCGCGTCCGCGGTCACGGAGTCGTCAACAAAGACCTCGTCCGAAACGCGCTCTTCGGCCGAGGGCTCGTAGGAGTCGTTCTCGGGGGTGCTCACCGGGCACTTTCCTCTCGTCGATCACATTCGCCGGCACGCTGACGCGCTAACCGAACAACCAGCTGACGCCCTTCACGAACGCCAGATCCAATCCAAAGATGAGCGCGGTCATGACCGCCACGAAGACCACGACGACGGTCGTGTACGTGACCAGCTGCTTGCGATTCGGCCAGATCACCTTGCGGAGCTCGGCGAGGACCTCACGGAAGAAGCGCCGCAGGCGCTTGAAGATGTTCTCCGTGCCCTGGGCACCGGAGCGGGAGGCGGACTTGGCTGCCGCCTTCGAATCGGGCCGCCGGGTGGCAGCCACCGCGGTCGACGCAGGAGCGGCCGAACGCCGCTGGGACCTCTTGCCGGTGGGAGCAGCGGACGCGGAGGAAACGTCGGGGGTCGCGTCGGTCGCCGATCCGGCGTCGACAGGGTTGGAAGTCCCTGCAGTACCGCCGTCGCGCTTACCGCGCTCCTCGCTCACATCGTTCCTCTCGGTCGCTGGCCGTCCGGGGGCAGGGGCGACAGGACTTGAACCTGCAACCTGCGGTTTTGGAGACCGCTGCTCTGCCAATTGAGCTACGCCCCTTTGGTCGATGCCTCCGCCGGGAACCGGCGTCTCGATCGACCCATCTGCGACCACATGACATGCGCGCCACCCCGCGGACCGTGGAGGTCCTCGAGAGCAGCGCGCTGCGCTATGCGATCCCAGAAGTCTTAGTGTACTTCATAGCCCCGGGACAAACCCAATCCGCCCGGCCGGTCAGGCCAGACGGACCGTTGCCGTGGCCCGCCCGAAGATCTTACGCCCTTCGGACTTTGCCACGATCGCGACCACTGCTGTCTTGCTGTCCGCGTCCACCGACTTGACCTTGCCGGAGAACTCCACCTCGGCGGCCCGATGGGCCTCGACGTAGACCGGACTGGTGAACCGAACGTTGTACTCGGTCACCGCTCCTGGGTCACCGAGCCAGTCGGTGACGAAGCCGGCCGCGATGCCCATGGAGAGCATGCCGTGGCCGACCACATCGCGCAAGCCGGCGAGCTTGGCGACCTCGTCGCTCCAGTGGATCGGGTTGGGATCACCCGACACACCCGCGTAGTTCACGAGGTTGCCGCGGGTGAGCGTGACCACCCGCGCGGGCAGCTCCTCCCCGACCGAGACGTCCTCGAACCTACGGAGCGACATGCATCATCACATCCTTGACTGCGTGGGCGATGTTCTCGTCCACCTCGCCACCGGTGCGGCCCACCAGGGTGGTCCACGTGGTCATCACGACGTTGTCGTGCTGATCCGTGATGATGTTCTTGGTGGTGATGATGTCGCTGCCGGCGGCCTGACGGAAGTCGTCGAGGTACACGTCGCAGAACAGTCGATCGCCCACCTGGATGGGCCGGTGGAACACCAGCCGCTGGTCCGTCTGCATGATCTGGCTGAGGTCGTATCCGGTGACGACCTCGTCGAACAGCTTGCGCTGGGCGATCATGCCGACGATGGAGACGAAGGTCAGCGGAGCGACGAGGCCGTCGTAGCCGAGGCCCTTGGCCGCTTCCTCATCGTGGTGCGCCGGATTGTTGTCCAGCACGGCACGCGCGTACTCGCGGACCTTCTCGCGCCCGACCTCGTAGAAGTCCTCGACACGATAGTGATGGCCGACCATCGAGGCCGCATGTGCCGCTGCATCGAACTGGATCCCGGCCTGTTCGGTGCCGTCCACGACCGATTCTTCACTCACGGATATGCCCGTCATACGCAAAACTCCCGCAAATTCGCCCGGACGCCGGCCGGCGTGGGCGAGTTTGCGGAGAGCTCACGCGTCGACGTCGACCCTGTACGACTACTTCGACTCGCGGTGGGCGCGATGAGTGCCGCAGTTGGGGCAGAACTTCTTCAGCTCCAACCGGTCGGGGTCGTTGCGACGGTTCTTCTTCGTGATGTAGTTGCGGTGCTTGCACACCTCGCAGGCCAGGGTGATCTTCGGCCGAACGTCGGTTGAGGAGGCCACGGGATGCCTTCTTTCGCGTCAATCTGATCAACGACGATCAGGGTGGTTCATTCAACTTTGGTAGCGGTGACCGGACTTGAACCGGCGACGCAACGATTATGAGTCGTTTGCTCTACCAACTGAGCTACACCGCCTCGGTGTCGAGTGTCGCGAACAACGGCGGCACCACAATCCAGCGAGCCCCCTGACGGAATCGAACCGTCGACCTTTTCCTTACCATGGAAACGCTCTGCCGACTGAGCTAAGGGGGCGCGACCACCGTGAGCATCTCTGCTCGCTGCGGCCTCCAAAAGATTACACACACTCCTCTGCAGGAACAAAATCAGCAGCTCAGGGGCCATAAATCGGCTTTCCGGCGGCTTCCGCGCGCATCCGGCGAGGTGCTCCCCTGCCCCGCCCCGGCACGGGCCCTGCCCACGAGCGCCGGCGGGACCCGGCACGGACGACGTCCCGGTACCCGAACGGCTGCAATGCAGAACGGCCCCGATCCGTTCGGATCGGGGCCGTTCTGGTGGCAGGTGTAGGATTCGAACCTACGTAGGCGTAAGCCGACGGATTTACAGTCCGCTCCCATTGGCCGCTCGGGCAACCTGCCGGGCGCGATCGGGACCGTGTCCCTGGCGCGTTTGAAACAATACAACGCACACCCCCCTGTTGTGCAAACCGGGTGGACAGCGGCACTGCGCCACCCGATAGCGTCGGGGCGGCAACCCGTACAGAACCGATCCGAAGTGGAGTGCTCGTGGCTGATTCGTCGTTCGATGTGGTGAGCAAGGTCGACCGGCAGGAGGTGGACAACGCGCTGAACCAGGCCGCCAAGGAACTCGGCACCCGCTTCGACTTCCGCAACACCGGGGCGAGCATCGAGTGGAGCGGCGAGGAGTCCGTCACCCTGACCGCCGACACGGAGGAGCGCGTCAATGCCGCCCTCGAGGTGTTCAAGGAGAAGCTGATCCGCCGCAATCTCTCCCTCAAGTCATTCGACGCCGGCGAGCCCACCCAGTCCGGCAAGGTCTACAAGATCAGCGGATCCCTGGTGCAGGGCATCAGCACCGAGAACGCCAAGAAGATCTCCAAGCTGATCCGCGACGAGGGCCCGAAGGGTGTCAAGGCGCAGATCCAGGGCGAGGAGCTGCGCGTGAGCAGCAAGAAGCGCGACGACCTGCAGGCCGTGATCGCACTGCTCAAGAACGCCGACCTCGACATCGCGCTGCAGTTCGTCAACTACCGGTAGGCCCCCGGGGCGCTACCCGCCGCGGGCCATGCGCTCGAGCCGGTCGATGCGCTCGGCCATGGGCGGGTGGGTCGAGAACAACCGGCTCACCCGCTCCCCCGCCCGGAACGGGTTGGCGATCATCATGTGCGACTGCGCGGCGATCCGGGGTTCGGGCGGCAGCGGCGCCGCCTGGGTGCCCCGCTCGAGCTTGCGCAGCGCCGACGCCAGCGCCAGCGGATCGCCGGTGAGTTCGGCGCCGGACTGATCCGCCTGATACTCGCGCGAGCGCGACACGGCGAGCCGGACGACCGTGGCCGCGATGGGCCCGAGCAGCGACACCAGCAGCAGAGCCAGCGGATTGGTGCCCTGGTCGCGGTTGCCGAACATGTTCGCGAACAGTGCGAGATTCGCCAGCCCCGAGATCACCGCCGCCATCGCCCCGGCCACCGACGAGATCAGGATGTCCCGGTTGTAGACGTGCGACAGCTCGTGCCCGAGCACGGCGCGCAGCTCCCGCTCGTTCAGGATCTGCAGGATTCCGGTGGTGCAGCACACCGCCGCGTGGCGGGGATCGCGGCCCGTCGCGAACGCGTTGGGCGCATTGGTCGGGCTGATGTACAGCCGGGGCATCGGCTGATGGGCCGTGGTCGCGAGCTCGCGCACGATCCGGTACACCACCGGCGCCTCCACCTCGGTGATCGGTTGGGCGTGCATCGCACGCAGCGCCAGCTTGTCGCTGTTGAAGTACGCGTAGGCGTTCATCCCGACGGCGAGAACGATCGAGCCGATCAGGATCGTCGGGTTCCGGAACAGGGCGCCGATGAACACGATGAGGGCGGACATCCCGATGAGGAGCCCCGCCGTCTTCAGCCGGTTCGCATACCCGTGCACGTCACGCCTCTTCCCGATTCGTCGATCTTGCTCGAATGTTCAACGAAACAGGGCGGGGAGCGGGTTCCCCACCGTCACTCCCCGCAACGGCCGTCCCGGCTTCCGGGTCTACCCCACGCGCGCAATCGTGTAGTCGACGAGCCGTCGCAGGGCCTCGTTCGCCGGTCCCGACGGCAGCGACGCCAGCTCCGCGCGGGCCTTGTCCGCGTACTCGCCCAGCGTCCGCTTCGCGGCGGCCATCCCCGGCGACCGTGCCAGCAGCATCAGGGCCTCGTCGACGGCGGCCTCGTCCTCCACCGGCCCGGCCAGCAGTTCCCGCAGCCGGTCGGCCTCGGGTCCGGACTCGCGGAAGGCGTAGAGCACCGGTAGGGTGTGGACCCCCTCACGCAGGTCCGTTCCCGGAGTCTTGCCGGACTCCACCGAGGCCGACGAGATGTCGATGATGTCGTCGGCGATCTGGAACGCGGTGCCGACGGCGTCGCCGAGCCGTTCCAGTTGTGCGATCTGTTTCGCATCCGCGCCGGAGAACGTCCCGCCGAACCGCCCGCTCGTCGCGATCAGCGAGCCGGTCTTCTCCCACACCACCTTGAGGTAGTGCTCGACCGGGTCGCGTTCCTTCCCGGTGCCGATGGTCTCTCGCATCTGCCCGGTCACGAGTTCGGCGAACGTCTCGGCGATGGTCCGCACGGCGTCGGGGCCGAGGGTCGACACCAGCCGCGACGCGTGGGCGAACAGGAAGTCCCCGGCGAGGATGGCGACGCTGTTGCTCCACCGCGCGTTGGCGCTGGGCGCCCCCCGGCGCATGGTGGCCTCGTCCATCACGTCGTCGTGGTACAGCGTGGCCAGGTGCACCAGTTCGACCGCGGTCGCCGCCGTGACGACCGCCGCATCGTCGGGCTCCGGCCCGAGCTGGGCGGTGAGGAGCGTGAACAGCGGACGGAACCGCTTGCCGCCGGCCTTGGCGAGATGCAGCGCGACCTCGGTCAGGAAGTCCTCGCCGTCGGACAGCTCCGAGATCAGCAGTTCCTCGACCCGGGCGAGGCCGTCCCGGACGGCGGCCGCCAGGACCGGATCGCCGAGGTCCACCCCGGCCACCACCGTGTCCGACGTCGCGCCGGACGGACCGGCGGACTGCGCCGCCCCTTCAGTGCTCACGATGAGATACCCATCCTGTTCTGTCGACCCGGCTGTTGCTGTCCGCTGTCGAATCGGCTCCACGGTAGTGAACCTAGCCGCTCCGCCGGGCGGCTACCTCCCCGAGGCACCGAAGCCGTGCCTGGAAAGATGGAGCCGTGGTGGCAGAACACGCTGCGTCCGAACCGCGGCACAACCTTTCCGAGATCCCCGACCGTACCGACGTGCTCGTCGTCGGCGCAGGTCCCGCAGGGTCGGCAGCCGCCGCCTGGGCGGCCCGCGCCGGGCGCGACGTGCTGCTCGTCGACGCCGCGACCTTCCCCCGGGACAAGACGTGCGGCGACGGCCTGACGCCGCGGGCGGTGGCCGAGCTCGACCGGCTCGGCCTCGGCGACTGGGTGCGCACGCGCACCGTCAACCGCGGCCTGCGGCTCGAGGGTTTCGGCCGCAGCCTCGAGCTGCCGTGGCCGTCGGGTTCCTTCCCGGCGCAGGGCAGCGCCGTGCCGCGCACCGAACTCGACGACCGGATCCGCCGGGCCGCCGTCGAGTCGGGCGCCGGTACGGCCGAGGGCGCCAAGGCCGTCGCCGTCGAGCGCGACGAGTCGCGGGTGACCGGTGTGACCTTCGCGACCGCGGGCGGTCGGCGCACCGTCGCGTGCGAGCGGCTCGTCGTGGCGGACGGGGTCCGGTCCCCGCTGGGCAAGCTGCTCGGCCGGCAGTGGCACCGCGACACGGCGTACGGGGTCGCGGCCCGCGCCTACGCCACCTCCCCCCGCAGCGACGACCCGTGGATCACGTCGCACCTGGAGTTACGCGACGACGCAGGCGCGCTGCACCCGGGCTACGGCTGGGTGTTCCCACTGGGTACCGGCGAGGTCAACATCGGCGTGGGCACCCTCGCGACCGCGAAGCGACCGGCCGCCGGATCGCTGCGGCCGCTGATCGAGCTGTACGCGTCGCGGCGCCGCGGCGAGTGGGGCCTCGGCGAGACCACCCGCGTGGCGTCGGCGCTGCTGCCGATGGGCGGTGCGGTGTCCGGGGTGGCGGGCCGGAACTGGGCCCTGATCGGTGATGCCGCGGCGTGCGTGAACCCGCTCAACGGCGAGGGCATCGATTACGGCCTCGAGGGTGGGCGGCTCGTCGCCGGCGTCCTCGACGCGGACGACCTCACGCAGCTGTGGCCGGCTCTGCTGCGCGAACGCTACGGCCGGGCGTTCTCCGCGGCCCGGCGGCTGGCCGGCCTGCTGACGCTGCCGCGGTTCCTGCCGGCCACCGGGCCCGTCGGGATGGGCTCGACGGCGCTGATGACGGTGGCCGTCCGGGTCATGGGCAACCTGGTCACCGAGCGCGACGAGGATCTCGTCGCGCGCGCGTGGCGGGCCGGGGGCGGCGCGTCGCTGCGGTGGGACCGCCGGCCGCTCTTCGCCTGACCCCGCCGGCCGAACGGTGCGGTCAGCGCACCGCCCGGTGCAGGGCCACGATCCCGCCGGTGAGGTTGCGCCATTGCACCGACCGCCAGCCGGCGGTCTGGATCCGCTCGGCGAGCTCGGCCTGCGTGGGCCACGCGCGGATCGACTCGGCGAGGTAGACGTAGGCGTCGGGGTTGCTGCTGACGGTCCGCGCGACCCGCGGCAGTGCCCGCATCAGGTACTCGAGATAGAGCACGCGCAGCGGGGCCGAGACGGGCGTGGCGAACTCGCTCACCACGAGGCGGCCTCCGGGCTTGGTCACCCGCGCGATCTCCCGCAGGCCGGCGTCGAAGTCGGAGACGTTGCGCAGGCCGAACGAGATCGTGGCGGCGTCGAACACCGCGTCGGCGAAGGGCAGGCGCATCGCGTCGCCCGCGACCATCGGCACCTGCCGGAACGCGCCCGCCTGCAGCATGCCCTTGGAGAAGTCGGTGGCCACCACCCAGGCGCCGGACCGGCCGAGCTCCACCGTCGACACCCCGGTGCCGGCGGCGAGGTCGAGGACCCGCTCCCCCGGCTGCAGGTCCAGTGCCGCCCGGGTGGCGCGCCGCCAGCTGCGGTCCTGCCCGAAGGACAGCACGGTGTTGGTGATGTCGTATCGCTGGGCGACGCCGTCGAACATCGACGCGACCTCGCGCGGATCCTTCGCGAGCGAGGCCCGCGACCCGTGAGTAGTTGCCACGGTCGAAACGTTACCGCTACGCGCTGCGCCGCAGCGTGCCCGGCCGGACCGAGCAGACCTGTTCGTAGTGCCCGAGCAGTTCGTGGCACACCGCGGGCCAGGTGCGGCCGAGGACGCTGCGCCGCGCGGCCGCGCCGAACCGGTCCCGCAGCATCGGATCGGCGAGCGCGCCCACCGCGCCCGGCAGCAGCTCGGCGAACCCGTCGACCGGCAGCCGGTACCCGTTGCGGCAGTGGGCGACGAGATCGCGCGGGCCGCCCGCGTCGGGTGCGATCACCGGGACGCCGCTGGCGAGCGCCTCCTGCACGGCCTGGCAGAACGTCTCGTGCTCGCCCGGGTGGACGAACACGTCGAGGCTCGCGTAGGCGTCGGCCAGCGCGTCGCCGCCGAGGTGACCGGTGAACACCGCCCCGGGCAGGAGCGGTTCGAGACGGGCGCGCTCCGGGCCGTCGCCGACGACGACGAGCCGGTAGCGGGGGTCGGCTGCGAGGCCTGCGAGTCGTTCGACGTGCTTCTCCGGGGCGAGCCGCCCCACGAAGCCCACCAGGAGCCGGCCGTCGGGCGACCATGTCCGGCGCAGGGCGGCACTGCGCCGGGCCGGGGTGAAACGCGCGGTGTCGACGCCCCGCGCCCAGCGGTGTACCCGCGGGACGCCGTGTGCGGCGAGGTCCGCGGCGGCCGCCGTCGAGGGTGCGAGGGTGCGGTCGCACGCGCGGTGGATTCGGCGCGTCCACTGCCAGGCGGCGCGGGCCGCGAGCCCGAGCCCGTAGCTGGACGCGAATCCGGCGACGTCGGTCTGGTAGACCGCGACGGTGGGCAGGTCGAGCCGGCGAGCGGCGCCGAGGCCGCCGGCGCCGAGCAGGAACGGCGACGCCAGGTGCACGACGTCGGGGGCGAAGCCGCGCAGGATGCCGGTGAGCGCCGGCTGCGGCAGGCCCACGGGCAGGGAGCTGACCTTCGGGACGTGCACCGCCGGCACGCGGTGCACCGGGATCCCGTCGTGCTGGGTGGGGGCCGGGGGCTGTCCGGCGACGGTGTCGGGAGCGACGACCAGGGCCTCGTGGCCGTGGCGGTCGAGGTGCTCGAGCACGCGCAACACCGAGTTGGTGACGCCGTTGACGTTCGGGAGGAAGGATTCCGCGACGATGGCTACTCGCACCGGTCCAGCATCGCGGCGCGGCCGGTCGGTGGGAAGTGGCCGAGGTGTCCGCCGGGCGAAGTTCCGGCGAATCTTCTAGGCCGCGGCGGCGCTGCGCCGGCGGAGATAGGTCAGCACGGGGGTCGCGATCAGCCAGGTCACCACGATCACCGAGGCCGCGGGTACGAGTGCGACGCGCACGTCACGGCCGGTGACCCGCACGAGGTCCGGGTCGGCGCGGGAGTATTCGACGGCGATCCGCTGGCCCGCGGTCAGACCCGTGGGGTACAGCACGCCGAGTTCGGGGTTGTGGGTGACGCCGTCGGGGGTGACGAAGCTGATCGCCGAGCGCAGCGAGCCCGCGGAGAGCACCTCGGCGGTGGCGGTGCCCATGTCGGAGCCGATGAGGTGATCGTTGCGCCACGCGCCGAGCACTAGGATCGCGGTGAGCACCGAGATGCCGACGGCGACGGCGAGTACCGCACGACGTGCCTTGTCGATCCCGCTCATGCGTCCGTCACAGCTGGGCACGCACGGCCGCGTGCAGTTCCCGCAGGCCGGAGCGGTCGGTGATCACCTCGAGCACCCGGATGCCGCCGGTGGGCGCGGTCCGGTCGGCCAGCGCGGCCGTCAGCGCGGACAGGTCCACCCGCTCGTGCGGCACCCGGTAGGCGGCGCACAGCGCGGCGAGATCCATGCCGTGCGGAGTGCCGAACACGCGCTCGAACACGCCGGCGTACTGCGGGTCGCCCTGCTCGAGCAGCTCGAAGATGCCGCCGCCGTCGTCGTTGGCGACGACGACGGTCAGGTTCTGCGGGCGCGGTTCGGCGGTGCCGATCAGCAGGCCGGACGCGTCGTGCAGGAACGTCAGGTCGCCCATCAGGGCGACGGTGCGGCCCTGCTGGTAGGCCAGGGCGGCGCCGACGGCGGTCGACACGGTGCCGTCGATGCCGGCGACGCCGCGGTTGGAGAGCACCTTCACCCCGTCGCGGGGGTAGCTCACCAGCGCCGCGTCGCGCACCGGGTTGGAGGCGCCGAGCAGCAGCTGGTCCCCGTCGCGCAGCGCGTCGGTGACCGCCGCCGCGACGTGCAGTCCGGTCGGCTTCGGGTGGGCGTCGAGCTGGGCGCGCACCGCCTTGTCGGTGTGGGCGGACAGGTTCCGGCAGCGGTCCAGCCAGGCCGGGTCGGGACTGCCGGTGACGACGGCGCGCGTGCCGGTGGCGAGGACGTTGCCGGACACGTCGGGCCAGCGGGGGCCGGTGGTGAGCGCGTACACGGCCACCGCGGGGTCGGCGAGCAGCTTGGACACCGGCCGGTGCAGGGTGGGCCGGCCGGTGATGATCGCCTGCCGCGGCTTCAGCTGCGGCAGCGCCATCGGGTGCAGGGGGACACCGTGGAGCGGCGCGGTGGGTTCGGCCACGGTGGGCAATTCCGACAGCTCGGGCCGGTAGGCGGAGCCGTGGCCGGAGATCACCACGGTGTCGGCGGTGATGTCGAGCTCCATCGGCACGTCGAGGGTGGCGTGCACGGTGGTGGTCCAGGCGCTGCCGTCGGGGCGGCCCTCGGGGACCGGGCCCTGGGGGTGGACGTCCGGGACGAGCGGCTCGCGTAGCGGGATGTCGAAGTGGACGGGCCCGGCGTTGCCGGAGCGGGTGCCGCGGGCGGCGGCGAGGACGCGGCTGACCGCGGAGCGCCACTCGCTGTTCTGCTCGATCCCTTCGGCCAGGCCGAGGCTGATGGTGGCGCGGACCTGGGTGCCGAACATGCCGAGCTGTTCGACGGTCTGGTTGGCGCCGGTGCCGAGGAGCTCGTAGGGGCGGTTGGCGCTGAGCACCACGAGCGGCACCCGAGCGTAGTTGGCCTCGAGCACGGCCGGCGCGAGGTTGGCGACGGCGGTGCCGGAGGTCATCACGACGGGCACCGGCCGGCCGGAGGCGACGGACAGCCCGATCGCGAGGAAGCCGGCGGTGCGTTCGTCGATGCGCATGTGCAGCCGCAGCCGGCCCGCATTGTCGGCGGCCTGCAGCGCGAAGGCCAGCGGCGCGTTGCGCGAGCCGGGGCACAGCACGACGTCGCGGACGCCGCCTCGGGCGAGTTCGTCGACGACGGCGGTCGCCTGGGCGGTGGACGGGTTCACGGCACCCAGAGTAGTGCCCCGGGCGGTACGCCCCCGATGCCCCGGGCGGTACGCCCCCGATGCCCCGGGCGGTACGCCCCCGATGCCCCGGGCGGTACGCCCCCGATGCCCCGGGCGGTACGCCCCCGATGCCCCGGGCGGTACGCCCCCGATGCCCCGGGCGGTACGCCCCCGATGCCCCGGGCGGTACGCCCCCGATGCCCCGGGCGGTACGCCCCCGATGCCCCGGGCGGTACGCCCCCGATGCCCCGGGCGGTGCGGGACGAGGGTCACAGCAAGAATGGGGCGATGCGCACCGTCTTCGATCCCACCGAGCTGGGCACCGGCCGCTTCTACCGACTGATGACCGCCACGATCGTGCCGCGGCCGATCGCATGGGTGTCCACCGTGTCGGCGGATGGAGTGCCCAACGTCGCGCCGTACAGCTTCTTCACCGTCGCCGCGGTCACGCCGCCGGTGGTGCAGTTCACCTCGGTCGGGCGCAAGGACAGCCTCCGCAACATCGAGGAGACCGGCGAGTTCGTGATCAACGTCGCAACCGTGCCGCTGATGGAACGGGTCAACGCGACGTCGGCGGGCTTCGCGCACGACGTGGACGAGTTCGCGGCGGTGGGCTTGCGGCCCGAGCGCAGCGAACGGGTCCATCCGCCCCGGGTCGCGGAAGCGCCGGCGGCGATCGAGTGCACCCTGCACCGGGTGATCGAAGTCGGGGACTGCTTCGTGGTGATGGGCGACGTGGTGGCCGTGTCGGTTCGGACCGACGTGCTGGCCGAGGACGGGATGCCGGACTTCGCTGCTCTGGCGCCGGCGAGCCGGCTGGGTCGCAACGAATGGGGCCTCACCCCCGCGGTGCGCCACCTCGACCGCCCCGAATGATAGGTTAGCCTCCGCTAATTTCAACGGAGGTTCGTATGGCCGTGCGCACCAAGACCACCCGCATTGCCCCGGCGAGCCGCGAGATCGTCACCGGCCGGGTGCTCGCCACCGAACGAATCGGGCCGAGCTTCGTGCGGGTGACCGTGGGCGGCGCGAACGTCGGGCGGATCGCACCCATGGGGTTCGACCAGTGGTTCCGGCTGTTCTTCCCGGCCCCCGGCCAACGGTCGCTGACACTGCCGGCCACGGCGGGCCCGCAGTGGTGGCCCGAGATGCGAGCCATGCCCGAGGCCGTCCAGCCGATCCTGCGCAACTACACGATCCGTCGCTACCGGGAGGCGGGCGCGGGCCGGTACGGCGACACGGCCGAACTGGACATCGACTTCGCCACCCACGGCGACACGGGACCGGCATCGCAGTGGGCGCGCACCGCGCAGCCGGGCGCCGAACTGGCGCTGCTGGACGAGGGCATCATGTACCACCGCCCCACCGAGGCGCGCTGGCAAATCCTCGTCGCCGACGAGAGCGCGCTGCCCGCGATCGCGGGGATCCTCGCGTCGTCCGCCGGGCGGCACCACGCGGTGCCCACCGAGGTGTTCGTGGAGGTGGACGATGCCGGCGACGTCGCCGCCCAGGAGATCGTCCCCGGCCCGGGCGTCCGGCTGCACACGGTGGTGCGGCCCGGGCGGCACGCGCCGCCCGGGCCGCACGTGCTCGAGGCCGTGCGGGCCGGCGCGCTGCCCGACGGGCCGGGATACGCGTTCCTGGCGGGCGAATCGGGACTCGTGACGTCGCTGCGCCGGCACCTGGTGCGGGAGCGGGGCCTCGCGAAGTCCGCCGTGACCTTCACCGGCTACTGGAAGTTCGGCGCCGCCAGTTATTGAGGGTGGTGTCTTTCCGGACCGCGACCGGTCCGGAAAGACACCGGGTGTCTCAGCCGGCGTGCTTCTGCACCAGCGCGCCCACGCGCGGCAGGGCCTCGACGACGTGCTTCTGCGCCGACGGGCGCAGCTTCTCGTAGACCTTCTTGATCGCCGTGCGCGACGAGGCCTCGATGCGCGCGTCCGTCACACCGAGCAGCGCGTCCGCCACCGTCTCACCGCGGGCGGTGAGGTAGTCGGCGAACGCACCGTTGCCCGCGTAGTCCTGCCAGAACGGCTGGATCTTGGCGACGAACTCCGGCAGCAGCCCCTCGACGGCGCTGGGCACGATCGACGGGCCGAGCTTCGTCACCGCCGCGTAGCCGGCCTTGAGCGCGAGACCCGACGCGCCCTTCTTGTCCGACACCTCGGCGTCGATCAGCGCCTCGACATCGGCGACAACCGCCGGGACCTTGTCGGCGCCGAGCAGGGCATCATCCAGAGCTGCAACCACTTCCACTGCCTCCGTAATGTGACTCGTGAGTACGAACGCCCGGAACGATATACGACGACCCGAGCCGCACCTAGTCGAGCGCGGCGCGGCAGCGCCGGACCCGGTCGAACCACCAGCGCACCCGTTCCGGGTCGGCCCGCACGGCCTCGAGGAGCGCCGGATCCGGCGTCACCTCCCCCACCGGGAGCGCCCCGCCGGCCATCGTCCGCGGCGCCCCCACGTCGACGGTGAAGAACCCGCCCGTGCCCAGTCCGCACGCGTACGGCAGCTCGGGCAGCGCGGCCGCCGCGGCCAGTCCGGCACCCATGCCCACGGCCGAGTCGAGCGCGCTCGACACCACCACCGGCACGCCGTGGCCGGCCAACTCGTCGGCCAGCGCCAGCAGCCGTCGCACCCCGCCGAGCGGGGCCACCTTGACCACCGCCACGTCGGCGCCGCCGGCCCGCACCACCCGCAAGGGATCCTCGGCGCGCCGGATGCTCTCGTCCGCCGCCACCGGCACGTCGGGCATCCGGCGGCGCACCTCGACCAGTTCCGGCACCGTCGCGCAGGGCTGCTCGGCGTACTCGAGCGGGCCGTCGGCGACGAGCGCCGTCAGCGCAGCGACGGCCTCGTCCGCGCTCCACCCGCCGTTCGCATCGATCCGCACGTGCGGGACGAGTTCGCGCACCGCCCGCACCCGCGCGACGTCCTGCGCCAGGTCCTGCCCGGGTTCGGCGACCTTGACCTTGGCGGTGCGGGCCCCCGGGAACCGGGCGAGGACGGCCGGCACGTCGCCGGGGCCGACGGCCGGGACGGTGGCGTTGACGGGCACGGTGTCCCGGCGCGGCGCCGGGTGCCCGAGCCACGCGGATTCGAGGGCCGAACGCAGCCAGTGCGCCGCCTCGTCGTCGGCGTACTCGGGGAACGGCCCGAATTCTCCCCACCCGGCGGGACCGCGCACGAGCACGAGTTCACGTTCGGTGATGCCGCGGAACCGCACCCGCATGGGCAGCGACACCACGACGGCCGCGGCGAGGATCTCGTCGACGGCGGGCAGGGCCGCGGCGGTCACGGCTGGCCGGGCAGCAGCTGGATCATCAGGGCCTCGCAGTCGGCGAGCAGCGTGCCGTCGAGGTCGTGCAGCTCGGCCGAGCAGAAGAGCTTGCGCCCCTCGACCCGGTCGACCCGCCCCTCCACGACGAGCTCGGTCTCGAGCGGGGTGATCTTGCGGTAGTTCACATGCAGGTAGCCGGTGCGGGCGATGGGATGGCCGGCCGCGTGGACCACCATGCCGAACAGGTCGTCGAACAGCAGTGGCAGGGTGCCACCGTGCGCCGCGCTGTTGCCGCCGCGGTGGTAGAGCCGGAACGTGCCGCGCGAGCGGACCGACTCCGCGTCGAACTTCTCGATCATCCACGGCGGCATCAGCAGGCTGCCGCGACCGGGCAGGTCGATGTTGAAGCCGGCCGGCGACCTGCCCTCGGGCACGACGTGCGGCTCGAGCAGGTCCCCGAGGGCCTCGGCCTGCTCGATGGCCCGGTCGACGACGTCGTCGGGGATGTGGGTGGAGACGGCGAGATCCTGCAGCCGCCGCAGCGCCTCGACGAAGCGACCGTAGTTCGGTCCCGCCTTCACCGGCGTGTACACCGGAAACCCGCCGTGGTGCTCGTAGTCCGCGTCGACCGTACGGTCTGTCTGCTCGCTCATAGCTGCACGGTATCGCCCGGCGACCGTCGCGTCGGCGCAGAGGGCCGCGACCGGAGTTCTATGGTCGACGGGTGACTTTCAATCCTGAGCTGTGGCGGCCCGTACCCGGGTTCGAGAACCTCACCGACATCACCTACCACCGGCACGTCACGCAGGGCACCGTCCGCGTGGCGTTCGACCGGCCGGAGGTGCGCAACGCGTTCCGGCCGCACACCGTCGACGAGTTGTACCGCGCGCTGGACCACGCCCGCATGACGTCCGACGTCGGCGCGGTGCTCCTCACCGGCAACGGCCCCAGTCCGAAGGACGGCGGCTGGGCCTTCTGCTCGGGCGGCGACCAGCGGATCCGTGGGCGCAGCGGCTACCAGTACGCGAGTGGCGAAACCGCCGACACGGTGGACAGGGCCCGCGCGGGCCGGCTGCACATCCTCGAGGTGCAGCGGCTGATCCGGTTCATGCCGAAGGTCGTGATCGCCCTCGTCAACGGCTGGGCCGCCGGCGGCGGGCACAGCCTGCACGTCACGTGCGATCTGACCCTCGCCTCCCGCGAGCACGCCCGGTTCAAGCAGACCGACGCCGACGTGGGCAGCTTCGACGGCGGCTACGGCAGCGCCTACCTGGCGAAGATGGTGGGCCAGAAGTTCGCCCGCGAGATCTTCTTCCTCGGCGACACCTACACCGCCGAGGAGATGCACCACATGGGTGCGGTCAACCGCGTCGTCGACCACGCCGAGCTCGAGAACGTCGCGCTGGAGTGGGCCGCGAAGATCAACGGCAAGTCGCCGCAGGCCCAGCGGATGCTCAAGTACGCCTTCAACCTCGCCGACGACGGGCTCGTCGGCCAGCAGCTGTTCGCGGGCGAGGCGACGCGGCTCGCGTACATGACCGACGAGGCGGTCGAGGGCCGCGACGCGTTCCTGCAGAAGCGGGACCCGGACTGGTCGCCCTACCCCTGGTACTACTAGGGCCTTCTCGCGCCGAGGGGGAGGTTGTCGCGACATCGCGCGAGTAGCTCCCGCGACAACCTCCCCCTCGGCGCCACAACCTCCCGATTGAAACGGCCCGAATCGGGCACACTCCTGATCATGACGGATCGCGAGCAACCACTTCCCGACCACATCCGGCCCGAAGGCGTGTCCGACGAGACGGTGGCGGCGGCCGGCAAACTCTCCGAAGCGCTCGAAACGGTGGAGCAGGCCCGCGGGAACCTGTACGCCTTCCACCAGCTGATGGGCCGCGCCGACCTGCTGCTCGGCGACGCTGTGGACAAGCTCGCCGAGGCCGGTCACCGCGAACTCGCCGACCGGGTGCAGACGGAGATCGTCGGACGCAACGTCCTCGAGGGACGGTGGACGTTCCAGATCGTGGAGGACTTCGACGACGGGTACTGGACGGAGTTCCGTGAGCTCGAGCGACAGGTGCGCGACGAACTGGTCCGCGGCCGCCGGCATCTGTTCGAGGCCGAGATGAAGGAGCAGCGCCGCACCCACGGGCGACGGGGGCACGAGGCGCGCCCGGCCGAGGAGGGCTGAGATGGAGATCCTCGGCAGCCGGACGATCCTGCGGCCGGGCGACTACGACGCCGCCCTGCGGTTCTACGGTGACGTCCTGGGCCTGGCGATCTACCGCGAATATCCCGGCGGGACGGTGTTCTTCGCCGGGCAGTCACTGATCGAGGTGGCCGCGCACGGCAACACCGGGCGGCCCCAGCACTTCGAGGGTGCGCTGTGGCTGCAGGTGCGCGACGTCTACGACGTCGAGGCCGAGCTGGTGACGAGGGGGGTCCCGATCGTGCGGGGCGCCCGGCAGGAGCCGTGGGGCCTGCACGAGCTGTGGATCGCCGATCCCGACGGCATCCCCATCGTGCTGGTGCAGATCCCGCCGGACCATCCGCTGCGCCGCGACACCCGCTGACCGGTGCGTCCTTCGGGCTGCTGGGACAGCCCAAAGGACGCACCGGCCGCGTCAGCGGCCCGTCAGCGCGGCCGCGATCTGCTCGGTGTGCGCCTGCGACTCGTAGAGCTGGCGCAGCAGCCACAGCCGCAGCACCCGCGCGATCGCGCCCGCCAGAAACAGCGCGGCGCCGAGGATCGCGACGATCAGCAGCGCCGTGGCGAGGATCTGGTACGACGCGATGTTGCGCAGGTCCGCCTGGGTGAGCGAGGCGAAGTAGACGACGAACGCCGCGACGGCACCGCCGATCATCAACACGAGCCCGCCGATGCGCGCGGGACCGTCGCCCTTCGCCGCTCCGGTGTCGAGCTTCAGGTCTGCCGCGTCCTGCCGGAACTTGGCGCGCCGCTCCTCGGTGAGTGCGGTCATGGTCATCCTCCTAGGTAGCTGGTCGAAAGTTCGTGTTCGATGTCTGCGGGATCCCCGACCCGCACGACGCGGCCCTGCAGCATCAGCGCGGCCGACGTCGCGATGGGCAGCACCGCCCGCGCGAACTGCTCGGCGACGAGGATCGACAGCCCGTCGTCGACGAGCCGGCCGACGATGTCGTACATCTCGGTGACGATCCGGGGGGCGAGCCCCATGGACAGTTCGTCGAGCAACAGCACCGTGGGGTCGGTGCCGAGGGCCCGGGACAGGGCGAGCATCTGCTGCTCGCCGCCCGACATCGAGCCCGCGAGCTGGCCCCGTCGCTTCCCGAGGATCGGGAAGCGCTCGTAGGCGACGGCCTCGAGATCCTTCAGCGACACGCCGGTTCCGGTGGCGACCCACAGGTTCTCCCGGACGGTGAGGTTGGGGAAGATGCCCCGCCCCTCCGGAATGGTGCAGACGCCGAGCCGGGCGAGCGCCGCGGCGTCGACACCGTTGACGACGCGGCCGGCAACGCGCAGCTCGCCGTGCTCGACGGGCAGCACGCCCGAGCACACCCGCAGCGTCGTGGTCTTGCCGCCGCCGTTGGGCCCGAGCAGGGCGACCACCGAGCCCGGCTGCAGCGCCAGGTTCACCCCGTGCAGCACCTCGATGGGTCCGTAGCTCGCCCGCACGTCGACCAGTTCGAGCAGCGGGGCCGGTTCGTCGCCGGGGACGTCGACGAGATCGGTGACCGGTGCGTTCATGCGACCTCCTCAGTTCCGATGTACGCGGCGATCACCGCTGGGTCGTTGCGGATCTGCTCGGGGCTGCCCGAGGCGATGAGGGCGCCGTAGTCGAGGACGTGGATGCGCGAGCACACCCGCATCACGAGCGGCAGGTCGTGCTCGACGAGGCAGATCCCGAGACCGTCGCCCGCGAGCCGGCACAGCAGGTCCGCGAAATCGTCGGTCTCCCGCTCCGTCTGCCCGGACGCGGGTTCGTCGAGCAACAGCACGCGCGGCCGGGTCATCAGCGCCCGCGCGACCTCGACGACGCGGGCGCGGCCGGTGGGGATGTCGGAGACGTCCCGGTCGGCGACGTCCGTGAGCCCGGTCAGCTCGAGCAGCCGGTCGGTCTCGGCGTCGATGTCGTGGCGGGCGCGGGTCGCGGTGCGGTGCATGTCGCCCGCGACCCGCAGGTTGTCGCGCACCGACAGCGACAGGAACAGCTCGAGCCGCTGGAAGGTGCGGGCCAGCCCGCGCCGGGCACGCTTGTAGGGCGCCGCGCGGGTGACGTCGACACCGTCGAGGAACACCTGCCCGGAGGTCGGTTTCTGCAGCCCGGTGACGGTGTTGAACAGGGTGGTCTTGCCGGCGCCGTTGGGCCCGATCAGGCCGGTCACGGCGCCCGCGGTGACGGCGATGCTCACGTCGTCGACGGCGGTGTGACCACCGAACCGGACGGTGACGCCCCGGGTCTCGAGCAGGGTGTCAGACATGCGCGCTCAGCTCCTTCGCGACGGTCGCGGGCGGTTCGGCCGCCGGATGGGTGGGCCGTGCCGCGGGCAGCCCCAGTTCGCGGTCGAGGCGGTAGCGGCCCTCGGCGGTGTACGGCTCGTCGAGGCCGACGAGTTCCGGCGGGGTGGTTCGCCGGCGGGCCAGCTCCTCGGGGTCCAGGACCGCGCCGGGCATCAGCCATTCGCCGATCACCGGGAGCAGGAACACGATCGTGATGGTCAGCGCCGCGAACCACCAGTTGCCCAGGACGCCCGTCAGCGCCAGGACGTAGAGCACCGCGATCACGGCGCCGCCGCCGTAGAGGACCGGCCGGGCGGACAGCAGACGGCGGTAGCCCTCCACCATCTGGTGCACGCTGCCCGACGGGTTGTGACCCACCCCGATGCCGATGAGCGCGGGGCTGACCGCGGCGATGTTGCCGAGCAGCAGGTACAGGCCCTCGAGCTCGGGCTGCGTCTTCGCGAGGTTGTTGAACGAGACCATGATGACCGCGAACCCGACGCCGGCCATGAGGCCGCCGAACAAGGCCCCGCTGACGTAGCCGATGCCGGCCACCACGGTGAGCATGAGCAGGGTGAGGCCCACGATGATGCTGAAGTTCTCGCCCGCGACCGCGCCGGTGGCACTGGACATGAGGACGCCGCCGAGACCGGCGATGGCGGCCGAGAGCATGAAGACGCTCAGCTTCAGGGTCACCAGGTTCTGCCCGAGCATGGCCGACGCGGCGGGGCTGTCCTTCATCGCCGCCAGGCGACGTCCGTAGCCGCCGTTGCGCAGGGCGACGACGCCGACACCGAGCAGCGCGAACAGGACCGTCGCGGTCATGAGGAACGTCGTCTCGTCCTGCAGGTCCAGCGGCCCGATCCGCAGCGGCGGGATCACGAGTGAGCCCCCGGTGAAGATCGAGAACTTCACGCCGAACAGTTCGTGCTCGGTGGTGTCGCGCAGCACCATGTTGGAAACGAAGACGCCGAACGCCATGGTGGCGAGCGCGAGGTAGAGACCGCGCAGCCGCAGGGCCGGAAGCGCGACGAGCCCGCCGACGAGCGCGGTGACGGCCACGGCCAGCAGCACCCCCCACACGGTCAGACGCTGGTCGAGACCGGTGCCGGTGATCCCGAAGTGGAACACGACGATCGTGGCGATGGCCCCGAACGACAGGGGTGCGAGGTTCATCTCGCCCGCGTATCCGGTGAGCAGGGTCAGCGACAGCGCGACGATCGCGAAGGTCATGCCCAGCGTGAACGTGGTGATCGCGGATTCCACCATGAGCAGGCGGACGAGAGAGACGACGGCGACGAGCGCAACCGCCCACACGACGGCCTTGCGCACGCTCGGCACGTGGTAGCGCTCGCGGGTACGCATCGCCGCGCCGCGCAGCCGGTCCTGGGGCAGGACGATCAGCACCACGAACAGCGCCACCATCGGCAGCGAGACCCGCAGGTTCGACGTCCAGGCCCAGGACGAGGGTGCGTAGCCGATCAGGTAGGCGCCGGCGAGGCCGAGCACGAGGGCGCCGACGAACGTGCGCGGGATCGAGCTGAGCCGGCCGAACATCGCGGCCGCGAACGCGTCGATGACGAGCAGGGTGAGCATGTTCGCCTCGAGGCTGCCGCCACTGATCGGGGTGATCAGCACCCCGGCGAGGACGGCGAGGGTGGAGCCGAGCGCCCACGAGAACGCGGCGATCCGTTCGGGGTTGTGGCCGTTGAGCCGCAGCAGGTCGGGGTCGTCGACGACGCCGCGCATGGTGGCGCCCATCCGGGTGCGCTGGAAGAGCATGCGCAGGCCGACCGCGATCCCGATGGCCGCGACCACGCACAGGATCTCGTGGACGCGGACGAACGCGCCGAGCACGCTGATCCCGGCGTCGTCGCCGAAGAACATGCCGAGCGAGCGGGGCTTCTCGGGATGCCAGAACCACTGGGACAGGAACAGCATCCCCAGCATGACCGAGACGGTCACGACGATCTTGGTGACCTCGGCGGTGTCCCGCAGGCCCCGCATGATCACGACGTACAGCGCCAGGCCCATGAGCGGCCCCGCGAGGAACAGCACCACGAGCAGGGCCAACGGGACGGGCAGTCCCCAGCCGGCCGTGAGCTGCCAGTAGAGGAACGCACCGAGCATGGCCTGGGCGCCGTGCGCGAAGTTGAAGATTCCGGAGGTGTTGTAGGTCAGAACGAGCCCGGAGGCCGCGATCGCGTACACGGACCCGAGCACGAGGCCCAGGATCGTGAACGTCACGAATGTGTCCATGGTGAAGCCCTGTCGGTAGAGAACCGGTCGTGGGGAGGCGGGGCAGTGCCGTGCGGGCACCGCCCCGCCGGTCGGTGCAGGCCGGTCAGTCCTGCGGCTTGATCACGTTCGGGTTCATGAACTTGGTGGCGATCCGGTCGGGTCCGAGTTCGGTGCCCCACGTCTCCGGGGCGGTCTTGACGAGGTACGCGTCGTTGCACTCGAACTCGGCGGCGGTCTGCGGGAACGCCTGCGTGTAGGTCTCGCCCGTCAGCGTGACCGTCAGACCGCAGCTGGCCGGCATGTTGGCACCCGGGTCGGTCACGGCGTGCAGTCCGCCGCCGTCCCACTCGTGGATCTGCGACAGCTCGTCGATCATGCACTGCCGGGTCAGGTCGGAGCCGCACTCCTTCGCCGCGGTCGCCCACAGCAGGAACGACGAGGTGGCCTGCATGCCGAGCAGCGCGGTCTTGCCGCCCTTCTCCCCGACGAGGTCGAGGTACTGCTGCACCGCCGGCACCTTGTCCGCGTTCTCGAGCATCTGGAAGGTCATGCCCGCGTGCAGGTTGTCGAGCAGACCGCCGGCGTTCGCCTCCTCGACGGTCTGGCCGTACCAGGTCGCCTCACCCATCAGGACGGGATCGATGCCCACCTGGTCGAGCGCCTTGAAGAAGTTCAGCTCGTTCGGCACGGGCGACCGGGAGGTCCACAGGCCCTCGACGCCGCACTCCTTGAACTTCTCGGCGAACGGGACGTAGCTGGCCTCGCCGTCGTAGTTGATGGTGACGCCGCAGTTCTTCAGCTCGAACCCGGCGGCCTCGGCGATCGAGCGCACCTTGGTCAGCGACGTGATGATGGTCGGCATCGTGCTGCCGACCAGGTCGAACTTGTCCTTCAGGTCCGGCCGCAGCTGCGCAATCTGGAACCATGCCGAGCCGTTGGCGTAGTCCACCGGGAACGGCACCCCCTGATAGGTCATGGGGCCGTTGGCCGCCTCCGGCGACACCGTGAAGCCGGGCACCGCGGCGAGGTTGCAGGCCACGCGGGTCTGCTCGGCGGTCTGGTCCATCGCGAAGCCGTGACCGACCATCATGAACTCGGAGCGGCACGCGTCCTGCATGACGGAGTTGGCCTGGGTCATCGCTGCGTCGTAGTCGGTGCCGACGATCGTGCGCCCATTAATGCCGCCCTGGGCGTTGCACCAGTCGATCATCGCGGAGACGGCGTCCGACATCTCCTTGTTCAGGCCCGGGCTCTTGGCGTAGCCGCGGTCGTCGCCGTAGCCGATGCGGATCTCGGTGTCGGTTACGCCCTGGTCGGTGGCGCCCGCGGCGTCCCCCTCCCCGCACGGTGAGTCCAGGGTGCCGAATTTGTCCACCGCGACGGTATCGGCCGCGGCGGCCCCGGTCCCGGTCGCGCCGGCCCCGCCCGACGGGTCGGCGCCGCGTTCGCCGGCACAGGCCGAGAGCAGCGCCGCGGACGCCGTCAGCGCCAGCACGGTCCTGGCGAGTGTGTGCTTGTTCAAGGTCGGGTGTCTCCTTCGTCGCGGGGCTCCGTCCGGCGGAAGCTCCGGGGCGGTGTACTGCGGCGAAAGCTAGCCAGGGCCGGGAAGGGCGGGACGAGAGATTCCCGTTCAGTGAGACCTGCCGTGAAGCCGGTCACACGCTCCGCGCCGAGTGAAACTCCACACAGCGGGGAACCGGCGCACGCGGGCTGCCACCACCGGAAGGAGCCGGGGTGTCCGCGTTCACCTCGCCGTCGCTGTACTTTTACCCACCGGCTACCTCACAATCGGCAGATGTGACCGCAGAGCTTGTCGTCCTCCTGGTGGTGGTAGTCACTGCCCTCGCATTCGACTTCACCAACGGCTTCCACGACACCGGGAACGCGATGGCGACATCGATCGCCACCGGTGCCCTGAAACCGAAGGTGGCGGTCGCCCTCTCCGCCTCGCTCAACCTCGTCGGCGCGTTCCTGTCCGTCGAGGTCGCCGCGACGGTCGCCAAGGGGGTGGTCAACCTGGGCAGCACCGGCGGCGAGGCACTGCTGCTCATCGTGTTCGCCGGTCTCGTCGGCGGCATCCTGTGGAACCTGGCGACGTGGCTGTTCGGCCTGCCGTCGAGCTCGTCCCACGCACTGTTCGGCGGCCTCATCGGCGCCGCCCTCGCCTCCCTCGGGATCGACGGCGTGGTGTGGGACGGAGTGATCGGCAAGGTGATCATCCCGGCGCTGCTGGCGCCGGTGGTGGCGGCACTCGTCGCCACGGTCGGCACCTGGTCGGTGCACCGCATCACCCGCACGGTGCCCGACGAGACCCGCGGTCACGGCTTCCGCATCGGCCAGATCGGTTCCGCCTCCCTGGTGTCGCTGGCGCACGGCACCAACGACGCGCAGAAGACGATGGGCGTGATCTTCCTGGCGCTCGTCGCGCACGGCAGCCTCACCGCCGACGCGGAGATGCCGTTCTGGGTGAAGCTCTCCTGCGCCGTCGCGATCGCCCTGGGCACCTATCTCGGTGGCTGGCGCATCATCCGCACCCTCGGCAAGGGACTGGTGGAGATCGCACCGCCGCAGGGCATGGCGGCGGAGTCGTCGTCGGCCGCGATCATCCTCACCTCGAGCCACTTCGGTCTGCCCCTGTCGACCACCCACGTGGCGACCGGTTCGATCCTGGGGTCCGGACTCGGCACCCGCTCCGCGAACGTGCGCTGGGGCGTCGCCGGCCGCATGGCCGTCGCCTGGCTGATCACGCTGCCGTCCGCGGCGCTCGTCGGCGCGGTGTGCTGGGGTCTGGCCCACCTGATCGGCGGCCTGCCGGGCGTGATCGTGGTGTTCGCGGTGCTGTGCGCGCTGTCGCTGCTGATGTACCTGCGGTCACGCCGGCAGCCGATCGACGCCTCCAACGTCACCGCGGAATGGGACGGCAAGCTGGCTCCGGCTCCGGCCCCGGCCCCGGCCCCGGCCCCGGCCCCGATCCCGGCCCCGGCCCCGATCCCGGCCCCGGCCCCCGAGGACGTGCCGGCCGCACCGACCACTCCCACGGAGGGACGCCCGTGAACCTGTTGACGAACACCCTGAGCTCGCTGTGGCAGGTCGTCCTCGTCGGCCTCTTCTTCGGAGCGGGCCTGCCGGCCGTCTTCGCGCTCGGCATGCGGTCGCTCGTCGCGGGGCGCGCCGGAGAGCAGGCCCGGCCGAACCCGCTCGGCATCGCCGGCGCCGTCGTCTGCTTCGCCGTCGTGCTGATCGCAATCGTCGCGGGGATACTGTTGCTGGCTTCGGACTTCCTGTCGAGCACCTTCGGCATCGACGTCTTCTGAGCCACCGCTGTCCCGCCGTCCGACCCACGAAAGAACCGCATTGCCCAAGTACTCGCTCCGTTCGGTCCTCGACTGGCTGCGCGCCGGTTATCCGGAAGGCATCCCGGCCAAGGATCACTTCGCGCTGCTTGCCGTGCTGCGGCGGCGCCTGACGGACGAGGAGATCGCCGAGGTGTGCGAGATGTCGATCGCCACGGCGCACGAGCACCCGGAGCGCTGTGTCGACTACGACACGCTCGAGCAGATCATCGCCGGGGTGCTGAACGAGGAACCGGCGGAGGAGGACCTCGAACGGGTCGCCGGGCGCCTCGCCGCGGGAGGCTGGCCGGTGGTCGCCGAGGACGGGACCGTGGTGACCGGCGACGACGGGACGGACTGAGGAGGTGCCCCCGTGACGCTTCCGCCGTTCCTCACCTCGATCATCGAGTGGCTGCGGGCCGGCTACCCGGAGGGCGTGCCGGAACAGGACTACGTGCCCCTGTTCGCGCTGCTCAGCCGGCGGTTGTCGGAGGACGAGGTCGACCAGGTGGCGCACACCCTCGTCGACGACGGGGACCTGCCCATCTCGAAGACGGACATCGCCGTGCTGATCACGAAGATCACCAACGAGATGCCGCTCGAACAGGACATCGATCGGGTGCGCCGGCACCTCGAGACCGGAGGGTGGCCGCTCACCGGCCCCGCCACATGAATCTCGAGGTGCTGCCCGTCCCCCCCGGCGACGCCGTGCGGGAGGTGCTGCCCGCACTACGGCGCATGCTCGACGGCGACGGACCGGCCCTGCTCCCCGTGCCGGTCGCCGACGACCGGGAAATCCGGAGACTGACCGAAGCGCTGCGCCCGGGCGAACCCGTCGACGACGGCATCGGCCTGGTCGTCGCCACCTCGGGCACCACGGGCACCCCGAAGGGCGCCCAGCTGACCGCCGGGGCGCTGCGGGCCAGCGGTGACGCCACCCACGAGCGCCTCGGCGGACCCGGCTCGTGGCTGCTGGCGCTGCCGGCCCACCACATCGCCGGGATGCAGGTGCTGCTGCGGGGCCTGCTCGCGGGAGCCGGGCCCGTCGTGATCGACGTCGCCGGCGGCTTCGATCCGGATCGGCTGCCGGCGGCGGTCGCCGCCATGCCCGGTGGGCGGCGCTACACGTCGCTGGTGCCCACGCAGCTGATCAAGGCCCTGGACCACCCGGGTGCCGTCGCGGCCCTCGCCGACCTGGACGCGGTCCTGCTGGGCGGGGCCGCCACGCCCGCCCCGATCCTGCGCCGTGCGCAGGACGCCGGGATCACCGTCGTCCGCACCTACGGGATGAGCGAGACGTGCGGCGGGTGCGTGTACGACGGGGTCCCACTGGCCGGGACCACGGTCCGGGTCGACGCGCAGTCGCGGGTGTGGCTCGGCGGGGCCACACTCGCGCGCGGCTATCGCGGTCTGCCCGATCATCCGGCGTTCGCCGAACCCGGCTGGTTCCGCACCGACGACGCGGGCGAACTCGCCGACGGCGTCCTCCGCATCCTGGGGCGCCTGGACGAGGCCATCTCCACGGGCGGCCTCACCGTCGTGCCGCAGGTCGTCGAGGCCGTCCTGCTCGAGCACCCCGCGGTACGCGAATGCGCCGTGATCGGGCTGCCCGACCCCCGGCTCGGTCAACGGGTGGCGGCCGTCGTCGTCCCGGAGGTCGGCGCCTCCCCCACCCTCGACGACCTGCGAGCCTGGACCAGCGCGACGCTGGACGTCACGGCGGCGCCGCGGGCGCTGCACGTCGTGCCGGCCCTGCCGTTACGCGGCCCCGGCAAGGTGGACCGGCGGGCACTGGTCGCCCGGTTCTCGTAGGCCGACCGGGTTCGGGCGAGCGAATGTATCGCTCATCTCCTCGGGCCGACGGCATGGCACATTCGCTCGATGGCAGGATCGACGCATGGCAACCGCTGGTCAATGGCTCGAAGGCGCCCGTCCGCGCACCCTTCCCAACGCGATCGCGCCCGTCGTCGCCGGCACGGGGGCGGCGGCCGCGCTCGACGGCGTGGTGTGGGGAAAGGCTCTCCTGGCGTTGGTGGTCGCCCTGGCGCTGATCATCGGGGTCAACCTCGCCAACGACTACTCCGACGGCATCCGCGGGACCGACGACGACCGCGTCGGGCCGCTGCGGCTGGTGGGATCCGGGGCGGCGTCGCCGGCGTCGGTCAAGCGGGCCGCGTTCGCGTGTTTCGGAGTGGGCGCGGTGGCCGGGATCGCCCTGGCGATCACGAGCGCGTGGTGGCTGCTCCTGGTGGGCGCGGTGTGCATCGCCGGCGCCTGGTACTACACGGGTGGCCGCAACCCCTACGGCTACAGCGGGTTCGGCGAGATCGCCGTGTTCGTGTTCTTCGGGCTCGTCGCCGTGCTGGGCACGCAGTTCGTGCAGGCCGGCCGGGCCGACTGGGTCGGGCTGGCGTGTGCGGTGGCGGTGGGCTCGTTCTCGAGCGCGGTGCTGGTGGCGAACAACCTGCGCGACATCCCCACCGACACCGTCTCGGGCAAGCGCACGCTCGCGGTGCGGCTGGGCGACCCGCGGACCCGGACGCTGCATCTGATGCTGCTGGCCGTGCCGTTCGCGGCGTCGCTGGCACTGGTGGCGCGCACGCCGTGGGCGCTGGCGGGCCTGCTGGCGCTGCCGTTCGCGGTGCGCGCCCACGCACCCGTGCGGTCCGGCAGCCTGGGGTTGAGCCTGATCCCCGCGCTGCGGGATTCGGGCCTGGCGATGCTGGTGTGGGCCGTTGCGACCGCAGCCGCCCTGTTCCTGGCCTGAGGCGTCCCGCGCCCGGAACTTCAGTCCCGGTCGGGCACCAGCACGCCGAGCACCCAGTTGACGATCGAGATGATCAGCGCGCCCCAGAACGCGGTCCAGAAGCCCTCGACGGTCAGGCCGTAGTCGGTGAACTCGCTCAGCCATGCGGTGAGCAGGAGCATCAGGGCGTTCACGACGAGAGTGAACAGCCCCAGCGTCAGGATCAGCAGCGGCAGCGACAGCAGCTGCACGAGCGGCTTGACGAAGGCGTTGACGACGGTGAAGACGAGCGCGATCACCA
Organism: Rhodococcus sp. WB1; assembly: GCF_001700945.1. Taxonomy (NCBI): domain Bacteria; kingdom Bacillati; phylum Actinomycetota; class Actinomycetes; order Mycobacteriales; family Nocardiaceae; genus Rhodococcus; species Rhodococcus sp. WB1. Next base: position 1,223,455 of record NZ_CP015529.1, on the reverse strand, counting down.
GCAGGGAGATGATCTCGTTGGCGGCGCCGGTGCCGGAGCCGGTGAAGTCGATGCCGGAGACCCACTGGGCCGCCAGCCAGATGGCGACGGCGTTGAGGACCAGCCGGACCAGGAAGTTGATCATGCCGCCACTGTCGCACATTCCGGCCCCGGCGCGCGGTCGGGAACCGGTCGGTCAGGCGGCGCGACCCGGGTAGTCGCGCAGGCGGTCGCGGAGCGCCCTGCGGGACACGTGGGACTCGACGAGCGTGCAGGCGCGGTCGTCGTCGGAGCGCAGTATCCCGAGCAGGAGGTGCTCGCAGCCGATGACGCGGTCGCGGCGCGCGAGGGCTTCCCGCAGGGCGAGCTGCAGGGACTTCTTCGCGGCAGGATCGAACGGAAGGTGGCCGGCGAACGGCCTCCGCCGGTTCCGGCCGAGTCCGCGGTCGAGGACGCCCTCCCCGAAGGTCTCCTCGAGCCGGGCCCGGACGGAATCGAGGTCGATGCCGATGGCCCCGAGCGCGGCGGCGTCCTCGTCGCCGAGCACCCCGGTGTCCCGGGCGAGTTCGCTGCGCACGGTCTCGGCCGTGAGGCCGACGTCGGCGAGCAGGTGCCGCAGCGTCACGTCCGCGGTGACGAGGAGGCCGAGCAGCAGGTGGGCCGGCTCGATGCGGGGAGCGTTCAGCTCCCGGGCCTCCGCCTGCGCGGTGACGACGGCGGCTCGTGCGCCGGCGGTGAATCGTTCGAACACGGCGGATCACCCACGCTTCCGGTTGTACTTCTGGTGGACGGCCTGCCTGCTCACCTCGAGCGCATCGGCGATCGCCTGCCACGACCAGCCCTGCCGGCGGGCGTTGTCGACCTGGATCGCCTCGAGTCGTTCGAGCAACCGTCGCAGGGCCCGCACGGCCCGCAATCCCTCTGCGGGGTCGGGGCTTCCGGCGGCGGCGGCGAGTGTGGTGGCCTCGGTCATACCGTCAATTTACGTTGACAAGCGGGCGGACGTCAAGAAAAGTTGACGCGCCGGGCCGGGGCGCGACCGGTTCAGTACCGCGCGACGGCGCCGTCCACCGCACGCTGCAGCTCGTCCTGCACCAGGCGCGTGACGTCGCGGACCTTGCCGTCGAGGTCGGTGACCGGCTCGGTGAGGAACACGCTCGCCGGGCGTGACGGGTCCTTGCCGGGCCCGTAGCCGATGCCGACGCACACCAGCGCGGGCCGCGCCCCCAGATCGCGCGAGCGGCGGACGATGTGCCCGATGCCGGTCCCGAGCGGCTGCACTCGGGTCGGGTCCCCCTCGTTGCAGGTGCCCTCGGGGAAGATCGCGACGCTGTCGCCGTGATGCAGCCGCGCGGCGGAGACGTCCATCATCCGGCGCCCGGCGTCGGAGACCGCCCGCAGGCCGTGGTTCTTGGCCCGGAAGACCGGGATCCCGCCCATCATGTCGATCTTGCGGCGCTGCGACTCGTCGGCGAACAGCTCGTCCTTCGCCAGCACCCGCGTGCTGCCGATCACCGGGCGCAGCGGGGAACGCCACGCCGTCGCCGCGAGGACGTACTGATCGCTGTGGGTGAGGTGGTTGGCGACGATCAGGAGGGGCGTGCGAGCCCGGATGAGTTCGCGGAGGCGATCGCGGACCCCGTCGTCGCAGCGCACCCGGGGGCGGTACCGGGCGGCGAGCAGGGCGTAGGCCGCCCGGGCGACGGGCCGGCTCTGCCGGTGCTCGAGGTAGAAGTCGTAGACGGCTTCGTAGTTGTCCAGGGCCACGACGGGGCGTTCCATGCCCCCACGATACTCAACCTACGACACCGTAGGCTACGGCCTCGTAGGGTCGGGTGCGGCCGGGCCGCGACGGCTCAGGCCTCCCACCTGCCGGTGTCCGCGAACTTCTCGAGCGTCGCGGTCGGGCCGGCCAGATCCATGCCCTCACCGGCCACCCAGCCGTCGTCGAAGTAGGTGCCCGCGTAGCGTTCCCCGCCGTCGCACAGGAGGGTGACGACGCTGCCGCGCCGGCCGTCGGCGATCATCTCGGCGATCAGGCCGAACGCACCCCACAGGTTGGTCCCGGTCGAGCCCCCGACGCGGCGGCCCAGGCTCTCGCTCGCGTGCCGCATGGCGGCGATCGACGCGGCATCGGGCACCCGGATCATCCGGTCCACCACCTGGCCGACGAACGACGGCTCCACCCGGGGCCTGCCGATGCCCTCGATCCGCGACGGCATGCCGGTGGTGTAGTCCACCGAGCCCGTCTCGTACCCGCCGTAGAACGCGGAGTTCTCGGGGTCGACGACGGCCAGCCGGGTGCGGTGGCGGCGGTACCGGATGTACCGCCCGACGGTCGCGCTGGTGCCGCCGGTGCCCGCGCCGACGACGATCCACTCCGGGATCGGATGCTCCTCGAGCTGCAACTGGGTGAAGATCGATTCGGCGATGTTGTTGTTGCCGCGCCAGTCGGTGGCCCGCTCGGCGTGGGTGAACTGGTCCATGAAGTGACCGCCCAGCTCGACGGCGAGCCGGCGTGCCTCGGCGTAGATCTCCGGCGGCCGGTCGATGTAGTGGCACCGCCCGCCCTGCGCCTCGATGAGCGCAACCTTGGCGGGGCTGGTGTTGCGCGGCATCACCGCGACGAAGTCGAGGCCGAGCAGCTTCGCGAAGTATGCCTCGCTGACGGCGGTCGAACCGGACGACGCCTCGACGATCGGGGTGTCCTCGCGCACCCAGCCGTTGCAAATGGCATAGAGGAACAGCGACCGCGCGAGCCGGTGCTTCAGGCTGCCGGTGATGTGCGTGGACTCGTCCTTCAGGTACAGCTGGACACCCCACCCGGGAGGCAGCGGATAGCGCAGCAGGTGCGTGTCGGCGCTGCGCTGGGCGTCGGCCTCGATCAGCTGGACGGCACGGTCCACCCAGTCCCGCGACGCGCTGCGATCGACGACGCCGTCGCTCACCTACGATCCTCGCCGCGCAGGCGGGCCTGCAGGTCGGCCCGGTCGGCGCGGCGGCGCGCGTCGACGGACGCGATACTCTCGTTCACCCGGCGGCGCAGCGGCGCGAACACGACGAGCGAGAGCGGCAGCGCGATCAGCACCGCGAAGAGCGCGGCGACCAGCAGGGGGATCTCCACTCCGAACAGGCGGGGCACGTAGAGGATCACCACAGCGAGCACGAGGACGAGAGCCAGCCGGGCCAGCGAGTAGAGGGCGACGTCCCGGGCCAGGGTGCCCTTGCCGGTGCCGGTGTTGCCGGGCTGGTCAGGACGGTTCTGCGATGCTTCACTCACCCGTCCAGGGTAACCGCCGCGCGCGGGCACCCTGCTGGTCGACCGTCCGTTTTGTCTATTACTTCCGCTTTACCAACCGTAGACCGTTCGAGCAACCGGGGTATTCGGTGTCAACATGGCCACGTCGATCCGAACGAGACGAAACACCCGGAAGGACCATCGATGAGCGCACCCGCATTCAACGGCGCGAAGGAATCGCTGCTGACCCCCGGCCAGGTCGCGGCCCTGTTCCACGTGGACCCGAAGACGGTCACCCGCTGGGCCCACGCCGGCCGGCTCGGCTCGCTGCGCACCCCCGGCGGTCACCGCCGCTTCCGGGAGTCCGAGGTACTCGCGCTGCTGCGCTCCCTCACCACCGAAGCCACCCGCTGATCCGAGGAGACGGAGGCCTCGTCGGGGACCCAGGCCACATCTGCACTCCCGCCACTACGAATAGACTGAAGGAGCAGGCCCGGCCGGCTGCGGAAACGCCGGCGGACTGCTCGCGGCGAGGAGGTGCGTGGTGCTCTACCTGTTGGCCATAGTCGGTGCCCTCACGATTGCGGTGCTGCTGTGGAAGGCGTTCGGTCCCGACCTTCGCTCCCGGCCGACCCGCGTGATCGGACCCGACGACGACCCGGACTTCCTGTGGAAGGTCGACCGGGAGTTCCGGCGCAGGTCCGCCGACGGCACCCCCGGACCCGATCAGGACCCCGGAGACTGATCTCCGGCCGAGTGACCTGTCCCGCCGCTGCGCTCGCCCCGGTGGCCTGTCCCGTCGCTGCGCTCGCCCCGGTGACCTGTCCCGTCGCTGCGCTCGCCCCGGTGACCTGTCCCGTCGCTGCGCTCGCCCCGGTGACCGCGACGCGGGAAGTCCGCGGCGACCCCCGCCGCGAGTTCCAGCAGGGCTCGCCGGGTGCGTGGCTGCAGCCGGGCCAGGTCCACCTCCGCACCCTCCTCGAGGTGCGGATCGAACGGCAGCACGTGGACGGCGCGGCAGCGCCGCGCGAAGTGCTCGACCAGCCGCTCCACGTCCACCTTGCCGGACCGGGGCCGCACGGCGTTGACCACCGCCACCGAGCGGGCCACCAGGTCCCGGTAACCGTGGGCGTCGAGCCAGTCCAGCGTCGCCGAGGCGCTCCGCGCGCCGTCCACCGATCCGGAGCTGACGACCACCAGCGTGTCCGCGTTCTCGAGAATCGCGCGCATCGCCGAGTGCATCAGTCCCGTGCCGCAGTCGGTGAGCACGATGTTGTGGAACCGTTCGAGGAGTGCCAGTGCCCGCTCGTAGTCCCGCGCGCTGAACGCCTCCGAGACGGCCGGGTCGCTGTCCGAGGCCAGCACCTCGAGGCGATGCCGGTTCTGTGAGGTGTGGGCCCGGACGTCGCCGTAACGGTGGATGTGCGCCTCGTCGCGCAGCAGCGTGCGCACCGTGCCGGACGCTCGGTCGGCGACCTTCTGGCTCAGTGTCCCCCGGTCGGGGTTGGCGTCCACCGCAACCACCCGGTCGCCCCGCAACGACGCGAACGTCGACCCGAGCGTGACCGTGGTGGTGGTCTTGCCGACCCCACCCTTCAGGCTCAGCAGCGCGATCCGGTAGCAGCCGTGCAGCGGTCCGCGCACCTGCTCGACCAGTTCGCGGCGCTGCCGGCCCCGCCGGCTGTCGCCGGGATCGATGCGCCCGCCGGTGCCGCGGTACACGGCCCGGCGCCACCCCCGCGCGGGCGCCGGCTGCACCCGGCTCACGAGAAGCGATGCGTCCAGATCCCGCGCCGACGGCTGCGCCGTCCCCGTCCGCTCGCCGTCCTCCGGCACCACGTCGTCCCCCGTCCCCGGTCCCCCACGGCCCGGCCGACGCGGACGATAACAGATCAGGTCAGGCCGGCGTACGAGTGCAGACCGGAGACGACCATGTTGATGATGAAGAGGTTGAACAGCATGGCGACGAAGCCGGCGACGTTGATCCAGGCCGCGCGCGTGTTGCGCCAGCCCGACGTCGCGCGGGCGTGCAGGTACGCCGCGTACATCACCCAGGTGATGAACGAGACGGTCTCCTTGGGATCCCAGCCCCAGAACCGGCCCCAGGCGGCCTCGGCCCAGATCGCGCCGAGGATGATGCCGGCACCGAACAGCGGGAACCCGATGATGGTGGTGCGGTACGCGAGACGGTCCAGGGTCTGCGCGTCCGGCAGGCGCTCGGCGATCCGGCCGAACACGCCGCGACCCTCCTCGCCCTTCGGGAACCGGATGCGCAGCAGGAACAGCAGGCTGGCGACGCCGGAGACCAGGAAGATGCCGCTGCCGACGCTGATGATGGTCACATGGATGGGCAGCCAGAACGACTGCAGGGCGGGCACGACGGGCGCGGCGTCGGCGTACAGCACGGTCGCCGCGAGGAACATCAGGATCAGCACCGGCACGAGAAGGTAGACCCACATGATCCGGTAGGCCGGCCGGCGCAGCACCACCAGGCCGAACAGCACCGCCGCGGCGCACGCCATCGACACGAACTCGTACATGTTGCCGAGCGGGAAGCGCTCGGTGGACAGCCCGCGCAGCACGATCGACGTGACCTGCAGGGCGGCCACCACGACGACGAGCGCGCGCCCCATGTTGCCGAGACGCTCGGACAGCGTCCGGCCCCGCGGCTCCTCCACCCGGCCCGGACCGTCCGGCGCCGAGGGCGGCTCGCCGGCCGCGCCGACGGCGACGAGCGTGCGCTCACGCTCGGCGACGAGATCGGCCCGGTGCGAGGCGTACTCGGCGATCAGCAACACCAGCGCGAGCACCAGCACCGCGAACGCCGATTCGAATGCCCAGTCGCTGTACTGCGCGAGGGTCTCGTTGAGGGTCATGCCTTCTTCTCCTGTGCTGCCTTCGCACGTGCGGTCGTGTCGTCGCCGAGCAATCGGCCGGTCAGACGCTCGAACTCGTCACCCCATCCGGCCTGGTCGGTCCGGGCGAGACCACCGAGTTCTACTACGGTACGTCGTTCCCCGTCGGCCACTGTACCGGCCGGGTAGGCCCGCACCCAGATCCGGCGGCGCTTGATCAGCAACGACACCAGTAGCCCCACCATCATCGTGATCGCCGAAACCAGCACCCAGGTCTGCGCCGGGTCGTGCGAGACCTGCAGGTTCACGAAATCGGTCGCGCCGTCGAAGCGGATCTGTGTCCCGTCGGGGAGCGTCACGCTCTCCCCCGCGAACAGGTTCACCCGGTCCTGCTTGACCAGCCGGCCCTGGTTGATCAGCTCACCGTTGAGGGAGAACAGCGACTGCGGGGTGCCGGTGTCGAGACCCGTGTCGCCCTTGTAGATGTCGATCGCGACGGCGGGATCGGTCAGCGCCGGGTAACCGGAGGACAACAGGTTGCCGTGGAACACCGCGGTGGGCGCGAACAGGCCCTCTATCGCGATCTGGTTGCGCCGCCGCTCGTCGGGATCCGGGTACATCCCGCCCGGCGGGTCGAACCGCATCGCGCCGCTGCTGAGGAAGGTGGTCGCGTCGTCGGGCCGCCACTGCAGCGTCTCGGTGCGGGTCTCGCCGTCGGGCCACGTCACCGTGAAGGACGGCGCGAAGCCGTGGCCCTGCAGGTAGACGCGGTCGCTACCGACCCGCAGCGGGTGGTTGACCCGCAGCTGCGCGTCGCGCCAGGTGTTCGTCGCCAGGTCGGCCCCCGCCTGGTAGTCGATGTTCGAGGTGAACATCTCGGCCTGCCCGTTGTCGAGATAGTCCGCGGAGAAGTCCTTCACGCGGATGCACATCGGAGTCAGGCCCGTGCCGTCGAGGGTGTTGCCCGCGCGGAACGAGTCGAACGCCGCCGGCGAGCTCGTGCAGAACTCCTCACCGTTGGCGACCAGGATGCGCTGGCCCTCGTAGCCGAACAGCTTGCCCACCGCGACCGCGGCGAGCAGACCCACCAGCGCGAGGTGGAACAGCAGGTTGCCGGCCTCGCGCAGGTACCCCTTCTCCGCGGAGAGCGTGAGCTCGCCGTCGCGCGCGCCGCGCCCCGCGGTCGTCTCCACGCCGCGCTCGGCGATGCGCCAGCCCCGCAGCTGACCGCGCACCCGGGCGAGCACCTCCTCGGGCGAGGCGTCGACCGTGGTCTCGAGGTGGTGCGGCAGCCGCGACAGGTTGCGCGGCGCCGGCACGGGCCGGGTGCGCAGCGCCCGGTAGTACTCCGTGCAGCGCGGCAGGATGCAGCCGATCAGGGAGACGAACAGCAGCACGTAGATCGCGGTGAACCAGAAGCTGCCGAACACGTCGAACAACTCGAGCCGGTCCAGGAGCGGCCCGAGGGTCGGGCGCGCGGCGATGTACTCGTCGACCTTGCCGGAATTGAGGCTGCGCTGCGGCAGCAGCGCGCCGGGGATCGCGGCCAGCGCGAGCAGGAACAGCAGCACCAGCGCGGTGCGCATCGACGTCAGGCCGCGCCAGGTGTTGCGGACGAACGCCGCGGTGCGACCGGCCGGGCCCTGCCGCGGCGGCGGGGTCGGCGACGGTGGGGCGGTGGGGGTGTCGGTGGCCGTCATATTGGCATCGTGACCTCGGAAATAAAGGCGTCCCGGATCCAGGAGACGAACACGTCCCAGGCGCCGGTGACGAGGGCGATTCCGACGGCCACGAGCATGAAGCCGCCGACGAGTTGGACGGTGCGGGCGTGGGCACGCAGCCAGCCCACCCCGCGCAGGGCCCGCGCCGAGCCCAGCGCGAGAACGACGAAGGGCAGCCCGAGGCCGAGGCAGTACGCCACGATCAACGCGACGCCCCGCGCGGCGGTGGTGCCCTCGGTCCCCGCGGCCAGGGAGATCACCCCGGCGAGCGTGGGACCGAGGCACGGCGTCCACCCGAGGGCGAAGACGCCGCCGAGCAGCGGCGCGCCTGCCAGTCCGGAGATGCGCCGGGGTTCGGGGCGGGTGTCGCGCTGCAACGCCGGGATCAGCCCGACGAACACCAGGCCCATCACGATGGTGACCACCCCGCCGATCCGCATCAGCACCTCGCGGTTGACGGAGAGCACGGAGATCGCGCCGAACACCGACGCGGTGGCGAGGACGAACACGACCGTGAATCCGGCGACGAACAGCGCGGCGGCCCCGGCGACGCGCAGGCGCCCGTCGTCGCGGACGGTGGTGGTGCGCCCGCGCGCCTCGGCGGCGGTCACCGCGGGGGCCTCGGCACCCACGACACCGGCCAGATAGGACAGGTAACCGGGCACGAGCGGCACCACGCAGGGCGATGCGAAGGACACGAGTCCGGCCAGCAGGCACGCCCCGAGGGCCAGCAGCAGCGGGCCGGACGAGGCGACCGACTGGAAGGTGTCCCCGATGCCCGCGGCGAGGACGGCCTCGCTCACCAGCGGATCACTGCTCACCACTGCACCACCCATGCCACTGCACCACCCATGTCACTGCACCACCCATGTCACTGCTCGGACGGACTTTCCGCGGCCACGCGCTCGACGACCGGCTGCAGATCGCTCGCGAGCAGTTCGGTCAGGAACACGGCGGCGACGCGGTGGTCACGGTCGAGGACGACCGTGGTCGGTACGACCGAGGTCGGGTAGTTCGCCCCCAGGGCGAGCAGCGAGCGCATCGACGGGTCGTAGATCGACGGGTAGCCCACCCGGTTGTCGACGACGAAATCCTGGGCCTTGTCGCGCTGGTTGTCGCGGACGTTGATGCCGAGGAACTGCACGCCCTGATCCTTGGTGGCCTCGTAGACCTGCTCGAGGTCGTCGGCCTCGCTGCGGCACGGGGCGCACCACTGGCCCCACACGTTGAGCACCACCACCTGGCCGGCGTAGTCGTCGAGCGAGAGGGTCTGCCCCTCGTTCATCAGGTCCTCACCCGACAGTGCACCGAGGGTGCCGCGGTCCGTGGGCGGGTCGTAGAAGATCCGGGTCTGGCCCCCGGGCGAGACGAAGTCGAAGGTGCCGCCGGTGGCGACGGCGTCGTCACCGGTGGCGCACGACGTGAGAGTGAGGCCGCAGGCCAGCGCCGCCGCCAGCGCCGCCCGTCGCGTGGCCCGGCGCCTCATGCGCCGTGGACGGTCGGGTCCGAAGCCCCGGCCGGTTCGGAGTAGACGATGTCGACGAGGGTGTCGCCCTGGTACACCAGCGAGGTCATCGATGCGAGGCTGCACTGACGGTGCTGCGGGTTGTGCCACAGCCGCTCGCCCTCGAGGAAGCGGCGCAGCGTCCACACCGGCAGCTGGTGGCTGACGCACACCGCCTCCCGGCCGACCGCGGCGATGCGGGCGGCGTTGACGGCGGCGAGCATGCGGTGCGCGATCTGCAGGTAGGGCTCTCCCCACGACGGGGTGAAGGGGTCGCGCAGCTTCCACCAGTGCCGCGGCCGGCTCAACGCCCCGTCGCCGACGGCGACCCGCAGGCCCTCGAACTGGTTGCCCGCCTCGATGAGGTTGTCGTCCGTCGCCACCGGCAGGCCGTGCTTGTCCGCGATCGGCTGGGCGGTCTGCTGGGCCCGCTCGAGCGGAGAGGCGACGATGTGCGCGACGTCGTGGTCGGCGAGCGCCGAGGCCACCGACCGGGCCTGTGCCTCCCCGGTCACGGACAGCCGGAAGCCGGGCAGACGGCCGTAGAGGATGCCGCTGGGGTTGTGCACCTCGCCGTGCCGGAGCACGTGCACGATGGTGCGGGACTCGGACGGGGCAGGTTCGGTCACGTGGGAATTCCTCGGGTGTGCGTCGGGTGTGGTGGCGTGGGAGGGCCCGCTCAGGCCGTGGCGGCCGCCGCGGCCTTCGCTGCGTGCGGCAGCGCGTCGGCGATGCGGGAGAACGCGTCGTCGTCGAGCACGGAGGAGACGAACCACGTCTCGAACGCGCTGGGCGGGGCGTAGACGCCGTGGTCGAGCAGGGCGTGGAAGAACGCCGGGAACCGCCACGTCTGCGCGGCCTTGGCCTGCGCGTAGTCGGTCACCGGATCCTCGGTGAAGAAGACGCTGAGCATCGTGCCGGCGAACTGGACCCGGTGCGCGACGCCCTCGGCCGTGAGTGCCTCGCCGATCATCCGTCCGAGGGTGGTGGCGTTCCGGTCGAGCGCGGCGTAGGCGGCGCTGTCGGCGGCGCGCAGGCTGGCCAGCCCGGCGGCGACGGCGACCGGATTACCCGACAGGGTGCCGGCCTGGTAGACGGGCCCCGCCGGCGCGAGGTGGGCCATGACGTCGGCGCGGCCGCCGAACGCGGCCGCGGGCAGGCCGCCGCTCATCACCTTGCCGAACGTCATGAGGTCGCCGGCGACACCGTCGATGCCGTACCAGCCGGCCGGTCCCGCCCGGAACCCGGTCATCACCTCGTCCATGATCAGCAGCGCGCCGTGCTCGCGGGTCAGCTCGCGCAGGCCGGCGTTGAAGCCCGGCAGCGGCGGGACGGTGCCCATGTTGCCGGCGGCGGCCTCGGTGATCACCGCGGCGATCTTCCCCGGGTTGGCCGCGAACGCCGCGCGCACCGCCTCGAGGTCGTTGTACGGCACGACGATGGTGTCCTCGGCCTGCGCACCGGTCACACCCGGCGACGTCGGCAGCCCGAAGGTGGCGACGCCGGAGCCGGCGTCGGCGAGCAGGGCGTCGACGTGACCGTGATAACAGCCCGCAAACTTGACGATCTTGGTTCGGCCGGTGAATCCGCGTGCCAGCCGCACCGCGCTCATCGTCGCCTCGGTGCCCGAGTTGACGAGCCGGACCTGCTCGACGGGCTCGATGCGCGCCACGATCTCCTCGGCGAGTTCCACCTCACCGGCCGTCGGCGCGCCGAACGACAGGCCCGTCGAGGCGGCGCTGCACACCGCGTCGACGACCGCCGGGTGCGCGTGGCCGAGGATCATCGGCCCCCACGAACACACCAGGTCGACATAGGAATTGCCGTCCACGTCGGTCAGCGTGTAGCCCGAGGCGGACGCGACGAAGCGCGGGGTACCGCCGACCGATCCGAATGCGCGGACCGGAGAGTTCACACCCCCGGGAATCACCTTCGACGCCCGGTCGAACAGTGCGGTGGATACGGAGTCGCGGGCGCGAGATGCATCGGGGGTCGCAGTCACGACCTCCAGTGTCCCAGTTTCGCGGGATTTGCCAAAAGGCGTGGACCCTGCAACGGCGGTCGTTCCGGTAGGAATGTGACCATGGTCTCGTTCGACGACGTCCGGATCGCCCTCGCGGACCGTTTCCGGGTGGTCACCGCCGCGTTGTCCGCCGACGGCCGTGAGGTACTTCTCACCGGACCGGTGGACGTCGGTGTCGACGTCGGCGGGTTCGCGGTCGTCGAACTCGACGACGGGCGCCGCCTCGCCGTGCAGGTCCGCAGCGTGCGCATCGTCGAACGCGAGGGCGCCGACGTCGACGTCACCGTCGACGAACCGGGTCTGCCGGTGCGATCGGTGCGGGGCCGGGCGATGGTGCGGACGCTGGCGGGTTCCGCGACCGTCCTGGGGGTGTTCGGCGACGGCCGGTTCGTCGCCACGCCGGAGACGGAGCCGTTTCCCGAGCGGCATGTGCGTCCGGCCACCGAGGCCGAGACCGCGACGATCGCCGCCGCGCTCGCCGGCACCCTCGACGTGGGCACCATGCTGCACGCCCCGGCGGTGCCGGCGCGGCTGCACCCGGCGGGCTTCGCCCGGCACACCTTCATGTGCGGCCAGTCCGGCTCCGGCAAGACGTACACGACCGGCGCGGTCCTCGAACGGCTGCTCGTCGCGACGACCCTGCCGATCGTGGTGCTCGACCCCAACTCCGACCACGTGCAGCTCGGCCGGCTGCGGGATCCGGGGGACGACTCCCCCGCCGCGCGCCGGCATCGCGAGGCCGCGACCGGAGTGCGGGTGGTACGGGCCCGCGGCGCCGACTCCGACCACCTGCTGTGCCTGGATCTCAGCGACCTTCCCCTCGTCGCGCAGGCGCTGCTGCTGCGCCTGGACCCGGTGCACGACCTCGACGAGTACTCGGCGTTGCGCCGCGTCACCGCCTCCCTCGCCGTCCCCTACTCGGTCGCGGACGTGCGGTCCGCGGCGGCGGCCGACCCCGCGACCGCGCGTCTCGCGACCCGCATCGACAACCTGGGGATCGCGGCGTGGGAGCTGTGGCGCCGGGGGGACGAACGCTCGGCCGCCGAACTCGACATGACGGCGGGCCGGTGCTTCGTGATCGATCTCGGCAGCCTGAACTCCCCCGGCGAGCGGGCCGCGGTGGCGCTCGGCCTGCTGGGCCGGCTGTGGATGCTGCGGCGGCGCCGCCTGCCGATGCTCCTGGTGGTGGACGAGGCGCACAACATCCTGCCGTCGGCCACGGCGGACCCGTTGTCGTCGAGCACCGCGGATCTGGGAGTGCTCATCGCCGGCGAGGGCCGCAAGTTCGGGCTGCACCTGTTCGTCGCCACGCAGCGCCCCGGGAAGGTGCATCCGAACGTCGTGTCCCAGTGCGACAACCTGTTGCTGATGCGCATGAACGGCAGCACCGATCGAGGAGCTCGCACACCTGTTCTCGCACGTCCCGCCGGCGATGCTGCACCGCGCCACGACGTTCGGGCTGGGCCAGGCCCTCTTCGCGGGACCGATCGCTCCGACCCCCCTGCTGGCCCGCGTCGGGACACGGGTCAGTCCGGAAGGCGGCGCGGACGTCCCGACGGACTGGGCGCATCCTGCAGCCGATACCGGCGTTCTCACATACCCACACGAGGGGCCCGAATCGTCCTAGTGTCGAGTCCATGACGACCACAGCTGAGCACATCCGCATCACCCTGGACGGCGCGTGGCGGCAGGCGCGCGAGCGGGCCCGCGCGGATCTGGACCGGCCCGAGTTCGCCCCGCACTACACGCCGGACCTGGACGCGGCCCGGGCGATCACGCTGAAGCAGATGCGGATGCTCGCCGAATCCGGCTATGCCCGGGCGGGCTTCTCCAAGGCGGTGGGCGGGGGCGGCGACGCCGGTGGTGCGGTGGCGTCGATCGAGATGCTCGCCATGTCGGACCTGTCGCTGATGGTCAAGGCCGGGGTGCAGTGGGGCCTGTTCGGCGGCGCGATCGAGAATCTCGGCACGACCCGTCACCACGAGCGCTACCTCGGCCCGCTCATCGACCTCGATCTGCTCGGCTGCTTCGCGATGACCGAGACCGGTCACGGCTCCGACGTCCAGTCGCTCGAGACGACGGCGTCGTACGACCCGGGCACCGAGGAGTTCGTGATCCACTCCCCCACCCCGTCCTCACGCAAGGACTACATCGGCGGCGCGGCGCAGCACGCGACGGTCGCCGCGGTGTTCGCGCAACTGATCACCGGGGGCAAGTCCCAGGGCGTGCACTGCTTCGTCGTGCCGATCCGCGACGAGAACGGCGACGACCTGCCCGGCGTCACCACCTCCGATTGCGGCCACAAGGGCGGCCTGCCGGGCGTGGACAACGGGCGGATCATGTTCGACCACGTGCGGATCCCGCGGGAGAACCTGCTCAACCGGTACGCCGACGTCGAGCCCGACGGGACCTACGTCTCGGCGATCGAGAACCCGAACCGCCGCTTCTTCACCATGGTGGGCACGCTCGTGCGGGGCCGGGTCACCGTCGGCGGCTCGGCGGGTGCCGCGGCCCGCGTCGCGCTGTCGATCGCGACGCGGTACGCGTTGCAGCGCCGCCAATTCAGCGCCCCGGGCGACGAGAACGAGGTGCTGCTGATGGACTACCTGGTGCATCAGCGCCGCCTGCTGCCGCTCATCGCGAGGTCGTACGCGCTGACCTTCGCGCAGAACGAGCTGGTCTCGACCATGGACCGGATCCAGACCACGCCCGTCGACGACGTCGACCCCCAGGAGCAGCGTGAGCTCGAGAGCCGCGCCGCCGGACTGAAGGTCGCCAACACCGCCCACGCGACGCGCGCCATCCAGGAGTGCCGCGAGGCCTGCGGCGGCGCCGGATACATGGCCGAGAACCGGCTGACGGCGTTGAAGGCGGACACCGACGTGTTCACCACCTTCGAGGGCGACAACCACGTGCTGACCCAGCTCGTCGCCAAGGAACTGCTCACCGCCTACGCGGACGAGGTCCGCGGGATGAGCCCGGTGGAGTGGATGAAGTTCGCCGCCGTCACGGTGTCGGACATCGTCAAGAAGCGCACCGCCGCGCAGCAGATCCTCCAGACCCTCGTCGACACCCGGAAGGACAACGAGGAGGACGGCAGCCTCTTCGACCGGGGCACGCAGATGGCGATGTTCGAGTCCCGGGAGCAGTACCTGCTCTCGACGGCGGCGCGGCGGCTGCAGGCCGCGTCGAAGCGCGAGGAGAACATGTTCGACGCGTTCAACTTCGTGCAGGACCACGTGCTGCACGCCGCGCAGGCCCACATCGACCGGGTCGTGCTCGAGGCGTTCGTCGCGGGCATCGACTCGTGTCCCGACGAGGCGGGCCGCGAGCTGCTGTCGGACCTGTGCGACCTGTACGCGCTGAGTGTCATCGACGAGGACAAGGCCTGGTACATGGAGCACCGGCAGCTGTCGGTGGAGCGGGCGAAGGCCGTGTCACGCGGCATCAACGAACGCTGCCGGACCCTGCGCCCGCACGTGACGACGCTCGTCGAGGGTCTCGGCGTGCCGGAGCACCTGCTGGGGTCGGCGATGCTCGACGGTCCGGGCACGGACGCCGGTCGCCTCGGCTGACCCGCCGGGCCGGGTGCGCGGATCAGACCAGTGCCAGCACCCGGCACGGTCCGCCGGTGCCGCCGACGTGCTTGGGCGCGCCGACGACGACGGTCGCGCCGCGCGGCGGCACGGCCGCGAGGTTCGCCATCGCCTCGATGCCGTAGCGGCCCGCGCCGAGCAGCTCCACGTGGGCGCCGAAGTCGCTGCTGCTCGCCCGGTCGAGGCTGAGGGTGTCGACGCCGAGCCCCACGACGTTCCGTTCGTGCACGAGCATCCGCACGGCGTCGCGGTCGAATCCCGGCGCGTGCGGGATGCGCAGCGCGTCGGCGTTGACGAAGCGGGCGGGGTCGGCGAGGCGGGCCTCCCAGCCCGAGTGCATCGCGACGAACGCGCCCGGCGGGATCGGGCCGTGCTGCTGTTCCCAGGCCGCCACGTCGGCGACGGTGACCACGGAGTCGTCGTCCTGCGCGGCCTTGCCGGCGATGTCGACGACGGCGAGCGGGGCCACGAAGTCGCGCACCGGCAGCGCCTCGACGGTGGCGCCGCCGCGCACGATGTGGGCCGGGGCATCGAGATGGGTGCCGGTGTGCTCCCACAGCGACATCTCGTTGACGGCGAACCGCCCGGTGTCGAGCGTTGCGACGGGACGCATCGTGAACTGCTCGTTGCCGGGCCAGACCGGGAACTGCGGGGTCAGCGTGTGGGTCAGGTCGATCACCGCGTCGGCCCGCACGGGGGTGGTGTTCCCGCCGGCCCGTGCGGCGGGCGTCGCGGCGAGGCCCGCGGCGGTCACGCCCACTGCGGCGAGGAAGGACCGGCGGCCGAATCGGCTTCGGCTGTCCTGGATCTCGCGATACACCCGGTCGAGCACCGTCGGTGAGCACATCGTCTCGCCCTCTCAGTCGGCGGTAGGTTCCACCAGCAGGACGCGGTCGCCGCTTCCGTTGTCCGTCGTGACGAGCAGTGCCCCGTCGGGCCGCGCGGTCACCGACCGCAGCCGGCCGAATCGGCCCTCGAGCGCGGTCGCGGTCTCGTCCACCGCGCGGCCGTCGGCGGTGAGTTCGAGGAACAGCAGCTTCTCCTGCTGTTGGCTCGTGATCACCAGTGCGCCGTCCCACCCGTTCCAGCCGGCACCGGCGACGAACGTGCCGCCGGGAGTCGCGAGGGTGGGGGCGCCGGAACTCCACACGGCCCCGATCGCCCCCGGAACGCGGGCCGGGTCGGTCATGGGCACCGACTCGTCGTAGACGAACGGGAAGCGGTCGGGCCGGTAGCCGTAGTTGCCACCCGGCAGCAGCAGATTCACCTCGTCGTCGCGGCCGGTGCCCTGCTCGACCGCATAGAGTTCGCCGGTGCCGGGACGCTGCGCCAGTCCCTGCACGTTGCGGTGGCCGAGAGTGAACACCGGGCTGTTCGGATCGGGGGTGCCCGCCGCGGGAGTGCCGTCGGGATCGATGTGGAGCACCTTGCCGCCCAGGCTGTTCCGGTCCTGAGGAACCTGGGGGTCGGCGGTGTCGCCCGTGCCGACGTACAGCGATCCGTCGGGGTGGGCGAGCAGCCGGCAGCCGCCGTGACGGCCGCCCTGCCCGGCCGGAATGCCGGCGAGCACGGTGGCACCACGGGTCAATTCCGTCCATCCGGCATCGACCGTCCACGACTGCACGCGGATGTCGGTGCCGTCCGGGCCGCGATGACCCTGGCAGCTGTAGAGGGTCCGGCTCGTCCCGAAATCGGGCGCCAGCGCCAGTCCCATCAGACCGGTCTCGCCCTCGGCGTACAGGTCGGACAGGTCGGCGCGCACGTCGCGGACGTCACCGTCCGGGCCACGGGCCACGAAGCGGCCCCTGCGTTCTCCGGTGAGGATCGTCCCGTCCGGCGCGGCGACGACGTCCCAGGGCTTGCTCAGCCCCTCCATCAGTGGCGTCACGGTCAGCGCCGGCAGCGCGCCCGCCTCGGGTGGCGCCGCGTGGGCGCTCGGCGCCCCTGCCGCGAGCACGCCCGCTGCGATCGCCGCCGCGCACCTCCCCGGGATTCGCACGCGCATCTCCTCCTCGCCGGATCCCGGCGATGTTACGGAAGGCGATGCGCCGGACGGCGACGACACGCGCGGCGGCGTCAGATTCGTTCGGGTTCCGCTGCGGAGGAGTCCGCCGGGACCGACCGGAGCCGGTGCGCGCGGGCCGGAACCGCGCGGCGCGCGGCGAGCACGCCGAGCACCGCCACGGCCGCGAACCCGAACAGCAGGAGCCGCGCCGAGCGCACGTCGGACGGTTGTCCCGCGTTGACGAGGACCCCGGCCAGTGCTGCGCCGAACGCGTTCGCGATCAACTGGACGGTGTTGATCGCGGCGGACGCCCTGCCGCTTTCGCGCGGGTCGGCGACGGCGTTCATCGCGCCGACCGCGAGGTGCGGCCACGCGATGCCGATGCCCGCGCCCGCGACGACCAGTCCCGTGACCCACGCCGCGACCGCAGCCGGTCCGGCCTCGTCACGCACGACGGTCGCCATGAGCGCGAGACCGAGGCCGACGAGCACCGGAGCGCTCACCACGATGCGGTGCACGGTCCGTGGCGCGGACGCCGAGGCGCTCGGGATCTCGCCGAGCGTCCACCCCACCGCGAGCGCGGCGCCGAGGAAGCCGGCGGCCAGCGGCGCGAGGCCGGCGAGGCGCTGCCCGAACAACGGGACGAACGTCTCGGCGGTCGAGGCGACCGCCAGCACTGCGATCGTCAGGTACACCCAGCGCAGCCGGGCGGTGGTGAACGTCGCCGCGGGCAGGATGCCGTGCGGGCTGCGGCGGTCGACGGCGACGAACGCGACCACGGCAGCGGACGCGACCGCGATGAGGGCGATCGTGGGCGCACTGCCGGTCACGACGGCGGCCACGCTGACCGTCAGGGCCGCGGCGGTGAGCAGGGCGAGCGAACCGAGCGGAATCCTGCCGGCATCCCGCGATCCGCGGGCGTGCGCCGGCAGGGTGAAGGGCACCGCGGCGGCGACCGCGAGCGTGCAGACCACTAGCGCGCCGAACGCCCATCGCCAGGCGTGGAACTGGGCGAACACGCCGCCGACGGCGGGTCCCGCAAAGGTCCCCACGCCCCACATCGCCGATACGAGCGCCGCGCCGCGGCTCCAGAGGCGTTCGGGCAGTGCACTGTTCAGAACGGCGTAGCCGAGCCCGGCGAGCAGGCCGCCGCCGAGTCCCTGGACCGCCCGGCCCGCCAGCAGCGTCTCCATGGACGGGGCGAGCGCACACACGAGGGTGCCGGCCGCGAAGGTCCCGAGCGCCACGAGGTAGGCGCCCCGGGGTCCGCGGGCGGCGAGGAGGCGGGCCACGGCCGTCGAGGAGATCACCGACGCGATGAGGAACACCGTCGCCGTCCACGCGTAGTAGGCGTGGCCGCCGATCTCCTCGACCGCGGTCGGCAGCAGGCTCGTGGTGAGGTACACGTTGGTGGCGTAGAGGGCAACTCCGCCGGCGAGAACCGATGCTGTACCGAGGTATTCGCGCCCGAGAAGTTCCGGCCAGGAGCCGGCGCGAGTCGTGGATCCGTGCATGCCGGTGACTGTAGAGTCTCGAGTGCACTTGAGATCAAGCGCGGGGAACGGAGTCGTGATGAGCCGCACGAGCGAAGAACTGCTGGCGATCGGTGAAGTCTCCCGGCGCACGGGCGCCGCCGTGTCTGCGATTCGCTACTACGAGTCGCTGGGACTTGTGACGGCACACCGCACCGCAGGCGGCACGCGCCGCTTCCCCCGGCACACGATCCGGCGCATCTCGATCATCCAGTTGGCGACCCGGTTCGGCATTCCGCTCGCCGAGGTGGCCGAGGTGTTCTCGGCGCTGCCGGCCGACAGGCCCCCGACCCGACGGGACTGGATGCGCATCTCGCGGGCATGGCACGAGCGCCTCGCGGAACGCAAGCAGGCGATCGACCGGATGCAGCGCGAACTGGCGGGGTGCATCGGCTGCGGCTGCCTGTCGCTGCAGGCGTGCACACTGTTCAATCCGGGCGATCGGCTGGGCGAGGACGGCGCGGGCGCGCGGCGCGTCGACCCAGGGGCACGCTAGACGGGGGCGACCTGCAGAATCTTGTCGCCGGAGCCGTTGTCGGTGGTGACGAGGAGCGAGCCGTCGGGCAGCGAGGTGAGCGACCGCAGGCGGCCGTACTCCCCCTCGAGCAGCGTCGCCGACTCGGTGACGCTGCGGCCGTCACCGGACAGGCGCAGCAGCAGGAGCTTCTCGTCCTGCTGGCTGCTGACGACGAGCGCACCGGACCACGGGCCCCACGCCGGCCCGGCCGCGAACGCCAGCCCCGGGGTGGCGATGGTGGGCGAGCCGGAACTCCACACCGCCGGGATCGCGCCGGGCACGCGCTCGGGATCGGTCATCGGCACCGATTCGTCGTACGTGCCGGGTTCGCGGTCGGGACGCCAGCCGTAGTTGCCGCCCGGCACGAGCAGGTTGACCTCGTCGTCGCGGCTGCTGCCCTGCTCCACCGAGTAGAGCCGGCCGGTGCCGGGCTGCAGCGCCAGCCCCTGCACGTTGCGGTGGCCGAGGGTGAACACGACGCTGCCCGGATCCGGGTTGCCGGGCGCCGGCGACCCGTCGGGGTTCAGGTGCAGCACCTTGCCGCCGAGGCCGGCCGGATCCTGCGGCGCCGTCGGGCGGGTGGCGTCGCCCGTGCCGATGTACAGGGTGCCGTCGGGGTGCGCGAGGATCCGGCAGCCGCCGTGGCGCCCGCCGCGGGCGACGGGCAGGCCCTCGACGACGGTGCGCTGCCGCGTCATCGTGGTCCAGCCGGGATCGACGGTCCAGGCGTAGACGCGGACGTCGTCGGGGTCGCGGTGCCCCTGGCACGCGTAGACGGTGCGGCTGGACTCGAAGTCGTGGCCGAGCGCCACGCCCATGAGCCCGGTCTCCCCCACCGCGTACAGGTCCGGCAGGTCGGCGCGCAGTTCCTCGACGCGCCCGTCGGGCCGCCGGACGACGAACCGGCCCGACCGTTCCCCGGTCAGCAGCGTCCCGTCGGGGGCCTGCACCACGTCCCACGGATGGTCGAGACCGTCGACGACGGTGGTGACGGTGACCCGCGGCGCGGCCGGCGACTCGGGGACCGCGCTCGGCGTACCCGAGAGCACCGTCCGCGCGGGCTCCTCCGGCGCACACGCCGTCAGGACGCACGCCAGTCCCGCAGCGCACAGTCCGTGGGCGATCCGCATGCCGATCGGGCTCCTCGGGCGATCAGGGTTTGAGAACGAGGCGGGCGATCGCGTCCGAGGCCTCCTGGATCTTCGCGTCGGCCTCCGGTCCGCCCTGCCGGGCGGCGTCGACGACGCAGCCGGCCAGGTGCGCGTCCAGCAGCTTGAGCGAGACCGTCTGCAGGGCCTTGGTGACGGCGGAAACCTGGGTCAGGACGTCAATGCAGTAGCGGTCGTCCTCGATCATCCGGGCAATGCCCGCAACCTGTCCCTCGATCCGGCGCAGGCGCTTGAGCAGGTCCTCCTGGTGCGGGGTGTATCCGGCCATACCCGCATCGTACCCCTAGGGGGTATTAAAGCAAGGGTGGATCGGCGCGCTCGGCCAGCACCGTCCCGAGTTCGGACCGCAGCCGCTCGTGGTCCCTGGCCCAGGCCCGCACCAGGGCGCCGCCGCGCAACCGCAGGCCGACGGCCGTGCGACCCCGCGGCACGTTCGACAGCTCCCCCAGCGGCCGGGCCGTCTCCCAGCGCTCGGGTTCGCGGGCCCGGGGATCGGCCGGCGGCAGCACCGCGTCGATCTCCTCGAGCGGCAGCTCCTCGGTGCCGAGGCGCAGCGTCGCCGCGGTCAGCTCCACGCTCACGTGCCGCCGGGCCGCGACGACCGTCACGTACGCGAAACCGCTGAGGACGAGAGCGATCACCGGCAGGGAGACCCAGTGGACCACCGGCCCGGTCAGCAGCTCCACCGCGAGCACGACGACGCAGAGCACCGGGCCGAGCGCCACGGTGCGCCAATGCGCACCGGGCTCGTGGAATCGGGGCTCGGCCGGCTCGCTCACGTCGCGATCAGGCGCTGAGCATGCCCGGAACGACGACCAGCACCAGGGTCACCACACCCAGGACGGCGATGAGGCCGATCAGAACCAGCTCACGACGACGACCGTAGGGCCGGGGCTCCACCTGCATGAAAGTCCTCTTCGCTCGTCGGGAACGACCGCGCGGGCCGTGGGTCGTCAGACACCGTACTCCGCGCGCCCGGGGGGTCAGCTCGGGGGCAACCGAAGGAAGTACAGGTTCGGCTCGCGGCGGTGCATGAGCACGATCGCCCCGACCGAGCACACACCCTGCAGGATGCTCACGAGGCCGATCACGAGTCCGGCCCCACCGCCCAGCGCACCGACGCCGAACACCGTGGGGAGCGCCGTGAAGGTCAGGAAGACGCCGATCATCGTGAGCAGCATGCGCGCCCAGTTCCGGCCGCGGCGCATCGCGAAGACCACCAGCAGGAACAGGCCGGTGAAGGCCAGGCCCAGGACGGCGGTGATCCCGAAACCCAACGGCAGCAACGACTCCACCGATTCCCGGGGCATCTCCACCGGGGGCGTCTGCCGGGCCAGCTCGGCCGTCATCTGGTCGACGAACTCGTCCCTGCGCTCCCACATCAGCGCCACGCTCGCACCGAGGTACACCAGGCCCAGGACCGCGACCGCACACCACAGCTGGAACGCGGTCTCCACGTCCACGGGGGTGGGGCGCCGCTCCCCCGGCGCCGTCCCGGGCGGCGTGGCCGGCGGCCCGGGCCACTGCGACGGTTCGGGCGTGCTCACGTGAGCCGGCCCGCGACCTCGGCCGCCCAGTAGGTGAGCACGATGTCGGCGCCGGCGCGGCGGATACTCGTCAGCGACTCCAGAATTGCCGCGTCCCGGTCGATCCAGCCGTTCTGCGCGGCGGCGGTGATCATCGCGTACTCGCCGGAGATCTGATACGCCGCGACGGGCACGTCCGAGCGGTCCGCGACCTCGCGCAGCACGTCGAGGTACGACATCGCGGGCTTGACCATCACCAGGTCGGCGCCCTCGGCGAGATCGAGATCGACTTCGCGCAGCGCCTCCCGACGGTTCGCCGGATCCTGCTGGTAGGTGCGCCGATCGCCCTCGAGCGAGGAACCCACCGCGTCGCGGAACGGCCCGTAGAACGCCGACGCGTACTTCGCGGAGTACGCGATCTGCCCCACGTCCTGATGCCCCGCGGCGTCGAGCGCCGCCCGGATCGACGCGACCTGGCCGTCCATCATCCCGCTCGGCCCGAGCAGGTGCGCGCCCGCCTCGGCCTGCGCGACGGCCATCTCCGCGTACCGCTCGAGCGTCGCGTCGTTGTCCACCTCACCCGAAGCGCCCAGGACGCCACAGTGACCGTGGTCGGTGAACTCGTCGAGGCACGTGTCGGCCATCAGGACCGTCGCGTCGCCGAGTTCGGCGCGCAGGTCGCGCAGCGCGCGGTTGAGCACGCCCTCCGGGTCGGTGCCGCCGGATCCGCGGGCGTCCTTGTCCTCGGCCCGCGGCACGCCGAAGAGCATCAGCCCGCCGACACCGGCCTCGACCGCGGCGGTCGCCGCGGCCGGCAGCGAGTCGGGGGTGTGCTGGTACACGCCGGGCATCGAGGGAATCTCGCGCGGCGCGTCGAGCCCGTCGGCGACGAACATCGGCAGCACCAGATGCCGCGGCTCGAGGGAGGTTTCGGCGACCAGCCGGCGCATGGCCGGGGTGGTGCGCAGCCTGCGGGGACGGACATCGGGATACATCGGCGGACTCACCTTCCATGCAAGCCGTGCGCGGTTTCGGTAGCGGCAGCCACCGGAACCGCGCACGGTGGGTCAGCGGCGGGCGCGGGACTTCTTGCGGGGCGGCGGCAGCGCGCCCTCGGCCCGCAGCCGGGCGGCGTGCTCGGCGAGCGCCTCCACCAGGGGACCGATCTGGGCGGTCTCCGGCTGCACATCCACCCGCAGGCCGAACTCGATCGCGGTCTCCGCGGTCTTCGGCCCGATGCACGCGACGATGGTGCGTGCGTGCGGCTTACCGGCGATACCCACGAGGTTGCGGACCGTCGAGGACGAGGTGAAGCACACCGCGTCGAACCCACCGGTCTTGATCATCTCGCGGGTCTCGGCCGGCGGCGGCGCTGCCCGCACCGTGCGGTAGGCCGTCACGTCGTCGATCTCCCAGCCCCGCTCGCGCAGGCCCTCGGCGAGGGTCTCGGTGGCGATGTCGGCGCGCGGCAGCAGCACCCGGTTGACCGGGTCGAAAACGTCGTCGTACGGGGCGAACTCGGCCAGCAGGCCCTCGCTGGACTGCTCACCGGAGGGCACCAGCTCGGGGGTGATCCCGAACGAGCGCACCTTGTCCGCCGTCGCCTGCCCGACACACGCGATCTTCACGCCCGAGAAGGCGCGGGCGTCGAGGCCGAACGCCTCGAACTTCTCCCACACCGCGCGCACCGCGTTGGTCGAGGTGAACACCACCCACTGGTAGCGGCCGTCCACGAGACCCTTGACGGCCCTCTCCATCTGGGCCGGGCTGCGGGGCGGCTCGACGGCGATGGTCGGCACCTCGATCGGGATGGCGCCGTGCGCGACGAGCCGCTCGCTCATCTCCCCGGCCTGCTCCTTGGTGCGCGGCACCAGCACCGTCCAGCCGTACAGCGCGCGGGACTCCCACCACGAGAGCTTGCCGCGCTGCGAGACGATCTTGCCGACGGTGACGATGAGCGGCCCCACCAACTCGGAGCCGGCATCGTTGAGCGTGGCGAGGGTGGCCTCGACGGTGCGCTGTTGACGGGTCGTGCCCCGGACGGTGATCGCCGCGGGGGTCTGCGGCGCCAGCCCGTGCTCGACGAGGGCGCTGGCGGTCTCCGCGAGGTGACCGGACGTGGCGTGCAGCACCAGCGGGCCGGGCGCGGCGGCGAGCGCCGCCCAGTCCACCTCGCCGCGCACGTCGACCTCGGTGTGGCACGAGCCCAGGGCCATGCCCGCGTAGCTCGGCACGGCCGAGCCGGGGGTCAGGCCCGGCAGGACCTCGAACACCACCTGGGTGCGGGCGACGGCGTTGACCTCGGCGATCACCGAGTCGGTGGTCAGCGGATCACCGGCGACGAGGCGCACGACGTCGTGGCCGTTCTTCGCCTCCGCGACGAGGGTCTTGGCGACCTCGGTG
This sequence comes from Rhodococcus sp. WB1, assembly GCF_001700945.1. Taxonomy (NCBI): domain Bacteria; kingdom Bacillati; phylum Actinomycetota; class Actinomycetes; order Mycobacteriales; family Nocardiaceae; genus Rhodococcus; species Rhodococcus sp. WB1. The sequence goes on along the minus strand of NZ_CP015529.1, from coordinate 1,199,387 downwards.
GGCTCGCCCAGCGCGGGACGCACCTCGGCGACGGGCTCCCCGGTCTCCGGGTCCCGGCCGGCGGTGGTACCGACGAGCGCGACCACCCCCTTGTCGACGTCGGGGTCGGTGAAGGCGATCGTCGCGCCCGCGAGCACGTCGCGGGCTCGCACGGTCAGCAGAGCCGGGTCGCCCGGCCCAGCTCCCACGAACAGGATCCGTCCGGGATTGTGCTTACGGACTCGGCTCATCGGTCATTCTCCAGTGCGGTCAAATCTGCGGTAAGGGGAAACCTGGGGTGTGGACGGAGGGCGTCAAACATCTGCGGTGCCCTGTTCCGGCGCGTCGTCCGCACGGCTGGTCATCAGCTCGCGCGCACCGAGATCGAGCAACTCGCGGGCCACCGCCCGGCCCAGCTCCTCCGCGCGGTCGGGATCGCCGACGGCGCTCGCGCGCAGCACGTCCGAGCCGTCCAGGGCGGCGGCGCAGCCGCGCACGGACAGCTCCTCGATCACGCGGCCGTCGTCGTCGAGGGATTCGACGACCTCGGCAACGGCCCCGACCGGGGCGGTGCAGCCGGCCTCGAGCTCGGCGAGCAGGGCCCGTTCGGCGACGACCGCGACGCGGCTGGCGCGGTCGTCGAGGCCGGCGAGGATCTCGATCAGTGCGGTGTCCCCGGCGCGGCATTCGACCGCGAGGGCCCCCTGGGAGGGCGCCGGCAGCATCTGCACCGGCTCGAGCGACTCGGTGATCCGGTCGAGGCGGCCGATGCGCGAGAGCCCCGCCCGGGCGATGACGATGGCGTCCAGTTCGCCGGACGCGACCTTCCCGAGCCGGGTGTCGATGTTCCCGCGCAGCGGCTGGATGTCGAGGCCCAGGCCCATGGCGGCGAGCTGGGCACGGCGCCGCGGCGCGGAGGTGCCCACGCGGGAGCCGGGCGGCAGTTCGCCGAGCACCAGGCCGTCGCGGGCGACGAGCGCGTCCCGCGGATCCTCACGCGGCGGCACGGCCGCGATCACCAGACGCGGATCCTGCGCGGTCGGCAGATCCTTGTACGAGTGCACGGCCAGGTCGACGTCGCCGGCGAGCAGCGCCTCGCGCAGCTCGGCGGTGAAGACGCCGACGCCGATCCGCTCGACCGGACCGGCGGTCACGTCGCCCTTGGTGGTGATGACGACCAGCTCGGCGGGATGGCCGGCGGCGATCAGCGCGTCCCGGACGGTGCCCGCCTGCGTGGTCGCCAGCAGGCTGCCGCGCGTTCCGATCCGCAGCGTGCGGCTGCCGGTCCCGGCTTCGATCCGGGTGTCCGATGCGACCTCGGCGCTCATGCCTGCCTTTCCTCTCGGGGAGCCCCCAGCGGGCCGGGAAACTGCTTCCGGGGAGCCTGCAGCTCCGTGGTGACGGCCGGATCCAGCGCGGCCGAGAGATCGGTCGCGCCGGTCACGTCGGGCAGCGCGCCGAGCTCCTTCGCCACCGGGGTGGCGACGGCCTCGGCGGCACCCGGACGCAGTTCGAACAGCTCGCGCAGCGCCTCGGCGTACTGGTCGCCGCCGGGGGTGGACGCCAGTTGCTTGACGCGCACCGTCGGCGCGTGCAGCAGCTTGTCCACGACGCGGCGCACCGTGCGGGCGACCTCCCCGCGCTGACCGTCGTCGAGCCCCGGCAACCGGGACTCGAGCCGCAGCAGCTCGCCCTCGACGACCTCGGCGGCACGCTGGCGCAGGGCGGTGACGGTGGGGGTGACCTCGGCGAGGCGCTGGGACGCGAGGTAGTCGGCGAGTTCGCCGGCGACGATCGAGCGGGCGGCCTCGGTGTCGGAGGCGGCGGCCCCGGCCGCGGGATCGCGTTGCAGCGACTCCATGTCGAAGACGGTGACGCCGGGCAGACCCGAGACGGCAGGCTCCACGTCGCGCGGCAGGCCGAGATCGCAGATCACCAGCGGGCGGGTGCTGCGCTCGGGCTGGGCGAGGGCCCGGTGCGCGTCGGCGAGGGTGACGACCGTACCGACGGCCCCCGTGCAGGTGACGGCCACATCGGCCTGCGACAACGCGGCGGCGAGCCGCTCGAACGGCATGACGTCGGCCTCGACGCCGTTGCCGCGTGCGGTCTCGGCGAGCCGCTCGGCGCGCTCGCGGGTCCGGTTGACCACCACGATGCGCCCGATTCCGGCGCGGGTGAGGTGCGCGACGGCGAGCCCGCCCATCGCGCCCGCGCCGATCACGGCGGCGGTGCGGCCGGCGAGACCGTCGAGCGATGTCGCGGCCTTGTCCAGCGCCACCGACACGACGGAGGCACCCGCCGCGTCGATGCCGGTCTCGGTGTGCACCCGCTTGCCCACGCGCAGCGCCTGCTGGGCCAGCTCGTGCAGGGCCCGGCCGGCGGCCTGCTGGGCGTCGGCGCTCGCGTAGGCGGTACGGATCTGGCCGAGGATCTGCTGCTCGCCGACCACCATGGAGTCCAGCCCGCTGGCCACGGCGAACAGATGCTCGGCGGCCGCCTCGCTGTAGCGCACGTACGCGTGCTTGTGCAGGTCGACGAGGGTCAGGCCCGAGTGCTCGGCCATGAGCTCGCTGACGTCGGCCAGCGCACCGTGGAACGCGTCGACCACCGCGTAGATCTCCACCCGGTTGCAGGTGGAGACGATCATCGCCTCCGAGATGTGGTCGGAGGCCATCATCTTGTCGGTCAGCTTGGGTCGATCGGTGTCGGTGACGGCGACCTTCTCGAGGACCGAGACGGGCGCGGTCCTGTGCGAGACCCCGACGAGGAGAACACTCACGGCGCAATCACCGATCCGTTTCTTGTCGCTGCCGAGGCCACTGGGCTCGGCGTTCCTGATGCGGTGTGCCCGTTCGCGCTCGGCGCGGTGAGCCCCGACGCGGCGCGCCGGGTGTCGGTCAGGCCCGCGTGACTGCCGCCCGCCACCTGGGCGAGTGCGTCGTTGCGGGCGCTGTGGAACGAGAGGACCTGCATTTCCACGGACAGGTCGACCCGCCGGACCTCGACATGGTCGGGCACCGCGAGGGGCGCCGAGGCGAAGCTCAGCACGGACCGGACACCGGAGCGCACCAGCAGGTCGCACACACCCTGGGCGGCGGCGTCCGGGGTGGCGATGACGCCGATCGTGGCACCGAGTTCGCGGGCGGCCGCTTCGAGCCCGTCGACGTGGCGGATGGTCAGGTTCCCCACCCGCGTCCCCACCCGCGCCGGGTCGGCGTCGAACAGTCCGGCCATCGTGAACCCTCGGCGGTCGAAGCCGGCGTACCCGGCCAGGGCACGGCCGAGATTGCCGACGCCGACGAGCACCACGCGGTGCCCCCGGTCGAGGCCGAGTGCGTTCTCGATGCGGGCCTGCAGGCGCAGCACGTCGTAGCCGACGCCGCGCACCCCGTTGGGCCCGAGAAAGGACAGATCCTTGCGAAGCTTCGCGGAACCGACCCCGGACGCGGTGGCGAGTTCCTCGCTCGAGACGATGAGCGTGCCCTCGTCGGCGAGCATTCCGAGGACCCGCAGATACGTCGCGAGACGCGTCACAGTAGCCTGGGGGATGTCCCGCACAGGGACACCGGGAGACGCACCCCCGCCGACTTCGGCGACGCCGCCGCGGGCAGCGTCGCCCTGCGGGGGGTGCAGCTCTGTCACGTTCGTGGCTCCTCGTCCGGCCGACGGGTACACGTCGGTCCTCACGGTGATCCGGGGGATTCGTTCACACCACGGTAACCGCTTGTGAAGCCCTGCACAAAGTTGCTCGAACGGCCCCGAATGTGCTTCTCACCTGCACGACGGTTCCGCCCAGGGGCGCTCAACCGGCGAGATCGGCCCGCAACCGCGGCTCGTCGACCTCCCAGTAGCTGTGTTCACGGCCGTCGAGCAGCACCACCGGCAGACGATCGCCGAATTCGGCGCGCAGGTCGGGATCCGTTGAGGCAGCCCGATCGACGTCGATGCACGTCAGCCCGGCTCCGAACTCGTCGCACAGTTGCTCGAGCAGAGTCAGTGCCGGCGCGCAGGCACCGCAGCCGGCTCGGACGAGGAGGGTGATCTCGTGGCGGGTGCCGGATGTGGCGGCGGGTCCGGGCAGATGTTCGCTCATGGGGTCAACTGTGCGTCATACCCCACCGAGACGAACGTCACACCCACCGGCCACATGCGGCAACGCGCGGAGGGGGCCGTGTCGCGGGCTAGGCTGGGGCGGTCTGCCACACACGACGGCCGGCCGCCGACGAACCGGCCGGCAGCACTCGACGGCGCGGCCGTCGCGCAACAGGGAGGTGCAGGTGCCGGAACGTCCAGTGCGACACGGCTGGGGATTCGGCGAGAACCTGGCCGGCCGCGTCAGCGAGACCCTGGCGGGTCTGATCCGGCCCGGCCGGCGCCGGCTGCTGAGCAAGTTCGGCCCCAGCGAGGCCGAGGTCCGCGCGAACCTCGCCGGCCAGGCGAGCGCCGACGCCGCTCTCGCGCTGCAGGAGGCCCGCACCGAGGCCGAGCCCGCCGACACCTCGACCACCGCCGTTCCGCAGGACCTGACCGCGGCCGCGTTCTTCGACGTCGACAACACGATGGTGCAGGGCGCGTCGATCATCCATTTCGCGCGCGGACTCGCCGCCCGCGACTACTTCACCAAGTCCGACCTGGCCGAATTCGCCTGGCAGCAGGTCAAGTTCCGGGTCACCGGCAAGGAGAACTCGGACGACGTCGCCAGCGGCCGCGAGAAGGCGCTGTCGTTCGTCGCCGGCCGGTCCACGGCGGAGCTGGCCCGCCTCGGCGAGGAGATCTACGACGAGATCATCGCGGACAAGATCTGGCCCGGCACCCGGGCGCTGGCGCAGATGCACCTCGACGCGGGGCAGCAGGTGTGGCTGGTGACGGCCACCCCGGTCGAACTGGCGAACGTCATCGCCGAGCGGCTCGGTCTGACCGGCGCCCTCGGCACCGTCGCCGAATCGGAGGACGGCGTGTTCACCGGCCGCCTCGTCGGGGACATCCTGCACGGCCTGGGCAAGGCCCACGCGGTGCGGGCCCTGGCGATCCGCGAGGGCCTGAACCTCAAGCGCTGCACGGCGTACTCCGACAGCCACAACGACGTGCCCATGCTCTCGCTCGTCGGCACGCCGGTCGCCGTCAACCCGGACGCCGACCTGCGGGAGCTGGCGAAGACCCGGGGCTGGGAGATCCGGGATTTCCGCACGGCCCGCAAGGCGGCGCGCATCGGGGTGCCGACGGCGTTGGCGCTCGGCGCGGCCGGCGGAGCGCTCGCCGCCGCCCTCGGCCGGCGCCGCGACCCCGCCGCGTGACGCGGGGCCGGTGCCCTAGCCGAGAAAGACGTTGCGCCGCTTGGTGAGCAACCGGTACAGCGTCTGCTGGATGGTCTCCCGCACGTGGTCGGTGACCTCGAACAGCACCATCGGATCCTCCACCGCGGCGTCGTCGTAGACGTCGGTGGCGATCGGTGTGCCGAACTCGATGTACCACTTCGAGGGCAGCGGAACGATGCCCAGCGGACCGAGAGCCGGGAAGAGCGGGGTGATCGGGAAGTACGGAAGGCCGAGGAGCCGGGCGATGGACGTGAGGTCGGCGATCTTCGGGTAGATCTCCTCCGAGCCCACGATCGAACAGGGCACGATCGGTGCCTTGGTCTGGAGCGCGGCCGAGACGAAGCCCCCGCGCCCGAACCGCTGTAGCTTGTAGCGTTCGCTGAACGGCTTGCCGAGCCCCTTGTACCCCTCGGGGAACACCGCGACGACCTGATCCTCGCGGAGGAGCCGCTCGGCGTCGGGATGGCACGCGAGGGTGTGCCCGGCCTTGCGGGTGACGCTGCCGACGACCGGCATCCCGAAGGCGAGGTCGGCCGCGAGCATCCGCAGCGGACGGTGGGCGAGGTCGTGCACCGCGACGGAGGTCATCAGCGCGTCCACCGGCAACGTGCCGGCATGGTTGGCGACGATCAGCGCGCGGCCGTCGGCCGGAATGTTCTCGATGCCCCGCACCTCGACGCGGAACCACTTCTCGAACAGCGGCCGCAGCGCGGGCAGCAGGACGTTGTCGGTGAAATGCGGATCGAACCCGAAGTCGTCCACCTCGTAGTCGCCCGTGATGCGGCGCCGGAGGAACTCGGCGGTACCGGTGATCTGCCCGACCAGCTTGTGCCGCAGATCGTCGAGGAACCCGTCGGCCGCCGTCTCCTGCACGGGCAGCTCGGGGCGCTCGGGTGGTGTCGGCGAGCCGAGGCCGTACGTCGACGGATGACCGGAACCGGCACCCGGACGTGCGGCCGCCCGCCGCGCCGACCCAGTCCCACCGTGGAGCGGGATCACCTTGGCAACTTCTGTCATCGCGCCTCCATCCGCTCTCCGAGCGCCGAGAGCAGGACCGACTCGGTTCGATCGACCCATTCCGTCCGGACGACCCGCCGCAGTCCGACGTTGCGGGCGAAGTCGTCGAGTGCCTGCTTGGTGGTCCACCTCGGCTCGAAGCCGAGTTCGGTGCGCATCCGCGTGGTGTCCAGGCCGCGCCCGAAGTGGAAGTAGTCGAGTTCTTCCTTGTTGAACGATTTCATCACCGGCCCCATCAGTGCCTGCCCGACGGTGCGGAACAACCCGTAGGGCATCGGCACGGTCAGTCCGCCGGCCCGCCGCACGGCCTGCGACATCATCACGATGCCGTCGCCGGCGACGTTGTAGGTCCCGGGCGGCCCCGCGACGGTGGCCCGTTCGAGCGCCGAGAGGGCGTCCTCCTCGTGCAGCAACTGCAACCGGGCGTCGCGACCGAGGATGGTGGGCACGATCGGCGAGGTGAGGTACCGCGATACCGAGCCGGGCATATGGTTGCCCACCGTCGGGGCGAGACGCAGGATCGTCGCGGCGATGTCGGGCCGCCGGCGCGCCATTCCGCGCAGGTAGCCCTCGACCTCGATCATGTCGCGGGCGAAGGCGCCGGTCGGCCGCCGGCGCGCGCTCATCTCCTCGGTGAACTTCGCGGGGTCCTTCGCGCTCGAGCCGTACACCACCGACGACGAGCGCAGCACGACGCGCCGCACGGACGGGGTCTTCTGGCACACGGCGAACAACTGCATCGCGCCGAGGACGTTCATGTCCTTCATCGCGGCGCGGCTACCGGACTTGGGAGCCTTGGTGAGGGTCGACGCGTGGACGACGGTGTCGACGTCCATATTCCGGATGACCTTGCCGATGAGGGGGTTGCGGATGTCGGCGAGCACGAACTCGGCGCGGCCCATGCGCCGCAGCATGTCCTTGGTGGGCGACTGGGTGTCGACCGCGATGACGCGCTCGACCGCCGGATGCTGCGCCAGCCGGGTGACCAGGTAGCCACCGAGGAATCGGCTCGCTCCGGTCACCAGGGCCACCCTCGGCGGGTCGATACCGTCGATCTCCGAACTCACCCACATACCCCCTGCCGTCACTCCGGTCTCTCACGATACGGTGACTTTCGCAACAAAGCATTACACCGGAGTAACCGATCACCGGAATGGCCCCTGTGCGGGACCTTCGGCCCCTCGGGCGCACACTCCGCATTCCGGCCGAACCGGACATTCCGCTCGCCGGCCGCCGACGAGCCGGCGGAAACGCTCGATGCCCGCCACCGCGGGGTGACGGGCATCGGGAGATCGATCTACTTGCCGAGTTTACGACGCTGCACTCGGGTGCGGCGGAGCAGCTTGCGGTGCTTCTTCTTCGACATGCGCTTGCGGCGCTTCTTGATCACAGAACCCATCTGGGTTTTCCCTCACGTTCTCTCTAGCGTTCCTGCGCGCACGCCGGTGACGTACGCCTGTTGTCGACGCTGGGCCTCGTGGTGACGAGCTCAGCGCCTCACGACACCGGGTGGCCGGTACGACGACAAGCAATCCTACCGGGGCGGGTTTCGATCGGTGAAACCGAGGTCCGCTCCGGGTTCGATTGCGGTCGTCGACCGCTCAGCCGACGTCGAAGTAGGACGTTTCCAGGTAGTCGTGCACAGCCTTGGCGTGCACCCGGAACGAACGCCCCACTCGCACGGCGGGCAGTTCCCCGCTGTGCACCAGCCTGTACACGGTCATCTTCGACACCCGCATCAGCGCCGCCACCTCGGCGACGGTGAGGAACTGGGTGCCGGAGAGAACCGACTGACCGTCCTCGGGTTGACCCTTCGACGGTTTGCTTCCAGATACCATTACACACCTCCGGCACGTCCCGCGCCGCCGGCTTCCCCTCCGGCGGAACAGACACGCACGTGCTCGATCGAGCTTAGCGTGACCAATGGTTCCCGTGCGACGATGCGCGCGACGAATTTCCTCAATCCCCGGACGAACCGAGGGCCGCGGAGCGGTCCCGGGCCGCCGCGAGCGCCTCGTAGAACGCCGTCCGGACGCCGCCGCGCTCGAGTTCCCGGATCGCCGCCGCGGTGGTTCCGCCCGGCGATGTCACCGCTGCACGCAGGTCGGCGGCGTTCTCCCCCGACCGGGCGAGCATGGCCGCCGAACCGGTCATCGTCTGCACCACCAGCTCGGTGGTGGTCGCCCGCGTCAGGCCCAGAGCGACGCCCGCATCGATCATCGCCTCGGCGACGAGGAAGAAGTACGCCGGGCCGGAACCGGACACGGCGGTGACCGCGTCGATCTGGGACTCGGGAACCACCGTCACGGTACCCACGGACTCCAGGATCTCGCGCGCCAGCGCCAGATGGTCGGGCTTGACGTGCCGGCCGGCGGCGATCACGCTCGCACCCTCCCCCACCAGCATCGGGGTGTTGGGCATGACGCGCACGACCGGCGATCCGGCGGGCAGCTTGTTCTCGTACCGCGACGTGGGCACGCCGGCCACCAGCGACATCAGCAGCTTCTCGCGGTCGCTGTCCAGGTCGGCCTTGCCCAGGTCCGCGAGCACCACGTCCACGTCGCCCGGCTTGACCGCGATCACCAGCACGTCGGCGCCTTCGGCCGCGTCGGCGATCGAGTCGGTGACGCGGATCGAGTACTCGGTGGCCAGCTCCTCGGTCCGGGCCGGGAACTTCTCGACGACCACCAGATCCTTGGTCGCGAATCCACTCTGCAGCAGCCCCGAGACCAGCGCCTCGCCGATCCTGCCGCCACCGATCACCGCAATTCTCGTCATGGGCAACAGCCTGCCACGACCGTTGTCGTGCCCCGCATCGCCCCGACGATCAGCGCGGGATCATCGCGAGCTGGCGGCTCTGCACGACGACGGCGCCGGTGGCGTCGACGACGGTGTGGTCCTCCTCGAACCAGGCGTTGCCCAGGACCGTGCTGTCGGCCATGATCCGCAGCCAGCCGGGCGCCGGCAGTCGCCGCAGGTAGGCGGTGAGCTGCACGGTCGGAGCCCAGCCGAACAGGCCGCGGTTCATCGTGACCGGGGCCGAGATGTCCCCGGCCATCAGCGCGAACAGCACGGCGGTGTCGACGTCGGCCTCGTCCCCCGGCCACGGCCGCGCCCACATCCGCACCACCGGTTCGCCCTGCTCTCCCGCGAGGAAGCGGGCGCTGGCCTCGTCCACGACGAGGTCGGCCCCGCCGCACAGGTTCACCACCTGCGCCATGGGGTGGCCGGGCCCGATGAGGGGCGCGCCGGCGGGCGGCTGCACCGGCAGCCCGGTGACCGGGTGCGGCGCGGTGTATCGCGGCTCGCCCGCGTCGGGCTGCCCGAGCGTCACCGAGGCACGGACCGCGATGCGGTCGCCCTGGGCCAGCTCCACGTCGACCAGACCGACCTGCTTGCCCAGCTTGCGGACGGTGGTGGTCAGCTGCACGTCGCCGGGGTCGGGGGCGGCGACGAACCCGGCACTCACCGCGAGGGGCTGCACGGCCGGATCGGACCCGGCGGCCTGCAGCGCCGACCGGGCCGCCGCGGCGCACACGGCGAGCATGCAACCGCCGTGCACCTTGGGGCCGATCGTCCAGACCGGGGCGATGTGGGCGAGCCAGCGATCGTCGCCGGCGGCGTCGAGTGTCGTCAGGTCGCGGAACGGGTGGTTCTCGGGATCGGGCACGGCGTCGGTCACTGCTGCTCCTGGGAATCGGCGACGGGGCTGTCGAGGGAACCGGGTGGGAAGAACTCGGTGAAGCGGCGGGCGGCAAGGTGCTGGTGCGCGAGGCGGCGCATCGCGGTGAGGACGGGTTCGTACAGGGCCGTGCCGAGGACCGCCGCCTCGACCGTCGCATCCCGGGACCGGGTGGGCAGCAGGTCGAGGTCGAGCTCGGCGATGCCGAGCACGTGCCGTCCGTAGACGTCGATGCGCTCGTCGCTCATCGCCAGGCCGGCGGATTCGAGGGCGGCCAGGGCTCGCTCGAGCTGCGCGACGGCCGCGAACCGCGGGTCGTAGAGCTGGCCGAGCCGCTCGAGGACGCGCCGGGCACGCGGACAGTCGCGGGGTTCGGGCGCGTCGTCGTCGGGCGGGTAGGGCGGCAGCGCGGCGATGGCCCGGCCGAGGGCGACGAACAGCGACTCGTCGGTGCCGTCGAGGAGACGGACGATCTCGCGGATGCGCGGCAGCGGCAGCCCCTGGGCGGCGAGCGCACGGATCAGGGCGAGGCGGCGGACGTGCCGCTCGTCGTACCGGGCCTGGGTGGCGCTGGTCGCCTCGCCCGGCATCAGCAGGCCCTCGCGCAGGTAGTACTTCACGGTCGCCAACGGGACGCCGGTGCGGGCCACCAGTTCCGAGATCCGCATTGCCACCTCCTCTTGACATCGGATAGTACAACTATCCAGTATTGGATATTGCAACTATCCAATTGTCTGCGAGGAGGACCTCGTGCATCCCGTACTCGTCATCGCCCTCGGCGCCACCCTGCTCACCGTCGCCGGGATCGCCTTCGGCGGCACGTTCCTGCTGCGCGTCACCGGCGGGCGGGTGCCGGCCAACGAGCTGCAGAAGGCCTTCTTCCGGGCCGGTCACGCCCACGCCGGCGTCCTCGTCACCCTGGGATTGCTCGTGGCGGTGCTCACCGACGCGGTCGGCGCCTCACCCGGATGGGCCGCGGCCGGCGCGCTCGCCGTGCTCGGCTCGGCGATCCTGATCCCGGCCGGATTCTTCCTGTCCGTGCTCGGCCCCGACCCCCGGCGGCCGGGCGCGATGATCGCCTCGGTGTGGCTCGGCGCCGCCGCCCTCGTCGCCGGGGTGACGATCTCAGGCGTCGTGGTTCTCGGCGCCGGGATCGGCGCCCTGGCCTGACGCGCGAACCTGCTCGATCGCCGTCGAACGCGGATGCTCGGGCCCGGTGGTGATCGCCAGTCGGGGGGCGCGGTGCAGATGCTCGCGAGCGAAGGCCAGCGCCTGGGCCAGCGCCCGTGCCCGCGCGGACCGGGTACGCGCCCCCTGGGTGCTGACCTCCAGGACGACGTGCCCGGAGAAGTCGCTCTCGGCGAGGAGCCGGCACACCTGCTCACACGGCTGGCCCCCCTCGCCCGGGAGCAGATGTTCGTCCGTCGAAGCACCGTGGCCGTCCGCGAGGTGCAGATGGGCCAGACCACCGCCCATGCGCTCGGCGAGCGCCACCGCGTCCATCCCCGCCGTGGCGGTGTGCGAGAGGTCCAGCGTGTAGTGCGCGAAGCCGGTGTCGGTGGGATCGATCGACGGGCTGTAGGCCGACACCGCCCGGCCCGGCCCGCCCCGCTTGCGCATGCGCTGGGCGGTCCGGTCGCGGCCGCCGAAAAACACGTCGGCGCGCATCGGGTACATGTTCTCCACCGCGACGACCACGTGACTGCGGTCCTCGAGGTCCGCCACCTGATCCGCGAAGCCGTCCGCGTAGCGGCGCTGCCACCGGAACGGCGGATGCACCACCACCGACGTGGCACCGAACGATTCCGCCGCCCGCACCGACCGCTCGAGCTTCGCGGCCGGGTCCGAGCCCCACACGCGTTGCGAGATCAGCAGGCACGGCACGTGCACCGCCAGCACCGGTACGCCGTACTTGCGCACCAGCGCCTGCACCGCCCGCACGTCCTGGCTCACCGACTCGGCCCAGATCATCAGCTCCACGCCGTCGTAGCCGAGTTCGGCCGCATAGCGGAAGGCCGCCTCGGTGTTCTCCGGATACACCGAGGCGGTCGACAACCCGACCAGGATCTCTCGCGAAAGGACGCTCATGACGACGTGCGGATCAGCCGGTGGGCAGCAGGAACAACAGCGGACCGAACGTCACGAAGGCGCCCACGGCGAGAGCGATGAGCTGGCTCGTGATGTCGTCGGTGCGGCGGAGGATGCGCACCATCGCCACCAGGCCGACAATGACCAGAAGTGCGAGCGCGAACGCCACCCACGGCAACGCGTCCCACAACTGTTCGAAGCCCTTGAACAGCAGCGCGCCCGCGATGATCGCGACGACGCCCTCGCCGATCAGCCGCACCCACTGACCGATCGCGCCGCGCGGCTCACCGGTGTCGGACGGGGCCTCGTCCGGCTCAGCCGCGGCCGGGGTCTCCGCCGGGGCGGCAGTGCCGCGGCGACGGCGTGACCGCGCGGACCGCTCCTCCGGCTTCTCCTCGTCCGGCTCGTCCGCGGCGACGGGCTCGCCGATCGTCTCGGTGTCGCCGTCGGCGGTGTCGTCACCGTTGCCCCGCAGGTCGCTCGCGGGCCCGGACAGCAGCCTCGGCTCGGGGGCGTCGGCGGGCCGCGCCGGCGCGCTCGCGGTCACCTCGGCGTGGGCCCGCGCCCGCCGCGGCAGGACGGCCGGGCGGATGATCTCGGTCGGCGACTCGACCTTCACCGGCTGCACCCGCTCGGCGGCTGCCGGCTCCTCGCGCGTCCGGGGCGGCGACGGCTGGACCTGGGTCTCCGGCTCGACCTTCGGCGCCTCGAGTGCGAGGGGCTCGACCTTCGGCGTCGCCGACACCACGGGCCCCGCCTTCGCCGGCACGACGGGCTGCGCCTGTGCCGGCACCACGGGCCCCACCTTCGGCTTCTCCGGCACTACGGGCTCCACCTTCGGCTTCGCCGGCACCACGGGCTCCGGCTTCGCCGGCACCACGGGTGCCGCCTTCGCCGGCACCACGGGCGCCGCCTTCGGCGCCGCAGGCGGGGCGGACGCGGCCGGCTCGGCCACCGGAGCCTCGACCTCCGGGGCCTCCGGGGCCTTCGTCTCCGGAGGCTCGGGCTCCGGAATGCTGACGGGAATCTCTCCGGTCAGTTCCGCGACCGAGATTCCCCCACTGACGCCGCGGCGGCGACGTCCGCCGGCGCGGGAATTCACCTTCTGGCCGTTCCGGGCCAGCAGCTCCGCGACGGAGATCTGCCCGGTGTCGGTGCTGTGACCGTCCGTCATTGCGAAACCACCATCAATTCGCCCCCCATCTCGGTGTCGAGTTTGCGGAGGATGAGCCCCTCTCGCAGGGCCCAGGGACAGATGTCGAGCGTCTCCACTCCCAGCGCGCGCATGGCGGCCTCCGCGACCAGCGCACCGGCGACGATCTGCTGCGACCGGTCGGAGCTCACGCCCTCGAGCTCGGCACGGTCCGCGGTCGTCATGCGGGAGATGAACGCGATGAGCTGACGCAGCCCGGCGGCGGTCAGGGTGCGCCGCACGCGCGGGCCCGCCGACGACGGGGCGGCACCGGTCAGCCGCGCCAGGGTGCGGAAGGTCTTCGAGCTTCCGACGCACAGGTCGGGAACGCCGGCCGCACGAAGCTCCTGGGCGGGCCGGACGAGCTCGGCGTCGAGCCAGTCCCGCAGCACCGCGACGCGCCGCTTGCCGGGCGGGTCCTCGCTCAGCCAGTCCCGGGTGAGGCGACCGGCGCCGAGCTGCAGCGAGAACGCGCAGTCCGGGTCCTCGTCGCCGCCGAAGGTCAGCTCGAGGGAGCCTCCGCCGATGTCGAGGCACAGGATGCGTCCCGCGCTCCAGCCGTACCAGCGCCGGACCGCCAGGAACGTCAGCCGGGCCTCGTCCACGCCGGAGAGCACCTCGAGTGCGACGCCGGTCTCGGCGCGGACGCGACGGAGAACCGCTTCGGAGTTGTTGGCGTCGCGCACCGCGGAGGTCGCGAAGGCCATCAGCTCCTCGCACCCGGAGGTGCGGGCGATGCCCGCGAAGTCGGCGACCGTCTCGACCAGCCGGTCGGCGCCCTGCGGGGTGATGTCGCCGCGGTCGTCCGTGTTCTCGGACAGGCGCAGGGTGGCCTTCGTCGAACTCATGGGGGTGGGATGGCCACCGCGATGAGCGTCCACCACGAGCAGATGGACGGTGTTGCTTCCGACGTCGAGTACCCCTAGGCGCACATACATACGGTACTGGGTCTACCGTCGGGTCCTGTGACAGCAGGTATGCCCGGCGCCGCACACAAGCAGGTCCCGGCCCCCGAAGTTCCCCTCGACTTCCCGCGCGAATGGGTCGAGTTCACCGACCCGGACAACAGCGAGCACGTCGTCGCCGCCGACCTGACGTGGCTGCTCTCCCGCTGGACCTGCGTGTTCGGCACGCCCGCGTGCCAGGGCATCATCGCCGACCGCCCGGACGACGGGTGCTGCTCCCACGGGGCGTTCCTGTCGGACGACGACGATCGCGCCAAGCTGGACGCCGCCGTGAGACATCTCACTCCCGAGGACTGGCAGTTCATGGAGAAGGGACTCGGCAAGAAGGGCTACCTCGAGGAGGACGACCTCGAGGACGAGCCGGCCCTGCGCACCCGCCGCTACAAGGGTGCCTGCATCTTCCTCAACCGGCCCGGTTTCGCCGGTGGTATCGGCTGCTCGCTGCACAAGATGGCGCTGCGGCGCGGCATCGAACCCCTCGAGGTGAAGCCGGACGTGTGCTGGCAGCTGCCGATCCGCCGGACCCAGGACTGGGTCGAGCGCCCCGACGGCACCGAGGTGCTGCGCACCGTCGTCACCGAATACGACCGGCGCGGCTGGGGCGAGGGCGGCCACGACCTGGACTGGTACTGCTCCGGATCGCCGGACGCCCACGTGGGCGTCTCGCCGGTGTGGCAGTCGTACGCGCCGGAACTGCGCGAGCTGATCGGCGATGCCGCCTACGAGGAGCTCGCGCGGCTGTGCCGCCGCCGCGAGGGGCTGGGCCTGATCGCCGTGCACCCCGCGACGACGGCCGCCGCCGAGCGGACGCCGGAGCCCGCCCCCTACCCCTCGAGCTTGTAGCCGAGGCCGCGGACGGTGACCAGGTGCTGCGGCTTGGCGGGATCGGCCTCGATCTTCGAACGCAGCCGCTTGACGTGCACGTCGAGGGTCTTGGTGTCGCCGACGTAGTCGGCACCCCAGACCCGGTCGATGAGCTGGCCGCGCGTGAGCACCCGGCCGGAGTTGCGCAGGAGGTACTCGAGCAGGTCGAACTCCTTGAGCGGCAGGGTGACCGGTTTCCCGCCCACGTGCACGACGTGCCGGTCCACGTCCATCCGCACCGGCCCGGCCTCGAGGATCCCGTCGTCCTGTGCGGACTCGGCGTCGCTCTCCCCGCCGCGGCGCAGCACCGCGCGGATCCGGGCGATGAGTTCACGCGCCGAGTACGGCTTGGTGACGTAGTCGTCCGCTCCCAGCTCGAGGCCGACGACCTTGTCGATCTCGCTGTCGCGAGCGGTCACCATGATCACCGGCACGCCGGACCGGCTGCGCAGCTGCTTGCACACGTCGGTGCCGCTCATGCCGGGCAGCATCAGGTCGAGCAGGACGATGTCCGCGCCGGCCCGGTCGAACTCCGCGAGCGCCGACGGTCCGTCGCCGACGACGGTGGTGTCGAAGCCCTCCTTGCGCAGCAGGAACGCGAGCGGATCCGCCAGCGATTCCTCGTCCTCCACGATCAGCACACGCGTCACTGCTGGTCCTCCGTACCTTCCGTTACCTGGTGCATCCGGCTCGCTTCCGTTTCTCGTCGTGGATGTCGGCGTGGTCGTCACCGCTCCGCCGTCAGCGCCGCCCCGCCCTCGCGGCGAGGGGAGGCGACCTGCGACTCGCGGGGGTCGGCCGAGTGGGCGGGGATGAGGAGCGTGAACGTCGATCCGGTTCCCGGCTGGCTCCACAACCGGATCTCCCCGTTGTGGTTGGCGGCGACGTGCTTGACGATCGCCAGGCCGAGACCGGTGCCGCCGGTGGCGCGGGAACGGGCCTTGTCGACCCGGAAGAACCGTTCGAAGACGCGCTCCTGGTCCTCCTTCTCGATCCCGATGCCGCGGTCGGTCACCGCGATCGCCACCTTGCCCGCGCGCAGGGACCGGCTGACCGAGACCGGCGAGCCCGGGGACGAGTAGGCGACCGCGTTCTCGATGAGATTGGCCAGGGCGGTGACGAGCAGCGTCTGATCGCCGAGGACCTCGTAGCCGCTGGGGGCGTCGGTGGTGACGGTGATCTGCGCGTTCTCGGCGGTCAGGCGGGTGCGGCGCAGCGCCTCCTCGACGACGTCGTCGACCTCGACCACCTCGAGGTTCGGGAGCTTCTCGGCCCCCTGCAGACGCGAGAGCGCGATCAGTTCGGTCACCATGTTGCCGAGCCGGTTGGCCTCGCTCTGCAGCCGGGTTCCGAAGTGCCGCACGGATTCCGGGTCGTCGGCGGATTCGAGCAGGGCCTCGGCGAGCAAGGCCATCGCGCCCACCGGCGTCTTGAGTTCGTGGCTGACGTTGGCGACGAAGTCCCGGCGCGTGGCCTCCATCCGGACCTGCTCGGAGTCGTCGTAGGCGTAGAGCGCGACGAAGCGTGCGTCGTCGTCGAGCAGGCGCCGCGCGACGCAGCGCACCGCGACGCGCTCGCGACCGCGCGGGCTCTTCGCGGTGAGGTCGAGCTCGGCGGGCTCACCGGTCTCGAGGACCCGGGTGGCGGCCGCCCAGGCCGAGTCCTCGACGAGCCGGTTGCGGACGAGGCCGAGTTCCTCGGCGCGCGGGTTGAACAGGATGACGTCGTGGAACCGGTCGACGACGGCGATGCCCGTGTCCGCGCCGTAGACGACGCGGTCGAGCACCTGGGCCATGGTCAGGTCGGCGTCCGTGCGGTCGGTGGCCCGCCCCCGGAGGAGCCGCATCAGCACGATCGCGAACACGGCACCGAGGACGGCGGCCCCGGCGAGCAGCACGGCCTGCACAACAGTCACGTCTCGAATCGTACGTAGGCACGGCGGGACGGTGACAGCGGGTCGGGGCATTCCGCCGCACGTCACGCCGCATGTTCGCGGCATTTGCCGCGTGTTCACCGGCCGTTTCCCGGGGGCCGCGGGACGGCTGCCCGCGGCCCCCGGAGGGACTACCGTCCGCCCTGGCCGGCGACGGCGGCGGCACCGGCCGCGGCCGCCTCGGGATCGAGGTACGTGCCGCCCGGGTTCAGCGGGCGCAGGTTCTCGTCGAGGTCGTAGCGCAGCGGGATGCCGGTGGGGATGTTCAGCCCGGCGATCTCCTCGTCGGAGATCCCGTCGAGGTGCTTGACGAGGGCGCGCAACGAGTTGCCGTGGGCCGTGATCAGAACGGTCCGGCCGGCCCGCAGGTCCTGGGAGATGGTCTCCTCCCAGTACGGGATCAGGCGCTCGACGACGTCCTTCAGGCACTCGGTGAGCGGCACCTCGTCGACGTCCGCGTACCGGACGTCGCTGTCCTGGCTGTACTTGCTGCCGGGCTCGATCGGGGGCGGCGGGGTGTCGTAGCTGCGGCGCCACAGCATGAACTGCTCCTCGCCGAACTCCGCCTTGATCTCCGCCTTGTTCTTGCCCTGCAGCGCACCGTAGTGCCGCTCGTTCAGGCGCCAGTCACGCACGACCGGGATCCAGTGCCGATCCGCGGCGTCGAGCGCGTAGTTGGCGGTGCTGATCGCGCGGCGCAGCAGCGACGTGTACAGCACGTCCGGCAGGAGACCGTGCTCCGCGAGCAGCTCGCCGGCACGCTTGCCCTCGGCGATCCCCTTGTCGGTCAGGTGCACGTCCACCCACCCCGTGAAGAGGTTCATCGCGTTCCATTCGCTCTCGCCGTGGCGGAGCAACACAAGTGTTCCGTTGGTCATGGGCCAATCCTGGCACGCCCGGGCGGCGGTGCCACGTCCGCACCGTTCGGCGAATCCGCCCCGCGGGCCGCACACATCGGATATATGTGACAACGGTTGTTTTCAGAACGACGTCCGGATCGGGGGATTCTCGTGTTCGACACCCGGCTTTCCCGCCGCACCTTCCTCACCGCCCTGGGCGCGGTCGCGGTCGCGCCCACGACCGCTCACGCCGCACCGCGCTCGCCCGCGCTGCGCTCGGGGGGCCGGCGCGTCGCCGTGCTCGGCGGCGGGATAGCGGGCCTGACGGCCGCCCACGAACTGATCGAACGCGGCTTCGAGGTCACCGTCTTCGAACCGACCGCCCTCGGCGGCAAGGCCCGCAGCATCCCGTCGCCGGGCACCGGGTCCGGTGGACGCGCCGACCTGCCCGGCGAGCACGGCTTCCGCTTCTTCCCGGGCTTCTACCGGCACATCCCCGACACGATGCGGCGGATCCCCTTCCCGGGCAACCCGAACGGCGTGTTCGACAACCTCGTCGCCGGATCCGCCTTCCGGATGGCGATCCCCGGCGGGCCCGACCTGACCGCCCCCGCGTCGATCGCGCCGCTGCGCCCCGACGTCCTCGACCCCGCCTCGCTGCAGGAGTCCCTGGCCGCCGCCTTCTCCCTCGGCGGCGCGATCCCCCCGCACGAGCTGGCCGTCTTCACCCGCAAGCTGGTGATGTTCCTGACCAGCAGCCTCGAACGCCGCCACGGCCAGTGGGAGCACCAGACGTGGTCGCAGACGCTCGAGGCCGACGGCAAGTCGCCGGCCTACCGCAACATCCTCGTCTCGGCGCTGACCCGGCAACTGGTGGCCGCCCGGCCCACCGTCGCGTCCACCCGCACCATCGGCATCATGGGCCAGGCGTTCGTGTGGAACGCGATGGGCACCGTCCCCGAGTACGGTCACCTGGACCGGCTCCTCGCCGCCCCCACGAACGAGGCCTGGATCGACCCGTGGTCCGCGCACCTGCGCGCCCTCGGCGTTCGATTCGAAATGGGCTGGGCGGCCGAGGCTCTCGACATCTCCTCGGGCTCGATCACCGGAGTACGGCTGGTGGACGGCGGCGGCACCCGCGCCGTCGCCGAGGCCGACTGGTACGTCGCGGCGATGCCCGTGGAGCGGGCCGTGCCGCTGTGGTCACCGCGGATCGTCGCCGCCGATCCGCGGCTCGGAGCCATGCGGAACCTGCAGACGGACTGGATGGTGGGCATCCAGTACTTCCTGCGCCGGCCCACCCCGATCGCCGACGGGCACGTCGCCTACCTCGGCTCGCCGTGGGCCCTGACCTCCATCAGCCAGGGCCAGTTCTGGCGCGGGGACTTCGCCGCCCGCTACGGCGACGGCAGTGCCCACGACTGCCTGTCGGTGGACATCTCCGACTGGGACACCCCCGGCATCCTCCACGGGAAGACCGCGAAGGAGTGCACCGCCGAGGAGATCGCCCGGGAGACGTGGGCGCAGATGTCGGCGTGCCTCGACGACACCGGCACCGGCGTCCTCGACGAGAACGACGTCGTCTCGTGGTTCCTCGATCCCGGCGTCCGGTGGGACGCCGCGCAGGCCCGCAACACGAACGACACTCCCCTGCTCGTCAACACCGCCGGCTCGTGGGCCGACCGTCCGGACGCGCGCACCGCGATCCCGAGCCTCTTCCTCGCCGGCGACTACGTCCGCACCGACATCGATCTCGCGACCATGGAATCGGCCGGCGAATCGGCGCGGGCGGCCGTCGCCGCGCTGCTCGAGGCCGCCGACTCGCCCGCCGCACCGCCGGCGCGGTACCGCCTGCACGAGCCGCCCGAGCTCGAGCCGATGCGGCGGATCGACGCCGACCGCTACCGCGCCGGGCTGCCGCACATCCTCGACGTGTGACGTCGGGCGCGCGCTGCCCGGCGGCGAGAGGGTCCGGAGCGTGGTCCCGTCGGCACGGAAGCAGGATGCGGCGAACGGGCACGCGCCGGAGGCGGATTCGGACATACTTCCCTCGAACGCGACGAAAGGGTATGCCCGATGAGCGAGACCTCGGTCCTGGTGGTCGGCGCCGGCCCGGTCGGACTGACCGCCGCGCTGGAACTGCGCCGGCGCGGCGTCGACGTCGTGATCGTCGATCGGCTCCCGGAGCCGCCGCAGTACGCCAAGGCGGTCGGTATCCAGCCGCGCACGCTCGAGGTGTGGGACGCGATGGGCGTGCTCCGGCCGTCGCTCGACGTGTCCGCGCCGATGCACGGGCAGCTCGTGTACGTCGACGGGCAGGAGGTGATGCGCCTCGAACTCGCACTGCCCGAGGACGTGCCGTACCGATTCGTCTGCATGCCCCAGTACGCCACCGAACGGGTGCTGACGCAGGCCCTGGCCGAGCACGGTACCGTCGTGCGCCGCGGCGTCGAACTGACCGGCTTCGACCGGACCGCGGACGGCGTGGTCGCCGCCCTGCGCGACGGCGAGGACACGACGCGGCTGGCCGCCCGCTATCTGGTCGGCTGCGACGGCGCGCACAGCGCCGTGCGCAAGGGCCTCGGGGTGTCCTTCGACGGCGACGCTTTCCCCGAGGAGTACATGCTCGCCGACGTCGAACTGGACTGGTCGATGCCGGCCGGTTACGGCATCCGCGCGTCGACGCGGACCGACGGCACGACGACGGACATGATGGTGTGCATCCCGCTGCCCGGCGACGGCCGCTACCGCCTGTCGACGTTCGTCGCGCCGGACCTGGCGACGTCCGCGCCCGGCGTCGGAACCGTCGCGCACGGACTCGAGGGCGGGCGCCGGCCCACCCTCGGTCACATCCAGGCGGTGCTCGACCGGCTGGCGCCGGAACCGACGCGGGCGAGTGCCCTGCGCTGGTCGTCGGTGTTCCGGATCAGCCACCGCCTCGCCGGGAACTACGGTGGGGGCCGGGTGTTCCTGGCCGGGGACGCCGCGCACATCCATCCGCCCACCGGGGCGCAGGGCATGAATACCGGCATCCAGGACGCCTACAACCTCGGCTGGAAGCTCGCGCTGGCGGTGCAGGGCCGCGCCGCCGACGGCCTGCTCGACAGCTACGACGCCGAGCGCCGCCCCATCGGGGAGGAGGTGGTGGGCCGCACCGTGCGGCACGCCCGGCAGGGCATCGGGGCCGGCGAGACGGACGCGGCGACCGCGATCGCGCGCGAGGCCCAGTTGCTGCTCGGCTACCCCGGCAGCCCGCTCGTGGGCGGCGACGTGCCGGACGGCGGCGGTCCGGCCCCGGGTGATCGCGCCCCGGACGCGACGGGACTGCGACAGGACGCCGTCGCGTCGCCGCTCCGGCTGCACGAGCTGCTGCGCCACCCCGGTCACACGGTGCTGCTGTGGGCGCCGACGGTGCAGGCGCTGGCGTCCCAGCGGGAGCTGGCCGAGCGGGCGGCGGACCGTTTCGGCGACGCGCTGCGGGCGTACGTGCTCGTGGCGGGACCCGCCGGGACGCCGGCCGACGGCAGGGTGCTGCGCGACGACGCGGGCCGCGCCGCGCAGGCGTACGGGTTCGGCGGTGCCGCCGCGGCCGTGGTGGTGCGGCCGGACGGCTACGTCGGGTTCCGGGCGCAGGATCCGACGATCGAGGCGCTCGCGGCGCATCTCGGCCGGATCCTGCGGCCCGGACGTTAACCGGCTACGCCGTCGGCGTGCGCAGATCCTTGCGCAGGATCTTGCCCGCGGCGGACTTCGGAACGATGTCGATGAACTGCACCCGGCGCACCTTCTTGTGCGGCGAGACGCGCTCGGCGACGAACTCGATGACCTCGTCCTCGGTCAGCTCCGCGTTCGGCTGGCGCACGACGAACGCCTTCGGCACCTCCTCGCCCTCGTCGTCGAGCACGCCCACGACCGCGGCGTCGGCGATCTGCGGGTGGGTCAGCAGCAGCGCCTCGAGCTCGGCCGGCGGCACCTGGTAGCCCTTGTACTTGATCAGTTCCTTGAGCCGGTCGACGATCGTGACGTTGCCGGCCGCGTCCACCGTGGCGATGTCGCCGGTGTGCAGGAACCCGTCGGCGTCGAGGGTCTCCGCGGTGGCCTGCGGGTTGCCGAGGTAGCCGACCATCACGTTCGGGCCCTTGCACCACAGCTCACCCGGCTCGGAGACACCCTCGCCGGTCGGGTACGCGACCTCCTCGAGCGTGCCCGGGTCGACCAGCTTGCACTCCATGTTGGCGATCGTCGGGCCGACCGAGTCGAGCGGCACGTCGTCGCCGTCGAACGGGATGGCGTGGCTGACCGGGCTCATCTCCGACATGCCGTAGCCCTGGCGGATCTTGCAGCCGAGCCGCGCGGACACCGCACCGCCGAGTTCCTTGTCCAGGGGCGCGGCACCCGAGAACACGGTGTGCACGCTGGACAGGTCGAACTGGTCGACGAGGGGGTGCTTGGCGAGGGCCACCGCGACGGGCGGCGCGATGAACACGTACGTGCACTTCTGCTCGGCGACGATCCGCAGGAACTCCGGCAGGTCGAACTTCGGCATCGTCACCAGCGACGCCCGGTTGTACAGGGCCGCGTTGAGCAGCACGGTCATGCCGTAGATGTGGAAGAACGGCAGCACGGCGAGGACCTTGTCGGCGGCGCCGATGCCCATGCGCGGGTTGATCTGGCACACGTTGGCGACCAGGTTGGCGTGCGTGAGCATCACACCCTTCGGGCGGCCCGTGGTGCCCGACGAGTACGGCAGCACCGCCAGATGGGTGGCCGGATCGAACGACACCTCGGGGGCGGGCGCGTTCTCGGCGAGCAGGTCGCGCAGGGACGGGTGCCCCTCGGCGCCGTCGAGCACGACGAGGCGGTCGTCGGCGATGCCCACCTTGGCCGCGGCCTCCTTCGCGTGCGGCAGCAGCGGGGAGACGGTGAACAGGAACGTCGCCTTGGAATCCTCGAGCTGCTTGGCGATGTCCTCGGCGGTGTAGAGGGCATTGATCGTGGTGGCGGTCGCGCCCGCCCGCAGGATGCCGTGGAAGACGGACGCGAAGGCGGGCACGTTCGGCGAGAGCAGGCCGACGACGTCGCCGACCCCCACGCCGCGCGCCGCGAGGGCCCCGGCGATCGCGTCGATCTGCCCGATCAGGGCGCGGTAGTCGGTGACGGCCCCCGACGCGCCCTCGATCAGCGCCGGGCGACCGAGGTCCGCCTCCGCGATCGAACCGAACAGGAAGTCGTAGACACTCAGTGCCGGGATTTCGACGTCGGGAAACGGGCTGCGAAAGCTCATGGGTTCTCCTCGGGAGCAGGACTCTGTGGCACGCCGTGCCAGACGTGCCGGGAGTACGGTACCTGACCGCTGTGAAGGCAGTCACACGCACGCCGGACATTACCGCGTCGGGGGCCGTCGCGTGCCCGGTCGCGCGCGCCCGGACCCAGCCGATCGGGCAGTGTCGGCGCCCGCCCCGGCGCTCTAGGCTCGGCCGGATGACGGACGTCGTGCATTCGCTGGACCCGTTCTCCGGCTGCGCCCCCTCGCCGGCGACGGTCTCGACGGACTGGGACGAGATCCGGGCGTGGTCGGACCAGGTGTACATGCCCTATCGCGTGCGGCCGAGCGGGCGCCTGCTGCGCCCGCGATCGAGCATGTTCTCCGCCGCGATCGGCGACATCGTGCTCACCCGGTTCCGGTACGGGATCCCGGTGACCGTCGACCAGCTCTCGGCCGAGGCCGGCAACATCCTGGTGCTGACGACGATCCGCGGTCACGCCCGGCACCGGGTCGCAGCGGGCGAGGTGGAGATCGACTCCGGCGCCACCTTCGTGGCCGACTGCAGCCGGATCGAGCACCGCGTCGACTTCGACGACGAGCATCTCCAGCTCAACCTGACGGTGCCGCACCGGCTCGTCGCCGACCTCGCCGACCGCTGGTTCGGCGTCGTTCCCGACGACCGTCTGTGGCAGCACAAGTGCGTCGTCGGGGCCGGATCGTCGGGCTGGAACGCGCTGCTCGCGTATGCGGTCCGCGCGATCCGCGCCGATCCGGTGCGCATCGCGCAGGGCCCGCCGGGCGCTCACCTGCAGGAGCTGCTCCTCGGTCACCTCGTCACCGAATGGGCCGCCGCAGCGGGCGTCGCGCTCGACGCCGACCGGCAGCCGGCCGCGCCGGCGTACGTCCGCCGCGCGGAACAGTACATCCGCGAGCACGCCGCGGATCTGCCCACGGTCTCCGAGATCGCCGCCGCCGTGGGCGTCAGCGTGCGCGCACTGTCGGGCGGGTTCCGCCGCCACCTGGACACGACGCCGAACCGGTACCTGAGCGACGTGCGATTGCAGCACATCCGCGACGAACTCGCCGCGGCGTCGGCCGAGTGCACCGTCTCCGCGGTGGCGGCCCGCTGGGGCTACGTCAACATGGGCGTCTTCGCCGCCGCCTACCGTCGCCGATTCGGCGAGAACCCGTCGCGGACCCTCGCCCGGGCCCGCGGACGGTGAATGCCGAAATCCGACAGCGCGTGCCGATCGGAGGTGGCCCACGTCACACCCCTGTCCGTAGCGTCCGCATCCGACGCCGGTGAGCCCACCGGCGGCGGACCCGCGCACAGGAGGAACCGTGACAGACGACTTCGCGAGCACCATGGATGCAGCCCTACGGGAACTCACCCACAGCCCGGGGGGCCTGCCGGGCGTGGTGGCCATGCTCACCGACCGGGACGACGTGGTGTATTCGGGGGTGGCCGGGGAACGGGCGGCCGGGTCCGGCACGGCCATGACCGCCGATACCGTGTTCGCCGCCTTCTCCACGACGAAGGCGATCACCGGCACCGCAGCACTCCAGTGCGTCGAGGAGGGCCTGCTCGACCTCGACGTCCCCGCCGCCCGGTATGTGCCGGAGATCGGGGACCTCCAGGTTCTCGAGGGCTTCGGAACGGACGGCGAGCCCCTGCTGCGCGCGCCGAAACGGGACATCACCACCCGCATGCTGCTGCTCCACACAGCCGGCCTCGGGTACGACTTCTTCGACGAGAACTACCGGCGTCTCGCCGAGGAGCACGGTCAGCCCAGCGTCATCACGGCGTCGAAGGCCGCGCTGCGGACCCCGCTGCTGTTCGATCCGGGCGAGCGGTGGATGTACGGCTCGAACATCGACTGGTGCGGGCTGGTGGTCGAGGCCGTGCGGGGCCGGCGCCTCGGGGAGGTGATGCGCGAACGGATCTTCGAGCCCCTCGGGATGGCGGACACGGCGTTCACCCTCACCGCCGACATGCGCGACCGGCTCGCCGTCGTCCACCAGCGCGGCGAGGACGGGACCGTCGTACCGATGCCCGAGATGGTGCTCCCCCAGGATCCGGAGGTCCACATGGGGGGCCACGGTCTGTACACGACCGTCCCGGACTACCTGAGGTTCCTCCGGATGTGGCTGCGCGACGGGGACGCGCCCGGCGGCCGGGTGCTGGCCGCCGGAACGGTCGCCGACGCGGTGCGCGGCGGTTTGGACGGGCAGCAGATCACCGCCCTGCCGGGCGTGATCCCCGCGCTGTCGAACGATGCGGAGTTCTTCCCCGGGCTACCCAAGGACTGGGCATACACGTTCATGGTCAACGAGGAGCCGGCGCCGACGGGTCGGCCCGCCGGGGCGCTCGGCTGGGCCGGCCTGGCGAACCTGTACTACTGGATCGACCGCCAGAACGGCATCGCCGGTTTCTGGGCTACCCAGATCCTGCCCTTCGCCGACGCCGTCTCGTTCGGGGGATACCTCGACTTCGAGGCCGCCGCCTACCGCCGGTCGGCCGCGTCGCGGATCCGGTGAGAACCCGACGAACCCCGCGTGCGGTGCACGCGGGGTTCGTTCGGCTGCTACGGGCGTGAGCCCGGGCGGTGGGGTCAGAGGTACTGACCGCACACCGGCCACGCACCGACGCCCTGGCCGGCGAGGACGTTCTCGGCGATGGCGATCTGCTGCTCCCGGGTCGCCTGGTCGGCGGTGGGGGCGTACTGCTGGCCGCCGTAGGCGTTCCAGGTGCTCGGCGAGAACTGCAGGCCACCGTGGTAGCCGTTGCCGTTGTTGATGGCCCAGTTCCCACTGCTCTCGCACTGCGCGACGGCGTCCCAGTTGCCGGAGGCGGCGTTGGCGGTGCCGGTGCCGAGTGCGAACGGGGTGACGGCCAGGGCCGCGGTGGCGGCGACGGTGCCGAGGGCGCGCTTGAAGGTGAAGTTTGCCATGATGCGGTTGAATTCCTCTCGCGTCTGCTGGCGAGGCACTGCGGCGGCCGACGATGTCGATCCCGCTGCCCGGATTCGGAGCTGTGCCTCGTCCCTGCCCCTCGATCAGGTATCGAGTTCCGGTCCCGCGGGGCAGAGTCAGCGGCGACGGGCCGGTGTTGCTTGCCCGGTGGTATCGGGCTGATTACGACGCTAGAGACTCATCACGGATCGGTCACGCGCTGTTTTCCGGCACGCCCGTCTCACATTCCAAGATCGGGCGGCAGCGTTTTCCCAGGTGACGTCCGAGTAATCGCCGTTTCGAAACCGTGTAGTTACACGGCCGTTATGTGACCATGCTCACAGTAATATTGTGGCTCGGGTCACCGATATCGCGGCGTTACGGCTGCGCGTCCTCCACCACGAAGGGCCGGCCGTCCTCGATCAGGTGCCGGAAGGGTTCGAGATTGCGGAGCGACTCGCCCCGCGAGACCCGCCACTCCCACTCCCGCTTGATGGAGGTGAGGAATCCGAGTCCGAGAATGACGTTGAAATCGTGGTCGGCGGCCTCGAGCACCTGGCCGAGCACCGTGTCCAGTTCGTCCGGAGTGACCGAGGCCTCCGACATCCGGCCGACGAGGTAGATGTCCCCGATCTTGTCGAGGGTGTACGCGACCCCGTACAGCCGCCGATTGCGGCGGAGCAGGTACCGGTAGACGCCCTCGAAGTTCTCGTCGGGCTTGCGGCACACGAACGCCTCGATGCGCAGGCCGTGGTTGCCGGGACTGAGCAGCGTCGTCGTCTTGAGCTTGTTCTCCCCCGGCAGGTCGACGACGAAGTGCCCACCCTCCTTGCGGGAGAACTCGAGGCCGCGATCGCGCAGCGTCGCCTCGATCGTCTCGCTCAGTCGCTCGCTCACGCCCGTACCCCCGTCGTCCGCCGGATCTTCCACACTCCGCGTTGCCGGCGCAGCGGGAACTCGCCGGTCCCGAGCGAACGGTTCCGCAGCGCACCGGCCTTACGGTAACTGGCGAGCAGACCCTCCGCGGTGTGCTCCCAGGAGAAGTTCTCCGCGTGCAGGGGCGCGGCCGCCGCGAGCGCAGCCCGCCGTCCCGGGTCCGTGACCAGCGCGCGCAGCGCGGCGGCCCAGTCGTCGGTGCGATGGCCGTCGACGAGCAGCCCGGTCTCGCCGTCGCGCACCGCGACGCCGAGGCCACCGACGTTCGCGGCCAGCACGGGGGTTCCGCAGGCCTGCGCCTCGATCGCCACCAGGCCGAACGACTCGGAGTAGCTCGGCACCGCCACCACGTCCGAGGCGCGGTAGACCTGCACCAGCCGCTCGGGTGGCTGCGGGGGCAGGAACGTCACCCGGGCGGCGATTCCGAGCTCGGCGGCCAGTTCGATCAGCGAGTGCGGCCGCTCGAGTCCCGTGCCGGAGGGCCCGCCGACCACCAGCACGCGCAGGGGTACCTCCGGGTCGGCGGACATCGCCGCCGCAGCGGCCCGCAGCAGCACGTCCGGTGCCTTGAGCGGCTGGATGCGCCCGACGAAGGTCACGATCGTCTCGCGGGGGTCGAGGCCGAGGCCCGCCCGGGCGGCCGCCCGGTCCCCCGGCCGGTAACGGGACAGGTCCGCACCCGGCGCCACCACGTCCACCCGCGACGGGTCGGCGCCGTAGCTGCGTTCGAGCTGCGCCGCCTCGTCGACCGTGTTGGCGACGAGCCGGTCGGACTCGGCGACCACCTGCTGCTCGCCGATCTGCCGGGCCGCGGGCTCGGGTACGTCACCGTCGGCGAGCGAAGCGTTCTTCACGGCGGCGAGCGTGTGCGCGGTGTGCACCAGCGGGACTCCCCACCGGTCCCGGGCGAGCCAGCCCACCTGGCCGGACAGCCAGTAGTGCGAGTGCACGAGGTCGTAGTAGCCCTGCGGGTGACGGGCCTCCTCCCGCAGCACCCCGGCCGCGAACGCGCACAGCTGCGTGGGCAGGTCGTGCTTGTCGAGCCCCTCGTACGGACCGGCCGCGACGTTGCGCACGAGCACGCCGGGTGCCGCCTCCTGCACCACGGGGTCGGCCGACGACGTCGCCCGGGTGAAGATCTCCACCTCGACCCCGCGGCGCGCGAGCTGCACGGCGGTCTGCAGAACGTAGACGTTCATCCCGCCGGCGTCCCCGGTGCCGGGCTGCGCGAGCGGCGAGGTGTGGACCGACAGGACGGCCACGCGGCGGGGACGGCTGTTCGACTTCGACGTCACTTCTCCATACTGCCCTGCCGCACATCCCCGCCCGGCTCCGCCCTCCCCTGCGCTCCGGCGCGCTGCGGCTGCTCGACGCGGCACCCCGGCCGTTCAGGAATGCTCGCCGGCCTCGAAACCCGCGACGGCGCGGCGCACCGCCGCGTGGAAGGGGCTCCACAGGAACCAGGTCCCGAACTCGCGCACCAGCGCGGACGGCCCGTGCACCTGCACGCTGCCGTCGTCGATCGCCTCGGCGAGGGTCCGGGTGCCGGCGAAGACGCGCATCAGGGCCACCGGTTCCCCGGTCACGTACAGGTCGACGTCGAACCCCGGCGGCTTGCGGCACACCGACGGCTCGCCCCGGTCCAGGACGATCCACAGGCGAATCGGGGCGGGACCGGTGTAGTCGAACTCGATCACCACCCGCCGCTGCGGCACCCGGTCGCGGTCCACCCGGCGGTGCATCCACCACGTCAGCGTCACCGGGTCGACCTCGGCGGGCACCGGTTCGGCGAACAACCACTTCACCGCCCACTCCCCGATCGCGACGAGGATCGGGGCGAGTTCGCGGCCGGCCGGGGTCAGGCGGTACTCGCAGCCGCGGGCCTGCGGGACCCGCTCCAGCACGCCCTTGCGTTCGAGGTGCCGCAGCCGGGTGGCCAGCAGGGTGCGGGAGATGCCGGGGAGGCCGCGCTCAATCTCGTTGAAACGGGTACTGCCGTAGACCATTTCGCGCAGGATCAGCGGGGTCCACCGGTCGGCGAGCACTTCGCTGCCGATCGAGACCGGACAGTACTGCCCGTACTCGCGCACATCTCCAGAGTAGGTCCAGAACGTGCACTGGGCGGCATCGATCTGCGCCCCTACCGTCGAGACATGACCACCGTAGACATCACCCAGTCCCCCCGCTCCCGCCCTCGCGAGGAACTCGCCGCCCGCGCCGACGAACTGGGCCGGCGGATCGCCCCGTACGCCCGCGCCCACGACCGCGACGGCACGTTCGTCGCCGAGGCCTACGAGATCCTGCGCTCCGAGGGCCGCCTCGCGCTCGCCGTCCCGCGCGAGCTCGGCGGCGACGGCGCGACCGTGCGCGACGTCGCCACCGTGCAACGCACCCTGGCGCACCACTGCGCGGCCACCGCCCTCGCCTCGTCCATGCACCACCACGTCGTGCTCGCCGCCGCGTGGCGGTACCGGCACGGCGCGCCCGGCGCGGACCGGATGCTGCGCCGCGTCGCCGGGGAGGGACTCGTGCTCGTCTCCACCGGCGGCGCCGACCAGACCCGGCCGCGCGGGACCGCCCGGAAGGTGCCCGGTGGCTACCGCGTCGACGGCCGCAAGGTGTTCTGCAGCCAGGCCCCGGTCGGCGACGTGCTCGCCACCATGTTCCCGTACGACGACCCCGACGAGGGCCGCATCGTGCTCAACATGATGGTCCCGATGAAGGCCGACGGGGTGCGGGTCCTCGACAACTGGGACTCGCTCGGCATGCGCGGGACCGGCAGCCACGACGTCGAGCTGACCGACGTGTTCGTCCCGGACGCGGCCGTGGTCGCCCGCCGCCCGTACGGGGTGATCGACCCGCCGTTCCAGCTGGTGCTCAGCGTCGCCATGCCCGTCGTCGCGGCCGTGTACCTCGGGGTTGCGGAGGCCGCGCACGCGCACGCGACCGCGCTCGTCGCCGGGACGCCGCGGGCCGGCGACCCGAGCGTGCGACGCCAGCTCGGCGTCGCGGCCACCCGCCTGCAGGTCGCGTCGTGGGCCCTCGACGGTGCCCTCGACGTCGTCGGCGACGACCCGGTGCCGTCGATGACCACGGTCGCCGCGGTGATGACCGCCAAGGCCGAGATCGCGCGGACCGCGATCGAGGTGTGCGACCTGGCCCTCGACGTCGCCGGGGGCCGCGGCTTCTACCGGTCGAGCCCGCTCGAGCAGTGCTACCGCGACGTGCGCGGGGTCAAGTTCCACCCGCTCACGCCGGAGGAGACACTGCTGCTCGCCGGGGCGCAGGCGCTCGGGTCGGCAGCGGCTACAGCGATCCCGCGAAGCGCGTGACCTCGGCGGCGAACCGCTGCGGGTCCTCGACGAACGGGCCGTGGTCGGTGCCCTCCCAGAACGAGGTCGTCGCGTTCGGCAGCAGCGACGCCGCGTGCTCGGCGGCCGAGACGTCGACGACCGAGTCGGCCGTGCCGTGCAGGACGAGCACGGGCGTGTCGAGGCCCCGCAGCAGCTCGTCGTTGCGCACCGTCCGCGCGAACATCGCCGCCCGCACGCGGGGCGGGGTGCACAGGCTGGTGCCGAACAGCGCCTGTGCCGCGACGCCCTTGCCCTCCCCGGGCCCGGTGAGGGCCGTGCCGAAGGCGCCCAGGGCGCGGATCGCCGTCGCCGCGTCCTCGGACATCGCGTCGGGGACGGCCGCGCGCATGGCCGCCCCGACCTTGCCGCCCTTCTCGCCCCGGCCGATGCTGGTGATCGCGCCGACCAGCACGATCCCGGCGACGCGGTCGGTGCCGTGGGTCGCGAGGTAGTCGCAGATCACCAGGCCGCCGTAGGACCAGCCGAGCAGCACCGCCCCGTGGGCGCCTTCGGCGTCGAGCACGGCCTGCACGTCCGCGGCCCACAGCTTCGACTCGTCGTATCCGGTCTCCGGGGCCCCGGAGTACCCGTGTCCGCGCAGGTCGACGGCGATCACCCGGTGGGTGCGGGCCAGCTCGTCGAGCACGGCCTCGCCCCAGCACCGCGACGACTGGGCCCAGCCGTGCAGCAGGACCAGCGGGCGGTGGGCGGGATCGCCGGTGACGCGGTAGACGATGGGGGTGCCGTCGGAGCTCTCGACCTCGCGGATTGTCATGCGGGTCACCCTAGCCGGGCGAGCCGGGCCACTCCCACCGCGCACGCGCATCCGACGAGCGCGGCCACCACCGCGACCCCGATGCCCGCGCTCGGCCCGGACCGGTCGATGACCTGACCGACGACGGCGGAGCCGACCGCGACACCGACCCCGAGTCCCGTGACCGTCCAGGTGATGCCCTCGGTGAGCCGGCCCGGCGGCACGATCCGCTCGGTCAGGGAGGTCGCGACGATCATGGTGGGGGCGACGGCCACCCCGGCCGACAGGTAGAGCACCGCGAGGGCCGGCACCGTGTCGGCGAGCAGCAGCGGCCACAGCAGGACCGCGACGGCCGCCGTCGCGCCGAGCAGCTGCCGCGTCAGCGGCGCCCGCAGCCGCACCGCCCCGAAGACGAGGCCGCCGAGCGCGGACCCGGTCGCGAACATCGCCAGCACCACGGTCGCGGCGCCGGGCGCGCCCCGCTCGGCGGTGAAGGCGACCCCGACCACGTCGACGACGCCGAAGATCGTGCCCATCGCCGTCATCGCCACCACCAGCACGACGAGCACCGGGATCCGCAGCACGCTCGCGCCGGGTGCCCCCGCGACGACCGGGCGTGCCGGGGGTTCGGTGCCGCGCTGGGCGGCGAGCGCGACGGTGCCGATCACCAGCAGCACCGCCCCGAGCAACGCGCCCGCCTCCGGGAACGCGGCGACGCTCAGCCCCACCGACAGCACCGGCCCGACGATGAAGCACAGCTCGTCGATCACCGCCTCGAGCGCGAACGCGGTACGCAACCCGTCGGTGCCGCGGAGCAGCTCGGTCCACCGGGCGCGGACCATGGCGCCGATCGTGGGCATCAGTCCCGCCGGGACCGCGCACGCGAACAGCAGCGCCTCGGGCGCCTCCCACCGCACCCCCGCCAGCATCGCGGTGGTCGCGGCCGCGCTGATCGCCGCGGCGACCGGCAGGACCCGGGACTGCCCGTGCCGGTCCGCGGCCCGCGAGACCAGCGGGGTGAGCGCCGCGTACGACAGCGCGAACACCGCGGCCAGGGCGCCACCGCGGCCGTAATCACCCCGCAACTGCGAGAACATCGTCACGATGCCGATGCCGACCATCGCGATCGGCAACCGCGCGACGAACCCCGCCAGGCAGAAGGCGGCGGCGCCCGGCGCGGTGAACAGTGCACGGTAGGAGCGCATTCGTGCCAGCATGCAGTACGTGAGCGTGCTGGTGTGTTTCCATGCCCATCCCGACGACGAGGTGTTCACCACCGGCGGGGTGATGCGCCTCGCCGCGGACGCGGGGCATCGGGTGGTGCTGGTCGTGGCGACGGACGGCGCCGCGGGCGAGGTCCCCGACGGGCTGCTCGGTCCCGGCGAGTCCCTGGTGCAGCGTCGCCGCGCCGAGCTCGAGGCGTCGGCGGAGACGCTGGGAGTCGCCCGCCTGGTGCCGCTGGGCTACGCCGATTCGGGCATGGCCGGGGCGCCGCAGAACGCGGACCCGGCCGCGTTCTGCAACGTCGACGTGGACTCGGCCGCGGCCCGGCTCGCGGCCGTGCTCGCGGAGGAGAGCGCCGACGTCGTCACCATCTACGACCCCAACGGCGGATACGGGCACCCCGACCACGTGCAGGTGCACCGCGTCGGCGCCCGGGCCCAGGAGCTGACCGCGCACCCGTCGGTGTACGAGGCGGCGATGAACCGGGACCACATCCGTCGCCTGCTCGCCGCCAACCCGGACGTGAGCCCGGACGCGTCGCCCCCGGACCTGGACACGTTCGGCCTGCCGGAGGCGGAGATCACCACCACGATCGACGTGTCCGCGACGATCCCCGCGAAACGGGCGGCGATGCTCGCGCACGCCTCACAGGTCGGTGACTTCGGGCCGATGCTGGCGATGACGCCGGAACAGCTCGCGAGCGCCTTCGGCCTCGAATGGTTCCGCCGGCGCGGCGCGGAGCCGACGCTGCAGGAGAACGCCCTGCCCCTGTGATCGACCCGACCGAAGAGGAGCGCGAATGGGCCACCACGTCGAGCTGAGCCGTTTCGTCGACGCACCACCCGACCGGGTGTGGCGGGTGCTGACCTCCGTCGACTCGGCCCCGCAGATCCTGAGCGGGGTGCAGGGTGTCGAACGGCTCGCGGGCGTCGGCTACGAGGTCGGCACCCGCTGGCGCGAGACCCGCACGATGTTCGGCAGGGCCGCGACCGAGGAGATGACCGTGACGGCCGTGGAGCCGGGGCGGCACACGGCCGTCGAGGCCGAATCCGGCGGTGTGCGCTACCGCACCGAGTTCGACGTGGCCCCCGAGCGGGCCGGCACGACGCTGACCGTGCGGTTCTCGGCCGACGCCGGCCGTCCGGGACGGATCCGGCGGGCGCTGACGGCGCTCGTCGCTCCCCTGGCCGTGCGGGCGACGCGTAAGGCGCTGCACCAGGACCTCGACGACATCGCGGCCGCGGCCCGGGCCGGGATCTGAGCGTCGTGTCGCTGTGCTCGAGCTACCGCGCCACCGGCGCCGACCTGCCCTTCGGTGATCCGCTGGCGGCGCACGACGTCGCGATGGAGGGGTACTTCTGGCGGTTCACCCAGCCCGGGACCGGACGGGTGGTGATCGCGCTGTGCGGCGTCAACCGGGCCGCCGACGGGTCGTGGGCGACCCTCGGCCTGGCGGCGCACCCGGGCGGATTCCTGCGTACGACGGCGCATCCGGAGGGGTTCGCCGACCCGCGGCGGCTCGGCGCGTCGGCGGGCACGGCGTTCCGCGGGGAGCCCGACCGGCTGCGCGTGGACCTCGGCGACGACGCACGCCTCGATGTGCGGGTGACGGCGCCCCGGCCGTGGCCCCGCCGCCGGTTCGGCGGATCCAGCGTCTTCCACGCGGTCCCCGCGCTCAACCAGTACTGGCACCCGTGGCTGCTCGACGGGCGAGCCGAGGGCGAGGCCGTGCTCGGGGGCGAGACGTGGAACCTGGACGGCGCCCAGGTGTACGCGGAGAAGAACTGGGGCCGAGGCGGATTCCCGGAGTCGTGGTGGTGGGGCCAGGCGCACGGCTTCACCGACTCCGCCGCGTGCGTCGCCTTCGCCGGTGGGCAGGTCCACGCCGGACCGCTGCGGACCGAGGTGACGGCGGTGGTGGTCGCCCTGCCGGACGGACCCGTGATCCGGCTGGGCAACCCCGTGGTCTCCCCGGTGCGGGCCCACGTCGCCGACGAGCGGTGGTCGCTGTTCGGGCGCGGGCCGCGGTGGACCGTCGAGATCGAGGCGACCGCCCCGCTGAGCGCCGCGCACGTCCTGCCGGTTCCGCTGCCCCTCGAGCGCCGCAACGTGCCCGGCGCCCTCGAGCACCTCGCGGGCTCGCTGAGCGTGACCGTCCGCGACCGCGGCACGCTGGTCTGGGCGGACGAGTCGCCCCTCGCGGCGCTCGAGCACGGCGGTCTGGCCCGCGCGCGGGCCGAACTGGACCGGCGGGGGGCGCCGGCGGACGCGACGGACGGCCCGCCACTGCACGGCGGCTGACCGGCGGCCCCGCATCCGCGCGCCTCCCGGTCGTCCGCGCGTGAAATCGAATCGTCTGCGCGGATAGCCATTCCGTGCGCGTATCAGACCAGCGCCCGGCGCATCGCGCCCAGCGGATCGGAGTACAGCGAACTCAAGGACACCACGCTCGCGGCGTGCGCCTGCACTCGGTCGCCGAATCCGGTGACCCGGACGTCGGCGCCCGACGGCGACGCGAGCGCGCGCGCGACGTGCGGTGCGGCCTCCGGGTACGCGGTGAACGCCTGGCCGCCGAGGATCACCCGGTCCGGGTTGAACAGGTCCCGGAGCATCGCGACGGACCGCCCCAGCACCTGTGCCCGCTCCACGAGGATCTCGTGGGCCTCGTGAGAACCGTTGCGGGCCAGCGCGTACAACGCGGAGACGGACGTGGCGCCCGCGTCGAGCAGGCCGGCGGCCCGCGCCCGGGTCAGCACCGCACGGTCGGCGACGGTGGCCTCGAGGCATCCGCGGGCACCGCAGGCGCACGGCACGGACGATCCGGTGGGCAGGTGCGACACCGAGCCCGGGCCGCCGCGCGGTGTGTGCACCCGGCCGTCGAATGCGATTGCGATACCGACGGTTTCGCGAGCGTAGAAGTACAGGGTGGCGCCCTCGACATCGGCGGTGTCGCGGTCGGGGGTGAGCAGCAACTCGGAGGCGGCCATCGCCTCGACGTGCGCGGCGACGGAAACCGGCAGGCCCAGGCCCCGGCTCACCACGGCCCCGACGGGCGCATCCTCCCAGCCGAGCCGCGGGTGGTCCACGGTTCCGGTGGCCGAGTCGACGCGGCCGCCGAGCGCGACGCCCGCCCACAGCGGCGTGCGCCGGTGCCAGCGCGACGCGAAGGCCCTGGCGCTGCTGGTGATCGCCCCGAGCGCCGCCTCCTGGCCGCCGCGCGGGGTGGGGATCTCCACCGCGCCGATCACACGCCCGCGCAGATCGCTCGCGACGATGCCGGTGACGGCCGCACCGATGTGGATGCCGACGGTCAGGTAGCGCTCGTGGTCGGTCTCGAACGGCACCCGGGGCCGGCCCACGGCACCGGACGCGGTCAGATCCGGCCGCTCCCGGAGCAGGCCCGCGGCGAGCAGCGCCGAGACCTGCCGGTTCACGGTGGCGATGCTCGCGCCCGTCGCCGTCGCCGCCTGGTCGCGGCAGATCGGCCCGCGCGCCGCGGCGACCCGGAACACCGCGGCGGCGGTGCCGTCGGCGATCTTCAGCTCGGGCGGCACGATCTGCACGCGCGTCGTCGATCGCACCCGGGCGGTGGCACTACGGGAACGGACGCCCGATCCGGATTTCGGACGAATAACATTGGTGGACAGGACATTTGACGTAGCTACTGCAGTCACTGCGACTCTTCCTCGAGATCGGGTCCGCAGACCCGGGGCGTGGCAGGGAGGCGCCGATCCGCTCGATCGTGAGGCAGAG
This sequence comes from Rhodococcus sp. WB1, assembly GCF_001700945.1. NCBI lineage: Bacteria > Bacillati > Actinomycetota > Actinomycetes > Mycobacteriales > Nocardiaceae > Rhodococcus > Rhodococcus sp. WB1. The sequence goes on along the minus strand of NZ_CP015529.1, from coordinate 1,163,275 downwards.
GTCCACCGGCCGACGGCCGGGGGAAACGAAGCGGGGCGCGAAGGGCGGTGTCAGCGACAACACAGTTCGCGCGCCAGCGGCAGCCGCGAGCCCAGCGCGGCGGTCACGTAGGTGACCCGCGGAGCACGGAGACGGCGAGCTGGCATATCCGCAACCTAGCCGCCACGCGCCACTGTGTCCAATCCGCACGGCGACGCGGCGGCAACGGTCCCGATCACGGTGACGGAAACCCTTACGCCGGCCCGCCGCCGGTGATGAGGTCGACGGCACCAACGTTCGATCTACGAAAGGTCCTCCATGTCCGTGGATTTCGATACCCGCACCGCCTCTGCTCGCGACGTGTCCGTGGTCCGTCTGGGCGGGCACATCGGGGCCCGCATCGACGGCGTGCGGCTCGGCGGCGATCTCGACGAGGCCACCGTCGAAGCGATCCGACGCGCCCTGGCCGAGCACAAGGTGATCTTCTTCCGGGAACAGCACCACCTCGACGACGCGTCGCAGTACGCGTTCGCCGAGTTGCTCGGCACGCCGACCACCGCGCACCCGACGGTCACCTCGCGTGGGGCGCACGTGCTGCCGATCGACTCCGACTACGGCAAGGCGAACAGCTGGCACACCGACGTCTCGTTCGTCGATCGCATCCCGAAGGCTTCGATCCTGCGCGCGGTGGAACTGCCCGCCTACGGCGGTTCGACCACGTGGGCTTCCGGGGTGGCGGCCTACGAGGGCCTGCCCGCCCCGCTGAAGACCCTGGCGGAGAACCTGTGGGCCACCCACACCAACCTGTACGACTACGCCGCCGAGAGCGCGGAGCACCTCCGCGACGGCGCCGACGAGCGGGTCGCCGAGTACCGCGCCGAGTTCCGGTCCGAGTACTTCGAGACCGAGCACCCGGTGGTGCGCGTGCACCCCGAGACCGGGGAGCGGTCGCTGCTGCTCGGCCACTTCGTCAAGGGCTTCGTCGGGCTGAGCGGCCGGCAGTCGCAGGCGCTGTTCCGGCTGCTGCAGGACCACCAGACCCGGCTGGAGTACACCACCCGCTGGAACTGGGCCGCCGGGGACGTGGCGGTGTGGGACAACCGCGCCACCCAGCACTACGCCGTCGCCGACTACGAGGGCCTGCACCGCCGCCTGAACCGCATCACCCTCGCCGGGGACGTCCCGGTGAGCGTGCACGGCGAGGCGAGCCGGTCCGTCGCCGGCGACGCGAGCGCCTACTCGGTCGTCGAGGTGCCCCGGCCGCTCGCGTCGTGACGGACGCCGCGGTCGCGCGGACCCCCGCGCGACCGTATCCGGGGCACCCTAGGATCGCCTGCATGACGATTTCTCCCGATTCCCGCGTGGCCGTCGTCACCGGTGCCTCCTCCGGCATCGGCGAGGCCACCGCCCGAACCCTCGCAGCCCAGGGCTTCCACGTCGTCGTCGGCGCTCGCCGCGTCGACCGGATCGAGAAGCTCGCGGACGAGATCGGGGGCACGGCCCTCGAGCTGGACGTCACGGACGAGGACTCGGTGACCGCCTTCACGACGGTGCTCCCCCGGGTGGACGTGCTGGTCAACAACGCGGGCGGCGCCAAGGGCATGGCCCCGGTCGCCGAGGCGGACCTCGACGACTGGCGCTGGATGTGGGAGACCAACGTCCTCGGCACCCTGCGGATGACGAAGGCCCTGCTGCCGAAGCTCGTCGACTCCGGCGACGGCCTTATCGTCACGATCACGTCGGTGGCGGCCTTCCATGCCTACGACAACGGCGCGGGCTACACCTCCGCCAAGCATGCCCAGGCGGTGCTGCACCGCACGCTGCGCGGTGAGCTGCTCGGCAAGCCGGTGCGCCTGACCGAGATCGCGCCGGGTGCGGTGGAGACCGAGTTCTCCCTCGTGCGGTTCGAGGGGGACGCCGAGCGCGCCGCCAAGGTGTACGAGGGCATCACACCGCTGGTGGCCGAGGACATCGCGGAGATCGTCGGTTTCGTCGCGTCGCGCCCGCCGCACGTGAACCTGGACCAGATCATCGTGCAGCCGCGCGACCAGGCCGGCCCCATGCGCTTCCACCGCACCGCCGAGTAGGAACCGGTGGGCATCGAGAGGGACGCCGGGCAACGCCGCCTCTCCCCGGGGCCGTTGCTCGACGTGCGGGGCCGTCTCGCCGAAGCCGGCTGGGCCGGCACCGAGGTCCGGGCCTACGACCGGTCCCGGGTCGCGGCACCGCGGTGGCGGATCAAGGAGTGGGACTACTACTGCGTGCTCGCCGACGGCGACGACGGCCCGTTCGGTCTCGCGCTGACCGTCGCCGACAACAGCTACATGGGCCTGCTCGGCGTGAGCTGGCTCGACCTGGCCGACCGTGCGGACACCACCGAGAACGCGATGATCCCGTTTCCGCTCGGACGGTTGCGGTTGCCCGCCTCCGCGGACGCGGGCGATGTGGTGCTCGACCGGCGTGGAATGCGCCTCGAGTTCCGGCACGAGCGCGGCGCCCGGCGGCTGATCGTCCGACATCCCGGATTCGCGGGCGGGCGGGGCCTGTCGGGCGAGGTGGTGCTCACCCCGCCCGGTGCCGAGCGGATGGTCGTCGCGATCCCGTTCCCCGGCGACGAGCGGGCGTTCTACTACAACCAGAAGATCCCCGGCCTCACCGCCGCCGGCACCATCACGGTCGGCGGCCGCGCGCACACCTTCGACCCCGCCTCCGCGTTCGGGGTGTTCGACTGGGGCCGGGGCGTGTGGACCTACGACAACACCTGGTTCTGGGCGTCCGCATCGGGACGGCACGAGGGGCGTCCCTTCGGGTTCACCGTCGGCCACGGCTTCGGCGACACCGCCGCCGGAAGCGAGAACATGCTCCTGCTCGACGGCATGGAGCACAAGCTGGACCGGGTGCGGTTCCATCTGCCTCACGGCACCTACGACGGCGCGCCGTGGCGGTTCTCGAGCAACGACGGCCGGTTCGAGATGGGGTTCGAGCCGATCCTCGACCGCGCCGCCGACGTGAACGCCCTCGTCCTGCGCTCGACGCAGCATCAGGTCTTCGGCCGGTTCACCGGCCACGTCACGCTCGACGACGGTGCCCGGCTCGAGGTGCGCGAGCTTCTCGGATTCGCCGAGAAGGTGCGCAACCGCTGGTAGTGCGCCTTGCCTACAGCGCGGACATCGACTGCCAGGTGGGCCAGTCGATCGCCCAGTCGTACAGGTCGCCGTCCGCGGCGGACAGCTCGATCGACGTTCCGGACACCTCGACCGGGTCGCCGTACATCGCCGTCGCGAAGTACTCCTGGGCGTCCCCGAGCGAGAGGTTGATGCAGCCGTTGGTGACGTTGGTCGCCCCCTGCTGGCCGAGGGTCGCGGGGTTGGCGTGGATGAACTCGCCGTTGTTGGAGATCCGCACCGCCCAGCGTTCCCGCACGTTCTCGTAGTACGGCGGGTTGGACATCAGGAAGTCCTCGTGCTTCTCGGTGACCACGTGGACGCCGCTGCGGGTGACGTTGCGGGCTTCGTTGCCCTGCCCGTAGCTCACCGGGATGTCCATGATCGTCACTCCGTCGCGCACCACCTGCATGCGGTGCGACGTAGCGTCGGCCACAACGACCTGGCTCCGGCCGACGGTGAAGTCGAGGGTGAGGTCCTCCGCCCCGTAGGCGCCGTCGCCGTAGTCGAGGCCGTAGAGCCGCGCGTCGAGGTGCACCGCCGTGCCCGGCGTCCAGTACTGCTGCGGGCGCCAGTGCGCGCGGGCACCGCCGTTGTCGTCGGGCAGCCACGCCCAGCTGCCGACGGTCGGCGGGTCGGTGCCGACCACCATGGCCTTCTCGACGGCGGCCTTGTCGGTGATCGGGCCATCGAACTGGACGATGATCGGGGCGGCGATCCCGACCGGCTGCGCGTCGGCGATGTTCAGGTTCGCGGAGACGACCCGGTCGGGGTCGACGGTGTCGAAGCTGCCCTGGACGGCCACTGCCTCGCCGTCGGAGCCGACGGCCGTGCCGGACCAGCGGTAGGTCGCGCCGTAGCCGAGCGGTTCGGCGACGGTGTAGCTGCGGCGGTCGGCGGCGAGGGCGCCACGCACGACGGTGCTCGTTCCGACGTTCGTGAGGGCGACGTCGGTGAGTTCGCCGTCGGTGACCGCGACGCGGATCGGGGTGGTGGGGTTCACGTCGGTGGCGCCGTCGGCGGGGTCGGTGACGATCGACACGACGGGCGCGGTGCCGGTGGGAACCGCGCTCCCGCCGGGGCCCGACGAGCACGCCGCGAGCACCGCGACGAGTGCGAGCAGCCCGAACCACAACAACCGACGACTTCGTTCACCCAGGTGGAGCACTCCGACGAGAGTACGCCCGCCGCGCGGTCGCGTCGCAGCGCGGCGGCAGGTCCGGCAGACCGGCTCTCAGACGAAGCAACCCACGGTGACCGGCTCCGGCTCGAGCCGCACACCGAACGCGTCCTGCACGCCGTCGCGCACCTCCCGCGCGAGGGCCACCAGATCGGCGGTGGTCGCGGTGCCGCGGTTGGTGAGCGCGAGGGTGTGCTTGGTGGACAGCCGCACCGGCGCGCCGGGGCCGGGGAAGCCCTTGCCGAACCCGGCCCGCTCGATCAGCCATCCCGCGGAGAGCTTGGTGCCGCCACCGGCGGGGAACCGCGGGATCCGCACGTCGGGCCCGACGCGTTCCTCGACGGCCGCGAGCACGCGGGGCAACTCGTCGTCGGCGAGCACGGGATTGGTGAAGAACGATCCGGCGCTCCAGGTGTCGGGATCGTCGGGGTCGAGCACCATGCCCTTGCCCCGGCGCAGGGCGAGCACCTGCTCGCGGACCTCCGCGGCCGGGCGTCGCTCCCCCTCCTCGGCGTGCAGGGCCGACGCCAGCTCCCGGTAGCCGATGGGGGCGCTGGCCCCGTCCGGCCGCACGGCCAGGTCGACCTCGAGGACCAGGGCGTCGTCGGAGTGCTTGAGGACACTGGTGCGGTATCCGAGCCCGAGGTCCTCGGGGCCGATCCACCGGACGTCGCCGCTGGTGCGGTCGAGCAGCCGCACGGCCCTCAGAATCGACCCGACCTCGACGCCGTAGGCGCCGACGTTCTGTACCGGGGTCGCACCCGTGGAGCCGGGGATGCCGGACAGGCATTCGAGCCCGCCGAGGCCCGCCTTCACGGTCAGGGCGACGACGTCGTCCCACCCGGCGCCGGCCTCGGCGCGCACGGTGTCCTCCCCCGGCTCGATCCCGGTGGTCGCGATGCGCACGACCACACCGTCGAACCCGGCGTCGCCGATCACCAGGTTGGAGCCGCCGGCCAGGACGAGGGTGGGGACGCGTGCCGCGTCGAGCAGGCGGACGACCTCGACGAGGATGTCGGTGGTGGTGCACTCGGCGAGCAGCCGGGCCGGACCGCCGAGCCGCAGCGTGGTCAGCGTCGACAGCGGCACGTGCTCGGACACGGCGGCGCCCGCCTCGACGAGTTGGGCCCCAATACGCGGATCAGACACCCGCAAACGGTAGCGTGCCGACCATGGGCAGCCGCATCGACCATTACTCGCACTACGCGTTCCCCGTCGCCACGGTGCACGCGGCGCTCGTCGACGAGAACTACTGGCGGAGCCGCCTGGCGGAGATCGGCGGGCCGGGCGCGACGCTCGAGGACGTGCGCACCGGTGACGGGACGATCGACCTGCACATGACCCAGTCCATCCCGGCCGAGCACCTGCCGAGCTTCGTCACCAACTTCCATCCCGGCGACCTGGTCATCCATCGGCACGAGTCGTGGCAACCGGTGACCGGGGACCGCGCGACGGGCCGCTTCTCGGCACACGTGGACGGGCTGCCGGGGAAGGTGGACGGCACCTCCACGATGGCGCCGGACGGCGCAGGCACCATCGTCGAGATCGACGGCGAGGCCGAGGTGCGGATCCCGTTCCTCGGCGGCAAGATCGAGGGCATCATCGTCGAGCAGATCGTCGAACTGTTCGACGTGGAGCGCACCTTCACCGCGAAGTGGCTGTCCGAGCCGCACTGACGAGGCCGTTGCGAGACGGTGACGATTTCCGTCGTTCGGTAACGAACCGGTAACCTCGCATGTCATGGCCCGGCGAATCGACTACTCCGCCCGCTATCCGTACAGCCCGGAGCAGGTGTACGAGGCGCTCTCGGACCGCGCGCACTGGGAGGCGCGCATCGTCGAGATGCGCAAGTACTCCGAGAACCACCTCGCGGAGTTCGAGGTGTCGGACGACGGCATCGACCTGGTACTGCACCACGTCCTGCCGCGCACGGAACTGCCCGAGATCGCCCAGACGGTGATGAAGAAGGACATGGTCATCACCCGTAAGGAGACGTACACCCCCTTCGGCGACACCATCACCGGCAGCTACCAGGCCTCGGTCCCCGCGGGTCCCGGCAGCCTCACCGGCACGATGGAACTGTTCGCCTCGGACGGCGGCAGCACCCTGCGCACCACCTCGGAGGCCAAGGTCTTCCTGCCGTTCATCGGCGGCAAGCTCGAGCAGCTCATGCTCGTCAACCTCGTCGACCTGTTCCGCACCGAGGCGGAGATCACCGCCGGCTGGCTCGCGCGCCGGTTCGGATAGTCCCCCGTGCGCGCCCCGCGCCCGGAAGGTGTCGTCACCCGCGGCACCACGGGCATCAACCGCCTGCGCCGCAGCGACCGCTGGCTGATGCACCACCCCGACGTCGCCCGCGTCCTGCACTCCCGGGACGACGCGCTCGTCGTCGACCTCGGCTACGGCGCGATGCCGGTGACCACCCTCGAGCTGGCCGCGCGGCTGCGCACGGTGCGTCGCCGCCTCCGGGTGGTGGGTCTCGAGATCGATCCCGACCGGGTGGTGCCGGGGCGGGACGGCGTGGAGTTCGCCCGCGGGGGCTTCGAGCTGGCCGGGCTCCGGCCGGTGCTGATCCGCGCGTTCAACGTGCTGCGCCAGTACCCGGAGGAGGCGGTGGCGCCGGCGTGGGATCGGCTGCGGTCCGGGCTCGCGCCCGGCGGGTTGCTGCTCGACGGCACGTGCGACGAACTGGGCCGGCGGTGCGCGTGGGTGCTGCTCGACGAGCACGGCCCGCGCACGCTCACGCTGGCGTGGAGCCCGTTCCACTCGGACACCCCGTCGGACCTGGCCGAGCGTCTGCCGAAGGCGCTGATCCACCGCAACGTGCCGGGGGAACGGATCCACGAGTTGCTGCAGGCGGCGGATCGGGCCTGGGCGTCGGCGGCACCGCACGCGGCGTTCGGACCGCGCGTGCGCTGGCGCGCGACGCTGGACCTGTTGCGCGCCCAGGGCGTGCCGGCGGCATCGCAACGCCGGCGGCTGCGGGACTGCGTGCTGACCGTGCCGTGGGACTTCGTCGCCCCGGCGCAGGCTCAGCCGGCCGCGAGCAGTGCCAGCTCGATGCGGTCCGCGACGGCCGCGGGCTGATCGGCGACCGCGGCGTGCAGCTGCGCCGAGGTCACCCGCCCGATGGCGATGGCGTCGCCGACGAGTTCGTCGAGGACCTCCTGGGAGACCCCACCCGCGGCGAGGTCGACGGCGGTCCGCGCGGGGGTGGTGATGCGGAAGCACCCGACCTGCTCGCAGTCCTGTGCGCGCAGCTGCCGGTGGTGCAGGGCGAGCCGGTTGCTCGGCACGGTTCGCTGGTCGGCCGTCGACAGGTGCAGGAAGCGGGGTTGCAGGTGCCCCATGCCGTGCAGGTCGGCGGCGCTCTGGTGCGAGACCACCGCCGCGCCCTCGTACCAGGCGCACCACTGCGCGAACTCGTCGAACTTCGTGTGCGGGCTGTCCCCGAGCCGGAACAGGTCCGATTCGATCCGGACCCAGTGCCCGGCCGCGATCCGGCCGACGAAGTCGATCGTGGCGATGCCGTGGGCAATGGCCTGGCGCGCGGTGAAGAAGCCCGCCTGCGCGAGCGCGGTATGTCGCAGGGCCTCGTCCGGATCCACCCGGCCGGAGGCGTCGTGTTCAGGTTCCGTCCAGCCCGTCATGCCGCCACAGTACCCGAACAACTGTGTCCCACCTCACACTTTCTGGTAGTGGGACCGCATCTTCACAGACCTTCCTCAGAGTTCTTCGGAACAATCCCGAACCATGACGAACCGGAAGCGCATCCCCTTCGCCACCATCGGCATCGCCCTCGCCGTCGCGCTGGTCGCGGTGCTCGTCGGCGCCGAGGTGTACGTCCGCAACCGTGCCACCAACTGCCTCGCGCAGTCGTTCGAGAGCGAACTCGGCACGAACGTCGACGTGGATCTCGGGTGGAAGCCGGTGCTGCTCTCGCTCGTGGACAAGCAGGTCTCGTCCGTCACGCTCGACAGCGACGACACGGCGTTCGGCCCCGCCCAGGAGATGCAGGTGCACGCCGTGGTCCGCGACGTGGATCTGCGGGAGAGCGCCGCCGGGGCCGGGACCATCGGCAGCTCGAGCGCCGACGTGGTGTGGCCGTCGTCGGGCATCCTCGCGACGGTGCAGACCCTGCCGCTCGGCTCGCTGATCACCGACGTCACCCCGGACGCGAACGCCGGCACCCTCCGCTTCACCGTGGGCGGCGCGGACCTGGTGGAGCTGACCGTGCGGCCGGAGGCCCGGAACGGGGCGATCGCCGTCGAGACGGTGGACGCGTCGCTGTTCGGCATCGGGTTGCCCACGGCACTGGTCGACGGCATCGTCCAGATCCTCACCGAGAGCCTGCAGCAGTACCCGCTGGACATGCAGGCGACGGCGGTGTCGGTCACCGACTCCGGCATCGCGGTGACGCTCGAGGGCGGCGCCTACACGATGCCGGAGGCCCCGGCCGGACAGCAGTCGCAGAACCAGCTCGACTGCTGAGGCCGCGGCCCGATACTCGCTGAGGCCGCGGCCCGGTGCTCACTCCGGCAGGTCGTCGAGCACCGCGCGGGTGCCGGACAGGCCGAGCCGGGTGGCGCCGGCCTCGATCATGGCCAGCGCCGCCTCGGCCGTGCGGATGCCGCCGCTGGCCTTGACGCCGAGCCGGCCGCCCACCGTCTCGGCCATCAGCCGCACCGCGTGCACCGACGCACCCCCGGCGGGATGGAACCCGGTGGACGTCTTGACGAAGTTCGCGCCGGCCCGCTCGGCGGACCGGCACGCCTCGACGATCGCCTCGTCCGACAGCGCCGCCGACTCGATGATCACCTTGAGCACGGGCTCGAACCCGATCGCCTCCCGGACGGTGAGGATGTCGGCGAGCACGGCGTTGAAGTCCCCGGCGACGGCCGCTCCGATGTCGATCACCATGTCGATCTCGGCGGCGCCCTGATCCACGGCGAGCCGGGCCTCGGCGCCCTTGATCAGCGAATGGTGCTTGCCCGACGGGAAGCCCGCCACGGTGGCGACGACGAGTCCGTCCGCCCGCAGCGGCAGCATCGACGGCGACACGCACACCGACCAGACGCCGAGCTCGCGGGCCTCGTCGACGAGCGCGCGCACGTCGGCCCCCGACGCCTCGGGCTTGAGCAGGGTGTGGTCGACCATCGCGGCGACCCGGGCACGGGTGAGGGTGGTCTCCGGCATACCCGTCAGCTTTCCACAGCGATATTCCGTTGCCCGGCCCGACGCCGGTGTCCACACTGCTCTCGTGTTCATCCGACGAGAACTTCCCGCCGACGTCCCCGCGATCGGCGACGTGCACCGCGCCGCATTCACGCCGCTCACCCCAACCGGCGCGGAGCCGGTCGAGCCCGGCCTGGTCGAGGCGCTGCGCGCCGGCCCGGCGTGGCTGCCCCGGCTGTCACTGGTCGCAACGGACGCCGAGGGCACGGTCGTCGGGCACGTGTGCGTCACCCGCGGCACGGTCGACGGCGAGCCGGCGCTGGCCCTCGGGCCGATCGGGGTGCTTCCGGAGTTGCAGCGCGCCGGCGTCGGGGGCGCTCTGATGCACGCGGTGCTCGGCGCGGCGGACGCCCTCGACGAACCGCTCGTGGTGCTGCTCGGGCACCTGGACTACTACCCCCGTTTCGGGTTCGTCCCGGCCGCCGAGCTCGGTGTCGAACCCGACGTGCCCGAATGGGCGTCACACCTGCAGGCCCGCGCGCTCACCGCCCATCGGCCGCAGCTGCGCGGGGTGTTCCGCTACGCGCCTCCGTTCTACGAGATCGGCTAGCCCGAGCGGGCCGTCGGGGCAGCAATCGCGGTGTCGCGATGCGCTCGATTCGGCGTTCCCCGGGGTGGGAGGACTCACGTGTTCTCCGACGCCGCGGACGGCTGTGGTGCTGTGTGCAGCCGATCGAAGAAGTGGGCGAGGGCGGGGCTGATGCTGCGGCCGTGTCGTTCCGAACCGACCCGCCGAACGAGTTCTCGCACAGCGGGTCCGGTATCGAGCACCGGCTGAACCAAACCCGACCGTGCACACTGCTCGAGGACGGGCAGTAACACCCGTTCCGCTTCCGGGAGTGAGCCGACCGTGACAAGGCACTCGGTCAGCAACAAGCGGACATAGAGGGATGCTCTGGGCCGGTCGGTGGCGCTGATCGACTCGGTGAGGATTCGGGCGCGCCGGCACGCGTGTGTCCGGTCACTGTCGGAGCCGGCGGCGAGCAGCAGCCGGATTGCCGCCTCTTCCGTGGTCTCGGCCGTGACCTGGGCGATCCCGTCAGGAACGTCGCTCGGAAGCCCGGGAGGAAAGGTGTCCGGGGAGACCTGCGATATCCCGATGCCCGTCCGGATGCGCTCGTTGGTGATGTACACCGCCAGGCGGGGCAGTTGCAGTGACAGCGCCAGCCGTTCCCCTTCAGCCAGTCGCTCGGCGGCCTGTTCGTGCTGCCCCAGGCGATGCTTCAGGCGAGCGCCGATGACGTACGTGGCGAGCATGAACTCGACGGTTCCGCCTTCGGCGCCGAGGCTGTAGCTCTCGTCGAGCAGGCCTTCGGCCTCGGCGAGGTTTCCCTGTTCGTACAGCAATTCCCCGAGGAGGGCACCGGTGAGCCGGGAGCTGTAGGAATTGTCTTCGTCGGAAGCGGTGGCCAGGTGCATGGCGTGGCGCAGGCTCGTCTCGGCGCCGTCGAGATCGAGTTGTTCCCGTGCGGCCACTGCATCGAGGCAATAGCCGTAGATGACACTGAACGGCCCGGAGGCGCGGCGGTGATGCGGGCGTGCCCATTGCTGCCAGCGCCGGGCCTCGTCGAAGTCGAACCGCTGGATCTCGCGGAACGAGGCCACATCCGCGACACCGCACAGAATCCACGGGCGGAGTCTGTCGGCGCGGGCGATACACGCCTCGAGTGCCTCGTCGAGGTGGTCGAGACGGTCGTCGAAGACGGTGATGGTGGCCCGGATGAGATCGGCCTCGGCTCGGGCGTCAGCCTCTTCGTCGCCGGGCACGGTCGGCAGCACTGCCTCTAGGCGGCTGAGGGCGTCGTTGGCCGCAGCGCGGTGGTGCAGCAGCGCGTGTGCCCAGGCCACCGCCAGCTGCAGGCGTGGCCGCATCGCGCCGGCGGTCGTCGGTAGCTTGGTCTCCAACCCGAGCAGAGTGTTCATCCGGGATTGTTCGAGCAGTGGGATTGCTTCCCGCTCGACCACGTCGATCGCCGCGTCGTCGTCGCCGGCGGCGTGGAAATGATCGACCGCCGCGCTCAACAGGTGTTGATCGGCGAACCATCGGGCCGCGGTCCGGTGCAGTTCGTGCAGGCGTTCCGGGTCGCCTCGTTCGAGCCGGCGGCGTAGATAGTCGGTGAACAGGTGGTGGTAGCGGAACCACTGTCCCTCCTCGTCGAGCCGGGTGAGGAACAGGTCCCGTTCTTCGATGTCTTCGAGCACGGCCTGGGCGTCCCGGCAGCCGGTCAGGGCGGTGGCCAGGGCTGCGCACGTGCGTTCGCTGACCGCGGTGGCCAGCAGGAAGTCGAGCAGGTCCGGTTCGAGGCTGTCGAGGACGTTCTCGGCGAGGTACTCGCCGAGAGCGCGATGCCGGCCCGACAGCTGGCGGATGACCGTCCGGGGGTCACGGTGTTCGCGTATTGCCAGCGAGGCCAGCTGCAGGGCCGCCGCCCACCCGTCGGTTGTTTCCTCGAGCTCGGCAACGTCCTTGTCCTCCATGGTCAATCCGGTGGTACCGGTGAGCAGCTGGCGGGACTCGTCGACGTCGAAGCGCAGTGCGGCGGCGTCGATCTCGATCAACTCGTTGTGCACGCGCAGGCCGCTCAGCGGCAGACCCTGCCGGGCCCGGCTGGTGACGACCAGCTGCAGGTGGTGGCACCCTTGCTCGAGCAGGAACCGGGCGATGGCCCGGCTGGCAGGGTTGGTCACCCGGTGCCAGTCGTCGAGGACCACCGCGATGTGCTGCCCGCCCGTGTGTGTCCGGTTGATGAGGGTGGTCAGCACGAACCGCTCGGCGCCCTCCCCGTGTGCCTCCAGGACACGGGTCAGCTCTCTGCCGAGCCGGGGCAGGGTCACCGTGACCGCATCGACGAGATGCGCGAGAAACCAGGCGGGGGTGTTGTCGTCTTCGTCGATCGACAACCAAGCGGTCTTGCCGCCGTCGTGCTCGAGCATCCGCACGTACTGGGTGGCCACGGTGGTCTTGCCGTATCCGGCCGGGCCGTGGATCAAGATCAGCCGTGCCCGGGTCGCGGTACTGAGCCGGTCGAGCAGCCGGGTGCGCTGCACCATCGCGTGAGCCGCGACCGGGGGGCGGTACTTGGTCGCCACGGCGGGCGGGCGAGCAGGCACGGACGCACCGGCCGAAGGGTCGAGGCGCAGATACGCCGCGGTCGCGGGGGATTCGCGACTTTCCGGCTGCGGTGGGCTCTCCTCGTCCCAGACCAACGGCAACGGCAGGTCGGCAACGGTGTAACCGAGGTCCGCCCCGGCGCTGCGCAGCGCCTCCCCCAACCCCGCCGCCGTGCCGAAGCGGTGGGCGGGCTCACGGGCCATCGCCTGCTCGATCACCGCACACACACCCTCCGGAACATCCCGCTCGCGCAGATCCGGGATCGGTTCGGTGCTGATCCGCAGCAGCTGCGCCACCAGTTCCTCCCCGCGGCGCCGCGCGTAGGCCGGCCGGCCGGCCAGCGCGGTGAACAAGGTGGCGCCGAGTCCGTAGACGTCCGAGGCGACCGACGGAGACTGCCCGTGCAGCAGCTCCGGCGCGGTGTAGGCGGGAGAGCCCACCACCAAGCCTCGCGTGGTGTCCTGCCGATCCGACAGCCGGGCGATCCCGAAATCGGTCAGTTGCGGTTCGCCGTACTCGGAGATCAGGATGTTCGCCGGTTTGACGTCGCGGTGCAGGACACCCGCCCGGTGTGCCGTCTCGAGCGCCCCGGCCATCTTGATGCCGATGTCGAGAACTTCGGCAATCGTGCGGGCCCCGCGCCGGTTGATCCAGGCCTCGAGGGAGTCCCGGTGGTGGAACGGCATCACGATGTAGGGACGCCCGGTACGGGTGACGCCGGCCTCGAGCACGTGCACGATGTTCGGATGCCCCGACAGCCGGCCCATCGCCTGCTGCTCGCGCAGAAACCGCACCCGGTCGGTCTCGTCCGGGCTGGAGCTCATCACCTTGACCGCGACCACCCGGTCGAGGGCGGGCTGACGACAGCGGTAGACGATGCCGAAACCTCCCTGCCCTGCCACCCGCGGCTCGACGAAACCGGCCGCGCTCAACTCGTCCGCAAGCTCCCTCGGAGGCGGATCAGCGGGACGTTCGGCGGCGTCACCGGACACCGTGCACCCGGTCTTCGGACCGAGTCCGGCACGGCAGCAGGTGCACCACGGCACTCCCGGGAGCCGGTTCTGCCGGCCGGTGCTCTGCGGACTTGATCATGACGCCACCTCGGATTGCTTCCGATTCTAGGCGCCACCCGCAGAAATTCACTGGCGGTGGGGAGCGCGAGGGCCTGGGCGCACTGCCCATCGGGAGAGGCCGATCTGATCGTTCGGCCAGTTCGTCGGCAAGTCGGCGGACTTTACGGTGGATCCGGCAACGACCGTTGACGGTCGGGCAGGACCAGCTGTGTTCGATGAAGATGCGAGGGACCACGTGTGCGATCGGAAGGCCTACCGCGGTGCGCGTTCCTGTGGTGCAGGCTCACGCCCAGGGGTATTCGGGTCGGGGACACGTGCAGTGAGCCGACCGACGGTACGAGCCTGACGTGAGTGAGGGTTTTCGGATCGACCGCGTCTGCGTTCGACGAGCACGGCCCCCGGGGCCGTTCTTCGCCGATCCCGGAGAAACGAACGTCTGGCTGGTCGGCGACGACCGGGACGTGGTGGTCGTCGATGCGGGTGGTCGAGCCACCGACATCGCCGACGCGGTCGGTGACCGATGTGTCACCGCGGTGATCTGCACCCAGGGTGGCCGGGCCCACGTCTCGGCCGCGGTCGACGTGGGCGTGGGACTGTGTGCTCCGATCCTGCTGCATCCGGCCGACCACGCGTTGTGGCAGGCGGTGCACGGGCAGCGTCGCTATTGGCGACTCGACGACGGGCAGCGCATCGCCGTCGCCGGTGAGGAGATCCGGGTGCTGCACACTCCGGTCGCCACGCCCGGGTCGGTGTCGTTGCATCTTCCACACCTGGGCGTGGTGTTCACCGGCGACGTCCTCCGGCACGGGTGTGAAGCGCCCGGACACACCCCGCCGCCGAGCACGGCGCCCGGGCCACTGTCGGCGTTACCGGCCGACACCCGAGTTCACCCCGGCCACGGCGACAGTTTCCTTCTCGGCGAGGCGTTCTCGCCGACCGATCGATGGGTGCGACACAGCGCATGACGAACACCACGGACCGGCACGTCTTCGACGAGAACGACATCCAGATCACCGACCCCAAGTCCTACGCGGCCGGGGTGCCCGCGGTGCTGGTGTCGCTGCGTCGTGGTCTCGAGCAGATGGGCCCGCTTCGCACCGCCCGCACCCTGGCCCGGCTGAACCAGCGGCACGGCTTCGACTGCCCGGGGTGCGCCTGGCCGGAGACCCCGGGGCATCGCAAGGCCGCGGAGTTCTGCGAGAACGGCGCCAAGGCCGTCGCCGAGGAGGCCACCACCCGGAAAGTCGGCCCGGAGTTCTTCGCCGCCCATTCGATTCCGGAGTTGCTCGCGCAGACGGACTTCTGGCTCGGGCAGCAGGGCCGGCTGACGCATCCGATGATCATCCGACCGGGCAGGGCGCACTACGAGCCGATCGGCTGGGACGAAGCCTATGCGGTGATTGCCGAGCACCTGCGTGCCCTGCCGAATCCGGACGAGGCGATCTTCTACACCTCCGGCCGCACCTCCAACGAGGCGGCATTCGTCTACCAGCTGATGATCCGGTCCTTCGGCACCAACAACATGCCGGACTGTTCGAACATGTGCCACGAATCCTCCGGCACCGCCCTGACCGAGACCATCGGCATCGGCAAGGGCTCGGTGTCGGTCACCGACCTCGAAGACGCCGACCTGATCCTCATCGCCGGCCAGAATCCCGGCACCAACCATCCCCGCATGCTCTCCGTGCTCGAGAAGGCCAAGGCCAACGGCGCCACGGTGATCGCGATCAACCCCCTGCCCGAGGCCGGGTTGCTGCGGTTCAAGGACCCGCAGAAGGTGAACGGCGTGCTCGGTGACGGCGCACAGATCGCGGACGAGTTCCTGCAGATCCGCATCGGCGGGGATCAGGCCCTGTTCCAAGGGCTGGCCAAGCTGCTGCTCGAGGAGGAGGACCGTCGGCCGGGCACCGTGCTCGACCGCGAGTTCCTCGACAGCCGGTGTGCCGGGTTCGAGCAGTGGGCCGAGCACATCCGGGCCGTCGACCTCGCCACGGTGCTCGAGGCGACCGGCCTGACGCGCGAGCAGATCGAACAGACCGCCCGCGCCCTGATCGCCTCGAACGCCACCATCGTGTGCTGGGCGATGGGCCTGACCCAGCAGACCCACGGTGTGGCCACCATCCAGGACGCCGTGGCCTTGTTGCTCATGCGGGGGATGATCGGCAAACCCGGAGCGGGGGTGTGCCCGGTGCGCGGGCACTCCAACGTCCAAGGCGACCGGACGATGGGGATCTGGGAGAAGATGCCCGAGTCCTTCCTGCAGGCTCTGGACGACGAGTTCGGCATCCGCAGTCCCCGCAGGCACGGCCTCGACGCGGTCGATTCGATCCGCGCCATGCGCGACGGCGCCGCGCACGTGTTCATGGCGATGGGTGGCAACTTCCTCTCCGCGACCCCGGACACCGATGTGACCGCCGCCGCGCTGCGCAACTGCGCGCTGACGGTGCAGATCTCGACCAAACTCAACCGCAGCCACCTCGTGCACGGGCGCACCGGGATCATCCTGCCCTCGCTCGGCCGCACCGACAAGGACGTCCGCAACGGCCGCAAACAACTGGTGTCGGTGGAGGATTCGATGTCGGTGGTGCATCTGTCCCGCGGTGGCCTGACGCCGGCCGGCGAACAGTTGCGCAGCGAGGTCGCCATCGTCTGCGAGCTCGCGCAGGCGTTGTTCGGGCCGGATCACCCGGTGCCGTGGCGCGCGTTCGCCGACGACTACGACGCCATCCGCGACGCCATCGCCCGCGTCGTGCCCGGGTTCGACGACTTCAACACCCGGGTCCGCCGACCGGACGGGTTCGTCCTGCCGCACCCACCCCGCGACGAGCGCCGCTTCCACACCGCCACCGGAAAGGCGAACTTCGTCGTCAACGACCTCGACTGGGTACCGGTGCCCGAGGGCCGGCTGATCCTGCAGACCCTGCGCTCCCACGATCAGTACAACACCACCATCTACGGCCTCGACGACCGCTACCGCGGCGTCAAGGGCGGCCGGCGGGTGCTGTTCGTCAACGACCGCGACCTCGAGTCGTTCGGCTTCGCAGCGGGCGACCGGGTGGACCTGATCTCCGAATGGCCCCGCCCCGACGGCACCGTCGAAGCGCGCCGCGCCGACGACTTCCGGCTCGTCCCCTACCCCACCCCGGTCGGCAACGTCGCCGCCTACTACCCCGAAACCAACCCCCTGATCCCGCTCGACCACGTCGCCCGCAAGTCCAACACCCCCGTGTCCAAGGCCGTCACCATCCGCCTCGAAGCCCACACCCCTCGGCGCGAGGGCGCCGCGGCACCGGGCACGGCGCCCGGCCGGCCTTCCCCCGGATCACCCGGGCGAGGCGAACTGGTGCACCGGAGCGTCGCATGGGACGAGTAACCACCCGCACCCGCATCACCCGCATCCACGCGAACCGACAGTCGACACGCCCGGATACCGTGGTCGTCGAAGAGCCCCTCGAACTCAGGGTGAACGGCACCGCGCTGGCGGTGACCATGCGCACCCCCGGCTCCGACATCGAACTCGCCCAAGGCTTCCTGCTCACCGAAGGCATCGTCGGCGACCGCGGCGACATCGCCGCGATCCGCTACTGCCACAGCACCGACGAGAACGGCCGCAACACCTACAACGTCCTCGACATCGACCTCGCCCCCGGCGTCGCACTGCCCGAGACCGGCATCGAGCGCAACTTCTACACCACCTCCTCCTGCGGAGTGTGCGGCAAGGCCTCCCTCGACGCGATCCGCCAACGCACCCGCCACGCCCCCGCCGACGACCCCGTCGTCGTCGACCCCACCGCCCTGTCGGGCATGCCGCACACCCTGCGCGAGGCGCAGAAGGTGTTCGACCGCACCGGCGGCCTGCACGCCGCCGGCCTGTTCACCGCCACCGGTGACCTGCTCGCCCTGCGCGAGGACGTCGGCCGGCACAACGCCGTGGACAAGATCGTCGGCTGGGCCACCGAAAACCACCGCATCCCCGCCCGGGGAACGGTCCTGCTCGTCAGCGGCCGCGCCTCCTTCGAACTCGCCCAGAAGACGGTCATGGCCGGCATCCCCGTCCTCGCCGCCGTCTCCGCACCGTCCTCACTCGCCATCGACCTGGCTGACGAATCCGGGCTGACCCTGGTCGGTTTCCTGCGCGAGGACACCATGAACATCTACACCCACCCTCATCGAATCGGGGTGTGAGCAATCCGCAGGGTGCCCGTCCCCTCCGGCGAGCACGTGAAGGCCGCCGCGCCGCGCTCGTCGCACGGGCGCGAGCGGGCTGTTGTGGTGGCGAGCGGGGGGTTCCTGAGCCCTCCCCTCGCGGTTCGCCGCGAAATCCACCCGCTCGACGCGGGATGTACCCGCTCGACGTCCCGGGTGCTCGCCATTCAGCATTCGGAACTGAAACGTTCGGAACTGCAATAAGGTATCGGCTGCACTCCCGCTGGGCATCCGAGGTTCCGTCCTCGGATTCGAGAACCCGAGGACGAGGCATGACCGACGCAGTGGACGAGACGGCACGGCTCGCGAGCACCTTCGACGACGCGAGCGGCGACTTCGACCGGCTCACCCCGACGGTGTGGGGCCCGGCGGGGCAGGCGCTGGTCTTCCAGCTCGGGCCCGGTCCCGGCGCGACGGTGCTGGACGTGTGCTGCGGCGCCGGCGCCTCGGCGCTGCCCGCCGCCGCGGCGGTGGGACCGACCGGCCGGGTCCACGCGATCGACGTCGCCGACGAACTGCTCGAGCTCGGCCGGCTCGTCGCCGCCGAGCGGGCGCTGCAGAACATCGACTTCGTGTGCGCCGACGCCACCACGTGGGAACCGCCGTCCGCGGTCCCGGAGGCCGGGTACGACGCGCTCGCCATCTCCTACGGCGTGTTCCTGCTGCCCCACATGGACGCCACGTTCGACCGCCTGGTCGGCCTGGTCCGGCACGGCGGCCGGATCGGCGTCACCGTGTGGCGGGCCGGCGCGATGGAGGAGATCAGCGCGACGCTGTTCGACGTCGTCGGCCGGCGCAACCCGGCGGTGGCGGGCCGGCCGTCGCTGCGCGACCGGACACCGCTGCACGCGATCGATCTGCCACGCACCCTCGAGGCGTGGCTCGCGGCCGCCGGCACCCACTCGGTGGAGGTACGCACCCTGTCGAATCTGCTGCCCGCCACCGAGGAACTGTGCTGGACGCTGGTGACCGCGACGGGCCTGCGGGCAGCCCTGGCCGGGCTCGACGCCGACGCGGTCGCCGCGGTGCGCGCCGAGTTCCTGGCGGCCGTCACCGAGCGCGGCATCCACACGATCGACGCGACCACCCTCGTCGGGACCGCCACCGTCCGGCGGCCCCCGGCGACGGTGTGACCGGCCGGAACGACCCGGATGCACACCTGAGACACTGGACGGCATGACCTCCGCTGCCTCGTCCGACGACCGTCGGTATGTACTGTCACTGGGCTGCCCCGACGCCACCGGCATCGTCGCCCGCATCTCGACCTTCCTCGCGGACGTGGGCGGCTCGATCGTCGAAGCCGGCTACCACGCGGACCCCGACAGCGGCTGGTTCTTCACTCGTCAGGCGGTGCGCGCCTCCTCCATCCCGCTCGGCCTCGACGAACTGCGTGAGCGGTTCGCGACCGTCGCGGCGGAGCTGGGCCCGGAGACCGAGTGGACGCTGCAGGACACCGGCGAGACCAAGCGGGTGGTGCTCCTCGTCAGCAAGGAGGGCCACTGCCTGCACGACATCCTCGGCCGGGTGGCCGCCGGCGAGCTGAACGCGGAGATCTGCGCGGTCGTGGGGAACCACCCCGACCTCGAGCGGGTGACCCGCCGGCACGGCATCGACTTCCACTACGTGTCCTTCCCCAAGGACCCGGAACAGCGCGGGCCCGCGTTCGAGCAGGTGCGCAAGCTCGTCGACGTGCACGATCCGCACGCCGTCGTGTTGGCGCGGTTCATGCAGATCCTGCCGCCCGAGCTGTGCGAGCACTGGGCGGGCCGGGCGATCAACATCCACCACAGCTTCCTGCCGTCGTTCATCGGCGCACGCCCCTACCATCAGGCCTTCGCGCGCGGCGTGAAGCTGATCGGCGCGACGTGCCACTACGTGACCCCCGAGCTGGACGCCGGCCCGATCATCGAGCAGGACGTGGTGCGCGTCGGTCACGCCGACACGGTCGGCGACATGGTGCGCCTCGGCCGCGACGTCGAGAAGCTGGTGCTGGCCCGCGGTCTGCGCTGGCACCTCGAGGACCGGGTGCTGGTGCACGGCAGCAAGACCGTCGTCTTCAGCTGACGTCCCGTTCCGGGGCTCGCCCGTCACCCGACCGTGACGGTCCGGCTGTGCCAGCCGGTGGCGCCGTCGGGGACGGGCGGGCGACGCTGCTCGTCCTGCACCCGGCCCTCGCCGTCCGTCGCGCGCACCTCGACCACGTGCGTACCGGGCGTCGCGTCCCACCGCCACGTCCACTGCCGCCACGTGTCGAGGGAGTACTCCTCGGCGAGCACGGCGTCGTTCCAGGGGCCGCCGTCGACCCGGACCTCGACGCGGTCGATGCCGCGATGCTGCGCCCACGCGGTACCGGCGACGATCACGGGCCCGGGTTCGAGCCGGCCGAACGCGGCGGGGACGTCGATGCGCGACGCCGTCCGGACGGGGGCCTTCTCCGCCCAGCCGCGCCGCGTCCAGTAGGCCTCGGCCCGGTCGAAGCGGGTCAGTTCCCAGTCGACGACCCACTTGGTGGCGGAGACGTACCCGTACAGGCCCGGCACCACCTGCCGGGCCGGGTATCCGTGTTCGAACGGCAGCGGCTCGCCGTTCATCGCGACGGCGAGCAGGGCATCGCGGCCGTCGAGGACCGCGTCGACGGGGGTGCCGCAGGTGAAGCCGTCGACGCTGGTGGACAGGAGCATGTCGGCGTCGGGGCGGACCCCGGCCCGCGCGAGCAGGTCGCTCATCCGGTATCCGATCCAGCGGGCGTTGCCGGCCAGGTCGCCGCCCACCTCGTTGGACACGCAGGTGAGCGTGAGGATCCGTTCGACGGGTTCGAACGCGGCCAGATCGTCCCAGGTCAGCGTCACCTCCCGTTCCACCATCCCGTGGATGCGCAGGCTCCAGTCGGCGGTGCGCAACCGCGGCACCCGGAGCGCGGTGTCGATGCGGTAGAACTCCGCCGGTGAGGTGAGGAAAGGGGTGGCCCCGGGGACCGTCACCTCGGTGCCGGCCGGCACGGATGCGGCGGGCCGGGCGGGCCGCGGGATCAGGAACCGGGCGCGGTCCTCGACGGCCCGCGTCAGCCGGTCGGTGAGGTACCGGCCGGTCGCGCCGGCGGCCACGGCCACGGCGGCCGCGGAGCCGACCACCGTGAGGAACCGCCGGCGCGGCCACCCCGACGCCGGGGTCTCCGGCACGCCGTCGCGGACGTCGGATCGGGCGAGCAGCCGGATGGAGTACTGCAGCAGCGCCGCGCCCGCGACGGCGCCGGCGACCGTCGGCAGCGCGGCGACGGCCGTGGCGCCCGGCCGGCTCAGCGCCGCGTACACGCCCACCGCGGCCAGGGCGAGGATCACGAGACCACCGCGCGGGCGGCCGGGCTGCTCGAGCAGCCCCGCCCCCACGGCGAGTACGGCCAGGATCACCGACATGCCGATGAACAGCGCCGGCTTGTCGGACGTGCCGAAGGTGTCGATCGCGAACTCGCGGGCCCACGCCGGGGCTCGGTCGACCGTGGTGGCGCCGACGGCGTAGAACGGCGACGAGGCGGGCCCGATCAGCACGGCCAGCAGTTCTCCGACGCCGAGGACCACTCCGAACGCGACGAGGCCGGCGAAGGCGCGGGCCGCGCGGTGGCGGGCCACTGTCATGGGTCTCCTCCCGGTGGACTACACCGAGGGTTCGGCGCCGCGCCCGCCGCGGATGGGACCCTCAGGCGCCGGCCGGCATGCGATCGCGTTCGGCCAGGTGCAGCAGTTCGTCGTCGAAGGCGTCGATCGCCTCGACCGAGCTCATGTGCCCGATCCCGTCGAGCACCACGAGCCGCTCGAGGTGCCCGCAGGTCTTCAGGGTCTCGGCGAGCTTGCGGGCGTGCACCGGCGGTGTGAGCCGGTCCGCGGTGCCGACGAGCACGGTCGTCGGCACCGTGAGGTGGTCGAGCCCGTCGCGGATGTCGAAGGCGCTCAGCGCGGTGCCCCAGTTGCCGCGGGCCCGCGGCGTGCAGCCGAGCACGATCTTCTCGCAGAAGGCGACCTCGGCGGTGCTCGAACCGGGCGCGAGCGCGACGTACTTCAGGGCCCGGGTGGTGACGGGTGAGGCGACGAGCGGAAGGGCGGCGCCGAGGAGCCGGCGCGCGACGGGCTCCTGCACCCGCCCCAGCCGGGACGGCAGCAGCGCGGCCTCGGCGAGCAGGCTGTCGGTGCCGGTGCTCGCGAGCAGCACCCCGGAGGCCTTCTCCCGCACCTGATCGGGGTGGCGGCCGGCCCACGCGATGATGCTCATGCCGCCCATGCTGTGACCGGCGAGGACTGCCTTGCGGCCGGCCGGCACCGTCGCCTCGAGGACCGCGGCGAGGTCGTCGGCGAGGACGTCGGGGCCGAAGGTCCGGGTACCGAGGTCGCTGCGGCCGTGTCCGCGCTGGTCGTAGGTGATCACCCGGTAGCGGCCGGCGAGGGCGTTGATCTGCGGGATCCAGTAGTCGGCGTTGCAGGTCCATCCGTGGCTGAGCACGATCGGGTCGGCGTCCGGGTCGCCGTAGGCTCGGACGTTGAGATGGGCACCGTCGTCGGTGGTGAGGTCGATGACGTCGGGTTCCACCGTCGGCGGCGCGAGCAGCGCGTGCGGTGGCCGGTCGGCGGCGCGCACCACGGCGCGGCGTCGGCGGGCGCGGTAGGCCACGAGGCCGGCAACGGCAGCGGCGCCGGCCACCCCGGCGATCGCCAGGGTGGTCCTGCGGGACGGCTTCTTCACCTGTGTTGTTCTCCTGGTTGCTGGAACGACGGCCGTCGCGACGTGCGGCGGCCGGGGGACGGTCGCGCGGTCACAGGACGTGGGCGCGGCGGAGCAGCAGGGTGGACGGTCCCCCGATCAGGCCGACGTCGTCGAGGAACTCGATCGTCCGTCGTGCGCCCTCGCGGAGCCGGTCGTGGTAGTGGGTGTTGGTGCGGACCGCGGCGGTGGCCTCGGCGACGTCGAGTCCCGCGGCGGCGTAGACGTCGTCGTGGACCAGGCTCGTGACGACGAAGTACGCGGAGATGCCCAGCTGCAGCCGGACGCGTGCGCGGTCGACGCGGGAGAGGTGGCGCGTGCGGCGGATGATCTCCTCACGCGCGTACCGGATGTGGCGGGACTCCTCGATCACATGGATGCGGCTGACGGTGCGGGTGACGGGCTGGACCCGCTCGTCGCGCATGAAGTCGCGCTGCATCATGTCGAGGATCTCCTCGGCGAACAGGGTGCCGCCGAAGGCGAGCGCTCCGCTCGCGGTGGCCTTGAACAGCCGGCCGCTCTCCCGGATCCAGCGCTTCGGCCGGTAGGACGGGATCCCGAAGTGCTGTGCCGCGCGCGCGAACATCGTCGAGTGCCGGCACTCGTCGGCGATCTCGGTGAGCCCGAACTGGACGTAGGGGGTGGCGGGGTCGCGGCGGTAGAGGTCGCGCACGAGCATCTGCATCAGGATCATCTCGAACCAGATGCCGGTGCCGGCGATGCTGGCGGCCTCGTGCTGGGTCAGTACGATCCGCTGCCGCTCGGTCATCGACTCCCACAGGGCGGTGCCGTAGAGGCTGCTCCACTCGGGGGTCATGCCGTACTTGTCGGCAGGGACGGGGGCGTCCCAGTCGATCTCGAGGGCCGGGTCGTAGGAGGAGCGCGCCGCGGACGCCAGCAGGCGTTCGGCGGTGTCCTGACGGTCGGCGGTGCGGAAGGTCCGGGTGAGCGCCATCGTCGATCACCTCGTCTCGGTTGTTACCCGTTACTCGAAGTGTCACCAACCTGTCGGCGCTTGTCAAGGCTCCCGGGGAGAGCTACCACCGGCGCCGTTGCACCTCGTCCACCCGCGGCCGCACGTCGACGAGGTACACGCACACGGCGATGACCGCGATGATCCCGAGCATCATGAAGGTGCCCCAGAAGACGAAGATCACCAGCAGCGAGGCGGCGAGGATGCCGAGCCACACCGGCTTGGTGAGCTTGTCGACCGCGGGGAACGCCTCGGCCGGCTGCCGCACGGCATGCAGCAGCGCGAAGCCCGCCCCGGCGAGCGCGACGATCTGCAGAGCGAAGATGATCAGGGCGGCGAGAGAATCGACGTTGGGCACGTCCCCATGGTACGAGCAACGGCCCCCACGCGGAGGTCGCGTGGGGGCCGTCGGCGGTTCTACCGACCGGTCGAGATCAGGCGCCGGTGGTCTTGCGCGGCGCGGCCTTCTTGGCGGGCGCCTTGGCCGGAGTCTTGGCCGGAGCCTTGGCCGCAGCCGGGGCGGGCGCCTTGGCCGGGGTCTTCGGCGCGGCGGCCTTCTCCGCGGCCTCCTCGACCTTGGTGGCGGCCTCGTCGAGCTCGAGCGCGGCGGTCTCGACCCGGTCGGCGGCCTCCTCGGCGGCCTCCTGGGCCTGGCCACCGAGATCGAGCACCCGCATACCGGCCTCCTCACCGGCACCGGAGATGGCCTCGCCGACATCGCCGGCGGTCTCCTCGATCCGGCCGGCGGCGCGACCGGCGAGCTTGGCGGCCTGCTCGCCCACGGCGCGGGTCTGCCGCGCCACGGTGCCGAGAGCATCCTCGGTGAGCTCGACGGCGTCACCGAACGCGGCCTCGGCGCGGCCGATGCTCTCCTCGACGACCGGCTGCTTGCGCAGCCGCTCGATGGTCTCCTCGCCGCGCTCGGCGAGCGCGGTGTAGATGTCGGAGGCCACCTTCAGGTATGCCTCGGCCACCTTGCGCAGCTCCTCGGCAGTGAACTTCTCGCGCAGCTCGGCGAGATCCTCGGGCAGCTCGGCCGGCAGGCCCGCGAGACGCTCGCGCAGGGACTCGACGTTCTCGGTCAGGTCCTCCTGGAAGTCGGCGAGACGGCCCCGGGCGCTGTCGACCCGGTCGGTGACGTCGGTCTGGGTGGTCTCGGCGCGACGGCGGGTCCGGGCCACCACGTCGGCCACTGCCTGGACCACGGCGTCGCCGGCGCCGACGGCGGCATACAGCGGGGTGGCGAAGGTCTTCGGATCGGTCATGTCAGTTCTCCTGTTGGTCGGGGTCGGTCGCGCCCTTCGGGGCGGCGGCCTCGGATGCGGACGTCTCGGATGCGGATGCCTCGGGGGCAGATGTCCCCGGTGCGGATGCCGCCCCGGACGGGCGGGAACCGTTCTCGCGGCAGAACGATTCGTAGATGTCGAGCAGGACCTGCTTCTGCCGTTCGGTGAGGACGGCGTCGGCGAGCAGCGCGTCGCGCACCGCGCTCTGCGGACGTTGCTCCAGGATCCCGGCCCGGACGTAGAGGACCTCCGCGGACATCCGGAGACCCTTGGCAATCTGACCGAGCACCTCGGCCGAGGGCTTGCGCAGCCCTCGCTCGATCTGGCTCAGGTAGGGATTGCTGACGCCGGCGAGCTGGGACAGCTGACGCAGGGACACCTGCGCCGCCTCGCGTTGCGAGCGGATGAAACTGCCGATGTCCTGGGCGGCAGTGCTGACTACCCGGGTAGCGATCTCGGTGGCGCCGGACGCGTCGTCCTTGTCACCGTCCCCCCCGTCGGCGGGTTCACCCGATTCCTTCGTGGACACAACCTCAGCGTACGCGCAAGTGCTAGCTGTAGCAAGCACTCTGCTAGCAGGTGTGGCACGTCACGCGAACAGCAGGTTCGACAGGGTGTAGATGGCCAGGCCGGCGAGCGATCCGACCACCGTGCCGTTGATGCGGATGAACTGCAGATCGCGTCCCACCTGCAGCTCGATCTTGCGGCTCGCCTCCTCGGCGTCCCAGCGCTCGACCGTCTCCCGGATCACCGCGGTGATCTCGTCGGCGTAGTTGGCGGCGATGTACCGGGCCCCATCCAGCAGCCAGCGGTCGAACTTGCCGCGTAGCTCGTGGTCCTCCATCAGCCGCACGCCGAAGTGGATGACGTTCTCGGTGACCTTCGTCCGCAGCGTGCTGTGCGGATCGTCGACCGACTCGAGGATCATCCGCTTGGCCGCCCGCCACGTCGCGGAAGCCAGCTGCGTGACCTCCTCGCGGCCCATGATCTCCGCCTTGACCTTCTCCGCCTTGGCGATGGTGACCGGGTCGTGCTGCAGGTCCCGCGCATAGTCGGCGAGGAACCGGTTCGCGGCCACGCGCACCTCGTGGTCGGGGTTGGAGCGCACCTTCCAGGTGAACTCGACGAGCTCGCGATGGATCCGCTCCCCGAGCAGCAGGTCCACGAACTTCGGCGACCACGACGGCGAGTCGCGGCTGATGATGCGGTCGATCGTCTCCTGGCTGCCGAGGGCCCATTGATGGGCCCGCTCGGCCAGCATGTCGATCAGCGGCATCTGCCGGTTCTCGGCGAGGAGCTCGGACAGCACCCGGCCGATGGGCGGCCCCCACTCCGGCTCGGCGATGCGCTTGACGATGGTGTTGTCGATGATCTGCTGGATGTCCTCCTCGCGCAGGACCGTCACGAGGCCCCGCAGCACCGTCGACGTCTCCTGCGCGATCCGCTCGGCGTGGTCGGGCTCGGCCATCCAGGTGCCCAGCCGCAGCGGGATCCGGGCGTTCTCGACCTTCTCCGACACCACCTCGGGGGCGAGGAAGTTGGCGCCGACGAACGAACTCAGGCTCGCCCCGAGCTGATCCTTCTTCCGCTTGATGATGGCCGTGTGCGGAATGGGGATCCCGAGCGGATGCCGGAACAGCGCGGTGACGGCGAACCAGTCCGCGAGCGCGCCGACCATCCCGGCCTCGGCGGCCGCCCGCACGTACCCCACCCATTCGCCGGCACCGCGCGACTCCTGCCAGCGGCAGAACAGGTAGACCGCGGTCGCCGCGAGCAGAAAGCCGGTGGCGACCGCCTTCATCCGCCGCAGATCCCTGCGCTTGGCGTCATCGTCGATGCTCATCAGCTGCACCTCCACCATTGTGCCGAACCCGCCACCCGCAGGGGCGGGACGCGGGTTCGGCACACCGTCCCCCCCCTGGGAACGGGACATCCGCACGGGGTGCGGCACACCCCCTTATAAACTGGGCGGACGATCGACAGCGAACGGATGTGCCACCCAGTGCCGAACCACCGAGTTCCCCAGCCCCTGCCCCCGACCGACACGCCGGTCCCGACAGCCGCCGCGCCGACCAAGCAGGACGGGCGCAAGCGCCGCTGGCACGAGCACAAGATCGCCCGGCGCGAGGAACTGGTCGACGGCACGATCAAGGCGATCCGGTCCCGCGGGCGCGACGTCGGGATGGACGAGATCGCCGCCGAGATCGGCGTGTCCAAGACGGTTCTCTACCGGTACTTCACCGACAAGAACGACCTGACCACGGCGACGATGCTCCGGTACGTGGAGACGATCCTCGCTCCGCGCATCTACGCGGCGGTGGCGGAGGATCTCGACGAGTACGACCTGACCCGGGTCGCGATCGCCACGTACGTCGAGACCGTCGCCTCGGATCCCGAGGTGTACCTGTACGTGATGACCAACAGCGCCGCGGCCGGGCGCGATGTCGTGGCGAACTCGGAGCGGATGATCGCCGAACTCGTCGCGACGGTGATCGGCGAGCGGCTCCGGAATCTGGAGATGGACTCGGGCGGTTCCGTGCCGTGGGCGTACGCGATCGTGGGCGCGATCCAGCTCGCCACCCACTGGTGGATCTCCAACAAGTCGATGTCGGCGGAGGACCTGACCGACTACCTCACCATGATGACCTGGGGCGGGATCTCCGGGATCGCCGCCGTCGGCGGCTCGCCGGCCCGGTTCAAGAGCCGGCCGCACCCGCTGCTCCCGGAGGCCGGCACGCCGTGACCAGATTTATGTAACTGGCGTTTACATGTAAAGTCGCGGGCATGTCCGACCCACACGACGACGAACCCGACGGCTACCGCGGCCCCGCCGAGGTCACCGTCGGCGAGCAGCACGCCACCACGGAGGTGCAGCTGGCCGGAGCGTTCGACCCCATCAGCGGGCGCTACCGCTGGCGCGGCCGGATCCGCGGCCTCGCGGCAGCCCTGCCGCCGGGCACCGACCTCTCCCCCGGCACCGACCTCCACCTGACCGTGCCCGGGCCCGGCGGCCCCGCGCCGGCGACCGTCCGGATCAGCGAGACGGACCTGTGGGGCAGCCACATGGTCGACGGCGTCTCGGCCCCGCCCTATCCCACCCGCCCCGACGACACCGAGCTCGAACCCGGCTGATCCGGTCGCCGGATGTGGCACCCTCGGCATCATGACCGTCAAGAGCACCGACCCGTGGCAGACGCCGGCCGTCGAGGTGCTGCGCGCCCACGCCGGGACCAGGGTCGCCGAGATCGACACCAACGGCACCCCGGGCTTCTCCGGCGACAAGGCCACCGGCGAACTGCTCATCGAGGAACGCGGCGCGGTGCTCTCGCGGCTACAGGAGATGCTCTTCGCCAACGGGCGCTCGGGCGACCGCCGGTCGATCCTGCTGATCCTGCAGGGCATGGACACGGCCGGCAAGGGCGGCATGGTCCGCAACGTGATCGGCCACGTGGATCCGCAGGGCGTCGACCACACCTCGTTCGGCGTGCCCACCCCCGACGAGAGGCGCCACCACTACCTGTGGCGCATCAACAAGGCACTGCCGCGGGCCGGGCAGCTCGGCGTGTTCGACCGCTCACACTACGAGGACGTCCTCATCGTACGGGTCCACAACCTCGTACCGGAGAGCGTGTGGAGCGCCCGGTACGACGAGATCAACCAGTTCGAGCGTGAGCTCGTCGACAACGGGACCACGCTGATCAAGGTCGCGATGTTCGTCTCGCTCGAGGAGCAGAAGCGGCGCCTGGCAGAACGGCTCGAGCGGCGGGACAAGCACTGGAAGTACAACCCGGGCGACGTCTCCGAACGCAAGCTGTGGCCGGCCTACCAGGAGGCGTACCAGGCGATGCTCGACAGAACGTCGACGGATCACGCCCCCTGGTACGTCGTGCCCTGCGACCGCAAGTGGTACAGCCGCATCGCCGTCATGGAACTGCTCATCGACGCGTTCGAAGGCCTCGACCTGGACTGGCCGCTCGCCGGGTTCGACGTGGAACTCGAGAAGCGGCGCCTGGCCGAGGCGTGAGGCGGCGGCGGGACCGGACCGTCAGAACAGGTGCGGCGTCTCGCGATGCAGACGGTGGTCGTGATGGACGGTCGTGCCGATCATCGCGATCGCCGACGCGACCGCGACGACGCATACTATGCCGGCGACAAGCGCCCACCCGCCGTTGCCGGAACCCGCGGCGTAGAGGAAGGCCGCAAGACTCACGATCGAGAGCAACGCGAGCATGTACCCGGTCCATGCGACGAACAGATTGAGCTTCATGACCGCTCTCCTTCCTCAGAGCGCCGTTGTCCCTGGTGGAGCCGACAGTACCCCCACAGTGACACAGGTCACAAGTGGGCTGCCGTCGTCGCCGCGGAGGTTTGACGGGCGCCGTACGGGGCATGTCACAACCGTGCAGCCCGCAGCGGTGCCGAACGAGGAGTGGAACAGGCAGGTCCGGCACGAGACCCCCGTGCAGCGGCTGGACCGGAACTGGTCGAGCCTGCTGCAGGAGCTGCGCGTAGTGCAGACCGGCGTCCAGCTCCTCACAGGCTTCCTGCTCACCCTGCCGTTCCAGAGCCGGTTCGACGCACTCACCGACTTCCAGCGCGGCGTCTACCTCGTCACCGTGCTCGCGTCGATCGCGGCCACCATCCTCCTCGTCGCTCCCGTGGGCATGCACCGCCTGCTCTTCCGGCAGCGCCGGCTCCCCGAGCTGGTGAACACCGCGCACCGCTTCGCCATGGCGGGCCTGCTCCTGCTGGGCGTCGCGATGACCGGCGTCGTCGTGCTCGTCGTCGGACTGGTGGTCAATACCGCCGCCGGCATCGCCGCGGGCGTCGTCACGGTCGTGCTGTTCCTGACCCTGTGGGTCGCCTACCCCTGGCGCTACCGGCGGCGGTGACCGGGCTCAGCCGGGCAGCGTCTCGCCACCGATCGGTGCGAGCACCTCACCGCTGTAGTACGACGACATCGTCTCGGAGGCGAAGAAGACGTACGAGGGCGCGATCTCGTCGGGCTGCGCGGCCCGGCCGAACGGGGCCTGCTGCCCGAACGTCGCGACCTTCTCCGCATCCATGGTGGCGGGGATCAGCGGCGTCCATACCGGCCCCGGCGCCACGCAGTTGATGCGGATTCCTCGATCCTGGAAGGACTGCGCCAGCGAGTACGTCAGCGCGAGCACCGCGCCCTTCGTCGCCGAATAGTCGATCAGCGACTTGTTACCCCGCAGACCGTTGATGGAGGCGGTGTTGATCACCGCGGAGCCGCGGGGCAGGTGAGCGAGCGCCGCCTTCGTCACGTGGAAGTAGCTGTCGATGTTCACCGCGAACGTCCGCCGCCACTGGGCGTCGTCGAGCTCGGCGAGGTCGTCCACCGGCTCCTGGTACGCGACGTTGTTCACCAGCAGATCCAGGCCGCCGAGCGCCGCGGCCGCGTCGGCGACCACCGCGCGACAGTGCTCCGCGGCGGCGAGATCGCCCGGGAGCAGATGGCATGCACGGCCTGCACGCCGCACCAGTTCCGCGGTGTGCTCGGCGTCGTCGTGCTCCTCCAGGTAGGCGATCGCGACGTCGGCTCCCTCCTTCGCGAAGGCCACCGCCACCGCGCGCCCGATGCCGGAGTCGCCGCCGGTGATCAGGGCCTTGCGTCCGGCGAGCAGGTCACGGCCCCGGTAGTCCCGCATCTCGTCGCGGGGCTGCTCGGCCATGTCGGCCGTCGCACCGGGATAGTCGATCGTGTGGGGCGGGCGCTCGACGTCCTCGCCCCCGGGCGCCGTGTTCTCGTTGTCGCTGTTGTCACCGTTCATGCCCGGGCGGATACCCGCGCGAACCCGTCCCACACCCGCGCGCCGCAGGGCGTTTCGCACGAATCGGGTCCGGGTATCCGCGCACATGCCTGCGAATTCGCCGACCGTCGTGATGCAGTCCTCCGCCCTTCCGCGGGCCCGGGGCCCTGTCTCCCGAGAGGTGATCGAGCGGCTCGCGCGTCCGGCCGATACCGCGATCTGGCCGATCGAGGTGGCCGGGATCGACCCCTACGGCGAAGACGCCCAGCTGGCCCTGACGGTGCTGTACGAACTGTCCTACCGCGGGTTCGACGGAGTCGACGCGGGCTGGGAATGGGCGCCGGGCCCGCTGACCGTCCGGGCCGGCCTCGAGGGGCTGTTCCTGGACCGGCTGCACGCCGACGTGCCCTCGGGCAACGATCCCCAGCGGGTGCTCGACGACCTGTGCCGCGAACCCGAGGACGCGTGGGGCGTGTCCCACCACATCTGCGAACGCGGCACCTGGGAGCAGGTGCGCGAGTTCTTCGTGCACCGGTCCGTCTACCACCTCAAGGAGGCCGACCCGCACTCGTTCGCCATCCCCCGGCTCACGGGCCGGGCGAAAGCGGCGCTCGTCGCGGTGGAGTTCGACGAGTACGGCGGCGGCCGGGCCGACCGCATGCACTCGACCCTCTACTTCGACCTGCTCGCCGCGGCCGGACTCGACCCGGGATACCTGGCGTATCTGGACCGGGTGCCGGCGGAAACGCTCGCGACGGTGAACTTCATGTCCCTGTGCGGGCTGCACCGCGCACACACCCCGAAGCTCGTGGGGTTGTTCGCCTCCGCGGAGATCACCTCCTCCCCGATGGCGCGCCGCATGGCACGCGGCCTCGAACGCCTCGGCGCGCCGAGCGCCTGCATCCACTTCTACACCGAGCACATCGAGGCGGACGCGGTGCACGAGCAGGTGCTGCGCTACGACGTGGTGGGCGATCTGGTGGAACGGGATCCGCGCTGCGCGGGCGACATCGCGTTCGGCGCGGAGGCGATGGAATACCTCGAGGGCCGGCTCGCCGCCTACGTGCTCGAGCGGTGGAACGACGACGAGTCGTCCCTGCTCGGCGCCGGAGCCGTCTGAGCGTCCCTCCGGCCGATCGCCGCCCGGCATCCGAGTTCTCGGGTGCCGGGCGGCCGCCGTTCAGTCCTGCCGGTCGGGCTCCTCCTCCTCGATCAGGTGGACGGCCGCTTCCTCGGCGGAGGCCGCGCCCCCGTCGATCCCTACGTCCGTGCCGAACAGCTCGGAATCCACGTCCTCGGCGGTGCCCTCGTCCGGCGCGACGAGGCGTCCCGCGCGCGCCCGGCCCGCCTCGGCGACGGAGCTGCGGAACTCGTTCTCCCCCTCGTCGTCCTCGCGTTCGGGCTCCTCCTCGCGGAGCCGTTCGTCCAAGGTCTCGTGGCGTTCGAGGCCGACGGGTCGTTCCATCGGCGAGAATCCCTCGTCGAGGACGTCGTCGACACCGCGGTCGATCAGGGAATCCTCCGGCTGCAACTGGTCCTCGTCGTCGACGCTGTACTCGCCGGGGACGCTGTCCCCGGGGTTCTCCGAAGTAGGCATGCACCCGACAATGCCACCGGCGCCGTCCGCGCGCCACGGATCGACGCGAAGTGCACATCCTTCCCACCACGAGTGGTTCGCGAGGTTTCGGCACATCCGATGCGGGTATCCCCTGTGCACGGCCCGGATCCGACCGGCAACGGGCACCGACAGCGAGGTGACACTCATGATCATTCTGGGTTTGATTCTGCTCGTGGTGGGTTTCCTCACCAACATCTCTATCCTGTGGACGCTCGGGATCATTCTCCTGGTGGTAGGCGCAATCCTGGCGATCCTCGGAGCGACGGGCCGGGCTGTCGGCGGCCGGAAGTACTGGTATTGACGCATGACGCGTGACGACGCGTAAACGCGTTGCGGGGCGGGCGGTTCCTCTCGGGAACCGCCCGCCCCGCGTTGTCCACCGGCGTCGTGCGCACCCGGCACGACCGGCACCCCGCCGGAACCGGCGGCTCTCAGCGTTGATCGCGCCGGGACCGGCGGTGACTGGTGTCGCACAGCGGGTACCGCTCGCTGCGCCGGCACCGGCAGATCGCGACGACGAACCGGTCCGATTCCACCTCGTCGCCGTCCTCGGTCACGATGCGCACCGGGCCCTCGACCAGGACGGGACCGCCGCGGACCAGGCGGACGACCCTGGGCTCCGCCCCCGCGGGACCCTCCACCCGCAGTCCCGGGCACAGGCCGGGCACAGCGACGCCCCCGGAAGACGTGTCCCGGGG
The DNA here is from genome assembly GCF_001700945.1 of Rhodococcus sp. WB1. Classification (NCBI taxonomy): domain Bacteria; kingdom Bacillati; phylum Actinomycetota; class Actinomycetes; order Mycobacteriales; family Nocardiaceae; genus Rhodococcus; species Rhodococcus sp. WB1. The sequence continues at coordinate 1,130,228 of NZ_CP015529.1, read as the reverse complement.
GCTGCCGTCCGTGGCTACTTCACGGGCAGTGTGTTCGATCGGCACGGATCACCACCACTTCCTCGGTGTCGACGCCCGCGGGCAGTTCGTAACGCGCCCGCAGATACCCGGCGCGGCTGCGCATCACGGGCCCGAACGGGATCCGGCGACGCGCCACGACGGAGGCCTTGAGACCGCCGTCGCGCAACCGGACGAGCGTCTCGTCCACCCCGGAGAACTCCGAATGCACGACGAGAGCGAAACCGCCGGGAGACAACAGGTTCGGCAGGCTCCGGCACAGCGGGTCCAGCACCGCCCGCCCGTCGGCACCGGCATCCCAGCGGGCGTCACCGTCCCCGGCTGCGTGCGGTACGTAGGGCGGATTGGACAGCACCACGTCGAACGGTCCGTGCCGGTCGGCTTCGTCCAGTCCGCCGCGCAGGACCCGGATGGGAAGCTGCCGCGACCGCGCGTTGATACGCGCCGCGAGGACCGCCCGGGGAGCGATGTCCAGTGCCGTCACGGACCCGGCACCGGACATGGCCGCCGACACGGCGATGAACCCTGTGCCGGTGCAGAAGTCGAGCACCTTGGCGCCGGGGGGTGCCGCCGCACGATCGAGTGCGCCGGCGAGCAGATGCGAATCCTCCTGCGGGCGGTACACACCGGGCAGTCGCCACACCCTCCTGGGCGCCGGCACGTTACCGGACCCCGGCTGCGACGGCACGACCCCCGTGGGTGGACCGGGCGAGGGACACGTTGGACTCCGGGCGAGACGTCGTTGTCATACGTGGGAGTACCCCTCCAAGCGGCCGCCCGAAACGTGGTGCGGGCGGAAGGCGGTGACGGCGGTGCGCCGCGATGCGGGAGCCGCGGCGCCGTCCGGACGGTTGCGGAACAACGAGGGCCCGGCACGGTCGGGCTCCCGGCGCGCGCCGGCCGGCGCCGCCCCGGTCGGGGCCAGCGAACCGAGCATGAACGACAGTCCCGCCGCCACGGCGAGTCCGGCCCCGATGCCCGTGACGGCGGAAGCGGAGAGCACACCCACGCCGACGGCGGCGATCACGCAGATGCCCGCGGCGATTGCGGCGACTCCGCCTTCCACCTCGCGCAGCGCCCGCGGCACGAGGGAAGGGTTGTACACCTGCCGGATCGGTGTTCCCACTGGCGTTCCCATGACTTCTGATACCCCGTCGGCGAATCGCTCAACCCCGAAACGTGTGAATCTCCGCGTTCGGCAAGGGCACCGGGAATTCAGCTGCGCATCAGCACGTCCGAGATCGCCCCGTTCAGCCGCCGCCGAACCCTGCCGCCCACGCCGTGGTCGCGCAGGGCCGCCCGGGCCGCGTTCCACCCGCACATCCCGTGGACGCCACCGCCGGGATGGGTGGACGAGCCGGCCAGGTACACACCCTCGACCGGCGTGCGGGGACCACCGAAGCCGGGCAACGGCCGGAACACGAGCTGCTGATGGATCTGGGCGGTGCCGCCGTTGACCGCCCCCCCGACGAGGTTCGCGTTGGCGGCCTCGAGGTCGCGCGGGCGTTGCACGCTGCGGTGCACGACCGAGCTCAGCACCCCCGGCGCGTGCGCCTCGAGTTCGGCGTCGACGCGCCGGGCGAGTTCCTCCGCGGAGGCGTCGTCGGCGACACCACGCGGCAGATGCGTGTACGCCCAGGCGCTTTCCGTTCCCTCCGGCGAGCGGGCGGGATCTGTGGTGGTCATCTGGCCGAAGATGATGAAGGGATGCTCCGGGACGCGGCCGGTCGCGAGGTCGGCCGACCAGTGCACGAGACCGTCGGCGTCGGCGCCGAGGTGGACGGTCCCGGCCGTCGCGAGCGCCGGCGAGCGCCACGGAATCGGCCGGTCGAACGCGTAGTTCACCTTCACCACGGGCGTGTCCCACTCGAAGCGCCGCAGGTCGTCGCGGACCGCGGCGGGCACGGCGTCCGCGGGCAGGAGCGAACCGAACAGTGCCGGCGCGGACACGTCGGCCAGTACCGCGCGCCGTACCCGGAACCGTTCCCCCTGCTCGGTGCGGACCTCGGTCGCCACACCGCCGCCGACCTCGATGCCGGTGACCTTCCGGCCGCACAGGATCCGGGCCCCGCTGCGTTCGCCGCGCCGCGCCAGGGCCGCCGCGAGCTCCCCGGCGCCGCCCTCGGGCACCGGATAGCCGACGTCCTGGGCGAGCATGGTCAGGACGTATCCCATGATTCCGCTGCCCGCCGAGTCCACGGGGGTGTCGGCGTGCATGGCGTTGCCCAGCAGCAGCAGCCGCGCGTGCTCACCGCCGAACAGTTCCTGGGCCATCCGGCGGGCGGGCAGCGCCAGCATCCGCATGAAGCGCAGTGCGTCCGCGGTGCCGAGCCGGCGGATCAGCCCCGCCGGGCCGCGCACCGGTGGGAACGGCTCGAAAAGGGTGCTCAGGAAGGGCTCACGGATGCCCTTCCACTGCTCGGCCAGGCGGATCCAGGTGGTCCCGTCGCCGGGGTGGCGCCGTTCGAGTTCCGCCGCGGTCTCGGTGACGTCCGGGTAGACCACCGCGGCGTCCTCGTCGTCCGGCCCGGCGGCGTGCCCGTACACCCGCGGCGCCCGCCGCAGCCGCAGCCCGTGCGACGCGAGGTCGAGCGCGCGGAACGCCGGGGACGCCGCCGCGAGGGGGTAGAAGGCGCTGAACAGGTCCATACGGAAGCCCGGATGCAGTTCCGCCGTGCGGACGGCGCCGCCGATCTCGTGCTGCTCCTCGAGCACCAGGACGTCCCAGCCGGCGTCGGCGAGCACGGCCGCCGCGGTCAGGCCGTTCTGGCCGGCGCCGACGACGACGGCGTCGACGGTCTCGGTGCTCACTCTCCGACGCCCTTCGGCTCCGTGGCGTGTTCGGCCATGAGCATGAGCCGGCGCAGGCACTCGACGTTGCGCGGCAGCACCAGCCGGGCCTGGATCGCACCGGGTACGAACTGAGCCGGGCCGGCGGCGGCCTTCTCGGCCATCTCGATCCGGCACCCCCCGGGCCGCTCGTGCAGGCGCATGGTGATCTCGGCCTGCCCGGCCGGCCACGCCCGCGCACGCAGCTTCAGCTCCCTTCCGGGGATCGATTCCACCACCTCGGTATGGTCGTTCAGCAGGGCGGGCCACACCCCCACCGAGTGGTGGATGCGGCTGCCCACCGCCGGCCACGCGTCGTCCACGGCCCGGATGCGGGAGGCGCCCACCACCCAGCCCGCGTACGACCAGCCGTCGGCGAGGACATCCCACACCTGTTGCGGCGTCGCCGTGGTGTCGCGCTGCGCTGTTTCGCTCATCCCGATACCCTCTCTCGTCGCTCCGCCGCGAGTGGTCACGGCGGCACGCGGCGCCCGACGGTCCCGCGGCCGAGCAGGACGCTCATCGTCTCGAGCGGCCCGCGACTGCGCAGGACCGGGCTGTCGGTGCCGGCCTCGGCCTGCATACCCGCGATGGCCTCGCGCCACACCTGGGGGCCCGGAACGGTCGGTGCCCAGTCCAGGTCTCGGCGGGCCCGGTCACAGTCGAGCATCGGGGTGTTGTAGGCCAGGTCGATCCATCCGCCGGCGATCGGTTGCAGGTGGACCTGCCAGGTCGCCTCGACGACGGCCCGCAGCACCTGCCGCGGTACGGGGATCGCACGGGCCCCGAACGCCCCGGCGATGTCGCCCGCACGCAGCGGTTCGGGGGTCGCGAGGTTGAACGCGCCCGGCACCCGCCGCTCCAGGGCGGCATCGAGCGCGGCGGCCACGTCGTCGGCGTGCACGGCGGGGATCGAAGTTCCGGGGTCCACGGGCAGCAACGGCAGGTGACGGAGCACGACGTCGGGCACGTATCCCGGCACCGCGTAGCGGCGCAGCGCGCTGCCGCCCGCATACTGGCCGATGAAGCCCGGCCGGAAACGGGTGACGATCGGCGCCGCGGCCGCGCCCTCGATCCGCTCGTCGAGCAGCCGCTCCGCCGCGACCTTGTCGACGCTGTACGCGCACGATTCGATGCCGGTCGCGGGCCACGACTCGTCGACCGCCCGGCCGTAGGCCCCGGCCGCGTACACCGCGGCGGAGGACATGTGCACCAGGTGTCCGACGCCGGCGGCGAGGGTCGCCCCGATCACGGCGGCGGTGCCGTCCACTCCGGTCCGGCGCAGATAGTCCCGCCGGTGCGAGGGCTGGAAACCCCAGGCCAGGTGCACGACGGCGTCGGCCCCTTCGATGAGGGGGCGCAGCCCGGTCTCGGCGCCGGGTGCGGCGAGGTCGACGCTGTGCCAGGTCACGCCGTCGTAGGGGTCGGTGGGCGGTGGCACGCGCCGGGCGACGGCCACGATCTCCGGCGGCTCCGATCGCCGGGCGAGGCGCCGCAGCAGGGCGGTGCCGACGTTGCCGCTGGCGCCGGTGATCACGATGCGCTGTCTCATGATCGCAGGAGATACCCCGCCGATCTGCGTCGTACACCCGTCTGGCAGGTTTCACCCGGTCGGGGCGGGGTATGCCCGTGGGCATGACGGACTCGCAGATGGAGATCCTGTATTCCGGGACGGAGTCGGCGGCGTGGCTGGACGGTCCCGCCGAGGTGCTGCGGAAGCAGGTCGGGCGGCTGGCGGACAGCCCGATCGGGGCCGTGCTGCACGGCGCTCCCGTGGGCCACCCGCTGCACCCGGCGCTGGTGGCCGTCCCCATCGGGGCGTGGACCGCGGCCGGCGTCTTCGACGCCCTGCGACAACCCGAGACCGCGCGGCGGCTGATCGGGCTCGGTCTGCTGGCGACGCCGCCGACGGTTCTGGCCGGCTGGGTCGACTGGGTGCACACCGACACCGTGCAGCGCCGGGTGGGGTTGATCCACGCGGCCGTCAACGGCGCCGGAGCAGCCCTCATGGCCCTGTCCTACCGCCAGCGCCGCCGCAGTTCCGGTCCCGGCGCGGTGACGCGTAGCGCCGCCGGCGCGGTGACGCTGAGCGCCGCTGGCACCATACTGATCGGGCTGGGCGGCCTGCTGGGCGGGCACCTCGCGTACTCGCTCGGCGCCAATGTGCGCCCGCCCGAGGTGCCGAACGCCCCCGTCTACGATCCCGTCCTCGCCGACTCCCCCGGCGATACGGCCTGAGCGAGGCCGCACCGCAACGCGAACCGCGCGTCCGCCACCGCGGGCGCCGTCTCCTCCCCATTTCGAAGGACATGCATGAACCCCGCTCCCCGAGACGGCAACGACGACAGCGCGCCCTCCGCCTTCGTCTTCGCACCCACTCCCCTGCTCACCGTCACCATCGAGTCGTCGCCGTCGGATGTCCCGGAACTGCACGTCCACGCCGGCGGGCAGGGTTTCTGGATCGCCCGCATGGCGGTCACACTCGGCCTGAAGGTGCGGCTGTGCGGCACCTTCGGCGGCGAGACCGGCCCCGTCGTCAGCGATCTCATCGCACGGGAAGGCGTATCGGTGCGATCGGTGTTCACCGCCGGCCAGAACGGCTCGTACGTGCACGACCGCCGCGGGGGTGAGCGTGAGGAGATCGTGGAGGTTCCGCCGCCGACGCTCAACCGGCACGAGGCCGACGACCTGTTCGGCGCGGCGCTGGCCGAGGGCCTCGAGGCGGACGTGGCGCTGCTCGGTGGCCCGCATTCCGACCGGGCGGTGCCGCACGACGTCTACACCCGGCTGGCGGCCGACCTGACCGCCCTGGGTGTTCCCGTCGTCGCCGACCTGTCCGGCCCCACCATGACCGCGGCGCTCGAGGGCGGTCTCGCCGTGCTCAAGGTCAGTCACGAGGATCTCCTCGAGGACGGCAGGGCCAAGTCCGACGACGTCGACGACCTCACCGCGGCCATGAAGGAACTCGTCTCGCAGGGCGCCCGCAACGTGGTGCTGTCCCGCGCCGGCGACCCCGCCCTCGCCCTCGTCGACGGCGAGCTGTGGGAAGTCGTCGCGCCGCCGCTGAACATCGCCGACCACCGCGGCGCCGGCGACTCCATGACCGCCGGGATGGGCGCCGCGCTGGCCGCCGGAGCCACGATGGTCGAAGCCCTGCAGCTCGGTGCCGCGGCGGGCGCCGTCAACGTCACGCGGCACGGGTTGGCCACGGGACAGCGAGAACTCGTCGACAAGGTCGCCGAGAGCGTCGAGGTCCGGCCGTTCGCGAAGGGGAAGAGCGGGAGGTAGGAACGTGAGAGCGCTGATCGTCAACGACGACGGGGTGGACAGCCACGGCATCTCGGTGCTCGCCCGGGTGGCGGTGGACGCCGGTCTCGACGTGGTGGTGGCCGCCCCCCATGCCGAGCGCAGCGGCGCCAGCGCGTCGCTCAGCGCACTCGAGGAGGACGGCCGGCTCGTCGTCGCGCCGCGGGCGTTCCCGGACCTGCCGGACACGACGGTGCTCGCCGTCGAGGCGTCGCCGGCCTTGATCGCCTTCGTCTCGATGTACGGGGCGTTCGGCCCCAAACCCGACATCGTCCTGTCGGGAATCAACCACGGCCCCAACACCGGCCACGCGATCCTGCACTCCGGCACGGTCGGCGCGGCGCTCACCGGAGCCAACCACGGCAGCCTGGCCCTGGCGGTCTCGCTGTCCGGTTCGGTCCACGAGCACTGGGAGGGTGCCGAGGTCGTCGCCCGGCACGCCCTGCAGTGGGTGCTGACGCAGGGCACGCCCGGCACGGTGCTCAACGTCAACGTGCCCGACATCCCGCTGAGCGAACTGCGCGGCCTGCGCACGGCACCGCTCGCGGCGTTCGGCGCCGTGCAGGCCGACATCGGCGAAACCGACCAGGACCCGGACGACGGGGAGCGCCAGTACGTCACCGTGACCTTCAGCGACATCCGGGCCGACGAGGCCGAGGACACCGACGCGGGCCTGCTCGCCCAGGGCTGGGCGACCGCGACGGCGTTGCGCTCCCCATTCGAGGCCGCCGACGTCGACACCGCGGATCTGCCGCGTACCGCGGCCGACCTGGTGTGACGCCGGCGGCACCGGTCAGGGCTCGAGCTGGATCTTGATCGCGCCCTCCTGCTTGCGCTGGAAGATCTCGTACGCGTGCGGGGCGTCCGACAGCGGCAACCGGTGCGTGGCGAAGGTGTCCACTCCGAGCGGATCGTCGTCGGTGAGCAGCGGCATGATCTGCGGCACCCAGTGGTTGACGTTCGCCTGACCCATCCGCAGCCGGATCTGCTTGTCGAACAGGGTCATCATCGGCATCGGGTCGGTCATGCCGCCGTACACGCCGCTGAGCGAGAGGGTGCCGCCCCGGCGCACCACGTCGATCGCGGTGTAGAGGGCGTGCAGCCGGTCGACACCGACGTGGGTCATCAGCGGCGCGGACAACGCGGACGGCAGCAGCCCCGTCGCGGTCTGCAGGGCGGTGGCGACGGGTGACCCGTGCGCTTCCATGCCGACCGCGTCGATCACCGAGTCGGTGCCGCGGCCGCCGGTGCGGTCGCGGATCATCTCGCCCAGCGAGTTCCCGGCCTCCTTCAGGTCGATGGTCTCGATGCCGCGGGTGGCGGCGCGCGCGAGCCGCTCGGGCACCATGTCGACACCGATCACCCGGTGGCCGCGGTGCACGGCGATCCGTCCGGCCATCTCGCCGATGGGCCCGAGGCCGAGCACCGTCACCGAACCCCCGTCGGGTACATGCGCGTACTCCACGGCCTGCCAGGCGGTGGGCAGCACGTCGGACAGGTAGACGAACCGCGAGTCCGGCGGCCCCTCCGGAACCGAAATGTGGGTCGAATCCGCATGCGGCACACGCAGATACTGCGCCTGGCCACCGGGCACGCTCCCGTACAGCTTCGAATACCCGAACAGCGCCGCGCCGGTGCCCTGCTCGGTGACCTGGGTGGTCTCGCACTGGGAGAACAGGCCGTCCCCGCACATGAAACAACCGCCGCACGAGATCTGGAACGGAATGACCACGCGGTCGCCGGGTTTGATCGAGGTGACCTCGGAACCGACCTCCTCCACGATCCCCATGGGCTCGTGGCCGAGGATGTCCCCCGGCGACATGAACGGACCGAGCACTTCGTACAGGTGCAGATCCGAACCGCAGATGTTGGTGGTGGTGACGCGGATGATCGCATCGGTGGGCTGCTCGATCTTCGGGTCGGGGACCGTGTCGACACTCACCTTCCGCTTGCCCTGCCATGTCACTGCTTTCATCGCCGATCCTCCCGCCCGGTGGTCCGGGCACCTCTCGTCGTGGACTGCGCGGCGCACTGCCGGACCGGCACCATGACGCACTGCCGGACCGGCACCATGACGCACTGCCGGCTCGGTACCGCCTACCCCGCACGACGGGGCGCAAACCTCGACCGGCCCGGCGCAGGACCGGTGACCAGCGCGGGTTTCCCGGGCGCGGCACGGGGCATCCCTCACAGGTGACCTCACTGTGGCTCTCCCGCACCGACACCGCCCGCACCGACGACACGCCGTGGCCCGAGGGCCCGGCCCGCTTCGACACCGTGGTGGTCGGCGCGGGCCTCACCGGCATGGCCACCGCCCTCCTGCTCGCGCGCGCCGGACACCGCGTGGCCGTCCTCGAGGCCCGCACGGTCGGCGCCGTCACCACCGGCAACACCACCGGCAAGATCAGCCTGCTGCAGGGCAGCACCCTCTCCAGCATCGCCAGAGGCCATTCCCGCGACGTCCTGCGAAACTACGTGGCCGGCAACCTCGAGGCGCAACGGTGGGTGGTGCAGCTGTGCCGGGAGCGGGGCCTGCCGATCGAATCCGCGGCCGCCTTCACCTACAGCGCCGGCGAGGAGGGCGTGGCCACGGTGCGCGCCGAGCACGAGGCCTGCCGCGCGGCCGGTCTCGACGCCCGCATGACGACGGAGACGGAACTGCCGTACCCCGTGGCCGCGGCGGTGACGCTGCCGGATCAGGCGCAGATCGATCCGATGCCGTTGCTGCACGAACTGGCCCGCGAACTGCGGGAGCGCGGCGGCGCCCTGTTCACCGGCTGCCGGGTCCGGAAGGTCCGCTCGGACCGGAACGGATGCGTCGCGGTCACCGATCACGGTGAGGTGCGGGCCGGGCACATCGTGCTGGCGACGGGGACGCCGATCCTCGACCGCGGCGGGTTCTTCGCCCGGCTCGAGCCCCAGCGGTCGTACGCGGCCGCGTTCGAGGTACCGGGCGACATTCCGAGCGGGATGTATCTGTCGGTGGATTCGCCGACGCGGTCGCTGCGCACGGCCTACGGGGGGCGGTACTTCCTCGTCGGCGGCAACGGCCACACCGTCGGGCGTGCACACGACCATCGGGGCGCCGCGGACGATCTCGTGGCGTGGACGGGCCGCCACTTCCCGGGCGCGAAGACCGTGGCGCGCTGGTCGGCGCAGGACTATGCGACGCTCGATCACCTGCCGTATGTGGGCCCGCTGCTGCCCGGCAACGATCGGCTGCTCGTGGGCACCGGCTACGGCAAGTGGGGCATGACGAACGCGGTGGCGGCGGCGCGGTTGCTGTCGGCCCGCATTCTCGGCGAGCCGGCTCCGGAATGGGGGTCGGCGTTCCAGGCTTGGAGTCCCACACAGCTTTTCGATCTTCCGGCAGCAACCCGGCTCAATGCCGCGGTCGCGGTGGAGATGACGCGCGGATGGGTGCGGGCCGAGTTGTCCGGCGACGGCGCGTCCCCGCCGGAGGGCCGCGGCACGGTACGCCGGGAGAAGCTCCGCCCGGTCGGGGTGTGCACCGTCGACGGCACCACGCACCGGGTGTCCGCAGTGTGTCCCCACCTCGGTGGCGTGCTGCGATGGAACGACGCGGAAGCCTCCTGGGACTGCCCGCTGCACGGCTCCCGCTTCGCCGCGGACGGGCGCCTGCTCGAAGGCCCTGCCACCCGGGATCTGGCACCGGAGTGACGTTTGCCGGTCGCCGGCCTCGGGTACGCGATCGGGGAACCTTCCCACGACGAAAGGACGACTTCGCGATGAGCGCTTCAGGGAACGGCCGGCTGGCGGGACGCACGGTCGCCGTCCTCGCCACGAACGGCGTCGAGGAGGTCGAGCTGGTGGAGCCGCGCCGGGCGGTCGAGGAGGCGGGCGGCACGGTGCGCCTGCTGTCGCTCGAACCCGGCGAGATCCAGGCCATGAAGTCCGACGTGCACGCGGCCGGCCGGCACCCGGTCGACCAGGTGGTGTCGGAGGCGTCGGTGTCGGACTTCGACGCGCTGATCCTGCCCGGCGGTACCACGAACCCCGATCATCTGCGCCAGGATCCCGCCGCCGTGGCGTTCGTGCGGGACTTCGTCGAGTCGGGCCGGCCCGTCGGGGTGATCTGTCACGGCCCCTGGACGCTGGTCGAGGCCGACGTGGTCCGGGGGCGGACGCTGACGTCCTACCCCAGCGTCCGCACGGACATCCGCAACGCGGGCGGGAACGTGGTCGACGAGGAAGTGGTCGTCGACGGGAACCTGGTGTCGAGCCGCAATCCGAGGGATCTGCCCGCCTTCTGCGCCACCCTCGTCGAAGTGTTCGCGAACGCCGAGCAACACGCCGGCTAGATCCCCTCACCTCACGCGATCCCGCAGCGGTAGTGCCCGTCACCGGAGGCATAATCGTTGCATGAGGGAACCGATCGTGGACGCCGGCGACACCCCGGTGGACGACGCCTTCGAACGGGTCTTCGCGAGCGGGAAGCCGCAGCGGGTCGGGAGTTTCCGCTACCTGATCGACGACGACAGGTGGGAATGGTCGGACGACGTGGCGCGGATGCACGGGTACGCTCCGGGGACCGTACGGCCGACCACCGACCTGCTGCTCAAGCACAAGCACCCCGAGGACAAAGACCACGTCGCGGCCATGCTGGGCGCCCTGCAGCGCAACGGCGAGCCGTTCAGCAGCCGGCACCGCATCATCGACACGCACGGCACGGTCCGGCCCGTCGTCGTGATCGGCGACCGCCTGCTCGACGAGCGAGGGCGGGTGATCGGCACGGCCGGGTTCTACCTGGACCTGTCCGACGCGTACGACGACGAGGTCCGGCACAGCGTCGACGAGGCGGTCTCGGCGCTCGCGCACCACCGTGCGGTCATCGAACAGGCCAAGGGCATGCTCATGGCGGTCTACGGGATTCCGGCGGACCGCGCCTTCGAGATCCTCGCTTGGCGGTCCCAGGAGTCGAACGTCAAGCTCCGCACGCTCGCCGAGCAACTCGTCCGGGACGTCACCACCGGACTCGACGCACCGGCAACGCTTCGCACCGCCTTCGACCATCTGCTCATGACCGCGCACGAGCGGATCTCGGCGCCGCGGCAGCCCGCGGGTCCGGTCACGGACTCGGCTGGGGAAGCTCGCACTCCACCTTCGGATTGACTCCGGCGTAGTTGAGGGGCCCCGCGATCACCGTCACCGCGACGGTGGCGAAGTCGGCGCAGCTCTGCTCGGCTTCCGTGAAGTACCCCCGCTGCCCGGCGGCGATCGCACCGATCACCAGCCACACCAGCACAACGAACGTCAGGATACGCATCGCTCCTCCTCCGGGGCGAAGACCCGGGAGCCGAACGGCCCCCGGGTCGTGGACGAACGACGGCGCGACCGCCTGCGCGGCCGGTCACCGATTCACTGCTGATGCGGATTCACTGCTGATGCGAGCGCTGGCGCGCCTCGTCGACCTCGGCGTCGGCGCGTGCCTTCTCCGCCTCGGCTTCCTTCTTCGCGGCCTCGCGCTGGCTGTCGGCCTTGTCCTGCTGGGCCCGTCCCTCGCGGGTGAGTTCGTCGCTGCCGACGACGGCGCCGGTCGCCTCCTTGGCCTTTCCCTTGACGTCTTCGACGACGCCCTTGACGCCTTCGCTCGGACCGCTCGTGTTCTCTGCCATGCGACTCTCCCTCAGTCGGCGTTCCTCACTTGCGAACCATGGGTACCCCGCCGGCACCCCGGCAAATCGTGCAGGACTGCGCCACCTACATCAGAATCCCCACGATCACCACGAGAAAGAGGACGACGATCAGCACGATCGCACCGATCGTCAGAATCCCCGTGGGCGGGAATCGGTTCCGCGTCCGCGGCTCGGGGGCCGACAGACCGGAGGTCGAGCCCGAGTCGGGTGGTGTCGAGCCCGGTGCCACACCCCCGCCGGGTTCGAGATCGGGGGTGCGGGCAGGCTCGGGATCGGTGCCGGGATGCGCGTGTGGGTCAGGGACGTTCCGCGGATCGGGGGTGTTCATCGCCCACTCCTTTCTCTCGGCGGCCTGCAGCCCCGGGGAACTCGCCGAGGGGCGCGGCCGGAGCATGGGGCCCACCGCCGATCGAGTTCCCGGCGTAGTCTTCGGCCAAACCGCCGCACCGCCCAGGTTGAAGCGGGCAGTACGGGGTATGCGCGGGTCATGACCGAACCACTCGAGCCCGCCCAGCGCGCCGGCCAGCCGGAGAGCACCCGCTCGATCGTCCAGCTCGGCGCACTGTCGGCAGGCACGCTCTTCCTGGTCGTCGGGATCGCCGGCTTCGTCCCCGGGGTGACGGGCAACTACGACGAACTGGCCTTCGGCCACGAGTCCGGCGCCCTGCTCCTGGGCGTGTTCGCCGTGTCCGTCCTGCACAACGTGGTGCATCTGGTCTTCGGTCTGGCGGGCGTGGTCGCGGCGCGCCGATCTGGCGCGCTGGTACCTGATCGTCGGCGGCCTGATCTACCTCGCACTGTTCCTGTACGGGCTGATCGTCCGGCCGGAGGGCAGCGCCAACGTCCTGCCGGTCAACGATGCGGACAACTGGCTGCACCTCGGCGTGGCGGTGACCATGCTCGGCCTCGGCCTGGCGGCACCGCGGATCCGGCCGGCGACGACGGTGTGAGCCGTTTGACGTGACCGAGGGTGGGGCACCCGATCCGGAGGACAGATATCGGAGAGGAGGACCGTGATGACCACGTGCGACACCTGTGGCAACGACTACGACAAGACCTTCACCGTCACCCGCGGCGACGTCTCGGGCACGTTCGACAGTTTCGAGTGTGCCGCACAGGCAATGGCCCCGCAGTGCGCCCACTGCGGTTGCCGCATTCTCGGGCACGGGGTCGAGGCCGACGGCACCATGTATTGCTGCGCGCACTGCGCCCGGCAATCGGGTCAGGCTGCGCTCACCGACCGCGCCGACCGGGCGTAGGGAGGTGCTGTGACGCAGGATGTGGAGAAGCGATGGCGGGACCCGCGCGCCGCCCGCGCAGCGGTGCGGTACGCGGCCGTGATCGTCGCCGCCGCCCTGCTGCTGATGGCGGCGGTCGTGATCTGGGCCGCCGCGAGCGGTGACCGATGCGCCGACGAGGAATTCCTCGTGTGCACCGACCCTGCGCGGCTCGTCCTGGCCGTCGGCCCCACGGCGATCCTGCTCCTCGGGGCCGTCGGTGCATTCGTGCAGACCTACCGGGTGTGGCGCTCGGGCGGGACGTGGCCGATCTGGCACGGCACGGGCTGGGGGCTGATGGTTCTGACCCTGGTGTACGGGTCGATCTCGTCCGGCGTCCTCGTCGGGGGCTGAACCGCTCAGACGACGACCGGACGGGATTTCGAGGGCGACCCGCCCGGGGGTTTCGGGGCGACCCGCCCGGGGGTTTCGGGGCGACCCGCCCGGGGGTTTCGGGGCGACCCGCCCGGGGGTTTCGGGGCGACCCGCCCGGGCTATCCCTGCGTCCCGGGGCGCGGTGCCCCGCGCACCCCGATGGAGGAACGATGATCCGATCCAGCCCGTATCCCAGGGTGCAGCGCACCCGGATCCAGGGTTACGCCTTCGCGATCGGCATCGTATTCCTCCTCATCGGGGTGCTCGGATTCGTGCCCGGACTGACCAGCGGGTACGGCTCGATGGCCCTCGCGGGGCAGGAGTCGAATGCGCATCTGCTGGGCCTGTTCCGGGTCTCGATCGCCCACAACGTGCTGCACCTCGCCTACGGGGCGGCGGGGATCCTCGCCGCCCGAGGGATCCGCGCGTCGCGGATCTACCTGATCGCGGGCGGCGCCGGGTACCTCGCGTTGTCGGCCTTCGGCATGGTCCTCGGCCACGACAGCCACGCCAACGTGGTGCCGGTCAACGCGGCCGACAACTGGCTGCACCTGGTGCTGGGTGTGCTGCTGCTCGTCCTGGCGGTCGATCCCCGCGGCAACCGCCCGCCGAAGCTGCCGAAGCCGGTGTGACCCGCGCCCCGACGGGGGTTCGCTTCGGGAGAGCCGGATCAGGCCGGAACCCGCAGGGCGTGGATCGCACTCTCGAGCGAGGCGTGCGCGTGGACGGGGTCGCCGAGCACCCGCAACAGCCGGTGTACCGGCCGTCCGCCCACGAGGGCCCACCGGGAACTTCGGCGCAGGGCCAAGGTGTCGAGCTCGTCGAACACGGTCAGGCCCGCCGACCCGAAGAACTCCACGTCGGAAAGATCGAGCACCAGGCGCGACGACGGGTGCATCTGGTCGCCGGCGTAGCTGCGCAACGCCGGGGCGTTGCGCATGTCGAGCTCGCCCGCCACGGCGACCCGGACGAGGCCGGAACTGATTCTCTCCGTGGAGAAATCGGCACCGGCGGACGTATGGAAGGAGACCGGTGAGCGATCCGATCGGGTGACCCACAGCGATGTGACTTTGCGCTGAGAAACGACAGACATGAGCTTCCCATCGTGGAAAGAGGATGGAAGCGTCGACAGAGCGGGGACCGCACCGACACCGGTCACCGCGGATGTGCGGCGCCTCCGAGTCAGGCTGTGTGCTCAACCTCACCCATACCCTACGGCAGCCCCTGCGGCACCGCAAAGGGCGGATCGACCTGGCGCGGCGCCGCCCCGGCGGCGCGCGTTTCCGCATGATTGAGAACCCCGCGCCGCGGGTAGTCTCGCCAGGAACCCCCGCTCGCCCGGGCCCCCACCTGCCGCAACGGAGAAACGACACACATGGCGAACACGGCATCGATCGACTCGGCCCTCGAACGCACCCACCCCGTAGTGGAGTTGCGGGTACGGGCGGAACCAGGCCAGCTCCCCGTCCTGCGCGCGGTCGCTGCCGCCATCGCTCTGCAGCAGGGCTTCGACCTCGACGCGGTGGCCGACGTCAAGCTCGCGATCGACGAGGCGGGCACCCGGCTGATCACCCGGGCCCCGCAGGGCGCAACGTTGTCGTGCCGGTTCCAGGCCATGCCGCCGGCACTGCGGATCAGCGCGTCCGCTCCGACGGTGGACGGCGGACTGACGGCGGACTCGCGGACCTTCGGCTGGCATGTGCTCAACGCACTCGCCGACTCGGTCGAGGTGAACGTGGACGAATCCGACGAGGGCTCCGTCACCACGATCGACGTGTCCCTGACCGACAGCAGCGCTGTTCTGTGACGGGGACCGGCGCCCAACGGCGCAGCGGCCGAGCCGCCGACGAATACGCCGACGTCATCCCCCTCTTCGAGGAAATGGTGACGTTCGACGAGGACGATCCCGCGCGCGGAGTCTTGCGGGACAGCCTGGTCGAACGATGCCTGCCCCTCGCGGAACACATCGCCCGCCGGTTCGACGGCCGCGGCGAGGCATTCGACGACCTCCTGCAGGTCGCCCGCCTCGGCCTGGTCAACGCCGTGGACCGTTTCGACCCCGAGCGGGGCTCGGACTTCGTGTCCTTCGCGGTTCCGACCATCATGGGCGAGGTGCGCCGGCACTTCCGCGACGCCGGTTGGGCGGTGCGGGTGCCGCGCCGGATGAAGGAGATGCATCTGGCGCTGAGCAAGGCGACCGGGGAACTGTCACAGCGCCTGGGCCGCGCCCCCACGGCTGCTGAACTCGCCGCCGAGCTGGACCTCGATCCGGAGGAGGTGGCGGAGGGCCTCGTCGCCGGCAACGCGTACCAGGCGGTCTCGGTCGACCGTCCGGCCCCGGCCGGGGACGACGGCGTCACCCTGGCGGACACTCTCGGCGACTATGACGCCGCGCTCGCGCACGTGGAGAACCACGAGGCACTGCGCCCGTTGCTGGCTGCGCTGCCGGAACGTGAGCGCACGGTCGTGCTGCTGCGGTTCTTCGGGAACATGACCCAGACCCAGATCGCCGAACGTGTCGGCGTGTCCCAGATGCACGTGTCCCGGCTGCTGACGAAAACCCTCGCCCAGCTGCGCGAACAACTGGGCGAGGGCTTCTAGGACCCGCAGGCCCCGGGCGTCGTCATTCCTTCCCGGGCCAGGTGCCGGTGACGCGGCGGAAGCCCACCGCGCTCGCGCGGTTCGCCGCCGCGCTCACCGCACCGAAGATCGCTCCCTGCACGGCGGCGGAGACCAGCACCTCCCGCCACCCGAAGCGGCTGTCCATGGCCTCCGGCGGATCGTCCTGGCCGGCGCCGAGCGCCCACACCTTCCGGAACACCATGCCGGCGGCGACGCCCGCCAGGGAACTCACCACGAGGCTCACGGGCCGGTACAACGCCTTTTTCACATTTCCTCCACGTCTCGAGATACGTGGCGGGAGTACCCGGCCGCCGCGGTCTCACACCTGCCCGCCCGGCTCAGATGGTGGCGGCGTCGATCACGAACCGGTAGCGCACGTCGCTCGCGACGACGCGGTCGTACGCCTCGTTGATCCGGTCGGCCGAGACGACCTCGATCTCCGCGCCGATGCCGTGTTCGGCGCAGAAGTCGAGCATCTCCTGCGTCTGCGGGATGCCGCCGACCATGGAACCGGCGAGGCTGCGCCGGTTCTGCGCGAGCGAGAACGCCCGGACCGTGAGGGGGTGTTCGGGCAGGCCCAGCTCGACGAGGGTGCCGTTGCGGGTGAGCAGCGACAGGTAGGCATCCAGCTCGAGGTTCACCGAAACGGTGTTGACGATCAGGTCGAACGTGCCCCGCAGATCCTCGAAGGTCTGCGGATCGGTCGTTGCGCGGTAGTCGACGGCGCCGAAGCGCAGCCCGTCCTCCCGCTTGGCCGGCGAGTGCCCCAGCACGGTCACCTCGGCACCCATCGCCGCGGCGATCTTCACGCCGACGTGGCCGAGCCCGCCCATCCCGATCACGGCGACCTTCCTGCCCGGTCCGGCGCCCCAGTGCCGGAGCGGAGAGAACAGGGTGATGCCCGCGCAGAGCAGCGGCGCCGCGGCGTCGAGCGCAAGACCGTCGGGGATCTTCAGGACGAAGTGCTCGGTGACGACGATGTGGGTGGAGTAGCCGCCCTGGGTCACCTCGCCGTCGCGGCCCACGGCGTTGTAGGTGCCGGTGACCCGGCTGGTGCAGTACTGCTCGTCGCCGCTGGTGCAGGCCTCACACGCGAGGCACGAGTCGACGAAGCAGCCGACGCCGACGCGATCGCCGACGGCATGCCTGGTCACCTCGGCGCCGACGGCGCTCACCACCCCGACGATCTCGTGCCCGGGAACGACGGGGTAGCGGGTGCCGCCCCACTCGTTGCGGGCGGTGTGGATGTCGGAATGGCAGATCCCGGCATACCTGATCTCGATGAGCACGTCGAGCGGACCGAGCTCACGCCGCTCGATGGTGGTCTTGACGAGGGGGCTGTCCGCCGCGGTGGCGGCGTACGCGGCAACGGTAGTCATGCAGACATGCCTACCGGCCGGCGACACGACGCGCACCCGCGGGGGCTGTCCGCAGGTGCGCGTCGACGGGCGCGGCCTGCCGGCCTACTGCCCGGCCGCGCGTCGCCGCAGACGACGTGCGGCGGCGACGAGGTTGCGCAGCGACGGCTCGAGCTGCCAGTAGTGCCGGGTCTTGAGCCCGCCGTCCGGATTCGCCCACAAGCGGTCGAGTTCGACGGATTCCGCTGCGGTGCTGAGCAGTTCGTCGAGTTCGTCGATGTCGGGGATGCGCGCCGATCGGCTCTCGTAGACGCCGGGGCCGACACCGTGCGTGAGGGCCTTGTCCTTGATGGCCTCGAGCACCCAGCGGATCGAGCGGGTCGCGACGATCGCCGTGACGTCCGCGTCGAGCCGTTCGATCGCGTCGACCACCGACGCCTGACCGGAGTAGGTCAGGTGCGTGTGGATCTGCGTCTCGGGCTTGGCGCCCCCGGTCGCGAGCCGGAACGCGTCGACCGCCCAGTCCAGGTACTCGGCCCGGCCGTCCTGCCGCAACGGCAGCAGTTCCCGGATGGCGGGCTCGTCGACCTGGATGATGGCGATGCCCGCCCGCTCGAGGTCGGCGATCTCGTCGCGGATGGCGAGCGCCAACTGGTCGGCCGTCTCGTGCAGGGGCTGGTCCTGACGCACATACGACCGCGCCAGCATCGTGACCGGGCCCGTGAGCATGCCCTTGACCGGCTTGTCGGTCAGCGACTGCGCGAACGCGATCCACTCCACCGTCATCGGCTTCGGCCGCACGATGTCGCCGTAGAGGATCGGCGGGCGCGTGCACCGCGACCCGTACGCCTGCACCCAGCCGAAGTGCGTCGTGGCGAAGCCCTCGAGCAGCTCGGCGAAGTACTGGATCATGTCGTTGCGCTCGTGCTCACCGTGGACGAGCACGTCGAGGCCGATGTCCTCCTGCAGCCGGACGGTGGACTCGATCTCCTCCTGGATGCGCTTGACGTAGTCGTCCCACGACATGCGGCCCTCGCCCAGCTCGTAGCGGGCCTTGCGGATCTCGTCCGTCTGCGGGAACGACCCCAGCGTGGTCGCCGGCACCGGCGGCAGCTTCAGCCGCTCCTGCTGCGCGGCGCGCCGCTCCTCGTACGGGACGCGGCGCCGGTGCTCGGGCCGCAGGGCGTTGACGCGGGCGCGGATCGCGTGCTTCTGCTTGAAGTGCACCGACGTCGGCGGCTTGCGCCACCGCTCCTCCGCGCCGGTGGTCAGCGCCTTGGCGAGCGAGACCACCTCGCCCACCTTCTGCTTGGCGAAGGCCAGCCGGTCCGCCACGTCGCCGGGGATGTCGTACTCGGCGAGCACGTCGTAGGGCACGTGCAGCAGCGAGCACGACGTGGAGACCACCAGGTCGGGCGTCACGGCCGCGAGGCTGCTCAGGTACTCGAGCGTGCGATGCCGGTCGGCCTTCCACACGTTGCGGCCGTCGACGACCCCCGCGTAGATGCGCTTGCGCTTGAGGCCGGGCACCGCGGCCAGCTCCTCCGCGCTCATCCGGCCGTTGACCAGGTCGAGACCGATGGCCTCGACCTTGGTGGCGGCCAGGATGGGCAACGCCTCGCCGAGGTGACCGTAGGGGCCGGTGACGAGGAGGCGCGGGCGCAGCGGCGCGTGGGAGAGCGTGTCGTAGGCGCGCGCGAAGGCCGCGAGCTCCTCCGGGGTGCGGTCCTCGGTGAAGGAGGGCTCGTCGAGCTGCACGCACCAGGCGCCGGCGCGCGCGAGCTCCGCGAACAGCTTCTCGTACTCGGGCAGCAGCCGGTCGAGCAGCTCGAGGGTGGAGAACCCGTCCTGCTCCGACGTCTGCGAGACCTTGGACAGCAGCAGCAGCGACACCGGACCGAGTACGACCGGGCGCAGGTCGATGCCGCGGGCCTTGGCGCGCTCGAACTCGTCGAGCACCGCCGCCGAGTTCAGCGCGAAGGTGGTGTTCTCGTCGAGCTCGGGCTGCCGGTAGTGGTAGTTGCTGCCGAACCAGCGGACCAGCTCGAGCGGCGGGAAGTCCTCGCGGCCCCGGCACAGCGTGAAGTAGAAGTCGAGCGGGTCGAGCTCGCCGACGAGCGGGCGGAACCGCTCGGGGATCGCACCGAACAGCAGCGCGTTGTCGAGCACGTGATCGTAGTAGGAGAACGTGTTACCGGGCACCTGGGTGAGCCCGGTGGCGGCGAGCTCGCTCCAGGTGGACTCCTGGATCTCGCGGGCCACCGCGACGAGCTCGTCGCGGGTGCCGGTGCCGTGCCAGTAGGCCTCGAGGGCACGCTTGAGTTCACGACGGGGTCCGATGCGCGGATACCCGAGGATGCTCGAGCCGTATCCGTCTGCAGTGCTGGCCATTCGGGGTCGACCTTTCCCTCGATGCACCTCGCGCCCGTGTCCCGACAGTCAGCGCGACGGCTGTGCTGTCGGCACACGGGCGCCGAGGTGCGGTGTGGTGCTACCTACCTAGCTGACTTTCTTGGCGGCACGACCGTTGTCGGCATATTCGTAGAAGCCGGCGCCCGACTTCTTGCCGACGAGGCCGGCCTCGACCATACGCAGCAGGAGCGGCGGAGCCGAGTACAGCGGCTCCTTGAACTCCCCGTACATCGAGTCGGCGATCGACTTGACCGTGTCCAGGCCCACCAGATCGGTGAGCGCGAGCGGACCCATCGGGTGGGCACACCCGAGGACCATCGCCTTGTCGATGTCCTCCTTGGTGGCAAAGCCGGACTCGACCATCCGGATCGCCGACAGCAGGTAGGGCACGAGAAGCGCGTTGGCGATGAAGCCGGCCCGGTCGGAGGACCGGACGACCTGCTTGCCGAGCACCTCGGAGGCGAAGGCCTCCGCACGCTGGGAGACCGCGGGGCCGGTCTTGAGCGTGGTGACCAGCTCGACCAGCGGCAGCACCGGAACCGGATTGAAGAAGTGCATGCCGATGACCCGCTCGGGCCGGGTGGTGGCGATGCCCAGCTTCATGATCGGGATCGACGAGGTGTTGGACGCCAGCACCGCGTTCGGATCCGTGACGATCTTGTCGAGTTCCGCGAAGATCTCGGCCTTGACCTTCTCGTCCTCGACGACCGCCTCCACGACGAGCTGGCGATCGGCGAAGTCGCCGAGGTCGGAGGTGAAGCGCAGCCGCCAGGCGGCCTGCTCACGCTCCCGTTCGGTGATCTTGCCGCTGCTGACACCGCGATCGAGGGACCGGAGGATGCGGGCACGCCCGGCAGCCGCGAGCTCGCGGGTCTGCTCGTACACAAGTACGTCGACATGAGCGCGTGCGCACACCTCGGCGATACCTGCGCCCATGATCCCGGCGCCGATCACGCCGACGCGCTGAATCTTTTCGCTGGTCACGTCAGCTCCTACTCGTCATGTGGGGGGTCGTGAAAGGGGTTCTGACAGGGGGTGGATACGGCGGCGGCGGGACCTGGTCGTCCGAGATCCCGCCGCGCACCTACATCCGGTTGCCGGTTCCTAGTGGAACTGGCCCTCCTCGGTGGAGCCCTTCAGGGCTGCCGTGGAGGTGTTCGGGTCGACGGTGGTGGCGATGGCGTCGAAGTAGCCGGCGCCGACCTCACGCTGGTGCTTGACGGCGGTGAAACCACGCTCCGCGGCGGCCTTGAACTCGCGCTCCTGCAGGTCGACGAACGCGGTCATCCCCTGGCGGGCGTAGCCGTGGGCCAGGTCGAACATGCCGTAGTTGAGCGAGTGGAAGCCGGCGAGGGTGATGAACTGGAACTTGAAGCCCATCGCGCCGAGCTCCTTCTGGAACTTCGCGATGGTCGCGTCGTCCAGGTGCGCCTTCCAGTTGAAGGACGGCGAGCAGTTGTAGGCGAGCAGCTGGTCCGGGAACTCGCTGCGGACGGCCTCGGCGAACTTCTTGGCGACCTCGAGGTCCGGCACGCCGGTCTCCATCCAGATCAGATCGGAGTACGGCGCGTAGGCCTTGGCACGCGCGATGCAGGGCTCGATGCCGTTCTTGACGCCGTAGAAGCCCTCGGCGGTGCGGGTGCCGTCGAGGAACTCACGGTCACGCTCGTCGACGTCGGAGGTCAGCAGCGTCGCCGCCTCGGCGTCGGTGCGGGCGATGACGACCGTCGGGACGTCGGCGACGTCGGCCGCGAGGCGAGCCGAGGTCAGGGTGCGGATGTGCTGCTGGGTCGGGATGAGCACCTTGCCACCGAGGTGACCGCACTTCTTCTCCGACGCGAGCTGGTCCTCCCAGTGCGAGCCGGCGACACCGGCCGCGATCATGGCCTTCTGCAGCTCGTAGACGTTGAGCGCGCCACCGAAGCCGGCCTCACCGTCGGCGACGATCGGGGCGAGCCAGTTGTCGACCGAGGTGTCGCCCTCGATCTTGGCGATCTCGTCGGCGCGCAGCAGCGCGTTGTTGATGCGGCGGACGACCTGCGGCACCGAGTTCGCCGGGTACAGCGACTGGTCCGGGTAGGTGTGGCCGGACAGGTTCGCGTCACCGGCGACCTGCCAGCCGGACAGGTAGATGGCCTTGAGGCCGGCGCGGACCTGCTGCACGGCCTGGTTGCCGGTGAGGGCGCCCAGCGAGTTGATGTAGTCCTCGTTGTTCACGAGATCCCACAGGATCTCCGAGCCGCGGCGGGCGAGGGTGGCTTCCTCGACGACGGTGCCCTGCAGCTTGACGACCTGCTCGGCCGTGTAGTTGCGGGTGATCCCCTTCCAGCGCGGGTTGGTGTCCCAATCCTTCTGGATTTCCTCAGCGGTCCTCGGGGTGCCGGTGGTCGACATCTAAGCTCCACTCTCTAGATCGGATCCGCGCCGGACGCTCTGCAGTACGTGCGTACTACTTCACATCCTTCGCGAACCTTTCGGATGTACCACTCGACAATGACACACCCGGAAAGTGCCGTCTACCTGTTGCTAGTGCCAATCTTCGCTAGTTTTTCCCCAGGCTTTGCAAATGTTGTAAACCTTTGGCGCGTCCAACGAACCCGGCCCGGACCCCGATAGCTACCCGTCGGTAGCAATCACCTCGGCATTGTTCCCCGGCGGGCGCGCCGCCCGGCAGCCGACGACACCGCCCCGCACCCGCGGCCCACCAGCGACGGAGCCGCGGATCACCACGGAGATTGTGACGAGTTTCACACCCGGAGGCCCGGCAAATCGGGAAGTCGCCCCGGTCGAATCGGGGGTCGGCCAGGATCGCTCGACTACCATGTGCGCGTTGACCAGTCGGGGCCGGTCACGCCGCTCGGGCGTGCCCACTCCCCACTCGCACACGAGTCGAGGAGGGCGCCATCCTTTCCGCCACGTCGAAGCCGGTGATCGAGGCCACCCTCCCGGTCGTCGGCGCCCACATCGGCCAGATCTCCGAACTGTTCTACGAAAAGCTCTTCGCGGCCGCGCCGTCGCTGCGGACCGACCTGTTCAACCGCACCAACCAGGAGAACCGGGAGCAGCAGAAGGCGCTCGCGAGCTCGGTCGCCGCCTTCGCGACGCTGCTCGTCACCGAGGACGCCGCCGACATCGACGCGATCATGGCCCGGATCGCCGCCAAGCACGCCTCGCTCGGCGTCCAGGCCCCCCACTACGACGTGGTCCGGCACCAGCTGTTCGCCGCGATCGGCGAGGTGCTCGGCGACGCGGTCACCCCCGAGGTCGCCGCGGCCTGGCGCGAGGTCTACACGCTGATGGCCAACTCGCTCATCGAGCAGGAGTCGGCACTCTACGACAAGGCCGGCGTCCGGCCCGGTCAGATCTGGCGCGTCGTCGTGGTCACCGACGTCCAGTTCGACGGCGCGGAGGTCGCGACCCTGACCCTGCGCTCCCTCGACGGCAGCCCGCTTCCGGATTTCCTTCCCGGACAGTACATCTCCGTCGCGACCACCCTGGGAGACGGCACCCGGCAGATCCGCCAGTACACCCTCGTGCGCAGCCACGTCCCGGGTGAGTGGGCCGTCACCGTCAAGCGGGTCCCGGGCGGGATCGTCTCCCAGCTCCTCGTCGGCGGCGTCGGCATCGGCACCGAGCTCGTCGTCTCGCATCCGTTCGGCAGCCTCGTCGTCGAGGACGCCGACGCTCCCCTGGTGCTGATCTCCGCCGGCATCGGCGTCACCCCGACGCTCGCGGCGCTGCAGCACCTGGCGGCGCACCGCTCCGAGCGCGAGGTCCTGGTCGTGCACGTCGACCGGTCCAGCTACGACCATGCGCGGCGCGCCGAGACGCAGGCCCTGGTCGACCGTCTGCCGCGGGCCCGCATGCTGACCCGCTACTCCGAGTTCGAAGAGCTCCGCGAGGACGGCCACACCCCGCTCGACGGGGTCGAGCTGCCGAAGGATCCGCAGGTGTACGTGTGCGGTCCCGTCCCGTTCATGCGGTCGATCCGGCAGACGTTGCTCGGCGCGGGAGTATCGCCCGACGCCGTCCACTACGAGGCCTTCGCGCCGGGGTCCTGGCTGGGACTCGAGTAGAGCGCTAACGTTGCGAACCTGTCGTTGCGAAGCTGCGTAGACGCTCGTACGCTGGGCTGATGCCAAAGACGTTCGTCGGCGCCCGCCTGCGCCAGCTGCGCACCGAGCGGGGACTCAGCCAAGCGGCGCTGGCCAAGACCCTGGAGATCTCGGCCAGCTACCTCAACCAGATCGAGCACGACGTGCGGCCGCTCACCGTACCGGTCCTGCTGCGCATCAGCGAGGTCTTCGGTGTCGACACCACGTTCTTCTCGTCCCAGGACGACACCCGGCTCATCGCCGAGATGCGGGAGGTTGCTCTCGATCAGGAGATGGGCATCGACGCCGACGCCCAGGAGATCGCCGCGATGGTGTCGGCGCACCCCGGGCTGGCGCGGGCCATGGTCAACATGCACCGGCGGTTCCGCAACACCACCGCCCAGCTCGCCGCCGCCACCGAGGACCGCTACAGCGACGGCAGCGGCAGCGGCACCATCACCATGCCGCACGAAGAGGTCCGCGACTACTTCTACCAGCGGCAGAACTACCTGCACGATCTCGACACCGCCGCCGAGGAACTCGCCACCCGGATCCGCTTCCATCGCGGCGACATCTCCGGCGGCATCATCAAGCGCATGGAGACGGTGCACGACGTACAGCTCGTCCGTCGCGTCGACCTCGGCGAGAACGTCCTGCACCGGTTCGACCCCGCCACGCGCGTCCTCGAGATCTCCGCGCGGCTGTCGGGCGGCCAGCAGGTCTTCAAGCTCGCCACCGAGCTCGCCTACCTCGAGTGCGGGGAGCTGATCGAGAAGCTGGTCGCCGAGGGCGCGTTCACCAGCGAGGCCTCCCTCGCCCTGGCCCGCCACGGCCTCGCCAACTACTTCGCCGCGGCGATCATGCTGCCCTACGCGCAGTTCCACGAGATGGCCGAGGACTTCCGATACGACGTCGAGCGGCTCTCCGCCTTCTACGCCGTCAGCTACGAGACCATCGCCCACCGGATGTCGACCCTGCAGCGGCCGAAGCTGCGCGGCGTGCCGTTCTCGTTCGTCCGCGTCGACCGGGCGGGCAACATGTCCAAGCGCCAGTCCGCCACCGGCTTCCACTTCTCCACCAGCGGCGGGACCTGTCCCCTGTGGAACGTGTACGAGACCTTCGCGTACCCGGGCAAGATCATGACCCAGCTCGCGCAGATGCCCGACGGGCGTCGCTACCTGTGGGTCGCCCGCACGGTCGAGCGCCGCGCCGCCCGCTACGGCCAGCCGTCGAAGACGTTCGCGATCGGCCTCGGCTGCGAGCTGCGCCACGCGCACCGCCTCGTCTACGCCGACGGCCTCGACCTCGACGACAGCAACCCCGGTACCCCCATCGGCTCCGGCTGCCGCGTGTGCGAGCGGCTGAACTGCCCCCAGCGCGCGTTCCCGCCCCTCGGGAAGGAGCTCGTCATCAACGAGCACCAGAGCTCCGTGTCCCCCTACCTCATCAAGTGACACCCGCGCGACGGCCGGACAGCCGCGCGCCCAACCCCGCTGATTGCCAGGATGGTCGTGAGACGGCGCGGCAGTGCGTCATCGATTTTCTCCACAACCGGACGATCGCTCCCCAGATCCGGTCCGGAGCGCGGAGTTCACGTCGAAGGGCCCCTCCGTCGGGGCACCGTGTTCGCCATGACCGACCACACCCGATCATGCGGCGCGACGCTGTCCGCTCCGGGCTCACCGAGGACGAGATCCGCCGAGCACTGCGCACCGGCGCCCTCGAGCGTCTCGACGCAGGCGTCCACCTGCCCAGGGAGATCGCAGCCGACCTCGACGACGCCGGCCGGCGCCTGGTGCGCGTACGCGCGGCCGCCGCCAAGCTCGGCCCCGAGGCCGTGATGAGCCACACCTCCGCCGCCGTCGTGCACGGGTTCGCTCTGTGGCGTCCGGACCTCACGCTGGTCCACGTCAGTCGGAATCGACCCTCCGGCGGCCGTCGCACCTCCCAACTACACGGGCACGCAACACCTTTCGCACCAAGCGATGTGGAGATCGTGGACGGGATACGGGTGACCTCGGCGGCGCGCACGATCGTCGACACGGCACGCTGCCTGGATGCCGACCGTGCAGTGGTGCTGGGCGGCTCTGCACTGAGGCTGCGGCCTGCGGCCCACGCCGCACTCCCGGCCGCCTTGACAGCAGCCGACACGCGAACCGGAATTGCGGCGGCTCGACGAATGTGCGCATTCCTGGACGGACGAAGCGAGAGCCCGGGCGAGTCGATCAGCCGCCTCCGCATTCGGGCGGCAGGTCTGCCCGGCCCGGTCCTGCAATTCGAGATATGGACAGCCGGTGGCGCATTCGTCGCGCGCACCGACTTCTTCCGGGAGGAGTTCGGCGTCGTCGGCGAGTTCGACGGCATGGGCAAGTACCGGTCTGCGGACCCCGGCGCAAGCGCCGAGACGGTGCGTCGCGAGAAGCTTCGTGAAGACGCGATCCGGGCACAGGGATACGAAGTGGTGCGCTGGACGTGGTCGGAACTCTTCCACTTCGACGACGTTCGTGCGCGAATCGACGCCGCCACCCGTCGTCGCTGGCGGTAGGTCGTCCGGAAACCCGCACGGCGGCAGGACAGCCGCGCGATGAAAGGAGCGCGCCGCTGTCCTGCGGAGGCGCGGATACATCCGGACCTCGGCGTGTGCGCGTTCGGAAATCGAGCCGTAATACGGGTCACGAACTCGTCACCGCAGGACATTCCCATGCAACACCGGCCGCCTACTCTTCGGTCCACGGATACAGCGCTGTATACGCAGCCCGGATACACCGGGCCCCGTCCGGCTCCCACCTTCGAAGAAGGGCACCTCCATGCCAGTTGCCACGTCCAAGTTCGCCAAGCGCGCCGTCGCCGCGCCGGCCGCGCTGGCCGCCGTCGGCCTCGTGCTCAGCGCCTGCGGCAGCAAGGCCACCGACAGTACCGACGCTGCCGGGTCCGCCTCGTGCGTCGACACCTCCGGCGACACGATCAAGGTCGGTTCGCTGAACTCGCTGTCCGGCACCATGGCAATCTCCGAGGTCACGGTGCGTGACTCGATCGCACTGGCCGTCGAGGAGATCAATGCGAACGGCGGCGTTCTCGGCAAGCAGATCCGGATCGTGGCCGAGGACGGCGCGTCGGAGCCGACGGTGTTCGCCGAGAAGGCCGAGAAGCTGATCAGCTCCGACTGTGTGGCCGCGGTGTTCGGTGGGTGGACGTCGTCGAGCCGCAAGGCGATGCTGCCGGTGTTCGAGGACAACAACGCGCTGCTGTACTACCCCGTGCAGTACGAGGGCCTCGAGTCGTCGCCGAACATCTTCTACACCGGCGCGACCACCAACCAGCAGATCGTGCCGGCGCTGGACTACCTGAAGGAGAAGGGCGTCAAGTCCCTCTACCTCGTCGGCAGCGACTACGTCTTCCCGCAGACCGCGAACCGCATCATCCGCGCGTACGCCGAGGCCAACGGCATCGAGATCAAGGGTGAGGACTACACCCCGCTCGGGTCCACCGACTTCTCCACGATCGTCAACAAGGTCCGCACCGCCGACGCGGACGCGGTGTTCAACACCCTCAACGGCGACTCGAACGTCGCCTTCTTCCGCGAGTACTCCAACGTCGGCCTCACCGCCGCCGACATGCCGGTGATCTCGGTGTCGATCGCCGAGGAGGAAGTGGTCGGAATCGGCGCGCAGAACATCACCGGCCAGCTCACCGCCTGGAACTACTACCAGACCGTGGACGGCCCCGAGAACACGGCGTTCGTCGACGCGTACAAGGCGAAGTACGGCGCGAACAAGCCCACCTCCGACCCGATGGAGGCCGCGTACGCGTCGGTGTACCTGTGGAAGAACACCGTCGAGAAGGCGGACTCGTTCGCCGTCGCCGACGTGCAGGCCGCGGCCGACGGCGTCTCGTTCGACGCACCGGAGGGCACCGTCACGATCGACGGGGACAACCACCACATCACCAAGACGGCTCGCATCGGCGAGATCCGGGGCGACGGACTGATCTACACGGTGTGGGAGTCGAACGGGGCGATCGAGCCGGACCCGTACCTCGAGAGCTACGACTGGGCCGCCGGCCTGTCCGGCAGCTGACCACCGTGACCGGGAAGCCGACGAGAAGGGAGGCGAAATGGATGTCGTTGTAGGACAGTTGTTCACGGGCCTGAGCATCGGTTCGATCCTGCTGCTGGCGGCGCTGGGCCTGTCGCTGACGTTCGGGCAGATGGGCGTGATCAACATGGCCCACGGCGAGTTCATCATGGCCGGCTCCTACACCGCGTACGTGGTGCAGCAGGTGGTCTCGGCCGCCGGGGTGTCCCTGCTGGTGTCGCTGCTCGTCGGTTTCCTGGTCGGCGGCGTGATGGGGGTGCTGCTCGAGGTCACCCTCATCCGCCGCATGTACCACCGCCCGCTCGACACCCTGCTGGTGACCTTCGGCGTGGGCCTGCTGCTACAACAGGCCGCCCGCGACATCTTCGGCGCACCCGCCGTCAACGTGGTTGCGCCGCAGTGGCTCTCCGGTGGCGTGGAGATCCTCGGGGCGGTGGTGCCCAGGACCCGGCTGTTCATCCTCGCGCTGGCCGTGGTGTGTGTGGTGATCCTGATCGCGGCGATGAAGTTCACCCCGATGGGCCGGCGCATCCGGGCCGTCGTGCAGAACCGCGATCTCGCCGAGACCGTGGGCATCTCGTCGCGGCGCACCGACATCACCACCTTCTTCCTCGGCTCCGGCCTGGCCGGCCTGGCCGGAGTGGCGCTGACCCTGATCGGCTCCACGAGTCCCACCATCGGCCAGTCCTACCTGATCGACGCGTTCCTGGTGGTCGTCATCGGCGGCCTCGGACGGATCGAGGGCGCCGTCATCGCGGCCGTCGCGCTCGGCCTGCTCAACTCGTTCATCGAATACTCCACCACCGCATCGATCGCGAAGGTGATCGTCTTCGTGCTCATCGTGATCTTCCTGCAGGTCCGGCCGCAGGGCCTGTTCGCGGTCAAGACAAGGAGCCTGGTCTGATGCCTGCCCCGACACGTCTGCCGGCGCTCACCCGACCCGGACCGGCCCGCACGTGGGCCGGGTTCGCCCTCGCCGCACTCGTTCTGTTCGCCCTCGCCCCGGCCGTGCTGTCGGACTTCCGCCTGAACCTGCTCGCAAAGTTCCTGTGCTTCGCGATCGTCGCCGTCGGCATCGGTCTCGCGTGGGGCCGCGGCGGCATGCTCACCCTCGGCCAGGGCGTCTTCTTCGGCCTCGGTGCCTACCTCATGGCGATGCACCTGAAGATCGCCGACGCCGGGCTGCGCGGCGACACCGTCCCGGACTTCATGCAGATCGCCGGCATCCGCGAATTGCCCGGCTACTGGGCGCCGTTCGCCTCTCCGCTGGTGACGATCGTCGCGATCCTGGTGCTGCCCGCCCTGGTGGCGGTGCTGCTCGGGCTCGGCGTGTTCAAACGCCGCGTCAAGGGCGCCTACTTCGCGATCCTGTCCCAGGCCCTGACCGCCGCCTTCGCGATCCTGCTGATCGGCCAGCAGTCGATCGGAGGATCGAACGGGCTCAACCGCTTCCGCAGCTTCTTCGGCCTGTCCCTCGCCGACCCGGCCAACAAGCGGATGCTGTTCTTCGTCGCCGCGGGCGTCCTGCTCGCCGTCGTCGCGCTCACCCGGCAGCTGATGTTCTCCCGCTACGGCGAGCTGCTCGTGGCCGTGCGCGACCAGGAGGAGCGGGTCCGCTTCCTCGGCTACGACCCCGCCAACGTCAAGGTCGTCGCCTACGCCGCGGCGGCCTTCTTCGCCGGCATCGCCGGGGCGCTGTTCGTGCCCATCGTCGGCATCATCTCCCCCGCCGATGTCGGCATCGTCCCCTCCATCGCATTCCTCATCGGCGTCGCCATCGGCGGACGCACGACCCTGCTCGGCCCGGTCCTCGGCGCCATCGGCGTCGCGTGGGCCCAGACCGCCCTGTCGGAGAACTTCCCCTCCGCGTGGACCTACGCCCAGGGCCTGCTGTTCATCGTCGTCATCGGGTTCTTCCCCGCCGGCCTGGCCGGGCTGGCGACGTTGCGCCGGCGACGCACCCGCACCGGCCCGGCGCAGCCGATTCCCGAACCGACCACGACGATGGAGCCGGTGAGATGACCGAACCCCACTACGGCGGCAACGCCGGCATGTCCAGCGAGTACCTCGAGATCCGCGACCTGCGGGTCAGCTTCGACGGCTTCACCGCCGTCGACGGGGTGGACCTGACCCTGTTGCAGGGCGACCTGCGCTTCCTCATCGGCCCCAACGGCGCCGGCAAGACCACCCTCGTCGACGCCGTCACCGGCCTGGTGCCGGCCACCGGGTCGGTCACCAAGTCCGGCATCGAACTGCTCGGCAAGAAGGTGCACAAGATCGCCCGCCTCGGTGTGGGCCGCACCTTCCAGACCGCGTCGGTGTTCGAACAACTCACCGTGCTGCAGAACCTCGACATCGCCGCCGGCTCCGGCCGCTCCCCGTGGTCGCTGCTGCGCCGCCGCACGACGGTGCTGCCACAGATCGAGGAAGCCCTCGAGACGATCGGCCTGACCGACCTGCGCGACGTGCCCGCCGGCATCCTCGCGCACGGGCAGAAGCAGTGGCTCGAGATCGGCATGCTGCTCGTGCAGAACTCCGACGTGCTGCTGCTCGACGAGCCGGTCGCCGGGATGAGCCACGACGAACGCGAGGAGACCGGCCAGCTGCTGCGCCGGATCGGGGCGCAGCGCACCGTCGTCGTCGTCGAACACGACATGGACTTCATGCGCGCCTTCGCCACCTCCGTCACCGTCCTGGCCCGGGGCCGGGTCATCGCCGACGGCACCGTCGAAGAGGTGCAGAACAACCCCCAGGTCCAGGAGGTCTACCTGGGCACCGCGACCGCCGCGCAGGAGGCCTGACATGCTCGAGCTCGTCGACGTGCGCACCGGCTACGGCCGCACCGAGATCATCCACGGGGCCACCCTCACCGTCCCCGCCGACGGGGTCGTCGCCGTCATGGGCCACAACGGGGCCGGCAAGACCACCCTGCTGCGCGCCGCGGTCGGCCTGCTGCCCACCACCTTCGGCCGGATCGTGTTCGACGGCGAGGACGTCACCGCGCTGCGGCCGTCCGCGCGCGTCGCCCGCGGCCTGGCCTACGTCCCCCAGGGACAACAATCCTTCGGCCAGCTCACCTGCGCCGAGAACCTGCAGGTCGTTGCCGACGGGCGCAGACGCGGCAAGCAGCTCGTCGCCGAGATGCTCGACCTGTTCCCCGCCCTCGTGCCGCTGCTGGACCGACGCGCCGGCCTGCTCTCCGGCGGCCAGCGCCAGCAGCTGGCGATCGCCCGCGCCCTGATCACCGAGCCCCGCATGCTCATCCTCGACGAACCCACCGAGGGCATCCAACCGTCGGTCGTCGCCGAGATCGAGAACACCGTCGTCGAACTCAGCCGGCGCGGCGACCTCGGGGTGCTGCTCGTCGAGCAGCACATCGGCTTCGCCCTGCACGCCGCCCAGCGGTACTACGTCCTCGAATCCGGTCGCATCACCGCCACCGGCGACGGCGGCACGGATGCCGCCGGCACCGTCCGCGCGGCCATGGCGATCTGATGAGCACCGGTGGCACGCGGCGCGACCGGGTCTACCGGGCGCTGCGTTCGGACCTGATGACGGGCGTCCTGCCGCCGGACGCACGGCTCGGCGAGGAACGCCTCGCCGAGCAGTACGGGGTCTCCCGCACGCCGGTGCGGGAGGCGCTGGCGCGGCTGGTGTCCGACGGGCTGGTCGAGCGGCGCGAGCAGGGCCTGTTCCCCTACCGGCCGCGCTTCGACGACCTCGCCGATCTGTACGAGCTGCGGACCACGTTGGAGCTGCGCGGGATCCGTCGCGCGCTGGCCGATCCGTCGATCCGGCACGATCCCCACGTGCTCGGCGCCGAGCTCGACCGGTGGTATGCGCTGCGCCGTGACCTGCCCGAGCCGGATGCGGGCTTCGTCGGGCTCGACGAACAGTTCCACCTGGCGTTGCTGGCCTCCGCCGGCAACCCGGCCCTGTGCGACGCGCTGGCCACCGTGAACGCGAAGGTGCGGCCCGTGCGCATGTTCGACTACCTGACGCACGACCGGATCACGGCGACCGTCGACGAGCACATCTGCGTGGCGGAGTCGGTGCTCGCGGGCCGTCTCGAGGACGCCCACGCCCAGCTCCTCGCCCACATCGACACGTCCCGGGCGGTGGTGGTGCAGCGCGCCGAGCAGGCCCGGACGATGGCCCGATTGGCGCGCGCCGTGCGAGACTGACCGGCATGTCACCTCGCATCCGGCCCGGACGGTTCAGGGAGCTCGGCCCGCTCAACTGGGCGGCCTGGCGCGTGCTCTCGACGGTGGCCGGCACGAAGGACGCGCACCTGTTCAGCACCCTGGGCCGCACCGGTGGCCTGTTCCGCGGCTGGCTGCACTACTCCGGGAAGCTCATGCCGTTCGGGCGGTTGCCCCGGTTCGAATCCGAACTGGTCATCCTCCGCGTGGCGCACCTGCGCGAGTGCGGCTACGAGCTGGACCACCACACCCGGCTCGGCCGCCGCGCCGGGATCACGCCGGAGATCCTGCAGCGCATCCTCGACGGGCCCGGGGCCCCCGGCTGGAGCCCGCGGCACCGGGCGATGCTCGCGGCCGTCGACGAGCTGGTCACCACCAGGGACCTCGCCGACGGGACGTGGAAGGCGCTGGCCGCTCACCTCGACGACCGGCGGATGGTCGAATTCTGCCTGCTGGTAGCGCAATACGACGGACTTGCCACCACCATCGGCGTGCTGCGCATCGAGCGGGACTTCTGAGAGTTCTTCCTAACCGCCGCTTTACCGCGGGCAATCTCGGCGAAACACGACGTCCATAGCGTATACAGCTATGTCGACACGTACGGATACAGCCACGGCGCAACCGCTCCGGACGCGGGTGTACCGGGAACTGCGCAACGAGCTGATGAACGGCTCGATCCCGGTCGGTGAGCGGCTGACCGAGCCGAAACTGTCCGCGCGCTTCGGCATCTCCCGCACCCCGGTCCGGGAAGCCCTCGCGATGCTGTGCGCGGACGGCCTGCTGCGCCGCGAGGAGTACGGATTCTCGCCGGTGCCGCCGAGCATCCCCCGCATCCGCGACCTCTACGAGCTGCGGATCACCCTGGAACTGCAGGGCATTGCGCGGGCGATCGACAATCCCGATGTGCGGCACGACCGCGCCGCCCTCACCGCCGAACGCGAACGGTGGTTGCGCCTGTCCGCCGACCCGCCGCAGCAGGAACCGGGCTTCGTGGTGCTCGACGAGGAGTTCCACGTCGCACTGCTCGCCGCATCGGGCAACACGGAACTGGCGGGCTCGCTCGAGTCGGTCAACTCCCGGATCCGGCACGTGCGGATGTACGACTTCATGGTCAACAGCCGGATCGAGACGTCGATCGCCGAGCACCTCGCCATCGTCGACGCCGTGCTCGGCGACGAGCTCGAGCGTGCCCACCGGTTGCTGCACCGGCACATCGGTGAATCCCTCGCGGTGGTGCTCGACCGGGTGACCCGCGCCGTCACCGCGATGTCGTTCGCGCGCTGACATCCGGTTCCGCCCCCATACCTTCCTCTTCCCCGTCACCGAAGGAGCCTGTCGTGACGTTCGCTTTCGACACCCTGCTCGTCGCCAACCGTGGCGAGATCGCCTGCCGGATCATGCGTTCGGCGCACACACTGGGGCTGAAGACCGTCGCCGTGTACTCGGATGCGGACGCGTCCGCCGCCCACGTCGAAATGGCGGACATGGCTGTGCGCCTCGGTCCCGCCCCGGCCGCGGAGTCGTACCTGCGGGCGGATCTGGTGATCGAGGCCGCCCTCGCGACCGGCGCCGGCGCGGTCCACCCCGGGTACGGGTTCCTCTCGGAGAACGCGGAATTCGCGGCCGCCTGCGAGGCGGCCGGCATCGCGTTCATCGGGCCCACGCCCGAGCAGCTGCGGGTCTTCGGCGACAAGCACACCGCTCGCGAGGCGGCGCGCGCCGTCGGCGTCCCGCTCGTCGAAGGCAGCGGCCTGCTCGCGTCCGTCGACGCCGCCGTCGCCGCGGCCGAAACCGTCGGATACCCCGTGATGCTCAAGGCCGTCGGCGGCGGGGGTGGCATCGGCATGCAGGCCTGTCACACCCCCGACGAGCTGCGGGACGCGTACGAGCGGGTGCAGCGCCTCGCGTCCGCGAACTTCTCCTCGTCGGGCGTGTTCCTCGAACGGTTCGTCGCCCACGCCCGCCACATCGAGGTGCAGGTGTTCGGCGACGGCCGCGGCCGCACGATCAGCCTCGGCACGCGCGACTGCTCGCTGCAGCGTCGCAACCAGAAGGTCGTCGAGGAGGCGCCCGCCCCGAACCTGCCCGACGCGGTCGTCGAGGAACTGCTCGCGGCGTCGCGCCGGCTCGCCTCGTCGGTGAGCTACCGCTCCGCCGGGACCGTCGAATTCGTCTACGACGTCGAACGCGGCGAGGCGTCGTTCCTCGAGATGAACACCCGCCTGCAGGTCGAGCACCCGGTCACCGAGGAGGTCACCGGTGTGGACCTGGTCGAGTGGATGCTGCGGCTGGGCCGGGGCGAGACCGAGATGCTCGACGCGCTGCCCGACGGCGGACCGCGGATCACCGGTCACGCCGTGGAGGCGCGCGTGTACGCGGAGGACCCGGGGCACGACTACCGGCCCAGCGCCGGACTGCTCACCGCCGTGGAATTCCCGGCCCACACCCGCGTCGAGACGTGGGTGGACACCGGCACGGAGGTGAGCTCGTTCTACGATCCGATGCTCGCCAAGATCATCGTGCGCGGCGAGTCCCGGCGCACCGCGTTCGCGGCGCTCGCCGAGGCGCTCGACGACACCCACCTGTACGGCGTGCAGACGAACCTGCCGCAGCTGCGGCGCATCTGCACCGCCGAGCCGGTGCTCGAGGCCGCACACACCACCGCGACGCTGCGGGACGTGCGGGCGACGGGCCACCGCATCGACGTGCTGCGCGCGGGCACCATGACCACGGTGCAGGACTTCCCCGGCCGGATCGGCCTGTGGGAGGTCGGCATTCCGCCGTCGGGCCCGATGGACGACCTGTCGATGCGCGCGGCCAACGGCGCCGTCGGCAACCCGGAGGGGGCACCGGCGCTGGAATGCACGCTGCAGGGCCCGCGCCTGAAGTTCTCCGACCCGACGCTCGTGTGCGTCACCGGCGCCCCGGTCGTCGCCACCGTGGACGGGGTGCCCGTGCCGATGTGGGAGCCCGTGGAGGTGCCGGCCGGCGGCGTGCTCGACGTCGGCGCCCCGGCCGAGCAGGGCCTGCGCACCTACGTCGCAGTGCGGGGCGGGCTCGACGCCCCGCTCTACCACGGCAGCGCCGCGACGTTCACCCTCGGCGGCTTCGGCGGCGTCACCGGTAGAGCCCTGGCCACGGGTGATGTGCTCGGCGTGGCGGAGTCCCCCGCCCCTGCCGGCCCGGCACCCGTACCCGTGGACCGTCGCCCGGAGTTCACCCACACGTGGCATCTCGCCGTCACCGAGGGTCCGCAGCCCGCCCCGGCCTACTTCACCGAGGACGACCTGGCCCAGTTCTACGACACCACGTGGACGGTGCAGTCCCACGCGAACCGCACCGGCATCCGCCTGGACGGCCCCAAGCCCACCTGGTCGCGGACGGACGGCGGCGAGGCCGGGCTGCACCCGTCGAACCTGCACGACAACCCCTACTCGGTGGGCGCACTCAACGTCTCCGGCGACACCCCGATCCTGCTCGGTCCGGACGGCCCGAGCCTGGGCGGGTTCGCGTGCCCGCTCACGGTCGTCTCCGGTCACCGCTGGAAGATGGGGCAGATCCGGCCCGGGGATTCGGTGCGGTTCGTTCCCGTGACCGACGAGGCGGCGGTCGAGCTGCGCGGCGCGGCGGCCCGCGCCCGCGACGTCCCGCCCGTGGCGCGGCCCGCCGCGCTCGACGGCGGCCGGCTGGCCGGTACCCCGGCGTTCCTGGACCGTCCCGAGGTGGTGTACCTGCGCGGCGGCGACGACAACATCCTCGTCGAGTACGGCGACATGGTGCTCGACCTGGGGTTGCGGATGCGGGTGCACGCCCTGTCCGAGGCGCTCGCGGCCGTGCGCCTGCCGGGGATCGTCGACGTCACGCCGGGGGTGCGGTCGCTGCACGTGCACTTCGACCCGGAGGTGCTGCCCCAGCACCGGCTGCTCGGGACCCTGCAGGACCTCGAGACGGAACTGCCGGCCACCCACGATCTGGTGGTGCCCAGCCGCACCGTCCGGCTGCCGCTCTCGTTCGACGACCCGTCGATCTCCGAGGCGATCTCCCGCTACCACAGCGGTGTGCGCGACTCGGCGCCGTGGCTGCCGTCGAACACCGAGTTCATCCGGCGCATCAACGGACTCGACTCGGTCGAGCAGGTCCGCGACACGGTGTTCGACGCCGAGTACCTCGTCCTCGGCCTCGGCGACGTGTATCTCGGTGCGCCCCTGGCCGTTCCGCTCGATCCCCGGCACCGGCTCGTGACGACGAAGTACAACCCGGCGCGCACGTGGACCCCGTCGGACGCCGTGGGCATCGGCGGGAAGTACCTGTGCGTCTACGGCATGGAGTCCCCCGGCGGCTACCAGCTGATCGGGCGGACGGTGCCGATCTGGTCGGGGTACCGGCAGGCCGGCCCGTTCGAGGACGGCAAGCCGTGGCTGTTCCGCTTCTTCGACCGGATCGTGTGGGAACCGGTGAGCCCGGAGCAGCTGCTCGAGTACCGCGCCGCGTCCCTGGCGGGCCGGTTCGACGCCGAGGTCTCCGAGGGCACGTTCGCCCTCGCCGACCACCTGCGGTTCCTGGCGGAGAATGCCGAGTCCATCGACGCGTTCCACGAGCGTCAGTCCGCGGCGTTCGAAACCGAGAAGCAGGCGTGGCACGCGGCCGGTGAGTTCGACCGCACCGAGCCGGCGCCGATCGAGGTGGTCGAGCCCATAGACCCGCTCGCCGGGATGCCGGCGGGATCGGTCGTCGTCGAGGCCCCCATGGTCGGCAACGTGTGGCGGGTCGAGGTGGCAGAGGGCGAACGGGTCGCCGCCGACGACACCGCCGTCATCCTCGAGGCCATGAAGCTGGAAATGCCCGTGCCGGCAGCCGTCGAGGGGACCGTCCTGAAGGTCCTCGTCGGGCCGGGCGCGAAAGTCGCCCCCGGCACCCCCCTTCTCGTGATCGGAGCAGCATGAGCATCGTTGTGGAAAATGGACTTTCGGCTGCGCCGTCGTCGAGCAGGGCCCGGGCGGAGGCGGCGCTGCGCCGCCTCGGCGAGGTGGACCGGCCCGAGGTGTGGATCGCGCTGCGGCCGGCCGCGGATGTGCTCGCCGACGCCGACGCCGTGGACGCGCGCGTCGCGGCGGGCGAGGACCTGCCGCTCGCGGGCCTGCTCGTGGCGGTGAAGGACAACGTGGACGTCGCCGGACTACCCACCACGGCCGGCTGCCCCGAGTTCGCCTACACCCCCACGGACACCGCGTCGGGCGTCGCGCGCCTCGTCGATGCCGGTGCGGTGATCCTGGGCAAGACCAACCTCGACCAGTTCGCCACCGGACTCGTCGGCACCCGCAGCCCGTACGGGGCGGTGCGCTGTTCCTGGGATCCCGAACGCGTATCGGGCGGATCGAGTTCGGGCTCGGCGACCGCGGTCGCGCTGGGCATCGCGGACATCGGGATCGGCACGGACACCGCGGGATCCGGCCGGGTCCCGGCCGCGCTGCAGGGACTGGTGGGCATCAAGGCCACGCTCGGCGTGATCCCGGCCCACGGCGTGGTGCCGGCGTGCGTGGACTACGACTGCCTCACCGTGTTCGCCACGTCGCTCGACCTGGCCGTGACGGCGGCGAAGGTGATGGCCGGGCCGGAACCGCGCGACCCGCGCTCCCGGAGGTGGCCGTCGGACGTGCCGTTCGCCGCGCCGTCCACGCCGCGTGTGGCGGTGCCGCGCGCGGAGGACCTCGTCGAGTTGTGCGACGAGTATCGAGAGGCGTTCGCGCGCACCGTCGCCGCAGGGCGTGCGGCGGGACTCGACGTGACCGAGGTCGACGTCTCGCCGCTGCTGGACGCGGCGACACTGCTCTACGACGGTGCCGTCGTCGCGCAGCGGTACGCGGCCGTCGGAGAGTTCCTGGCGACGAACCCCGCCGGGGCGGATCCGACGGTCGCGGCGATCGTCGCGGCCGCGGAGCGCCCCGCGGCGCACGAACTGGTGGCCGATCTCGACACCCTGACCCAGGCCAAGGCGTTCGCGGCGGACCTCCTCGACGGATTCGCCGGACTGCTGCTGCCCACCACCACCGAGCATCCCACGATCGCGGCGGTACAGTCCGACCCGATCGGGATCAACCGGCGGATGGGCACATTCACGAACTTCTGCAATCTGCTCGACATGGCCGCGGTCGCGGTACCGGGTGCCTCGACCGCCGAGGGCCATCCCTTCGGGGTGATGGTCGTGGTGCCGGCCTTCGCCGACCAGGTCGCCGTGGACCTCGCGGCGCGGTTGACGGGCGTCGCCGCGCCGGGATTCGCCTCCGGCGGGGTCGAGCTGGCGGTGTTCGGGGCGCACCTGCGCGACCAGCCGTTGCACTTCCAGCTCGAGGAGATCGGTGCCCGGTTCGTCGAGGAGGTCCACACGTCCGACGCGTACCGCCTGACGGCGCTGAACACCACTCCCCCGAAGCCCGGTCTCGTCCGCCACGGCGCCGGCCGGGGCGCGCCGATCGCCGGCGAGGTGTTCCGGGTCTCGGAGGCCGGCCTGGGCCGGTTCCTGGCCGCGCTGCCCGCGCCGATGACGCTGACCAGCGTCGAACTCTCGGACGGGCGGTGGGTCGTCGGATTCGGTTGCACGCACGACGCCGCGGTGGACGCCGTCGACATCACCGAGTTCGGCGGCTGGGTGGCCTACCGGACTCGCTGAATTCCCGCGCTGAACCGGAATCCGCTCAGGCTGTGTCGTGGGCGGATTCCGGTTCAGCGCGTGGATCTTCGAGCGACGGCCCGGGCGAACCTCCGGGCGACGACCTCGAACCGATCCAGGTCGGCCCATGTCCACCGCACAACCTCGAAGCCGAGGTCACGCAGAGCGTCCTCGCGGTGCTTCTCGGCGACGAGGTCGCGGCGGTCCGCGTACTTCCCGGCACCGTCGAATTCGCCGACGACGCCCTGCGATTCCCAGAAGAAGTCGACGCGGTACCGGCGCCCGTCCCGAGCCACGACCTCGTGTTGCAGGGCAGGTACCGGCAGGCCGAATCGCGCCATGCGCAGGCGCGACACCGACTCCCCGACGCTCTCGCTCCGTCCGTCGAGCAGGTCCACGACGGCGGCGGCCCGGGACACCCCGGTGCGGTGACGGGCCGCGGCGAGAACTGCGGGCAACCGGTCGCGGGCGGACGCATCGGCACGCAGTCCGGAGTCCCCGGCGACGACCGCCTCCTCGAGTGGCAGCGACCGGCCGAGGTCGACGATGGTGCGCGCCACCGAGGTGACGCGGACACCGTCGAGCGTGACGACATCGCCGTCGCACCAGTCGGTTGCGTGGACGTGGAGGTACGTGACCCTGCGCCCACTCGCGGACGTCCGCGAGACGTGTACGCGGCGCAGATCCGCGTTCCACATGTCCAGGCCCAGCAGGACGGCGGCGGACACGTGGCTGAGCGCATCCCCCGGGCGGAGACCCGAGCCGACGTGCCGTGCCAGGATCCGGTGCCGGCCGGTGTCGTCGAGCGGGCCGTCTTCCGCCCGCCGCAGATACACGCCCCGTTTCAGCGCGACGAGGTCGCCTGTCCGCAGCGCGGCGCGGAGCCGGTCGTCGGTGACACCCTGCGCCAGCAGATCCCGTCTGGTCAGGGCTGTGGGATCGGTCATGGACCGAGCGTGGCGCATGTGCCGCGTCGAGCCGGCGCAGATCGGGACGCACCGGCACATCTGGGGATGAAGCGGCCGCCTGTGGACAACCTGGATCCGCTCGCGGAGCCGGAATCTGCCCATGCTGTGTCGTGGGCGGATTCCGGTTCGCCGCGTGGATTACCGGCTCAGCGCCGTGGCCACCGGCGTGCTCGGGCGTCCGCTGAGTCGCTGCAGGTCGCCGCTGTCGGTGTCGAGGGCGCCGACGGCGATGCCCGCGTCGGAGTCCGCGAGGACAGCGGCCATCGGAGCGGGCACCCCGGCGCTCTCGAGGACCTTCGTGTACTCGTCCCGGGGCAGGTCCTTGTAGGCGACGGGCGCGCCGACGATCCCGGACAGGACGTCGGCGAGTTCCACGTAGGTGAGGCGCTCGTCGCCGCCGAGTTCGTAGATCCGGCCGGCCTGGTCGTCGGCGAGCAGCACGGCGGCGGCGGCCTCCGCGTAGTCCTTGCGGGCGGCACCGGCGACGCGGCCGGTGCCGGCGGCGCCGAACAGGGCGCCGGTCGCCTTCGCCGTGTCGACAGCGGCGGCATAGTTCTCCCAGTACCAGCCGTTGCGCAGCAGCACGACGTCCAGGCCGGAGGCGGCGAGCAGGTCCTCGGTGGTCTTGTGCTCGGCGGCCAGGGCCAGGGGGCTGCGCTGCGCGTCGAGGACGCTGGTGTAGGCCACGAGGCCGGCCCCTGCGGCCTTCGCGGCCTCGATGACGTTGGTGTGCTGCGCAATCCGCCGGCCGACCTCGCTTCCGGAGATCAGCAGGAGCTTGTCGACGCCGGCCAGAGCGGCGACGAGTGCGTCCCGGTCGCCATAGTCGGCGACGCGCACCTGCACGCCCCGGGCGGCGAGGTCGGCAGCCTTCGCGGCGTCGCGGACGATCGCGACGACGTCGGACGGCTCGGCACCGCGGTCGAGCAGAGCGGTGACGACGTGGTGGCCGAGGTGGCCGGTGGCACCGGTGACGGCGATGGTCATGAGATCTCCTCGAGAACGGAAGTCGGGAACACTGCCATCAAATCACTTACTAATCGTAAGTGCAACCCATCAAGTAAGTACGCCACGAAGTGTTCGCACATGTACGCTGGGGGGCGTGACGACGGATCCCGCACTCGAAGCGAACGTGTTCGCCCGCGCGTGCACGTCCCGGCAGGTCCTGCAGAACGCGACCGGCCGCTGGGGCGTGCTCGCCCTGGCCGCCCTGGGCGAGGGCCCGCACCGG
Source organism: Rhodococcus sp. WB1 (assembly GCF_001700945.1). Taxonomy (NCBI): domain Bacteria; kingdom Bacillati; phylum Actinomycetota; class Actinomycetes; order Mycobacteriales; family Nocardiaceae; genus Rhodococcus; species Rhodococcus sp. WB1. The sequence goes on along the minus strand of NZ_CP015529.1, from coordinate 1,089,118 downwards.
TTCGGTGAACTGCGCCGCCACGTCGACGGGGTGAGCGAGCGCATGCTGTCCCAGACGCTGCAGCAGCTCGAGCGCGACGGCCTCGTCCACCGGCGGGTGGAAACGACCATTCCGCCCAAGGTCGAGTACAGCCTCACGCCGCTCGGCGCGCAGGTCGCCGAGCACCTGCGCGCCCTCATCGGGCTACTCGAGTCGAGCATGCCGGAAGTGCTTGCGGCACAAGCGGAGTACGACCGAACCCATCGGCCGTAGCAACGATCGTCAGCGCGGCGGCGGTTCGACCTCCACACCACCGTGCTCGTGCTCCGGGCCTGCTGCGGGATGGTCCGCGGGCAGTCGGCTGCGGAACCGGGCGGCCTCGCTCGTCGCCGGCTTCCGTGACGACGGATCGTCCGCGCTGCGATACGGACCGGGCTTCGGCCGCGGCTTGCCGCCGGGGAACGCGAGGCGCAGGATCGTCCGGTGCACGGTGCCCCACTGCCTGGACAGGGGCCCGGTGTTGTACGGCAGTCCGTACCGCTCGCAGATGTCCTTCACCTCGGGCGCCACCTCGGAGTACCGGGTGCTCGGCATGTCGGGGTAGAGGTGGTGTTCGACCTGGTAGCCGAGGTTCCCGCTGATCACGTGGAACAGCGGACTGCCCTCGATGTTGGCCGCACCGACCAGCTGGCGGACGTACCATCCGCCGCGGCTCTCGTTCTCGACCTCCTTCCGGCTGAAGGTGTACGTCTGGTCCGGGAAGTGGCCGCAGAAGATGATCGCGTGCGACCACACGTTGCGGATGATGTTGGCGGTGAAGTCCGCCGCCAGGGTGGCGAGGAACGTCTTCTCCACGCCCGGCAGGACCTTGTCGAGCACGTCGGCGACGAGGTCGGCCCGGCGGCCGGCCGCGCGGCCACCCCCGAGGCGGCCGAGTCCGCGCAGGCGGCGCCCGATCCGGGAGGTGGCCGGCTGCGGAATCCGTCCGCCCGACAGCAGCTGCACGGCGGCGAACGCGCCGGCGGAGACCAGAGGCCAGCCCACGTAGTCCTTGACGAATTGCCGCCGCGCCTTGCCTGCGATGCCCTTCAGTTCGCCGAGCACCTGCGCCGGGGTCTTCTCCCCCGCCCACAGCGCATCGAGATCGAGGTCGTGCAGCGCTACGCCCCACTCGAAGAACGCCATGAGCAGCACGTTGTAGAACGGCTGCGCAAGGTAGACCGGATGCCACTTCTGGTGCGGGTCGATCCGCATGATCTCGTACCCGAGATCCTTGTCCTTGCCGCGGATGTTGGTGAAGGTGTGGTGAATGTAGTTGTGCGAGTGTTTCCAGCCCGCCGCGGTCGACGCGGTGTCCCAGTCCCACACCGACGAGTGGATGTCCGGATCGTTCATCCAGTCCCACTGCCCGTGCATGACGTTGTGGCCGATCTCCATGTTCTCGAGGATCTTGGCCATGCCGAGGCATGCGGTGCCCGCGACCCACGCCGACTTGGACGCCGAGCCGAGCAGCAGGGCACGGCCGGCGACGGCGAGCTGTCGCTGCGTCGCGATCACCGTCTTGATGTAGCGGCGGTCGCGCTCCCCCAGGTCGGCGTAGACCCGGTCGTGGATGGCGTCGAACTCCTTCGCCAATGCCTCGAGCGTTTCCTGGCTCAGATGCGCGAGCGGACTTTCGATCTCCGTCGTCATCTCGCGTTCCTTTCGTTCACAGCTCGATTTCGATGTCGCCTTCGGCGGTGTGGATGCATGTGCGGACCGCGGCGCCGACGGGTTCGGCGACCTCGTCCGTGCGCAGGTCCCGCACCCTGCCCGACCGCAGGGTGCCCACGCAGGTATGGCAGATTCCGATCCGGCATCCGTACGGAAGCTGCAGGCCGGCCTTCTCGCCCGCCACCAGGATCGGCGTGCCGCCGTCGCATTCGACGTCGGCCTCGCTGTCGAGGAAGTGAACCGTGCCGCCCTCACCCGACCCCGCATTCCCGCCGATGATCGGCTGGAAACGCTCCATGTGGAGTTTTTTCGGATCCCCGTGGTCGTTCCAGTGCTCGACGAACGCATCGAGCATCTCGCCGGGTCCGGAGCAGAACGCCTCCCGCTCCCGCCAGTCGGGGCACAGCTCGTCCAGATCGGCCGGCGTCATGCGGCCCTGCTCCGCGGTGAGCCGCAGCACCAGGCGGAACCCGGGACGACGCGCATCGAGGTCACGCAGCACGGACGCGAAGATGACCTCGTCGGCGGTACGGGCCGAGTGCACCAGGACGACGTCGTCGAGGGCGTCGCGGTGGTCCAGGCTGCGCAGCATGCTCATGATCGGCGTGATACCGCTACCGGCACTGACGAACAGCATCTTCCCCGGCAGCGGATCGGGCAGGGTGAACACACCCTCGACCTCGCCGAGCCGCACCACGTCGCCGGGCCGGATCCGGCGCACCAGGTGCGGCGAGACCACGCCGGACTCGACGACCTTCGGGGTGACGCTGATCAGCCCGTCCTCGGGGTCGGGATCGGAGGTCAGCGAATAGGCGCGCCAGTGGTAGACGCCGTCGATGATCACCCCCAGCCGCACGTACTGGCCGGGACGGTGCCCCCGCCACTCGTACGCGGGACGGATCAGCACGGACGCCGCACGGGAACCTTCGGGCACCACCCGCTCGACCCGGCCCCGCAGCTCCCTGGTGGTCCACAGGGGATTGATCATCTCGAGGTAGTCGTCGGGACGAAGGGGGGTGAACAGGTGGCGCACGGCACGCAACATCATCCTGCGAATCGGATGTACCTCGGGTCGCGCGCCGCGTTCCGCCATGGGGGGGAAGGTACCCCGCGTCACGGGTATCGAATCAGGTTTCGTCTCCGAAGACGACGACAGCCCGCGGCGACGTTTCGGTCGCCACGGGCTGAGGCCGGTACATCCGAACGGGGATCTGCCCGTGCGGAGGATCTTCGACGCGCTGGGATCAGAAGTTGATCATGTGCCCTGCGAGGCCGTGGATGGCCTCCTGCAGCGCCTCGCTCAGCGTCGGGTGGGTGTGGACGTTGCGGGCCAGTTCGTTGACCGTCAGGTCCCACTTCTGCGCGAGGGTCAGCTCGGGCAGAAGTTCGGAGACGTCGGGGCCGATCAGGTGGCCGCCGAGCAGTTCCCCGTGCTTGTTGTCGGCGATCAGCTTGACGAAGCCGTTGGGGTCGCCGAGGCCGTGGGCCTTGCCGTTCGCGGTGAAGGGGAAGGTCGCGACCTTGACGTCGTAACCCTCGTCGCGCGCCTGCTCCTCGGTCAGGCCGAAGCTGGCGACCTGCGGCTGGCAGAACGTCGCGCGCGGCATCATCCGGTAGTCGTCGAAGGTGAGGGTCTCGGCGCCGCCGATGGTCTCGGCCGCGACCACGCCCATCGCCTCGGCGACGTGCGCCAGCATGAGCTTGGCGGTGACGTCACCGATGGCGTAGATGTGCGGCACGTTCGTGCGCATCACGTCGTCGATGGCGATGGCGCCGCGGTCGGTGAGGGCGACACCGGTGTTCTCGAGGCCGAAGCCCTCCACGCGCGGGGCGAACCCGACCGACTGCATGACCTTGTCGACGACGACGGACTCGACGTTGCCGGACTTGTTGTCCTTGATCGCGACGGTCACCTTGTTGCCGTCGTCGTCGATGGACTGCACCGCGGCACCGGTCATGATCTTCACGCCGAGCTTCTTGTACGCCTTCGCGATCTCCTTGGAGATGTCGGCGTCCTCGTTGGGCAGCGCACGGTCGAGGAACTCGACGATGGTGACGTCCACGCCGTAGTTGGCCAGCACGTAGCCGAACTCCATACCGATGGCGCCGGCACCGACGATGAGAATCGAGCCCGGCAGCTCACGGGTGAGGATCTGCTCCTCGTAGGTGACCACGTTCTTGCTCAGCTCGGTGCCGGGCAGCAGCTTGGTGACCGAACCGGTCGCGATGATCGCGTTGTCGAAGGTCACCGTCTCGGTCCCGCCCTTGTTGAGCTCGACGGAGATGGTGTTGGCATCGACGAAGGAACCCGCACCGTCGTATTCGGTGATCTTGTTCTTCTTCATCAGGAAGTGCACTCCCTTGACGCGGCCGTCCGCGACCTTGCGGCTGCGGTCCACGGCGGCGCCGAAGTCGAAGGACACGTCCCCGGACATGCCGAACGTCTTGGCCTCTTTCGTGAAGAGATGCGCCAGTTCGGCATTGCGGAGAAGCGCCTTGGAGGGAATGCAGCCCACGTTCAGGCAGACACCACCCCAGTACTTCTTCTCGATGATGGCGGTACTCAGTCCCAGCTGTGCCGCGCGGATAGCAGCGACGTACCCACCGGGACCGGCTCCGAGGACAACGACGTCATAGTGTGAGGTCACGAACAAACAGGGTAGACCTGCCGCTCCGGCGTGTCTGCGGATGGTCCGGTTACTTGCCGGTAGCCCCGACATGAGGCACGAATCGGGCAGACGCACGGCGTCGAGCGGGTGATCGCGCGGCCGAGGGGACGCTGCCGCGGGCGGGGGGGACGCTGCCGCGACGAACATCGAGAGCCACCCGCGACAACCGCCCCCTCGGGCGCAAGCACTTCCTCAGCGGCGGAAGCTCCGCATCCGCTGCACGTACCGCAGCACCTTCCGCACCGGCACCGGTCGCGGCCAGTCGACGGCACGGAACCACGCCTCGCTGCCGCCGTCGACCACCACGACGGAGCCCACGAGGAAGTCCGCGGCCGGCAAGAGCATGAACTCCACCCACTCGGCGATCCGGTCGGGATCACCGAACCCGCCGATCGGAACCGGAAAACTCCTGACCCGCTTACCTTCCGGGCTCGCGAGCTGAGTCTCGAGCAACGGCGTCGCCACCGCGCCCGGCGCGAGGACGTTCAGCCGGATCCCCGACCCCGCCCAGTCCGGGGTCACCGCATTCCGGCGTGCCCAGTGGGTGACGGCGATCTTCGACGCGGCGTAGGTGAACGGGGCGGCCGCCGGCCGGATCCGGCCCGCCCGCCGCACGCCCTTCTCCAGGTCGCCCGCGAGAAACGCCCGCACCGCCGACATCGGGACGGCCGGGGTGGTGGTCGTCGAATTCGACCCGAACACGACGACCTTGCTGTTGCCGGTCGCGGCGAGCGCCGGCCGCCACCCCTCGAGCAGCTCGATCACGCCCCGGACGTTGACCTGGGCGATGGCCTGTTCCTTGCCGGGCACCGGACCGAGGCCCGCGGCGAGGACCGCACCGTCGAGCCGGTTCCCGGCCCGCTCGAGGGTCTGCCGCACCGCGTCGGAACGTCCCGCCGGGGTCGAGAGGTCGGCGACGACGTCGCCCTCCTTCAGGTCGATCCCGATCACCGTGTGACCGGCTGCCCGCAGCCGATCCGCGGCGGCCCGGCCCATCCCCGACGCCGCACCGGTCACCGCATACACACCCATCGTCACTCCCTCGTCGATCCGGTTCCGACCGGCACGCTACAGTCGCAACCGTCCCGAACCAAGCAGTTGCTCGACAGCGCCCGGGGCGGTTCGGGCACACCTTCCCTACGCGCGCGCCACCTGCGCGACGGCGGCACGCAGCACGGTCTCGTACCGGTCCAGTTCCCCGGGCTCGAGCACCTGCGGACTGGTCGTGACCGACAGCGTGACCACGTCGCCGATCCCGTGCACGCCGTGGGTCAGTCCCATGACGGGCGACAGGCCCGGGAACCCGGCGGTGAAGCGCACGACGGCGCCACCGAGCACCAGATCGCCCGCGCCGCGGTACACGCTCGACACGACCGTAGTGCCGGTGACGGTCCGCGGCACCGCGCCGAAGTCGGCGCGGGCGAGCCCGAACCGCAGCAGCGGGGCCGGGACGTGCGCGAGCGGACGATCCCGCAGATCCATGGCCGGATGCGTGATCCGTCGCCGCCGCTGCGCCAGGTCGTCCGCGATGGCCGCGGCGCGTTCACGGAGATCGCGCACGTGCGCGAACAGCCGGACGCCGGTGCTGCGGTAGGCATTGCGCGACAACCTGTTTCCGGCGAGGGAGACGGGCACCTCCGCGCCGAGCCGGTCGGCCGGGAAGTCGCCGAGGAACTCGGCGAGCGCGGACCCGATCGCGGTCAGCGCACCGACGGTCACGGTCCCCACCGTGCGCAGGTCCGTCGCCGGGCACACGATCGTCCGCACGGCACGCCGCGGGCCGGGATCGGTGTTCACGGCGCTCGGCGGGCAGCCCGGGGCCGGCGGCGGGACGGCCGGATCGGCCAGTTCCCGTTCGGCGCGACCCGCGCGTGCCCCCGTCACCAGCAGCGAGCCCAGCTGGAGCGGCACCCGGGCCGCGGCCCGCAGCAGCATTACCGGCACCGCCGGCGCCTCCGGCCCGGCCGGGGCCCCGTCGCCGGCGGGGGCGGTGCCGGACAGCAACGCCCGGGCCAGGGCGGACGCGCGGGCCCCGTCCGCGAAGGCGTGCGAAACCTGCAGCACGACAACGGTTGCGGCCGCGGCGCAACGCGGTGCCCCCGTCACGCCGGGCAACAGGTGCAGCCGCCACGGCGAGGCCCGGATGTCGAGCCGGTCGGTGAGCAGCTCACCGAGGGCCTCCTGCACGCCCGGCCAGGACGGATCCGGCAGCCGGTGCACGACGAACCGGTCGGCGCCGACGGGCCCGGTCGCCCAGTACGGATAGTCCAGATCGCCCGGCACCGCCACGGCGTGCAGCCGCAGCTCGACGACGGCCGACGCCCGTCGCCGCAGCTCCGCCACCAGGTGGCCGGGGTCGCCGGCCGGCTCCTCGAAGCAGAACAGCAGGAACTGGTCGCTGCGGACGCGGTCGTCGAGCCAGTCCCGCTGGGCGTCGGAGGGGTGGAGCTGCATGCCGCCAGTGTGGCGGGTGCGGCGTTTGCGTCGCGCGCCGCGGTCCCCACCGGGTCGCCCGGGGCCGGATGAGTAACAATTGCGCTCAACGCCTCTCCTGCCTGAAGGCAGGAGATTCCCAGCTCAGACCGCAACCGCAGCACCGACCCGAAGGAGGTGATCCGATTGACTGACGTCGTCGACACCGGTGTGGCCACGCTCCGCCACAGCCAGAACCACTCTGGCAGCGTTCCGGTCCCGGCATGCGATATAGCCGCAGCCCTGGCACCGGAAGATCCGTTCCGCGAGTTCGAGACGCTGCTTGGTTCTCGCGAAACACCTCGAACACGTCATGGTCGTGTACGCGGGCCGCACCATCACCACCTTCCGGTCGGCCCGGCTGCCCCGCTCGATCAACTCCCGTTTCGCCGACCCGATCGCCGCGTCCGCGGCCTGACGAGCCATCGTCGACCTCGCCATAAACCGCGGCCGGAAATCCTCCACCGCAATCAACTCCTGGTTGTCGACCACACGTTTCGCCCACACCCGCGCCTCGTGCCGGTTCCGGCACGCGGCCTTCGTCACGATCTTCGCCGCGTGTGTGCGGGCGCGCCGGTAGCCCTTCGACGGCGGGTGGCCCTTCCCGCGGCGGCGCGCCGTCTTCCGTTGGGCTTTCGCCGGCTCCGCCGCGCAGCGTTTCCGATGCCCACCGTAGGACAGGTCGAATCTCTCGTCGGTGGTCGTCGCGGTCCGGGCCCCACCCCAATCCACACCGATCCCGGAACCGCTCGGGGCTCCCGGTGCCGGTTCCACCTCGCGGGTCACCACGAACGAGGCGTACCAGTGCCCCGGCGAATCGCGGGTGATGCGCACACTCGACGGCTCCGACGGCAACTCCCGCGACCACACCACCGGGATGCTGACACCCTTGGCGAGCACCAACCGCCCGTCCCGGATCCGGAAGCCGCGCCGGGTGTACTCGAGCGACGGCGACGTCGTCTTCCACGACTTGCCTCTGGGGCGGCCACGCCCTTTCACCGTGAAGGATGCCTCCAACGCTTGTGCATAGGTTCGCAGCGTCTGCTGCTGCGCCACCTGGGAACCGTCCCGCAACCACGACGAGCGTTTCCGCGCTTCGGTCAACTGCGTGGCCAGCTTCCCGAACGTCGGCCTGCCACCGGCCTTGTGTTGGTGCACCGCCTCGTTCCACAAGAATCGGCAACGATGCCACTCCTGCATCAGTGCATGTTCGGCGATACTGCCCGGCCGCAACCGGTAGTTGTAGCGCACCACCTCGACCCCCATACCGGGCACGCCAACCGGACCCACCGACAGGTTTCCCCGACACCCTCACACCCCTCGAGAGGAGGACGGCGCCTTCTCTCCCCCGTGCACGAGGGAGTATCCGCGCCGAACACCAGATGACCGACGACACGAACGACCCGTACCTCTGGCTCGAGGACGTCACCGGCGACCAGCAACTCGGGTGGGTGCGCGCGCACAACGACCGCACCGTCGACGAGTACACCCGCACCGAGGCGTTCGAGACGCTGCAGTCCCGGATCCGGGAGGTCCTCGACACCGACGCGCGCATTCCGTACGCGCGGCGTCGCGGCGAGTACCTGTACAACTACTGGCGCGACGCTCGGCACGTGCGCGGTCTGTGGCGGCGCACCACCATGGAGCAGTACCTGCGCGACGCCCCGGACTGGGACGTGCTGGTCGACCTCGATGCGGTCGCCGAGGCGGAGGGCGAGAACTGGGTGTGGTCGGGCGCGCAGGTGCTGCGGCCCGACCAGTCCCGGGCCCTGATCGGCCTGTCGCGCGGCGGCGCCGACGCCACCGTGATCCGCGAGTTCGATGTGGAATCACGGAAGTTCGTCGACGGGCCGGACAGTTTCACGGTGCCGGAGGCGAAGACCGACATCGGCTGGATCGATGCGGACACCGTGTACGTCGGCACCGATTTCGGCGACGGCTCGCTCACCGACTCCGGATATCCGCGCCTGGCCAAGCGCTGGCGCCGCGGTACCCCGCTGTCCGCGGCCGAGACGGTGTACGAGGGCGACAAGTCCGACGTCGCCGTCTCCGCCTGGTACGACCGCACCCCCGGCTTCGAGCGCAGTTTCGTCGAGCGCGCGATCGACTTCTACACGTCGCACCGTTTCGAGTTGCGGCCCGACGGGGAGCTCGTCCGGATCGAGGCCCCCGACGACGCGAAGGTCTCCGTGTACCGCGACCACCTGCTGATCAGGACCCGGTCGCCGTGGCTCGGACATCCGGCGGGCACCCTGCTGGCCGCGAACTACCCCGAGTTCCTGGCCGGGTCGCGCGAGATGACGGTGCTGTTCGCCCCGGACGCGCACACCTCGCTGGAACAGTACGCCTGGACGCGGAACCACCTGCTGGTGGTCGCGCTGCGCGACGTGCAGACCGAGGTGCGGATGCTCACCCCGGGAGCGGACGGGTGGACCGATCGGCCCCTCGAGGACGTGCCGGCCGCGACCTCCACCTCCGTGATCGACGTCGACCCGCTCGAGAGCGACGAATTCTTCCTCAACTCCAGCGGTTTCACCGTGCCCGCGACGCTGCTGTCCGGCACGGTCGGCAGCCCGCTGGAGCCGATCAAGCAGGCCCCGGCGTTCTTCGACGCCGAGAACGTGACCGTCACACAGTATTTCGCCACCTCGGACGACGGAACCCAGGTTCCGTACTTCGTGGTGGGCCGCAACACCTCGTCCCCGGCGCCGACCCTGCTGTACGGCTACGGCGGATTCGAGAACTCGATGGTGCCGGCGTACAGCGGCGGCGTGGGCCTGGCGTGGCTCGAACGCGGGTACACCTACGTGATCGCCAACATCCGCGGCGGCGGAGAGTACGGGCCGCAGTGGCACACCCAGGCGCTGAAGGAGAACCGGCCCCGGGTGTTCGAGGACTTCGCCGCGGTGGCGCGGGATCTGGTCGCGCGCGGCATCACCACCGCCGACCGGCTCGGCATCCAGGGTGGCAGCAACGGCGGTCTGCTCATGGGCGTGATGCTCACCCGCTACCCCGAACTGTTCGGGACGATCGTGTGCCAGGTGCCGCTGCTGGACATGAAGCGGTATCACCTGCTGCTCGCCGGGGCGTCGTGGATGGCCGAGTACGGCGACCCCGACGACCCCGACGAATGGGCCTTCCTGCGCGAGTACTCGCCGTACCAGAACACCGACCCGGACGCGGCGTACCCGCCGATCCTGATCACCACCTCGACCCGGGACGACCGGGTGCATCCCGGTCACGCCCGGAAGATGGTGGCCCGGCTCGAGGAACAGGGGCACGAGGTCTGGTACTACGAGAACATCGAGGGCGGGCACGGCGGTGCCGCGGACAACGCCCAGGCCGCGTTCAAGGCGGCACTGACGTTCACGTTCCTCGAGCGCATGCTGTCCCGGTAGGAGGCCGCGCTCACCGGTCCTTCAACCAGGCGGAGATGCGGTCGACGGTGTCCGCGTTGTCGCGGATCCACCCGTTGTGCCCCAGCGGCCGGGACTGGTGCCACGTCGTCACGTCCGCGGCGGGCATCTTCTCGAGCAGGTGCCGGGCGGCGGGGACGGGCGTCATGTCGTCGCCCTCGACGGTGACGGACAGGACCGGCAGGCTCAGCTCGGCCAGCCGCTGCTCGTAGTCGACGTCGGCGCCGCGGGGCTCGAAACGTCCGCTGCGGGCCAGGCGCGCCCAGTCCGAGATGAGCAGCCGGGACTGGCGGCCGAAACCGGCGACGTCGAGCCGATCGCCGGGCCAGAACCCGGCCACGCTCGCGGTGATCGACATCGCCGCGGACCCGAGGAGCAGACCCGGCCCGCGGATGCCCGCGTGGTGACGGTAGTAGGGGGTGCCCGCGGCGACGAGGATCAGCCCGCCGAGGCGTCCGGGATTGCGGGAGGCATAGAGCACCCCGAGCTGACCGCCCATCGAATGCCCCAGGAGGTACGGGGTGGAGTCGAGGAACCGTTCGTGCACCACCTCGAACATCGCCGGCAGGTCGACGGCCACCAGTTCCTGGTAGCCGTAGTCGCTGTCGGGTCCGGGACGGGGGCGGCTGTCGCCCTGCCCGGGCAGCTCGCAGAGCGCGGCGTCGAACCCGTGCCCGGTGAGCGCCTCGGCGACGGGCTCGTAGTAGCCCGCCGGGATGCCGAGGCCGGGCAGGATCACCACCACGGGCCGTGGCGCGTCGATGCGGGCCGGGTGTTCCGGACCGGGAAACAGGCGGACCGGCGTCGTCGTGCCGCCCGGCAGCTGGATCGGTACGGTCTCCACCGGCTCAGCCTAGGCGGTTCCGGTGTCCGGGTCAGCCGGTTCGGCGACCGGCGCGACGCCGAGCCCCGCGGCGTCGAGGGCGGACTCCGTGAGGCTGCGGCCGAGCGCGATCATCTCGGCCGCACGGTGGAAGTCGAGGCTGCGTCCCGACTTGCGAGGGACGCGGATGAGCACGTCCGGCGGGTACCCGGCGAGCTGATACCGGGCGAGGGCCGACTGCATCAGATCGAGCGAACGGTTCATCACCTCGAAGCGGCTGAGCTTCGGGACCGGTACCGGATCGTCGACGACCTCGGTCTCCTCGGGCGCCACGTCCTCCACGGCATCGCTGCGTGCCACCTGCCCGCTGCCGAAGCGACCGACCACCGAGCGGACGACGTCGCGCTCGAGCAGTTGCGCGGCGCTGCGGCGGAAGCGGCCGATCCACTCGTCGACCGGTCGCGGCTCCGCACTCGCGTGGGCCGGGGCGCCGCCCTCGACGTCGCGCTCCTCCGCCCCGAGACTGACACCGATGGTGACGTCGGCACCGGCGGCGAGGATCGGGGCGAGTGGCAGCGGATCGAGGATTCCGCCGTCCGCGAGCACCCGCCCGTTGAGCACGTACGGGGTGATCACGCCGGGGATCGCGATGGAGGCGCGGATCGCCACGTCGACGGGGCCGCGCTGGAACCACACGGACCGGCCGGCGGCCAGGTCCGTCGCGACCGCCGTATACGGGATCCGCAGCCCCTCGATGGGGGTGTCGCCGAGGATCTCGCGCACCTTGTCGAGGATCTTCTCGGCGTGGATGGCGCCCGGCGCGGACAGCGACACGTCGAGCAGGCGCAGCACGTCGAGCTGGGTCAACGACGTCGCCCAGCGGGTGTAGTCGTCGAGCTTGCCCGCCGCGTACAGCCCGCCGACGAGCGCGCCCATGGACGAGCCCGCCACCCCGGTGATGTCGAAGCCGCGTTCCTCGAGCACCTCGATCACGCCGATGTGGGCGTAGCCGCGGGCACCCCCGCTGCCCAGGGCGAGCGCCACACGCGTCGGTCCGGCCATGCACAGATCCTACGGAGCACACGGCGCGCGAACCCCGAGACGAAAGATCAGGGTAGGGATCGGGGCGTCACCCGATGTGGAGCCGGCCCGCCGGTCGGCACGCTGAAAGGCATGACATCCACCACGAGCAGTTCCCACTCCGTTCCCGAAAGATCCCGCCGTGGAAGGGTTTTGCTGCACACCTCCGTCACCGCGGCCGTGTGCGCGGCGGCCGCGTCGGTGCTGCTGGGCACCGGCACCGCGGCGGCGGCCCAGCCGGCTCCGAACGTGGTCGGCATGAGCGAACACAGCGCCCGGGCCGCGCTCGAGGCGCAGGGCGTGCCGTACGGCGTGGTCAACCGCGCCGGCACGGCGTCCGGCGACTGCCATGTCACCGAACAGCGCGACAGGGGCTACCGCACCGAGATCGACATGCGGTACAACCACGACAAGGACGAGTTCGAGCGCGTCGAGACGCAGGTCTGGCGGGGCGTGGGCCTGGCGGTGGTCTGCATCTGACGAGTTCTCGCGCCGCGCCGACGATCCGGCGCCTCGAGGCGGGCCGGGATTCCGGCCCGCCTCGTCGGCTTGTCGGTTCACCCTCCCGGCCGGTGGGGGCTAGTCTCCTGGCATGGTCCGTCTGCTCGCGTCCGCGGTCGTCGCACTGCTCGCCAACGCTCTGGCGCTGCTCGTCGGTGCCTGGGTCCTGCCCGGCATGACGCTCGACGGCGTCGCCTTCGTCATCGCCGTCGTCCTGTTCACTGTGGCCGCGATGCTCGTCGACCCCCTGCTGCGTCAGCTGGCGGTGACCAAGACCCCCGCGCTCCTGGGCAGCAGCGCGCTCATCTCGACGCTGGTGGCGCTGATCGTCACCTCGCTCGTCAGCGACGGCCTGCAGATCCGGGGCGCGGCGACCTGGATCCTCGCGACGGTGATCGTGTGGGCCGTCGCGCTGATCGCCCGGATGCTGCTGCCCCTGGTGATCTTCAAGAAGACGCTCGCCAAGCGCCGCTGAGGACGAACCCCGAGACGAAAGATCAGGGTAGGAATCGGGGCGTCACCCGATGTGGCCGGCAGGCCCGCGGCGGCACGCTTGTCGCATGACATTCGAGAACAGCACCCCCGGTCCCCGTCCCTTCGCCCGTTCCCGCTCGCAGCGCATGCTCGGTGGCGTGTGCGGCGGTCTCGCCGAATACTTCGGCATCGACGTCAACCTCGTCCGCGCCGGTGTGGTGGTCGCCGCGTTCGTCACCGGAGGCGGTGCGGCGCTGGTCTACCTGGCGCTGTGGATGCTGCTGCCCGAGTGAGAGGGACGAGCTCACCGCTCTCCCCCGCGGCGTGCGCCCGCGCCGCCGGCCGGAACGGGCGCACGCCGCACAACGACGGTCAGCCGTCCCGGCCGAGCCGGTCGGCGTTCGCGAGGATCACGGCACGCAGTGCCCGCTCGGGTTCGTTGAGGACCGAACGCCGCGACAGCAGCACGAACTCGACCTCCCCCGCGTCGGGCAGTCGTCCCGCGCGCACGGGAACGAGCCCCGCCGGCGGCAGCCGGGCAGCGTGGAGCACGACGCCGAGCCCGGCGAGGACGGCTGCGCGCAGGCCGTTGAGGCTGTCGGTGGTGCAGGTGATGCGCGCTCCGAGTCCGGCGCGCCGGAGCGTGTCGAGGGCGATCTCGCGGGTCAGCGCCGGCGGCGGATACGTCACCAGCGGGATCGGCCCGTCGGGCTCGACCACGAAGTCCGGTGCGGCGTGGAACACCAGCCGGCCCCGGAAGATCAGCTCCCCGTGTCGTTCCCCCGGCCGGCGCTTGCCGAAGACCAGGTCGAGGTCCCCGTCGTCGAGGCGCCGATGCAGGTCCTCGCTCAGCGCGACGGTGAGCTCGAAATCCACCCGGGGATGACTGCGCCGGAACTCCGCGAGGATGGCGGGCAGTTCGTGCAGCACCAGGTCCTCCGAGGCCCCGAAGCGCAGCCGCCCGCTGATCGGCGACTCCGAGAAGTACCGCCGGGCCGCGTCGTGCCGATCGAGGATGTCCCGGGCGAAGCCCAGCATGGCTGCGCCGTCGGCGGTGAGATCGACCGCGTGCGTGTCCCGCAGGAACAGCCGGCGGCCGGCGGCCTGCTCGAGCTTGCCGACGTGCTGACTGACCGTGGACTGGCGCAGGCCGAGCCGTCGCGCGGCGAGCGTGAAGCTGCGGGCGCGTTCCACGGCCAGGAAGCTGCGCAGGTGAACGGGATCGAACACCACGGTATTCAATCACGATTCGTGATGACAGTAATCGCGGTGATCGGTTTCCTGGATGGGCGTGCGGTGACCTAGCGTCGACTCATGTTCTCCAGGATCCCCGTGCTCGGACGCCTCGACCCCTTCCTCGTCGGCATCCTCGCCACCGTCGCGATCGCGGCGCTGCTGCCGGCCGAGGGCACGGCCCTGACCGCCGTCACGTGGGCCTCGAAGATCGCCATCGGCCTGCTGTTCTTCCTCTACGGAGCTCGCCTGTCCACGCACGAGGCCCTCGAAGGCCTCAAGCACTGGCGCCTGCACCTGACGATCCTCGCCACCACGTTCGCGGTGTTCCCGCTGCTCGGTCTGGCGACGAAGGTCCTCGTGCCGGCGGTCCTGACCGAGCCGTTGTATCTCGGCGTCCTCTACCTGTGCCTGCTGCCCTCGACGGTGCAGTCGTCGATCGCGCTGGTCTCGGTGGCCCGGGGCAACATCCCGGGGGCGGTCGTCTCCGCCAGCGCGTCGAGCCTGCTCGGCATCTTCGTCACGCCGCTGCTCGTCGCGCTGACGATAACCACGCAGGGCGTGACGTTCAGCGCCTCTGCGGTGCTCGACATCGTGCTCATGCTGCTGGTTCCGTTCCTCGCGGGCCAGTTCGTGCGCCGCTGGATCGGCGGGTGGGTCAAGGCCCACGGCAGGCCGCTGAAGATCGTCGACCGCGGTTCGATCCTGCTCGTCGTGTACGTCGCGTTCAGCCGCGGCATGAACGAGGGCATCTGGTCGAGCCTGTCGCCCGCGCGGCTGCTCGCCCTCGTGGGCGTGTGCCTCGTGCTGCTCGCGCTGGTCCTGGCGATCACGTGGTTCGGCGCACCGCGCCTGGGCTTCTCCTACGAGGACCGCGCGACGATCCTGTTCTGCGGCTCGACGAAGTCGCTCGCCACGGGCCTGCCGATGGCGACGGTGCTGTTCCCGGGCCAGCCGATCGGGCTGATCGTCCTGCCGCTCATGTTGTTCCACCAGATCCAGCTGCTGGTGTGTGCCGCGATCGCGGCGCGGCTGGCGAAGCGTGCGGTCGCCGCGGCCGTGGCGGTGTGAACCGGCCGGACACCTCACGACCGCAGCCACAGCGGCAGGAGATCCTGCGGCTGCGGCTGCGATTCGACTGCGGTCTCGGGCCCGGGACTAGTCCGTGCTGCCGGAGCCGAGGTCGGCGATCAGTTCGAGGATGGGCGTGATGAGGTCGAGCAGGCTGCCGATCATGATCTTCTCCGTCCAGGTGGTGGGTGGCTGCTAGTCGTCGCCGGCGCTCAGCGAGTCCAGAACCTCCAGCAGATCGAAATTCTCGAGTACCCAGCCGATGATGTCCGCGAGAGACCCCATGGCGACTCCTCCTTGATTTCGTCGGTGTCACGGATGCGCGGCCTGGAACTGCGACCGCGACGCCATTGTTACAACATGTCACGAGTCGAGAACGCAGAAATCGGAAAAATCACCCCTCGATGGGAACGGGCCGGTCACACCGGAAACCCCGGACAGCACTCGGCCGCAGCGACGACGTGTGCCGCTGCGGCCGAGTGCTGTGGATCGAGGCAGCTCGAGAAGGGAAACCCTCCGACTCCCTCTCGGGCCGACGATCAGCTCACGGCCTGCTGGGTGGTCTCACCGGCCTCCGCGCTGCCCGTGCCGAGGATGTCGGCGAAGTCACCGAAGGTCTCCAGCAGGAGGTTGAGAATGTCCTGAACGGATCCGAGCATTGTCCGACTCCTTTGTCTCGTGTTTCTCGACCGGCCGGAATTTCCGGCCCGCCGCTTCTGCACGCGACCGGATCGTTCCCGATCACAATTCCGAGTGTGGCACGGGCCCCGCGAATTGTGCGCTGCGAGCCGGCGAATTCAGGGCGTGAGACAATTCACACCCCGGAAATGCGGCCTTGTTTTCGATGCATTTCCGCGGCATTTATGCAGGTGCAGAGCGGAAAATTCCGGAACGCAAAGATTTCCGCATTGTGAGTGCGGAAAAACGGAATGTTTAACGAAAAGAATTGCGTCCCCGGCCGCCCGGGAAGCGCCGCGCGGCCGCCCCGAACTGCACTTCAGCACTCGGCGCGGCGGAACATTTCCCCGATTTCCCGGCGGCGGCAGGCATTCCTGCACCCGTCGGAACTTCGCGCACGCCGGGGCCTGCGCTCCCCGCCGCTCGGCCCGGGCCGAGCCCTCGACGCCACGAGGCCCGGCCCCACCGAAGTGGAACCGGGCCTCGAAGACGGTCGGGCGTGGATCAGAAGTCCATGCCACCCATGCCGCCGGTCGGGTCGCCGGCGGGAGCGGCGGCCTTCTCCGGCTTGTCGGCGACGACAGCCTCGGTGGTCAGGAACAGGGCCGCGATGGACGCCGCGTTCTGCAGCGCCGAGCGGGTGACCTTGACCGGGTCGTTGATGCCGGCAGCCAGCAGGTCCTCGTACTCGCCGGTGGCGGCGTTGAGGCCGTGGCCGGCGGGCAGGTTGCGGACCTTCTCGGCGACGACGCCGGGCTCGAGGCCGGCGTTGAAGGCGATCTGCTTCAGCGGGGCCTCGAGGGCAACCTTGACGATGTTGGCACCGGTGGCCTCGTCACCCTCGAGCTTCAGGTCGTCCAGAACCGGCGCGGCCTGCAGCAGCGCGACGCCACCACCGGCGACGATGCCCTCCTCGACCGCAGCCTTGGCGTTGCGGACGGCATCCTCGATGCGGTGCTTGCGCTCCTTGAGCTCGACCTCGGTGGCGGCACCGGCCTTGATGACCGCAACGCCGCCGGCCAGCTTGGCCAGACGCTCCTGCAGCTTCTCGCGGTCGTAGTCCGAGTCCGACGCCTCGATCTCGGCGCGGATCTGGTTCACGCGACCGGCGATGGCGTCGGCGTCGCCGGCACCGTCGACGATGGTGGTCTCGTCCTTGGTGACGACGACCTTGCGCGCACGGCCGAGCAGCTCGAGACCGGCGGTCTCGAGGGAGAGACCGACCTCTTCGCTGATGACCTCGCCACCGGTGAGGATGGCGATGTCGGCGAGCTGGGCCTTGCGGCGGTCACCGAAGCCGGGGGCCTTGATGGCGACCGACTTGAAGGTGCCACGGATCTTGTTGACGACCAGGGTGGACAGAGCCTCACCCTCGACGTCCTCGGCGATGATCGCCAGCGGCTTGCCGGACTGGATGACCTTCTCCAGCAGCGGCAGCAGGTCCTTGACGGTCGAGATCTTGCCCGACACGAGCAGGATGTACGCGTCCTCGAGCACGGCCTCCTGACGCTCGGCGTCGGTGGCGAAGTACAGCGAGATGTAGCCCTTGTCGAAGCGCATGCCCTCGGTCAGCTCGAGCTGCAGGCCGAAGGTGTTGGACTCCTCGACGGTGATGACGCCTTCCTTGCCCACCTTGTCGATGGCCTCGGCGATCAGCTCACCGATCGCGGGGTCGCCCGCGGAGATGCCGGCGGTGGCGCCGATCTGCTCCTTGGTCTCGACCTCCTTGGCGGTGTCGAGCAGCTTGGCAGTGACGGCCTCGACGGCCTTCTCGATGCCGCGCTTGAGGCCGAGGGGGTTCGCACCGGCGGCGACGTTGCGCAGACCCTCGCGCACCAGCGCCTGGGCGAGCACGGTGGCGGTGGTGGTGCCGTCACCCGCGACGTCGTCCGTCTTCTTGGCAACTTCCTTGACCAGCTCGGCGCCGATCTTCTCGTACGGGTCCTCGAGCTCGATCTCCTTGGCGATGGACACACCATCGTTGGTGATCGTGGGGGCGCCCCACTTCTTCTCGAGCACGACGTTGCGACCCTTGGGCCCCAACGTCACCTTGACAGCGTCGGCGAGGCTGTTCAGGCCCCGCTCGAGGCCGCGACGGGCCTCTTCGTCGAACGCGATGATCTTGGCCATTGCGAAGTGATCCTCCGGATATGGGGGTGACACGCAGGGCGACCGCTCGTCGGGTCGCCCCATGTACGCCTTCGGCCGGAAGCAGTGCCCGCGACGGACGACCAGGGGTGTCGATATTCCCGGCCTCACCGTCCCGACCTGGCACTCACGTGTTGCGAGTGCCAAGAGCATTCTTAGCACTCGAGGGTGGCGAGTGCAAGGTCTGGAGCACCCGCCACCCCCGTCGCGCAAGACCGCTGCGGTGTGTTCTCAGCGACGCGTGGAACCGACGCCGACGGCGCACCACTGACCGGTGGCCGTGTTGACGGCGAACGACTGCGGGCCGACGCAGGTCACCCCGGTCGGATCGGCCGTCGCCCCCGACCCCCAGCCCGCGACCGACACCGTCGTCACCGGGCCCTGCGCCGAGGAATGGCTCAGTCCGCCGCCGAGGGCGTACGCGTAGGAGCGGCCACCGTTCTGGGCGCCGCTCAGGGCGGTCCCGAACCCCGTCGCGTGGGCCTCGGCCGCGCCGGCCGTCTGCGCCGCCGACACCGCGGTGCCGCTCTCGGAGGCGAAGGAGTGGGCCGTGCCGCCCTCGGCGGCCGTCGCGCCGCAGCTGGCGGCGTCGGAGACCAGGATCTCGTTGGCCGACGGCGGCGACACGCACGTCACCGGCGCCGCCGTCGCGGTACCCACGCCGAGCAGGGCGGCCGACGCGACGCCGAGAGCGGCGACGACACCGGCCCGGAGGAGGCGGCGGGGGACTAAGACGGCACGGATGGATCGGATGGACAACAAGGTCTCCTCTGCGCTGGGCCGGGACTCGCTGGGCTCGGATGCCCGGACGGGGGCGACTCCCCCGGCGGCGAGGGTACCGGTCACACCCGCCCGGGGCGAGACGGCGTCACAGCGTGTCGAGGAGCTCCGGCAGGGCGGCGACCGAATCGATCACCCGATCGGGACGCTCGACCGCGAGGTCGAGCACCGACTGCCGAAACTTGCCGGTGCGCACCAGGATTCCCGTCATGCCGAGGCGCTGGCCGGGGATGACCTCCGCGTGGAGATCGTCGCCCACCACGGCCATCCGGTCCGGTTCGGTGCCCATCAGCTCGGCCGCGGCGAGGAAGCCCCGCATCGACGGCTTGCCGACCGCGACGACGGTCTGCCCGGTGAGTTCCTCGAGACCGGGCAGGTACACGCCGGTGTCGATGCGCAGGCCGTCCGCGGACTGCCACGTGGAGCCGCGGTGCATCGCGACCACCGGCACCCCGTCGAGCATGAGCTCGGCGACGCGGCTGAGGGCGCGGTGGCTGAACTCCGGCCCGGCCCCGCCGAGCACGACCACCTCGGGATCGTCCTCGTCGCGCACGATGCCCTCGAGGTCCGCCTCCACGTCGCCGTGGTTGAGCACCCAGCAGCGCCGGTCCGGGTAGGTCTGGCGCAGGTACTCGGCGGTGAGGGACGCGGCCGTCACGATCTCGGCGGGCTCGACCGGCATGCCCAGCCCGGTGAGGCTCTCGGCGATCTGCGCGCAGGTCCGCGACGTGGTGTTGGTCAGGAAGGCCCGATGCACCCCGCGCTCGCGGAGCCCGGCAAGCACCTCGGCGGCGCCCGGCACGGGTTCCCACGACGTCACGATCACGCCCTCGATATCGAACAACACCCCGTCCACGCCGGCCATGGTGTGAGCCTATCGGGTCGCCGCACCCCCACCACGCACGGACCGAATGTCACACCACGTCGATTCGATCGACGCGATGTGACATTCGGCCGGAAGGGGTGAGCGGTTACAGCGTGCGCGCGAGGCGATCGGCGAGCAGACGGGCGAACGCCGCCGGGTCCTCGAGTTCGCCGCCCTCGGCGAGCAGCGCGGTGCCGTACAGCAACTCGGCGGTCTCGCCGAGCGTCGGGTCGTCGGCGTGCCGGGCGTGCGCGTCGCGCAGCGCCGTGACCAACGGGTGGTCCGGGTTGAGCTCGAGGATGCGCTTGGTGTGCGGGACGGGCTGGCCCGACGCCCGGTACATCCGTTCGAGGGCGGGCGACATCGCGAACGTGTCGCCGACGAGGCACGCGGGCGACGTGGTCAGCCGCGACGACAGCCGCACCTGCTTCACGTGCTCGTCGAGCGTCTCGCCGAGCCACGACAGCAGGTCGGCGTACTCCTTCTCCCGCTCCTCACGCTCGGCCTCGGCGGCCTTCTTCTCGTCCTCGGTACCGAGATCCACCTCGCCCTTGGCGATCGACTGGAACGGCTTGCCCTCGAACTCGGGCACGGACCCCACCCACATCTCGTCGACCGGGTCGGTGAGCAGCAGCACCTCGAAGCCCTTGGCGCGGAAGGCCTCCATGTGCGGGGAGCTCTCGATCTGCTGCCGGGACTCGCCGGTCATGTAGAAGATCTCGTCCTGGCCTTCCTTCATCCGCGAGACGTACTCGGCGAGCGTCGTCGTCGAGTCCTCGCTGTGCGTGGACTCGAAGGAGGACACGGCGAGCAGGGTGTCGCGGTTGTCGAAATCCGAGAGCAGACCCTCCTTGAGGACCCGGCCGAACTGCGACCAGAAGGTCCGGTACTTCTCCTTCTCGGTGGTCGCCATGTCCTGGATCGTGGACAGCACCTTCTTGGTGAGCCGCCGGCGGATCGCGCGGATCTGCCTGTCCTGCTGCAGGATCTCGCGCGAGACGTTGAGCGACAGGTCCTGGGCGTCGACCACGCCCTTGACGAACCGCAGGTACTCCGGGATCAGCTCCTCGCAGTCGTCCATGATGAACACGCGCTTGACGTAGAGGTGGATCCCGGTCTTGCGCTCGCGCATGAACAGGTCGAACGGCGCCTGCGACGGGATGAACAGCAGCGCCTGGTATTCGAATGTGCCCTCGGCCTTCATCGGGACGACCTCGAGCGGCTCGTCCCACGCGTGGCTGACGTGCTTGTAGAACTCGCTGTACTCCTCCGCGGAGACGTCGTCCTTCGAGCGCGCCCACAGCGCCTTCATCGAGTTCAGGGTCTCCGTCTCGCGGACCACTTCGGCGACGGACCCCTCCCCCTCGGCGGGCTTGGTGCGTTCGACCTGCATCCGGATCGGCCAGGCGATGAAATCCGAGTAGCGCTTGACGATCTCCTTGATCTTCCACTCGGCCGTGTAGTCGAACAGGTGATCCTCGGTGTCCTCCGGCTTGAGGTGCAGCGTCACCGACGTGCCCTGGGGTGCGCCCTCGACCGTCTCGATCGTGTAGGTCGACTCGCCGCTCGACTCCCACCGGGTGCCGTCGTGCTCGCCGGCCTTGCGGGTCAGCAGGGTCACCTTGTCGGCCACCATGAAGGTCGAGTAGAAGCCGACCCCGAACTGGCCGATGAGTTCCTCCGGCGCGGCCGACTCCTGCGCCTCGCGCAGCTTGCGCCGCAGTTCCGCGGTACCCGACTTCGCGAGGGTGCCGATCAGGTCGACCACCTCGTCCCGGGACATGCCGATGCCGTTGTCGCGGACGGTGAGGGTGCGCTGCTCCTTGTCGACCTCGATCTCGATGTGCAGATCCGAGGTGTCGACCTGCAGGTCCTTGTTGCGGAACGCCTCGAGCTTGAGCTTGTCCAGCGCGTCCGACGAGTTGGAGACGAGTTCCCGGAGGAAGGTGTCCTTGTTCGAATACACCGAATGGATCAGCAGATCCAGCAGCTGACGCGTCTCCGCCTGAAACTCGAGCTGTTCGATACCCGTGGTCATGGATGGTTCCCTTCGACAGCAGAACGTTCGACGAAATCGTACGACCGCGCCGCCCCGCTGTTCCAAGGGGCCGCCGGGGCGGGCCGCGGCCGGCCGCTCGGTCTCGGATCCGACACATCCGCCCGGACCGGTTGTCGCGGGGCGGTCCGCCGCAGTGTCATGGGATGGAGTCGCGGCGCCGGCGCGCCTCGCCGGTTTCGAGAGGAGGCCCCATGGCCACCGGAACGACCCCCTCCGCCCTCCCGGGCCCGCGGCCCGTGCGCGCCCCGCGCGGTCCCGGGCTGCGGTGCCGGGGCTGGCAACAGGAGGGCGCGTTGCGCCTGTTGATGAACAACCTCGATCCCGACGTCGCCGAACGGCCGGACGACCTGGTGGTCTACGGCGGCACCGGCCGGGCGGCCCGCAACTGGGCCGCATTCGACGCGATCGTGCGGACCCTCGAGACCCTCGGCGGCGACGAGACGCTGCTCGTGCAGTCCGGCAAGCCCGTCGGGGTGCTGCGCACCCACGAGTGGGCACCGCGCGTGCTGCTGGCCAACTCGAATCTGGTCGGCGACTGGGCGAACTGGGAGGAGTTCCGCCGCCTGGAGGCGCTGGGGCTGACGATGTACGGGCAGATGACCGCCGGATCCTGGATCTACATCGGCTCGCAGGGCATCCTGCAGGGCACCTACGAGACGTTCGGGGCCGTCGCCCGCAAGCGGTTCGGCGGCAGCCTCGCCGGCACCGTCACCCTGACCGCGGGCCTGGGCGGCATGGGCGGGGCGCAGCCCCTGGCGATCACGATGAACGAGGGCGTCGCGATCTGCGTCGAGGTCGACGAGGCCCGGGTCGACCGCCGGCTCGCGCAGGGTTTCCTCGACGCCAAGGCCGACAGCGTCGAGGCGGCGCTGGCCTCGGCGCTCGCGGCACGGGATGCGCGCGAGCCCCGCTCGATCGGGGTGGTCGGCAACGCCGCCGACGTCGTGCCGGCGCTGCTCGCGCTGCAGGCCCCCATCGACATCGTCACCGACCAGACCTCCGCCCACGACCCGCTGTCCTACCTGCCGCTCGGGGTGACGGTCGAGGAGTGGCACACCCTCGCGGCGAAGGACCCCGTGTGGTTCACCGAGCAGGCCCGCCGGTCGATGGCCCGGCACGTGAAGGCCATGGTCGGGTTCCTCGATCGCGGCGCCGAGGTGTTCGACTACGGCAACTCCATCCGCGACGAGGCCCGCAAGGGCGGCTTCGACCGGGCGTTCGCGTTCCCCGGCTTCGTACCCGCCTACATCCGTCCGCTGTTCGAGGAGGGCCGCGGGCCGTTCCGCTGGGTCGCGCTGTCGGGAGATCCCGCGGACATCGCGGCCACCGACCGTGCCGTCCTCGAGCTGTTCCCCGAGAACGAGCATCTCGCCCGATGGCTCACCCTGGCCGGGCGCGCGGTGCCGTTCCAGGGGCTGCCGGCCCGCATCTGCTGGCTCGGCTACGGCGAACGGGACCGGGCCGGGCTGAGGTTCAACGAGATGGTCGCCGCCGGAGAGGTCGCCGCTCCGATCGCCATCGGCCGCGACCACCTCGACGCCGGGTCGGTGGCCTCGCCGTACCGCGAGACCGAGGCGATGGCCGACGGTTCGGACGCGATCGCCGACTGGCCGCTGCTCAACGCCCTGGTCAACACGGCGTCCGGCGCGTCGTGGGTGTCGATCCACCACGGTGGCGGGGTCGGCATCGGCCGGTCGCTACACGCCGGGCAGGTGTGCATCGCCGACGGCACCGACCTCGCCGCGCGCAAGCTCGAGCGGGTGCTGACGAACGACCCCGGCACCGGCGTCCTCCGGCACGTCGACGCCGGCTACCCCCGTGCCGCCGAGGTCGCCGCGCGCCGCGGACTGCGCATCCCGATGCGGGAGGGCTGACGCCGTGTCGCCCGGGCGGAACTGGACACTGCTCGACAACATCGGCTGCCTCGTCACGAACGACCCGGAACTCGACCGGGGCCCGCTGGGGGTGCTCGTGGACGCCGCGGTGGTCGTCGGCGAGGGTCTGATCCGGTGGGTGGGGCCGCGCGACCGGGTCCCCGAGGGGGCCGCCGCGGACCGGCACGACCTGCAGGGCCGCGCCGTGCTGCCCGGATTCGTCGACAGTCATACGCATCTCGTGTTCGCCGGGGAGCGCGCCGAGGAATTCGCCGCCCGCATGGCCGGTGCCCCCTACACCGCCGGCGGCATCGCCACGACGATCGCGGCGACCCGCGCGGCGACCGATCGCGCGCTGGGGGCGACGGTGTCGCGGCTCGTCGCCGAGGGGTGGCAGTCCGGGACGACCACGGTCGAGTGCAAGTCCGGGTACGGCCAGTCCGTCGCCGACGAGCTGCGTTGCCTGCGGGTGGCCGAGGTGTTCACGCCGGAGACGACGCTGCTCGCCGCGCACGCCGTGCCGCCGGAGTTCGCGGGCCGCCCCGACGACTACGTCCGGCTGATGTGCGAGGAGATGGTCCCCGTGTGCGCGCCGCACGCGAAGTGGATCGACGTGTTCTGTGAGCGGGGCGCGTTCGACGCCGACCAGTGCCGGGCCGTGCTGCAGGCAGGGATGGCGCACGGCCTCACCCCGCGGGTGCACGGCAATCAGCTCGGTCCCGGGCCGGGCGTGCAGCTGGCGGTGGAGGTCGGTGCGGCATCGGTGGACCACGTCACCTACACCACGGCGGCGGACGTGGCGGCGCTCGCCG
Organism: Rhodococcus sp. WB1; assembly: GCF_001700945.1. NCBI lineage: Bacteria > Bacillati > Actinomycetota > Actinomycetes > Mycobacteriales > Nocardiaceae > Rhodococcus > Rhodococcus sp. WB1. The sequence continues at coordinate 1,064,471 of NZ_CP015529.1, read as the reverse complement.
GCTCGGGCACGGTGGCGACGCTGCTGCCGGGCGCCGACTTCTGCACGCGCAACCGGTATCCGGACGCGCGGGCACTGCTGGACGCGGATGTCACCGTCGCGCTGGCCACCGACTGCAACCCCGGCACCTCTTACACCACGAGCATGCCGTTCTGCATCGCGCTGGCGGTGCGCGAGATGCACATGAGCCCGGAGGAGGCGGTCCACGCGGCGACCGCCGGGGGCGCCGCGGCGTTGCGCCGGGACGACGTCGGCGTCGTCCGGGAGGGCGCACGGGCAGATCTGATCGCGTTGGACGCGCCGTCGTACCTGCACCTGGCGTACCGGCCGGGAGTGCAGCTGGTCCGGGAGGTCTGGCAGGAAGGACTGCGGATGTGAGGATTCCGGTCGACGTGCCGCCTGCGCCGTGGACAGGCCGCGACGACGGCCCCGGTCCCGAGCACCTGCGCTGGCACGACGTGGTGGCGCCGCTGCCCGCGGACGCCGCGCGGGCGCAGGTCCTGATCGGATTCCGCAGCGACGAGGGCGTGCGCCGCAACCAGGGGCGGCCCGGCGCGGCGGACGGGCCGGTCGCGTTGCGGCACGCCCTGGCGTCGCTGGCGCTGCCGGCGCCGGCGACGATCCACGACGCCGGCGACGTCGCGGTGCGCGGCGGCGCCCTCGAGGACGGGCAGCGCCGCCTCGGCGCGGCGGTCACCGCGCTGCTCGACGCGGGGCATGCGGTGGTGGTGCTCGGCGGCGGGCACGAGGTGGCCTTCGGCAGCTACCTGGGCTGGGCCGGGTCCGCGGCCGCGCGGGCCGGGACCCGCTGGGGCGTGCTGAACCTGGACGCGCACTTCGACCTGCGGGCGGCGCCCGTCGCCACGTCGGGCACCCCGTTCCGGCAGATGGCCGAACGCGAACGCGAACAGGGCAGGTCGCTGCGCTACGCGGTGGTGGGCATCGCGCAGCCGAGCAACACGGCCGCGCTGTTCGCCGCCGCGGACGAGTTCGGGGTGCGGTACCTGCTGGACGACGAGTGCCGCGCGACGAACCTGCCCGTCGTGGAGACGTTCGTCGAGGAGTTCGTCCGCGCGGTGGACGCGGTGCACCTGACGATCGACCTCGATGTGCTGCCCGGCTGGGTGGCGCCCGGGGTGAGCGCCCCGGCGGCCTGCGGCGTCGCGTTCGAGGTGGTGCAGCACGTGTGCGACGTCGTGGCGCGCAGCGGCAGGCTCGCGCTCGTCGACGTCGCCGAGCTGGCGCCGGCCGTCGACGTCGACGGGCGCACGGCCCGGGCGGCGGCCCGGCTGATCCACCGGATCGTCACGGGGCGGCCGGCGGGCGACCACCCCCGGTTCGCGGGCACCGAGCCCGGCGACGGTCCATGATGGAGGTGATGGGGTACCTCGAGATCGGGAGTGCGTCATGGCGATTCGTCGGGTGGTCGTCGTCGGGGCGGGCTTCGTCGGGTTGTCGGCGGCCTGGTTCCTGCAGGAGCGCGGCGTCGAGGTCACGGTGCTCGACCGCACCGGGGTGGCCGCCGATGCGTCGTGGGGCAATGCGGGCTGGCTGGCCCCCGCGCTGACCCTGCCACTGCCGGAACCGGCGGTGCTGCGGTACGGGATCCGTTCGATGCTCACGCCGTCGTCCCCGGTGTACGTGCCGCCCGCGGTCGACCTGCGGTTGTGGCGGTTCCTGGCGGGATTCGCGCGGCACTGCACCGCCCGCCGGTGGCGCGCGGCGATGGCGGTGTTCGCCGAGGTGAACCGGATGGCGCTGGGCGCCTACGACGATCTGGCCCGCGGCGGTGTCGTCGAACAGACCCGCCCGGCGGATCCGTTCCTGGCAGCGTTCGCGTCCGAGGACGACCGTCGCGTGCTCGTCGAGGAGTTCCGGCAGGTGGTCGCGGCGGGCGGCGAGGTGGATTTCGACCTGCTCGACGGGGACACGATCCGCACCCTGGAGCCGCTGCTCGGCGACGGGGTGCGGGCCGGGATCCGGCTGCGGGGGCAGCGGTTCGTCGACCCGCCGCGGTTCGTCGCCGCGCTGGCGGAGTCGGTGCGCGACCGTGGCGGTGAGGTCGTCACCGGGTTCGAGGTGCAGGCGGTCCGGGACGGCCCGCGGGACGTGCGCGTGGTGGGCACCGGCGGCGGGGACCGGGCGGCGGATGCGGTGGTGCTGGCCACCGGGGCCCGGCTGAACGACCTGGCCCGGCCGTTCGGGGTCCGGATGCCGGTGCAGGCCGGTCGCGGCTACAGCTTCAGCGTGCGCCCGGCGCACCTGCCGAAGAACCCGATCTACTTCCCGGCCCAGCGGGTCGCGTGCACGCCGCTGCACGATCGGTTCCGCATCGCCGGGATGATGGAGTTCCGCCGGCCCGACGCCCCGCTCGACCCGCGGCGGATCCAGGCCATCGTCGACGCGGCGCGGCCGCTGCTGACCGGCGTCGACTGGGCCGCCCGGGCGGAGGAGTGGGTGGGCTCGCGTCCCTGCACCCCGGACGGTCTGCCGCTGGTCGGCGGCACCCGCTCCGCGCGCGTGTTCGTCGCCGGCGGTCACGGCATGTGGGGCGTGGCGCTGGGCCCGCTGACCGGCCGCCTGCTGGCCGGCGCGATGACCGGTGCGCGGGCGGCGGTGCCGCGGCAGTTCGACCCGCTCCGCTGACGATCAGTCCAGGGCCCCGATCGCGGATTCCGCCGCGGCGACGAGTTCTCCGCTCGCGGCGAGCCGGGCCGCGGCGTCGATCTCCGGGGCGAGATGCCGGTCCGGGCCGGGCCCGGCCACGTGCCGGCGGAGCGCGGCGACCACCGCGCCGGTGCCGGGGGCCGGGGTGAGCGGGGCGCGCAGGTCCAGTGCGCGTGCCGCGGTGAGTGCCTCGATGGCCAGGACACGGGTCAGCGCGGCGAGGCCGCGGCGCAGCTTGCGGGCGGCGGACCAGCCCATCGAGACGTGGTCCTCCTGCATGGCCGACGACGGGATCGAGTCGACGGCGGCGGGCACGGCGAGGCGCTTGAGGTCGGCGACGAGCGCGGCCTGGGTGTACTGGGCGATCATGTGCCCGCTGTCGACGCCGGGATCGTGGGCGAGGAACGGCGGCAGGCCGTGGCTGCGGGCCACGTCGAGCAGCCGGTCGGTGCGGCGCTCGCTGATGTTCGCGACGTCGGCGACGACGACGGCGAGGAAGTCGAGGACGTACGCCAGCGGGGCGCCGTGGAAGTTGCCGTTCGACTCGATCCGGCCGTCGCGGGTGACGACCGGGTTGTCGATCGCGGCCGCGAGTTCGCGTCCGGCGACCTGCTCGGCGTGGGTCAGGGTGTCGCGCGCGGCGCCCGCGACCTGCGGGGCACACCGCAGCGAGTAGGCATCCTGCACCACCGGGCAGTCCGGGGTCCGGTGGCTGGCCACGACGGCGGAGCCGGCGAGGAGCCGGGTCATGTTGGCGGCGGCCACGGCCTGGCCGGGGTGCGGCCGCAGGGCGTGCAGGTCGGCGGCGAAGACCCGGTCGGTGCCGAGCAGGGCCTCGACGCTCATCGCGGCCGTGACGTCGGCGAGCCGCAGCAGGGCGCGCAGGTCGTGGCAGGCAAGGACCAGCATGCCCAGCATCCCGTCGGTGCCGTTGATCAGGGCGAGCCCTTCCTTCTCGGCGAGCACGACGGGCGCGAGGCCCGCCGCGGCGAGGGCCTGCGCGGCCGGCACGAGCGTGCCGGCGGCGTCGCGGGCCTCGCCCTCGCCGGTGAGGACGAGGGCCACGTGGGCGAGCGGCGCGAGATCCCCGGAACAGCCGAGGCTGCCGTGCTCGGGCACCACCGGCGTGATTCCCGCGCTCAGCATCGCGGCGTAGGCCGTGGCGGTCCCGGGGCGGACCCCGGTGTGCCCGGTGGCGAAGGTGGACAGGCGCAGCAGCATCATCGCGCGGACCACCTCCCCTTCCACCTCGGGACCGGTCCCGGCGGCGTGAGAGCGGATCACGCTGCGCTGCAGATCGATTCGCGATTCCGGGGGAATGTGGCGGGTGGCGAGCGCCCCGAACCCGGTGGTGATGCCGTACGCGGGCCGGGGGTCGCGGGCGAGCGCGTCGACCACGGCACGGGCCGCGCCGATGAGGGCGAGCGCGTCCGCGGAGAGCCGGACCGGCGCGCCGGACCGCGCCACGCGCAGGACCTCGTCCGTCGAGACGGGACCGACCCCGACGACGACCTCCTCGGCCACGGCCACCTCCCGATCGATACGCGCTATCCGGATTGTGTCCCCGGCACCGGCCGGCGCGCCGCCGAATCGGGGTCGAGAAGGCCGGCTTCGCGCCGGATCGTGGTGACCGCATCGTCGGGACCGGCCACAGCCGTGTCGATCGTCAGGTGGGCACGGTCCCACGCCTCCGGTTCACGAGGCCGGCCCCAGCGTGTCCGCCACCCGGCCGAACCACTCGAGCACGGCCCGTTCGTAGACGATGCCGAAGTCCAGGGTCGCCGACGAGTACGGGTCCGCGCAGTGCTCGGCGGCGGCGCGCTCGTAGTCGGCGAGCCGGCGTTCGTGGGCGGCGCGGTGGACGGCGAGCATCTCGGCCAGCCTGCCGGGCGGCAGGTGCCTGCCGAACGCGACGGTGAGCAGCAGCGGGTAGCGGATGTTCTCCGGTCCGGGTTCGCGTTCGATCCACTCGGCGAATGCGGCGCGGCCGGAGGCGGTGAGCGCGAAGGGCTTGCGGTCGCGCGGGCCCACCTCGCCCGCCTCGACGAGACCGGCCCGTTCCATGGCGGCGAGTTCGCGATACACCTGACTGGTCGTGATCGACCAGAATTTCCCGATCCGCTCCTGCGCGGTCACCACCAGATCCCACCCGGTCTTCGGACCCTCGTGCAGGAATCCCAGCAGCGACGCCGCGGTGGCGTTGAGCGGACGAGCCGCGGTGGCGTTGAGCGGACGAGCCGCGGTGGCGTTGAGCGGACGAGCCGCGGTGGCGTCGAGCGGACGAGCCGCGGGGGCATCGAGCGGACGGTCGACCATGGCGGACACCTTTCCCGGGGGCTTGACATTCCACTGTGGCATATCCACCATGGTGGTATCGACATTCCACTGTGGCATATCCACCATGGTGGTATCGACATTCCACTGTGGAACCTCAGTGGTCTCGACCCTCCGCAGGAGGCAGCGATGGAATACGTCAACGGTGTCCGGATCTCCGACCCCGAACGCGAGCGGCTCGTCGACGAGCTGGGCCGGCATCTCACCGCCGGCCGGCTCACGATCGGCGAGTTCGACCAGCGGGTCGGCGAGGTGTACCGGTCCGTCACCACCGACGAGGCGCACCGGGTACTGAGCGACCTTCCGGCCGCACCCCCGGCCTCACCCGCACCCCCGCCCGCCCGGGCCCGCACCGCGGACCGCCGGCTCCCCCTGCATCAGCGGATCGAGTGGGGAGCCTGGGCCGCAGCCGGGACGGTCAACCTCGTGATCTGGGCGATCGTGTCGATCGCCGTCGGCGCGGCCGTGTACCCGTGGCCGGTCTGGGTGATCGGGCCGTGGGGCCTGGTACTGCTCGGCCGGACCCTCGCCGGACGGGAAGGCGCCGGCCACCGGGCGCACCCCGGCCGCGGCTCGTCGCGGGCCCTCCCCGCCGGCGGGTGGTGCACGTCCGGGTGGCGGGCGTCACAGACTCGGATATGATCGACCGGCAGTATTTGTAACTCGCGGTTACGCGAAGAATCAGGGAGGCCCCGTGTCGAAGACCCTCGAAGCCACCGTCGAGATCGCCGCATCGCCACAGCAGGTGTGGCATGTGATCTCCGACCTGAAGCGGATGGGCGAGTGGAGCCCGCAGTGCCGGAAGATGGCCGTGCTGGGCGGACCCGTCGGAGTCGGGACCAAGACGATCAATGTCAACCGCAAGGGCCTGCTCGTGTGGCCCACCACCGCCAAGGTGCTCGCCTTCGAACCGGGGCGCCTGCTCCGCTTCCGGGTCAACGAGAACCGCACCGTCTGGTCGTTCACCCTCGAGCCCACCGACACCGGCACTCGGGTGATCCAGCGACGGGAGGCGCCCACCGGGACCAGCAAGGTCTCGCAGTTCCTCATCGACAAGGTCCTCGGTGGCGCGACCGCCTTCGACGACGACATGGTGGTCGGCATGAACGCCACCCTCGCGCGCATCAGGAACGAGGCCGAGGGCGCGGCCCTCGCACGGTGACCCTCCTCGCGTAGGCTGTGTTAGCCCGCGGGCCGCACGCCCGCGGGTCACACCGCGCGACACTAAGAGGAGCCGTGGCCCGAAAGCCCACACCCCCCGGAACCCCACCGCCCACCAGCGTCGAGCACGTTCTCGAACTGGTCCGCAAGACGATTCCACCGCTCCACCCGGCAGGCATCCCCTTCGTCGCCGCCCCGCTCGCCGTCGCGGCGCTCGGCCGCAACCGCAAGTGGGTCCGTCGCGCCGGCCTCGTCTCGGCCGCCGCCACCGCAGGATTCTTCCGCCACCCCCACCGGGTGCCGCCCAACCGGGTCGGCGTCGTCGTGGCCCCGGCGGACGGCGAGGTGGCCCTCGTCGACACCGCGGTGCCGCCCGCCGAACTCGAGATGGGCACCGAGCCGCGGCCGCGGGTGAGCATCTTCCTGTCCGTGCTCGACGTGCACGTCCAGCGCAGCCCCGTCGGCGGCACCGTCACCAAGGTCGTGCACCGCCCCGGGCAGTTCCTCTCGGCCGACCTCGCCGATGCCAGCGAGGTCAACGAACGCAACAGCATGCTCCTCGAGACCCGCGACGGCGCCGACGTGGCCGTCGTCCAGATCGCCGGGCTGCTCGCCCGCCGCATCGTGTGCGACGCGAAGGCGGGCGACACGCTGCCGATCGGCGACACCTACGGCCTGATCCGCTTCGGTTCCCGTGTCGACACCTACCTGCCCCCGGGCAGCACCCTCCTCGTCGAACGCGGGCAGAAGACGATCGGCGCCGAGACCGTCATCGCCCAGCTGCCGTGAGCCCGTCCGCCGCCTCCCCGGCAGCCCCGGAACGCAAACGCCGCGGTCGCCCGCAGGCCGTGCGGCTGCTGCCGAGTGTCATCACGATCCTCGCGCTCTCCGCCGGCCTGTCCGCGGTGAAGTTCGCCCTCGACGGCCAGCTGGGCACCGCCCTCGGCATGATCGGCGCGGCAGCGGTGCTGGACTCCCTCGACGGGCGCATCGCCCGCCTGCTGGACGCCACGACCAAGATCGGCGCCGAGCTGGACTCGCTGTCCGACGCGGTGGCGTTCGGCGTGGCCCCGGCCCTCGTGCTGTACGTGACGCTGCTGGACGGCAGCCCGTTCGGCTGGATCATCTCCCTGCTGTACGCGGTCAGCATCGTCCTGCGCCTCGCCCGGTTCAACACCCTGCTCGAGGACGACACGGTGCCCGCTTACGCCCGCGAGTACTTCGTCGGCGTGCCGTCCCCCGCCGGCGCCCTCGTCGCCCTGGCGCCGGTCGCCGCGCACATCCAGTGGGGTGAGGGCTGGTGGGACTCCTACCCCGTCGTGGCCGCCTGGACGCTGCTCACCGCCGCCCTCGTCGTCAGTCAGATACCGACCCTGGCGATGAAGTCGGTGTCCGTGCCGCCCCGCTACGCGGTGATCCTCCTGGTACTCGTGGCGGTCGCGGCGGCCGCGCTGGTCACCTACCCGTACGTGCTCATGCTCGTCCTCATCGGCCTGTACCTGGCGCACATCCCGTTCGCGATCCGCTCCAAGCGCTGGGTGGCGGCGCGGCCGGAGACATGGAACATCAAGCCGTCCGAGCGGCGCGCCCTGCGCGCCGAGCACCGCGCCCTGAGGCCACGGCGGGTCGCGATCCGGCGCGCCCCGCAGCCCCGGCAGTCCGCCGCGCGACTCGGTCTGCGCCGCCCCCGCGGACGCTGACGACGCTCTAGGCTCGGCGGGGTGAGCAGCCCCGAACTCGCGTTGACCGTCCGCCTCAACACCTCCGCGGCCGATGCGCGCCGCGGCGTCGTCCGCGTGCACCCGGAGGTGCTCACCGCGCTGGGCCTGCGCGAATGGGACGCGATCGCGCTGATCGGGGGGCGCCGCACCGCGGCCGTCGCCGGCCTCGCCCCCGCCGGCACGCCGACCGGCACGATCCTGCTCGACGACGTGACGCTCTCCAACGTGGGGCTGCGCGAGGACGCCACCGTCCTCGTCGGCCCGGTCGTCGTCCACGGCGCCCGCACGGTCGCGGTCACCGGATCGGCACTCGCCACCCACACGATTGACGACGTCACCCTGCGCCAGGCACTGCTGGGCAAGGTCCTCACCGTCGGCGACGCGGTGTCGCTGCTGCCCCGCGATCTCGGACCGGGCACGAGCACCGCCCCCACCACGCGCACCCTGTCCCGCACGTTCGGGATCGCCTGGACCACGGAACTGCTCACCGTCACCGCCGTCGACCCCGCCGCACCGGTGAGCGTGCAACCGAACACCGCGGTGAGCTGGGGCACCACCCCGGCCGGGCGGGCCGTCGCCGGCCCCCGCCCGGCCGCCGCCCCGTCGGCCCGGCCCGCGATCCCCGCACCGCCGCCGCCACCGGTGGAGGACCTGGTCGGCGTGCAGACCCAGGCCGGCAGGCTCACCGAGTGGCTGAAGCTGGCCCTCGACGAGCCCGAACTGCTGCGCACCCTCGGCGCCTCCCCCCACCTCGGAGTGCTGATCACCGGGCCCGCCGGCGTCGGCAAGGCCACCCTCGCCCGCGCAGTCCTCGCCGGCCGTCGCGTCGTCGAGCTCGACGGGCCGAGCGTGGGCGCCACTGCCGCCGACGATCGGCTGCGCCGCGTGACCACCGCCGTCGCCGATCTGGCCCCCGGCGGGGTCCTGCTCGTCACCGACATCGACGCCCTGCTGCCCGCCGACCCCGAACCGGTGTCGGCGCTGATCCTCGACCAGCTGCGCCGCGCCGTCGACACCGTCGGGGTCGCGCTCGTCGCGACCACGGCGCACCCCACCGAGGTGGACTCGCGGGTCCGCTCCCCCGAGATCTGCGACCGGGAACTGGCCCTGCCCCTGCCCGACGGCGCCACCCGTCGCGCCCTGCTCGACGTGCTGCTGCGCCGGGTGCCCACCGACACCCTCTCGCTCGACGCCGTCGCCGCCCGCGCGCCCGGCTTCGTCGTCGCCGACCTGGCCGCCCTGTGCCGGGAGGCGGCGCTGCGGGCGGCGGCGCGGGCGAGCCGCGACGACACCGAGCCGAGGCTCACTCAGGATGACCTGCTCGGTGCGCTCGAGGTGATCCGCCCGCTGTCGCGATCGGGCACCGAGGAGCTGGCCATCGGCAGCGTCACCCTCGACGACGTCGGCGACATGGTCGACACCAAACAGTCGCTCACGGAGGCGGTGCTGTGGCCGTTGCACCACCCCGACTCGTTCGCCCGCCTCGGCGTCGAGCCGCCGCGCGGTGTACTGCTCTACGGGCCACCGGGTTGCGGCAAGACCTTCCTGGTGCGCGCGCTGGCCAGCTCGGGACAGCTGAGCGTGCACGCCGTCAAGGGCGCCGAGCTGATGGACAAATGGGTGGGCGCCTCGGAGAAGGCCGTGCGGGAGCTGTTCCAGCGGGCCCGCAACTCCGCACCGGCGCTGGTGTTCCTCGACGAGATCGACGCGCTCGCCCCGCGCCGCGGGCAGAGCTCCGACTCCGGCGTCACCGACCGGGTGGTGGCCGCCCTGCTCACCGAACTCGACGGGGTCGAACCGCTGCGCGACGTCGTGGTGCTCGGCGCCACCAACCGGCCCGACCTGATCGATCCGGCCCTGCTGCGCCCCGGCCGGCTCGAGCGGCTGGTGTTCGTGCCGCCGCCGGACGCCGAGGCGCGCGCCGCGATCCTGCGCACCGCGGGCAAGTCGGTGCCGCTGGCCGACGATGTGGACCTCGGCGCCCTCGCCGCGGACCTCGACGGCTACTCCGCGGCGGACTGCTCGGCGCTCCTGCGGGAGGCCGCGCTCGCGGCGATGCGCCGCAGCGTCGACGCCGCGGCCGTCACCGCCGACGACGTCGCGGCGGCGCGGAAGGCGGTGCGCCCGTCGCTGGAGGCCGCGCAGGTCGAACACCTGCGGGCCTACGCCGAGGGGCGCTGACGATGCCGGCGGCGACGGTGCGGTTGGACGAGCCGGTCGCGGGTCTCGCGGCGTTGTGCGCGGGCGCCCTCGCCGGCTTCGCCGTAGCGGTGGACGGGGTGGCGCTCCCCGCCGCGACGGGCAGCGCCACCGGGCCGATCGTGTTCGCGGTGGCGGCGGTGCTGGCGGTCGCGGGCCTGCAACGCTCGGGGTCGCGCCGCACGGCGTGGTTGCTGGCGGCCGGCTGCACGGTGGTGCTGGGGACGGTGCGGTTCGCGGTACCTGCCGCCGACCCCGACACCCTCACCGTGCTGCCCCTGATCAGTGCGGGAGCCGCCGGGATCCTGCTCGGGGCGGCGGTCGCCGCGGCGTGGGGCGAACCGATCGGGCAGTGGGCGGTGGTCGTCGGGGCGTGGGCGGTGTTCCTGCTCGCCGGCCCGATGGGGACGTCCCTGCAGTCGTCGGCGCTGCCGTCGCCGCTGCAGTGGCCGCTCGCCGTCGCAGCCGGGGCCGTGGTGCTCGCCGCATTCGTCGCGGGGGCCGGGGCCCGGGTGCAGCGGCCGGAGGCGCGGCTGCCGATCGTCGCGGTCGGGGCGACGGCGGCGCTGACCGTCGGCATGCACGTGCTCGCCGGCTGGGCGGGCGAGCAGGCCACCTCGGCTGCGGCGTGGATGTGGCTGGCCGCCGCGGCCGTGCTCGCCGCGACGGTGCTCGGTGCGGAGGCCGTCGGCCGTTTCCTGCCCTTCGCAGACGGCCGGTTCCCCGTCGCCGCGATCGGGGCGACGGCCGCGGCGTACCCGCTGGTCGACGACCTGGCCGGGAGGGAGGTGTCCGCGTGGGTTCCCGCGGCCGGGGTGCTGGCGGTCGCGGCGGGAGCCGCGCTCGCGTGGCGGGTCCCGCGGGTCGAGCTGGGCCTGGGGGTGGCCCTGGTCGTCACGCTGACCGCGGCGCTGTGGCCCGACACCGCGGCGGACGGCCCGCAGTTGCTGGTGCGTGTGGCGCTGGTCGCCGCGGGCACCGGCCTGGCGCTGGGGGCGGCGCTGCCGGGTGCGGCACCGATCGCCGCGATGGGCCTGGTGCTGCCGGTCGCGGCCGCCACGGTGGCCGCGGTCTGGGCGCTACCCGCCGACCCGCGGCTGCTCACCGGTGCGCTGGCGGCGACGGGCGCGGTATGCGCGTGGCGCTGCCGGAGCTGACGTGGCCGGTCTCACTCGGCCCGGACGAGACCGAGGGCGTGCAGGTGCTCGAACACCAGCATCGAACCCGGCGCGACCTCGGGCAGGGCAGCGTACTCGGCGACGGTGAACCAGCCGAGTTCGGCGATCTCCGCCGCCGGGCGCGGTTCCCCGGCCAGCTCGGCCGTGAAGCAGGTCATGTGCAGGCGAGTGCCGACCGGATGGCCGAAGGCCTCGGCCTCGAAGATCCCGACCTCGGCGACGGTGCCGTCGACGAGGCCGACGCCGAGTTCCTCGCGGATCTCCCGGTGCAGGGCCTGCTCGGGGGTCTCGCCGGGATCGATCTTGCCGCCCGCCATGTAGAAGGCGGTCTTGCCGGCGGAACGGGTCTGCAACAGGCGTCCGTCGCGGACGTACGCGAGCGCGGCGGTACGGATCGGTCCGGTCTCGGGCATGGGGGCACTCTACGATGGGAATCGGACATCGGAGCGTCGGCGGCCGATTCGCAACCGTGCGAATGCTGCCGGTAAGCTGACACCGAATCCGATTTGTCCATTTGCAGAGCAGCACGTGCATCGGGATTTCCCGGGTCCGCGCGGCTCGGGCATCGCCCCCTGTGGGTGCTGCACAACACTTGCAAGCCTGTTACACCCCGCCGCCAGGCCCGACCCCGACGGAGTGCCTTTGCTCGCCATACTCATCGCCCACGCGGTCGCCGCTCTCGTTGCGCCGCCTCTGGTCAGAGTCATGGGGAGAAATGCGTTCCTACCGCTGGCGCTCGTGCCACTGGCGAGCCTCGGCTGGGTGATCGGCAACTGGGGCACGGAACGCACGCTGCACATCGCGTGGGCGCCGGGCCTGTCGATGAACATCGACATGCGCTTCGACTCCCTCGCGGCGATCATGTCGGCGCTGGTGCTGGGCATCGGCGCGCTCATCCTGCTCTACTGCGCCCGGTACTTCACCGACGACGAGCCCCGCCTGGGGATCTTCGCCGCCGAGATGGTCGCCTTCGCCGGCGCCATGTTCGGCCTGGTGACCAGCGACAACATGCTGGTCCTCTACACGTTCTGGGAACTGACCACCGTGCTGTCGTTCCTGCTGGTCGGCCACTACGCGGAGCGGGCGTCGAGCCGCCGCGCCGCCACCCAGGCCCTGCTCGTCACCACCGCGGGTGGCCTCGCGATGCTCGTCGGCATCATCGTGCTCGGGCAGCTGGTGGGCAGCTACAACCTCTCCGACGTGATCGCGGCCGCCCCGAGCGGCTGGCTGGCCGGGGTGGGCGTCGCCCTGGTGCTGGTCGGCGCCCTGTCGAAGTCCGCGGTGGTGCCGCTGCACTTCTGGCTGCCCGGCGCGATGGCAGCCCCGACCCCCGTCTCCGCGTACCTGCACGCCGCCGCGATGGTGAAGGCGGGCATCTATCTGGTGGCGCGGCTGGCTCCGGCGTTCGCCGATGCGGCGCCGTGGCGGCCCATCGTCGTCACCCTCGGCCTGGCGTCGATGCTGCTCGCCGGCTGGCGCGCGTTCCGGGCCTTCGACCTGAAGCTGATCCTGGCGTTCGGCACCGTCAGCCAGCTCGGTTTCCTCATCGCCCTGGTGGGGATCGGCAGCCGGGAGGCGGCGCTGGCCGGCATGGCCATGGTCGTGGCCCATGCGATGTTCAAGGCCTGCCTGTTCATGGTGGTCGGCATCGTCGACCACGGCGCCGGCACCCGCGACATCCGCAAGCTCGCGCACCTCGGGAAGCGGGCGCCGTTCCTCGCGGCCGTCGCGGCCGTCGCCGCGATGAGCATGGGCGGCCTGCCCGTGTTCATCGGGTTCGTCGGCAAGGAGGCCGCCCTCGAGGCCGTGCAGGTGACGACCCTGCTGAGCCCGTGGGCCCGGATCGCGGTACTCACCGCGATCGTCGCCGGGTCGATCCTCACCCTGGCGTACAGCATCCGGTTCGTGTGGGGCGCCTTCGGACGCAAGCAGCTCAAGCGCCCGAGTCCGGCCGTGCAGAACTTCCACGCCGCCGGCCCGCTGCTGCTGTTCTCCCCGACCGTCCTGGCCTTCGGCGGGTTGGCCGCCGGACTCGCGGCGCCGTGGCTCGACACGCTGCTGTCCCCCTACGCGGACACGCTGCCCAGCACCCTGGACAAGCCCTACCACCTCGCGCTGTGGCACGGCGTCGGCCTCCCCCTCGTGCTGACCGCCGTCGTCGTGGCCGGTGGCACCGCGCTGTACTTCGCCCACCGCGCGATCTCCCGCGTGAAGTTCGAGCGTCAGCTGTTCGGCAACGCCGACCGCATGTACGACGCGACGCTGCGCTTCATGGACACCGTGTCGATACGGCTGACCGGTTCCACCCAGCGGGGCTCGCTGCCGCTGACCCAGGGCATCATCCTGGTCACCCTGGTGGTGCTGCCCACCACGCTGCTGCTGGTGTTCGGCCCCGAGCGGGACATGGCGGTGCGGTGGTGGGACTCGTCCGTCCAGTTCGCGGCGGCGGCCATCATCATGTGCGGCGCCCTGGCCGCGACGGTGATGCGCAACCGCCTCGCCGGCGTGCTGCTCGTGGGCCTGACCGGCTACGGGTGCGGATTCCTGTTCGCCCTGCAGGGCGCCCCGGACCTCGCGCTCACGCAGTTCCTCGTCGAAACGCTGACCCTCGTCATCTTCGTGCTGGTGCTGCGCAAGCTCCCCGCCGAGTCCCGTCCCGAACACGTGGTGGGCCGGAAGCTGCCGCGTGCCCTGCTCGGCATCGCCGTCGGCGTCGCGGTCACGACGATCGGGGTGTTCGCCACGAACGCCCGCACCGCCGACCCGATCGCGCTGCTGCTGCCGGAGGCGGCCTACGAACTCGGCAACGGCAAGAACGTGGTCAACGTGCTGCTCGTCGACATCCGGGCGTGGGACACCCTCGGGGAGATCTCCGTGCTGCTCGTCGCGGCGACGGGCGTGGCGAGCCTGGTGTTCCGCACCCGCCGCTTCGGTTCGGCGCCGCGCGTCTCGGACGCCCCCGCGGCGCAGCTCGACGCGATGTCGTCGAGCACCGAGACGACGTGGCTGCGCGGCGGGGACCTCATCGACCCGCGGCACCGCTCGCTGGTCCTCGAGGTCACGACCCGCCTGGTGTTCCCGACGATGATGGTGCTGTCGGTCTACTTCTTCTTCGCCGGGCACAACGCGCCCGGCGGCGGCTTCGCCGGCGGCCTGATCGCGGGGCTTGCGCTGGTGCTGCGGTATCTGGCCGGTGGCCGTTACGAGCTCGGCGAGGCGGTGCCCATCGACGCGGGCAAGATCCTCGGCCTGGGTCTGACGTTCTCGGCGGGGACCGCCCTGGTCTCCCTGTTCCTCGGTGCGCCGCCGCTGTCGTCGGCGACCGTCGAGATGACTCTGCCGCTGCTCGGCGACATCAAGCTCGTCACCGCACTGTTCTTCGACCTGGGGGTGTATCTGATCGTCGTCGGCCTGGTACTCGACGTGCTCCGCAGTCTCGGCGCGCGTCTCGATGCGGAGATCGTGGGTGAGAAGCGATGAGCGCGAATCTGACCATGCTCGCTCTGGTCGGGGTGCTGGTCGCCTCCGGGGTGTACCTGCTGCTCGAGCGCAGCATCATCAAGATGCTGCTGGGGTTGCTGCTGATCGGCAACGGCATCAACCTGCTGATCCTCACCCTCGCCGGGCCGGCCGGCGGCCCGCCCGTGGTCGGTGCCCGCAACGACCTGCACGAGAACATGGCCGACCCGCTGGCACAGGCGATGATCCTCACGGCGATCGTCATCACCATGGGCGTGGCCGGCTTCGTGCTGGCGCTCACGTACCGGTCGTTCACGCTCAGTGCCCGCGACGAGGTCGAGAACGACCCCGAGGACACCAAGGTGTCGCAGCGGCGCTCGCCCGCCGAGGCCCCCGACCGCGACCGTTCGGACGATCCGCTCACCGGCCTGCCGAGCCGCAGCGGCGACGCGTTCGACGCGGCCGGCAACCCGATCCCCCTGGAGGAACTCGTCAACCTGGAGGACCTCGAATCCTACGAGGACCTGCACGACGGCGACTTCGACGACGAGACGGATTCGGCCTACAGCGACGGTGAGACGGCCCGCGGGGACGACGCACCGTCCCGGGGAGGAAGGACCCGATGATCCTGTCCGCGACGGCGCTGACCCCGCTGCCCGTCCTCATCCCGATGCTGGCGGCGGCCGCGACGCTGATCCTCGGGCGCCGGCCCCGCGCTCAGCGGGCCGTGACCCTCGTTGCGCTCGTCGCCGTGCTGGTGGTCTCGGGCCTGCTGCTGTACCTCGCCGACCGGGACGGCATCGCGGTCGTGCAGGTCGGCGGATGGGACTCCCCCATCGGGATCTCCCTGGTGGTCGACCGGCTCGCGGCGCTGATGCTGGTGGTGTCGGCGATCGTGCTGCTCGCCGTCATGCTGTACGCGGTCGGACAGGGCATCCACGACGGCAACGACCAGCAGCCCGTGTCGATCTTCCTGCCGACGTACCTGGCACTGACCGCGGGCGTGTGCAACGCATTCCTCGCCGGCGACCTGTTCAACCTCTTCGTCGGGTTCGAGGTGCTGCTCGCGGCGTCGTTCGTGCTGCTCACCCTGGGGGCGAGCGCGGACCGGGTCCGCGCCGGCGTCTCCTACGTGATGGTCTCGATGGTCTCGTCGCTGATCTTCCTGGCCGGCATGGGGTTCGCGTACGCCGCCACCGGCACCCTGAACCTGGCGCAGATGGCGGTGCGGATGGACGACGTGCCGGAGGGCACCCGCGCCGCGATCTTCGGCGTGCTCCTCGTCGCGTTCGGCATCAAGGCGGCGGTGTTCCCGCTGTCGACGTGGCTGCCGGACTCGTACCCCACCGCCCCGGCGCCGGTCACCGCCGTGTTCGCCGGCCTGCTCACGAAGGTCGGCGTCTATGCCATCATCCGGGCGCACACGCTGCTGTTCCCGGGCGGCGAGCTCGACAACGTGCTCCTGGTGGCCGGCCTGCTGACGATGGTGATCGGCATCCTCGGCGCCATCGCCCAGAACGACATCAAGCGCCTGCTGTCGTTCACCCTCGTCAGCCACATCGGCTACATGGTGTTCGGGATCGCCCTCTCGACGCAGGCGGGGTTGTCCGGCGCCGTGTACTACGTCGCCCATCACATCCTGGTCCAGACGACGCTGTTCCTCGTGGTCGGCCTGATCGAGCGGCAGGCCGGCTCGGCGTCGCTGCGGCGGCTCGGCGGACTCGCCCTCGCCAGCCCGGTCCTCGCGATCGCGTTCCTCGTCCCGGCGCTGAACCTCGGGGGCATCCCCCCGTTCTCCGGGTTCATCGGGAAGGTGGCCCTGCTGCAGGCCGGCGCCGCCGACGGATCCGTCCTGGCGTGGGTGCTGGTTGCGGGCGGCACCGTCACGAGCCTCCTCACCCTGTACGTCGTCGCCCGGGTGTGGACCAAGGCCTTCTGGCGGGCCCGCGCCGACGCCCCCGAGGGCGGCCTCGCCGACGCCGCCCCGTCCGCGCTGATCGACGAATCCGGGATGGAGGTCGCCTTCTCGGACCGGGCCGACGTCGGGCGCATGCCCCCGGCAATGCTGGTTCCGACGATCGGTCTCGTCGTCGTCGGCCTGGCCCTGACCGTGTTCGCCGGCCCGCTCGTCGACATCAGCGACCGTGCCGCCGAGAACCTGCGGGATCGGTCCGTCTACATCGAAGCCGTGCTGGGAGGTCAGCCGTGACGAGCCGGTCGAATCTGCTCCGCCTGTTCGTCCTGGGCTGGATGACGCTGGTGTGGGTGCTGTTGTGGGGCACCTTCAGCGCCGCGAACCTGCTCGGCGGGATCGCCGTCGCGGTGATCGTCACAGTGATGCTGCCGCTGCCGCGGGTGCCCGTCGAGGGCCGCCTGCACGTGCTGTCCGCCGTGCGCCTGGCCGCCGTGATCTTCGTGGATACGATGAAGTCCACGGTCTCGGTCGGGTGGCTCGCGATCCGGCCGGCGCCGCCGCCGGTGACCGGTGTGCTGCGGTGCCGGCTCACCATCAAGTCCGACCTGGTGCTCACTCTGTGGGCGGACATCATGAACAACATCCCCGGCACGATGGTCCTCGAGATCGACCAGGCCCGCCGGATCGTCCACGTCCACGTCCTGGACGTGGGCACCGACCGGAAGGTCGCGGACTTCTACCGCTCCGCGCGGCGCATCGAACGCCTGCTGATCTCGACGTTCGAACGCAACAACGAATGGCAGCCCAGCCCCTGGGTCGTCCGGGAGGAGGCGTGATGACGGTGATACTGGCGCTCTCGGGCGCTCTGCTGGTGGTCGCGGCCGCGCTCATCACCTACCGGGTGCTGGCCGGCCCCACCTCGCTGGACCGGCTGATCGCCCTCGACGCACTGCTGGCCATCGCGATGTGCGGGCTCGCCGCGTGGGCGGTGCACAGCCGGGATACGACGATCGTGCCGGCCGTCGTCGCTCTGGCCCTCGTCGGATTCATCGGCTCGGTGTCGGTGGCACGATTCCGGGTGCGTGACGACCAGTGACCACCGTGCTGGAACTCGTCGGCCACGTCCTCATCCTGATCGGCTCGGTCATCTCCCTCACCGCAGCGGTCGGCATCGTGCGCTTCCGCGACACCCTCTCGCGCATGCATCCGGCAACGAAACCGCAGGTGGTCGGCCTGCTGTTCGTGCTCGGCGGCGCGATGCTCATCCTGCGGGGCAACGTCGACATCTGGATGCTGGCGCTGGCGGGCATGTTCATGGTGCTGACCGCTCCCGTCATCGCCCACCGGGTGGGCCGGCTCGCCTACCGGGAGCAGCTCGGCCGCGACGGTCTGCTCAGCGGCGACGAGCAGTCGCCGGACGGGAGCTGACCGCATCCGGCCGGCGATCGCCGTCGGCCGCATGGAACGTGACGTGGAAGGCCACCGCCACCACCACCAGCGAACCGAGCAGGAGGGGCCCGGCGAGCGGAGCGTGCTCCGCCATGAGACCCGGCAGGTACCGGTAGGCCGCCAGCTGCGCGGCCAGCACCGCCGTGCCGCCCGCGACGAGGCGGATGCGGAACCAGCCCCAGCCGCGGTCCGGGTCGCGCAGCGCGGCCTCGAGCGTCAGGCACAGCACCGCGCCGGAGACGAGGTCCACGCCGTAGTGGTAGCCGAAGCCCAGCGTGGCGGCGAGGGTGCAGCCGAGCCACCCGGTGCCGAGCAGCCGCAGCCAACCGGGGCCGCCCCGGGTGTGCAGGAACAGCGCCAGCGCCCACGCGGTGTGCAGGCTCGGCATGCAGTTGCGCGGGGTGACCGCGTCGAACGGGATCGGCTGCGGGTCGGGATTCCACGGCACCGCAGCCGGCCAGAAGGTCCCCACCTGCCAGCCCGCGCCGTGGTCGCCGAACGCGAAGATCGGGCCCACCACCGGGAACAGCATGTAGACCAGCGGCCCCACCAGGCCGATGAGCAGGAAGGTGCGCACCAGGTGGTGTGCGGGCCAGGGGCGGCCGCCGCCGACGTTGCGGAGCTGGTACACGGCGACGACGATCGCCGCGACGGGCAGCTCGATGTACACCCAGTGCAGCACCGCGTACACGCCGGGCCCGAGCCATTCGAGAGCCCGGCCCGCCAGCCACGACGGATTGCCCAGGGCGTGGTCGGCGAGCTGGACGTACTCGTCGAGCACGTCCGGCCGGGTCCGTGCGGTCAGTTCGAGCCACGTGTCGCCGATCTTGACCGAGAGCACCAGCAGCACCCCGAGCGCGATGCCGCGCAGCGCACCGCGGCGCGGGCCGCCCTGCAACGCGACCGCGGCGTATCCGGCCAGCAGCACGAGCACGATCGTCGGCCCGTTCCCCACCGTCAGGGGGCCGCCGGTGAGGTACCGCTCGGCCGCGAACGCCCCGTCGAGCAGCACCGCGGCACCGACCGCCACGTACCGCAGGCGCGCGGTCAGGCCCACCATCGCCAGCGCGAGACCGGCCCACGGCACGGACGCCGACTTCGGGATCGCGACGACGTCGCCGACGAGTCCGGGGAGCGGCCCGGGGAACCCGCTGTACCGCGCGACCGCCTCGGCCACGAGGACACCCAGGATCGCGCCGGTCAGAGCGAGGGGAACGAACAGTTGCGGCACATGCGCCGGCTGCGCCTTCGGGCGCTCCACCCCTCGGATCGACACCGATACATGGTAAACAGCGTGTGAACTGTGCGGGAACGCGGCCGATCGTTCAGGCGCGCAGTTCCTCCACCAGCGAGTCCACCACCGCGACGAGGTCGCCGCCGGTCTGCTCCGCGATCCGGCGCTGCCGCTGGTAGGAGGCTCCCCGCACGGGGATCTGCGCCACCTGGGCGAGTTCGTCCGCACAGCCGAGCCGCGCCGCCGTGGGAGTGAGCTGCTCGAGCAGATCGTTCAGGTCGTCGGTGACGAGGCGCTCGTGGCACACCGGGTCGAGGATCACCTCGGCCTCGAGGCCGTAGCGGGCGGCGCGCCACTTGTTCTCCTTGACGTGCCACGGCTGCAGGGTGGGCAGCTGCTCGCCCCGCTCGAGTCGCTCGTCGTAGTACACGACGAGCGAGTGCACGAGGGCGACGAGGGCGGCCAGCTCGGCCTTGTTGGTGATGCCGTCGAAGACCCGGACCTCGATGGTGCCCCACCGCGGCGACGGGCGGATGTCCCAGTGCATGCCGCCCGGCTTCGTGATGACCCCGGACTTGAGCTGGTCCTCGATGAAGCTCTCGTACTGGGCCCAGCTCTCGAAGTGGTACGGCAGTCCGGCCGTCGGCAGCTGCTGGAACATCAGGGCACGGTTGCTCGCGTAGCCGGTGTCCACGCCCGCCCAGATCGGTGAGGAGGCCGACAGCGCCAGCATGTGCGGGTACTTCACCAGCAACGCGTTGAGGATCGGGATGACCTTCTCCGCGGACGAGACACCGACGTGGACGTGCACGCCCCAGATGAGCATCTGCCGGCCCCACCAGCGGGTGCGCTCGATCATCTCGTCGTAGTCCGGGGACCGGGTGACGACCTGGTCGGTCCACTGTCCGAACGGATGGGTGCCGGCGCAGATCAGATCCACCCCCGCGGGATCGGCGGCGGTGCGCAGCAGGTCGAGGGATTCGGCCAGGTCGTCGACGGCCTCGGCGACGGTGTCGTGCACGTCGGTGACGAGTTCGACGGTGTTGCGGAGGAACTCCTTGGTGAGCCGCGGGGTCTGCCCGGCGCGCTGCTCGACCGCGTCGAAGACGACTGCGGCGGTGTTCGACAGGTCGCGCGTCTTCTTGTCCACCAGCGCGATCTCCCACTCGACGCCGAGAGTCGGGCGGGGTGAACCGGGAAACGGTACAGGCACGAATCGATCCAACCACAGGGCCCCGGCGACCGTCGCCGGTCGCCGGGGCCCTGCAAGTAGAGTTTCGGGAGGTGGCCGTCAGGAGACGACGCCGCAGGCGAGACGCTCGCCGCCGGCGGTTTCCTGGTGGACGACGACGGACGTGCCGTCCCCGCCCTGCAGGTCGTCGAGGGTGAACGCCTCGGTGGTGACGGTCAGCGATCCGGAGCCGCCCTCGCGCACCACGACCGCACCGAGGTCACCGCTCTCGGGGATGCTGGTGTTGCCGCCGGCCTGCAGGTGCCCGCCCGCGGACAGGAAGTTGCCGGGCTCGCCGCCGGTCGGGGCGGTGGAGTTGGTCTCGCACTTGCCGACCTCGTGGACGTGGACGCCGCGGTAGCCGACCGGCATGCCCTCGAGCTCGACGGTCGCCTCGACGCCTCCGTCGACCTCGGTGAAGGTGACCGTGCCGGCGGCCGCACCGGCCGGGGTCCGCAGCTCGGCGGAGTGCTCCGCGCCGCCGGTGCCGCCCGCCGCGCCCGTCGTGGCCTCCCCCGGGACAGCGCTGCCGCCGTGGGCCTCGTCGGCGCCCTCCGGCGCCGCGGAACCCGTCCACACCGGCGGGGTGGTGCCGGGGGTGTCGCTCGGCTCCTCGCTGTTCGAGCACGCGCTCAGGCCCACCGCAGCGATCGCGACGATCGGGGCCAGGGCACGCCAGGACATGCGACGGGTGGAACTCGAGGCCATCAAACCGCTCCTTCGAAGTGGCGAAAAGTCACCTGATCATAGCCGGGGGGCGGAAGCCCTCACGGCGAGGTGACGATGACGATGACGCCCGGCGACGAGTCCTGGATCCCGGCGAAGCGCGGCTGGGCCGTCACCCCCAGTGCCTCGGCCACCGCCTCCGCGGTCTGCCGCTCCCCCGGGCCCGTGCCGTAGTACACGGACGTGGTTTCGATCACGCCGTCGCTGTAGTTGCCCGTCTCCGCAACGGTGAATCCCTCGTCCTCGAGCAGGCCGGCCGTCTGGGCGGCCAGGCCCGAGACGTTGCTGTTGTTGAGCACCCGCACGGGGGCGGCGGCCCCCGCCGACGTGGTGGCGGAGACCGTCGTCGTGGCCGACGGAGCCGCACCGGGGGCGGTCGTCCTCGCCGACGTCGCGGCGAGCGGCGCCGACGTCGCGGACGTGGTCGCCGGCGCGGCCGCGGGCTCGGTCGTCGGCTCGGGAGCCGGGCTCTCGGAATCGGAGCCTCCGAGCGAGGCGAGACCGAGGCCGGCGAACAGGATGGCGAGAGAGATCAGCACCATCGCGAGCGCTCGCAGCGGCGGACCCGACGATTCCGAGGTTGTGCTCACGCTCTCGACCTTAGTTGCCGCGCCCGCCGGATCACCGTCGTACTCGTACTACTTGGTGATCTCGAAGCCGAGCCGGCGCGCGGCGCGGGCCTTCTGCCGGCTGGCCCGCAGCCGGCGCAACCGCTTGACGAGCATGGGGTCGGCCGCCAGCGCCTCCGGCCGGTCCACCAGCGCGTTGAGGACCTGGTAGTAGCGGGTCGCGGACAGACCGAAGAGTTCCTTGATCGCCTCTTCCTTGGCACCGGCGTACTTCCACCACTGCCGCTCGAAGGCGAGGATGTCGCGCTCCCGGCGAGAGAGACCGTCCGTGCCGGCCTCGTCCGGGCCGGCCGCGGGGTGGTTGTTCTCGGCGTGGTTGTTCTCGGCGTGGTTGCTCCGGTCGGAAACCTGCTCGGATTCGTTACCGATTTGCGCTGCTGCGCCGTCCATCTCACTCCTCGACTGCCTCGAATCACGCCGAGGTCCGATCGGACCCGGGTGTTTCCGAGGGCAATTCAACCACGGTGGTACGACAGGTACCGGCTCAACGGACAGGCGAGTCCTGCCCACTATCCTCTTGCACCATGGCAATACTTCCGATCCGGATCGTCGGTGACCCCGTCCTGCATCACCCGACGAAACCGGTCACCCAGTCGCCGGCCGAACTGGCCCAGCTGATCGCCGACATGTACGAGACGATGGATGCGGCGAACGGCGTCGGTCTCGCCGCCAACCAGGTCGGTGTCGACCTGCGGCTGTTCGTCTACGACTGCCCCGACCTGGACGAGGCCGGCAACGTGGTCCGCCGCCGCGGCGAGGTGATCAACCCGGTGCTCGAGACGTCGGAGATCCCGGAGACGATGCCCGACCCCGACGACGACGTCGAGGGGTGCCTGTCGGTCCCCGGCGAGCAGTTCCCCACCGGGCGCGCCGAGTGGGCGAAGGTCACCGGCACCGACGCCGAGGGCAACCCGATCGAGATCGAGGGCCACGGCTTCTTCGCCCGGATGCTGCAGCACGAGGTCGGCCACCTCGACGGCTACCTGTACGTCGACAAGCTCATCGGACGCAACGCCCGCGCCGCCAAGAAGACGATCAAGCGGGCGGGGTGGGGCGTGCCCGGCCTCAGCTGGGTGCCCGGGACGGTCGAGGACCCGTTCGGCCACGACGACGACGAGGACTGACGCGCCGGTGACGACCGAGCAGTCCGTACCCGTCGGCACCCGGGTGGTGCTGCGCTACCGGCTGCCCGCCGGCTACAGCCACCCGATGACCGACGTGATCGGCGAGCTGGTCTCCCTCGAACCGGCCGTGGTGGTGCGCACCGCCGGCGGCCGCCTCGTGCAGGTCGCGCCCGAGGCCGTGGTCGCGCTCAAGGCCCTCGGTGCCCGGCCGATCCGCACCGGTGAGATCCGCGCCCTCGAGAACGCCGCGGCTGCCGCCTGGCCCGGGCTGGAACAGGGCTGGATCGACGGCTGGCTCCTGCGGGCCGGCGCCGGCTTCACCGGCCGCGCGAATTCCGCCACCCCGCTCGGCGACCCGGGCACGGTCGCCGACCCCCTCGATCCGGACGCGCACGCCCGGATGCGCGAGTGGTTCGCGGTCCGCGGCCTGCCGCTGCGGCTCCTGCTGCCGGACCGGCTCGCCCGGCTCCCGCACGGGTGGGCACCGAGCGACGAGGTGCAGGTGCTGGCCGCCGACCTCGACAACGTGCCGCTGCCCGGCGTCGCCACCCCCGTGACCGTGAGCGCCGGCCCGGACCCCGGGTGGCTGTCGCTGTACCGCTACCGCGGCGCGCCGATGCCTGCCGATGGCCGGGCGGTCGTCGAGTCCGTCCTGGGCGGCGTCCTGGGCTTCGGCCGCATCGGCGGCGACACGGAGACCCTGGCGATCGCCCGGGCCGCGGTCACCGACGCCCCCGACGGCCGCCGCTGGGTAGGCCTGACCGCGGTCGAGGTGGCCGCCGCGCACCGCCGGAACGGCCTCGGCACGCTCGTGTGCGGGGCCCTGCTGCAGTGGGGTCGCGACCACGGCGCCACCCACGCATACCTGCAGGTCGCGGCGGGGAACACCGCCGCTCGGGGCCTGTACCGGGCGCTCGGATTCGTCGAGCACCACCGCTACCGGTACGCCACGGAACCTGTCGGTCCGCTCGCCTAGAGTGGGGACGTGCGTCTTGCTACCTGGAACGTGAACTCCGTCCGTGCCCGTACCGACCGGATCCTCGACTGGCTGCAGCGGACGGGCACCGATGTGCTCGCCATGCAGGAGACCAAGTGCAAGGACGAGCAGTTCCCGTACGAGCGGTTCGAAGAACTCGGCTACCGGGTGGCGCACGTGGGGCTCTCCCAGTGGAACGGCGTCGCCATCGCCTCCCGCATCGGTCTCGACGACGTGCAGGTCGGGTTCGAGGACCAGCCCGGGTTCACCAAGGACCCGGACGCCGACCCGGCTCAGGAGGCCCGGGCGATCGGCGCGACGTGCGGCGGCGTGCGGGTGTGGAGCCTGTACGTGCCCAACGGCCGTGAGCTGGCCGATCCCCACTACGTCTACAAGCTCGAGTGGCTGGCGAAGCTGCGGGCCGACGCACAGGCCTGGCTCGCCGCCGACCCGCAGAAGCAGATCGCGCTCGTCGGTGACTGGAACATCGCTCCCACCGACGAGGACGTGTGGGATCCGGCGTTCTTCGAGGGTCGGACGCACACGTCGGAGCCGGAGCGGGAGGCGTTCCGCGCCTTCCTCGACGGCGGCTTCACCGACGTGGTGCGCCCGCACGCCCCGGGCCCGGGTGTGTACACCTACTGGGACTACACCCAGCTGCGCTTCCCGAAGCGCCAGGGCATGCGCATCGACTTCGTCCTCGGCTCCCCCGCGCTCGCGGCGCGGGTCTCCGGCGCGGAGATCGACCGCAACGAGCGCAAGGGCAAGGGCGCGAGCGACCACGCGCCCGTCGTCGTCGACCTCGCCGACTGAGGCGACCCGGTCACGGCGGGGCGGAATCCGCGCGTCAGCGACGGCCGGCGGTCGGCTCGAGCGGCAGGACGACGTCCCGGTACTCGGGGTGGGCGGTGAGGAACCGTTGCACGTAGGTGCACACGGGCCGGACCCGCCAGCCACGCTGACGCGCGAGATCCAGGGAGTGGCCCACGAGCACCCCCGCGAGCCCACGGTGCCCGAAGTCCTCGACGATGACGGTGTGCAGGAAATCGACGACGGGATGGTTGCGCCCGGGCACGCCCGAGGGACGATCCGTGTCGAAATACCCGAGGATCCCGACAAGATCCCCGTTGAGGCGTAGCTCGAAGCGGTTCTGATCCTTGTTGTCGGTCACCTCGGTACGCGGCGAGTTGACGAGCATGATCCCCTCCGTGGTGCCGTAACCGAACTGTGACCTACGCCACTATAGAGCATGCAGGGTGTATCCGCCGAGACGTAGGCGGCAAATATCTGTCCTGCCCCCGACACGGTGCTGCCCTGCCACCCCCCGCGCGGTGCCGTCCTGCCCCCGGCACGGTGCTGCGCTATGGTGGCACCGCACATCGCAACCACACGGGAGCTCGCACCAGCGGGCTGAGAGGACGGCTCGGGGCCGTCGACCGTAGAACCTGACCGGGTAATTCCGGCGTAGGGAGATCATCTCGTGAGCACAGCTGTATCCGGCTCGTCCGCGTCCGGCGCGGGCGCCGTCACCACCGGCCCCATCGAGGGCAGCACCAAGCACTACGTCGCCGTGCCCGGGGAACCGGGGATGTCGGTCCCGGTACGCCGGGTCCACCTGACCACCGGCGAGCACCACGACCTGTACGACACGTCCGGGCCGTACACCGAGTCCGACGTCGTGGTCGACCTGGCCGCGGGCCTGCCGGCACTGCGGGCCGGGTGGCCGCGGCACCCGGGCACGCAGCTCGCCGCCGCCCGCGCGGGCGTCGTCACCCCGGAGATGCGCTATTGCGCCGCCCGCGAGGGCGTACCCGCCGAGACGGTCCGCGCCGAGGTCGCCGCCGGCCGGGCCGTGATCCCGGCGAACCACCGCCACCCCGAGCTCGAGCCGATGGTCATCGGCAAGGCGTTCGGGGTGAAGGTCAACGCGAACATCGGCAACAGCGCGGTGACCTCCTCGATCGCCGAGGAGGTCGACAAGATGGTGTGGGCGACCCGGTGGGGGGCCGACACCGTCATGGACCTGTCCACCGGCCCGCGCATCCACGAGACCCGCGAGTGGATCCTGCGCAACTCGCCGGTGCCCGTCGGCACGGTGCCGATCTACCAGGCCGTCGAGCAGGCCGGTGGGGATCCGGCCGCGCTGACCTGGGAGATGTACCGCGACACCGTGATCGAACAGTGCGAGCAGGGCGTCGACTACATGACCGTCCACGCCGGGGTGCTGCTGCGGCACATCCCGCTCACCGCGCACCGGGTGACCGGCATCGTCTCGCGCGGCGGCGCCATCATGGCCGCATGGTGCCTGGCGCACCATCGGGAGTCGTTCCTGTACACACACTTCGCCGAGCTGTGCGAGATCCTGCAGCGCTACGACGTGACGATCTCCCTCGGCGACGGCCTGCGTCCCGGCTCCGTCGCCGACGCCAACGACGCCGCCCAGTTCGCCGAGCTGCGCACGCTCGGGGAACTCACCCGCGTCGCGAAGTCGCACGGCGTCCAGGTGCTGATCGAGGGTCCCGGACACGTGCCGATGCACCTGATCGAGGAGAACGTGCGGCTCGAGGAGGAGCTGTGCGAGGAGGCCCCCTTCTACACCCTCGGGCCGCTCACCACCGACATCGCTCCCGCCTACGACCACATCACCTCGGCGATCGGCGCCGCGATGATCGCCCGGGCCGGCACCGCGATGCTCTGCTACGTCACGCCGAAGGAGCACCTGGGCCTGCCCGATCGGGACGACGTCAAGACCGGGGTGATCGCGTACAGGATCGCCGCCCACGCGGCAGACCTCGCCAAGGGCCACCCGCGCGCCCGGGAACGCGACGACGCGCTCTCCCGCGCCCGGTTCGAATTCCGGTGGCACGACCAGTTCGCGTTGTCCCTCGACCCGGACACCGCCCGCGCGTTCCACGACGAGACGCTGCCGGCGGAGCCGGCCAAGAAGGCCCACTTCTGCTCGATGTGCGGCCCGAAGTTCTGCTCGATGCGGATCTCCGCGGACGTGCGGGCCGGGCTGGCCGGCAAGGCCGCCGAATTCGCCGGCGCGGGCGGCCAGGTCTACGTCCCGATCGAATCGGTAGGGTCGCAGCCGTGAAGCTGCTGCCCCTGGCCCCGAAGGGCCGAACCCCGGTCCGAGCCCTCACCATCGCCGGAACCGACTCGGGTGGCGGGGCCGGCATCCAGGCCGACTCGCGCACCATGGCGATGTGCGGCGTGCACGCCTGCGTCGCCGTCGCGGCCGTGACCGTGCAGAACTCCGTGGGCGTCAGCGGCTTTCACGAGATCCCGCCCGAGACGGTGGCCGCGCAGGTGCGGTGCGTGGTGGAGGACATCGGGGTCTCGGGCGCCAAGACCGGCATGCTCGCCTCCACCGGGATCATCGAGGCGGTCGCCGCGGTGTGCGCGGAGGTCGGCATCGGCCGCGATCGGCCGGTGCCGCTCGTGGTCGACCCGGTGTGCGCGTCGATGCACGGCGATCCCCTGCTGCACGCGGAGGCTCTCGACGCGGTGCGGCACACCCTGATACCGCAGGCCACGGTGGTCACGCCGAACCTCGACGAGGTGCGGCTGATCACCGGCATCGAGGTCGTCGACGACGCCTCCGCGCGACGCGCCGCCGAGGCGCTGCACGGCCTCGGCGCGCAGTGGGCGATCGTCAAGGGCGGGCACCTGCGCACCTCCGACGTCAGCACCGACCTGCTGTTCGACGGGGACCGGTTCCTCGAGTTCACCAGCCCCCGCATCGACACCGGCAACGATCACGGCGGCGGCGACACGCTCGCCGCGGCGATCGCGTCGGCCCTCGCCCACGGGTGGTCGGTGCCCGAGGCCGTGGAGTTCGGCAAGGAGTGGGTCACCCGGTGCCTGGAGTGGTCGTACGACCTCGGCGCCGGGCACGGCCCGGTCAACCCCCTGTGGCGACTGCAGTCCTGATCCGCCAGATCCCGAGTTCGGGCGGTACACCCTTGGGGGCCGACGCGAACAGCCCGCGCCGGTGCGGGCGCACCTCGAGGCCGAGCGTGTCGACGGCACCGGCCGGCAGTGCGTCGAGCGTCGCGGAGGACACCACCACGTGCCCGTTCCCGGCGAGCTCCATCATGCGGGCCGCGACGGTGACGTCGACTCCCAGCCAGTCGCTGCCGATCCGCCGGGGCCGACCGGTGTGCGCGCCGACCCGGATCCGCGGCCGGTAGCCGTCCGCGGTCACCGCCGTCAGGGCGGCGCGGGCCGCGAAGATCGCGTCCAGCGCCCGTTCCGGCCGGTCGAACACCACCATCAGACCGTCGCCGAGCCGCTTGACGACGGTGCCGCCGCGGTCCGTGAACGCCGGCTCCAGCGCCCGGGCGACGCGCCGCAGCAGGTCGAGGGTGGCGACGTCGCCCGCGGCGAGGGACCACGTCGAGAACCCCACGAGGTCGGTGAAGACCACGGTGACCTCCCGGTCGCCGCGGCCGGCGCCGGCGCGTTCGAGCAGCGCCTGCCAGGCCTGCAGCACGCCGAATCCGAGTTCGTGCACCGCGCTCGGGTCGTCGACGTCGCGCCACCGTCCGGCCAGCCGGGCGACGGCCTGCGGCCCGCTGGTCCCGGCGGTGGACAGCGGATCGCCGAACCCGGGATCGCCGGGGAGCGCGCGCCGCAGCCGCCGGGCCAGCCGGACCAGCTCGGGCCGCCGGTCCACGGCCGAGAACCGGTCCGCGAGGCGACGACCGAAGCCCGGGGCCGGCGTCTCATCCATCGGAGCGGACCTCGGCGCGCTGCGGCCCGACGGGAACCCCGTCCGGTCCCGCGACGGTCCGCGCATACGTGCCCACCCCGTACCCGACGGCCGACGCGGCGACGGCGAGCGCGGCCCGGTCGATGTTGGCGAGCGTGTCCTGCGGGCTGTGGTAGTTCGGGTCGAACGGCGCGTCGCCGGTGCCGCCCCACTTGCCCGCCTGCTCCGGGGTCTTGCGGTCGTCGGCACCGGAGAACACGCCCCCGGAGGGGATGCCCGCGTCGACGAACGGCCCGTAGTCGGAGCGGCCGTCGAAGTCGGTGCCGTCCGCGGCGACGCCCCGCGACGTCAGGTAGCCCAGGAAAGTGCGCTCGATGCCGGCCGAGCCTTCCGGTCCCGGTCCGGCGCCCACCGCGTCGGAGTCGTCGCCGTCGTAGACGAGGTAGCCCGGATTCGGCGACCCGAGCATGTCGAAGTTCAGGTACAGGGCGATGTCCTCGCGGGCGGCGTCGTCCAGGGAGGCCACATAGTCGGTGGAGCCGACCAGCCCGACCTCCTCGGCACCCCAGAACGCGAACCGCACCGCGTTGGTGACACCCGGGTCGCTGCCGAGCTGCAGGGCCGTCTCGAGCACCGCGGCGACGCCGGTGCCGTTGTCGTTGATGCCCGGTCCCTCCGGGACGCTGTCGAGGTGGGCGCCGACGACGACCACGTCGTCGGTCGAGCCCGTGGCGGTCTGCGCGAGCACGTTGCGCGAGCGCACGCTGTCCACGCGGGTGTCGAGGACGAGGGTCACCGTGGTGGGTGCGGCGGCGAGCGCGCGGCCGTCGGCGCCGCTGATCCCCGCGGCGGGCACGAGGTCGTTGCCCTCCTCGCCGAGGGTGGCGCCGGCGAGCGCACCGTCCTCGTTGTTGGCGACGAGGAGCGCCGCCGCACCGCGTTCGGCCGCGACCTGCTGCTTGACGAAGAACGGGCACACCCCGCGCGTGACGAGCACGACGGCGCCGGAGACGTCGAGCCCGTCGTAGTCGGAGGCCTCGCACCCGGGCGTGTCGTCGGCGGGCACCGGCACGAGCCGGGCGGTGAGTCCGTCCGGGCCGGTGGACGGCGAGAACTCGAGGGCCCGGACCGGCACCGGCGCGCCGGCGACGGTCAGGGTCTCGGTCTCGACGTCGAAACTGCGGACGTCGAACTCCGGGGTCTGCACGTCGAATCCCGCGTCGCGCAACCGGCCGGCGACGTAGTCGACGCTCGCGTCGTAGCCGGCGGTGCCCACGGCGCGGTTGCCGTCGTGCTCGGTGGCGATGCGTTCGAGTTCCGTGAGGTGGCCGACCACCGCGTCGATTCCCACGGCCCCCGCCAGCACGGCCGGGTCCACCGGCGCCGGCGCCGGCGGCTCCTCCGAGCATGCCGCCACCAGCAGCACGATCGCCGCGACGGCGCCCCCGGCCCGTACCCGCGCTCCCCGGTTCATCCGCCGAGAATACTCACGCGTCGCGCCGATTCACCACGACCAGCGCGGCCGCGAACACCACGGCGACGAACACCGCGAAGTACACCAGCGAACCCCACGGCCCCCAGTGGAAGTCGATGCCCTGCTCGCTGCCGAGGAAGTGGTTGGCATTGGCGAACGGCAGGAAGGGCTGCACCTGCCGGCCGAACGAACCGAACAGCGCGAACAGCGACTCGATCAGCAGCGGCCACAGCAGCAGCAGCGCGATGGTGCCGGCGGACTGGCGCAACAGCGCCCCCACCGCGACGGCGAGCACCGCGCACAGCAGCGCGTAGATCGCGACGCCGTAGATCGACCGCCACGCATCGTCGCCCTCGAGCACCAGGTCCCGCCCGGCCTCCGGGCCGGCGAGGGCCTTGGCGAGATAGAACGAGGCGAGGGCCAGCACGCCGGTCAGTACCGCGCCGAACACCCCGATCAGCAGCGCCTTGACGACGAGGACGGCGCTGCGGTTCGGCATGGCCTGGAACGTGGTACGGATGACCCCGAACCGGTACTCGCTGGTCACCGACAGCGCCGCGAGGATCATCAGCACGAGCACGCCGAAGCCGGCGACGCCGCTGACCGCGACGTCGACGGTCGGGTAGAACCGGCCGACCTCCTCGTCGACGGACATGCTCGCCTTGGACGCGGCGCCGAGGATCGCCGCGAGGCCGAGGCCCAGCGCGACGATCACGACGGTGCACCACCACGGCGACTGGGTGGAGGTCAGTTTGATCCGTTCCGCCTTGACGGTGTCCACGACCACGCTCGTCGTGCCGGCGTTGTCCACGGCCACGCTCATCGCAGCTCCCCCTTCATCGGCTGCACAGCCGGGCCCCCGGCCACGGCTCCCTGGTACTGCACGTCGTCTCCGGTCAGTTTCATGAACGCCTCCTCGAGCGACGCGTTCTGGCCCGCCAGTTCGTGCAGCACCACCGAGTGCGCAGCTGCGACCTCACCCACCTGCGCGGTGGTGACGCCGCTGACGATCAGCGCGCCCTCGTCGTCCCGGACGGTGTGGCCCTGCCCGGTCAGTGCCGTCCGCAGCGTGTCGAGCTGTGGGCTGCGCACCCGCACCGTCGCCTCCGACGCCCGCTCGACGAACTCCGCGACGGACGTGTCCGCGATGAGCCGGCCCCGGCCGATCACCAGCAGGTGGTCGGCGGTCTGCGCCATCTCCGACAGCAGGTGGCTCGACACGAGGACGGTGCGGCCCTCCGTTGCGAGGGCCTGCATGAACCGCCGGATCCACACGATGCCCTCGGGGTCGAGGCCGTTGACGGGCTCGTCGAACAGCAGCACCTTCGGGTCGCCGAGCAGGGCACCGGCCAGTCCGAGCCGCTGCGACATGCCGAGCGAGAAACCGCCCGCGCGCTTGTCGGCCACCTCGGTCAGGCCGACGAGCGCGAGCACCTCCTCGACCCGAGAGTTCGGCAGGCCGTTGGACGCGGCGAGCCAGCGCAGGTGTGCCCGCGCCGACCGGTTCGGGTGTACCCAGCGCGCGTCGAGCAGCGCACCGACGGTCCGCAGCGGCCGCTTCAGCTGCCGGTAGGGGACGCCGTCGATCAGCGCGGTCCCGGCGGTGGGCCGGTCGAGGCCGAGAATCATCCGCATCGTCGTGGATTTCCCGGCGCCGTTGGGGCCGAGGAATCCGGTGACGATCCCCGGCCGGACCGTGAACGTCACGTCGTCGACGGCGACGGTGGAACCGAAGGTCTTCGTCAGTCCGGTCACTTCGATCATGACCCACAGCCTGCCCGATTCGGGCGGATCGCGCCGCGCGGGGTCGCCCTACGGTCCTGCAGGCGTCTCGATCAGTGGCTGTCGTTGCATGCGACGACGAGGACCTCGGCGTCCACCGGGCCGGTGCTGCGGAGCCGATGATCGAGGGAGGCGTCGAAATAGGCGCAGTCGCCGGAGTCCAGGGTGACGATCGTCCCCCCGTGGTCGAGTTCGATCGATCCGGAGACGACGAACACGAACTCCTGGCCGCTGTGCTCGGGGTGCGGGTCGTCGGCGAAGTCGCGTCCGGGCCGGACGACGAACGGGGACATCGCTTTCCCCAGCATTCCCGCGGCGACGGGGTGGTAGCGGTCCGCCCCGGCCCGGGCGGGGGCGCGCTCGATCGTCATCCGCGAACGCGACGCGTCGTCCGCGAACAGCTGCCCGACGTCGACGTCGAGGGCGCGGGCGATCCTCATCGCCACCGCGATCGACGGTGTGCTGCGCTCGCGCTCGATCTTGGACAGGTAGCTCTTGGTCAACCCGGTCTGCGCCGCGAGGGCCTCGAGCGTGAGCCCCCGCTCCTTGCGTAACGCTCGCACCAGCGCGGTCACGGCCCCGTCCTTCCGTCGTCACCCCTCACACGGCGAGTCTACAAAGTGTCCTGTCGAGGGCTCTCCCGACGAAAGTAGCTGTATATGACACAAAGTGTCCTATAGTCTCCCTCGTGTCCACCGCAGTCGAGATCGAGGAGGCCGATCGATGTCCGGGACGTTCACCGCTACGAAAGCGGAGTTGATGCACCAGGCCCAGGCCCGCATGCGGACCCACCTTGCGGAGTCCGGCTGGACGACGCGCCAGAAGCTCGCCCTGACCTGCCGAATCCTGTTCGACGCCGGGCACGACTCCGGCCTGGCGGGCCAGATCACCGCCCGCGCCGAAGAACCGGGGACCTACTACACCCAGCAGCTGGGCCTCGGGTTCGACGAGATCACCGAGGACAACCTGCTGTTGGTCGACGAGGATCTCCAGGTTCTCGACGGCTCCGGGATGGCCAATCCCGCCAACCGGTTCCACAGCTGGATCTACCGCGCGCGCCCCGACGTGCAGTGCATCGTCCACACCCATCCGTTCCATGTCGCCGCACTGTCCATGCTCGAAGTCCCGCTCGTGGTGTCCCAGATGGACATCGCGCCGCTCTACGACGACTGTGCCTTCCTCCCCGCCTGGCCCGGCGTGCCGGTCGGCAACGAGGAAGGCGAGATCATCACGGCCGCGCTCGGCTCGAAGAAGGCGATCCTCCTGGCCCACCACGGCCACGTCGTCGCCGGGGCCGGCATCGAGGAGGCGTGCTCGCTCGCCGTGCTGATCGAACGCGGCGCCGAGCTGCAACTCGCCGCCATGGCGGCCGGCACGATCGCCGAACTTCCGGACCGGCTCGCGCGAGAGGCGCACGACTGGACCCTCACCCCGAAACGCAGCCAGGCCAACTTCGCCTACTACGCA
This sequence comes from Rhodococcus sp. WB1, assembly GCF_001700945.1. Taxonomy (NCBI): domain Bacteria; kingdom Bacillati; phylum Actinomycetota; class Actinomycetes; order Mycobacteriales; family Nocardiaceae; genus Rhodococcus; species Rhodococcus sp. WB1. Next base: position 1,031,029 of record NZ_CP015529.1, on the reverse strand, counting down.
CGTCGCGCCCTGGCCCGGCACCCGGACGCGATCGCCGGCTGAGCGCCCACCGGCACTCGGCGAGGTTGCTCGCCCCCGCTTTCACGAGACGAAAAGGATTCTCTGCCTTGACCACACTGGAAGGCATCATCGCCTACCCGATCACCCCGTTCACCTCCGGCGCCGATGCGACGGTCGACACCGGCGCGCTCACCGCGCTCGTCGACCGCCTCGTCGGGGACGGTGTGCACGCCGTCGCCCCACTCGGCAGTACCGGCGAGAGCGCCTATCTCACCGAGAAGGAGTTCGACACCGTTCTCGACACCACGATCGCCGCCGTCGCCGGCCGCGTCCCCGTCGTCGTCGGAGTGTCCGACCTGACGACGGCGAACACCGTCCGCCGGGCCCGTCGCGCGCAGACGGCGGGCGCCTCGGCCGTCATGGTGCTCCCCGTGTCGTACTGGAAGCTCACCGATCGCGAGATCGCCTGCCACTACGCCGCCGTCGGTGCGGCGATCGACCTTCCCGTCATGGCGTACAACAACCCCGCCACCAGCGGCATCGACATGAGCCCGGAACTGCTGGTGTCGATGTTCGACACCATCGACAACCTCACCATGGTCAAGGAGTCCACCGGCGATCTGTCCCGGATGCAGCGCATCGCCGAGCTCAGCGAGGGCCGCCTGCCGTTCTACAACGGCAGCAACCCGCTCGTGCTCGAGGCGCTGAGGGCCGGGGCGTCCGGCTGGTGCACCGCCGCGCCGTGCCTGCGGCCCGAGCCGTGTCTCGCGCTGTACACGGCCGTCGAGGACGGCGACCTCGCCCGCGCTCAGGCCCTGTACGCCGAACTGCGGCCCCTGCTCGAGTTCATCGTCGCCGGCGGCCTCCCCACCACGATCAAGGCGGGCCTCGGCATCCTCGGCTCGGACGTCGGGGATCCCCGAGCGCCGCTGCTGCCCCTCGAACCCGAGGGAAGAGCCACCCTCGCACGGCTGCTCTCCGCCGCCTGACGGCGCGTGTGGTGCCGCGGCCCGTGCGGCACCACACGCACGTCGAGCGACCACCCGGTCACCGTTCCCTCGGGTCGCCCTACGGTTCGAGCGGCGAGGAGGCCTGCGCCCAGAACCGCTTCGGGATGCGGCCCGCGTGCCGGGCCCGGAAGCCCGCCTCGACGGCGTGCCGCATCGCCGACGCCATGAGCGCCGGGTCCTTCGCCCGCGTCACCGCGGTCGCCAGCAGCACCGCGTCGCACCCGAGTTCCATCGCGAGCGCGGCGTCCGAGGCGGTGCCGATGCCGGCGTCGAGGATCACCGGCACCCCGGCGGCCTCGACGATCATCTCGATGTGGTGCGGGTTGGCGATGCCCAGTCCGGTCCCGATCGGCGAGCCGAGCGGCATCACGGCGGCGCAGCCGACGTCCTCGAGCCGTCGCGCCAGCACCGGATCGTCCGTGGTGTAGGGCAGCACGACGAACCCGTCGTCGACGAGCTGCTCGGCGGCGGAGACGAGTTCGATCGCGTCGGGCAGCAGGGTGCGTTCGTCGGCGATGACCTCGAGCTTGACCCAGTCCGTCCCGAGGGCCTCGCGCCCGAGTCGGGCGGTGAGCACCGCCTCGGCGGCGCCGCGGCAGCCGGCGGTGTTGGGCAGCGGCGCGATGCCGAGGCGGCGCAGCAGATCGAGCACGCCGGTCCCGGACGCCGCGTCCACGCGGCGCATCGCCACGGTGGTCAGCTCGGTGCCGGAGGCGACGAGCGCCTCCTCGAGCACCGCGAGGTTGGCGGCCCCACCGGTGCCGGTGATGAGCCGCGACGAGAAGGTCCGCCCGGCGATCGTCAGCGGCGGCAGGTCGTGGCCGGGGTCGCGGCCGGTGTTGTGCTCAGCCACCCTGCACCGCCGTGAGAACCTCGATCTGCCAGCCCTTTTCGACGCGTTCGGACCAGCGCCCCCGCGGGAACACGGCACCGTCCACGGCGACGGCGACGCCCTTGTCGGGCAGACCGAGTTCACTGAGCAGTTCGGCCATCGTCGGCGCCTGCGCGAACCAGCGCTCCTCCCCGTTGACCGTGACACCCACCGTCGGCGCACCGTTCATGACCTTTTCCCCTTCGAGAATCGTTGTGGATCAGCATGTTTCGAGACAGCGAGGGGTTCGTCCGCGAGCTCCGCGACCACCGCGTCCGCGGTGACCGGGGTCAGCAGCACCCCGTTGCGGCCATGCCCGGTCGCGGCGATCACCCGTTCGGACAGCCGGCCGATGAGCGGCAGATTGTCCGGGCTCATGGGCCGCAGCCCGGCGCTCGCCTCGTGCAGTTCGTACTCGCCGATCGCCGGGAACAGCGCCTCGGCGTCGGCGATCAGGTCCCGCACCCCCGCGACGGTGACCTGCGTGTCGTCGGCCTCGTACTGGGTCGCGCCCACGACGAGGCCGTCCGCGCGCGGCACCAGGTATGCCGGCCGGCCGTGCACACTGCCGCGGACCGTCCGGTGCGGGGCGGGCGCCGCACTCGGGCGGGTCCGCAACCGCAGGATCTCCCCCTTGACCGGCCGCACCGGCAAGCCCGGCCACAGGCGGGCCGACGCCGCGCCCGCCGCGAGCACCACCCGGTCGGCGTCCAGGTCCGCGACGTCGCGCACCGGCACATCGACGAAGGCCACACCGGCCTCGGCGACGGCCCGCCGCAGCGCATCGACGAGGATCCGGTTGTCCACGGCCAGCTCGTCCGGGGCCAGCAGGCCCAGGCGGATGCGCGGCCCCAGCGACGGCTCGAGCTCGCGCACCTCGGCGCGACCGAGCACGCGCATCTCGTGCCCCTGAGCCGAGACCCACTCGGCGATCGTGCGCAGATCGGCCGCGTCGGCCGCGTCCAGCGCGACGGTCAGCGACGCGTCGGCGGTGAACAGGTCCAGTCCGGTCTCCCGCAACAGCTCGGCGCCGAACTCCGGCCAGCGGGCCAGCGACGCCGCGCCCAGTTCGAGGACGTGTTCCTCCCCCGGCCAGCCCTCCGACAACGGTGCCAGCATCCCGCCGGCCACCCACGACGCCCCCGCCCCCGGGGACGGGTCGTGCACGGTCACGGTCCAGCCGGCACGGGCCGCGCGCCACGCGATCGACAGCCCGATCACGCCTCCGCCGACGACGGATACGGTTCCCACAGTTCGTCCACCTCACTCCCTGCGCCGGCATGATCCGGTTCAGGTGCTGACGGTCGGGGCCGGCAGGCCCCCTCTCAGCCCCGCGATCCCCGGGACTCCCGTGTCGATTCGTTCAGTGCAGAGACTACCGTCTTCGCCGTGACTACCTACCGCGGCAACCATCCCGCCCCCCGGGAACGCCTCGCGCAGGCCCGGCTCTACCTGTGCACCGACGCCCGTCGCGACACCGGAGACCTGGCCCGATTCGCGGAGGAGGCCCTCGCGGGCGGAGTCGACATCGTCCAGCTCCGCGACAAGGGTTCGGCGGGCGAGAAGAAGTTCGGCCCGCTCGAGGCCCGCGAGGAACTCGCGGCACTCGAGGTGCTGGCGGCGGCGTGCCGCCGGCACGGTGCGCTGCTGGCCGTCAACGACCGTGCCGACATCGCGCTCGCCGCGGGCGCCGACATCCTGCACCTGGGTCAGGGCGACCTGCCGGTGCGGTACGCCCGGCAGATCCTCGGCGAGGAGATCGTGATCGGCCGGTCCACCGGCAGCCGCGCGCAGGCGAGCCTGTCCGACATCGAGGAGGGCGTCGACTACTTCGCCCACGGGCCGGTGTGGTCCACCCCCACCAAGCCGGGGCGCACCCCGGCGGGACTCGAGGTACTGCGGGAGGTGGCCCGGTCGCAGCCGCAGCGGCCGTGGTTCGCGATCGGCGGCATCGACGCCGAGCGGCTGCCCGAGGTGCTCGCCGCCGGCGCCACCCGCATCGCGGTGGTCCGGGCCATCACCGCGGCACCGAATCCGCGGGCCGCGGCGGCGGCGCTGAAAGCCGCGCTGCCCGGCTGACCGTCCGCTGGAGCCGGCCCGCCGGCCGGCAGTCCGCTGGAGCCGGCCCGCCGGCCGGCAGTCCGCTAGAGCCAGCCCAGGACCGTCGACGGCGACAGGGTCGGCACGTCCCCGGGCAGCCGGGCGCGCAGTCCCCGGTCGGCCGTCACCACCACGGTGAGCACCTGGTCCAGCACGGCCGACGTGCCCGTCGCCAGGGAGGCCAGCTCGTCGTCCCCGCTGCCGACGGCGGTGTGCACCGGGGTCCGGTCGTCGTGGATCACCGCCGCGCGGGCCTGCCCCTCGAGGACCGCTTCGATGCGGCTCACCCAGCCGAAGCACCCGTCGGGCAGCTCGACGGTGCGGGGCAACGCCTCCGCCAGCTCCGCGAGCAGTCGTGCGGTGGCGCCCGGGCGGTCACGCCACCAGCCTGTCGGCCGCGACCCGAGGACGTTGGCGGTGTCGAGCAGCATCCGCACCGCACGGGTCCGCAGGTCCGGCCAGGCCGCCGCGAACCCGGTGTGCAGCGGCATGGTCTCGACGTCGGCCTCCGGCACCCAGCGCAGTTCGGTGCTCTCCCCGTTGAGGGTCGTCTCCATCGGGCTCGGGGTGTCCGCGACGACCGTCGTGTACGTCCACCCCCCGGCCACCCCGGAGGTGACCCGCTCGGTGCGCACGCTCAGCGCCGCCGGGTCGATCCCGGTCTCCTCGTTCGCTTCCCGCACGGCCGCGGCGACGGGACTCTCGTCGCTGTCGCGGGCGCCGCCGGGTAGCGCCCACGTGCCGCCCTGATGGCTCCACGCCGCGCGGTGCTGCAGCAACACGGCCGGCGTGCCGTCGGGCAGCGGCGCGCGCAGCAGCAGTCCGGCCGCGCCGAATCTGCCCCACCGGCGATCACCGTCGGGTCCCACGGCCCAGCCGTCCCCGTCACCTCGCATCGCGTCCGCCTCCCTGCCGCCCGACCGCCGACCGCGAGCCGGGCGTCCACCGTCCTCGGACGGCAACAACATCCCGTTACTGCTTATATGCTCGCCACACACAGTGCCACATCGGAAGGGGTGCTCTCGTGGACGTGCGCGTGACCCCCACGCTCGGTGCGGTGGGGAGTCGCCTCCAGCGTAACGACGTGCCGGCCGCCGCGACCGCCCACGCCGGCCCCTCCGACGAGGTGCGCGACCTGCTGCGCTCCACCCCCGCCAAGCTCGTCACCCTCGGTGTGCTGCTCGCCGTGCTCCTCCTCGTCTCCGGGGTCGCGGCGGGCCAGACGGTCACCGGCCGCAAGGCCACCCACGATCGGTTGCTCGCCACCACCGAACCGCTCGCCGATGCCGCACAGAACCTCTACAGCGCACTGTCGGTCGCGGACGCGGCGGCCGCCACCGGCTTCATCTCCGGCGGCATCGAGCCGAAGGAGGTCCGCGACCGCTACGCCCAGGCCGTCGGCGAGGCGTCCGCCCAGCTCGTCGCCGCCGCCGGCGGGATTCCCACCGGCGACCGTGCGGGCACCCGGCTGCTGTCCGGCATCGCCGAACGCCTCACCGTGTACACGGGCCTGGTCGAGACGGCGCGGGCGAACAACCGCGTCGGCAACCCGGTGGGTGCCGCCTATCTCGGCGAGGCGTCGAACCTGATGCAGTCGGCGCTGCTGCCGATGGCGCAGGAGCTGTACACGCAGAGCGTCTCGGCGGTCTCGTCGACGCAGCGCGCGTCGGTGCAGCCACCGTGGACGTCGATCGGTCTGCTGCTGGTGACGGTCGTCGCGCTCACCGCGGTGCACGTCATCATCTCCCGGATCAGCCGTCGCACCCTCAATCCCGGTCTGCTGCTGTCGATCGCGGCGACGGGAATCCTGCTGTGCTGGTTGCTCGTGGCCGGACTGATCTCGTCGAGCGCGACCGAGCGGGCGATCGTGCACGGGGCCGAGCCGCTCGGGGTGTTCACCGACAGCCGCATCCTCGCGCAGCAGGCACGCACCGCGGAGACCCTGCAGCTCGTGCGCCGCGACGCCACCGGCGAGTACGACGCGACGTTCGACCAGAGCATGTCCCGGCTCGGCGAGCTGCTCGCCGGGTATGCGTCCGGCGAGGAGGTGGAGATCGTCACCGATCCCGCCGTGCGTGCCGCCGAGGCACGCACCGCATGGCTGGCGTCGCACAATCGCATGCAGGCCGCGCTCGACCGCGGGGACTTCCCGGCCGCCGCGATCCTCGCGACCGGTCCCGGTCCCGACGAGGCCGTCGCCCAGTTCGCCACCCTCGACCGCGCCCTCGAACGCGGCATCGACCTCGCCCGCGCCGAACTGCGCGGCAACGAGGACCGCGCCGCGCAGACCCTGTCCGCGCTCGCCCCCGCCACGACGGCGTTGACGGGGCTGGCGCTGCTCGGCATCGTCGTCGGGCTGTGGCCGCGCCTGCGGGAGTACCGGTGAACGTGCGTCGTCTCGTCGCCGCGACGGTCGTCGCCGTCGCCGCATTCACGGGCGGCTGCGCGACCTCACCGCCGGAGATCCTCGCCGACCCGGACCCGTCCTACACAGAGCCGCCCCTGCCGGAACGCGCCACCGTCGCGCCCAGTGCGGCGCCCGTCCCCCCGGAACCGGACTGCGGCGACCCCACCGCCGGTCTGCGTCCCGACGGCGCGACGACCGGACCGACCCTCGACGCGATCCGGGCGCGCGGCCGGCTCGTCGTCGGGCTCGACACCGGCAGCAACCTGATGAGCTTCCGGGATCCGGCGACCGGCCGGATCACCGGATTCGACGTGGACGTCGCGCGGGAGATCGCGCGGGACCTGCTCGGCAGCCCGGACCTGCTCGACTTCCGGATCCTCAGTTCCGCGGACCGCGAGCAGGCGCTGCAGGACTCCACCGTCGACATCGTCGCCAAGACGATGACGATCACGTGTGCCCGCCGCGAACGGGTCGACTTCTCCACCGTCTACTTCCGGGCCCAGCAGCGCGTCCTGGTGGTCAAGGGGTCCGACGTCCGCGACGTCGCCGACCTGGCGGGCCGGCGGGTGTGTGTCGTGCAGGGAACCACGTCGCTCGACCGCCTCCGGCGGCTGCAGCCGTCCGCGGCGATCCTCACCGTCCCGACGTGGGCGGACTGCCTCGTGGTGCTGCAGCAGCGTCAGGTGGACGCGGTGAGCACCGACGACACGATCCTCGCCGGCCTCGCCTCGCAGGATCCGTACCTCGAGCTGGTCGGGACGTCGATCGGCAGCGAGCCGTACGGCATCGGCATCGCCAAGGGCCGCGAGGACCTGGTGCGGTTCGTCAACGGCACCCTCGAGCGGATCCGTCGCGACGGGACGTGGACGCAGCTCTACAACCGCTGGCTCCTCGTCCTCGGACCCGCCCCGGCGCCGCCGACCCCGACGTACGTGGACTGAGAGGCCGCATGTCCGACACCGAACACGACCCGGGCGCGGCGACGCAGCGCAGTGCCCCGCCGGACGGCGGGCCCGCCACCGAGCGCAGCGCCGCGCCGGAGACGGGACCCGCGACGCAGCGCAGCGCCCCGCCGGAAACCGCACCCGCCGCCCAGCGCAGCGCCCCCTCCCGGGGCAGCGTCCCGTCGCAGCGGTCGTCGCGGCGGTCCCGGCCGCGCGTGCCCTCGCGGCGGCGCCTCGCCGGGCTCGTGGACATCCCGGTCCCCGCACCCGTCGACCCGGCCTCCGTGGTGCTCCCGGATCCGCACGTGGCCGAGGGCAAGCGGTTCTGCTGGAAGTGCGGCAAGCCGGTCGGCCGCAGCACGCCGAACGGACCGGGCCCCACCTCCGGGCGCTGCCCCTCGTGCGGCACCCCGTTCGAGTTCGTCCCGATGCTGCCGCCCGGCGCCATCGTCGGCGGGCAGTACGAGGTGCAGGGCTGCCTCGCGCACGGCGGGCTGGGCTGGATCTACCTCGCCGTCGACCGGAACGTCAGCGACCGGTGGGTCGTGCTCAAGGGCCTGCTGCACTCGGGCGACGCCGAGGCGCAGGCCGTCGCCGTCGCCGAGAAGCAGTTCCTCGCCGAGGTGACGCACCCGAGCATCGTGAAGATCTTCAACTTCATCGAGCACCCGCGCCCGGACGGCACCCCGATGGGCTACATCGTCATGGAATACGTGGGCGGGCATTCGCTGCGCGAGGTGCTCGACAGCTGTCCCGAGCCGGCCCGGATGCCCGTCGAACAGGCCATCGCGTACGTCCTCGAGATCATGCCGGCGCTGAGCTACCTGCACTCGATCGGACTCGTCTACAACGACCTCAAGCCCGAGAACATCATGGTCACCGAGGAGCAGCTCAAGCTCATCGACCTCGGGGCCGTCACCGGCGTCGAGGACTACGGCTACCTGTACGGCACGCCCGGCTACCAGGCGCCGGAGATCGTGCGCACGGGCCCGACCGTCGCCACCGACATCTACACCGTCGGCCGGACCCTGGCCGTGCTCACCCTCGACATGCCGTGGCAGCAGGGCCGCCTGGCCGACGGCCTGCCCACCCCCGAAAAGGCACCGCTGCTGGCGGAGTACGAGTCGTACCACCGGCTGCTGCTGCGGGCGACCGACGCCGATCCGCAGCAGCGGTTCCGGTCGGCCGACGAGATGGCGAGCCAGCTGACGGGGGTCCTGCGGGAGATCCTGTCGCAGCAGACCGGCGAGGAGCATCCCGGCCTGTCGTCGGTCTTCAGCCGCCAGCGGACGACGTTCGGGACGGACGAGGCCGTCGGACGCACGGATTCGATCGTCGACGGCGTCGCGCGGGACGAGAACCTCTCGGCCCGCGACGTGGCGGCGGCGCTACCGGTGCCGCTGCTCGACCCCAACGATCCGAGCGCCGCGCTGCTCGCCGCCGCGGTGCACAGCGAGCCCCAGCAGACCCTCGACTCGCTGCGGCACGCGCGCGACAACGGGCTCGAACGCGTCGTCGGCACCGCGGACGTCTCGTTCTCCCGCGAGATCACCCTCGCGGAGGTGCGCGCCCATCTCGACCTGGGCCACGGCACCCGCGCCGCGGAGATCCTGCGCAAGCTCGAACGCGACCTCGGCGCGGACTGGCGCATCGACTGGTACGCCGGGCTGGCCGAACTCGTCAACGGCGAATTCGAGTCCTCCTTCGGCAGATTCGAGAAGGTACTCGCGGCAATGCCCGGCGAGACCGCACCCAAGCTGGCGCTCGCCGCAACCGCGGAACTCATTCTGCAGCACTGGGAGAGCGACGATCCCGAGGCCTGGCGCCGATTCTGCGAGAGCTACTACCGCACCGTGTGGCGCACCGACCACAACGTGGTCAGCGCGGCGTTCGGCCTCGCCCGGCAGCTCACCCGCCGCGGCGACCGGGCCGGTGCGATCGCGGCGCTCGACCAGGTGCCCGCGAGTTCCCGGCACCACGCCGTCGCCCGCATGACCACGGTGCTGATCCTGTTGCACGACAGGCCGATCGACGAACTCGAGGAAGCCGACCTGCGCGAGGCCGCGCGCCGGGTGGGGACGTTGTCGCCCGACGAGAGCCGGTTCCTGCAGATGCGCACCCTGGTGCTGTCGACGGCACTCGACTGGGTGCGCGCCGGCCACTCCGCCCGCCGCGAACTCGACCCGATCCTCGACGTCCCCTTCACCGAGAAGGGACTTCGCGCCGGCACCGAGTCCGGCCTGCGCGCCCTCGCCCGCAACGCCCCCGCCCGCACGCACCGCTACACCCTCGTCGACCTGGCCAACGCCATCCGCCCCCGCAGCATCCTGTAGCCCGTCTCCGCGCCGAACGTTGAAGGGGTCGTTATGAAGACATCGGGCGAGTAGCACTCCCGACAACCGCCCCCTCGCGCGTCACCAACGGGCACCAGCCGCGTCCAAAGCTCGGCGGACACGTTCGACAACGATGTGCGGCCGTTCCCTGAGGAGCACGGCGCCCACCCGCACAACTCTCCAACCGTTCTCCTCGAGGACCGCATATCGATCGATGTCCCGCGCTCGCTGCCGCCGGTCGGTCCAGTGGTGCTCGCCGTCGTATTCGACGATCACCTTCCACCGTCCCCATCCCATGTCCGCTCTCGCCAGGAATCGTCCGGAGCCGTCTCGGATGATCAGCTGCGTTTCGGGCGCAGGCAGCCCGTGTCGAACGAGCAGGAGGCGAGTTCGCGTTTCGGGTGGAGACTCGGCTCCACCGTCGACGACGGCCAGCACGCGCCGGAGCTGTGCCACGCCCCTGGCGGCTCCGCGACTTGCCGCCACGTCGAATACGTCCGTCACCGGCAACCCCGTGGCGTTGCACAGGGCGTCCAGGGTTTCCACGGCGTGGTCGAAGCCGAGCGCGCGACCGAGATCGAACGCGGTGCGTGCCGGGGTCGTGACAATCAAGCCGCCGATCGTGCACACCTCGTGTGCGGCCAGGTCGGCCTTCCGCACGAGGATTGCCTTGGGCGCCCGCACATGAGCACCGAACGCCAACTCTGGGGGCACTTCGTCGTCGATCCATCTGGTGCCGTGCACCGCCGCGGCCGACATGCCTGCAAGTACGCCTTTCCGTCCCGACCACAGCCACGCCGCGTGCGCACGGCCGACCGCGTCGAGCACGGTGCCCTTCGATACGTACACATTGCGATGGATGCGATCGAACCGGCAGCGCAGATCGTGAGCAGTGACCCGGCCCGAAGCCACAGCTTCCGTGCCGAGGAAGGGTCGACCGGAGAAAGTCATGCGCGCAGCATGCTGGTCGCGCCGCGGCCGGGAAAGCCCGCTCACGCCACTCTGTGGACAACTCGGAGCTGTCCACAGGTACCACCTCGAGGGGGCGGCCTTCGGGAGTGGCACCTGTACGATGTCGCGCCCTCGCCCCCTTCGGCCTACACCAGCGCCGCGGCCGCCCGCGCGATGGCGAGCTCCTCGTTGGTCGGGATGACGAGGATCTCCACCTGCGACATGTCCGCCGAGATGCGCCGCTCACCGCGTGCGGAGGCGGCGTTGCGGGTCTCGTCGACGGCGATGCCGAGACGCTCGAGGCCGGCGAGGGCGTCGCGGCGGACGTCGACGTTGTTCTCTCCCACCCCGCCGGTGAACACGACGACGTCGACGCCGCCCAGTTCGACGAGATACGCGCCGAGGTACTTGCGCAGGCGGTGCACGTAGACGTCGTAGGCGAGCTTCGCGTCCTCGGATCCCTCGGCGACGAGCCGCATCAGGGCGCGGAAGTCGTTGACCCCTGAGAGGCCCTTGAGCCCGGAGCGCCGGTTGAGCAGATCGTCGATGGAATCGACGTCCATCCCGGCGCTGCGGTTCAGGTGCAGCAGCACGCCGGGATCGATGTCGCCGCACCGGGTTCCCATGACGAGTCCTTCGAGCGGGGTCAACCCCATGGACGTGTCGACGGGCCGGCCGCCGGCGATCGCGGAGGCCGACGCACCGTTGCCGAGGTGCAGCACGATCTGGTTCAGTTCCGACAGTTCACGTCCGAGGAACCGGGCGGCGCGCTCGGACACGTATTGGTGCGACGTCCCGTGGAAGCCGTACCGCCGGATGCCGTGCGCCCGGGCGACGTCCCGGTCGATCGCGTAGGTGGCGGCCGCGGCGGGCAGGGCGTGGAAGAACGCGGTGTCGAACACCCCGACGTGCGGAATGCCGGGCAGCTCCTCCCGCGCGACCTCCATGCCGATGACGTTCGCCGGATTGTGCAGCGGCGCAAGAACGGCCAGTTCCTTCACGGTGCGCACCACGTCGTCGTCGACGACGGTCGGCTCGTGGAACACCTCGCCGCCGTGTACGAGGCGATGGCCGACGGCGATGATGCCGGCCTCGCGCAGGGGGCGGCCCAGCGCTTCCACCCAGTCGAGGACGATCCGCAGTCCGGCGCGGTGGTTCTCGATGGGACCGACGTGTTCCTCGGTGCCGGTGGTGTGGTGGAACACGACCCTGCCCTCGGGCTCACCGATCCGCTCGATGAGCCCGTGCGCCACCGAGTCTCCGGTCTCGGGGTGGACGAGCTGGAACTTGATCGACGACGAGCCGGAGTTGAGCACCAGCACGGTGCCGTCCGTCTGGGAGCTCATTCGCCGGCCTCCTGCGCCTGGATGGCGGTGATCGCCACCGTGTTCACGATGTCCTGGATCAGCGCCCCACGCGACAGGTCGTTGACGGGCTTGCGCAGGCCCTGCAGGACCGGACCGACGGCCACGGCTCCGGCGCTGCGCTGCACGGCCTTGTAGGTGTTGTTGCCGGTGTTGAGGTCCGGGAAGATGAACACGGTCGCCCGGCCGGCGACCTCCGAGTCGGGAAGCTTGGCGCTGGCCACCGACGGTTCGATCGCGGCGTCGTACTGGATCGGTCCCTCCACCGGCAGGTCCGGCCGGCGCTCGCGCACCAGGGCGGTGGCGGCGCGGACCTTGTCGACGTCGACGCCCGAACCGGACTCGCCGGTCGAGTAGGACAGCATCGCGACGCGCGGTTCGATGCCGAAGCGGGCGGCGGTGGCGGCGGAGGAGATCGCGATGTCGGCGAGCTGATCGCTGGTGGGATCGGGCACCACTGCGCAGTCACCGTAGGCGAGCACCCGATCCGACAGGCACATGAGGAAGATGCTCGACACCGTGGACACGCCGGGTTCGGTCTTGATGATCTCGAAGGACGGCCGGATGGTGTGCGCGGTGGTGTGCGCGGCACCGGAGACCATGCCGTCGGCGACGCCGAGGTGCACCATCATCGTGCCGAAGTACGAAATGTCGCTCATGATCTCGCGGGCGCGTTCGATCGTCATCCCCTTGTGGGCACGCAGCCGGGCATACTCCTCGGCGAACGGCTCTGCGTGTTCGGACGACCTGGGATCCAGCACGGTCGCCGCACTCAGGTCCACCCCGAGTTCGGCCGCCCGGCGCCGCACCTGCGTCTCGTCGCCGAGGATCGTCAGGTCGGCGATCTTGCGTTGCAGGACGCGGCCCGCCGCGCGCAGGATCCGGTCGTCGTCGCCTTCGGGCAGCACGATGTGCCGGCGCTGACGGCGGGCCCAGTCGATGAGCTGGTACTCGAACATCTGCGGGGTCGTGACGGACGGCCGGGGCACGTCGAGGCGGCTCAGCAACCGATCCGTGTCCACGTGCTGTTCCATCAGCGCGACGGCGGTGTCGATCTTGCGGTGCGCGCCGAGCGCCATGCGGCCGCGCGTCCGGTCGGCGGCCGACGCGGTGTCGAACGTCCCCAGGGTGGTCGTCAGGATCGGCAGGCTGGGCCTGAGTCCGGCGACGAGTTGCGCCATCGCCGGGTGCGGCAGGAGCCCACCGTTCATGATGATGCCGGCCAGCGACGGAAACCCTTCGGCGGCATTGGCATTCACGAGGGCGAGGAGCACGTCGGAGCGGTCGGCGGGGGCGATCACCACGACCCCCTCGGTGATGCGTTCGAGGATGTGTTCGGCGGTCATGCCGCCGACCATGACGCGCAGCGCCTCGCGGTGCAGCAGCTCGGGATCGCCGCTGTAGAGTTCGCCGTCGATCGCGGTCAGCAGTTCGCCCATGGTCGGCGCGACGAGGATCGGCACCTCCGGCAGGGTCCACAGCGGCACACCCCGGTCCCCGACGGCCGCGGCGATCTCGTCGAGCCGGTCAGAGGGACAGCGGTTGACGACGATTCCGGTCAGGTGGGCGTGCTGGGCGGCGAGTTCGGCCGTGCACACGCTGGTCAGTTGCGCCACCTCGTCGGGGGTACGCCGGGAGCCGCGCAACACGAGCAGAACGGGCGCGTCGAGATTCGCGGCGATGCGCGCGTTGTAGCCGAGCTCGCTGGGGTTGGCGATCTCGGTGTAGTCGCTGCCGACGATGACGACGGCGTCGCACCGGTCCGCGACGGCGTGGTACTTGACGACGATCTCGCTGAGGGCGGCCTCGGGATCGGCATGCACGTCGTCGTAGGTGGCGCCGACGCACTCGTCGTAGTCGAGGTCGACGGTGATGCGTTCGAGGAGCAGTTCGAGGATGTAGTCGGTGTCGCCGTCGGAGCGGGCGATGGGGCGGAAGACGCCGACCCGGGCGGCGGAGGCACACAGCGCCTGGAGCAGGCCGAGCGCGACGGTGGACTTGCCGGTGTCACCCTCCGGCGCAGCGATGTAGATACTCGACACGGACTCGGCGGCGGCGCTCATGGCTCACACCCTAACGCTGCGCCGGTGCGTCCTTTGGGCGGTGGGAGCAACCCAAAAGACGCACCGGCGGCGCAGCCGCGTCAGTCCGCGAGCGGGTCGAGCGCGAAGTCGTACGTGGCCACCTTGCGGCCGGCGTCGTCGACCTGTGGTTCGAGGACGAGTTCCGGTTTCGTCGCGGTCGCGACGTCGTCGTCGAGCCACTCACCACCGGCGAAGTACAGCTGGGTGATGATCGGCTGCCTGCCGGGTGCGGTCACCCGCAGGTGCAGGTGCGCCGGGCGCCACGGGTGCCATCCGGCTGCCTCGATGAACTGTCCGGTGGGCCCGTCGGTGGGGATCTGATACGGAGCCGGCTCGATGGTGGTGATGTCGTAGCGGCCCTCGGCGTCGGCGACGACGGTGCCGCGCAGATTCCAGTGCGGAAGGTGCGGGGCGAACTGGGAGTAGTAGCCTTCGTCGTCGGCGTGCCAGATCTCGATCCGGGCCCCGCCGAGGCCCCGGCCGTCGAGGTCGGTGACCTGTCCGCGCAGGACCAGCGGGGGGTGGACGCGATCCTCGTCGCGCATCGGGAGTGTGCACTGCGCCGGTAGTTCCGGTGCGCCCGGAACGTAGTACGGCCCCTCGATGCTGCCCTTGGTGCCGCGGAACCTCCGGGAGTTGACGTCCTCGATCTCGTGCTCGACGAACACGTCCAGCAGCAGCGGCCACTCGCCGCCCTCGCCCACGTCGATGAGCCACTGCTTGAGCACGCGGTACTCGTCGTAGGTGACGGCATGTTTCCGGATCAGCGCACCGAATCCCGCGAGGGCTTCGGTCGCGATGGCGGACAGACGCTCCGGTGAGGTGTCGGCGGTGCAGCGTTCGCCCTTGAACTTGTCGGTGGCGGCGTTGCCGGATGCGGCAGCGGTGGGGTTTTCGGTGATGGTCATGGTGTCTCCCGGGAAGTGGTCAGGCACGGCGGAAATGGGACACGTCGTCGTTGCCGACGAGGTCGGGCACGGTCCAGCCGTCGAGGTCGTACTCGCTCATGAACTGCTCGGCCAGGCCCTTCATGGCGGACACGTCCCCACGGCCTTCTGCGGCGAACAGCAGCTCGGCCTTGACGTTCTCGTGGTTGCCGGCGTAGTTCCGCTCGTACAGTTCGTGGCGGCCACCGAACTCGGAGCCGATCGAGTCCCACAGGGCCTTCATGACCTTGACCCGGTCCACGGCGGTGATGCCGTCGGAGCCGCGGACGTACTTGTCCAGGTAGGGGCGCACCTCGGGATTCTTGAAGTCCGCCGCCGACGAGGGCAGGTAGATCAGGCCCGAGGCGACGTCCTGCTCGATGATCTCCTTGATGCGCGGGTAGCCCTGCATCGCGAACATCCGGTAGGTCAGGCCGTACTCGAGCTTCGGGATGACGGTGTCGCCGATCCACGGCTCCGGGTTGTTGACCATCGCGTCGGTGAGCGACCAGAACAGGTTGCGCCAGCCGATGACCTCCCCGACGCGGGTCTGCACGCCGCGGAAACCGCCGGCGCCGGTCGCGTCGAGGGCCTTCATCAGCAGGCCCGCGATGAAGTCGAGCTTGACCGCAAGGCGCGTGCAACCCTGCAGCGTGAAGCGCTGGAGGAAGCCCGAGCCGCCGAGGAAGTTGTTGATCTTCTCCACGTCCCCGTACATGAACACGTTCTCCCACGGCACGAGCACCTTGTCGAAGATGAAGATCGCGTCGTTCTCGTCCATGCGCGAGGACAGCGGGTAGTCGAACGGGGAGCCGACCACGGCGGCATTCTGGCTGTAGGAGGCCCGCGAGATCAGCTTGATGCCGGGCGCGTCCATCGGCACCGTGCAGATCAGGGCGAATTCCTTCTTCTTGATCGGCAGGCCGTAGTGGGCGATGAAGTTGTAGTTGGTGATCGCCGAGCCGGTGGCGACGACCTTGGCGCCGGAGACGATCAGGCCCGCGTCGGTCTCCTTCTCGACCTTCATGAACACGTCGCCGACCTGGTCCGGGGGCAGCGACCGGTCCACCGGCGGGTTGATGATCGCGTGGTTCCAGTACAGGACCTTCTCCTGCGACTCGCGGTACCAGCGCTTGGCGTTGTCCTGGAACGGCGAGTAGAACTCGTCGTTGGCGCCGAGGGTGCCGAGGAAGGAGGCCTTGTAGTCGGGGGACCGGCCCATCCAGCCGTAGGTCATCCGCGCCCAGGTGGCGATGGCGTCGCGGTCGGCTCGCAGGTCGTCGGCGGACTTCGGGGTGCGGAAGAACGGCATGGTCACCCCGCCGTTGCCGGTGTCGGTCGGGGCGGTGAGGGTGCCGACGTGCTCGCCGGTGTGCAGCGCGTCGTAGAGGCGCGCCGTCATGCGGATGGAGTTGCGGAACGCCGGATGGTTGGTGAAGTCCTTGACGCGCTCGCCGTGCAGGTAGATTTCGCGACCGTCGTCGATCGACGCGATGTACTCGTCGCCGGTCATCGGCCGCGAAGCGAAGGTCTGCTGCTGATTGGCCGGGTGGTCCGCGGCGACGTTCACCTTCGACCGGTCGACGGTGCCGGTAGCGGGGGCTGCTTCGGTGGTGGTCATGGTCTTCCCTTCGAAAGAGGTGGGAGCGGGGTCAGGAGGCAGTGCGGGCGAGCTGCGAGGGCAGTGGGGTGAATGTGGTGGTGGCGTCGAACCATCCGCTGTGCGGATCGTCGAGGCACCCGTTCCACGCGGTCGAGCCGGACCGGTCCCCGAGGTCGTGGAAGGTGCTGCGGAAGAACAGGAGCGGGTCCTTCTCGGCGTCGACGGAGGCGTCGACGATCTCGCCGACGAAGATGACGTGGTCGCCGCCGTCGTATTCGGCCCACGGGCGGCAGATCAGGGTGGCCGCGTTGCCGAGGAGGGCGGGTGCGATTCCGGTGTCGTCCCATGTCGGCGCGACGGCCTGCGGTCTGCCGGCGAAATGCAGTGCGGTGGAGAGCTGGTCGGCCGCCAGGATGTTCACGGCGAACGGCGCGTCGTCGAGGTAGCCGCACGCCTTCGACGTTCGCGTCAGCGTCACCTGGCACAACCTCGGCTCCAGCGAGATGGCGGTGAAGGCCGTGACCGTGGCCCCGTGCGGGGTGCCCTCGGCGTTGGCGCACGTGACCACAGTGACCCCGCTGGCGAACTGACCGAAGATGTTGCGAAGTGCTCGCTGGTCCATGAGGAGACCGCCTTTCTGCACGATGTGCGATCGCAGGTCGATCCGGAACGAGAACCAACGTATGACCCGGATCACACTCCGTCGATCCGCATTGCGAAGGTGCGATCCGCATTGCGAAGCGGGCTCGGAACGCACCGGATCATCCGGGCGGCACGTGACCGTCGTCACAGTACGGTGCTAGCGTGGGGAGCTGCCCACATACCGGCACGGCACCAGTTGGGAGGGTTGGAAGGGCGAATGCGAGCACCGGAAAGCCGCGGCTTCACGGACTGGGACGAAGTGCACGACGTGGTGTCCCAGGCGTACTTCCCGCACCAGCTGACGCTCCTCAGCCGCGGGCCCGCCGCCCGCACGTCGCTGGAATCGACCCAGCTCGGCGCCGCGCGGCTGGCGCGGATCGGCTTCGGCGTGGACGTGTCGATCCGTTCCGAGCATCCCGGCGCGTACGGCATCAACATCCCCCTGACCGGGCACCTGGTCACCGCCGTCGGCCGCGACGAGGTCGTGTCGGCTCCCGGGCTGGCGACGGTCTGCCCACCCGACACCCCCACCGTCATCACCCGGTGGAGCAGTTCGTGCGAGATCATCGGGTTCAAGGTCGACCGCGACTACATGCAGCGCGAGATGGACCGCCTGCTCCCCCGTCCGGGTAGGCAGCTGCCCGCGCAGCTGGATCTGCGGGCGGGAGCGGGGGCCGACTGGCTGCGCCTCGTCCGAGCGGTCGCCGACGAGTCGCTGCGGGACAACGTCCTGCTGCGCAGCGTCCAGGTGGCCGAACAACTTTGCCGCGCCGTCACGACCGCGCTCGTGCTCGCCGCCGCACCGGACGACGGTGACGGCCCGACCGGGGTGCGGCCACGGATCGTCAAACGGGTGATGGACGCGGTCCAGCAGGATCCGGCGCGCCCGTGGACCGCCGCGGAGATGGCCGAGCTCGTCGGCGTCAGCGTCCGCCGCATCCAGCAGGGCTTCCGCGAGTGCGTCGGCATGACGCCGATGGAGTATCTCGCCGACGTCCGGCTCGAGCGGGTGCACACCGATCTGTCCCGAAGCGATTCCAGTGCAACGGTATCCGATGTCGCCCTCCGCTGGGGCATCATGCACACCGGGCGGTTCGCCGCCGCGTACCGGCGCAAGTTCGGCGCCAGCCCGTCCGAGACGCTGCGCGGCGGGACCGCCTGACCTACAGGCGACGTCGTCGCCGGTGTGTCCTTCGGGCGGCTGGAACAGCCCAAAGGACGCACCGGCGGCGCAGCCGCGTCAGGCCAGCGCGCGCAGGCGCGGCGCGAGGTCGCGCTCGAACAGGTCGAGGAAGCGCCGCTGATCGTGTCCCGGCGCGTGGAACACCAGATGGTTCAGCCCGGCGTCGACATACGCCGCGACCTTCTCCACCGCCTCGTCCGGATCCGACGCCACGATCCACCGCTTGGCCACCTGTTCGATCGGCAGCGCATCGGCCGCCGCCTCCATCTGCACCGGATCGTCGATGCTGTGCTTCTGCTCCGCCGTCAGCGACAACGGCGCCCAGAACCGGGTGTTCTCCAGCGCCCGCTCCGGATCGGTGTCGTAGGAGATCTTGATCTCGATCATCTTGTCGATCGCCCCGGCGTCCCGCCCGGCCTTGCCCGCGCCCTCGGCCACCGCCGGCAACAGCTTCTCGGTGTAGAGCTCCATCCCCTTGCCCGAGGTGCAGATGAACCCGTCCCCCGCCCGGCCCGCATACCGCGCCACCACCGGACCCCCCGCCGCGATGTACACCGGGATCCCGCCGGCGGGCACGTCGTAGATCGACGCCCCCTTCGTGGTGTAGTACTCCCCGTCGAAGTCGACCCGCTCCCCGGTCCACAGCTCGCGCATCAGGGCCACCGACTCCCGCAACCGCGCGAACCGCTCCTTGAACTCCGGCCACACCCCCGCATACCCGGTGGCGATCTCGTTGAGCGCCTCCCCGGTGCCGACCCCGAGCATGACCCGCCCCGGATACAGGCACCCCATCGTCGCGAACGCCTGCGCGATCACCGCCGGGTTGTACCGGAACGTCGGGGTCAGCACCGAGGTCCCCAACTGCAGCCGCGAGGTGCGCTCGCCGACCGCGGTCATCCACGCCAACGAGAACGGCGCATGCCCCCCGTTGTGCCGCCACGGCTGGAAATGATCCGACACCGTCGCCGAATCCATCCCGTGTTCCTCCGCCAGCACCGCCAGCTCCACCAGCTCCCGCGGCCCGAACTGCTCCGCCGACGCCTTGTACCCCAACTTCAGACCCTGCGACACCACGAACTCCTACCCGTCTACGAATCCGGCCGGGTTCGAGTATGCCCAGACACGTGTGACGGACGCGACGTCACCTCTCGGCCTCGGCCAGATGCAGGTCGGGTTTCCAGTCGTAGACGACGCTGGTGCGCAGCAGGATGTCCTGCAGGGACCGGCGGCGGCGATCCACCGCCACCCACAGCAGCCCGAACCCGAACATCACGCACAGCCCGGCGCGCAGCCCCGCCCGGACCCATCCGACGAGGTCGCCGTTGCGGCTCACCATCCGCAGCCCCATCACCACCGCGCCGACCGTGCGACCGGTGGTGGCCCAGGACACCGTCAGGTACAGCGACGCGACACCGACGAACACACCGACGGACAGCAGAACGTGTGCGTCGGGGAAGGAGAACTCCTGCGGCGAGAACAGCAACCGCACGAGTACCACGGCGAGATAGATCCCGCCCATCACGGTCAGGACCACGCCGAGGTCGATGGCTGCGGCGATGCCCCTCGTGACGATTCCGGCGGGTCGGTGGGATGGTTCCCGGTTGCTCATGCCGGTTCTTCCGGGATCTCGGCGCGCCCGAACAACCGGCCGACGAACCCGGATACCGCGTCGTCGGCGTGCATACCCTGGCTGCGCACGCCGCGCATCGCCTCGGTGGACATGGATCCGGTCGAGTCGCGGATGATGGTCGGCAGGTCGACGCCTTCGATCACCGCGTTCGCCAGGCCGATGAGGTCGACTCGCCCGATGATCGCGTCCACGTCGATCGTCGCGGCGACGGCGTCCAGGTCGACCCGATCGATGATCGCGCCCACGTCGATCGTCGCGGCGACGGCGTCCAGGTCGACCCGATCGATGATCGCGCCCACGTCGATCGTCGCCGCAACCGCATCCAGGTCCACCCGATCGATGATCGCGCCCACGTCCACCCGTTCCGCCACCGCGTCGATGTCCACGCGGTCCAGGATCGGTGCGATGTCGACGCGCGCCGCGATCGCGTCCAGGTCCACCCGACCGACGATCCGCTCGACGTCGACGCCCTCGGCGACGGCATCGAGGTCGACGTGGTCCCGCACGACGGCGGTGATGTCGACCTCGTCCAGCGCGGCGCTCACCACCCGGCGCACCACAGCGCGCAGCAACCGGTCCGCGATCTCGTCCCCGGCGCGCAGGGTCTCGGCGCCGCGCGCCTCGAGCGCGACGAGCGCGGGGTCCACACCCGGTAGACGACGTGCCGCGTCGACACCGAACAGGAGCATGCGACGAATCCCGTCGCCCACGGTCGCGGCGGCACCGACCGCCACGCGTACCGGGTCGGGGCCGGTCCTGCCGTTCATACCGACATCAAAGCCCTCCGGCGCCCGAAATGCACGTGGTTCGCGATCGGCCCGTCCGAGGGTCGATCGGGCGGTTCACGCGGAGCGGTCCAGCTGCGGCGCAGCCCGGAGCGACGCCGGGCCGAATTCGACGGTGACGGACACGGCACCGGAATGCACGAGGAGGGCATGCACCGCCCCGCTGTACCGGCTCCGATGGTCCGCGAGGCGCCGCACATTCGGTACCGGAACCGCGGGGGCCTCCGACACGGGCAACAGGATCTCCGCGTCGAGCCGGCTGCGGCTCCCCTCGATCAGCAGGCCCTCCGCGACCACCCAGCGAACCGGCACATCATGCCGCTGCTGCACGTCGCCCACCACCAGCGCCACGTGCTCTTCGTCGTCGTCCACGACGGTGAGCAGACGCCCTCTCCGGGTGCCGACCGTCAGCGGCACGTCCGATACGAGCTCGGGACCGCCCGAGTCGATCCCCGACTGATCGTGGAACGGACATCCATTGGTGCGCAGGACCATTCGCCTCGTGTTCCAGCTGAAGAACGGCTCGTCTGTGGTGTTCACGACTCTCGTTCCTCCTTCACGCAGTCGACGAGATGTGCTATCTCCATCTTCGGCGGGAGGAGCGGTCGCGAACTGTCCCAGATCCGGACAGGGATCCTCGTCGCGGCAACCGGCGCGACGCGACGATCGCCCGTAGGTGACTACTCGCCGGTGAATCCGAACAGAGTCAGCTTCCGGTACAGCGACGACCGCGAGATTCCCAGCGCGCGCGCAGCGTGCACACGGTTGCCTCCGGTTTCCCGCAGGATCTTGGCGATGAGATCCCGTTCGGCGGACTCGACCGCGTTGAGTTGCCTGCGCGGACCGTGCCGGCACCATTCGGGCAGGTCCTCGACGGTGATGGCACCCGCAGGCCGTTGTGCGACGGCGCTCCGCAGGGCCGCCTCGACCTCGTGGATGTTGCGCGGCCACGGATAGCGCGCCAGCACCCGCATGGCGTCGGGAGCGACCGCTCGGCTCTGCGATCCGCTGATCTTGCGGAGCACCTGCGCCACGACCCCGGCGATGTCGTCGGTGCGGTGCCGCAGCGCAGGAACGTGCACGGTCCGGTCGAGCGCCGCCAGCAGCGGTGCCAGGGTCTCGGACGGCGGCTCCTCGGATTCCTCCATGGTGGCCACGACGAAGATGTGCTCGGGGACGGGTTCCGCCAGGGTCTCGGCCAAGGTCGTCGTGAGTGGGGCGGGCATGGCCTGGATGTTGCGCAGCACGTACAGGGTGGGGTTGGTGGAGGACACCGTGAGCCCGGACAGGTCGGTCTCGCTCCCGTCCACGAGGATGCTCCGGCCCCCGGCGTACAGGGAGTGGAAGATCTCCGACGCGAGAGACGCCTTCCCCGTGCCCGGTTCGCCGGTGAGGAGCAACTTCGCCCCGGCGGACAGGGCCTCCTCGATCTCGTTGCAGGCGCGCATCCACAGCGCGGAGGAACCGCTCGAGCGGAGACGATCGGTGCCGGCAGCGGCCAGACCGACCCGCCCGGAGTGCAGCCGGTGCTCGCGGACACGGTTCGGAACGGACGGAAGCGGTGCCGCGGCCGCGGCCGCCTCGGAGACCTCGACGAGGTATCCGGCGGTGTCCTCGCCCGCCAGGATCCGGGTCGCGCGAACCCGGACGGACAGGCCGGTGCCCAGCTCGACCAGTTCGTCGATGCGCGCGCGGTGCCCGATGACGTAGTCGACGTGTTCACCGACACGGCGTTGGTCCTCCGGCGCGAGGAGGGTGTGGGCGAGCGGATTCGCGAGCGACATCGCGCTCCCGATCGCCATGAGGGCCGTGCCGCCGCGAGCGTCGGCCCGCACGAACGCGTCGAACAGCGCGTGCTGGCGGGCGCTCCGGTCCCGGAACAGATTCTGTTCGATCTCCGCCGCCGCGGTCCGCACGACGGTCGTGAGCAGCGGCGAGGAATGCTCGGTGAGGCAGCTGATGTCGATGACGCCGGCGACGCGTCCGCTGAACGGGTCCCGGATCGGCGCCCCGGAGCAGGCGAACGGCTGGAACCGTTCGTGGAAGTGCTCGGCGCCCTCGATCTGCACCGGGCGCCCGGATTCCAGCACGGTGCCGACGCCGTTGGTGCCGATCTGCCCCTCGCAGTAGTCGAATCCCGGCGCGAGGGAGACATGGTCGAGCAACCGTCCGATGGCGCGGGCCCCGTCGAGGCGCATCAGCACCTGTGCCTTGGCGTCGGTCAGGGCGATGCTCACCGGGACGTCGACGGTCTCCTCCGCGAGGCGGTCCAGGACCGGCAGCGAGCACTGGACCAGCCGAGAGGTCCGGTCCACCTCCCCCGCGAACCGGACCTCCCCACCGGACGGTCGCACGCCCGCCGCGGCGGAGCGCCGCCACGACGCGGACACGACAGAGGAGACCAGCGAATCGTCCGGTTCGCCGGAGTCGAGGAATCCGGCCCGGGCGACCGCCACCCGCAGCCGTCGGTCCGCGCTCTTCATCGGGTGCCTCGCCCCGGCACTCTCGTGATGCACGTCACGCCTCCAGGGTAGCGTCCGCCCCCGGGCCGGTGCCCCTCCCCGCGGCACCGGTGTGCAGGTCGTCCACGTTCAGGCACCGTGGCCGTCGAGCCGGGCCAGCCGGGCGAGCACCGTCTCCGGGACCGCGTCCGCCGGCAGGTGCGCGAGCCGGAACGCGCCGCGGGCGTCCGGTACGGCAGTGTCGTCGGCGAGCCAGTAGCCGGAGCCGAGGACGTCACCCTCGTGCGCGCCGACCGAGACGGTGTCCTCGCCGCGCAGTCCGATCTCCCACCGGTAGTGCGCAGCCACGTTCGTCACCGGCACGTACGACTGCGGATCGACCGGCGGTAGCGCGGCGGCATCGGCGCCGGGCGCGATCCGCTCGTCGAGCAGGACCGCCGAGACCGGCACCTCGGCGAAGCCGCGCAGCCAGTCCGCGACGTACATCGCCGCGGCCTCGACACGGTCCGCGTCCAGGTCCGCGACGTCTCCGGGGTGGGTCGCCGCCAGCCAGGCCCGCGGCGAGGGGATCTGCAGCACCAGCGGCAGCCGGGTCGTGCCGGCCACGGTGGCGGCGAGCGTCGCCACGGCGCGGGCGGTCGCGGCGTCCGCCAGCAGTGCCCGCAACGCGTACCCGGTCCGGGACCGTGCGGCCATCGCCTCGCGCAGGCGCGGGTCGTCCGCCGCGAGGCGGTAGTACTCGCCGAGATCGAGCAGCGTGACGTCCGGTCGCAGCAGCCCGTGGGCCTGGTTGAGGAAGTTCGACAGCGCGGTGGGATCCTCCCAGGGCACCGGGTTGCCGCGGAGCAGGACCCGGCGGCTGTAGTCGAGATGGTCGACGACGAGCGGGACCCGGCGCCCGGAGACCGGCGCGTCGAGTACGGCGGGAAACGAGATGGTCATGTTTCTGACTCCAGGGAGTGGGTGCCCGCACGGTGAGGGGAGCACACGTGCGGGCACCCGGCTTGGGTGGATCCGGTGGCCGGAGCCGGCCGGAACCGGCTCCGGCCGGACCGGTTTCAGGACTTGCGGTGGACGATCTCGCCGTGCTTGGACTCGAGTTCCTTCACCCGGGCCGTGAGCTCGGCGATCTTCAGCTCCCGCCGGTCGGGCATCATGATGATCGGCATCTTGTCGATCGTCGTGGTGACCCGCTCGGCGCCGTGCACGGTGAAGTGCGTGGCGGTCAGTTCCTCGGTGTCGCCCCAGGATCCGTAGTACAGCAGGTCCTGCGGAGGTTCGGGCGTCACGAACTTCTCGACGAACTCGCCGTAGGGCACACCGCGGGAGAGCCGGTCGCGCCGCATCGACGCGCGTAGCGTCTCCGTGGCGTCGACGTCCACGACGAACGTGTCCGGCGCGTACACGACGCCGTAGATGTCGTGCGCCACCTTCGCGGAGATCCGGTCGATCTCGAGATCCGCGACCACGTCCTCCGGGGCGCGTTCGAGCGGATCTCCGTACCCTCCGCCCGTGCCCTGCGAAATCATGTACAGCTCACCGTCCTTGGCGACGTCGAACTGCAGACCCATGTGGCTGGTGCTGTACTCGGCGCCCTCGAAGGGCTGTTCGTTCATCACCTTCTCGATGGACAGGTCGAACCGTTCCGGGTTGCGGCGCAGCTCGTCGTAGACGTTGACGCCCTTGACCGTCGCGAGCGGGTAGGTGTTGCAGCCGTACCCGCCGAACTGTCCGCTGATGGAGGAGAACTTGGCACCGGAGGTCACCGTCATGAAGCCCCACAGCGGGGTGCCCTCGGCCGCCACGATCATCTCGTAGCCCATGCCGCCGCGGTACTTGCCGAAGCCCTGGTTGTCGCGGACGATCCGCTTGCTCACCAGCTGCATGAAGGGCACCTCCTCCTCCATGACCTCCTGCTCGGCCGTGTCGGCCATCGCGCAGAAGAGCGGGGAGACCGCGTCCTCGCCGTCCCGGAACGCCTTGGCGCCGCCGCCCATGCCGTTCAGGTCGGCGCACAGGTTGCCGACCTGGTCGCCGTGCTGGGTGACCCCGCCCCACAGGAAGGTGTTGATCTGGTTGAACCAGGGCGCGATGACGTTGGAGAACTTCTCCGGGTTGGAGAATTGCAGCTTGGCCCAGGGATTCTGGAGCGCCGAGAAGCCGCGGAAGGAGGCCTGCAGCGACTGGCCCATGGGGGCGTCGTAGCCGGCGTCGGACCACGTGTGCTCGTCGGAGATGATCTCGATCGGGCTCATCGCGGAGGTGCAGCGCGGCAGGTCCGGCCACCAGAACGCGAGGATGGCCTGCATCATCATCGACTTGACCGAGCACAGCGGCGAGTTGATGGCCCGGTTCAGGATCTCCGGTCCGCTGCCCCGCAGGTCGATGGTCATCTTGTCGCCCCGGACCGTGATGGAGCAGGCGAGCTTGATGAGGATGTTCTCCTTGAGGGTGGAGTCCATGAACTGGTTGAACCGGACCGTGCCGTCGGGCAGTTCCCGGATGCGCCGGCGCACCTCGGCCTCGACGTCCTCGACGGTGATCCGCAGCGCCGCGACGAACGTTTCCACGCCGACCTCGTCGATGATCTTGTCGACGCGTTCCTGGATGCGCTGGACCGCACCGATCTTCACCTTCAGGTCGGCCAGCTGGAGCTTCGGGTCGCGGACCGAGTGCTGCAGGAAGGTGAGCAGGTCGCGGCGCAGCTCGCCGCGCTCGACGATCTTGAACGGGCTCATCCGCAGACCGTCGTCGAACGGGGTCTCCGAGCCGGAGGGCATGCCGCCCGGTTCGCAGGCGCCGTTCTCGCCCTCGTGGATCGTGGCGGC
The DNA here is from genome assembly GCF_001700945.1 of Rhodococcus sp. WB1. Classification (NCBI taxonomy): domain Bacteria; kingdom Bacillati; phylum Actinomycetota; class Actinomycetes; order Mycobacteriales; family Nocardiaceae; genus Rhodococcus; species Rhodococcus sp. WB1. The sequence continues at coordinate 1,004,906 of NZ_CP015529.1, read as the reverse complement.
CACCCAGGCGATGATGCGGTCGTCCCGGATGATCGGCATGATCATCGACTGGTCGGTGTTGTGGACGTTGCCGAAGCGGGCGTCGTTGTGGATGAACCCGTCGCCGGGGTGGATTCCGACGGTCGGCTCGTCCTTCCAGTACTTCATGATGTACCGGATGGGGTGGTGCAGGATCGCGGAGAAGGCGATCACGCCGTGGCAGGACAGGTAGGTGACGTCCCCGGCCGCCGTGTAGATGGCCGTGGTGAGGTCGCCCCACTTGGCGCCCGGTGCCGCGCCCATCGCCTCGCACATCTCGAAGCCCTCGTCGAGGGCGCCCGCGAGGCGCTTGCGGATGCGGTCCACCTGGAGGGGGTCGACCCCGTCGGCGAGGCATTCCTGCTCGAACTCGCTGCGGGAGGTGATGTGGTGCGAACGCATGATCTCCCGGTCCGGCCCGAGGAACAGCGTCGTCTCGTCCATGAAGTCGTCGACCCACTGCTGCTCCTGCTCGTTGAGCGAAGCGGTTGCGAGGCGCTGCTCCGCAGCGGCTGTGAGGTCGTCGTGAAGTGCGGTCATGGCTGTGTCTCCTGTGTTTCTGCGCTAGTCCTTGAGGAACCAGACGGCGCCCTGCGGTGAGGGTTCGAGGCGCCAGCCCGGCTCGACGAGGTAGGTCGTGTTCTCGGTGGTGACGATCGCCGGACCGGGAATCACGTGGTGGTGACTCAGCGCGTCGGCGTCGTAGATCGCGGTGGTGATCGCCCGGGGATGCGCGACGAAATGGACGTCGCGGTGCCCGACCGGCGTCGGCAGCGTCCGCTCCCCGTCGTGGTGCAGGGAATCGAACTCGACGGTCTCACCGTTGACGTAGGACGCGACCCTGATGGTCTGGACGCGGATGCCGGCCTCGGGTGCGGCCGACCCCTCGCCGTAGCGCTTGGAGTAGATGTCGGAGAACGTACGGATCAGGTGGAGCACGTCACCGACGCCGTGGATCCGGTTGATGTCGAAGGCCACTGCCGTCGTCACGAGCTGGTTGCCGTAGCGCAGGTCCATCTCGAGGCGGTGCTCGATCGCCCCGTCGCCGACACCCTGGCGTCGCAGATCCTCCGCGCCCCGGGCCTCGAGCGCGGCGACGATGTCGTTGAATTCGTCGTAGCTGTCGTAGAGCCCGCGGGTGGTGGCGTTGTAGAGCACCACGTGGACGCCGCGCTCGTGGATGTGCAGCTGCTTCATGTTGCCGGCGCCGCAGGCGGAGAACACCGAGGAGAACGGCGGGGCGAGGATCTTGCGGATGCCGGCCTGGTCGGCGATCCCGCACGCGTGCAGCGGGCCGTTGCCGCCGTACGCGAGCATGGTGAAGTCCTCCGGCAGATAGCCGCGCACCCGCAACTCCTTGGCGATGCCGATCGCCATCTGCTCGTCGACGGACCGCTTGATGACCTTGGCGACGTCGATGACGTCGAGGTCGAGCTCGTCGCACAGCTGTTCCTCGACGGCGAACACCGCCCGCTTGCGGTTGAGCTTGATGAAGCCGTTGGCGTAGTTGTCCGGATCGAGGTAGCCGAGCAGCAGGTCGGCGTCGGTCACCGTGGGCCGCAGCCCGCCGCGGTCGTAGCAGGCCGGACCGGGGTCCGAGCCGGCGGACTCGGGCCCGAGCCGGACCGAGTGGTGGATCCGGTCGTAGCTTGCGATGGAACCACCACCGGCACCGAGGGTTTCGAGGTGGATCATCGGGACCGAGACCAGCCAGCGGTCGATCGTGGGCTGGAAGTCGTAGTGCTTCACGCCGCCCGCGGGTACCAGCCCGATGTCGAAGGACGTGCCGCCCATGTCGGTGGTGATGATGTTGCCGATCCCCGAGGACTCCGACAGATGCTCGGCGGCACTGACACCCGCGACGGGACCCGAGTGGATGGTCTGCAGGGCATCGGTCGAGTTCATCTGGGCCATGCCGCCGGAGTTGTGGATGATGAGCATCGGCTTGTCGTAGCCCGAGTCGCGCAGGTTGTTCGCGAGCTGGCTCATGGCGTGGAACATGATGCCGTGCAGGAAGCCGTCGACGATGGTGGACGTCGCGCGGACGTACTCGCCCTTGCGCCCGGAGACCTGGTGGCCGAGCAGTACCGGGATCGCGCCGAGCTGATGCTCCGGGTACTCCTCCTGGATGATCTCCATGATCCGCAGCTCGTGGGTGGGATTCTCGGTGGCGTTCACCAGCGACACCACGAGCGCCTGCGCACCGGCGTCGACGAGTTCGCGCACCATCGTGCGCACGTTCTGCTCGACGAGCGGAACGACGATCTCGCCGGCGGAGTTGACCCGCTCCTGGACCGACCGGATCAGGCTCCGGTGGACCAGCGGTTCGGGCCGCTCCGCGGCCGGCAGGTTCTGCTGCATCGACGGATCGAGTCCCTCGCCGTATCCGCGGCCGCGGGAGAGCGGGATGGTGTCCTCGAAGCCGTGGGTGACGATGGCACCGACGCGCGGGCCCTTGCGTTCGATGAGGGCGTTGGTGCCGAGCGTGGTCGCGTAGCGGACCGAATCCACCTGGGACAGGACGTCGTCCCGGTCCAGCTCGGCTCGGCGGCAGGCGAGGTCGAGTGCCTCGTTGAATCCCTGCGCCAGGTTGTGGTGGGTGGTGAGGGCCTTGGCCTCGACGTACTTGTCGTCCCAGGCGAAGAAGCAGTCGGTGAAGGTGCCGCCGATGTCGACGGAGATTCGTTTCATGGTGACGAGGTTCCTTGCGGGTCGCGGTGACTAGTGGTGGTTGTGGCGCCGGCCTTCGAACTCGCCCTCGGCGTCCTGGCCGGGGCCGTACGTGACGACCTGTCCGGGATCGGTGCCGCGTTCGAGCCACTGGGCGCGCAAGGCGTCGACGTCCCATTCCATGTCGACGGTCGGGGGGTGTCCCGGCGGGATGTACTCGGTCTCGATCTGGGTGCCGCAGCCGGGGCAGTAGTACTCGAGGATGCGGCAGTAGGCCGGGTCCGGCGAGAAGGTGAACTCGTAGCGGTCGGGATCGATGATCGGCTGGTGGATCTCGCGCGGGTCGCGGTCGTAGACCAGGGTGCCTTCCTTGTAATTGCCGCGGGCGCTGCCGAGTTCGTGCCGGCACACCCGGCACACCCACAGTTCGCTGTCGAGGTCGATGACCAGGTATTCGGTCATGGGGATCTGCATGTCGTGCATCCTTCGAACGAGCCTGCGGTCGAACAGGCTTCGGGCTCTGTCGGTCAGTGGGTGTCGGTGAGCAGCAGGTCGCCGCCGGCGGTGACGTCGAACTTCCAGCCCTCCTGCACGCGGGCGGTGAAGAAGGGGCCTTCGACGATGGCCGGGCCCTCGGCGGTGGCGCCGGGCTCCTGGTCGGCCAGCGCGAACACCGGCACCGCCCGTCGGCCGCCGGCTCCGAGCACGGTGCGCTCCCCGGCCGCCCGGGGATCGCGGGCCTCGGCGAAGGAGCCGTGCGGGAGCTCGATCCGGTTCATCCGGCGGGTGGCCACCAGGGTCAGCGCGGTGGACGCGCCGGGCAGGAGCTCGACGCACTCGCCGGGTTCGTACGACGCCTCGTCGACCGTGGCCCCGTGCGCATCCTCGGTGGTCAGGGTCCAGGAGAGTTCGCAGTCGGTGAGGGCGTGCCCCTCCTGGAACATGTCCCGTTCTGCCTTGGCCAGCAGGTCGGCCACGGCCGCGGCGAGCGTCGCCTCCGCCGTGTCCGCGACGTCGGCCTCGTAGCTCTGCCCGATGTCGGAGAACCCGATCCCGAAGGCGGAGAACACCGCCGCGAGCTTGGGGACGAGCACGCTGCGCACGCCCGCGACCCGCGCCGCGCCACACGCACTCATCGGGCCGGCGCCGCCGAACGCGGCGATGGTGGTCTCGTCGGCCTCCGACACCGCGGGCGCGACGGCGTTGCCCATCGCGGTGAAGTACGCCTGCTCCATCGCGAGCAGCGCCTCGTCGAGGGTGAGGCCGAGAGGTTCGGCCACCGTGGCGGTGACGACGGCGCGGGCCCGGTCCGCGTCGAGGGTGAAGTCGCCGTCGAGGTAGGTGGTGGGGTCGAGGACGCCGAGGAGGAGGTTGACGTCGGTGATGGTGGCGGACGTGCCGCCGAAGCCGAAGCAGGCCGGTCCGGGTGCCGCACCGACGCTTTCCGGTCCGACGGTGATCGCCCCGTCGGTGACGGTGATGATGGAGCTGCCGCCGATGCCGGCCGACTCGACGTTCGACATCGGGAAGGAGATCGGGATGCCGGCGATCGAGCCGCGGCGGTCGGTGAGGATCTCCCGCCCGGCCACCGTGCCGATGTCGGTCGTGGTGCCGCCGACGTCGATCATGAGAACGTGCTTGAGGCCGTAGATCTCGGCGAGCGCCCGGGTGCCTTCGAGGCCGCCGCGCGGGCCGGACGAGTACGTCTTGAGGGCCACGGACTTCGCGACGCGCGAGGAGGCGCCGTCGTTGCGGTAGATCAGCAGCGGGTTCTTGACGCGGTGGTCGCGCAGCCGGTGCTCGGCGTTGTAGAGGAACCGTTCCATCGTCGGGTGCAGGAACGTGTTGATCACGGCCGACCAGACCCGCCGGGCCGGCGTGCGGTCGGTGGTGAAGTCCCACGAGTACAGGAACGGAACCGAGCCGAGCAGGTGGCGCGGGAACTTGCGCAGCAGGATGCCGCGCAGCTTCCGCTCGCGTCCGTCGTCGGTGTCCCCGACGGCGACGACGATGCGGGCGGCACCGTCGGTGGTGAGACGGTTGACCCGGGCGACCAGCTCCCCCTCGAGGTCCGCGGCCTCGGCGTCGACGACGGCCACCCGGGCCCCGACGAGGTCGTCGAACAGCGCCTGCTGCTCGGGGGTGCGGCGCAGCTCGTCGACGAGGTCGGCCGAGTCGGTGATGATGCCGATGCGGGGGCCCTTGCGCTCGACGAGCGCGTTCGTCCCCTGCGTGGTCGAGTAACGGATGTGCGCCGTCGAGTGCAGCAGTGCAGGCAGGTCCTCGGCTCCGTAGATCTCCTTCGACACCTTCGTCAATCCGTCGAACAGGCACTGCGACAGATCGAACGGTGTGGTGAGGGTCTTGGTGAAGCTGAATTCGTGGCCGTCCCAGGCGCAGATGTCGGTGAGCGTGCCACCGTTGTCGATGTTGATGAGTCTGTCCATCGGGTGTCCCCCGTTTCGGGTTGCGGTGATGCGGTTCGAATGAGGAAGAGCATGCGGCCGGACCCGAGGATGTGAAGTGTGCCACTTTCGGACACCCGCTATGACGTGGCTCATCTCCCGCCCTCGGACGCCCCTCGACCTGCGGATTCGAGCGCGCGTCGCCGGAACGGGACCGTTCGGCCCCCGAACCGGCGGGAGGGGTGGGCGGCTCCCGCGGACGGGGAGTGTCCGGAATTGGGACGGTGCACCGGCGGGCCACGACGGCGGGACACCGGCACCCGCGGCGGCCGGTGCCGTCCGCCGGCGATCCACGCGAAAGCCTTGTCGAGACAGCGTATTCGGTGGCACCCGACGCTCTGGGGTGGCGACGACAGGCCACGGCGGCGCCTACCGTAAGGTCGGCTCGGTGACACCGCTCGAACTGTTCCTCGTCGCCCTGGCCGGGCTGGGCGCCGGCGCGATCAACGCGCTGGTCGGCTCCGGGACCCTCATCACCTTCCCGACCCTCGTCGCCTTCGGTCTGCCGCCGGTGACCGCCACGATGTCCAACGCGGTCGGGCTCGTCGCGGGTGGGGTGTCGAGCACGTGGGGGTACCGGCGGGAGCTGCGCGGACAGTGGCCCCGGCTACGGTGGCAGATCCCCGCGTCGGTCTCCGGCGCGGTCCTCGGATCGTGGCTGCTGCTGAACCTGCCCGAGTCGGCCTTCGAGACGATCGTGCCCGTCCTGCTCGTGCTGGCGCTGCTCCTCGTCGTGTTCCAGCCGAAGCTGCAGCAGTGGGTGCTGCGCCGCTCCGGCGGCCCGGAGGAGCAGATCGGCCCCGCCCGGATGACGGCGCTGATCGTCGGCACCTTCGCAGTGGGCGTGTACGGCGGCTACTTCACGGCCGCGCAGGGCATCCTGCTGATGGGCCTGTTCGGCGCGCTGCTGCACGATCACATCCAGCGGCAGAACGCCGCGAAGAATCTGCTCTCGCTGCTGGTGAACGTCGTGGCCGCCACCGCCTACACGCTGGTCGCGTTCGACCGGATCGACTGGACGGTGGCGGCGCTGATCGCCGTGGGCTCGCTGATCGGCGGCGCCCTCGGCTCCCGGTACGGCCGCCGGCTCTCGCCCACGGCGCTGCGTGCCGTCATCGTCGTGGTCGGGTTGATCGGCTTGTACCGGCTGCTGGCCTGAGCGGTCGGTGACACACTCGAACGGTGAGCGACGAACCCACACCCGCGCCGGTCTGGAACTACCTGATGGACATGGACGGCGTCCTGGTCCACGAGGAACACCTGATTCCCGGCGCCGACGCGTTCCTGACCGAGCTGCGCGAGAACGGCACGCCGTTCATGGTGCTCACCAACAACTCGATCCGCACTCCGCGGGATCTGCGGGCCCGGCTGCTGCGCACCGGGCTCGACGTCCCGGAGAAGTCGATCTGGACGTCGGCGCTGGCGACGGCGACGTTCCTGGCGAATCAGCGCCCCGGTGGCAGCGCATACGTGGTGGGCGAGTCGGGGCTGACCACGGCCCTGCACGACATCGGCTACGTCCTCACCGACAGCGATCCGGACTACGTCGTCCTGGGGGAAACCCGCACGTACTCGTTCGAGGCGATCACCACGGCGATCCGGCTCGTCGAGCGGGGTGCCCGGTTCATCGCGACCAATCCGGATCCGACCGGACCGTCGCGGGAGGGCTCGCTCCCCGCCACCGGGGCCGTCGCGGCCCTGATCACCCGCGCGACGGGCCGCGAACCGTACTTCGTGGGCAAGCCCAATGCCCTGATGATGCGGTCCGCCCTGCGCGCGATCGGCGCGCACTCGGAGCACACTCTCATGATCGGCGACCGCATGGACACCGATATCGTCTGCGGCCTCGAGGCGGGCCTGCAGACACTGCTGGTCCTCACCGGCATCTCCACCCGCGAGTCCGTGGAGATGTTCCCCTACCGGCCTACCCGCGTCATCGAATCGATCGCGGAACTGGTGGGGCGCACCGCGAATCCGTTCTGAGCGGCATCGAGCGGGCGGTTTCGACGCCGAAGGGGAGGTTGTCGCGCATGCCACTCGGGCGATGCCGCAACAACCTCCCCGTCACCGTTCATCCATGACGCCACTGCCCGGCCCCCACCGGACCGGGCAGCGACGACGCCCCGCCGACGAGAGGATGAGGTTCTCGTCGGCGGGGCTGCTCACCTCTGAAGGCGCCTCGCTCAGCCGATGCTGAAGGGCTGGCCCCAGAGGGTGACCTGCTGGGTCGCGGTCGGGGTGTCGACCGTGACCTTGACGTAGCTGCGGGCCTGCGCGAAGCCGGCGCAACCGGTGACGCCGAGAGTCGAGTCACCCCAGGTGACGGTGCCGCTCGCACCCTTGAAGGTGTTGAAGTTGCGGTGCACCTCGGCGCCGAAGGGATCGACCTGGGTCAGGTCGAGAACCTTGTAGTCGTAGGCCTGGTTCGGCTTGAGGGTGATACCGGCGTTGCCCGTGACCGAGCCACTGGCAGACTCTCCCGAGGTGCCCATGCCGGCGCCCAGACCGGCCCCCGCACCGAGGTTGGCCGTCATGCCGAGCTGGCAGCCGACGATGTAGCCGGGCTGGATCCGTCCGCCGATCGCGGCACCCGGCCCGCTGAGGTCGACCTTGGCCGTGCCGGAAACCCACACGTTGCGGTGCAGCGGGGTGGCGCCCATCGAGGGCGAGATGGTGGCGGTCTCACCGGTCCGGGTGACGGTGACGACGGTGCCGTCGGGCAGCGTCTCGCTGATCGAGCCGTCCTCCAGCGGAACGAAGGTGTCGGCATTGGCAGCACCGACGGAGGCGAATCCGATTGCGACGGCGACGGTTGCACCGACACCGGCGGTCTTGAGCGCGCGGCGCAGGCCGGTCTTGAAGCTGGTCTTCATGGTCTCTCTCTCGAGGTTCTACGCTCGTGCGAGCGAGGGTAAGGAGGGGTGGCCTGGAGATGCTCAGCCGATGCTGAACGGCTGGCCGTACAGGGTGGTCTTGGAGTAGTTGTTTCCGGTGACCTCGAGGACCGTGTACGAACGAGCCTGGGCGTAGCCGCCGCAGCCCTGAGCGTCGATCTGGGCATCCTGGTACTGGATGGTGTACGTGCCGTCCTTCTTGATGTCCCTGCCCTGGACCGGCACGAAGCGGACCTGACCAGCGGTCATGGGTGCCGTGATGCCTGCCGAACCGCCGACCGACGCATTGCCGGTCTCCTTGGCAAGATCGCCGGACATGCCTACGTTGAGACCCAGCGTGCCCGACATCTGGCTGATGTCCACCTGGCAGCCGACGATGTAGCCGGTGGTCAGGCGCGGAACGCCGTTGGTCGAGGTGCCCTGAGTGCCGTTCTGGTTGACCGAACCGTCGGGGTTCTCGGCGATACCACCGTTGGAGGGACCGGCCTCCGCAGTGGCGGGAACACCCTTGACGTCGGCGGTGATCGTGCCGGACACCCACGCCACGCGACCAGCGCCGTTAGCAGCGAGCGACGGCGAGATCAGCGCAGTTTCGGCGAAACGCTTGATGACGTTCCCATTGGGGGCGACGATTTCGCCGTCGGGCAGCGGCACGAAGGTGTCGGCGTTCGCCGCACCCGCGGACAGGAAGCCCAGGGCGATCGCAGCAGCAGCTGCGACACCACCGATGCGTGCGCCGCGGCGGAGGCCGGACGTGTGCTTGATGCTCAATTCATTCCCCTACTCAGGTGTGCGGTTACCCGGGCGCCCCCGGGCACGGCTGATCACGGCCGCGGGCGGCCGCCGCGGTCGATTCGGATGTGCCTTCTGGTCAGGTCGGGCGAGATACCGGTCGGTTTCTCGCACAGGCGGATTCAGGTGTCGTTGGCGTGCTGCCCCGAAGGGCACTGTGGACCGACACCCCCGCTCGGACCCCAGTTCGTTTCGGAACGATAACACGCCCGATGCGAAGGGTCACTAAACAGTTACGGCTGTGTTCCAGATCACATCTGCACACAATCGTGTGCGATCGGAGGTTTATGTGTGACCGGGAATCCGACTTGCACAGAACGAAGTTCGATGCTCTAGCGCAACCGCATCGGAATACCCGCCACGACCAAGGTCACCGCCTCCGACTCGGCGGCCACGCGCGCGTTGAGCCGCCCGAGCAGGTCGCGGAACAGCCGGCCCGACGCCGTCGGCGGCACCACGCCGCTGCCGACCTCGTTGCTGACCGCCACCACCGGCGCGGCACACGAACGCCACGCCTCGAGCAACTCCTCGACGTCCGCCTCGACCGCGGTGACGTCGCCGCCCGACCACACGTCGTGACGGTCCAGGCGGGCGGTGAGCCAGGTCCCGAGGCAGTCGATCAGCAACGGCTCGCGCGACCCGCGCAGTACGGATGCCACGTCGTCGGTCTCCACCGTCGTCCACGACCGCGGCCGACGGGCGCGGTGCAGCGCCACCCGCTCGGCCCACTCCGTGTCGCCGTCGCGCGTGCCGCCGGTCGCCACGTACGTCACCGCCGGGAACGATTCGAGCAACTCCTCGGCGTGCCGCGACTTGCCGGAGCGGACACCGCCGAGTACCAGGGTGCGCTGCGTCGCAGCGGCTTTGCCGGTCGTTTGTCCCACCGTCGTCACCTCACCGTCGTCGCCCGGTCGCGCCCCGCAGGCCGCCAGGCGGATCCGCAACTGCGCGACCGGCGGGTTGTGGTGCCCCAGATGCACGGCCACCACATCGGTCCGCTCGGTCACCGCCCCGCACGCGCGCAGCGCCCCCACCGTCTCGCCGAACGCGGGCAGCGTGTGGTGCGCGTCCCCCAGATCGATGCGGTCACCGAACGTCTCCTCCAGGAAGACCGCGTCGTACCCCGCGCCGGCGACCCGCTCGAACCAGTCCGCGGGCAGCGGGCCGGTGTCGCACGCCCACAGCAACCGGTCGCCGCCCGGGCCCTGCACGTCGTAGAGCACCGAGTCTCCCTCTCTCAGGACCCGGTGGGCGGCGGGCAGGACCCGCACCCGATACTCGCCCACCGTCAGCACGTCCCCGGCCGCGACGGGCACGAACCGCACCGCGTCGGTGGGACCCACCCAGTCCCGGCACTGGTCCAGCGTGTCGGGGGGTCCGATCACCTCGATCTCGAAATCCACTGTCGCCCAAGCACGGAACAGCAGCGCCTGCGGGCCGAGATGGTCGGGATGCGAATGGGTGAGCAGGATGTGCCGCACCCCGGCGAGGGTGCGGCCGTGGCGCAGGGCCGCGCGCGGCGCCTCGGGCCCGCAGTCGAGCATGAGGACGTCGTCCACCAGCGCCGCCGTCTGCCCGCGTATCTCGCCGCGGGCGGCCGCGTCCGAGCACGATGCGCACGTGCAGAACGGGTTCGGCCAGCCGTCGGCCGCACCCGTGCCCAGCAGCAGGACCTCCATCACGAACCCTCCGATTCGGTTCGGCCGGAACAGCTCCCGCGAACCGGAACGATGGCCGGTCCGGAACCGGGTCGGTCCAGCACCTCGACGCGCGCGCCGTACACGTCGGCGATCCGCCGGGCCGTCAGCACCTGCCGGGGCGTGCCGTCGGCGACGACGCGGCCGTCGGCGAGCAGCACCAGCCGTCCGCCGTACAGCGCCGCCGAGGTCAGGTCGTGCATGGCCGCGAGGACGGTGAGCCCGTTCTCCGCGCGCATCGACTCCACCAGGTCCAGCACGTGCTGCTGGTGGCCGATGTCGAGGGCGCTGGTGGGCTCGTCCAGCAGCAGCACCTTCGGCTCCTGCGCGAGTGCGCGCCCGAGCACCACCCGTTGCAGCTCACCGCCGGACAGCTCGGTCGCCGGCCGCGCAGCCAGCCCGCGCAGGTCGAGGCGGTCGAGCACCGACTCGACCACCTCGCGGTCGTGCGCCGACTCGGTCGCGAACCGCGGCATGTGCGGGGTACGGCCGAGCCGGATCAGGTCGGCGACGGTCATGCCTTCGGGCACCACCGGCCGCTGCGGCATGAGCGCCACCGTCCGGGCCATCGCCCGGCGTCCGGCGTGGGCGGGGTCCAGGCCGCCGACGCGGATCCGGCCGGTCGCGGGCACCAGGCCCGCGAGCGCGTGCAGCAGCGTGGTCTTCCCACCGCCGTTGGGCCCGACGAGCGCGACCCACTCCCCCTGTCCGACAAGCAGGTCCACCCCGTGCAGGACGGTCTTGCCGCCGCGGGCGACGCTCAGGCCGCGGCAGTCGACGGCGTTCACGACACCCCCCGATGCCGGCGCAGCACGACGAGGAAGAACGGGGCGCCGACGGCCGCGGTCACCACGCCGATGGGCAGTTCGGCCGGGGACATCACGGTCCGGGCCAGCACGTCCGCCAGGACGAGGAAGGCGGCCCCGATCATCAGCGACAGCGGCAGCAGCAGCCGGTGCCCCGGGCCGACGATCAGCCGGATCGCGTGCGGCACCACGATTCCGACGAAGCCGATGAGCCCGCTGGCGCCGACCACGGCGGCGGTGCCGAGGGTGGCCACGCACACCAGGACCAGCCGGACCCGGGCCGGGCTCACGCCGAGGCTCGCGGCCTCCACGTCGCCGACCGCCATCACGTCGAGCATCCGGCGGTGCAGCAGGATGACCGCGGCGGACACCACGACGTACGGCAGCACGACGACCACGTCGGACCAGCCGTCGGTGCTGAGGCGGCCGAGCAGCCACGTGTACACCTGCCGCAGGGTGTCGTCGTAGAGCTGCTGGACGAACGTCTGCGCCGCATTGGCGAACGCCGCGACCGCGACGCCGGCCAGGATGATGACGACCTCCGAACGCATCCCGCCGACGCTGCGCCCGAGCGCGTACGTGGCGGCGACGGCCACCAGGCCGCCGGCGAACGCGGCGACCGGCACCCCGGCGGCGCCGAGCGCCCCGCCGAGCGCGATCGCGAGGGTGGCGCCCAGGCCCGCCCCGCTCGACACGCCGAGCAGGTAGGGGTCGGCCAGCGGGTTGCGGAACACCCCCTGGTAGGTGGCACCCGCGATGGCGAGCATCGCGCCGACCAGCGCGCCGAGCGCCACCCGCGGCATCCGGATGTTCCACAGGATGGCCTGCTGCCGCGTCGTCAGTCCGGAGTCGACGTCGACGAACGGCAGGGCGTCGATCAGCTCGAGGAACACGCCGCGCACGGTGAGCCCGGCGGGGCCGACGAGCACCCCGACGTGCAGCGCGACCACCAGGACGAGGGCTGCCGCGCCGAGCACCAGGGCCGGGTGGCGCGCGGCGCGGGTCACCGGGTGGGCTGCGCGGCGGGTTCGGACGCGGGCGCGGCGGCCACGATCGTCCCGAGGTGCCGCACGAGGTCCACGACCCGGGGTCCCCAGCGGCTGGCGACGTCCTCGTCGAGCACGTGGACCTGGCCGGACCGGACGGCCGTCAGCTCGCCCCAGCCGGCGCGGGCGGCCACGGTGTCCGGGGTGACACCGCAGCACTGCCCGTCGGCGAGGAAGATCAGGTCGGGGTCGGCGTCGAGGACGTACTCGGCGGACAGCTGCGGGTAGGCGTCGGCTCCGGCGGCGTCGCCGATCGAACGCAGGCCGAGCATCGAGTAGATGCCGCCGATGAAGGTGCCGCCAGTGACGCTGTAGTAGGTGTCGTCGAGCTCGTGGTAGTAGGTCAGCGGGGCCGGGCGCGGGGGCAGCCCGGCGACGACCTCGTCGATGTCGCTGCGCATCGAGGCGACGAGTTCGGCCGCGTCGCCGACGTGCCCGGTGGCGGCGCCGAGCTGCTCCATCTGCGTGTACGCCTCGTCGAGGGTGGTGGCGGCGGGCAGCAGCAGTGTGGGGACGCCGGCCGCCTCGAGGCCGGAGACGAGGTCGCCGACGTCGTCCATGGCGACCACGAGGTCCGGTTCGTAGCCGAGCACGGCCTCGACGTTCGGCGAGTATCCGGACAGGGCGGTGACGGGCGCCTCCGCGGGGAAATCGGACTGGTCGTCGACCGCGACGACCTGGTCGCCGGCGCCGACGGCGTAGAGCATCTCGGTGGCGGTGGGGCTGAGGGAGACGATCGATCCGGGGACCGCGTCGAGGGTGATCGCGCCGTCGCCGGAGCCCACGGTGACCGGGAAGGTGCCGTCGCCGGACGGCGCGGAGGCCGGCTCGGATCCGCCGCTCGAGCCGCACGAGGCGGCGAGCAGGGCGAGCGCGGCGAGTCCGGTAGCGAACAGCCGGCGGGCGGGCGCAGTGGGGGCAGGCACAGCCATCCTCCGTGAGGCGGAGGACGAAAACAGCACGGCTGCAACGGATCACCGTTGCGGCACGACACCGTCCTTCGTCCGAGGACCAGTACGTGACCGCCGCGCCGGCCGACCTGACTCGTCCGGCAGCGCGCTGCCGGCCTCACAGTTGCGGGACAGTGCCGGATTACACCGGACTTCACCGATACGCTGCGGCACCCCGCCGGCAAGCGGGGTCACCGCAGCGTATCGCAGGACGCCGGGTCCGGGGACGGCGGCCCGACGCCGTCTTCGACCGGTTCCCCACCCCGGTGCCCCATCGGAGGACGTCGACATCGTCAGTGCGCCGCGCCGCGCTTCTTCCGTTTCGGAATCAGGTGCGCGATCAGGACGATGATCGCGCCCACGACGAGCCCGACGAGTGCGGACGCCACGGTCCCGGCAGTCCAGGACAGCACACCGCCGAAGCCGCCGTGCACGAGATCGCCGAACCAGTGTTCGAGATCGTGGAGGCGATCGGCCGGCCAATGGAATCCTGCCTCGCCGACGTTGACGAGCAGGATGTGGCCACCGACCCACAGCATCGCGGCGATCCCGACCACGGTGAGCACCGTCATCACCTTCGGCATCGCGGCCACGAGCCCCCGCCCGAATCGTCGACTGAACGACGATCGGCGTCGGGCGAGCGACAGGCCCACGTCGTCCATCTTCACGATCAGCGCGACCGCGCCGTACACCAGGGCGGTGATGAGGATCGCGACGACGACGAGCACCAGCAGCCGGGTGAGGAACGGTTCGTCCTCGACCGACGCCAGGGAGATCACCATGATCTCGGCCGACAGGATGAGGTCGGTGCGGATCGCGCCGCTGACCATCGACTTCTCGAACTCCGGCCCGCTCTGCCCCGCAGTCGCGTCCTCGTCGTGGTGACCACCGGTGAGTGCTTCGTAGACCTTCTCGGCCCCCTCGTAGCACAGGTACAGACCACCGGCGATCAACAGGTAGGGCAGCGCCTGGGGCAGGAACTGGCTCAGGAGCATCGCCACCGGCAGGATGATCAGGAGCTTGTTGCGGATCGACCCGGTCGCGATCTTGCGGATGATCGGCAGTTCTCGATCGGGGGTGAACCCGTGCACATAGCGCGGGGTGACGGCGGTGTCGTCGACGACGACACCGGCCGCCTTGACCCCGGCCTTGCCGGCCGCGGCGCCGATATCGTCGATGGACGCCGCGGCCGCCTTTGTCAGTGCCGCGACGTCGTCCAACAGGGCGACGAGACCACCAGCCACGGGAACCTCCCACAGTTCGGCTGTGCAGAGCCGATCGAACGACACGCAGTTGCGGGTCGACTTGTACGTTACCGAAGCACACCCGACCGCCGAGCCGGCTCTCCTTCGGTGTCCGGTACGGCCGGTGTCATCGACTCGGCAGGCCCAGGGGGCGGATCAGAGTCCGCGATGCCGGTACGGCCTCGACGTGGCTGTCGCCCCCGACGTGGCAGCGAGCTACTTCAGCGCCTGCTCGAAGTCCTCGAGCAGGTCCTCCGGATCCTCGAGCCCCACCGACAACCGGACCACACCGTCGGACAGGCCGATTGCCGCCCGGCCCTCCGGACCCATCGCCCGGTGCGTCGTCGTCGCGGGGTGGGTGATCAGCGACTTGGCGTCGCCGAGGTTGTTGGAGATGTCGACGATGCGCAGCCCGTCGAGCAGTTCGAACGCGCGCTTCTTGCCCTCGCCCTCCGGGGCGTCCAGCTCGAAGGTCACGACCGTGCCGCCGCCGCTCATCTGGGACCGCGCCAGGTCGTACTGCGGGTGCGACTCGAGGAACGGGTACTTGACCCACTTGATCGCGGCGTGGTCCTGGAGGAAGCGGGCGATCCGCCCGGCCGACTCCACCGAGTGCCGGATCCGCAGCGGCAGTGTCTCGAGGCCCTTGAGCAGGGTGTGGGCGTTGAACGGGCTCAGCGCCGGGCCGGTGTGCCGGATGAGCTGCTGCACCGGGCCGTCGATGTAGTCCTGCGGGCCGAGGATCGCCCCGCCGAGCACGCGGCCCTGGCCGTCGATGTGCTTGGTGCCCGAGTACACGACGATGTCGGCGCCGAGATCCAGGCTGCGCTGCAGCAGCGGCGTGGCGAAGACGTTGTCGAGCACCACCTTGGCACCGGCGGCGTGGGCCATCTCGGAGACCCGGCGCACGTCGACGAGGGTCTGCATCGGGTTCGACGGCGTCTCGAAGAAGACCGCGGTCGTGGGCACGGACAGCGCCTGTTCCCACTGGTCGAGGTCCTCGCCGTCGACGAACACCGTCTCCACGCCCCAGCGGGGCAGGATCTCGTTGCACACCACGAAGCAGGAGCCGAACAGGCTCCGGGCCGCGACCAGGCGATCACCCTTGCCGAGCAGCGCGGCGAGGGAGGTGAACACCGCCGACATGCCGGAGGCGGTGGCGTAGCAGCCCTCGGCGCCCTCGAGCAGCCGCAGCCGCTCCTCGAACATCTTCACGGTCGGGTTGCCGTACCGGGAGTAGACGAAGTGGTCCACGTCGCCCGTGAACGCCTGCTCCGCGGCCTCGGCCGATTCGTAGACGAAACCGGAATTGAGGTAGATCGCCTCGGAGGTCTCCTCGAATCCGGACCGCATGGTGCCGCCGCGCACGCCGAGCGTGGCGGGACGCACCGATGCCGGCAGCGGCCGCTCGAAGGCGCCGCCCCTGGGAATTGCGCTCACGACTGCCTCCACGGCAGGCCCGCGGCCCGCCAGCCCTCGGCTCCGCGATGCCTCTCGGCATCGAGGCCGCCTTCGAATCCTTCGACGATGTTGTACGACGGGGCCAGGCCCGCCGCGGTGGCCGCTTCCGCGGCCGCGATGGACCGCTGTCCCGAGCGACACAGGAACACGACCGGCCCGCCGGTCACGCCGGCGTCCTTCAGCTGCTCGACGAACCCCGCGTTGCGGGCACCGTCCGGGTAGCGCACCCACTCGACGAAAACGGTGCGGCGCCCGATGGGGGAGGTCTCGGGGACCCCCACGTATTTCCATTCGGCGTCGGTACGCACATCGACGAGCACGGCGTCCGGGTTCTCGCGCAGCAGCTCCCACGCTTGCTGCGGCGTTATATCACCTGCGTAGCTCACCGCACCAGCTTTTCACAGTTCGCGGCGAGCCGACCAGGCGGGCGGGTGGCGCCGGTCCCCGATCAGAAGGTGCAGACCCGCCAGACGTCGTCGATCCGGACGAACTGCCACGTGGCGGTCTGCTCGTTCCCGTCGAACCGGGCGCGCACGTCGGCGGTTCCCCGGTCGCCGTCCGTCTCGACGTTCTCGACGCCCTCGAGCTGCACCTCGCCGTCCACGCCGGCCAGCGGGGCCCGGTCGGCAGGGAGCCCGTCGCAGCGCAAGCGGTCCTGCGCGGGGGCGTCGCCGGCGTTGTGCGCGCGGACGTAGTCGTCGACCGTTCGCACGACGAGCTCGGTCCCGGAGGTGCTGCTGTCCGACGGCGACACCAGCTGGGCGACGAACACCCCGACGACGAGCACCACGATGATCGCGAGCGCCGCGAGGAACGGCGTCGCGCTGCTGCGGTCCGTTTCGTCCGGGTCGGGTTCGGGTGCGCGTTCGGCTGCCATGGGGCGATCCTAGGCCGCGCGGGCACGGCCCCCCGCGGGCGCATTTGCCCCAATAAACCCTCTCGAGGTAGGAATTGCCCATGGCCTCTACGCACCTCGTTCGACGTCTCGCCGTCGACCTGTGTCGAGTGAGCGCCCACATGTGTTGTCGCTGAAGCGATTTCTCGTCACGCCCGGTTCGTCGCGCAGTTTCTGCCGCTCCCGCGTGCCCATGGCAGCCACCCCTGCCGGCTCCCTTCCTCAATTAAGCTGAACCACGTCCGTCCGCACACCGAAGAGGTAGTTGACCCCTGATGACCGATCAGACTCGTCCCCTTCGCGTCGCGATCGTCGGTGCCGGCCCCGCCGGTATCTACGCCGCCGATGCGCTCATGAAGTCCGACACCGAGGTCAGCATCGACCTGTTCGAGCGGATGCCCGCCCCGTTCGGTCTCATCCGTTACGGCGTGGCCCCGGACCATCCGCGCATCAAGGGCATCATCACCGCGCTGCACAAGGTGCTCGACAAGCCCCAGGTCCGGCTGCTCGGCAACCTCGACTACGGCACCGACATCACCCTTGAGGACCTGCGCCGCTTCTACGACGCGGTGATCTTCTCCACCGGCGCCAACGCCGACCGCGCCCTGAACATCCCCGGCATCGAACTCGACGGCAGCTACGGCGCCGCCGACTTCGTCTCCTGGTACGACGGCCACCCGGACGTGCCCCGCGACTGGCCGCTCGAGGCCGAGAAGGTCGCCGTGCTCGGCGTCGGCAACGTCGCCCTCGACATCGCCCGGGTGCTGGCCAAGACCGGCGACGAGCTGCTGCCGACGGAGATCCCCGCCAACGTCTACGAGGGCCTGAAGAACAACAAGGCCGTCGAGGTGCACGTGTTCGGCCGCCGCGGTCCCGCCCAGGCCAAGTTCACCCCGCTCGAGCTGCGTGAGCTCGACCACTCGCCCACCATCGAGGTCATCGTCGACCCCGAGGACATCGACTACGACGAGGGCTCGGAGGCGGCGCGCCGCAATTCCAAGCAGGTCGACATGGTGGCCAACACCCTGCAGGACTGGGCCATCCGCGACGTCGGCGACCGCCCGCACAAGCTGTTCCTGCACTTCTTCGAGTCCCCCGCCGAGCTCCTCGGCGAGGACGGCAAGGTCGTGGGCCTGCGCACCGAGCGCACCGAGCTCGACGGCACCGGCAACGTCCGCGGCACCGGCAAGTTCCGTGACTGGGAGGTCCAGGCCGTGTACCGGGCCGTGGGCTACCTGTCGCAGAACATCGCCAAGCTGCCGTTCGACGAGCAGGCCGGCACCGTGCCCAACGAGGCCGGACGCGTCGTCGCGGACGACGCCGCCGAGGGCACCGCCCGCTACCTGCAGGCGACCTACGTCACCGGCTGGATCAAGCGCGGCCCCGTCGGCCTGATCGGCCACACCAAGGGCGATGCGAACGAGACCGTCGCGAACCTGCTCGCCGACCGGGCGCAGGGGCTGCTCAATACCCCCGAGGACCCGTCCGAGGACGCGATCGTCGCCTTCCTCGAGGACAAGCAGCTGCCCTACACCACCTGGCAGGGCTGGTACCGCCTCGACGCGCACGAGCGCAGCCTCGGCGAGGCCGAGGGCCGCGAGCGCGTCAAGGTCGTCGAGCGCGAGGACATGTTCCGCGCCTCGGAGCCGCACAAGGCCTGACGCCACCCGCTCCCCCGCCGTGGCCGAATGTCACATCGCGTCGTTTGGATCGACACGATGTGACATTCGGCCACAGCCGTATCCGGAGGCTGCGACGTTCAGGTGAGCAGCACCGCGCCGAGCCACACACCGGCGGCGACGAGACCGCCGAACAGCTCGACGAGGATCGACAGCGCCACCGCCTTCGTCGCGTACACGGTCGAGAGCCAGGCGTCGCGGTGGGTGCGGTGCCGCTGCACCTCGGACAGGTACGTGCCGAGCAGAAAACCGAGCAGCAGACCGATCACCGGGACGACGAAGAAGCCGACGATGCCGAGCAGACCGCCGGCGACGATCGAGCGGGTCGGCACCCCGGCGCGGCGCATCCGTCCTCCCGGCCACGTGTACTTCACGATGCCGGTGACCAGCAGGGCCGTCGTCGCGACGGCGAAGACCGTCCACCCGACGGTGCCGCCGGTGAGGACGGCCCACACCGCGATCGCCCCGAAGATCAGCAGGGTGCCCGGCAGGATCGGCACGACGATGCCGACGAGGCCGACGAGGATCGCGAGCCCGACGAGGACCTCCGCGCCGGCGGTCACGGCGCCACCGGCCGCACGCGCGACGCCGCCTCGACCGCGCGGGCCCGCGCGGTCTCGATGTCCGGGCCGGTGGACACCGCCACACCCATGCGACGACGGACGAACGACTCGGGCTTGCCGAACAGCCGCAGGTCGGTTTCGGGCACCGACAGCGCGTCGGCGACGCCCTCGAACGCGATGCCGGCGGCGTCGATGCCGCCGTAGATCACCGCCGACGCCCCGGGCGCGAGGAGCGCGGTGTCGACCGGCAGGCCCAGGATCGCGCGGGCGTGCAGCTCGAATTCGGAGAAGCGCTGCGAGCGCAGGGTCACCAGGCCGGTGTCGTGCGGGCGGGGGCTCACCTCGGAGAAGAACACGTCGTCGCCCGCGACGAACAGTTCGACGCCGAAGACGCCGCGGCCGCCGAGCGCGCCGGTCACCGTCGCCGCGATCTCCCGGGACCGGGCCAGGGCCCGCTCGCTCATCGGCTGGGGCTGCCAGGACTCGACGTAGTCGCCGGCGCGCTGCAGGTGCCCGATCGGTTCGCAGAAGAACGTCTCGACCTCCCCGGACGGCCCGACGGCGCGGACGGTGAGCTGGGTGATCTCGTACTCGAAGTCGACGAAGCCCTCGACGATGACCCGGCCGAGGTCGACGCGCCCGCCGGCGAGCGCATAGTCCCAGGCGGCGGCGATCTCGTCGGGGGTGCGGACCGTGGACTGGCCCTTGCCGGACGAGGACATCACCGGCTTGATCACGCACGGAAAGCCGACCTCGGCCGCGGCGGCGCGGACCTCGTCGAGGGATTCGGCGAAGCGGTACGGGGAGGTGGGCAACCCGAGCTCCTCGGCGGCGAGGCGGCGGATGCCCTCCCGGTTCATGGTCAGCCGGGTGGCGCGCGCGGTCGGGATCACCTCGGCGAGACCGCGTTCCTCGACGATCGCGAGCGCGTCGGTGGCGATCGCCTCGATCTCGGGCACGACCAGGTGGGGTCGTTCGGCCTCGACGAGCGCGAGCAGGGCCTGCGGGTCGCTCATGTCGACGGTGTGCGCGCGGTGCGCCACCTGGTGCCCCGGCGCGTTCGGGTACCGGTCCACCGCGATCACCTCGACACCGAGCCGTTGCAGCGCGACGACCACCTCCTTGCCGAGCTCACCTGCGCCGAGCAGCATGACGCGCAGGGCGCCGGGAGTGAGCGGGGTGCCGATTCGGGGTGAGACCATGAGGGGACTATATGTGCCCCGCAGGTCGCACCTGGAGGACGCGATGGACGTCGCAGAACCGAACCTCGAGTCGGACACCGGACGGTTCTTCACCACGGCCGGCGTCGACCCGGCCGACGAGGTGGACTGGCAGCGGCGCGACGCCCGCATCGTCCACCACGGCACCGGCGCGGTCGTGTTCGAGCAGCGCGACGTCGAGTTTCCCGCCGCCTGGTCGCAGATCGCCACCGACATCGTCACGCAGAAGTACTTCCGCGGCACCCTCGGCACCGAGGCGCGGGAACGCTCGCTGCGCGACGTCGTCGCCCGCATCGTGGACACCGTCACCGCGTGGGGTGCGGCCGACGGTCATCTCGACGACCCGGAGGCGTTCGCCGCCGAGCTGACGTACCTGATCCTCACGCAGCGGGCGTCGTTCAACAGCCCCGTGTGGTTCAACATCGGGGTGCCCGGCACCCCGCAGCAGGCCAGCGCGTGCTTCATCCTGTCGGTCGAGGACAGCATCGACTCGATCCTCGAGTGGTACCGCCAGGAGGCGGTGATCTTCAAGGGCGGGTCCGGGGCGGGCGTGAACCTGTCGCGCATCCGGTCGTCGGCCGAACCGCTGGCGGGCGGGGGTACCGCGTCGGGTCCGGTGAGTTTCATGCGCGGCGCGGACGCGTCGGCGGGCACCATCAAGTCCGGCGGCAAGACGCGCCGGGCCGCGAAGATGGTGATCCTCGACGTCGACCATCCCGATATCGAGGAGTTCGTCGACTGCAAGGCGATCGAGGAACGCAAGGCGCGGGTGCTGGCCGCGGCCGGCTTCGACATGGGACTCGACGGTCGCGACATCCATTCGGTGCAGTACCAGAACGCCAACAACTCGGTGCGGGTGACCGACGAGTTCATGCAGGCCGTCGCCGACGGCGCCGAGTGGCCGCTGCGCGCGGTGACCACCGGGGCGACGGTGTGCACGGTGCCGGCCCGCGAACTGCTGCACCGCATCGCGGCCGCAGCGTGGGAGTGCGCCGATCCGGGCCTGCAGTTCGACACCACCATCAACCGCTGGCACACCGCGGCCGCGACGGGCCGGATCAACGGCTCGAATCCGTGCTCGGAGTACATGCATCTGGACGACTCGGCGTGCAACCTGGCGAGCCTGAACCTGCTGACGTTCCTGCGCGACGACGGCACGTTCGACATCGCCGGGTTCCGGCACGCCGTCGCGGTCGTGCTCACCGGCCAGGAGATCCTCGTCGGCCGCGCCGACTATCCCACCGACCGCATCGCGCGGACCTCGCGCCGGTTCCGGCAACTCGGCCTCGGCTACGCCAATCTCGGGGCGTTGCTGATGGCCCTGGGGCTGCCGTACGACAGCGACGCCGGACGGGCGTACGCCGCGGCGCTCACCGCGCTCATGACCGGGCACGCGTACGCGGTGTCGGCACGGCTCGCGCGCCGGCTCGGGCCGTTCGACGGATTCGCCGAGAACCGGGAGCACACCCTCGCGGTGCTGGCCCGTCATCGCGGTGCCGTCGACGACATCGACGAACAGGTCGCGCCCGCCGACGTTCTCGCCGCGGCGCGGGAGGACTGGGACACCGCGTGCGCCCTCGCCGCCGAACACGGGGTACGCAACAGCCAGGTGACGGTCCTCGCGCCGACCGGCACGATCGGCCTGGCCATGGATTGCGACACCACCGGCATCGAACCCGATCTGGCCCTGGTGAAGACGAAGAAGCTGGTGGGCGGCGGGACGCTGTCCATCGTCAATCGCACGGTGCCCCGGGCATTGTCGCGGCTCGGTTATCCCCCGGACAAGGTGGCCGAGCTGATCACCCACATCGACACGCACCGCACCGTCGTCGGCGCGCCGCAGTTGCGGCCCGAGCATCTGCCGGTGTTCGCGACGTCGATGGGAGACAACGTGATCGAGCCGCGCGGCCACGTCCTGATGATGGCCGCGGTGCAGCCGTTCCTGTCCGGCGCGATCTCGAAGACGGTCAACCTGCCGGAGTCGGCGACGGCGGCCGACATCGAGGAACTGTTTCTCGACGCGTGGCGGCTCGGGCTCAAGGCGATCGCGGTGTACCGCGACAACTGCAAACTGGGCCAACCGTTGTCGGCCACGGCGGCCCCGGCCGCGACGGCCCCGGCGCCGCGGCGGGAACGGCTGCCCCGGCTGCGCCGGTCGCGCACCTTCGAGTTCCGCGTCGCGGACTGCAAGGGCTTCGTCACCGTCGGCCAGTACGACGACGGCCGTCCGGGCGAGATGTTCCTGCGGGTGGCCAAGCAGGGCTCGACCCTGGCCGGAATCATGGACGCGTTCTCGATGGCGGTCAGTTACGGCCTGCAGTACGGGGTTCCGTTGCGCACGTTCGTCAACGCGTTCACCAGCACGCGGTTCGAGCCGGCGGGCATCACCGACGATCCGGACCTCCGGATCGCGACGTCGATCCTGGACTACATCTTCCGGCGCCTGGCAGTGGAGTACCTCGACGCGGACGAGCGGGCCGAACTCGGCATCCGCACCGGTGCCGAGCGCAGCGCGCCCGTCTTCGACGACGCGGTGGCCGACACCCGGCAGGGTCGTGCGCGCCGAAGCGACGCGCCGTACTGCATGCAGTGCGGGGTGCAGATGCAGCGCTCGGGTTCCTGCCACGCCTGTCCGTCGTGCGGCAGCACCAGCGGGTGCAGCTGACGCGGTCGCGGTTGCGCCGAGGGGAACGTTGTCGCGGCATCACGCGAGTGGCGTCGACGAGAACCGCCCCCTCGCGGCCACGTCGACCCTAGCCGGTGGCCTCCATCAGCGACAGCACGTTTCCGTGGGGGTCGCGGAACCACGCGACCCGCATGCCCTCGGGCGACGTCCACGCGTCGTGTTCGTCCTGGGCCATGCCGTTGTACCGGACGAATTCGACGCCCTTGGCGCGCAGCGCTTCGACGGTCTCGTTCAGGTTCGGTACCCGCCACCCCAGGGCGGTGTAACCGGTATCGGCGCGGGACTGCACCAGCGTCACCCGCACGGGCGAGCCGCCGCCCGCGTCCAGAATCAGCGTGAAGTGATCCCGGGACAGCTTCTCGAAGCCGAGGGTGTCGACGTAGAACATCTCCGAGATGTCGAGATCGGTACTGGGCAGGAAGCTCACGAGCTGACCGCGGATCGTCATGGGAACCACTGTGCGCCTCACCCCGCGGCCAGGCAAGGTTGCGGCAACCCGTGCGTGGCGGGTCCGGGGTACTAGCATCTGCTCGTATGAGCACCTCCGAGATCGCGACCGTCCTGGCCTGGCACGACGCTGTCAATTCCAACGACATCGAGACCCTGCTGGCGTTGTCGAGCGACGACATCGTGCTCCCCACCGGGGACGACGACGAGGATCAGGGCCTCGACGAGCTGCGGGAGTGGGCGACGACGGCGGGCGTGACGTTCCGGCCCGGCCGGATGTTCGTGCACGAGGGGATCGTCGTGGTCGAGGAGACCGCCACGTGGGCGGCCGATCCGGAGCACCCGCGCAGTGAGGCGATCGCATTCCGGGTGGTGGGCGACCATGTCGTCTCGGTGTACCGGCACGACACCCTCGAGGAGGCGTTCGAGGCCACCCGGCTGAACGAGGGGGATCTCTACGAGGGATAGGCGACGTGCCGTGACCCCCGGCACATTCTAGCGATCGCTAAGGTAGCCTCCTCGTGGAATGGTCCCAACGCACCCCGAGTGAGGTTCGACGAGTGTCCGCTGAAGCTGTTGAGAAGAAGGGTCCGCTCGCGGGTATCCGCGTCGTCGAGTTCGCGGGACTCGGCCCCGGCCCGCACGCCGCCACCCTGCTCGCCGATCTCGGCGCCGACGTCGTGTGCGTGCAGCGGCCGGGCCTGATCCCGCCCGCCGGTCACCGCGACCAGATCCAGCGCGGCCGCCGCGTCGTCGAGGCCAACCTGAAGGATCCCGAGCAGGTCGAGAAGGTCCTCGGGCTGATCGAGCGCGCCGACGTCCTCATCGAGGGCTTCCGCCCGGGCGTGACCGAGCGCATGGGGCTCGGCCCGGACGTCGCGCTGGCCCGCAACCCGCGCCTGGTCTACGGGCGGATGACCGGCTGGGGCCAGGAGGGCCCGCTCGCCCACGCCGCCGGCCACGACATCAACTACATCTCCCTGACGGGCGTGCTGCACGCCATCGGGCGCAAGGGTGAGCGGCCGGTGCCGCCGCTGAACATGGTCGGCGACTTCGGCGGCGGCTCGATGTTCCTGATCTTCGGCATCCTCTCCGCCCTCGTCGAGCGTCAGAGTTCCGGCAAGGGGCAGGTCGTCGACGCCGCGATGGTCGACGGCGCGCTGGCGCTCTCGCACATGATGTGGGCGTTCCGCGGCCGCGGCGTGTGGTCGGACGAGCGCGGTGTGAACCTCCTCGACACCGGCGCGCCGTTCTACGACGTGTACGAGACCGCCGACGGCAGGTACATGGCCGTCGGTTCCATCGAGCCGCAGTTCTACGCGCTGCTGCTGCAGGGCCTCGAGCTCGATCCGGCCGATCTGCCGCAGCAGCTCGACACCTCGGCGTGGCCGCAGATGAAGAAGCTGTTCACCGAGAAGTTCCTGTCCAAGACCCGCGACGAATGGGCCGCGATCTTCGACGGCACAGACGCGTGCGTCTCCCCCGTGCTCACGTTCGGCGAGGCCCCGGCCAACCCGCACATCGCGGCCCGCGGCTCGCTGATCGAGCTCGACGGCGTCACCCAGCACGCCCCCGCGCCCCGGTTCTCCCGTACCCCGGCGGGCCCGCCGGCCCCGCCGGCCGGCGAGGCCACCGACGTCGACTCCGTCTGGCGCTAGGCAGCGGAGCTGCCGGTGTGTCCTTTGGGCTGCCCTGGCGACCCGAAGGACACACCGGCGCCGCAGGCGCCTACAGGAGGTGCACGGCGCCCGTATCGACCGCGTCCAGCAGGAACGCCGGGGACACGTCCGGGCGACCGGCGCGGCCCCTGCCCGCGGTGAGCTCGTCCGCGAGCCGGCGCGCGACGTCGAGCACGAGCGGGCCGCCGTCGGGCAGGAACCGGAGCAGACCTGCCTGTTCGCACCGCGCGGCGACGGAGGCCAGCAGGGTCGCCGCTTCCTCGTCGTGCCCGGCCGCGGCCAGGCAGGCCACCTCGAGCCGCTCCGCGCGCAGCAGCCTGCGCGCCCGGCGGCTGCCGCGCAGCAGTTGCACCCACTCGCCGGCCCACCGGCACGCCAGCTCGGTGTTCTCCGGCGTGGGATCGGCGAGCAGCCCCCGGATGGCCGTGGCCTCCTCGAGCTGCGCGGTCCACGCCGCCGTGCCGTGGTCGGGGCGCGGCCGCGTCCCGTAGGCGACCGGCTGCTGCCGCGGCGCCGACGGCAGCGGCCCGAGACCGAGCCGGACGCGTTCGTTCTCGACGGCCGCCGCGAGCCGCTCCAGGTTCATGGCGGCGGCCGCACGGGCGCCGTCCGCCAGTCGCGACACCACCGCCTCGCAGTCGCCGCGCACGGCCTTGAGCCGGGCACCGACGACGTACCGCGAGATCTTGAAATCCACGACCCCGCCCTCCGAGCCGAGGGCGAAGCCGTCGTCGAGCAGCCGCTCGGCCTCGTCGAGCTCGCCCCGCTCGTAGAGCAGCTCACCGAGGATCGACCCGGCCAGCACCGCGGCCGACGAGTGCCGGCCGCTGCCGCGCCGCGCCGCGCGCAGTCCCGCGCGGAAATGCTCCTCGGCCCCGGCGACGTCGAGCTGTTCGACCGCGGCCAGCCCCAGCAGGGCGCGGGCGTGCATGGTGTTGTAGGGGCCCTCGTTGAGTTCGTGGTACGGCTGCGCCACCTGCTGCAGCCGAACCACCTCGTCGTAGTCGGCCCGGTAGACCGCGGCGAACGTGGCGACGTTGAGCCCGGACGAGATCACCAGCGGCGGCAGGGTGGCGGCGCGGGCCAGGCAGTGCTCGACGAGATCGTCGGCGCGTTCCAGGCGGTCGCAGCGCAGGGCGACGATGCTGCGCACGACCTCCACCTCGACGGCGATGTCGGCCGCCTCCTCGGCGTTCACACCGTCGGCCGCGACCGCCGCCTCGACCACGTCCAGCGCGTGCAGCGCCGGCGCCGAGCGGTGCAGCAGGATGTTCCCCCAGGCGATCGACAGCTGCAGGCGGATCCGGCCCGCCACGGCGCGGCGCGGCAGCTTGGCGACGAGCCCGAGCAGCGTGGTGGCGTGCCCGTGCTCGATCATCCGGCGCCCGTTCTTCTCGACGAGGTCGACGGCGCGGTCCTCGTCGCCCGCGGCGAGGGCGTGGTCGACCGCCTCGCCGACCATCGCATGGCCCTCGTACCACTCGGACGCGGTCCGGTGCAGGGCCGGGACGCGCTCCGGGTGCTCGCGTTCGAGCCGCTGCCGGAGGAACTCGGCGAACAACGGCTGATATCCGAACCAGCGGCCGTCCTCGTCGATCCGGTGCAGGAACAGGTCCCGGTCCTCGAGGTCCTCGAGCAGGGCCTGACCACGTTCGTGCCCGGTGAGCGCGGTGGCGAGGCTGCCGCAGATGCGTTCGGTCACCGCGGTGGTGAGCAGGAACTCGACGTCGTCCGGGGGCAGCGACTCGAGCACGTTCTCGGCGAGGAAGTCGCCGATCGCCCGGTGCCGGCCGGACAGGTGGGAGATCAGTTCCCCGGGGTCCTCGCGTCCGCGCAGCGACACCGCCGCGAGCTGCAACGCGGCCGCCCACCCGTCGGTGGCGGCGGTCAGGTCGGCGACCTCGTCGTCGTCGAGGTCCAGCCCGGCGAGGTCGACGAGGAAGGTCCGCGCCTCGGACTCGTCGAATCGCAATGCCTCGTAGTCTATTTCGACGAGTTCGTCGCGCACCCGCATCCGGCTCGTCGGCAGTCCCGCGCGGGTCCGGCCGACCACCACGAGCTGCATGTGGTGGCAGCCGTTGTCGAGCAGGAAGGCCATCGCGGCGATCGTCGCGGGGTCGTCGACCCGATGCCAGTCGTCGATGATGACGACGAGTCGTTCACCGGCCCTGTGGATCTCGTCGATGAGTGAGGTGAGCACGTAACGTTCGGCCTCGTCGCCGTGTTCGTCGAGCACCTGGCCGAGCTCGCGGGCCAGCGAGGGCCGCACCTGCCGGATCGACTCGACGAGGTGGGCCAGGAACCACACCACGTTGTTGTCGTCGTGGTCGACGTTGAGCCACGCGACGGGCACGTTCCTCTCGGTGAGCACGTAGCGCCACTGCAGGGCCAGCATGGTCTTGCCGAATCCCGGCGGGGAGTGGATGACGGTCAGTTTCCGGCGCTGCTCCGTGTCGAGGACGGCGAGCAGGCGCCGTCGCGGCACGAGCCGGCGTGTGGTCGACGGCGGACGGAACCGGGTCGCCGGCACCGGCGGGGTGGTGGCGCGCACGCCGGACCGGTAGGTGCTCCGCCGCTCCGACACGGACGGCGACGGAGGGTGACCGGGCTCCGAGCCCGGCTCGAGTTCCCCGGCTACCGGCAGCTCGTCCACCGGCAGACCCTCGTCGGCCTGCACCTCGCGCAGCAGCTCCCCGAACTCGGCGGCGGTCGCGGGCCGGGCCTGCGGGTCCACCGACATGGAACGCTCGATCGCCGAGGACAATCCGTCCGGGACGCCCTGCTCGCGCAGGTCCGGAACGGGCTGGGTGGTCACCCGCACGAACTGCGCCACGACCCGCTCGCCGCTGCGCCGTTCGAATGCCGCGTGCCCGGTCAGCGCGCAGAACAGCGTGGCGCCGAGGCTGTAGACGTCCGATGCGGGGGTGGGCACGCGGCCGCTGAGCACCTCCGGGGCCGTGAACGCCGGCGACCCGGTCACCTCACCCGCCACCGTCTCGAAGCCCCCGCTGATGCGGGCGATCCCGAAGTCCGTGAGCTGCGGCTCGCCGAACTCGGTGAGCAGGATGTTGGCCGGCTTGACGTCGCGGTGCAGGATGCCGACGCGGTGGCCGGTCTCGAGGGCGCCGGCCAGCTTGATGCCGATCCGCACCACCTCGGCCCACGGGATGGGCCCGGAGCGGCGCAGTTGCGCGTCGAGCGAGTCGCGCGGGTGGTACTGCATCACGAGGTACGGGCGCCCGGATTCGGTGGTGCCGACCTGCAGGACGTTGACGATGTTGGGATGCCCGGACAGCCGTCCCATGGCGCGCTGCTCACGCAGGAAACGCTCGAGGTTGTCTGTGTCCATGTGGGAGGTGAGGACCTTCACCGCGACCGGGCGATCGAGTGCGGTCTCGTAGCAGCGGTAGACGACACCGAATCCGCCGCGCCCGATCTCCCGCGCGTCGTCGAACCCGGCGGCGGCGAGTTCGGCAGCGAGGTCGAACCCGATGTCGCGCTGCGTCGCGTACGGATCCTTTTCGGCCACAGTCGTTCTCGCATCCGTCCGAAGTGGCGGCTCGCGGACGGCCACAACGGCGTGACCGCCCGTGCGTACCCCTCGAGCATAACGCCGCGGACCGGTTCCCGGGCCCCGTCCGGCCACCTCCGAATCAGACCACGAGGTGTGGTTCCGCGAGGTCCCGGCCGCGGGCGAGCGCGTCGTACGCCGACGCCACGGACGCCACCGCCCGGCGCACCTCGTCGACCTCCCGCGCGTACGGCAGCCGGAGGAAGCGCTCGAACGCGCCTTCCACGCCGAACCGCGGTCCGGCGGCGAGGACCACACCGTGATTCGGGGCGGTCGCCGCGAGGGCCGTCGACACCGGCGTGGGCATCCGCACCCACAGCGACATCCCGCCCGGCCCCACCGTGTACTTCCAGTCGGGCAGGTGCTCGCCGAGCGCGCCGAGCATCGCCGCCCGGCGGCGGCGCAGCTGTCCGCGCCGCCGCTCGAGCAGGTCTTCGACGTCGCCGAGCAGGTGCGCCGCGGCGAGCTGCTCCATCACCGGCGTGCCGAGGTCGACGGCGGAGCGTGCCCCCACGAGCCGCGTGATCAGGGACCGGTCGGCACGGATCCAGCCCACCCGGAGCCCGCCCCACAGGGACTTCCCGGTGGATCCCACCGTCACGACGGACCGGTCCGCGCCGTACGAGGCGACCGCGGGGGGTGGTGGGGTGTCCAGCCACAGGTCCACCATCGTCTCGTCCACGACGAGCGTCATGCGGGTCTCCTGGGCGATCCGGACGAGTTCGGCCCGGCCCTGTGCGCCCATGCACAGCCCGGTGGGGCTGTGGAAGTCCGGGATCAGGAACGCCATTCGCGCCGCCGTCTGCCGCGCGGCGCTGCGCAGGCCCTCGAGGTCCCAGCCGGCGTCGGCGCCGCCCTCGGGCCGCACCGGCACCACGACCGGCCGCGCCCCGTGCCGCCGGATCGCCTCGAGCGCATTGGGATACGTGGGATGGTCGACGATCACGCGGTCGCCGGCGTCGGTGAGCACGCCGAGCAGCAGGCGCAGCGCGTGCTGCGCGCCGGAGGTGACCATGATCTGGTCGGCGTCCGTGGGCAGCCCCCGCTCCCGGTAGCGCCGCGCGATGACCTCGCGCAGCGGGGCCACGCCGATCGGCTCCATGCCGTGCGAGTCGAGGTAGGCCGGCACCGAGCGCAACGCGGCCGCGTAGGCGGACTCGATCTCGGCGGCGGGCGCGGGCATGGACGCGTAGCTCAGATCCACGGTCTCGGGCGCCCGGGCGGGACCGGGACCCCCCGCCCGCGCCGGGGCGGCGGTCCGGCCCGACGGCAGCGCGACGGTGCTGCGCGCGCCCTGCCGGCTGCGCAGGTAGCCGGCCTCGCGCAGCGCCGTGTACGCGGAGGTGATGGTGGTGCGGCTCAGGGCCAGCGCGGCGGCGAGCTCGCGTTCGCTGGGCAGCGCCACGCCCAGGGGGACGCGGCCGTCGTGCACCAGCAGGCGGATTCCGTCCGCGAGGGCCCGGTACGCGGGCCGCCGATCGGCGGTGTCCTGCCAGTTGCCGAGGTCGCGGGCCAGGGAGCCGGCGCCGATCGCACGCGTGATCACCGGTCCAGTATCGCAGTCCAGTCGGTGAAGTGGTCGCCCGTCCCCGGTCCAGTCCATACTGACGACGTGACCACCCTCGGCTACACCCTCTTCGACACCGCCGTCGGCACGTGCGGGCTCGTGTGGTCTGCAGCCGGCATCGTCGGCCTGCAACTGCCCGAGACCGCACCCGAGCCGACGCGCGACGAACTGCTCGAGCGGTTCCCGGACGCGGTCGAGCGCCCGGCCCCGGCCGCGGTGCAGCCCGTGATCGAGGCCGTCACCGCGCATCTCGCCGGCGCCCCGGACGACCTGCGCTGGGTTCCGGTCGACTACCAGAACGTGTCCGAATTCGACACCGCGGTCTACGAGTTCGCGCGCACGATCGGCCCCGGGACGGTGGCGACCTACGGCGAGGTCGCCACCCGGATCGGCCGGCCGGCCGGAGCGCAGGCCGTCGGACAGGCCTTGGGACGCAACCCCGTTCCGCTCGTCGTGCCGTGCCACCGGATCCTCGCCGCGGGCGGCGGCATCGGCGGCTTCTCCGCACCCGGAAGCACCGTCACGAAGCGGGAGCTGCTCGCGCTCGAGCACGCCCCCGGCTTCGACGATCCGACCCTGTTCTGACGGGCAGCCGCAGCGGGTTTCAGCCCAGGATGTCGCGCCGCACGATCGTCTGGTCGCGGCCCGGGCCGACGCCGATGCACGACATGCGCGCGCCCGAAAGCTCCTCGAGCCGCAGCACGTAGTTCTGTGCGTTCTTCGGCAGGTCCTCGAAGGTGCGGGCGTCGGAGATGTCCTCCCACCAGCCGGGCATCTCCTCGTAGATCGGCGTGGCGTGGTGGATGTCGGTCTGCGTCATCGGCATTTCGTCGACGCGGACCCCGTCCACCTCGTAGCCGACGCAGATCGGCACGGTCTCGAGGCTCGACAGCACGTCGAGCTTGGTGAGGAAGAAGTCGGTGATGCCGTTGACACGGGTCGCGTAGCGGGCGATCACGGCGTCGAACCAGCCGCAGCGCCGGGCCCGGCCGGTGGTGACGCCGACCTCGCCGCCGGTCTTGGCCAGGTAGGCGCCGTGCTCGTCGAACAGTTCGGTCGGGAACGGGCCCGAACCGACGCGGGTGGTGTAGGCCTTGAGAATGCCGAGCACCGTACCGATCCGGTTGGGGCCGATGCCCGACCCGACCGCCGCGCCGCCGGCCGTGGGGTTCGACGACGTCACGTACGGGTAGGTGCCGTGGTCGACGTCGAGCAGCGTGCCCTGCGAGCCCTCGAGCAGCACCGTCTCGCCGGCCTCGAGGGCCAGGTTCAGGCGCAGCCGGGTGTCGGCGATGCGATGCTTGAAGCCCTCCGCCTGGCCGAGCACCTCGTCGACGACCTGCTGCGGGTCGAGGGCCTTGCGGTTGTAGATCTTCGACAGCACCTGGTTCTTGAACTCCAGGGCGGCCTCGACCTTGTGGGTGAGGATCTTCTCGTCGAGGACGTCGGCGACGCGGACGCCCACGCGGGCGATCTTGTCCTGGTAGCACGGGCCGATGCCGCGGCCGGTGGTGCCGATCTTCTTGGCGCCGAGGAAGCGTTCGGTGACCTTGTCGATGGCCACGTGGTACGGCATGATCAGGTGCGCGTCGGCGCTGAGCAGCAGGTTCGTGGTGTCGACCCCGCGGTTCTCGAGACCGGCCAGCTCGTCGAGCAGCACGCCCGGGTCCACGACCACGCCGTTGCCGATCACGTTGGTGACGCCGGGAGTGAGGATGCCGGAAGGGATCAGGTGCAGCGCGAAATTCTCCCCGTTGGGGAGGACGACGGTATGGCCGGCGTTGTTGCCCCCCTGGTAGCGCACCACCCACTGCACCCGGCCACCGAGCAGATCGGTGGCCTTGCCCTTGCCCTCGTCGCCCCACTGGGCGCCGATCAGGACGATTGCCGGCATTTCGCTGTCTCCTAGGGTGTCGACGTGCGGGCGCCCTCCGCCTGCAGGGTTCTGCCGTCACAGAACAGAAGCCGGGGGGACAGTCTAGCGGACCACGCGCGCGGCGCTGCCTCCGGCGTCCGCCGGTCGCCGCCCCGCCTGTGACGGGGACCGAGAATCCGCCCGACTCACCGTGCCACGTTCGGGCGCCCGGCGGCGGGGCCCGTCGTGACTAGAGTGAACGGAGCATCGTCGGCCGCGAGAGGAGTGCTCTTGACCCCCGTTGTGCTCAAGTGCGGTGACGCCCCGCTGCCGTTGACATTGACGTCCCTGACCACGTTGACCGCCCCCGTGCTTCCCGGCAAGGACGACTTCGAGGACGTGTTCGCGCATCTCGAGTCGGTCGAGGATCCCCGGCTCGTGGTGGTGGGCGGGGATGCCGCCTTCGCCGCGGCGCTGACCCGGATGATGCGCACGGAGCGGCTCGGCATCGAACTGGCCTACGTGCCCGAGCGGCGCACCCCGGCCGCCGAGGCCTACGGGCTGCGGTTCGGGTCCAAGGCCGCGACCGTCGCCCTGCAGGGCGTGGCCCGGCCGGTGCCGCTCATCCGCGACGACGCCGGCATCGCCCTCGTCGGGCGTGCCCTCGTCGAGGGTGAGGTCGGCGAGCTCGTCGGCGAGGCGTACGTGGACGACACCCGCCTGTTCAGCGGGGTCGCCCCGGGCGTGCGGATCGAGCCGATCCCCGACATGCCGGGACTGCGGGCCGCGATCGACCGGCCGCGCTGGTTCGGCGGCTACCGCTGGGTGACCGGACGCGCCGTCCAGCTCGGCTCGCCCGGCGCCCTGCTCACCCGCGACGGGGTGGCCAATCCCCGGGCGGTGAAGCGATCCACGTTCTACCGGCACGAGCACAAGTGGAAGCTGGTGCGCTGAGCCGTCCGCTCACACCGCTGCACCACGAGAGCCGTTCGCGCAGAACGCCTGTCGCCTTCGATCCGACGTCACGAGTTGCACCGGGCCAGCGTCTCGCCGGCGCCGCGGAGGGCGGCCCTCAACGACCGCGGGGCCACGACCTCGACCCCGCCGCCGAGGGCGAGGAGCTGGTCGAGCGCCACCTCCTCGGTCTCGAGCAGCAGGTCCACCCGAACCCGCCCGTCCGCGTCCGGCGGGCCCGGCTCGACGGCGGCGGCGTCGGCGCCCACCACGCGGGGCAGGCGCCGCCACGCGGCCGGGGTGAGGCGGACCGTGCAGGCGAACGTACGCAGGGCCCGGTCGAACTCCGCCGCGGACGCCGCCCAGTAGGCGGGCAGGTCGAATCCGCCGGGGCGGTGCGCGGGAGCGTCGAGCACGTCGGCGGATGCGATGCGCCCGACGCGGTAGGTGCGGACGTGACCGGTGTGGGCGGCGACGAGGTACCAGACCCCGGCCTTGGCGACGAGCCCGAGCGGGTCGAGGGTGCGGGCCACGGTCCGGCCGCCGCGCCGGTAGCGGATGTGCAGGCGACGCTCGTCGAACACGGCGGACGCGACCCCCGGCAGGTGCGTGTTGTCGCCCGGTGCGGCGAACCAGCCTGGGACGTCGACGTGTACCCGGTCGCGCCACGCCTGGGCGGCGCTGCGCAGGGTGACCGGCATGGACCCGAGCAGCTTGCCGCGTGCCGCCTCGAGCTCCACCCCGAGGTCGGCGGCGAGGGTGGGCACCCCCAGCAGCATCAGCGCGGCGCTCTCGTCGCTGGTGAGCCCGCTCAGCCGGGACTGCCACCCGTCGAGCAGGCGGATGCCGCCACCCGGCCCGCTCTCGGTCCACACCGGGACCCCCGCGGCGGACAGGGCACCGACGTCGCGGTACACGGTGCGCACCGACACGCCGAGGTCGTCCGCGAGTTGCCGCGCGGTCAGGCCCGCGCTGCCCTGGAGCCGGAGCATCATCGCGAGCAGACGTGCCGATCGCATGTCCGCAGCCTACGCGGAAAACACTGACATCGGATGTCAGTGATACGGGGGCATGCTGGGTCCATGACCACATGGGACGAGTTCTCCGAGCAGGCACCGGATCTGGCGAAGGCGATCGCCGCACGACTGCAGGCGCACAAGCATCACGTCCTGGCGACGGTGCGACGGGACGGGTCGCCCCGCGTCAGCGGGACGGAGGTCGAGATCGTCGGCGGCCGGCTGGTGCTCGGCTCGATGCCGGGCGCGCGGAAAGCGCGCGATCTGCAGCGCGATCCGCGCTACGCCCTGCATTCGAATCCCGGGCACCACTCGATGACAGGGGGCGACGCGAAGGTCGCCGGCCGGGCCCGGGAGCTGCACGACGAGGAGAAGGCAGCCGTGCTCGCCGCCTACCCGGAGGAGGTGCCGCCGGGACCGATGCACGTGTTCGAACTCGGCCTGGCCGAGGCGGTGCTCACGTCGGTGGACGGGGAGCACCTGTACGTGGACCTGTGGCGGCCCGGTGCCGCGGTCGAACGCTTCACCCGCTGACCGGCCGGAGCTGCCGTTTCGACCCGCCGGTCGGCCCGGCACGCCGAGGGAGTTCGGCGCCCCGGGCTGTCGAGTTCAACCCGGGGCACCTTGGCCGGCCCGCATCCGGACTACGAGACGGCCCTGAACCGTTGTGCCCACTGACGCGCGGTCGAAACCTCCGGCCCCGAATACGTCCGCCCGCCGGGCATCCGTTCTCGTCGCCCCGTCGGGCGAAGTGTGGGATCCCCGCCGAAGGGGTACCCGCCCGTGGTGGCCGGCCACCGCGCGTGGCCGGCCGCAGACGTTGTCACGGGCGGGGTGGGTCGCCACCCCGGCGCACGCCGAGACCCGACGCGCCGGCCGATGTTTGGAAACGGGCGTGCGGGGCAACTCGGCCGAGACGTGAACGTCACCCGTCTCGACCGAACGGAGCATCGCAGTGTTCGAGAAGAATCCGCCGGTTCCCGGCTCACCCGCCGGTTTCGAGGTCCCGGTCGAGGAACCCACCACCCCGACGGACCCGCCACCGGCCAAGCCCGACCAGCGTGAACCCATCCCGGTCACTGCCACCGGCACCCCCGAAGACCTGCCCGACGGCGCGCGCGGGCCCCAGGGCCGGTACCTCACCACCGCGCAGGGCGCGCGGCTGACGGACACCGACCACTCCCTCAAGGCCGGTCGGCGCGGCCCCACCCTGCTGCAGGACCACCACTTCCGCGAGAAGATCACCCACTTCGACCACGAGCGCATCCCCGAGCGGGCGGTGCACGCCCGCGGCGCCGCGGCCCACGGCGTCTTCCGGGCCAACGGCGCCGCCTCGAAGATCACCCGTGCCGGGTTCCTGCAGAAGGGCGCCGAGACGCCCGTGTTCGTCCGCTTCTCGACCGTGCTCGGCTCGCGCGGCTCCGCCGACACCGTCCGCGACACACGCGGCTTCGCGACGAAGTTCTACACCGAGGAGGGCACGTTCGACCTGGTCGGGAACAACATCCCGGTGTTCTTCATCCAGGACGCGATCAAGTTCCCCGACGTCGTCCACGCGGCCAAGCCGCACCCGGACCGGGAGATCCCGCAGGCGCAGAGCGCACACGACACGTTCTGGGACTTCGTCTCGCTCCACACCGAGGCCACCGCCCACACCCTGTGGAACATGTCCGACCGCGGCATCCCCCGCTCCTACCGGATGATGGAGGGCTTCGGCGTCCACACCTTCCGCATGGTCAACGCCGACGGTGAGACGTCGCTGGTGAAGTTCCACTGGAAGCCGCGCCTGGGGGTGCACTCGCTGGTGTGGGAGGAGGCGCAGCTGCTCGGCGGCATCGACCCGGACTTCCACCGCCGCGACCTCGCCGACGCGATCGAGGCCGGGGCCTACCCGGAGTGGGATCTGGGCGTGCAGGTCTTCCCCGACACCCCGGAGCAGACGTTCGAGGGCATCGACCTGCTCGATCCCACCAAGATCGTCCCCGAGGAGCTCGCGCCGGTCCAGCTGATCGGGACGATGCAGCTCAACGCCAACCCGACCAACTTCTTCGCCGAGACCGAACAGGTGGCCTTCCACCCCGGGCACCTCGTGCCGGGTATCGACGTCACCGACGACCCGCTGCTGCAGGGCCGGCTGTTCTCCTACCTCGACACCCAGATCAGCCGGCTCGGCGGGCCCAACTTCGGTCAGCTGCCCATCAACCGGCCGCATGCGCCCGTCAACGACATGCTGCGCGACGGCATGCACCAGACCGGTATTCATCCCGGGGCGGCCCCGTACCGGCCCAACTCGCTCGGGGCCGGCTGCCCGTTCCTGGCCGGCGCCGAGGAGGCCGCGTTCATCGACGTGCCGGCACCCATCGCCGCCGCGGTCAAGGAACGCGCACAGCCGAGTTCGTACGACGACCACTTCTCGCAGGCGCGACTGTTCTACATCAGCCTGTCCGAGGTCGAGAAGCAGCACGTGGCCGACGCCTACAGCTTCGAACTCGGCAAGTGCTTCGAGCAGGCGATCAAGGAGCGGGCCCTGCGCGTGCTCGCGAACATCGATGCCGGACTGTGCGCCACCGTCGCGGCCGGCCTGGGGCTGCCGGCACCGGAGCCGACGGTGGCCCTCGCCGGTGAGCCGCTGCGCAGCGAGGCGCTGTCCCAGGTCGGTGCGACCTGGCCGATCGAGGGCCGGATGGTCGGCATCGTCGCGGACGACAGCGCCGACGTCGCCGAGGTCGCCAAGGCCGTCGCCGCGGTGGCCGCCGCGAAGGCCGTGCCGCTGGTGATCGGCCCGCACGGCGGCAAGCTCGACGGCGGCCGCAAGGAGGTGCCGATCTCGCGGACCTTCGCCACGGCCCGGTCCGTCGAGTACGACGCGCTGCTGCTCGCGAGCGCCCCGGCCGATCCGCGCGTGCGCGTCCTGGTCGACGAGACGTTCCGGCACTGCAAGGCGCTCGGCACGTGGGGCGCCGGCACCGAGGCGCTCGAGCACGCGGCCGTCCACCCCGAAGCCCCGGGTGTGGTCACCGCCGACGATCCGGAAGCGGTGGTCACCGGGATCGTCGACCTGCTCGGCGCCCACCGCGTGTGGGAGCGGGCCCAGGCCTGACCCCCCGCGCGTCCCCCGCCTGGGATGGTGGCCGAATGTCACACCGCTTCGATTGGATTGAACGCGTGTGACATTCGGCCACCACGGGTGTGTCAGGAGAAGGGCTTGCCGCCGGTGACGGCGATGACCTCGCCGGTGATGTAGCTCGACTCCTGCGAGGCGAGGAAGACGTACGCCGGCGCCAGTTCGGCCGGTTGCCCGGGGCGGCCGAGCGGGACGTCGTCACCGAAGGACTCGAACTTCTCCCGCGGCATGGTGGCCGGGATCAGCGGCGTCCAGATCGGGCCCGGGGCAACGGCATTGACCCGGATTCCCCGCTTCGCGACGTCCGCCGCCAGCCCCTTGGTGAAGTCGACGATGCCGGCCTTGGTCGTGGCATAGTCGAGCAGTTCCGGCGACGGGCTCGTCCCCTGGATCGACGACGTGTTGATGATCGTCGAGCCCGGCTCCATCACCCCGACCCCGAACTTGCACAACCAGAACAACGCGTACAGGTTCGTCTTCAGCACGCGATCGAACTGCTCGGTCGTGATGTCGGCGATCCCGTTCATCTGCACCATCTGGAACGCCGCGTTGTTCACCAGGATGTCCAGGCCGCCGAGTTCGCGCACCGCCGTGTCGACCAGGTGCCGGCAGTGTTCCTCGGCGCGGATGTCACCCGGCACCGCGACGGCGCGCCGGCCCGCGTCCTCGATCCACCGCACGGTGTCGCGGGCGTCGTCCTCCTCGGACTCGAGATAGCTGAGGACGACGTCGGCGCCCTCGCGGGCGAAGGCGATCGCGACGGCCCGGCCGATCCCGGAGTCGGCACCGGTGATCAGCGCCCGCCGTCCCTCGAGCCTGCCGCTGCCGCGATAGGTCTGCTCGCCGTGGTCGGGTGCCGACACCATGTCGGACGTGAGGCCCGGATATTCGAGCTCGGGTTGCCGCTCGCGATCCGGTGCCGGGTACTGCTCGACCGGATTGCGGGGCCGGTGCTGGTCGGTCATGGTTCCTCCCTCGAGGTCTGCGGGCGAGTGCCGACGGCCCCGGACGGGGACCGCCGGGTCCGGCCGGTGCATACCCGGACCCGGGAGCGGGTACACGGGGGACACGGTCGGCGAATCCGAGCGCCGCAGCGCTCTCCCGGCCCGACTTCTGGAAAGGATGCGGCTGTGACGGAACACGAGAACGAGTTTCGGAGAAGCGACGAGACCCGGGCGGGTGCCGATCCGGTGCACGGCAGGCAGACGTACAACAGGGATCTGACGACCGACAGCGACTTCCCGGCCGACGACGCCCGCACGATGCGCAGCCACGCCGGCGAGGCCCTGACCGACTCCAAGGGCTGGCCCGGCTACTTCTTCCTGGGCCTCGGGCTGCTCCTGCTCGGGCTGACGCTGGTGGCCGCCGGGTACGGATTCGAGGGCTGGGCGTGGATCGCCGGCCCGGCGTGCATCGTGTCCTTCGCGGTGGGCGCCGTGCTGGTCATGCTGGAGCGCAAGCGGGTCCGCGACGTCGAGGGAACGAGCCTGCGCGAGCCGCGCGGTCACTGACGCCCACCGGCCCGCCCGGCCCGGGGTGCTGCGGCTGCGCACCCCGGGCCGGCCCGGTCCGTCGTCACGACGGGTAGTGTGCCCAACCGTGAATCCACGCCCGCAGACGTCCGCGCCGATGCGTGGCGCGTTCGTGGGTTCGACCTCCGCCGCGGTCTCCGTCGCGGCCCACGGCCTGGCGGGCGGCGAAATTCCGTCCCAGTCGTCGGTGGTGCTGCTGATCGCCGCCTGCGCCGCGTTCGGCGCCGCGGTGTCCGCCATCCGGCCGTCCCGGCTGCTGCCCGCCCTGGTGCTCACCCTGGGGGCGGGACAGATCGTCGGTCATACCGTCCTCACCCTCACCGCCGAGCACGCCCACGGCCCCGGGCTCTCGCCCGCGATGCTCGGCGCCCACGCCGCGGCCCTCGTCGTCTCCGCCGCCCTGATCCGGGCGGCCGAGCAGGGCTGTGCCGCGGCGCTCGGCGTGTTGCGGCGCATCGTCGCCGCGGTGCTCACCCCGCCCCCGGCGCATGCGCCGCTGTGGGTGGCCACGCCGTCGCACCGGGCACGTCTCGTGCTGCGGGTGCTCGTTTCCGCGCAGGCCGGCACCCGGGGTCCGCCCCGCACCGCCTGACCCGATCCCGTTCCGCCGTGGCCCGTACGCCGCGGCGGCCTTCCCCGTGTGCCGACGCCCGGCGCGGTGCGCCGCCCTCGATACGGCGCTGCGCGCTGCCGTCGCCACCGACGATCGAAACGAGCATTCGCATGTCCACGACCGACCTCGGGACGGATCGTCCCGTCCCACCCCGTTCCGGCCCGGACCGTTCCGCGGCGCCCGCGCTGCGCCCGCTGATGCTGCGGCTGCACTTCTACGCCGGCATCCTCGTCGCCCCGTTCATCCTGATCGCCGCGGTCAGCGGCGGCCTCTACGCCCTGGCCCCGACGATCGAGCAGCTCGTCTACCGCGACCAGCTGCACACCGACGCCACCGGTCCGGCCGTGCCGGTGGCGGAGCAGATCCGGGTGGCCGCCGGGCAGCGCCCCGATCTCACCGTCACCGCGGTGCGGCCGGCCGCGGCCCCCGGCGAGACCACCCGGGTCCTGTTCGCCGACCCGAGCCTCGGCGAGTCGCAGCGGCGCGCCGTCTTCGTCGACCCGGTCACCGCGCGGCCGCTCGGTGAGCTGACCGTCTACGGCAGCAGCAGCGCGCTGCCGGTCCGGACCTGGATCTCGCAGCTGCACCGGCACCTGCATCTCGGCGAGCCCGGCCGCCTCTACAGCGAGCTGGCCGCGTCCTGGATGTGGGTGATTGCGCTCGGCGGCGTGTACCTGTGGGTGCGCCGCTACCGCACGGTGCGTGCCCGCCACGCCCAGGCACGCCTGCTCACCGTCGACCGCACCGCCACCGGCCGGTCCCGCACCCTCGGCTGGCACGGCGTGGTGGGCGTGTGGCTCGCGGTGGGCCTGGTGTTCCTGTCCGCGACCGGCCTGACCTGGTCCCGGTTCGCCGGCGACAACATCGCCGAGCTGCGGGCCGCGCTGCACTGGAAGACGCCGACCGTCGACGCGACCCTGACCGGGGGCGGCGCCGCGGCCGCGACGGGCCACGAGGGGCACGGCGGCCACGCCGGGCACGCCGCCGACCCGGGACTGCTCGACGCGAACATCGCCCGGATCGACCCGGTGCTGGACACGGCCGCCGCCGCGGGACTGACCGGGGTCGTCGAGGCCTCGATCCCGGCGCGCCCCGGCACCGCGTTCACCGTCGCCGAAACCCGCCAGCCCTGGGTGTACGGCATCGACTCGGTCGCCGTCGACGGCGCGACCGGCGAGGTCGTCGACGTGTCGCGGTTCGCGGACTGGCCGCTCGCCGCGCAGCTGACGTGGTGGTCGATCACTCTCCACATGGGCATCATGTTCGGGCTCGTCACGCAGGTCGCCCTGGCGCTGCTGGCGGTGGCGTTGATCACGGTCGTGCTGCGCGGCTACGTGATGTGGTGGCGGCGACGGCCCACGCGAGGGTCGGCGTGGGCCGTCGGCCGGGCCCCGGCACGCGGCGCGCTGCGCCGCATCGGCGCAGGTCCGGCGGTCGCGATCGGCGTCGCGGCCGCGGTCGTGGGCTGGTTCGCCCCGGTGCTCGGGCTGAGCCTGCTGGCGTTCCTCGTCGTCGACACCGCCGTCGGGTGGCGCATGCGGGGGCGCGCATAATGGTCCCTCGTGTGCCGATCGACGAGGAGTGCCGGTGAGCGACGATCTGTCCGCGTACCGTAAGGAGTTCGCCCGCATCGAACGAAAGGTCGCCGGCGAGTTCGACGCCGGCCGGCGGCACCGTGTCCTCGTCGCCTGCATCGTCGCGGTGGTGCTGGGTCTGCTTCTGCCGCAGTCGGATACGGAATGGTCGTGGACGGTGCTCGGCACGTGGTTCGGGCACGACGCCACGACGACGGTGCCGATGCGGATCTTCGTGAGCCTCGCCCTGGTGTTCGGCGTGGTGTCGTCCACCGCGGCGCTGTGCACGCACCGCTGGCGGCTCGCGTCGGCGTCGATGCTCGGCTCCGGACTGGCGTCCCTGTTCGGGCTGCTCGGCTACTGGTCGCAGAACGGCATGCCGGTCGAGACCCCGCACGCCCCCGGCGCCGGGATGGTGCTGTCCTGGCTCGGCATGGTGGCGCTGACCTCGCAGTGGCTGCCCGTCGTGCTCAGCCGCTCCCCCACGGACCGGCACCCGCATCCGGTGACCACGCCCG
The DNA here is from genome assembly GCF_001700945.1 of Rhodococcus sp. WB1. Classification (NCBI taxonomy): domain Bacteria; kingdom Bacillati; phylum Actinomycetota; class Actinomycetes; order Mycobacteriales; family Nocardiaceae; genus Rhodococcus; species Rhodococcus sp. WB1. The sequence goes on along the minus strand of NZ_CP015529.1, from coordinate 963,370 downwards.
TGCTCTGACGGGGCATCCGCGCGCCGTTCCTCGGCGCGCGGATGTCCCGTGTGCACGGATCCACTGCGCGCCGGGGGGACGCGGCGTACATTTCCCCGGCGAATCGGCCGCACCGGGTCGGCGCATTCCTCGGCGTGCGGTCAGGAGACGACGCCGTCGCCGTCCGCGCGACGTAGCAGGTAGGTGTCCATCACCCAGCCGCGCGCGGCCTTCGCGCGGGCGCGGGCCCGCTCGATGTCCGGCAGCACCTCCCGCAGCGGGCCGGCGACGAGTTCCTCGTCGGACGTGCCGAGGTCGGCGCCCCACCAGATGCGCCAATCACCTTCGAGCCGGGCGCATTCCAGCGCACCGTCGAGCATGACGACGAGGTTGTCACCGCCGGCCGCCACCTCCTGCGCGAGCCGGCGGCCCGTGGTGACGACGATCGGGCCGCCGATCCGGTTGAGCACCAGCCGGTGCCGCGCCGCGAGCAGCGACACGCTGCTCACCCCGGGGATCACGTCGTAGTCGACGTCGAGCACGCCCCGGTCACGGATGCGCTCGACGACGCGAATCGTGCTGTCGTACAGGCTCGGATCGCCCCACACGAGGAATCCGGCGGTCTCGTGCTCGGCAACCTGCTCGCGCAGCACCGTCTCGTAGGCGGCGGCCCGGGCGGCGTGCCAGTCCCGCACCTCGGTGCCGTAGGCGGACGGCGCGCGGTCCCGCGGCGGGTCCGGCACCGGGATCGTCCGGTAGTCGCCGGCGATGTGGCGACGGCAGATCTCCTCCCGCACCGCGACGAGGTCGTCGACGCCCCGCTGCTTGTCGGCGACGAGGAAGACGTCGACGTCGTTCAGCGCCCGGACCGCGGCCACGGTGAGGTCGTCGGGCCCGCCCGGCCCGATCCCGATCAGCCGCAGCCGCCTCCTCACGCGCGGTCCTCGAGGTCGCCCTCCACATCGAGGTAGGCCTGCTGCAGTTCCGCGAGCGTCGCCGGATCCGGTTCGGTCCACAGGCCGCGGTCGGCGGCCTCGGTGAGCCGTTCGACGATGCCGCGCAGCGCCCACGGGTTGGCCTCGCGCAGGAACCGCTGGTTCTCGGAGTCGAGGGCGTAGGTGCGGGCGAGGGTTTCGTACATCCAGTCGGCGACGACCCCGGCGGTGGCGTCGTAGCCGAACAGGTAGTCGACGGTGGCGGCGAGCTCGAACGCGCCCTTGTAGCCGTGCCGGCGCATCGCCGCGAGCCAGCGCGGGTTGACGACCCGGGCCCGGAACACACGGGCGGTCTCCTCCGCCAGCGAGCGGGTGCGGACCTGGTCGGGGGTGGTCGAGTCGCCGATGTAGGCCTTCGGATCCGCACCGGTGAGCGCCCGGACGGTGGCGACCATGCCGCCGTGGTACTGGAAGTAGTCGTCCGAGTCGGCGATGTCGTGCTCGCGGGTGTCGGTGTTCTTCGCCGCCACCGCGATCCGCCGGTAGTTGGCGCGCATGTCGTCCGCGGCCGGGACGCCGTGCAGGTGCCGCCCGTACGCGAACCCGCCCCACGCGGTGTACACCTCGGCGAGATCGGCGTCGCTGCGCCAGTTTCCGGAGTCGATGAGCGGCAGGATGCCGGCGCCGTAGGAGCCGGGCCTGGACCCGAAGATGCGGCGCACCGCGCGCTCGGGGTCGCCGTGCTCGGCCTCGTCGCGGCGGGCGTGCGCGCGCACGTAGTTCAGCTCGTCGGGCTCGTCGAGGGCCGCGACGGTGCGGATCGCGTCGTCGAGCATCGCGACGACGTGCGGGAAGGCGTCGCGGAAGAACCCGGAGATGCGGACGGTGACGTCGATGCGCGGCCGGCCGAGCTCGTCGAGCGGGATCACGGTCAGCTCGCGCACCCGCCGGGACTCGGCGTCCCATTCCGGGCGCATGCCGATCAGGGCGAGGACCTCGGCGATGTCGTCGCCGGAGGTGCGCATCGCGGAGGTCCCCCACACCGACAGGCCGACCGAGGGCGGATAGCCGCCGGTGTCGGCGCGGTACCGGTCGAGCAGGTTGTTCGCGAGCGCCACGCCCGTGTCGTAGGCGAGCCGGCTCGGCACCGCCTTCGGATCGACGGTGTAGAAGTTGCGGCCGGTGGGCAGCACGTTGACCAGGCCGCGCAGCGGCGATCCGGACGGGCCGGCGGGCACGTAGCCGCCGTCGAGGGCGTGCAGCACCGCGTCGAGCTCGTCGGTGGTGCGTGCCAGGCGCGGCACGACCTGCTCGGCGGCGAAGGCGAGCACCCGCTCGACCTCCGGGTCCGCCCCGCCCAGCACGGACTGCACGACCGTGGCGGCGCTATCCGCCTGCCAGCCGGCGTCCTCCATGCCCTGCACCAGTGCCCGGGCCTGCGCCTCGACCGCGTCGGTCTCGGTGAGCGGCGCGTCCGGCTTCAGGCCGAGGGCGGTGCGCAGACCGGGCACGGCGTGGGCCCGCCCGCCCCACACCTGGGCGGCCCGCAGCACCGACAGCACCAGGTTCACGCGGGCCTCGCCGACGGGTGCCGTGCCGAGCACGTGCAGGCCGTCGCGGATCTGCGCGTCCTTCACCTCGCACAGCCAGCCGTCGACGTGCAGCAGGAAGTCGTCGAACTCGGCGTCGTGCGGGCGGTCCTCGAGCCCGAGGTCGTGGTCGAGCTTGGCGGCCTGGATCAGCGTCCAGATCTGGGCGCGGATCGCCGGCAGCTTGGCCGGGTCCATCGCCGCGATGTTCGAGTACTCGTCGAGCAACTGCTCGAGACGGGCGATGTCGCCGTACGACTCGGCGCGCGCCATCGGCGGGATGAGGTGGTCGACGATGGTGGCGTGGGCGCGGCGCTTCGCCTGGGCCCCCTCGCCCGGGTCGTTGACCAGGAACGGGTAGATCAGCGGGAGGTTGCCGATGGCGGCGTCGGTCGCGCAGGCCGCGGACAGGCCGGCGTTCTTGCCGGGCAGCCACTCCATCGAGCCGTGCTTGCCGAGGTGGACGACGGCGTCGGCGCCGAAGCCGTTCTCCACCCACCGGTACGCGGCGAGGTAGTGGTGCGACGGCGCCATGTCCGGATCGTGGTAGATCGCCACGGGGTTCTCCCCGAACCCCCGGGGCGGCTGGATCATCAGCACCACGTTGCCGGCCTGCAGGGTGGCCAGGACGATCTCGCCCTCGGGAGCGGACTGCCGGTCCACGAACAGCTCGCCGGGGGCCGCGCCCCACGCCTCGGTCATCGCGTCGGTCAGTTCCGCGGGCAGGTCCGCCGTCCACTCGCGGTACTGCGCCGCGCTCACGCGGACCGGGTTGCCCGCCATCTGCTCGGCGCTGAGCCATTCCTCGTCCTGCCCGCCCGCGGCGATCAGGGCATGGATCAGCGCGTTGCCCGCCTCGGCGTCGTCCGCGGTGTCGAGGCCCGGGAAGCCGTCGCCGAGGTCGTAGCCGCGCTCCCGCAGCGCGCGCAGCAACCGGATCGCGGACACCGGGGTGTCCAGGCCGACGGCGTTGCCGACCCGGGAGTGCTTCGTCGGATACGCCGAGAGCATGATCGCCAGGCGCCGCCGTGCGGGCGGGATGCGCCGCAGGCGGGCGTGCGCGACGGCGATGCCGGCGACGCGGCGGCAGCGTTCGGGGTCGGTGACGTAGCGGGGCAGGCCGTCGGCGCCGAATTCCTTGAACGAGAACGGCACGGTGATGATGCGGCCGTCGAACTCGGGGACGGCGATCTGCGTCGCGGAATCGAGCGGGGAGACACCCTCGTCGGAGTCGGCCCACGCGTCGCGTCCCCAGGTCAGGCACAGCGCCTGCAGGATCGGGACATCCAGGGCGGCGAGCGCTTCGACGTCCCAGGCATCGTCGTCGCCGCCGGCGGAGACGGTGGCGGGGCGGGTGCCGCCGGCGGCGAGGACCGTGACGATCAGGGCGTCGAGGGTGCCGAGCTCGGCCAGCAGGTCCGCGGGGGCACCGCGCAGCGTGGAGCAGAAGATCGGCACGGCCACGGCACGGCCGGTGGCGTCGACCGCCTCCGCGAGATCGCGGACGAAACGGGTGTTTCCGCTGGTCTCGTGGGCGCGGTAGTAGAGGATGCCCACCCGCGGCAGGCCGGGATCGGTCGCGGCGGGCGCGTGGCAGCCCCACGCGGGCAGCGCGGCCGGCGGCTCGAAGCCCTCGCCGGTGAGCAGGACGGTGTCGGACAGGAAGGCATGCAGCTGGGCGAGGTTCGCGGGCCCGCCCTGCGCGAGGTAGGCGTGCGCCTCGGTGGCGATGCCGACGGGGACGGTCGAGTGGCTCATCAGCTCGGCGTCGGGCAGCTGCTCGCCGCCGAGCACGACGACGGGTGCGCCGTGCGCCAGGACCGCGTCGATACCGTTCTGCCAGGACCGGACGGAGCCCAGGATGCGGACGATCACCAGGTCGGCGCCCTCGAGGAGGCGGGGAAGCTCGGTCCCGACGTCGAGGCGCGACGGGTTGCCCAGCGCGTACTCGGCGTCCGAGCTCAGCGCCGACAGCAGGTCGGTGTCCGACGTGGACAGCAGCGCGAGCCGCGTCACGACCGGGCCCCGCGCAGTTCCCGATCGCCCCTGCGCAGCACGAAATCAGCCATGTTCAGTCTCCAAACCCTCGTGGACTTCCCGCGCCGTGGCCGGTCTCCTGGCTGACGGATCATCGCTGCCGCGCCGACCTTCCCGGACTTCCGTCCAGTGGTCTCCGGACCGGCGGACCGGTCCGGACGAGGGCGAGCACCTACCCGCTCACAGTGGCGAGGGCCGCGCCGGTCTCACACCGGCTTCCCGAGCACCACGGCAGGTGGAGCGTAACGCACCGCTTCCTCGTCGTGTGCAACCATGTGCCCCCATGGCCGACCTTCCCCCGGACCGGTGCCCCGGTCTGCTGCGCCCCCACCTCGCCGCCGACGGCGCGCTGGTGCGGCTGCGCGCGCCCGGCGGCAGGCTCCCGGACGGTGGACTGCGGGCGCTGTCGGCGGCGTCGACCGCCTTCGCGGACGGCGATATCCACCTCACCTCGCGCGGAAACCTGCAGCTCAGGGGCGTCACGGTGGACGAGTGCGGCGGTGTGCCGGCCGGCCTCGTCGACGCGGTGGCGGCGGCCGGGTTCCTGCCGGCACCGTCGCACGAACGGGTCCGCAACGTCGTCGCCTCGCCGCTGTCCGGGATCGTCGGAGGACGCGCCGACCTCCGTCCGCTCATCGGCGCGCTCGACGCCGCCCTGTGCGCCGAACCCGTGCTCGCGCAGCTGCCGGGCCGGTTCCTGTTCGGCCTCGACGACGGTCGCGGCGACGTCGCGGCCCTGCGCTGCGACCTCGCCGCGGTGGCCGCCGACTCGGGGTCGTTCGAGATCGCGATCGGCCGGCTCTGCGGTCCGGTGGTCCCGGCCGACCGGGTCGTCGACACGCTGATCGACCTGGCGCGACGGTTCGCGGCGGTGCGCGGCACCCGCTGGCACGTGCACCAGCTGCCCGAGGCGGGGGCCGAGCTCGGGGGCGGCGCGCCGCTGCCGCCGGCCGCCCGGTACACGATGCCGTACGGCCCCCTGCCGGGGGCGGTCTCGGCGCTGGTCCCGCTGGGCATCCTCTCGCCGGCGATGGTGGCGGCGCTGCCCGAGTCGGAGGTGATCGTCACGCCGTGGCGCGGCCTCGTCCTCGCCGGCGAACCCGATCCGCAGCCGCTGCGCGACGCCGGGTTCGTGCTCGACGGTGCGTCGCCGTGGACCCGCACCACCGCGTGCGCCGGCGCGCCGGGGTGTAGCCTCGCCGAGGGCGACACCCGTTCCGCGGCCCGGCGTGCCGTCGCCGGCGCGCCCCCGGCCGGGCACCTCCACGTCGTGGGATGCGAACGATCCTGTGGCGCCCCGAATTTCCCACATACCCTCCTGTTCGCGAGGACCCGCCCATGACGCCCACTCCCCCACCCCGGCGCTACGACTACGTCACCGACGGCGCCGACATCTACGTCCGGTCGTTCGCGACGATCCGTGCCGAGACGGACCTGTCCGCGATCCCCGCCGACGCCGAGAAGGTGGCGGTGCGGATGGTGCACGCGTGCGGCCAGACCGACCTGACCCGCGACCTCGCGATCCATCCGGACCTGGTGTCGGCGGCGCGCGGGGCGCTGCGGGCGGGCGCGCCGATCCTCACCGACGCCCACATGGTCGCGTCCGGGGTGACGCGCACGCGGCTACCCGCGGACAACGAGGTGCTGTGCCTTCTGCGCGACCCGCGGGTGCCGGACCTCGCGGCGGCGTGGGGCACCACCCGCTCGGCCGCGGCGGTCTCGCTGTGGGAGGACCGGCTCGACGGCGCGGTCGTCGCGATCGGCAACGCCCCCACCGCGCTGTTCCACCTGCTCGAGCTGATCGACGCCGGCGGCCCCCGGCCCGCCGCGATCGTCGGGGTGCCGGTCGGGTTCATCGGCGCCGCCGAGTCCAAGGAGGCGCTCGCCGCGCATCCGCTGCAGCTCCCCTACCTGGTGGTGCGGGGGCGCCGCGGGGGTTCGGCGATGGCGTCGTCCGCGATCAATGCCCTGGCCCAGGAGGCGGAGTGAACGACACCGGACGGTTCTACGGCGTGGGGCTCGGCCCCGGCGATCCCGAGCTGATCACCCGCAAGGCGGCTCGGCTGATCGAGCAGGCCGACGTGATCGCCTACCACTCGGGCACCCACGGCCGCTCCATCGCGAGGGGCATTGCGGCCGAGCTGATCCGGGAGGGGGTGATCGAGGAGGCGTTGATCTACCCGGTCACCACCGGCACCACCGACCATCCCGGCGGCTACGACGGCGCCATCGCCGACTTCTACGACGAGTGCGCGGCGCGCCTGGCCGCCCACCTCGACGCCGGCCGCACCGTCGTCGTGCTGTGCGAGGGCGATCCGCTGTTCTACGGCTCCTACATGTATCTGCACGACCGGCTCGCGGATCGCTATGCGACCGAGGTGGTTCCGGGCGTGACGTCGGTGTCCGCGGCCGCCGCGGCCGCGGCGGAACCGCTGGTGCGGCGCACCGACGTGCTCACGGTGCTGCCCGGCACGCTGCCCGAGCCGGAGCTGGCGCGCCGTCTCGCCGACACGGACGGCGCCGCGATCATGAAGCTGGGCCGTACCTTCCCCGCGGTCCGCAGCGCGCTCGCCCAGGCGGGCCGGCTCGACGACGCGGTGTACGTCGAGCGCGCGTCGATGGGCGGGCAGCGCATCGTCCCCGTCGCCGAGGTCGATGCCGACGCGGTGCCGTACTTCTCGGTGATCCTCACCCCCGGCGACCGGGCGCCGCGCAACCGGGACATCACCGACCGGTCCCGGCCCGTCGTCGCCGATGCTCCCGAGGCGGTCGCTGCCCGGGAGCTCCTCGTCGTCGGTCTCGGCCCCGCGGACGAGAAGTGGCTCACCCCCGAGGCCGCCGCCGCGCTGGCGTCCGCCGACCACATCGTCGGCTACGGGCCCTACGTCGACCGCGTGCCGGTCCGCCCGGGCCAGCGGCGGCACGCGAGCGGGAACACCGTCGAGGTGGACCGGGCCCGGTTCGCGCTCGAGCTGGCGCTGTCCGGGGAACGGGTGGCCGTCGTCTCGGGCGGCGACGCCGGGGTGTTCGGGATGGCGTCGGCCGTGTTCGAGGCCGCGCAGGATCCGCGGTTCGCCGAGCTGCCGGTGCGCGTGCTACCCGGGGTGTCGGCGATCCAGGCGGTGGCCGCGCGGGCGGGCGCCCCGATCGGCGGGGACTTCGCCGTGATGAGCCTGTCCGACCGGCTCAAGCCGTGGGAGGTGATCGAGCGGCGGCTCGCGGCCGTCGCGCAGGCGGACCTGGTGCTGGGTCTGTACAACCCGGCGTCGCGGTCGCGGACCACGCAGGTCGCGCAGGCCCAGGCCGTGCTGCTGCGGCACCGGCCGGCCGACACCGTCGTCGTGGTCGGCCGCGACGTCGGCCGCTCCGGCGAGTCGCTCGAGGTGACCACGCTCGAGAAGCTCGACCCGGCCACGATCGACATGAAGTGCCTGCTCATCGTGGGATCGTCCGGGACCACGGTCACCGACGCCGGCGCGGTGTGGACGGCGCGGTCGGTACGCACCGACTCCTGACATCCGTGCGGTACACCGGAATCCGCGCCCGCCGCGGCGGGCGCGGATTCCGGGTCAGCGCGTGAATTCCGTGCGATCCCGCGCCGGGTCGTAGAGATGCGAGCACGCGACGTCCGGCTGTGCCCGCACGCCCAGGGCCCGGCCGACGACGATCACCGCGGTGTGCTTCAGTCCCGCCGCCTCGGCCCGGTCGGCGATGTCGGCGAGGGTGCCGCGCAGCACCAGCTCGTTCGGGCGGGACGCGAACGCCACCACCGCGGCCGGGCAGTCGGCGCCGTACTCGCCGCTCAGTTCCTCGGCGAGGGCGCGGATGCGGGTGATCGCCAGGTGCAGCACCAGGCTGGCGCGCAGTCCCGCGACGCGCGCCAGGGACTCGGTGTCGGGCATCGCCGTGGATCGTGCCCGGGTACGGGTGAGGACCACGGTCTGCACCAGTTCGGGCACGGTCAGCTCCGCGCCGAGGGTCGCGGCGGCGGCCGCGTAGGCCGGCACGCCGGGGGTCACGTCCCAGGGCACCCCGGCCGCGTCGAGCCGGCGCGTCTGCTCGGTCAGGGCCGAATACAGCGACGGGTCACCGGAACACAACCGGACGACGTCGAGGCCGCGCCGGTGCGCGTCCACCAGGTGCGCGGTGATCTCGTCGAGGTCCAGGTGCTGGGTGTCGACGAGTTCCGTGTCGGGCCGGCAGTGCGCGAGCACCTCGGCGTCGAGGTAGGTGCCGGCGTAGAGCACCACCGGTGCCTCGCTCAGCAGCCGCGCCGCCCGCAGCGTCAGCAGGTCGGCCGCACCCGGCCCGGATCCCACGAAGTGCACTGTCATTTCTCGCCTTTCGTCACCTGCCACTGCACCACCGGGCGCAGCGCCTGCCAGCCACTGAACCCGCCGAGGGGTGCGGCCTGCTCCACGGTCAGCCGGGTCAGCTCCCCGCCGTGGGTCTTCCACCACTGCACCAGCGTCGCCTCGGTCTCGAGCGTCACCGCGTGCGCGACCAGCCGTCCTCCCGGACGCAGTTCCTCCCAGCACTTTTCGAGCACACCGGGAATCGATCCGCCGCCGCCGACGAAGACGGCGTCGGGGGTGTCGAGGCCGTCGAGCGCCGCCGGGGCGGGGCCGCGCACCACCGCGACCGACGGGACGCCGAGCCGCGCGGCGTTGCGCACGATCCGCTCCGCACGCCCCTCGTCGCGCTCGATCGCGACGGCGCGGCAGCGCGGATCGGTACGGGCCCATTCGATCCCCACCGAACCGGCGCCGGCGCCGACGTCCCACAGCAACTGCCCCGGCCGGGGCGCGAGCGCGCACACCGCGGCGAGCCGGATCGGGCGCTTGGAGATCTGCCCGTCGTGCTCGAACGCGTCGTCGGGCAGGCCCGGCGCGGTGGAATAGCCCTCCGCGCCCCGGCATTCGACGCAGACCACGTTGAGGGCGGGGGCGTCGCCGGACCACTCGTCGGCGGTGGCGCTGCGGCGGGCCTCGGCGGGGGCTCCGAGGTCGGACAGCACCGTCAGCACGCTCGCCCCGAAGCCGTCGCGGCGCAGCAGGTCCGCGACCTGCGCGGGCGTGCCGCCGTCGGAGGAGAGCACGATCAGCCGCCGGCCCCGCCCGAATGCGCGGCGGACGGCGTGCACGTCGCGGCCCACCAGCGTCACCACGTCCACCGACTCGGCGCTCCACCCCATCCGCGCGCGGGCCAGGGCCACCGACGACACCGCGGGCAGCACCGTCACCGCGGCGGCGCCGAGGTGGGCGATGAGCGTGGAGCCGATGCCGGAGACGAGGGGGTCGCCCGAGGCGACCGCGACGATCCGCCGGTCGCGATGGCGCTCGAGCAGCGCGGCGAGCCCGTCGCGCAGCGGGGAGGGCCACGGCTCCCGGACGGCGCCAGTCTCGGGCAGCAGCGCCAGGTGGCGGCGCCCGCCCAGCAGGACCTGCGCGCCGAGCACCGCGTCGCGGGCGGGCGGCGGCAGGCCGTCCCAGCCGTCGGCGCCCATGCCGACGACGGTGATCTTCGAACCCATGGCGTCGAACCCTAGCCGGTGCGGTTAGACTCGGCGGCGGCAAGACAATCGAGGTGCCCCTCACGGGGATAATCGGGAAGCCGGTGCGAATCCGGCACAGGCCCGCTGCGGTGACCCGGGAGTCGTCGATCACGCGCAACACGCGCAGCCACTGGACCGGCCGGTCCGGGAAGGCGATCGCACGGCGTTCGACCGGGAAGTCCGAATACCGGCCTCGATTCAGCTGCCGAGAAGACATCCCAGCGGGAGCCTGTGGAGGTTCGAGTGCACGTGTATCCGTTCAGTGCCGTCGTCGGCTCCGACGACCTGGCGCTGGCCCTGTCCCTGTGCGCGGTCTCGCCGTCGATCGGCGGGGTGCTCGTGCGCGGCGAGAAGGGCACCGCCAAGTCGACCACCGTGCGCGCCCAGGCCGCGCTGTTGCCGCAGGTCACCGAGGTCACCGGCTGCCGCTTCGCGTGCGATCCCGCCGCCCCCGACCCGGCGTGCCCCGACGGGCCGCACCCGGGCGGTGCGGCGACGCAGACCCGTCCGGCGCGGCTGGTGGAACTGCCGGTCGGTGCCACCGAGGACCGCGTCACCGGCTCCCTGCACCTGCAGAAGGCGCTGTCGGCGGGCACCGCCGAGTACGAGCCCGGCCTGCTCGCCCGGGCGCACCGCGGGGTGCTCTACGTCGACGAGGTCAATCTGCTGCACGACCACCTCGTGGACCTGTTGCTCGACGCCGCCGCGATGGGCCGCTGCTCCGTCGAGCGCGACGGGGTGTCGGTCTCGCACGCCGCCCGGTTCGTGCTGGTCGGCACGATGAACCCGGAGGAGGGTGAGCTGCGGCCGCAGCTGCTCGACCGCTTCGGCCTCACCGTCGAGGTGGCCGCGCCCCGCGATCCGCAGGTGCGGGCGGAGATCGTGCGGCGGCGCCTGGCGTTCGACGCCGACCCGGACGCGTTCGTCGCGCGGTGGGCCGACGCCGAGGCGGCGCTGACGCGGCGGTTGGCGCAGGCCCGCGACCGGCTGCCGCAGGTGCGGCTCGGCGACGACGCGCTCGTCGCGATCGCGGAGGTGTGCGCGGCGTTCGACGTCGACGGGATGCGCGCCGACCTGGTCACCGCAAAGACCGCCGTCGCGCATGCGGCGTGGGTGGGCCGCGACGAGGTGACGCGGGAGGACATCGCGGTGGCGGCGCGGCTGGCGTTGCCGCACCGTCGTCGCCGCAACCCGTTCGACGAGCCCGGCATGGACGAGTCGCTGCTCGACGAGCTGCTCGGCGAGCAGCCGCCCGAGCTCGATCCGGACGGCCCCGACGATTCCGGTCCCGACGATTCCGGTCCCGACGATTCCGGTCCCGACGATTCCGGTCCCGACGATTCCGGTCCGGACGGCCCCGGCGCCGGCGAGGCGACGCCGGGCCGGGACGACCGGGGGCAGGGCTCCGGTGCGGCGACGTCCGTCGCGGCCCCCGCCGAGCCCTACCGGACCCGCCTGTTCACGGCCGACCGCACCGGCCGCGGTGCCGCGGGCCGCCGCTCCCGCGCCCGCACCACGGTCGGCCGGACCGTCGGCGAGCGTCGCGGCGACACCGGCCCGATCCATCTGCCCGCGACCATCCGCGCCACCGCCACCCACCCGTGCGTGGTTCCGGTAGCGGGGACTACCGAAACCACGCACGGGTGGCAGGTGCGGCGGAAGGTCGTCGAGGGCCGCGAGGCCAACCTGGTGCTGCTGTGCGTCGACGCCTCCGGCTCGATGGCGGCGCGGCAGCGGATGACGCAGGTGAAGACGGCGATCCTGTCGCTGCTGCTCGACGCCTACCGGCGTCGCGACACGGTGGGCCTGGTGACCTTCCGCGGGGATCGCGCCACGCTCGTGCTGCCGCCGACCAACTCGGTGGACGTGGCCGCGACGCGGCTGCGGGAGCTGCCGGCGGGTGGGCGCACCCCGCTCGCCGAGGGACTGCTCGAGGCGGCCGAGACGATCCGGCGGCACCGGCTGCGCGAACCCGACCGGCGGGCCCTGCTCGTCGTCGTCACCGACGGCCGCGCCACCGCCGGGCCGGACGCGGTGGCCCGGTCCCTCGCGGCCGCCGACCGGCTCGCCGCCGCCGGGATCGACGCGGTCGTCGTGGACTCCGAGACCGGCCGGTTCCGCATGGGCCTCGCGGCCCGGCTCGCCGAGCGGCTCGGCGCCGAACACGTCCCCGTCGGTGAGGTCCACGCCGACGCGCTCACCACCGTCGTGCGAGGAAGGGCCGCCTGATGCCGAAGGGACAACCGACCGCCGTGCCGGACGACGGTCTCACCACCCGCCAGCGCCGCAACCGGCCGCTGCTGATGGTCCACACCGGCGACGGCAAGGGCAAGTCGACCGCCGCGTTCGGTCTCGCGCTGCGCGGCTGGAACCAGGGCTGGTCCGTCGCGGTGTTCCAATTCGTCAAGTCCGCCAAGTGGCGCCTCGGCGAGCAGACCGCCTTCGAGACCCTCGGCGACCTGCACACCGAACGCGGCACCGGGGGCCCGATCGAGTGGCACAAGATGGGCTCCGGGTGGTCGTGGTCGCGCAAGGACGGCACCGAGGAGGACCATGCCGCCGCGGCGCTCGCCGGGTGGCGGGAGATCCAGCGCCGGCTCGCCGCCGAGCAGCACGGGCTGTACGTGCTCGACGAGTTCACCTACCCGATCGGCTGGGGATGGATCGACGCCGACGAGGTGGTGCAGACCCTGCGGACGCGCCCCGGCCACCAGCACGTCGTGATCACCGGCCGCCGGGCGCATCCGGCGCTGATCGAGGCCGCGGATCTCGTCACCGAGATGACGAAGATCAAGCACCCGATGGATGCGGGCCAGAAGGGCCAGAGGGGCATCGAGTGGTGACACTCGCGGGTGACGGCGTGGTGACCGCATGACACCGCTGCCCCGGCTGGTGGTGGCCGCGCCGGCCTCCGGACACGGGAAGACCACGGTCGCGACGGGCCTCATGGCGGCCCTGCGGGCGGCCGGGCACACCGTGTCGGGACACAAGGTCGGCCCGGACTACATCGACCCGGGCTACCACGCCCTCGCGACGGACCGGCCCGGCCGCAACCTGGACGCCCATCTCGTCGGCACCGACCTGCTCGCACCGCTGCTCGCGCACGGCGCCCGCGGTGCCGACGTCGCGATCGTCGAGGGCGTGATGGGCCTGTACGACGGGATGCTCGGCACCGACGGGTTCGCCTCCACCGCCCACACGGCCGCCGTCCTCGGTGCCCCGGTGGTCCTCGTCGTGGACGTCTCCCACGCCTCCCGCTCCGTCGCGGCCGTGGTGCACGGGATGGCCACGTTCGACCGCAGCGTCCGCATCGCCGGGGTGATCCTGAACAAGGCCGGCTCGGTGCGGCATTCCGACGAGGTGGTCGAGGCTCTGGCCGCGACGGGCGTCCCGGTGCTCGGCGTCCTGCAGCGCGACGACGGGATCTCGGCGCCGTCGCGGCATCTCGGGCTGGTGCCGGCGCAGGAGCGGGCCGAGGCCGCCGCCCAGCTCGATCGCCTGGCCGCACAGATCGCCGCGCGGGTCGATCTCGCCGAGGTGATGCGGATCGCGTGCGCCGCACCGGATCTTCCTGCGAGCCCGTGGGATCCGGGGGCACCGGCCGACGACGGCCCGGTCGTCGCGATCGCCGGCGGCCGCGCCTTCACGTTCCGTTACGCCGAGACCGAGGAGATGCTGCGCGCCGCCGGGTGCCGCACCGTGGTGTTCGATCCGCTGCGCGACGAACGACTGCCCGACGGCACGGCCGGGATCTATCTCGGCGGCGGCTTCCCCGAGGTGCACGCGGCAGATCTGGCCGCGAACACCGCTCTGCGCGAACATCTCCGGGCCGCCATCACGGCCGGCACACCCACCGTCGCCGAGTGCGCCGGGCTGTTGTACCTGTGCCGCGAGGTGGACGGGGCGCCGATGATCGGCGCGATCGACGCGGCCGCCCGGATGACGCCGCGCCTGACCCTCGGCTACCGCACGGCCGTCGCGCCGCGCGAGACCCTGCTCGCGCCGGCGGGCACGCGGGTGACCGGACACGAATTCCACCGCACCACGGTCGATTCCACCGACGAGCCGGCGTGGCTGCTGGGCGGGCGGCCCGACGGCTTCGCGTCCGCCACCGTGCACGCCTCCTACCTGCACACCCACTGGGCCGGGCATCCGGCGCTGGCGCAGCGGTTCGCCGACGCGGTGCGGGCCGCGACGCCGGTCCCCCCGCCGCCGCGCACGACCCGGGCCGCCGCACCGGACCTGCAGCACCACGGCGACCGGGAGGCCACGCCGGGACTGGTGGATCTGGCCGTCAACGTCTCGCGCCGGCCGCGCCCGGAGTGGCTCGACGCCGCGCTGGCCGGGTCGCTGGCCGAGCTGGATCGGTATCCGGACCCGCGCGCGGCGCGGGCCGCCCTGGCCGCCCGGCACGGACGCGACCCGCTCGAGGTGCTGCCCACCGCCGGCGGCGCGGAGGCGTTCACCCTCGTCGCCCGTGCCCGTCGCTGGGCGCGACCGGCGGTGGTGCACCCGCAGTTCACCGAGCCGGAGGCGGCGCTGCGCGCCGCCGGGCACGAGGTGACCCGGGTGCTGCTGCGCCGCGAGGACGGCTTCGTCCTCGACCCGGCGCTGGTGCCCGACGACGCCGACCTCGTGATCGTCGGCAACCCCACGAACCCGACCGGCGTGCTGCACCCGGGTGCCGCGCTGCGGGCCCTGGCGCGGCCCGGCCGAGTGCTGGCGGTGGACGAGGCGTTCATGGATGCGGTACCGGGGGAAACGGAATCGCTTGCCGGCGTGTCGCTTCCGGGTGTCGTGGTGGTCCGCTCGCTCACCAAGACGTGGGCGATACCCGGTATCCGCGCCGGGTACGTGCTCGGCGACGAGTCGATCGTCGCCGAGCTCGCCGCGCACCAGCCACCGTGGTCGGTGTCCACACCGGCGGCGGCGGCGATGATCGCGTGCGCGTCGCCGGCGGCCACGGTCGAGGCGGAGCGCATCGCCGTGCAGGTCGCGGCCGACCGCGCCGTCCTCGTCGACGGCCTGACCGCGCTCGGCATCGCGGTGGCCGGCCCGTCGGCGGCACCGTTCGTGCTGGCGCACGTCCCCGTGGGGACGCGGGAGCGACTGCGGGGCAAGGGCTTCGCGGTGCGTCGTGGGGACAGCTTCCCCGGCCTCGGCGCCGACTGGGTGCGCATCGCGGTGCGCGATGCGCAGACCACCGAGGCGTTGCTCGGGGCATGGCGGGACCTGACGTGAACCCGCGCGCCGCCGGCCTCGTCCTCGGCTACCTCGCCGATCAGGCGTTCGGCGATCCCCGTCGCGGCCACCCGGTGAGCGGCTTCGGCCGGATCGCCCGGACCACCGAGCGCGCGCTGTACGCGGACCACCGGGCGGCCGGGACGCTGTTCACCGCGGTGCTGGTCGGCGGCGCGGCCGGCCTCGGCTACGGCGTGGACCGGCTCACCCGGCGTCGTCCGCTGGTGCGCACGGCGGTGACCGCGGCAGCGACGTGGACCGTGCTCGGCGGCCGGTCGCTGGCGCGGGAGGCGACGACGATCGACGGCCAGCTGCGCCGCGCGGATCTGCCCGCCGCGCGCCGTCAGGTCACCCACCTCGTCGGGCGCGACCCGTCGCGCCTCGACGCCGCCGGCGTCGCCCGCGCCACCCTCGAGTCCCTGGCGGAGAACACCTCCGACGCCGTCGTCGCCCCGCTGCTGTGGGGTGCGGTGGCGGGGCCGGCGGGCCTGCTCGGCTACCGGGCCGCGAACACCCTCGACGCCCGCGTCGGCCACCGCACGCCGCGGCACGAGCGGTTCGGCTGGGCGTCCGCCCGGTTCGACGACCTGCTCAACCTGGCGCCGGCGCGGCTGTCCGCGCTGCTCGCGGCGGGCCTGGGCGAGCGGCCCGGCGCGGCCCTGACGGCCTGGCGCCGCGATGCCCACCGGCATCCGAGCCCGAACGCCGGGCCGGTCGAGGCGGCGTTCGCTGGCGCGCTCGGGGTCACTCTGGGCGGGGTGAACGTCTATCAGGGCGTGGTGGAGGACCGCGGCACCCTCGGCGACGGCCCGGCCCCGGAACCCGGGGACATCGCGCGGGGCGTGCGGCTCGCGGCCCGGGTCGGCGCGGGCGCGCTCGCGGTGTCCGCGGTCGTCGCGTCCGCGAGCACCGTTGTGGCGCGAATCACGTAAGCGGTGTAACACTGTAATCAGTGATATTGGCACTTCGTCCCGAGGAGGACGACATGCGACACCATCCGCACATGCACGGACCCCGCTTCGGACGCCCGGGCGGCTGGCAACAGGCCGACGTCCCCGATGCGAGCGACGCCGCCGAGTGGTTCGCCGGACGCCTGCCCGACGACTGGTTCACCGGCCCCGCCGACATCGAGGTCGACCGCGAGGAGATCGTGGTCGTCGGGGAACTGCCCCCGCCCGAGGACACCGGCCCGGCGTCCGTCGACGGGCGCATCGCGCGGTTCCGGGAGACCACCCGGCCGGACCGCATGCGCATCGCCGACGAGGCCGAGGCCCGCTACGGCCGGAAGGTCGCGTGGGGTGTCACGCTCGGCGAGCGTCGAGTGCTGTTCACCCACTTGGCCGTTCCGGTGATGACCCGGTTGCGCCAGCCCGAGCGCAAGGTCCTCGACACCCTCGTCGACGCCGGCGTCGCCCGCTCGCGCTCCGACGCGCTCGCCTGGTGCGTCCAGCTCGTGGGGCAGCACAGCGAGCAGTGGCTCGCCGAGCTCCGCGAGGCGATGCGCAAGGTCGACGACCTGCGCACCGAGGGCCCGCAGGTCTGAGATCGCGGACCCGCGCGGTTCCCGGTCGTCTGCACACGACATTGCGTGCACGGACGACTAATCCGCGCAGGAATCCGTCGCCCACGCGACGGCGTCCGCGACCGTCGCCACCGTCGGCACGCCCGCCGGCGAGGGCGGGCGGCGCACGACGACCACCCGCACCCCGAGTTCGGCCGCCGCGTCGAGCTTGGCGCGCGTGAGGTCCCCGCCGGAGTCCTTGGTGACGAGCACGTCCACCCCGTGGCCGGCGAGCAGCGCACGCTCGCCGTCGACGGTGTAGGGGCCGCGGGCCAGCAGCACCGTCCAGGAGTCCGGCACGTCGAGGTCCAGCGGCTCGACCACCCGCACCAGGACGCGGTGCCGCGCGAGCGGCCCGAGGAAGCGATCGAGGGTCTGGCGGCCCGTGCTCAGGAACACGCTCGCCCCCCGGGCGGCCACCGCGGCGGCCGCATCGTGGTCGTCGACCCACGTCCAGTCGCCGGTGCCGGTCCAGCCCGGCCGCGCCAGGCGCAGCAGCGGCACCCCGGCCGCCGCGCAGGCGGCCGCGGCGTTACCGCTGATCCGCGCGGCGAACGGGTGCGTGGCGTCGACCACCCTGCGGATACCGTTGCCGCGCAGATACTCCCGCAGTCCGTCGATGCCGCCGAAACCGCCGATCCGCACGTCGCCGACCGGCAGGCGCGGGTTGCGCACCCGTCCCGCAAGCGACGACACGTACGCCACCCCCGCGGTGTCCAGGCCGGCGGCGAGCGCCCGCGCCTCGCCGGTGCCGCCGAGGATGAGGACGGTCACGCCAGGCCGCCCGTCAGTGTGGGCAGCACCGGCCGAGCCCCGAGCATCCCGAGCAGGGCGCCGACGTCGAGGTGCTCCTCGACCATGTCCGCGAGCACCTCGAGGCGCGCCTCGCGGGCGGCGTGGAAGCCGACGGTGCCGGTGGCGAGGTCGCGCCCGGTGAGGGCGGCCGCCTCGCGGAGCCACGCCGTGCGCAGGGCGTCGCCCTCGAGGCTGCCGTGCCACATGGTGCCGAACACCGTTCCCGCCCGGGCGCCGCCGAGGAACTCCTCGTCGCCGCCGCGGGAGATGCGGCCGTGGTGGATCTCGTACCCGGAGGCAGGCACCCCGAGCGCCGACCCGGCCGGCAGCCGCAGCACCTTCTCCGGTTCGAAACGGGTGTGCACGTCCAGCAGTCCGAGCCCGTCCACGCACGCCCCGGGGGTGCCCTCGACGCCGTGCGGATCGGAGATCCGCCGGCCGAGCATCTGGAAGCCGCCGCAGATCCCGAGCACCACGCCCCCGCGACGGGCGTGGTCGGCGACGGCGGTGTCGAGGCCACGGCCGCGCAGCCACGCGAGGTCCGCGAGGGTGGCGCGGGTGCCGGGCAGGATCACCACGTCGGCGCCGGCGAGGGCGCGCGGATCGTCGACGAACCGCAGCCGCACGTCCGGTTCGAGGCACAGCGCGTCGACGTCGGTGAAGTTGCTGATCCGCGGCAGCATCACCACCGCGACGGTGAGCGACCCGGCGCCGTCGTGGGCCGGGCGCGACGACAGGGCGAGCGAGTCCTCCGAGTCGAGCCACAGGCCGCGCTGCCAGGGCAGGACGCCGAGCACGGGCCGGCCCGTGAGCTTTTCGAGCGACTCGAGACCGGGACGCAACAGCCCGAGGTCTCCACGGAACTTGTTGATCACGAAGCCGCGGACGAGGGCCTGATCGGACGCATCCAGCAGGGCGAGCGTGCCGTACATGGCGGCGAACACCCCGCCGCGATCGATGTCGCCGACGAGCACGGTCGGCAGGTCGCCGTGCCGGGCCAGGCCCATGTTCACGTAGTCGTGGGCCCGCAGGTTGATCTCGGCGGCGCTGCCGGCACCCTCGCAGACCACCACGTCGAACCGGTCCCGCAGGTCGTCGAGCGCACCGAAGGCGGCCTCGGCGAGGTGCTTTCGGCCGCCGGCGAACTCGCCGGCCTCGAGGTGACCGGCGGGCCGGCCGAGCACGACGACGTGACTGCGGCGGTCGCTGCCGGGTTTGAGCAGCACCGGATTCATCGCGGCCTCGGGTACGGCGCGCGCCGCCACCGCCTGGATCCACTGCGCGCGGCCGATTTCCACGCCGTCGCCGGTGACCGGGTCGACGGCCACCATGGAGTTGTTGGACATGTTCTGCGCCTTGAACGGCGCGACCGACAGCCCACGGCGGGCCAGTGCCCGGCAGATCCCGGTGGTCACCACGGATTTCCCGGCGTCCGAGGTGGTTCCGGCGACGAGCAGGCCCTGTCCCACGACGGCTACGCCACGCGGACGGGCACGCGACGATCGGCGCGTTCGGTGAGGAACGCGAACGCCACGCCCAGGGCGAACCACAGGGTGGTCTGAACGATCACCGACGCAACGCGGAAGTCCCACAGCAGCGTGGCCGGAAAGTCCGTGCCGACCTCGTCGATCGTCGGCAGCACCGCATACCCGAGACCGACCACGACGAGGAACGCCAGGACCGGTCCGGCGAGCCGGACGGTACGCAGCTCCTGACGGGCGAGCGCCTTCGCGGCGGCCACCGCCACCGCGAGCGCGACGAGGCCGAGCACGACCGCCGCGACCCACAGGAGGGTGCGCTGGTCGATGGTGTCCGGGTCCCCCACCGCCGGCGGGTTGGCCGGGTACTTCAGGAACGGCACCGCTTCGATCGCGAGCCATCCCGCTCCGGCGCCGAGCAGTCCGAGAGCGGGACCCGACAGCGTGGTGTGGCGCCGGGCGAAGTGCAGCACCGACGCGAACAGCGCGCCGAGCGCCAGACCGGCGAGGGTGGTGGCGAGGATCAGGCCCACCTTCTGCCCGGTGCGGCTGACGAGGGCGTCCTCGCCGTGGCTGTGACCGGCGGACGCGGCCTCGTGCGTGTGGGAGTGCGCCTCGGTGGCCGCGTGCGTCGCGGCGGCCTCCTCCAGCGCGATCGCGGCCTCGATGTGCGGCTCGCCGACCACGAAGGCGACGGCGCCGGCGAGCAGGCCGGCAATCAGGCCGGCCAGCAGGCCGCGCAGCAGGATCCGGGTGTAGGGGCCGGTCAGCGGGACGCCTGCCGACACGGCAGCGTCCGGGTGCGACGAGACGCCGGCCCCCGGCCTCGGTGACATGCCGGCCCCCGGCCTCGGTGACACGCCGGCCCCCGGCCTCAGTGGCACGGCAGGCCGAGCAGGTGCCGGCCGTCGTGCATCAGCTCATGCATGAACATGCCGGTGCGCGAGATCGCGCCCTGATCGAAGCCGACCAGGTAGAGGGTGACGAAGGCGAGCAGCACGACGGCGGTGATCGCGGCGGCCAGCGCCGCGGAGCCCATCGTGGACTCGGGGGTGTGGACAGTAGCCATGGCATCCTCCTGGGATAACGCGTCCCGTCGAAAATCCATGCGCCGAGACAGTTTTCTGACTCCCGGGCGGGTCGCCCGGTCACAGTGGCGCGACCGCTCCGGACTTGCACCGGATTGCCTGCACCTCGGCACGTGTGACGCAGGAACAGTCGCACCGTGAGCCCGCCCCTGTCAAGGCGACACACCCGGTGGTTGTGATTCGATGACCGCCGTGGTTCGCCTCGTCCTTCTGGCCCATGCCTCGACGGAGGCGCAGCGCGCCGTCCGGTTCCCCGCCGACGAGCCGCTGTCGCAACGCGGCCGACGAGAACTGGAGCGGGCGGTCGCGCCGGTGGCCGACCGCGTCGTCGCGGCGCCGGAGCGACGGGCCGTCGAGACCGCGGCCGCGCTGGGCACGACGGCCGCGGTCGATCGGGCGCTGCGGGACCTGGACTACGGCGACTGGGCGGGGCGGGCGATGGACGAGGTGCCGGCCGAGAGCCTGCAGCAGTGGCTCACCGACCCGCACGCGGCGCCGCACGGCGGCGAGTCGATCGCGGAGCTGACCGAACGGGTGGCGCGGTGGCTCGACGAGCTGGCGCCGGGCCGGGTCGTCGCGGTGACCCACCCGGCCGTGATCCGCGCCGCGACGGTGTACGCCCTCGGCGCGCCCCCGGCAGGATTCTGGCGGATCGACGTGCGCCCGCTCGCACAGGTCCGGCTGCACGGACGCGGGGGCCGGTGGTCGCTGCGGCTGGGTTGAGCCGCAGCGACCACCGGAGGCGCCCCGCCGTGTCAGATCGCCGCGTGCAAGGCGGCACCGTGGGCCGGTTCCGCCGCCTCGAAGTGCCCGCGCAGCGTTTCCGTCTCGTACTCGGTGCGGTACAGACCGCGCGACCGAAGCCGTGGCACCACCTCGTCCGCGATGACCTCCAACCCGTCCGTCAGGATGTCCGGCTGCAGGTTGAACCCGTCACACGCACCGCCGAGATACCACTCCTCGATGCGGTCGACGAGCTGCTCCGGAGTCCCGACGAACCCGCCGTGCCCGGAGCCGGTGTATCGAGTTTCGCGCAGGTACTCACGGACCGTCGGCTGGGTCTGCCGGATCTGTTCGAGGATGGACTCCCGGAATCCGATACTTCCCTGGAAGAGGTCGGTGTCCACCGGTCCCCGCAGGACGTCGTCGGGGAACTTCTCGTCCAGCTCGAGCTTGGCGACGTCGACACCGATCGCGTGCGACAGCCACGCCGCGGAGTACCAGCCCGGGCTGGTCTCGTACAACTCGTCGACCCGCCGGCGCGCTTCCTCCTCCGTCGAACCGAGAGTCAGCAGCAGACCGGGCAGAATCTTCACGTCGCCCGGCGCGCGCCCGTGCCTGACCGCATCGGCCTTGACCTGCCGATAGTGCTCCCGTGCCGTCTCCTGGGTGATCTCCGCCGCGAACACGCCGTCGGCGAAGCGCGAGGCGATGTCACGGCCGCCGGGCGAGCCGCCGGCCTGGAAGAGCACCGGCCGGCCCTGCGGCGAGGCGGGGGCGACGAAATCGCCGTCGTATCCGAAGTACCTCCCGTCGTACCGCACCGTTTCGCCGGTTCCCGCAGCGGACCACAGTCGCTGCACCAGCTCCGCGAACTCCGCACCGCGGTCGTACCGTTCGGAGCGCGGCACGACCCGTGACAGTCCGAAGTTCGCGGCCGAGCGGTCGTCCCGGGTGGTCACCAGGTTCCAGCCGGCTCTGCCCCGGGACACGTGATCGAGCGTGAGAATGCGACTCGCGAGCTCGACTGGATCGTTGAACGTGGTGGACGCGGTGGCGATGAGACCGACCCGTTCGGTGGCCTGCGCGACGTGCGCCCACAGGACGGTCGGATCGAGCCGGATCGGGTTGGCGTCGTACGCGGGATCCCCCAGCCCCAGCGCGTCGGCCAGGAACACGGCGTCCAGTGTGGCGCGTTCGGCGAGCCGACCGATGCGCTCCCAGTACGCCGGCTCGAGGAAGTCCCGCGCTCCCAGCAGGGGCGAGCGCCAGGCCGACGGAATGTACCCGTAGACGAGGACATTCACGCCGAGGATCACATGACCGTCTCGTCGGTTCCCCATCGAGCTAGACCCCCTGTCCCTGCGGGCGGGCGTACGGGTTCGAACCGCCCGCCGGCACCGTGCCGTTGACATAGAAGTCACCGAGCACGCGCTCCTTGAACACCCGCGGGTTGTGGGAGGCGAGCGTCCGGGCGTTGCGCCAGTGCCGGTCCAGCGCCAGCGGAACCGCCGTCGCAGAGGCACCCAGCGCATCGAAGACGGTCGTCGTCACCTCGAGCGCCGAGTCGACGACGACCGACTGGGCCTCGTGCGTGCGGACGGTCGCCTGCACCAGCGCGGCCTTCTCCGTCTCGTCGTCGCCGAGCGCGTGCGCCCGTGCCACCGCGTCGAGCGTGGCGGCCTGCTTTTCCAGGGCCGCGTCGGCCTGGAACACACGCGTCGCGAGGAAACCGATGCGCTGCTGCAGTAACGGGTCCTGCGGAGGCGCCTGGTCCACGCCGAGAGGGTAATTGCGCGTGCGACGCCGCAACGCCGCAGTGCCGTCTCGGAAGGCTGCTCGGGCAATACCGACGAGCACCGACAGCAGCGCCGTCTGGTAGAAGAGCCCCTGGTAGGCGAAGCGGTCCTGGGCGGGGAAGATGCCGTGCTCGTCGACCTCGGCGTCCTGGTAGCGGGCCGATCCGCTCGCGGTGGTCTGCTGGCCGAAGCCCTCCCAGTCGTCGACCAGAGTGACGCCGGGTTGAGTGCGGGGCACGAGGACCGTGACGAGTTCGTCGTTGTCGTCGCGGCCGATGACGTCGAGCCAGTCCGCGTAGAGACTGCCGGTCGCGTAGAACTTGTTGCCGGTGATGCGGGTGACGCCGTCGGAGGTGGTGATGCGGGTGGCGATCTCGCCGAAGCTCGCGTTGCTCGCCTCCGTCCACCCGCCGCCGACGAACTCGCCCCGGCGGAATCGCTCGAGCCAGACCTCGGTGGCGGGATGGTCCGGCGCATTCAACCGATCCTCGACGAACGCAAGATGGTTGCGGAAGACATGGGAGACGTTGGGGTCTGCTTCGGCGAGTTCGGCGAGCAGCAGGAAGACCTGCTGCAGCGATGCCCCGTCGCCGCCGAGCTCACGCGGGATCCGCAGCCGCGAGAATCCCGCGTCGATCAGCCAGCGCACCTGTTCGTGCGGGAACTCACGGGCGCGTTCCCGTGCGAGGTTTCCTTCCGCGATCCGCGCGAAGACGGGCCGGTAGGTCGCGGCGAGCGTGCCGAACTCCGCAGCGGGGCGGGCAAGCAGCGACCGGATGTCGGGGGAGGTGGGTGCGGCCATGATGTTCACTTTCTGGATTGGTCTGGGGCGACGCGCGTCAGCGGTAGACGCTCGTCGTCGGCGCCGCGAACGCCGGCTGGGCTTGCGCGAGGAGCTGGGCGGGTGGCGCGAGGCCGAGGGTGGCGCGCAGCGTCACGTCGCGATCTCCGCGGCCGGTGCCGTCCACCGCGGTCAGCACGGCGAGTGCTCGGTCCAGCAGGTGCAGCACGCTCTCGGCAGCTTCGGCGGGCTCGGCCGACCGGAGCAGCACCCCGTCGGCGCCGGCGGCGATCGACTCTTCAACCGCGGTGATCACCTCGTCGTGCCGCGGCGCTCCCGCGACAGGGACCTCCACCAGCAGGCCCGTGCGGCCGGACGCGGCAGCGGCCACGCTCGCGGCGTCCGGGAATCCGCCGAGAACGACGAGATCGGCCGCGGCGGGAGCCGCCGCGACCACTTCCGGATCGTCGGCATACCACGCGAGGACGGGCGCACCCTGTGGCGAGCTGGGCACGCTCAACGGTCCTGCGATGTCGACGACGCCGTGGTGGTCGATGCGCACGATCCGATCGGAGCGGACGAGGACGCCCGAGTCCTTGTCGGCGATCACGCTGTCGAGTGGCCAGCTCTGCCACAGTTCGGCGATCGCGAGAGCCGTGTCGGCCGCGGTGGCCGCACCCAGCTCGGCACCGTCGTTCAGCCCCACAGCACCCCAGGCGCTGTGCCCGTGACCACGTGCATCTCGGTGCCCGAGGAGCAGTCCAGCCCGCCCGTGCGTGAGGTGATCGAGCGAAAGTACCCTTCGCGCAAGGTTGTAGGGCAGGTCGTGGTGCGCGGCGCCGGCGACCACCAGCGGCGGGCCACCCCCGGTGGCCAGCGCTGTCGCGACGATGCTCGGGTCGAGGTCCGTCGGGCGCGGAGTCTCGGCCGTTCGGTCCGCGGGTGGTGTCCGGGTGATCCGATCGATCCCTACCACCCCGAATGCCGCACCGCTCGTGGACCATCGATCGAGAGATTCGCGATCGTCGAGAAGGCGACTCGCCTCGTCACCGGTGAGGCCCACTGCAACGACCGGCGCCCGGCCCGGTGCATCACGTCCTGTCATGAAATTCGTACCTTTCGTGCGCCGAGATCGGCGTTCAGCAGCTCACGGACGGCCGGCGATCTGTCGGCGTCGTGCAGGTCTTCGGTCGGGAAGGTGTCGACGAGGCGTCCGTGGGACATCACGCCGATGCGGTCACAAGTCCATTCGACGAGGCCCAGACCGTGTCCGATGAAGACACAGGTCAGGTCGAGCCGTTCGCGTAGTTCCAGGATCAGGTCGACGACGCCAGCCTGCGTGGACACGTCCAGGGCGGACGTCGGCTCGTCGAGGATCAGCAGTTCCGGGGCCGGAGCGAGCGCTCGCGCGATGCACACCCGTTGTGCCTGCCCGCCGGACAGGGAATGCGGATACCGGTCGGCGAACTCGGCGGGCAGACCGACCAGTTCGAGTGCTTCGACGACGAGGTCCGTTGCTCGGCCCCCGTCGGGAATGGAGCCGAATCGCCGCAACGGCCGGGCGATCTGCTCGCCGACCCGAATGCTCGGATTGAGCGAGCCGAGCGGGTCCTGGAACACATATTGCAGCCGTGGACGGATGTCGCGCAGGGTGTGCCGATCTGCACCCGCGATCCGACGACCCTGGAACTCCACCGAGCCGCCGGTCACGTCGAGCAGGCCGCCCATCAGGCGGGCGAGGGTGGACTTGCCCGAGCCGGAAGAGCCGATGAGACCGTAGATCTCTCCCGACCGGATCTCGAGCGACACGTCCTCGACGGCGACGAACCGGCGGCGGGGGGTACCGGTCCCCCAGCCACCGGCGGTGAACGTCCTCGTGACGTGGTCGAGCTTCAGGACGGCAGGCCCGGAACCGGGATCCGTGCCCTCCACGACAGGTACGGGACCGGAGCCGCCGGGCGAGGTCAACGAGCGTGGTCCGTGCCAGCGGGGCAGAGCACGGCGCTTGCCGAGCCGGGGCACCGCCGCGAGCAGTTCTCGGGTGTAGGGGTCGCGGGGTGACGAGAGCACCGTGTCCCGCGGACCGGACTCCACCACTGCGCCGCCCCGCAGCACCACCACGGTGTCCGCGAGATACTCGACCACGTCGAAGTCGTGCGTGATGAGCAGCAGGGACGCTCCGGTCGTGCGCGCCACATCCCGGAGCAGGTCCAAGACCTGCCGCTGCACGACGGTGTCGAGTGCGGTGGTCGGTTCGTCCGCGATCAGCAGCGCGGGCCCGGCGAGGCCGGCCAGCGCGATCATGACTCGCTGCCGCATGCCGCCGCTGAGCTCGTGCGGATAGGCGTCGAGTACACGGTCCGGGTCGTCGAACCCGACGCGACGCAGCCACTCCGCGCTCAGCTTCCGCCGCTCCGCTCGCCGCGTGCGCGGTCGATGACGGGCGAGAACCTCGTCGAGCTGACTGCCGACCCGGAAGGACGGGTCCAGCGAGCTCAGCGGATTCTGGAACACCATTCCGATGCCGGACCCGCGGAAGGCGTTGAGGCGCCGGTCGGGCAGGCCGGCGAGGTCCACGGGGGCGTCGGTGCCGCCGCGGAACCGGATCGAGCCTCCGGCGAGGTGTGCCCCCGGTGGAAGGAGACCGAGAAGTGCCGCGGCTGTCAGACTCTTGCCCGAGCCGGATTCGCCGACGAGGGCGAGCACCTGTCCCTCTCCGATGGTGAATGACACGTCGCCGACCGTGGGGGCGTCGGCGGGATCGCCGGGGAAGCGGACGTTCAGGCCCCGGACCTGGAGGACCGCAGCGGGCGCGGCGGGCGTCGGCGGTGTGCGCAGGTCGGTTCCGTACAGGCTGGTCATCGCCGGGTTCCTCTCCGCACTCGCGGGCTGAACACGTCGTGCAGGCCGTCACCGAGCCAGTTGAAGGCCAGGGCGACCACGAGGACCGTCACGCCGGGGATCAGTGCGACGTACAGGTGCCCCGAGATGATCACCTTCGCTCCGGAGGCAATCATCTGGCCCCAGTCCGGTTCGGGTGGCTGCACGCCGATTCCGACCGCGCTGAGGCTCGCGGAAAACACCACCATCGCGCCCACGAGGCCCGTGGCGTACACGACGATCGGGCCCGCGACGTTCGGCAGGACCTCTCGCAACATCAGCGACCAACGCCCGGCGCCGAGTGAGATCGCGGCCTCGACGTACTCCTTGCCATGCTGCTGCTTGACCTCCGCGAACACCACACGCGTGACGTAGGGCACGACCGCGAACACGATCGCGAGCACCACCACGCCCGGACCCGGGCTGAGCAACGCGGCCAGGGCGATCGCGACGAGAATGACGGGGAACGCGAACAACACGTCGACGATCCGCATGATCACCCCCGACGCGCGCGGGCCCGCAAAGCCCGCCGCGAGCCCCGCCGCGGAGCCCACCACCGCCGCCAGCACGACCGCCAGCACGGCGAGCACCAGGGACGTGCGACCGCCCCACAGCAGCCGGCTCAGCAGATCCCGTCCGAGTTCGTCGGTGCCCAGCAGATGGCCGGGGCTTCCCGGCGGCAGGAACTTCGCGGCGGAGTCGGTGAGGACGGGATCGTACGGCGCCAGGATCGGTGCCAGCAGCGAGCACACCACGACGAGTCCGATCAGGATCACCGCGACGATGAACTGGATGCGATGACGTCGGCGACCGACGCGGGCGGGGTCCGGAAGATCGGTGGTGTCTCGCTCCTCGAGCAATGTTGCCATCATGCGCCTTTCAGGCGGGGGTTCAAGCCGTCCACGATCAGGTCCGTGATCAGGTTGACGAGGAGGTAGCACAGTGCGACGAGCACGATCCCGCCCTGGATCACCGGGTAGTCCTTACCGTTGACCGCATTGACCAGCTGCGTACCGATGCCGGGCCAATTGAAGACGATCTCGACGAAGAACACACCGGTGATCAGGGTGCCGATCTCGAGTCCCGTGATATTCACGACGCTCGGCAGAATATTCCGGAAAACGTTCTTCCCATACAGCTTTCGCGCAGGAATACCTTGGGAACGAAACGTCCGGAACCAGTCCGACGACCTCTCCCGGATCACCCCGATACGCACGAACCGGGCAAGCACCAGCATCGAGATCAACGCTGCCGACACCGCCGGCAGCACCAGGTGCTGCAGAAGATCGGCAAGTCCGCCGCCACCGCGCGACTCCATTCCACCCACCGGCAGCCAGCGCAGCTGCAGCGCGAACACGCTGATCAGGACGAGACCGAACCAGTACACCGACAGGTTGCTGCCGATCTGCACGAGCAGCATGACCGTGCGGTCGATCCAGGTTCCGTGAAATATGCCCGCGAGCAACCCGATCGAGGTCCCCACCACCACGCAGACGACCGCCCCCGCCGCGGTGAGGATCAGGGTGTTCACGAAATTGGGGACCAGAATGTCGAACACGGGGGTGCCCAGGGTGAGGGACAGCCCGCCGCCGTCGACGAACAGGTTCTTCAACCACACGAAGTACTGCTCCCACAACGGCCGGTCGAGGCCGTAGGTGGCCCGGATCTCCGCGAGCTGTTCCGCCGGGAATCTCGACGCGAACTGCGCTTCGACGGGGTCTCCGGGCGTCAGCGCGCCCAGCAGGAAGGCTAGCAGCGACACGATCAGCAGAATCGGGACGATGTTGGCGACTCGGAATCCGATCCGTCGGAACCGGCTCATCGGATGTCCGTGAGCCAGACGTTCGACAGGTCGTACCAGTTGGTGGACGCGAACGTGAACCCTTCGACGTTCGGACCCGTCGCGTAGTACCGGTTCAGATTGACGGCCGGGATGACCAGCGCGCGCCGGCGCAGCTCCTCCTCCGCCTTCTGCCACAGGGCGATTCGCCGGTCGGGCTCGGCGGTGTAGAGCGCGGTCTCGATCGCCTGCGTGACCTCCGGGTACTGCTCCGGCTTCAGGCCGCGGTTGACGAGGCCGTTGAAGCCGTTGTACAGCCACTCCGCGTCGGTCTCGCCGAACTCGTCGATGTTCAGTCCGTCGCCCGGTTGCGGATTGTAGACGCGGGCAGAGTAGTTCACTCGGTCCAGGCTCACCACGTCGGCCTCGACACCGATCTCTTTCAGGTGCGCCTGCAGCCACTGGCCGACGTTCTCGTTGGCGACGTCGATGACGAGGTTGAACCGCAGCTGGCCGGGCCCGTAACCGGCTTCGGCGAGGAGCTGCCGAGCCCTATCCGGGTCGTACTCGAAGTCCTTCACGTCGGCGCGGTACGCCTCGTTACCGGGCGGGAGGAAGGAGTACTGAGGCGCGGCATAGCCGTTGTACACCTCGTCCGCGAGCGCCTGACGGTCGAGCCCGTGGACGAGTGCCTGCCGCACGCGGTCGTCGTCGAAAACCGGGTTGCGCCGGTTGAACGAGAAGTAGATCAGTTCCGCCCCAGTGCCTTCCGGTACGTGGAGGCCAGCGTTCTCGAGCGTCTCCACGTCGTCGGGCTGGACATAACTGATGAGGTCGACCTCGCCGCCCAGGAGGGACGCCACCCGGGTCTGGTTGTTCGGGATGATGCGGAAGGTGAGCGAGTCGAGATGCGGTCGCTCGCCCCAGTAGCCGTCGTTGCGCTCGAGGACGATGCGATCACCGATGGCGCGGGAGACGAAGCGGTACGGCCCGGTGCCTTCCGGATGTTCCGCGAAGCCGTCGTTTCCGTACCGTTCCCAGATCGCCGGGTTGCCGACGGGAAGGGTGTACATCGACTGCGCAAGGATGCGCGGGAAGCCCAGGAAGGGGCGCTCGAATTCGAAGGTGTACGTGTGCTCGCCGGTGGGAGCCGCCTTCAGCAGGCCGCCGAACCACACCTTGACCCGGCCCGCGCTCTCCTCGTCGAAGAACTCGTAGGAGCGGTCCCAGACCCGGCGGACGTTCTTGTGCAACGCCTCGGCGTCGAACGAGGTGCCGTCGTGGAAGGTGACGCCGTCGCGCAACCGGAAGGTCCAGGTTCGTCCGTCCCCGCTGTGCTCCCAGCTCGTGGCGAGCACCGGCACGAGGTCGGGCGTACCCTCGGCCCGGGTGAGATCCTCGCCGACGAGCGGCTCGAAGATGTTGCGGGAGACCCGATACGTCTCCCAGAACACCTGCCGGTGCGGATCCAGGCCCCGCGGTTCGAGATACAGCCCGGTGACGAAATCACCACCATCGCTCGGACTTTCGCTCGAGTCGCCGCCCGCCGCACCACCGGATGCGCAGCCCGCGACGAGCCACACCACAGTCAATCCCGCCGCCACGGCGGCGAGACGGTTCCTTTTGCGCACTGGCACACACTTTCGTTTCAACAAACAAGCAACGACCGGTCCACCGTATCCGGGCAAATCCCCGGTCGGCACCGATTGCACTCACCGTGATTTTTTGTGCGCTCCACCCCGTGTTCGCCGCAGTCGCGAGGGTAAAAATCAGTGACGCACATAAAGGTTGATCGTTCATCGCACACTGGGCACCGTGAATCGAGGTGTGTCGGTGGCGACGACCGTCGTACGGTGTGCGACGGGTGTGACGCATCCGGAGACGCCGACACCCAATCCTGCAGGCGCACCGCTTCCTGGTACGCCTGCCGCCCGTACGACAGGAATACGCCATGCCCCCGCAGCCAACCGATCACTCCGGTCTCGAGGTCGACATTCGAGTCCTGGTCGATGAACAGGATCTGACCGGTGCCTTCGACGTCTTCCGAACCGCCATGGTGGGCCTGCCGTCGTTCGGTCCGCTGCCGCCCGGCACCGTCGGAAAGATCTTCGAGCCCGGCCGGACCCTCGGTGCTTACGTGGCGGGACAGCTCGTCGGCACCGTGGACTCCGCGGCGAGTTCGTTGACGTTGCCGGGCGGGCGGACGGTCGCCCACGCGGCAGTCACCCACGTCGGCGTGCTCCCCACCCACACCCGACGCGGGATCGTCTCGCGACTACTGCAGCGCCAGCTGGGGGACGCCCGTGCCGGCGGCGAGGTCGTCGCGACGCTCCGCGCGTCCGAGGCGACGATCTACGGCCGGTACGGCTACGGGATCGCCAGCCGGGCGGCCGCCGTCGAGGTGGACACCCGCCGCGGTGCCCTACGCTCCGATGCCCCGGCCGGTGATCGGGTACGTCTCGTCGACCCGGCCGGCGCGTGGGACGTTCTGCCCGGTATCCATGCACGCAACGCGGACCCGCGCCCAGGAGCGATCACCAGACCACCGGTGTG
Source organism: Rhodococcus sp. WB1 (assembly GCF_001700945.1). Lineage (NCBI taxonomy): Bacteria > Bacillati > Actinomycetota > Actinomycetes > Mycobacteriales > Nocardiaceae > Rhodococcus > Rhodococcus sp. WB1. The sequence continues at coordinate 932,600 of NZ_CP015529.1, read as the reverse complement.
GTGGGCGGCCCAGGAGATGAGGGCGGCCACCGCGCAGGGGCCCGCCTACGTCGCTCTCGCCGGATCCGAGGGCTCCGAGACCGGCTTCGTCCGCTACCACCCGATCGGTACGGAGGCCTGGTTCGGCGGCACCGAGCGCACAGTCGTCGTCGACGACCTTCACGCTCCGTCGCGAGACACGTTCGTCGGCATCGTCCGGTTCCTCTGGAACCTCGATCTCGTCGACCGGATCATCTTCCCGACCCTTCCGGTCGACTCGTCGCTGCCGTGGCTGCTCACCGATCCGAGAGGGGCCCGGACAACCGGGCTCAGGGACGAGACCTGGCTGAGGATTCTCGATGTCGGGACGGCGCTCGGCGCTCGTGCGTATGCCGGCGGCGAGACCCTCGTCATCGGCGTCCACGACCACCTCCTCCCCGCAAACACCGGGACATATCGCGTCTCCGGAGGGGACGTGGAGACAGTCGCGCACCGCATCGAACCGGACGTCGATCTCGAAACCGATGTCGCGACGTTGAGCGGCGCGCTCCTCGGTGGCGTGCGATGGCACCAGCTCGCCGCATCCGGAACAGTCCGGGCCCGTTCCGCCGGCGCGATTGCCTCGGCCGACCGGAGCTTCGGAACCGACCTGGCGGCGTTCGCCGGGACGAATTTCTGAGATCCCCACCGTACTCCCGCCCGCTACACCGAAGGACACCTGTGAGAACACCCCGCCGACCGGCGTCACGCACCCTGCGTGGCGCTGGCATCGCCGTCACCGCGCTCGCTGCAGTGCTTGTCGCTGCCTGCACCGGCACCGCCCCGGCGAACCGCGCCGCCGACGGCGACATCGTCGCCGGCGGAACGCTGCGGATCGCGTCGCTGGCCTCCGACATGGACTCGCTCGATCCCCTGACCGGGTACGACACGAACGCCTGGGCCGTGCAGCGCGCCATCACCCGGCAGCTCGTGACGTTCCCCGGCTCGGCGAACGAACTGAAGGACGACACCGAACTCACCCCCGACCTCGCCGAGTCCTGGGACGTGAGCGAGGACGGCCGGACCTACACCTTCCACCTGCGCGACGGCATCACCTACTCGGGGTCTTCGACCCGCGAGATCGTCGCCGGCGACTTCGTCTACGCGATCGAGAGGTTCTGCGACCCGAACAAGCAGGTGGCGGCCGTCAACTACTTCCACCTGATCTTCGAGGGCTTCACGCAGTTCTGCAGCGAGTTCGCGAAGGAGCCCACTGGGGACCTCGCCGCGTCCAAGCGGTTCATCGACACGCACGACATCTCGGGCGTGCGTGCCCTCGACGACAAGACACTGGTCATCACCGCGCCGGCCAAGTCGTACGATTTCCTCGACATCCTCACCATGAACTTCGTAACTCCGCTACCGCCGGAGGTCGCGTCGAAGTACTTCGGCGACTCGCTCGAGTTCCGGCAGAACTTCCCGTCGTCCGGCCCGTACCGGATCGACACGTACCAGCCGGGCCAGCAGTTGATCCTGAAGAAGGTCGAGGGGTACAACCACGACGCCGATCCGGCCCGCAAAGCCTACGTCGACGAGATCGCGATCGACTTCACGGCCAACAGCGAGGACAGCGTGGTGCAGAAGGTGCAGTCGGGCGAGGCGGACCTCACCCTGTACATGGACGTCCCGCCACGCGCCGTGCTGAACCAGTACGCATCGACGAACAATCCCAACCTGCACACCTCCGACAGCGGCGCGGCCAACTTCATCGTGCTCAACGCCAAGCCCGAGGCGACGTTCCCCGGCGCCACCGCGCTGCGAGACCCACGAGTGCGGCAGGCCCTGGCCTATGCCGTCGACAAGGCGAATCTCGTTCAGGGACAGGGTGGCCCGATCGCCGCGAAGCCGAACGGTCAGATCGTCACCTCCACCCTGCTCGGACACGAGCCGTTCGACCCGTATGCGACGCCGGGGAGCAAGGGTGACCCGGCCAAGGCGCGGCAACTGCTGGCCGAGGCCGGATATCCCGACGGCCTCACCCTCGACGCGGTCTACCGGTCTACCGTGCAGTTCGAGAGCATCGCGGTCACCCTGAAGGAAGACCTGGCAGCGGCCGGCATCACCCTGAACCTCACCGCACTTCCCGGCACCGAGTACTCGGCCTACCTGCAGGACCCCGGCAGCCGCTACGACGTGGCCCTGAGCGGTTCGTTCACCCCAGACTGGCAGGGCCGCTCGACCCGGATGCTGCTCGGCGGCTGGCTGAACTCCGAGGCGTCGCCGTGCGGCAAGGGCAACGTCAACGCCATCTGCTACAGCAACGATCGGCTCAACGAACTCGCCCGGCAGGCCTTCCCGTCCGTCGACCCCGGGCCGATCTGGGCGGAGGCCGATCGGGTCGTCTCCACCGACCTGCCGTGGATTCCGCTGTTCGAAAAGCGCAAGAACCTCATCTCGTCCGATCGCGTGACCAACTGGACGTGGGCGTCGCTCCCGGCCCAGGCGGACTTCACCAACATCGCGATCCGGCCCGGAGCCTGACATGTCCGTGTTGAGCGTCGAGAACCTCACCGTGTCGTTCCGGTCCGGAACCGCGGTGCGGAACGTGTCGTTCGCGGTCGAGGCGGGCCGGACGCTCGGGATCGTGGGTGAGTCCGGATCGGGCAAGAGCGTGTCACTGCTCGCAGCCACCGGGCTGCTCGGGTCCGGTGCCGTGGTGCAGGGCCGCGCCCTGCACCACGGCACTGATCTGGTGACCGCGACGCCGAAGCAGTTGCGCGCGCTCCGTGGCCGCGACATCGGGTTCGTATTCCAGGATCCGCTGAGCAACCTGCATCCACTCATGCCGGTCGGCCGACAGATCGGCGAGGCCATCACCGCGCACAGGCGCGTCGACCGCGCGACGCTGCGACGCCGCGTCGTCGAACTCCTCGACGAGGTGGGCATCGCCCGCGCGCGGGACCGGATCGACGACTACCCCGTGCACTTCTCCGGCGGCATGCGCCAACGGGTGATGATTGCGATCGCGATCGCGAACGATCCGCAGCTCGTCATCGCCGACGAACCGACCACAGCCCTGGACGCGACGGTACAGTCCGCGATTCTTGGTCTGCTGCAACACCTTCGGCAGGACCATCACATGGCGCTCGTGCTGGTCAGTCACGACCTCGCCCTGGTGTCGGACGTCGCGGACGACGTGGTGGTCATGCACCGCGGGCAGGTCGTCGAAGCCGGCCCGGCGGATCGGGTGTACACCGCACCCGCGCACCGCTACACCGAGGCCCTGCTCGCGGCCCGGCACCGGCCGGTGGCCCCACCCGTCGGTGCGCGGCCGCACCGCGCCGAACTACTGCGGGCCGAGAATGTCTCGAAGAGTTTCCGCACCGGAGGCCGCAGACGCCATCAGGTGCTCGCCGACGTCGACCTGTGCATCGGTGAAGGCGAAATCGTGGGCCTGGTAGGCGAATCCGGTTCCGGCAAGTCCACGCTCAGCCGCATCGTCGCGGGGCTCGAGACCGCCGACTCGGGCATCCTGCATTTTCGCGGCTCTCCGTATGTGCGTCCGGGACGGCAGCGCGTCGCGGTGGAGCCGCACGTGCGTCGGTCGATCCAGATGGTGTTCCAGGATCCGTACGGCAGCCTGAACCCGCGGCGCAGCATCAGCGAGATCCTCACCGCACCGTTCGAGCTGGCGGGGGAGTTCACCCCGGTCGAGATCCGGCGAAGAATCGGCGAATTACTCGCGCGCGTGGGCCTTCCCGGCGGATTCACAGCCCGATATCCGGCACAGCTGTCCGGTGGTCAGCGCCAGCGTGTCGCGCTCGCCCGGGCTCTCGCGCTGGATCCGGCCCTGATCGTCGCCGACGAACCGGTCTCGGCGCTGGATATGTCGACCGCTCGGCAGATCGTCGACCTGCTCCGCGCCTTGCGCGACGAGCAGGGAACCTCACTGCTGTTCGTCTCGCACGACCTCGGCGTCGTGTCCGCGCTGTGCGATCGGGTCGCTGTCCTGCGCGACGGCATGATCGTCGAGCAGGGGTACACCGACGAGATCTTCGCCGCGCCCCGGCACGAGTACACCCGCACCCTGTTGAGTGCCGTCCCCGGCCACGCTCGAAGGGACACCGTCGATGCCTGAACCGTGGACGAAGCTCGTCGGCCTCGGCGCCGTGGACGCCGAAGCCCCACCGGTGTCCCGCGGCGAGGCGATCCGCGCACTGATGCAGGACCACTCCGCTCGGTTCGGAGCATGGACGGTGCTGCTGGTGATCGTGGCCGCTGCGGCGGCACCGCTCGTCGCTGCGGTCGTGGGGCACGGACCCACGGAACAGTTCCGGCAGGAGGCCCTGGACGCATCCGGCATACCGGTCGGACCGTCCTTCGGGTTCTGGCTCGGTGCCGACGGGGAAGGGCGCGACGTGCTGGTGCGCACGCTGTACGGCGCGCAGATTTCGTTGCTCGTAGGGATTCCCGCCACCACGTTGGCGATGGTGATCGGGACGGTCGTCGGTCTCACGTCGGGGTTCATGGGAGGCGCCTTCGATCGGGTGACAGGTCAGGTCATCGACGTGGTGTTGTCGTTTCCGTTCGTCGTGACCGCGCTGAGCCTGCTGGCACTCAACCGAGGCGGGGACGGCAGACCGGTCATCAGCCCGGTCCTGGTGGTGATCGCGATCATCTCCGCGTTCTCGTGGACGTTCTTCGCGCGCCTGAGCCGGGGCATGGCGGTGGCGCTGCGGTCGCAGCCGTTCGTCGACGCAGCGGTGACCCTCGCGGCGGGCCGGCGGTACATCCTGTTCCGGGAGATCCTCCCGAACGTCGTGCCGGTGATCGCGGTGTACTGGGCCGTGCAGTTGCCCACCAACATCGTCGCCGAGGCCACGCTGTCGTTCCTCGGGGTCGGTATCCAAGCCCCGACGCCGAGTCTGGGAAACATGATCGCCGACGCCCAACGCACCTCGATCTATCAGGTACAGCCCTGGTATCTCCTCGGTCCCGCCGTGGCCCTGTTCGTCGTCGTGCTCGGCTTCAACACGTTCAGCAGCGGCCTGCGCAACGTCCTCGACCCCGGGAAGCGGTGAGATCGATGTTCCGGCAATTTCTCGCTCTCGTCACCCGATCGGCGACCACGCTCCTGCTCGTGCTGCTCGCCGCCTTCGCGATCACACGCGTCGCCTATCGGGATCCCGCGACGATGCTCGCGCCGCGCAACGCCACTCAGGAGAGCATCGACGCGGTGGCCCGCGCCTTGCGCCTGCACGAACCGTGGTACGTGCAGTTGAAGAACTACCTGCTCCGCGGCCCGGACATCCAGGGCGCGCCGATGGGACTCGCCCATTGGCCACCCGCCCTCGGGTACTCGTTCCGGCAGCAGACACCGGTGACGGACCTGATCCTGTCGAAGGTGCCGGTGACCGTCTCCCTGGCCTTGGGCGCCCTGGTGATCTGGATGACGCTCTCGATCGTGCTGGGCGTCGAAGCCGCCCGCCGGCCGGGCTCGGCAGTCGATCACGGCCTGTCTGCCCTGTCCTACGTCGCATTGTCGCTGCCGACGTTTCTCACCGGCATGTTGCTGTCGTACTTTCTGTTCTTCACGCTGTCGACCCACGGGCTGTATCTCTTTCCCAGCAGCGGGTACGTGCCGTTCGCGGAGAACCCGTTCGAGTGGGCACGGCACCTGCTGCTGCCCTGGCTGACACTGACCATCGCGGAGATCGGCATCTTCCAGCGGGTGGTGCGTGGGTCGATGCTCGAAGTCCTCGACGCCGACTACATCCGGACTGCGCGGGCGAAAGGACTGTCGGAGAACGCCGTCCACTACCGGCACGGGTTGGATGCGGCGTTGAACCCGGTGATCACCCTGGGCGGTCTCGAGCTTGCGGCGATCATGGGTGGGGCGATCGTGACCGAGACGATCTTCGGCCTGGACGGCGTGGGCCGACTGGCGATCACGGCGGCGCTCGAGGGGGATTTCCCCGTGGTGATCGGCACCACCGTGTTCGCCGCAGCCGTGTTCGTCCTGTGTTCGCTGGTGGTCGACGGCGTCACCCGCCTACGGGAGCCCTCCCTGGCGTGAGCAGCCTCGGCCCTACCAGGTGACGTTCTCCTCGCAGCGCCGCCCGTTGACGGTCGTCTCCACCTGGACGGTGGCGTGCTCGAGCCCGTGGGAGGTGAGGACGGCGCGGGCCGACTCGAGCACCCACTGCCCGTCGTGGTCGCTGATCAGGTGCACGGTGGCGACGTCCATGCCGGTGGTAAGGGTCCACACGTGCAGGTCGTGGACGCCGGTGACGCCGGGCAGGGCGGACAGGTCGGCGCGCACCCCCTCAACGTCGAGGTGGGCGGGCGAAGCCTGGGTGAGGATGCGCAGCGACGCCGCGGCCAGGCGCACCGCCCGCGGCACCACCCACAGGGAGATGAGGACGCCGACGACGACGTCGGCGAGGCTCCAGTCGAACAGCAGCACGAGGGCACCGGCGACGAGCACCCCGACGCTGCCGACCGCGTCGGCGAGCACCTCGAGGTAGGCGCCGCGCACGGCGAGGCTGTCCTTGGCGTCGGCCCGCAGGAGCAGCATGACGACGAGGTTGGCGGCCAGGCCGGCCGCCGCGGTGACCACCAGCGCCGTCCCGGGGATCTCCGGGGCGTCACCGATGCGGCGGATCGCCTCGTAGAACACCCACACCGCCACCGCGAGCAGCAGCGCGGCGTTCGCCATGGCGGCGAGTACCTCGGCGCGGTGCCACCCGAAGGTGCGCGCGGCCGCCGTGCTGCCCCGCCGGGCCAGGATCAACGCGACCATGCCCATGGACATGCCCACCACGTCGGTGAGCATGTGGCCGGCGTCGGCGAGCAGGGCCAGCGAGTCGATCCACAGGGCGACGCCCGTCTCGAGGATCAGGAACGCGACCAGGACGACGAGGGCGATCGCCATCCGCCACAGCCGTCCCTTCGACGGGCCGGCCCCGCCGGGAGTGCTCGTCCCGGAATGGCCGTGCGAGTGGCCGTGTCCGACGCCCATGGTCCTCCCTCCGAAGTTTCGGCAATCATATGCAGACATACGCATATGTTCAACGGAGAGGGGAGCCGCTCAGGACTCGGGGGGATACGCCGGATGCTCCACCGTCGGGGGCAGCGTGGCGATCGCCGAGACCCGCTCGAGGCCGGCCACCTGCAGCAGGTCCACGATCAGCGAACGAATCTGCGCGAACACCACCGTCGAGGACAGGCCCGCCCCCGCCACGAGGTCCGGCTTCATCTCCCGGGCCACGCTGCGCAGCACCCGGGCCGCCTCCGCCTGATCGGGCTGCTCCCCCGGCTCGGCGAGGACCATCAGCCGCAGCACGTCCACCGCCCCGGCCAGCTCCTCGATGCGCCGCACCAGCCGCGGGTCGAGGATCTCGTCGTCGCGCACGAGCGAGAGCGACCGGCGCGCCAGCACCCGCGTGTTGCGCATGGCGTTGTCGATCGGGTCCGCCGCGGCCATGAGGCGCTCGAGCCGGGGCCGGCTGTTCCAGTACAGCGGCGAGATGCGGCTCACCTCCTTGCCGCCGGAGATGTTGGCGCGCATCGCGTCGATCGCCGACTGCGTGGCCCGGGCCTCCCTGAGGGCCGCCTCGATGGGTTTCGGGTTGTTCTCGACCAGGCCGGCCTCGACCTTGCGCAGCACGTCCGCCGTGGTGGACAGCACGTTCGCCGCCTCCCGCCGCGCCCGGCGCACCGGGTGGGTGGGGATGACGGCGACGACGGCGATGCCGACCAGCCCGCCGATGAGGGCGTCGACCATTCGGTCGATACCCCCGGACCCGCCGGGCGGGATCAGGGTCGCCACCAGCACCGCCGAGTTCCCGGCCTGCATGGAGAAGATCGGGCCGCTGTTGAGCGCGACCGCCGTGCCCATCGCCATCGCGACGACGAGCGCGATCTGCCACGGGCCGCTGCCGATGAACGAGATGATCAGGTCGCCGACACCGATGCCCACGGTGACACCGCAGACGAGTTCGACCGACCGTCGCATCCGCGCACCCAGTGACAGCCCGAGCGACACCACCGCCGCGATGGGCGCGAAGAACGGCTGCTCGTGCCCGACCGGCCCCGTGGCGACCCACCAGGCGATGCCCGCTGCCAGCGCGCACTGCAGGATCGGCAGCGCCGAGGAACGCAGGCGGAGCCCCGACGTGCGCAGCCGCCGGCGCGTGCCCACCCTGGTGGGTAACCGGGGACTAATCGACGCCAAGTGCTTCGGCGGCGCGCGGGTCGCAGTCCTCGAGCAGGTCGAGGCAGCGGGCATGCTCGTCGGCCTCGCCGATCTCCTTCGCCGCACGGGCCAGCGTCGCGACGCACCGCAGGAAGCCCCGGTTCGGTTCGTGGTCGAACGGCACGGGACCGAAGCCCTTCCAGCCGTTGCGGCGCAACTGGTCGAGACCGCGGTGGTAGCCGGTGCGGGCGTAGGCGTAGGCCGCGATCGTCTCGCCGCGCCCGAGGGCGGCTTCGGCCAGGTAGGCCCAGGCGATCGACGCGGTCGGGTGGTCGGCGGCCACCTTCGCCGGGTCCTCGTGGTTCAGCAGCGCCGACTCCGCCTCGTCGTCGCCGGGCAGCAGGGTGGGTTGGGGTCCGAGAAGGTCACCGAAAGACGTCATGGCCACCATTGTGCCCACCGCCCGAAGACGGTCGATAGGCTGCCCGGGAGAACAGCCGTCCGTCCAGCAAGGGGGATCGCGTGCCGGATCCGAAGAACGAAGACACCACCACGTCTCCCCGTCCGGCGACGGACACCCCCGGGTCCTCCGCGGAGCACGACGACGCCGAGGACCCGGCGCCGCGCGCGGGCTCGGAGCGCGACACCCCCGGCGACGACGCGCCGGCCCCGGCCGGTGCCGCGGATCCCGCCGCCGCCCCGGACACGCCGGCCGCACAGCCCGGGCCGGCCGCGGCGAGCGAGGCGGAGACCGTGGCCATCCCGGCCACGCGCCGCGCCGAGCCCGCGCCCTCCCCCGCCGACGCACCCACCGCACGCATCCCCGTCACCACGCACACCCCCAAGCAGGCGCCGCAGCGGATCGAGCCCGATCGGGCGGCCGGACGCGCGGAGCCGCAGCGGGTCGCCCCCCAGCGCGCCGAACCGCCGCGCATCCAGCCGACGCGGGTCCCGCCGCCCCGGCCGGAGGCGCGGCGTGTCGAACCCCAGCGCATCGAACCCCAGCGCGTCCAGCCGGTCCCGGGGCCGCAGCGCATCGACCCGGTCGCACCCGCCCGGCGCAGCCGCCGGGGCTGGGCGATCGCGGCCCTCGTCGCGGGCCTGCTCGTCGTCGCCGCGGTGGCGGCCGCGGCCGTGAAGGTCTACCTGGACGACCGGGCGGCGAACTCGCCGGAGGCTCGGATCCGGACCACCGTCGAGACCTTCGTCCGGGCGCTCGCCGCCGGCGACCTGACGACGCTGCGCACCACGACGTGCGGCGGCCTGCAGGAGTTCTACGCCTCGGTGCCGCCCGAGCAGTTCGCCGACATCCACCGCACCGCCGTCGACCAGGGCACCGTGCCCGTCGTCACGGGCATCGACAAGGTGCAGATCACCGACGGCCAGGCCATCGCGCAGGTGACGGCGCACCCGGCCGGCACCCCGACCGACGTCACCCAGCGCACCTTCGACCTGGCCCAGGAGGGCGAGGACTGGAAGGTCTGCGGGGAGTGAAACGACGCGAGCGGTGACGCGGGCCGGGCCCGCGTCACCGCTCGCGTGGGATGACCGCGCAGGGACGGATCAGCCGGCGGACACCGAGCGGCCCGCGGACTTGAGGTCGTTGCAGGCCTCGACGACCCGAGCGGTCATCGACGCCTCGGCCTTCTTCAGGTAGCTGCGCGGGTCGTAGGTCTTCTTGTTGCCGACCTCGCCGTCGATCTTCAGCACACCGTCGTAGTTGGCGAACATGTGGCCGGCGATCGGGCGGGTGAACGCGTACTGGGTGTCGGTGTCGACGTTCATCTTCACCACGCCGTAGCTCAGCGCCTCGTCGATCTCCGACTTCAGCGAGCCGGAACCGCCGTGGAAGACCAGGTCGAACGGCTTCGAGCCGGCGGGCAGGCCCAGCTTCTTCGAAGCGGCGGCCTGGCCGTCGGCCAGCACGGACGGCTCGAGCTTGACGTTGCCCGGCTTGTAGACGCCGTGGACGTTGCCGAACGTCGCAGCGAGCAGGTACTTGCCCTTCTCACCGGCGCCGAGCGCGTCGACCGTCTTCTCGAAGTCCTCGATCGAGGTGTAGAGCTTCTCGTTGATGGCGTTCTCGACGCCGTCCTCTTCACCGCCGACGACGCCGATCTCGACCTCGAGGATGATGTTCGCGTCCTTCGACAGGGCCAGCAGCTCCTGGGCGATCTGCAGGTTCTCGTCGATCGGGATGGCCGAGCCGTCCCACATGTGCGACTGGAACAGCGGGTTCTCGCCGTTCTTCACCCGCTCCTGCGAGATGGCGAGCAGCGGGCGCACGAAGCCGTCCAGCTTGTCCTTCGGGCAGTGGTCGGTGTGCAGCGCGATGGTGACGTCGTACTTCGCGGCGATGACGTGCGCGAACTCGGCGAGCGCGACGGCGCCGGTCACCATGTCCTTGACACCGAGGCCGGAGCCGAACTCGGCGCCACCCGTCGAGAACTGGATGATGCCGTCGCTGCCGGCGTCCGCGAAGCCCTTGATGGCGGCGTTGATGGTTTCGGACGAGGTGCAGTTGATGGCCGGGAACGCGAAGGAGTGATCCTTGGCGCGGGCGATCATCTCGGCGTAGACCTCGGGAGTCGCGATTGGCACGGCGGCTGTCCTCCAGATGAGAGTCGATGGGTGCCTCCCCGGGGGTGCGGGAGGCGCCAGGGTTGTCCCTGCAGTATGTCAACTGCCGGCGCGGGGACACAGTCGGGTGCCCGCCGTGATTCGGGCCACCGGCATCCCACCGGTACTCTGGTGGCCGTGAGTGTGCTCGGAGGCCTGGAGTCCGTGACCGTCGTTCCGGAGAGCGTGACGAATCTGGCGTTGCTGCCGGGATTCCTGGACCCGGTGAACCTGCTCAACTCCTTCGGCACCTGGGTGCTCATCGGCCTGCTGCTCGTGGTATTCATCGAGTCGGGTCTGCTGTTCCCCCTGCTGCCGGGCGACTCGCTGCTCTTCACGGCGGGCCTGATCGCCGCCTCGAAGTCCGAGGAGATCCCGCCGTTCGCGCCGCTGTGGGTGCTGATGGTGACGATCCCGATCGCGGCGATCCTGGGCGACCAGGTGGGCTACTGGATCGGCGCCAAGGGCGGCACCCGCCTGTTCAAGAGCTACGACGCGAAGATCCTCAACAAGCAGTACATCGACCAGTCCGAGGACTTCTTCCAGCGGCACGGTCCGATCACGATCGTCCTCGCCCGGTTCGTGCCCATCGTGCGCACCTTCGCGCCGGTCGTCGCGGGCGCCTCCCGCATGCGGTATCCGGTGTTCCTCACCTACAACATCGTCGGTGGTGTGCTGTGGGGCGCCGGCGTGACGTTGCTGGGTTACCTGCTCGGTCAGATCGCCTTCATCCGCGACAACATCGACATCATCTTCCTGCTCATCGTGTTCGTCTCCGTCGTCCCGATCCTGCTCGAGATCGGCAAGCACCTGATCGCCAAGCGCAGGGCCGCGGCCGTCACGGAGGCCGAGGCCACGGCCGACACGGTGCCGGTGCCGACGACCCGTCGCGACACCACGCCCTGAGCACGCGCGCGAACGCGTTCTCCATGATTCTCGCCGCGGAAACCTTCGGTCCTCTCGAAACCGCCGGGCCCGCCCTGGTGTGGCTCGTCGTCGTGACGTTCGTGTTCGTCGAGTGCGCGATCATCCTCGGACTGTTCCTGCCCGGGGACTCCATGCTGCTGACCGCCGGCGTCGTGCTGGCCGCCCACCATTCCGGTGCGGCGCAGGTGTGGGCCCTGGCGGTCGGCGCGATGGTGGCCGCGATCGCCGGGAACCAGGTGGGGTACGTGATCGGCCACCGTCGCGGCCACCACCTCATCGCCCGCCGCAACGGCCGATACCTCAACGCGGCCAACCTGCGGAAGGTCAATGTCCTGCTCGACCGGTACGGGTTCTGGGCGGTGCTGATCGCCCGCTGGATCCCGTGGGTGCGCACGCTGTCGCCGCTGGTGGCCGGGGCCGCCCGGATGAACCACACCCGGTACACGATCGCGTCCACGATCGGCGCGATCCTGTGGGCGCCCGTCCTGCTGCTCGTCGGGTTCTACTTCGGCGAATACCTCGAGCGGGTCTCGTGGCTGCTGCCGACGGTCCTCGCCGTGATGGCCGCCGTCCTCGTGGTGGGCACCGTGCTCGGCGTCCGGCAGTACCGGATCGAGATGGCGCGGCCCGCGGTGGACGTGGAGATCGCGGACGTCGACCCCGACTAGGAGTGCCCGGCCGCGAGAGCCGGATCCAGGAGGCGGCGCGGGGTGTCCGGGTCCAGGCGCACCCCGATGAAGACGATCTCCTGGCCCGGCGTCTCGCCGGTCAGAGACCACGGCTGCGCCGGTTCGAGCATCAGGTTGGGGCCGGCCTGCGACCAGATCGCCGCGGTGTCCGGGTCGTCGGCGAACCAGCAGAAGCCCTTGCTGCGCAGCACCCCGTGCAGGTTCTCCACCGCCGCCTCGAGCCGGGCCCGGTCGAAGGGGCGGTCGGCGCGGTAGACGACGCTGCGGATGCCGTACTCCTCGGTCTCCGGGGTGTGACCGCCGGCGAGCTCCTCGGCCCAGCCCGGGGCGAGCGCGGCCGCCTCCGGGTCGTAGCGGCCGGTGCCGAGGACCTCGTCGATCGGGACGGCGCCGTGGACGGTGCGCAGCAGCCGCGCCGTCGGGTTGAGCCGGCGCAGCGTGGCCTCGACGGCCCCGGCGACGGCGTCGCTCACCAGATCGGTCTTGTTGACCAGCAGCACGTCGGCGAACTCGACCTGCTCGACGAGCAGGTCGGAGATGCTGCGCTCGTCGCCTGCGCCGGCCTCGAGCGCGCGGTCGTCGAGGCGGTCGCCGCGCGCGAGTTCGGCGAGGAATGTGGCGGCGTCGACGACGGTGACCATCGTGTCGAGGCGCGCGAGCCGGCTGAGGCGGAAGCCGTCGTCGAACTCCCAGTCGAACGTCGCGGCGACGGGCATCGGCTCGGAGATGCCGGTCGACTCGATCACGAGATGGTCGAACCGGTTCTCCCGGGCGAGCCGCGCGACCGTCTCGATCAGGTCCTCGCGCAGCGTGCAGCAGATGCAGCCGTTGGTGAGCTCGACGAGCTTCTCGGTGGTGCGGTCGAGGCTGCCCTGGCCGGCGACGAGCGCGGCGTCGATGTTGATCTCGCTCATGTCGTTGACGACGACCGCTACGCGCGCGCCGTCACGGTTGGCGAGGATGTGGTTGAGCAGTGTGGTCTTGCCCGCGCCGAGGAAGCCGGAGAGCACGGTGACGGGCAGGGGCGTCGCGACGGTCATGCCGTCGACGATAGCCGTTATCGATAACCGTTTTCAAAACGGGTGCCATCGGGCCGCGCGGCGCTCGGCCCGGGCGCCCGCTCGGCGGCCACGGCGTAGGCCGACTCCATCAGCATCCACCCGCTCAGCTGCACCGACAGATCCCGCTCGGCCACCCCCGAGCTGCGCACCGTGCCGCCGGAGAAGCGCGCGATCCCGGGGGCCGTTCCCGGCAGCCGCGCCTGGACGGACCAGTCCCGCCCGAACAGGGGCAGCCCCTCGATCTGCAGGCGGTTCGCCCACGCGGCCTGCGCGGACGCGAGCACGATCCGCGCCGCGACCCGGCGCGCCCGTTCGTCCTCGGGATCGACCACCGGCAGCGTCGTCGCGACCATCGCCAGGTACCGGACGAGGATGCCGTTGAACAACCCACCGTCCCCACCGCCGCCGCCGGTGATCACCCCCCGTTCGGTCAGCTCGTTGTCGACGGCGTCGACGAGGGCGTGCACCCGCTCCCGGTGCCGCGGATCGCCCATCTGCACCGCCAGCTCCGTCTCCAGGCCGAGCACAACGCCCTGGCAGTACGTGTAGACGGCGCGCTCGACCCGGTCACGCCGGATCCCGTCGAAGATCAGGCCGGTCTCCGCGTCGCGCAGCGTCTCGTGGATCCAGTCCGCCATCTCCTGGGCCCGCAGCAGCTTTCCGGTGCGGGCGAGCAGCAGGCCCGCCGGGCCGTTGGCCGGGGTGTTGTAGAAGTCGTCGCGGCGCCGCCAGGGGATGCCGCCGCCCCGCTCGGGCGCCCACGCCGCGAACACCTCGTTCTCGAGGACGGCGATGGCGTCGCGGCGGTCGACGTAGAGGTGCCGCTGCGCCCGCTCGAGCGCCAGGCCGAGCCAGGCCATGTCGTCGAAGTAGTTGTTGGTCCAGCCGGCGAGGTTGCGGATCCGGTGCGAGCGCGTCAGCCGCAGCACCCGGCGCCGGCGCCGCGGCGTCGCCTCCCGCTCGGCGGCGTCGACCGCGAGATCGATCAGGTGGGCCTGCCACCAGTAGTGCCAGGTGAGGAAGAGCCGTTCGCGGCGCACCGCCGGCCAGCCGACGACCCCGAGCGCGGTGCCGGGCAGCGCCCACAGCCGCCGCACGTGCCGCGACATGACTGCAGCCTCCGCGAGATCCGCCCGCTCGGCCCACACATCCGACATGTCGTCGCCAACCTCGTCTCACCGTCGCTACCGATACCAGCTTTCCCCTATCGGCCGCTCCCCGTCGAACGTTTCTTCACCAGGCCCGGTCGAGATCGGCGTGCTGCCGGATCCAGGCGTGCATCGCGATCCCGGCGGCGACGCCGGCGTTGATGCTGCGGGTCGAGCCGAACTGGGCGATGGACACGGTCGTCGCCGCGACCTCCCGCGCCCGCGCCGTGACACCGGGCCCTTCCTGGCCGAACAGCAGCATGCACGCGCGGGGCAGCTGCGCGGTCTCGAGCGGCACCGATCCGGGTGTGTTGTCCACCGCGACGATCGTCAGTCCCCGTCCGGCCGCCCAGTCGATCAGGGAGTCGACGTCGGGGTGGTGCACGAGATGCTGGTACCGGTCGGTCACCATGGCCCCGCGACGGTTCCAGCGCCGACGGCCGACGATGTGCACGGCGGCCGCCGCGAACGCGTTGGCGGTACGCACCACCGTGCCGATGTTCGCGTCGTGCCCGAAGTTCTCGATCGCCACGTGCAGCGGATGACGGCGGGTGTCGATGTCGGCGACGATCGCCTCGCGCGTCCAGTAGCGGTAGGCGTCGACGACGTTGCGGCGGTCGCCGCGGGCGAGCAGCTCCGGATCGTAGCGCGGGTCCTGCGGCGGTTCGGTGCCGAACTCCTCGGCCCACGGGCCGCACCCGTGCGGGTGCTCGCCCCACTCGGTGGGGCCGGGAGCGTCGTCGAGTTGCACGGTCAGAAGGTCGTGTTGGAGCCGGCGGCGATCGTGAAGCCGTGACCGGTGGCGTCGTTGGCGCAGGTGACGTCGGCGTCGGTGGTCTCGCACGTGTAGCCGAGCTTGCTCAGCCGCGATCCGCTCGGCAGCACCGGGTCGTCGCCGCCGGAGGTGTAGACCGAGCCGCCCGAGCACATGAACTCCGCCGGGCCCGCGTCCTGTACGCGAATACCGTTGCCCCAGTTGACCATACAATTCTCGGGACGCGGGGGGACCGGATCGGTGGCGCCCTCGCAGCCGGCCTCGGTGCGCGAGGGGAGTCTGACGATGCCGCAGCGGAACCCGCCGTCGGGGCTGGTGAAGTAGTACGACTCGTTGCGCTCGTACTGCACGTCCGCCAGCGTCGTCGGCGCACTGTCGGGGGCCGGTGCCGGCGGCGTGGTCGTCGTGGCCCCGGTGGCCGTCGTGGTCCCGGGGGCCGTCGGCGCGGGTGCCGCGGTCGTGGTGGTGGTCGTGGCGGCCGCGCTCGCCGACGACGCGGCGGCCGGCTGCTCCCCGCCGTCCGCGGTCCCTCCGCAGCCGGCCAGTGCCAGCACCGCCACCGCGGCCGCACCGATCGACGACATCCGACGCACGTTCACCCGACTCCTTCCGTCGCTGATCCGTCCGCCACTCTAGCGAGACCGCCTCAGCTGCCGGTCACCCACCGGTTGACCAGGCGATTGAGCCGGGTGGGCGTAACCTGCGCGAGTGCGGCGAACGCCTTGGCCTGCCAGCCCACCGCGTGGTGCACACCCGACGGCCGCCGCCCGGGGCGGGTCAGGTCGTAGAGATCCCGGGCGACGTCGTCGGCGGTGAGCCGGATCCCCAGCCGCCGCGCGGCGCCGACGTTCAGGTCCCGGGTCATCGCCGTCTCGACGAACAGCGGCCACAACGCGATCACCCGGACGCCGTGCGGGGCCCATTCCAGATCGAGCGCCTCGGTCAGCCCGCGCACGGCGAACTTGGTGGCGCTGTAGGTCGCGAGCTCCGGCTGGCCATAGAGCGCCGACGCCGAGCAGAGGTTGACCACCTGCGCGCCGGGCGTGCGGCGCAGGTACTCGAACGCGCTGTGGCAGCCCGTGATCGTGCCGGTGACGTTGACGTCGACCATCTGCCGGTGCCGTTCGAGCGCGGTCGTCTCGAACGGTCCCGACGCCAGGAGGCCGGCGTTGTTGACGAGCAGGTCGAGGGTGCCGTCGGTGCAGAACCCCTTCAGCGCCCGCTCCCAGCCCAGCGCGTCGGTGACGTCGAGAACGCCGGTGACGATGCCGGGCTGCTCCGCGGCGAGCACCTCGAGGCCCGCCGCGTCGACGTCGACGGCCGCGACCCGGTAACCGCGGCGGGCGAAGAGCAGTGCGGTGGCGCGGCCGATCCCCGAGGCGGCGCCGGTGACGAACACACTGGGTGAATTCATGGATGCAGCGTAGCGACGACGGACGTGGCGCAGGTCACGGACTATCCTGGCATCGGAGGAGCAATGAACCACGTTCGAGTCGTTCGTGCCGTCGCATTCGTCACCGCCGGGTACATCGTCGTCCTGGCGCTGTGGCTGGGCCTGTTCGTCGCCAACTCCCCCGAGGGCACCGTCCCCTACCAGATCATGTTCCTGCTGGCCGCGTACGGCTCGGCGCTGGGCATCGCCATGATCCTCGCCGGGCGGCCGCCGCGCGCCGACCGCCGCCTCGCCCGCCGCGGCCTCGAGGGCTGGGCCACCATCACCTCGGCCCGGCAACTCGGCCACACCGTCGACAACGGCGAGCTGACCGAACTGGACCTCGACCTGACGGTGCCGGGCTCCGAGCCGTACCACGGACGGGTGCTCTACGAGGTTGCCCGCGAGGATCTCGCCCGGTTCGAGCCCGGCCGGGTCGTCGGCATCCGGGTCGACCCCCGCGACCGCGACCGGATCGTCCTCTGCCCGTAGGCGACGTGCGCACGAAAGTGGACGCACGCACGAAAGTGCCTGTCGCGCCCGTCGTTACCCGCGCAGATAGCCCCGGCGCGCGCGAGTGCCGTCCCGGCCGAGGGCGAGCTTGCCCTCGACGAGGAGCAACTGCGCGAGGGCGTACGTCGCGAGCACGAATCCCTCTGCCGCGGCCCGGGTCCGCTGCGACCGCAGCAGCACCCGCCGCACGACGATGGTGCCGTCGGACAGGGTGAAGACCAGGCCGCCGGCGCCCAGCCAGCTGCGCCGGTCCTCGTTCGGGATCGGCAGTCCGGCCACCCGCCGGGCCCCGGGCGCGAGCGCCGGATCGGCGGCGAGGGTCGCGGTGGTGCCCAGCAGGGCGCCGTACCCGGTCAGCGGCGCCGCCACCTCCGGGGACCGTGCGCCGAGCAGACCGGCGGCCCCGAGCGCCGCGACCGCCCGCGGCACCGCCGCCGACCGCGTCGGACGGGCACCGCGACGCACCAGCAGGGCCGAGTAGCAGGCCTGCATCACGGCGAACGACGACGCACCGCGCAGCAGCCGGGCGTCGTCGTCCGGGTCGATCATGAACACGTCGCCGACGGTCGCGCCGGTCAGCCCGAGCAGCAACAGGGCGGTGTCGAGCCGGTCGGTGTGCGGGGCGTGCCGCAGCACCCGCACCGCCAGCGACGGGCCGATCAGCGGCTTGGCCACCCGCTGCAACCGCTCGTTGCCGAGCACCCCGCCCACGACCGTCGCCGCCGCGGCCGCGGCGAACACCGCATGCTCGGCGTTCCACTTGTCCCGGCTGAACCATCCCATGGCTGGCAGCGTACCGACCCGCACGACGTCACCCGGCCGCCTTCCCTCAGGAGCAGCGCCGGGCGCCCGCCGCCGCCACCGCACGCAGGAACTTCGGCCGCGGCAGGTCCCGCTCGCGGGCGGCCGCCGTCACGGCCTCCGCCACCGCGGCGACGTCCGTCGCCCGGCACAGCGCGATCGCGGATCCGCCGAATCCGCCGCCGACCATCCGGGCCCCGAGCGCCCCGGCGGCGCGGGCGGCGTCGACGGCGCTGTCGAGTTCGACGGAGCTGACCTCGAAGTCGTCGCGCAGCGACCGGTGCGCGGCGTCGAGCAGCGGCCCGAGCCGGTCCGGGGCGTCGTCCCGCAGCGCGGCGACGGCGGCGCGCACCCGGGCGATCTCCGTGACGACGTGCCCGGCCCGGCGCCGCAGCACCGGATCGGTCAGCGCGTCGAGCGGAGCCACGGTGTCGACCTCGCGCAGACTCGTCACGCCGAGCCGGCGCGCGGCCTCCTCGACGTCGCGGCGCCGCTGCCCGTACGGCCCGTCGACGAGGCGGTGCGGCGCGTCCGTGTCGACGACGAGCAGCGCCAGGCCGTGCGATTCCAGGTCGATCGGGATGTGCTCGACCGCTCCGGTCGCGCAGTCCAGCAGCAGTGCACGACCGGCCCGGCCGCGCAGCGCGATCTGCTGGTCCATGCCGCCGGTGGGGGCGCCGACACAGTCGTTCTCGGCCCGCGTGCAGGCGGCGGCGAGGGCGGCCCGGCCGGCATCGTCGACCGGCAGCCCGTACAGCTCGGCCAGGGCGAGGGCGACGGCCGCCTCGAGTGCCGCCGAGCTGGACAGGCCCGCCCCCACCGGCACGTCGGAGGCGATCGCGACGTCGACGCCCGCGAACCCGGGCGGGTCAAGCGTGTGAATCACCCCGGCGACGTAGGCGGCCCAGCCGCCGGTGCGTCCTTTGGGCGGCTGGAGCAGCCCAAAGGACGCACCGGCGAAGCCCTCGCTGACGAGCCGCACCGTCCCGTCGTCGCGGCGACGCACCACCGCCGCCGTGACCTGCGGCAGCGCCAGGGGCAGGCACAGCCCGCCGGCGTAGTCGACGTGCTCACCGATCAGGTTGACCCGGCCCGGCGCGCACCACACCCCCTCCGGTACCCCACCGAACTCCCGGGCGAACTCGGCCGCCGCGGCCGCGCACACCTTCATCCGGCGAGCTCCCGCAGTCGCGCCGCGATGCGTTCGGCGGAGGTGTCGCTGATCCATACACCCATCGCGGACTCCGAGCCGGCCAGGTACTTGAGCTTGTCGGCGGCGCGGCGCAGCGAGAAGATCTGGCAGAACAGACGACCGTACGGTCGCTCGTCGCCGACCGGCGCCTGGTGCCAGGCCGCGATGTAGGGGACGCGGTCCACGCCGTCGAAGAACAGGTCCACGCGGCGCAGCAACTCCCGGTAGGCCACCGCCAGCTCGTCGCGCTCGGGGTCGTCGAGGGCGGCGAGGTCCGGCACGTCGCGATGCGGGGCGAGATGCACCTCGATCGGCCACCGCGCCGCGGCCGGCACGTAGGCGGTCCACCGCCGCCCGGACCACACGATGCGCGTGCCCGCCCGGCGTTCGGCCTCGAGCACGTCGCGTTGCAGCAGCCGGCCCGTCGCGGCGTGGTGCGCGCGGGCCCGCTGCACCAGCCCCTGCGACCGCGCCGGCAGGAACGGGTAGGCATAGATCTGCCCGTGCGGATGTTGAAGCGTCACACCGATTTCCGCGCCGCGGTTCTCGAAGCAGAACACCTGCCGCACGTCGGGGGCGGCCGAGAGTTCGGCGGTGCGGTCGGCCAGCGCATCGAACACCGTGCGGACCCGCGCGACGCTCAGGTCGGCGAACCGGGCGTCGTGGTCGGCGGTGAACGCGACCACCTCGCAGCGGCCCGTCGCGGGTCGTCGCGGCCACAGCGGGTCGCCGTCCACCGGACCGGCGACGGCGCCACCCGGCCCGAGGGCCGGGAAGCGGTTCTCGAACACCACCACGTCGTAGTCGTCGGCGGGGATCTCGGTGGCGGCCCGGCCCGGACGGGTGGGGCACAGCGGGCAGTCCGCGGGGTCCGGCAGGAAGGTGCGGTCCATGCGGTGCGACGCGGAGACCACCCACTCCCCCGTCAGCGGGTCGAAGCGGAGTTCGGACGCGGCCCCGGCCGACGGTAGCCGCCGCGTGTCGTGCCGCTCCCGCACCGCGCCACCACCGACGTACGGCTCGGTGTCGTCGAAATAGAACAGTTCCCGGCCGTCCGCGAGGCGCGTCGCGGTCCGTCGCACCCGCCCGGCCACGGAAAACCTAGGCGTCCTGCAGTCCCAGGTCCTGCAGGCCCAGCAGGTAGCGGTACTCGACGCCCTCCGCGGCGATCACCTCGCCGGCACCGGTGGCCCGGTCGACGACGGTGGCGACACCCACGACCGTCGCGCCGGCGTCGCGCAGGGCCTTGACCGCGGTGAGCGGAGAGTTGCCCGTGGTGGTCGTGTCCTCGACCACCAGGACGCGCTTGCCGAGCACGTCGGGACCCTCGATCTGCCGCTGCATGCCGTGCGCCTTGGCGGCCTTGCGGACGACGAACGCGTCGATCGGGCGGCCGGCGGCGTGCATGACCGCGAGCGCCACCGGATCGGCACCCATGGTGAGGCCGCCCACGGCGTCGAAGTCCCAGTCGGCGACCAGTTCCCGGATGAGCTTGCCGATCAGCGGGCCGGCCCGGTGGTGCAGGGTGGCGCGGCGGAGATCCACGTAGTAGTCGGCCTCTTTGCCGGACGACAAGGTCACCTTGCCGTGCACCACCGCCAGTTCGCGAACCAGCGCAGCCAACTCCTCGCGATCACTCATCGCAACCCCTCACCGTCTCTCGTTCCACGCCGCGCCCCGAGGGCGCCGGCGACGACGAGCCTAGTCGGGGTCCGACGGTCAGGCCGCGACGGTGTCCGATCCGCCGGTCGGCGCGTCCGATCCGCCGGTCGGCGCGTCCGATCCGCCGGTCGGCGCGTCGCCTCCGGGGGCGGAGGCGGGAGCCGTCGCGACGGGCTCAGGCGGGGCCACGGCGGTGGGGGCGGGCGGGGCGGCGACCTCGAACAGCGGGACGGGTCCGACCGCGGCGAGGCGCGCGAACACCGAGGCCGGGAAGGTGGTGGTCGCGGTGTTGATGGCGCGGCCGAGGTCGTTGTGGACGCGGGCGGCCCCGGCGATGCGCTGCTCGCGGGTCTGCAACTCGCGGGCGACGCGGATGAACGGCCAGTGGTTGACGCCGTCGAGGACGCCGATCAGGTCGTGCAGGGCCGCCGACAGGGTGTTCTCGGCCGCGGCCCGCTCGCCCAGGGGCAGCCGCTGGTCGCGCATGGCGATTGCCAGGGAGCGGGCTCCGACGACGGGGCTGAGCCGGCTGCGGTCCATGCCGGCGCCGGCGGAGGCCGCGACGAGGGCGGGCACCTGGTCGTAGCGGTCGTCGAGTTCGTTGGTCAGCAGCCGCAGGCTGTCGCGGTGGCGCATCTTCAGCACCCGGAGGCGGCGGACGGCGGCGCGCGTCCACAGCAGCAGTACCACCACGACCGCAACGACAATCACAAGAGCCACAGACGTCACAGGGCGAAATCTACCGCGGGCCCGCGGGGGCGCCCGAGTCGCGACGCGCCGTGTCGGCGCGCCGTGTCCGGACCGTTACCTGCGCTGGGCCTACGTCCGTCCCCGGCCGCGGCCGACCAGGTTGGTCGCCCTGCGCACCAGGTTCTTCGGGACGAGCCGGCCCACCGTCGTGAGCACCTTGTACTGCAGGCCCGGAATGCTGATCACCTTGCCGGCCTCGAGGTCGGCGAGGGACGTGCGCACCACCGTGTCCACGTCGAGCCACATCAGTTCCGGGATCGAGCTCATCTCGATCCCGGCCCGCTCGTGGAACTCGGTGTGCACGAAGCCGGGGCACAGCGCCTGCACCCGCACCCCGGTGCCGGCGAGGCCGCCGGCCAGTCCCTCGGTGAACGAGACGACGTAGGCCTTGCTCGCCGAGTACGTCGAACCCCGCCCGGAGAGCAACCCGGCGACGCTGGCGACGTTGACGATGCTGCCCCTGCCTGCCGCGATCATCGGCGGCAGCGCGGCCCGGGTCAGCTGCATCACGGCGGTGACGTTGACGTCGAGCTGCGACTGCAGCAGAGCGGGGTCGGCGGTCCAGAATTCGCCGGACGTACCGAACCCGGCGTTGTTGACGAGCATCTCCACGCCCTCGGCGAGGCGCCGCGCGACGGAGGCGCGGCCGTCCTCGGTGGCCAGGTCTGCGGCGAGGACCTCCGAGGTGGTGCCGAAACGCGACGTCAGTTCGTCGGCGAGGGACCGCAGGCTCTCCTCGCGACGGGCGACGAGCACGAGGTCGTACCCCTTGCCGGCGAGCGCGCGCGCGAAGCCTGCGCCGATGCCGGACGTGGGGCCGGTGATCAGGGCGACGGGCCGGGTGGCAGCGGAAGTCATGGGCTAAAGCTAGCGCAGCGCGCCGGCCGCTTCCGGTGACGCGGTGGGCTCAGTGCCGCGCGGAGGGGCGGCCGGGGTCGTGCGCGACCCGGTCGAGTTCCTGCGGCTCCACGATCGGGGGCAGCACGTGCAGGATCCCGGAGAGCCGGGCGACGGTCTCGATGGCCGAGTCCCATTCCCGGCCGGTGCTGCCCACGGGGATCGAGCCGAGGGTCCATTCGCCCTCGCTCCACAGCATCTGCACGTGCGGCGGGATCGACTCGGTGTAGGCGACCATGCGCTGGTCACAGATGCGGCGGGCGATCTCGAGGTCGGTGGCGAACACGATGCGCGGACCGATGGCGCCGAGCAGGTTCATGTCCGAGTCCTTCGGCGGCGGCGTCGACTTCAGGCGCAGGTCGATGTCGACGTCGGAGCCGACCTTGCGGCGCACCGCGACGATCGTCGCGGTCTCCTCGATGTCGAAGAGGATGAACTCCTCGCCACGGCGGATGCCGTGGACCACGTCCACCGCGCCGAGATACTCCTGCTTGGCCAGGGCCGCCCGGTGCCAGTGCCCGGGCAGGGTGTCGTCGGCGGCGCTGTACTTGTAGCCCTGGGCGCGCGCCCAGATCTCGCGCACGCGGCCGGACTGTTCGCGGCGCGTGCGGTCGATGTAGAGCAGCACCAGCGCACCCGCGAGTGCGATCGCCGCCAGTCCGAACCACATAACCGTCATCGAGGGTCAGCCTATCGCGTTCTAGTTGCCCGGACCGCCGAAGGACGGCAGGGACGCGCTGACCACAGTGTCGGCGATCATCTCCCCGTCCCGCAACGGCGAGCCCTGCGCGACGACCGAGTCGCCGACCCGCAGCGCCGACGGATCGGAGCCCGCGAGCGACATGATCTGCGTCTCGGGCGTGAGCCGCACGGTGACGCTCGAGCCGCCCATGCCGCTGAGCGTGAGGGAGGTGCCGTCGTTGGCGGTGATCGTGCCGACGACGGTGCCGGCCGCGCCGATGACGTCGCCGAGCCCGCCGGGCAGCTGCTCGAACGGCAGGCCGGGCACGGCCGGGTCGGTGGTGGGCGCGGGCGTCGTGGGCGCGGGCCGGGGCACCGTGGTCGTGGTGGTCGGGGCCGCCGCGCTGCGCTGCTGCGGGTCGTCGCCGCTGCCGCCGCTGAGCAGATAGCCGCCGAAGCCGGCCAGCACGATCAGCGCCACCGCGGCGAGCAGGATCAGGCCCCAACGGCGCCGCCGGGGCGGCTTCGCGTCGAGCGCCGGGTACTCGCCGGTGTGCGGCGGGGTGGGTGGCGCCGCCCCGTACTGCTGGGTGTGCGGGTACTGCTGCGCCGACGTGTACTGCTGGGTCGGCGCGTACTGCTGGGTCGGCGCGTACTGCGGCTGGGGCCCGTAGGAGCCGGGCTGCTCGAACGCCTGCGTCGGGTTGGGCGGCGCCGCCGTCGGATCGAACCGGGGGTCGTACGCCGGGTAGACCAGGGTGGGGTTGGCGGGCGGACGGCCGTACGCCTCGGTCGGGTCGGCGGTGTGCAGGACCCGGGTGTCGTCGGCGTCCGGGTCGGTGCGGCCGGTGCCCGTCGCGCGCGCGTCGTCCGCACGCCCCTCGTCGAGCGAGTAGGCGCGCTCCTGGGGGGTGCGCGGATCGTGCGGGTTCGTCATGGTCCCTCCAGGTTAGGCGCTGCGCGCCGGTGCGTCCTTTGGGCTGGCACAGCAGCCCAAAGGACGCACCGGCGGCGTCAGGCGCCTATCACGAGGTGGTCGCCGTCGTCGCTGACGCCCACCGAGACGGTGTCGCCGTCCTTGATGTCCCCGGCCAGCAGCTTCTTGGCGAGCTGATCGCCGATCGACTGCTGGATGAGCCGGCGCAGCGGACGCGCACCGTACTGCGGGTCGTAGCCCCGCACGGCGAGCCAGAACCGGGCCGAGGTCGACACGTCGAGCGCGAGCCGCCGGGCCGCTAGACGCCCGGCCAGCTGCTCGAGCTGGATGTCGACGATCTGCTCGAGCTGCTCCTCGGTCAGCGAGTGGAAGATCACCACGTCGTCGAGCCGGTTGATGAACTCCGGCTTGAACGCCGCCCGCACCGCCGCCATGATGTGCTCCCGGTCGCCACCCGCACCGAGGTTCGAGGTGAGGATCAGGATCGTGTTGCGGAAGTCGACGGTGCGGCCCTGCCCGTCGGTGAGCCGACCGTCGTCGAGCACCTGCAGCAGCGTGTCGAACACGTCCGGGTGGGCCTTTTCGACCTCGTCGAACAGCACCACCGAGTAGGGGCGGCGACGCACCGCCTCGGTGAGCTGGCCACCCGACTCGTAGCCGACGTAGCCCGGAGGGGCGCCGACGAGCCGCGCGACGGAGTGCTTCTCGCTGTACTCGGACATGTCGATCCGCACCATGGCGCGTTCGTCGTCGAACAGGAAGTCCGCCAGCGCCTTCGCCAGCTCGGTCTTGCCGACGCCGGTGGGGCCGAGGAACAGGAACGAGCCGGTGGGCCGGTTCGGGTCGGCGACGCCCGCCCGCGAGCGGCGCACCGCGTCCGACACGGCCTGTACGGCCTCGTCCTGGCCGACGACCCGCTTGCCGAGCTCGGACTCCATGCGCAGCAGCTTGGCGGTCTCGCCCTCCATCATGCGGCCGGCGGGGATGCCGGTCCAGGCGGCGACGACGTCGGCGACGTCGTCCGGGCCGACCTCCTCCTTGAGCATGACGTCGCCGTCGGAGGCGGCTCCGGACGCGGCGGCGGCCTTCTCCAGTTCCTTCTCCAGCTGCGGGATGCGGCCGTAGCGCAGCTCCGCGGCCTTGCCGAGGTCACCGTCGCGTTCGGCGCGTTCCTCCTCGCCGCGCAGCGCCTCGAGTTGTTCCTTGATTCCCCGCACCGAATCGATGGCGGTCTTTTCGTTCTGCCAGCGGGTGGTGAGCTGGTTCAGCTTCTCGCGTTCGTCGGCGAGTTCGGCGCGCAGCTTCTCGAGCCGGTCCTTGGAGGCCTCGTCGGTCTCCTTCTGCAGCGCCATCTCCTCGATCTCGAGGCGACGGACGATGCGCTCGACCGAGTCGATCTCCTCGGGGCGCGAGTCGATCTCCATGCGCAGCCGGGACGCGGCCTCGTCGACGAGGTCGATGGCCTTGTCCGGCAGGAACCGGGAGGTGATGTACCGGTCGGAGAGGGTGGCGGCGGCGACGAGCGCGGAGTCGGTGATGCGCACGCCGTGGTGCACCTCGTACCGCTCCTTGAGCCCGCGCAGGATGCCGACGGTGTCCTCCACGCTCGGCTCGCCGACGAGCACCTGCTGGAAGCGGCGTTCGAGGGCGGCGTCCTTCTCGATGTACTTGCGGTACTCGTCGAGGGTGGTGGCGCCGACGAGGCGCAGCTCGCCGCGGGCGAGCATGGGCTTGATCATGTTGCCGGCGTCCATCGCCGATTCGCCGGTCGCGCCGGCGCCGACGATGGTGTGCAGCTCGTCGATGAAGGTGATGATCTGCCCGGCCGATTCCTTGATCTCGTCGAGCACGGCCTTGAGGCGTTCCTCGAACTCGCCGCGGTACTTGGCGCCGGCGACCATCGACCCGAGGTCGAGCGCGATGACGGTCTTGCCGCGCAGGGACTCGGGGACGTCGCCGGCGACGATGCGCTGGGCGAGGCCCTCGACGATGGCGGTCTTGCCGACGCCGGGCTCGCCGATGAGCACGGGGTTGTTCTTGGTACGCCGGCTCAGCACCTGGACGACGCGACGGATCTCGTTGTCGCGGCCGATGACCGGGTCGAGCTTGCCCTCCCGGGCGCGGGCGGTGAGGTCGGTCGAGTACTTCTCGAGCGCCTGGTAGGTGCCCTCGGGGTCCGGGCTGGTCACGCGGGCGCTGCCGCGGACGGTGGTGAACGCGTCGCGCAGCGCGGCGGGGGTGGCGCCGTGCCCGACGAGGAGCTTGGCGACGTCGGAATCGCCGCCGGCCAGGCCGACGAGCACGTGCTCGGTCGAGACGTACTCGTCGTCGAGTTCGGTGGCGAGGTGCTGCGCGGCGGTCAGGGCGGCGACGGCCTCCCGGCCGAGTTGCGGCGTGGTGGTGGCGCCGGTGGCGCTGGGCAGCCGGTCGACGAGTGTCTGCGCCTCCCGGTGCACGACGGTCGGGTCCACGCCGACGGCCTTGAGCAGCGGCGCGGCGATGCCGTCGGTCTGGTCGAGCAGCGCGACGAGCAGGTGGGCCGGACGGATCTCCGGATTGCCCGCAGCGGACGCGGACTGCATGGCAGCCGTCATCGCCGCCTGGGTCTTGGTGGTGGGATTGAACGAGTCCACTGCGAACCCCTTCCCTTCATTGAGCGAGCCGGTATCAATTCTGCACCCGCAAGCCTCCCGCCGCGGGCGTTCGCATGCTTCAACAGCACCAAAGTTGAGTTTGTTCCGCTCAACTTTATCGAGTCGTGTGACCTGCGGCACATCGCGGGGGTCACCGAGCCGCTCGACGTCGATTGTGGCCGAAACACCGCCGCGGGACTACAGTGGCGGCCGACCAGCAGAGACGGCGAGCGGGAGGGTGCGTGGAGGCCTTCGCCGTCGCCCGCGTCCAGCTCAGCTTCGCGTCGATCGTCGCGACCCCCGGCGGCGCCGAGCGCTTCGCCACGGCCTTCTACACCGCCCTGTGGAGCGACACAGTCGGCATCCGCGAGCTGTTCCCCGCGGGAATGGAGACGATGCGGCAGCGGTTCGCGACCGCCGTCGGCTGGGCGATCAACCGGCTCGGCGACCCCGACACCGTCACCGCCTTCCTCACCCAGCTCGGCCGCGACCACCGCAAGTACGGCGTCCGGCCCGACCACTTCCATGCCGCCGGCCGGGCCCTGCACACCGCCGTGCGCGAGTGCACCCCGCCCATCCTGTGGACCGACGCCCTCGACCGCACGTGGTCCGGGGTCATCACCCACGTCGTCGACACCATGGCCGCCGCCGCCGCCGAGGACGACCTGCCCGCCGCGTGGGGCGCCACCGTCGTCGGCCACGAACGGGTGCTGCCCGACCTGGCGATCATCCGGCTCGAGACGGACTCGCCCATCCCGTACCACGCCGGGCAGTACATGAGCGTGCAGATCCCGCAGCGGCCGCACATGTGGCGGTACCTGTCGGCGGCAATCCCCCCGAACCCGTACGGCCAGATCGAGTTCCACGTCCGTCGCGTGTCCGGCGGCTGGGTCAGCCCGGCACTGGTCGGCGACACCTCCGTCGGGGACCGCTGGGTGATCGGGCCGCCGCTCGGCGGCCTGCACGTCGACCGCGACAGCGGTGAGGACGTGCTGATGATCGCCTCCGGCACAGGCCTCGCGCCGCTGCGGGCGCAACTGATGGAGATGGGCATGCGGGGCGACAACCCGCGCGTGCACCTGTTCTTCGGCGGCAAGTACCCCTGCGACCTCTACGACCTGCAGACGCTGTGGCAGCTGGCCACCACCAATCCGTGGCTCACGGTCGTGCCCGTCGTGGAGGAGACCGAGAACCCGTGGTGGCACCCGGTTCCCGTGGAAGATCCGCCGCCGGGCCTGCACCGGACCCTGCACGGCAAGCTGGGAAAGGTGGTCTCACAGTTCGGCTCCTGGGCCGATCGGCAGATCCAGATCGCCGGGTCCCCGTCGATGATCAAGACCACCCTCTACGCACTGTCCGCCGGCGGCACGCCGCGGCAGAACATCAGCTTCGACCCGCTGTAGATCCGCATCTGCCGCACATTGTGTGCCGGTGAGCCTACGCACCGCACCGGCGGTGACCGCAATTCGTTCCCCTTCGAGCCGCCTCACGGGTAATTCGACCTCCGAAGCGATTCCTGGGGATCTCGTTCGGTCCGGGCAATGGACGTCCACCGTGTTGAGCGTTCCGATTCGCCCGTTGAGCCGATGTTGAGCGCCGTCCGGACACTTGTTGTTGCCCATTCACACCTCCCCCGGGAGCAAGAGATGCAACCCCGAGTGCCTGTTTACGTATACGCCGACGACTCGATACTCCGGGCCGGAGTAGTCAGTCAGCTGCGCATGCGGAGCGAGGTGGCCGTCGTCGACACCGATCCGGAATCCGCGGAGGTCGCCATCCTCGCCGCTGACGTTCTCGACGACGCCGCCATGCGGACCCTCCACGCCCTCCAGCGCGGCTTCTCGCCGCGAGTGATCCTCGTCCTGCGTGTCATCGACGACTCCACGCTCGTCGCCGCGGCAGAGGGCGGTATCAGCGGCCTGCTCCGCCGTAGTGACGCGACACCCGACCTGCTGGTCCGCACCGTCCAGCGCGTCATCGCCGGGGACGGGGTCGTTCCTCCTGACCTTCTCGGCCGCCTGCTCGGCCAGGTCGGTGCCCTGCAGCGACAGGTACTGACGCCGCGCGGATTGCGATTCTCGGGACTCTCCGAACGCGAGGTCCAGGTTCTGCGTCTGGTGGCCGACGGACACGACACCTCTGAGATCGCGCAGAAGCTCTGCTACAGCCAGCGCACGGTCAAGAACGTCCTGCACGACATCACCACCCGGCTGCAGCTCCGCAACAGATCGCACGCCGTGGCATATGCCGTCCGCGAGGGACTGATCTGAGGCCGGTGGTCGCCGTGATATCCGATGTCGATGCAGCTCTCCGCCAGCTGATCGAGCACGAGGCGATCGATGACGCGGAGGTTGATGTCGTCTTCGACGCACCGACCAAGGACTGGGCGGCCCGCCGCACCGGTCCGACGGTCGACGTCTACCTGTACGACATCAGGGAAGACCTGCGCCGACGCCAGCGTGGCCTCGTGAACGAATACGACAACGGGCTCGTGCGCGCCCGGCATCTACCTCCCCGCTACTTCAAGCTCTCCTATCTCGTGGCCGCCTGGACCCAACGTCCCGAGGACGAACATCACCTGTTGGGTCGGTTGCTGACCTGCTTCCTGCGGCACGATGCACTGCCGGGGAGCCTGTTGTCCGGTTCGCTGGCCGACCTCGGGATGCCTGTTCCGGTCGCCGTCGCGCTGCCACCGCCCGAAGACCGATCGTTCGCGGACGTCTGGACAGCGCTCGGCGGTGAACTCAAACCGTCCCTCGACCTCGTCGTCAGCATGCCCACACCTACCGGTCGTGTGCACCCGGCCGCTCCACCTGCCCTTCGCACTCCGCGCCTGTCCGCTGAAGGGAAACACGGCTCGGTTCCTGGTGAGCAGAAGCGCAGACGCACGCCGGCGCCGGACGGCTCCGATCCCGTCCCGTCCGGCCTCGAGACCTTGCCGGAGGACGCACCTCCGGCGGACGGCGAGAGTCCGTCGATCACCATGCGCAAGGCTCGCCGCAAGCAGGGACGCAACGAATGAACTCGGACGCCAACCTGCGGGATCTGCTCGACCGGTGCGCCCTGATCGAGGCACGCGTCCGCATGGTCGTGACCCATCGGCGCAGTTACGATCCAACCCCCGACGACCCCTTCCGAGGCCTGTATCTGAGCGACGAATCCGCAGTGGCGTTGCTCGACGTGGTTCCACCCCCGCCGGAGTCCGACCGCGTGGCTCGCATCGCACTGGATCGCCGGGCCGACGCGGCAGAAGCGGCGGGCGGCGACCTGCGGCTGCGTCGGCTTGCCCGGTCCGCCGGGCTGTCCGACATCGATGTCGACGCGTTGCTGATGTGCATGCTGCCGGACTTGAATTCGCGGTTCGAACGTCTCTACGGCTACCTCAACGACGACGTCACGCGGCGGAGGGCGACGATCGGCCTGGTCCTCGAACTACTCGAGCTGTCCCCCATGACAGCCGAGCACCGCGCACGATTGGCGGCAGGGGCGCCGCTGATCGAAACCGGCCTCGTACTGGTGGAGGACGAGGAGCGCCCGTTTCTCACCCGGGGCCTGCGAGTTCCGGATCGTGTGACCCAGCATCTGCTCGGCGACGATCGCTGCGACCCGGAGATCGCCGATCTGCCTTTCGATGCAGGGCATTTCGAGTCTCCCGTGTCCGGCCGGATCGCGCGGACGATACGAACAGGCCAGCACTGCACCTACATCCGGGAGTCCATCGGGTCCGGCGCTCCTGCTGTTGCCGTTGCAGCCCTGGAGGCAGCAGGTCGCTCCGCCCTGTGTGTGGACGCCAGCCGGCTGCTCGAGCACCCCGACCCGGCCCGCGCGGTGGTTGGGCTGGGCCGAGAAGCGATGCTACGCGGAGCCGGGATAGTCGTGACACCCATGGACGCGCTGGCCACACACACGGCGATCATCCGGGCGTTGTGCGAACTGACAGCACCCGTCGTTGCGATCGGAACCGTCACCTGGGATCCGCGCTGGTCGGACAGCGTGCCGCTCCAGGTCGATGCGGAGCGCCTGTCGACCGAGGACCGAGCACACCTCTGGGCCGTCGCAGCCGGGGACAGCGTCGTCGACGGCTCCCTCACCGAGGTCGCGAACCAGTTCGTGCTGGGTCCGGCACAGATCGAACGTGCGGTTCGTTCGGCGCGTATATCGGCGAGCCTGACCGGCAGCACCCTCACCGGACGAGACCTGTGCCAGGGAGCGCGGGCGCAGAACGCGGCTGGGCTGGAGCGACTCGCCCGGCGCATCGAACCCTCGGTCGGCTGGGATGATCTCGTACTCCCCCACCGCGTCGTCGACCAGTTGCACGAGCTCACCGCTCGTGCTCGCTATCGGGAACGAGTCCTCACCGACTGGCGGATGCGGCCCGGTGGCGGACGAGGGCGTGGAGTCACCGCCCTCCTCGCAGGTGAATCGGGCACCGGCAAGACCATGGCCGCCGAGGTCATAGCCGGGGATCTCGGTCTCGACCTGTACTCGGTGGACCTGGCCGCGGTGGTGGACAAGTATGTGGGCGAAACGGAGAAGAACCTCGAACGCATCTTCGCGGAAGCGAGTGGCGTCAATGCCGTGCTGCTGTTCGACGAGGCCGATGCCGTCTTCGGCAAGAGGAGCGAAGTACGCGACGCGCACGATCGCTACGCGAACATCGAGAGTGCTTATCTGCTGCAACGCATGGAGAACTTCGACGGACTCGCCGTTCTCGCAACCAATCTGCGCGCCAACCTCGACGAGGCATTCGTCCGCCGGCTCGACGCCATCGTGGACTTTCCGACGCCCGACGAGGACGCACGGCGGGCGTTGTGGCGGCATTGTTTCGACTCACCGGTACCGTGCAGTGACGATCTCGATATGGACTACTTGGCCCGATCGTTCACGTTGTCGGGCGGCAACATTCGTTCCGCAGCCATCACCGCCGCCTACCTCGCGGCGGCGAGCAACAGCGCGATCGGCATGGAACATGCCATACCCGCGGTGCGTCAGGAATACCGCAAGCTCGGCCGACTCGTGCCGGAATCCGTCGCCGCCGGGTGATCCGATCGTCACGATTCGCTACTTCGGATGCACAATCCGCCGACACATCCGAGGAGGCACCCCACCACCACGAGCGGCAAACCGGTTCCTCCGGGCGCCGCAGAGAACTGCGCATCCGCGTAGACCGCGAATCCGATCGTGACAGCGATGGCAGCGAGGCCGGCAATGATGGTCATGCCACCCTTCGGACGCAGGATGCCGATCAGCATGAGCGCGATGAGCACGATCACGACCGCCCGAGCGATGGGTTGAGTCACGTAGGTGTAGTCGTCTCCGGTAGCGACGCTCATGATGTCGCCGATACCGGGGAACCGCCGCACGGTCAGCAGCGGAACCTGCTGTGCATCACCCGTCCATGGGAGAAACGCTCCGATCAACGCGATCAGGCCTCCAAGGAGGGTCGCGGCGATCCGGATCAGCGGAAGCAGGTCGTCCGAGGTCTGGGTGAGCACGGCGCCGGCATCCACGACGATTCCGCCGTCCTCGGCACCCACCTCGAGGTTTCGGACCTTGGCGTGCCCCATTCGCGGACGCGGCGCCCGGACGGTGACCTTCGCCCAACCGGCTTGCCCCGGGGGAATGTTCAACGTCGGCGGGTCGAAGGAGAACTGGACGGCGTTTTCGGGGTCGCGGCCCACCAGTCGCGCCCGGAGAGGCAAGGCCCTGCTCCTGTTGTCGACCACGACACGCAACTGTCCACGCGAACTGTTGTGCACGGTGAACTGTTCCGGCTCGAGCCGTATCCGAGCGAGGGTAATCGGCGCCGGGGACGCTGTCTGCACGAAGGCGCCCTGGGTCTTGACGGAACCGTCCTCGTTGCTTGCCACGACCCGGATCTCCCGGGAGACCGTCTCTCCGCCCGGCGGTGGTGGAGCGGAGACCGTCATCGCGACCCGCGACACCCCGCCCGGCGGCACTTCGAGTGCCCACGCCTCGAATTCGAATCCGACGGCGCGTTCCGGATCGGAACCGTTCAGCCGCACTTTCAGTGGTTGCGATCCACGGGTGTTGTCCACCGCTACACGGCAGCGACCGTGTGTGCGGTCCTTGACCGTGATCTGCTCGGGTTCGAGTCGGATTTCGGCTGTGGCAATCGGATTCGGCGAGGTCGTGTGTATCAGGGTTCCGTCTACGGTGGCCTCACTGGTGCCGTCGGTCGCGACGACCGTGAAGGGTTTGCTGGTTTCGGCTTCCTTCCGGGGAGCAACGAGTTGGGCGCGGATGCCGACCCGGCTCTCGGAACCGGCGCGGACATCGATCTTTGCTACATAGAACAAAACCCGGACCGATCCTTCCGGGTCTCGACCGGAGAGCCGGACATGTCGGTCGACGCCACCTTTGCGGTTGTCGATGATCAGCCATCCCTGCCCGTAGGGCGCGTCGGCGGCCTTGAGGGTGCTCGGTTCGAGCCGCAGCTGCAGTGCCGACACCTCTTGTTCGATCGTCAGATGCGTCTCGATCTCGGCCTGATCGTTCGCACCGCGGATCGTGGCGCGATACGACCGTGCCGAACCGGCCTCCGGTGGTGGCACGAGGACGGCGAGTCCGATCGGAACCGTCTCCCCCGGAGGAACTTCGATGACGTCGGCGGAGAACTCGAATTCGAGGAGATCCTCGGCGTCCGAACCGCTCAACTCGAAACGTTGAGGATAGTTGCTGCTTCGATTGTCGACCTTCAGCTCGACCTTCGCCGATGTCCCGTCCCGGAGCCTGACCCGCTCCGGTTCGACGTGGAGCTGAGCGGGGTCGCCGATCGGTGGCACCGTCAACGCCAGAGCGACGTCGATGGCGGCGTCAGGATCCTCGTCCGAATGTACTCGGATCGGTAGCGTGAACCTCTGAGCGGCAGGCCATCTGGGTGCATCGATCACGACGCTGATCGTGGCCGGCTTCTCCTCGTCGGGATAGAGGGCGATCGCGGGATGCGTCAGCTTCAACCAGCCCGGAGCATCGAGCGGCACCGCCCGGAAGCGATCGACGATCGTGGAGGTGTTGTGCACCCGCAGATCGAACGTGCCACCCCCTTCCGGATCGATCGTCAGCTCCGGAGTGACGATCTCGACGCGGGGAGGACGCGCCTCACCGTGACCGCCGGCGGAGCTCCGGCTCGGGGCGGAGGGGGCAGCACTTCGAACGTCCGAACCGGTAGCCCGATCCGGTGGACTCCAGGACGTCACCACCGGGATCTGGGACGTAAGTGTGCGCCCCTCATGGGTGCCCGATCCCGACTCGAACCCGACGAACCGTCCGCAGCGAACACAGAATTCGGCATTCGCCGCGTTGACGGTGCCGCAGTTGCCGCAGATGGGTGCGACATCCGCGTTCGAGATCCGTCCTGAATCGTCCATGTCAGCCGGCTTCTTACTCGACCTACCCGTCCCCCTACACACATCGATCTGCGGCGATCATCTTCGACCTGGTCCGCCTTCGGTCTGGCTTAGGCCGTCTACAGCGTTCCCGATCAATCGTTCCAGGGGGACAAATATAGGAGGAATCATCGTCCTCGGGCGTATAGCAGGTCCCATCAGGCAAGGGAATGCTTCCCAGCGGGCAGTCGGGAGGCTCGTAACATGTTCCGTCCGCTAGGGGATAGCTTCCCGGAGGGCAGTCAGGAGGCTCGTAACACGTCCCATCCGGCAACCGAGGACTACCATCCGGACACGGCTCCGGAGGCTCGTAACACGTCCCATCCGGCAACCGAGGACTACCATCCGGACACGGCTCCGGAGGCTCGTAACACGTCCCATCCGGCAACCGAGGACTACCATCCGGACACGGCTCCGGAGGCTCGTAACACGTCCCATCCGGCAACCGAGGACTACCATCCGGACACGGCTCCGGAGGCTCGTAACACGTCCCATCCGGCAACCGAGGACTACCATCCGGACACGGCTCCGGAGGATCCACAATCGGCGGACAGGTCTGCCCCGCCTGCACCGTAGTTCCATCCGGGCACGTGGTTCCTGTAGTTCCGGGATTCGGTGTTCCCGGTCCGGGGCTTGGTCCGGGGCTTCCCGGCTTGTGAGGCTGAGTCCCCGACCCCGGCGGTACCTGCGGAATCGGGACGCATGGGCCGGTCGGGTGCTGCAGACGCTGCTCTCCCTCAGCGCATTCCGGCGGTGGTGGCGCCTGGGTCGGAATTTCTGGGAAGAAGGAGATGAGGCTGACGCGCCAGTCGTTCCCTTGTTTGACAGCAGCGACACGGTCCACGCGCATGTCGCTCTCCTCGAGAACCGCCCCGTCCGACGCCGTCACCTTCTGGTTCAGCATCACCGCACGCTCGACGGCGTTTTCGGAGTCCTTCGGGTGCTCTCCGAAGATCACCAGGGCATCGGCGATCACCGAAGCATCCGCGGCTTTCCATTCGTCCCACCACACGCTGGTTCCGCGTTCACTGGAGTGATTCGCTGCCGCGAGCTCGGGAGTCAGATACTTCGATGCCCGCTCGTAGGCGTCGCGTGTCGAGGCGTCCGTCGTCGGATACCACGTGAACATGGTTTCGAGGGCACCTTCGATGGCGTCTCGGGCTCCGTCCGGAAGTGAGTCTTCGTCGGTCCCCGTCCATGCCGACTGCGGATCCGGTTCTCCGCCTCCGCACGCCACGACGAACCCCAGCGCTGCGATCAGCGCTACGAATGCCGAGAGGAAGCGCAGCGATCTCATCAACCCTCCTGGGAGTCGATCGTCGCACGCTCCATGGTCGAAGAGCGCTGGCAAGCAACAGAATGCCCGATCGGGAACGGCAGTCGGAACGTTCGAGCAGGCATACCGGACAGCGGGGGCACGGATCCTCGACGAAAGGGCCGAACCGGCCGGCAACCCTGCCGTTGTAGAACAGGTCTGGTGATAGTTGAAGCCGTACAACGGATGCGATCGAGTCCACAAAATGCCGGCGGGATCCATGCCATGAGAATGCGTCGTGCACTCGGACGGCTCGCGGGCCTGCTCGTGGTCGTCCTGACAGTTGCATTGGGTCAACCGGGACCGGCGTTCGCCGACACCGGGGCGGGTGTCCCGTGCCCCATGAACCGGAAACCGGTCGCGGACGGCACGTTCGTCGTCTCGTCCCCGTTTGGTGCCCGAAGTGGGGGTTTCCACCAGGGCGTCGACATGGCCGGGGATGCCGGAACCGACATCTACGCAGCTCTCGACGGCACCGTCTCGGCGGCCGGGCCTGCCAGTGGCTTCGGGCAATGGATCGTGATCGACACACCGACACGTACCGGGGTCGTCTCCACCGTCTACGGGCACATGTACCCCGACGGCGTGCTGGTGCGCACCGGTGATCCGGTGAGGACCGGGCAGCACATCGCCGACATCGGATCCAACGGCCAATCCAGCGGACCGCACCTGCACTTCGAACTGTGGGAGGGCGGGCGCTTCAACGGTCGAGCCGTCGACCCCGCTCCCCTGCTCGACGAGGGCGCATCGTCGGGTTCCTCCGTGGTGGAACTGGTGGCCGCCACCACCGACTGCTCCGTCGGTGTTCTCACCCCCGGACTCGTCCCGCCCGAGTTCGTACCGTGGCTGCTGAAGGCCGGCGTGATGTGTTCGGGTATTACCGCACCGCTCCTGGCGGCGCAACTGGAGGCGGAGAACGGATTCCGGCACGGCCCTTCGGCCCCCGTCTCGTCGACGGGAGCCCGCGGCCCGGCACAGTTCATGCCTGCCACGTGGACGACCTGGGGCAAGGACTACGACGGCAGCGGACCTCCCCCGGACGTCAACAGCATCGCTGACGCTGTGATGGCCCAGGGCGCGCTGATGTGCGAGAACCACCGATCAAGCGCCGACGCCATCTCCACGGGCCGTGTGGTCGGCGATCCGGTGGCCCTGGCGCTCGCCGCCTACAACGCCGGATTCGGTGCGGTGCTGGAGGCGGGAGGCATGCCCTTCGGTGGGGAGTACACCACCCAGACACAGCCCTACGTGAAGAAGATCCTCGAGCGCGCCATGGCGTTCGCGGCCGCGCCCTGGGCGACGGGGACGACCCCACCGCCGCCGACCGAGGCGCCGCAGCCCGATGTCGGCGACCGGATCGTCGAGGTGGCCCGGACCCTCGAGGGGACATCGTGGGTCTGGGGCGGCGGCAACATTGACGGCCCGACCAGGGGTGGTATCGACAGTCCCGGCCTCACCCGGCATGCGGTGGCGCAGGCAACGGACGGCAAGGTCGTGTTGCCACGTTCGACTCAGGAACAGTGGGAGATCGGCGACCCCGTTCCGGTCAACGAACTCGACCCCGGGGACCTGGTCTTCTCAGGGTGGAACGAGTTCGACATTCCCACCCACGTCGGGATCGCGGTTGGCGGCGGCAAGATGGTGCACGCCTCGACCGACAGTGGCGTGACCGTCTCGAACTTCGACCCCGAGTCGGAGGGGCGGCGAGTGACATGAACCTCGGGAAGTGCTCCGGATCGCTGCTCGCGTCGTGCGCAGTGGTGCTCATCGCGTCCGGATGCGGGGAGAGTGTCCAGGGAACGGCCACTCCGGACATCGACCGGGAGGATCCGCTCGTCGTCATCGAGACCGCACTGGAGACGATGTTCACATGGAGGCCGGCAGAGGACGAATCGGGAGCAGCCGCACTGGAGCGGGCCGCACCGTACCTCGGTCCCGAACTCGGGTCCCAAACCGTCGTCTCTCAACCAGGACCCGGATCACAGTGGGAGCAGTGGAAACGCGACCAGGCGACCGTCCGCGCGGACGCCGCCTTCCTCGCCGACGAGCATCCCCCCGACAGCGACGACACCGTCCACCGTGTCGTCTCGATCAGACAATCGGCAACGACACCGAACGACCTGCTCATCGACGAGAACGAACACGTCGCATGGGCGATTGCGACCAGAGGTGACGACGGATGGCGGCTGACGTCGCTGCAGTTCTGATCTTCCTGTAGAGATGGGATCCCGGCATGCTCGAGAACGGCGGACGGATCTTCACCGCTGCGGTCGGTGTGGTCGCTCTCGTGGTGGCAGTGATCTTCGTCGGCCACGGTCTCCTTACCGGCCCTACTACACCTTCGGCAGTCTCCGACACGTCCATCGCCGCGAACGCACCGCCGGGTGAAGCCGACTCCAGCGCAGCGACGGGTGGCCCCGACCACCCACCTGAGGGAGGCGGAGCGCCCGACTCCGCACCAGCACCGGAGCCCAGCACCGTACCGGGACCGTACGGGAACGGCGGCGCAGGCGGAGGTGGCGCTGGCGGAGGCGGCGGAGGTGGCTCCGGCACCGCCACCCCGGAGCCCTACACCGACGCCTCGACCGAAGTCGTCACGCCGAATCCCGTACCTGTCGATGTCGTCCTCCCCCAGATCACCGGGGGCGACCCCGCCGTCACCGATACCTTCAATGCAGCGATGCGCGCCGCTCTGGACGACCGCATCGCGGAGGTACGGGCAGGTGGTCGATTGACCGGCTCGGACGGCGAGGTCGCCCATATCGGCGAACGCGTCACTAGTGGCGTGCTACTGGTGACAGCCGAATACGAGGAGTCCGCAGAGGACTTCGCAGACACCGTCGTGGTCGGCATCGACTCCGGTGACGTACTCACGCTCGACGAGATTTTCACCGACACCGCTGACGGCCTCGATCGTCTTGTTGCCGTCTCCCGCGAACTCGGCCCGAGCACCGACGCGGGCGCCTCGTTCGACCTGAATGCCGTCAGCGCCGACCCGGCATTGTTCTCTCGCTGGCTTGCGACCCCCGACGGGATGCGGATCTACTTCGCCGAGGGATCCGTCGCACCGACCTACTCCGATCTTGTGGAACTCACCGTGCCGTGGGAGGAACTGAGTACTGTGCTCGACCCGGACATGCATGCAGTCCTCACCAGCTGAGAATCCTGCCCGATCAGATGCACGTTCGGGCAGTCATCGTTGCCCGAACGGCCACGCCTTCGCATCTTTCGTACAGCTGGAGAACGGTGGATGTTCGGTGCGTACCGACGGAAGCGAGAGACCATGCGCACGCACGAGACAGATCACGACGGCGATGCGGAGCTGCGTCCCAAGGCTTCGCGACTCGACGAACCGAACTCGGCTCTCGCTCTGAGAGCGGCGTTGTCCGGACGTCTGGACGTCGCCGGACCCGAAGGCATGGCCGGGTTGCAGCGTGTCGTCGGCAATGCCGGAGCGTCGGCACTCCTCGACGAGGACCGTTCGCCCGTGCACGACGTCGTCGCCTCTGCGGGAACACCGCTGCCCACCGACCTGCGCACTGAGATGGAGGGCCGGTTCGGTCAGGACTTCGGAGACGTGCGCGTCCACAGCGACGGAACAGCGCACGAATCCGCGAAATCCGTCAATGCACAGGCGTACACGGTGGGTTCGGACATCGTCTTCCAGAACGACAGGTACGACCCCGGATCGGACACCGGCAAGCACATGATCGCTCACGAACTGACGCATGTCGTGCAGCAGCGCAATGGCCCTGTCGACGGCACCGACGCCGGCGGTGGGGTACGGATCAGCGATCCCTCGGATCGGTTCGAACGCGACGCCGTCGCGAATGCCGAGCACGTCATGGCCGCACCCGCTCCCACGACCGCGCCCTCCGGCGCACTCCAGCGAACCACGGAAGAGGGATCCGCTGCCGTGCAGCGTGAGGAGGCCGCGGAGGAAAAGGAAGACGAAACCGCCCAGACCTTCGTGCAGCGTCAGGAGGAGGAGTCCGAGGAAGAATCGGCGTGATGCCATGACTGCACCCACTCGAGTCACGAGATCCGTTGCCCCGGAACGCACTCCTGCGCGATCGGCTGCTGCTGTGCGGTCGGATTCCAACTCACTACGCCGCTTGCAGTCCGCCGCGGGCAACCACGCCGTTGCGTCTCTCGTCACCCAGCGTCTCGACGCCGGACCCGTCCAGAGCGGTTGCGTTGCGCCACCCGTAGAACCGACACCGGCTGATCCGCAGAAGGATCCGCAATGGGCCCACGCGAAACATGAGATCGAGACCAAAGCCGATGCAACCAAAGCGCATCCCCCTGCCTCGAAGGAAGTGGGCGAGGCACAGAACGCGGCCGTCGCGCCACCCGACGACAAGGAAGCCCAGGCCAAGGCCGCTCACACCGGCAAGATGGACGCCGCGAAGCCAGGAGGCTTCGACAAGGCGGGCTTCATCGCCGCGGTGAAGGCCGCGATCGCGGCGAAGGCTCCGAAGAACCTGGACGAGGCGGACAAGTTCGCGCAATCCGGCAAGGCGGATCAGGTCAAGAACGAGGTGATGAGCAAGGTCACCGGAGGGAAGCAGGCGTCCGCCCGAGAAATCAAGGATTCGACCGAGGCGACACCGGATACCTCCACTGCGAAGGACAAGCCGGTCACACCGCTTCAGCCACCCCCGTCGCCGTCCGCGCCTCCACCACCGGATCCGAAACTGTTGGCACCGAAACCTGCACCCGACGACCAGACGAGACTGGGTGCGGACAGCTGCGCCACCGACCACAAGATGGCGGAAGCCGGGGTCACCAAGGAACAACTCGCCAAATCGAACGAGCCCGAGTTCACCGGTGCACTCGAGGCGAAGAAGACTGCCGAGGAGCACGACGCGAATGCGCCCGCTGCTGTGCGCGAGAAGGAAGCTCAGGTCATCGCCGGCGCCACTGCGGATGCCGATGCCACGGCGAAGACCGGATTGAGTTCGATTACCGCCTCGAAAGGCAGTGCGCTGCAAGCCGCCGGTGCGGGCAAACAGGCCACAAAGTCCGCCGACGAAGGGGAACGAAGCCGGATCACCGGCGAGATCAAGAAGATCTTCGACAAGACAAAGGCCGACGTCGAGGGGATCTTGACCGGTCTCGACAAGACCGTGTCCGAGCGGTTCGAGGAAGGTGAAAGGAAGGCCAAGGAAGCGTTCGTCGCCGACCACCAGGCCCGCATGGCTGCGTACAAGGCGAAGCGATACGGCGGTCCTGGTGGGTCCGCGTTGTGGTTGAAGGACCTGCTCCTGGACATGCCGCCCGAGGCGAACGCGCTGTTCCTGGAATCGAAGAAGCTGTACGAGTCGCGGATGGAGGACGTCATCGGCGGCATCGCCGATCTCGTGGGCTCCGAACTCGCACGTGCGAAGGCCCGGGTGTCCGAGGGGCGCGCACAGGTCCAGAAGTTCGTCGCGGAGCAACCCAAGAACCTTCAGAAGCTGGCCGGTGATGCCGCCAAGGAAATTGGTTCGCAATTCGAAGATTTGGAGAAGTCCGTCGACGAGAAGCAGGAGTCGCTCGTCGACGATCTGGCGGACAAGTACATCGAGGCACGCAATGCGGTCGACGAGGAGATCAAGAAGCTTCAGGCGGAGAACAAGGGATTCGCAGGCCAGGCCGCCGAGGCGATCGGCGGCGCTATCGACACGGTGAAGAAACTCAAGGACATGCTGCTCGGCGTCTTCACCCGAGCCGCAAACGCCGTCGAGAAGATCATCAAGGACCCGATGGACTTCCTCGGGAAGTTCGTCAACGCGGTCAAGACCGGCATCCAGAACTTCATGTCGAACATACTCACGCACTTGAAGAAGGGTCTGCAGGGCTGGTTGTTCGGTACCCTCGCCGAAGCCGGCATCGAGATCCCCGAGAAGTTCGACCTGAAGGGCATCATCGGTCTGCTGCTGTCCCTTCTCGGCCTCACGTGGACGTCGATCAGAACCCGGATCGTCAACGTGGTCGGCGAGAAGGCGATGAGCG
This sequence comes from Rhodococcus sp. WB1, assembly GCF_001700945.1. Taxonomy (NCBI): domain Bacteria; kingdom Bacillati; phylum Actinomycetota; class Actinomycetes; order Mycobacteriales; family Nocardiaceae; genus Rhodococcus; species Rhodococcus sp. WB1. The sequence continues at coordinate 891,007 of NZ_CP015529.1, read as the reverse complement.
CGATCGAGAAGGGTGTCGATTTCGTCAAGATGATCCTCACCGAGGGCGTCCCGGCATTGTGGAAGTTCATCGCGCAGAAGATCTCGGACCTGAAAGAACAGGTGATGAGTCGCATCCGCGACTTCGTCATCACCAAGGTGATCACGGCCGGCGTGACGTGGCTGATCTCGCTTCTCAATCCTGCGGCGGCGTTCATCAAGGCCTGCAAGATGATCTACGACGCCGTGATGTGGTTCGTGGACAATGCACAGCGATTGAAGGACTTCGTCGACTCCGTCCTCGACTCGGTCGAGTCGATCGCGGCCGGCGGGGTCGGCAAGGTGGCGGCTCTGATCGAGGGCACGCTGTCGAAGACCGTCCCGATGTTGATCAGCGGTCTCGCCAGCCTGCTGGGGCTGGGCGGGATCGCCGACAAGATCAAGAGCATCCTCGAGAAGGTGCAGACTCCCGTCGGCAAGGCCGTGGACTGGCTGATCGCCAAGGCGGTCAAGTACGGCAAGAAGTTCCTCGACAGGCTGAAGAAGTCCAAGCTCGGCAAGGCTGCGGCAAATATCAAGGCGAAGGCGAAGGCCGCCTACGCCACGGGTAAGGCTTGGGCGAAGAAGAAGTTCGAGGCGGGCAAGGCTTGGGCGAAGAAGAAGTACAAGCAGACACGGAAAAAAATTAGATCAGGTACTCGATCTATCGCCGACTACATCCGAGCGAAGTGCAAGGAGTTTATTAACATAAAGTTCCATTCCGAGTTCCGACCGAAATCGAGCCGGCAGGTTCATAAGTTATACAACCGACCAGGATCACCCGACAAGCTTTACGTCGCCTCATCCCCAACTCCCCTAGCCGACGCCTTCAAGAATTGCGACGCAACAGTAAGGTCGCAAGTTTCCGATCTTGAGGGGAAGTTTCGGGACGAGATGGCGCACTACCTAAATCGACTCAACACACTGAGTGGGCGAAGCGAAGATCAATTGGTCAAACTCGGAACTGCAGCGAAAGAAGAGCTCAGGCAGATCAAGGCCGCCGGCCGCCGAGCAGCAAGAGTTCAAAAAGGCATACTGGCACTAGCTCGGGAGCACTTGAAGGACGAGTCTGCAGGACCGGGCACACACGCACCCGGAATCGGGACGATCGCACCGTATGGCGCCAAGATTAGTAGCCTGCACGGCAAGAAGCCCATACCAGAATGGAAGATGATAGCGGAACACATAATTCCGGACGCATTTATCAGACGAGCACTCATGGGATTGAAGAAGGAAGGCGAGGTCACCGCCGAGGATACAGGGTACAAGCTGCAGCCGACCATTCTCCTATATGAGGAAGCCGCAAAGAAAAAGACACACGCCCTGAAATCGAGCACATCCGGACGAGGCGATCTCAGCTTGATTCGTTCGATGAGAAACATCGTAGGAATGATCCGCGATCGAGCCGGTGGATCCGGAAAAGATCTGCGAAAATCTCCGGTACCAGAAACACTTGCAACGAAGGCAGACTGGCGCGCTTACCTGAAAGATCAGTACTCACGTCGAGTGTCGCCACAAATATTACGCATTTCCATTGAAGCTTTGACACGCACCAAAGAGGCGGTCAAGTCGGAGCAGCAGTCCGTCAAGGATCGCCGCGGAGAAAATGCCGAACCTCGGCCATCCGATTCAGAAATTGATACCTGCTATCATTCCCAACTAAGAGTACTCGGGAAGGCCATCGAGGAGCTTGTCGCGAAAGCCGACTTTCAGTGAATGCCAACTTTTTCCCGAAACCGAGAATCCACACTTCGAAGCCCCTCGATGCCAACGTATTCCCCAGACTGAACAGTCAGCCCAGTTAGACCGAGTGATGCGCCGAATGGTCGGCGCACAGCAGCCTCGAACCTTCGACGCACAGACCCGTTGATCACTTGTCTGAGACAGTTTTTCACAGTGGTCAGATCCCACCGCGCGACCTTGGAGTCCAACGGGTGCCTCCAAGCAGCCGCGAGGCCAGCCAGGCCGCCACGAGTACTCGGTTATTGAACTGTGTATGCATCGCCACACGTCGACTCGGTGGTTACTTCCGGACGAACCAGAATTTCACTGTTTGCGAACGGGCACAGTGTTCGCGCTCATACCGTAGGGCCCTGAATCCTGCCTGCGGTCTCACGCGTTGTGCCCTTTCGCGCACTTCCCCCTACCCGACCGTCCGTCCCCCCGCATCTGTGCCGCTCCACAGAATCGGGCCACCATCAACCCATCTCACCGAACGCCATCCGAGGAGGCGCCATGCCGACCTACCTGTCGCCCGGGGTCTACGTCGAAGAGGTTGACTCCGGATCCCGGCCGATCGAAGGCGTCGGGACCGCCGTCGCCGCCTTTGTCGGGTTGTCGGAGAAAGGGCTGTTCAACGAACCGACCCTCGTCAGTAACTGGACCCAGTTCACCGGTCTCTTCGGTGGTTTCGTCGATGGCGCATGCCTCGCGCGGTCGGTCTATGCGTACTTCCAGAACGGTGGCGGCAACGCGTACATCGTTCGCATCGGCGACAGCAACGGCAACAGCGGTTCGAAGTCAGCTCCCAAGCCCGTCGAGGCTGCCCCGCAGGGCATTCTCGGCAACTTCCGTGTGCTCGCGATCGACCCGGCCGCAGCCGAATCCGGCATCGAAGTAGAAGTCGTGCCGAGTGACGCAGAGCCCGCGGACGGGACCTTCAAGCTCGTCGTCCGCAGGGGCGGTGAAACCGTCGAGGAGCATTCGGGTGTCACGCCCGGACGGGGCAAGACGAATGCCGCGACCGTCGTCAACGGCCAATCCCGGACGATCAAGCTCGAACAGATCCCCAACGCCCAGGCCTCCGACGAACTCGCCGTCGGCAAGAAGGTGACGCTGGCGGCACCCGCACAACCAGCGCTGCTGCCGTCCGCTCAACTCACGACCGACGACTACGTCGGTGACGTCTCGGAACGCACCGGTTTTTCCGGTCTCGAGGCGATCGACGAGATCACCATGATCTGCGTTCCTGATCTGGTCACCGCCTACCAGCGCAGCGCGATCGACCTCGACACCGTCATCTCCGTCCAGCAGGCCATGATCGCGCACTGCGAGCTGATGGGTGACCGGATGGCGATCCTCGACCCGCCGCCCGGCCTCAATGCGCAACAGATCAAGGAGTGGAAGAGCGACAAGGCAAACTACGACTCCAAGTACGCAACCCTGTACTGGCCGTGGGTGAGCACGGACGGTGGAACTTACCTCCCGCCTTCCGGTTTCGTCGCCGGCGTCTGGGCGCGCAACGACGACACGCGAGGTGTACACAAGGCCCCCGCGAACGAGGTGCTGCGCGGTGTCGTCTCCCTGCAGACGCAGATCACCCGTAACGAACACGACCTGCTCAATCCTGTAGGCATCAACTGCATCCGCTCGTTCCCCGGCCGTGGGATCCGCGTGTGGGGAGCCCGCACGCTGTCCTCCGATCCGGCCTGGCGCTATCTCAACATCCGCAGGCTCTTCAACTACCTCGAGGAATCCATCCTCAACGGCACGGACTGGGTCGTCTTCGAGCCGAACGATCAAGCGTTGTGGGCGAAGCTGCGCCGGACGATCAGCGCCTTCCTCGTCAACGAGTGGCGTAAGGGCGCACTGTTCGGCAGCACTCCCGACGAGGCGTTCTACGTCAAGTGCGACGAGGAGACGAACCCCGCCGAGGGAATCGATGCGGGTGAAGTGGTCTGCCTGATCGGCGTGGCCCCGGTGAAGCCAGCCGAGTTCGTGATCTTCCGACTGTCCCAGTTCTCCGGCGGCACCAGCCTGGTCGCCGAGTGATCGACGTATCGAACAGTGAGGAACCGCAATGCCTCTACCGGAATTCGACAGCTCGGTAGGCCACTCGTTCGGACTCGAGTTCGACGGGCTTCAGATCAAGGCCATCACCGAGGTGACCGGCCTGAAAATGGAACAGGACGTCATCGAGTACAAGTCCAACGAAGCGAAGGACGGAAAGTACCTCGTCAAGAAGCTTCCCGGACGTTGGAAGGCCGGTGAGGTCACTCTCACCCGGCCGCTCACCGAGGACCACGGATTCGACAAGTGGATCAAGGACTCTCAGCTGGGAAAGATGAAGGACGTTCGCAAGGGCGGCGCCATCGTGGTGTACGACTACGAAGGACAGCCCGTCAAGCGATACACACTCACCAATGCCTGGCCGAAGAGCCTTGAGGTCAGCTCTATGAAGGCCGGCGACACCAGCGTCATGACGGAGAAACTGGTACTGACCTTCGAACGCGTCGAGGTGGACGGTGCGTAGAACCAGCACCTCCACCCTGACAGTGGAGCACGAGCCGGACCGTTCGGCAGAAACTTCGGGTACCCGAGAAGCGCTGCGCACGGAATTCGGTTTCCTGTTGCCCCGTGGCTACATCGATTCGGCAGGCACCGTCCACCGCGACGGTGTCATGCGTCTCGCCACGGCCCGCGACGAACTCGTCTCCCAACGCGACGACCGGGTGCGGGAGGATCCGTCGTATCTGACGGTGGTGCTGATCAGTCGGGTCGTGTCCCGGCTCGGCGGCATCGAGGACGTGCACGCCGGAGTCGTGGAGAACATGTTCGCGTCCGACCTCGCCTTCCTCCAGGATCTGTATCGGCGGATCAATCAGGACGGGCACACCCGGGCGGGCGTCACCTGTCCGGAGTGCGGATGCGACTTCGCCGTCGACATCGCCGGGGGCCGCCTGGGGGAATCGTGACGTACGGGACCGAACGTCTGCACGCCGAGGTCGCGTACATCGCCTATCACCTGCATTGGTCGTTCGACACGATCCTCGACCTCGAACACGCAGATCGGCAACGGTATGTGCGCTTGAGCCGGAACTTGGCGCCGGAATCCGCGAGGAGGTGAGCGATGACCATCCGATGGCCGTGGCAACGCCGGTCGGCCGAACCGGCCCGGACACCGCCCGAACGTCCGGACGTTCGCCCCTCGCGGACCTCTCGCGAACGGCTGTCGTTGCCCCCGGTGCAGCGGGTGGTCGAACCGATCGAGTCGACCACACAGTTCGACGGATTCACTCGAACGCTCACAACCTCCCGATCGCCGGCTCTCGTCGAACCGCTCCCGACGGTCGGCGCCGGTGTGCCGTGGTTGTCGCTGACCGCGGCCCCTACGTCTACGCCGGTGTCCCGGCACGACGGTCCAACCCCCCACACCGTCGCACAGCGGCACCACCGGCCCCCGGGCTCCCTCCAGCGAGCAAGGGTCGGTGCCGTGCCGTCCACCCCCACCGACACGGCTCCGCCGCCTGCTCCCGTTCGTCACCTCGACTCGTCGCCCGTATCGAACGAGGTACCCGGTGCACATACCGAGATCGACGAGATGGTCACTGCGTCGCCACCGGACGACGAACGGGCACTCCCTACTGTTTCGACGTTCCCGGTCGACGAGCTTCCGGTGGGACGGATCCTGCCTCTCTCTGCCCACGCGGGCCACCAGGATTCGGACCCCGCGGAGGTTGTGCAGGACCGGCCCGTGGATCCACCGTCGGTGCTGCAGCCCGAGGTCGCACAGCGAGTATCCATCGAGCCACGCCCGCAGCCCCAGCTCGAACCGCAACCGCAACGGACGCGGGCGCGTCCCCCGCATCACGAATCGCCGCACGTGGAACGGCAGAGCATCGATCGGCTTCCTCCCCCGCGCGAGCAGCCACTCCGCCGTCCCGTCCAGCGATCGGCGGCAGAAGTATCGGCGCCGTGCCTCGAACGTTCGTCATCGCCTCCGACCCCGGGGCCGGAACCGGCTCCGGCTCCGGACTCGACCGAGCATCCCGCCACACCCGAACCCCACCGTCGCCCCATTCGCCTCGACATCCGAGCCGATGACACCGCGGTCGAGACGGTGCAGCCCACACTCGACCTACCGTCGGTGCAGACACCCCCGCCTGAAGAACCTCGCCCTGCGAGCACACCGATCCCCGAACCGCTGCGTGCACCTCGTTCGGCGCCCACGTCCCTGCCCTTCGAAGAGCGCGTTGTCCAACGGGTCATCCCGTCACCCGAAGCCGTCACTTCACACGAGACCGTCATCCCGCACGACCTCGTCTCTGCGCCCCGCGTAGTCCCGGAGAGAGCGTCCCCGTCGTCGTCCTCGGTCCCTGCACCTCCGATAGTGCAGCGCGACGTTGTTCCGGTTCCGGATCCCGGAGACAGTCCGGATCCCGAGCCGAGTCCGACCGTCACGGGCCCGGTCCTCGAGGCGAGTGAACCCGCCCCGATTGTCCCCGTGGTCGCTCGTCACACCGCCGCTCCCGACCCGGTCGAACATCGATCTCGCGGCGAAGAAGCTCCGCTGCAGGTCGCCCCGAGCGTCCAACGGGTCGACGACGCTCCCACGAACGGAGCGTCGAGTCGATCGCGAACGCCTGATCCGGTTCCGAACCGAGCACCGGACGTCGATCCCTCGCCTACCCGGACCGTCCCCACCGTCTCGAGAAATTCCGAGACGCCGATCGACGCAACCAGCCCTACAAGCTCTCCTGTGCAGCCGATTTTGACAGACGAGATCGAGTCGATCGAGGCATCCGAGAACCCGGCCGATACGTCGAGCATCGCTGATGACATGACGCCGGTGCCGGACGATGTCGCGTCCCGGCCGGTGGTTCCGACACATCCCCTACCACCGACACCGACACCGACACCGGAGACGGTCCGCTCCAGCTCTACCGACCGAAGAGAACCACTCGTCCCACCGCATCGGATCCCGTTGCAGCGGAACCTCACATCTGAAACCGTCACCGCTCCTGCTGCGCCGCAACCCCACCCGACTACGTCGGTGCAATTCGTCCCGGATCCTCCTCACACAGCGGTGCAGGATGAGCCGGTTCCGCTCATGCGAGTAGCGGCCGTTCCTGCCGATCCGCCCGGGACGCCCGGCGCCCCGCCCCACCGCAACGCGGGCCATGACGTAGACCCAAGCCCCTCCGCACCCATGGTCACCCTTCGCGGTGCACCGAACCCACCGATCACAGTCCAGCGACACACCGGCACTTCGCAACCCGCAGGTATCGGATCGCCGATCACGGCTCCGGCGCCGGGACCGCTCTCCGGCGGAATCGACCGACCGGTGTCGCTTCGGGAGATGTTCGCCCACGTCGCACGTGAGGTCGACGACGACGACGTCGAGCCGACACGGCAAGCCCCCGTCGCTCAGCGCCTGGAGGAGCCTTCCCCTCCATCCGAGCCGGCTTCGACCACAGAACCACACCCTCCGACCACGGCAACTCCGATCGCCGGTACCGCGTCCCCGGCCGGCCCCCTCGCGGGCATGAACATCGACGATCTCGCCAACCGCCTCTACGAACCGATCGTCACCCGCATCAAGACGGAACTGTGGCTCGACCGGGAACGCGCCGGTCTGCTCGCCGATCCACAAATCTGAGCCGAAGGAGCAATCGATGTCGACCTCCGACGACGACCCTGCCGTGAGCGTGTGTTTCACGGTGGAGGTGGACGGCACGGACCTGGGCTCCTTCAACAGCTGCGAAGGACTCGGGGTGGAGATCGTCATGGAGCAGCGTGAGGAGGGCGGCAACAACACCATGGTGTGGCAGCTTCCCACTCGCATGAAGTTCACCAACGTCAAACTCACTCGACCGGTCGGCCCGAACAGCCGCAAACTGACCGAATGGCTCAGCCAGGCCCTCGAGGATCTCCAACCCACCACGGCTGGCATCACTGCTCGTACGGCGGACGGAACGGTCATCGCCGGCTGGTCGTTGCGCGGCGTCGTGCCGGTCCGGTGGACCGGCCCGAGCCTGAACGTCGACACCGCGAAGGTCGCCACCGAGACCCTCGAGATCGCACACCACGGCATCCTGCCGGGACCTACGAAGTGAAGGCCGACGAATGTCCGATCCGATCGCACTGGCCAATACCCCCGGCACGGCCCCGGCAAAGAAGGCTGGAAAGGCTGCCGCGAAGAAACCGTCGCCACCACCCGAGGCGCAGAGCCACGCGGAGCTGCTCCTCTACAAGGCGGAGAAGGCCGTGGGTGGAAGCAAGCGAGGCAGTTCGCTGGGGACGATCGCGTTCCAGTTCAATCCCAAGGAGATCACCATCTCCAAGTCCGCGAAGTGGGACCGGAGCCCGGCCAAAGGAACGAAGAAGGCAGGCCCACCGGAATACTCCGGGCCCGAGCCGTGCAAGCTCACCCTGGAGATGTTCTTCGACGCGACCTTCAAACAGGACACCGACGTCGCGAAGTGCGTCGACAAGCTCTTCTCGTGTTGCGTCCCGGTCGACGAGAAGGACAAGAAGCCCATGCCGCCGCTGGTGGTGCTGAAGTGGGGTGGAACCACGAGTTTCAATGCCTTCGTCACCCAGGTGAGCGCGAAGTACACCCTCTTCTCGGCGTCCGGCAAACCGATCCGCGCTGTGTGCAGCGTGAGCCTGGAGGAGATGCCGGGCGAGACGAGCCGGCAGAATCCGTCGTCGGGTTCGGTCACCCACTCCCGGGTCCACGAGGTGATCGAGGGCGACACGCTGCACCTGCTGGCCTATCGCGAATACGGAGATCCAGCCATGTGGCGAGCGGTGGCCGCCTACAACGGAATCGACGACCCGACGCGCCTCCCGCCCGGCCGATCGCTCGTGCTGCCGAATGTGACGGACCTGCTCACGAAGATCGGATCGCTGCGATGACATCGGCATCCGGACTGGAGATCGAGGTCGACGGCGATCGTCTGGCCGACGATCTCGTGGCCGTGCTCGCAACGGCATTCGTGGATTCGAGCCTGCAGGTGCCCGACATGTTTGCCCTGCGCTTCCGCGACACCGACCGGACCCTGCTCGCCAAATCGAAGATCAAGATCGGCTCCGAGCTGAGGATCGCCGTCGTCACCGACGCGGTCGCCGTTCCGGAACCGTTGGTGACAGGCGAGGTCACCGCCGTCGAACTCGAATTCGACGGTACGGGAACGTTCACGACCGTGCGCGGCTACGACGCGTCCCACCGGCTCTTCCGCGGCCGGCACACCCGGGCCTTCACCCAGACGACGGCGTCGGACGCGGCGGTCGGCGTTGCACGTGACGCCGGCATCGAACTGGGCAACATCACGTCCACCGGAACCGTCTTCGATCACTTGTCCCAGTGCGGCCGAACCGACTGGGAATTCCTCGTCGGCCTCGCGCGACGGGTCGGTTTCGAGGTCGCCGTGCGCGAGAACAAACTCGACTTCGGTCCCCGGAAACCCGCCGAGGAGGCCCCGCAGGCCGAGGGCACCTCCAGCCGGGATCCGCTCGTGCTGACCTTCGGAACCGATCTGCTGCGGGTGCGTTCGGTGGTGACCGCCGCCGAGCAGGTCGCCAAGGTTCAGGTACGGGGGTGGGACATCGCGCAGAAGCAGGCGATCGTGGCCGAAGCACCCGCGGAGACGAAGAGCGCGGTGCTGCCGACGATCACCCCGGCGGAGGTCGCGGCGACCTTCGGGGACCCCACCTACGTCGCCTCCGACGTCGCCTACCGCACCCAGCCCGAAGCCGACTCGGCGGCGACCGCTCTCGCCGAGGTGATCGGCGGGTCGTTCGCTCAGGTCGAGGCCCTCGTCCGCGGGAACCCGAAACTGCGGGCGGACACCCCGATCTGCCTGGCGAACATGGGTGAACCGTTCGACGGGAAGTACCTCGTGACCGCAGCCCGCCATCGGTACGTGCCCGGCGCCGGGGGCTACACCACGTCGCTGTCCGTCACCGGCAGGGAGGAACGCAGCCTGTTCGGGCTGTCGTCCGGCACCGGTGGCGAGGCGGACTACGGAGTGGTCGTGGCCGTCGTCAGCGACGCCCGCGACCCGGAACAGCTCGGCCGGGTCCGTCTGACCTTCCCGTGGTTGTCCGAGGACTACGTCAGCGACTGGGCGCGCGTCGTGCAGCCGGGCGCCGGGAAGGATCGCGGCGCACTCGTCGTCCCCGAGGTCGGAGACGAAGTGCTCGTCGCTTTCGAACAGAATGACCCGAATCGACCCTATGTCCTCGCCGGGCTGCACAACGGAATCGACACACCGGACACGAAGGGACCGGATCTCGTCGACGCCGGATCGGGAGCGGTCAATCGTCGTTCGTTCGTCTCCCGCAACGGACACCGGATCGATCTGCTCGACGAGGACGGGAAGACCGAAGGCATCCTGGCCGAGACCGGTGACGGACGACTGCGTCTGTCGCTGGACAAGATCGGCACCAAGATCGAGATACACAGTGACGGACGGATTCTCGTCGAGGGAACTCAGGGCGTGGTGATCGACGGCGCAGACTCGAAGATCGAGCTCACGTCGGGTGAGATCGTCCTGAAGGGCAAGCGTTCGGTCAAGATCGCGGGCGCCCGGGGAACGGTCGAGGCGGACACGACCGGCGTGAAGGTCGGCGGCCCGAGCGTGAAGGTGACGGCGAGCGCGACCGCCGAGTTCAAGTCCGGCGGACCGGCAATCGTCTCCGGTGCACTCGTCAAGATCAACTGAGGAGGTGGTCGTGCCCCCTGCCGCGCGCGTCGGTGATCCCACAGGCCATCCCGGAGTCATCGGCCCTCCGGGAGTCCCCACCGTCCTCATCGCCGGTCAACCGGCGGCGACGGTGGGAACCCCGCACATCTGCAGCTTCCCACCTCCCCCACCGCACCCACCCTCGGCGATCGTCGGACCCGGCTCGGCCACCGTCCTCATCGGCGGGATGCCTGCCGCACGGATAGGAGATATGTCCGCCTGCGGAGCTCCGATCGTCTCCGGCGCCCTCACTGTCCTGATCGGAGGTTGACCCATGTCCACCGATTTCGTCGGGCGTGGCTGGAACTATCCCGTCGGCTTCGACGCCGCGGGCGCGGTGGCGCTGGCGTCGGGGCCCCGCGACATCGAGCAGGCGATCGAGCTGATCCTGCGAACCACACCGGGCGAACGACCGATGCGACCCGAGTTCGGGTGCCGCGTACAAGATCATGTCTTCTCACCCGCCGACGACGGGACCGCGGCTGCGATCGCCGCCGATGTGCACGATGCCCTCACCCGCTGGGAGCCCCGCATCGACCTGGTCGACGTGGTGGTCCGGTTCGATCCGGACGTACCGACGACCTGCTACATCGACATCTCCTATTCGCTCCGCGAGCGCAACGACGTCCGCAATCTCGTCTTCCCGTTCTATCTGATCGTCGACGAACCCGCCGAGTCGTTCACGGCCGTCGAACCACCGCAGAGGAAGTGACTCCGTGCTCCCCGCCCCGAACCTCGACGACAGAACCTTCCAGCAACTGGTGGACGACGCACGTCGACTGGTTCAGGACAGATGCCCCGAATGGAGCGACCACAACGTCTCCGATCCCGGCATCACGCTCATCGAGACGTTCGCGATGATGGTCGACCAGCTCATCTACCGGCTCAATCGCGTCCCCAACCGGAACTACCTCAAGTTCCTGGAACTGATCGGCGTGGAGCGACGACCACCGGGAGTTGCTCAGGGGGCGGTCACCTTCTGGCTGTCCGCACCGCAACCGCAGACGGTCGTCGTGCGCGCGGAGACCGAGGTGGCGACGGATCGCACGGACGTCACCGAGCCGGTCGTGTTCTCGACGGCGGAGCGCCTCGACATCGTTCCCTGCAGCGCCGCCTGGGTGGGCGTCCAGCTGGTCGGCTCGGAACCGGTCGAACGCACCAACGAGATGCGCGGCTCGGCCGGGTTCACATGTTTCTCACCGGTCCCGCGCCCCGGGGACTCCCTGGTGATCGGCTTGTCGAATGCCGTTCCGCGCTGCGCGGTACTGCTCCGGATCGACTGCGAGGTCTCCGGCATCGGTGTCGATCCACGACGACCACCGCGGGTCTGGGAGGCCAGGACCCCCACCGGCTGGCAGCGCTGCGAAGTCGACCGCGACCAGACGGGAGGCCTGAACAAGCCCGGCGACGTGGTCCTGCACATCCCCCCGGAGCACACGGAATCGGTGTTCGCCGGCGTGCGCCGGGCGTGGATCCGCTGTCGGCTGCGGGAAACCGAGAGCGGCGAACGCACCTACTCCGAACCTCCCCGCATCCGGAAGATCACCGCCCGGACGATCGGCGGCACCACTCCGGTCATCCACGCCCGTGTGGTGCACGACGAGTTCCTCGGGGTCTCCGACGGTGCTGCCGACCAGCACCTTCGGGTGCGCCACACGCCGGTCCTGCGGTGGCCGGGATGCAGCATGGTGGTCGTCGACGCCGGCCAGGAGTCGCGGTGGCATCACGTGGAACACTTCGCCGAATCGACCGCGCAGGACAAGGTGTTCCACGTCGACGCAGTCACCGGCGAGGTGTCCTTCGGTCCCGCCCTGCGTCAGGCCGACGGGACCCTGCGGCGGTACGGTGCGGTGCCGGCGAAATCGTCGGCGATACGCATGGCCGCATATCGGACGGGCGGCGGCGCCGAAGGGAATGTCGCGTCCGGACGGATCCGGGTGCTGAAGACGAGCGTGCCCTATATCTCCCGAATCGAGAATCGCGGCCCGGCGATCGGCGGTGCACCCCCGGAAACCCTGGAGGAACTCAAGATCCGCGGACCGTTGCTGTTGCGCTCCCGCGGGCGCGCGGTGACCGCCCGCGACTTCGAGGAGTTGACACGCGAGGTCGCGCCGGAGACCGCTCGTGTGCACTGTCTTCCGTCCAACGACGCGTCCGAGGCGGGCGTGGTCCGGGTCCTCCTGGTTCCCCACGTCCGTCCAGACGATGCGGGACACATCGCCCTGGCCGATCTCGAACCCCCGGACGACACCGTCCAGCGAATCCGGCGGTATCTCGACGAACGCCGGCTCGTGGGCACCCGTCTGATCATCGAACCACCGGTCTATCGGGCCGTGACGGTCGTCGTGGTGAACGTGCGTCCGGGACCCGGATTCACTGCCGCCCAGGTCGAATCGGGTCTGCTCGATGTCCTGTACCGCTATCTCGACCCCTTGCGTGGCGGACGGGACGGCCGAGGCTGGCCGCTGGGCCGCGCGGTGCGCGACGGTGAGATCGCGGCGGCGATCAGTGCGGTGCCCGGCTTCGAGATGTCGAGCAGCACGTCGATCCGGTTGTATCCCGCGGATCCCGTCACGGGCAGTCGCGGGGAACGCGCATCGGTCTTGCCGCTGGCCGCGGACACGCTCGTTTACTCGTACGACCACCAGGTGGTGATGACGGCATGAGAGGCACCCTCGCAGCGCTGTCGTCCCCGCGACCACTCGTCGAGACAATGCCCGCGGTGTATCGACAGGATGCGCGCACACAACAGCTCTGCGACGCATTCGACGAGGTCCTCGCGCCGATACTGGCGACCCTCGATTCGTTCTGTGCCTACCTGGATCCACACACCACGCCGGAGGACATGCTCGGCTGGCTCGCCGGCTGGATCGGACTCGCCTTCGACGGCCACGAATCCGAATCCCGCCGACGCGACCTCATCGCCGCAGGAGTCCGGACGATGGCGGTTCGCGGAACCGTGCATGGGATCAGGGAGGCCGTAGCGGCCGTGTTCGACCTCGAGCCCGAGATCGAGGAGTCCGGAGGGACCGTGGGTTCCGCCACGGCCGGTGTCGCACCACCGGGAAGTCCCCATCCCTATCTTGTCGTCCGCCTGACCGTCACCGACCCGAGGATGGTCGACGAACGCCGATTCGACGCCTTGGTCGAGGCGGTCAAGCCTGCACATATTCCGCACCGAGTCGAGATTTCCGGAGGCGCCGTTTGATCAACTCTCGACGAGACCGAGTTCTTCCTGCACCCGTCGATGGTCGAGTCGTACCTGTTCGGCGGCGCTCATGTCGCCGGCCTTCTCGCGGATATCGACCATGATCCACCAGGGCCGATCCTGATAAGGGTTCAGATCCACCGCACGGTGGGCAGCGATGTCGGCTTTCACGCTGTCACCGAGCGCCACATAGTCTTCGGCGAGTGCCACGGCTGCGCTCGCAGCGGCACTGCGCAGCCGATGTCGCTCGGAGGCCACGAACTCCGCGGGACCATCTTCCTGGAGGAGGTCGCCGGTGTAGAGAGTGAGCGCGTATTCGAGGGATGCCACCCGGTCACGTGCCGCCTCCGGGTCGGTTCGGGCGGCGGCATTCGACAACGCGCGTTCGAATTCGACCACGTCCGAGAAGACATACCCGGGCGTCGCCAATCGATACGACTCGTCGCTGCGCTGCAGCGTCATCCCGTACTCACCGAGCAGACCTCGCACGCTCGAGACTGCGACCTGCAATCGGTGGCATGCCACCTCGTGCGCGGCACCGGGCCACAGCGCATCTTCGAGCACCTCCCGGTGGTAATCGAGGTTCGGGGTCATCGACAGGAGGTGCAGCAGTATCCGTGCCTGGGGCCGGAGACCTGTGAGGTCGACGATTTGTCCGAATGCCTCCAGTCGGTATCCGCCGAAGCAGAAGATCCCGATCGCGGGAAGCACGGCACCGCGGATCGGATCCGTCTGATGGGCCGTCATTGGCGCAAGTTCTTTGAGAGTGGGAGAGCGACTCTTGTCGTAGCCTGTTGCGTACGACAATGCCATCATCTCGGCTCGGTGCAGTCCGACGCCGTGTGCGGCGGCGGCTGCCTGTTTCGACCGGGCGACGATGTCGGGGGCGGCCGGGTTCAGCCCCAGGACACGACTCCACACCACGAGAACCGGCGCATTCAGGCGCTCGAAGCGGCGTGCCGCATCCTCGAACCGATCGAACGCCGTCGGGTCACGTCGGTGCAGCGCGACGAGCGCGAGCCCGAATGTCAGCAGTCCAGCGCCCCAGTGATCGTCGACCTTCTCGCACTCGACCAGCATTTCCTCGCAGATGTCGGCGCGCCACTCGGCGGGAAGGTCCCGCATGAGCACCAATTCCTGCAGGCCGCGGCAAACTCTCTCGAGCCACAGCAGGCCCTCCCGATAGCATCTCGACGCCAGATCGTTCACTACCGCAGGATCTGGCATCGCTCCGCGAAGCGCATCGACGATCGTGACCACCAACCGTGACGAGATCGCGGCAATCTGCTCGTCCGCGGCTTGCGCCTCGACCATTGCCTCTCTGGCCGAGGCGATGTCGCCCGCGCTGAGGGCGCACATCCCCTCTACGAATCGCGCCTTCGGCGCTCCTGGTTCGGTTGCGGCGCGCCCAGTGTTAGGGGCCCGCAATGCGGCCCGCAGGGGCCCGAGCCAGTGTTGCAGGAGTCGCGCGTCGACCGACGCTCCCGGCAGCCATGCCAGCAGTTCGCGCCGCTCGGATTCGCACCGTGCGACGAACTCCGGGTCGTCGAGCAACTCGCGCGCCGCTCGATAGACTTGTTCGGCTTCGGCGATGGCCCCCTCCCGCACGCGCAAGCGCGCCAACGCGAGTGCCAGCCACGGATCGGTCTGCCACTCGCTGCATGTAATAAGGGGATCGTCGTTCCCTATCGGCACGGTGCAGCTGGCTGCGTGTCGGACCAGTCGCGAGACCGCCGCCCAGTCCGATGCCTTGGCATAGGCGTGGGCGGCATGTCGGTGCTCGCCGGCCTCCTCCAACACCCGGGCTGTCCGTAGGTACCACGCCTTGGTTTCCCTCTCCCCGTTGGCTTCCAGCAATGCGAGCTCGAGGTATGTCCGGAGCACCTCGTGATACCGGAAGGTCCGACCGACGTCGTCGCACTCGGTGAACAGCTGATGTTCGGTCAACTGCTGAAGAATGCGTCCGCTGTCGCTGATTCCCAGCAGAGTGTCGCAGAGGGCAGGTGTCATGAGCTCGAGCGAGGCGGTGTGCGTCATGAACCATCGCTGATCGGCCGGCAGTTCCGCCAGAACGTTACGGGCGAGGTACGCCCGGACGAGTCTGGAGTGCCCCGTGAGGTGGCCGACGGCACGCTGCCGGTCGCAGTCCGCGAGTTTGGACGTGGCGAGATGAAACAGCTGCAAGCCTGCTGCCCATCCTCCTGTCCGGCGCGTCAGTCTGGCTGCCGGCTCAGGCGAGAGTGGCTCGCCGTAGAAGGTTGCGAACAGCTCTTCCACTTCCCACGACCGGAATCGCAACTGGTCCTGATCGATCACGCGAGCCTCGCCCGACACAACGAGTCGGGGTAAGTTGATTTCCAGGGTGCGCCGCGTTCCGAGGATGATGCGTAGACGAGGAGGGCGCAATGCGACGAAACGACCCAGTGCCGTTTCGGCGCCACTATCGGCGATCTCGTGAGCATCGTCGATGATCAACAATGCATCGACGTCGCCGATTTTGTCCAATTCGCCGAGAACAGCGTCGATCGAATTCGTTTCCGGGTCGAGAGCAACGCCCATTTCCCGAGCAGCAGCGCAGAGATATTTACCGAAGGCATGTTCGGTCGAGTCGTCCTCGGTCACCCGATACCACCCGACCGGGGAGTCAGTCGACGCGGCGACCTGGGACAACAATGTCGATTTCCCTGATCCCGCCGGACCGACGACGACGACCACGGGGGTCAACTCGTCATAGCATTGTTTCAACAACCTTTCTCGCCGCAACCCACGTTGAGCGGGCACTCGAAGTTTTGCCCTCAAAATTTCCGACGTTGGCATTTCGGATCCACCCCTGGCACCGGACTGCAATCCCCACCGTTCGAATATCCTCCCGAACGAAACCGAACGCCAGTGTTCGGTGGGCCGATTTCCGAACTCATTGCAGCTCCGAGGGACGGAACACTTACGGATGCCGCGAGTTGTAGAGCCTCGACGTCCGTGTTCGTGAGGATCCGACGTCGGTTTCTACCCGCCGCACAACCTGCCTCGGTTGCGAAACGAATGTTCCGCCTATCTGTACGACGCGCGCAGAGTCTTCTTGTCCAGCTTGCCCAACGGGGTGAGCGGCAGCGCGTCGAGGAAGTCCACCGACTTCGGTGCGTGCACCGAACCCTTTGCGGCGCGGACTCTCTCGATCAGCTCCTCCGCGCGGACCGACCGGCCGTCGCGCAGCACCACGCAGGCTTTGACGGCCTCGCCCCACTTGGCGTCGGGCACGCCGACGACCGCGACGGACGCGACCGCCGGATGCGCGGAGATGACGTCCTCGATCTCGCGGGGGAAGACGTTGAATCCGCCGGTGACGATCATGTCCTTCTTGCGGTCGACGATGGTGAGGAAACCGTTCTTGTCGGCCCGGGCGACGTCGCCGGTGTGCAGCCAGCCGCCCCGCAGCGCCTCGGCGGTCTCTGCGGGTTTGCCGAGGTATCCCTTCATCACCAGCGGCCCGCGCACGCAGATCTCCCCCAGCTCCCCGCGCGGCACCTCGTTCAGGTCGTCGTCGAGCAGCCGCACGTCGAGCCACGGGACCGGCCGCCCGCACGTGGCGAGGCGTTCCGGATCGTCGGCGAGGTGGTCCTCCTTGCGCAGCACGGAGATGGTCATCCCGCATTCGCTCTGCCCGTAGAACTGGAAGAACACCGGGCCCAGCCGCTCGATGCCCTCCCGCAGCCGCGCCGGGGACATCGCCGACGCGCCGTAGAACAGGGTCTCGAGGCTGGACAGGTCGCGGCGGTCGAAATCGGGGTGGTCGAGCAGCAGGTAGATCATCGTGGGCACTAGCATGGTGGCGTTGATGCGGTGCTTCTCGATCGTCTCGAGCACCAGGCCCGGCTCGAAATACGGCAGCACGTAGAGGGATCCGCCGCGCAGCAGCGTCGGGACGAAGAACGCGGCGCCGGCGTGCGAGAGCGGCGTGCAGATCAGGAAGCGCGGCTCGTCGGGCCACTGCCATTCGGCCATCTGGATCTGGGTGAGCGTCGCGCCGGAGCGGAACGAGCCCATGACGCCCTTGGGTTTGCCGGTGGTGCCGCCGGTGTAGACGATGCTCGACGTGTCCTCGGCCGCCACCGGCGCGGCGACGAGCCGCTGCGGCGTGAACTGTGCGGCCAGGGCGAGGATGTCGGTGCCGACCTCCGACGGGCCGAGGGAGAAGACGTTCTTCAGCGTCGGCACCTGTGCCCTCAGTTCGGCGGCGCGTTCCTCGAAGTGGTTCGGATCGAAGATGAGGGTCTCGATGGCGGCGTCGTCGACGATGTAGAGGTGGTCCGACAGCGAACCCATGGGATTGAGCGCGCTGTTGCGGCAGCCGGCGACCATCGTCGCGCCCATCGAGATGAGAACCTCGGGGCGGTTCTTCGACAGCATCGCCACCGACGATCCCTGCCCCACCCCGACCGAGGCGAGTGCCTGCCCGAACCGGCTGATCTCGTCGCGCATCTCCCCGCCGGTGAGCACGACGTCGCCGAGGTACAGGGCCGGCTTCTCGGCGCTGCGCTCGAGGGCGGTGATGAGCAGGTCCGCGGTGAACACGGGGCGATGCAGGTCGGCGTACTCGTCGGTCATGGTCGTCCTTCCGATCGATGGGGCGGCGTGGTGACGGCTCGACGTGGCAGGGATCACCCTTCGTCACCATAACCGCATCGGCGGCAGAATTGGAACATGTTCCATTCCGGGTGCGGCGCCTACCTCCCCTAGAGTGGGGCCACCTTCACGCTCGAGCACCGGGAGTCACACCATGCAGCCGGCCGGACAGACCCTGCACACCCCCGACACGGTGTGGTCGGCGACCGTCGTCGAGCACCACCGGCTCCGCCACGACGTCGCGGTGGTACGCCTCGAATGCGACGACGCGATGGTGCCGTTCGCGCCCGGGCAGTACGTCGACGTCACCGTGCCGCAGCACCCCCGGCTGCCGCGCCGCCTCTCCCCCGCACTGCCCCCGTCGCTCGACGGCAAGCTCGAGTTCCACGTCCGTACCGTCCCCGGCGGCTGGGTCAGCGGCAGCATCGTCACCGCCACCCGGCCCGGCGACGTGTGGACGATCGGCGCGCCGCAGGGCGGCAACCTGCACGTCGACGACTCCGGCCGCATCGTGATCATGGTGGCCGGCGGCACCGGCCTGGCCCCGCTGAGGGCGCTGATCCTCGACGTCGCGCGCCGGCCGGACCCGCCCCAGACCTTCCTGTTCGTCGGCGGCCGCACGCCCCGCGACCTGTACGCCGCCGACATGCTGATCCTGCTCGCCGAGACGCTGCCGTGGCTGACCGTGGTGCCGGTGGTCGAGTCGGTCGACGACCCCGGGATCCCCGACGAGTGGTACGACCGCATCGTCGCCCACGTCGGCGATCCCGGGTTCCACCCCGACGAGCTGCTCGAGGGCAGCCTCGACGAGGTGGTCACCTCCTACGGGGCGTTCGGCGACCACCAGGTGCTCGTGTGCGGGTCCGCGGCGATGGTCCGCGCGACCCTGCACACGCTCGTCGAGACCGGGACCCCCGCCGAGAACGTCCGGTTCGACCCGTACTGACCGGGCCGCGACGGCCGACCGGTTGACCGGGCGGTACGCCCGCGACGATACTCGAGGGGGCCACCAGCGCGACGAGTGAGGGCTGCGCCGGGTCGTGACCGTTCGAATCACGGGAGCTGCCATGGGTATTGCGGATTCGCACGCCGACCCCCCGACGCCGGCAATCCTGTCCCGCGCCCACCTCGACCGGCTGATCGAGGTGCTGCAGGCCGAGGGATATCGCGTCGTCGGCCCCACCGTCCGCGACGACGCCATCGTGCTCGACGAGCTCGGGTCGGGACGAGAGCTGCCCGACGGGTGGGGCGTGTCGACCGCACCCGGGCGGTATCGGCTCCGGCGACGCGACGACACCGCCGTGTTCGGCCATTCCGCGGGTCCGCAGTCGTGGAAGCAGTTCCTGCACCCCGCACGACAGCAACTGTGGTCGACCGCGCCGGACGGCAGTTACCGGCCCCCACCCGCGGACGAGACCCGGTACGCGTTCCTCGGCGTCCGCGGCTGCGACCTGGCCGCGATCGGCATCCTGGGCACGGTGCTGACCCGCGGCGCCCATCCCGACGGGGCCACCGCGCGACGGTTCCGCGGGCTGTTCGTCGTCGCAGTCAACTGCACCGAACCCGGCGAGGTCTGCTTCTGCGCCTCGATGGCCACCGGTCCCGCCGCGGGCCCGGGGTACGACCTGGGCCTGACCGAACGCGTCGACGAGCAGGGACACCGTTTTCTCGTGGACGTCGGGACCGACGAGGGTGCCCGCATCCTGGACCTGCTCCCCCACCGCGACGCCACCGCGGACGAGACCACCGGGGCCCGCAACGCGGTGGCGGCGGCCGGCGACCGGATGGGACGGAGCATGCCCGAGGTCGACCTGCGGGCGATGCTCCGCGACGCCCGCGAGGCGGACGTCTGGGAGGATGTGGCCGATCGCTGCCTGACCTGCGGAAACTGCACGATGGTGTGCCCCACCTGCTTCTGTACGTCGACGGAGGACGTCACCGACCTCGCCGACGGGCACGCCGGAAGGTGGCAGCACTGGGCATCCTGTTTCGAACCGGACTTCTCCTACATCCACGGCGGTGACGTCCGGGCGTCCGGCCGGAGCCGGTACCGGCAGTGGATCTCGCACAAGCTCGGCACCTGGCACGACCAGTTCGGCAGCTCGGGATGTGTCGGCTGCGGCCGCTGCATCGACTGGTGCCCGGTCGGCATCGACATCACCGCGGAGGCGGCCCGCCTCACCGGCGCGCTCGCCACCCACGACGACGAACCGGACGGGCACCGATGACGACCCCACCGCTCGACGGCATCCGGGCTCTGGCGGGGCTGGGCCCGGAGGCGCGGGATCGGATCGCCGCGCTCGCCCACCCGGTCCGCTTCGCCGCCGGGGAGCACGTCTTCCACGAGGGCGGGGAGGCGCGCAGTTGCTGGCTGCTCCAGGAGGGCCGGGTGGATCTGTACACGGTGGTGCCCGGCCGCGGCCAGGTCACCCTCGACACGTTCGTCGACGGTGACGTCCTGGGATGGTCGTGGCTGACGCCGCCCTACCGCTGGCATTACGGGGCCGTCGCGGCCGCTGCGACCTCGGCTCTGGAGGTGGACGCCGCGGCGCTGCAGGCGCTGAGCGAGGCCGACGCCGAGTTCGGATACACGGTGATGCGGGCCCTGTTCGGGGCCCTCCTGGAGCGGTTGCAGGCCACCCGGGCGCGACTGCTGGACCTGTATGCGGGTCCCGATGTTCGGTGACCTCGCGCACGACACCGCAGCGGCGCCGGGCGCGCCGATGCTGCCCAGCGCCCACCGGGTTCGCTCGCGGACCGTCGAGACCGCCGATGCGGTGACGCTGTCGCTGGCCCCGCTGGGGGCGCCGCGACCGCGGTTCCGGCCCGGGCAGTTCATGATGCTCTACGCCCCCGGGGTCGGCGAGATCGCGCTCTCGGTCAGCGGGGATCCCACCGACACGACCGGGGAACTGGTCCACACCGTGCGGAAGGTGGGTGCGGTGAGCCGGGCCCTGCACGACGCCGAGCCCGGCGCGATCGTCGGCGTGCGCGGCCCGTTCGGGGTGGGCTGGGACCTCGAGTCGTGCACGGGCCGGGACCTGGTGATCGTCGCCGGCGGGGTGGGGTTGGCCGCGGTGCGGGCCGCCGTTCTCGGCGCGGTGGCCGCGCGCGGCGACTTCCGGCGCGTCGTGCTCGTGGTCGGAGCACGCCGGCCGGCCGAGATCCTGTATCGGCGCGAGCTACAGGACTGGGCCGACGGCGGCGTGGAGATCCGGCTGACGATCGACCAGCCGGTCCAGGGCTGGTCCGGGTCCGTCGGATTCGTCACCGAGCCGCTGAGCCGGCTCGACCTCGATCCCGCGCGGACGACGGCCCTGCTGTGCGGGCCGGAGGCGATGATGCGGTTCTCGGCCCGGGTGCTGCTGGGCAAAGGGATTCGGCCCCCGGATATCCGGGTCTCGCTCGAACGGAACATGCAGTGCGGGATCGGGCTGTGCGGGCACTGCCAGCTCGGCGAGATCCTGCTCTGCCGGGACGGCCCGGTGCTGGATTACGCGGTGGCCGGACCGCTGCTGCACGTACGGGAGCTGTGATGGACAGGCCGAAGCTCGCGGTGTGGAAGTTCGCGTCGTGCGACGGATGTCAGCTGTCCGTGCTGGACTGCGAGGACGAACTGCTCGCGCTGTCGGGGGCGGTGCAGATCGCCCATTTCCTCGAACTGTCGAGCGCCGTCGACGACGGTCCGTACGACCTGTCGCTGGTCGAGGGCTCGATCACCACCGCCGCGGACGTCGCGCGCATCCACCGGGTCCGGGAGCAGTCCCGGACCCTCGTCACGATCGGCGCGTGCGCAACCGCCGGCGGCATCCAGGCGTTGCGCAACTTCGCCGACGTCGCCGAGTTCACCTCGATGGTCTACGCCCACCCGGAGTACATCGAGACCCTGGCGACGTCGACGGCGATCGCGGCGCACGTGCCGGTCGACTTCGAGTTGCGCGGTTGCCCGATCGACCGGCGCCAGTTGCTCGAGGTGATTACCGCGTTCCTGGCCGGCCGCCGGCCGAACATCCCGAACACCAGTGTGTGCACCGAATGCAAGCGCCGGGGATTGACCTGCGTGATGGTCGCCGACGGCACGCCCTGCCTCGGCCCGGTGACCCACTCCGGCTGCGGCGCCCTGTGCCCGGCGCAGTCGCGCGGCTGCTACGGCTGTTTCGGGCCGACGACCGACCCCAACATCGCGTCGCTGGCCGGGTGGCTGCGCACGTGCGGCATGAGCGACGACGACATCGACCGCGCCTTCGCGACGTTCAACGTCGGCGCCCCCGTGCTCGCCGAGAGGCACCGCCGTGAGCGGGAGCCGTAGAGAGCTGACGGTCCGTGCTCTCGCCCGCGTCGAGGGCGAGGGCAGACTGAACGTGTCGGTGCGCGACGGGCGGGTGCAGCGCGCGGAGCTGAACATCTACGAGCCGCCCCGGTTCTTCGAGTCGTTCCTGCGGGGAAGGGATTTCCGCGAGCCTCCGGACATCACCTCCCGGATCTGCGGGATCTGCCCCGTCGCCTACCAGGTCAGCGCCTGCAATGCGCTGGAGCAGGCCTGCGGGGTCGAGCTCGACGAGCCGGTGCTGAACCTGCGCCGCCTGCTCTACTGCGGCGAGTGGATCGCCAGCCACGTGCTGCACATCTACTTCCTGCACGCCCCCGACTTCCTCGGCCTTCCCGACGCGATCGCCCTCGCCGAGCGTCATCGGAGCGCGCTCGAACGCGGGCTGGCCCTGAAGAAGGCCGGCAACGCGATCCTCGAGCAGGTCGGCGGACGGCCCATCCACCCGGTCAACGTGCGGATCGGCGGCTTCTATCGCGCACCGACCCGCACGGAACTCGCCCCGCTCGCCGAGCGGCTGCGCCGCGCCCTCGACGACGCGCTCGACACGGTCCGCTGGGTGGCCGGGTTCGACTTTCCCGAGGTCGATCTCGATCACGACCTGCTCGCCCTGCACCGGCCGGACCGCTACGCCATCGAGGACGGGCAGATCCGGTCGTCGACCGGATCCTCCTTCGCCGCAGCACAGTTCCCGGACCATGTGGTCGAACACCAGGTCCCGCACTCGACGGCCCTGTACGCGCGGCTCGACGGGCGGCGGTACCTGACCGGACCCCTGGCCCGATACACCCTGAACTCCGCGCAGCTGTCGGAGACCGCACGACAGTCGGCACACGCGGCGGGACTGGGGACGCAGTGCCGTAACCCGTTTCGCAGCATCGTTGTTCGCGCCGTCGAAACCGTCTATGCGGTGGAGGAGGCGCTCCGCCTGATCGCCGGGTACGAGCGTCCGGGCCGGCCCGGCACCGAGGTCGCCGCCCGCGCCGCGACCGGGCACGGTGTCAGCGAGGCACCGCGGGGACTGCTGTACCACCGTTACGAGCTCGGCGACGACGGACTGATCCGCTCGGCCGTGATCGTCCCCCCGACCTCCCAGAACCAGGCTGCCGTCGAACACGATCTGCGCACGCTGATCGCCGGCCACCTGGAGCTGTCCGATGCCGATCTGACGTCGCTGTGCGAACGGGTGATCCGCAACTACGACCCGTGCATCTCGTGTGCCACACACTTCCTCGACCTCACGATCGACCGCGGGTGATCGCGACGAACTTCGTGGTGATCGGCGTCGGCAACGAGTACCGTCGCGACGACGGCGTCGGGCCCGCGGCGGCCCGGGAGGTCGGCCGGTCCCGGCCCGGATGGCGGGTCCTGATCTCCGACGGCGAGCCGACGTCAATGCTGGACGCGTGGGCCGGGACGCGGTTGGCGGTCGTCGTGGACGCCACAGTCGGCACCGGTCCGCCCGGCGCGATCCGGCGTCACGAGATCGGGGAGGCGAGTCTCGCCCGCCGCTCGCGACACGCCGGCTCGCACAGCCTCGGTCCCGCCGAGGCGTGGGCGCTGAGCCGGATCCTGGGCGTCGACCCGGGTCGGGTCGTGGTCTACACCCTCGAGGTGACGGAGGTCGGTTACGGCGTCGGCCTGTCGCCCGCCACCGCCGCGGCACTGCCCGCCGTGGTGCGGGCAGTGATCGACGAATGCGAGCGGTAAGGCCGTTGCCGAGTCATCCGTTCGCGGGAACGGCTGCCTTCGCGGCGTCCTGCGCGGCGATGTACCCGAACACCAGGCCCTGACCGATCGTCGCCCCCGCACCCGGGTACGTGTTGCCGAACGCGTTCGCGGCGGTGTTGCCGATCGCATAGAGACCGTCGATCACACTGCCGTCCTCGCGCAGCACCCGCGCCCGCTCGTCGGCCTGCACGCCACCGCACGTGCCGAGGTCGCTCAGCGTCATCTTCACCGCGTAGAGCGGCCCCTCGGTCAGCGGCCGCAGGTTCGGGTTCGGCTCGACCGTCGGATCGCCGTAGTAGCGGTCGTATGCGCTTCCCCCACGACCGAATTCGGAGTCCGTTCCCGACGCGGCGTCGTCGTTGAACCGGCGGAAGGTCTCGGCGAACGCGTCCTCGGGTATCCCCATCGAGCGCGCCAGCTCGACCGGATCCGTGGCCCGGTGCGCGATGCCCGCCTTGTACCAGGAGCCCGGGATGGGCTGGCGCGGGAAGAGCCCCGCCGCGAACAGGTAACTGTTGCGGTACTTCTGGTCGAAGACGATCCACATCGATTCGACCGGGTCGCCGGCCCGCTCGCGCTCGAGGACGACCTGACCGAACGACATGTAGTCCGAGGACTCGTTGGTGAACCGGCGGCCCGTGTGGTCCACGATGAACGACCCCGGCAGGGACCGTTCCGCCAGCATCACCAGCGGCGGCTTGCCCGGGGCCGTCGGCGCGACGGCGGGGAACCACCATGCCTGGTCCATCAGGTCGAGGCCGGCGCCCACCTCCTGGGCGACCTTGATCGCGTCGCCGGTGTTGCCTTCGGCGCCGAGGCTTTCGTTGTCGGCGAGACTGTCGGACTGGAACTTCCGTCGCATGGCCATGTCGTGGTCGAACCCGCCGGCCGCGAGGACCACACCGCGACGGGCGGTCACGGTCACCTCACGGCCGTTCTGTTCGAGGACGGCACCGGTCACCCGCTCGCCCTCGGTGACCAGCCGCACCAGCGACGTCTCGGTCCAGACGGGGATCCCGGCCCGCAGCACCCCCGCGAACAGGCCCGCGGCGATCGCCTGCCCGCCGGCGACGTACTGCCGGCCGAGCGCGAGGCCGCCCACACCCTGCGCCAGCCGCCGGAAGATGCGCGGGAATCCCTTGAGGGGGACCCGCATCATGAGGTTCAGCCACTTGTAGTCGGCACCGGTGGTGGGCATCGGCAGCCCCGCCTCCATCAGGCCGGGGCGCAACCGGCCGCGCTCGTCGCCGAGCACCGACGTGTCGAACGGCCGGCACTCACAGGTACGTCCGACGGCGGCGCCGCCCGGCTGCTCCGGGTGGTAGTCGGCGTAACCCTTGGCCCAGAAGAACTTCATCGGCGTGGTGCGCCGGAGCATCTCGACGGTCGCGGCGCCGTGATCGACGAACGCCTCGCCGCGCTCGGCCGGCGCCGAGCCGTCGACCACCGACCGCACGTAGGTGTGACCCCGCTCGGGGGTGTCGCCCGAACCGGCCTCGCGCAGCACCGGGTTGGCGGGCACCCAGAACGCGCCTCCCGAGCGGGCGGTGGAGCCACCCACGTACCGGGTCTTTTCCACGATCAGCGCCGACAGGCCGAGCTCGCGCGCGGTGAGCGCGGCGGCCATACCGGTGCCGGACCCGATCACCAGCAGATCCACGGTGGTGTCGTGGGCGGGGGTCACGGCCGGTACGGGACTCGTCGCCATTTCGAATTCTCCTTCACATCGTCGCTGCCTGGTCGGGTCGCGCCTCGGACCCGAGGCGACCCACTGCACGCATGCCCGACGACGCTAGGACAGTTCCACCACGCCGGCGGGCGGGTTCCCGGCCACCGGGACGTCCGTGGGCGCGGTCGCCACCGGCTCACCGCAGCGCGCGCAAACGCGATCCCGCAACCTCCCGATGCGTGGGACGACGACCCCGGCCGGGTCCACGGTGCCGCTAGCGTCGACTCGTCTCGCGACGAACCGTCGATCCCACAGGAGCAGCCATGACCACGTCCGGCACCGTCACGCACGCCGAACGCATCCGCGCCACCGTCGTCGAGTATCTGGCGGCCGTCGCCGACGGCAGCGGCGCCGACATCGCTGCGCTGTATGCGGAGGACGCCACCCTCGAGGACCCGGTCGGCTCCGCGCCGAGGACCGGACGGGCGGCGATCGCCGAGTTCTACCGCGCACTCGAGGGCTCCCGGCGCGCGACCGAACTGCTGGCGCTGCGGGTGACCGGGTCGTGCGCGGCGTTCCACTTCCGGGTCGTCACCGAGACCGGGGGCCGGGTGCACGAGGTCGAGCCGATCGACGTGATGACCTTCGACGACCAGGCCCGGATCACGAGCATGCGCGCCTACTGGGCGCCGTCGGACATGCGGCAGCGCTGAAAGCCCCGGCACGGTCCGCCGGACGCCGGTCGCAACCCGCCGCCGGAATGACGGACACTGGAGAGATACCGAACGGCGAGAGGAACCTTATGAGCGCGGAACACACGGTGCTCGATCCCCGGACGATGCGCGACGTGCTGGGCAACTTCTGCACCGGCGTCACCGTCGTGACCGGCCACGACGGCCGCGAACCGCTGGGTTTCGCGTGCCAGTCGTTCGCGTCGGTGTCCCTGGATCCGCCGCTCGTGTCGTTCTGCCCCGCCCGCACGTCGCGGACCTGGCCGAAGATCCGTGAGATCGGCACCCTCGCGATCAACGTCCTGGCCCACGACCAGCGCGACACGTGCATGGCGTTCGCCGTCAGCGGCGGCGACAAGTTCACCGGCGTGGACTGGACGCGCGGCGACAACGGCGCGCCCGCCATCGCGGGCGCGCTGGCCCGCATCGAGGCCACCGTCGAGGCCGAGCACGACGCCGGCGACCACACCATCGTCGTCGCGCGTGTGACGGGGCTGACCGCGCTGCACGACGACGGACCGCTGTTGTTCTACCGCGGCGGCTTCGGCAGGTATGCGGGCGAGACGCTCCTCGATCCCCGCACCGCCACCGACGTGAACCCGGTGCGGTGAGCGGCGAGGCGCACGTCACGGAATAGTGGACCGGCCGGTGTGGTTGGACCGATCGTGTGCCCGGATCCCGAACCCGGGCCCCGGACACGCGAAGGATCCAGGTGACCACACCACTATCGATTCTCGACCTGGCTCACATCGGCCGCGGCGAAACCGCGCGCGACAGCTTCGCCGCGAGCGTGGACATGGCGCAGCGCGCCGAGCGGTGGGGCTACCGCCGCATCTGGTACGCCGAACACCACAACATGCCGACCATCGCCTCGTCGGCCACCAGCGTGCTGATCGCGCACGTCGCCGCCCACACGTCCACGATCCGGCTCGGCGCCGGGGGCATCATGCTGCCCAACCACTCGCCGCTGACCATCGCCGAGCAGTTCGGCACCCTCGAGACGCTGCATCCCGGCCGCATCGACCTCGGTCTCGGCCGTGCCCCCGGCAGCGACCAGAACACCCTGCGGGCGCTGCGCCGCGACCCGTCGTCGGCCGACAGCTTCCCGCAGGACGTGCTCGAGCTGCAGGGCTACCTGCGCGGCACGTCGCGCATTCCGGGCGTCGACGCCGTCCCCGGCAAGGGCACCGACGTGCCGCTGTACATCCTCGGCTC
Organism: Rhodococcus sp. WB1; assembly: GCF_001700945.1. Lineage (NCBI taxonomy): Bacteria > Bacillati > Actinomycetota > Actinomycetes > Mycobacteriales > Nocardiaceae > Rhodococcus > Rhodococcus sp. WB1. Next base: position 863,020 of record NZ_CP015529.1, on the reverse strand, counting down.
GTCGCTGTTCGGGGCGAAACTCGCCGCGCTGCTCGGCCTTCCGTACGCGTTCGCGTCGCACTTCGCGCCGCAGGCGCTCGAGGACGCCGTCGCGCTGTACCGGCGCGAGTTCCAGCCGTCCGAGCAGCTCGCCGAGCCGTACGTCATCGCAGGCGTCGGCGTGATCGCCGCGGACACCACCGACGAGGCGAATGCACTGTTCGAGGCCACCAAGCGACAGCGCATCCGGCAGATGCTCGGCCGCGGCCGCACCTTCACCGACGACGAGGTCGAGATGCTGCTCGACGCCCCCGCCGGGCAGCAGGTGCTGCAGATGCTGCGGTACACCGCCGTCGGCACCCCGGCCGAGGCGCGTGCCTACCTCGACCGCTTCACCGAGCGCGCGCAGGCCGATGAGCTGATCGTGGTGTCGTCGGCGCCCGGGCGCAAGGCGTGGCTGCGTTCGCTCGAACTGCTCGCCGACGTCAGCGGGCTCGTCCCGGCCTGAACGGCCCGTGACCGCCCGTGACCGCCCTGAACGGCCGAATGTCACATCGTGTCGATCTGATCGACGCGATGTGACATTCGGCCACAACGGTATTGGGTGACCGAGGCCGGAGGGGCCGAGCACCTACCTGTCGCGCTGGTGCTTCGGCTTCCAGACCACCAGCGCGTTGCTGCGCGGCACCGGCACCAGCGCGCGGCGCGACGCGTGCAGTTGCGCGATCTCGGCTGCCATCTCGGACAGCCGCTGCTGCAGGGCCTCGACCTGATTGGTCAGCTCGATGATCCGCTTGATGCCCGCGAGGTTCACGCCCTCGTCCTGCGACAGGCGCTGGACCTCACGCAGCAGCGCGACGTCGCGCGGGGAGTAGCGGCGCCCGCCGCCCCGCGTGCGGTGCGGGGTGACGAGGCCGAGCCGGTCGTAGTTGCGCAGCGTCTGCGCGTGCATGCCGGCCAGTTCCGCCGCCACCGAGATCACATAGACCCGGGCGTCCGGGTCCATCGGCGAATCGTGCCGGTTGCGGTTCTCGCTCATCATGCACCTGCCCAGCCCGCCCGCGGATCGAAGCCGCTCGCCTGCTCCGCGTGCATGTAGATCCGCAGTGCGTCGATCGCCTGGTCGTCGAGGTTCTGGGGCACGGCCACCTTGACGGTCACCAGCAGGTCGCCGGCGCCGCCCCCGCGCTTGGGGACGCCGCGCCCGCGTACCCGCAGCACGCGCCCGTCGGCCGTACCGGCCGGGATCTTCAACCCGACCCGGCCCTCCAGGGTGGGGACCGAGACGGTGGTGCCGAGCACCAGCTCGCCGTAGCTGACCGGCAGCACCAGCGTCAGGTCGTCGCCGTCGCGGCCGAACACCCTGTCGGCGCGCACGTGCACCGTGACGAACAGGTCACCGGGCGGGGCGCCGCGCAGTCCCGCCTCGCCCTGACCGGCCAGCCGGATGCGCTGGCCGTCCCGGACCCCGGGTGGGATCCGCACCGTGATGGTGCGGGTGCGGTTCTGGATGCCGCTGCCGCGACAGTCCGTGCAGGGCTCGTCGATGATCGACCCGGTGCCCCGGCAGTCGTCGCACGGCTCGGAGAAACCGAACGCCCCCTGGTTTCGCGAGACGATGCCACTTCCGTTGCAGCGCGGGCACACCCGCGGGCTGGTGCCGGGTCGGGCGCCACTGCCGTGGCAGGTGGTGCACGGCGCCGGGCTGGTCAGCCGCAGCGGGACGGTGACGCCGAGGGCCGCGTCGCGGAAGTCGAGCGTGGTCTCGGCGTCCACGTCGGACCCGCGCCGGGGCCGCGACGTGGTGCGCGCGCCCCCGCCGCCGGTCCGGTTGAACAGGCCGCCGAACAGGTCGCCGAGACCGGCGTCACCGGCCCCACCGCCGCCGCCACCGAACAGGTCACCGAGATCGAAGGTGGTGGTGCCGCCGGAGAACCCGCCGCTGCCGGCGCCGGGACGGAACCCGCCGCCGAAGCCGCCGGAGGCGAACATCTGCCGGGTCTCGTCGTACTCCTTGCGCCTGGCCGGATCGGACAGCACGGCGTACGCCTCGCTGACCGCCTTGAAGCGCTCCTCCGTCCGGGTGTCGCCGGGGTTGGCGTCGGGATGCAGATCCCGCGCCAGCTTGCGGTAGGCCTTCTTGATGTCGTCGGCCGACGCGTCGGAGGAGACACCCAGCTCCTTGTAGAAGTCCTTCTCGATCCACTCCCTCTGGCTCACCGGGTGTCTCCTCCTCTCGCTGTTTCCCTGTACTTACTCGTTGTCCGCACCGGACGCCGGCTTTTCCGCCGGTGCGTCGCCCGCGTCCGTCACGGTCACCATCGCGTGCCGCAGGATCCGCTCACCGAGCCGGTATCCCTTGCGCAGCACCGTGTCGAGCACCGGGTTCGCGCCGTCGCCCTCCATGTGCACGGCCTCGTGGATCTCCGGGTCGAAGGCGTCGCCCTCGTCGCCGAAGGGCTGGAGCCCCAGGCCCGACAGGACGCCGTTCAGCTTGTCCGCCACCGACTTCAGCGGCCCCTGCTCGAGGTCGCCGTGGGCGCGGGCCCGGTCGAGGTCGTCCACGACGTCGAGCAGCTGGGTGACCACCGAGGCCTTGGCCGCCTCGGTCGTGACCACCCGCTCGCGCTCCACGCGACGCCGGTAGTTGGCGTACTCCGCGGTGAGGCGCTGCAGGTCCGCCGTGCGCTCGGCCAGCTGAGCCGACTCGGGCGACGGTTCGGCCGCGAGTGCGGCCTCCTCGTGTTCTCCCGCAGCCGGAGCCTCGGTGTCCGCACCGCCGACGGGCTGCGACCCGGTCTCCGGGTCGCGAACCTCGAAGGTGTCGGGGTCGATCCGACGCTTGTCGGTGACGGTCACCGGCTCCTGCTCGGGCTTCTCCGCCGTCACTTCTTCTCCGAGTCGGTCGGCTCGTCGACGACCTCGGCGTCGACGACGTTGTCCGAGCCGGCAGCCGCGCCGTCACCGGCGGCAGCACCCGCGTCGGCGGCCTGCGACTCGTACAGGGACTGACCGAGGGCCTGCGACTCCGTCGCGAGCTTCTCGACGGCGGTCTTCACCGCGGCGATGTCCGTGCCGGCGAGGGCGTCCTTGGTCTCCTTGATCGCGGCCTCGACCTTGCTCTTGGCGTCGGCGGCGACCTTGTCCCCGTTCTCCTGGAGGAACTTCTCGGTCTGGTGCACGAGCGACTCGGCCTGGTTGCGGACCTCGGCCTCCTCGCGACGCTTGCGGTCCTCCTCGGCGTGCGCCTCGGCGTCCTTGATCATCCGGTCGATCTCCTCCTTGGAGAGGCCGGAGCCCTCCTGGATCTTGATCGTGTTCTCCTTGCCGGTGCCCTTGTCCTTCGCGGTGACGTGCACGATGCCGTTGGCGTCGATGTCGAAGGTCACCTCGATCTGCGGGACGCCGCGCGGAGCCGGGGCGATGCCACCGAGCTCGAACGAGCCGAGCAGCTTGTTGTGCGCCGCGATCTCACGCTCACCCTGGAAGACCTGGATCTGCACCGACGGCTGGTTGTCGTCGGCCGTGGTGAAGGTCTCGGAGCGCTTCGTCGGGATGGTGGTGTTGCGCTCGATGAGCTTGGTCATCACGCCACCCTTGGTCTCGATGCCGAGGGACAGCGGGGTGACGTCGAGCAGCAGCACGTCCTTGACCTCGCCCTTGAGGACGCCGGCCTGCAGGGCGGCGCCGACGGCGACGACCTCGTCCGGGTTCACGCCCTTGTTGGGCTCACGGCCACCGGTCAGCTCGCGCACCAGGTCGGTCACGGCGGGCATGCGGGTCGAGCCGCCGACCAGGACGACGTGGTCGATGTCCTTGACGGAGATGCCGGCGTCCTTGATGACCTGCTGGAACGGCGCGCGGGTGCGGTCGAGCAGATCCGAGGTGATCTTCTGGAACTCGCTGCGCGAGAGCTGCTCGTCGAGGAACAGCGGGTTCTTGTCCGCGTCGACAGTGATGTACGGCAGGTTGATGGACGTCGACTGCGAGCTCGACAGCTCGATCTTCGCCTTCTCCGCGGCCTCGCGCAGACGCTGCAGGGCCATCTTGTCCTTGGTCAGGTCGACGCCGTGCTGTGCCTTGAACTTCTCGACCAGCCAGTCGACGACGCGCTGATCCCAGTCGTCGCCACCGAGGTGGTTGTCGCCGGAGGTCGCGCGGACCTCGACGACGCCGTCGCCGATCTCGAGCAGGGACACGTCGAAGGTGCCGCCACCGAGGTCGAAGACCAGGATGGTCTGTTCCTTCTCGCCCTTGTCCAGGCCGTAGGCCAGCGCCGCGGCAGTCGGCTCGTTGACGATGCGCAGCACGTTCAGGCCGGCGATCTGCCCGGCCTCCTTGGTGGCCTGCCGCTGTGCGTCCTCGAAGTAGGCGGGGACGGTGATGACGGCGTCGGTGATCTCCTCACCGAGGTAGGCCTCCGCGTCCCGCTTCAGCTTCATGAGCGTGCGCGCGCTGATCTCCTGCGAGGTGTACTTCTTGCCGTCGATCTCCACGGTCCAGTCGGTGCCGATGTGACGCTTGACCGAGCGGATGGTGCGGTCGACGTTGGTGACCGCCTGGTTCTTGGCGGGCTGGCCGACCAGCACCTCGCCGTTCTTGGCGAAGGCGACGACCGACGGGGTGGTGCGCGATCCCTCGGAGTTGGCGACCACTACGGGCTCGCCGCCCTCCAGAACGGAAACGACGGAGTTGGTGGTTCCGAGGTCGATACCGACCGCACGAGCCATAGTGTTTCTCCATTCTTCGCTGCGGCACACCGGTGTGCCGCATAGGTGTCCTTGCACAACCTGAGCCGGATCGGCTCAGCTGAGCGCAGTCGACTCAAGCTTGCACCCGCCCGGAATCCCGAGTCAAGTCAAAGTTGAGCCTGTGACGCTCAAGTTGTCTGCTTCCTCCAACGGCAGACCGCCCCGCGATGTTCCCTTTGTGACTCGGATCACAAGAATTGCGGGAGGCTACGATCCCGGGGTGAGCACGCGCCCGCAGCCGCCCCGCCCGGAGTTCTCCGTCACCCCGCTGCACCCCACCGCCTCCCCCGCACCGCGCGTCGGCGCCGCGGTCTCGGCCTGGGTCCTGTCGTTCGTCGTCTTCGCCGGACTGCTCGGCGCCGTCCTCCTCGACCGCGAACCCGTCCGGGACGCCCTCGAGCACTCGCTGCGCAGCGCCAACCCCGGCACCACCGCCGAGAGCATCGCCGACACCGTCGCCCTCACCCTCGCCGGTTTCGCCGCCGCCGGCCTGCTCCTCGTCCTGCTCGCCGTCGTCTTCCTCGAACTCCTGCGCCGCGGCCACCCCCGGGCACCCCTCGCGCTCGCCGTCGTCTCCGCGGCCACCGTCGTCACGGCCGTCGCCGCCCGCAGCGTCCTCGCCGACGCCGGCGACGCCACCGCCGGCGTCCTGCTGTGGGCTCCCCTGCTCTGGGCCGGGCTCACCGTCGTCGGCGCCGTCGCGGCCCGGCGTCGCTGACGCCGGAGCCAGCCACACAGCTGTCGGACATCGACAACCGTCGCAACCGCTGTCGATGTCCGGGAGTTGTGTCTACCGTCGGGCACGTTCGGCAGCCCGAGCCAGCCGCTCCAGCACGACGTCGAACCGGAACAGTTCGGCCCACGTCCAGCGCACCACTTCGAGACCCAGCTCCCGGATCGCATCCTCCCGCAGCTTCTCCCGCCGTACTACGTCGGCGGCCACACCCGGTGCCCCGCTTCCGTACTTGCCCATGCCGTCGAACTCGCCGACGATGCCGGGGTCCTCCCAGAAGAAGTCGACCCGGGCGACGAAAAGGCCCGCGGGCGTGCGCAGCTCGTGCTGCAGTTCCGGCGGGCGGGTACCTGCCTCACGCATCCGCAGGCGGCTGAGCGACTCGCCAGGGCTCTCGCTACGCCCGTCGAGGAGACCGGCGATCCGGCGCGCCGCGGCGATTCCCGCCCTGCTCCCGGCCGCGTCGAGCGCGGCCCGGAGGTCGAGTGCCGGGTGCATACGCATCGCCGAATCCCCGATCACCACCGCCTGCTCGGGCGGCAGGGTACGTGCGAGGTCGACGACGGTCCGGGCTGCGGAGGTGACGGGCACACCGTCGACGATCTCGACGTCATCGACGGCCAACGGTGCCGCGTGCGAGTGCAGATGCGTGGTGCGCCGCGCACCCGTGGCACGGTTGTGCGTGAGGTGGACCCGGGAAAGGTCGGCGTCCCAGACGTCGAACCCGTGGACGATCGCCGCCGAAACATGGCTGATCGCGGCTCTCGATCCGAGCACACACCGGACGGCGCGAATCCGGGCACGGTGCAGCTCGGTCGCGTCGAGCGTTTCAAGGACGGTGCGGTAAAGGTAGGCACCGGGAGCGATGCGCTGGAGTTCGCCCGTGCGTAGCGCCTGGCGAAGTTCTGCCTCCGTGGTCCCGGAGGCGAGGGCGGCGGAGCGGAGGATCGGATCGACCATGGCGTCGAGTCTGAGATCGATCCGGCCCGGTCGAGGCGACACGGAACCCGCAACCGCGAATCTGTGGATGAGTGCTCCGACTGTGGACAAATGTGTCCACATGCGTCTCGGACTTCAACAACCGTCGCGACCGTTGTCGAAGTCCGAGACCTGTCAGCCTGCGACGTCGGCGAGGATGCCTTCCCCGCTGCGCGCCGCCACGCTGCACGCGTTCGCGGTGAACCGGTCGAGCAGGGGATGCTCGGCGCGGGCACGCCAGGTGCGGACGGCGGCGACGCCGGCGGCGTGGATCTCCGCGGCGGTCGCCTCCGGCCCGAGACCCAGCCGCTGGGCAGGACCGATACCGAAACCGCCGATCAGCCGCTGCAGTTCGAGCAGGTCGTTCTCGCTCAGCGCGACCCGGGTCGAGCGCAGGCGGCCGAGCAAGCGCAGCTCGGTGAAGCCGTGGACGTCGGCGAGCAGCCGCTGCACCGAGGCGAGCAGCGGGCCGTCGCGGTGGGCGCGCAGGACCCGTTCGAGCGACATCAGCGCCGAATGCGCCTTGAGCTGATCGGCGCGCTGGCCGAACTGCACGTCGATCACCTGACGCAGTTCGTCGAGCCCGCTGCGCGCCACCAGTTCCGCGGCCAGCGTCGGCGAGTCCCGTACCCCGAGATGGATCAGCGTGACGGCCATGCGGATCCCGAACAGGCCGAACCGGTCGACCAGGTGCGCCCGCGTCCCCGGATCGACAGGCAGCGCGATGTCGGGGCGCGCGAACCGATCCGCCGACAGCATCGCCACCTGAAGATCCTGCGACGGCACCTGCGCGAGCGCCTCGAACGCGGCGAACTCGCTCTGCCGCAACGTCCGCGCGCCCAGCGCGAGCAGCCCCGCGACCGGCACGACGGCCTGGCACAGTCCGGTGCGCTCGAGCTCGCCCGCGAACCGGGCCGCGACCTCCTTGGCGGACATCATCGCGTCCATGCGGCCGGCGCCGACCTCGTCGGCGCGGGAGACCACGCCGATCACCCCGAGCGGGCCGGACTCGCCGCCCACGTGCTGGCCGATCCGGCCGAGGAACTGCACGTCGGCGGCACCGAGGGTGCGCATCAGGTAGACGACGGCGTCGGCGCCGGACGCTTCGTCGTCGGGGGTCAGCAGCTCGAACGTCCGGGCCGAGACGTCCTGTGACAGCGACGACGTGCCCGGAGTGTCGATGATCGTGGTCTGGGCGAGCGCACTGGCGGGCCACTCGACGTCGATGCGGTCCACCCGGTCCGCGGTCAGCTCGCCGAGGTCGAAGGTGAGCCGGCCGTCGCGGCGCTGCACCGGCACCGGGAGGATCCGGTCGCCGTCGTAGCGGGCGGTGACCGAGGGGGTCGAGCCGCTGCGGTACCACGTGACGACGCGCGTGCACTCGGTGGCGTCGGTGGGGGCGATGTCCTGCCCGACCAGGGCGTTGAGCAGCGTCGACTTGCCGGCCTTGAGAGAGCCGGCGAGTGCGACGCGCAGCGGCTGCTCGAGCCGCGCCGCACACAGCGCGAGCTGCTCGGCGGCGCGCGGGTCGCCGCCGTACCGGGCACGCGCGTGGGCGACGAGCTCGCGGGCCTGTTCGACGCTCACGCGCCGGCCCCGGCCAGCTGCGCGGCCCGCTCGCGGAGGGTCGTCAGCGCACGCACGTGCGTCTCGAGTTCGGCGATGCGGCGCTGCCGCTGCGCCTCCTCGACCGTCGCGGCCTCCTGCGCGGCGCGCAGCGACTCGGACAGCGACCGCAGCGTCTGCTCGGCCAGCTCGGTGAAGTGGTCGCGCAGCTGGCGCTGGATCAGCCGGAGCCGGTCCTTCGACTCCTTGCCCACCTGGAAGCCGACGTCGTCGGTGAACTTGCGGACGGCGACCTTGGCGTCGGCGCGGCGCTTGGCGATGCGCGCCTGCTTGTCGTCGCGATAGGCCTTGGTGCCGAGCACAACTCCCGCCCCGACGGAGATCGGGTTGACCAGCGCCATGCCCATGAGCGTGGTGATGAGCCCGAACATGAGCACGCCGCCGTAGGAGCCCTTCATTCCCACGAGCATCTTCTGGCCGACGCCGATGCGGCCCGACTCGAGGTCCGAGAGCCGGGAGACGGGCTCGAGCAGCCCCTCGAGGTCGCCGAGGCGCAGATCCGGCAGGTCCACCGCACCGCTGTCGGCGAAGTGCCGGGCGACGACCTCCGCGAGCCACACCGAACGTTCGTGGGCCCACACGAAGTTGTCGCCCACGGATTCGGCGACCTGCTCGCCCAGCCATTCCCCGATCCGCGGCCATTCCTCACCGGGGTCGCATTCGTCGACGGTGGCCTCCGCCTCGCGGGTGACCCGGCGCAGCCGGTCCCGCAGGTCGTGGTCGATGTCGGCGGCGAGGTCGGCGATGCCGTCGGCCAGGGTCTGCTGCCACTGGGCGGCCCGGGTGCGCAGCGCCTCCGCGGCGGACTTGGCGCGCTGCAGTTCCGCGACGGCCGCCGCACCGGTCTCGGGGTCGCGCAGCGCCGCGAGCTCGCTGCCCAGGCCGAGCGCGACGTGTTCGACGACCGACTTCACGTCCAGCGCGACGGACCGCCGGGCGGCGTCGGCGCCGCGCGCGACGACCCGCTCGCGGAGGAACCCGTACACCGATTCGAAGCCCGACTCCTCGTGCAGCGACGCGTCGTCGAGGCGCAGGGCGTGACTGCGCAGCAGCGACGAGACGGGCAGCAGGGGCACGTCGAGGCCGGCGCGCTGCAGGTGCCCGCGGTCGGCGGCGACGATCTCGCGCCAGTGCGGGTACAGGTCCGTCTTGGTGATCAGCACCGCTGCGGCCGGGCACAGCTGCAGCACCTGCCGCAGGAAGCTCAGCTCCGGCTCGGTGAACTCCTGGCTGGCGTCGGAGACGACGAACACCGCGTCGGCCGCCGGAAGCAGACCCAATGTTGCTGCGGCGTGCGGGTTTCCGTGCCCGCCGACACCGGGGGTGTCGACGAGGACGAGACCGTCGGCGAGCAGCGGGCTCGGCACGTTCACCTCGAGCCGCAGCACTTCCCGGCCGCCCGCGCGCGGCGTGCCGGGCGTGACGTGCTGCAACTCGTCGATGGGCAGGTCCACCCGGACGGGATCGCGGCCGGGCTCGGCGAGCACGAGTTCGGCGAAGGTGCGGTCGGCGTTCTGCACGACGGTGGGCACCGCGGTGGTCTCGTCGTCGCCGACCGAGCACACCTCGAGGTTGAGGAGCGAGTTCACGAACTGGCTCTTGCCCTGTTTGAGCTGGCCGACGACGACGACCCGCAGCCGGGGGTCGACGACGCGAGTGCGCGCCGCCTCGAGCCTGGCGGCGAGGTCACCGCGCTCGGCGGCGCGGATGTGTTCGGCGGCCGCGTCGATCAGTTCGACGAGGGCCGCGCGGCGAGCGGCGGCATCTGCGGACGACGTGTGCATGGTGATCGCTTCGACTCGCCTTCTGTCGGAGTGCGGGCTGCACCGAGATTATGTCCTCCGCGACGAACGCCGGCCCCGCGTGGTGCACGCGGGGCCGGCGCCGGGTCCGTGCGGTGGGTCAGCCGAGGAAGGTGTCGAAGTCGGAATCGGTGCCGGCACCGGCGCCGGCGTCGATCCCGCCGTGCAGATCGGCGTCGGCACCGGTGTCGGCGGAACCGAACAGGCCACCGGTGCCGCCCGCGCTGCCGAAGACGTCGCCGGCGTCGATGGACGACCACGCATCCGTCGTGCCGTCGACGGCTCCCGAGAGCTGGCCACCGAGCTGCGAGGTGCCCTCGGCCGCGCCGCCGAGGCCCGTACCGAGCGCACCGCCGGCGTCCGTGGCTCCCTCGAGCCCGCCCGTGACGGCGCCGCCGACCTGCGACGCGCCGCCCGCGGCGCCGTCGAGGCCACCGCTCAGGCTGCCGCCCAGGTCGGTCGCGCTGCCCAGGCCGCCCGCCAGGCCACCGGTCAGCTCGCCGCCGAGGTCCGCGGCACCCTCCAGGCCACCGGTCAGGCCGCCGCCGAGCCCCGCCCCGAGATCCGCGGCGCTCCCGAGCCCGCCGGTCAATCCACCGGCCAGGTCCCCGCCCAGGTCCGCTGCCCCGTCGAGCTCGCCCGACAGTCCACCGGCCAGCCCGCCACCCAGGTCCGCTGCCCCGTCGAGCCCGCCGGTCAATCCACCGGCCAGGTCCCCGCCCAGGTCCGCTGCCCCGTCGAGCCCGCCCGTCAACCCACCGCTCAGGCCGCTGCCGAGTCCGGCGCCGAGGTCAGCGACGGTATCCAGTCCCCCGGACACGTCGCCGGTGAGGCCGCCGACCGCCTCGCCGCCGCCGGCGAGCTGCCCGCCGAGGTCGAGCGCGCCGTCGAGGGCGTAGCCGAGCTGGCCGGTCAGGTCCGCGTCGGCGCCGAGACCGCCGCCGAGGGTGGTGGCCAGCTGGGAGCTCAGGTCCACGGTGGAGTCGAGCGTTCCGCCGAGGCCGGCCTCGAACACCCCACCCAGCGCGGAACCGAGGTTCGCACCGGCTTCCCCGCCGACGGAGAACGCGGAGCCGAGCACCGCGGAGAGGGTGCCGTCGGCGCTCGATTCGACGGTCGTCGACAGGTCGAGCGCGACGTTGAGGGCGTTGCCGAGCTCCAGGGTCGCGGAGTTCTCGAGACCGAGCGCGCCGCCGAGGAGGCCGCCGACCGCGGTGCCGAGGTCCACGCCGCCGACGAGCCCGCCGTCGGCACTGCCCTCGAGTACGGCGCCGAGGGTGCCACCGAGATCACCGGCGACGGAGCCGCCCGCCTCGAGCAGCGCGGACAGGGAGGCTCCGAGTCCCGCGGTCACGCCGGTGAGGGCGTCGAGGCCACCGCCGAGGTCCAGGCCACCGGCGAGCCCGGGACCGACCTCGAGCACGGATTCGAGGGCGCCGCCGAGCTGTCCGGCGAGGTCGGTGCCCAGGCCCAGCGTGCCGCCGAGGGTCGCGCCGACGGCCGTCGCGAGGTCCGCGCCACCGGCGAGGGCCGCCTCGACCGCGGTGGAGAAGCCGCCGCCCGCGGCGAGCGCGGTGTCGAGCAGACCGCCCAGGGCCCCACCGAGCTGGCCGCCGAGCTCACCGCCGACGCCGAAGGCGGCCTCGAGCGCACCCGACAGGTCCAGGGCGGTCCCGGCCGTCGCGCCGAGCGCCGCGTCGAGCGCTGCACCGAGGTCCGCGACGACGCCGGTCGCGGCGTCGAGCCCGAGGCCGCCGGCGAGGGCGCCGGAGAGCGCCGCGCCCAGGTCCAGGTCGCCCGCCAGGTCGAGCGCGCCGGAACCGATGCCGCCGAGCGCGCCGCCCGCGCCGAGGGCCGCTCCGAACGCCGCACCGAGCGCGGCACCGAGATCGCCGCCGAGTTCCAGGGCCGCGCCCAGCGTGCCGGCGAGATCGGCGGCCAGCTCGGCCGCGAAGTCGGTGTCGAGGCCGAGACCGCCGCCGAGGCCGCCGCCGACGGCACCCGCCAGGCCGAGCCCCGCCCCGCCGGCGAGACCGAGGCCCGCGCCGCCGGCCAGGCCACCGGCGAGACCACCGGCCGCACCGGCACCGATCGCGCCGGCCGCACCCGCCGCCCCACCGAGCGCCGCGGTCAGCTCGGCGGCCGTCCCCGTGAACAGTCCGCTGTCGGCGACCAGGGGCGCGACGGCGACGATGTCGGCGTGGCACACGTCGGCGAGACCGGCCTGGGCCAGGGCGGCGTCGGGGTTCGCGCAGTAGCGGGCGAGGGCCTCTTCGTCGCGCAGCAGGCTGAGGATGAAGTCGAGCACAGCGTTGGTGGACATCGCATCTCCTGAGGTCGGTGTTCTGCGATTCACGCTACGAACGGCCCGTCCCCCGCCCAAGGGGGCGGAGTCCCCCATCGGTCCGGGGCCCGTACGGGGGCGGGGGTTAGGGGATCGGGACGGATAGGGGGATCGCCCCCGCGCCGGGGCCGAAGGTCTCGAATCGGGCTAACGACATCGTGTCCGATTACGACATCCAACGCGACACGGCGGATCCGTCCGCCCCGACCAGGGGAGCGAAACGACATGGCAACAGGACTCGGAGTCACGATCGGTTCGGCGGACTCGGTGGCGGCCACCGCGTTCGATCGCGCCGACACGTACCGCCCGGTCGTCCTGTCCCGCGCCAGCGAGCTGCACCTTCCCGCCGACGACGCGCCGCACCTCGGTCGTCGTCCGGCCGCGCCGGGTTCGCTGGTGTTCACCGACTTCGTGAGCCGGGTCGGGGATCCGGTGGGGGTGCTCGCCGACAACGGGGCGTCGTACTCCGGGGAGGACCTCACCGCCACGGCGATCGGCTGCCTGGTGCACGAGGCGTCGCGTGACCTGCCGGAGGCGCCCACGATCACGGTGGCGCATCCGGCGCCGTGGGCCGGCTACACCGTCGATGCGTTGCGCGATGCGCTGTCGCGGGCCGGTCTGCCCGACGTGACGCTGATGCCCGAACCCGTCGCCGCGGTGCGCTGGCTCGACGCCGCCCAGGGCCCCCTCGGCGACGGCGTGGTCGTCGTCTACGACCTCGGCGCCCGCACTCTCGACGTCTCGGTGCTGCGCACCGGCGCCGAGCCGGTACTCCTCGGTCGCCCGATCGGCAGCGAGGACGTGTGCGGCGGTCACCTCGACCACCTGGTCACCACCCATCTGCTGGACACCGTGCGCGACGACGTCCCCGACTTCGATCCGTTCGCCGCCCCCATGACGGCGGCGCTGGCCGAGCTGCGTGCCCGCGCGACGGCCGCGAAGGAACAGCTGTCGACCGACACCGAGACGGTCGTCGCGATCGACCTGCCCGGCGTGCGGCGGGACGTGCGTCTCGTCCGCGACGAGTTCGAGGAACTCGCCCGCGGCCCGCTGCAGGCGTCGATCGCGCTGGTGCACGAGGCGCTGCGCGGCGCCGGGGTCGAGCCGTCCGACGTGGGGCGGGTGCTGCTCACCGGTGGCGGCGGCGCGATCCCCCTGGTCGCCGAGCTGCTCTCGGCGGAGCTGGGCATTCCGGTGGTCGCCGGCCCGCGGCCCGCCCACACCGCCGCCCTCGGGGCGGCCCAGCCGCCGACGGTGAGCTCTGCGACGGCCCAGCCGCCGGTGAGTTCCGCGGCGGCCCAGCCGCCGATGGTGAGCTCCGCGACCGTCACCCCGCCGGCGGACGACGATGTGCCCACCACCGCGCTGCCCGTGACGACCCTGCACGACCGGCCGGCCGAGACGGTCTCGCCGGTTCGCCCGGCGATCGTCCCGGCCCCGGCCGCCGCGGCGGCTCCGGCGCCTTCCCGTTCGCGGCGCTACGTGCTCGCCGGGGCCGCGGCCGCTGCGCTCGTCGTGCTCGGCGCGGGTGGTCTCGCGATGGGCACGCTCGGCACCTCCGACGCGTCGGAGACCGGTGCGGGCGTCGCCACCTCCGAGACCGTCCCGGGCGCGACCCCGGCCTCGGCGGGGGGCCCGGCGACGACCGCGACCACCGGGGCCGGCACGAGCGGCACCACCCCGGGTGCGGCACCGGGCACCCAGGCCGCGGCCACGGCGGCGACACCCGGGGCGCCGGGCGCCGTCGCCCCCGCCGGGAGCATTCCCGCCGGCACCCCCGCGCCCGGTGCGGCGCCGGGAGCGCCGGCCCCCGGTACCCCCGCGCCCGGCACCCCCGCCCCCGGCACCGTCGCCCCGGCACCCACGACCACGGTCGTCCCCGCCCCCGCGCCGGCTCCCGCTCCCGCCCCGGCGCCCGCGCCGTCCCCGAACTACGGCTCGCAGGTCGGTGACGCGCTCGGCGGCGCCGGTCAGGGTGCCGGCGCGGTCCTCGACGGCACCGGCAACGCGGTCGGCGGCGTCGTCGACGGGGTCGGTGGTGCCGTCGGTGGCGTCGTCGACGGTGTCGGCGGACTCCTCGGCAACTGACCGATGCCGCAGCCCACCCCCCTGCCGCGCGACGTCGCGCACGCCGTCGCCGCGACCCCGCCGCGGCTGCTGCTCACCGGTCCCGCCGGCAGCGGCAAGTCCGCATTGCTGTCCTCGGTGCGGCAGACGCTCGCCGGCCGGGGCCTCACCGTCGGAACCGATCCGCGTTCCCCCGCGCCGGCGGCGCTGGTGGTCGACGACGCGCACACCCTGCCCGCCGAATCGGTCCTCGCGCTCGCCGAGCAGGTGCGGCGCGGCGAGCGGCCGGTGGTCGTCGCGACGGAGCCGCGGCCGCACCGCAGCGATCTGCGGGCGCTGCTGTCCGCGTTCGGCGCGCACTCGACGCTCGTCGAACTGCACCCCCTCAGCCCGCGCGAAATTGCTGGTCGCGCAGCAACTCTCGGTCTCACCCCGCGCCCGGAACCGATCCGCGCGGTGCACCGGCTGACCGGCGGCGCCCGCGACGTCGTCGACGCGGCCCTCGCGGCGTTGCGCGACGGCACCGATCCCCGGCGGGCCGCCGCGGCCCGCGTTCGCGACCGCCTCGGCGGCGGCGACCCCGACCTGCCCCGGGTCCTGGTCCTCGCCGGCCTCGGCGGCACCCTCGACCCGCTCGAGGTCGCCACCGTCCTCGGCGTCGACGCGGACCGCGCCCGCGAGCTCGTCGACGCCGCGCGGGCCAGCGGCCTGCTCACCGTCGACGGCGACGTCCCGATCCCCGCGGCCGCCGCGGTGCCCGCCGCCGTCCTCGGGACCCACGCCGTCCGCACGCTGGCGCACCGGCTGGCGGCGCTGCGCCTCGACGCGGGCTGCTGACCGCGGACGCCGCCCGGGCTCTCGCCGAGGCCGGGGTGGCCGACGCCCGCCTCGCCGCCCTTCTCGTGACGCTCGCCGACGCGGCCGAGCCCCGCGCAGGCCCGCACGCTGTACGACGCGGCGATCCCGTGCCGGCGCCGACGCCGATGCGCTGGACGTGCGCCGCGCCGAGGCCGCCGGGCTCGCCGGCGACCTCGCCACCGCCGGACAGCTCACCGACCGTCTGCTCGACCGGGCCGGTGCCCTGCCCGCCGGCGAGCTGGCCGCCGCCACCCGCATCGCCGCGACCGTGGCGCGCGCCGCGGCATGCTGGGGCGCAGCGCGGATCTGTACGAGTGGCTCGGCCCCGAACGGGCCGGCGCCGACGCGCCCATCGCCGCGACGGTGCTGCTCGCCGCGGGCCGCCCGGGCACCGCCGCCCGGTTCGGCACAGAGGCCGCGGCGCCGACGTCGTCCGCGGCGGCCGCGCAGCTGCTGGCCGCGGGCCTGCGCGAGTCCGTCGGCGGCGACGGGCGCGTCGCGATGAACACCCTCACGCGGGCCCTCTCGGTGCACGGGGCGACCGACCGGACGCGGCTGCTGCCCGACACCCCGGAGGCGATCACCGCGCTGCTGTGCCTGCACTCCGGCGAACTCGCCCACGCCGGCGCCGTGCTCGGCCGCGCCACCGCGGCGCCGTCCGTGCGGCACCGCCTGCTCGCGGCGTGGACGGCGCTGATCGGCGGCGACCTGCCGGCCGCGACGGCCGCCGCCGACGAGTTCACCCCCCACGCCGCCGAGCAGCGGGACCTGCTGTTCCTGCACGGGCTGCGGGTGGGCCTGGCCCGCCGAGGCGGCGACGTCGGCGCGCTGACCGCCGCCTGGACCGCGGCGCAGGGCGTGGTGGCCGAGTACTCGGTGGACCTGCTGAGCCTGCTGCCGCTCGGCGAGTTGTGGCTCGCCGCGGTCCGGCTCGGCGAGGCCGACCGCATCGCCCACCTGGTCGGTCAGGCCCAGGATCTCCTGACGACCCTCGACGAACCGCCGCTGTGGGGCGCGACGCTGCACTGGTACGGGGTGCAGGCGGCCATCGCCGCGGACCGGCCCGCGGAGCTGCTGCCGCACGCCCGGGCCCTCGGGGCGGCGGCGGAGACCACCGCCTACGCGGCCGCCCTGGCCCGGGCCGGGCAGGCCTGGCTGCGGGTGCTGCAGGGCGATGCCGACCCCGCGCGCGTGCAGGCGGCCGCGGAATCGCTCGCCGCGATCGGCCTGCCGTGGGACGGGGCGCGGTTGGCCGGCGAGGCCGCGCTGCGCGTCGACGACACGGCGACGGCGACGGCATTGCTCCAGGTCGCGCGGGCCGTGCGGCACCCGTCGGCCGCGCCGCGCACCGCCGCGCCCACGCCCGCGGCCGACGCGCCGGCGGCGCCGAGCCCCCTGTCGGACCGGGAGGCGGAGGTCGCCGACCTCGTCGTCGCCGGCCTGACCTACCGCGAAGTAGGGTCGCGCCTGTACATTTCGGCGAAGACTGTCGAGCATCACGTCGCGCGCATCCGGCGGCGGCTCGGCGCCGGCTCGCGATCGGAGCTCATCTCGATGCTCCGTGCGCTCGGCCACGGCGCCGAGGTTCGGCAACCGGCAACCAGTGGGAACGGGGGGATTTCTGCATGTCCGTAGGCGTGGGCCTGAGAGTCGGCACCATCGTGTCCGCCGTGGCCGTCACCTCCGCCGAGGGCATCCGTCCCGACCCCGAGCCGGTCGAACGCCTCACCCGTCTGCACCTGCACTCCGACGGCACGGCAACGCTCGGCGTCCGTGACCCCGGCGCCGCCGACGAGTGCAGCTCCTTCTCCGGCTTCGTCGACCGAGTGGGCGAACCGGCCGGGGTGCGCGCCGAGGACGGCGCCCTCTCCCGCGCGGAGGACCTCGTCGCGACCGCGATGGAATGCCTGCTCGCCGACGCCGCACCCCTGGTCGGCGACGCCCCGGCGACCGTCGCCGCCGCACATCCCACCGCATGGTCGCCGGCGACCGTGGCGGTGCTGCGCAACGCTCTCGACTACGTCGGGCTGCGGCACGTCACCCTGATCTCCGACGCCGAGGCCGTCGCGGCCTGGTTCGAGGCCCGGGTCGCACAGCAGAGCGGCCGGCTCGTCGCCGTCTATCACCTCGACGCCGGCGGATCGACGGTGACGCTCGTGCGGTCCGGTGTCGCCGCGGGCCGCTCGTTCCGTTACCCCGAGGGGGACGCCCCGTCGGTACCCGCGCAGCTGTCGGCCGCGCTCGGCGCGTTCGGCTGGCTCGTCAGCAACCTCGACGCCGTCGTGATCAGCACCGAGGAGCCGGTGGACCCGTCGGCGGCGCAACTCGTCGCGCAGACCGTGAAGGCCGGTATGGGCGTGCGGTGCGTGCTGCCGCCGCAGCCGCAGCACGCGGTGGTGCGGGGCGCGGCGCTCGCCGCCGCGGCCGGTTCCGCGGACATGCTCGGCGCCACCCGGATCATGCCGGCGGTCCGCACCGGCGCCGCGGCGCGCACCCAGCTCGACCCCGTCGCCCCCGTCGAGCCGCCCGTCGCGGCCACGGCCCCCGTCGCGGCGGCCGGCACTGTCACAGCGGCCGGCACTGTCACAGCGGCCGGCACTGTCACAGCGGCCGGCACTGTCGCAGCGGCCGGCACCGAGGCGGACACGGTGCCCGGGGGCCCGGACCGGGCCCCGCACAACCGGCTGGTCGTCGGCGGCGCCGTCGCGGCGGCCGTCGCGCTGCTCGTCGGGATGGGCGCCCTGGTGTTCTCGCTGCGGGACACCCCCGCGGACACACCCGTGCGGGAGGCGGGCGCCGCCTACGAGTCGCTGTCGAGCGCGGTGCAGGTGCCCCCGAGCACCGGCACCCCGACCGGTACCGCCACCACCACGACGACCGCCCCGGACGCGGCGCCGGCCACCGTCGACTCCGGGCTCGTGGCGCTCACCCCCGCCCCCGGCACCGCCGCCGAGGCCGCGCCGCCGACCACGTCGGTCCGGGCCACGATGTCCCGGCCGGCCCCGTCCACCACCACGCGGTCGACCACGGTCGCACCGACCACGAGCGAGGCCACCCGCGAACGGGACCGGCCCGCCCGGACGACGACCCCCACGACCGTCGCGCCGACCGGGACGTCAACGTCGACGCCCCCCGAAACCACGGAACCGGACCCAACGGACACGACCGGTTCCGAGGCGGCAGGGTGACCCTCCCCGTCCCGTACGCTGTCACACGGTTGTGTCCGCTTCCGCGGCACGACCGCGCACGAAACCCGTCAACCCATTCTCGAAGGGCCCCCATGCGTCACTCGTCGGCGTCGCGCGCCGCTGCTCGTACCACCGTTCGCCGTGTCGTCGTCGCGGCGGCGTCGGCACTGCTGCTGGCCGGGCCGCTCGCTGCGACCGCCCACGCCGCCCCGGCCGATCAGCTGCCCGCGGATCAACTGCCCGCCGAACTCGTCGAGGCCATCAGCCGCGACCTGAAGATCAGCGCCGACGAGTACCTCGCGCGATCCGAACGCGCGCAGGAACTCGCGGACTACGCGCGCAGCTTCCGTGCCGAACGGCCGGAGGACTTCGCGGGGGCATGGCTGGGCACCGACGGCCGGCCCGTCGTCGCGGTCACCAACCCCGACGCCGCCCGGCAGGCCGAGAACGACGGCTACCACGTCACCGTCGCGCCGGTGTCCGCGGACGGGCTCGAGCAGTCCCTCGCCGAGCTGAACCGCTGGGTCGCCGCGCTCCCCCGCGAACTGTCCTCCCAGGTGAACGCGACGTCGATCGACGTGTTCAACAACCGCCTGATCGTCGACATCGCCAACAGCCCGGCCGGCCGCGCACTGAACCTGCCGACGCTCATCGCCAACGTCCAGGTCATGCTCACCCCGGGCCAGCCGCCGAACGAGCCCGGCCCGCTCGGTGGCGACACCTACATCACCGCCGACGGGGACGTCCGCTCGACGCCGCTCGACCGCATCGGTGTCTGCTCGTTCGGCTTCAACGCCGTCGACGCCGACGGATCGGCCGCCAACATCACCGCCGGCCACTGCGACGCGGTCGCCCGCGAGGACGGCGGCTCCACCGTCTACCTGCCCAACCGGGAGAACATCGACGAGAGCCTGAAGATCGGCGCGTTCACCCGCTCGACCGTCGGCGAGGGCAGCACCCTGGACTACGGCATCATCGGCCTCGACCAGGCGGGCGAGGACGTCGGCCTGAACCGGCCCGTCATCCGCGGCGGCAACGGCTCGACGCTGACCGTCACCGGCACTGCCGCGCCCGTCGCCGGCGCCCCGGTGTGCAAGTCCGGACAGTCGTCGTACTTCACGTGCGGCATCGTCGCCGCCGACCGGATCGAGACCCAGCTGGTCCGTGCCGACGGCACGAGCACCACGATCCGCGGCTTCGCGACCACCGCCTGCACCCTCTCCGGCGACAGCGGCGGCGCCATCGTCACCGGCACCCTTGCGCTCGGCGTAATCAGCGGTTCCAACAGCTCCGGCGCCCCCGACTGTGTGGAGGCCAACCTCGTCCTCGCACCGCAGGGCGGCACCTCCAGCCTGGGCATCTCGATCCAGGACATCGAGGCCGAGACCGGCGCGCGGGTGCGCACTGGCGCTGCAGCCTGACAGGTCCCGCGCCACGCCGCGCGGCTGGGTGTTCGCGCGGCCGACCCCATATGATCGTCCCGTCCAGCACCGGCCCGCCCGGGGCCGGCATCTTCGCGCACCGTCGCGGAGATCAACGAGGAAGGCATCCATGCGACGCTCCTTCGCCCGTCGAGCAGCGGTTTACGGTTCGGCAGCGCTCATGCTGCTCGGCCCTGCCGCCGCCATCGCACAGGCCGACCCGGCCCCGATCGAGGCGACGGCGCTGCCGAACGAACTCGTGGAGGCGCTGGCCCGGGACCTGCAGATGAGCCCCGAGCGGTACCTGACGGATGCTGCCCGCAGCCAGGAGCTGGCCCGCTTCGCCGAATCGGCGCGGGAGGAGTTCGCTGCCGTGTTCTCCGGCGTGTGGCTCGAGCGGGACGGCACGCCGAAGGTGGGGCTGACCGAGGGCGAGGGTTACGACGCGGCCCGCGAGGCCGCCGAGGACGCCGGATTCACCGTCGAGGACACCGACCGCACCGAGACGCAGCTGCGCGACGAACTGAAGGCGCTGAACGACTGGCTGGCCACCCAGCCGCCCGCCGTCGCCGACCTGGTGCGCGGCGTCGCCATCGACGTCGTGAACAACGACGTCGTGCTGCGCACCGAGAACGTCGCCGGGATTCGGCTGCCCGACTTCCTGCAGGGTGCCCGGGTGCTGTTCGCGCCCGCGCCGCTCGTCCCGGAGCCGGCCGCCGGCGACCTGCGGCCCGTCGCCGACCTCGCCGCCCCGACGGCCCTGTTCGGCGGGGACGCCTACGCCGCGCTCGGCGCCGGCGAGGGCCTGCGCTGCTCGCTCGGCTTCAACGCCGTCGACGGCTCGGACCGCCCGGTCAACATCACCGCCGGGCACTGCGACCCGAACCGGCCGTCCGCCGGCACCCAGTTCGCGTCGAAGGTGTACCAGCTGCTCGGTGAGGAGCTCGGCCAGCAGCTCGGCACCTTCGAGAAGACCAGCCTGGACGGCCGCGACTACGCCGTGATCCGGCCGACCGCCGAGGCCCAGGGCCGGTTCGAGAACAACGGTGTGCGGGTGCCGCTGGCGGCGCCGCTGCCGATCACCGGCGTCGCCGAGCCCGTCGTCGGCGCGCCCGCGTGCAAGTCCGGCGTCCGCTCGGGCTACAGCTGCGGTGTCGTGACCGCCTCGGGCCAGACCGTCGAGGTCGGCCACCGCGTGCTGGAGAACGGCTTCTCCACCAACCTGTGCGCCCTGCAGGGCGACAGCGGCGGCACGATCGTCACCGGCACCCTGGCCCTGGGCATCTCCAGCGCCTCCAACGTCGGTCAGTACGGCATGTGTGAGATTGCCGGCGTGGTCAGCGGCCTGCTGGGCGAGTCGCCGGAGTTGTTCGCGACGCCGATCTCCGCGGTCCTCGCCGAGAACCCCGGGCTGCGCGTGCGCACCTGGTGATCGCCGCTCCCTGAGAGCTCCACGAGGGCCCGCCTCCGGCCGGAGGCGGGCCCTCGTGCTGTGCGGCGTGTCGCGCCGAGCGAGACGACGGGAAACCAGCCGGCCGGTTTAGGATCCTGAGGTCCCGAGGTCCGGCTGCGGAGTGTGCTCCGCGGCCGGACCGTCGCATATCCCGGCGTCCGTTGACGGCGGTTCGACGAGAAGGTGAGTGACTGTTGTCAGCAGACCTAGCAACGGTTGGCGTCGACGTAGTGGTCTACGCCGTCGAGATCGTGGTGCATCTTTTCCGGCTGATCACGCTCCAGTCCTGACTGGCCCGGAGAACGACTGCGGCCCCGCCACCGGATCGGTGGCGGGGCCGCAGTGGGCTGAGGGGCGAGGGTTACTTCTCGGCCCACTCCGTGGTGCCCGGAGGCGCCATGAGGGTGTTGATCAGGCCGATGCCGGCGACGACCAGCGTCGGACCACCGGCAACGATGGTGCCGATGATGCCGCCGATGGTGGCACCCGGGATGCAGCCGACACCGACACCGACAATGCAACCTGCGATGGCACCGATGATGGTGCCCACCAGGCCGCCGACGGCGGTGGCGATGCCGAGCTGGGACGCGAAGTTCTGCTGCGCCTTGAGGTTCTCCTCGGGCGACGCGACGTCGCTCAGCTTGAGGCTGACCGGGTTGAGGCCCGGAGCGACCTTGTCCTCGGGCTCGACCGGGGTGGCCTTCGACGGGTCGGTGACCGGCGTCAGGGTGAGGGTCTTGCCGTCCTCGCTGATCTCCCGCTCGAAGGGCAGCTGCAGGTCGCCGAGCTGGATGGCCAGCGGCAGGCTCACGACCGCGTTGCCGTCGCTGTCCTGCAGCTCGACGCTCTTGCCGTCGCCGGACACGGCGAACGAGCCGGCGTCGATGACGGTGACGACGGAGTCGCCCTCCGCCTTGGTCTCGTAGTTGATCTTCTCCGGTGCCGTGACCGCCGGTGCGGCGTAGGACGTGCCGGCGGTGACGCCGACGGCGGCGATGGTCATCGCCGCGACGGCGGCGAGCTTCCTGAACTTCATTCGATTCCGTTCTGTGACTTCGGCGCACGCCCCCGACGGACGCCCCCCAAGTTCTGACACCAATGTGCCCCTGCGCACCGTAGGCCCTGATCGCGGGTGCGCGAAGCACATCTCGCGCAGCATCATAACCGACATCACACGGATCCTCGCGTCCGGAATGTACCTAATCCGTTGCCACTCCGTTGCCGGACTCACGAGTACCTATGCCGAAGCGTGACCAGCTACCGCACGTTAGGTTTGCCTGACTCAATGAGTCGAAAGGTTTAACGCTTAACGTGAGCGGACACTCACGCTACGGCGCGATGCGGCAATTCGGCCGCCCCCCACGCGGTCGACCTCTGCTCAGCACCGCGCCGCAGCACCGCGAGACTAGACTACCGGCCGGTAACTTCCTATAGCTACCGGCTGGTAACTTAGTTCGGGTTAGGATGCGTGGGCTTATACCAGGCGGCGCGCTGCCGCCCCCGACACGAAAGGCCACCTATGAATGCCCTGACGATCACGTTGGGCACGATCGGCGTGCTGCTCAGTCTGGTGTGCTGGTACTCGTTCATCGGTGGCGCGATGAAGATGGTCAACGTCGTCCGGATCGGCCAGCCGGCTCCGGATCGGTGGCGGCCGTTCTTCCCGCGCTTCAAGCAGATGCTCGTCGAGTTCGTCGCACACACCCGGATGAGTAAGTTCCGCACCGTGGGCTGGGCCCACTGGCTGGTGATGGTCGGCTTCATGCTCGGCGCGATCGTCTGGTTCGAGGCCTACGGCCAGACCTTCGACCCGGCGTTCCACTGGCCGCTGATCGGCAACACCGCCGTCTATCACCTGATCGACGAACTGCTCGGCCTCGGAACCGTGATCGGAATCACGGCGCTGATCATCATCCGGCAGCTGAACCACCCGCGGAAGCCCGCGCGGCTCTCGCGCTTCGCCGGCTCCGACTTCCGGGCCGCGTACTTCGTCGAGACCGTCGTCCTCATCGAGGGCCTCGGCATGATCTTCGTCAAGGCCGGCAAGATCGCGACCTACGGCCACGCCAACCCGTGGACCGACTTCTTCACGATGAACCTCGCCAAGCTGCTGCCGGCGAGCGCCGTGATGGTGTCGATCTTCGCGTTCGTCAAGCTGATGTCCGGCATGGTCTGGCTGTACGTCGTCGGCCGCAACATCACGTGGGGTGTCGCCTGGCACCGCTTCGCCGCGTTCTTCAACATCTACTTCAAGCGCGAGGACGACGGTGGCGTCGCCCTCGGCGCCGCGAAGCCGATGACGTCGAAGGGCAAGGCCATCGACATGGAGACGGCCGATCCGGACACCGACACCTTCGGTGCCGGCCAGATCGAGGACTTCTCCTGGAAGGGCTGGCTCGACTTCACCACGTGCACCGAGTGCGGCCGCTGCCAGTCGCAGTGCCCGGCCTGGAACACCGGTAAGCCGCTGTCGCCCAAGCTGGTCATCACCTCGCTGCGCGACCACGGCTACGCCAAGGCGCCCTACCTGCTCGCCGGTGGCCGCAAGGACCTCGGCGGCGACGAGGTCGGCCTGGTCGACGCCGAGGGCAACGCGGACGAGGCCAAGCTCGGGAAGATCCCGGCGGCAGCCCTGGCCGAGGCCGATCGCAAGCTGGTCGGCGAGACCCTCGAGGGCGAGCTCGCGCCCGTCATCGACACGGAGACGCTGTGGAGCTGCACCAACTGCGGCGCCTGCGTCGAGCAGTGCCCGGTGGACATCGAGCACGTCGACCACATCATCGACATGCGCCGCTACCAGGTGCTCATCGAGTCCGACTTCCCGTCCGAGCTCGCGGGTCTGTTCAAGAACCTCGAGAACAAGGGCAACCCGTGGGGCCAGAACGCCAAGGACCGGCTCAACTGGATCTCCGAGCTGGACTTCGACGTTCCGGTGTTCGGCCAGGACGCGGACAGCTTCGCCGACTACGAGTACCTGTTCTGGGTCGGTTGCGCCGGCGCCTACGAGGACCGGGCCAAGAAGACCACGAAGGCCGTCGCCGAGCTGCTCGCGACCGCCGGCGTGAAGTTCATGGTTCTCGGTGCCGAGGAGACCTGCACCGGTGACTCGGCCCGTCGCGCGGGCAACGAGTTCCTGTTCCAGCAGCTCGCGATGCAGAACATCGAGACCCTGAACTCGGTGTTCGAGGGCGTCGAGGACTCCAGGCGCAAGATCGTCGTCACCTGCGCGCACTGCTTCAACGCGCTCAACAACGAGTACCCCCAGGTCGGCGGGAACTACGAGGTCGTGCACCACACCCAGCTGCTGAACCGCCTGGTGCGGCAGAAGAAGCTGGTGCCGGTGGCGTCGGTGAGCCAGGACGTGACCTACCACGACCCGTGCTTCCTCGGCCGCCACAACAAGGTGTACGACGCACCGCGTGAGCTGATGGCGGCGTCCGGCGCGAAGCTCACCGAGATGCCGCGGCACGGCGAACGGTCCATGTGCTGTGGTGCCGGTGGTGCCCGCATGTGGATGGAAGAGAAGATCGGCAAGCGGATCAACATCGACCGCGTCGACGAGGCACTGTCGACGAATCCGTCGAAGATCGCCACCGGCTGCCCCTTCTGCCGCGTCATGCTCAACGACGGTGTCACCGCGCGTCAGGAGAAGGGCGAAGGCGAGGGCGTCGAGGTCGTCGACGTCGCCCAGCTCATGCTCGACTCCATCACCCGTCTCGAGCCCGCGACGCTCAGCGAGAACATCAAGGTGATCCCGCGTGAGCGGCCCGTCGCGGAACCGGTGGCGACCGCCGGCACCCAGGGAGCCGCCGTGGCCTCGGAGGCGACCGCCGAGACGGTGGAGAAGGAGCGCGTCGAGGAGATCGAGGAGGCGGCCGCGACCCCGGCGGCCCCCAAGACGGCCCCGGCCGGCGGCCTGCAGATGAAGGGTGCCGCCAAGGCTCCCGGCTCGAAGCCGGGCGGGCTGCAGATGAAGGGCGGCCTGAAGGCCCCGGGCGCGAAGGCTCCCGCAGCCGGCGACGGTGCCGCGGCCGAGGCTCCCGCGGCCCCGGCCGCCAAGCCGGGCGGACTGCAGATGAAGGGCGGGCTCAAGGCCCCGGGCGCCAAGAAGACGGCTCCGGCCGCCGCCGCTCCCGCTGCCGCTCCCGCTGCCGAATCCGCTCCGGCCGAGGCCCCGGCGGCCCCGAAGGCCAAGCCGGGCGGACTGCAGATGAAGGGCGGGCTCAAGGCCCCGGGCGCCAAGAAGACGGCTCCGGCCGCGGCCGCCCCGGCCGCGCAGGCACCGGCTGCCGAGGCCCCCGCGACGGCACCGGCCGCCGAGGCACCCGCCGCGCCGTCGGTTCCGAAGGCCAAGCCGGGCGGCCTGCAGATGAAGGGCGGGCTCAAGGCTCCGGGTGCGAAGAAGGCCGCGCCGGCACCGGCCGCCGAGGCACCCGCCCCGGCACCGGCGGCCGAGGCCCCCGCGAAGGCACCCGCCGCCGAGGCACCCGTCACGGAGGCTCCGGCGGCTCCCGAGCCGCCGAAGGCGAAGCCGGGTGGCCTGGCGTTCAAGGGCGGAGCGAAGGCTCCCGGCGCCCGCAAGGCCGCCGCGCCGAAGCCTCCGGCAGAGAGGCCCGAGCCTCCGGCGGAGAAGCCCGAGGCTCCCGCGAAGGCACCGGAACCGGCGCACGCACCCCCGGGTGAGGCGCCCGATCCGGATGCACCGCCGGAGAAGGCACCGGCCCCCGAGGCGCCGTCGACCAATGGCACCGAGGCCTCGCCGACCAATGGCACCGAGGCCTCGCCGACCAACGGCGCCGAGGCACCGGCCCCGCCGCAGGCCAAGCCGGGAGCGCTGGGCTTCAGGTCCGGCGCCAAGGCCCCCGGCCGGCGCGGGTAGCACCCACGGCGACGCCCCTCACCCGCTCGGGTGGGGGCGTCGCCGTTTCCCGGAGCAGACATCCCTTGCACCGTCCTTGCACCTCCTGCCTACGCCTGCAACGGAGGCAAGCACGCAACGACGGGTGCAAGCTCGACGTCAGGCCCTGAACGTCCCGGTGGGCCCCGGCCCACGTCCGGCCCGGGCGATCGCCTCCCGGATGCGGTCGGCGACCACCGAGGGTGTAGCCAGCTCGTCCCACACCCAGCGCACCACGGTCCAGCCGGCGTCGCGCAGACGATCCTCGCGCTGCTTTTCCCGCCACACCGTCTCCTCCGGGGTGATGTCGTCGCCCCGATACTTCACGCGACCGTCGAACTCGCCGATCACCCCGTGTTCCGGGAGCAGGAAATCGACCCGGGCCAGCCACCGACCGCGGTCATCGTGGATCACCGCCTGGGTCATCGGCATCGGTAGCCCGTCGCGGACAAACAGCACGCGACTGCGGGACTCGCCCACGCTCTCGCTACGCCCGTCCAGGAACCGCGCCGCGCGCAGGCCCTTCGCGTGGCCGGGATGGCGGGTGTTGCGAGCCAGTGCGCTGATCACGTCGGCGGTGGTGAGCCCGCACAGCCGCAGCGCGTGATCCCCTGCGACGACGGCCTGCTCGAACGGCAGGGTGCGGGCGAGGTCGGCGACCGTGCGGGCGACGGTGAGCACGCGCGCCCCGCCGACGTCGGTGACCTCGTCGGGAGCGAAGGGCGACGCGTGCAGGTTCCGCCCCGGCGTGCGCTTCGCTCCGCCGATGCGGTTACGGGTCAGGTGGACCTCCCCGAGCGGGGTGTTCCAGAGGGCGAGGCCGTGCAGGACGGCGGCAGAGACGTGGCTGAGCGCGGCGTCGGAGCGGAGCCCACCGGCAACGGCGACGGCTCGCCGGTGGTGACGGCCGTATTCGTCGAGCTGTGCGTAGCTCTCGGCCGGCAGATAGGCGCCGCGGTGGATGCGGTGCCAGTGCCCGCGGCCGCACAGCCGCCGGATCTCGCGATCGGTGACGCCGCGCTCGCGTGCGGCGGCGCGCCGGATGATGTCGTGTTCGTCGCCCATGACGGTCACGGTGCCGTATCCGGGCGGGCGCACACCGCAACAAACGCAGGAGGCGGCCCGATCTGTGGACGAACCGCCCGGCTGTGGACAGCCGGGCGTGCACCCGAAGCCGCGTCCCGACAACCGGATTCGACTGCCCCACCGGGTGCGAGCACGCGGGTCAGCCGTGCCGGGCGAGCAGCTCCTCGCGGCGCTTGGGATCGAGGTTCACGCGCGAGATGTCACCGTCGTAGTGGTCGAGCAGGCGCGGGTCCATCACCTTGCGCCACAACGGCGGAACGAACGACAGCAGGATCATGACGGCGTAGCCGGCGGGCAGCTGCGGCGCCTCCTCCATCGTGCGCAGCGTCTGGTAGCGCCGCAGCGGATTCGCGTGGTGGTCGCTGTGCCGCTGCAGGTGGTAGAGGAACAGGTTGCTGCAGCTGTGGTCGCTGTTCCAGCTGTGCCGCGGCGCGACGCGCTCGTACGTGCCGTTCGGATGCGTGCCGCGCAGCAGGCCGTAGTGCTCGAGGTAGTTCGCGGCCTCGAGGAACATCACGGCCAGCACGGCCTGCACCACCAGCCAGGGCGCGACGGACCATCCGAAGACCTCGATCAGCCCGGCGTACAGCACGACGGTCAGCGCCCAGGCGTTCAGGACGTTGTTGCGCGGGCTCCACCAGGGCAGCCCGCGACGGGCCAGGCGCTCACGCTCGTACCGCCAGCCCGACCGGAGGCCGCCGAACACCGAGCGCGGCAGGAACTCCCAGTAGGTCTCGCCGAACCGCGCCGTCGCGGCGTCCTCCGGGGTGGCGACGCGCAGATGGTGACCGTGGTTGTGTTCGACGAAGAAATGCCCGTAGCCCGACTGGGCGAGGGCGATCTTGGCGAGCCGGCGTTCGAGGTCGGTGCGTTTGTGCCCGAGTTCGTGCGCGGCGTTGATGCCGACGCCGCCGACCACGCCGACGGTGGCGGCCATCGCGAACCGCTCGGGCCAGCCCATCGGCGCGACGGTCCACACCCAGCAGGCGAAGACGAGGCCCGCGTACTGCAGCGGCAGGTACAGGTAGGTGCACCAGCGGTAGTACCGGTCCTCCTCGAGGTCGCGCACGACCTCTTCCGGCGGGTTGGCCTTGTCGACGCCGGTGAACCGGTCGACGAGCGGGACGATCACCGCGATCAGCAGCGCACCGAACGCCCAGAACACACCGAGGTGCAGGTACTCGACGAGCAGCCACGCGACGAACGGGCTCAGCGGGACGGCGAGCCCGCACAGCCACAGGTACCGTTTCCGGTCCTTCCAGCGCGCCCCCGCGCTCCCGTCCCCCACCATGTACACCAACCCCCTGGTTGTCTCGCCCGTCCCCCGAACATCACGGTTCTTACATCCCATATGTCCGCAACGCGCCGGGATGTTACCGAATAGTAGGACAAACGAGACGAACCACCCACGAAGTTGTGACCGGTCCGAATACAGCGACGGCGCCGCACCGTAGGTGCAGCGCCGTCGAACCGTCGGGACGACCCGCTCAGATGGGACGGACTCCCTGGGCCTGCGGGCCCTTCTGTCCCTGCCCGATCTCGAACTCGACCCGGGCACCTTCGTCCAGCGACTTGAAGCCGGAGCCCTGAATCTCCGAGTAGTGGACGAACACGTCGGGTCCACCGCCGTCCTGCTCGATGAAGCCGAAACCCTTTTCGGCGTTGAACCACTTCACAGTTCCCTGTGCCATACCGTGCGACTCCTCAATCCACCCGCGCGTCACCCCGACGCAACGGTCACAAGTGGTCATGATTGCACTTTTCGGGCCGATCGTCGCGGTGGACGCGGCGATGCAGGCGAAATCCGGCTGAAACCCGGTTGCGGCCGGGTGGCACCATGGACGCCGTGAGTACAGGAGAACAGGGCCACCTTCATCACCGCATCACCCGCAAGCTCGAGCAGTCCGCGAAGCTGCAGAACGTGCTGTACGAGATCCGGGGGCCGGTGCACGCGCATGCCGCGCGGCTCGAGGCGGAGGGGCACCGCATCCTGAAGCTCAACATCGGCAACCCGGCGCCGTTCGGGTTCGAGGCACCCGAGACGATCGTGCAGGACATGATCGCGGCGCTACCCAACGCCCAGGGCTACTCCGAGTCGAAGGGCATCGCGTCGGCGCGCCGGGCCATCGTCACCCGTTACGAGCTCGTGCCGGGCTTCCCGAAGCTCGACATCAACGACGTCTACCTCGGCAACGGCGTCTCCGAGCTGATCACGATGACGATGCAGGCCCTGCTCGACGACGGCGACGAGGTGCTGATCCCGGCGCCGGACTACCCGCTGTGGACGGCGATGACGTCCCTGGCCGGCGGTACGCCGGTGCACTACCTGTGCGACGAGTCCAACGACTGGAATCCCGACATCGAGGACATCGAGTCGAAGATCACGGAGAAGACCAAGGCCCTGCTGGTCATCAACCCGAACAACCCGACGGGTGCCGTGTACTCGCTCGAGGTGCTCGAGCAGCTGGTGCAGCTGGCCCGCAAGTACCAGCTGCTGCTGCTCGCCGACGAGATCTACGACAAGATCCTCTACGACGACGCCAAGCACATCTCCCTGGCCACCCTCGCGCCCGACCTGCTGTGCCTGACCTACAACGGCCTGTCGAAGGCCTACCGGGTCGCCGGGTACCGGTCGGGCTGGATGACGATCACCGGCCCGAAGGACCACGCCGGCGGGTTCCTCGAGGGCATCGACCTGCTCGCCTCGACCCGTCTGTGCCCCAACGTGCCGGCCCAGCACGCCATCCAGGTGGCGCTCGGCGGGCATCAGAGCATCGAGGACCTGATCCTGCCCGGTGGCCGGCTGCTCGAGCAGCGCGACGTCGCGTGGGAACGCCTGAACTCGATTCCCGGCGTCAGCTGCGTCAAGCCGCGCGGCGCCCTGTACGCCTTCCCGCGCCTCGACCCGGAGGTGTACGAGATCCACGACGACGAGAAGCTGGTCCAGGACCTGCTGCTGCAGGAGAAGATCCTGATGGTGCAGGGCACCGGCTTCAACTGGCCGGATCCGGACCATCTGCGGATCGTGACGCTGCCGTGGGCCCGCGACCTGGCGGTGGCCATCGAACGCTTCGGCAACTTCCTGTCCAGCTACAAGCAGTGACCGCGGCGACCTCCTCGCGACACGCCAGGGATGCACGACACGCCGACCGTTGTCGAAAGTATATGTTGCGACGATCGAACGGCGTCACCGCAGGCAGAGCCGCCGACTGCCCCCGGAAGCGAGCGTGCGGCCGGACCCCGGTGAGGACCGACACACGGTAGGTACTACCCCGGGGGCCGACAGAGCCAGTACGTTTGTCTACGGCACCTCAGCGTGCTGGGCTCCCTGATCATCGCCATCCCCCCTGTGCGAGATCAGGTCGAAGGTGGCGGGGACACCCCCCCTGCTCCCCGCCACCACCAGCCCTTGTCCCCCGGATGCGGCCGGTCTTCCGCGATGCGACCTCGCCGCGATCTCGTCGTTACCCTGATGCGGTGACTCGCGCAGAGCCCCCCGGCCACGGACACGGACACGGACACGGCCACTTCTCCGGGCCGATCCCGGTCGGACCCACCGCCGCGAAGGTCGTCGTCGGACTCCTCGTCGCGATCGGCGTCGCCGTGTTCGCCGGCGCCGTCGCGCTGTGGCCCAGCGGGCAGGCGGTCGACATTCCGGCCCCGTTCCAGACCACCGGCGGCGGAGCCGTCGTCACCGAGGCCGGCACCGTCGTCGAGCAGGACATCGGCCCGTGCGGGAGCAGTTCGGCCGGCCGCCCGTTCACCGGCGACCCCGTCCCCCCCGCGACCGACGCCTACCAGTGCCAGCGCAGCATCGTCACCATCGATTCGGGCCCCAACGAGGGCACCCGCACCCTGCTCGAGATCGGGCCCGGCCCGGGGCAGCCGGACCTGCGCGTCGGCGAGGAGATCCGGCTGGTGCGGCAGGTCGACCCGTCCGGCGCCACCCAGTACTCGTTCTACGACTACTCCCGCGGGCTCCCCCTCGCGCTGATCATCACGGCGTTCGCCGTGGTCATCGTGGCCGTGGCCCGGTGGCGTGGCCTGCGCGCCCTGATCGGCCTGCTGATCGCGTTCGGGGTGCTCGTGGTGTTCATGCTCCCCGCGCTGCTCGACGGCAAACCCGCCGTGCCCGTCGCGCTGGTCGGCGGCGCGATCATCCTCTACGCAGTGCTCTATCTCGCGCACGGGGTGAATCTGCGCACCAGCTCGGCCCTGCTGGGCACCCTTGCGTCGATGCTGCTCGCCGCCCTGCTCTCGTACCTCGCGATCTGGATGACACACCTGACCGGGCTGTCCGAGGAACAGAACACCGACGTGCAGCTGTACCTCGAGCAGGTCAGCATCACCGGCCTGCTCCTCGCCGGCTTCATCATCGGTTCGCTCGGCGTCCTCAACGACGTGACCATCACCCAGGCGGCGTCGGCGTTCGAGCTGGCGGCGCTCGATCCCACGGCCTCGCGCCGGAAGGTGTTCTCCTCCGCGATGCGGGTCGGCCGCGACCACATTGCCAGCACCGTCTACACCCTGGTGCTGGCGTACGCCGGTGGCGCCCTGCCCCTGCTGCTGCTGTTCAGCGTCGCCGGCCGGTCCATCTCGGACGTCCTCACCGGCGACGCCGTCGCCATCGAGGTGGTGCGGGCGTGTGTGGGCGGCATCGCGCTCGCTCTGTCCGTTCCGCTCACCACCGGCATCGCCGCGCTGCTGGCCCGGCCCGGCGCCCCCGAGCCCGTCGCACGCAAGGGCCGCCATGCCCGGTGACCGGTTCGTCGTCCGCGGGCGACGGCGGGCGGGTGAACGATAGGTATTCTTCCTCTGTTGTCGTCCGGAGCGAGGGATCCGGGATCACGGCACGCGAGATCGAAGGGCAGGGGCCATGTTCTCCGAGCAGCACGGGCCTGCCGGCGCACCACCAGGAAGTAGCAGCAAAGGTACATCGGTTGCTCTGGAGACCGACTGGGACCGGGAGGAGCCGTCGGTCCTCCTGATCGAGGACGACGCCGGCGACGCACTCATCGTCGAGGAACTGGTGGCGGACAGCGCGCAGGGCATGCGCCTGGAATGGGTCCAGACGATGGCCGCGGCCCGCGCGGAGCTGGCCGACGGACTGCCCGACTGCATCCTGCTGGACCTGCATCTGCCCGACGCGCAGGGCATGGACGCGCTGGCCCGGGTGCAGCAGTACGCCGCCGGCGTTCCGGTCGTGGTGCTCACCGGCCTCGCCGAGGAGCAGACGGGGCTGGCGGCGGTGACCGCCGGCGCGCAGGACTATCTCGTCAAGGGTCGGGTGGAGCCGGACATGTTCGGCCGGACCGTGCGCTACGCGATCCAGCGCAAGCAGGCCGAGCATGCCGCCGTCGCGTTGCAGGCCAGCCGGCTGCAGGCGCGGGAGAACGCCCGCCTCGAACGCGGCCTGCTGCCGTCGCCGATGCTGCGCGGCACGGGCGACGTGGACGTCGTGGCCCGCTACCGGCCCGGGCGCGAGCAGTCCCTGCTCGGCGGCGACTTCTACGACGTCGTGCAGACCGAGGACGGCACGGTGCACGTGCTCATCGGCGACGTCAGCGGGCACGGCCCCGACGAGGCCGCACTCGGGGTGAGCCTTCGGATCGCCTGGCGCACCCTCGTGGTCACCGGCGTCACCGGTGTCGCGCAGTTGCAGAAGCTCGAGCAGATCATGGTCGCCGAACGGGCGAACGAGCGGCACTTCGCCACCCTCACCAGCCTCGCCATGTCGCCGGACCGGCGCCGGGTGCAGGTGATGCGCGCCGGGCATCCGGGCCTGCTGCTGCACAGTTCCCAGGGGGTGGACTGGGTCGAGGCGCCCGGCGGACCCGCCCTCGGACTGCTGCCCGGCGTCTCGACGTGGCCCGTGCACGAGCTGGAACTGCCGGAAGGCGGCGGCATCGTGATGTTCACCGACGGGCTGTTCGAAGGCCGGATCGGCGACGGCGGCGAACGCCTCGGCGAGGAGGGCCTGCTGCGGCTGGCCCGCGAGGAGGGCCACCTGGCGCCCGAGGCGTTCGTCGACACCCTGATCGACCGGGCCGAGGCGCTGGCGGAGAGTCACGGAGGACTTGCCGACGACGTGGCCGTGGTACACGTGCGCTGGAGCGAGAAGGTGACGAAGCAGTCATGAGAGACCCGTCGATGCCCGAACCCAAGGTCGAGCGGGTGCGCTCGCGGCTGACGGTCCAGAGCTGGTTCCAGGTCGCCTTCGCGGTCCTTGCCGTGTTCGTCGTTCTCGGCACCATCGTGGGCGGCTACTTCATCCAGCGCACGGTCCAGATCACGGACGAACTGGTCGACCAGATCCAGCCGGCCCGCGCCGAGGCGTACCGCCTGCAGGCGGCGCTGCTGGATCAGGAGACCGGCGCCCGCGGCTACGCCGCCACCGCCGACGTCGAATTCCTCGAGCCGTACCTGACGGGCAAGCGGATCGAGCAGGATGCCGCGGACCGGATGCGGGAGTTCACCGCCGGCCATCCGGAACTGCTCGCCGCCGTCGACGAGATCGAGGCGGCGGCGGCGGCGTGGCGCGCCGACTACGCCGACCCGCTCGTCGCGAGCGTCGTCCCCGGCGTCCCCCAGCCCGTGGATCCCGCGAGCACCGAGCGGGGCCGGACCACGTTCGACGCCATGCGCACCCTCTTCGAGGCGCAGAACGCCGAACTCGTCCAGGCCCGCGCAGAGGGCTACGACGACCTCATCCACGCCCGGACGATCCGCAACTCCGTGCTCGTGGCGATGGTGGCGGGATTCCTGCTCACCGGCCTGCTCATGGTGATCCTCGTGCACAACCTCGTCGCCATGCCGCTGGTCAGCCTGCGCGCGGCGACGCGGCGCGTCGTCGCGGACGGCAACTTCGACCAGCACATCCGCCCCCAGGGCCCGAAGGACATCCGGGCCCTGGCCCAGGACGTCGAAGCCATGCGCGGGCGCATCGTGTTCGCGCTCGCGGCCGCCCACACCCAGCACCAGCGCCTCGCCAGCCAGAAGGCGGACCTCGACGCCCAGGCCGAGGAACTGCGCCGCTCCAACGCCGAACTCGAGCAGTTCGCCTACGTCGCTTCCCACGACCTGCAGGAGCCGCTGCGCAAGGTCGCCTCCTTCTGCCAGCTGCTCGAGAAGCGTTACGGCGACAAGCTCGACGAACGGGGCACCCAGTACATCGCGTTCGCCGTCGACGGCGCCAAGCGCATGCAGGTCCTCATCAACGACCTGCTGGCGTTCTCCCGCGTCGGCCGGGTCAACGACGCCCACGTGCGCGTCGATCTGGATCAGCCGCTGGACAAGGCAGTGGCCAACCTCGCCGCCGCCGTCGACGAGTCCGGGGCGCGCATCGAGCGGCCCGAGCAGCTCCCCGAGATCACGGGCGATCCGACCCTGCTGACGATGCTCTGGCAGAATCTGCTGGGCAACGCGATCAAGTTCCGCCACCCCGACCGCGCACCCGTCGTGCGGATCACGTGCGACCGGGTCGACGGTGAGGACGACGGTGACCGGGCGGGCGCCGGCCGCTGGCAGCTGTGCGTCACGGACAACGGCATCGGCATCGACGAGGAGTTCGCCGAGAAGGTATTCGTCATCTTCCAGCGCCTCCACGGCCGCGACGTCTACACCGGCACCGGCATCGGCCTGGCGGTGTGCAAGAAGATCGTCGAGTACCACGGTGGCAGGATCTGGATCGACACCGAGCACACCGGCGGCACCCGGTTCTGCTTCACCCTGCCCGCCCTGCCCGACGAAGAACCCGAAGAGCACGCCCCGGCCGACACCGATCTCGAAGGAGC
Source organism: Rhodococcus sp. WB1 (assembly GCF_001700945.1). Lineage (NCBI taxonomy): Bacteria > Bacillati > Actinomycetota > Actinomycetes > Mycobacteriales > Nocardiaceae > Rhodococcus > Rhodococcus sp. WB1. Next base: position 828,044 of record NZ_CP015529.1, on the reverse strand, counting down.
CCCCGCATGACCCCCGCAGAACCCATCGACGTCCTCCTGGTCGAGGACGACCCGGGCGACGAGCTGATGACCCGTGAGGCCTTCGAGGACAACAAGATCGGCAACGAGCTGCACGTCGTCCGCGACGGCGAGGAGGCGCTGGACTTCCTGTACCAGCGCGGCGAGCACGTCGGAGCGCCGCGTCCCGACCTGATCCTGCTCGACCTCAACCTGCCCAAGTACGACGGGCGCCAGGTCCTCGAGAAGATCAAGTCCGACCCGGACCTGTCCGACATCCCGGTCGTGGTGCTGACCACCTCGGCCGCCGAGGAGGACATCCTGCGCAGCTACCGGCTGCACGCCAACGCGTACGTCACCAAGCCGGTGGACCTCGACCAGTTCATCGGGGCGGTCCGGCAGATCGACGAATTCTTCGTCCAGGTGGTGCGGCTGCCCCGCCGCCGAAACTAGCGATGCCGGCAACTACGGTCGCCGACAACTACGGTCGCCGCTAGATACTCCAGCGCATGGTGACGACGGTCCCGGTGTCGGCCGGGGCCACGGTCGCCGTGTCGGCCAGGGACTTGATCAGCGTGAGACCGTGCCCGCGCGAGCTGGTGCCCGGGTCGGTGTCGTTCGCGCGCCAGCTGCCGCGGTCGATGATGGCGACCTCGACCTGACGGTCGCCCGGGATCAGCGTCGCCTCGAGGTCGAGGGTGCCCGACGCACCGTCGCGGTAGGCGTGCTCGACGGCGTTGGCGAGGGCCTCGTAGCTGGCCAGCAGCACGTCGCGGGTCAGCTCGGGGCGCACGTGCACCGCGTCGAGCCAGCGCTCCAGGGCCCGCCGCAGCACGGTCAGCTGACCGGGCTCGGCGCGCACGCGCCGATAGGCCAGCGTGACCGAGTCGCACAGCGGGGTGTTCTGCGGCGAAAACATCGTCTGTACTCTAACCCGTCGCGCCGGGCGCCATCGGCCACGAGGGTCCCCGGCGGCGGAGGGGTCCGTCAGATCGGTAGCCGCAGCTCCGGCGGCACTTCGATCGTGGGCAGGGGCGGCAGCGGCGGCAGTGTCGGTACCGGGATGTTGAGCCCGGGGATCAGCGGCGGCGGCGGGGCGGTGGCCACCGGCGGGGGCGGCACCACCCGCTCCGTCGTGGACTCCTCGATCGGCGGCACGGTGGTCGTCGTCGGCGCCGGCGCCGGCGCGACGGCAGGCGCCGGCTGCGGGGTCCGCGGCGGCGTCGTCACGATCACCTCGGTCGGCCGGGGCTCCGACTCGTCGTCGCCGGCGAAGGTGTTCTGTGCGCCCAGCGCCAGCCCGATCATGGCCACCACACCCAGGGCGGTGCCGGCCAGCCCGGCCCCGCTGATCTGGCGACCCGACACGTGCGGGCCGGGCGCGGTCGCCGCCCGCTTCCACGCCGGCGTCCGCTCCGGCGGCCCGGCGCTGTCCACCGCGGGTGTCTGGGTCCGCGCGAGCCGCTCGGTGCGCTGCGGCGCCACTCCGCGCGGCGGGACGATGCGTTCGGTCGCCCCCGGCGGGACGATCAGTTCGGTGACCGCCGACGCGGTGGGGCCCGCGGCGACGGCGCGCAGGGCGCCGCCCTTGGCCAGGACGAGTTCGGGTTCGTGCGGCACCACGACGGGCAGCTTCATCCACGTCTCGAGCACCCGGCGCACCAGCCGGACGTGGGCGCCGCCGCCGAGCAGCACGATCGTCTCGGGCCGGGCGCCGGACCGGTGCACGACGTCGCGCAGGAACCGCGCGGAACCCTCCACGAGCGGGGTGATCAGCGGGTCGAAGGTCTCGAGGGACATGAGGATCACGCCGGCGGTGCCCGGCACGGCGACGGCGTCGCTGCCGGACAGCTGTTCCTTGGCCGTGCGGCACTGGGCGACGAACTCCTCGTCCTCCGGGTCGTCGGGTCGCCACACCCCATCCGCGCCGAGCTGGTGCAGGCGCACCGCGTCGTCGAACAGGCGGCCGGAGACGGTCCTGGTGCGTTCGGTGTGCACGGCACCGGTGGTGCGGTCGACGACGGTGACGGTGAGCCCGGAGGCACCCAGGTCGTAGAGCACCGCGACGTCACCGGGGAGCTCGCCGGTGGCCCGCAGGTAGGCCAGGGCCGCCTCGGACTCGCCGACGAGGGTGTAGCGGTCGAGTCCCTGCTCGGCCATCGCGGCGCGGAGCCGCTCGGCGTCGGCGGCGTCGCGGTACACCAGGCCCACCCGCTCGACGGTGTCGCCCGCGATGCCGGCCTGCACGAGCACGCCCACGGTCTGCGCCGCGAGCCGTGCCGGATCGTCCTGCCTGGTCTCCACCACCTGGAACTGGTAGCCCGCGGCGGGCGCGGCCGGATCGATCGGACGAACGATCCGGACGGCACTCGTCCCTGCGGTCACCCCGAGAACCGAACTCATCAGCCGCCTTCTGATTGTGTTTTGCGCCGCACATCCACCCCCGGCGCATCCCGACCGCCCGATGCTACCGAACGGTCCGGACACGCCCACCCGGCGAATCGGACACACGCCGTCACAATCGGACGAGCGACCCGTGTGCTGCCTAGGATCGAGCGATGCGGGTTCTGTACGTCTGTACCGGGAACATCTGCCGATCGCCCACCGCCGAGCTGTTGACCACCGCATACGCGACGGAAACCGGCCGGAGTGAGCTGTCCGCGCACAGCGCCGGCACCCGCGGCATGGTCGGGCGGCCCATGGAGCCGACAGCCGCGCTCGTCCTGCGCCAGCTCGGCGGCGAGCCCGACGGTTTCGTCGCCCGGCGCCTGTCGCCGCACATCGCCCAGGACGCCGACCTGGTGCTCACGATGGCCGAGTCGCATCGGGGGGCCGTGCTGCAGGCGGCGCCGCGGATGCTCAAGCGGACGTTCACGCTGCGCGAGGCCGCGCGGCTGCAGCAGCTCAGCGGCGCCGAGACCGTCGCCGAGCTCGCCGCGGCCCGGGCGCAGTTCCCCGCGCCCGGACCGGAGGACGTCACAGATCCGATCGGTCTGGACGAGGACACGTTCGTCGCCGTCGGGACCGAGATCGCCGATCTGCTGCTACCGCTGCTCGCCCGGATCCACGACTGACCCGTTGCGCGGGCCCTGCATGGGCGACGGCGCGACGGGCCGCGACACCGCCGTCGGCACCGCCTGCTCGCGGTAGGCGGGGTCGGCGGTGTACGCCTGCGGGGCCCGGTAGTGCTGTCCCGGCTGCGCGTCGTCGTGGTCCGTCCCGCCCCGGTGCGGCTGCTCCGGCCGGTACGGTTCCGGCCGGTTCTGCTCCTCGCGGTAGCGGCGTCCGCCGGTGGTCTGTGCAACAGGACCCGGCTCCACGGGAGCCGACCCGGCCGGGGCGGGCGTCGACGCAGCGGCCGTGGCCTTCTTCGCCGACTCGTCGGACTCGTAGTAGTACCGGTACTCGTAGGCGCCGCGGCCCTTGTTCGGCGTCATCGTGATGATGGTGCCGAGCAGGTGCGCGCCGGCGCTGCCCAGGTTGCCGACCGCGCGGCTGAGCTGCTCGCGGGTGGTCTTGCCGTGGCGAGCGATGAGCAGCGCGCCGTCGGTGGCCGCGGCGAGCACGACCGAGTCGGTGACGGGCAGGACCGGCGAGCCGTCGATGATCACGTACTCGAAGCGCGCCCGCAGGTGGTCGATGACGTGCTTGGCGGTTTCGGAGCCGAGCAGCTCGCTGGGGTTGGGCGGCAGCGCCCCGGAGGCCAGCACCCACAGGCCCTCGTACTGGCTGGGCTGCAGCACGTCCTCCAGACCGGCCTGGCCCGACAGCACGGTGCTGAACCCGACGTCGCCGACGACCCCGAGGTACTTCGACACCCGCGGCCGGCGCAGGTCACCCTCGACGAGCACCACGGAATGGCCGGCCTCCGCGAGCACCAGCGCGGTGTTGATGGCCGTGGTGGTCTTGCCCTCGGCCGGCAGGGCGCTGGTGACGACGATGACGCGCGGCGGGTTGTCGACGTCGAGGAACTTGAGGTTGGTGCGCATCTCCCGGTACGCCTCCGCGCTGCCGGAGTTCGACTCCTGGAAGTCGATCGCCGCATGCTCCTGCCGCTCCTTGTCGAGGGGGATGGTGCCCACCAGGCCCGTCCCGGCGAGCTCCTCGACCGTCTTGCGGTCCTTGACGGTGTTGTCGAGCCGGTCGCGCAGCACCGCGAGGGCGATGCCGAGGAGCACGCCGACGGCGAGGCCGAGCGCGAGGTTGCGCTTCGTCTTCGGCGACACCGGGGTCACCGGGGTGTCGGCGTGCTGCTCGACGACGACCCGCGCGGTGGGCTCACCGCCGTTCTCGGGGGTCTCGAGCTCGCGCGCCATGACGACGAACTCGTCGGAGAGGGCGTTGGCGAGGTCCCGGGCCCGCTCCGGCGACTCGTCGTCGACCTTGACGTCGACGAGGACGGTGTCCGGGGCGGACGACGCGGTGACCTTTCCGGCGAGCTGCGACGGCGTGACGTCGGACAGGCCGAGCCGGTCGAGGGTGCGCTGCGCCAGCGTGGTGCCGGTGAGCAACTTGGTGTAGGAGGCGACGCGCTGCTGCGAGAACAGGTTGCCCTGGTAGATCTCGTTGACTGAGGCCCCGGAGGAGGTGGAGACGAACAGCCGGGTGCTCGCCTGGTAGATCGGGGTGGTGAGCAGGGAGGCTCCGAGCGCACCGAGTACCGCCACCACGGTCGTCACGGCGACGATCTTCCATCGCGCCTGCAGGATGCGTAGGTAGTCGTGTACTTCCATTACGGTGTCTCCCTCGTTGCTGTGACACTGTCGGTGCACCCTACGGGCGCGGAAATCTGTCGTTCGGTCAGGTGCCGGGCGAGCGTGGGGCCGATCAGGGCCAGCGCGCCGGGGGTGGTCAGGTCGGAGTGCGGGTAGGGCACGTCGTGCTCGGCGACGCGGCGGACGTGGCGCCGCCAGCTCGCCGCGAGGTCGGGTCCGGTCTGCCCGCCGGGCCGGGCCCGGAACAGCAGCGCGTCGCCGTCGAGGACGCGGGGGGTGTGCGCGGTGACGGCCTCCTCCAGCGCGGCGCCCGCGGCCAGAGCCCGCTCCCGGATCTCGGCGACGAACGTCGGCGGCAGGCCGGGCACCTCGAGCTCGACGACGGGTTCGTCCGGCAGGGCCGCGACGTCGGGGAGGGTGTCGGGGGTGAGCGTGTCGAGCAGGATCAGCGACGCCACCTGCTGCCCCGCCTCGTGCAGTTGCACGGCCATCTCGTGCGCGATGGTGCCGCCGAGGGACCAGCCCAGCAGGTGGTAGGGGCCTTCGGGCTGGACGGTGCGGATCCGGTCGAGGTAGCGGGCGGCGAACTCGGCGACGGTGCGCGGCAGCGGCTCGAGCCGGGTGGCCTGCAGCCCGTACAGCGCGACTCCGGTCAGGTGCGGCGCGAGTCCCGTGTAGCACCACGACATTCCGCTGATCGGGTGGACGCAGAACAGCGGGGTGCCGCCGGGGCGCCCCGCGAGCGGCACCAGCGTGGCGAGCGGGTCGGTGTCGTCGCCGCCGTGGTCGATCCGGTCGGCGAGGTCGGCGACGGTGGGTGCGGTGAGCAGCCAGTCGAGCGGGACGTCGCGGTCGAGTTCGGCACGCAGGTCGGCGGCGACGGCGACGGCCCCGAGCGACGTGCCGCCGAGGTCGAAGAACCCGAGGTCGGCGGACACCGATCCGGGGGGCCGGCCGAGGTGCCGGGCGAACACGGCGGCGACCGTCTCGGCCGTCGCCCCGTCGGGTGGCACGAATCCGTCTGCGGGCGAGGCGAAGTCGGGCCGGGGCAGCGCGGCGCGGTCGACCTTGCCGGACGGCAGCAGCGGCAGCGCGTCCACGACGGTGATCGCGGCGGGCCGCAGCGCGCGCGGCAGGTGCGCGGCCACGCGGGTGCGCAGCGCGGCGGCGTCGGCGCTGCCCTGCGCGTAGGAGGCGAGGACGGTTCCGCCCGCGGGGCCGGGCACGGCGACGGTGACGGCGGCTTCGACGCCGTCGGCGGCGGTGAGCACCGCGTCGATCTCGGCGGGTTCGACGCGGATGCCGTGCAGCTGGATCTGCTCGTCGACGCGGCCGAGGACGTCGAGCTCGCCGTCGGCGGTGACGCGCGCGAGGTCGCCGGTGCGGTACAGGCGCGTGCCCGGCTCGCCGTGCGGGTCGGCGACGAATCGTGTTGCGGTGAGCCCGCTTCGGCCGTGGTAGCCGCGGGCCAGGCCCGCCCCGGTCACGTACAGCTCACCGATCACCCCGGCCGGGACGGGGTGCAGGCGCGCGTCGAGGACGTGGGCGGTGGCGCCGGCGACGGGGGCGCCGACGGTGGGCCGGGCGCCGGGGTCGAACGGCCCGCCGAACGACACGGCGATCGTGAACTCGGTGGGCCCGTACCCGTTGAGCAGGCGGTGCCGCCGCCAGCGTTCGACGACGGGCGCGGTGAGCGCCTCGCCCTCGGACAGGACGGTGACCGGGCGCCCCAGCGCGTCCGGGTCGAGGGTGGCCAGCACGGTGGGGGTGGCGACCACGTGGGTGACGTGCTCGTCGACGATCAGCCGCTGCAGCGCCGCTCCGGCATAGACGTGGTCGGGGGCGACGACGAGGGTCGCGCCGTGCGCGTGGGCGGCGAGCAGTTCGAACACCGACGCGTCGAAGGTGTGCGACGCCGCGTGCAGCACCCGACTGCCCGGCGCGACGCCGAGGACGTGCCGCTGCGCGTCGACGACGGCGGTCAGGCCGCGGTGCGGCACGGCGACACCCTTGGGGGTGCCGGTGCTCCCGGACGTGTAGATCAGATACGCGGTGTCGTCCGGATGCGGCTCCGCCGCAGTGTCGTCCGGATGCGGCTCCGCCGCAGTGTCGTCCGGATGCGGCTCCGCCGCAGTGTCGTCCGGATGCGGTTGCGGCGCAGGGATTTCCCGCGCCTCCCACTCGCCGGTCAGGTCCACCCAGTCGATGCCCTCCCCCACCGGTTCGGCACCTGCCACGGTCAACCCGACGGTGGCGCCGCTGTCGCGCAGGACGGTCTCGACGCGGGCGGGCGGCTGCGCCGGGTCGACGGACACCCACGCCGCGCCGGTCCGGGCGACGGCCCACACCGCGAGCGGCCAGCATTCCCCGCGCGGCACGGCCACGGCGACCACGTCGCCGCGGGTCACGCCGCGGGCGCGCAGTTCCCCGGCGACGACGTCGGCGCGGGCGGCGAGCCCGGCGTAGGTCCAGGCGACGGCCCCGGCCCGCACGGCGATGGCGCCGGGGTGCGTGCGGGCGGTGGCGGCGAGGAGCTGCGGCAGCGTGCGCGGCGCCGCGGCGGGCGCGGACAACGGCGCCGGCGCGGAGGCGGCGAGGTCGCCGACGCGGTGCCGGGTCGGCGAGCGCGGCGCCGAGCAGCGCGACGTAGTCGTCGAGCAGCGCGCCGGCGGTGGCGGGGTCGAACAGGTCGGTGGCGTACACGAGACGCACGTCGATGCCGCCGTCGCCGTCGCGTTCGGTGACGTCCCAGGTGAGGTCGAACTGCGCGGCCGGGGTGCCGGCGTCGAATTCGCGCACGCGCAGGCCGGGCAGCTGAGGCAGGTCCTCCCCCGCGGGCACCGTGCGGTGGGCGAGCAGCACCTGGAACAGCGGATGGTGGGTGCCGCGGGCCGGCGCGACCCGCGCGACGACCCGGTCGAACGGGACGTCCGCGTGCGCGAGGGCGTCGAGGTCGGTGGTGCGGATGCGGCGCAGCAGGTCCCCGAACGGCTCGTCCCCGGCGACGGTCGTGCGCAGGGTGAGGGTGCCGACGAACATGCCGACGAGGGCGTGCAGGCGCGGGTCGGCGCGCCCGGCGACGGCGGTGCCGACGGCGATGTCGGCGCGGCCGCTGCGGCGGGCGAGCAGCGCGGCGAGCGCCGCGTGCAGCACCATGAAGCCGGTCGCGTCGTGGGCCCGCGCGACGTCGCGGACGCGGCGGTGGGTGCCGGCGTCGAGGTGGGCGGTGACGGCGCCGCCGCGGTGGCTGGGCCGCGCGGGCCGGGGCCGGTCGGTGGGCAGCGGCAGCGGTGTGTCGGGCAGGCCCGCGAGAGTCGTTGCCCAGTGGTCGAGTTGGCGGGCGGCGAGGCTGTCCGGGTCCGCGGGGTCGCCGAGCAGGTCGCGTTGCCAGCGGGCGTAGTCGCGGTAGCGCACGGGCAGCGGCCACCAGATCGGTTCCGCCCCGGCGAGGCGGGCGGCGTAGGCGTGCTGCAGGTCGGTCAGCAGCGGCGCGACGGAGCCGCCGTCGAACGCGATGTGGTGGACCGCGGCGGCGAGCACCCATTCGTGGGCGCCGAGTTCGATCAGCCGGATCCGCAGCGGAGCGTCGGCGGTGAGGTCGAACGGCGCGGTGATCACCTCGGCGACGGCGGCGGCCGGGTCGGTGCCCGGAACCGCTTCGAGCACAGGCGGATCGACCTCGGCCGCGACGCCGTCGGGGTAGGCGGTGCGCAGGATCTCGTGCCGGGCGGCGACGTCGGCGACGGCCGCGGCCAGCGCGGCGGTGTCGAGGTCGCCGGTCAGGTGCAGCGCGACGGGCACGGTGTAGGCGGCGCTGCCGGGCTCGGCGCGGCCGAGGAGCCACAGTCGCTGTTGCGCGGGCGCGAGCGGGGTGGGGGCGTCGTCGTCGTAGCGGCGCAACGGGATCCGGGTGCGGTCGCCGTCGCGGATATGGGCGGCGAGTGCCGCGAGGGTCGGTGCCTGCAGCACGGCGCGGGCGGGCACGTCGGTGCCGAAGGCGTCGGCGAGGCGGGCGGCGAGGACGACGGCGGACAGCGAGTCACCGCCGGCGGCGAAGAACCCGGCGTGGATGTCGGGCCGGGCGCCGAGCACGCTCTCGGCGACGGTGACGACGAGGTCCTCGACGTCGGTGAGCGGCCGGTCGTCGGCGGCCGCGTCCCCGGCGGTGTCGAGGTCGCGCAGGGCTGCGGTGTCGAGTTTGCCGTTGACGGTGGTGGGCAGTTCCGGCAGCAGCCGCAGCCGCGTCGGCATGCGGTGCGGCGGCACCACGTCGGTGAGCCCGGCGAGCACGCGGCTCGGCTCGACACCCGGATCGGCGGCGGCGAAGGCGACGAGCGCACCGCCCGCGGCCAGCGCGACGGCGTGCCGGATGCCGGGCTGCGCGAGCAGGGCGGCCTCGAGTTCCCCGGGTTCGATGCGCACGCCGCGGACCTTGAGCTGCCGGTCGGTGCGGCCCCGGAAGGCGAGGGTGCCGTCGGGACGGCGGTGCACCAGGTCGCCGGTGCGGTAGCGGCGGGTGCCGCCGGGGGCGGCGACGAACCGCTGCGCGGTGAGCGCGGGGGCGCCGAGGTAGCCGAGCGCGACGGATTCCCCGGCCAGGTACAGCTCGCCGACGGCGTCGTCGGGCACCGGGCGCAGGCGGGCGTCGAGCACGTGCGCGACGGTGCCGGGGACGGGCCGGCCGATGCCGCCGCGGCCGTCGACGTCGGTGAGGGTCGCGACGATGGTGGCCTCGGTGGGTCCGTACGCGTCGAGCATGTGCCGGCCGTCGGTCCAGCGGGCGGCGAGCGCCGGCGGCAGGGTTTCGCCGCCGGACGCGACGACCCGCAGGTCGGGCAGCTCGTGCGGGTCGAGGGTGCCGAGCACCGCGGGGGTGGACAGGTAGTGGGTGATGCGCTGCGCGCGCAGCAGCCGCTGCAGGTCCTCCCCCGCGTACACCTCCGGCGGGGCGACGACGAGGGTCGCGCCGGTGGTGTGGGCGAGCAGGATCTCGAGCAGGGCCGCGTCGAACGCCGGATGGTAGCCCTGCAGCACGCGGTCGCCGGGTCCGACGCGGTAGCGGCGGGCGGCCTCGGCAGCGAGCGGGGCAAGGCCGGCGTGGGTGACGGCGACGCGCTTGGGCGCCCCGGTCGAGCCCGAGGTCGACACGACGTACGCGACGTTCGCCGGCGCCGGGCCGGCCGCGTCGGGGGCGCCGGTGAACGCGGCGCCGGTCTTGGTGATCGCCCACAGCCGCAGCACGTACTCGAGGCCGCGGGGCCGGTCGATGGGCACGACGGTGCCGGGCCCGGCGCCGGCGGCGCGCAGTTCGTCGGCGAGCGCGTCGGAGCGGGCGTCGAGTTCGCGGTAGGTCAGCGCGGTGTCGCCCTCGCGCAGGGCTTCCCGGTCGGGGTGCGCGGCGGCGGTGGCGCGCAGCAGGTCCGGCAGGGGTCGGGCCGGGGCGGGGGCGGCGCCGGTCAGCGGCGCGGCGGGACGGTCGACGGGCAGGTCCCCGACGGTGGTGCCGGGCGCGGCGACGAGGTGCCGCAGGACGGCGACGAACCGGTCCGCGAGCCGCCGCGCGGTGGGTCCGGCGAACCGCGACGCGTCGTGCACGAGGGTGCCGGCGTAGCCGTCCGCGGCGGGCGCGAACGCGAACTGCAGATCGAATTTCGGTGCGCCGCGGACGATCTCCTCGGCCTCGACGGTGAGGTCCCCGATCCGGGTGGGGGCGAGGGTGAAGTCCTGCAGGGCGAGCGCGACCTGCGGGGCGCGGCCGGGCAGGCCGGCGAGGATCTGCTCGTAGGGCACCCCGGCGTGGTCGAGGGCGGCGACGTCGAAGTCGCGGACCTGCGCGAGGAGCCCGGCGAACGGCATGTCGGGTTCCACGCGGGCGCGCAGCACGAGGGTCTCGAGGAACGGGCCGACGAGGTCCTCGACCTGCGCCCAGCGGCGGGCGGAGACCACGGCGGCGACGGCGACGTCGTGTCCGGCGCCGACGCGGGCGAGCAGCACCGACAGCGCGGCGTGCAGCACCATGAACTCGGTGGCGCCGTGGGCCCGCGCGAGCTCTGCGATCCCGGCGCGCACGTCGGCGGGCACCTCGAACGCGACGGTCCCGGCCTCCTGCTCCGACGACTCCGTCTCCGAACACCCTGCCTGCGTGGGTAATTCGACCGGATCGAGCCCGTCGAGGGCGCGCCGCCAGTGCGCGGCGTCCGCCTCCGGGATCCCGCGCGCCTGTTCCCACAGGGCGTAGTCGGCGTACTGCAGCGGCAGCGGCTCCCACCGCGGCGCCTGCCCGGCCGCGCGGGCGGCGTAGGCGACGGCGAGGTCGCGCAGCAGCGGCGCGAGCGACGCCCCGTCCGCCGCGGCGTGGTCCACGGTCAGGCGCAGGCGCCGTGGTGTCGTTTCGGTCCCCTCGAGGTCCCAATGGACACCACGGTCCGCCAGGACCTGATGCGGACCCTGCTCGTCGACGACGATGCGGGTGCGCAGGATCTCGTGCCGCGCCACGACGTCGCCGAGCGCGGTCTCGAGGGCGGGCACGTCGAGCGGGCCGGTCAGGCGCACGTCGGCGCGCAGCAGGTAGGCGTCGGGGTCGAGGCGGCTGAGCCCCCACAGGCGACGTTGCGCGCGGCTGAGCGGGATCCGGGCGGGGCGCGGGTGGACGGGCACCGGCCCGGCCTCGACGTCGAGTCCGCCGGCGTCGAGCGCGGCGGCGAGCCCTTCGACGGTGGGGTTCTCGAAGATCAGCCGCAGCGGCACGGCGACGCCGGTCTCCTCGCGCAGCCGGCCGACGAGCACGGTCGCGAGCAGCGAGTTGCCGCCGACGGCGAAGAAGTCGTCGGTCCTGCCGACCGGGGAGTCGAGCAGTTCGCCGTAGACCCGCGCGACGAGCGCCTCGGTCCCGGTGCCGGGCTCGTCGCGCCCGCCGAGGTCGGGGGCGGGCAGCCGCGCGACGTCGAGCTTGCCGTGCGCGGTGCGCGGCACCGCGTCGAGCGGCACGACGACGACGGGCACGAGGTGGGCGGGCAGGCTCTGCCGCAGCCGCCCGCGCGCGTCCTCGGCGTCGACGCCGGCGGGCACGACGTAGGAGACGAGCGCCCCGTCGCGCACGACGGTCGCGGCCTGCTCGACGCCGGGCACGGTCCGCAGCGCGGCGTCGACCTCGCCCGGTTCGATGCGCACGCCCCGCAGCTTGACCTGATCGTCGCTGCGCCCCACGAACCGCAACGCGACCCCGCCGCCCGTGCGCGTTTCTGGTAGCTCCGACGACCGGAAACGCGCACGGGCCCAGCGGGCCAGGTCGCCCGTGCGGTACCGGCGACGACCGCCGTCGGCGGCGACGAACCGCGTCGCGGTGCGGCCCGGGTCGTCGCGGTACCCGTCGGCGAGCCGCTCCCCCGCCAGGTACAGCTCCCCGGCCACGCCGGTGGGCACGGGCCGCAGCCGTTCGTCGAGCACGACGGCCTGGACCCCGCGCACGGGGGTGCCGATCACGACGTCCGCGCCGGGCGCCAGCGGCGACGAACAGGTGGCGAAGACGGTGGCCTCGGCGGGGCCGTATCCGTTGTAGAGGCGACGGCCCGCACCCCACCGGGCGACGAGCTCGTCGCTCACGGCCTCGCCGCCCAGCATGAGCACCCGCAGGTCGGGCAGCGCCCGCGGCGGCACGGTCGCCAGCGCCGACGGGGTGACGCACGCGTGCGTGATGCGCTCGCCGGCGAGCAGGTCGGCGAGGGCGTCGCCGCCGTACGCGTCGGGCCCGGCGACGACGAGGGTCGCGCCGGCGGTGCCCGCGACGAGCAGCTCGAGCATCGCCGCGTCGAAGCTCGGCGACGCGACGTGCAACATCCGGTCGCCGGGCGCGGCGGCGAACCGCTCGGCGAGGTCCTCGGCGAGGGCGCTCACCCCCCGGTGGGTGATGGTGACGCCCTTGGGGTTTCCGCTGGTTCCGGAGGTGAACACCAGGTAGGCGGGCGCGCCGGCGCCCGGGTCGGCCACCTCGACACCGTCACCGTGAAAGCCGCCACCGTGGGAGCCGGCACCGTGGGAGCCGGCGACGTCGAGCCACGTCACGGCGGCGGGCAGCGACCCGCGGTGCGCGGCGCCGGTGACGCCGACGGTCGCGTCGCCGAGCATCGCGGCGAGCCGCGCGGCGGGCTGGGCGGGGTCGACGAGCATCGGGGCGGCTCCGAGCCGGGCGATGCCCCACACGGCGACGACGGAGTCGAGCGAGCGGGGCAGCGCGCACGCGACGGCCGTGCCGGGCCGGGCGCCGGCGGCGTGCAGCCGGGCGGCGAGCGCGTCGGCGCGCGCGAGCAGCTGCGGGTAGGTCAGTTCGGTGTCGCCGTCGCGCACGGCCACACCGTCGCCGCCGCGGGCGGCGCCGGCGGCCAACCACTGCCACAGCGTCCGCGCCGGGGCCGGCTCGGGGCCGGCGGCGGGGACCAGCGCGGCGCGTTCCCGCTCGGTGAGCAGGTCGATGTCGCCGATCCGCACGGCCGGGTCGGCGACGGCGGCCCGCAGGATCGCGACGTACCGGTCGGCGAACGCGGCGACGGTGCCCGCGTCGTACAGGTCGGTGGCGTAGGCGAATTCGAGGTCGACGCCGGGGCCGGTCTCGGTGACGACGAGCTGGACGTCGAAGTTGGCGTGCTCGTCGGCCACCGGCAGCACCCGCGCGGTCAGGCCGGGCAGCTCGAACGTGTCGACGGTGGGGCGGCGCAGCGACAGGGCGACCTGGAACAGCGGGTGCCGGGCCGGGTTGCGGGCGGGGTTGAGGCGTTCGACGAGGGTCTCGAACGGCGCGTCGGGGTGGGTGTAGGCGGCGAGGTCGCGGGCGTGGACCTCGGCGAGCAGGTCGGCGAAGGTGGCGTCCGGGTCGACGGGGGTGCGCAGGACGAGGGTCCCGGCGAACATGCCGACGAGGGCGTCGAGCTGCGGGTCGCCGCGCCCGGCGACGACGGTGCCGACGGCGATGTCGTCGCCGGCGCCGTGCCGGGCCAGCAGCACGGCCAGCGCCGCGTGCAGCACCATGAACGTCGTCGCGCGACCGTCCCGCGCGAGCCGCGAAACACCTTCGGCGACGACGGGATCCACCGCCACCCGGTGGGTGGCACCGCGGCCGGTCGGGCGCGCGGGCCGCGGCCGGTCGCCGGGCAGGGTCACCTCGTCGGGCAGGCCGGCGAGCACGGTCGCCCAGTGCGCGAGCTGGCCGTCGGCGCCGGCGCGCTGCCAGCGGCTGAAGTCGGTGTACTGCACCGGCAGCGGCGCCCACCGCGGCGCCTGCCCGGCGCGCCGGGCGGTGTAGGCGTCGACGATGTCGCGCAGCAGCGGGGTGAGCGACCATTCGTCGGCGGCGATGTGGTGCACCACCACCGCGAGCACGTGCCGCCGCGGCGCGAGCCGGTACAGCCGCATCCGCACCGGCGTCTCGCGGGTGAGATCGAAGCCGGGGGCGGCGAATTCGCGGACGAACTCGTCGAGCCCCTCGGCGGGCACGGCGACGGGCTCGAGTCCGGGCCGCGCGACGGGCCGCACCACCTGCGCGGTGGCGTCGGGGTACACGGTGCGCAGGGTGCGGTGCCGGTCGAGGACGTCGGCGACGGCGGCGGTGAGCGCCGCGACGTCGAGCCGGCCGTCGAGCCGCACCGCGAACGGCAGGTTGTAGCTGCCGGATCCGGGGTCGAGCCGGTTGACGAACCACAGCCGCTGCTGCGCCGGCGACAGCGGCGCCGGGGCGTCGTCGCCGGCCGCGACGAGCGGGGCACGGCGACGGCCGGTGCCGGCGCGGGCGGCGAGCAGCGCGGCGAGGTCGGCGACGGTGGCGGCGTCGAACACGTCGCGGACGGTGACGTCGACGTCTGCGATGTCGGCGAGGCGCCCGGCGAGGCGGGTCGCAAGCAGCGAGTTGCCGCCGAGGTCGAAGAAGTCGTCGCCGGCGCCGACGGGCCCGGCGCCGAGCAGTTCCCGGAACACCTCGGCGACGAGTTCCTCGAGCGGCCCGTGCGGGGCGAGGCCGCCGGTGGGGGCGACGGCGGGTGCGGGCAGGGCCGCGCGGTCGAGCTTGCCGTTGGCGGTGCGCGGCAGCGCATCCAGCGCGACGGCGGCGGCGGGCACGAGGTAGTCGGGCAGGGTGCGGCGAAGCTCGCGCAGCACCCCGGTAGGTGAGCCGCCGACGAGGTAGGCGACGAGCCGGTCGTCGCGCAGCACCACCACGGCCTGGGTGACGCCGTCGCAGCGGAGCAGGGCGGCCTCGATCTCGCCGGGTTCGATGCGGTAGCCGCGCAGCTCGAGCTGGTCGTCGGCGCGGCCACGATGGTGCAGCACCCCGTCGCGGCCGCGGCGGCCGAGGTCGCCGGTCCGGTAGCGGCGGGCGCCGCCGGACGCGGCGACGAACCGGGTGGCGGTCAGGCCGGGGCGGCCGCGGTAGCCGCGGGCGAGTTGGCCTCCGGCGACGTAGAGTTCGCCGACGGTGCCGGGCGGGGTGCGGCGCAGCGACCGGTCCAGGATCTGCACGTCGAGCCCGGGCAGCGGCCGCCCGACGCCGGGCTCGGCGGCGGGGCCGCGGGTGACGTGCACGGTGGTCTCGGTGATGCCGAACATGTTCACCGCGCGCACCTGCGGCCGGTCCGCGAGCCACGGCCGGACCCGCCCGGGGTCGAGGGCTTCGCCGCCGAAGATCAGCAGCCGCAGCGTGGGCAGCGCGGTGTCGACGGTGGAGAGCTGGCCGAACGCGGTGGGCGTCTGGTTGAGGACGGTGACGCCCTCGCTGTCGAGCAGCGCGGCGAACGCCCCGGGGTCGCGGGCGGTGTAGTGGTCGACGACGACGAGGCGCCCGCCGGTGGTGAGCGCCCCCCACATCTCCCACACGGAGAAGTCGAACGCCGGGGAGTGGAACAGGGTCCACACGTCGCGCGGGCCGAACCCGAAGTCGCCGGTGGCGGCGAACACCGCCGCGGCGGCCTCGTGCCCGACGAGCACGCCCTTGGGGGTGCCGGTGGAGCCGGAGGTGTAGATCAGGTACGCGCCGGCACCGGCGGGCACGGCCGCGTCGAATGCGGCGCCGGCGTCCAGGCGTTGCCGAACCTCGGGCGCATCGACGTGCAGGATAGCCACATCCGTGTCGACCGCGAACCCGGTGTCGCACAGCACCGCGGCGGGGGCGGCGTCGTCGAGCAGTGCGCGCAGCCGCGCCGGCGGGTGGGTGACGTCCAGCGGCAGGTAAACGGCGCCGGCGCGGGCGACGGCGAGGATCGCCACCACCAGGTCGAGCGAGCGGGGCAGCGCGACGGCGACGACGTCCTCGACGCCGAGCCCGCGCTCGGCGAGCATTTCGGCGAGCGCCCCGGAGCGGGCGTGCAGCTGCGCGTAGGTCAGGGTGTCGTCGCCGTGGGTGAGCGCGACCGCGTCGGGGCGGCGGCGTGCCTGCTCGGCGACCAGCGCGGGCAGCGTCGCCGTGTCGGGGGCCGGCCGGGGCGCGGACGCGTCGTCGTCGGGGCCGAGCAGGTCGATGCCGCCGACGGCGACGGCCGGGTCGGCGGTGACCACGTCGAGGATGCGCAGCAGGAACGGCGCCCACGCGGCGACGGTGTCGTGGTCGAACAGGCCGCGGTCGTAGGTGAGCACCCCGTCGAGCCCGGTGGGGGTGCCGGCGTCGGAGCGGGTCTCGCGGACGGTGACCTCGAGGTCGAATCGGGCCGTGCCGGTGGATATCTCGCGCACCCCGGTCACGCCGGGCACGTCGAGGCCCTCCAGCGCGAAGCTCTCGTAGGCGAGCATCACCTGGAAGACCGGGTGGTGCCGCGACGCGGAGGCGCCGAGGGCGTCGACGACCCGGTCGAACGGCACGTCGGCGTGCGCGAACGCGTCGAGGTCGACGCGGCGGGTGTCGGCGAGCAGCTCGGCGAACGTCGCGCGGGCCGGCACGGGCAGCCGCAGCGCGACGGTGCCGACGAACATGCCGGCCACGTCGTCGAGCATCGGGTCGACCCGCCCGGAGACGGGGGTGCCGACGGTGACGTCCTCGGCGGCGGCCAGGGTCGCGAGCAGCACGGCGAGCGCGGCGTGCACGACCATGAACGTCGTCGCGTCGTGGGCGCGGGCCAGCTTGTCGACGGCGGCGTGCAGTTCGGCGGGCACCGAGAAGCGCACGCGCCCGGCAGCGCCGTCACCGTCGCCGCGCGGACGGTCGGTGGGCAGGGCCAGCAGCGGCGGGGCGCCGGCGAGGGTGCGGGTCCAGTGCGCGAGCTGGCGGGCGGCGAGGCTGTCGGGATCGGCCGGGTCGCCGAGCAGGGTGTGCTGCCAGCGGGCGTAGTCGCGGTAGGTGACGGGCAGCGGCGGCCACGCCGGGGTGCGCCCGTCGCGCCGGGCGGCGTAGGCGAGCGCGAGGTCGCGGCCGAGCGGCAGCAGCGAGAGCCCGTCGACGGCGATGTGGTGCAGCACCACCGCGAGGGTGTAGCCGGCGCCGGTGCGGTAGAGGCGGGTGCGCAGCGGCGGGTCGACGGTGAGATCGAAACCGGTGCGGGCGAATTCGGTGAGGGCGTCGTCGAGGTCGGCGGGTGTCGCGTGTGGCGCGAGGTCGAGGGCGATGCCGGGCAGCACCCGCTGCGTCGGCCCGGCCGGGCCGTCGGGGTGGACGGTGCGCAGCACGGCGTGCCGGGCGATCACGTCCGCGGCGGCGACCGCGAGGGCGTCGAGGTCGGTGCCGGCGGCGAGGTCGACGGCGAACGCGACGTGGTCGCCGGGGGCGGCGTCGGCGACGTCGAGCCGGTTGGCGAGCCACATCCGCTGCTGCGCCGGCGCGAGCGGCACCGGACCGGTGTCGTCGGTCGGCAGCAGCGGAAGGCGTTCGCCGGCAATCGGATCGGACACGGCGACGGCGAGGCCGGCGACGGTGGGGTGCTCGAAGATCTCCCGCACGCCGACGCGGTGGCCGGCGACCGCGCCGAGGCGCGCGGCGAGCTGGGTGGCGAGCAGCGAGTTGCCGCCGAGCGCGAAGAAATCGTCGTCGGCGGCGACGGCGGGCACGTCGAGCAGGGCGGCGACGACACCGGCGACGAGTTCCTCGGCGGCGCTGCGATATCCGGTGCTCGGGCGGTCCGGGTCCGCGGTGGGTTCGGGCAGCGCGGCGCGGTCGACCTTGCCGGTGCTCGTGAGCGGCAGCGCGTCGAGGACGGTGACCGTGGCGGGCACCATGTGCCGCGGCAGCCGCGCGGCGACGAACTCCCGCAGCTCGGCCGGGTCGAGGCGGGCGGGGTCGGGACCGTGTACGTACGCGACAAGCGCCTCGCCCCGCACGACGGTGACGGCGGCGGCGACCGCGGGATGCCCGGTGAGGGTGGCGTCGATCTCGCCGAGTTCGATGCGGAACCCGCGGAGCTTGACCTGATGGTCGACCCGCCCGACGAACTCCAGGGCGGCTCCGCCGCCGGTGTGTCCTTTGGGCTGCTCCGGCCGCCCAAAGGGCACACCGCTCCAGCGCACCCTGTCGCCCGTGCGGTACATGCGACCGCCGCCGAACGGGGACGCGACGAAGCGGCTCGCGGTCAGGCCCGGCATCCCGAGGTAGCCGCGGGCCAGGCCCGGCCCGGCGAGGTACAGCTCGCCGACCACGCCGACGGGCACGGGCCGCAGCCGCGGGCCGAGCACGAGCGCGGTGACGCCGTCGAGGCCGGTGCCGATGGTCAGCCGCTCCCCCGGCACGAGCGGCGCGCTGGCGGTGGCGAGCACGGTGGTCTCGGTGGGCCCGTACACGTTGAGCATGGTCCGGCCGGGCGCCCACCGGGCCGCGGTCTCGGCCGGCCACGCCTCGCCGCCGACGGCGAGCACGCGCAGCGCGTCCAGGCCCACGGGGTCCAGTTGCGCAGGCACGGCCGGGGTGGAGAACCAGTGCGTGATGCGTTCGGCGCGCAGCAGTTCCAGCAGGTCCTCGCCGCCGAATATATCCGGCGGCGCGACGACGAGGGTGCCGCCGGCCGCGGCGGCCAGGAGGTACTCGAGCACCGACGCGTCGAACGCGGGCGACGCGAAGTGCAGCACCCGCGCCTGCGGGTCGAGGTCCATGCGGCGGCGCAGCGACGCGACGAGCGGCGCGAGCCCCCGGTGGGTGACGACGACCCCCTTCGGCACGCCGGTCGAGCCGGAGGTGTAGACGAGGTACGCGGCGTGGTCGGGCCGCAGCGAACGCACCCGGTCGGCGTCGGTGATCTCGCCCGACCGCGCGGATCCCGCGGCCGGGTCGACGAGTGCGACGCCGTCGGGCAGCGACGTGCCGGGCCGCGCGACGACGTGCCGCACCCCGGCGTCGGCGAGGATCCGGGCGATCCGCACCGCGGGCTGCGCGGGGTCGACGGGCACGAACGCCGCCCCGGTCAGCGCGACGGCGGCCACCGCACGCACCGAGTCCCCCGACCGCGGCAACAGAATCGCCACCCGATCCTCCGGACCGAGACCGCGCTCGATCAGATGCCACGCCAACGGTATTGCGGCCGGGATCAACTCGACCGGCGCGCCGCCCGGAGCGCTCACCCGCAGCGGGTGCGCGGCGAGCAGCTCCGGCAGGGTCGCGACCGGCCCGGGGTCTGCCAGGACGACCTCGGGGGCGCCGAGCTCGAGATCGCCGACGGGTGCCTGCGGCGCGGCGACGGCCGCGTCGAGCACCGCGTGCAGGCGGGCCACCGCGGCGGCGACCGTCGCGCGCTCGAACAGGGCACCGTCGTAGATCACCCGTCCGCACAGCGAGCCGTCGGGCAGCTCGCGCACCGCGATCTCCACGTCGAACCGGGCGCGGCCGGACGGGATCTCCTCGGCGCGCACGGCCAGGCCGGGCAGCGCGAGGTCGGGCACGGCGACGTTGTCGTAGGCGAGCATCACCTGGAACGGGGCGAACCCGAGTGCATCGACGACGCGGTCGAACGGCACCGTCGCGTGCGCGTAGGCGTCGAGGTCCGCGCGACGGGCGGCGGCGAGCAGCTCGGCGAACGACGCGGCCGAGTCCACGTCGAGCCGCAGCGCGACGGTGCCGACGAACATGCCGACGAGACGCTCGAGGTCGGGGTGCTCGCGGCCGGCCGTGCCGGAGCCGACGGCGACGTCGCGCCCCCCGGTCCACGCCGACAGCCACACGGCGACGGCGGCGTGCACCGCCATGAACGCGGTGGCGTCGTGCGCGGCGGCCAGGCGGCGCAGCGCCTCGAACCGCGCGGCGGGGACGGCGAATTCGAGCGATTCGGCCGGTCCGGGGCGGCCAGGGCGGGGACGGTCGGTGGGCAGGGTCGGCGCCTCGCCCAGCCCGGCGAGCGTGGTGGTCCAGTGCGCGAGTTCGCGGGCGGCGAGGCTGTCCGGGTCGTCCGCGTCGCCGAGCAGGGCGCGGTGCCAGCGGGCGTAGTCGGAGTACCGCAGCGGCAACGGTTCCCACCGCGGGCCGTGCCCGTCGGCGCGGGCGGTGTAGGCGGCGGCGAGGTCGAGGGTCAGCGGCACGAACGACGCGCCGTCCATGGCGATGTGGTGGGCGACGACGGCGAGCACGTGCCGGTCCGGGCCCACGCGCAGCAGCCGCACCCGCAGCGGGATGCCGGTGGCGAGGTCGAACGGTGCGGCGGCCCACTCGGCGATCAGGGCGTCCACGTCGGCCGGGTCGACGGGTTCGACGTCGAGCGCGGGCAGCACCTCGGCCACGGGCCGGACCCGTTGCCGCGGGCCGGGTTCGGTGTAGACGGTGCGCAGGATCTCGTGCCGGTCGAGGACGTCGCCGAGCGCAGCGCACAGCGCGGCCACGTCGAGGGTGCCGTCGAGGTGCAGCGCGAACGGCAGGTGGTAGGCGGCGGTGTCGCCCTGCGCGAGCAGCCACAGCCGTCGCTGGGCGGGGGCGAGCGGCGCGGGCGTGTCGTCGTCCGAGCGCGTGGGCGTGGGCATCGCGGCGGCCGGTCCGGCGTCGACGGCCGCGGCGAGTCCGGCGACGGTGGGATGGTCGAACACGTCGCGCAGGTGCACGTCGCGGCCGAGCGCGGCCCCGAGCCGCGCCGCGAGCTGTGCCGCGCCGAGCGAATGCCCGCCGAGGGCGAAGAAGTTCGCGTCGGCCCCCACCCAGTCGACGCCGACGATCTCGCACATCAGCTGCGCGACGAGCGTCTCGGTCGGGCCGGTCGG
Source organism: Rhodococcus sp. WB1 (assembly GCF_001700945.1). Lineage (NCBI taxonomy): Bacteria > Bacillati > Actinomycetota > Actinomycetes > Mycobacteriales > Nocardiaceae > Rhodococcus > Rhodococcus sp. WB1. The sequence continues at coordinate 807,198 of NZ_CP015529.1, read as the reverse complement.
CGGCCGCGAGCCGGTGGCCGTGTCCACCGCGGGGGCGGGCAGGGCGCGACGGTCGATCTTGCCGCCCGGGGTGAGCGGCAGCGCGTCGAGCACGGTGACCGTCGCGGGCCGCAGGTAGGCGGGCAGGCGCTCGGCGAGGCCGACGTGCACGTCGTCGGGCTCGACGTCGCCGACGACGTAGGCCGCGAGGGTGTCGCCGTGGACGACGACGGCCGCGCTCGCGACGTCGCCGAGACCCGTGAGCGCCGCCTCGACCTCGCCAGGTTCGATGCGGTAGCCGCGAATCTTCACCTGCCGGTCGGCGCGCCCGACGAACTCCAGGACGTCCCCGCCGCCCGTGCGCGTTTCTGGTAGCTCCGACGACCAGAAACGCGCACGGCTCCAGCGCACCAGGTCTCCTGTGCGGTACACGCGGCCGAACGGCGACGCGACGAACCGGGCCGCGGTCAGCGCCGGGTCGCCGAGGTATCCACGCGCGACGGCCGGCCCACCCAGGTACAGCTCGCCGACCGCGCCGACGGGCACCGGGTGCAGCCGCGCGTCGAGCACGACGGCCGTCACGCCGTGGACGGGTGCACCGATGGGCACTCCCCCACCCGGCCGCAGCGGCTCGCTGAGCATGGCGAGGACGGTGGTCTCGGTGGGCCCGTACGCGTTGAGCATCGTGCGCCCGCGCGACCACCGGTCGGCGACGTCGACCGCCAGGGCCTCGCCGCCCGCGTCGAGCATCCGCAGCGCCGGCAGGTCGGCCTCGGGCGTGACGGCCAGGACGGCGGGCGCGGTGATCGCGTGGGTGACGGCCTGCTCGCGCAGCAGCGCGGCCAGGTCCGGTCCGCCGACCACGTCGGGCGGGCAGACCACCAGGGTGGCGCCGGCGTCGAAGGCCAGCAGCAGTTCCTGCAGCGACGCATCGAAACTCGGGGCAGCCAGGTGCAGCACGCGCGACGTGGCGTCGGCCGGGTACCGCTCCCGCAGCGTCGCGACGAGGCCCGCGAGCCCGCGGTGGCTGACGGCGACGGCCTTGGGGGTGCCGGTGGAGCCGGACGTGTGGATCACCCAGGCGAGGTGGTCGGGGTGCAGCGGGCGCCGCCGTTCGCCCGCGTCGAACGGCGCCGACGACGTCTCGCCGTCGGCCGGGCCCACGCGGGTCACGCCGTCGGGCAGGGCGACGTCGTCGCCGCACACCGCGACGGGCACGTCGCGCAGCAGTTCGGCGAGCCGCAGCGCCGGGGTGCCCGGCTCGATCGGGGTGTAGGCGGCGCCGGCCTTGGCGACGGCCCACAGCGCGACCACCGAGCCGGCCGAGCGCGGCAGCAGCACCGCGACCCGGTCGTCGGGTCCCGCGCCGCACGCAATCAGCCTGCGCGCGAGCGCAGTTGAACGCTCGTCCAGCTCTCGGTAGGCCAGCGCGACGGCGCCGTCGCGCACGGCGACGCGGTCCGAGCCGGCGTGCGCGGTGAGCACGTCGGGCAGCAGGCGTACGCCCTCGACGTGCGGGCCACGCGCGGGGACGAGGCCGGCGAGTTCGCCGGGCGCCGCGAGCGGCAGGTCGCCCACCGCCCGGTCGGCCGACCGCGTGAACGCGCCGAGGAAGTCCAGGAACCGGCGGTGGTGCCGGGTCAGCGCCTCGTCGCCGTACCGGCGCGGGTTGGCCTCGAAGTCCACCCGCGTGCTGCGCCCGGCGATCCCGGCGTACACGTTCACCGACAGGTCGTCGACCGGACCGGTGGAGAGCAGGTTGTAGTCGCCCGAGACGTCGCCGTACGCGTACTCCGGGTTGAATATCATCAGGTTCACCACGGGCCCGAACGCGCTGCGGGTCTCCCGGTGATCGCCGACGGCGTGCAGGTCGCGCAGCATGTCCTCGTAGCGGTACCGCTGGTGCCGCAGCGCCCCGGTCAGCTCCACCTGCACGCGCCGCACCAGCTCGGCGACGGTGACGCCGGGTTCCACGCCCACCCGCAGCGGCACGATGTTCGAGATCGAGCCCGCCGAGCGGCGCAGCGGCGCGGTGGTGCGGGCCGAGACCGGCAGGCTCAGCGCGACGTCGGCGGTGCTGGTCATGCGGGCCAGGTAGGCGGCGAAGGCGGCGACGACGATCGGGACGTCGGTGGAGTTGGCGTCGCGGGCCAGCTCGGCGACGGCGTCGGTCACCTCGGCGGTGAGCGCCGCACCGACGTGTCGGCACGGCATCGAGGGGGCGGCGGAGCCGGCGGCGAGCGTGACGGGCGGCGGCAGGTCCACCAGGCGCTGCCTCCAGTGCTCGCGGTCAGTGGCCTGCCTGGTGCTGCCGACGTAGGCGAGCTCGTGTTCGGCGATCTGCTCGAGGCTCATCGCCGCGAGCGGCGCCGGCGCCTCCCCGCGCGCCCACGCCGTGTACAGCTCGGCGCTGCGGCCGAGCATCACCATCCCGCCGTGCCCGTCGAGGGCGAGGTGGTGGATGTAGGTGAAGAGGTAGAAGTGCTCGTCGGCGAGCTGGATCAGCGTGGTGGCAATGAGCCGGTCGCGCAGCGGGTCGAGCGGACGGGTGTAGGTCTCGTCCATCCACCGTCGCGCCTCGGCCTCGGGGTCGTCGTCGCCGCGCAGGTCCAGGTAACCGGGGTAGTCGTCGACGTCGGGAATCACCAGTTGCCACGGCTCGCCGTCGACCATCTCGAGGAACAGCGTGCCGGATTCGACCTCGCGGGCGGCCTGGTTGCAGGCCGCGCGGATCAGGTCCGCGTCGAGCGGGCCGTGCAGGTCCAGGTACTGGGCGATGGTGAACGGGACGTCCGGGGTGAGCTGCTGAGCAAACCACAGTCCACGCTGACTCGTGGACATGGCAAAAGACGGCACCGCACCCCCTCGTTTTCCCTCGAGACCGACGGGCGTGCAGTGGAACCCCTCGATCGACCACGGCGTGGACGCCTCCCTGCATCCATCACCGTCGAATACATCGACCCTAACGATCCCGAGCGTTCCTCACCACTCGAACCGACCATCCGACCGGTTTCTCGGATATGGTCGCCGCGGAGGAATCGAAGGGGGTTTGACCGCGTGAACGATGTTACCGACGAGTCACTTTCGCCGGAACCACGGCGGCGCAAGGTGCGCCGACGCAAGACCGACGAGCAGATCGCCGCCGAGCGCTACAAGCGCCGGACCGTCGCGATCGGTTGCACCGCAGGAGCGGTCGTCGTCGTCGGCCTCGGCACCTGGCTGGCTTACGAAGGACTGCAGGCGAAGTCGAGCCTCGAACAGGCACGGGAGTATGCCACCAGTTCGAAAGAGGCTCTGCTGGCGGGTGATACCGACACGGCCCTGCGCACCGCCGGCGACGCCGACAAGTACGCGAAGCAGGCCCAGGATTCCACCCACTCGCTGCCGTGGAGCATCGCCGCGGCGATCCCCTGGCTCGGCAGTCCCTTCGCCTCGAGCCAGCAGATGAGCGACGTTGTGACAGGCCTCACATCGGATGTTCTGGTGCCTGCCGTGGACGCCGGCTCGGCCGTCTCCCCCGATCAGCTGATCCTCGACGGCGCCCGCATCAACCTCGCCGCACTGCGCGACGCCGCCCCCGTCCTCGAGACCACCGCGGCGGCGGCCGCCGATCTGGACGCGCGCGCGCAGAACATCGACGGCACCTACCTCGGCCCGGTCGACGACGCCCGCGTCCAATTGCAGGACCAGACAGCCGAATTGTCCGGTTTGCTCACCAACACGGCCACCGCCGCGCAGATCGCGCCGGCCATGCTCGGCGCCGACGGGCCGCGCAGCTACTTCATCGGCTTCCAGACCAATGCGGAGGCCCGGGGCACGGGCGGCCTGCTCGGCGGGTTCGGCATCGTGCGCGCGGCCGACGGTGCGGTGCGGGTCGACGACCTGGCGAGCAACCGGGAACTTCGCACGAACTACCAGCCCATCGACCTCGGACCCGACTTCGCCCGCACCTACGGGCACAGCCGGCCGACGATGGACTTCCGCAACAGCAATGTCAGCTCCCATTTCCCGTACGCGGCGCAGATCTGGCAGTCGATCTGGCAGCAGGAGTCGGGCGAGCGGGTCGACGGCGCGGTGGCCACGGATCCGGTGGCGCTCAGCTACGTCCTCGAGGTGGTCGGCCCGGTGACGTTGCCGGACGGCGAGAAGATCACCGCCGACAACGTCGTCGAGCTGACCGAATCGACTGCCTACTCGCGATTCGCAGACAACAATGCCGCGCGCAAGCAGTACTTGCAAGATGTAGCGGCAGCAGTAGTCCAGAAGATGACGGGCAGCATCAGCCGGCCGCAGGCCCTGCTGGAAGCCCTCGGCCGTGGGGCGAGCGAAGGACGGCTGGCGGTGTGGAGCGCCAACCCGGACGAGCAGGCCGTCCTCGCGGGAACACCGCTCGGCCACACCGTTCCCGAGACTTCCGCACCGTACGCGGGCGTGGTCGTCAACAATCTAGGCGGCAACAAGCTCGACTACTACCTGCGACGCGAGATCGAGTACACCGCAGGCTCGTGCGAGGGCGACACCCGGGACTCGACGGTCACGGTGCGGCTGACCAACGACCTGCCTGCCGGGGATTACACCAACTACGTGGCTGGCATGTTCGACAACCCGGTCGGGGCGCCGTTCGGCGCGAACCTAACGGATCTAACCCTGGTCGCCACCCAGGGCGCGAGGCTCGGCAAGGTAACCGTAAACGGTAGCCCGGCCATGAACTTCACCGGAAAAGAACTGGGGCACCCCGTCTACAGCGTGCAGGTGCCAATTCCAATGGACAGTAGCGTCGAGATCAAATATGACCTAATTGAACCGACGACCCCCGGAAAAGCGCAAGTCCCAGTCCAACCCCTCGTAGATCGGCCGGACGTCGAACTCGATGTTCCCGAATGCAGCTGAACTCGGGCACCGATTCACTCAAGGCGATGGACTTCAGCGCAGATTAGTGACGCCAGCGGTCCGACGAACGCCGTGACCTCCCCAAGCCCCAAAGGCATACCCATGAATCTGAATCGCCGAACAATTCTCCTCTCCTCGTTGGGTGGTGCGACCGCAGGAATCGTCTCAGCTACGGTCGGGCACTCCCTTCTCGATTCCCTGACGACCCCTCCACGAAAGACTCGGTGGCACTTTCATGTCGACGAGTCGACCAGCACCGACGACATCAACGCGTGGCTGAGGGACCGCACAGACACTGGGACGAAGGCGCTTTCCGGCGTTCATACCACGAGCACTCAACTCCTCGTACCATCAGACACCAGACTCGATCTGTCGGGATGCACCCTGATCCGAGGTCACAGCGCCGGTGGTAACGGAGGCGCCACCATCGTGAACACCGACCAAGAAAAGGGGAACCACAACATCACGATCATCGGCGGAATCCTGCGGATTGCCCCCCACCATGCCGGCAAACATTTCGGATTCGTCAACGTCTCCGGACTGCGTATCTCCGACAATACAATCGAAGGAGCAGCTGGGGACTTCATGGCTGTCCTCAAGAACTGCAACAATGTATCTATTGCTCGCCTGCAGTGGTCCGGCAGCAGTCACCACGGCGAAGATGGTCTCCATCTTTACGGCGGGAGCAACTACAACATCTCCGACTGTCACATCCAATCCGGAGATGACGCCTTGGCGTTGACCGTCGAAGCACCGGACAACACCGTGCTCGAGAATGTCAATGTAACCAACTGCAGCCTCAGCTCCACGATGGCTTCCGCCATCAAGATTCACGCGAAGTCCAAGGCACAGAATGCTGCGGTTCGCCACATTCACATCACCAACGTAAGCATTGTTCAGCCCGCACTGAACACTGGACACGATGCGATTCGAATGCTGGACGAATCCAGCGAGGATGACAAGGTCTACGGCATCACACTGAGTAGCATCAGTATCGATAATTCCGGTGGGCCTGGAACGGGCATCAGGGCGTCGGGGATCGATCAACTCACACTCGATAACGTCTCCGTTCGAAATATCCAGGGCCAATCGGTATGGGCATCCGGAAAATCCAGGAACCACACAGACCTTATATTGGAGAACATTCTGATGACCGATCAGAAGCCCGGAAGTGGACCTGGAATCACCGTCTCCGAAGCAAACAGATTCACCATATCCACATGCGTGATCCACAACCCTGCGGCGCACGGGATTCTAGTCCAAAACTCTAGTTTCGGGATACTCCGGGGAAACACGGTTTTGGGCAGCCCGCAATCTGCAATCCGCATCGAGCACTCCGATCAACTCACCTTGACAGCTAACGTGCTGCCAATGAACCAAAGCACGGTTACCGAAGTCGGAGACTCGAGCGGAAACTCATACGCCTCTGAAGCTCCGGCAGACTCAGCCAATCGAACCCCGGCGAGAACCGAATCTGCTGCGGGAGGCTGAATTCGCTGCAGATGGCTACCAACTGATTGGTCCGGCCCGACTGGTCGAACCAGCGCAGCTCCGGGTCTAAGCCTGGGTCACGCTCTGCCCGAGGGCAACCCGAAGGTTCGAATCGCGTCGACGGGAAGCTTCCCCGAGTAGGGTGTCAGTCCCTGTTCGTCGGCGTACCCGAACAGAATCAGCATGACGACGCGCTCGTGCTGCTCAAGTCCGAGGAGCGACGCCATCTTCTTCTCGCGCGTGCCGATGTCGGGCCAGTTCACGCAGCACGACGAAACTCCCTGCGCCTGCAACGCGAGGATGAAGGACATGGCTGCCAGCGATCCGTCGATATAGATCAGGTGTCGGTCGCGCTCATTCGAATACGCCCCCAGATTGCCCACCAGCACCGCGACATTGGACACCTGCTCCGAGTACCCCGCGGTTCCCATCGCCACTCCGGCGACGAGCCGTGCGTCCTCGGGATTGTCCATGATCCGCATCGTCCATGGGACGCGGTTACAGGCCGAGGGTGACTCAAGCGCAACGATCAACGCCCTGTCGATTGCGCCCCTGTCCACGGGCTTCGAGTGGTATGACCGGACGGACGTGCGGCTCACGGCGAGCGCCTCAAGCGCCTTGATCGACACGACATCCTGGAGCGTACCGACCTCGTACGGTGCACTCTCCTGAATGGGCACTTCCGGCCTCGCCAGACCCAGGAATTCGTCGCGCGCCCTCCTGATCCGGGCATTCGGCGAGGTCGACGTGGCGTCGAAGTACGCCGAGAGAACGTCGAAGCACCACTTGAGTTCGATGTCGCTGAGCTCGTTTCCGGCCATGCACTTACGGAGGTCGCCAACCGTCGTCTCGATGTAGTCGACCGCAAACGTCTCGCGCCGAGGTCTCATGCACAGCCCCTTTTCGAGCATGTGCACGTGTCGACGCAGCGCGAATCGCTGCCCCCGACTGCGGTCCACCCGATAGAACTCGGCTGCGCCCGAGAACACCGCGTTCATCTCTCGATTGTGGGACGTGCCGAGAACCCGGTACATCGCTCGACCTAGGCGACCGCCACGACGGAAGAACGTGCTCCTTACCGCTTCCTTGACCCTGACGAGAACAACCTTGACATCCTTCTTATCCACGAATTCCTCCCGCCACCATGTTGGCCTGACGGCTCCATCCCAGATCCGACGCGATTTCACTCCACATCGCGAGGTTGCGTGCCTTCAACGCATCGGTCGCAATCACGATGCGTCCGCGAGGAGATTCACTGTCTACTGCACGGGCAATCAATTCGCCGACGATTTCGCCAGGGGAGTAGGGATCAGCGAGGAATTCCGTGCAATCGAAATCCTCCGCCAACCAGCGATATTTGTGACTCCAACCATGCAGGATCGACGGAACTCCTTGGGACAGCGCACTGACTAATGCATGGTACCGACCGGACACCACCACGGAAGCCGCACCGAGAACTCCCTTGAGTTCCTGCCCGTTCAGTCCGTCGATCACCTCCATATCGGGCACGTGAGTACGGACCCTGTCCAGGATCTCACGATCATGCCGGCCTTCGTGACAGAGCCCCACCACCCTGATTCCATGCTGCTGCATCGCCCGCGACGCTTGCACGAGCCACTCGAGATAGCCGCTCGAGTGATCGGCAGTAGCGGCCCTCTTCATAATGTTCCAGTTCGGCACGATTACACCGAATCCGGCGTCGTGACGAGGTACGGCGTTCAGCGCCCCCTCGACACCGATCGTGAAGTCCGGCGAGGTGCTGATCTTGGCCCGTTCAGACTCGCCGACCAGATTGCGCAGGTGCCCGTACGAATCCATGTCTCGGGCATAGACGATTCGACTCGACCGCACAGCAAGCTTGGCCGGCTCCGCCGTGAGCTCGAACGGGCCGAATGCTTGTGGAAGCATATAGATGGGAATGCCCCTTCTTGCCCACATTTCGTAGTTGCGCGCCCGCCTCATTAAGGGAGCATCAGCCCATTGATCTCCGAAGGCGAATCCAGTGATATCGAACACCGCGTCGATTTCGGAAGCAGTGACGAAGGGAAGGCGATCCCGCCAGCTGCCCCCAACGGCCCGACCCAGTCGCGGGAAGAACCCGACGCGCTCCTCGGCTAGCAGCGTGTCGTAGCCGATCCACGCCTTCTGCCGTTGTGTGCCAAACCGTACCGGGATAACCGGCTGCGCACCGAGGTGCTTGCGGATGCCGACGCCCGCCGCAACGAGCATCAGATAAGCACCTTGGTTGAGAAAGTTCCCCCCGGTGACCAGTACCTTCATTGTCATAGTGAACCTCTCGAATTCTGTTCCCCCGCGTGCGTAGGAACTTCGGACTTCCGGTGCCGACCCACGTATCGGTGCTTAATTGCGCGCCGACGCTTACCTGTGCAAGCGATCGCCATGACCGCTTCCCTCAACTCCCGATTCAGTAGCACATTCGCCCACCACACTGCCGCGACGCAGATACTGGCGACCATGGCGCCGGCATTGTCGTCGGGATACATTGCAGATGCGGCGAAGATTGCTGCCAGCGTGGGAGAAAGGACCAGCAGACCCCGCAGTAATGGCAGAATTATTCCCGCGAGCAGCGCTGCGGTTAGCGCCCCGAAGACAGCTCCGATCGAGATTGCTTTTCCGAGACCAGCTGCGCCGTAGGCGTCGACCGACAACGGCCGCACCGCGATCGTGACCACGGCGGCAATCCCCACCGATAAGATCGCCTGGATGTTTGCCCCACGCGCGTTGAGCGCCTTCGTCAGTACGTAGCTGAGGAGGAGTGCCCCAATGCCCAAACTCAGTCCACGCACGATCGAACTCGTGATAACGATCGACGATTCTCCGAACTGGCCACGGCCGAACAATATTTGCACTATCGGCCGGGCAAGCAGGTACAGCAACGAACCGCACAGGACGGCCAGGGCAAGCAATGGCCTTGTCAATGCTGAGAGCCGTGCCCGAAACTCCTCCTCCGCCAGGACTGCGAATGTCGGAAGACTCGCGAGACCGATCGGCATAGCCAGAAGGAGAATTCCCGTGTCCGCGATGATGCGTGCGTAGTCGACAGCGGCAACGGCATCCACTCCTAGACCAGACGCTTCGATCTTCTCAGTGATGATGACGCTCTGCGAAAAAAGCGGCATCCAGATCAGTACCGATGCGCTCTTCAGGAAGGGCTTGGCGGTTGAGAGGGTTTCCCGCGTGAACAGCGATCCGGTGGCGTAGTCCGACGAAATGTAACCACGACTCCGAATCCGGGCCACCGCCCAGGTCGCCATTAGTACGTACGCCACGGTGAAGCCCCATGCAAGTAGGGCGGGGCGTCCGCAGAGATACCCGGCCACGATGCCGATGACAAGCCCGACACTCTGCCCCGTCGCCCTCACGCTGCTGATCCGATAGTCGGCGTTCGCCATCGCGAAGTAGCCGGCGATGTTGTAATAGAGGTAGAAGGGCGCACCGACTGCCATCGCGACGACCATCGACACCGTTAGATCGACAAAGCTCGCGTCGAGCCCCGGCGCAAGGAATTTGATGAATTGCTGGCCCAGCAGGATTGATGCGGCGGCGAACACCATTCCGAGACAGGTCAGTCCGCCGCGTACGATTCGGTACAACGCGAGCGCTTGCGCGAGATCGTCCTTCTGCAGACGCGCCTCGTGAGGCAGGAACGCCCCGCTCAAGGCATCGGTCGTGACGAGGTTGAGGGGGGACAAGACCGCCGTTTGGGCCATTCGATTGGCTGCCGCAACCTCCGAGGTCCCGTACAGGTACGCTAGGAGCCCCTCACGAAAGACGCCGAGGAGCTTTCCCATGAGCCCGCCGGCGAACAAGCTGAGTGCGCCGCGCAACATCAGCGCTCAATCGATCGCGTCATGAGTATGTCCGCTCGGACTCCCTGTCGAGGAAGATGGTTCGATACAGCGCGAGGTAGCGCTCCTTTTCCGTATTTGCGCCGTACTTCTCCCGAACCAGCCTCGCAGCTGCGGCACCCGTCGTCGGTTTCCGAATCGCACGAACGAGGGCATTGGAGATTTCCGAGCTTGTGGGCGTCGAAGCCAAGTAGCCCGTCACCCCTTCAGAGATCTTGTTGGGAATTCCTCCGACGGCGCAGGCGACGATCACCCTGCCGTGCGCCATTGCCTCGAGCGTGGTGAGGCTGCTCCCTTCGAATCGCGATGGCTGGACAAAGAAGTCAGCGTCTGCAAGGGTGCTCCGAACTTCATCGTCCGAGCGGCCTCGCAGGATGCTCAGCGTCACGACCGGTTCGACCCGCGCCTTCGCGACCAACTCATCGGCCATTGCCCCGTCCCCGAAATGGACCCATTCCCACCTCGCCGGCAGGGCCGCACGAACTGCAGGGTTCTTCAACGCGTCCAGAAGAAGATCGTATCCCTTGTTTCTGACGAGCCTGCCCACCGTCACGATCTTGATGTCTTTCCGATCGGGCTCCTGCATCGGATTGACGGTCGACAGCGGCGTGAGGTCTACTGCGTTCACGATACATTCGATGCGGGAGGCGCTGCAGCCGACGTGCCGCGAAATAACCGGCGCAAGAAGTTCATCGGTGGCGATGATCCTGTCGGCGAACCGCCCTTTTCGTGCGAGCCGTCGGAGAAACACCCGGTTGGGTACCCGCTTCAAGGAGAAGCTCCCGAATGCCTCCAGCCCATGGGGATTGACGACAGTACGGGCAGCTGCAAATCGCCCGGACCCGTCGAGGACACCCGCAGCCGCGCCGTGCAGATGCAAGATCTCTCGGTACCGATCCGACAGTGCGATCGAGTCTCGCAATCGCTGGACCCAGAGCCAGTATGCAAGTCCGAAAGTCGGTCCGCCTCCAGTGGAGAGACCGAAGGGCCAGGGCACATCGACGACTTCCACACCCGGCGGGACGATTCCCTGCAAGGTTTCCGCCGCGGTGTAGAGCCGCACGGTGAGTCCCGTTGCAAGCATGCCCTCGATGTGACGAACGGCGGCGCGTTCCATACCCCCTACACCGTCACCAAATGCGATTTTTCTGATGCAGACATTAACGCGCACCGGCTCGTCACTCATCGCTCCGCCACCCTGTTCCTCCTTGCCGCAGCGCGATCGGGCGTTCGGTACACCATGTACCCGATCGTGGCGACCGATCCCATGAAAATGACCTGCGCACCGAGCGGTCCGCGCAGGAAACCGAACATGCAAACAGCAACTAGGACACACATGTGTGCGGACGTCGACAAGGGACGCAGGTAATACGCCAGATCAAGCCTTCCGGAAATGAAACCGAAGGCGATCAGGCCGGCTATGACGCCGATTATCCCAAAATCGATGTAGAACTCCGACCAGATAGGTAGCGACAAATTCTGGAAGGAGTATCCACGCGAGTGGGCCACGTCGATGCTCGCTGGGTTCGCTTTACCCTCCCAGATCGCGCGTGGAACGAAGAAGAGGCCCGCGGAAAGGACGTACTTCCCGAAAGTGTATCCATTCTCGTTTACGAAGTAGATCGAGTTGACTAATTGCTGGTAACCGTCGTAGTCAACAGTGAAGAACGTGTCCGGGAACCCGCGAAACGGGCTCGACTGGACCGATTCTCGCTTGAACCAGGTCGCGAGGGGATACACGAACAACAGACCTACGACGCACAGGAACGTGAAAATTAAGCGCCGCTTTGCGCTGTCGATGCGCACAGCTGCCAGCAGGATCGCCGCGATGGCGCCGAAGGCGATGTAGCGAGAGCTCGAGAACGGGTTGGCCAGCAGGACAACGAGGGAAATCCCCAACACCAGGATGATCAGCGGCCCACCCCTATCACGGCCGGTTTGACGCGCGTACTGGAAGAAGTAGTGCGACGCCGCATACGCGGCGACCAACGCGGCTGCTGCTGGAAGTCTGTTGAGCAGGAAGAGTTGGATGGTGTCGCCGTTCGCAGCGGAGATACCGCTCTCCGCGAACGCGCTTCCGACATCGTCTCGGGTCGCGAATCGGCCTGCCACACCGCCCGTGACAGCAAGCACCGGCAGCGCCAGAATGAGACCGATGGCGAACGGTATCCACATTCGACCGTATCCGGACTTTCCTCTTCCGGCTTCCACCTTCGGCTCAGCCCCACCTCGATCGCACGCCACCGAAGCCGCCCTTCGGCGAGCTATGAACTTGCCCGCCGCGAACGAGAGCAACGCGACCGTGGTGAGCAGCTGAGCCTCCACATAGAACTCGTCCATGAGCGAGTCGGGCCATGGCAGCTGGCGCGCATCGAGCTGCGCGAGTGGGGCCACGCACAGCCACATCAGCGAGAACGACCAGAATGTCAAGGTGATCGGCCCGCTGTCGCGACTTCGGATGCCCCGCGCTATCTGACGCAGGCAGATGAACGCATTAACCAAGCCAACAACGCTGGCTACATTCAGGTCCTGGACAAGGGTGTACCACAAGAAGAGCACACCCCCGAACGGCAGCAAGATGCTGAAGCCTCCGCCGGTTGCCCGGGTGGGGCCCGGTGCCTCTAAGGGTTCCGGGGATGAGACGACCACTCGCGCGCGTTCGACACGATCCAGGATGCTCATCAGGATGTCCCGTCGCCGGCGAGGAGTGCACGAGCTTGCTCGATTCTCCTCGACCACGAGTGACCATGCGCGAACCTCGATGACATCGCGGACTTCTCGACCGTCCAGTTCCGGAGTACGTCTGCCACCTCAGTCGCGAAGTTTTCGCTTTCAGCGATAACTACCCCTTCGGGGTCAGCGGCGACGACACTCTCAATCGGCGTGCAGACTACGGCCATTCCTGCCGCCATGTACTCGTACACTTTCAATGGGAATACGCCGCTCGTATACTCGTTCATGTGGTACGGGATGATTCCGACCTTAGCTCGACCGCAGACAGCGGCAAGTCGGTCGAGCGAGAGCTTTCCCAGATATTCGACGTTCGGATGGGACAACAATTTCTGCAAGCGGCTTTCGTCTGACACGCCGTCGATGCTCACCGGCCCGGCCAACCTCACTTTGATTCCGCGCTGGACAATGTCCTCCACGAGCTGGAAATTGACTTTGGTGGGTGTGAGGTTCCCGGCGAACACGACATGTTCGTCACGATCACACGACGCGGCTGACGAGAACTTCTCCACGTCAGCGACGTTCTCCCAGATCGCAGGACGGCTACCCAGCCCCGTGAGATGATTCGCAACACCCACGCTGCTCGCGATCACGTGGTCTGCTCGCGCAAGCAGTTGCTCCTCTGCGGCGAGCAACGCTTCTCGTGGTACTCCAGGAAGCGTGTGCAACAGGTCCACCGAGTGGTACACCACCGTCGAGTGGAGGTCCTCGAGGCCGTAGGTCAGGGGCGAGAAGGTCCACAGGACAGAGCCCGGGGCCGGATCCAGCTGACGCGCGAGCGTAGCACCGACGAGTCGCCTGTTGATCGCTCGCACAACACCGACGCCGTGGTACGGGATCACTTTCGGCGAGATGATCCGCACGTTCGAAACGGAGATCTCTCCATCGGAGCGCCGCAGACCCCTCCCGACCCGCGACGCGAGCCGCGCAACGTCCGCTTTGGATGCGGTCGGCGCACGCAATCCCATCGACTCGATATACGAGACGTTTGTGTGTTCGGCCAGGCCGACAGCGATGTACTGCTTGTTCGTCCACACCGAACTGTGAAAGTCCGCTGTGGAGAGCACGGTCACGTCAGGAATCAAGATCTACCACCTAGGCTGGACGTGTACGCCGCACTGTCGGGGAGCCGTTCGGGTCCGATCCATTCAGCGATGCTGCCCTTGAATCTGTGGGTATCGAATCGCATCGCCTGCTCGACACTGGCCTGCGGATCACAGGACGCGGCAACAACAGTCGCCTCACGCAACTCCGTGGCGTCGTCGGGATTGCACAAGGCGCCGGTCGTCCCATCGATCACAGTCTCGGACACCCCGCCAATTCGATTCCCTACCACTCGTGCTCCGGCCGCCATCGCCTCGACAGGCATGATTCCGAAATCCTCGACTGCCGTGAACACATAGACCGCACAACGTTGATACAACGCGTACAGTAATTCGTCACTGACTCGACCGAGGAAATAAACTGGAACAGTGGATGTTTCAGCCATCGCTTCCAGACGTCGCCGGTCAGGCCCGTCCCCGGCAACGACGACCGGGGTGTCCGTCAGCCTACCCGCGTCGATCGCCGCCTCGATGTTCTTGTACCGAACAAGTCTCGACGCTGCGAGTACGAAGTCGAGCGGCAAGGCATCCAGCTTCGCCCTATCGCTTGGAACCAGTTCGTCGGCCCAATCCGCCACGGATCGGATCCGCGCGACATCCACGGGAGGATAGATCACCCGCGCGTCGACCTGCCAACACTGCCGAATCCGCTCGGCAACGAACCGACTGTTCGCTGCAAGATCGGCGCCCTCCCGGGCGCGCGCTCGGTCGAGCGAACGGAACAGCGGCGCGACAGCACGCACGGGCATTGAGGAACCCCGTTCGTCCAACTCCGGCACCCACAGGTAGCGGGCGGGCGTATGGACGTACACAAAGCGATCAATGCTCGGTGCATTGGCGAACCGCACGTGGTGCGCAAAGAGATGACTGCTCACCAATGCCCACTCGACGTCGGAGCAACGCCTCGTACGCCAGATCGCCGGCATTATCGGCAGCGACAGTGCTTTGCTCCGGCGCAGCGGGGTCCGGGCAAGTGCGCTCTCGCGGATTCGCGTGGCGCCGAAACGTCCCGGTGCATCATCCCACAAGCAGATGACCGGCGCCGAGGGCATTAGCTCCGCGAAGGCTTTCACCACATTCTCCGCGCCTCCGGTGCGTTCGATCCATTCGTGTACTATCACACCGCGGTTCATATCCTCACACCCCCGTCATCCGTCACACACCGCTGATCACACTCGACCGAGTGCACGGAAGGTCCATCCTGCGTCTCGCCAGGTCTGCGCTTCGAGGCAGTTCCGTCCGTCGATGATGCTGGGCCGGCGGACCGCCGTCCGTAGAGCTTGCGGATCGAGTGCGACGAATTCCTTCCACTCCGTGAGTACGAGCACAAGGTCGGCGTTCACACACGCCTCGATCGCGGACGTCGCGTAGTTGAGTGTCGGGAAGACAGCGCGCGAGTTGTCCATCGCCTTTGGGTCGTACACGTTGACCGAGGCCCCCTGCAGTTGGATCTGGCCCGCGATGCTGAGTGCAGGGGAATCACGGACATCGTCCGAGTCTGGTTTAAATGCAGCACCGAGCACGGCAACGCTCGTGCCCAGCAGGGAGCCTCCGACGGCTTCACGGGCCAGCTCGACCATTCGAGTGCGCCGCCGCATGTTGATGTTGTCCACCTCGCGCAAGAACGTCAGCGCTTCGTCAGCGCCGATCTCGCCCGCTCGCGCCATGAAGGCACGAATGTCCTTGGGCAGACAGCCGCCCCCGAATCCGATTCCGGCATTCAGGAAGCGGCGTCCGATCCGCGCGTCGTAACCGATGGCGTCGGCAAGCACAGAGACGTCCGCACCGGCAGTCTCGCAGACCTCAGCCATCGCGTTGATGAACGAGATCTTTGTTGCCAAGAAGGCATTCGCCGCGGCCTTGACCAGCTCTGCTGTTGCCAGGTCGGTCACGAGGAACGGGGTATTCACACTCAGCAGGCGCGCGTACACCTCTCGCGCCACCTCTTCAGCTCGACCGGGTCGATCGCGGTCTACGCCCAGGACGAGCCGGTCCGGGTGGAGAGTGTCGCGGACGGCGTAGCCCTCGCGCAAGAACTCCGGATTCCAAGCTACGTCGATCTCCACACCGGCCGGCGCAAGCTGTCGGGCCCGGTGCCCAAGGCGTTCGGCTGTCCCGACCGGAACTGTCGACTTGCCGAAAATGACGCTCGCTCGATCTAGGAGCGGTGCCAGCGTCTCGACGACAGCATCGACGTAGGTAAGGTCGGCCGCGTACTCGCCTCGCTTCTGCGGCGTCCCCACGCCAATGAAGTGGACGTCGGCGAAGGCCGCGGCCTCCTCGTACGAAGCGGTGAACCGCAAGCGGCCGTCCTCGATATTCTGTTTGAGGACCTCCTCTAAACCCGGTTCATAGAAGGGCACTTCGCCTGATTCGAGCTTGGCAAGTTTTGAGGCGTCGACGTCGACACCCAGAACCTCATGCCCGAGCTCTGCCATACAGGCAGCGTGTGTCGCCCCCAAGTACCCGGTGCCGAATACAGCAATGCGACAGCTCATGGAGAACACTCCAACTTTCTCTGGAGAAGGACTTCGGAGTCAGTACGCGCCATCGCTCGCGACGACGGCCTTGATGGTCTTGCCGATGATCAGCACATCCGTAACCATCGACCAGTTCTCCACATACGACAGATCGAGCCGGACCGACTCATCCCACGACAGATCCGAACGACCCGACACCTGCCACAGTCCCGTGACACCGGGACGGACCAGCAGACGCCTCTTTACTCGCCCGTCGTAGTTCTCGACCTCGCGACGCAGTGGCGGGCGTGGCCCGACGACGCTCATCTCGCGACGAACAACGTTGATGAACTGCGGAAGTTCGTCGATGCTATAACGACGAATAATTCTGCCGACACGGGTAATTCGCGGGTCTTCGCGCATCTTGAATAGGAGCCCAGCACCCTCATTTCGATCCAGGAGTGTGGCCACCTGCTTGTCTGCGTCGGTCACCATTGACCGGAACTTGATCATGCCGAACGGCTCGCCGTCGAGGCCTATGCGTTCGGAGCGATAGAACACCGAGCCCTTGCTGTCGATCTTGATGGCGATGGCCACGAGAACGAACACGGGGGCCAGGAGCAGGAGAGCTGCGAGGGAGAACAGCAGATCGAATGCGCGCTTTCCGCTGCGCTTGGCGCCGTGGTAGCTGGGCTTCTCCACGTGGATGAGCGGCAGGCCGGCAACGGGCCGCATCTCCATGCGCGGTCCCGATACGTCGACAACGCCGGTGGCGACGACGAGATCCGCCTCGTACGGTTCGAGTTCCCAGACCAAGTCACGGATGCCTTCGTGCCCAAGGGTTTCGGTTGCCGTCACGACCACCGTGTCCGCGCCCGACTCGGCCAGGGCGTCCACAACAGATCGCTCGTCACCGTAGATGGCGATCTGGCTTCCGTCCACCTCGATGCACTCACCCCGAACGCCGGCATACCGCGGAACGCAGACGCCGACGACCCGGTAGCCGTCGGAAGCCTCGCGCTGGAAGGTCCTCGTCATGAGGCGTACCGCGTGCTCACCGCCGACCACGAGAACGGACGTCTGGAACTCACCACGGCTTCGCTTCTGTGCCACGACGCGGCGCCACATCCATCGGCTGAAGATCAGCAGGATGAGCCCGGTCGGCAGAGCGATTGCGAGGTAGCCGCGCGCCAAGTCGAGCTTGAAGACGAGTGAGATGATTGCAATAGCGCCGAAAAGCCTTAACGTTCCGGTAATCACGCGTTGATACTCTTCGTAGCCACTGCCGATGACGCGGCGTGACCGTGTGCGGAAGAGTACGAGCGTCCCGATCCATGCAACTGCGAGGCAGACCGACACGACGGCGTAGTTCTCTTCGCTGAACGATGTGGCCGCGAGTAAATCCGCTTCTCCGAAGCGCACGACGTGCGCAAGGACGACGGCCAGCACGACCATGATGTTGTCGGTCCAGAACAGACGCGTGACGTATGCGCTCTGCCACGACCGTCGGGTGTTGCCGGAGCGGTGTCCGACTAGATAGGGCTCATGCCGTGCCGGCGCATCCCGTGCGGAGTTGACCGTGGCTTGCGCCCGGTCCGACTGACCCACTGCTGCTTTCATTCTGTTCCCTCCCCGAGCCCGATACGGGCGTGGTGCCCATATCGATGCGATCACCTCAGGCGGAACATGCGTATGCCTTCGACGGTATGCGAATACCTCCCCGTACCGCACACATCTCAAACCTGCGCTTGCCCTCGGTAAGGAACATCTTGGGGCATTCGGCAACGACTTGCATCTCGACGGGTACACGACTGGGACTTGCAATCACGCCCCTTGACCAGCGAAGTTTCGCTACTTCTCAGTAACTTCTCAGCAAGTAGCAGGTCAAGCGGTATGTTCCAGCCAGAAGCGTTCCAGCTGTTCGAATGTGGGCGCTTCAGCGTTACGGTGTGAAACATCACATACCAACCGATGCCTCGCCCGGAAATGTGGACAGTTGGACGCACGACCAGTTTGTTCGAACGTGCAGACAGTAGGCGGCATACGTTGATACAGAACCGGTAATTGCCGCGCAAGTTTTCGGATCCCGGGACAGCGGTTCCTATGCATATTCACCGGCATGCCGGTGCAGACCGGAACCGTGCAGGACGTCCGATGCCAACGACATGACTTGACGTGGAGGAACCTTCGATGAACGTTCGGGGGCGTTCTCGTCCACAGCTCCGCCGTCGCATACAAGCGACGACGAATGTCGCGAATCTCGATCGATGAGTCTAAACTCTGCACAATCGCGCATTCCTGCGGAAACTCTCCCACACCGCGACAGTTCGGCGCGTACCTATTCCGACCGACATTCCTGATGGCGCGGGTACGTCCTACCGATGAGTATCCGATTTGCCCCAATCGAGAGACGAGGTGTCGCCATGGGCGAATTGATCGCCGAGAACCCGAGCGTGTACAAGACGGCGGTGGTGCCGGCTGCGGGTATGGGCACGCGGTTTCTCCCCGCAACCAAGACGGTGCCCAAGGAACTCCTGCCCGTCGTGGACACCCCCGGCATCGAACTGGTCGCCTCGGAGGCTGCCGAGTCAGGTGCGGGCCGCCTGGTCATCGTCACCGCGCCGGGCAAGGCCGGCGTTGTCGCGCACTTCGTCGAGGACCTGGTCCTCGAGAATCACCTGGCGGCGAAGGGCAAGCATCACCTGCTCGAAAAGGTGCGCAAGGCACCGAGATTGCTCGACGTCGAATCCGTCGTTCAAGCCGAGCCGCTCGGTCTCGGACATGCGGTTGGTTGCGCTGAGCAGGCCCTCGACGACGACGAGGACGCGATTGCGGTCCTCCTTCCCGACGATCTCGTCCAGCCCTGCGGCGTCCTCGAGGTGATGGCCCGTGTGCGCGCCAAGCGCGGCGGCACCGTCCTGTGCGCCATCGACGTGCCGAAAGCCCAGGTCAGTTCGTACGGCGTCTTCGAGGTCCAGGAGGTGCCCGGCGTCGCGAACCCGGATGTGATGAAGGTGCTCGGCATGGTCGAGAAACCGAAGCTCGAGGACGCGCCGTCCACCCTCGCCGCAGCCGGCCGTTACCTGCTCGACCGCGCGATCTTCGATGCGCTGCGCCGTGTAAAGCCCGGCGTGGGCGGGGAACTGCAGCTCACCGATGCCATCTCGCTGCTGATCGACGAGGGCCACCCCGTACACGTCGTCGTCCACCGCGGCTCGCGGCACGACCTCGGCAATCCCGGCGGTTACCTGCGAGCGTGCGTCGACTCGGCCCTGGCGAGCCCGGAGTACGGCCCGATGCTGCGATCCTGGCTGACGGACCGGCTCAAGCAGATCGATCCGGACGCTGCGACCGGCGCCCTGCAGTAGGACCCGGCCGCCGGCGGACCTGGTTACTCCGTCATCGGCCCATGCCGCGGTAGCGCCAGCCGTGGGAACGCCAGCGCTGCGCGTCGAGGCAGTTGCGCCCGTCCAGAACGGTGCGCGCCCGAACTGCTGCGCTGATCTCCTCCGGATCCAGTTCTTTGAAGTCTTGCCACTCGGTGAGTACCAGTACAGCGTCGGCACCTCGGCATGCCTCGGGGATGTCCGCCGCGTAGGTGAGGGTGGGGAACAGCCGTCGAGAGTTCTCCATTGCTTTCGGATCGAAGACCGTCACCGCTGCTCCCTGCAATTGGAGCTGTCCCGCCACGTTGAGAGCTGGGGAGTCCCGAACGTCATCGGAGTCGGGCTTGAAGGCCGCGCCCAAGACTGCGATCCGGGCGCCCAGGAGCGATCCGCCGCAGGCTTCTTTCGTCATCTCGACCATCGTGGTGCGGCGCCCCATGTTGATGCCGTCCACCTCCCGGAGCAGGTGCAGAACGTTGTTGGCACCAAGCTCGCCGGCCCGCGCCATGAACGCCCGGATATCCTTCGGCAAGCACCCACCTCCGAATCCGAGGCCGGCATTGAGGAATCGCCGCCCGATCCGGGCGTCGTAGCCGAGCGCATCGGCCAGCTCGACCACATCTGCGCCACTCGCTTCGCAGACCTGTGCGACGGCGTTGATGAACGAGATCTTTGTTGCCAAGAATGCGTTCGCAGCAGCCTTCACGAGTTCGGCCGTGGCAATGTTCGTGACCAGGAAGGGCACGCCCTCCGCGATCTGGCACGCGTAGAAGTCACGCAGTGTCGCTTCGGCTCGCCCGCCGCGACTAGGGTCGACCCCGACGACCAGCCGATCCGGGGCGAGAGTGTCCTGTACCGCGTACCCCTCGCGAAGGAACTCGGGGTTCCACGCCACCTCGACGTCGTCGCCGGCCGGTGCGGCGCTCCTGGCACGCTCTGCCAGTTGCTCGGCTGTTCCGACCGGCACCGTCGACTTCCCGACGATCAGCGTCGGACGGGTCAGGAGCGGGGCGAGCGCGTCGACGACCGCATGCAACTGGGACAGATCCGCGGCGAATTCGCCGCTCTTCTGTGGGGTGCCGACACCGATGAAGTGGATGTCCGCAAAGTCTGCCGCCTCGGCGTAGGACGTGGTGAAACGAAGCCGTCCGCATTCGAGGTTTCGTCGCAATACCTCGGAAAGGCCGGGCTCGAAGAAGGGCACCTCCCCTGCCTCCAGCTTCGCGATCTTCCCGGGGTCGATGTCGACGCCCAGGACGTCATGCCCCAGTTCTGCCATACATGCGGCGTGAGTGGCGCCCAGGTATCCCGTGCCGAAGACTGTGCAACGCATTCTCCCAGAGGTACTCAGCGGGCGTGTTCAGCACACCGATGCACGCTGAGTACTGAACCAACAATGTGTGAAGATTTGGCGCTGTCGGCCCACTCAGGTCGACTCCGACGGAACTGGCAGTGTTGCCGCGAACACCGTCGCGTGAGGACTCCTGGCCTGTACAACGAGTTCGGGGTCCGAGCCCGGAACCCACGCCGCTTCCCCCCGCTCGAGGTTCAGTATCTGATCGCTACACCGCAGCTGAGCTGATCCCTCCACGCAGAGCAGGATCCGTGACGCCGGGCCACCGAATGCAGCAGAGGTCGGTCTCGAAGTACCCGATAGATCCAATTCGGCGCGCACCAACTCGAACTCGCGCACCGGCGGTGCGTACAGGCATTCGTCCCTGTCGATGCGTGCACGTACCCATGGCACGTCCACCGATCCGAAGTCGAGCACGCGCAGCAGTTCCGGCACGTCCACGTGCTTGGACGTGAGCCCGCCGCGGAGCACGTTGTCCGAGTTCGCCATGATCTCCACGGCTGTGCCCCGCAGGTATGCGTGGAGGTTGCCCGCCGGCAGGAACAATGCGTCGCCCGGTTCCATGCTCACCCGGTTGAGCAGGAGCGACGCGATGACGCCCGGGTCCTCGGCGTAGGCCCGGCCTAGGTCGAGGGCGGTGCGTGCGGCAACGGTGAACTCGTCGTCCGAGCCGGCCCGCGCCGCCAGGTAGCGCTCGCACCCGGCCAGAACGGCGTCCGTCAACGCGACGAGAGACTTGGTCGGCAGCGTCATCCACGCGGTGAACAGGGCGCGCAGCCCCGTCGCGTCGAGGTGGTCGCCCAACTCCGACGCGTAGGGAGTCAGTTCGGGGACGCTCAGGTCACGAAGGAACTCGACCGTCTCGGTCGGGGCCCGAAAGCCGGCCAGCGCCTCGAAACGGCTCAGCGCCACGACCATCTCGGGCTTGTGGTTGTCGTCCCGATAGTTGCGGTGCGGTGCGCCCAGTGGAATTCCGGCGTCGTTCTCCCGCGCGAACCCCTCCCGAGCCTGCGCCCGGCTCGGATGCGCCTGCAACGAGAGCGGCTGCTCGGCCGCGAGGACTTTCAACAGGAACGGCAGCCGGCCGTCGAATTCTCGGGCACATTCCGATCCGAGCTGGCCTTCGGGATCGCGAGCAATGAGATCGAGCAGCGACACGGTGGTGCCGTCTTCGTCCACCACGGCCGGGGCCGCCGGATGGGCACCGAGCCACAATTCGGCTTCGGGTTCCTCGGTGGGCGCAGGCCGGCCGGTCAGCTCGGCCAGCGCGGTGTGCGAACCCCACGAATAGTTGCGAACGGCCCCGCGAAGCGGATACATCGAGCTCCTCCCCGGAACCGGATCAGCTTGTCCTACATGTCTCTACACGTCGGTGGAGAACCGGACCCCGCCGTCCGGCAGGACGACTCCCGGCCACACCCGCGCGCCGCGTAGCAGTTCACAGCGGGCTCCGACCTCGGCGCCGTCGCCGATCACGGCGTCACGAACCAGAGCACGCGGCCCGATCCGGGCACCGAATCCCACGATCGAGCGCTCCACCACCGCTCCCGCGTCGATGCGTGCGCCGTCGAACACCGCGACTCCGTCGAGCCGGGCTCCGCCACCGACCACGACGTCGCGGCCGACCACGGTTCCGCCGATCAGCATCGCCCCGGGGGCGACGCGGGCTGTCGGGTGTATGCGGGCCTCGCCGCGCTCACCGTCGAGCGCCGGCGACGGCGCAATTCCCCGGACCAGGTCGGCCGAGCCCTTGACGAAGTCGTCCGGCGTCCCCATGTCACGCCAATACGCGGCGTCGACGTGGCCGAACACGCGGGCGCCGTCGACGAGCAGCGCCGGGAATACCTCCCGCTCCACCGAGACGGGACGTCCGGCCGGGATCTTCTCGATCCACTCGCGACGGAAGACGTAGCAGCCGGCGTTGATCTGATCGGTCGGCGGATCCTGTGTCTTCTCCAGGAACGCCGTGACCCGTCCGTCCGCGTCGGTGGGCACGCATCCGAAGGCGCGTGGATCGGCGACGCGCACCAGGTGCAGCGTCACGTCGGCGTGGTTGACCTCGTGCGTGTGCAGGATCTCGCGCAGGTCGCTGCCGCCGAGAACGTCGCCGTTGAACACCATGACGTTGTCGGAGCGCAGGTGGGGCAGCACGTTGCGGATGCCGCCGCCGGTGCCGAGCGGCTCGGTCTCGGTGACGTACTCGATCTCCAGCCCCATGCTCTCGCCGCTACCGAAGTACTCCTCGAATACCTCGGCCTTGAACGACGTACCGAGCACCACGTGGGTGATGCCCGCGCTCCTGATCCGCGCGAGCAGATGCGTCAGAAAGGGCAGTCCCGCCGTGGGCAGCATCGGCTTGGGCGCCGACAGCGTCAGGGGCCGCAGACGCGTTCCCTTGCCTCCCACCAGGACCACCGCATCGGTCGCGGCTCCTCCGCCCATGTCCCTCCCCTATCGAACGCGCGCGCCCGGCGCGACCGTGCGCGAATGCAACTGCCACTCCCGGGAACCACGCGGTGGCGGCATCCCGTGGAGGATGCCGCCTGCGCGTGCCGAAG
This sequence comes from Rhodococcus sp. WB1, assembly GCF_001700945.1. NCBI lineage: Bacteria > Bacillati > Actinomycetota > Actinomycetes > Mycobacteriales > Nocardiaceae > Rhodococcus > Rhodococcus sp. WB1. The sequence goes on along the minus strand of NZ_CP015529.1, from coordinate 783,379 downwards.
GTCAGCTCTGCGAGAGGTCCGGCAGCTGATCGCCGAAGAGATCGATCACGAGACCGATCAGCTCTTCGGGGGTGTCGATGACGTCGTCGGTCTCGGGCGCGGCGTCCGCCTGCGGAACGGTCCCCTCCGACTTGGTCGGGGCGGACTGCGCGGCCGGGGCCGCGGGTGCGGGAGCGGCGCCGTCGCCGGCGACGTTCACGACGATCGGGTTCTGGAACGGCGCGCCGGACTTCAGGCCGACGTTGTCCCACTGGGTGCCGGCGGCGTCCTGGCAACCCCAGTACACGTAGTAGGTGCCGGCCGCGATGGGCTGCGGGCCCTGGGAGACGGGCTGGCCGTCCTGGACGAAGGTGATGGCGGAGGTGCTGGTGTTCTCGACGGAGAACTTCGAGCCGGGCGCCTGTGCATCGGCGCGGCCCGACGGATCGGCGGCGTCGAGCCCGCTCTGCTTGGTCGACACGTAGGTCACGCAGGTGACACCGCCGGCGACATCCACCCCGGCGAAGTCGAAATCGACGGTGATCGAGCCGGGCGTGCCCGACGCCCCCACGGACGGGTTACCTGCCGCGGACGCGGTCCCCGGCGCGCACAGCGCCAGCGCTCCCACCCCGACAACGGCCACAGCGGTCTTCTTCAGAACGGATTGCATCAAAGCTCCCTCGAGTACGGCGATTCCGCGAGAAGTCGCGGCGTCCACTTCGACCCCCCGGTCGGAATGTTCCGAAACACCGTAACCCGAGGCGGCCTCACATGCGAGTTGGTCGGTCTGTTTCGAGCGGCGCCGCCCGCGCCTACACGCCGCGCCTCCAATCTGCACTCTCGGTGTCGTTTCAGCGGACTATTCCAGTCCACGTCCGTCGCCGCGGACGAAACGATGGACTCGGTCGGCATCGTTCAGGGTTCGACGGATGGACATCGTCGTGCGCCTGGTGGTCCTGTGGGCAGCGCTGTCGGTGCTGATCGCAGTTGTGGCCGGTGATGCTGTCCGGCTCCGGGAGGAACGGTCCCGCCCGACGCGCGCCGCCGAAGCGCCGGCCGAGCCGACCAAGCCCGAAACGATCGTCCGGACCTCGGTCGGAGTCTGAGCTCGGCAGCAGCGGCTGCGCGCGCCGGGATTGTGCACGAAGCTGCCGCAGCTCCCGGTCCCTACTCGGCCACGGTGAGGCGCGTCGACTCGGCAGCGCCAATCACCGCGCCCGACGTGGGAAGCGGAACGAGCGCGCACTGGCTGGACCCGGACGTGAGGGCACACAGCGCGGCGGGAAGAACGTAAGGAAGCAGATCGGTACTTCCGGTGTCCGCACTTGCGGTGGCCGGCACGGCGACCGTGATCGCGGCACAGCCCAGGATGCCGGCGAGAAGACGCTTCACGAAGACCTCGATTCGAAGAGGAAGGACCTGACGGTCCATTGAATCGGGCAAATCGCCAAAACATTACGTCTGCGAAATAGCGCTGCTCGAGAGATCGGTACCCGCCGTGCGCTCGCCGGGCTCCTATCCGTGCCCGGCTTGGTCCACCGGCGCCGCTGCGGAACGCAGGAAGCCAGCCGGCACGGTGTACTGATCCACGGGACCGATACCGGATAGTCCACGGTGCGGCCCCACCCGCGGTGCTCGGCCCTCCACGTCACGGCGTAGGTGCTCGCTCCCGCGAGAAGAAGACCGGGACCACGAGAACGACGATCAGGCCCACCCCGGCCAGGACAGCAGACCACGCATTCAAACGACCTTCCCGCTCCTCGAATTCGACACTCTGTTGCGCGGATTCCGCAATCGCCTTGTTTCTCTCGAGAACCGCCCGCCGAAATTCGTCCACTTGGATGAGGAACAGTTCGACCGCTCGGGGCTGCAGATCCGGGTCTGTCGCGGCCGGCACGGCCGGTGGGGTGGGCATGGCAGGAACTTCGGGAGGGCGCGGACTGCTGACGAAGGGTGCGACGATGAAGACGAGTCCCACCGCCAGGCTGAGCACACTCGCTTGAATGAAGTACCGCCGCTGCCCCGTCGCTCGATTGACCCACTCCATGAAGAAGATCAACCGCTGCATCTGGTGATTGTGCAGGGTGCCCGTCGGAGGGCGCAGCGTCGAGCGACTCGCAGGCATGAGGAAGGCCAGATAGAACCCGGAAAAGGCGACGGCCATACCCAGAAAGAGCGGGGCAAAGACCCCGCGCAGGGGTAGCGAATTATCGGTCACCGAAAACGCCACACCCAACACGCCGATATAGATGGTTCCGATGGCAGCGGCGGCGGTCTGCACGAACTTCGCACTGTCTCTACTTCGCTCGAAACCGCCCTTGGATGCGTCGTACAGGTTCTCCTGGAACAGCTTCCGCAGTTCGTACTCGGCAGCCCAGCCGGCCATCTGAAAGTCGGTCGTCGCCTTGTCGAGCGCGGCGCTGCGCTCCGCCTCCTCCGCACGCTCCGCCTCCAGCCGGAGTCTCTCGAGTTCCTGCGAGCGCCTCGCGGCAGGGCTCCACATTCTCACCAGTGCGACCGCGGATCTCAATCCGCGTCCTCGGGCGACTTCGACGGCATCACGTAGCTGTCCGGAATTCCCCACGCCCGCCCCTGGCAGTGCATATGCACGTCGCCTTGGAACTCCTCGGCCGGAAAGAACTCGTTCTCGACCTCGCACCACTTCCGACCGACAGGCATGGCCCGAGTGTGCTCCGAAATCGGTGGACCGATGTTGCACAGCCGCAACGAGTGGGTATCGATACAGAGCACCGCATGCGGACGAAGCCCGATAACACGAGCACGACTGGAAACTGGCCGGGTAGTTCTGCCGGTACCGGCGCCGGATACGGCCGTAGAAATCCTATTCCTGCGCCCGGCGCGCGGCGTCCCCGTGCCCCAGATCCCGCTCGGGATCCACGACGTCCCGCACCCGCTGCTTGAGCGTGACGATGTCGGGAAACCCACCGTCGGTCTTGCGGTCCCACACCACCCGATCACCGGCCGTAACGACGAAGATGCCGCCGGTGCCGGGGATGAGCGCGACCTCGCCCAGATCCGTGCCGAAGGTGTTGAGCAGCTCCTGCGCCATCCAGCCGGCGCGCAGCAGCCAGTTGCACTGCGTGCAGTAGGTGATGGTGATGCGGGGTGCGGTGCGCGGCTCGGTCACCGCCCGAGCGTATCGGTCGGCACGCCGCCCGAAAGGGGTGAGGCCCCGCCGATCGTGGTGGCGAAACGGCGGGGCCTCAGCGCGGGCCGGCGATGGGGGGTTACCGGCCTGCGAGCGTCGCCTTCGCAGGGGGGACAGGAAGGCGACACAGGAACACTAGTCCTCAAGATCGTTACTCGCGAGTACAAACACTAAAGCGCTGGTCAAAAGCATGTAAAGCGATGTCAGGGCTTGTTGGTGTGACGTTCGCTCTCGCGCTCGGCGCGCTGGATCTCGACGAGGGATTCCTCCATGTCGGCCACGCGCAGCACCTTGCCCAGGACCAGACCGACCGCCACCGAGACGAGCAGCCAGGCGCCCAGAACCGCCGCAACCCACCACCACATACCCACAGTGTGTACGAACTTGGTCGCCGATGGGTAACGCGCGGAGGACTGTGAGCGATATTGCGTCCACGCTATCGCGGCCGTGTCGCACTTGTCCCACATTTCGTACCGAACAACCGTAAAGTCCCCGATGTGCCGACCCAGACAATTCGCCGTGCCGGACACGCCATCCTCGTTCCCGCCCTGGCCGCGCTGACCGTGCTCGCCGCTGGCCCTGCCGCCGCGCAGGACCCCGTCGCGCCGCCCGGCGACGTCGTCTTCGGCACGCAGACGCTGGGATTCGGCAACACGGTTGCCTTCCGCGGCCACAGCGACACCGCGACCCTCACCGTCCCGGTGCCGGACGGGCTGCGGCCCGCCGCGCTCGACACGACGGTGCAGATGCCCGCCAACGTCGCCCGCGGCTGGATCGACGTCCAGTCGCAGGAGCTACTGCTCGCCCGCATCGACCTGCCCGCCGCCGGAACCCTCGTGCCGGTCTCGCTGCCCCTGGATGCGGCGCCGATCGCGGACCGCGCCGTCACCGTCACCCTGACCCTTCACCTGCTCCCGTTCGACGGGATCTGCCCCGAGGACTGGACGGATCGCTCGGTGGTGCTGCGCGACGGACGCGTCCGCTACACCGGGGCGGCGACCCCGCCGGCCGTGGTCGCCGACTTCCTGCCGCCGATCCTCGAGTCGCTGGAGCTGGCGCTGCCCGCCGATCCCACGCCCGCCGAGTCGGCCACGGCCCTCGATCTCACCGCGGCCGTCACCGCCCAGTACACGGGCCGGCCGCTGCGGGTGACAGTGCAGACCCTGCCCGGCGACGACGCGGTGCCGCCCGCCCCGGCCGGGCCGTTCACCCGGCAGATCGCGATCGTCGAGACCGACGGCGACGGTGCCGCCACCCTGGTCCAGGTGCCCGGCGGCGGTCCGGCGCTCGCGGTCACCGGCGACGCCGACGCCCTGCGCAACCAGGCCCGCCTCATCACGAGCGACATCTCGTCGGTCGCGGTGGCCTCGGCGGCGACGGCCGGCACGCTGGGCCGGCCGCCGCGGCTGTCCCCCGACGCGACGACGCTCGCCGAACTGGGCCTCGGCGCCCTCACCGACACCGGCGTCGGCGTGGTGGAGGTGCCGCTCGGCATCGACCAGACCCGTCTGGGACGGCCGTCCCACAATCTGCGGATCAACCTGCAGGGCTCCTACACCCCGCTGCCCACGACCGAGGGCGGCCTGGTGTCGGTGACAGTCGGCGACACCGTCGTCGACTCGTGGCCCGCCGACGCGTCCGGCCGTCTCGATCGGTGGATCACGGTGCCGGACAACGTTCTCGGACGGACCACCGACGTGGCGGTGTCCCTGCGCGCCACCGGCGGCACCCACCAGTGCGGCCTGCAGCAGCCGATGACGCTGACCGTCGACGCCGGCAGCCGCGTCACCACCGAGCCCGCCGACCCGCCGCTGCCCGGGGGCTTCCGGTCGCTGCCGCAGGCGCTGCTGCCGAAGGTGAACGTCGCCGCCACCGAGGCCGGGATCGCCGACACCGCCCGGGCCGTCGCGCTCGTGGCCGGGCTGCAGAGCCTGACCTCGGTGCCGCTCGATCCCGACTGGGTGAGCGTCGACGAGGCCGCCACCGGCGGCACCCCCGCCATCGTCGTCGCCGCCGACGGCCGCGTCCCCGACACCCTGGAACTGCCGCTCGCCGGGACACAGGGCCGCACCCTCGACCTCCTCGACCCGGCCACCGGGAACGCCACCACCGTCACCTTCCCCACCGACATCGAGTTCGCGTCGCTGCAGGTGGCGCGCGACGGCGACCGCACGGTCCTCGTCGCCGCCGCCACCGAGGTGCCCGCCGAACTCGACCGCACCCTCGGCTGGCTCGCCGCGACCCCGCAACGCTGGGCCGAACTCGACGGCGACGTGCTGTTCACCACCGCCGACCGCGACCCGGTCGAACTCGCGCTCACCGACCCGGCCGCCGAGCCCGGCACCCAGGAGTCGCTGGGCCGGACGACGGGCTGGGTGCTCGCCGGTGGCCTCGCCCTGCTGGCCGTGGGGCTCGTCGCCGCGGGCGTCACGGCCTTGCGATGGCGTCGCGGCCGGCCGCGCCCGCTCTGATCGGATGTCGCCATGAGCACCGTCACGACCGCCGAGCGCGCCGCACTGTTCGCGCACACCAGCGCACGGTGGACGGTGATCGTCGCCGCCACCGTGCTCGGGTACTGGTCGACGTGGGAGCAACTGCTCACGGAGATCTCCCGCGGCACGGGCGGCGGCTACGTCCTGCTCGTGCCGCCGTTCGCGGTGCTCGCCGCCGAGGGCGTCACCCGGCGCCGCCGCGGCGAGTTGCCGATCCACGACCGGCAGACCGACCGGATCGTCGGCGGCGCCGTCCTGCTGATCGCGCTCGCGGTCAAGTGGCTGCTGCTGCCGCGGTACGGGCCGAACTACCAGATGATGCACCTCGACGTGCTGTCGGCGTGGACGTTCGTGATCGGCGCGTGCGTGCTGCTGTTCGGCCTGCGCGTCGCCTCCCGGTACTGGCCGGTGTGGCTGCTGCTGCTGGGCACGTCGCCGTTGTTCTACCGGGCGGTGCTCGTGCAGCTCGGCGGCACCAAGTTCGCCGCCGGGTTCCTGATGGTGCTGCTGGGCGCGATCGCGATCGCCGTCGCGGTCGGCCGCACCCGGCGCCGCGCGCTGATCGGCTTCTCCGCGACGATGCTGCTCGGCCTGGCGCTGCTGTTCGCGGTGACCACCCGCTACCCGGACGCGCGGGTCGCCGTCGCGCAGATCGTGCCGTCGGGCACGGCGGCGCTCGTCGTCGGCGGCGCGTTCTACCTGTACCGGTATCGCGGCCTCGCGCCGCGCACGCTGCCCCCGAACCCGGTGTCGCCGCGGGAGGCGACGCGCTCGGCGCTGTTCCTCGTCGCCCCGGCCGCGCTGGTGCTCGCCGTGCTGCCGCTGCCGGATCAGCAGCTCACGCCGGTGTCGGTGGGCCCACCGCCGAGCGGCACCGTCACGCAGGTGGTCCCCACCGGTTGGTACCAGATCGACTCCATCGACTACGACTGGCCACGAAGGTATTTCGGCTCCACCGCGCAGCTGCGCCGGCAGATGATCCGGGCCGTCGAGCCGCGCGCCGACTGGGATCGGCTGTCGCGGCCGCGCACCGTCGCCGTGCAGACCCTGCAGGTGCGGCGGGTGGGGGTGTTCGAGGTGTATCCGGTGCAGACCTCCTACGATCTCGGGCGGGCGCGGGTGAGCCCGAAGATCCGGGTGGACCTCGGCCACGGCGTGCAGGCCGACTTCTTCACCGTCGTCGACGACGAGTTGCTGCTCACCTGGAGCCTGATGAACTTCATCTGGACGCGCGGCGACGCCCTCGCGCAGCGGGTGAGCCTGCTGACCGTCGACAACCACGAACTCGATGCGCCGTTCCCGCAGCCGACGCCGAACATGGCGTCGAACGGCCGGAATCTGCTGTCGGTGTTCCTGCGCGGGCGGGCGTCGGTGGAGGATTCCGATCCCGAGTACAAGGACTTGGACATGCTCACCGAGCTGGGCCGTGATCTGGTGGAGGCGCAGTGGCGCGGAATCTAGTCGACGAGGAGTTCAAGGCCGCCGCGCTGCACGACGCGGTGTACGGACTGCGGGAGAAGCGGCCGCTGTCGTCGGCGTCGGTGGCGTTCGTGCCGTGGCAGAAGTGGCTGACCCTCGGCCTGGTCGCCGCGGCGATCGTGGCGCTGGTGTTCGCGACGACGCCGACGCTGACCGTGCTGATGGCGGTGTGCACGGCCGGGTACATCGCGACGCTCGCGGACCGGCTGCTGCTGTTCTCCCGCGGCCTGGCGCGCGACGCGATCCTCACCGTCGACGACGACGTGGCGCGGGCCGTGCCCGGGCACGCGCTGCCGACGTACACGGTGCTGGTCCCGGCCTACAACGAGCCGGAGGTGGTGGGTGATCTGATCGCGGCGATGGCCGCGCTGGACTATCCGGCCGAGAAGCTGCAGGTGCTGTTGCTGCTCGAGGAGGACGACGCCGTCACCATCGCCGCGGCCGAGGAGGCCGGGCTCGGCGAGAGCGTGGAGATCCTGCTGGTGCCGGCGGCGGACCCGCGGACCAAGCCGAAGGCCTGCAACTACGGGCTGCACTTCGCGACCGGCGACATCGTCACCATCTTCGACGCCGAGGACCTGCCGGAGCCGCTGCAGTTGCGGCGCGTGGCGGTCGCGTTCGACCGGCTCGGCGACGACGTCGCGTGCGTGCAGGCGAAGCTGGCCTTCCACAACGGCACCCAGAACATGCTCACCGGCTGGTTCACCGCCGACTACGCGCTGTGGTTCAACTTCGTGCTGCCCGGCCTGATGCGCTCGAATTCGCCCATCCCGCTGGGCGGTACGTCGAACCACATCCGGCGCGCCGTGTTCGACGAGATCGGCGCGTGGGATCCGTACAACGTCACCGAGGACGCCGACCTCGGGGTGCGCATCGCCGAGTCGGGCTACCGTACGGCCGTATTGGACTCGACGACGCTGGAGGAGGCGAACAGCGATCCGATCAACTGGATCCGGCAGCGTTCCCGCTGGTACAAGGGATACCTGCAGACATGGCTCGTGCACGTGCGACGACCCGTACAACTGTGGCGGGGCATCGGTACGGTCGGGATGCTCCGGTTCACGACCCTGCTCGCCGGGACGCCGATCATCGCGTGCCTGAACATGGTGTTCTGGTTGATCACCATCGCGTGGCTGCTCGGGCAGCCGTTCCTGATCGAGGAGATCTTCCCCTGGTACGTGTACTTCCCCGCGCTGATCTCGCTGGTGTTCGGTAACTCCGCCGTGCTGTACATGAACCTGGTCGCGTGCCGGGAGACCGGCAACTCGGCGCTGTGGCTCGCGTGCCTGACGGTGCCGGTGTACTGGCTGATGATGTCGGTCGCCGCGATCAAGGGCACCTATCAGCTGATCCGCAATCCCTCCTACTGGGAGAAGACCTTCCACGGGCTGTCGTCATGAGGGGCGACTCGGCCCGGGTGTTCTGGCTGTCCTGCCTGCTCTATGCGGCGGTGGGGCTGTACCTGTCGCTGGATGTGGCCTATTTCCAAGGTGATTCGCTCAGCCGCGTCGCGGCCGCGCGCAGCACCCTGCACAGCCGCGACCCGCACCTGGCAGCCATCGGGTTCGTGTTCACGCCCCTGACCGCGCTGATGCAGTTGCCGCTCGTGGCGCTGTCGGACTGGTGGCCGGCGCTGACCCGGTGGGGCCTCACGGCCGTGGTGATGTCGGCGCCGTTCATGGCCGGGGCCGTCACCCAGGTCCACCTGTTCGCCCGCGATCGCGGCGCGTCGCCGTGGCTGGTGTGGACGGTGACGGCGCTGTTCGCGCTCAATCCGATGATCGTGTACTACGGCGCCAACGGCATGAGCGAGGCGCCGTTCCTGATGCTGCTGTGCTGGGCGACGCGCCGGCTGGTGCGGTGGATCAGCACCGACGACGTGCACGACCTCGCCGTCGCCGGGATCGCCGTCGGGCTGGCGTATCTGGCGCGCTACGACGCGCTCGCCGTCGGCGCGGCCGTCACCGTGCTCGTCGTCGCGGTGACGTGGTGGCGCACCCGCGTGTGGCGGGCGGCGCTGCTCGACGCGATCCTCGTCGCCGCCCCGGTGGCGTTGGCGTTCCTCGTGTGGGCGGCGACGAGCTGGCTCATCACCGGCGAAGCGCTGCAGCAGTTCTCGTCGTCGTACGGCAACGCGGCGATCCTCGAGCAGAGCGGCGGCGGCTCCACCGGGGGCCTGGGGGCGCTGGCGTTCTCCGTCGCCGAGATCCTGGTGCTCGGGCCGGCGCTGCCGCTGCTCGCACCCGTCGTCGCGGTGCTGGCGTGGCGCCGCCGGGACCTCGAGCCCGCCGTGCCGTTCGTCGTGCTGGGGGCGGTGCTCGCGTTCGCCGCCCTGTCGTACTTCCGCGGCATGACGTTCCCGTTCCTGCGGTTCTACCTCGTCGCGGTGCCGCTGGCGGCGATGTGGGTGGTGCAGCTCGCGCCCCGTGGCGGGCAGCTGCGGGCGCGCCGGCTCGGCGCGCATGCGACGGTGCGGCCGCAGGACCGCGGCACCCTCGCGCCGGTCGGGGCGCTCGCGCTCGCGGTGTCGGTGCCGGTCACGTTCGTCGCGATGGGCAACGCGACGCTGTCGCAGGAGCAGCACGCGCTGCGCACCGTGCTGTTCCCCGATCCGGACGACACGTCGCAGCTGCGGGACCAGGAGAACCGCATCATCGCGTCGTTCGGCACGGAACGTCGCATCGCGGACCATCTCGACGCGCTCGACCTGCCCCCGGGTTCGGTGGTGATGGACACCGTGTACGGGTTCGCGGTGCTCACCGCGACCGACCGGCCCGAGCAGTTCGTGATCCCGTCCGACGCCGACTTCACCCGCATCCTCAACGATCCGGCCGCGAACGGCGTGCGGTATCTGCTCACCGTGCCGAACGAGGGTCGCGGCGTCTCGGATGCGGTGAACCGCCGCTACCCCACCGTCTTCGAGACCGGCGCCGACATCGCGACCCTCGATCTGGAGATCCCCAACGACGGCGACAACCAACCGACCTGGCGTCTGTACCGGATCGGTTGACGCACCCGCAGGCCGCGTGCCACCATCGCTGCACCGACCCCGAAAACGGGGCGACCCCGGCCGGTGCGCCAACACCGAACCGGGGTCTGGGCACACGACAGATAGGGACTGTCATGCACCGTGAGGTGGATTGTATCCACACGCCGATCCCAGGCGTACATCCCCGGGAGTGGCCGGCGCCGCGCGCCGCGCACCCCGTCTACCGGCCCGGCGCAGCGTCCCGCGCCGCCGACGTGACCCGGACGAGTCCGCCGACGTCCTGACCCGTTCACCAGCCCTCGCACACGACTGTCACCAGCCGTGCCCGGGGGCCACAGGTGTTTTCCCTGCGTGCGTGCGAGGGCCGTTCCGGTGACCGAGGCGCACGCGGTCACGTCGTTTTCCGTGCGGGTCCGACGCTAACCAACCGCATCCGGCATTCCACCGTCCCGGTGAACGGCACCGGGCACCCGATCGAGCACGGGTCGACACGTCCGACCGGGTCCAGCTCAGCCGCTTGCCTTTTCGGCACGCGGCCATACGTGCTGGCCGAGACGCGGTATCGGGGCATGGTCCGTGGGTTTGCTTGGGGAAGGGGCCGACAAGTCAGCGACCCGTAGGGTCTCCGTTCAGAGCAGGCGCCGGGCCTTCATGCCGGGGAAGACCGCGCCGACGCGCACCACGTCCCCGAACGTCGGGGCGTGCACCATCTGACCGCCGCCGATGTAGATGCCCACGTGCCCCGGCCCGTCGGACTGCCAGTTGCCGAATACCAGATCCCCCGGCCGGGCCAGCTGGATCGGGATCTCGGTGCCGACCCGCCACTGCGTCTGCGAGGTGCGCGGCAACCTCACCCCGGTCGCCGCGTACACCGCGTACGACGTCAGGCCCGAGCAGTCGAACCCGCCCCCCGACGGACCGTTGACGTTGCCGCCACCCCACACGTACGGCAGCCCCAGATACCGGAACGCCAGGTCCACCACCCGGTTGCCGGTCTCGGTCATCCCCGGCAACCCGAGCCCGAAGAACGGCGAGAGCAGCCGCGCGAACACCATCTCCGTCGCCCGGATCTTCGCCACGTACGGCTTGGTCTGGTTCTCGTAGTCCGGCGACCCGGACGGCATCCCCCCGGACCGGCGCACCGCCCCCAGCCCGGCGTTGTACGCCGCCAACGTCAGGTCCAGGGTGTCCCCGCGCACCACCCCCTGCGCCTTCCACTGCTCGATCTGCCGGTAGTTGTCGCACAACAGATTCCCCGACGCCATCACCGGATCGGCGATGCCCAGCACATCGGCCCGCCCGTCCCCGTCGGCGTCCTTGCCGTAGGCATCCCAGGTTCCGGGCATGAACTGCCCCGGCCCCTTCGCCCCCACCGGCGAGACCGGGGCGCTGGGCCCGTACCGGAAGCCGTTCTCCGCCGAGTACAGCGCCGCCAGCACCGGCGCGCCGACCCCGTCGCACAACTGGCCGGCCTTGCGCAGCCACGGCGCAAACACCGCGATCGCGCCGATCGGCGCCAGGTTCGTCCCGGGCAGGATCGCCGGGATCGACGGCAACGTCACCGCGCCGCCACCCCACGCCGGACCCGGCGCCCACGCGTCGCTGCCCGTCGCCCCGGTGGCCGGCGCCCCGAACACCGACGGCCGTCCCGCCGGCGCGGCCGGCGCCGGCACCGACGGCACCTGTTCGAGCACGGCCTGCACCGGGTTCTCCACCGGCGCCGGCGGCGGTTCGAGCACCGCGGCCGCCTCCGCCGGCAGGTGCGGCATCAGCGCGTCCTTCGCCGCCGACGTCGCGTCCGCCACGGCCTGCTCCGCCGCCGGACGCATCGGCTCGGGCAACCCCGCCACCAGATCGGCGACCTGCCGGTCCAGAGTGCCGGCAGCCTCCTGCACCGCCTCGACTGCCACCCGGGCCTGGTCCTCGAGCGGCTGCGGCAGATCCATCCCCGAGACCACCACGCCGACCGCGGTTCCTATCGCCATCACCATGCTCGCCGGCTCACTCGACGACATCTCCGACCTCCTTCCACCGACCGCCGCCACCGACAATGCACGGCGCCCCTCACCTGGGTGTATTGCCGTCGCCCAGAGCCGATCCGACACCGCTGATTTCGGCGATCTTCCACTCGTCGCGGCTGTCCATGCTCAGCTTGTACGTCGCCGTCGATTGGATGCCCTCGGGGGCCTGGGCGTTCTTGGTCACCACACTCACGAAGCAATCGACCGTGTAGATGCCGTCCGGACCGGCTTCGGCTTTGGCCGTAATCGGCTGCGCCGTCGACGTCCACTGAAGCGGAACGATGATCTGCTCCATCGAGGTCGCCGCGCGAGTGAGCCGCTCCGAGAGTTCGGGGCTGGTTCCGGTGGTCAGCCGGGTTCGCCAGGTCTGCAGGTCGCGGAAGTCCATTTCGGCAGCACCTGTCGCGTATTCGAGCGCGGCCTGTTCGGCACGCTCGAGCGCGGCCGCCTCGGTGCGAACTCGGTCGAGTTCGCTTGCCTTGTCGCTCACCTGCCAGCCGAGGAGGGCCACGGCGGCGCACAGTGCCACCACGAGTCCACCGATGAGTATCTTCCCGGGTTGTAGCCGCACCGTGAACCCGGACCGCTGCGAATCCGCCTGCTCCCGCGGAGGGACACCGTCCTCGGCCGTACTGCGGTCGTTCTTATCGGTGGACTGATCGGAGGTGATCATCTGCATGGTGCGCCTCATTCCTGTTCGTATCGATCTGATGGGATGACGTGCCGGGACCGTCGGACGGTCAGTTGCCCGGCGCCTGCACGTGCACGGTCACTGCGTCCCCCGACGATGTGGAGGTCAGGGCATTGTCGAGCAGACGGCCGACGTCGATCGTGCGGACCGCCCTCGCGCCCTGAGAAACCGAAGGCAGAAGATCGACGCCGATGACCTCGAGGTCCGCGGCCGTCGCATCGAGGAACTTCTGCAGTTCACCGATGAACGGACTGGCACCGTGCGCGATACCGGCATTCAGCGGCCCACGATCGGCAGCGAACTTGATGCCGGCGAGCAGATCGCGGAACCCGCTTCCGAACTCGGCGAGGTGCGGCTCGGCGTTGTGCATCCCCAGGGGAATCGTCGTGCTGTCCAGCAGCAACGGTTGAACGGTCCGCAGCAGCGTGGTGAAACTGTCCGCGTTCTGGGCGAACGTGGCTGCCATCAGTTCCCCCGCCCGCGAAAGATTGCCCAGCACACGCGGATCGTCGGGCAGAGCGACATCCAGCGCCTCGAAGATCTGGCGCACGCCCTCCGGATCGACCTGCGTGAGCAGGCGGGTGAGGCGCTCGGACAACTCCTCGAACGTCGTCGGCACCACAACCTGGGTGGACGGCACGAACGCGCCGTCGTCCAGATACGGTCCGGCCGCCGACGCCGGCCACACGGCGAGATACGGTTCGCCGAGCGCCGACAGATTGTCCACGCGGAACGCACTGTCGGCGGGGACGGGATGGTTCCGGTCGTACTTCCACGACACGTCGATCGCGTCCGCTGATGCGGTGATGTCGGTGATCTCGCCGATCTCCACCCCGCGCAACAGCACCCGCGAGCCCTCCACCAGGCCGTTCGTGTCGGGGACCTGCACCCGTGCCGTGTAGACGTCCTCCATGAACCCTGTCCGCAGGCCCAACTGAGTCATGTACAGGAACGAGAGCACCGCTATCAGACCCATACCCACGATCGACCGCGCTGTACGCCGGCTCACTTCACAGCTCCCAACATGCGCAGGATGTTCTCGGCATCGGCAAGCAACTGATCACCGTCCGCCGCTTCCACCGAGACGATGTCCACCGAGGGATTCTGGGCAAACGGAATCAGTGTTGTCCGAAGGAAATTCGACACTTCTACGGTGGTCGAGGGCCCGCCCCGGGAGACGTCGGTGGTGTCGGCGAGCGATTCGAACATCGGGATCAGCCACAGTCCACCCTCGTACAGGCTTCCGACGGAAGGAAGGATCTGACCGATGTGCGACACGACATCCACCGCGAGCCGCCGCCAGTAATGCACGGTCGACGAGTCGAAGATCGTGGCGAGCGAGTCCGCATTGGCGTCCACGGTGACCGCAGTTGCATGCATTTCCACGAGCAGCCGGTCGATCTCGGCCGTCCGATCGCCGAGGTCGCGCAGGTCCACCGACACGATCGACGCAAGTCGTTCCACTTCCGGGACGGGCGGCATCACCGCGTTCACCCGGGCCATGACGTCCTCGACCCTTCGGATGCTGCCGCCGTTGACAAATGTCGCGAGCACGGCCATGGTGTCCTCGAGCTGCGGCGGCGACGTGGTCCGGCTCAACGGGACGGTGCTTCCCTCCTCGAGGTATCCCCCGACGACGGCGTCGGGGTCGCGGACGAGGGCGACATAGGTGTCACCCAACAGGGTGTTCTGCCGGACGATGGCCCTCGCGCCCGCAGGCACCCGCGTGTCCTGCCGGATCCCCGCGACGACGGCGACGCTGTCGTCCGCCACGTCGAGCTCGCGGACCTCACCGACTCGTACGCCGTCCATGATCACATCGGCTCCGGCCGGCAGATTCATGACGCTTTCGAACTCGAGCGAGATCTCGTACCCGTCCCCGACGCCACCGCGGACCGACGGCAGGTCCTCCGGCCGCAGCGAGCATGCCGAGGCGACGAGCGTCAGCAGCAGCGCTGTCGTCACCCGCGCCGTCCGTCCGAGGTCGATCCGTGTCTTCACTGTGCAGCCCCGTTCAGGAGGACGAGATCCATCAGACCCGTCGGCGAAACGCGAGCTCCTGATTCGGTCGGTGTGCAGCTACCCGGCCGGACGGTGTCGAGGAGTGCGCACAGCCGGTCGGCGTCCTCGTCGCTCAGTGTGATGGTGGGGGGCGTGTACTGCATCGTCAGCCCGCCGGCGTTCCGCGTCTGCTGATCCGCGACCGCCGCGAGCGACGGCACCGTCGCAACGAGGCTTTGGATCTCGCCCGTCCGCCCCGCGGCGAGTGCGATCGCGTCGGCGACCTGACCGTGCACGAACGGCCAGATGTCCCCGCCGTACTTGCGTTGGATGTCGTCCAAAGTGGCGACAAGCCAGCCGATTCCCACGCACACGTCGATGGTTCCGGGCCACAGGTCTATTCCCGCCACCGCCACGTCCGGCATCTGCTCCACGACGGACTTGATCGCTGCCCAGTCGGCGAGAGCCTGCTCGCTCAACGGCGCCATGTTCGCGATGGCAGTACCGATGTCGGCGACGAACTTGTCGGGGCTTTCCATGGCATCGGCGGCATGCAGCATCATCGACCGGGCGTTGTCGCCCTGTCCACGCAGAGCCTGGTCCAGGCCCGCGACGGCCATCTCGACGGTGTCCGCGCTCCCTTCGGGAGAAAGGGCCTCGATGAAGTCCGCCGCCGACCCCACGACCTCGGAGATGGCCTTGGGAGTCCGGCTGTTCTGCAGCGGAATACAGGATCCCGGTTCGAGCGTGGGGCCGGATGTGTCGTTGCCCACGAGCTCGAGGCTGCGGTCGGCGAGAATCGACTTGGATCGGGTCACCGCTTTGACATCGGCGGGAAGCGGGCGATCCCCGTCCGTCGAGAACGTCACCTCGACGTGACCGCCCTTCTCCACGATCGACTCGACCCGTCCCACCGGGAACCCCATCCGGGTGACCGGATTACCCACATACAGCCCGACCGCGTCCGGCATTTCGGCGCAGTACGACGGGGCGGGTTCGGCTCCGGCCGTGCGCGCGGCGGTGAAGCCGGCGCCGACGACGGCGGTCACTGCCAGGCCGATCGTTGCTACCTTCTTGACCTTGTTCATCGTCAGCACTGCCGTCCCGGAACCGGAATACAGATGTCCGATGCCATGAGCGTTCCTCCGCTGATCGTGGCCAGCCCCTCGGGCGTGAGCCAGTTCGCCAATTGCTCCCGGGCCGCAGTCAGGGCGTCGATCGAGGGCCCCATGGACGCGTTGAATTCCTCGATCATGGCGCGCACCTGAGTGATGGCCGCCGCGACCTCGTCCCGGTGGTCGAGGTAGTACTCCTCGTACGGTGCCACAGTCATCAGCACGTGCCCGAGCAGCCGGTACGCCTCGTTGAAGCCGGCATGGTTGGTGTTGTACGTCGAGAGCACCATGTCCATCTCACGGATCAGATGGAAGACGAGCTCGCGATTCGCGTTGAAGGTCTGCAGGTACTCCGAGGCGAGTCCCGTGACCGTCCGGACCTGCTCACGCTGCCGGTCCATGACACGTGCGATCGCCGTCATCCCCGAGATGATCGATCCCACCGAGTCCGGGTTCTGCTGTAGCGCCTCGGCGACCTGGACCAGATTCGCATCGATCGTGCCGCCGTCGACGTTGTCGGTGGTGTTGGGGGCCGCCTGGAGTACGTCACCGATCGAGTACGGGACGGTCACCTGTCCCACAGGAAGGGCCCCCTCGTCGAGCGGTCTCACGCCGAGCGGGACAAGCGTGATCGCGTAGCCCCCGACCGGGGTCAGCATCCGGACCTCGACCCGCGACTCGGTGCCCACCAACACGTCGTCCTCGACTTCCATCGAGACCCGGACGGTCGACTGTCCGAGCTCCATGTCCGTCACCTTGCCGACCGACACCCCGGCGATCCGCACGTCCTGGCCGACCGAGATGGCGGACGCGTCGGTGGTCTCGAAGGCCACCACCTTCCTGCCCGGGGGACTTATGTAGAGCACGGTCGTCGCGACGAGCGCGAGGACGGCCACGGCTACCACGCCGGCGCCGATGCGCATGTCGTCGGCGAGCCACGTCGCCAGACGGGCAGTACCGAACCGTGTCCGTGCGGACTTCACCGTGCGCTGCATACCACTACCCCGCTACCGTTGAGGAGAACGTCGACTTCGGTCGGCAGCTGGGCGACACCCTTGCTGCATCCTTCCCATCCGGGGGAATCCCCGACCGGGATCTGCAGTCCCGCCACCGAACTCGGTAGCAGCCGGAGAGCTTCCGCTGTCTCCTCGAGCGACGAGAACGCTTCGGCCACCATCTGCTCGACGTTCGCCCCCGGCTGCAGGCTGTAGGCGTCGAGCAGCCGTTTGATCGGTGTCAGGAACTCAGGGCCGTACGTGGCGGTCTTCGGAAACTCGTCGAGAACTGTCATCGCCTTCGCGATCGGGAAGCTCATCGAGCGGAGGAACTCCACGACCTCATCCGACCGGCCACCCATGGAGTCGGAAATCCGCGCGAGATTGGTCGTCAACGTCGCGATGACCTGTTCCCGGTCGGCCGCGAGATCGGCGAGCTTCTGCGCGTCGTCGAGCATCGGCTTCAGTCCCCCGCCGTCTCCTTGCAGCAGGGCGATGGCGTTCTCGGTGAAGGTGTTGATGTCCTCGGCACTCATGGTGTCCAGCACCGGCTGCAGACCGTTGAACAGCTCGGTGATATCGAACGACGGTCGGGTCCTGTCGAGAGGCAGAGTTTCGACGGGGACCCCGGAATCTTCCCCGAAGTCGGCATCCACATACCGCACGCCGGTGAGGTTCTGGTACTTGACCGCCAGAGTCGTGTCCGCGGTGAGAACGTATGGCTCCTGCAGCGAGAAACGGACCTCGGCGATGGTGCTGCCCTGGCGAGTCACCAGGTCGATGGCCTCGACCTTGCCGATCCGGACCCCACGCGTGCGAATGTCACCGTTGACCCCGAGACCTGACACATCGGAGAACTCCGCGGTGTAGGTGCGGGTGTCACCGGCCACGGGACTGCGCATGGCGCTGATCACCAGCACGAACAGCAGAGCCGAGACAGCTGCTGCTATCGCGAGTTTGAGGACGGTCGCGAGGAAGACGGCACGCGCGTTCATCGCTCTCCCCCGTTCGGTTCGGCCGGCGCGGCGGCGATCCCGAGCGGGGCCGCAAGCGCCGGAAATCCGTCGAGCACGACGCGCAACCGGAGGCGTTGCCCGTCTGGGGTGTCGACGAACGCGGAGTCGAATCGACCAACGATCTCCCGCGCCTGCTCCGGCGTCAGGCCGCCGTTGACGAGGTGCGGGAAGACATCCGACACTTCCACGACGATCTGCGTCAGCGGTGTCAGTTCCTCCCCGTGCGAGGCGAGCAGGGCACCGGCTTGGCCGAACAGCTGATTGGCGGCCAGCGTCAGGCCGGCGTTCGACTCGTCGAAGACGGCATCGTCCACACCAATCGAGCCGTCCGGCAGGCGGTTGTAGACGCTGTCGTAGATGTACATCAGTGCCTCGATCGCCTGATCGCTGAATCCTGGTGTTGCCGCGAGGATGTCGTTGAATCTCGTCATCAGCTCGCTCGGTGGCGCCTGCTGCGCCTGTGCGACACGGTCGGCGACCAGCACACCCGTCTCGATCCACGGTGCCAGTCCGTCGAGGTAGTGCACCGACTTGTCGAGCGACGTGACCATCCGGTCGGTCAGGGTTCCGTCGATGGTGAGCGAGCCCTGCTCGATCATCGTCGACATCGTGAAGTCGCCTCCTGGCGTCCGCTGCACTTCGGTGTCGGGCTCGAGGGGGTCGCCGCCGGGCATGACGACGATGTTCACTGCGGATGTTCCGAAGTAGTTCTCGGGACGGAAGTCCACCTCGAACGAGTCCGTCAGCCCGGCGACCTGGTGCTGATCGAGGACGAGCCGCATCTGCACCGAGCCCGCCTCGGTTCGGTCGAGCCGTTCGACCAGACCGACGCTCTGTCCCCGCAGGACCACCTTGGTTCCTTCCGTCACCCCCGGACCGACATAGGGGACCTCGACCCCGACGGCGAGCCCGTCCGGCGCGGTCATGCGTGGATACAGAGACGCGGTGGCGGTGACCACCACACCCGCCAGGCCGATCACTGCGACGCCGGCGACCGCCAATACTCGGGACTGATTCGCTGCGGATCCCCGCAGGAAGTCCTGGTTCCTGGAAGTGCTCATCCCATCATCCCTTGAAGACCAGTTCGGGGCTCAGACCCCAGATGGCGACCGTCATCAGAAAGTTCAGGACGACGATCGCGACGAGGCTCGCGCGGATCGCACGTCCGGATGCGGCTCCGACCCCAGCCGGACCCCCGGATGCGAAATACCCGTAATAGCAATGGATCATCGTGACGACACCACAGAAGATCAACGCCTTCACCACGGATGCGGCCAGGTCGGGCACATTCAGGAATTGGGCGAAGTAGTGGTCGTAGGTGCCCTCCGGCTGTGCGTGGAACGTCTTGACCACCAGACCACCGGTGACGAAGCTGACGACGAGAGCCATGAGGTAGCCCGGAAGCACGACGAGCATGCTTCCGATGAGCCGCGGTCCGACCACGAAGGGGATGGCTTGGAGTCCGATCGACTCGGTGGCATCGATTTCCTCCGAGATCCGCATCGAACCGATCTCGGCCGTCATGCGGCATCCGGCCTGGGCGGCGAAACCGATTCCCGTGATGATGGGGGCGATCACACGGACGTTGCCGAACGAGCCGATGATGCCGGTCAACGCGCCGAACCCCAGAAGGTCGAAGGCCATGAACGCCTGGATCGCGACGACGGCGCCCACTGCGATGCCGAGGAAGAACATCAGGCTGATCACGCCGCCGTCCACCACCAACGACCCGTTGCCCCAGGCCATGTTGTTCATCGTGGTGAGAGTTTGCTTGCGGTAGTGACGGGCAGTCTTGGGCAGCAGGTAGACGGTCTTGCCGACGAAGAGCGCGATCTGTCCGACTTCCTCGACGCTCGCCCGGATCCGGCGCGTCGCCGTGCCGGTGATGCGTACGGGGAACGTCGGCGCGGTCGCGCCGCGATGTGCTGGAGTATTCGTCGCCATCATGCCAACCGTGCCGGGAAGAACATCATCTGCAGCTGGCTCACGACAAGATTCGCCGCAAAGATGCAGAAGACGCTGAGCACGACCGACGCGTTGACGGCATTGGCAACGCCGGTCGGCCCGCCCTTTGCCTCGAGTCCCCGCAGTCCGGCGATCAACACCACCATCGCGGCGAAGATCACCGACTTCAGCACCGAGAACGCGAGATCCGTGGGCGTGGCGAACGCGCCGAACGACTGCCAGAAGCTGCCTGGGACGACGTCGTTCACGTTCGCGGAGATCAACAGGCCCGCCGAGACTCCCGCTGCGATGATGATGATGCACAGCATGGGAGCGATCGCGATCATCGCAAGGAATCGCGGGACTACGAGTCGCTGCACGGGGTCGATACCCATGACCCGGATCGCTTCGATCTCTTCGCGGATCGCTCGCGCGCCGAGGTCCGACGCGATAGCGGATGCGGCCGCACCGCTCATGAGCAACCCGGCGGCCATCGGCGCTCCCTGACCGACGACCCCGAGGCCGCTCGCCGCGCCGGCCAGTGAGTTCGCACCCACCTGGTTCATGATGCCGCCGACCTGAACGGACACCTCGGCTCCGATCGGGACGGCCATCAGCAGGGCGGGCAGCGCCGTCACCTTGAGTAGCTTCCACATCTGCTCGACCACCTCGCGTACCGACAGTCTCAGTGCAATGGTGTCCTCGATGCAGTAGCGCACGACGTTGCCACCGAGCCTCGCAGACCGGCCGATGGTTGCGAGGCTCTGGGTCGGTTTGTTCGTGACGTAGCCGCCGATCTTCCGGAGTACGACGTTCCGCCGCCAGGGGATCGGCTCCTGATCCCGACGCTCCGGCGGCGTCTCTGTCTCTACCGGCAGCGCCGGACCCGTCCTCACCGCTCCCCCATCAGGGGTTCGACGGCAGTCGTCCTACAGTCCCGCCTTCTCACAGGTCGGTACCTTTCTCGTTCGTGGCCACCCGGGGTGGCGCAACAGTTGCCGGCGTGAACTCGCCGCGGCCGGTCTCGACCGTGCGACTGGCGCCGCGTCACAGCGCTACTCGTGGGAGCACCGTCGTCGGGGCCTCTGATCCGATGAAATCGGACATTGTGTTCTCGTGTTCGAAGGATTCGAGGATGGCCTGCTGGGCGGCCTCGGGCAGGGTGTGCAGGATGTGCCGCACCCGCTCCTGCCGGCGGGCGACGGTCTGCCGCTCGGGCATCCCCGGGGTGGCCTTCATCTGCGGCACGATGCCCTCGACGTCCTCCACCCCACCGGCGTGGTGCCCGGCGTCGACGAGGGCCTGCTCCTGCGCCATCGTCGCCTCGTCCTTCTCCTCCGACATCCCGATCGGCCCGATCATCGTGCCGCCCAGGAACTGCATGACCACCGGCTCGTCACTGGTGAGCAGCACCTCGCGCGGACCGAACATCACCAGCTCCCGGCGGAACAGCATCCCGATGTTGTCCGGCACCGTCCGCGCCAGGTTGATGTTGTGCGAGACGATCAGGATCGTCGCGTCGATCTCGGCGTTGATGTCGATCAGCGTCTGGCTGATGTAGGTGGTGCGCACCGGATCCAGCCCCGAGTCCGGCTCGTCGACCAGGATGATCTGCGGATCGAGCACCAGCGCCCGCGCCAGCCCGGCCCGCTTGCGCATGCCGCCGGAGATCTCGCCCGGCAGCTTGTCCTCGGCGCCGAGCAGACCGACGAGCTCGAGCTTCTCCATCACGATCTTGCGGATCTCGGACTCGGACTTCTTGGTGTGCTCGCGCAGCGGGAACGCCACGTTGTCGTAGAGGTTCATCGACCCGAACAGCGCACCGTCCTGGAACAGCACCCCGAACAGCTTGCGGATCTCGTAGAGCTCCTTCGAGGAGCACTGCAGGATGTCGGTGCCGTCGATGACGATCGAGCCCCGCTCCGGCCGCAGCAGACCGATCAGCGACTTGAGGAACACCGACTTGCCCGTACCCGACGGGCCCAGCAGCGCCGACACCTCACCCGCCGGCAGCGTCAACGTCACGTCCTGCCAGATCCGCTGAGACCCGAAGGACTTCGTCAACCCCTCGACAGCTACTTCGACTCCCACGATTCTCCTCCCGTTCGCCGGCACGGCCTCCGAACGCATTGGTCACGATTGCAGGCTGCCGATTGTCTCGTCCCAATTGGACTCCCCCGGAGTGCTTATCGATCGAAACGCTCTTCGAACACTCCGGCGGGATGTGTGATCCAGACCTCGATTGCATGTAACTATGAGTCAGACTACGAAAATTGTCAATTGTTGGTCGCCGACGGCAGGCCATCCCGAACTAGTCCAATAAGTCTCTGCCGGAGCTGAATTGACCGGCACACCGCGAGCGGCACCTTCGTGCAGAACGACATCGGCTTGGCCACCACGGTATAGACGGAAGGCAACAGCAATAATGCACTCGCACAGCGCGATCGAATGTCATCTGTCCTTGTCGGAACGTTCAGCAAGCCGTCGCCGACCTCGATGAACCACAGCGCCGGACAGAGCGCGATCAATTATCCTGCAAACAAGGCATTATCGGCCGGCGTGGGACATCCCCGCAGAGGCCAGACGGGCATGTGCGCCTACGTAGCCCGTTCGCGGAGATGCCGGCAATCGAAGGAAATCTCGTCGCGGTTGTTCACCCGGCGCGCCTCCTGCCGGCGTCGTGGGCGAACCCGCGCTGGATGAGCCGGTCCAGCGCACCGACGACGACCTCGGGGAACTCGAGCTGGACCAGGTGCCCGGCCCCGCGGACCCGCTTGAACTCGACGTCCGGCAACGCCGCCGCGAGCTCCTCGGAGCCGGAGAACGGGATGATCATGTCGGCGTCCCCGCACAGCACCAGCACGGGCACCTGTCCGAGCACCGGCAACGCCGCCGACTCGTCGTGCAGTTCGAGGGTGCGCAGGAAGTTCACGATGGTCAGCACCGAGGTTTCCGCCAGCATCCGGTCGGAGAACTCCACCAGCTTCGGGCTGACCACCGTCCCGTAGGACGCGGCGCGCAGGATCGGCGCGATGATCGCCTTGGCGGCCCCACGGGCGTACTGCACGAACCCCGGCGCGGTGCGCGCCAGATGCCGGAACGCGTCGATCACCGGGTTCTCGAGGTTACGGCCGATGCCGGTCTTGGTCAGCCCGGCGGCGGTGGTGGCGAGCAGGCCCACCCCGACGATGCGTTCGTCGAACAACTCCGGGCGCTGGGCGGCCAGGGCGATGGTCGTCATCCCGCCCATCGAGTGCCCGACCACGACCACCGGGCCGGTGGGGACGACGGTGTCGATGACGGTGCCCAGATCGCGGCCGAGCTGAGCGATGGTGCAGGACTTCGACGTCGACACGGCGGATTCCCCGTGGCCGCGCTGGTCGTAGAAGACCATCCGCACGTCCTTGCCCCACCGCTCCTGCAGGTGGCGCATCTGCAGATGCCAGGACTGCATGCGCAGGCAGTACCCGTGCACGAACACGATCGTCAGCGGCGCCAGGGCCGAACCCACCTCCCGGACGGCGAGGTCGACGCCGTCCTCGGTACGGACGGTGCGCTTGGGCAGCGCGAGCATCGCGTCGAAGTCTTCCTCGCCGTAGATCTCGTGCGCGGGCAGGCCCGCGGTGCGCACCGCGTACAGCCCCGCGTTCGAGCCGAGCGTGGCCAGGCTCGCACCCAACAGCCCCAAACTGCCCAACAGCGTCATCGCTGCTCGCCTCCTCCGCCACCGACGTAGGTGCGAACTGCACGGGCCGGTGGATTGTGTCCCTGGTGGTCTCGTTCGTCAGGTGACAGCGACCCGCTCGGGTTCGCGGGTGCCGGCACGAACCTTGGACCCTTGCGCTACGTCCACCATGTCGTCTCTGCTCACGATCTTGACCCTGGGCCGTCCCGCACTTCTTCCCAGGTTCCGCTCGTGGTTGTCGATGTTCTTCCACCCCTTCAGGTCGAGCCGCTGAGGTTGCCGGAGGGCGACGAGATCGTCGAACTCGGCCGTTCCCGCTCCGGGAGTCGCCAGGCGGCCACCGACGAAGTCGGCAACGATGCGGCGCGCTGTCTCGATCGAACACAACTTGTTCGTTCCGATCACCCCGGTCGGTCCGCGTTTCAGCCATCCCGCCACGTACGCCCCGCGCACGGCCTGCCCTGTTCTCGGATCGACGACAGCTCCCGCATCGTTGGGCAGCACCCCGCGCACATCGTCGAAGGGCAGATTGCCGACCGTGGCGCCACGGAACCCGATGGAGCGCAGAATGAGTCCCGACTCGATGGTCTCGTAGAAGCCTGTG
This sequence comes from Rhodococcus sp. WB1, assembly GCF_001700945.1. Lineage (NCBI taxonomy): Bacteria > Bacillati > Actinomycetota > Actinomycetes > Mycobacteriales > Nocardiaceae > Rhodococcus > Rhodococcus sp. WB1. The sequence continues at coordinate 759,199 of NZ_CP015529.1, read as the reverse complement.
GGTTCGACCGTCGATCCGGCACCGTCGAGTGCGGCGACGTTCCGCTCGACACGGATGCCGGTCGCTCGCTCGGTACCCAGTATTTCCACTGGGGTACGGAGGAATTGGAGATGAATCCGGCGGTTGCCGGTGCCGGATTCAGTCGTGCCGTAACCATCGAGGACCGCATGCCTCATACGCGTGAGAGAGTCCTCTGCGTCCTTGCGATGCACGATCTCGGAGGTTGTGACGTCCACGCCGGCAAGGTTGCCGAGACCGATCAGCTCGGGGGTGCTGAAGGCGGCGCTGTCCGCGGCACGCCGCCCGAGCACGATCACCTCTCGTATTCGGCTTGCGGCAAGTGCTTCCAGGGCGTAGTCCGCGATGTCGGTCTTCATCAGGCGACTGACGTCACTGACCAGTATGCGCGCGACGTCGAGTGCTACGTTTCCGTTCCCGATCACGACTGCCCGGCTGCTGGAGAAGTCGAATTCGGCACCGGCGAAGTCGGGGTGGCCGTTGTACCAGGCCACGAATTCGCGAGCGGAGTGGACTCCCGGCAGGGCCTCTCCGAGAATTCCGAGGGCGCGATCGCCCGCAGCTCCGCTCGCGTATACGACCGCATGATGATGGGCGAGCAGTTCCTCGTGCGAAATATGCCTTCCGATTTCGACATTGAGGTACGCAATGCAGTTCTTCCGCCCTAGCGTCCGCGCGAAGGTCCCGACTACGTTCTTGGTTCGACCGTGGTCCGGTGCCACCCCGTAGCGGACGAGGCCCCCGATTACCGGCAGCTTCTCCACCACGGTGACCAGCACGTCGAGGCCTTTGGTGGCCGTCAGCTCGTCGGCGAGGTAACAGGCGGACGGTCCGCTTCCGACAATTGCGACGCGGAGCGTCTCGGACGCGGACCGGATCGTCGGCCGCTCCGCCCCGGGAAGTCCGATTTGCCTCGGTTGTATCGGATTGTCTTGGTAGTAGGCGGCGTTCAGGCCCGGAAACGCCTGCATCTCGGGCGTCATGTCCCCTTCCGGAACGATGGCGTCGACGGGGCATTCGTCCACGCACGCGCCGCAGTCGATGCACGTTGCCGGGTCGATGAAGAGCATCTCGGTGCGAGCGTAGGCCCGCTCGTCCGGCGTGGGATGGATGCAATCGACTGGGCACACCGAGACGCAACTGGCGTCGTTGCAGCATGGCTGCGTGATTACATGAGCCATTGGCGACCTGGCTTTCTGTCGGGCCGACTCGACCGCGACGGCAATGCCGTGAACAACAGGTGACAGATATCATATTTTGTCATTTGACCGAACGTCAACCCACGTGGGCCGGGACCTTTTCATCCGGAGCCGAGGGCCGGCTCGGTCGTGCCGCAGCACTCCGCGCCCGCGGTGCACGCGAAAGCCGGGTGACGCCTCTTCCCCGCCGGGGCTCTCACGCCACCCTTCCAGCCGAGACGTGGCTCGCTCTTACACATGACAATTTTCGTATTTCGTTATATCGCGTGGGTGCGAGCCACGCAAGAGGGACTTTCGCCTCTTGCGGGGTCGCTTAGAATTCGGGCCTGCTCACCGAGCGGCACTCCGGGGCGGACACGCGAAAGGCCCCGAAGCGCAGCGCGCCTCGGGACCCCTGCCGACAGTATTCGTGGTTCAGTTCAGACGAGCGTCGGCCGCAGACGTATCGGTGACGATTCCCGGCAGCATGAACTTGGTCAGCAGTCGTCGATGGTCGGCATCGTCTCCCTGGTCGAAGTCCATTCGTCCGACCAGTATCAGCTCTACCAGAGTTATCCACTCGGCGATCTCGTCGTCGGAAACCCCTTCGCGGACCTCCCCGCGCTCGCGCGCTTCGTCCATCAGCGGCGCCCACATCTCGTGCGTGAGCCGCTTGGCCAGGCCGGAGCTGCCGAGTAGCGCCGTCGCCATGTCCATGTGTTCGGGGCTGACGATCAACCGAATGATCGGGTCCTTCCGCCCCCGGTCCACCAGAAAGATGAGACCGTCGACCACCTGCTCGGCGAAGGTCTTCCGCTTTCGCAAATACGCACGTGCCTGGTCGAACAAACGGCGCGAGCGGACTTCGATGACTGCTGCGATCAAGGTGTCGCGATCGCGAAAATAGCGGTAGATCGTTGGCCGGGAGACGCCGGCCTCCTTCGCGACATCGTCCATGGTGGTCTTGACCACCCCGTACCGCTGGAAGGCCGTTTCCGTGGCCTCGAGGATCTGAGCACGCGCCTCCTCGGCGTCCTCACTGAGGACACTCCCGTTCCGTCGTCGCGCCATGCCGCCTCCCGCAAACTCGGCGAATCACCGATAAATTCGTGTTCATGATACAAGGGCCGGATTTCGTCCGCTGTCCCCACCTCATGCCTCTGCCGACCGTGGCGCAGGCGTGCGGACGAGCCGGTTCCCCGTCGCGGCGGCGCACGACGGATCAGTGAGCGGTTCACACCCGAGGCCGGTGGACATCTGCCTCGAATTGCAGACCGGAGGTGCTGTGGATATCGGTTCTGTGTTCGCAGCGACTCATTCGTTCCGGGCGTGCGGCGATGTCGATCGGTGACGTTCGAGCGGCGGGGCATGCGTGCGCATACCCCGCCGCTCGAGCGCCGACGTCGAACCGTTCTTACGCCTCCGGTGTGAATCGGATGGGCAACCGCATGCACCCCCGCACCTGGGTGGCGTGCAGGAGAGGCGGCTCCTCGGAAATCAGGTCGTAATCGGGAATCCGTCGGTGCAACTCCTCGAGGGCGAGCGACAGTTCGATTCGCGCCAGGTGGGAGCCCAGGCACCGGTGGGGACCCGAGCCGAAGGAGAGATGCCGATTCGGGTGACGTTCGAGCTGAAGCTCATCCGGGTCGTCGAATTCCTCGGCGTCACGGTTGGCCGAACAGAGCATGAGGATGAGCTGATCACCCTTCTTGATCTGCACACCACCGAGTTCGACGTCGCGAGTCGCACAGCGCCCGGGCACCACTGCGGCCTCGATCCGAAGGATCTCTTCGACGGCACTGGGTATCAGCGATTCGTCGGCGATCAGGGCTTCGCGCTGGTCCGGATTGTTGACCAGGTGAATAACGCTCCACGCCAGCGAACCCTGCACCGTGTGCAGTCCCGCGATGAGCAGCAGGAAGAACATGCGGTTGAGCTCTTCGTCGGTCAGCAGCCGCTTTCCGTCTTCGAGCTCGACCTCGGTATGAATCAGAGCGGACGTGACGTCCTCGCCGGGCATCTTCCGCCGCTGGTCGACCATGTTCTGGAAGTAGCCGAGCATCTGCATTCCGGCGGCCGCGCGCGCCTGCTGGGACTCCTCTTCGCCGGCACCCGGCTTCCCCATCAGGATGGTGTCGGTGGCCTCGGTGAACATCGGCGCGTCCGCGAGTGGCCAGTCCATCAGCGCCAGGAACACCCGGGCCGGCAACTCGTGAGCGAATTCGGAGATGAACTCCGCCTGTCCCCGGGCGGCGAATCCGTCGATGAGTTCGTTGATCACTCCACGGATCTGCTCGGTCAGTGCCTTCATGCGATTGGGTGAGAACAGCGGTTGCAGCGCCGTGCGATAGCCGGTGTGCTCCGGGGGATCGAGCTCGATCGGGATGAACTTGCCCATGCCGCCCGGTCCGGTAACGAGGTTGTTCGGGTAGCTCGAGAACGTCTCGGGATCGCGCAGGACTTCGTGGATCTCCTTGTAGCGCGTGACGATCCAATGTCCGCCATGCGCTGTCGAGTAGACCACCGGGCCCTTCGCCGCCAATTCGGCGGCCTTGTCCTGAACAGTGTCGACCGGGCCGGCCAACGACGGATCGTAGATGTCGAAGTCGACGACGAGCTCGTCAGGAGCGGCGCCGGCAGCTGTCGTGCTGGTCATGGTGAGTTCCTCGATCACAGTAGGGTCAATTGAATTCGATGCTCAGGGCGCGTTCCGGGCATACCAGGGCCGCCGCCTCGGCGGCGGCGATTTCCTGATCGGTACTCAACAACGCCTTCAGCACGACCGGATCTCCCGCGTCGTCGCAGTCGAGTATCTGCGGAGAACGGCCGTAGCACAGTCCGTGTCCGGCGCAGGCCGAACGGTCCACCACCAGTCGCGGCACTGCGGCTCCGCTCGGTGGGGCAAACCTGTTGTCGTGCAGTGTCATATGAGCTCCTTGCTCGAACAAGGGCCGCCTCCCTGCACGGACGGGTGTCGGCAGAGGACAGCAGGAGGTCTCACGGGAGCGACGGGGCGCGTGATAGCCATCCGGCGCGACCGGCCTCTCTGTGACTCACATTACGACCAGTTACATAATACGTCAATCGATATTTGTCATCTGTTGACTGTCCGTGCCACGGCTCCTATAGTTCGTGACACGTTCCACACAAAGCACCCGTGCGGACTCCCTCTCCCCACGCCTGGCGACCACCTCGTCCTCGTCGCCCGCAGCTCGGGGGCCATACGCGCCCAACAACTTCCGTCCATACATCGGACACGAACCAGAACGGGAAAGGACCATCATGGGACGCCTCCAAGACAAGGTCGCCCTCATCACCGGAGCGGGGTCCGGCCTGGGACGCCAGTGTGCTCAGCTCTTCGCTTCCGAAGGCGCAAAGGTGGCGGTGGTCGACATCGACCCCGAGCGCACCAAGGGAACCGTGGAACTGGTCGAGCAGCACGGCGGCGACGCCATCGCAGTGACCGCGGATGTGCGCAGGGAACAGCAGGTGATCGACGCCGTCGCGGCGACGGTCTCCGCCTTCGGCAAGCTCGATATCGCCTTCGCCAACGCCGGTGTGGTCTCCCGCGGTGGCGTGCCCTCGGTCGCCGGGGGTGAGCAGGTCGAATTCGAGGATCTGACCGATGCCGACTGGCAGGACGTGGTCGGCGTCAACCTCTCCGGTGTTTTCTACACCGCCAAGGCTGCGGTTCCCGCCCTTCGGGCCAACGGCGGCGGTGTCATCCTGGCGACCTCGTCCGCCTCCTCGTTCGTGGCGTACCACAGCATTGCGATGTACTCGGCCACGAAGGCGGGGGTGAACGGCCTGGTTCGGGGACTGAGCCTGGACCTGGGCAAGTACGGCATCCGGGTCAACGCGATCGCTCCAACGCACGGCATGTCGCCGAACTTCCTGGCGCCGGCCGGAACCCCGGTGGTGGGACAGTCCTACGAAGAGGTCGCCGGCCCCTGGGATCCCGGCATCTCCCCCATCCCCCTCAAACTGAATCGGCCACCGTCACTGATGGACAACGCCCGCGCAGCGTTGTTCATGGCCTCCGACGATTCGGCCTACATCTCCGGCGTCACGCTGCCCACCACGGACGGTGGCACGCTCGCTCGGGTCAGCATGTGGTTCCCCGAAGACCAGGGCACCCCGACCCTCGACACGGACGCCTGAGGCCGAAGGCGGCGAAGGATGGGACTGTGCGGTCCCACCCTTCGCTCCTTCGGAATCCCACTGCGTGCCCTGTGCGAGCACCCGCAGCAGTGCGGACAGCCCGGCGGCCGAACCGGCGACCCCTACGTGGAGTCCAGGTATGTCGTCACAACCAGGATCAAGATGGCAAATCCGAAGACCACTACGTCCTGACGGCGGGTACGGGTCTCGGACTGACGCTCCGGGCCTTCCACGTTCTTGCGAATGCTCATGGGCCGCTCCCCTCCTGGATCAGTCCCCCACGTACTCGATTCGCACCAGGAGGCCCCCCGGTCTGCTGCCCGATGACGTCCACTCCCCCGTCGAGGGTTCCCAGCCTCACGATGCCGTCGTGGTAGCTCTGGTCGCCGTAGTAGAGGACGAGGTCGTTCCACGGCGCGTAGTAGCCGATGCCCCCCGGGGCAGGGTCTGCGCCGGGTGGGGCGCCGGTGATCGACAGGGACGTGGGTAGCTCGGCGACCTTTTCCACGGATCCGAAGTCGGTCATGGTGAGGGTCAAAGGGAGCTGCGCGAGGAGGTCGCGACCGGCAGGGGTGTCCGACAGGCGTTGCCCGTCGACGATGAGTGCGATACGGATGCGGTCCCACTCGTCGTCGACGGTGGGCTCCGGAGGACTGCTGCACGCGGCTGCAAGGGTTACGAGAGCCAGCGACAGCGACACGTGCACTGCACGAAAGCGGGTGTCCATCGGGCTTCCTTCGGCGTGGTGGTTCGGGCGCGCCCGTGCATGCGCTCAGGTACTCCGGGCTGCAGATCAACCGAGGGTGGCGGTGTCGATGACGAACCGATAGCGGACATCGGACGCCAGGACGCGCTCGTAGGCGTCGTTGATCCGGTCCGCGGGGATGACCTCGACGTCGGCGCCGATGTCGTGTGCGGCGCAGAAGTTGAGCATCTCCTGGGTCTGGCGGATGCCACCGATCATCGAGCCGGCGTAGGAGCGGCGGCCGCCGATGAGGGAGAAGACGTTCAGGCTGAGGGGTTCGGCCGGTGCACCGACGTTGACCAGGGTGCCGTCCACCGCGAGCAGACCGAGGTAGGCGTCGACATCGATGGCGGCACTGACCGTGTTGACGATCAGATCGAAACGGCTCGAGAGCTGCTCGAATGTGGCCGGATCGCTGGTGGCGTGGTAGTGGTCGGCACCGAGCCGCAGGCCGTCCTCCCGCTTCTTCAACGACTGGGACAGCACCGTCACCTCGGCTCCGAGGGCGTGGGCGATCTTGACGTCCAAGTGCCCCAGACCGCCGAGACCGACGACGGCGACCTTCGTGCCCGGTCCGGCGTTCCAGCGCCGCAACGGCGAGTAGGTGGTGATGCCGGCGCACAGCAGCGGCGCAGCGGCCGCGAAGTCGAGCGTCTCGGGCACGGAGAGCACGAAGTCGGCGTCGACGACGACATGGGTCGCATAGCCGCCCTGGGTGGTGGTGCCGTCCCGGTCGACGCCCGCGTAGGTGGGGACCATGCCGTCGAGGCAGTACTGCTCGTCGCCGTTGCGGCAGTTCACGCACTCGCGGCAGGAGTCGACCATGCAGCCCACTCCGACGCGGTCACCGACCCGGTGGCGGGTGACGTCGGCACCGACCTCGGCGACGAGACCGACGATCTCGTGGCCGGGGACGAGCGGGTAGGGCTGGGGTCCCCAGTCGCCGCGGACGGTGTGGATGTCGGAGTGGCAGATGCCGGCGTACTTGATCTCGATGAGCACGTCGTTGGGTCCGACGTCCCGTCGTTCGATGACCGTCGAGGCCAGCGGCGCGGATGCGGACGAGGCTGCGTAGGCATGGACACGCATGGAGGCTTCTCCTCTGAGTGGAATTGCGGTGGTTTCGGGCCGGGCTGAAGGTTCAGGCGAACGCACGGTGTTCCGGCGTGCCGGCTGTCGGTGGGCGGAGCAGGACGTAGCCGACGAGGCCGAGCAGGGCTGCCGTGACGGTGACGACGCCCAGCGGCACCGCGGTCTCCGGGCCGGCCAGCCCGACGAGGGGTGCGGTGACGCCGCCGAATGCGAACCGGGCCAGCCCCAGCAGCGAGGCGGCCGAACCGGCCACCTCGGGGTAGTTCTCCAGCGCGAGGGACGTCGACGGCGGGGTCGTGACCGCCACCCCGCTGACCATCGTGAGCAACGAGACGACCATCGCGGCCAGCGGCAGGTGTGCGGTGGCGGTGAGCAGCACGCCACCGGCGCCGGCCACGACCATGATCAGACCGGCGACCAGGGTGCCGTAGACCGACCACCGCTCCGCGATGCGGCCGGCGAGGAATCCGAAGACCATGAATCCCAACGAGTTCAGCCCGAACGCATAGGAGTAGCCCTGCGGCGACAGGCCGTAGATGCCCTGCAACACGAACGTCGCGCCGCTGAGATAGGCGAACAGGGCGGCGTTGACGAACCCCGTGATGAGGACCGCGCCGAGGAAGACCCTCTCCGAGACCAGCCGGCGGAACACCCGCCCACTGTCGGCCAGGCCACCGGCTCGTCGACTACCCGGTGGCAGCGTCTCACGCAACACCCCAGCACTCGCGACGAGGATCACCACGCCCACGACGGCCAGGAACACGAAGGTGCCCCGCCAGTCGGTGATCTTCGTCAGCTGCCCGCCGACGACCGGACCGATGATCGCGGCCAGTCCGCCGAGGACGGTGAGCCGGCCGTAGTAGCGCAGCAGCCGGGCGCCGGAATACAGATCCCGACCGGCGGCCTGGGCAATGACGATGCCGACCGCACCGGTCAGCCCCTGCACCAGGCGCGCCGCGACGAGCATCTCGATGGTCGGGCTCACCGCACACCAGGCGGACGCGGCGATGAAGGCCCCGACTCCGATCAGCAGCGGACGACGGCGACCGAACCGGTCCGACAGCGGACCGGCGACGACCTGCCCGAGCGCGAGCCCGAGCAGGCAGGCGGTGACGGTCAGCTGTGCCGCGGACGTGCTCGCCCCGAGGTCGGCGGTGAGCGCGGGCAGGACCGGCAGGTACAGGTCCATGGAGATCGGGCCGAAGACGGTGAGCAGGCTCAGCACGACACCCAGTGCCCGGCCCGGCGGGGCGAGGTTCGAGGCGCGGGCGACCTCGCCCACGGTGGTCCGGCTGTCGTCGCGTCGGACGGAGGTCAGGGAGGCAGGCATGAACGAACGGTTCCTGATGAGTCGGGCGTCGGCCGCGCGGCAGACTCGGACGGTGGCCACCCACGGGTGACGATGGAGGTCAGGGGCGGAGCAGGACCTTGATGGCGCTTCGCTCGTCCATGGCCTTGTAGCCGTCGGCGGCCTGCTCGAGGGGCAACTCCATGTCGAACACCTTGCCCGGGTTGATTGTTCGGCTCCAGATCAGGTCGATCAGTTCGGGCAGATACTGCCGGACCGGGGCCGGACCGCCGTGCAGGTGCACGTGCGAGAAGAACAGCTCCTCCCCGGGCAGCTGCACGTCGTGGGCGACCCCGACGTAACCGACGTGCCCGCCGGGCCGGGTGGACCGGATGGCCTGCATCATCGACTCCTGGGTGCCGACGGCCTCGACGACCGAGTGCGCGCCCCGCCCGCCGGTGAGCTCCTTGATCCGGGCCACGCCCGCGTCACCTCGTTCGGTGACGATATCGGTGGCACCGAACTCGCGGGCCAGCCGCTGCCGGGGTTCGTGACGGCTCATCGCGATGATCCGCTCGGCGCCGAGCTGCTTCGCCGCGAGCACCGCGAGCAGACCGACGGCGCCGTCGCCGACGACTGCGACGGTCTTGCCCGGCCCGGCCTGGGCGGCGACGGCACCGAACCAGCCGGTGCCGAGGACGTCCGAGGCGGCCAGCAGAGACGGGATCAAGTCGGGTTCGGGCATGCCCGGAGTGGCCACGAGGGTGCCGTCCGCCAGCGGGACCCGCAGGAACTCTGCCTGGGAACCGAGGCTGCCCATGATCACCCGGTGGACGCACGAGCTCTGATACCCGGCGCGGCAGATCTCGCAGGTGTTGTCGGACGCGAAGAACGAGCCGACGACGAAGTCGCCGACCTTCACATTCGCGACGTCCGCTCCGATCTCCTCGACGATGCCGACGTACTCGTGACCCATGGGGATCGGGCCGTCGTAGGTTTCGACACCGCGGTAGGGCCACAGGTCCGAGCCGCACACACATGCCGCGGAGAGCCGGAGGATCGCGTCGGTGGGTTCGACGAGGGACGGACGGTCGCGTTCCTCGACACGGACGTCGCCCGGGGCGTACAGGATTGCTCCACGCATGACGGTGCTCCTTGTTCGCACGAGATCTGATGTGGGTGTCCCGGCTGTTTTCCGGGCCGATTCCATGGAACACCGCGCACCACCCGCGCGGGAGGTCGCGTTCATGGGGGGGTACAAGCACAACCTCCCACGACGCCGCACCGGACGTACCGTGGACGGCGTGGACAACCGCGCCGATATCCGCAGCTTCCTCGCCACCCGGCGGGCCCGGCTGACCCCGCAGCAGGTCGGGCTGCCCGCCGGCGGCGGGCGCCGCCGGGTCCCCGGATTGCGGCGCGAGGAGGTCGCTGTGCTGGCCGGGGTGAGCACGGAGTGGTACACCCGCCTGGAGAAGGGCCACATCGGCGGCGTCTCCGAGGACGTCCTCGAGGCGGTCGCCCGGGCACTGCAACTCGACGAGGCCGAACGCACCTACCTGTTCGACCTCGCCCGCGCCGCCCGGCCCACCCACCGCCCACCCCGCGCCCGCAAGCAGGCCCAGGTGCGGCCGAGGGTGCAGTGGATGCTCGACTCGATGACCTCCTCCGCCGCGTTCGTCCGCAACGGGCGCATGGACATCCTCGCCACCAACGCGCTCGGCCGCGCGCTGTACTCGCCGATGTTCGCCGACGACCGCAGAACCGCCAACATCGCCCGCTTCCAGTTCCTCGATCCCGGCGCTCGCGACTACTTCCCCGACTGGGACGGCGCCGCAAACGTGACCGTGGCACTGCTGCGCGCCGAGGCCGGCCGCGATCCCCACAACAAGGACCTGCGTCAGCTCGTCGGTGAACTCTCCACGCTCAGCGACGAATTCCGCGCCCGGTGGGCAGCACACAACGTCCGCATCCATCACGCCGGGAACAAGCAGTTCCACCACCCGGTGGTCGGCACGCTCGACCTCGTCTACCACTCCCTGGACCTGGCAGCGGACGACGACTGGGTCCTCGATCTGACCATCTACACCGCCGAACCCGGAACCGACTCCGAAGACCGGCTCAAGCTTCTCGCCAGCTGGGCCGCGACTCATCTCCCGGCCCACCCGGCGACCGAACCGTCCAGCTGACACGGACGGACGGCACCCGCGACGTTCGGTCGATCCTGCCGTCCCCGCCGGCAGACAAGGCCTTCCGCAGCGAGATGGAAAGCGCTCCCGGGGCGTCGGCCTCTACCCGTCGAGGAGCACGCCCGAGGCCGAGATCGGCCGCAGCACGATCCGGACGAGCGCAAGCGGGTTGTCGTCCCCGGCGCAGCGGTTGGCGTCGAGCGTGCCGCAGGTGCGGCACCGGTGGATGATCACCCATTCCCCACCCCCGCGCACGGTCACCGAGATGGGCTCCATCCGGCCCCCGCAGCCGGCGGCCCGGTCGCCGGGCACACGATCGACGTGCCTACTGGACAGGCAGTGCGGGCAGTGGTTGCGGTGCGCGGTTCCGGGCGCCTGCATCGGCACGTCCAGACCGCATCCGAGGCAGCGGAACGATGTTCCGTGCCGCGCGGGTGCGTCGCGATGTGCCGGCTTCGGCCGCTGCACTCGAGCTGTTCGATTGTTCCTGCGGGACACCGAGCGCTCCTACAGTTGTGCGAGATGCTCGAGCGGGAACGGCGGTTGCGCCAGCGGTTTCACCGCGATGCGGAGCAACAGCAACTGGTTGTCGTCCTCGACCACCGGGCACGCGTCGAGGCCACCGCAGGCGGTACAGCGGTGGATGAGCATCCACTCTCCGCCCCGGAGCACCGCGATCGAGATCGGGTGCGTGCGTGCTCCACACCCGGCGTCCGGTCCGGGTCGGTGCTTTCCGGCGAGGCAGTTCGGGCAGTGCGTCCGTGCTGCACCGGCAGGCGTCGCGGCAGGTACCGTCAGCCCGCACCGGATACATGTGAACGTGGAAAGGTGCGATATCGATGTGCCACTGTGGGACACTTGGGTTCTCCTCTGTGAGATCAACTGTGCTGCAATGTGTGCCGAGCACTGTCGATCCCGCGAAGACCTCACACCGGACAGGCGATCCGATGGTGGGTGCGGATCACCGGTCCGAGCGCTTCACGGGATCGTGAAGGAGCTCGGCGGCTGTCCGGGGCATAATTCACCACTTTCCATCCGAGTTCGACCGGCCTCTCCGCCGGACGCAGCAGACAATATTCACCACGGGGTGAACCCGCAAACGAATTACTGCGAGCGACCGTGTTCCGGTTCCGTATCCGACTGGCGGACAGTTCCGTTCGAACGGTCCGGGAACGGTGGTTCGATGCTGGACGGCTACCGGGCGCACGTCCCTCCACGCGGCGATCGACGCGGCACGGGTCAGAAGGTCCGGTGCCGGGCGAGTACCTCGAACGCCGGGTCGCCGGGGCCGATGTCGTACGTGCACTCGCCGCCGCGCGGGTCGGGCACGAACGCCCACAGCAGCGCGCCGGCGGCCCCGGCCTCGCGGTAGCCGGTCAGGGCCGTGTCCACGCGTTCGGCACGTTCGGGCAGCGGCAGACAGCTCCCGGCTTCTATGCCGAGCTCGGCCACCAGGATCGGCTTGGTGACCTGCCCGAGCCGCACCGGCAGCCACGCCGCCTCGTCGTAGTCGTGGTACTGCAGCACGTCCACGTACGGCGACTTCGCGAGCTGCGCGTAGCCGTCCCCGGCGCTGCCGCACTGGTCCCCGCCGATCAGGCCGAGGGTGATCGGGTGCCGCGGGTCCGTCTCCCGCACGATCCGGCCGACCGCGTCGGTCCACGCGCGCAGCAGCTGCGCCGAGTCGGGTGGGCAGGAGCGCCGCGGCAGGCTGCACGCGGCGTCGCCGCACACGCCGGGCTCGGGCTCGCCCAGCAGGTCCCACGCGGCGAGCGCCGGCGACACCCGCCACCGGTCCACGGCCAGGCGGACCCAGTCGCGGTAGCTGACCGCGAAGGGGGCCCGGCGCGTGGTCCAGCCGTGTTCGTACCAGGCGCGGTCCTTGTACAGCTCGTTGCCGCACGCGCCGTCCTGCGGGGACAGCACCGGCATGACGAGCTGGCCGTGCCGCTCGGCGGCGGCGAACACGGCGTCGATCGCCGCGAAGTCCAGGGTCCCCGTGACGCGGTTCAACGCCAGCGCCTGGAAGGCGTTGAACCGCGTCAGCGACGACGGCGGCAGCGACGAAAAGTACGCGTCCAGGTCCACCTGCGCGCCGCAGCCACCGTTGACGTCCCAGTCGGAGGCGAGCTGATAGGCGTTGAGCCCGGTCGGCCACCAGGGCTTCCCGTCCAGAATCAGGCCCCGCCCGTCGACCGTGACACGCGCCGGCGGCGCCGGCGGTGGTGGGTCCGGCGGTGGTGGGGACGCGCACGCGGCCGCGCCGACCAGACAGGCGACGACGACGGCGGCTGCGCGCATGGGCGAACGGTAGCCGCTGCCCGGCCGGACGGGAAGGCGGGTTGGCCACGGCGCGCACGTCGGCGGGGTCGGGTGAGCTCGTGGCCCACCGCTCCCCGCCGCGGCGCCCGTCCTAGCCGATCCTGCGACGGTACGTGACCATGGCGAAGATGTACGCGACGACGAGGATGCCGACACACCAGGCGAGGGCGATCCAGATGTCGGCACCGACCGGCTGCTGTGTGAACAGGTCGCGGATAGCGTCGACGATGGCCGTCACCGGCTGGTGCTCGGCGAAGGCGCGTACCGGGCCGGGCATGGTGTCGGTGGGCACGAATGCAGAGCTGATGAACGGCAGGAAGATGAGCGGGTAGGAGAACGCGATCGCGCCGTCCGCGGACTTCGCGGAGAGACCGGGGATCACGGCGATCCACGTCAACGCCAGGGTGAACAGGATCAAGATGCCGGCGACCGCGAGCCACGCCGGCGCTCCCGCCGCCGAGCGGAAGCCCATGAGGAGGGCAACGAGCACGATGACCACGACCGAGGCCAGATTGGCGACCAACGAGGTCACCACGTGCGCCCACAGAACGGACGAGCGTGCGATCGGCATGGACTGGAATCGCTCGAAGATGCCGCTCTTCATATCCAGGAAGAGCCGGAATGCGGTGTAGGAGATGCCCGAAGCAATGGTGATGAGCAGAATGCCGGGCAGCAGGTAGTTCACATACGAATTCGACCCCGAGTTGATCGCGCCGCCGAACACGTAGACGAACAGCAGCAGGAAGGCGATCGGCATAATCGTGGTCGTGGTGATGGTGTCCGGGCTGCGCGTGATGTGGCGCAGAGAGCGCCCCAGCAGGACGGCGGTGTCGCCGAAGAAGTGCTTGGTCATCGTTGTCCCCTACTCTTCCGTTCCGGCGCTGCGTCGTTGCCGGCGTCGCCGTCCTTGCCGTCGGCACCGACGACGGCAAGGAAGACATCCTCGAGGGTCGGCCGCTTTTCGACGTATTCGACCGTGGCGGGCGGGAGCAACTGCTCGAGCTCGGTGAGGGTGCCGTTCACGATGATCCGGCCCTCGTGGAGGATCGCGATCCGATCGGCGAGCTGTTCGGCCTCCTCCAGGTACTGCGTCGTGAGCAGCACCGTCGTGCCGTGCTCGGCGAGTTCCTCGATGGCCTGCCACACCTCGAGGCGCGCCTGGGGGTCGAGCCCGGTCGTCGGCTCGTCGAGGAAGATGACCGGCGGATCCCCGATGAGACTCATCGCGATGTCGAGGCGGCGGCGCATGCCGCCCGAATACGTCGACACCTTCCGCGCGGCCGCGTCGGTCAGTGAGAAGCGCTCGAGCAGATCATCCGCGATCCTGCCCGGATCCTCGACGTGCCGCAACCGCGCGACCAGCACGAGGTTCTCACGTCCGCTGAGGATTTCGTCGACAGCGGCGAACTGTCCCGTGAGGCTGATGGACTCTCGCACATCCGCAGCCTGCGTAGCGACGTCGAAGCCGTTGACGCCGGCACTCCCTGCATCGGCCTCGAGCAGCGTGGACAGGATTTTCACGACCGTGGTCTTGCCCGCCCCGTTGGAGCCGAGCAGGGCGAAGATGCTGCCCCGCGCCACGTCGAAGTCGACGCCGCGCAGCACCGGCAGGTCCTTGAACGACTTCTCCAGGCCCTGCACGCGGATCGCGGGCAACTGCACCTGATCGGTTGCCATCCGGATATCCGTTCTCTCGTGCGTCACGATTCGGGGCCCGCAACGCGATCGATGGTGTCGGTCAGCCGTTCCCGTTCCTTGCTGATCCACTGACCCTCCGGGTAGTTCCGGAGAAATGCCTCGGCGAACTCGACCGGGTCCTCCCCGACGACGGCGCGGATCGGCGTTCCGTCCGCCGCGCTCTGCTCGAAGAGATCGGCGAGGTCCTCGAACATCGAAGCCGCGCTGGCGGGGTCCCCCGGCCCGAAGTGCATCAGGTACCGCTCGAGCGCATCGATCGCCGTGCGGTAGTCCGCGGGAAGCTGTTTCGTGCGCGCCTTGTATTGCCGCCATCGCCGCTTGTAGCCGATCATCTTCGAGATGGACATGGTCATCTGTCTCCTTCGCGGAGCTGTTCGAGCCGTTCTGCGAGGAAGCTCCATGTCCCCCAGAACTCTTCGAGGTATTCCTGTCCCTGCACGTTGAGCGAATACACCTTGCGCGGTGGCCCTTTCTCGGACGGCACCTTCTCCACGTCGACCAGGCCTCTTTTCTCGATCCTGACGAGCAGGGCGTAGATGGTGCCTTCGGCGATGTCGGAGAAGCCCTGCTCCCGCAGCCATGCCGTGATCTCGTAGCCGTATGCGGGCCGGTTGGAAACGATCGCGAGGACGATGCCCTCCAGCGTTCCCTTGAGCATCTCCGTCATCTGCTTGCTCACGGAACACCTCCTCAACTACTAAGCGTTACTGACTACTGGTACATAGTAACGCTGAATAGCGGCGGCGCAAGCCCCGCGCGTCGCGGCTCTCCGACCGACGCCGCAACCACTCGATCACCAGGACCTGGGGGAACTGCCCCGGAAACCCAATGTTCAAGTGGCGGCCATGCCGCGGAGATCCGAAGCCACGACACTGGATGAATCGAGTGCCGATCGATGCAGAGGAGGCACTGACAGGACAGAGGTGGCGGCCCACCGCCCCACCACGCACCCTCTCGGGTATGGCGCTACTGCGCCGAGTGCCCCCGCGCGCCGCACATCGCGGCGGTGTCTGTGCGGGTGCGCCGACGCCAGGAGTTCCGTTCGACCACGGTCACAGCACCGCACCAGCACGAGGAGGCCCGAGATGCTCGGACCGAAGTTGCCCATGCCATCGTTGCCGACCCTCCCGCTGCCGGGCCGCTCCCCGGCGAGCAGGCCACCCGCGGACGTGGTCGTGCTCGACCACGACCAGGTCGAGGAACTCGGGCGCGAACTCGATGCGCTGCGCGCCCGCATCACCGCGGACCTCGGCGCCCAGGATCGCGACTACCTCTTTCGCGTCATCAAGGTGCAGCGGGGCGCCGAGGTGGCCGGCCGAGTTCTGATGCATCTGGGGGTGTTTCCGCCGGCGTGGCTGGCCGGCGTGGGCGCACTCGGGATTTCGAAGATTCTCGACAACATGGAGATCGGGCACAACGTGCTGCACGGTCAGTACGACTGGATGCGCGAGCCCGGCGTGAACTCCCAGGACTTCGAATGGGACATCGTCTGTCCCGCCGACCAGTGGAAATACTCGCACAACTACATGCATCACACCTACACGAACATCCTCGGGCGGGACCGCGACATCGGGTACGGCATCCTGCGGATGGACCCCGGTCAACGCTGGAACCCGTACTACCTGGGCAACCCGCTGTATGCGCTCGTGCTGATGCTCACCTTCGAGTGGGGCGTGATGCTCCACAACCTCGAAACCGACCGCGTACTCCGGGGCCGACGCCCGTGGCGCGACATCGCACCCTTGGTCCGCGGCTGGTGGCGCAAGGCCCGCCCCCAGGTCCTCAAGGACTACGTGGTCTTTCCCCTGCTGTCCGGGCCGCTGATGCTCCCGACACTGGCCGGGAACGCCGCCGCCAACCTGGTCCGCAACATGTGGGCGTTCTCCATCATCTTCTGCGGCCACTTCCCGTCCGGCGTGCAGACCTTCACGGAGGACGAAACCGCCGACGAGACCCGCGGGCAGTGGTACGTGCGGCAGATGCTCGGATCGGCGAACATCACCGGCGGCCCGCTGTTCCACATCATGTCCGGAAACCTCTCGCACCAGATCGAGCACCACCTGTTCCCCGATCTCCCGGCGCACCGGTACCCGGCGATGGCGCCCGAGGTGCAGGCTCTGTGCGAGAAGTACCGCCTGCCCTACAACACCGGCGGGCTGGGCCGCCAGATCGGCTCCGTCTGGGTCAAGATCGTCGTGCTCGCGCTGCCGCCGGCCCTGACGCCACCGGTCCCGGCACCCGCAGTCACGATCGAGCGGCGCACCACGAGAGCCGGCGCCTGAGCAACGGTTCGCTGCAGGGCGCGTGCTCAGCCGGCAGGGCGTGTGGTGAGCCGGCAGGGCGTGTGCTCAGCCGGCAGGGCGTGTGGTCAGCGGGCAGGGAGCCGACGTACGGCAACATGTCCGGCATGTGCTCGGATGCCGCGGCGAACCTCCTCGACACCATTCCGGGACGCATGCTCGTCCAGTGGTACCTGCGCGCCTACCGTGACGCGGATCCGCGGCCGTCCGTCGCCGCATTCGTCGACGCCGACACCCTCGAGGACTTCGTCGACGACCTCGTGCTGATCATCGGCGAGTACCTCTACGGCAACGGCGCCAACGACGTCCTGGACATGGCCCTCACCGCACCGGCGACGATCGAGATGGCCGAGGCGATCTGCGCCGCGCTGCGTCACCCGCGCCGGAACACCCTCGACTCCCCGCAGACCCACGAGGGCACGATCACCGAGCTGAGTCTGCCGCGGGTGCGCAACCGCAAGCGACCCGGCGCGCTGCCCGACGGCGCGTTCTGGACCGCGACGCCCCTGCACGACGGGGCGAGCGACACGTGGAGCGCCAGCGGGGAGAACCTGCGCGGCCTGAAGGATCCCGCCCGCTACACCGTGCACTTCGATCCGGACGTCGCGCGGATCGTCCGGATCGACACCGCCGGCGACTGGGCGGCCCTGATCGCCGACCATCCGCTCGAGTACCGCGGGGCGCGCGTCCCGGACTGGCCGTCGATCGCCGAGGAGTGGGACGCCGTGCACCTGTCGGCCCTCGGCCTGCTGTGCGCCCACCCCCGGCTGTCCGAGGTGCCGTACGACCGGTACGAGGCCGGCGGCTACCGGCACAGCCAGTCGGGGCCGTGGCCCGGGGTGGGCGACTGGTCCACGGTGAGCACCGCGTGGCTGCGGATCCCCGAACGGTTCGAGATCCGGCCCACCACCCGGGCCGCGCGGTAAACGGTTCGCGGCCGGACCCGGCGCGGCTCTACGGTGGGTCGCGATGACCGAGATACGTCCCGCCGAGCCCGCCGACGTCGACCGCGCGACCCGCACCCTGGCGCGCGCCTTCGCCGACTACCCGTTCACCCGCCACACCGTCGATGCCCGTGACCACCTGCGTCGCGTCGAGGAGTTGCAGCGGCTGTACCTGACCGAGATCGGCCTGCGCTGTGGGCGGGTGTGGGTGGCCGACGACGCGTCGGCCGTCGCGGTGTGGACCACCCCCGAGTCCACCGGAATCCCAGAGGCTTTCGAACGCATCTCCGGACGCGTCGCCGAGCTGTCCGGTGATCGGGCCGACGCGGCGGCGGCCGCGGAGGAGGCACTGTCGCCACTGCGGCCCGTCGGGCCGGTGTGGTTCCTCGCGACCGTCGCCGTGGATCCGGACCGGCAGGGCTCGGGCCTGGGCGGCGCGGTCCTCGAACCCGGACTCAGGGAAGCCCGCGAAGCGGGGGTGCCCGCGTACCTGGAGACGTCGTCGGAGCGGAACGTCGCGTTCTACCGCAGGCTCGGTTTCGACGTCGTCGGTTCCGTGACCCTGCCCGGCGACGGGCCGCGCACGTGGGCGATGGTCCGCAACCATACGCAGTAGGTGGCGGAGTTTCATCACGACGTCGAGGACCTCGCCGGGTAACGCTAGAACATGATGTGCATCATCTCTCGAGAATGGAAAGCGGCATCAATCCCGAGACGGTTCACCTCAGTTGTCGCGGACCTGCTTCCTCCGAGTTCCGGGCCGGCCACAGTCGGATTGCTCTGAACGGTTGACCAACACGTCGGCGCCCATGAATGCCACAGGCTGATGTTCGCTGTCGAATCCCACACATCCCCAGGAAGCAAGCAGGTATTTGCCGACGAACCGTCCCGAGCCGGCCATCTGCTTGACGAGGGCGCTGACGTCGAACTCGGAGTCCATCCAGCGACCCACACCGGGCGCTGAGTACCACCGCTGCACTTCGTCAATGATCGACTCGGGAACGCAACCAGCTACCGCGAGACGCGATGTCATAGTCATCAACCGTAGGACCCACGTCCGACATTCGCGAGGAGGGTCAGAAGCTCCTGGGGATGTCGAGGACCACGATCCCTGCCTCTTCCTCCAGCGCCTCCCACAGGTCCGGGCGGTCGAGCAGGTTCTCGGTACCGAGCACCGCGAAATCGCTGGGCTCTTCGTCTGTGCCGGTCTGATCGCCGCTGGCCGCGAATACCGCGATGCACGCATCGACGTGCTTGAGATCGTGCCGTGCCAAATACCGAATGCCGTCGAACCCCGCTTCGTGCAACGCCTTTGCCCACTGCTGGGTCAGCGGATCGTCGGTGGTGGTGAACATCTCGGAGGTCAATCCGAACTGGATCGCCCGGTTGGAGGTCGCGTCGGCGAGACGCAGATCCCTACGGACAATCACCGTTGAAATGTCCCGCTTGACGAGTTCCGGACGTGGGATGACGTAGATGCCGCTCCACGCCTCGAGCAAGGTGATGAGCTCGGTTTCCGCGGTGTAGCAGGTTCCCTCGGACCCGGTGAGATCGAAACGGCCGCCCCCATTGCTGCTGAACCACCACGCCCCCAGGCCGGCGGCATGACTGCGGTAGATCGTCGTACGGGCAGCCGGCCCAGTCTCAGGGAACCGTCCCCGGAGTGTGTCCGGGGACGGTGGCGGTTTCAGGTGTTGTTGTGCGCGGGAAACATTCACGAAGCGAGCCGTTCCGACGCCTGGCGGGCGAGCTTCTCGACATCAGCACTGTCACCGTCGAGCAGGGCCTGCCGCGGTGTCCGGCCGTCGAGTTCGGGTTGCGCACTCGACATCCACGACGCAATCGTCCACGGTTCGACGTCGGCATGGGCCCAGGCGCCCAGGACGTTCTTGATCCCCGCGATCGGTCGGTAGCCGGCGGCAGTCTCGGTGAAGCCATCCGACCAGTAGCCGGCAGTGCCCTCCGCGGCGGTCAGGCGCAACACGCGATTGTCCCTGACCCCCTGGCTGAGCGCCTGCTTCGACCAGCCGGTCACTTCGAGGGTCTGCTTGTGGGTCAGGATCGGGCCGATGTGCTTTTCCCACGCTCGGCGCGCTTTGAGGCTCGACAGCATACGTCTCACGCCGTCGGCCACGTACCGCGCGTCGTCGTCGCTGAGCTCTTCCGCGGCCATCCCGCTGGCGTCCAGCTGGTCGTCGACAACCTTCTTCAATGGAGTGCTCATACCTCGATCGTCCTCGGTCAAGTAGGTCAAGTAGGTCAAGTAGGTCAAGTAGGTCAAGTCAAGTAGGTCAAGGGGACGTGGGCTGCACGTTCGGCGAGGCCGCGCCGTGGTCAACCCCTCACCGAGCCCCCGACCTCCGTGTCCACTGGTTCAGGGGAATCTCAGGCAGGCCGCTGCGCCGGCGACGCGCGGCATCGGTCCCCCGCGGTCGCTACCCTGACACCGCACTCGCGACAAGTATGGAGGACCAGTGAGGCGCCTGACCGGTCGGTGGCGGATCGTGGAGATGGACCTGTGGGACCGCGACGCGATCGACCTCGTCGAACCCGGTTTCATCGAGCTCGCCGCCGACGGGACCGGCCAGTTCGGCTTCATCGCCGTCCGCGGCTGGATGGACTGCCGGACCATCGAACGCGACGGCCGCACCGCCGTGGAGTTCAGCTGGGACGGCGACGACGAAGGCGACCAGGTCAGCGGCCGCGGCTGGGCCGCCCTGGCGCAGGACGCCACACTCGAGGGACACCTGTTCATCCATCGGGGAGACGACTCGGGTTTCCGGGCGGAGCCTTACGACCGCGCCGATCGGCGGGAGGGGCGATGAGTGAGTACCAGCACTACGAGTTCCTCACCGTCGACCGGCCGTTGGACGAGCGTCAGCAGGCCGAAGTGCGTTCCCTGTCCACCCGCGCGAGGATCACGGCCACCAGCTTCGTCAACGAGTTCCGCTGGGCAGCTTCCGGGACGATCCGAACCGGATGATGGAGCGCTACTACGCCGCGCACCTGTACCTGGCCAACTGGGGAACACGGCGGATCCTGCTCCGCCTTCCGCGCGGCCTGCTCGACCTCGACGTCGTCGGGGACTATTGCGTCGACGAGCGGGTAACTGCCTGGACCACGAGCGAATTCCTCGTGCTGGACCTGACCAGCGAGGACGAGTCCGGCGACGTCGATCCGGACGCCGGCGCACCGATGTCACCCGTGCCGCCCCGGACTGGCCACCCTCAGCGCGGCGCAGCGCGCCCTGGCCGAACTTCTCCGCCTCGACGACGACCTGCTCGCCATCGCGGCCCGCACGAGCGCACCGTTCGACTCCTGCTGCGGGTCGCCGAAAATCACACGGTGACCGTCCGGATGGAGATGCTTCGTCGATTCCACAACGGAGCACACCACAAACCTGCCCGCCCCACCTCGCCGGACCGTGGCCGATCTTCTCGAGGCCGCGGCGCGTCGCCGAGGCGACCATGAGCGCCGGGCAGCTGCCCGGCGCGCCGGGGAGGAAGCCCGCCGGCACAAGGCCCGTGGTCTCGCATCGACGCGATGATCGCCACCCGAAAGTCCGGCGAGTACGACGCCGCCGCCGCACTGCTCACCGATCTCCGGACGCTCGCCGAACGCGACGCCGACGTGACACCTTCACCCAGCGCATCCTGGCACTACGTCACACGCTTGCGCGCAAACCACGCCTCATCGAACGTCTCAACCGGGCAGGCCTATGACCCGGCACCAATCCGGGAAGTCGGCGAAGGCCGCCGACCACCTCGACGCCGCAGTGTCGGATCTGTTGGGGTTCAAGGTATTTCCCAAACAGATCTGGAAGCAGATCTGGAGCAATCATCCGCAGGGGGCGCCTCAACAAAAGAAGTCCGTAGGAGAACCAATGTGGTCGGGATCTTTCCGGATCGTACCGCGTTGATCCGTCTCGTCGAGGCGGTGCTCGCGGAGCGAGCACGATGAGTGGATCGAAGGGCGCCGCTACCTCGGACTGGATGTGCTCGCCCGCTCCCGTACCAACACGGCCGAAGAACCGTGACTGAACCCGCCGAGGAGGTTGCACCGGCCTTGACTACCTGACCTCCCGCCGAGGAATCACGCGGCGACGTCGTACACCACCTCACGGGACTTGGCCCCTCGCCGGTGACTCGCACCTCGTGTCACTTTCACGTCCTCCTGGGTACCAGCGGTTGCGGCCGGGATGCGAACTGCCGACGATAGGCGGTGGGTGAAGTTGCGAAGGCGGAGGTGAAGTTCTGCCGGAAGGTGGCGCTGCTGCCGAAGCCGCACGCGGACGCGACGGCATCGATGCTCCAATCCGTGGTTTCGAGCAGAGCGCGTGCCTCCTGCAGTCGGCGCGTGAGAATCCAGCGTGCCGGCGTGGTGCCGGTGGCCTGCCGGAAGTGCCTGACAAAGCTGCGCCGGCTCATCCGGGCCCGATCCGCGAGTCGATCGACCGCGAGCGGTTCGTCGAGCCGGGTCAGCGCCCATTCGAGCACCTCGGCGATCGCGGTGTCGGTGGCGGGCCGCGCGAGGGGACGTTCGATGTACTGTGCCTGTCCCCCTTCTCGGTGCGGAGCCACGACCAGGTATCGGGCCACCCGGGTGGCGATCGCCGACCCGAGGTGTTTGCGGACCAGGTGCAGACAGGCATCGATCGCCGAGGCCGTACCTGCGGACGTGAGGACGTCGTCGTGGTCGATATAGAGAACCGAGGAGTCCACCTCGGTGCCGGGGCAGCGTTCGGCGAGCAGCGGCATCGCCTCCCAGTGGGTGACCGCCGCACGACCGTCGAGCAGCCCGGCGTCGGCGACGGCGAACGCCCCCAGACACAACCCGGCGATCACCGCACCCCGCGCATGTGCCTGGCGCAGCTGTCTTTTCAACTCTGCACCGATCGGCCTCGGGGGCATCGGCCACGACGGGACGATGACGATGTCGGCCCAGTCGACCGTCTCGGGTCCGGTCACCTCACCGATCGGGTATCCCTCGGCGGTACAGACCGAGCCGGCCCGGTCCGACCACAGCCGGGTCTGCCAGTCGGGGGCCGGACCGAGACGGCGCACTTCGGCGAACACCAGCAACGGTGCCGCGAGGTGGAACATGGTGATCCCGTCGAAGGCGTAGACAGCGATTCGCATCCTGTTCTCCCGGGTTGGCCCGATCTCATCGAAAGTGTGCATTCGTGCCACTTCCGGCCAGGGTAGACCTGCCGAACAATCGGGCAGTGAGGCGCTCACCCCGTGGGCGCGACACCCCGAATGATTTCCCAGGGAGGAAACCCGTGACCGCACCCCGCCGTGCCCTCGTCGTTGTCGACGTCCAGCAGGAGTACTTCGACGGACCACTCGAGATCCAGTACCCGCCGCGCGAGCAGTCGCTCGCCAACATCGAGGCCGCCCTCGACGCTGCCGCCGCCCACGACGTCCCGGTCGTCGTCGTTCAGCACCGTATGCCCGACGGAGCCCCCGTCTTCGTCGAAGGTTCGCGAGGATGGTCGCTGCACCCGGATCTCGAGCGGCGCATCGACCCGACGTGCAAACGCGTGCACAAGCAGTACGCGAGCGTGTTCGCCGGCACCGACCTGGCCGGCTGGTTGCGCGCCCGCGAGGTGGACACCGTCACGATCGTCGGATACATGACCAACAACTGCGATCTCGCCACCGCCGCGGAGGCCGAGGCGCTCGGATTCGCCACGGAGATCCTCTCCGACGCCACCGGTGCGATCCATCTCGCGAACGCCGCCGGGCAGGTCTCCGCGCAGTCCCTGCACACCACCCTGATGGTGCTGCTGCAGTCCAACTTCGCCGCGGTCACCACGACCACCCAGTGGATCGAGGCCGTGCAGTCCGGCTCGACGCTACCCAAGAGCAACCTGGTCGAATCCGCCCTCGAGGGACGCTCGGCAACCGCTCTCGCCTGACGACCGCCCCGCGTCCCGGGGCAGCCCGGTCGCGGAGGAGACGGCCGGCGCGTCGCGCTGGCAACTCACTGACCGGCTCGGCGGTGCCGGTGTGCTTCACATGCACCGGCACCCCGGGCCTGCTCCACCGACGTCGTCGCGGCGGATCCCGGACGTTCAGCGGTTCTTGCTGTCCTTCTTGGCTTGCCGGCGCGCCCCGGCGGCGATGGTCGACGCCTCGTACTTCTTGCGGCCGGCCGAGTTACGGGTGGCATCGACGCGGGTCTTGCCCTTCGACCGCACCTTGCCCTCGGCACCGACATCCTCGGCGGGCGCGGCGGCATCCGAGCGGGCGCGAGCGAGCCGTTCCTGCTTCAGCTCCTCGGCCGAGCGGCGGGCCACCGCCCCCAGCTGGCGGCTGACCCGGGCCAGCGCATCCTCGAACACCTCCGCCTTGCCGGCGTTCCGCTCGTTCGCCGACTTACCGGCCGCACGAGACTTTTTCGCGCCGACCTTCTCGGCACCCTGCCGCCGGTAGAGCTTGACGTACTTGTTGCGGGATCGGCGGATACGGGTGTGCAGATCGATCAGGCCGTCCTCGTCGAGGTCTGCCATCTCCGTCTTCTTCGTCTGCCGCACCAACACGAATTCGTCCTCGGACAGCGAGTTCACCAGCTTTGTCATGACCGATTCCGTTCGTCGCACCAGTCCTGCACAGGTGTCGGCATCGTATCCACCTCGGCCCGGCCACCGAGGCCGTTCCAACCGATCCGCCGCACTCCGGCAGGCGCAGTGACGGGTGCGCGATTACCCGGCCGCGGGCGGGGGTATGCGCGAGGAATGTGGTTCCGGGCGGTGTCCGTGAAGTTCGAGACCGACGGCGGCCCCGGGGCCCGGAGGCGACGGGGACCGATCTCCTCCGTACTGAAGCGTCGACAGGTGTTCGTCGAAGCGGTGCGCTCCCGGCTGTGGCCCGTCCCGACGGCCGCGGTGCTGCTGGCCGTGCTGGCCGGCATCGGCTTGCCCGAGCTCGACGCCGCCCTCGATGACCGGCTGCCACCGACGGTGGCGGGATATCTGTTCGGGGGCGGTGCCGACGCCGCCCGCGAGGTACTGAGCGCGATCGCCGCCTCGTTGATCACCGTCACGGCGCTGACGTTCTCGCTGACACTGGTGACCCTGCAACTGGCCAGCAGCCAGTACTCCCCGCGGTTACTGCGCACCTTCGCCGCCGACCGTGTCGTCCAACGCACCCTGGCGCTGTTCCTGGCGACGTTCATCTACGCGCTGACCGTGTTGCGCACCGTCCGCAGCGACACCGACGGCACCACGTTCGTCCCGCAGATGGCGGTGACGACGGCATACCTGCTCGCGGTGGCCAGCGTCGTCGCGCTGGTGCTGTTCCTCGGACATCTGGTCCGGCAGATCCGCGTCGAAGCCGTGCTCGAGCACGTGCGGGCCGACACCTGCGCCACCGCCACCCGTCTCCTGCCTCCCGCACGCCGGGACACACCTGCCGTGCCGGTGCCCGTGCCACCGCCGCACCCGCACCTCGTCGAAGCGGCCTCGTCCGGATTCCTCGTCGAGATCGACGAACACGCCCTGCTCACCGCGGCGGAGCGGGCCGAGGCGGTGGTGTGGGTAAACCGCCCGGTGGGCAGCCCGGTCCTGGCGGGCACACCGGTCGCGTTCTCCTGGTCCGTCCGCCCGCAGGAGCCGTTGACCGAGGACGCGGCGCACCGGCTGAGCGAACGGGTACGCGCGGCGCTGCGCACCGGCAGCGAACGCACCGCCGTCCAGGACATCGGCTACGGACTGCGGCAGTTGACCGATGTGGTGGTGCGGGCCCTCTCGCCCGGGATCAACGATCCCACCACCGCCGTGCACGGACTGATCTCGTGCACCGCGGTCCTCGCCGACCTTCTCGACCTTCGGCTCGGCCCGCACACCCAGTGCGACGAGCACGATCGGGTACGGGTGGTGCTGGCGCGGCCGACCTTCGCCGAGCTGCTGGATCTGGTGTGCACCCAGCCGCGGCTCTACGGCGCCGACGATCCGATGGTGCTGGACGCGCTGCTGTCGATGCTGCGGGAGCTGGCATGGAAAGCCGCCACCGGCGAGCAGCGCACGGCGATCACCGACCAGCTCGATCGCCTGCG
This sequence comes from Rhodococcus sp. WB1, assembly GCF_001700945.1. Taxonomy (NCBI): domain Bacteria; kingdom Bacillati; phylum Actinomycetota; class Actinomycetes; order Mycobacteriales; family Nocardiaceae; genus Rhodococcus; species Rhodococcus sp. WB1. Next base: position 733,206 of record NZ_CP015529.1, on the reverse strand, counting down.
CGAGCATGTCACCGACCACGACACCGTGACCCGCCGGCACCTCGACCACCTCGCCCGGCAGGTGGGCGAGGCCCTCGAAGGGCGTTGGGCAGGGCGCCGTCCTACCTGACGTGTGCCGTCGCTTCCGCGGCGTCGCTGGCGGTCGCCGCGGGGCCGGCTCGTCGGTGTCACCGTGGCGCTGCGAAGCCGCCGGCCACCTCGCAGGAGGCCGCCGCCCTCGGGTGATCCGCCCCCATCGACCGCGTTTCGGTCTTCGATTCCACTTCCCGCCCCTCGGGCGAACTGTTACAGTCACCACAGTCATTGATTGATCGCTTGATCAGTAGAGGTAACCGCACTTCGGCGGTGGGAGGCAGAGCATGACGCACAGCGATGTGCCGGTGGCGGTGATCGATCGCGCCGCCCGGCTGCTGGAGGCATTCCGCGACAGCGAGCGGCTCACGTTGGCCGAGCTCACCCGCCTGACGGGCATGCCCCGCTCGTCCACGCATCGCCTGCTGACCCAGCTCGTCGAGATCGGCTGGGTGCGACGGGACGCTCCCGCGTATGCGCTGGGCACGAAGATGCTCGAGCTCGGGTCCCTCGTCCAGCACAACGACACCCTGCACCGGGCCGCCCTGCCCGTCATGCACGAACTGCACGGCCACACCGGTCTCGTCGTCCACCTGGCGGTCCTCACCGGCGCCGAGGTGCTGTATCTGGAGAAGGTGGGCGGCCCCTATTCGATGCGCATCCCGTCACGCGTGGGCGGACGCCAGCCGGCACACTGCACCGCGTTGGGCAAGGCGCTTCTGGCACAAGGAAGAACCGACCTCGACGCGCTGTTCGCCGAGCGCCCGCCGACGGCCCGGACCCGCCACAGCGTCACCGACCCGAACCGGCTGCGCAGCGAGCTCGCCCGGACCCGGGAACAGCACGTGGCGCACGACCGCGACGAGGCTGCCCCGGGCGTCTCCTGTGTCGCGGCGCCGATCGGTCACGCCGGCAAGTGTGTCGGCGCGATCTCCGTCAGCGGCCCCACCTCGTCGATCCGCCCCGCCGCCCTGGCGGGCCCCGTGCGCATGGCCGCCCTCACGACGTGGCGTCGCCTCACCCGACTCCGGTCGGCGGACTCACAGCACGCCGTCTGAGGCTCCACTGATCGTTTGATCAATGGATGTGCCACAATGAACCGGCCGTCGACGACCGAGCCCCGAGGAGTGCCATGGATCCGCACGAGCGCCGCCGCCAGATCCTCGACAGATCCGCACAACTGTTCGCCACCAAGGGAATCGCGGCAACCACCATCCGGGAGATCGCCGACGAGGTCGGGGTCTACTCCGGGGCGCTCTACCACTACTTTCCGTCCAAGGAAGCGATCGTCACCGAACTGATCCGCGAATACATCGAGGACCTGTCCGCCCGGTGCCGCGAGATCACGTCCCGAACCCTGCCGCCGGTCGAGCGGATCGAAGCGCTCGTCCTGCTCGCCCTGACCACCTCGGAGAACTACCGTGGCGCCACGACGATCTGGCAGCGCGAGGGCGAGTACATGCGGGACCGCCTCGTCGAGGCGGACCTGGCCGAGATTGCCGACGAGGTGGAGAAGGCGTGGCGGGAGGCCATCACCGAGGGTGTCGCCGGGGGAATCTTCCGGGACGACATCGATCCGGAGGTGTTCTACCAGCTGATCCGCGATGCCGTCTGGCAGGCACCGCGCTGGCACCGACCGAGCGCGCAGCGCTCCAATGCCGACCTCGCGCGCGACATCACCCGGATCTTCGTCGACGGCTTCCGGCCGCGCACCGGCTGACGACCGCCGCCGGCCCGCGCCGAGACGGTACGGCTCGGCGCGGGCCGGCGCTCGCGGGTCAGCCGCGCAGTGCCATGGTCTCGTCCACTTCCCTCTGCCAGTTCTCCAGTGCCCGACTGGTATCCACCTCGAATTCGAAGCGCTGCACCATCTCCGGAGTGACGTCCTCGACGTCGACGAAGAACTGGCTGTACCAGCGACGCAACTGGTAGACCGGGCCGTCCTCCTCGGTCAACAGCGGGTTCTCGATCCGGGTCTTGTGCTTCCAGATCTCGACGTCCTGCTTGAACTGCGTCTCCACACCCTCGGTGAACATCGTCGCCATCGCCGCGGCTTCCTCGTCCCCGACCCCGTCCACCTTCTTGACGATGGTCCCGAACTGCAGCACGAACGAGTCCTGCGTGACCGGGTAGTGGCAGTTGACGAGCTTGGTCTCGACCGTCACGTCTCCAGCGACCGTGTAGACGGTGTCGAGCATGAAGGACGGTCCGTAGTACATCGCGTCCGAGATCGTCTGCGAATCCGGCAGATCCAGCTGCACACCCGTCTTGATGTCGTCACGGCCGGTCGAACGCATGTGCTGTGCGGCGATGTGACCCTCGAAGACGTTCTTGAAGTACTGCGGCATCTGGAAGTGCACGTAGAAGAAGTGTGCCATGTCGACGACGTTGTCGACGATCTCCCGGCAGTTCGATCCCGTCACGTGGAAGGTGTTCCACGTCCACTCGCTCCAGGTGTCGGTCCCGTAGTCCGGGATCCCGGGGATGGTCACGTCCGCCGGCGGCGGGTTGCCCTGCGGGTCGTTCCACACGAAGAGCAAGCCGTTGCGTTCCATGTTGATCCAGGACTTCGTCCTGGCGATCTTCGGGGTGCGGCGGGCGTACGGCACCTCCGCGCACCGGCCGTCGCCGCCCCATCGCCAGTCGTGGAACGGGCACGCGATCGTGTCGCCCTTGATCTCGCCCCGGGCCAGATTGCCGCCCATGTGCCGGCAGAAGGCGTCGAGGACGTGCAGGGCGCCCTTCGAATCCTCGAAGACCACCAGGTCGGTCCCGAATACCTTGATCTGATGCGGCTTTCCGTCGTGGAACGTCTTCGCCAGTCCGAGGCAGTGCCAGCCGCGGGCGTACCGCGTCGGGTTGCTGCCCGTCTCGATGCTCCGAACCTCGATGGTCTCGGGTTCAACAGTCATGAAGTCCTCCAGGTGATGTGCTTCCGGGTGCGGCGACAGACGCCGGACCGACTACGGTTCGACCCGCTGCGAGGGCACGAGCCGGCCGTCACGCACGGCTCGATCGACCGACTCGTGCAGCGCTCCGCAGCGGGGCAGGTAGGTCGTGGTCTCCCCCGGACGGGCCGCCGCGGCGAACTCGCGGCAGGTGTCGCGGGCCGGCCCTGTCCACTGAATGCTCGTGTGCACGGGGCTGTACTTCGCCACGAACACGGTGTTGCCACACGCATGACAGTCGAGCGACTGCATCGATCACTTCCTTCCTCGGGTACCTCGAGCGTAGGAATTTCCCCGCGCTGTGGCTGCGGGGTGTCAGCTCAACGGGACACCTTTTCCGAGGCGGGATTCGGGACCGGGGTCAGGACGCATCGCGTGCCGGTGTGCGTGCCGGCCGGGTCGGTGACTCCGCCGAGCAGAACGAGCGGGGCGCGCACCACCGCTCACCGGTCGGCGATTTCGCGAAGGTGATGCCCCAACCGGTCACGCTCGGCGTCCGACTGTTCGGCAAGCTCGCACCGAAGGTCTACCCGTATCGGGACCTGCATCTCCTGGAACAGGCTCCGCAGTTCCTGCCCCTCAGACGTCCCGCTGGGGCAGGATCTCGACGTACCCGTCGGTTCCGTTCACGCGGATCTGTTGCCCGTCGCGAATCAACCGGGTGGCACCCTCCACACCCACGACGGCCGGCAATCCGTACTCCCGCGCGATCACCGCCCCATGGGTCATCAGTCCGCCCACCTCCGTCACCAGGCCTTTGATCGCGACGAACACGGTAGTCCAGCTCGGATCGGTGTAGGCGGTGACCAGGATGTCGCCCGCCTCGAGATCGGCCTGCGCCATATCCGACACGACACGGGCTCGCCCCTCGATACTCCCGGCGGACACCGGCGTACCGGCCAGCGCTCCAGGCGGGACGCCTTCGCGCCGATACCTTCCGGCGACGACCTCGCCGTCCGATGTGAACACCCAGGGCGGCGTGAGCGCCTGGTACGAGCGGAATGCGGCCTTTCTCTCACGGATGAGCTGGTCACACGATCGGTGCGTGAGCACGACCTCGCGCAGCTCGTCGAACCTCAAGTAGAAGATGTCTTCCTTGCGGCGAAGCACACGCGCCTGCACGAGCCGCTCGGCCTCGCCCAACAAGGCTTGCTTGTATACAAAGTAGCGGCTGACCATGCCGTATTTCGGATACTCCCGATACCCGGAGAAGGCGCGGACACGGTCGATCATCCGCTTGGCCTCACAGGCTTTTCGCTCTCCGTCCGGCAAGGCGCGCAGACGCTCCAGCAACTGGTGTTCCTTCTTGCGAGCCTCTCGCCGCCCGTGCTCGAAGCGTCGCTTTCCAGCGCCCGGCCCGAAGTTTCTGATGTTGCTCATGAGCATCGGCACCAAGGTGGTGGGGCGTTCGCTCCAGCGCGGTCTCGTGATGTCGATCTCGCCGACGCAGCGCATGCCGTGCTTGTCGAGGTAGGCCTCGATCGCCGCGCGCGCCTGCGGGCCGCCGGCGCGTTTCGCCAGCTCGTCCAGGAAGCTCCCCTCCTCGAAGCCCGCGTCCTCGACGTGCTGCAGAAAGGCCACCACGTCCGGGTGCGGCCGGATCGCGTCGGCCACGCCCACGAGCGCCAGGCCCATCTCCGACGTGACGTTGCGCGGGACCGATTGCGTGAGCGTGTCGGCTGCGTTCTTCTCGCCCAGCCAGGCCTGAAGCCGATCGTTGAGCCACCAGGCTGCTTCCATCGCCGCCGTGATCACCTGGTGGCTCCGCGGGTCGAACAGGATCCGCCTCAGCTCCTTGAGGTCGGCCGAGATGAAGTCGAGCAGCGCCGCTCCGCACTTGGCCCGGATCTCGCGCTTCAACATCGCGACAGAGGCCTGGCTCTGCGCCATCAACTCGGCGACGATGCCTTCGTCGGCCTCGATCAGGGCAGGTGCATCGCCGGCCGGTACACCGCCGGCCCCGTCGTCCGGACACCACCTGATGAAGTCGACGCGTTCGACGATGGTCGCCAACGCATCCCCGAGAAGCGGATCGGACTTGCCGAGAGCGTCCAGCAGTCCCGTTCTCTTCACCGGCGAAGCCAGAGCCTGGGTGACATCGACGAACAGCCGACCTCCCGCCTCCCTCGTGGGTGCCGGACTCGTCAGTTGCCACAGGGAGATCCCCAGGGGCTTCATCGGGTCGGTCATCATCTGCTGATGGCCGACAGAGACGTACACACGGTTCTCCCCGTCGTCGACCACGGGGGCCGGGAACAGCGTGGTGATCGGGCGACTTTGCACGATTCGGAAACCGTCGTCGACCAGGCACCATTCGATGTCCTGAGGACTGCCGAAGTGCGCTTCGATTCTTCTGCCCAGCCGCTCGAGTTGCACAACTTGCTCATCTGTCAGCACCGATCGGTTCTGCTGCTCCTGCTCGATTCCCTGCATGTGCGTGCCACCGGCTGGCGCTGCTTGGACGGCGCGCTGTTTGGTGGCGACGGTCCTGTCCGTGACTTTGCCGTCACGCACCTTGTAGACGTCCGGGTTCACCAAGCCGGAAACGAGGGACTCGCCGAGTCCGAAGCCTGCCTCCACCGACGCGACCTTCCGATTGGAGGTGATGGGATCAGCCGTGACCAGAATCCCGGCCGCCCACGGGAACACCATCCGCTGGACAACCACCGCCATGTGAACCTTCCGCTGGTCGAAACCGTTGCGCAGACGGTAGGTGACGGCTCGCTCGGTGAACAACGAAGCCCAGCACCGGCTCACGTGCCGGAGAATCGCCGCTGGGCCCGAGACGTTCAGGTACGTGTCCTGCTGACCGGCGAAGGATGCGGTCGGCAGATCCTCGGTCGTCGCGCTGGATCGGACCGCATATGCGGCTTGTTCACCGAGCCGGGCGAGAGAGCGGACGATCTCCGACACCACATCGTCAGGGATGACGCACTCTTCGACCGCACGGCGGATCTGCGCACTGAGCACGCGGATCGAATCCCGATCCGCCGCCTCGAGACGCGACAATCGATCGAGCCGATCGTCGAGGGACGGCACTTCTGCCACGACCCGCCGGAAGGCGTCAGTCGTCACGCAGAACCCCGCCGGCACACGTATGCCTTCGATTCGCGACAGCTCTCCGAGGTTCGCGCCCTTGCCGCCGGCGACCGCAACCTGCGTCCGATCGATCTCCCGGAAGTCCAGTACATATCCCATTCCCCTGCCCCTCACCTGTAGGTTCCGGCGTTCCGCAGGCGATTATCGGCCACAATTCCGGGCCTCATGAGAGCCTCGAATCGTGTATAACGTAGAAGGGGGGCAGGGACAGCACACCGTCGTGGCGGACCGATATGCCCCGGCATGGTTGATCAGGGCGGAACATCCCTTCGGCCTTCTCCTCCTTGATGATTCGATTGCACATGGCCACGGGACCGAGCCGGGCCGGACCGGGCCGGTGCGAGCACATCGGGCATCTGGACGTTTCTCTCTTCCGCGACAAGGTACGAGTAGCGATGTCCGTCGCACGTCTCAGCGCATCAGCGCTTGACCGCCGTCGACGGGGAGCGAGTGACCGGTGATGTACCGTGCCGCCGGACTGCACAGGAAGACCACCGCCGGACCGATGTCGGTTTCGGGGTCGCCCAGCCGCCCGAGCGGCACGGTGTCGAGATACGCCCGCGCTTCGTCCGGACTCTCCTGCGCCCACATCTCGAGGGCGGATGAATTGGCCAACGGGAGAATCGCATTGACTCGAATCCCGTCGGCGGCCCACTCACACGCCGCCGTGCGGGTGAGGACGCGGATCGCCTCCTTGGCGGCCGCGTAGCCACCGTATCCGGACGGGTCCCAGCGCACCCCCGCCGCGGACCCGAGATTGACGATCGAGCCGCCGCCCTTCAGATGCGGGTGACACGCCCTCATCAGCCGCAGTGTCGCGGTCGGCCCGGAATCCATCCCCCGCTGATAGACCTGTTCGTCGAGGTCGAGCAATCGCCCGTGGACCGTCGACTGGGCGTTGTTCACCAGGATCGACAGGCCGCCGAATCGCGCGATCACCCGCTCCACCAGGAGATCGATCCCGGCCGCATCGGTGACATCGCACACGAAGGCGGCAGCGCGGCCGCCGCGCTCCTCGATCTCCGCCGCCACCTTCTCGATCTTGTCGGCCGTCCTCCCCACCACGGCCACCCGGGCTCCGGCCGCAGCCAACGCCAGGGCGATGCCGCGTCCCACTCCCTGACCCGCTCCCGTCACCAGCGCCGTCTCACCGTTCACAGAGTTCACGTCCGTCTTCCTTGCTCGGGACCGCACACCGCTGCGCGCGCTCATTGAGTAATCGATCAATCAATTACGATCGATGATGCCGGTTGCGACCGGACCCCGGTAGGTGTACCGGCGGGTAACTTCTGGCACCCGCGGACGTCCTTGCGTTGCGATGAGACCCTGACAGCTGTGGAAATGGTGATCGCGGTGAATCCGGAGCCGGCGTCCAAGCTGGGCTACCTGCTGCGGGTACCCCTCGACGGCGGGCTGGTGTTTCGCACCTCGGGAACCTGGCCGCGCACGAAGGCGCTGTACTGCCATCCGGTGCCGATCGACGAATGGCCCGACGACCCCGAGGTGGTCGAGCGGGTGGCCGTGCGGTCGTGTGCGCGGCGCGGCGCGGCAATCGATCTGGTACTCGATCGGGGCCGGGAGAACCGATCGCAGATCGTGTACACCACCGCGCGCGGGCGCGACGTGGTGTTCTGGCAGTCCCCGCGGACCCGCAAACAGGCCCGGCCGAACGTGCGCACACCCACCGCCCGGGCCGCCGGCATCGCCGAGCTGCCCATCGTCGTCGACTCGCACGAGCGTTACGCCTACCGGTTCGCCGACCAGCAGGTCGGTCTCACCAGGCGCGCACTGCCGTGCGGGGACTACGGGGTCTTCGTCGAGGACCGCCTCGTGGCCTCGGTCGAACGCAAGTCGGTGCCGGACCTGGTCTCGAGCCTGACGAACGGCACGCTGCGCTACGCGCTGGCCGAACTGGCGGCCCTACCGCGGGCCGCGATCGTGGTCGAGGACCGGTACTCGGCGATCTTCGCGCTCGAGCGGGTGCGGCCGGCGACCGTCGCCGACGGCTTGGCCGAGTTGCAGGTGCGCTGGCCGAACGTGCCGATCGTGTTCTGCGACAACCGCGCCCTGGCGGAGCAGTGGACCTACCGCTATCTGGCGGCGGCCTACGTCTGGGCCGAGGCAGAGAACACGGCGATCGCCCGCATTGCGGCACCGCGCCCGGTCGACGCGCCCGCTGCCGAATCCGGGAACATCGCCGAATCCGCGAGCGGCGCCGGGGAGGGGGCACCGCCGGCGCCGTCCACCGCCGAGGTTCGGGCCTGGGCACGTGCCCAAGGCCTCCCGGTGCCGGATCGGGGCCGGCTCCGTCCCGACATCTGGCAGGCGTGGAGCTCGGCTCACCCCGAATAGCGACCCCGCCCCGCGCCGGACCGCATCGACGACGCCGGCACCGGGGCGGGCGGTCACAGCCGGCGCCTGCCCGGACGGCTCAGGACCCATGTACCAATCCGACTGCGGCCCGGATAATCTCGCTCCTCGCTTCCGCCGAACGACCGACGCCGACCGTCGAGTGGACAATGGCCGCACCTTCCACCAGGCTGACCACGGTCGCCGCGACCGCGAAGCTCCGCGACCGGTCGAGATCGGGGCGAACGCAGGCCACGAGGTCGGCCACGTGACCGACGTATCCGGTGTAGAAGTCGCGGACGACCGCGGCCGTGCTCTCGTCGCTCATGGCAATGGCCCAGACCTCCACGAACAACCGCACGCACGACGGATCGTCCTGCTCTGCGAGCAGGATCTCGAACAGACTCGTCGTTTCCGACCTGGTCAGGGCCGGCTGCTCACCCCGTTCCTCGACCGGCCCCAGTGCGGACGACAGCCGCTCGAGCGAACGCTGCAGCGCCCGCTCGAGCACAGCCCGGATCAGATCGGCGCGAGTCGGAAAATAGTGCTGGAGGTGCCCGATACGCACGCCCGCCGCAGCGGCAAAGTCACGCAGAGACGCATCGGCGTTGCCGCGGGTCGTGAGTACCCGTTCGGCGGCATCGAGCAGTTCGGCCTGCCGTTGGCCGCCCTTCGTCGAGATCATTCCCGCAATACTTCCACTCCGTGCTCGGGTAGCGATCGCAGGATCGAGGCCGGATCCGGATGCAGCTCGGGGTAGGTGACACCGGGCTCCGACCCCGTCGGATCGAGCACTCTTCGCAAACCGAGGAAGCCGCCGAGCGCAGTCAAGTGAGCTTGGCCTCGCGGATCGACGACCGTTGCCGATGTCCTTCCGCCCTCGCCGTCGACGTCGACCCGGATCTCGGCGTTCCCTCCCTCGCCGGGCGAGTACAACAACGACCGGCGTACGGATGTCCACCGGTCCCCCTTGCCCCACCTGAACAACCCGACCTTCTTCGCTGCGAGCAACGCCGTGGTGGCCGCGCCCGAGCTGAAGCCGATGCGTGTGGACACGGTGCCGACATCGAGGGTGATCGGCAGCGTCAGCTGTTCGGGGGTGTCGATTCGGACCACCTTGGTGCGCGACCCGGCGATATTCACGATCCGCGGATCTGTCAACGGCGCCACCGTCACCGGTAGTCCGCCCCGACGAACCTCGTAGTCGTATCCGAGCCGATCCATGAAGTCGACCGAATCGATGCCGGCCATGTCGTTCATGTCCCAGCGAACTGCGATATCGACCGAGGTGGCACCTCCGCCGCGCTCGGATATCAGGGCAGCGGCTACCACACTCGTGATTCCGCCCATCCACGCCGACGAGAAGAGCACCGGCGCACGTGGCCTCATCACGGCTGCCGCGGCGACGGCGCGGGTCATGCGGCTGGTCCATCGCGTGATGTCGACGTACGGAACGCCCCCGCCGACCGCAGCCGTCAAGACCCGGTCGATCGGATCGTTGACCGTTCCGATCACCGCTCGGACCGCCGCCCGAAATGGCGCCGGATCCGTTAGATCCCAGCGCCGCACCGTAGCCCCGTGCTTGTCGGCGAGCGCCGCGCCCTTCTCGGGATTGCGCCCGGTCAGCAGCAACGGCCAGTGCGGAGCGGCGAGTTCGGTCAGTGCGGAACCCACGGTTCCGTATCCACCGACGATCAGGACCGGACCTTCGTGGTCTCGTGTGAGCGTGTCAGCCATGGCCAAAATATAGGTCATTTGACCTATATTGTTCACTGTGCCGGCCCTCACACCCCGGCAACTCGGGATGGCCACAGCGTGCGCGCACCTCCCGCCGAGTCGATATCCGCGCCAGGACACCGCAAGCCGCGGGCAACGAAGACGAGGGGCCACCGGTGTCGTGCTGACCTGGTGTTCGGTCGAACGCGCGATCGCCCGGCGTCTGCTGCCCGCCGCCGCGATCCTCATCGGCGCGATCACCGTCACCGCCGGCCCGTCGGGCATCATCTGCTTCGCCGCATTGATCGCCGGCGCCCGCCCGATCGCCCCGCATCCTCCATCACCGGCTCGCAACATGGGGTGGTTGCCACTGCTCGCTCCGATGGTCGCGGCCGGGCTGGTGGTGCTGGTGCCGGTCTTCTCGGACCAGACCCCTGCGGCTGTGCTGGAGATGCAGCCCGCACACGAGGTCGGCCCGAATGTGCCGTGGTTCCAGGAGTATCTGCGCTATCAGTACCTGCTGCAGATCACCGTGGACGGGTCCCTGGCGCGCCGGTTCGCGGTCTTCACCCTGGTGCTGTGCCTGCTGGTGGCGATCGTGGCGATGCTCGCTGCCGTGGCGACCGGCCCCGCGGTGTTGCGTTCGCGGCGCAATCGGGCGCTGTTCGCGGCAGCGGTGTCGTTCGTGGTGACCATGTCGTTCATCGGGCCGAACGGCTGGTGGTACGTGTCGAGCTACGGGGTGCCGTGGTGGGACAAGCCGCCGTCGATCGCCGAATTCGGGTTCTCCACAGTGGTCTTTGCCGCGACCGTCGTCGCATTGCTTTGGCTGATGCGACCTCGGACCATGCGTCGTAGTAGGCCTTGCGCAATCCGCTCCGGTCTTTCCGAGTCCGACAGTGCGCGCTCCTAGGATCGAGATATTGTCAAGACCTGTGGATGGGCGAGTTTCAGGCGACCTCCAGGGTGGTTGGTGGGTCGATCGGTCGTTCTGTGAGTTTCCCGGGCAGCAGTTCGTCGAACTGCTGGTGGATGTCGAACAGGCTGCCGTGCAGCAGCAGTACTTGCGTGCCGTTCGAGTCGTGTATCTCGTAGTGCATCCGCAGCTCGCCTGGCTGTGTATGTCCGATCAGTCGTGTTTCGCCTCGTAGCGCAGGAGGACCGTGCCACCCGGGAAGGTGCGGTTCTCCAACAGTCGCAGCGAGATCCATGACGGCAGGGTCGGGAAGAACGGGGTGCCGCCGCCCACGGCGATGGGCGCGACCACGATCCGGTATTCGTCCACCAGTCCGGCCTGCACGATCGGTGCTGCCAGCGTCGCGCCGGCCACCTCCAGCCTGCCGTCGGTTTCGGCTTTCAGCTTCGTCACCACCTCGACCGGGTCGCCGCGTTCCAGGCGGGAGTTCCAGTCGACGGACTCCAGGGTGTGCGAGAACACGACCTTGGGCATGTCGCGCCAGATGCGGGCGAAGTCGACGATCAGAGGGGTGGCGTCCGGGGCCTTGTCGGCAGTCGGCCAGTACGCGGACATCAGTTCGTAGAGCCGCCGCCCGTAGAACGACAGGGCGGTCTCCCGCTCGAAGTCGTTCCAGTACTGGTGCAGTTCTTCGCTCGGATCGGTCCAGTCGATGTTGCCTTGTGCATCGGCGATGTACCCGTCCACCGACACGTTGAAGCCATAGATGAGTTTGCCCATGCAGTTCAGACTGCACCGGAGGGCAGAACTCATCGCGACACCACACGAGTTATTGTCAAATCGTTGTGGATGGGCGAGCGTCGGGCGACCTCCTTCGTAGTTGACGCATCAACCGGTCGTTCTATGAGTCTTCCCTTCTCGAACACGGCTCCGGCCCGAACGAGGGCGACCAGGTGCGGCGCGTTCACGGCGCGCCAGCGTGCCTCAGCGGCCTCGATCACCGTGAACGCCAGCGCGAGCCCGGCCGTCCGCGAGCCCGGCCCCTTGGTGACCTTGCTCCTCAAACGCACTGGCGCGAAAATAGATTCGATGGGGCAACACAATCAGCCAGATACCGCCGAACTGGCTCGACCACCTCGCCCACATCGTCGTAAACGAGCCAGGGCACGATGCGGCTCTTCATCATCCAGGGTGTAGCAGCGGCCTGAAGCCGCCGGTCTCGAGTAGCGGGCCGGCGATGTAGGTGGTGAGGTTGCCGAATCCGAGGGCGGAGCCGCGGAGGTGTTCGAGTCGTCCGTTGATCGCCTCGGTTGGGCCGTTGCTGGTGCCGGGTCGGTCGAAGTAGGCCAGCACGTCGACGGCGCGCTTCTTCAGCGTTCGGCCCAGCGTGATCACCTCGCTCAGCGCAGCGGGAACGCCGGCGCTGACCGACCGATCAGGTTCTGCATCGGCTCGCGCCCCTTCGTTCGATCCGGGTGACGGTAGGCGGCGATAATCCGGTGAGTAGGTCGGCGCCGGTGTGCAGGGTCCTCCTGGCGGAGTGGAGCGGGTCGTCCTTGTGACCGCAGTGGCCGTGGATCGCGAGTTGGACCCGGCGCCGGCACTTGTCGAGCGCGTCACCGGCTACGCGGCCCCCGTGGAAGGGATCCATCACCGCGACCGCTGCGGGGATCCATCGACGCCGAGAACCTGGACGCCGTCGAGCCGGTGCGGATCGTCTATCAGGACCCGCTTGCCCTCGGCCAGGACGGCGTCGTTGGCGGTGTTCCAGGCGCCCACGAGTCCTTCAGCGACACGCGCGACGGTCAGGTGCTGGCGCACGACGCCTTCGAGTGCCCACCGCAGACCACCTCGCGAGAGCTTCGCCCGCGGCTCAGCAGCCAGGCTGGTGTCCTGGCGCCACATGCTCGCAGCCGGAGCACCGATAGCGACGGATCGTGACCACCAGCGTGGTCGGCCGCCAACCCAGCGGCTCGTGCGCCAGACGCCGGGTTACGGTGTCGCGCGACGATCCCTCGCATCCGCAGCGGCGACACCACCTCTCATCCGACCCGTCGGGTTCGACGACGCGACAGGCCAAGACAGCACGGTCCGGCTCGAACCGCGGCCTGGTCACTTCGAGACCAAGCTCGTCGAGTCGGCAGAACACGGTCAGATCAGGGCAGGCAAAGCCCGCCCCAGGGGTAGCGTCAGGCACGTCGAGGTCTAAGGAGAGCCCCGTGGGCAAGGTGGTCATGTACAGCTCGGTGTCGGTGGACGGCTTCGTCGCGGACGAGAACGACCAGCCCGGACCGCTGTTCGACTGGTTGTCCAGCGGTGACGTCCCGTTGGACGAGAGCGGCGAGGTGAAGGTGTCGCAGACGTCCTACGACTACACCCGGCCGTACTGGGACCAGATCGGGGCGACAATCGTCGGCCGCCACGTCTTCGACATGACGGACGGCTGGGAGGGGACGCCTCCGGGCGGGGTCGACCACGTGGTCGTCGTGACGCACCGGCCGAAGCCCGAGGGCTGTGCCCCCGAGGCGCCATTTCACTTCGTCGACGGCGTCGAGGCAGCCGTGGCCAAGGCGCAGGAGCTCGCGGGTGACCGCATCGTCGAGGTCGCCGGTGGCGACGTCGGTGGCCAGGTGCTTGCCGCGGGCCTGGTCGACGAGGTGCGCATGGACGTCGTACCCGTCGTGTTCGGGTCCGGCAAGCGCTACTTCGGGTCGGTCCACGCACAGCACCTGTTGGAGGATCCCGACGTGGTGATTCAGGGCAACCGGGTGCTTCACCTGCGCTATCGGGTGCGCCGTTGACCGATCTGAGCGGGTACTCGAAGAAGTCCACTGCGAACGGTGACACAAGATCGGGCCTCCGGCTGCGTTTGCGCATCGCTGCCCCGGGACCGACGCGCCAGCCAACATCCAGCCAGCGATTACACCCTCAACTGTGAAGAGCCCACAATGCCACCGCCTCGCTCGACACGGCCCCATTGCGGCAGTCTGATCGACCCGATATCCCGCTGCGTCTCGTCGGACAACGTCCCTCACCTCCGTGTTTGAGAGATACCTACGCGGCCGTGCAACGAGTCCGGTGTCGGCAGGACGGCGTGTCGCTACGTAGTCCGGTCACCAGATCGATGCCGTTTTCCGGATGGTAGATCCGGCCTGTCGACGGCAGGCCGGAGTCGGCTCTGGCCCCCTTTCCGATTGCGTCGTCAGGCATGCCTGACGGCCGAGCACTACGAGAGAATCGTGCGCGAGCAGTTGTGCGCCGGCTGACCGCCGACCGGGACACCACTTTGGCTACCGAATCCCTGCAGGCGTTGGCGGAGGCAGTGCTCTCCCTGAGCGGTCGAGAACAGCGATCCGGCGACGTCGTCACCTCACCCATCCAGAGGATCGTGAGGCACCCTGCGGTCTCTGATATTCCCCGCCTGTGGGTACTGCAGCGCATGATCGTCTCCGATGAGTTTGACCGGCCCGTGGAGTCTCAACCTCTGCAGGCGGCGCGATGCAAGGACGTCCGGCTCGGCGGCGGGGCACCTTGCTCAACTGAATGAAAGGGGACCGACCGTGAACAACCTGCAGTCCGGGGTACCGCCAACGTACGACGGCCTCGCCGACCTGCTCGACTCCGCGCCCACCGAGACCTGGGACACCCCGTCGCTCTGCGCGACGTGGCAGGTCCGCCACGTGGTCGCGCACGTAACGATGCCGGCGCGGCTCACACCCGAGCAGTTCGGAGCCGAGATGGCGGCGGCAGGCGGCGACTTCACCCTGCTGTCCAACACCGTAGCCGCCCGCGACGCCTCCCTGCCGGTCGCCGACCACCTGGCCCACCTCCGGTCGCCGCTGCTGCACGAGTGGCAGCCGCCGGGTGGCGGGGCGGCCGGGGCGCTCAGCCATGCAGTGATCCACTCCCTCGACGTCACGGTCGCGCTCGACCGGCCGACGGTTGCGCCGGTCGAGGCCGTGGTAGCCGTCCTCGACCAGCTCACCGCCGCGAACGGCGCACTGTTCGGGGTCGACCTGACCGACGTCCGGCTCGAGGCTGCCGACATCGACTGGAGCTGGGGAAGCGGCAAGGTCGTGCGGACCGACAGCGGACGCCTGGTGGCGCTTCTGAGCGGCCGAACCCTGCCCGATGGCCGCGCCCTACGCCGCGGCTGACCCACCCAGGTGGACGCGAGGGTGTACGCCGCCACCCACCGGCCGTCGCGGGCGGTGTAGTGGATCTCGAGCTGCAGCGGCCAGGTGCCGTGCCCGCCCCGGATGGTGGCCTCCGTCCGCGTCCGGCCGGAGGCGACGTCGGCCAACCATTCGGCCTTCGACTGCTCGTACCCGGTCATGTGTGTGAGCGTGAAATCTTCATCGAGCAGTTCGCGGAGCGCGACCGCGTCGCCGGTGACCATCGCGTCGCGCTGCTGTTCGTAGTCGGCGCGCACCGCCGCCTCGACGTCGTTCCCCGCCTTCATCAGCCGTTGTACTCCTCGTCGGTGACGTGCTCGAGCCACGTCGTGGTCGTCGCCGGGTCGTCGGCGTTGTCGAGCATCGCCAGATGCTCCATGAACGAGTCGGCGGCCGCACCGTGCCAATGTTCCTCGCCGGGCGGGCAGTAGATCGTCCGGCCGGGGTACGCCTCGATCTTTTCCCCGCCACGGGACTGCACCCACGCCACGCCCTGTGTAACGTGCAGCGTCTGGCCGCGGGCGTGCGAGTGCCAGGCGGTGCGGGCGCCGGGCGCGAACCGGACTTTCGCGACGATCATCCGCTGACCGTCCTCGCGGGGGAAGGCAATCGGGTCCAGCCACACGTCGCCGTGGAACTGTTCGGGCGGGTTCTTCGTGGTGGGGGTACGCGGGGCGATCCGCATCTTCCGTTTCCTTCGATCCGGCTCGCCCTGCGAGCGGTGATGTGACAGCCGCGGGTGCGACAGGCAGTCAGAGCAGGCCGGTGCGCTGCAGCCAGGAGTCGACTGCGGCGCCGGCATCGCGGACCTCCTCGCCCCGAACGGCCAGACCCTCACCGAGAGTTGCTCCGCGACAAGCATATTCGTAATCGTCCGGGACGCTCCCGAGCCCGCTCACGGTGTGGGTGGTGATCGGGTGGACCCTCGTGCCGGCGAAGTCGAGCCCCTCGGCGAAGGTCCACATGATCATCGGCGCACTGCTGTTCCACACCGGGCTCGCCACAGAAGTCATGCCCGAAAGTGTGCCGTACCCCCGCACCGGGTGCCGAACCCGACGTCCCGCGCCGTTGTCCTGCGGCCCGGAGGGGACGGTCTGGCACCGAACGGCGATGGGACGTGCATTTTCCCTGTTCAGGAAGCGTTCTCGGCGGTGCGGGCGATCTCCACGACGAAGCGGCCGTCCACGGTCGGGGTGACGCGGGAGTCGATGTGCAGCCTGGATCTGCGCACCGCGGCGATCCTGCCGGTGCGCAAGTCCCGGGCGACGACGCTGGCCAGCTGGCGGCGGCTGCGGTCGTAGACCTTCCAGGTGACCCATTCCCGGGCCGGGCGCCGGCCAGGGCCTTGATCTCGGCTTCGGCCTGCTGACGCGTCGTCGGGACCGGATCCCGGGACGGGCTGGACGCCGAAGACGTCCCCGACCGACCGCCGGTCCGGTTCGGCGTCGAGCTTGGCCAGCAGAAAACAGTGGTGGACCGTCCGCGTCCTGAGCTCAGGAACCGGCGCGACCGTAGGTCCACACCCGCCTGCCTCGAGTACGAGACACGAAGACATAGCGCCGGGCGACGAACTGGTCGTCACCACTCCTGCTCCACGAGGTCGAACTCCGGCATTGCGACGATCCACGCGAGGTCAGCGGCACCAACGTCTCGAAACCCGACCTACGAATCGTCCGATCATCCGATTCGGTCAGAAGCCGGCAACATCGTCGGCAGTGCGATCGACTACACCCGCAACCCGATAGTTCGTCCGTTGCCCTGGCGCAACGAACGCGTCGACCCGCCCCGCGACGACGAGCTCTTCCAGCACCGCGAGAACGACCGTCCAGTCCATCTCGAGCCGATCGGCAAGCTCGACGACCGGATATTCCTCACGCCCGAGTGCCTCCACAATGGTGTCAGCCAGCGATGACGACACCGGCGTGGCCACCGACGACTCGGTGAATCCGGAACGCTCGACGTCGGACACAGCAACGACATCCGCACCCTCGGAGGTAATGCCGCGCCGCTCGAGCTTGCCCCACAGCCCCGACATCGACGCGTCCGGGTCGAGGTAGTACTCGGATTCGCGGACCCTCCAGAACCTCCACCCGCTCCGGCGCAGTTCACGTTCACGCTCGAGGTCGGCGCGCTGCCGGTCGGGAGTGGTGTGCCACTGCTCGCCGTCGCACGCCACAGCCAGCTTGCCTGCCGCACCGGTCACCACCAGATCGATGACGTGACCGTTCACCTCCACCCGGGGGTTCACGTGATATCCGCGGGCAGCGATGTCGAGGAACACCTCCTGCTGGAAGAGACTGTCGAATGCCTCGTGCCGCTCCTCACCCGTCACACCCGCCGGCATCGGCGCCGCAGGCATCGGCGACGTCGACTGCATGTAGGTGAGCAGCGAATGCCGCAGGTCCGTCGGCCGCAACGTGTCGACGGTCCGCGAATGGAACAACCACAACTGGTCCTGTGCCCTCGATGCGGCGACGTTGAACCGTCGTTGATATTCGGTCCTCGTCATCGCCGCGATGTTCTGGTCGGGCGCGACCACCATGGACAGAAACACCACGTGCCGCTCGTCCCCTTGGAAATCCGGAGGCGTGCCGACACGGAGTCTGCGTTCGTCCCATTGGTGCGGGGTGAGCCGGTCGAGCAGTTCGTTCTGGATGACGTCGACCTGCGACTGCCCCTGCAAAACCACCACGCCGAAGGTTTTCCCGTCGTAGGCGGGGTCTTCGACACACTGCACCACAGTGTCGACGAGGGCACCGGCCTCGACACGGTTCGTCAACGTCGAGTTCTGTCCGGTGACGACACCACCGTCGACGTAGGTGGTGCGCAGAGGCGGAAGGCGGTCGGACCCATACTGCCGCAACGGAACCAGGGGGTCGTCTGCATAGAACTGTTCGCTCGACCAGGCGATGATCTCCGGCATCGATCGGAAATGCTCACGCAACCGGACGATGCTCCCGAACCGCGACCGCAACAACGAGAACATGCTCGAGCGGGGAGTGAAACTATCGCGCAAGTACTTCGGGATGTCGGGCAGGGATGAATCGAGACGACGGAACACTCCGTCGA
Organism: Rhodococcus sp. WB1; assembly: GCF_001700945.1. Classification (NCBI taxonomy): domain Bacteria; kingdom Bacillati; phylum Actinomycetota; class Actinomycetes; order Mycobacteriales; family Nocardiaceae; genus Rhodococcus; species Rhodococcus sp. WB1. The sequence continues at coordinate 714,862 of NZ_CP015529.1, read as the reverse complement.
GCGCACCCAACGACACCGCACTCGGCGCGCATTGCTTATCGTCCCCGACCACGATCACACGCGGCGCCAACCACAGCAGGAACAAACTACTGATGTCGACCTGGCTTGCTTCATCGACAATGACGACATCGAACAGGTTCTGTACAGGCGGAACCGAAGACAGCACCTGCTGCAACGGCATCACCCACGCCGGCACCGCACCCTGCGCGACCTGCATGGCCTCACGCGCTGCAGCCCGATAACGCTCTGCATATCTCCCGGTACCCTTTCCGATACTCGCGACATGGTCGCGGTACGAGTGCAGGGCTTGGACCTGCTCGGCGGTCGTGCGGTCGAGACACGCGCTCCACGCCTTCTCCGCGACGAGCTGCGTGGTCAACCGCGAGATGTCTTTCTCGACCGCGTCGAGGTCACGTTCGAACTGCCCGTCCTCACGCCCCTCGTTGACGTTCCGCACCCACTGCTCTGCGCGACGCCACGCCCACGCGCTCTCGATGTTTGCCAGACGAACCGGCCACTGCGGCCACGACGGATCTTCGGCGATGGCCTGCGCGAGCGCCGGTGCGGCGTCGGTCAAACGCGCGTGCAGCGACAAGAGTTCGAGCTCCTCCCGCTGTTCACCGGCCGCACGATCCCATGCATCCAAAGCTGCATTGATACCGTCGAAGTCCGCATCGTGGAAGGCCCGTGCCAGGGCGCGCCCTTCGGGCGACGCTCCCCCGGCGATCTGGCCCCGCACATACAGGCCGACGGATTCGAGCCAGGCCTTGCTGGCTTGCGCAGTGCCGACCGCGGCGATTGCCCGCGCCGACTCCGCAACCGACCGCGCCTGTTCGACACTCACAAGCCGCGGCGCACCAGGGTGGATGTCTCGTAACGCCGATTCGACATCCCGTACCCGTGTGACAAGGTTGTCCACGATGCCACGGTCCCGGTTGATCAGTGCCAGGGTGCCGATGGCACGGCTGCGTGACTCGTCGAGTGCGATGTCGATACCGAGATCGCGCAGGACGATCCCCACGACCCGCACCGCGTCGAGCGCACGGAGGTGCTCGGCGACGATACGCACCGAGTGGGCGGTCGTGGCCGCGACCCCGTCGACGGTCGCAGGCTCGCCGAGCGCCTCGACCGCCGACTGCTCGTCACTCCTCCGGAACCGGGAGAGGCCACTGCGCCATGTGTCCCCCGCCTCCAGCTTGCGAGCCAGCGCGTCATACGCCTCGAACGCGGGCCGCCCGGTCACCGGCGTTGCCACCGTGCTGGCACCGACGACGCGATCGGCCTCCTGCGCGGCCTGCACGAGACCTGCGAACTCGGCGGTCTTTCCCCACAGGTGCTGCGCCCTCCCCGACAGGACATCGTCGGCCACGCGTTGAAATCCCAGGTCGAGCCGTTCTGCATCGTGCAGAGCGCCCTGCAGTTGTTCGCAGAGATCGCGGATACGGGCCAGTATGTCGGGGGAGGCGCCCTCGAGTACCCGCAGCAACTCCGGCATTTCGCCGGTCACGTCCTGCGATGCCTGTGCGACCGCGGCGCACGCGTCCTGCACCTCTGTCTGGGTGGGCAGGGACAAGTCGGGGAACGCTTGGTGCCGGCGACGCGCCCGCTCGACGCTCGACCGCTGATGAAGCGCATGGAGGGTGATGAATTCGTCGACGCTCAGAGGTGGGGCGTCGGTGAACAGCGGTGCGGGCAGCCACCCCTGTCCGGATTCCTGTGCGCGGACCCTCCGGACGATCGACGCGACCGTCCCCTCGTAACCGGCGGCGACCGCGGTGTGAACGACCGTCTCCTGCGCGCGCGTCTGCCGGATCTGTTCCGTCAGGATCGCCCGACGGTTGAGCACGTCGTTGCGTTGCGTGGTGAGTTCGTCGATGCGCTGCGCTGCGCGCCGCCCGTTGAATTGCGCCTTGCGGGTAGCGATCTCGCTGACACTGCGGTTGAGCTCCGCAGACCCTCCCCGCGCCGGGTCGGTCACCGCCACACACAGTTCTTGCAGTTCGAGCGGAAGTTTGTCGCGCAGTACACGCAGCGCCTGAGCCTTCTCACTGGTGACCAGCACGCGCTGGCCACCCGCGAGCAGCGCGGACACCAGGTTGGCGATGGTGTGTGTCTTACCAGTACCGGGTGGGCCCTCGACCACGACGCCGCTGTCGCCGGTGAGGCGATCGAGGATGTCGCGCTGCTCATCGTTCGCGGGCAACGGGAACAACGGATCATCGGCGAACAGCGCGGACGGTGTGCCGATGCGGTCGAGCCATGCGACACGGTCGGCCGGTTCGATCGCTTCGACGAGTTGCGCCAGACCCAGCGGCACCTGGTTCGACTCGTCGGCGACGGCCTCGCTCATGCGGTTGTAGTACTCGATGAGCGCATAGGCGCCGCGCTTGCGGAGCACCAGAGCCGGCGACGGTCTCACGAACGCCTCGGGCGACGATGCCTCCTCCGCCTGGTCGACGACGTCCACGCGCACTGTAAGTGCCCGGTCGGTCCAGTCCTTGAGAAACACCCGAGCCGCGGGGTCGAGGGGCGACGCGACCTGAGTCGCGAGGGATTGGTGCAGGTCGCGGGTACTCGATGGATCGAACACTTCCAATCCGGTGAGGAGCTGGGTGTCTTCGAGCGACGGGACGGCGTCGGGATTCAGCCGGACCAGCAGGTCGCCGGATTCCTCGTGCCGCTCGATGAGGGCGGACTGGGTGATCAAGTGTGTGTGCACCCGCGCGCCTGCGACATCGTCGGAGAGGTGCAGCAACCCCGATGCGACGACGAGCTCGAGCGATTCCGGTTGGGCGTCGAGGTCCAGCATCGCGTGCTGCAGGAACGTGTACAGCTGCGACGCGGGCCGTCGTTCCCGATCCACAGCCGCCCACGCCCGCCATTGCGCCAACCAGATCTCGACGCCGTCGACGGCGTCGGGGGCCTGTGGGTCGAGTGTGGGTTCGGCGGCGGAGTTGTCGATTGCCCCCTGCACATACTTCGCGACCAGCGCGGGGGGACGCGGTGGATCTTCGAGGACAACGCGCCGTGCGCGGAGGACGACGTCTCCTGCCGCGGCATCGGCGCTCAGGCCGACGTCGAGGTTTTTCTCGTCGAGCGACAGCACGGCACGGTGTTTGTCGAGGGTGCGGACAGGTGCGCTCCGTGCTTTGACGAGCTCGGCCAGAAAGGCGAGCAGGCGTTGCACGCGATCCCTGAGTTCAGGTTCGCTCACCCTCGGCTCCACACCCACTCCACTCACCCTGCGGACGTCCTTCCGCCCGTCGACGGAAACCGGGCAACTCCAGCTTAGGAACCACCTCCGGCATGTCCGTGTCCGGTCTCGCTTGTCGCCGATTGCGGCCCCCCGAACCCGTCACTGCGATCGCACCTGGCCTGCGTGAAGGACGGCTATCGAGTGCACGGGGGGATGGTACGGGCGGGTACGTCACGGCAGACGCAAGCTCATAGCCCCCGGGGATACCTGCCGCCGACCCGGTCGGGGTCGTCGGCCAGGAACACCACGTCCCGGCGGCCCTGGTTGAAGGCGCGGAAGTTGTCGTAGTCCCAGCCGGCAGGGGCGTAGTCGTCGTTCCACCGCACTCGCGCGGCGGGCACGAACCCGGCGTCGGCATACAGGTCCGGCAGCACGGTGTCGACACAGTCCAGACGGCGGCCATCGAGCGCGGTGGCGTACCGGACCATCGCGCGTGCCGCGCGCGGGTGGGCGCAGTCCCGGTGCGCGGACACCGAGACGATCTCGTCGCCGTGCAGGGCGGCGCCGGCCTTGCCGTCGTCGGTCACCAGTAGCCGCATCCGCCGGTAGTCGTCCTCGTCGTGGACGGACACCGAGGCGGCATAGGGATTCTTGTGCCGGCCGTCAGCGCACCACCAGCTCCGCGCACGCCCGGAACGGTATCGCGTCCACATCGACGACGCCCTTGCCGGCGAGGGTTTCGCCCAGGTCGGGCAGCGGCGGGATGCTGAATCCGGCGGCGAGAGCGATGTCCTGGCCTTCTTGTACCGGTGCGAGGCTGTGCTCGTCGCCTTGGCCCCGGTCTGATCGGCCAAGACCGCGAAGGTCCACTCCGGGTGGGTGATCTCGAGTTGGGCGGCCGCCTTGACGACCGGAGCGAGGTCGGCGCTGTCGAGGAACGCCAGCAGTTGCGCGATGGTCTGCTGTGCGGGTCGCACCGCCGGCCGGAGGTACCGGCGGTGGGGTCACCTCGTCGAAGTGGGCGAGGTCCGCCGCGACACGAGCGGCACCGTCGCGCGGTGCCACGGGCTCGGCAACGGCGGCCGTCGGTGCGCCGGCGCGGGTGTCGACCGCACGGTCGATGGCCTGTCTCGTCACGACCGTTCCGGCTCAGCCGCGTCGTCGCGCCCGCAGCACCGAGTCGCGGACGGTGACCTGCTCCCCGGAGTGCGGGTGTGCCGTGGTCCGGGACCGGACCTCGCAGAGCTCGACCTCCCACTGACCGTCCTCGAGCGCCGGAATCAGCGACTCGGGGGTGAAGAGGAACCAGTGGTGACCGTGGCGCAGCCCGGTCGCCAGGTCGTCGGGGTGGTGACCGACCACCAGCAAGGTGCCACCGTGGGCGACCGCGGAGCCGAGGCGCCGGGTCAGCTCGACCATCCCGCCGTCGGGAAGATGCAGGAACTGCGAGGACACCAGATCCCATCGCTGCTGGCCGGGCTGCCAGCTGCGGACGTCGGCGGCAACCGTGGTGACACGGTCACCGACGCCGGCCTCGGCTGCGTGCGCGGCCGTCTTCTCCAGGGCGGCGACCGCGAAGTCCAGGGCCGTGACCGACCAGCCGCGGCCGGCCAACCAGACCGTGTCGGCGCCCTCACCACAGCCCACGTCCAGGGCCCGACCGGGTGTCAGGGACGAGGCCTCGGCCTCGAGCTGGGGGTTGACGCGTCCGCTCCAGACCCGCTCCCCGGAGTAGCGATCCTCCCAGGCGGGCTGCTCGAACAGCTCGGCCCGGCGCTCGGCGACCGCGCGGTCGGCGTCCTCGGCGGCCAGGTCGGCGTTGACGAACGCTCCCACCCGGGTGCCGTGAGCGGCCGCGCCGATCAGGGTCATGCCGATGTCGGTGGCGTTGCCGGCCGCGTACAGGCCCGGCACCGCGGTCGCCCCCACCGGGTCGACCGCAATCACCGACCCCACCGGCACCCCGCCCCACTCGACGTGCTGCGGCTCCAGGCCGAGAGAGGTCAGGAAGTCGAGGCATACCTGCGGCCGCGAGGCCACCACGATCGCCTCGCGCTCGAGCAGCGAGCCGTCGGCGAGGCGCACCCCGATCAGCCGGTCGCCGTCGGTGACGACCTCCCGCGCAGTGCCGTGCTCGATCCGCACCCCGATCGCGGCCATCCGCTCCACGTCGGCGGCCGGCAGCTCGACCCCGTCGGCGACGACGAGGACGACGTCGTCGGTGAGCTGGCGCCAGAGCAGACCCTGGTGTCCCGCGACCGGGCTGGTCGCCAGTACCGCAATCGCTCGACCGCGCACCTCGCAGCCGTGGCAGTAGGGGCAGTGCAGCACGTCGCGGCCCCAGCGTTCGGCGAGGCCGGGGACATCGGGCAGTTCGTCCACCACCCCGGTGGTGACCAGCACCCGCCGGGCGGTGACCTCGCGTCCGCTGTTGGTGGCCACGGCGAAACCGTGCTCGGTGCGGGTCACGGCCGTCACGCGGCCGCTCGCCAGCTCCACCCCGTACGCCGCCACCTCGGCCCGGCCGTCGGCCAGCAGGTCGAGCGGGGGCACCCCTTCCCGGCCGAGATAGTTGTGGACGTGCTCGGCCGGAGCATTGCGAGGCTCACCCGCGTCGAGCACCAGCACCCGGCGACCGGACCGCCCCAGCACCACCGCACCACTCAAACCGGCAGCGCCGCCACCGTCCACCACCACATCGAAACTCTCGTTCTCCGTCATGCCTCCAGGGTGCAGACCCCTCCCGGGATATGGCAAACATCATTGCTGGAATGGCAAAACTCCGGCACACTGAGCGACATGGAAGACCAGGACGTCTTGAAGAACGTGGGCCCGAGACTGCGACAGCTCCGACTCGAACGGGAAGCCACCCTGAGCGACCTGGCGGAGGAGACCGGCATCTCGCTCAGCACCCTCTCCCGACTGGAATCCGGACAGCGCAAGCCCACCCTCGAGCTGCTGCTCCCCCTCGCCCGCGCCCACCGGGTCGCACTGGACGAACTCGTCGACGCCCCGGACACCGGCGACCCCAGAATCCGGTCCAAGCCGGTGACCCGGCACGGCCGGACCTTCATCTCCTTGACCCGCCGCCCCGGGGGCCTGCAGTCCTTCAAAATGGTGCTGCCCACCGTGGACGACGTCGCCCACCCGACGCTGCAAACCCACGAAGGCTACGAGTGGCTCTACGTGCTCAACGGCCGACTGCGCCTGATCCTGGGCAGCCGCGACCTGGTGCTCGAACCCGGAGAAGTGGTCGAATTCGACACCCGCACACCCCACTGGATCGGCAACCCCGGACCCACCCCCTGCGAAGTGCTCGCAATCTTCGGCCCCCAAGGAGAACGCATGCACGTGCGCTCATAATCAGCGCCCAGCCCCCGTCCACGCACCGCCGACGCCCGCACCCAACACCGGCCTCTTGAGACGCGGTCGCCTATCGGCTGTATCCCGACGGGCCTGATCGGGTCTGTCAGGAAATCGGTGGATCCGGCTCTGACACATGGGATCAGTCGCTGTTCGGGGTGATGCGTCCTTCGAGGGTGATGGCGAAGGCGTTCAACGCTCCTTTCCACCTCGATATCCATCGTGCGCGCCCCGTGCCGGTCGGGTCCAGAGCTCGGGTGGCCAGGTACAGACACTCGAGCGCGGCTTGCTCGTTGGGGAAGTGGCCCCGGGCCCGGATGGCCCGACGGTAGCGGGCGTTGAGCGACTCGATCGCGTGCGTGGAGCACACCACCCGCCTGACCTCGATGTCGTAGTCGAGGAACGGCCGCGTTCTCCGGACAGGAGTTCTGCCACAACCGGATGATCGCCGGATAGCGCGGGCCCCACGTGCCGGCGAACTCGTCGAACCGCTCCTTGGCTGCGATCTCGTGCGCGAACTCCAACGCGCGCTGATGTATTGGATCGGCACCTGCCCGACCTGCCACCACAGCTTTCCGACCCAACAAAATCCTAGTCACTCGGGCTCAGGTGACCACACAATCCCCCATGCGCAAAAACATATGTTTCCCCACACCTTGACCCATACCTCGTGGAGGCGGCGACCTTGCCGTCTTCCTGCGGTCGGCAGCGCTACGCCCCGCCACGGCCGGGGAGCGCAGCCCGGATCCGCGTCCACCTGGTCACACCATCGAGACGTCGCACCCCAGGATCGGCCATACAGCTCCACCTGATGCAAGCCTCGACTTCACCCGACCGGACCCACGTCGATGATCGACTCACCCAAGGGCACACCGATTTACGCGGTAAACCGCAGCTTCTTCCTCGCGAAGCAAGCAATGGGCACCTGCCGATAAACTTCGGTTCCAGCCCATCGGTGACGTGCTGCAACGGCTCAGCCCCAACGACAGACACAAGTTCAGATACTCACCGCCGCAACCGTCGCCCGCCACCGCACACACTCCGACACCATCACCACGACCGCCCCGCCCGTACGACGGCCCCGGTATCGCGCCCGGCCGGACCCGCCCCTTCGGGCCACCGCCGAAGTCGCGCCGATCGAGCGGGCGGAACACCGCCCCCGCCGAAACAGGTGCCCACACCGGTCCGGGGTGCGCGTCAGGCCAACTTCCGGGCCCGCCCGGGCACCCGCCGCCGGTACCGCAGCACCAGGGCCGTTCGCGCCGCGGCGGCGACAGGTCCGTAGGGCAGGGAGAACCCGACCCAGAAGACGGTCTCGGCCGGCAGCAGCACCAGCGCCAGGGCCGCGCCGGCCCGGCGCTGGTGCCACAGCAGCGCCCCGGCACCACACTCGGCGGCGCAGACCACCACGAACGCCGACAGCAACGGCACGGTGGTGCGGATCCCGCACCGGTTCTCGAACACGCCGTGGCCGTAGGTCGGATAGCCCAGGAACGTGGCGATCTCGCCGTGCCGGACCAGGTGCGCGATCGCGTAAAGCCCCGGCAGCCCGAAACCGAGCCCCGAAGACCACGCGAGGACGGCGGCGGATCTGGCCAGCACCTCGTCGCCGCCGGGGCGATACGCAGAACCGAACGCCGTCCGTTCCATGATCCGCAGAACACGACTGGGCAGGGCTACCGGGGTGGGAGGCAGGGTGCTGCGGCCAGGGCCTCCGCATCTGGCCTGGACATCACGGTCAGCCAGATATCTGTCCGAGGGTGAAGAGATCGTTGCCCTCCGTCCGCCCAGGAGGAGGCCGCTAGACGACAAAGCCTGCCTCGTGCAGGGCGATGAAAGCGATGGTGATCGCCATCAACGCGTACACGGTCACCATCGCCACTTTGGCGGTTCTCTCGCTCGTGGGCGGAAACACCCGGAGAACCGGCTTCGAATACGCGACCGGTCGACGCTGTTGCGACCGCGAGGTGAGTGCGAAAGCCGTGGTGACAGCACCGCTACGGTACGGCTCCGTCGGATTCGTAGTCATCGCACACGTCCTCTCCGCGCCGAACTAGCCTCAATAGTAGGCGCGTGAGGTGCCGCGGAGCGCGTGGATTCTGGACGGGATGCACCAGTCGCCCCCGGCAGCCGCCGGGGGAACTGAACGGGATCGATGCCCGGCAGTCCCGACATCACGACTGACGAAGGTGGTCGCTGCCGTCGGTCGCGCTCGTCCACTGCGTGTTTCCTACGCCCGGCGGGCAGCACCACGAGACCGTCGCGAGCACCTGCCCACCCTCGCCTCACAGACCGACGACGAGCCAGCACAGGCCATCGCCGGCCGCATCGAGCACATCCACCGGATCAGCAACGCCCCGTCACGGACGTCCTCGCCGATTTCGCGCAGCGCTCCAGGTCCACAGCCCCCGCGACCATGCTGCTCGCCGAGCCCGACTGCGTCGCCGCCGGCCGCCGCGACCTCACCAACCCCGACGCCACCGAATGGACCGCTGCGCCCGTTTCCGACACCGAGACCAGGCGCGGCCCCCGGAGCGGACACCGAGGTGGGGACGACCCTGACCAGCAGCCCCGCCGGGCGGGACGTCGCGGTGATGAGCATCGTGCCCAGCGGCACCCCGTGTGGCGCAGGCGGCCAGATAACCCAGTTGCCTTGTATGCCTTGAATATCGGCACGGTCTCCGGCAGCCGGGCTCACCTGGGACGGTGGCCGGGCAGCCACACGGTGTCCGGGCCCGCGGAAGGCGGCCCGAGCCGCTTTGCTGCAGGTGCGCGGTCACCGCCGCAGGAGAGCCGCGCCAGTCGTAGTCGGTCCGGCTCACGCTCAACCGCATGACGTGCCCTGGTTGCCGATCGTCGGTCAGCCGCCATAGGGACGGGTGATGATCTCGAGGTTGTGCCCGTCCGGGTCGGACCAGTACACACCCCGGCCGCCGTCGCGGTGATTGATCGTGCTGGGCTGCTGGTGTCCGGGATCAGCCCAGTAGTCCAGGCCCCGCTGCGTGATCCGCTCGAAGATCCGGTCGAACTCGTCCTCCGCGACGAGGAAGGCGTAATGCTGGGGCGAGATGTCCCGACCAGTGTCGAGGAAGTCCAACGAGACGTCGTTGCTCAGCGGCAGGACCATGAAATGGCCGAAGGGTTTCGGGTCCGGGAGCCCGAGGATGTCTGCGTAGAAGCGCGCCGAAGCCGCGCGGTCACGGACGTGGACGATGGTGTGGTTCAGCTGCACCGACATTGAGCACTTCTCCTGAAATCTATGGGGTAGGAGCGGCCACGTGTCGGTCGCACCGACGCGGTCGCGCCAGTCCGGCTCGCCCGGCACACGGTGTCGGGTGACCCGAGCCGACGTGGGCCGCGGCGTGCACGCACTGATGGATCCCCAGGCGACCGCGCCTGGCATGAAGCCGAGGCCTGGGACCGGTGAGGCCGTCTCGTCCCGACGAGCTATCCGAACCTCGCCCGCGAATTAGTCGGGGCTGTATCAATGCGGTCCGGGGGAACGAGGTCATGCTCTTCCCATGGGAGGAGCCACATACGCATACACGTGTTGCAGGTAGGGGAATCATCAATTCGACCATCGTCCGGATTATTCCGGTCCTTCACAGTTGAGGGTGTAGTCACTGGTTGGATGGTGGCTGGCGCGTCGGTCCCGGGGCAGGTGTCGAGGTCTTCCGAGGGCGGAGGTTCCCACTCCGCCTATCAGGAAGACTTCGACGTGCCTGACGCTACCTTCGGCTGCCCTGACCTGACCACGTTCTGCCCGTCGGTGTGCTGCGCGTGCACGTCCTGCTCCGCGGTGGGACGCCGGGGCCGCAGATGCTCGACCAGTTCCTCGACTGGGTGGTTCGGCGCGGCGGTCGCGACAAGGACCATGCTGCTCTTCCACCTGCGTCGACCTGTGCGGATCCGCGGGCGGCGATGCCGTGCCGGGCCCGGACAACTCCCACACTCCCCTCACTAACAGGACGATATACTGTTAGTGACTGTTAGGAGGTGGTGGGAATGACCGATGTGGAGGACCGCTACCTGGCCGGTGAGGTCGACTTCGAAAGCGCCGCCGCCGATGCGCTCGACACTCCGAGTATCGATCGCCGCGATCTGCTGCCCCTGCTGCACGCGCTGCGGGCCGCCACACACCCCGCCGCGTCCCTGGCCGCCCACGAAGCCGACCTCCTCGACGCGGGCGGCGCACCCGAATCCCCTCTCGCCCTGGCCACCGCCGTCGCCGACCGGACCGCACGGATGCGTCGCCTGCTCGACAGCGCCCTGACCGTCGAGCAGGCCGCCGAACGACTCGGCGGGGTCGGCGCCTCCCGCGTCCGACAACGCGTCGGCGACCGCAGTCTGTGGGCGATCAAGCGAGCGAACCGGCTGCTGCTCCCCGACGTACAGTTCACCGACGACGGCCAGGTGCCCGGCCTCGACGCCGTTCTGCGGGCCCTGCCCGAAAACATGCAGCCCCTGTCGATCCACGGTCTGCTGACGACGCCGCAACTGTCCCTTGTCGTCGACGGTGCCCCGAACTCGGTCCTCGACTGGCTGCTCACCGGCGGCACGGTCGAGGACGCCCTGTCGGTCGTCGACCAGTACCTGGCGGCCTGAGCCGCCGATGCCCCCAGCACTACCCCACCCGCCGGGTGTGGAGGCGATCCGCGCGGCCGGAATCACATCCGACGAATACCTGACCCTAGACACCTACACCCTTCTTTGGCGGGTGCACCCCACCCGCGGCGAACACGTCCTGCCGTGGAACACCCTGCGCACCTTCGGTCCGGTCCTGCGGTGCGACCCGCACCCGATGCCGCGCCGGGACCACGCCCGCCACGGGGTCTGGTACGGCGCCGCCGATGTGCCCGGTGCGTTGGCCGAGGCGTTCCAGACCACCCGGGTGATCGATACCCGCACCCGTGTGCCCTACCTGACCGCGGTGCGGTTCACCCGGCCCCTGCATCTCCTCGACGTCGCCGTCCACGGGCCCGGCCGATGGCCGACGCGCGTCGGAGCGAACTTCGCGCTCTCGACCGCGGCACACGGCATCGCCCAGCACTGGGCACGCACCATCCGCGCCGCCCACCCGGATCTCGACGGGCTCGCCTACCGAGGCCGATTCGCCGGTGGACTGTGCGTCGCCCTCTTCACGCCCGCCGCCCAGGCGTTCCCGGATCGGCCCGAGATGACCCTTCCCCTCGACCACCCGGGATTCGCATCACGGTTGGCCGGAGCTGCCGACCTAATCGGCTACGCGATCGAATAACCGCCCGATCACTCGAGTGCTGCGCCCACCCGCCCTCGGACAGGAGTATCCCTGGGAGACAGAGGGTTACCCCCAGGGATACAGCGGACAGGCAGAGGGAGTATCAGACCTTGCGGCGATCGCGGTCCCCTCACCAGTCATCGCAATCGTCCTGAAAACTCGTCGAGCTGTCGAACGAACACCTCACCCTTCCCGAGCTCAGTACCGTCGACGATCGGCACCTCCCGCCCGGCCACCCGGTAGACGTAGGGCGAGCACTGGCTCTGCGTGGGTGTTCGCACCACAATCTCCTGGTCCCCGACGCGGCCACCGACGTCAACGACCTACGAGTACCGCCAGGTAACCGCCTGGAGGAGCTTTCCGGCGACCGGGCAGGACAGTACAGCGTGCGGATCAACTACCAGGTCACAGAGGTGAGTCATCATTCACTCCGAAAACGCGCGCTAATTCAGTCGGCCTCACCCAGCGCTGCCTACAGAGGCCGACGACGGCAAATCGGCAGGTGGACAGACCCGCCCCCTTCGGAAACGACGCCTACCGGTATTGAGGTTAGAAATAGACATCCTGCAACTGGTGAATCGATCCGGCGTCTCCCTCGAGTTCGACGACAGACCCATCCCTCAGGACGTACAACCGATCACAGACACTCGAAAGCGTCTGAATATTCTGATCGACGACAAGCACACCCTCACCGTTTTCGCGGGCCAGGTCCGACAACACCTGTAGCGCTTCGCTTGTCGCCTTGGGCGATAGCCCCAGACTGAGTTCGTCCACCATCAGAATGGAAGGTTCGGCGGCAAGTCCCCGGGCTATCGCCAGCATCTGTTGTTGACCGCCGCTCAATAGCCCTGCGGGGCGGTCCAACAGGGACCTGAGCCCCGGGAACCGGTCCAAAATCTGATCTAGGTCCTCATTCGTCAATTTGTGGCCGACCGCCAAGGCCCCGACCTGCAGATTGGCCAGCGCAGAAAGCGATCCGACTACGCCCCGGCCCTCGGGTACATGGATCAACCCAGATCTGGCCGCCGCCACTGGCGACGAAGGAACCGGCATCGAATCCATGGTGACAAGACCCTCTCCGCGGGGGATCACCCCGGACAGAGCGCGTAGTAGTGTCGTCTTTCCCGCGCCATTCCTGCCTGTAAGGCCGACGAGTTCTCCGCGGGAGACATGCAGGGAAACCTTGTCGAGAACGCGCGTGGGTCCGTATCCGACGGTCAGGTCGGTAATTGCCAAGCCTTGTGACGACAGATTCACGCTGAGCGATTCCGCCTGAGGAATCTTCGAGGAAGATAGGGCGCCAACTGACTCAGCCACGCGGACCGCGGTTGACTGGACTGGGTTGGAGTCCGATTCACGCTCCGGGTCCGGCAGTTCGACCGGCTTGCCGACGAAGGCTTCCAGTACCCGCTCGTCGCGCGTGACGTGGTTTGGTTCTCCGGAGGCCAAAACCTCCCCGCCGTCCAGAACCGTGACGGTATCGGCTACTCGCCGCACGAACGCAATATGGTGGGCGACGAGTAGAATCGTGACTCTCCCACTGCTGCGTAGTTTTCGAATCGCATTCTCCACACAGTGGATCTCATGTTCACCCAGTCCGGCTGTGGGTTCGTCGAGCAACAAGACCTTCGGCTCCGACACAAAGGACCTGGCCAGGTCGACCAGTTTCCTGTCAGCCAGAGAGATTTCATCTGCCCTCTTGTTCCACACAGACTCGGACACGCCGACGAGAAACAAGGCCTCCTCGCACCTGGTTCGAATATCGGCATCCGTTTTTCGGCCGGGCGTCGGGCGCAACAGATCTACCAGCAGCCAGCGACGGTGCTGATGCAAAAGACCTAGGGCAACGTTCTCTACCGCGGACAAGTCATCAACGAGCGAGGGATTCTGAAAGGTGCGTCCGACTCCCGTCGCACGGATTTCTGGTGGCGACATCGTGGTGGTTTCGCGACCATTGATCCTGATCTCGCCACTTGTCGGTCGGAGCAGGCCGGTGACCGTGTTGATCAACGTTGTCTTACCGGCGCCGTTTGGACCGATCAAGGCATGGATCCGACCGTGCCCTACCGCGAGATCGACTCCATGAAGTACCTGCGCCCCATCAAAAGCGACACCAACGCCGGCAAGCTCGATCGCGGCGACCTCGGTCCTTGCAGTCGCGGTATCTTCCGCAGAATTCTGGCCCCGGCCCAGCGCCGTACGATCGAGATCCCGGGATGAGGGCTCGCCGGCGTCAGCGCTATCGAGATCGCCGGTCATGTCCACCGCAGTGCCGGAACGCTCGGGTGCTCGCCGCGCGACAGTGCCTTTCCCCCACAAGTGAACTCCACCACTCCACTTCGACAGCGCACCCAGAATCCCTGCCGGAGCCAGCACGACAAAGACAAGGAAGGTGATGCTTGCGTATAGGGCCTGGTTCTCAGGAGCGCCGTGAAACACGGCAGGCAACACTGCGAAGAACAGCCCACCGAGCAATGGGCCCGACAAGGTTCCTTGCCCACCCACGACAACCATCGCGACCAGCGTGATGGACGCCGCCACCCCGAACGAATCTGGGGTGATCACCGTAAGCCCTTGGGAGATCACAATTCCTGCCAACGCTGCACCGAGTCCTGTAAAGACAAACGCGGTCCATTTTGCGTGCTTGACCCTGACGCCCAGCAAGGAAGCAACCTGCTCGCTCGAGCGTATCAACCGTAGCTCGTGCCCGCGCCTTCCACCGCCGAAATTTGAGGACGTGAAGAGAACGAGCGCCAAGAAGCAGAGCGCAAGAAAATACAGCCCAGCGCCATTTCCGAGGTCGACGCCGAAAACGAGGAGCTCCGGAACCAGCAGACCAGACTGACTACCCGTAAGACTGACGAACGCACTCGACTGTAGGCCGGCCGCCACGACAAACGCCAGAAAGAACGTGGCCACTGCCGAACCGAAATGAGAAAGTTGAACCACTGCCAGCGCAATGATCCCGCATGCAACCAGGGTGACGCCAAGGCAGACAACGAGCGCCGGAAACGGAGACATCCCCGCGGTCCTCGTGACTGTCCAGGTATACGCGGCAACGGCGACCAAGGCACCATGGCCGAAGGAGATCTCGCCGAGGTGCCCCTGCCACAGGTTCATCCCGACGGCCACGGTGCCCCATGCCATACCGAGTATAAGAATGTACTGCCACGAGGGGTCACGAACGATCATCCCGAGGGCTGCAAGCGCTACAAGTGTCGCGGACAGGCCCCAGTACCGATAAGGGGACCTTCGCTGCTGTCGCGGTATCGATTGCTCAAACACGATGTACGCTCCGCTCTCCGAAAACTCCCTGGGGACGAATGACCAGGACGGTGATGAGTGCCACGAAGATGACGAGGTTGGCCGCGTCGGGCCCGAAGTAGGTTGCCACTACATTGCTGACGATACCCGCGCTGACGCCGCCGATGACCGCCCCGGTCAGGCTCGTGAGCCCGAAAGCGATCGCTGCCGTAAAGGCATAGAGCAAGTAGCCCTCGAGCATGAATGTCGAGACGTAGGCGTGGTTGGCAGCCAAGAGGCTTACGATTGCGGCCAAGAAGCTGCTGATCCCCCAAGCTATCGCGCACAATCGGTCGCTCCGGACGCCGAGCAACCTGACCGTTTCGCGGGATTCGGCTACCGCGCGAAGTAGCAGACCAGCGCCGGAGAATCTGAAGAAGAGACTGAAGCCACCGAGGAGAATCGCTGCCACGGCGACCGTTTCCATCAGGGAATAGTCGATGCGAACCCCAAGAATACCGACGCTGCCGGAGGTCACAAGCTGTGGAAACTGAAACGGTTGGCCGACTCCCTTCAATCGGTCTATGAATGCGGCCAGTACGAGCGACAGGGCCAGCGTTCTGATGATCACATTCGTCTTGTCCGCCCTCGGCTTGGGACGGATGACGGCGTAGAAGCTGACCACGCCCAAGACTGTGCTGAACAACAACCCCATCACGACGGCCACGACAAGGGAGGCGCCGAAATCGACCATTACAGTCAAGGCGACGAAGACAGCTGCCGTGCCCATCATTCCCTGGGCGAAATTTACTGTCGCGGTTGTCTTGAAAAGCACAACCATCGCAAAGGACATCAGGCCGTACAGCATGCCGACAGCGACGCCGCTCAGAACCGTCTCCAAGAACAGACTCATGACACCTCCAGTGACTATCGGGTAAGCATCACTGCAGAACCGGTACGCTGACCGATTCGACTGCCTCGTACACACCGTCCTTGACAGTGACCGCCGGCAATGACGTCAGGCCCATGTGCGAATCTCGAGAGAACGTTACGGGCGGGATGAGAGGACTGGTCTGATGGTCCCGCATGGAGGCAAACGCATCGGCCAGGCTCTCGCTGCTCGGGTTGGGTCCGGCCATCTCGAGTCCCGCGACCACCGTTTGCGCGATCGCGCACCCGAACGTGGTCACTGTGTCGACCTCCGCGCCGGGGTAGTACTTTTCCACCGCTTCCAGGCACTCGGCTGCGCTCGGGTCCGCAGGTGGCTTGGTAATTGCCAGGCTGAACAGTAGACCGTGCGCACTCGGTGGGGTCCCTTGCAAGAAGGTGTTACCAGGCAGCGAGCTCGTACCCAGGATCGCCTTCTTGGGCAGCGTGTCCTTACCAGCAAGGAAATTGACGATCTTGGTGGTTTCTGCGGGAGCAGACGTGAACACCACATAATCCGGTCGCGCCTCGGCGAGTTGAAGGGCTACCGGCGTCACGTCGGCGCCGAAAGGCACGATTGCCGTGCCGAGAAATGCGCCGCCACCATCGCGCACGGCTGTCTCGACCTTCGCAAGAATGGCATCGTTCTGGTCGGACACCGTGCGGACGAGGAAGACGCTGCCGGCGCCTGTCTTCTGGAAGGCGGCGGACACTACGGCATGCGCCTGGTCGGGAAAGGTGGGGACCAGCGCGAAGGCCTGCGGCACCACCGTGTTCACAAACGACGGACTCGACTTCGCCGGGAAGAGGAGAGGAACGCCCGCTTTGTCCAGAACCGGGACAATTGCATCGATCGAGCCCGAGCCCGAGCCACCGACGATCGCTATATTTTTGTCTGTGACGAGCTTTCGGACGTTCTGCACTGCGCGGGCCACATCGAGGCCGTCGTCGAGCAGGGTCAGTTCGATCTTCTTCCCGTTCACGCCCCCGGCGTCGTTGACTGCCCGAAAGATCGCCTGCTGGCCTTCACTCAGCGCCTTGCCATACCCCCCGGCCGGCCCGCTGATTCCACTCGTCTCACCGAGCCTGATGACATCGCTTTGCGACTCGGCGTTACTGGCAGCCCCGCAGCCGACGAGCGTGAGGGCGACCGCAGCGGCAGTGAGCCCGCAAGTAAGTCTACTGACGTGAAAGCGTGTGCGCATTACATCACCTTTCGTATTACATTCCGGAGGAATGAGAAATGTTCTTGCGTTGGGTGACCCTCTAGCGCAATGCGCAGACGGGTGGACGATTCGGCAGGCCGTAATCACCGACCGGCGCGTGGACGAATGACCTCGGGCACCGACATCGAAGTTCGGCGATCTACTCAGCCAGGTCGGGCTGCTCTCGCATGATTCGCGCAAGTATTGGCTGAAAATTGAACCAACCAGCACGCTGATCGTAGAGCGCGGCGACCTGCCGCGCAGTCCCGGCAGGAATCACGTCCGGCTTCCCGGCGGCGAGGGCGAGGAGCTGCGCCTGACAGGATCGTTCGAGGGAGATGAACCACCATGCGGCTTCGTCGACCGTTGCCCCGGCCGTAAGTATGCCGTGATTTTTGAGAATTGCAGCGCGATTCGCACCCAGACTGTCCGCGAGGGCACGACCTTCGTCGCCCTCCAGCACCACGCCATTGTACTGATCGAAAACGGAGTGCCTTTCGTAGAAGGCACACGCGTCCTGCGTGATGGGCTCCAACTTCCGGCCGAATGCGGACCAGGTTTTCCCATACAACGAGTGACTGTGGGCAACGCAGACCACATCAGGTCTCGCGTCGTGCACACTGGCATGTATCGTGATTGCTGCCGGATTGACGGGACCTACACCCTCGACCAATTGTCCGGTCCCATCGATAAGGCACAGGTCCGATGCGCGAATGTGGCCGAAGGACATCCCCCACGGGTTCACCCAGAGGTGATCGGTGTGCTCGGGATCGCGGGCAGTGATATGTCCGGTGACTCCGTCGTCGAATCCGAACGTGCTGAAGACCCTGAACGCTGCGGCAAGGCGCACTTTCCTGTGATTTCGTTCTTCAGCGACAGACTGAAATGTCGGCGGATTCGGCAGGTCGAGAGTGTGCATCGTTGACTGCTCCTGGAAGGGAGGAAGAGTGATGTCGCTTCCGATACTCGAGATCAGGAGTGGGCGATGTTCGAGGAATCGATCAGCGCCTGAGGAGGGAGAGGATGCTGGTAGAGCGCACTCGCATTCCGGAAGCAGAGCTTCTCGACCGTGCCGCGAGGCAGCGACTTCATGTCCCGACGGAACAGGTCCTGCGACTCCGGCCACGAGGAGTCGGCATGCGGATAATCCGTCTCGACCATGACTCTGTCGGCGCCGATGATGTCGAGCATCCGGAACGCCGCCGGATCTTCGATGGACGTAAACCAAAAGTTGCGTCGCAGGATGTCGACCGGGTTCGGATCCGACGGGCTCCACGTCTTCGAACTGGCAGCCTGTCGGTAGGAACGAGTGAGTCGCTCGATGATCATCGGCACCCATGAGACACCGGATTCGGAGAGTACGATCTTCAGCCGCGGAAACCGCAGAGGGATCCGAGAGAATATCCAATCGACCACTGCCTGAACGGAGTTCAACGGAAAAAGCGCAACCGTCACATCTGCAGGCGATGCCACGCTCGGTTGGCAAATCGACCCCGAGGACCCCACGTGCAGGTTGATCACGGTCTCGGTCTCTTCGCATGCACGAAAGAACGGATCCCAGTATTCGGAGTAGAGCGACGGAAGACCCAGCCCCTCGGGATTCTCCGAGAATGTCACCGACTGGAAGCCACGTTCCTTGTTGTTTCTCACCTCCGATCCCGCCACCTCCGGGTCGAGGAGCCAGGGCAATTGACAGGAGATGAATCGGTCCGGATAGGCCCCGCACCATTCTTCGAGCATCCAGTCGTTGTACGCCCGGACGGAAGCCAGACCAACCTCCCGATCGCGCATCCCGCTCAACCGCTTCCCGGCAAACCCCCAGATGAATGACGGAAAGTTCAGAGAGGCATACACCCCGTTGAGATCCATATCCTTTATCCGGGAATGAACATCCCACACCCCGGGGCGGAAATCTTCGTACTTCTGAGGTGCCAGACTCCACTCCTCGATCGGCCGACCGACCGCACCACACATCGTGAGACGCATGGGAACTCGGTCACCATCGATGTGCCAATACGGTATTCCGTCCTGATCCGGAACGACCGACGGAACAAGATCGCGATACCGCGAACTCGTTCGGCGGGTGAAGATGTCCGCCGGCTCGAGAACGTGATCGTCCACCGAGATGAGGGGACACCACAGATCCCCAGGCTGCGGATCCGGAAGAAAAGTGGGCTCCGACCGAACCAGTTCCCTCCCCTGACTTTCGACATCCGGGTTGTGAATATCGAGCGCCATTCATGACTCCATTCTGTCGACATGACGTTATGCACCGAAGAAAGTCTCGGATCCCCGAGGAACAACCGGACCGCGGTCGCGCTGCACCGCGCCGTCCACCAACGCGTCGGCTCGGACCGGCATCGACGGCGCATGGCTCGCCGGCAGGCATCGCTCGGAGCTCTACCCACCCGAGCAGCGTAGGTGTGATATCGATCGCATTTTACCCTGCCGATTGGAAGGTACACGATGTCACGAAACCGGTCAACGGAATGGATCAGCGAATACGCTGTGGTTCAACTGATTCCATCAGTTTATGAGCTCGCCTAGCGATATCTTTCCGTCCGGACGCGGTCGGCGAATCGGTTGCCCGCGCGGTGCGGAGGATCTCCCGCAGCCGGCGTTGATACCGGTCCACGGTCATCCCGAACGTGACAAACACCTCGTCCGGTGGCGCG
The DNA here is from genome assembly GCF_001700945.1 of Rhodococcus sp. WB1. Classification (NCBI taxonomy): domain Bacteria; kingdom Bacillati; phylum Actinomycetota; class Actinomycetes; order Mycobacteriales; family Nocardiaceae; genus Rhodococcus; species Rhodococcus sp. WB1. Next base: position 694,996 of record NZ_CP015529.1, on the reverse strand, counting down.
CCCCCGAACGGTGCCCAGTTCGCCGCGAACTGTACGAGTTCTCGGTCCTCGCTGTTCATCCGACCCATCCTTGCGTTTTCGATCATCGGGCGAGTCCGCGCTCATCCGATCAGGTTGCCCTCCGGGTCGATGGCCCTGAGGTATTCGAGTTCCGCGGTGCACGGCGCCGCCAGCTGCTCGACGTCGGGCGCGAGCCGCACATCCCATCCGGTCGCCGCGCGCACGCGGGCCAGCGCCTCGTCGGCCCCGGCGGCGGCATCCTTGAACCACGCCGACAGCACGTACTCGCCGTCGCACTTACTCAGATGCCCGACGTCGGTGGCGATCACCGCGACATTCGCTCCGTGATAGCTGGTGAAATCGGCCATGCCCACGAATTTTCGAGAGTCGGCCGCGACGACGGCGACCGTCGGAACCCGCGACGCAATGTCGGTGCTCCCCCCGCCGCCGACAAGGAACTGTCCGGACGGCGTGCGATTACTGTTGGCATTCCCATCGCTGTCGAGTACCCCGGCCGACAGCACCGCGATCGTGGTGTCCGGGGTGGCCGGCAGCAGCATGCCGAGCACCTCCAGCGCGCTGCTGAGGTGACGCGCGGTGGGGAGGTTGCGGGTGTTCGAGAGCGTCGCGTCGTGCGGTCTGGGGATATAGCCGAGCACCCCGCTCTCGAAGACCAGGTCGACGACGTGCTCGTCGTCCAGCAGTGTCACCCGGCCCAGCGCAGCGGCGAGGTGCGACACGCCGGCGCCCGCCACCACGGTCCGGGTGCCGGACGCGCGCGCCAGGTTCGCCATGGCGCGGGCACCCGAGACGGCGAGGCGTTCGCCCAGGGTCACCGAGCCGGTCTCCGCGCGGGTCTGTTCGGCATCGAGTTCGTCGATCCGCCAGGACTCGTCGAGGTCCATCGCGATCAGGTGCTCGATGCGCTCACGACCGAGTTCGCCGAGGTAGTGTGCGCGGGTCGGCACGTCGATCCAGCGCCGGCTGAACTCCTCCGCCTCCTCGAAGGTCCGCAGGCACCCCAGTTCGGCAAGAAACCGGTAATCCTCGCCGTACCCGGCGGCGCCCTCTACCCGAATCGGGACCGGGGAAGCCGAGGGGTGCGCCCCGAACGGGACGTGCGCGACCCCGCGAACGCAGGCCGCAGGGACCCTCACGTGGCCCGCCCACCGCCGCAGATCAGCCGGCGACACGATGTGGTCGGCCGTCAGGATGACGCCCTTGCGCGCCGCATAGACGGTGTGGAGGTCTTCCGCGAACGGCGGGAACACCACGCCGTTGCCGTGCCAGTCCGCGACCGGGCAATGGATCAGCGCCACATCCGGACGCAGGGCCGGCATCACCGAGCAGTCCGACTCATCGAAGGGATTGACAATGTTGCGGACGGGCCGCGATCCGGGCACGACGGGCAGGTCTGTGCCGTCCATCGTCGTCGCGGGCACGAACGGCCATCCGAGCGCGCCGGCGAGCACCCGCTGGATCAGCGCCAGGATGGACCACTCCTCGACGACGAGCGCGCCGTCCCGGATGGCCTGCGCCAGGATCGTGTTCGGCCGCACCGCCGGATACGTGGTGGCGGCGAACGCGGTGACGAGCCGGTCCACGCCGCCGGAGGCGACGAGGAGGGCGACCTCCGCGCGCAGCGACGCGGAGATGACGGTCAGCCCGCGCAGTCGGCCCGATCTGACCTGCCGGAGCACCTCGAACAGCGACGCGTACGCGCGCGTCGAGAGCCACGGGAAATGGATCTGGTCTCCCGGCGCCACCACCTCACGCACGATCTCGTCGAGTGGCCGCACCCGGGCGGGTGCGGGCGCCGTCGCCCCTGCGTCGTACCGGAAGTCTGCCGCCGCGCCACGCGGGCGGCCGACCGCCGGAAATGTTATGGATTCCAAGATTATTCCCATCTGTAGGGGCGCGGCGAACTACAGGTCGAGGACCAGACGCGGGGACCTCGAGCGACCCACGCAGATCATCATCCGGTCACCGCATTCGCGCTCGCGGTCGGACAGCAGTAGGTCGTGGTGCTCAGGCTCGCCCTCGAGTACCCGCACCTCGCAGGCTCCGCAGAAGCCCTCCTCACAATCGGACAGGAAGTCCGGGACAGAGTCCCGGACGACGTCGAGCAGAGTTCGATCGGGCGGCACGTCCAACACCGCGCCGGTACGACGCAGTTCGACCTCGAACCCCGTGCCAGCGCTCTCGGCCGGGGGCCTCTCGCTGCACTGACTGCTCGACGCCGCACCGAAGCGCTCAACATGCAGGGCGTCCGGCGCGAATCGGGAATCGACCTGCTCCTCGGTCGCCCGGATCAGACCCTCGGGCCCACAGCAGTAGACGACGCAGTCGCCAGGGACCGCGGCGAGCACCGCGTCCAGATCGAGCATCCCGTGCGAGTCTTGGGGGACGACGTCGACGTTCCCCCCACCGAGGCGGTCCAGTTCGCCGAGGAAGGCCATCGACGACCGGCTGCGCCCGCCGTAGACCAGTCGCCACGGCACCCCCCGTCGCCGCACCTCGCGGACCATCGCGAGCATCGGCGTGATGCCGATCCCCCCGGCCACGAACAGGTAGGAGGGGGCGTCGACCAGGGGAAAGTGGTTGCGCGGTCCGCGCACCGACATCGTCCGGCCGACCAGCGCGCTGTCGTGGATCTCCCGTGAGCCGCCACGGCCGTGCTCCTCGCGCAGCACCGCCACCGTGTAGGCAGCGCGGTCGTCGGGATCCCCGCACAGCGAGTACTGCCGCACCTTGCCCGAGGGCAGGATGAGGTCCAGGTGGGCACCGGGCGCCCACGTCGGCAGCTCGGAGCCGTTCGTATCGATCAGCCGGATCGAGACGACGCCGTCCGCCTCCCACGTCACCTGCTGCACCAACAGCTCGTACATCCGTTGCGGATCAGCGTCGAGGTCAGAGTGTGCCATGCCATGTCATCCGTTCGAATGTGTTCGTCGTTCATAATCCGAAAGCCGCCAGGATCGGGTCGGTTGCGGCGGCGCCGGACCGAACGCCTCGGCGCCGCCGTGCCCGTCCGGGCGCGGGTCTATCCGAGGATCTGTCGATCGCTGATCTGTTGGGTCCAGGTGAACTCCAGCAGGCCTTCCATGCCCATCTCGCGCCCGTAGCCACTGGCCTTCACCCCGCCGAACGGCGCGCCCGGATCGAACGCTGCCATGCCGTGCTTGTTGATGAAGGTCACGCCTGCATCGATCTCGCCGGCCATGTTCCAGGCGCGGCTCGGATCCGCCGTCCAGATGCTGGAGGTCAGACCGTACGGGGTCGAGTTCACGAGCGAGATCGCCTCGCTCTCGGTTCGGAAACCGAGGATCGGCAGCGCAGGGCCGAATTGTTCCTCGGTGACGATGCGCTCCTGCGCCGCGACGCCCGTCACCAGTGTCGGCAGGTGGAAGTACCCGCCCTCCCACGACGCCGTGTCGCGCGCACGACCGAAGGACTTCACCTGGGCACCAGAGGATTCCGCCTCCGCGAGCAGAGCGGTGAACCGCTTGAGCTGCCGCTCGTTGGCGAGCGGACCCATCGTCACCTCAGGATCCAGCCCGTCACCGACCACGAACTCCTGCAGTGCCTCGCCGAGACGGGAGGTCACCTCCTCGAGCAGCGTCTCGTGCACGTACAGCCGCTTGACTGCGAAGCAGACCTGCCCGGAGGTGACGGTGAAAGCCGAAACCAGCTTCCGGATCAGCTCGTCGTCGACGACCACGTCGTCGAGCAGCACGGCAGGATCGTTGCCACCCAACTCGAACACTCCCCGGCGCAGCCGCGATCCGAGGGCTTGGGCGACCGCCCGGCCGGCCTCGGGCCCACCGGTGAACGCGATCATGTCGATGTCGGGATGCGCACTCAACGCGGCCCCCACCCGGTCGCCGGTCCCGGTGACGACGTTCACCACGCCGGCGGGCAGCGCCGCACCGATCGCCTCGATCGCCTTGAGAACCCCCAGCGAGGCGAACGGAGACGGTACGGCGACGATCGTGTTACCCGCGAGCAGGGCCGGGCCGAGTTTGACGCCGAGCAGCGCGATCGGCCAGTTCCACGGGACGATCGCCCCCACGACCCCGACCGGTCGGCGTCTGACCTCGAGCCGCCCGGTGTCGTCGACGCGGCTGTCCGTCAGGATCGCGGCCAGATCGTCGAGGTTGTCGAGGTAGTGCTTCCATCCCCATGGAGGGGACTGGAAGTCCATGATCGATTCCGCCAGGATCTTGCCCATCTCGCGGGTCAGGACCTCCGGGCCCGAGGGATCGATCGCCGTCAGTCGCGCACCGGCATCGGCCACCATGGCGGCCCGCTCGACGAGCGGTAGCCGCGCCCAGTCGCGCTGCGCCGCCTTTGCGGCGGCGACGGCGAGGTCGACGTCGGCATGTGCCCCGTCGGGGATCGACCCCGCGAGTTCCGTGACGCGGGCGGGGTTGACCACGTCGATCCGTCCGCCGGACGTCGAGTCGCGCCACCGGCCGTCGACGTACATCTGCATGTCGAGTCCGTTCACAGCAACACCACGCCCTTCGTGATCTCGTTGGCGGCCAGTTGGCCGAGGGCCTTGGGGACGTCGTCGAGCCCGTAGGTCGCGTCGATGACCGAGTCCAGCGGCAGTCGGCCGTCCATGTAGAGGTCGACGAACGCGGGGATGTCCCGCTGCGGAATGATCGATCCTGCGTACGTACCCGTCAGTTGCTTCTGCATCAGGAACGCGAACAGGTCGGACGTGACGGTCACCGACGCATCCATGACACCGATGGCCACTGCGAGCCCGCCGGGCCGGATGCCCTGCAGCGCCGTCTCCAGCGTGCCCTGCGCGCCCACCGCGTCGAATCCGTAATCCGCGCCCCTGCCGTCGGTGAGGTCGCGGATGGCTACCACGGCCTCCGGTCCCGATACGGAGATCGTGTGCGAGGCGAGACCGAGTTCGCGAGCCCGCGCGAGCTTGTGCTCGGCGAGATCCACGGCGATGACAGAGGTCGCACCCATCGCCCGCGCACCCATCATCGCGGCGAGGCCGACGCCGCCGGCGCCGATCACGACGACGTTGCTGCCGGGTCGCACTTCCGCGCGGACGATCGCCGCCCCCAGGCCCGTCGACCACGCGCAGCCCAGGCCGGCGAGCTTCTCGAGCGGCGCGTCGGGTCGGATCTTCACCGCCGCCGATGCCGGCACCACCGCATACTCGGCGAACGAACCCTGGCAGAAGAGGGTGTGCACGTCCTCGTCGCGCGAGCGCAACCTGGTGGTGCCGTCGAGCATGGTGCCGGAGAAGCCGACGGCGCGTTCGCAGAGCGCGTACTCGCCTCGCAGACACTGGTAGCACGCGTGGCATGAGGTGATGATCGAGCAGAGCACGTGGTCTCCGACCGCGAGTTGCTCGACGCCCGGTCCGACCTCGTCGACGATGCCCGCTCCCTCGTGGCCGAGGACGATCGGGCGCGGTGACGGCAGATGCCCGGCCAGGACCGAGACGTCGGTGTGGCAGATGCCCGAACTCACCAGGCGAACGCGCACCTCCCCGGCCCGGGGCCGGGGATCCGGCAGCTCCTCGATCTCGATCTGGCCGACTCTGCGGCTGACTGCGGCTCTCACATGAACCTCCTGAGCGTGGTGGAATGGATGCCGGGCGCCCGGCGACGTGCACCGGTGGGGGGTCAGCGCTGCGGCGTGAAGACGATCGGCAGGGAGCGGATGATCCGCGTCTGCCCCTCCGATATCTGAACGGCGCTCGGATCCGCCAGCCGGTAGTCCGGAATGCGGGCAAGGATTTCCTCGACCATGATGCGCAGTTCGATCCGGGCCAGCGGCGCGCCCGGGCACCGGTGCACGCCCGCTCCGAATGCGAGATGCCGGTTCGGCCTTCGATCCAGGAGGATCTGGGCCGGCTCGTCGAAGGCCGCCTCGTCGTGATTGGCGGACAGCCACGACAACCACACGCGTTCACCCTCCGGGATCACCGTCCCGGCAACCTCGACCGGGCACGTGGTCGTGCGCGCGAAGCCGGGAACGGGGGAGATGTAGCGCAGGAACTCCTCGACTGCCGAGGTCAGCATCTCGGGGTGGGCCTGCAGTTGTGAGCGGAGCTCGGGGTGACGATCGATCAGGGTGAAGATGTGGTTGGCTGCCGCTGCGGTAGTTTCGCCGCCGGCCCCGGTCAGGGAGAGGTAGATGTCGAGAACTTCCTCCTCGGTGACCGCGCGGTCGTCGATGGTCGACGAAAGCAGATGGCTGGCAAGGTCTGTGGTCGGATTCTCTCGACGGGCGGCGATGTGGCGGACGTAGTAGTCGCGGATCTCCATCTGCAGTGCGAGGCCCTCCTCCGGCGAGGCGACGGAGACCAGCCCGAGAGACCAGTCACTGAACCGGGAGACGTCCTCGTCGGGGATTCCCAGCAGCCAGGTGATCACCCGCGTCGTCAGCGGGAACGCCAGGTCCCGCGCCAGGTCGGCTTCATCGGCGGCGGTGAAGCGTTCGATCAGCTCGACGGCGTGCTTGCGGATTTCGCCCTCGAGTTCCGCGAACCGGCGGGCATTGAAGACGACGTTGAGAAGTGAGCGGTATTTCGAGTGTTGCGGTGGATCGGACTCCATCGGAATGAACGGTCGGGGCGCGCCGACGGACGGCAAGGTGATGGTCGGCAGGGAGGAGAACCGCTCGGTGTCCCGGGTGGCCGCGTCGACCTCCTGGTAGCGGGTCAACGCCCAGAATCCGCCGTGGGTCTCGCTGTGCTGGACGGGACATCTGGCCCGCATCTCGCGGTGGATCGTGTCGGGATCATGAAGGGTGGCGACATAGCGGTTGTTGTATTCGCTGTTGCTTGTGTCCACTGCTCCCCCAGATTGGGTAGGGCCGGTAGCCGGTGAATGGTGTGCCCCGGATTCGGGCGATGGATCCGAGATTAAGGCCTTCCGATCGGAAGGTCAATGAAAAAATGTGAGCTGTCTCACCAATCCGGCGGGCGGGAACCGAGTCGACCACGGACCACCGCACCAGCGGCACGCTGCCGGGCAAGACCCGAGGCGCGCTCTTGCCTCCCCGCATCCGGCTTCGGCGCCGACAGCGCCCGCCGTCAGGCCCACTCTCGGCGAACGGGTCTCGGTGAGTGCGCTCGAGCGCCGGCGCGGTCAGGCACACCGGACCGGCCGACAGCACCGTTGATCCGAGTGATCAGGTCGCACAGCGAGATTGCGAAGATGCCCGCCCTGGTCACCCGGTTCGGTGCCGCGCCGCAGCCGCACCCGACAGCCAGGACGCGTGGACGCGGGTGGACGGAACGGATCGTGTAGGTGCGCAGGACCGCCTGGTCCACGGGGCAACACCGCGTCCGGACGAGGCTCGGATCGAACGACTCCGGATAGCCGATGCCCCGGCCGGAGGCCGGCCCGACGTAGCGTCGGCCGATCCGATCGATGTGACGTCGTCGAATCCGGGGCCCACCCGCATCCTCCGGCGTCCGGTCCACTCGGCGCCGGCCACCGCCATCGTGACAATCCCGCGCACCACGTCGCACTTGTCAGCGGACCGGCCTCCCTGCTCGACGTCGGCAGCGATGTCCTCCAGCTATTCCGGCGATTCAGCCGATGCGGTTGCCCCGCACTGTTCCCGATGCCCCGCAGTCCGGCCGGAAAGACCGCGGGAGCAAGGGAGTGCACGGCCGCCGGCAGCGCCTGGATCAGCATCGAGATCGCATACCGGTCATGCACCGTACCCATTTCCGTGCGACGGGGGTGTAACGACGGGAGAAGGCGGGAGATCAGTGCCAGGGTGAGTAGTCCGCCGGACGCTTGGCCAGGAAGGCGTCTCGTCCCTCGTCGACGGATTCGGCCGGCACACCCATCGCAATCATGTCCAGGCCATTGACCATCGTGTCGTAGGAGTAATTCCACCACACGTTGCTGCCCGCCTTCGCGATCTGGAGCGACTGCGGATGCAGCGCGAGCAACCGCTCGGCCCACTCGCGGGTCGTCGACTTCAGGTCGGCGTCGTCGACGACCGCGTTGACCCAACCCCATTCGAACGCCTGCTCGGCCGGGACTTTCTCGCTGAAGAAGACGATCTGCTTCGCGCGCTTCTCGCCGATCTGGAGGGGCAGGACGTTCGTCCCGCCCAGCACGGGACACGCGCCGATCATCGTGCCGGCCTGACCCAGCCGAGCACTGCGCGCCGCGATGGCGAGGTCGGCCGCGATGACCAGCTCGTTACCGCCGCCGACCGCGATCCCGTTGACCATCGCGATCACCGGCTTGCGGCAGGATCGAATGGAGGTCATCGCGCGCAGGGCATACACCCCGGTGTCGACGAGGCCCTTCTTGGTGAACTCCCGCACGTCGCCACCGGCCGAGAAGGCGCGCCCGTTGCCGGTCAGCACCACGACGCCGACATCGGGGTTCACCGAGACGCCGTCGAGCAGGTCGGCGAGACGGTGGAATTGGGCCGGTCCGAACGCGTTCAACGCCTCCGGCCGGTTGAAGGTGATCCACGCGATGCGGTTCTCGATCTCGATGAGGATGTCGTTTTCGGAGCCGTGGTATCCGTTCAGGGACATGGGTGAGTCCTTTCTGATGTGACAGTTGGTGTTCAGGCGGGCGGCGCCCGCCTCGACGTATGACGGCTGGTGTGGTGCAAGGGCGTGCCCTGGTCCCGTCCCAGGTGCGTGCGACGACGACCTCGGCGAGCAGAGCGTTGAAAGTGTTCTTCGGGTACTCGGTGCGCATCTCGATGTTCGTCGGCGGCTCGACGACGATCCGGGAACAGTGCCGCACCGGCGACCGGAGCCCGACGTCTTCCTCGGCCGAGGCTGCGAGCATGGAGTCCGCCGAAGGATTACGCCGGAGTGCGGATCAGGTCGGCAGGTTCCACTGGGCAAAGCACATGCCGACCCCGTAGCCGGATCGGGTGCGGTACGCCGGCACGTAGTCGATGATGTCGGCGGGGGCCTGCGCGCAGGCGTCGGCGATGATCCAGTCGGTGATCTCCGCCGTGCCGTTGAGGCGCAGTGGCAGGCCGTGCTTGTCGTGGGCAAGTCGGAGCTCGTCGTCCCCGATGCTCCCCCACAGGCCGACGTCGTCCGAGCGCAGCACGGCCAGGACCCGAGCATCCAGCTCCTCGTCGAGCACGAGGTGGCTCAGCCCACCGGAGGCGAGCACCGCGACCCGGGTTTGCGCGGGGGCCGCCTCGATCGCCGCGCGCAGTGCCTGACCGAAGGCCACGCACCGCTCCACACTCGGTACGTTCGGCGGATTCCACACGTTGGTCACCACCGGCAGCAATGCGAGCCCGGAATCGACCAGATCGAGAAAGCGCATCGGCCAGGTCACCGCATGCCCGATACCGTACTCGTCGACCGTCTCCGAGGTGTGAGCGATGTCGAAACCATTGTGACACAAGTACTTCAGAACATCGATCCCGAGATCCCGAGCGATCGGAACGGAGATCCGAAACTGCTCGGGTCCCTCGTCGCGCCGGTTCGCCGCGCTCGCGTCGAGATGCTCGGCGAGATACATCTCGAACACGGGCGCGGACCGCGGACCGAAGTTCTCGCCCTGGTCACTGCCTACGATCAGGAGCACATCCGGCTCCACCGCGAGAACAGCCGCGCGCAGCGTCGCCGTGGCGGCGTCGAAGCGCGCCTCGTGCGCGTCCCAGAGGTCCCGCACGTCACCGACGAGGCGGTCCAGCCCCGGGCGCGCGATGTTCGGCTCCAGAGCCGGCCAGTCGGACACCGGAGTGATCAACGCGGGACTGTGAGAGGTACCGAAAACACCGACGAGATTTGCCATGAGAGTTCACACTCCAGCTTCGACGACGCGGTTGCACTGTCGGCCCAGCCCGGTGATCTCACTCTCGAGAACGGATCCGGGTACAAGCCACTGCGGCGGGGTACGGGCCAACCCGACGCCGGCCGGGGTCCCGGTACTGATGACGTCCCCGGGCTCGAGCGTCAACGTCCGGCTCAGATCCGCAATCAGGGCCGCGACATCGTGGATCATCAGCTTGGTCGTGGAACGCTGCATCTCCACGCCGTCGACCCAGCACGTGAGCTCGAGATCCTGCGGATCGGCGATCTCGTCGCTCGTCACCAAGAACGGGCCGAACGGTGACGAGCCCTCGATGCTCTTGCCCTTCCACCACTGATTCCGGGAAAGCTGGACGTCCCGGGCGCTGACATCGTTGAACACGGCGTAACCGAAGACGTGCCCGAGCGCGTCCGCCGGCCGGATGTTGCGGCCTGCGCGCCCGATCACGACGGCCAGCTCCACCTCCCAGTCGAGCTGCGCGCTCACCGCCGGATCCCAGCTGATGTCCTCGAACGGGCCGCACACGCTGCGCACGTCCTTCGTGAAATACACGGGCGCGTCCGGCACGTCGATCTCTCCCACCGCGCGCACGGACTCCTCGATGTGCTCCCGATAGTTGGCACCGACACAGATCACGTTGCGCGCCAGTCGCCCCATCGGCGCCAGCAGCGTGAGATCACCGACGTCGCCGACGACATGCTCCGAAGACGACTCCGCACACAGCCGACGCAGCCGGTCGATCCCGGCGGAGCCGAGCTCGACCCACCCCGCCACCGTCCGCGGGAGATCGTCACCTCGGGCCTCGACGATCCGGGTCACGTCGAGGACGGAATCATCGACGCCGGCGACACCGGCATGCGCGACCTCCCCGGACAGAAACGAACACAAACGCATGAGTACCCCTCTCGGGAGAGATTGTCCTAGTGCGGGCCGGGGATCCGCGTGACGCCGAGCCGGCGCAGCTGCTCGCGCAACTCCGGCGACAACCCGGGCCACCGACCGGCCGCAATATCCTTGAGCAGCAGCGACTCCCGCTCGGCCCGGTCCCGGGCACGGGCCAAGACCTCGTCGGCCGACTCGCGGGGAACCACCACGACACCGTCGTCGTCGGCGACCACCAGGTCCCCCGGCCGCACAGTTGTCCCGCCGGCGACGACCGGGGTGTTGACCCACCCCGGCCCGCCCTTGGTGGTCCCCATCGCCGACACCGTCCTGGTCCACACCGGCAACGGCAGCCGGCGGAGCTCACGGATGTCGCGCACGCCCCCGTCCACCACCAGACCCGCGGCCCCACGGGCCACCAGGATGCTGCCGATGATCTCACCGACCATGCCGGCGGTGGACGGCGCCAGGTTCCCGACGACCAGGACATCCCCCTCCCGGCACAGGTCGAGCGCGGCCAACAACATCAGGTTGTCCCCGGGATGGTTCAGGCACGTCACCGCGGGTCCCGCGACGCGGGAGCCAGCCACAAGCGGCTTGATCGCGGGATCCATGAGCCCGCTGCGCCCCTGTGATTCGTGCACCGTCGCGACGCCGAGCTCGGCGAACTCCGCCGCGTGCGCGCCGACGCGCCGGTCCACACGGTCGACGATCGACGGGCTGACGGGCAAGTTGTCCATCAGAACAGCCCTCCCGCGGCGGGCAGGAAACGTTCGAAGGCCTCGGCGTGGGTGACCTTGCGATCGAGCAGCAGCCCGGCCATGATCGCCCGATAACGCGCCCGCTGCTCGTAGACCTCGATCATGAACTGCTGTACCTGCGAGCACTGCATCATCTCGAGCTTCTGCTCGGCGACATCGCTGATATCGATGTAGGTGTCCGGCTGGAAGTCGCAGAACTCCGGGAACTCCGGTTCGTAACCGTGGATCTGCCGAACGACGAACCGCTCCGACTCCGGCAGGCGACCGTGGGCCCGGGCCCAGATCGCGGCGTCCTCGACCACGCGGGCGGTGGCCACGTGATCCGGATTGTTGGGGTCGCGGCGACCGTGCGTGAGCACGACATCCGGACGGAGCTCGCGCAGCAGCCGCACCATCTCCAGGCGCCGCTCGTCATCGATGATCATCGGGTAGTCGCCCCAGTCGTAGGTGCGCAGTTCGACCCCCGCCACCGCCGCGGCCTTCTCCGCCTCGGCCAGCCGCATCGCCCGCACCCGCTCCGCGGACTGGTTCGGCTCCGCCCACGCCGACGCCGACTCGCCCCGCTCGCCCATCGACAGGCAGACGACGGTCACCTCCGCCCCGGCCTGGACGTACTTGAGAATCGTTCCGCCGGTCCGCCACACCCAGTCCAGCCCGTGCGCACTGACAACTGTCACCTTGGTCATGCTGTCTCTCCTTCTGGTGGTCCGCGGCTTCCGCGCCGCGGCTAGGTAAAGGAACCGGCCGGGGGCAGCTCGCGCACATAGCGGCTGTCCACTCCGACCGGCCCGGTGCTTCGCGCGCCGCCCGGCGACCCGATCGGGTTCACCCGGCCCGGCAGCACGGATTGGAAGAACTCGACGGCGTCGGCGACGAACGGTGCGAAGTCCTCGTCCTCGTCGCGATCGGAGGCGATCGCCTCCACCGGGCAGGCCGGCTCGCAGGCACCGCAGTCCACGCACTCGACGGGGTGGATGTACAGCTTGCGGGCGCCCTCGTAGATGCTGTCGACCGGACACTCCTGCAGGCAGGACCGGTCCATGACATCGATGCACGCCGCTCCGATGATGAAGGTCATCTCGACACTTCCCGCATCCGGGACTCGGTCTCCACGGCCCGTCGGGAGGCCAGGTGCCGCCCCGCGCTGTACCCGAACGCCAACGCCGGGCCGATCGTCGCCCCGGCCGCCCAGTAACCGTCGTTGGACGGCGACGCCGCACAGTTCCCCGCGGCGTAGAGGCCCTCCACCGGGACGCCGTCACCGCCGAGCACCTGGCCGTCGGTAGTCGTACGCGGGCCCCCCTTGGTGTCGAGCGTCCCGAGTCCGATCAGCACCGCGAAGTACGGTCCCCGCCCGCGCAGCGGCGCCATCACCGGATTCGGGCCGCCGCCAGCGCGCGGTTCGCCGGTGAAGAACGCCTCGATCGGTTCACTCCCGCGGCCGTGGTCGGAATCGACGCCCGCGCGCGCCAGCTCGTTGAAACGGGCAACCGTGTCGACCAGGTTCGACCCGAAGTCTGCGCCGAGCCGGGCGCCGCCGGTCACCGCCGCGAGCGAGTGCAGCCGGTCGGCGAGATTCTCGGTCAACTCCTGCCAGCTCTCGCCCGACACGAGGTGCGACCGCGGCTCGCCGGGCAGCGCCAACGGATAGGCGAACGGCTCCCTCGAGAACAGCTCCTCGGTCCGGCCGTCGAAGACCAGCACGAGCAGCTCCGGCGCGTCGGGCCCGAGGTGCACCTTGGCCCGGTCGCTGTAGAACTGTTTCTCGTTGACGATCCGTCGCCCGTCGAGATCCACGATCAGGGACGAGTCCCCCGGGGCGACCCACATTCCTGCGCGGGTCTCGGTCGCCCCCACCCGGGTGTGCTCGATCGCGACCTGGTCCCACCAGGCGCGGTCCATGTTGTGCAGGGGCACGCCCAGGGCCTCGAACGCCGGGAGCGCATCCCCGGTGTTCGTGCCCGCGGCGCATCCGCCCCACACCCGAGCGGGTAGGTAACGGGCTCGGCGCTCGGCGTCGTGCGTGAAGCCCCCGACGGCGAGCACGACGCCCAGTTCCGCACGGATGGTGCTGTCACGCTCGGCCTCGAGGTCGCGCACCACCGCACCGACCACCCGGCCGTCGTCGATCTCCAGTCCCACGAAGGCGTGCCGGGTGGCGACCCGGACACCGCTGCGCGCGGCGGCCGCCGCCAACTGGGCGATGAGTTCGTCGCCGCCCGCCGGGCGTCCGTGTTCGTCGGCGGGACACAGCGCCCGCCCGAACACGCCCCCTTGCTCGGGCAGGGTCATGTGGTAATCGGGAAACCGAAGTGCCGTCTCGATCGTCGACCGCAGTGCCCCGATGCCGTCGAGGAATTCCACCGCCTCGGAGGCGATCCGGTAGTAGCCGGTGAGCAGATCGTATTCCCAGTGGGACAACCCCAGCAGTGCGTCGTCGGCGCGGTAGCGTTCGGGGGCGCTCACCCGTGCCATGTACCTGACCGCGCGGTCCTGGGGATCCTCGATGCCGTGCTCTCGCATGAGGTGGTTGTCGGGAATCCAGTAGACGCCGCCCGATTTCGCGGTGGTTCCGCCGAGCACCTCCGACTTTTCGTACAGCTGCACGGTGGCGCCTTCCTCGGCCGCGGCCAGCGCGGCTGCGAATCCCGCTGCGCCGGAGCCGAACACCACGACGTCGACCGGTGACGCCGCACTGTCGGGGCTGGAGTTTCCGTGAGGACCCGGTATGTATGTCATTTCGGCCCTTCCGGTGTGTAGCCCAGCCGATTGTCCAACTCGACGACCCGGCACTCGAAGCGCCACCCTTCGGGGGTGCGGATCAGGGTGTCCGTGTACCGCCCCGTCGCCAGCAGGGTCGGCCGCTCCCGGTTTTCGTACCGCCGGAACATCACGAGATTGCAGCGCTGCTCGCCGAGGTCACCGTCGACGGTGACCTCGGGGTCGAGGGTCATGTGCAGGATCCCCCATCCCCGGGACGAGCAGAAGTCGCGGAGTTCGTCGTGCCCCGCGTAGGCGACCCCCTCGCCGGCGACCTCGAGGCGGCCGGACGGGATGAAGGTCGACGCCCAACCCTGCGCGTCCGACCTGTCGAAACAGCGGTTGTAGCTTGCGGTGAGGGCGCGGATCGCCTGCCAGTCCGCGAAGCCGGCACGGCCGGGGCTAGACATACCGGGCCTCGCCGGCCGCGGCGGTACGCCAGTCTCCGGTGGTCTCGATCGTTATCGCCACGCCGGCGGTGCCGGGCCGGGCGAGCGGATCCTTCCGACCGAACACTGTCCCGTCCTCTTGGTGTGCTCGAACGGAATCCAGCATCAGACGGCGCGTCTTCACGACCGCGATGTCGCTGGTGCCCAACTTCTCCTTGGAACGATCGACGATCGGCCCCTGGCTCTCCTGGATCGCGACATCTTCGAGAATGAGATTGGTGAAGCCGGAGAAGTGTCCGTCGGACATGAGCGAGCGGTCCTGCCCCCAGCTGCCCTTGCCCCGGACCAGCTCGGTGAAGTCGTCCGGCGCCCCCGTCAGGTCCCGGTACCAGAAGTGGGTGTCGGTGTCCTCGGTGAGCGGATGGTCGTCGTTCCACCGAATGAACCACTGGCGGGAGTGTTCGTCGTCGATGGGGGTTCCGATGATGGCGACCCGATCTTCGTCGCCGGTCGGGATGTAGGCCATCCAGGGCATCACGAACTCGGTCACCCGCACATGCTGATCGTCGCCGGAGTGCCGGATCGCGGCGAAGCGGATGCCGTAACCCGTCTCGTCGGATTCGTATCGTGGTGCGGAGTCTTCCGCCGCCTTGCCCAGGCTGCCGGTACTCTGCCCCAACCAGGCCTGGTGCAGGATCGACACGTGTGAGGAGTCCAGGGTCCCCTCGACTGCCTGCAGCCAGTTGCAGTGCGTCTCGGCGACCAGGGCCCGCACGTGGTCGGCCGGTACCTTGTCGAACGGGAACCGGGGGAACTCGGGCGGGTCGTCGTGCACCCCGAGGTACACCCAGACCACGCCGCCGGCCTCCCGGGTAGGGTATTTGCCGATCGTGATCTTGTCGGCCATGTCCGCCAGTCGATCGGCGGGCTCGGACGGCACCTCGACAACGGCGCCCGACACGTCGATCTTCCAGCCGTGGTAGATGCACCGCAGTGCACAGTCCTCGTTCCGGGCCAGCGCGAGCGAGGCCCCCCGGTGCGGGCACGACTCGTCCAGGAAGCCGACCCTGCCGTCCGTGGCGCGAAAGGCCACGAAGTCCTCGCCGAAGAGTCGGACCTGCACGGGAACGCCGTCGGCGATCAACCGCTGGGAGCGGACTGCGGGTGTCCAGTATTCGCGGAGGTACGCCCCCATCGGCGCTTCCCCGTCTACCCGGGTCAGGAGTTCATTGTCTTCATGCGACAGCATGCGGATCCTCCATCATTGTCGACGCCACGCCGTGACGGACTGGATTGACCTCTAGGCCAATAGATTTCAGGTATCTAGAGCCTCGCCTCCGAGGCACCGGCTGTTATCCTGTCGAATGGAAGGGTAACGCCGATTCTCGCTCGGGACAAGACGTAGATCACATTCCGATCGGATTGAGGCTTGAATCACACAGGAGGATGACATGCAGATCGCCGGAGCAGTTGCCGTGGTCACCGGAGCCGCGGCGGGACTAGGAGAGGCCACCGCGCAGATGCTCGCCCAACGCGGCGCCCGGATCGCCGCGCTGGACCTGTCCGCCCCACCCGGCACCCCGAGCGAAACCTGGCTCCCCCTCGCCGCGAACGTGATCTCCCCCGACGAGGTCGACGCCGCATTCGACACCACGGTTCGCACCTTCGGCCGGGTCGACATCGTCGTGCATTGCGCGGGCGTCGCCGGAGGATTCCGACTCATCGGCAAGCAAGGACCGGTCGCCCCCGAACGGTTCAACCATGTGATCGACGTCAACCTGCGGGGAACGTTTCACGTCCTGCGCGCCGCCGCCTGGCACATGAGCAAGAACCAGCGGGCCGACACGGAAAACGGCGTGATCGTCACCACCGCGAGCATCGCCGCGTTCGAAGGTCAGCAGGGCCAGCTGGCGTACTCGGCATCCAAAGCCGGCGTCACAGGCATGACCCTCCCCGCCGCCCGCGAACTCGCCCAGTACGGAATCCGCTGCGCCACAATTGCCCCCGGCGCATTCGAGACCACACTGACCACGGACCTGCCAACCGACCTGCAGGACCAGCTGACGGCCGCGGTCGCCCACCCGCGACGCCTGGGCCGCCCGGACGAGTTCGCCGACCTGGCCTGTGCGGTGATCACCAACGAGATGCTCAACGGCGAGGTCATCCGACTCGACGCGGGCGCCCGCCTCGCGCAGCGCTGACCGCCAGCACACGCCACGGGCGCAGGCGGTCGGCTACCGCCCGTGCCCGCGGCGCGTCAGCCCTTCGCGCGCAGGCCGTCGAAGGCCATATCGATGATCTCGTCCACAAGCGGCCGCAACGGTCCGTGCTCGTCCTCGTTGTACCAGAATGCACACCAGCTCATGCTGCCCATGAGCCCGTTCACGGTGAGCACGGGATCGATCTTCCGGAAGATGCGCTTACGCGCACACTGCGCGACGGCGTCCTCGAAGACGCGCTGGTACTCGCGCACCACAGACGGCTGGTGACGTCCACCCGGCGACGAGGACGACGTCCACAGCTGCATGAAGCCGACCAGCACCGGCGAGGAGACCCGCAGGGTGCAGTGCTCGGCATGGAAATAGAGCAGTTCACGCAGCCGCTGATCGGGTGTCAGGTCGGTGCGCTCCCCGATGATGCGCAGCTCCCGCTCCGCCACCTCGGTGAATCTGGCCTGGATCAGCTCGACCAGCTCCTCCTTGGAGGAGAAGTAGGTGTTCAGGCTGCCCTTCTTGATACCGACCGCATCGGCGATGTCCTGCAGGCTCGTCCCGTCGATGCCCTTCTGGCGGATCAGCTCAATGGCAGCGTCGAGGACCTCGGCATGCCGCTCGGCGGAGCGCTTGGGTGGCACGGGCTTTCCTCCAGTAGGTGCGGCGCGTGCCCCGCAATCACCCCGGCTGCGGCCCACCGCCGGCCGAGGTGCGCAGGGCGGGAACCACCACCCTACCGAACGTACCGACCGCGTCCAGCACCGCGTCCTGCGGCATGTAGGGATGATAGAGCCGGAAACAGAGATGAGAATCGGTGCGCGCCGCGAAGCGCTGCTCGTACGGCCGCAACGCCGCGGTGACCTCATCGGGTGTGCCGATCAGGTTGTACTGCCGCACAACCTCCTCCGGCGTGAGCATCGTGTCCACCTCGACCGCATTGCCGGCTTCCTCCGCAGCCCACCGAGCGTGCACGTCCATCGTGTAGGTCATACCGCGCCCGGTGAGCTTCCAACCGAGTTCGGGGTCGTCCGCGATGAAACCGGACCTCAGCTGGCCGAACGAGAAACCCGCTCGCCGGTGCTCAGGCACAGACTCGAGTACCTGGGAGAAGGTCGCCATGGCGGGGTCGAACGGGGTACAGACCCCGAAGAATCCGTCCCCCAGGCGGCCGGCCCGATCCAGTGCCCGCGGCCCCGTCCCGCCGAGCCAGATCGGCGGCCCGCCGGGCGTGAAGGGCTCGGGCCTGACGATCGCGCTGTCGATCCGGTGCACCCGCCCCTCGAACCCGAATCGGCCCCCCTGCCACGCCCGCCGGAGGATCTCGACGGTCTCCTCCAGTGCCCGTCCGCGGGTCGCCATGTTCACCCCGAAAGACCGGAACTCGCCGCGCCGCCACCCAGTTCCCATCCCAAGGATGAAACGGCCCCCCGACATCTGGTCGAGGACCGCAACGTCCTCCGCCAGCCGAAGCGGATTGTGGAAAGGTGCCAGCAGCACCGCCGTCCCCACCACCAACCGGGTCGTCGCACCGAGGATCGCCGCCGCGATCGGCAACAACGAGGGAAGATATCCGTCCGTCGCCCCGTGGTGTTCGCTCAACCAGATCGAGTCCAGGCCCGCCTCTTCGGCCAGAGTCGCCTGCTCGATGATCCGGGCGTACTCGTCGTGGAACCCGAGGTCCTCGCCCGGAGGTACCTGCCCGGTGTACAAGCCGATTCCGTACTGCACTTGTCCTTACCTCCGTGTTTCGAATCCGATGCCACCAGTGCTATTTCGACGGCGGAAGCGTGAGCCACCCACCGCCGTGCACCACGACCTCCGCACCACTGACATAGGAGGCGTCCTGAGAGCACAGGAAAGCGACGACGGCCGCCACCTCCTCGGGCTCACCCCCGCGCCGCGCGGCGATCGCCGCGATATTGGCTTCGAGCACCGCCGGATCGACGTCGGTGACAATGTCGGTAAGGATCGTTCCCGGCAGCACCGCGTTGGCGGTGATATTGCGTCGGGAGACCTCGAGCGCCAGGCTCTTCGACATCGCCAGCAACGCCCCCTTCGAAGCGCCGTACCCGGTGTCGCCGGGCCCACCGGTGGCACCCAGAACCGAGCTGACGAACACCACGCGTCCCCAGCCCGCGTCGTACATGTGCGGCAGCGCGGCGCGGGTCACCGACCAGGCCCCACGGACATTGATGTCGAGCATCTGGTCGAATTCGTCACGCGTCTGACGGATCATCGCCCGGGACCGCTGAACCCCGGCATTGTTGACCACCACCAGCGGTGGCCCGAGCCGACGCACCGTCTCACCCACGAGCTCCTCGCCCGCGCCCTCCGCCCCTACGTCCGCCCGAATCGCCACGGCCCGCCCGCCGTCGGCACGGATCTGCTTCACAACCGACTCCGCCTCATGGCCGGACCGCGCGAAGTTCACCGCGACTGCGTACCCCTGCGCCGCAAGACGCAAAGCACAGGCCGCTCCGATTCCACGAGAGGCACCGGTCACGAGCGCGACCCTGTTCTCCCCACCATCCGATGTGATCATGACACGTCCCTTCCATGCGCCGTCCAATGCGGACGCCGCAATGCCAATTTGTCGATCTTTCCAGGCCCGGTGCGCGGGAGCTGAGTATGGAACTCGTACGAGCGCGGGATCTTGTAGCCGGCTATCAGTGCGCGACAATGCCGATCGAGATCCGCCTCGGTCGTCGCCGCTCCCGGCCGGATCACGACGGCGGCGTGGACCTGCTCACCCCACTGAGATGACGGCACCGCGATCACCGCGGCTTCGACCAGGTCCGGATGCTGAGCAAGTACGGCTTCTACCTCTGCGGCATAGACGTTCTCACCACCGCTGATGATCGCATCACCGGCCCGACCGACGATGTAGAGGTAGAAATCCTCATCGCGATAGGCCAAGTCCCCCGTCCAGTACCAGCCGTCGCGGAACCGCTCCCGGGTCACCTCCGGCTGCCGCCAGTACCCGACCGCGAAGTTCGGTCCCCGACCGATGATCTCGCCGGTCTCGCCGACCTCACAGTCCGTTCCGTCCGGCCGCACCACCCGCACCTCGACCCCGACCACCGGACGCCCGGCGGAATTCAGGATCCGGCTGCCGAGCAGCAGGCCCTCGTCGGGGAGGAAGCTCAGGATCGGCCCGGCCTCGGTCATGCCATACGACTGCGTGAAGGAGCATCCCAGCCGTTCCATCGCCCTGTTCAGCAGCATCGGCGCGATCGGCGCACCGCCGTGCACCACGACACGCAGCGACGACAGGTTCGGATCTCGGTCCGTCCCGTCCAGGTACTCGAGAAGCAGCGTGAGCATCGTCGGCACCAGGAAGGTACAGGTCACCCCCTCAGTCTCGATCGCATCGACCACGGCCTCGGGCTCGAAACGCGGAATTACGACGTGTCGTCCGCCCACCCAGGTCATCGGATAGGTCGACATCCCGTCGCCGAGATGGAACATCGGTGAACAGTGCAGATAGACGTCATCGGAGCGATAGCCGAGTCCCGCGATCATGTGCAGCGCGTTCGCGGTGAGATTGCCGTGGGTAAGCATCGCTCCCTTCGCCCGTCCCGTCGTACCTCCGGTGTAGAAGATTGCCGCGAGATCCTGGGCACCGACCTCGCTCCCACCGTCCGAGGCGGTGCACTCGATCGGTTCGCCGAGCAACCGTCCGAAGTCCACGACGGTGGCATCGGTCGATGCCGACAGCGACTCGGCGCGGGCGAGATGAGCCTCGTCCGCCACCACGATCACCGGCTCGCAGTCATTGATGATCGCAATCATCTCGGCGTCGGCGAGACGCGCATTCAGTGGGACCAGCACGTAACCCGCAGCCGGTACCCCGAAGTAGGCGGCGAGATACTCGGCACTGTTGGCTCCAAGGATGCCGATCCGGTCACCCCGAACCGCCCCGCGCCCCGCCAAACCCGCGGCCAGCCGGTCGCACCAGGACCACAACTGCGCATAACTCAGTCGCGTCGCCCCATCGACTATCGCAATCGAGTCGCCATGCAGTCGAGCGGCCCGGCGCAGCGGCCATATCAGGGTGCTCGGCGCGGTGGCATCACCGCCTGTACCGGACGCACCGGCCAGCGACCACGTCGCCTTCGGGGACACGGTGAATCCCGCGTAGGAGTTGGCTGAGGGCATGGAAGCTCCTTCGAAACTGGGCATCACGAGTAGGTGAAGAAGCCGCGGCCGGTCTTCTCACCGAGGAATCCGGATTCGACCATGCGCAGCAGCAACGGCGGTGGCGCGAAACCCGGATCCCGGAACTCCTCGTACATCGAGGTCGAGGCAGCGAGGAGGATATCCAGTCCGACGAAGTCCGCCAGCGACAGCGGGCCGACCGGGTGCGCGCAGCCCTCGACCATGCCGCGGTCGATGTCCTCGGCCGCCGCGAATCCCGCCTCGAGCATGCGTACCGCGGACAGCAGGTACGGGGTCAGCAGCGCGTTCACCACGAACCCCGCGCGGTCCTGCGAGCGGATCACCAGCTTCCGGAGGTCATCGCTGGCGAACCGCTCGACTCGGTCGATCGTCGCCGCCTGGGTGTGCAGCGTCGGTACCAGCTCCACCAGGCGCAGCGCGGGTACGGGATTGAAGAAATGCAGACCGACAACCCGTTCCGGGCGCGTGGTTGCGGCGGCCAGCTTGGTAATCGAGATGGAAGAGGTGTTCGAGGCGAGCACGGCGGACGGGCTGACGACCACTTTGTCGAGCGCGGCGAACAGGTCCGTCTTGGCCCGCTCGTCCTCGACGATGGCTTCGATGACCAACTCGCGTTCGGCGAGGTCTTCGAGCGATGCGGTGTAGTGCAGCCGCCCCAACGCACCGTTGCAGTCTGCGTCGGTGATCTTGCCCGCCGCCGCGGCGCGCCGCAGCGAACGTTCGGTGCGTGCCCGCGCCGCCTCCGCCCGCTCGGCGTCCACCTCGCAGACCGCGACATCGGCGCCGGCGAGCGCACAGACACGCGCGATGCCCGTCCCCATGAGGCCACCACCCACGACGCCTACTTGATCGATGATCACTTCCTACTCCTTCGTGTGGTCGTTCCGGATGGGAGATGGGTCACCGCCGTACGCCCGAACCCACCAACCGGCTGTCGCCGCCGCTGATGACCGCGGCCAGGTCCGACGCGGTCCCGGTGCAGGCCTGCGCGATCTGCTCGTTTGACCAGATCGTCGGACGCGGGCCGGGCCACGTCGCAGAAGCTGCCGACCGGGACGACTCGCCCCTGCCGGTCCGGCAGACGCGCGAGCATGAATGCGATCGACGGATCCTCGTCGTGAGCGTCGTGGACCACCAGAGAACCAGCGTCCACCCCGTCCAGCGGCACGAGGTCACAACCAAGTGACCTCCGAAGGAGGCACCCACCGCGGCAACGATCGCCGCACTCTCGTCCTCGGCTTGGAAGGTCCACGCTCCGTGGGACTGGTGGCGCGCAAGTCCCTGCCGCAGGTCCAACGCGGGCATGACCCGGTCACGCAGAGGAACAGCGGCCTGCCCGCGCTGCGGGCTCCGATCAGCAGTCCGTAGGCGAGCGCAAGGTTCTCGGAGACTGTACGGTTCCGCCCCTCCGGCAGATTCGCCGTCGCGACCTCATATCGCGATGCGCAGGACTCGGTGGTGTCCTCGAACGCGTAGTCGGCGTGAAATGCGGTGACGTTCGCCTCGGCGATTTCCGCCCGCTCCGCGAATCGACAACGCAGGTATTGCTCGGCCGTCTTGGTCGCGACCAGCACGTCCGGCCAGTCGCCCGCCGTGCCGATCCGATGGCCCGCGAACTGCAGCTCAAACAAGGAAACTCGGGCGAGAGTTTCTGCCGGAGGATATATCTCGACAGGAGAGTTCTGCAGTGGGACCAGGTCGTTACCCCGGATGGCCGACTCTCAGGTGAATTTGCCCCTCGACAGCTGCATACCCTCGTCGAGTCGCCGGCCACTCGGATGTTCCTGCTCGATAACCGTTTTCTACCAGTGGAATTGACAGCCATATGGGGGCACACTCCTCGCACCGAGTTGCCGACAACGACACGCGGCTAGGCGCCGCGGGCGTGGGGCCCGATCACGAACTCGGATCCGCTTGACCGATGAATTTAATCCCTTCCGATCGGAAGGTCAATAGTTTGTTCTCCCTGGCTGACATCATTTCCCTGACATGCTCTTGTGCCCTCGCACTTTCGCGTCCAGGTAGGTCGGCGAACCGCATCGCCGTACGTGACGGCCATCGAGCCAACTGGACGAAGTCCCCTTACGGTTGTGGACTGAGGTCGACGCCGTGCCGCGGCTGCGGCAGCGCGATTACCGCTCTGCGGCGAGTGCGAGCTGTGCTGTCGGTGGCAGGTTCTGTGGGGGCGGTTCGCCGTCGCGCAGCTCCGATACGTCCAGGGCGGCGAGCGCACCGGCGCCCAGCGCTGGGTCAGATCCGCCCGGACGTGGTAAACCAGCTCACGGGCGTGGCCACAGCATCGCCGCCCCCCAGGTAGCCATACCATCCCGTGGCGTGGCGTGGCGTGGCGTGGCGTGGCGTGGCGTGGAAGGATCTTGTTCCTGGTCACATGTCCTCGTCGAATTGATCTTCTGCTGGTGACATCGTGCGCTGCGCCTCGCGAGGCGTGCTCTGACCGGCATGGTCAGCCCCTCGATCCTCTGCTGTCGATCGATCATCGCCACCAAGACGTACAACGCCCGCGCAGCATCCCCACGTGTTCCGCTCCGGGCGGTACCGAGCTTCTACCCCGGCAGTCGCGGCTTGTGCTCGTGCCCGATGGTCATCAGCGAGCAGAGATCGCCGATATCGTTTGCGGCCGATCGGCTGTGCCACGCGAGTGTCTTCAGAACGACCGCTGCCTCGACGTCCGGAAGCAGTGCATCGAAGACCAGCGTGTCTCCTCGATGCAGGGGCGTGGATCGACACCTCGACCGGTGCGGCGTCCGGCGCGAGGCTCAACCCGGGATGACGTCGAACCCGTACTCCCCGACGTACACGGCATCAATGCGCCCGCCGGCCGTCAGCGGCACCAGCAAATCCACCGCCAAGGGAGTGTCGTCCCCGGACGGGGCCGGATAGCGGTTGCCCTGCACACGCCGATGGCCGCGGGCGAGAAGGTTCGTATGCGCGTCCTTGCCACCGGCAACGGCCTCCTCCATGCCGCATCCGCATCCGCCGGCACCCGCGCCACCGCGCTCGCGGTGGATACACGTGGGTCGAGAATGGGTTGCGTCCATGAAGATGGATGCTCCTATTGGTGTCAAGCCGTGTCAGCCAGGGGTTGGGAGCTGGACTGCTGTTCGCGGTCGGTGAGCCACCGCGAGTAGGTGGCGGCGAGATCGGGGTCGGGGCGTTGCCCGATTTCCAGACGTCGTAGACGCTGGTAGGGAACCTCGAGTGCGTTCGCCGCCGTGGTGATCGGGATGGCCAGTGTTCGGCGACGTTGTCGGAGTCGGCCCGTGTCGGTGCGTGCCCCCGGTTGCGGACTCCGGATGATTTTGAAGACTTCGCGCGCGACGAAGCGTTTGAGGCACCGGATGATCTCGCGCTCGGATTTACCCTTCCGTCGTGCGTCGCGCGATGTAGTCGACGGTGCGCGTGTCGCCGGCGGACATCCGCACGAGCACGATCCGATGGATCGCGGAGTTGGCGGTGCGGTCGCCGCCCCGGGAGAGTCGGTGCCGCTGATGCTGGCCCGACGACGCGGGGATGGGTGCAGTTCCGCACAGGGCAGCGAACTGCTGTTCGCTGGTCAGTCGTTCGGGGTTGTCGCCGCAGGCGACCAGAAGCTGGCCGGCGACAAGGGGGGCCGACGCCGGGCAGCCGCAGCCGGTCTGCGTGGCCAGCGCCACGACAACCCCCAGCGCCCACACCCCTGCCCCCGTCTTGCGGCCCCTCATCACCACCCCTTCCACCTGGCGCGTACCCGGTTGGTCACTATGCCATCCCCTGCGCCGGCACGGTTCGTTCCCCGATCCGGCGGTGCCGGCTGCACCGGCCGTGTCGGCAACTCGCTCACCTGCGCAGACGACACGTCCCTGCACGGACGGCGGCGGTCGGTACCGGTCGAGCGTGCGAGTGATCTGGACCAGGGTCAGATCGACGTGTGCGGGTCCGTCGTCGAGCTGGAACGGCCGCACGGTGACCTGAGCCTTCGCCACCGGCCGCCGGGTCCGTGCAGGCGCACCAGTTCGGTCGGGGGTGGTTCGCCGGCCTGGATGCGGGCGGCGAGGGCTTGCAGGTGCGGAAGATCGCCCGGGTGCACCATCGGGCCTGTGACGTGGGCGTTCTGCAAGCGCTGCGCTCGACCCGCCCGGGTGCCATGGTGGGCTGGGTCGGTGTCCCCCACGTCACCGACCTTCCGCAACAGCACATGTTCTGGAAGACCCGGTGCGCGCCTACCTCCCCGACCTGCTCGACCGGGTCTGGAACGGACGCATCGAGCCCGGCAAGGTCTTCGACCTCACCTTGCCCCTCGCGCAGGTCGCCGAAGCCTACGCAGCCATGGACAAGCGGCGCGCCACCAAGGTCCTACTGCGCCCCTGACCGGATTCCGGCACCCCTGCGAGCGGTCCAGCCATGACGCCACCGCCCGCGACGGTTCAGCGCGTGCCGCCGCTCACATTCTCGTGTGCCCCCGTGTAGTGCATCGGACTGTCCAGCAGATGCGCCGGCGGCAGGTTGCGATCGGGCGTGTGCACGACGGGCGCGTCCGCCGGGATGCGGCCCGATGCGCGGTCCCAGCCGGCCCGGGCCCGCGGATGGTAGCGGTAGCGTCGCGGAATCAGCTTCTCCCCCAGCCCGATCGAGCGGCCGATGGCGCGGTGCAGCCGTTCTTCCCGCTCGGAGAAGGTGTAGCCCAGCAGCGCGCGCACCGGCGGGTCGTACAGGCCGATCGTCAGCCAGAGGAACCCACAGGTCATCGGTGGCCGCAGCACCGTCCACACACTCGCGGGCACCCACCGCAGGAACGGCGGCCGCTCGAGGTGCGAGAGGTCCAGCACGTCGCGGGTCGCCTTGTTGTCCTCGAGCACCTCCCGGCACATGCGGTCCCAGTAGGCGAGGAAGTCCTCCCAGCTGCCGGGGACGGGTCGCATCGACACCCCGTAAAGCCGGTACCACCGGACGTGCTCGTCGAACAGCCTGTGCTTGTCCGCGAGGGACAGCGGGCCGTCGAACCACTCGATCGAGACCACGAGACTGTAGAAGAACGTCGCGTGCGCCCAGTAGAACGTGTCGGGGTCGAGGGCGTGGTAGCGCCGGCCCTTCTTGTCTATCCCCTTGATTGTGTCGTGGTAGCCACGCACCTGGGCGGCGGTCCCCGGGGCGCGCGGGCCGTCGAAGACGACGCCGTAGATGGGGTACAGCGACCGGTACAGGCGTTCCCAGCGCTCGGCGAAGAACTGCGAGTGCTCCTCCACGGCCGCGCCGAGGCCCGGGTGCATGTTCTGCATCGATCCGGCCCAGGGGCCGAACAACATTCCGCGCCAGCCGCCGAAGTACTTCCACGTCAGGCTGTCGGGGCCGAGCGGGACGAGCTCGCTTTGACTACGCACGTTGTCAGTTTGGGGTGTGGCCCGGCGCATGTCAAGGACGCACGGATTCGCTCGCACCTTCGGAATCTGCCCACGGCATGCACCGCGCAACCTCCGGAAACGCGCACGAATCCGTGATGGGGCGGGTAGGCGCCACTACCTCGGGGAATCAACCGTCTGTGCCCGTTTCCACAGTCCTCTCACGGCCACTGGTCCGTGTGACGGTTCGCCGGGCGCACCGGTACGCGCCGGCGGACGCGGCACGGCACCTCACCGGCCGGGTGCAGCAGCAGATCGGTGGTGAGCGCCACCGAGCCCGAAAGGGAACAGAACTCGAACTCACGCACCAGGATCGCCAGGGCTACAGCCGCCTCCAGCATCGCGAAGCGCTGACCGATACAGCCACGGGGGCCGTGACCGAATGGGAACCACGCATACTTGTGACGCTCCCTCTCGCTGTCCGGGGTGAAACGCTCCGGGTCGAACCGGAACGGCTCCGGCCACAGATCGGCACGATGGTGCACCACCCACGGCGCCAGGTTGACGTCCGCACCGGCAGGGATCCGATACCCGCACACCTCCCTCTCCTCGACGGCCCGCCGCGTCAGGTACGGCGAGGGTGGGTACATCCGCGCGGCCTCCTTGAGCACCATCGTCGTATACGTCAGCGCGTGGGCATCGGCGGCCGTCAGTGTTCCGCCGACCAGCACCTGTTCGGCTTCGTCCCGAGCTCGATTCTGCACACCCGCGTTCTTGCCGAGCAGGTGGAGTGCGAACGTCAACATGGTGGCCGTCGTGTCGTGTCCGGCCAGCAGAAACACCTTGACCTGATCGCGAATCTCAGCGGTGGACAACGCGTCACCGCCTTCCTGGGCCGCCACCAGGCGCCCGATCAGGTCGACCCCCGGCTCAGCGGCGGCGCGGCGGCGCTCGATAATCGCGTCACACAGCCCGTCGAGACGGGATTCCGCGCGCGCGATTCTCCGATTACCGGGCGTCGGCCACGCAGAGGGAAACCGAACCGCGGACACACCCCGCTGCAGGACGGCACGTCCGAGGACGGGCAACGTCGTGCGCAGCACCGGCAGCATCTGGGGCGCCTGCACGCCGAACAGGATGCGAGCGGCGACACCGAGCGTCAGCGCCGTCATCTCCGCACCGAGGTCGACGAGGCGACTCGGACAGTTGTGCCACCGGATGGCCACACGCTCGGCTCCGTCGACCATCGTCGTCACGTGGCCGTCCACGCTCTGCGGGGTGAACAGGGGCTGGATGAATCGACGCTGACGCAACCATGTCTCGTCCTGACTCGTGACCAGGCCGTTCCCGTACAGGTCGCGCATCGCGCGGTAGAACTCCGAGTCCTTCCGGTAGTTGAGGTGGTTCGGAGCGTTCAGCAGTTCCCCCACCCCGTCCGGGTGGTTGACCGTGAAGAACTCGCGGCGCCGGCCCGGCAGCCCGACGGCGTAGCGTACGACGTCGCCTCCCTCGGCGTACCCGCGCAGACCGAGTTCGAGGGGATCGCGAAGCAGCTCCCTCGTGGAGCCCAGCAGCCACGTTCCCCGGACGGTTGGTGGCTCCCGTGACGATGTGCACGGCGCGGGCGTTCGGCCCGGCTGCCGCGGTGCCACTGGGCCGCGGATGCTGTTGCATGACATGGCTGTCCTTGTCGTTCGGGTGGTCCGGCAGGACCGAGCAGTAGTGTGACGCGGTGGTGACCGCCCCCGGGCGGGGCCGAATCTCCGGACCGCATACTCAGCATCGGACGCCCGCCGCCGGGGGACGCGAGTAGTGCGCTACCCCAGTCCGGCCCTCGCGCCGAGCCGGGGTACGCATGGGGCACGAGGGGGACGTACCGTTCCGGCCGGGACGGATCCGAATGGAGTACCTCCCTACGCGTGCCGTCCCCGTGCCGCGGCGCAACCCTCGATGCATGAACGAGAGCTTCGAGACCTGGGACGCGATGTCGAAGGAGTTGCCGAAGCCGTACGCGGCAGCGCTGCGGATGCGGGCAGGGGCTGCCGGTGACGAACCGCTCGCCGGGTACGTGGACCCGGACGCGCCGGAGGGATCCGCGCGCATCGCCGAGGCCGAACCAGATGCCCTGCAGGTGTGGCCCGACGGTGGAGCACCGCTGCTGTGGTGACCTAGAATTCGCATGTGATCAGCGCGTGGCCGCTGACCGGCCGGGGGGACGAACTGCGAATCGTCCGCACAGTGATCGCCGGGGACAGCTCCTGCGCCGGCATCGTCATCGCCGGAGCACCTGGCGTCGGCAAGACCCGGCTCGCGCGCGAGGCCCTGGAGCAGGCGCGCACCCGCCGATGCCGTACCTACTGGACGGCAGGAACGGAGTCGTCCCGAAGCGTCCCGCTGGGTGCGTTCACCGACGTCGTCACCGACTTCGGTGCTGACCCGCTCATGCGAGTTCATGACGTTCTCACCGGGCTGGTCGGTGGACCCGACCGGCCGCATCTGGTGGTCGGTGTCGACGATGCACACCTGCTCGACGACATGTCGGCATTTGTTGTCCACCGGCTTGTGCTCCACGGACTGGCGACAGTGGTTCTGACCATCCGCGCCGGCGAACGCTGGCCGGATGCGCTCGTCCGGTGCTGCAAGAATGGACCGCTGCGCAGACTCGACCTGCGTCCGTTGTCCCGGGACGACACACGCACGCTCGTCGAGACGGTGCTCGAAGCTCCGATGGAGGCGTCCAGCGCCGAGCGACTCTGGGCCTGCACGCAGGGGAATGTGCTCTATCTGCGCCACCTCCTGGAAGACGAATATGCAAGCGGTCGGCTGACGCAGTCGTCGGGCGTCTGGCTGTGGCCAGGTCCGTCGGGCCTGTCACCGACCCTTCTCGGTCTGGTGGAAGCGAGCATCGGCCGGCAGTCGGCGTCGGTCTGCGAGGTGCTCGACGTTCTGTCCACCTGCGAGCCCCTCGACCTCGCGGTGTTGCGAACAGTGGTCGATCCCGCCGCACTCGACGCAGCCGAAGCGAGCAGGCTCGTTGTAGTGGAGACCGACAACCGCGCACCGACCGTCGTCTCGGGTCCACGGGTGGCTGCCGCCGCTGCCCACGCGACCGCGCTGGCCGGACGGGACGGCGACGCACTGCTCGAAGCGTCCCGTGCGTACGAGGTCTTCGGAGATCTCGTCGCGGCTGCGGACGCCGCGGCCCACGCCGCCGCGAACTTCCGGCGGGCCGGCCGCCGCGGGCCCGCGCTGACTGCGTGTGCCGTCGCCCGACGATTGGCTGACGCGTGCGAGGGAGCGAGCATCCCCGCGTTGCGGGCCAATCTGGAGCCGGTTCCGGTGACCGGACGCCAGCGAGAGATCGTGGCGCTCGTGCAACGGGGCTTGTCCAATCGGGAAATCGCCGAGCGACTGGGGGTTTCCGTGCGCACCGTGGAAGGTCATCTGTACCGCGCCTGCCGGAGAACCGGGGTCTGCAGCCGGGACGAGCTCGGAGAACTCCTGGGCACCCACCCCAATCGATGACATCGGTCTCCCGTGTCGGTTGTGCGTCAACGGCATTGCTCGCGCAGCAGAGCCGCGAGCTCGTGCCGGTTGCGGGTTCCGGTCTTCTTCTGTGCCCGATACAGATGGCCTTCAACCGTTCGTACCGACATCGTCAGCGCTTCGGCAATCTGACGGTTCGTCAGTCCCCGCATCACCATCGAAATGATCTCGCGCTCACGGGGCGTCAGGGGAAGGTCGCGGTCCGCCGTCTCGCGGAGGGCGGGGGTGGTCAGCCCTCCGCATTCCCGGGCAAGGCGTTGCGCGCGGGCGCCCAGTGTCAACGACGACCCGCGCAGATTCGCGCGAGCGAACGCGAGAGCGGCGCGCGCAGCGGCATCAGCCGCTGCAGCCGTATCCCCCATTTCCTCGAATTGCGTTGCAACCTCGGATAACGCCTTTCCGTCGTGGTCGGACGCAGCGGAGGCGAATGCGGCCGCGATGCACGCGCGACGACTTCTCGTGCTCTCCGCAAGATGCGCCAGCCGCCTTCTTCCCGTCACGTCCCCCAGGTGAACTGCGACCTGTAGGCACATCACTTCCCGGGCATGTTGCCGATGCTCGGCGGCGAACTCCGCGGCCCGGAGCGCGACCGCCGCCGCTGTGCTGACCGCCCCCAGCGCCGCATGGCCCCAGGCGTGGGCGAGCAACCGCTCCGAGTCGACGAAGTCGAAGGCCGGGTGCCGGTTCTGGTCGACGCTGGACAGCAGCGCCGTCGCCGCAGTACCGCGACCTGCCATCGCCAGTGCCTGAGCGAGAAGTATGCCGTACCGATACATCAGGACCGGGTAGTCGAGCGACGTGAACTCGGCAAAGGCCCGATCGAGGCGTTCGAGGGCGAGTGCCAGCCGCCCGCCCCCGAGGGCGGCCATGCCCGCGATCGCGGTTCCCACCGCGCTCGTCACACCGGGGAGCCGAATGCACTCGCGGTAGGTTCGAGCGGCAACGACTTCGGCTTCGGCCACCTCGCCGGCGAGGAGCATCGCGTCGACGTGGAACTCGACGAGGCCTACGCGCTGGTACGAGGCTTCCTGCCAGGATTCCGCCAGTCTGTAGCCCTTCGATGCGGTCTCCGAGGCCAGGTTCCACTCGCCCACATCCCCTGCCGCGATGACAGTTCCCCAGATCGCGCACATCGCCGCCGACGCGGGCACCCGTGTCGTGTCGATATCCCGGCCGAGTTCGAGTGCGGCCAGGGGATCACCCGCGACAGCTCTCTGTACGGCGCGAACGGCGCGCAACGACTCCGCCACGGTCGGCGGGGCGTCGCCGAGCGCGTTGTCGACGATCCGTTTCGACTCCTCCGGCCGCGCCAGGATCCACAGCATGTTCGTAGCCCGGAGCGTCAGCAGACGCGCGAACCGATCGTCCGTCAGGCTTTCGAGCGGCATGGCGGCGAGCACATCCTCGGCCTCGGTTCCCCGGTTCAGCAGCAGGAGGGCGTGAGCACGACAGAGGTCGGCTTCGGCCCCGCCTCCGGCGAGCGAACTCGCATGTGCCAGCCTCTCGCAGAGGGACAGATCCAGCAGCGCCATCGCGCCCCGAGCGGCGCGCAGGAACAGGTCCGGGTCGATCGGCAGGTCCGAGTCAGCGTGCAGGACCGCCCGCCGTACGACGTCCTCGGGTCCGGACGGGGGGAGAGCCGCGAGCGCCGACACGACACGCCCTCGCAGGCGCCGCAGTCGCGTGTCCCCGGCACGTGCTCGACGCACCTCTCCGTACAGCGGATGAGCCATTCGCGCAGCTCTCGGCCGACTTGCTGCGTCTATTCGGATCAGCCCGCGGTTCTCCGCCTCTTCCACCGCATCGAGGTCGGACAGCTCCGACAGCACCGCGACGGGCAACGGTTCCGCCACCGCAACCAAGTCCAGAACCGTGCGCACCGCCTCCGGGAGGCGGCGGATCTGTTCGCCGAGCAGGTCCGCAATACTGTCGGAAACGGTGAATTCCTCCTGCCAGAACCACAATCCGTGACATTCTCGAAGTCGGCCGCTGGTTACCTCCTGTGAGACGAGATGCCGCAGGTACAAGGCATTGCCGCGCGTCAGATCCCATATCTTCGATGCCGACTTCTCGTCTACAGGACTGCCGAGCACACTGGCGAGCAGTGCGTCGGACTCGGATCGCGACAAGGGCTGAAGATCGAGCCGCAGCAGCATGCCGTCCTTCCACAGGGCGGTGACGGCATCAGGTGCCGGCTCCCCGGACCGTACCGTGACGATCAGCCGGGCAGTCCCTCGCAACGCCGCATGGTGGATCACGAATGCCGACAGTTCGTCGAGCAGATGCGCATCGTCGATCGACAACACCTCGTCGGGGCTTTCGGAAGTGGACGACTGTACGAGCTGGTCGATCAGCTGAAGGGGGTTGGAGGTCGGGTGGTCACACCATCCGGCCAATGCCCCCAGCGGCACCGTCCGCGCCGATGCCGTCCCCACCGCCGACCGCACGGAGATGCCGGCCGACGATGAGCGGAGCACCAACTCGTGCGCCAGTCGGCTCTTGCCCACCCCGGCCTGGCCCGCGATCACACATCCGCGGTAACCGTCGGTACCGTCGAGCGCCGCCTCGAGTAGACGCAAGGCCCCTGCGCGTCCGATGAGCGGCCCTTCCCCCGCCATAACGGCATGGTAGGGACGTCGCTCGTACCGTGTCCACCATCACGCGGCGGCCCGGAGGGTGTCGAGGGCACATGGACTTGCTCGCATCTTCGGAATCTGCCCACGCCGTGGCCTGTGCGAATCCCGAAGATGCGAGCAAGTCCTTCCCCGGTGCCGGTTCGCTCAGCCGAAGGAGAAGTGGCGGCTGCCGACGAACCGTGTCTGCGCCGGGCCGGGGATCGAGACGTCGATCGAACCGACGCTTCGGTACACGTGGTCGTCGTCCTGGCAGTCCGCGTCGACCGTGTAGTCGCCGTCGGGCACGTTGTCGAACTTCACGGTTTCGTAGTCGGCGTAGTAGATCTCGGCCACTCGCACGTCGGGGATTCCGTTGATCACCGCGTTGCAGTAGTGCGGGTAGTCCGCCTCGGGGGCGCGGTAGTAGATGAACTTGACCGTGACCGTGTGCTCCCGCACGCTCACGCTCCAGCTGCCGTACGGGTAGGGGTCCACTGCCGATGCCGTGGGCGCGAGGCCCGTCATCAATGCGAGCGGCGCCGCGAGGGCGACCGCTGCGCGTCCGAGCTTCGAGCCCTTCATGGGCGTTCCTTTCGACCGTTGACCAGCCCGACCGGTTCAATGGTCGACCCAGGTACGGGTACAGGAACTGCAAAGCGCCGCAGTCGAACACAACCCGTGATCAACATCGATTGGCTGTCACCCGGCCGTGACCCAGCGTGTCACGGAACAGTCACACCGCGTGTCCGTGACACCGACGATGCAGGGCACGCACCTCGTCGAGGAGTTCCGGTACCGGCCCCTCGACGGTCACCCCGGGCGCAACCTCCTGGATCGGCAGGGCCCGGACGGGCGCCGGCGGCACGCCCAGCTCTTCCAGCCAGCCGACCAGTTGCGCCGAGGACGCCACGTACACGACGCGGCCCAGCCCCACCCATCCGTGCGCGGCCGCGCACATCGGACAGTGCTCGCCGGACGTGTACACCGTCGCGCCGGCGCGCTCGGCTTCGCCCATGTGCTCGGCGGCCCAGCGGGCCAGTTCGAACTCGGGGTGCCGGGTCCGGTCCCCGCCCGCGACGCGGTTGCGGTCCTCGGCGAGGCTCGTGCCGTCGGCCGACACCAGCACCGAGCCGAACGGCTCGTCGCCGGCGTCCAGCGCCTCCCGCGCCAGTTCCACACACCGCCGCAGGTGCGTCATCTCCGATTCGTCGATCACGAGGTCCTCCCGGTGCTGCGGTTGTCGACCGCATCATGTCACCGCGGTCGTCGACCGCATCATGTCACCGCGGTCGTCGACCGCATCATGTCACCGCGGTCGGCCGGCGGCCGTCAGCCGGTGCAGGTGTTCTCGTCGGGCGCGCCCGCGAACCGCCGGTCCATCCAGTCCAGGCCTTCCACGGCGGCCGGGATCAGGCCGATCCCGTGACCCGCACCCGTCCCGGTGAGCACCGGCAGGATGCCGTAGCGACGATAGGTGACGGATGTGCCTCCCGCGCACCACTTCCCGACCATGGTGTCGACGCCGCTCACCTGGACGAAGTCGTCGGTCGTGTTCTGCGCGACGAACGTCGGGATGGCGGGGGCGATGTTGCCGAGCTGCTGCTCGTGCACCAGCGACGCCCACGGTTCGGCGGCCAGGTGGTCGGCGATGGGCCGGCCGTCGACCGTGTACCAGGTCGTCGGGAAGAACGGATTCATGCGCGGCGCGTCGTAGATGCAGTACGTCTCGGCGCGCGCGAGGATGTCGCGTCCGGCGGGATTGAACACACTCAGCAGTTCCTCCCGCAACTGCGGATAGGCGGCGGCGAATCCGTTGACCACCCAGCCGATTCCGCCGGAGAGCAGCGAGCCGTCGCCGGCGACGGCGAGATCGGCGAGCGACGCCGGCGGTGAACCCGCGACCGCGGCGACGACGGGCAGCTCGGGCGCGTAGGTGTCCGCCAGCTCCGCGGCCGCCGCCGACGACATGCCGCCCTGTGAGTAGCCCCAGAAGCCGATGCGGGTGCCCTCGTCGATGCCGCGGTCGGTCAGCCGCAGGGCGGCACGGGCCATGTCGAGCATGGCGTGCCCCTGCGAGACGCGGTTCAGGTAGGGATGCACACCGGGTGTGCCGAGGCCCTCGTAGTCGGTCATCGCGACGGCGTAGCCCCGCGCGAGCAGCGGCACGATGTGCAGGTATTCGTACTCCTGGGCGTGATGGGTCAACTTCGACGGCGCGCACTGATCGCCCATGCCCTGCGTGCCCGGGCCGAGGACGATCGTCGGGCGCGGGCCGTCACCGGCCCAGGGTTGCGACGGCACGAACACCGTGCCGGTGACGGCGGTCGGGCCGCCCGTGGCGTTCTCGCTGCGGTACATCACGCGGGTGACGGTGGCGTCGAGCGCCGGCGCGACGGCCGGTTCGGCGCGCAGGACGTCGCCGGCCGCACCGGCGGGCAGCGGATCGGGCGGGAGGTAGAACCCGTCGTCGCCCGTGCCTGACACGGACCCCGTCGGAGCGGCGGCCGCGACGGGACCTGCGACGAGGGGCATGAGCAGCATCGTCAGGGCCGCGGTGAGCAGTCGGGCGGTGCGCATCGGCATGCCGAGCATTCTGCACACGTGTGTACCGCCACGGAAGGTGTTACGTCGATATTTCTGCAACAAGTTCTATGACAGGATGGCGCCACGGTCCGATCACCGGGACGACCGATGCCGAGAGGAGCCCCCCGGCGCTACGGTCCGCTCGCCGCTGTGTCCGCAGGACGGAAGGACGACGCCATGACCGTCGAAGAGCGACTGGCCCGACTCGAAGCGCTCGAGGAGATCCGGATGCTCAAGCACCGGTACTTCCGCGCGTGCGACGCCAAGGACCCGAAGGCCATGCGCGACTGTTTCGTCGCGACGGGCGCCGACATCTATTACGGCCCCGCCCTCGGCAGCTTCGACGACGCCGACGCTCTCGTCGACGTCTACGCCCGCATCGCCCTCGAACGCGTCGACGACCGGTACATCGTGCTCGACATGCACCACGGCATGCACCCCAGCATCGAACTCACCGGCGACGGCACCGCCACCGGCGCCTGGACGCTGCGGTTCCGGCAGGTCGACCTGCGTGCCCGCACGGAGCGGGTGAGCGCACTCGACTACGACGACGACTATGCGATCGAAGACGGCAGGTGGAAGATCGCCCGGTGCCACGTGCGCGTCCACTGGTCCATCGAACGGGCCCTGACCGACGACGTGAAAGTGGTGTTCTGACATGACCGAACGCAGGGTCGCCCTCGTCACCGGCGCGAGCCGCAGCGTCGGCAAGGGCATCGCATGCGCCCTCGGCTCCGACGGCTGGACCGTCTACGTCACCGCGCGGGGCCCGGTCGGCACCGACAGCCCCCTGGACCGGACCGCCGCGACTGTCACCGAACGCGGCGGGCTCGGCATCGCGGTGCAGTGCGACCACACCGACGACGAGCAGATCCGGGCACTGTTCCGGCGCATCGCCGACGAGCAGGGCGGCCGGCTGGACCTGCTGGTGAACAACGTGTGGGCGAGCCCGCCCGGGTTCGCGGGCTTCTCCGAGCCGTTCTGGAAACGCCCGATCAGCGATTGGGACAGTCTCGTCGGCGTCGGACTGCGCGCCCACTACGTGGCCTCCGTCGACGCCGCGCAGCTGATGGTGCCGCGCGGCAGCGGGATGATCGTCAACATCTCGTCGTTCGGCACCCGCGGCTACCTGCACTCGGTGCTGTACGGCATCTCGAAGGCCGGCCTCGACAAGATGGCCGCCGACATGGCCGTCGATCTCGCCGGCACCGGCGTCACCGCCCTGTCGCTGTGGCCGGGACTGGTGAAGAACGAGGCGATGCTCGCCCGCGGCATCGACAACTTCGAGGGCTTCTCCCTCGCCAACGCCGAGACCCCGGAGTTCGTCGGCCGCGTGATCGTCGCGCTGGCGAACGATCCGAAGGTGAACGAGCGCAGCGGGCGCACCCTGATCACCGCCGAGACCGCCCTCGACTACGGGGTCGTCGACGTCGAAGGCAATCAACCGGATTCGCATCGGGCCGCGTTCGGCGGCGGCCCGCTGTACTGATCCGCGGCCCGGCGCACCGGGCGAGACGCCGTGATCACCCCTGCGGGTGCGGATCTTCCGCGGTTCTCACCGGGTTTCCCGAGGACGAGATAGCCTCGGGCGAGAGGGTGAAAGGGAGCGGCAGCATGCACAGCGAGAGACTCCACTTCGCCGGCTCCGGCGCTACGGAACTGGCGGGCCGGCTGGACCTGCCGGAGGGCACGCCGCGCGCGTTCGCACTGTTCGCGCACTGCTTCCCCTCCAGCGAGGACGTACCGGCGGCGGCGCGGATCTCGGAGGTCCTCACCGAGCACGACATCGCCGTCCTGCGCTTCGACTTCGCCGGTCGCGGTGGGTCCGGCGGGGACTGTGCCGGCACCACCTCCGGTCCCGATGTCGCCGACCTCGTGCGTGCGGCGGATTTCCTGCGCACCCACCATGCCGCTCCCAGCATCCTGATCGGCCACTCCCGCGGCGGCACGGCCGTCCTCGCGGCGAGCGAGCACGTGCCCGAGACGCGAGCCGTGATCACGATCGGTGCCCCGGCCGGGACCGAGCGGATCCACCGGCCCGGTACCGCACTGCTGGTGATGCACTCCCCCACCGACGACACGGTCGGCATCGACAACGCCCGACAGATCTTCGCGGCCGCCCGCCACCCCAAGTCCTTCCTCTCCCTCGACGGCGCCGACCACCTGCTCTCCCGGCAGTCCGACGCCCGGTTCGCCGCCTCGCTGCTGGCGACATGGGCGAGCAGGTACCTCGACGAGAACACTGCGGCCCAGGCGCCCACCGCGCCGGCCTCGGCCGAAGGCGTCGTCGAGGTCACCGGGAACGGAGCCACCCGGTTCGGGCAGCGCATCACCCTCGGCCGGCACCTGATCACCGCCGATGAGCCCACACCGGTGGGTGACGACACCGGGCCTTCGCCGTACGACCTGCTGCTCGCCTCCCTCGGCGCCTGCACGTCGATGACGCTGCGCATGTACGCCGACCGCAAGCAATGGCCCCTGGAGAACGTGACGGTTTCCCTGCGTCACAGCCGGATCCACGCCGCGGACTGCGAGGACTGCGAGACCCGGACCGGGCGGCTCGACAAGATCGAACGCGTGATCCACCTCGCCGGTGTTCTCGACGAGCAACAGCGGCAGCGTCTGCTCGACATCGCCGACCGCTGTCCGGTGCACCGGACGGTGCACTCGGAGATCGTGGTGGACACCGCCCTCGCAGCCGGTGACCCCGCCGACCGGGAGACCCGCGACGCACCGACGGCGACGACCGGGCCGGCACCGGCATGAGTTCGCTGCCCATCGGCGACTACGCACTGCTCTCGGATCGGCACTCGGCCGCACTGGTGTCGTCCGACGGTTCGATCGACTGGCTGTGTATGCCCCGCTTCGACAGCCCCTCGATCTTCGCCTCGATCCTCGACGACAACGCCGGGCACTGGTCGATCCGGCCGGCCGGCGAATTCCGGGTTCGGCGCGAGTACGTCGAGGGCAGCATGGTTCTTCGCACGCTCTTCCACACCGGCGGGGGGACCCTCGAGCTGCGCGATGCCCTGATCCTCGGGGATGCGCAGGACCCCCATCGCCTGGGGGAGCACGCGCCGCACATGCTGGCCCGGACCGTCACCTGCACCCGCGGCAGCGTCAGCGCGGAGCTGCTGTTCCGGCCTCGTCCGGAGTACGGTCTCGTCGCGCCGGTACTGACCGCCGTCGACGGCGGGATCACGGCCGCCGGTGGGGCGAGCCGGTTGACCCTGTCGAGCACGGTGCCCCTCGAGGTCGGCGGCGGCGCAGCCCGGGCCCAGTTCGACCTGCACGCCGGGGAGAGCGCGTACTTCGCGCTGCAGCACGCGGCACTCGGCGCACCCGTCCCGCCGGTGCGTCCCGGAGCCGCCGTCAGGGCAGCGGTCGACGACACGACGACCGGCTGGCAGGACTGGTCGGCGCAGCACCAGGCCTACCAGGGCCGCGCGCGCGACCTGGTCCACCACTCGGGACGGGTGCTGCAGGCCTTGAGCTACCAGCCCACCGGCGCGATCGTGGCGGCAGTCACCACCTCGCTTCCCGAGCAGGTCGGCGGTGCGCGCAACTGGGACTATCGCTACTCCTGGGTGCGCGACGCCAGCATGACCATGCAGGCCTTGTGGGTCGCTGCCTGTCCGGACGAGGCACACGAGTTCTTCGATTTCATGGCCACTGCCGCTGCCTGCTCCTACACCAACCGCCCCCTCCAGATCATGTTCGGCATCGGCGGGGAGCACGACCTGTCGGAGCGGACCCTTCCGCACCTCTCCGGCTGGCGTGGCAGCAAGCCCGTCCGGGTGGGGAACGGTGCCTGGACCCAGCCCCAGCTCGACACCTACGGCGAATTGCTCGACGCCGCCGCCCAGCTCCGTGACCAGGTCGGCTCGCTCGACAGTCCGACTCGAAACTTCCTGGTGGGCCTCGCCGACGCCGCCGCGGCACGCTGGCGCCAACCCGACAACGGCATCTGGGAGGTCCGCGGCGAGCCGAGGCACTTCGTGCACTCCAAGGTCATGTGCTGGGTGGCCCTCGACCGTGCTGTCGCCCTGGCCGACTGGCTCCACGCCGACGGCCATGTCGAGGCATGGACGGCCGCTGCCCAGGAGATCCGAGATGCGGTGCTCACGCAGGGGTGGAACGGGGCCCTCGGTTCGTTCACGCAGTCCTTCGGCGCATCGAACCTCGACGCCACCGCCTTGCTGCTGCCGATCGTCGGTTTCCTTCCCCCGGACGACCCGCGGGTGCTGTCCACGATCGACGCCGTCCGCGAGCGGCTCACCGACGCCCGCGGCCTGGTTCACCGCTACCACACCGCGGCGGGGGTGGACGGCCTCGAGGGCCAGGAGGGAACCTTCCTGCTGTGCACCTTCTGGCTCGCCCAGGCCCTCGCACTGGCCGGTCGCACCGACGAAGGTGCCGAGGTCTTCGAACGCGCGGTGGGCTACGTCAACGACGTGGGATTGCTCGCCGAGGAGATCGACTCCGCCACCGGGGAACAGCTGGGCAATTTCCCCCAGGCGTTCAGCCACATCGGACTGGTCAACGCCGCCTGGGCGCTGCACCAGGCAGAGCACGTCGGCACGTTCCACTGAACCGGCTGGATCGAGGTGGAGGAAGAGAGTTCCGGGGTTCGCCGGCCGCGTGATCGTCGCACCGCCGAACGCGTCACGCGAGGTGGCAGGCCACCTGCCCGCCGCCGGGCACCTCGGTGGTCTCCGGTCGGCGTTCCCGGCACACCGGCATCACCTGCGGGCAGCGGGAGCTGAACGCACATCCGGCCGGGGGATTCGCCGGGTCGGGCAGCTCGCCGTCGAGCCGGATCCGTACGCGGGTGCGTTGCCGCACGGGGTCCGGGACGGGCACCGCGGACAGCAGCGCCTGCGTGTATGGATGCGCGGGCTCGGTGAACAGCCGTTCCGACGGCCCCCACTCCACGATCCGGCCCAGGTACATCACCGCCGTGGTGTGGGCGATGTGCCGGACCACGGCCAGGTCGTGGGCGATGAACAGATATGCGATGCCCAGCTCGGCGGACAGCTCCTCGAGCAGCGCGATGACCTGGTTCTGGGTGGACACGTCGAGGGCACTCACCGCCTCGTCGGCGATCACCAGCCTCGGCTCCACCGCGATGGCCCGGGCGATGGCGATGCGCTGACGCTGGCCGCCGGAGAACTCGTAGGGGTATCGCTCGGCGTGCTCAGGCCGCAACCCCACCTGTTCGAGCAGGCGGCGCACCTTCCGACGCCGAGCCTCGGCGTCCAGGTCGGTGTGCACCTCGAGCGGTTCGGCGATGGCGTCCCCGACCGTGCGCGACGGATCCAGCGAGGAGTACGGGTCCTGGAACACCATCTGCATGTTGCGCCGCGCATCCCGCAGTTCCGACCGGTTCAGCGTGGTGATGTCGACGCCGTCGAGGACCACCGAGCCGGCGGCGACGTCGACCAGCCGCAGGATGCCGCGGGCGGTGGTGGATTTTCCGGATCCGGATTCCCCGACCAGGGCGAAGGTCTCGCCGGGCCGGATGTCGAAGCCGACCCCGTCCACCGCGCGGATCGTCCGCTTCTTACGCGACATCCGGCCCCGGACGGGGAACTCGACCCGCAGGCCCCGCACGCTGAGCAGCGGTGCGCTCGCGGCCGATTCGACGACGTCCACAGTCATGAGGTTCCCTCCAGGATCAGATCGGTCACCCGCGCGCAGCGCGATACGCGGTCGTCGCCGACCGGCCGCAGCGGCACGTCGACGGCGCACTCGTCGGCCCGGTGCGCGCAGCGCGGTGCGAACCGGCAGCCGACGGGGATCGAGCCGGGCGGCGGTGGTGAGCCGGGGATGGTGTGCAGGTCCGTCCGGCCGCCGATGTCGGGCACCGATCGCAGCAGGCCCTCGGTGTACGGATGCCGGGGCGCCGCGTAGAGCGCCTCGGTGCGGGCCCGTTCGATCACCTGTCCCGCATACATCACCACCACCTCCGTGCACAGGTCGGCGACCACGCCGAGGTCGTGGGTCACGAACAGCACCCCCATGCCGAATCGTCCGGCCATCTCGCGGATCAGATCGAGCACCTGTGCCTGGATGGTGACGTCGAGCGCGGTGGTGGGTTCGTCGGCGACGAGCAGTTTCGGCTCGCACGCCAGGGCCATCGCGATCATCACCCGCTGCCGCATGCCCCCGGAGAACTCGTGCGGATACTGCCGGACCCGGCGTGCGGCATTCGGGATTCCGACGAGGTCGAGTACCTCCACGGCCCGGGCCGTGGCGTCCTTCCGGCTCATGCGGCGGTGCCGGCGCACCACCTCGGTGATCTGGTCACCGACCGTGAACACCGGGTTCAGGCTGGTCATCGGCTCCTGGAAGATCATGGCGATGTCGTTGCCGCGCACGGACTCCAGTTCGCGAGCAGGCATGGTCAGCAGGTCCCGTCCCTGGAACCGGATGCTGCCGGCGACCGTTCGGGACTGCCGGGGCGGCAGCAGCCGCAGCACCGAGGAACACGTGACGGACTTGCCGGAGCCCGACTCCCCGACCAGCCCGACCAGTTCGCCGGCCGCGACGTCGAAGGACACGTCCTGCAGGACCGGCGTCCAGCCGGACGCGGTGGCGAACTCGACGCCGAGGCCGTCGACGCTCAGCAGTGGTTCGATCATCGTTCGCTCCGGTTCTCGCGGCCCACCGAATCGCGGATGCCGTCACCGAGGGTGTTGCAGGCCAGTACGGCAAGGACGATGGCGACGGCGGGAATCAGGACGGGCCAGGCGGTGTAGTTCCAGGCCTCGCGTCCCTCGGCGAGCATCCGCCCCCAACTCGGGTCGGGCGGCTGGACCCCGAGGCCGAGGAAACTCAGCGAGGATTCGGCGAGCATGGCGAAGCCGCAGGCGAGACTGACCTGCACGATCAGCGGGGACAGGGTGTGCGGAAGGATGTGCTTGCGCACGATCCACGCGGTCGGGGTGCCGATGCTGCGGGACGCCTCGACGAAGGTGTTCTCCCGCACCGCGATCACCGCGCCGCGCACCACGCGGAAGAACCTGGGCCCGAAGACGATTCCGATGGCAATCATCGCGTTGGTGAGATTCGGCCCCATGACGCCGACGATCGCCATCGCCAGCAGCAGCGGCGGGAAGCTGAGGAAGGCGTCGGCGATCCGGGACAGCAGCGCGTCCCAGCGGCCGCCGAGAAACCCCGCCGTCAGCGCGGGGATCACGCCGAACGCCAGCCCCACCGACACCGAGATCGCCGCGGCCGAGACGGCGACCCGCGCGCCGTAGAGCAACCGCGACAGCGTGTCCCGGCCGAGGTTGTCCGTGCCGAGCAGATAGCCCTCGCTCAGCGGCGGCAGCCGGCGCGCCGTCAGTTCCTGCACCAGCGGATCATGCGGCGCGATCAGCGGCGCGGCGAGACCCAGCACCGTGATCAGCGTCAGGAACACGGCCGCCGCGACGGCTGCGCGGCGGCCACGGAACCGGCGCAGGAACCGGCGGCGCGGGGATTCGACGACAACCGGGGACGCATCCTCGGCGGTCTTCGGCAGCGTGATGGTTTCGCTCATGCGGCGCTCCTGGTCCGGGGGTTGAGGTAGCCGTACGAGATGTCGACGAGCAGGCTCATCACGACCGTCGCGAAGACACCGAAGATCACCACGCCCTGGATGGCGGGCAGGTCGCCGGACAGCACGGCCTGCACGGCGAAGTCCCCGAGTCCCTTGAGCCCGAACACCGACTCGATGACCGCCGTGCCGCCGAGCAGGAAGGCGATCTGCATGCCGAGCACCGTCGCGGTGGGGATGAACGCATTCTTGAGGGCGTGCTTCCACAGGACGGCACGTCGCCCGAGCCCCTTGGCCGTGGCGGTGCGGACGTAGTCCTGCTGCATCACGTCGATCATGGAACTGCGCAACTGGCGGGCGATCTCGGCCGCGGCAGCCAGTCCCAGCGCGATCGCCGGGAGCAGCAGGTGGCTGAGCCACGGCCACAGCCCCTTTGCGAGCGGTGTGTACCCGGTCGCGGGGAGTGCCTTCAACTGCAGGGAGAACACCAGCACCAGGATGAGACCGAGCACGAAGTTCGGTGTCGCGACGCCCAGCGTGGACCCGAGGCTGGTGGTCCGGTCCTGCCAGCTGCCGGGGCGGCTGCCGCCGATGATGCCGGCCGGAATACCCACTGCCAGCGCGACCAGCACCGACACGAGGGTCAACGACACGGTCACCGGCAGCCGGTCGACGATCATCTCGAGCACGGGGGCCTGATAGGTGAAGCTCGTCCCCAGGTCACCTCGCGCCAGACCGCCGAGGAAGTCGAGATACTGCACGACGACGGGCTGATCGAGGCCGAGATCCACGCGCACCGCCTCGATCTGCTGCGGTGTCGCGCTCTCCCCGGCGATCCGATGGGCTGGATCGCCCGGGATCAGGAATATCAGGCCGAACGTGATGGCGGTGGCGATCAGCAGCAGCGGTAGCACCGCGAGCAGCCGTTGGCCGATCAATCGAAGCATCCTGCCGGTCCTTTACATCTCTCGAGGTGTCGCTCGGGGCGCTGCCGCAGCGGTCATTCGGCGGCCGTGAGGCCGATCCCTCCCCATTCGTCCAATGCGCGGTACGGCTGGTATCCGACGACCCGGTCGGTGAGGGTGGCGCCGAGGTCGGCGAAGGCCAGGGGGATCATCAGTGCCTGGTCCACGACCGTGGCGGAGACGTCGCCGATGAGCCGTCCCCGGGTCTGCTGGTCCGGTTCGGCGTTCGCGGCGGCCAGGGCCTCCGCGAAGCCGGGAGTGACGTCGTGCGACGGGTTCTGCGGCGAATCCGGGGCGAAGTAGGTGGCCAGCAGCAGCGACGGATCGGCGCGTCCGGAGAAGGTGGTGAGCACGGCGTCGAGCTCCCCCCGGTTGAAGACCGGTGACATCTCGGCCGGGCTGAGCAGGCGGATCTGCATGGTGACCCCGATCGCGTCGAGCTGCTGCTGGACGATCTGCGCGATCCGCTCGTTCTCGGGCAGGTTCATCACCCCGGCGGTGAACGTGAACCCGTCGGGCAGGCCGGCGGCCGCGAGCGTCTCGCGGGCGGCCCGCTCCTCGTAGGCGTAGCGGTCGGCCAGTTCCGGGTTGTAGGCGAAGTAGCCCTGCGGGAAGTTCTGGCTGGCCGCCTCGCCGTGACCTTCGAGGGCGGAGTCGACAAGAGCCTGCCGGTCGATCGCGGTGCTCAGCGCCCGGCGCACGTCGACATTGCCGAATTCGCTTCGGGTGCGGTTGAAGTGCAGGACGTAGTGGTTCAGGCTGGTCTGCACCTGCGAGTCCAGGCCCTGTGCGGCGGCGGGGTCGATCGAGAGCGGCGTGGCCATCGCGATGTCGAGTTCGCCCGACGCCATCGCGTTGATGCGGGTCTGTGGGTCGGTGACGACCTCCCATTCGAAGCGTCCGGCGGTCACCGACTCCGGATCCCAGTAGCCGTCCCAGGCCACGAAGTCGTACGATGCGCCGGGCTGGGCGTCGGCGACGATGTACCGGCCCGCGCCGACGGGTCGCAGCACCAGGGCGGCGTCCTTCTCCGGCGTGCCGAACGCATTCGGGCTGACCATCATTCCGGGCAGATCGGACAGGGTCAGGACGAGTTGTGTGCCGGGTCCGGTCAACCGCAGCACCACCGTGGTGGGGTCGGGGGTCTCGATCGCCTCGACCGGAGCGAGCATCGTCGTGGTGATCGAGTCCGGCTCCTGGGCGCGTTCGA
Organism: Rhodococcus sp. WB1; assembly: GCF_001700945.1. Lineage (NCBI taxonomy): Bacteria > Bacillati > Actinomycetota > Actinomycetes > Mycobacteriales > Nocardiaceae > Rhodococcus > Rhodococcus sp. WB1. The sequence continues at coordinate 650,214 of NZ_CP015529.1, read as the reverse complement.
GGTTGGCCTTGACCGCCTGTGCGTCCAGCGGGGTGCCGTCCTGGAACTGCAGTCCCTCCCGCAGGTGGAAGGTGAGGGTGCGGCCGTCGTCGGAGAACTCCCACGACTCGGCCAGTCCCGGAATCGGGTTCGCGTCCCGGTCGCGGTGCACCAGCCGGTCGTACACCTGGGTCAGCATGATGTTGTCCTGCGCGACCCGGGTCTTGTGCGGATCGAAGGACGACGCCCCGTAGGTGGTGGCGTACCGCAGCGTCGCCTGGGGGTCGACGGCGTCCGACGTCGCGGTGCCGGCGGACCCGCACCCGGCGAGGAGCGCGACGGCCAGCGCGGCGCCCAGGGCGAGTCTCGTACGACGGGCCATGATGTTCTCCGATTCTCGGCGTGGGATGGAGACGGGACGCGGGGTGGGAGGAAGACGGGTGTTACGGCGCGGCCACCCCGACGCCGCGCCACTCGTCGAGCACCCGGCTCGGCTCGTAGCCGACGACGGTGCCGGAGGTGATCGCACCCAGGTCGGCGAACGCGACGGGCAACATCGCGGCGTGATCCATCACCACCGCGTTCACCTCCCCGAGCAGGGCGGCACGTTCGCCGGGATCGGTGGCCCGGTTGGCTGCTTCCATCGCCGTCCGGAAGCCGAGGATATCGTCGTGCGACGGGTTCTGCGGCGAGTCCTGCCCGTAGTACGAGGTCAGCAGCAGCGACGGTTCGGCGCGACCGGTCAGGGTGGTGAGGATGGCGTCGAGCTCGCCGCGGTTGAATGCGGGATTGAGGTCGGTCGGCGTCATCGACCGGATCTCCATCGTGATCCCCACCCGCGCCAGCTGTTCCTGCATGATCTGCGCGATGAGCTGGTTCTCCGGCAGGTTCGACGCGCCGGCGACGAACGAGAATCCGTTCGGCACACCGGCCTGTGCGAGCAGGGCCTTCGCGCGTTCGGGGTCGAACGCGTACTGGCCGTCGAGGGCGGCGTTGTGCGCGAAGTACCCGGAGGGGAAGTTCTGGCTGGCGGCCTCGCCGTGACCTTCGAGTGCGGTCTCGACGACGGCCTCCCGGTCGACGGCGTGGGCGAGTGCCTGCCGCACTTCGAGGTTCCCGAACTCGCTGCGGGTCCGGTTGAGGTTGAGCACGTAGTTGTTGAGGGTGGTCTGCACGTGCGACTCGAGGCCCTGTTGTTCGGCCGGGTCGACGGACAGCGGGGTGGCGATCGCGGCGTCGAGCTGACCGGAGGCCACCGCGCTCACCCGGGTCTGCGGATCGGTCATCACGATCCACTCGAAGGCGCGGGCCTGCACCGCCTCCGGATCCCAGTAGCCGTCCCGGGCGACGAACTCGTACTGCGCACCGGGCTGTGCGTGCGCGACGGTGTAGCGTCCGGTGCCGGCGGGGGTCAGCACCAGGGCGGCGTCCTTGTCGGGGGTGCCGAACGCGTTGGGGTTGACCATCATTCCGGGCAGATCGGAGAGGGTGAGCACGAGTTGCCCGCCCGGGCCGTCGAGTCGCAGGACCACGGTCTGCGGGTCGGGGGCCTCGACGGCGGCGACGCCGGCGAGCATGGCGGCGGTGATCGAGTCGGGCTGCATCGCCCGTTCGAGGTTGGCCATCACCGCGGAGGCGTCGAACGGGGTGCCGTCGGAGAACGTCACGTCCTGCCGCAGGCGCAGCGTCAGGGTGGACCCGTCGTCGGCGAACTCCCACGATTCGGCCAGCCCGGGAATCGGATTCGCGTCCCGATCACGGTGCACCAACCGGTCGTAGACCAGGTTGAGCATGATCGAGTCGCTGGTGATCCTCGTCTTGTGCGGGTCGAACGACGACGCACCGTAGGTGGTGGCATAGCGCAACGTCGCGTTCGGGTCGACGGTCTGCGCGGCGTCCGTCGCCGCGGAACTGCCGCACCCGGCCACCGCGACGGCGACGGCGAGCACGGACAGGGCGGCCTTCATCGATCTGTGAAACATCAGATTCCTCGGGGGGTTCGGGTCGTCGAGGGGTTCACGGGGCGGCGACGCCGACGCCGCGCCACTCGTCGACGAGCAGGGTGGGTTCGTAGCCCACGACCTGATCGGTCAGGGTGGAGCCGAGCTCGAAGAACACCAGCGGGATCGCGAGCGCGTTGTCGCTGACCAGCTTCGACACGTTGCCGAGCTTGCCGGCGCGCGCCTGCGGATCGGACTCGCGGTTGGCCGCATCCAGGGCCTCCTGGAATCCGGGGGCCGTGCTGCGGGACGGGTTCTGCGGAGACTCCGCCCCGTACAGCGAGGAGAACAGCAGGGCGGGATCGGACCGGCCGGTGAAGGTGGTGACGACGGCGTCGGCGTCCCCGCGGTTGAACGTCGGGGAGGCTTCGGACGGCGGCATCGGCTTCAACTGCATGTCGATGCCGACCTCGGCGAGCTGTTGCTGCACGATCTGGGCCACCTGCACGTTCTCGGGCAGGTTGAGCAGGATCGCAGTGAAGGAGAACCCGTTCGGCAGTCCCGCCTGTGCCAGGAGCTCCCGCGCCCTGTCGGGGTCGTACGGGTAGGCTCCGGCCAGGTCGGGCTCGTAGGCGAAGTAGTCCTTCGGGAAGTTCTGCGTCGCGGCCTCGGCGTGGCCCTCCATCGCGGTGTCGGCGATGGACTGCCGGTCGATCGCGTACGCCAGCGCCTGCCGCACCTCCGGCTTGCCGAACTCCCCGCGCGACCGGTTGAGGTTGATGGCCATGTGGTCGAGCCGCAGCGCCGTCTCGACCCGAAGGCCCTGCTGCTCGGCGGCATCGATGGTCAGTGGCGTGGTGATGGCGGCGTCCAGGTCTCCGGAGGACACGGCGTTGAGCCGGGCCTGCGGATCGGTCATCACGGTCCACACCACGCTGTCGGTGCGGACCGCGTCGGGATCCCAGTAGCCGGGCCGCGCGGCGAACTCGTACTCGGCGCCCGGCTGCGCGCGGGTGACCGTGTAGCGGCCGGCACCGGCCGGGGTGAGCGCCAGCGCGGCGTTCTTCTCCGGGGTTCCGAATGCGTCGGGGTCGACGATCATCCCGGCCAGGTCGGACAGCGCGAGGACGAGCTGGGCGCCGGGCCGGTCCAGCGCGAGCACGACGGTGCGATCGTCGGGGGTCGTGATGCCGGTGACCCCGGCGAGCATCGGCGCCGTCACCGAGTCCGGTTCGAGTGCGCGGTTCAGGTTGGCCTGGACGGCGGCCGCGTCCACCGGGGATCCGTCGGCGAAGCTCACCCCCTCGCGCAGATGCAGCGTGAGGGACTCGTCCGTCAGCTCCCATGATTCGGCCAGGCCGGAGACGGGTTGCGCATCGACGTCGCGGTGCACGAGCCGGTCGTAGACCAGGTTGAGCATCGTGGCGTCACTGGTGATCTTCGTCTTGTGGGGGTCGAAGGAGGACGCACCGAAGACCGTCGCGTAGCGCAGGGGGATCGTCGGGTCGGCGACCCCCGAGTGCTCGGACACCTCGGAGCCGCATGCGGCCGCCAGCACCGCGCACGTCCCGAGGGCGGCCGTCCACCGCCGGATGGAAAACCTGCCCGTTGCGACCGGCATCTCGCCCCTTCCTCGAAGCGCTCGCGCGCACAGTCGATTTCAGGACGGACGTCGATGCGCACGGCCTGTTACCGACCGAACGTAGGGGCTTGTGACATGCCGCACATCGCCGTTCCCACTGAACGAGACCGTGCGGGAACAGGTGGTCAGCCGAGCGTGCCGAGAAGGGTGGAATTCACCTCCGCGGCCGGGACCATGGGCATCGTGTGGTGCGTTGCTCCCTCGACGATCACCGGCCGCAGCCGCGAGCTCGTCGCCGCGACCGCGGCCGCCACCCGCGCGCTGTCGTGGATCTTGCTGCCGGCCGCGAGAATCACCGTCGTGTCGACCGCGAGACCGGCGAGGGTGGGACGTGCGGGGCGTTTCGGGACGACCAGCTTCGCCGCCGGGAAGTGCTCGGCGCCCTGGGCGGCGAGGTTCAGCCAGTCCGCGTCGAGGGGCCGGCCGCCGGTCTCCCACGCGAGGAAGCTGCGCTGGCGGTGGCCGCTCGGCCGGAGTAGCAGGGGGATCGCGCGGGCGAGGTACTGTGCGCGCATCCCGGCGAAGCACGAATTCGGATCGAGCAACACTATGTTCGAGATCCGCTCGGGGCGTTCGAGCGCGTAGGCGAGCGCGATCATCGCCCCGTACGAGTGGCCGGCCAGCCGGAACGAGGACAGGCCGAGCGTCGCCGCGATGCCGTCGAGCCACGACAGCAGATCGTCCACGCTGCGCATCGGCTTTCCGTGCGCGACACTCCGTCCCACGTCACCGATCGGATCCACCGCCAGGACCCGGTACCGGGTGGCGAGCGCGGCGGCGTTGGCGAACCACACCGTCGACGTCGCTCCCCCTCCGGGCAGCAGGAGGACCGGCGGCGCGTCCTCGCGGCCGCAGACGTTGATATGCGTTGTGCCGAATTCCGATTCGACCGTCACTGCGCCGACGTCCGCCGGCCACTTCGCGAGCACGGCATCGTAGGCGCGGAGGAACTGCCTCCCCGCAGTGGAGGCCGCGAATTCTGTTGTCGACGCACGCGGCATCGCCTTCCCCCATCGTCCGGATCAGCCGGTCGGTCCGGCCATCCCGTAGAACCGTTCGACCCGCATCGTCAGCACGAGCCGGCGGTCGGCGACCATCGCGTCCCGGAACTCGTCCCAGTCCGGGTGTTCGCCCTGCACCGCCCGATACAGGGCGACGAGTTCCTCGACGGTGTCGTCGTGCGGGTCCTTCGCGACGGGCGACAGTTCGGCGGTGCCCTCCGCGACCGCGTACGCCCAGCCGTCGGCGGCGCTGACATACAGGCTCACGCGCGGGTCGCGGCGCATGTTCGCGGTCTTGGCCCGCCCGTCGGTGATGGAGACCGAGAACGTCCGGGCGCCGGGGTCGTAGTGGTACACGATGTTGGAGAGCTGCGGCCGCCCGTCCCGCTTCAGCGTGACGAGGGCGCCGATCTTCGTTGCAGCGAAGAGTGATTCGATCCTGTCTGCGGGCGCCGTCATGGGATCACCATCTCTTTCCGTGGGAACGGTAGCGCTTGACGTACTCCACCCAGTTCCAGGTCGACAGGAACCCCTGCGCCGCCTCGTACCCCTTGGCGAACTGTGCCTCGATCTCGGACTTGTCGAGGTGGAAGTCGAGGACCCCCACCTCGGTCGAGTCGACCCGGATCGTGCGGGCGCTGACCCACGGCTGGTTGAGGTGGGCCTGGTCGCGGCCGACGAGCACGGTGGTGACGATGCCCTCGATCAGCTCCGGGGAGTCGCCGAGGGCCGAGAACGGACGCAGCAGCCGCAGCGGTGGGAGGACCTTGTCGTTGTCGGCGGGCAGGTTCGGCAGCACGGTGACGCCGAAGGTGGGCCAGCGGGGTTGCTCGGTGTCGATCCGGTCGAGCGAGTCGATCGGGAAGTTCGACAGCAGCCCGCCGTCGACCAGTGTCGACGTCAACCCGGACGTGGCGGTGAGCGTCGCGGGCCGGAAATAGAACGGGATCGACATGGACGCGCGCACCGCGTCGGCCACCGACTGCTCGTCGGGATCGAGGCCGTAGACCGACCGGTAGTCCCACGGCAGCCGGACCAGCAGGCCCCGCGTGATGTCCGTGACGGTGACCACCAGCCGGTACCGTCGCTCCTCCGGGATGTCGTCGTCCTCCATCCGCAGATCCCCGAAGGTGCTGACGCCCAGGTCCTTCAGCGTGTCCCGGATCCAGGCGTGCGCGTAGTCGCCCTGGTAGATCCCCGACCCCCGGAGCACCCCGAATGCGGGACCCAGCAGGGGAATCCGTTCGACGGGCCCCGGGTCGAGGAACTTGCGGTACTTGATCCCGAAGACGGCGTCGCGCATCTGCTCGCCCGTCCATCCGGCCTTCGATCCGGCCGCGACGATGGCGCCGACCACCGCCCCCGCGGACGTGCCCGACACCCGGTTGAGCCGGTATCCGGCGTCGGCCAGAGCCACGACGGCACCGGCGAGGCCGATGCCCTTCACCCCGCCGCCGGCGAGGACGAGGTCGGCGACGTCCGGATGCGGGGCTGCGGTCATCGCACACCCCCGAGGCCGCGTCCGCCGCCCGGGACGATCCGTTCGCACCCGTACATGGCCGCCTCCTCCTGCACCGCAGTGCCGCATCGACGAACTGTTCGCGGGACGGACGCACCCGGCTCCCCTGTCCCGTTCACACTATGCCGGGCACCGTGCGAACGCTGGCAGGAAATCGCGGTCCGGACTGTGAAGTGGCGGCTGAACGGGAGGATCTCGTGTCGAGGGGGCGCCTGTTGCGGCGAACGGCGAGAGGCCAGCGCAGCAACCGCCCCTTCGACGCGACAACCGCCCGGTCAGCTCGGGCGGGCGTCGGGGTGTTCGCGCACGAAGTTGAGATACGCCTTCGACGGCGTCGGGCCGCGCTGGCCCTGGTACTTCGACCCGACGGCGGCGCTGCCGTAGGGGTGCTCGGCCGGGCTGGTCAGCCGGAACAGGCACAACTGCCCGATCTTCATCCCCGGCCACAGCGTGATCGGCAGGTTGGCGACGTTGGAGAGCTCGAGGGTGATGTGCCCGCTGAAGCCCGGGTCGATGAACCCGGCCGTGGAGTGGGTGAGCAGCCCGAGGCGGCCGAGCGACGACTTGCCCTCGAGCCGGCCGGCGAGGTCGTCGGGCAGGCTGCACGTCTCCATCGTCGAGCCGAGCACGAACTCGCCCGGGTGCAGCACGAACGGCTCCCCGGGCGGGGCCTGCACCAGCGAGGTGAGCTCGTCCTGGCGCTGCGCGGGGTCGATGTGCGTGTAGCGGGTGTTGTTGAAGACGCGGAACAGGCTGTCGAGCCGTACGTCCACGCTCGACGGCTGCACCATCGCCGCATCGAAGGGGTCGATGCCGAGACGCCCGGAGGCGACCTCGGCGCGGATGTCGCGATCGGAGAGCAGCACGAGGTAGAGGCTAACAACCCGCACCGGGCGGCTCGAGAGCGCTCGAGGTTGTCAGCCGCGCCGGATGTCCGTCGCCGCCGGTCGCGTCAGCGGGCCTGCGACGACATCGTGAGCAGGAAATCGGTGCAGGCCTCGATCACCTCGTCCTGGCTCAGCGGGCTGTCGCCCTCGAGCCACGCCGTGAGCACCTGTGCGAGGCCGCCGACGACGAAGTGCGCCGCGAGGTCGAGCCGGGGCGTCGAGCTCACCTCGAAGAAGTCCACCGCCTGCGCCGTCACCAGCCCGGCGAACATGCGCGACGACTCGAGTCGCCGGCTCACCAGCTGGGGGTTGGCCTGGCTGACGGAGAAGATCAGCCGGCCCATGCGCGGGTCCTCGGCGACCTCGCGGACGATGTTCTCCACGCCGGCCCGGACCACCGACCGTTCGTCGCGCGGTGCCTCCGTGACCGCGCGCAGGGTGCTCTCGGCGATCCGCTGGATCACGTGGTCGTACACGGCGACGGTGAGTTCGTCGCGATCGGGGAAGTTTTCGTAGAAGTAGCGTGAGGCCAGGCCGGTGCGCTTGCACACGCCGCGGACGGACAGGGTGTGATCGCCGTCGGGTCCGCCGAGGATGTCGAGCCCGGCCTCGATGAGCTGCGCCCGCCGTTCCGCCTGCCGCTGTTCTCCCCCGCGTCCCCCGTAGAGCCGTCCTGTCACCATCCGTCCATCTTCTCAGGAGAGCTCTTTACCCCGATCATATATGTGACTACAGTCGTGTTCACATATAGGACGGACGAAGGGATCGACCTCGTGACCACCCTCGAGAAGCCTGCCGAGTTCGACGACGTCATGGACGGCCTCGGCCTCATGGCCGGCGCGGCGAACGTCATCATGCAGCTGTCCCACCCCGGCGTCGGCTACGGCGTCGTCGAGAGCCGTGTCGCCTCCGGCCGGCTGTTCGACCATCCGATCAAACGCACCCGCACCACCCTCACCTACCTGGCGGTCGCGGCCACCGGCACCGACGAGGAGAAGCAGCTCTTCCGGCGCGCCGTCAACACCGCCCACCGCCACGTCCGCTCCACCGAGGCGAGCCCGGTCGAATACAACGCCTTCGACCCCGAACTGCAGCTGTGGGTGGCCGCGTGCATCTACCGCGGCTTCGAGGACGTGCACCACGCGCTCTACGGACCGATCCCGGCCGAGGCCGTCGAGTGGTACTACCGCAAGGGCGCCACCTTCGGCACCACCCTGCAGGTCAAGCCCGACATGTGGCCGATCGACCGCGAGGCGTTCGAGGAGTACTGGAACGAAGCGCTCGCCAAGGTCGACATCGACGACGTCGTGCGCGACCATCTCTACGCCATCGCCGCCATGCGGTTCCTGCCCCGCCCGGTGTCGCTGCTGTTCGGCCGGCTCAACCTGTTCCTCACCGCCGGCTTCCTGCCGCCGATGTTCCGCGACCGGATGCGGCTGCCGTGGAGCCCGCGCGACCAGCGCCGCTTCGACCGGCTCATGCGCACCCTCGGGGCGGTCAACTCGCGGCTCCCGGTGGCGCTGCGCGAAGCGCCCTACCGGCTGCTCATGGCCGATCTGCGCCGGCGGATCCGGACGGGCCGTCCGCTGGTCTAGCCCCTCCGGGGCCGGTACGCAGCCACATCAGCAGCTGCCGGTAGACCTCGTCGTCGTTGAGCAGCGTCAGATGGTGCGCCGGCGCCCGGTGCATGCCGTCCTCCATGCGGAAGCCGATGCGCCGGGTCCGGCCGTGCCCCGACGCGCTCGGCACCAGGACGAGTCCGTCCCCGAGCAACCGCCCCAGCGGATGAGCCGGGCTGCGCGTCAGGGTCGCCGACACGAAGCAGTGCATCGCCCCGTCGAGCAGGGGCACCTCCCGGCACACGGCGCGGCGCAGGTCGTCGATGCCGCGACCGGACCAGTCCTCGTCCACCACGGCGCCCTGGTTCAGGTCGCGGATGCCGGCGCTGCGCCGTCGCAGCAGCGTCCCGAACGGCCGCAGCTCCGGGACTGCGACGAGCGCGGCGCTCGCGTAGTGCACCGCCTGCTCGAGCGGCGCCCCCAGATGCGGGGATCCGAGCGAAACGACATGGCGCACACGATGAGTCCACGCCGCATCGGTCTCGGTGCCGTAGAAGCAGGCGCTGCGCGCGACGAGCCCACCCATGGAATGGCCGATCAACGCGAGCTGCTCGACCTTGCGCGGCCACGCCCGCACGAGCGCGTCGAGCAGCGCCGACAGCTCCCGACCGTTCGCGGAGATGCGCCGGCCCGTGTTGTAGCGGACGAACACGGACGTGCAGCCGAGATCGTCGACGAGTCGTTCGCCGTAGGTGCGGCGGCCGCCGAACCGCCACGTCGTCTCGGTCTCCATCAGACCGTGGACGAACACCACCACGCGGCCCGTCGCGTGCGGGAACGCGCGGGCGAGGCCCTCGGTCGTGAGTGGCACGGCCCGGCTGTCCACCCGCACCGACATCGGCAGCGCCAGCGGTGAGCCCTCGGCCTCGAGGACGTCGCCGATGAGGCCCTCGACCGCGGCGATCGCCATCGCCCCGCGGACGCTCTCCGACGGCAACCGGTCGCCGGTGGACTCCGCGAGCCCGAGCGCGGCCAGCTTCCCCGTCGCCGCGGCGGCACCCCTGATCGCGGAATAGACCCCGTCGGCGATCGCGTCGTGCGCGGCCTTCACCGCGAGCGCCGGCGTCCCGACGCCCAGTGCGACCGCCCCGAACACCCGGTCGGAGATGCTGCGGTGCATCGCCTGCACGCCCCCGGTCGCCGCGCCCACCTCGTCCAGCAGCAGCCGAGCCAGCTCGGACGCCTCGGACCGCTCCCCCGTGGCCTTCATGCTCCCAGTGTGGGGGTGCGACGCGCCGCTGTCGCGGCGGGTGCGAGCGGGAGCTTCCGGCGACGAGGGGGTGGTTCCGGAGGCCTCCACTCGGCGTTTGCCGCAACAACCTCCCCCTCGAAACGGAACGCTCCGGGGTGGATGTGACGTCGTCCGTGCGGAGTCTGCTACAGTGTGCGACGAGCGTGGACGGAGCCGAGAAATCGGCAAAAGCCCAGCGTGCCGATGTAGTTCAATGGTAGAACATCAGCTTCCCAAGCTGAATACGCGGGTTCGATTCCCGTCATCGGCTCTCCCGAAGGCCCCGGACCGCGCATCGCGCAGCCGGGGCCTTCGTCGTCGGCGGGTCGGCGCCCACATACCGGCTAGCCGACCAGCAGCACCCCGGTGAGCGCGGTCGCGGCGACGATGATCGTCGAGGCGGCGGCGAGAGCGAAGGGCCGCCACCCGACACCGCGCAACACGGACAGCCGGACCCCGGTGCCGAGCGCGAACATCGCGGCGGTGAGCAGCGCGGTCTGGGTCAGTCGCGCGGCGTCGAGCCACCCCGGTCCGAGAACACCGGTGGCCCGCAGCGCCACGCAGGCGAGGAATCCGACCAGGAACAGCGGCACCAAGGGCGGTCGCCGCGTCTGCGTGGGCGTGGCGGTGCGGCGTCGTGACGCCACCCCGATCCACGCGACCACCGGCGCCAGCAGCGCCACCCGGGCCAGCTTGACCGTCACTGCAATGGCCAGGGCACCGCCGCCCACCGCCGCGGCCGACGACCCCGCGTCGAGCGCGCCGCCGGCCGCGACCACCTGCGCCACCTCGTGAATCGCCGCGCCGGCCCACATTCCCGCCTGTGTCGAGTCCAGACCCAGGGCGGCCGCAGCCGCGGGAAGAGCCGGAATCATCACGGTGCCGAAGACGACGACCAGCGCGATGGTGGTCACCAGTTCCCGCTTACGTGCGTTCACCACGCCGTCGACCGCGGCCGCGGCCGCGGCACCGCAGATTGAGAAACTGCACGCGATCAGCAGCCGTTGCGTCCAGCCGATCCCGAGCAACTTCCCGAGCGCCATCGACCCGGCGATGCCCAGGCCGACCACCGCAGCGACCACCGCGAGCGTCCCCCACCCCAGTGCCAGCACGTTCGGCAGCAGCAGTTGCAGACCGAGCAGCGCGACTCCGATACGGAGCAGCCGCCGCGAGGCGACGGTCACACCCGGCTCGAAGACCGTCGGCAGCGTTCCCAGATTCGCGACCACCGCGCCGAGCAGGATCGCGATCAGCAGAGGGCTGATCCCACCCAACAGGCGCGCCGCGACAACTGCCACCGCCGCCGCGGCGGCAGACAACACCAATCCGGGCAGCGATGCACGCGCCCGTTCGAGCGCGACCTTCCCGTTGAGCCGGGTGCCGCGGCCGCCGCTGCGCCCGTCTCCGCCTCGGCCGCCCGACTCGGCCTGGCCGGTCCCCACGCCCGCGGCCGGCCGCGTATCCGCTCCGCCCGACGTGTCGTGGTCGGGATCCCTGCGGTCGGACTCCGCGGCCGCGGTAGCATCCAGCACGCTGCACACTCTCCTTCTTCGTCATGTCGGCCCGGGCATCCCGGCCCGGTCGAGGTATTCGACGTGGGGTCGGGTCCGTCAGGCTCGGTGGGTGACCGAGATCTGTTCCACGTCGGTGCATTACGGACACTTCGCGGTGACCGGCTCGCCGGGATCAACGTCGCCGCGATCGAACGGGCCACGGTCACCGACCCGGCCGGGAATCTCCCTGCAGGGCCTGAATTGCGACGCACCTCACGGTATCCGGATTCGGCACGGCATACTGTCCCTATCGGGACACGGTGTATTCGATATGGGACACCGCGTTCGCGCGGATGCCGGTGTCATACCAGCGCGTTCCCGGCCCGCACGGCGGTGTCCGTCCGGTGTTGAGCGCGCCATTGCCTTGGGCTGCAGTCGAATTCGTTGCTGAACCAGCGGGAGAAGTTGCTTGCCGAGGAGAAGCCGAGCAGATCGGCGACCTCGGTGAGCGAGTAACGACGGCCGGCGACGAGGTGTTCGGCCAGGTCCACGCGGGTGGCGGTGAGCACCGCGGTGTAGTTCTGCCCCGCCTCGGCGAGATGGCGGTGTACGGTGCGCCGGTCGACCCCGAGGCTGCGGGCGACCTGCTCGACCGAGCATCGCCCGGTGGGCAGCAGCAGTTCGATCAGCTCGCGGACCCGGGTGACGGGCGTCGCCTCGGGCCGGGTGTCGATGGTGTCGAGGAATTGGCGCGCATACGGGCCGATCGAGGGACCCGACATGGCGTTGGGAGCGTCGAGATCGCTTGTGTAGAGGACAATTCCGGAGAACTCCTGGTCGAACTTGACCATCGGGCCGAACGCCTCGAGGTGGGCGCTGGTGTCCTCGGGGGCGAAATGGGTGAAGCAGACCGCCAGGGGCTGCCAGCGGCCGCCGCGGAAATCGCGTAACAGCCCGTGCAGTACCCCCATCGCCAGTTCCGTGGCCTGCCGGGTGTCGGCGGGTTCGCCCAGCTCGAGCCCGACCCGGATCGTCGCCACGTCCTCTGCCTCGACCAACCGCAGCCGCAGAGCCTCGTTGTACATGTGCTGATAGCGCATCAGGAACTTCAGCGCGCTGCGGACGTCGGGTTCCTCCCGGATGACCAGGCTCACCGGGCCGAGGCTGGCAAAGCGCCGACGCTCGACGAGCCGCAGCGCGAAGTCGGGGCAGCGGGTCGCGGCGGCCGAGCGTTCCAGCAGGCGGGCGATCGCGACGGCGGGGATCCACCGGTCCGGCAGCCCCAACCCGGCGGGATCGAGCCCGACGCTGCGCAGCAGTGGCGTCGGATCCGTGCCCAGCGACGCGCACAGGTCGGCGTACCCTGTGATCGCGGCGTAGCGGGCCAACGGCTTCATGTCCGGCCCCACCTCTCGCCCCGGAGAGAACACCTATGTCACCTCAAGATACGCTCGATCGGGCGGTGAGACACGCCCCGGATGGCGCCGATCGAAATCGCCGCCGGGGACACCGATGATCACGTGCGCCGTGTCGCACCGACGGCTGTTCGGCAGCGCGGGGACGGTCCCCCGCGCGGGCGGCGGCCGCGAGTGCGTGCGTCGGCGGTCGTGGGCGATCGTCATCATCGTTGTTCGGGTTCGTGGAGGAAGGCGTCGATCACCGGGGCGAGTCTGCCGGCGTTGGTGATCGGTTCGATATGTCCGCCGTTGTGCAGGTACAGGGTGGCGTGGGGTAGCAGTCGGTGCAGGATGTGGGCGTTGACGATCGGAACGATGGGGTCGTCGGTGCCGGCGACGATCAGGGTGGGTTGGCGGATGAGGGGAAGCATCGGCAGGCTGGTCCACACGGCGCCGGCGAGCAGCTGGTGCAGGTAACCGATCGTCGATCCGGCGTGGGTCTGGGTGTCGAAGAGGGCGGCGATGTCGCTGCCCTGGTTTCTCGCGGTGCCGCCGTAGATCTGGCCGGCGATCGCTGCGGTGTGATCGGGGTCGGTGAACCGGCGACCGGTGAGCATCTTGGCGAGCACCCGGGGATGTCCGGGCACCATGAGCGCCCCGGTGGCGGTGGCGACGAGCACGAGTCGCCGGCACCGGCGCGGGTTCTGGAAGGCGAACTGCTGGGCCAGCGCGCCGCCCCAGGACAGGCCGAGTACGTCCACCACGCCGATACCGAGCCGGTCGAGGACCCGTCCCAGCAGCCGCGCCAGGTAGCCGAACCCGTAGGGCGCGAACGAGGTCCGCGACCCGCCGACGCCGGGGACGTCGAACCGGACGATCGTGGTGGCCGGGTCGAGGGCGGCGACGAACGGGTCGAGCACCTCGAGCCCGGCGCCGATCCCGTTGCACAGCACCAGCGGCACCCCCGACCCGCGCCGGATGTGGACCCGGATGCGTTGCCGGCCCACGGTGAGGGTGCGCTGCGTGGTGCGAGCGTCTCCGGTCATCGGTAGACGACGACGACCTCGGCGACGCACACCGGCCGCGTCCCGCCCCGGATCTCGTAGGTGAGGGTGAACACGGCCTCGATGCCGGCGGGTTTCTCCACTGCGGCGGTGAGGGTGACGGTGGCGCGCAGTTCGGCTCCGACCGGGACCGGCGCGGGGAATCGGACCTTGTTCACCCCGTAGTTCACTGCCATCCCGAGGTGGTCGATGGCGAGTACCTCGGCGAGCACGATCGGCGTCAGCGACAGGGTGAGGTAGCCGTGCGCGATGGTGGTGCCGAACGGTCCGGCCACCGCCCGGTCGGGGTCGGTGTGGATCCACTGGTGGTCGCCGGTGGCGTCGGCGAACCGGTTCACCTGCTCCTGGGTGATCTCGCGCCAGTCGGTGCGGCCGAGTTCGTGCCCGACCAGGTCGAGCAGTGCTTTCGGGTTGTCGAGTGTGGTGGTCATGATGTCGCTTCCTGAGGTCGTGGTGGGTCAGATGTGGTGTACGTAGGTGCCGGGTGCGGGGTCGAGCGGGGAGTGGCCGGCGCCGCCGAGCGTGGTGGGTGCGGCGACGGTGGCGCCGCTGCGCGCGGCGAGCCAGGTGGTGTAGTCCGGCCACCAGGAGTCGCGGGTGACCGTCGCGCGGTCGAACCATTGCTCCGGGGTGTCCGCGTCGACGGGCCCGACCCGGAAGGACGCCTTGGGGTTTCCGGGTGGGTTGACCAGCGCGGCGACGTGCCCGCTGGTGGAGAGCACGAACCGGGTGTCGGCGCCGCCGAGCAGGGCGGCGCTGCGGTGGCAGGACTGCCATGGCGAGATGTGGTCGGCGATGCCGCCGATCACGTACGCGTCGGCGGTGACCGCTCCGAGGTCGATCGGGGTGCCCAACAGGTCGATCGTGCCGGGGGTGGCCAGCGCGTTGGTAGCGCCGATGCGGACCAGGTCGCGGTGCAGGCCGGCGGTCATGCGAGTGGTGTCGGCGTTCCAATGCAGCACGTCGAACGGCGCGGGCGGGCGGCCCTGCAGGTAGTTGTTGACCCAGTAGCGCCACACCAGGTCGGTCGGGCGCAGCCAGGCGAACACCTCGGCCAGCTCGTCCCCGTCCAGGAAGCCCCTGGACTGCGAGCGTTCGATCGCGGTCTCGGCGGTGCGTGCGTCGAGGGCGGCGGCGGCGAACCCGGCCTGGGCCTGGTCGAGCACGGTCACCGCCAGGGTGAGCCCGGCAACCCGGTCGCCGTGGCCGGTGGCAGCCAGGTACGCGGCGGTCGTCGCGGCCAGGATCCCGCCCGAGCAGCTGCCCTGCAGATGCGTGCGGTCGGTGCCGGTGATCCCCTGGACGGCGTCCATCGCCTCGAGGATCGCGCCGCCGTAGGTGTCGAGGTCCCAGTCCCGATGCTCGGCGTGGGGGTTTCGCCAGGAGATGGCGAACACCTGCTGGCCCTGGGCGACGAAGTACTCGATCATGCTGCGACCGGGGGCGATGTCGGTGATGTAGTACTTGTTGATCACCGGCGGCACCATCAGCAGCGGCACCTCGCGCACGGTCGCGGATTGCGGGGCGTACTGGATCAGCTCGAACACCGGGGTGCGCAACACCACTGCCCCGGGTGTGACCGCGACGGTCTCGCCGAGGGTGTAGGCGCCGTCTTCGATCATCGCCGGCACCCGCGGCTTGGTGGCCATGTCGCGGGCGAACGCGCGCGCCCCGCGCAGCACGGACAGGCCGCCGGTGTCGATGAGCGCCTTCCACCCGAGCGGGTTGAGCAGCGGATTGTTGCTCGGCGCGAGGCCCTCGACGAGGTTGTCGAGCACGAACCGCATCCGTTCGGTGTCGCGCCAGTCCAAGCCCGCGTCCGCGAGCAGGGCATAGGCGGTGTCGGCGGTGGCGAGGTAGGCCTGCATGCTGCGGTGCAACCAGGGGTTGTTCTGCCACGCCGGGTCGGCGAATCGTTTGTCGCCCTTGCCGGGTGCGCGGTCGGCGCGGCCGGCGGCGACCGCAGCGAGTTCCTTGGCCAGGTTTCCGCCGCGGTGCGCGAGCGTGCCCGGGCGGGTGGCCAGCCCGCCCGCGAGCCGGGCCCAGGATCGGTTGGGCAGCATCCGGCCGGCCACGCCGCGGGCCGAGCCGGCCAGCAGCAGGTCCAGCGGCGCGGCGAGCTCGTCGGGGCGGTGTGCCGGCTTGGTGGTGGTGGTGGTGGTCATGGTCGGTTGCTGCTTTCGAAGGTCGGGATGGTGATGTCGCGGCGCAGGATCTTGCCGGTCGGCCCCTGCGGCAGGGTGTCGAGGATCCAGATGTGGCGCGGATACTTGTAGGCGGCGACCCGCTGTTTGACGAATGCGACGATCTCGGCGGGATCGGCGCTCGCGCCGGGCTTGAGCGTGACCGCGGCGCCGATCTCCTCGCCGAGGCTGGCGTGCGGGATGCCGACCACCGCGGCCTCCGCCACGGCAGGGTGCTCGTAGACGACCTCCTCGACCTCGCGGGGGTAGACGTTGAACCCGCCGCGGATGATCAGGTCCTTCTTGCGGTCCACGATGTAGAAGTAGCCGTCGGTGTCGATGCGGCCGATGTCGCCGGTGGCGAACCAGCCGGCCGCGTCGATCGCGGCCGCGGTCGACTCGGGCAGGTTCCAGTAGCCCTTCATCACGTTCGGTCCCGCGATCTGGATCTCGCCGGGCTGGTCGGCCGGAACCTCGGCACCGGTGCCGTCCACGACACGCATCCGCACGCCCTCGATCGGGGTGCCGATCGAGCCGGTCTTACGGACGCGGTCCGGGTGGTTGAACGAGGCGACCGGGGAGGTTTCCGACAGCCCGTAGCCTTCCAGGATCACCGCGTCGAAGGTCCGCTCGAAGTCGGTGAGCACTGCCACCGGCAGCGACGCGCCGCCCGAGACGCACACTCGCAGGCTCGCCGTCGCCGCCGCGTCGAGTTCCCCGGCGACACCGAGCATCGCGGCGTACATGGTCGGCACGCCCTCGAACACGGTGACCCGGTCGCGGGCGATCACCTCGAGCGCGACTCGTGGGTCGAACCGCGGCACCAGTGTCAGCGTGGCACCCACGAGGACCGAGGCGTTGAGCCCACAGGTGAGCCCGAAGACGTGGAACAGCGGCAGTGCGCCCATCACGACGTCGTCGGGTCCGATCTGGATCAGGGTGCGGGCGGTCACCTCTGCGTTGCCGGCCAGTCCGGCGTGGGTGAGTTCGGCGCCCTTGGGCTTGCCGGTGGTGCCCGAGGTGTGCAGGATCACCGCGGTGTCCTCACCCGCCCGCGCCACCGGCGCGGCCTGCGCCGGCAGGTCGGCGGTCAGCCGGGCGAGGTCGTCGTCGTCGACCAGCCACAACCGGGCGTCGGCCGCGTCGGACGCGGCGCGGGCCTGCTCGGCGAACACCGGGGTCGCGAACAGCGCCGACGCGGCGGTGTTGGTCAGGAAGAACTCGATCTCGCGGGCCTTCAGCAGGGGGTTCATCGGCACCGCGATCGCGCCGCGCCGCAGGATGCCGTAGAACACGATCGCGAACGCCGCGGTGTTGGGCAGCATCACCGCGACCCGGTCACCGGGTGCGATCCCGGCCCGCTCGAGCAGGGTTGCCACCCGCGCCGCGGCCGCGTCGAACTCGGCGAACGCGAGCGTGTCCTCGCCGCACCGCAACGCGGTCTTGCCGGGGTAGTTGCGCGCTGACACAACGAGATTGGTACTGAGATTGGTCATGCTGTGGTTCTCCGGTGTGGTTCGAGAAAGGGGTCGTGGTCGGTGGTCGTCTCCGAACCGGCGTGGGGCCGAAGGGGCACGCACAGCGCCGGAGCCCAGCGAATGGAGCCGAGCACCCCGGTCAGCCACGCGATGCGGGCGGCGGCGTCGGACCGGGTGCGCGTCAGCCGGGCGAGCCACTCGGTGGGTTCGCTCGCGTGGGTGGCCGGCGCGGTGATGCTCACAGTCCGAGGTCCCGTCCGATGATCTCCTTCATGATCTCGTTGGACCCGGCCCAGATCTTGGTCACCCGTGCGTCCTTCCACGCCCGCGCGACCCGGTATTCGTTCATGAACCCGTAGCCGCCGTGCAGCTGGACGCAACTGTCGAGGATCTGGTTCTGCACCTGCGAGCTCCACCACTTGGCCTTCGCGGCGTCCACCGCGGTGAGCCGCCCCTCGGTGTGTGCCTGCACGCACCGATCGACGAACGCCTGCGCCACCTCGAGCGTGGTGACCAGTTCGGCGAAGAGGAACTTGTTGTACTGGAACGAGCCGATCGCCTGGCCGAACGCCTTGCGCGCCCGGGCATAGTCGAGGGTCTCGGCCAGGATCGCCTCGGCGTGCGCGAGATTCGACACCGCCGCGCAGATCCGTTCCTGCGGCAGCATTCGCATCATGTGCGCGAACCCGCCGTCGACCTCGCCGATCACGTTCGCCGCCGGGACCCGGACGTCGGTGAAGAACAACTCGGCGGTGTCGGACTCGGGTTGGCCGACCTTGTCCAGCTTGCGGCCCCGTTCGAAGCCCGCCGTGCCGGTCTCGACCGCGAACAGGGTGATGCCCTTGGCCTTCTTCTCCGGACTGGTCTTCGCCGCCACGATCACCAGGTCGGCGTGGTAACCGTTGGTGATGAACGTCTTGGACCCGTTGAGGATCCAGTCCTCCCCGTCGCGTCGGGCGGTGGTCTTCAATCCGGCCAGGTCCGAGCCCGCGGCCGGTTCGGTCATCGCGATCGCGGCGACCAGTTCACCGGTGCAGAACCCCGGCAGCCACCGCTGCTTCTGCTCCTCGGTGGTCAGCTCCACCAGATACGGCGCCACGATGTCGTAGTGGATGCCGAAACTCGACGCGATCGCGGCACTCACCCGCGAGAGTTCCTCCCCCACAACAGCATTGAACCGGTAGTCTCCCGCCGCGCTGCCACCGTACTGTTCGGGTACCTCCAGACCGAGCAGGCCGAGCTTGCCCGCCTCGATCCAGATCTCGCGGTCGATGAACCGCTGCTCGATGATCCGCTCGTGCTCCGGAATCAGGTGGCGCTGCGTGAAGTCACGCACCGTGTCACGAAAGGCGAGGTGGTCGGCGGTATAGATGGTCCTGGTCATCGATCTTCCTGAGGGGTGGCGACGGGTGTTTTCGAGCACGTCGGGCAGGTGGCCGCCTCGGCCGGCTGCATCGACGATCCCGGTGCTGGGGACGTGGCCCGCGGAGTGCGGGACTCGATCGAGAACCCATGTGGGTCTTCGGCTTGCCACTCCACGGTAGCCGAACCGCACCCACCGTACTTATCTCATCGGGTCAGCAGACTATTCGTATCGGGACAGGGTTGATGGCGCACAGACCACACCGCCTGCAGTCCACGCGAATCCGATGAGCACCGTTGTCGCACACCGACGCCGCCCCGGTCGGCTCGATCGACCGACACCGTCCCACACCATCACGCCCCTCGCATCCGGGATGCAGCCGGCTCGAACCCGGCGGGATGCACGTCCCGGGCCGGCGAGGCCGCTGGATCGCCGCAGCGTCCCGAAGCGAATATTTGGAGTCCCGCCAGGATAAGTATCCATGGGATGGTCCGACTAGAGTTGGGTTCATCACAGCACGGGCCACCCGGTGACCGCCCTCACAAGCCGAACCGGCGCACCCGAGCGAATCCAAAAGCTGTTCCACAGCACAACGTTTCGGATCTCCGAGTCGTCACGACGCGAGCACCCGGGACCGAGAAGGAGAATACCGTGGCGAAGGCCGTTCGTTTCTACGAGACCGGTGGACCGGAGGTCCTGCGGTGGGAGAACGCCGAGGTCGGGGAACCCGGCCCGGGCGAGGTCCGGATCCGCCACGGTGCGGTCGGCCTCAACTTCGCCGACACCTACTTCCGGACCGGGCTCTACCCGGCCGCGTTGCCCGCCGGCATGGGCGTCGAGGCGGCGGGTGTGGTCGAGGCCGTCGGCACCGGCGTGTCGCACGTGCGGGAGGGTGACCGCGTCACCTACACCGGCAGCCCGCTGGGCGCCTACAGCACCGAGCGGGTGATGCCGGCCGAGCACCTGATCACGCTCCCGGGCGGGATCGCGTTCGAGACCGCGGCGTCGATGACCATGCGCGGGCTCACCAGTGCGTATCTACTGCGGCGCATCGTCGCGCTGGACGCCGGGGACACGGTGCTGCTGCACGCCGCCGCAGGCGGGGTCGGCTCCATCGTCACTCAATGGGCGAATCTGCTGGGCATCAACGTGATCGGCACCGTGTCCAGCGACGCGAAGGCCGAGATCGCCCGCGCCAACGGCTGTGCACACGTGATCGTCTACACCCGCGAGAACGTCCCCGCCCGGGTCCGCGAGATCACCGACGGGGTCGGAGTGCCGGTGGTGTTCGACAGCATCGGCGCCTCCACCTTCGCGACCTCGCTCGACTCGCTGGCCCGCCGCGGCCTGCTGGTGTGCTTCGGCACCGCGTCCGGACCGATCCCGCCGATCGACGCGATGTCGCTGGCGGTGAAGGGCTCGCTGTTCGTGACCCGTCCCGCGCTGGCGGACTACATCGCCGACCCGGCCGAGCGGGCCGAACTGGCCGGCGAGGTGTTCGGCCACGTCGCCGCCGGCCGGATCCGCATCGACATCAACCAGCGCTACGAGCTGGCCGACGCGGTGACCGCACACCGCGATCTCGAGGCCGGCGCCAGCATCGGCACCTCGGTGTTCACCCTCTGAACCCGGCGAATACCCGACGCCGTCACCGAACCCCAATTCTTCTAGGAGACAACGCAATGTCTGTCACGATCGAGATGCCCCGGCGGACACGGACGGTGACCCCGTTCCGGGTCGAGCCGTTGACCGCCACGATCGGTGCGGAGCTGTTCGACGTGGACCTGGGCGAGGTGTCGCGCGACGACGCCCTGTTCGCCGAGCTGCGTGCGCTGCTGCTGCGTCACAAGGTGCTGTTCCTGCGCGGGCAGGACTTCACCCGCGCCGAGCACGTCGCGCTGGCGGAACGGTTCGGCCCGCTCGAGGATCACCCGGTGGCCGGCAGCGACCCCGACCATCCCGGGCTGGTGCGGATCTACAAGGACCTCGACAGCGCGCCGGAGCACTACGAGAACGCCTACCACTGCGACGCCACGTGGCGGCAGAACC
Organism: Rhodococcus sp. WB1; assembly: GCF_001700945.1. Taxonomy (NCBI): domain Bacteria; kingdom Bacillati; phylum Actinomycetota; class Actinomycetes; order Mycobacteriales; family Nocardiaceae; genus Rhodococcus; species Rhodococcus sp. WB1. The sequence continues at coordinate 629,369 of NZ_CP015529.1, read as the reverse complement.
CTCCGATGGGTTCGGTGCTGCGCGCCGTGGAGATCCCACCGGTCGGCGGCGACACCGTCTGGGTGAACATGGCGCTGGCCTACACGCGGCTGCCGCAATCGGTGAAGGACCGGATCGACGGGCTGCGCGCCCGCCACAGCATCGAGGCCAGCTTCGGTGCGAACATGCCCCTCGAGGCCCGGCACGCGCTGCACGAGCGGTTCCCCGACGCCGAGCACCCGGTGGTGCGCACCCATCCGGAAACCGGGGAGAAGATCCTGTTCGTCAACGCCTTCGCCACCCATTTCGTCAACTACCACACCCCCGACAACGTCCGCTTCGGCATCGACTACGCCCCCGGCGCCGGGGATCTGCTGCGCTACCTGATCAGCCAGGCCGCGATCCCGGAATACCAGGTGCGGTGGCGCTGGACCCCCAACAGCGTCGCCATCTGGGACAACCGATCCACGCAACACTATGCGGTGCAGGACTATTGGCCCGCAGTACGCAAGATGGAACGCGCCGGCATCGTCGGCGACGCCACCTTCTGACCCCTCCCCCGTCCCGTTCACCCTCACCAACCCCACCACAACTCTGATCGGAGCACCACCATGCACTTCCACGACGACGCCCTGTTCCCGGAGAACCAGGAGAAGCTGGTCATCACCGTCGCCCCCTACGGCCCGGAGTGGGACATCGACGACTTCGCCGAGGACCTGCCACTGACCATGGACGAGCACGTGCAGAAGGCGGTGGACTGCTACGAGGCCGGCGCGACCGTGCTGCACATCCACGTGCGGGAACTCGACGGCAAGGGCTCCAAGCGGCTCTCGAAGTTCAACGAGCTGCTGGCACGGCTGCGCGAGGCGGTACCCGAGATGATCCTGCAGGTCGGCGGCTCGATCTCGTTCGCACCCGAAGGCGAGGGCGCGGACGCGAAGTGGCTCTCCGACGACACCCGCCACATGCTCGCCGAACTCGACCCCAAGCCCGACCAGGTCACCATCGCGATCAACACCAATCAGATGAACATCGTCGAGCTGATGACCGCCGACGACATCGCCGGCACCTCCTTCGAGCGCCCCGAGGTCTACGACGCCTACCGCGAGATGACCGTCCCGGCCGGGCCGGGCTGGGTCGAGGAGCACCTGCGCCGGCTGCAGGCCAACGGTATCCAGCCGCACTTCCAGCTCGCCAACATCGCCCAGCTCGAGACCGTGGAGCGGTTGATCCGTCGCGGCGTCTACACCGGCCCGCTGATGGTGACCTGGGTCGGCATCGGCGGCGGCTTCGACGGTCCCAACCCGTACAACATGATGGAGTTCATCCGCCGCACCCCCGACGGGGCGGTGCTCACCCTGGAAACCCTGATGCGCAGCGTGCTGCCGGTCAACACCATGGCCATCGCGATGGGCCTGCACGCCCGCTGCGGCACCGAGGACACCCTGTGGGGCCGCAAGGGCGAGAAGATGACTTCCGTGGCGCAGGTCGAACAGCTCGTCCGCATCGCGAACGAACTCGGTCGCGAGGTCGCCACCGGCAAGGAGGCCCGCGAGATCTACAAGCTCGACGAGCACTACACCAGCGCCGAGGAGACCCTCGCCAAGATCGGCTTCGCGCCCAACCGCCGCCCCGGCCAGCGCGGCTTCACCCAGCACGCCTGACGCAGCATCCGCGTGATTCGCGGGGCGTGACACCACGCCCCGTGCCGCGCCCCCGGGGCACGCGAAACCCTTTCTCCCACCGGCCGTCAGCACCACAAACTTCACCCCCAGCCACCGCGCTCCTCCCCACCCCACCCGAGGTTTAGGAAGATCATGTCCTCTCTCACCCCCACCGCGCCGGAGCGGACCGCGACCGTGTCGGCGCCGTCTCGCCGCAGCGGGCGATCCCGGTTCTACCCGTGGCTCGTGTTCGCACTCACCTTCGGGCTGCTGCTGTCGGACTACATGTCCCGGCAGGTCCTCAGTGCGGTGTTCCCGTTCCTGAAAGCCGAATGGTCGCTGTCGGATTCGCACCTCGCATCGCTGAACAGCGTGGTCGCGTTGATGGTCGGGTTGCTCACCCTGCCGCTGTCGATGCTCGCCGACCGGTGGGGCCGGGTGCGCAGCCTCGTCGTGATGGCCGCGTTGTGGAGCGTGGCGACCCTGCTGTGCGCGGTGGCGGGCTCCTACGAGCAGATGCTCGGCGCCCGGTTCCTGGTCGGGGTCGGTGAGGCCGCCTACGGCAGCGTCGGTATCGCGGTCGTGCTCAGCGTGTTCGCGCCGCGGCTGCGGGCCTCGCTCTCGGGTGCGTTCATGGCCGGCGGCTCGTTCGGGTCGGTGATCGGCGTCGCATTCGGCGGGGTCATCGCCGTGCAGCTGTCCTGGCGCTGGTCCTTCGCGTCGATGGCGATCTTCGGGCTGATCCTGGTCGCGCTGTTCTGGGCCCTGGTCAGCGAGCGCAAGCTCGCCCGCCACGCCATCGACGACGACACGAACACCACCCACACCGAGGCGCCGGGCCCGGTTGCACGTGCCCCGATCTCGAGCCTGTTCACCAACCCCGCGGTGCTGTGCGCCTACATCGGCGGCGGGCTGCAGATGTTCACCGCCGCCGCGCTGATGGCGTGGCTGCCCAGCTTCTTCGGCCGCTCCTACGGGCTGGCCGCGGACAAGGCCGCCGCGATGGCCGCGGTCTTCGTGCTGCTCATCGGCGCCGGCATGATCGTGTGCGGCATCGTCGCCGACCGGGCCGCCCGCATCGACCCGGCCCGCAAATGGACAGTCGCGATCGCGATCAGCCTCGCCGCCGGGGTACTGCTGATCGTCGGGTTCCGGCTGCCGGTCGGCACCGCCCAGCTGGTGCTGCTCGGACTGGGCGCGTTCTTCTCCGCCGGCTCCACCGGCGCGGTCACCGCGATGGTCGCCAACCTGACCCACCCCACCGTGCGGGCGTCGGCGTTCGGCACCACCACCCTGGCCAACAGCCTGCTCGGGCTGGCCGCGGGCCCGTTCGTCGTCGGTGTCCTCGCGGACAGGATCAGCCTCGCCAATGCTCTGCAACTTGCGCCGCTCGTCTACCTGGGCGCGGTCGCGGTGCTGCTGGCCGGCAAGCGCGTCTACCCCGCCGGCGTCCGCAAGCTCGCCACCCTGTCCGCCACCCCCGCGCAGCAGACCGGAGCCGACAAGTGAGCACCCTCGATACCACGACCGTGGTGATCGTGCCGGGCCTGCGCGGCCACGTCGCCGAGCACTGGCAGACCCTGCTCGCCGCGCGGCTGCCGAAGGTGACCACGGTCGAGCCGCTGCAGCGCGACAAGTTCGGTCTCGCCGCCCGCGTCGCCGCCCTCGACGAGGTCGTCGCCGGCACGACCGGCCCGGTGCTGCTGGTCGCGCACAGCGCCGGTGTGATGATCACCGTGGCGTGGGCCCAGCGCCACGACCACCCCGTCGTGGGCGCGTTGTTGGCCACCCCACCCGACCTCACCGTCGCGCTGCCCGCCGGCTACCCCACCCCCGAGCAGCTACGCGACAACGGCTGGTATCCCACCCCGCGCACACCGCTGCGGTTTCCCAGCATCGTCGCCGCCAGCAGCAACGACCCGCTCTGTGGGTTCGACCGGGCCGCCGCTCTCGCGCGGCACTGGGGCAGCAGACTCGTCGACGCCGGACCGGTCGGGCACCTCAACCCCGCCGCCGGCTACGGCCACTGGCCCGCCGCCGAGGACCTCGTCCGTGAACTTGCCGAGGCACCGCCGCCCCGACCGGTCCCCGTCCGGGCCTGAGCCCCGGACCGTGGCGGCGAACCCTGCGATACCGACGTCGAGGTTCGCCGCCACACTCGACAGTCTCTCGTCGATCCTGCTGACACGGGTGAGGACCTCCGTGCGTCCGGATACCGTGGATCCGACACGGACAGGTCAGGAGAGCGCCGAATGATCACACGGACCAGGTTCTTCTCCGTTCACCACTCACGGTCGGCGCGATCGGGGCCTCCCCCGGACCCGCCGCCCCCGCCGGCGCCGTCCTCGGGCCTGTGGTGGCAGCTGGTCGCGGTCGCCGTCCTGCTCGGCGGCCTGGTGGTCGCCCTGGCCCTGCAGACCCCGACCTCGAGCACCCTGACCTACAGCGACTTCGTGGACCGGGTCGACGCGGGCACCGTGGAACAGGTGACGATCGACGACAAGGGATCGGTCTACGGAACACTTTCCGATGGAACCGAATTCGTCACCCAGCTACCCACCGCGCTGGACCTCGCCGGGCTCGACAACAAGCTGCAGGCGAAGCAGGTCCGGGTCAGCGCGGAACAGACCGACGACAGCCCGTGGGGGGCGATTCTGTTCAGCATGCTGCCCTTCGTGGTGTTCGCGGGACTGCTGCTGTGGCTCGGCCGCCGGGCGCAGCGCGCATTCAGCGGCGGCGCCGGCGGTATCGGGGGCATCGGAACGTTCGGCCGCTCGAAGGCCCGGGTGATCGAAGCGAACCGGCCGACCACCCGCTTCGCCGACGTCGCCGGATACGACGGCGTCAAGCAGGAGATCAGCGAGGTCGTCGACTTCCTGCGGGATCCGGAGAAGTACGCGGCCGCCGGCGCGAAGGGTCCCCGCGGCGTGCTGATGATCGGCCCGCCGGGCACCGGCAAGACGCTGCTGGCCCGCGCGGTGGCGGGTGAAGCAGAGGTGCGCTTCCTGTCCGTCACGGGCTCGGAGTTCGTGGAGATGTTCGTCGGCGTCGGCGCCTCCCGCGTGCGGGACCTGTTCGAGCAGGCCCGCAAGAGCCCCCCGTCGATCATCTTCATCGACGAGATCGACGCCATCGGCAGCAAACGCGGCGTCGGGACCTACGCCGGAAACGACGAGCGGGAGCAGACGCTCAACCAGTTGCTGGCCGAGATGGACGGCTTCGATCAGAGCGTCGGCATCGTGGTGCTGGCAGCGACGAACCGCCCGGAGGCGCTCGATCCGGCACTGCTGCGGCCGGGCCGGTTCGACCGCACGGTGGTCATCCCCCTGCCCACCCAGTCGGAACGGGCCGCGATCCTCTCGGTGCACCTACAGGGCAAACACCTCGGGCCCGACGTCGATCTGAGTGTGCTCGCGCGGGCCACCCCGGGGTTCTCGGGTGCGGATCTGGCGAACCTGGTCAACGAGGCCGCGATCAACGCCGTCCGCGACGACCGCACCGTCATCTGCGCCGACGACTTGTCGTCCGCGCGCGACCGCCTGCTGCTCGGCCGCCGCGAGAGCGCCAACGCCCTGCTCCCCGAGGAACGGACCTCGGTGGCGGTGCACGAATCGGGTCACGCGCTGCTCGCGGCCCTGTGCCCGCACGCCGACCCGGTGGCGAAGGTGACGATCCTGCCCGCGGGCATGGCGCTGGGATCGACCCAGCAGCTCCCCGAGGTCGAACGCCACCTCTACAGCGAGGGATATCTCAACGATCTGCTCACCGTGCGGGTGGGTGGGCGGGCCGCGGAGATCGTCGTGTTCGGGGAGGGCTCGACCGGCGCCGCCGACGATCTGAGCGGCGCGACCCGGATCGCCGTGCGCATGGTGCGGGAATTCGGGCTGTCCGAAGCGTTCGGCCCGGTGGGGTACGGCTCCGGCGATCCCAACTACCTCCATGCCGACACCAGCGACCGGAGCCTCGTGCGGCCCTACTCGGAACACACCCAGCAGCTCGTGGACCGCGAGGTCGCCCGGCTGCTGCGGGCCGCCGAGGAACGGGCGGTCGCGCTCCTGACGCAGCATCGGACGGCGCTGGACCGGCTGGCCGCGATCCTCGTCGAGGAGGAGACCGTCGACGGCGACGTCGTCCTCGATGTGCTTCGGGCGGAAGCGGACACGGCCCGGCCGCAGCGCCTCGGCAGCACCTGAGGAATGCGCCCGACATGATTCGCCGCGCCGCGGGGAACCCGGTCCCCATGGCACCTCTCCCCGACCCCACGACGGCACGGCACTACCGCATCCACGAGACTCCCGACGGTCACCGTTGGGTGATCTGCACCCACGACCCGTCGCTGGGCATCGATTTCGGCCCGGGACCGGAGGCCGAGTCCTGGGCGCGGGAAGCCTGGGCCGACCTGGAATCCCCGCCGCCGCAGAACCAGTACAACTGGCGGCCGGCGCCGCCGGGCCTCGCGGGCTCGCGGTTCGGCCCCGACAGGCGGATCCCCGGACCGAGAAGGTGACGACCGGCGGGCGCCTACCGTGGGGGGTGTGGACGCACGCGCTCTCGTCACCGCCGCCCGCGTCGCACGGCTCGCCACCGCCGGGCGCAACGGACGCCCGCACCTCGTCCCGATCGTGTTCGCGCTCGCCGGCGACGTCCTCTACACCTGCGTCGACGACAAACCGAAGACGACGCGCCGGCTGCGGCGCCTGCGCAACATCGAGGGCAACCCGCACGTCACCGTGCTCGTCGACCACTACGAGGAGGACTGGACGCACCTGTGGTGGGTCCGCCTCGACGGCACCGCCACCGTCCACGACCCGCGCTCCGCGGTCGGCACGGCCGGTCTCGATGCGCTCGCCGTCAAGTACGCGCAGTACCGGGCCGCCCGCCCGGCCGGGCCGGTGCTCCGGATCGCCGATCTGCGCTGGCGGTCGTGGTCCGCCTGACACGCACGGCCCGCGGCGCCGCGCGGGCCGTGCGATCGAGGATCAGTTGATCGGACGACGCCACGGCCCGGTGATGGCAAGGACCAGCCCGGGCGACTGGATGTTGACGAACAGGGTCTTGCCGTCGGCACTGAACGCCGGTCCGCAGAACTCGCTGTCGTTGAGTTCGTTGCGGGCGATGGCGAACGGCTGTCCCTCGGCGGTGACGCCGATGAGGTGGCTGATGCCGTCGCCGTCCTCGGCGAGGATCACGCCGCCGTACGGCGAGACGGTGATGTTGTCGGGACCGTCGTAGTTGCCGGTGTCGACGGACGGGTCGGGGTTGACCCCGAACAGCGTCTTCAGCGTGATCGTCTGCGAGGCCGGATCGTAGAACCACACCTGGCCGTCGTGCTCGGCGACGCTGCCGTCGCCGGTGCGGGCGTAGCTGGCGACGAAGTAGGCGCCGCCGTCGCCCCACCACTGGCCCTCGAGCTTGCGGCTGCGGGTGACCTCGTCGGCGGCGAACTGTGCGCGCACCGGCGTGGTGGCGGCGTCGCGGTCGGGGACGTCGACCCACTCCACCGCGTAGCGCACGCCCGGCTCGGTGGCCTGCGACAGGTCGGGCACGTGCGTGCCGCCGTCGAGGCACTTCATCGCCTGCAGGCTGCCCGCCGTGTCGCCGCCCGGCGACACGGCGAGTTCACGCAGGGCGCCCGGCCCGCCGCGGAAACCCTGCGGCGGCGTCCACCGGAAGAACAGGCCGTTGGGCTCGTCGGCGTCCTCGGTGAGGTAGATCGCGCTCGATGCCGGGTCCACGGCGACGGCCTCGTGCGCGTACCGGCCGAGGAACTTCAGCGGCACCGGGCTCTTGCCGCGGTTGGCTTCCTGGCTCGCGGGGTCGACCTCGAAGACGTATCCGTGGTCGAGCGTGAATCCCTTGGAGCCGGCGCGTGCCTCGGTTTCCTCGCACGTCAGCCACGTGCCCCACGGGGTGATTCCGCCGGCGCAGTTGTTCACGGTGCCGGCCAGGCTGACGTACTGGCCCGTGCGCTGCCCGTTCGGCCCCACCGTGACGGTGGTGGTGCCGCCTCGGGCGCCGGGGTCGTAGGTCAGGCCGTCGACGACGGGCACGCCGAACGGCTCGTCCTTGCCGATCTCGTGGTTGGTCACGATCGTGGAACCGTTGCGGTGCGCGAACACGCCGTTGGCGTCGGGATCGCTGGGGACGGGCGTGCCGTCGTCGAGGGTCGTCTCCCCGGAGCGCGACACCACGGTGTACGAAAAGCCCACGGGCAGGGCGAGAATGCGGTTGGGATCCGGGACGAGCGGGCCGTAGCCGATCGCCGTGCCGGGCACGGCGGACGCAAGTCCGGGGCGGACGATCGCCTCGACGCTGCCGGCGAGGGCCACGCCGAGGCCGGCCAGCGCGGTGCGTCCGAGGAACCCGCGGCGATTCAGTGGTGCCGTCGTCACTGTTTCGATACCTCCATCGATCCGGTCGAGTCCTTCGGACCGTAGGTACCGGAAAGCCCGGTTCGGTGGCCGGCGCGTGACCCGGAACTGAACCGGACGCGAACGTCGCGGAGGCGGTCAGGCGACGTCGGAGTCGACGGGCAGGCCGGCGAGTCGCCACTCGAGCACACCGTCGGCGGCGCGCCGGGCGGGCACGCCGTGGGTGCGCAGCAGCCGGACGGCGTCGTGGGCGAGCACGCAGTACCGACCGCGGCAGTAGGCGACGATCTCGCGGCCCGCCGGCAGGTCCGCGAGCCGCTCGGTCAGCTCGTCGAGTGGCACGTGCAGCGCGCCGGGCAGGTGCCCGGCGGCGTATTCGGCCTCGGGGCGCACGTCGAGCAGTACCACCTCGCCGGTCTCGAGGCGGTGCAGCAGTTCCTCGGTGCCGACGGCCGTGGTGTCGTCCGGGCCGAGATACGCGCGACGGGCGAGCTCGGTGTGCGGGCGGTGCCGCTGGGCGACGCGGCGCAGGGTGTCCCACAGGACGGCCACGTCGTCCCCGGCGAGCGAGTAGAAGATCCGCTTGCCGTCGCGGCGGGACTGCACCAGCCCGGCCGCGCGCAGCGTCTGCAGGTGCGCCGAGCAGGTGCTCACCCCGAGCCCGGCGGCGGCGGCGAGCTCGTCCACGCTGCGCGGGCCCTGCGCGAGCAGGTCGAGCAGTTCCAGGCGCGCGGGGTTGCCGAGCACCTTGCCGACGGCGGCGAACTCCCCGAAGAGGGCGTCCTTGGCGGCTCGGTCAGCCATGGGCGGGGTCCTCCTGTGCGACGCGGGCAGGTCGGGGGTGGGTCTCGTACATGCGCACCGCGACGATCAGCCCGGACAGGGCGGTCAGCGCGGCCACGACCCACACGGCGGCGTGGACGCCGAACGCGTCGGCGACGATACCGGCCAGCAGGGCGCCGGCGGCGAATCCGCCGTCGCGCCAGAGCCGGTACACGCCCACGGACCGTGCCCGCCAGGCGGGGTGGGCGACGTCGCCGATCGAGGCGAGCAGGGTCGGGTAGACCAGCGCGGTGCCGGCGCCGAGCGCCACCGCGGCGATCGCCCACGGCAGGAACGCATCCGAGACGGCGATCACGGCCAGGGCGAGGGCCTGCAGCCACATGCCGGCGACGATCATCCACTTGCGGCCCCACCGGTCCGACAGCGCGCCGGTGACCAGCTGGCCCACTCCCCACACGGCCGGGTACAGCGCGGCGAGGACGCCGATCCGGCCGACCGAGAGGCCGGCCGCGGCGAACAGGATCGGGAACAGGCCCCAGGCGAGGCCGTCGTTGAGGTTGTTGACCAGGCCGGCCTGGCTGGCGGACGACAGTGCCGGTTCCTTGAAGCTGGTCTGGACGAACACCTGCCGGTCGGTGAGCTTGTCGTGCAGGTGGTCGTGGCGTCCGTCGGCGCGGGCCACGTGGCCGACGGCTTCGAGGCGCGCGTGTTCGCGGGTCTCCTTCACTGCGAGGGTGGACAGTCCCAGGCCGAGCGCCGCGAAGGCGATGCCGAGCAGGAACGGCGCCGGCCGCAGACCGTAGGCCTCGGCCAGGTAGCCGGTGGCGAGCGCGGTCGCGGCGACGGCGGCATACCCCGCGGCCTCGTTCAGTCCCATCGCGAGCCCCCGGCGGGCCGGGCCGACGAGGTCGATCTTCATCACCACCGTGGTGGACCAGGTCAGTCCCTGGCTGATGCCGAGCAGCACGTTGGCGAAGATCACCCAGCCCCACGACGGAGCCCAGATGAGCAGCAGCGGCACCGGGACTGCGACCAGCCAGCCGGCCACGAGCACCGGTTTGCGCCCGTACCGGTCGGAGAAGGTGCCCGCGAAATAGTTGGTGATCGCCTTCGACAGGCCGAAGACGAGGATGAACGACAGGCCGGCGGTGTAGGCGCGGATGCCGAATTCCTCCTCGGCGAGCAGCGGCAGCACGGTGCGTTCCTGGCCGAGCATGCCGCCGACGAGGGCGTTGACCACCACCAGCAGCGTGAACTGGGCGGCGTTGCGGCGCAGGCCGAGTCCGATCCGTTCGCCGGACGGGGTGGTGGGGCGCGTGGGGCTGTTCATGAGCCGCCCTCCGGGGACGTGTGGGATCAGGGTCGCCGCGCGCCGCGCCTTCCCGGCGGGAGACGCGGCCGACTTCACTACGACATTCTATGGAATTATGGAATGAACCGCCACCGACGGCGGAGCGGGTGTGCCCTCGCGGCGATCAGTGCAGGTTCTCGGCGTGCCGGACCGCCGTCTCCAGATGTTTGTCGACGCTGCGCAGATCCAGGCGCGCGTCGGCGAGGAGGTCGAGGATCTCGAGGAGCGCGGCCTCGGCGGAGTCTCCGTGGGAATGGCGATCGATCCGCCCGAACTCTTCGCTCAGTTCCTTGATACGTCGATCGAACACGTGCAGATCGGCCCGCAACCGCGAGGCGTGCCGGGCCAGCTCGGGGGTGCTCATTGCGGGACCGTCCTTCGATTCGACGTGCGGGGTGTGAAGTCATCGTGGCCGACGGGGTGCTCCGGCGCCACGCCCGGCACCCGGCCGGTCCGCTCGGCGGATACGCCGCAACCGGCCTTCTCGTCCGGCCGCACAGGTGGAAGAATCACCGGAGAGCTCCCGCACCGGACTCGACGCCCGAAGCGAAGGGTCCGGGGATGTGCCGCGGGGAGGCGGTGACGCGATGGATCCTGTTCGGCTGAACAGCGGTGTGCACCGGTGGTCCACCGAGCATCTCGTGCGGCTCGTGGACCAGAGCACGACGCACGATGCCGCCGTGGGGTGCGGGCCTGTCGAGGCGGCCCGGATCGAATTGGCCCGCAGACGCGCCGGTGGAACGTTCGATTGGATGTGCCTGGTCGAGGATCCCGCCGATCCGGACCACCGCACGGAGAGCTTGATCCTGTCCCTGCCCACGGGAGTGACCGAGGAGCAGGTGCGGTCGGAGGCACTGGCCCGTGCGCGCGCACGGTACGGTCCGCGGGTGGTCGTCCGCCACGTCCGCGCGTACGACTGACGAGGTGCCAGCGGACGATCACGGTCCGGCGTCTCCGCTGAATCCCACCTCGGACAGCGACGTCCGGAAGCGGCCGGGCCCGACCGACGCCAGCTCCGTGATCCAGACGAGCACCTCCGACATCGGTGCCGCCGTCGCCGCCACCGGTATGCGGGTCACGCCGGAGACGAGGACAGCGCCGCCGATCGTCTGCGCCGCGGGGTGCGGGCCGCCACCGCGGGGCGCGGTTCGGATCTCGACACGCGAACCGGCACTGAGGCTGTCGATCCGGACCTCGCCGAGCCGGACCGGCCGCGGGAAGGCGATCGTCAGGCCCACGCCGCTCCGGCCGGCCGGGACCGGCCGTGGATACAGGTCGGTGCTCCAGGCCGTGTTCGGGTTGGCGTCCGCCGCAAGGTCCGCCGTCACCGCATTGTCGGTAGTCCCGTCCCGCGACTGGGCGCGCACGGACAGCGGAACGAGGGGGGCGCTGATCGGCGCCGCCCCGGCACCGATCGTCGGCGCCACGACGGCGACTGCGGGCAGCGTCGGTGCCGTCACCACGGAATCGCCACCCGGGCCACTCAGGGCGGTGCCGGCGACCCAGCCGACCGCGGCGAGGCACGCCACCAGAACCATTGCAGCCGAGGCAGGCACGACCGCGATGCGCCGGGGAGGGGTCGCGGGCGGCCGATGCGCCGGGAACCGTTCCGGTGCCGGCGAAGGGGTTTGGCGGCGTACGGCTTCGGCCGTGCGTTCCGCGCCCCGGAACCGCACGTCGCCACGCGGGAGCATCCGATCCAGACGGTCGACGAAATCGGTTGCGGTACAAACATGTCCGCCCAAAGCCTCGTCGGCGAGCTGCCGCATCGGCTCTGCGCCGGGGCGCGCCTCGCCGGCGCCGAGCAGGCAGCGCAGCACCGCGCCGAGCCCGGCGACGTCGGTCGTCTCGTCCGCACCGGACAGGATCGCGGGGAAGGCGAGGACGGCGGTACCGCACTCGCCGACCCGGACGCGGACCGGATCGTCCAGGCACAGGACCGTGGACTGCCGGTGCGCGGCGCGCACCGTCTCGGCCAGGCGAAGCGTCATCCGTGCGGCCGCGGCCGGGTCCGGACGGTCGGCGGCGACGTCGCGCAGCGACCGGCCCCGCGTCCACTCGGCCACCACCACGCAGTGGTCGGTGTCGCCGACGACGTCGAAGACCCGGGCCGCGGCCCCTGCCCGCTCGAAGGCCGCCGAGGCGGTCCGCACGCACAGCCCCGGGAAGAAGCCGGCATCCGGGGCGGGGCGAGGCACGAGGGTCAGCGCGACGGTCCGGTTCATGGCCGTGTCGCGCCCCCGCCAGCACTGCAGGCCGCCCACGGTGCCGTGCCGCTCCACCAGCCGGTAGCGGCCGCCGCCGACGTGCGCTCCGGCCTCCGGAAGCACCCGTCGATACGTCCCGTCCGGAGCCGAGCCGTCGTTCCCGGTCATCGACGTCGCCTCCCCCTGAGCCGGATCCTCGCGCCTCATTGTCCGCCGGAGCGCAGGCGGCCGGGCCCGATCCGCACTCCGAAAATCCACCTGCGTGATTGACGCGGGCCATTTCGGGTTACCCCCGGGTAGCGGACAACCCCGCACAGACAGTCCCTACCACCGAGGAGCAGGACGTCATGGACGAAGAGGGCACGTCCGCGGAAGCCCGCGAGGGCTTGCTGGATTCCATCAAGGGCAAGGCGAAGGAAGTCGCGGGCGCGGTGACCGGCAACGACTCGCTCACCGCCGAGGGCCAGCTCCAGCAGGCCGAGGCCCACGCACGCAAGGAGGCGAACACCGCCGAAGCCGTCGCGCGGGCGGAGACCGAGGAGGCTGCGGACGAACTCGGGTCGATCCACGAGCGGGGCGCGCAGGAACGAGCGACGGTCCGGCAGGAGGCCGCGGCCGCGGAGCAGGACGTGCGCCGCCGGCAGCAGAGCGAGCATCTGGTCGCCGAGCAGCAGGCGCAGCACCGGGCCGCGGCCGGGCGGCTCGAAGCCGAACGCGACGCCCGCGTCGAGACGGCGCGCGCGCAGTCCGCCGAGCGCGCCCGGGTGGCCGAGGCCACCGCCGACGCGATCGATGCCACCGAGGAACACCGGGAGGCGATGGACGAGGCCGCCGAGGCGCGCGCCGAGGCCGCGCGGGCCCGGCAGAAGGCCGAGAGCCTCGGCGACGACGCCGAAACGCCCTGACCTCTCATACCCGACGAAGCGGAGACGACATGAACATCACCACCGTGCCCCTGGCCGTGTTGCGCCTTCAGTACCAGATCTTCCGATTCCCGCTGCAGATGATCGAGCAGCAGGTGTTCTCGCGGTTCCCGCCCGACGCACCCCCACGACTGATGTACGAGCGGGGCCTCGGCCTGCTCGACGGGACCGTGGGAACCGTGCTCGGCGCCCGCGACGTGCAGCAGCGCGGCGCCGCGATGACCGAGCGCACCGACGCGTTCGCCCGGGCGAGCGCCCTCGAGGAGGAGGCCGCCCGCAAGGAGCAGGAGGCCGACGCCGCGCTGCGCGCCGAGCGCGAGCAGGCGCGGGCGCAGCAGTCGGAGGCCCACGAGGCGAGGCAGCGTGAGGTGGCGCAGGCCCGGGCCCGTGAGGAGGAGCGCAAGCGCACCGCCGCACGGGAGGCCGAGCAACGCGCCGAGGCGGCGAAACGGCAGGCCGACGCCGAGGCGGCACAGCGCACGCAGGCGGTCGAATCGGCCCGGCGGAAGGAACAGGAGCAGATCAGGGCCGCCGAGCAGGCCGCCGCCGCCCCGGCCGAGGCGCAGCTGAAGGACGCCGCCGACAAACGGGGCGAGGCAGCCGACAAGCGTGCCCGCGCCGAGCGGTTGGAGGATCTGTCCGAGGCGGAGAAGGTCGGGCGTCGTGCCGAGCGCAACGGCGAGGCCGCAGGCGGACCGGCCTGACGAGGCGACCCGTCGGGCGCCGCGGTCCTCACCGCACCGGCCGCACCGGGATCGCCCGGATGCGGTCGAGCAGGGCCGCGAATTCGTCGTCGTCGGCCGGGTCCTCGGGCGGGTCGATCGACAACCCGTCGCACGTGCCGCCGTACCAGGATTCGAGGACGGCCGGCAGCTGGGCGTAGGTGCCGTGCGGGACGAGGGTGCGCAGGACGTCGTCGCTCACCGTCTCCGTCATCTCGTTCCAACGCTGTTCCCGCGCCAGCCTGGTCAGCCGCTCACCGAATTCGGTGAGACCGAGCGCCGCCAGCGTTCCGCGGTAGGCGGGTGTCGAGTACAGGAACGCGAATTCGGAGCGGGCCGCCTCGCGCGCGGCCGCGACGACGCGGTCGTCGCGGCCGGTGATCGCCTTGGGAACCACCACGACGCGGGGGCCGCCGTCGCGCCGGCCACGGCGTTCGGCGCCCTCGCGCAGTGCGGGCAGGATGTGTTCGCGCAGGAACGTGGGGTGCGAGTTCGTCGGGTGCGTGACGAATCCGTCGGAGCACTCACCGGCGAGCACACACATCCGCCGGTTGACGCCACCGGTCCACAGTTGCGGCGCCGGGACATGGACGGGGCCGGGTCGGAAGTACGGCTGCAACCGGTCGAATGTGTAGTGCGTGCCGCTGTGCGACAGAGGCTCTCCGGTGGCGAACGAGCCGAAGATCGCCCGCAGGGAGTCGAGGTAGTCGCGCAGCTGGGCGGCGGGATCGCTCCACGGCATCGAGAACCGGCCGACGATGTTGCCGCGGACCTGCGTCGCGAGACCGAGCTGGAAGCGGCCCCCGGAGAAGCGGGCGAGCTCCCACGCGGAATACGCGGTCACCATCGGGCTCCGGGCGAAGGCCACGACCATGCTGGTGCGCACCGTCAGCCGCGACGTGTGTTCCAGCGCCAGCGCGCACACGGTGAACGGGTCCCGCACCGTTTCCGACACGTGCACGGTGTCGTACCCCAGCGCCTCGATCCGGCGTACCCGCTCGGCCACCCGGCCCAGTTGCGTGTCCGCCGGCAACGACGCCACCCTCTCCATGGCGAGACCTCTCGTCGCGGTCAGAAGACGACGATTCCGCGCGGGTTCCTGCCCTCGTGCCTGCCGGTGAAGCCCTGGGCGGTGGCGCCGAGCCGGTCGTACGGGGAGAACACCGAGCGTTCCTCGGGCCGCATCCACTCCTCGAGGTGGTCACGCGAGTACTGCTGCCGGCGTTCGAGCAGCGCGTGCACGTCGGAGGCGGCGACGGTGGTTGCGGTCATGACGCGGATGCTAGGAGCGCACCTGCGACGCCCTCGCCGGAGTCCCGCTCAGCGAGACTCGAACGCGCGGCCTCTCCCCCGGATCACCCGGTCACGACGTAGCCGCCCTCCTCCCCCGATGTCGTGCCCGTCGCGCGACGGTCGCGGCGGGACCACAGCACGCCGCCGCCGGGAGTCGGGCCCTGTTGCACCAGTTCGCGTTTGAGGATCTTGTTCGTAGCGGTACCGGGCAGGTCGGCAGCGATGCGCACGTAGCGGGGCCACGCCTTCGGCGACAGGTCCGGCTGGGCGGCGAGGAACTCCTCGAACATCTCGGGGGTCAGTTCGGCGTCGTCCTGCAGAACCATCGCGGCCATCACCTGGTCGCCGACGTGATCGTCCGGCACCGCGTAGACGGCGACGCGGTTCAGGGCGGGCAGGCGCTGCAGGATCCGTTCGATGGGAGCGGTGGCGAGGTTCTCGCCGTCGACGCGCATCCAGTCCGCGGTGCGGCCGGCCAGGTAGATCCACCCGTCGGCGTCCTTGTACGCGAGGTCGCCGGACCAGAACATGCCGTGGCGGAATCGCTCGTCGGTGGCCTCCTGGTCGTTGTAGTACCCGGAGAAGAACCCGGCGCCGTGGGTGTTGACCAGTTCGCCGATCGCCTCGTCCGCGTTGATCAGGGCACCGGCGGCGTCGAACTCCGCGGCGGGGCACTCGGTGACGGTGGCGGAGTTGTAGACGGCGACGCCGTCGAGGCCCTTGCCGATCGATCCGCGCGGGGTGCCGGGCTCGCGGGTGACGATGACGGCGTTCTCGGTGGAGCCGAAGCCGTCCCATACCGTGCAGTCGAACCGGCGTGCGAACTCCTCGATGTCGCGATCGGTGGCCTCGTTGCCGAATGCCACGCGCAGCGGGTTGTCCCGGTCGTCGGGCCGCTCGGGGGTCGCGAGCACGTAGGCGAGGGGCTTGCCGACGTAGTTCATGTAGGTCGCGCCGCAGCGTCGGATGTCGTCGAGGAACCGGGACGCCGAGAAGGCGGCCGGGACCATGGCGGCGCCGCTGCCGATGCCCACGCTCCAGCCGGCGAGGACGGCGTTGGAATGGAACAGCGGCATCGACAAGTAGCAGACGTCGGTGTCGGCGATACCGAACCGACCGATGAGGTTCTGACCCGCGAACAGCACCATCAGGTGGGCGACGCGGACCGGTTTGGGATCGCCGCTCGTGCCCGACGTGAAGATCATCATGAAGGTGTCCATGGCCTCGACCTCGCGGTGCGGGTGCAGGACACCGGCGCCGGCGAGCAGGTCGGCCCACTCCCGCGACGACGTGTCGAGGATCCGCACCCCCGGCAGGTCGAGCACGGCCAGCAGGGGCCGGTGTTCCGGGTCGGTGACGACGATCTGGCAGTCGGCGCGCCGGATGTCGCGGGCCAGGCCGTCGCCGCGGCGGGTGGTGTTGATGCCGCACAGGACGTAGCCGCCGAGTCCGGCCGCCGCCATGGCCTCGAGCATGTCGGGAGTGTTGCCGAGCAGGGTGCCCACGTGCATCGGGCGGTCCGGGTCCGCCACGCCCAGCAGGGCCGCGGCCTGGGCGGATGCGCGGCCGAGGTGCTCGCGCCACGTCCATGTCCTGTCGCCGTACACGACTGCGGTGGTGTCCTGGTCGCATCGCTCACGGAGGGCTTGCTGGACGGTCTCTGCCATCGGTCTACCTCGTCGTCGTGGGGGCGGCGTCGTCGTGCCGGGGACTCCCGGCGGTGTCGTCGTGCCGGGGACTCCCGGCGGTGTCGTCGTGCCGGGGACTCCCGGCGGTGTCGTCGTGCCGGGGACTCCCGGCGGTGCCGTCGTGCCGGGGACTCCCGGCGGTGCCGTCGTGCCGGGGACTCCCGGCGGTGCCGTCGTGCCGGGGACTCCCGGCGGGCGGGCTCCCGGCACCGAGGTGCCGGGACAGGAACGAGATCTGATGGGCGACCGCGGCATCGAACCAGTCGCGCCCCGGCCAGACGTCGAAGTGGTCGCACGGGTAGTGGCGGACCTCGGCCCGTCCCCGGGCGGCGGCGACCGCGGCGGCGTGCGGGGGTGCACTGCGGTCGAAGTCGGCGATCTGGACGAGCAGCGGGCACCGCAGTCCGGCGGCGTCCTTGCCCGGCCGGTAGGTACCGAGTTCGAGCGCGACACCTGCGTCGATCTCGTTGCGCCACGTCGGGCCGGCGAGTGCCGTGTAGTCCTCGAAATACCCGTCCAGGGTCAGTGCCGCGGTCTCGCCGGGGCGGCCCACGATCGGAATCGTTACGGGGGGAAGGCCTCTCAGGGCCGCGACTCGGCTGCGGGTTCCGATCGCGGTGGACCGCAGCATCGACGGCATCGAATGGTGCCGCGCCGCCAGCAGACCCGCGGCGGGGCCGTCGACCAGCGGTGTGAGGGCGACGACGGCCGCGACGTCCCGGCGGTGTGCCCCCACCGAGAGCACATGTCCACCCGCCAGCGACACACCCCACAGGATCAGGCGATTCGGGTCGGCCCCGTCGAGGCGGGCGGCGGCGCACAGGGCGGCCCGGTAGTCGTCCGCCTGGCCGCGCAGGTCGACCCGTTGACGCGGCGCACCACCGGACGCGCCGAATCCCCGGTAGTCGAAGGCGAGGACGTCGAGACCTGCCGCGGCGAGCCGCTCCGCGAACGCCTGGAGGCCGGAATCCTTGGTGCCGCCGAGCCCGTGCGCCATCACGACGACCGGGCGGCCGCCGTCACCGGCGAACGCCTCGCCCTGCCCGGGGAAGTGCCAGGCGTCGCAGAGCGCGTCACCGGATCGGAAGGTCTTGTGTCGGTGTGTCATTCGGATACCTCCTCGGGGAGGTCGGTCGGGTGGACGCGACTACCGGTGCGCAAGCGCCCGTTTCCTGCCGGCGGGTAGTTCGTGTACCCGCAGGTCGTGTTCGTAGAGGAAGTAGTCGACCTGCTGGGTGTGCCGGGGCCGGTCGAGCATGTGCCCGGTGTACTTGCGCTGATCTGCTTCGATCACCCGCTCCATCTCGTCCACCGACGGCAGCCGGTACCGGCCGATCACGTGGGCCGCGACGAGCCGGGCCTGGCATTCGACGAACGGAAACAGGGTAGGCGTGGCCTGTGCGAACCCGACGAAGGCGAGGTTGTCGATGCCGGGCTTGAAGATCCGCTTGTAGAGCGGGATGTGGTTACCGGGCGCGCTGACGAAGTCCTCGTCGAAGAACGGGAAGGTGATGTTGTAGCCGGTGGCGTAGACGACGATGTCGAAGTCCGACGAGGTGCCGTCCTCGAAGTGCACGGTCGCGCCGTCGAGTAGGCGGATGTTCGGCTTGGCGACGACGTCGCCGGAACCGAGGCGCAGCGGCAGTTCCACCGATTGGGTGGGGTGGGCCTCGAAGAACTTGTGGTTGGGCGTGGGCAGGCCGTACCGCTCGGGACGCCCGGCGATGACGGGCTGCCCGAGCTGGGCGAGCTTGCGCTGCCAGGAGAGCGGAAGGTGGGGGCTGGTCCGGTAGTACTTGTCGGCCGGACGGCCCGCGATGTACTTCGGCACGATCCAGGCGCTCGAGCGGGTGGACAGGGTGACCTCGTTGCCGAGCGCCTTGGACGACAGTTCCACCGCGATGTCGGCGGCACTGTTGCCGATCCCGACGACGAGAATGCGCTTGTCCGAGAAGTCGATCGGCGTGCGCGGATCGACGTACCGGTGCGAGTGGAGGGACATGCCCGTGAACTCGCCCGGAAAGTCCGGGATCCGTGGATCCCAGTGGTGACCGTTCGCCACGACGAGGAAGTCGAAGTACCGGGTACGCCCGTCCTCGGTGTCGAGTTCCCACCGGCCGTCCGCGTTCCGGCGGGCATGCACGACACCGTTGCGGAACTCGATCCGTGACTCGAGGTCGAACGCCGCGGCGTATCCGTCGAGGTACTGCTTGATCTGGGTGTGATGTGGGAAGTCGGGGAAGGACTCCGGCATCGGGAAGTCCTTGAACGAGAGCTGATGCTTGGACGTGTCGATGTGCAGCGAGCGGTAGGCGCTGCTGTGCCCGTTGGGATTGCCGAACGCCCAGTTGCCGCCGAGCCGGTCCGACGACTCGAAGCACGTGTAGGGCACTCCGTAGTCCCCGAGCATCTTGCCCGCGGTCAGACCGCTGATTCCCGCGCCGATGACGGCGGTGGTCGGTGCCGGCATGTCGCAGCTCCTCGTGTGCAGGTTCCGGCCATCCGGTGAGCCGGTCCGATCTCCGGCGCGAGCGCGTCCGGTGACGACGACCACAATGTAGAACATGTTCACAGCGGGTGTACACACATTCCGGAAAGTGTCTACTGCGCGTAGGGTCGGCTCGCGGGCCGCGCGGTCCGCCGGCCGAGAGGAACAGCGCGTGCCCACCGAGACGAAACCCGGAAGCGTCCGCGAGCGACTGCTCGCCGCGACGGAGGACTCGCTGCGCGCCAAGGGAATCCGGGCGACCACGATGGCCGAGATGGCCGAGGCGGCCGGCGTGTCCCGGGCCTGGCTGTACCGGCACTTCCCGGACAAGGCGAGCCTGGTCGGCAGCGTGATCGTCCGGCTCGACGCGGCGTACTGGGCCGACGCCCGAGCGGCGCTCGCCGGGTACGGCTCCTTCGACGAACAGCTCGCGGCAGGCGTCCGGATCGGCCGGGCCACCTACGACGACCCGGGCGCGCTGCCGCTCCGGCTGCGCGCCACCGAGCCGGAGGAGTTCGAGGCGTGCGCCGGCGCGGGGGTGCGCGAACTGGTTCCCGATCTCGCGGCGTTCTGGCTCGAGTTCGTCGTCGCGGCGATCGAACGCGGGGAGGTCCGTGACGACGCCGATCCCGTCGAGGCCGCCGAGTGGGTGGCGCGCTCGCTCATCAGCCTCGCCACCGTGCCGGGCAACACCCTCGACCCCGACGACGCCGCCGCCGTGCTGCGCTACGTGCGGCGGTACGTGCTCGCCGGCCTGTCGCCCGCCGCGCCGCGCTGATCGGCGACCGTCAGGATCCGGCCCCGGGCGGCGGTCCGTCGAAGCCGTTCGCCCAGTACCGGCCGCGCAGGGACAGTTCCAGCAGCATTTCCGTGACGTCCTCGAGGGGAAGCACGGGCGGATCCGACTCGATCCACCAGCGCAGCACGGAAATCTGCTCGCCGACCCAGGCCCGGGCGAGAACGTCGACGTCGATGCGCGGGGTCACCCCGTGGGCGTCCGCGCGCTTGCGGAAGATCCGGGCGACGACCTCGCTGCGGTCGTCCATGAACTCCCGCAGCGCACGGCCGTCGCCCTCCCCGCGCAGGATCACCCGGTACACGTCGCGTTCCTCGGCGGCGTGGCGGAACATCTCCAGGACCGGCTTGCCGGTGAACCCGGCCGACGAGTCCGTGACGAGCGGGCGCAAGCGTTCGTTCAACTCCGCGATCAGATCCGCGACGATCCGCCCGAACAGGTCGTCCTTGTCGGTGTAGTGCCCGTAGAAGGTGGCGCGGCTGAGGTCGGCCCGTTCGGCGATGTCCTCGACGGTGACGGCGCCGTAGCCGCGCTCGAGCACGAGCGTCACGAGCGCATCGCGCAGCAGTCGCTTGGTGCGACGCACCCGGCGGTCTTCCGTTGCCATTGCCGGCTCCCTTCCCGGTACCAGGACGCCCATGCTAGCGCAAGTCTTGACACGGACACCAGTTCAATACATCGTGTCCAATAACAGTCACTCTGTCCGCGAAGGAGCGGAAATGAACCTCGGCATCTATCTGAGCCGCAGCAGTACGTACTGGCCCGACCACGAAGCCGTGGTGTGCGGCGACGAGCGCTGGACGTACCGCCGCCTGGAGGGCTCCACCAACCGGCTCGCCTCGGCACTGCTCGGGCGCGGACTCGAACCGACGCAGGCGGTCGCCACCTTCGCCGGTAACCGCCCGCAGCTGGTGGAGACCGAGATGGCCCTGTGCAAGGCCGGACTGCTCCGCGTGCCGATCAACGCGCGACTCGGCGCCGCCGAGGTCGCCCACGTCCTACGGGACGCGGCCGTGCGCATGCTGTTCGTCGACGCCGAGCACGCCGAGGCCGCGCTGAAGATCGTCGCCGACACGGGGGCGGACTGCACGGTCGTCGACTACGACGACAGCTGCGACGGCGCGGTGCGCTACAGCGACCTGCTGGCCGAGGGCGACGATCGCCCGGTGGCGATCGAGGTCGACCCCGAGGTTCCCGCGGTCCTGAACTTCACCTCCGGCTCGACCGGAAAACTCAAGGCCGCGGTGCAGACTCACGGCAACCGCCTGGCCAACATGCGCAAGCGCCTGATGACTCCGGACAGCTCGCTCGGTGTCGGCGAGCGCTACCTCGCACTCGGCCCGATCACCCACGCCTCGGGCATGGGCCTGCTCGCCTCCCTCTCCCGCGGATCGACCGTCGTGATCCTGCCGCACTGGGACACCGGGCTGTTCCTGCGCACCCTCGAGTCCGAGCGCATCACCTCGACGTTCATGGTGCCCACCATGCTCAACCTGGTGCTCGACCACCCGGAGGCCACCACCACCGACTACTCGAGCCTCAGATGCGTGCGGATCGGTGGCGCGCCCGTCTCCCCGCAACGCCTGCGTGACGCCGTCGACCTGTTCGGACCGGTCGTCGCCCAGGGTTACGGACAGGCCGAAACCACCAGTGGGGTAACGGTTCTCACTCCGGATGACGTGGAGCGAGGAATCGACTCCGACCCCGAGCTCCTGCTGTCGTGCGGACGCGCGGTGTTCGACACCGAAGTCCGGGTGGTCGACGACGAAGGCCGGCCCGTGCCGGCAGGCGAACTCGGCGAGATCGTCGTGCGCGGGCCGGACTGCGTGCGCGAGTACTGGCACGAACCGGAGTTGTCGGCGGAGACCTTCCGCGACGGGTGGGTCCACACGGGCGACATCGGGCGCCTGCGGGAGGACGGGTATCTGTTCATCGTCGACCGCAAGAAGGACATGATCATCTCCGGCGGGTTCAACATCTACTGCAGCGAGGTCGAGGCTGCCCTGTACGAGCACCCCGACGTGTCCGAGGTCTGCGTCGTCGGCGTCCCCGACGAGCGGTGGGGCGAGGCCGTGAAGGCCGTCGTCGTGCCGCGCCCCGGCACCGGGCCGACGGAAGCCGCACTGATCGACCACTGCGCCCAGCGGCTCGCCGGGATGAAGAAGCCGCGCTCGGTGGACTTCGTCGAGTCCCTTCCGATCAACCGCAACGGCAAGGTCGACCGCCGCGCCGTGCGCGACTCCTACTGGTCCGGCGCCGAGCGCCGCGTTCACTGACAAGGACCCCCATGTCGTTCACCCTCACCCCGTCCTACGACGACCACCCGCGGCTCGCGACGCTGGTTCCGCGCCTGCGGGACTACCTCGACGGCGAACTCGCCGAGTACGAACAACGACTCGGCCTGGGACCGGAAACCCGCTATACCCGAGAGCAACTCGAACCGGTGTGGCGGCGCAGCCGTGAACTCGGGTTCTACGGAATCCATCTGCCGCCGGCCCTCGGCGGTCAGGGCCTGTCCTACACCGAACTCGCCGTCCTCAAGGAGGAGGTGGGGGCCAGCGGCCGGATCCTCGCCCACTCGGTCCTCGGTGACATGGGCGGGCCGCTCCGCGTCGGGTCGATCTTCGGCGTGGCCACGGACCACCAGCTCGAGAAGTACCTGATGCCGGTGCTGCGCGGCGAGCGGGCGTGCTGCTTCTCGCTCACCGAGGAGGACGCGGGATCCGACGTACGACGGATGCGCACCATCGCCACCCCCGACGGGGACGGCTGGCGGCTGACCGGCCGCAAGGTGTTCTCCTCGGCCGGCCCGTTCGCCGACTTCTCCGTGCTCGTCGCGCGAATGGCCCCCGCCGGTGACACCGACCCGGAGGTCTATTCGGCCTTCCTCGTCGATCTCGACTCCCCCGGCTGCACCGTCGTCGACGGTGACCTGCCGATGTCCGGCCAGCACGTGGAGAGCGACATCATCCTCGACGACTGCTACGTCGGGCCCGAGCAGCTGCTCGGCTCCGTCGGCGACGGTCTGCGAATCGGGCTGGGGCGCGTGACCGTCAACCGGTTGCTGCACTGCCCGACGGTGCTGGGCAGCGCGCGACGCGCGCTGCACCTGACCGTCGACTTCGCGAAGACGCGGCACGTGCAGGGCGCACCCCTGGCGGCGTTGCAGTCGATCCAGCACAAGATCGCCGACATGGCCACCGACTACTACGCGGCCCGGAGCATGACCTACGACGCCCTCGCCGCGCTCGACGCCGGCACACCGCCGCGCGTCGAGGCGTTCATGTGCAAGCTGTTCGTCGCCGAGCACGCCTTCCGCATCGCCGACGAGGCCGTGCAGATCCACGGCAAGGCGGGCATGGTCCGCGGCGCCGAGGTCGAATGGCTGTTCCGGCGGCTGCGCATGTTCCGCGTCCTCACCGGGTCGTCCGAGATCCAGAAGAACGGGATCGCCAAGCAGTTGCTCGCACAGCCGGCGCGCGGAAAGGAAGCGGCATGACCAGCCCGCTGTCGAGGCCGAAGGCGGCCACCCCCGCCACCGCGGCGGCCAACCGGGCCGTGCTGAGCACACTGGACTTCGCCGACCGGCGTTCCTTCGACGACGCCCGCCGCGGATTCGTCGCCACGATCGACCCGCCGGTGATCCGCGCCGAGAACGGCCGGGTGGTATGGGATCTGACCCGGTACGACTTCCTCGGCGGCGACTGCCCCGACACCGTCAACCCCAGCCTGTGGCGGCAGGCGCAACTCACCGTGCGGCACGGCCTGTTCCGGGTCACCGATCGCATCTACCAGATCCGGGGTTTCGACATCGCGAACATGACGATCGTCGAGGGAGACACCGGATACCTGGTGATCGATCCGCTGCTCACCCCGGAGACCGCCGCCGCCGGCATGCGACTCGTGCGAGAACACCTCGGGGACAAGCCGATCCGCGCGATCGTCTACACCCACAGCCACACCGACCATTTCGGTGGGGTCAAGGGCGTCGTGTCCGCCGACGAGGTGGCGCGCGGTGCGGTGCGGATCGTCGCGCCGTCGGGCTTCATGGAACACACCGTCAGCGAGAACGTCCAGGCCGGCAACGCGATGAAGCGGCGCGCACAGTACATGTACGGCTCGCTCCTGCCTGCAGACGACCGGGGTGTCGTCTCGGTCGGGCTCGGAGCCGCACTCGCCAACGGTGGACCGACGCTGCTCGCTCCCACCGACCTGGTCGCCGAGACCGGTACCGAGATGGTGCTCGACGGGGTGCGGATCGTCTTCCAGTACACCCCGGACAGCGAGGCTCCGGCGGAGATGAACTTCTTCCTTCCGGACCTGCGGGCGTTGTGCATGGCAGAGAACGTCTCGCACAACATGCACAACCTCTACACCCTGCGCGGCGCTCAGGTGCGCGACGCCGCAGCGTGGAGCAACTACATCCGGGACGCCCTCGATCTCTTCGGCGACCGGGCCGATGTGCTGTTCATCAGCCATCACTGGCCGGTATGGGGGCGCGAGGCGATCCGCGAATTCATGGAGAAGCAGCGCGACCTGTACCGCTTCATCCACGACGAGACGCTGCGGTGGGCGGCGCGCGGGCTGAACGCGGCCGAGATCGCGGAGAGACTCGAGCTTCCGCCCGCCCTGGCGACCTACTGGTCCAACCGCGGCTACTACGGAACCCTCGAACACAACGTCAAGGCGGTCTACCAGAAGTATCTGGGCTGGTTCGACGCCAACCCGGCGAACCTGCACCCTCACCCGCCCACCGCGGCGGCGGCGCGGTACGTGGAGTTCATGGGCGGTGCGGACGAGGTCCTCCGCAAGGCACGGGCGTCGTTCGACGCCGGTGACTACCGGTGGGTCGCCGAGGTGGTCGGCCGGGTCGTCTTCACCGACCCACGGAACGAGGACGCGCGGGCCCTGCAGGCCGACGCCTTCGAGCAGCTCGGATATCAGGCGGAGGCGGCCTCGTGGCGGAACTTCTACCTGACGGGTGCCCAGGAACTGCGCTCGGGCGTCGCCTACGCCGGGGGCGGTGGGGCGCGGGGCGACATGCTCACGGCGATGACCACCGAGATGCTGCTCGATCACCTGGCCGTCCGGCTCGACGGAGCCGCGGCCGCCGAATGCGACGCCCACGTGGCGCTCGATGTGGACGGCGACGGGCGGATCTTCGTCCTGGTCCGCCACGGTGTGCTCGTCCACAGCCGTCGTCCGCAGCGCGGCGACGTGGATGCCACCGTCGCACTGTCGCGGCCGGTGCTGGCGCGACTGGTGCTCGGGGCACTCACCGCGGCCGACGCCGAGGCCGCCGGGCACGTCACGATCTCGGGTGACGCCGCCGCGTGGCGGGTGCCGTTCGACCTGCGCGGCGGGTTCGACCCGGCATTTCCGATCGTCACCCCGCGAGCTGCAACTAGGTTGAATTATGTTGTCCTCTAACATATTTCACTGACACAGCCCTTGCGTTATGGCGTCCGTCACAGTAGGCTGAGTGCAACACGGGACGGTGGACGACTTCGACTTCTCGTGACGATCGACCGGAATGCGCCGCCCTTCCGTCGGGCCACCGACGACGAACGCGGGCCCGGTGCCGATCGGATTCCCAGACGACGTGGCCACCGATCGAGGATCGGGACGAGCCGAGGAGGATGCATGGCGACAATTCGAACCCCCAGCCCGGCGACCACGGCGCCGGAGGTGAACCCACCCGGGTACAGCCGTCGACGTGCCCTCGCCGTCCTCGTGATGATCGTCTTCTTCATGATCATCAACTTCGGCGACAAGGCCGTGCTCGGTCTCGCGGCGGTACCGATCATGAACGAGTTCCGGATCGACCGCAGCATGTTCGGACTGATCGCCAGCTCGTTCTACCTGCTCTACAGCATCGCGGGCATCGTCGTCGGCTTCGTCTCCGCCCGGGTCTCCAGCCGGCTCCTGCTGTTCTCGATGGCCATGATGTGGACGGTCGCGCAGATTCCGGTGCTGCTGGTCGCCACGGTCCCGGCCCTGGTGGCGGGACGCGTGCTCCTCGGCGCCGCCGAGGGCCCGGCCACGCCGATGTCGATGCACGCCCTGTACAAGTGGTTCCCGGCGCACAAGCGCGGGTTGCCGTCGGCCCTGCAGATCAGCGGTGCCGCCCTGGGAGTCCTCATCGCCGCCCCCGTCCTGACGTGGCTCATCAGCGATCACGGATGGCGGGCCGCGTTCATCGCACTGGCCGTCGTGAGCGGGCTGTGGGGCATCGCCTGGCTCGCGATCGGCAAGGACGGCCCGTTCGACCGCGACACCCGGCACGGGCACGGCGCCGCGGCCGGCCCGTCGGGCGCGGCCGGCAATCCGAAGATCTGGAAGATCCTCGTGAGCGGCACGTTCCTCGGCAGCGCGGCGAGCGCATTCGGCGGCCACTGGGCGATGGCGGTCAACTCGGCATGGCTCCCCGAATACCTGCACACCACAATGCAATTCGGTCCTGCGGACGTCGCCGGCGTGATCAGCGCGATCTCCGGCACGAGCCTCGTCCTGCTGCTCACCATCTCCCCGCTGTCCGACCTGCTCCTGCGCAGGGGACTGTCGGTGCGCTGGGCGCACGGGGCCTTGCAGGGCGTCGCCGTGACGATCGCGGGCCTCGCGATGGTGCTCGTCCCGCTCGCGGACGCGTCCGCAATCCGCCTCGTGCTCATCGTGATCGCGTTCAGCGGCTCGGCCGTCGCGTTCCCGCTCCACTACATGACGGCCGCTGCGGTCGTGCCGCCGGCCAAGCGCGGCGCCGTCTTCGGCATCCTCGCCGCCACCGGCACCCTGCCCGGGCTCGTCGCCCCGTACCTGACCGGCCGGATAGTCGACGGCGGCGCCACGGTCGTGGCCGGATACGGCACCGCGTTCACCCTCGCCGCCGTCGTCATGATCGCGTGCGGCGTGTATGCCATCGCAGCCATCCGCCCCGCCCACGATGCGCGTCGTCTGACCCGGGTCGGGACGACCGGCACCGCGGACGACGCCACGGCCGGTGCGGTGTGACCGCGCACCGCGGAATGGAAGCGGCCCCGTCGATGCGCACCGGTCCGGATCTCACGTGGGCTCGTGGCCTGACCGATCCCGCCGACGTGCGCCGGTACCTGACGTCCCGCCGCGAGACGATGCCCACCCGGCGCGTGTGGCGCGGCCGCGGCGGCGTGTGGGAGCTGCCCGCCGCACCGACCGACCTGTCCGGGCTTCCCATCGAACGGCTCCGAGGCCGGCCGGAGACCTTCAAGCGGATGCTGGAGACGTCCGACACCGACGGCATCGCGGTGGTGCATCGGGGTCACGTCGTCCACGAGTACCACCGGCCGGGCTTCGCGGCACACGATCCGCACCTGACCACCTCGATGACGAAGTCCGTCGTCGGCCTGGCAGCCGCGATTCTCGTGCACGACGGCGTCGTCGATCGGCGGCACCCGGCGTCACGCTACGTACCCGAAGCGGCAGGCACCGCGTTCGGTGACGCACGCGTCGACGACCTGCTGCACATGAGCACCCGGGTGTCGTACAGCGGCCGGATCTACCACCGTCGCGCCGAGGCGCAGCGCCTGCTCGCCGCGGTGAGCCCGTCCGCGCGCCCCTTCGGATACACGGGGCCGGGCTCGATCCGCGAGCACCTGGCGACGGCCCGGGCGACCGGTCCGGCCGGCGCGGAATTCCGTTACGAGAACGGGAATGTCGAAATGGTCGCGGAGGTGCTCCGCCGGGCCACCGGAACCACGCTCGCCGACCTCGTCGGCGAGCTGGTGTGGTCCCGCATCGGCGCCGAGGAGGACGGCTACTTCGTCCTCGATTCCGACGGCACCGAGATGGCGAGCGGCGGGTTCTGCGCCACGTTGCGCGACGTCGCCCGGCTCGGCGAGGTGCTGCGTTGCGGCGGTGCGCTGGGTGGCCGGCAGGCGCTGCCGGCCGCGGTGGTCACAGGCCTCGGGGCCCGCGTACCCACCGGTCCCGGCGCGCGTGTGCGGCCACCGAATGCGTCACCGGACTCACGGTCGACGCTGTCGTACCGCGACTACTGGTGGGTGCTCGACGACCCGTTCGGCTCCTACACGGCCACCGGAATCCACGGCCAGATGCTGTTCGTCTCACCGGGACTCGAGCTGGTGGTCGCCCTCTACGGGTCGCGCGTCGAATCCCCGTCCGTTCCCGCACCCGCCTTCGTCCTGGCGTGCTATCAGATCGGAGCGCACCTCGGAGCGTTCGAACCCGTGCCCCCGCCGTGACTGTTCCCCCACGGCCCACCTCGGATCGATTCGTGCCGTGCGTTCGCCGCTGTCCTCACAGGGGGATAGTGCGCCTCGGAGGTCAACCGTTGCGTGTCGTCTCGGACAGCTCGTCGAGGGGGACGGAGTGCGGGGAGGCGAACGCGGCGTACTGGGCCTGTCGGCGGAGCCGAGCCGCCTCGTAACGATCTCGCGTGACGTCCGTATTCGGTGTGAAGGGGGGCACGGCAACGGGTTCACCGGTGTCGTCCACGGCGACCATGGTGAAGTACGAGCTGTTGGTGTGGCGACGTGTTCCGCTTCGGATGTTCTCGGTGTCGACCCGGATCCCGATTTCCATCGAGGTCCGTCCGGTGTAGTTGACCGACGCCGAGAAGGTGACCAGTTCTCCGACGTGAATTGCGTCGCGGAAGAGAACCCGGTCGACGGAGAGGGTGACGACGTAGGTACCGGCGTAGCGGCTGGCGCAGGCGTAGGCGACCTGGTCGAGAAGTTCGAGGAGACTGCCGCCGTGGACGTTGCCGGAGAAGTTGGCCATGTCGGGGGTCATGAGCACCGTCATGCGCAGTGATGCGTTGCCGGAAGTCACAGCGATCCTCCAGGGTGGCCGGGCGAGCCGGAGGCCGAGCGCCGTTGCGCCCATCGCGGGGGACGACCGACGGTACTCGGGTCGACATGCCAGCCGGCCGGGATGCGGCACCAGACGAAAGCCCGGCACTGCGGGACCGGATGCAGAATCCAACGCCGATGCATGCTCACCCCCCACCCGTGGATGTCCTCGGATGGGGGCGAGGCGGCTCCGGATGGGGGCGAGGTCGACGCGAGCAGGGCGCGTGGGTGGAGGGGGAGCGGCACGGACCTGTCGGTGACGACGGCGGCTGCGCCCACTGCGACTGCGAGGTCTTCGATGCCGGGCCGGTCGGGTGCGACGAGCGGGACGAGGACTGCGTGCCCGGCCGAGTTGGCGTTGTCGATGACCGCCTCGCGGGTCCGGCGGTCCCCGATACAGACGAGAACGGCATCTCCGCAACCGACACCGGCCGCGGCGAGATGGTCGACGATGTGGTGCGGCGCGATGCCGTGCCGGGTGGATTCGGTCATGACCAGCTCCTGATCGGGCGTCGAGTGGGGGATGCGACGAGACACCGAGCGGCGTAGGAGGAGGGTCCACTACGCCGCTCGGCGGGTCCGGTCCCGTGGCCGGCGCGCGGTCTATGCGGTGGTGGCAGCGACCGGCGCAGGTGTGGCCGGGTGGGTGTGCAGGTAGTCGAACAGCTGGCGCAGCCCGAAGGACCATGCGGGCAGGGATTCTGTGGCCCCCACCTCGTTGATCAGCGCACCGAGATGTGCGCTACGGATGGTGACGACATCGCCGATCTTGTGGGTGAAGCCCTGCCCGGGCTCCTCGCGATCGGCGACAGGGGCGAAGAGCGTTCCGGTGAAGAGGGCAAAGCCGTCGGGGTACTGGTGGTGATCGCCCATTGTTGCGGCGACCAGTTCCTCGAACGGCCGGCTGATGCGGGCGAGGTTGTTGACGCCCTCCATCCTGAATCCGTCGGGACCGTCCACGCGAAGCCGGATCTCCTCGTTGCGGACCGTCTCGAGACCGAAGTCCCCGTCGAACAACCGGATGAAGGGACCGAGCGCACTCGAGGCGTTGTTGTCCTTCGCCTTTCCGAGCAGCAGGGCGCTGCGGCCCTCGACGTCGCGCAGGTTCACATCGTTGCCGAGCGTGGCGCCGGCCACGGTGCCGACCGAGTTCACGATCAGCACCAGTTCGGGCTCGGGATTGTTCCACGACGAGAACGACGGGATGCCGATCTTCGCTCCGACCCCGACCGAGGACAGCACCGGAGCCTTCGTGAAGACCTCGGGATCGGGACCGATCCCCACCTCCAGATACTGGGACCACAAACCCTCGTCGAGCAGGATCCGCTTGGTCGCGGCGGCCTCGGGTGAGCCCGGCCGCAAGGCGGCGATGCCGCCGCCGAGGGTTCGTCCGATCGAGGCCCGCACCTCGGCGGCGCGATCCGGGTTCCCGGCCGTGCGTTCTTCGATGATGCGCTCGATCATGCTCTCGACGAAGGTCACCCCACAGGCCTTCACGACCTGCAGGTCGATCGGGGCCAGGAGGTGCGGACGGGCCGGATCCTGCACGAGGGAGGCATCAATGAGATCGGAGACCTGCCAGCGGGGTGGCGACTGCGCCGTCACGCTGTCGACGTCGGCGAGGACGGTGGACGACTCGAGCAGTTCGGACACGGTTCCGGCGACTGCATGGAGATCGAAGACACCCCCGTCCCGCACGGCGACGACGCGAGGGCCGCCCGTCTCGACGTCCCACACGCGCCCGATCAATCGCGCCCGGTCGGCGTCCTCGGGCAGGACGTGAGCGTGTGTCATCGCTGCGCTCCCGGCCTTGCCGGACGGTGCCACTCGCCGTCGATCCGCTGTGCGATCCCCCACGGGTTCTCGTCCTGCAACGCCTCGGGCAGACGCGATGTGGGAAAGGACTGGTACGCGACCGGTCGGAGGAACCGGGAGATGGCGGCGGTGCCCACGGAGGTGGTCGTCGATGTCGTCGCGGGGTACGGTCCGCCGTGGTGCTGGGCGTAGCTGACGGTCACGCCTGTGGGCCAGCCGTTCCAGAGTACCCGACCGCTGATGTCGACGAGCACGGCGGCCAGTTCGGTGACGTCGTCGGCGGCTTCGGCCTGCACAGTCGTCGTGAGCTGGCCTTCCAGGAGCCGTGCCAGACCGACCAGTTCCGATTCACCGGCGTACTCGACGATCAGGCTCGCCGGCCCGAACATCTCCTGTCGCAGGAGTTCCGGATGTGCGCGTACGTTCGCGGCCGTGGTGCGCAGCACCATCGGCGACGGCATCGCCGCGAAGTCGCCTTCGACGAGTACCTCGACGCCGGCGGCGGCCCGGACCCGCGTCACCGCCTCGCGGTATCCGTCGTGGAGGCGATCGTTGAGGAGCACGGTCGGCTCGAAGCGGTCGAGGGCGTGCGCCAGCACAGCCGCAACGGATCCGGTGTCACCCGCCGGCACGAACAGCAGTCCCGGCTTGGTGCAGAACTGCCCCATGCCGAGAGTGAAGGACTGCGCGTAGCCGGTGAGAATGTCTTCGCGGCGGCTGTTCCACGCGTTCTCGGTGACGAACACCGCGTTGATTCCACCGAGTTCGCCGTAGAAGGGAATGGGCTCGGGGCGTGCCGCCGCGCGGTCGAACAGGGCGCGGCCGCCACCGGTCGAACCCGTGAAGCCGACAGCCTTGACCAGCGGGTGATCCACCAGCGCCTCTGCTGCGGGTCTGCCGGTCACGAGCCCGAAGAGACCGGCAGGGGCTCCGGCGGCTTCGAGTGCGGCGACCACGACGTCCGCGGTGCGTGCGGCGAGCTCGAGGTGCCCGTCGTGGGCCTTGTGGACGACAGCGCATCCGGCGGCCAGCGCCGAGGCGCTGTCGCCGCCCATCACGCTGAACGCGAAGGGGAAGTTCGACGCACCGAAGACACCGACGACGCCCAGCGGCACGTT
This sequence comes from Rhodococcus sp. WB1, assembly GCF_001700945.1. Lineage (NCBI taxonomy): Bacteria > Bacillati > Actinomycetota > Actinomycetes > Mycobacteriales > Nocardiaceae > Rhodococcus > Rhodococcus sp. WB1. The sequence goes on along the minus strand of NZ_CP015529.1, from coordinate 597,325 downwards.
GACACGGCGGATGTCCGGCCGCGGCCCCATCCCCCACGAGTCGTCGGCATGGTCGATGACGGCGTCGAGATGCTCGCCGCGGCGGACCTCGTCGGCGAACAACCGGAGCTGGAAAGTACTGCGCCGTAGTTCGCCCTGAAGCCGGTCGAGCCCCAGACCGGTTTCCCGCGCAGCGATGTCGACCAGGGCCGGAGCGTCGCCCTCCAGCCCCTCGGCGACGGCCTCGAGCCAGCCGGCGCGGGTGTCCGGGGGGACCGTCCGGGCCTTCTGAAATGCCGCGTGGGCCGCTTCGACCTTCCGGTTCAGTTCCTCGACGGTCGTGTTCACGGCGCCACCTCCACTCCGGTCTTCGTGGTCGCCGCGCGTCCGTTCACCTCTCGCCAGCCGGGGCCGGTGGGAAAGACCCAGCGTTCGCGCGACGCGGCCAGCATCTCCGCGCCGATACCCGGCAGGGCCGGCGCGGCGTAACGTCCCCCGACAATCCGGACGGGTTCCGCGAAGTGCTCGTGCAGGTGGTCGACGTACTCGATCATGCGTCCCTCCTGGGAGCCACTGAGGGCTGCGTAGTCGAAGAACGAGAAGTGCTGAACGAGTTCGCAGAGCCCGACTCCGCCGGCGTGCGGGCACACCGGCACCCCGAAGCGGGCGGCCAGCAACATGACGGCGATGTTCTCGTTCACTCCGGCAACGCGGGTGGAGTCCAGTTGGAGCACGTCGATGGCCTGGGCCTGCAGCAGCTGCTTGAAGACGATACGGTTCGCGACAGCCTCGCCGGTCGCGACCCGCGTCGGGGCGACACCCTTACGGATGTCGGCGTGGCCGAGGATGTCGTCGGTGCTGGTCGGCTCCTCGATCCAGTACGGGTCGAACTGCGCGAGCTCGTTCACCCGATCGATGGCCTCGGAGACCTCCCACCGTTGGTTGGCGTCGATCGCGATCGGCAGGTCACCGACGGCCTTGCGGGCGAGGGCCAGGCGACGAAGGTCGTCCTCGACGCTCCCGCCGACCTTGAGCTTGATCATGGAGAAGCCGTCGGCGGCTGCCTCCTTGCTGAGACGCACGAGCTTCTCGTCGCTGTATCCCAGCCACCCCGGTGACGTCGTGTAAGCGGGGTAGCCGCCGGCCTGGAGTGCGGCGATGCGGTCCGCCTTGCCGATGCTGCCGCGCTGGAGGAGGTCGAGGGCCCGAGCCGGATCGAGGGAGTCGCGGATGTGCGTGAAGTCGACGACGTCGACGATCTCCTCCGGGGACATGGTGCTCAGCAGCAACCAGAGCGGCTTGCCTTCGCGACGGGCCCGAATATCCCACAGCGCGTTGATCAGAGCGCCGCAGGCCATCTGGCTGACGCCCTTCTCCGGGCCCAGCCACCGCAGTTGCGAGTCGTGGACGAGACGTTTGGATGCGGCGCCGAGATCGAAGATCAGTTCCTCGGTGTTCCGGCCGATCAGCAGCTGGGCGTAGGTGTCGATGGCATGGGTGACGACATCGTTGCCCCGACCACAGGTGAAGACGAAGCCGTGCCCTTCGTCGCCGGCATCCGTGCGGATCGTGACATAGGCGGCCGAATAGTCCGGGTCGACGTTGACCGCATCCGAACCGTCCAGTTCCAGCGACGTCGGGAACCGGACATCGTCGGTCGTGATGGAGACGAGGTGAGACATGGCACTCACTTCCGTGAATCGTATAGGAATCGCCGTAATCATATAGGCAGTGTGGCCCGCGTCAAGCCGCCGGAGATGGATCGGTCACCCCGCCGGGGCCCGAGAGGGGCCCCGAGGCTGGTCGACGGCGAAGAGGACCGGGGCGTATACAGTCGGCATGTCCGAGCGCCCGCCACCTGCCGCACCGCCACAGCGGGCCGAGAAGTGGAGAGAGATGGTCATGGCCCGGCGCGATACGTCCGACGCCCCGAGAGTTCAGCCGAAAGTAGCTGCCGGCGAGGTCTATTCGAAGCTGCGGGACTCCATCGTGGCCAGCGAGATTCCGCCGGGCACCCGAATGAACATCGATGCCATCGCGCGCGACCTGGGCGTCTCACAGACGCCGGTCCGAGAAGCGTTGCAGCGGCTCGAGGGGGACAACCTGGTCGTTTACAGCCCCGGCCGCGGGTACAGCACCACCCCCCTGCTCGACCTTCCCGAACTCCGATCCCTCTTCGAGTTCCGACTGCTCGTCGAGCCCTGGGCAGCACGATCCGCGGCGGTGGATCGGCTCACGAACCCGAGCAGGGCCCTGGACCGGGAGCTCGAATCCTTCGAGCGCCGCGTCGAAGAGGGCGGCGACCTGCGTCAGGACCTCGTCGCCCACGACACCCGCTTCCACGACACCATCCTCGGTGCGGCCGGCAACCCAGTGGTCCAGCACGCATTCGTCCAGACCCACTGCCACCTGCACATCTTCCGGCTCTATCCCGCGGACGTCGACGGGTCGGTCACCGTCGCCGAACACCGGCAGATCTGGGATGCCATCCGTGCCTGCGAGCCGCAGACCGCCGAGCAGGCCATGGCCGACCACATTCGCAACTCCTTCACGCGATTCGCGCAGGCCTTCGACGGCAACATGCCACCCCTGGATGCCTCCGAGACCGCACGGACGCAGAAGGCGCACATCGTCGGTTAGCGCGACGTCCCAGGGGAGACGAGGTCGGACGCCGACGATCGAGGCGTTTCCTCGACGCGTCGATTCCGCCGGCGCCCTTTCGCGACCGGAACGGGAAGCTCCGAGGTGCCGGGTTGCCCCTCCCCGGCCCGCTTGACAGTGACGGCAGTCACCTGATTCCATGTGGCCTATACGATCGCCGGTGTTCCTATACGATCCCGTGCCGCGATCGACCTCACCCCACCTGCCTCATGTTCGAGGATTCGAGGAAACAATGGTCATGTCAGGGAGAACCCCCATGAGTACTGCAGTAGGAAGTGACTCCGAAGTGAAAGCACCTCGGACCATGACTCGAATGCGATGGGCCATCATCTGGCTCGCATTCGTCGGCCTCAGTATCAACTACCTCGACCGGTCGAGCCTGAGCGTCGCGCTGCCGTTCATGGGCGAGGATTTCCATCTCACCGCCACCCAGCAGGGCATGATCTTCGCGGCTTTCTTCTGGGCCTACGATGTGTGCCAGCTCGCCGCCGGCTGGTATGTCGACAAGGTCGGCCCCCGGCGATCGTTCACCATCGCCGCCCTCTGGTGGTCGGTCTGCACCATGGCCACATCCTTCGCGCGGGGATTCGGTTCGCTCTTCGCGGTCCGTTTCCTGCTCGGAGTGGGTGAGAGCCCGGCACCGAGTACGTCCGCCAAGGTGGTCGCCACCTGGTTCCCGAAGAGCGAGCGCGCCTTCGCTACGAGCATCTGGGACTCCGGCTCGCGCGTCGGCGCGGTGATCGCCCTTCCGATCGTCACGCTCATCATCTCCTTCACCACCTGGCACGGCGTCTTCATCATCATCGGCGCTCTGGGTGTCGTATGGGCCTTCGCCTGGTGGAAGATCTATCGGGCCCCTCAGGATCACCCGCGGGTCGGTACCGCCGAACTCGCGCATATCGAGAGCGGCGGCGCACGCGGTGCCGGCAGTGACGACGCGGACGCCGCGAAGCTACCCTGGCGGTCGCTGTTCCGGTACCGCACCATCCTGAGCATGATGTTCGGCTTCTTCTGCCTGAACAGCGCGATCTACTTCTTCATCACCTTCTTCCCCAGCTACCTCGTCAGCGAGAGGGGATTCGATCTCCTGAAGCTCGGAATGTTCGGCGCGCTGCCGGGTGTGTGCGCGGTGGCGTGCGGATGGCTCGGTGGATTCGCCGCCGACCGCGCGGTACGTCGGGGACACTCGGTCACCCGGGTTCGCAAGACCCAGATCGCCGGAGGCCTGGTCGGCGGATCGGTCATCATGTTCGCCGCAGTCGTCCCCGAGGCGTGGATGGCGTTGGCGCTCTTGTCTCTTGCGTACTCCAGCCTGACCGTCGCCGCTACCGGAATCTGGTCGCTTCCGGCGGACGTCGCACCCAGTTCGAAGCATGTCGGGTCGATCGGCGGAATCCAGAACTTCGCGTCGAATCTCGCGGGTATCTTCACGCCGCTCGTCATCGGCGTCCTCGTCGACAGCACCGGATCCTACGTCGCCCCGCTCGCGGTGATCGGCGCAGTGGCACTGCTGGGGGCAGCAAACTACTTGTTCGTCATGGGGAGGGTGGAACCACTGAAGGTCAAGGAGCCCCTGGCGCTTCAGCACTGATCGGAGATCTGCACCGGGCAGCTCTCACACGTCGGCTCCGATGAAAGCGAGATCCCACGACCGTCGGTCGTGGGGTCTCGCTTTCGCGTGGCGAAACCTGCAAGAAGCCGAGAGCCGGGACGTCGTCGGCACAGGGGACGCGGGGAGGCGCGGCCACGACAGTGTCCCCGATGCCGCGTTGTTCGAGTCGCGGCGACGGACGAGTCGGGCCGACCGCGCCCGTCAGCCCTCGCGTTCGAAGGTGACGAGCAGCCCCTCGACCCCGCCCGGGCCGACGCGGCCCTTGATCTCGGCGGAGGTGATGGCCTTCAGGCGCCACCCCTGCCGGGCGTGCTCGTTGAGCAGATCCTCGAGCTTGTCACCGGACATCTTCCCGCCGAGCATCTTCTCGCGGACCTCGACAACCTTGTACGAGTACATCGCATTCCTCATGTCGTGGCGATCGGGAATCAGCGGGAGCGCCGACCTTTCGTATCCTACCCGCGCCCGCGCGGCGCGAGCCGGGCTCGACGACCGAAGGACGGATCCACCCGAGCCCGGCTGCCAGCAAGTTCCCAGCATCCGTCCGGTGTTTCCCGAGCTTCCCTTCGTAGCGTGAACCCCACCGAACCGAGCCGAGAGGACACCGCAATGAGTTCACGCCGGGCGCGTCGCGTTCCGACCGACCCCGAACTCCACGAGCACGACCTGGGCCTGGCCCACGACATCAGGACGATGCTGTCGCGCCGGCGGATGCTGGCCGTCTTCGGCGCGGCCGGCACCGCGGCCCTCGCTGCGTGCTCGACGGGCGGGTCGACGTCCACCTCGGCATCCGCGTCGGCCACCACCACCGCCGCTTCGACGACCTCCGCGACCGCCGCGGGCGAGTGCGTCGCCGCCGCACCACAGGAGACGGCCGGCCCGTACCCCGGCGACGGATCGAACGGGCCCAACGTCCTGATCGAGTCGGGAATCGTCCGCAAGGACATCACCACCAGCTTCGGTGACTACACCGGTACCGCCGAGGGCGTGCCGACCACCATCACCCTGCACCTGCAGGATCTCGCCGCCGGCTGCAGCCCCGGCCAGGGCATGGCCGTCTACCTGTGGCACTGCGACCGCGACGGGCAGTACTCCCTCTACAGCGACGGACTGACGGACCAGAACTACCTGCGCGGCGTGCAGGTCGCCGACGCCGACGGCACCGTCTCGTTCACCTCGATCTTCCCGGCCTGCTACTCGGGGCGCTGGCCGCACATCCACTTCGAGGTGCACGACTCCCTCGAGGTCGCCGTCGCCGGCGACAACGCGCGGCTGACCTCGCAGATCGCCCTCCCCCAGGACGTGTGCGAGACGGTGTACGCCGGCGCCGACGGATACGCGCAGAGCACCCGCAACCTGGCGCAGATCAGCCTCGACTCCGACAACGTCTTCGGCGACGGCTGGGACGCCGAACTCGCGACCGTCACCGGCAGCATCGACACCGGCTACGCCGTCGATATCACGGTCGGTGTCGCCGAGAAGTCGGCGAACGTCCAGTCCGATGCGCCGCCGCAGGGCGGGATGGGAGGCGGCCCCGCCGGTGGCCGCCCGGCAGGTCCGCCGCCCGGGCAGTGACGGTCGCTCACTCCACCTTCGTCAGCGACCGCACTGCACCCTCGGACGCACGGCAGTCTTGCCGTCGACGCGCCCGGTTACTTCTTTCCCCCGGGGTTTCTCACGAGCTTCTTGTTGGCAAACTCGTTGAAGCCGAACCGGGCCAGCGATGCCGGACTCCCTCGTCGTCGCGCTGCCCGACACCCACCCGCTGGCCGGCGCGCGCCGGTTGTCGATTGCCCAGCTTGCCGCGGAAAGCTTCGTCTCCCTCCCGCCGCACGAGGGTGCGGTGCTTGCCGACCGGTTGCGGCGGCTCGCGCACGCGGGCGGGTTCGTCGCCGACGTCGTCCAGGTCGCCCCCGATACGCAGACCGCCCTGGCGCTGGTCAGCGCCGAGGTCGGGTGCCACCTGACGTTGGCGTCCGTGGCGAGCAACGTCACCGATCCCCATGTCGTCTTCGTTCCGCTCGACGAGTCGACCCCCGACGTCGACCTACGCGTGGCGTGGCGACGCGACGACACCAATCCCGCGCTGCACGTGGTGCTGAAGGTGGTGCTCGGGTTCGCCGATGCGGCGAACGGCTGAGGACCGGAAGATCCCGAGCGGCCGCACCGGGCTCGGCGCGATCAACAATGTCGGTGAGGGTGAGTCGATGAAGGCCATGGCCGAGGGCATCATCCTCGGTCGCGTCTCCACCGGTGAGGACGTGGCGGCCTCCGTCTTCTACCCGGCCGGCCCCCGACTCGAACTACATGACGGGCCAAGCCGTGCTCATCGACGGCGGCATGCTGTTCGTCCGAGATCCCCACGACGACCCGCTCACCGCCTCGCGGTGCGCGGCGCCGCCGGACCGGTTGCGCCGTCGAACAACCCACAACCGGTCCGACGAAGGGCGCGAGAGAACCGCAGCGCGCATGATGCAACGGCCGCTACTCGCCGGCCAGATCGGCGGAGAGGTCGGAGACATGGACGCCGTCCGGGATCCGGACCTCCTCGACCGGTTCGGGTCTGTCGTCGAACTCGAGCTTCAGCGCGCGGCAGATCGTAGCGTGCATGTCGTACATGCACGTGATGTAGGTGAGTTCCATGATCTCCTGGTCGGACAGGTGAGCCCGGAGCAGGGCGAACACCTCGTCGGGCACCCGGCCGCCACCGAGGACGAGCCCGTCTGTGTAGGCGAGCACGGCGCGCTCGAGCTCCGAGAACCGGTCGCTGATCTGCCAGTGCGGGAGGGCAGCGATCTTCTCTTCGGACATCCCGAGAGAACGCATCTGCTTGCAGTGCTGGGAGAACACGAACTGGCTCCCGCGCGCGTACCCGGCCCTGCCCTGACCGAGCTCGCGCAGCAGCGGGTCGAGACCTGCGTTGCGGTACAACGCGAAGCCCCGTACGGCATGCCGGAACACGGCCGGAGACTGTGCGAACACCGTCCACCAGTCGCCCGGCGTGGCATGAATGGTGCCGTGGTCGACGGCGGGGTCCTTGTCGGCGCCGAACAGCCGGTCGTAGAAGAAGAGGATCTTTTCGTCGGTCACCTCGGCACGAGGGACTTCACGGAGGCGGGGCATGTCGATTGTCCTTTCGGCCGTCGGTCAGGAGGCGCCGGTCGTGCGGCGGTCGGCCGCGGTCTTCGGCTCGTGCACGACGTCTTCCGGAGTGAACTCGCGCGTCCAGCAGGCAAATTCGAGGAGGACGCCGTCCGGATCCTGGAAGTAGAACGATCGGACGAAGGTGCCGTCGTGCACCTCCTTGGCTACGCCGGACGGGCTGTCGTCGTGGTTGAGGACGCGGCTGACCTCGACACCGTCCGCTTGCAGCCGGGCGCGGTACTCGCCGAACAGTTCCGGTGGGACAGCGAAGGCCACGTGGTTCATCGATCCGACCGCACTGGCGAGTTCCCCCTCGTCGGGGCGGCCCTTCGGCGCCGCAACGCCGGGGGCGGCATCGGGTGCGTCCTCGAGCCAGAAGAACGCGAGGGTGTTGCCTCCCCCGCAGTCGAAGAAGAAGTGCTGGCCGAGTCCCCCGGGCAGCTCGACCGTCTTCACCAGGGGCATGCCGAGGGTTCCCGAGTAGAAGTCGATCGTCCGCTTCATGTCGGAGCAGACGAGGGCGAGGTGATTGATCCCGCGGAGTTCGAACTTCGAATTCGATGTGGTCACTGCAATCCTTTCGGGCACTGATTCGGAGAAATCCGGGCAGGAAACGGAGAGAATCAGAGAACAAGGGGTACGAGATGACTTGACAGTCATGTCACCTTCGGGGATAGTCTGACCGTGGCCAAGTCATCTGTCAACACCCCGTCCGTACCCGCGCCGGTCGAGACCCTCACGGCGCGGGGGCGGAAGACTCGTGACGCCCTGCTCGACGCGGCGCGCACCGTATTCGAGACCGTCGGATTCCCCGACACCCGGGTCGAGCAGATCACCCAGGAGGCCAACGTCGCTTATGGCACCTTCTATCGGTATTTCGAGTCGAAGGAACACATCTTCCGCGAACTGAGCACCCGCCTGTTCGAGGATGTACACCGCCGCGAACCGACCGATCCCGACCTGTCCCCCGCGGCACGGCTCGTCGCGGCGAATCGCTCGTACTACAAGGCCTATCGGCGCAATGCACGGCTGATGGCGATCGTCGAGCAGGTCGCGACCATCAACGACGAGTTCCGGGAATTGCGCCACGAGCACCGCTCCCAGCTCATCGAACGGACTTCCCGGGCGATCGCCCGCTGGCAACAGGAGGGACTCGTCCGGCAGTCGCTCGACCCGGTACTCGCCGCCCGCGCGATGTCCGCGATGGTCGATCACACCCTCTACCTCTGGCTGATCCAGGGGGAGGCGGCGGACGAAGAGGCACTGCTGAGCACCCTCGACCAGATGTGCCTGGGCGCCCTGGGACTGGAATCCGATTCCCCCTGACATCCCATCCGCAGCACCGAGGAGAACCACCTTCGCATGTTGGATCTCGCAGACCGATTCTTCGCCGCCGTCCGAGCCGGTGACGTGGACACACTGACAAACCTGTATGCGCCGGACGCGCGCATCTGGCACAACGACGACGGCCGCGAGCAGACCGTCGAGGAGAACCTGCGCGTGTTGCGCTGGCTCACCCGCACGCTCGAGGACTTCCGTTACGAGGACGTCCGCCGCGACGCGGTTCCGGACGGCTTCGTACAGCAGCACGTGGTGCGCGGGGCCCTGCCGGGACACGGTCCGCTCGAAGTGCCTGCCGCACTGTTCGTCCGGGTCGTGGACGGACGGATCACCCGCATCGACGAGTACGTCGACTCCGCCGCCATCCGACCGCTGCACGAGACGACCGACACGACAACGAAGGGAAACGGGGCATGACCACCAATCATCCCGAGGGCCACATCGCAGACCTGTGCGCCCGCATGCGCTCGTTCATCGACAACCAGGTGATTCCTGCCGAGCCGGTCCTCGCGCGCGAGGACGACGACGCCCGCAAGGCACTCGATCAGCTGCGCACGCAGGCAAAAGAGCTCGGTCTGTGGGCCTTGGGTCACCCGGCGGACGTCGGGGGTGGTGGTGTGCGGTTCCTCGATTTCGTATACCTCAACGAAATCATCGGCCGGTCCGAGTTCGGGCAGCTCGCCGTCGGGTCCGTGTCCATGCAGGACACCTTGATGCTGCGCAAGCACGGCACCGAGGAACAGCGGGAACGATGGATCCCGCCGCTCGTCGCCGGCGAGTTCCTGCCCTCGGTGGGACTCACGGAGCCGGAGGTCGCCGGCTCCGATCCGACCCTGATCACCACCCGCGCGGAGCTCGACGGGGACACCTGGGTCATCAACGGGCACAAGTGGTTCACGACGGGAGTCAAAGACGCGGGCTACTGCACCGTCTTCGCGCGCACCGAGCCCGAGGACGTGCCCCGCCACTCCCGGATCAGCGCGATCATCGTTCCGACCGACACCCCCGGTTTCGAGATCCTCCGCTCGATCCCGACGATGGGCCACGATCCCAGCGACCACTACGAGGTCCGGCTCTCCGACGTGCGGGTGCCTGCCGACAACCTGCTCGGCGAGCGCGGCAAGGGGTTCGCCGTCGCACAGGACCGCCTCGGACCCGGGCGCATCTTCCACGGCATGCGCTGGCTCGGTCAGGCGCAGCGGGCCTACGAGCTCATGTGCGAGCGGGCCAACACCCGCTACGTGCACGGTTCTCTCCTGGCAGAGAAGGGCGAGGTCCACCGGTACATAGCGGAATCCGCCGCGCAGATCCACGCTGCCCGGCTGATGACACTCGATGCCGCCCGCGCGATGGACTCCGGCGACGATGCACGCATCCGGATCGGGCTCGTCAAGTTCTGGTGTGCACGGATGCTGCACGACGTCGTCGACCGCGCCATCCAGGTGCACGGAGCGCTCGGGCTGACCGCCGACACGCCGTTGGAGCGGATGTATCGGCAGGCCCGGTACGCCCGCATCTACGACGGCCCCGACGAGGTCCACCGCATGTCCACAGCCCGCAAACTGTTGCGCGACCCGGGCGCGGCGCCGTGGCTGTGACCGAGGCTTCCTCGTCACTGGGTGACGGGATCCGAGCGATCCTCATCGAGGCGCGCGGCGAGAACGTCTCGGTCGGCGAACCCCGACAGCTGACCGGCGGCGCGAGCCGCGAGGTGTGGTCGGCGCAGGCAACCGATGCCGCGGGCAACCCCCTGCCCGTAGTCCTCAGGCGTGATCCCCCCGGGCACGGCGACGCACAGCGGATGCGCGCGGAGACGGCATGCCTGCGCGCCGCCGCCGCCGCCGGTGTGCCGGTACCCGCTGTCCTTGCCAGCGGTGACACCGCCCCCGGCATCGATGCCCCCTTCCTGCTGATGGAAAGAGTGGCCGGCGAGTCGATTCCCCGGAAGATCCAACGGGATCCGGCGCTCGCCGAAATGCGGGAGCGGCTGGCCGAGAAGATGGGATTCGTGCTGGGACAGATCCACAGCAGCGCTGTCGGAGCCCTCACGATGCTCGACACCAGAGACCCGATCGACGTGCTCGAGTCCGTCTATCGGGCTCTCGACGACCCGCGCCCGGCGGTCGAAATCGGGCTGCGGTGGCTTCGGGACCATCGGCCTTCGCGCCGACCGGCCACTCTCGTGCACGGCGACTTCCGCCTCGGCAACCTTCTGGTCGACGACACCGGAATCCGGGGCGTCCTCGACTGGGAGCTCGCCCATCTGGGCGATCCGATCGAGGACCTCGGATGGCTTTGCGTCCGGGCATGGCGGTTCGGTGCCGAACTCCCGGTCGCCGGTGTGGGGACCCGCGAGCAGTTGCTCGACGGCTACGAGAAGGCGACGGGTGAGCGGCCTTCGACGGCAGAGCTGCACTGGTGGGAGACCTACGGCACCCTGCGGTGGCTGGTGCTCAGCCGGTTCCAGGCGCAGCGACATTTCGGCGGCGCCGAGCGCTCGCTCGAACTCGCCGCGATCGGCCGCCGGGTCTGCGAATCCGAATACGACCTGCTCCTGATCCTCGATCTGCTCGACGACGAGCCACCGGCGGCACCTGCTCCGCCGGCCGAGTCGCTGCACGACCGCCCGAGCCTGGCCGAGATTCTCGAGCTCGTCTCCTGGACGCTCACCGACGAAATCGGTCCGGCACTCGACCGGACGCAGGACCGGGAGCGCTACCTGCTGCGGATCTGCGTCAACCTCCTGGGCACGGCGCGTCGGGAACTCGACTCCGGCGACAGCACCGTGCTCGGGGACCTGTTGACCGAAGTCGGCTGCGCCACCGAGGCCGAGCTCGCAACCGCGCTTCACCGGGGAACGCTCTCGTACACCGACCCCCTTGTGCGTCGAGCCGTCTCGACAGCGGTCCTGGCCCGTCTGCGCGTCGCCAATCCACGCCACCTCACCACGTGATCGAAAGCGATTCCATGTCAGATTTTCTCGGATCACCGACCCCTACCAGACCACGGCTGCGCCAACTGCTGGACAGCGCGGCACCGGTCCTGGCGCCGGGGGCCTACGACAGCCTGTCCGCGCGCCTGGTCGAGGCCGCCGGGTTCGATGCGGCGTACATGACCGGCTTCGGCACCTCTGCGAGTCTGCTCGGTCGCCCCGACGTCGGATTGCTCACCGCTACGGAGATGACCGACAACGCCCGCCGCATGGCGGCTGCCGTCGACGTCCCGTTGATCGCCGATGCCGATACCGGGTACGGCAACCCTCTCAACGTCATTCGCACCGTCCGCGACTACGAGAGGGCCGGTGTCGCGGCCATCCAGCTCGAGGATCAGGTCGCTCCCAAGCGATGCGGCCACATGGAGGGCAAGGCGGTCGTCCCGGTCACCGACATGGTGGCCAAGCTGGAGGCGGCCGTCGCGGCCCGCACCGATCCGGACCTCCTGATCATCGCTCGGACCGACGCCGCGGCCGTCGACGGGCTGGACGCGGCAATCGATCGCGCCCTGCGCTACGCGGACGCCGGCGCCGACCTGTTGTTCGTGGAGGCTCCGGCCAGCATCGACGAGGTGCGTGCGGTGGCGACCCGGTTGAAGGGACATCGCCTGGTGTTCAACTGGGTAGAAGGCGGGCGCACTCCGCCGGTGCCGCTGGATGTGCTGGGCGAGCTGGGATTCGCTCTTGTGCTGTTCCCGATCGGCGCGCTGCTGGCCGCTACGAGGTCGATCCAGGACTTCCTGGCCACGATCGTGCGCGACGGGACCCCGGCGGCGGCGTTGTCGCGCCTGCCCTCCTTCGACGAGTTCACCGGGTTCATCGGACTGTCCGAGGTGAACGAACTCGGTTCCCGTTTCGCCGATCGCTGAGCCGGAAGGGTTCGCCTGGCCACATGGCCAGGCGGGCTTTTTCGGTACCGATCGCACCGGGCGACAGCCGGAGACCACTAACACCGCAGCGACGGACGGGCACCCTAGATCCTGATCGAGGGTGCCTGTCCGTCGCCGGTCGTGGTCCGGGCAGTTCAGCCGGTGGCCACCGGTTCCAATTCCAGTCCCGGGTCCTTTGTGCCCTCGGACCGTCCCCCGTCGCTGCGACGACCCGGGATGCATGCCACGAGCGGCGCGAGCCCCCACCGCACCAGACTGATCAAGCCGTAGGGCAGTACGAAGATGAACAGGATCAACGCAGCGCCGTAGGTGATGCCGGCCGCCGACTGGTTGAGTTCAGCAGTCCACTGCGGGACGTAGACGACGAAGAAGGCGCCGAACACGACACCGGGCACGGTACCGAGACCTCCGACCACGATCATGGTGATGAACGCGATCGCCAGCGGCAGCCCGAAGGCCTCCGGGCCGACGTACTGGACGACGAAGCTGTAGAGCACCCCGCCGACGCCGGCGAGTGCAGCACTGAGGGCGAACACGGTGGTCTTCGTCCGGGCGGCCGGCATACCGAGGGTCGTCGCCACGGCCTCGTAGTCACGGATCGCGATCAGCGATCGCCCGATGCGGCCGGTGGAGAGCCGGCGCACCACGAGATAGGTCAGCGCGGCGACGAGCAGGCACAGGTAGTACACCCACTGGTCGCGATCGAGACCGGAGGATACGGGTGCCTCGGCCGCGGTGACGTTGATGCCCGCCTGACCGTCGGTCACGTGCTCGAAGCGTTTGATCACGGCGGGGGTCACCAGTGCGAGACCCAGTGTGGCGAGCGCCAACTGGAGGCCGTGGAGCCGCAGCGCCGGCAGCCCGAACAGGTACCCGCCCACATAGCAGACCGCGAAGGCGAGCGGGAGCACCACCGGATAGGCGACACCATGGTTCTCGATCAGCACCGCACTGAGATACGCGCCCACGGCGAAGAAGAAGCCATGGCCCAGGGAGATCTGACCGGTGTTGCCTGTCAGCAGATTCAGGCCGAGTCCGACCACGACGTACACGAGGACCATGGAACGGTCGAAGTTGACGTACGGCGCCGAGACGAGCGGTGCGACCGCGGCGAGGACGAGCACCACCGCAACGGTGGTACGGCGGAGCCACACCGGTGCGTCGAGTTCGGCGCGGGGGCGGCGGAGCATATCGAGGACTTTCATACCCGCGCCACCTTCCGCGCACCGAAGAGACCTTCCGGCCTGAAGAGCAACACCCCCAGGATGAGGACCAGTGCCACGGCTTGCTTGAAGTCGTGGCCGATCCACTCGATGTACGTACCGGCGAGGTTCTCCGCGACACCGACGCACAATCCGCCGACGAGGGCGCCGACCGGACTGTCCAATCCGCCGAGAACGGCGGCAGCGAATGCGTAGATCAGCGACGCGACGAGCATGTTCGGCTGGAGGAACAATTGCGGGGCCGCGAGCGACGCCGCGAGCGCGCCGATCGCCACCGCCAATCCCCAGCCGATCATCAGCATGCGACCTACCGGAATACCCACCAGCTCAGCGGAATCCGGATTTCCGGCGGCCGCCCGCATCGCGAGGCCGACACGGGTACGCTGGAACAGGAGGAACAGCAGCGCCGCGACAACCACGACCGCGCCGACGATCACGAGGGACTGCCGCGAGACTGCCACCGTCCCCAGCGTCACCACCGGTCCGGACACCGTCGACGGAAATTCCCTGCTCTGCACACCCCAGATCCAGCCGGCCGCGCTGTTGAGGACCAGCATCAGTCCGAGAGTGATGATGACGAGCGGCATGTGGTTCGGCGAGCCCGCCAGCGGCCGGATCAGCACCCGCTCGGTGACGGCGCCCATGAGGAACGCTACCGCCATCGCCCCGAGGATCGCGACATACAGCGGCGCACCCCACTGGTGGAACTGCCACGCGAAGAACGCCGCGAACATCGCCATCTCCCCCTGCGCGAAGTTCACGATCCCGGAGGCCCGGTAGACGAGGACGATGCTCAATGCGAACGCACCGTACAGTGCGCCCCACGTGAGCCCGTCTACCAATTGTTGAAGAAGGACGTGCATGACTCACTCCTGTGCTCAGTAGCCGAGGTAGGCGCGTCGCACCGACTCGTCGTGTGCGAGACCGGCGGCGGGACGCTGGGCGACGATGCGACCGGCGTCGACGAGCACCGCGGACGACCCGATGTCGAGGGCCAGGTGCGCGTTCTGCTCGACGACGAGAATTGTCGTCCCCGTCTCCGCATTGATGCGGCTCAGCGCACGGAACACCTCCTGGGTGATGCGGGGGGCCAGGCCGAGGGACGGCTCGTCGAGCAGCAGCAGCCGTGGTGCGGCGACGAGGGCCCGGGCGATGGCGAGCATCTGCTGCTCGCCGCCACTGAGTCCGCCGGCCTGCTGCCGACGCCGCTCCCGCAGCCGGGGGAAGAAGTCGTACCACTGCTCGATCGCCCGGTCGGTGTCGGCGACGGCGGCCGCGTACCCTCCGATGCGGAGGTTCTCCTCGACCGTCAGGTCGCCGAAGGTGCCGCGGCCCTGCGGAACGTGCGCGATCCCGAGACGCGCGATCCTGTCGGTGCGCATGCCTGCGATGTCCCGGCCGTCGAATTCGATCCGGCCACGAGTGCGGACCATGCCGCACAGCGCCCGCAGGATGGTGGTCTTGCCGGCACCGTTCGCGCCGAGCACCACCGTCACCGCGCCCTTCTCGGCTTGAAATTCGATGCCGTGCAGAACTTCTGCACTTCCGTACCAGGCGAAAAGCCCCTCGACGCTCAGCAGGCTCACGCCGCACCCCCCAGGTACGCCTCGACGACCTCGGGGTGCGCGGCCACGTCGGCCGGAAGCCCCTCCGTGATCTTCTGCCCGAAGTTCAGCACGACGACGCGGTCCGAGATCGACATCACCATCGCCATGTGGTGCTCGACCAGCAGCACCGAGAATCCTCGTTCGTCACGCAGTTGCCGGACGGTCTCGGCGAGTTCGAGCACCTCCTCGTGGATGAGGCCGTTCGCGGGTTCGTCCAGCATCAGCAACTTCGGACGCTGCATCAGCGCCCGCGCGAGTTCGATCCGTTTCAGCGTCCCGTACGGAAGGGTGCCCGCCGGTTCGCGACCGACCCGGGCGAGGTTCATCGACTCGAGCAGTGCCCATGCCTCGTCGCGCTCGCGTCGCTCCTCACGTCCGGTCATCGGCAGACCCAGCGCGGCCCCGAGAAACCCGGTCCGGGTACGCGAGTACGCACCGGTCAGCACGTTGTCCACAACCGACATCGTGGGGAACAACCCGATGTTCTGGAACGTTCGGGCGATACCGACATCCGCGACCCCGTCCGCCGACAGCGACAGCAGATCCTTGTCCCCGAAGGCGATTCGTCCCGATTCCGGCTGGTACAGCCTGCTGATGCAGTTGAACAGTGTCGTCTTTCCCGCCCCGTTCGGACCGATCAACCCGACGATGTGGCCGGGCTCGATCGTGAACGAGGGACCGTCGAGCGCGACGACGCCGCCGAACCGGAGCCGGACCTCCTCCACGACCAGGGCGGGAACCGCGCCGTCGTCGCCGGCGTCCGGTACGGACGTCATCGCTCGGTGCTGCGGGTGACCGCAGCGTCGTAGTGCCACCTGCCGTCGCGGAATGTCATCGGCGCCATCGAGGTGATCGCGTAGGGATAGTCCGGCGTGGTGTCGAAGGTGATTCCCTCGATCGCGAGGTCGGTGGTCACACCCCGCATGTTCTGCACCGCGTCGAGCAGGTCGGCCCGCGTGCAGCCGTCCATCTGCTTCAGGGCGGTCACCAGCAGCTGGGCGGAGTTGTAGCCGGTCGCCGCGATGGTGTCGGTGGTCTTGATCTTCCCGGAGTTGCGTTCGGCGAATTCCCGCCATTTCTGCACACCGGGCTTGGCGTCGTGATCGGTGCTGCTGACGTCGTAGATCCAGTAGAAGGAGTGGACGCCCTCGGCGGCGTCCGGACCGGCGGGGGCGAGGACGAAGTTGGTGTCGGTGGCGCCCGAGTAGATGTAGGTGTCGGGTTTCCATCCGAGTTCGTGCGCCTTCTTCAGCGACTGGGTCACGAAGCTCGCCGTCGCAAAGTTGACGAAGACGTCGGCGCCGGAGTTCGCGAGGTTGACCACCTGCGAGTCGACGGACGGCGTCGTCTGCTCGTAGGCCTGCTGTGCGACGACCGCGGTACCGCTGCCGTCGAGTGCGGACTTCAGGGCGTCGAGGCTTCCGTTGCCGAGGCTGTCGTTCGGGTACAGCACCGCGATCTTCGCCTGTGGATGGTCGCGCAGGATGATCTCGGCACGCTCCGAGACCTCCCATCGTGTCTGCGGGTTCACCGCTCCGGCCACGACAGGGCGCTGCTCGTGCGTGGCCAGCAGTTCGTCGGTGCCGGTCATCGGGAACACGAGCGGCACGTTCTTCTGCGTCAGGTAGTCCACGACGGCGAGCGTCGAGGCGGTGCCGATCAGATTCTGGATCGCGAAGACCTGTTCCTGTTCGACCAGTGAGCGGACGTTGCCGACGGTGCGTGCAGGGTCGTATCCGTCGTCCATCGCGATGTACTCGATCTTGCGGGTCTTCCCGTCACCCATGGTGACCCCGCCCGCGGCGTTGATCTCGTCGAACAGCGCGGTTGCGGCGACCGCTTGAGGTCCCGCGACGGACTGCATGAGGCTTGTTCCGAAGCGGATCTCGATGTCGGTGATTCCGGGATCGCAGTCACCCGCCGAAGTGGCGGTGTCCCGGCCGGAACAGGCTGCCAGGGCGGCGGTGGTGCACAGGGCAGTAAGGCCCACGGCAAGAGTACGTTTCATGGTCGCTCCGTGTGTCGAGAGGTGGGCAGGGCAGGACAGAAGTGTGGCTCGGGGCGGCGGGCCGGACTGGGAGGCTTGTGCTAGACGAGTGTTCGGGTGGCGAAGCGCTCGCGAAGATCGCGCTTGAGGATCTTGCCGCTGACGTTCTTCGGGAGGGCGTCGACGAATTCGACGCGCCTCGGCACCTGGAATCCGCCGAGGTGCTCTCGGCACGTCGCGATGATCTCGTCCGCGGTAGCGGTGGAGCCGGAGCGCAGAGCAACAATGGCGCAGACGATTTCGCCCCACGTCTCGTCCTTGACGCCGATCGCGGCCGCCTCGGCCACCGCCGGATGACTGTACAGGGCCTGTTCCACCGTGAGAGAAGCGATGTTCTCGCCACCACTGATGATCAGGTCCTTCTTGCGGTCCACGATGTAGACGAATCCTTCGGCGTCCCGTCGCACCAGATCACCGGTGTGGAACCAGCCGTCGGTGAACGCGGCGTCCGTCGTGTCGGTGTCGTTCCAGTAGCCGGCCATCACCTGGTCGCCACGGACGACCATTTCGCCGATCTCTCCGACCGGAACGTCCCGAAGCTCGTCGTCCACGATTCGAATATCCGCCAAACGCATCGGCTTTCCGGCTGCCGCAAGGAGGTTGGACTCCCCGTTCGCGGCGCGCCGATGCGCCTGCTGGTCGAGGTGCAGCACATTTCCGGCCAGCTCGGTCATGCCCATACCCTGATAGAAGTCACAACCGAGGCGGTCGAGTCCCTCCCGCAGTACGGGAGCGGGAATCGCCGACGAACCGTACCCGATCGCCTCCAGCGTGCCGAGGTCGTGCGCGTCGAGCGCCGGATCCTGCAGCAGGAAGTTGATCATCGTGGGCGCCAGGCCGGTCTGGGTGACCTTCCACTGCTGGACCAGCCGGAGGAAGGTGGCATTGTCGTAGGCGCGGATGATCCCGACCGTGGCACCCATCAGGTGGTTCAGGAGCGTCACGTAACCGCCGACGTGGCAGAGCGGGAAGCAGAACAGGAAGACGGTGTCCTCCGGCAGCGCCCACTGGAGGGCCGAGGAGGTTATGCCGGTGAGGAGGTTGCGGTGGCTGAGCATCACACCCTTCGGCACCCCGGTCGTGCCGCTGGTGTAGACGATCCATGCGATGTCGTCAGGACGCGGACGTACCTTCGGTTCCGTCGCGGGCGCGCCGGCGACGAACGCGTCCCATGACAAGAACGCCGCATCTGCGTCGGCGTCGCCGATCACGACGACGGTATGCACCGACGTGATCCGGTCGCGGATACTCGCGACCATCTCGGCGAAGTCCTCGGAGACTACGAGGACCGCGGCGCCCGAGTGCTCGACGAGCGCCGCGATCTGCTCGGGATGCAGCCGGAAGTTCAGGATCGTCAACGCCATGCCCGCCATGGGCACGCCGTAGTAGCAGTCGAAGTACTCGGTGCGGTTCGTGGAGAGGATCGCGACGCGGTCGCCGGGGTCCGCGACGCCGAGGAGTGCGTTCGCGAGGCGGCGGCTGCGGTCGCGCAGCTGGCCGTAGCCGACCGTCTCGTCTTCGAAGCGCAGGGCGATTCGATCGGGATGCTTGCGTGCGCTGTACTCGACGATGTCGCTGAGCAGCATTCGGTTCTCCTTGGCGTGATGAAATGGGCGGTATCGGGTCGGTTCGGCCGAGCGGGAGGATTCCGGCTGCCGGTCGTGTCAACGGATGGCGAGAGGGTTGATCGGGGAACCGACTGCCCGGGTGAACTGCAACGGCGGCCCCGTGTAGAAGAAGTCGTAGATGCCGTCGGCGGCGCATGCCTTCGAGAGTTCTTCGAAGTCGAGCATCTCGGCGAGCGTCATGCCCATGTCTCGGATCAGCACCATGTGCAGTTCGAAGAGGGCGCCCGGGTTCTCCCCGGGTATCACCTCGACGGCCCAGTTGTCGGCACCTACGACCGCCACGTCCCGGTCGCGCAGCCACCGTGCGCACGACAGGCTCAGCCCCGGCTCTCCCGCCATGTACGCGGCCGAATCGGACTCCGCGAGAAACTTGGCGTGCCAACCGGTTCGGATCAGGAGGATGTCGCCCGGCCCGACCTCGACGCCCTGCGCTTCCACGACGGCATCGAGTTCCTCGGGTGTGATCGCGGTTCCCGACTCGAGCCATGGGAGACCCCGATGCCGGGCGACGTCGAGGAGCACGCCGCGGCCCGCGATGCCCTTGGCCTGGGTGTGGATGCCGCACTTGTCGGCGCCCTTGACGGTGACGCCGTCGCCGGGATGCCCGTTGTACAGCTGCTCGTCGTAGTGGACGTGCGCGAGGGAGTCGTACTGCGACCCGGCTTGCAGCGGCATGAAGACGTAGTCGTCGGCCCACTTGAAACCGCCCGGCAACACCTGCTCCTGCCCGTTTTCGGACATCAGACGGATCGGGTTGATCCGGCTTCCGCCCGGCTGCGGACCGTTGCCGTCGAGCGGGATGCCCAGTTCGAAGATCTGTCCGGTTCGGATCAGCCGTGCCGCGTCCCTGACCCGCTCGGGGGTGATGAGGTTGGTCGTGCCGCGCTCGTCGTCGGCGCCCCACCGCCCCCAATTCCGTACCTTTCGTCCGAGTTCACGCATGTCAGGAACGGCGGCGGTCATCGATATCTCCTCTGGACAGTGAAACGCGTCGGACATGCAGTATGACGTGACAGTCATGTCAACTGCGCTCAGATTGTGTTCCACAACACTCGGAGTGTCAACACCCGGCCGGACATCATCGGACGATGGCGACCACTGGTGGTCGGATGCAGCGTCGGCTCGATGAGCGGATACCGACGCGCCGCCGAACTTCGTCGCACCCCAGGTGAGTACGTCGCGGTCCTCATCGTCCGCCCTGGAACGGAGGTCCTGGAACAGTGCAGTCGGGGCGCCGAAAACGCTTCCGGCACCGCTGCCCTGTGGGACGGCGTAGGCCCCGCCGAGTGCCTCAGTGCCGGGACCTGGATCAAGAACACTCCTCTCCGTTCCACACCACCTGTTGACCGACGCAGTGCCCGACCTCGACTCGGCTCTCATGCGGACACTTCCGGACTCTCCGAATCCGAAACTGTTGACCGCATGGCCGGACGTGTCGATGCGGCACCTCGACGCCGACGGAGCGCACACCGCCGGCGCATGGCGCTCGATCTCCTCCGCTCGGCGATTGCACGAACCCGCGGCGACGCCGGCGACTCCCGCCACGTAATCCTGAAGGAGGTCAGCTGATGAGCCCGCCGACAGAGCTGCCCGGCGGCGACGCGGGACGGGGAAACCATTATCTGTACGCCCGAACGCCCTGGGGTAGCACCATCGAACTCGTCACCTGTCCCACGTCACAGGCCTACGAGTCCGGCACCGGGCTACGCCGATGGCGTCCGTCGGCCACGAAGCCGAACGACTCGCGTCACCAGGAGCCCTGACCCTCGTGAAGCCGCGTACGACGGCAAACCGGTCCAATCCATGAACCGGTGAGAAAGGCCCCGGGCCGAGAAGCTCCCCGCAGAGATCTTCTCGGCCCGGCCCTCGCCCACCGGCGCGGCGTACAGTTCACCGACGCCGACGGATATACACAGGTCACCCGCAGCCTCGAGCGGATCAGCCTCCACTCCGAATCGGCGATTCGCGGCGCTCCGACCGCTCCACTTCGGCCCTGCCTTACCGGAGGCAGAGGCGGCAGACTCGCCCCATCGCCGCAGCCCCGGAAAGGACCCCACGTGAGCGCCCCCTCCCTGTCCCAGCACACGACGACGCTACGTTTCCTCGACTCCGCCGACGGCAGTCCGCTCGGCTGCCTCGCCTCGTGGCCGAACCACCGGTTCACCCTCACCGACGTCGTCGACGTCCTGCGGCGCTTCGGTCTTCACGTGAGCGACCACCGGCCGCTGGACGAGCCGGGGGCGCACCACTTCACGATCGCGCCGTCCGGAACCGCCGCTCCGGATGCCGGGGTGCTCGACCTGATCGCGGACGCGTTCGTCGCGGGCGCCGAGGGTCGCACCGACATCGACGACTTCTCGATACTCGTTCTGCAGGAGGGTATCTCGTGGCGATGGGTCGACCTGATCCGGGCAGCCGTCCGGTTCCTGGCGCAGGCCGGCATCGGCCTGTCGCCGACGTACATGCTCGGCTGCCTGACGGCCACCCCCGGCTATGCCGCGGCCCTCGCCGCACTGTTCGACGCCCGGTTCCGCCCCGGGCTGCCCGACCGGGAAGCCGCCGTCGCCGCCGCGGCCTCGGCGGTGGCCGGCCACATCGATCGCGCCGCGACCTTCGACCTCGACCGGACCCTGCGAGGGCTGCGCTCGTTCGTCGACGCGACCCTGCGTACCAACTGGTTCCAGAGCGGGGGCACCAAACCGTACGCGTCGTTCAAGCTCGATCCGTCCGCGCTGACCGTCGGCGGGGCGATCGTGCCGTTGCGGGAGATCTACGTCCACTCCCGCGACGTCGAGGGCGTGCACGTGCGGGCCGAGCTCGTCGCGCGGGGCGGGCTGCGGTTCTCCGAACGCCCGGAGGACTACCGCACCGAGGTCCTCGGACTGATGGCGACCCAGGCCGTCAAGAACGCGCCCATCGTCCCGGGCGGCGCCAAGGGCGCCTTCGTGATCCGCCCCGGATCCACCGCGGACCTCACCACCGCATACACCACCTTCATCCGCGGCCTGCTCGACGTCGTCGACAACGTCGTCGACGGAGCGCCGACCACCCCGGCCGACACCGTCGCCTACGACGGCGCGGACGCCTACCTGGTGGTCGCCGCCGACAAGGGCACCGCCCGCATGTCCGACACGGCGAACGCCGTTGCCGCCGAATACGGTTACTGGCTCGGCGACGCCTTCGCCTCGGGCGGCTCGGCCGGCTACGACCACAAGGCGATGGGCATCACCGCCCGCGGCGCGTGGGTGGCCGTGCGGCACCGCTTCGCCGAACTCGGTCACGACGTCGACACGCAGACCTTCACCGTCGCGGGCATCGGCGACATGTCGGGTGACGTCTTCGGCAACGGCATGCTGCTCAGCGACCGCATCCGCCTCGTCGCGGCCTTCGACCACCGGCACATCTTCCTCGACCCCGACCCGGATCCCGACGCCTCCCACCGCGAGCGCGCGCGTCTGTTCGCGCTGCCGCGCTCGTCCTGGGCCGACTACGACCCCGCGGCGATCTCCGCGGGTGGCGGCGTGTGGCCGCGCACCGCCAAGGCCGTGCCGCTGTCCGCGGCCGCCCGCGCGGCCCTCGGGATCGACGCCGAGACCCTGACGCCCGACGAACTGATCAAGGCCGTGCTCCGCGCGCCCGTGGACCTGCTGTGGAACGGCGGTGTCGGCACGTACGTGAAGGCCTCCGGCGAGACGCACGGCGACGCCGCCGATCCCGCCAACGACCGGGTCCGGGTCGACGCCTGCGAGGTGCGTGCGCGCATCGTCGGTGAAGGCGGCAATCTCGGCTTCACCCGCGCCGCACGTGTCGAGTACGCGCGCCACGGCGGCCGCTGCGACGGCGACTTCATCGACAACGCCGCCGGCGTCGCCACCTCCGACCGGGAGGTCAACATCAAGATCGCAGTCGATCGCGCGGTCGCGGCCGGAACGCTGGCGCCCGGACAGCGGGAGACGCTGCTCGCCGCGGTGACCGACGACGTGGCCGAGGCCGTGCTCACGGCGTCCCGGGATCAGGTGCTCGCCCTGGGTTGCAGCGAGCACGACGCCCCGGCGCTGCTCACCCAGCACGAGCGGCTGATCGAGGATCTGGTGCGGGCCGGCCGGATCGCCCGCGACGGCGACGGCCTGCCCCCGACGGCGGAGATCCGGGAGCGGAGCCGGGCGGGAACGGGCCTGCTGCGACCGGAACTCGCTGTGCTGCTGGCGCAGTCGAAGAACGTCGTCGCGAGCGAGCTGGCCGCGTCGTCGCTGCCGGACTCCCCGGCCTGCACCCCGTGGGCCGAGAACTACTTCCCCGCCGAGATCCTGGCCCGCGCCGGAAGCGGCGTGGCCGAGCATCCGCTGCGCCGGGAGATCGTCGTCGCGTCGCTCGCGGACGAGCTCGTCAACCGTCTCGGCCCGGGAGCGCTGTACCGGTTCGAGGAACGGTTCGGCGCCGCCACCGCG
Organism: Rhodococcus sp. WB1; assembly: GCF_001700945.1. NCBI lineage: Bacteria > Bacillati > Actinomycetota > Actinomycetes > Mycobacteriales > Nocardiaceae > Rhodococcus > Rhodococcus sp. WB1. The sequence continues at coordinate 573,753 of NZ_CP015529.1, read as the reverse complement.
GACTCGGCGCGCGCTTACGTGGTGGTCAGCCGCGTGCTGCACACCGAGGACATCCGAACCCGGATCCTCGCGGCGGGCTCCGATGCCCGCAGCACGCTGGCGGAGCTGAGTACGCTCGCGCGCGTCGTCGAGGCCGAGATGGCGTGGTTGCTGCGCCACACCGCCCGCCGGACGCTCCGCGACGTGCTCGCGGGTGCGTGCGACGACGCGGACACACCGGAGGCTCTCGTGGCGCTCTTCGCCGCGCCCGTCGCCGCCGCACTGGGCAACCGGCCGTCGGCCGAGGACTGCCGCGGCGCGTTCGCGAACGCCGCGGTGGCGCTGCGCCTGGGCACCGACCCCGCCCGTGTCGCCGCGGCCCGGGACGCACTGATCGACAGCCTTCACATCCGTTGGCTGCTCGAAGGTTTCGCCACCCGCGTCCGCGGCTCCTACTGGGAGGCCATGGGCGCGGCGGCACTGCGCGACGAGATCTCCGACCGCCTCGACGCGCTCGTCGTCACCGCGCTCGACGGGAGTGCCGCCGACCCGACCGGTCGCACACACCGTCTCGTGCGACTCCTCGACCGGCTCCGCGGCGAGGACGCGGTGGACACCGCACGGCTGGCCGTGATCGCCGGGGAACTGCGCCTGCTCGACCGTTGAGCGCGTGCCTCGCAGGGACGGGACCCTGTGTGCGGCATGGTGCTATGGCGTGGTCGATGCGTTGTCTTCGCGCTCGGTCACCTGCGGCGAAGGCCGGTGCTCGGAGGGTGCCCTCGACCGCCGTGCCGACGGTCGAGGGCACCGACGAGATGCTTACGCGTCGTCCTGCCGCTTGGCTGCTTCCCGTCCCGCGAGGTAACCGAACACCAGCCCGAGCGAGATCGTCCCCCCGGCGCCTCCGTAGAAGCCCTTCGTGGGTGCGCCTCCTGCGTTGCCGGCGGCGTACAGGCCGGGAATGACCTTGCCTTCGGTGTTCAGCGCGCGTCCGAGTGCGTCGGTCTTCGGGCCGCCCACGGTGCCGAGCGCGCTGGCCTGGACCTCGAGCGCGTAGTAGGGCGCGGTGTCGACCGGTCCCAGCACGCTCGACTTCGGGCTCTTCAGCATGGGTCGGATGATCTTCGCCAGGGGTCCGACCACGAGGGAACGCACGCGTTCGGGGTCGTTCCTCTTCGCCACCCGTCCGGCGAGCTTGCTCACGATCGGACCGATCGCCGCGGCGATGCGCATCCGCGCCTTTGCGGTGGCGGCGGGGAACCGCGCGTCGGGCGAGTTCTTGCCCAGCCGGGGATAGTAGGCGCCGAAGTAGCGGTCGAACAAGGTCTCCCCGCGGTGGAACTGCGGGTCGCAAGCTCGGGCGGCCTCGGGGTTGAACCGGTCGACTGTGCGGAGCAGCCCCACCTCGTCGACCCCGATCCTGTTCGCCAGCTCCGACAGGGTGTCGGCGCGGTGGAGGTAGTCGGGCACCTCTGCGCCCGGCGTGACGCCGAAGATCCCGAACTTCGTCCAGTAGTTGTGGTCGAAGATCAGCCAGGCCGTGGCATTGGGCATGGTGCCCGTCTCCGGGTCGACCTCGCGCATGATCTGCCCGAACTGGTCGTAGGCCAGGGCCTCGTTCGCGAAGCGCTCACCCTTGCTGTTGACCATGATGCTGTGCGGCAGCGCTCGCTCGCCCAGGAACACACGACTGAGCGGGCGGCCCTCCAGCTCTTCACCGGGCAGCTGCACGCCGGGCATCCACCAGGCGTCCTCCATGCCGGTCAGATCAGCGCCCACCTCCTGCGCCAGCTGCACCGCGATGCCGTCGTGGCCCTGGGGGGAGACCTGCACGCCGAAGGGCGCGTCGAGGTAGGTCGTGGTGATCTCGGTCGAGCTCTCGAACCCGCCGCTGGCCAGCAGGACCCCCCGGGTGGCACGCACCGTGTGCTCGGCGCCGGCGGCGCGCACGACGATCCCCCGCACCCCCGACTCGTCGGTGACAAGCCGGGTCGCGGGCGTCTCGACGCGAACGTCGACGCCGTTGCGCAGGCCCGCCTCGAGCAGCGCTCCGATCAAGGCCGGTCCGGCGAGCCAGACGTCGTCGATGCCGATCCCGCCCAGCAACCAGAACGGGAGCGGGTTCTTGGCCATGCCCGTGGTCAGGGCCGGTCGCACGTACTTCGCGTTCTCCCCGAGTCCCTCCGGGGAGTACGGGCCGGGGAACAGTGCCCGACCGACGGACGCGCCGTCGATGTCGGAGCGGTAGTCCGGCCAGATCGTCGGGATCCACCCGAAGGAGGTGTGCTCTTCGAGGAACCGGGCGACGTGCGGTCCGGTCTCCAGGAACTTCTCCACCAGGTCGTGGTCGAGGATCCGGTCGCGACCTTGGCCGTAGATGTACCGCCGCGCCTGGTCCAGGTCGTCGTGCACCTTCAGGTCCTTGGTCGAGAAGCCGTGGTTGGGGATCCAGGCGGCACCCGCCGAGATGCCGGTGGCGCCCCCGACGATCTCCCGGGACTCGACCACGAGGACTCGTGCCCCCTCCTTGGCGGCGGTGAGCGCCGCCATCAGGCCTGCGCCGCCGGACCCGACGATCGCCACGTCCACCTCGTCGGGGATGCCCTTCTGGGACACGGTCCCGATGGAGCCGCTGTGCTTGGTCGAACTGCTAGCCATGATCCTCCGTACGGTCGGTTTCGGTCACGCCCCTCCCGACGGAAGGGCGCGACGCTCGTCATATAGTTGATTACTCAATCATATAGTTGAACACTCAACCATACTTTCCTGTTCCCGGCCGAAGTCGCCCCGCGACGACCACTCGGGCTCTCCCCGGGAACGGTGCCGCGCCGGCTCCGACGGCATTCCGGCCGGCTGGACGAACTCGTCCGCAGCGTGAAGGGCCGACTACGACTGCAGCACTACGCCGTTTCCAGCTACCTAGGGCGCCGGTTCCCCGATCAGCAGGGCGAGCAGCAGCTCGGCCCGGACGCGGGCGTCGCCGAGGTCGACGCCGAGCACCTGCTCCGCCTTGGCGATCCGGCTGCGCAGGGTGTGCCGGTGCACCTCCAGAGCCGCGGCCGCCGCCTCCCACTGCCCGTTCGCCTCGAGGAACGCCCGCAGCGACGCGACGAGCCTGGTCCCCCGGCCGCGGTCGTAGTCGGCGAGAGCGGAAACAGTGGACGCAGCCACGGATTCGAGTACGGCCCGCACCGCCGGGGAGGCGAGCAGGGCGGTTCCGTGCGTGGCGTCGAACTCGACGAGGCGGTGGGCCGCGTCCGCCGCGGCCACGGCGTGTTCGGCCTGCTCGACGGCGCGGCGGGTGTCGGCGAGCCGGTGCGCGGCGCTGAGCCCGGCGCGGAGGGTGCGCGCCTGCGGCGGGGCGAGGTCCGCCAGTAGCGCCGCCACGTCGGACAGCGTGTCCTCACCGCGCAGCAGCACGGTGAGCGCCTCGTCGCCGCTGCGCGCGTACAGCGGGCGCTGCCGGGCGCCGAGACCGGCGTCCAGCACGCGCCGCACGTCGGCCGCGGCCGGGGTGTGCAGACGCAGGATCCGGATGCGGTTGCGGGCGCCGACCGCGTCGGCGAGATACTCCAAGGCGTCGCCGGAGTCGAGGACGTCGTCGACGAGCAGGCCGAATGCCTTCGCGCCCAGCGCGTTCCGCTCCGCACGCAGCCGCCGCGGCTTGTCCAGCTCGAGGGTGACGAGGGAGACGGCGTGGCCGATCAGGACGAGCTCGACGTTCTCGAGCGGGCGGTCGGCCTGCACGGCCAGGTGTCCGCTGACGAGGCCGGCGTGCGTGACCGGTTGCACCGTCAGCGTCCGGCCGGGCCGGCTCGTGGTGACCGAGCCGGCACCGTCCCGGCGCAGCTCCGAGATCTGCTCTGCCAACTCCGCCGCGGCCTCGGGGTGGGCGACCACCTCCCCGCTGCGCTCGTCGAGGTAGGCGACGGCGGCGCTGGTGGCGACGGCCAGTTCCCGCACGATCGCGGCCACGCCGCCGCGCAGCGCGGCGCGGGTGATGCGCACCTGGGTGTCGGCGGCGCGTCGCACCAGCTCGTACTGCTGTTCGGCGAGCCGGGCGGTGACGGCACGGCTGACGGCGGCGAACGGCGTCGTGTACGGCACCTCGAGCAGCGCCAGCCCCACCGCGTCGGCCGCCTCGAGCACCGACTGCGGGATCCGCTCGTGCGACAGCCCGGTGCCGAACCCCAGGGCGGCGACGCCCGCCTCCGCGAGGCGGCGCACGTAGTCACCGCCCTCCTCCGCATGCAGCCCCAGGCCGGTCGTGAGGACGAGTTCCCCGCCGGAGAGCCAGGGCCGCGGGTCCAGCAGTTCGGTGGGCTGGACGAAGCCGATCGGCCGCTCCTTCCCGGTCCGGCCGCCGCGCAGTGCCAATCCCAGTCCCGGTTGCCGCAGCAGCCAGGCGATGCCGACGCTCATGGGGCCATCGTAAGACCGCTCGACGAAATGGCGCGGTGCGATTCACCGGGTTGTACGAATCGGCCCTGTCTCGGGTCCGCGGACGCTCCCATACTCGAATCGTCTCTACGCCGCCGAGCCCGAGGAAGTCCCCCATGACGAGCATCGAATACCGCCTTCCGCAGCAGCGTCGCCTGGTCACCGCGCTGCCCGGCCCGCGCTCGGCGGCACTGACCGAGCGTCGCCGCACGGCCGTCGGGGCGGGTGTGGCCTCCTCCGTGCCGGTCTACGCCGCCGACGTCGACGGCGGCATCGTCGTCGACGTGGACGGCAACGCCCTGATCGACCTCGGTTCCGGCATCGCGGTCACCAGTGTCGGCGCCTCGGACCCGGCGGTCGTGGCGGCGGTGCAGGAGCAGGTCGCGCACTTCACGCACACCTGCTTCATGGTCACTCCCTACGAGGGCTACATCGCCGTCGCCGAGAAGCTCGCGGCCCTGACCCCCGGCGACCACGCCAAGCGCACGGTGCTGTTCAACAGCGGCGCGGAGGCGGTGGAGAACGCGGTCAAGATCGCCCGGGTCGCGACCGGTCGCAGCGCCGTGGTGGTCTTCGACCACGCCTACCACGGCCGCACCAACCTGACGATGGCGCTGACCGCGAAGAACCAGCCCTACAAGGAGGGCTTCGGCCCGTTCGCCCCGGACATCCACCGCGTGCCGGCGTCGTACCCGTTCCGCGAGGGCCGCAACTACGACGGCACCGAGGTCACCGGTGAGCAGGCCGCCCATCGCGCGATCGCGCAGATCGACAAGCAGATCGGTGCGCACAACGTCGCCGCGATCGTGCTCGAGCCCATCCAGGGCGAGGGCGGATTCATCGTGCCGGCCAAGGGTTTCCTGCCGACCCTCGTCGACTGGGCGAAGGCCAACGGCATCGTCTTCGTCGCCGACGAGGTGCAGACCGGCTTCGCGCGCACGGGCGACTGGTTCGCCAGCAACGACGAGAACGTCGTGCCGGACCTGATGACCCTCGCCAAGGGCATCGCCGGCGGCATGCCGCTCGCCGCGGTGACCGGCCGCGCCGAGCTGATCGACGCCGTCCACGGCGGCGGCCTCGGCGGCACCTACGGCGGCAACCCCGTCGCGTGCGCCGCGGCGCTGGCCACGCTGGACCGGATCGAGCAGCTGGACCTGTGCGGCCGCGCCCGGCGCATCGAGCAGATCGCCACCGAGCGGCTGCGGGCGCTCGCCGCGGACGTCGACATCGTCGGCGAGGTCCGCGGCCGCGGCGCGATGCTCGCCGTCGAGTTCGTGCAGCCCGGCACGCGCGAGCCGAATCCGGAGGCCACCAAGGCGATCGCCGCGAAGGCGCTCGAGCAGGGTGTCATCGTGCTCACCTGCGGCACCTACGGCAACGTCGTCCGCCTGCTGCCACCGCTGGTGATCTCCGACGAGCTGCTCACCGACGGCCTCGACGTCCTTGCTGCCGCCGTCCGCGATGTCGCGGGCGTGCGCCCGACCCTGGCAGGAGCCACCCGATGACCCACACCCTCCCCGCGGGCGTCCCGACCCGGCTCTGGCTGGGCGGCAAGCTCACCGACTCGTCCACCGGCGCGACGTTCCCCGTCGAGGACCCCGCCACCGGCGCGGTGCTCGCCGACGTCGCCGACGCCTCCGCCGACGACGGGCTGCGCGCCCTCGACCTCGCCGTCGCCGCGCAGGCCGAGTGGGCCGCGACCGCGCCCCGGGTGCGCGGCGAGATCCTGCGCACCGCCTTCGACCTCGTCCACGCCCGCGCCGACGACTTCGCCCGCGTCATCACCCTCGAGATGGGCAAGACCGTCGCCGAGGCGCGCGGCGAGGTGAACTACGGCGCCGAGTTCCTGCGCTGGTTCGCCGAGGAGGCCGTGCGCATCGGCGGCCGCACCGCCACCGCCCCGGCCGGCAGCGGGCGCATCCTCGTCACCAAGGAACCGGTCGGGCCGGTCCTGGCGATCACCCCGTGGAACTTCCCGCTGGCGATGGCCACCCGCAAGATCGGCCCGGCCCTGGCCGCGGGCTGCCCGATCCTGGTCAAGCCGGCCGCCGAGACCCCGCTGACGATGCTGCTGCTCGGGCAGGTCTTCGCCGACGCCGGCCTGCCGGCCGGGGTGCTGTCGATCCTGCCCGCCACCGACGCCGCGGCGCTGACCGGGCCGCTGCTCACCGACGCGCGGCTGCGCAAGATCACCTTCACCGGCTCCACCGGCGTCGGCAAGCTGCTGGTCCGCCAGTCCGCCGACCGGCTGCTGCGCACCTCGATGGAACTCGGCGGCAACGCCCCGTTCCTGGTGTTCGACGACGCCGACGTCGACGCCGCCGTGGACGGCGCGATGGCCGCGAAGATGCGCAACGGCGGCGAGGCCTGCACCGCCGCCAACCGCTTCCACGTCGCCCGCAGCGTCGCCGGCGAGTTCACCGACAAGCTCACCGCCCGCATCGCGGCGCTGCGCACCGGCCACGGCCTCGACGACGGCACCGACCTCGGCCCGCTGATCACCGCCCGGCAGCGCGCCACGGTCGAGGCACTGGTGCGCGACGCCGTCGAGCGCGGCGCCCGGGTCCGCACCGGCGGGCAGATCCCCGCCGGACCCGGCACGTTCTACCCGCCGACCGTGCTCGACGAGGTCCCGGCCGACGCGCGACTGCTGCGCGAGGAGATCTTCGGTCCGGTCGCGGCGATCACCGTCTTCGACACCGAGGACGAGGCGATCGCCGCCGCCAACGCCACCGAATACGGCCTGGCCGCGTACTTCTACACCCGCGACCTCGACCGCGCGATGCGCGTGGCGTCCGCGCTGAAGACCGGCATGGTCGGTGTCAACCGCGGCATCATCTCCGACGTCGCCGCCCCGTTCGGTGGCGTCAAGGAGTCCGGATTCGGCCGCGAAGGCGCGGCCGAGGGTATCGAGGAATACCTCGACACCAAGTACATCGCCCTGTAGGCCCCGCGGCGGGACCCCGCCCGGCAATCGAATACCGGCTCGGTCCGGGATCACGGCACACCGCCGGTCCCGGACCGAGCCGTATCCTCTTGCGGCTCAGTCCTTCCGGAGCAGCTCCAGGCGCGCCTCGAGTCCGGCGATCATCGCGTCGAGTCCGGCGTCGAAACCGGCGTCCGGGGTGTAGTGGCCGCCCGATCCGGCGAACGCGTCGATCGCCGCGGTGAACACCGGGCTGTCGCCGGCGAGGTCGGCGGTGTCGAAGATGTCGGCCGGTGCGTTGGCGTCGAGCGCGGAGCCGAAGATGAACGACTCCAGCGCGACGACGACCGGCACGATCGTGTCGATCGGCCACCCGGCCTCCGCGAAGCCCGCCGCCACCGCCTCGTACACCGCCAGGGTGCGGGGCGCGCCCGCGACGGGCATCACGGCGATCACCGGGACCAGCGGCGCGTGCCGGGCGAACACGTCCCGGTAGGACAGGGCCCACCGCCGCGTCGCCACCGCCCACGGCTCGGCGCCGAAGCCGCTCACGTCGACCTTCGTCATGAGGTCCTCCTGCACCCACAGCAGGACGTCCTGCTTCGAGCTCACGTGGTTGTACAGGGCGGACGGGGCCACACCGAGGGCACGGGCGAGCTTGGCGACGGTGAAGGCGTCGTAGCCGCCCTGCTCGATCACGTCGAGCGCCGCGTCGGTGATCGCCTGCCGAGACAGCACTTTCGTCGACGGCCGGCCGGCGCGTCGATGCGTCCCCTCTCCCACGCCGCTCCCCTTCGCCTCACGATTCCGGCCACGAATTGCCGCGAAGGTCTTCTCCTCGCGCCCCGATGAGGTTACAGTGTGATGCGACACATATGAATGTCGTTCATTTTCTCGAAGGGGAATCCCATGAAATCCATCGAGCGTGACGTCGTCGTCGTCGGGGCGGGCCCGTCCGGCCTGACCGCCGCCTACCGCCTCCGGCAGGCGGGCCTGCGGGTCGCCGTCCTCGAAGCCCGCGACCGCGTCGGCGGCCGCACCTGGACCGACACGATCGACGGAGCGATGCTCGAGATCGGCGGTCAGTGGGTGTCTCCCGACCAGACCGCCCTGATCGCGCTGCTCGACGAACTGGGCCTGCGCACGTTCTCCCGCTACCGCGAGGGCGAGAACATCTACCTCGACGCCGAGGGCCGGCCCGTCCGGTACCGCGGCGAGATGTTCCCCACCTCCGAGCACACCCGCGCCGAGATGGACAAGCTGATCGCGCTGCTCGACGAACTCGCCGCCGAGATCGGCCCCCGGGAGCCGTGGGCGCATCCGCGGGCGCGGGAACTCGACACCGTCTCCTTCCACCACTGGTTGCGGGCCAACTCCGACGACGAGGAGGCGTGCAACAACATCGGGCTGTTCATCGCGGGGGGGATGCTCACCAAGCCGGCCCACGCGTTCTCCGCACTGCAGGCGATCCTCATGGCGGCCTCCGCGGGCTCGTTCAGCAACCTCGTGGACGAGGACTTCATCCTCGACCAGCGCGTCGTGGGCGGCATGCAGCAGGTGTCGCAGCGGCTCGCCGAAAAGCTCGGCGACGACGTCTTTCTCGGCAACCCGGTCCGGACCCTGCACTGGTCCGAGGGCGAAGAACCGGGCGCGCCCGGGCACGTGCGGGCGGTGGCCGACGGCGTCACCGTCGATGCCCGGTTCGCCGTGCTGGCCGTGCCGCCGAACCTGTACTCCCGGATCTCCTACGTCCCGCCGCTGCCGCGCCGCCAGCACCAGATGCACCAGCACCAGTCCCTCGGTCTCGTCATCAAGGTGCATGCCGTGTACGACACGCCGTTCTGGCGCGAGGACGGCCTGTCCGGCACGTGCTTCGGCGCCGGGGCACTCGTCCAGGAGATCTACGACAACACCAACTTCGAGGATCCGCGCGGCACCCTGGTGGCCTTCGTGGCGGACGAGAAGGCCGACGCCGTCTTCGAACTCCCCGCCGAGGAGCGCAAGGCCGCCATCCTCTCGTCCATGGCCGGCTACCTCGGCGAGAAGGCGCTGAGCCCGGTCGTCTACTACGAATCCGACTGGGGCTCGGAGGAGTGGACCCGCGGAGCCTACGCGGCGAGCTACGACCTCGGCGGCCTGCACCGCTACGGCAAGGACCAGCTCACCCCCGTCGGTCCGATCCTCTTCTCGTCGTCCGACCTCGCCGCGGAGGGCTACCAGCACGTCGACGGAGCCGTGCGCATGGGCGAGGACACGGCCCGGCGCATCCTCGACGCCCTCGGCTCCCGCTCGGCCGCGGCCGCGGTGGCCGGCGCCCCGGCACACTGACCGACCCTCGCGGCCCGGCCGCCTCGACACCGAAGACCCTGTTCTACACCACTTTTCACGACTCCTTCGGCGCGCCCGTGGCGGCGCCCGACGCGCTCACGACAACGTGAGCGTTCCGGTCGCGGCGGCGCCGTCCCTCCGGCGGCGCCGCCGGCTTCCGAGCTTGCGCTCCCACCCCGCCGCCGGACCCCTGGCCGGGCACCCGCGGCGCGGCCCACACTGATCACCAGAGATCCCTGCCCCTCCCACCCGGCCGGGCAGGCTTCCGAGAGGACCCCCCATGACCGACATCCGCGAGAACTACATCGACGGCGCGTTCGTGCCCTCGACGGCCACGGAATCCCTGCCGCTGATCGACCCGGTCGACGAGTCCCTCGTGGGCTCGATCCCGGTGTCGACCGCCGCCGACGTCGACGCCGCGGTGGCGGCCGCGCAGCGCGCGTTCCGGAGCTGGGGCAGGACCACCCCCAAGGAACGCCAGGCGGCGCTGCTGAAGCTCGCCGACGCCCTCGAGGAGCACTGCGACGAACTCGTCGAGGCCGAGTGCCGCAACACCGGCCAGCCGAAGTCCATGATCGCGGACGAGGAGGTCAAGGTCGGCGCGGATCAGCTGCGCTTCTTCGCCGGCGCGGCCCGCCTGCTCGAGGGCAAGGCGGCCGGTGAGTACATGGAGGGCCACACCTCCTACGTGCGGCGCGAGCCGATCGGTGTGGTCGGCCAGGTCACGCCGTGGAACTACCCGCTGATGATGGCGTTGTGGAAGATCGGTCCCGCGCTCGCCGCCGGCAACACGATCGTGCTCAAGCCCAGCGACACCACCCCGGACAGCACGCTGGTGCTGGCCCGCCTGACCCAGGGCATCCTGCCCGACGGTGTCTTCAACGTCGTGCTCGGCAACGCCGCCACCGGGGCCGCCCTCGTCGAACATCCCGCACTCGGCCTGGTGTCGATCACCGGCTCGGTCCGCGCCGGCATCGAGGTGGCGGTCTCCGCGGCCCGGCAGCTCAAGCGCGCCCACCTCGAACTCGGCGGCAAGGCCCCCGTCCTGGTGTTCGACGACGCCGACGTGGCCAAGACCGCCGAGGCCGTCGCGGCGGCCGCCTTCTTCAACGGTGGCCAGGACTGCACGGCCGCCACCCGGGTACTGGTCCACGAGTCCGTCCACGACGATCTCGTCGACGCGCTGGCGCGGCAGGCCGAGCAGCTGCGACCGGGCCGGCCCGACGACCCCGACGCCTTCTACGGCCCGCTCAACAACGCCCAGCACTTCCAGCGCGTCACCGACAAGATCGCCGCCCTGCCCGCCTCGGCGACGATCGTCACCGGCGGCACGCGCGCCGGCGAGAAGGGCTTCTTCTTCGAGCCGACGATCGTCACCGGCGTGGACCAGCACGACCCCATCGTGCAGGACGAGACGTTCGGCCCGATTCTGACGGTGCAGTCCTTCGCCACCGAGGACGAGGCCGTCGCCCTGGCCAACGACGTCCGCTACGGGCTCGCCGCGAGCGTGTGGACCCGCGACCACGGGCGCACCCAGCGCCTGTCCGCCGCGCTGGACTTCGGGGCGGTGTGGATCAACTGCCACATCCCGCTCGTCGCGGAGATGCCGCACGGCGGGTTCAAGCACTCCGGCTACGGAAAGGACCTCTCCGCCTACAGCGTCGAGGACTACACCCGCATCAAGCACGTGATGAGCACCCACGACTGACCTTCCGCGGCCCCACCGCGCCGTCGCCGGAGCCGGCACCACCCCGGCTCCGGCTTCCCTACCGGATCGGATTCCCATGAGACTGGTTGTCGGATACCTCGCCACCCCCAGCGGCGCGGACGGGCTGGCGCTCGGCGTCCAGCTGGCCCGCAGCCTGGGCGCCGAACTCGACATCTGTATGGTCCTGCCCCCGGATCGCCCGGTGCCCTCCCGGGCACCCACCGAGCCCGGGTACGAGGACGTCCTCGCCGGAACGGGCGAAGCGTGGCTCGCCCAGGCGGCGGCCACGGTGCCCGACGACGTGCGGGCACATACCCACCTGAGCTTCCACGAGTCCTTCGCGCAGGGCCTGCTCGACGAGGTGGCGCGGCTCGGCGCCCGCGCCGTCGTCGTCGGTGCCGCGGGCGACGGGCTCCTCGGCCGGCACTCCATCGGCACGGTGTCGTCCGAGCTGTTGCATTCCGCGCCCGTGCCGCTGGCCCTGGCACCGCGGGGATTCCGGCACTCCGCCGCCCCCCGGATCCGCGAGGTCACGTGCGCACTGGGCACCCGCACCGGAGCGGACGTCCTGCTCCGGACCGCGGTGCGCGCCTGCGAGCACATGCGCACGCCGCTGCGGCTCGTCTCGCTCGTCGCGTTCGATCCGCACGGGGTCGGGCGCGGCGCACATCCGTCCCACGAGCACGTGCTCGAATCGGCGCGGGCACATGCCCGGTGCGTCCTGGACACCGCACGCGCCCAGCTCCCCGACGACTTCCCGGTCGCCTCCCTCGTCGCGGACGGTGCGACCGTCGAATCGGCGGTGGCCACGCTGGAGTGGCGCGACGGCGACGTGGTGATGGTCGGCTCGAGCCGGCTCGCCCAGCCGCACCGGCTCTTCCTGGGTTCGACGGCAGCGAAGATGCTGCGGGTCGTTCCGGTGCCCATGGTCGTCGTTCCCGCCCACGACCCCGAGAACAGTGAGTAGGCCCGCCATGACGAATTCGCTTCCTCCCACCCGGGTTCGAGAGGCCGACCCGGTGATCACCCCCGGCGACGGGGTCGTGCCGAAGGGCCTGGCCGCCGGCAGGATCGGCACGTTCGCCGGCGCCGTCCTGGGCATCTCGTCCGTCGCGCCGGGCTACACGCTGACGGCGAGCATCGGCCTGATCGTCGCGGCCGTCGGGCTGAAGATGCCGGCGATCTTCATCGCCGGGTTCATCCCGATGTTCCTCACGGCGTACGCCTATCGCGAACTCAATTCCGAATCACCGGACTGCGGGGCGTCGTTCACGTGGTCCACGAAGGCCTTCGGCCCGTACGTCGGGTGGATGTGCGGCTGGGGCATGGTGATCGCGACGATCATCGTGCTGTCCAACCTGGCCGCGATCGCCGTCCAGTTCTTCTACCTGTTCCTCGCCCGCATCACCGGAGACTCCGCGATCGCGGATCTTCCCGGGAACAAGTTCGTCAACGTGGGCACCACCCTGGTGTTCATCGCGATCGCGACATGGATCGCGAGCCGCGGCATCACCACGAGCGAACGCGTCCAGTACGCGCTCGTCGGCTTCCAGATGGTGCTCCTGCTCGCGTTCGCGGTCGCGGCACTCGTGCACGTCGGCGCGGGCGACGCGCCCGCCGGGCTGTCGCTCGACGCCTCCTGGTTCGACCCGTTCCACGGGCTTGCGATCGGCGCCTTCGTGATCGGCGTGACCGGTTCGATCTTCGCGTTCTGGGGGTGGGACACGTGCCTCACCCTCGGGGAGGAGTCCCGGGACCCCAAGAAGACCCCGGGCCGGGCCGGCCTGTTGTGCGTGGCGACGATCCTGCTGACCTACCTGCTGGTGTCGGTCGCGGCGATGATGTATGCCGGTGTCGGTACGACGGGTCTCGGACTGGGCAATCCCGACAACTCCGAGAACATCTTCGGCGCCCTCGCCGATCCGGTCCTGGGCCAGTGGGGTGGTCTGCTGCTCTTCCTCGCCATCTTCGTCTCGTCGGTGGCGAGCCTGCAGACCACCTTCCTGCCGGCGGCGCGGACGATGCTCGCGATGGGTGCCTACGGCGCGTTCCCGCGCCGGCTGGCCGCGGTGCATCCCCGCTTTCTGGTGCCCTCGTACGCGACGGTCGTCGCGGGAGTCGTCACCGCGGTGTTCTACGCCGGCGTGACGTTCCTGTCCGAACGCACCCTCCTCGACACCATCGCCGCGCTGGGCATCATGATCTGCTGGTACTACGGGATCACCGCGTTCGCGTGCGTGTGGTACTTCCGCGGACGTCTGTTCACCAGTGCCCGCAACGCCGTGTTCCGGTTCGTCTTCCCCCTGTCGGGCGGGATCATGCTCGCCGCCGTCTTCGCGATCTCGGTGGGCGAGAGCATGAATCCCGACAACGGCAGCGGCGCCGAGATCGGCGGCGTCGGGCTGGTGTTCTTCCTCGGCTTCGGCATCCTGCTGCTCGGCGCGGTCCTGATGCTGGTGATGCGGGTGCGCAATCCGCAGTTCTTCCGCGGGGAGACCCTCACGCGCAGCACCGCCGCGCTCACCGGGGAGACGGACGTGTTCACCACCGACCGCGGTTGAACCCGGACCGCACCGACCACCGCGCCGACGCCGGCCGGGCCGTTCAGGCCCCGGCCGGCGTCTGGGCGACCAGGCCGGCCACCAGTGCGCGCAGGCCGAATTCGAAGGCGGCGTCGGCCCGTTGCGGATTCGGGCAGGCGGTCTGCAGCGCGGCGCGCATCGCGTCGCCGGTTTCGGGGACGTTCGCCCACACCACCTCGGGCGCGGCGAGGTCGAGCGCCGAGCCGAGGACGAAGCTGTCCACGGTGGTGATGGCATGCAGCACGTGCGCGGGCGTGAATCCGGCATCCGTGAAGGCCTGCGCGAGAGCGTTGTAGAGCCCGAACGCGACCGGGGACTGCACGGTCTGCGCGGTGAACAACGGGATCAGCCGCGGATGCGCGGCGTAGGCGCGACGGTACTCGCGGGCGAGGCCGGCGACCGTCTCGGACCAGTCGCCGGCCGGTTCGCCCACGACGATGGTGGACATGATGCGCGCCCGCATGGCCTCGACGATCTCGGCGCGTCCCGACACGTGGTTGTACAGCGACGACGGCCGCACCTTCAGCCGCTCGGCCAATCCCGGCATGGTGAAGTCGCCCGCCGTGTCCACCATGTGAATCGCTGCGTCCGTGATGATCTCGGGCGACAGCAGCCGCTTCGGCGGTCGTGGCATACGAAAACTCCTCGAAATCGTCGTGGGCTCTTGCCCGGGACGCGCTCGTCCACCATACTTAACGAATCAAATTCGTTTTATCCCCCCGGATCGAGCCGAGGACTTCCCATGCTCACCATCACCGCCACCACGCCGCCCGACTCGCTGTGCCGGGTCGACGCCCCCGATCGGCCGCCGCTGCGCGTCGGACTGGTTCAGCACCGCTGGCACGACGACGAGCGGGCGTTGCACGCCGAACTCACCGAGGGCATCGCCCGCGCCGCCGGACTCGGCGCGCGCGTCGTGTTCCTGCCCGAACTCACGTTGAGCCGCTACCCGGCCGACACGCCCGGCGGCGCCGACGCCGCCCGGACCGCCGAGGACCTGCGGACCGGCCCGACCGTCGCCTTCGCCGCGGCCGCCGCGTCCGCCCACGGTGTGTTCGTACACGCGTCCCTCTACGAACGCGCCGACGCCCCCGACGGCCTCGGCTACAACACCGCCGTCCTCGTCTCCCCCGCCGGCGAACCGGTGGCCCGGACCCGGAAACTGCACATCCCCGTGACCGCCGGATACTACGAGGACACCTACTTCCGGGGCGGTCCGGCCGGTGACCCGTATCCCGTCCACACCCCCGACGGCCTCGACGGCGCCCGCATCGGCATGCCGACCTGCTGGGACGAGTGGTTCCCGGAGGTGGCGCGGGCGTACTCGCTCGCCGGGGCCGAGATCCTGGTCTACCCGACGGCGATCGGCTCCGAGCCCGACCACCCCGAGTTCGACACCCGCCCGCTGTGGCAGCAGGTGATCGTCGGAAACGGCATCGCCAACGGCACGTTCATGATCGTGCCGAACCGGCACGGCTGCGAGGGAGCCATCACCTTCTACGGCTCCTCGTTCGTCTCCGATCCCTACGGTCGCATCCTGGTGCAGGCTCCGCGCGACGAATCCGCCGTGCTGGTGGCCGATCTCGACCTCGCGCAGCGCCGGGACTGGTTGTCGCTGTTCCCGTTCCTGAGCACCCGCCGCCCGGACACCTACGGCTCGCTGACCGCACCGGTGGACGCGCACGCACCCTTCGGAGCCACGCGATGACCTGGCGCATGCCCGCGGAGAGCGAACCGCACGAGCGCACGTGGATGGCCTTCCCCACCGAGGGATATTCGCTGGGCGACACCGCGGAGGAGCACCACGAGGCCCGCGCCACGTGGGCCTCGGTCGCGCACGCCGTCGCCGAGTTCGAACCGGTCACCGTGGTGGCCGATCCCGGCCAGGTCGACGCGGCCCGCCGGTACCTGTCCCGCGACGTGGAACTCGTCGAGGCCCCGCTGAACGACGCCTGGATGCGCGACATCGGGCCGACCTTCGTCCTCGACGACGACGGCCGGTGCGGCGGGGTCGACTGGGTGTTCAACGGCTGGGGCGCGCAGGACTGGGCCCGGTGGGACCACGACGCCCGGATCGCGTCGTTCGTCCTCGAGCGGGCCGGCGTGGAACGGGTCGCGTCGACACTCGTCAACGAGGGCGGTGGCATGCAGGTGGACGGTCTCGGCACCGTCCTGCTCACCGAGACCGTCCAGCTCGACCCCGGGCGCAACCCGCACCTCGACAAGGCCGCGGTCGAAGCGGAACTGCGGCGCACCATCGGCGCGACCTACGCGATCTGGCTCCCGCGCGGGCTGACGCGGGACCAGGAGCGCTACGGCACCCGCGGTCACGTCGACATCGTCGCCGCGATCGCGTCCCCGGGCGTGGTCCTCGTCCACGACCAGCGCAACCGGGACCACCCGGATTTCGACGTCACCGCGCTGATCGTCGAGCGGCTGCAGCACACGGCGGACGTGCGCGGTGAGCCGTGGCGCATCGTCCGGGTGCCGGCCCCGGCGACGGTCCGCGACGACGAGGGCTGGGTGGATTACAGCTACATCAACCACTACGTCGTCAATGGTGGGGTGATCGCCTGCCGCTTCGGCGACCCCGCCGACGACGAGGCCGCGGAGATCCTGGCGGCCGCGTATCCCGGCCGTCGCGTCGTGGGAGTGGAGGCCCGGCCGCTCTTCCGCCGCGGCGGCGGCATCCACTGCATCACCCAGCATCAGCCGCGGTGAGGACGCCCGTCTTCGCCGGCACGGCCCTGTGTCGGCGAAGACGGTCCCCGTGACCCGACCTCGCCTCTACTGTGTCCTTGTGCCCGGCGTCCTCGTGCCCGGCGATGCCGCCGGTGGCCGACGGCGCGGGCGGGAGGTCCCTGTGACGGAGGAACGCTTCGCCGCCGTGACGGAGAAACGCTTCGACCCCGTGACGGAGGAACGCTTCGACCCCGTGACGGGCGAACGCGCCCGCGAGGAGCGCATCGTCGGCTCGGTCGTCGATTCGACCGGCATCTCGCGGGCGAAGGTGTTTCCCGGACACAGGCTTACGTCGTTCGTCGAGTCGGGCGCGGGCGCGTCGCCGAGCTGGGCGGTCTTCTGCGTCGACGACCACCTGGCGTTCACGCCGTCACTGTCGGTGACGGGCGATCTCCGGCTGCGGATCGACCGCGACCGGCTCCGGCCCGTCGGGGACGGCGTCCGGTGGACGCCGGCCGGCCTGTACGAGCAGGACGGGACGCGGTCACCGTTGTGCACGCGCGCAGCGCTCGAACGCGTCGTCGAGGAGCTCGCCGCGGCCGGCGTGCAGGCCCGGGCAGGGCACGAGATCGAGTTCACGCTCTTCGACGGCGGGCGCAGCGAATGGTCCGCATACGGTCTCGGTGCCGTCCTCGGGCGGGACCCGTTCGTCGCGGATCTGTTGCACGCGGCCGCGCAGGCGGGTCTGGGCATCGACCAGATTCACGCCGAGGCGGGCGCGCAGCAGTTCGAACTCTCCCTGTCTCCGGCAGCCCCCGTGGAGTCGGTCGACAACCTGGTGCTCGCACGCATCCTGATCAGCCGCACCGCCCGGCGGCACGGTCTGCGGGCGTCGTTCTCCCCCGTCCCCGTCGTCGGCGGGGCGGGCAACGGGGCCCACGTCCACGTGTCCTTCACCCGCGAGGGGCGGCCGCTCCTGTCCGGCGGCGACGGCCCGCACGGGGTGACTGCGGCGGGCGGCAGCGTCGTCGCCGGCATCGTGCGCGCGCTGCCCGAGTTCGGGGCGGTCCTCACCGGGTCCGTGCTCTCGCATCTGCGGCTGCAGCCGGGCATGTGGTCCGGCGCGTGGTGCTGCTGGGGGCTCGAGAACCGTGAGGCCGCGCTGCGGCTGTGCGCGCTCACGCCCGGGAGCCCCTACGGCGCCCACCTCGAGGTCAAGCCCGTGGACCCGTCGGCCAACCCCTACCTCGCCGGCGCGGCGATCCTCGGGGCGGCCCACGCCGGTCTCACCGACGCACTCCCGGTTCCGCCGGAGATCCCGGTCGATCCGGGCCGGATGGGCGATGCCGAACGCGCCGAACTCGGGGTCCGCGTCCTGCCGACGGACCCCGACGGCGTGCTCGCCGCGCTCGGGTCCTCCGGCCTCGCGCAGCGCCTGTTCGGACCGTCGATCATGGAGGCCCTGCTCGCCGTGAAACGCTACGAGTTCGGGGAGTACCGCTCGCGGCCGCCCGCCGAACTCGCGGAACGGTTCCGCTTCGCGTGGACCGACTGACCGTGTCGCGAGGATCACGGTAACGGACGTCTCCGAATCGGCGATTCACGGCCGTCGGCAATGGAGAGAACGGACGGCCATGCACAACCTCGAGTCGGTGGACCCCCAGGCGATCACACAGCCCATCGCACAGGTGCTCACGCCGGGCGATTCCGCGGCGGAGCCGGTCCGCCCGCCGGCGTCCCGGCACGCGGCGGCCGCCCACTCCGCCCCGCCCGCCGCCGAGGTCCGGCGCGTCAAGCGGCTCACCTACGGCGACGAACCCCGCCGACGGTCGTTGCGGCCGGATTTCTGGTCGATCGTCGGCGCGCTCGCGCTCGTGCTGGCGATCGCGTTCGTCGTCGTCGCGCTGCTCGTCGCGGGGAACCGGCCCCAGCCGTCGTACCGGCCGAACTACGCGCCGTCCGGCCTGGGCGCCGCGCTGGTGCCCGCCGCAGCGGTGGTGTGACGGCCCGCGGCCTGCCCTTTTCCCGCTGAGCGGGATCGCCGCACCCCTGCGGGCCCGCCGGGGCTGGAGCATCGACCTGCTGACCGAGGAGGACAGGAGTGGATTCGATGAGTGAGTTCGAAGGCCGGGTCGCGCTGATCACGGGCGGGGCGCGGGGCCAGGGCCGCAGCCACGCGGTGGCGCTGGCCGAGCGCGGCGCCGACATCGTGCTGTGCGACCGGTGCGCCGACAGCCCGGTGGTGCCGTACCCGCTGGCCACGGAGGCGGATCTGGAGGAGACCGCGGCGGCGGTGCGCGCCACCGGGCGCCGGTGCCTGACCGCGAAGCTGGACACCGCGGACCGCCCGGCAATGGACGAACTCGTGGCGCAGGCGCACGCCGAGTTCGGGCGGATCGACATCGCGGTGGCGAACGCGGGCGTGTCGGTGGCCGCCCCGATCCAGGCGATGACCGAGGCGCAGTGGGCGGAGGCGATCGGCTCGAATCTGACCGGTGTCTTCAACACCGTCGGTGCGGTGGCGCCCGGCATGGTCGCGCGCGGCTACGGGCGGATCGTGACGATCTCGTCGATGCTCGGCCGCGCGGGCAACACCAACATGGCGGCGTACAGCGCATCGAAGTGGGGCGTGATCGGCCTGACCAAGAGCGCCGCGCTGGATCTGGCGCCGCACGGTGTCACGGTGAATGCGATTGCCCCCGGGAACATCTCGACACCGATGATCCACAACGACTTCCTCTACGGCCTGATGCGCCCGGATCTCGAGCATCCCGGCGCCGACGACGTGGCCCCGATCTTCCAGAGCCTGCACGCGCAGCCGGTGCCGTGGCTCGAACCGGCGGAGATCACCCGCGTGGTGCTGTTCTTCGCCGCCGAGGCGAGCGCCCACATCAGCGGCACCGTGCTGCCGGTCGACGCCGGCAACGCCGGGCGGGTCACCGGATAGGCGCCTGCGGCGCCGGTGCGTCCTTTGGGCCGCCAGGGCAGCCCAAAGGACGCACCGGGGGCGTCAGCCCCAGCGCGACTGGCCGCCGTCGAGGGGGATCGTCGCGCCGGTGAGATACCCCGCGTCCTCGCCGACGAGGAAGACCACCGCCCGCCCGATGTCGGTCTCGGGGTCGCCGATGCGGCGCAACGGGATTCCCGCGCGGAACTCCTCCGCCTCCTCCGGGTTGCGCGCCATCCAGGCCTCGAGTCCCGGCGACATCGCGTGTGGTGCAATGGCGTTGACGCGGATCCCGTCGACTCCCCACTCGCAGGCCGCGGCGCGGGTCAGCGACCGCATGCCCTCCTTGATCGACCCGTAGACGCCGTAGTTGCTCGCGTCCCAGCGGACCGCCGCCGACGTGACGAGGTTGACGATCGAGCCGCCCCCGCGCTCCTTCATCACCGGGTAGCAGGCCCGCATCAGCCGCAGCGTCGCGAGCGGGCCGGTGGCGAAGGACCGCTCGTACTCGGCGTCGGTGAACGACAGCAGCGGGCCGGGCCGGCAGTCGTTGGCGTTGTTGACCAGGATGTCCACGCCGCCGAAATGCGTCACGGTGCGCTGCACCGCCGCGTCGACGTCGTCGGCGCTGCTCACGTCGCAGCGCAACGCCAGCGCCTTGCCGCCGAGTTCCTCGATCGCCTCGGCCGTCGCGACCACCTTGGATTCGGTGCGGCCGGCGGCCGCGATGTGCACCCCCTCCTTGGCGAGCGCGAGGGCGATGCCCCGTCCGATCCCCTGTCCCGCGCCCGTGATGAGCGCGACCTTGCCGTCCAGCTTGCCCATGCGTCCCTGCTCCCGGTTCTCTCGCCACTACGGAAATCCTGGTGCCCCAGGCGTCCCGTCCACTATCCTTGACCAAGCACTTGCTTGTCCACGTCGGTTCCCGCTCGCGGCCACGAAAGGCGCGCGACGGCAAGCAGTCTCGAACCGACCCGAGTTCCAGAAAGGTAGCCACGTGCACCTTCCCAATCCCGTCGACCACACCGGACGCGCCGTGATCGTCACCGGCGGCACCAAGGGCATCGGCTTCGTCGTCGCCGAACACTTCCTCGCCGCGGGCGCCGACGTCCTGGTATGCGCCCGCAACGAGCCCGGGTCCCTGCCCTCGGCCGGCGGGCGGAGCGCGGCGTTCCGGGCCGTCGACGTGCGCGACCCCGCCGACGTGGCCGCCCTGGTCGACGACGCCGTCGCCCGGTTCGGCCGGCTCGACGTGCTGGTCAACAATGCCGGCGGGTCACCGGACTCCGACGCCGCCACCGTCTCCCCGCGCTTCGTGGAGAAGATCGTCGCGCTGAACCTGCTCGCCCCGTTCTACGCGGCGCAGGCGGCCAACCGGGTGATGCAGGAGCGGCCCGGGGGCGGCTCGATCATCAACATCGGCAGCGTCTCGGCACACGATCCGCAGCCCGGCACCGCCGCGTACACCGCCGCAAAGGCCGGCCTGCTGGGCCTGACCAAAGCCCTCGCCCTCGAATGGGCACCTAAGGTGCGGGTCAACCACATCACCACCGGCCTGATCCGCACCGAGGCCGCGGCCTCGGTCTACGGCGACGACGGCGGCGCCGCGGTGACCCGCACCCTGCCGATGGAGCGGATGGCCGTCCCGTCGGACATCGCGCGCGCCTGCCTGTTCCTCGGCAGCGACCTCGCGTCCTACGTCAACGGCGCCGACCTGGCGGTCCACGGCGGCGGCGAGTACCCGGCCCGCTACATGGCCCTGCACGGCAAGTGACGCGTGGACCGGTGCCCGGCTGCCGGGCACCGGTCCACGACCTCACGCGAACGACGCGCGCGCCCCCGAGATCACGGCCTGCCCGTCCGCGGCCACCTCGAACACGGCGTCGTCGCGTCCGCCCCACACCCGCAGCCCGGCGACGTCGCCGGGGAACACCGGCGCCGCGAAGCGGCCCTGCAGTTCGGTCAGGTCCGCCGGATGCGCCCCGAGGAGCCGGGCCAGGGGCAGGGTCGCCGCCGCCAGGGTGCACAGCCCGTGCATGATCGGGCGCGGCTGACCGATCCGCGCGGCCGCCTCCGGATCGATGTGGATGTGGTGCCGGTCGCCGGTGAGCCGGTACAGCGCGGCCTGGTTCGCGGCCGTGGCCAGTTCCCCGGCCAGCTCCGGCTCGCCCTGCGGCGCCGCCGGCTTCGACGGGCCGCGCTCGCCCCCGAAACCACCCGCGCCGGGCGCGAAGATCGACCACGTCGCGACGAAGTACTCGCACTCGACGCGGACCTCGAACACGGCCGCGGCCCCCTTGTCCCACACCTCGCCCACCGACGCCCGCAGCTCCACCTCACCGCGACGCGGCAGCGGGGCCAGCACGGTCAGCTCCTGCGAGCCGTGCAGCGCCGTCGTCGTGTCGAACGCGCCGCGCGAGCCCAGCTCGTCCGGTGCCCACTGGGCCAGGGTCAGCGCGAACGTCGGCAGTACCCGCAGCCGGTCCTCGAGCACCAGGTCCAGGTCGGTGGCGGGCTGGGCGCCGACGGCGAGCGCGTAGAGGATCGCGTCGCGCTCGTCGTAGGCCACCGTGCGGGTGCCCAGGTCGGCTCCGCGCCACGCGCCGGCCTTCTGCTCCACTGCCGTCATTGTCGAATCCTTCCGGGATCAGGCGGCACCGAGGATCAGTCCGGACGTGGGAACCGCGGTTCCCGCCGTGACGATCACGTTCTCGACGCCGTCGGGTTGATTGGTGGAGGTGCCGCGCACCAGGCGGACCGCCTCGGCGATGCCGTTGACACCGTGCAGATACGCCTCGCCGACCTGGCCGCCGTGGGTGTTGCTCGGCAGCCGGCCCCCGATCTCGAGGTTGCCCTCGCGGACGAAGTCCCTGGCCTCGCCGACGCCACAGAAGCCGAGTTCCTCGAGCTGCGGCAGCACCAGCGGGGTGAAGTGGTCGTAGAGGATCGCCGCGTCGATGTGGTCCGGACTCAGTCCGCTCTGGCCGTAGAGCTGGCGGCCCACCAGTCCCATCTCAGGGATGCCGGTGATGTCCGGACGGTAGTAGCTGGTCATCATGTGCTGGTCCTTGCCGGAGCCCTGCGCGGCGCCCTTGACGAGCACGGGCCGGTGCCGCAGGTCCCGGGCGCGTTCCGCGGAGACGACGACGAGGGCCTGACCGCCGTCGGTCTCCTGGCAGCAGTCGAGCAGGTGCAGCGGCTCGGCGATCCACCGCGAGTTCTGATGGTCCGCGAGCGTGATGGGCTTGCCGTGGAACCACGCGGCCGGATTGTTCGCGGCGTGCTTGCGGGCGACGACGGCAACCCGACCGAAATCCTCACTCGTGGCACCGTACTGGTGCATGTAGCGGCGGGCGAACATCGCGACCCACTGAGCGGGCGTCGCCAGCCCCTGCGGGGTCAGCCACGCGTAGGCGGCGCGGTCGGCGGTCGAATCCATCGGCCGGTCGTGCTGGCCGAGACCGAACCGGATACCGGAACGTTCGTTGAACGCGCGGTAGACCACGACGACCTCGGCGACGCCCGTCGCGACGGCCATCGCGGCCTGCTGCACCGTCGCGCACGCCGCCCCGCCGCCGTAGCCGATGCGGGAGAAGAACTTCAGCTCCCCGAGCCCGCAGTTGCGGGCGACGAGGATCTCGCCGTTGGTCTCCATCGTGTAGGTGGCCAGTCCGTCGACCTCGGACGGGTCGATGCCGGCGTCGGCCAGTGCGGCGACGACGGCCTCGCACGCGAGCTGCAGCTCCGAGCGGCCGGACTTCTTGGAGAACTCGGTGGCGCCGATGCCGACGATCGCGGCGGCACCGGAGAGCAGGCTGGTCATCGGGTTCCTCCCGGCCGGTCGGTGAAGGCGATCGTGACAGTGCCGGTGGCGTGGTCGCCGAGGCTGTTGGCGCCGCGGACGCGGACCTCGACGAGGCCGTCGGACTTGCCGACCACCTCGCCGGTCATCGTCATGGTGTCCCCGGGGTAGTTCGGTGCGCCCAGACGGATCTTCACCCGCCGCACGACGGCGCACGGACCGGACCAGTCCGTGACGAACCGGCCCACCAGCCCGTTGCTGGTGAGGATGTTCATGAACACGTCCTTCGAGCCGCGCTCGCGCGCCAGCTCGGGGTCGTGGTGGACATCCTGGAAGTCGCGGGTCGCGAGGGCGGTCGCGACGATCAGTGTGCGGGTGAGCGGGATCGCGAGTTCGGGCAGTACCTCGCCGATCTCGATGTCGTCGTAGCTGCGGCCCGTGGACACGGTGGCGGTCACGCGACCACCTCGACGCCGGCGGCGAGCTGGGCGCCCAGGCGCGCCAGATCCGACGCGGAGCCACCGAGGTTGGCGCCGATCTGCTTGCCCCACAACAGGTGCCGATGCACCGGATAGTCGGTGTCGACGCCCATGCCGCCGTGCACGTGCGTGGTGCGGTGCACGACGCGCTGGCCGCCGTCGGTGGCCCACCACTTCGCGACGAGCACCGAGGTGCCGGGGTCCTGTCCCTCGGCGAGCAGCCACGCGGCCTGCCACAGCGTCACGCGCATCGCCTCGAGGTCGATGTAGCAGTCGGCCAGCTGGTGGCCCACGGCCTGGAACGTCGCGAGCGGACGTCCGAACTGCATGCGCCCGTTGAGGTAGGTGACGGCCTGCTGGACGGCACCCGAGCCGACACCGAGCTGGATCGCGGCGAGCGCGAGCTCGACGCGGTCGAGCAGCCACTGCGCTGCGGTGCCGTCGGTGGGCCCGAGCAGCTCGGCGGGAGCCGAGTCGAACGTGACGTTGCCGCAGATCTCCCAGGTGGTCGAGTGCGTCTGCTCGACGGAGACGCCCGCGCCGGCGAGATCGACGACGAACAGCGCGGCACCGGCCGGCGTGGTCGCCGAGACGATCGCGCGGGACGCGACGTGGGTGACCGGGACGACGGCCTTCGCGCCGGTGAGGGTCCACCGGCCACCGGCCTCCGTGGCGGTGGTCTGCGGGTCACCGGGGACGTAGGGGCCGAACTCCTCGAGACCGATCGTCAGGAACCGGCTGCCGTCGGCGACACCCGGCACCAGCGCGGTGCGCTGGTCGTCGGTGCCGAACTCGGCGACGGCGAGCGCGGCGAGCACCGATTGCCAGATCGGCACCGGCGCCACGTGCCGGCCCTGCTGCTCGAGCAGGACGTACAGCTCCGCCAGGCCGAGCCCACCGCCGCCGAGGTCTTCGGGCAGCGCGACGCCGAGCAGACCCGTGGTGGCCAGCTCCCGCCACAGCTCCCGGTCGAGGCGCTCGTCGCTCAGCTCGACCTGCTTGACCCGATCGATGCCGGCCTTGCCGGTGAAGACCTCGTGCGCGAGGCCGCGAATCGCTTCCTGCTCTTCGCTGAAGTTGAAATCCATCTACGAATCCTTCCGTGCGGCCGGCCGGAACGCGGGCAGCGTCAACTCGGGGTCGGCGTCGATCCAGTCCAGTTCCACCGCCATGCCGATCTCGACCGCGTGCGGTTCTACACCGGTCATGTTCGCGATCAGCCGGGTGCCCTCCTCGAGTTCGATCGTCGCGACGACGAGCGGGTACTCGAACCCGGGGATCCGCGGGTGGTGGTTGACGACGAAGCTGTAGACGGTGCCGCGGCCCGACGCGTCGACGGTGTCCCACTCGAGGGAACGGCACCGCCCGCACATCGGCCCGGTCGGATGCCGCAGCGTGCCGCACGCCGCGCAACGCTGGATCACCAGGCGGTGCTCCCTGGCCGCCTCGAACCAGAAGGCGTTGTCGGCGTTGATCGCCGGACGCGGGCGCAGACCCTTCGGAGCGGCGGATTCCGAGCCGGGCGAGCTCTCGCGCTTCGGCTCCGGCTGCGCCGTGTCCTTCGGCCGGAAGCGCAGGGTGCGCCAGCGCTGGGTGGCGACGACCGCGCCGTCCCCGTTGCGGTACGTCTTGAGGGTGGTCACGAAGTGACCCGCGCCGAGCCCGGTCCTCTTCTCCTCGGAGATCGATTCGATCACCTCGGTGAGTGAAACCCGTTCGCCGGGGCGCAGTTCGACGAAGAACTCGAAGTCCGAGTCCGTCGCAACGACGGACGTGAAGCCGGCGTCGTCGAGCGTGGCGATCAGGTCGGTCCACACCGGCGACGGGTCGTTGTTCGCCATCTTGTCGGTGAAGGTGCGCATCGTCCACACCTGCGTCATGAGCGCGGGCGCGACGGCACCGTCGCGGCCGGTGGCGCGGGCGGCGGCGTCGTCGAGGTAGATCGGGCTGGTGTCACCCATCGTCTCGACCCAGTGCCGGATCATCGGGGTGTTGACCGCGTCCGGGCCCCACGTCGTCGGCGTCAGGGTCTGCCCCTCGAACGCCCTCAGCCTGGTCAGCAGTTCGCTCACTTGACCCTCTTCTCCCGCACCAGGCCCAGGCCCATCGTGCCGACCATGTCGCGCAGGACCTCGTTGACACCGCCGCCGAACGTGTTGACCATGCCCTGACGGGAGATCTGCTCGATCTGTCCGGCGAGCACGGCGCCCGGCGACTCGGGGCGGATCCGGCCGGCGGCCCCGAGAATGCCCAGCAACGTCCGGTACACGTCGACGTGCGTCTCCGTGCCGTACACCTTGGTCGCGCCCGCGTCGGCACCGGAGAGGGTGTCGGCCGCGACGGCGGCGGTCATCTTCCAGTTCAGCAGCCGCATCGCCTCGAGCTTGGCGTGGGTGCGAGCGAACTCCTGCTGCACCCAGGGAATCTCGACGGCGCCGTTCTCCTTCGCCCAGTCCAGCACCTGCTGCCACAGCCCGTAGGTGCGGCCGCCGATCGCGGCGAGGCCGATGCGTTCGTGGTTGAGCTGCGCGGTGATCAGCGGCCAGCCGCCGCCGACCTCGCCGACGACGTCCCGGTCCGGGATTCGGATACCGCTGTAGTAGGTGGCGGTGACCGAGAGACCCCCGACGGTGTGGATCGGCGACCACGAGAACCCGGGCGCGTCGGTCGGCACGATGAGGATCGAGATGCCCTTGTGCTTCGGGACGTCCGGGTCGGTGCGGCACGCGAGCCACACGTAGTCGGCCGTGTTCGCGCCCGAGGTGAAGATCTTGTTGCCGTCGACCACCCACTCGTCGCCGTCGCGCACCGCGCGGGTCTTCAGCGACGCCAGGTCGGTGCCGGCCTCCGGTTCGGTGTAGCCGATGGCGAAGACGATGTCGCCGGAGAGGATGCCGGGCAGGAAGCGGTCCTTCTGTTCCTGCGTGCCGTATTTCATCAGGGTCGGCCCGACGGTGTTCACGGTGACGAACGGGAAGGGCAGGCCCGCCCGCTGCACCTCGTCGAAGAACACGAACTGTTCCTCGATGGAGCGGCCCTGCCCGCCGTACTCCGTGGGCCAGCCGATCCCCAGCCAGCCGTCCTTGCCGAGCAGCGTGACGACCTCGCGGAAGTGCTCGCCGCCCACCCCCTGCTCACCGGCACGGCGGCGCTTGTCCTCCGGCAGCAGCGACGCGAAGTAGGCGCGCAGCTCCTTCCTGAGCGCGACCTGCTCCGGGGATTCCTTCAGATCCATCGCGATTCTCCTAGCGACCGAATGTCGTTGTGACCTCGGACGCTAGTCAGCGTTGCCGGCGGCCGGGCGGCGCATCTCGGCCAGCGGGAACCGGCCCGGCGTCAGACCCGGCCGAGGCGTTCGGCGCAGGCGGCCATCTCGTCGACGACCTGGCTCAGCGATCCCGCGTTCGGCGAGGCCGACAGCACCATCCGCCCCGCCCCCAGCTTCCGGGCCCGGTCCATCCGCGCCTCGTCCAGCCGCGGCAGGGTCGCCCCGAGCACCAGCTCGACGGTGCCGGGATCGCGGCCCGCCGCCTCGGCGGCGCGGCGCATCCGCCCGATCGCGCGGTCGAGGTCCTCCCCCGCCAGGCCGAGCGGCTGGAACCCGTCGCCGAGCCGGCCGGCCCGCCGCGCGGCGGCCGCGCTGTGCCCACCGATGTACAGCGGCACCCCGGTCTCGCGGTGCGGTTTCGGCCAGCTGTGGGCGCCGCGGAACGTGTAGAACTCGCCGTCGAAGTCCACCCCGGCCGGACCGGTGCCGGCCCACAGGGCCCGCATCACCGCGATCGCCTCGTCGGCGATCTTCCCGCGACGGTCGAAGTCGCCGCCGCACGCCTCGATCTCCTCCCGCATCCAGCCCAGTCCCAGGCAGATCCGGACCCGGCCGCGGGCGAGCCGGTCGAGGGTGGCCAGGCGTTTGGCCAGGACCACGGGATGGTGGTTGGGCAGCACCAGCACCCCGGTCGCGAGCCCGAGGTCGGTGGTGGCGCCGGCGACGAACGACAGCAGCTCGAGCGGGTCGGGCAGGTCGCAGTCGTCGGGCAGGTGCGACTTGCCGGTCGGCGCATACGGGTACGCGCTGCCCGTGTTCGCGACGACGACGGAATGCTCGACGGCGGAGATCTCGTCGAAACCCAGGTTCTCGGCGGCGCGGGCGAATTCGAGGATCCACTCGGGTTCCCCGCTCTGCTCCAGCTCGACCGGCACCACCACACCCAGCTTCACGTGACGTCCGTCCTCTCGTTCCGCCGCTCCACCGCGGAAGCGGACATCCTCTCGATCAGCGTCGGCGCCCATACGACCTTGCCCAGCAACCGGTCCGCGTCGGGCACCGTCGCCAGCCACACCGCGGCGTCGGCGGGCACCGTCGCCGGCACCGCGTCGAACCCGGCGTCCTCCACCGCGCGGGTGCCGCCCCGGGCCCGCCCCGACTCGGTGACGACGAAACCCGGACTGAGGTTGAACGCCCGGACACCGCGGGCGCGGTACTCGGCGTTGATCATCCCGGCGACCCGCGCGAACGCGGCCTTCGACGCCGCGTACGACAGACCCCAGCCGCCCTCCCCCGGCGGCGCGGGCGGATCGATCGCGGCCGACCCGGACACGAGGTCGATCACGACGCCGCCGCCGCGGGCGAGCATGGCCGGCAGCACCGTCTGGATCAGCGCCAGCTGGTGGAGGTAGTTGCCCTCCACCATGGCGGCGGCGTCGGCGAGATCGATGTCGAGGAGCCGGTCCATGTTGCCGCTCGTCTGTGCGTAGGCGTTGTTGACGAGCACGTCGATCCGGCCCCACACGTCCAGCACACGGCGGCCCGCGGCCCGCACGGAGTCGACGTCGAGCAGGTCCATCGGGACGGACAGTGCCCGCACCCCGAGCGATTCGATCGCCGCCGCGGTGGTCTCGAGACTGCCGGGGACGGCGATCGGCTCGTCGCCGTCGCGGCGGGTGCGCGGAGGCACCGTGCCCCGGCCCTCGCGGACCGTGCGGGCGGTGACCGCGACGTCGAAGCCGGCCCGGGCGAACGCGAGGGCGGTCTCGCGCCCGATGCCGCGGCTGGCACCGGTGACGAGGGCGACGCGGGTCTCCGGCATCGCCTACACGCTCAGCAGCCGTTGCCGGCCGTGCGCGGCGAACTCCCGGTCGAGCGCGGCCTTGTCGTCCGCGCTCATCGCGGTGTACTCCGGCGCGCCGCGTCCCACCCACCGGTACACGGGCTCG
This sequence comes from Rhodococcus sp. WB1, assembly GCF_001700945.1. NCBI lineage: Bacteria > Bacillati > Actinomycetota > Actinomycetes > Mycobacteriales > Nocardiaceae > Rhodococcus > Rhodococcus sp. WB1. Next base: position 544,663 of record NZ_CP015529.1, on the reverse strand, counting down.
GTGGTGTGCCAGCGCTGCGCCTGCAGCTCGCGCTTGAGGACCTTGTTCGAGCCCGTCACCGGCAGGTTCGTCGACACGCGCACGAACCGCGGCACGGCCTTCGAACCGAGATCGGCCTGCCCGGTGAGGAATTCGGCGAACTCGACCGGATCGAAGCCGGCGAGGGACTCGACCTCGATCGCCGCCATCACCTGATCGCCCGACCGGGGATCCGGCACCGCGTAGACGCCGGTGCTCACGACCTTCGGATGCCGGCGCAGGACCCGCTCGATCATCAGGGCCGAGGTGTTCTCGCCGTCGACCCGGATCCAGTCGCCCTTGCGGCCGGCGAAGTAGATGAAGCCGGCCTCGTCGACGTAGCCGAGATCGCCGGTCCAGTACCAGCCGTTGCGGATCCGCTCCGCGTCGGCGACGTCGTTCTTGTAGTAGCCCTCGAAGGCGCGGGCGCCCTCCTTGTTGATCATCTCCCCGATCGCCTCGTCCGGGTTGAGGACGCGGCCGTGCTCGTCGAGCACCGCGCGGGCGCACTCCTCGAGGGTGTCGGGGTTCACCACCGCGATACCCGCGTGAGCGGGCCGGCCGAGGGCGCCCTCCGGGGCCTGCGGATCGAGCCGGACCGAACCGGCGCCCTCGCTCGAGCCGTACCCCTCGTACAGCACCGCACCGAACCGGCGCACGAACTCGGCCTTGTCCTCGGGCGAGGCCTCGGTGCCGAAACCCCGTTCGAGCCGGTTGTCGGCGTCGTCGGGCTGCTCGGGGGTGGCCATCAGGTAGGCCAGGGCCTTGCCGACGTAGGTGAAGAACGTCGCGCCGAAGAACTTCACGTCGGGCAGGAAGCCGGACGCGGAGAACTTGCGGGTCAGGCACACCGTCGCGCCGTTGGCCAGCGCCGGCGCCCACAGCGCCATCAGCGCGTTGCCGTGGAACAGCGGCATGCAGCAGTAGTCGACGTCGTCGCGGTGGTGCCCGTACTTGGCGGTGTTGGCGTACGCGAGCCGCGACAACCGGCCCTGGGAGCACTTGACGGCCTTCGAACGGCCGGTGGTGCCGGAGGTGAACAGCAGCAGGAACAGGCTGTCCTCGCCGACGCCGTCGGCGATCGCCGGTTCCACCCGCTCGAGCCGCGCCGCGTAGTCGGGATCGTCGATCAGCAGGAAGCGGTCCTCGTCGAGGCCCAGGTCGAGGCCGCGCAGCTTCGCCATCCCGGCGGTGTCGGTGACGATGAGCTGGCAGTCCACGTACCGGATCTCGGCCTCGAGCTCCGCCGCGCCGCGCGTGGGATTGATGCCGACGACCGTCGCGCCCGCCAGGGCCGCCCCGCCGAGCCAGAACAGGAAGTCCGGGACGTTGTCGAGAAGAATGCCGATGTGGAACGGGCCGTCGACGCGCAGCGACCGCGCGAGCGCGCCCCGCGCGGCGCTCTCGCGCACCACGGCGTTCCACGTCCAGTCCTGCTCCCGGGTCCGCAGGCCGAGCCGGTCGTCGCCGACGCGGTCGAGCAGCATCTCGGCGATGGTGGCGCGCTGCACCCCCGTCTCCGTTGCGGCGGCGCGGGGGTTCACGGTGCTCGTCATCGTCGCGGCTCCCTTCACGCCGTCCGGAGCACGCAGTGGGTGCCCCCGTAGATGGCGGTCATGCACTTGTTGCAGTGGTTGCACAGCGACGCGGCGGCCGCGTCCTCCTGCATGCGGTTGACGAGATCCGGCTCGCGCAGCAGCGCCCGCGCGGCGGCGACGAACTGGAAGCCCTCGGCCATCGCCTCGTCGATGATCGCCCGGTTGGTGATGCCGCCGAGCAGCACCAGCGGCATCTTCAGCTGCGACCGGAACTGCTTGGCGTCCTCGAGCAGGTAGCCGTCGCGGTAGGGGTACTCGCGCAGGAAGTGCTTGCCCACCAGCTGGATCCCGAGCTTCGTGGGCTGCGGCATCACGGCGGCGAAGTCGCGCAGCGGCGCGTCGCCCTTGAACAGGTACATCGGGTTGAGCAGGGAGCTGCCGGCGGTGAGCTCGAGGGCGTCGAGGGAGCCGTCGGCCTCGAGCCACTTGGCCACCTGGATCGACTCGTCGAGCCAGAAGCCGCCGGGCACACCGTCGTCCATGTTGAGCTTGGCGAGGATCGCGATCCTGTCTCCCACGGCGTCGCGGACGGCGCGGGCGGCTTCCCGCGCGAAGCGCGCGCGGTTCTCGAGCGAGCCGCCGTACTCGTCCTTGCGCTTGTTGATCTTCGGGCTCAGGAACGAGCTGATCAGGTAGTTGTGCCCGAAGTGGATCTCGACCGCGTCGAACCCGGCCTCGACGGCGCGGCGCGCGGCCTCGGCGTGGCCCTCGGTGATGCGGGCGATGTCCGCCTTGGTCGCGGGCTTGCTGAAGTTCTGGGTCGTCATGCGGAAGGCGCGGCTCGGACCGAGGGCGGGGGTGCCCAGGTACTTGGCGGCGGCGACCGGTCCGGCGTGCCCGATCTGCGCCGACACCGCGGCGCCCTCGGCGTGGATCGCGTCGGTGAGCCTGCGCATGCCGGGCCGAGTCTCGTCGGTCCACTGCAGCTGGCCGGGCGCGGTGCGGCCGTCCGGCGCGACGGCGCAGTACGCGACCGTCGTCATGCCGACGCCGCCGGCGGCGGGCCGGCGGTGGAACTCGATGAGCTCGTCGGTGACGAGCCCCTTCGGGGTGAGCCCCTCGAACGTGGCCGCCTTGATGACCCGGTTGCGCAGGGTCAGCGGACCGAGCTTCGCGGGGGCGAAGGGATCGATCCTCGTCGTCGGGTTGTCGAGAAATGTGGACATGTGGTTGCTCCTCCGGCAGCGATTCTGCGCCGAACGTAGCCCCGGCTGTCGGGTGGATCACGGGAAGTCCCGCTCAGTGGTAACCACTTCCGCGGCCGCGATCCGGCATGAGAAATTGCAGTGGCACGCCTCACACGCGGCCGCGGCCGGGGTGGGGTTCCAGGTCCATCGCAGCAGGTGACACGGTATTCACGTGACACGAAGGAAAGGTCCCCGCATGACTGCGTCCGCAGATCCCCGGCTGTACCTCGACGAGGTCGTCTCCCGCCTCACCGGCCCGGGTGGCCGGTTCGAGATCGTCGAGGAAGAGGTGCTCGGCGCCTCGATGCCGGTGATGAAGAACCGCGGCAAGGCCGTGGGCGACCTGCTCGCCGACTCCCTGCGCTGGGGCGACCGGGACTACCTCGTCACCGCCGACCGCCGGCTGTCGTTCACCGAGCACGCCGCCGCGGCGTACTCCCTCGCCCACGCGTTGCGCGAGCGGTACGGCGTGGAGAAGGGTGACCGGGTCGCGATACTGGGAGCGAACACCCCCGAATGGGTGATCGCGTTCTGGGCGAGCCAGGTGCTCGGCGCCATCACCGTCGGCCTCAACGGATGGTGGGTGCCGCGGGAGATCGAGTACGGCCTGAAGCACAGCCGGCCGAAGATCCTCGTCGTCGACGCCAAGCGCGCCGCGGCCCTGGCCGACGTCGACACCGGTGGGATCACGGTCCTGACGATGGAGGAGGACCTGCCCCGGCTGATCGCGCAGTTCCCCGACGCCGTGCCGCCGCGCGTCGACATCGACGAGGACGACCCGTCCGTCATCCTGTACACCAGCGGCACCAGCGGCCGGCCCAAAGGCGCGCTGCACTCGCACCGCAACCTGCTCGCCGTCGTGGACTACCACCGGTTCAGCGACGCCCTGCTCGCCGCGTTCACCGGGCGGACCGCCGGCGACGACGTCCCCAGCGACCTGCGCTACCTGCTCACCTCGCCGCTGTTCCACATCGCGAGCCTGCACAACCTGGTCGTCCCGCGCCTGGCGACGGGCAGCGCCGTGATCATGCACCAGGGCTCGTTCGACGTCGACAAGGTGCTCGGCCTCATCGAGCGCGAACGCGTCACCAACTGGGGTGCGGTCCCCACCATGGCGTCGCGGCTGCTCGAGCACGACGACCTCGGCAAGTACGACCTGTCGTCGCTGACGGCGTTCGCGCTCGCGTCGGCGCCGTCGTCGATCGCGTTCAAGGACCGGCTGCGCGAGAAGGTGCCGTTCGCCCGCAACGCCCTCGTCGACAGCTACGGCCTCACCGAGTGCAGCACCGCCATCGCGGTGGCCAACTCCCAGGACCTCGAGGCGTTCCCCGGCACCCTGGGCCGGCCGATCATCACCGTGAGCCTCGAGATCCGCGACCCGTTCGGCGAATGGCTGCCGGACGGCGTGGAGGGCGAGGTGTGCGTGCGCAGCCCGTTCGTCATGCTCGGCTACTGGGAGGACGAGGAGGCCACGGCCGCGGCCATCACCCCGGACCGGTGGCTGCGCACCGGCGACTACGGCGTCATCGAGAACGGCCGGCTGCGACTGACGGGCCGTCGCTCCGACCTGATCCTGCGCGGCGGCGAGAACGTCTATCCCACCGAGATCGAGCAGACCCTCGACGAGCACCCGGCCGTGCGCGAGTGCGCCGTGATCGGCGTTCCGCACCCCGACCTCGGCCAGGAGGTCGCGGCCGTGGTCGTCGTCGCCGAGGGGGCTCACGTCACCGAGGAGGAACTGCGCGAGTTCGCGGCCGAGCGGCTGTCGTACTTCAAGGTGCCCACGCGCTGGCGGATCACTTCCGACCTGCTGCCCCGCAACGCGACGGGCAAGACGCTGCGCCGCGAGGTCGGCATCTAGCGGCCGTCGTCGAATGCTCCTGCGCGGCAAGGTGTTTCTTGCGCGCGTCCGTACGTGCGCAAGAAACACCGCTGCGCGCAACCGCCAGGTCCGTCGCGGCGTGTCCGGCTACTGCGACCGGGACACGAACCCCGGATCCTCCACGGCCAGGCGCTGCCGCACCGGCTCGGGCATCGACGAGCACGAGTCGTCGCTCGGACGGTCGTCGGCGTGGTCGGCGGCCGAGTCGTCGATCCCGACCGACGCGACGAGGTTCTCCCAGCCGCCCCAGCCGGCGAACCGGGCGGGCAGGTCGACGTTCGCGGCGCCGTTGATGTGGAACGCCGCGCTCGGGTACTGCGCGTCGGCGGGAGTCGCGACACCGCCCCCGGGCAGGCGCACCACGTCCTCCGGGTTGGGCAGCATGCCGGCCAGCTGCATCGCGTGGTACTGGTACATCTCCCATGGCGGGGTGTCGAAGTAGTACCAGCTGGCCGCGCACACCCCGTACAGGTCCGGGCCGAACTGCGCGTAGTTCAGGTACAGCTCCATGATGCGGGCGTCCGGCAGGGTCGCACTCAGCAGCACCGAGGGCACCGTCTCGACGGCCTTGCGGACCGCGCTCTGGTCGGGGGTGAAGAACATGTTCTTCGCCAGCTGCTGCGGGATCGTCGAATACGTCTGTTGTTCCTCGCCCGTCAGATGGGCACGGGCGCGGTCGGCGAAGTCACCCCAGTGGAACGCCTGTGCCCGCAGGCCCATCTGGTCGTCCTCGTGCGCGATCACCGACGCGACGACGTACCGGCTGACATGGTCGAGCGAGACGTACTGGTAGGCGATCGGACCGTCGTCGATCCGCATGAACCGCGACGACGACGGCGTCCACACGCGCAGCGACGAGGCCGCGACGACGGTGACGAACGCGACCACCGTGAGCGCCGCGGCCGCGCGTTTCGCCCGGCGCAGCCAGGGATTCGGCGGCGGGACCGGGACGCGCGGCGGCGGTGCGGGGGCGGGACGACGCCAGTGCAGTCGGGAGCGCCGAAGCCTCTGCAGCAGGGACCCGGGGCCGGGCTCGGGGCGCGGCGGCTCACCGGACGGCGGCCAGGGCGTGGGTCCGGCGTCGCGCTGCGGTGCCGCCCAGCGCGGTGCCGACGAGCGCGGTGCCGCCCAGCGCGGTGCCGACGAGCGCGGTGCCGGGCCCGCGCACCGCGCGCACCGATCGTGGATCCGCTCCTCGAACGGGCCCATTACCCGGCCGCACCGCACGCACCTGCTCGGCCTCATCGCCGCCCACGCCTCCCGCCACTCACCGACTCGTGTCCGCTCCATCCTCGTCGGCGTCGGTCACGGTTCGGTCGCGGGGGGAGGTCGACGCTGTGGTCGCGCCCGGATTCGGGGCCCGCGTCCCGTCGAACAGGTGCGGTGGACGGAACCGGACACCGACACACGTCGCGACAGTTGTCGATGTCCGGGACCGTTGTCGGCGACGGGCTCAGTCCACCTGCGGCGCCCACTGGACACCGTTGATGTGGGCGCCGCCGTCGACGAACAGCGTGTTGCCCGTCACGTAGCGGGAGGCGTCGCCGGCGAGGAACACCGCGACGGGCCCGATGTCCTCGACCGGATCGCCGATCCGGCCCATCGGGTTGGCCGCCGCCGACGCGGCCGCCATCTGCGGGTTGGCCTCGGCCACCCGCCGGAACGCCTCGCTCTGCGCGCCCGGGCAGATCACGTTGCAGCAGATCTGCTTCGGCGCCCATTCCCGCGCGGCGGTGCGGGTGAGGGTGCGCAGCGCCTCCTTGGCGGCGTTGTACTGCACGGAGTACATGTGCGCGTTGACGCCGTTGAGGGAGCACAGGTTGATCACCCGGCCGGTGCCGCGACGCTCGAGTTCGGGCAGGGCGCGCCGCATCGCCCAGAACGCGGCCATCACCGCCATGTCGAAGCCGCCGCGCAGCTGCTCGTCGGTCATGTTCTCGAACCGGGCGTAACCGGAGCTGCGCCACGCGTTGTTGACGAGGATGTCGAGGCGGCCGAACCGCTCGACCGCGGCGTCGACCATCGCGTGGACCTGGCCCTTGTCGGTGATGTCGGTGCGCTGGAAGTGGGCGCGCACGCCCCACTCGTCCCGCAGCCACCGGGCCGTGCCGGCGCCGGCCGTCTCGTCGATCTCGGCGACGACGACGTCCGCGCCCTCCCGCGCGAACGCCGCGGCGATGCCCCGGCCGATGCCCATGCCGGCGCCGGTGACCAGCGCGACCCGGCCTTCGAGTGCTCCCATCGGTGTTCTCCTCCTAGCGGGGCCGCGGCACCGTCCTGTCGACGAACAGCCCCTCCACCGAGACACACAGCTGCCCGTCGGCCGTCGCGATGTTGCCGACGGTGCGGATCTTGCGGCCGTCGACGGAGACGAGCCGGCCGGTGACGACGAGCGGCTCGAACAGCGGCGTCGGCCGGTGGTAGTTCGTGACGAGGTTCGCCGTCATGCCGGACTTGCCGCCCCAGGCGTTGGCGACGCCGAGCACGTGGTCGAGGATCAGCGCGGATACGCCGCCGTGCACGCATCCGGGCGGGCCCTGGTACGGCAGCGTGAGCGTGACGGTGCCCTGTACCGAGCCGTCCTCGAGGCCCTCGAGGACCAGGGGCGGCGCGATCGCGTTCTCGGGGCCGGTGACCGGGTCGTGCCGGGTGACACCCTCGCCGTTCCACATGTCGATCAGCCGCTCGGCGACGGCGGGTGCGTGCTCCTCGAGGTGGTCGGCGATGCTGTCGAGTTCCTCGGCGACGCGGTCGAGGTTGGCGTTGCCCCGGTCGGTGCGCAGCATGGCGTCGACCACGCGCCGCGCAGCGGCGGTGGCCCGGTCGACGGGTGCGTCCTGCGGCGCCGACGTCAGCACCGTGCGGTGCGCGTGGGTGGCGGCGGTGGGATGGGTGCCGGTCTTCACGAGCGGACCTCCATCGTGGCGTGGGTGAGGACGGGGGCGCCGTCGCGCTCCGGGCAGGTGGCGAGCAGCGTCAGCCGGTCGCCGTCGCGCCAGACGGCGGTCTCGAGGGTCTCGCCCGGGAACAGGGAGCCGGCGAACCGCACCGAGAAGTCCCGCACCCGGGTGGGATCGCCGTCGAGGATGCCGTCGACGACGGCCTTGCACACGATGCCGTACGACGCGAGGCCGTGCAGGATCGGCCGGTCGAAGCCGGCGGCCCGCGCGAACGCCGGATCGGCGTGCAGCGGGTTCATGTCGCCGCTGAGCCGGTACAGCAGCGCCTGCCGCGGGCTCGTCGGGGAGACGAGGACCGCGTCCGCCTCCCGATCCGGAATCGACTGGGCCGCTTCCGGTCCGGGCTCACCGCCGAAGCCGCCCTCGCCCCGGGCCCAGATCTGCATGCCGGTGGTCCACAGCGGGGCGCCCTCGGGGGTGGCGGCGGACTGCTCCAGCACGATGACCGCGGCCTTGCCCTTGTCCCACACGTGCGCCACCCGCGACGAGATGTGCGCCGTGCCGGAGATGGGGATCGGTGCGTGCACCTGCAGCGACTGCCCGCCGTGCAGGATCCGGCGCAGGTCGATGTCGATGCCGGGCAGGTTCATTCCGGCCGGCTTCAGCGCGCCGGCCGAGATCCCCTGACCGGCGACCATTGCGAACGTCGGGAGCACGCGCAGGTTCTTCTCGTACACCCAGCTCAGCTCGGCCGGGTCGAGTCCGTCGCCCCCGGCGCCGAGACCGAGGTGGTAGAGCATGACGTCGCGGTCGGTCCAGATCGCTTCGCGCACCGTCGGTTCGGCGGACAGGGCGACGTTCGGGTCGATGGGCACGGTCAGTTCTCCTCTTCGTCCGTGGAACCGGCGCCTCGTTGCGTCGATGTCATCGCCGTGCTCACTTTCCGGGTTCGGGGTCGCGGGGCAGGCCGAGCAGCCGCTCGCCGATGATGTTGAGCTGAACGTTGGTGGTGCCGCCGGCGATCGACATGCACTGCGAGTTGAGGAACATCTGCGTCGCCGACCGGCGGTGCTGCCCGCCGAGCAGGGCGCGCGGCCCGGCCCAGTCCATCGCGACCTCCCACACCTGCTGGATGTGCTCGACGCCGAGCAGCTTCGCGACCGAGGACTCGGCTCCCGGCTGGGCCCCGGCGAGGGACCGCAGCGTGGTGCGCAGGCCCATCAGACCGCCGGTCTGGGCGTCGCACAGCACCTTTCCGAGCGTGGTGGCCTGCTCGTCGTCGAGGCCGCCGGGCAGTCCGGCCGCCAGCTCGAGGAGGGCCTCACCCCCGGAACCGAGGGACGAGTCGTGCGAGAGGGAGACGCGTTCGTTGGCGAGGGTGGTGCGGGCGAGCTTCCAGCCGTCGCCGGGCTCGCCGACGAGGCAGTCGTCGGGAACGAACACGTTGTCGATGAAGACCTCGTTGAACAGGGCCTCGCCGGTGATCTCGCGCAGCGGGCGGATGTCGAGCCCCTCGCTGCCGCGCATGTCGACGAGGAAGTACGACAGGCCCTTGTGCTTGGGCACCGAGGCGTCTGTGCGGGCGAGGCAGATGCCCCAGTGGGCATCGCGCGCCATCGAGGTCCACACCTTCTGGCCCTGCAGCACCCATCCGCCGTCGACCTTGGTGGCTTTGGTGGTGAGCGACGCGAGGTCGGAGCCGGCGCCGGGCTCGGAGAACAGCTGGCACCAGACGATCTCGCCCCGAAGGGACGGCGGCACGAACCGTCGCTGCTGCTCGGGGCTGCCGTGCGCGATGAGGGTCGGCACCACCCAGTTGCCGATGATCATGTCGTGCGGCGTCAGGTTCGCCGCGCGCAGCTCCTCGGCGATCACCAGCTGGGTGACGGCGTCGGCGCCCTTGCCCCAGGGTGCGGGCAGATGCGGTGCGGTGTATCCCTTCTCCGCGAGATACCGCGTGCGTTCGCCGCCGCCGAGGTCGACGGCCGGGGCGAGTTCGTCACGCACCCCGGTGCGGATCTGCTCCGCCTCCGGCGGCAGGTCGATGCCGAGGACGCGGCGGGCGCCGCGGCGGGTGAGATCGGTGACGCGCCGGCGCCAGGACGCGGTGGAGCCCAGCAGGATTCGCAGCGACTGTGCGCGACGCAGATACAGGTGCGCGTCGTGCTCCCACGTGTAGCCGATGCCGCCGAGGATCTGGATGCAGTCCTTGGCCACGGCGAAGGCGGACTCGGGGGCGGTGGCGCCGGCGACGGCGGCCGCGAGGGACGCCTCGTCGGCGTCGGCAGCGCCGGGCGTCAGCGCGCGGGCGGCGTCCCACGCGCACACGCGGGCCTGCTCCGCGAGCGTGAGCATGCGCGCCGCCCGGTGCTTGACACCCTGGAACTGGCCGATCGGGCGGCCGAACTGGCGGCGCACGGCGGCGTAGTCGGCCGCGGTGCGCACGCACCAGTCCGCGATTCCGGACGCCTCGGCCGCGAACAGAGTGGCGGCGAGGTCGGTGACCCGCTGCGGCTCGATCCGCAGCACGTCCGCCGCGGCGAGCGCGAAACCGTCCACCACGATCTGCGAATTGCCGCGCACCACATCGTGGCTGGGCAGGTCCTCGAGCTCGAGTCCGTCCCGGCGCAGCAGCACCCAGGCCCGGTTGCCGGCGTCCTCGGCGGCGACGAGCAGCAGGTCGGCGGTGTGGCCGCCGAGCACGTACCCGGACCGGCCGGACAGCGTGGTGCCCGAGGCGCCGCGCTCCACCCGCAGCGTGCCCGGGTCGAGAGCGATGCCGGCGAGCGTGGATCCGTCCGCGAGGCCGGCGAGCTCGCCGGTCCGGCCGGCGTCGCGCAGCACGGCCGCGGTCAGCACGGTCGGCAGGAACGGGCCCGGCACCATCGACCGGCCGAGTTCCTCGGTGACGACGGCGAGTTCGACGAGGCCGCATCCGGCACCGCCGACCTCCTCGGGAAGGTGCAGGCCGAGCACCCCGAGCTCGGCGAGCGAGCCCCAGAACGCCGGGCGGGTGTCGGTCTTGGCCTCGACGGCCTCACGCAGCACCTCGGGGGTGACGTGCCGGGCGGCCCAGCTCCGCACCGAGTCGCGCAGGTCGCGATCCTCGTCTGTCAGTCCAATGGTCATGTCGGCCTCGTGGATTCGATGGTGTGGTCAGATGCGTTCGATGACGGTGGCGGTGGACAGTGCGCCGCCCGCGCACATGGTGACCAGTGCCGTGGACCGGTCGGATCGTTCGAGTTCGTGCAGTGCGGTGGTGAGGAGCCGGGCGCCGGTCGAGCCGACCGGGTGGCCGAGGGCGATGGCGCCGCCGTTGACGTTGACCTTGGACAGGTCGGCGCCGAGCACCTGCGCCCACGACAGCACGACCGACGCGAACGCCTCGTTGATCTCGACGAGATCGATGTCGCCCAGCGTCATGCCGGCCTTGTCCAGGACGTTCCGCGTGGCGTCGATCGGGCCGTCGAGGTGGTAGTAGGGGTCCGACCCGACCATTCCCGAGGCGACGATGCGTGCGCGGGGCCGCAGGCCCAGTTCCTGTGCGCGCTGCGCGCTGGTCAGCAGGACGGCGGCGGCGCCGTCGCTGATCTGCGACGCCGACCCGGCCGTATGGATGCCGCCCTCCACGACGGGCTTCAGGGCGGCCAGCCCCTCGGCGGTGGTCTCGCGCAGGCCGCCGTCGCGGGTGACGACGGTGGTCTCCCCGGTGGGCACGCCGTCGGCGAGGACGGGCGCCTCGGTGGGCACGATCTCGCGGTCGAACCGGCCCTCGGCCCAGGCCCGGGCGGCGCGGCGCTGCGACTCGAGGCCGAAGGCGTCGGTGTCACCCCGCTTGATGCCGCGATGGGTGGCGATGCGCTCGGCCGACGTGAACTGGTCGCCCATGTCGATGGTCCAGTCGTCCGGATACGGGTTGCCGGTCTCCGGGGTGAGTGCCTGGCCGAGGAACACCCGGCTCATGGACTCGACACCGCAGCCGATGCCCGCGGAGATCTGCCCGGAGGCGATGAGGCCGGCGACGATGTGGACGGCCTGCTGGGAGGAGCCGCACGCGCAGTCGATCGATGTGGCGGCCGTGCCGTAGGGCAGGCCGGCGTGCAGCCACGCCTGCCGGGTGATGTTGTTGGACTGTTCCCCGGCCTGGGTGACACAGCCGCCGACGATCTGACCCACCTGGTCGGGGGCGAGGCCGGCGCGGTCGAGCACGGCGCGCTGTGCGGTGCCGAGCAGGGTGGCCGGGTGCAGACCGGCCAGGGCGCCCCGGCGGCGGCCGATGGGGGTGCGCGCCGCCTCGACGATGACTACCTCGGTCATGAACAAGCTCCTCGGACGTGAGTGCTGGGCTGGAAGGCAATCGGACGCGCCGACGGACGAACCGGGAACGCGTTCATTTTTGGAATGTATTCTATTCACTACGCCGAGACAATGGCCTGTCGGCGGCGAGGCTGCTCTCGCAATGAACTACCAGTATGCATGCGCACGTCGCGCAGCCGACCGGCCCGCGCGACCGTCGACGATAGAAGAATTCATTTCAGTACTGTGCGGGCACGGCGCTCCGGCGGGGACCGGCGCGGCCCGGCGTCAGGCGGACGGAGCGGGCCGCGCGTTCGACAGGCCCGCGAGCAGCAGCTCGCAGGCCACGCGCAGGTCCGACTCCGCATCCGGCACCGAGATCCGGCCGTTGAGACTCGACTGGATGATCCCGAACCACGCCTGCTCGAGCACCCGCACGAGCGTCGCATCCCGTTCGGTGACGTACTCGAGCCCGGCCGCGCGGTAGAGGACCTCCCGGAACCGGCGGTCGATCTTGGCGACGTCGGGGATGGCCGTGGCCTTGGCGGTGCTTGTGGACTGGATCATCGCCGCCGCCAGCAACGGCCGTCGCCGCAGCGCCCGGGTGGCCCGCACGAGAGCCTCGTAGATGGCCTCCTGCGGAGTCGAATCGGGGTTCGGGCGCTGGGTCATCCGATCGCTCATCTGCTCGATCTGGTCGACCATCACCGCCACGAACAGGTGCGTCTTGGACGGGAAGTAGCGGTACAGGGTGCCGATGGCGACGCCGGCCATCTTCGCGACCTCATGCATCTGCACCCGCTCGAGTTCCTTCTCGGTTGCCAGGCGCGCCGCCGCGTCGAGGATGCGGCCGAACCGTGCGCGCTGCTCGGCGGACGTCGGCTCCGCGGCGTCCCGCGCTTCGGCAACTCTCGGCACCGTGGTTCCTCCGTCGTCTCGTACCTGCGGCTACGCCGTGCCGCCCAGCGTCCCTCATCCTGCATCGTGCCGGCAGAAATCTTCCGCTCAGTGGGACCTGCCCTGGACTGTGCCGCATCCCTGCGTCCGGGTTCGACATCCACGCCCAGGCCAGATGGAGGATACCGAACCGGGCGATCCCATGTGGTTGCGCGGCACGGTGCTTACTTGCGTGTTCCGACGCGCGCAGGAAGCATCGACGCGCGCGGGAAGGACCGGCTCAGACGAGGTTGTCCTCCACCGGCAGCCCGAACACGCCCCGGCCGTACAGGGCGAGGGCACGTTCGGGATCGTTGGCGACGTGCACGCTGCCGGCATGCGCGTCGCGCCACGCCCGCTCGACGGGGTTGCCGCGGCCGAGCGAGTTGCCGCCCGCGGTCTTGAACAGCAGATCGATCGCCTCGACGGCGCGCTCGGTGCCGCGCACCTGATCGCGGCGCACCCGCAGCCGCATGCTCGTCGGCAGCGGCTCCCCGGCCACGGCCAGCTCGTACAACTCGCGGATGTTGCGGTCCGTCTGCAGGATCGCCGCGTCGATCTCGGACGCGGCGCGGGCGACGGCGACCTGCGCGAACTGGTCCTCGGCGAACCGGCCTCCACCCAGGCTCAGGCGCACCCGGTCGCGCATCGCGCTCAGGTACTGCTCGTAGCATCCCGCGACCGTCCCGATGACCGGCGCGGCAACGGCGGTGGTGAAGACCGCCGCGAACGGCAGCCTGAACAGCGGCCCCGGGTTGACCTTGTGCCCGGGGGCCCGCAGCTGCGCGAGCTCGTAGTTGCGCACCGTCCGGTGGTGCGGGACGAACGCCTTCTCCACGGTGATCTCGTTGCTCGCGGTGCCGCGCATGCCGACGACGTCCCACACGTCCTGGATCCGGTAGTCGGTGCGCGGCACGAGCACCGTCATGAAGTCCACCGGCCGGCCCTCGGCCCCGACGACGAGCGCCCCGAGCAGCGCCCAGGACGCGTGTTCGCAGCCGGAGGAGAACCGCCAGCTGCCCGACAGCTCGAAGCCGCCCTCGACCGGGACGAGCTCGCCGACCGGCGCGTACGACGACGACAGGAGCGTCGACTCGTCCTGTCCCCACACGTCGTCCTGTGCCCGCGCATCGAACAACGCCAGATGCCACGAGTGGACGCCGAGGATCGAGGCCACCCAGCCCGTCGAGCCGCAGGCACCCGAGATCGCCCGCACCACCTCGTAGAAGCGCACAGGGTTGCTCTCCAGTCCACCGTGCCGGGCGGGCTGCAGCATCCGGAACACTCCCGCGGCGGCCAGGTCCTGGACGGTCTGGTCGGGCACCCGGCGCGTTTCGTCGACGCTGCGGGCGCGCTCCGCGATGGACGGCAGCAGCTCGCGGACCTTCGTCAGCACGTCGTCGGACATCGGTGTGTCTCCTTCGCGACCCGGACGGGTCACCGTGGCAGGAACAGGCACCCCATCCTGCGGTGCCGTCCGGACACACCGCCGCAGACGGTCCCGGACAGTGGGATGCGCTCCATCCCCGGTGAGCGGGCTCACCTAGCGTCGAGCACACGGTCGCAGGCGGCCACCGTCCCCCGGCCCACCCGCGCACAGCACCGGTGCCCGAGGTGCTCCATCCGATACGACATTCCATTCGAAAGGACGGACGACAGTGAGCTCCAGCAAGTCCGACGACGTCGAAGTTCGCGAGATCGAGGCCGGTTCCGCGCCCACCCGGTTCGCCCGCGGCTGGCACTGCCTCGGCCTGTCCGAGTCCTTCAAGGACGGCAAGCCGCACTCGGTCCATGCCTTCGGCACCAAGCTCGTCGTGTTCGCCGACAGCAACGGCGACCTGAAGATCCTCGACGCGTACTGCCGGCACATGGGCGGCGACCTCAGCCAGGGCACGATCAAGGGCGACTCGGTGGCCTGCCCGTTCCACGACTGGCGCTGGGGCGGCAACGGACGTTGCACCGCAATCCCCTACGCCCGCCGCGTTCCGCCGATCGCGAAGACCCGCGCCTGGCACACGCTCGATCAGGACGGGATGCTGTTCGTCTGGAACGACCCCGAGGGCAACCCGCCGCCGGCCGACGTGACCATTCCCCGCATCGCCGGCGCGACGAGCGACGAGTGGACCGACTGGGTCTGGTACACCACCGAGGTCGACACCAACTGCCGCGAGATCATCGACAACATCGTCGACATGGCGCACTTCTTCTACGTGCACTACTCGTTCCCCACGTATTTCAAGAACATCTTCGAGGGGCACGTCGCGACGCAGATCATGCACGGTCAGGCGCGGGAGGACATGCGGCCGCACGCCGACGGCCAGCCGAAGCTCGTCGGCAGCCGCTCCGAGGCGGCGTACTTCGGACCGTCGTTCATGATCGACGACCTGCAGTACAAGTACGAGGGCTACGATATCGACTCGGTGCTGCTCAACTGCCACTACCCCGTCACCGAGAACAAGTTCGTCCTGATGTACGGGATCATCGTGAAGAAGTCGGACGCCCTCGGCGACTCGGCCGACGAGACGGCCCGCAAGTTCGGTGACTTCATCGCCCGAGGCTTCGAGCAGGACGTCGAGATCTGGAAGAACAAGACGCGCATCGAGAATCCGCTGCTGTGCGACGAGGACGGCCCGGTCTACCAGCTGCGCCGCTGGTACGAGCAGTTCTACGTGGACGCGGCCGACGTCAAGCCGGAGATGACCGAGCGGTTCGAGTTCGAGATGGACACCACCCGCCCGGTGGCGGCGTGGATGAAGGAGGTCGAGGAGAACCTCGCCCGCACGAAGGACGCCGAGGAGGCGGCGACCACCGATGCAACCCCTGCAGTGCACTGAGTGCGGCGCCCGGGTTCTCGTCGCCAAGAACAGCTGGGAGCACACCTCCGTCCAGTGGAACGAGCAGGCGCGGTCCCGGTGCCCCGAGATGCGTGAGCAGGGTGGGCAGGACTCCCGGCCCGGGGCGCCGCGCCGCGGTTGCGCGAAGCTCGCCGAGACGATCACGTGGGCCGCGACCGAAGGCCGCCTCACCGTCCTCGACGACACCCCGGTCCCGGGACCGATCGTCCAGTAAGTCAGCCGGAAAGGAACTTTCGTGATCGACGTCCAGCACTACGGCCCATGGGCCGTCATCGCCGGCGGCTCCGAGGGCGTCGGCTCCGCCTTCGCCGACGAGCTGAGCAAGGCGGGGCTGAATCTGGTGCTCATCGCCCGCAAGCCCGGCCCGCTCGAGGAGACCGCGGAGAAGGTGCGCAGCAACGGCGTCCAGGTCCGCACCCTGGCACTCGACCTGCTCTCCCCCGACGCCGTCGAGCAGATCCGGCAGGCGACCGACGACGTCGAGGTGGGCCTGCTCATCTTCAACGCCGGCGCCAACAGCTACGGCAACGAGTTCGTCACCGGCGACCTCGACGGCTTCCGTGGCGTCATCGACCTCAACATCCATCGGCAGCTCGAACTCTCGCACCTGTTCGGCGCGAAGATGAAGGAGCGCGGCCGGGGCGGCATCATGCTGCTCGGTTCGCTCGCCGGCTACATGGGGGCGGAACACCAGAGCATCTACGCGGCGTCCAAGGCGTTCAGTCGCGTGTTCGCCGAAAGCCTGTGGCTCGAGCTCGCCCCGCACGGGGTACACGTCGTCGAACTCGTCCTCGGCGTGACCCGCACCCCGGCGATGATCCGCGCCGGGCTGAACTTCGACATCCCCGGCATGCTCGTCGCCGAGCCGGAGGATGTGGCCCGCGAGGGGCTCGAACACCTCACCGACGGGCCGGTGTGGGTGGCCGGCGGCAACTACGACGCGGCGGTCAAGCGCAGCGGCTTCCCGCGCGACACGCTCGTCAAGGGCGCGGCCGACGCCATGCGCAAGCTGCTCAACCGCGGCTGACGCGCTCGCATCGCAGGGCCGGCATCCGGAATCGGATGCCGGCCCTGCGACGTCCGTTCCGGGGCGCGAGAAACCTCACACCGGTTCCCCGGGCTCCGTTGGTGTGAAAGTGTCGACGGGCGGGTACCTTACCCGGGATCGGGTCGGCCGGGCGGCGCACATTCCATGACAGTCGGTCCACCGTCGACTTGCTGCGCCGGCAGGCCGGCCCGATCCACCGGAGCCGACGGCCGATGCCGTTCGGACACGGCTCAACCGCGGCGGATCAGGCCGTCGGCCGGGGGGACGGACGCACCGGCGGGGTGGGCGGGATCTGGGAGCTCGGCGCCTCGTCGGTGGGCGCGGAGCGCCACTGCGCACCGAGCAGGGCCCCGATGATCTTGTCCTGCACGAGGACGAGGATCAGGGTCATGACGCAGCCGTAACCGAAGATCACGACGAGCCAAGGCAGGTTCGGCACGGGCGCACCGTCGGGCAGCAGAACCGACAGGTTCGTCACGAGCAGCGTCTCCACGACGCCGAGCAGCACGGCGGGGACCATGCCGAGCGGGGTGCGGCCGAATACGAGCGGGTGCACCGCGAGGACGAGGAAGATCACGCACGCCACTCCGATGCCCATCACGAGCTCGAGCGGTACGCCGGGCAGGGCGCTCTGGACGGCGAGAAACGCTGCGCCCCAGGCAACGCCGCACACGAAGCTGAGGAACATGCCGAGCAGGGCCCGCGGTGGTGCCTGCAGCGTGAAGAACAGCATGACGGGCAGGATGAGCATCGGGCTGTAGAGCGCGAGCGGGGTCAGGGACTGGAACGGAATCATCAGGACGGTGACGAGCACCGCGCCGAGCCCGGCCTGGATCAGAATCCCCTTGTTTTGCAGAGACATTCGATCATTCCCTCGTGAGTGATGGTCAGGGCTGTGACGCGTTCGGCACGACCACGTCGAAGACGCCCCACCGGACGCGTCCTCGGACAGGACGTCGGCGGACATGCGCCCGGGTGTGAGCTGCAACACGTGAGCCACGCAACACCGTATGCGCTTCAATGACAGAGTGTCAAGAATACTTTCTTGGTGACAATTTTCCTGCCTGCATGTCCGGCCACGGGCGGCTCCACGCCCCCACTGCACCCGCCAAGGCGGTTGATGTCACATTATGACACTTCGTCACTCTGTGACATCATTGACCGGTCCACGACCGAAGAAGCGAAGGTGTCGATGACGAACCTCGAACTGAAAGACACGCGCCCGGCCGGCGCGGCCCCCGGCGCGTCGGAGGGGCTCACCTCCACGCGGCACATCGCTCAGGTGATCGGCGTGCTGGTGGTCTCCGCCCTGATCATGATCCTCAACGAGACCGTGCTCAGTGTTGCGCTCCCGCAACTCATGGGGGACTTCTCGGTCTCCGCCGCCACCGTCCAGTGGCTCACCACCGGCTTCATGCTGACGATGGCCGTGGTCATCCCCACCACGGGCTTCCTGCTGCAGAGGTTCTCGACCCGAACCCTGTTCACCGCCGCCATGATCCTGTTCATCGCCGGCACCGCACTCGCCGCCGCCGCCCCCGGCTTCGAGATCATGCTGCTCGCCCGCGTCGTCCAGGCCGGTGGCACGGCGGTCATCCTGCCGCTGCTGATGACCACGACCATCACCACGGTTCCCGTCGCCCACCGCGGCACCGTCATGGGCCTGAACTCCGTCGTCATCTCGGTCGCGCCCGCGATCGGCCCCACCGTCTCCGGCATCATCGTCGACTCCATGAGCTGGCGCTGGCTGTTCGGTCTCATGCTTCCGGCCACGATCGTCGCCTTCGCGGCGGGCCTGCTCCTCCTCCGCAACACCGGCAGGACCCGCAAGGCGCCGTTGGACGTAGTGTCGGTCGTCCTCTCGGTCTTCGCCTTCGGCGGCCTGGTCTACGGCCTCGCGAACGTCGCGTCCCTCCTCGACGGCACCATCGTCGGCCCCGCGACCGCGCTGATCGTCGGCGTCGTTGCCCTCGGCCTCTTCGTCGCGCGCCAGAAGCGCCTCGAGCGCACCGGCACCGCACTGCTGGACCTGAATCCGTTCGAGGTGCCCCACTTCCGCATCTCGGTCGTCATCGTCGTCATCGCCATGGCGACCATGCTCGGCACCGTCGTCGTCCTGCCGATCTACCTGCAGGCCGGGCTCGGGGTGAGCATCCTGACGACCGGCCTGATCCTGCTGCCCGGCGGTCTCGTCCAGGGCGTGATCTCGCCGATCGTCGGCCGCATCTACGACGCCGTGGGGCCGCGCCCGATCGTGACCCCGGGCGCGCTCCTGCTGGCCGCCGGCCAGTGGTGGCTGAGCACCGTCGGCACCGACACGTCGATCGGGCTCGTGATCGCGATGCACGTGGTGTTCTGCATCGGCATGGCCATGCTCATGACCCCGCTGATGACCGTCTCGCTCGGCGCCCTGCCGCCGCGGCTCTACGGCCACGGCAGCGGGATCATGAACACGCTGCAGCAGCTCGCCGGTGCCGCCGGTACCGCGCTGCTCGTCGCCGCGCTCACGATCGGCGCCGACGCCGCCGCCGACTCCGGCACGGCCGAGGCCCAGGCCTCGGGTGCGCAGACCGCATTCGTGCTGGGCGGTGTGCTCGCCCTCATCGCCGTGGTCGCCGCGCCCTTCGTCCGACGCCTCCCGCCGCCACAGCTCGAACAGGTCACCCACGCCTGATCCACGCGGTTCCGAACCACGGAGCACGACTCCGGAGAGCCACGGAGTACGACTCCCGAGAGCCACGGAGTACGACTCCCGAGAGCCACGGAGTACGACTCCCGAGAGCCACGGAGTACGACTCCGGGAACGAGAGACGAAGACCCGGCCGGGGCGATCCCCCGGCCGGGCCTTCGTCGTGTTCCACTGCGAGAGTCAGGCCTTCGGCGTGAAGGCCGCCAACGGCTCGGACTCGGACCAGTCGTGGCCCCAGTAGCTGTCGGCGGTGATCTCCTCGGCCGTGTAATAGGTTTCGTCGACGAACATCCCCTCGGTGCCGAACTCGAGGTCCCACCCGCCCGGCGCGCGAACGTAGAACGACACCATCTTGTCGTTCGTGTGCCGGCCCAGCGTCGAGGAGATGGAGAAGCCGAGCTTGCGCACACGGTCGAGCGCCTGCCCGACGGCGTCGAGGGTGTCGACCTCCGTCATCAGGTGCACGAGGCCGGGCTCCTCGGTCGGCGGCGCCGGGCACAGGGCCAGGCTGTGGTGGCGCTGGTTCACTCCGAGGAAGCGCACGCGCCGCGCCGGTCCGGGTGCCTGGAGGCGGATCGCGCCACGCGGCAGGAAACCGAGCACCTCGGTGTAGAACGCGTACGCCGCATCGAAATCGGTGGCGGGCAGCACGACATGGCCGAGCCCCTGTTCGCCGGTGACCCACCGGCCACCGTGCGGAGTCACCACCGGGCTGTGATCGAGCACCGGACCGAAGAACACCTCGACGCGGGTGCCGATCGGGTCGTCGAACGCGATGACCTGCTCGGCATCGCGGTAGTCGCACTCCTCCTGCGAGAGGACGTCGACGGTGATACCCGCCTTCTCCACGGTCTCCCGGACACGCTGGAGTGCGAACTGATCCCGCACCTCCCAGCCGACCGCGAGCGCCCTGTCCGATTCGCCGGGCAGGACGATCAGGCGTGCGCGCCGCTCGTCCACCCGCAGGTAGAGGCCGTCCGGCTCCGGGCCGGAGCCCACGGCCATGCCGAGTCCGTCGACGACGAGTTCGCGCCAGCGCGCGACGTCGGTGGTCTGGATCCGGAGGTATCCGAGTGCTCGAATGTCCGTCATTTCTCTTCCATCCTGAAAAGGTCGGCGGGGCAGGCTAGATCATCGAGCGGTGGACGCCCTGCGGCTCGCCGCCGAGCTGGGTCAGCGAAGACGCGTGGAAGATCGAGCCGGGGACGTGGATCGCGTGCGACAGGCCGACGTGCGCGTCGCGCCAGAAGCGCTGCATCGGGAACTTCAGGTGCATCGCGCCGCCGCCGGAGCGGGCGAAGATCTCGTCGACGGCGCGCACGGCCCGCCACGCGGCGGCGGTCTGGGTGCGGCGGCCGATCGCGCGCTCCTCGAACGTGACCTCCTGGCCCTTGTCCGTCTTGTCCCAGAAACGGTCGACGGTCTCGAGGATCGCGGCGCGCGACGCGGCGATCTCGGCGGCCGCCTCACCGAGGGCGTAGAGGACGTACGGGTCCTCCTTGATCGGGATGCCGGTGACCGCGACGCGCTCCTTCTGGGCCGCGATGTAGCACGCGAGCGCGCCCTCGGCCATGCCGATGAGCGACGAGGTGATGCCCAGCGGGAAGATGCACGAGAACGGGAACTTGTAGAGGGTTTCGTCCCGGCCCGCGTGACGCCACCCGTTGCCGCCGAGGACGATGTCGGCGTCGAGGGTGCGGTAGGCAGGGATGAAGGCGTCCTCGACGATCAGGTCCTTCGAGCCGGTGCCGCGCAGGCCCACGACGTTCCAGCTGTCCTGGTCGATGTCGTAGTCCGAGCGCGGCAGCAGCACGTGCAGGACCTGCGGCGGGTTCAGCCGGTTGCCGTCCTTGTCGCCCACTGCGGCGCCGATCATGATCCAGCCGCAGTGGTCGGTGCCGGAGGAGAACGACCAGCGGCCGTTGAGGACGTAGCCGCCGTCGACCGGAACCGCGACGCCCATCGGGGCGTACGGGGAGGCCATCCACATGTCGGGATCCTCGCCCCAGATCTCGTCCTGTGCCTTGGGATCGAAGAACGTGAGCTCCCACGGATGCACGCCGACGATGCCGGCGACCCATCCGGTGGCGCCGTCCATCGCGCCGATCGCCATCGCGGTCTCGGCGAACTCGCGCGGGTGGACCTCGAGGCCGCCGTGTTCCTTCGGCTGCAGCATGCGGATGACACCGGCGTCGCGCAGCCGCTTGGCGTTGTTGTCCGTCAGGCGCATGAGCTTGTCGCCCTCGGCGCCCTCGGCGCGGATCTCGTCCGCGTACTGGATGATGTTGTCCAAAACCTGGCCCATGACTGTCAGCTCTCTCTCAAGACCCGGGGGTCTACTTCTGGGCGGCGAGACCGACGGCGATCTCGATCAGCTGGTCTTCCTGGCCACCGACGAGGTTGCGCCGGCCGGCCTCGATGAGGATCTCCGCACCGGAGACCCCGTACCGCTCGGCGTGGGCGGCGGCGTGCTTGAGGAAGCTCGAGTACACACCGGCGTAGCCCATCGTCAGCGACAGCCGGTCGAGGAGGCACTCGCCGTCCATGACCGGCCGGACGACGTCCTCGGCGGCGTCGATGATCTTCAGGGTGTCGATACCCGTTCGGATACCGAGCTTCTCGGCCACGGCGACGAACGCCTCGACCGGGGTGTTGCCCGCACCGGCGCCGAACCGGCGGGTGGACCCGTCGATCTGCAGGGCCCCGGCCCGCACGGCGAGCACCGAATTGGCCACGCCGAGGCCCATGTTCTCGTGGCCGTGGAATCCGACCTGGGCGTCGTCGCCCAGCTCGGCGACCAGAGCCGCGACCCGGTCCGAGACCCCCTCGAGGACGAGGGCGCCGGCCGAGTCGACGACGTACACGCACTGGCAGCCGGCGTCGGCCATGATGCGGGCCTGCTTCGCGAGCACCTCGGGCGGCTGACTGTGCGACATCATCAGGAATCCGACGGTCTCGAGGCCGAGTTCCCGGGCGAGACCGAAGTGCTGGGCGGAGATGTCGGCCTCGGTGCAGTGCGTGGCGATCCGGCAGATCGCGGCACCGTTGTCGGCGGCCTTACGGATGTCCGAGCGCACCCCGAGCCCCGGGAGCATCAGGAACGCGATCTTCGCCTGCCTCGCCGTCTCGACGGCGGCCTTGATGAGCTCCTGCTCCGGGGTGCGGCTGAAGCCGTAGTTGAACGACGAGCCGCCGAGGCCGTCGCCGTGGGTGACCTCGATGACGGGCACGCCGGCGTCGTCGAGCGCACCGACGATGGAGCGCACGTCCTCGACGGTGAACTGGTGACGCTTGGCGTGGGAGCCGTCACGCAACGACGAGTCCGTGATCCGGATGTCGAGATCTGCGCTGTAGGGCATCGACTGTGTTCCTTCGAAAGTACGGTCTGCGGTGGGGGTCTACACGCGGGCGGCGAGCAGCTTGGCCGCGAAGCTCTCGCCCACCTTGGTGGCGGCCGCGGTCATAATGTCGAGATTGCCCGAGTACGGCGGCAGGAAGTCGCCGGCGCCCTCGACCTCGAGGAAGATCGCGACCCGGGCGCGCCCGCCGCTCATCGGGGTGGGATCGTCGAACTGCGGCTCGGCACGCAGCCGGTAACCGGGAACGTAGCCCTGCACGGTCGCGGCCACGTCGTGGATCGACGCGGCGATCGCGTCCCGGTCGGCATCGTCGGGGATCGAGCAGAACACGGTGTCGCGCATGAGCATCGGCGGTTCGGCGGGGTTGAGAATGATGATGGCCTTGCCCGTTCGGGCACCGCCGATCGTCTCGATGCCGCGGCTGGTGGTGATGGTGAACTCGTCGATGTTGGCGCGGGTTCCGGGACCGGCCGACGGCGAGGCGACGCTCGCGACGATCTCGGCGTACTCCACCTCGGTGACGCGGGAGACGGCGTGCACCATCGGGATCGTGGCCTGGCCGCCGCAGGTGATGAGGTTGACGTTCGGTGCGTCCTCGTGCTCCCCCATGTTCACGGCGGGCACGACGGCGGGTCCGAGGGCGGCCGGGGTGAGGTCGACGACCTGGATGCCGAGCTCGGCGTAGCGGGGCGCATTCACCCGGTGCACGTAGGCCGAGGTGGCCTCGAAGATCACGTCGGGGCGCTCGTCCTGGGCGAGCAGCCAGTCCACGCCCTCGTGGCTCGCGACCAGACCCTCGGCGGCCGCCCGGGTGAGCCCCTCGCTGGCGGGGTCGACGCCGATCATCCAGCGCGGCTCGATGACGTCCGAGCGCAGCAGTTTGTACATCAGGTCGGTGCCGATGTTGCCGGGCCCGACGATCGCGGCGGTAGCCTTGGTCACTGGTCTGTTCCTCACTTGAATTCGACTGAGACAGAGCCGATATCACTGAACTCGGCCCGGAAGGTGTCGCCCGGCCGGGCGTCGATCGCGCGGGTGCACGAGCCGGGCAGGATCACGTGCCCGGCCTCGAGCCGCACCCCGAAGCCGGCGACCTTGCGGGCCAGCCACGCCACGGCACGGGTCGGGTCGCCGAGCACGGCGGCCGCCGCACCGCGCGCGATCTCCTCGTCGCCCTGGTACAGCACCGCGGCGATACCGCCGATGTCGACCCGGTCCGGCGCGATGCGGCCGGCACCGAGGATCACGCCCGCCGAGGAGGCGTTGTCGGCGATCGTGTCGGCGAGGCCGATGCGCCAGTCCTCGATCCGCGAGTCGATGAGTTCGATGCTGGGAACGATGTATTCGGTCGCCCGGAGCACGTCCTCCTCGGTGCAGTCCGCGCCGGGCAGGGTCTCGCCGAGGACGTAGCCGATCTCGACCTCGATGCGCGGGTAGCAGAACTGCGCGGTGTCGATCGGCTCGTCCTCGGAGTACACCATCGTCGAGAGCAGATGCCCGTAGTCGGGTTCGTCGACGCCCATCATCTTCTGCATGACCTCGGACGAGAGCCCGACCTTGTGGCCGTACACCGTGGCGCCGGCCTCGAGCCGCCGCCGGATGTTGATCAGCTGGATCTCGTACGAGTCCACCACGTCGATCTCGGGGAACGTCTCCGTCAGCGGACCGATCGGGGCGCGGTCACGCTCGGCGGCCCACAAGAGATCGGCGGCGGCGATTCGCTGCGAACCGTCGAGCATCGTGCACTCCTGGAACTGGTGAAGGATCCGCGCTTCTTCTCCGCGCCGATCGACTGACTCGAAAGGTGACATATGCGCAGGTGGGAGGGCAAAAGCTCTCCCGCTCAGCGGGACCGTGGGCTAGCTCCGCCGCTCGTCGCGCAGCAGGAAGGCGAGGACGGCCGAGAGCCACGCGTCGCGGGCCTCGATCATCGTCCAGTGCCCGCACTTCGGGAAGGTGTGCAGCTCGCTGTTCGGGATGTCGCGCATGGGCAGCATCGCCATGTCGACGGGGCTGACCCGGTCGTCGCGGCCCCACGTCAGCAGGGTGGGGGCCTTGATCTTGTGCAGCTGCGCCCAGTACGGGGTCGCGTTCGACGCCGCGGCGGCCGCGGCGCCGGCCGCGAAGGCCTGGGAGCTGTACATCCGGCGGGCGATCTCGAGCGTCTTCGGCTCGGTCGCCAGCGCCCAGCGCTCCTCGATCAGCTGTTCGGTGACGACGGCCGGGTCGTAGACCATGGAGTGGAGCCAGCGGACGAGCCCCTCGCGCGTGGGATTGTCGGTGAATTCCATCAGCAGCTTGATGCCCTCGCCCGGCCCCGGCGCGAAGACGTTCTTTCCCATGCCGCCGATGGTGACGAGTTTGCGCACCCGGTGCGGCTCGTCGATGGCGACCTTGGTGGCGACGATCCCGCCCATGGAGTTGCCGATCATGTCCACGGCCCCGAGGCCGAGGCCGTCGAGGAAGGTGCCGACGGCGCCCTGGGCCATCACCATGGGGTGGCCGTCGCCGGGATCGCTCACGCCGAAGCCGGGGAACTCGAGCACCAGGCAGCGGAAGTGCCGCGCGAAGTCGGCGAGGACGCCGCGGTAGTTGCGCCAACCGGTCACCCCCGGGCCGGAGCCGTGCAGCAGGAGCAGCGGCGGGCCGTCGCCGGCCTCGTGGTAGCGCAGCACACCCTGGTCGGTGGAGAGTTCCTTCAGGGTCCCCTCGTAGCTCACATCCGTCATCGTCGTCCCTGTTCGTCGCCGTGGTGCCGGGCGCACCGCCCATACGAACCGCAGGCTGCCAGCCGTGGCCCGCAGCGGCCATACACCATCCCGTTCAGCGAGATCTCCCGGCCCGCCGAGGCGGCGCGCGCGGCCGCTTCCGCTCAGCGGGACCCCGATGGGGGGCACGCCGGGCCTGCCCTAGCGTCGGTCGCATCGACCACGGCGTATGCACGCCGATCCGTCCCCACAACCGGAGGTGGACTCATGCCCCTCGAGACGACGACACTCGCACGATCGACCGTCGCTGCGCCCGATCCGGAGGAGATGCGCCGGGTGATGGGACAGTTCGCCACCGGGGTCACCGTGGTGACGGGACTGGACGACGCGGGCCCGGTGGGGTTCGCGTGCCAGTCGTTCGCCTCGGTGTCCCTGGAGCCGCCGCTGATCCTCATCTGCGCCGATCACCGGGGCCGCGCGTGGCCGCGCATCCGGGCCGCGGGGCGCTTCTGTGTCAACGTGCTCCGCGAGGACCAGGCCGACCTGTGCGCGCGGTTCGGCTCGAGCCGGGGTCGCAGGTACGAGGAACTCGACTGGGAGGTCTCCCGGTGGGGGACGCCGACACTGCCGGACGTGCTGATGCGCGTGCACGCCGAGGTGCACGAGGTGCACGTCGCCGGCGATCACGACGTCATCATCGGCCGGGTGCTCGAGCTGGACACCGTCTGCGAGGAGCGGCCGATGGTGTTCTTCCGGGGCCGGTTCGGGATCGACCACCCGGCGCCGGTGGTCTGACCGGGCCCGTCGCCGGGCACAGACACCACCGTCGCCGATACCGTCTCCGTCCCGGCATCGGCACGACGACAATCGGATGATGGATCCCCGGGCGCACGTACGACGTTTCGACCACATCGGCATCACGGTCGCGGACCTCGACTCGGTGACAGCGTTCTTCGTCGGACTGGGTCTCGAAGTGGAGGGCACCGGATCCGTGGAGGGCGAGTTCGTGGAGACCGTCTGTGGCATCCCCGGCGCGCACTGTGAGATCGCCGTGCTGCGGCTGCCCGACGGAGGGACCCGGCTGGAACTCGCGACCTTCGTCACGCCCGACCCCGTGCCCGGATCACCCTTGGCGATGGCCAACGAGCTCGGGCTGCGCAACGTGTCCTTCGAGGTCGGCGACCTCCAAGCGGCCGTCGATGCGGTGACCGCGGACGGATACGGGCTCATCGGCGGCATCGGCGAGTACGAGAACAGCGTGCGGATGGCCTACGTGCGTGGACCCGAAGGGATCATCGTGTCCCTCTTCGAGCAGATCGGCTGACGCGCGCGCCGTTGCCCATGTGTCGATCCGTTGCCCTGGACGCGGCGGTAGCTCCGAGAATGCCCTTCTGCAGCAGTCCCGTACGACGATCGATGACGGTCACGATCGGCCGATGAAGTAGGCGCCGGTCTTCGTCCACGTCCGAATGCCTGGGCGGGGACAATTGCTTGCGCCCAGCGCCTTCCCGTGCCATCCTCGATAACCATGACTACAGGAAAGGCGGCCACCGCCACCATCCGGTGAGCGCCGTGCCGATCTCATCAGCGGTTCCACACCGCACCCTGTCCACCAGAATCACCGATCCTCACGCGATTGCCGCCGCGGTGTCCGTCCGGCGCGACCATTGGCTCGCGCAAGGACTGTGTACGAAGCCTTCCGACCGGCCCGCCGCGGAATCCGCCGTCGCAGAGCTCTACCGACGAGCGGGATTCGAAGAACCGAAGTTCGTCTGGGTCCCTTCTCCCCCAGCGGCACTGCAGTTGATTGCCGACGAAGTCCTCTCGGTCCCCCCGCTGCGCTTCGGCAAACCGGCACACCCTTCGGCGGGGATCGCCGCACTCTGGTCCGCGTCCCGTGACCGGATGGACGCGCGCTTACCGCGGCGACACCGGCCGGACCCGCTCCTTCGTGCGGCCGTGTGGGATTCGTTGCGGACCTCTCTGTACGTCGGTGTCGCGACGGCGATACGCACACTGTGGCCGCGCCCGACTCCCGGCGTCACCTGGTACGGGCAACAGGAGGCACATCGGGTCGCGTACTACGACACGCTCCGACGCTTCGGCCTCGCGAGCTTCGAGTCGCGCGACGACGACCTTCTCGATCTTCAGGCCGCACTGGTCCGCGCCACCGGGTGGTGGTGGGCGTTCGACGGAGTCTGCGTCATGGCCGAACGGCCCACCGCCGTGCACACCGAACCCACACCCGAGGGCGTCCA
This sequence comes from Rhodococcus sp. WB1, assembly GCF_001700945.1. Classification (NCBI taxonomy): domain Bacteria; kingdom Bacillati; phylum Actinomycetota; class Actinomycetes; order Mycobacteriales; family Nocardiaceae; genus Rhodococcus; species Rhodococcus sp. WB1. The sequence continues at coordinate 516,929 of NZ_CP015529.1, read as the reverse complement.
CAACGAACGCCGCTTACACCACCCCGATCGTCCGGCGCTCGAATTCTCGGACGGCAGTCATGTTTTCGTGCAACATGGCACCATCGTTCCCGATTGGGTCGTCCTCGATCCCACCGTCGAGCGGATCAACGACGAGCGCAATGTCGAGGTCCGCCGATGCGCCGTCGAGCGAATCGGCTGGGACAGGTACATCGACATGGCCGCGCTCGCACTCGTGGACCATGCAGACGATCCGGGAAACCCGGGATGCACGCTCGGACTCTATGCATCACCGACCGGTTGGGGTCGCCCCGGCCGGATCCTGCTCGTCGTCAACGGTTCCGTCGAACGCGACGGGCAACGGCGCCGGTACGGCCTTCACGTCCCCGAATGGGTTCCCTCCGCTCTGGACGCCGCGGGCTGGACCTATGGCATCAGCGGTACCGACTATGCACAACTCGTTCGCCGAACCTGAACCCCACCAAGGTGATCCCATGCATTCCGAACTCACACTGTCCGACCTCACGGCCCTCAGCGGGCTGGACGTCCTCGACCACCTGGACCGGGAGGTCACCGTCCCGGTGACCGGTGGTCTCCAGGCTCAAGGTGATCTGATCGTCATCCCCTACCCGGTGGTCGGTGCCGCCGTCGAACGCACACCGTGGGCGCGCTCCATCCGTGTGCCACGATCGGGAGTGGAGTTGCTGCGGAGCGCCGCCGGCGGCAACCCGCATTCCCTCGTCGCCGACGAGGGCACCTGCACGTGGACGACGCCCGTCCGGGACACCATGGGTCTCGCTCTGGGCATCGTCGAGACCACCGGGACGGCGTATCTTCTTCACCCCGAGCACGGGGCGACGGGGATCGCTCCGGGCTGCTACGTGATCCGTCGACAACGCGAGCACGGCGCAGGACGGCACGGGCCGGCGCGACTGGTCGCCGACTGACCTGAACACGTCGCCAGATCGACGTCGCCGACCTGACGCGTCACCGCTCCGCGCGGTCCGGAGGTGTGGCGGGCTCGCGGCGGTAACCTCGGTGATCGTGCTGGTGTGACTGACCGTGGCATCGACAGCCACCGTCGACGTCATCGGCTCCAGGCTCGGCACGCCCCGGGCGGCACTGTGGGTGCTGGTGGTGTGGACGGTGCGCTGCCGCCGGCACCGACCGGCGGCGGGATCGAGCTGCAGGCACGCCTACACCCGGGTCAGCAGGTCGTGCCCCCGGCCGAGCCCTGACCCCTAACTCGGGTGTCTGAGCGGCGCCCTCCCGGCCCGCCGACTGCTGAAGGTCACAACTCGAGAAATCCGACCAGATCATGAGAGCCCCGCACTGTGCCGATAAGACACAGGTCAGCGCTCGATTCAGAAGTGCCAGCCCAACATTGCGGGGCGGGCGACGTCGAATGCGCGGTCCAGGTCGTCGATGTCACCGGCGCTGCGCGCCTCCACCCGGCCGGCGGCAGCAAATGTGCGGGCCCTGTGCGCGCCGAGATACAACGCGGATAGCGCGTCCAGATCCAGCGTGATCACCGGCGCCGAGTCGGTGCGGACACACCGGGCCCGGCCGTTGCGTACCGTCAACGCGAAAGTGCCCCCGGCGCTGCGGAACGGATCTCGGACCGTCAGCACGGTGTCCAGATCGGCGGCATAGTCGCGGGCGGTCAACGCGGCCGGCACGTCCATGATCCGCAGCCACAACTCGTCCACCCGGGAGGTGGTGCGCGGCAGGCGGTAGTCGGTCAGCAGCAGGCGCAGCGGATCGTCGGGATGCTGGACGGTTTCGATGCGGTGGGTCAGGTCCAGTCCGCACAGGGTGCGCCACAGCGCGGCGTGAGCGTCGTCGGTGATCGCGACCAACTCCTCGACCACCGCGACCGGCTCGGCGTCGGATCCCTTGCGGCGGAAGGTCGCGTACCCGTCGGGATGAACCAGGAAGAACAGCGCCGAGGCGCCGTCGCGGCGCTCTTCGGGATCGGCAAAGGTGTAGTCCCACTCGGCTTTCGGACGTGCCTGCGCTCCCGGCGTGCGCAACCGCCACCGGTCGTAGAGTTCCGGCAACTGGTTGGCCGCCGTCACAGCGTCGGCAAGGACCACCCCGCCGGGATCGGGGGCGTCCTCGCGGAAGCGAGCGAAGCGCCGATCGACGGTGACCTCGGTGGCGACGGTGGCCGGACCGTATCCGAAGCGCCCGTAGATGCCGGCGTCGCTGGCGGTCAAGGCGGCCAGCGGTGCCCCGGTCGCCTCCATCCGGCGGTGCAGTTCGGTGAACATCGACCGCAGCACGCCGCGGCGACGGTGCGTGGGAGCGACCGAAACCCAGCTGACACCACATGCCGGGACCTGGTGCCCGCCGGGCACGGTGAGCTCCATGTCCAGATACAGCGCCTGACCGATCGGCGCCCCCCGCTCGGTCGCCACCACGATGTTCTCCGTGCGGAACATCGGACGAAGCAGCGTCCGATCGGCATCGATGGGGTGATACCCGAACGCCACCGAGTCGAGCAGCTCCAGGGCCGGCCAGTCGTCGTCGGTGGCGGTACGGATGGTGAGGGCGTCGTGCACGGTCATGTCCGAGAGACTGACACAACCGGCTCCCCGAACGCGAGTGATTTGTCCGGTTCGGGCTCGGTGCGGATACAATCGGGTTTCCTCGGCGACGGACGCGGCGATGCGCGCTCACGGCGGTTCCCCGTTCGTGGCCGGGAGCGTCATGTCGACGATCCGGTCGGCGACCGCGTCCACCACGGCGCCGTCGTGGCTGATCATCAGCAGGGATATGCGTTGTGTTCGTACGAGATCGGACAAGATGTCGAGCACCCGCTGTCGGGATGCGGGGTCGAGTCCCGTGGTGACTTCGTCGCAGATGAGCAGCGACGGCTCGACCGCCAGGACACGGGCGAGGGCGGCGCGCTGGGCCTCGCCGCCGGAAAGTGCGGAGGGATGCTGTCGGGTGATCCGTTCGGCCAGACCCACTTGGTCGAGCGCGCGGCGGGCCGCCGCGGCCGCTTCCGGGCCGGTGGCACCGCGCAGGCGTGTCGGACCGCGCAGGATCTGATCCCACACGCTGCGGTACGGGTCGAAGGCCGCCTTGGCGTCCTGGAAGACGTACCCGATCGCCGCCGCTTGGTGCCGGGTCCGTCGCCGTACCGATGCGGCCAACGGGTGGCCGTCGAGAAGAACCCGCCCGGCCGTGGGTGGGTGCAAGCCCGCGACGACCCGAGCCGCGGTGGTCTTACCGCAACCCGAGGGGCCGTGAAGTGCCAGACATTCGCCCGGCTGCAACGAGAGCGAGTAACGCTGCAGAACTTCGGTGTTGCGGTACCCCGCCGAGACGGCGTCCAGGATCAACCGGGCGTCGGCCCGGGTCGGGCGGCAATCAGCGCTGTCGGCGCGTGTCTGCGGGATCCGCGGGGCGGCGACCGGCAGGATCGCGGCGTCACCGGTCTCGAGCACCCGGCCGCCGCCCATGACGATCACACGCTGGGCGACCGCGCGGACCGCGTCCAGGTCGTGGGTGACGAGCACGATCGTCAGGCCCTGCCGGGCAAGTCGGGTGATCTCGTCGAGGACCGCCGTGCGACGAGCCGGGTCCTGCCCGGTAGTGGGTTCGTCGAGGATCAGGCATGTCGGGTCGGTCAGCAGAGCCTGGGCGATGACCAGTCGTTGTTGCTGTCCGCCCGACAGTTGATGCGGGTAACGGCGCAGCATGCCCGGATCATCGGCGAATCCTGCACGTTCGAGTGCGTCGGCCACGGTCACCGGATGCCCGTGCCGTCGGCCGGCACGAGCGATGTCGTCGAGCACGGTACCGATCCGCAGGGCCGGGTTCAGCGCCGAGGAGGGGTGCTGGGGCACATACCCGAACCGTGCCCCGCCCGTGTCCAGGGCGGTCGTGGTCACTTCGACCCCAGGGCGGCGCTCGCCCATCAAGGCCAGCGCGGTAGTGGTCTTGCCGCTCCCGGAGGCCCCGACGAGCGCGGTGACCACCCCGGCGGGAATGTCCAGGTCGACGCCTTCGACCAGGAGCCGATCCCGTGTCCGTGCGGTCAGACCGCGCACTCGGATGGTGCCGCTGGGCACAGCGGCGGCCGGGGCCGCCGGGATTACCTCGGTCATCGCCACTTCCTCGTCGACACCTCGCGTGTTACCGCGCGAGCGCCGGAGTCGAACAGCAGATTCACACCCATCGCCAAGGCGATGATCAGGGCCGCGGGCAGGACGACACCCCACGGGACCAGGGCGAGGCCCGCGCGGTTGCGGTCGATCATCACGGCCCAGTCGGTGCCGGCGGAGTCCGCGCTCACCCCCAGGAAGCTGGCCGAGGCAACCAGGTAGATCGCCCCGACGAACCGCAGTCCTGCGTCTGCCGCGAGGACCGGGAGCAGCGATCGTCCCAGATAGCCGAGGTGCCGGCGCCACCAGGTTTCGTGTTGCAGCAGCAGCGCCTCCATGGCCGGGGTGTGCGCGGCGTGCAGCGCCGATGCCCGCACCAGACGCGCCGCATCCGGGAACAGCAGCACCGCCACGGTGACTGTCAGAACGACCAGGTCGGCGTCGGTGAGCGCAACGGCCAGCAGCAGCACCATGATCGACGGCAGCGACAGCAGCAGGTCCAGGGGGCGCATCAGCATCTCGTCGACGATCCGTACCCGAGCGGTCGCGGCAGCTGCCCCCCACGGCACGGCGAGCAGGTAGGTCAGGGCCACGGATGCCGCGGCCACCAGCACCAGCGAGCGCCCCCCGAGCAGGACCTGCGTGAGCAGGTCGCGCCCCTCGGAGTCGGTTCCCACGAGCCACTGGTCCCCGTAGGTGAACGCCGGGCCACGGGCACCGGGTTCGGTGAACAGGGGCCCCAGCAGCGCGACCGCGAGCGGGACCGCGGTCAGGGCAGCCCCGATGCGCACCCGGGACCGCCCACCCGCACGCTCGAGAAGCGTGGAGCCGGTCACGATGCCAGTCCGGCCGTGGGGTTGAGCTGGAACGCCGCGATGTCCGCGACCGTGTTCACCGCCACCGTGATCACCGCGAACACCGTCACCAATCCCATCAACAGCGGAATGTCGCGGCTGCTGACCGCGCTGACCAGCAACTGCCCGAGACCGCCGAGCGCGAACACCGCCTCGACGACCACGACCCCGCCGAGCAGCCAATCGGCGACCCGCGCGAGATGCTGTGCCGCCGGGGTGAGCGAGCCCGGCAGGGCATGCCGCCAGATCACCCGGCGCACGGGCACACCGAGGCGACGGGTGTGCCGGATGTATTCGGTGTCGAGGATGGTGATCAGCGACGAGCGCACCAACCGCGACAGCGAGCACACCGGGCGGATCACCAGCACCAGTACGGGCAGCACCCACAGCTCCGGTTGCATCAGCAACGGACCGCCGGCGCCGACCGCGGTGGGCGCGAACCATCCCAGCCCGACCGCGAACACTGCCACCAGCACGATCGCCAACGCGAATTCCGGTGCCGCGTAGAACGCTACGGTCAGGGCGGTGACGGCCCGGTCGATCCGGTGGCCGCGGCGCACCGCGGCGACCACTCCGAGGAACAGTGCCAGCGGGACGAGCACCACGAACGCCAGGGCGGCGAGGGTCAGCGTCGGCGCCAGCGCCGAGCCCAGCATCGCGGTGACCGGGCGACCGGATACCACGGAGGTGCCCAGGTCGCCGCCGAGCAGACCGGTCAGCCAGTCCCCGAACTGCACGGACAGCGGCCGGTCCAGCCCGAGGAGCTCGCGTAGCTGCGCAATCCGCCTCGGATCTGCGTCATCGCCCGCGATCACCACCGCAGCGTCCCCCGGCAGCGCGGCGGCGATCGAGAAGACGACGACGAGTACGCCCAGCACCTGGGCCAGTCCCACCGTGAGGCGGGTACCGGCGTAGCGGGCGAGCATCACGAAAGCCAGGCCCTGTCGAAGCGGGCGTACCCGAGGGTGTTGCTGGGCGCGTTCTCGGCCATCCCCGCCAGGTGCGGCGCCATCCCGTGCAGGCCGTCGGAGAAGCCCCACACCAGCAGACCTCCCTCGCTGTGGAGCTGCGACTGCATCTGCTGATATGCGCGGGCCCGGATGTTCTCGTCGGTGGTTTCGCTGGCGGTGGCGAACAATGCGTCGAACTCGGGGCGGCGCCACTGGGTATAGTTCTTCGCCGAGGTCGACAGCATCCGCTGCGCGAAGTGGGTTTCGATGGGCATGGCCCCGGAACGGAAACTCGACAACACACCCTCGTCGAGGGTGCGCGTCCAATAGGTCGATCCCTCCGTCACCTTGACGTCGATGCGCAGTCCGGCGCGACCGGCCTGTTCGGCGAGGACGTTCGCGGCCTCGACGAATCCATTGGTGGCACCGGTGGTCTGCAGTTCGATGGTGGTGTTCCGGGCGCCGGCCTTGCGGATCAGGGCCTCGGCCTCGTCCAGATCCAGGGTGCGCTGCGGCAGGTCGGCGGCGTAGTACTTGGCGTCCTTGCCGAACAGGTCGTTGCCGACCACACCGGTGCTGCCCAGCACGGTGGTGACCAGCTCGTCGCGGTCGACGAGGGCGAACATCGCCCGCCGCAGATCCACATTGTCGAAGGGGGGCCGGTCCACCTTCATCGCGAACGCCGACATCGCGCTGCGCGGGGACCGCAAGATCTGCATCCGGGCATCGGTTTCGTAGGTGCGCGCCGAGGTGACACCGAGGTCGTCGGCGTAGTCGACCTGCCCCCCGAGCAGGGCGTTGATCCGTGCGGTCTCGTCCGGAGCGGTGAGGATCTCGAGTTCGTCCACGTGAGGGGCGCCGTCCCAGTAGTCGGGGAATCGCGCGGTGACGAGCGAGCGACCCGGTTCGAACGAGACGAACGTGAACGGCCCGGAGCCGATCGGACGGCTGAAGTCGGTGGTGCCCTCCGGGATGATGTAGGCGCCGAACGCGGCCAGCACGTTCGCCAGTTCCCCGCACGGGCGGGCGCAGACGAATTCGATCATGTGGTCGTCGAGAGCTCGGGAGCGCGCGATGTCGATCACCTCGAGAGAGGCCCGCGGGCGCAGTGCGTTCGTCGGGTCCAGGATCCGCTGGTAGGAGTACAGCACGTCGGCGGCGCGCACCGGCCGGCCGTCGTGGAAGACCGCCGGGCGCAGCTCCACCGTCCAGGTGGTCGCGTCGGCGTTCGGATGCCAGGCGGTGGCGAGCCGCGGTACCGGACCGAGGTCGTCGCCGTATTCGACGAGCTTGTCGTAGAGCGCGTTCGCGCGGGCGACGTCGGCGTACAGGTTGGTCTTGTGCGGGTCCAACACCTCCTGTGCGCCGCCGCCGGCGAACACCGCTCGCAGTCGGCCGCCGTCCCGGGGCGCGGCGGTGGCCGCGGGGGCGGTCTCGCCGCTCGTGTTGCATGCGCCGAGCAGTACGGCGCCGGCGGCGGCACCGAGTCCGAGGAACGAGCGCCGGCTCAGGTGCGGAAGCGGTGGCAGGGGAATCGGATTCATCGGGGTATCTCCTCGGGCAGTGGATCGAGCGGGTCGGGGTGGAGCGTGGGGGTGAATCAGACGGCCTCGGCGATCACGTGCAGCCGGTCGCCGCAGAGAGCAGTGCCGCCGAGATCGGTTCCTCGTCCCGGCCAGCCGGTCTCGGTGCGGGGTCCGGGCGTGTCGAACAGTGCCCGCACCACGAATCCGGCGCGCTGCAGGTGGCCGGTCAGCTCCAGCGGAAACAGCAGCCGCCACGCCGAGGTTTGGACGAGGGGCTCGGTGCACTCGGGGATCTGCCACTGCCGGCGGCGGCGTAGCAGCTGTGCGGCGTGGTCGATCCACAGGGTGGTCTCCGCCCGCCAGGTGTGACCGTGCCAGGAGAAGGCCGAGTGGGTGGGGCCGTCGAGGAGTTCGGGGTTGCCGAGGAAGAAGGCGCCGTTGCGCATTTCGGCGATCAGCAACCCACCGGGACGTAGGTGCCTGCGGCAGCAGCGCAGGCACGATTCCAGCTCGGCGTCGGTGTGGCAGTACAGCAGGGCACTGTCGAGGCAGACGATGGCGTCGACGCTCGCGTCGACCTCGAAGGTGCGCAGGTCGCCGACCGCGGCTCTCACGCCGGGATACTGTTGTTGCGCGTATCGCACCATCGCCGGGGATTGGTCGATGCCCAGGCAACGGTATCCCCGCCGGGCCAGGTATCCCAGGTCGCGGCCGGTGCCGCAGCCCAGGTCCAGCACCGTCGCCGGGTGTGTCCGCGGCGCCGCGTCGTCGGAGGTCAGGTAGGTCGCGAGAATGTCGTCGACGAACCGGGCGGCACTGTGGTCGGGGTCGGGGAATCGTGCCTCGTACAGAGCGGGGTTGTCCGTCAACAGGTTCCGAGCCCCTGCAGCCGTGGTCATGTCCGCGCTCCGGCCTGGTCGGCGAGCAGGCCGCGGCGGTGCAACAGCCAGATCCCGGTGGCCGAACCCCACGCAAGGGCGACGCACACCAGCGCACCGGGCCACCCGTTGCCCAGGTCGAGGCCGTACCCGATCAACGCATTGCCGGCGGCGGCGGCCACCCCCGAGACCAGGTAGAACATCCCGAACAGAGTTCCGGAGATGTTCGACGCCCCGTATGCCGGGATCAGTTCCATCACGAACGGCTGCGCGATCAGGATGCCCGCTTCGAGGATCAGGGCGGAAAGCAACAACGGCGCCAGCGTCAGCGCGATCCGTCCCGCGCCGTGGGAGGGTTCGCCCCACAGGACCGGCAGTGCCACCACGAACGCGGCGCCCATCAACATCAGCCCCGCCGTGATGGCCGTGCCCCGGCTGGTGTGGCGATCGAACCATCGGGTCAGCCGCACCTGGGCGAGCAGACCGAAGACGGTGGTGGACAGGAACAGCACCGCCACTGCCCCACTCCAGTCGGTGATCCGCCCGGCCAGCACCGGATACACCAGGTACATCTGCGTCTGCAGGGCGAACATCCCGAGCATGGTCACGGTGAACAGCACGAACCGGCGGTCGGCCAGCACCGCACCCCAGCCGCGGAGCACCGTCGTCTCGGCGCGGTCCACCGGGTGGGAGGGCAGAAACCGCAACTGCGCCAGGGTGAGGGCGGCGAAGACGGCCGCCGCGGCGACGGCGACGGTACGGAAGTCCACCGTCAGCAGCGCGCTGCCGATCAGCGGTCCGGACAGTGCCCCCGCCTGTGCGAAGACGTTGAAGACCGCGAATGCCTCCGCCCGGCGCCGGGGTTCGGCGACCGCGATGTAGGAGCGCACGGCCGGATTGAACAGAGCCCCAGCCAATCCCGACAGAACTGAGGCGAGAAGCAGCAGCGGCACGCTGGTGCCCACAGCGAACACTGCGAAGCCCACCGACCGCAGGGCACAGCCGGCGATGATGACCCGATGGGGTCCGAGCCGGTCGGCAGCGGTGCCCCCGATCAGGAACAAGCCCTGCTGGCTGAGGGTACGCACCCCGAGGACCAGGCCGGTGATCGTCAGGGACAGACCCAGGTTCCCGGTCAGATGCATGGACAGGTACGGCACCAGCATGTAGAAACCGGTGTTGACGCCGTACTGGTTGAGCACCAGCAGTTGTACCGAGCGGGGGAAGCTGCGCAGCAGAGCGAATGTCCCTGCCGGGGAGTCGTTGGCGGTCATCGCGTTTCCTCGTTGTCGGGTCGGTACACGCCGAGTCCGGGCAGGCCGCTCGGGCGCAGCTTTCCGTCTTCACCCCCGAGGCCGGCCCACGGGTCTCGGGCGAGCAGCAGGTGCCCGTCCAGGTCGCACCATCGGGCCAGGGACGCCAGCTGCGCCGCGGGGGCGATACCCAGCGAGCTGCACACCAGGCAGCCGAGCATCACCTCCATTCCGCGCGCGCCGGCCGCCGCGGCCAGTGCGTGGGCGCGGTAGATGCCGCCGCACTTGGCGAGTTTGATGTTCACCACGTCCGCGAGGCCGGTCAGCTCGTCCAGGTCCGCCAGGCCGTGGACGGCCTCGTCCGCGACGAGCGGAAGATCGGTGCGGCTGCGCAGCTCCCGCATTCCGTCGCGGTCGTGCACCGGCAGCGGTTGTTCGAGCGCGACGATCGGCAGACCACCGCTGTCGGCGAGCACCGACAGGGCGGTGGCCGCGGTCCACGCTTCGTTCGGGTCGACGATCAGATCCACGCCTGGAGCGGCAGCGGCGATGGCGGCCAGCCGCCGTACCGATTCGGTCGGGTCGGCGTCGGTCTTGACCTTCAGCAGAGCGAACCCACGCCCGGACAACTCGGCGGCCTCGGCGGCCATGTCCTGGGGCGCACCGATTCCGAGGGTGCGGGAGATCGGGATCTCGGCGGGCAGCGGCAACCCGAGGTGCGCAGCGACCGTCTGCCTGTTCACACGTGCCCGGTAGTCGGCGACGGCGGACCACACGGCGCCGGCAACCGCCGGGTGCACCTGTGCCGGAATCGTTTCGGGGATCCCTCGGGCACCGCAGTACGCCGCGACTGCCCGCAGCTGGGTCTCGATGTGGTGCACGTCCAGGCCCGCGAACACGGAGGTGACGACCTCGCCGCGGCCGCACGATCCCGTTTCGGGATCGGTCACGGTGACCGTGACCGCCTGGCGGGACGACATCACCGCCCGGCTGATCCGGAACGGCCGGGCCAGGGCGAGGGTGCTCACCGACCAGGTCAGGCTCATCGCGCCGTCTCCATCCGGTCCCTCGCCGACGGGTGCGGGGCCCGCACGGATTCGCACCGCGTCCAGCACTCCGCCGGGTCACCGCACTCGGCGATCTCGTGCGGATGTGTTCGCGGCGGAGCGAGCAGGCCGTGCCGAGCGCACCAGTCGTCGTCGAAGATGGTGCGCAGGTAGCGGTCGGGGCCGTCCGGAAAGACGGTGACCACCGGGCCCGGCCAGCGGGTGGCCGCCCACCCGGCCACCGTGGCCACCGCACCCGTCGACCAGCCGCCGGTGTGGAACCCGTCCCGCGCCAGGCTGCGGCAGGCGTGCACGGCCTCGCGCGGGCCGACCCAGTGCACCTCGTCGAACATCTCGTATCGCACATTGCCCGGATGCACGCTGCTGCCCAGTCCCCGCATGACCCGGCAGGCGGCAGGCTGTCCGAAGATCGTCGACCCCACCGCATCGACCCCGATGATCCGCAGGTCCGGCCACACCTGCCGCAACCGCAGACCCACTCCGCTGCTGTGGCCGCCGGTGCCCACACTGCACACAAGCACCTCGGCCCGCTCGATACCCTGTGCGGCCAGGCCCGCGACGATCTCGTCGGCGAGCCCGTGGTAGCCCACGGCGTTGTCGGGATTGTCGTACTGGTTGGGCCAGTACGCATCCGGGTCGGCGGCAAGAATTTGGTGCAGGACGTCGAGCCTGGCCTGCTGCCACCCGCCCTCCGGGTGCGGACGGCCCACGATCTCCACGGTGGCACCCAGCGCGCACAGCAGATTGCGCATGGCGGGTTCGAGCTCGCAGTCCACCACCAGGGTGACGGGGTGGCCGAGTGGCTGTGCCACGTATGCCAGCCCGACCCCCAAAGTGCCGCTGGTGGATTCGACGATCCGCGCGCCGTCACGCAGTTCCCCGCGTCGCCGGGCACCGGCCAGCATCGACAGGGCCGACCGCGCCTTGAGCCCACCGAAGCCGAGCGACTCGATCTTCGCGAAGTAGCCCGGATGCGGGTTCGGCACCGGGGTGAGGATGCGCACGAGTGGGCTGTTCCCCACCCGCGCCGGCGAATCGATCACGGTCATCGTGCACGCGACCCGTGGTACAGGTAGATCGGGCCGGCGTCCCCGGTCAGCCAGAAGAACGGGTACGGCTCGGCGGAGAGTGCGTCGATGCCGCGTCCGAGCAACTCCCGGGCGACCGCGGCGCCACTCTGGGCGAACATCGTGACCGGAAGCCGCCGGCCGGACCTTGCCACCCGCGCGAACAAGGTGTCGACGGTGCCGTTGCCCAGCATCATTCCGCTGGCCAGCACCGCATCACACTCGTCGAGATGCTCGGCGAAGTCGGTAACGATCGGCTCACCCCACTCGGTGGTGCCGCCCTTCAGATCACACGGCACGTACCGCAGCCCGCGCTCGCGCAAGCTGACGAGCAGCGAGTTGACCACTCCGATCACCAGCACCCGCCCGTCGGGTGGTGCGTCGACCAGCCCGGTCACGTGATGCGCCCGGGCCAGCGAGCGCTGCAGCGAATCCCCGGAATCCAGCTGCACCGTCACTGCGCGGGGCTCACCCGAGTGCGGGCGCTGGTGCGTCAGGTAAGCATCGAGTGCGGCGATCTGCACGGCGATCTCGGCATGGTGCAGCAGATCGGCCACCGCCACCCCTGCGCACGCGTGCACGATCTCCGGATCCACCGAGCCCGGCTCGACCGCGCACGAGCCCGTCGCAGCCCCCACCCGCAGCGAGATCACCTGGTTGCGGTAGCCGCCACTGCGCCCGCCGTGCCGTACTCCCTGTGACGTGGTGAACGCAACCGACACCACCACATCGCGCGCGGGACGCCGGGCAGGGTCGGTGCGGTAGCGCTCGAGAAGCGCAGCCAGGCGACCGTTCGTCGCGGTACCGATCGCTGAGGTGGCGGTCATGACGCCGGCTCCTCGCCGTATGTGGCGGAGATCGACGACAACAGGCGCTCCGCCAGCGGGCGGGCCCCGGACCGCTCCGGCGAGATGACGACGACGCTGCCCAGGTAGCTGTTGTTGTCCATTCCCGGCGTGGTTCGGTGACCGGGCCCCTTGAACGCCGCCGAGACCACCGACGGATCGGCTGCGACGGTGTCCACTCCCTCGATTCCGGTGACAACACCCGCCCTCGTCGGCACCAGCATGCTCACGGCTGCGCTCGAGGGCCGTCCGCCGTCACGGTGCTCGTCCGGGACCGTCGGGACGATCGGCTCGCGTCCCAGTGCGAGCTCGACCGCCACCCGCGGCAGGTCGACTCCGCTCACATGCCGGATCAGCTCGGTGATCTGATTGCCGGCCGGCCGTGGATTGATCTCGATGATCCGCGGCCCAGCGGCGGTCAGGCGTAGTTCGGTGTGCACCACACCGTGATCGAGACCCACCGCATCGATCGCCTCCTCCGCGGCGGCCACCACTCTCGCGCGGTCTCCCTCAGCCAGGTCGGCCGGGAACATGTGCCCGGTCTCCACGAAACCCGACGCCCCACCCAAGCTCTTGTCGGTCACGCCGACCGTGTGGACCTTGCCGCGCGAAATCCAGCTCTCCACACTGAATTCCGGGCCGGTGAGGAACTCCTCGAGCAACACCGTCGAGTTCCGCCGCTGCCCGCGCGCATTGATCTCGAACCCCCGCAGCGCGTGCACCGCCGACTCGACATCCAGCCAACTGTCCGCGCGTCGCACGAACATTCCCGCACACAGATCGGTGGGTTTGACCACCAAGGGGAATCCCACCGACTCGGCCGCGGTACGGAGCCGGATCGTGTCGTCGACCGACGCGGTGGTGTGCCGCGGCCCCGGGACACCGACGCAATCCAACACCGCCCGGGTGCGCGCCTTGTCGCAGGCGGTCTCGATCGCCTCGGGTGTCGGACCGGGAAGTCCGAGTGCGGAGGCAATTCGCGCGGCGGTCGGCAGGTAGTAGTCGCAGCTGGTGAGGACGCCGTCGATCCTTGCCTCGGCATCGATCCGCCGCGCCGCCTCGAGTGCGGCAGCCGGATCGTTGGTCTCGGCAGTCGCTACCGCGCGACCGAGACGCAGCGGATGCGGGGAACCGTCCGGCAGGGTGTCCGGGTAGTGCTCCGGCCGTCGGGTCAGGAACGTGAACTCGACTCCCAGGTCGGCAATCGCTCTCGGCAGCAACGTTCCCATTGCGCCGACCCAGCTCTCCACCAGCAGTAGGTGTGCCACACGTGGCCTTCCGCTCGCATCTCCCGCAGTACCCAGCGCCACAGAAGCTACTGATAATCGTTATCGTTAGCAAGACCGGTGTGTCGAAGATTGCGAGCCTGGCGAGAACAGGTGCCCAGGAAAGGTCCGGCAGCTCGTGCCGGTCAGCCGATCGAGCCGGGGCTCGATACCAGGCCGGCCGGCGACCCCGGCGACGACGGGAAAGCCCGGAACAGCGGTGCGAACGAGATCGCGACGAACGACTGGCGGGCTGCTCACTCCGCCGGGTCATGGACCCCTTCCCCGCCCGAGGAAGTCGCACGGGAGATCTCGGTACGGACCGCCAGGACGGCGTCCCGATGCGCGGCATCGGTGGCGACGTTGCAGCCGAGCGCGAGATCCTCGAGGAGAAGACCTCGATGGGCCGCGAGGATGCGCGAGGCGACGGACCGGGCCGCGCCCGGTGACGCGCCCGCGGCCTCGATCGCCGCGGCCATGGGGTCGACCCATTCCGTCACCACCGGGACGAGGAATGTCTGCTGCAGCTCGGGATCCCGCGTCGCCGCGGCATAGATCTCCAAGAACATGGCGGTTCGCCGGCGCCCATCCGGCGTGTGCGCTTCCGCCCACGCCATCTCGAGCCCCTGCGAGATCACGGCGGTCACGTGGGCGGCGGTCGCCGACGGCGACGACTCGTCGGCCGAGAGATCGCGGATCCGCAGGAGCAGATCCCGCGACGCGGTCAGATGGGTCACCAGGGTGCGGTCGACGATCTCGACGATCAGGTTCTCACGACTGCCGAAGTGGTGGAGGAGATTTCGGGTCGACGTTTCGAGCCGATCGGCCAGCGGGCGGAGGGTGAGACCGAACAGCCCCTGCTCCTCGGCGTAGGCGCAGCAGCCCTCGAGGAGCGCGCGCCGACGCTCGACATCCTTGTGGCGACCCATGCCCGCGAGTTTATACTCCACTTGTTTCATGAATCAAACGTGGAAGGAATAGTGGTGATGCAGGCACCGTCCCGCGACGACGTCCTCGGATCGTTCGTCAACAGCTCGCGCAGCAAGATCAGGACGGTGACGTTCCCGCCCGACTTCGACACCGTGCGCTGGGCGGAACTCGACTTCTTCGGCTGGACGGACCCCCGAGCCCCGCTTCGCGCGTATCTGATTGCCCAGCACGCCGGGCAGGTGGTCGGAATCGAGTTGCGACAGGCCGAGACCGACAGCTCCCGGCCGCGCAGCACGATGTGCACCATCTGCCACGCCGTTCACCGCATCGGCGGAACGGCGCTGTTCACGGCACGCAAGGCCGGCGCCGGCGGCAAGGCCGGAAACAGCGTCGGAACCTACATGTGCAGCAACTTCGCGTGCTCACTGTATGTGCGAGAGCTGCTGCCACTGCCTGGCAATCAGCCCGATCGAGCACTGCCCACCGAGACTCGGATCCGCCACCTCGAGACTCGACTCGGTGGCTTCATCGGGCGGGTGCTCGACGAGCAGGACCCATAACCCGCTGTCCACTACCCGAGCGGCGCCATCACCCGAGCGCCTTTACGCGAAGGACCACAGTCCCAGACTGTCGCGCAACGTGGTACCCGGGTACGTGGCGCGAAACAGGCTGCGGCGCTGCAGTTCCGGGACGACGAGGTCGACGAAGTCGTCCAGCGAATCCGGATACGCCGGACACATCAGGTTGAATCCGTCGCAGGCGCCGGCAACGAACCACTCCTCGACGAGTGCGTGAGATCGTCGACGACTTCCGCGTTCGTGATGGCCGCAGACGGCAGGGGCCATGGTGCGGCTCACACTCCTGACGGTAGGCTGAACGGTGTGAGTAGGGCCAGTTCGGCGCGCCAACGGTTGCTCGCTTTCGGTTCCGGTGAAGACTTGTCGCGACGCGCCCGATTGTTGAGCGACGTCCACGACGCGGTGATGTCCGGTCGGACGCCGCCGGTGCCTCCGCGTGACGTTGTCGCCCGGTCGTGGTCGCGTCTTCGGGCAGACGGTGTCAGTCCCGCCCGGTGTGAGGACGTCGTACTCGCGGACGTCTCCGAACTCGAAGCTCGCCGTGCACGAAGTGCCCTGACGTCGGTTCTGCCCGAGCTACGCGGCGCCTTGACCGAGGTGGCGAGCGACGCGAACTTCATCGTGGTCGTCGCCGACTCGGACGGGGTGGTGCTGTGGCGAGAGGGTGCACGCGACGTGCAGAGGGAAGCTGACGTCCTCGGATTCGTGGAAGGCGCCCGCTGGTCGGAGAAGTCGGTAGGCACCAATTCTGTCGGCACGTCGCTGGTCGAGGACGCTCCGGTACAGCTCTTCTCGGCCGAACACTATGCGCGGTCCCACTACGGCTGGTCGTGTACGGGGTCACCGGTCCACGATCCACGCTCCGGCGAGGTACTCGGCGTACTGGATCTCAGCGGGTCGGCGATGTCGGTGCATCCGGCCACCGTGGCCCTCGTGCAGACGGCTGTGCGGTTGGCTGAGTCGATGCTCTGGCGCGAGCATGCCGCCCACCTCGACAGGCTCCGTACTGACGCGGCGCCGGTGCTCGCAAGGACGTGCGGGCCTGCTGTCGTCGTGGACGGTCACGGCTGGGTCGTGGCAGCCAGCGGCATCGGCGTTCCCGAACGACTGGCATCACCGGAGGCCGACCGACCACTGCTCGTGCCCGGTCTCGGACTTTGCGTACCCGAACCGCTCGGTGACGCATGGTTGGTGCGCCGCCGCGCGGAACGGACGGCCATCGAACTCGAACTCGACCTGGGGGCGGCCCCTCGGGCGACGGTGCGGGGGGAGATGGAATGGACGCGTGCCCTGTCACCGCGGCACGCGCAGATTCTGAGGGTATTGGCACGTACCCGATCGGCCGGTATCGATGCCGCGTCGTTGAGCGAGGCCCTGTTCGGCGACCGGGACCACATCGTTGCCGTCCGCGCCGAGGTCTCCCGGCTGCGCAAGAGCCTCGGCCCTGTGCTGACGCCCCAGCCGTACCGGTTCGCGGACGGTGTCGAAGTCCGTGTGATCAGGTGACATTCCGCCTGCGAACATCTCGCTCCGAACCCCGCCGCCTCCGTGTCGACGAATCTGGGGGCACGCGTGCCCTGCTCCCGGGGCTCACACCGCGGCGGACCGGGATCCTCTCCGAACCTGGTCGCTCCGATTCGGCGCGGCGCGCGGCGCAGGGGTGCGCGCAGCGACGAAGTTGCGCAGGTCCGCACGTAGCCGGGGGTGCAGTCGTAAGGCGACAGGGCTGTCGAGGATCTCACCCAACCGGATCAGATAATCGGCTGGGGTCATACCGAATTCGACCAGAAGGTCGCCGGGACTTCCGCCCCCGTACGGCAGCCCGCGACGGGCGAATTCGATGATGCGGTTGTCTTCGATAGCGGAACTCATGTGGTCAATCTCCTGACGGGTGCGCTTCGGCGAGATGGCTGAGGGGAGCCGCGAGTTCACGGCGGTGGTGAGCCATGGCGTCGGCGTAGAGGCGGCCGGCGCGGTACGAGGAACGCACGAGCGGCCCCGCCAGGACGCCGGCGAAACCGACCTCCTCGGCGGCCTTCGAGTACTCGACGAATTCTTCCGGCTCGACCCACCGCTCTACCGGGTGGTGCCGCGGCGAGGGACGCAGATACTGGGTGATGGTGAGGATGTCGCAGCCGGCATCGTGCAGGTCGATCATCGCCTGCTGCACTTCCTGTGGGGTCTCCCCCATACCGAGGATCAGGTTCGACTTGGTGATCAGGCCGAAGTCGCGGGCCGCGGCGAGCACACCGAGCGAGCGTTCGTAGCGAAACGCGGGGCGGATCTGCTTGAAGATCCGCGGCACGGTCTCGAGGTTGTGGGCGAGCACCTCGGGCCGGGAGTCGAACACCTCAGCCAGCAGGTCGGGCCTTCCGCTGAAGTCGGGGACGAGATTCTCGACGCCGGTCCCGGGGTTGAGGGCGTGGATCTGTCGGACGGTTTCGGCGTAGAGCCAGGCGCCGCCGTCGGGCAGGTCGTCGCGGGCAACCCCGGTGATGGTGGAGTACCGAAGTCCCATCGCGTGCACGGACTCGGCGACGCGGCGGGGCTCGTCCCGGTCGAGGTCGGTGGGTTTGCCGGTGTCGATCTGGCAGAAGTCGCAGCGGCGCGTGCACTGCCGACCGCCGATCAGGAACGTGGCTTCGCGGTCTTCCCAGCATTCGAAGATGTTGGGGCAGCCGGCTTCCGCACACACCGTGTGCAGTCCTTCGCGTTCGACCAGGCTCTCGAGTTCGGCGTACGCAGGACTCGTCTTGACGCGGGTCTTGATCCAGTTCGGCTTGCGTTCGATGGGGGTTTGCGCATTGCGGACCTCCAGTCGAAGCAATCTGCGGCCCGACGGAACCGGCCCCTCGGGTGATGTTCCAGGTATGGGATTCACGTTTTGTTCGATTCCTGGGCGTGAGTTCCCGCCGAACCACGGTCCCACCCGGGTCCGCGGTTCGGCGGGACTTGCTACATGTTGATCGGACGGCCCAGTGCGGCCAGAACCGATTCGTGCATCGCCTCCGATAGTGTCGGGTGCGCGAAGACGACCTCGGCGAGATCGTCGGCGGTCGCCTCCAGGGATCGAGCGATGCCGAATCCCTGAATCTGCTCGGTGACATCCGGGCCGACCATGTGGGCACCGAGGAGTTCGCCGCTGTCGGCGTCGAAGATCGTCTTCACGAAGCCGTCGGCTTCGCCGATCGCGCGCGCCTTTCCGGACGCCTGCAGATCGAACTGCCCGATCTGCAGGCGACGGCCGGTCGCACGCGCTCGTTCTTCGGTGAGACCGAGGCTGGCGACCTGCGGCCTCGCGTAGGTACAGCCCGGAACGTAGTCGCGGTCCAACGGCCGGACGTGATCCGCACCGGCGAGCCTGTCCACACACAGCACGGCTTCGTGGCTGGCCTTGTGGGCGAGGCAGGGTGCGCCCGCCACGTCACCGATCGCGTACACGCCGAATGCGGTAGTGCGACACCACTGGTCGGTGGTGACGAATCCGCGATCGACTTCGACACCGAGTTCCTCGAGGCCGAGACCCTCGACGTTGCCCTGGATTCCGGCCGCAACGAGAACTCTGTCCACGGTCGCTTCATCGATCGTTCCGTCGGCCGACCGGACGGCCACGGTGACGGCATCCGTGCCGACCGTCAGTTCGGACACCGAGGCGCCGGTGTGAATCCCGATGCCTCGCTTCTCGAACTGCCGCCGTACATGGCCTGCGACGGCAGCATCCTCGACCGGCATGATCTGCGGGGCCAATTCGACGAGGGTGACGTCAGTCCCGAGATCGTTGTACAGACTCGCGAATTCGACGCCGATGGCACCGGATCCGATGACCAGCAATGACTTCGGCAGCTCCGACGGGACCAGAGCATCGAAGTATGTCCAGACCCGGTCGCCGTCAGGCACGACACCGGGAACCGAACGCGGCCGGGCTCCGGTGGCCAGGATGACGTGGTCGGCCCGATACTCGGACACCGACTCGTCCGCGGCCGTCACTGCGACGACTCCCTTGTCGAGCAGCCGCGCCGACCCCCGGACGACGTCGATGCCGTTCTTCTTCATCAGGTAGCCGATGCCGTCGGACAGTCGCCCCGACACCGACCGGCTGAACTCGACGAGGCGTGCCATGTCGAATTCCACACCACTCGCACTGAACCCGAGCGGCCGAAGGTTCGCCAGCGTGTGGGCGACATCGGCACCGTGCAGCAACGCTTTGGTAGGGATGCACCCCCAGTTCAGGCAGATCCCGCCGAGCCGGTCCCGCTCGACGACGGCGGTGCGCAGACCGTGCTGCGCGGCACGGATTGCGGCGACATAGCCACCCGGCCCGCTGCCGACGACGAGGACGTCGTATTTCTCTGTCATGGTGTACCTCTCAGACCAGCATCAGCGCGGGTGACTCGACGAAACGCCGGAGTTCTCGCAGGAAGGTCGCGCCGAGCGCGCCGTCGATCACCCGGTGGTCGCACGAGAGCGTGACGGTGAGCATCGTGCGCGCAACGACCTGACCGTCGACAACGACGGGACGCTCCTGTGCGGCACCGACCGCGAGGATGGCGCCCTGCGGTGGGTTGATGATCGCGTCGAATTCCCGCACACCGAACATGCCGAGATTGGACACCGTGAAGGTGCCGCCCTGGAACTCGTCGACCGCCAGTTTCCCGGTCTTGGCCTTGGTCACCAGTGACTGCACCTCCCCGGAAATCTCGGCGAGAGTCTTGCCGTCGGCGCCGCGCACGATCGGGGTGATCAGACCCGACGGCAGTGCGACAGCCACCGAGATGTCGGCACTTGCATAGCGCAGCACCGACTGTGTCGCCTCGTCGAACTGAACGTTGACATCGGGCACCTTCCGCAGCGCCGCGGCACACGCCTTGACGACGAAATCGTTGACCGACAGCTTGACGGCCGGAACGGTTGCATTGATCTTTGCCCGCAAGGCCAGAAGATCGTCGATCTGCAGGTCCGCGGTGAGCCGGAAGTGCGGGGCGCTGCGTTTCGACTCCTGCAACCGCTGCCCGATCGCCTTGCGCATCGCGGTGAACGGAATCGTCTCGAACTCCGCCTCCGCGACGGGTTCGGGCGCTGCGACGACTTCCGGTTGCAGCCGGAACCGGCACTCGGCCTCGCGGACGTCGGCCTCACACACCCGGCCGCGTGACCCGGTGGCCCGGCAGTCGTGCAGGTTGATCCCGAGGGATGCGGCCAGACGTCGGGCCACGGGGGTGGCCGGGACGGTGCTGTCGTCCTCGAAGGAACGTCCCGGTATACCTGACCGCGTCGGCGACGGCGGTTGTGCGACGGTTCCACCGGCCGCCCGGATCGTGTCGTGGATGTCGGCAACGGAGATCCGGCCGTCCCGGCCGGTCCCCGTCACACGGGCCAGGTCGATCGACAACTCGTCCGCCAAGCGGTGGGCGTGCGGGGTCGCGAACACGTCACCGTTCGTCCGTCCTCGCAGGGCATCGGGAACGATCATCGCACCGGGCCGCTGACGGGACCCGGTGGTCGCCCCGGTCACCGGTACCGATTCGTGGGCCGCCGGCGCCGGCGGGCTGCTCTCGAGATCCGGCTGCGCGGGGGCGGGCTGTCCGGCCGGTGAGCGCCCGGACTCGGCCGGGGTCGGCACCTGATCCGCCCCGATGCCGGCGAGGAATTCCTCGATTTCGGCGTCGGAGACTGCAGCCTCGGCCGACACCGCCAGCACCGCACCGACCGGCAACGTCTCCCCCGGCTTGGCGACGACCCGTCGGAGCACCCCGTCGAACGGCGCCTCCAACTGGTTGGCGATCTTGCTGGTCTCGATCTCGCAGATCAGGTCGCCCTTCGAAAAGGACGCTCCCTCCTCGACCAGCCACTCCGCCACGGTGCCTTCCTCCATGGACAGGCCCCACTTCGGAACTTCGATCAATTTGATCTCACTCATGTCAGGCACTCACAACCTTGCGGACGGCGGCCTCGATCCGAGCCGCGTTCGGCAGCCACGCCTGCTCGAGGACCGGGGAGAACGGCACCGGAGTGTGCGGCGGGGTGACCAGTTCGATCGGCGCCTTCAGTGACCCGAAAGCACGCGTCGCGATCAGCGCGGCGACGTCGTGACCGAACCCGCAGCGCGCCGCGGACTCGTCGGCGATCACTACCCGGCCGGTGGACGCCACGGATTCGAGGATGCCCTCCTCGTCGAGCGGCGACACCGTGCGGGGGTCGACGACCTCGACGGAGATCCCCTCGGCGGCCAGCTTGTCCGCGGCGGCGTTGGCGGCGTTCACCATCGCCGACAGCGCGATGATCGTGACGTCCGTGCCTTCACGGGTGTAGTTGGCGACACCGAACGGGATCGTGTACGGCTCGTCCGGAACCTCGCCCTTAACGTCGTAGAGTGTCTTGTGTTCGCAGAACACGACCGGATCGTCGTCGCGAATCGACTGGATCAGCAGGCCTTTGGCGTCGTAGGCGTTCGACGGGGCGACGACCTTGAGGCCGGGAACGGCGGCGAACACGTTGTACGGTGACTGCGAGTGCTGAGCGGCGGCGGAGAATCCGGCGCCGATCATGCCCCGCACCACCAGCGGGGTACGGGCCTTGCCGCCGAACATGTACCGGAACTTCGCCGCCTGGTTGTAGAGCGCGTCGTAGCAGACTCCGAAGAAGTCCATGAACATCAACTCGGCCACCGGCCGCAGCCCGGTCAGAGCAGCGCCGGCTGCCATGCCGATGATCGCGGACTCGGTGATCGGGGTGTCGATGACACGGTCGGAACCGAACTCGGTCCACAGACCCTTCGTCACCCCCAGCACACCGCCGAACGCCTCCACCTTCCCGGACTCGAGTTCCGGATTGGTGCCGGCGTGACCACCGCGCAGGTCCTCACCGATCTGCACGACCGTCGCGTCCCGCTGCATCTCCTGTGCGAGTGCGGCCTTGATCGCTTCGCGATATGTCGTCTTCGACGTGGTCATTTTCGTTCTCTCTCTCAGTACGACACGTAGACGTCGGTCAGCAGGTTCGTCAGCGGCGGGTACTCGGCAGCTCGCGCCTTCGTGACGGCGACGTCGACCCGTTCACGAGCCTCGGCGTCGATCGCATCGAGTTCCTTCGCGGTGACCTTCTTGCCGTCGACCTTCGCGCGGAACTTCACCAGCGGATCCTGGGTCCTGCGGAGTTCGGCGACCTGGTCCGCGGTGCGGTACAGCTGGGCGTCGCCCTCGAAGTGGCCGTGCCAGCGGTGTGCCACCGCCTCGATGGTGGAGGGACCGCCTCCCCTGCGGGCTCGTTCGACCGCCTCGCGCGCTGCCTCGTGGACCTCGAAGAAGTCGGTACCGTCGACGGTGGTGGCGGGCATCCCGAACGACGCGGCCCGCCCAGCGATACTCGGTGTGCCGACCGCGTAGTCGCGGCCGGTGGCCTCACCGAATCCGTTGTTCTCGATGACGAAGACGATCGGCAACTCGAGCACGACCGCCATGTTCATGGCCTCGAACACGGTGCCCTGATTGGATCCGCCGTCGCCGGTGAACGAGGCCGCGACACCGCCGTTCCCCAGGGTCTTGGCGCTCAGCGCAGCGCCGATCGCCAGCGACGGGGCACCGCCGACGATCGCGTTCGCGCCGAGCATGCCGACCGACAGGTCGGCGATGTGCATCGATCCGCCCTTGCCGTGGCACAATCCGTCGTTCTTGCCGAAGATTTCGGCCATCATCCCGTCGAGGTCACACCCCTTGGCAATGCAGTGGCCGTGCCCGCGGTGGGTGGAGCCGATGTAGTCGGTGTCGTTCAGGTTCTCGCACACACCGACTGCGATCGCTTCCTGCCCCGAGTACAGGTGGATGAACCCCGGGATGTCGCCGGTCGCGTTCTCCTCGTGCAACCGGTCCTCGAATTCGCGGATCTCCGACATCTTCCGATACGCGCTCAGTAATGCACTCTTGTTCAGCGCCATTGCTCTCCTCTACTTTCTGTCTGAGGGCCGGCCGCACAGGTTCAGGCCCCGAGCGTGACGAGACTTCGGGACGGTTCTCGTCTCACGCCGTGTAACCCAGGCCACGAATGTAGGGAGAGGGGGCGAGCCCACTCAACGTTGCAGCGGATTGCAGCCCGGACCCCGCACGAGCACTCGCGGTGGCAGCCGGGCCGAGCGCCGCACGGAACGCGCGCGAGCTGGGTACCGCGCGCCCGAGAAGCAGGCACGGACTGGCGCCGCGCGAGGAGAGCATCCGACATCCGCTCGGCGCGGGGGTTGCTCCGGGTACTCCCGTCGGCACTTCATGCGCCCTGATCCGGCGGTGTCGGTAGTAAACCGGTGAAGACCGCTGTGTGCCTGGTGAATTCAGTGGTCGGTGGTCACACCTCCTCCACCCCGCGGATGGCAGCCGCCGTCACGAAGGCCACTTGGCTGGAATCCAGGTCGTTGCGCAGATCCTGATGTGTCCCAGCCGGGCCATCCGCTCGAACACCGGTGCAGCGGCGGCAGTGAAGTCGTCGAGCACGGCGGCCATGCGCCTGTGGTGCTCGGCCGACACGGCCTCGGCGATCGCATCCTCGGTCGGGTCGACCGCCCGCTCGCCATGCCCTCGTTGTCCCGCTGTTGCACGGGAACATCGTTGGTCACCACGAGCGCCTCGGAGGGCTCGGTTGCGACCGATCGGATGCGGTGCGGAACTGAGGCGTCGAACCAGCAGGTGTCACCGATCCGCGGCAATGACACCCGCCCGTCCGAAACCGAATTCGAGTGCACCGGCACGGACAGAAGTCGACTGGGAGTGCCGCGGACCGCGGCATACCGTATCGGCTGTTCCGCCGGCGGCCGCAGCCGATCCTCTACATGTTGGGCGCCGGATCACGCGCGCCGACGGTCTGGGTGCAGTCCGCCGGGGGCGGCGCAGGACGCGCCGACGAACCGCTGTCGGCGGTGCCCAGGCCGCGGTCTCGATCAGAGCTGGTGACCGCTGGCGCCGCTGGTCGCTAGAGCCACTGCCCGCTCTGGACCGACAGCAACCGGTCCATCGCGTCCGGGGACCACGTGCTCTCGGGCGGTTCGGGTGCCCTGCGGCCCCGGCGCGGGGCGCCGAGTTCCGGGTAGAGGCTGCGGGAGACCTCCCGGGCGGCATCCACCACGAGGGGCGCGACCCGCTCGAGCTGCGCGGTGCGGGCGTCGCCACACAGCGAGATCGCGGCGACCGGACCGTCGTGCCCGCGCACCGCGACGGCGACGCAGGCAACGCCGCGTACGGACTCGCTGCGCTCGAACGACAGACCGCGCCGCTGCCGGATCCGGCTGAGTTCCTGGTGCAGGGTCGCAAGGTCACCGATGGTGTGCTCGGTGCGGCGGGCCAGGCGCCGCTCGTACAGGTCGTCCACGCGTTCGGGCTCGAGCCACGCGAGCATCGCCTTGCCGCCGGCAGTGGTATACGCCGATGCCCGGCCGCCGACCCGCGAGGGCAGCGCCGCGGCGAAGCGGCCGCCGACCTTGTCGAGGTAGACGCTCTCGGCGCCGTCGAGGACGGCGAGGTGGACCACCATGCCGGTCTGCATGTGCAGCTCGTGCAGGAGCGGCGCCGCCGACGCCCGGATCTCCCCGTGGCCACCGTCCCCGCCGCCGAGACCGAGCGCCCGCCGGCCGAGGCAGTAGCCGAAGGATGCGTGATCGACCCAGTTCAGCTTCACGAGCTGATCGAGGATGCGGTGCACGGTCGAGCGGGGCAGCCGGGTGCGGCACGCCACCTCCTCCAGCGTCAGCCGCGAGGACCGGCCCTCGAACGCGTCGAGGATGAGTGTCATCCGTTCGACCATCGACGGCGGCACGTCGCGCCGCGGGGCGGAGGTAGCTGTCGGTTCCGTTGCTTCGACGACTGCCATCTGCGGCCTCCCGATACATCTGCTCCCGGGGTGGAAGCGGGAAAACTGAAATGAATTCTGAAAGTGTATCAGCTCACTCTCGCCACCAGTAGTGATCGGCGGCGCGAATCTCCCACCTGCGACCCTGACGCGCCTCGCGTCCGCGATCGACCCGGATCCCGCTCATCGGAACGTCGGCCGCGACGGAGCGATGCCGTCCGGTACAACGGACCGACACCCTCCCAGTCCCGGCAGCGGAGAGGCTCGCATGCGCATCGGAATCGTCAGCCCCGTCGTGGTCCAGCACCCCGGCGTGCACTCACCATGGGAACGCGCCGCCGGCGTCGACGACCTCGTCCGGGTGGCCCGGACCGCCGACCGGCTCGGCTTCCACCATCTGACCTGCAGTGAGCACGTCGCCGTGCCGGTGGACATCGCGGACACCCGCGGAGGCACCTACTGGGACCCGCTCGCCACCCTGAGCTATCTCGCCGCCCGGACGCACCGCATCCGGCTCGCCACCCAGGTGCTCGTCCTGGGTTACCACCACCCGCTCGAGATCGCCAAACGCTACGGCACCCTCGACGTCCTCAGCGGCGGCCGGCTGACGCTCGGCCTCGGGGTGGGCAGCCTGCGCGAGGAGTTCGACCTCCTCGGCGCCCCGTTCGACGACCGGGGCGCCCGCGCCGACGACGCCCTGGCCGCGTTGCGCGCCGCGTTGTCCCGACGCCTGCCGGAGTACCACGGGTCCTATTACGAATTCCAGAACCTGCTCGTGGAGCCGCACGCCGTCCAACCCCGCGTCCCGCTGTGGATCGGGGGCCGCACGCTGCGCTCGCTGCGCCGCGCCGTCTCCCACGGCGACGGCTGGGTGCCGTTCGGTCTGCCCCTGCCCGACCTGACCGCGATGCTGGGCCGGGTGGACCTCCCGGCGGGCTTCGACGTCGTCCTCGACACCGGGGCGCCCCTCGACCCGCTGGGCGCGCGCGAGCGCACCGTCCGGTCCCTGGAACGCCGTCGCGAGGCCGGCGCCACCGTCGTGGGGGCGACCGTCGCCGCGACCGGCGTCGAACACTACTGCGAACAACTCGAGTGCCTGCGGGCACTCGGCACCGACCTGGGGCTGGACTTCGCCCCGGCCGAACCGTCCGAACAGGAGACCCGATGACCGACACCGCACAGCTCGTCCAGTCCCTCCTCGCCCGCGTCCAGCTCCTCGAGGACAAGATCGCCGTCCAGGAGATCGTCACCGCCTACGGCCCGGCCGTCGATGCCGGTGACGCCGCCGCGGTGGGCGAATTGTGGACCGAGGACGCCGTCTACGACGTCGACATGCGCACCATGAACGGCCGCGAGGAGATCATGGAGATGGTGCGCACGCGGCCGCACCAGGACTACATCCACGAAGGATGCGGACACCTCCTCGACCCTGTGCACATCCGGGTCGAGGGTGACACTGCCGTGGCCACCTGCCATTCGCAGCTGCTGCGGCACGACGAGAACGGCTTCCGCGTCTGGCGCGTAACGGCCAACCGCTTCGAACTCGTCAAGAACGACGGTCGGTGGCGGATCCGCAAGCGCACCGCACGGGTCCTCGACGGCCGCGACGAAGCGCGCGAGCTGCTCGCCCGAGCCGGCCGCTGACGTGCCCCGAAGACCGGGAACGGCCGGCCCCGGATGTGGGGCCGGCCGCTCCCGTGTCCGACGGCGTCAGGCGTCGACGGTCGCGTTCTCGAGCGTCGCCTTGGCCCACCGATAGTCCGCCTTCCCCGCCGGTGAGCGCATCACCTCGGGAACCGACACGATCGTCTTCGGGATCTTGTACCCGGCGATCAGGGTCCGGCAGTGATCGGCCAGTTCCGTGACCGAGGGCGCTTCCACACCGGGACGGAACTGGACGGCCACCGAGACCCGTTCTCCCAGTAGCGGATCCGGCACTCCAGCCACCACCGCATCGAGGACGGCTGGATGGCTCTTGACGGCCTCCTCGACCTCCTCCGCGTAGACCTTCTCGCCGCCGGTGTTGATGCACGCCGAGCCGCGGCCGAGTACCACGATCGAGCCGTCCGGCTCCACGGTGGCCAGGTCGCCGAGCAGGCACATGCGCACGCCGTCGCGCTCGGGGAACGTCGCCGCGGACTTGTCCGGGTCGTTGTAGTAGCCGAGGGGGACGTGGCCGATGCGCGCGAGGTAGCCGATGGTCTCCGAGCCGGGCTCGACCTCGGCCAGATCCGTATCGACCACCCGTAGCGTCGGCGACGGGGAGATCCGGGCACGGCCGTCCGAACCGACGTCGAGGGTGCCGGTCGCGCCTGCCTCCGACGAGCCGAACGAGTTGCGCAGGTAGACGTTCGGCAGCAGCTCCGCCAGTTGCGCGCGCACACTCGCCGACCACAGCGCCCCGCCGGAACCGATGACCAGCAGCGAACTCAGGTCGAACTCCTTGCCGCGTGCGGCCACCGCGTCGGCCAGCGGCCGGCTGATGGCGTCGCCGACCACCATCACGATCGCGATCCGGTGCCGTTCGATCAGGCGTAGCGCCTCCACCGGCTCGAACGACCGCATCAGCACCTGCTTCGCACCCGTGAACAACCCCATCAGCACCGAATACATCGCAGCCCCGTGCATGAGCGGTGCCGTGACGAGATAGGACATCGGGTGCTCGTTTGCCGCGGCGGCCGCGGCGAGATCGGCAGGGCTGCGGTGCGGTTCGCCGTACGGGTTGCCGCCGGCCAGCGCCGCGAAGTAGAAGTCCTCGTGCCGCCACATCACACCCTTGGGCATGCCCGTCGTGCCGCCGGTGTAGAGGATGTACCGGTCGTCGCCGCTGCGCTCACCGAAATCCCTCTCCGCCGAGGCGCTCTCCGCCGCCTCCGCATACCGCACCACGGTCGCACCCGCACCTGCCGCAGCCTGTTCGAGCGCCGCCGTCTCCGCGCTTCCGACGACGACGATGTGCCGCAGCCGTGAGGTGTGCGGCACGGCCTGCGCCGCGACGTCGGCGAACTCGTCGTCGAGCACGAGTGCCACGAGGTCCGCATCGGTGTAGAGGTGCACGAGCTCGGCACCCACGTAGCGGAAGTTGATGTTCACGGGTACTGCGCGAATCTTCAAACAGCCCAACATGACCTCGAGGAATTCGAGGCTGTTGCGCATGTGCAGGCCCACATGATCACCTGCGGTCACTCCGACGGCCGCGAGGTAATGCGCGACCCGGTTGGCGCGGGCGTCGAACTCGGCGTACGTCCGGGACTCGTCCCCGCAGCTCAGGGCCGTCCGGTCGGGTATCGCATCGACGACGGCCTCGGTGAGGTCGGCCAGGTTCAGAGACATCGCGGGTCCTTCCGGAGTTCGTGGGTGGGCGAGGACGCGCACGCCCACACGATCGTCGCGTGTGTGCCGCGGATCACAGCAGATTCAGTAGAACATATTCCTATTCCTGGATCAACGGCCGGATAGCGACGAACGAGGAGCCAGGCCACCAGCCTGGCTGCAGGATTCGAGGACCGCCTCCCACCCGAGGGACCGCGGTCCGAGAACACCCTTGTGCAAGCAATAGAATGAATACTAGTTTTCAGTCATCGTTCTGCATACCCGCACGGACACAAGGAGCCCACCATGACCCAGAACCTGACCCTCGACGGCCGCGCCGCCGTCGTCACCGGAGCAGGCGCCGGCCTCGGCCGTGCCGAAGCCCTCGCCCTCGCCGACGCCGGGGCCGCCGTCGTCGTCAACGACATGGGTGCCGCCGCCCACGACGTCGTCGACGAGATCCGCGCCGTCGGAGGCCGCGCCGTCGCCGTCACCGGCGACGTCTCGGACTGGGCACTCGGCGAGGAACTCGTCCGCACCGCGGTCACCGAGTTCGGCTCGATGGACATCCTGGTCAACAACGCCGGCATCCTGCGCGACAAGATGATCTTCAACCTGTCCGAGTCGGACTGGGACGACGTGATCCGGGTACACCTCAAGGGCCACGCTGCGACGTCGCGCGCCGCGGCCGTGCACTGGCGGCAGGCTTCGAAGGACGCAAACGGCCCGGTCTACGGCCGCGTCATCAACACCTCCTCCGAGGCGTTCCTGTTCGGCTCGGCCGGGCAGCCCAACTACTCGGCCGCCAAGGCCGGCATCACGGCCCTGACCCTCTCGACCGCCCAGGGCCTGTCGCGGTACGGGGTGCGAGCCAATGCCATCTGCCCCCGCGCCCGCACGGCCATGACGGCGGACGCGTTCGGCGAGAACAACACCGGTGCGTCGGGCCTGGACCCGCTCGCGCCCGAGCGAGTGGCCACCCTGGTCCGGTACCTCGCCTCCCCCGCCTCCGACGAGGTCAACGGCCAGGTCTTCGTCGTGTACGGCAAGATGGTCGCGCTCATGGAAGCACCCAAGGTCGAGCACCGTTTCGACGCCGCCGGTTCCGCGTTCACCGTCGAGGAACTCGGCGGACAGCTGTCGTCCTACTTCTCCGGTCGCGGACCGTACGAGACGTACTCGGCCTACAGTGTGGCCGAACTGGAGAAGGTCGCGCTGGCCACCGGTGAGACCGTCGGCGCCTGAGCGGAAGGACACGGTCGTGAAACTGAGCGGAAAAACCGCCGTCGTGACCGGCGGCGCGGGCGGGATCGGGCGCGCCGTCACCCGGGTGTTCGTCCGCGAGGGCGCGCGCGTGCTGTTCGTCGACGTCGACGACGACCGCGGCCACGCCCTCGAGACCGAACTCGTCGACTCCGGCGGCGAGGCGAAGTTCCTGCAGGCCGACATCTCCCGGCGCGAGAGCGCGGAGCGGATCCGGGACGCCGCCGTGGCGGCGTTCGGAGGCATCCACGTCCTGGTCAACAACGCGCACGCGTCCCGCCAGGCCCCGCTGCTCGAGCACACCGCGGAGATGTTCGACCTGTCGTTCGGCACGGGCTTCTACCCCACCGTGCACCTCATGCAGGCCTGCCACCCGCAGTTGAAGCAGGCCCGCGGGTCCGTCGTCAACTTCGGCTCCGGATCCGCCCTCGACGGCATGCCGACGCAGACGTCGTACGCGGCGGCGAAGGAGGCGATCCGGGCGGTGAGCCGCGTGGCCGCGAACGAGTGGGCGGCCGACGGCATCCGCGTCAACGTCGTGTGCCCGTTCGCCGCCACGGAAGGTGTGCTCGCCTGGCAGCAGGCGTTCCCCGACCGGGCGGCCGCCGCGGCGGCGAAGGTGCCCTTGCAGCGGATCGGCGATCCCGAGACGGACATCGCCCCGGTGGTCGTGTTCCTCGCGTCCGACGATTCGAGGTACATGACGGGCCAGACGCTGATGGCCGACGGCGGCAGCATCAAGTTGCGCTGACGCGGCCGGGGACGCCGGCCCGTTCCTCGATCGCACTGAGTGGGACACCGGGTCGCCGCCGGCCGGACCGCATGGGAATGTGAGCCGCACGGGCCCGCCGGCCGGTGTCGTACCCGGCCGGCGGGCCACTTCCAGACCGTCCCGCCGAGAGGCGGGAGATTCCATACCGTCCTGCCGAGAGAGGTTTTCGACCGCATGGCTTCCTCCTCCCCGCTGTTCCGCCCGCTCCGCGTGCGTTCGCTCGAACTGGCGAACCGCATCGTCATGTCACCCATGACGCGGTCGTACTCGATCGACGGCGTGCCGGGCGACGATGTCGCCGCCTACTACCGCCGGCGGGCCGAGGGCGGGACCGGCCTGATCGTCACCGAGGGGGTGGCCGTCGATCATCCGACGGCCGTGGACAATCCGCGGGTACCCCGCATGCACGGCGCGGCTGCGCTGGCGGGCTGGCGCCGGGTCGTGGACGAGGTGCACGCAGCCGGCGGGCGGATCGTCCCGCAGTTGTGGCACGTCGGGCCGCTGTGGGGCGCGATGAGCGCCGTGGACCCCGCACTGAAGCCCATGCGCCCCTCGGGCAGCTGGGGCACCCCGGGGGTCACCTCGTATTCCGCCGACTACGTCGCGCGGGCGTCGCGCCCGACGGAGGCGATGACCGAGCAGGACATCGCCGACGTGATCTCCGCCTATGCGCGCGCGGCGGCCGCCGCGGCGGAGGTCGGCTTCGACGGGATCGCGCTGCACGGCGGGCACGGCTACCTGCTGGACTCGTTCCTGTGGGAGGGCACCAACACCCGCACCGACGCCTGGGGCGGCGACCTCGAGCGCCGCACCCGGTTTCCCGCTGCGGTGGTCGAGGCCGTGCGCGCCGAGATCGGCGACGACCTGCCCATCGTGTTCCGTTTCTCGCAGCACAAGCAGCAGAACTACACCGCCCGCATCGCCGAGACGCCCGACGAGCTGAAGGTGATCCTCGGTGCTCTCGTCGAGGCCGGGGTCGACATCCTCGATGCGAGCATCCGGCGCTTCGACACGCCCGCCTTCGAGGGCAGCGACCTCTCGCTCGCCGGCTGGGCGAAGCAGCTGACCGGGGTCACGACGATGGCCGTCGGCAGCGTCGGCATCGGCAAGTCGCTGCGGGAGAGCCGGATCAGCGGCTCGGCACCGGTCGACGACAACATCCCCGAGCTCGAACGGCGTCTCGGCAGCGGGGAGTTCGACCTGATCGCCGTCGGCCGGCTGCACCTGGCCGATCCGGCGCTGGCGACCACCCTGCGCGCCGGGGGACCGCTGCCCGCATTCGACCGCGAGATCCACGAAGCGTCGCTGACCTAGCGCCCGGCACGGGCGGGTACGCGGCGGTGACGACAGGAGGCCCCATGGAATCCTCGTTCCCCGAGCAGCTTTCCGCTGTACTCGATCGGCAGCGCCGTGCGCCCGCGACCGCGCCGGCCACCGATCCCGCGCACCGCGTCCGGACCGTCCGCGCGATGATCGACGTGCTCGTGCGGCACCACAAGCCGCTGACCGAGGCGGTCCACGCGGACTTCGACGGTGTGCTGCCGTCGCACGTGGTCATGGACGACATCGTCACCTCCCTGACGGCGCTGCACCGCGTCCGGGAGTCCCTGGAAGGCTGGGGCACCGCCGCCCGTCCCACCTACCGGATCCCCGGACCGTCCGGAGCGCTGTGGCACTGCGGCCCCCACCACGACGCCGGGACGGTGGCCATCCTCGGAACCCGCACCGCTCCCCTGTTCTCGCTGCTGGGGCCGTGGGTCAGCGCGGTCGGCACCGGGCACCGTGCCGTCCTGATGCCGGCGCAGGGCCTGCCGCGCACCGTGCGTGTCCTCTCCGAGGCCGCCGAGTCCATGCTCGACCCCACGGACATCGCGGTGATGATCGGCGTCGGCGAACACGACGATGCGATCACCGCCGACCGGTTCGACCACGTGGTGATCACCGGCGAGCGCGCACCCGCCGGCGCCGGGACGGCGACCGTGCTGCGTCCCGGCGCCGCGCGATCGGTGACACCGCACCGCCGCACGTTCGCCGACGCCCTCGCCGCGACGTATGCCGCGCTGCTCCCCGCCGTCACCGAGAACGCCGGCCTGGTCGTGACCGTCACCGACCATCCGGGCACCTGCCCCGTCCTGCGCTTCACCCGCCCCGGCGCGGCGCCGTCCGGTCAGCGGGACGAGGGACGCGCGCCGGCCGGCGGGCGATGGAGAATGCCGGCATGAGCAGCCCCGTCGAGGACCGCCTCGCCCTCGCGGACGTCGTCGCACGGTATGCCCGCGCCGTCGACCGGCGCGATCCGACCGTGCTGCGCTCGCTGTTCGCCGACGACGCCGAGTTCGTGCAGCCGCCGGGACTGGTCCGTCGCGGGCACGACCCGGTGCTCACCGGAGCAGGGCCGATCGCCGAGGGGGTGCTCGCCGCGGTCGCGCACCTGCACTCCACCCGGCACGTCCTCGGCCAGCATGTGATCGACTTCGACGGCGACCGGGCCCGGGGCGAGCTGTATTGCGAGGCGCACCACGTGTACCCGAGCGGCGACGGATACCGGGACTACACGGTGTCCGTCCGCTACCGGGACGAGTACCGCCGAGTGCCGGACGGGTGGCGCATCGCGCGCCGGGAACTGGTCGTCGACCTCACCGCCGACCGCGAGGTGCGGCTGCTCCGATCCGCTACCGAGTGAAGGGAAAGCCCTTGTGACGCATACGGAACCGGCCCTGACGCTGACCGCCGCGGAACAACTGCTGGCCGTCGAGGAGATCAAGCGGCTCTTCGCCGCGCGGCTTCGCGTGATGGACACCAAGCAATGGGACCTGTATCCCACGCTGCACACCGAGGACGTCGTGAGCGAGACGTGGGGCGGCCTGCCCGAGGACACCCAGCCGCGGACCGGTGATCGCGCCAACCGGGTGGTGGGCCGGGAACCGCTGCGGCGCGCGATCGAGAACCTGCTCGACGGAGGCACGCCGGTCACCAGCGCGCACCACGGTCACACACCCGAGATCACGCTCACCTCCGACACCACGGCCACCGGGATCTGGGCGATGGAGGACCAACTGTGGTGGACGAACGGAGCGGTCGAGGAGCACCTGCACGGCTGGGGCCACTACCACGAGGAGTACCGGAGGGTCGACGGCGTGTGGCTGATCAGCTACCGCGCGCTCACCCGGCTGCGGCAGGTGCACACGCCCGGGTTCTTCGACTTTCTGAAACCGCTGTAGCCGCCGGCGTCACGGCCGCGACGTGCCGTGCTCACCGTGGAGGTGGGCACGCTCTCCGTCGTGGTCGAAGATCGTGAGAATCTCCACCGGACCGTCGTGGGCACCGATCACGTGCGGGACCATCGTCGAGAACGCGGCGGCCTCGCCGGTCCGCACGAGCACGGTCCGCTCGCCCAGCTGCAATCGGGCCGTGCCGGAGAGCACGGTGAACCACTCCCGGCCCGGATGCACCTTCGCCGCACCGGTTCCGGTGGACCGGTCGGGGGTGATACGCATCTTCGCCACCGTCACGCCGTGCAGGGCACGTTCCCGGGACAGCAGCCACGTGGTCACCCCGGGCATGTGCTCGGGCTGCGGCCGGATCACCACGTCCTCGTCCTCGGCGGATTCGACGAGCTGATCGAGCGTGGTGCCCAGGGCCCGGGCAATCGGCACCAGTTGATCCAGAGCGATCCGGCGGTTGCCGGTCTCGATGCGGCTCAGCGTCGACGGGCTGAGCCGGCAGCGGGCCGCCAGCGAATCGAGCGACCAGCCACGGGCCAGTCGCAGGCCGCGGATGCGTCGGCGGATCACGGCGTCCAGATCGAGATCTTGCGTCATACGCAAGATGGTATGCCCTTCACGCATCGAAGTCGCTACCGTGGCAGCCATGACGCACGATCATCAGCCCCCCGGCAGCCGGCACGCACACCACGACCCCGGGCTGGCGGAACTACTGGACCTGGACGCGGAGGTACTGGGCTCGTACCTGGACGAGGTGACCGCGTGGGCCGAGCAGCACGCCCCGCAGGGGCCGCGCACGATCGTCGACGTCGGCGCCGGAACGGGCACGGGCAGCCTGGCGCTCGGGCGCCGCTTCCCCGCCGCCGAGATCGTCGCGGTCGACAGGTCGGCGTCGATGCTCGCACGCGTCCGCGCCGCCGCGGCCGAGCACGGCACGGCCGAGCGGCTCCGGGTCGTGCTCGCCGACCTGGATGCCGCCTGGCCCTCGATCGGTACGGTCGATGTCGCGTGGGCGGCCTCGTCGCTGCACGAGGTCGCCGACCCGGACAGGGTGCTGCGCGACCTCCACGCCGCACTGAATCCCGGTGGCCTGCTGGTGGTCGTCGAGATGGACGAGCTGCCCCGGTTCCTGCCCGACGACGTCGGGCGGGGCAGGCCGGGCCTGGAGCGGCGCTGCCACGAGGCCCTGGCGCGCGCGGGCTGGAACGCGCACCCGGACTGGCGGACCCACCTGGAGCGGGCCGGTTTCGAGGTCACCGCCCAGCGCAGCTTCACCGTGGCGGCGGCGCCGGCACCACCGAGCGCGGCCCGCTACGCACACGCCTACCTGTCCCGCATCCGCGCCGCGCTCGACGGCCGGCTGGCCACCGACGATCTCGAGACCCTCGACGCTCTGCTGGCGCCCGACAGCCCCGACGGTCTGCTGCACCGCGGCGACCTGACGGTCCGTGGCAGCCGCACCGCGTGGGCGGCCCGCCGCCGCTAGAGGGCCGCCTCCCGCAGCACCGTGACGAGCGTCGCGAGCCGGTCCGCGGCCCGGTCCGGATCGGGATGCACCAGGGTCAGCGGCACCATCACGTCGGTGACACCCACGGCGAGAAGCTCCTTCACCGCCTGCGCCGTCGCGGGCACGGCGATCTCGCCGGCCGAGTCGTGGACCACCTGCAGCCGTCCGCGGATCTGCAGGACGTCGGGATCGCGGCCGTCCCGCTCGAGCGCGCCGCGGAGCAGATCGCGGCCCCGGCGCAGCTCGTCCGGGCCGGCACCCATGATGGGAATCCACCCGTCGCCCCACCGGGCGAGCCGGCGGATCACCGGCTTCGACAACGACCCCGAGACCCAGACCGGGATGCGACGGCCGCCGGGACGCGGCGCACAGTACACGTCGGTGAACGCCACGCTCGGGCGCTGCACCGAGGCCGGGGCGTGCTCCCACAGCGCCCGGCAGGCGGCGAGCGTGTCGTCGAGCAGCGGGCCACGATCGGCGAATCTCAGTCCCGCGGCCTCGTATTCCTTATCCTGCCAGCCTGTTCCGACCCCGAGGTCGAGCCGCCCTCCCGACATGTGGTCCAGGGTGGCCGCGGTCTTGGCGAGCACGGCGGCGCCCCGCAGCGCCGCGATGATCACGCCGGTGCCGAGGCGAATCGTGCGGGTCCGGCCGGCGATCACCGCGAGCACGGTCATGGGTTCGAGCCACATCGCATCGGGTTCGGTGGCGAACGGTCCCCACGCGTAACCGGAGGTGTCGGCTCCCATCACGACATGGTCGGTGACGTTCACGCGGTCCACGCCGCATTCCTCGGCCCGGACCGCGACGTCCACGAGGTGGGCGAAGTTGTCGCGGGCCAGCACGTCGCCGAAATTGGGGAGATTGACGCTCAGCGTCGGGGGGAGGAAGTTCACGCGAAAACCCTTCGGGTGTAGAGGATCCGGTCAGGGCGACAGGGGACGATTGGTCCACGAGCCGTCGGCGCGCGGGAACCAGCCGCCGGCCGCGAGGCTGCCACCGTCGACGTGAACGGTGGACCCCGTGACGTAGCGGGAGAGGTCGGAGGCGAGGAACAGGGCCGGTCCGGCGACGTCCTCGGGGCGGCCCGGGCCGCCCAGCGGCGCCCACCCCGGCCAGCGGTGCCGGTCCGCCTCCGGCACGAGCCGCTCGTACGGCACCTGCGGCGTCGCGATCAGGTCGGGCGCGATCGCGTTCACCCGGATGCCGTGCCGGCCGACCTCGACGGCGAGACTGCGGGTGAAGTGCCGCAGCCCGGCCTTGTACGTGCCGTACACGACGTGCCCGGGAATGCCGCGGTGCGCCTCGACCGTGGTGACGTTGACGACGGAGCCGCCCCGGCCGCGGTCGATCATGCCCGGAAGGACGGCGCGGGTCATCCGCAGGGCGTGGTCGAGATTGGCGCGGGCCAGGGCCTCCCATTCGGATTCGTCGGCCTCCGCGAAGGGCGTCGACGGGCGGAGGAAGTCACCGACGTTGTTGACGAGTACGTCCGGGGCATGGCTCGCGGCCTCCGTCGCGACGGCCGGGTCCGCGGCGTCGCCGACGATCGGCACCACGCCGGGAATTCGGGCGGCCAGCCGCTCGGCCGCCCCACGATCGGTGTCGACGAGGACGACGCCGGCACCGTGCTCGGCGAACAGCCGGACGACGGCCGCGCCGATGCCGTTCGCCCCTCCGGTGACGATCGCCGTTCTTCCGGACAGCAGGGGATGCGACGTACTACTCGAAGCCGGAACGGTGGTCACCGTCGCGACGGTAGCTGCCGCGCCCCGAGGCGCCCCGGTCGTTCCCGGTGGCCGGGAACGGGACCGAGCCCGCGCGCCGGGAGGGCCCCTATGGACCGAAGCCAGGGGGCGGCACCCGCAGCCCGGTCTCCCGCCAGATGCGCGCCGCGTCGTAGTAGTGGTCGTGGCCGGCGAGATCTATGTGCCGCTCGGTCAGTCCCCGCTCCGGCGCGACGGCCACGGCCTCGTCGTACCCGAGACTGGTGCGGGGCAGGTCGAATCCGGCGTCGCGGGCGAAGGCCGACGCGAGGGCCCGCACACTCACCGGATCCGGGTGGGCGGCGTGCAGGACATCGCCGCCGGAGCCGGGGCGGGTGCCGCGGACCGCGAGTGCCGCGATCAGGCGGCCGAGATCACCGACCGAGATCACCGACAGCAGGGGGCGGCCGTCCTCGACCCAGGCGCCGAGGCGAGTGAGGATCTGCGCGATGCCGGGCACGAACCAGCGGTCTCCGGGCCCGTAGACGAAGGCGGCCCGCACCACGGTGCCGCCGTAATCACGCACGGCCAGTTCGGCCGCGAGCCGGCTCTCGCTGAGCACCGAGACCGGATTCGGCACGACGGCATCCTCGTCGACACCGCGGTGCGGGCCGGGACCGTAGACCCCGATCGTGCTGACGTAGATCACGTGCGGCCGGTGCTGCCGGGCCGCCGCGGCCAGGAGGTTCCCGGTCCCGGCACGGTTCACCGCGTCGCACGTCTGCGGGTCCGATCCGGTGTAGGAGGCGGCGTGCACGATCACGTCGGCGGCGGCGACCACGGCGTCCAGGGACGACGGTTCGGTCAGGTCCGCCGCGGCCCTCCGCGTCGCGGCGGGGGGCAGCTCGTCCGGCCGTCGCGCGACGGCCGTGCAGGGCACGCCGGACGCCGTGAGCGCCGCGAGCACGGCGCCCCCGACGAAGCCGGTGGCGCCGATCAGCGCGATTCGCAGGGGTTGCGACGAACCTTCGTCGCGGCGGCGGTCCATTACTGTGGGTACCATTCGGCCGGGTGGGGGAAACCCGATGGGGTTCGTCACGATGCACCTCGTCGGAACACAGGGTGGGAACGGAGTGAGGACGGATGGCTCAGCAAGCGCGGGCGGTGGCGACCAGGCAGCAGATCGTTCTCGGCGCGGCCGAGAACTTCGAACGGTCGGGCTACGAGGGCGCGAGCCTCGGCGCGATCGTCGAGAGCTCGGGCATCACCAAGGGCGCCCTCTACTTCCACTTCCGGTCGAAGGACGAACTCGCCCAAGTCGTCATCGAGGAGCAGCATCGCATCTCGATCGCCGCGGTCGAGGCCATCGCGGGCCTCGACATTTCCGCACTCGAGCAGATCGTGATGCTCTCGCACGAGATGGCGCGGCAGATGATCGACGAGCCGATCGTGCGGGCCGGCATCCGCCTGACGCTCGAACTCAGCGCCACCGACGGTCCCACCGGCCCGTACCTGGACTGGATCGCCGCCTGCGAGAAGCTCACCGAGCAGGCGATCGCCCAGGGCGACATCCTCGACACGATCGACGCGGCCATGCTGGCCCGGTTCGTGATCTCCGCCTACAACGGCGTCCAGCTCGTGTCCAACGTCCTCACCCACCGGCAGGATCTCGAACAGCGCCTCGACGAGATGTGGATCCTGTTGCTGCCCGCCGTAATGCCCGCAGACCGCCACGGTGAGATCCCGCGGATCCGTCGGGCCCGCTGGACGCCGCCCGCCGACTGAACGCCACGCGGCGGTCAGCATCGTGACCGATCCGGTGCGAGCCGCACCGTGCCGGTCGCCAGCGCCTCGCCCCACTGCTCGACCGAGGTCCGCACGGTCCACGGATCGTGCGGATCGATCCGCGCCACCACGTTCGCCCGCTCGTCCAGTTCGACGAACCGGTGGTAGGCGGCCTCGATGAGGTCGACGTCGGCGTGTGGGCGGCCGCATGCGGCGCGGGCGCTCTGCCGGAACGCCTCGAGGACGAGCATGCCGGGAACGTGATCGCTGGGGTGGTCGAACAGGACCGGATGACGATCGTCGACCCGCAGGCGCCAGCGGTTCTCGGCGTACTGCGGACCGAGCACGACGTCCAGTGGCCGGGACTGCCCGACGACGGCGGGGGGAATCGCCGGGGGGCAGACGGGATCCCCGATCGTGCGCGGGCCGGTGCCGTTCCAGCGCAGCCGCTGGTAGTCGTCCGGGGTGAGGACGTTCGCCACTCCCTGTCCGGTGCCCACCTGCCGTCCGCCGACGACGAACACCACCGTCAGATCGAACTGGGACAGCAGCCCGCCGCGGTACACCGGGTCCTCCAGGCAGGCGTCGAGGACGACCTCCGCGGCGCCGGTACCGATGGCGAGCGCCTGCACCGCCGCGTCCACCCGCAGGGTCTGCATGACGAACGGATGACCGAGGGGAACGCGATATTGCGTGTGCCCCAAGTAGATCGCCGTCTGGCGCAGGGTCTCGGCGATCAGCATGGTGTCGTATCGGCCGGTTTCGGTCCGGTAGAAGCCGTGCAGCCGTGGCCACTGCGCGCCGAGCAGGAATCGATGGTCGGCGCCGGCGGACGTGCAGTCCGTCAGGAACACCTCCGACACCGATTGCCGGTGGACGTACCGCCTGGGCACCGTCGACTCGAAACCGAGGACGGGACTGTTCCGGGGCACTGCGTCCGCATCCACGGTCATTGTCGCTTCTTTCATTGCAAACCGGCCGGACTGCTTTTATCGAGGGACTATAGACGACCCGGACGAATCGGAGCACGCCCGTGTCCAGTGACTGGATCGGACGCCGGGAACGGCTTTCGTCCCCCGTCGGTCGCTCGGATGAATTCTTCGAATCCAACAAACCGATCGACCGGTTTATGGTAAGGTGTCAGGCAGTCGGGAAACAAATGAAACAAATGAACAGGGTCGGCCGTCGAGCACGCGGAGGGGTGTTCGCGCGGCAGGCCCGAGGTCACAGCACCTCCGCGCCGCCGGGACT
This sequence comes from Rhodococcus sp. WB1, assembly GCF_001700945.1. Taxonomy (NCBI): domain Bacteria; kingdom Bacillati; phylum Actinomycetota; class Actinomycetes; order Mycobacteriales; family Nocardiaceae; genus Rhodococcus; species Rhodococcus sp. WB1. The sequence continues at coordinate 476,977 of NZ_CP015529.1, read as the reverse complement.
ATACGAGGGGTAGCCCCTGCGGCGCGGAGGCGTGTCTGCGTTCACATCCCGCCACCCGAACCCGGGTGCCTCACTTGCTCGGAATGCGACTTCGCGCTTCGGCGAGCTGATCCTCGAGGTAGACGATCCGGCACGCCGCGTCCACCGCGGTGCCGCTGTCGACCAGTTCCCGCACCCGCGCGACGAGCCGGAGCTGGTTCCGGGAGTAGCGGCGGTGACCGCCCCCGGAACGGTGCGGCACCACGAGGCCCGTGTCGTCCAGACTGCGGAGGAAGGCAGGAGTGACCCCGAGCGCCGCAGCGGCGCGACCCATGCTGAAGGCGGGGTAGTCGTCGTTGTCGAGTTCGTTGGTGACCGCGGGAGCGCGGTCGGGTGTGGGATCCACGTGCCCTTCGTTGCTACGAGAGGGAACCCCGGCACATGGGGCGCCGGGGTTCGTGACGGTTACGACAGTGCCGGCCTCGACCGGCACGAGGAAATGACATACATGAGTTCGCAATCCCGAGGGATACGCATCACCAGCCTCTCGCTCTGCTCTCCGGTGGCGACGTGGTCGGCCTCCGCAGAGTCCGCCCGTCGCGTCGTCGGGGCGGAGCCGCAGAACCGAGTGCGGCTCCGCCCCCTCTGCAACTTCCCCGGCAACCCGTCGGTTGCCCCTCTTCCGGATCCTTCGCGTTGACGTCCTCGATGTTATCGGCCTCGATGCCGAAAGTCTACTGTTTCGACTGTAGATTTTCTCGTCGCGTCGAGACGTCCGGAACGGCCGGCCGAACCTGTCGGACCGGTGCGGCACCATGAGCACACCGCCGCCGGAAGGAACGCTCATGACCGAGATCCTCGACCTGGCACCGGCCGCCCACGAGATGGCACGGCTCGTCGGCGCGCTCACGCACGAACAACTCGCCCGTCCCACCCCGTGCGCCGGCACCACAATCGGGGACCTGGTGGATCACGTGGGCGGGCTGTCCCTGGCATTCACCGCCGCCGCCGGGAAAGCCGTCGGCGACCACACCGGGCAGGGACCGTCCGCCGACGCGTCCCGGCTCGGCGACGACTGGCGCACCAGGATCCCCGGGCAGGTCCTCGCCCTCGCCGAGGCGTGGCGCGATCCCGGCGCATGGACCGGAACCACCCAGGCCGGCGGCATCGATCTGCCCGGTCACGTCGCGGGGATCGTGGCGCTCGACGAACTCGTGATCCACGGCTGGGACATCGCCACCGCCAGCGGCCGGAGGTTCTCCTGCGATCCCGCCGCGCTGGCCGCGTGCCTGTCGTTCGTCGCCGCGACCACCGACGAGGAACGCGCGTCCGGCGGGCTCTTCGGGCCGGCGGTCGCGGTTCCCGACGACGCCCCGGACCTCGATCGTCTGATCGGACTCAGCGGGCGTGACCCGTCGTGGCGGCCACCGCCCGGCCCCTCGGGCCGCCCACCGCGGGCCCCGGAGGGCGGGCCGGGCTAGGCTCGGCCGGCCACCGGCTGCGCCCCCGCCCACCGAAAGGAACGTGAGCCTTGTCCGAGACGGACCGCCGCCCTCCCCGTCCGGACCTTCTGGCCGACTGCGGCAGTTGCTTCGGTTTGTGTTGTGTGGCTCTGCCTTTCGCCGCGTCGACCGATTTCGCGATCGACAAGGAGGCGGGCCGGCCCTGCCCGAACCTGCGGGACGACTTCCGCTGCGGCATCCACCGGGACCTGCGGCGCAAGGGGTTCACCGGGTGCACCGTCTACGACTGTTTCGGCGCCGGCCAGAAGGTCTCACAGGTCACGTTCGGCGGCGCGGACTGGCGTCGCGCGCCGCAGACCGCCCGGCGGATGTTCGACGTCTTTCCCGTCGTGCGCCAACTGCACGAGCTGCTCTGGTATCTCGACGAGGCGGTGTCCCTGCCCACCTCCGGGCCGCTCCGCGCGGACCTGCGCGGTGCGCGTGCCGCGACCGACCGGCTGACCCGCGGCGACGCCGACGCCCTCGCCGGACTCGACGTCGCGGCGCACCGGCAGGAGATCAATGCCCTGCTGTTGCGCGCGAGCGAACTCGCCCGGGCCGCCGTGCCCGGCCGGAGGAAGAACCGCCGCGGCGCGGACCTGCTCGGCGCGAAGCTCCGGCGCGCCGACCTGCACGGTGCGAACCTGCGCGGCGCCCTCCTCGTCGCCGCGGACCTGCGCGAGGCGGACCTGCGCCGGGCCGACCTCATCGGCGCCGACCTGAGGGACGCCGACCTGCGCGGCGCCGACCTCACCGGATGCCTGTTCCTCGTCCAGTCACAGGTCGATTCCGCCCGGGGCGACGCACGTACCCGGCTGCCCGCCACAGTGGCCACACCCGAGCACTGGTAGCGCAACGGGCGAATCGGGCCCGTTGCTCGCGAAAGCCCTCGATCCGGCCGCGATCGGGTGTGCAATAGGTCCCATGAACATCCCCGACCTCCTTCCCACAGACCGCCGCCGGATGGCTCGTGCTGCCGTGGATTCGTTGGGCAGCCAGCGCAGCGACCACGCCCTCGTACGCGTGAAGTGCCCCGCCAGCCACAACGTCGCCACCGTCTACCGCACCCCGGAGGGGCCGGTGCTCGTCGCCGGCGGTGGTCCGACGGCGCACGGCAATCGCGACCGGTCCGAGACCGCGCACCACGGCGGATCCCTCGGGTCCGAGTTCGTCGACACCCTCGAGGCGACCCAGTTCGAGGACGACGACGTGCCCGCGCGCTGCGCGTGCGGTCCGCACACCCTCTCGCGCCAGGACCTGCAGGCCGCGGTCCGCTCGCACACCCGCACCGTCACCCTGGCCTGAGCCGGACCCGATGAGCACCGCCGACAGCCGGCGCGAGCGCGGCGTCGATTCCGGCGGCCGGGACGTCGAGCTGGAGCTTCGCGACGTGAGCCTGGCCGGCACCCTGACCGTCCCCGCCGGATCGGACGGCCTGGTGATCTTCGTGCACGGCAGCGGCAGCAGCCGGTTCAGCCCGCGCAACCGGTACGTCGCCGGGGAACTGAACGCCGCCGGCCTGGGCACGTTGCTGTTCGACCTGCTGACCGCCGGCGAGGAGGGCGACCGCGCCCTCGTCTTCGACATCGAACTGCTCGCGAGCCGGCTCGGCGAGGTGACCGATCTCGTCCGCGCGGAAGCCGAGTGGATCGGCTACTTCGGGGCCAGCACCGGCGCCGCCGCGGCGCTGTGGGCCGCCGCCGATCCGGACCGGGAGATCGCCGCCGTCGTCTCCCGCGGCGGGCGACCCGATCTGGCGATGCCCCGGCTCGGCCGGGTCCGCGCCCCCACGCTCATGCTGGTCGGCGGCCTGGATCGCATGGTGATCGAACTGAACCGGCAGGCCGCCGCGGCCATGCGGTGCGAACACGAACTGCGGATCGTGCGCGGGGCGACGCACCTGTTCGAGGAACCCGGCACGCTCGAGGTCGTGGCACAGCAAGCGCGGGACTGGTTCCTCGATCACCGCCCGGCGCCTCCGGCCTGACCGGCGCGCAACATACACGGCGTCGGATCTCTCTGCCGCTCCGGGGAATTCGGACATCGAAGACGGAACGCCCGGGGGCACCGCACCGACTCACCGGCCTGCGCTGGGCAAACACGGGTACGGTGGACACGACGGCACAGTCCTCGTACTGTGACGGAGGACACAAACTCGGGTAACTGCCGAACCGGCGGGGTACCCGCACTACAACGAGTTGACACACGCCCAGTGGCGACACCTCAGAGGCGGACAATTGACGATCGAAGCACACCGTGACATCCCCGCGGTACGACGCCTGACGGCACTCGACACCGCGCAGGCTCTTCTCCGCTCCGCAAGGGGCCGTTCCTACACCGAGGACCAGGCGTTCGACGAACTGCTCGACGCCTCGATGCGCTTCCACGTCGACATCGTCGACCTGTGCGAAGCCCTCACCGACCTGGCCACCGGTCCCGGCACCGTCCAGGGACTCCGACGTACCGTCCACGGACACCGGCGCGCCCACACCGTCGCGGCCGAACTGTGGGGCCCGCTGCTCGACCGGAGGACCGCCCCCGCCGAGAACTGATCACCGGAAGCGGATGCTCAGCGTGCGCCGGACGAGGTCACCGATCTCGTCCGCCCACGCGAGGATGCCGAGCGTCGAGTCGATGTTCCCCGGCGGCGTCCGTACCAGGGTGTCCCTGCGGATCAACCGCTCGAAGTCCACGGTCACCGGATCCGGGCGCACCCCGCCGTTGCCGTGGTGGAACTGCACCCCGGCGCGGCGCATCACGTTGATCAGCTCCTGCGCGAGGATCCCGTTCGCGACCGTCGTCGGATGCACGCCGTCGAGGGAGAACAGCCCGCCCGCGGCCCGGCCCCCACGACCGTCGGCCGTCAGGAACCGCGAGTCCGGCACGGGGTCGAGCGCGGCGAGTGCGGACGGGAGCGGGTACGGGGTCCACCACGCCGGGCGGGCACCGACATCGGTGACGAAGCGCCGCGATGCGAGGCGCTCGAGCAGGCCGGCCACGTCCAGCAGATACCAGTCCCGGGCCGGGCCGTGCACCCCGGAACGAGCGTCGGCGACCGACTGCTCGATGCGGTCGTTGTACAGGTCGATCGCGACGTCCACCGCGTACGCGCCGGCACCCGTGATGTGCTCGTCCTGAGCCGGGTCGAACCGCGCCTCCTCGATCCACGGCCGGGTGTAGTACGGGAAATAGGGCGACCCCGGTTCCATCTTGCGTCCGAGTCCCTTCGCGATCGGCGCGATGGTGACGTGGGGAATCGTGCACCACACGACGTGCCGCGCCCGGATCGCCGTCACCCGCTCGACCACCTCCGCGAACTCGGCCGCGAAGTGCTCGGGCCGCCAGATGGTGTAGGCGTCCTTCGCGGTGAGGTCGCGAAAGTCCGGACCGCTCCATGCGATGCGCAGGTCTGTGACCGTGCCGAGCGCGTTGTTGGAGCCGAGGAACACCACCAGCGTCTCGATCCCGGACTCGGTCGTGTCGTCGTGGTCGTCGCCGAGCGCCGCGGCCGCGTCGAACAACGTCATCGCCTTCGCCCCGTCGCTCCAGCGCGGATACACCCGCAACGCGGCGCGCTCCCCGTTGTTCTGCACGATCTGGTCGAGCAGGTCGTCGTTCGGTGCGGCGATCGCCGCCTCGCACGTCGCGGCCGTCTTGCTCAGGGCGTCGCGCAGGTCCCAGCCGAAACAGGACAGGTTGTGCTGGTATGCCGCCGGCAGCGGCGGCTCCCGACCGGGCCCGCGCTCCCAGTAGTCCTCCACCTGGTCCATGAACGCGCGGACGGCGAACAGCGCGAGCGGGGTCTCCCACATGTTCACCGACGGCCCGAAGCGTCGCTCGAGATCGCGCAGGAGCAGCTCGATGTTGAGCGGCAACCCGCCCGGACCGCCGTAGCGCGGGTAGCGGAACCGGCGGAGCCAGCCGAGTTCGTGGGCGACGATCGCGGGGACCGAGACGTCGGTGTGGAAGACGGCGCCGCTCTGGAACCCCTGCAGCACCGAGTCGCCGATCGCGACGAGCCGGTGCGGGGGCACCCCCTTGGTGTCGACCCGCACGTCGCGGCCGAGCGCCGGATCCGACACCGGTACCCGGGGGGCGGACGCCGCGCGCACCCGCACGTCCGCGGGTGTGCCGTCCGGGAGATCCATCGGAGTCACCGGCATTTCGTCCTCCCCCGGGCCGCGCGTGCGCCTGCTCCGAGCGTGAGCCGCGCGCGGTGGGTTGTCAACGACCCGGCCGGCGACCAATTCTGTAGGGCATGGCTACCGACGAGGACTTCGCGCACACCGACGAGGCAGCCCGCAATCGGCGGGAGAAGGCGCTCGTCCTCGCCCGGTTCGCCTGGAATCGCGGCATCACCGCGGACGAGCTGCTGGCCCTGAGCGACGACGTGCGCCGGAAGCTGGCCCGGGCCGCCGGAGCGCACCCGCCGCGCACGATGGAGACGTGGGCGCTCGTCGCGCGGCTGCTCACCGAGAAGTCGGCGTGGGCCGCGCAGCATCCCGGCCATCCCGCAGCCGCCCCCACCGCCGCGGACGAGAAGATCATGTGGGTGAAGAAGCCGCCGCGCCGGTGGCTGTGAGCCCCCCGGACCCTCACGCGCCGAGCGGGTCGAACGCGTACGACACGGCCGGCACCTGCATCGCGAACCGGACGAGGTGACCCTCGCGCGCGGCGCAGACGCTCCCGGCACCGCCGGGCAGGGGTGGCAGCGCGACGTCGCGTGGTGGGAGCAGCCGTCCCGGCACCGGCACGCCGTAGCAGCGGGCGTCGCCCAGCTCGATCCGGGCCACGCCGTCCGTGACGGTGACGTCGACGAGCGCGGTGAGCCGGCGGCGGCGATGCGTCGCGCGGATCGATCCGTCGCGGTCGAGGGCGAGAACCCAGGCGTGGCCGAGGGAGTTGAGCCAGTCGAGCACGGTGCCGACGCCGCTGGTGCCGTGCACGTCGAGGCGGTGTGCGCTGAGCCGGGTGCGGAGCCCGGGGACGACACGCACCCCGTGCGCCACCACGGTCACCTCGTCCACCCGGCGCCCGCCCCAGTCGACCGCCGCGAGCTCGACCCGGGACTGCAGGTGCGCGCGGCGACGGCGCACCTGCACCGACCGCACCGTCGCCCGCACCGGCACGCCGTGCACGTCCGTCGCGACGGTGCGTCCGACGTATCGGTGCGTCAGGCCCAGAGCGAGCGCGGTGACGATCACGTCCGGGACCAGGGCGGTCGTCGTGCCGGCGGCGAGGTCGGCGAGCGGCTCCACCCAGCGGGTGGCCCACCCGTCCGCTTCGACGCCGGTGTCCATCCGGACATCATGCCCTCTCCGGCGCCGTGCGCCCCGCCTCGGCCGAATGTGACACGCGTTCAATGTGATCGAACCTGTGTGACATTCGGCCACCGCGGAGTCAGCGGTCGGCGTCGTCCCAGATCCGCAGGATGGTCGAGAGGATGTCCTCGGACACGCCCAGGCCGCCGAGGTGGCTCTCGCCGGGCAGGTGGTGGAACTGGGCGTCGGGCAGCCGGCCCACCACATGCAGGCCGTGTTCCATGGGGACGATGTGGTCCGTGTCGCCGTGCCACCACCGGACCGGCACCTTGACGTCCTCGAGACGGAAACCCCAGTCCCGGGCGAACGCCACGATATCGGCGAAGGGCGCGGCCATCTGCTTGCGGCTGCCGTTGAGCAGATCGTCGAGGAACATCGCCTTGAACTCGGGGCGGGCCAGCAACTGCCGGTCGGCCTCGGGCGAGAGCCACCCGTACATGTCGATGAGCGGCGACGCGAACGGCCGCACGACCCGGATCATCGACGTCACGCCCATGCCGATGGGGACACCCCAGACGGTGAGCAGCGGCGCGACCATTGTGCCCAACCGCATCAGGCCGCCGCTGATCGCGTCGGGCCCGACGACGGGCGCAACGCCCCCGAGCACCGCGGCGGCCACGACCCGCTCGGGCATCGCATGCGCCGCGGCGAGGGTGTAGGGGCCGCCGCCGGAGAGTCCGACGACCGCCATCCGGTCCACGCCGAGAGTGTCCGCGACGATGCGCAGGTCGTCCGCGAAGGCGAGGACGTTCTCGTAGCGGTGCGGACTCGACGAGCCGATGCCGGGGCGGTCGAGGCCGATGAGCCGTACGTGCTCGCGCTCGGCGTAGCTGCGTGCCTCGACGGGGATCTGCCGACGCGCCCCGGGGGTGCCGTGCAGCCAGAACACCGCCCGGCCCTGGGCCGATCCGAACTCGGCGAAGCCGATCCGGCGGCCGCCCCCGACCGCGACGGAACCTTCCAGCTTGGGACGTTCGACGTCGATCATAGGCGCCAGCATGCCACGTGGCTGCGGTCACACGACGCAGGTGTCCGTGACAGCGCGGGCCGGGCATCCCCGGCGACGGGCCCCGCGCTCAGCGCAGCGCGTCGATCAGCTCGCCGACGGTGTGTGCGGATTCGAGCGGATGACGGAGGCGCCCGGCCGGATTCACCGAGTAGAGGTTGCGGCGGCCCGCGCGGGTGCGGGTCAGGTAGCCGCCGTCGACCAGGTCGGCGAGGATCGTCTGCACGGACCGCTCGGTGATCCCGATCCGCTGCGCGAGTTCGCGGACGGTGGGCTGTCCGCCTCCGGCGACACACAGCAGTACGTGCGCGTGGTTGGTCAGGAACGTCCAGCCCCGGGCACGGTCCTCGTCGCCGGCGGGCGGCGTTCCGGGGCGGGCGGAGGAGGTCACCCGCACACCATAGGGCACCGCGGTTTCCGGTATCGCGCTTCGCGCTCGGGCCGCGGCCGCATCCCTGGTGCGCCCGGGCGGCCCCGGGTAGGGTTCGCCGGGTGAACACCGGGCCGGCACTACGCCACTCACGGATCGGCGACCCGGTGGAGGTCTGAGCGTGGACCGCAACGAGTCGGCGCGGTTCTTCCGTGAACTGCTGGAACTGTCGGAAGCACCGTCCTGGGGCCCGTTCACCAACATCCAGCTCGACGACGGCGTACTGCTGCAGTTCGCCGAGCCCCCGGTGGAGATCCAGATGCAGCACTACGCGTTCATGGTCGACGACGACCTCTTCGACCGGGCGTATCGGCGGCTGTGCGACGCCGGCATCGAGCACTGGGCCGATCCGCAGATGCGCCGCCCCGGCGAAACGAACACGGGGCACGGCGGGCGCGGGGTCTATTTCAGGGACCCGGCCGGTCACGCGATCGAGCTGCTCACCGGCCCCTACCTCCCGATCCCTTGACAGCTAACCGGAAATACTATTCACTAATTACAGTTCGCGAAAGGGAGTATCCCTCCGCGCTTCGTCGTCAACTCGGGGGCCGTCCGCCGGCCCCCCGGCGGAGCGGGCTCGGTTCGAGCCGGGAAAGACTTTCGGCCGTTTCGAGGCTGAGAGGTGGTCCCGATGACCGTTCCGTTGTGGTTGTGGGCGGCGGTACTCGCCGCGATCGTGGCGATGCTGGCGGTGGATCTGTTCGCGCACCGCCGCGCGCACGTGATCGGCGTGCGCGAGGCCGCAGGCTGGTCGCTGTTCTGGGTCGGCACCGGCGTCGGATTCGGCGCGCTGATCTGGTGGCAGTACGGCTCGGAGTTCGGCCAGCAGTACTTCTCCGGCTACCTGATCGAGAAGTCGCTCGCCGTCGACAACGTCTTCGTCTGGGCGATCATCCTGACGTACTTCGCCGTGCCGCGTGAGTACCAGCACCGGGTCCTGTTCCTCGGTGTGCTCGGCGCCCTGGTGTTCCGGGGTCTGTTCATCGCGGCGGGCTCGGTCCTCATCGCGAGCTTCGGCTGGATCCTCTACCTGTTCGCGGCGTTCCTGCTCTACACCGGCTACCGGATGATCCGGCAGCGCGACGAGCACCTCGACCCCGAGAAGTCCCGCGCGCTGCGGCTGTTCCGCCGCCACGTACCGATGACCGACGCCTACCACGGACAGAAGTTCCTCGTCCGCCGCGGTGGTGCGCTGCTGGCCACCCCCCTGCTCGCGGTGCTGGTGCTCATCGAGATCACCGACATCGTCTTCGCGGTCGACTCGATCCCCGCGATCTTCGCGGTCACGGACGTGCCGTTCCTCGTCTTCACCGCCAACGCGTTCGCGGTGCTGGGCCTGCGAGCGATGTACTTCCTGCTCGCCGACCTGATCCACCGCTTCGTGTACCTGAAGATCGGGCTGGCGCTGGTGCTGATGTGGGTCGGCGTCAAGATGCTGCTGAAGATCGACGTGTTCTACGTGCCGACACCGATCTCGCTCGCCGTCGTCGCCACGATCCTGACCGTGTCGATCGTCGCGAGCCTGCGCGCCACGCGCGGCCAGGGCCGTCGCAGCCTCGCGGCGCCCGCGACCCCGCCGTTCCGGGTGGCCACAGCCGAGGAGACCGCGGCGCTCGAACCCGTGTGGCGGCTGCCGGGCAGCCGGCGCCGCGCGGCGCGGCCCGAGCGCGACGACAGCCTCAGCGGTGGGCGGTGAACGTGTACTGGCGAGTCGCCGCCTCGACGATCTGATCGGGGGTCACGTCGATCTCGCCGCCGAGCCACGCGGTCATGAGCTCGGCGAGGCCCCCGACGAACAGCAGCGCGGCGATCTGGTCGTGGGGCGGCTGCAGCGCGCGGTCGCCCCACAGCTCGCGGGATTCGATCGCGACGAGGTCCGCGAACTGGCGCAGCAGTTCCCGGCGACGGGTGCGCAAGGGCTCGGCGGCCGCGGACTCGACGACGGCGACCCGGCCCTTGCGCGGATCGTCGGTGAGGACCGCGACGAACGCGGCGATGGCGGCGCGGGCCCGCTCCTCGGGGCCGCGCTCGGATTCGGCGAGTGCCGTCAGCGCGCGCTCGCGGATCTCGTCGGCGATCCGCTCGACGACGCACACGAGCAGCTCGTCCCGGCCGGAGAAGCTCTCGTAGAAGTACCGCTCGGTGAGCCCGGCCTCCTGGCAGATCGCGGTCATGGTGGCACGGTCACCGCCCTCGCGGCCGAACACCGTCAGGCCGGCCGCGAGCAACTGCTCACGGCGGTCGGCGGTGCGCTGCTCGGCGCTCTTTCCGCGGTACTGACGACTGGGCCTGCCCATAGTCGAATCTTGACAGATCGCCGCCTGTGATCCACGCTACTGTCAATTGACAGAGCTTCATGTCAGATACGGTCCGACGAATCGGAGACCTCATGACGAAAGTGCTCGCGCCCTCCCCGCCCGGCCTGACCGCGGTACCCGGGGACGCCGGCCTGCCCTACGTCGGGTACGCCCTCGACTACATGCGCAACCCGCTGAGGGCCTACGACCGGCGATACCGCGAACACGGGCCGGTGTCCTGGTTCCGGTTCGCGGGCCGGCCCTGGGTGGTGCTGCTCGGACCCGACGCCTGCGGCGCCGCGCTGCAGAACCGCGACCGGGCCCTCGCGAACGGTCCGGGCTGGCGGACCCTCATCGGCCCGTTCTTCGACCGCGGCCTGATGCTGCTCGACGGCGACGAGCACCGCACGCACCGCCGGATCATGCAGCAGGCCTTCACCCGGGACCGCCTGGCCCGCTACACGGACTCGATGCAGCCCGCGATCGCACAGGCCCTCGACTCGTGGACACCGAGCGAGGATTTCCGCGCCTACCCGGCACTGAAGGACCTCACCCTCGGGCTCGCCACGTCGATCTTCATGGGCGGTGCCGAGGGATCGTCGGCCACCGAGATGGCCGAGGTGAACAAGGCGTTCATCGGGTGCGTGCAGGCGGCCACGGCGATCGTGCGCTATCCCCTGCCCGGAACCCGCTGGCGCCGTGGCGTGGTGGGCCGCCGCCGGCTCGAGGAGTTCTTCCGGCGTTACCTGCCGGCCCGTCGCGCCGGCGACGGCGACGACCTGTTCACCGCGCTGTGTCACGTGGAATCCGAGGACGGCGAGCGATTCTCGGACGAGGACGTCGTCAACCACATGATCTTCCTGATGATGGCTGCGCACGACACCTCGACCATCACGCTGTCCACCGTGCTGCAGTACCTCGGCCAGTTCCCCCAGTGGCAGCAACTGTGCCGGGAGGAGTCGCAGGCACTCGGTACGACGACCCCGACCCTGGCGGACCTCGAATCGCTCACGAGCCTGGACCTGGTGATCAAGGAGTGCCAGCGGATCGTGACCCCGGTACCCGGCATCGTCCGGTACACCACCGCCGACACCGAGATCCTGGGCCACTTCGTGCCGCGCGGCACCCTGATCAACGTCGGGCTGCACTACAGCCACCACATGCCCGAGTTGTGGCCGGAACCGGAGAAGTTCGATCCCGGTCGCTTCGCACCGGAACGACGCGAGGACCGCGTGCACAAGTTCGCGTGGACGCCGTTCGGCGCCGGAGAGCACCGCTGCCTGGGCATGTACTTCTCCGGCGCCGAGATCAAGACGGTGCTGCACCACCTGCTGCTCGGGTACCGGTGGCACGTTCCGTCCGATTACGTTGCGCCGCTGAACTTCACATCACTTCCGTACCCGTCGGACGGGCAACCGATCGCGCTGCGCCGCCTCCGGTGACTCAGACGCGGCCCTTGACCATCCCGTGCCAGTACATGGCCGGCAGGCCGTAGCGCTTGAGCAGCCACATGTCGCGGCGATCCTTGGTGGTGTCGATGACCGGGATGCTCGGAGACGGGTTGAGCTCGTAGTCGAACTCCGCGAGCATCATCCTGTCCCGGGCGGTGACGAACGGGCAGGACGAGTACCCGTCGTAGCTCTTGCGCTTGCCGACGCCGCGCATCTCGGCGACCAGGTTGGCGACGAGGACGGGCGCCTGCTTGCGGACCGCCGCGCCGGTCTTCGACGTCGGCAGGTCCGCGACGTCACCGAGTGCGAACACGTTGGGATACCGGCGGTGCTGGAGCGTGTGCTTGTCGACCTCGACGTAGCCGAAGGGACTCGCCGGGTTGGCGAGCGGGCTCGCCGCGACCCAGCCGGGCGCGCGCTGCGGGGGCACGGCGTGGAGCATGTCGAACCCGACGACTTCCTCGGTGCCGGTGGCGTTGTTCACGATCGTCGCCTTGCGCGACGATCCGTCGAGCGCGGTCATCTCCGAGCTCAGGCGCACCTCGATGCCGTACTTCGCGGCGACCCCCTCGAGGGTCTGTCGCCAGGACGGGATGCCGAACATCGAGTCGCCGGGCAGGACGAGCATGACGCGGATCCCGTCCAGCAGGCCCTGCCGCCGCCAGTAGTCGGAGGCGATGTAGGCGATCTTCTGCGGCGCGCCGGCGCACTTGATGGGGCCGGCGGGCTGGGTGAAGATCGCCGTGCCGGAGCGCATGTTCCGGATCAGCTCCCACGTGTAGGGGGCGTACTGCGAGGAGTAGTTGCTCGAGACGGCACCGTGCCCGACGGCCTCGGCGAGGCCCGGCACGCCGTCCCAGTCGAGTTGCAGGCCGGTGGCCAGCACAAGGTAGTCGTAGCCGACGACGGTCCCGCGGTCGGTCGTGACGGTCTGCGCGCCGGGGTCGACGGCGGTCGCGGCGGCCCGGATCCACCGGACGCCCTTGGGGATCAGCTTCTCCTCGGCTCGGCGGGTCTCGTCCAGCGACGCCTGTCCGCCGCCGACGAGCGTCCACAGGGGCTGGTACCAGTGCTCGTCGGAGGGCTCGATCACCGCGATGTCGGTGACGCCGGCCCGGCGCAGGCGCGCAGCGGTCGCGATTCCGGCCGTGCCACCTCCGACGACGAGTACTCGATGTCGCGCGGCACCGTTGCCTGAATGGAGCGACATGTGAACAGTCCTTTCCGTCCGTGACGCAGGCGCGGACGCGGGCTGGGCCTCCACGCCCCTTGATACCCGGTGGGGTATTCAACGACGACTGTAGACCCGGGCCCGGGACTCTTCAAGTACCCCTCCGGGTATTCCTGCCCGGTGAAGGTCCCCGCTTCCCGGGACCTTCGTCCCTGCCGGGCGGGGCGCGAGGCCGTCGAGCTGCGCGACGGCGGCGACCAGGAGACGACCGCGACCGCGCCTCTACTCCGTCGCCGCGCTGACGACGTCGTCCTCGGACAGCAGCACCTCGGCCGCCGCCGGGCCGAGCGGCACGAAACTGTCGCGGCTGGTGACCCGCGAGATCCGGCCCCGGTAGCCCGCGTCCACCAGTGCGGTGACCACCGCCTCCGACACCCCGCCGCTGCGCCGCGTCTCGTCCACCACCAGCACGCGCGGGAAGGACTGCGCGCACGCCAGCAGTTCCGCCAGCGGCAGCGGCGCCAGCCACTGCAGGTCCAGCACGGCGGCCTCCACGCCGCGCGCCGACAGCCGACGGGCCGCGCGCAGGCTCATCCGGACGCCGTTGCCGAACGTCACGATGAGCACGTCGTCGCCCGTACCGTATACCCGCACCGAGCCCGGCTGTACCGCAACGGAATCGGGCGGCTCCTGCCACAGCCCGTCGCCCTCGTCGTACAGGTCGCGCTCGTGGTACAGCGCGATCGGCTCGAGGAACACGCACACCCGGCCCTCACTGCGCGCGAGGTGCACGCAGCTGCGCAGCAGCGCCCCCGCAACCGACGGACGGCTCGGCACCGCGAGCACCAGACCGGGAATGTCGCGCAGCACCGCGACGGAGTTGTCGTTGTGGAAGTGCCCACCGAAGCCGCGCTGGTAGGCGAGGCCGGCGATGCGCACCACCATCGGGTTGCGGAAGCGGCCGTCGGAGAAGAACATCAGACTCGCCGCCTCGCCGCGCAACTGGTCCTCGGCGTTGTGCAGGTAGGCCAGGTATTGGATCTCCGGAATCGGCAGCAGGCCCGCCACCGCGAAACCCAGTGCCGTACCGAGGATCGTCTGCTCGTCCAGGATCGTGTCGAAGACGCGGTGCGGCCCGAATCGGCGGAGCAGACCGCGCGTGAGCCCGTACACCCCGCCCTTGTCCGCCACGTCCTCACCGAACACGAACGACTCCGGTATCGCCTCGAGAATCCCTGTGAGCGCGGCGTTCACCGCCTGGGCGAGCGTGCGGGGCTCCGGCGACGGGAGCCCCGGCTCGTCCGGAACCCGCCGGCGACCGTGCGCGTGCAGCGGCCGCATCACCTCGGCGGCCGATACCAGCCGCGGGGCGGTCGCGAGCGCCTCCATCTCGGCGGCGACGACGGAACGCATCTCCTCGTATCGTTCGAGAATCCTTGCGGAGGAAAGTGTTCCGCGGTCGACCAGAGTACGCGCGGTGGCCAGCAACGGATCCCGGACGTAGTCGGCGGCGATCTCCTCGCGGGTGCGGTACGCGGTCTCGGCGTCGGAGCCGGCGTGGCCGAGGAACCGCACCGTCTTCAGGTGCAGCACGGCCGGTGCGCGGGAGGTGCGGACGGCGACGAGCAGGTCCGCGACGGCGGTGAGCACGCCGACCGGGTCCGCGCCGTCGGCCGCGCGGTAGCTCACCCCCGGATACGACGAGAGGGTGCGTTCCGCCCAGCCCTCCGGCGTCCGGACGCTGATGCCGAACCCGTTGTCCTCGCACACGAACAGCAGCGGCAGCGGCAGCCCCCGGTACGCGCAGTAGGCGGCCGCGTTGAGCGCCCCGACCGCGGTGGAATGGTTCGCCGAGGCGTCCCCGAAGCTGCACAGCACCACCGAGTCCGCGGGCCACGGGCACTGCAGGCCCAGCCGGGCCGCGCGGGCGAGGGCGAACGCCGTCCCCACCGCGCGCGGCAGATGGGAGGCGATCGTCGAGGTCTGCGGGAGAATGTTCAACTCGGCGTTGCCGAACACCTTGTGCCGGCCGCCGGAGATCGGGTCCAGCGTCGAGGCGGTGCAGCCGGCGAGCACGTCCCGCACCGGCGTCGTGCCCGGCACCCGGGCCGCCCGCGCGGCATAGAAGGCCCCCGACCGGTAGTGCAGCAGTGCCGGATCGGTGACCCGGGACAGCAGGCCCAGGGCGGCGTTCGCCTCGTGCCCGGCCGAGCCGATGGTGTAGAACCCGGCACCGCGCCGCTGCATCTCCCGGGCCGCGAAGTCGAGGTGACGGGACTGCAGTTGGGCGTCGAAACAGCGCAGCACCAGCTCGTCCGGTACCTGTCCGGCCATGGCACGGCCGGCGCTCCAGCCGCGGACGGTGGCGGTGAAGTACTCGTCGAGCGGCTCGGCCGTCATCGCGCTTCCCCACACCCTCGCAGGTCCTGCCCAATACTGTGTACCGGCACAGTACCGCCCGGTCCCGGTCGGCGCGGGTCGCCCCGCCCGGCCGCACATGCAGGCCGGGACCGAACGGAAGGAACACCGAGATGTCCACCCGCCTCACCGACGGGGAACTCGTCGACCGGTACCTGCACGCCGTCCTCGTCCACCTGCCGCGGTCCCGGCGCGACGACGTGGCCGCCGAACTGCGCCGGCGCATCGACGACGCCGCCGCCGACCGCGACGTGCGTGAGGTGCTCGCCGGCCTCGGCTCCCCGGAGGATCTCGCCCGCACCTACCGGGGCGCCCCGCGGCACCTGATCGGTCCCCGGCTCTACGACACCTACCTACGGGTGCTGTGGCCCGTCGTCGGGGTCGTGGCGGCGGTGCTCGGCGGACTGACCCTGCTCGGCGCCCTGACCGAGGCCACCGCTCCCGCGGCCGCGCCCCTCGACACCGCCGACGTCGTGTGGGACGCGATCGACGCGGCCCTGACCGGCGGTGTGTACGCCGCGTTCTGGGTGACCGTCGTCTTCGCGGTGCTCGAGCGCACCGCGCCCGCCGGCACGGACCTCGGCCGGTGGGACCCGGACGACCTCCCGGCGGTGCCGCACGGCCGGGAGATCCCCGTCGGCGAGGCGGTCGCGGAACTGGTGTTCGCGGTGGTCGTGCTGATCGGGGTGGCGAGCCTGTCCCCGTCGCTCGCGCCGTCGTTCTTCGGTGCCGGGTACGAAGCCCTCGACCCCAGCTTCACCGACCGGCTGGTGCCGGCGATGATGGCCGTCGCGGCGCTGTGGGTGGTCTCGGCGAGCGTGGCGCTGGTCGTGCGCAGCTGGACGACGGCCGTCACCGCGCTGTCGGTGGTCTCCGATCTGCTCGCCGTCGCGGTGGCCACGGCCGTGCTCGTGCACCGGCCGTACTTCTCGCCGCAGTTCCTTTCCGACCTGCGCGAGCGCACGGGCTCCGACCTGACGGCTCAGCTGAACCTGGCGGTCGGCATCGTGTGCATCGTGGTGATCGTCGCCTCGGCGGTCGGGGTGGTGACGGCGGTCCGCAAGCACCTCGCGCACCGCCGCGCCTGAGGCCCGGCCGTCAGCAGGTGGCCAGGACGCCGGCCATCGCGTCCCTCTCGTCCGGCGTGATCCACAGGCCGTACTCCGCCTTCACCTCGATCTGCCGGGAGACGTAGGTGCAGCGGTACTCCGAGTTCGGGGGCAGCCACTGCGCCGCGTCCTTGTCGCCCTTGCCCTGGTTCGTGGGCCCATCGACGGCCTGCAGGTTCCGGGGATCGTTCGCGAGGTTCTTGCGGGCCTGCGCATCGAGCAGCCGCGCACCCTTCTGCCACGCGTCCGACAGGGCGACGACGTGATCGATCTGCACCGCCGACGACGTGTCGACGCCGCGCCGGAAGTAGATCTCCCGCCCCGTGTACGGGTCGTACAGGGTCCCCGCCTCGACGGTGCACTCCTTCGTCACCGGCGCCAGCTTGATGTTCACGAGATCCCGCTTCAGGACGTCGTTGCGCGTGTCGCAGCCGTTGCGCCCGCCCGCGACGGTCACGTCGTCGGTCCATGCCGGCCCGAACAGGGCGCGGTCGTAACCGCCGGACGGGTCCGGTTCCCGCACGGCGAGGCTCTTCAGCAGTTCGACCGCCTCGGCGGCGGCGGCCGACGACGGGGCCGGCGCGGGCGCCGACGTGGACCCGCCGGGACCCGCCTCGTCGCCGCCGTACGTCTGCTGGAGGACGACGAACGCGACGAAGGCGAGCACGTAGGCGAGCAACCACAACCAGCGCCGGCGGCCGGCGGAGTTCGCCGCGGCCACTACTGCGCGAGCGGCGGCATCTTCACGACCTGTCCCGCGTAGGACAGGCCGGCACCGAAGGCGAGCAGCAGGCCGAGCCCACCCGGCTGGACCTGACCGGTGCGCAGCATCTTCTCCATCGCGAGGGGGATGGAGGCGGCGGAGGTGTTGCCCGTCTCGATGATGTCGTCGGCGACGGCGACCGTCTCCGGCAGGTCGAGCTGGCGGACGATGACGTCGTTGATGCGCAGGTTGGCCTGGTGCGGGACGAACGCGTCGAGGGCGGCGAGCTCGACACCGGCCTTGTCGGCGATCTGCCGGGCGATCTTGCCCATCTCGAAGGCCGCCCAGCGGAACACCGCGGTGCCCTCCATGATGATCCAGGGCCGCTTCTGATCGGGGTTGTTCGCGAAGTTCACCCAGTCGGGTTCCTGGCGGATGGCGTCGGCCTGCGAGCCGTCCGATCCCCACACGGTGGGGCCGATGCCCACCTCGTCGGACGGGCCGACGACCACGGCGCCGGCGCCGTCGCCGAAGATGAACCGCACCGAGCGATCGGTGGGCTCGGTGGTGTCGCTCATCCGCTCGACGCCGATGACGAGCGCGTAGTCCTCGGTGCCCGCGCGCACCAGGTCGGAGGCGACGCCGAGGGCGTAGCAGAAGCCGGCGCAGCCTGCGGAGATGTCGAGGGCGGCGGCGCCGCCGGTGCCGAGGGCGTCGGCGACCAGCGCGGCGGACTGCGGGGTCTGGTACGGGTAGGTCGAGGTCGCCACGATGACGGCGCCGAGCCGGTCGCCGGTGATGCCGGCGGCCTCGAGCGCCTTGCGGCCCGCGGAGATCGCCATGTCGAGGACGGTCTCGCCGGTGTCCTCCGCGAAGCGCCGCTCCTTGATGCCGGAACGGGACTGGATCCACTCGTCGCTCGAGTCGATCTGCTGACAGATCTCGTGGTTGGTCACGATCCGCTCGGGGCGGTGCACGCCCAGCCCGAGCAGTGCGGTGTTCCGCAGCGGGGCGGGACCGGCGATCTGTGCACCCATCAGGCGAACTCCTCTTCTTCGTGCACTGGCTGTCAGTGCATCGCGTTCCTGACACGGTAACGCGCGCGCGAATCGTAGCGGAGCCGACCCGTCGGCCACGGCCCTTGCGCGCGGGCCGCCGGGACACGCCGACGGGCCCGGGACCGCGTGTGACTACTGCCACCTCCTGTTACCGTCTGTGGCCGTGCACACACGTAATGGGGGTTACCGACGTGCTTCCGCCCGCCTCGGAGTCCTTGCGCTGACCTGTGCCGCCGTGACGGTGGTTCCGTTCGCGGGCACTGTGGCGGCGAACCCGAACGCGATCAATCCCATCCCGGGACTCAACGGGGTCAACGGCCTGCCGGAGCTGCGCGGCCGCACCCAGGTGGTGGCGCAGCAGACCGGGATGCTCAGCACCAACCGCACGCAGGACATGAACGTGCTCGGCACCGACCTCGGCGTCATGTGGGACAACGGCCGCGGCCAGGTGCTGACCGCGTTCGGCGACACGGCGGGCCTCGGGCTGCCCAACCTTCTCTCGGGCAGCATCTGGGCCTGGCGCAGCAGCGCGCTGTTCCGCAGCTCGGACCGCAACCTCACGGACGGAATGACGTTCGACAGCGCGGCCCGTGACTTCTTCGGTCAGGCGAAGGAACTCGTACCGAGCCCGAAGATCCCGTTCGTGGAGATCAGCCGGATCCCCACCGCAGGGATCGCCGTCGGCGACACCCAGTTCCTGAGCTTGATGTCGGTGAAGAACTGGGGGCAGGCCGGCTCGTGGGAGACCAACTTCTCGGGGCTGGCCTTCTCCCACGACAACGGGGAGAACTGGACGGTGGCGCCGCAGACCGAGCGGCCGAGCGTCGGCGGGAACCGGAACTTTCAGATGGGCGCCTTCGTCCGGCACGGCGGGTTCGTCTATCAGTACGGAACGCCGCCCGGCCGCGGCGGCCTGGTGCACCTGGCGCGCGTGCCGGAACTGCAGATGCTCGATCTCGCGGCGTACGAGTACTGGGACGGCGGCGCGTGGGTGCGCGACGTGAATGCGGCCCGCCCGGTGATGGCGGGCGGCGCGGCCGAGCTGTCGGTGCAGTGGAACGACTACCTCGGGCAGTTCGTGCTGCTGACCACCGACGGCCACAACTCCGTGGTGCTGCGCCGCGCCCCGTCGCCCACCGGCCCGTGGAGCGCGCCGGAGGTCGTCGTCGACACCCGGGAGCTGCCGACGGCGTACGGCGCGTACATCCACCCGTGGTCGTCGGGTCCGGACCTGTACTTCCTCACGACCGTGCACCAGAACTACAACGTGCTGCTGCTGCGTACCACGCTCCACCCCTGACCGGCGCGGCGTCCGGGCTACCGTGCGTCCATGGACGCACAGGAGTGGGATGCGCGGTATGCGGAGAGCGAGACGGTGTGGGGATCGCCGCCGAACCCGGTGATCGTCGAGTTCGCGACGTCGCTGCCGCACGGCCGGGCACTGGATCTGGGGTGCGGCGAGGGCCGGCACTCGCTCTGGCTGGCCACGCGCGGCTGGGAGGTGACCGGCGTCGACTTCTCCCGGGTGGCGGTGGACAAGGCCCGGGCGATCGCTGCGCAGGCGCCGCGACGGGTGCGTGAGCGCCTGACGTACGCGTGCGCCGACGTGACCGAGGTCACCTTCGACGCCGAATATGATCTCGTCCTCTCCGCCTATCTCCATTTCCCTCCGCCACAGCGACGAGCATTGATCGACAATGTGATCGCGGCCCTGAAACCTGACGGAATCCTCATATTTCTGGGGCACGATTCGACCAATCCCACCGAGGGCGTCGGAGGTCCTCGCGATCCCGAGATCCTCTACACACCAACGGATCTCGCCGAGGAAATGCACGACCGTCTGGATATCCGGACCGCCGAGCGGAGAATGCGGGAAACGGACGCAGGAATGGCGATCGACGCACTGGTCGTGGCACGCAAACCGACCCTTGGCAGTTAGTTGCCCGGCGGGTAACATAGGCGGATGTTACCGACGAGTAATAACTTGGGCGGTACTCGAACACTGCTTGACCGCACCATCTCACTGGGAGTAGCGCAGACATGGGCCATTACAAGAGCAACCTCCGGGATCTGGAGTTCAACCTCTTCGAGGTGCTGAAGATTCAGACGCTCCTCGAGGCCGGGAAGTTCGGTGACCTCGACGAGGAGACCTCTCGTGGCATTCTGTCCGAGGTGAAGACCCTCACCGAGGGCCCCGCGGCGGAGTCGTTCGCCGAAACCGACCGCACCCCCCCGGTCTTCGATCCCGAGACCCACTCGGTCTCGCTGCCCGAAGGCTTCAAGAAGGCGTTCAACTCCTGGTACGAGGCCGGCTACTGGTCCATGGGCCTCGAGGAGGAGATCGGCGGAACGCCGGCGCCGCGCGCCCTGAGCTGGGCCGTCAACGAGATGATGCTCGGCGCCCAGCCGGCCGCCTTCATGTACGCCGCCGGTCCGTCCTTCGCCGGCGTGCTCCACGCCAACGGCACCGACGAGCAGAAGAAGTGGGCCGCGACCATCGTCGAACGCGGCTGGGGCGCCACCATGGTCCTGACCGAGCCCGATGCCGGTTCCGACGTCGGCGCCGGCCGCACCAAGGCGATCAAGCAGGACGACGGCTCCTGGCACATCGAGGGCGTCAAGCGGTTCATCACCTCCGCCGACTCCGACGATCTGTTCGAAAACATCTTCCACCTAGTCCTCGCCCGCCCCGAGGGCGCCGGCCCCGGCACCAAGGGCCTGTCGCTGTTCTTCGTCCCGAAGTTCCACTTCGACTTCGAGAAGAACGAGATGGGCGAGCGCAACGGTGTGTTCGTCACCAACGTCGAGCACAAGATGGGCCTGAAGGCGTCCGCCACCTGCGAGGTCACCTTCGGCGGCCACGGCGTGCCCGCCCAGGGCTGGCTCGTCGGCGAGGTCCACAACGGCATCGCCCAGATGTTCGACGTCATCGAGCACGCCCGCATGATGGTGGGCACCAAGGCCATCGCGACCCTCTCCACCGGCTACCTCAACGCCCTGGCCTACGCCAAGGAACGCGTCCAGGGCGCCGATCTGACCCAGATGACCGACAAGACCGCCCCCCGGGTCACCATCACCCACCACCCGGACGTGCGGCGCGCCCTGGCCATGCAGAAGGCCTACGCCGAGGGTCTGCGCGCGGTCTACCTCTACACCGCCGCCCACCAGGACGACGTCGTCGCCGAGCAGATCTCCGGCGCCGACCACGAGCTGGCGCACCGCGTCAACGACCTGCTGCTGCCCATCGTCAAGGGCGTCGGCTCCGAGCGCGCCTACCAGTACCTGACCGACTCGCTGCAGACCCTCGGCGGCTCCGGCTTCCTGCAGGACTACCCGATCGAGCAGTACATCCGCGACGCGAAGATCGACTCCCTCTACGAGGGCACCACCGCCATCCAGGCGCAGGACTTCTTCTTCCGCAAGATCGCCCGCGACCGCGGCGTCGCCCTCGCCCACCTCACCGGCCAGATCCAGAAGTTCCTCGCCTCCGACAGCGCCGACGAGCGCCTCAAGTCCGAGCGGGCCCTGCTCGCCACGGCCCTCGAGGACGTCCAGGCCATGACCGCCACCCTGACCGGCTTCCTCATGGGCGCCCAGGAACAGCCGACCGAGCTGTACAAGGTGGGTCTGGGCTCGGTGCGGTTCCTGCTCGCCTTCGGTGACCTGCTCATCGGCTGGCGCCTGCTCGAGCAGGCCGAGATCGCCCTCGCGGCCCTCGACGCCGGCCCGGACGCCAAGGACAAGGCGTTCTACGAAGGCAAGGTCGCCATCGCCGGCTTCTTCGCCAAGAACGTCCTGCCCGAGCTGACCGCCGTGCGCGGCATCGTCGCGAACGTCGACCTCGACATCATGGAGCTCGACGAAGCGGCCTTCTGAGCCGTGGCAGGTGGCCGTGGCAGGTGAGCGAATGTATCGTCCGCTACCGCTGAGGAGCTGAACGATACATTCGCTCGGCCCGGCCCGGCCCGGCTCGGCCCGGCTCGGCCCGGCTCGGCCCGGCTCGGCCCGGATCCGAGTGAGTAGGTAGTACACAGGACTGTGCCCTCCCGTTTCGTAACGGGAGGGCACAGTCGTGTGCAGGCTGGTTCCGCCGCTACGGCGTGCCGGTCTGCGACGTTCCCGCGGGGGCCGCGGCCGGCGCATCCCCGGATTCGTCCGGGGTGCTCGGGGCGGGCTGCGGGGTCGTCGTCACGGCCGGTCGCGCGCCGGCGGGTGCCTCCGCGCCGCCTCCGGGCGTCTCCGCCTCCCCGGGCGTCGGCTGCGACGGCGCGGCCGGTGCCGCCTCCGGCGCGGGCTCCGGCTCGGCGCTGACGCAGCGCACCACGGGCACCGGGTCGTAGCGGACCGTGCGGGTGGTGCTCGAGATCTGCCGGCCGGTGGCCGCGTCGGTGATGATGCGGGTGTCGCTCACGGTGAAGCCCTGCGCGCCGCTCGACGGGATGCACCCCGGCCCGGCCGGCAGCGTGATCGTGTTCGGCGCCGTGAAGTTCGTGCGGGGACCGGTCACGGATTCGACGTCCACGGTCTTGGTGCCCCAGATCCGCACCGTGATGTCCGACGACGTGCCGATCGCCTGGATCAGCACCCCGGTGTCGAAAGGATTGCGGAACTTCAGGTCGATCGCGCCCTCGAAGACCGTCGCCTCCCGGGCCGCCGGGTACCGGGAGATGTAGTAGCTGTGCTCGGTGTGCTCGACGTCCTCCATGCCTGCGAAGTACGTCGCGTTGTACAGGGTGGTCGCGAGCTGGCTGATGCCGCCGCCCACCGCTTTGGATGGGCGTCCGTTGTTGATGATGCCGGACTCGACGTACCCCTGCGCCGCGCCGCGCGGGCCGGTGTAGCCGTTGAGCGAGAACGTCTCCCCCGGCTTGACCAGCGCACCGTTGATCTCCGAGGCCGCCAGGCGGATGTTCACGCCCGAGGCGTACTCGAAGCCCCCGGTGGTGAACTCGCCGATCACCTCGCGGATGCCCAGCTTCTCGGCGGCCTCCGTGGTCAGCTTGGGAGTGACCGGCTTGTACACGGCGTCGGTCACCCGCTCCCCCGGCGCGGCCAGCAGCTGCGGCAGCGCTTCGAGGCTGACCGCCCAGTCGACGAGCTCGCCGTCGACCGACGGGATCACCGTGGGGCCCCCGCCCTCGAGCACGATCCGGGCGTCTTTCGGCTCCACCTCGGTCGCGGCCAGTTGCGGCCGGAGGATCTCGGTCGCGGCCTCGATCCCGTACTGCGGGGTCAGTCCCCCGTTGCCGTCGGGCACGAAGGTCAGCACGGCGCCGACACGGTCGCTGGGCAGGGTCGCGACGGCCCCGTCGCGACCGCGGACCGTCACGTCGGCTGCGACGGCGGGGTCCGCGACGTCTCGCAGTGCGCGTTCGAGTCCCTCGGGCGTGACCGTCACCTCGACCGTCTCGACGGGGAACGCGACGTCGCCGAACGCCCAGCGTTCGGCGAACAGGTCTGCGGAGGCCTCCGCATCGAGCGTCTGCCCGGGCAGCGGCGGCACGGGCACCGGGGTCGCCCCGTCGAACACGAGGTTGCCCTCCCGTGGCGGCCGGTCGGCGACCGCGCGGACGCCGCCGATCGCCGCCGACAGCGCGGCGTCGTCGCGCGTCGACACGACGCCGATCTCGTTGCCGCCGCCGAAGAACGACGCCACGCGGGTGATCGGGTCGAGCGGCTGCGATCCGATGCGGTCGAGGGTGTGCTCCCAGTCGACGTCCAGACCCGCCTGCGCCGGCACGATCTGCGCGGCCACGTCGCCCGCCGTGACGGTCACGGGCTCGTCGACGCGCGGCCCGAGTTCGGTCCGCAGTATCTGTTCCGCCTCCGCGACCGACCGCCCGCCGATCTCGATACCGGCGACGGTGACGCCGCGCGGCACGTTGCCCGACGAGACGGCGAGGTCGCCGACGTAGAGGGCGGCGAGCACGGCGGCGACGCCGCCGACCACCAGCGCGATGCGACGCCAGGGCGGACCGCCGTCGCGTCCGGGTCCGGCCTGCGCCGGCTCGGCCGGGGGCGGTCCGGGCGGTGGTGGCTCGGCCGGGGGCGGTCCGGCCGGGGTGCCGGACTCGGGAGGTACGGTCGCCGGCCGAGGGGCCGATTCCTGCTCGGTGGCCGGCTCCCGGGAGGCGTCGTCCGACAGGGTGGGGATGACCTCGGTCTCGACCTCGGCGTCGGTGCGGCCGGACGCCGGCGCGACGACGGGCAGCACGGCAGTGGGCGCCTCCCAGGGCGGCACGTCGGCGTCCGCCGGCGGTTCCGGCTCGGCGTCCGGGACCTGCTCGGGTGCCCCGGCAACGTCGCCGGCGACGGGCTGCGGGGGCGGGGTGGGCTCGGCGCTCGCCACGGGGACGGCCTCCGTCCGGTTGCCGGCGGCGTCCTGGGGCGTCGCCTCCGGCTCGGGGACGGCGGACCGAACCTCGTCCTGGCCGTCCTCGGGGTCGTTCGTCCCGCTCTTGCCGCTCACCCATGTCCTTTCACCGGGGTGCGCCCCGGATCGGGCGCACCACTCGGTATCCAGCCTAATGTCGGGTTCCCGGCGCCCCCGAGCCGATGGGCGGTCCGAGCCCCCGCGGACAAGCGAAAGACCTCGCGTTGCCGCCAGGTCGGGGGTCAGGCAGCAACGCGAGGTCGACTGGTTTATCGGCGGCCCCGCCGGGGCGTTACAGACTTCCGGGATTTTTTCCGGACGGGGCCGCCGGGGTCGGCTCAGGCCTCGAGAATGGCGGTCACACCCTGCCCACCTGCGGCACAGATCGAGATGAGGCCCCGCACGGGCTTGCCGGTCTCCTGCCGCTTCTCATGCAGCATCTTCGCCAGGGACGCGACGATGCGGCCACCCGTCGCGGCGAACGGGTGCCCGGCCGCCAGCGACGAGCCGTTGACGTTGAGCTTGCTGCGGTCGATGGACCCGAGCGGAGCGTCCAGACCGAGCCGGCCCTTGCAGTACTCCTCCGACTCGAACGCCTGGAGCGTGGCCAGGACGACGGAGGCGAACGCCTCGTGGATCTCGTAGAAGTCGAAGTCCTGCAGCGTCAGGCCGTTGCGCTTCAGCAGCCGCGGGATCGCGTAGGTGGGGGCCATGAGCAGGCCGTCGCCACCGTGGACGTAGTCGACCGCCGCGGTCTCCGAGTCCACGAGGTAGGCGAGCACGGGCAGCCTGCGCTCCGCAGCCCACTCCTCCGAGGACAGCAGCGCCGCCGACGCACCGTCGGTGAGCGGGGTCGAATTGCCCGCGGTCATGGTGGCGCCGCCGAGCTCGACGCCGAACACCGGCTTCAGGCCGGAGAGCTTCTCGACCGTCGAGTCCGGGCGCAGGTTGTCGTCGCGGGTGAGGCCGAGGAACGGGGTGACGAGGTCGTCGAAGAAGCCACGGTCGTAGGCGGCGGCCATGTTGCGGTGGCTCGCGGCGGCCAGCTCGTCCTGAGCCTCCCGGGCGATGCCGAACTCCTTGGCGGTGATCGCCGCGTGCTCGCCCATCGACAGACCGGTGCGGGGCTCGCCGTTGCGGGGGATCTCGATGCCGAGCATCGACGGCCGGACCTGGCCGAGCAGCTTGACGCGGTCGCCGGTCGAGCGGGCCCGGTTGAGGGAGAGCAGGAACTCGCGCAGCTCGTTGTTGACGCCGATGGGGGCATCGGAGGTGGTGTCGACACCGCCGCCGATGCCGGCCTCGATGCGGCCGGCGGCGACGGCGTCACCGACGGAGATGATCGACTGCAGGCCGGTGCCGCAGGCCTGCTGCAGGTCCCAGGCGGGGGTGTGCGGGTTCAGCGCGCTGCCGAGTACGCACTCGCGGATCAGGTTGAAGTCGCGGCTGTGCTTGAGGACGGCCCCGCCGACGACGGCACCGAGCCGCTCTCCCTGGAGGTTGAACCGGCTCACCAGCCCGTCGAGCGTGGCGGTGAACATGTCCTGGTTCGACGCGCGGGCGTACGTGCGGTCCGACCGGGCGAAGGGGATCCGGTTGCCGCCGAGGATTGCGACACGGCGCAGCTGCGTGGAACGAGCGGTGGTGGTCACTGACGTCTCCCGGGATGCTGGTGGATACAGACTCTGGCTACTATTCTTACTCGCGAGTAAGTTCGTTGTCGACACCACACCGTCGGCCCCTCCCGACAATACCGACGTCCGAACCAGAGAAGGTGGAATCGTGGCTGAAACCAAGAGCGCCCCCGGCCTCTACGCCCAGTTGATCGGGTCCGCGCCCGGAGCATTCCTCGCCAAGCAGTTCGGCCTGCCGAAGCCGGAGAAGCTGCGCCGGTACGAGCCGGGTCAGCCGCCGCTGGCCGGCCCGCTGCTCGTCGGGGGCAACGGCCGCCTCGTCGAACCGATCCGCACTCTGCTGTCCGACTACCCGTTCGCCGATCCCGCCGACACCGCGTACGGGGCGCTCGTCTTCGACGCCACCGGCATCACGGACGTCGCGGGCCTCGAGCAGCTGTTCACCTTCTTCCAGCCCGCGATCAAGGGGCTCGGCCCGAGCGGGCGCGTCGTGGTGCTCGGCACCACCCCGGAGGAAGCCTCCTCCGTGGACGAGCGCATCGCCCAGCGCGCGCTCGAAGGCTTCACACGCAGCGTCGGCAAGGAACTGCGCCGCGGCGCGACGGCCCAGCTGGTGTACGTCTCCCCCGATGCCGCCACCGGCCTGTCCGGCCTCGAATCCACGCTGCGCTTCCTGCTGTCCGCGAAGTCCGCGTTCGTCTCCGGCCAGGTGATCCGCGTCGGTGCCGGCGACGCGAAGGCCCCCGAGTCGTGGGAGCGCCCGCTCGCCGGGAAGGTCGCCGTCGTCACCGGCGCGGCCCGCGGCATCGGCGCCACGATCGCCGAGGTACTCGCCCGCGACGGCGCGCACGTCGTCTGCGCGGACATCCCCGCGGCCGGCGACGCCCTGTCGCAGACCGCAAACAAGGTCGGCGGCGTCTCCCTCGCCTTGGACGTCACCGCCCCGGACGCGGGCGACAGGCTCGCCGAGTACCTGCTCGAGCGGCACGGCGGCGCCGACATCATCGTCCACAACGCCGGCATCACCCGCGACAAGCTGCTCGCCAACATGGACGCCGCGCGGTGGAACGCCGTCATGGCCGTGAATCTGCTCGCCCCCCAGAAGATCACCGAGAAGCTGGTCGAGAAGGGCGCGCTGAAGGAGGGCGGCCGCGTGGTCGACGTGTCGTCGATCGCCGGCATCGCCGGCAACCGCGGCCAGACCAACTACGGCGCGTCCAAGGCGGGTGTCATCGGGATGGTGCAGGCCACCGCGCCCGTGCTGGCCGAGAAGAACATCACCATCAACGCCGTCGCACCCGGCTTCATCGAGACGGCCATGACCGCAGCGATCCCGGTGGCCACCCGCGAGGCCGGTCGCCTCATGAGTTCGCTGCAGCAGGGCGGGCAGACCGTCGACGTCGCCGAGACCGTCGCCTGGTTCGCCAACCCGGCGTCGAGCGCGGTCACCGGCCAGGTCGTGCGCGTGTGCGGCCAGTCCATGCTGGGGGCGTGATGGCTATCGTCGAACTCTCCTCGCGCCCTTCGACTCTCGACGTCTACGCGCGGGCGGCGCTCTCGGCGCTGCCCGTCGTGGGCGCCTCGGGCGACCGCCTGCCCGACGACACCCTCGTGCTGCGCGGCCTGCGCGTCGACCCGGACAACCTGGCCGAGTACACGAAGGTGTGCGGACTGCGCTTCGGCGACACGCTCCCGCTGACGTACCCGTTCACGCTGACGTTCCCCGTCGTGATGAAGCTGATGGTGTCGAAGGGCTTTCCCTTCGCCGCCGTCGGTTCCGTCCATGCCGAGAACGTGATCGAGCAGGTGCGGCCCGTGTCCGTGACCGAGCCGCTGGATCTGAGGGTGCATGCCGAGAACCTGCGGGAGCACCGCAAGGGCCTGCTCGTCGACCTGGTGAGCGAGATCAGCGTCGGCCGGGAGCTGGTGTGGCGGCAGACGTCGTCGTTCCTGCACCAGCAGCGCACCTCGCTGTCGGATCAGCCGAAGCCCGAACCGAAGGCCGAGGAGATCCCTCCGGTGCCGACGTCGACGCTGCGGGTGGACCAGAAGACGATCGACCGCTACGCATCGGTCTCGGGTGACCGCAACCCGATCCACGTCTCCCGGCTCGGCGCCAAGGCGTTCGGGTTCCCGAAGCCCATCGCGCACGGCATGTGGAGCGCGGCCGCGGCGCTGCGGGCCGTGGAGGGCCGCATCCCGTCGCGCGCGACGTACTCGGTCCGGTTCGGCAAGCCGGTCCTGTTGCCCGCGACCGTGAACCTCTACGCCGCACGCGCCGCCGACGGCTGGGACCTGGCGCTGCGCCACCCGAAGAAGGGCTACCCGCACCTCACCGCCACCCTGCGCTGAGAGCTGCTGCGCCGCAATCGCTCCGAGCGAATGTATCGTCCACTCTCACTGAGGAGATCAACGATACATTCGCTCGGGCGGGGGCGGGGGCGGGGGCGGGGCGCGCTCGGCGGATCAGCCGGCGAGCAGAGCGTCCATCTGACCGACGGCGAGCCGCAGCCCTTCTTCCATACCCATGCCGGCCAGTTGCTCCATCTGTTCCCGGGACGCGAACGCGGAAAGAATCCGCATCCGGGTGCCGCCCTCGTGCTCGACGAGCTGCATCCGCACCGTGGTGGTCGGCATCTCGAGGTTCGGCGTCCCGTCCTCGTCGGCGAACCCGTCGCTGAATTCCAGGGACTCGGGCGGCGCGACCGCGGTGACGTTCCACCAGCCGCGGTACTTGTCCCCCTCGGGACCGGTCATGAAGTAGGTGACGGTGCCACCCGGGACCAGATCGTGCTGCTCCACGGTCGCCGGGTGGGTCGGCGGTCCCCACCACCGCTCCAGCTGCCGGGGGTCGGCCCACAACTGCCACACCCGTTCGAGCGGTGCGCGGAAGTCGGCGATCAAGGTCAGGGTCAGGCTGTCGAAGTCCTTCTCGACGCTGGTCACGCTCATCGTTGTCGTCCTTTCCTCGGGTCGTTCCGGGCCGGATCCGGTTCCTCGGTGAGCAGGGCCGACATCCGATCCACTCGTTCCCGCCAGGCGCCCTCGAGCTGGTCGAGCACCCGCCGGGCCGTGTCGATCGCGTCCGGGTCGGTGTGCACGAGTTGCTCCCGTCCGCGTCGTTCCTTCCTGACGAGGCCGGCCCGTTCGAGTACCGCCACGTGCTTCTGCACCGCGGCAAAGCTCATGGGATAGGCCTCGGCCAGCCGCGAGACCGACGCCGCGGTCCGCGCGCAGCGATGCAGGATGTCCCGTCGGGTGGCGTCCGCCAGGGCGTGGAACAGCTCGTCCACCGCGTCTTCACGAATCCGATCTACAACCATTTGGTTGTAGATTAGCCGCACAACCCCCGCCTGTAAAGGAGTCGGCGTCGACGGCGGAAACGGACAACCCCGCCGGCGCGACGAGCGTTTTACAAATTACGATATTTTGTCTACCGCTGAGACCAAATGTCCTGTACTGTCCACATCACAGTGAGCTGGCTCATACCGGCTCCTCGAACTGGACGCTTCACGGGACAGGGAGGTCGAACGGTGACGACGTCGGACATCGGGCGGTACGCGCAGGCGCCGGTGGAACAGTGGCGCGATCGCAAGCGGTATCTGTGGCTCATGGGGCTGATCCCGCCCACGGCGATCTTCCTCGCGACCGCACTGATCTGGGGATTCAACCAACTCGGCTGGACCGCGGTCTCGCCGATGTGGTGGTGGATCGGTCCCCTTCTGGTGTACGTGCTGCTGCCGATCCTCGACCGGTTCTTCGGCCCCGACGGGCAGAACCCGCCGGACGAGGTGATGGAGATGCTCGAGAACGACAAGTACTACCGGTACTGCACCTACGCCTACATCCCGTTCCAGCTGGCCAGTCTCGTCTTCGCCTGCTACCTGTGGTCGACCGGGAACCTGTCCTGGCTGGGGATCGACGGCGGCCTGGGGCTGATCTCGAAGATCGGTCTGGCGTTCAGCGTCGGCGTGATGGGTGGTGTCGGGATCAACACCGCCCACGAGCTCGGCCACAAGAAGGACGACCTCGAACGGTGGCTGTCGAAGATCACCCTGGCCCAGACCTTTTACGGCCACTTCTACATCGAGCACAACCGCGGCCACCACGTGCGGGTGTCGACCCCGGAGGACCCGGCTTCGGCCCGCTTCGGCGAATCGTTCTGGACGTTCCTGCCGCGCAGCGTGTGGGGCAGCCTGAAGTCCTCGTGGGAACTCGAGAAGACCCGCCTGCAGCGCCTCGGCAAGAGCCCGTGGACCCTGCGTAACGACGTCCTCAACGCGTGGGCGATGTCGGTGGTCCTGTTCGGTGTGCTCGTCGCGGTGTTCGGCCCGGTGATCATCCCGTTCCTGATCCTGCAGGCCGTCTACGGCTTCTCCCTGCTCGAGACGGTGAACTACCTCGAGCACTACGGGCTGCTGCGGCAGAAGACCGCCACCGGCCGGTACGAGCGCTGCACCCCCGCGCACAGCTGGAACTCCGACCACATCGTCACCAACATCTTCCTGTACCACCTGCAGCGGCACAGCGATCACCACGCGAACCCGACCCGCCGCTACCAGACCCTGCGGAGCATGGACGGCGCCCCCAACCTGCCCAGCGGCTACGCGAGCATGATCGGGCTCGCCTACATCCCGCCGCTGTGGCGCAAGGTGATGGACCACCGCGTCGTCGAGCACTACGACGGCGACATCACCCGCGCCAACATCCAGCCGAGCAAGCGCGGCAAGGTCCTCGCCGAGTACGGGGCGCAGTGATGGCCGCCTACGAGTGCCCGGTGTGCAACTACGTCTACGACGAGACCGCAGGCGCGCCCCGCGAGGGTTTCCCCGCCGGCACACCCTGGGACGCGATTCCCGACGACTGGTGCTGCCCCGACTGCGGGGTCCGCGAGAAGATCGACTTCGAAGGACGCTGACATGACCACGAACTACAAGCTCTTCCGTTGCCTGCAGTGCGGATTCGAATACGACGAGGCCGAGGGCTGGCCGGAGGACGGCATCGCCCCCGGCACCCGATGGGACGAGATCCCCGACGACTGGTCCTGCCCGGACTGCGGCGCCGCCAAGTCCGATTTCGAGATGGTCGAGGTCAGCCGGACATGACCGAGACGATCGTCGTCGTCGGCACCGGGGTGGCCGGCGCGACAGCCGCACAGACCCTGCGCAAGGAGGGCTTCGCCGGACGTGTCGTGCTGATCGGCGAGGAGGCCGCGCTGCCCTACCGGCGGCCGGTGCTGTCGAAGGATCTGCTCGCCGGCAGCATCACCGCGGAGCGGGCACAGCTCGAACCGGCCGGCTACTGGGCCGACCACGACATCGACCTGCGCACCGAGACCCGCGTCGTCGAACTCGACCCACGGCGTCACCGGCTCCGGCTGTGGGACAACGAGATTCTCGACTACGACGCGGTGATCCTGGCGACGGGCGCCCGTGCCCGCCACCTGGACCACGACGGCGGGGACAGGGTGCTGAGCCTGCGCACGGCCGAGAACGTCGCCCCGCTGCGGGCCGCGATCGAGGCGCACCGTTCGCTCCTCGTCGTCGGCGCCGGCCTGATCGGCTGCGAAGTCGCTTCCACCGCAAGGGAACTGGGAGCCGAGGTCACCGTGCTCGAGAGCGCGCCGTCGCCGCTCGCCCGCATCGTGCCGCCCGCCGTCGCCGAGATGTACGTCGGCCTGCACGCCGAACGCGACGTGCCCGTCCACACCGGCGTCGCGCTGCGCTCCCTCACCGGCGACGACGACGGGGTGCATGCCACCGCCGAGGACGGGCGCGCCTGGACGGCCGGCGCCGCCCTCGTCGCGGTGGGCTCGGTGCCGGACACCGCGCTCGCCCGCGCGGCCGGGCTGACCGTCGGCGACGGCATCGTCGTCGACGAGGCCTACCGCACCTCCGCCGCCGGGGTCTACGCCGCGGGCGACGCGATCGAGCAGCCCAACCCGGTGCTCGGCGGCCGGCACCGCACGG
Source organism: Rhodococcus sp. WB1 (assembly GCF_001700945.1). Lineage (NCBI taxonomy): Bacteria > Bacillati > Actinomycetota > Actinomycetes > Mycobacteriales > Nocardiaceae > Rhodococcus > Rhodococcus sp. WB1. The sequence continues at coordinate 444,556 of NZ_CP015529.1, read as the reverse complement.
AGAACTGGAACAGCGCACGGGCCCAGGGCATCGCCGCCGCGAAGTCCGTCCTCGGGCAGCCGCTCGGCGCCGCGGAGGTGCCGTGGGGCTGGTCCAACCAGTACGGGCACAACCTGCAGTTCGCCGGCTGGTCCCGCCACGACGACGACTACGTGGTGCGCGGGTCGATCGAGGGCCGGGACTTCACGGCCCTCGCGCTGCGCGGCGACCGGCTGGTGGGGGCGATCGCCCTCGGCCGCCCGAAGGACATCCGCATCGTGCGGCAGCTCGTTGCCGCCGGCGCGGCGGTCGATCGCGGCGCGCTCGCGGACGAGTCCGTCGCACTGGGCGACGTCGCGGGTCGGCGCGCGGCGGCCACGCCGGCATCGCTGTAGCGGGCCGCTCAGCCTTGGTGGTCGGTGCGCTTCTTACCAGCCAGACCGCGCCAGGCCAGGTTCTCGAGCAGATCGGCGGCCTTCTCCACGTCGATCTCGCCGCCGGCGATGCGGTCGGCGACGGCCTCACCGGCGCCGACGAGCGCAACGGCCATGATGGCGAAGTCGGTTCCCGGCTCCGGGTCGCGCGTGCTCGATTCGAGCAGGTGCGCGGTGAGCTCGATGAGCCGGTCCCGGCTGCTGCGCACCTGCCCGGCGAACGCCTGCTGGGACATCGCCTGGCGGTAGAGCACCATCCACGAGTTGCGGTGGGCGTCGACGAATCCGAGGAACGACTCGAGCGCCACCCGCAGCTGATCGCGCGGCGTGAGCCCGGGATCACCGGCGGGCGTCAGGGCCTCGACGAACCGCTGCCCCTCCCGGCTGATGCACGCGGCGAACAGTTCGTCCTTCGAGCCGTAGTACAGGTAGAGCATCGGCTTGGAGATCTGGGCCCGGGCCGCGATGGCGTCCATCGAGGTATTGTGAAACCCGTTCTCGGAGAAAACCTCCACGGCGGCGTCCAGCATCTGCTGTTCCCGCACCGCGCGAGGCAGTCGCTTGGTACCGCCGGCCATGTCTCCTCCAAGTCCCGATGCTCCCAGCTCCTTACTCTAGAGTAAGGAGCTGGTTTCCGACGCCGATTCAGCAGTCCAGCGCGCCCTTGGCGCGCGCGACGGTGCGCACCGCGTCGTCCACCCGCGCGGCCGGCAGCGCTCCCGTCGCCACGGCCTGTTCGAGATGGTCGAGCACCCGCGGGACGTCGTCGGTGGTCAGCCACAACGCCTGGTCCACCCCGGCGGCGAGCGCCGCCTGCACCGCTTCGGTGATGTCGTACGTGTCGGTGATGGCCCGCATGCCCGACAGGTCGTCGGTGAAGACCACCCCGTCGAACGGCGGGGCACCGTAACCGGTTCCGGACCGCAGCAACTGCACCGCCTGCGGGCTGATGCTCGCCGGCAGTCCCTCGGTCAGCCCCGGCACGTCGAGGTGCCCGAGCATCACCGCGACCCCGGAATCCACGAGCTCCCGGTACGGCACCAGGTCCACCTGCTGCAGCTGGTCGAGCGGCGGCGCGGTGACCGCACCGGTGTGCGAGTCGCCCGACGCCGAACCGTGGCCCGGGAAGTGCTTGAGCACCGGCAGGATTCCCGCGTCGCGCAGGCCCCGCGCATAGGCGCCGGCGTACTGCACCACCACCTGCGGATCGTCGGAGAAGGAGCGGTCGCCGATCACCGAGTCGTCCGGCTGGCTGCTCACGTCCACGTCCGGCGCGAAGTCGACGGTGACGCCCAGCTCGCGGAGCTCGCGGCCCCGCTCGAGCGCCATCCGGTACGTCTCCTCGACGGTCATCGTCTGCGCCGTCACCCGCGCCGACGGATCGGGACCGAACAGCGCCCCCACGCGCGAGACCCGGCCGCCCTCCTCGTCGATGGTGACCATCAGCGGCAACCGGCTCGCCGCCACCACCTGCGGGATCTCCCGGTTGGCCAGCATCGACACGTCGGTCCAGCTGCCGACGAAGATCCCGCCGATCTGTTCGGACCGCACCGCCTCGAGGGCGTCGGCGGTGCCGGTGACACCGACGTTGAGCAGCTGGGCGAGCCGCTGCCGCACCGTCAGCGACGCGAGCAGCTCGTCGCCGCAGGACGGTGCGGGTGACGCGGTCGCCATCGGGGCGGGCGACGGCGACTGTGCGACGGTCGACGTGGCCTGCGACGTCGCGGCGGCCGTGGGCTCCGGGGTCCGGGGCGCGTCCTGTCCCCCGCACCCGGCGACGGCGAGGACAGCCGCGACCGCGACGGTGAGGGTGTGACGGATCCGCATGGCCACCGACGGTAGCCGACCACCGCCGCGCCTGCCCCGACGACCCGCGGCGACGGGTAAAGTGCCCCCCAAGGACCGCCACGACAGCAGGGGACGCGTGATGCCCGCAGATCTCATCCTCATCGCCTACGACGGCTCCGAGAACGCCAAGCGGGCCGTGCGGTATGCGGGGCGATTCCTCGCCTCGTGCCGCGCCGTCGTCGTCACGGCCTGGGAACCGATGGTCCGTCAGGCCGCCCGCATGTCCGGGCTGTCGGGGGTGATGCAGCCGGAGTGGGTACCCGACGAGGAAACCGAGGACGTGGCCCTCACCGACGCGAAGGTGATCAACGCGGAGGGACTCGAACTCGCCCGCTCCGCCGGCCTCGCCGCGGAGGGCCGAACCCTCGAGGTGGTCAGTGCCGTGTGGACCGCGATCGTCGAGGCTGCCGACGAGCTGAACGTCGACATCATCGTCACCGGCACCCGCGGCACCACGGGCCTGCGCTCGCTGCTGCAGTCGTCGGTGGCCGACCACGTGCTGCGCCACAGCCATCGGCCCGTGCTGATCGTCCCCCCGGGGCGCTAGCCGCGGCGCGTACCGGGCGCGGGCGGGGGATATCGTCGACCCACCATGGACGGTTTCCTGCTCTCCCGCGCCGATCGCACCGTGCACACCACCGGGACGCGCCGCCGGTTCACCGACGTCGCCGAGGCCTCTTTCGCGTTGCGCCGCGGCGAGGCCGACCTGATCGTGGGCGCGCTGCCCTTCGATCCCGAGCGCCCCGCCGCGCTGACCCAGCCGGAGACCGCCGACGTGACCGACGCGGCGTGGCAGCCACCGGACGCCCTGCCCGCCCTGCCGGCGGTGCGGATCGCCGCGCAGACCCCGGCGCCGCAGCAGCACGTCGCGCGGGTCGCGGCGCTGCGCGACCGGCTCGGCCGCGGCGAACTCGACAAGGTCGTCGCCGCGCGCTCGGTCACGCTCGTCTCCGAGACGCCCGTCGACCCGCTCGCTCTCGCGGCCCGGATGGCCGAGCGCCACCCCACCGCCCACGTCTACGCGGCGGACCTGAGCGCCGCCGGCGAGCGGTACCGCGGCCACACCCTGGTCGGCGCGACGCCCGAACTGCTGGTCAGCCGCCGCGGCGACGCCGTCACGTGCCGTCCGCTCGCGGGCACCGCCGCCCGCTGCGCCGACCCCGGCGCCGACCGTGAGGCGGGCCGGCAGCTGCTCGCCTCGGCGAAGAACCTCGCCGAGCACGCGTTCGTCATCGACTGGATCCGCTCCCGCCTGACCCCGCTGTGCAGCGAACTGGAGATCCCGGGCACGCCCGTGCTGACCGCCACGAGCGACGTGTGGCACCTGGCCACCCCGATCACCGCCACCCTGCGCGACCCCCGCACGGACGCCCTGACGCTGGCCGCGGCACTGCACCCGACCCCGGCCGTGGCCGGCACGCCCACCGAGGCCGCACTCGCGGCGATCCGCAGCACGGAGGGCGACCGTCGCTTCTACGGCGGCGCCGTGGGGTGGTGCGACGGGGACGGCGACGGGGACTGGCTGGTGGCGATCCGCTGCGCCGAGCTCAGCGCCGACGGCAGGCGGGCCCTCGCGTGGGGCGGCGGGGGCATCGTCGCGGCGTCCGATCCGCAGGCCGAACTCGACGAGACCACCGCGAAGCTGCGCACGCTGCTCGGCGTGCTCGGCCTCTAGGCCGCCGCGAGTGGAGCAGGCCACAGTCGCACCCGTGCGGGTGATACCTTGACGCGGAGCGCAACGACGCCGGACCGGTTCCGGCACCGTCGCGCACGACGAATGTCGGCTGCACACGGAAGCCGACGACGGACGATGGGGAGATGGGTATGGCGAAGTTCCTGGGCCCGGGCCTGGTCAGCGCGGCGATCGGCGCCGTCCTCGGCGCCGTGGCGGTGTTCGGGGTCACGGCGGCGGTTCAGGAGAACACCCGCCCGGAGGTCGACCGCAGCGGCAACGCCGATTCCTCCCTGCTGAACCAGGTTGAGTACGGCAGCCGCTGACGGCGCCATCCACGCGACGAGTTCACGCACTTCCCACGGCGCGGTGCCCCACCCCGGTGGGGCACCGTCCGCCGACCCCCTCTCCAGGCGGTGGTTGTACGGGGCCGCCGTGGTGTCGCTGCTGTTGGCGTTCGCGCAGGCCCCCGGCCTGATCGTCGCCGACACCAAGTACGACCTGACCCAGAACCCCCTCGGGTTCCTCACCCGCGCCGCCCACCAGTGGAGCAGCCTCGCCCCGCTCGGCCAGGTCCAGAACCAGGCGTACGGCTACTTCTTCCCGCACGGCTCCTTCTTCGCCGTCGGCCAGCTCCTGCACGTCCCCCCGTGGATCACCCAACGGGTGTGGTGGGCGCTGCTGCTGCTCGCCGGGTTCTGGGGCGTGGTGCGGCTCGCCGAGGCGCTCGGCGTCGGCAACCGTGGTTCCCGGCTGATCGCCGCGGCGGCGTTCGCACTCTCGCCCCGCGTGCTGACCACCCTCGGATCCATCTCGTCGGAGACGCTGCCGATGATGCTGGCGCCGTGGGTGCTGCTGCCGCTCGTGCGCTACCTCGACGGCGACCGGGCGCTCCCGCACCGGCGGGGAGCACCGCAGCTCGCCGCGCAGTCCGCCGTCGCGGTGGCCCTCATGGGCGCGATCAACGCCGTCGCCACCGTCGCCGCGTGCCTCGTCGCCGGGCTGTGGTGGATCGCGCACCGCCCGAACCGGCGGTGGTGGCGGTTCACGCTGTGGTGGATCCCGGGCTGCGTCGTCGCGGTGCTGTGGTGGATCGTGCCGCTGCTGCTGCTCGGCCGGGTCAGTCCCCCGTTCCTGGACTACATCGAATCGTCCGGGGTGACGACGCAGTGGACGTCGCTGGCGGAGGTGCTGCGCGGCACCGGCAGCTGGACCCCGTTCGTCTCCCCCGAGCGCATCGCCGGCGCGGTGCTCGTCACCCAGCCCGCGGCGGTCCTCGTCACCGGCCTGCTCGCCGCCGCGGGCCTCGCGGGGCTGGCGATGCGGTCGATGCCCGCCCGGGGGCGGTGGGCGCTGATCCTGTTCGCCGGCATCGCCGGGCTGGCCGCCGGGTACGTCGGTGAACTCGGCTCGCCGATCGCCGAGCAGGTGCGGTTCTTCCTGGATTCGGCCGGCGCCCCGCTGCGCAACGTGCACAAGCTCGAACCGCTGGTGCGGTTGCCGCTCGTGCTCGGGCTCGCGCACCTGCTGCGCCGGGTGCCGCTGCCCGGCGCGGTGCCGTGGCGGCAGGCCCGGACCGCGTTCGCCCACCCCGAACGCCAGCCCGTGGTCGCGTTCACCACCCTGATCCTCGTGGCGCTGACCCTCGCGACATCGCTCGCGTGGACCGGCCGGCTCGCCCCGCGCGGTGCCTACGACGAGGTACCCGGATACTGGCACGAGACCGCCGCGTGGCTCGACGAGCACACCTCGGCCCGCGGGGAACGCGCGCTGATCGTGCCGGGCGCCCCGTTCGGCAGCCAGATCTGGGGCCTGACCCGCGACGAGCCGATCCAGCCGCTCGCGTCGACGCCGTGGGCCTCCCGCGACGCCGTGCCGCTCGTGCCGCCCGGCGCGATCCGGGCCCTGGACGCGGTGCAGCGGCACCTCGCCGACGGCCGGCCCACCCCCGGCCTGGCGGCGACGCTGCGCGGCCAGGGCATCGGCTACGTGGTGATCCGCAACGACCTCGACCCGGAGACGTCGCCGTCGGCGCGGCCGGTGCTCGTGCACCGGGCGATCGAGGGCTCCCCCGGGCTCGTGCGGGTCGCCGAGTTCGGCAACGAGATCACCCGGAACTTCGAGGAGGGCTTCACCGCCGACTCCGACCTGCGACCGGCCTACCGGGCGATCGAGATCTACCGCGTGGACGTGCCCGGCGCGCCGGTCGGCCCGTACGCCGTGGACGCGGCGACCGTTCCCCGCGTCCAGGGCGGTCCCGAGGCTCTGCTGCGGCTCGACGACGCCGAGCCGGGGAACACCGGCCCCGCGCTGCTCGCGGCCGACGCGAGCCGGGCCGGCCTGCCCGTCGGCGACGTCGTCGTCACCGACACCCCCACCGACCGGGAGACCGACTACGGCCAGGTCGACCACCACAGCTCGGCGATCCGCGCCGCCGGCGACCCGCGGCGCACCTACAACCTCGTGCCGGACTACCCGGTGCCGGACACCGACCTCGTGCGCGCCGAGTGGGAGGGCGCGCGGATCAGCGTGTCCAGCTCCGCGTCGGACGCCACCCAGCTCGGCGGCACCTCCGTCGGCAGCGGGCCGGCGGCCACCGTCGACGGCGACCCGACCACCGGCTGGCACAGCAACGGCCTCGAGTCCGCGGTCGGGCAATGGCTGCAACTCGACCTCGACCGGCCCATCGAGGCCGGGCTGCTCCGGCTGAGCACCAGCCCCGGCGCGATCGGCACGCCGGTGAAATGGCTCGAGGTGACCACCGACCGCGGCAGCACCGCCGTGCGCATCGAGAAGCCCGGCCGGGAACAGACGGTGGCGCTGCCGCTCGGACGGACGACCTGGATCCGGATCACCTCCACCCGCACCGAGGACGGATCCGTGGGCAACCAGTTCGGGCTGACCGAGGTGGCGGTGGACGACTTCACCGACCGGGACAACCCGCGGCCCGTCGACATCCGGCAGCGGATCGTGCTGCCGGACGTCGCCGCCGGGGCCGCCGTGCGGGGCTGGAACCTCGGTCAGGAACTGCCCGGCCGCGGCAGCTGCGTCGACACCCCCGACCGGGTGCGGTGCGCGCGGGGCCTGGCCGTCGCACCCGAGGAGCCGAACGTCTTCACCCGCACCCTGTCGGTGCCCGACGCGACGTCGGTGGCGCCGCAGCCGTGGGTGCGGGGACGGCCCGGCCCGGCGCTCGCCGAGGTCGCCGCGTTGCCGGACCGGGTGGTCGCCCGCGGCGCCGCCGACGTCGTGGACCTGCAGGGCTCCGCGTTCGCCGCCACCGACGGTGATCCGCGGACGACGTGGACGGCGTCGGAGGAGGCGGTGCGGCCCGGGGCACCGCGACCGACCCTCACCCTCGACCTGCCGTCCCCGCAGCTGGTCACCGGCCTCGAGGTGGCGCCGAGCCCGGGACCGCTGCCGGCGCGGCCGACCCGCGTCGCCGTCGACCTCGGCAACGGCCCGCAGGTGCGCGATATCGAATCATCAACAGCGACAATCGATCTCGAACCATACGTCACGGACCGGGTAGTGCTCAGCCTGGTCGGCTGGGACGACGTGCTGGACCAGACCGTGCTCGGCTTCGCCAAGGTCGGCCCGCCGGGACTGGCGGAGGTGACCGTGCTCGGCCCGGACGGGCCGATCGGCCCGCAGGACCCGGTGTACGAGCGGCAGGTCACCGTCGGGTGCGACGCCGGGCCCGTGCTGACCGTCGACGGCCGCACCTACCGGACGTCGGTCACCGCGACCGTCGCGGACCTCGCCGCGGGGGTCGAGGTGCCCGCCACCCTGTGCGACGAGACCGTCGCGCCGCTGCCCGCCGGGCACGTCGACGTCGAGCTGGACCCCGGCCAGGCGTTCACCGTCGGGACGCTGCGGCTGCCGGTGCCCGGCGCCGTGAGCCCGCCGTCGCCCGAACCCACCGAGCTCGCCGTCGGCACCTGGACGGAGAACCTGCGCGAACTCGAGGTGCCTGCGGCCGAGCGGGAGCGGATCGTCGTCGTGCCGGAGAGCACCAACGTCGGTTGGGTCGCCACGGCCGCGGACGGCACCGAACTGACGCCCGTGGTGGTCGACGGCTGGCAGCAGGGCTGGGTCGTGCCCGCCGGGGCCGGTGGCACCGTGACGCTCGAGTTCGCCACCGACCGCTGGTACCGCCTCGGCATCTTCGGCGGTCTGCTCCTGCTGCTGCCGCTGTTCGCGCTCGCGGCCTGGCCGCGCCGGCGCCCCGTCGCCGACCCGGGACCGCCGCCACGGGTGTGGGGCAGCACGACCGTCGGCTTCGCCGGCGTCCTGGCCGTCGCGACCCTCGCGGCCGGTGCGGTGGGCGCGGCGACGACGATCGTCGCGGCGGTGGCGATCGTGGCGGTGGGCGCGCGCTGGGGCCGCGACGTGGCCGCCCGCACGCTCGTCGTCGTGACCGGGGCCGCCACCATGACGGCGATGGCGTTGCTGTCCACCGGGCCGTGGCGAGCGCCGGGCGGCTACGTCGGGCACTCGTTCGCGATCCAGTTCGCCGCGCTGTGCGGGCTCGTCGCGCTGGGGCTCGCGGCGCTGCCGGTCTCGCTCAGGGCGCGGCGGAGTCTGCGACGCGTTCTGCGGTGGTCGCGACGCGGCGCTGGCGGCGCCTGACCTCCCGGCGCACCGGCTCCTCGACGAGCGCGTAGCTGACCGACGCGACGGCGATGCTCAGCACCAGCGTGACCGCGAGCACGAACCAGAAGTCGCCCTGGAACGGGATGAGCCCGAAGACCGGGAAGACGATGGACAGCACCGCCAGGTGCCAGATGAAGATGCCGTACGACCATCGGCCCACGGTCAGCGCCGGCCCGCTCGCCAGGATGCGGTGCTCGGCGCGCGGCGCGAGGACGAGCGGCGCCAGCAACGCGAAACTCATGAGCGCACCGAGGAGGATCTTGCCGTTGTACTGCCACGGCTCGAGCGTCACGAGCCCCTCCGGCCCACCGAGGGACGTGGTGGACAACGCGAATGCGGCCACGGCGATCCCCGCCATGAGCACCCGGTGGGAGGCGAGCCGGTGCACCCAGGTCCGTTCGCCCGACACGAGTTCGGCGAGCAGCATGCCGGCGCCGAACCACGGCAGATAACCCGGCAGCCAGTTGTCGTGGTTGATGTGGCCCGGGGTGGGGACCGGCAGCCACGCCCACACCAGCGACAGCGCGCTCACGGCGAGCAGCAGCGGGACGCGGAACCGGGCCCGGTCGCCGCGCAGCCCGGCGAGCGCCGCGGCGAACAGCGGCAGCAACAGATAGAAGGCCACCTCCACGGACAGGCTCCACATCTGGGTCAGTCCCTCGGTGAGGCTCAGCGGCACGAACACCTGCACCAGGGTCAGGTTCGCCAGCCACAGCCGCCAGCCGCTGCCCGCCCCGGGCAGCAGGAGCAGCACGACGCACACCACCACCCAGTACGCGGGCAGGATGCGGGTGGCCCGCGACAGCAGGTAACGCCCGGCGGGCGGCGCGGCCCCGAGACCACGCGCGGCCGCCGCGTGCGGCCGCCACAACAGGAAGCCCGACAGCGCGAAGAACAGGGCGACGGCCAGGTCGAACCGGCCCCAGATGCGGCCGAGCACCGGATCGTCCACCGCCCCGGTCTGGAACGCCACGTGCGTGATCAGGACACCGACGGCGGCGAATCCGCGCATGCCCTCGAGCGCCGGCAGGAATCCGGAGATCGCGGAAGCCGGGGCGACGGGCGGGGTGGTGCTGGTCATCGAGGACAGTCTGCCCGGTGGGGTCGTGGCGGGGAAGCCGGGATCTCGAGTCCGCGCGGTGGCGCGCGCCGGGCGGCTGCCCTGTTAGTGTCTGGGCTCACGTGGTATTCGCGAGCCGGATGCCAGGCGATCCGTGCAGACCGGCTGCCGGTGGGGGTACTCGATGGAACCGTTGAGTGAGGAGACACAGCATGGCTGAGCGTTCGGGCTCGGGCCGGAAACTGGCATTGGCGTTGGTGGGCCTGGGCGCCTTCCTTATTGTCGCGGCGATACTGATCCCGACCTATACCGTCGGCAAGCTCGCCAAGACGCCGCTGGATCTCGAGGTGACCACGGTCGCCGAGGGCACCGGCGACATCCTCAACGCGCGGGCACTGCTGTCGGGGCGGGCGCAGGTCGACACCGACGTGCCGATCGTGGCGCAGCGGTTCGTCACCGTGGAGGAGCCGTCGGACGCCGACATCATGACCCTGCAGGCCGGCCAGACGGTCCGTCGCCTGGACATGCAGGGTGACACGGGCCTGGTCTCCGCCACCGTCGACCGGGTCACCGTGGACCGGGTCAGCGGCATGCCCGTCACCCAGGAGGAGAACCCGGACGCCGTCAGCACCATCCAGACCTCGGCGACGGCGCCGCCGGCGGAGATCCCGAACCGCGACGGCCTGCAGTACCGCTTCCCGTTCGGCACCGAGCAGAAGTCGTACCCGTACTTCGATCTGAACGCGCGCGAGACGTTCCCGATCGACTACATCGACGAGACCGAGATCAACGGCGTCAAGGTCTACCACTTCCGGCACGAGGTCGGGCCGATCGACCTGTCCACGGTCGATCCGTCGGTGCCGACCTACAAGCTGAGCCTGCCCGCCTCCACGTGGGGCGTCGAGGGCGGCGAGACGCCGGTAACCATGACCCGGTGGTACACCAACGTTCGTGACCTGTGGGTCGAGCCGGAGACCGGCGTCGTCATCAAGGGCCAGGAGCAGCAGTACCAGTACTACGCCCGCGAGGCGAACCGTCCCGAGGTGACGGTGCTGCAGGTGAGCCTGCCGTTCAACGAGGACACCATCGAGTTCCAGGTGGACCAGGCCAAGAACGGCATCGACACCCTCAGCCTCTTCGGTCGCACCGTGCCGATCATCCTCGGCATCCTCGGTCTGATCTCCCTGATCGCCGGCATCGTGCTCGGCCTGCGCGGCGGCAGCGGCCGCACCGGCCGTCCCGTCGCCGCGACGGGCGGCCCGACCGCCCCGGCCGGCCCGGCCCATGCCGCGCCGGGACAGCGCGACTGGACCAGCGACCGCACCGAGGAGATCCCCCGCACGGACGCTCCCCCGCAGCAGCGGGACTGGACCACCGACCAGACGCAGGAGATCCCGCGCACCGACCTGCGCAAGGAACCGCCGCAGCAGTAGTCACGAGCGCCGATGCCCCTCCCCGATCCGCTCGGGGAGGGGCATCGGCGTTTTCGTGGGCGCGCTCGTTCGGCCCGCGGCAACCGAATGTCACACGGGGTCAGTCGGATCGAACAGCTGTCACATTCGGCCCCGCGGGGTGGGCCGCGCGGACCGCCAGCACGGAGACCACCGTGGCGGTGACGGCCGCGACGGCCACGGCGACGAGCACGAACTGCCGGGTGGTGGACGCGACGGTGAGCATGAGGGTGGCCTCCACCGCGAGGCCGGCCCACGCGACGGCGGCGAGATGGGTGCGCTCGCCCGCGATCGCGGACAGCAGTGCCCCCTGCAGCACCGCCAGGCACGCGCCCTGCAGCGCGAACAGCCACAGCAGCGACTGCACCGGGGCGTACGCGTCGCCGACGAGCAGCGGCACCAGCGGCGCACACACCGCCGCCCCGGCGACGAGGACCGCGCCGATCCCGACGAGGACGGCCAGGGCGGACCGGACGGCGGCCGCGGACTGGGCGGGGTTGGCCATCCGCGGGTACAGCACCACCCCGACGGCCTGCGGCAGCCAGAACGCGACCTTCGTCGCGACGGCGCCGAGCGCGTACAGCCCGGCATCCTCCGGGTCGAGCACGGCGCGGGCGAGCAGCAGGTCCAGCGAGGTCAGGGCGATCAGCGCCAGCTGCACCTGGGAGGCGCGCAGTACCGCGGGCACGCCGACCGCCGGGGCGGCACCCGACTCCGGTCCCGCCGGGGAGCTCGACACGAGCGCGGCGGCCCCGGCCGCGACGAACCCGGTGCCGACCGCCCCGGCGAACAGCGCCGCCCCGGGCCCGCCGCCGGCGGCGAGCACCGCGACGGCGGGCACGACCTTCGCCACGCCGGCCGCGGCGAGGACGACACTGAGCGCGCCGAACCGTCCCCGCCCCTGCAGCAGGCCCTGCTCGGCGGCGAGCAGCACCAGCAGCGGCGCGGTGACGAGCGAGCCGAGGGCACCGGCGACGCTGGTGTCGAGGACCCACGCGACGAGCGGCACGACGGCCAGCGCGACGACCCCGGCGAGGCCGGCGCAGCGGTACCCGAGACGGCGCAGGGACGCGGTGCCGGCACCGAGCACGGTCTCCCGGGCGACGACCGTCTGCAGCGCGAGCGCCGGCACGGCCAGCACCAACTGGGCGGCCAGCAGGCCGGCGAACTCGCCGTACCCCGCGGGGCCGAGCCACTGGGCGGCCGGCAGGTGCAGCAGGTAGGAGGCCAGGCTGGCGGTCATGGCCCCGGCGGTCACCATCGTCATCCCGGCGACGGTGGTTCCGGTGGCCGAGCGCGGCGTCTCAGGTCGCGGCATCGGACCATGGTTGCACGCCGCCGGGTGCGGGCGGCGAGGCACCGGATCCGGACCGGGGTGCCGGGGCGGGCTGGGTATTGTGCGGCCATGCCCAGGCCGGTGTCGCTGCGTCCCGCTGTCCCGGCCCTCTACAGCCTGGCCCTGGCGGTCGTGGTGCTCGGGCCGCTGCTCGTCTCCCCCGGTTACCTGCTGTTGCGCGACGCGGTGAGCACCCCGCGGTCCTTCCTGACGGATTCGGCGCTGGGTCTGACCGACGCCGCGGCGCGGGCGGTGCCGCAGGACGCGTTGCTGGCGACGGCGAGTGCGGTGGTGGACGGCGGTGTGGTGGTGACGGCGCTGCTCACCGGCGCCCTGTGGGCGGCCGGTTGGGGCGGCGCCCGCCTGGTGGCGGTGCTGTTGCCGGCGGCCGGTCTGCCGGCGCGGCTGGTGGCGGCGACGGTGTTCGTGTGGAACCCGTACGTGGCGGAGCGGCTGCTGCAGGGGCACTGGAGCCTGGTGGTGGGCTACGCGGCGCTGCCGTGGACGGTGGTGGCGTCGGTGGCGGTGCGACGGGGCGCCCGCTCCGGGTGGGCGTCGCTGGCGGTGTGCCTGGGCGCGGCGGGGCTGACGCCGACGGGCGCGCTGCTGGCGTCGGTGACGACGCTGGCCGTGCTGGCCGCTCCGGGCGGGCGGTCCCCACTGCTTCCCCGTCTCGCGGGCGCGGTGGCGCTGGCGACTGCGGTGGCGGCGCCGTGGCTGGTGGCGACGGCCGTGTCCGGCGGTGCGGGCGACGGGTCGGATCCGGCGGGGGTGCGGGCGTTCGCGGCGCGGGCCGAGCCCGCGCTGGGCACGCTCGGCAGCGTGGCGGGGCTCGGGGGCATCTGGAACGCCGACGCGGTGCCCGGTTCGCGGGCGACGGTGTGGGCGCTGGTCGGCACGGCGGCGCTGCTGCTGGTGGTGGCGTGCGGGGTGCCGGCGCTGTGGCGGCGCCGGCGCAACCCGGTGCTGGGGGTGCTGACGGCGCTGGCGGCGGTCGCGGTGCTCGGTCCGGCCCTCGCGGCGACGGGGACGGGGTTGCGGGCCGGAGCGTGGGCGATGGTGCACGTGCCGGGCGCGGGTCTGCTGCGCGACACCCAGAAGTGGGTGGCGTGGGCGGTGCCGCTGTACGCGCTGGCTGCCGCGGCAGGTGTCGGCACGGTGCGCGGGCGGTTCGGCGGCCGGGCCGGCGCCTGGGCCACGGCGGCCGCGCTGACCGTGCTGCTGGCCCTTCCGGATCTGGCGTGGGGCGTGGGCGGGCGGGTGCGGCCGGTGCAGTATCCGGACGCGTGGCAGCGGGTCGCGGCGGCGGTGCCGGCGGGCGCCGGCGACGTGGCGGTGCTGCCGGCCGGAATGTTCCGGCGATTCGAGTTCAGCGGCGCCGCACCGGTTCTCGATCCGGCACCTCGGATGCTGCGCGCGGACGTGCTGCAGTCCGGGGAGCTGATCGTCGCCGGAGGCACCGTCGCCGGCGAGGGTCGGGGCGCCGCGGAGGTGGAGCGCCTGCTGCTGGCCGGGGCGGCGCCGGCCGACCTCGCTGCCCACGGCGTGGGCTGGGTGCTCGTCGAGCACGGCACGCCCGGGGACCTCGGCGACTCGGCCCGCGCGCTCGAGCAGCTCGAGCCGGTGTTCTCCGATGCCGCGCTGTCGCTGTACCGGGTGCCGGGGGTCGACGGGACGCGGTCGGACGACCGGACGGCGGCGATCGCCGCGCACGCACTGTGGGTGGCGGTGTCAGCAGGCGGGCTCGTGGGCCTGCTGGTCCTGCGACGGCCCGCCCGGCGCCGCGAGCACCACGGCGGCCTCCGCCGGGCGCGGGAACAGTCCTGAGACGCGGCGGCCCGCGGCCGTCGCGGCGAGCACCTCGTGCACCCCGTCGCCGGTCGCGGACCAGGAGAACTCTGCGGCCCGCACCCGGGCCTTGCCGCCGAGGGTGCGGCGACGATCCGCGTCGGCGAGCAGGTCGGCGACGGCGTCGGTGAGCTCGTCCGCGGAGTCGACGAGCACGCCGGTGACGCCGTCGATGATCGAGTCGGTCAGTCCCCGCGAGCTGCGGTAGCCGACGGTGGGCACGCCGTGCTGCGCGGCCTCGACGACGGCCAGCCCCCAGCCCTCCTTGCGCGACGGCATCACGTGCACCCAGGACCGGGAGAGCAGTTCGTGCTTGCGGTCCTCGGCGACGTGGCCGTGGAAGGTGACGGCATCGGTGATGCCGAGGTCCGCGGCGGCCGCGCGCAGGTTCCTCTCCCACCAGCCGCCGCCGATGACGTCGAGGTGCAGGCCGGGGACGCGGTCGCGCAGCGCGGCGACGGCGGCGAGGGCGTCCTCGATCTGCTTGTGCGGCACGAGCCGCGACAGCACGCACACGGTGGGGTGCGCGGTGCGGGTGTGTTCGTCGCCGGGCTCGACCCCGGCGGGGACGGCGTCGGCGCCGTTGCGGACGACGGCGATGCGGTCACGGTCGACGCCGAGGGCCATCAGTTCGTCGGCGGACGGCAACGACACGGTCAGGTACTGGTCGTCGCGGTGCAGGCGCGGCGACAGGGCGGACTCGATCCACCAGCCGAGCCTGGCCATGACGCGGCCGGCGACGGGCCACTGCTCACGGTGGCAGTGGTGCACGAGCACGGTCACGGGCGCGCCGGCGACGAGGCGGGCGAAGAACGGGATGCCGTTCTGGGTGTCGATCACCGCGTCGGGCCGGAGGTGGCGCAGCGGACCGAATCCGAGACGGCCGGCGGCGATCGCGGCGAGGGCGCGGGGGTAGACGGTGAGCCGGCCGCCGCCGCGGCTGACGGTGATGCCGTCGATCTCGTCGCGGCCGGGGGCGCCGGGGTAGGCGGCGGTGCGGAGGGTGACGCGGATGCCGCGCGCGGCGAGCTGGGCGCCGACCTGTTCGAGGTAGCGTTCGCTGCCCCCACCCTGGGGGTGCCCGGTGTCGCGCCAGCACAGCAACAGAACCTCGCGCACGTGGCGACCCCCTGTGGTTCGTCGTCGACGGTTGTATCCCGGAACACACTAACGGGTGCGGGGCCGCCCGCGGTGGAGGGTTACCGGCGGGTAGTGCGGTGCGGTGGCCGCTATGGTTGCTCCTCGTGGTTGTTCCGACCCTGCCCGTCCCCCCGGTGGCTCGAACCTTCGCCCGGCGCGCGACCCTGCGCCGGTCCGTCGGGCTGCTCGGCGACTTCCGGCACGAGCAGTCCGCGCCCGAGTTGTTCTACGGGGCGCTCGCGCGCGACACCGTGGAACTGATCGGTGATCTGTACGCGGGACTGACCGGCCGGGACCTGACCGGCACGACCGTCGTCGACGTGGGCGGCGGGCCGGGGTACTTCGCGGAGGTGTTCGGCGCGTCGGGCGCCCGCTACGTGCCGGTCGAGCCGGATCCGTCGGAGATGCACGCGGCCGGTCTCGCGGTGGGCGGGTCGATCCGTGGCTCGGGCCTCGCGCTGCCGCTGCGCACGGGATCGGTGGACGTGTGCTTCTCCTCGAACGTCGCCGAGCACGTGGCGCAGCCGTGGGTGATGGCCGACGAGATGCTGCGGGTGACGCGGCCGGGCGGGCTGACGGTGCTGTCGTACACCCTGTGGTGGGGCCCGTTCGGCGGGCACGAGACCGGCCCGTGGCACGCGTTCGGCGGCGAGTACGCGGCGCGGCGCTACGCCCGCCGGCACGGGCGGGAGCCGAAGAACCGGTACGGGGTCTCGTTGTTCGAGGTGGGTTGCGGCGACGGGCTGCGGTGGGCGCGTTCGACGCCGCACGGCGAGCTGCTGGCCGCGTTCCCCCGGTACCACCCGCGCTGGGCGTGGTGGCTGGTGCGGGTCCCCGCGGTGCGGGAGTTCCTGGTCAGCAATCTGGTGCTCGTGCTGCGCAGGCGCTGATGGTCGCGCTCGCCCTCGACGTCGGCGGCACCAAGATGGCGGCCGCCCGCGTCCGCGCCGACGGCACGCTCGACGCACCGCGGACGGTGCCGACGCCCGCGGCCGGCGTGTGGGCGGCATGCGCGGAGCTGTTGCGTCGGGTCTCCGCGGGAGCCGAGGTGACGGCCGTGGGGATCGCGAGCGCCGGGCCGGTCGACGTCGGCGCCGGTGCGGTGGCGCCGATCAACATCGGCGAGTGGGCGGGCGGTTTCGGCCTGGTCGACGCCGTGCGCGGCCTGTTCCCGCGGTCGCGGGTGCGGCTCGCGGTCGACGGGGCCGCGGCCGCGCTGGCCGAGCACCGGCTCGGGGCGGGCCGGGGTGCGACGGACCTCGTCGGCGTCGTGGTCTCGACCGGCATCGGCGGCGGTCTGGTGCTGGGCGGCCGGATCGCCGGGGGCCGGACGGGCAATGCGGGCCACATCGGGCACATGGTGTCGAGCGTGGGCGCCGACCCGTGCGCGTGCGGGGGTGTCGGGTGCGTCGAGACCGTGGCGAGCGGGCCGGCCGCGGTGCGGTGGGCGCGGGAGCACGGCTGGTCCGGTGCCGACGGGGCGGCGCTGGCCCGCGCCGCGGGCGCGGGAGATCCGGTCGCGGTCGCGGCCCTGGGGCGTGCGGGGGCGGCGCTCGGGGAGGTGTTCGCGTCGGCCGCGGCGCTGGTGGACGTGGACCTCGTGGTGGTCGGCGGCGGGTTCGCGCAGGCCGGGGAGCCGATGTGGCGGCCGATGCGCGAGGCCGCGGCCCGGCACGCGCGGCTGCCGTTCCTGACCGGGCTGGAGATCGTGCCGGCGCGGCTCGCCGCCGTGGGGACCCTGACCGGCGCCGGGATCCTGGCCGTCGGGGACTGAGCTTCGGCGCGAATCGCCCGCACCGCGGCCCCCGTCGCGTCACAATACGAAGACAGTGTCCTCGGGACGGGAGCGGCCATGACGCCTTTCCAGCGCTACATCGCCGAGGAGATCGCGGTGGATCACGCCGACGGTCTGCTCACCCGCCGCGAGGCGCTGCGACGGCTGGGGCTGCTGGGGCTCACCCTCACCGCGGCATCCTCGCTGCTCGCCGCCTGCGCAAACGAGAACGGCTCGCCCGCAACGCCTTCCGCGACTCCGGGAGCGACCTCGGGCACTCCGGCCCCGACGTCGCCGGTGGCGCCGCCGGGCAGCGCAGATGCCGTTGCGACGGAGGCGATCACGTTCCCCGGCCCGGACGGGCGGACGCTGCAGGGTGCGTGGGCGCCGGCGGCGGACCCCCGGGGCGCCGTGCTCGTGGTCCACGAGAACAAGGGTCTCAACGACCACATCCGATCGGTGGCCGGGCGCCTGGCGGGGGCGGGCTACTCGGCACTCGCGATCGACCTGCTCTCCGAGGAGGGGGGCACGGCGTCGTTCGCCGACCCGGCACAGGCCACGGCCGCACTGAGTACCGTTCCGCCGCAACGATTCTCCCAGGACATGCGCTCGGGCATCGACGAGTTGACGCAACGGGTGCCCGACCGGCGCATCGGGGCCGTGGGGTTCTGCTTCGGCGGCGGCATGACGTGGCTGCTGCTGACGACCGGCGACCCGCGCCTCGCGGCGGCCGTCCCGTTCTACGGACCGCTGCCCGACGGCGCCGACTTCGCCGGGTCGCGGGCCGCCGTCCTCGCGGTCTACGCCGAACTCGACCAGCGGGTGAACGCGTCGCGGGACGCGGCGACCGCCGCCCTCGAGCGCGCGGGCCTGGTGCACGAGGTGGTGACCTACCCCGGCGCCGACCACGCGTTCTTCAACGACACCGGACCGCGGTACAACGCAGACGCGGCCGCGCAGGCATACGACCGCATGCTCGCCTGGTTCGGGACACACCTCGGCTGACCCCTTCCGAAAACTTGTAACGTGTTCTAGTGTTCGAGGTCACAGCCCCGGTGGCCGGAAGGAGAGCGCGTGAGCATCGACCCCGACGCGTCGGCGCACGGCGCCCAGGACGGCTCCGCCCACGATGCCGAGGTCGCGCGCCCCCGCGACTCCCGCCGGGATCCCGGACAGGTCCGCGAGAACCTGCAGCGCTGGCTCGCCACCAAGGTCACCGCCCCCGTCGTCGAGAACGTGCACCTCCCCGAGACCACCGGCATGTCCAGCGAGACGCTGCTGTTCGACGCCCGCTGGGACGGCACCGACCATCCGCTCGTCGCCCGCGTCGCCCGCGTCGCCCCCGCCGACACCACCGTGCCCGTCTTCCCCGCCTACGACCTCGAGGGTCAGGCCCGGGTCATGGGCGCCGTCGGCGAGCACTCCACCGTCCCCGTCCCCCGGGTGCACTGGTACGAGCCCGATCCCGCGCCGCTCGGGGCCCCGTTCTTCGTCATGACCCGGGTGGCGGGCCGGGTGCCACCGGATGTCATGCCGTACAACTTCGGCTCCTGGGTCACCGAGGCCGGCGACGCCGAGCGTGCCGCCATGCAGGACGCGTGCGTCGACGTGCCGGCCCGGATCCACGACGTCGCCCCGGTGGCCGCCGGGCTGGGACCGGCCGGCACCGTCACCGACGCCGTCCGGGCGCACCTGGACCGGCAGCGCTCCTACTACGAGTGGACGACCCGCACCGGTGGTCCCCGCTCCCCGCTCGTCGAACGTGCGCTCGCCTGGCTCGACGCCCGTTGCCCCGACGACCGCTCGCCCGCGGTGCTGTGCTGGGGCGACGCGCGGATCGGCAACATCCTGTTCGACGGTTTCCGGCCCGTCGCGGTGCTCGACTGGGAGCTGGCCACCCTCGGCGCCCGCGAGATGGACCTGGCCTGGATGACGTTCCTGCACAGGTTCTTCGAGGACATCGCCGCCGCGGCCGGGCTGCCCGGCCTGCCGGGCTTCCTGCGCCTGGACGACGTCGCCCGCGCATACGCGCAACGCACCGGCCACGTCCCGCGCGACCTGCACTTCTACACCGTCCACGCGGCGCTGCAGCACGCGATCATCATGCTGCGCATCCACACTCGCGCGGTGCATTTCGGCCAGGCGCAGCCACCCGGCGATCCCGACGACGCGATCATGCACCGCGCCGCCCTCGAAGCCATGCTCGACGACACCGACCGGCAGGGGGCGGCGCCGTGAGTTCCCTCTCCCCCCTGGACGACTACCCCGTCCACCAGACGGCCGAACCGATCCGGCGCGTCGCCACGTCCGACCGCAACTTCTACGACCGGTACTACTTCAACTGCTACCCCGCCGACACCACCGACCTGTTCCTGATCGTCGGCATGGGCCAGTACCCGAATCTCGGTGTGGCCGACGGTTTCGCGGTGCTGCGCCGCGGCGACGACCACCTCGTCGTGCGGGCCTCGCGGGCCCTGGGGACCGATCGCACCGACACCACCGTCGGCCCGCTGCGCATCGAGGTGCTCGAGGGGCTGCGGCGGCTGCGGGTGGTGCTGGAGCCCGGCCATGCCGAAACCGCCGACCTGTCCTTCGATCTCACGTTCGACGGGGTCGTCCCCGCCACCGAGGAGACCCCGCAGCGGCTGCGCCGGCTCGAGCGCGTCGTCATGGACACGTCCCGGTTCGTGCAGACCGGCCGGTGGGCGGGCACCCTCACCGTCGACGGCCGGACCCGGCAGGTGGACCCGGGCACGTGGCTCGGCAACCGCGACCGCTCCTGGGGGGTGCGGCCCGTCGGGGAGCCCGAGCCGCCCGGGCGCACGGCCCACGAGGGCATGCCCGGATTCTTCTGGATCTACTCGGTGATGCAGTTCGACGACGACACGATCGTCACTATCGTGCAGGAGGACGACCACGGCCGCCGGCTGGTCGAGGAGGCGGTCCGGATCCGGCCCGGCGCCGAGCCCGAATGGCTGGGCCGGCCGGAACATCGGCTGGTGTTCGCGCCGGGCACCCGCAACGTCACGGGGGCGACGCTGACGTTCCACCGGCCCGGCTGCGAGGCGGTGACCGTCGAATGCGAACTGCTGGTGCCGAACCTGCTCGGCATCGGCACCGGGTACGGACTCGAACAGGACTGGCGGCACGGCATGTGGCAGGGCGAACTGGTCGTGCAGGCGCTGCGCCGCGACGTCCGGGAGATCGATCCGGCGCTGCTGATGTTCTGTCCCACCGACCATCTCGCGCGGTTCCGGATCGCCGGGTCGGACACCGTCGGCACCGGACTGTTCGAGGTCGCCGTGATCGGACCGCACCGGCAGTACGGCTTCACCGGGTTCGCCGACACCCACCCCGCGCACGACAACGACCGAGCGACATCCGACCAGTAGGAAACCAGGACCGTTGAGGAAAGAGAACATGACCGACTACGACAAGCTGTTCATCGGCGGCCGCTGGGTCGCCCCGTCGACCGACGAGCGACTCGAGGTGTTCTCGCCGGCCACCGAGGAACGCGTCGGTTCGGTGCCGGTCGCCGGGCCGGCGGACATCGACGCCGCCGTCACCGCGGCCCGTGCCGCCTTCGACGACGGACCGTGGCCCCGCACCTCACCGTCCGAGCGGGCCCAGGTACTCGCCAAGGCCGCCAAGCTGCTCGAGGAGCGCAGCGCCGACCTCGCCGCGTCGCTGTCCGCCGAGATGGGTCAGCCGCCCGCCTCCGTGCAGATGATGCAGGTGACGCCGTCCCTGGCGACCATCAACTACTATGCGGGACTTGCCGATTCGTTCCCATGGACGGAGGAGCGCACCGGGGCCTTCGGACGCTCCCGGGTGACGCGCGAACCCGTCGGCGTGGTCGCCGCCGTCATCGCCTGGAACGTGCCGCTGTTCCTGATGATCAACAAGCTCGGCCCGGCCCTGCTCGCCGGCTGCACCGTGGTCCTCAAGCCCGCGCCCGAGTCGCCGCTGACCACCAACGCGGTCGCGGAGATCTTCGCCGAGGCCGGGCTGCCCGAGGGCGTGCTGTCGCTCGTCCCGGGCGGCGCCGAGACCGGCGAGTACCTCGTCTCGCACCCCGACATCGACAAGATCACCTTCACCGGCTCGACCGCCGTCGGCAAGCACATCGGCGAGATCGCGGCCCGGAACCTCAAGCGCTGCTCCCTCGAGCTCGGCGGCAAGTCCGCCGCCATCGTCCTCGAGGACGCCGACCTCGACTCGACCGTCGCGATGCTCGTGATGTCGGGCCTGATGAACACCGGGCAGGCCTGCGTCGGCCAGACCCGCATCCTGGCGCCGCGCTCGCGCTACGACGAGGTCGTCGAGAAGATGGTGGCGACCGCGGCCTTCTTCCCCGTCGGCATGCCCGACGACGCGGCGGCGCAACTCGGGCCGCTGATCTCCGCGAAGCAGCGCGACCGCGTCGAGGGCTACATCGCCAAGGGCACGGAGGAGGGCGCGCGGCTGGTGCTCGGCGGCGGCCGGCCCGCCGGGCTCGACAAGGGCTGGTTCGTCGAGCCGACGATCTTCGCCGACGTCGACAACTCCATGACCGTCGCGCGCGAGGAGATCTTCGGTCCCGTGCTGTGCGTGATCCCCTACGACAGCGTCGACGAGGCCGTCGAGATCGCCAACGACTCCGACTACGGCCTCGCCGGCTCGGTGTACACCACCGACGTCGAGAAGGGCCTCGAGGTGGCGTCGCGGGTGCGCACCGGCACCTACGGCATCAACTGGTACGCCTTCGACCCGGGCTCGCCGTTCGGCGGCTACAAGAATTCCGGCATCGGCCGGGAGAACGGCCCCGAGGGCCTCGAGGCGTTCTGCGAGACCAAGTCGGTGCTGTACCCGCCCGGCTACGGCGCCTGAGTTCGTAGGTGGCCGAATGTCACATCGCGTCGGTTGGATAGACGCGATGTGACATTCGGCCCGGCCGGCTGCGGGTGCCGGCGAGACCTCAGATGTACATCGCAGGATCGATGTAGCAGGCCGGGTCCACGAGTTCCTCGTGCTGCTTGCGGGGGCGGATCGTCGCCGGGATGCCGACGGCGATCGAATCGGCGGGCACGTCGCGCGTGACCACCGCGTTCGCGCCGATCGCGACGTCGTCGCCGATCACCAC
This sequence comes from Rhodococcus sp. WB1, assembly GCF_001700945.1. Lineage (NCBI taxonomy): Bacteria > Bacillati > Actinomycetota > Actinomycetes > Mycobacteriales > Nocardiaceae > Rhodococcus > Rhodococcus sp. WB1. The sequence continues at coordinate 422,236 of NZ_CP015529.1, read as the reverse complement.
CGGCCCGAGGACCTTCGCCCCCGCACCGATGGTGACCCGGTTGCCGATGGTGGGGTGCCGCTTGGTCCGCGCCAGCGACCGCCCGCCGAGCGTGACGCCGTGATAGATCATCACGTCTTCGCCGATCTCGGCGGTCTCCCCGATCACCACGCCCATGCCGTGATCGACGAAGAAGCGCCGTCCGATCGTCGCGCCGGGGTGGATCTCGATGCCCGTGAGGAAGCGGGTGAACTGCGCCAGGATGCGGGCCGGTCCCCGCAGCGCCGGCCGCGCCCACATCCGGTGTGCGAGCCGATGCGACCAGATCGCGTGCAGCCCCGAATACACGAGGGCGTTCTCCATGTCACCGCGCGACGCCGGATCGTGGCCGCGGGCCGCCTGCAGGTCTTCCCGGAGGGTGCGCAGAACACTCACGATGCGTTCAGTCCCGGATGTGCTCGAACAGCGGAGTGGAGATGTACCGCTCACCGAAGTCGCAGACCACGGCGACGATGAGCTTGCCGGCGTTCTCCGGACGCTTCGCCAGCTCCAGAGCGGCCCACACGATCGCGCCGGACGAGATGCCGCCGAGAATGCCCTCCTGCGTGCCGAGATCCCGGCCCACGCGGACGGCGTCGTCGAACGAGACGTCGACGATCTCGTCGTAGACCTCGCGGTCGAGCACGTCGGGCACGAAGTTCGCGCCGATGCCCTGGATCTTGTGCGGGCCCGGCTGTCCGCCGGTGAGGATGGGCGAATCGATGGGCTCGACGCCGACGATCTTCACCTCCGGCTTGTATTCCTTGAGCCTGCGGCCCGCGCCGGTGATCGTGCCGCCGGTGCCGATGCCGGCGACGAAGATGTCGACCGCGCCCTCGGTGTCCTTCCAGATCTCCTCACCGGTGGTCTGGTAGTGGATCTCCGGGTTCGCCGGGTTGGCGAACTGGCGGGCGAGGATCGCGTTCTCGGTCTTCGCGACGATCTCCTCCGCCTTCGCGACCGCGCCGGCCATGCCCTCGGAGCCGGGCGTCAGGACGATCTCCGCGCCGAACGCCCGCAGCATCACGCGACGCTCGGTGGACATCGTCTCGGGCATCGTCAGGATGACCTTGTAGCCGCGCGCGGCACCGACCATCGCCAGCGCGATACCGGTGTTGCCGCTGGTCCCCTCGACGATGGTGCCACCGGGGCGCAGCTCACCGGACTTCTCGGCGGCGTCGATGATCGCCACGCCGATCCGGTCCTTGACGCTGTTGGCCGGGTTGTAGAACTCGAGCTTGACCGCGACCTGGGCGCCGAGACCCTCGGTCAGCCGGTTCAGCCGCACGATCGGGGTTCGCCCGACCAGCTCGGTGACATTGTTGTAGATACCGCTCATGGGCCCGATCCTCCTCCCGGTCGCAGTGCCGACCGGATTGGTTCCGTCGTCACCTATTGCATCATTCCGGCGGATGTCCGATTCACGTGGGGAGCCGCACAGCGGTCCGGCCGCCCGGGGACCCACCGGTTTGCCCACCCTGCTCCCGCGGGTAGCCGACGTCATGACTCGTCACCGGCACGCCCGGAACGTCGCCGGCCGGCCGGTCGCAGCCCTGCAGGACAGCACCCCGCTGCGGTAGGGCGTCGCCCACCAGACCCGGCACGGGGCAGGCCCGCCCGCGCCCGGAAGGAGAAACCCGTGTTCGACATCGTCAAGACCGTGGAGAGATCCGGGCGGCAGATCGAGGGGGTCGTCCGTCGCGTCGTCGAACGCACCGGCTCCCACCCCGGTCCCCAGCAGACCGTCACCATCGGCGCACCCCGCGAAACGGTGCAACGGTTCTGGCGCGAGCCCGCCAATCTGTCGCAGGTGTTCGGGGAGCGCACCTCCGTCGCCGCGAGCGGCCCCGACCGCCTCCGGTGGACCTTCGAACTCGGCGCCGACCCGATCACGTGGGAGACGCGCGTGCTCGAGAGCGACGGGGAACTGCAGTTCGTCGCCACCGACGCCGGCGACTCGTCGCAGCCGCCCCGGATCCTGCTGTCGTTCGCCACCGCCCCGCACGGCCTCGGCACCGAGGTGAGCATGCGGGCCGACACCCCGGTGCCCGGCCTGATCACCGGCGCGGCCACGTTCACCGCCCTGTACCGGGCCCGCGCGCTGCTGCAGACCGGCGAGATGCCGACCCTGCGCTGCAATCCCAGCGCCCGCGGCAATCCCAGCGCCCGCGGCAATCCCAGCGCCCGCGGCAATGACAGCGCCCGCGGCAATGACAGCGCCCGCGGCAATCACAGCGCCCGCGGCAGCTCCGGTGCCTCCGGACGCGACTCCCGAACGGAAGGATCCCACTGATGCGAGCGCTGTGCTGGATGGGCGTGAACGACCTGTCCGTCGAGACGGTCGAGGACCCGAAGCTGCTCAACCCGCACGACGTGATCGTGGAGGTCCGCCTCACGACCACCTGCGGATCCGATCTGCATTTCATCGACGGCTATCTCCCCGGCATGCGGGAGGGCGACGTGTTCGGGCACGAGTTCATGGGCGACGTCGTCGAGAAGGGCGCGGAGGTCACCTCCGTGAACGTCGGCGACCGCGTCGTCGTGCCGTCGTTCATCGGGTGCGGCGCCTGCTGGTACTGCGACCACGACCTGTACTCGGCGTGTGACACCACCAACCCGAACGCTGCGATGCAGCAGCCGCTGCTCGGCTACCCGTCCGGCGGCATCTACGGCTACACCCACCCGTTCGGCGGGTACCAGGGTTCGCACGCGCAGTACGTGCGGGTGCCGTTCGGCGACGTCAACTGCTTCCCGATCCCCGAGGGGATCACCGACGAGCAGGCCCTGTTCCTCTCCGACGCGGTGCCCACCGGATACATGGGGGCCGACTTCTGCGACATCTCCCCCGGCGACACCGTCGCAGTGTGGGGTGCCGGGGGCGTGGGCCTGATGGCGGCCGTGAGCGCCCGGATCCTCGGCGCCGAACGAGTGATCGTCGTCGACCGCCTGGGCGAACGCCTCGACCTCGCCGCCCGGCTGGGGCTGGAGACGATCGACTACTCCGCCGAGGACAGCATGCAGGAGGCGCTGCGCGAGAGCACCGGCGGCCGCGGACCCGACGCGTGCATCGAGGCGGTCGGCATGGAGGCCCACGGCACCGGCCTGATGCAGATCTACGACCGCGTCAAGCAGGCGCTGCGGATGGAGACCGACCGCGCCACGCCGCTGCGGCAGGCGATCATGGCGTGCCGCAAGGGTGGGGTGGTGTCCGTCCTCGGGGTCTACGGACTCACCGACAAGTTCCCGATGGGCCTGCTCACCAACAAGAGCCTGACCCTGCGCACCGCCCAGCAACACGGACAGCGGTACATCCCGCGGCTGTTCGAGCACGTGCAGGCCGGCAAGCTCGACCCCAGCCTGTTGATCACCCACGACATGTCGCTCGAGGACTCGGTGCGCGGGTACGAGATGTTCAAGGACAAGAAGGACGGCTGCGTGCGCGCGGTGTTCCGGCCGTGACCCCGGTGCCGGGCCGGCGCCCTGCAACGGGCCGGCGCCCTGCAACGGGCCGAATGTCACACACATTCGATCGAATCGAACCTGTGTGACATTCGGCCCACCACCGCTGTCCCGGGGAATGTCGGAAATGTTCAATACGGCCGGCGGAGACGACGCGAGACTCGTCGCATGACGCATTCCGTGAATCCGATCCCCGCCGGCTACACCTCCCTCACGCCGTTCCTCGTCGTCGACGGCGCGGCCCGGGCCGTCGAGTTCTACCGCACGGTCTTCGGCGCCGAGGTCGTCGAACGAACCGACGGGCCCGACGGCACGATCGCGCACGCCGAACTGGACTTCGGGCACGGCCGGCTCCAGCTGAGCGACCCCGCGCCGGCCATGGGGCTGCGCGCGCCCGACGGGACGAACACCGTCGACCATTCCTACGTGCTGTACTGCACCGACGCCGACGCGACGTTCGCCCGCGCGGTCGAGCAGGGTGCGCAGGTCTTCGAGGAACCCTCGACGTTCGTCACCGGAGACCGGTTCGGGACGATCCTCGACCCGTTCGGGCACCGGTGGGCGATCATGACGCGCGTCGAGGACGTCGCGCCCGAAGAGGCACGACGTCGCATCGATGAGTGGCTCGCGAGTCAGTCGTCCTGAGCATCCCTGAAACGCCGAATGTCACATCGGATCGATACAAGCGATCCGATGTGACATTCGGTCGATCAAGGCGTCAGGCGAGGCGCTGCTTCAGGGCCTCGAACTCGTCGCGGATGCCGGAGGGCACCTTCTCGCCGAGGAACTCGAACCACTCCTCGATGAGGGGCAGCTCTTCCTTCCACTCCGCCACGTCGACCTTCAGCGCCTCGTCGACGTCGTCGCGGTCGACGTCGAGGCCCTCGAGGTCGAGGTCCGCGGCGGTCGGCACGAAGCCGATCGGCGTGGTCTGGGCGCCGGCCCGGTGCTCGATGCGGTCGACGATCCACTTGAGCACACGGGAGTTCTCACCGAAGCCCGGCCACAGGAAGCGGCCGTCGTCGCCGCGACGGAACCAGTTGACGTAGAAGATCTTCGGCAGCTTGTCCGCATCCGCGGACTTGCCGATGTTGATCCAGTGGTTCAGGTAGTCGCCGGCGTTGTAACCGATGAACGGCAGCATCGCCATGGGGTCGCGACGGACGGTGCCGACCTTGCCCTCGGCGGCGGCGGTCTGCTCGGACGACAGCGTCGCGCCGAGGAAGGTGCCGTGCTGCCAGTCGAGAGACTCGCTCACCAGCGGCACAGTCGTCTTGCGACGACCGCCGAACAGGATCGCGGAGATCGGCACACCCTGCGGATCGTCCCACTCGGGGGCGAGGATCGGGCACTGCGACATCGGCGTGCAGTAGCGCGAGTTCGGGTGCGCGGCCGGGGTGCCGGACTCGGGAGTCCAGTCGTTGCCCTTCCAATCGATGAGGTGCTCGGGATTGCCTTCCAGGCCCTCCCACCACACGTCGCCGTCGTCGGTCTGCGCGACGTTGGTGTACAGCGTGTTGCCGGCCTCCATCGTCTTCATGGCGTTGGGGTTGGAGCCGTGGTTGGTGCCGGGGGCGACGCCGAAGAAGCCGTACTCCGGGTTCACCGCGTACAGCCGGCCGTCCTCACCGAAACGCATCCAGGCGATGTCGTCGCCGAGGGTCTCGGCGCGCCAGCCCGGGATGGTCGGCTGGATCATCGCGAGGTTGGTCTTGCCGCAGGCACTCGGGAACGCGGCCGCCACGTAGTAGGCCTTGTCCTCCGGCGAGATCAGCTTGAGGATCAGCATGTGCTCGGCGAGCCAGCCCTCGTCGTGCGCCATGGCCGAAGCGATACGCAACGAGTAGCACTTCTTGCCGAGCAGGGCGTTGCCGCCGTAGCCGGAGCCGTAGCTCCAGATCTCCCGGTCCTCCGGGAAGTGGGTGATGTACTTGGTGTCGTTGCACGGCCACGGCACGTCCTTCTGGCCGGGCTCGAGCGGCGCACCCACCGAGTGCAGGGCCTTGACGAACGGCTTGTCGGTGCCCAGCTTCTCCAGGGCCGCGGTACCCATGCGGGTCATGATGCGCATGGAGACGACGACGTACTCCGAGTCGGTGATCTCGACGCCGAGCTTCGGGTCGTCCGCGCCGAGCGGGCCCATGCAGAACGGCACCACGTAAAGGGTGCGCCCGCGCATGCTGCCGCGGTACAGCTCGGTCATGGTCGCCCGCATCTCGGCCGGATCCATCCAGTTGTTGGTCGGTCCGGCATCGACCTCGTTGCGCGAGCAGATGAAGGTGCGCGACTCGACGCGCGCGACGTCCGACGGGTCGGAGTTGCCCAGGAAGGAATTGGGCTTCTTCTCGTCGTTGAGGCGGGTGAAGGTCCCGGCCTCGACCAGCTGGGTGGTCAGCCGGTCCCATTCCGCGTCGGACCCGTCGGCCCAGACGACCCGGTCGGGCTGAGTGAGTTCGGCGACCTCCTGTACCCATGCGAGCAGCTCGGCGTGCTGGGTCGGGGGCTTGCCATCGGTGCCGTTCAGACCGGGAATGGTCACTGAGGTCATCAAACTCTCCTGGGGTGCGCCGGAACCGGATCCCTCCCCCGACCTGCGACGAACCGTCCCAGGGACCAGCGGCGGACCCGGACTCCCCCTCTCGGCAGGGGTACCACCCGCTTCCTCCGTGGCCGAACGGACGAGGCGGGCGCCGGATGTCCTATTCATAGAGGTTAACGCCGGACTTCGGGGTGATGGCAATCGGGGCCGGTCGGAAATGTCACAGAAACGATTCAGAGGGCGAACACAGTACCCGCCTCGCACGCCCGGGGCACGGGCGATTTGCCTCACTTTCCTCGATCGAGGTGACCTTCGTCAATCCGGGTCCAGTGCTCCGCACCGTCGACGTCGCGCCGGAACTGCCACACCCCGAACCGCCCGTCGTCGCCGAGTTCGGTGACCCGGTCGAACCACCCGTCGGCGTCGGTGTCCGATGCGACGACGAGTGCGTCCGCGGTGGCGAACGTGACGGTGTCGAGCAGCCCGTCGCCGTCGACGTCCACGGCCGGCGGCAGCGCGCCCGGTCCAGCCGGGTCGAGCAGCGCCGGGGCCAGCCCCGGACCGAACGCGGGACGTCCCGGGACGGGCACGTCGGGCTCCCACACCTGGTCGTCGGTGCCGGCGAATCCGTCCACCATCGCGCGCTCCTCACTGCCGTGTCACACCACCGGACGCTGTCGTCCCACCGGACGCTGTCGTCCTGTTGGACGCGCCCGGCCGGCCGGCGGTTCCCGCCCGGGCGAGCACGGCGAGATCGCGCTCGCACGCCGCCAGCTGCCCGGCACGGTCCTCGGCGCGACGTCTCAGCTCGTCGTCGAGGGCGGCGATGCGGTCGCGCGCCGTGGCGAGCCGGGCGGTGCGCGCGACGGCGAGCGCGGACCCGAGCCGGGCCTCCGCGTCGACGATGCGCTCGAGCGCGACGGCCTCGAGCTCGGCGCGCACCTCGACGAGTTCCTCGAGCGCCCACCTGCGCATCCGGTCCCGTTCGGCGAGCCGTCGCCGCACCCGCACCAGCCACCACGCCGCCGCCGCGCCGAGCAGCAGGCTCAGCGGTACCGTCGCCAGCTCGAGCGTGGGCACCAGGGACAGCGGGGACACCGCGACGCGTCCCAGCCCCGCCCCGGCCGACGCGCCGATCAGCACGGTGAGGCGGTCCTCCACGGGACGTCGCGGGGACGGCGGCGCGGACCGCGGGGGCACGGTGGCCGGGCCGGCCGGCTCCGGGTCACCCGGTCCGATCCGGGCCAGCCGCTCGGTGACGACCGTGCCGACCCGGGCGTGCAGGTCGCGGACCACGTCGTCGAGCAGGTGCGGCACGTGCGCCGGGTCCACCGTCTCGATCGCGTCGCGAAATTCGGCGGACGCCGCGCGCACGGCCGCCGCGACGGCCTGCGCGGTGTCGATGCGGGCCCGTTGCAGCTCGGCGCGGAGCCCTCCGTCGTCGGCGGGAGTGGTGGCCCGCAGGCTCCACCGCGCCCGTTCGGCGCGCAGGGCCCCCGTGTCGTCGCCGGCGCGCAGGGCAGCGATCGCCTGCACCACGAGGTGGCGGGTCTCGGCGACGACGGCGCTGCGCAGGGCCCGGCCCGCATGCGGACCCGGGACCAGCGCCGCCGTGAGCGCCTCGTGCAGGTCGACGATCCCGGATTCGAGCCGCAGCACCGCTCCCGCGTCGCCGCCGACAGCACGGGCGCGGGCGGCGAGCGACGTCCCGACGGGCAGCAATGTCACCGGACCGAGCCAGGGTGCGTGCCGTTGCAGCAGCGCGACGTCCCGCTCGTGCACCACCCGCCAGTCCGGGTGCACGTCGGTTCCGGTGAGCGCGCACACCACGCGGCCGCTGCCGCGCCCGGCGGACTCGAGGACGGCGAGTTCGGTCCGGCCGAGGTGGGCCGACGCCTCGAACACCATCAGCACGACGGTCGCGGGACCGTCATGGACGTAGTCGACGGCCGGGCCGAGCGCGGTGAGCTCGTCGACGAGCGCCCCGCGGCCGCAGCCGTCGACCCCGGCCACCCGGATCCGCGGCGGGTCCGACGTGGCGTGCAGCCGCGCCCATCCCTCCGGGTTCCAGCGGCGCACGACGTCGCCGACGTCGGGCGGGATCACCGCGACGATCCGGTGAGGTCGTCGAGGGCGGCCTCGATGACGTCGCGGGCCCGCGGGCCGGCACCGATGCCCGCCAGGTCGCGGGCGAGCACGGCGTCGCGACGGCGGCGCGCGGAACCGAGTCGTTCGACGACCGCCGCCGGCCCGGAGCCGGGCGTGAGGACCGGCCGTCGCACGTGCGCGGCCGCGCGGGCGAACGCGGCCTCGGCATCCTCGAGTCTTTCGGTCCGATCGAGCACGACGACGAGGCGTTCGTCGTCGCGTGTGACGAGCGCCGCCGGATCGGCGGAGCGGACGAGTGCCGCCGGATCGGCGGAGCGGACGAGTGCCGCCAGATCGGCGGGGTGGACCCGCGCCGCGAGCACGAGGAGGACGACATCCGCGTCGAGGACCGGTTCGGGCCGGTCCGGCGAGTCGAGCTCCACGGTGTCGACCAGTGCCGACGCCGCGACCGCCGCCTCGACGGCTGCGCGGAGCGCGGGACGGACGGCGCCGCCGCGACCCGCGATCTGCACCCGCAGCGGGGCGTCGTGCCGGTCGAGGGCGCGCTGCACCTGTCGGCCGGCCCGGGCGTCGAACCGGCCGATGTCCTCGACGATCTGCCGCCACCGCGCGTGCGCGGTCCCCGCATCCCCCACCATGACCACCCCCGTGTGTCGCCGCCGATTCTGGCAGAGGCTGCCGTCGACGGCAGCGGCCCGGGGGCACCCTGAGAAAACCCGGCACCCTGAGAAAACACTGTGGTCACTTCAGTCCCTCCTGCCACACACCCTCCCGATACGCGACAATGGTCGGGTGAACGACGCCGATCTGGACACGACCGAGACGCTGGAGCAGCGCCCGACCCGAGGAAACCGTCTGTACCCGCGGGTGACGAGTTTCCGCTCGCGGCGGGGCGCGCTGACGCTCCCGCAGCAGGAGTCGTGGGACCGCTGCTGGCCCGAGCTGGGCCGCGACGTCGGCGACGACCGGCTCGACGTCGACGCCTGGTTCGGCCGCTCGGCGCCGGTCGTCCTGGAGATCGGCTCCGGCACCGGAACGGCCGCGGTGACGATGGCCCGGACCGAACCGCACGTGAACCTCATCGCCGTCGAGGTCTACAAGCCCGGCATCGCGCAGACGCTGCAGCAGATCGAACGGACCTACGACACCGACACGCCGATCCGGAACCTGCGGATCCTGCGCGGCGACGCGGTCGAGGTACTCGAGCACATGGTGGCCCCCGAGTCGCTGACCGGGGTGCGGGTGTTCTTCCCGGACCCATGGCCCAAGGCCCGCCACCACAAGCGCCGCCTGCTGCAGCCGCCGACGTTCGCCCTGATCGCGAGCCGGCTGCAGCCGGGCGGCGTGCTGCACGTCGCGACGGACCACGCCGAGTACGCCGAGGCCATCGCCGAGGCGGGCAACGCCGAGCCGTTGCTGACGACGCTCGACTGGGAGTCCCCCATCAGCCACGAGCGCCCCGTCACGAAGTTCGAGGACAAGGCGCAGCGGGTGGGCAGCAGCATCACGGAGCTGGTCTGGGGGAAGATCAGGGCATGAGCGTCCACGAAGAACTGTCCGACGTGTCCGCGGCCCCCACGACGGACGGCACCGAGCGGCACGAGCGGGTGCTGCTCGTGTGGGACGCGCCGAACCTGGACATGGGTCTCGGTGCCATCCTGGGCGGCCGGCCCACCGCCGCCTACCGGCCGCGGTTCGACGCGCTCGGACGGTGGCTGCTCGGCCGCACGTCCGAGCTCTCGCGCACCACGACGGCCACCCTCGACCCCGAGGCGACGGTGTTCACGAACATCGCGCCGGGCAGCGCCGACGTCGTGCGCCCGTGGGTCGAGGCGTTGCGCAACGTCGGCTTCGCGGTGTTCGCCAAGCCGAAGATCGACGAGGACAGCGACGTAGACTCCGACATGTTGCGGCACATCGCGCTGCGACGCAGTGAGGGTCTGGCGGGGGTGATGGTCGCCTCCGCCGACGGGCAGGCGTTCCGGGAACCGCTCGAGGAGATCGCCGCGACCGGCGTGGCGGTGCAGGTCCTCGGTTTCCGCGAGCACGCCAGCTGGGCGGTCACGTCCGAGGTGCTCGACTTCGTCGACCTCGAGGACATCCCGGGGGTGTTCCGTGAGCCGCTGCCACGCGTGAGCCTGGACTCGCTGCCCGACGAGGGCGCCTGGTTGCAGCCGTTCCGACCGCTGTCCGCCCTGCTCGTGGGCCGCAAGAGCGTGGCCGAATAGGAGAGTTTCGTGTTCGACCGCTGGGGAGAGCTCGTCCACCGTGCGCGCTTCACCGTCATCGCGGTGATGGTGGCCGGTCTGCTCGGGCTCGCCGGGTACGGCGCGAGCCTGAACGATCATCTCAGTCAGAGCGGCTGGGACGATCCCGGCTCGGAGTCCGTCGCTGCGGCGAAGCTGGCCGACGGCACCTTCGGCCGCGACACGAACGGCGACGTCCTGGCGTTGTACACGGCGCCGGAGGGCAGGACGGTCGACGATCCGGAGTTCGCGGCGAAGGTCAAGGACAGTCTCAACTCGCTGGTCGCGGACCATCCGGATCAGATCCTGAAGATCAACGGTGCGTACTGGCCGACGAACGGCGCCCCGGCGGTGCCGGCGCTGGCGGACCAGTCGCGGCAGCACGCCGTGGCGTCGGTCGCCATCGCGGGCGACAACGACACCGAGCTGACCAACAACTTCCGTGACGTGAAGGACGAGTTCCTCATCGACGGGGTCGACGTGCAGCTCGCCGGCCTGCAACCGATCTCCGGCGCCCTCAACGACACGATGGCGCAGGACATCAAGCGCATGGAGCTCCTCGCCATCCCGGCGGTCGGAATCCTGCTGTTCTTCGTCTTCGGCGGCGTGATCGCGGCCGCGATGCCGCTGATCACCGGCGGCCTGACGGTCGTCGCCGCGAACGGCATCGTGCGGCTCATCACGAACTTCACCGAGGTCAACTCGTTCGTCGCGCCCGTGGTCTCGCTGATCGGCCTGGGCCTGGCGATCGACTACGGCCTGTTCATGGTGTCCCGGTTCCGGGAGGAACTCGCCGAGGGCTACGCCGCGTCCGCCGCCGTGCGCCGCACGGTGATGACGGCCGGGCGCACCGTGGTGTTCTCCGCCACGATGGTCGTCACCAGCCTCGGCGGCCTGCTGCTGTTCCCGCAGGGCTTCCTCAAGTCCGTCGCGTACGGCGCGATCGCGACGGTGACGCTGGCGGCGATCACCTCGATCACGCTGCTGCCCGCCATGCTCGCCATCCTCGGCCGGAACATCGACAAGTGGGGCTGGTCCCGGTTCGGGCAGATCCAGTCCAACGAGCAGGTCGAGAACAGCATCTGGGGACGGATCACCCGGTGGGTGATGCGCAACCCGCTCAAGGTCACCATCCCCACGGTGATCGGCCTGCTGCTGCTCATCGTGCCGCTGACCGGCATCAAGTTCGGCGGCATCAACGAGACCTACCTGCCGCCCGACCATCCGACGCGGCTCGCCCAGGAACAGTTCGACGAACTGTTCCCCGGCCAGCGCGCGGAGCCGGTGCGCATCGTCGTCCGCGGCGCCGAGGGCGGCGACCTCAACGAGATCATCCAGACGGCCAGCGCGGCCCCCGGCCTGGTGGAGAAGTTCACCATCGAGGGTCCCGCCCGGGACGGCGTCCGCGTCGTCAAGGCCGGGCTCGAGGACCGCAACAACTCCGCCGAGACCATCGACTACCTGCATGCGGCGCAGTGGCCCGACGGCGTGGAGGTGCTCGTCGGCGGCACACCGGCGATCGAACAGGATTCGATCGCCGCGCTGATGAACACGCTGCCGCTGATGGTGACGGTGGTCGTCGTGCTCACGACCCTGCTGATGTTCCTGGCGTTCGGGTCGCTGGTGCTGCCGATCAAGGCGGCGCTGATGAGTGCGCTGGGCCTCGGCTCCACCCTCGGCATCCTGACGTGGATCTTCATCGACGGTCACGGGGCCGGGCCGCTGAACTTCACGCCCGGTCCCATCATGTCGCCGGTGCTCGTGCTGATCATCGCGATCATCTACGGCCTGTCCACCGACTACGAGGTCTTCCTGCTCTCCCGCATGGTCGAGGCCCGCTCGCAGGGGGCGAGCACCACCGAATCCATCCGGATCGGCACGGCGCACACCGGCCGCATCATCACGGCCGCGGCGCTGATCCTGATCGTCGTCACCGGCGCCTTCGGCTTCTCCGAACTGGTGATGATGAAGTACATCGCCTACGGCATGATCGCGGCCCTGATCATCGACGCCACGGTGATCCGCATGCTGCTCGTGCCGGCGACGATGAAACTGCTCGGCGACGACTGCTGGTGGGCACCGGCGTGGATGAAGCGGATCCAGGCCAGGATCGGGCTCGCGGAGCCGATCCTCGACAACGAGCTCATGCCGCAGGATGTGCCGGAGCTGATCACGGTCGGCATGTTCGGTCCGGCGACCGTCGCGGCCACCGGGTCGCACCGCCTGCCCACCGTCGCCGGCGTCGCCACGGACGATCCGATGACGCAGCCGCTGCCGAAGATCGCCGCACCCCGCTCGGCCGCCGAGCAGCGGCGCGTCCGCGACCTGCAGCCGCCACCGCGCCGGTCGGCCCCGCCACGCGCCCCGCGCCCGGCCGAGCCACCGGCACGGGCACCGGAGGACCGGGACCGGCCGCCCCGGCGTCGTCCGGCCGGGGCGACCCCGGCGGCTCCCGGGGCACGGCCACAGCAGCCGGCGCCGGCAGCGCAGAATCCGTCGGGCCGGATCCCGGCGCCGAATCGGCCCGCTCCCCCGCAGGACCGTCCCCGCCCGCCGGCACCCGAGCCGCAGCAACCGCGCACCGAGCGGCCACCGGCCCCGCAACCGCAGGCGCAGGGTCCCCTGCCCCAGCGCCCCCGCCCGCAGCAGGCGCCGTCGCAGCAGACACCGTCGCAGCAGACACCGTCCCAGCCCCCGCGAGAAGTGCCGGGCCAGGTCCCGCCCGTGCAGGACCAGCGGTCCTCCCCGCCCGCCACGCCGCCGCTGCCCCGCCGGCAGCGCGGCGACGTGCCGCCCCCGGTGACCCAGACGTACGTGCGGCCGCAGGTTCAGCCGCAGCCGCGCTCGTCCGGCGCGCCCACCCGGGACCCGCAGGCAATCGAGAACTGGCTCTCGCAGCTGCGACGGGCCAACCCGCGGACGGCGGATCAGCCGGTCGCGGGCGAGCGGCCGTCGACGACGCCTCCGGCGCAGGACAGCGCCCCCGCCGGCAGGGCCGACGACGCCCCGGCGAACCGGTCGGAGACCGACGCGCAGGATTCGCAGCGCGGCCGGCACGGCGGTGCCGAGAACAGCCAGTCGATCAGCGTGAGTGAACTCATCGCGCGGCAGCGCCGCCGCTGACCGAGCGGGTCAGTCCTCGCCGGGTCCCGGCTCCGCCGAGCCAGATCCGGTCTCCCGGCCGGAGCCGGTCTCCGGGGCGGCGGAGCGTCCGGCGAACGCCTTGGCGTACCGGGTACCGGCGGCGAGCAGCAGCAGGCCCACCACGATGAAGGCGACGACCCGCCACACTCCCTCGAGGGCAGCGAGGTCGAACAGGAAGAGCTTCGCCAGCGCGGCGCCGGTCAGCGACAGCCCCGCGGCCAGCGCGGCGTGCGCGTACTCGGTGCGGGCGAGGCCGAGCGCCAGCATCGCGGTCGCCGCGATCATCCAGCAGATGGTCGCCGCGGTGTGCCCGGCGACGAATCCGGCGTCCGCACCGCCCAGGAGGACGCCCGCGGTCACCAATGCCGTGGTCACCGCATACAGCACCACGAGTGCCGCACCGCTCCACATCCACGGGACGCCGCGTTCGCGGACGAGCCGCAGTCGCGTCGCCGTCCACGCGAGCAGCAGCGTCACCGCGGCGAGCAGGACGGCCGTGACGAGCGTGGCCGCGTCGAGGCGGTCCACGGCCAGCTCCCGGTCGGTGAGGTTCTCGAGTTCGGCGCCGTCGTAGAACATCGCTCCTCCGAGCACCCAGAAGCCGAGGCCGGCGACGTACAGCAGGCGCGACCGCATCGACGCGGCCGCACCGGCATACCCGGCGGCGACCGCGAGCAGCACCGTGGCAGCCGCGTCGGGGCTCGCGCCCGCGAGGCACGCGTGCAGCAGCGCCAACGCCGCCACCGCGACGGACGCCACCCGCAGCGGACGCGACCGGGGCCCGACGAGGGCGAACAGCACGAGGTACCCGGCGGCGGCCGTGCCCTCGAGCGCGACGGCGGGCCACCGGTCCAGCCGCAACCCGACGGCGAGCAGCGGCAGCGCCGCCACCGCCAGGCACACCGCGGCGACGACGTCGCCCGGCTCCCGGCGCAGCAGCAGCACCGCGGTGCCGGCGACGAATGCGGCGACCGCCACCGAGAAGCCGACCAGCCAGGCGAGCTCGCCCCGCTCGGCAAGCTCGGCCCCGGCGATCGACACCAGCAGGACCGCGGCGATCGGCACGACCCGCGCGAGATGCAGCAGGGCCCAATTGCGGTGCCACTGGGCCGGAAAGCTCGCGACGAGCAGCACCAGCAGGAAGCCGAGCAGCAGCAACGGATCACCGTCCGACAGGGTGGGCGCGAGCAGCGCGGCCCCGAGCACGAGCAGCACGGCCAGAATCCGGTCCGACCAGCGCACCGCGAGCGCGACCCCGGCGCCGGCGACGACGAGCGCGGCGGCCAGACCGACGACCGCCGGCACCCACCGGTAGTAGGCGGTCGCGGCGAAGACCACCAGGTAGCCGCCCGCGAAACCGGTCGCGGCCAGGGCGGCACCGCCGACGCGTCCGCCGTCGCGGCGGTGCACCCGGATCCCGGCGGCCACCAGCGCGGCCGACAGCACCGCACCGGAGACGACGCGGGGCACGGGACCGAAGACACCGGCCTGCGCGGCGAGCACGAGCAGCATCACCACGCCGATGAGGGTGACCGCCACCCCGGCGACGGCGAGCAGGCGGCTGATCACGCCGTCGCGCTGCCACCACGGTTCCCGCGCCGGCGGCCGCGGCGGGGCCACGGACGGGACCGGCCGCGGTGGTGGCGCCGGGGCCCGCGACATGGGTGGCACGGGCGCCGGGGCCGGCGCGACGGCGAGGCGGTCGAGCTGGGCCCGCAGATGTGCGACGTGCGCGCCGACGGCGTACAGGTGCTGTTCGAGCGCGTAGCACTCGCCGGACAGCTGGGCGACGAGCCGCGGATCGAGGCCGGGCGGGGTCGGCGTACTCATCCCTACATGGTCCGCGGAGCGGCGCCCGCGGGCATGAGTATCACTACCGGACATGCGGGCTTGTGCACCGCCCTCATCGTGGTGTTGGTGCGGACCCCGTCGCAGTTCAGCCCACGATGCGCGCGGCGCGCGCCGCGCGCAGCCAGTCGGGAAACTCACCCAGCAGGCGCCGATAGAGTTCGGCATCGCTGACCTGGGAGATGTCGTCGACGCTGAAGAACCCGGCGTTGTCGACCACCCGCCCTCTCATGGTGTCGAGTTTTTCGAGCACGCCGTAGTTCGCCTTGCCGAGGCCGACGAACTGCCAGAAGGCGGGCAGACCGGATGCCTTCTTCATCAACGCGGTGATCGGGCCCTTCTTGTGGAAGCCGCCGTCGGTGAAGAACAGCACCAGCGTCGGCATCGACGCCCCCGCGGTGAGGGTGGAGATGATCTCCCCCATCACCGGCAGCTCGTCGTTGTAGCCACCGATCTGTTCGTAGTCGATGCCCCCGTGCACCCCACCGAGATGCAGATACGTCGCGCACCAGGACTCGACATCGTGGACGGCGATGTCCGGCAGCCGGGCGAACGAGACCGCATACAGGTACGGCTCGAGGGTGCCGTCGTCGTCGACCTGCACCGCGATCGGCACCATCCTCTCGACGACCTGATGGATGCGTGCGCTGGTGTACTCGCGGTGCATGCTGCCGGTCTTGTCGATCACCAGGACGACCCGGGCCCGCACCCCGGCCGCGCCCTTGTCCAGCAGCACCTTGGCGACTTCCCGCTTGCGCAGGTCCAGCCTCTGCCGCTTCTCCAACGAGAGTTTCGCTTCGCCGGCGACGGTGCGGACACCAGCGCTGTCCACGACCGCAGGCGGCGGGGCCACCGCGGCAGGTTCGGCACTGGCGGGTTGATCGTCGACCTGCACCCCATGGTGGACCACCAGCGCCGACAGGCCCGTGTCCCACCCGGCGGAGACGTTGCGAAGCTTCCACGCGCCGTTGCGGCGATAGATCTCGAGCAGGACCGCCGCCCGCTCGGTGCTCAACCCCAACGCGGGCGCTGTTGTCTCGCCCGCCGGGTGGGCAACCTGCACGCCCAGACCGGGGACGGCGGACAAGCTGCCCGGCGCACTGTCGTCGAGGGCGACCGCGACCGACAGCCGCTCGATCCCCGCGGGTATCGCGGCCAGATCGACACCGATCCGGTCGGCCGCGACCAACCGGACCGCGCCCTCCGGGGAGGCCGGCTGGTTGAAGAACACGAAATCGGCGTCGCTACGGACACGCTGGTCGGCGCCGAGTTGGAACACCATCAGATCGACCGTGCCCTGCCGGGCACCGGCCACCGCGACCGTCACCGGCCCCGAGGGGATGGTGGTGTTCTCGCCACGCGCAAGCTCTGCCATAAGCGTTCCGGCCCGGGGCGGGCCGCTTCCTTTCGTCGCACCAACACGCATTGGGACCGACACGGGTGCGCCTCCACCGGCCGACAGGCCCGACGCTCCTCGGGGACCGCCGGCCGGCTAGCCCAGCAGCTTGCGCAGCGTCGTGCCCAGCGGGTGCTTGACGTTGACGGAACCGAGGCGGACGGTGCCGCCGACGATCAGATGCAGCGGGCCGAACGGGGGCCCGTTGCGCACCTTCGACTCGGCGCTCGCGGCGACGGTGTCGAGGCCGTTGATGTCGGCCGTGGCTTCGGCGGGAACGATCAGGGTGATGGAGCTGAGGTAGTCCTCGACCTGGATCCGCACCACCTGGGTGCGCATGACGGCCTCGGTGAAGTCGAGGGTCACCGAGGACATCAGGGTGTCGAGCCGCAGCACCGGTGGCACTTCCCACCGCCCCTTGCGGCTGAGGTTGGACAACCGGCCGCGGATGGTGGGTGTCTGCAGATGCGAGGGCGGGGCGGGGGGCACCGGCCCGGCCATCGGCGGCGCCGGGGCGGGGGTGGGCTGCATCGGATGTGGCAGGTACTCGGGCCGCACCTGCATTCCGGGCAGGTCGACGAGCACGGCGTTCAGTTCTCCGCGGGTTCTGGCGGCCAGCGCCGTGTCCATCCGCTCGGTGAACTCGCCCAGCGACAGCATCCCCTGCCCGACCGCGCGCTGCAGCAGCGTCCCGACGTGTTCGCGCTCGGCGTCCGAGACACGCAGATCCCTCGACTCCATGATCATCAGGGTAGGCGCTGGCGCGCCGGGATCATCAGGGTAGGCGCTGGCGCGCCGGGATCATCAGGGTAGGCGCTGGCGCGCCGGCCCGACGGTCGTGGAGCCGAGGGACGGACGGATGCGGTCGGCTCAGATCGCCGTTGCCGCCCATCGCGCGGCGGGCGCGAAGACGCCGCTGGGATCGTATGCCGCGCGGATCTCGGCGAGCCGGGTCCGCTGGGCGGGGGTCCACGCGTTCGCCACCCGGGCAGCCG
The DNA here is from genome assembly GCF_001700945.1 of Rhodococcus sp. WB1. Lineage (NCBI taxonomy): Bacteria > Bacillati > Actinomycetota > Actinomycetes > Mycobacteriales > Nocardiaceae > Rhodococcus > Rhodococcus sp. WB1. Next base: position 404,482 of record NZ_CP015529.1, on the reverse strand, counting down.
GGGGCCCGTCCACGCCGCCCGCGAAGTTCATCAGCGCACCGCCGGTGGCCCACGGCGCCATCGCCCCGACGACGGTCTCGAGCGCTCCGGGCACCGCGTCGGCGATGGGCGGCACCAGCACCCCGACGGTGAACAGGGTGAACGCGGCGTCGCGGCCCGCGACGGCGTTGGGGGTCTCGGGCGGCACACCGAGCGCGCCGCCCATGGCCCGGACCTCGGCGAGCGCGATCGGCAGCGCGCCGGCGGGACCCGCGACGGCGAGCAGGGCGTCGAGGGCGGCGTCCGGCAGCTCCCGCAGCAGCGCCGAGCGCTCCATGCCTGGCATCGGGTCGGTGGGGTCGGCGTGGATCGAACCAAGGGCGGGGTAGACGATCTCGGTCACGGTGTCGAGGACCGGGGTGGCCACCGCGCGCAGCGGGGCGAGCAGGGCGCCGGCGTCCTCGGCGTCGTCGACGTGCGCGAACCGCACGTGCACGGCGGTGCGGCCGCGCAGCGGCTCGGGCAGTTCCGGGAGCGGCGGGAAGTTGACGATGGCCAGCGAGCTGGACACCGAGGTCGGCGCCGCGGAGATCCAGTCCCGCCAGTGGCGCAGCACGGCCGGGGCGTCGGCGATGTCGTAGAAGAGGCCGCCGCCGTCCAGGGTCTGGATGGGCAGGAGTTCGAACGTCATCTGGGTGACGATCCCGAATGCCGCGCCGCCGCCGAGCAGGGCCCAGAACAGGTCGGGTTCGTCGTCGGGGGTGACCCGCCGCAGCTGCCCGTCGGCGGTGACGACCTCCATCCGCAGGACCCGGTCGGCGGCAAACCCGTGGGTGCGGGCGATCGGGCCGAGCCCGCCGCCGAGCGTGTACCCGACCACCCCGACGCCCGGTGCCGAGCCGGCCAGCGGCGCCAGCCCGTGCGGGGCCGCGGCGTCGAGCACCTGCTGCCAGCGGACCCCGGCCTCGACGGTGGCGGTGCGCTCGGCGCGGTTGATGCTCACCCCGTCGAGGAGGGCGGTGTCGACCAGGATGCTGTTCTCCGGCGCGGGGGCGGCGCCGTGGCCGGTGGCCTGCACCGCGACGGTCAGCCCGTTCTCGGCCGCGATCCGGACCGCCGCGGCGACGTCGGCGGCACTCGAGGCGACCACGACGGCGGCGCTGCGGTGGACGGTGGCGAGGTTGAAGCCGGTGGCGGACAGCCGATAGCCCTCGTCCTCGGGGGCGTGTACGACACCGGCGACGGCGGTCCGAAGCAGGTCGACGACGGACGTGGGGGCCAGGGTCTGGGGCGTCGGGTGGGACATGGTGCTCCTCGGAAGGATCGGATCTCGGTCCCTTCCAGGACAACCGCCACCGCTTAGCTGCCGCTTAGCTCCGGCTGCGCACCGACGTGCCCCGTCCGGCACAGCCGGGCCAGCAGCGCGCTCACCTCGTCCCGGTCCAGGCCGGCGCCGAGGCTCGCGCACCGCTCGAACTCGGCGTCACCGAGCGCGTCGCGGACGACCGCCGCCTCGCGCGGCCCGTCGACCGGATCCATCACCTCGGGCAGGAAGCCGATGCGGCCGCCGAGCGCCCGGACCGCCCCGAGGAGCATCGCGCCGACGTCCGGAGTACCGAGCCGGGCCACCAGGGCCGCGGCGCTGTGGACGAGCACCAGCCACGACGTCACGTCCCGCTCGGCCTCGAGGACCGGCTGCATCACCCGGACCGCGTCGAGCGCCGCGTCCGTGTCCCCGACGTCCATCGCCGTGCGCATGAGTGTCCACGACGCCGAGCCGACCGCCCAGCCGTGGCCGCAACGTTCGGCTGTCGCGACCGCCTCGCGCAGCACCTGATGCGCCCGTTGCGGATCGCCGAGGAAGCGCAGGATCATGCCCTCGATGAGCAGGGCGTCGGCGCGCTGCCACACGGCGCCTTCCCGGCGCAGGACGTCCGCACTCTCGTGCGCTGCGTGCAGGAACTCGTCGGACGGGCCCGTGATCGCGGAGCAGTACGCCCACCAGGACCGCATCCACGCCTCGGTGACGACGTCGCCGCCCCTCCCCGCGGCGTCGGCGGACCGTCCCAGCACGGCCGCCGCGCCGGCCGCGTCCCCGGCCAGGTAGGTGAGCCCGCCCAGGCCGGTCAGCGCCGACGACAGGGTTGCCGCTGCGACGGCGGTACCGGTCCGCTCGACCGCGTCCAGGGCTGCCGATATCAGCTCCAGACCTTCCCGGATGTGCCCCCGCCGATACCAGAACCAATAGAGGGCCCCGGCGAGTTCGAGCGCGTAGACGGGATCACCGGCGGCCAGCGCGGAGGCCGCAGCGGCACGGTGCTCGGCGATGTCCGCCGTCAGGGCGTCGAAGGTCTGCCGTGCCCGGGAGCCGCGCAGGTGCGGCACCGCCGCGAGGGCCCGCCGCAGCACGAACCGGCGGTGCACGTCGGCCATCCGGTCCCGTTCGGCCGCGTCCGCGCGGGCCAGGGCGAACTCGCGGATGGTCTGCAGCATCGAGTACCGCCGCGGCGACGACGACGGCTCCACCCGCAGCAGCGAGCGCCGCACGAGGGCGGTCAGCGGCGGCAGGACGCTCAGCGGCGGCGTGCTGCCGTGCACGGCGGCGGCACCCTCGATGTCGAAGCTGCCCGCGAACACCGCGACCTCGCGCAGCAGCCGCGCCTGCTCGTCGTCGAGGAGCCGGTAGCTCCACTCGATCGCGTCGGCCAGCCCCCGCTGCCGCGGCGGAGCGGTGCGGGAGCCGCCCTGCAGCAGCGCGAACCGGTCGCTCAGCCCCTCGGCGATCTGCTGCTCGGACAGCACCCGCAGCTGCGCCGCCGCGAGCTCGATCCCGAGCGGGATCCCGTCGAGCTCGGTGCAGATGCGACGCACCGGTTCGGTCACCTCGTCGTGGATCGTCCAGCCCGGCACCACCCCGGCGGCCCGGACGCCGAACAACTCGACGGCGGCGCACTCGTCCAACGGCGGCACCTCGTAGACCCACTCCCCGTCGAGGCCGAGCGGCTCCCGGCTCGTCGCCAGGATCCGCACGCCGGGGCAGCGCTCGAGCAGCGCCGTCACCAGCTCCGCCGAACCGTCGAGCAGATGCTCACAGTTGTCCAGCACGAGGACGCACTCACGTGGGGCGAGCACCGTGGCCAGGTGGTCGACGGTCCCGGGGCCGAGGATCTGCAGGGCCGACGCCACCGTCGCGGCCACCAGCGCATCGGCCCGCACGGCCGCCAGGTCCACGAACCACGGCCCGTCGGCGGGACGTTCACCGCCGTTGCGGCACACCTCCACCGCGAGCCGCGTCTTGCCGACCCCGCCCGGCCCCACGAGCGTGACCAACCGTTCCCCGGCCAGCGCCGCGCCGACGTCCGCGAGCTCACGGGCCCGATCGACGAGGGCGGTGCGGGGCGACGGCACGTTGGAGGTCGCGCTCGGGGTGCCCAGCGCGGCGGCGGGCCCCGGCGAGACCCCGGCGGTCCCGAGCAGCCGGACGTCGTCCTGCCGCAGCACCGCCGTCTCGAGTTCGCGCAGCCCGGTGCCCGGCTCGATGCCGAGTTCGCCGTCGAGCACGGTGCGCACGCGGCGCAGCGCCGCCAGGGCGTCGGCCTGCCGGCCCGCCCGGTACAGGGCGACGACCAGCAGTTCCCAGGCCCGTTCGTCGAGCGGATGCGCGGCGACGAGCCGCTCGGCGGCCTCGACGACGTCGTCGGAGCCGCCCTGGTCCAGCCGGATCTGCAGCAGGGCCTTGCGGGTGCGCAACTCGATCGCCGTCAGCCGCGCGACCTCGGGGCGCACGAACTCGGCGTCGGCGACGTCGGCGTAGGGCGACCCCCGCCAGCACGACAACGCGGTCGCGTAGGCCTCGGCCGCGGCCTGAGCGGCACCCTGCTCGCGCAGCCGGTCGCCGCGCGCGACGAGGTCGGCGAACCGCACGGCGTCGATCTGCTCCGCGGCGACGGCGAGCCGGTACCGCGAGCCCTCCCGGACGATCACCCCCTCGTCCCCGCGCGGTCGCTGCGGGCTGAGCCGGTCGCGCAGCTTGGAGACGGCGAAGTGCAGCGAGCTCGTCTTCGGGTCGTCGACGTCGTGCCAGACCTGTTCGAGCAGCCGCTCCCCCGAGACGTCGCCCGGGAACGCGACGACGAGGGCGGCGAGCAGGGCACGCTGCCGGATGCCGCCGAGGTCGATCGGTCGTCCGTCGACGGTGGCGGCGAAGCCTCCCAGCACGCCGAGCGCCACGCCAGGGGAACTCATCCCGCCCGCCTTTCGATCGCCCCGCCTTTCGATCGCTCCGCCTTTCGATCGAGCACGCCACCGCCGCACCGGAACTGCGGGAGCGGTCGAATTCTAGAGGACCGGTGCGGCTCCGGTGCGCTAGTCCAGCCCCTGCTCGATCGCGTAACGGGTGAGCTCCACGCGGTTGGCGAGCTGCAGCTTGCGCAGGGTCGCCTGCACGTGGTTCTCCACCGTGCGGTGACTGAGCGTGAGCCGCGCGGCGATCTGCTTGGCCGACAGTCCCTTGGCGACGAGTCGCAGCACCTCGGTCTCGCGCTCGGTGAGGGTGGGCGGGGCGGGCGCGCGCCGGTCGGCGGCCGACGACATGCGGCGGTACTCCCCGAGGACCAGCCCGGCGAGTCCGGGCGTGAACACCGCCTGCCCGGCGGCGGTCGCCCGCACGGCCTCGACCAGCTCCGCGGCCGACGCGCTCTTGACCAGGTATCCGGACGCGCCGGCCTTCACCGCACCGAGGACGTCGTCGCGTTCGGAGGAAGCGGACAGCACCAGCACGCGGCTGGCCGGGGAGACCCGGAGCACGGCGACGGTGGCCTCGGTGCCGGTGCCGTCGGGCAGCGACATGTCCATCAGCACGACGGTCGGCTGCACCGCCGCGGCCCGGCGCGCGGCCGCACCGACCCCGTCGGCGGTGGCGACGACGCGGAAGCCGGCCGCGTCGAGGTCCCGCGAGACGCCGTCGCGCCACATCGGATGGTCGTCGACGATCATCACCGTGATCGGCCCGTCACCGTTCGCCGCGTTGCTGCCCTCACGCACCTCGTGCTCCTCTCCTCGGCACCCGGATCTCCCATTCGGTGCCCTGGCCGGGCGAGCTGTCGAGCACGGCGGCGCCACCGAGCCACTGCGCGCGGCCGACGATCGACTTCGACACGCCCATCCGGCCCTCGGCGCGGGCCTCGGCGAGACGGCCGTCCGCAATGCCCACCCCGTCGTCGCGGATGCTGAGGATCACCTCGTCGCCGAGGTCCTCGACCAGCACGTACGCCTTCGCCCCTGCGCCCGCGTGCAGCGTCGTGTTGGTCAGGGCCGTCGCGGCGATCGCCGCCAGTTCCGCGGCGCGGACGCGGTCGAGCAGGACCGGGTCGGCGGGCGCGGAGACGGTGACGCCGGCACCGGCCTGCGCCCGCAGCAGCGCCCGCAGGTCCACGAGCTCCTCGCCCCGGTCGAGCTGGGTGCCCTGCTCGGAGACGAGCATCCGCAGCGCCGCCTCCTGTTCCCCGGCGAGGCGGGCGAGTTCGGCGGCCTCGCCCCCGAGCGCGGTGCCGCGGCGCCGCACCAGGGCCAGCACCTGCAGCACCCCGTCGTGCACCTCCCGGGCGAGCCGGTCACGTTCCTCGGTGGCGGCCGCCACACGCACGGCCTGTTCGAGCTGCCGGTGGGCGCGCCGGGCGGTGGTGGTGGCGAATCCCATCGCGACGCCGACCGCGACGAGCACGGGGGCGGTCGCGTCGCGCCACAGGTCGAGGTTGACCTGGTCGCGGACGACGGCGCTGACCGTCGCCATCGCCAGCGCCGACGCGACTCCCGCGGCGGGACCGCCCAGGATCGCGGCCGACAGCACGGCGTTGGCGACCCACAGGGTGGTGGGCAGCGTCTGGTGGGCGCTGTACCAGTCGTGGCCGGCGACGAGCCGCGTCGCGCCCATGAGCGCGACCGCGACGACCTGGTCGATGCCGACCACCACGGCGCGCTGCCCGACCCCCTGCGCCAGCAGCACCGCCGACACGCCGGACCACACCGCCAGCAGGGCGACGAAGAACCAGCTGAGCCGCGGCGACGTGTAGTGGGCGACGGTGGAGAACTGGGAGCTGACGGCGTAGACGACGGTGACGAGCCGGAACACCTGCGCGGCCCGCCACAGCGGCGCATCGGGGTCGGCGCCGACCTGGCGCCGGGCGGGCGGGGACGGTTCGGCGGGCACGGCGGCGCGGCGCGACAGCCTGCCGTCGGCTCGGCGCCGGACCATGTGGATGCTCCCTTTCCCGGTCGGTGATCGCGCTGAGAGTAGCCGCCCGAAACGCCCGGATCACGACCATGGCGCGTTGTGACGGTGGGCACAGTGGTTTGATTTGATGTCGTGTTGGGGTCCTATCGAGCCGTCGCGGCGACGTTGCGCAGTCGTTGGCCGCTCTATATGGCCTCGATGGGCGCCTCGAACCTGTTCGGCGCGCTGCTGGTGTTCGCGTTCGTCCGCTACGGCATCCCGCTGTCCGAGAACGAGAACATCATCGCGGACCGGGTCCGCAACTTCGCGGTGTTCGCGGTGTATCTGGTGTTCGCGGGGATCGTGAGCCTGACGGCCGCGGCCTTGATGCTGCGGTCGGTGGTGCGGTGGCAGCTGCGCGGCGGCCCGCCCACCCGATCCGAGCAGATGTCGGCGCTGCACGCGCCGTTGCGTCAGGCGATCGTGCACCTGATCCTGTGGATCCTCGGCGGCGTGCTGTTCGTGTTCCTCACCGCGGAGGAGATGCCGCAGCTCGCCGTGGCGGTGGCGATCACCGTCGCGATGGCCGCGACGAGCACCTTCGGCTTCACCTACATGCTGGGCGAGCGGATCCTGCGGCCGGTCGCGGCGCGGGCCTTGAGCGAGGGGGAGTTCGACCGGACCCTGGCGCCCGGCGTCGGCACCCGCCTCGCCATGACGTGGGGTCTCGGCACGCTGATGCCGGCCGGCGGCATCGCGCTGCTGTGCGTCACCCAGCTGACCACCGACGTCGAGTTCCCGCCGGACGCGATGGCGTGGGCGGTCCTCGCGCTGTCGATCATGGCGATCGGCCTGGCCGGGGTGCTGTCGTCGCTCACCGCCGCCCAGCTCTCCGATCCGGTCAAGCAGCTGCGCTGGGCCATCGAACGGGTCCAGCGCGGCGCGACGGACGTGCAGGTCGAGGTGTTCGACGGCAGCGAGATCGGCCGCCTGCAGGTCGGCTTCAACCGGATGATGGCCGAGTCCGACGAGCGGCGGCGGCTGCGGCAGTTGTTCGGTCAGCACGTCGGCGAGGACGTGGCGCGCCGCGCCCTCCAGTACGGCACCGAGCTCGGCGGGGAGACCCGCTACGTCGCGGTGCTGTTCGTGGACATGGTGGGCTCGACGGCGACGGCGGCCGAACGCCCGCCCGGCGAGGTCGTCGAGCTGCTCAACGAGTTCTTCCGGGTCGTGGTGGACGTCGTGGACCGGCACCACGGTTTCGTCAACAAGTTCATGGGCGACGCGGCGCTGGCCATCTTCGGTGCTCCGCTGGACCGTCCCGACGCGCCCACCGCCGCGCTCGCGGCGGCCCGGGAGCTGCGGTTCGCGCTGGACGAGATCACCGATCTCGACATCGGCATCGGGGTCTCGGCGGGGCTGGCGGTGGCCGGCAACATCGGCGCGGCCGAGCGGTTCGAGTACACCGTCATCGGCGATCCGGTGAACGAGGCGTCGCGGCTGACCGAGCTGGCGAAGCTGCGTCCGAGCCGGGTGCTCGCGTCGTCGAGCGCGCTGTACTTCGCCGACGACGAGGAACGCGCCCACTGGGAACTCGGCGACGAGGTGCAGCTGCGCGGCCGGCGCCGGGTGACGCATCTCGCCTGGCCGGTGCGGTATCCGGACTCGGGCCACGACGAGTGACGGACGGCCGGGGCCCCGGCGACGAAAAGGACGATCCGCCCTCCGGCCGGCTTGGCTACGCTGAATCCTGTGGCGCAGCCCCGACGTGACCCGCCCGCACCCGACGCCGCGCGGCGCCGGGGCCGCTTCGGGTGGGTGAAGTGGCTGCTCGCCGTCGCCCTCGTGGCCCTGCTGGTGGTCGAGGGCATCTACCTGTGGCCGACGCTCAGCGACTCCTGGCGCGCCCTGACCGAGTTGCACTGGGGCTGGCTCGCCGCGTGCATCGTCGCGCAGGCCCTGTCGCTGAGCGGCTTCGCGGAGGTGCAGCGGCGGCTGCTGCGGGCCGGTGAGGTCGTCGTCGGGCACCTGCGTTCGGCGTCGGTGATCTATGCGAGCACGGCGATGGCGGTGACGCTGCCGGCCGGTCCGGTGTTCTCCACCGCGTTCACCTACCAGCAGACCCGGCGCTGGGGTGCGACGCCGGTGGTGGCGTCGTGGCAGCTGGCGGTCTCGGGGGTGATCGCGGCGGTGACGCTCGCGGCGGTCGGCGTGGGCGGGGCGTTCGCGGTGGGCACACGGGTGAGCCCGGTGACGCTGGTCCTGTCGGTCGCCGGCGTGATCGCGCTGGTCGTCGCCGTCCGGTACGTCTCCCGGCATCCGTCGTCCGTCGAGTCGGCCGGGGAATGGGTCCTCGCCCGCGTCAACCGCCTGCTGCGCAAGCCGGCGGACACCGGGATGGAGAAGTTCGAGCAGGTCCTCGGGCAGATCGAGGCGGTGCACCTGGGTCGCCGCGACGGGCTCGCGACGATCTGCTGGTCGGCCGTGCACCGGGTCTTCGACGTCGCGTGCCTGGGGTTCGCGTGCTGGGCGGTGGGCGGTGAGCCGTCGCTGCCGGGCCTGCTGATCGCGTTCGCGGCGGCCAAGGCGGTGGGGAGCATCCCCCTGGCGCCGGGCGGGCTGGGGTTCGTCGACGGCACGCTGATCGCGACCCTCACCGCGGCGGGGATGAGCGCCTCGCAGGCCCTGGCAGCCGTGTTCGTGTACCGGGGCGTCAGCTTCCTCCTGGTCGCGCTGGTCGGCTGGACGGTGGTGGCCGCCAAGTTCCGGTCGAGCCAGCACGACGAGCACATCGACGCCGATCTCGAACGCGAGGAACACGCCCGTTCGGTGCTCGAGCGACGGCGCGGACGGGCCGCGAGCGAGGGCACCGCCCTGCCGGAGTGACGAAGTGTGTTCCACCTCACATCCGAAGTAGTTGCGGAATCAATCATTCGATGCGATCGTTGAGTACATCGAAGGTTGAAACTTCAACCAAAACTCGACTCGGAGGAATCCCATGACGACCGCTACCACCACCTTCCCCGGACTCACCGCCGGCACCTGGGCCATCGACTCGGTCCACTCCACCGTGGGCTTCACCGTCCGCCACCTCGTCGTGAGCAAGGTGCGCGGCACGTTCAACGACTTCTCCGGCGCGATCACCGTCGCCGAGGACGGCACCCCCGCCGTCGCCGCCGAGATCCAGGTCACGTCCATCGACACCAAGAACGCCGACCGCGACGCCCACATCCGCTCCGCAGACTTCTTCGACGCCGAGCAGTTCCCCACCGCGACGTTCAAGTCCACCGGCGTGCGCGCCGCCGGCAGCGACTACGTCGTCGACGGTGAGTTCACCCTGCACGGCGTCACCAAGCCGGTCGAGCTGAAGCTGGAGTTCAACGGCGTGAACCCGGGCATGGGCCAGGGCCCGGTCGCGGGCTTCGAGGCCACCACCGTCCTCAACCGCAAGGACTTCGGCATCTCGATCGACATGCCGCTCGAGGGCGGCGGCGCCGTCGTCGGCGACAAGATCACCATCAACCTCGAGATCGAGGCCGGTCTGCAGGCCTGATCCGCCGCACCCGCACGACACGCGAGCGCTCTCCGTCCCGGAGGGCGCTCGCTTTCGTCGGCGACCTACGCTGGACGACGTGAAGAAGTACGCACCGGCCCTGCTCGACGTCGTCCTGGTCATCGTGTTCGCCGCCCTCGGGCGCGCAAGTCACGACGAGGGGCTGACGCTGGCGGGACTGGCGAACACCGCGTGGCCGTTCCTCGGCGGCCTCACCGTCGGATGGCTCGCGACGGCGGCCCTCTACAAGGAGAAGTTCGATCCGTGGCTGGTCGTGCCGACCGGCGTGATCGCATGGGTGTCCACCGTGGTCGTCGGGATGCTGCTGCGCGTGATCACGGGCCAGGGCACAGCCGGTTCGTTCATCGTCGTCGCGTCCATCGTGCTGGGCGTGTTCCTGCTCGGCTGGCGCCTGCTCGCCGGGCTGTGGCTGCGGCGCCGCGTCGACGCCGCCTGACCCCGGCCGCGCGGAGGTGACCCTCCGCACCGCCGAAAGCCGCGCGCCGGAGGTGGCCGCGGTGCCAGAGTGACAGCCATGAGCGAGACCGCCGCGCCCCCCGATCGGACGAAGGAACGCACCTTCTTCGGCCAGCCCTTCGCGCTGGCCAACCTGTTCGGTGTCGAGATGTGGGAGAGGTTCTCCTTCTACGGCATGCAGGGCATCCTGATCTATTACCTGTACTACTCGGCGGCCGACGGCGGACTGGGGATCAGCGAGCTCGCCGCCACGTCGATCGTCGGGGCGTACGGCGGCACGGTCTACCTGTCGACCATCCTCGGCGCGTGGATCGCCGACCGGCTGCTCGGCTCCGAGCGCACGCTGTTCTACAGCGCGATCCTCATCATGCTCGGCCACATCTCCCTGGCGCTGCTCCCCGGCCTCGGCGGCGTGGCGGTGGGCCTGGTGTTCGTCGCCGTCGGCAGCGGTGGCCTCAAGGCCAACGCCACCTCCCTGGTCGGGGATCTCTACGACGAGCAGGACACCCGGCGCGACGCCGGGTTCTCGATCTTCTACATGGGGATCAACCTGGGCGCACTGATCGGCCCGCTCCTCACCGGCTGGGCGCAGACCGAGCTGGGCTTCCACTACGGCTTCGGCCTGGCCGCCATCGGCATGGCACTCGGCCTGATCCAGTACACCCTCGGCCGCAAGCACCTGCGCGGGATCGGCGCCACGCCGCCGCACCCGCTGCCCGCCGACCGGCGCACCAGGGCCGCCGGCGTCGCCGTCCTGGCCGTCGCGCTGATCGCGGCGCTGTTCGGCACCGGGCTGGTCACCGTCGACAACCTGTCGGACGTCGTGGTCGCAGCGACCGTCGCCGCGTCCGTCGTCTACTTCGTCGTGATCCTGTCCAGCCGGCAGATCACCGCCGTCGAACGCAGCCGGGTGATCAGCTTCGTCCCCATGTTCCTGGCCAGCGCGGCATTCTGGTCGCTGTTCCAGCAGCAGTTCACCACCGTCGCGGTGTACGCCGACAAGAGGCTCGACCGCAACCTGTTCGGCTGGGACTTCCCGCCGGCGTGGGTGCAGTCGATCAACCCGGTGTTCATCATCGTGTTCGCGGGCGTGTTCGCCGCCGTGTGGACCCGGCTCGGCCCGCGGCAGCCGTCGTCGCCGGTGAAGTTCGCGATGGGCACCGTGATCATGGGCATCGCCTTCCTGTGCTTCATCCCGATGTCCGGCGGCGGCCCCAACAGCGCCCCCCTGCTCGGCCTCGCGGGCATCCTCCTGCTGTTCACGTTCGCGGAGCTGCTGCTCTCCCCCGTGGGCCTGTCGCTGGCGACGAAACTGGCCCCGCGCAACTTCCACACCCAGATGGTGGCGCTGTTCTTCCTGTCGGTGGCGCTCGGCACGGCCATGGCCGGCACCCTCGCCAAGTACTACGACGAGGCGAACGAGAAGCCGTACTTCGCCTGGGTCGGCCTCGGCTCGATCGCGATCGGCGTCGTGCTGGCGCTGCTGTCACCGTGGATCCGGCGGATGATGCGCGGAGTGCACTGACCGGTTCTCACCGCACCGCCAGCCACACCGCGAGCCCGAGGCCGGCGAGCGCGACCGTCACCCGCAGCACCTCGGGTGGGATGCGCCGGACGACGGGCGGCCCGCACCAGCCGCCCGCGACGGCGCCGAGCGCCATCGCGGCGGCCGCACCCCAGTGCACGGGGCCGAACACGGCGAAGCCGATCGCAGCGACGAGGTTGGCGACCCCCAGCAGGTAGCTCTTGAGGATGGTGGCGCGCCAGATGTGCTCGGAGGTGCAGATCAGGGTGAGTGCGAGGAAGACGACACCCGCACCCGCCCCGAAGTAGCCGCCGTACACCGCCACGACGAACAGCAGCGCCGAGTACGTCCGGGGCAGGTCCCGGCTCCCGGACATGGCGCGGATCCGGGGTTGCGCCAGCAGCGCGAGGGAGGCGAACGCGACCATGTAGGGCACGACCGTCTCGAAGGACCCCGCGGGCGCCCACATCAGGACGACGGCACCGACGAGGCCGCCGAGCGCCGAGTACAGGGTCCACCGCCACAGCCGCGGGCCGGTGTCGACGACCTCGCGGGTCGAGTTGGCGAGCGCCCCGACGCCGACCCCCACCATCGCGACGGTGTTGGTGACGTTGGCGGCGACGGGCGGCAGCCCCGCGGCGAGCAGCGCGGGGTACGAGACGATGGACGCGAGGCCGGTGACGAACCCGATGAGCCCGGCGAAGAACCCCGCGACCGCGAGCAGCAGCAGGTCGACAGGGGTCACGACCGACAAACGTACCGGGGTCCGCTTCGGCCGGTCCGGCGAGGGCGGCAGCGGTCAGCGGTCGGCGGGCGGCTTCCCCAGCTCCCGCAGGAACATGTCGGCCATCTTCACCGCGCGGTCGCCGCCGTCGGCGTTGGCGACGAACACCGCGAACGCCAGGTCGCCGGTGTACCCGTAGAACCAGCGGTCGTCACCGCTCGCGGCCGCGATGCCGGACAGACCGGGGTGCCCCTTCAGGAACGACGCCGGGCCGCTGCGCACGTTCTCGGCCATCGCGGCGCGCAGCGCGTCGGTCACGTGCGGCGGCAGCGGTTCGGCGGCCTCCCCCACCGTCGCGGGCTTGCCCTGCACGATCGCGGGCAACGGCGCCTCCCCCCGCGCGACGGACGCGGCGAGCAGCGCGGCACCGAACGGACTGAGGAGCGCCTCCCCGCCGCCGTCCGAGCCGGAGAACTGCACCACACCGGACCGGTCCTCCCCGATCTGCGCGGTCTCGAAGTCGAAGCCGGGGACGTCGTAGTCCAGGCCGAGCCCGAGCCGGCGGGCGGTGTCGGCCAGATCGTCGGTGCTCACCGAGGCCGGGTCGACGCCCCGGTCCAGGCCCGCGGCCAGCCGCACCGGATCCAGCGTCTGCCCGGCCGGATACAGCCCGCGGGAGGCGACGGGTCCGAGTTCCATCGCCCAGTTGTTCACGTCCAGGGCCAGGACGCCGCCGGTGGACGGCTGGATCGCCACGATCGCCGCCGGGGTGCCCACGCTGACCACCGCTTCCTTGGCGGCGAGCTGGACGTGCGCGTCGAGGGTCGCCTGCAGGTCCGGCGGCGGCGGGCCCTGGAAGCCGGCGACCTGCACCGGGTCGGCGCCGGGCTCCTCGAGGGTGACGGCCCACCCGGCGGTGGCGTCACGCTCGAGCTGCCAGGCCGCGCGCAGCGGGTCCAGCAGCGGCGTGGAGATCCGCCGGTCCGCGCTGATCAGCGTCGGGGTCTTGACGACCACCACGCCGGGGATCGGGACGATCTCGTCCTCGAGGAACTGGTAGTCCTGGTCGCGCAGCTTCACCGCGGTGATGCGCGCCCCGGGGTCCGCCGCGAGGTTGCGCTGCAGCAGGTCGGCGGTGATGACCGGCGCGACGGGTTCGAGCACCTTCGCCAGCCGCGTCGTGGTGTCGACCGGGTCGGGCATGAGGGCGGGATCGACGACGACGGCGTTGATGGTCTGCTCGGCCATGAGCAACTGACCGGTGCGGTCGAAGATCTTCGGCGGCGCGGCGTCGGTGCGCACGTGGTGCACGGTGCGGGTCCGGTTCAGCTCGGGCACCAGCACCTGCGGGTCCCAGGAGATCCGCCAGCCGACGGCGAGGTTCTTCGCCACGCCGTCCACCTGGTATCCCCAGTCCTTGCCGGGTCCGAAGTTCCAGTCGGCGCCGAGGGTGAAGAACCCCGTCTGCTCGTTGAGTTCGACGAACTGGGCGACGTCGTAGTCGACGCTGCCGTCCTTCATGCCCTCGAACATCTGCCGGATCGACGCCTCGGCGGCGTTCGGGTACGACGTGAGCGCGGCAGCGCCGGCGGCGTCGCCCTCGTTCAGTTCCGCGACGAAGTCGTCGACGAGTCGCTGCGCATCGCTCCGGGGTTCACCGAACACGCACGACGCCATGCCGGCCGCGAGAACCACGACGGAGACCAGGGCTGTCACGCGGCCGCGCCCCCTGCGCCAGTCCCGAAAACCCATAACGACCAACCTTCACTTCTGTCACTTCAGTAACAAGCACGCCCTGCCTACGATGCGATCACGATTGCGCCACAAGCCGCGCATCACCCCCTCAGCAGGCGTCCCGCCACGTCCACTGCCGGCGCCGAACTGCCCGCTCCCGCAACGAAAACCGCGAACGCGAGGTCTCCCTGCGAGCCGACGAACCAACCGTGGGCACCGGTGCCATCACCGTACTCTGCCGTCCCCGTCTTACCGACGAGTTCGGGTAGGTCCCGCAGCGTGCTCGCGGTTCCACCCGTCACAGTCTCCCGCATCATCGTCCGCAACGCGGCAGTGACCTCCGCCGGCGCGGCACCAGGGGTGCGATCGGCCACCGTGGGCCGGCCCTCGACGAGCACCGGCAGCGGCGTCGAGCCGTGCGCGATGGACGCCGCCACGAGTGCCATACCGAACGGTGACGCCGTCACCCGGCCCTGGCCGATCGCGGACTCGACGCGCTCCGCCGGGGTCTGCGCCTCGGGCACGCTGCCGGTGACCGTGACCAGTCCGGGCGTGACGTAGTCGACCCCGAGCCCGAACTGCAGGGCCGCGTCGGTGAGCGCGGTCGCCGGCAATCCCACCGCGAGCCGGCCCATCGTGGTGTTGCACGAGAAGGCGAAGGCCGTGTGCAACGGGACCGGTCCGAGGTCGAAGCTGTCGTCGTTGGGGATGACCCGACCCTCGATGTTCGCCGTCCCGGGGCACGGCACCACCGTGTCGGGGGTCACGGCCCCGGCCTGCAGGGCGGCCGAGGTGGTGACGGTCTTGAAGGTCGAACCGGGCGGATACAGCCCCGTCAGCGCGATCGGTCCCTCGGCGTCGGCGGCGGCGTTCTGGGCCACCGCGCGTACCGCCCCGGTGGACGGTTCGATCGCGACGATCACCGCCGGCTGCGGCAGCGGCGCCAGCACCGCCTCGGCGCGGGTCTGCAGACCCAGGTCGAGCGTCGACTGCAGGTCCGGCGCCGGCGGACCGTCGGCACCGGCGACGCGGCGGGCGCTGCCGTCTTCGGACACCGTCTGCACGGCCCAGCCGGCGGACGCGTCCTGGCCCTGCTGCCACAGCTCCCCGAGCCCGGAGAGGACCGGGGACGCGAGCGCGCGGTCGACCGTCAGCAGCCGGGTCTGCCGGACGAGGGTCACGCCGGGCAGCGCGGCGAGCCGCGCCTCGATCGGCGCGATGTCCGCGTCGCGGAGGGTCACCGCGGTCACGGGCTTGCCCGCCGCCGCGGCGACGTCGGCGGCGAGCGACTCGGCGGTGACGGTGGGCGCGGCGGTCGCGAGCAGCGGCGCGACGGCCGCCGGGTCGGCGGTGGCATCGACGTTCACCAGCGTCACGACCTGCTGTTCGAGGATCGGCCGCCCGCCACGGTCGAGCACGGACGGCGGCGGGCCGACGGTCGTCGTGTAGCTCAGCGTGGTGCCGGCGGTCAGGCCCGGGGCCAGCACCGCCGGGTCCCACTCGATGCGCCAGCCCTCCGCGTCGACGTCCAGGGCACTGCCGGACGTGCGGTACGACCAGTCCCGGCCCTCGGCGAAGTGCCACGCGACGTCGAGTTCGAAGGTGCCGCCGTCGCCCGTGCCGGCGAGCTCGAGGTCGGGCCGGACCCCGCCGAGCCCCTCGAACACGCCGTCGATCGTGGCGGCCGCCGCCGCGGGATCGGTGGTGAGCTCCGCCGCGGCCCGCACGTCACCGGCCTCGAGCGCCGCGGCGAACTCCCCCACGACCGTCTCGGGCTGGTCGGGCCCGAAGGAACACCCGGCGGCCGCCAGCGCGGCGGCGACGGTCAACAGGAGCGGAACCGGTCGGCGTCGGAGGAGTGGCACAGCAACGATCATGCCCGAAGCCGGACGGTGCCGTCGTTCACCACCGCCCGCACGTTGCGTACACGCTGCCTGTAGTGACGCGGCCCCCAATTCGGGAAAATCGATTGCCGGCCCCACGGACGCTGTTCTACCGTCGGTTCCTGTCACATTCCCGTCGATCGGAGAAGGCCGTTGCTCCTGTAGAGGTTTCGCCCGCCGCGCCGCACCTGCGCGCGGTACCGTCACCTACTCCGGGAGCAGCCATGTCACACCCTTCCCCGTCCTCGGGCCTTTCCCTGTCGGACCTGACCTTCGCCTGGCCGGACGGCACCGCCGTGTTCGACGGTCTCGACACCACCCTCCCCGCCGGGCGCACCGGACTCGTCGGACGCAACGGGTCCGGCAAATCAACTCTGCTGCAGATCATGTCGGGTGAGATTCAACCGACCCGGGGCTCCGTCACGGTGCGCGGCCGGGTCTCGCGGCTGCCGCAGGACGTCATCCTCGATCCACACCGCGCCGTCGACGCCGTCCTCGGCATCGACACCGTGCGCGCGGCGCTGCGGCGCATCGAGGCCGGCTCGACCGCCGTCGAGGACTTCGACGCCGTCGGCGAGCGATGGGACATCGAGGAGCGCGCCCTGGCCACCCTGCACCGTCTCGGTCTCGACCGAATCGTCGCCTCCCCCAGCGACTTCGAGCGCACCGTCGGCACCCTCTCCGGCGGCGAGACCGTCCTGCTGGCGCTCACGGCACGCCTGCTCGACGAGCCGGACGTCCTGCTGCTCGACGAGCCGACGAACAACCTGGACTCGGCGGCCCGCGCGCGGCTGTACGACGTGCTGCGCGAGTTCGCCGGCACGCTCGTCGTCGCCACCCACGACCGCGACCTGCTCGAGCGGGTCGACACCGTCGCGGAGATGCGCGACGGGCGGCTGCGGCTGTTCGGCGGCAACTACAGCGAGTACGAACGCATCGTCGCGGCCGAGCAGGAGGCGGCACTGGCCGCGGTGCGCGACGCCCGGGCGGACGTGCGCCGGCAGGCACGCGAGCTGAGCGACTCGCACATCAAGCTCGCCCGACGAGAGCGATACGGCCGCAAGATGTTCGAGAACAAGCGGGAACCGAAGATCGTGATGGGGGCCCGCAAGCGGCAGGCCCAGGAGTCGGCGGGCCGGCTCCGCCGCGAACACGAGGGCAAGCTCGCCGGCGCGCGCGAGAACCTCGAGCGCGCCCAGGGCACCGTGCGCGACGACCGGGAGATCCGGGTGGACCTGCCCGAGACGGAGGTGCATCCCGGTGCGCGCGTCGCCGAGGGGCCGCTCGAGATCGTCGGCCCGGAGCGGATCGCGCTGCGCGGACCCAACGGCTCGGGCAAGACGACGCTGCTGCGCGACATCGTCGCGGCCGGTCCCCGGGTGCCGTTCGCGGTGCTGCCGCAGCGGCTGGACGTCTTCGACGAGTCGCTGTCGGTGGCGGACAACGTCGCGCTGCGGGCCCCGCATGCGTCGCCGCAGCAGGTGCGGGCACTGCTCGCCCGGTTCCTGTTCCGCGGCGCCGACGCGGACATGCCGGCGGCTGCCCTCTCGGGCGGCGAGCGACTGCGGGCGGCGCTGGCGACTCTGCTCGCGGCGGACCCGGCTCCGCGGCTGCTGCTCCTCGACGAACCGACCAACAACCTGGACCTGCCGAGCCTCGCGCATCTGGTGCAGGCACTGCGCGCGTACCGGGGCGCCTTCGTGGTGGTCAGCCACGACGAGCGGTTCCTGGCCGACATCGGGGTGACCCGGTCGGTCAGACTGGAGCGGTGAGCCACGCGATCAACCCTGTCGACGGAACCCGCATCGCCTTCACGGTGATCGAAGCGGACGCCGGCGCCGGCAGCCCGTCGCTGCTGCTCGCGCACGGCAGTGCTCTGTCGTCGGCCATCTGGCGGGGATTCGGATACGTGCGCCCCCTGCGCGAGCGGTACCGGCTGATCCTGCCCGACCTGCGCGGTCACGGCCGCAGCGACAAGCCGCACGTCCCCGACGCATACGCGATGGACCTGATCGTCGGGGACGTGCTGGCGGTCCTCGACGCCGCCGGCACCGAGCGCGTGCACTACCTCGGGTACTCGTTCGGAGCGCGGGTCGGCTTGTCCCTGGCGGTGCGCGACGCCGGCCGGCTGCAGACGCTCACCGTGGGCGGCGGCAGTGCCCGCGCGCAGGCCGGGGCGTTCGATCGCCTGTTCTTCCCGGGATGCGCCGACGTGCTCGGGCACTACGGGATCGACGGGTTCCTCGAGGCGTGGGCGGAACACCTCGGTTCGCCCGTCGATGCCGCGACGCAGGCCGCGTTCCGGGCGAACGACGCCGCCGCCCTGGCCGCGTACATGCGACGGTCGGATCGCGAACCCGGGATCGACGACGCCGACCTCGCCGCCCTGGACGTGCCGACGCTGGCGTTCGTCGGTTCGGAGGACCGCGAACGGATCGACGACACCCGCGAGCTGTCGCGGACGATCCCCGGTGCGCTGCTCGCGGTGATCCGGGGATATGACCACGCCACGACGATCGCGGCGGCGCCGGAGGTGCTGTCGGTGGTCGGACCGTTCCTCGCGGCGCACGCCGGCCGATCGTCCGGCTAACTCACCGAGGGCGCCTCGTCCATCCACTGCACGAGCTGGTAGACGATGCCGTTCGGGTCGCGCATCTGGAAGTACCGCTCGCCCCACGGCTCGGTCTCGATCGGCGTGACGATCGGAACCCCCTCCGCCCGCAGTCGTTCGTACTCGTCGTCGATGGCGTCTACGACGAACGCGACGAGCGTCCCCTGCCCGGCGTCGCCGGCGATGCTCGCGGGCTTGAAGGTGCCGAGCCCGGTGCGCAGGAAGACGAGGCTGAAGCCCGCGTCCTCACGGGTGAGCGAGACGAACCCGTCCTCGGCCATCGTCTCGGTGAACCCGAGGTGACGGGTCACGAAGTCGGCCGACGCGGCCACGTCGGGAACGTTGAGGGACAGGGCACTGGCGGTGATCTGCAAGGTGAACTCCTTCCGGTTGCACGACTCCGAACGTCCAGGGCCCCCGTCCGGTTCCCGCGCCCCGCTGCGGGGCCGAATGTGACACCGGATCGACGAGGTGTCACATTCGGCCCCCATGGGGGCGTTGTCCGCCGCCCGGAACCGGAGGACTCTCGGAATCACCCCTGTCCCTCTCATCCGGAGGCCCCACCGTGACGCACACCGTTTCCCCCGTCGACACCGTCGCCCAGCGCGTCCTCGACTCGGCGCTCGGCGCCGTCGATCTGATCGCGATCTATCTCGGCGACCGGCTCGGCTGGTACCGCAGCCTCGCCGCCGACGGTCCCGCCACCTCCGACGAGCTCGCGGCGCGGACCGGGACCGACCCGCGCTACGCCCGCGAATGGCTCGAGCAGCAGGCGGTGACCGGCCTGCTCGAGGTCGACGACGGCGATCCGCCGCGCTTCACGCTGCCGCCCGCGGTGGCCGAGGTCCTCACCGACGAGCACAGTCTCAACTACCTCGGACCCCTGGCCCGCATGTTCGCCGGGGTGTCCGCGCAGCTTCCGGCCCTGCTCGACGCCTACCGCACCGGGGGCGGCGTGAGCTGGGCGCAGCTCGGCACCGATGCCCGCGAGGGGCAGGCGGACATGAACCGGCCGTGGTACGAGAAGGCGCTGCCGGGCGCCCTGGCGTCCGTGCCGGACCTCGACGCGCTGCTGCGCCGACCGGATGCCGAGATCGCCGACATCGGCTGTGGCGGTGCGTGGTCCACGATCGCGCTGGCCCGTGCGTACCCGCAGGCCCGGTTGTTCGCCATCGACATCGATCCGGCGACCGTCGCCCTGGCCCGGACGAACGTCGCGGCCTGCCCCGACGTCGCCGACCGGATCACCGTCGTCGAGACCGACGCGGCGAGCCTGCCCGACGAACGCTTCACGGCGGCGTTCGCCTTCGAGTGCGTCCACGACATGCCACGTCCCGTCGAGGTGCTGTCCGCGGTGCGCGGCTCGCTCGCGGCCGACGGGGTCATGGTTGTCATGGACGAGGCCGTCGCCGACCGGTTCACCGCACCCGGCGACGAGGTCGAGCGGCTGATGTACGGGTTCAGCATCTCGTGCTGCCTGCCGGACGGCATGAGCCACCCGCCGAGCGCGGGAACCGGCACGGTGATGCGTGCGGACACCCTGCGCCGGTACGCGCTCGACGCGGGCTTCTCGGACGTGTCGGTGCTGCCGATCGAGGACTTCGGGTTCTGGCGGTTCTACCGTCTGACGCCCTGACCGGCCTCAGCACGATGTCGGCTGGCGCGCCTCCGACAGCAGTGCCGTGACGGTGTGCTTCATCAGTTCGGCGGCCTCGGCCACCGGCAGGTCCAGCACATCGCGCAGCGCCACCCACGACGCCCAGGTGCTCGCCACCGCCACGGAGCGCACCAGCGTGGCCCGGCGCGACGCGTCGAGCGCGGCGAGTTCCGCCGCGAACAGCTCGTCGACCTCGTTGACCACACGTGCGATGTGCCGCAACCTGTTTCGCTGGATCCTCTTGGACTGCGGGGCCCGGATCGCCGACGCGCGCGCGAACGGCGCCATCAGCTCGAGCAGTTCGGCGCGCTGCCGGCAGAACGCGTCGATCCGCTCGTCGAGCGGCAGGTCGACGGGGACCGGGGCGAACGCGGTGTCCTGCCGCCGCAGCAGCTCCGTCCCCGTCTCCTCGAACAGCGTTTCCAGATCGTTGAAGTTCGCCCACAACGCCCGGAGCGAGACCCCGGCCCGTGCGGCGATCTGCGCACCGGTCGGTTTCAGCTCACCGGCCTCGATCAGGGCGATGTGCGCCTCTATCACTGCGTGGCGGGTCCGTTCGGCCCGCGCGACGCGTCCGTCGGTGACGGTCACGTGTCCCTCCTCCCGTGTCGCCGACCGGTTCCTCCCAACCGGTGCGGCGCACTCGATTGTGCCAGGGCCTGTGTCACCGAGGGGGTGGCGCCGCGCGGGGGCGGGTCAGTCGTGGTCGAGGACGGGGGTGCGGGCGGTGGCCCGGACGATCGCGTCGTACAGCGAGCGAGCGGCGCGACGCGTGGCGCCGGCCCCTCGGACGAGGGTGAATCCGTGGAATACGCCCGGCCAGCAGTGCAGTTCGACGCGTACCCCGGCCTGCAGGAGACGCTGGGCGTAGACGAGCCCCTCGTCGCGGAGCGGGTCGAGTTCGTTGACGGTGAGGTAGGTGGGCGGCAGGCCGGTCAGGTCGGCCCGGCGCGCGGGCACGGACTGCTCGGTGGGCTCCTGCCCGCCGAGGTAGTGCCGCCAGCTCTGGGCGGCCTTGCGGTTGTCCCACACGGCGGTGGCGCCACCGCCGCGCATGGAGGCGGTCTCGAGCCGGTCGTCGAGTGCGGGTTCGAGCAGGGCCTGCAGCGCAATGCGCGGGCCGCCCTCGTCCCGGGCCCGCAGCGCGACGGTCGCGGCGAGGGCGCCGCCCGCGGAATCGCCGAGGACGACGACGCGGTCCGGATCGATGTCGAGACATGCTGCGCCGGAAGCGATCCACTCGAGGACCGCGTAACAGTCGTCGGCGGCAGCGGGATAGGGGTGCTCGGGGGCGAGCCGGTAGTCGACGGAGATGACGACGGCACCGGTCGCGCGGGCGACGGCGGCGGCGAAGGCTTCGCTGTGGGCGGCGCTGCCGAGGACGAATCCTCCGCCGTGGATTTCGAGAACGACGGGCCGGCCCGCGGGGTTGCCGTCGGGACACATGTCGGGCGTGTGGATCCGCACGGGCACCTCGGGGCCGCCCGGCGCGCCGGGGACGAGCCACTCCTCGACGGTGACACCGGTGGTGTCGGCGGGGCCGGCGGCCGCAACGATCGAGTCGAGGGTGCGACGGCCTCCGTCCACGTCGGCGAGATCGAGGTCGGGGAGGGTCGTCACCGCGTCGGCCAGTTCGGGATCGACGTCGGTCGAGACTGGCATGATCTCGGTCATGGCGACACGATAGTGGAATGTGCAGCGTAGGTGCAGATACCGGTCCCGGGTACCGGGACCCCGGACCGCGCGGCCCGGCCCGGGGTCCCGGTCATTCGGCGAGCAGGCCCTTGGCGATGTGCGTCACCTGGATCTCGTTGCTGCCCGCGTAGATCATCAGCGATTTCGCGTCCCGCGCGAGCTGCTCGACGCGGTACTCGGCCATGTAGCCGTTGCCGCCGAAGAGCTGCACCGCCTCCATCGCCACGTCGGTGGCCGCGCGCGAGGAGTACAGCTTCATCGCCGAGGCCTCGGCCAGGCCGACGGGCTTGCCGGCCTCCGTGCGTTCGATGGCGCTGAACACCATGTTGCGGACGTTGATGCGGGCGATCTCCATCTCGGCGAGCTTGAGCTGGATCAGCTGGAACCGGGAGATCTCCGCTCCCCACAGCTTGCGGGTGCGGGCGTAGTCCTTGCACAGGCGCAGACATTCCTCGATGATGCCGAGGGCCAGGTAGGCGATGCCGATCCGCTCGGCGGCGAAGGATTCGCGCGCGCTCTCCTTGCCGTCGCTGCGGCCACCCTCCTCCGTCTCGCCGAGCAGCCGGTCGCGGGTGATGCGGACGTTGTCGAAGAACAGCTCGCCGGTCGGCGAGGAGTTCATCCCCATCTTCTTGAACGGCGGGCTCTGGGTCAGTCCCTCCATGCCCTTCTCGAGCACGAATGCGAGCACCTTGCGGTCCCGGCGGTCGATGCTCGGGTCGCCCTCGTCGAGCTTGGCGTACACGATGAGGACGTCGGCGTAGGGACCGTTGGTGATGAAGGTCTTCTGCCCGTTGAGGATGTAGTCGTCGCCGTCGCGCCGGACGGTGGACTTCATTCCACCGAAGGCGTCCGACCCGGAGTCGGGTTCGGTGATGGCCCAGGCGCCGACCTTCTCGAAGGTCACCAGCTCGGGCAGCCACCGCTTCTTCTGGGCGAGCGTGCCGCGGCTGCGGATGGTGCCCGCGGTGAGGCCGAGGCTGACGCCCATCGAAGCGACGAGCCCGAGGCTGACCCCGGCGATCTCGCTGTTGAGCAGGGCCGCCATACCGCCGGAGCCCATGCCGCCGCCCGGCTTGGCAGTCGACGCCTCGCCGGCCTCCTCCCGGGCGAGGGCCTTGTTGAGGCCGTCGCGGGCCAGCTCGTCGATGCCGAAGGCGGCGAACAGTCTGCGGATGATGTCGTAGGGCGGCAGCTCACCGCTCTCGAGCCGATCCACGTGGGGGCGGATCTCCTTGTCGATGAATCCGCGCAGCGCGTCACGGAACATGAGATCGGTGTCGGACCACTCGTACATGCCTCGAAATATAGAACACGTTCTCGTGTACGTATACGGATCCACGGAACCGGCAGTGACATCGGGCATATTTAGCCTACGATTAGTTAATGCACGATCTATTTGCGTAGACTTCTGGTGTCGCCCCCGCACGAAAGGCCCGAGAGATGCGCACCCGTCCCGGCCCGTTCCAGTGGCTCGCCTACGCCGTCGGCCGCCCCCTTCCCGCCTCGATGCGCGAGTGGGTGCGCAACGACCTGATCGGCGACCACGCCGTCGCCCGCCACATGGTCCGCAGCCAGGTCCCGTTCCTCCCGCTGTACGCCGCATTCCTGCTGCTGCCCGGCCCGGTGTGGCTGCGCCTGTCCACGATGGGGCTCGGCGTCGCCCTCGCGCTGTTCTTCTCCGCCGCCTACATGGCGCAGAACCGCCGGCGCCGGCTCGAGCGCAACGGCCTGCCGGGAGACCTCGAGAATCCCCGGCGCGTCCGGGAGCGCGACGCCGAGAAGGCCGCCTACGAGCGGCTCCACTCCACGATGCGCGCCGACCTGCGGACGCGGGGGTAAGGCGCAGTCACCTCTGCCGAGTTGACGTTGCAGAGGTGGGTCCGAGGAAGCTTCACCACAGGACGACCAGCCGTCGGTGTGGCCTTTCAGCCCGAGATCCGGTTTCTCACAGCTGATACGGCAGCGGCGTGCCGATCGCCTCCACCAACGGCAGAAGACGGCACCGATCGTCTCCTCCTCGAGCCGCGCGACGACGTCGACGGCGTCACCGCTCACGACGGTCGCGTTCGGCCAGTCGAGGGCCCCTTCCAGTGTGGTCGACACACCGTGCGGCATGCTCCTCATCCGGGTGACCCATGAGTCGTTCGCGCCGGACTCCTCGGTCCTCGAGGCCGGCAGTCGCACGAATTGCCGATAGGTAGTGGCTCCGAGGACCATCCGCCCGCTCCGCGTCGTACAGGGCGAGGCGGTGGTCGAGCAGCGCGGGGCCCTGCTTGCCCCGGTTGCCGCGGTGGGAGCCGTAGCCGTCCGGGCTGGAAAAGACGTCGAAGGTGGAGGTAGCGGTCCTGATGCTCTCCTCGAGAGCGGGTGATCGGGTGTGGATACAGACTGAAACCACGGCCGAACTCATCGCCGTCGGACTCCAGAAGTCCGGCCGCCCGGATGCCACCGACGGACCACCGCTCCACGGTGACCGGGATGCGCTAGGGAAGACCAGCCCTCGGCGTCCTTCCGGCGCCGGTGGTCCCCACGGGTGCGCTGCTCGCCGCCCGGCTCGGCACGGGCGCCGCCGTCGGCTCCGGCCGACCGACAGGTGCTCTAATTCGTCCCCGACTCATCCGGTCGCAGCGCCCGAAAAAGCCGGTCCGGGTCGAGTTCGGCTACCGGGGCCACCACCACACCGAGCGCCCGCGCCTCGGCCACCGCACGGGCCAACAACCGGCGGGCATACTCGTAGCGGCACCGAAGATCGTCGGTCAGCGCAACATCGCGCAGTGCGACTCCCGCGGGGACCTCCTCGAGCGCCTCCGCGACCAGAGACCGCACGATGAGAACCCCGGTCTGTACACCCTCGACCGCCCAACGCTGCTGCCACTGCATGCCGACCGCCCTCGACTCGGCCCAGCACCGATCACCCGCCGCCATTATCCGCCCCGCAGGCCCACGGCGTCACGCCTGGAACAAGGGGATCGCCGTCGGTGACGTGCCCGGTGTCGCAGACTGCCGCCGCGACGAGACGGGGTCGCCGCCCGGCTGGACCGGGTCGCCGGTCCGGGGGATGCAGGCGCCCGAGATCGCCCCTGGGTGGACGTCGATTCGACTGCGGGAGGTGGCACACCGCCCTCACACCACCCCGGTTTCGGATCCCGGAGTCCGAGCCGGGTGATGCGGTGACAAACGCCTTATCGTGGAGTTGAGTCGACTCTGTGCGTCCAACCAAACTGTCAGTCGCCTTGGGCCGAGAAGCCCTCGCCGCACGTACCGAATCCGCGAACGGCTGGTTGCAGGGAACACCACCGGGACGGACGGTCCGGCGTGTCATCGACGGACTCATCGACATCGAGCTCGCCGACCGATCGATGAGCCTCGCAGCCAAGATCTTCACCTCGGTACTGCCGCTGATCATAGCCGCCTCGATCTTCAGCAACTGGGATCTGGCCACCCACGCAATCGAGGAACAACTCGGTATCGACTCGACCGACCTGTCGGCCTGGGCCAGCGAGTACGACGCCACCGACCCGACCTTCGCGGCATTCGGTGTCCTCGGATTGCTGCTGGTCGCCATCAGCGGCACATCATTCACCCGGACCCTGGCACGGATCTACGGAAAGATCTGGAACGTGCCGCCGATCAGCGCCCGCGATGCCTGGCGGTGGCTGGTGGTCCTCCTCTTGGTCGCTGCGTCGGCTGCGCTGATCGGCGTGATACGGCAGGTGTCCGGTCCGCACTTCGTCGGCAGGTCGCTGGCGATCCTCGGCGAACTGGCGGTGTGGGCGGTCGTGTGGACCGTGTGCCCGTATCTGCTCACCAGGGGCGCGTTGTCCGGTCGCGTGCTGTGGGCCACCGGGATGCTCACCGCGTCAGGCCTCACTGTGGTCCGTGCCGCAGGTCGAATCGTGCTGCCGAAGCTTACAGCCACAGCAGAGACGAAGTTCGGTCCCCTGGGGGTGGTGTTCACCTCGATCAGCTGGCTGTTCGCGCTGTCGATGGTGATCGTGGGTGCCGCGACGATCACCAAAGCACTCGCCCTCGACGAGAGTTACCTCGGCAGATACCTCCGCGGGCCGAGCGCCGGCGCCTGAGGTAGCCCGTCGCACTCAGGCCCGTGAGGAGTAGCTGCCGACGGCACGATGAACCGTCCTGGATCGAGTGGAGACCTCGTTCAGGCCACCTCGAGACCTGAGGCGGCGGTGGGACGGGGTTCGCGAGAGCGTGTCTCGTAGTCGATCGGCGAGAGGTATCCGATCGACGAATGCAGCCGGTCCGCGTTGACCAGCGCACCCACTCCGCGGTTTCCGTCTCCACTTCTCCGCTTGCGTCCGCACGGACCACAATCGGCCCGGTGGATCAATTCGATCTTGTAGAGCCCTACGGTCGGTTCCCTCATCGCGTTGTCGAGGGCGTCCCCGACGCCACCGATCGAGCCGGCGATGCCCGATTCGGTCCGTGCCTCGGTGAACGTCCGTGAGGTGCACTGACCGACCACATCCGGGCGATACACCAAACCCGTTGAGATGGAACGCAAATCGGTTCTCTTCCGGATGAACAGCGCTAACCCGTGCACGCCGCCGACGGCGCGGGGGCGTGCCGGTGTGGTTGAGCTCGGCCGCCGGCCCGGACGAACGGTGGTGGACGTTTTCCGGGTTACGCTCAACCGGCCCCAGAAGGACGATAAGAAAAGTGCTGTAATGCTCTGCAGTCAAACACTTTATCCGGTGTCGCCGTATACCGAAGCCGCGCGACGGGCAGGCCGGGTCCATCCCGGTCCGACGTCGGCGCGCCAGGGGGCGCGTCGTTCGACGATCGTCGGGTGGCGCGTCGTGATGCCGCGGACGTACGCGCGGAAGACGGCCCGTTCGCAGTCGGTATCGAGCAGCATGAGCTCCACAGTGTCGTGGCCACCTCGTCCGGGATCCGGAGGTGGTGCACCGGGCTCCTCGGCACGGCAGCGCACTGACCCAGCGGACCCCGATTCCCGGCGGTGGCGGCCCGCACCGGCGCACCCGACTGCTCGGCGAGACGGCGCGCCGGGCCGGGAGCCTCGTCCGGCAGCTCGCGAGAAAACAACGCCGATCGCCGACGAGCACGCTGTCAAGGACTCGACTCCGGGCACGTCCGTGGTCCGCAAGCCCAGGACCTATCCGATACGGCGGGGACGTACCCGATACCCCTGGTCCGTGAGCCATGCGCGGGCGCGACCAGCTCTGCGTTCGTCCGAGAACAGCCGATACCGGTGAAACTCGTTGGGCGACTGCGAGAGCACGTCCTTGAAGCGGCGGAAAGCGCCTCGCCCACCGAGCGCGATGCGCAGCTGCTCGGCCAGGGCGGGATCGGCCACCGAGTCGAGGAACACCTCCATGTCGCGGTAACCGGGGCGCGATCCGACGCACTCGACGAACAACCAGCGGTCGGGGTCGCCGTCCGTATCGTCGTCGGACATCTCGTCGATGACCATGGCCGGCCACGTGTGCCCGGTCTCGAGGTCGAGACGGCCGCCGCCGTAGACGACGTCGCCTTCGAGCAGCGAGGACAGCTCGTCGAGATCGACCGGCAGTGGCCGGAGCATCGGAGTGGCCCGGGCCAGTGCGGCCTCGAGCTGGTCGGCGAGCTCCGCGTCTCCGGTCCAGCCGCGCACGTGCAGCGCCGCGGCGCACCGGGTGGCCACCTCCCGCGCTCCGGGCAGCCGATCGTCGACGGCCGCGACGAGCGCGTCACCGATCAACTGCAAGACCGCATCGGCGGGTCGTCCCCGCACCAGCTCGAGGACCGTGTCGGTACTCGTGTGCAGAGCGGCACGCAGCGCCCGCACCGCGTGTTCGTCCCAGCCGGTGTCCATCGAGTGCCGACGATAATCGCACCGGCCCCG
Source organism: Rhodococcus sp. WB1 (assembly GCF_001700945.1). Classification (NCBI taxonomy): domain Bacteria; kingdom Bacillati; phylum Actinomycetota; class Actinomycetes; order Mycobacteriales; family Nocardiaceae; genus Rhodococcus; species Rhodococcus sp. WB1. Next base: position 376,564 of record NZ_CP015529.1, on the reverse strand, counting down.
ACGCGGCATCGTTTCGGCCTTCCGGTCGACCACCTCCCTGCCGCTGGCGACAGCCGCACCGTCCGATACGACGAGCGCCCAGGACCATACGGCCCATGGCTCCCTCGCACCGACATGAAAGCGAGAAACTCGCTTTTCGGACTGCCTCACGGTCGAGCTGCGAATCCCGTTGCGGACTGACACCGAGGATCACTGCGATATCCCGCACCGACAGCCCAGGGCGGCGCAGATGCACCACCGCCGCCCGCGCAGCCTGCTCCTGCGCGCGAGCGGCTGCTTCGACCCGGGTCCGCGCCTGGCGTGCTTCGGCGATGGAACGACGGTCCGACCTACCACCATCTGTGGGCAAAGCAGAAGCCGCTGTTGTGGGTGCCCGATGCGGTGACCTGGTGCAGCTCCTGCAGGGACGAGCACCTACCGCAGGTGCGCCGGCGGGTCGCCGGGGGTGATACCGAGGTGGATGTGATCGTGGTGGACGCGGTCGGAGAAGAAGCCCTTGCGTACTCCGTTGAGGTCGACAGGTCCACCGACCTCGGTGGCCCCCAACTCGGCGGCTCGCCGCATCAGGCGAAGCGGTCGATCGTCACCGGCCGGGGCGACCACCGGCCGACCGTCGATCTCGCGGATGTCCACGGCTCGTCCGACGGCGTGGTTGGACACCCGCGCGGTCGGAAACACCGTCTGGATGTGGCCGGTATGCATCACCTGGATCGTCAGGGTGAACTCCCGGGACAGTGCGTGAAGTATCGCCAGCAGCTGGGTGTCGATCCTGCCGGTGCGGACGTCGCTCCGGGCGGGGTCCGGCAGGACGATCTTCGGGTCGGCGAGCACCGCTGCGGCCGTGTCGGTCAACGGCAGCGGCGAACCCAGCGAGGTCGGTGGGACGAGTCGCTCGACGGTCCAGTTGCCGCCGGGTTCTCGGGCCAGCCGCACGTCCACGACGAGTTCTCGGATCCAGGGCCCCGAGACGGTGCGCAGGTTCTGACCGACCAAGGCGATCACCGCCGCGGTGTCGCGGGCCAGCCCGCCGTACTGCGGATAGACCACGGTCAGTTCCCCGGCGCGGGCGGTGGCCGGTTGGAGGACGGACGCGGTCGCTGCCGCCGCCGGTGACGCGCCGGCCCGGACGAGGTTGTCGACGGCCGTCCCGTCGTCGCTCCAGTTGCCGGCGGTTTCCAGAAACGCCGCCGCGGTGCGCTTGATCTCCGGGGACACTTCGCCTGGGGCCGGCCGCCAGCGACTCGCGTCGGCGGACAACGGAGAACGAAGTGGGCCGGCTCCGGGACCAGGGTGAGGTTGCTGCGGTGTCGGCGTGGTTGCCGGGTGCGCAGGTTCGGACGGGGTCCACTCGACGGCGCACGATGCCACTGCGGCGGCCGAGCCCGCGGTCAGCAACGTCAACAGCTGACGCCGGGTCAGATTCATCAGGGATCTGTCCCGCACCGGTCGCAGAAACTGCCGGGGCGGGCCGGAGGCACGACGGGGTGGCGATAGCTGCGTACGGCGACGCCGTCGCGGGTGAGGTGTTCGCGCACCGGGCTCCATCCCAGGTGTTCGTAGAACGCGCCGGCGCCGTCCGGGCCGGCGCTGGTGAGCAGCTCGGCTGTTGCAGCGCCCCGCTCGTGCGCATGGGTGAGAAACAGCTCGACCAGGCACGCACCGACGCCGCTACCCCGCAGCGGCGGCCGGACGGCGACCGCGGCCAGCAGAGCTACCGGCACGGGATCGATCTGGGCCGAGTGCGCGGCAGGCCGTGAGGTGATCGTGCGAAGAAGGCGTCGGGTCCACGGCCCCGCCCGTGTGCGCAGGAACCGCACCGCCAGTGGTGGGTGATGCAGCAGCGACAAGGCTGCGGTCGACGCCAGGGCCAGCATGCAGCGGCGCTCGGCCAGCACCGCCCGCATGTGTGCCGATTCGTCGGTCGATCCGAACAGGAAGGCGCACACGTCCTCGCCGGAGTCGCACCGACGCACCGCGACGAACGCCACTGCATGCGGTGAGTCGAGGAATGTCCTGTGCCAGCGACGCATGAAACGCGGCCCCAGAGCGGGGAAGAACCCGACAGGCAGCTGCTCGATGTGCAGTTGCGCTGTGGCGTCGAGATCGGCGGCAGTGGTGCCTCGCAGGACGAGATCGTTCGCGGTCAACGGACCGGGCCGTGGAGAAGGCGCCGGTCGGGCACGGCACCGCGGGCGGCGGCGACGCAACGTCGGTCGGTACACGAACCGGTTCCCCTTCTGCGGTCAGGTCAGGCCGGGCATGCCGTGGTCATTTCTCGACGTCGCATCTCTCGATACGGCCGCCGAATCTCCGACGCAAGGCCGGACAGCATTGCGCCGATCCCTGGGCACGGAGTCTTCTGCGCCGCAACTGGGGGGTCCGGGCCGTGAGATGGCGGAGCCCGAGCGATCGCGCCGACACGAGGAGGGCGACGCGCGTCGCGGCTCCTCCCGCGGGCCCAGAAGCACGTGGCGTCGTTGACGGTGTGGTCTTACCCGAACAGGGTGCTGCTCCTCACGGACGACGGCCTGCCCTCAACCCTCTTCCCCGGTCCGGACCGGGGAAGACGAAGTCCTGTCTCGAGTGTGCCCCTGGCGGTATGGCTTCGCCCGCGTTTCCGATGAATCTGCTCGAGACCCGAGCCGGGCGTCTCACGGAGCGGACCCTCGCCGGAAACCACGGCTGGGCCGAAACGCGGCTGCCGGACTCGGCTGTCAGGACAGCGACGGGACGGCGGTAGCCTCAGGTCGTAATCGAGCACCACCTCGATCTCCTCGACGGAACATCCTCGAGCAGATGCACGGCATCGACGACCATCTCCGGGACCTGGTCGAGCCGACGAGCCTGGGCTGCGGCCTCAGGGCCGCAGGGGGCGCGGTGTCCGCCACCCGAGCGAACTCGTCCGCGGCGGTCTCGACCGTCACCTCCGGCTCGCGGGCGTGGAACTGGACGCTCGTCCCGGTTCGCCGGCGCCGGCCCCCGAGCGGCCGCGTCATGCCGACAAGGATACATACCGCCTGAATGTCTTACCGCCTAATGTAATTCGATACTGTTGGACGTCACAGCATCAATTCGGTGAGACAATCCAGGAGTCGAAGGGAGGCGCATGATGGCCCAGGCACGAACCGTGATCGGTGAGAGCGTCGAGGAGTCGATCGGGGGTGGCGAGGACGTCGCGCCCCCGAGGCTCGGGCCGGCCGTCGGCGCCCTGGCCGACGTGTTCGGTCACGGCCGGGCGGTGGCCCGGCACGGCGTGTCGTTCGGCAGGGAACTGGCGAAGATCGCCGTCGGCCGGTCGACGGTGGCTCCGGCGAAGGGAGACCGCCGGTTCGCCGACTCGGCGTGGAGTGCGAACCCCGCCTACCGCCGGCTCGGGCAGACCTACCTGGCGGCAACCGAGGCCGTCGACGGAGTCGTCGACGAGGTCGGTCGCGCGATCGGCCCGCGACGCACGGCCGAGGCCAGGTTCGCCGCCGACATCCTCACCGCGGCCCTGGCCCCGACGAACTACCTGTGGACCAACCCCGCGGCGCTGAAGGAGGCGTTCGACACCGCCGGACTCAGCCTCGCACGCGGCACCAAGCACTTCGTCTCCGATCTGATCGAGAACCGGGGCATGCCGTCGATGGTCCAGCGCGGCGCCTTCACCGTCGGGAAGGACCTTGCGGTGACCCCGGGTGCGGTGATCTCCCGCGACGAGGTCGCCGAGGTGCTGCAGTACACCCCGACCACGGAGACGGTCCGCCGCCGGCCGGTGCTCGTGGTGCCCCCGCCGATCGGCCGGTACTACTTCCTGGACCTGCGGCCGGGACGCAGCTTCGTCGAGTACAGCGTGGGCCGGGGCCTGCAGACCTTCCTGCTGTCGTGGCGCAATCCCACCGCCGAGCAGGGCGACTGGGACTTCGACACGTACGCGGGCCGGGTGATCCGGGCGATCGACGAGGTGCGGGAGATCACCGGCAGCGACGACGTGAACCTGATCGGTTTCTGCGCCGGCGGGATCATCGCCACCACGGTGCTCAATCACCTTGCCGCGCAGGGCGACACCCGAGTGCACAGCATGGCCTATGCGGTGACGATGCTGGACTTCGGCGATCCGGCACTGCTCGGCGCGTTCGCCCGGCCCGGCCTGATCCGGTTCGCCAAGGGCCGGTCCCGCCGCAAGGGCATCATCAGCGCCCGCGACATGGGGTCCGCGTTCACCTGGATGCGCCCGAACGACCTGGTGTTCAACTACGTCGTCAACAACTACCTCATGGGTCGCACCCCACCGGCCTTCGACATCCTCGCCTGGAACGACGACGGCACCAACCTGCCCGGCGCCCTGCACGGTCAGTTCCTCGACATCTTCCGTGACAACGTGCTCGTCGAGCCCGGCCGGCTCGCCGTGCTGGGCACGCCCGTCGACCTGAAGTCGATCACCGTGCCCACGTTCGTCTCGGGCGCCATCGCCGACCATCTGACCGCATGGCGCAACTGCTACCGCACCACCCAATTGCTCGGTGGAGAAACAGAATTCGCGCTCAGCTTCTCCGGGCACATCGCCAGCCTGGTCAACCCGCCGGGCAATCCGAAGGCACACTACTGGACCGGGGGCACACCCGGCCCGGACCCGGATGCCTGGCTCGAGAACGCCGAGCGGCAGCAGGGCAGCTGGTGGCAGGCCTGGTCCGACTGGGTGCTCGCCCGCGGCGGGGAGGAAACCGCCGCGCCGGACGCACCCGGCAGTGCGCAGCATCCCGCGCTCGACGCCGCTCCCGGCCGGTACGTGCGCGACCTGCCCGCCGGCTGACCGCCCGTCCCCCGGCGACCCGTCCGGACCCGGACCCGGACGGGTGTCCCACCACAGCGGTAGTGACGACCGCTCTGCTCCTGCTGGAGACCCGCTCTCCGGCACCTTGGAGACGTCTCGGGTTTGCAACGCCTTCCGATCGTTGCATCGACCCATGGAACGGGCGCCTCCCGTACCCGTCGGACAACGCGCAGACGCACCCGACGGCGTGGTGACACAACACCGGCGCAGCATTCTGCTGTGGACACCGAGGGCATGCACCTCGGAAAACACGAGACCCCGCGAGCCCGCGACGACTGCGACCGCTCCTGGCCGCCGAGAGAATCGGCCACCGCCCATTGCCTCCGGCGGATTGAGGGAGCAGGGTGAAGCACGGGGGAATGACCGGCGACGCCGCGTCGGCGCCGCCCTGAGGAGAAGGGTGCCGATCATGTTCGCACGCTCCACCACAATTCACGCGCATCCGTCGTACATCGACGCCGGGATCAAGCACGTACGCGACACCGTGATGCCCGCGCTGGCGGACATCGAGGGCTGCCTCGGAATGTCCCTGCTGATCGATCGCGGCTCGGGCCGGTGCATCGCGACCAGTTCGTGGCGGGACGAGGAATCGCTACGCGCCAGCGAGGGCCCGGTGCGGACGCTGCGTGACGCCGCCGCCGAGATCTTCCACGGCACCACGGAGGTCTCGCGGTGGGAGATCGCTGTCATGCATCGCGACCACCATTCCGAGCGCGGGGCCTGGTGCCGCGTCACATGGGTCAAGACCGAACCCGCCCACATGGACCGCGGCGTGGACATGTGGAAGATGGCCGCACTGCCCCAGATGGAGGAACTCGAGGGCTTCTGCAGCGCCAGCCTGATGCTCGACCGCGCCGCAGGTCGCGGGGTGTCGTCGCTGACGTTCGACAGCGCCGAGGCGATGGAACGCAACAGAGAACGCGTCGACAGCATCCGGGCCGAAGTGGCTCGCGCGGCGGGCGCCGAGGTGCTCGATACCTGCGAGTTCGAGCTCGCCATCGCGCACCTGCACGTCCCCGAGATGGCGTGAGCTGATCAACTTTCGAGAAGGACGACCCCGGCCGGTTGCGCCGGCTGCCGCAGCGACCGGCCGTCATTCGAAGATCGAATATGTGCTCGGGCAAGGGGAGCGGTCTACGCACCGAAACCGTGTCCGAAGACATGAATGCCGTGTCCGAAGACGTAGATTCAGGGACCGGAGACCGGTCACCATCACTCACACCCGGTGGGGGCGCGGCGGTGCGAGGCCGGATAGGAGGCCGCCATGATCGAAGTCGAGGACAGCATTGTCATCGCGCGCCCGATCGGCGAAGTATTCACCTTTGTCGCGGACCAGACCAACGCTCCCCGATGGCAAGACGGATTGCTGGAAGTACGCCGGATCACCGACGGACCGCCGGGAGTAGGTACCAGGCATGTCGCTGTCCGTAGATTCATGGGACGCAAGCTCGAGCTGACCAACGAGTACGTCCACTACGAGCCGAACACGAAGATCACCTTCACCGGGGCTTCGGGACCGAGCAGTTTCGAGGCGGCGTATCTGACCGACACGACAGCCGACGGGACCCGGGTGACGTGCCGCATGCGGATGGAGCAGAGGGGCCTCTTCAAGCTCGGTGACCCGCTGGTTGCTGCCGGCCTCCGACGGGAATTTGCCGTGAACCTGGAGAACCTCAAGGGTCTGCTCGAAACGAAGGCCGACGGCCACCTGCCGACGAAGGACCGTGTCATGCGTGTCGACCGTTCGACCATCGACCTGTCCGGCTACCCGGACCTGGTCGTCGTCTACCTCGGAATGCGCGTGAATCGTCCTCGCGGCTTGCTGCGGATGCTGGGGCTCGGACCGCAGATCAACCGATCGTGGAAGGACAAGCCCGACGGGCTGCTGCTGCACGAGGACTTCATCTGGTCCCTGCTTCCGCCCCACGCCGGGATGCGGCAATACTGGCGCGACCTGGACAGTCTGGAACGCTGGACCCGCTCCGACCCGCATCGGCTCTGGTGGCGCACGTTCCTGCGCGACTCCGGCGGCACCGGGTTCTGGCACGAGACCTACTTCATGCGCGGCGGCGTCGAGGCGATCTACGACGACATGGCCGAGCCGACCGGTCTCGCGCGGGTTGCCCCACGCGTGCCGGCCCGCGGAGCGATGTTCTCCGCACGACGGCGCGCGGGCGACACGACGCCGGCAACGGTCGCGCCCGTGGTCTTGGAGAGCAACTACTACGCCGACGAACCAGAGACGCGCTGACGTTGCTCCCTGGTGTTCCGAGTGGGCGCGGCGACCGGTCCGGGGAAGCAGCCCCCGCCGGGCCCCGACTGCGGTTCCGCCCGGCCCCGGCGCTGCAGACAGGGATACCCGTCGCTCGCGGTGGTTGTCACAGGGGGCCGGTTATCGGACGAGTCTGACTTCGACGAGAGCCGTGCCCGGGTAGTTCTTCTCCGCTCCGTCGGGCAGGAAGCCGTTGCGGCGATAGAAGCTGTGCGCGCGGGGATTGTCCTCGGCGACCCAGAGTTGCGCACGGTCCCCGGCCAGAACCGCGTCGAGAAGTGCCTGCCCTGCACCACTCCCGTGGTGTTCGGGCAGGAGATAGAGGGTGTAGAGCTGAAGATCTCGGACGGGGTCCTCGTCGTCTATCGGTATGCCTGCAGAAGCGAACCCGACAATCTCCCCGTGAGCCTCTGCAACGCGTAGTCGCGGCGGCCGCCGCGGTCCGTTCAGCATGGAGCGCCACATGGCCGTCCGCTGTTCGAGCGCGTCGTCGTCGAAGAAGGAGCTCGGGAGAAGGTGCCCGTACGTGGCGCGCCAGGTGACGATCAGCACCCGAGCGATCGCATCGGCGTCGGCCGGTCCGGGCGCCCGCACGTGGAACTCCGAAGCCTCCCGCACGGTTCGAGACTAGCAATGCGGGCAGATACCGCACGCAGGGCTCGTCGGAGGGCCGATGCCGACCCTGACCGATTCGGCGAGCCCTGTCAATCCTCGTACGGCGCGAGGACGTAGATCGGGATCTCCCGCTCGGTGCGCCGGGCGTACACCTCGTAGTTGGGCCACACCTCCACCAGCACCTCCCAGTGGATCGCCCGCTCGCTGCCCTCCGAGCGTCGCGGTACCACCACGGTCTCGCGGCCGCGGTAGGTGACCCGGGCCTCGTCGGCGGCGTCGAGATTGCGGGCCCAGCCGGGCAGCTCCGGCATCCCCCAGTTCGAGCCGGCGACGAGCCAGGCGTCGTCGTGCGGAACGCCCAGCAGCGGCGTGCTCCGCTCGACCCCGCTCTTGCGGCCGCGGACCGTGAGGACGAGCTCCGGCAGGCCGGCCAGGGTGAGCAGGGTGACGCGGCCGAACGTGACCCGCTGGATGGTGTGGTCGACGGTGACGATCTGCTTGCCGAACCGCGGCAGCCACGGCTGGCTCCCCAGTTTCACCGCCACCGGCCGGATCGGATTCACGCCGGCGACCAGGCCGCCAGGACCGTGCGCACGGCGGTGACCACCGCCAGCGGCTGGTCGATGACCGGGTGATGTCCCGCGACCGGCAGATCCGTCACCAGCGCGTCCGGACCGAACTGGGGCCGCATCCGGGCCAGCAGGTCGGGACCGACGATGCCGTTCTCCGAGCGGAAGTAGGCGATGCGGCACTTCGCCTCGAAGCTCTCGAGGCTGGTGCGCCGGTCCTTGGTCATCCGCAGGGCGTCGAACTTCCAGCTCCACCCCCCGGGCACCTGCCGCATGGACTGCCGCGCGATGTGCTCGAGCACGTACGGCTCGGCGGTCTCCTGGGGCGGGACCAGCCGGAACCGCGCCATCGCCTCCTCCGCCGTCGGATACACCTTCGTGCCACTGCGCTCCCGCGCGGCCTGCGCCCGCATCTCGATCTCCTCGGGCGTCAGGTCCCGGATCGGGGAGTCGAGGATCACCACCCCGTCCAGCCGGTCGCCGTACAGATGGGAGGCCGCGAAGGAGACGATCCCGCCCATGCTGTGGCCGACCAGCACCGGGGGCCCGGCGATCCCGCCGGCCTGCGCCACCGCGAGCACCTCCGCGGCCCACAGTTCGAGGGAGTAGCCGTCGCGGTGGCCGCTGTCCCCGTGCCCGCTCATGTCCAGCGCGACGACGCGCCGGCCCTCGGCGAGCTGGGGTGCGACGTGATCCCACCAGCGCGAGTGCGCCATCCCGCCGTGCACCAGCACGATGCCGGGACGGCCCTCCTCACCCCACGCGCGGTAGGCGATCGAGACGCCGTCGACCTCGACGTTGCCGGTCTCCACCGGCGCGGCAAGTGCCTCGACGAACCACTTCGGCGCCGATTCGTTGTCGATGCTCATTACCCGAACCTACTTCGCTCTCACCTTCCGGTCACCAGCTGGGCCACCAGAGCGAGACGCGGCTCCTCCTGCTCGGGCTGCGGGTGGACCACCGCGGCGACGGCCTCCCCGTCCAGCAGGTGCACGATCGTGAACAGCAGCGTGTCGAATTCCGCCGGTTCGAACCGGGAGGCGATCGGCAGGGTGCGGCCGAACTCGGCGATCTGGGCGTGGTACCGCTGCGCCATCGGAGCGAGACGGGCGCGCAGCGCGGGATCGGTGCGCGCCGCGCCGAGCAGTTCGTACCAGGCGGCGTTGATCGGGGCGCGGCACGCGGCCCGCAGCAGCCGCAGGCACTCGCGGACCGACTCGGGGCTGTCGCCGGGCCCACCGAGTTGTTCGAGCCCGAGCCGGAAGTTCGCGAACTGCCGCTCGCGGACGGCGTCGGCGGCGGCGACCATCAGATCGAGCCGGGCCGGGAAGTGCCGGAACACCCCACCGGAGGACACCCCGGAGCGGCGGCACACCTCCCCGATGGTGGTGGCGGTGTAGCCGAGTTCACCGAGGGCCTCGACGGTCGCGTCGAGGATCCGCTCGATCGTGGCCGTGCGGCGCTGCTGCTGGGTGCGCCGCCCCGCGACCGGGTGTCGTTCTCGCTCCGGCGCTTCCGTCATCGGGTGCCGCTCCGCGCCGGCACGGGTCCACGCGCGTCGACGCCCGCGCGCAGGAAGCGCCCGGTGCCGACGGTGGCGCCGTAGCCGGGCACGAACTCGCCCGCACGGAACACCACGCGCCCGGCCACCGCGGTCGCGGTGACGGCGGCGTCGTTGCGGTTGACCATGCGGCTCAGTCCGCCGAACTCGGGCATGGGCGCCTCGTGGTAGGCGTCGGTGTCCTCGTTCAGACCGGCCGGGTCGACCACCACGACGTCGGCGCGGTCGCCGATGCGCAGGTGCCCGGCGTCGATGCCGTAGAAGTCGCCGAGTTCACCGGTGAGCTTGTGGATCGCCGATTCCAGCGGCATGACGGGCTTTCCGCGCCCGGCGTACTCGTGGATGCGGCGCAGCATGCAGATGCCGTAGTTGTAGAACGCCATGTTGCGCAGGTGCGCGCCGGCGTCGGAGAAGCCGACGGTCACACCGGGCTGCCCCAGGAGCCGGTTGGCCACCTCGGGCCGATCGTTCGCGATCACCGTGTGCCAGCGGAACTTCCGTCCGTGTTCGACGACGAGGTCCAGGAAGGTGTCCACCGGGTGCACACCGCGTTCGCGCGCCACGGCGCCGATGGAACGGCCGACGAGCGACGCGTCGGGGCACTCCACGATGGTGGTGTCGTCGAAGTCGCGGTGCCACACGCGCGGCGAGAACTTCTTGTCGAAGTCCTGCCGGAACCAGCGGCGGTACGCCTCGTCGCGCAGCAGCTCGTTGCGGGCGACCTCCTCCTTCAGGTGCAGGGCGGCCCGCCCAGAGCCGAACTCCTCGAACACCACGAGGTCGATCCCGTCGGAGTACACCTCGAACGTGGTGGGCAGGTGCTGCCAGCGGAAGGCGCCGCGGCCGATCCGGTTGGCGGCGAAGGCGATCGGAGCGAAGATGCGGTGCACCCAGCGTTCGGCCTTGGTGTCGGCGGCGGCGAGCACGGCGGCCCTCATTGGCTTGCGGCCCAGGCCGGTGGTGGCGAGGGCGAAGAACGCCACGTCGTACTTGGTGTTGAGGTTCGGCACGGCCTGCAGGACGCGGCCGCGGCGGCGCAGGATGCGGTGTATCCGGCGGAACTCGGACCACGAGGCGTGGGTCGAGGGCAGCGTGCGGGAGCGGTAGCGATCGCCGTCGAGTTTGTCCCAGGGATTCGTCATGGTGGACACGCCGAGGAATCCGGCGTCGAGGGCGTCCTCGATACCGGCCTCGATCGCGGCGAGTTCGGCACGGCTCGGAGCGCTGGCGGGATCGGTGGAGCGGCCGAGCCCCAGGACGGCGGCCCGGACGTCGGAATGCCCGATGAACGCGGCGACGTTCGGACCGAGCGGCAGGGCGTCGAGCGCGGCGACGTATTCCCGGGGCGACGACCAGGTCCTGCCCTGCTCGAGCGCGGCGAGCACGTGTTCACGGGGCAGCGCCTCGACCCGGCTGAACAGGTCCGCGGCGTCGAGCGGCGGCACGAACACCGTCGAGAGCGAGCAGTTGCCCATGAGGACGGTGGTGACGCCGTGCCGCACCGACTCGGGCAGGCCGGGCGAGACGAGCACCTCGGCGTCGTAGTGGGTGTGGGGGTCCACGAAGCCGGGCATCACCCACCGGCCTTCCGCCTCGATCACCTCGGTGTCCGGCCCGATGGGCAGCGGTTCGGCGCTCGCCGCCGCCACCACCCCGTCCCGGACACCGAGGTCGCGGACGACGCCGGGTGCGCCGGTGCCGTCGAACCACAGACCTCCGCGGACAACCAGGTCGAACTCGGCGGGCGCCGGTGTCGTGTCCATGTGACCTCCCTCACGTCGATGCACCGAGCATAGCGAGAAAGAGGACGACCGCTCTCTATTTTCGGTAACTCGCCGGGCAGGCGCCGGACCGGTCGGGGCCACGAATAGAGTGCGGCCATGCCCGCGTTCCCGGCCGTCCCCGCCACCCCCGCTCTGCTCGTCGACCGTGACGTCCTCGACCGCAACATCGCGCGGATGGCCGACGCGGCGCGCATTCGTGGCGTGACCCTGCGCCCGCATGCCAAGACGCACAAGTGCGTCGAGATCGCCCGTCGCCAGATCGCCGCCGGCGCCGTCGGGCTGACCGTCGCGACGGTCTCCGAGGCCGAGGTCTTCGCCGATGCCGGTTTCCGCGACCTGTTCATCGCGTATCCCCTGTGGACGGACGCCGCGCGCGGGGCCCGGCTGCGTGCGCTCGCCGCGGAGGTCCGCCTGACCGTCGGGGTGGACTCGGCCGAGGGCGCGCGGGCACTCGCCGAGCACGCCCGACCGGGCCTGCACGTGCTCGTCGAGGTCGACAGCGGTCACCACCGCACCGGGGTCGCCCCGGAGCGGGCCGGGTCGGTCGCCGTCGCGGCCGCCTCGGTCGGGCTCGAGGTGCGCGGCGTGTTCACGTTCCCGGGGCACTCCTACGGGCCCGGTCGGCCGGCCGTCGCGGCGGCGGACGAGGCGACGGCACTGAGCCGGGCGGTGGCGGCGGTGGCGGCCACCGGACACGACGCGAGCGTGGTCAGCGGCGGCTCGACCCCCACCGCGCACCTCGACGTGCCGGCTGCCACCGAGCTGCGGCCGGGCGTGTACGTCTTCGGCGACGCGCAGCAGCTCGAGCTGGGCACGGCCGGTGCGGACGCGATCGCGCTGACGGCGCTGTCGACGGTGGTGTCGGCGCGTGACGACACGGTGGTGCTCGACGCCGGCAGCAAGGTGCTCGGCGCCGATCGCGCCGCCTGGGCGACGGGCTACGGCCGCATCCTGGGCGCACCGGACGCGCGGATCGTCGCGCTGTCCGAGCACCACGCCACCGTGCAGTGGCCGGACGCCGCCGATCGCCCCGCGCTCGGCACCCGGGTCCGGGTGATCCCCAATCACGTGTGCACCACGGTCAATCTCGCCGACGACCTGATCGTCGTCGCCGGGGACACGGTCGTCGACCGGTGGCCCGTCGCCGCCCGCGGCTGCAACACGTAGGCGGCTCCGCCGCCGGTGCGTCCTTTGGGCGGCTAGGACAGCCCGAAGGACACACCGCGCAGGGCCGCCCCGATCGCGTCGGCCGCGTCCACCGCCCGGGATTCCGGCAACCGCGCGTACCCGCACACGAGTCCGCGCGGACCGCCGGGGGCCGCGCTGTACGTGCTGAGCGGCGCGCTCTCCACCCCGAGCCGTCGTGCTGCGGCGGCGACCGCCACGTCGTCGACGTCCTCCGGAAAACGCAGCACCACATGCAAACCCGCTTCGATACCGGTCACCGACACGCCGAACCGCTCGAGATCGCGTAGCGCACCGACGAACGCGGACCGCCGGGCGCGGTACGTGCGGGACGCACGCGCCAGATGCCGCGACAGCGCCCCCGACTCGATCAGCCGGGCCAGCGCGGACGCGGTGACCGAACACGCCACCTCCCCGCTCTCGGTCACGGCTGCCGCGATCCGCGAACGCAGCGGGACCGGCGGTATCAGCCACGCGAGCCGCAGATCCGGCGACAGGATCTTCGAGGCAGTCCCCACGTAGGCGACGCACTCGCGCCCGCCGTCGATGCTGCGCAGCGCCGGGAGTGCGGACACGTCGTATCGGAACTCGCCGTCGTAGTCGTCCTCGACGACGACAGTCCCGGTCTCGGCGGCACGGGCGACGAGCCGTGCCCGACGGGACACCGGCATGCGCGCCCCCATCGGATACTGATGAGCGGGTGTGCAGTACACCGCGGCGTCGGTCTCCCGCACCAGGTCGGGATCCAGACCGTCCTCCCCCACCGGGATCGGCCGCGGCCGGGCGCCCTCGCCGACGAGCGCCCGTCGCGCACGGCCGTACCCCGGGTCCTCGAACGCGACGTCGCGGTCCCGCAGCGTCGCGGCGATCGCGAGCACCCGGATCGCGGCGGCGACGCCCGGCAACACGACGATCTCGTCCGGGCCGCAGGCGAGGCCCCGCGTCCGCCGGAGGTGATCGGCCAGCGCCCGGCGCAGCTCCGGATGCGCATCCGGATCGGCGACGCCGAGGGGGCGTGGTGCCGCGGCGGCCGCACGCCAGGCCCGGCGCCACTCCGCGTCCGAGACCAGCGCCGGGTCCGGTATGCCCGGCCGCAGGTCCAGTACGGGCGCGCGACGAGCCCGGTCCGGCTCCGACGGCGGCGCGGCGGCCACGACCGGGTGTGATGCGGCGTGCGCCCGGGCCGCCACGTCCGCTCCGGCCGCGACGCGCGTACCCGAGCCCGCCCGGGCCACAGCGAAGCCCGAGGCGCACAGCTCGTCGTACGCCTCGACCACGCAGCCGCGGGACACCCCGAGCTCCGCGGCCAGCGTGCGGGTCGACGGCAGGAGATCGCCGACCCGGATGTGACCGCACCGGATCCGGTCGACGACGGCCTCGGCGAGACGCTGCCGCAGGGGGGCGCCGGTGTCGGGCAGCTCGAAGGTCAGATGGACGACGGGCGCGACGCGGGGCACGGCACGACAATACTGGTCCTGGATTCGGCGGGTCTTGTGGATCTGTTCATCGGTCCGCATATCGACGAGGCTCGCCTGCATGGACAACATCAGGCGCTATCCCGAACGGGCCCGGACCCGGCGGGCCGACCTCGACGCGGTACTGGACGCGGCGGTCACGTGCACGTTCACCACCGTCGCCGACGGCCTGCCGTGGGTCGTACCGATGCTCTACGCGCGCGACGGCGACCGGCTCCTCCTGCACGGCTCCACCGGCGCGGGCGCGCTGCGCCTGGCGACGTCCGGGGCGCCGGTGGCCGTGTGCGTGTCGATCCTCGACGGCGTCGTCGTGGCGCAGGACCTGTTCCACTCGTCCGCGAACTTCCGATCCGCCGTGGTCCGAGGCGAAGTCACCGTCCTGTCCGCAGAGGAGTCCGCCGGCGCACTGGACGTCCTGTCGGACGGCTTGATACCGGGGCGCAGCGCCGAAACCCGGGCACACACCAGGAAGGAACTGGCGGCCACGGCCACCCTGGCGCTGCCCATCCGGCCGGGGCAGTGGACGGTCAAGATCCGCGACGCACCGCCGTCCGCGCCCGACATGAGCGACGGCTCCTGGGCGGGCGTGGTCCCGTTGCGGACGGTCGCGGGCCGGCCGGTCGCCGCGCCGTGGGTCGCGGACGACGTGCCCGTACCCGCGTCCGTCCGCAGGCTGGTGGACCGCTACGCGACGAGCACGACGATGGTCTCCGCGACCAGCGCCGGCTTCTCGGCGCCCTCGGCCTCGACGGTGTAGGTGACGGTGAGGTTCGCGCCCTTGGCGGTGCGCTCGAGGGACGCGAACTTCGCGGTCGCCCGCACCTTCGAACCCACCGGGACGGGCGACGGGAAGCGAACCTTGTTGGCGCCGTAGTTGATCTTCATCTTCAGGCCCTCGATGGCGAAGATCTGCGATCCGAGGACGGGCAGCAGCGAGAGGGTGAGGTAGCCGTGGGCGATGGTCCGGCCGAAGGGGCCGGACTTCGCCCGCTCGGGGTCGACGTGGATCCACTGATGGTCGCCCGTGGCATCGGCGAACTGATTCACCCGTTCCTGGGTGATCTCGAGCCAGTCGCTGTGGCCGAGGTCCTCGCCGACGGCCGCCTCGATCTCGTCGATTCCGTTGAAGGTCCGCATGTTCCATTTCTCCTGTGTCAGGGCCGCAGTGGCCGGTGCCCGGCGCGGCGGAGGGTGACGCGATACGTGTAGTGCTCGGGCAGAAAGTAGCTGACGGACAGCTCGGTCGGTTCGCCCGCATCGTTCGAGTACAGCCGGTCCACCCGCAGCAGCGGATGTCCGGCTCCGCAGTTCAGCTCGCGCGCAACCTCTTCCGTGGCCCGCGCGACGGTGATCGTCTGCGCCGCCTCGACGATGGGGTGCTCGAGGTACGGCTCGAGCAGGCCCATCACCGTGTTCCGGCTCGACGCCCCGGCCGCGAGCTCCGAAGCGCCCTGCACGTGCGCGGCCACGTGATCGGGCAGGTACACGGTGGTCAGCGCGAACGGGATCCCGTCGTGCACGCGGCGCAGCACCACCGCGTGCACCAGATCGGTGTCCAGGCGCAGCCGGCTCGCGGCCTCGATGTGCACGCCGCGGCGCAGCGGCGCGACGATCTCCATCGTGGTGTCGGCGGCGAGGTCGAGCAGGTCCTCGATGGAGCCGAGCTGGCGCCGGTAGCGCCGCCCGTCCTCGTTGGCGAACGTGCCGCGGCCGGGCACCCGGTAGACGACGCCGTCGGCGACGAGGTCCTGGAACGCGCGCCGCACCGTCTGCCGGCTCAGCCCGTAACGCTGCGCGAGTTCGGCCTCGGTGGGCAGGCGGACGCCGCCGCGGTACTCACCGGCGTCGACGGCCTCGCGCAGCCGTCGCGACAGCTGCGCGTACGCCGGTTCCGTGTCGCGTTCGCCCATGACGACCATGAATCCTAGTGACGGCTGGTCACAGGCCGCCGCGGGCCACCAGTTGGGACGCGATGACGCCCTTCTGGATCTCGTTGGTGCCCTCGCCGACGATCATCAGCGGGGCGTCGCGGAAGTAGCGTTCGACGTCGTACTCGGTGGAGTAGCCGTAGCCGCCGTGGATGCGCACCGCGTTCAGCGCGATCTCCATCGCGATCTCCGAGCAGTACAGCTTGGCCATGCCGGCCTCCATGTCGCACCGCTCGCCGCTGTCGAACTTCTCCGCCGCGTAGCGGGTCAGCTGCCGCGCCGCGGTGAGCTTGGTGGCCATCTCCGCCAGGTAGTTGCCGATCGACTGGTGCTTCCAGATCGGCTGCCCGAAGCTCTCGCGCTGCTGCGCGTAGGCGAGGGAGTCCTCGAGCGCGGCCGCTGCGACACCGAGGGCGCGGCACGCGACCTGGATGCGGCCGGTCTCGAGACCCTTCATCATCTGCGCGAAGCCCCGGCCGGGCTCACCGCCGAGGATCGCCGTCGCCGGGGCACGGTAGCCGTCGAAGCTCAGCTCACAGCTCTCGACGCCCTTGTAGCCGAGCTTGGGCAGATCCCGCGAGACGGTCAGGCCGGGCCCGTGCTCGACCAGGACGATGGAGATGCCCTTGTGCCGCGGGGTGGCGGCCGGGTCGGTCTTGCACAGCAGCGCGATCAGCCCGGCGCGGCGGGCGTTGGTGATCCACGTCTTGGCGCCGTTGATGACCAGGTCGTCGCCGTCCCGGCGGGCGGTGGTGGTCATCGCCTGCAGGTCCGAGCCGCCGCCGGGCTCGGTCAGCGCCATCGTCGCCCGCACCTCGCCGGTCGCGAGGCGGGGCAGGTACGTGCGCTTCTGCTCCTCGGTGCCGAACAGCGACAGCAGCTTGGCGACGACGGTGTGCCCGCCCATCGCGCCGGCCAGCGACATCCAGCCGCGGGCGAGTTCCTCGGTGACCTGCGCGTAGCACGGCATCGACACCGGCATCCCGCCGTACTCCTCCGGCACCGCCAGCCCGTAGATCCCGATCTGCTTCATCTGCTCGATCCACTTCTCGGGGTACTCGTTTGCGTGCTCGACCTCCTGCACCGACGGCTTGACCTCCCGGTCGATGAACTCGCGCACCGTCTTGACCAGGAAGGTCTCTTCGTCGCTCAGGTAGCTCACGGAAAATCCTCGAATCGACACGGGACCTGCGATCCCACCCGTCATTTGTACGGCCATTTTTAGCCTCACGCCCTCGCGATGTCAATACCTCTGGGCGCGAGACACCCCCTGAACGGCCTATGCGTTGCCCCAGTCCTCGCTTATGAGTCGGCGCCGGGTAGCGCTGGACCAGACAATGGCCGTACATTTATCCCGTTCCCGACCGCCCCACAGCAGAGGTTGATCCGTGAATCCTGCGCAGCCCCGCCGCCGGCGAGCCGTGCTCGTCGCCCCCGGCTCCGACGAACGCAAGGCCGGCAAGGCGCTGGCCTCCTCGGCCGACGAGGTGGTCCTCGACCTCGAGGACGCCGTCGCCACCGCCCTCAAGGACACCGCCCGCGACCTCGTCGCCGATCTGGTGTCCACCCGCGGCACCGGCCGCGCGATCGCGGTCCGCGTCAACGGTCCCGGCAC
Organism: Rhodococcus sp. WB1; assembly: GCF_001700945.1. NCBI lineage: Bacteria > Bacillati > Actinomycetota > Actinomycetes > Mycobacteriales > Nocardiaceae > Rhodococcus > Rhodococcus sp. WB1. The sequence goes on along the minus strand of NZ_CP015529.1, from coordinate 358,747 downwards.
GCCGTGGTTCGCCGACGACCTGCGCGCCTGCGCCGCCCTCGGACCGGCCCTGTCGTCGATCGTGGTGCCCAAGGTGGAGGGCCCGGCCGACCTCGCCGAGACCGACCGGATCCTCACCGAGGCGGGCGATGCCGACCTCGTGGTGCAGGCACTGATCGAGACCCCGGCCGGGGTGACCCGCCTCGACGAGATCGTCACCGGCCCCCGGCTGGCCGCGGTGATCCTCGGCTACGCCGACCTCGGCGCCGCGCTCGGCCGCGCCCGCACCGCCGCCCCCGAGCACTGGCTGTACGTGCAGGACCGCCTCCTGCACGCCGCCCGCGCCGCGGGCGTGCAGGCGATCGACGGACCGTTCCTGTCCATCACCGACGACGAAGACTTTCGTCGCGCCGCCCGCTGGACCGCCGACCTCGGCTTCGACGGCAAGTGGGTCATCCACCCGGCCCAGATCGACTCGGCCGCAGCGGCCTTCACCCCCGACGACGCGCAGGCCGAGCAGGCCCGACGGGTGCTGGCCGCCCTGGCCGAGGCCGAGGCCCGCGGCGCCGGAGCCGCCCAGCTCGACGGACAGATGCTCGACGAGGCGGTCGCCGTCGCCGCCCGCCGCACCCTCGCCCTGATCGGAGACAAGTGAGATGACCACCGCACGCACCGCCACCGAGGTCGGCGGACCCTACTTCGACGAGCTCACCGTCGGCCAGGTCTTCGACACCGCCCCGGCCGTCACGATCACCGACGGCCTCGCCGCCGCCCACCAGGCGATCCTCGGCGACCGGCTGCGCCTGCCCCTCGATGCGCACCTGTCGGCGGCCGTCGCCGGTGGGCCCGTCGCGCACGCCGGCCTCGTCACCGACCTGGCGATCGGCCAGTCCACCCTGGTCACCCACCACGTCAAGGCCAACCTGTTCTACCGCGGCCTGCGCTTCCACCGCTTCCCCCATATCGGCGACACCCTCTACACCACCACCGAAGTGGTGGGCCTGAAGGAGAATTCGGCCAAGCCCGGCCGCAAGCCCACCGGGCTGGCGGCGCTGCGCATGAACACCGTCGACCAGAACGGGCACACCGTCCTCGACTTCTACCGGTGCGCGATGCTGCCGCTGAGCGAAACCCCCGATCCCGCGCGCGTCGTGCCCGCCGACGACCTGTCCGCGATCGGCCCGCAGGAACCGCCGCGGTGGTCCGCCCCCGCCGACTGGGACCTCGCCGCCTACCGGACCCGCGTTCCGGGACCGCATTTCGATCCGTCGCTCGCCGGTGCAGTGCTGCGGTCCAGCGGCGACGTCGTCTCCAGCGCACCCGAACTCGCGCGCCTGACCCTCAACATCGCCGCCACCCACCACGACGAACGCGTCGGCGCCGCAGGACGACTGGTGTACGGGGGCCACACCATCGGCCTCGCCCTGGCCCAGGCCACCCGCGCGCTGCCCAACCTCGTCACCGTCCTCGGCTGGCACTCGTGCGACCACACCGGCCCGGTCCACGAGGGCGACACCCTCACCAGCGACCTGCACATCGACTCCGCCCAACCCCTCGACGGCGGCGGGGGCGTCCTCGAACTGCGCTCGATCGTCCACGCCCACCGCGGCACCGACGCGCCGGCACCCGTGCTGGACTGGCGCTTCACCGCCCTCATGGCCTGACCCCGGAACCGACATGACACTCCCCGCCTTCGCCCCGAGCCCCACCGAAGTCCCGGACCCACACGACGGGCACCACTGGCGTCTGCACGCCCGCTGCCGGTTCATCGGACCGGACACCTTCTACGCCCCCGAGGACGAGACCTGGGGCGAGCGGCAACGCCGGGAACGAGCGGCCCGGGACATCTGCGCGGCCTGCCCGGTCCGCATCCCGTGCCGCGACGATGCCGTGAAGAACAAGGAACAGCACGGGATCTGGGGCGGACTGACCGAAAGGGAACGCCGCGGACTGCGGTATGTCCGCTGGCTGCCGGACGGTTCTGCGACTCGTGGGGCGGGTACGTCGGCGGCCGGCTGACCTCCCTCGCATGCGCTCGGGGCCGAGCGAATGTATCGCCCACTCGATCTGATCGAGTGGGCGATACATTCGCTCACTCCCCTTCGCTCACTCCCCTTCGCTCACTCCCCTTCGCTCACTCCCCGCGGACGGCGATCTCGTCGATCAGCCCCCACTCGAGCGCCCGCGGTGCCTCGAGCGCGACGCCGGTGACGAACAGGTGCAGCGCGCGCCAGCGGCCGATGCGGCGGGGCACGCTCACGGTGCCGCCCGCGCCGGGGATCAGGCCCATCGTCACCTCGGGCAGCCGGAAGAGCGTGTCGGGGGCGGCGACGATCCGGTGTGCGAACGCCGGGACCTCGATGCCGGCGCCGACGCAGTGCCCGTGCACGCGCACCTCGGTGCGGTCCGCGAGCGCGGCGATCAGCCGTCCGGCGCCGCCGCGGGTGCGGATCAGGTGCGCGGTCGCGGTGTCCGGGGTGTGGCCGAACTCGTCGAGGTCACCGCCGGCGCAGAACGACGGCCCGGCGCCGTCGAGCACCACCCGCGCGACGGTGTCGTCGAGCAGCGGCAGGCGCAGCGCCTCGACCAGGGCGTCGCGCAGCGCGGTGCCGTAGGCGTTGCGGCGTTCGGGCCGGTTGAGGGTGAGGTGCAGGGTGTCGCCGTCGCGGTGGATCAGCACCGGATCCGCGACGGGCGGCGGCGGCAGCGGCCGCCCGAGCCTGCGACGCTCGTCGAGCCAGCCACCGAACTCGGCGCCGCCCTGCAGGGTGGAGTAGGCGAGCGATTCGACGTCGATCGCCTCGGGCACCGGCAGCGTCTCGGTGATTCGCAGCACCTGCCCGGCGACGAGGGCCGACTGCGGATACCGCCCCACCGCCCGGACGAACTCGGCGAGCGCCGTTTCGACGTCCTCGGTGCCGACCACCGCCCGGTCCGCCGGATCGGGCCCCGCGACGTACGTGAGGTCCAGCGCGGCGGTCAGCGGCGCCAGGGCGGCCGGGACGGCGCCAGTGCAGCGCCCGACGAGCAGCCGATCCAGTGCCGGCACGTGGGCGGCCGCGGCCTCGACAATCGACGCGTCGGCGTCGTCGAGGTCGACGATCAGCACGGGTTCGCACAGGGCGGCGCCGTCGCCGAGAACCGGTGTGTCCGCGTCGCCGCCCGCGAGTTCCGCCACCGTGAGGGTTCGTACGCCCGTGCCCATGTCCGCCGTCCTGAAGTCGTTTCGCGGACTGTAGCATCGGCGGCGTGTCGACCTCCGCGCGCCCGGATGTGCTGCGGGACTGGGCCGAGAGCGGAATCGCTTCTCTCACCGGCCGTCCCGACGGGCCACCCCTGATTCCCCCCGGTCGCGCGGCGACCGTCGCGCGGGAACGCACCGCCTGGATCGCCGACGTCACCGGCGGAGCGGTGCAGCTCGACGGGGCGCGCATGCTCGCCGAGCGCGCCGCCTTCACCGGGCATCGCCGCGGCGGCGCGACGTCGGCCGGCGGTTCGTGCCGGCTGCTGCCGACGGCCGACGGCTGGGCCGCCGTCTCCTGCGCCCGGCCCGACGATCCCCTGCTGCTCGGCGCCCTCGTCGGCGCCGACGTCGGGGACGACCCGTGGCCCGCGGTCGAGGCCTGGCTGCGCGAGCACACCGGCGCCGACCTGGCCGAGCGCGCCGACCTGCTCGGCGTCGCGGCCGGACCCGTCACCCCTGCGCACGCTCCTGCCCCCCTGCGACCGCCGGCGCCGCGCCCCGTCGACGGGTTGCTCGTCGTCGACTTCAGTGCGCTGTGGGCGGGACCGCTGTGCGCGCACGTGCTGGGCCTGGCGGGGGCGCGGGTGATCAAGGTGGAGACACCGTCCCGGCCGGACGGCGCCCGCCGCGGCAATCCCGACTTCTATCGCCTGCTGCACGGCGGCCACGAGGCCGTGACCCTCGATCCCGCCCTCCCCCACGAGCGCGCAGCCCTCGCTGCGCTCGTCGCGGCCGCCGACATCGTGATCGAGGCGTCCCGCCCGCGCGCGCTGGCCGGATTCGGCCTGCACGCAGACGAATTCGTCGCCACCGGCGGGACCTGGATCTCGATCACCGCGCACGGACGCGCCTCGAACCGGATCGGTTTCGGCGACGACATCGCCGCGGCCGCGGGACTGGTCGCCCGCGACGGCGACGGGCCGATGTTCGTCGGCGACGCGATCGCCGATCCACTCACGGGTCTGACCGCGGCGGCGCTGGCGATGTCCACACCCGGCGACGGCGGCGGGGTGTTGTGGGACATCTCGATGTCGGCGACGGTGGCCGCCACCCTGGACGGAGCCGAAACTGCTGCGGCGCAGGCATACCGGCGGGGCGAGAAGTGGTACGTCGACACCGCGGCGGGCACCGCGCAGATCGAGACGCCGCAACCACGCGCCCCGCGCGGCGACGTCGCCGAACCGGGTCGCGACACCGCCGCGGTGCTCGCCGAACTGGGGTCGGCGCGGTGACCGGCCTGCTGCTGCGCGACGTCGCGCTGCCGGCCGGCCGGTGCGACGTCGCGGTCCGCGACGGCCGCATCACGGCGATCGGGGTCGGCCTCGAAACCGACGGCGAGGTGATCGACGGCCGTGGTGGGGCGCTGCTGCCGGGACTGCACGATCATCACCTGCACCTGCACGCGATCGCCGCGGACGCCACCTCGGTCCGGTGCGGGCCCCCGCACGTGCGCACACCCGGCGACCTGGCCCGGGCGCTGGACGCCGCGCCCGGCGACGGCTGGGTCCGCGGCGTCGGCTACGTCGAGACGGTCGCGGGCCTGCTCGACGCCGCGGCGCTGGACCGGCTGCACGCGCGGCGACCGGTGCGGGTGCAGCACCGCAGCGGCGCGATGTGGGTGCTCAACTCGGCGGCGACGATCCTGGCCGGACTGGACTCGGCCGACCATCCCGGGGTGGAGCGCGACGACGCCGGTCGCCCCACCGGGCGGGTGTGGCGGGCGGATGCCTGGCTGCGCGAGCGGCTGCCCGCCACCGGGCCGCCCCCGCTCGATGCCGTGGGCGCGGACCTGACCCGCCTCGGGATCACCGGGATCACCGACGCCACCCCAGATCTGGCGCCGGGCTCGCTGGCCGCGCTGATCGACGCACACGTCTCCGGCGCGCTGCCGCAGCGAGTGCACCTGCTGGGGGTGCCCCTCGGCGACGAACCCGAGGATCGACCGGCGACCGTGACGACCGGCCCGTACAAGATCGTTCTCACCGACTCGGGACTGCCCGACTTCGAGGCCCTGGCCGGCACCGTCCGTCGCGCCCACGCCCGCGGCCGGCCGGTGGCGGTGCACTGCGTCAGCCGCGAGGCGCTGCTGTTGCTGCTCGCGGTGTTCGAGGAGGCCGGCACCCGTCCCGGAGACCGGATCGAGCACGGGGCGCTGGTCCCGGCCGAGTCGATCGGCGAGCTGCGTCGTCGCCGGGTGTGCGTGGTGACCCAGCCCGGCTTCCTCGCGCACCGCGGCGACGACTACCTCGAGCGGGTCGATACCCGGGATCTGCCGGACCTGTACCGCTGCCGGTCCCTGCTCGACGGCGGCGTGCCCGTCGCCCTGTCGAGCGACGCCCCGTACGGGCCGCTCGACCCGTGGGCTGTGATCGCGGCCGCGACGAACCGTCGCGCCCCCACCGGCGACGTCGTCGGTCCACAGGAGCGGATCACCGCCGCCGCCGCCCTCGACCGCTACCTGTCCCCCCTCGACGACCCCGGTGCCGAGCCGCGCAGGGTGCGGGTGGGCGCGCCGGCGGATCTGGTGCTGCTCGACCACCCGCTCACCGATGCGCTTGCGGAGCCGACCGCGGAAGCAGTGCGCTGCACCGTGATCCGCGGCGAGATCCGGTATCGCCGCTGAGCCCGGGCCCGGTCGGACGAGGTCCTGCCCGGGCTGCTGCACCCGTTCGCGGGTCACGCCCGCACCACCGTCATGAATACCTGTTCCTTGGTCGAGGAGTGCGTCCGCGCTGCACGACGAGGTCGTCCCGGTGGGTCGCGATCTTCGTCTCCAGCGCGGCGCACCGCCCAGGTGGGCTGCCTCAACGCGCGACCAATGCGCGCACCCGGCGCGCGATGCCGGGCAGGAGCGTCACCACCGCCCCCAGCGCGACCGCGGCGACGACGGCAGTGGCCGTGTCGCCGAACGTGGCGGTGCCGAGCTCGTGGCCGCGCAGGGCATCGGTGGCGTGCGCGACCGGGTTGAGCGTCGCGGCGGCCTGCATCCAACCGGGCATGGTCTCGATCGGGGCGAAGGCGCTCGAGACGAACATCAGCGGCATCATCACCATCATCCCGGCGAACTGCACCACGTCGGGACGGCGGAGTCGGTCACCGATGAGCCCGAACAGGGCACTCATCGCCGCGGCCAGCACGGCGAGAACGACGATCCCGGCCAGGGCGTCGACGACGGTGCCATGGAACTCGAATCCGAGTACGACGGCGGCGACACCGAGGAGCGCGGCCCGGGCGAGCGTGAATGCGGCTTCGTTGAGCGTGCGCGCCACACCGGGCAGCGCCCCCCGCATGGGTAGCGCGGCGAAGCGATCGTGCAGGCCGTTGGTGTGATCGATCGCCGCGGACACCCCCGCGTTGGTGCCGGCCATCACGGTGGAGACTGCCAGCATGGCGGGGGTGAGGAAGTCGATGTAGCTGACCCCGGGAGGGAAGCCGGGTCCGGCCGCCACACTGCGGAACACCTGACTGAACAGGACCAACATCGCCATCGGCATGGTCAGCGAGAACATCAGCAACTGCGGGACGCGGGCACTCGTGCGCAGATTGCGGACCACGAGGGCGGCGAGCTGGTCCGCGGCGGGTGAGCGCCCGGGTCCGGTGGTGAGCATGGCGTTCATCGGGTGGCTCCGTTGTGGGTGAGGTGGGTGAAGACGTCGTCGAGGCTGGGCGAGGTGACATCGAGGTCGCTGATGCCGACGCGGTCCCGGGTGAGCTGGGCGACGAGTTCGGCAGCGGTCATCGCGTCGCCCACGGTGAGTGCGACACGGACCCGGCCGTCCTCGACGGGATTTTCGGCGTCGGGGCGGAACGGCAGGTCGCCGAGCTGGTGCGTGGGGATCGTGGCGGTCACCACCTTGCCGCCGACAATCCGCTTCAGCTCGGCGGGAGTGCCGCGGGCGGCGACCCGCCCCTGGCTGAGCACGACAATGTGGTCGGCAAGCCGGTCGGCCTCTTCGAGGTACTGGGTCGTGAGCACGACGGTGGTGCCGTTGGTGGTGAGTTCGTCGACGACGTCCCACAGCGCGCTGCGGGCGATGGGATCCAGGCCGGTGGTCGGCTCGTCGAGGAACAGTACCGACGGAGATCCGACCAGGCTGGCGGCCAGGTCGACCCGACGTCGTGAACCGCCGGAGAGCTCACCGACCCGCCGCGACGCTAGGTCGTGCAATCCGAGCCGGTCGATCAGGGTATCGGCCCGAGCCCGTGCCCGACCACGCAGGCCGGCGAGGCGGCCGATCAGTTCCACATTCTCTCGGGTAGTGAGGAACTCGTCGAGGCCGGCGTACTGGCCGGTGACCCCGATCCGGCGGCGGACGTCCATCGCATCGGTGACGACGTCGAGGCCCTCGACCAGCGCCCGGCCGACGGTCGGCCGCACCAGCGTGGTGAGCACGCGAATCAAGGTCGTCTTACCGGCGCCGTTGTGGCCGAGCACGCCGAGCGTCGTGCCCGCCCCCACCTCGAGGTCGAGGCCGTCGAGCGCCCACGTCTTGTCGTAGGCGACATGGAGATCTTCCACAACTACTGCAGGGGTGTTCATCTCACGCCTCCGAACCGGTGCCGGGCACGTGCACCGCCAGCGCGCCGCGATGTCGCCGGCCCGGACGGTGGGGCACCCCCGCAGGGAGGGGCGGTGCGTTGGTGTCGTCGACGTCGAGCGCGATGTGGACACGGCTGGTCATCATCTGAGGGTCCTTCCGAGACGCGCTCCCCTGGGTGGGGAACTTGACTCTTCTGACGAGCGACCCGCGATGTGGACGCATCACATCGACAGCGTCTGCTCGAGCGCGGCGCGGCAGGGCCGAACGAAGGGATCGTGGTGGGAGCCCGATCGGCCCACCAGAACCGGCGCATCTCCCGGGGCAGATGCGAACGGCGGAAGGGCCCGGGCCGTCTCCCGCAGGTCGCACAGGTCTTCGACGACCTGACTGCCCGCGCACCCGCGGGCTCGGTGCAGCAGGCCGAGCTGCTCGCCCCGGCCGCCTCCATGTGGAGCTTGACCGGCTACCAGGGGAACTCGGTGTCCCTGGCGCGGACTACCTTGACGAGCGCGGAGCCGACGCCGAATTCGCCTGAGAACCAAACGGGCGGACGGGCGCGCCGGTCAGGCGCCGAGGTCGTGCGCGAGCCGTTGCACCCGCTCGCGCGCCGCGTCCAGGCTCGCCGTGGAGCGCTCGGTCATCGGCGCCAGCGCCGGAATACGGGACGCGAGAGTGTATTCGGCGGTCACGACCGTGACGTCCATGCCCAGTGACGTGCCGAGCACCTGCTGCAGCGGCGGCACGGTGTGGTCGAGGCCCTCGTCCGGATCGCCGGGCCCGTAGGCCAGCCCACGGCTCGAGATCACCACGACGGGCGTGCCCGCGAACGGCTGGTCCAGCGTGTCGAACGGCACGGTGGTGCCGAGCACGTGGACGTGGTCGATCCACGCCTTCAGCGTCGACGGCAGCGACCAGTTGTACATCGGGGCGCCGATCACGACGACGTCGGCGGCGGCGACCTCGGCGATCAGCTCGGTCTGCACCGCCTCGGCCGCAGGATCGACGGCGACGCCGGAAACCCGCAGCCGGGGCGCATAGTGCAGTTCCGCGTCCGCGAGATGCGGGACCGGGTCTCGGTGCAGGTCCCGCTCGACCACGGTGTAGCCGGGTCCGCGGCGGCGCCACGTGTCGGCGAACAGGCGGGTCAGTTCGCGCGTGACGGACGTCTGCCGGTTCGCGGACGAATCGAGCTGCAGCAGCTGGGGCACGTCGGGCTCCTTCGGGTTCGGGTACTGCGCTGGACGACTACCGGCTACTGCACGATGCCGGCGGCACGCAGCCCGGCGACCTGCGCGTCGGTGAGGCCGAGTTCGGCGAGCACTGCGTCGGTGTGCTGTCCCAGCGCCGGTACCGCACCCATGCGCATCTCGACATCGGAGAAGGTCATGGGCGGCAGCACCGCCCGCACCGCGCCGGCCTCGGTGCCGACCTCCCGCCAGCGGTCGCGCTCGGCGAGCTGGGGATGCTCGATCAGGTGCTTCATGTCGTTCAGGCGGGCGGCCGGAACACCGGCCGCGGCGAGACGTTTGTCCAGTTCGGCGGTCTCGAAGCGGCGTGTGTTCTCGGCGACGACCGCGTCGGTCTCGGCGCGGTGTTGCACCCGCAGGATGTTCGTCGCGAACTTCGGGTGCCCGGCGAGATCCGGGCGGCCGAACACCTCGGTGACCAGCGCCCGCCAGCCCCGGTCGTTCTGCACGCCGATGAGGATCTTTCCGTCGACGGTCGGGTACGCGTCGTAGGGCGCGATCGACGCGTGGCTCAGACCCATCCGCTGCACCTGCGTGTCCTGGTACATCTGCAGGTACATCGGGTGGCCGAGCCACTCGACGGTCGCGTCGAACATCGACACGTCGATCGTCGCCCCCGCGCCGGTGCGTTCGCGCCGGAACAGCGCCGCCTGGATCGAGGTGAGCGCGTACATGCCGGCCGCGATGTCGGAGGTTGGGATGCCGGTCTTGGTGGCGGTCTCCGGGGTGCCGGTGATCGAGCACAGCCCGGTCTCGGCCTGGACCAGCATGTCGTAGGCCTTGCGCTCGCGCAGCGGGCCTTCGGTGCCGTAACCGGTCATGTTCACCACGATCAGCTCGGGCCGCTCGCGCCGCAGCTCGTCGGCGCCGAGCCCGAGCCGCGCCGCCGCGCCGGGCGCGAAGTTCTGGATCACCACGTCGGCCTCGCCGACGAGCCGGCGCACCGCGGCGACGCCCTCGGTGGACTTGAGGTCGACGCAGATCGACTCCTTGCCGCGGTTGAGCCACACGAAATGCGATGCCAGCCCGTGCACGGCGGCGTCGTAGTTGCGGGCGAAGTCGCCCTCCCCGATGCGTTCGACCTTGATGACACGGGCGCCGAGATCGGCGAGATGGCGGGTCGCGATGGGGGCGGCGACCGCCTGCTCGAGGCTGACGACGGTGATGCCTTCCAGCGGCAGTCCCGCCGATCCCCCGGCTTTCGGCTCGCTGTTCTCGCTCATCGCGTCGGTGCCTTCCTGTCTCCGTATACCGTTGCAGCCACGTCTTCTCCTCGGGCACGTGCGCGCCACCGCCGCACGTCGTCCTCCCCCGCCCCGTGGTCGATCAGCCACGCCCCCGGCCCTCCGGGATGCGCGACGAGGCGTTCGACGATCGGGGAGATCGCCTCGGCCGGGGCGCGGAACAGGTCGGACGGCACCGCCCGGTCGCCGCCCGGGAACGAGCCGCCCACGCGCAGCCCGACGGCCTCCCAGCGACGGAGGAGCAGGGGCATGTTCGTGTCGGTGGCCGCGTAGTCGTCGACGACGGCCTGCGGTTCCACGCCTGCGGCGAGCAGCAGGACGGCGACCGCGAGACCGGTGCGGTCCTTGCCGGCGGTGCAGTGCACGAGGACCGGGCCCGCGGCCCGCGCGACGACCGGCACGAGCCCGGCGAACAGCGGCGCGGCCACGTCGAACACCCGGCCGTAGAGTTCGGCGAGGCCGAGGCCGGTGCGCCCGGCCGGCGCGGCGTCCGCGTGCAGCGACAGGCGATGCACGTGCGTGCCGTCCGGCCAGGTGAAGGCGCGGTGCCCGCGTTCGGCGTCGGATCGCAGGTCCACCACCGTCGTGGGCGGCCGGTCGGAGAGGATGCCGCGCACCACGTCGCCGGTGTAGCAGGCGTCGCCCCGATACAGCACGCCGGGCGCGGTGCGACCGCCGTCGGTCAGCGGCAGTCCGCCGAGATCTCGCAGATTCACCGGTCCGGGCACGCGCTGTTGCTCGTCCTGCACTCGCACCTCTCCTCGTCGGTCCGGCACCGCCGGAACACGCGCCGTCACCCCACAGTTCATACCGGGCCGGTGGTACCTGTCCAGCGGGCCGCGGCGGATGCCCTATTCCGGTCGGCCGTCCGCGATCAACGGCCACAGCCCCCGGGACCCGGCGTCGACGGCCGCCGCGGTGAGCACCTCGTCCCAGAACCGCACGGAGCCGAACTCCCTGCGCCACGACAGCAGCCGGTTCGCGTGCCGGTGCAGCTCGTGCTCCATGGTGAAGCCGATCGCGCCGAGGCTCTGGTGGGCGTTGCGCACGACCACCGACGCGGCGTGCCCCGCGCAGGACTTCGCGGCAGCGATCGCGAATCCCGCTTCGTCGCTGCCGAATCCGGAATCCTCGGCGATCGTCACGGCTGCCTGCGCGGCGGCACGCGCGAGCGCGCCCTCGGCGGCGATGTCCGACACCAGGTGCTGCACGGCCTGGAACTTGCCCAGGGCACGGCCGAACTGCACACGCGTGGTGGTGTGCTCGACGACCAGGTCGAGCACCCGCTCCATCGCGCCGCTCATCGCGAGAGCCCGGGCGAGCGCCCCCCGGCGCAGGAACTCCTCCGCGGTGCCCGCCGGAACTTCGGCGCCGGACAGCGCGGCGACGTCGACACGGATGTGGTCGCGCGGCTCGGACGCGACGTCGACCGCCTCGGTGACCTCGACGTCGGCGCGGGCGACGTCGGCGACCCGCCACGTGCCGTCCGCCTCCCACAGCACGACCACGGCGTCGACGTCGCGGGCCCACGGCACGTGCCGGGCCGAGCCGTCGGCGGTCAGCACGGCGGCGGTGCGTGCCGCCGCCGGATCGGTCACCGCGCGCTTGCAGCCGGACAGCTGCAGCAGCCAGCCCGCGAGGAGGTCGTTCTCGGCCACCGGCACCGCCGCGGCACCGGCGCCCGCGGCGCCGAGCAGATATGCGGCCTCGGCCCAGCCCGCCTCGCTGCCCCCGTCCGCCTCCGGACCGGTGAGCCGGGCGAGACCGAGTTCGACCAGAGTGGACCACAATTCGCGGTCGAGGCGCAGCGGCCCGGTGAGGCGGTGATCGTCGCCGCGGCGCTCACCGAAGACCTGTTCGAGCATCTGCGCGAATTCGCGCATCTCCACATCGTTATCGGTCGACGTGCCGTTCGTCGCGTTGCTCATCAGCGCATCCCCAATCCCCGCGCGATGACCCCGCGCAGAATCTCACTCGTGCCGCCTCGGAGGGTGAATCCGGGACGCTGCATGACACCCGACCGCACCAGCTCGGCGAACTCGTCACCAGCGGTGTCGCTCTCGCCGGCCAGCTCGTCGGCGAGGTCGGCGATGTCGCCCTCGGCCTGCGTGCCGAGCACCTTGACCACCGAGGCGGCGACCTCCGCGTTCTCGTGCCGCTGCAGCGCCTCGGACACCCCGCGCGACATGTGGTGCAGGCCGAAGATCCGGCCGACGAACGCGCCGATGCGGGGGTCGGCCGGCAGGCGGCCGGCGGCTGCCTCGTCCACCGCGCCGGCGAGCACACCGAAGGTGGACATGAAGCGTTCCGGGCCGCTGCGCTCGTAGCCGAGTTCGGAGGTGACCTGCGCCCAGCCGTCGCCGATCGTGCCGAGCACGAGGTCGTCGGGCACGAACACGTCGTCGAGGACGACCTCGTTGAAGTGGTGCTCACCGGACATCGACAGCACGGGCCGGATCTCCACGCCGGGCGAGTCGAGCAGGACGATGAACTGGCTCAGCCCGGCGTGCCGGTGCGCCGGGTCGAGCGGGGCGGAGCGGGCCAGCCCGAAGAAGGCGTCGGCGTGGTGGGCGCCGGAGGTCCACAGCTTGGTGCCGGTGATGCGCCAGCCGCCGTCGACCTGCACGGCCTTGGTCTTCACGCTCGCCAGGTCGGATCCGGACTCGGGCTCGCTCATGCCGATGGCCCAGCAGATCTCGCCGCGGGCGATGCCGGGAAGGAACCGTCGCTTCTGCTCCTCGGTGCCGTACTTGAGCAGCGAGGGCGCGGCCTGCCGGTCCGCCACCCACTGGGCGGCGACCGGCGCGCCGACCGCGAGGAGTTCCTCGGTGACGACGAAACGCTCCATGAAGGTGCGGCCGTGCCCGCCGTACTCGGTGGGGATGGTCATGCCGACCCAGCCGCGGGCGGCCAGGGCCTTGGTGAAGTCGGTGTTCCAGCGGGCGAGCCAGGTGTCCACGCCCGGGGTGAACACGCCGGCCTCGATCTGCTCGCGCAGGAAGGCGCGCACCTCGGCCCGCAACGCTGCGAGACTCGGGTCGGGGGCACCGGCGGACGGTACCAGTGATGTACGCATGGTCGTCTTCTTCCGTGAGGGGGTCAGGGTCGCGGCTGCAGCAACAGCAGGGCCAGATCGCCGTACCGGGCCGCGATGTCGGCGGGGGTGTCCGGACCGTCCGGGTCGTACCAGTTCGCGATCGAGGTCGTCATCGCCAGGATCGAGCGGCGACAGTCCTCCGGGTAGGGGGTGGTGAACGCTCCGGATCGCATCCCGTCGTCGATGATGCTGCCCAGCAACTCGTTTCCGGAACGCCGCCGCTGCTCGTAGACGGCCGCGTTCTCCGGTTCCAGGTTGCGAACCTCGGTGCCGATCATCAGGCTCTGTTCCTGGCAGATGGTCCGGAACCGGACCAGGGCGACCACCAGGGCCCGGAGCCGCTCCACCGGGTCGTCACCGACGCGTGACAGCTCCTCGTCGCACATCGCGTCGAAGGCGTTCACGCCGTCGATGAGGATGGCCAGCAGCAGGTCCTGCTTGTTCTTGTAGTGGTAGTACAGCGCCGACAGGCTCACGCCCGCCTCCTGGGCGATCGTCCGGATCGACGACGCACCGTATCCGTTGCGGACGAACTCGCGACGCGCCGCCTCGATGAACACCCGTTGCCGCTCCGACGGCGCCACGGTGTCGCCCTGTCGTGCGTATGTTCCCCGTCGAACACTCATCCGTTTCCTCCGGCGGTCGCGGGGCGCAGCGCCCCCTTGACGAGCTTGCCGGTGGGTGTCCGGGGCAGCGCGTCGACGAAGTCGACGCTGCGCGGGCACTTGTACCCGGCGATGCGGTCGCGGCAGTAGGCGATCAGCTCCGCGGCGAGCGCGTCGTCGCCGGCGACGCCCGCCGCCGGCTGGACGACCGCCTTGACCGATTCGCCCATCTCGGCATCCGGCACACCGATCACTGCCACGTCGAACACCTTGGGGTGCAAGGCGAGGGCGTTCTCGATCTCCTGCGGATAGATGTTCACCCCGCCGGAGATGATGGTGAACTTCGCCCGGTCGGTGAGGAAGAGGTAGTCGTCCTCGTCCAGGTATCCGATGTCTCCGGTCGTCGCCCAGGTGGGGTGGAGCGGGTTGCGGGACTCGGCCGTCTTCTCCGGGTCGTTGTGATACTCGAAGCTGTAGCCGGGACGTTCGAAGTAGATCAACCCGATCTGTCCGTGCGGCAACTCCGTTCCGTCCTCGGCACAGATGTGCGCGAGGCTGGCATGGCCGTGTCCGGTGCGGCCGACGGTGCCGGGCTTCCGGAGCCATTCCTGCGGCGAGACGATGGTGCTGCCCACGGATTCGGTGGACGAGTAGTACTCGTAGATCACCTCGCCCCACCAGTCGATCATCGCCTGCTTGACCTCGACGGGGCACGGCGCGGCGGAGTGGATGGCGGCGCGCATCGCGGACAGGTCGTAGCGGCCGCGGACCTGCTCGGGCAGCTTCAGGAGCCGGACGAAATGCGTGGGCACCCACTGACTGTGGGTCACGCGGTAGCGCTCGAGGTCGGCGAGGCAGGTCTCGGCGTCGAACCTGCCCGCGACGATCGCTGTGCCGCCGAGTGCCTGCGCCGCGGCGCCGAACCGCAGGGGCGCGGCATGGTAGATCGGGGCGGGCGCGTAGTACACGCAGTCGTCGTCGAAGCCGAAGCTCTGCAGCAGCCCGACCGCGTTGGAGGCCGCCTGCTCACCGACCTGCGCTCCGCTGAGCGCGGGCTTGATCCCCTTCGGCCGGCCGGTCGTGCCCGACGAGTAGAGCATGTCCGTCCCGCCGGGCTGGTCGACCGGCGCGGTGGTGCTCATCGCGGCGATCTCGGCCTCGTATCCGAGGTGGCCGGGAACGTCGCCGCCGAACGCCAGGCGGTGCCGCACCTTCGGCGTGTCGCCGGCCACGGCGACCGCGAGGTCCACGAGCGGCGCGGACACCACGAGAGCCGCGGCGTCACAATCGTCCACGATGTAGGCGACCTCGGGCGGGGCGAGATGCGTGTTCACGAACGTCACGTACATGCCGGAACGCACTGCAGCCCAGTACAGTTCGAAGACGGTCACGTCGTTGACCGACAGCACGGCGAGGTGGTCGCCCGCGCCGAGGCCGTGGGCGCGGAGCCAGTGCGCGAACTGCACCGAACGGTCCTCGAGCTCGCGGTAACTGATCTCGCGCCCCGTGGCCGCCTCGATCGCCGCCGGCTTGTCCGGGGTGATCGAGGCATAGCGTCCTGGATACATTCGTGCTCCTTCTGCCGGTCCCACCGGGACGTCTAGAGGCCGAGGTCCTTGGCGATGATCGTCTTCATGACTTCGCTGGTGCCGCCGTAGATCCGGCTGACGCGGGTGTCGGCGTAGAGGCGGGCGATCGGGTATTCGGTGATGTAGCCGTAGCCACCGTGCAACTGCAGGCACTTGTCGATCACGCGGCCGGCGACCTCGGTGCAGTACAGCTTGGCACGGGCGGCGTCCGCCACCGACAGCTCGCCCCGGTCGAGCAGCTCGAGGCAGTGGTCGGCGAAGACTCGCGCCGCCTGCACCTCGGCGGAGCATTCCGCGAGAACGAACTTGGTGTTCTGGAAGGAGGCCACCGGCTTGCCGAACACCTTGCGGTCCTTGGTGTATGCGACGGCATGCTCGATCGCGGCCGCGGCCTGGCCGACCTGGTTGAGCGCGATACTCAGACGTTCCTGGGGCAGGTTGTGGGCGAGGTAGCCGAAGGCCTTGCCCTCCTCGCCGAGGAGATTCTCCACCGGAACCCGCACATCCTGGTACGACAGCTCGGCGGTGTCCTGCTGGTGCAGCCCGATCTTGTCCAGCTTGCGACCGACGGAGAACCCCTCGGCATCGGTGGGCACGCAGAGGATCGACAGGCCGGCACGGCGGTCCTCCGGGTCGAACGGCGCCGTCCGGCAGACGGTGAGGACCAGGTCGGCGGTGACGCCGCCGGTGATGAACGTCTTCGCGCCGTTGACGACGTAGTGCGAGCCGTCGGCGGACAGCTTGGCGGTGGTGGCGATGTTGGCCAGGTCCGAGCCGGTGCCGGGCTCGGTCATCGCGATGGCGGTCATCATCCGGCCGGACGCGAAGTCCGGCAGCCAGCGCTTCCGCTGCTCGTCGCTGCCGTACTCGAGCAGGTACGGCAGGATCAGGCAGGAGTGCACGGTGTAGGAACCGAACGACACGCCGGCCCGGGCCACCTCCTCGAACACGATGGCGTTGTACTTGAAGCTCGATTCGCCGCCGCCGCCGAACTCCTCGGGCACCTGGATACCGAGGACGCCGAGCTCACCGAGACGGTGGAAGAACTCGCGCGGCGGCCGGCCCAGCGCATCCCACTCCGCCTGATGCGGCAGAACCTCGCGGTCGATGAAATCCCGCAGCATGGAACGGAATTCGTCGTGTTCCTGAGTGAAGATCGTCCGCTCCACGGCCGTCTCTCCTTCGTTGTGTGCGGCGGCTCGGGGGCCGGGGCGGTCAGTTGCCGGTGAAGTTCCCGGTGCGGCGTTCGAGGAACGCCGAGAGTGCCTCACCGTGGTCGGCGGTGTGGTGCGAGAGGGCCTGGAACGCGGCGGAGAGCTCGAGGATGCTGTCGAGATCCTGGCGCTGCCCCTCGCGCATCAGCTTCTTGGTCATGCGCAGCGCGTGCGGCGGATTCACCGCGACGCGGGCGGCGAGTTCGTTCGCGGTGACCAGCAGCTGCTCGGGTTCGACGACGCGGGAGACCATGCCCCAGTCCAGCGCGGTCGCCGCGTCGACCCGGTCGCCGGTGAAGGCCATCTCCGCGGCCCGCGCCGCACCGATGGCGCGGGGCAGCAGCCACGCGCCGCCGTCGCCGGGGATGATGCCGAGCTTGACGAAGCTCTCGGCGAAGAATGCGGTGCTCGAAGCGATCCGCATGTCGCACATCATGGCCAGGTCGCAGCCGGCGCCGACCGCGGGTCCGTTGACGGCGGCGATGATCGGCACCTCGCAGTGGTAGATCGCCTTGGGCAGCCGCTGGATCCCGCGACGGTAGCCCTCACGCAGCTGATGCGGGGCACCACCGAACATCCCGGCGCGGTCGGCCATGTCCTTGACGTTGCCGCCGGCCGAGAACGCGCTGCCGGCGCCGGTGAGGATCACCACGCGGGTCTCGTAGTCCGCGTTCGCCTCCTCCACCAGCTGCACCAGCCGCTCGACGACGTCGTCGCCGGAGATCGGATTGCGCGCCTCGGGCAGGTTGATCGTCCACGTCGTGACGTGGCCTTCCCGGCGGGAGAGTACGACGTCCTCGGGTGCGCTCATGCGGAGGTCCTTTCGGCCGGCGATCGGCGGCAGGCAGTAGATTAGGTCGAACGATCGTTCAAATTACTGCCTTGCGGACCGGTTGTAAAGGCATGGACGGATCGACTGCCGTTGTTCGGTGACCGACGGTCACGCGAAGTCGAACATCGGCGGGAGTAGGCAGACGACCAGCGCCGCCCAGATGCCGAAGACGGGCAGGTAGCGGGTCTGCCAGCGTTCGAGGGAGCCGAACCCGCGGCGGCCACGGACGAACCCGAGGACGAGCCGGGCCGACCAGGCAAGATTGACCAGTAGGACCAGGTTCATCCCGAGAGCGGCCACCTTGTTGGGGGTGAAGCCGAACTCCGCGATCCGGGTGAGCATGGCTGTGAGCATGAGCAGGTCGACCGCGAGAGCGAGGACGACGAGGACGAGCTGGAGACGGTCGAACAGGTCGGGCGGCAGGTGAGGTTCGCGGGCGGAGATCGCATACAGCAGCAGCCCCAGGACGACGACGAGGATGAGGTCCATCAGGATCAACAGGTTTCGGTCGACGTCGACGACGCTACCGGTCGTCGCGAACGCCGCGAGCAGCACCAGCAACATGAGGATTGTGAGGGGTGTGAACACGCGGGTGAGGACGGGCGCGATGTTCTCCACCACGTTCTGCTTCGCCTCCACGAGCCAGGCGGCGACGACGACCGCGCCCGCCGCACCGAACGGCAGCACCCACTCCTCGACGACCCACTCGGCATCCGTGCCGAGCGCGTCGAACGCGCCGATCGTCAGGCCCACGAGGACGCCGCCGCCGAGGGCGAGCAGGGTGAGATAGACGACCCATTCGCCGGTGAATCGGACGAAGTCCATCCACCGCCGGTCGGACCGCCACTCGCCTCCGACGTAGGCGAGGCCGACGACGAACCACAAGGCGATCGGGGCATGGATCGCGGCGATCACCTCGGTCGATCCGTTCGGGACGAAGGGAAACGCGTTCGTCACGACCGCCACCAGGGCGAACGGCACCAGCAGCGCCGCGGCGCCGCGGGGCGTCACGCGGCGCTTCCAGGCGAAGTACCCGGCGAGGAACGGAAGCACGAGCAGGCTGACGTTGCGCACGACGACGCCCTCGTCCAGTGTCGCCAGTCCGGCCTTCAGGGCGACCGCCGCGCCGACGGCGAGCGCGAGCACGACGAACAGCTCACGTGTGGGCCGCGTGGCACCGTCGTCCGGTGCGGGCATCAGCACGAGTTGCTTCCACAGGCGTTCGGAATGCTCCCGCGCGAACTCGCGGGAGATGTCGTCCACGCTGCCCATGCGTTTGACCGCGACCAGGAAGGCCTCGTCGGCCCCCAGTCCGGCGGCGGACAGATCCGAGATCTGGTCACGCAGGTGGTCTTCCATCTCGTCGGCGTCGGCGGCGGATATCGCGCGACGACGCTCGACGTAGACGCGCCACTGACCGATCTGCGACTCCAGCGCGGCATCGGTGTCCATCACGACCATCCTCCGGCGGGGGTCGCGGGCACCTCGGCGCAGCGCCAGACCTGGTCCAGCGCGTCCGCCACGACGTCCCACTGACTGCGCCGTTCCGCGAGCACGCTCCGGCCTGCGTCGGTGATCGCGTAGTGCTTGCGCCGTCGCCCACTGTCGGAACTTCCCCACGACGCCGACACGTATCCGGACCGTTCCAGGCGATGCAGCAGCGGGTACAGCATTCCGTCGGTCCATTGGATCCGTCCACCGGACAGATCCTTGACTCGTTTGAGGATGGCGTACCCGTAGGAGTCGCCGTCGGCGAGGATTCCGAGCACAAGCGGGGTCGCCGAGGCCGCCACCAGGTCCTTGTCGAGGTACATAGAACTCCTATGCCTAGATCAGCTAGGTATCAACCTAGCAGATTCAGACATGAGCCAACCGCACTTCTCGATGCGCCCGGTTCGTCCAAGGCCGGCACGCCGGCGGGGTTGATCGCGAGGGTCCGGGGCGTACGGACAGCGGTCAGGACTTCTTCGGCTCCGCCTCGACCTCGTCGTCGTCGGCGAAGACGAGCCGGCCGTCGTCCAGCGCGACGGCCCACCGGCGCACCGGCGCCCAGTCCCGCCCGAGCTGCTCGCCGGCCCGGGCGGCTTCGCTCGCATAGTCCTCGACCACCACTCCGGGCAGTCGGCTCTTGTCGTCGCCACGACGCACCACCACCCGCGAGCCGACGGTGAGCCCGCCCCTGCCTGCAACTCCCGAGTTGTCACTCATGACAAATGATCATTGCATCGATCGCTCTTCCGGACACCCCTACCACGGCAGGACCGCCTCCGTGTCGGCACCTGCGCGTCACCGGCGGCGCCCATCTCACTCGACCACCGGGAAGAGGGACTCGCCGTCCTCGGGGCTGCCGCCGATCTGACCTCGATCGACCCGCGAGTCCTCGACGATGACACCCTCGACCAGCTCTGCGTGCTTACGTCCGCCGTCGTAGACGGCTGTGCCGCCTCCGCCGTCGTAGACGGCTGTGCCGCCTCCGCCGTCGTAGACCTCGTCGACGATGTCCTCGGTCAGCTCGTCGTCCGGCATGGCCGCAACCGGCCGCTCGAGCGGCTCCGGGGGCGCCACGTCGGGTTCCTCCTCGGCGAGGCGCTGGTCCAGCGACTCGCCTTCCTGCTCCTCCCGCTGCGTGGTGCCGAACCGGTCGGCCCCGCTCCAGCCCTCCGGCGGGTCCACGACCTCGTCGCCGTCGTCGTTGCGGACTTCGTCGGAATCGAGGCCCTCGCTCGGGCTGAGCGTGTCGCCGGGACCGTCTTCGATACTCATGGCTGCGAGGTACCCGAGCCGTGGGACCGCGAAACGCGGACGGGTTTGTCTGCCCCGGATACCGTCTATGCCCGGGGCACGACCACGGCGAGGGGGCCTTCCCATGGGCGAGAACGACCTCTTCCAGCACATCGAGGGGCTGGTGAGCGAGAAACGGTCGACTCCCGTCGCCGGTGACGGACACCGCGAAGGACGAGGTGGGGAGTAGACATGGGCGAGAGCTCGGGAACCGGGGACGCGGAGACGCTGACCGTGGAGCTGGAGGACGCGGGCGGCACGTCGTGGTGGGCCTCCCTGCTCGCGACGCTGAGTTCGCAGTACGGCAACGCGTACAAGCGGTTCGTCGGCCGGGTGGACGAGGAACGCCGCTATGTCGGTCCCACCTTCCCGGTCCCCCGGACGTGGGGGGACATCCCGCCGCAGGAGGCGTGGGCGCCGGAGATGAACCGAAGCCTCGCCGAGGTGCTCCGGCACATCGAGGACGATCACTGGGTGCAGACCGGTAAGGGGCAGCAACCGTGGGAGTTCCGGTTCACCCGGCCTCGGTGACCGGATCGCGACGAGGATTCCGTGCGGGTACGATTGCCGAAAACTGTTGCTGCAGTGACTGTCTCGGTAGGATTGGTCGCGTCGTGCGGCGACGGCGACACCACGCCGGGCGCGCAATCGACCACGAGCGCGTCCGTTCCCGCGTCGGCACCGGCACCGGCGACGACGGCCGAGAGCGCCCCCGCGTCCTCCTCGCCGGAGACGTCGCCGGCCGCGACGAGCGAGGACGCGACGCCACCGGCCGGGTCGTCCTTTCCCGGAGAAGACCTCACCCCGGAGCAGGCCGAAGCGCTTCAGCGCGCGGTCGACGAGGGTAGCCAGCCGTGGCGGCTGGATCCGTCCCTCGTCGCGCAGGCGTTCGTGGCGGACCGATTCGGATGGAGCGACACCGACGCACGCGCGGCCGACCCGCACACCGTCGAGGTGACCAACCGGGCGGACGGCAGCATCGTGGTGCTCCAGCTGCGCCGGCCCGTCCGGGAGAGCGCCGACGGAATCTGGGTCGTCACGGACGGCGTCCGGATCGGCTGAGCCACCAGCGGAAGTGCAGCCGGCACCCGCTCGCCGGAATCATGCCTCCGCCGCGGCCCGCCGGACCAGGTCGACGATCGCCTCGGGGACATCCCACTGCGGCGCATGCCCGGCCCACGGCAGCGGCACGAACCGGGCCCCGGGAACCAGCGGGACGTACCGCACCGTCTGCGCGGAGGCGACGACGTCGAGTACGCCCTGCGCGAGGGTGACGGGGCACGCGATCCGGTCGAGACCCGTCGGCACGGCGTTCCACAGCATCGCCCCCCGATTCCGCGAATCCTCCCTTCACGGAATGTGATTCGGATCGCGAGGCGCGCCACGGCAGGGCCGCCCGAGCCCCGATGGCCCCGCGCCGCTCACACCGGCTCGAGCAGTTCCGGGCGGTTGTTGCGAGGGTTGTTGACCGCGGTGCCGACCTCGTAGGGCTCCAGGTGGGGTTCGGGGACGGAGGCGATCAGCGCGTCGACGTCGTCGCGGTCGGTGAGGGCCGGATCGAGCCACACGTCGTGGAAGGACGGCGGCAGCACCAGCGGGCACCGCTCGTGGATCTGCCCGGCGGCGTCGGTGGCCTCCGTCGTCAGCACCGTGACGGTCCACAGCCACTTGTCGGGATGGTCGTCCGGCAGGCTCGGATCCGGCCACAGCTCGTACAGGCCGGCCATTCCGAGCACGCCGTCGCCGTGCAGGAAGTACGGCACCTTGGTGCCGTCCTCGCGCTTCTGCCACTCGAAGTACCCATCGGCCGGCAGGATGCACCGTCGCCGGGCGGCCGCGGCCTTGAACGACGGTTTTTCGGTGATCGTCTCGCAGCGGGCATTGATCAGCCGGTTGCCGATCTTCGGGTCCTTGGCCCACGACGGCACCAGCCCCCACCGGGCGGACCGGAGCTGACGCACCGCCTCCCCGCCCGGATCGTCCTTCGGGGCGCGCTCGAGCACCACCCGCACCGTCTGCGTCGGCGCGACGTTGTACGACGGGGGCAGCGGCTCGCCCACCGTCTCCACCACGTCGAACAGGGAGCGCAGTTCCTGATCGGTGACCGTGCTCGCATACCGACCGCACATGCCGCCCACCTTCTGTCGTCGTGCCTCGACCGGTCGATTCCCATGGTGCCGCACCGCACCGACATGCGCCGGGCCGCATGTGACGCCGGTCATCGGCGCAGGTCGTCCGGCCGGGACGCACGGCCGGGCGCGCTAGCCTGGTGCCGGGACCGATCGTGCGAACCCGGCGACGACGTCGCGGGCAGCCGTGGTCTCCCCCGACGTGCCGGTACCTTCCGGGTCCGGCACGCAGTCTGTCCCCCATCGGATTGGAGTACATCGTGGTCGACCTCGCCTATGTCATCGCCGGGTCCGAAGCCACCGGCGGCGCAGGGTTGCAGGTGGATCTGAAGACATTCCAGGAGCTGGGCGTCTACGGCGTCGGCACCACCACCTGCATCGTCTCGTTCGACCCGCGGAACGACTGGTCGCACCGCTTCGTCCCGATCGCGCCCGAGGTCATCGCGGACCAGATCGAGGCCGCCACCGCGGCCCACGACCTCGACGTCGTCAAGATCGGCATGCTCGGCACCCCCTCGACCATCGAGGTGGTCGCCGAGGGCCTGCGTCGCCAGTCGTGGCGGCACGTCGTCCTGGACCCGGTGCTGATCTGCAAGGGTCAGGAGCCCGGCGCCGCGCTCGACACCGACAACGCGCTGCGCGAGGCCGTGCTGCCCCTGGCCACGGTGGTCACCCCCAACCTGTTCGAGGCCCGCACCCTGGCGGGGATGGACCGCATCGAGAGCGTCGACGGCCTCGTCGAGGCCGCCCGCCGCATCCACGCCCTCGGCCCGCGGTACGTCCTGGCCAAGGGCGGCGTGGAGCTGGCCGGCGACGACGCCGTCGACGTGCTCTTCGACGGTGTGGAGGTCACCGTGTTCTCCGCGCCGAAGGTCGGCCGGGAACGGGTCTCCGGCGCCGGCTGCACGCTCGCCGCGGCCGTGACCGCCGAACTCGCCAAGGGCGCCGACGTGCCCGCCGC
This sequence comes from Rhodococcus sp. WB1, assembly GCF_001700945.1. NCBI lineage: Bacteria > Bacillati > Actinomycetota > Actinomycetes > Mycobacteriales > Nocardiaceae > Rhodococcus > Rhodococcus sp. WB1. The sequence continues at coordinate 335,284 of NZ_CP015529.1, read as the reverse complement.
CGTCGCGCTGGCGAAGGACTTCGTCACCGCCGGCATCGAGGGCCGGGTCGGGGCGCACACGCCGTTCGACACGGTGTGGCAGGGCGCGTACGCGGCGTCGCGCACGGCATAGGACCACCCCCGTCCGTCGGCGATCCGGATTCGACTATCGGAGTGCATGTTTCGGACATCGACAACCGCCGGGACGGTTGTCGATGTCCGGAACCGGCACGTGTGGCTCGGTATCGCGATGCGCGGGCACGTCCGACGCCTATCGTGGACGGGCATCCGTCCGCTCGGCCGAGAGGATTCCCATGACCGCGATCCGGACCGCGCTCGTCACCGGCGGCACCGGCGGGCTCGGTGCCGCCGTCACGACGCATCTGCTCGAGACCGGCTGGCGGGTCGTGGTCCCCTGGGTGGCTCGTACCGAACTCGGCCGGCTCGCGGACCATCCGCGTCTGCATCTCGTGGAGGCGGACCTGTCCGACGAGGCGCAGCTGCGGCAGGCCGTCTCGCTCGCGGCGGCCGAGGAATCCGCGCCCCTGTTCGGTGTGGTGAATCTGGTGGGCGGGTTCACCTCGGGGCCGCGGGTGCACGAGACTCCGATCGAGGTCCTCGACGCCCAGCTGGATCTCAACGTGCGCACCGCCTACGCCGTGACCCGCGCGGCGCTGCCGCACCTGCTCGCGGGCAGCGGTGGGTCGGTGGTCTGCATGTCGACCGCGGCGACGAAGCGGCCGTTCGCCGGGGGCGCCGCCTACGTCGCGTCGAAGGCCGCCGTGACCGCACTGGTCGAGACCCTGGCCGTCGAGTACGCCGCCGACGGCGTCCGGGTCAACGCGCTGCTGCCCGTCGTAATCGACACGCCCGCGAACCGGGCGGCGATGCCCGACGCGAACCGGCGCTCGTGGTCGCAGCCCGCCGAGATCGCGCGCGTGATCCGGTTCCTGCTCTCCGACGACGGCGCCGCCGTCACCGGGGCTTCGATACCCGTCACGCATGTGGGCTGACGCGCCCGGCGCACTCCGCACCCGTCGGGCCGCCCCGGCTCGAACCGAGCGAATGGACCATGCTGTCGACGTGAGGAGCTGAACGATACATTCGCTCGCCCCCGCGCCCCGCGCGCCCGCGCCCGCGCTACGCGGGTAGCTCGAGCCCCTGCTCGCCGGCGCGGCGCGCCACCTCCTCCGGGAAGACGTTGCGCAGCAGGTACAGGTCCTGGCCGATGACCCAGCCGGGGGCGAGGGCGGTGGCGTAGCGCTCGAAGTAGCCGAGCTGCTTGCCGAACAGCACCAGTTCCTCCGGGCTGGCGATCCCCCATTGCTTGCCGAGCCGGATCAGCGCGACGATGAGTTCGCTGAGCCGGAGCTGCCCGAGGTCGCGGCCGAGGAGCGGAGCGAGGGCCTGCGCCACCTGCCGGCCGATCTCGGCATCGTCGGCATCGAGTCCGCTGGTGTAGCCGAGTGCGCGGATGCCTTGCGCCACGCGGGCGAAGTCCCCGTCGATGGCGGTCGCGCGGAACAGGTCGCGCAGGATGGCGCGCCAGTGCTCGGGCAGCTCGCCGACGATGCCGAAGTCCAGGAAGGCGAGGCGGCCGTCGTCGAGCAGCCACAGGTTCCCGGCGTGCACGTCGCCGTGGAACGGCCCGTGCAGGACGACCGATTCGATCCATACCTTCACCCCGCGGCGGATGAGCAGGCGGGTGTCGATGCCGGCGTCGGCGGGCACGCGGTCCATGGGCACACCGCGAAGGCGTTCCATGCAGATCACGCGCGGCCCGCAGTAGTCCCAGTACACCTGCGGCGTGGTGACGGCCGTGTTGTCCCCGAACGCGCCGATGCACTCCCGGAACCGGCTCTGCCGGTCCGCCTCGACCGCACTGTTGAGTTCGGTCATCGTGGACGAGTGCAGGTCGCGGATGATGGCGGTGGCGTTCGCGATGCGGAAGAACTCGAAGGCCTGCAGCAGGCGCGCGCCGAGGTAGGCCGCACGCAGGTCGATGAGCATGCGGTGGGCGATGCCGGGCCGCTGCACCTTCACGACCGCCTCCCGCCCGTCGTGCAGCACGCACGCATGCACCTGGCCGACGGACGCGGCGGCCAGCGGCAGGTCGTCGAACCGGGCGAACAGTTCGCCGACGGGATGCCCGAGGTCTTCCTCGATCACGGCGCGGGCCTGGTCCGCGGAGACGGGCGCGACGTCGTCCAGGCAGCGCAGGCACGCGTCGGCCAGCGGCTTGGGGAACACACCGGACGACGACGCCATGAGCTGGCCGAGCTTGACGAACGTGGGGCCGAGGATCTCGAATGCGTCGACGGTGCCCTCGGCGGCGGCGTCGGCCGGGCCGCGCCCGTCGGGTCGCAGTGGCCAGGCCAGCAGCTTCAGCAGCACGCTGACGACGAGCACCACGGCGACGACGACCGTGCGGCCGGCTTCGCGCAGACCGAAACGCTCGAGCGGGGGCATGTCGACGTGCAGGGCCGACGCGGGCGGTCCCCCGGCGTACGGGCCTGTCGGTCGTGGCGCGATGTCGGGCACGCGTCCCCCTCGTCCTTGCTGCCTGCCGGCGGGGCTGTCGGCCGGGGGCAGTTACTGGACGGTACCCGGAGTGCACAGATAGTTCGAGACCCTGTTTCCTGTCGGCCCCCAGGGCTACGCTCACGCTCGTAACTGCACTTCGGACCGACGGGCAGGCGGGGGCACACCATGACGGAGCAGGTTCTCGATTCGCAGGACGACTTTCTGACGCTCGCCGGTCCGTACCGGCGTGAGCTGCTGGCGCACTGTTACCGGATGAGTGGCTCGATCCACGACGCGGAGGACCTCGTGCAGGAGACGTACCTGCGCGCCTGGCGCGGCTACGCCAACTTCGGCGGCCGCTCGTCGCTGCGGACGTGGCTGCACCGCATCGCGACCAACGTGTGCCTGACCGCGCTGGAGGGCCGGTCGCGCCGGCCGCTGCCGACGGGGCTGGGGGCGCCGAGTTCGGATCCGGTCGACGACCTCGTCGAGCGCGGGGAAGTGCCGTGGCTCGAGCCGATTCCCGGCGGATCCCTCGGCGACGACGGTCGGCCGGACGACCCGACGGACCCGGCGGCGATCGTGACCTCGCGCGAGTCCATCCGTCTGGCGTTCGTGGCGGCGCTGCAGCATCTGTCGGCGCGGCAGCGGGCAGTGCTGCTGCTGAGGGACGTGCTGCAGTGGCGGGCGACGGAGGTGGCCACCGCGCTGGACACCTCGACGGCCGCGGTGAACAGCCTGCTCCAGCGGGCCCGCGCGCAGCTGCAGCAGGCGCAGGTGACGAAGGAGAATCTGGTCGAGCCGGAGAGCCCGGAGGCGCAGGCGCTGGTGCGGCGCTGGGTCGAGGGGTTCGAGAAGTACGACATCGATTCGATCGTCGAGATGCTCACCCAGGAGGCGGTCTGGGAGATGCCGCCGTTCGAGGGCTGGTACCGCGGCGCCGAGGCGATCGGGACCCTCATCCGGACGCATTGCCCGGCGAGCGGGCCGGGAGACCAGGTTCTGCTGCCGACGGTGGCGAACGGGCAGCCCGCCCTCGGCCTCTATATGAGAGGCGAGGACGGGCAGCACCATCCGTTTCAGCTGCAGGTGCTCGATGTCGTGGGCGACCGGGTGGTGCATGTGACGGTGTTCTTCGACACCGAGCTGTTCGCCCTGTTCGGGCTGCCCGAGCACCCCTGACGCCGGCCGCTACGTCTGCACGGACGTCTCGGCCTGGGGTCCCATCGCGGCGGCCGCGGCCTCGACGTCCATCCACATGACCTCCCAGACGTGCCCGTCGAGGTCGCGGAAGGCCCGGCCGTACATGAAGTCGGTCTTCATCTCCTCCGAGCCGGCGGTGATCCAGTCGCTGCCACCGGCGGCGAGCGCGGCGTCGACGAGCCGGTCGACCTCGTCGCGGCTCTCGGCGGACACGCTCATGAGCACCTCACGGGCCGTGGCGGTGTCGCAGATGTCGCCGGTGATGAAATCGCGGAAGCGCGGCTCCTCGAGGAGCATCACGTAGGTCTGTTCGTTGATCTCGAGGCAGGCGGTGTTGGCGTCGCAGAACATCTCGTTGAAGGTGAAGCCGAGAGCGTCGAAGAACGTGCGGGTGGCGGCGACATCCTTGACGGCCAGGTTGGCGAAGAGCATGCGGGACATCTTCAACTCCTTGCGTGTGAGCGGGCGGACGGTACCTCGGGTGAGGGTGTCGAGCAGGTAGACCACCCGGCAGCGGGAAACTCATCGCCCGCCCGGGATCGCCGAAATCCCGGCGCAGAGCCGTGCGAGGAACTATGCTCTGCGGCCGGTGCTCAGCGCACCGAAGCGATGGACCATACCCCAGCGGGTATGTATCCTGGCTTCATCCGGCCGACGGAGACGATCGGCCGTCACAGACACCGCGTCCCACCTCCCTCCCCCCGTAGGCGGGACGTGGCGCCGGGCGTCACGCGCCCGGCGCGGACCCCCTGCCCTCCCCTCCCCTCGGGCAGGGGGTTTGCCGTTTCCGGACCGGCCGGCTCGCGCCCGTCGCACGGCAGGAACAAATCCCCCGGCCGGTCGGTTAGAGTAGTTGAACAGTCAACTACATGCCGAAGGAGCCCGCCATGCCCGCGGTGACCGTAGACAACATCCTCACCCTGCCCCGCATCCCGTCCCCCGCGCCCGACGCCCCCGCCCGTCCCGTCCTCGGCGTCCGTACCGCCCCCCTCGGATACGAGGGTGAGGGTTTCCCCGTGCGCCGGGCATTCGCAGGCATCGACCAGCGCTTCCTCGATCCGTTCATCCACATGGACCAGATGGGCGAGGTGCAGTACGCACCCGGTGAACCCAAGGGCACCCCGTGGCACCCGCACCGCGGCTTCGAGACCGTCACCTACATGATCGACGGGATCCTGGAGCACAAGGACTCCAACGGCGGCGGCGGCACCATCGGCGGCGGCGACACCCAGTGGATGACGGCGGGGTCGGGCATCCTGCACATCGAGGCCCCGCCCGAACATGTCGTGGCCAGCGGCGGCCTGTTCCACGGCGTGCAGTTGTGGGTGAACCTGCCCCGGGACAACAAGATGGCGCAGCCCCGATACCAGGACATCTCCGGCAGCCAGGTGGCCCTGGCCTCCTCCCCCGACGGCGGCGCCCTCGTCCGCGTCGTCGCCGGCGAGATCGGCGGTGTGCGCGGCCCCGGCGTCACCCACACCCCGATCGCCCTGGCCCACCTGACCGTCGCGCCCGGCGCCTCGGTGACCCTGCCGTGGCGCCGGGAGTACAACGCGCTCGGTTACGTGCTCGCCGGGGACGGCACCGTCGGCGCGGAGCGCGCACCGATCCGGGCGGGACAGACCGCCGTGTTCGGACCCAACGGTGACAGCGTCACGTTCACCGCCGCCGCCACCCAGGACTCGCGCACCGCGTCGCTCGAGGTGTTCCTGCTCGGCGGGCGGCCGATCCGCGAGCCCGTGGCGATGTACGGGCCGTTCGTGATGAACACCAAGGCCGAGATCATCCAGGCGTTCGAGGACTTCCAGGCCGGCCGGCTCGGGACCGTCCCGGCCGAACACGAGCAGTTGCCGTAACGCGCGCCGGGACCGGGGCGCGCATCCGAAAGCTGCGCGGCCCGGCCCGTCCGCGCCCCGTTCCGCTCCGTACCCTGAACCGCGATACCTTTCGAGGAGACACCATGACCGACGCCCCGACCATCGACATCCGGCGCGCCGAGGACCGGCTGACGACGAAGATCTCCTGGCTCGATTCGAAGCACTCGTTCTCCTTCGGGCACCACTACGACCCGGACAACACCCACCACGGGCTGCTGCTGGTCAGCAACGACGACACCGTCCTGCCGGGCCAGGGCTTCGACACGCATCCGCACCGCGACATGGAGATCGTGACCTGGGTGCTGCGCGGCAGCCTCGTGCACCAGGACTCGATCGGGCACTCCGGCGTCATCTACCCCGGCCTGGCGCAACGGATGAGCGCCGGGACGGGCATCCTGCACTCGGAGAAGAACGACTCCTGGCGACTGCCCGGCGTCACGGGGCTGCACGCCGGGGAACACGCCGAACCGGTGCGCTTCATCCAGATGTGGGTGGTCCCGGACGAGTCGGGCATCACCCCCGGCTACGAACAACTCGAGATCGACGACGAGCTGATGCGCGGCGGACTGGTGCCCGTCGCGACCGGGATCCCCGAGCACCGCGACCACGCCGCCATCCGCATCCACAACAGGTACGCCGGGCTGTCGGTCGCCCGGCTGCAGCCGGGCCGGACGGTCGTCCTACCCGATGCGCCGTACCTGCACGTGTTCGTCGCCCAGGGCACGGCCGAGCTCGAGGGCGCCGGCACCCTGCGGGAGGGTGACGCCGTGCGACTGACCGGGTCCGGCGGACAGCGGATCCACACCGACACGGCCGCGGAGATCCTCGTGTGGGAGATGCACGCGCATCTCGGCTGACCGGGGTGGGCGGGACGCCCCGGTCCCGGCCTCGGTACGGTGACCGAGCGAACCCTCGCTCCGTCCCTCCCGATCCCAGGATGCCTCCCGTGACCGTCACCGCCCCCGAAACCGATCGCCTCAACGCCTTCATGGGTATCGACACCGTGGTCGGGGAGCCCCGAACGGTGGCGTTCCGCCAACCGCTCGGCAACCGGTTTCTCGACCACCGCGGCCGCACCACCGTCGGGTCCGTCGGTGTGCTCACCGACGTCGTGCTCGGCGCCGCCCCGCACCTCGTGTGGCGGGGCCAGGGCCGCGACACCCGGTCCGTACTCACCCAACTCAGCGCGTCGACCGCGAATCCGATTTCCGCCCAGGGGAATCTGCACGGTACCGGCCGCGCCGTCCACGTGGACGAGGACACGGCACTGAGCACCGCGCAGATCCGCGACGACGCAGGCGATCTGGTGATCCAGCTGACGGGGCGGTCCATGGTCGTGAATCGTCCCGCCGTGTTCGACGCAGACTCGTTCGCGGACGCGTCCGGTCTGTCCCGGCCCACCCCCGAACCCTGGACGGATCCGGCGGAGCTCACCGACCGCCCCGGGCTCGACGTAGTCTCCGGCATCGCCGCCGGCACGGTGGCCCGCGGACCGCTCGCGGGACTACTCGGCCTGCGCCTGCAGACCGTCGAGAAGGGCCACGTCACCGCGGTGGTGCCGCCGGTGGAGTGGATGGCCAATCCCATGGGGGCGGTGCAGGGCGGGGTGCTGGTCTCCGTCGCCGACGCCGTCGCCGAACTGGCGGCCCAGACCCTCACCGCCGCCGGCCGGCAGTACCGGCTGCTGAACCTGACCCTCGACTACCTGCGCTCACCCGAGGCGCCGGGGCCCGACATGCTCGTCGAGGCGAAGGTCACCCGTGCGGGCCGGCGACTCGCCTCGATCGACACGCACCTCACCGCACCGGACGGCGCGGTCCTGGTGCGGGCCCACGCGAGCGTGCACATGGGTTCGCTCTGAAGGTGTCGGCTTCCGACCGCGCTCGATCAACTCGCCGAGCGGCGGGCGGAGACGACCCTCGTCCGGCCCCCGGGCTCGGACCGTCGCATCAGGGGCGGGCGCAGGTCGTACCGGTCAGTGGTCGTCGTAGTGCCCGTCGTGCGCGGCGTGCCGGTGCCCGTCGTGGATGTAGTCCAGGTGATCCCCGTGCGGGACGGCCACGTGCCCGCAGCCTTCACCGTGGACGTGGTCGTGTCCTTCGTGGGCCACATGCTCGGCGGGTTCACACTCGTCGACGTGTCCGTCGTGGACTCGGTGCAGATGCCCGTCGTGCACATAGTCGACGTGGTCGCCGTGTGGCACGGCCACGTGCCCGCAGCCCTCGCCGTGGGCGTGTTCGTGGCCTGCATGTTCTCGGTGGGTGGTCATCGCCGCGCTCCTCGGACAGACGAAACCGTTTCGCGCTTCCCAGTCTCCCACCGTCATCCGTGGTTCGGAACAGAGCCGCCGGTGATCCTGCTGTTCGTGGTCGAGGCGGTCACCGGGCGCCGCGTGCACCACTGACAGGTCCCGGGTCGGCACGGGGTGCGGGCTCCTCGGCAGGCCGTCAGGTAGCCCGCCGTCAGGCCGCCTGCCGGGCGACGACGACACCCGCGGCGCCGAGGCGCGGGAACCGCATGTCCGAGATGGGGGTGACGCTCCCGAGGCGGTTGGTGACGAAGGCGATCGACAGGCCGGTTTCCGGATCGGCGAACGCGCCGGAGCCGCCGAAGCCGAAGTGGCCGATCGACTGCAGCGGCTGCTCGCGCAGGGCGACCCAGCCCGGGTGGTAGCCCAGCCGCCAGTTCGGGCGGATACCGAGCACGTAGTCGCGGCGACGGGTCTGCACCTCCAGGACCTGTTCGAGGGTCTCCTCCTTCAGCAGCCGCGCCCCGCCGAGTTCGCCGGCGTTCGCGAGGGCCCCGTACATCCGGGCCAGCGCGCGAGCGGTGAACACCCCGTTCCACCCCGGCATCACCGCGTCGTGCGCCGCGGGGCTGCGGGCCAGCTCGTCGAAGCCTTCGGCCATGCCCGCTTCGGCGACGCCGCGCAACCCGGGCAGCCGCGACAGCACGGTGCCGGTGACCGCCCACGGCGCGGGGGTCGGATTCAGCCGGGGGAACACCCGGGCGATGCGGTGCCGATCTTCCTGCGGCACGTGGAACCAGAACTCGCGCAGACCGAGCGGGCCGGCGATCTCCTGCTCGATCAGCTCGGTGAAGGACAGGCCGGTCACCCGGATGGCGATCTCGGCGACGAGGTTGCCGTAGGTGACGGCGTGATAGCCGGGGCCGGCGAGCCGGCGCGGGTCCGGCGCGGCTGCCGCGAGGGCGGCCGCCACCGCGTCGGAGTCGAGCAGCCCGAAGCGTCCCGGCACGAGGCCGCGCGCGCGGTGCAGGCCGGCGCGGTGCGACATCAGTTCCCGGACGGTGATGGATTCCTTCCCGGCGGCCCCGAATTCGGGCCAGTACGCCGCGACCGGTTCGTCGTAGTCGACCAGCCCGCGCTCGGCGAGCCGGTGCAGCACGGTGCTCGCGACGCCCTTGCCGGTGGAGAACGACAGCGCCACCGTGTCGTGGGTCCAGCGCTTGTCCCGGGACGCCCAGCCCGCCCAGATGTCGAGCACCGGTTCGCCGTGCAGGTACGCGGCCAGCGCCCCGCCGCCCTGCCGGGTGTCGCGGAACATCTTGAAGAACCGGTCGGCAACCGGCAGGAAGCGAGGGTCGACGATCATCTCCGTCCGGGGGTGCTCGCCGTCCACCCGCCTGGTCGCTCCGGTGTCGGAACTCATGGCGCCACTCCTACCGCGGCCTCCAGTTGTGACAGAGACCGCTCTGTCAGAGGTATCAACGCTTCGATGTCCGGTATTACTTCCCCACCGGCCACATATCCGAAGCCGACTCGGTCGGCATACGAGCACACCGTGACGTTGAGAGCCATCCCGTCGTACACGATCGACACGGGGTAGATCTCCTCGAGGTGGGCGCCGTTCCAGTACAGCTCGGTGCGCGGGCCGGGCACGTTGGAGATCGGGAGGTTGTAGCCGGGCCGCACCCTCGGGTCGAACGGGAGCATCGGGACCAGAATGGTCGGCAGGATGCTCGGAGCTGCCACCAGCAGCGACGGCACCGGCCCCAGCGACGCGACGCGCTCCTTGGCCACCTGCATCGACCGGTGGATCAGGCCCAGCCGGTCGGCCGGATCGGCGAGGTCGGTGCCCAGGGTGCACACCGCGGTTCCGAACGCATTGCCCGCCGTCCCGCCGTCCTCCCGCCCGCGTACCGAGACCGGGCAGATCGCCACCAGGGAGTCACCGGGCAGTTCGTCGTGCTCGGCGAACCACGAGCGCAACGCCCCGGCCACAACGGCCGTGACGACGTCGTTGCCGGTCACCCCCGCCGCGTGCTGGATCGCGCGCAGCCGCGCCTTCGGCCAGCCGGCGGCCGCGAAGGTGCGGCCGGCTCCGAGAGGGCCGTTGAGCCGGGTGCGGGGCGCCGCGAACGGCAGCACGGTGGTGTCGGTGGTCAGGCCCTGCACCGTGGAGCGGACCTGCCCTTCGACGGTCCGACGGACCAGACCCATCCCGGAGGCGACCGTCCCGACGGCCGAGCGGGCCAGGGCGAGCGGGGTGGGAAGCCCGCCGTGCGCGGACCCGGGCCGGTCCCGCCCGCCGGTGGCGAAGAACGGGGACATCGATCGACGATCGGGGTCCGGCGACATCGACTCCTCGATCATCCGCAGGCCCGCGATCCCGTCGAGGACCGCATGGTGGACCTTGATGTAGAGCGCGTACCGGCCGTCGGGAAGGCCGTCGACGAGGTGTGCCTCCCACATCGGGCGGGAGCGGTCGAGGGGCTCGGCATGCAACGCGCCCACCAGCTGCCACAGCTCGTCCCGTCCGGCGCCCGGCGGCAGCGACGCCCGCCGCACGTGGTAGCTCAGGTCGATGTCGTCCACGTCGCGCCAGGCCCACCACCCGCCGGTGTCCACTCCCCGGTGCGCCCGGCGCCGCAGCACCGGATCCACCTCGCCGCCCCGGCCGAGGGCGTCCCGGTACGCGTCGTCGACGAACCGCGGGCCGGCATCCTCGGGCGGGTCGAGGATCAGCACCACCGCGACGTGCATGGGGTTGGCCAGCAGCTCCGCCGTCATGAGAACGGCGTCGATCGGGTCCATCAGACCCACATGCTCACCCCGCTTCCACGTGTCTGTGAGGCTTCGGTCACGGTAACTCGAGCGGGACGCGTCGCGGGCCGGGACGGCCGGTCGCGCACGCGCAGGCCCGTGCCGGGTGCGGAGAATGGGTGTAAGGATGGACGACATGACCATCGTGGAGCATTCCCGGGCTCGGCACTCGGGCATCGACCTGACCCACCTCGACGAGAGCACCCGAGCGCAGGACGATCTGTTCGAGCACGTCAACGGGCGCTGGCTCGCCGAACACGAGATCCCCGCCGACCGGGCCCTCGACGGCGCGTTCCGCACGCTGTTCGACAAGGCCGAGGTCGACGTCCGCACCCTCATCGAGGAGGCGGCCGCGTCCTCGGCCGAGCGGGGCACCGACGCGCAGCGCATCGGCGACCTGTACGCGAGCTTCCTGAACACGGAGGCCGTGGAGGCGGCGGGGCTGAGCCCGATCGCCGGCGAGCTGGCCGCCGTGGCGGACGCCGCGGACCGGGCCGAGTTCGCGGCCGTGCTCGGGCGGCTGCAACGCGTCGGGGTCGGCGGCGCCGTCGCGCACTACGTCGACACCGACGCGAAGAACTCGTCGCGCTATCTGATGCACACGACGCAGTCCGGCCTCGGCCTGCCCGACGAGTCGTACTACCGCGAGGACGGCCACGCCGAGATCCGGGCGCAGTACGTCGCGCACATCGGGCGCATGTTCGAGCTGGCGGGCATCGGGCACGACCCGCAGCGGGTCCTCGACCTCGAGACGCGGCTGGCGGCCGGGCACTGGGACGTGGTCAAGCGGCGCGACGCCGACCTGTCCTACAACCTGGTGACGTTCGAGGCGCTGACCTCCGATCGGCCCGGCTTCGACTGGCGCGGCTGGATCGACGCGCTCGGCGCCACCGAGGAGCAGTGGGCCGAGATCGTGGTCCGCCAGCCGGACTTCCTCGACACGTTCGCGCGGCTGTGGGCCGACGCGCCCCTCGAGGACTGGAAGGCTTGGGCCACCTGGCGGGTCCTGCACGCCCGCGCGCCGTACCTCACCGAGGCGCTCGTCGCCGAGAACTTCGCGTTCTACGGCCGCACCCTGACCGGCGCGCAGGAGATCCGCGACCGGTGGAAGCGCGGCGTGGCGCTCGTACAGGACCTGCTCGGCGAGGCCGTCGGCAAGCTGTATGTGGAACGGCACTTCCCGGCCGAGGCCAAGGCCCGCATGCAGCACCTCGTCGCCAACCTGCAGGAGGCGTACCGGCGCAGCATCGCCGATCTGGAGTGGATGAGCCCGCAGACCCGCGAGGCGGCGCTGCGCAAGCTGGAGAAGTTCACCCCCAAGATCGGCTACCCGGACAAGTGGCGGGACTACTCGGCCGTGACGATCGACGCGGGCGATCTGGTCGGCAACTACCGCAGCGGCTACGCCGCCGAGTACGACCGCGACCTGGCCAAGCTCGGTGGGCCGGTGGACCGCGACGAGTGGTTCATGACGCCGCAGACCGTCAACGCCTACTACAACCCGGGTATGAACGAGATCGTGTTCCCTGCCGCGATCCTGCAACCGCCGTTCTTCGACCTGCACGCCGACGACGCCGCCAACTACGGCGGGATCGGCGCCGTCATCGGCCACGAGATCGGGCACGGCTTCGACGATCAGGGCGCCAAGTACGACGGCGACGGCAATCTCGAGAACTGGTGGACCGACGACGATCGCACCGAGTTCGGCAAGCGCACCGCGGCGCTGATCGCGCAGTACGACGAGTTCGAGCCGAAGGCGCTCGCCGGCCATCGCGTCAACGGCAGCTTCACCATCGGCGAGAACATCGGCGACCTCGGCGGGCTGTCCATCGCGCTGAAGGCGTACGAGATCGCACTCGACGGCGCCGAGGCGCCCGTGATCGACGGCCTCACGGGCCTGCAGCGGGTGTTCTTCGGCTGGGCGCAGGTGTGGCGGACCAAGGTCCGCGACGAGGAGGCGCTGCGCCGGCTAGCCGTGGACCCGCACTCGCCGCCGGAGTTCCGCTGCAACGGGGTGGTACGCAACATCGACGCCTTCTACGAGGCGTTCGACGTGCGTCCCGGCGATGCGCTGTATCTCGCGCAGGAGGAGCGCGTGCGGATCTGGTGAGCCGGACGCCGGTGCGCCGCGCCCCCCGACGGGGCGGCGTACCGGCGCCCGACTAGGAGCGCGAGGCCTGAGGTACCGAGATCCCGCGCGAGCCGAACCAGGCCATCGGGTCCATCTTGGCGCCGCCCGGCTGCCACACCTCGAAGTGCAGGTGCGGCCCGGTGGACTGGCCTCGGTTGCCCATCGTGGCGATCACGTCGCCCGCCCGCACCTGCTGGCCGACGGACACGAGCGACTCGTTGATGTGCCCGTAGACGCCGATGGTGCCGTCGTCCTGTTGGATGCGAACCCACAGCCCGAAGCCGGAGGCGGGACCGGATTCGATCACGGTGCCGTCGGTGACCGACTTGATCGGCGTGCCGATGGCGTTGGCGATGTCGATGCCGTTGTGCGCCGTTCCCCAGCGGGGACCGAAGCCGGAGGTCAGCGCCCCGACGGTCGGGAAGACGGCGCTCGGGCGGCTCGCGAGTTCCCGTGCGATCCGCTCGGACTCCTGCTGGGCGAGGCGTTCGGCCTCCTGCTGGGCGAGGCGCTCCGCCTCGCGCTGGCGCTCCGCGGCCTCCGCGGCGAGGCGCGCGGCCTCCCGCTCGGCGGCGCGCTGCAGCTGGTCGACGTACCGGTCGGTGCCGGCGTCCGGAAGCTGCAGCACCTGCGGTGCCGTCGAGAGTCCGACCGTCGGCTGCTGCCGCTCGGGGGCGGCCTCGGCCCGGGGTTGGCCGGGCGCCGCCTGGGCCGCGGCGCTGCCGGCCGCGAGCACGGCGCCGACCGCCAGGGGGATGGTCAGCAACCGGCGCGCGGGCCCGGTCCGGGTCGAGCGCCGGTGGGCCCCACGCCGGGGCGCCACGGGTTCGGAAGCTTCGCTGGAGTTGTCACCATCGTGGCGGGCGTACGGGGCCAATCTGCTGTCCTCGCCGTTCGAGCGGTCCGTTTAATAACGGATTGATCACGGTCGAGTCACAGATTAGCGCATAGCTCCGCTGGTGGGTAGCCGCTCCCAGCGGACCGAATGTCACAGGCGTTCCGCTCCGCGATCCAAATGTGACATTCGGCCCACTAGGAAGGGGTCGCCGGCTCGCGCACCAGCCGCTGGTACGAGACCCGCCACAACCACTCGACCGGCCCCTGCCGATATCGCCACAGCCACCAGCTCGCCGTGACGAGCAGCACCGCACACACCAGCAGGTACACCGCGACGGTGAACGGCACCCGCAGCGACGGATCAACTCTCGCCGCCAGCCCGAGGCCCCAGCCGTAGCACAGCGCAGAGGCGAGAACGTTCTGCGCGACGTAGCAGCTCAACGCGGTCCGGCCGATGCGTTCCAGCCCGGTCCCGACCACCCCCGCCCGCCGCGGCGTCGCGTGGAACTGCGCGATCCAGGCGAGCAGGCCGACCGCGACGAACGGGGCCACGCCGTAGCGGGCGACCAGCACACCGGCCTCACCGCCGCACAATCCCACGACCGCGTCGACCGGGGCGGCGACCGCCCCGAGCAGCATCAGCTTCCGCCGCAGCACCCGGCTGCCCGGATCGAAGATTCCCGCCTCGTACAGCGCGGCACCGGCGAGGAACATCGCGATCGTCATCGGGATCACGAAGATCACCTCGGCCCGGAACGCGCCGACGTTCTCGGCCCGGAACACCACCAGATCCCACCAGCTGCCGGTGGCGAACACGTCGGTGGCCGGGGCGGTGGGCGCCCCGGAATCCGGCTCGGCCGCGATCGCCGCCACCAGCGCGGTGAGCAGCAGCACGTGCACGGCGGACGCGGCGACGGCCACCCACAGCCGCGCCCGTGCCGATGCGACGACGAGACCGCACACGAGCATCGACACCAGTGCGTAACCCATGAGGATGTCGAATTCGGCGACGAGCAGGTAGTGCAGCGCGCCGTCGAGCAACAGCAGCGCGGCACGCACCCGGTACCCGCCCGGCCACGGCCGTCCCGCCCGTCGCGCCGACGCCGCCTGGATCGCCAGACCGATCCCGAACATCAAGGTCAGCAACCCCAGGAACTTGCCCTGGGCGAGTGGCATGAGGATCCGCTGGGGCCACGGCTCGGAACCGAGCGTGTTCAGGTAGCCGACGATGCCGGCCGGGTCGGTGAAGATCCAGATGTTCGTGCCGAGCGTGCCCAGGATGGCGATGCCGCGCGCGACGTCGAGCGCAACGATGCGCCCGGGCCGGGTCGTCGTCTCGGTTGCAGTCATGACTTCGACCCTGACGTGAGGCGGTCGCCGGCGCGTCGGCCACCCGACGGACCGGGTGTCCTCCCTCCGGAGGAGGCGACCTACCTGCCCGCGATCTGCCGGGCGACGAACGCGGCGTGCAACCGCGAATCCACCCCCAGCTTCGCCAGGACCCGGGAGACGTGGGTCTTGACGGTGGTGGCGCCGATGTTCAGGCGCTCGGCGATCTGCTGGTTCGCCAGGCCCTCACCGAGGCAGTCGAGCACCTCGCGTTCCCGGTCCGTGAGCAGGTCCACGCCGGTCGGCGGCGGCACCGGTTCGGCGGCGCCGGTGGCCAGGCCCGCGATGACGGTGCGGGTCACCTGCGGGGACAGCACGCCGTCGCCGTGGGCCACCCGCCGGATACCGTCGGTCAGTTCCTGCGCGGAGGCCGACTTCAGCAGGAAGCCCGCGGCGCCGGCGCGCAGCGCACCCAGGACGTACTCGTCGACGTCGAAGGTCGTGAGGACGAGCACCTGGGTATCGCTCGTCTCGCGGATCCGGCGGGTGGCCTCGATGCCGTCGGTGCCCGGCATGCGGATGTCCATGAGCACCACGTCCGGCCGCAGCGCCCGCACCTGACGCACGGCGACGTCGCCGTCGGCGGCCTCGCCGACCACCTCGAGATCGGAGGTCGCGGACAGGATCATCGCCAGCCCCGCGCGGATGGCTCCGTGGTCGTCGGCGAGCAGCACCCGGATCACGACGGCGCTCCCGGGCGCAGCGGCAGCGACGCCCCCACGACCCACGTCCCGTCGGACGGACCCGCCCGGAACCGGCCGCCGAGAAGTTCGGTGCGTTCCCGCATGCTCGCCAGGCCCCGGCCGCCCGACGGCGTGCGCGGCGCGGCAACCGTCCCGTCGGGGAGCGGGTTGCGCACGGTCACCTCCAACCGGTCGCCGCGCGCGTCCAGCGACAGCTCGACGGGGACGCCGGGCGCGTGCTTGGCGGCGTTGGTCAGGGCCTCCTGGACGATGCGATAGGCGGCGTGGTCGACGGCGACGGGCAGCTGCCGCCCCGGACTCGACCGGCGGACGTGGACGACGGTGCCCCCGGCGTGGGCCGAGTCGACGAGCTTGCCGAGGTGGGCCAGCCGCCCGGGCGCGGTCGTCTCGCCGAGGACGGGCCGGTCCCGCAGTAGTCCGATCATCTCCCGCATCTCCTCGAGCGCGTCGACGCTGTTGCTCCGCACCGATTCGAGCACGGCGTGCAGCGCCTCCATCCGGCGGGCCGTCGGCGACGACGCATCGCGGGAGAGGCCCAGCGCGGCCTCGGACTGGATCGCGATCGCCGACAGGTGCCCGGCGACGACGTCGTGCAGATCGCGGGCCATGCGGTTGCGCTCGGCCGCCACGGCGGCCCGCCGGTCGAGTTCGGCGATCGTGGTGACGGCCTCGGCGCGGGCGCGTTCGGCGTCGGCGATGTCCTTGTGCAACCGGACCGCGCGCCCCCACCACAGCGGAGTGCCGACGAACGCGGACAGCGCAATCGCCGTGAGCACCAGCAGCTGCCAGTTCCCGGTGACGACGTAGACGACCCCGAAGCAGGCCGCGGAGAGCGCGGAGGCGAGGCCGAGCAGCGCCCGTGCCTGCCGCTCGGTGCCGTAGCGGACGCCGGCGTAGAGCAGGTCGGAGTAGACGAGCCACACGGGCAGGGACGGTCCGAGCAGGAGGTCGATGCCCAGCGGCACCGCACCGAGCACGAGTGCCGCCACCGGCCGCCGCACCCGGAGCACCGCTGCGCCGCACACGGCCGCCAGCAGGCCGACACGCACGGCCGCCGGAGCCTCCACCCTGACGGGGGCGAGTTCGTACAGACCTGCGGACAGCAACAGCAGCCCGAGCAGGAACTCGGCCACCGCGATACACCAGCCCTGCGCGGTGACGGAGAGAGACGACCAACGCGGCACCCGTTCATCACAGCACAGGCGCGCGGCCGGTTCGTCCTCCCGACGGAGGACCCCGCCTCGTTCCGAAGACCGACGACACGCGTGCGGTGACCGCCGAGCATCGAGCCATGGACCTCGCTCTCCTGGGCACGCTCGCGGTGCTGGCGCTCGTGGACAGCACCAGTCTCGGCACCCTCGTCGTGCCGCTGTGGTTGCTCACCGTGCCGGGCCGGCCCCCCGTACGCCGCCTGCTGGTGTACCTGCTGTCGATCGCCGCGTTCTACTTCGTCGTCGGACTCGTGCTGATGTCCGCGGGCCGGAGCGGCGCCGCGGCGCTCGCGCGGTGGAGCGACACGACGGCGTGGCACTGGGCGCAACTCTCGGTGGGCGCGGCTCTGTTCGCGGTGAGCTGGCGATTCGACTCGGGGAAGGCGCGGGTTGCGGGCCGCGGGAGCCGGCTGCGGCACTGGCGCTCCCGGGCCCTCGAGCGGCAACGGACGGCGTCCGGTGTGGCAGTGCTCGCGCTCGGTGCCGGGACCGTCGAGGTCGCCACGATGCTGCCGTACCTGGCGGCGATCGGGACGATCGTGGCGACGGGCCTGCCGGCCGCCCCCGGCGCCGGCCTGCTCGCCGGGTACTGCGCGGTGATGGTGCTGCCGGCCCTGCTGCTGGTGGTGGGCCGGCTCGTCGTGCACCGGCGGATCGAGCCGCTGCTGCGACGTCTCGACGAGTTCACCGCCCGGCACGCCGACTCGGCGCTGGGATGGGTGCTGGGTATCGCCGGGTTCCTGATCGCGCGGGATGCGGCGGCGGCCCTGTTCTTCGCGGACTGAGGAGGTCTCCGGGCCGGATCTCCTGCCCGGCGGCCACCTCGCTCAGCCGTCCGCCACCTCACGCGCCGACGCGCCGCCGGAGGCCCGGACGCGGGCCCGGTCGGCCAGCACCGTGTCCAGCCAGTCGAACATCCGCTGGTCGGTGAGGCTGCGAGCGAGGGGCTGGCAGTGGAAGTTGGCACCCTCCGCCGCGGTGAACGACGCCAGTTCCTTCGCCCCGCGCAGCCGCTCGGCGAGCTGCCGGGACTGGCCGGGCCAGAACTGCTCGTCCTCGGGGTCGGTGACGAACAGCGGCGTCGTGATCGACTCGGGGAGATCGCCGAGCCGGTACTTCAGCACCTCGGTGAGGGTGTCGAAGTACGAGTCCATCCTGCGGTAGGGGCGGGCCCGGAACCGCCATGTGCGCTCGAGCCGGCCCGACAGCCGCATGCCGAAGGCCATGTCGCGATCGAACTTCTCCCGGTCGCCCTTCTCGAGCAACTCGATCATGTTCTTGGGCATGTGGGCGAGCCACGACGCGGACACGTCGACCACCCCCGGATCGGCGATTGCCGCCGCGATCCGGTGCTCGAAGGCCAGTGCGCGCGGCACCCAGTATCCGGCCTGACTGATCCCGTAGAGGGCGATGCGCGAGCCGTCGACCTCCGGGTACCGGAGGAGGAAGTCCACGATCGGCGTGATCACGGCCTCCCAGTCGTGCCGGAACGGCACGCCGCGCTCGAACAGCATGGACTGCTGCCCTGGACCGTCGAAGAACAGCACGTTGTAGCCGCGGGCGAGGGCGCCGGCCCCGGCGGCGGTCCACAGGCTGCTGATGGGCCCGTCGCTGCCGTTGTTCAGGATCAGGGTGGGGCGTGGTTCGCGGGTCTCCTCGCCGAGCGGCCGCAGCAGGTAGCCCGGCAGGAAGCCGTCCTCGTAGGGAATGTCCACCCGCTCGGCCGGGTGCGCGGTGGTCTCGACGAACCGGTCCCACGCCGCCCGGTGCTGCCGAAACGTCGGCAGCAGCGGGCCGTCGTCGGCCAGACCGTCCACGGAGTTGACCGCGGTAGCGAAATACGTTGCGGCACGCAGGTATGCGCCCGCGGCGCTGACGACGTGCCCGGCCTCGGCGGAGGCATCGGCGAGCCCCCGGACTCGACTGCCGAGCGCCACCCAGGCCTCGAACCACTTCTCGTGATCCTTCTCGCCGAGCGGGGCGATGGTGGCGAGTACCTCCCCCACGTCCGCCGCACCGTGCACGGCCTGTCCGAGCAGGAACCGGACCTCGAAGTCGAAGTCCTCGTCGCGGTAGAAACCTGCGGTGAACGCCTGGTGCGGATGCGCAAAGAAGGATGCAGGCATGTGGGCTCCCTCGGGCGGTGGCGGGGCACACCCACCGTACGCCCGAACCGGTCGTTCGGCTCGATATCCGACTTCCGCCCGTCACAGGCGGTGCAGTTCCACCTCGTGCAGTCCGCCGTCGGCGACGGTCGCGGTCACGAAGGTGCAGAACGGTTGGCGCCGACGGTCGGTCGGTGACCCCGGGTTGAGCAGGCGCAGCCCCGTCGCCGTGGTGGTGTCCCACGGAATGTGGCTGTGCCCGAACACCAGAACGTCGGTGTCGGGATGAGCGGCCGACATCCGCCCGTCCCGGCCTGCCGAGGCTCCGGTCTCGTGGACGACGGTGAAGCGCACACCCTCCAATGTCACGCGCGCGGTCTCGGGCATCCGGCCCCGCAATTCCGCACCGTCGTTGTTGCCCCAGCACGCGACCAACCGTCCGGCCCGCTCGGACAATGCGTCGAAGAACGCGACCTCGACCCAGTCGCCGGCGTGCAGCACCACGTCGGCGCGGTCGACCTCCTCCCACACCCGCGCCGGCAGGTCCCGCGCGCGGACGGGGACGTGGGTGTCGGCCAGCAGCAGCAACCTCATGCGACCAGTGTGCCGCCCACCCGAGGTTTCGCCCGTCCCCCACCGGGCACCCGGCCCCGGAGGACACGACGAAGGACGCCCGCGGCGGACGCCGGGCGCCACCGGGAGGAACAGCATGGCCAACGTCGCCGACGGGATAGTCGACCGGCTCCGGGCGTGGGGCGTCCACCGCGTCTTCGGCTACGCCGGAGACGGGATCGACCCGATCCTGGCCGCCCTGGATCGGGCGGCCGAGCACATCGAACTCGTCACCGCCCGGCACGAGGAGATGGCGGCCTTCATGGCCACCGGGCACGCGAAATACACCGGGGAGGTAGGAGTGTGCCTCGCCACCCAGGGACCCGGGGCGGTGCATCTGCTCACCGGCCTCTACGACGCCAAGCTGGACGGCAAACCGGTGGTGGCGATCGTCGGGCACGTGGTAACGACGGCCCAGGGCAGCGGCTACCAGCAGGAAGTCGCGCTGCCCACGCTGTTCAAGGACGTGTGCGCCCAGTACGTGCAGACCCTCGATACCCCCGAACAACTCGGCGCGGTGCTCGACAACGCCTTCCGCACCGCACGGGCGACCTCCAGCCCGACGTGTGTGATCGTCCCGCACGACGTGCAGCAGGCCGACGCCGCCGGGGAGGAGCACACCCACGGCGTGGTCCCCAGCGCCGCGACGGTCGCGGTCCCGCGGGTGCTGCCCACCGACGCCGATCTCGACCGGGCCGCCGACCTGCTCAACGCCGGGCGACGGGTCGCGCTGCTCGTCGGCCAGGGCGCATACGGCGCGGCCCCGGAGATCGGCGAGGTCGCGGAGCTGCTCGGCGCCGGCGTCACGACGTCGCTGCTCGGCAAACCGGTGATCGACGAGTCCCGGGACTGGGCCTGCGGTGTCATGGGACACCTCGGCACGACCGCCTCTGCGGACCTGACGGCCGCGTGCGACACCCTGCTGATCGTGGGCAGCAACGATCCGTGGACGGAGTTCTATCCCGCCCCGGGACAGGCACGTGCCGTGCAGATCGACATCGCCGCCCGCAACCTCGGCGCCAAGTATCCCGTCGAGGTGCCCCTCGCCGGGGACGCCCGCGAGACCCTGCGCGCCCTGCTGCCCCGGCTGCACCGGACCGCCGGACCGTGGCGCCGCGACGTCGAGCAGATGGTCCGGAACTGGCGGCGGATCGCCGCCGCACGGTGCGCGGAGCCCCCGGACGGTCTCGATCCGCAGGCCGTCGTCCTCGATCCGCAGGCTGTCGTCGCAGCCCTGTCCGACCAGATCCCGGCGGACGCCCAGGTGGCGGTGGACGTCGGATCGGTCGTGTATTGGTACGCGCGTTTCCTGCGACTGCCGCCGGGAGTGCCGGCGCACCTGTCGAGCACGCTCGCCTCGATGGGGTCCGCGATGCCGTACGGACTGGCCGCCAAGCTCGCCCATCCGGATCGTCCGGTGATCGCCCTGGCCGGGGACGGCGCCATGCAGATGAACGGCATCTCGGAGCTGATCACCCTCGCCCACCGCTGGCGAGACTGGGCCGATCCGCGCTTCGTCGTCCTCGTCCTCGACAACGGCGACCTCACCGAAGTGTCCTGGGAGCAGAGGGAAATGGAGGGCGACGCCCGCATCCCCGCCTCGCAGACCGTCCCGCCCTTTCCCTATGCCGACTACGCCCGGCTGCTCGGCCTGGAGGGCATCCGGGTCGATCGCCCCGAGGACGTCGACGGGGCATGGCACACCGCCCTGACCGCCGACCGTCCGGTGCTGATCCAGGCGGTCGTCGATCCGGCTACCCCGCTGCTGCCGCCGCGCGCCTGCGGACAAGGTCGAGAAGATGCTCCAGGCCCTCGAGCGGGAAGGCGCGCACACGGCCGCGCAGCGGCTGCGGCGGCAGCGCGAGCAGGAAGCCGAGAACTGACGGCGGCGGTTCCCCGGCCCGAAGGGCCTCCACCGGGCGTCGACGGGGCCGCTTCCGGGTATACCCCCGTAACGGCAACGGAGGACAGCGCAGTGGATCGGTGTACATGAGGGCCTCGTTCGATCAACAGTTACGCGACCTCACCGGCAGGCTCCGCGGTCTCGCCGAGCTCGCGGCGAAGGCCCTGGAGCTGTCGACGCGTGCGCTGCTCGACGGCGACGTGGCCGCGGCCGAGGAGGCGCTCGATCTCGGCGAGCAGATCGACACGTTGCACACCGAGTGCAGCGAGCGGGCCGTGGCGATCCTGGCGTTGCAGCATCCGGTGGCCGGCGATCTCCGGTTCGTCTTCTCGGCGGTGCGGATGAGCAGCGACCTGGCGCGGATGGGCCAGCTCGCCCTGCACATCGCGCGGGCAGCCCGGCGGCGCACCCCCGGAGAGCTCGCCCCCGACGAGGTCCGGGACGACATCGCCCGGATGGGCGAACTCACGGCCGGCATGGCGCGCGGACTGTGTGACGTCTTCACGGAGCCGAATCTGGAGCTGGTCACCCGGGTCCGGAGCACCGACGCGGAACTCGACGCCGTCCACGCCCGTCTGCTCGGGACGCTCCGGGACCCGGCGTGGACGCACGGCGTGACCCCCGCCGTCGACCTCGCCCTGGTGGCACGCTTCTACGAACGCTTCGGGGACCAGGCCGTGGACGTGGCCGAACGGGTCATCTTCCTCATCACCGGGCGGCGCCCCGACGGCGATCCAGCTCCACCCGAGCGGCCCTGAGAATGTGCCCGGGCCGGTCCGGGTTCACGGTCCGTTCGAGGTCGGCGACGAACTCCTCCAGGCGCTCCGTAGGCCACGATTCGAGTCCCGCGCCCGTGCGTTCGGGATAGGCGGCGTGGACGACGTCGAGAATCCGGTGTGCGAGCCGGCGCGCGTCCGCCACGCCGAGGCGGTGGGTCGTGGCGTCGACGGTGACATCCAGCCCGTCGCCGGTGTCGGTCACGGCAAAGGTCGTCATGGGTGCACCTCCTGTGCTCACCGGTCATGACGTTACTCGAGGTGAGCGCCCGTCGACCACCGATCGGCGTGGAGGGGACGACGAGTGGGTACAGGCCCTGCATGAGTATTCCTGCACCCGAGAGACTTGCGATCGTCACCGGAGCCGATTCGGGAATCGGAAAAGCCACCGCCGAGGTGCTGGCCTCGGAGGGATTCGACGTAGGCATCACGTTCCACACCGACGAGGCCGGGGCCCGGAACACCCGGGACGGGATCGAGGAGCGCGGACAGCGCTGCTTCGTCGTCCGCCAGGACCTGACCAGTCCGGACATTGCCGACGTCGTCGACACGCTCGCCGAGAAGCTCGGCGGCCTGGGCGTTCTGGTCAACAACGCCGGAACCGGGCACATGGACCGGATCCTCGACCTGAGCTACGACACGTGGCGGGAGGTTCTCGCGACCGACCTCGAGGGTCCGTTCCTGTGCGCTCAGCGCGCCGCCCGTCGGATGATCGCGGGCGGCCGCGGTGGCCGGATCATCAACGTCACGAGTGTGCACGAGCACATCCCCCGGCTCGGCGCCGCCGCCTACTGCAGCGCCAAGGCCGGCCTGGGCATGCTCACCAAGTGTCTCGCACTCGAGCTGGGACGGCACGGCATCCTCGTCAATGCGATTGCGCCGGGCGAGATCTCGACCCCGATGACGGGCATGGACGAATCCCAGGCATATCGTGAGGACCGCCCCGGCAACCCGGTCGGCCGGCCCGGGCACGTCAACGAGGTCGCGTCGGCCATCGCATTTCTCGCGTCGCCGCGCTCGTCGTACCTCACGGGCGGCTCGATTCCCGTCGACGGTGGACTGATGCTCATGGCGGCACACGGCCACGACATGGCCGGGGAGAGCTGGCGCGAGATCTGAGATCGCACCGACCTGATCTCGCGGTACCGGGCGGAGGGCACGACGATGCCGCGTCGGCGCCTCTACGCGAGTCGCTCGATGTCCGGCAGCTGCCACGTTTTGTCGAACCACGGTGCGAGGGGACCGTACAGCCGGAACATGGCCCACCAGCTCTTGCCGGGAACGGTCTGGATCCAGTTGTGACCGTCCTCGGGCGGTTCGGGACCGAAGTGGACGTCGACGGAGCCGTCCTCGTTCGTGGTGAAATCGCGGTCCTGGCTCGTCACCGACGGCCACTCCTGTCCGGTCTGCAGCATGGACCGGGTCTGGGTGTCGTAGGCGAGGATCGACCAGAAGTCGCCGGCCGGAACGTTCGCAGGGACGCGGAGCCGGTAGGTCCGGCCGCCGTCGAACGGGGCGCCGTCGGCGTCGACGCAGGCGACGACGTACTGGGATCCGGTGCCGATCCTCTCGACGTCCTCTGCCGGACTCACGCCGGTTACCGAGAAGTTGAACTGAGCGGCGGCGTCGAGCAGGGCGACCCCGTCCTCCTCGAACCGATGACCACCGAGGAAGAATGCGCGCCAAGTACTGCCCGGGTAGCGGTAGGCCTCCGGCTGCCGGAACCGGTAGGTGAGGGCGCGACCGGTGGCGTCACCCACCGCGGCGGCTTCGGTGAGGATCGCGCGCATGCGCTCGTCGGGGTCGAACGGCCTGCCGCGCCGGATGCCGATCGAGGCGAAGAATCCCAGGGTGAGCGGATCGGACGACTCGGGCGGCTCCGACTGCACCACCTCGTCGAGCATTTCCCACGCCCGGAAGTCGGCCGGGGGGACGCCGACCATGGGTTCGGGCGACACGTTCACGAACCGCATGGACGGCGGACGGTCCGCGAGCGCGAGGGGGTAGGCCCGGGTCTTGTCCTTGATGACCTCGACGGCGGGGTGGGGATCGCCGTGCTCGTCGAGGAAGCCCCGAACGAACAGCACCATGCCGAAGCTGTTGGTCCGCACCACGAAGTAGCCGCCGGGGACCTCACCGTCGTAGCCGGGGGGCAGCAGCAGGTAGGCGCCGCCCCGGCCCTTGTCGGGTCCGGTCAGGCCGACGTCGACCACCCAGCGTCCCCAGCTGTCGTCGATCGCGCCCAGCACGCCGGGCGGCGCCTCGATCACGAGCGGACCGTCGCGCAGGTCGATCCAGATGGCCGCGTACGACGTGCTCGTGTTCGCCGTGAGCCACACGGTGCGCGGATGCATCAGGTCTTCGAAGACGTACGCCGTCGAGTTCACCGGGCCCCACTCGAGGAGCGCGCTGCGCATCGCCGCCATGTTCAGCGCGGGCAGAGCCAGCAGGTACGCCTGCACGGCACGCTGAAAGTCCAGGTTGTCGAACAACGTCCGGACCGTCGCGTCGTCCGGGAAGCCGTCGAAGAACCGCAACGTGCCCAACCGGGTGTGAACCTCGTCGGGCGACTCGATGCCGGCCGGGATGGGGGTCGCCGTCGTATCAGTCATCGCCAGCCTCCTCGTCGCGATGCCGCCGACTCCGACGCTACGAATCACATCACCGGCTCTCTAGGGTCCAAAGCCCATAGCTCGCCCCCAGGGACGACCGAAGTCAGCGGCTTCTCCGGGACCCGTCATCCAGGAACCTTCGCCGTTGTGGCCACGGCGCCGCCCCGGGCCGGGTGCCGCCGTACCCAGCACACCTGTGTCAGCCGAGGTTGCCCTCGGAGGTGGATCGCAGTTACTCGGAGATGGGCAGGCACATCCGGACCTCGGTACCGTGCGGGTGGTTTGGCAGGTACCGGATGCTGCCCCCGTGTCGCTCGACGATGTGCTCCGAGATGATCAGGCCGATCCCGGAACTGTCCTGCTTGGCCGAGAAGGCCCCGGAGGCCAGACGGTTTCCCGAGGCACCGTCCATCCCTCGTCCCTGGTCGAGAACGGAGACGCAGGCCCACTCACCCCGCCGGGCCGTCCGGACGGTCAGCTCCTTGACGGAAGTCGAGGGCAACACGATCTCGTCGATCGCGTTGAAGCAGAGGTTGATGACCACCTGCCCGATCAGCACGCTCTCTCCTTCCACCGGCAACGGGGAACGGGACCTGTCGATCGATATGTGCACGCCCCGCTCGGCTGCCCGCAGACGAACGAAGTACAGGCTCTCCTCGACCGTCTCGTTGAGGTCGATGGCAGCCTTGGTGCTCTCGATCCGCCGCACGTAGCGCTTCACGGAGGACACGATTTCCGCCGCCCGGCCGAGCTGCTTCTCCATCCTGTCCAACCCGTAGCTCAGCGCCTCGGGGTCGAGGGATCGGTCGGAGATGCGCGCCTTGAGGCCGCTCAGATAGTTCGTCGAGGCGGCGAGGGGCTGCCCGAGTTCGTGAGCGAGGATCATGGCCATGTCACCCATCGCGTTGTACCGGCTGAGGTACTGGAGGTTGGCCTCCTGATACGCATGCCGGCGTTCCCACTCCACGCGATCCGTCACGTCACGGATCGTCAGCACCCGGGACGTCATTCCGTCGTGCACCACGGCCTCGAGAAAGCCGGCCAGCCAGGTGGTGCTGCCGTCGCTCTTCTCGATCTCCTGCATGATGCCCACCGGCCCGGCCGCCGCGTCCAATTTGGCGACGACGGGCTCGGCGGTCAGGCGAGGCTCACACCGGCCCAGATCCTCCAGGTACACACCGGACAGTTCGTCCGGCGTTCTGCCGAAGAGCTGGGCCGCGAGCGGCGAGATGTCCTCGATGCAGTTCATCTCGTCGAGCACCACGATGCCCGCCGACGTGTGCGTCATGATGCGCTGTAGGGACTGCGACACCCAGCTGAGCTCCTCCTGGAGCTCCACCTCTTCGGCGATGTTGCGGAACTCGACCATCACGACCTGCCCGTCCTGGAAGGTCAGGAGCGAGGCGACCGCGTCTGCCAGGAAGTCCTGACCGTCCTTGGTCCGGTACTTCCACTGTCTGCGGCTCGAGCCGTGTACGACCGCGTCCTGCAACCACGCCACCCCGACCGAGCGCCGGTACTGACGCTCCTGGCTGCTCATGTGGTGGGCCTTCAACGGGCGCAGTTCGTCGAGGGTGAAACCGAACATCCGGCACGCGGCGGGGTTGGCCCAGAGGATGTTCTTGGACGCGGCCTCGTGGATGAGGATCCCTGTTTCCGTCTTCTCCACCATCTCCTGGAAGTCGCGGCCTGTCGGGAACATCGATCCTCACCTCCGGGTGCCGTGACGGTTCATTGTCGACCCACGAGCGGCGGATCGACCATAGGGGAATGCTTTATGACCGGCGGAGGAAATCCCGATACCGCGTCGTCCGAACCTTTCCTAGCGTTTTCCTCAGCGCGACACGACGAGGTGGATGGAGACGACGATGGCGATCCGGAGCACGATCAAACCAGTGCAGGCGGCAGCGGGGGGTCCTGCACGGGAGAAGGCCTTCGAGGACGCCCTCGCCGTGCTGCTGGACCGGCGCGACGAGTTCAACCGGCAACGATTCGTGCCGAAGGACTTCATCGCGCTCTTGAAGCAGGCCGGACTCTACCGCGCGTCGACCCCGGCACGGTTCGGCGGAGAACCGATGGCCCCCTCCTCCTTCATGAGGCAGATCGAGCGGATTTCCGCGGTGGATCCGGCCACCGGGTGGGTGGCAAGCTTCGGATCCTCGCTCGTGTACTTCGCGGCCCTGCCGGTCGAAACCCAGGAGACGATCTACTCCGACGGCCCGGACGTCGCCTATGCCGGCGGGTTGTTCCCCATGCAGAAGGCCGAGAAGGTGGACGGCGGCTACCTGTGCAGCGGGCTCTGGCAGTTCGCCAGCGGATGCCTGGGCGCCGACATCCTCGGCATCGGTCTCGCCGGAGGCCCGGAAACGAACGGCAAGCCACTGACCGCCCTCGTGGACCCTGCCGACGTGGAGATCGTGGAGAACTGGGATGTCGCCGGAATGAAGGCGACGGGGTCACACGCAGTGAAGGCCGACAGGCTCTTCGTCCCCGAGGAGATGACGTTCGTCCGCGGTGGCGCTCCCCTGATCGACGAGCCGCTCACGCGGTATCCGTCGCTCGCCTACGCCGCCCAGGTGCTGGCGGTGGTGACTCTCGGCGCCGCCCGCGGCGCGCTGGACTACGTCCACGAGGTCGGAGCGGTCCGATCCAGCATCACCGGCGGTGACAGCAAGGGAAACCGGCCCGCCTACAAGACCGGCCTGGCCCGCGCCGAGGCCGATCTCCGCTCCGCTCGGGCCTTCTTCTACGAGATCACCGACGAGGTGTGGGACCTGGCGGTCCGCGGCGACGAGATCACCGACGAGTACACGGCCCTGCTCCGTCTGGGAGCAACCCAGGCCGCCCACGTCGGCCGCAACGTCGTGCTCGCCGCGTTCGACCTGGCCGGCACCGGGGCGATCTACGAGAGCCACCCGCTGCAGCGCTACCTTCGGGACGCTCTCGTCCCGGCTCAGCACGCCATGCTTCAGACCAACACCTTCGAGGCGGCCGGAGCCGTTCTCCTCGGCCTGGAACCCGGGATCCCCAGTTTCCCCTGACCAGGGCGGGATCTTCGAGACCAGCGCCTGCCTTCCCAGCGAAAGGACGCCCCATGACCGCCGAACCGTTGCGCACCCTGTTCTGCATCGGCAACAACCAGAACTTCTTCGACCTGCCGAAGGCGGAGATCGGCCCGGTGTGGGTCGGCATCTCCACCATGCTCTCGAATCTCGCGAACATGGACGGCATCCATGTCATCGGCACGTTCGACGACGACGCCCACATGGTGGGCCCGTCCGACGGCTGGCCCTGGACCTGCTACGTCCTGGCCGACGTGAAGGACCAGGAAACCGTGCGGGCCGCGTGCAACCTGTTGCGGACGACGATGATCGGCGAGTACGCCCTCTGGAAGTACTTCAAGATCGAGGCCCGCATGGGCCGAGAGCTGACGATCCGCGCCGACGTCGGGGTCTGATCCGTGACCGACACGGAGCACCGCCTCGAGGTGGTCGAGGCGAAGGAGGCCGTCCGCGACTGTCTCGCCCGATATCTGGACCTGTGTGACGTGCCCGGCCCGCTGCAGAGCCCGGATCAGCTCGGCGTCCTGTTCACCGACGACGCGACCTGGGAAGGACTGGGTCCGGAGTACGCCGGCAAATTCGGAATCGCCCGGGGCCGAGACGAAATCGTGGCCCTCGTGTCCCGGTACCTGCCGCCGGCCGACCACTTCCTCCGCAACGTGCATCTCCTCGGGAGCGAGCAGATCCGTCTCGACGGCAACCGTGCGAGCGGGCAGTGGATCATGCAGCAACTGTCGCTCTATTCGACGGGAACGGCCGAGATTCTCTGCGCCCGGCTCACGATCGACTTCGACCTGGGCCGGACCGGGGGACGTACGGCGGCTCACATGAGCCGGTTCTGCACCCGCCGGATGTTCGCCGCGCCGCTGCCCGCCGAGGCGATGTTCCAACGGATCTGATGCATCCCGGTGATGCCCGCCCTTGCACTTCACGAACGAAGGAATCACATGACGACGACAGAAGAACCCACCGCACGCACCTACGCGGACCTCGTCGCGAACGACCGGGTCGCGGGCCGGCTGTACACCGATCCGGACATCTTCCAGGAGGAGATGAAGAAGATCTTCTACAAGACCTGGGTGTGGGTGGCACACGAGAGCGAGATCCCGGAGGCGGGCTCGTTCAAGACCACCCAGGTCGGAGACCAGCCGGTCATCGTGACCCGGGATCGCAAGGGCAACTTCAACACCCTGCTGAACCGGTGCCGGCATCGGGGGGCGACGGTGTGCGACCAGCGCAGCGGCAAGGCCAACGGCTTCACGTGCCCGTACCACAACTGGTCCTACGCACTCGACGGACGTCTGCGCGGCATCCCCTACCCGGACGGTTACGAGGGCGTCGTGGACAAGAAGGACTTCCCGCTCCAGACGCTGCGCACCGAGAGCTACCTGGGGATGATCTGGGCAACCTTCGACCAGGACGCCGAGCCGCTCGAGGACTTCCTCGGCGACGCCAAGATCTGGATGGAACGCTTCTTCAAGCAGAGCAACGGATTTCCGACCAAGGTGCTCGGCGTTCACAAGTTCCGGTTCAAGGGGAACTGGAAGATCCAGCTCGAGAACACCACGGACGGGTACCACTTCCCGATGGTGCACAAGTCGTGGATGGCCTCGGTCGACGCCGAGACGGCGGACATGATGTCGTTCATGGACGACCCCGCGGCCGAGACCCACGCCCTCGGCAACGGGCACAGCGTCGCGATCATGGCCGCGGCCCACGCGGATCTCGATGTGGACGACGGAACGGAGGAGATCCAGCCCCGCTTCCAGCATCTGGTCGACGAACTCGCCGCCGCGGGAGAAAGCCCCGAACGGATCCGTCGCTATATGCGTTCCATGCACGGTTGCGGGTTCAACCTCAACACCTTCCCGAACGTCGCGATGTCGTCGTCGTTCTTCCGGGTCCTGATCCCTCTCTCCGTCGACGAGACCGAGATCTGGCACATGGCCCTCGGCATGGACGGCGGGCCCGAGAGCGTCAACCGCGAGCGACTGAGGATCCACGAGCACTTCCAGGGGCCGTTCGGTTTCGGTAGCCCCGACGACGCCGAGGGTTGGATCCGGGTGCAGATCGGGGCCGGCGGCAATCCGAACATGCCGATCCTCGTCAACCGCGGCGAGGGACGCGAGTACACGACCGAAGAAGGCTGGCCCACCTCTCATGTCACCGACGAGACGGGGATGCGGGAAGCCTACGCGATGTGGAAGAAGATGATGAGCAATGACTGAGGTCGTACCGATGCCGACCCTGACGGACTCCCGTACCCTCCGGGCCATCGAGCTCGTCTGGAAGGAAGCTCAGGTCCTCGACGCCAAGGACTATCGAGCCTGGGAGCAGATGTACACGGACGACGCACATTACGTGATTCCCATCGATCCGGACACCGACGACTTCGCCGCGGGCCTGAACATGGTCTACGACGACAAGCGCATGCGGCACCTGCGCGTCGAGCGGATGATGCAGGGCTACTCGCCCTCCGCGGTGGCCGCGGCCCGGACCGTGCGGATCGTCTCGCGGTTCACCGTGGAGGAAATCACCGACACCTCGGTCACTCTCCGATCGGCCCAGATCCTCAATGCGTTCAAGCGCAACGAATTCACGACGCTCGGCGCCGAGCTGACCCACCGGATCGTTCTCGGAGCGGACGGGGACAGAATCTCGCTCAAGGTCGTGCGGCTCATCGACAGCGAGGACGCGGTCAGCGCCTCGGGTTACCTGCTGTAGGGGGCCGATGTGATCTCTCAGTCCACCGGCACCGGGCCGGGTATCGCCGTTGTCACCGGCGCGGCCGGAGGTATGGGTGCCGCCATTGCCCGGAAACTCCACGCCGACGGTAGAAGGGTTCTGCTCGCCGACATCGACACGGCCGGTGTCGAAGCCCTCGCGGCGGAGTTGTCCCCCGACGGATCGACCGCACGCGGTCTCGAGCTCGACGTCAGTCGCAAGGTCGGATTCGAGGAGGCCCTGGCGACATGCCGGCAGATCTGGGGCATCCCCACGATCGTCGTCAACAATGCTGCCGTCACGCAGGCAGCGGATCTGATGAACCTGGCGGAGGCGGACTTCACGAGTGTGCTCACGACGAACGTGAACAGCATCTTCTTCGGTTGCCAGGTGTTCGGCGCGGCCATGGCCGACCAGGGCTTCGGACGGATCGTCAACATGGCCTCACTTGCCGGCCAGAACGGAGGGACGGCAACCGGTGGCCACTACGCGGCCTCCAAGGGAGCGATCCTGACCACCACCAAGGTCTTCGCGCGCGAGCTGGCCGGCCGGGGAGTGACCGTGAACGCGATCTCTCCCGGGCCGCACGACCTCCCGGTCGTGCGGGCCACGGTGCCCCCGGACAGGCTCGCGGGCATCGTCGCCGGGATTCCGGTGGGCCGCTTGGGAAGTCCGTCGTTCGTGGCGGACATGGTCGGGCTGCTCACCTCGGACGACGCCTACTTCGTCACAGGTGCCTGCTGGGACGTCAACGGCGGGCTGTACCTCCGCTGAGCGGAGTCCTCCCGTCCGGGAGGGCCCCGGTCGGCGTTTTCCGTCCGGAGAAATTCACGAGGAGAACGGACATGGCACTCATCGACGTCACCGTCGCCGAGATCATTCAGGAATCACCCACCGTCAGATCGTTCAGGCTGGCGAAGACCGACGGGTCGCCACTGGGTACGTATCTGCCGGGCGCGCACATCGATGTCGTCGGACCCACGTCGATCACCCGCCAGTACTCGCTGTTCAGCACGCCCGATGCGCAGGATTCGTTCGCCTTCGCGGTGAAGCGCGAGGAGAACTCCCGCGGCGGCTCGGCCGCCCTCCACGAAGTGGGGGTGGGCGACGTTCTCCGGATCAGCTCCCCGCGGAACCTGCTGAGCATCGCGACGGACGCCACGCACCACGTCCTGGTCGCCGCCGGCATCGGCATCACCCCGATGCTGAGCCTGGCGCGCTACATGGACGTCCACGGCATCAGCTTCGAACTGCACTACTTCGCGCGCAGCGAGAAGGAAGCCGCCTTCCTTCCGCTGCTGCGTGACCGCTGCCCGGAGAAGCTCCGTGCCCATCTGGGGGTGGCCCGGGAGGACCAGGACGAGATCCTCGGAACCACCTTTGCGGGAATGGATCCCGGCGCCCACGTCTACACGTGCGGACCCGACGGGTTCATGACCAAGGTCGTTGCGCTCGCCGGCCGGCACGTCCCGGCCGGGTCGATCCACCTCGAGAACTTCCACGCGGCGGAACAGCCGGACGCCTCCGAGAACTCCGCGTTCGAGGTGGAACTGGAGGGGGAGACCTATCAGGTCCCGGCCGACCGGAGCATCGTCGAGGTGCTTCAGGAGAACGGCTGCGACGTGGACACGTCCTGCCAGGAGGGCATCTGCGGTACCTGCATCATGCAGGTGCTGGCAGGGACTCCGATCCACCGGGACAACGTTCTCACGCAGTCCGAGAAGGAATCCGGCGAGATCATGGCAGTCTGCGTGTCCCGGGCAGCGGGCGAGCGCCTGGTGCTGGACTACTACTGATCCTCGACTACTGATCCTCGACCGGCACGTCCACCCCGTACCGAAGGACGTCCCGCACGAGGGTGCTGATGCTGTCGGCGTCCGTCTTGCTCTTGATACGAGCACGATGGACGTCGACGGTCTTCACGCTCATGCCGAGTTTCCGGGCGATGTTCTGGCTGGGTAGGCCTTCGACCACCAGGGCCAGGATCTGACGCTCGCGCGGCGTGAGGGACGAGACCTTGTTCCGGACGGATTCCCGCACGACATGGTCGGTGAAGCGGAGCCGGGCCTTCTCCACCCCGGCCTGCACGGCGTCCAGCAGCCGTTGCGGATCGTAGGGCTTCTCGAGGAAGTCCAGCGCCCCCGCCTTCAGGGTGGAGACGGACATCCGGATGTCGCCGTGGGCGGAGACGAAGATGATCGCCACGTGCGGCGCGAACTCGTTGAGCTTCTCCTGCAACCGTGTCCCACTCATGTGGGGCATGCGCACGTCGAGGACGATGCAGGCCGGCCGGCTCCCGTCGTAGGCGTTCAGGAACTGCTCACCGCTGTGGCAGATCACCGGTCTGATCCCGATGCTCTCCAGCAACCAGTCGACGGATTCGCACAGTTCCAGATCGTCGTCGACCACGTACACCGTCGTCTCGGCTCGGAGGTCGTCCGCACTCTCCGCCATGGCTCTTCACCTCCGGATTCGGGGGCCAGGGCGTATCCCTGGCTCCCGACATTGTCCCCGTCCGCCCCGCGGTGGGAACCACCTGCTCAGGCGACGTCCGCCGCGGCGTCGTCCCAGCCGGCATCGGCGGTCCAGTAGTTCATTCCCGCCGCGCTCACCTGGTGCCGCCAGGCGGTGGTCCGTCGCAGGAGTGGTTCTTCCCTGCGGACCGACTCGTCGGCCGCCTCGGGGCCGTCGGCCTCCACCGTCCAGTGGACCCAGTTGACCTCACGACCGTACTCGTCGTGGACGAACAGATCGACGTGGTGCCAGCCACGGTCGAACGTGTCCTCGTAGCAGGTGAGGAACATCCTGTGATGGTTGGTGGGGCGGGGTTCGAGCATGGCTGATCCTTTCACCGAGCCGAGCGAGTAATGTCACCGAGCCGAGCGAGTAATGTCACCGAGCCGAGCGAGTAATGTCACCGAGCCGAGCGAGCGGGCGGCTCAGACGGCAATCACGGGCAGTTCACGTAGGAGGGCCTCGAGCTTCTCGCCCACGTCGAGCAGCCGGTCCTCGTGCCCCGGCAGCCCGACGATCTGCAGGCCCAGCGGCAGTCCCGCGGGGGTATGGGCACCCGGCACGACCACGACCGGTAGACCGAGCAGCTGCCACGGCCGGCTGAGGATCGGCGATCCGGTCGCGGACAGGCCGAGCGGGGCCGGACCCAGCGCTGCAGGGCCGACGATGATCGGAGCGGAGTCCAGAATCTCGTCCAGCAGTTCACGAGAGCGGTCCCGACGGGTCAGGGCCGCGGAATACTCGGCCCCGGGGGTTCTGCGACCGTTCTCCAGGAGGTCTCGGATCGGCGCGCTCAGTGCCTGCGCGTGTTCGTCGAACTCGTGTGCCCGTGCCCGGGTGGCTTCGTACGACATGACGGTGATGTGGTCCTCGGCCAAGGTCTGAACATGATCGTCCCAGTCGAGCGGTTCGGCCTTCACTCCGATCTCTTCCAGCAGGGCGGGCACATGTTCCAGCAACGCCGCCATGGGCGGCTCCAGGGGGTGGAGAGCACCGGCGTTCCAGACCAGGCCCCGGGCAACCGGCTCCGGAGCTCGGGCATCGGAGCGCTCGCGACCGGTGAATGCGTTGTGCACGAAGCGAAGATCGGCCACGGACCGGGTGAGCAGGCCCAGCGAGTCGAGTGACTCGCTCAGACCGGTGATGCCGGACATGTCCGTGGTGCCGTGGGCGAGGACCATCCCGGCGGCTCCGCAGTACGAGGCCGGCCGGGTCAGCGAACCCGCCGTCTGGGTGCCGAGCGCGAGGGGCACGGTCCCCGCCGCGACGGCCGCAGCCGATCCACTGGAGGACCCGCCGGGGGTGTGATCGAGGGCGTGGGGATTGCGGGTGGGGCCGGGGGTGAAGTAGCCGAACTCGGTCGTCACGGTCTTGCCCTGGACGATCGCACCAAGGGAACGCAGACGGGTCACGCAGGCAGCATCGGTGCCGACGGCATCCGGGGAGGTGACTGCGGAGCCGGCACGCGTGGGCATCCCGGCTACGTCGATGAGGTCCTTGACTCCGACGGACACACCGGCCAGAGGCGCAGAGCCAGGGTCCCGGTCGACGGCACGAGCCTCTGCCGCAATCGTCGACGACAGGCACACCCAGGCGTCGAGTTCCGGTTCGCGCAGCTCGATCGCTCGTCTGACCTGCGTGGCGAGGTCCTCGGCCGGCACCGACCCGGTCCGGACCACCCCGACCTGCTCCCGCAGAGACAGCTCCGACGCGCGCGTGCTCATACTCCTCCTCCGGTCTCGACTCCTCCATTCTGGGCGAACAAGCCGAGGGCCGACAGTAAAGGTTTCCCTCCTACCGCAGTAAGGACGCATGGAAATAGCTTCTGAACCACTGTCGACCCGCTGGCGGATTCCGCATCCGCAGCTCGCTAGGAAAGGTGGCTGCTCATGGCTTCGACCGTGGCGCCCGAAGTCTCTGTCTCCCCGGAACCCGGGGAGAAGAGGATCGACTTCCACAGGATGAACCGCAAGGCGTGGATAATCACGGCTCTGCTCGTCCTCTTCCAGATCGTGGCCTTCGCCGACAAGGCCGTACTCGGCCTGGTGGCCTCGAAGGCCATGCCCGATCTCGGAATCTCCGCCGTACAGTTCGGTTTCATCGGCAGCGCGTTCTTCTTCCTCTACGCGGTGGTCTCCGTGGTCACGGGTTTCCTCGCCGCCAGGTTCTCGGTCAAGTGGATCATCCTCACCATGGGCGTCGTCTGGGCGGTCATGCAGTTCCCGATGCTCCTCGGTGGCGGTGCCGCGGTGCTGCTGGTGACCCGCATCGTCCTGGGCGGCGCGGAAGGTCCCGCCACGGCGATGTCCCTCACCGCGGCCCATTCGTGGTTCGAACCGCGCCGTCGCGCCCTGCCGTCCAACCTGGTGGCCGCCGGCTCGACGCTGGGCCCGGTCATCGCCGCGCCTGCCCTCGCCTGGGTCATCGTCGCCTGGGGATGGCGCTGGGCCTTCGGCGTCCTCGGCATCGTCGGGCTCGTGTGGGTCGTCGCCTGGCTCCTGATCGCCGGTGACGGACCGTTTGCCGGGCACGGCAAGCAGAACCCCGCCGCCGCCCGCACCGCCGATCGGAAGCCGGCCGATGCCGCCGACGAGGTGGCCACGAACGATGTGGACGAACAGAAGCCTGTCGTCGTATGGCGTGCCCTGCTCAGCATGACCTTCCTCGCCGCGGTGATCGGCGGCGCCTCGAACTTCTGGGTCCAGGGGTTCGTCACGACATGGTTGCCCCAGTACCTCGGCACCGTCGTCGGCCTGTCGCTTCCTCAGGTCGGCACCGTCACCACCTTTCCCTGGATCCTCGGAGCCGCCGTGTTGCTGCTGCTCGGTTTCCTCGGCCACCGGTTGATGAAGCGCGGCCACAACGCGCATCGCGCGATCGCTGTCCCGTTCGGCATCGCGGCTCTGGTGGCCGGAGTCTGCTTCATCCTGGTCCAGGCGACCTCCGGTGTGCTGGCCGTCGCCCTCCTGTGCCTCGCCGCGGGCTGCAGCCTCGCGTACCCGATGACCGCCTCTGCGATCGCCTATGCGGTCGGCGCCAAGCAGCGACCGATTCTCATGGCCACGCTCGGCGGCGTGGCGTCGATCGGTGCCATCGTCTCCCCCACGCTCGTGGGCTGGCTGATGGCCCGCGCCGGTTACGTCTCTCCCGCTGCAGGAAGCGAACTGACCACCGAAATGGCGACGAACATGGCGATCGGTGTGCACCAGGCATTCACCATCACCGGCATCATCCTTCTCGTCGGCGGTCTCCTCTGCATCCTCTTCCTGCGGCCCGAGAGCCTCGGCCGGAAACTGCAGTCCAAGTACGTCAAGCACTGAACCCGGCATCTCGATGCATGCCGGCACCATCCCACCGTCCCCGAGATCAGGAGGACCTCCATGACAGGTTTCGCGACCCCGGTCGACCAGGGGCTCTTCCGGGAAGTGATGGGGCACTACCCGACCGGTGTGGCTGTCGTGACCGGCCGCGCGGACGACGGGGAACTGCTCGCCCTGGTGGTCGGAACCTTCGGTTCGGTGTCTCTCGATCCGCCCCTCGTCTCCTTCATGCCGATGAAGACGTCGAGGACGTTCGCCAAGATGCGGGAGTGTACTTCGCTGTGCGTCAACATCGTCGGCGGCGAGCAGGAGGAACTGGTCGCCACCGTCGCACGACGCTGGGAGAACAAGTTCGACGGGATCGACTGGTTCCCGTCCCCGTCGGGGGACCCCGTACTGGCGGAATCGGTGGCGTGGATCGACACCCGCATCACCGACACGGTGGAGGCGGGCGACCATTGGATCGTCCTGTGCGCTGTGGCGGACATGGCCGTCACCAACCCGGTGGCCCCGCTGATCTTCTTTCAGGGCGGTTACGGAAGTTTCGTCGGCACGTCGCTGATGGCCCGGATGGAGCACCGGATTCTGTCGGCGATTCAGGATGCGGACTGCGCGCGGCCGGCCGTGAGGGACCTCGCGAACGAAATAGGTTGCGAAGTCACGCTCTACACGGCCGTCGGCCATGACGAGATGGCGACCGTTCTCTCCGCGTCGGCTCCCGGAATCGACCCGGAGAACGGACTGGCGCAGCGAGTTCCGATCGTGCCACCCATCGGCGATTCACTCGTCTTCGATCTGTCTCCCGAGGATCAGGAGCGGTGGATCGCCAAGGCTCGCGGCGTCGAGGAGTCCGGCAGACAGCTCTACCGGGACCGTCTCGACTTCGTCCGCGAACACGGGTTCCTGCTGTCGTTCCTGCCCCGGGAGGGCGGTGCCGCATACGAGGAGATGCGCGCCGCCACCCGCCGGTACGAGAGCGGAAGGCTGACACCGGCACAGGAACGGAGCATCCGGGAATGCGTCGTAAGGTCGACGGTCGACTACCGGTTGCACGACCTCGACGGTGCGGAAACGTACGACCTCGGTTCGGTCGTACTACCGGTTCGCGACCGAAAAGGTGACTACACGCTCACGCTGCGATTGGCGCAACTTCCTCGCCGGGTGTCCGGGACGCGGGTACGAGAGTGGATCGCTCGGGCCAAGGCGGTCGTCGGCGTCCTCGAGAGCGGTACCGACTTCGACCGGTAACCCGTTCCCGCGGAACGCGGTACACCGCGACATCCGGTGCCATGAGGGGTACCGGTCGGTCTTCGCCAGCTTGCATGTCGACCGGGTCGGTCACGGCTCGCCGGGCCGTGGGACGTGCGCCTGCCCCGTGCGTGTGTTCCACGGCTCCCGGATCCTGGCTGTGCGCGTCAGGCCGAGGGCGCTACCCGCACAGCCGCCGATCAAACTCGAGACGCTCCCCCGGCAGTGCGACGATCCCGTCCGCCGGATCGAGGCACGCGTGCGTCCGAGACGATTCCGCCTCCTCGGTTTTACCCGCCGCAGAATCGGTAACCCTGTGCCCATGGCGCACCCACCGAACGTGCTTCCGCGGCAGATCCACGGCTCGTGGACGCCCTCACACGTTCAGGGGTCCCAGGACCCGTTGCCGTCCCTCCTCGACGGCGGGCCGTGGGCGCGGGGCTGCTGCGGGCGGTACGCGCTGATCGACGAGGTGACGAGCGCGGCAACCCGCAGGAGGGAAGGGCCATGAAGATTGCGATGGTGT
The DNA here is from genome assembly GCF_001700945.1 of Rhodococcus sp. WB1. Classification (NCBI taxonomy): domain Bacteria; kingdom Bacillati; phylum Actinomycetota; class Actinomycetes; order Mycobacteriales; family Nocardiaceae; genus Rhodococcus; species Rhodococcus sp. WB1. Next base: position 296,963 of record NZ_CP015529.1, on the reverse strand, counting down.
CCGAGCACGCACGCCTCCTCGCGGCCCCGAGCGACGCAGACTCCGGCGGCCGGGACGTGCACGTCGCCGAACTGTCGGCGGCGCTGGTACGGGCGGGACACGACGTCACCGTCTACACCCGTCGCGACGACCCCGATCTTCCCGAACGAGCCCGGACCGAGGAGGGGTACGAGGTGGTCCACGTCCCCGCCGGGCCACCCACCCGCCTGCCGGCGGACGAGCTCCTCCCGCGGATGGGCGAGTTCGGCACCTTCCTCGAACGCGCATGGACGAAGGACCGGCCCGACGTCGCCCACGCCCACTTCTGGATGTCGGGCATCGCGACCCAGCTCGCCGCCCGCAACGCCCGGGTGCCCACGGTGCAGACCTTCCACACCCTGGGCGTGGTCGAGCGCCGGCACCAGGGCAGCGCGGACGCCGGCTCGTCGAGCCGGATCCGCGTCGAGCGGCTCCTGGCCCTGGGCGCGAGCCGGGTGGCCGCCACCTGCTCGGAAGAGGTGTTCGAGCTCGCCACGCTGGGTCTGCCCCGCACCCGCACGTCCGTCGTGCCCTGCGGCGTGAACCTCGAGCTCTTCACGCCCACCGGCCCCGGGGATCGGGCGCGCGGGGCCGGGCACCGCATCGTCACCGTGGGCCCGCTCGTGCCGCGCATGGGCTTCGACGTCGCGATCCGGGCCCTGGCCCTGCTCCCCGACACGGAACTGGTGATCGCCGGCGGACCGGTGGACGGCGACCTCGCCGACGATGCCGAGGCCGCCCGCCTGCGCGCCGTCGCCGAACAGCACGGTGTGCGGGACCGGGTGCGGATGACCGGGCCCGTGCCCCGGAAGGACATGCCCGCGCTGCTGCGGTCGGCGGACGTGGTGGTGTGCACTCCCTGGTACGAACCGCTCGGCATCGTGCCGCTGGAGGCGATGGCCTGCGGGCGGCCCGTCGTCGCGACCGCCGTCGGCGGCCTGCTCGACACGGTCGTCGACGGGGTGACGGGCACGCTGGTGCCCCCGCACGCATCCGAGGCCGTCGCTGCGGCCGTGCACGGCCTGCTCACCGACGACGTCCAGCGCACAGCCTTCGGTCTCGCCGGCCACGACCGGGCAAGCACCCGCTACTCGTGGGACCGGTCCGCCGCCGACGCCGTGCGCACCTATGAGCGGTGCGTGCCGGAACCGCGGCAGGCGGTGCGGTCCACGCGCTCCGGAGCGCGCTGAAGGGACTCCCGGGATCTTCACGGAAATTTCACAGATTCGGCCGCCGGGCACAGGGCCGAGACGTTACTGTTGCGAACAAGGTTGAGAAGCAGCCGGTTCTCGTCTCGTGGAGGCGATTGCTGCGCTCCCCTGTCCCCCGACCGGGCGCTGCTCCAGCAGTCGGAATCATCGGAGGAACAGCCATGGTCTATCTGCGCTCCATCCTGGACTCACCGCACCGGTATTCGTCGTCGCTGCTCGACACCGCGCTGTTCGACGATTTCTCCGGCGACGGGACCCGGGTCTGCATCGACGTCGACGAACCGCCGGGCGGTCCCGTCGTGGTGCAGGTGTCAGGGAGCGTCGACGAGGCCGCCGCGCCGGTGCTGCACTCATTCCTGCGCGAGGCCGTCGTGCGGGGTCGAGGCGTGGTTCTGGACCTGTTGCAGGTCACCGCCGTCGAGTGCGACACCGCGGCACTACTCGAGCGGGCCGAGTCGCTGCTCCGCGAGCGGGGCGCGAACATCACCGTCGCCGGCGGTGCGGCGGTGCGGCGCGCGGTACGGGACGCGGGATTCGAGGACCGGATCGCGTGCTTCGACACCTTCGGTCCGGCATTCGAGGCGGCACACCGCGGGTGCGACCTCCGGACCGCGGCACGGCGGGTGCAGCCGTGACCGCCAATGTCGTCCTGCTGCTGTTCGTGCTGGCAGCAGGCATCGGTGGCACCGCAGCGTTGCAGGGGGCGCTGCGGCGCCGCCGCTGACTTCACACCTTCCGGACGGCCGTGTGCGGTGCGTCGTGCGCGGGCGTGTGCTGTCCGCGCCGAGGCCGTTGGCCGATCGCCCGCCCGTTGATAGTGTTCTGCGTCACCTACCTCGGTCGCCGAGACCTCGGGGAACGGAGAAGCGCGATGCACGACGAGCACGTCGACGTCCTGATCGTCGGCGCCGGACTCTCCGGGATCGGCGCGGCCTGCCATCTGCAGGACGAATGCCCGGACAAGAGCTACACCGTCCTCGAGGCGCGCGACGCCATCGGAGGCACCTGGGACCTGTTCCGCTACCCGGGCATCCGCTCCGACTCCGACATGTTCACCCTGGGGTACTCGTTCCAGCCCTGGACCGAACCAGAAACCTTCGCCGACGGCCCGTCCATCCGCGACTACGTCCGTCGCACCGCGCGGACCCGCGGCATCGACGAGAAGGTCCGGTTCCACCATCGTGTGGTCCGCGCCGAGTGGTCCACGCCCGAGGCCCGCTGGACCGTGACGGCCGAGCGCACCGACACCGGCGAGCGCATTCGTCTCACGTGCGGCTTCCTGTTCGTCAACTCGGGCTACTACCGCTACGACGAGGGATTCACCCCCGAACTGCCCGGCGTCGAACGGTTCACCGGCACGCTCGTGCATCCGCAGCACTGGCCCGAGGACCTGGACTGCACCGGCAAGCGCGTTGTCGTCATCGGCAGCGGCGCCACCGCGGTGACCCTCGTCCCGGCGCTCGCGGAGTCGGCCGCACACGTGACGATGCTGCAGCGCTCCCCGAGCTACGTCATGTCACGGCCTTCGATCGACCCCGTCGCCGGTGCGCTGCTCGGCCGGGTGCCGTCGAAGATCGCCTATCCGATCGTCCGCTGGGCCAACGTGCTGGGCAGCATGGCCTTCTTCCAGTTGAGCCGGCGCCGGCCGGCTCTGGTCAAGAGGCTGCTGCGCAAGGGCGTGCTGAGCCACCTGCCCGCGGACTACGAGGTGGATGTCCATTTCCGGCCGCGGTACGACCCGTGGGACCAGCGGGTGTGTTTCGTTCCCGACGGCGACCTGTTCAAGGCCCTGCGCGAGGGCCGGGCGACGGTCGTGACCGACACGATCGGCACGTTCACGGAGAACGGAATCCGGCTCGCCTCCGGGCAGGAACTCGAGGCCGACGTGGTCGTCACCGCGACGGGGCTGAACCTGCTCCTGCTCGGCGGGATGGCCGTACGCGTCGACGGTCGCGACGTGGAGATGGGAAAGACGCTGGCGTACAAGGGGATGATGCTCTCCGGTGTCCCCAACCTGGCGTTCACCGTGGGATACACCAACGCGTCCTGGACATTGAAGGCCGACCTCGTCGCCGGATACGTGTGCCGCCTGCTGCGGCATATGGACGCGCGCGGGTACGCCTACTGCACCCCGACCGCTCCCGCCTCCACGACGGCCGCGTCACCGCTGGTCGATCTGGCGTCCGGGTACGTACTGCGCAGCATCGATTCGCTCCCCAAGCAGGGCCCCGCGGCTCCGTGGCGACTGTTCCAGAACTACGTCCGTGACCTGGTGATGATGCGCCGCGGCGGGCTCGAGGACGGCGCCATGCGCTTCTCGCGGGCAGCGGTCCCGACAGCGAAGCAGCCGGCCGCCTGAGGTCCCCGTACGGAATCTCCGAGCATCCCGGGGCCCGCTTCCGCGGATGCGTATGTCCGCGTATCCGCGAGGAATCTCGCTGCCCGCCCGATCGAAAGTAGCAGCGTAGGTGGGCGGTTCCCAGCCGAGCGCGACACCATCCGGATCCGCCGCATAGACTGCCGGTGGAGGAGGCGGTCGACCCTCCCCTCCCCGGCGCACAGTTCCGCAACCGCGGCAATTTCCAGGGGCGGAGAGTGACATATGCAAGTTGGTGCCCTGTTCGGCAGGTATCGCCTGGACCGTCCACTGTCGGTGGATGCGACCGGCGAGGTGTGGGCCGCGTTCGACACGATCACGCATCGGCACGTCGCCGTGCGGGCGCTGCCGCCGGAGGCGACCGAGGACGACGACTACCGCGCTCGTTTCGAACGGGAAGCCGAGATCGCAGCGCGCATCCGGAACCCGCATGTGGTCCCGATCCACGACTTCGGGCAGATCGGCAGCCGGCTCTTCCTCGCAACGACGATCGTCCAGGGCACGAGCCTGCAGGCGATGCTCCGGGCCACCGGCGCAATGGAGGTGCCGCGCGCGGTCGACGTCGTCGAGCAGCTGGCGTCGGCCCTCGAGGCCGTGCACGCGGCCGGACTGGTCGAGCAGGAGGTGACGTCGGCGAACGTCCTCGTGCAGGACGACGGGCTGATCTGCCTCACCGATGTGGGGTTCCCCCCACATCCCGGCGCGGCGTCGGGCGTCTACGGCCTGACCACCGTGCTGTACGAATGCCTCACCGGCCGACTCTTCCAGTCGTCGAGCGGACCGACGTTGCCACCGCAATCGTCGTCGGTGCTCTCGACCCTGCCCGCCGGTATGGTCGACGTGATCGCCCGCGGAACGGCAGCCGAACCCGCGCGGCGTTACGGATCGGTGGGCGAGCTGGCCGCTGCCGCGCGCACCGCGGCAACATCGCAGCGACCCGCCCACAGGGCCTCGACCGCGATCGTTCCGGTCGACTGGAGCCGGCGCATCCTGGTCGCAGGCCTCGCGCTGGCGGCGATCATCGCCGTTTTCGTCGTCGGCAGCATGGCACTCGGCGCGATATCGCCCTCGTCCGAGGGCGCCGACCCCGCTCCGCTCCCGATCGCGGCGCGGCCGGCCGCGCCGACACCGTCGCCACCGACCACCCCGACAGGTGCGGACGAGGTGCCGCCGGAACCAGCGACACCTCGGACGGAAGCTCCGGCCGCCGAGGCTCCTCCGCTTCGGGAGGCGGCCCCACCGGCACCCACACCCCGATCCGCACCGCAATCGCCACCTGCACCGGCACCGGCACCGGCACCGCCACCTGCACCGGCACCGCCGGCGCCCGCGCCGCAGGTACTGCCCTGCTACCCCGGCTACGAGCACACCCCGCCACCGGACGGACCCTGCCTTCCGGCCGGCTCACCCCCCGCACCAGCCCCGGCACCGCCGGCGCCCGCGCCGCAGGTACTGCCCTGCTACCCCGGCTACGAGCACACCCCGCCACCGGACGGACCCTGCCTTCCGGCCGGCTCACCCCCCGCACCAGCCCCGGCACCGCCGGCACCCGCGCCCGCGCCCGCGCCGGAGATACTGCCCTGCTACCCCGGCTACGAGCACACCCCGCCACCGGACGGGCCGTGCTGGGCCCCCGCGAGCCTGCGAGGCCCGACCGGCGACGGGTGATCCCGGTGAACCGTCCGCTCGCCGTCGGGCCGAATGTCACACGCATTCAGTTCAATCGAATGCATGTGACATTCGGCCGCCCACTCGGGATCAGAGGCGGGCGCCCGTCGTCGCCGAGAAGAAGTAGACCTCGCCCGCCTGCGGGAGCAGGTGCACCCGCTCGCCCGGACCGATCGGGACGCGTCGATCCACCCGCACCACGACCTTGCCCGACGCGCTCGACCAGTCGGCCGGCTCGGCGGCCGTCGCGTGGACGAACGATTCCGCGCCGAGTTGCTCGACGAGGTCCACCGTCAACGACAGGGTTCCGGAACGCCACGCCCCGACGGGGGTCCACGCCTCGGGCCGCACCCCGACGACGATCCGCTCGGCATCGACGTCGGCCGGCACGGCGACCCGCAGACTGCCGAGCACGGCCGCGCCGTCGCGGACGGGCGCGTCGAGCAGGTTCATGCCGGGCGACCCGATGAATCCGGCGACGAAGGTGTTGACCGGGTTGTCGTACAGGTCGCGGGGCGCGGCGACCTGCTGCAGGCGGCCGCCGTCGAGGACGGCCACCCGATCCCCCATGGTCATCGCCTCCACCTGATCATGGGTGACGTACACGGTCGTGGTGCCCAGCCGACGTTGCAGTCCCGCGATCTGCGAGCGTGTGCTGACCCGCAACTTCGCGTCGAGGTTGCTCAGCGGTTCGTCCATGCAGAACACCGCGGGCCGTCGCACGATGGCCCGGCCCATCGCCACGCGCTGCCGCTGCCCGCCCGAGAGCTTGCCCGGTTTGCGGTCGAGCAGCGGCTCGAGCTCGAGCATCCGCGCGGCTTCGAGCACCCGCGCCGACCGTTCCGCCTTGCCGACGCCGGCGTTGCGCAACGCGAAACCCATGTTCTCCGCCACCGTCATGTTCGGATACAGCGCGTAGTTCTGGAACACCATCGCCACGTCGCGTGCCTTGGGCGGCAACCCCGTCACGTCGGCTCCGCCGATGTCGATGCGGCCGTCGTCGACTGCCTCGAGCCCGGCGAGCATCCGCAGGCTCGTGGATTTCCCGCAGCCCGACGGACCGACCAGGACCAGGAACTCCCCGTCCGCGACGTCGAGGTCGAGCCGGTCCACCGACGGCCGTTCGACGCCCGGGTAGCGGTGGGTGACGGTCCGGAAACCTATGCTTGCCAAGGCTGTTCCTACAGGTTCGGGGTGATCTGGCGATCGATGATCTGCTGCAGCTGACGGGTGACGTCGCCGAACGCCGTCGTCACGTCGGCGCCCTGGAGGGCGATCTGCTCGAGGCCGGTGCCGATGATCTGGTCGCCGCCGGGTACGAAGACGCGCGCGTAGTCCTGCGAGCGAGTGCGCGCGAGTTGGTCGACGGCGGTACGAGAGTTGGGGTTCTGCTCGAGGAACGCCTTCATGTCGGGGTTCTCGGTGGCGGACTTGCGCACCGGCATGTAGCCGATCCGCTGCGAAAAGTAGGCGGTGTTCTCCCCGTTGGTGACGAAGTCGATGAACTTCAGCGCGTTGCGCTTTCGCTCGTCGGAGATGTTCGCGGGGATCGCCAGTCCGGCGCCGCCGGTGGGACATCCCGGAGTACCGTCGGGGGCCGGCAGGAACGCGGTGCCGAAGTCGAACGCGGCGTTCTTCGTGATGCCGGACAGGTCGCCGGTGGAGGCGATCGTGGACGCGATGATCCCGGCGGAGAAGTCGTTGGCGATGTCCGTGGAGACACCCGCGTACTTCCCGGTGTGGATCATGTCCTTCAGGAACTGTCCCGCGGCGATCGTCTCCGCGTCGCCGAAGCGCAGCCGCCAGCCGTCGGAGTAGGCACCGCCGAACGTCCAGATCGGTCCTTCGAAGGTCCAACCCAGGTAGTCCTTGGCGTTGCCCCAGCCGTGCGCCAGCTTGCCTGAGCCGACGGCACGTTGCAGTTCGGGCCCCCACTCGGAGAACTCCTGCCAGGTGGCGGGCCCGCGGTCGGGCAGTCCCGCCTGCCGCCAGACGTCGCGGTTGTAGTAGAACAGCGGGGTCGAGCGGGCGTAGGGCAGCGCGAAGTGGCGGCCCTCGAAGAGGTAGTCGGCCAGCAGGGAATCGACGTAGTCGCCGGTATCCACGCCGACCTCGGTGAACAGGTCGTCGAGCGGCGTGATCGCGCCGGCGAGCGCGTAGTTGAACCACCACACGTCCGACAGGACCACAACGTCGGGCAGATCACCCCCGGACAGGGCTGCGTTGAACTTCTGTGACACCTCTTCGTAGTTCTTGCCGCCGTCGACGAGGTCGACGGTCAGGTCCGGGTACTTCGCCTGGAACCGGGCGATGAGTTCCTTCTCCACGTCCTGGGACTTGCCCGGGTGGTTGGACCAGAACTTGATCGTGTTCGTATCGGAAGCGGACCCCGAGGTGCCCGCCGACCCGGACGAGCCGGTGCCGGCGCACGCGGCCAGCGCTGCGCTCGCCGCGACCACCCCGGTCAGTCCCAGAAATCCACGCCTGTCGATGTTCACGAAGTTGCTCCTGGAAGAGTTCAGCCCTTGACCGCACCGGAGGTGAGGCCCTTGATCATGTGTCGTTGCAGCGCAAGGAAGACCACGAGGATCGGCAGCATGGCCAGCACCGTGCCGGCCATCACCGGACCCCAGTTGGTGACGCCGTCGTTGTTCTGCAACTGGGTCAGTCCGATCGGCAGCGGGGCCACCGACGCGTCGTCGGCCATGAGGAACGGCCACAGGTATTCGTTCCACTCGTTGACCACGGTGATGAGCGCGAACGCGACCAGGGTCGGGCCGGACACGGGCAGCACGACCCGCCACAGCAGACGGACGTGCCCGGCGCCGTCCATCCGTGCCGCCTCGATGATCTCCGCGGGAATGGACAGGAAGTGGTTGCGCAGCAAGAACGTTCCGAACGCGACGCCCGCGAGCGGCACGATGATCCCCTGGAAGGTATTGCGCCATCCCCATTCCGCCACCAGCGCGTAGTTGGAGATGACCGTGATCTGGTTCGGCACCATCAGGGTGGCGACGATGCCGAGGAACACGAGATTCTTGCCGGGGAACCGCAGGAACACCAGACCGTAGGCGCTCAGGATGCCGAGGACGAACTTCACGCTCGACAGCACCGTGGTGATGATCAGTGAGTTCCGCAGGAACGTGCCGAACGGCACCGAGGTGACGGCCTCCGTGTAGTTCTGGGGATGGAACACGCTGGGCCACCAGGTGACCGGCAGCGTGTAGATGTCGGGCCGCTGCTTGAACGACGTCACCACGATCCAGTACAGCGGCAGCGCCACGACGAGCAGTGCGACGACCATCGCGGCGTAGGCGAGCACACGGATCGCGCGCTCCCGACGCCGGTACGGCTCTGCCGCCGTCGGCTCCGCACGTACGATCCGGCGGTCCAGAAGCGCCGTCATCCCACGATCTCCTTGCGCGCCACCGGCCGGATGTCACATTCCGTCGATGGGACCGAACGCGTGTCACATTCGGCCCCGCGCCCGCGCCCGCGACGGCGAAGACGGGGGCCGCGGACGGGGCGCGGCCGGTCGTCGCGGTCCATGAGACGCACCTGGTACACCGTGACCGCCAGCAGTACGAGGAACATGACGGTCGCGACGGTGGCGCCGTAGCCGGCCCGGAAGTTGCGGAAGGACTCGTTGTAGACCTGGTAGACCATCGTGGTGGTTCCGGTGCCGAGCGGTCCGCCCCGGGTCATCACGTTGATGATGTCGAAGACCTGGAACGAATTGAGCAGCACGGTGATCGACAAGAAGTAGGTGGTGGGCCGCAGCTGCGGCAGGAGTACGCGCCGGAAGGCGGTCCACGACGAGACGCCGTCGATCGCGGCGGCCTCGGAGAGTTCGGGGCGCAGGCCCTGCAGGGCGGCGAGATAGATGACGAAGGTGTAGCCGAGGTTCTTCCACAGGTAGGTGAGGGTGACCATCACCAGCGCCCAGGCCGGATCCTGGTAGAAGTCCGGGGCGCCGATCCCGACCCTGTCCAGCAGGTCCTGGACGAGGCCGAAGTTCGGGTCGAACACGAACTGGAACGCCACGCCCACCGCGGCGCCGGAGATGACGAACGGCGCGAAGAGTGCGGAGCGGACGAGGTTGCGGCCCAGGAGTTTACGGTCCAGCAACAGCGCCAGCGCCAGACCGAGCAGCATGGATCCCGCGACGGTGGCGACGGTGAACACGACGGTGTTGCCGACGATCTGCCAGGTGTCGGCGCGGCCGAACCACTCGCGGTAGTTGCCGAATCCGACGAACGTGGCGGTGGGGCTCGAGATGTTCCACTCGAAGAACGAGAGGCGGATGTTGTCGACGAGCGGCCGGTACGTGAACAGGATCAGCAGCGCGAGATTCGGTCCGATCAGCGTGGCGAACAGCGCGTAGTCGCCCCATGGGCGTCGCGACAGCCCCCGATCGGGTTGGGGCAATACTCTTTCCGGACTCGAGCGCACTGCGGCAGTGTGCCTGCCGCGGGCGAACCGGAGGTTACGCCGGTCTGGCGCCGGCGAGTACTCTCGCCACCCGGAAGGTCACCAGGTGCTCGCCGGCGTCGACCGTTGTCCGGCTAGAGGTTCCAGTCGCCGAGGCCGTCCCAGCCGTTGAGGGTGCCGCCACCGGTGTTCTGCACGATCACCGGGTCGCCCTTCTGGGCGTTCTCGAAGAACCAGCGACCGTCCTCGGTGCTCACGTTCAGGCACCCGTGGCTGACGTTGGTGTTGCCCTGCGCCCACTCGGACCACGGCGCCGCATGCACGAAGATGCCGCTGTTGGAGATGCGGGTCGCGTACTCGACGTAGGTGCGGTATCCCTCGGGCGAGTCGACCGGAACGCCGTACGTGGACGAGTCCATGTACATGTCGCGGAACTTCTCGCCGACGATGTAGGTGCCGTTGGGCGTCTCGTAGCCGGGCTTGCCGAACGACGTCGGCATGGTCTTGACGACCTCGCCGTTGCGGGTGACGGTGATGGTCTTGGTGTTGTCGTCCGCGACGGTGATCAGCGCGTCGCCGACGGTGTACGACGACTGCGTGCCCCCGGCGTTCACGGTGACCTGGGTGTGGGCCGGCCAGAACTCGAACGGCCGCCACCGCACCTGCCGGTCCGAGGCCCAGTAGAAGTGCCCGGACACCGGCGGGTTCGACGTGACGGTGATGGCGCGCTCGGCGGCCGCGCGATCGGTGACGTTCTCGTCGAAGCGGATGATGATCGGCTGGGCCACGCCGACCGTCTCACCGTTCGACGGGTTGATCGACGGGGCCGAGAACGGCGGCGGCGTGGGTGCGACGGAGTTCGAGCCGCCCGGAAGCCTCTCGACGAGTTCCTGCACGCTCGGCAGTTCGGGCCCGCCCGGCCACAGGGGTACCGCGGCGGCGGGTCCCGTCATGGTGAGCATGGCGGCGCCGGCCCCCACCAGCGCGGTGGCGACACGGCCGGACCAGCGACCGGCGCGGCCACGACTGCTCGGCCGACCCTTCTTCTCGAACATTCGACAACCCATCGTTCGTTCGTGCCGTCGCACCCACGTCCGCCCCGACAGCGACGACTTGGCGAACCCATTAGACACAGCTCCCCCGCAAGCGGGCAATTCGACCATGCCCGCCCGGACCACCCCTCGCGGGCTCGCGCCCAGGTCAGGACTCGATTCGAGAGGCGGCAAGGAGATCGGCGACAGCGACGAACTTCACGCGAGAGCGACCCGCGGCGCCGCCCCGGGCGCGTTCCTGCTTGTCGATCTGCTGCCAGCCCCGGTAGTCGACGTACTCCGGCCGGCGCTCGGAGACCAGCGCCGCGAGCTTCTCCCGGTCGGCGACGGGTGCGACGAGCCGGCCGGCCACGAAATCCTGGACCAAGTGCTCGACGGTCTGGGCGGAGCACTGCTTGTTGGTGCCGATGACGCCGGTGGGTCCGCGCTTGATCCAGCCGGCGGTGTACACGCCGGGCAGCGGCTCGTTCGTCTCCGGGTCCACGACCCGGCCCTCCTCGTTGGGGAGGATGCCGCGCTGGTCGTCGAACGGCAGGTCGGCGACGGGGGCCCCGCGGTAGCCGACAGAACGCAGGACCAGGCCGGTGGCCAGGGTCTCGGTCTGCCCGGTGCGGTGCGCCTCGAGCCGGCCGTTCGCCTCGACCAGTTCGGTGCGTTCGAGGGTGATCGATTCGACCCGGCCGTCACCGCTCAGCTCGACAGGGGCGGCGAGGAAGCGCAGCACGATCCGCTTGTTGCCCTCGGTGGGGCGCCGCTGGGCGAAGCCCTGGACCTGTTCGACCTTCAGCGCGATCCGCGGTTCGGCGGTGGGGTCGTCGACGAGGGCGCGGCTGGCCGGGTCGAGTTCGGCCTCGGCCGGGTCGACGACGACGTCGACGCCCGTGAGCTGACCGAGGGCCAGCAGTTCCGGGTTGGTGTAGGCGGCCTGGGCGGGTCCGCGGCGTCCCACGACGACGACCTCGCGGATGTTCGACTCGCGCAGGGCGGCGACGGCGTGGTCGGCCATGTCGGTCTTCGCCAGCTCGTCCGGGTCCATGACCAGTGCCCGCGCCACGTCGAGGGCGACGTTGCCGTTGCCGACGATCACCGCGCGTTCGCCGGACAGGTCGAAGGTGCGGTCGGCGTAGTCGGGGTGTCCGTTGTACCAGGCGACGAACTCGGTGGCCGCGTGCGAACCGGGCAGGTCCTCGCCGGGCACGTCCAGGCGCCGGTCCCCGGCGGCGCCGACGGCGTAGAGCACGGCATGGTGGTGCGCGAGTAGTTCCTCGTGGCTGATGTGGGTGCCCACCTCGACGTTGAACCAGCACTGGCTCTTCTTGTGGCCGAGAGCACTACGGAACAGCTCGCCGACGGCCTTGGTGCTCTGATGGTCCGGGGCGACACCTGCGCGGACGAGGCCGTACGGGGTGGGCAGGCGGTCGAAGATGTCGACCTCGACACGGGCCCGGCCGGTCAGCTCCAGCGCGGCGTAGCAGGCCGCCGGCCCCGAGCCGACGATCGCCACCCGCAGGGTGCCGAGCTCGGCGGGAATCTTGGTGCGGTCGCGTTCCTCGGGCCAGTCCGGTCCGATCGGGTATCGCCGGTAGTAGTCCTCGGCGATCTTCAGATAGGGCTCGTGCGCGGCGGGCAGCTCGTTGTCGGCGTAGATCGCGTCCACCGGGCATTCGTCCACGCACGCGCCGCAGTCGATGCAGGTGTCCGGGTCGATGTAGAGCATCTCGGTGGTGGCGAACGGCGCCTCGTCGGGCGTGGGATGGATGCAGTTGACGGGGCAGACCTCGACGCACGAGGCATCGTTGCAACACGCCTGGGTGATCACGTAAACCACGGTGGATACCTGCCTGAAGTGCCGGGGGTTCGACGACCCACTCAGACTATAACGTGTTCCAATTCCGGTCGAGATCCGGTTCGCCGCCCCTGCTCTCCCGGCGTGTCCCCCGCCACCGGACCGGACGCGTCAGCCGTCGGTCGGCTCGATGCGGAAGCCGATCTTCACGGTCACCTGGATGTGCGCGACGGCCCCGTCGTCGATGTGGCCCCTGACGTTCATCACCTCGAACCACTCGAGGTGGCGCGTGGTCTCCGCCGCACGCGCGACGGCCTGCTTGATCGCGTCGTCGACGCTGTCCGTCGACGAACCCACCACCTCGATCACCCGGTACACGTGGCTCACAGTGTCGCTCCCTCCGTATCGAACTGCTTCGAACAATCGTGGGGGTAGGCGCCGCGGCACCTTCCTCAGGCGCGGCGGGCCAGGTCGCGCGCCAGCGCGCCGAGCCGCGCGAGGCGCAGATCGCCCAGCGCGATCGGACCGCTGCCCAGCCGGTTCGTCGTGAACGCGAGCGCCAGTCCGGTGTCGAGGTCGGCGAAGGCGCCGGAACCGCCGACCCCGTAGTGGCCGAGCGCCCCGCGCGGCCGCTCCCGGCTGACGAACACCGGCTGGTGGTAGCCGAGCCGCCACGCCATCGGGACCCCGAGCACGTAGTCGCGGCCGCGCACCTGGACCTCGCTCATGGCCTCGATGGTTTCCGGGTGCAGGAACTGCACGCCGTCGATCGTGCCGCCCGCGGCGATCGCCCCGTACATCCGCGCCAGGGCGCGCGCCGAGAACACCCCGTTCCAGCCGGGCATCACCGCGTCGTGCACCGCGGGATCGCGCACCAGCTCGTCGAACTCCTCCGGCATCGCGGCCTCCGCGAGGCCCCGGGTGAGGCTCACCCGGGACAGCACCGAGGCGGTCATCCCCCAGTGCAGGCCGGCGGGATTGATCCGCGGGAACAGCTTGGCGATGCGGTGCCGCTGCTCCTCCGGCACCCGGAACCAGAATTCGGGGGTACCCAGGGGTTCGGCGATCTCCTGCCGGACGACGTCGACGAACGGCGACCCGGTCACGCGCTGCACGATCTCCGCGACGAGCCAGCCGTACGTGACGGCGTGGTATCCCGGGCCTTCCAGCCGGCGCGGGTCGGGTGGGGCTGCGGCCAGCGCACGCACCGTGGCGTCGTAGTCGACGATGCCCATCCGGCCGGGCCGCAGGTTGCGCACCCGGTGCAGTCCGGCCCGGTGGGTGAGCACGTCCGCGACGGTGACGTCCTCCTTGCCGGCCGCCGCGAACTCCGGCCAGTACCGCGCGACGGGGGCGAAGTAGTCGATCAGGCCGCGGTCGGCGAGCCGGTGCACCACGGTGGACGCCACGCCCTTGCCGGTGGAGAAGGACAGCGACACCGTGTCGCGGTTCCACCGCCGGTCGCGGGTGGCCCAGCCCGCCCAGATGTCGAGCACCTTCTCGCCGTCCAGGTAGGCCGCGAGGGCCCCGCCCCCGTGCCGGGGCAGCCGGTACAGGTCGAAGAAGCGATCCGCGAGCGGCAGGAATCGCCGGTCGACGTGCATCTCGGTCGGCGGCGGTTCCTGTACCGCCGCCGCGCCCCGCACCGGTCGGGCTGTCATCCGTGGTACCTCCCAGTCGACATCGTGCCGCCAGGTTACGTCGCAGCGTCCGGTCCCGAACGGGTTTTCCGCAGGCTCCCGGTCAGGGCGTGACGTACCGGAACGTCCCCAGCACGACGCACCCACGGCCGGTGGTGAGGTTGACGGCGGTCGCGGCGGACCCCTCGCACAGCACCGGGTCGCGCAGGTCGCCGATGAAGGCCTGGGACTGCGGGCCGGCCACGACGAGCGCGGTCGCGGGCTCCTCGACGATGCCCAGGGCCAGCGCGTCCTCACCGAAACCGAGCGTGGCGAGAGAACCGCCGCGGGCCTCGCCCGCCCCGGCACCCCCCGAGAGCCCGGCCGCGAGCACCCGCGCCCCGGTGCGCGCGTCGGCGAAGCCGACTCCGCCGTCGCCGTGGGCCCACGCGCCGCTCGGTGCGTCCGCGACCGCGCCGCACGCGGTCCGCCCGTCGAGCTGGGTGACCGAGGCCGCCGAACCCGGGGGCGCCGCACACGTCACCGCCTGCGCGGACGGCGCCGCGACGAGTGCGGCCCCGACGGCCGCCGCCACCACGGCCCCACCACCGAGAACCCGAACCGACTTCCGCGCATCCGCTACCACCGACACGGTGACTGCCTCCTCCGGCCTCGTCCCCCGCAAACCGAATCCCCCAGGGGGAGTCTACGGAGACGCTCACCGGTTCACCGGGTCGGCGGGCATCGATGCGGTCACGAGAGGTCACCGCCCCGGTGAATCCCTAGCCGGGCCGCTTGCGGTCGGTGTCGCGGGACGGCTGCACCCGCTTCGGCTCGCCCGGCATCTTCGGATGGGTCGGCGGGTAGGGCAGGTCGCCGAGGCCCGCGGCGGCGTCCCGCTCGGCCATCTCGAGCAGCACGTCGAGCGCCTGCGCGGTCTCGTCCATCGCGGCCATCGGATCGCCGCGGCGCTCGAGCAGGCCCGGCACGGTCGCGATCGTGAGATCGTCCGGGTCGGCGTCGACGAGTTCGTCCCACGTCAGGGGTGTCGACACCGTCGCGATCGGGGTGCGCCGCACCGAATATGCCGACGCGATCGTCTTGTCCCGGGCGTTCTGGTTGAAGTCGAGGAAGATGCGCTGCCCGCGCTCCTCCTTCCACCACGCGGTGGTGCCCCGGCCGCCGCTGCGGCGTTCCACCTCCCGCATCAGGGCGATCCCGGCGCGGCGCACGCCGACGAAGTCCCACTCCGGGACGATGCGGACGTACACGTGCAGGCCGCGGCCGCCCGACGTCTTCGGGAAACCGACCAGACCCAGCTCGTCGAGCAGCGGTCGCAGCACCTCGAGCGCGACCGCGCGGGCGTCGTCGAACGCGGTCCCCGGCTGCGGGTCGAGATCGATGCGCAACTCGTCCGGGCGGTCGACGTCCCCGCAGCGCACCGCCCACGGGTGGAACGTCACGGTGCCCAGGTTCGCCGCCCACACGACGTCCGCCGCGCTGCGCACCCGCAGCACGTCGGCGGTGCGGCCGGACGGAAACGTCACCTCGCACGTCGCGACGTGGTCGGGCCGGCGGGCAGGCACCCGCTTCTGGTAGATCTCCTCGCCCTCGATCCCGTCGGGGAACCGCTGCAGATGTGTCGGCCGCTCCCGCAGCGCCTGCAGCAGCGGCGCCGAGCCGGCCGTCGCGACGGTCCGGTAGTACTCGACGAGGCGGCGCTTGGTGCCGGCCTCTCCGAGCCGGGGGAAGTACACCTTGTCGGGGTTGGACAGGCGGACGGGCACGCCGCCGACGTCCAGTTCCACGGCGGGAGAACGCTTCGCATCGGGCACCGGAGGTCACACTCCTGTCCGGTCGAGGACGTCGCCGAGGTCGTACCGCACCGGCACGTCCAACTGCTCGAAGGTGCAGCTGCGCGGCTCGCGGTCCGGTCGCCACCGCAGGAACCGCGCCGCGTGCCGGAACCGCAGGCCGGTCTCGGCGTTGCCCTCCATCTGGTCGTAGGCCACCTCCAGGACCCGCTCCGGCCGCAGCGGTATCCATCGGCGGTCCACCGCCGTCCGCCACCGGCTCGGCTCCCCCTCGGCGACGACGTCGGCGCCGACCCGCAGCGGTGCGAGTTCGGCGAGCAGCTCCTTGCGCTGTTCGACGGTGAACGCCGACGCACCGCCCACCATCACCGGTTCGTCGCCGCCGTCGTACAGGCCCAGCAGCAGGGACCCGACCCCGTCGATGCTCTTGTGCGGCCGGTAGCCGATGAGCACGCAGTCGGCGGTGCGGGCGTGCTTGACCTTGAGCATCTCCCGCTTGTCCGGCACATAGGGCCCGTCGAGACGCTTGGCGACGACCCCGTCGAGACCGGCACCCTCGAACTCGGCGAACCACCGGCCGGCGGTGTCCGCGTCGCGGGTGGCGGCCGTGACGTGGCAGCTGGGGCCGCCGCCGACCACCGCCCGCAGCCGCTCCCTGCGCCGCGCGAACGGCGCCTCCATCAGGTTCTCGTCACCGATCGCGAGCAGGTCGAAGCCGACGAACTGCGCGGGGGTCTGCTCGGCGAGCAACGCGATGCGGCTCGCCGCCGGGTGGATTCGCTCGGACAGCGCCTGCCAGTCGAGCCGGATCCGGCCGTCGCGCGGGCGCGGCACCACGATCTCACCGTCGACGACGCACCGGGCGGGCAACTCGGCCCGCACCGCCGCCGCCAGTTCCGGGAAGTACCGCACGAGGTCCTTGCCGCCGCGCGAGGCGAACACCACCTCGTCGCCGTCGCGGAACACGACGGCGCGGAAGCCGTCCCATTTCGGCTCGTACGACCACTCGGGGTCGCCGTCGGCGGGCTGAGCCGGGACCTCGGACACGGCCTTGGCGAGCATCGGTGCGATCGGCGGAGCGACGGGCAGCTGCACCGGCCCATGGTCGCACCCGGAGCCGACTCGTGCCCGCCGGATTTGCGAGAAATCACCCTACGTTTCCCGCCCGAGGCGGACATTCCGTACGCTCTCCCCCCATGAACTTCATTCGACGGGTGAGCGGCACCGCCGTCGCGCTGGCCGCGGCGGCTCTGGTACTCGGCGCGTGCGGATCGGACGTCGAGCCCCGGGCGGTGCCCGAGTCCGGGTCCGAGACCACGTCGGCCAGTGCATCGGATACCCGGACCACCACCGGCCGTCCGACCACTACCACGGCACCGACGTCCCCCGGCTCCTCCGGCCTGGACATCGACGTCGAGATCGGCGACTGCGTGCGCCTCGGCGGCACCGTCGACGACGCGACCATCGAGAACGCGACCTGCGGCAGCATGGACTCGAACTACAAGGTGATCGACATCGTCGACTCCAGCGAGCAGTGTGTCTCGGACGCCGACCAGACCTACTACGAATCCTCCGCCGGTGTCGAGGTGGGCGCCCTGTGCCTCGACGTCGACTGGGTGGTGGACAGCTGCATGGACATCTCCGGTGAGGACCCGCAACGCGTCGACTGCGCCGCGCCCGGCCCCGAGACGGAGAAGGTCACCGAGATCCTGCAGAACACCGACAACGTGAACGACTGCTCCGTCTCCGAAGGCGGATTCGTCTACAGCGAGCGTCGTTTCGTGGTCTGCACCGACACACTCTGAGGTCGCCGTCCGCCGCGGCCGGCTACAACCAGCCGCGGCGGCGGAAGATCGCGTAGAGCCCCGCGCACGTCATGACCATCATCAGTAGAGCCATGGGATATCCTGCGGCCCAATGCAATTCCGGCATGGTGTCGAAATTCATCCCGTAGACCGTGCCGATCAGCGTGGGCGCGAACAGAATCGCCGCCCACGCCGAGATCCGCTTGATCTCCTCGTTCTGCTCGATGCTCGCCCGGCTGAGATTGCGCATCTCCTCGTTCTGCATCTGTGAGACCAGCGTCGCGTTGACCGTGAGGATGTTGCCGAGCAGCTGACGGAAGCTGTCGACCTGCTCGACGACCGTCGTCGCGTGGTCGGTGACGTCCCGCAGGTAGCGCTGCAGTTCGTCGTCGGTGCGGTACTTGGCGAATCCCGACGACAGACCGGACAGCACGGTGAGCAGCGGCTTGGCCGCCCGCTGGAACTCGATGACCTCACGGGACAGTTCGTAGATGCGGCGCGAGACCCGCGGATCGCCGCTGAACACCTCGGTCTCGATCTCGTCGATGTCGTTCTGCAGGCCCGCGACGACCGGCGCGTACCCGTCGACGACGGCGTCGAGGATCGCGTAGAGCACCGCCTCGGGGCCGAGCCGCAGCAGATCCGGCTCGCTCTCCATCCGGTCCCGCACCGCCGACAGGTCGGGCGATTCGCTGTGCCGGACGGTCAGCACGAACGTCGGGCCGACGAAGACGTGCACCTCACCGAAGTCGACCCGCTCGGATTCGTCGACGTAGCGGGCGGCCCGCAGCACGACGAACAGCGTGTCGCCGTACCGCTCGAGCTTCGGGCGCTGATGCGCGACGATGGCATCCTCGACCGCGAGTTCGTGCAGCCCGAATTGCTCTGCGGCGGCGTTGAGTTGAGCGTCGGTGGGCCGGTACATCCCGATCCACGCCATCGAGCCGGGCTCGGGCAGGCAGTCGAGGGCCTGCGCGAGTGTCGCCGGCGACGCGACGCGGCGGCCGTCACGGTAGACCGCGCTGTCGACGATGCTGCTCTCCGCCCCCGCGGCGTCACGGCCGGGACTCGACGCGACGGCGGGGTGCAGGGACGCACCGAACCCGGCGGACGGGTCGGCGGTCGCCGCCGCGGAGCGACGCGGCAGCAGGGCACGGACGGAACGGTTCGGCAGCATGTCGGCACGGCCTTTCGGGGGGCACGGGGGACGACGGCGACGGCATTCGCCGTGGGACGTACACGCGGCGGCAACCGTCGCGCACCGAAAGGACGCGTACGGGCTGCCGTCAGCCGGTACTCGGAGGTCGACTGCGCATCGCGAGTCCCACCTCCTCCACATCACCCGGAACCGCTCCGGGGGCCTGACGAAACACCAGCAGCGTACGCCTTCGTGCCGCACGGAGCCATTTCGGCCGGTCCGGCGCACGACGTCGCGCCGCCCGGCGGACGGTGTCGGTGGCTGCGGCCACAATCGCCGTGACCGCCCTCACCGCCCGCACGACCGACGACAGGACCCCCGATGACGCACTGGCCCGATCGACCGATCTGCGCGTTCGACCTCGAGACCACCGACCGCGATCCGCGGATCGCGCGCATCGTGACCGCGTCCGTCGTCGTCCTCGACGGTGACACCGTCGCGTCGCGGACGTGGCTGCTCGATCCGGGCATCGAGATCCCGGAGGAGACGTCGGCGATCCACGGCGTGACCACGGAGCGGGCGCGCGCCGAGGGCCTCGAGTACACGGCCGGCTACGCCCAGATCCGCGAGGCACTGTGCGAGGCCTGGGTCCGCGATCACATCGTCGTGGCGTTCAACGCCAGTTACGACCTGACGGTCATCGACGCCGAGGGCCGCCGGCTGGGCCTGCCGGGACTCGCCACGGGCCTGGTGTTCGACCCGTACGTCGTCGACCGCGAGATGGACCGCGGCCGCGAGGGCGGCCGCACCCTGCAGGCGGTCTGCGCTGCGTACGGCGTCACGCTGACCGCCGCCCATCAGGCCGAGGCGGACGCACTCGCGGCCGGGCAACTGGCGCGGGCGCTGTGCACCCGCTTCCCGCAGCTCGCCGACCTGGACATCATGACGGACCAGGCGGCCTGGCACGCGGAGCGGCAACGCAATTTCGCCGAGTACCTCTCGGGCCTCGGCCGCGACGCGTCGGACGTGGACCCGCAATGGCCCATCCGCGGTATCGCCTGAGAGAAGTTGCCGGGCAGCGGTTTCCAATGCAGAAACTCTCGACACCGTCCGTGGGCGACCGAATGTCACATGCGTTCGATCGAATCGAACGCATGTGACATTCGGTCCGGCCGCTCGGCGCTCACCCCTTGACGACGCCGAGCGGCACGAGCCGGGCGATCCGGCGGGCCAGGCCCGCACGTTCGCTCACCTCCGCCACCGCGTCGATGTCCTTGTACGCCTCCGGCTTCTCCTCGGCGAGTCCCCGCCACGAGCTTCCCCGCACGAGCACCCCGTGCGTCTCGAGTGCGTCGCGCACCGCCCGGCCGTCGGTGTGCCGGGCAGCACGGTGCCGGCTCTGCACCCGACCGGCCCCGTGCGCGGTGGAGTAGAACGCCGGGTTCCCGGCGACACCGGCCAGCACGTACGACGCGGTGCCCATCGTGCCGGGGATGAGCACGGGCTGCCCTGCATCGGTGAGGTCGGCGGGCACGTCGGGGTGGTCCGGCGGCAGGGACCGCGTCGCGCCCTTGCGGTGCACGCACAGCGCGCGGACCCGGCCGCCGACCTCGTGCCGCTCGATTTTCGCCAGGTTGTGCGAGATGTCGTAGAGGAGGTCGAGGGTCGTGCCGGCCGTTTCCTCGAAGACCCGGCGGGCCGCCTCGGTGAGCAACTGCCGGTTGGCCCGGCCGTAGTTGGCCGCCGCCACCATGGCCCCGAGATAGGCCTCCCCCTCCGGCGACCGGACCGGAACGCACGCCAGCTGCCGGTCGGGGACGTGAATCCCATAGCGGCCCATTGCCTTACCCATCTCACGTACATGGTCGGTGCAAATCTGGTGGCCCAGGCCGCGGGATCCGCAGTGGATCATCACGCACACCGTGCCCACGTCGAGCCCCATCAGCCGCGCGGTGTCCGGATCGAAGACCCGCTCGACGGCCTGGACCTCGAGGAAGTGGTTTCCCGACCCGAGGCTGCCGAGCTGACCGAGGCCCCGCTCGACGGCACGGTCGCTCACCGAGTCCGGGTCGGCGCCGTCCAACACGCCACGGTCCTCACACCGCTCGAGGTCGCGGGCGACGCCGTGCCCCTGCTCCACCGCGAAGCGGGCGCCGCCCGCGAGCACCTGCCGCAGCACGGTACGGTCCGGGAGTTCCCACACGCCCCGGGTCTCCATGCCGCGCGGTACGACGCGACCGAGCCGGTCCATCAACACACCCAGGCGCGACGCGAGGGCGGACCGGTCCGCGTCGCGTGCGATCAGGAGCCGTACGCCGCACGAGATGTCGAAGCCCACGCCGCCGGGGGAGACGACGCCGCCGTCGTCGATGTCCGTCGCCGCGACCCCGCCGATGGGAAAGCCGTAACCCCAGTGCACGTCCGGCATGGCGAACGACGCGGTGACGATGCCGGGCAGCGTCGCGACGTTGGCGACCTGGGTGAGCGCCTCGTCCCCCTCCGCGACGGGGAGCAGGGACCGGGCGGCGAAGACGATCCCGGGTACGCGCATCGCGCCGGCCCGATCGATCCGGAACCGGTACGGGGTCTCCTCGACGATCCTCATCACTGTCCGATCCGGGGGCGGGAACGCGACGTCGGCGGCCTCGTTCCACCATAAGATCTGCAGTGCCTGCTGCACAGGCCCGGGAGCGAATCATGAACGGAAGCGGGTACCGGTCGGTGCCGCACACGGCGGATCTGCGCATCGAGGCGTGGGCACCGACCCGTGACGAGTGCATCGCGCAGGCGGTGCGCGGCGCCGTCGCGAGCTTCGCCGACATCTCGTCCGCGGGACCCGGCCGGGTCCGCAACCGCCCGTTGACGGCCGACGGCGACGAGGACCTGCTCGTCGCGGTGCTCGACGAGGTGATCTATCTGCTCGACACGGCCGGGGAGATCCCGATCGACGTGGTCGTCGAATCCGGCGGCGGCACAGCGGAGGCGCGGTTCTCGATGGTCGACGCCGCCGCGGTGCCCCAGATCGGTGCGGTCCCGAAGGCGGTGTCGCTCCACGAGCTGCGCCTCGACCGAGGACCGGAAGGGTGGTCGTGCTCGGTGACGCTGGACGTGTGAACCGGCGACGAGCGCCGCAGTACCGGTCGCGGCACGCCGAGCGCAGGCGACCGTGTGGGCGCCCTCGCCGTTGTGACTTTCCGCTGTAGATGGCCGGGATTGCCTGCCGGGCCGGTGCCCGTTGCCGGGGCCGAGACCCGGGTGGTCGGCGAGCGGCGGCGCTACATCGGCATGTTCATCATGGGCATCCCGCCCATCTGGTGGAGCCACATCATCAGCTGGTGCAGCAGGGTGTGCGCCTGGTCCATCATGCCCATCATGTTCACGGCCGTGACCTTTCTGGAGCCGAGTAACCCTCGGGGGCGGGATCGTCCCACTATGGCGCTCTGTTGTTCCCCGATGTGCCACCTCGCCTGCGAGATCCGTCTTCTTCAACAGATCTTCACGAGATCTCGACTTTCGGTGTCCGGACACGGCAGGAGTGGGCCGCAGCACCCCCGCACTTCGGAACCTGCCGGCGCGCATGGCGTGGCACCGGTTCATTCGAGCTGTCGTGCGCCGCCCGGCGTGGGTGCGCTGCGGCTGTGCCAGTGGGGCGGTGCGGTTGCCCGCTCGGAGGTCAGTCCGCAGCGATGATGGGGGTGCCGCGGTCGGCCAGCCACTGCGCCGGGTCGGTCTTGGCGCCGGAGCGGTCTTCGACCTCGAAGTGCAAGTGGGGTCCGGTGGAGTTGCCGCGATCTCCGACGGTGGCGATCTTCTGCCCGGCTTCGACTCGTTGCCCGGCCGTCACCAGGTTGGTGTTGTTGTGGCCGTAGGTGGTCACCGTGCCGTCGTCGTGCCGGATGCGTACCCACAGCCCGTAGCCCTGTGCCGGTCCGGCGCTGATGACCTCCCCGTCGGCGACGGCGACGATCGGTGCGCCCATGGTATTGGCGATGTCGATGCCTCCGTGTCCCCGCCCGTCCCCGAAGGTGGAGGTGATCACCCCGGCGGTCGGGGCGACGGACCGCCCGGTCCCGCCCCAGTGCCCGCCGTCGGCCGGGCGCGGCAGGGTGGGGCTTGCGGGTGCGGCGCCGGGGTCTTCCCCTCCGGTGGCGCTCTTGTTGCCGGGGCCGTATCGGGTGTGCCCGCAGCAGGCGCGTCGTCGCCGCCGGGCGGCGCCCCAGGCTCCGGTGCCGGGGGTTGCCCGAATCTCGCGTGCTCTCGACCGCTACCGTCCCCCTACACTGAGGGCACTCGGTCTGTCGAGTGTGAGAGGAGCGGAGATGCGGAACCTGTCGCCGCTGACGATCGTGCTGACCGAGCAGGAGCGCCTGCGGGTGCGCGAACAGCTCCGGCAGCGAGCTGCATGAATCGCGACCAGTTCTCCATGGACCTCAAGGCGCGTGCGCGCACCTGGACGAGCCTGCCGGGCGCGGTGTCGGCGTTGGCCGCAGCTGCCCTGCTCGTGGCCGGATGCTCGTCCCCCGACACCCCTCGCGCGGCGACCGTACCCTCCGGCGCCGCCACCGCACCGCGCGTTGCGTTGTCCCCGGCGCTCGATCACGTGCACGGGATGAGCGTCGATTCCGCCGGCACGATCCTGGCCGGCACCCACAGCGGACTGGTCGCGGTCGCGCCGTCCGGCGCCACCACCGAGGTCGGCACCT
Organism: Rhodococcus sp. WB1; assembly: GCF_001700945.1. Classification (NCBI taxonomy): domain Bacteria; kingdom Bacillati; phylum Actinomycetota; class Actinomycetes; order Mycobacteriales; family Nocardiaceae; genus Rhodococcus; species Rhodococcus sp. WB1. The sequence goes on along the minus strand of NZ_CP015529.1, from coordinate 273,341 downwards.
CCGACGACGATCTGATGGGGCTGGCCGGGGTGTCCGGCAGCGACGTGCTGGTCGCCTCGGGCCATCCGGGTCCGTCGAACCCCGGCCCCAACCCGCTGGGTTTGCGCCGCAGCGACGACGGCGGGCGCACCTGGACCGACCGGTCCCTGCTCGGAGAGGTGGATTTCCACGCCCTGGCCACGGACGGCACCGTGGTGGTCGGTTTCGACGGCACCCGCGGCATCCGGGTGTCCACCGACGCCGGCGCCACCTGGAGCGCCGGTGCCACCGTGGCGGCCGCGGCCCTGGCCCTGACCCCGGGCGCGGTGTGGGCGATCACGCCGGCCGGGCTCGAGCGCAGCACCGACCTGGCACGCACCTTCACCCCGGTCGAGGACGCACCCGCCCTCGTGCTGCTGGCCGGCACCGGCGACGGGCTGTGGGGCATCGATGCCGACGGCTACGCCTGGCGCAGCCGGGACGGCGCCGCCTGGGAGCAGCGGGCCTTCGTCGGGCAGGTGGAGGCGCTGACCGCCACCGGGTTCGACACCGCCTACGCCGCCACGGCCGAGGTCTTGTACACACTGAACTGACGCGGTCGGACCGGGCGGTGCTCCCCGCTGACCGGTGGGGCCCGGCACGTCCGCGTGCCGGGCCCCACCGTGTCGACCGCGCGAGCGCGGCGGCTTTCTCGCGGTCACAACGAGGACAAAATGTTCTCCATCGTGGTGATCTCCTGCTGCTGCGTCTCGGCGATGGTGCGCGCCATGGCCACCGCGTCGGAATTCTGCCCGGAGTCGACCTCGGTCTGCGCCATCGCGATCGCGCCGCGGTGATGTTCGATCATCTGGGTCAGGAACAGGCGGGACGCGTCGACACCCTGTGCGTCGCGCAGGGCGGTCATGTCCTCGGCCGACATCATCCCGCTCATGCCGCCACCCATCTGTCCGCCGCCGGGCATCGTGGTGGACTGCATCGGCATGTCGTGTCCGGGCATCTCCATCCCGGGGGACGACATGGGCATGTTCGGAGTGGCCATCGGCATGCTGGTCGTGCCCATGGGCATGGTGGGCTGCCCCCAGTCGGTGAGCCAGCTCTGCAGCTGCTCGATCTCCGGGCCCTGGGCGGCCTTGATCTGCTGGGCCAGTTCGGTGACCCGCGGGTCGATGCCCTCCTTGGCCAGGATGACGTCGCTCATCTCGATGGCCTGGCTGTGGTGCGGGATCATCTGCTGGGCGAAGGTCACATCCGCCTGGTTGTGGTCGGCGGCCGTCTCGGCGGAGGCGCTGGTGGTCGCCGTCGCCGACGGGCTCGCCTGCGAGGCCTGATCGTTGCCCGAGTCGCTGCAGGCGGCCAGGGTGAGCGCCGCAGCGACCGCCACTGCGCCGGTGGCCAGAGACTTCTTCCTCACAAGAACATTCCTTTCCGTCGTGTACACGCACCGGGCCGACACCACGGTCGCGATAGCGAAGGCATCCCCCACAGCGGCTGCGGCAAACCCGGCCCGCCTCACCCCTCGGCGGGGGACGCGGACCACTGCGGGTGTGATACGCCCTCTGCGGTGCGGCCGACCGGCCGGCCGCACCTCGTCCGGATCCGAGCCTGGCAGCCGCACCCGGCGACAACTCGGACCTTTCGGTGAAGATTTCCTGAAGAACCACCGCGCCGAGCCCGGAGCCGGGGTCACACGGCGCTCCGTGCCCGGACCGTGGACGCTGCGGCCCCTTCCCGCCCCGGCCCCTCCGGCAATCGGCGACCGACCCGGACGCCTGGGCGACCATCGCCGCTGTTCTTGAGCAGATCTTCACGGAAACGACGGCGAAGAGCTCATCGAGGCCGGGCACCGTGGACAGCGAACACACCGGGACCGCGCACCGCTGCCCCACGCGGGGTGCCGGTGCTGCGGCCGACCGGGTCGGACAGCCGGTGTCCGGTAGCGCCGACCGAGGGCGAGGAAGGGTGGTTTCGATGATGTTCTGGTACGGCAACGGCATGAACGGTTGGGGTTATGTGCTCATGACCGTCGGGATGGTGGCGTTCTGGGCGTTGGTGATCGTCGGCATCGTGATGCTGGTGCGCGCCGCGACTCCCCGGTCGACACCACCGCCGGCGCCCTATGCCCCGACGCCGGAAGAGATTGTGGCCATGCGCTTCGCCCGCGGCGAGATCGACGAGGACGAGTACCGGCGCCGTCTCGACGCCCTGCACACCCATCGGCCCGGCCCGGGGGCGTGAAGACCGCAGTCAGGTCGAATCGCCCTGCCCACCTCAGGTGCGCCGGGTTCAGGAGCGGCGGTGTCAGCGGCGGTAGTGGCGACCGTCGGAGTCGTCGGTGACCAGGCGGTACAGCACGTAGACCGAGAACCAGACGATCAGCACGGACACCAGCACGAGCGCGATCTCGTACACGAGGACCACACCACCGATCCTACGGCCGCGCCGGCCACCCGATCCCACCCTGGCGTCGACCCCTGGATGCGCCGACACCGCGGTGAGGTCAGCGGTGCGGGCTGGTAGGGATCGGCTCCGGTGCCGGGCGCGGCGCCGGCTGCTCCTGCGGTGGGGACGGCAACCGCAGCCGCTTGAGCATCAGCGCATTGACCGCGACGATCAGGCTCGAGCCGGACATCGACAACGCCGCGATCTCCGGGCGCAGCACCAGCCCGAAGGCGGGCTCGAACACGCCGGCGGCGATCGGCAGCGCGATGACGTTGTAACCGACCGCCCAGCCGAGATTCTGCCGCATCTTGCGCAAGGTGCCCCGGCCGATGCGCAGCGCAATCGGCACATCCAGCGGGTCCGAGCGCATCAGCACCAGATCGGCGGTTTCGATCGCGACGTCGGTGCCGGCACCGATGGCGATCCCCAGATCCGCCTGCGCGAGGGCGGGTGCGTCGTTGACGCCGTCGCCGACCATGGCGACCTTCTTCCCGGCTCTTTGCAGTTCGGCGATCTTGTCGGCCTTGTCGCCGGGCAGCACCTCGGCGATGACGGTGTCGATGCCCAGTTGTCCGGCGATGCGGCGGGCTGTGGCCACGTTGTCGCCGGAGAGCATGACCACCTCGATGCCGAGTTCGTGCAGCGACGCCACCGCCTCGGCCGAGGTCTCCCGGGCGGCGTCGGCCAGGGCAATCGCCCCGACGCCGCGGCCGTCGACAGCGACGAGGACCGCGGTGCGGCCGGTCGAAGCCAGCTCGTCGCGCCGGTCCATCAACGCGCCGAAGTCGACATTCTCGGCGACCATGAGTTTGCGGTTGCCGACGGCCACCCGCCGGCCCGCCACCTCGGCAACCGCACCGTGTCCGGGCACGTTGCGGAAGTTCTCCAACGACACCGCGGGAAGGCCGCGGGCGGCGGCATAGCGCACGATCGCACCGGCGAGAGGATGTTCGGATTCGCGTTCGACCGCCGTCACCAGGGTCAGCAGCTCGTCCTCGGTGAGCCCGTCGACGACGACGTCGGTGACCTCCGGCTCGCCCTTGGTCAAGGTGCCGGTCTTGTCCATCACCACGGTGTCGATGCGGGCCGAGGTCTCGAGGGCGGTGGCGTTCTTGAACAGCACGCCGCGCTGGGCGCCGAGACCGGTGCCGACCATGATCGCGGTCGGGGTGGCCAACCCGAGCGCGTCGGGGCAGGTGATCACCACGACGGTGATGGCAAACAGCAGCGCCCGCTGCACATCCCCGTCGACCGCCCACCACACCACGAACGTGCCCAGCCCCCCGATCAGGGCGACGAGCACCAGCCAGAATGCGGCGCGATCGGCCAGGCGCTGGCCGGGTGCCTTGGAGTTCTGGGCCTCCTGCACCAGCGCGACGATCTGCGCGAGCGCGGTGTCGGAGCCGACCTTGGTCGCCCGTACCCGCAGAGTGCCGGTGGTGTTGATCGACGCACCGATCACCTCGGATCCTTCGGCCTTGGTCACCGGCAGGGACTCCCCGGTGACCATGGATTCGTCGACCTCGGAACTGCCGGTCTCGACGGTGCCGTCGACCGGGATCTTCGCCCCCGGTCGGATCAGGAGCAGGTCCCCGACCACGACCTCGGCGGTGGGGATCTCCACCGGCTGCCCGTCGCGCAGTACCACCGCCATCGGCGGGGCGAGTTCGAGCAGGGTCCGGATGGCATCGTTGGCGCCGCCGCGGGCGCGCATCTCGAACCAGTGCCCGAGCAGCACGAAGCTCGCCAGCACGGAGGCGGCCTCGTAGAACACCTCGCCGCCGCCCGTCAGTGTCACGCCCACGCTGTAGAGCCAGCCGGTGCCGATCGCGACGGCGACGAGCACCATCATGTCCAGGGTCCGCGCCTTCAAGGCCCGGTAGGCACCGTCGAAGAAGATCCACGACGAGTAGAAGATCACCGGCAGGCTCAGCAACAAGGTGAACACGTCGTCGCGCAGGCCGAACGGCGCCGGGACGGTGAACCCGAACATCTCGCGACCCATCGGCGACCACAACATGATCGGGATCGACAGCACCAGCGCCACCAGGAACCGATTGCGCATGTCGCGGACCATGGCGTCCATCGACATCCCGGCGTGACCGCCGTGACCCATCAGCTCCTGCGCGGTGTGCCCGCCAGGCATCTCGTGCGCCGCCGGCTGCGGGGGATGTGCGGGTGTGCCCGGGCCCGGAGCCGGTTCGCTCATCGGGTCGCACACGTGCTCGGGCACCGAGCGGCCGGCGCAGTGATAGCCGCAGTCCCGCACCCATTTCGACAGCTCCGCCACCGACGTGCGGTCCGGATCGTAGGTGACGGTGGCGGTCTGGTTCACCGCGTTGGCCTCCACCGCGGTCACTCCCGGTCGGCGCAGCAGGGCCGATTCGATGACCGGCGTCGACGTCGCCCAGTGCAGGCCGCCTACTTCGAGAACGGTGGTTCGGTTCATTCGATCCGGTCCCTCCCTCTGATAGCGGGGACGCATTACTCGCCCCCGTACGCAGTGCGGTTCCGCCGAACCGCAGTACCGGTAGCCGACACCGGTGAACGGTCATCGCTGATCGAGTCCGAGTCTGCCCCGCCCCGCCCCGGCATCTTCTGGTGGTTGGATGAAGATCCGTTGAAGAAGTCCGGGTCTCGGTCAGGGTCCGTGCTCGTCGGTACCAGTGCCCCGGCGATGATCAGCCATCTCGCCTCCTCGGATTCCGGATGTGCGGGTCGGTTGGTACCGGAGCCGTGCGCCGATGACTCTTCCCGCCGCGGTGGGGGTTTCGGCTGGTGGTTCGGTGAAGATCTGTTGAAGACTCTGCATCCCCCGAAACGGGTACCGCCGAGCCCTGCGGTGACAGTCCCTCAGCCGCTGTGGTGTTCGCCGTGGTCGGCCGGGACGGTGGTGGTCGGCACCGAGCTCGGTCCCGGCGCCGGCGCAGGGTTCGGGGCCGAGGGGCCGGTCAGAGCCGGTCCGAGCACGAACGCCGAGAGCGAGAACATCGCCGCGAACACCACCAGGGCGAACGCCGGGGCCTTCCAGGTGTGGAACCGCCGGAACAGCCGGCGCAGCAGCGGAATCGAGAACACCACCCCGAGGGCGAAGAACAACAGGTTGCCCCCGGCGCCGGTGACCAGCGCGGCCCCGGCGATCAGGCCGACGTGGTGCAGCACGTGCGGCGCCAGCCCCATCACCGCGCCGAGGGCCGCGGACACGGCGTTCCAGGTCGCGGCCAGCGGGCCCTTGCGGGCCGGCACGGCCGCCGGTGGGGTGCTCATGGCTTCGGCGGTGGCGGGGTGCTCGCCGGGAGGAGTCGTCACACGCAGGCTCCGTCTTCTCAGGCGCGGTAGGACAGGGTCGTCATCATTCCGGCTTCCTGGTGGTAGGCGTTGTGGCAGTGCAGGGCCCACTGGCCCGGGTTGTCGGCGTCGAACTCGATTTCCACAGTCTGCATCGGACGCACCGTCACGGTGTCCTTGCGGGCTCCGCCGTCGACCAGGGCGAAGGTGTGTCCGTGCACGTGCATCGGGTGGAACATGGCCGACATGTTCCGCAGCCGCATCCGTACCCGTTGTCCCTGGGCGACGGTCAGCGGCGCGGTGTCGGGGAAGGTGGCGCCGTTGAGCATCCACCGGTACGGGGCCATCGTGCCGCCCATGTCGACGCTCAGGTAGTTGTCGTGGGATCGTCGGGGCAACCGCACCTGCTCGGCCGGGGACAGGGCGGTGCCGAGCAGCACCCGCCGATCCAGCTCGCCGGGCCGGGTATCGGTGGTGGCCGTCCCGGCGGCGGTGCGCACGACGGCCACCGCGTGGCCGGGTTTGCCTTCGGCGGCGGCGTAGAGCGGGAACACCCCGTCGGCGAGGGTGACCAGCACATCGAACCGTTCGCCCATACCGATCAGCACCGCGTCGGTGTTCCGGGGGGACACGGGGAAACCGTCACTGTGGGTGACCGTCATCGCATGTCCACCGAGCCCGACGCGGAAGGCGGTGTCCGAGGCGGCATTGACCAGCCGGATCCGCACCCGCTGCCCCGGGGCGGCGGTCAGGGTCACCGGGTCGACGGGGGTGCGGCCGTTGAGCAGGTAGTACGGGTAGTTCACGTCGCCGGCACCGCCGAGCAGGTCCGAGCGCATGCTCTCTGCACCCATCATCGAGCCCATGCCGCCCATCGCGCCGTGGTCCATCATCGAGCCCATCCCACCCGCGCGGGGGGCGAGCCGGCCGGGGGCCGGCATGCCGAGTTCGCGGGCGACATCGTCGGGGGTGCGGCCGGTGCCGTCGACCCAGTCGTCGAGCACGACGACCCATTCGTCGTCGTAGCCGCCGGGCTCGGCCGGGTCGTCGATCACCACCACCCCGTACAGGCCGCGGTCGAGCTGCAGCCCGGTATGCGAGTGGTAGAAGTAGGTGCCCGGATGCGGGGGCGTGAATTCGTAGGTGAACGACTCCCCGGCGACGATGGGCTCCTGCGTGAGCCCCGGTACCCCGTCCATGTCGTTGCTCATCGCGATGCCGTGGAAGTGGATGCTGGTGTCGGCCTCGAGTCGGTTGTCGACCCGCACCTGCAGCAGATCCCCGGCCCGGGCCCGCAGCAGCGGACCGGGCAGCGTGTCACCATAGCCCCAGGTCGAGACCACCGTACCGCCGAGGTCGACCTGCACAGGCCGCGCCGTCACCTGCGCGGCGACCACCGCCTGCCCGGTGGTACGGCGTTGGGCCTCGAGCCGGCGCACCGCCTCGGCGCCCGGCCCGACCGGATTTCCCGCTACACCGGGGCGGGCGCAGCCGACCGGCCCACCGAGGGCCATCGCCCCGGCGGCCGCGGACGCACCGAGCAGAAACATACGGCGGGACATCTGCACCACACACATCTCCTGGAAACGTTGGGACGACAACGGACGACACGAGGTCGGCGCCGCTCACCGATAGGGACGCAGCGCCCGCCGCCGGGCTTGGTACTCGTCGGCGTCGATCTCGCCCCGTGCGAAACGGTCGTCGAGGACGCGCAGCGGATCGGCCGGCGGTGGCGGGGTGCCGGTGCGGTGACCGGTGCGGAACAGCGCGGCGATGCCGAAGGCCACCAACGCCCAGAAACCGATCATCGTCAGCGCCATCACCATCCAGCCGGCCCAGCCCACTGCGCCCGATCCCCACATCACGGCCGCTCCTTTCCTCGAAAGGCCCGGATCCGAGTCTGGGCCCGTTACCCGACGCCGCGGGTTGGCGTTCGATGAAGGTTCGCTGAAGAACGTCGCCACCGGCCCGCCGCGGCGGTCACGATGGGACATGGCCTCCGGTTCCGATCAGCTCGTCCCCGCCTCTGCCTCGAGCGCAGCGGTCCCCCCGAGCGGCCTGCGGGCGCTGGTGGTCGAAGACGAAGTGGCGCTGGCCCGGGTTGTGGGCACCTACCTCGAACGCGCCGGCTGCGAGGTCACGCTCGTGCACGACGGGCTCGACGCCGTCGAGCGCGCCCGGCAGGTCGATCCGGATGTCGTGGTGCTCGATCTGGGGTTGCCGCACCTGGACGGGATCGAGGTGTGCCGGCAGCTGCGCACGTTCTCCGACGCCTACGTCGTCATGCTCACCGCCCGCGCCGACGAGATCGACACCCTGGTCGGCCTGTCGGTCGGCGCCGACGACTACATGACCAAACCCTTCAGTCCGCGTGAACTCATCGCCCGCATCCAGGCCATGTTGCGGCGCCCCCGACCCTCGACCGGGGACGGCCGCACCCCCGCGCAGTCCGGCACCGATACCGGCCGCCGTACGTTCGGGTCGTTGACCCTCGATGCGGCCGGCCGCGAGGTGTGGGTCGACGGTACCCCGATCGCCTTGACCCGCACCGAATTCGACCTCCTCGCCGCGCTGTCCGCACACCCCAACATGGTGTTCACCCGGGCGCAGCTCATCACCGCGGTGTGGGGCCCGAGCTGGGTCGGCGACGAACACCTGGTCGACGTGCACATCGGGCACCTGCGCCGCAAACTCGGCGACGACGCCACCCGCGGGGTCTTCGTGCGCACCGTGCGCGGGGTCGGATACCGCATGGGAGCCGGGCAGTGACCACACCACCCCCACGGGCGGCAGCAGGGCGGAGGCCCGGGCGCCGCAGTGTCGGATTCGGCAGCCGGCTACTGGCCGCGCAGGCGATCGTCGTCGTCGGCGGCGCGATCAGCGCCTGGCTGGTGGCCGCCGCCGTCGCCCCGGGACTGTTCCACAACCACCTCGAGCAGGCAGGTATCGAGCACGTCTCGACCGAGGCGGCGCATGTGGAGGAGGCGTTCACTTCGGCGATGATCATCTCGCTGGCCATCGCGCTGGTGGTCTCGGCGCTGATGGCGCTGGCGGTGAGCTGGTACTTCACCCGCAGGGTGCAGCGCTCGGTCACCGGCGTGGCCGCCTCGGCCACCGAGATCGCCGGCGGCCACTACGGCGTGCGTCTGCCCGGACCCGGTCTCGGGCACGAATTCGACCAGCTCGCCGAGACGTTCAACCAGCTCGCCGATCGGCTGGACTCGGTCGAAACCACCCGGCGGCGCATGCTCTCGGATCTCGCGCACGAGATGCGCACCCCGCTGGCCACTCTCGATGCCCACCTCGAGGCCCTCGAAGACGGCATCCGGGTTCCCGACGCCGAGACCCTCGCGGTCCTGCGGTCGAGCACCGCCCGGCTCGGGCGGCTCGCCGAGGACATGGGCGCGGTCTCGCGCGCCGAAGAGGGCCGGCTGTCCGTCACGCCCGTGCCCACCGACACCCGCACCCTCGTCGACGCCGCGGTCCGCGTCGCCGCCGACCGCTACGCCGCCAAGGGCGTCGCCCTGGTCGAAGACGTCGAGCACCCCGCCGCGGTCACGGTCGACCCGGACCGGATCGGGCAGGTGCTGGGCAATCTGCTCGACAACGCCCTGCGGCACACCCCCGCCGGGGGCACGGTCACCGTCGCCACCACCGCCGTCGACGGAGAAGCCGGGATCACCGTCACCGACACCGGCGACGGCATCGCCGCCGAGCACCTGAGTCATCTGTTCGACCGGTTCTACCGTGCCGACCCCGCCCGCCGACGGCAAGAAGGCGGCAGCGGCATCGGATTGACCATCGCCCGCGCCCTGGTCGAAGCCCACGGCGGTACGCTGACCGCCTCCAGCGGCGGAGCCGGAACCGGCGCCCGATTCACCGTGCACCTGCCCACCGCCGCAGGCGCCCGCAGCAGCGCGCGCACCACCCCTCCGCGGGGTGCCGTGCACGCCGGCACCGGTCCCCGGGAGCGGCGATGAAGAAGCTTGCGCTCGATGCGCTCGCCCGGCACCTGGCCGCGCATGCCGCCGCCGCGCCCAGCGGCCGCAGCGCCGAGACCGTCTACGGCGGGCACGAACACGTGCTGCGGCAGACTCTCGTGGCGTTGCAGGCCGGACAGTCCATGGCCGAGCACGTCAGTCCCGGTGAGGCCACGGTGTACATCCTGCGCGGGCGCATCCGTGTCGTCGCCGACCGGACGAGCTGGGACGGACGCAGCGGGGACCTGATCGCCTTACCCCGCACCCGGCACCGGATCGACGCCGTCGCCGACACGGTCGCGCTGCTCACCGTCGCCAAGTACTGACCTCCGGGTGGTTCAGAGCCCGGCGCCGGGCCGCGGCGGGCTCGCCGGGGCCCGGTGGAACAACCAGGCCGCCACCGCAGTGAGCCCGACCAGCCACCCCAGCGCAGCCAGCAACGGCCCGGCGGCGTCGAAACTGTCGGTCAGCCCGCCGTCGAGGATCATCCGGGTCGCGCCGTAGCCGGGGAGCGTCTGCGCCCACTGCGACGGCTGCGGCCGCAGCATCGGGCTCTGCCCGATTCCCAGATCCACGAACGGCACCAAGAACGCGATGAATACCCCGCCCACCCGCCCGAACAACGGTCCCAGACACACCCCCACCAGCCCGTAGGTCAACGCCAGCAGCAGGTTCCCGGCCGCGTACAGGCCCCACTGACGCGCATCGAACACCGTGGCGGTGACCAGCAACGACGAGGCGGTCACCACCACCGCCGCCACCGCGATCACCGTCAACCGGACCGCCAGCAGCACCCCGGCACCGAAGCCGGCCAGCGACAGTCGCCGATCACCGCTGCGCGCATCGAGTACCACGAACAACCCGGCCAGCGCCGACAGCGACGCAATGGCGATCGGAGTCATGGTCCCGGCATGCACGTCCGGCAGCCAGAACACCTCCGTCACCGTTCGTCCGTCCTCGACCAGGGAGAACATCCCGAACTCGGGGACGGTCATCGCCTTCGACAACGCGATGAACACGATCGGCACCACCACCAGCAGCACCCACAGCACCGGGTTGCGGCGCCAGTCCCGCAACCCCATGTCCAGCCCCACCGCGAACCGATCCGCCCGCCCGGCCCGGCCGCTGAGCCCACCGCTGCGGCGCACCCCGCCGACCGTGGCGGTGACCACCACCGCCCCGACGAGGAGAGCCCCGGCCATCCACACCAGTGCCCATCCCAGGTCCCCGACCTTTCCGCCGTGGCGGGAGGGCACATCCACCATCCACAGCGTCACGAAATGGGTGGGAAACCCGCGGGTGGCCACCCGCTCCGCCGAACCGATCGCCGGCCCGAAGAACACGTCGACGATCCAGACGAACAGGATCAGCACGGTGCCGTTGACCGGATTGGGCACCAGTGCGCCGACCACCGCCCCGATCGCCAGGTAGATCATCGCGAACATCACCGTGCCCACCGTCACCCGCACCGGAGCATCGATGCCGACACGCATCGCCAGCGCCAGCAACGCCACCGCCGAGACCAGCACCGCCAACACCAGGCCGGTGCCGAGCCGGGCCAGCACCAGCCGCCCTGTCGCCAGGCCCGCCGACACCAGCCGCCGGTCCGCCGCCCGGGCGGCATTGATCTGGAAGTACATCGCGATCCCGGCCAGGAAACCCGCCGCCCACCCGGCCGTCGCCGTTTCCACCGCCGGTCCACCCGCGCCACCGAGCAGCCTGGCCGCATCGGCCATCGCTCCAGCCGCGACGATCACGAACACCACAGGCACAATCACCAGCACCAGCAGGTTCACCGGGTTGCGGACATAGTCGGCCAGGAACCGGCCGATCAGCGCCCGGACGTCGCCGACCGCCGACCGCACGGTGGGGGCGAGGCTCATCGTGGGGGCGAGGCTCATCGCGGCACCGTCCGGCCCTCCCGCAGATCGACGATGCGATCGAACCGCTGCTCGTCCGCCACGAAATGACTGATGATCAACACCGAGCGGCCCGCCTGCCGACGCTGCGCCACGATCTCCCAGAACCGCAGATAGGTATCCCAGTCGAACCCGGCATACGGCTCGTCCAGCAGCAACACCTCCGGATCGGCCAGCAGCGCCAGCCCCAGGTTCAATTTCGCCAGCGTCCCGCCCGACAACCGGTCGGCACGGGTGCCGGCGTAGCGGTCGAACCCCAACGTGGCGTACAGGTGGCCGCGGGAGCGGTGCGCAACCTCCGGGCTCATCCGGTACGCCCGACCGAACAACTCGAAGTGCTCGTCGCACGTGAGCCGTTCGTAGACCACCGGCTGTTGCGGGCAGTAGCCCAGCCGCCGCGGACGGCGCACACTGCCGGCATCGGCCCGCAGGTCCCCGACGAGAATCTTCATCAGCGTCGACTTGCCCGAGCCGTTCTCCCCCGCCAGCCCGACAACCTCCCCGGGGCGCAGCACCAGGTCCGCCCCGCGCAACACCGGGGTGCGGTGCCGTCGCGGCCACCAGCCGCGACCGAAGCTCTTCTCGATCCCATCAGCCGCCAGCAACGACGACTGCGCCGAATCGGCCGTGGACTCCGGGGAACCGGACTCGGATGCAGCCATCTCTCACCTCGGACACTCGAAGGCGTGCACGCGCCACCGGCGCCTTCTTCCACCGCGGTTGTGGCGGGCGCACTCACCGTAGGTGCCCACCGCTGTAGCCCAGCACGAGATCCGGTGAAGATCTGCTGAAGAAACCCATCCGATGTCGGCGCTGCCCACCGCTACCGGCTGGCGCCGAGCCGGGAATCCGCCCCGGTCCGCTCCGCAGGTGGGCTGTGACAAAGCCCTGCTAGGGCAGCAGGCCCTGCCGACGGGCCTCGACGACCGCCTCGTGCCGGCTGCCCACCTCGAGCTTGCCCATCAGATTGCGCATGTAGCTCTTGACGGTCTCCACGCTCAGCGACAGCCGCTCGGCGATCTCGGCGTTGCGGCACCCGAGCGCCACGTACGCCAGCACATCCCGTTCCCGCGCCGAGAGCCGCACCGTCGGTGTGGCCGCCCCGCCGGTCAGCGTCCGCAGCTTCTCCTCGACCTCCCGCAGGCGCGCTTCGATCCCCGGGTCGGACGTCTGTGCCGCGATCTCCCGCAGGGCCAGGTAGCTCTCGGTGATGCCCTCCGACACCGACGCGGACACTGCGGACGGGGCGGCGGCGCGGGCGTTGTCGATGAGGGCGACCCGCCGGTCCACCTCGTCCCGGATCTCGATCTCGCGGGCGAGCCTGCGGGCCGACCGCATCACCTGCTCGACGACCACGTCGCCGATCGGCAGGCTGGTCCGCAGGCCCCCGTACAGGGCGGCGCGGGTGCGGCGGCGCACCACCACCGGCACGGCGAGCAGCGACTCGATGCCCTCCCCCGCGACCTCCCGGTCGTACTCGTGGGAGATCTGGGGGGAGTTGAAGTAGTCCGACACCGCACCGGGCCGCTGCTCGGCGACCACCTTGCCGCCGAGCCCGCACTCGGAGCTGATCACCAGGTCGCGGAGGATGCCGCTGCGGGTGCCGACGAAACCGGACAGCAGCATGTCCCCGCCGTGCACGGTGCCACCGAACAGCACGGGCATCCCGGTCGAGATCTGCAGCTGCCGCAGCTCGGCGCGCAGGGCGTCCTCGTCGCTCGGCCGCAGGTGCGCGTGCGGGCCCTGGCGCGTCGCCGCAACATTCGGCGTCCCGACCCTTGCCGACGCCGGGTTCGTCGACGCCGTGCTCGTCGACGCTGGGTTCGTCGACACAGACCTCACCGGAACCACCTCCGAGACCGCGAATACCCACTTCGGAGGGTAGCGGGGAATCTGTCGTGACTCATAACCTCCACCCGTTCCGGTGTTGCAGCGATCACAATGGCGTACACCGACCGAGTGCCGAAGTCCCGGAGGTATCCGTGCCCACCCCCACGTCCGTCCCCACCGCCCGAACGGCGAACCACACCCCGCTCAGCCCCCTGCGGTTCCTCGAGCGTTCGTCGTCCGTGTTCCCCGACCGCACCGCGATCGTCCACGGCGACCGCCGATACACGTACGCGCAGTTCGCCGACGAGGCGCAGCGCCTGGCCCGGGTCCTGCGCAGCCGGATCCAGCCGGGTGACCGGGTGGCCTTCCTGGCGCCGAACGTGCCGGAACTGCTCATCGCGCACTTCGCGGTGCCGCTCGCCGGGGGCGTGCTGATCGCGCTGAACTCCCGGCTCGCCGGGCCTGAGCTCGAGTACATCCTCGGGCACGCCGAGGCGTCGCTGCTGTTCGTCGACTCGGAGTTCGTGGGGTCGGTCGCCGGTGTCACGGCCGGCGTGCCGTCGCTGACGGCGGTCGTGGAGGTGCCGGATTCGACGGTCCCGTACCCCGACGTGCCGGCCGGGATCGTCACCACCCGGTACGACGAGTTCCTCGCCGCCGCCGACGACCTCGACGACACCCCGCTGCACTGGGGCGTCGACGACGAGGAGCAGGTGATCACCCTGAACTACACGTCGGGCACCACCGGCAAGCCGAAGGGCGTGATGTACACGCACCGCGGCGCCTACCTCAATTCCTTCGGCGAGACGTTCCACAACGGGTTCGACGGGAAGACGCAGTACCTGTGGACCCTGCCGATGTTCCACTGCAACGGCTGGTGCACGCCGTGGGCCGTGACGGCGGCCGCCGGCACGCACATCTGCCTGCGGGCCGTGCGGGCGGACGCGATCTGGGACGCCATCGACAACCTGGGCGTGACCAACCTCTGCGGCGCCCCGGCGGTGTGCTCGACCATCGCCGAGGCCCCGCAGGCCCACCGGCTGGACCGGCCGCTGCGGATCACCACGGCGGGCGCGCCCCCGTCGCCGACGGTGATCGCGCAGCTCGAGGCGATCGGCGTGACCGTCGTGCACGTGTACGGCCTCACCGAGGTCTACGGGCCGTACACGATCTGCGAATACCAGGACTCGTGGGACGACAAGCCCGCCGAGGAACGCGCGGCGCTCCTGTCGCGGCAGGGCGTGGGCATGCTGCAGGCGGAGAACGCACGGGTCGTCGACGCGAACATGAACGACGTGCCCGCGGACGGGCAGACGATGGGCGAGATCGTGCTGCGCGGCAACAACGTCATGGCCGGGTACTTCAAGGATCCGGAGGCCACGGCGGAGGCGTTCAAGGGCGGCTGGTTCCACACCGGCGATCTGGGCGTGATGTACCCGGACGGATACATCCAGCTCAAGGACCGCGCCAAGGACATCATCATCTCCGGCGGCGAGAACATCTCCACCGTGGAGGTCGAGCAGGCCATCGTCAGCCACCCGGCCGTGCTGGACGTCGCGGTGGTGGGCGTGCCCGACGAGAAGTGGGGCGAGCGTCCCAAGGCGTTCGTGATCCTGAAGAAGGGCGAGACCGTGACGGCCGAGGAGCTGATCTCCTACACGCGCACGTTGCTCGCCGGGTACAAGGTGCCGCGGGAGATCGTGTTCCCGCTGGATCTGCCGCGGACGCCGACCGGCAAGATCCTCAAGTTCGAGCTGCGGGCCGCGCACTCGGCGCAGGCCTGACGCCGGCCGCGCCGCCGGGTCCGGCGGCGCGGCCGTTTCGACTTCGATACCGCGGATTGGATACTGAGAACCATGGCACTCGGTCCCGACTCCGCCCGCCGCATCGACGCGACCGGCCCCGATCCCGCCCAGTTCCGGGTGCACGTGGTGACGCAGGCGATCCGCCTGTTCTCCGAGTACGGCTACGAGTCGACCACCGTCGAGCAGATCGCGTCGGCCGCGGGAGTGTCGCGACGGACCTTCTTCCGGCAGTTCCGCTCGAAGGAGGACGTGATCTTCGCCGATCACGAATCGCTGCTCGAGCAGGTCGGACACTATCTGTCGGGGAACTTCGACGATCCGTGGGCGGCCGCCGCCGAGGCCGCCGAGCTGGTGTTCGGGCACTTCCGGGACAAGCGGGAGCTTGCGGTGTGGCGGTATCGCGTGGTGCAGCGGGTGCCTGCGCTGCGCGAGCGGGAGCTGGTCACGACGTACCGCTACGAGCGCCTGTTCACCGACTACCTGCGCTCGGCGGTGCCGTCGGAGTCGGGGGTGCGGATCGTCAGCTTCGCGGCCGCGATGACCGCGACGCACAACTTCCTGCTGCGCGCGATGATCCGCGGCGACGAGTCCGCGACGGCTGAGGAACTGCGCCGCGCGCTGCTCGAGGTGCGGCGCTCGTTCGGTGTCGCACCGGGGCAGAGCGCCGCGCCGGCCGTCGGTCCGGCGCGGGACGCCGAGCGCGCGATCACGGTGGTGACCTATCCCCCGGGCACGTCGCCCGCGGAGGTCGCCCGCCAGGTGCAGGCGCAGCTCGAGGCGGCGTCGGACTGACGTCAATGGGGTGGCCGACGATCCACCACCCCATTGACGTGGCACTGAGTGCCGTGGTTCACTGGAACCGATTTCGTGACGTCGCGAGCCCTCCACTCAGTAGGATGGATGCGACACCCAAACAAGAACTGGCACTGCGTGCCGATAGGAGTCCGCCGTCATGGCCTTCAACCCGGAGTTCGGTCTGTTCAAGCTGGGCGAGGAGCACGATGAGCTCCGCGCCGCCATCCGCGCGCTGGCCGAAAAGGAGATCGCGCCCTACGCCAAGGACGTCGACGAGAACTCCCGCTTCCCGCAGGAGGCCCTCGACGCCCTCAACAAGTCCGGCCTGAACGCGATCCACGTCCCCACGGAGTACGGCGGCGACGGCGCCGACTCGGTCGCCACCTGCATCGTCATCGAGGAGGTCGCCCGCGTCTGCGGTTCGTCCTCGCTGATCCCGGCCGTGAACAAGCTCGGCACCATGGGCCTGATCCTGTCCGGCTCCGAGGAACTCAAGCAGAAGGTCCTGCCCGACCTGGTCAAGGGCGACATGGCGTCCTACGCGCTGTCCGAGCGGGAGGCCGGCTCCGACGCCGCGGGCATGCGTACCCGCGCCAAGGCCGACGGCGACGACTGGATCCTCAACGGCTCCAAGTGCTGGATCACCAACGGCGGCAAGTCCAGCTGGTACACCGTCATGGCCGTCACCGACCCCGACAAGGGCGCCAACGGCATCTCCGCCTTCATGGTCCACAAGGACGACGAGGGCTTCGTCGTCGGCCCCAAGGAGAAGAAGCTCGGCATCAAGGGCTCCCCGACCGCCGAGCTGTACTTCGAGAACTGCCGCATCCCCGGCGACCGCATCATCGGCGAGCCCGGCACCGGCTTCAAGACCGCCCTCGCGACCCTCGACCACACCCGCCCCACCATCGGCGCGCAGGCGGTCGGCCTCGCGCAGGGTGCGCTCGACGCGGCGATCGCCTACACCAAGGACCGCAAGCAGTTCGGCAAGCCGATCTCCGACTTCCAGGGTGTGCAGTTCATGCTGGCCGACATGGCCATGAAGGTCGAGGCGGCACGCCTGATGGTGTACACCTCCGCGGCGCGCGCCGAGCGCGGGGAGCCGAACCTGGGCTTCATCTCCTCCGCCGCCAAGTGCTTCGCCTCCGACGTCGCGATGGAGGTCACCACGGACGCCGTGCAGCTGTTCGGCGGTGCCGGCTACACCACCGACTTCCCGGTCGAGCGGATGATGCGCGACGCCAAGATCACCCAGATCTACGAGGGCACCAACCAGATCCAGCGGGTCGTCATGTCCCGCGCGCTGCTCCGCTGACGCGGCGGCAGTAAGTTCACCCTGGTCCAACCTTCGTATCGAGGAGAATCTCCCGTGGCAGTGGAATTGATCGGTGTAGTCGGTGGCGGCACGATGGGGGCCGGCATCGCCGAGGTGTGCGCCAAGGCCGGCAGCGACGTGATCGTGCTCGAGACCAGCGAGGAGTTCGCCGACGCGGCCCGCAAGCGCGTCTCCGGCTCGATCGGCAAGGGCGTCGCCCGCGGCAAGATCACGCAGGAGGAGGCCGACGCCGCGATCGCGCGGGTTCGGGTCACCACCGATGTCGCCGATCTCGCCGACCGTGATCTCGTCATCGAGGCGGCACCCGAGATCGAGTCGCTCAAGGTCGACATCTTCACCAAGCTCGACGCGGTCGTGAAGCCCTCCGGCATCCTGGCGACCAACACGTCGTCGCTCCCGGTGATCAAGATGGCCCAGGCGACGTCGCGCCCGGGACAGGTCGTGGGTGTGCACTTCTTCAACCCGGTGCCGGTGATGCCGCTGGTGGAGATCATCTCGGCGCTGACCACCGAGGAGGAGACGGCGAACGCCGTCTTCGACTACGTCAAGAACACCCTCGGCAAGATGACGGTCCGCGCGGGCGACCGCGCCGGCTTCATCGTCAACGCGCTGCTGATCCCGTACCTGACGTCCGCCGTGCGGATGCTCGAGTCGGGCTACGCGACGAAGGAAGACATCGACGCCGCGATGAAGGGCGGCTGCGGCTACCCGATGGGCCCGCTCACCCTCATCGACACCGTCGGTCTCGACGTCACCCTCAACGCCGCCCAGTCGCTGTACGACGAGTTCGCCGAGCCGCACTACGCGCCCCCGGCGCTGCTGCGCCGCATGGTCGACGCCGGCCGCCTCGGCCGCAAGACCGGCCAGGGCTTCTACAGCTACAACTGAGCCCCGCAGCACGAACCCCGTCGCGACGCGCTCGCGGCGGGGTTCGTCGTATCCGTGATCCCCCGCGCGCATCGGTGCCGTCCGCGCGCGGCCACGCCGGGCGAGCGGACCTACGCCGGAGGTGCGTCCCGGTCCGCCTCGGACCGCTCCTCCACGTGCCGCTGCAACGCGCCGATCCGCGAGTCGAGATCCCGGGCGCTCTCCGCGGCGGCGCGCAGTTCGTCGAGCATCTCCCGCGGGACGTGACCGTCGAACTCGGTGCGCAGCCGCGTCGCCACGCTCTCCCACGACTCCATGACCCCGGTGCGGATCTGCACCTCCACGTACACGGTCCGCACCCGGCCGGTCGACGCCACCGGCACCTCCACGACGAGGCACAGCCCGCGGTACCCGTCCGGGCCGGCGCGCCTGATGTAGTCCCTCGCCTCGATCACCCGCACGTCCCGCCGGGCGACGAGCAGGTCCCGTACGCGGTACACGTCGGCGGTGACGGCGCACGTGAGCCGGATCCCGGCGACGTCCCGCCCGAGGTCCTCGACCCGCAGCGGCGGATCGGCCTCGTCCAGGACCGAGTCGGGCGTGGTCAGCCACGTTTCGGCATGCTCGACGGGATCGTAACCGTGGGTGTCGGCGAACTCGCTGCGGACGATGTCGATCTTCGTCCGCAACTCTTCGACACCGAACCCGCAGGTCTTCAGGAACCGAGCCAGATCCCGCCGGAGGATGTCAGTCCGCCCGGGTCCGCTCCCCGTCATCGCCAGCCTCCTCGATCCGCGTCTGCGAATTCGCCGGCCCCGCGCGACGACCGTCGCGCAGCACCTGCCGCAGCGTCCGCGGCGACACGCCCGCCTCGCGGCGGGCCTTGCCGCGGGTGACGAGCACCCCGATGATCGCCACGACCCACACGGGATACTGCGCCAGCCAGGCGACCCGGAACGCCTCGAAGGTGTAGCCGCCGAGACGCTGCAGGATCAACCCCATCGCCTGGATCACCAGCAGGGACGCCAGGAATCCGCCGATGTTGACCATGCCCTGGGCGGTGCCGAGCGCGGTGCTCGGGTTGAATGTCCGCGCATAGTCGAATCCGATCATAGACCCGGGTCCGCCCACCGAGATGGTCACGATCAGGAGGACGAGCAGCCACATCGGGGCCGGCGCCGGCAACAGCAGCACGACCGTCCACATCGCGGCGTTGCTCACCATGATCGACAGCACCAGCCACGATCGGTGCAGCGGGAACCGGCCGCTGAGGATCCCGAGCACCGGGCCGGCCGCGATCGCCGAGACCACGGAGAGGGTGAGCAGCGAACCGGCGGCCGCCGCGGACAGGCCCTGCGCGGACTGGAGGTACGGCACGCCCCACAGCAACGCGAACGTGGTGATGGAGAATTGGGTGCCCATGTGGGTGAAGAAGCCGAGCCGTGTGCCCGGTCTGCGCCACACCACCCCGATCTGCCCGAGCACCTGCCGCATCCCGGCAGCCTCGGTCCGCACGACCACCCCCGGCGGCGCGTCGCGCACCACTGCGACCGCGAGCACGCAGGCGAGCACGCCGAGCGCCGCGGCGCTCGCGAACGCCGCGCTCCACCCCGCTCCGCCCAGGATCAGCACGAAGGGCAGCGCCGAGAGCACCTGACCCAGCTGCCCCAGGATGCCGGTCAGCTGCGACACCAGCGGCACCCGCCGCGTGTCGAACCACACCGGCACCAGCCGCAGCACCGAGATGAAGGTCAGCGCGTCGCCCGCCCCGACGAAGACGCGGGCCGCATAGGCGGCGGGCAGGGACTCGGTGAACGCCAGCACCAGCTGCGCCACCGCCATGATCGCCGCACCCGAGGCGATCATCACCCGGGAACCGAACCGGTCGAGCAGCACCCCGGCCGGGATCTGCATGCTCGCGTACACCACGATCTGCAGGACCACGAAGCCCGACAGCACGGCCGGGGTGATGTCGAAGCGTTCGGTCGCGGCGAGTCCGGAAACGCCGAACGACGTGCGATGCATGACGGCCACGACATAGGCGAGGACACCCACGCCCCACACCCACCAAACCCGTTTCATGATGAAACGACCCTACGCGGCGACGCGACTACCCGCCGGTAGTCACTCCCGGCCCCACGACACCCAGGTCGGGTCCGCGGCCCGCCCACCCACGACCGCGTCGGCGAGGGTGTCGAGCCTGGCGACGTGCTCGTCGGTGAGACGCACGTCGAGCGCGCCGGCATTCTCGGTGACCCGCGCGGCGGAGCGGCTGCCCGGGATCGCCACCGACGGCAGCCCGAACTGCCGCGCCTTGGCGTCGAGCCACGCCAGCGCCAGCTGCGCGATCGTCGCGCCCACCTCGTCGGCCACCGCGCGCACCGCGGCACGCACCTGCAGGTTCGCGGGCAGCGCGTCGGCGTCGAATCGGGGGAAGCGCCGGCGCAGGTCCTTCTCCCCGATCCGGGCGGCATCGAAGGCGTCGGTGAGCAGACCTCGGCTGACCGGCGAGTACGGCACGAAGCCGATGCCCAGCTCGGCGGCGGTCGGCACGACGTTCTTCTCGACGTCCCGGGAGACGATGCTCCACTCGGACTGGATCGCGGCGATCGGGTGCACGGCGTGCGCGCGGCGCAGCTCGTCGCCGGTGGCCTCGGACAACCCGATGTGCCGGATCTTGCCGGCCTGCACCAGCTCGGCCAACGCGCCGACCGTGTCCTCGATGGGCACGTCCGGGTCCACGCGGTGCAGGTAGTACAGGTCGACGCGGTCCACCCCGAGCCGGCCGAGGGACTCGTCGAGGGCCTTCTTCGCGTACTCGGGACGGCCGTCGATGCCGCGATTACCGCTGCCCAGCGCGCCGACGAGCCCGAACTTCGTGGCCACCTGCACCTCGTCGCCGCGGTCCTGCAGCAGCTTCCCGACGACCCGTTCGCTGGTGCCGTCGCCGTAGACGTTCGCGGTATCGACGAACGTGACCCCCAGGTCGACGGCGTGATGCAGCGTCGCCAAGGCCTCGTCGAGATCGACGGGGCCGTAGGCGGGCGAGACCGACATCGCGCCGTATCCCTGTGCGCTGACGGTCAGGCCGGGGGCGAGCTCGACGGTGGGGACGGGCATGACTTCTCCAGTACTGTCCGGACGATCGGGGGACCGCACCAGGTGCGGCGACACCGATCCTTCCGAACATCGCGGGCCGCCGCACGCCGGGAAACCCGGTGCCGCCGCCACGGCCCGCCTAGTCTGAATCCATGTCGTACGACTGGCTCGAACTGCAGCACATCGCCCGGCAAGGTTTCGAGAGCCGGCTCTCGGCGGTCACCGACTGGTCCGCCCCCACCCCCGACACCGAATGGGACGTCGCCACCCTGGTCCGGCACGTCGTGGACGAGCAACGGTGGGTGCCGCCGCTGCTCGCCGGCAGGACGATCGCCGAGGCGGAGGCCGAACTCGACCCGCTCGGCGACGACCTGTCCGCCGAATGGGACCGGCACGCCGTCGACGCCTCCGTCGCGTGGGCGTCCACCGACCCGGACAAGCAGGTGCACCTGTCCTACGGGATGGTGCCCGTCCGCGACTATCTGCGGCAGCAGGTCGCGGACATCGCGATCCACACGTGGGACCTGGCCCGGGCCGTGGGGGCCGACGAGCGCCTCGATCCCGACCTGGTGGCGGCCGTGTGGGAGGACATACAACCGCAGCGGGACATGCTGGCCGCGAGCGGGCTGTTCGCGCCGCCCGTGCCGGTGCCCGACGACGCGGCCGTGCAGGACCGGTTGCTGGCGCTGACCGGGCGTGATCCCCGACCGGGAGGAACGCGATGAGCACGCCGACCGAGCCGGAGGCGAGCAGCGCGACCGCGCCGGAGGCGAGCACGCCGACCGAGCCGGAGGCGAGCAGCGCGACCGAGCCGGACATCAAGCCCCGCAGCCGCGACGTCACCGACGGCCTCGAGAAGACCGCGGCGCGCGGCATGCTCCGCGCGGTCGGCATGGGCGACGACGACTGGGGCAAGCCGCAGATCGGGGTGGCCTCGTCGTGGAACGAGATCACCCCGTGCAACCTGTCGCTGGACCGGCTGGCGCAGGCGGTCAAGGACGGCGTGCACGCCGCCGGCGGGTATCCACTCGAGTTCGGCACGATCTCCGTCTCCGACGGCATCTCGATGGGCCACGAGGGGATGCACTTCTCGCTGGTGTCGCGGGAGGTGATCGCCGACAGCGTGGAGACGGTCATGCAGGCGGAGCGGCTCGACGGGTCGGTACTGCTCGCAGGATGCGACAAGTCCCTGCCCGGAATGCTGATGGCCGCCGCGCGTCTCGACCTGGCGGCCGTGTTCCTGTATGCGGGGTCGATCCTGCCGGGCGTCGCGAAGCTGTCCGACGGATCCGAACGCGACGTGACGATCATCGACGCCTTCGAGGCGGTCGGCGCCTGCGCCCGCGGGCTGATGAGCCGGGAGGACGTCGACGCGATCGAGCGGGCCATCTGCCCCGGCGAGGGCGCGTGCGGCGGCATGTACACGGCGAACACGATGGCCAGCGCGGCCGAGGCGCTCGGCATGTCGCTGCCGGGAAGCGCGGCGCCGCCGGCGACGGACCGCCGCCGCGACGGGTACGCCCGCCGCAGCGGGCAGGCCGTGGTGAACCTGCTGCGCCGCGGCATCACCGCCTCCGACATCCTCACGAAGGAGGCGTTCGAGAACGCGATCGCCGTGGTGATGGCGTTCGGTGGGTCGACCAACGCGGTGCTGCATCTGCTCGCGATCGCGCACGAGACGCAGGTCGAGCTGAGCCTGGACGACTTCTCCCGCATCGGTGCGCGCGTCCCGCACCTGGCCGACGTCAAGCCGTTCGGCCGGCACGTGATGCAGGACGTCGACCGCATCGGCGGCGTGCCGGTGATCATGAAGACCCTGCTCGACGCGGGCCTGCTGCACGGCGACTGCCTCACCGTCACCGGGCGGACCGTCGCCGAGAACCTGGCCGAGATCGCCCCGCCCGACCCGGACGGGAAGGTGTTGCGCGCACTGAGCGAACCCATCCATCCCACGGGGGGCATCACGATCCTGAAGGGCAGCCTCGCCCCGGGCGGCGCGGTGGTGAAGTCCGCCGGGTTCGACGAGTCGGTGTTCGAGGGCACCGCCCGGGTCTTCGAGCGCGAGCGTGCCGCGATGGACGCGCTCGAGGACGGCACGATCACCGCGGGAGACGTGGTGGTGATCCGGTACGAGGGCCCGAAGGGCGGGCCGGGAATGCGGGAGATGCTCGCCATCACCGGCGCGATCAAGGGTGCCGGCCTCGGTAAGGACGTGCTGCTGCTCACCGACGGGCGGTTCTCCGGCGGCACGACGGGCCTGTGCGTCGGGCACGTGGCTCCCGAGGCGGTGGACGGTGGCCCGATCGCCTTCGTCCGCGACGGCGACCCGATCCGCCTCGACGTCGCGAACGGCACCCTCGACGTGCTGGTCGACGAGGACGAACTCGCGTCCCGCCGGCAGGGGTGGGAGCCGCTGCCTCCCCGCTACACCCGCGGGGTGCTGGCCAAGTACACGAAGCTGGTGGGTTCGGCGTCGAGCGGCGCGGTCTGCGGCTGACCCGATTCGCGGATCCGTCGAGGCGGTGGAGAATCGGCCTGCGCGACGGCGCCCTACAGATCGAGGCCGAGGTCGACGTCCCGGCCGTCGAGGGCGCCCCGCAGAATCGCCTGGTCGGCCAGGTCCTCGGCCAGGAATTCCCGGAGCAGGTCCACCGCCTGCACGATCTTCCGGCTGCGCAGCGAATAGAAGACGTTGTTGCCGGAACGTCGCGCGTTCACGATCCCGCGCTCGCGGAGAACGGACAGATGCTGGCTGGCGTTGGACTGGCTGAAGCCCAGCGCCTCGCACAGGTCACCGACGCTGAGTTCGCCGTCCCGCAGCTCGTTGATGATGAGCAGTCGCTTGGGGTCGGCGATGGCCTTGCAGACTCGGGCGTGGAGTTCCTGCAACTGTGCCGCGATGTCCTGTTCCATCACCCCTCCGAACCGAGCGTCGGGTGCCGATTATAGGTGCGCCGGCCGGGCGGCAGCGGATCGCGGCGGGGCGCCGGCCCGGCGAGCGCGACGGTGCCGTCGGTGGCCGCACCGCTCAGTGGGCGGCCCTCAGCGAGGTGGCTGCCGCGCATTGGTTGCGGCCGACGTCGAGGACCTCGAGCTCGTCCTCGGCGGGGGCGAGTTGTCCGGCGTTCACGCGGCGGATCGTCTCGTAGGTGTGCGGGGCTGCGGGCAGCGAGTTCACGATCTGCTCGACGAAGCGTTCGAGGGCGTGCTCGTTCAGCAGTGTGGCGGTGAAAACCTCCTCCAATGTGGTGACGACCAGTCCTTCGGCGTTGATCTCCTCGCTGCTCGACCAGTGGGCCGGGGCGATCATCGTTCGCGGGTCGAGGGGCCGCAGCCTGTCGTGCACGCTGCGGAACAGATCCCGCGCCAGCTCCTCGGCCCGGCCGGTCAGGTCGGGCCGGCCGAGTCCCCGGACGAAGACGGTGTCGCCGACGAGCAGGACCGAATCGCTGACCAGCAGTGCCGTCGTGCCGGGGGTGTGGCCCGGCAGGTGCATGGTCATGGCCCGGACGACGGTGGACCCCAGGTCGAGTGCGTCGCCCTCCTTCAGCGGCCGGTTGGGGAACGGGACGATGCCGCCGGCGTCCTCCGGCGGCAGGTGATACTCCGCATCGAGCCGGGCGGCCAGTGCCGGGCCTCCACTGACATGGTCCGCGTGCACGTGGGTGTCCACGACGTGCACGATCGAAACATCTTGCATTCGAGCGAGTTCCAGGTATGCCTCGGTCGATCTGGCGGGGTCGACGACGATGCCGCGGCCGCCGGGCACGCCGACGAGGTACGACAGGCAGGCCTTCGCCGGGCGCTGGAACTGCCAGATGCGCACGTCGCCGGGGAGTCCGGTGATCTCGACGGGAACGAGGAGCCGGTTCCACGCGTCGGTACCGCCCTCGAGGGAGCGGGTGCGCAGGCCCAGCGTCTCGAACTCCTCGGCGACCAGTTCGGAGCCGTTGCCCTGTCCGCAGACGACGACGGCGCCCGCCCGCGTGACGGCGGCCTGTTCCTCGAGTTCTTCCATCACCCGATAGACCGGGACGTGGCGAGTGGGAACGGGCCGGGGTCCTTCGATCCGGCCGGCCCGGAAATCCTCGGTGCTGCGGATGTCGAGGATCTCGGGAACGGTGCCCGCCTGGAGCTCGCGAAACAGTTCCAACGCTGTGACGGTATCGGCCACGTGTCCTCCCAGGGACGAAACGGGCGGGTGGTCCGCACACCGGGAGGGCGACTTTCCGAACCATCTTGCGGTATGCGCATACACGAATGTAGTGTTCTGGATCACATATCGCAACACTCCGCGCGAAGGCCGCACGAGGCCTCCCCGGCAACCACGAAAGGGGCCGGCGCATGTCGGACAACCCGCAGCGTGACGTCGACGACGCCCCGGAGAGCATGACGATCGTGGCGTGGAGCGGCGATCTGGACAGAATGTGGCCGACCCTGATTCTCGGCTCCACCGGCGCCGCCTACGGCATGTCCACGACGATCTTCTTCACCTTCTGGGGACTGTTCCCCCTGGTGCGCGACGACGTCCGGATCACCGGCACCGACGCGATGACCAAGGCGCTGGCCGGCATGAACCGGCCGGGCATGCGGCACATGAAGCTGTCGAAGCTCCACCTGGCCGGCGCCGGGCCCTGGATGATGAAAAGACTTGCGCGCCAGAAGAACGTGGCCCACCCCGCCGAGCTGGTCGAGATGTGCACCGAGCTGGGCGTGAACCTGTGGCCGTGCGAGATGACCATGGACCTGCTGGGCCTTCGCCGCGACCAGCTCCTCGAGGGAGTGGGCGAGCCCGTCGGTGCCGCCACCGCCCTGTCCGCGATGAGCAGGTCCCAGATCAGCCTCTTCATCTGACCCTTCGGAACCCAGGAGCGGACCGTGGACTACCAGATCGACGTCGTCGTCGACGCCAAGGGACAGAAATGCCCGATGCCCGTGCTGCTCGCCTCGCGTGCGATCAAGAAGCTCGAGGCCGGGCAGATCCTGCTCGTCGAGGCCACCGACGGCGGATCGAAACGCGACATCCCGTCGTGGGCGACCGACACGGGAAACGAACTGCTGGAGAACAACAGCGAGGACGGCGTCCACCGCTACCTCATCCGGAAGAAGTGAGACGGTGCGCTACGGCTTCGCGATCGATCAGCGCACGTGCATCGGCTGCCACGCCTGCACGGTCGCCTGCAAGACCGAGCACGAGGTGCCGCTCGGCCAGTTCCGCACGTGGGTGAAGTACGTCGACGCGGGTGAGTTTCCGAACACCACAAGATCTTTCGGTGTGATGCGCTGCAACCACTGCACCGACGCACCGTGCGTGAAGATCTGCCCCACCGGCGCGCTGTTCAAGCGCGACGACGGAATCGTCGACTTCGACAACGAGCGCTGCATCGGCTGCAAGAGCTGCATGCAGGCGTGCCCCTACGACGCCATCTACATCGATCAGGACACCCACACCGCGGCGAAGTGCAACATGTGCGCGCACCGCGTCGACAACGACATGGAGCCTGCCTGCGTCGTGGTGTGCCCCACCCACTCGATCTGGGTCGGCGACCTCGACGACCCGACCAGCGGCATCGCCACCCTGGTCAGCACGCAGCAGACCGCCGTGCGCTCGCCGGAACAGAACACCGGGCCGAACGTCTTCTATCTCGGTGCCGACCGGGCGGTCCTCGATCCGCTGGTCGCCCCGGTCGCCGACACCTACATCTGGGCCGAGCCGGACGCGCACCGCCGCGAGACCGCGGCCGACCTGCCCGGGGATCGCACCACGAAGGCGCGCACCACGCTGAACACCGCGCATCCCCGGCCGTGGGGATGGCGCGTGACGACCTACCTGTGGACCAAGGCCGTCGCCGCCGGCGCCCTCGCCGTCGCGGGGCTGGCCCACCTCCTCGGCATCGACCTGGGGTGGCTGGGCGACTACGCGGCGCCCGCAGTGGCCATGGCGGGCGCGGCCCTCACCGGAGTCCTGCTGATCTGGGACCTGAAGCGGCCGGAGCGTTTTCTCTACATCTTCCTGAGATCCAACTGGTCCTCGTGGCTCGTGTGGGGCGCCTACGCGCTGGCCGCATTCGGCGGGGTGGCCGCCCTGTGGGTCCTCGCCGCCTTCCTCGGATCGGATTGGGGCGCAACCGTGCTCGCCTGGGCCGCCCTGGTCTCCGGCGCGCTGGTCGCCGGCTACACCGGATTCCTCTTCGGGCAGGCCGAGGGCCGCGACCTGTGGCAGTCACCGTTGTTGTTCTGGCACCTGCTGGTTCAGGCCGCCATGGTCGGGACCGGGGCGCTGCTCGTCGTCGCGCCGTTCGCGGGTCTCTCCGACGGGGCGGTCGGCTTCCTCGTGCGCGTCTTCGTGCTCTCGACCGGACTGCACCTGCTGATGCTGGTCATCGAGTACTCCGGCCGGCACGCCAGCCGGCAGGCGACCCTGGCCGCGCACATCATCACCCGCGGCCGCTACGCCCGGCTGTTCTGGCTGGGGGCGATCGTCCCGGCAGTGGTGGCGGCCGCACTGGCCGCCCCGTCGTGGA
Organism: Rhodococcus sp. WB1; assembly: GCF_001700945.1. Lineage (NCBI taxonomy): Bacteria > Bacillati > Actinomycetota > Actinomycetes > Mycobacteriales > Nocardiaceae > Rhodococcus > Rhodococcus sp. WB1. Next base: position 245,480 of record NZ_CP015529.1, on the reverse strand, counting down.
ACGGCTCCGCCGGTGCCGTCCTCCTCGTCGCGGCCGGCCTGCTGACGCAGATCTCACTGCTGGCCTACGAGACTGCGTTCGTCCGGGCGGGCCAGGACCCACCCCTGTCGTGAGCGGCCCGACCGGCACCCGACCACCCACCCGAAGGGAACCCCATGACTGCCGAGACGGAGCACACCCCGACCGGGGCGGCGCTGCCCGGTCAGCGCACGCACGAGCGGCTGCGGAACTTTCCTCCGGTCGAAAACTGGGACCACCACGTCGAATACGACGCCAAGGCCCACCCTCGTAAGGTGCCGCACGAATACATGCTGGTGCCCACCACCTGCTTCAACTGCGAATCGGCGTGCGGCCTGCTCGCGTACGTGGACAAGTCCGACCTGTCCATCAAGCGGCTCGAGGGGAACCCGGCGCATCCGGGCTCACGCGGACGCAACTGCGCCAAGGGTCCCGCGACCATCAACCAGATCAAGGACCCCGAGCGCATCCTGTACCCGCTCAAGCGCGTCGGTGCCCGCGGCAGTGGGCAGTGGGAGCGCATCGGCTGGGACGAGGCCCTCGACGACATCGCCGCCCGGATCCGGGCCGCCATCGTCGAGGACCGCCGGGACGAGGTCGTCTACCACGTGGGCCGACCCGGCGAGGACGGCTTCGCCGAGCGGTTCCTGCTGGCGTGGGGGGTGGACGGACACAACAGCCACACCAACATCTGCTCCGCCGGCGCCCGCCTGGGCTACGCCCTGTGGGGTGGCTACGACCGGCCCTCACCGGACTACGCGAACGCCAAGGTCATCCTGCTGATCTCGAGCCACCTCGAGACCGGGCACTACTTCAACCCGCACGCGCAGCGGATCATGGAGGGCAAGGTTGAGGGCGGCGCCAAGGTCGTCGTGCTCGATCCGCGGCTGTCGAACACCGCGTCCCACGCCGACCTGTGGATCGCCCCGTGGCCCGGCAGCGAGGCGGCGATCCTGCTGTCCGTCGCGTCGTACCTGCTGCGCACCGGCCACATCGACCGGGCATTCCTGCGCCGCTGGGTGAACTGGCCCACCTACATGAAGCACCGCCACCCCGACCTGCCCGCCGACGACTTCGACGTGTTCGTCGGCGCACTGACCGAGGACTACGCCTGCTTCACCTTCGCCTTCGCCGCGCAGGAGGCGCAGGTACCCGAGAAGCAGATCGCCGAACTCGCCCGGATCGTCGCCACCGCCGGCTCGGCCCTGTCGGCGCACGTGTGGCGGGCGGCGACCGCCGGCAACCTCGGCGGGTGGCAGGTCTCGCGGGCCCTGTTCTTCCTCAACGTGCTCACCGGCAGCGTCGGCACCAAGGGCGGCACCAGCCCCAACGGCTGGGACAAGATCATCGCCCACGGCCCGAACCTGCCCCAGGGACACGAGTCCTGGAACGAGCTGCTCTGGCCCCCCGAGTTCCCCCTGTCGACCAACGAGATGTCGATCCTGCTGCCGCATCTGCTCCAGGACGGCCGCGGCACGCTGTCGATGTACTTCTCGCGCGTCTACAACCCGGTGTGGACCAACCCCGACGGCTTCAGCTGGCTGGAGGCCCTGACCGACGAATCGCTCGTGGGCTGCCACGTCGCACTCACCCCCACGTGGTCCGAGACGGCAACCTTCGCCGACTACGTCCTGCCCATGGGGCACAGCACCGAGCGGCACGACACCCAGTCCTACGAGCAGTACGCCGGCAAGTGGCTCGGATTCCGCCAGCCCGTCACCCGGGTGGCGCTCGAGCGCATGGGCCGGAGCGTGTCCGACTCCCGCGAGTCCAATCCCGGAGAGGTGTGGGAGGAGAACGAGTTCTGGTTCGAGCTGTCCTGGCGCATCGACCCCGACGGCAGCCTCGGCATCCGCAAGTTCTTCGAATCCCCCTACCGGCCCGGGCAGAAGGTCACCGTCGACGAGTACTACCGGTGGGTGTTCGAGAACAGCGTGCCGGGCCTGCCGAAGGCCGCGGCCGACCAAGGGCTCACCCCGCTGGAGTACATGCGCAGATACGGCGTCTTCGAGGTCGCCAAGGACACCTACCGGCTCGACGAGCGGCCGCTGACGGTCGCCGAGACCGAGGGGGCGGACCCGGACGAGCACGGGGTGCTGCGCAAACCCGTCACCCTGGACACGACCCCGCCGCTCGTCGGCGAGGCGGGTGCCGTCGGTGTCGTCCACGAGGACGGCAGCAGGACCGCCGGGTGGCTCACCCCGTCGCGCAAACTCGAGCTGTTCAGCGAGACCATGGTCGACTTCGGGTGGGAGGAGTACGCCACGCCCGGCTACATCGAGTCCCACGTCGGGCACCGCTCGATCGACCCGGCGAACAACGAGATCGTGCTCGTGCCGACCTTCCGCCTGCCGACCCTGGTCCACACCCGGTCCGCGAACGCGAAGTACCTCAACGAGATCAGCAACACGCATCCGCTGTGGACGAATCCCTCGGACGCCGCGCGCTTCGGCGTCGGCACGGGTGACCTGGTCCGGGTCAACACCGAGATCGGGTACTTCGTGGCCCGTGTGTGGGCGACCGAGTCGATCCGCCCCGGCGTCCTCGCGCTCTCGCACCACATGGGCCGCTGGCGCACGTCCGAGAACGCCGGATCCCGTTGGGCGATGGGCCTCGTCGATCTCGACAACGACGGAGACGGGGTGTGGCGGTTGCGCTACAAGCAGGGCGTGCAGCCGTTCCGCAGCGACGACCCGGACAGCGAGCGGATCTACTGGAACGACCCCGGCGTGCATCAGAACCTCGCCTTCGCCGTGCACCCCGACCCGCTGTCGGGCATGCACTGCTGGCACCAGAAGGTGCGCGTGGAGAAGGCCCACGCCGACGACCGGTACGGCGACGTGGTGGTGGACACCCGGCGGTCCCGCGAGGTCTACCGCGCCTGGCTGGCGTACACCCGGCCCGGCCCCAGCCGGTCCGGGCTGCGCCGCCCGGAGTTCCTGATGCGCCCGGTCAAACCCCGCCGGCGTGCCTTCCGCGCGCCCGGGACGGAGGAGCGAACATGAGCCTGCTGTCGCGGAGGACGTCCGGCCCGGCGGTCTCCGCGGCTGCGGTGCGTGCCGCGCTGGCCCGGGTCGAGGATCCCGAGCTGCATCTGCCGCTCGAGCAGGCCGGCATGCTCGGCGAGGTGAGGATCGATCGCTCCGGACTCGTCCGGGTGACCGTCCGGCTCACCACCTCCTCGTGTCCGATGCAGGCCTCCCTCTCCGCCGACGTCACCGCGGCCGCCGGGGCAGTCGCCGGCGTGACCGGCGTCGAGGTCGTCTTCACGGCGATGAGCGAAGCCGAGCGGAGGCGGCTCGCCGCCCGCTTGCGCGGCACGAGACCAGAGGACGCTCCCCCCTTCGGTCCCGATTCGGCGACCCGGGTGTACGCCGTGGCCTCCGGCAAGGGCGGCGTCGGCAAGTCGACGCTCACGGCCAACCTCGCGGTGGCGCTGGCCCAGCAGGGCAAGCGGGTCGGCGTTCTCGACGCCGACGTCTGGGGTTACTCCGTTCCGCATCTGTTCGGGGTGCGCCGCGCACCGGTCGCCCTGCACGGAACGATGCTGCCGGTCGAGGCGTTCGGCGTCGCCCTCATGTCCGTCGGGTTCTTCGTCCGCGACGACGAGCCGGTCGTCTGGCGCGGCCCCATGCTGCACAAGGCGATCGAGCAGTTCCTGCGCGACGTGTACTGGGGTGAACTCGACGTCCTGCTCATCGACCTGCCACCGGGCACCGGAGATGTGACACTTTCGCTGCTCGAACTCGTGCCGGACGCGGCGCTCCTCGTCGTCACCACGCCCCAGCCGGCGGCCCAGACCGTCGCCCAGCGGGTGGGCCGCATGGCGCGTGACCTGCGGATGCCGGTCGCCGGCGTCGTGGAGAACATGTCGGCGCTGGTGTGCTCGTCGTGCCACGCGAGCACACCGTTGTTCGGTACCGGAGGCGGCGAGTGCCTCGCCCGGGCCATCGCGGCACCGCTCCTCGGGCAGGTGCCCCTCGACCTCGACCTGCGCGCGGCGGGCGACAGCGGCATCCCGGCCATGGTGGCGACGCCGCACGCCCATTCCGTCTCGCAGATCCGGCAGATCGCCGCGGCCCTGCCGGCCCCGAGACGAAGCCTCGTCGGCCGGCCGCTACCGCTGTCGGTCCCGTAGCCGGCCGACGAGCCCGCGCCTGTACGTCAGATGGGGCGGTAACCCGCGCCGACGCCGCCCCGGGCGTCGACGTCGCCGAGGATCGTGACGAAGTTGGTGCCCACCTCCGGGCCGATGCACGGTGTGAGCAGGTAGGCGTTGACCATCGCGACGAGCGTCGTGCCGACGACCAGCGGGGCGCCGGAGTCGCCCTCGACGACGCACACCTGCGTCCAGGTCTCCTGGGAGTTGAACACGTCGCCCCACACGACACCACAGGTGTTGCCGGTGGTGCGGCCTTCCTTGCACGCCACGTTGGGGAACCCCACGGGGGTGCCGACGCCGGTGATGGTGACGTTGCCGACCCGGTTCACCGGCGCGACGCGGCCGCGGTCGAACTCGATCACCGAGTAGTCGAGCACCTCGTTGGTGCCGACGATGCGCCCGACGACCCCGGCCCCGGGGTCCGCCTCGGACTTCACGGTCGTCCCGGGACCGCCGCAGTGGCCGGCGGTGAAGCCGACGAGCCGGCCGCCACGGTCGTTGCCGATCGTGGCGAGCGTGCAGTCGAACAGATCCTCGGATCCGTTGCCGAGCGTGATGCCCGACCCGCCCCCGAGCGGAACCGGCGGCGCCGCCACCGCGACCCCCGTCCCACCTGTCAGCAGTGCGACCCCCGCGACGATCGCCATCGCAACGCGCTTGAACATGAGCCCTCCCGCCTGGCCGGTTCCGGCCGCATCAGCGGATCAGACTACCCGGTCGGGCCCGATCCCAGACTCTCCAACGCCTTTCTGGCCTCCTCGAGTTCGCGGCTGAGCTGCGCGACGCGTTCCTCCGCGGCCTGGCGCGCCGCGTCGATCACGGACCGGACCGCCTCGAGGGCCGCCTCGTCGCCGAGCTCGAGCACGGCGCGCTCCACGGCGTCGGGGCTGACGGGATTGGCCTTGCTCAGGCGCCGGGTGCCCTGCGCGACACCGACCGTCCACTCCTGCTCGGGGTCGATGGTGATGGTGACGGTCACGCCGGGCTGCTTCTTGGGCCGGCGCGACGCCGCCTTCGGCTTCGGGGTCGCGCCGGTCTGCGGTTCGGGTGCGGTCGGCGGCACGGTGGTGGTCTCCTTCGTGGCGGGGGTGGATGCCGGGGACGACGAGCTCTTCGGGGCGGGAGCGCGGGAGGGACCCGACGTGGTGGGCTGCGACGCGGACGTGCGCGGGGTGGTGGGGCGCGGGGTGGTGGGGCGCGGGGTCGATCGATCCGCGGCCTTGCGGACCGGCTTCGACGGCTCCTTCGTCAGACGCAGCTCCTCGGCCTCGAAGGGCAGCTCGTCGTCGACGCCCTTGGGACGGACGGTGACCGTGCGGCCCGCCACCGACACCGCCCGGGCCGACGCGCCCGGGGCGATGCCCAGGCTCGTAATGCCCTCGATGAGATAGACGGTGGCGCGGCGACCGTCCGCGACGGCGGTGGTCAGCTCGGCGAGCTGCTCGTCGGTGAGGTGATCCGGGCCGGTTGTGCCGGCTCGTCTGCGGGGCGGCATGCCACGTCCTTTCGGGCTGGGTGGTGCAGGAGGCGCGACCACTGTCGCACACAGGTGCGACACTCTCGCGGATTCGTTGCGCGCCCGAACCGAGGTGGGCCATGCTGGGTCGGCCGGTCACGTTCGGCGGCCGGGAAGGAGCGACGTGAGCGCGTCGGAGCAACCGGAGCTCGAGCCCGAGCTCCTGCAGGCCGTGCAGGCCGAACTCGAGCGGACCCTGCTCGGCGGCGAGCGCCGCTACACCCAGCGGGAGAGCGCCGACCTGGCCGGGGTGGACTCCGAACGCGCCCAACGACTCTGGCAGGCGCTCGGATTCACCGTGGATCCGGACCCGGACGCGCGGACCTTCACGGACGGCGACGTCGCGGCGCTGCGGAACATCGACGCGATCGTGGCGAGCGGCGCCCTGCACCCCGACCTGGAACTGGCGGCCGCGCGGTCGCTGGGACAGTCCATGTCGCGGCTGGCCGAGTGGGAGGTGGCCCTGATGAACACCCACATCCTCGATCGGCTCGAGACCGAGTACACCGGGACCACCCCCTCCGAGCGGGAGATCCGGTCGTTCGTCGACGAACTGCTGCAACGGGTCCTGCCCCTGACCGAGACCTTGCAGCTGTACGTGTGGCGACGGCACCTGGCGGCAACGACGGGACGCAACGTGGTGCGGGCCGGGGGCGAGTCGGCCGGCCGGGTCCTGGTCGTCGGCTTCGCCGACATGGTGGGGTACACGCGCCTGACCCGCCGGATCGACGCCGACGAGCTCAACGACCTGCTCGAGGACTTCGAGTCGACCGCGACGGGGATCGTGACCCAGGGCGGCGGCTGGGTGATCAAGACCGTGGGCGACGAGGTGATGTTCGCCGCCGAGGATCCGGCGGACGCCGCGCGGATCGCGCTGGCGCTGCAGGAGTCGTCCGGCTCCCGTCCCGACGCCCCGGATCTCCGGGTGGGAATGGCGCAGGGGCCGGTGCTGGCCCGGTTCGGGGACGTGTTCGGGTCGGCGGTCAACATCGCAGCGCGGCTGACCGGTGCCGCGCGTCCGGGAACGGTGCTGGTCGATTCGACCCTCGCCGGCGTGCTCGACGGCGACGACCGGTTCCGGCTGCGTCCCCTGCGCGCGCTGCGGGTCAAGGACTTCCACCGGCTGCGGCCGTCGGTGCTGCGTCCGCCTCAGGACTGAGCGGTGCCCGTGCCCGACGGGTTCGCGGCGGGCACGTCGTCGACGATCCGCCCGCATGCGTCGCGGCCCGTGCTGGCGGGCGCGGTGCCGTGCGCGTGGTGGCCCGGGCCGGAAGTCACCGTTGTGCGACGGCGGCCGTCGAGGTAACCTCGGATTAACAGTTACCAGTCGTCACACTAAAAAGGTGGAGACATGACCGCATCGCTCACCCGCCCGTCGGAAGCCGAGAGCACGGGCTTCGTCCCCGGCGTCCCGCTCTCCGACCGCGAGGAGACGGCGCAGCGCCTGCTCGCCTCGTCGGCCCGCAAGTCCTACGACCCGACGGTCGAGGTCGACTGGGAGGCCCCCGTCCCCGCCGACAAGTACGGCATGACCCCCGAGTGGAGCACGCTGTACGGCACCGCGCTGTGGGACGAGATGACCGAGGAACAGCGCATCGAGCTGACCAAGCACGAGGCCGCGAGCGTCTCGAGCGTGGGTCTGTGGTTCGAGATCCTGCTCATGCAGATGCTGCTGCGCGACGTCTACAACCGCGACAAGCACTCCCGACACGTCCAGTTCGCCCTCACCGAGGTCGCCGACGAATGCCGTCACTCCGTCATGTTCGGCCGCGCCGGCGAGCGCCTCGGCATGCCGGACTACGGTCCCGCCCGCTACATCCACCGCCTCGGCCGGCTGTGGGGCGGATTCTTCCGGGGCGCCAACGCCTACGCGAGCGTCATGGCCGCCGAGGAGATCCTGGACATGATGCAGCGCGACTTCATGCGCGACGAACGCGTCCAGCCGGTCACGCGCACGGTCAGCAAGATCCACGTTCTCGAGGAGGCCCGGCACATCCGGTTCGCCCGCGAGGAGGTCGCGCGCCGCCTGGCCGGCGCGAGCCGCGCCCGCCTGCAGTTCGAGCGCATCAACACCGCCGTGACCGTGTACTTCGTGGTCAAGAGCATGATCCACCCCGACGTGTACAGCAACGCGGGCGTCGACCGCGACCGGGCAATCGCCGAGGCCCGGAACAACACCCACTACCACGACCGCGTGCGCAAGTCCGGCGCCAAGCTGATGACGTTCCTCGACAGCGTCGGCCTGATCGGCGGTCCGTCGAAGATCCTCTACAAGAAGGTCCATCTCCTCTGAGCCGCCGACTCGGAGGTCGCGCGAGCTCGTGGGGTCTCGCGCGACCCCGCCCGGCCGTCGGGCCGCCCGGATTCGTCGAACGTGCTCACCGCGGTCGACGCTCGAGGTAGGCCCGATCCCAGTGGCCGAGCTCGGCGGCTGCCTCATAGGTGCTGCGCAGGAACCGCAGCAGTTCCGCGTCGGGGTCGGCGGCGGTCCGCACCGCCTCGTACGGCAACAGGAACTCACCCAGCTCGGCGGAGTAGTAGGCGGCGTCCGGGCGCACCGGATTCGCGGCGAAGCCCTCCGGTGCGGGATAGGCGTAGGAATAGAAGGCCCCTTCGTCCGCACCGCCGGGCCAGAATCCGCAGCTGCTGAGCTCGTGCGAGTACGCCTCGGTCATCACCCAGTCGGCACAGTTGGGGATTCCTCCGGGGTGCGGTGGCGCGGTGCGTCCGGAGAAGCGGGTACAGGCGAGATCCATCGCGCCCCAGAAGAAGTGCACCGGACTGACCTTGCCGAGGAAGTCCCCTCGGAACTCGTGGAGGATGCGGTCGGCCTGGAGCAGTTGCCGCCAGAAGAGGTGGGCCGCATCGGGGTCGTACGTGTTGTGCTCGCGGTCCTGCGCGAACGGGATCGCCGGATCCACCTCGTTGGGGGTGCCCTGGATTCGCGTGGCGATGCCCAGCTCGTCCAGGGCGCCCAGAGTGCGGGAGTAGAAGTCCGCCACCGATTGTGCGGTGAGCGGGACGAAACGGCTGCCACCATCGCTCGAGCGGATGTGCAGGCGGTGCTCGCAGAAGTCGAACTCGATGTCGAAGGTGGCGTGCCGGTAGGGGATCGACGAGGTGCCCAGCCCGCGTGGAGTGACATACAGCGTCGCCTGCCACCAGTGGTTGACCATCGGCGCGTGGGCCAGCCGGATCTTGCCGACGATCTGCAGCCACATGTGCAGGGTGTCCCGGGTCGCGGCCCAGTCGGCCGTACGCAGAGTCGGCCACGCCCCTCCGGGAACCGGTGTCGATTCGTTCACTACGCCTCCCACGGTCCGGGAATCGACCCTACTCGGCCGGACCGCCGGGCGGGGCGGTGTCGACGGGATTCTCCGCTCCGGCCGAGGCACCGGTCCTGTGCGTGTTCGTCGCCCGCGGAGCCGGGGAGGACCGTACTGTGCGGGCGGCGACGCACGCCGATCCGCCAACCCGGATTCGTGCAAGTGCTGCAGCACCGTCACCGGCGGCGCAGAATTCAGGTACGAACCGCGAGTCCCGCCGGGAGCACCATGGCCACATCGTCCGACCTCCCCACGGTGGGGGTCGAGGAGGAGTTCCTCCTCGTCGACGCGGAAACCGGGGAACCCGCCGTCAACAACTCCGAGGTCGTCGCGCAGGCCCGCGACCTCGGCGTGGAACTGCAGTACGAGCTGGACCGGTGTCAGGTGGAAACGGCGTCGGGCGTGTGCCACGACGCCCTCGAGCTGTACACCGACCTGTCCACCCGGCGGTCCCTGGTCGCCGAGGCCGCCCGCCGCTGCGGCTCCCGGCTGGTGGCGGTCGGTGTCCCGGTCGTCGGGTCGCGCGAGCTGCCGGTCACGGCGAAGCCGCGCTACCTGCGCATGGAACGCGTCTTCGGCATGCTGGCCCGGGAACAGGGCATCTGCGGCTGTCACGTGCACGTGGCCGTGCCGGATCGCGCCACCGCCGTGCAGGTGAGCAATCATCTCCGGCCGTGGTTGCCGTCCCTGCTGGCGCTGTCGGCCAACTCCCCGATCCACCGCGGCGTCGACACCGGGTACGCGAGCTGGCGCTCGATCCTGTGGTCGCGCTGGCCGAGCGCCGGTCCGCCACCGTACTTCTCGTCCCTCGAGGAGTACGACCGCACCGTCGCGGCGATGCTGGAGTGCGGCAGCATCCTCGACAAGGCGATGGTCTACTGGGACGTCCGCCCGTCGACCAATTTCCCCACCGTCGAGGTGCGGGTGTGCGATGTCCCCTCGACCGTCACCGAGACGGTCCTCGTGGCCGTCCTCGTCCGCGCTCTGGTGCTCACCGCTCTGCGCGCCCTCGATGCCGGCCGCATCGCCGAGCCGTTCTCCTCCGAAGTGCTGCGGGCCGCGTACTGGCGCGCGGCGCACGACGGGCTGCCCGGTGACGGCATCGACCTTCCGTCGACCGCCCGTCGCCCGACCGCGCACCTGCTCCGGGCGATGATCGAGCACGTCCGGCCGGCCCTCGAGGACCTCGGCAGCTACCAGCACGCCCGCGAGGGCCTGCACACCGTGCTGGCGTGCGGCAACGGGGCCGTCCGGCAGCGGCAGGTGCTCTCGGCAGGCGGCACCGCCCGGGACGTGATCGCCCGGCTGGCCGAACTGACGCCCGCCGGGTGCCCCCACTGAGCCGCGGAACACACGCACCTATCCCTAGCTTTCCGGTCGGGAATTGGTTACGGTCTGCGCCGTGCTCCTGCTGACCCGTCGCCGCCACATCGACTTCGCCCGCACGGCGACGTCCACGTGTCCGTGCCCGTAGGCCCGTCTCTCCCCCGAACCGACTGTCGAGGAAGCACATTCATGACCACTGCTCCGTCCACCCACCTGCGCGCCGTCGTCGACACGAATCGTGAGGCGATCGCCGACGACCCCACCCGGGCTCACGCCGTCTTCCGCGCCGAAGCGCACGGGCACGACGCCGTCGCCAGCACCGTCGCCCTCGGCAGGTTCAGCGTCGAGGTCGACGAACCGCCGGCCCTGGGCGGGGAGAACACCGCGCCGAACCCCGTCGAGTACTACCTCGCCTCGCTGCTGTCCTGCCAGGTGGTGACCTACCGCGTCTGGGCGGAGCGGCTCGGGATCCGCGTCGACGACATCTCGGCGCGCGCCGAGGGCGATCTGGACGTGCGCGGGTTCTTCGGCTTCGACGACGTCCGCCCCGGATTCGGGGAGGTGCGGGTCGCCGTCACGCTGTCGGGACCGGAGCCGCGCGAACGCTACCTCGAACTGCAGGAAGCGGTGGACGCCCACTGCCCCGTCCTCGATCTGACGCGCAACCCCACCCCGGTGCGGACCGTGGTCGAGATCGCGTGAATTCCGGGGAGCGCTGGTCGGCGCCCCGCACACCAGATAGTGTCGGGCGCGTGAGCCGGACACGAATGCAGGCAATGCCGGGGCCTTCCGCCCGCTGCCGGGCCGTGCGCATGTGTATCTGCGGGTGTCCGGCCGCCTGACCGGCCGCACCCGGACCTCGCCCGTATCGGGCATCCCGATTGTGCATCCGACGTGGCGTTCCCCGTGTCGAGTTCCGCGCGGGAACCATCACGTCACCTCGAGACGATTGTCGAACGAAAGACGGAGCAGCAACCCATGAGCGAAACCCCCGCAACCGATCCCGCCGCCGGCTGGAGCTTCGAGACCAAGCAGATCCACGTGGGCCAGCCCGGCGGCGGCGACACCCGCGCCCGCGCCCTGCCGATCTACCAGACCACCAGCTACACCTTCGACAGCACCGACCACGCCGCCGCCCTGTTCGGCCTCACCGAACCGGGCAACATCTACACCCGCATCATGAACCCCACCCAGGACGCGGTCGAACAACGCATCGCCGCCCTCGAAGGCGGCGCCGCCGCCCTGCTGCTGTCCTCCGGCCAGGCCGCCGAAACCTTCGCCGTGCTCAACCTCGCCGCCGCCGGCGACCACCTCGTCTCCAGCCCCTACCTCTACGGCGGCACCTACAACCTGTTCCACTACACCCTGCCCCGACTCGGCATCGAGGTCACCTTCGTCGACGACCCCGACGACCTCGACCAGTGGCGCGCCGCGATCCGCCCCACCACCCGCGCCTTCTACGGCGAAACCATCGCCAACCCCAAGAACCACCTCCTCGACCTGCCGGGCATCTCCGGGGTGGCCCACGAGCACCACCTGCCGCTGATCGTCGACAACACCGTCGCCACCCCCTACCTGATCCGCCCCCTCGAGCACGGCGCCGACATCGTCGTGCACTCGGCCACCAAATACCTCGGCGGCCACGGCACCGCCATCGCCGGCGTCCTCGTCGACGGCGGCACCTTCGACTGGACCGCCACCGGCCCCGACGGCACCGCGCGGCACCCCCAGTTCGTCACCCCCGACCCCAGCTACCACGGCGTGGTCTACGCCGACCTCGGCGCCCCCGCCTACGCCCTCAAGGCCCGCGTGCAACTGCTGCGCGACCTCGGCGCCGCGGTCTCCCCGTTCAACGCCTTCCTCATCGCCCAGGGCCTGGAAACCCTGTCGCTGCGCATGGAACGGCACGTCGCCAACGCCGCCCGCGTCGCCGAGTTCCTCACCACCCGCCCCGAGGTCACCGCGGTGTCCTACGCCGGCCTGCCCTCCTCCCCCTGGTACCGACGCGGCCGGCAGCTCGCCCCCCGCGGCACCGGCGCCATCGTCACCTTCGAACTCGCCGGCGGCGTCGACGCCGGCAAGAAGTTCGTCGACGCACTGACCCTGCACAGCCACGTCGCCAACATCGGCGACGTCCGCTCACTGGTCATCCACCCCGCCTCCACCACCCACTCCCAGCTCACCGCCACCGAGCAACTCGCCGCCGGCGTCACCCCCGGCCAGGTCCGCCTCGCCGTGGGCATCGAAGGCATCGACGACATCCTCGCCGACATCACCACCGGCCTCGAGGCCGCCGGCGCCTGATCACGGCCGCACGCATCGATCCCGCCCCGGATGCCGGGGCGGGATCGCGCATGTCGGAACCGGGCGCTACCGCACGGCGACCGGGGCGGACACTTCGCCGAGCGCCCTGAGCGCCGGCACCCCGACCGGTTCGGTCGCGAGTAGCGGCACGACCGCGTAGCGATCGGCGAGTTCGGTACGGATCTTGTCGATCTGCTCGAGCTCGGCGGCGGCGCGGCGGCGCAGCAGCGGCGCGGTGGGCGCGGCGGCGGCCACGGAGTTGTCGATCACCCACGCCCAGGGGTGAATACCGGCACGTTCGAGGTCGGCCTGGAGCCCGGCGGCCTCGAGCACGGGGGTGGTCTCGGCGAGGGTGATCAACAGGACCTTGGTCGAAGCCGGGTCCTGCAGGCGCATCATCGGGGTGACGGCGTGCAGGCCGGGGCCCAGCTGCCGGGTGACATCGCGGTGGTAGGACCCGGTGGCGTCGAGCAGCAGCAGGGTGTGGCCGGTGGGCGCGGTGTCGATGACGACGAACTTGCGCCGGGACTCCTGGATCACTCGCGAGAAGGCTTGGAAGACAGCCACTTCCTCGGTGCACGGGGAGCGCAGGTCCTCGGCGAGGGTCGCCCGGCCCTGCTCGTCGAGGTGCGCACCCTTGGTGGCCATCACCCGCTCGCGGTAGGCGCGAGTGGCCTCGGCGGGATCGATGCGCGAGACGTGGAGGTGTTCGACGTCGCCGTGCAGGGTCTCGGTCAGGTGTGCGGCGGGGTCGGTGGTGGTCAGGTGGACCTCGTGCCCGCGTTCGGCCAGGGCCACGGCGACGGCCGCGGCGACCGTGGTCTTCCCGACCCCGCCCTTGCCCATGCACATCACGAGACCGTGCCCGTCCCGCTCGATCTCGTCGATCAGGGCGCGCAGCGGTGCATCCGCGACCTCCGGCACCGCGCCGGTCTCCGGCGGGAGGTCCGTGCCGCCGTCGGCCGTCTCGAACAGCGTCCCGAGGGCATCGAGACCGATCATGTTCGCGGCCTTGAGCTCGATCAGGTCCAGTGGCAACGGTTTCAGCGCCGCCGGCATGCCCGCCAATGCGGCCTGTTCGCGACGGTGGATCGCGAGGGCGAGGGGGTCCGTGTCGCCGGACGGCGCCGGCAGGACGCCGTTGACGACGACGTGCTGGCGGCTCAGCCCGAGGGTGGCGAGTTCGCCGTGCGTGCGGTCGATCTCGGCGAGGGCGGAGCGGGTGGCGCGGGCGACGAGCACGAGCCGGGTGCGCTGCGGGTCCGCCAGTGCGTCGACCGCGGCGGCGTACATGGCTTTCTGCTTGTCGAGCCCGGCGAGCGGTCCGAGGCACGACGCGTCACCCTTGCCCGCCTCGAGGAACTCGGTCCAGTTCCCGGGCAGCTGTAGCAGCCGGATGGTGTGTCCGGTGGGGGCGGTGTCGAACAGCACGTGGTCGAACGAGGCGATCTCGCCGTCGGTGTCGGTCAGCAGGGAGGTGAACTCGTCGAAGGACGCGACCTCGGTGGTGCACGAACCGGAGAGCTGCTCGGTGATCGAGGCGATCTCCGCGTCGGGCAGCAAACCCCGCACCGGTCCGACGATGCGTTCACGGTAGGCGTCGGCGGCCTGCTCGGGATCGATCTCGAGCGCCGACAGGCCCGGCACCGCGGGAATTGCGGTGAGGGCGTTGCCGATCGCCAGGCCGAAGACCTGGCCGACGTTCGAGGCGGGGTCCGTCGAGACCAGCAGCACCTTCTTCCCGGCGCGGGCGAGGCTTAGCGCGCTCGCACAGGCGATGGAGGTCTTGCCGACGCCGCCCTTGCCGGTGAAGAACACGAACCGCGGCGGGTCGGTCAGGAACGTGGGGGTGGTCATCCGGTGATCTCCTCGTCCTCGACAGCTCAGCAGCAGGTGGAGTCGCCGGGTGTGCAGCAGGCATCGTCCGCGAGATTCAGCATCGTCGCGCCGACGGGCGCCTGCGCGGCGTCGAGTCCCGCCCACGCGGCGAGCTGGGTCCGATCGGGGTAGCGGCCGGTGAGCACGGTGACGTCGTCGACGAGCACGAGCGGCAGACCGGCGGAGCCGGCGACCTCGAGGAAGCGCTTGACGGCGGGATTGTGCGCGAAGGCCAGCGGATCGTTGGCGAGGTTGTGCCGGGTGATGGCGGCACCCTGATCCTTCAGCCACTGCATGTCGGCCGTGAAGGTGACGAGGTTCCGGTCCACGTCGTCGCCGCACACGCCGGTGTTGCAGCACAGGGCCGGCTCGAAGACTGCGATGGTGCTCATGAGTTTCTCCTGGATCGGTCGGATCAGCGGGTGGGGGAGGCGGAGTCGAGCAGGCGGGCGGCGAGCGCGTCGACGCGGGCGGCGATGTCGTCGCGCACGAGGCGCATCCGTTCGATGCCGTCGATGCCGCGCTCGGACGGCTCGTCGGTGTCCCAGTTCTCCACGTACGCCGCGTCGACGCGGGCGTCACGGCCGAGGGTGACGACGAGGTCGACCTCCCGCAGCAGCTGCGGATCGATCGGCTTGGGGTACTCGCCGTCCACCGGTGCGCCGACCTCCTCGAGCGCCTGCACCGAGAGGGCGTTGAGCGCCGGACCCGGTGCCGTTCCGGCGGAGTGCACGGCGATGCGGCGGCCGGCGGCCTTGCGCATCAGCGCGGCGGCCATCTGGGACTTGCCGCCGTTCTTCACGCAGACGAACAGCACCGAGGGTGTACGCACGTGAGAGTTTCCTTCCGACCGGGCCGGCTGTCCGTTTGACGCCGTGTTTCGACAACCGTCAATATAGACGCATGCCGAATCAACCGCCGCGCGGGGACGAGCCCTGCTGCCCGCCGCTCAGCCGCGAGCCGCTCACCTCCGATTGGGCCGGTGACCTGGCCCGCATGTTCAAGGCCCTGGGCGATCCGGTGCGCCTGCGGATGCTGAGCCTGATCGCCAGCCACGAGGGCGGCGAGTGCTGCGTGTGCGACATCTCACCGTCCTTCGACCTGTCGCAACCGACCATCTCGCACCATCTGAAGGTGCTGCGGGAGGCCGGCCTCCTCGACTGCGAACGTCGCGGCACCTGGGTGCACTACCGGGTCGTCCCCTCCGCTCTGGCCCAGCTGTCCGCGGTGCTGTCCGTCGAATCCGGGATCGTCGCGAACTCGTCCTGCACGCCCGCCGTCACCCTCGAGGAGGTCGCCTCGTGACCACCACCAGCGACCATCCGGCCGTGGTCGGCAAGCTGTCCACACTCGACCGGTTCCTGCCGGTGTGGATCGGCGTCGCCATGGTCGCCGGCCTGTTGCTCGGCCGCCTGATCCCGGGCCTCGGCGACATCATCTCCACCGTCGAGATCGACGGCATCTCGCTGCCGATCGCCCTCGGCCTGCTGATCATGATGTACCCGGTGCTGGCCAAGGTGCGCTACGACCGGCTCGACACCGTCACCGGCGACCGGCGGATGCTGATCGGCTCGCTGGTCCTGAACTGGATCGTCGGGCCGGCGTTGATGTTCGCCCTGGCCTGGCTGATGCTGCCCGACCTGCCCGAGTACCGCACCGGACTGATCATCGTCGGTCTGGCCCGCTGCATCGCCATGGTCATCATCTGGAACGACCTCGCCTGCGGCGACCGCGAAGCCGCCGCCGTGCTGGTCGCGCTGAACTCCGTCTTCCAGGTGATCATGTTCGCCGGCCTCGGCTGGTTCTATCTCTCGGTGCTGCCGGGCTGGCTCGGACTCGAACAGACCACCCTCGACGTCTCACCCTGGCAGATCGCCAAGTCGGTGCTCATCTTCCTCGGCATCCCGCTGCTCGCCGGTTTCCTCACCCGGCACTTCGGCGAGAAGGCCAAGGGCCGCACCTGGTACGAGCAGAAGTTCCTGCCCAGGATCGGGCCGTGGGCCCTGTACGGGCTGCTGTTCACCATCGTGATGCTCTTCGCGCTGCAGGGCGAGCAGATCACCTCCCACCCGTGGGACGTCGCCCGCATCGCCCTGCCGCTGCTGGCGTACTTCGCGATCATGTGGGGCGGCGGCTATCTCCTGGGCGCCGCGATGGGTCTGGGCTACGAGCGCACCACCACCCTCGCGTTCACCGCGGCCGGCAACAACTTCGAACTCGCCATCGCCGTGGCCATCGCCACCTTCGGCGTCACCTCCGGGCAGGCCCTCGCGGGCGTCGTCGGGCCGCTCATCGAGGTGCCCGTGCTCGTCGGCCTCGTCTACGTCTCGCTCGCCCTGCGCAAGCGTTTCACCCCCTCCGCCACCCCCGCTGCTTCGTGAAGCCCGAGAGCCAGGGAGACGGCATGTCCGACCGCCACCAGCGCTCACCGACGACGTCGTCGCCGCCGCCGCGGACGTGGTCGTGACCATGGGCTGCGGCGACGCCTGCGCCGTCTACCCAGGCAAGCGCTACCTCGACTGGACCGTCCCCGACCCGGACGGACAATCCCTCGAGGTGGTCCGCACCCTCCGCGATGACCTCGACGCCCGGGTCCGCGCTCTGCTCGCCGACCTCACCGCTGTTCCCACCGTCTGACACCCGAAAGGTTCCCTCGATGACCACCAAGCCGTCCGTGCTGTTCGTGTGCGTGCACAACGCCGGCCGCTCCCAGATGGCCGCCGGATTCCTCACCGCCCTCGCCGGCGACGCCGTCGAGGTTCGTTCCGCCGGCAGCGCCCCCGCCGATCAGGTCAACCCCGCCGCCGTCGAGGCCATGGCCGAGCTCGGCATCGACATCTCCACCCAATCCCCGAAGATCCTCACCGCCGACGCCGTCGAAGCCTCCGACGTGGTGATCACCATGGGCTGCGGCGACACCTGCCCGGTCTTCCCCGGCAAGAGCTACCGCGACTGGGTGCTCGAGGACCCGGCCGGCAAGGGCGTCGAGTCGGTCCGCCCCATCCGCGACGAGATCAAGACGCGGGTCGAGGCACTGATCGCCGAACTCGTCCCCGGCGCCGTCCGCAGCTGACCCGACAGCAGGGCGGGCCCCGGCCGGATCCGTCGGGACACGCCCTGCGGCCCGGCCGGGTCGGCCACACTGGAGCCCGGGGCGACTCCCACCTTCCCCGCGAACCGAGAAGGGGTGTGCGATGACGGCACTGCCCATCGTCTGGCAACGCCTGGTCAGCCAGGGCCAGACGTGCCGCCGCTGCGCCGGCACCGGTGAGCAGGTCCAGCACGCGGTCGGCACGCTCGAGCAGGTCCTGCGCCCGCTCGGCATCGCACCGCAACTCGAGGTCCGCGAACTCGACGACGCCGCCTTCGCCGCGAACCCGGCCGAATCCAACCGCATCTGGATCGCCGGCCGTCCGCTCGAGGACTGGCTCGACGCCGAAGTCGGCAGCAGCCGCTGCTGCTCGGTGTGCGGCGACTCCCCGTGCCGGACCGTCGCACTCGGACCGGTCACGTTCGAGGAGATCCCCGAACGACTGATCGTCAAAGCCGCCCTGATCGCCGCGGCGAGCCTGCTCGACGCCCCCGAACACCCTGACGGCTGACACCGGTAGCTCTGCGCACGACGACGGGCCACGGGTGACGAGGGAGACGATGAGCGCGATCGAGGTGGACGTCGTGGTGATCGGGGGCGGGCAGGCCGGCCTGGCCGCCGGGTACTACCTGCGCCGGGCCGGGCACGAGTTCGTCATCCTCGACGACCGGCCCGCGCCGGGCGGGGCGTGGCCACACACCTGGCCGTCGCTGCGGCTGTTCTCCCCCGCGGAGTACGCGTCGCTGCCGGGATGGCCGATGCCGCCGTGGCGGGACGGGTTCCCACCCGCTCGGCATGTGATCGAGTATCTGACCGCGTACGAGCGTCGCTACGGCCTGCCGGTGCGGCGGCCGGTGCGGGTGCGGGCGGTCACCCGTGACGACGACCGGGAGCGGCTGCGGGTGGACACCGCGGAGCAGGTGTGGCGGGCGCGGCGGGTGATCAGTGCCACCGGCACCTGGCAGCAGCCGTTCTGGCCCGTCTATCCCGGAGCCCGCAGCTTCGCGGGCAGACAGTTGCACACCGTGCAGTACCGCACCCCGGATGACTTCGCCGGTAAGACGGTGGTGGTGGTCGGCGGCGGCAACTCCGGGGCCCAGCTGGTCGCCGAGATCTCGGAGGTCACCGGCACCACCTGGGTGACCCCCCGGCCGCCGCGGTTCCTGCCGGACGACGTCGACGGACGCGTGCTGTTCGAGATGGCCTCGCGGCGCGCGCTGGCGCTGGCGGCCGGACGCCCCGATCCGGGCGGCATCACCGACCTCGGTGACATCGTGATGGTCCCGGAGGTCCTCGCGGCCCGGGACCGCGGCGCCCTGGATCCGCTGCCGATGTTCGACCGACTGACCCGTGACGGCGTCTTCTGGGACGACACCGGCGAGAGCCGGCACGCGGAGGTGATCGTGTGGGCCACCGGTTTTCGGCCCGCCCTGACGCCTCTGCGGCCGTTGCACCTGCGTGGGCCGGACGGTTCGATCGCTGTGGCGGGCACCCAGGCGTTGAAGGAACCCCGGCTGCATCTGCTCGGCTATGGGGACTGGACCGGCCCCGGCTCGGCCACCCTGATCGGGGTCGGGCGCACCGCCAAGGCCGCCGTCGCCGGGCTGGCGATGGACCCCAGCCCTGAGCCCCCCGTCGTTGATTCGTATCGGATTCCCAACCGTTTCAGGACGTGACTCCGGTTTCGGGCATGGGTGTGTCGCCGACACCCTGGCTGCGTGCCGAGCATCCCGCCCGCCCGGGTGTGGTGGACGACCGTCGACTCCGGTTCCGACCCGGGCCTCGCCGTCTCTTGTCACCGTCTACGACTGGCGTGGTGAGCGGCGCACGAGAACGGCCCACCGCACCCGGACGCTGCTCGTGGTCCGCACCTCACCGGTCTCGGTCACCGCGGGCGGTTCGGGTGTGCGCATCGGTTCTGGAGACTCCGGTGCACGGTGGTACGTCGCGTCGAGTGTGCGCGTGGCGGCCCGTTCGACCAGCAGGGGGACGAAGTCTCGGATGCGGCATCCGTCGAGCCGACCGAGCGTGGCCTCGATCAGGCTCGCGACCACCTCGGGGTCGAGGTCGGGGTAGCGCTGGCCGAGTCGGATTCGGACGACGTCGATGGCGTGCACTTCGCTGTCGTCCATGAGAAGTATTGTCCCGCAAAACAGGACGGGTAGGAACACGTTTCGATACCACTTCGATCTGCGCACCCGCGGCGGAATCAGGCCTCTCTGCACGAGGCCGGTGGGGTCTGTTCGGATCGTCGGCCGGCCCGAGGTCATGTCGAACGCCTGCGGCGGTGGGCACGGGCCGGCGGCGGGCCACTCGATGACGAGATAGTCGATCGGGCCAGGCTCCTCGCTGTCGATAACGGCCGTCGCAGAGCCTCTCCCACTGTTGCGAAACGCTCGAACCGACTCCGCCGAGGCCCTATCCTCTGCACGGCGGGTCGTGTACGGGGGGCAGGAACCGGGTTCGTCGTTGACGGTGGCCCTGTGTGCCCACCTTCGGCGCGGTGTCCGCCCGGGGAAGGCACCTCGTGCAACCGAGCGAAAGCACGTGAGACCGTTTCCCGGACCACGCACCGTTCACCCCGGACGGTGAGGAAGATCAGCACTTTCCCCGAGGCGGATGCGGGATCGGCGCATACTGCTGATGTCTCATCCAACCTGTGAAGGGGACCGCCATGTCCGAGGATGTACGTCACGACCCGGGAAGCATCAGCGTCAAGCAGGGCATCGCGGCGGGCACGTCGGTGGGGGCGGCGGTCATCATGGCCACCGTCGGCATCGTCCAGTTGCTCCAGGGCATCGCCGCGGTGGCCGAGGACGAGTTGTTCGTCCAGGGCCAGGAGTACACGTTCAAGTTCGACTTCACCGCGTGGGGGTGGATCCACATCGTCCTCGGAGTGGTGTTGGTGGTCGTGGGCATCGCCTTGATCACCGGCGCAACGTGGGCGCGGGTAGCGGCGATCGTCGTCGCGGCACTGTCGATCCTGGCGAACTTCCTGTGGCTGCCGTACTACCCGTGGTGGTCGATCCTGATCATCGCCTTGGACGTGGTGGTCATCTGGGCGGTGTCGACCTGGAATCCGCGAGCCGACTACTAGGACGAATCCTGCCGTCGGGCCGAGCTTCGCCCTCGGCAACGCGACGGCCGTCAGGCGCTGACGTCCGTCGGTCAGCCCCTGCAGGTCGATCAGATTTCGGAGGTTTGCACATGAGCAAGCACGAGCACGACATCCTGTACGTAAGCGCTGCGGCATACGACAGCGTCGACGACGCCGTAGCGGACTACGAGGCACTCGAGCAGCTGTACCGCGAGATACGCACCTCCCACGACTTCGACGCGTCCGTCATCGCCAAGGACGAGAACGGGAAGGTCCACATCGTCAAGAAGCACGAACAACCCACCCGCCACGGGGCAGCGGTCGGCCTCGGCTGGGGACTGGCGGTGGGTGTGGTGGCGGCGCTGTTCCCGCCCGTGGGCATCGGTCTCGTCGGCGCTGCCGCCGGCGGGACGGCCCTCGGGGCCGTGGTGGGGCACGCCAGCGACCGGATGAAACGCAGTGACGTCAAAGAACTCGGTGAGACCCTCGACGAGGGCCAGGCCGGCGTGATCGTGGTGTACGAAACGAACCTCGCCGATCAGATCGTCGCAAACATCAAAGCCGCCAACCGGATCGTCTCCAAAGCCACCGACATGGCCGCCGACCAACTCGCCGTCGACATCAGGAACGCCGAGCAGAATCGATAACCTCGCGAACGCTCGCATCGCCCCCTGAGCTCCGCGTTCGAGCGCGTCCGCACACGGCCGCATACCTGCCGCTCAGGCCGGCCATCCCGGCGTGGTGCCCAGCCCGCGCCACTCGCTGTCCCAGGCCGCCCCTCGGCGATGCTCGGCCCACCGGTGCAGCCCGTACAGCCCCGCGCCTGCCGCCGCCGTCACCGTCCATACCGTCAGGGCCGTGACGACGGCGGTGGCGGCACTGTCCGCCCCGCTCCGCGGAGGGGCGACCGGAGTGCCGGTCACATCGACCCACAGGTCGATCGTCTCCCCGGGGCGGGCACCGGCAGCCGGATCCCACCGCGCGGTCCGGGATTGCCCGTCCTGCATCCACCGCACCCAGCGGCCATCGTCGACTTCCCCGGTGCGCGGTGACGTCTCAGTGTCCTGCCGAGCAGCCGCATTCCCCGGTGCCGAGCCGAGCACAACGGCCTCGACCTGGCGGCTGGTCTGCCGGTCCAGACGCGACCGCTCCACCAGCCCGTCATAGGTGATCGTGCCGTATGCCGCGGCGAGGGGAACCATCATCAGCACGAACACCACCACCATCAGAGCGAGGCCCGATTCGATCCGGTCGTACCGGCGCATCAGCGGACTGCGGCTCCACGGGGCCTGACGCCACAGGCGAACGGTCCGGGACGGTCCGGTCTCCATCACCTTCACCCCGCACGTCTACTCCGGCCCGAGGTCACGGCCGGCGCAGGCGGTCCCCGCACCGGCACCTCGTGCAGTCGCTCGTCAGCGACGGGGCATGCTGTCGCGCCCGGTGGTGCCCTGCCCGGCGGTATTCTGCCCCACCGCCTTGGCCTTGAGCTGCGCGAACTCCGCGGGGGTGATCGCACCCGAGTCGAGCAGGGCCTTCGCGTCGGCGATCTGCCCGGCCGGAGATCTGCCGGCCGTCACCTGCCGGATGTACTCGTCGGTGGTCTGCCTGGCCGCGAGCTGCGCCTGCCCGGCCCGGATGGCCATCCCCTGGCCGCGCACCACGAGGTAGATCAAGGCGCTGAAGAACGGGACCACGATCAGCACCACCACCCAGAAGGCCTTGGCCACGCCGGAGACGGTGTGGTCCCGGAACAGATCGATCAGGATCCGGAACAGCACGATCAGATACGCCGCGAACACGAACACGACGATCGTGTACCACAGGAAATCCCAGAACGACTCCATGATGTGCACCTCCTCGACCGCCGCAGCGGCGTCGACACCGCTGCTACGGCACCGCACACTGCCCGGACTCGACCGGATCGAGCAGGCGCCGTCGGACGAATCGTTCGACCAGCTCGGGGCAGGTCCGGCACCGGAACCCCCGCAAGTCCTCGACGCCGACGCCACGACCGCCTCCACTCGATGCAGGTGGGGACGGCCGTCGAACTCGGCGACGAGCCGCTCCACCGCTCCGCGGTGAGGGGAACCGCACCCGCCTCGGTCATGCTCGTCTCGAATCACGCAGTCCCGGTGTGCTCCGCCGGAAAGGACTGCCTCGAGTGTATGTCCGGCCACCGCCCCAGCACCCGGGATCGCCCACCCGACGGGAAGAAGTGCATCATTGCCCCCGTACGACCGGCTGCCCGAGTGTCGGTGCCGACGTGCCAGCCGCCGACCTGCGCCGCCCAGGCGATCGGGTCGCCCCGGGCGGCCACGGGAAAGCGCCCGAGGTCGCCCGGCGTCATCCCACCGAACAACGAGATGACGGTGATCACCTGGTCGGTGAACCACGCGATCCGCGTCCCTCGGGTGAGGTGTGCGACCCCGACCTCGAGGTCCTCCCACGCCCCGGCCGAGATCCCGTCGCACCGCTCGAACACCAAGACGAGGCGGATCTCGCTGCCGCGGTCGCCAACTCGTGCACGACCGGCATCAGCACGTCGTCGTCATCGGAGGAGTAGAGCCCACCGACCGCTGCGAAGCCGAGGACCCCGTCGGGCGGCCCTTCGAGCGGTTCGAACATGGCGACGACGCGAGGGGCGGTGATCGGTGGCGGTAACCCCACCCGGGTGCGGAAGGCTCCGGGGACACCGCGGAGGACCGGCCCCATCGGTCCCACCGCCGGGGTCGGGCTCACCGCGCTTTCGGGGCCCGGTGGGTGCGTAGGCGGCTCCAGATCGTTTCGAGCACGACCGCCAGCGCCACGATCGCGATCATCGCCGCGAACGTCTCGGGCGAGGTCTGCAGGGTCTGCACCGCGAAGACGGCGAGCACGATCACGGTCAATGCGATGCCGGTGACGAGGATGCCGGCCCGGGAGGCTGTTTCGCGGCGGAGGCGGTACGCCGCGATCGAGGTCACGAGGAAGATCGCCAGGGCCACGACGCTGCCGAGGGAGGCGATGGCGGTCAGATCCACCAGGTTCGCCAGCAGCAGGATCAACACGACTGAGATGG
The DNA here is from genome assembly GCF_001700945.1 of Rhodococcus sp. WB1. Taxonomy (NCBI): domain Bacteria; kingdom Bacillati; phylum Actinomycetota; class Actinomycetes; order Mycobacteriales; family Nocardiaceae; genus Rhodococcus; species Rhodococcus sp. WB1. The sequence continues at coordinate 221,701 of NZ_CP015529.1, read as the reverse complement.
ACAGCCCGCGCGTGCCCCCGAGCCTGGCTCGACTGCCGAACACCGGGGGGAAGGTGCCCGATTCGGCCAGCTTCGCGGTGGAGCCGACCGCCGCGTAGATGTTGGCGTTGACCGAGGAGGAGGTGGCCAGCAGGGCAGCGAGGGCCATGATCGCGAAACCGGCGTCGCCGAGGGCGGGTTTGGCGGCGACGGCGAGGGCGGTCTCGCCGTTGTCGATGACCTCCTGCACGGTCAGGGTTCCGAAGACTCCGACGGCAATCGCGACGTACACGGTGACCGTGATGCCCAATGCCAGATACATCGCCCGCGGCAGGTTACGGCTCGGGTCGGGAAGGTCGTCGCCGGTGAAGCTGACGACGGTGAAGCCGAGGTAGGCGAAGAAGGTCAGCGCCACGCTGGAGACGATGTCGACCGTCGGTGGGTAGGTGGACGGCGCCAGCAGCTCCGGGTCGAGTTGAGTGAGCGTGACGACGACGAAGACCGCGAACACGGCCAGCAGTATCACCACGATCGCGCTCTGGACCCGCTCGATGGACTTCGCGCCGGCGATGTTGACCGCCGCCACGAGCAGGACCACGACGGTGGTGAGAATTTTGCTCCAGGCGGTGGACTCGTCGAAGAACAGTGCGGCGCCGTAGCTGCCGAACGAGACGGACACCATGGCGGTGACGATGACGGCCGCGAAATAGAGCAGCCAGGAGGTGATGGCGGTGAGGTGTCCTCGGCCGTACGCCTGCAGCAGGAACGTCACGATGCCCCCCGAGGACGGGTAGCGCGCCCCCAGCTTCGCGACGGCGTAGCCCTGCAAGGTGGCCACCACCCCCGCGAGCAGGAACGACACCCACACCGCCGAGCCGGCCACGGCTCCGGCTTCTCCGAGAAGCGCGAAGATGCCGGCTCCGACCATGGAGCCGACCCCGAGGAAGGCGGCGCCACGCACGGTCATGGTCCGGGCACCTGGGGGCGCGGCCTCCCCTGCGGGAGGATGTCGCCAGCCACTGTCACGGCCGTCGGGCGGCCTCGGGGCCCTGTCGTCCATGTCCTACATGATGCAACCGGCACGGTCGGCCACGGCCGAGTTCGATCCGATCAGTCCGCTGTCCGACCCCCGACCCCGGACGGCCTTTCGGGAGACGGCCTCAGGGGCGGCCGGAGGAGGCGAGCGCTCCCCGGAGGGGGACATGCGATTCGGACTACGGCGCTCGGGCACCAACCCTCGCCCATCGGGATCGGCTCGCTACCGCGCTCTCCGACACGACCGAGCGCAGTGACGACACCGCATACGTACCGACCAGGGTGCCTGCGGGGCATCTCGATTCCGCCCGGGCGCCGCGGTTCTCGGGGCGGCTTCCCCTGCGCTCTTGACAGGGCACCACTGCAGCTCAGCGGTGTCGAGTCTCGGCAGTGACAGTTGTACGCGATTCGGCTGCGGGTGCGATCCGGGCGGGTGCACAATTCGGCATAGCGGGCAATGCACACCGCCGTAGAGGTGAACCGTGTCGATGGGGTGTCGATCGAGTACCGGCCCTGGGAAGCCGTCATCCCAGGGCCGGGGACGTGGCGAGTGGTGTGCATTCGGTTCTGTTTCTCGAGGTTCGACTCGGCGGTCGAACCTCCCCCGAGGCCACCGGGGGCTGCGATGACATCGATCGTGCATCCGACACCGGCACCGTTCACCGGCGACGATTACGCGGCCCGCATGGCCCGGGTGGTGCGCGTTGCCGTCGGCGCCGGCCTCGACGGTGTGCTCCTCACTCCCGGACCGGACCTGGTCTGGCTGACGGGGTATCGGCCGACGGCGATCACCGAACGCCTCACCGTTCTGGTGCTGCGCCCCGATCGACAACCGACCATGGTGGTGCCCGCGCTCGAACGCCCCGACGCCGAAGCCGCGGACGGTGCGGCCGCCGTGTCGTTCGTGGAGTGGACCGATGGCACCGACCCGTATCGGTTGGTCGGCGCGCTGCTGGCTCCCTCCCGGACCTATGGCATCTCGGATTCGGCCTGGGCGATGCACCTGCTGGGCCTGCAACGACAGGTGCCGCACTCGTCGTATGTGGCCGTGACCGAGGGCATGCCGATGTTGCGTGCGGTCAAGGACGCCGGCGAACTGGCTCGGCTGACGGCGGCCGGCGCCGCAGCCGATGCGGTCTTCGAGCAAATCGTGCGGACCCGTTTCGCCGGGCGGCGAGAACTCGAGGTGGCAGCGGAGCTGGCGGGACTGTTGCGCCGATTCGGACATGAGCAGGTCGACTTCACCGTGGTCGGGTCCGGACCCAACGGGGCCAATCCGCACCATGAGGCCGGGGACCGGGTGATCGAACCCGGCGACACCGTCGTCCTGGACTTCGGCGGCCTGATGTTCGGCTATGGATCGGACACCACCCGCACGGTCTCGGTCGGAGAGCCGACACCCGAGGTGCGGCAGGTGCACGAAATCGTCCGGCGGGCACAGCAGGCGGCAGTGGAGGCGGTCCGGCCCGGGGTGAGCTGCCAGCACATCGATCGCGTGGCGCGATCGGTGATCAGCGAGGCCGGATACGGCGAGCAGTTCATTCACCGCACCGGACACGGGATCGGGGTCACCACACACGAGCCGCCGTACATCGTCGAGGGCGAACAGCAACCCCTGGTGCCCGGCATGTGCTTTTCCATCGAACCGGGGATCTATCTCGCCGGCCGCTTCGGGATCCGCATCGAAGACATCGTCACGGTCACCGCCGACGGCTGTCGCCGTCTCAACACCACCAGCCACGAACTAGAGGTCGTCGACTAACTGCCGCAGGAGGTCGGATCGAGCAGAAAAGGCGCCGGTCGTGCACCGGCACAGCAGTTCCACGACGAGGGCGCCCCGACTGCGCCGTGACGAGGAGGACAGTGGGATGACTTGCTGCACCGAGGTATCGACCACCCCCGGCCGGCCGCGGCGGCGGCGCGCTGCGGGCGCGGGCGCCGAGTGCCGGATTCGCGACGGGTGGAGGTCATGAGCGCGCCGGACATACCCGCCGACCGGCCGCCCACCGAGGCCGGGGCCCGTACCCGAGCTCCGGCGGGTTCCTGGATCTCCTGGGTCGCTCTGGCGTTGATGACCACCAGTTCGGTGGCGAGCTTGCGGCCGTCGCCGACCATGGCCGTGTACGGCTTGGCGTGCGTGTTCTTGTATCTGATCCCCGCCCTGGTGTTCTTGCTGCCGACCTCGCTGGTGTCGGCCGAGTTGGCGTCGGGATGGGAAGGCGGGGTCTACAACTGGGTGGCTCTCGGAATCTCCAAGCCGATGGGGTTCTTGGCCGTGTGGTGCCAGTTCGCCATGACGATCTTCTACTACCCCAGTCTGCTCGGGTACGTCGCAAGTACCCTTGCCTACGTCATCAACCCGGCACTGGCCAGCAGCGGAGTATGGACCGCGTTGGTCATCGTGGTCGCCTACTGGTCCGGGGTCTACATCTCCTCCCGGGGCACCAAGGGCGTTGCCGGTCTGGCCAGCGGTGGCCTGATCATCGGCACCCTGGTGCCCGGCGCACTGCTGGTGATCCTGGGCATGGTCTTCCTCGGCCAGGGCAATCCCTCCGCCGCGCCGATGACCGTCGACAACCTGCTGCCGGCCTGGGCCGGTCTGGCCAGCCTCGTGCTGATCGTCAACAACTTTCTCTCCTACTCCGGTATGGAGATGAACGCAGTGCACGTGTCGTCCCTGCGCAACCCCGCCAAGGAATTCCCCCGGTCGATGTTTCTGTCCATGGCCCTGGTGCTGTTGATCTTCATCCTGCCCGCGTTGGCGATCAGCTGGGTGGTCCCGGCCGAACAGTTGTCCCTCACCGCCGGCGTGATGCAGGCCTTCGACGCGGTCTTCGCGCAGTTCGGCTGGCAATGGCTGACCCCGGTCATCGGAATCATGCTGGTGACGGCGTCGCTCGGAGGCATGTTGACCTGGCTCGCCGGGCCGTCGAAAGGCCTGCTGCTCATCTCCCGGCAGGAAGGCTACCTTCCCCCGTTCCTGCAGCGGGTCAACAAGCACGGCGTCCAGCAGAACATTCTCGTCACCCAGGGCCTGCTCACCACCGTGATCGCCCTGCTCTACGCCTTCATCCCGGACGTGTCCAGCGCGTACTGGATCTTCTCGGTGATCACCACGCAGGTGTACCTGATCATGTACCTGCTGATGTTTGTCGCCGCAGTCCGGCTGCGCCGCCGGTACCCCGACCACCCGCGGGGCTACCGGGCACCGATGCTGGTGGGACTGTGCGGAGTCGGGTTCGCCGCCTCGCTCGCCGCCTTGCTCATCGGTTTCATTCCGCCGTCGCAGTTCAGTTCCGGCAACGCCGGGGTGTACTTCCTGATCATCGCCGCCGGAGCCCTCGGCCTCGGCCTGCTCGTGCCGTACCTGTTCTACAGGTCGCGCAAGCCGTCCTGGAAGCAACCGGAGGTGAGTTCGTCATGACCACCGAGACGGAGACCTCGAACCCCCGCGAGCGCATGATCATCTATGCCGTCGTCGCATTTGTCGTCGTCCTCCTCGTGTTCATCGCCCTGCTCCTGTTTCCATATGTCTCGTCGAGCGGAGAGGCCGAGGCCAAGGCGGACCAACTCATTGCCGCACTCGACGAGGCCGGCGCCCGAACCCCGGCGCGCGAACAGATCACCCGGGTTCTCGGTGACGACGGCGGGGCGATCTGCGCCAACCCGAATGCGGCGCTGACCCGCGCAACGCTGCTGTCCCAGATGGTCAACGGAGCCGGGGGTCCGGGAACCCGGCCGGTCGTCGTCGACGACCGGGTCGTACAAGGAGAACTGTTGGTCCTCGAGATCTACTGCCCCGAGGAGCTGGCCGAATTCCAGCAGTTCGTCGGCACCCTCGAGACGAGCGACGTGGCAGGGGAGTAGGCGATGGACCTGAGAGAACGCATTGCCGACCTGATGCCGCAGGTGCGAGAAGAACTGACCGAACTCGTCGCCCTGCAATCGGTGGCCGACCCCCGCCGGTATCCTCCCGAACAATGCCACCGTGCTGCCCAGTGGGTGCGGGAGGCGTTCCACCGGCTCGGCTTCACCGATGCCCGTCTGGAGGACACCGCCGACGGCAGTGCGGCCGTGGTGGGATCGCGGCCCTGCCCGAACCCGCACGCCCCCACCGTGCTGCTCTACGCCCACTACGATGTCCAACCCCCGCTCGACGAGAGTGCCTGGCACACACCCCCGTTTCAGCTCACCGAGAAGAACGGACGCTGGTACGGTCGCGGGACCGCCGACTGCAAAGGCAACATCCTCGTCCATCTGACGGCGCTGCGAGCCCTCGGCGACGAACTGCCGGTGCACCTGAAACTCGTCGTCGAAGGCTCGGAGGAGCAGGGCACCGGGGGCCTGGAAGCTTTCGTGCCAGACCACGCCGATCTCCTGCGGGCCGACGCGATCCTCGTGTGCGACACCGGCAACGCCGCCGTCGGTCACCCCGCCGCCACCGTCAGCCTGCGCGGCATGGTCAACGTCGTCGTCACCGTCGACGCCCTCGCCTCCGAACTGCACTCGGGCATGTTCGGGGGCGCCGCCCCGGACGCTCTCGCCGCCCTGGTGGCCATGCTGGCGACCCTGCGCGACACCGCAGGCAACACCACCGTCGAAGGCCTGGACAACACCCAGACCTGGACGGGTCAGACCTACCCGCCCGAACAGTTCCGTACGGACGCCGGCATGCTCGCCACCGAATCGCTGCTCGGCGACGGCACCGTCTCCGACATGCTCTGGGCACGCCCGGCCCTGACCATCCTCGGCATCGATTGCCCGTCGGTGCTCGGCTCGGCGGCCGCGATCGCCCCGCGAGCACGCGCCCGCCTGAATCTGCGCATCCCTCCCGGACTCGAACCAGCACAGGCCCAACAAGCCCTGAGCGCCCATCTGCACGCCGCCGCGCCGTGGGGAGTCGCCGTCGAAGTCGAAGTCGAAGCCTCCGGATCCCCGTTCCGGGCCCGCACCGACGGACCCGCCTACCGGGCCCTCGACGCGGCCATGCAGGAAGCCTACGGCCGGCCGATGGCCATGCTGGGACAGGGCGGATCGATTCCCCTGTGCAACGTCTTCGCCGACACCTACCCCGGCGCGGAGATCATCTTGATGGGCGTCGAGGAACCCCAAGCCCTGATCCACGCCCCCAACGAAAGCGTCGACCCCACCGAGATCGCGGCGATGTCCCTGGTCGAAGCCCGGTTCCTGCAGAACTACCCGATCACACATCCGTGACGCCCGGTCCGGACGACGCCGCCTCGGGTCAATCGAACACACGGTCGCGGTGAGCCGGCGCTCGTGAGCGGGCACAGGGGCTGCCGGGTCGAGGCGGTGGTGACGCTGGGACAGCGACCTCGGCCGGTCTGTCCCGCGGTCAGCCCCGGGATGCCGGGCGTCCCGGGTCATCCGCACCAGTCGTCGCGTCCTGCTTCGTCACCGCTGGGCGCGGCCCCGTCGAAAAATCCCGCCAGCCGACGAGCACCGTGTGCACGGTTTCGGCGCCGTGCAGCGGTTCGGGCGGGGCGGGCAGATCGGCGGGGTAGACGAGAAACGGAGTGCTCTGCGGTCCGCCCATGCCGCCGTGCGAGCCGACCTGCTCCTCGAACGCCGCGACCTCGTCGGTGTCGGGCCAGTACGTGCCGCCGACCATGATGTCGGCAACGTTGTCGAAGGTGTCGGTGCGACGCACCTTCGCCAGCGCGTCGGGGCCCATCACCGCCAGCGGGTTCCGGCCGGTGACCTTCCCCGTGGTCACGTCGACCTCGCCGTGGGGCCCGAGCACCACGGACCCCCCGGGAGCGGCCACGAGCAGGAAGCCGATCCCGGGATGCTCGCGCAGCCCGGTGAGCAGACCGGGGTGGGCGGCCTCGATGGCGTGGACGTCGGCGCGTCCGGGCAGGTGCGGGAAGTAGACCAGGCCGAGGTTGCCCGAGCCGAGCACGATCGGCTCACCCGCGCAGGCGTGTGCCTCCTCGGCGGCGGCCGGCGAGTGCACGCTGGCCGCGGCGTAGGCGCGCCCCTCCGACCCGGGCTGGGCGGAGACGTCGGATTCGCGTTCGTACCAGTGGCGCTTCGCCGGTTCGCGCCGGGTGGCCAGCCGGATGACCAACTGCCCCAAGGTTTCCCCGTAGCGTTGCAGAAAGGTCGCGCCCTGACTCTGCCCGTGGTCGGACAGCACGACGACGCGGTAGGGCCGATCGGCCTGCGCCACCACGGCGAGCAGCATCTCGACGACGTCGTCGAGTTTGGTCAGCACCGCGAGGGTCTCGGGCCGGGAGATGCCGGAGTGGTGCGACACCTCGTCGTAGCCGATCAGATCGACGTAGACGACGCTGCGCCCCTTGATCAGATCGCCCACCACCGCCGCGACGGCGACATCGGTGGCGAGCACGGTCGCGAACGCCCGCACGAACGGATAGAGCCCGCCCCGCGGCACCCGCGGCTGGATGTCCTTCCGCTTCTGCCGCAGCGACTGGCGTAGTTCCCGTTGCAGTTCCGCGAGCATCCGGATGAACGTGCGCAGCGCGCTCGCCGGGTCGGCGAAGTAGTGGCTGTAGCCGGCACCGCCGCCGAGGCGGGCACCGCGCATCCGGCTGACGACGAGCACGTTGTCGTGCGCGCCGCCGGTGAACAGGTTGCCCCGGCTCGTACCGTCGTGCGCCAGCAGGCCGGGGATGTGGGTGCGTTCGAGTTCGCGTTGCTCGTTGTCGACCGGGTTGCTGAACACCGAGACGTGCTCGGTGGTCTTGTCGTACCAGCGGAACGCCGGCACGTTGTGGTTGGAGCCGTGCAGCACGCCCAGCTGGGTCGCACCCGTCTGACTGCTCCAGTCGGTGTGCCACGGCATCAGCCGGTGGGTCTCGCGCACCAACTTCGCCAGCGCGGGGGTCACACCGTCGGCGATCGCGCGACGCAGCACGTCGTAGCCGAGGCCGTCGATCTGGATGCACAGCAGCCCCGGGGACGCGTCCACGAGTGCGGTGTTGCGACGCAACCGGAACCGCTGTCGGCGCACCTGCATCAGCCGGTACGCGGTATCGGAACGGGACGCGATGGCGCCCGAGACGACGGAGGTGAACAGCGAGAGCAGCGCCGCGAGGTAGAACGCATCCCGGCGCTGGTCCACCGACGCGACCGGTACCAGGTAGAGCGTCAACAGCATGATCACACCGCCCGCCACGAACACCCCGACGAACAGCAGCACCGGACCGATCCACGACATCAACCGCATCATCACCGGCCACAGCGCCGCGTTCAGGAGGCCGAACACCAACGCGAGCACCAGCGCGGCCGGCAGCGTTGGTAGCGGAGTGAAGCCCGACGGGTCCAGGGTGATGCCGTCGAGGATGCGGTCGAGCACGATGAGCGCGAGCGCCGACGACCCCCACAGCACCAGGAACTCGACGAGCACCCGCACCATGCCGCCCACCGTGCGCATCGCGCCCCCTTCCCTCGTCTGGAATCGTAAGGGTCGTGAGCACGCCACCGGGTCCGGATGCCGCCACATCCGGTGTGCGCTGGCTCGGACATGCCAGCGCGCTGATCATGGACCGCGGGACGGTCGTCCTGACCGATCCGGTGCTGACCGACCGCGTCGCGCATCTGCGCCGCCGCCGGGGGCCCACCCCGATCGGGCCGCACGTGCGCAACCCGGACGCCGTCCTGCTCTCGCACCTGCACGCCGACCACACCCACCTGCCGTCGCTGCGGCTGCTCGACCCGGACGTTCCGATCGTGGCCCCGTGGCGGGCGATCGACGGCCTGCCCGCGCTGCGCCGATTCGCCGACCGCCTGGTGCCGCTGCGGCCCGGCGACGAGACACGGATCGGCACGCTCACCGTGCGCGCCGTGCCCGCCCGACACGACGGGCGGCGCTGGCGACGCGGCCCGGAACTCGCCCCGGCGATCGGGTACGTCGTCGAGGGGGACCGGCGGACCTACTTCGCCGGCGACACCGACCTGTACCCGGACCTCGCCGACCACGTCGGCCCGGTGGACCTCGCGTTGCTACCCGTCGGGGGCTGGGGTCCGACCCTCGGCAACGGCCACCTCGACCCGTCCCGGGCCGCGGTCGTCGCGCGCCTGGTGGCAGCGGGCCTGGCGGTGCCGATCCACTACGGCACGCTGTGGCCGATCGGCCTCGACGCCGTACGCCCCCGGTTGTTCTTCGGTCCGGGCGCCGAATTCGTCCACCACGCCCAGCGGGCGGGGATCGTCGCGGTGGAATTGCCCCCGGGTGGCGCACTCGGCGCACCGGGCGCCGGCCCCGGTTCGCCGGGACCACACCGCGTATGAACTCGGCCACCTCGGCTCACGGGATGCCGTAGGCGCGGTGGTCGGCCTCGCGGAGCGCGCTCACGTAGTCGCCCCGTCCGCGGCCGGTCCCGTCCGCGCCGGGCGGCACGGCGAGCATCCCCCGGAACTCGTCGACGCTGCGATACCCCTTGCGGCGCATCCACTCGCGCACGCCGTCGAGCAGGACAGCGGCGTAGTCGGGACCGTGGCGCAGCAACGCCGAGGCGGACTGCACGACGTCCGCGCCGGCGAGCAGGTACTTGATCACGTCGGTGGCGTCCTCGACGCCGGTGGTCGCGGCCAGGTCGGCACGCACCCGTCCACGCAGCAACGCGATCCAGGTCTGCGGCAGCCGGGTTTCCGCAGCGGTCGAGAGGGTCACGGCAGGCACCAAGGCGAGGGTTTCGGGATCGATGTCGGGCTGCAGGAACCGGTTGAACAGCACCAGCCCGTCGGCCCCGGCCTCGTCGAGGCGAAGCGCCATCTCGGCGATCGAACTGAACTGGGGGCTCACCTTGACCGCCACCGGCACGGTGACGGCGTCCGCGACCCGGGCCAGGACGTCGAGGTGCCGTTGTTCGACGTCCCGGCCGCTGATGTGCGGATCACCGGGCAGGTAGTAGATGTTCAGCTCGATCGCGGCCGCACCGGCGTCCTGCATCGACCGGGCGTAGCCCGCCCACCCGCCCGGGGTGACGCCGTTCAGGCTGCCGATCACCGGGACGGCGACCGCCTGCGCGGCGCGTTCGAGCAGACTCAGGTAGCGGCGCGGTCCGTGGTCCTCGACGGCTTCCTCCGGAAAGTACGAGAGGGACTCGGCGTAGCTCTGCGAACCGTGCTCGGTCAGTGCCGCATTGCGCTCCGCTTCGCGCAGCAGCTGCTCTTCGAACAGCGAATAGAGCACCACCGCACCGACGCCTGCCCCGGCGAGCCGTCGGACACCGTCGACCGTGCGGGACAGCGGGGATGCCGCCGCCATCAGTGGGTTCGGCAGGGCCAGGCCCAGATACCGCGTCGACAGGTCCATCAGCGGTCCTTGCGGGCGTCGGCGGTGAAGTGGTGCGACCCTTGCGACGCCATGTCCTCGTACCGGTCCCAGCGCTGAGCGATCGCCTCCTCGGAGAGGCCGAGGAGCCGGTCGTATTCCGCCGGATCGGTGTTGGCGAGCGCGCGGTACCGTAGTTCGCGGCTGCGGTAGTCCTCGAGCGGAATCCTCGGCCGGTGCGAATCGAGCAGGAACGGATTCTGCCCGGCCGCCCGCAACACCGGGTCGTAGCGGATCAGCGGCCAGTGCCCGCTGGCCACCGCCCGGTACTGCTGGTCCATCCCGTGACGCATGTCGATGCCGTGCGCGATGCACTGACTGTAGGCGATCACGAGCGAGGGCCCCTCGTAGGCTTCGGCTTCCCGCATCGCCTGCAACGTGTGTTGCGGATCGGCGCCCATCGCGACCCGGGCGACGTAGACGTTGCCGTAGGCGATGGCCTGCAACGCGAGATCCTTCATCGGGACCGTCTTGCCGCCGGCGGCGAACTTCGCGATCGCCCCGAGCGGGGTGGCCTTGGACATCTGCCCCCCGGTGTTGGAATACACCTCGGTGTCGAGGACGAGGACGTTGACGTTGCGGCCGCTGGCCAGGACGTGGTCGAGGCCCCCGGCACCGATGTCGTAGGCCCAGCCGTCGCCGCCGACGATCCACACGCTGCGCCGCACCAGGTGGTCGAGCACACTGCGCAGGTCGGCGGTTACGGCGGGATCCAGCTCTGCGAGCAGGGTTTCGAGTTCGGCCACCCGCTCCCGCTGGGCGCGCAGCTCGGACTCGCGCAGTTGCGGCGCCGTCAGGATGTCGTCGACGAGGTCGGCACCGATCGCCTCCCGCAGTTCGGTCAGGCGCCGCCGGGCGAGCCGGGTGTGCTCGTCGGCGGCCAGCCGGAACCCGAGCCCGAATTCGGCGTTGTCCTCGAACAGGGAATTGGACCAGGCGGGGCCGCGTCCGTCCGCGTTGGTCGTCCAGGGGGTGGTGGGCAGATTGCCGCCGTAGATCGACGAGCAGCCCGTGGCGTTCGCGATCATCAACCGGTCGCCGAACAGCTGGGAGAGCAGCTTGAGGTACGGGGTCTCCCCGCAGCCCGCGCAGGCGCCGGGAAACTCGAACAGCGGCTCGAGGAACTGCGTTCCGCGGACGGTGCCGAAGTCCACCCGAGCCCGGTCGGCCGTCGGCAGCGTCTCGAAGAAGGTGATGTTCTCGCGTTCGGGGGCCACCCGTGGTTCGCGGGGGGCGAGGTTGATGGCCTTGGTCACCGTCGCGCCGGGGGCCACGGCAGGACAGGCCTCGACGCACAGCCCGCATCCGGTGCAGTCCTCGGCGTAGACCTGCAGGGTGTACCGGGCATCCGGCAGGCCCACAGCGCCCAATGCCGCCGAGCCGAACTGCCCCGGGGCACCGTCCAAGTGGGACTTGTCGTAGAACTTGGTACGGATCACGCTGTGCGGACAGACGAAACTGCAGTTTCCGCACTGGATGCAGGTGTCCGGGTCCCACACCGCGACCAGTTCCGAAATGTTGCGCTTCTCGTAGGCGGTGGTGCCGCTCGGGTAGGTGCCGTCCACGGGAAACGCGCTGACCGGCAAGGTGTCCCCGCGCCCGGCCATCATCTCCGCGGTGACGGTGCGGACGAACTCGGGCGCGTACTCGGGCACGATCGGCGCCGGCACCCGCGTGGTGGTCACCCGGTCGGGCACATCGATCCGGTGCAGCTCTTCCAATGCCCGGTCCACCGCGGCCAGTTCGCGCCGCAGCACGTCGGCTCCGCGGTTGCCGTAGGTCTTCTCCACCGACTTCTTGATCCGGGCGACGGCCTGCTCGCGCGGCAGCACATCCGAGATCGCGAAGAAGCAGGTCTGCAGCACGACATTGATCCGCCCGGCGAGCCCGACCTCACGAGCGATCCGGCCCGCGTCGACCGCATACAGCGTGATCCGTTTGTCGAGGATCTGTTCCTGGACCCGGCGGGGCAGCGCGTCCCAGACCTCGTCCGGCCGGTGTCTGCAGTTCAGCAGGAGGGTCGCTCCCGGCGCGGCCGGCCCCAGGACGTCGATCTTGTCGAGGAATCGGAACTGATGGCAGCCGACGAGGTCCGCGCGGCTCACCAGATACGGTGCGCGGATGGGCCGTGGCCCGAAGCGCAGGTGCGAGACGGTCTGCGAGCCGGACTTCTTCGAGTCGTAGACGAAGTAGCCCTGCGCGTGCAGGTGCTCCTCGTCGCCGATGATCTTGATGGTGTTCTTGTTGGCCCCGACGGTGCCGTCGGAGCCCAGGCCGTAGAAGATCGCCCGCACGGTGTCGGAGGATTCGATGTCGAAGGACGGGTCGTAGGTGATGCTGGTGCCGGACACGTCGTCGTCGATGCCGACGGTGAACCGGCGCCGGGGCCGCTCGCGGGCGAGCTCGGTGAAGACGCCGGCGACCATGCCGGGCGTGAATTCCTTCGACGACAGGCCGTAGCGTCCGCCGCAGACCCGGGGCATGACGGCCCGCTCACCGTCGGCATGTGCCTCGACGAGGGCCGCGACGACGTCGAGATACAGCGGCTCGCCGAGCGAACCCGGTTCCTTGGTGCGGTCCAGCACGCCGATCGTGCGCACCGTCGCCGGCAGCGCCGCCGACAGCGCCTCGGCGGGGAAGGGCCGATACAGCCGCACCTGCACCACCCCGACCCGCTCACCGCGGGCGGTGAGCGCGGCAGCGGTTTCGGCCGCGGTGTGCGCCCCGGACCCCATCAGCACCAGCACCCGTTCCGCCTCGGGGTGCCCGGTGTAGTCGACGATGCGCATGTCGCGGCCGGTGCGCTCTCCCAACCGCGCCATCAACTCGTCCACCACCGCCGGAACCCGGGCGTAGAACGGGTTGACCGTCTCACGCGCCTGGAAGTAGGTGTCCGGGTTCTGCGCGGTGCCCCGGATGAACGGCCGCTCCGGCGACAACGCGCGTCCGCGGTGCTCGCGGATCAGCTCCTCGGGCACCAGGGCCCGCAGGTCGTCGTCGGCCAGCGTCTCGATGGTGTTGAGCTCGTGCGAGGTGCGGAAGCCGTCGAGGAAGTGCACGAATGGCACCCGCGTCCGCAGGGTGGCGGCCTGCGCCACCAGCGCCAGATCGTGCGCCTCCTGCACCGAGGCCGAGGCGAGCAACGCGAACCCGGTCTGGCGCACCGCCATCACGTCCGAATGGTCACCGAAGATCGACAGTCCCTGCGCGGCCAGGGACCGGGCGGCGACGTGCATGACCGCCGAGGTCAGCTCACCGGCGATCTTGTACATGTTCGGGATCATCAGCAGCAGCCCCTGCGACGCGGTGAACGTCGTCGCCAGTGCCCCGCCCTGCAGCGCGCCGTGCAGCGCGCCCGCCGCGCCGCCCTCGCTCTGCATCTCCACCACACTCGGCACGGTGCCCCACACGTTCGGCCGGTGCCGGCTGGACCATTCGTCGGCCAGCTCGGCCATCGCCGACGACGGGGTGATCGGATAGATGCAGCACACTTCGTTGAGCCGGTAGGCAACCGACACGGCCGCCTCGTTACCGTCCACCGTGGCACGCGTCATGTCGGCTCCGGAAACATCTCGATGGCGTGGACCGGGCACTGCTCGAAGCACTCTGCGCAGCCGGTGCACTTGTCGTAGTCGTACCGGTAGCCGTGGCCGGCACCCAGCTTGACGATCGCGTCCTCCGGGCACGCGCCGAGACAGCCGTCGCACTCGAAGCAGTTGCCGCACGACAGGCACCGGCCCGCCTCGAACGTCGCCGCCTCGGCCGATACCCCGCCGACCACCTCGTCGAACCCGGAAACACGTTGCTCGACAGGCAGTTCGGGCTGCACCCGCCGATCCGCGTCGGCGAAGTACCACAGGTGCAGCTGGTCGAACGTCGCGATCGGATGCTTGGCAGGCCGCTCGTCGGGCACTCGGCGCAGCCAGGCGTCGATGTGGTGTGCCGCCTTCTTCCCGTGCCCCACCCCCACCGTCACGGTGCGCTCGCCGGGCACCATGTCGCCGCCCGCGAACACCCCGGAGCAACCGGTCATCAGCGACCCGTCCACCCGCACGCTGCCGTCGCGCTCGAACTCGACTCCGGGCAGCGTGCGCATGAACGCCGACTCGGTCTCCTGGCCGATCGCCATGATCAGGGTGTCCGCGGCCAGGGTCTCGAAACGTCCGGTCGGCCGCGGACGACCGGACTCGCCGAGTTCCATGACCTCGACCTGCAGTTCGGGACCGTCGAAGGCGGTGACCGTGCGCAGCCAGTTGATCCGTACGCCTTCGCGTTCGGCGTCCTCGGCTTCCTCCTCGTGGGCGGACATCTGCTCGCGGGTGCGGCGATAGACGATGACCGCGTCCTCGGCCCCGAGCCGGCGGGCCACCCGGGCCGCGTCCATCGCCGTGTTGCCGCCGCCGTAGACGGCAACGTGCCGCCCGACGGCCGGGGGTTCCCCGGCGGCGACACCGCGCAGGAACGACACCGCGTCGATCATCGTGCCCGCGTCGCAGGCCGGGATATCGACCCGTTTGGCCAGATGCGCGCCGACCGCGACGAAGACCGCGTCGAAACCACCCTCGGCGCGTTCCGCCGCGAGGTCCTCGACCCGGTGGTTGCAGGTCAGCTCCACGCCCAGCGCCGCGACCCGCTCCAGTTCCGCCTCGAGCACGTCGCGCGGAAGCCGGTAGTTCGGGATGCCGTAGCGCATCATCCCGCCGGGCTCGGCGCCGGCGTCGCGGATCTCGACGTCGTGGCCGCGGCGGGCGAGGTGACAGGCAGCGGACAGCCCGCTCGGTCCGGCACCGATCACCAGTACCCGCTTGCCGCTGCGGGCGGGCGGCGGCTCGAACATCCAGCCCTGCTCGCGCGCCCGGTCCCCGAGAAACCGCTCCACCGAATGGATGGACACGGCGCTGTCCAGAGTGGCGCGGTTGCAGACGGATTCGCAGGGGTGGTAGCACACCCGGCCGTGGATGGCGGCGAACGGATTGTCGGCGACCAACTGCCGCCAGGCCTGCTCGTAGCGGCCGGCCTTCGCGTGCGCCAGCCAGGCCTGGATGTTCTCCCCGGCGGGGCAGCGGGCGTTGCAGGGCGGCAACAGGTCCACATACACGGGCCGACGCCGGCGCACCGGCCCCGCGCGGGGACGGCCGTGCACCAGATCCGGCAGCGGTGTGAGCTCCTCCGACGGCCGGGCCGGACGCCCGCCCGTCGCCCCGCCACTGCGCTCGTCGGCAGTCATCCCCTCACGATAGGGCTCCGGCCGGGTGTCCGGCACCGGATTGCGGCGGCACGGACGTCCCGACGACCCGTCTCCGACGGATCGGGCCCGCTACGGACATGCGTCCGTAGCGGGCCCGTGGGTGTCGCTCAGCAGCACGTCGTCGCGGCGGGCGCCTTCTCGGTGCCGGTCGCCGGTTCCTGCTCGGCGGCGGTGCCGCAGCAGACTCCCTCCGAGTTCTCGCCCTGGTCGAGCAGCTTCGGGCTCGTGCCGAAGGTGTCGCTGTCGGCGAGGACGGTGTAGACCTCCCACTTCTCCCCCGCCGGGCCGGTGACCCACACCTTGTCCTGGGTGGCGAAGCAGCACGTGGTGCCGATCTCCTCGTCGGTGAACAGCCCTTCGTCCGTGAGGCGGGCGATTTCGGAGTGCACCTTTTCGCTCGACTCCACCTCCACCCCGAGGTGGTTGATCGAGCCGCCCTTGCCCGCGTTCTCGATCAGGACGAGCTTCAGCGGCGGCTCGGCAATCGCGAAGTTCGCGTAGCCGGGCTTCACCTTCGCCGGCTCGGTGCCGAACAACTTCGAGTAGAACGTCACGGCCTCCTGCAGATCGTCGACGTTGAGGGCGAGCTGAACGCGGGACATGATGACCTCCACCTGTGAGACATACATCGAATTAGTACGCCCACTGTCACCCTCTTTTTGACATATGTCAAGAGGGGTGGATGATGGAGACATGCCCAAGGCGCTCCCGGTCATCGACGTCTCCGCCCCCATCTGCTGCGCGCCGGTCTCGGCCGCACCGATGAGCGAGGCAGCCGCCCTCGAGGTGGCGCTGCGGCTCAAGGCGCTCGCCGACCCGACCCGGATCCAGCTGATGTCGATCCTGCTCACCACGCGGGAGGACGACGTCTGCACGTGCGACCTGGCGTCGGCCGTGGGCCTGACGGAGTCGACCGTCAGCCACCACCTCGGCCAGCTCCGCAAGGCCGGGATGGTGCAGTCCACGCGCCGCGGCATGAACGTCCACCATCGCGCCTGCAACGAGGCTCTGCAGGCACTGCGTCTCGTCCTCGACCCCAACTGCTGCACGTGAGAGGGGCCGAATGTCACATGGGTTCGATCACATCGAACCCATGTGACATTCGGCCACACAGCCCCCGGCTCACACCGCGCCGAACAAGACCTGTGCGTTGTCCCAGCACACCGCGCGGACCCATTCGCTGCCGAGACCGAGCCGTTCGACCGCCTCGAGCTGATGGACGTACGGGTACGGGATGTTCGGGAAGTCGCTGCCGAACAGCACCTTCGAACCCAGTGCCTGCAGCCGCGGCAGCTCGTCCTCCGGGAACGGCATCGACTCCTGCGTGAAGTCGGTGAACGCCATGGTGGTGTCCAGGTGCACCCGCGGGTACTTCTCCGCCAGATCGAGGAACTGGCGGTACTCCGGCATGCCCATGTGCGCGACGATCAGCGCCAGCCGCGGGAACCGTTCCAGCAGCGCGGCGATCGGTCCGGGCCCGGTGTGCGTCCCCGGAGCCGGTCCCGATCCGCAGTGGATCACGATCGGCACGCCGGCATCCTCGAGCAGTCCCCACACCGGGTCGAGCAGCGGGTCGTTGGGGTCGTAGTCGCCGACCTGGATGTGCGACTTGAACACCCGTGCCCCGTGCTCGAGTGCCGCGGCCACGTAGCCGGCGGCGTCGGGCTCGGGATAGAACGTCGCGGTGTGCAGGCAATCGGGGGTGCGGGCCGCGAAGTCCACCGCCCACGCGTTCAGCCACGCGGCCATCGCGGGCTTGTGCGGATAGAGCATCGCCGTGAACCGGCGGACCCTGAAACCCCGCAGCCGCTCGACGCGCTCCTCCTCGGCGTGCCGGTAGGTGATGGGCCACGCCCGGCCCACCAGCGGCCCGGCGGAGTCGAAGTAGCTCCACACCTTGTCCATCACGTTCGACGGCATGAAGTGGGTGTGCACGTCGATAAGGCCGTTGAGGCCGTGCCGGGCCCGGAAGTCGGCCACCTGCTGCGCTTCGTCCATCACCCGAAGGTAGCGACCCCGTCGCCGGTGCGTCTTTTGGGCTGCCCCAGCCGCCCGAAGGACACACCGGCGCCGGAGGCGCCTCAGAAGTACACGGCGATGCGACGGCCGTCGATCTCGTGCACGGCGATGTCCATGTCGTACACCTTGCGCAGCACCTCGGGCTGCAGGATCTCGTCGACGCCCCCGTCCGCGACGACGGCACCGTCGCGCATCGCGACGATGCGATCCGAGTGGCACGACGCGAAGTTGATGTCGTGGATCACCAGGATCACGGTCTTGCCCATCTCGTGGGCCATGCGTCGCAGCAGCTGCATCATGTGTTGCGAGTGCTTCATGTCCAGGTTGTTGAGCGGTTCGTCGAGCAGCACGTAGTCGGTGTCCTGCGCGAGCACCATCGCGACGAACGCGCGCTGCCGCTGTCCGCCGGAGAGCTGGTCGAGGAAGCGGTACTCGAACCCGCCCAGGCCGGTGTACTCGAGGGCGCGGTCGACCGCGTCGTGGCAGGCCGCCGAGAGCCGGCCCTTCGAATGCGGGAATCGCCCGAACTCGACGAGTTCGCGCACCGACAACCGCACCGCCGTGGTGTTGTCCTGGCGCAGCACCGACAGCTTCTTCGCCAGCGCGTCCGAGGGGGTGGCCCGCAGGTCGAGCCCGTCGATGCTGACCGATCCGGCGTCGGTGTCGAGCAGCCGCGCGACGATGGTCAGCAGTGTCGACTTGCCGGCGCCGTTGGCACCGATGATCGACGTGAGGCCGCCGCGCGGGACGTCGAGGTCGACGGGCCCGAGCACGGTGGTGCCGGCGTAGTTCTTGGCGAGGTCCCGAACGGTGATCACAGGCGCGCACCCCTCACGAGCAGGGAGATGAAGTAGATGCCGCCGACGAAGTTGACGACGACGATGAGGCTCGAGTTGTAGTCGAGCAGCCGGGCGAGGACGAACTGCCCGCCGACCAGGGCGACGATCGCGACGAGCGTCGCGGCGGGCACCGTCCAGCGGTGCCGGAACGTGCCGACGAGTTCCCGGGCCAGGTTGGCCACCAGCAGCCCGAGGAACGTGATGGGCCCGACGAGCGCTGTAGACACCGAGACCAGCACCGCGACGACGATCAGCGCGCGGGTGACGACGCGCCGGTGGTCGACGCCGAGGCCGATCGCGTGCTCGCGGCCCAATGCGACGACGTCGAGCTGACGCAGCAGCGGCACCGAGAACGCCGTCGCCGCGACGACGAGCAGGGCCGACACGGCGAGCAGGTCGACCTGCACGTTGTTGAAGCTGGCGAACAGCACGTCCTGCAGGGTCATGAAGTCGTTGGGGTCGATCAGCCGCGACACCAGCGACGACAGCCCACCGAACAGCGCGCCGAGCACGATGCCGACGAGCACCAGCACGTACAGGTCGCGGGATCCGCGGTCGAAGAGCCATCGGAACAGCACGAGCGCGAAGCCGACCATGGCGAGCACCTCGACCCCGAACTTCAGGCGCGGATCCAGTGTCGCGAGGGCGCTCGCGCCGAACAGGAACACCACGAGGGTCTGCAGCAGCATGAACAGGCTGTCGAAACCCATCACGCCCGGGGTGAGGATGCGGTTGTTGGTGACGGTCTGGAAGATCACCGCGGCGAAGGCGGTGGCGTAGCCGACGAGCACCATCGACAGCACCTGCCGGCCGCGGATCTTCATGGCGAAGTCCCACGAGCCGGTGACGAAGAGGAACAGGTAGGCGCGCACCGCCAGTGCGGCGACGACGGCGAGCACGACGAGCACACGGGCAGGGTTCCGGCGACTCGTCACGGCGGGTGCGGCGACGGCCGGGCTCATCGCGCACCTCGCCGGGTGCGCAGGATCAGCGCGATGAACACGACGGCGCCGACGACGCTCGCGACGGTGCCGACCGGGATCTCGTACGGGTAGCGGAGGACGCGGCCGACGACGTCGCACGCGAGCACGAATCCGGCGCCGGCGAGCGCGGTGATCGGCAGGACGCGGCGCAGGTTGTCGCCGAGCGCCAGGGTGACAAGGTTGGGCACGACGAGACCGAGGAACGGGATGGCGCCGACGACGACGGTGACGACGGCGGTGGTGACGGCGACGACGACCATCCCGATGTTGATCACCAGCTGGTACGGGACGCCGAGGTTCTTCGCGAAGCCCTCACCGAGGCCGGCCACGGTGAAGCGGTCGGCGTACAGATAGGCGACGGCCATGACGGCGACGACGACCCAGATGATCTCGTAGCGGCCGCGCAGGATGCCGGAGAAGTCACCGCTGGTCCAGGTGTTCAGGGCCTGCATCAGTTCGAGCCGGTAGGCGAAGAACGTGGTGACGGCCATGACGACGCCGCCGAACATGAGGCCGACGAGCGGCACGACGATCATGTCGGTGAACCGGACGCGGCGCAGGAGCCGCAGGAACAGGAAGGTGCCGACGAGGGAGAAGGCGACGGCGACGAGCATCTTGCCGAGCACGGACTGTCCGCCGAGGAACAGGGTGGCGACGAGGATGCCGAGCAGGGCCCATTCGACGGTGCCGGCGGTGTCCGGCGCCACGAACCGGTTGCGGGTCAGGTGCTGCATGATCAGGCCGGACACGCTCAGGGCGGCGCCGGCGAGCAGGATCGCGATCAGGCGGGGCACGCGCGAGACGAAGAACACCTCGAGGGTCGCGGTGTCGCCGCGCAGCAGGTCGGCGGGGGTGACGTCGGCGACGCCGACGAACAGGGACGCGAAGGCGGCGACGGCGAGCAGCGCCGCGCCGATCAGGACGGGACGCAGACGCGCGGCGGGGCCGGCGGCCGCACGCGGGGTGCGGTCGCCGGCCCTGCCGGTCGTTACCGGGGAGCTCACGGGCGGGAGGCGGTCATGCCGCCGCGGCCTTGCCGACGGCCTGCCCGACGACGTCGATCTGCGACTGGACGGAGCTCAGCGCGCTCGGCGCCATGTACCAGGTGTACAGGTCGAGGTAGGTGATCCGGCCTTCCTTCGCGGCGGTGGTGCCGCCGACGAGCGGGTTGTCGAGGACTCGGGACGCGTTGGGGCCGGTGGTGTCGCCGAGGGGTGCCTCGCGGTCCTGAACGAACATCAGGTCGGGGTCGGCCTGGGCGATGTACTCGAAGGACACGGCGTCACCGTGGGCGACGTCGTCGGCGAAGGTCTCCGACACGGGCTTGACGCCGAGGTCGTGGATGATCCCGTACCGGGAGCCGGGTCCGTACGCGGTGACCTCGGCGGCCTCGACGCGCGTGATGAGTCCCCGCAGGTTCGCCTGTGCGGCGGCAGCGGACACCGCGTCGAACGACGCCTCGATGCCGGCGAACTTCTCCTCGAACGCGCCCTCGGCGCCGAAGATGGTGGCGAGGTTGCGGTTCTGCTTCGCGACGCTGGCGAGGAAGTCCTTGGCGTCGACGGAGAGGTCGACGGTCGGGGCGATCTCGCTGAGCGCGTCGTAGCTGGTGGCCGACCGGGCGGCGACGATGATGAGGTCGGGCTCGAGGGCGTTGACGGCCTCGAAGTCGGGCTCGAACAGCGAGCCGACCTTGGCGACGTCGTCGCCCCGGTAACGCGCGAACGATTCGGGCCAATTCGTGAGCGCGGGGACGCCGACGGCGTCGGGCAGGTCGAGGTCGATCATGGACTGCAGCACGCTCTGGTCGAAGACCACGACCCGTTCGGGATCGACGGGCACCTCGGTATCGCCCTGGGCGTGACTGATGACGACGGTCTCGCCGGTCTCCGCCGCGGTGTCGGAGGAGGTGTCGGAGGAGCAGGCGGAAAGCCCGAGCGAGGCGGCCGCGACTAACGCGACGGCGGCGGACAACCGGATACGCATGGGCAATCTCCTTGAAAATTGAACTTCCGAGGTAGACGGAGCCACCCGCGCAGCCCCACCCACCGCCTCGAACTCAGCCAAGCGTTGCCTAACTTAGCATGCCTTTACTTACCGTTGGCAAGGGTCGTGTCGCCCCACGGACGAGCGCGCCGCCCACTACGGTCGGACCCATGACCTCCACCACGTTCTCCGCCTGGGTCGCGCGCGAGCACGACGACGCGATCGACTTCGCCCCCGAGACCGTCGACGAGACGATGCTGCCCGACGACGGCATCACCGTCCGCGTCCTGCATTCGAGCATCAACTACAAGGACGCCCTCGCCGTCGTCCCGCGCGGCGGCGTGGTCCGCAACTACCCGATCATTCCCGGCATCGACCTTGCCGGTGAGGTCGTCACCTCCGATCACCCCGACTTCGCGCCCGGGGACCGGGTCCTTGCGCACGGCTACGAGATCGGCACCGGCCGCCACGGCGGCTACGCCGAGTACGCCCGCGTCCCCGCCGACCAGCTCGTCCGGCTCGGCGAACTCTCCACAGCCGACGCCGCCGCCATCGGCACCGCCGGATTCACCGCGGCGCTGAGCGTGCAGGCCCTGCTGCGGCACGGCCTGACCCCGGACGACGGGCCCGTCGTCGTCACCGGCGCCTCCGGCGGCGTGGGCACCGTCAGCGTCGACCTGCTCGCCGCCGCCGGATTCGAGGTGGTCGCCTCGACCGGCAAGCCGGAAGCCCACGACCTGCTCACCGAACTGGGCGCCGCCTCGGTGATCGGGCGGCTGCCCGAGGACCCCGACGCGAAGCCGCGACCGCTCGGCAAGGCGATCTGGGCCGGGGCCGTGGATTGCGTCGGCGGCGCCACACTCGCCCACGTCCTCAGCACCGTCCAGTGGGGCGGCGCGGTCGCCGCCAGCGGACTCACCGGCGGCGCCGCCCTGCAGACCACGGTGATGCCCTTCATCCTGCGCAGCGTCGCCCTGCTGGGCATCGACTCGGTGCAGCTGCCCATCGGCCCGCGCCGGGCGCTGTGGGAGCGCCTCGCGGGCGACCTGCGGCCCCGGCACCTGGCCGACATCACCCGCCACATCCCCGCGCGAGAGCTGGTGCCCGCGCTCGACCTCGTGCGGGCCGGCAAGTTCACCGGGCGCGCGGTGATCGAGGTTGCCGGCGGATTCTGAGGGCTCGTCAGAAGAGGGTGAGCTCGACCTCCTCGACCACCTTCACCGTCCGGCGCACCACCTTCTTCGCCCGCGCGGGTGCGGCGGTCGGCTCGGGCCGCGCAGCCGCGGCGGTCGGCTCGGGCCCGGCCGGTTCGGAGACGGGCGGGGCCGCCGCCTGCGCGCGCGCCGCCTCGCCCGCGAGGGTGTCGGCGAGTTCGTTGAAGTGGTTGCCGACGTGTCCGCGCACCCACCGGAACCGCACCGGCCCGGACCGGTCGGCGAGGACGCGGTCGATGGCCTGGACCAGATCGAGGTTCTTCACCGGCGCGCCGGTCGCCGTCTTCCAGCCCTTGCGCTTCCAGCCCGGCAACCATTCCGAGGCGCACTTGATGGCGTACTGCGAGTCGGATTCGATGATCATCGGTTCCGGACCGGGATGGGCCTTCAGCGCCTCGAGCAGCGCCCGCAGCTCGGCGATCTGATTGGTGCCCGAGTGCTCCCCGCCCGAGCGGCTCGGTCCCTCGTGATTGACCCACGCCCATCCGATGGCGCCGCCCGGATTGCGAAGGCAGGAACCGTCGGTGCTCACGATGATCATGTGCCAGACCATATCCCGTGGCAGGGGCGACGTCGCGCCCGAGGCGCCGACGCGCCGCGGCTGCGCAGAAATCGCGGCACCCATCGGCGTGTCGGCGCGAGAAGCGCACGCTCGGCGGGTCGCCGCCTTCGATCCGCACCTCGTCGCACGGTCACCTCGTCGCACAGTACGGTGGACCGGTGCCCTCCCCTGCTCCACCCAGCACCGGCGCGCTCGTCGTCCGCGCCGAGCTGCCCCGGCCGGTGGACGTCGCGCTGACGCTGCAACCCCTGCAGCGCGGGCCCTACGACCCTTGCCATCGCCGCGACGGGCAGGCCGTGTGGCGCACGTCCCGGTTGGCGTCGGGGCCGGTCACCTACCGGCTCGTGCAGGACGGTCCGCGCGGCGTGCGCTGCCACGCGTGGGGTGCCGGGGCCGAGGAACTGTCGGCACACCTTCCCACCCTTCTCGGTGCCGAGGACGACCCGACCGGGTTCCGGCCCGAGCATCCGAGCCTGGCCGAGGCCCATCGCCGCCTGCCGGCCCTGCGGATCCCGCGCACCGGCCGCGTCCTCGAGGCCCTGGTCCCGGCGATCCTCGAACAGCGGGTGCACAGCGTCGCCGCGTTCGCGTCGTGGCGGCGGCTCGTCACGTGGTTCGGCGACGTCGCGCCCGGTCCGGCACCGGAGGGGATGCGGGTGCCCCCGGCCGCCGAGACGTGGCGCCGCGTCCCGTCGTGGGAGTTCCACCGCGCCAACGTCGACCCCGGCCGGGCCCGGACCGTCGTGAGCTGCGCCCGGCTGGCCGACCGCCTCGAGCGGCTCGTCGACCTCGCGCCGGCCGAGGCGCAGCGGAAGCTGCGCTCGATCCCGGGCGTGGGCGTATGGACCGCCGCCGAGGTCGCGCAGCGCGCCTTCGGCGACGCGGACGCGCTGTCGGTGGGCGACTACCACCTCGCGACGATCGTCGGCTGGTCGCTGCTGGGCGCACCACTCGACGACGCCGGCATGGTGAAGTACCTGGAACCGCTTCGGCCGCACCGTTATCGAGCGGTGCGACTGATCATGGCGACCGGCGGGGCGGGGCGGGTCCCGCGACGGGGACCCCGCACGCCGATCACCGATCACCGCGGGCGCTGAGCAGTTCCCCCGCGCCGGTCGCGCCGCCGGGGCCGGAATCGTCGGCCCGGTACCGCGGGGCTGCGCTGCCGCGGCGCCGACGGCTGACCGTCGGAATTCCGGCCGTCGAACCGTACCCTGGTGGCATGTCCGACCCAGACATTTCGACCGCGCCCACGAGGCTCGAGCGGCTCCCGAGCTGGCTGCTGACCCAATCCGCCCGCCACGTGCACCGGGTGGTGGTCGACCGGCTCGGCCAGGCCGACGCCCGCGGCTACCACTACCGCGCGCTCGCGGCACTCGAGGAGTACGGCTCGCTGTGTCAGACGGATCTCGGCCGTCGCGCGGGGATGGACCGCAGCGACATCGTCGCCACCGTCAACGAGCTGGCCGACCGGCGGCTCGTCGACCGCAGCCCCGATCCCACCGATCGGCGCCGCAACATCATCAGCGTCACCCGCCGCGGGCGGCAGCACCTGCGCACCCTCGACGACGTGCTCGTCGCGGCGCAGGACGAGGCGTTCGCGCCGCTCGACCCGACCGAGCGCGACCAGCTCGCCGTCCTGCTCGCGAAGGTGCTGGCCCACCACACCCGGCAGGCCGGCAGGTGAAGGGTTCCTCGCGGGAACCCTCCACCCGGGGCGGGCTCAGAGGGAGCGGGCGATGATCTGCTTCATCACCTCGTTGGCGCCTGCGTAGATCCGCTGCACGCGGGCGTCCTCGTACATCCGCGCGATCAGGTACTCGCGCATGTAGCCGTAGCCGCCGTGCAGCTGCACGCAGCGGTCGATCACCTCGCACTGCCTGTCGGTCAGCCAGTACTTGACCATCGCGGCGTCCGCGTCGTCGAGCTCGCCCTTCAGGTGCTGCTCGATGCAGTGATCCAGGAATACCTGGCACGTCCGGGCGATGGTCCGGCACTCCGCCAGCTCGAACGCGGTGTTCTGGAACTCGAACAGGCTGTGCCCGAACGCCTGCCGCTCCTTCGTGTAGCGGACGGTCTCCTCGACCGCCCGCTCCATCGCGCCGGCCGCCTGCGCGCCGATGATCAGCCGCTCCTGCACCAGCTGCGCCATCAGCTGCGCGAAGCCCTGCCCCTCGCTCCCGCCGAGCAGGTTCGCCACCGGCACCCGCACGTCGGTGAACGACAGCTCGGAGGTGTCGGCGCCGTGCTGGCCAACCTTGTCCAGCACCCGCCCGACCGCGAAGCCGGGGCAGTCGCGCAGGTCGACGATGAGCAGGGACACGCCCTTGGCACCGGCCTTGGGGTCGGTCTTGACGGCGAGCACGATGACGTCGGCCGACGAGCCGTTGGTGATGAAGGTCTTCGAGCCGTTGACCACGTATGTGTCGCCGTCGCGGATCGCGGTGGTCTTGATGGCCTTGAGGTCCGAGCCGGCGCCCGGCTCGGTCATGCCGATCGCGCCGAGGATCTCACCGGTGGCCATGCCGGGCAACCAGGTCCGCTTCTGCTCCTCGCTGCCGTACTCGAGGATGTAGTGGGCGACGATGCCGCTGTGCACCGAGATGCCCAGTGCGAGGTCACCCGAGTAGCCCTGCGCCTCGAAGACGGCCAGATCGTGGGCGAAGGTGCCCCCACCGCCGCCGTACTCCTCCGGCACCGAGCACAGCAGCAGCCCGAGCTTGCCTGCGGCGAGCCACACGTCGCGATCGATGCGCCGCTGCGCGTCCCACTTCTCGGCGCGGGCCATCACCTCGCGCTCGAAGAAGTCACGGGCGAGTTCGGAGACCGCCTGTACCTCGTCGTCGTGCCAGGACGGCACGTGCTTCTTGACCATCGGTGTCCTTCAGCCTTCCGTCGCGTGTGACCGAATGTCACACCGCTCCACTTCGATCGAACTCATGTGACATTCGGTCACGTGGTGCGCAGCTCGCGCTTGAGCAGCTTGCCACTCTGGTTGCGCGGCAACGTGTCCACGAACCGGACGAGCTTCGGCACCTTGAACGGCGCGAGCCGCTGCTTGACGTGGTCGATCAGGTCGCGCTCGTCGACATCCGCGCCGTCGCGCAGCACGACGACGGCGGTGACGGCCTCGATCCACTTCTCGTCGGGCGTGCCGATGACCGCCACCTCGGCGACGGCCTCGTGGGTGTAGAGCGCGTCCTCCACCTCCCGGGAGGCGACGAGGATGCCGCCGGTGTTGATGACGTCCTTGATGCGGTCGACGACGGTGATGTAGCCCTCGGCGTCGCGCGTGACGAGGTCGCCGGAGTGGAACCAGCCGTCGCGGAACGCTTCCGCGGTGGCCTCCGGGTTCTCCCAGTAACCCAGGCACAGCTGCGGCGACCGGTACAGCACCTCGCCGGACTCACCGTCGGGCACGTCGTTGCCGTCGGCGTCGACGACGCGGGTCTCGACGAACAGCACCGCCCTCCCGCACGACGACGGCCGGTCCTCGTGCTCCTCCGGGCGCAGAACCGTTGCCAGCGGACCGATCTCGGATTGACCGAAGCAGTTGTAGAACCCCAGGTCGGGGTAGCGCCCGCGGAGCCGGTTCAGCACGGTGACGGGCATGATCGACGCGCCGTACTGGGCCTTGCGCAACGACGACAGATCGCGGGTCTCGAGGTCGGGGTGGTTCGCCAGCGGCACCCACACCGTGGGGGCGAGGAACAGCGAGCCGATGCGCTCGGACTCGACGAGCCGGAGGATCTCCGGGATGTCGGGGGCGGGCAGCAGCGTGATCGTGGCACCGACGGCCAGGTACGGCATCATGAACACGTGCATGCCGGCCGAGTGGTAGAGCGGCATGCAGACCAGCGGGTTGTCGTCCGCAGCCAGGTCCAGCGCGACGATCGACGAGGTGTACTCGTGCACCAGCGCCCGGTGGGGCATCATGGCGCCCTTGGGCTTCGACGTGGTGCCGGAGGTGTAGAGCAACTGCACGAGGTCGGCGTCGGAGACGGTCACGTCGAGTTCCGGAACCTCGCCCGCGCACGCGGCGGTGAGCAGCGAGTCGTCGGCGTCGCGTAGCGGCAGGACGTGTTCGGCCGGGACGTCGGCGAGCACCTGCTCGAGGTTGCCGGCCAGGGCGGGGTCGACGAGGACGGCACGCGCCCCGGACTGGCCGAGCAGGTAGCTCAGCTCCTCGCCGCGCAGCGCGTAGTTGATCGGCACATGTACCAGGCCGGCCCGGGCAACGGCGAGGTACCCGACGACGTAGGCGTCGGAGTTGGTGCCGTACGCGGCGACGCGATCGCCCTGGTCCAGGCCCAGCGCGCGCAGCCGGGCGGCCGCCCGGGTGACCGCGTCGTCGAGTTCACGGTAGGTGAGGGTGCGGTCGCCGAACCGCAGGGCGGTGCGGTGGGGGAAGCGGGCGGCGCTGCGGTGCAGCACGCCGTCGACGGTGTTCGCGCGCGGGTCTGAGCTCATGATCGGACACGTTATAGGACGTCCAACCAATGGTCCAGACTTAACGCTCGATAAGCCTAGCGGCCCTGCCATACGGGACGGCGCTTCTCCACGAACGCGGTCATGCCCTCCTGCGCATCGCAGATCATCGCGTTGGTCGCCATGGTCTCGGCCATCGCCTCGTAGGCCTGTTCCTGCGGCAGCTCGATCTGCCGGTAGAAGGCCTCCTTGCCGATCCGCACCGTCGCCGGCGACGCCGAGACGATCTTCGCGGCCAGCGCGGCGGTCTCGGTTTCCAGCGCCGCCGGGTCGACGACGAAGTTGACCAGCCCCCAGTCCGCGGCCGTCTCCGCATCGATGGTTTCGCCCGTGAGCAGCATCTGCATGGCCCGCTTGCGCCCCACCGCGCGGCTGAGCGCGACCATCGGCGTGGAGCAGAACAGGCCGATCTTCACCCCCGGGGTGCCGAACACCGCGTCCGACGA
This sequence comes from Rhodococcus sp. WB1, assembly GCF_001700945.1. NCBI lineage: Bacteria > Bacillati > Actinomycetota > Actinomycetes > Mycobacteriales > Nocardiaceae > Rhodococcus > Rhodococcus sp. WB1. The sequence goes on along the minus strand of NZ_CP015529.1, from coordinate 193,580 downwards.
CGCGACCGCCAGGTCGCACGACGCCACCAGCTGGCACCCGGCCGCGACGGCCGCACCCTGCACCGACGCGATCACCGGCTGCGGCACCGACTGCACGGTCTGCATCATCTCGGTGCAGGTGTCGAAGATGACCCGCTCGCCCTCGAGGGTGCGGCCGATCATCTCGCGCAGGTCGTGACCGGCGGAGAACACCGGCCCCTCGGCGCGGATCACGATCACCCGGGTCGCGGACTCCGCGGACAGCGCGCGCAGTCCCATCGTGACCTCGCGCATCGCCGCCGCGGACAACGGGTTTCGCTGATCGGGACGGTTCAGGGTGAGCAGGCCGATGCCGGAGGCCTCGTCGACGGCGATGAGAACGGCGGCGGGCTGGTCGGTGCGCGTGTCGGTCATGTGCTCCTGCCTACACGACCCCGACGGGGGTGGCCACCCCCCGAACGTGGGTGAGCAGTCGCAGCAGCGCGGCCGCCACCTCGTCGGCGCGCTCGACGATGAGCGAGTGCCCCGCGCCGTCGACCCGCACCAGTTCGGCGGCCGGCAGCCGCGCGGCGATGGCCCGCGAATGCGCGAACGGGGTCAGCTCGTCGGCCGACCCGCCGACCACCAGGACCGGGATCGCCGCGAGCACGGCCAGCGCCGCCGACTCGTCCAGCACCGCGAACGCCGCTAGGAAACGCGAGAGCGTCACGATCGACGTCTCGTTCGTCAGGGTCGTCGCCAGCGAACGCGCCCACGAGTCCGTGGTGCCGCGACGGACCACCGGCGCGCACATCCGCCCGCCGACGCGCATCGATCCCTGCATCACCCGCGGTGCCCGTCGCACCGCGCGGTGCAGCACGGACACCGCCGGGTGCCGCAGGTAGCGGCCGAGCCCCAGGTCGGCCAGGCCGCTCGCCGCGGTCGCGACGAGCGCGGCGGCGACGACGCGGCTGCCGATCGCCTCCGGGTACAGCCGTGCGTAGGCCATCGCCACCATCCCGCCCATCGAGTGCCCCGCCAGCACCACGGGCCCGCGGGGCACGACGGTGCGCAGCACGGCGTCGAGGTCGTGGGCGAGCTGCTCGATGGTGTACGTCTCGGGCGCGCCGACCCCCGACCGGCCGTGACCGCGCTGGTCGTAGGCGACGATGCGGACCGCCGCGCCGGCCTGCCCGGCAAGGCGCTCGCGCACCGCCGACCAGCTGTCGGTGCGCAGGCAGTGCCCGTGCACCAGCACGACCGTGACGGGCGCGTCGGCGGGTCCGTGCACCCGTACCGACAGGGGCAGGCCGTCGTCGGCGGCGACGGTCACCCGACGCAGATCCGGTCCAGGCATCGCGGCCTCCCAGCGGTCGATCTGCCCGGAATGTCGTCGGTGCCCGACGGGGACGTTACCGCCGCGACCGAATCGTGACGACGCTGGGCGCCGAACCGATCGGCACGGAACTGCCGCACGGGTCCCGGACAGTGGCGCGCTCGATTCGCGGTCGACCGCCCCGGCGCGGATCCGGTACTCAGCGTGGGGCGAGGGCCCGGATCATCTCCGTAGGATCGCCCGCGGTGGTCATCGCGATCACGGGGGTGGTCACACCCGCCTCGACGTACCGTTCGATGTGCTCCCGGCACGCCTCCGGCGGACCGTGCACGACCAGCTGATCCACCACGTGATCCGGGATCGCGGCGAGGGCCGCCGACCGCTCCCCCTCCCCCCACAACCGCCACATGCCCTCGAAATCCTCTCTGCGGCCCAGGAATTCGTGGAAGGCACGGTAGACGGGGACGTTCATATAGGCGGCGATCATGCGGCGGCCGATGCTGCGGGCGGTCTCGGCGTCGAAGCCGGGCAGCACGAAGATGCGGGCGACGATTTCCTTGCCCGCTCCGCCCTCGTGCACGTACGGCGCGACGGTGCGCACGTCGTCGGCCGAGAGCCAGTTGACGATCGCACCGTCGGCCTCGCGTCCGGCGAGGCGCAGCATGCCGGGCCGCAGGGCGGCGAGCAGCAGGGGCGGGGCGGGATCGGGGACGAGGCCGGCCCGGAACCCGCTGACCTCGAACGTGTCGTACTTGTGGGTGACCTTGTCACCGGCGAGCGCGGCGCGCAGGAACTGCAGCGTGTCGCGGGCCCGCTTGAACGGCTCCTCGAACGGGGTGCTGTTCCACTTCTCGACGATCACGTTGGACGAGGTTCCGACGCCGAGGACGAAGCGGCCCGGGGCGGCGGCGGCGAGAGTGGCCGCGGAGATCGCCAGGGTGGCCGGGCCGCGCGTGAACACCGGGACGATCGCGGTGCCCAGGCGCAGCGTCGGTGCCCACACGCTCGCCAGCGCCAGGGGCGTGAAGGCGTCGGCCACGCTGCTCTCGGACGACCACACGTCGGTGTAGCCGAGGTCGGGCAGTTCGGCGATCAGGTTTCGCTGATCCGGCAGGGAAATGCCGTCGAGGGGGATCGTCAGGCCCCAACGGCGCGGCGTCGCATCATCGCTCATACGCCACACCTTAGGCTGCGCCGGTGCGTCCTTCGGGCTGCCACGACCGCCCGAAGGACACACCGGTCCGTATGCTGGCCCGTTGTGCAGGTCTCTCAGCTCTGGCGTTACCCGGTCAAGTCGTTCGGCGGCGAGCAACTGCAGTCGGCGGCGATCGAGTCCGACGGGCTGCGCGGCGACCACATGTGGGCGGTGATCGACGCCGAGACCGGCACCGTCGCGTCAGCGAAGAAGGTGCGGGCCTGGTCGCGGCTGCTCGAGTGCCGTGCCCGCCTGCTCGACGACGCCGACCCGTCGGATCCGTCCGTCCTCGAGATCACGCTGCCCGACGGCCGGTGCACCCGCGGCGACGACCCGCGCACCCCCGGGCTGCTGTCCGAGCTGACCGGGCGTGCGTTGACCCTGGAGGCCCGCCCCCGCACCTACGACGAGGCGCCGTTGCACCTGCTCACGACGGCCGCCGTGGAGGCGCTCGGCACGGGCGACACCGCCGGTGTCGCGCTGCGCCGCTTCCGGCCCAACCTCGTGGTCTCGACCGACGACACCGGGTTCGTCGAGGACGACTGGCTGGGCCGGCGTGTCGAGGCCGGTTCCGTCGCGCTCGTGCCGACGCAGCGCACGGCGCGGTGTGTGATGGTGACGCTGCCGCACCAGGAGGTGCCGGCCCGGCGCGACATGCTGCGCACCGTCACCGACCGCAACCGCGTCCCGAACCGGGCGGGCGGCAAGCCCGCCCCCTGCATCGGCGTCTACGCCGACGTGGCATCGGACGGCGTGCTGGCCGTGGGTGATTCGCTGATCGTCCGCTGAAACGGATCCGCGCGCCGACCGGACGTCGACACGCGGTATGCACCGCGCCGCTGTCGAACCGGCGCGCGGATCCGGGGAGAGTCGGCTCAGCGGCCGGCGTCCTTCGCGGGCAGGATGCGGGTGCGGACCTCGCCGAAGCCGATTCGGGTGCCGTCCGGACCCGGCGCGGTCGCGGAGATCGCGATCTCGTCGCCGTCCTCGAGGAAGGTGCGGGTCTCGTCGCCGACCTGAACCGGTTCCTTACCGCCCCAGGTGAGTTCGATGAACGCGCCGCGCTGGTCCTTGTCCGGCCCGGAGATGGTGCCGGATCCGAACAGATCGCCGGTGCGGGTGGCGGCACCGTTGACGGACGTGTGCGCGAGCATTTGCGCCGGCGACCAGTACATCTGGGCGTACGGCGGACGCGAGACGACGTGGCCGTTCCATTCGACCTCGAGATCGATGTCCAGGCCCCACTTCTCGGTGCCCTTCAGGTACGGCAGCGGCTCCGGGTCCTGCACCGGGGTGTCGACGCGGGCGGCCTCGAGTGCGGCCAGCGGCACGACCCACGGGGAGATCGAGGTCGCGAAGGACTTGCCGAGGTTCGGGCCGAGCGGCACGTACTCCCACGCCTGGATGTCACGGGCCGACCAGTCGTTGAGGATGACGGCCCCGAAGCAGTGGTCGGCGAACTCGTCCGGGGTGATCGACGATCCCATCGGCGAGCCGACACCGACGACGAAGCCCATCTCGGCCTCGATGTCGAGACGGATCGACGGACCGAAGACGGGCGCCGGATCGTTGGGGCCCTTGCGCTGGCCACACGGGCGCACGATGTCCACGCCGGAAACGACGACGGTGCTCGACCGGCCGTGGTAGCCGACCGGCAGGTGCTTCCAGTTCGGCATCAGCGGCGACGGGTTGTCGGGCCGGAACAGCCGTCCGAGGTTCGACGCGTGGTTCTCCGACGCGTAGAAATCGACGTAGTCGGCGACCTCGATCGGCAGGTGCAGTTCGACGTCCGCGACGGCGTGCACGGCCTCGGCGGGCACGTCCCCGGTGACCAGGCTCTGCAGCGCGGCGCGCACCTCGTCCCAGCGGGCGCGGCCCTGCGCCATGAAGGCGTTGAGGGTGGGCTCGGCGAAGGCGGGGTCGTCGAACACGACGGAGAGGTCGAGGACGGAGTCACCGACGCGCACACCGACGCGGGGCTCCGTTCCGGCCGTGGAGAACACACCGTAGGGCAGGTTGTTCGCGCCGAAGAGCGAACCTTCCGGAATGTCGATGACGGTCATGCAAGGGATCCTTCGGTGATCGGGGACATCGTCGACGGGGCCAGGCCGACCTCGACGAGATCGGCGAGCGGCTCCGCAATGCTGCAGGTGCCGAACGAGCGGAAGCTGTTGCGCAGCTCTTCGATTCGAGTAGGCGACAGGTCGCGCAGTCGGGCGGCGAGGCCGGCGCCGTCCCGGTCGGCGAGCACCGCCGCGACGGCCGCGGTGTCCGCACCGTCGAGCACGGCGTCGACGGCGGCGAGCACGTTGAGGAATCCGTGCTGTTCGAATCCGGTGTGCGGGTCGGTGTTGCGGACCGCGTGGTGCAGGCCCGCCGTGGCCTTGAAGGGGACCTTCGTGCGGACCACGGTCGAGAGGGCGTCGGCGAGTTCCCGTTCGTCGGGGTACGCCTCCGCGACGACCCCGCCCGTGCGGAACTTCGCCGCGTAACGCGACCCCACGAGTCCCTGGAGGATCTCGGCGCGGCGCTCGTCGCGCGGGACCTCCACGAACAGTGCGACTCCGGGGTACTCGGCGGCGATCAGGTCGAGGGCGACGAGCACACCGGCGGGGCTCTCCCCGGCGGGCACGGCGATCTCGAGGGCGGCCACGGTGACGCCGTCGACGTCGCGCAGGCTCTCCATCGCGGGAACGACCGCGGACGGCCCGCCCGGAACGGTCAGGCTCAGGGTGAGGTCGCCCCCGAACGGGCGCTGTCCGAGTGCCTCGAGCAACTCCGGGATCCGCGGCGCCGGGAACACGAACGTGCCCACCAGCCCGGCATGGTCGGCGACGCGGTGCGCGGCGTGGGCCGGCAGGGCGCGATCGAGCGGGGCGTTGCCGGGCGGGAACAGCGCGGCGTCGTCGCACAGTTCCGTCAGCAGGGCTCCGAGAGTGCTCACTTCTGCAGCCCCCGGTTCCAGCTTCCGGCGTAGGCCGCATCCTCGCACGCGAGCGCACCCTCGCCGAGTTCGAGCGGCCGGAACGTGTCCACCATGACGGCGAGCTCGTCGAAGAAGTCGACGCCGATGCTCCGCTCGTAGGCACCGGGCTGCGGACCGTGGGCGTGGCCGCCGGGATGGACGGAGATCGAACCCTGGCCGATGCCGGAGCCCTTGCGGGCCTCGTAGTCGCCGCCGCAGTAGAACATGATCTCGTCGGAGTCGACGTTGGAGTGGTAGTACGGCACCGGGATCGCCAGCGGGTGGTAGTCCACCTTGCGGGGCACGAAGTTGCAGATGACGAAGTTGTTGCCCTCGAACGCCTGGTGCGCCGGCGGCGGCTGGTGGACTCGGCCGGTGATGGGCTCGTAGTCGTGGATGCTGAAGGTGTACGGGTACAGGCAGCCGTCCCAGCCGACGACGTCGAACGGGTGGTTGGGCACGAGGTAGCGGGTGCCGACGATGCCGTGCGAGGTGCGGTGCTTGACCAGGACCTCGACGTTGGTGTCCTCCACCTGGATCAGCTCGGTCGGGCCGTGCAGGTCGCGCTCGCAGAACGGCGCGTGCTCGAGGAACTGGCCGAACCGCGACAGGAAGCGCTTCGGCGGGACGATGTGGCTGTTGGCCTCGATGACATAGGCGCGCAGCGGCTCGTCGCCGGTGGGGATCCAGCGGTGCGTGGTGGCCATCGGCAGCAGCACGTAGTCGCCGGCCTTCGCGTCGAGCACACCGAAAACGGTCTCGACGCGGGCGGTGCCGGACTCGACGTAGACCATCTCGTCGCCGACGACGTTGCGGTAGAGCGGCGACTCCTTCGTCGAGACGACGTAGGAGAGGCGCACGTCCGCGTTGCCGAGGATCAGCCGGCGGCCGGTGACGACGTCGGTCTCGGCCCAGACGGTCTCCGGGAACAGATCGTGCAGCTTCAGGTGGCGCGGCTTGAGGGGGTGGTTCGGGGTGGTGGCCTGCTCGGGCAGCTTCCACTCGGTCGCGTCGACGATGGCCGACGGGATGTGGCGGTGGTAGAGCAGCGCCGAGTCCGAGGAGAAGCCCTCCTCGCCCATCAGCTCCTCGTAGAACAGCCCGCCGTCCTCGTTGCGGTGCTGCGTGTGCCGCTTCGGCGGGATGACGCCGAGCTGTCGATAGAACGCCATGAGATTCCGCTCCTCGGGCTCTGGGTGGCTGATCCGCGGAGATCCCCCGCGGTGTTAGTAAATACCTTAACTAGTTTTCGGACGTGAGCGCAACCACATCGGGAAGATCGGTTGTCAGTTGCGGTCGCGCATATCGAACCGGCTGCGCTTGGTGATGAGCTTGTTGAGCAGCATGACGAGGATCTGCTGCTCCGCCTCGGTCAGCACATCGACCCAGGCGGCCTCGCGCTCGTTCTGGGCGCGGAACGTCTCCACGATCTCCCGCTCGCCGGCCTCGGTGAGCGACAAGCGGACCGACCGGCCGTCCTCCGGATCCGGGGTGCGAGCCAGCAGGCCGGCCTCGACCAGCGGTTTCGCCAGATTGGAGACAGCGGCGCGGCTCATGCCGGTGAGCTTGGCGGCCACCTTCGGCTCGATGGGGCCGGCAAGCCAGGTGACGAACATCAGGCGGTACGCCGACCACGACCGCCCCCTCGGGCGGTGCACGGCCGCCTCCAGGTCGTACGTGACGATGTCGGAGGCCCGGTTGAGGGTCAGCAGCACCTCGGTGGCCTGCTCGTGGTAATCGCCGTATCGGCTGCTCAGGCGCCGGTTCGCGAGTTCGACGAAGGACCAGTAGTCGAGGTCGCGGGCGTCCGCTTCGGTCATGGGCGCCACCTTATCCGAGGACGGCCGCGTTAGTATATGTGTTAATCAATTCCGATACGGAAACCCGGGCTGTCCGCCGTTGTGTGTCGGCACCGCACAATCGGGCAGAACGCACGACCGCCCGGCCGACACGTGGTCGGCCGGGCGGTCCGGGGACATGTCACATCTTGCTCATCGCGTCCGCGCCGCCGGCGAGCATCGCCGCAGTGACACCCACGGCGGTCACGCCCGTCATCACGAGGGCCACGGCGGCCACCAGCGGGTACCCGCCGTTGGACCAGTACTCGAACAGGATGGTGCCCATGACCTGGGTCCGGGACGCGCGCACGAGCAGCGACGCCGTGAACTCGTGGGTGAGCAGCACGAACAGCAGTGCCGCGGTGCCGCCCAAGCTGCCGCGCATGAGCGGCAGCAGGATCTTCACATTCGTGGTGACGAAGCCCGCGCCGCTGACGCGGGACGCTTCGAGGTAGCTGTCGCCGAGCGCGAGCATCGACGACAGCTGCATGCGGGTCGCGAACGGCAGCATGAGCGTGACGTACACCAGAATCACGACCCACGGCGTGCCGTACAGGATGATCGGACCGGTGGTGTAGGTCAGCAGGAACGCTGCGCCGAAGATCACGGCTGGAACTCCGAGCGGCATCGATACCAGAACGTCGACGAGGAGGCGAAGGGCCGGGTAGCGCTGGCCGCGCACGATCAGGCCGGCCGCGACGAAGCCGAGCGGCAGCACGATCGCCATGGCCGCGAACGAGAACATCAAGCTGTTGCCGACCGCGGCCGGCACGGCCGTGCCGGAGAAGATCGTGCGGAAGTTGTCGAACGTCAGGGTCGAGAAGTCGATGGTGCCGCGCCAGTATCGGGACAGCGCGACGAACACCAGGGCGAGCAGCGGCAGGATCGTCGACAGCAGCGAGAACACCAGGATCACCGCGACGCCGGCCTTGGAGGGCCGACCCTGTGATTTGAACGCCTTGCCGCCGTGCGTGACGAACCGACGCTGATTGCCGAGCATCGCCTTCTGCGCGAACACCACGACGACACCGACGACGAGCAGCGGTGAGCCGAGCGCTGCGGCGGTCGCGAACTGCGCGGGACTGTCACTGATCTGGAAGTACATCTCGGTCGTGAGCACGCTGACGCCGGAGTTGGTGCCCAGAAGCAGTGGTCCGGTGAACTGGCCGAGACCGAGCAGCAGCGCGACACCGGAGCCGTAGATGAGGGTCGGGCGCAGCAGCGGAAGGGTGATCCTGAAAAAGACCTTCCATTCCGGCATGCCGGAAACCTGTGCGGCCTCGATCATCTCGGAGTTGATGTTCTCGAATCCGGAGCGGACGAACATGAAGACGAACGAACTCAGCGAGAAGCCGGTGATGATGACGATCCACTCGATCGAGTAGATGTCGACCGGGCCTTCCTCGAGGTGCGACCACCACGGCAGATTCCGCAGCATGGCGTTGAGGTAGCCGGGCCGCGGCGACAGCAGAAACGCCCAGCCGACGATCGAGGCGACAGCCGGAATGACGATGGGCAGAATCGGCAGGACTTCGAGGAACGCGAATCGGCGGGGCAGGCGGCTGGCCGCCCACGCCAGAGCGGTTCCCAGCACCATCGCGATGGCCAGTGATCCGATCGCCAATCCAAGTGTGTACCAGAGGATCTGACCGATACGCGACAATCCGAATGCCCGCGAGTAACCGGCAGCGCCGTCCTCGAACGCGGTCAGTTGCAGGCGCACGATCGGGAGGACGACCAGGTAGGCGAGCAACGCGGTGAACGCGACGACACCCATTCGGCGTGCCCCGGCGCGCACCGCCGTATTCCGCATGCCGTTCGGGGCGGTTGTGACGGACTCGTGCTCCTCGGTCCGTGGCAGTGTCAGAATCGCCATCGCCCTCACCCCACCAGGGCGCTGACGAGCGCCTGCTGATCCATCGGCAGCGCCCTGCCGTCGGTGTCGAAGGTGCGCCCGTCGATCGGGTCGAAGGCGAGAACCATCCGCGCATCGCGTTCGATCAGCCGCGGTGCGCGGAACGAATCGAACGTCGCGACGCGGGCGTGCAACTGGCGGCGTGGGGAGCCCTCGACCGCGACCGAGAGCATGACGTCCAGGTGCAGGCCACCGTACTCGACGTCGTCGACGTTGACGAACATGCCCGCCTCGCCGGGCTGCAGGTCCGCCACGTCCGGGACCAGGCGTACCTTTTCGGGGCGCAGGCGCACCACGAACGCGCCGACCGACGCGGCCGCACGCGGCTGCATGCCGTGGATCTCGGTGCCCAACGCGTACCAGCGGCCGTCGACGTACTCGCACGGGACCCGGTTCGACATGCCGGTGAAACCCGCGACGTACTCGTCGACCGGCTCCTCGAAGACCTCGCGGGGCGGGCCCATCTGGACGATGCTGCCCGACCTCATGATCGCCATCCGGGTTCCCAGAGCGAGGGCTTCGCTCTGGTCGTGCGTGACGAACACCGCGGTGAACGGCTTGCGCTGGTGCAGGTCGTGGAGCTCCGCGCGCACCTGGTCGCGCAGGCGGGCGTCGAGGTTGCTCAGCGGCTCGTCGAACAGCACCAGGTCAGGGTGGGAGACCAAGCCGCGGGCCAGAGCCACGCGCTGCTGCTGACCGCCGGACAGCTCGGCGGGGAGACGGTCGAGCAACCGCTCGCAGTCCACCAGCGCCGCGGTCTCCTCGACGCGCCCGCTCGCGAGAGCGTCGGTGAGCTTGCGGGACTTGAGCGGATAGGCGATGTTCTTGCGCACAGTCATGTGCGGCCACAGAGCGTAGGACTGGAACACCATTCCGATGAACCGCTTGTCCGGGGTGAGGTTGATGCCGCGCTGCCGGTCGAACACCACCTGGTCGCCGAGGGTGATGGAGCCTCCGGCCGGCTGTTCGAGGCCCGCGAGGCAGCGGAGTGTCGTGGTCTTGCCGCAGCCCGACGGGCCGAGCAGCACGAGGAATTCGCCGTCCTCGATCTCGAGGTCGAGGTGGTCGACGGCGACGGTGGGTGGTTTTCCGTCGAAGTTCTTGAGCAGCTGGCGTACGGAGACGTGGGACACGGTGTACTCGCTTTCTGAACGAGCGGGGTTCAGGACTCGGTGGAGGAGAGCACGGCGGATGCCGGCTCCTGCCTCGGATCGGTGGATGCCTCGCTGCTTGTCGCGGCGCCTGCCGCGGCCAGAGCATAGAGGCGCTGGGCATGATCGTCACCGCTCCCCCACAGGACGCCGGAAGTCAGAGCACGGCGGTAGTACAGGTGTGCGGTGTGTTCCCAGGTGAAGCCGATGCCGCCGTGCACCTGGACGTTCTTCTCGACGGCGAGGCGTGCGGCGTCCCCGCAGGCGAGGGCTGCGATCGCAGCGGCCTCGGCCAGATCGTCGTCGCTCCCCTCCACGACGGCCCACACGGCGTGGGCAACGGCGGACTCGGCGAGTTCGACGGCCACGGAGACCTCGGCGAGCATGTGCTTGATCGCCTGGAATCCGCCGATGACGCGGCCGAACTGGACGCGCCGGCCGGCGTAGTCGACGGCATTGGCCAGGCAGGTACGCGCGACGCCCAGGCTCTCGCACGCGAGGGCCACGACCGCCCTGTCGTGGATCCACCCGAGTGGAGCGCGCTCCGCGAGGACGGTCGCCGGGGCGGCCTCGGCACGAACCCGGGACAAGATCCGGGTCGCATCGGTAGTGTCCATCCGCTCGGACGTGAGCACGGCTGCGTCGACGGCGTAGAGGCCCACCGTCCCGGATTCGTCGACGGCGGGCAGCAGCACGGTGTCGGCGACGTCGCCATCCACGACGAAACCGGCTCGGCCCGTCACGAACACGTCGTCACCCACGTGTTCGGCCCGAAATCCGGGGTCCGTACCCGGTGCGGTGACGACCGTGGCGACGACGGTCTCCCCCGTCGCGATGCCGGCGAGCAGCTCCGCGGCACGCGGCGCGCCGTCGCAGCGCGACAACGCCGCGGCGGCAACGACGCCGCTGAGGACCGGGACCCTGCACAGTTCCGCACCGAGCAGCTCGAGGACGGCGGCGACGTCGGCGAACGACGCGCCGAGACCACCGGCGGCCTCCGGAACGGCGAGTGCACCCACGCCGATCTCGGTGCCCAGCACGGCCCACAGGTCACGATCGACCGGACCGTCGCGGTATACGCGCTCCGCGCGTCCGTCGACCGGGTCCGTCCGACGGATCACCGAGCGGATGGTGTCGGTGAGCAACGCGGTGTCCTCTGCCGCGGCCGAGGTTCCGAGAATCATGCTGTCGCCTTTCGTGGATGAGGGAGCGCCGGGTGCCCGGTCAGTCCGAGGACGGGAGGGGCTTTGCCTGCTTCTGGCTGAGGACCTCGTCGCCGACCGCGAGCGGCCCGGCGCCGCCGCGCACGACCACGACCTCGACGCCGCCACCGGAGTAGCGCTTACCCATGAGAAGCTCGCCGCCCTGCGCGGGTGCGGCCGGCGCCGCATCCGCACTCATCGGCTCGCCGCCGCACAGCAGCGGCCCCGTCGCGCCGTCGTCGATACGGACGACGATGACCTCCGCGGTGCACACCGCGCTCTTCAAACGTTCACCGACGTTCATCGGAAGTTCCTCTCGTGTCAGGTCCGTACCGAACCCGGTGTGCTTATTGGGAAGCGCCGAACAACTGCTCGAACTCGGCGCGGAAGGCCTCCACATCGGCGGCGGTGACGGTCCGCGAGTTGACCCAGATGTTCTCGGCCGGAGTCGCCGCCGTCGCGATGTCGGGCAGGACCGCGCCGGCCCGGTTGGCGACCGCTTCCTGACCGGCCTTGGTCACGAGGAAGTTCGCGAACAGTTGCGCCGCGTTGGGATGCGGAGCGGCGCCGCTGACGCCCGTGTAGAAGGCCGCACCGAACACCGGCTTCGGCATGGCCGACTCGACCGGAGCGCCGGCCGCCTTCTCGGCGGTCAGCGGGACGGTGTAGACGGTGGCGGCGAGTTCCCCGGAGGCCAGGGCCTGACCCATTGCCTGCGCACCCGGATAGGTGCGTGGTTGCTGCGCGGCGAGTTTCGCGACGAAGTCGGGTGAGACAGTGTCGGCGAGGTAGTCGTAGAAGTCGACGATCGCTGCGGATACCGGCAGGATCACGCCGATCTTGCCGCCGGCCAGCTCGGGGGCGAGCAGGTCCTCGTAGCTGTCCATGCCCTCGGGGACCCGGTCGGTGTTCCAGCCGTAGGTGAGCACGGCCGCCGACGAGGTGAAGATCGTGTCGCCGATCATGAACTTCTCACTGTCGAACTCGGCTGCGTCGAACGCCGGGCCGGTGACCGGGGCGTAGTAGCCCTCGGCGATACGCTCGTCGACCCACGGGCGGGCCGCCGAGGCGACGACATCGGCGACCTGCCGGCCGGTCGAGGCCTCCGCGGCCAGTTTGGTCTGCAGATTCGCGTCGTTGTCGCGGACGATGTCGACCGTGACCCCGTACGCCGACTCGAAGCGGTTGGCGAGGTTCTCGAGATTGTCGGTCGCCTGCCCGGTGTAATACGTCACCGAGCCCTCCTGCTTGGCCGCCTCGATCACCTCCTGCCACGCGGCGTCCCCCTGCGGGCCCAGGTCCTCTGCGGCGACCTCGGTGGTGGTGCCGGAACCGCAGGCGACCGCGGTGAACGTCAGCGCGGCGACCCCCAGTCCGGCGATCGTGCGGCGCAGCGTCGAGATTCTCATGGAACACGGCCTTTCGTGAAGAGCAGTACTCGAGGGGTAGTACACAAGGGTGATGTTCGGATCGTGGCGCCGAGGGTCGGCTCAGGCGGTCGCGGCGGCGGCACGGGCGCGCGCTTCCCGCCAGGTCACTCCGCGGTCGACTCGAACTTCCGGCGGCAGTCCGAGCAGTCGCTCGGCAACGATGTTGCGCTGGATCTCGTCGGAGCCACCGGCGATGCTGTACCCGGGCGCGCCGAGCACGTGCGCGTTCCAGCCGAACGTGCCCGGCACGCCGGTGTCCGCGACGAGATCACGTCCGAGGATGATGCGCGCAGCCTCGGAGACCGCGGCGAGCTTGTCGACCCACTGGATCTTGCGCACCGACCCGACCGCCGTCGGGGCGGCGTCGGCCTCCCGGGCCTGACGATCTCGCAGCATGTCGACCTGGGCGAGCTTCTGCCGCAGGTAGACCCGCGCGAGGAGCTCGCGCACCCGCGGATCGGTGTCGCGGCCGAGAGTGCGGGCGGTGGCGAGGAGCTGGTCGAACTGCCCGCCGACGTTCGCCGAGTTGGACCCGCCCTCCCGCTCGAACGCCAGCGTGGTCAGCGCGACGGACCAGCCCTTGCCGATTCCACCCAGGCGCAGCGAATCGGGGATGCGCACCCGGTCGAGGAAGACCTCGTTGAAGCTGCTGCCACCGGACATCTGCCGGATCGGGCGGATCTCGACACCCGGGGCGTCCAGCGGAATCAGAAACGCCGTCATGCCCGCATGCTTGGGCTGGTCCGGGTCGGTGCGCGCGATGAGTTCACCCCAGTCGGCGAACTGTGCGCCCGAAGTCCACACCTTCTGTCCGGTGATCACCCAGTCGTCGCCGTCGCGCACGGCTCGGGTACCCAGGTTCGCCAGATCGGATCCGGCATCGGGCTCGGAGAAGAGCTGGCACGCAAGCAGGTCGCCTCGCAGCATCGCAGGCAGGAACTCGCGCTTCTGCCCCTCCGTTCCGAGGAGCCGAATAGTAGGAGCGATCAGATGCATTGTCACGGAGAATAATTCGTGCGGTCGCAAAGGACAGTGATCGTTCTCGATACGGGAGAACGCCTCCGCGACATCGGCGCCGAGACCTGCGCCACCGAACTCCTCCGGCCAGTCGAGAGCGCCGTAGCCGGCTTCGAGCTTGACCTTCTGCCACACGCGGTGCTGATCGAGTAGTGCCTTCTCCTCGTCGAATCCGAGATCGTGGAACACGGCCACGTCGTAAGGGTCGTCGACCCGGTCGAACCCGAGTCGGGCGACGTTCTCGACGACCCACGCGCGGGCGCGGGACTCGAACTCCGAGAGGGACATCTTTCCTCCACAGTGCTGGGCCGTGCGAATGCGCGGCAGACGGGGTAGCGGCGGGGCTGCGGACTCAGGAGTCCAGGTTGTACAGCGCGGCGGCGTTGTCGTGCAGGATCTTCCGGGCGTCCGCCTCGGACAGGTGTGCGAAGTTGCGACGCAGGTACTCGTCGGGAGCCAGCGCATCGGAGGCCGGACCGGGCGACATCGACGTCGGGTGCGGGTAATCGGTTTCGTACAGGACGTTGTCGGCGCCGAGCTGCTCGATCGCGCTGCGGGCCGAGTCCTGCTCGAACCAGAAGCAGCCGTAGATCTGCCGCTTGAAGTACTCGCTGGGGAGCAGTTCGTACTCCGGGTGCTCCTTGTGCACACCCGAGTTCTTCCACTGCCAGTCCAGGCCCTCGAGCGCGAACGGGATCCAGCCGATGCCCGACTCGACCGAGACGAACTTCAGGTCGGGGAATCGATCGCAGATGCCGCCGCAGATGAGCTGAGAGATGGTGCGGGCGTTGTCCATGAAGAACGAGATGCCCATCATCGCGTAGTTGGCGTGCACGCCGTTGCTCTCGTGGCCGAAGCCGCTGAGGTCGACCTCGCCGGACGCGATGTGGAAGTTGATCGGCAGCTTCTTCTCCTGCGCCGAAGCCCACAGGCGGTCCCAGTACGGGTCGGTGAGCATCGGCAGACCGAATGCCGCCGGATTCTGCGTGAAGACGAGCCCCTTGTGACCCGCCGCGGCGACGCGCTCGACCTCGGCGAGCGTGGCCTCCATGTCCCAGAAAGGCAGAATGCCGACCGGAATGTACCGCCCGGGAGCGAATTGCGCCCACTCGCTCAGGTAGTCGTTGTAGGCCTTGATGCACGCGATCTGCAACTCGTTGTCACCGTTGGACTGCAGCGTCTTGGAGCTGAACACCGCGACGTTGGGGTAGAGGATCTGCGCGTGGATGCCGTAGTCGTCCATGATCGTCAGGCGCTTGGCCGGATCCCACGAGCGCGGGTCGGTGTCCTCGAATCGCGGCGGGCAGCTCGGCGGGTACTCGTGCCAGCCAGCCATCGCCGGCGAACCGACCGCGCTCATGCGCTTGCCGGCAACGAACCACGCCTGGTCACCGCGGTGATCGTCCCAGCGCACGTGCGGCACCAGATCGCCCCACTTCTTGGTCGACATCCGCGATGTCCACAGGTCCGGGGGCTCGACGACATGGGTGTCGGTGTCGATGATCTTGATATCGCGAAGGTCGTACACGTAATCCTCCTGAGAATCGGATGGAGTTCGAACGGAAGATCCGCTCGGCGGATTGCATGCCCTTACTATTAGGAACATGCGAATATTAACGGAGATTTAGATCACAGTCCATACCCGGAAGCGTTCCGCGTCACGAGGGCCGAGTCACTCGGCCAGAGCCGGGAATACGTCCGTTCCCAGCAGCCGGATCGACTCGCGGGTCGCTGCATCGTCAACTCCGGGGAACACCACACGCACCGTCACGTGCGCGCTCACCGTCTGCGGCAGCGCCCTCAGCAGTTCCCACCACGGACGCAGTTGGTCGACACACTCTTCGGGCGTGCCGGCCACGACATGGTCCGGCCGCGTCGAGACGGGCACGTTCGTGCCCGGCCCGTCCGGGACGGCGCCGTCCCCGGCCTGCGCCATCCAGCGCCGGTACCGGTCGCCGACAAGGGAATGCCCGGCCGCCACCGTCTCCCACGCCCCCGAAGCCGCGGTGAACGCGCACATCGTCAGGGCGATGTGGAAGGGCCGGTCCAGGTCTGCGAGTTCGAGCGTCCCGATCCGGCGGGCCAGCTGCGCGACGGACGCGAGCTCGGGCGCGATCCAACCGTCGGCGATGCGCGCCGCGCGGCGCACACCCCGACTCGCGAACGCCCCGAGGAGAATCGGCGGTCCCCCGGTCTGTGCGGGGAGCGGGCGCACCGGCACAGCATGTCCGGTCCGTCCGTCCGTCACGACCGCCTCGCCCGACCAGGCCGCACGCAGTGTGCAGACGGTCGTCTCCAGAATTCGTCCGCGCCGCGAACGATCGACGCCGAGGGCCGCGAATTCCTCCGGGCGATAACCGAGTCCGAGGCCCAGAATCACGCGCCCGCCGCTGAGCTGGTCGACGACCGCGACATCCTCGGCCAGCCGCAGCGGATCGTACAGCGGCCCGATCGCGACGTTGGTCGCGAGGTCGACAGCGGTGGTCTCGCGAGCGAGCGCACCCATCACCACCAGGGGACTGGGAAGATGGCCGTCCTCTGCGAAGTGGTGCTCGCTGAGCCAGACCGAGTCGAACCCGGACTTCTCAGCGGTCACGGCATGCCGCACGAGGGCGTCCAACGCCCGGCCCGACTCCGCCGCGGTCCCGCCGACAGTCTGGGCGGTCAGCGCTCCCAGGCCGACCCGGATGCGACGGCGTCGGTGGCCCACCGTCGCGTCCCGGAGCCGGCTCACTTGATCGCGCCGTCGACCTTGAGCTGGACGATCTGATCCCAGTCGAGGCCGTGCTCGAGCAGCACCTCCTCGGTGTGTTCACCGTGCTGGGGGGCACGGGTGAGCACCGGCGCCTCGTTTCCGAACCGCATCGGCGCCGTGACGAGATCCAGAGTGCGCCCGTCTTCGTACTCGACGGTGCGGACGTACTCGTTCGCGATCGCCTGCGGGTCCGTCAGCACGTCGAGGGGCTTGCGGAAGACGTCCCACTGTCCCTCCTGCTTGCCGAGGATGTCCGTCCACTCCGCGAGGGTGCGGGTCCGGAACACCTCGGTGAGCTCGGCGGTGCACTCGCGAGTGTTGCGGGCGCGGTCCTCGAACGTCGCGTAACGCGGGTCGTCGATCAGGTCGGGTCGGCCGATCGCCTCGCACAGCCCGGGCCAGTACTTCTGGCTCTGCAACAACGCCAGATGGATGTACCGGCCGTCGCTGGTCCGGTAGATGTTCGAGACCGGGTTCACCGGCGCGGACCGGTCCGGATAGGGCAGTTCCGCGGCCCCGACGAGCTGGGCGCCGGCGATGGTCGCCTGCATCGCCCACGCGCCGACCGCGAACAGCGACGTGTCGACGACGATGCCCTCCCCGGTGCGTTCGCGGTGCAGCAGTCCGGCCGCAATCCCGCCGGCGAGCGCCATGCCGCTCTGCACGTCGCCGAAGGCCGGGCCCGGCATGTTGGCCGGCCACTCGAGGTCGCCGGGGGCGATCGACCCCGCCGCACCGGAGCGCGCCCAGTAGGTGATGCCGTCGAATCCCCCCTTCTCGGAGTCGGGTCCGGCCACCCCCTGGGCGGTGCCGCGCGCGTAGACGATGCGCGGATTGCGCGCCATGATGTCGTCGACGTCGATACCCAGCTTGGTCCGCGCATCCGGCAGGAAATTGGTGGAGAAGACGTCGGCCGTCTCGACCAGCTTCATGAGGACCTCGCGACCCTGCGGGGTGGCGATGTCGAGGGCGATGGCGCGCTTGCCACGGTTGTTGATCTCCCACAGACCCGACATGCCGTCGACGTCGCCGGGCACGCCCCACGCCGCGGTCGTGCGCATCGGATCCCCGAAGTCGGAGTGCTCGACCTTGATCACGTCGGCTCCCCAGTCGGACAGGATCGCGCCGGCCGAGGGGACGAACGCATACAACGCGACCTCCACGACCTTGATTCCGTTCATCACCTTGGTCATCGAGCGTTCTCCTTCGTCGTACCGCAGTCACGTTCTACTGCAAAGATTTTCGGGCCACACGGCAGCTACGCTGCGTGTGGTGGTGGTTCCGTCGGCCGGCGCGGCGACACACGGGCGCGGATTCGACGGAGCGGCCTCCAGAGCCGGGGTGAAAAACACCGTAACTATAGCAATGTTTTATGAGTTGTACATCACATCACCGTTGAAGGCCTGTTCGATACGCACGGGATCCGGTCCCGCGGCTTCCGCGCGACAGGTCAGTACAGGGACTCCCCGCCGTCGACGACGAGGTTCGTCCCGGTGACGAACGCCGAGTCCGGGCCCGCGAGGTACAGCGCCGCGCTCGCCATGTCCGCCGGCGTACCGGCGCGCCCCATCGGCACGGTGGCGGCACGCTCGTCGAACAGCGAATTGCGCTCCTGCGTAAGTGGCGTCGCAGTGATCCCGGGGGACAGTGCGTTGACCCGAATGCCCGTGGGGGCGAGCTCGTAGGCAGCCATTCGTACCAACTGGTTGAGACCGGCCTTTGCGGTGCCGTACGGCACCAGGCTCGGCCGCACTCCCAGCGCCCGGATCGACGAGACCACGACGATCGAGCGATTCGTCCCCTCTCGGCGGACCATCGCGCGGGCCGCGGCCTGCACGCACCGGAACGTGCCGGTGAGATTGAGGTCGATGCAGGCCTGCCACTGCTCCTCGGTGAGTTCGAGGAACGGCGCCACGGTGCCGCTGCCGGCGTTCGCGACCAGGACGTTGAGCGAACCGAACTCCCGCTCGACCCGTTCGAACATCGCCGCTACCGAGTCGGCGTCGGCGATGTCGGCCACGATGCCCGCGACCCGCGACTCGTCGCCGCACCGGGCGCGCAACGATGCGACGGCCTCGTCGAGGATCTCGGGGCGGCGGGCCGCCACCGCGACCGTCGCGCCGGCGTCGAGCAACCGCTCCGCGATACCGCGGCCAATGCCTTCGCTACCGCCGGTGACCAGGGCATTCTGCCCGACCAGCGCCTGGTGCCGCGAGCCGGAGTGCGTCGAATAGGGTTCCACTGTGTGCTGCGTCATAGCTTTGGTATAGCATTAGATACGAAATATTGGCATGGTTAAGGAGGAGTGCCCGGTCGGGACGGTCCCCGTCCCTATACTCATCACCACCCCGATCGCCGACCGAACAACCGACGAGGACATCGAATGACGCGCAACACCATGGGTTCTCCCACAGGAACCGCCGCCCTCCGACGCGCCATCGCGATGACACGGAACGAGAAGGTCTCGCGGACGGTCGCGCGCATGGTCGCCAAGGACATCGCCGACCGCCGGCTCGGCCCGGGTTCCGCGCTCGAGTCCGAGAACGACATGGCCAAGCGGTTCGGGGTCGGCCGCGCGTCGGTGCGAGAGGGCCTGCGCCTGCTCGAGGCGCAGGGGCTGGTGACGGTCCGGCAGGGCCTGGGCGGGGGCCCGATCGTGTCGGAGCCCTCGGGCTCCGAGTTCGGCGACACGCTGTCGATGTATCTGCAGGCGAACGGCATTCAGTTCCGCGAAGTCGCCGAGGCTGCCCTGGAGATGGAGGGGCTGGCCGCAGCAATGCTCGCCGATCGGATCGCCGCCGGAGAGGACGTCGACCTCACTCCCCTGGCCGCCCACGATCTCAGACCGGACATGTCGAACGAAGAGGTCACCGAGACCGCCACCGGATTCCACAGCGCGCTGCGGAACCTGACCGGCAACTACGTCCTCGACCTCACCGGTTCGGCCCTGGCCCACCTGTATACCGACCGGATGCTCGGCGCCCACCCCGAGGAGTGGAACGAGAAGGAGCGGGAGGCCTTCACCGAGCCGCACCGCCAGATCCACGACGCCATCGCTGCCGGCAACGCCGAACTCGCCCGCACTCTGACCCGCGCACACATGCGCGAGGTCATCGACCGCATCAGCCGCCAGAACCCGCGCATCCTCGACGAGCGGGTGGAGTGGCTCTGACCGACTAGCCTGCCCTTCGTCGTCCGGCCGCCGCCTCCCCGGGTCCACCCGGCAGGTGCGGCCCGTTCGTATGCGGCATGACCGTATCCGGAGGAGTTCCGCGGCGTTCTCGGTCGAGCGTGTCCCGTCGGGTGACGAACGAGAGCGGAGACCCCTTGACGACCAGACCCTCCATACCCGCCGCCGAGACTTCCCTCCCGGCGCGTCCGGCAGAACCGCTCAGAGCCGCTGCCGCGCCTCCCCCGGGTGCGGCACCGGGACAGCCGAAGCAACCGCGCGCGGTATGGGCCATCACGTTCGCCGTGATCGTCGCGTTCATGGGTATCGGCGTGGTCAGCCCGATCCTGCGCCCGCTGGCCGAGCAGCTCGGCGGCACGCCGTCACAGGTGTCGTTGCTGTTCACCGGCTACATGGCCGTGATGGGTCTCGCGATGCTGGTCACCGGCGCGATATCCAGCCGCATCGGCACCCGCAAGACCCTGTTGCTGGGCCTGTTCGTCATCGCCGGGTGCTCCCTGGGCGCGAGCCTGTCGGGGACGCTCGGCCAGATCATCGGCTTCCGCGCCGGATGGGGACTGGGTAACGCGCTGTTCGTCGCGACCTCGCTCGCCGCGATAGTCGGCGCCGCGACCGGCGGTGCGCCGAAAGCGATCGTGTTCTACGAGTCGGCCGTCGGCATCGGCATCGCGACGGGCCCGCTCGTCGGCGGGCTTCTCGGCCAGATCTCCTGGCGCGCCGCCTTCCTCGGCGCCTCCGTACTCATGGCCGTGGCCTTCGCGCTGCTCGTCGTCCTGCTGCCGCCCGCCACGACGCCCGACCGGCCGATCCCGCTCATCGCACCGCTCCGGGCGCTCGGGCACGCGGGCCTGCTGTCGATCGCCCTCGTCTCCCTGCTGTACCACCTCGGCCTTTTCGCCCTGTTCGCATACGCGCCGTTCGTCCTCGAACTCGATCCACTTCGGCTCGGATTCGTCTTCTGCGGCTGGGGCGTGTGCGTGGTGATCTCGTCGGTGTCCGTCGCGCCTCGGTTGCGCACCGCGCTCGGCGCGATCGGCGCGACCGCCCTGGGCCTGGCCCTGTTCGCCCTCACCCTTGCAGTCGTGGCCGTATTCACCGGCAACCGACCGGCGGTCGTGACGTGCATCGTCGTCTCGGGCCTGTTCCTGGGCGTCCTCAACACCCTGGTGACCGAAATCGGTATGGACGCCGCGCCGGTGGACGGGAGCACCGCAGCCGCGGCGTACAGCTTCGTGCGCTTCGGCGGCGGCGCGGTGGCCCCGTGGCTCGCAAGCCGGATGGGCGAGATCTTCAACCCTCACGTTCCGTTCGCCGCCGCCGCCGGCGCCGTCGCGCTGGCGTTGGGGGTGCTGGCCCTCGGCCGGCGCCGACTGCCCGTTCACCACCGTCGGCAGCGTTGAACCGCAAAGCCTTACAGCGGCCCGGTGACTTGCGCCACAGCAAAGGATACGGTACATATCGATAACCACACCAAATATTGCAATATTTAGCCGGGCGCGCGGACACACCGTCGGCCGGCGCCGGACTCCGTGAGGACCGTGATGACCGACTACCAGTACCTGACCTACGAGTCCCTCGACGCGGGTCGCATCGTCCGCATCATGCTCGACCGCCCGAAGCAGCGGAACGCCCAGAACCGGGGCCTGCTCGTCGAACTCGGCAAGGCCTACGCACGCGCCGAGGCCGACGACACGGTGCGCGTGGTCATCCTGGGGGGCCACGGACCGTCCTTCTCGGCCGGGCACGATCTCGGGTCCTCGGACGACGTGCGCGAGCGCGCTCCGGGCTCGGGCCAGCACGTCTCCTACGCCTGCAACGGAGCCACCTACTCCGAGATAGAGATGCGGCTCCACCAGGAGTGGCACTACTACTTCGAGAACACCCGCCGATGGCGTAACCTCCGCAAGATCACCATCGCGCAGGTGCACGGAGCCGTGTACTCCGCGGCGCTCATGTTGATGTGGAGCTGCGATCTGATCGTCGCAGCCGAGAACACCACGTTCGCGGACGTCGTCGGCACCCGGTTGGGGATGTGCGGCGTCGAGTACTTCGCACATCCGTGGGAGTTCGGTCCCCGCAAGACCAAGGAACTGCTCCTGACCGGTGACTGCCTCGACGCGGCCGATGCCCATGCCCATGCCCTCGGCATGGTCTCGAAGATCTTCCCCGAGAAAGAACTCGCCGACTCGACCCTCGCGTTCGCGCGCCGAATCGCCCGGATCCCCACCATGGCAGCCCTGCTGATCAAGGAATCGGTGAACCAGAGCCAGGACGCCGGCGGATTCCAGTCCGCCCTCGACGCGGGCTTCACCCTTCACCAACTCAATCACGCCCACTGGTCCGCGCTGACCCGTGGCGAAACTTGCATCGGCACGGTCGAGCACGGGCTGGACGACTGGCGCGCGGCCCCCGAGATCCGGCGCGCCGACCCTCGCGTGCCCTGACCGCACCTCCCATCCCGATACCACCCGTTCGCACCTCGAAAGGCTCTGCCCATGAACGAGACGTCCCCCGCCCGCACCGTGATCGTCACCGGCGGCACCGGCGGCCTCGGCGCCGCGGTCACCCGCCACCTCCTCGACGCCGGCTGGCGGCTGGTGGTCCCCTGGTACGTCGAGGCCGAACTCGACCGCGTCGCTCCGCACCCGAACCTCGAGACGATCCGCGCCGATCTGTCCGACGAGCAGGACGTCGAGGCGGTCGTGGAGTGCGCGACGAAGGACGAGGCCCGGCCGCTGTACGGCGTGGTCAACCTCGTCGGCGGATTCGCTGCCGGCCGCCGGGTCCACGAAACGCCCATCGAGGTCCTCGAAGCCCAGTTGTCGATCAACCTCACGATCGCCTACCGCGTCATCCAGGCCGCCCTACCCGAACTCATCCGCCACGGCGGCGGGTCCGTGGTGTGCATCGGCTCCGCCGCCGCAGTCCGGCCCTTCCCGGGCGCCGCCACCTACGTCGCTTCCAAGGCCGCCGTCTCCGCCCTGGTCCAGGCGCTCGCAGTCGAATACGCCGGCGACAACATCCGCGTCAACGGTCTGCTGCCTACCATGGTCGACACCCCCGCCAACCGGGACGCAATGCCCGAGGCCGACCGCTCCAGCTGGGCCCGCCCCACCGACATCGCCGAGGTCATCGGCTTCCTGCTCGGTGATTCCTCGCGCGCGGTCAGCGGCGCGTCGATCCCGGTCGTGAACGTCGCAGGCTCGGACTGACTCTTACACCCGCGACGGTCCCACACCCAGGCGATCGGCGGCCGCGGTCAGGAAGGCGCGGCGCTCTTCGGCGGAGTCGCCCTTCCAGACCGAGTCGGCCCAGACCACGAGGTCCTCGATGCCGTGGTCGCGATACCGGTGCAGGTCCGCCGAAGTCGCCGCGTCGACGCGCACGTAGCACGGAAACTCGCCGATCCGACCGAATTCGCGCCGCAGCCTGCGAATCTCGTTCACCATCTCCACCGCCTGCCCGAAGCTCGGGGTGCCGGAGGAGAACCATCCGTCTCCCAGCCGCGCCGCGCGGGCAAGCGCCTTCGGGCCGTTACCGCCGTGGATGACAGGCACGTGCACGGGGCGAGGATGCAGTTGTACCTCATCGAACCGGTAGTGCTCGCCCTCGTGGGAGAACGGCCTGCCCGACCACGCCTTCCGCAGGATCGTCACGCACTCGTCGGTGCGCGAGAAACGTTTGCGGAACGGCACGTCCAACGCTGCGAACTCCTCCTCGAGCCATCCGGCGCCGACCCCGAAGAGCAGACGACCGCCGCTGAGTTCCTGCACGGTGATGGTGGTGCGCGCAGTGTGCAGTGGGTGCCGCAGGGCAGTGACATACACGGCCGTGCCCAGTTTGATGCGGTTCGTGGTCGCGGCCACGGCCGCGTGCACCGCCCACGGATCCGTCAGCTCCGTCGACACATCGACGATGGGTCCCGTGTGGTGCTGCGCCGTCCCCGTCGAAGGGTGGCTGCTGGAGTAGGCGACCGGATGGAGCACGTGCTCCCCCAGCCACAATGCGTCGAATCCCAGGTCGTCGGCGCAGACCGCCAGTTCGACGAGTTCGGTGGGATTCATTCCGTATGCGCTCAGTCCGATGGAGGCCATGGGGTTCGCCTTTCGTGTGATCGATGGTGAGACGACTCGTCCGCGCGGTGGCCGGTGCCACCGCGCGGACGGGCGTGCGGAGGCGGGGTCAGGCGGGGAGCAGGCCGAGCGCGCGACGGGCCAGGGGCGCGACGAATTCGCCGCGTTGACCCATCCGCGCGTCGGTGGTCTCGCCGCGCACGAACCGTGCGTAGAGCTGCTGCAGAATGACCACGGTCTTCCAGCATCCGAACGCCTCGTACCAGTCGATGTTCGACAGGTCCAGATCGCTACCGGCCGCGTACCGCGCGACCACCTCCGCCCGCGACGGCAGGTCGAGGCCGTGCATACCGGGCACGACGATGAACGCCGCGTCCGAGGCCGGATCCACGGTCCGGTCCGGCCAGTAGTTGAGCAGCGTGCCCAGGTCGACCAGCACGTCCCCGGTCGTGGCCATGTCCCAGTCGAACACCGACTTGACCCGGTCCGGGTCGCCGTGCGGGAACTGGCAGTTGTCGACCTTGTAGTCGTTGTGGACGATCCCGGCCCGCTGGCTCGCCGGGATCGCCGCACGGATCCGCCGGGTCACCTCGGCCACGAGCGCCGCGGTCTCGGCCGGGGCGTACTCGGCGACGGCGTCCCATCGTGCCAACCAGCCCTGCACCTGCCGCTCCAGGTAGCCCTCGGGCCGGCCGAGGCCGGCCAGGTCGCATGCGGCGGGGTCGACCGCATGCAGATCCGCGAGCGCGTCGATCACCGCGAAGCCGATCCGCCGTCCGGCATCGTCGACGCCGGACATCGACTCGGGCACCGAATCCCACACCACGACACCGTCACGGTACTCGGAGACGAAGAACTCGGCGCCGACGACACTCTCGTCCGCACAGTGCAACAGTGCCCGGGGGGCGCGATCGTACTCGCGGTGCAGCCGGGACAGCACCCGATATTCGCGCGTCATGTCGTGAGCGCCCCGAGCGAGCTGACCGAAGGGCGGGCGGCGCACGACGAGGAGACGGTCGCCGAAGCCCACGCGGTAGGTGAGATTCGCCGAGCCGCGCGGGAACTGCAGGACGGAGAACTCCCCGTCGACGTCGTCGAGGTGCATCCGCAGGTATGCCTCGAGCGCGGCCCAGTCGAGGTCCTCCCCCGTCCGGACCGGCGCAACCTCCGTGCGCGGCTCCCCGACGTTCGAGGCCGACGGCTGCTCGCCGGACACGACCGAGCCCGTCATCACTGGGCTCCCACCGCGGGCAGGCCGAACTTGAGTTCGGCGGCCGCGTCGAGCGCCGGCAGGTGCGTCGTCGGGAACAGGCCCGACGCCGGCGTGGCGTTCTTCAGCAGCTGCTTGGCGATCTGCTGCTTGTGCAGCTCGGTGGCGCCGTCGGCCAGGCCCATGTGGTAGCTCTCGAGCAGCCACTTGCCGAACGGCATCTCCTTCGAGATGCCGAGGGAACCGTGCAGCTGGATCGCCCGGGACACGACGTTGTTGAGCACCTTCGGCATCACCATCTTCACGGCGGAGATATCTGCGATGACCTTCTTGTAGTCGTCGAGCTTGTCGATCTTCCAGGCTGTCTGCAGGACGAGCAGGCGGAACTGCTCGAGCTCGGCCCACGACTCGGCGATCATGTCCTGCACCAGCTGCATGTCGGCGAGGCTCCGGCCGCGCGTCTCACGAGACACCGCGCGCTCGAGCATCATGTCGAGCGAGGCGCGGACCAACCCGACGGTGCGCATCGCGTGATGGATGCGCCCGCCGCCCAGGCGGGTCTGCGCGACGGCGAAGCCCTCACCCTCCTCGCCGAGCAGGTGGTCGGTGGGCACCCGCACATCCGTGTAGCGGATGTAGGCGTGCGTGCCCTCCGACTCGTTGTGTCCCCACACCCCGACGTTGCGGATGATCTCGATGCCCGGGGTGTCCATGGGGACGACGAACATCGACGCGCGCTTCGTCCGCGGGGCATCGGGATCGGTCACGGCCATCACGATCAGGAACGACGAGAACCGTGCGTGCGAGGAGAACCACTTCTCACCGTTGATGACGTAGTGGTCGCCGTCCCGGACGGCACGCGTGACGAAGCTGGTCGGATCCGAGCCGCCCCGCGGTTCGGTCATCGAATAGCACGACATGATGTCGCCGTCGATGAGCGGGCCAAGGTACCGCTCCTTGAGTTCGGGTGTGCCGTAGTGCGCGAGGATCTCGGCGTTGCCGGAGTCCGGGGCCTGGCAGCCGAAGACCACGGGGCCACTGTGGGTGGCGCCGAGGATCTCGTTGAGCAGTGCGAGTTTGAGCTGGCCGTAGCCCGGGCCGCCGAGCTTCGGGCCCAGGTGGCACGCCCACAGGCCCTGCCCGCGCACGACGTCCTGCAGGGGCCGGATGAGCTTGTTCCGGGTGGGGTCGGTGACGTCCCATGCGTGCTCGACGACGCGGTCGACCGGGGCGACCTCCGCGTCCACGAACCGCTGCACCCAGTCCAGCTTCTCCTGGAACTGCGGATCGGTCTCGAAATCCCATGCCATATCGGTGGTCTCCTACTCGGAAGGTGAAAGTCGGGATGCGCCGGTCAGCGCGTGAGGACGGTGCAGGCGCTGATGCCCGGCGCGCCGTAGACGTGGGTGAAGCCGACCTTCGGCTCCCCGGGGACCTGCCGGTCCCCTGCCACGCCGCGGAGCTGTACGACGTTCTCGTAGACCTGGCGCAGGCCGGTCGCGCCGATCGGCTCGCCGTTGGCCAAGCAGCCGCCGTCGGTGTTGACCGGGATCGAACCGCCGATTTCGGTGGCACCGGACCGGATGAGGGACTCCTGCTCGCCGTGCTTGCACAACCCCGTCTCGGCGAGGTGCATGATCTCGGCTCCGGCCTCGGTGTCCTGGATCTGTGCGACGTCGACATCGCCGGGTTCGATGCCGGCGGCCT
Source organism: Rhodococcus sp. WB1 (assembly GCF_001700945.1). Lineage (NCBI taxonomy): Bacteria > Bacillati > Actinomycetota > Actinomycetes > Mycobacteriales > Nocardiaceae > Rhodococcus > Rhodococcus sp. WB1. The sequence continues at coordinate 166,638 of NZ_CP015529.1, read as the reverse complement.
CGAACGCCGCGCGGGAGGCCGTGACGGTCGGGCCGTCGGCCCGTGCGGGCGACGTCCACGGACTGAACACCTCGAACGAGCCGAACTCCCTGGAGCGCAGTTCCGCGGACTCGAGAAACACCGGGGCATCGGCGTATTCGTGAGCCCGGTCCGCGCGGGCGAGGACGAGAGCCACCCCGCCCTCGGCGGGTGAGCAGAACATGTACTGCGTGAGCGGGTCGTTGACCATCGTGGAGCCGGCGATCTGCTCCTCCGTCATCGGCGTGCGGCGCCACGCGTGTGGGGCGAGTGCGCCGTTGCGAAACGCCTTGGCGGCGACTGTCGCGAGCAGCGACCTGGGCAGGTTGTGTTCGACGAGGTAGCGCTGGATCTTCATCGCGAAGAACTGGGTGGTGACCATCATGCCGCTCTCGCCGTACCAGCGGCCGATACCGTTGTCCTCGGGGCGGGCATTGAACGCGCCACGCGGATGTTTGTCGAACCCGACGACCAGGCCCAGATCGGACTCGCCGGAACGGATCCGGCTGACCGCGGAGGTCAGGGCACTGCCACCGGTCGCGCAGCCGTTCTTGACGTTGACGAACGGCAGCCCGGTCAGGCCCAGGGCAGAGACGAGCGTGTCGGCGTTGCCGGCCGAATCGCTGCCACCGTACGCGAACTGGATGTCCTTGAACTCGACTCCGGCGTCGGCGAGTGCCTGCCGTGCCGCATACGCGCCCTGCTCGAGTCCGCTCACGCCCTCCGTGCGGCCGAACTTGTGGATGCCGACACCCACGATCGCGACCTTCATCGCTGCTCCTCACTGCTCGGGGCGAACGCGAATGTGACGATCTCGGTGCCGTCCTCGTCCACGTGGTTGACGATCGTGGTCAGCCGCATCGGCATGTCGATCCGCAACGCACCCGCATCGGCGATGGTCAGCCGCGCCTCGACGATCACGTCACCGAGGTCGACATAGCCCACGCCGAACGGTTCGAACGGCTCGACGCACACGAACGGGTTTTTCGGCGGGAAGGACTGCACGGTGTAGGACCACAGAGTGCCCTCGCGCGGCAGTTCGAGATCCGTCATCGCATTCCGGCCGCACCGCGGGCAACCGCTCTGGTACGGGAAGGTGACCGTGCCGCAGGACGGGCAGCGGGCGCCCCGCAGCGCGGCCCCGGGGTCGCCGCCGACGAACAACTCCGGGTCGATGGGGCGCCACGTTGCGGTGGAGGCGCTCATCGGCCGGCTCCATCCGTAGCGGCCGTGCGTTCGGTGTCGATCTCCCACACCGGCAGCACCACAGGGTTGCCCGCCGCGTCGGTGCCGAGGTCCTCGAACGCACTACGCACGGGGGTACCGGCCGCGACGTCGATGCGGCCGGGCAGGTTGCCGATCAGCCGAACCCCGTCCGCCTCACCGTCGACGTCGACGACGATCACCGTGTACGGCACCGGAAACAGCGGATGGACCTGATGCTCGACGATCGTGTGGGCATAGACGGTGCCTGTGCGGGCGACCGGCTTCCAGCGCACCGACGTGCTCGCGCAGTACACACAACGCGGCCGGGGCAGGTGTATGCGGCGGCCGCAGTCCTCACAGGTGAGGATCGCGAGCTCTCCGTCCGCGGCGGCGTCGAAGAAGCCCTTGCTGCCGCGCTCGGTGACGAGGGGGCGCAGCCGGTCCCGCGTGGTGTCCGCCGGTACGGCGGTGCCGCGGGCGCTCATGCCGACACCAGGATCAGCGCGCTGGCCGCCGGCGGCGGCGCGGAGGTGACGAGGGAGACCCGGGCTCCCTCGACCTGGCTGGTGGAGGTGCCGCGGATCTGCCGCACTCCCTCCACGACGTGGTTCATTCCGTGGATGTATCCCTCGGACATGTGTCCTCCACTCGTATTGATCGGGATCGACCCGCCGAGGTCGATCTGCCCGTCGGCAAGGAAATCGCCGGTGTCCCCGCGCTTGCAGAATCCGTAGTCCTCGAGCTGAATCAGCGCAGTGATCGAATAGCAGTCGTAGATCTGTGCGACGTCGACGTCGGCCGGGCCGAGACCGGCCCGCGAGTACAGCGTCTCCTGGCACACCCTCGACGGCAGGGCGGTGATGTCCTCACGCATGAGCGTCGGGTACATGAGGCCCGGCTGCGGGTGCGGACAGGTGGACATCGCGACCGACCGGATCAGGGCCGGTGTCTGCCTCAGGTCCTCGGCCCGTTCGGTGGTGGTGACGACGACCGCGGCGGCACCGTCGGTCTCGAGGCAGTAGTCGTACAGACGCAGCGGCGACGACAGCATGCGCGAGTCGAAGTAGTCGTCGAGCGTCATGGTGCGCTCGTACATCTGTGCGGCCGGATTGGAGTTGGCGCGGCGGCGGGTTACCAGGGCGATCTGCGCGAGCTGCTCGGAGGTCAAGCCCGTTTCGGACATATAACGCTGCGCGACCAGGGCGAAGTACTGACCCGACGACAGCAGGCCGTAGGGGCCGAAGAACTCCTCGAACGTCTCATTACCGCCGACCTCGGGGGTGGCGACCGGGGACAGACCGAAGCGACGGCCGGAGCGGCCGTTGAGGGAGCGGAACACCACGACGGTAGTGGCCTGCCCGCTCATGATCGCGGCGACGGCCTGCGCGACCATCGCGGCCGGGCCGGAGCCGCCCGGGCCGGCCTCGCCCCAGTAGGTCAGGTTCGGAACGCCCAGTCCGTCGGCCAGGGCCGCGCAGGAGACCAGGTCCATGTCGTTGCGGACGATGCCGTCGACATCGGCCGGGGTCAGTCCGGCATCGGCGAGGGCGTTCGCTGCGGCCTCGACGGCCAGAGCCGTAACCGACACGCCGGAGTCGCGGGAGTACTCCGTCGTGCCGATGCCGGCGATCGCGCAGGCATCCCTGCGCCAGGTGGGGTCGGTGGACATAGGCGGTCACCTCTGCGTAGCGCTCGCCGGGAAGCGGCGGGCGGATGGGTTCTGTCGTTTTCGGAATGCTCGAGGTCGAGGCCGGATTCCACCGGTCTCGTCAGTTCGCGGTCAAGCCGCCGTCCGCGGCAATCGCGGCTCCGGTCATGAACGAGGCGTCGTCGGAGAGCAGGAACGCGACCACCGACGCCATCTCGCCGGGGTCCGCGGACCGCGCCAGCGCCGTGTTCTCGACCACCCGGCTGCGCGTGGCCTCCGGCTCCGGGCCCTGCAGCGCGGCGGAATTCGCGCGCAGTCCGGTGCTCACCAGACCCGGGCACAGGCAGTTGGCCCGGATCCCCCGGGCGGCGTATCCCATGGCAACCGAGCGGGTCAACTGCAGGACGCCCCCCTTCGACGCGTCGTAGCCGGGGGTGTTCAGATTCGTGGACACCAGCGACGCGACCGATCCGACGGTGACGATCGACCCCCCGTCCGCGTCGAGCAGGTGCGGAATCGTCGCGCGCAGCGGCAGAAATGTGCCGGTGAGGTTCACCCGCAGGATGCGCTCCCAGTGGCCCAGGTCCATCTCGTGCAGCATCGCGGTCCCGGAAATGCCCGCGCACGTGACCACCCCGTCCAATCCACCGAACTCGGCGACGGCCGCTTCCACGGCCGCGGCGACGGAAGCCTCGTCGCCGACGTCGCACACCGACCCGATCACGGTGCCGCCGGCCGCGCGCACCGCATCGGCGACCTCCACGGCCGCGTCCTCACGGGCGTCGGTGACCGCGACGGCCGCGCCCTCGGCGGCGAGGCGGTGTGCGACGGCCGCGCCGATTCCGCTGCCGCCACCGGTGAGGAACACCCGCCGCCCGGCGAGCCGCTGCGTCAGGTCCGCGGACGTCGTTCCGCTGGTCTCGGTGATCGTCACAGCCGCACCCCCATGTCGACGGGGAGCGCGACCCCGGTGATGTACTGGGCCTCGTCGGAAGCCAGGAACAGCACCGCGTTGCTCAGGTGGGCCGCCGAAACCCACCCGACGCCCATCGGATTGCGGTTCTTGGAGCGTTCCCACAGGTCGTCCGGCCCCGGGTTCTCCAGATCCGGGCCGAAGATGCGGAAGGTGGCCTCGTTCAGCAGCATCGGGGTTTCGACGGCGCTCGGGTTGACGGTGTTCACCCGGATGCCGTGCGGGCCGAGTTCCGCGGCGAGCGTGCGCATCAGGCCCATGACGCCGCTCTTGGAAGCGTTGTAGTGGGCGATGTTGGCGGAGCCGAGCATGGCCTGGATCGAGCTCGTGATGACGATCGAACCACCCCGGCCGGCCTCGATCATCGCCGGCACGACCGCCTTGACGGTATGGAAGGCGCCGGTGAGGTTGACGTCGAGCATGTCCTGCCACTCGGTGTCGCTGAGCTCCCACGTAGGACGGAAGCCGACGATGCCGGCGTTGGCGGCGACGATATCGATGTGGCCGAACTCCGCGAGGGCCTCGTCGACGACCGCGTCGAGCTGCTCCTGGCTGCGCACATCGGCGGTGCGTGCCAGTACGCGCCGCCCGGTCGCGGCGACCAGCGCCTCGGTCTCCTTCAGTTCCACCTCGGTCGGGAGTGGGTAAGGCACCGAGTCGATCTCGGTGCATGCGTCGAGGACGACGACATCCGCGCCCTCCTGAGCGAGCCGCAGCGCATGCGACCGGCCCTGTCCGCGGGCTGCGCCCGTGACGAGCGCAACCTTGCCTTCAACTCTTCCCATCGATCCGTCTCCTTCTCGGAATACCACTGGTTGTCGAGACCCGCTCGAGAGCGCTCGGTGAACGGAAGTCACTGCCGGCAGGGATCACTGGTTGAACAGCTGGCCGAACCGGACCTTCAGGGCCTCCAGCGCCTCGGGCGTCATCGCGCTCAGGTCCTGCGGCGCCACCGTGTCGATCGTCGTCACGGCCGACGAGACGTTCGGCAGCACGGCCGCGTTGCGGAACGAGAGCGCCTCCTGCCCGGCCGGGGTAACCATGTAGTTGGCCAGGAGCTGAGCAGCGTTGGGGTGCGGAGCTTTCGCCAGAATCGACGTGTACATCGGGGCCCCCCACACGAGCTTGTCGAACCCGCTGTCGACCGGTGCGCCGTTCTTTTTCTCCACCGTCTGGTCCTGGGCGAACACCGTCGCGGCGATCTCACCGGAGGCGAGGGCCTGCGCGACCGGCAGCGCGCCCGGGTAGATCCGCGGCTTCTGCGCGGCGAGCCTTTCGACGAAGCCCTCACCACCGACCTGCTCGAGGTAGCTGCCGTAGAAGTCGACGTGCGCGGTCGACGTCGGCAGCACGATACCGATCTTGCCGTCGGCAAGCGCCGGGTCGAGCAGGTCCTCATAGCTTTCCAGTCCCGCGGGGTACCGGTCGGTGTTCCAGCCGAAGGTCAGCACGGAGGCGCCGGTGACGAAGTCGCCGGACCCGCGCAGCAACGTGTCGGTGTCGTATTCGGAGGACGGGTCGGTGAAGGCCGGACCGATCGGCTCGGCGATCCCACCGGCGGCCGCGAGCTCGACGACCCAGGGTGAAGTGGCCTGGGTGACGATGTCGGCGACCTGGTTGCCGGTGTCCGCCTCCGCGCCGACCTTCTGGTGGATGTTCGCATCGACGTCGCGGACGACGTTCACGCGGATCCCGTAGTCCGCCTCGAAGCGGCGGCCGAGTTCGGCGAGGGCATCGGCCGCGTTCGAGGAGTAGATAGTTACCTCACCTTCCGCCTCGGCGGCCCCGACGATCTTCTGCCACGACTCGTCCCCGGCGGGTCCGGTCGCTCCGACGGCCTCGGAGGTGATGCGATCGTCACCGCCCCCGCCGCACGCGGCGAGCAGCGTGGACACGACGGCGACGGCGATCACGGCGGTGGGTCGGGTGAGAGAGAACCGGCGACGGACGGTGCGGTCAGCGTGCGAGCGCCGGGAGGGAATACGCATGTGGGACGACTCCTGTCGAACGGTCGGCACGGCCGACGTAAAGGGGATCACCGCGTTCCGGCGATCACGGGTTCGCGATCACGGGTTCGCCCGATCAGGCGGTCGACGTCCGACCACCGTCGACCGGGATGATCGCGCCGGTGGTGTAGGTGGACCCAGGGCCGGCCAGGTACAAGGCGGCACCGACGATCTCGTCCGGATTCCCTGCTCGCTGCAGCGGCAGGGCCTCGAAGATCTCGTTGGCGTAGTCCATGTCCCATGCCTTGCTGATGTCGGTGAGAAACGCACCGGCCATGACCGTGTTGACGCGCACCGTTGGCCCGTACGCCTGCGCGAAGCCCTTGGTGAGGGCGTTCAGTCCCGCCTTTGCCGCGGCGTACGGCAGGTCGTTCGGCGTCGGGCGTTCGGCCGCGATCGAGCTGATGTTGATGATCGAACCGCCTGCACCGGCGGCCATCCGCGGCGCGATCAGTGCGGTGAGGCGGAAGGTGCCTTTGAGGTTGACGTCGATGACCTTGTCGAACAAGGCTTCCGACACCTGGTCAAGGCTCGGGTACAGCGGGGCCATACCCGCGTTGTTGACGAGGACGTCGATGCGGCCGAATTCCTCGTAGACACGTTCGACGAGCGGTTGGTGAGCGTCCCAGTCACCGACATGGAAGGCCAGCGGAAGGGCCCGGCGACCGGTGGTCTCGGCGACCTCCGCGGCCAGTTTCTCGCAGCTTTCGACCTTGCGGCTGACAATCACGGTGTCAGCACCGGCACGGGCGAACGCGAGGGTCATCTCCCGGCCGAGGCCGCGGCTCCCGCCCGTGACGAGGGCGACCTTTCCTTCCAACGGCAGCGCCTGGTCGGTCATCGTGTGACTCCTTCGGGTATGGGGCCGCACCGTGTACTTCGGGTGCTGTGCCGGATTTTCGGTAGGTTCGAGGCCGGTACCGCAGCAGCGGTGCCGATCGAGGTGTGCTTTCGGGTTCGGTTCGGTCAGCCGCCGGCGGTGTCCGCGGCAAGCGGGACCACGGCCTTCCCGGTGGCGGTACCGTCGAGCATGCCGAGGAATGCGTCCCACGCGCCCGCGACGCCACCGGTGAACTCGGTGTGCACCGAGCGAATCCGATCCGAGCGGACGAGACCGGCCATTTCCGACTCGAATTCGTCGCGGGCATCGAGGTGGTCGCCGAGCAGGAAACCCTCCATGCGCGCGCGCCGCCAGATCAGCTTGAGGAGATTGCTAGGGCCGGGTTGCGGCGCGGCCGCGTTGTAGATGCTGATCATTCCGCACAGCGCGATGCGGGCGTGATCGTTGATCACCCGGATTGCGGCCTCGAGATGTTCTCCGCCGACGTTGTCGAAGTACACGTCCACGCCCGTGACACCGAGTTCGGTCATTGCACGGCGCAGAAGATCCTTGATCGGGCCGTCGTGGTAGTCGAACGCGGCGTCGGCTCCCAGGCTCCTCGTGAGCGCAACCTTCTCGGGCGACCCGGCACTCGCGATCACCGTGGCACCGCGCAGTTTCGCGAGCTGGACAACCGTCGAGCCGACCGCTCCGGCGGCCGACGACACGAACACGACATCGCCGGCCACGACGCGAGCGATCCGCTCGACGCCGACCCATGCCGTCATGCCGGGAATCCCCAACAGTCCCAAATGCATGGCGGGCGGGAGGTCGTCGTGCCGCAGGACACGGCACTCGGATGCCGGGACCAGCGAATGCTCCCGCCAACCGTGGTCGTGCAGGACGAGAGCACCGACGGGGACGGCGCTCTCGGAGGACTCGGTGACGCGCCCGACGGTCGGGGCGAGCATCGGCTCGCCGATCTCGTAGGGCTCCGCGTAGGTGGCCTCGCCGCCCATGCGCCCCCGCATGTACGGCTCGACCGACATCACCAGGTTCGCGACGCGGACCTCGCCGGCCCCGGGAGCGCCGATCGTCGTCGCCACGAGTTCGACGTCGGTACCGCGTGGCCGGCCGCTCGGCCGGGCGCGCAGCACCCACGCCTGCTGAGTCGGATCTGCTGTGCCGGTGAGGTTCACGTCGGTCTCGTCCTCCATGTCGGATCGGGAACTGCGAAAGAGCTGATGAGCGCCCGGGGCGGTACCCGGAAGTGGCGGTCAGGCGACGGCGCAGATCCGGTCGACGAGGTCGCGCCGCACGAGCTTGCCGGTCGGCGTCCGCGGCAGCTCGTCGACGAACACGACGTCGTCCGGTGTGCGGGAGCCGCGCAGCCGCTCACGGCACCAGGCCCGGAACGACTGTGCATCGTCGTGAACCTCGCTGTTCGGCACGATCACCGCGCAGATCCGCTCGCCCCACTCGTCGTCCGGCACACCGATCACGGCCGCCTCACGGACCTGGCCGTGATGCACAAGGACGTCCTCGATCTCGGCCGGTGCGATGTTCTCACCGCCCCGAATGATGGTGTCGTCGGCGCGGCCGCCGATGTAGAGGAAGCCGTCCTCGATCCGGGCGCGGTCGCGGGTGGGGAACCAGCCGTGCGCGTCGAGCACCGAACCCTTGCCCATGTACTCGCCACTGACCTGTGCGCCGCGAACCCAGAGCAGCCCCGTCTCCCCCTCGGCGAGGACGGTCACGTCGTCCTCGTCCCGGACCTGGGCCTGCATCCCGGGAACGATGCGTCCCGCAGAAGCAAGCCGGCCGCGGAGGGCAGGGTCGGCGAACGCTGCCCGATGGTCCTCGGGACCGAGCACGGCAATCGTCGAACTGGTCTCGGTGAGACCGTAGGCATTCACGAAGCCGGTGTCGGGGAAGGCCGTCAGGGCCTTTTCGAGCACCGGCTGTGGCATGCGGGCTCCGCCGTACGCGAGAGACGCGAGGGACGGTGTGTCGGCGGGTGCGCCGTCGAGATGTTCCACGATGCGCGCGAGCATCGTCGGCACGACCATCGCGCTCGATACCTCCTCCTCTCGGACGAGATCGAGCCACGCCTGGGGCGAGAAGTCGGGCAAATGCACCATCCGACGGCCGGCGTAGATGTTGCTGAGCACCGCCCCCAGACCCGCGATGTGATAGGGCGGGGTGCTGACGAGCGTCGCCTGTTCTTCTCCCGCAGAACCGAATTCGACGGTATTGAGCAGATACGACAGCAGATGTCGGTGACGGAGCAACACCCCTTTGGGTGCCGAGGTCGTTCCCGACGTGAACAGCACGATCGCCGTGTCGTCATCGGCCGAGCGATCCTCCGTCGCCCGCTCCGTCGTGCGTGCGAGCTTGAGGAACTGCGAGGGCGTGACGATCCGGTGCGAGAGCCCGGAGAGCTTGTCGACGTACACGTCGTCGGCGACGACGATCGGCTGGTCGAGCCGCTCGATCAGTTCGCGTAGCTGGTCGGCGCCGAGTCGGTAGTTCAGCGGCGCGAGCGGGATGCCGGCGCGTGCCGAGGCGAACATCAGGACCGGCAGAACGGGGCCGTTCACGCCCACGAAGACGACATGGCGGGCCCCGAGTTCCTCCAGGACCGTAGCTCCCCTCGACGCGATCTCGTCGAGCTGCCCGTAGGTAGCCCCATCGGCCCGGCGTCCCATTGCGAGCCGATCGGGTGTGGCCGACGACGCCATATCCAGGACCATTGCGATGCCCATTTCACCACCTGTCTGAGAACACGCTCACGATGCGACGACCTCATCCGTGCTTCCGGCCGACGCCCTCCTCGAAGGAACAGGGAAGTGCTTCACGTCACTTCTCCCTCCCGATGTGAACCATAGCAACTATGGCAATATTTGTGAAGGTAATAGTAGTTCTGCGTCCCGGTGCGGCATAACCCCAGGAAGACGACCTGTCGAGGCGGCAAGAGGCACTCCTGACGCCGCGCAGCCCTCCGACCATGAGGTCGAAGGGCTGCGTCAAGCCTCGGGCTCAGACGCTTGTGCGGCTGACCAGTTTCGTGGTGTCCACCGGCGCCGCAACCCGCGGCAGCTTCACCAGCGCCAGCATCACTCCTGCCACGAGCAGGCACCCGATCGGGAAATACAGGCCGATGGTGACGTTCGTCGGCGGTGGCGTTCTTACCGATGACGGCGCGCCCTGCGGGATGAACAGCGAATGTATCGCTCACTCGATCAGACCGACAGCACGATACATTCGCTCACTCGGCCCCTAGCGTGCCCATGAGTGAGCCATCTCGCGCGAGAGGCGGGGACGTGTCTCCTGCCACGAGTGGGCCGAGTAGGACGCTTATCTGCTCACGGGCGTGCACAATTGAGTGGCCGGCCCGTTCCGACCGGCCACCCGCACTACCCGACTCCACGCTCCATGGAAGGCCCGGAATGAGTTCGACGGAGATCAGCGCCGACCCCCACGCCGGCACACTGCGCAGCCCCCGCTTCTGGCTGGCGCCGGTCGTCGTGGTGACCGCCGTGATGGCGGCCCTGGCGGCCCTCTACATCGGCAGCATGATCAATCCGGCCGACAATCTGCACAAGTTCCCGGTCGCGATCGTGAACCAGGATGTCGGCGACGTGCTCCCCGGTTCGGATCAGCAGCGCAACCTCGGCGCCGAGATCACCGCCGCCATCGCCGACGGGGTCGATCCGGAAGAGATCGATCTGCAACAGGTCGGGATCTCCGCGGCGACCTCGGGACTCGATTCGGGCCGGCTCTACGGGGCGATCGTGATTCCGAGCGACTTCACCAAACGCACGTCGATTCTTGCGCAGGGCAGCGTGATCCCCGGCGACATCGAGAAGCCGATCATCACCGTCTACACCAACCCGCGCACCGGCACCTTCGGCAAGGGCATCGTCGAGTCGATCGCCGACCGCGCCCTGACCACCGTGAACACGACCGTCGGGGAGCAACTCACCACCACGGTCACCGATACCCTCGCCACCAGCGCCCCGGATCTGCAGTTGTCCGGCGGAAGCCGCTTGGTGCTGGCGGATCCGATCGACGTCCGCTTCGTCGAGCACAAGCCCCTGCCCGACGGCACCGGACTGGGCCTGTCCGCGTTCTACTACACGCTGCTGCTCATCCTCGCGGGCTTCACCGGCGCCACCATCGTCAACTCGCTCGTCGACAGCGCCCTCGGCTTCGTCCCCACCGAGTACGGGCCCTGGTACGTCGACCGGAAGACGGCGCACCTGTCGCGGTTCCGGGTCCTGCTCGTGAAGTGGGCGATCATGGTGATCCTGGCACTGATCGTCTCCGCGCTCTACCTCTGGATCGCCACCCTGCTCGGCATGCCCGTGACCCGCGCCCTGCTGCTGTGGGAGTACGGCGCCCTCGCGATCACCGCCGTGGGTGTCACCTCGATCTCGGTGATGGCCGTATTCGGTTCCGCCGGACTGCTGGTGAACCTGTTGATCTTCATCATCCTGGGCCTGCCGTCGTCGGGAGGCACCGTGCCACTCGAGGCCATGCCGCCGTTGTACTCGTGGCTGTCGACGTTCGAACCGATGCACCAGGTGTACATCGCGACCCGGGCCATCCTGTACTTCGACGGCAGCGGGCCGGCGGGTCTGACCCGGGGCGCCCTGATGACACTCCTCGGACTCGGCATCGGCCTCGTGCTGGGTGGGGTGGTGACCCGGATCTACGACGTGCGCGGATTCCACCGCCGCAGCGACGCGGAGCCTGTGTCCGCCGCAGCGTAACGACGCGAAAGACAGGACCCCGCTGCTCCTCGAGGGCAGAGCAGCGGGGTCCCAGGTCTCGAACGTAGCGTTCCGATTCCGCCCGGCCCAGCCGCGACGGGGTGAAACGGGGGATGAAACGGGTCCTCGACGGCGACGCCGGGCGGGCACATCGGGTGCCTGCAGGACGGTATCGGAGTACGCTCATTAATGAGTCCACTCATTTTGGGAGGCGCGGGATGGTTACCTCATCGGGAACTCCGGGTCGTCGAGACCGGAACATGCGTGACAAGCAGTCCCGCATCTTCGCCGCCGCCGCATCGTTGTTCGCCGAGAAGGGCTTCGCGGGAGTCACGACACAGCAGATCTCCGAACGTGCGGACGTCGCGGCTGGAACGTTGTTCCGCTACGCGACGTCCAAGGGCGAACTGCTGATGATGGTCTACAACCAGCAGTTCCGGTCGGCCCTGAGCGCCGGCGACCGCGAGTCACGATCGCGGCGCGACCCGGTGGACGCGGTGCAGGCCGTCGTCCGACCTATTCTCGAGGCCGCCGACAGCAACGTCGAGAACACGGTGAACTACCAACGTGAGCTGCTGTTCGGCTCCGCAAGCGAGAAATACCGTTCCGAGGGACTCGATCTCGTCGCCCGCTTCGAGGAGACGATCGCGCGTCGGCTCGTCGAGGCCGCGCGGAACCGCGGGCTGGACGAGAGACGAGCGGAGGACCAGGCCCGGCACGCCGGCCGGAGCATCTTCGCGATCCTGCACCTGATACTTGCGCGCGCATTCACCGGTGCGCATCCCGACGACGACCCCGAGGCCGACCTGCACGCCCAGATCGACCAGATCGTCACGGGTTTCTTCGCGGCACTCGACGACGACCGCCCGGCCCGCAGCGGGCCGGAACCGGGCGCGTCCTCCCCACAACGAAAGAAGGAAGCATGACCAGCCGGATCAGCAAGGTGACCGTCCTCGGGACCGGAGTCCTCGGCGCGCAGATCGCGTTCCAGTCCGCCTACAGCGGATTCGCCGTCACCGCCTACGACATCAGCGACGATGCCCTCGCCAACGCGCAGAAGCGCTTCGGCGAGCTCGCCGAGACGTACCAGCGTGAGGTTCCCGGTGCCGGCGACGGGAAGGCGGAGGCGGCCGCGACCGGCATCCGCCTGTCCTCCGACCTCGCAGACGCCGTCCGGGACGCCGACCTCGTCGTCGAGGCCGTGCCCGAGGTCCTCGACATCAAGCGGGACACCTACACGAAGCTGGGCGAGGTCGCACCCGCGGACACGATCTTCGCCACCAACTCCTCCACACTCCTGCCGAGCGACATGAAGGACTTCACCGGCCGTCCCGACAAGTTCCTCGCGCTGCACTTCGCCAACCAGGTGTGGAAGTTCAACACGGCCGAGATCATGGGCACCGACGACACCGACCCCGCGGTGTTCGACCAGGTCGTCGACTTCGCCGCGGCCATCGGCATGGTCCCGGTCCCGATCCACAAGGAGAAGGCCGGCTACGTCCTGAACTCGCTGCTGGTGCCGTTCCTCAACGCCGCCGGTGAGCTCGCCGCGGGCGGCTACGCCGACCCCGAGGACGTCGACAGGGTGTGGCGGATCGCCACCGGCGCACCCATGGGTCCCTTCCAGATCTACGACGTCATCGGACTCACCACGCCTTACAACATCCTGTCCCACGGCGACGAGAAGGACCGGACCATCGCCGCATGGTTGAAGGAGAACTACATCGACGCCGGCAAGCTCGGTGTGGCGACCGGCGAAGGGTTCTACCGCTACCCCAACGACAAGTAGCGGCAGATACCGCGAAGGGGCGACGCCTCACGTCCTACAGCAGCCCCGCAAGCCCACAGAGGTGGACGAGAGGACAGCATGGTTCGTCGGGGCCGGGCTCGCCTCCCTGTCCGAAACTGTTGCGTGAGAATCTGATCGCAAAGCTGGAGACGACGGAGATCGGCGACCTGCTCGAGGAGTCCGGCCTGCTTTCCGAGTAACCGTGCGGGTCCGGAGGCGACGGTGGACGGGACCGTCCGCCGGCGGTGTCGGCACGGCGGTGCAGACTGGACGGGTGCGCACCGTACTGGTTCCCGACACCGCCGGCGGGCAGTCGCCCGGCGGATGGACCGTTCCGGTCGGCGCCGACGGACGCCCGCTCGCCGCGGCCGAATACCACGACGACCTCGCGACGGCCGCGCGGACGCTCGAGGCGGCGGACCCGCCGCGGTGGATCTGGACCGGCACCGCGACCGTGTACCCCGCCCTGCTGCGCGCCGGGGTCCGGGTGCGCCGATGCCACGATCTGGCGTCCACACGCGCGATCCTGAACGTACGCGCCGGGATTCCCGCACCACCGGAGCAACAACCGGTCGACGAGCGCCCCGGGCTGTTCGACGTCGCCCCCACCGTCGACCCCGAGACCGTGCTCGCCGAGTTCGAGCGGCAGCGCACCGAACTCGCCGGCAATGCCCGGCTCGAACTGCTCGTCGCCGCCGAATCGGCGGGCACGCTGGCCGCCGCGGAGATGGGTTTCGACGGGTTGCCGTTCTCCGCCGACGCCCACCGCCGCGTGCTCGAGCGCACCCTCGGTCCGCGTCCCGCCGACGACGGGCTGCCGCCCCGGATCACCGAACTGAACGCACGGATCGGCGAGGTGTTCGGCCGTGCGCTGAATCCGGCCTCGCACACCGAAATTCTCGAGGCGTTCCGACGCGAAGGCATCGACCTGTCGTCCACCCGCAAATGGGTGCTGCGCGAACTCGACCATCCGGCGGTGCCGCTGCTCTTGCAGCACCGGGATCTGTCGAAGCTGCACAGCACCAACGGGTGGCAGTGGCTCGACACCTGGGTGCGCGGCGGGCGGTTCCATCCGGTCTATGTGCCCGGTGCCGTGGTGTCCGGGCGCTGGGCGAGCCGCGGCGGCGGGGCCCTGCAGATCCCGAAGGCGCTGCGGTCGAGCGTGATCGCCGAGCCCGGGCACGTCTTCGTGATCGCCGACGCCGGCCAGCTCGAACCGCGCATCCTGGCCGCGATGTCCGGCGACCCGCGGATGACGGCGGCGGCGGGCGGCGACGACCTGTACGCACCGGTGGCTGCGGCCGCGTTCGGCGGTGACCGGGCGAAGGCGAAGGTGGCCGTGCTCGGCGTGCTCTACGGTGCGACGGCCGGCGAGTCACGTGCGCTGCTCACCCTGCTGCGCAGGAGCTTTCCCGAGGCGGTGGAGTTCGTGGAACGCGCCGCACGTGCCGGCGAGCGCGGTGAGGTGGTGCATTCGTGGCTCGGCCGCGCGTGCCCGCCGCCGGGTGCCGACTTCTTCGCGCACGGCGACGCGCGGGCGCGGGGGCGGTTCACCCGCAACTTCGTCGTTCAGGCGACGGCCGCCGAATGGGCGCTGTGCGTGCTGGCCGATCTGCGCCTGCGCCTGGCCGCCGACGACACCGGCGAACTCGTCTTCTTCCAGCACGACGAGATCGTGGTGCACACCCGCACCCCGGAGGCCGCGACGGCGCACCTGTCCGCCGCGGTGGAGTCGGCGACCCGGCTGTTGTTCGGTGACACGAAAGTGCTTTTCCCCATGCATGTCTCGATACGGGAACGTTACGGCGAGGACGAGCCGTAGGCGGCGTGCGTCCACAGGTGGAACGCGGCGTAGGCCCGCCACGGACTCCACTGCCGGGCCCGGGCCGTCGCCTCGCGGGCAGAACCCACGCCGAGGGCCCTGCGCAGCACCAGATCTCCGGCGGGATACGCGTCACGGTCCCCGAGGACGCGGACGGCGAGGTAGTCCACGGTCCACGGCCCGATGCCGGGCAGTGCCGCCAGATCGGTACGGAACCGCACCGGTTCGGCCGGATCGAGCCCGTCGGCCGCGGCGCGAGCGAGCGCCAGCACGGTCCGCACCCGTGCCCGGGTGAGCCCCACCGCCCCCTGCACCTCGTCGGCATCCGCGGCGGCGAGCCGCTCCGGGGTCGGAAAGCAGCGCATAGCACCGGATCCCGGATCGCCGTAGCGGGCGACGAGCCGGCCGGCGAACGTGGCGGCGGCGGCGACGCTGACCTGCTGGCCCAGCACGGTCTGCACGGCGGTGTCGAACCAGTCCGTCGTCCCGAGCACGCGCAGTCCCGGCCGGGCCGCCACCATCGGGGCCAGCTGCGGATCGGCGCCGAGCGCCGCGTCGATCACGGCAGGCTCGGCGTCGAGGTCCAGCCACCGCCGGACCAACTGCTCGACCTCGGGCAGGTCGCGGCGGTCCGCGTCGATCCGGACGGGCACGTGCTCGGCTTCCGGCCGGGGCCGGATCGCGACCACCGCCGGGCCGTGCCGGACCCGCACCGACCGCACGTGCGTGCCGGTGGCCGCGTCGTGTCGTTCGAGACCGGCGACGGTGTGGCTGCGCAGGGCCGCCAGCATCGGGGCGGTGGCCAGCGGCGGGGTCACCGTCAACCGCAGGGCGACGCTCACGCCGCGGCCTCGAGCCGCAACAGCATGCGTTTGGCGTCCACGCCGCCCACGTACCTGCCGAGGTCTCCGTCGCTGCGCACCACCCGGTGGCACGGCAGGACGACGGGTAACGGATTCCGCGCGCACGCCGTACCCACCGCCCGGACGGCACGCGGGCTGCCGGCCACGGCCGCCACCTCGGCGTAGCTGGCGGTACGGCCGTAGCCGATGCGCGGCAGGTGCGTGATGACCTCGCGGCGGAAGCCCCGGGCCAGGCGCAGGTCGAGCGGCAGGTCGAACGCGGTGCGGGCGCCGCGGAAGTACTCGTCGAGCTGGCGGGCGGCGTCGTCGAGCCGGGCGGGCGCGGCGAGGATGCGCGGGCTGATGTCGGCGGCGAGCCGGGCGAGGACCGCCTCGTGATCCTCGGCGGCGTAGGCGACGCGCACGAGGCCGGCGGGGGTGGCGGCGAGCAGCAGCGGTCCCACGGGGGTGTCGACGATCCGGTAGGCGACGTCGAGCAGGTCGGCGGCCTCGGCGTCGAGGATCAGCCGCGCGTGCAGGCGCGTCAGGTCGGCAGCATCGACAGGCGACGATTCGAGCGTCATGACGGTTCCTCCGTCGGGTAGCGGCGGCGCAGCGCGGCCCGGCCGTCGGCGGCGGCGCGGCGCGCGGCGTCGGTGGAGTTGCCGAGGATCGCGGCGATCTCGGCGTAGGGCAGGCCGACGACGTGGTGGTAGACGACGGCGGCGCGCTGAGTGAACGGCAGCGCGGCCACCGCCGACCACAGGTCGTCGTCGGGCTCGGGCATCCCGGAGGCGAGGGGGTGTTCCGGCAGGGCGGCGACGGGCACCGGGGTCCGCGCCCGGGCACGGTGGACGTCGACGGCCTTGCGGTGCGCGATCGTGACGAGCCACGCCTCGACGTTGCTGCCCGGACGCAGCGCCGGGTAGGCGCGCAGCGCGGCGAGGAACGTCTCGGACCACGCGTCGTCGGCGTCGACCGGACCGAGCAGCGCGCGGCACACTCGCAGGACGGTGGCGCCGTGCTCGGCGACGACCCGCTCGAACGGCGGCAGCGGGTCAGGGGACGGCATGGGTCACCTGCGCCTCCCGGTCGAGCAGGTAGCGCTTGCGGGCGAGACCCCCGGCATATCCGGTGAGGCTGCCGTCGCGGCCGATCACGCGGTGACACGGCACGACGATGCTGACGGGGTTGCGGCCGTTCGCGGCGGCGACCGCCCGCACGGCCGTGGGGTGCCCGACGGCGGCGGCCAGGTCCGTGTAGGTGCACACCGTGCCGTATGCGACGGTCCGCAGCGCCTGCCAGACGCGGAGCTGGAAGGCGGTGCCGTGCAGTGCCAGGGGCACGGTGAACTCGGTGCGGTGCCCGGCGAAGTACTCGGCGAGCTGCTCGGTGACCTCCTCGAAACCGGTCGCCGCGACGTCTCCGAAGGTGCGCGGGCCGGGCCGGTGCCGGTGTTCGGCGAGGTACAGGCCACTGAGTGCTCCGTCCGTCCGCACCAGGGTCAGCGGTCCGATCGGTGAGTCGACGACCGTGTGGGTTCGCGTCGCGTTCACGGGGTTGATCCTTCCATCCGGCGTATACGAGGTAGACGCATCGGCGGAGAGAATTGTGAGAAACCAGCGATCGGAGATGCAGTTCACCCGGGCGGGGATGGAATATCGGGGACGGGGGCGGTGTTGAAGAGTTCGGATCGGCACGCTCCGTGTCCCCCGGGCTCAGTTGTTTTGCCTTTGCAGAGTTCCGTCCGGCTGGAGCTGCATTGCGCCTGTCGCCGTGAGGCGACCGGACGTGCCGGTCCTTTTTCTTTCTTCCCGTCTCGGCGGGCGTGGCCCCGTCCCGGGGCCGGGCGAACCCGCGGTCGCGGCGTCGAGCCTCCCGGTCGACGCCGATATAGTCGTCATCACTCGTCGCGTGGCTTATCGATTCGGGACAGGAAGCGGCAGTTGAAGCCTCTCGCACGCTATGCCTCACTGAACAACTACGTCGAGCTCGCCCACTCGCTGGGCTTGAATCCCGCCTCTCTCGCCAGGAGCGCGGGCCTGGACCCGGCCAGCCTGAGCCTGCAGGACCGCTGGGTGCCGGCGGCGGCGATCGCCGAGTTGCTCGAACGCTCCGCCGCCGAGTCCGGCCGGGACGACTTCGGCCTCGCCCTCGCCGAGCGCCGGCGATTCTCCAACCTCGGCCCGCTGAGCCTGGTCATCCGGGAGGAACCGGACGTCCGCAGCGCCCTGAAGGTCCTCATGCGCCACGAGCACATGTACAACGAAGCCCTGCGCATCCGCCTGAACGAGCACGGCGGTGTCGCAACCCTCCGACTCACCCTCGACCTGGGGCAGCCGGGGATCTTCCGCCAATCTGTCGAACTCGCCGTCGGAGTTCTGCACCGGTTGCTGCAAGGCTTTCTCGGGCCGGCCTGGCAGCCCGTCACCGTGTCGTTCTCCCATCCGGCTCCGCGCAGCATGCGCACTCCCCTCCGACTCTTCGGACCCGTCGTCGAATTCGAGCAGGACTTCGACGGAATCACCCTCTATGCCAAAGATCTCGACGCCCCCAATACGATGTCCGATCCGCTGTTGCGGCCCTACACCCAACAACTCCTGGACTCGATGCACGCCACACGCGAGGCGACGACGCTCAATCGTGTCCGCGAACTGATCGAACTCCTGCTTCCCACCGGTCGTTGCTCGATCGAGCAGGTCGCTCGCAGCCTGGGGGTGGACCGCAGGACGGTGCACCGCAGACTCGCCGAGGAAGGCCACACCTTCTCGTCGCTCCTGGATTCGGTCCGCGCCGAACTGGCCGGGCACATGGTCGGCAACCGGCGCTACTCCCTGACCGAAGTCTCCGACCTGCTCGGATTCTCCTCGCCCAGCAGCTTCTCGCGCTGGTTCCGGAAGCGCTTCGGGTGCACCCCCAGCCGGTGGCGCGCCGGAGAATCGTCGTCGGATCAGCACCGGGTGCGTCATATCGAATCGATATGACGTGATGCGGAAACACGGTCTATCCGCCCGACCCGGGAGCCGTCAGGCTGGGCACCATGGCCGTATCCCCCACCACGCCCGCACCGCCGGTCTCGGTTCGCCTGCGCACGCCCGTCCCCGGACTCGTTCTCTGCGGCGCGGGTGCCGCGGCTGCGCTCGCTGCGTCGGCACTCGTCGACGGCCTCAGCCCCCTGCTGATCGCGATTCTCGCCGGTGCACTGCTGGCCAACACCACGAGGTTGCCGACCGTCACCGAACCGGGCATCACCGTGGCTTCCCGGCGGTTGCTCCGCGTCGGAGTCGCGCTCCTGGGACTTCAGCTCCTGGTCACCGACGTCCTGGACCTCGGCTGGGGCGTGCTCGGCATCGTCGTCGCCGTCGTGTCCTGCGGCATCGCCGGAACCATGGCACTGGGCCGGATCCTCGGTCTCGGCTGGACGCAGCGACTGCTCATCGCGTGCGGATTCTCGATCTGTGGAGCGGCCGCCGTCGCAGCCGCGGACGGGGTCGTCGAGGCCCGGAAGCAGGAGGTGGTCACCGCCGTCGCACTGGTGGTCGTCTTCGGCACTGCGATGATCCCCGGCCTCCCGCTCGCGGCGTCCGCGCTCGGGCTCGACCACACTCGGGCAGGCGTGTGGGCCGGCGCCGCGATCCACGAGGTGGCGCAGGTCGTGGCCGCCGGCGGGGCCATCGACGCCCACGGTGCCGGTGCGGCCGGAGCGACCGCTCTCACGGTGGCGGTGACGGTCAAACTCGCCCGGGTCGCGCTGCTCGCGCCCGTGATCGCCTGGATCGGCGTGGCCTCGCGCCGCGTCACCGCCACGCAGGCCGACACGCGGCGCCCACCGCTGGTGCCGCTGTTCCTGCTCGGCTTCCTCGGCTGCGTGGCCCTGCGCGCCACCGGTCTGCTCCCTGATCAGGTCCTCGGGTCGGCTCGACTCGCGCAGACCGCGCTGCTCACCGCCGCCATGTTCGCGCTCGGGACCGGCGTACGCATCGACGTCCTCCGAGGCGTGGGCTGGCGGCCCTTCGCCCTCGCCGCCGCATCCACGGCATGGGTCTCGGCCCTCGCACTCACGGGAATCCTGCTGTTCGGATGAGCGAACCCGTCCGGTGACCGGCACCGAGCAGGGTCGCAGGAACGAGGGCAGGAGGCACCCCGCCGCTCCGCGAAATCGGCACAGCTCCTCGAAATCGGCACAGCGCCGACCGTCCTGCCGCGAAACGCGGCCAATCGGGCGGGGTGGGGAGGAGAATCCCACCCATGCACGCCATCGACGGAACACGCGAGCGCGACGTCCGGCGATACCCCCTCGATTCATACGCATCGTCCGCACCCCCGGTGCAGGACTCGAGAACTCGACGTCGGACCGGAAAGGCCCCGGGCCGGTCCCGGGTTTGATCGCATCGGATTCCTGGTGGCAGGAGATACAGCTGTGGGATCGAAATCCGCATCTTCGAAATCGAAGAAGAAGGGCACGGCGTACAGGGACGCGAAGCACGGGCCGCAGCCTCGTGCCGATACCGGCGAATTGCACGCGCCGACTGTCGAGTTCACCCCACCGATGAAGAACAAAGAGTACCGGCGTCTGCTCAGACCGCTCCACGCCGAACTCGTCGCGGTGCAGGAATGGGTGAAGGCGTCGGGCGCGAAGATCTGCGTCGTGTTCGAGGGGCGCGACACCGCCGGGAAGGGTGGGGTCATCAAGGCGATCACCGAGCGGGTGAGCCCGCGGGTGTTCCGCGTGGTCGCGTTGCCCGCACCGACCGAGCGGGAGAAGACGCAGATGTATGTGCAGCGGTATCTGCCGCATCTGCCCGCCGGTGGAGAGGTCGTGATCTTCGACCGCAGCTGGTACAACCGCGCCGGCGTCGAACGGGTGATGGGCTTCTGCACCGAGGAGGACTCGCGCCACTTCCTCCAGCTCGTTCCGGCGGTCGAACGCGCAATCGTGGAGTCGGGTGTAATCCTGCTGAAGTACTGGCTCGAGGTGAGCGAGGAGCAACAGGCCGCACGTTTGCAGAGCCGGATCGACGATCCGCGCAAGATCTGGAAGCTGTCGGACCTCGATCTGCAGTCGTACAGCCGGTGGTACGACTACTCACGGGCGCGGGACGAGATGTTCCGGTTCACCGACACCGGCTGGGCACCGTGGTACGTCGCCGACAACGACGACAAGAAGCGCGGACGGCTCAACATCATCAGCCATCTGCTGAGCAAGATCCCCTACGAGCCCCTGGAAGTTCACGACATCACCCTCCCGGCGCGGCAGAAGCCCGACGGTTACCGGGTGACGACACCACCGCTGCACTGGATCCCCACTCCCTACTGACATCCGCGCCGGGAAGGACCTGTCAGCCATGGCCTCGACAGAACGCACGCCGAAACGGTCGGACATCCCCGCTACGGGGCAAACGCACACGACGTGGCACGCCCAGAGGGCCGACGTCGTGGTGTCCGCACTGGCCACCGACACGCAGACCGGACTGACGAGCGACGAGGCGGGCGAGCGTCGACGACGCTACGGGTCCAACAGCATCGTCTCCGAACCCGCACCGTCGGCACGGGCGCTCGCGCTGCTCCAGCTGAAGGACCTGATGAACCTGATGCTGGTCGCGGTGGCGGTCGTCAGCGTCGTCATCGGGGAGATCCCCACGGCGATCGTCGTTGCCGTACTCGTCGGACTCAACGTGGTCCTGGGCACCCGGCAGGAGTTGAAGGCCCGCGCCAGCGTCGACGCACTGGCGAAGATGCAGACCCCGCAGGCGCGGGTGACCCGTGACGGGACACTGGTTCAGCTCGCCGCCACCGACCTGGTGCCGGGCGATGTCGTGCAGCTCGAGGCGGGCGACATCGTCCCCGCGGACGGCCGACTGCTCACCTCGGCCACCCTCGAGACGCAGGAGGCGGCACTGACGGGCGAAAGCGCCCCCGTCCCGAAGGATCCCCAGACCCTCGGCGCCGCCGACGTCCCCCTCGGCGATCGCAGCAACATGGTCTTCCAGAACACCTCGGTCACGCGCGGCACCGCCACCATGGTGGTCACCGAAACCGGCATGCACACCCAGATGGGCCGCATCGCCTCGATGCTCTCGGCCGTCACGCCGAGCAAGTCGCCGCTGCAACGCGAACTGAATTCGCTCACCAAGGTGCTCGGCATCATCGCGTGGACCGCGGTCGCCCTCATCGTCGTCCTCGGAGTGATCCGCGGACAGAGCGTGACCACGGTCTTGCTGCTGGGCATCTCCATGGGCGTCTCCGCGATCCCGACCGGCCTGCCGACGTTCGTCCAGGCCATGCTCGCCTACGGCGCCCGCCAGCTGGCCGAGGCGAAGGCCGTCGTGAAGAACCTCACCGACGTCGAGACCCTCGGCGCCACCAGCGCGATCAACTCCGACAAGACCGGCACGCTGACCATGAACCAGATGACCGTGCGATCACTGTACTTCCATTGCCGCTGGTACAGCGTCGACGGTGAGGGATACAGCAAGTCGGGGCGCGTCACCCACGTCGCGGGCGAGTCGGCCCCCGACTTCACCCTGCTCGCCTACGGGCTGTGCCTCGACAGCGACGCCACCGTCTCCGACTCCGGACAGGTGGTCGGCGATCCCACCGAGGCCGCCCTGGTGGTGCTCGCAGCGAAGGTCGGCGTCGACGCTCCCCAGACCCGGCGGACGTATCCCCGCGTCGCCGCCGTGCCGTTCGACTCCGCGTACAAGTTCATGGCGACGTTCCACCATCTACCGGTCGACGGCACCACCCGATTCGTGGAACTGGTCAAGGGCGGACCGGACGTCGTTCTCGCGCGGTGCACGAACGCCTTCCGTCCCGGCCGGCAGGCGGTACCGATCGGCGACGTCCGGCAGGAACTGATCGCGGCGAACCAGGCCATGTCCGAGAAGGGCCTGCGCGTCCTGGCGTTCGCAGCACGCGTGCTCGACGGGCAGGAGCAGGCTGTGCAAGCCGACCCCATGTCGTTCGTCGAGGACCTCACGTTCGTCGGTATGGTCGGCATCATCGACCCACTCCGGCCGGAGGCAATCGATGCCGTGCGCACCGCCCACGAGGCCGGCATCGAAGTCCGAATGATCACCGGAGACCACGCGATCACCGCATCCGCCATCGCCGCCGAACTCGGCCTCGGACCGGGCGCGATCGGTGGCACCGAACTGCAGGCCATGACCGACGAGGAACTGTCGGCTGCCCTGCCCGACCTGCACGTGTTCGGTCGCGTCACCCCGCAGGACAAACTCCGCCTCGCCGACGTCATGCAGAAGACCGGCGCGGTCGTGGCGATGACCGGCGACGCCGTCAACGACGCCGCCGCGCTGAAGAAGGCCGACATCGGTGTCGCCATGGGATCGGGCAGCGAAGTCACCAAACAGGCCGGCAAGATGGTCCTCACCGACGACAACTTCGGGACCCTGATCAGCGCGATCCGCCTTGGCCGCAACATCTACGACAAGATCGTCTCCTACATCCGCTACCAGATGTCGAAACTGTTCTCACTGGTTCTGCTGTTCCTCGTCGCGAGCATCTTCGACATCAACGACGGCGTCGCACTCACCCCGCTGATGGTGCTGTTCCAGCACTTCTTCATCACTCTGTTCCCGGTCGCCGTCATCATGCTCGACCCGCCGGCGCCCGACCTGATGAACAAAGCGCCCCGCGATCCGAAGCTGCCCATCGCCAACCGGAGGGCGTTCACGCAGTGGCTGGCCTACGGCATCCTGCAGTTCGCCGTTACCCTCGCCGCGATGCTCCTCGCCCCGGGCGAGATGAGCACCACCGAAGCGAACGTCCCCATGACGACAGCATTCGTGGTGCTGTCGTTCGGATCCGTTCTCGCCGGACTCGTCATGCGCCGCGATCCGGAATCCGGCCTGGAGGCCCCGATACTCGGGGCGCTGAAGATCCTGTCGATTCCCGTCGTGGTCACCGTATTCGCCGTCGAAATCGGCTTCCTCCAAGAACTTCTGATGACCACGTCGCTGACCGGAGGCCAGTGGCTCGCCTGCCTCGGCTGGGCACTGATCGTCCCGATCGTCGTCGAAGCGGAGAAGGCGCTGCGCCGCCGTCGATCGGGACCGCCGGCACTGCTTCCGCCCGAGGCCGCGGTCGGCCCGCAACGAGCCGGTACGCACTGACGTCGACTCCGGCGGGCACGAGCCGGTTCGGTAGTCCACACCGGTGGGGCTGTCGGCCTGCTGCGCCGTCCCCTGGAACCGGCCCGGGACGCGCTGATTCCTCACCGGATTCGCGGCCCACGTCGACCTGATCCGATCGATGAGGCCGGATGTGGTGAGCCGCCCGGACCGGGAGCCTTCCCCAGTGCACAGGGCATGTCCCCAAATGAACAGAATTACGTCCCTCAGGGATAAGCATTCGGGCATGCACTCCACTACTGTTAGGTCCATCACACAGAGCCGGTTGGGGAGAGGGAACGTCGGCCACGGCCGCGACATCGCCCACCTCCTCCCGCCGGAACACCGACCGCAGTCGAGCACGGCAACGTGCCCTCGACAGCCCGGATCCCGTACAGCGGGAAGCAATTACATCCCGAGAAACATCAAGACGCCGAGCCTGCCCGGTGGAACGGGCCGGCAGGCGCGACAAGGAGAAGACTGTGGCAAAAGCCGTCCGCTTCTACGAAACCGGTGGCCCCGAGGTCATGCGGTGGGAAGCCGTCGAGGTCGGAGACCCCGGCCCGGGCGAGGTCCGGATCCGGCATGAGGCCGTGGGTCTCAACTTCGCCGACACGTACTTCCGCACCGGCCTGTACCCCGCCCCCCTGCCGGCCGGCATGGGTGTCGAAGCCGCCGGCGTGGTCGAGGCCGTCGGACCGGACGTGGCGCACGTGCGGGAAGGCGATCGGGTGACCTACACCGGCAGCCCGCTCGGCGCCTACAGCACCGAGCGCGTGATGCCCGCCGAACACCTGATCCCCTTGCCCGATGCCATCGGGTTCGACACCGCCGCGGCGATGACCATGCGCGGCTTGACCACCGCCTATCTGCTGCGCCGCATCCACCCGCTGAAGGCCGGGGACACCGTGCTGCTGCACGCGGCGGCGGGAGGCGTGGGCCTGATCTTCACTCAGTGGGCGAAGTTGTTGGGAATCAACGTGATCGGGACGGTCTCGAGCGAGGAGAAGGCCGAGACAGCGCGCGCCCACGGGTGCGATCACGTCGTGATCTACACGCAGGAGGACGTCGCGAAGCGAGTGCGGGAACTGACGGACGGCGCCGGCGTTCCCGTGGTGTACGACAGCATCGGCAAGACGACGTACCCGACCTCCCTCGATTCGCTGGCGCGCCGCGGTCTGCTGGTCTGCTTCGGTACCGCCTCCGGGCCCATTCCCCCGATCGACGCAATGCAGCTCGCGGTCAAGGGATCGTTGTTCGTGACCCGTCCGGCGCTCGCGGACTACATCGCCGACCCGGCCGAGCGCGCCGAACTCGCCGGAGAGCTGTTCTCCCACGTCGCCACCGGGAAGATCGCGATCGAGATCAACCAGCGGTATGCACTCGAAGACGCGGTCCGCGCCCACCACGATCTCGAAGCCGGTCGCAGCATCGGCTCGTCGGTCTTCACCCTCTGACCCCGGCCGGGCGGGATGTTGCTCCGGACGCCACCGCCATCCCACCACCCACGAAGGATCTGTCATGACTACCACCACCCGGCTGTCGGAGACGACCACGGCCACCACGCGGGAGTTCCGCGTCGAACCGCTCACCTGCACCATCGGCGCCGAGCTGTTCGACGTCGACCTCGGGGAGGTTTCGCGTGACCATGCGCTGTTCGAGCAGCTGCACGCGCTCCTGCTCGAACACAAGGTGCTCTTCTTCCGCGACCAGGACATCACTCGCGCCGAGCATGTGGCGCTGGCCGAACGGTTCGGTCCGCTCGAGGATCACCCGATGGTCGGCAGCGACCCCGACAACCCTGGCCTGGTGCGGATCTACAAGGACGTCGACAGCCCGCCCGAGCACTACGAGAACGCCTACCACTGCGACGCCACATGGCGGCAGAACCCGCCCATGGGGTGCGTGCTGCGGTGCGTGGAGACGCCGCCGGTCGGTGGCGATACCGTCTGGGTGAACATGGCCGAGGCGTACCGGCGGCTGCCCGCGCCGGTGAAGGAACAGGTCGCCGGACTGCGGGCCCGGCACAGCATCGAGGCGAGCTTCGGTGCCGCCCTGCCGATGGAACAGCGCCATCAGCTGCATGCGCGGTACCCGGACGCGGAGCACCCGGTGGTGCGCACCCACCCCGAGACCGGCGAGAAGATCCTGTTCGTCAACGCCTTTGCCACGCACCTGGTCAACTACCACACCCCCGACAATGTCCGGTTCGGGATCGACTACGCCCCCGGCGCCGGCAATCTGCTGCAGTACCTGATCAGCCAGGCCGCGATCCCCGAGTACCAGGTGCGCTGGCGGTGGACGAAGAACAGCATCGCCATCTGGGACAACCGTTCCACCCAACACTATGCGGTGCAGGACTATTGGCCCGCCGTACGCAAGATGGAACGCGCCGGGATCATCGGCGACCGCCCCTTCTGACTTCCTCTTCCTTCCTCATCGACTCTGAAACGGAGACCACAGATGCACTTCCTCGACGATTCCCTGTTCCCCGAGAACCAGGAGAAACTGGTCATCACCGCCGCGCCGTACGGCCCGGAATGGGAACTCGACGACTTCCGCGAGGACCTGCCGTTGACCATGGACGAGCACGTCCAGCAGGCGGTGGACTGCTACGACGCCGGCGCGACCGTCCTGCACATCCACGTGCGTGAACTCGACGGCAAGGGCTCCAAGCGGCTGTCGAAGTTCAACGAGCTGCTCGGCCGGTTGCGTGAGGCCGTGCCCGACATGATCCTGCAGGTCGGTGGGTCGATCTCGTTCGCCCCCGAGGGGGAGGGCGCCGACGCCAAGTGGCTCTCGGACGACGCCCGCCACATGCTGGCCGAGCTCGATCCAGCCCCGGATCAGGTCACCATCGCCATCAACACCAGCCAGATGAACATCGTGGAGTTGATGACCCCCGACGACATCCGCGGTACCTCCTTCGAGCGTCCCGAGGTGTGGGAGGCGTACCGTGAGATGGTCGTCCCGGCCGGCCCGGAATGGGTCGAAGAGCACCTGAAGCGCTTGCAGGCCAAGGGTATCCAGCCGCACTTCCAGCTCTCGAGTATCCCGCAGCTCGAAACCGTCGAACGGCTGATCCGCCGTGGCGTCTACACCGGCCCGCTGATGGTGACCTGGGTCGGTATCGGCGGTGGGTTCGACGGCCCCAACCCCTACAACATGATGGAGTTCATCCGCCGCACCCCCGACGGCGCGGTGCTGACCCTCGAGACCCTGATGCGGTCGGTACTGCCGATCAACACCATGGCAATCGCGATGGGCCTGCACTGCCGGGTCGGCAACGAGGACACCCTGTGGACGCCGACCAAGGAGAAGATGACCTCGGTCCAGCAGATCGAACAGCTCGTGCGCATCGCCGGTGAACTCGGCCGGCAGGTGGCCACCGGCAAGGAGGCCCGCGAGATCTACAAGCTCGACGAGCGCTACGCCGACGCCGACGAGACCCTCGCCAAGGTCGGCTTCGCACCCAACCGCAAGCCCGGCCAGCGCGGCTTCACCCAGCACGCCTGAGCCAGGCACACCGGACACCTCCCCGGAGGGGCACGCACACAGCACCGTGCGTGCCCCGGCCGTGGGTGCCACCTCTCCCGTGGCGGTGCCACGGGAGAGGCCCACGACGTCTCGTTCTGTCCTCCTCGCGGTCGTTCCTCCGCATTCACCGCCACCCTCGCCCACAGGAGTTCCCATGGGACTGCCCACCTCCCCCGTGGAGAATCCGACCGGCACACCGGCCGCCGGTCCCCGCCCCCACACGCGCTCACGGACGTACCCGTGGATCGTCTTCGCCCTGACCTTCGGGCTGCTGCTCTCGGACTACATGTCCCGACAGGTCCTCAGCGCCGTCTTCCCGTTCCTGAAAAGCGAATGGGCCCTGTCTGATTCACAGCTCGCTTCCCTCACCAGCATCGTCGCCCTCATGGTCGGCCTGCTCACCCTGCCGTTGTCGCTGCTCGCGGACCGGTGGGGCCGGGTCAAGAGCCTCGTGCTCATGGCCGTGTTGTGGAGCGCGGCCACCCTGCTCTGTGCGGTCGCCTCCAACTTCGAGCAGATGCTCGGTGCCAGATTCCTCGTCGGCGTCGGCGAAGCCGCCTACGGCAGCGTGGGCATCGCGGTGGTGCTGAGTGTATTCGCCCCGCGGGTGCACGCCTCACTCAGCGGCGCCTTCATGGCCGGCGGATCGTTCGGGTCGGTGATCGGCGTCGCCCTCGGCGGAGTGATCGCCGTGCACCTGAGCTGGCGATGGTCGTTCGCGGCCATGGCGGTCTTCGGCCTGATCCTGGTTGCGCTGTTCCGGACGCTCGTCACCGAACGCAGGCTCGCCGAGAACGCCGCCGACGAACACCCGAGGCAGACCGCAACCCCACCCGACGGCTTTCGCGCCCCGGTGTCGAGCCTGTTCACCAATCCGGCAGTGCTGTTCGCCTACATCGGTGGCGGACTGCAGATATTCACCGCCGCAGTGCTGCTGTCGTGGACTCCGAGCTACTTCAACCGGTACTACGGCCTCGCCCCGGACAAGGCCGGAGCCGCCGCCTCGATCGTCGTACTTCTCGTCGGCAGTGGCATGGTCGTCTGCGGCATCATCACCGACCGCCTCGGCCGCCACGACATCACCCGCAAGTGGACCGCTGCCGTCGTCTTCTGCATCATCGCGCTGGTGTGCCTGCTTACCGCCTTCCGGCTCGAGGCCGGCCCCGCCCAGCTTGTGCTCATCGGAATCGGTGCCTTCTTCTCCGCCGGCTCCTCGGGTCCAACCGCAGCGATGGTCGCGAACCTGACCCACACGTCGGTGCGCGCGTCCGCGATGGGCACGCTCACCGTCGCCAACAACCTGCTCGGTCTCGCCCTCGGCCCGTTCGTCGTCGGCATCCTCGCCGATCGGCTCGGCTTGCGAGAGGCGCTGCAGCTGTCGCCCCTGGTCTACCTCGCTGCCATCGCCGCGCTGCTGGCCGGCAAGCGCCTCCATCCTGCGGGACTGCGCAAACTCCTCGCACTGAGCACTCCCGTCGCCCGCTGAGGCAGACACTCCTGCTTCCCCGTCACTTCGAACAAGCTCCTGGAGCCGATCTTGAACAGCCCCACCTCTCCGACCGTGGTGATAGTGCCGGGTCTGCGAGACCACGTCGCGGACCACTGGCAGACCCTGCTCGCCGAACGCCTCGACGACGCGCGCACCGTGCCCCCGCTCGAGCACGACAAGCTCGACCGTGCCGCCCGCGTCGCCGCTCTCGACACCGTCCTGAACGACATCTCCGGCCCGGTCGTGCTCGTCGCCCACAGCGCCGGAGTCATGACCACAGTCCACTGGGCCCAGAACCCCACCCGGCCGATCCAGGGCGCCCTCCTGGCGACCCCGGCGGACCTGGAGTTGCCGCTGCCCGCCGGCTACCCCTCCGGCGAAGACCTCGACCGTGGCGGCTGGAACCCCATCCCTCGCCGGAGGCTGCCGTTCCCGAGTGTCGTCGCAGCAAGCCGCAACGATCCACTCGCCTGCTACCGCCGTGTGACCGGCATGGCCGAGCTGTGGGGCAGCCGGCTGGTCGACCTCGGCAACGTCGGGCACCTGAATCCCGCCGCCGGCTACGGATATTGGCCGCGCGCCGAGGAGCTGCTGCAGGAACTGATCGAGCACACCGCAGCATCCGCCGCAGCGCGGTGCTGATTCCGGGGCGGGCCACGACTCGAGGTCGCCGGCCCGCCCCTCACGCCAGCCACACGCCCCCTGCATCGCGCGTCCTGCGCCAGTACGGAGAAAGAAATTGAGCAAGATCTACACAACTGCGGCCGAGGCCGTCGCCGACATCCCGTCCGGTGCCTCGCTCGCGGTCGGAGGTTTCGGCCTGTCAGGCATCCCGGACGAGCTGATCGCGGCGCTCGCGGAGGGGAAGGGCACCGATTTCGAGGTGTTCTCCAACAACTGCGGCGTCGACGGGCACGGACTGGGAATCCTGCTCGGCGACAAGCGGATCCGCCGCGTCACCGCCTCCTATGTGGGGGAGAACAAGGAGTTCGCCCGTCAGTACCTCTCCGGTGAACTCGAGGTGGAGCTGACCCCGCAGGGCACCCTGGCGGAGAAGATGCGTGCCGGCGGCGCCGGCATCCCGGCGTTCTTCACTCCCGCCGGGGTCGGCACCCCCGTCTCGCAGGGCGGGCTGCCGTGGCGCTACCACGCGGACGGATCCGTCGCACTCGCGTCGCCGCCGAAGGAGATCCGCGAGTTCCGCGGCAGGCGGTACGTGCTCGAAGAATCGATCACCGCGGACTTCGCCCTGGTCCATGCGCTGCGCGGCGACACCGAGGGCAACCTGGTGTTCAACAAGGCCGCGATGAACTTCAACCCGCTGGCCGCGATGGCCGGGAAGATCTGCATCGCCCAGGTCGAACAGCTCGTCGAACCCGGCGAGATCGACCCGGACCAGGTGCACCTTCCGGGAATCTTCGTCGACCGCATCGTGCACACCGGAATGCAGGACAAGCAGATCGAGAAGCGCACCGTGCGCGCCGCCAAGGAGGCCCGAGCATGACCGCAGTGATCGACACCCTCGGCTGGTCACGTACCGAGATGGCGGCCCGCGCCGCGCAGGAACTCACGCCGGGGCAGTACGTCAATCTCGGCATCGGGCTGCCGACGCTGATTCCGAACTTCCTGCCCGAGGGCGTGCGGGTCACGCTGCATTCGGAGAACGGGATCCTGGGGACGGGCCCCTACCCGACCGAGGACGCCGTCGATCCGGACCTGATCAACGCCGGCAAGGAAACGATCACCGTCCACCCCGGTGCGGCGTTCTTCGACTCGGCCATCTCGTTCGGGATGATCCGCGGCGGGCACATCGACACCGCGGTGCTCGGTGGGATGCAGGTCTCCGCCACCGGGGATCTGGCGAACTGGATGGTGCCGGGCAAGATGGTCAAGGGCATGGGCGGGGCGATGGACCTCGTCCACGGCGCCCGCACGGTCATCGTGCTGATGGAGCACACCGACAAGACCGGCGCATCGAAGATTGTCGAGCGGTGCACCCTGCCGCTCACCGGGGAGGCCGTGGTGCAGCGGATCATCACCGACCTCGCCGTCCTCGACGTCACCGACACCGGACTGGTGCTGGTCGAGTGCGCACCCGGCGTCACCGCCGAGCAGGTCCGCGCCGCCACCGACGCACCCCTGGGCTGACTCCACCGTCTCCCTCGTCACAACGACAGGACACACTCTCGTGCTCAATCTCTCCGTACTACTGGAAGACTCCGTCCGTCGCTACCCCGATCGCGTCGCACTGGTCTTCGGCACGGAACGCCTCACCTACGCCCACCTCGACGCCCTGGCCAACCAGGTGGCGAACCTGCTCGCCGCCCGGGGCATCGGCCCCGGCGACAAGGTCGCGCTCTCG
Organism: Rhodococcus sp. WB1; assembly: GCF_001700945.1. NCBI lineage: Bacteria > Bacillati > Actinomycetota > Actinomycetes > Mycobacteriales > Nocardiaceae > Rhodococcus > Rhodococcus sp. WB1. The sequence goes on along the minus strand of NZ_CP015529.1, from coordinate 135,222 downwards.
TGCCCGAACATCCCGCAGTTCCCCGCCGTCTACTACGGGATCCTCAAGGCCGGCGCGATCGTCGTGCCGTTGAACATCCTGCTCAAGCCGCGCGAGATCACCTACCATCTCGACGATTCCGGTGCCGCCCTCTACTTCTGCTTCGAGGGCACCGACGACCTGCCCATGGGCGAATACGGCCGTGCCGGATTCGACAACGCCGCCGGATGCCGCGAGATGATTCTCCTCACCGCGGACCCGGACACGTCGTCGCCGATCCCCGGCGTCGGCACCCTCGCCCGGGCCGTCGAGACCCGTCCGGACACATTCGACACCGTCGTTCGCGAGCCCGGCGATACCGCGGTGATCCTCTACACCAGCGGCACCACCGGCCGGCCGAAGGGCGCGGAACTGACGCACGCGAACATGCTGCTCAATGCCCTGACCGCCAACCGGTTGTTCGACAGCACCCCGCTGCGCCCGGACACCTACCTGCTCACCCTGCCACTGTTCCATTCCTTCGGCCAGACCGTGACGATGAATGCCGGCCTGTCGGTCGGCGCCACCCTCGTGCTCCTGCCGCGGTTCGACGCGAAGGCGGCGCTCGAGCTCATGGTCGGCGAGGACATCACCGTCTTCGCCGGGGTGCCGACCATGTACTGGGCTCTGCTCGGCGCGGTCGACGACACCGTCGACGTCGACCGCATCTCCCGCTCCCTGCGGCGCGCGATCTCCGGTGGCGCCGCGCTGCCCGTGGAGATCCACGCCCAGTTCGAACGCCGCTTCGGCGTGCGGATTCTCGAGGGCTACGGTCTGTCCGAAACCTCGCCGCTGGCGGTCTTCAGCGACCCCGAACGCGACCCCCGCCCCGGCTCGATCGGTGTTCCGGTCTGGGGCATCGAGGCCAAGCTCGTCGACGAGCATTGGAACCCCGTTCTCGGCGACGACCAGGTCGGGGAGCTCGCACTCCGCGGCCACAACGTGATGAAGGGCTACCTCGGCCGGCCCGACGCCACCGCCGAGGTGATGCGCGACGGCTGGTTCCGCACAGGCGATCTCGCACGGCGCGACGAGGACGGCTTCTACTACATCGTCGACCGGGCCAAGGATCTCATCGTCCGCGGCGGATTCAACGTCTACCCCCGAGAGATCGAGGAAGTACTGATGACGCACGCCGCGGTCTCGCTCGCAGCCGTCGTGGGCGTCCCGGACGAACGGCACGGCGAAGAAGTCAAGGCATTCGTCATCCTCGAACCGGGTGCACGGATCACCGAGACGGAGCTGATCGACTGGTGCAAGGACCAGATGGCCGGCTACAAGTACCCCCGGTCCGTCGAATTCACCACGGCCCTGCCCATGACCGCCACCGGAAAGATCCTCAAGCGCGAGCTGGTCTCGGCCGTCGTCGACCAGGTTCGCGGCCGATGACCGCCCACACGCCCCGTGCGGCTCCTTCCATCGTCGACCGCATGAAGGCGGAGGGCACCTGGAACCCGCTGTGGGACGGGATCGAGGAACTCGATCCCGAATGGACCGAGCATTACCTGACGGCGACGATGCAGCCGTACCAGAGCGGCGTGCTCTCACCGCAGGTCGTCCAGTTGCTGTGCATCGCCGTCGATGCCTCCTGCACCCACATGTACGCTCCCGGGCTGCGGCGACACATACGAGCCGCACTCGATCTGGGCGTCACCGCCCGCGAGATCGTCGAAGTCCTGAAGCTCGCGACCACCATCGGCATCCACTCGCTGAACATCGGCGTGCCCCTCCTCCTCGAGGAACTGTCCTCCCAGGGTCGGGTGCCCGAATCGGACCGTGCCGGGCACGCCTGACACAACGCCGCTCCCGCACTCCCCGGGCAGAACGCCCCACATCTCGAGGAACAATCATGACGCTTCGACTTCAGCACAAGCCGGCAGGTCTCGAGGTGGTCTTCGAGATCAACAGCGAGATCGACGGTGGGACACGACCGGTGTGTATCGCCGAGATGGTTGTGCTCTACACGTGACCGCCGGAAACGTGCTCGATCACCACACCCGGTTCGAGGAGCGGATCGTCCGCGTCGGCTGCCACCGGATCCGGGTCAGCGTGCGCCACGGGAGCGGAGTTCCCGTGGTGTTGTGCAACGGTCTCGGCGCCGGATTGGAAATCCTCGGTCCGATCGTGGAGTCCTGGAACGCGGGGGCGACGATCGTGCGCTTCGACGTTCCCGGCGCCGGTGGGTCGCCGTCGTCGCTGGTGCCGTACGGCTTCCCGTATCTGGCATGGGTCGTGGGCCGGGTCCTCGACGCCCTCGGTTTCCGGGTCGTCGACGTCGTCGGATACTCGTGGGGCGGCGCGCTGGCTCAGCAGTTCGCCCTGCAGAATCCGCGCCGCTGCCGGCGTCTCGTGCTCGTCGCCACCAGCACCGGGGCAGTGTCCGTCCCGGGCAGTCCGCGCACCTTGGCGAAGATGCTCACCCGCCGGCGATTCGACGACGCCGCCTGGGCCGCGGCGAACGTCGCGGAACTGTACGGCGGTACCGCCCGCCCGAACGCCGGCGCGGTCGCCGGCCTGCTCGGCAGGCAGCCCCGCACGACGTCGCGAACCGGGTATCTGCAGCAACTGCTCGCCGGGGCCCTGTGGACGAGCCTGCCGCTGCTGCCGCTGATCCGGCAACCGGTCCTCGTGGTCGCCGGCACCGACGACCCGATCGTTCCCGCCGTCAATGCCCGCATCATGCACCGGCTGCTTCCCCATGCCACCCTGCATATGCACTCCGGGGGGCACATCGACGTGCTCACCGGAGCCGGCGAGGTCGTGCCGGTCATCGATGCGTTTCTCGCGACCGGATGACGGCTTCTGCGCCGCGACGGTCCGACGAGGAGGCACGTGCCGCACTTCGCTCGTCGGACCGATCCGCGGTACGTCACGAGGTTTCCGGGCCGTCGCCCTCGGGCTGGTCGTCGCCGTGGCGCCGACGCCGTTGCTCGAAGGCGCTCACCGCAGCTTCGATCGTCGGATAGAACCGCGACGTATCGAATCGGTCACCCACACCGAAGCGCACGAGCCGATCCTTGACGGGGCCTTTCATCTCTGCGAAGACGAGCCTGACGTGCTGGCTCTCCAGATACCGGTCGAGGTCGACCACTTCGTCGACGGCTGTGGTATCCAATCCGATGATCGGTTCGGCGGCGACGACGACCCATTCGACGGGCGACGCCGAGGCGTTCACCAATGAACGGACGTAGCTGTCGAACATCTCCCCGTTGGCGAAGAACAACGGAGCATCGAATCGAACGAGGACCAGACCCGGGATGCGCCGGCCCTCGGGGTGCCGGGTGATGTCGTGGAACCCGTCCCGGTCCGGAAGGGCGACCAGCTCCGTCCGATAGGGCTGCCATACTCGCACAACCACTGCCACGAAGGACAATCCGATCGCCACCAGGATGCCCTGCAGGACCCCCACCAAGGCGACGCCGACGAACGCTGCAGCGGCCAGACCCGCTTCGACGCGGCTCATCCGCCACATCCGCACCACACCGGGTACGTCGACCAGCGCCCACGCCGCGACGATCACCACCGCCCCCAGAGTGGCCTGGGGGAGATACGCGGTCACTCCGGGTGCGAGCAGAACGAACAACAGCACCGCTATGGCTCCGACGACTCCGGCCAGCTGGGTGCGGGCTCCGCTCTCCTCTGCCACCGGGGTACGGGAACCGCTGGCCGAGATCGGGAACCCACCGAACACCCCGCTGGCCACGTTCGCGACTCCGATCGCCTTCATCTCCGTACTGCCGTCGACGTTCTCGCCCCGCCGGGCTGCGAAGGTGCGCGACAGCACGCCGGAGTCGGCGAAGGCGATCAACGCGATACCCGCCGCCGGCCCCACGAGCGCGGCCACCTCATCCCAGCTCACCCCGCCGAACGACGGGAGGGGCATACCGCGTGGCAGGGCGCCGACCATGTCGATGTCGTCGGTGAGGTCGATCGCGAAGGCGACGACCATGGCTCCCCCGACCGCGACCAGAACACCCGGAACCTTGGAATGCAGCACCTTGAGCCCGATGATCACCGCCAGCGACACACCGCCCACGAGCGCCGTCGTCGGGTCGACGTCCCCGTCCAGCACCGCCCCGACGATCCCGGCGAGCTCGTCGAGAAGGCCCGAGGCGTCGACCGAGAAGCCCAGCAGCTTCGGCAGCTGCCCGACGATCACGATGAGCGCGATCGCGTTGAGATAGCCCAGGCGCAACGGCTTGGACAACAACTCGGTGACGAACCCGAGCCGCAGCAACCCTCCGAGGATCATGATCACGCCGACCAGCACCGCCAGGACGCCCGCCAGGACCAGTGCGCTTTCCGGGTCCGCGGCCACGGTCAGCGGCAACACCGCCGCAGCGATCAGCGGCGCCAGCGACGAGTCCGGTCCCAGAACGAGAATCTTGGACGGTCCCACGACGGCGTACGCGAGCAACGGCACGATGGTCGCGTACAGGCCCGCGTACGCGGGCAGCCCGGCGGCTTCGGCGTAGCCCATGCCGGCAGGAATGAGCAGTGCAGTCAGAACGAGACCGGCCGTCACATCCGAGCGCAACCATTCGCGGCGGTAACGGCGTACCGTCACGACACCGGGCAGCCCAGCCAGGGCTCGGCTGAAGGACATTCAGAGAGTATGGCACCGCAGGCCCAGTCGGAAACGCCGATTGTGGGCAACACACGCAGCGGTTGCTGCATCGGCCAGAACACCCGCGCCCATCGGTGTTCTCTCGCGCGTGTTCATACCCGCGCGGACCGCACTTTCGGGCGCGACGCGAGCAACCCACCTACGATCGATTCGAGCCGGGACGCCCGAGGGGGGAGCCATGTCCGAGATCGAGAGGCCCGAGCTGCGGGCCGCCGTCGACGAGATCCTCAACCGCCGGCCCGCCGTCGGCCTGGCGGTCGGCGTGGTCCGCGACGGAACGCTGGAGTTCTTCCACGGGCACGGCGTCGCGGACATCCCGTCGAACAGACCCGTCACCGAGGACACGATCTTCCGGATCGCATCGATCACCAAGACGTTCACGGCGATCGCGGTCATGCAGCTGTGGGAACGGGGACTCGTCGACCTCGATGCGCCCGCCGCCGACTATCTGCGCGCCTTCCGGCTGGTCCCCGCGCGGTCCGGCTGGCGGCCCGCGACGGTGCGCCACCTGCTGACCCACACCGCGGGACTCGGCGAGGTGGCGCCGGCGTCCGGCGCGCTCCGACCGAATTTCGGGGAGAACATCGAGCCCGGACGGCCACGATCCCTGGCCGAGCACTACCGAGGAAGACTGCGCATCGACGCGGAGCCCGGCACCAGGTTCCGGTACGGGAACCACTCGCACGCGACGCTCGGCCAGATGGTCGAGGACATGACCGGGCAGCCGCTGCACCGCTACCTGCGCGAGCACGTCTTCGAACCCCTCGGCATGACGAGCACCAGCCTCGTCCGGGCCGACCTGGACGCCGCACGGATCGCGACCGGCTACACCCTGCGCTCGAGCGGCCCCAGGGCGGTCCCCGAACGGGAACCGGTGACGGCGGGAGCCGGCGCGGCGTACTCGACACCCACGGACATGGCCCGCTACGTCGCGGCGCTGCTGGGCGGCGGCGCCAATGAGCACGGATCGGTGCTCGAACCCGCGACGCTCGCCACCATGTTCGCGCCCCAGTACCAGGCCGATCCGCGGCTGCCCGGCGTCGGCCTGACCTTCTTCCGCGGCGACGTGGGCGGCCACCACGTGGCCGAGCACCAGGGCATTCTGCCCGGCTTCAACTCGCAGATCACCGTCGCCCCGGGCGACGGCGTCGGGATCCTCGCCTTCACCAACGGAGCGCACCGGGCCGTGATGTGGCTGCCGGTGGAAACCGGGACGCTGCTCGGGTCCGTGCTCGGCGTTCCGGGCGAGAAGATCCGCACCGACGTTCCGCAGCGCCCCGAGGTCTGGTCCGAGATCTGCGGGTGGTACCACCTGCCCGGCCGGGTCACCGACGTCCGGGTCAGGGCCATGATCGGTGCCGGCGTCGAGGTCTTCGTCCGTCGCGGCGAACTCCTGCTCCGGTTCCTGACCCCGCTGCCTCCGCTGTACCGGGGCCTGCCGCTGCACCCCGACGACCCGGCCGATCCGTACGCGTTCCGGTTCGACCTCGGCGACGGGCTGGGCTCCAGCCGGGTCGTGTTCGGGCGCGAGCCCGGAACGGACGACATGTCCGTGCACTTCGAGCTGATGCCGCTGTCCGCCCGGAAGCGGACGCCGGCGACGAACCCGAGGTTGTGGACCGAGGGAGCGGGCGCCGTCGCCGCCGCGACGCTGCTCGTCCGCCGGGTTGCCCGGGGGCGGGGCCACTCCCCCGCACCCTGACCGGCACGGCGTCCGCCCGCACCGACCGGAGTGCCCGGCGGCGGGCAGGGGGGACGAACCGAAGCCCTGGGGTGGGTTACCGTCCGGAAGCCCCGGCGGGATGGTGGTAATGCCCCAGCCCCTTCCTCAGGAGTACACATGACCGTCCGACTTCGGGTGCGCGACATCGATGCTGTCCAACACCTCCGAGTGCCCTACATGATCGATGCCGGCACGAATGGTCTGCTGATGATCCATTCCGGATGGCTCATGTTCGATCTGTCGGCCGAGGACAGCGGCCAGCATGTCGACATCCTCTCGTTCGTCCCCTACGCCGACGACACCATCCAGACGTTCGCCCGCCAGGATGTGGCCGTGCCGATGGTGAGCGCCTCGATGACGAGCCTGCACGTTCGAGATACGGGCGCGATCCTCGCGGTCGACTCCGCCGTCGTCGGCCTGGAACAACGCCAGTTCACGGGCATCCAGGGCAGCCCGTTCGTACTGGTGATGCGCGCGAAAGCCTATGTGCGCGAAGGTGGTGTGGGACGGATGGCCTACCAGGTGACATGGCAGCTGCAACGCGACCGAACCGGGCGTGCCACCGGTCTCGGGCAGCCCATCGATCCGGGGAACACACGACCCTGACGGGTCGACGCGGTGATCCGACGGCCTCGCCCCGAGCGGCCACTTCGCCACTGCGGTATTGGCAGGGACGTGGGGGTTCGTGCCCGCATCTGCCTCACGCGAGACGCGTGCACACTCACGCAGCCATCGTCGGCGCGATCGCCTCCATCTGTTCGAGCACCAGCTTGATCGCGCCTGCCTGCCGGTCCGGCGGGTACTTGTACCGCGTGAGCAACCGCTTGATCTGCGAGCGCAACTTGGCCTTGACGTCCGCCCGCACGCGCCAGTCGGTCCTGACGTCGCGACGCATGACAGCGACGAGTTCCCGGGCGATCTGGGCGAGCACGTCGTCGCCCTGCTCGGTGACGGCGGATTCGTTCTGGGCCACGGCGTCGTAGAAGGCGAGTTCGTGCCAGTCCAGCGGCGGATCGAAGCGGCGGCCGCGGTCGCCCTCGGCCTGCACCTCCTGCGCGACCTCGACCAGCGCGGCGATCACCTCCGCGGAGGTGAGCTGCGAGTTGGTGTACTTGTTCATCAGTTCCTGCAGACGTTGTGAGAACGCTCGCTGACGTACCAGATTGTGCCGTGCAACCTTTCGCGCTTCCTCGTTGATGAGCTTGCGGAGCGCCTCGATCGCGAGGTTCGGGTTCTTCGCATGTTCGGCCCGTGCCAGGAATTCCGCATTGAGTTCGGTGAGCGACGGTCGCGGAATGCCGGCGGCGTCGTAGATGTCGAGTACCTCGCCGGATTCGACCGAGGCGGCCATGAGCTGACGCAAGGCACGCCGCACGTCCTCCGGAACAGCGAGCCCCCGCGCCTGCCGATCCTCGGCGTCGAACTTCGCCATGTAGACGCGGACTTCCTCGAAGAACTTCGCGTCGGCGGCCAGCCCTCCCAGATCGGGATGAGTGCCGCAGATCGCCCAGGCGCGGGACAGTTGGGAGGAGAATTTCCGGAAGCGGGCCGCCAGGGTCTCGTCCCCTTCCGGCACCCGGTTCTCCGGAAGCTTCGGGTCGCGCAGGTAGTTCACGGTGGCGAGCACGGCTTCGATATAGCCACGCGGTCCGGTGGCGGACCGGAGGCGCGACCGCCAGTCGAAACCGTGCAGCATGTTCACGAGCACCGTGAGCAGGTTCTTGACGGCGTCGACGGACTCCTCGATCGGCCGGCCCAGCGGTTTGGTCTCCTGATCCGTCGCCGTGTACTCGGCCAGCGCCTCAGCGAGGTTGTCGGCGACGGGCGCGTAGGCCACGAGCAGCCCGTCGCGTTTGCCGCGGAAGGTGCGGTTGACCCGGGCGAGGGCCTGCATGAGCAGCGCACCCTTCAACGGCCGGTCGAGATAGAGAGTGTGCAGCGGCGGCGCATCGAAGCCGGTGAGGAGCATGTCCTTGACGATGACGATTTCGAGCTCGTCGTCGATGTCCTTGAGCCGCTTCTTGATCGCGGCGTTCGCCGAGTCGCGGCGCACATGCCTGTCGATCGGCGGCTGATCGGCCGCGGTTCCCGAGTAGACGACTTTGATTCGCCCGCTGGAGATCTCGCCCGAGTGCCAATCCGGGCGCAGTGCGACGATCTCGTCGTAGAGATTGGCGCAGATCTCGCGGGTCGCGCACACGATCAGGGCCTTGCCGGGCGCGGTGGGGTTGTCGTCGGACCCGACGAATTTGGCCATCTGCTCGCGGCGACTCTCCCAGTGTTCGACGAGGTCGGCGGCGAGCTTGTGCAGCCGGGCCGGCGCGCCGTAGACGGCGTTGACGACCGCGACGGACTTCTCGATGCGGTCGCGGTCGGTGTCGTCGAGTCCGACGGTGAGTTCGTCGGCGGACGCGTCGATCTGCTCCTCGGTCACGTCGCCGGCGAACGCAACCTTGACCAGCCGGCTTTCGAAGTGGACCGGGACGGTGGCGCCGTCCTCGACCGCACGGGTGAGGTCGTAGACGTCGATGTAGTCGCCGAACACCGCCCGGGTGTCCCGGTCCTCGAACGAGACGGGCGTGCCGGTGAAGGCGATGAGGGTCGCGTGCGGCAGCGCGTCGCGCAGGTGACGCGCGTAGCCGTCGAGGTTGTCGTAGTGGCTGCGGTGCGCCTCGTCGACGATGACGATGATGTTGCGCCGGGCCGAGAGGAGGGGGTGGCTGTGGCCGGATTCGCGTTCGTCACGGCTGCGCCCGAATTTCTGCAGGGTCGTGAAGTAGATCCCGCCGGTTGTCCGGCCGGACAGTTCCTGTCGGAGTTCGTCACGGCGCCGGATCTGCCGCGGCTTCTCGGGCAGCAGCTGGGAGCGCAGAAACGTCTCGTAGAGCTGGCCGTCGAGTTCGTTGCGGTCGGTGATGACGACGACGGTCGGGTTGGCGAGCCGGGGGTGGCGGATCACCTGGTTCGCGTACAGCTCCATTTCCATCGACTTGCCGGAGCCCTGGGTATGCCAGACGACGCCCGCTTTGCCCTCGGAGTCGACGGCGTGCACGGTCGACGCGACGGCTTTGGTGACGGCGAAGTACTGGTGCGGTTTGGCGATGCGCTTGATCAGCCCGCCCTCGCTCTGATCGAACGCCGTGAAGTCGCGTACGAGCTGCAGGAACCGTTCGAGGTTGAACAGCCCGTACAGGGCGACGTCGAGGGCGGTGTGGTCGCCGGTGGGTTCGATCGGGCGGCCGTCGTCGTCGACGTTCCAGGGGGAGAAGTGTTCGTACGGGGTGAAGGGCGTCCCGTACTTGGCGGTGATGCCGTCGGAGACGAGCGCGACGACGGCGAAGCGGAACGGGAGCGGGAACTCCCGTAGGTAGGTGTGCAGCTGGGCGTGGGCACCGTTGAGCCCGGCATGCTCGCTGCCGGCGTTCTTCAGTTCGATCACCGCGACAGGCATCCCGTTGAGGTACAGAACCACGTCGAAGCGGCGCTCGTGGTCGCCGCGGATAACGGTCACCTGACGCGCGGCGAGCCAGTCGTTGTCGTCCGGGTCCACGGAAATCAGGCGGATCGTGGGTGTGACCTCCACGCCGCTGTCGTCGACATAGTTGATCTTGCGCAAGCCTTCGGTGAGGTATGCGTGCACGGCGCGATTCTCGGAGATCGCGTCGGTGGATCCGGCGGTGGTGACCACGTCCACGGCCTGCTCGACGTCGCGTTCTGGGACGAGATCAACCCCGGCAACACCGTCACGATGCCGGTCGTGTTCGACATGCCGGTCGATGCGGTTCCCGCCTCGATCGAACTGCACGACTCCATGTTCTCCGGCGGAGTCACCGTCTCCCTGCGGTGACGTCCCCGGGGCCGGTGCGCCCGCGAGGGGTCGGGCGCACCGGAATTTCCCACCTTCGGAGCGAGCGAATGTATCGCTCACCTCCTCAGATCGACGGAACGACACATTCGCTCGTTCCGGCGCTCCCAACTTCCAAGAAGGGCATGACGATGTCGGACGACAAGACGCCCGCACCCGCCGGCTGGTACCCCGATCCGAACGGGGGCCAGCGTTACTGGGACGGCACCCGGTGGCTGGACTTCCCTGGTTCCGGCGCCGTCGACGGCAAGAAGCGCCGAATCAGGAAGAAGCCGCTCCTGATCGTGCTGGCAGTCCTGCTGCTCGCCGTGGGGGGTGGGGCGCTCACCTGGAAGCTCAATCACGACGCCCAGGTTGCGGCACAGGTCGCGGCGGCAGAGGAAGCTGCACAGCGCGAAGCGGAACGCCTGGCCGCCGAGAAGGCGGCGCAGCAGCAGCGCGACGACGCCGAGCGCGCCTCCCGCGCGCGATCCGTCTCGGAGATCGAGTCGAGTGTGGAGCAGATGGCGAACAAGCACATCGACAACGGAATGTTCGACGGGCCGGTGATCGAGGTGACCTGCTCACCCGTCAACGGCGGGTCCACCGACAACCTCACCGAGACGACGACGGTGTTCGAGTGCTTCGTCGCGACCGAGGACAACGGCGACGGCACGATGAGCGGGTACAAGTACCACGCGACGATGAACTGGACGACGGGCAGTTTCACCTACGGGTTCGGGGCGCCGTAGCGACGACGACAGCCGCACGCTTCGGCGTCCTGTCGCGCCTCAGGGCGTTACGCCCGTCCCTCCACACCTGCTCCGGACATCGACAACGAAAGCGACGGTTGTCGATGTCCGGCGTTGTCCAGCCTGCGAGGTGAGCGGAGGAGAACCGAGCTCAGTGCCCCAGCCCCAGCGTGGCGCTCAGTTCGGGGATCCGGGTCGCCAAGGCGGAGTAGACGAGACGGTCGTTCACCTTGTCGTAGTGGTGCGCGATCAGGTTTCGCATCCGTCCGATCGCCACCCAGTCGACGCCGGGGAACTCGGACTTGAACGTCTCCGGCAGCTTCTCGACGACCGTGGCCACCTGGATCAGGATGTGCCGACCGTTGTTCCGCAGCACGCGCCCGTAGGGACTGTCCTCCAGGTAGGCATCCAGACCGAGTCCCACCGTGTAGGCGGCATCCGCCGCGAAGTCGGCAAGGTCCTGTAAACGACGGCGAACACGCTCGTCCGCATTCTCCTCCGACGTCACAGCTTCTCCGATGTCACAGCGCCACGGCTTCCTCCCGGGCCCGGTCCCCCACGCGCCCCCCGGCTCGCCCGTCGACGATCTCGACCCGCACGGTGAGCAGGTCTTCCAATGCTTGCTGCAACCCGAGGAGGTCGACGATGTCGTGGCGATCGCTGAAATCCACGATGAGGTCGATATCCGAGGCGAAGTCGTCGTCGCCGCGCGCCACAGATCCGAACACCCTCGGGTTCGGCAGTCCCGCCTCGGCGAAGAGTTCGCGCACTTCTTCACGTCGGGCTGCCAGAGCCTCGGAGGGGCGAACGGGCAGGGCTGCCGTCAGCGCCGAACGGGCCGGCTCGGACGGCTGCCGTCGTCCGGTCTCGATTGCGGCGATCAGAGGCTGCTTGATGCCGGAGCGCTCGGCGAGCTCCCGCTGCGAGAGACCCAGAATCCCCCGCCGGATGCGAACGAAGTCACCGAAGCCGACGGCCACGACATCACGATAACAGATATTGTTATCGCTTGAAGCGATGTGGGCCGGACGCGGCCCATGCCCCGCGGGGAGTCACGGGTTCGCTCGGATGTGCAGTTCTCGTGACGACACGCCGGGTAGTTTCAGGAAGCCAACGCAACACCCCTAGTCGAAGGGTGTGTTGGTGACGAGGAAGATTCCCTGGGAGACACGAGCAGCGGCATATCGGGGGTTGGCCCGTGGTCGATCCGCGTTGGAGCTCGGCGATACTCTGGGCGTGTCGAGAACGACGGTGAACCGGTGGGCTGAGCGTGCGGGCATGGAGATCTGCCTGGGGCATGTCGGCGGTGTGAAGCCGGTGCCGATGGACGCCGAGCCACCACGGACACCGGGTAGGTCCTACCGTCGGCTCACACTGGCGGACAGGTCGTTCATCCAGGCCGCGCTGTCGCTGCCCCAACCGCTGTCGATACGCGCGATCGCTGCGGAACTGGGAAGGGCTCCGTCGACGATCGCGCGGGAGCTCGAGGCACACAGCGTCACGGACTGGGGAGAGAGCCACTACGACGCGGAACTCGCCCACTACCGGGCGTTGACGCAGCGCCCCCGTCCACGACCGGCCAAGCTCGCCGGCCCAGCCCTGCGAGGCCGGGTCGTGGCACTGTTGAATCACCGGTTCTCTCCGCAGCAGGTCGCGGCGGAACTGCAGATCCTGTTCCCCGAGCAGCCGGAGATGCACGTGTCCCACGAGACGATCTACCAAGCCCTCTACGTGCAGGGCAAAGGAACGTTGCGGCACGAGTTGACCGTGGTCAAGGCACTGCGATCCGGGCGCACCACCCGGGTGCCCCGGTCGAAGCTGCCGGCCCGCAGCAAACGGCCGTGGCTCGAGGGGGCGCTGTTGAGCGACCGCCCGGCCGAGGTGGCCGACCGGGCGGTGCCGGGGCATTGGGAAGGCGATCTGGTGGTAGGACCGGACAATTCCGGGATCGTCACCCTGGTCGAACGGTCGACCCGGTACACGCTGCTCGGGCGGCTTCCCGGCACTCGCGACAGCACCACGGTCATCGACGTGCTCACTCGTATGATCGAGGGCCTGCCCGCCGAGCTGACCCGCACGATCACCTGGGACCAAGGCAACGAGATGGCCTCGCACGCGCAGTTCACCGTCGCCACGGGCTGTCGGGTGTTCTTCTGCGATCCGCATTCGCCGTGGCAGCGCGGCACCAACGAGAACACCAACGGTCTGATCCGGGACTTCTATCCCAAGGGCACGAATTTCAACGAGGTCAGCGACGCCGATCTCGCCGAAACTCAACGCCTGCTCAACCTCCGGCCCCGGCAAACCCTCGGGTGGCGAAAGCCGTGTGACAGACTGGCCGAACTGATCGCAGGTGTTGCACTGGCTTCCTGAAACTGCCCCGGGCAACGTCCACGAGAACTGCGCGCTCGGCACAGTGCCGCTCAACCGAAGTTCACCTGACGACGAGCGTTCGCCAGGCACGTGACGGCGCCCGTCCCGAACGGACCGAACCGGTCGAACAGCACCGACGTGCCCACCGCGACGCCGGCGGCGCTGAGGTGGTGATCGGCTTCGACGCCGACCTCGGTGCCGACGGGCAGCCGCGAGAGGGTCAGCGTGAGGTCGCCGTTGATGAAGCCGACGCCCTCGTCGCTCCAGTTGGCCATGAAACTGGTGCCCTCGCCGACGACCGCGGTCCGCACGAACGGCGACATCTCCTCCCCCACGATCACCGGAATCTGCCGGGACCACATGCGTTTCCGGCTCGCGTTCTGATGCTCGGACCGCACCTGCGACCAGCCCTCAGGGTGCGCGTCGCTGCCGAACCAGGTGGGTGCGAATCCCGCCTCCGGGCCGTCGAGTGCTTCGGCGGGCGGCGTCGGGTGCTCGTCACGGGTCCAGACGGTGCCCGGCGGCTGCTCGGATGGACGCAGGTAGACGACGGTCCCGCGGGCGGTGACGTCGTCGCCCTGGATCAGGTAGGCGTCGGCGACGCGGATGCGGTTGCCGTCTCGCACGCGGGTCGTCTCGAACCGGACGGGCGCGTTCTGCACCGGCCTGAACAGGTCGACGGTGAGCCGGGCGGGGACGAACCCGTCGGGACCGTGGTCCTTGTCGAGTTCCCGGGCGAGCAGGCCGGTCACGCACGGTCCGGCCAGCATCGTCGACGACCAGGGGCTGACGGCGTACTTCGTGGGAAGGTACGTGCCGTCCGATTCGGTGAAGTATCCGCGCATGGAGTCAGGCATGCTCGGATTCTCGCAGCACTCGTTTCCTCAGCGAACGTCCCGGTCAGGTTCCGATGTCCTCACTCGTCCCGCGATGCCGTAGCCACACCATCGCCGCACCGCAGGCCAGGATGGCGGCGGTCGACGCGCCCACCGACGTCCACGTCCACGCACCCGGACTCCACCCGGCTGCGTCGTCTGTGAGCGGAGTGTAGGCCGTCCACCCGAACTGGGCGACCAGCGGCAGCGCCAGCACCGCCGGCAGAGCCAGCGAGGTGGCGGTCACGGGCGCCGTCGACGGCAGGGACGCGACGATCGTGTATGCGGCGGCGAACGGCACCACGAGGATCGTCGCCGCGAAGTTCACGTTGTCCCACGGCGGACGATCGACGATCCCGGAAGCCGCGACGAGCGCGAGCAGCCCCACGCCCACCAGGGGCATCGGCCTGCGGCGACCCAGCCATACACCAACGGCCACGAGAACCGGCCCGATCAGCAGTGCCGGCCACGCGGCCGGCGACCACAAGACGGTGCCGCCCACGGCGACGACCACCGCCGTCGCCGCCAGGAGCACCGCCCCCGTTCGTCCCCGCAGCCACAGCGCCGCGGCGACGAGCACAGGCACCGCCACCAGACCCCACAGCCACCGACCCTCCCCGAGGTCGTCCAGGGAGAACAGCGCGTGGTGGAACGACCAGTACAGTCCCGCCCCGAGGATCGGCACACCGATCCCGACGGCCACCTCCCGCCCACGCGCCCGGGCGACCGGCGCCGTGTCGTTTCGGGCGGTCAGCGCCACCACCCCTGCCGCAACGGCGGTGACGATCGCCAGCGACAGCCACACGGCATTGACCGGCTGAACGCTCGCTGCAAGGTAGGACGCGTACCGCTGAGGCGCCGAGTCCAGCTCCCGGAACTGCGCAAGCGGCTCGGCCGTCAGCAGCCCGGCGACCACCACTCCGGGCAGGGCGGCGTGCAGCTTCTCGGCGCCCAGCACGACGAGCGCGCCGAGCAGCAGGCCCGCCCCGATCGTCGCGACGTACATGTCGAACCGCCACCCTCCCGGCAGCGCGACGACGGCCACGACCATCGCGCCGACCAGGGCGGTCGCGAGCACGCGCCGGCGAATCGCTGTCGCCACGGCCAGTGCCGCGAGCCCTCCGGCTCCGGCGGCAGCGACATCGGAGGTGAACACCGGGCCGGGCAGCAACCCGTCGGCCAAGGGATAGGTGTCGACGCTCGGGGCAGCCAGCACCAGCCCCGCAGTGAACCCGCCGACGACAAGAAGGACATATCGGAAAATTGACGCCACGCCCTACCATCGCCGGGCGTCCCACCTCGGGCGTGCTCGACGCGCCGGCCTCTCTTCGGATTTCGCCACGCGCGCCCCAGAATCCGAACGCGCGTTCGAGTTGACGGCACGCGTCGGCCGTGCCACCATCCCTCCATTGGCCTGAAAACAGGTCGACCCCGGCAGGTGTTGCAGCACCGCACCGGGGTCTGGGCACACGACAGAAAGAGCTGTCATGCACCGTAGGGTGGAGTCTATCCACACGCCCGGCAGGGGCGTGTATCCGCAACCGCGCGCACGTTCCGTCGCGCCGATCTCACACCGCCGCGCCCGGTCGACGTCCTGACGCACGAGCCCCTCGGCTTCGAGGGGCTCGTCGTGCATCGCTGTTCCCGGTGTGCGCAACGGTAACCGAGACACACCGGTCCACGTCGCTACTCTCCCGTGGTCCGACGTCAGCGCACGGACGCTGCGAGCGCGACTTCGTCGTGCTCGAAACCGACTGGGCACCAGTACCTTTGTCCCCGTAGCTGGTGGCGGGGCACCTGATCGCGCGGGTCGACACGTTCGTTCGGGTCCAGCACAGCCGCACGTCGCCCGCGACGTGGGGCCGAAAGTGCTGGCCGAGAAGGTCTATCGGGGTATGGCGACCGGGCAGCGTTGGGGAAGGGGCCGAAAGGCTCAGGGACCCGTAGGGTCTCCGCTCGGTCGAGGACAGTCGCCCGCAGGGCGTCCGTCTCCTCGAAGCGTCCTGCGCCGCGGCACGTTCACCTACGCCACAACCGAGGCGCGCGATCTATCCGGCGGAAATGTCGGCACCCAGGAAGTCTTCGAGTGCCCGCACGACCTCGGCCGTCTGCTCGTCGTGCGGGTTGTGCCCGGCCCGGTCGATGATCCGAAGGCGCGCACCGGGAATGCCGGCGGCCAGCTCCCGCTGGCACTCCGGCGGGAACACGAAGTCCTCGCGCCCGGCCACGACGAGCGTGGGCGCGGTGATCCCACCGAGACGATCGGTGACCGTCCAGTCCTTCAGCAGATGCCGGCCGGCGAAGATGAGCGGCGCCGGCCGCAGCCTCGAACGCCACGCTCCGCTGCTCAGCTCGCGAGCCAGTATGTCGAGGCCGGAACGGTAGAAGTATGCGTCCCCGATCTGCGCGAAGATCGGGAAGTACTCGCGGGGAGTGAACTCGCCGGTGAACCACCGCCGCGCCAGCTCCGCCTTCTCCCGGCTGTAGCCGCGTTCGAGGAGCACCTTCGGAACGTTCTGGCGCTCCCAGTGACTGTCGGCGCCGGTGTCGAGCAGCACGAGATGCGAGACCCGCTCGGGGTAGCGCAGAGCGTACTCGAGCGCGACCTGCCCGCCGAACGAATGCCCGAGCACCGCCCACCGCTCGAAACCGAGACTCTCGCGCAGGGCGTCGGCATCCGCGGTGAGGTTCTCCCACGTCATCGTTTCGACGGGTGCACCGATCGAGCGCCCGTTGCAGCGGTGGTCGTAGAACACCAACGTGAACCGGTCCGCGCACTGCCGGAAGGCTTGCATCGTCCACATGTCCGCCGACGGTCCGCCGTGCATGACCACCAACGGAGGTCCCTGCCCGACCACGTCGACGTAGAGGGAGGTGTCCCGGATCGGGACCCGGCCGGGCCGGACGCGGTGCAGGCTGCCGCGCCATTTCACCACCGCCGACGAAGGACCACGCGAGTCGCGTCCTCGCGCCTCTCCTGTCGCCGTGTTCGAATCTGTTGCCCGCGAGTTATTTTCGATTCTTCTTTTGAGGACCACCAGCATGCGCGCCTGCATGATCCACACGACCGGGGGGAAGATTCCGGAGTAGACGAGGCGCGTAATCCATCGCGGTCGGCCCGCCTGATATCCGCTGATGACGAGGCGGGTGCGCCCGCGGGGCAGCTCCTTCAGCTGGAAGCCCCACAGTCCTTCCAGATAGCCGGACGGTCGCGGCTGCCCGGGGTCGAGGGTGCGGCCCCGCAGATCGATCAGCCCGTACAGCCCGAGGAAACGGTTCGGCTCGATCCGCGCGACCTTGTACGCGTCCATCGGTCCCGCGCCGGGCGCCCAGTACTTCAGCTGGTCGCCGGGCCGGATGTCCTGCCATTCCGGATGCACTTCCCGGGCGCTCGGGCGACCGGCATTGTCCAGGTGATCCCAGGAGTACCACCCACCGCGGTCCCAGCCCATCTGCACCAGCCACGGCCAGACCTGCTCGGGCGGCGCGTCGATGGTGACGGCCATCGCCCCCGATCGCTCCCCGTCGGGAACCAGGTCGGCGCCGGGGAACGGCCCGCTGATCTCCTCGTCGGTGGCGCCCCACCGCACGAGCCGGGGGCGCACGAGGCTCCCGTAGACCACGGCCGTCGCCGCGCCCGCCACCGCAATCTTCGGTGCGACTGCCATACGTCCAGCGTGCGCCGGGTTCCGGTGCTTCACAAGAGGCCGGCGACCCTCACATCTACCGCGACACGGTCAGTCGTCACCATCGAGCAGCTCGTGCGGCTGCCTCTCGCCTGAATCCCGCCGTTCCATCGCATCGAGCGTACGCCGGGCGTTCGCTGGTGAGCGCATCAGGTAAACGGTCTCGCGGAGCGACTCGAACACCCCGGGAGACGATCGCCACCGGCTCATCGCCCAAGCGGTGATCACGATTTCCTCTCGGTAGGCGGTGATGCGGCGTCCCGTCGCCGAACCACACGCGATCGGATCGCGGCCTCTCCCGGCGTAGTGTCAATTTCCCTCGGGAATCAGCCTTCTCAGCGCCTCGCGAGTCGGCTCGTCGGTGGAATAGATGACGGTGCCGATCATGCCCCGCGTCAGGAGAACCTTGTACACGTTTCGCACCAGACGATCGAATCGAATATCGCTGATCTTCTTCGCATTTCTGAAGTCGGGATCCTTGTTGGCCGTACGGACCGAAACGAATCCTCCGTCCCGCCACACCAGGTCCGGTCCGAGGATGACGCCGTTCCAGTCGTATTCGAAACCCTGCGCGGTGTAGACACAGCCGACCTGCCCGAAACCCCCGTCCTCGGTGGCCCACAGTGCGGCCGGCGGCGCGTCGCCGGTGCGGCGTTCGCTCTTGCTGTTCCACGGCCGTGCCCACGCGCCGATCTGCACATCCGGGACGAGACGGCCGTCCTTGTCGGGGTTGCTCCACGGCCAGCAGTACCCCGCCGTCATGCGTGCCGAGTATCCGCGGTCGCGCTGCTGCTCGAGCAGGAACTCGAGCTCCTCCGGGGAATCGGCCACGCGCACCGCGAACTGCGGATCCCCCGACCACCGCACCGGGCCACCCTCGACGAGACCGAGCAGACGCTTGACCCACAGCACGTACTCCTCGCTGCCTCCGCAGCGGAACTGCTCCCCGAGGTGCACGTGATGGGTTTCGAGTCCGAGCGTCGCGGCGTAGCGCTCGATCTGTTCGAGCGAGCCGAGTTCACCCGGCCGCACCACCTGGTGCTCGTCGAGCAGGAACACCGGGACGCGCGCCGCCGAGATGAGTTCGTCGATCTGCGGTCGATCGGTGCGCAGCTCGGCGCGGGTGTACCGATCGACGGAGGTCTCACGGATTCGGTGCGCCTCGTCGAGGATCAGCACGTCGAGGCCGTTGCGTTCGGCCGACATGAACTGGTTGAAGTACTTGAACATCTTCTGCACCCGCGGGGCGCGCGCCCCGGCGACCTTGCGCAGGGTCTGGGTGAACGAACGCGACCCGGTGGCATGCAGGACGGTGCGGCCACGGCGGGCCAGCTCGCCGAGCAGGGACAGCGCGATCACGCTCTTGCCACTGCCGGGTCCCCCGGTGACGATGACGACGCGCTTGCGGTCCGCGGCGCGGGACATCTCGACCTCGTGCAGCACCAGGTCCACGGCCAACTGCTGATTGCCGAGCAGATGGAACTGCGGCCGGTCGCGCACCTCGGCGGCGGCGACCTTCAGCAGCTGCTGGGACGGTGCGACCGCGGACTTCAAGAGTGTGTCGCCTGCGGTGTGCCCGGACACCGGGGCGAGCCGGGTGCGGAGAAAGTCGATCATGTCGCCGCGGTCGGCGGCGGTGAACAACCGGCCGGTGATCCCGCCCGGATAGGCGCGCAGCTCCGCCACCGCGGACGGATCGGTGGCGTTGTGCAGATACGCGAGTCCCGCGAGGGCATCGGGCTGATCCGCGACAGCGTGCGCGAAATCGCTCAGGTAGTCGCAGTACCCCTTGACCTGCGCGACGGGATGCAGCCTCGGCCCGCCCGGCATTCCCGCCACCTCGACGAGTTCGGGATTGTCTTCGAAGCGCCGCGCGGCCGACCACTGCTTCAGCTCCACCACGACATACGACACGGCCCCGGTGGCCGGATGAGTGCCGGCGAGCACCACGTCGGCACGCTGCGAGGTGAGCGGCAGATGGTACTCGAGCAGCATCTCGACATCGCCGAGGCCGGCATCGACGAGATCCTGCGCAAGCACCGGCAGGCTTCGGCTCCACGACTTCTGTTCGGCCTGACTGGGACGATGACCGGTGCGAAACAGCATCTGCTCCAACAACTGCTCCGCCAGCGAATCGGGCCGATCCAACTCGGCGATCCGGCGGGCAGATGTACGAAGCAGCGTCACGGTCAGGTCCCCTGGGCAGCACGAATTCAGTCGTGCGGGTGGGGACATGTCCGGGACCGCTCATCGCAGCGGAAGTCCGTCGGGCCGCAGTGGAGAGGCTAGCGGAGGGCTGCTCCCCGATGACACCGGCAGGGTCACCCGTCCGGCAGGATGAGCACATGATGTCGCTTCTCGCCGCGCCCCTCGGAGCCGCCCGCATCGCCCTGGACCGGACCGTGGAGGTCGCCGAGTTCGCGGTGTCAGTTCCCGGGCGGGTCACGAGCCTGTTCGAGGCCACCGAGGCGCTCGTCGCCCGCGTCGACGACGTGGTCACCGACGCCCGCGCGATCGTCGCGCGCATCGATGAGGTCGTCACCGACGCCCGCGCCGCCGTCGGCCGGGTCGACGAGGTCATCGACAGCAGCTCGACGGTGGTCGGCGACGCCGCGGCCGTGGCCCACCGGGCGCAGGATGTGGTGTCGTCCGCCGGCCGCACGTCCGACGCGGCCGGCGAACTGCTCGACACCTACGCGCCGATGGCGACGCGGGCCGCGCCGCTCGCGGGCCAGTTCATCGAGGAACTCAGCGCCGAGGAGGTCCACGCGGCCGTCGTCCTGCTCGATCAGCTGCCGGAGCTCGCGGACCGGATGACGGCCCTGATGCCGATCCTGGGCACGCTCGAGAGCGTCGCCCCGGAGATCCACGAGCTGCTGGGCGTCGCGAAGGACGTGCGGCAAGCGATCGTCGGCGTCCCGGGATTCAACTTCCTGCGCCGTCGCGGCGAGGACAAGGAGAACGGCGACGACGACTGACGATCACGGCTGGACGAGGATCTTGACGTTCTCCTCCTTGTTGGTGATCAGTTCCTCGAAGCCGTCCTTGACGATGTCGTCGAGCCCGATCCGGCCGGTGATGAACTGGTAGGGGTCGACCTTGCCGGAGGCGATCATCTCGATCGTGGCGGGATGATCGTTCGCGTAGGCGAGGCTGCCGAGCAGGTTGACCTCGCGGAAGACGAGGTCGTTCATGGCAACGCTCGCCTCGTGGCCCCAGATCGCGACGTTCACGCACGTGCCGCCCGCCCGGGTGGACTGGATAGCGGTCTTCAGGACCGCGTCGATGCCGGCGCATTCGAAGGAGACGTCGGCGCCACGGCCGCCGGTCAGCTCCAGCACCTGCTCGGTGACGTCGCCGTCGCGCGGGTCGATGATGTGGTCCGCCCCGGCCGGCTCGGCCTTCTTCTTCCGCACCTCGGCCGGTTCGACGACGATGATCTGCTCGACGCCCGCCGCGCGCAGCGCCGAGGTGGTGACGAGCCCGATCGGCCCGGCCCCGAACACGAGCGCCGAGTGGCTCGGCCGCGCACCCGAGAGCCGCACGGCGTGGTACGCGACGGCGAGCGGTTCGACGAGGGCGCCGACGTCGGTGCCGAGTTCGCCGAGCGGATGAATCCAGCGCCGCTCGGCGACGACGTACTGCGAGAAGCCGCCGCCGTATCCGGACAGGCCCACGAATCCCAGTGTGCTGCACACGTTGTAGCGGCCGTTGCGGCAGGCGTCGCAGCGGCCGCAGATGATGTACGGCTCGACGACCACCCGGTCGCCCACCCGCACGTCGTCCACGCCGTCGCCCACTTCCGCGACGACACCGGCGAACTCGTGACCGAGGGTGATCGGCACGGTCTCGCCGGTGATGGGGTGCGGTGCGCCGGCGGGCGGGGCGAAGATCGGGCCCTCGAGGTACTCGTGCAGGTCGGTGCCGCAGATACCGCACCACTCGACCTCGACCTTGACGGTTCCGGGCCGGGTCGCCGGTTCGGGGACATCCTCGACCCGGATGTCCCCGGGGCCGTGGAAGCGGGCTGCCTTCATGGGTCGATCTCCTCGCTGTACGGGCGTCGGACCTGTTCGGCCATGTCCGACGCGGGACCATCCGGGTGCGCCGCTACCGAGGCCGGCGCGTGATCCAGAACACAGCGCCGGCGTCGCCGCAACAAGTGTTGCAGTGCGTTGCGCCGCGGCGCCGCCGCGCGACGGGTGTGGTGCCGGCCACACAATTCGGCATATGCTCACCGCAACCCGACCGACGAGAGACGGAGACAGTGGGCAACTTCAGCGCCATCGAACCCGGCACCGACCTGCATCGATACGCGCGTGAGCTGGCGCGCATGCACGATGCGGTCATCGGCGGCGGCCGGTCGCCGCTGCGGCCGCGGTCGGTGGTGGCCCGGTCCTGGTCCCGGGTGCTCGTCGCGGGGCTGGCTCCGGACGGCAGCAACGCCCGCGCCCTGCTGCCGCTCGCCGAGGTCGAACGGCGCCGGCGGAACTCCCCGCTGTCGGGGGTGATCGGCGACCTCGAGCAGGTGGTGTGCTCCGTGGCCGAGGCGTCGCACATGTTGATGGTCGTGACCGACGCGGACGGGATCGTGCTGTGGCGGGCCGGGTCGGCCAAGGTGCGCAGCCGCGCCGACAGCCTCGGATTCAGCGAGGGCGCCCGGTGGACGGAGGCGACCGTGGGGACCAATGCGATCGGGACGGCCCTCGCCGAGGCCGCCCCGGTACAGCTGTTCTCCGCCGAGCACTTCGAGCAGTCCCAGCACCCCTGGTACTGCACCGCGGCACCGATCCACGATCCGCGCACCGGGGAACTGCTCGGCGTGGTCGACGTGAGCGGCCCCGCCCTGACCATCCATCCCACCATCAGCGCGCTCGTCGAGACGGCGGTGCGGCTCGCCGAGGCGCAGCTGTGGCGGTTGCACGAGAACCGGCTCGAACGGCTGCGCACGGCCGCGGCGCCGGTGCTCGCCTCGATGAGCGGGCCGCTGCTGCTCGTCGACGAGCACGGGTGGGTGGCGCACGCGTCGGGCGTTGCGGCCACCAAGCGCGTGGCGGCGCCGACGTCCGAGCGGACCTTGAGCGTGCCCGGCCTGGGCCTGTGCGTGCCGGAGCAGCTCGCGCACGGCTGGCTGATCCGGCCCGCGGGTGGTCCGGCGCGGATCGCGATGGAACTGGACCTGTCCGGCACGCCGACGGTCGTCGTCAGCGGCGCCGACTCGGCGTGGCGCAGCCCGCTGTCCGCCCGGCACGCCGAGATCCTGCTCCTGCTGCACCTGCGGGGGCCGCAGGGAATGACGGTGACCGAGGTGAGCAACGGCATCTACGGCGACCCGGACCACGCCGTCGCGGTGCGGGCGGAGGTGTCCCGGCTGCGCCGCGTCCTCGGCTCCGTCGTCGAGAGCCGGCCCTACCGGCTCGCCGACTCGGTCGACATGACGCTCACCCTCGGAACGGCCGAACGCCTCGCGGACTGCGCGTTCGTCCGGCACGCGACCAGCCCGGCCGTCCGCGCGCTCGCGGACGGCCGGTGAGAGCTCAGGCTCGGTAGGCGTCCGTCCCGGCCCGGCTGAGCACCAGGCGCGGCAGCACCGCACGGGAGGACAGCCGCAGCACCGCGTCGACGAGTTCGACGACGTCGTTCACCTCGAGCATCTCCTCGGCGGGGATGCGGTCCTTGATCCAGTCGGACATGTCGGTGTCGACGTAGGCGGGTGCGATCGCGGACGCGCTGACACCGTTGCCGGACTCCTCGGCGTTGAGCGTCTCGACCAGAGAGATCAGCGCCGCCTTCGTCGCACCGTACACGGCCAGGCCGGCCTCGGCGTAGACGCCGGTGATCGACGACAGCGCAACCACTTTCGCACCGCGGCCTGGGGCGGCGGTCGCGGCCTTGCGCAGCAGCGGCAACGATGCCTGGATCAGGGCGAAGGGGGTCTCGAAGTTGACGGACACCGTCTTGCCGAAGCGCCGCATCGGGAACTCGGCGATGGTGCCGGCGGTGCCGACGCCGGCGTTGAGCACGAGCGCCCGCATGCTGCCGAACGTCTCCTCGTGCGCCGCGACGACGCGTGCCGCGGTGTCCGGGTCGCCGAGGTCGGCGGCGACGACCCGGACCTCGGGCGCACCGGCGTCGCGCAGGCCGGCGGCCACCGCGTCGAGCCGCGCCTCGTCGCGCGCGGTGAGGGTCAGACCGTAGCCCTGCTCCGCGAGGCGGGTGGCGACACCGAGCCCGATGCCGCGGGATGCGCCGGTGACCAGGGCGCTGGGGTTCACGAGATCGGTTGTCACGCTGCGCCTCCCCGCAGTGCCTCCAGGCCGGCGGCCGCGAAGACCGGTACGGCCTCCCCTGCCCGGTCGAAGCCGTCGCCGACGGTCGCCCCCACGCGCCAGCGGTGGTTGATGCCCTCGGCGATGACGGCGAGCTTGAAGTTCGCCAGGCCCATGTAGAAGTTCCAGTGGGCGAGTTCGCGGCCCGTCGCCACCGCGTAGCGCTGTGCGAGGTCGTCGGCCGACGGCAGGCGCGGGCTCGTCCACGCGGCGGATTCGCCGAGCACCTGATCGAGCGCGGGGTTGCGGTACACGCACATCAGGGCGACGTCGGTGAGCGGGTCACCGAGCGTGGACAGTTCCCAATCCACCACCGCCGCAATCTTTCCGGCATCGGCCGGATCGAGAATGGTGTTGTCGATCCGGTAGTCGCCGTGCACGATCGACGCCGCCGACGACGCGGGGATCGCGTCGGCGAGGGCGGCGTGGAGCCGATCGAGGTCGTCGAGGTCGCGAGTCTTGACCCGGTCCCACTGGCCGGCCCACAACTTCACCTGCCGGGTGACGTACCCGTCGGGGCGGCCGAGGTTTCCGAGGCCGACGGCCTCGTAGTCCACCGAGTGCAGGGCGGCGAGCACGCGGACGAGCTCGCCGGTGCACGATTCGATCTCGTCGTCGCTCAGGGTGGCGAGGTCCTCGGTCGTGCGGATCACCCGCCCGGTGACGTGCTCGACGACGGTGAACGGCGCGCCCATCACGGAGTCGTCCTCGCACAGGACGACGGTCTGCGCGACCGGCACGCCGCAACCCTGCAGCGCCGACGTGATGCGGAACTCGCGGGCGACGTCGTGTGCGGACGGGGTGAGCCCCGCCGTCGGCGGCCGGCGCAGCACCCACCGCGACGTGTCGTCGAAGATCGCGTACGTCAGATTCGACTTGCCGCCGGAGATGAGTTCGGCGCGCAGTTCGCCGTCGAGGGCGATGCCCGAGTCCTCCAGGTAGCGGTGCAGGGCACTCAGGTCGAGTCCCTCGTGCTGTGCGGTCTTCATGCCCGGCTCTCCTTCGCGGCGGCGGCCTTCTTCGCGGCGCCGACGGCGCGCTTGGCGATGGCCCAGCGGTGCACCTCGGAAGGCCCGTCGTAGATGCGGAACGGGCGGACCTCGCGGGCGAGCCGCGCGACGGGCAGGTCGGCGGAGACGCCGAGGCCGCCGCACATCTGCATCGACCGGTCGACGATGCGGAACACCGCCTCGGCCGCGAAGGTCTTGGCGATGGACGTGGAGTTGGACGCGTGCGAGCCCTGGTCGAGTTCCCAGCACGCCTGCGTCAGCAGGGCACGGGTGGCGGCGATGTCGATCTCGTTGTCGGCGACCATCTTCTGGATCATGCCGAGGTCGCCGAGCTTGCCGCCGAAGCCTTCCCGCTCGGCGACGCGGGCGACGGCGATGTCGTGGCCGCGGCGCGCCGCGCCGAGCCAGCGCATCACGTGCGTCATGCGGGCGGGCCCGAGCCGTACCTGCGCGTAGGCGAAGCCCTGGTCGACCTCACCGAGGACGGCGGAATCCGGCACGAACAGGTCCTCGAAGAACACCTCGCAGTGACCGCCGATCATGGCGCGGTCGATGGTGTCGATGTGCCGGCCGACGGTCAGGCCCGGGGTGTCGGCGGGGGCGAGGAACATCGTGGCGCCGCCGCGCTGTCCGGGTTCGCCGGAGGTGCGGGCCATGATGATGAAGAATCCGGCGCCGTCGGCCCCGGTGATGAAGTACTTGCGGCCGTTGATCTTCCAGCCGCCGGGGACCTTCTCGGCGCGGGTGGTGAGCGCGTTGGGATCGGACCCGGCGCCGGGTGCCGGTTCGGTCATCGCGAATCCGGACCGCACGTCGCCGTGGGCGAGCGGCGCGAGGAACTGCTCCTTCTGTTCCGGGCTGGCGATGTGCGCGAGCATGTGCACGTTGCCCTCGTCGGGGGCGGCGATGTTGAGTGCGATGGGCCCGAACAGCGAGTAGCCCGCCGCCTCGAACACCGGGGCGCGGTCGACCATGCCGAGTCCGTGGCCGCCGTACTCGACGGGCGCGTGCGGCGCGAAGACGCCGGCGTCCTTGGCCGCCTGCTGCAGCTTCACCCGCAGGTCGTCGCCCCCGGCGGCGGTGATGTCACCGTTGTGGGCGTCCTCGACGGGCAGCACGTGCTCCCGGACGAACTCCTCGGTCCTCGCCACCAGTGCCTGGACGTGTTCCGGGTACGACAGATCGACAGCCATCGCGATTCCTCCTCCTCACCCCGACCGATCGATCGCTCGGTTACGACAACCGTGACACACCCCACCCCGCGCGGTCAACCCGGACGATCTACCGGGCGCCCACACCGCAGTCCCTACCGGGCGCCCACACCGCAGTCCCTACCGGGCGCCCACGGCGCAGTCCCTACCGGGCGCCCACGGCGCAGTCCCTACCGGGCGCCCACGGCGCAG
The DNA here is from genome assembly GCF_001700945.1 of Rhodococcus sp. WB1. Taxonomy (NCBI): domain Bacteria; kingdom Bacillati; phylum Actinomycetota; class Actinomycetes; order Mycobacteriales; family Nocardiaceae; genus Rhodococcus; species Rhodococcus sp. WB1. The sequence goes on along the minus strand of NZ_CP015529.1, from coordinate 108,582 downwards.
TCCCTACCGTGCGCCCACGGCGCAGTCCCTACCGTGCGCCCACGGCGCAGTCCCTACCGTGCGCCCACGGCGCAGCGCGCGATGGCGAGGTAGCGGTGGACGACCTCGTCGGGAGCAAGCGGCCCGTCCGGTCGGTACCACCCGGCGACGGCGACGCACATGGTGGTCACCGCCCGGCTCGCGTCCTCCGGGAACTCGGTACCGAACTCCCCGCTCGTCACCCCGTCCCGGACGATCTCGTCGAGCATCCGCTGCTGCTCGTCGCGCAACGCGATGTAGGCCTTCCTGCTGTCCGGTTCCATGCTGCGCATCTCGGTGGAGGCGACGAAAGCCTGATTGCGCCGGAACATGTGGAACCGCAGCAGGGACTCGACGACCGCGTCGAACCGCTCGGAGGCCGTGGGGCCGGCCTCCGCCAGGGCCTGCCGGCTGCGGTCGAGCAGATCGCCCATCACCGCCGTCGTCAGCGAGACCAGCAGCGCCTGCTTCGACGGGTAGTGGTGGTACAGGCCCGGCACCGACAGCCCGGCCCGGGCGGCGATCTCCCGGATCGAGGTGCCGTCGTAACCGCGCTCGGCGAACGCCTCGAGGGCGGCCTCGAGCGGCTTGGGCAGGGTCGACGGCCCGTACTGCCGCCACGATCCCGATTCGACGGCTTCCTCACGCGTTTCCATGGCATCACCGTAGGCGACCCCGGCGGGCCGGCCGAACGTCACCGCCGGCCGGCCCGTCACCGGATCGCGGTGCCGGTGCCGGCTCCCGTCAGTAGTCGTCGTCGCCGTAGAGCACCATGCCGCGCAGGTTTCGGCCCTCGTGCATGTCGGCATAGCCGTCGTTGATGTCCTCGAGCCGGTATGTCTTGGTGACCAGCTTGTCGAGCTCGAGCTGTCCGCTGCGGTAGAGGTCGAGCAGCTTCGGGATCTGCGAGCGCGGGCCGATACCACCGAAGATCGCGCCCTGCAGGCGCTTCTGCAGCAGGGTCAGCTCGAACAGGCTCAGCGTCACCTGGGTGTCGGCGGCGCTGCCCATGCCCACCACGACCACCTGGCCGCCCTTGCCGGTCAGCGCCATCGACGGGGCGATGATGTCCCCGTGGATCTCACCGACGGTGATGATCGTGACGTCGGCCATCGCACCCCAGGTGATCTCGCCGATCACCGGCAGCGCCTCCTCGATCGAGGCGAACGTGTGGGTCGCCCCGAACTTCTTGGCCTGATCCCGCTTGAACTCCACCGGGTCGATGGCGACGACGTGCCGGGCACCCGCGTGCGCGGCCCCCTGCACCGCGTTGATGCCCACGCCGCCGATGCCGATCACGACGACGGAGTCGCCCACCTTGGTGCCGCCGATCGCCGTCGCGGAGCCCCAGCCCGTGGCAACGCCACAGCCGAGCAGGGCGGCCTTGTCGAGCGGGATGTCGTCCTCGATCTTGATGACCGAGGCCTCGTGCACGGTGACGTAGGGCGCGAACGTGCCGAGCAGGCACATCTGGATGACCGGATCACCATTGAGGGTCACCCGGTGCGTCTTGTCGGCGATGGCCTGCCCGGTGAGGAGGTTCGCCCCCTCGTCGCAGATGTTCTGCAGGCCCTTCGCGCACGCGCGGCATCGCCCGCACGCGGGGATGAAGGCGAGCACGACGTGGTCGCCCTCCCGGATGTTGGCCACTCCCGGCCCGACCTTGGTGACCACGCCGGCGCCCTCGTGCCCGCCGAGGACGGGGAAGGACGCCATCGGCGTCGCGCCGGAGCGTAGATGTTCGTCGGAGTGGCACAGTCCGGACGCGGCCAGACGCACCTGCACTTCACCGGCGACCGGGTCTCCGAGGTCGATCTCCTCGATCTCCCATGGCTGATTGAGCCCTTTGATCACCGCAGCCTTGGTCTTCACGAACCCTCCCACCGGATCCACTGTGAACTGTGTCACCATGAGTAGAGCAGGACGAGCGTCCGCATGGACGACTTTGAGGATCTCCCCGGGACGCGAGTTACCTGATACCGTGGGTAACGGAAATGTCCTCATGGAGGTACACGATGATCCACATCCGCCACACCGCCGTTGCGGAGGTTCCCCTCGAGGTGGCGTTCGCCTACCTCGACGATCACCGCACGGTCCCCGAATGGATGTACGGCGTCAACCGCTTCGTGCCGGTGGGACCGCAGGTCAACGGCCTCGGCGCGGTCTTCGACGCGACCATGCAGATCGGACCGAGGGGCCTCGACTCCCGCCTCGCGATCGTCGACTGGGAACTCGACCGCAGGATCGTTCTCGACTCCATCGCGGGGTTCCGCACCGCCTCGTCGTGGGAACTCGCCGACCTCGGCGACGGGCGGATCCGCCTCGACGTCGACTTCGGGTACCAACTTCCCGGCGGCCTGGCCGGACGGGCGCTCGGCAAGCTCATCGAACCGGTGGTGGGCACCGCGATCCGCCAGACCGAGCAGGCGCTGCGCTCGAACCTCGGCCGCGTCGCCTGAGCGACGCGCCACCTGCGCAAGGATCCGATCAGCGGGAGGATGCGTACCCTCGCACGGCGATCGGCACGGACACGGCAAGGATCACCGCCGTCCAGGCGAAGGCCGCGACGACCGGATGCTGCATGGGCCAGGCCGCGTCGGCGGCGACCGTCGTCCCGGATCCGAACAACTGCCGCAGGGCCGCGACCACGGCGCTGACGGGGTTCCATTCGGCGATCGTCGCGACCACGGCCGGCATCGTCTCGGTGGGGACGAAGACGTTGGAGAACATGACCGCCCCGAAGATCAGCGGCGCCACCTGCTGCAGCATCTGCTCGTCGCGGATCGAGGCGCCGAGCACGATCCCGAGCCACGCGAGCGCGAACCGGAACGCGAGCAGCAGCAGCACGGCAAGCGCCACGTCGGCGGGGGTGGCCTCGACCCGCCATCCCGCGAGAAATCCCACGGCGGCCATCGTCGCCAGCGCCGAGGCGCCGGTCACCGTCTCCGCGAGTGCGAGGCCCGCCGGCACCGCGACCGGCGGGACGGGCAGGGCCCGCAGCCGGTCCGTCAGGCCGCTGCGGAGGTCGGCGTTCACGGTCGACGCGGTGACGACGATCCCCATGGCCGCGACGAGGACGAGGACTCCGGGCGTCAGGTACGACCGGTAGGCGGCAGCGTCGGATCCGCCGGCGAGCGCGCCGCCGAATACGAAGCCGAACAGCAGCATCATTCCCAGCGGTGCCGCGAGGGTCACCGCGAGCAGGCCGGGCGCGTTCCGGTACGTCGCGGCCACCCGCAGGAACAGAATCCAGGCACCCGCCGCCGGCGAGACGGTGCGGGTGGCGGTGGGGGCAGTCATGCGGGAATCCCTTCGGTCGGGCGACCGGTAAGTGCGAGGAAAGCGTCGTCCAAGGTGGCGCGCCGGCGGCCGATGTCCTGCACCGCGATGCCCTCCGCGTCGAGGGCGCGCAGGATCGGCAGCAGGGCGGCCGGCTCGCCGTCGAATCCGAACGTCAGCCGCAGCGGCGCATTCTCGTCCCGGGCCGGCGAGTCGACGGGTCTTCCGCCGAATCGCTCGACGATCGCGGCGACGTCGCCCCGCCGGTGCGGATCGAGCACGACGACGTCGAGGCCGCTGCCCACGGTGCGGGCTATCGCGTCCGGCGTCCCGGTGGCGACGACCCGACCGGCGTCGAGGATGGTGACCGTGTCCGCCAGCCGCTCGGCCTCGTCGAGGTACTGGGTCGTGAGCACGACGGTGGTGCCTTCCTCCACGAAAGACCGTACATACCGGTAGATCTCGTTGCGGCTGCGGGGATCGAGGCCGGTGGTGGGCTCGTCGAGGAAGAGCACCGCGGGACGGACGACCATGCCCGCGACGATGTCGAGCCGCCTTCGCATGCCGCCGGAGTACGTGTGCACCTGCCGGGCCGCGGCGTCGGTCAGGTCGAAGCGCTCGAGCAGGTCGTCTGCGTGCCGGCGGGCGCCCCGGGCGCTATACCCGTTCAGGCGGGCAACCATCGTCAGGTTCTGGGTGCCGGTGAGGCGGGGGTCGACCGCGTGGTACTGGCCGACGAAGCCGATGTTGCGCTTGACGTGAGCAGCCTCGCGGACGGTGTCGTGACCGAGGATCCTGGCGCTGCCGGAGGTCGGTCGCAGCAGGGTCGCCAGCATCCGCACGGTCGTGGTCTTGCCGGACCCGTTGGGGCCGAGCAGCGCGTGCACCCGACCGGCGGGCACCTCCAGGTTCAGCCCGTCGAGCACGAGATGGCTGCCGTACCGCCTGGTGAGCGCCTCGGTTTCCAGAACCGTCATTCCGACCTCCACGATTGGGAACATCGTTCGCAATTACACCGTACGCGTCTGCGAACGTCGTTCGCAACTGTCCGGGTAGTGCATGCTGGCACCCATGCCGCATGCCGAACCCCCGACCTCGCTGTGGTTGCGTGCCGACGACCCCAGGCCCGGGCCGCGCCCTGCCCATACGCTCGAGCAGCTCGCCGAGGCGTGCGTCGGCCTCGCCGACGCAGACGGGCTGCGTGCCGTTTCGATGCGGCGCGTCGCGCAGGAACTCGGGACGGCGGCCGCCTCGCTCTACCGCTACGTCGCAGGCAAGGACGATCTCGTCGCTCTCATGGTCGACCGCGTCGCCGCGGAGTACCGGTACCCGCCCCTGACCGGGGACGTGCGGACCGACGTCCTCGACCTCGCGGAACAGGCCCGGCAGCTGCACCGTCGGCATCCGTGGTTGAGCGTCGCGGGCACGACGACACTGGGTCCGCACTCGATGCGATACCTCGACCACATGGTCGGCGCCCTCGCACCGACCGGCCTCGACGCCACCGCGACCATGATGGGAATCGCCCTGCTCTCAGGCTGGGTCACCACCTTCGCCGCGCAGGAGGCGGCGGGGTTGTCCGCCCCCACCGCCGGTGGCGGCGCCGAGCACATCACCGCCATGCTGGCCCACGGCGACTACCCCCACCTGGCCGGCCTGCTCGCTTCCGCGGGCGGGAACGCCGGCGCCACACCCGTCGACAACGATGCCGCGTTCCGGGCCGGGATCGAGGCACTGCTGTTCGGCATCGCGCCGCACCCGTGAGCGAGCCCGCTCGCTTCGGGCGACAAATCCTTGGAGAACAAGGGAATTCACGCGCCCTTCCGGAATCCGCCCACACAGTTGCGCGGGCGGATCCCGGAGACGCGAGCAACTCCGCTAGGTTCACCGGCGGAGGTGCCGCCGGATGACTGACGATCGCCGCATGATCCACGTGTGCCACGACGGCGTGGCGCACGTGGACCGCCAGGCCGCCTTCGCCTACGTCGCCGATCACCGCACGGTCCCGGAGTGGATGTTCGGAGTCACCCGCTTCGAGCCCGTGGGTGATCGGGTCCGCGGCGTGGGCGCGCGCTTCGACGCGAGCATGCGGATCGGGCCGGCCACCTTCGACTCCCGGCTCGAGATCGTCGAGTGGGAAGACAACCACCGGATCGTGCTGAGCTCGATCTCCGGCTTCCGCACCCTGTCGTCGTGGCAGTTCGACGATCTGGGCGACGGTCGCATGCGTCTCGCCGTCGACTTCGGCTACCGGCTGCCCGGCGGCGCGGCCGGTCGCGCGGCGGGGCTGCTCATCGAGCCGCTGGTGGGCACGATCGTCCGCCGGACCGAGCACGCGCTGCGGGAGCAGGTCAGCCGGATCTCCTGACCCGCCGCGCGTCCGGTCAGAAGTTGCCGCGCGCCGCCTGCTCGCGCTCGATCGCCTCGAACAGGGCCTTGAAGTTGCCCTTGCCGAAGCCGAGCGAACCGTGCCGCTCGATCAGCTCGAAGAACACCGTCGGGCGATCGGTGATCGGCTTGGTGAAGATCTGCAGGAGGTAACCGTCCTCGTCCCGGTCCACGAGGATGCCACGCTTCTGCAGTTCCTCGATCGGCACCCGCACGTTCCCGATCCGCGCGCGCAGCTCGGGGTCCTCGTAGTAGGCGTCGGGCGTGGCGAGGAACTCCACGCCCTCCTCGCGGAGCCGGTCGACGGCGGTGAGGATGTCGTTGGTGGCCAGCGCCAGGTGCTGCGCGCCGGGACCACGGTAGAAATCGAGGTACTCGTCGATCTGCGAGCGCTTCTTCGCGACGGCCGGCTCGTTGAGCGGGAACTTGACGCGGTGGTTGCCGTTGCAGACCACCTTGCTCATCAGGGCCGAGTAGTCGGTGGCGATGTCGTCACCGATGAACTCGGCCATGTTGGTGAAGCCCATGACGCGGTTGTAGAAGCCGACCCACTCGTCCATGTGGCCGAGCTCGACGTTGCCGACCACGTGGTCGAGGGCCTGGAAGATCCGCTTGGGCGCGCCGTCGCGCTTGCGGTAGGTCGACGACTTCTCCACGTAGCCGGGCAGATACGGGCCCGTGTAGCGGGACCGGTCGACGAGCGTGTGGCGCGTCTCGCCGTAGGTGGCGATCGCGGCGAGCCGCACCGTGCCGTACTCGTCGCTGATCTCGTACGGCTCCTCGAGGACCGTCGCGCCCTGGGCCCGGGCATGCGCGATGCACTTGTCGACGTCGGGCACCTGCAGCGCGATGTCCACGACGCCGTCGCCGTGCCGGCGATGATGCTCGACGAGCGGGCTGTCCGGATCGACCGCACCCTTGACCACGAACCGCACCGCCCCGCTGCGCAGGACGTAGGCGTGGTGGTCGCGGTTGCCGGTGGTGGGACCGGAGTAGGCGATCAGTTCCATCCCGAACGCGGACTGGTAGTAGTGCGCGGCCTGGGTGGCGTTGCCCACCACCCACACCACCGCGTCCCAGCCGCTGACGGGGAACGGGTCCCGCTCGGCGTCGTACTCGACGAGGCCGACGAGCTGCCGCAGTTCCTCGGGGTTCAGCTGGGCGAGCTTCTCGCTGTCGGTGAGGGTGAACTCGAGAGTCATGGCAATTCCTCCTGCCGCCGGACGCGGCGCCATCGGTGTGTCGTGTGTCACCAGGAAAAACCCCGTCGCGGCGACGGTGCAATCTCGCCTCTCCCAGCTGATCGACCTGACTGGAAAAGGCGGGATGCCGGGCGAGCCGCTATACAATCGGCACAGTTTCCGCCGCCTCTTCGGAAGGAACGGCCATGCGTGACGCCGTGCAGCTGGACGAGTTGGATTTCGCGCTCCTGGACACGCTGCACACGGATCCGAAGATCGGCGCCCTGGAGCTGTCCCGGAGGTTGCGGGTGGCGCGCGCGACGGTCTCGGCACGGCTGCGCCGGCTCGAGGAGTCCGGGATCATCGCCGGCTACGAACCGCGGCTGGACCTGGCGGCCGCCGGATTCGAGGTCCAGGCCTTCGTGACGATGGAGATCGTCCAGGGCGCGCTCGAAGCGATCACCGATGTCCTCGAAGCGATTCCGGGGGTGCTCGAGGCGTTCGCGACGACCGGCGCCGGCGACATTCTGTGCCGGATCGCCGCGGACTCCCACCTCGGTCTGCAGCAGACGCTGATCGAACTGAACCGGTCGTCGATCGTCGCCCGGTCGACCAGCGTCATGGTGCTGTCGGAGGTGGTGCGGTACCGGGCCATGCCGCTGCTCCGCACGCTGCAGCCGGGCAAAACCGCCAAAGCGCCCGCCTACCGTCGGTAGAGCTGAAGGTCGGCGCGCTCGCCCCCGCCCGCCGAAAACGTCGAAACAGCTCTGCACACTGCACAGAAAAACGACGGGCGGCTGCGCTACAGCTCTTCAGCCTGACCAGTAGTGCAGGCCGCACTTGCGCCCCCTCTGTAACCACGGTCACAGTCTTCTTCATTCGCCCGCTCCCCGGGCATCGCACCGTCCCGACTCCCGAGAGAAGACATGAAGAACCTGCTGACCCGTTTCGAGGACAAGGCCCCCGAGATCGTCTTCGAGTGGCACGACACCGAGACCACCGCCCGCGGCTGGGTCGTCATCAACTCCCTGCGCGGCGGCGCGGCCGGTGGCGGCACGCGGATGCGCCGCGGCCTCGACCGCCGCGAGGTCGAGTCGCTGGCGAAGACGATGGAGGTCAAGTTCACCGTCTCCGGTCCGGCCATCGGCGGCGCCAAGTCCGGCATCGACTTCGACCCCTCCGATCCCCGCAAGGACGGCGTGCTGCGGCGCTGGTTCCGGGCGGTCGCGCCGCTGCTGCGCGCCTACTACGGCACCGGCGGCGACCTGAACGTCGACGAGATGACCGAGGTGGTGCCGCTCACCGAGAGCAACGGGCTGTGGCATCCGCAGGAGGGCGTCGTCAACGGGCACTTCGCGGCGGACGACCGCGAACGCGTCCAGCGGGTCGGGCAGCTGCGGCTCGGTGTCGCGAAGGTCGTCGAGGACACCCGGTTCACCCCGGCACCGGATGCGAAGTACACGGTGGCCGATCTGATCACGGGCTGGGGCGTCGCCGAGTCGGTGCGCCACCACTACCGCATCTACGGCGACCCCGCCGGCAATCACGGGCTCGGGGGCAAGCGGGTGATCGTCCAGGGCTGGGGCAACGTCGGCGCGGCCGCGGCCTACTACCTGGCCCAGGCCGGGGCTCGCGTGGTCGGCATCATCGACCGCGACGGCGGCATCCTCGACACGGCCGGTCTCGACTTCGACGAGGTGCGCACGCTGCTGCTGAACAAGGACGGCAACGCGCTCCGCAGCGACCGGATGCGTCCCTTCACCGAGGTGCACGACGCGATCTGGGACCTCGGCGCCGAGATCTTCCTCCCCTGCGCGGCCTCCCGCCTGGTCACCCGCGAACAGGTCGACCGTATGGTCGCGGCCGGCCTCGAGGTGATCGCCAGCGGAGCGAACGTGCCCTTCGCCGACGACGAGATCTTCTACGGCCCCACCTACGAGCACGCGGACAAGTCCGTCTCCGTGATCCCCGACTTCATCGCCAACAGCGGCATGGCCCGCGCCTTCGCCCAGCTCATGGAGGGTGACGTGGAGGTCTCGGACGCGGCGATCTTCGGCGACGTCTCGGACACCGTCGCGGGTGCGCTGCAGCGCTGCCACGACCGCTGCGCCGACCATACGGGCGTCGCGGCCACCGCGTTCGAGATCGCCCTCGACCAGCTGGTGCCGGCCGGGGAGCGCATCGATGACTGACACCTTGGCCACCACGCCGGCCACCACCACCGAGCCGGCGCCGCGGGCGATGCTGCACCAGGCGATGCGGCCGCGACAGCTGGTGATGATGAGTCTCGGCGGCGCGATCGGCGCGGGACTGTTCGTCGGCTCCGGCGCCGGCATCGCCGTCGCGGGCCCGGCCATCCTCGTCTCGTTCCTCGCCGCCGCGGCTCTCGTCGTCCTCATCATGCGGATGATGGGCGAGATGGCGGCCGCGAACCCCGCCAGCGGCGCCTTCTCCGTGCACGCGGAGAACGCCCTCGGCTCCGTCGCCGGCCGCACCATCGGCTGGCTGTACTGGATCCAGGTGGTCATCGTGATCGCGGCGGAGGCGACCGGCGCCGCCGCCATCACCGCCGCCTCGATTCCCGGGATCCCGCAGTGGGCCGCGGCACTGTTCTTCATGGTGGTGCTCACCGGCGTGAACCTCGTCGGCGTACGCCGGTTCGGCGAGGTCGAATTCTGGTTCGCGGCACTGAAGATCGTCGCCATCGTCGCCTTCCTCGCGATCGGCGTCGCGATGATCGCGGGATGGGTGCCCGCCTTCGACAGCACCGGGTTCGCGAACCTCACCGCGCACGGCGGCTTCGCGCCGACCGGTATCGCCGGTATCGCCGCGGGCCTGCTCATCGTGGTGTTCGCGTTCGGCGGCACCGAGATCATCGCCATCGCGGCCGCCGAGACCTCCGATCCGCGCCGCAACGTCGGCCGCGCGGTGCGCACGCTGATCTGGCGCATCCTGGTCTTCTACATCGGCTCGGTGCTGATCATGGTGACGGTGCTGCCGTGGACGTCCGAGGATCTCGTCACGGGCCCGTTCGTCGCGGTGCTGAACGCCGGCGCCGTGCCGGGGGCGGCCGCCGTGATGACCGTGATCGTGGTGGTGGCGCTGCTGTCCTCGCTCAACGCGATGCTCTTCAGCGCCTCACGGATGATCTACTCCCTCTCGCAACGCGGTTCGGCCTACCCCGCGTTCGGCCGGGTGGCCGCCAACGGGGTGCCCCGCAACGCGGTCCTCGCCTCGGTCGCGTTCGGATTCGTCACCGTCGCACTCAACTACGTGCGTCCCGACAAGGTGTTGCCGCTGCTGCTCAACGCCGTGGGCTCGACCATCCTCGTTCTGTGGACGTTCGTGGCGGTCTCGCACCTCGTGCTGCGCCGGCGGGCCCGGCGCGACGGCACCGAAGACGCCCTGCCGCTGAAGATGTGGGGCTTCCCGTACCTGTCGTACGCGACCCTCGGCCTGCTCGCCGGCATCGCCGTGCTCGCGCTGTTCGACACGGCCGCCCGCACCCAGCTCATCGCGACGGGCGCACTCACCGCCACGATCGCGGGCGCGTGCTGGCTTCTGCACCGCCGGCAGACGGTCCGGCAGCCGTAGCCGACCGCACAGACGACGACGCCGTGCGTCCTCCCGCAGGGGGGAGGGACGCACGGCGTCGTCGTGGATCGGTCCCCGCCGTCAGTCCTTCGGACCACCGGCGACGTAGATGACCTGACCCGACACGAATCCCGCACCCTCGCTCGCGAGGAACGAGGCGGTGTGCGCGATGTCGTCGGGCTTTCCGGTGCGGGCGACGGGGATCTGCGAGGCCGCGGCGGCCTTGAAGTCCTCGAACGACATGCCCATCCGCTCGGCCGTCGCAGCGGTCATCTCGGTCTCGATGAAGCCGGGGGCGATCGCGTTGGCGGTGACGCCGTACTTGCCGAGCTCGATCGCGAGGGTCTTGGTGAAGCCCTGCATGCCGGCCTTGGCGGCGGAGTAGTTGACCTGACCGCGGTTGCCCAGCGCGGAGGTGCTCGACAGGTTGACGATGCGGCCGAACTTGGCCTCCACCATGTACTTCTGCGTCGCCCGGGACATGAGGAACGCGCCCCGCAGGTGCACGTTCATCACGGCGTCCCAGTCGTCGACGGTCATCTTGAACAGCAGGTTGTCGCGGGTGATGCCGGCGTTGTTGATCAGCACCGTGGGATCGCCCAGCTCGTTCGCGACCCTCTCCACAGCCGCGGCGACGGACTGCTCGTCGGCGACGTTCGCACCCACCGCGAGGGCCTTGCCGCCGGCCGCCTCGATGGCCGAGACGGTGTCGCCGCATGCGGACTCGTCGAGGTCCAGGACCGCGACCTGGAATCCGTCCTGCGCCAGCCGCTTGGCGACTGCGGCGCCGATGCCGCGCGCGGCCCCGGTGACGATGGCGGTGCGGGTGACTGTTTCGCTCACTGCTTACCTCCGTGCTGTTGTGGTTGGAAACTTCAGTTGATGGTCAGGCCGCCGTCGACCGCAATCGTCTGGCCGGTGACGTAGCCGGCGGCCTCCGAGGTGAGCCACACGGCGGTGGCGGCGATCTCCGCGGGATCACCGGTGCGGCCCAGGACGATTCGCGGCTTCATGCTGTCGAGGTAGCCGGGCTGGTACTCGTCGGTCATCTCGGTCTCGAAGAATCCCGGCGCGATGGCATTGACGCGGATGCCCTTGCGTGCCCCCCACTGCTGGGCCAGGTCCCGGGTCAGGCCGATCACGCCGGCCTTGCTGGCGGCGTAGGCGGCCTGCGGCAGTCCCGCGGTGGTGAGGCCCAGGACGGAGGAGATGTTGACGATGGAGCTGCCGGGCTGCATGACGCGCCCGGCGGCCTGCGCGGCCCAATAGGAGCCGTTCAGGTTGATGTCGATGACGCGCCGGAACTGCTCCGGGGTCTCCTTGGTGGCCGGGACGGCCGTGCCGATGCCGGCGTTGTTGATGAGGATGTCGACCTTGCCGAAGTGCTCGACCGCGGCATCGACCATCCGTTGCGCCTGCTCGGGCTCGGCGATGTCGGTCTCGACGCTCAGCGCGCGGCGGCCGGCGGCGCGGACGAGTTCGGCGGTCCGCTCGAGCCGGTCGGCGCGACGGGCCGCGAGCACGACGTCGGCCCCGGCCTCCGCGAGAGCCTGGGCGAAGGCGACGCCGAGGCCCGAGGAGGCGCCGGTGACGATCGCGACGCGGTCGTCGAGGCGGAACTTGTCGAGCACGGACATGTGTGTAGTCTCCTCCGATAGTCGATACCTATGCGAATTGTATAGTTGAATTCGCGCTCGAGTTCAAGACTTGATATTCGAAAAAGGCGCGGCCACAAGCCCTTTCGGGCCCGCGACCGCGCCTCATCCGACTTCCCGGTCCGAGGGGGACGATCAGCTCAGGCGCTCGAGCACCATTGCCATGCCCTGACCGCCGCCGACGCACATGGTCTCCACGCCGAACTGCTTGTCGTGGGTCTGCAGGTTGTTGAGCAGGGTGGCGGTGATCCGCGCGCCGGTCATGCCGAACGGGTGACCGAGGGCGATCGCACCACCGGAGACGTTCAGCTTGTCCTCGTCGATGCCGAGCTCGCGGGCGGAGCCGAGCACCTGCACGGCGAACGCCTCGTTGATCTCGAACAGGTCGATGTCGGAGATGGTCTTGCCGGCGTGGGCGAGCGCCTTCTTCACGGCCTCGATCGGGCCCAGACCCATGATCTCCGGCGACAGGCCGGACACGCCGGTCGAGACGATCCGCGCCAGCGGGGTCAGCCCGAGCTCCCTGGCCTTGGTGTCGGACATGATCACCAGGGCCGCGGCGCCGTCGTTGAGCGGGCAGGCGTTGCCGGCGGTGATGGTGCCGTCGGGGCGGAAGACCGGCTTCAGCTGGCTCACGGCCTCGTAGGTGGTGCCGGGCCGCGGCCCGTCGTCGGTGGTCACGACGGTGCCGTCGGGCAGGGTGACGGGGCTGATCTCGCGCTCGAAGAAGCCCGACTTGATGGCTTCCTCGGCCCGGTTCTGCGACCGCACACCCCACCGGTCCTGGTCCTCGCGGGAGATGCCGGTGAGCGAGGCGACGTTCTCCGCGGTCTGGCCCATCGCGATGTAGACGTCGGGCAGCAGGGCCTCGCTGCGCGGGTCGGTCCACGCGGTGCCGCCCTCGGCGAGCGTGGCGGTGCGGGCCTCGGCGTCGGCGAAGAGCGGGTTCTTGGTGTTCGGCAGGCCGTCGGCGTTGCCGGTGACGAAGCTGGAGACGGACTCGACACCGGCGGAGATGAACACGTCCCCCTCGCCGGCCTTGATCGCGTGCAGCGCCATGCGGGTGGTCTGCAGCGACGACGAGCAGTAGCGGTTGACGGTCACGCCGGGCAGGAAGTCGTAGCCCAGCTGCACGGCGACGACGCGGGCGATGTTGAACCCGGACTGGCCGGCGGGCTGGCCGCAGCCGAGCATCAGGTCGTCGATCTGGGCCGGGTCCAGCTCCGGCACCTTCGCCAGGGCGGCCGCGACCATCTGGGTGGCCAGGTCGTCCGGACGCACCGTCCTGAGCGACCCCTTCATCGCCCGCCCGATGGGAGAACGGGCGGCGGACACAATCACAGCTTCGGGCATCACGTGCTCCTTGTTTTGTGTTGACGCTTCGAGTCTCTACAGGCCCAGATCGCGGCCGATGAGTTCCTTCATGATCTCGTTGGTGCCGGCCCAGATCTTGGTGACGCGGGCGTCCTTCCATGCACGAGCCACACGGTACTCGTTCATGAAGCCGTAGCCACCGTGGATCTGCACGCACGCGTCCAGGACCTCGGACTGCGTCTGCGCGGTCCACCACTTGGCCTTGGCCGCGTCCACGGCGGTGAGCTTGCCGTCGGCGTGGGCCTCGACGGCCTGATCGACGTAGGCCTCGGCCACCTCGATCTTGGTGATCAGCTCGGCGAGCAGGAACTTGTTGTACTGCATGGCGCCGATGGCCTGGCCGAACGCCTTGCGCTCCTTCGCGTACTCGATGGTCTCGAGCAGGATGTGCTTGGCGTGGTGCACGTTGTTGACCGCGGACCCGAGCCGCTCCTGCGGCAGCATCTTCATCATCGAGATGAAGCCCATGCCCTCCTCGCCGATGAGGTTGGCGTGCGGGACGCGGACGTCCTTGAAGAACAACTCTGCGGTGTCGGCCTCGGGCTGGCCGACCTTGTCGAGCTTGCGACCGTTCTCGAAGCCCTCCATGCCGCGCTCGACGGCGAACAGGGAGATGCCCTTCGCGCCCTTCGACGGGTCGGTGCGGGCCGCGACGACGACGAGGTCGCAGTTGTAACCGTTGGTGATGAAGGTCTTGGCGCCGTTGAGGATCCAGTCGTCACCGTCGCGCACGGCGGTGGTCTTCAGGTTGGCGAGGTCGGAACCGCCGGAAGGCTCGGTCATACCGATGGCGCAGATGAGCTCACCGGTGGCGCAGCGCGGCAGCCAGCGCTCACGCTGCTCCTCGTTGCCCAGGTGGACGATGTAGGGAACGGTGATGTCCGAGTGGATGCCCATCGACGACGACAGCGCCATGTTCGCGCGGGCGAACTCCTCGCCGAGGATGGCGTTGAAGCGGTAGTCGTTCGCCTCCATGCCACCGAAGCGCTCCGGGATCTCGAGTCCCAGGAAGCCGGCCTTACCGGCCTCGATCCAGATGTCACGGGGAATCTCGTGACGTTCGATGAGCTCCTCCGCACGGGGCATGACGAACCGGTTCACGAACTCGCGCGCCGACTCGCGGAACGCCTCGTGATCGGGGCCGTACAGGGTGCGTTGCATCAACCGCTCCTCAAATCTGTAAGCATCTGCTTATTTTCTAAGCGTGCGCTTATAGTGAACCGCGGCCGCTATCTTGTCAACCAGGGCCGTAGCAGGAACGGGAGCAGGACGTGAGCACATCGAGGGACGCGGTGATCAGCGGATCGAAGGCCGCGGCCCGCCTACGCGAGGCGGCCGTCGAGGTGTTCGCCGAGAACGGCTACGGCGGCACCACCACCAGGCTGATCGCCGCCCGCCTCGACATGAGCCCGGCCGCGATGTATCCCCACTACAAGTCCAAGGAAGAGCTGCTCTACGCGATCAGCTACGAGGGCCACGACCTGGCCCTCGAGGTCGTGCGCGACGCCGACCTCCCCGGCGAGGACGCCACCACTCGGCTGGCCAACGTCATCGGCCGGTTCGCCGAGTGGCAGGCCGAGCACCATCGCCGCGCCCGCGTCGTCCAGTACGAGCTCACCGCCCTGACGCCCGAGCACTACCGCGTCATCACCGGCCTGCGGCGGCGCACCACCCAGGTCGTCCGCACCATCGTCGACGCCGGCGTCGCCTCGGGTGAGTTCACCGTCCCCGACACCGAGGGCGTCACCCTTGCCCTGATGTCGCTGTGCGTCGACATCTGCCGCTGGTACCCCTCCGGCCGCTACCACGAGCCCCACGCCCTCGCGCACCTCTACTCCGATCTCGCCCTCCGGCTCGTGGGCGCCGTCCGCTAGCATCTGTCCCCACACGACGGATCGGGGGGTCCATGGGTGGGGGGCAATGTTCGCGCGGCCGTCGGTCGTCCGCGCCCGCAATCGACGTCGCGTGCGACCGGGAAGCGAGCGAACGAGAGCGACGACGACACCTGCGCACTCGCGGATGGATCGTCGCCCTCGTCGCGGCGGCGGTCAGCGCGTGCACCGCCGTCACGCCCGCGGCACCCACGGAACCACCCGCCACCACCACGACGACACGCACACCCCGCATCGTCGACGAATCCGACCGCCCCCCAGTCACGTTCGACCCCTGCCTCGACATCCCCGACCGAGTGCTCGTCGAGGCAGGCTACGACCCGAGGTCGGAGGAGATCAGCGACTTCGCCGCGACGCACTTCACCTTCCTCGGGTGCAGCTATCACGGCACGCTGCGCATCCCCGGCGTTCTCCGTCGCTACGGACTCAATCTCAACTCCGGCAACATCACCTTCGCCGAGGTGCAGGAGAAGGTCGCCGAGTACGCCACTCCCATCGAGATCAACGGACGACGCGCCCTCCTCGAGGTCGACCCGAGCTTGCGTCAGTCGTGTGCCGTCACTGTGGAGACGTCGTACGGGGTTCTCATCATCTCCCGTGTCTATCTCCCCGACCACGGCAATGGAGTCCCCGAAGTGGAGTGGTGCGCCGGACTCGAGGACACCTCCTCTCGGATCTCGGCCCTCATCGACGACAGATCGAAAGGACCAGCGTGAACAGGCCACTGCGACTCGCACCGCACACGATCGACGAGATCGTCGCACTCTGCGACAGCATGCTCGCCATCCTTGGCGAAGCCATCGTGCGATCCGAGGACTTGACCAGAGCCGGAAGCTTCGGGGGGTTCGAATCCGCCGAGGCACTGCGGCAAGGTTTCCTCACCAAGGCCAGAGGCACCCCCGAGTCCGCCTACGAGCGTCTCACCCAGTTCCACGAGGTGCTCTCCCGCATGCGCGATACGTTCGCCGCCGGTGGACAGGGCTTCCTCGACGCCGACTACGACTGGGCCCGGCAACTCGGCACCACCGACTCCGCGTGAACCGCCGCCACTGCGCATCACTCCGAAACCCGGAGAATTCCACGAGTCGTGCTGTATCCGCGCGGGCGCCAGTCGTCCGCGAACACAATTGGGGGAGCGCATGACTGGAAAAGTCGCGGATGGCTGATGCCGTTCGTTCCTCGGCACGACTCGCCACGAGACCGCACGGTCCGCTACGATGCTGCGCACTACCACGGAATCGGGGGGACTCCATGGACACGTCACTTGATGTTTCGCACGGCACCGGAAGACGCACGGCGCAGCACGTCGCGACCGTGAGCGAAAGCACCGAATAGGGTGCCGGAGAACGAGAATCCCGTCGCAGCGATGCTCGAACCGCTGCTCGAGCATCGGGTACCGGAGCGGGTCGGCGCGCTGGCGGACTGGCACACCAGACTGGTGGCACGGCTCGAAGGCAGCTTCGATCCCGACTACGCCACCGCATTCGAGAACTTCCACAGCATGGAGCACGACGCCATCTATCGAGACGTCCAGAGAATGGACCCGGGCGCGATGCGAAGCCTGGCGGAGAGCTGGCGCAAGATCGCGACCGACATGAGCGTCGGTTTCATCTTCGGAACCCAGATGATCTGCAACAAGATTGCCGAGGGGTGGGATGGTGACGCGGCGCGCCGCGCCGTGGCGGCGACCCGCTCCTTCGCGAGGTCGACCGAACAACTCGTGACCGCGCTGCTTGCGGTGTCGACCAAACTCGCTGCGGCATCGGAGGTCGCTTCGGCTGTGCGGAACAACGTGCCACCACCGCCGGCGCAGATTCCGATGCCGTTGGGCGTGGTGGTGCCCCAGGACACGGCCGAGTTCGCGCGGGCGGCGGAGGCGGCGCACGCCGAGGCGGTACGCGTCATGGAATCGCTCTACGTCCCGCATTACCGTGAATCCGGCACGGCGGTTCCGGTCCTGCCGTCGCCGCACGAGGCGACGGCAGGATCCGGTCCGGTCGGGGCAGACCTGTCGCGCCACCCCTCGGGCAGCGCGGAGGGCCGGGGCGGCGGCATCGGCCCCTCGGCCTCGGTGGCCGGCGCCGACGACGGGCAGGTCACGGACGCTCCGTCCCGCGGCACCTCCGCGACAGACGGGGAAGCAGACCCGGGCGGCCCCGCGCCGGGCGCCGGCGAGCCTGCAGCCACCACCCCGGCCGCGACGACGACGGCCGGCGCGACGTCGGGCCCGGAGCGGTACCCGGGTTCGGGTGGACCTCCGGGCGGACCCGGTGGTCCAACGTCCGGAGGCGCCGGCGGTGGAAGCGGCGGCTCCGGCGCTGCCGGTCCCGGCGGGCTCGGACCCGTGGGTGGCCTACCGGTCGCGAACGGTACGACGAACCCGGCGACGTCGGGCGCCGGCGCCCGCGCCGGGTCGGCCCGTCCGGGCGGCATGTACCCGGGCATGCTGGGCGCCCCGGCGCGTCCTGCGCGCGACGACGAGGCCGCCCGCACGGTGCCCAGTTATCTGGTGGGCACCGACAACGGGAACGAGCTCGTCGGTCCGATGCCGCTCACCGCGCCGCCGGTGCTGGGGGTCGATCCGGCATGAGGTGGCGGCTCACCCCCGACCGGTTCCTGGCCCTGTGGACCGCGACGGGACTCGACGAGATTCCGTTTCCTCTGCGCTACCGCTCCACCGCGCTGTGGGAGGACGAGCACGCCGCGAACCTCGAGGCGGCCCACCGGTGGCGGCGCACGAATCCCGACGAGCGGCTCACCGCGGCGATAGCGACGATGCGATACGCGGAGGTCGCCGTCGAGGTATACGGGCAGTTCTCGGAGGGCTCCGAGTTGCGGCTGCGGGGATGCATCAGGCACGACTCCGCCGTTCTGGCGCGGCAGGATCCGGGACGTGCCGGCGATCTCGTCGTGACGGCGACCGCGGCGCACACACTGGCGGAGGCGGTCGTACAGTGCCTACCCGGCGCGCCCCCGGGTACGGCGCCGGCGCTGTCGGCACCCACCGCGGAAGTGGCGGAGTTCGCGCGCCCGACGCAGGTGCTCCGGACCGCGCAGGCGCCCCCGGCCGTCCGGTTGCGGCGGCTACTGACCGATCCGCGGTCCGGGACGGGCAGCGTGCGGGTGCTGTGCTCACCGGACGGTCTGAACTTCACGCCGGTCACCGATCTCGGCTGGTTCGACGTCGCAGGCGACGGGCGGTACCTGTTCCGGACCGGCCACCACACCCACGTCTGCCCGGCCACCCCGGAGCTGCTGCGCGACGAGCTGGCCTACGCGGTCGACGAGGCGCGCGAGAAGCGGGGTCGCGTCGGCGCAGCCGGTTTACGCTGGGTGCATGGCTGAACGGGATCGAACGGTCGACGGCAAACCGCAGAACGCCCGCCCGCGCGACGCCCTGGGGCGCCCGTTGCCCTACGGCGAGGAGGGAGTCGAACGGGTCCCGGAGGACCTGCAGCTCGAGCCCGACGAGGCGATCACCGAGGCGCAGCGGCTGCTCGACCACGGGTATCCGTTCCATGCGCACGAGGTGCTGGAAGGCACGTGGAAGTCGGCGCCGGCCGACGAGCGGACGCTGTGGCAGGGCTTGGCGCAGCTCACCGTGGGGCTGACGCATCTGCTGCGGGACAATCCGGCCGGGGCCGCGTCGCTGCTACGGCAGGGGGAGGCTCGGATCCGCCATTACGAGGACGAGCCGCCGCACGGGCTGGACATAGACGGCCTCGCGGCATGGGCGGAACACCTGTTGACGGAGATCGCGCGCGGCGAGCCGATCCCGGCGCCGCCGATACCGCGGCTGCGGCTGCCCTGATGCCCGTGCTCCCGATGTTCCCGCTGGGAACCGCGCTGCTTCCGGGCGACGCCCTTCCACTCCACGTGTTCGAACCGAGGTATCGCGAGCTGGTCCGGGACTGCCTCGCAGATCCGGACGGGCCGCGGTTCGGCGTGGTGCTCATCGAGCGAGGCCACGAGGTGGGTGGGGGCGAGACCCGCCACGACGTCGGCACGGTCGCGCGGATCGTGATGGACACCGAACTCGACGACGGTCGCTACTTCCTGGAATGCATCGGCGAGGAACGCATCCGGGTGATCGACTGGCTACCGGACGACCCGTATCCGCGGGCGGAGGTCGAGCCGTGGCCGGACATGGAGTCCGGTCCGGTGGACTTCTCCGGCCTGAGCGTGGGGCTCGGCCGGCTGTACGGTCTGCTCGACCGCCTGTCGGGCGGCCGGATCGAACCCCCGAGCATCACCGAACTGCCCGACGAGCCGGGTGCCCGGCTGTTCGCGCTGGCACGCTTCGTCCCTATGGGTGAGGCCGACCGGCTGCAGGTACTCACGGCGCACGGACCCACCGAACGATTGGCCGTGCTGACCGAATGCATCTCGAACGCTGTCCAACTCGCGCAGTGGCGCCTCGACAGTACGTAAGGGCGAGGGCGAACCGCCTCGCGGACAGCGCATGACCTCCCTCGACCGCACCCGCGCGTCTGCCGGTCAACCGCTGCCGCACCCCGTCGGTCGCCAGGACGACCGCGCACGTCGCCGACGGTTGCATCCCGACAGCCGGGAACGAACACACGACGATCCGGGTATCTGCGCGGCCCAGAAAAGCTCAATCCCCATGCGGAACACATCAACTGGTATGGTTCTGCCGTCGATAGGGGGGATCGAACAATGTCGAAATGGGGCGTCGTTGTCCTTCAGCTGGCCAAGGTGGCGTTGTGGTACGTGGGGGGCTTGCTGGCCATCGGTGGAATATCCGCAGCAGCGAGCCTGCTGAGGCCGGACCTTCCGGATTCCGGCTGGGCGCCACCACCACCGATCACGACGACACGCACCGAGTCGCCCACTGCCGCAACACCACCGCGCGAACTCCCCCCGGGTTTCCCGTCGATGGAGCGCGCTCCGCTCCCGCCGGAGGTTCCCGAAGGGCAACCGCAACCGGTACCGACACGGTTCGGGCTCACGTACACCACTCCAGCCGGCTGGTTCGGGCAGGGCCAATCGGTCATGGGCTGGAGAAGCCGGGACGGTGCAGCGATGATGATCGGTTCGGCATCCGCTTTCGGGAAGGAGTACTGCGAGGCGGACGACATGTCGATGCTGGCCGCAGTGGGGATCACGGGGCGCCCAGCGGGCGACCTCCTGACCGTCGCTGCTCACGAAGTCCGGGCGGTCGAATGGATGTACTCCGACGACGGACGACTGCCGACGATCAACTATTCGGACCCCGTCCATTTCGAGATTGCCGGAAACCCGGCAGTCCGGATCACGGCTCTGGTGTCCGACATCCCACCCACCGACGAATGTGACCCGCCGGCAGCGCGGTTGGACGTCGTGGCCACCACCGGCCTTGCAACAGCGGAGGTCGCGGTCTTCGTCGTCCGGGCGGATCGCGGTGTGGCCGGACAGCTCGACGACAGCTCTATCGATGATCTCGTCGCGTCGCTGAGGAGATCGTGATGTCCGGGACGCACGAGGAATTCTCCGCCACCACACGCCGGATAGCCGGCGCTGCCGTCGCCGTGCAGGAGATCGGACACGATGTTGTGCGGGCGAACCGGTATCTCGCCGTCCACGGTGAGCCGAACGGCAATTTCGACGGTGTGCTGTTGCAGACGATCCGGGCCGGGTTCCAGGCGGTTCTCCCGTCGGCACAGTCTCGATACTTCCAGGTTGCCGATCTCTGCCTGAAGACCAGCATCGAACTGAACCGGTGCGCGTGGATGTACGACGACACCGAGGCACGGAATTACGAACGGCTCAATGCCAACATGCTCTTCCCGGAGTCGGTCGACGCATTCGATCCCGACACACCGGCGCCCGGTCCGGCGCGGCCGTATCCCGGCACCTTCCCGCATGGCGGTCCGGACCGGATCGAACTCGGTCACCCCGAAACCCTCCCCGAGGACGTCCGCCAGGTCGTCGCGGATGCAGCCGGTTGGCTCGGCGATGTCGACGAGGCGATCGACATGCTGACCGGGTGGAGCCCGATCGCGCAGGTCGTCGAACCGCTGGGCGGAAACTGGAACGAACTCGAGCGCCTCGGCGACGCCTATCGCATCGCCGGGGAGGCGGTAGAGACCAGCGGCGGGAACCTCGCCGCCGTCGTCCGGACCCTGGATCCCCACTGGGGCGGGCAGGCCGCCCGGGCGTTCACGGACTACGCCGACCGCATCGTCGATGCCCTCCGATGGGAGGGACCGGTCGGACGCGTCATCAAGGAGACGTGCTACCTGGTTGCGGAGAAGATCCGGGAGGGGATCGTCACGGCGGTTCGGTCACTGAAGGAGATGCTCGAAGAAGAAGTGGCATTCGACGACGCGTTGCAGAAGTTGAAGTTCCTGCTGAAGAAGACTCCGTTCGTCGGTACGGCCGCACAGATCGTCACGATCACCAAAATCGTTCAGAACACGATGGAATTCGTCGACGATGTAGTGGACCGGATCCGCGAGCTCGCCGACGCATTGAAGGAATTCCTCGACGCACTGTCGTCGCCGGCGGACGTCCTGAAGGATCGGGTCGAGCAGAAGCTGGCGCCGCTGACCGAGGCGCACGAGCGCACCGAGCACAGGGCGGAGGTGGCCATCGACCTCGCCGGCGTCGCAGACGTGAGCGGCCCCGTGAACAAGCCCTCCAGCGCGTATTCGGTCGGTGAGGACCCGTGGGCGGATGCGATATGAGGGAAGTACCGCCGCACCTCGACAGTCCACTGCGGCGAATCCACCAGGCCGTGACCGACTTCGAAGCTGCCGTGATCCGCGCACGAGGGTTCGCCGGCGCCGACCGGGACCGACGCATCGAGGTCGACGATGCGTTGATGGAACAACTCGCAGCGACCGCGGAAGCGTCCCCCGAGTTGCGGCTGTATGCGTCGAGAGTCGCTGCCGGACAGTGCCGGTGGTCCGAGATCGAGGTGACGGCGCGTCCGGTTCCGCCGGAGGTGGCCGAACTCAAGACGAATCCGCGGCTCCGGTGGTTCCCGGAACCGCCGCGTACCTCGACTGCGGAAGGGCAGGAATGGGAGTCCTACCGGATCCCCTGGCAGTAGCTCCCCTACCCGTGGTGGCCGCGGCGGTGTGTCCTTCGGGCTGTCCTGGCAGCCCGAAGGACACACCGGCCGTGTCAGCGGCCGATGAGTGCGAGGCGTTCGATCTCGGCGAAGTCGGTGCCGGCGGCCTCCGGCCGGGAGCGGCCGACCAGCGAGCCCACATAGGCCAGCAGGAATCCCGCCGGCACGGACACGAGGGCCGGGATCGTGAGCGGGAAGATCGGGTCGATCCCGTGGATCAGCCCGGTGGGTCCCAGGATGTTGGGACTGATCGCCACCAACCCGAGGCTCACTGCGAGGCCGCCGACCAGGGCCCAGGTCGCGCCGACGCGGTTGAATCCGCGCCAGTAGATGCTCAGCAGCAGCACAGGCAGGCTGGTGCTCGCGGCGACGGCGAACGCGACGTTGGCGAGGAAGCCGAGGTTGAAGCCCTTGGCCCCGAGCGCGAGGAACATGGCGACGACGGCGATGCCGAGCAGTGACAGCCGGGCCACCTTCAATTGCTGTTCACCGGTGGCCTTTCCGCCCTTGACGACGTGAGTGTAGAGGTCGTGCGCGAACGCTCCGGAGGTGGCGATGGCGACGCCGGCGAGGACCGCGAGGATCGTGGCGAGGGTGATGCCGATGATCACGGCCTCGAGGGCAGGACCGCCGAGGGCGCCGGCGAGCTGAACGACGGCGAGGTTACCCTGTGGATGCGCGGCGGCGATGGCGTCGGATCCGAGGGCGCGGATCGCGCCGTATCCGACGAACGGCAGCACCACGTAGAAGGCGCTGAAGATCCACAGTGCGACCACACCGGATTTGCGGGCGGCGCGGGCGTCCTTGACGGTGAGGAACCGGACCATCACGTGCGGCAGACCCATCACGCCGAGGGCAAGGGCGAGCTGCTGGGAGATGATGTCGAAGGTCTTGGTGGTGTTCTGCGGGTGCGACGACGTGACCGAGTCCGGCAGCGGCTCGACGACGTGCAGCGGGCTCGGCCCGTACTTCGCGAGCACCAGGAACAGGATGAGAGCGGTGCCGGTCAGCAGCAGCCCGGTCTTGAGCACCTGCACCCAGGTGGTGGCGAGCATGCCGCCGAACATGGTGTAGACGACCATGAGCAGCCCGAGGACGATGACGGCGACCCAGAACTTGATGCCCAGCAGGGCCTGCACGAGCAGTCCCGCGCCGACGAACTGGATCACCATGTACATCGCGGAGATGACGATCGTGGTGACGGCGAGAGCGGCGCGCAGTCCGCGGCCGTCGAACCGGGCGGCGACGGCGTCGGCGAGGGTGAAGCGGCCGAGGTTGCGCAGCGGTTCGGCAATGATGAGCAGCACCAGCAGGTACGCCAGAGGCACCGCGGTGGCGTAGTAGAAGCCACTGAACCCGGCGATCCCGATCATGCCGGTGATACCGAGAAACGAAGCGGCCGAGACGTAGTCGCCGGAGATGGCCAGTCCGTTGCCGACGGGCCCGACCTGCCCCTCGGCGACGTAGTGCGAGTCCGTGGAGGTGTTGCGCTTGGCGGCCAGGTAGGTGATGCCGAGGGTGACACCGATGATGGCGACGACGATCGCGACGCTGAGTCCCATGCCGGTCACCGCCCTTCCAGCGCGGCAAGGTGCGCATCGACGACTGCATCCATGCGGCGCGCCCAGCGGGTGTAGATCTGCGCGACGACGAGGATCGCGGCGAAGACGGCGAACCCGACCCAGTACGCGATGCCGAGTCCGCCGAGGCGGCCGGACAAGACCGTGGTGGAGGTTGTCAGGACGATGTAGCCCATGAACACCGCGAGCAGGACGGCTGCGGAGCCGAGCGACAGGCGTCGGCGTTGCCGAGCAAGGGCGAGGACGGCGTCGAGACCGGCGTCGTCCGGCCGGGTCGTGCCGCCGCCGGCGGCCGTGGAGATGTCGAGCGACATGATCACCTCAATGGGGTGTGAAGGGATCAATCAATCAATGCTTTGATTGATTGGCTGCCCTACCGTAAGTGAGGGTCATCACAAAGCGCAAGTACTCCGGCGCCGCGACTCAGTCGCGGGTGTGGATATCGAGGTCGTCGGCCGCGGTGGCGAGCTTCTCCAGCAGGCCGATCAGGATGGTCTGCTCGGGCTTGGTCAGCACGCTCGTCCAGGTCCGTTCGCGCTTGTTGTGCGCCGCGTAGGTGCTGGTGATCGCGTCGACGCCGGCCTGGGTCAGACTCAGCTCGACCGAGCGCCGGTCGCGCTCAGAGCGCCGCCGGGTCACGAGGCCGTCCCGTTCCAGCGTGTTGACCAGCGCGGACACGGCGGCGCGGCTCATACCGGAGAGCTGGGCGACCCGCTTGGCATCGCTCGGCCCGGACAACCACAGCATGAACAGCACCCGGAAGCCGGGCCAGCTCCAGCCCTGCGGGCGGTGCACGGTGGACTCGAGGTCGTAGACGAGTGCACTCGCGACCCGGGTCAGTTCGAGCACGAGCCGCATCGACTGGGGATCGACCTCGGGCATGACGCGCGTCGTCTTGCGCACGGCGAAGTCGACAAAGCTCAGAAAGTCCAGGTTGTCCACGTCGTCCGCAGGCTCGCTCACCCCGCCAGCGTAGAGGTGGCGCCGCATGCACCGTGCCGAAGTGGTCAAAGGCTTGCGCATCCGGTGTGACGCCACTTACATTGGTCACAGATTCGTTCAAACCTTTTACTAACTGGGGTGGTTCCATATGACCGCACTGTCCTTCGCTTCCTCCGCCGATCTGGGCGAGAAGGAGCAGACCCTCGAGATTCTCGCCGACGGGGTGTACGCGCTGACCGCCGAGGGCGATCCCAACCTCGGGGCTGTCGAGGGCGAGGACTTCCTCGTGTGCTTCGAGGCGCTCGCCACCCCGGTCGCGGCGCGCGACTGGCTGGCCAAGCTGCGTGAGCACACCGACAAGCCCGTGCGCTACCTCGTGCTCTCGCACTACCACGCGGTGCGGGTGCTGGGAGCGTCCGCCTTCGACGCCGACACCATCGTCGCGCACGAGAACACCTACAACCTCATCGCCGAGCGCGGCCGGGAGGACTGGGAGTCCGAGTTCGGCCGCATGCCGCGCCTGGCCAAGGGTGCCGACTCCGTGCCCGGCCTGACCTGGCCGACACTGACGTTCAGCGACCGGCTCACCATCGACCTCGGTGGCGACCGCGGCAACCTGGTACTCCAGCACCTCGGCCGCGGCCACACCGAGGGCGACATCGTCGCGTGGCTGCCGCAGCAGAAGATCCTGTTCGCCGGCGATCTCGTCGAGGCGCAGGCCGCGCTGTACACGGGCGATGCGTTCCACCGCGACTGGTCCACCGGCACACTCGACCGGATCAAGGCGCTCGGCGCCGAGGCGCTCGTCGGCGGGCGCGGCGCGGTCAGCCGCGGCCGCGAGGAGGTCGACGCCGCCATCGAGCAGACCCGGCACTTCCTGAACGTGATGCTCACCGAGGTAGAGACCGTGCAGCGGCGTGGCGGCACATTGAAGGAGGCGTTCGAGGCGACGCACGCGGCACTGTTCGACCGCTATGGGCACTGGCCGATCTTCGAGCACTGCCTGCCGTTCGACGTCTCCCGGGTGTGGGACGAACTGTCCGGCATCGAACGGCCCGTGATCTGGACCGCCGAGCGCGACCACGAGGTCTGGGCCCAGCTCCAGAGCTGACCCCACCACGGTACGAGAAGGAAATGTGATGACAGTGCGGAACATTCACAACGGCACCGTCGCGGTGCTCGGGAACGGACCCGTCGGGCAGACCACCGCCCTGCTGCTCGCCCGGTGGGGCATTCGCGTGATCGTCCTGGACGCTCGCCCCGAACGCGACCCGATCGGCTCGAAGGCGATCTGCCAGCAACGCGACGTGCTCGAAGTGTGGGCCGCCGTCGGTGTCGGCGAGCAGGTCGCCGCGGAGGGCGTCACGTGGGACACCGCGAGCACCTTCTACCGCGACAAGAAGCTGTTCACCCAACCGTTCGTCGACAACGGCCGCTCCGCGTTCCCGCCGTTCGTCAACATCTCCCAGGCCCGCACGGAGCAGCTGCTCGACGAGCGCATCGCCGAGGAACCGCTCATCGAGGTCCGGTGGGGTCACCATGTCGACGGTATCGACCAGGACGACGCCGGCGTACGCGTGCTGTGCACGACCCCGGACGGTCCCGCCGTCGTGCCCGTCGCCTACGCGGTCGCGACGATGGGGGCGCGGGCCGACGGGTTCCGCACGCACCTCGGGCTGGACTTCGCGGGTCGCACGTTCGACGACAAGTTCCTCATCTGCGACATCAAGGCCGACATCCCCGACTGGGCACACGAGCGCAGGTTCTACTTCGATCCCGAGTGGAATCCCGGACGCCAGGTGCTCATCCACCCGTGCCCGGATTCGACGTTCCGCATCGACTGGCAGGTCCCCGGCGACTACGACCTCGAGGCCGAAACGGAGAGCGGCGCCCTCGACCGCCGGATCCGCCGGATCATCGGCGCCGAGCTGCCCTACGAGATCGTGTGGAAGTCCGTGTACCGCTTCCATGCTCGTCTCGTCGACCGGATGCGCGTGGGCCGCGTCCTCGTCGCCGGCGACTGCGCTCATCTCGTGTCGCCGTTCGGTGCGCGCGGCCTGAACTCCGGGGTCGGCGACGCCGAGAACGCCGCGTGGAAGCTCGCGTTCGTGCTGCGCGGCTGGGCCGACGAGTCGCTCCTGGACACCTACGACCTGGAGCGGCGGGCCGCGGCGCGCGAGAACATCGAGGTCACCTCCGCGACAATGGATTTCCTGGTGCCGCAGACCGACGAGCAGCGCGCACACCGCCTGCGTATCCTCGAGGCGGCGGCCGACGACGCCGACGCCCGCGCCCAGGTCGACTCGGGCCGCCTCGCGGAACCGTTCTGGTATGCCGACTCGCCACTGACCACCGCGGACCCGGCCCGTCCCTTCGCTGGTCGGCCCGCCAGGGGTGTTGCTCCACAGCCTGTTCCGGGCGTTCTGCTGCCGGACATGCCGGTCGCGGTGTGCGGTCGGGCCACGCGCCTGCGTGCGCTGGCCCGGGCGGGAATCCTGCTCCTGCACGGCCGCGACGTCGACGCGACCACGCTGCGCACGCTCGCGCTGGACGCCACGAGCGCGCCGGTTCGGATCCACGCCCTCGACGACATCGACGCGACCGGCGCGCTCGCCGAAAGCCTTTCCGCGGCAGCGCACGAGGTGTGGGTTGTCCGGCCCGACGCGCACATCGCCGCGGTCGTCGACACCGCGGACCCGGCCGTGCTGACCGATGCGATCCGCACCGCCACCGGACGGCGGGTCGTGGCCCCGCTGGTGGCCGCGGTGTGACACAGAGGTGGTACGCGCTCCCCGGTCACGGAACCGGGGAGCGCGTCCGCGGTCAGCGCCGGGTGCGGCGTTCCCGCTCCGACAGACCTCCCCACACACCGTGCCGCTCCCTGCTGAGCATCGCGTGGGTTCGGCACTCCGTCAGCACCGGGCAGCTCGCGCAGATCCGCTTCGCGGCGGCCTCGCGCCGGCGCCGGACGTGCGATGGTTCGTCGTCCGGGGCGAAGAAGTAGAATTCACCGGCGGATCGGCAGCTACCGCGGAACCGCCAGCCGAGGGCCGGCCGGGTGTGCTCGCTCAGCAGGCTCACCCAACGATCACCACGTCCAGGGTCCGCGGACCGTGCACACCCTCGACTCGTTCGAGTTCGATGTCGGAGGTTGCGGACGGGCCGCTGATCATGGTGGTGGGCCGCTCCGGCACCAGCCGGGCCAGTGCCTCCGGGACCCCGACCTCGACGTCGGCGAGCGGCACCACGCACACGTGCAGGTCCGGCACCAGGGTCAGCGCACGCCGCCCCTGGCCCGGGCTTCCGTCGAGGAAGATCGTGCCGGTCTCGGCGCACGTGACGGCGGAGGCGGTAACGACGCCGTCGAGTGCGCCGAGGTCCGGCGCGGGGATCTCGGCCGAGTCCACCACCACGTCACCGTCGAACCGCGCCAGCCACGAGGGATCCAGTCCGGCGGGAATCCCCACGCGCCGCACACCCCTCTCCGCGAGGACCCGTGCGAGCACGTCGGGCAGGTCGCCGGGCGTGCACTCGTGGACGTGTGCCTTGTAGTCGACGAGCCGGTCCACGAGCAGTTCCCGGCGCTGCGCGTCGGGCAGGGTGCGTCCGGTGCGATAGTCGCGCGGAACCTGCACGGGCTCCGGCGGAGCCAGGGTCAGGGCGTCACGGATCCGGCCGAGGATGACATCCCGGGTGCTCACTGCTGTCGTCCCTTCTCGCGAGCCTGCGCCAGCGCGGCCCGCCCCTCGTCCGAGTTCCACCATTGCCGGAACGTCTGTTTCGGTGGTGCCGGAATATCACGCGCCTCGGTCCAGCCTCCCAGCGGCCCGGGCAGCGTCGTGATCTTCCCCTTCCTCCCGGCGAGGAGCCGGCCGAGTCCGGCGGCCTTCTGCGCGGCCGTCCACCGGCGCGACGACGACATCGCCAGCGAGGCCGCCTTCATCGCCGCGGCCTCGACCCCGAACGGCGCGTGCTCGACCTTCTGGTGCCGCAGTTCGACCAGCAGCGACGGGATGTCGATCTTGACCGGGCACGCGTCGAAACATGCTCCGCACAGGCTCGACGCGAACGGCAGGGTCGCGTTGGGGTCACCCGGTGTGTCCATGCCGGCGAGTTGCGGGCTGAGCACGGCGCCGATCGGCCCGGGATACGTCGAGCCGTAGGCGTGCCCGCCGGTGCGCTCGTACACCGGGCACACGTTAAGGCAGGCCGAGCACCGGATGCAGTGCAGCGCTTCGCGTCCCACCCCGTCGGCGAGCGCGGCGGTGCGGCCGTTGTCGAGCAGCACGAGGTGGAACTCCTGCGGTCCGTCGCCGGGGGTGACGCCGGTCCACATCGACGTGTACGGGTTCATCCGCTCCCCCGTCGACGACCGCGGCAGCAGTTGCAGGAACACCTCGAGGTCCCGGAAGGTGGGCAGCAGCTTCTCGATGCCCATCACCGTGATGAGGGTCTGCGGCAGGGTCAGGCACATGCGACCGTTGCCCTCGGATTCGACGACGGCGAGCGTGCCGGTCTCGGCGATCCCGAAGTTCGCGCCCGACACCGCGACCGGCACGGTCATGAACTTCCGGCGCAGGAACTTGCGGGCCGCGGCCGCGAGATGTGCCGGGTTGTCGTCGAGATCGGGTTCGACATCGGGCATCTCGCGCAGGAAGATCTCGCGGATCTCGGCACGGTTGCGGTGGATGGCGGGGACGAGGATGTGCGACGGCTTGTCGTGACCCAGCTGGACGATGAGTTCGGCGAGATCGGTCTCGTAGGCCGTGATCCCCTGGTCCTCGAGATGCTCGTTGAGCCCGATTTCCTGCGTGGCCATCGACTTGACCTTGATGACCTCGTCCGAGCCGGTCTTGCGGACCAGGTCGGTGACGATGGCGTTGGCCTCGGTGGCGTCGGCCGCCCAGTGCACGACGCCACCGCGGGCGACGACCGCCGCCTCGAGCTCGATGAGCAGTTCCGGCAGCCGGCCGAGCACGTCGCGCTTGACGGCGGCGCCGGCGTCGCGGAGCTGCTGCCAGTCGGGCAGTTCGTCGGTCACGTTCAGCCGCTTGGCCCGGATGGTGTGGGTGGCCTTGCCGATGTTGCGGCGCAGCTGGGTGTTCGCGAGTTCGTGATGCGCTGCGGCGGGGAATTTCTCGGTGCCGCGCAGATTTCCGGAGCCGCGCGGGGGGACGGCGGGCATGCCGAGGACGGTCATGCGGGCACTCCCTTCGGCGCGACGGCCGGTTCGACGGAGGCGAGGATCTCCGCGAGGTGGATGGTGCGGGCCCCGGTGCGCAGGCGCGAGAGCCCACCGCCGATGTGCATCAGGCACGACGAGTCGCCGGCGCTGCAGTATTCGGCGCCGGTCGCGGTGATGTTGCACAGCTTGTCCGCGAGCATCGCGGTGGAGGTCTCGGCGTTCTTGATCGCGAACGTGCCGCCGAATCCGCAGCAGGAGTCGGCCTCGGGCAGTTCGACGAGGTCGATCTCGCGGACCGCCCGCAGCAGTTGCAGCGGTCTGTCGCCGACGCGCAGCATGCGCAGCGAATGGCAGGTGGGGTGATAGGTGACCCGGTGCGGGAAGTAGGCGCCGACGTCGGTGACGCCGAGGACGTCGACGAGGAACTCGGACAGCTCGTACGTCTTCGCCTTCACCGTGTCGACGCGGCCGCACAGCGCCGGCGAGCCGTAGCGGGCGGCGACGATCTCGTGCTGGTGCCGCACGGAACCGACGCAGGACCCGGACGGCGCGACGATCGCGTCGATGTGGGTGTCGCCGAAGGTGTCGGCGTAGTTCTCGACGAGGGGCAGCGCGTCGGGTTGGTAGCCGGTGTTGACGTGCATCTGGCCGCAGCAGGTCTGGCCTTCGGGGAAGACGACGTCGTGGCCGAGCCGGGTGAGGAGCAGGGCGGTGGCCGAGACGGCACCGGGGAACATCGTGTCCCCGAGGCACGTCGCGAACAGGGCGATTCGCATGTGGATCTCCGCATCGGGTCTGTGTGGTCAGACCACAGTAACGCATGGTCGGTGCGGTGCGTCACCCCCTCGGCCGAAATTCCCCCGGATCCCTCCGGCACTCGATTGTGACCGGGGTCATGGTGTACGGTCCTGTGGTCTGACCACAGAACCCGCCGCGGTCCGCGGCGCAAACCGGGAGTTTCATGTGGAAACCGAACTGCTGGCGGTGACGTACACGCCGTCGACCACCGCCGTCGCCGGCAACCTCACCGCGACGGCCCTGCTGGGCCTGGTCCCCCTGCTGACGTTCTTCGTGCTGCTCGCCGGCCTCAAGCTCAAGGCCTGGTACTCCGGGCTCGGCGCGCTCGCCGTCGCACTCGTCGTCGCCGTCGTCGGCTTCGGCATGCCGGCGCCGCTGGCCGGACTGTCCGCGCTGCAGGGCATCACGTTCGGCCTGTTCCCGGTCATGTGGATCGTGGTGACCGCAATCTGGTTCTACGAACTCACCGTTGTCAGTGGACGTTTCGAGGACTTGCGGCACGTGTTCAACTCGGTCGGTCACGGCGACATGCGCATCCAGGCGATGCTCATCGCATTCTGCTTCGGCGGCATGCTCGAGGCCCTCGCCGGATTCGGCGCACCGGTCGCCATCACCGGCGCGATGCTCATCGCGATCGGAATGCCCCCGATCCGCGCCGCCGTCACCGTGCTCGTCGCGAACACCGCACCGGTTGCGTTCGGCGCCATGGCAATTCCGATCACCACCGCCGGCAACCTCACCGGCATCCCGTCGACCGAGATCGCGGCCGTCGTCGGCCGGCAGACGCCGGTCCTGGCGTGGTTCGTGCCGTTGCTGTTACTGCTGCTGGTCGACGGCCGGCGCGGCGTCCGGCAGGTGTGGCCGATCGCGCTGGTCACCGGTTTCGCCTTCGCGGTCGCCCAGTACTGGTGCTCGAGCAACTTCTCGTACGAACTCACCGACGTCGTCGCGTCCCTCGTCGGGCTCGCCGCCGCCGTCCTCATGCTGCGGTTCTGGCGGCCCACCACGCCCGAGGACCAGCATTCGCACGTCACGGCCGAACCGATCGGCGCCGTGCGCACGGCAATGGCCCTGTTCCCGTACCTGCTCGTCATCGTGGTGTTCGGCATCGCCAAGCTGTGGACCCTCGGCCTCGACGTGCCGAAGTGGCTGTCGGGCACCGACATCAAGATCGAGTGGCCCGGGCTGTACGGGAATCTGCTCACCGCGAGCGGGGATCCGTCGACCGGGGCGATCTACACGCTGCCGTGGCTGTCGAATCCCGGCACACTCCTGCTGCTCTCGGGGATCATCGTCGGCGTCGTGTACACGGTGCGCAGCGGCGACGGGCGGTTCCCGATGACCGTCCGGCTCACCTTCCGCACCTTCGGCGAAACACTGTGGAAGATGCGGCTTTCCATCGCCACAGTGGCGACGGTGCTCGGACTGGCGTACGTGATGAACCACTCCGGGCAGACCGTCGCGATCGGTACGTGGCTCGCCGGCACCGGCGCGATCTTCGCGTTGCTGTCGCCGATCCTCGGCTGGCTGGGTACCGCCGTCACCGGCTCGGACACCTCGGCGAACGCGCTGTTCGCGCGGCTGCAGCAGACAGCGGGCCAGGCCGCGGGTATCGATCCGACACTGCTGGTCGCGGCGAACACCTCCGGCGGTGTCGTCGGCAAGCTGATCAGCCCGCAGAACCTCACCATCGCGGCGACCGCAGTCGCCCGGCCGGGCAGCGAGCCGCTGCTGCTGCGCAAGGTCGTCGGCTACAGCGTCGGGATGCTCGCGCTGTTGTGTGTGCTGGTGTATCTCCAGTCGACTCCGGTGCTGTCGTGGATGCTGCCGTGAGCCGGCACTACCGGGGCGGGTGCAGCCCGGTCAGCTCGTAGTGCAGTGTGGGCGTGCGCATGACCTTGTGGGCGGCACGCACCAGGTAGCGCTGCAGCACCGGATACTTGCGGTCGATCGCGCGACTCGGCGCCCGACAGCAGCCGGGCGGTGGCCTCGACCGCGGATCCGGTGACCCGCCCCCGCCACGTGCACGGGCTGATGCGTACCTCGGGAAAGTTCTTCAACCGCTTGTTCTTCGATGCCCGCCCGGGCGTACGGAAATAGGCGCGATCGCCCCGCACCGCGATGTTGACGGGGGTGTCGACCCAGCTGCCGTCCCGTTTCCGGGTCTGCAGCAGCACCACCTTCTCAGCGACGAACGGTTCGAGCTCGGGAGGAATCGGTTCGGTCATGACTGCTCCTCACGAGGATCACTGTCTCCCAGGATCCGCGCGTTCGGTGCGACCGGCAAACGGCATAGGCTCGCACCATGTCGCAGTCCGAGCCCCGCGCATGGGAGACCGTGTTGAACCACCTCGAGCAGCAACTGGTCTCGGGACACCTCGCCCCCGGCCAGCGGTTGCCCGGGGAACGCGTCCTGGCCGCCGAGCTCGGGGTGGGCCGTTCGTCGGTGCGGGAGGCACTGCGCGTGATGGAAGCGCTCGGGTTGCTCACCGCGCAGACCGGCTCCGGGCCCACCGCGGGCGCGATGATCGTCTCGCGGCCCACCGGCGGCATGTCCATGCTCATGCGCCTGCAGGTGGCAGCGCAGAATTTCCCGGTGTCGGACGTGGTGCAGACCCGTCTCGTCCTCGAGACCGAGGTGATGCGCGCGCTGGCCGCGAGCGACCCCACCCCGGACCTGTCGCACGCCGAGCAGCTGCTCGACGCGATGGACGACGCGACGCTCGCCGCACACGAATTCCTGGTGCTCGACGCCCGGTTCCACATCGCGATGGCGGACGCGGCCGGAAACCAGGTGATCGCGGCGATGATGACGGGCCTGCGCGACTCGATCGAAAGCTACGTGCTCGCCGGCGCCCCTCTGACCACCTGGCCCACGACGTGCACCCGGCTGCGCTGCGAGCACCGCGGGCTGCTCGAAGCCGTTCGGGCGGGCGATCCCGAGCTGGCCCGCGCCCGTATCGTCGAGCACATTCGCGGCTACTACGCGGAGAGCCTGGGGCGCCCGGACGCCCCTGAACGCGAGCACCCCCGACCTCGTGTATAGTTGGCGATGCAACGCGGGGTGGAGCAGCTCGGTAGCTCGCTGGGCTCATAACCCAGAGGTCGCAGGTTCAAATCCTGTCCCCGCTACCACCACCGGCCCGGACTCTCACGAGTCCGGGCCGGTTTCGTTGTCCCGTGCGAACCCTGTGGGCCGAGCGAATGTATCGCTCATCTCGACAGCGGTAGCGACCGATACATTCGCTCCGAGCCACGGCGGGCAGGCGAGTACATTCCCGCTGTGTACGGAACAGTCGGGCGACCGCGGAGTGTGCGATGAGCGAGGACGACCCGGGCGGGCGACCGGCGCAGCGTGAGAACGCCGGCCGGCGTGCTCCCCGCTGGCTGCGGCCGGCGATCTTGTACGTGCTATTCGCCGTCGCCGCCTACCAGCTCTCGGGTTGGCTGTTCCACAACCTGCGCGGGTTCCTGGGCCTGCTGTTCCTGGCGTGGTTGCTGAGCATCACCCTCGAGCCGGTCGTCGACTGGCTCGAACGCGTCGGCATGCGGCGCGGCGCCGCCACCGGCCTGGTGCTCTTCTCTCTGCTGGCCTTCGCGATCGGGTTCGTCGCGCTGTTCGGCACCCTGCTCGTCGAGCAGCTGGGCCAGCTGTTGAAGGCCCTGCCGGACGCCCTCACCGCGGTCACCGAATGGGCCAACCGCGTCTTCGACACGAATTTCGCCACCGGTCCGGAGCTCCTCCGCCTGACCCCGGAGACCGTCCGGGAACTGGTCCAGCGGTTCACCCCCGGGGTCGTGGGGGTGGTGTCGTCTGTGGTGGGAGTGGTCTTCCAGGCCATGACGATGCTGCTGTTCGTGTTCTACATGTCGGCCGAGGGACCGGCGATGCGCCGCACGATCTCGAGCTGGTTCCCGGCCCGGCAGCAGCAGGTGATCTCGACGGTGTGGGAGACCTCCGTCGAGAAGGCCGGCGGATACGTCGTCTCGCGGCTCATCCTGGGTGCGGTCAGCGCCGTGGGCACCGGCATCTTCCTGATGGCGATCGGTGTGCCGTACTGGCTGCCGCTCGCGCTGTGGACCGGGGTCGTGTCGCAGTTCGTGCCCACCCTCGGGACGTATCTCGCGATCGCGCTGCCGGCGATCATCGCCGCGGCCAACCAGCCGATCGACGGGCTGTGGGTGGTGTTGTTCGGCACTGCCTATCAGCAGGTCGAGAACTACGTGCTGCACCCGCGGATCACGTCGAAGACCGTGTCGATCCACCCGGCCGTCGCATTCGGTTCGGTGATCGTCGGCGCGTCGCTGTTCGGTGCGATCGGGGCGCTGGTGTCGGTCCCCGTCGTCGCCGTGCTGCAGGCGTTGGTCGAAACATACGGACGCCGCTACGAACTCGTCGTCGACCCCACCGGCAGGACGAAGCCCGAGCCGGAACCCCGCGACGACGAGGACGGCTGAACGTTACTGCCGCGGCACCCGGCCCATGAGATAGAACTCGGGATTGGGCATCATCCCGGTCACGCTGGCCATCTTGTTGCTCAGGCCGAAGAACGCGGTGATCGCGGCGATGTCCCAGGCGTCCTCGTCGGTGAAGCCGTGGGCGTGCAGGGCCGCGAAGTCGGCGTCGTCGACGTCGTAGGCACGCTCGTTGACCTTGGTGGCGAAGTCGAGCATCGCGCGCTGCCGCGGTTCGATGTCGGCGGTGCGGTAGTTGACCGCCACCTGGTCGGCCACCGTCGGCTTCTTCTCGTAGATCCGCAGGATCGCGCCGTGCGCCACGACGCAGTACAGGCAGTTGTTGGCGGCGGAGATCGTGGTGACGATCATCTCCCGGTCGCCCTTGGTCAGGCCGGAGTCCTCCCGCAACATGATCGCGTCGTGGTACGCGAAGAAGGCCCGCCACTCGGCGGGACGTCGCGCGAAGGTGAGGAACACGTTGGGCACGAACCCCGACTTCTCCTGCACTTCGAGGACGCGCTCTGCGATGTCCCCGGGCAGATCCTTCAGTTCCATGGCGGGAAAGCGCGTGCTCACAAGGTCTCCTGGGCCGGTCGGGACAACGGACCCTGAAGTTAACCGGAATTAACCGAGTTGTCCAGAACGCCGCGCCACGGCGGTCACCGGTCGAACCACGCCTGCGCGTCGAGACGGAAGCCCTCCGCGCCGGCGACCGTGCGCAGATCGGCTTCGAGCTGCCGCAGGCGCTCGGAGCCCAACGTCCGGCCCCACCGGCCACGGAGTTCGTCGAAGATCACCGCGGAGCGCCGGAGGCAGTCGAGGCCTCGGTCGGTGAGGACGACGGTCTTCGCGCGCGCATCGGACGGATCCGCCTCCCGCCGCACGTACCCGAGTTGCTCGAGCCGATCCACCGTCTTGCCCGCCGCCTGTTTGGACACGCCGAGACGGCGGCCGATCTCGCTGGCCGAGGCACCGGCGGTTCCGATGGCCTGCATCGCGAAGCCGTGCGCGGGGCGCACGTCCGGATGCCCCTCCTCGGCGAGCTGCCGATGCAGAGCGTCGACCAGGGCACGGAATCCCGCGAACAGCAGGAGTGGCAGCTCGTAGCCGGGGCCTTGCGCGGATTCGACAACTTGGTTTACCGTTCCGTCAACCATGTTGTCTATCTTAACGGAGGACGGTTCGATGCCCACCACCTTCACCCGCCACAGCCCCGAGACCGCGCCGCCCGCAGCCCGGCCGATCATGTCGGCGATCGGACGAGAGTTCGGATTCGTGCCCGACCCCGTCGCGCTCATGGCCGAATCCCCCGAACTGCTGTCGGCCTTCACCCGCGCCAACGCACTGTTCGAGCGCAGCAGCCTCGGCGAGATCGAACGGGAGGTGCTGGTGCTGACGATCGCCACCCGCAACGAATGCCACGTGTGTGTCGCCCTGCACAGCGCGAAGCTCACCAGGATGGGCGCACCCGGGGACCTCGTCGACGCACTGCGCACCGGCCGGGCCCTCGCCGACGAACGACTCGAGGTCCTGCGGAGGTTCACCCTGGCGGTACTCGATTCGGCCGGTGCGGTGCCCGACGACCGGTGGGCCGAGTTCACCGCGGCGGGGTTCACGGCGCGCAACGCCCTCGAGGTGGTCCTCGGCGTCGGCACCTTCACCCTCTCGACGCTCGCCAACCGACTCACCGCCGCCGAGCTGGACCCGCCGCTCGCGCTGTTCGCGTGGCGACGCGAGGAGGTCGCCCCGTAAACGCAGACGGCCGAATGTCACACGGGTTCAGTCAGATCGAACCCGTGTGACATTCGGCCCGTCAGGGGAGGAAGGGTCAGACGATGAGCTTCGCGGCGGTCGCGGCCAGAACGTCGTCGACACTCACGCCGGGCGCGGTCTCGACGAGCTTCAGGCCGTCGTCGGTGACGTCGATGACCGCCATGTCGGTGATGATCCGCTGGACGCAGTGCTTGCCGGTGAGCGGCAGGGTGCACTCCTCGAAGATCTTGGGCTCGCCCTTCTTGGTGACGTGCTCCATCATCACGATGACGCGCTTGGCGCCGTGGACGAGGTCCATCGCGCCGCCCATGCCCTTGACCATCGCGCCGGGGATCATCCAGTTGGCGATGTCGCCCTTGGCGGAGACCTGCATCGCGCCGAGGACGGCGACGTCGATCTGTCCGCCGCGGATCATGCCGAAGGACTCCGCCGAGTCGAAGAACGAGGCCCCGGGGATGACCGTGATGGTCTCCTTGCCGGCGTTGATGAGCTCGGGATCGAGCTCGTCCTCGGTCGGATACGGCCCGACACCGAGCACGCCGTTCTCCGAGTGCAGGATCACCTCGACGTCCGGGTCGAGGTAGTTGGGCACCAGGGTCGGCATGCCGATGCCGAGGTTGACGTACTGGCCGTCCGAGAGTTCCGCGGCCACGCGCGCGGCCATCTGCTCACGGGTGAGCTTCTGGATGGTGGTGGCTGCCTGGGTCATGAACGGACCGTCCGATTCTCGATGCCGACAGTGACGGGGCCGACGTGCACGACGCGCTGGACGTGGATGCCGGCGGTATGGATCTCGTTGGGGTCGAGCTCGCCGGGTTCGACGAGGTGCTCGACCTGCGCGATGGTGATGCGGCCCGACGTGGCGGCGGGCGGGTTGAAGTTGCGGGCGCTCGTGCGGTAGACGAGGTTGCCGTGCCGGTCGCCCTTCCAGGCGTGGACCAGGGCGTAGTCGGCGACGATTCCGCGTTCCATGACGTAGGTCTCGCCGTCGAACTCGCGGGTCTCCTTCGGCGGGGACGCGACGGCGATACCGCCCTTGCCGTCGTAGCGCAGCGGCAGGCCCCCCTCCTCGACCTGGGTGCCGACACCCGCGGGGGTGAAGAAGGCGGGGATGCCGGCGCCGCCGGCGCGCAGCCGCTCCGCGAGGGTGCCCTGCGGGGTCAGCTCCACCTCGAGCTCGCCGGAGAGGTACTGCCGCGCGAACTCCTTGTTGGAGCCGACGTAGGAGGAGATGGTGCGGCGGATGCGGCCCTTCTCCAGCAGCACCCCGAGGCCGAAGCCGTCGGTGCCGCAGTTGTTGCTGACCGTCTCGAGGTCGGTGGCGCCCTGCTCGAGCAGCGCGTTGATCAGGATTTCCGGAACGCCGACCAGACCGAATCCGCCCACGGCGATGGTGACGCCGTTCGGGATGTCGGCTACGGCCTCGGCGGCGGTGGCAACGACTTTGTCCATGCCTCTACGATAGCGGCAGTTGTGCGTAATGTGAACCCCCGTCCGTGATACGAACCATTTCGAGACTGTTTCATTTTGGAATATTGATTCGGCCAGGACGACCCACTAGCCTCGTACGCATAGCGTCCTTCCGTCCATATCGCGAACACGCATCGAACACCGAGGTCCCATGCTTCACCTGCCACCCCGCTTCGCCCGCCCCGACGGCGTGCACCCGCCGCTCGACTTCCCCGACTACCGGACCACCGCGCTGCGACGCCCGGCGCAGCCGCTCACGCTCGTCCCACAGCGGCTCGGCGAGCTCACCGGGCCGGTCTTCGGCGAGGACCGCGTGCAGGAGGGGGACGCCGACCTGAGCATCGCCAACGGCGGCGAGGCCGCCGGCCAGCGCATCATCGTGCACGGCCGCGTCCTCGACGGCGACGGCAAGCCCGTCCCCCACGCGCTGCTCGAGGTGTGGCAGGCCAACGCCGCCGGCCGCTACCGGCACGTCGACGACAACTGGCCCGCCCCGCTGGACCCGTTCTTCAACGGCGTCGGCCGCTGCGTCACCGACGCGGCGGGCCGATACCGGTTCACCACCGTCAAGCCCGGGGCCTACCCGTGGCGCAACCACCACAACGCCTGGCGTCCCGCCCACATCCACTTCTCGTTGTTCGGCACGGCGTTCACGCAGCGGCTCGTCACCCAGATGTACTTCCCCGACGACCCGATGTTCTTCCAGGACCCCATCTACAACGCGGTGCCCGCCGAGGCGCGGCACCGGATGGTCAGCGTCTTCGACTACGACGCCACCGTCGACAACTGGGCCCTCGGCTTCCGCTTCGACATCGTCCTGCGCGGACGCGAGGCCACCCCCTTCGAGAACGAGGAGGACGACGATGAGTGAGTTCGCTCCTCGTTACCCCGTCACCCCGGGCGACCAGAGCACCGCCGCCTTCGGTCCCACACCGTCGCAGACCGTCGGTCCGTACTGGAAGATCGGCCTCGAGTGGGCCGACGGCGCGGACGTCGTCCCCGCCGACACCCCCGGCCGGATCACCGTGCGCATCACCGTGATCGACGGGAACCGCGAGCCGATCGCCGACGCCATGGTCGAGACCTGGCAGGCCGACGCCGAGGGCCGGTTCGGCGCCGAGGGCTTCCGCGGCTTCGCCCGCGGCGCCGCCGACGGCACCGGCACCGCCGCGATCCACACGGTCAAGCCCGGCGCCCACGAGTCCGACACCGAGGCCGACGAGGCGCCGCACCTGAACGTCGGGATCTTCGCGCGCGGCATGCTCGACCGCCTCTGCACCCGCATGTACTTCCCGGAGGACCTCGCCGCGCACGCCTCCGACCCGGTGCTCACCGCACTACCGGAGTCGCAGCGGCACAAGCTGATCGCCGACAAGTCCGACGACGGCTACGCCTGGACCGTGTACGTTCAGGACCTCGATCCGAACGGTGTGGAGACGCCGTTCTTCGCGATCTAGACGGGAGCGTGCCTTGACCGTGCCGGCGCAGTCCGACAATACCCGCGGTGCCCTCTTCGACCCTGTGTTCGGGGCCGGCGACCTCGCACCGCTGCTGTCCGACCGGGCGTGGATCGCCGCCCTGCTCGACGTCGAGGTGGCGATCACGCGCGCCGCCGAGAAGCACGGTCGCGCCACCGCCGCCGACGTCACGGCCGTCGCCGCGGCGGCCGGGGAACTCACCCGCGAACTGGACCCGGCCGAACTGGGCCGGCTCTCCGCGGCCGGGGGCAATCCGGTGATCCCCCTGGTGAAGATCCTGCGGGAGCGCGCGCAGGCCCCTGCCGCCGCGGTGCACGTCGGGGCCACGAGCCAGGACGTACTCGACACCGCGCTGATGTTGCTGGCGCACAAGGCCGGCCGGCTCGTCGTCGCCGAGTTGCGCGGCGCCGCCGAGGCGACGGCACGCCTGGCCCGCCGGCACCGTGACACCCCGATGGTCGCGCGCACCCTCGGGCAGCAGGCGCTGCCCACCACGTTCGGGGCCCTCGCCGCGACGTGGCTCGTCGCGCTCGACGACGCCACCGCCTCGCTCGACCGCGCCCTCGTCTCGCTGCCCGCCCAATACGGCGGCGCAGCAGGCACTCTCGCCGCAGTGCACCCGGACGGCCTCGCGTTCGCGGACACCCTGGCGGACCTGCTCGGGCTGGCCAGGCCCCTCGTGCCGTGGCACACCGCGCGTACCCCCGTGACCGGGCTCGCGGTCGCCCTGGGGGTCGCCGCGGGCGCGGTCGCCAAGCCCGCCACCGACGTCGTCCTCATGGCCGCAACCGAACTCGGCGAGGTCAGCGAGGACGCGCCGGGCGGATCGTCGGCGATGCCGCACAAGCGCAATCCGGTCGCGGCGATCACCGCCCGGGCGGCCGCGCGGCGCGTGCCCGGCCTCGTCGCGACCGCCCTCGCGTCGACGGACCACGAGTTCGCCCGCGCCGCGGGCGCCTGGCATGCCGAGTGGGAGACGCTCACCGACCTGCTCCGGTTGACCGGCGGTGCGGCCCATCAGCTTTCGGTCAGCCTGACCGGGCTGCACGTCCACGCCGACGCGTTGACCCGCAACCTCGAACTCACCGGCGGGGCGATCCTCGCGGAGAAGGTCGCCGCGGCGCTGTCCGAGCACACCGGCTCGGCGCGCGAGATCGTCACCGCGGCGGCCCGCACCGGCACTCCGCTCGACCGCGATCCCGGCATCGTCGAGCACCTCGGCGCCGACCGGGTCCGCGCCCTGCTCGACCCCACCCGCTACCTCGGCCACGCCGGCGACCTCGTCGACCGTGCCCTGGCCCACCACGACACCACCGCCGACCGGCCCCTTGGAGGACAGGCATGACCGTCACGCTCAACTACGAACAGCACGGCGACCCCACCGCTCCCCCGGTGGTGCTGCTCGGGTCGCTCGGCTCCGACCTGTCGATGTGGGCGCCGCAGATCACCGCGCTGTCCCCGATCGCCAACGTCGTCGCCGTCGACCACCGCGGGCACGGC
Source organism: Rhodococcus sp. WB1 (assembly GCF_001700945.1). Lineage (NCBI taxonomy): Bacteria > Bacillati > Actinomycetota > Actinomycetes > Mycobacteriales > Nocardiaceae > Rhodococcus > Rhodococcus sp. WB1. Next base: position 66,942 of record NZ_CP015529.1, on the reverse strand, counting down.
AAGTCCCCCGTCGTCGCCGGTCCCTACACGATGGCCGATCTCGGCGGTGACGTCGTCGCGCTGCTCGACTCGCTCGGCCTCGGCTCGGTGCACTTCGTGGGCCTGTCGCTCGGCGGCGCCGTCGGCCAGTGGCTCGCCGCGCACCACCCCGAACGCGTCCGCACCCTGACCCTGCTGTGCACGTCCGCCGCCTTCGCCCCGGCCCAGCCGTGGCTCGACCGCGCCGCCACGGTCCGCGCCGGCGGGCTGGCGTCCATCGCCGAGTCCATCGTCGGCCGCTGGTTCACCCCGGGCCTCGCCGAACGCGACCCCGTCCTGGTCGCACGGCACGTCGAGATGGTGGCGGGCACCAGCGACGAGGGCTACGCCGCGTGCTGTGAGGCGCTGGCCACGTGGGACGGGCGCCCCGACCTCGCCCGCATCGTCGCGCCGACCCTCGTCGTCGCCGGCGAGCAGGATCCGGCCACCCCGCCGGCCGTCATGGAGCAGATCGCCGACGGCATCGCCGGCGCCGCCTTCCACGTCGTCGACCCGGGCGCGCACCTGGCCAACGTCGAACAGGCGGGCCGGATCACCGCCCTGATCCGCGAGCACATCGCCCGCGCCATCCCGGCCGGGGCGCAGCGCACCGCCGCCTTCGAACAGGGCATGCGGGTGCGGCGCTCGGTGCTCGGCGACGCGCACGTCGACCGGGCGATGTCGGCGGCCACCGAGTTCACCGAGCCGTTCCAGGACTTCATCACCCGCACCGCGTGGGGCGACGTCTGGTCCCGGCCCGGACTGGACCATCACACCCGCCGGCTGCTGACGCTGGCGATCCTCACCGCCGTCGGCAACGAGCACGAACTCGACATGCACATCCGGGCGGCCCTGCGCGCCGGTCTCGACCCCGACGAGCTCGTGGAAGTATTCCTGCACACCGCGATCTACGCGGGAGTGCCGAACAGCAACCGGGCGTTCGCGCTCGGCAGGCAGGCGCTCGCAGACGGCGAGGGGAGCACCACACCATGACGATCACCGACGGCGACCCGATCGCGGCGACCGCAGCGTCGCCGGACTACGTGCAGTCGCTCGCGCGCGGACTGTCCGTCATCAAGGCGTTCGACGCCGAACACCCCCGGCGCACCCTCAGCGAGGTGGCCAGGGCCACCGACCTGACCCGGGCCACCGCGCGACGGTTCCTGCTCACGCTGGTCGAGCTCGGATACGTACGTACGGACGGCTCCCAGTTCTGGCTGACCCCGCGCGTGCTCGAGCTCGGCTACAGCTACCTGTCGAGCCTGACGCTGCCGGAGGTGGCACGCCCGCACCTCGAGGCGCTGGCGAAGAACGTCCACGAGTCGACGTCGGTGTCGGTGCTCGACGGTGGCGACGTCGTCTACGTCGCGCGGGTTCCGGTCAGCCGCATCATGACCGTCTCCATCACCATCGGCACGCGCTTTCCCGCGCACGCCACCTCGATGGGGCGCGTCCTGCTCGCCGGGCTCTCCCCCGCCGAACTCGACGCCTACCTCGCCACCGCGACGCTCGAGCCGCTCACCTCCCGCACCCTGATCACGGCCGACGGGTTGCGCGCCGAGCTCGACCGGATCCGGCGCGACGGCTACTGCATCGTCGACCAGGAACTCGAGGAGGGGCTCCGCTCGCTGGCCGCGCCCATCCGCGACGCCTCCGGCGGCGTCGTCGCCGCCGTGAACATCTCCACCCAGGCCGCCCGCTACAGCCTCGACGCCGTGCGGAGCGAACTCGTGCCCGCCGTGATCGAGACGGCAGCGGCGATCTCGGCCGATCTCGCCCGGACCCAGAAGCACTGACCCCGAATATCGACAAGGAAACTGCCATGCGCGACGTAGTGATCTGCGAACCCCTCCGTACCCCCGTCGGCCGCTTCGGTGGCGTCCTGAAGGACGTCGCACCGGAAGACCTCGCCGCCACCGTGATTCGCGAGCTCGTCGCCCGCACCGGTATCTCCGGCTCCGACGTCGACGACGTGATCCTCGGCCAGGCCTCGCCCAACGGGGAAGCTCCCGCCCTCGGCCGCGTCGCCGCCCTCAACGCCGGTCTCGGCGTGGAGGTTCCGGGCCAGCAGGTCGACCGTCGCTGCGGCTCGGGGCTGCAGGCCGTCCTGCAGGCCGTCATGCAGGTCCAGTCCGGCGGCAGCGACCTGATCCTCGCGGGTGGTGCCGAGTCCATGAGCCAGGCCGAGTTCTACGCCACCGGCATGCGCTGGGGTGTCAAGGGTGAGTCCGTGGCCCTGTCCGACCGTCTGGCCCGCGCCCGGGTCACCGCCGGCGGCCGCGACTTCCCCGTGCCGGGCGGCATGATCGAAACGGCCGAGAACCTGCGCGCCGAGTTCGCCATCAGCCGCGCCGACCAGGACGCCCTGGCGGTCCAGTCGCACCAGCGCGCCGTGGCCGCGCAGAAGGACGGCGTGTTCGCGCAGGAGATCGTCCCGGTGGCCGTGCCCCAGCGCAAGGGTGATCCGCTCGTCGTCGACACCGACGAGCATCCGCGCGCCGACACCAGCGTCGAATCCCTCGCCAAGTTGCGCCCGATCCGCGGCAGGATCGACCCGGAGTCGACCGTCACTGCCGGCAACGCCAGCGGTCAGAACGACGGTGCCGCGCTGGCGATCGTCACCACCGCCGAGAAGGCCGCGCAGCTGGGCCTGCGCCCGCTGGCCCGGCTGGCGAGCTGGGCGGTGGCCGGGGTGCCGCCGCGCACCATGGGCATCGGCCCGGTCCCGGCCACGGAGAAGGCCCTCGGCCGCCTCGGCCTGAGCCTGGCGGACATGGACGTGATCGAGCTCAACGAGGCGTTCGCCGCGCAGACCCTCGCCGTGACCCGCAGCTGGGGCCTCGAGCCCGACGACGCGCGCCTGAACCCCCACGGGTCGGGCATCTCGCTCGGCCACCCCGTCGGCGCGACCGGCGGCCGCATCCTCGCCACCCTGCTGCGCGAGCTCGACCGCCGCGAGGGCCGCTACGGCCTCGAGACGATGTGCATCGGCGGCGGCCAGGGCCTGGCCGCGGTGTTCGAGAGGGCGTAAACGCCCGTGTGTCCTTCGGGCTGTTCCAGCAGCCCGAAGGACACACCGGCCGCGTCAGCGGCCTGCGGGCACGGCCGCCGGTGCCGACTTCGAGAGGGTCTTCGGAGCGGTGATCCAGCCGAGCACCGCGATGAGGACCAGGGCGGCCAGGACCGGAACGCACGCCACCAGCACGATGGTGCCGGTCGGGACGCCGAGGCCGATGAGCGCGCCGCCCACCACCGGGCCGACGACCGAGCCGAGCCGTCCCATGGACGCGGACCAGCCGACCGCGGTCGTCGCAGTCCCCTGCGGGTACATCGACACCGACAGCGCGGTCTGACCGATCATGCCGGCCTGGATGCCGAGACCCACGCCGCCGAACACGATCAGTAAGAGCACCTTGTCGGGACCGAGGAACGCGGACACGACGAGGAAGACGATCGCCAGCGACGTGGTGACCAGGAGCACCGACGACATCCGGAACCGCAGCGCACCGATCATGAGGACCGCCGCACCGACGATGCTGCCGACCCCGAGCGCGGCCGAGCCCAACGGTGCCAGCCCAGCCGAGAACCCGTAGCTCGTCAGCAGCGTCGGCAACCACGACGAGAAGACGTAGTACACGGTGAACATCAGGAACGAGAAGCCCCACAGCAGCAGCGTGCGGCTCCGCAGCCCCGGATCGAACAGGCGCGCGACGGACGCCTCGCGCACCGCCGACGCGGTCGCGGCGGCGGCCGGCGCGGGCTCGCCGACGGCGGCGCGTCCGTCGGGGAGGCCGATCCACAGCAGCGGCAACAGGACGGCCGAGGCCGCGGCGCCGACGAGGAACACCGATTCCCAGCCGAACGCGCCGATCAGGCGCGTGCCCAGCACCCCGGCGATCAGCGCACCGAGGGAGATGCCCATGGTGACGAACACGGCGATCGACTGCCGCAGCCGGGCGGGATTGAGGGCCGTCGCGTGGGAGACGGCCGCCGGCAGGACCGCACCGAGGCCGAGGCCGGTCAGCACGCGCAGGGCGGTGAGTTCGGTGATCGTCGACGCGAACGCGGTCAGCAGCGAGCCGACGGTGAACACCACCACCGCGGCCAGCACGACGCGCCGGGCGCCGAACCGTGCGACGATCCGGCCGCAGGCGAGGTAACCGAGTGCCACGCCGACGCTGGTCAGGGACAGTGCGGGGGTGAAGTGGGACGGGGCGACGTCCCAGTCCTTCGCGAGCGCCGGGACCGACAGGCCCAGGGCGATCGTGTCGTAACCGTCGAGGACGACGGCGACGAAGGTCAGGACGAGGACGGGCCAGTTCGGCGCTGCCTCGTCGGTTCGGGAAGTGGACGATGTGGTGTTGGGTCCGCGCATGGTGGCGTCCTCGGGTCGGTCGATGCCCTGCCAGGGGCGTCGAATCAGAAGGTTACGCGTCCGCCGTCGCGGCCGCCGAGATGATTCCCTGTGCTTCGACCTCGACGCTGAGGCCGTCCTCGACCAGGGCCGACACCGCGACCAGGGTCGAGCACGGGAAATCGCCGCGGAACATCTCGGCGCGGGCCCGCCCGACGGCGGCCTTGGCTCCGATGTCCGTGACGTAGATGCGCAGCGCGAGGATGTCGTCGACCTGCGCGCCGCAGGCTTCCACCAGCGCGCGGGTGCGTCGGAACGCCTCCCGCGCCTGGCGGTAGACGTCGGCACCGCCGACGGGACCGTCGGGGGTGCCGGCGTGCATGCCGGAGACGAAGAAGTGCCGGCCGACGACGCGGGCGTTGCTGAACATGTCCGGCCGCGGCGGCTCCGGGACGGCCGGGTGTCCCACCCGGGTCATCGGAGCACCGCGCCGCGACGTTCGTCGGATTCGCGGGTCAGCCGCTCCCGCACCGGCACGAAGTCGTAAGTCGGGTAGCACTCGGTGCGGAACACGCCCCACGCGCGGCGCTCGAGTTCGACGTTGACGGCGGCCAGCCGATCGGCGGGCAGCCGCAAGGTCACGATCTGCCCGATCCCCATCGCGACCACCCACGAGACGACCTCGCACCCCTCGGGCGGGAACCCGTGCCACCAGTCCGCGTCGTCGAGCCGGCCCTGCAACTGTTCGAGGTTCCGGCTCTGATCGTGCCGCAGGACCACGGTGAGCATCATGGTCCCGCCGCTCACGCCGGCACTCCCGCGAGCACCGCCGCCTGCTGCTTCGCGTCGGCCCGGTAGATCCGGCGGATCCGGGAGACACCGAGGTCGTGCTGGTAGAGGTGTTCCTCGACGTCGGCATCCGCGGCCAGCGCCTCCAGGACGGCACGGTCCTGTTCGAGCACCTCCCAGTGCCGTTCCTCGAGCCGGGTCCGGTACAGGAAGCGCCACGCCTCCCGTTCCCAGCCCGACACCCGCCGGGTGCGCCAGTGGAAGATGGCGGAGTGGTCCCGGTCGATCGGGGTGCACATGCCGACGATGCCGAACACGCCGCCGGGACCGGCATTGGGAGCGTAGGGGATCTCGAGGTCCACGTAGTCCATCGATCCGCGCACGAACTCGACCCAGTCGAAGTTCACGCCGCGCTGGTCGGTCTTCTCGAAGAAGAACCCGCGGTCGGTCTCGCGGATCCGGAACCGCGCCGAGGTGTCGCCGCCGAACATCGAGTGCGAGTTGCGGTGCAGGAAGGCCCCGTGCATCGGGTCGAGCACGTTGTCCATGTAGAAGCGCCACGGCCCGGCCCACTCCGCGTAGTTGGGGAACCACGACACCTCCTCGTCCGCGAGCCGGTCCGGCAGGACGAACGGCGTCGGCACGGAGTCGTGGGTCAGGGGCACGAACGCGAAGATCGTGTCGGCGGCCTCGACCACCGACAGCGAGGCGGTCGCGCGTTTGCCCTCGAGCGCGCACCCGGGCATGCCGGGCACGGAGACGACGGTGCCGGTTCCGTCGACCTGCACGCCGTGGTACAGGCAGGCGACGCGGTCACCGAGATGCTGCCCCACCGACAGCGGGGCGCTGCGGTGCGGGCACCGGTCCTCGAGCATGTGGACCGCGCCCCGGGCGTCGCGGAACAGCAGCCAGTCCACACCGAGGCGGGTGACCTTGACCATCGCGCCCGGTTCGACCATGCGCGACGGAAGGATCGGGTACCAGCGGTCGCGCAGGCCGGTCGCCGCGATCTCGTCGGCGTCCATCGGCCGGCGGGTGCCGACGGCGAACCGCGGTCCGGCCGGGCGCGGGGCGCCGCTGGTGGTGGTCTGTGCAGTCTCGAAGGTGGTCATGTCATCTCCCCAGTCGTCGCATTTCGGCGCGGAAGGTGTCCTCGGTCCAGGGCCGGCCGTCGGGGCCGTGCAGGCCCAGGCCGTTGAGTCCCTCGACGACACCGGGCAGGTCGTGGGTGCCGGTCCCGAAGATCTCCATGAGTGACCCGGCGAGCTTGTCCTCGTAGGGGGTCAGCGGATCGGGATGGGTCTGTCGTGGTTCCAGGTACGGTTCTGTGAATCGTGCCGTCGCAGTGCGGTTCACGCGAGAACTCCTTCGATGTGGGGGGTGGGGGCGGCGAGCCCGGACCGGTAGCGGGCGGCGAGTCCCTCGGCGATGGCGGCGAAGGCGCTCGCCCATTCCGTGAAGGACTCGGGCCGGGTGAGGTGGACGGGCGCCGGACATCCGTCGACGACGACGAAGACTCCGTTGTCGATCTCGCCCGCGAGCCGCTGCGGTACGGACAGATCGGTGTCGTCGCCGAGAGCGGAGGCCACCACCAGCGTGGGGACGGTGATCCGGCCGAGGAGGCCGGCGACGGCGTCGACGTCGCACGCGGGATCGGCCAGGATCAGGCTGCGCAGCAGGTCGCCGTGACGATCGGCCGCGCGCAGGGCGGGTTCGGCGTCGGCGCCCGCGGCGTACAGGTGCACCGCGCGGCCGTCGCGCAGCGCGGCGGCGGCCTGCCCGTCGGTCCACCAGGCCGCCTCGGCGCGAATCCGCGGGGTCATCGGGCACCTCCCGTCGGCACGTGCACCGGTGGCACGAACGGTCCGGGCTGCGGGTCGAGGGCGGTCACGTCGACCTCGACCAGCGCGGGCCGGCGCGTCGCGATCGCCTCCCCGAACGCGGACTCGAAGACGCCGGGCCGCTGCACGAGGGTGTACGGCATGCCCATCGAGGCGGCGAGCAGATCGAACCGCGGCGTGTGCAGGTCCACCCCGGACCGACGGAATCCGTTGGCCTCCTGCATGTTCCGGAGAACGCCGTAGCCGCCGTCGTTGAACACCAGCACGACGCACCAGGCGTCGGACCCGGCGAGCGAGGCCAGCTCGCCGAGGTGCACGGCCAGACCCCCATCCCCGGCCATCACGACCGTCGGAACGTCCCGGCGGGCATGGGCCGCGCCGAGCCCCATGGCGAGGCCCTGCCCGATGCCGCCGCCGAGCGGGAAGATGTTGGTCTCGCGCTCGTAGAACGGCAGCAGGCGGTTGCCCCACTGGCTGGACGGGATCGTCACGTCGCGGGCGACCACCGACCGGCGGGGCAGCACGCGGCGCATGCCCTCGCAGATCTCGGCGTAGCCGCCGATGTATGCGGTGAGCGCGGCCCGGCTGCGCTTCCGTGCCGCCTGAACCCGGGCCGCCCACTCGTCGCGCCGGACGGTGCCGTCGAGCGCGTCGAGGATGCCGCGCAGTGCCGTGCGGGCGTCGGCGACGATTCCGACCGTGGCCGGATACACCCGGCCGATCGCGGCGGGATCGATGTCGATCTGCACCTGCGTCGCAGGCAGCGTGAGGTGGTAGCTCTTGGTCTCGTTGGACCGGAAGTGGGTTCCGACGGCGAGCAGGACGTCGGCGTCGGCGAGGAGCCCGGCGACCTCGGGGGACGCCGCGAAGTTCCCGACGACGAGGTCGTCGTCCTCGGACACGATGCCCCGTCCGGAGTTGCTGGTGAGAATCCCCGCCCCGAGCCGGTGGGCGAGGGCGCGCAGTTCGTCGCCGGCGCCGGCGGCGCCCCCACCGAGCCACAGCAGGGGCCGCTCGGCGGAGGCGAGCACCGCGGCGGCGCGCTCCAGCGCAGCAGCATTGGGGGCCGGTGGCTGTGCGATCCGGGCCTCCGCCGCTCGCTGTTCGTCCGGCGACGCCAGATACTGCAGGTCGGTGGGCCATTCGACGCTGGCGGGTCCCTGCGGTGCCGACAGGATGCGGGCGATCGCGGCCTCGAGTTCCGCCTCGGCGTCCTTGGCGTCGGTGATCGTCGCCGCGTACCGGGAGACGGCGTCGAGCATCTGCCGTTGCCGGGGAAATTCGTGGATCACGCCGCGGCTCGACGCGGCCGGTTCGGGCGTGAGGTATTCGCTTTCGATCTGGCCGGTCACGTGCAGGACGCGGCTGCCGGCAGTGAGGGCCTCGATCATTGATCCGGCGGCGTTGCCGGCGCCGGTGCCGGTGCTCGTCAGCGCCACGCCGATGCGGCCCGAGGCGCGGGCGTACCCGTCCGCGGCGTTGACCGCGGCGGCCTCGTGCCGCACCTCGACGAAGTTCAGGTCGCGGGCGACGGCCTCGACGAGGGGAAGGTTGTGGATGCTGACGACGCCGAACGCGGTGTCGATGCCGTGCCGGCGCATGACCGACACGAGGACGTCGCCGCCGGTGGCGCGCCGACCCGGCGCGGATGAGGGGGTGTCCATGTTTCCTCCGATGCAGATGACCACTGGCGGGTCAGACGTAGCGCCCGACACCGCCGCCGACGTCGACGGTCGCGCCGGTCACGTAGCTGTTGCGGGGTGAGAGCAGGGTGGTGACGGGGAAGGCGACCTCGTCCGCGATTCCGAAGCGGCCCAGTCCGATCCCGCGGTCGGCGGCGATCTCGGCGCTCCACTCGTCGAAGGCGCGGCCGTCGCCGGATTCGGCGTGGCGGCGCTGCCACTGACCGGTGTCGACGAGGCCGAGCAGCACGGAGTTGACGCGGATGCCGTCGGGTGCGAGTTCCCCGGACAGGGACTGCGCCAGGTTGAGCAGTCCGGCACGGGCCGCCGAGGTGACGGCGAGCCGCAACTCGGGTTGCCGCGCGAGGATCGCGTTGACGATCACCACGGAGGCCGCATCGGACTTCGCGAGCGCCGTCCGTGCCGCGCGGATCAGATGCAGCGCGCCGAAGATCTTGAGTTCGAACTCGTCCCGGATCTGCTCGTCGGTGGTGTCGGTGAGCGTCGACATCAGCGAGCGCCCGGCGTTGCACACCACCCCGTCGATCCCCCCGAACCGGTCGACGACCGCATCGGCGAAGGCCTGCACGGAGTTCCGGTCGGTGACGTCGCACGCGACGGTGAGGACATCGGCCGGGTCGGCCGCCAACGTGCCGGCGGCGGCGCGCAGGCGGTCGAGGTCCCGCGCGCACAGTGCCACTCGGGCGCCTTCGGCGGCGAGCATCCGGGCGGTGGCGAGGCCGACACCGGAACTCGCGCCGGTGACGATCACCGTGCGTCCGGTGAGGTGCAGGTCCATGGGATCTCCGTGGGGTTCGGGTGCTCGCCGGGCGAGCAGGTCAGTTCAGGACGAATCCGCCGTCGACGACGACGGTCTGGCCGGTGACGAAGGCGGCGTCCTCCGACAGGAGGAACCGGACGACCCCGGCGACGTCCTCGGGGGTCTGGTCACGCGGGAGGGCGCGGCCCTGCGCGTAGGTGGCATAGCGGGCGGCGGGAACGGATTCGGTGGCCTCGACCCGGACGAGCCCGGGGGCCACGGCGTTGACCCGCACCCCGTGCGGGCCGGCGTCCCGGGCCATCGAACGGGTCATCGCGACGACGGCGCCCTTGGAGGCGACGTAGTGGATCAGCCGGGGCGATCCGTAGAAGGCCACGTCGGACGCCATGTTCACGATCGCGCCCCGGTTGGCGGCGAGCAGCGGCCACAGGTGCTTGGTCACCATCCAGGTGCCGCGCACGTTGACCGAGGTGATGCGGTCGAATTCGCTCTCGGACAGTTCCCAGAACGCGTCCCCGCCGACGCCGTCGGCGATGGCCGCGTTGTTGACCAGGCCCGTCAGCGGCCCCTCGTCCGCCAGTCGCGACGCGAGAGCGCGCACGGAGCCGGCATCCGCGATGTCCGTGACCACCGCGATCGCGTCGCCGCCGCGTTCGCGCAGGGCACGGGCGGCGCCCTCGGCGGTGTCCGCGTTGCGCTCGGCGATCACCACCCGGCGTCCGTCGGCACACAACCGCTCGGCGATGCAGTAGCCGAGGCCGCGGCCGGCCCCGGTCACCACGACGGTTCCGCTCATCACGCGGCTCCTTCCCAGAATCGGACGAGTTCGCAGGCGACCGTGCGGGGCTGCTCCTGGATCGCCGCGTGACCCGCATCGGCGACGACGACGAGCCGTGCCCCGGGGATCGCGTCCGCCAGGAGCTGCGATTCGGCGACGCCGGTGACGACGTCGTGGTCGCCGACGAGGACCAGGGTGGGGACGGTCAGGGTGGGCAGGATGGGCCCGTGGTCGGTGGTCGCCATGGCTTCCGCGGCCGCCGCGTATCCGGCGAGGCGCACGGCGGCCATGTCGGCGGCGACGCGTGAGCGGACGGCGCCGGGCGCTCCGGGCGCCGTGAGTTTCGGTGCCCGCTCCGCCGCGAACCGGTCGGCGCCGGCCTCGCGCAGGGCGCGGACACGGTCGCGCATGGCGGCGGCGCGTTCGGGCGACGTGCCCGAGCCTCGGGTGCTGTCGGCGAGGACGAGCGTGCGCACCCGGTCGGGCCGGCGCCGCGCGACCTCGAGTGCGACGACTCCGCCCCACGACGTGCCCACCACGTGCACGGGCCGGACCGGGTCGATGTCGTCGAGGACGTCCAGGACGTCCGTCGCGTGGTCGTGCCGGACGTCGACCGGGTCTGCGGAGCGGCCGTACCCCGCGGCGTCGAGCCGGTACGTCGCGTGTCCGCGGGCGGCGAGTTCCGCCGCGAGCGGTGCACACGAGTTCGCGTTGCCGCCGATGCCGTGCAGCAGGAGCACCGGCTCCCCCGCCCCGAGCCGCTCGACGTGCAGGTGCCCGGTCACCGCGGCGTCCGCGGTCACGACGGCGCTCCGGCCGCGAGGCCGGCCCCGTAGAAGTAGTCGGCGTCGCGGGCCTCGACGCGGTCGCGGTGACCCGGGTCGGGGCTGCCGGCCATGGCGGCGCGCACGGTCGTGGTGGGTGGCCCGGCCGTCCCCCACTGGTCGGACAGTTCCGGTGTGCGCTTCCACGTGCGGCACAGCCAGGCGTCCTCGTCGATCTGGGCGACCTCGGAGGTGTACTCGCACACCAGGCCCGCGGGGTCGGTGAAGTAGGAGAAGGTGTTGTCGCCGGGGCCGTGCCGGCCCGGGCCCCACTGCGGCGCGATGCCGTGCGCCCGGAGCCCGCCGATGCCGCGCATGAAGTGATCGAGGCTCTGCATCTCGTACGCCACATGGTTGAGCGAGGGCCACGACGCCCGGTTGAGCGCAATGACGTGGTGGTCGGAGTTGCAGCGGAGGAAGGACATCTGCCGTTCCGACCAGTCGGAGACCCGCATGCCGAGCACCTGCGTGTAGAAGGCGGTGGTGCGTTCGATGTCGGTCGTGTTGAGCACGACGTGGGCGATCTTGCGGGGGATAGCCCGGCGGCCGGCCGGTTCCTGCTCGGTCACCGCGTGGGTGTCGGCCGACAACTCGAGGCACCGCCCCTCCGGATCGACCAGTTGCAGGCCGTAGCCGCCCCCGGCGTCGTCGAGCGGGCCCGGCGTGCGCAGCAGCGGGATGCCGAGCCGGTCGAGGGCCAGTGCGGCGTCGTCGACCTCGCGGGGGGTGGCGAGGGCGAAGCTGATCCGTCCCAGCGCGTTGACGTCGGCCCGTTCGACCGCGAGCACGTGGTGCTCGGGTCCGGTGGCGCGCAGCCAGAATCGGTCGCCGTCGGCGTCGATGGTCGTCAGTCCCCAGGCCTCGTGGTAGAAGTCCCGCGACGCGGCGGGGTCCGGCACCGAAAGGGTCACCGAGCGCAGGGCGCGCAGCCGGCAGACGGGCGAGTCGCTGTAGCGCGGAAGTTGGTGGTGGTACATGCGTTCCGGTTCCCTTCTCACAGATCCAGTACGAGTTCGGCGGAGCGGCAACGGGACACGCACGGGAACATCGTCGATCCGGCGGCGTGTTCGGACTCGGTGAGCAGGAAGTCGCGGTGGTCCACGTCGCCCTTGATCACCCCGACCTCGCACGTCCCGCAGATGCCTTCGGTGCACGAGCTGGGTACGGGCACACCGGCGGCGGCGAGGGCGTCGAGCACCGACACGGTCGGCGGCACCGGGATGCGGCGGCCGGTGCTCTCGACGATCACGTCGAAGGCGGTGTCCTCCCCCTGGCGCGGCGCCGGTTCCGGGGCCGCGAACCGTTCGGTGCGTACCTGACCGGGGTCCGGGACGGTCGCGGCCACCGCGTCCATGAGGGGGGCGGGGCCACAGCAGTAGACGACGGCGGTCGGCGGCAGGCCGGACAGCAGCCCGGCGAGGTCCGGCAGGCCCCCGGCCTCGTCGTCGGCGTGGACGGTCACCTGCTCGGCGGGATGGGCGGCGATCTCGTCGACGAACGCCATGGCCCGCCGGGAGCGTCCGGCGTAGAGCAGGCGCCACGGCCGTCCCGTCGCCCGCAGCTCCCGCATCATCGCGACGATCGGGGTGATGCCGATGCCGCCGGCCACGAGGACGTGGTCGGTCGCGGCGGCGTCGAGGGCGAAGGCGCTGCGCGGTCCGTCGACGTCGATCTCCGCGCCGATCTGCAGCGACTCGTGCACGTAGGCGCTGCCCCCGCGGGAGCGCTCGGCGCGCAGCACGGCGACCGTCCAGCGCGTGGTATCCCGCGGATCCGAGCACAGCGAGTACTCGCGCACCACACCGTTCGGCAGGTGCAGGGCGAGATGCGCGCCCGGCTGCCACTGCGGCAACGGCGCACCGGTCGGATCGACGAACGTCACGCTGGTGACTCCGTCTGCCTCCCAGGTCTTCTGGTGGACGCGGAGGCGACGTCGGACGGACTGCTCCATCGGTGATCTCCCTGTCGGTGGAGGGTCTTCTCGGCGGCGTCAGCGGGTGACGCCGTACATCTCCGAGCTCGGCGGGTAGGTGGGCAGCTGCGGCTTCGCGGCGCCGATGATCACGCAGAACAGGGCGTCGGTGTCGCCGACGTTCGCGAGGCTGCGCGGCACGCCGGCGGGAACGCGGATCATGTCGCGGTAGCCGAGCCGGCGGATGGCCTTCCGGGTGCCGTCCTCGACGTCGTGGACCGCGACCTCGAGCTCACCCTCGAGCACGAAGAACACCTCTTCGACGTCGTGGTGGGTGTGCTCGGGGCCGACTGCACCGGCGGGCAGCCGCATGTTGGACAGGGTGAAGTGCTCGGCGGGCAGCGTGCGGGCGTCGCCCTCGTGGTTGCCGGTGGCACCGGAGCCGATGTAGCGGATCTGGGCACGCTTGAAGCGATCTCCGCCCTTGGCGGCCTGGAAGCCGAGGGTGTCCCAGTCCTCGTAGCGGCTGTCGCGGCTGGCGATGCAGGAGTCGATGAGGGCTTCGAGGTCGACGGTGGTCTTCTCGGGTGCGGCCATGACGGTGGGTCCTTTCGTGCGGTGGGGGTTCAGGCGCGATGCGCGACGGCTTCGATCTCGACGGTGGCGCCGTAGGGCAGGGCGGCGACCTCGACGAACGAGCGGGCGGGCCGGGGCTCGGCGAAGACCTTCTCGTAGTGGCGGTTCGCCTCGTCGCGGAGCGTCACGTCGGTCACGAAGTACGTGGTCTTGACGACGTCGGCCAGGGTCATGCCGATGGTCGCGAGGCGCTCGCCGAGGCGGGCGATCGCGGCGTCGAGGGCGGGGGTCGTACCGTCGACGGCGATTCCGTGCTCGTCGACCGACAGGGCGCCGGAGACGAACCCGAAGCCGGCGACGGCGTAGGCGGGGCTGTACGGGTGGGCGGTGCGGTCGTGGGTCGCGGTAATCGAATCGGTCACCGGGAAAAGTCCTTTCGGGTTTCTGTCGGGTCGGGGGTGGCCCAGGCGATCGGTTCGCCGGACAGGTCGAGGTAGATGCTCTTCTGATCGCAGTACTGGCGGATGCCCTCGCGTCCCTTCTCGGTGCCGAGACCGCTGTCGCCGAGACCGGTGAAGGGCGTCGAGATGCTGAACTGCTTGTAGGTGTTGATCCAGACGGTGCCCGCCTTCACCGCGCCGGCCACGCGCCACGCCCGCCGGTAGTCGGAGGTCCAGATGCCGCAGGCCAACCCGTATACCGAGTCGTTCGCCTGCGCGATCAGGTCCTCCTCGTCGTCGAAGGGCAGCACGACGGCCACCGGACCGAAGACCTCCTCGCGGCAGATCGTCGCGGCGTTGTCGGCTCCGGTGAGCACCGTGGGCGGGTAGTACGCGCCGGACGAGAGCCGTTCGTCGGCCGGGATCGCGCCCCCGCACAACGCCCGGGCCCCGGCGGCGACGGCGTCGTCGACCATCGCGGCCACCCGGTCCCGGTGCGCGAAGGTGACCATCGGAGCCACCCGGGTGCGCGGGTCCGTGCCGGGGCCGAGACGCAGGGCCGCTGCGCGCCGGACGAGTTCGCCGGTGAAGGTCTCGGCGATGCTGCGGTGGACGAAGATCCGGGATCCGGCGATGCAGCTCTGCCCGGACGAGGAGAAGACGCCGTAGAGGACGCCGGCGAGGGCCTGTTCGAGATCGGCGTCCTCGAACACGATCGTCGGGGACTTGCCGCCGAGTTCGAGCGTGATCGGCATGAGCTTGTCGGCGGCGAGATGCGCGAGGTGACGGCCGGTTTCGGTGCCGCCGGTGAAGGTGACCTTGGCGACGCCCGGGTGCCGGACCAGCGCCTCGCCGACGGTGCGCCCGGATCCCGGCAGGACCGAGAGCACCCCCGCGGGCAGCCCGGCCGCCTCGCAGATGCGGGCGAGACGCAGCGTCACCCACGGCGCCCACACCGGCGGCTTGCTCACGACGGAGTTGCCGGCGGCGAGGGCCGGGGCGATCTTCTGGGCGTCGGACGCGATCGGTGAGTTCCACGGCGTGATCGCGGCGACGACGCCCATCGGCTGGTACGTCGACATGGTCAACCACGGCCCCCGGGGCGTGGTCAGTGCGGAGTCCATCGTCTCGAGTGCGGCCGCGGTGTAACGAAACGTGTTGGCGGCGCTGGCAACCAGGGCCCGGGTCTCGGTCAGTGTCTTGCCGGTGTCGAGGGTCTGGAGCCGTGCCACCCGTTCGGCCTCGTCGTCGAGGGCGTTGCCGACGCGGTGCAGGACCCGTGCACGCTCGTGCGGGAGCAGTGCCGACCACCCGCCGCGGGCGGCGCGCAGACCTTCGGTGACGGCCCGGTCGACGTCGTCGACGGTCGCGGTGTGCAGGCTCGCGAAGACCCGGCCGGTGGCGGGGTCGACGGACTCGATGCACTCACCGAGTCCACGCTGCCATCGGCCGGCGACGAGGATCTCGTCGACCGTGTCGACGGACTCGGGCTCGTGCTCGGCGGGTCCCACCTGGAGAGGGGACGCGTAAGCAATGGGCATGAGGGAGGTCCGTTCGGTCGGGACGGACGCGGACCACGCTGCTCGCGGAGCCGGAGGGTGGTGCGCGCCGAGTCGATATCTTTGCACTAAGAGATTTGTATCGTCTTAGCGCAAAGAGGTCAATAGCCGAATGCCCAGATCAGCCGGTCGTTACGCCGGATTTACGGGGCCGAAACGGAGGAGACGCAGGTCACAGCGGTGTGGCGGGCGCCATAGAGGTCCCGAAATTTTTCTCGGCGGACGCCCGACTGCGGCGTCAGACCGGCCGATCGGCGTCCGAGTCCACGCCCACACCGGTGCCCGAGTCCTCGAACTCGGCCGCTCGGGCGGAGTGCTCCAGACGGGCGAGCAGGCGCGCCAGCGTCTCGCGCTCGCCGGTGTCGAGGTCGCCGAGCATCGCGCGCAATTTGGCGAAGTGCGCGTCGGCGACCGAGTCGACGAGCGCGGCACCGGCGGGTGTGAGCTCGACATACACCACCCGGGCGTCCTGGCTGTCCTTCGATCGGGTCACCAGGCCCGCCTGCTCGAGCCGATTGACGCGCAGCGACAGCCCGCCGGTGGTGACCAGCGTCTGGTCGGCCAGCTCCCCCGCGGTGAGCCGATGATGCGGCACGGCGCGGCGCAGGCAGGCGAGAACGTCGAACCCCGAATCGTTGATCCCGTGCTCCTCGAACGTGGGCGCGATGCGGGACTTGTAGACGAGGAAGCTCCGGTGGAGGCGACCGAACACCTTCAGCCCCGACACGTCGAGTTCGGGACGGGCCACGGCCCAATGCGCGACGATGGCGTCCACGGCGTCGCGATCCCCAGGCTCTCCCACAATGCCGGGAGTCTACCCCCGGCACGACCGGGATCCCGTCCGGCCACGCACGGCGGGCCGCGCCGTGCGGGCGCGACGGAGGGGACGCCGAACGAATCGCCGCCGTTCGCCGGCGACGTCACTTCCTCTCGCACAAGCCGATTCGACCCGCCGATCGTCCACGTCACCGAATACCCGCACGGCACGCCGGATCGTCGCCACCACGGGAGACCTGCACACGTCTTCCGCGAGCCGGATCTACCGGCAATCCCGTTCCGGTGCCGCACCGGTGCTTTCCGGATCGCGGTAGCGGCCGGTGAGCTCCGCGCCGATCCGCGCGAGTTCCGCCCGGACGGAAGGCGGTTCGGTCACCTCGATCATCGCGCCCCAGCCGGCGAGAGTGCGAGCGATGTCCAGCGGCGTCGGTGCGGCGACGCGGACCCGGACGCGCCCGTCGCCGAGTTCGCCGGCGGCGTGGCAGTGCCGGCCGAAGTGGTCGCGCAGGATCGGCACGAACCGGGCCGCGAGCAGGACGGTCGCCCAGGTACGTGACCGCCACTGCTCGACCTCGCCGACGACGTGCCGCCACGCGGCGTCGAGCGCGAAGCCGTCCGGGCGCGCGGCCGGTTCGTCGGTCGGTTCGGCCCGGACGATCCGATCGACGCGAAAGGTGCGCTGGCCGCGATCGGTCCCCGCGATCAGGTACCAGATGTCGTCCTTGTCGACGAGACCCCACGGGTCCACCAGCCGCTCACTACGCTCGCGCGCGCTGTCGGTGTAGACGAGGCGCACTCTCCGTCGCCGCACGACGGCGGCCTGCAGAACATCGACCGTCTCGGGCCGGTGCCGGTCTCGCGCGCCCCACCGGGTGGGATCGATCATCGTGGCGTCCGCAGCGGCCTCGGCGTCGGCCCGGAACGTCGACGGCAGCGCCCGCACCAGCTTGCGCAGGGCGGTCTTGACCTCACCGGAGACGGCCGCCGCGGGGCCGACGAGCAGGAACAGTGCCTGCGCCTCGGCGGCCGAGAGCCCGCTGAGGTCGGTGCGGGCGCCGCCGACGAGCGACCACCCACCGCCGCGTCCGGGCTGCGGATACACCGGGATCCCCGCCGCGGACAGCGCCTCGAGGTCGCGGCGAGCAGTGGCCACGGACACCTCGAGTTCGGCGGCGAGCTCGGCGGCGGTCACCCGCCCACGGCTCTGCAGGAGCAGCAGGACGGCGACGAGACGGTCGGCGCGCATCCCCGAAATGTCTCACGAAAAGTGCTCGGAAGATGAGCGCTTTCGCCCGCAGGATGGATGTCGACACCCCCCGAGGAAAGGAACGAGCCATGTTGCGAGGACTCTCCACCGTCAGCTTCTTCGCCGACGACCTGACGGCCGCCGGTGCCTGGTACACCGAACTGCTCGGCGTCGAGCCGTACTTCCGACGCTCCGTCGAGGGCAGGCTTGCATACCTCGAGTTCCGCACCGGCGACTACGGGCACGAACTCGGGATCGTCGACGGCCGGTTCGTCGCCCACGAGCGCCCCGGGCAGCCCGGCCCCGCGACGACCTACTGGCACGTCGACGATCCCGCGGCCGCCCTCGAGCGGCTCGAATCGATGGGCGCGACGGTGCACGACAAGCCGGTCGAGCACGGCCCCGGATTCGTCACCGCCTCGGTGGTCGACCCGTTCGGCAACGTGCTCGGCGTGATGTACAACCAGCACTACCTGGACGTGCTGGCGGCGCGGACGGAGCCGTGACGGACGATCGTCGGCGGTCGCCGAGCGGTGCGGAGTGGGACGTCGGCGGAGTCACCCGGCCGGCGAACGCGCGCTGCGCGATCGTTCAGCGCCACCGCCCCAGCAGCTCACCCGCCCGCTCGGCCAGGGTGGCCTGCAGCAGCGGCCCGAAGCTGATCCGGGCGACGCCGAGGGCAGCGAGCGACGCGAGATCGTTCTTCGCCGGGTGGGCGATCGCATTGACCGGCAACGGCAGCTCCGACGTCAGGCGCCGCTGGACCTCGTCGCTGTGGAAGCCCACCGGATAGAGCACATCGGCGCCGGCATCTGCGGCCAGCTTCAGGCGGTCGATCGCCCGGTCCACCCGGTCGGACTCGGCACCGATCTTCTTGACGAACAGGTCGGTGCGGGCGTTGACCACCAGGTGCACACCGGCGGCGTCTGCGGCGGCACGCAACCCGGCCACGTACTCGGCGTGCTCGGCCGGCTCGCGCAGCCGGCCGCCCTCACTGTGCACGGTGTCCTCGACGTTCAATCCGACAGCGCCCGCCCCGAGCAGCCCCTCGACGATCCGAGCGGGGGCCTCGCCGTAACCGGCCTCCACATCCACCGAGATCGGGACGTCGACCGCTGCGGTGACCTGCCGGACCCGGGTCAGCAGCTCCTCGAACGTCATACCCTCGTTGTCCGGCTTGCCGACCGAGTCGGCCACCGGATGGCTGCCCATCGTCAACGCGGCGAAACCGGCCTGCACCGCCAGGTTCGCCGACCAGGCATCCCACACGGTCGGCAGCACCACCGGGTCACCCGGAACGTGCAGAGACTTCAGCGCTACGGCCTTCTCGGCAAGAGTCGTCATGCCGCATCCAACCACACACGTCCCCCGGCATTCCCGGCGAACACACTGCACCCGGGTGCGGATGCGCGACGGGTGCCGCGGCAGAGGCCAGGGGCAGAGGCAGGGGCAGGGGCAGGGGCAGCGAGAAGACCGGGCCCCGTGCCGTCCGCAGTGAACGGCACGGGGCCCGGTTCTCGTCGAGTCGTCCTATCGGACGCTGACCTTCTCGGGTTCCGGCTTCTTCTCGGGAGCGCGGTCGACCCGGGCAGGTACAGCGGTGACGGTCACGTCGTCGGGGACATCGGCGTCGAGCCGGTGCTGCTCCTGCGCGTAGTGGAAGTGCGGGCGCCGGTGACCGAGGAAGGATCCGAACCACGACATCACCGCGACGTAGCGGTTGCGGAAGCCCACCATGTAGACCAGGTGCACGGCCAGCCACAGCACCCAGGCGATGAAGCCGCTCAGCTCGATCTTTCCGACGCGGGTGATCGCGCGGAAGCGGTTGATGATGGCCATGCTGCCCTTGTCCCGGTACTTGAATCGGGTGCCCACCGGCTGCTTGCCGAGGATGGTCCGCGCGACGTGGCGGCCGCCCTGCATCGCGACGGGCGACTGCCCGGGCAGGTTGTTCAGCGACGTCATGTCGCCGATGGCGTACACGTCGGCGTAGCCGCCCACGGTGAGGTCCGGGTTGACCAGCAGCCGGCCCGCACGGTCGGTGGCGCAACCGGTGCGCTCGGCGAGGACTCCGGCGAAGTCGTTGGCGCGCACGCCGGCCGACCAGATGATCGTCTCGGCGGTGATCCGGCGCTCCTCGTCGCCCGCCTTGAGCGTGGCACCGTGCTCGTCGATGTCGGTGACGAAGGTGCCGAGCACGACGTCGACACCCGACTTCTCCAGCGACTGCTTGGTGTATTCGCTGAGCTTGCCACCGAAGGCCGGGAGGGCCTCGCCCGCGCCCTCGACGAGGGTGACGGAGACGTCGTCGGCGCTGATGTCGTGGAACGACTGCTCGAAGTAGCGGCCCGCGAGTTCCTTGATCTGGCCGGCGAGCTCGACGCCCGTCGCGCCGGCACCGATGACCACGAAGCTCAGCAGGTTGCGGCGGCGCTCCGGGTCGGTGGTGGTGTGCGCCTCCTCGAAGCACCGCAGGATCTGCCGGCGCAGCCGCTCGGCGTCCTCGACGGTCTTGAGGGCGTAGGTGACCTTCTCGAACTCGTCGCGGCCGAAGTAGGCCTGGCGCGCACCCGTCGCCGCGACGAGCGAGCGGTACCCGACGGTGTGGACGACGCCGCCGGCAACGTAGTCGACCTCGTGCACGTCCGGCCGCACGTCCACGACCCGGCCGAGGCGGACGTCCGCGCTGGGGTACTTGGCGAGGATGGAGCGGATCGACGGGGCGATCTCGCCGGCCGAGAGCACGCCGGTGGCGACCTGGTACAGCAGGGGCTGGAAGAGATGTTCGGTGGTCTCCGAAATCAGGACGAACGGCGTCCCGGCCTTGGCGAGCTTCTTCGCCGTTGCCAGCGCGCCGAAGCCCGAACCGACGACGACGACCTCGGTCCGATCGGTCACTGCTGTGCTGCCCACGATTACCTCTACCTCCACCTTGAAGTCGATGTATGACAACCACCGTATGGAGACGGCAGACCGATGGCCACCAACCTGCCGTATTCGCGGAAGTCTTATCTCGATCGCTCATAAGTAGGATTGGGGGCATGGACTTCCGGCAGCTGCGTTACTTCCTCGCCGTGAGCGAGGAGCTGAGCTTCAGCAAGGCCGCGCAGAAGTGCTTCATCTCCCAGTCCGCCATCAGTCACCAGATCACCCGGCTCGAGAAGGAACTCGATACGTCGCTGTTCGAGCGGTCCACCCGGGTGGTGCGGTTGACCCCCGCCGGTTCGCGGCTGGTCCCCATCGCGCAGCAGGTGCTCAGCCTCGAAGCGCAGGCGTATGCGGTGGCGCGCGAACCGCGCAACCGCATCCGCATCGCCGCGAACATGACCTTCGCGTCCCAGAGCCTCGATGCCATCGCCCACGTCCGCGAGCAGTACCCGGCGATCGACATCGAGTTCGTCATCAAGAGCTTCGCCGACCGGATCGACGCCGTCGCCGGCGGCGACGCCGACGTCGCCCTGATCCGCGGCGGCGTCGACCGCCCGGGTCTCGAGACCGTGGAACTGGGGATCGAGGACCTGGTCATCGTCACGTCGAGCCGGCACCCGCTTTCCGCGTTCTCCACCGTCGACCTCGGCGACCTGGCGCCCTACCCGCTGCTGCTGCCGCCCCGGCCCAGCCAGGTGCTCATCCACACGGTGATCGAGGACGCCTTCCGCGCGGTGGGACGCCGGGTGCAGCTCGGGCCGTCGATCGCGAGCGACCACACCGCCACCCTCGACGTCATCACCAATCCGCGGGCGTGGACGGTCCTGTACCCGAGCACCGCCGCGGAGACCCCACGGACGGGCCTGGCCTACATGCGCGAGGCGCGCAATCGCCTCAGCGTCCCGGTGTGCGGCGTGGTCCGCAGCGACGCGCCCCGCTCGTCGGCGATGTCGAGCCTGATCCTCGCGCTGCGACGGTCGATGACCAGCGAGGCACCGCCGGGACCCGAGGACTGAACACACAGCCGCGCGGTCGCCGCAATGCGCACCGATCCGGCGGCGTTTCGTGGAAGGATGACCCGATCCGGCGGCGGATCCACGCGGTGAGGAGCGATCATGCAGCGAACCGAGACTTCGTTCACCAGTGCCGACGGCACCCGCATCGTCTACGACGTGTGGTCGCCCGGCGGGGACCCGACCGGCGTGCTCGTGCTGTGTCACGGGTTCGGCGAACACGCACGTAGATACGACCACGTGATCGAGCGCCTCGGTGATCTCGGCCTCACGGTGTACGCGCTCGACCACCGCGGGCACGGCCGCTCCGGCGGCAGGCGCGTATATCTGCGGGAGATGGCCGAGTACACCGGTGACGTCAACCGGCTGTTCGGCATCGCCTCCTTCGACAATCCCGGCCTGCCGCGGTTCCTGCTCGGCCACTCCATGGGCGGGGCCGTCGCCCTGGCCTACGCGCTCGAACACCCCGACGAGCTCACCGCCCTCGTCCTCTCCGGCCCCGCGGTCGACGTCACCTCCGGCACGCCGCGCGTCGTCGTCGAACTCGGCAAGCTCATCGGGCGCGTGCTGCCGCAGCTACCGGTGCAGAAGCTCGACTCCGCGGGCGTCTCCCGCGACCCCGACGTCGTCGCCGCGTACGAAGCCGATCCGCTGGTGCACCACGGGCTCGTGCCCGCCGGCATCGCGCGGGCCCTCGTCGTCACCGGGGAGAGCCTCCCCGACCGGCTGCCTGCGCTGAACCTGCCGATCCTGCTGCAGCACGGCGCCGAGGACCGGTTGACCGCCCCGGCCGGCAGCCGGCTCGTCGCCGAGCGGGTCGGGTCGCCGGACGTGACCCTGAAGTTGTACGACGGCCTCTACCACGAGGTGTTCAACGAACCGGAGAAGAAGCAGGTCCTCGACGACCTCGTGGAATGGCTCCGGCCGAGGCTCGTCTGACGTGGCCGCCGAACCGTCCGCGCGCATGCCGGCCGCGTTCCTCGGGCACGGCAGCCCCCGCAACGCGCTCGACGCGAACCGCTACACCCGGGCGTGGCGGGAGTTCGGGCGCGCGGTCCCCACGCCGCGTGCGATCCTCGCGATCTCGGCGCACTGGTTCATCAACGCCACCGCCGTCACCGCCATGCCCAGCCCGCGCACCATCCACGACTTCTTCGGCTTCGAGCAGCAACTGTTCGACGTGCAGTACCCGGCGCCGGGGCTGCCCGAACTGGCCGAGGAGATCGCCGACGTCGTGCATCCGACCTGGGTCGGCGCGGACGTCGACTCGTGGGGCATCGACCACGGCACCTGGTCGGTGCTCACCCACGCCTTCCCGGCCGCGGACGTGCCGGTCGTCCAGCTGAGCCTGAACGCCTACCAGGATTTCGACTACCACCTCGAACTCGGCGCGAAGCTCGCGCCGCTACGCGAACGGGGCGTTCTCGTCGTGGCCAGCGGCAACATCGTGCACAACCTCGCCGGCATGGATCGGCGCCTCCCGGACGAGGGGTTCGACTGGGCGCACCGGTTCGACGCGGCGGCGCGGGTCATGATCATGGACCGCCCCGACGGTGTCGCGAGTCTCGACGGGCACGCCGACTTCGAGCACGCGGTCCCCACCACGGATCACTTCCTCCCGCTGCTGTACCTCGCGGGCCTGGCGGGTGTGGGCGACGATCTCGTCGAGCCCCTGGTCGACGGCTTCGCGTACGGATCGCTGTCGATGAGCGCCTACACCCTCGGGGTCACGTGCACGGCCGGCGAGGACGGCCCCCCGTCCGCCGGGTTCCCCGACACCCCGAACCCGTCCGACACCAACACCTGACCGCCCGGGCACGCGGCCGAATGTCACACCGCGTCACTCAGATCGAATGGATGTGACATCGGGCCGCCACGACGGGGTCATGCCGTGTGGCGACGCTCCTGCGCGACAACGGTGCGCCGCACGAAGTCGATGCTGTAGTGCAGCAGCGTGCGGGCCTCGGGCAGCACCTGCCCTATCACCGGGAAGGCGTGTACCTGACCGGCCCACAGGTGGGTCTCGACCGTCGCGCCCACCTCGTCGAAGGCGCCGGTCATGATCTCGACGTCGGGTCGGGTGATCTCGTACTCGGCGACGGAGAAGAACACGGGCGGGAACAGCGCCGGATCGGCACGGACGGGCGACTCCTCGCCCTCGATGTAGTCGGGACCGGCGAGCCAGCGGTCGCGTAGCTTCTCGACCTGCCGCATCGGCAGATACGCGTCGCGCTTCATGAAGTCGGGGTCGTGCTCCTCGAGTTCGAGGTTGAGCAGCGGCGAGTAGCCGATCACCGCGGCCGGCCGGATCATGCCGCGCAGCGCGGCGATCTCGGCGACCTTCATCGCCAGGTAGCCGCCGGCCGAGTCACCGGCGACGACGATGCGGGTGGGGTCCTCGACCGTCTCGAGCAGCGCGGTGTACGCAGCCATCGCGTCGATGACGGAGGTACCGATCGAGCCCACGGGAAGCTGCCGGTAGGCGACGGAGTACACCGGAACCCCCGACTCGGCGGCGAGCAGTGAGCAGACGGTGCGGTGGGTGGCGAGGCCGCAGAACACGAAGGCGCCGCCGTGGAAGTACAGGATGGTGACCCCGGCGAGCGAGTCCCGGGCGGGTCGCGGCGGTTCGATGCGCTCGCTGGGCACCCCGCCGAGGGTCAGGGGGTCGATGTCGACGCCACGCGGTCGGGGCAGCAGCTTGTCGACGCGACGGTCGAGCCGGCTGAGGGTCTCGATGCCCCGGTCGGTGGCAGGCCACCAGGTGAAGAGCGGCTTCACGAAGATCCGCACGAACCAGAAGACGAGGATCGCCCGCAGGCTCACCGTCCAGTGCCAGATCGTCGATCCGTGGGTGCGCATGTACGCCACGATAGGACGAGGCCGGTACGCGGTCGAGGTACTCTCCGTCACACGTATCTTCCGGACCCTCAGCCCTCAGACCTGCAGCAACGGCACCAGCAGCTCCTCCTCGGTCAGCGCACCGTGCTGGCCGGGCAGCTGCGACATGACCAATTCGCCGTCGGAGCGGATCACCGTGGACTCGCCGAGGCCGATCGCGACGACGTCACCGATGCGTCGGCACGCGGCGGGCGACGGGTCCGGGCCGAACAGGCCGCCGGCGATCACGTCGTCGCGGGTGCCGATCCACATGTCGTCGCCGAGTTCGTTGCGCCACCGCTCCAGCACTGCGTCGGGCCGCCGGGTGTGCACGTGCCGGCAACGGGGTTCGCCCGCGATCGCGTCGACGTCCTCCGAGAGGCCGGAGATGTGGTCGAAGTCGGCGCGACGGCCCCGGGAGGCGTCGACCATGCCGTGGTCGGCGGTGATCAGCAGCCGCGCCCCGGCGGGCAGGGCCGCGACGAGTTGCTCGACGAACCGGTCGACGACGGTGAGCTGCGCGGTCCAGGACGGGGACTCGGGTCCGTAGAGGTGGCCGATCGTGTCGACCTCGCCGAGGTAGCAGTAGACGAGGGTGCGGTCGCCGGCGGCGACGGCAGCGACGACGTGGGCGAGCAGGTCGCCGTAGGCGGAGACACCGACGAAGTTGCCGCCGCGCAGCACGGCCCGGGTGAGCCCGCTGCCGTCGAAGCTACGGGGCACGACGGTGGTCACGGTGAGCCCGGCGGCGTCGGCGCGTTCGAACGCCGTCGGGTGGGGCTGCACCCATTCGGGGACGAGTCGCTCACGCTGGTCGACCGCGGTCCCGGCGAGGGTCCAGCGCAGCCAGTTGAACGGGGCGTCGATCTCCTCGACGTAGGACTGGTAACCGGTGATGGCGTGGGCGCCGGAGGCCAGGCCGGTGCCCAGCGACGCGATGCTCACCGCGGTGGTGGTGGGGAATCCGGCGCGGATCGGCCGGCCGTCGAGTCCGGTGAGAAACGGGGCGGCTGCGGCATTGCGCCGCAGCAGGTTCCACCCCATGCCGTCGACGAGCAACACGACGGTGCGGGACTGCTCGTCGAGCGCGAGACGGTTGGCCTCGCCGGGCACCCCCGCGGACGCGAGCACGGACGGCATCAGGTCCGCGAGGGTCGGTTCGGCGTAGACGTCGTGCAGCGGCAGGTCCATTACCCGAGTATGGCCTGCCGGCGGCCACTAGTCCTTGATGTCGGATCCGTGCTTGGTCAGCGGCATGATCTCGATGTTCATGTACGGGAACAGCGGCAGGTTCCACAGGATCTCGTGGAGTTCGTCGGCGGAGTCGACGTCGAAGATGCTGATGTTGCTGTACTTGCCGACGATGCGCCAGATCTCCCGCCACTTGCCCTCGCGCTGCAGTTCCTGGCTGTAGGCCTTCTCCCGCGCGACGGTCTCGGCCCGCACCTCGGGATCGAGGTCGCGGGGGATGTCGACGTCCATGCGAACGTGGAACAGTGCCATGGTGCGTACTCCTTTCGGGCCGTGCGCGGTTTCGGTAGCTGTTTCTACCGAAACCGCGCACGGGTGTGGTCAGTCGCGGGCGAGGTGCTTGACGACGTCCATGTCGAGTTCGACGCCGAGGCCGGGCCCCTGCGGGAGGTGCACCTGCCCGTCGGAGTAGTCGAGCGGGGTCTGCAGCAGCTCGACGGCGAACAGCTGCGGCCCGAACAGCTCGGTGCCGTAGTTGATCCCGGGCTCGGCGCAGGCGAAGTGGATGGACGCCGCAGTGCCGATGGGCCCCTCGATCGAGGTGGCGCCGTGGCAGCGGATTCCGGCCGCCTTGGCGACGGCCACGACCTCCTTGCTGCGTTGCAACCCACCGCACTTGGTGGTCTTGAGGGCGATGACGTCGGCGGCGCCGAGCTTGGCGATCTCGAGCGCGTCGTGCGGCGTCTGCACGGACTCGTCGGCCATGACCGGGGCGGACACCAGATGGTTGATCTCGGCGAGGACCTCGCGCTGCTCGCCGGGGGTCGGCTGTTCGATGAGTTCGACGCCGCCGTCGACGAGTTGCGGGACGTACCGCAGCGCGGTGAACCGGTCCCAGCGGGCGTTGACGTCGATGCTGACGCCGGCCTTGCCCTCGAGGGCCTGCGCGATCGTGACGACACGTTCGGTGTCGACCTTCGGGTCGAGCGCGCCCATCTTGAGCTTGAACGCGAAGTTCAGGCGGGCCGCCATCTTCTCCTCGACCTCCTCGAGGATCTCCTCGACCGGCGCGGCGCCGAGCGCCCAGCGCACGTCGACCCCGGTGCGGAAGGCGCCGCCGAGCAGGGCGTGCACGCCGACGCCGAGGGCGCGGGCCCAGGCGTCGTGCAGGGCGACGTCGACGGCGGCCTTGGCGAACCGGGCACCGGAGACGACGCGTTCGATGTCGACCATGATGCCGCTGATCTCGTCGACGCCGCGGCCGGCGATGTAGGGGGCGATGTAGCCGTCGACGATCGCCTTCATCGTCTCGACGGATTCACCACCCCACCACGGACCGCCGGGCACGACGCCCTCGCCGTAACCGGTGACGCCGCCCGCGGTGGTGATCGCCACGAGCAGGATGGGCTGCTTCTCGGCGGTGGTGGTGGCGAACTTGTGCGGACGTACCAGCGGCACGTCGATGATCGTCGTGTCGATCGAGACGATCTTCAGGTCGGGGTCGGACATCGAACAGCTCACAATCGGATATCGGCGGTGATGCGGGCAACAGTGGACCCTCGGGGACGACGAATGCCGGTGTCCTCTTGGTGGACACCGGCATTCGTCAACTCACGTGGACCCGGTCCATGGAGACGATCAGGCCTCGGGGTCGAGCACGAAGTTGTAGGTCACCTCGTCGACGCCCTCGGCGTTCGGCTGCGGGTCGAGGATGAGCTCGGGCTTGGTCGCGGTCGCGACGTCGTCCTCGACCCACTCGCCACCCTGGAAGTACAGCTGGGTGGTGATCGAGCGCTTGCCGGGGGCCTTCACCATCAGGTGCAGGTGGGCGGGGCGCCACGGGTGTCCACCGTAGGACTCGATGAACCAGCCGGTCGGGCCGTCGGCGGGGATCTTGTAGGGGGCGGGCTTGAGGGTCGTGATCTCGAAGTTGCCCTCGTCGTCGCACTCGACGGTGCCGCGCAGGTTCCACTCGGGGATGCCGGGGGCGAACTGCGAGTAGAGGCCCTCCGCGTCGGCGTGCCACAACTCGATGGTGGCGCCCTGCAGTCCGTTGCCCTCGAGGTCGGTGACCCGGCCCTTGAAGATCAGGGACTCGGCCGCCTTGTCCTGCGCACGCATCGGCATGGTGCACGTGGCCGGCAGCTTCGGGGAGTCGGCCACGTAGTACGGGCCCTCGATGCTGCCCTTGGTGCCGGTGAAGTGCTTGCGGTTGTAGTGCACCTCTTCGATCTCGTGCTCGACGAAGACGTCCAGCCACAGCGGCCACTCGCCGTACTCGCCCACGTCGATCATCCACTGCTTGAGCACGCGGTACTCGTCGTAGGTGACCTCGTGCTTGTGGATGATCTCGGCGAACGCCCCGAGCACATCCTTGTAGATGGCGGCGGCACGCTCGACCGACGTGTCCGACGAGACGCGCTCGTTCTTGAACTTGTCGGTGGCCGCATTGCCGGACGCGTGGGCGGTGGGATTCTCGGTGGTGGTCATGTGTCCTCCTCGGCGAGGCTCGAACGATGGTCACGAAAGCTGTCGTGGTGATCGCGGGGCTGGCGCTCTCGCCACTCGGGTTGTACGCTGTGCGTACTTCCGTATCGCAGTGCGTACACACACTGTGCGTCCAGTCACAGGTGATTGTCAACACCCGGGTGGCCCTGGGCGCCGAAACCGCAGGTAGGAGCCAGCAATGCCTAGCCAGGACCGGGATTTCGTCCAAAGCATCGAGCGCGGCTTTGCCGTGCTGCTCGCGTTCGACGAACAGCACCCCAACCCGTCCCTCGCCGAACTGGCAGCGAAGACCGACCTGTCCCGGCCCGCGGTCCGCCGCATCCTGCTGACCCTGCAGAAGCTCGGCTACGTGAGCAACACGGGCAGCCGATGGTCGCTGACCCCGCGCGTGCTCAGCATCGGTCAGCACTACTCCGCCTCGCACGCCCTGGTCGAGGCCGCCATGCCGCGGCTGGTCGAGATCTCCGAGTACACCGGCGAATCCGCCTCCCTCGGCGTTCTCGACGGCGCCGAGGTGGTGTACGCCGCCCGGGTCCCGGTGCGGCGCATCATGAGCATCAACGTCTCGGTGGGCACCCGGGTCCCCGCATACGCGACGTCGATGGGCCGGGCGCTGCTGGCGTGGGCCCCCACCGACACCGTCGAGCAGGTCGTCGCCGACACGAGTTTCGAGAAGCTCGCCACCGCGACCGTCGGCAACGCGGACGAACTGCGGGCAGAGCTGGCCCGGGTGCGCGCCCAGGGCTACGCGCTCACCTCCGCCGAGCTCGAGGAGGGCCTCATCTCGGCGGCGGCGCCGGTGCGCGACGCCGCCGGCACCGTGGTCGGTGTGCTCGCCTGCTCGACGTCGACGGCCCGGCACACGCCCGAGGAATTCCGCGCGCTCGCCGTGGACTGCCTGGTGAAGTCCGCGAACGACCTCAGCGCCGACCTCGGGTACCGCGGGTAGGTCTCGTCAGCCGCGCAGGGTCGCGGACGGGGTCACGCCGTACTTGCGGCGGTAGGCGGCGGCGAAGCGGCCGGTGTGCGTCATCCCCCAGCGCATGGCCACCTCCGTGACCGACGTCGCCGCCGGGTCGCCGGCCGCGAGCTCCTCGTGGATCCGCTCGAGGCGCAGGTCGAGCAGGTAGTCGCGGGGACAGACCCCCAGGTACTCGCGGAATCCCTCCTGGAGGCGGCGCACGCTCACGCCCGCCAGCTCGGCCATGTCCGCCGACGTCCACGGCTGGGCCGGATCCTCGTGGATGCGGTCGAGGACCCGCTTGACGATCCGCGGTCGCGCCGCGGTGCCGGTCCCGCCGTCGGGCATCACCGCGAGCACGAACGCCGAGGTCAGGGCGCCGGAGAGCTGCTCGGCGACCAATGGGTTGCGCCACAGCTCCTCGTCCGCGCGCAGCTGGTCGACCACCGACCGCAGCAGGGTCATCCAGCTCTGACCGGCCTCCCCGGTCAGGTCCACCTGCTCCGGCAACTGCAGGTCGGGACGTCCCAGGATCCGCGCCAGCTCACGGTCCAGGTAGTCGCGGTCGAGCTTGACGCCGACGATCTCGCAGTCGTCGGTCCAGCGGGTGATGGTGGCGGCGGTGTCCGGCCGGAACACCGACGCCTGTCCCTGCACCGAGACCACCTCGCGGCCCGCGGTCACCGATTCGATGCGCCCGGACAGGGGGATGTTGACCGCGTAGGCACCCGGATGGTCCGACTGCACCGTGACCTCGGCGCCCCATCCGATTCGCGCCAGCCGCAGCGGACCGAGCTGCAGCGCGCGGACATCGACGTGCGGTTCCGTACCGGCGGCCAGCGGGGCCAGGGTGTGCGGGAAGTATGCGTCGGACACCACATGCTCGGCTTCGTCCCAATCGGCCGGATCAGGCGTCGACCTCACCCTGTACCTCCGTTTCCGTCCCCGGGACCTTCGGCGCCGTTCGCCATTCGGGACCTTCGTCCCGGTATACCCGGGACCCACTGCCCAGTGTGATGGGCAACACGTCTCCGGGCAAACGAGGCCATCGGTCACGCCGACCGCGCTAACCGGATAGCGACCGCGTTCAGCGGATCGCAGCCGGCACCCACCCGCTCCTATGGTCTACATCACACCAGCACGGATCGACCCGGGAGGAGCGCCGAAATGGAACAGCGTCGGCTCCGGAACATCTTCGGACAGTTCGCAAGTGGCGTCACCGTGATCACCTGCGCCAACCACGAGGGCACACCCCACGGCGCGACGGTCACCGCGTTCACCGCCGTCTCCCTCGAGCCCCGGCTGTGCCAGGTCACCCTGACCCGCACGTCGAAGGCGTGCGGCTTCCTCTCCGGCGCACCGTTCGCGGTGAACATCCTCGCCGCGGACCAGGTCGACACCGCCCTGCACTTCGCCGGCCGGCCGCAGACCCCCGGCCCGGTGTTCGAGGACGGACCCACGGCGCCGGTGCTCGCCGGGGCCGCGGCGACCCTGTCCTGCGTCCCGTGGCGCGAGTACGACGGCGGCGACCACGTGATCTACATCGGCGAGATCGTCGACGCCCAGTGCCGCGACACCGCCCCGCTGCTGTTCTACCGGAGCACCTTCCACGAACTCGGCGCACCGAGCGCCTCCGCCGCATGGAACGGCTCGATGGACGATCCGCACAGCGGCTGGTTCGACGCCCGGACCCGGTTCACCCCGCTCCACCTCGATGCCGCGGTGAACTGACCACCGCCCGGAACCACTTACCAGTTCCCTTCACCCGCAAGGAGATATCCATGACCACTCTCGAGTCCCGTCCCGGCGAGAACACGATCGACCGCTCCACGGTGAACGTCGCCGCCGATTCCCCGGCGAACCGGCAGCAGAATTTCGCCACGCGGCCGATGACCGGCGACGAGTACATCGAATCGATCAAGGACGGCCGCGAGATCTGGCTGCACGGCGAGCGGGTCGAGGACTTCACCAACCATCCGGCGTTCCGCAACTCCATCCGCATGACCGCCCGCCTCTACGACTCGCTGCACACCGGCGAGCACGTCGGCACCCTCACCTGTCCCACCGACACCGGCAACGGCGGGGTGACCATGCCGTTCTTCCGCACCCCCACCTCCGCCGACGACCTGCTCGCCGAACGCGACGCCATCGCCACCTGGGCGCGGATGACCTACGGCTGGATGGGCCGGTCCCCCGACTACAAGGCCTCCTTCCTCGGCACCCTCAACGCCAACAGCGAGCTCTACGCCCCGTTCCAGGACAACGCCAAGCGCTGGTACCGCGAGTCGCAGGAGAAGGTCCTGTACTGGAACCACGCCATCATCAACCCCCCGGTGGACCGGCAACTGCCCCCGGACCAGGTCGGCGACGTGTTCATGAAGGTCGAGAAGGAGACCGACGCGGGCCTGATCGTCTCCGGCGCCAAGGTCGTCGCCACCGGCTCGGCGATCACCAACTACAACTTCATCGCCCACTACGGCCTGCCGATCAAGAAGAAGGAATTCGCCCTGATCTGCACGGTGCCGATGGACGCGCCCGGCATCAAGCTGATCTCGCGGGCCTCCTACAGCCAGAACGCCGCCGTGGTCGGCTCGCCGTTCGACTACCCGCTGTCCTCGCGCATGGACGAGAACGACGCGATCTTCATCTTCGACAAGGTGCTCGTGCCGTGGGAGAACGTGTTCATGTACGGCGATGTGGAGAAGATCAACGCGTTCTTCCCGCAGTCCGGATTCCTGCCGCGGTTCACCTTCCAGGGCTGCACCCGCCTCGCCGTCAAGCTCGACTTCATCGCGGGCCTGCTGCTCAAGGCCCTCGACGCCACCGGCGCCGGCGGCTTCCGCGGCGTGCAGACCCGCGTCGGGGAGGTCATCGGCTGGCGCAACCTGTTCTGGTCGCTCACCGAGTCGATGGCCCGCGACCCCGAGCCGTGGATCGGCGACACCGTCATCCCGAAGCTCGAGTACGGCCTGACCTACCGGATGTTCATGATCTCCGGCTACCCGCGCATCAAGGAGATCATCGAGCAGGACGTCGCGTCCGGCCTGATCTACCTGCCCTCGTCGGCGGCGGACTTCAAGAGCCCTGAGGTGCGCCCCTACCTGGACAAGTACGTCCGCGGCTCCGACGGCATCACCGCCGTGGACCGGGTCAAGGTCATGAAGGCCCTGTGGGACTCGATCGGCTCCGAGTTCGGTGGCCGCCACGAACTGTACGAGCGCAACTACTCCGGCAACCACGAGAACGTCAAGGCCGAACTGCTGTTCGCCGCCGAGAACCGCGGCATCGTCTCCGGCATGAAGGGCCTGGCCGAGCAGTTCATGAGCGAGTACGACCTCGACGGCTGGACCGTGCCCGACCTCATCGGCAACGACGACGTCAGCGCCTACTACCGCAAGTAACCCCCAGCTGCCGCGCGCGGGCGATCCCCTGCCGCCCGCGCGCGGCGTTCCACCCGCGAAGGAGCGCCCGAGATGACCACCGCCTCGAAGTCCGTCGCCCGTGCCCCCGTCCCGGAGTTCGACGCCGTGGTCCTCGGGCGCTCCTTCGCCGCCCTGCGGGCGGCCGGCCGCCTGCGCG
Organism: Rhodococcus sp. WB1; assembly: GCF_001700945.1. Classification (NCBI taxonomy): domain Bacteria; kingdom Bacillati; phylum Actinomycetota; class Actinomycetes; order Mycobacteriales; family Nocardiaceae; genus Rhodococcus; species Rhodococcus sp. WB1. The sequence continues at coordinate 34,305 of NZ_CP015529.1, read as the reverse complement.
ACGAACTGCGATTGGCCGTCCACGACACGGCCGGCGCGACCTCCGCCCGCTACGACGACGTCGACCACCGCTGGGACATCCTCGACGGCTCGACCGTCGTCGCGCGGGCCAAGTTCCTCGTCGACGGGGACGGCACCCTCCCGCTGTGCGGCCGCGACGGTGCGCGGTGCACGGCGAACACGTTGACGGCGAAGGGTTTTCCCAACCTCTTCCGGCCGGCCACCGCCGTCCACCCCGATCCCGTCGGATACACCGTCGCGTGCATCGAGCACATGCGCGCCTACGGCCACGACTACGTCGAGCGCCGAGCCCGGGTCCCGATCTGCGACGACGACTTCCCGGAGCTGTCGTTCGACCGGCCCACCCCGCAGTTCTGGGTCGGGTAGGCCCACGCAACGACACAGGTCCCGGACATCGACAAGCGTCTCGACGGTTGTCGACGTCCGGGACTTCTGTGTGCGTCAGCGGCCGCGCAGGACCTCCGCGGGCGTCGTCCCGTAGCGCCGCTTGAACGCCGCGGCGAACCGGCCGGGGTGGCTGAAACCCCACCGGTAGGCCACGTCGGCGACGGTGACCGTGCCCGCTCCGGCGACGAGGTCGGCGTGGGCGCGGTCGAGCCGGATGTCGAGCAGGCACGCCGACGGGCTGCGGCCGACGAAGTGGGCGAACGCCTCCTGCAGGCGGCGGACGCTGGTGCCGGCCAGTTCGGCCATGTCGGCCGAGGTCCACGCCCGGCCGGGATCGTCGTGCAGGGCGTCGAGGACGCGACGGATCATGCCCGGCCGCGGGGGTCCGGCCGGTCCGTCCTGCGGGGCGACGGCCAGGACGAACGCCGCGGTCACGGCACCGGCGAGCTGCGCCCCGACCACCGGATTGCGCACCACCTCGAGGGCGCCGTCGAGCTGTTCGGACAGGGCCCGGACGAGCCCGTGCCACTCGCTCGCCGGACCGGTCAGGTCGAGCTGGTCGGGCAGCTCGAGCTTCGATCGCACCGGCGAACCGAGGATCCTGTCGGCCTCCCGCTCGAGATGCTCCCGGTCGAACTTCACCCCGAGCACGGAACACGTTGCGCCCCAATGGGTGATCACACTCGGCGTGTCGGCCCGGAAGACGGTGGCCTGACCGGGCACCGAAACGGTCTCGCCGTGGCTGCCACGGGACTCGAGCCGGCCGGTGACCGGGATGTTCACCTCGTAGGCGCCCGGATAGTCGCACGCGATGGCGATGTCGGCACCCCAGTGCAGGCGGCCGAGGGTCACCCCGCCGAGATCGACCGTCGTCAGCGACAGCTTCGGCCGGTCGGTGCCCGACAAATCGGTCAGCTCATGGGGAAAGTACGCGTCCGCCACCGCCCGGGATGCGGCATCCCAGTCTCCGATCTCGGTCGCACTCACACCACGAGCGTACGTAGCGGAGACGCCGGTCACAGAAAGTCGCGCGATGTGTCCAGGGGCCGCGCGGATCGTCTCGGCGATCGTGTGACTGCCGTCATATGTTCTGCCTCACCCGACGAACGGCCCCGCTCGAGGGGCCTAACCGCCGAAGACACATCGAGGAGCACTACCGATGACGAGCACCCTTTCATGGATCGACGAGATCACCATGACCGAACTCGAGCGCAACCCGTACCCGGTCTACGAGCGGCTGCGGGCCGAGGCACCGGTCGCCTTCGTCCCCGTCCTCGGCGCGTTCGTCGCCTCGACCGCCGAGGCGTGCCACGCCATCGCGACGAGCGACGACTTCGAGGCCATCATCACCCCGGCCGGCGGCCGCACGTTCGGACATCCCGCGATCATCGGTGTCAACGGCGACATCCACCAGGATCTGCGCTCGATGGTCGAACCCGCGCTGCAGCCGAGCGAGGTCGACCGCTGGATCGAGGACCTGGTCCGGCCCATCGCCCGCCGCTACCTCGAGGGTTTCGAGAACGACGGCCGCGCCGATCTCGTCGCCCGGTACTGCGAACCGGTCAGCGTCCGCGCGCTCGGCGACCTGCTCGGGCTGAAGGACGTCGGCTCCGACACGCTGCGCGAGTGGTTCCACAAGCTGTCCGACTCCTTCACCAACGCCGAGGTCGACGACCACGGTGAATTCACCGACCAGGAGCGGTTCGCGGCCGGCGACGCCGCGAAGGCGGAGATCCGCTCGATCGTCGATCCCCTGATCGACCACTGGATCGAACACCCGGACGACAGTGCGATGTCGCACTGGCTGCACGACGGCATGCCCGAGGGGCAGACCCGCGACCGCGAGTACATCTATCCCACGCTGTACGTGTTCCTGCTCGGGGCCATGCAGGAGCCGGGGCACGCCATGTCCTCGACGCTGGCGGGGCTGTTCAGCCGGCCCGAACAGTTCGAAGCCGTCGTCGACGAGCCGGGTCTGATTCCGCGCGCGATCGCCGAGGGCATGCGGTGGACGTCGCCGATCTGGTCGGCGACGGCCCGCATCGCGAGGCGGGACACCACGGTGTCCGGGGTCGACATCGCGGCAGGCACCGTGGTGATCCTGTCGTACGGCTCGGCCAATCACGACACCGGCAAGTACGACGCCCCCACCGAATACGACATGACCCGCCCGCCGCTGCCGCACCTGGCGTTCGGCGCCGGCAACCACGCGTGCGCCGGCATCTACTTCGCGAACCACGTGTGCCGCATCGGCCTCGAGGAACTGCTCGACACCATCCCCAACCTCGAGCGGGACACGAACGCCGACGTCGAGTTCTGGGGCTGGGGCTTCCGCGGACCCACCGCCCTGCACGTCACCTGGGAGGTCTAGGACATGAGCGCCACCGTCACCGTCGGCGACACCACCGTCGCGTGCGCACCCGAGCAGACCGTGCTCGACGCACTGCTGCGCAGCGGGGTGTGGATGCCCAATTCGTGCAACCAGGGCACGTGCGGCACCTGCAAGATCCGGGTCCGCTCGGGCGCCGTCGACCACCGCACGTCCCCCGAGGCGACGCTGCCCGCGACGGAACGCGACGCGGGCTTCGCCCTCGCGTGCCAGGCCACGCCGTGCGGCGACACCGTCGTCGAGCGGCCACGCACCGACGACGGCCGGGACCGGGACGCCACCCACGCGCTGCGCGACCTCGTCGGCACCGTCACCGAGGTCCGCGACATCGCCCACGACACGCGGCGGATGCTGCTCACCCTGGACACGCCGCTCGAATTCTCCGCCGGGCAGTACGTCGAACTGACTGTCCCGGGCACCGGCGTCCGGCGGCAGTACTCGCTGGCGAACACCCCGGGTGAGGCGAAGCTGCTCGAGCTGCATGTCCGTCGCCGGCCGGGTGGGGTCGCGAGCGACCGGTGGGCGTTCGGCACCGTCGCGGTCGGCGACCGTGTCGACGTCACCGGACCGCTCGGGGACTTCACGTTCGACGCGGAGTCCACCGGCCCCATGGTGCTGCTCGCGGGCGGGACCGGACTGGCCCCGATGAAGAGCATCGTCCGGCAGGCGCTGTCGCTGGATCCGCGGCGCGAGATCGTCCTCTACCACGGGGTGCGCACCGCCGAGGACCTCTACGACTCCGGCTTCTTCCGCGAGCTGGAGGCGCAGCATCCCGGCTTCCGGTTCGTCGCGTGCCTGAGCCGTGAGTCCGGCGGCGACCGCGAGGGCTACGCCCCCGACGCCTTCGTCGAGGACGTGGCGTCGGCGAAGGAGTACACGGGCTACATCTGCGGCTCCGAGGCCTTCGTCGACAGCGCCGTCAAGGCGTGCAAGCGGCGCCGGATGTCGCCGCGCCGGATCCGGCGGGAGAAGTTCACCTCGGCGACGTGACCCACCCCCGGTGCGTCCTTTGGGCTGTTCCAGCAGCCCAAAGGACGCACCGGGCGTTTGGGGACTTCCTACCCTCCTGCCGAGGGTCCTAGGTAGGCCTAGGCATTTGCCTGGTGTGACTGTGGCCACATGGTGGCATGGTGGAGATAACGCGGAAACAGCCCCATTCTCCGCCGGGGCCGACCCGACACCCTTTCTGGAGGATCCCCATGACCGAGACCCTGGACCATGTGCGCGCCGCCCTCGACGGCGCTCTCGTCGAAGATGCGGCCAGCGGCCGATACCAAGTGCGCCGCAACATCTTCACCGACGAGGAAGTCTTCGAGCTGGAGATGAAGCACATCTTCGAAGGCAACTGGGTCTACCTCGCGCACGAGAGCCAGGTTCCGAACAACGGGGACTACTTCACCACCTACATCGGTCGCCAGCCCGTCGTGATCAGCCGCGACAAGGAGGGCGAGCTGCACTGCCTGATCAACGCGTGCAGCCACCGGGGCGCGATGCTGTGCCGGCGCAAGACCGACAACCGCACCACGTTCACCTGCCCGTTCCACGGCTGGACGTTCCGCAACAACGGCAAGCTGCTCAAGGTCAAGGACCCGCGCGACGCCGGCTACCCGGAGGGGTTCAACAAGGACGGCAGCCACGACCTGACCAAGGTCGCCCGGTTCGAGAGCTACCGCGGCTTCCTGTTCGGCAGCCTGAACGAGGACGTCAAGCCCCTCGAAGAGCACCTCGGCGACGCCACCAAGATCATCGACATGATCGTGGACCAGTCCCCCGAGGGTCTCGAGGTGCTGCGCGGTTCGTCCACCTACACCTACGACGGCAACTGGAAGCTGCAGGCGGAGAACGGCGCCGACGGCTACCACGTGTCGGCGACGCACTGGAACTACGCGGCCACCACCGCGCGCCGCACCGCCGGCGAGTCGACCAACGAGACCAAGGCGATGGACGCCGGCACCTGGGGCAAGCAGGGCGGCGGCTACCACTCGTTCGAGAACGGCCACCTGCTGCTGTGGATGTGGTGGGGCAACCCGCAGGACCGCCCGCTCTTCCCCCGCAAGGACGAGCTCGCCGCAGAATTCGGCGAGAAGAAGGCCGAGTTCATGGTCGGCGCGTCCCGCAACCTCTGCCTCTACCCGAACGTGTACCTGATGGACCAGTTCTCCTCGCAGATCCGGCATTTCCGGCCGATCTCCGTGGACAAGACCGAAGTCACCATCTACTGCATCGCCCCCAAGGGTGAGAGCGCCGAATCCCGCGCCAACCGCATCCGCCAGTACGAGGACTTCTTCAACGCCACCGGAATGGCCACCCCGGACGACCTCGAGGAGTTCCGGTCCTGCCAGAAGACCTATCTCGCGTCGGCCGCCCCGTGGAACGACCTCAGCCGCGGCGCCACCCACCAGCTCAACGGACCGGACCAGGTCGCGCTGGACCTCGGCATGAAGAACGTGCTGTCGAGCGGCGTGAAGACCGAGGACGAGGGCCTGTACCCGATCCAGCACGGTTTCTGGCTCGAGAGCATGCGCAAGGCCGTCGCGGCGGAAACCGCCGAGAACGCCGCTGCCGAGCCCACCACCACGAACGAGCGCTGAGGAAGACCAGGACATGACCGCCGCAACGGAATTGACGCAGACCGACATCGAGCAGTTCCTCTACCGTGAGGCCCGTCTCCTCGACGACCGCGAGTTCGAGAAGTGGCTCGAGTGCTACCACCCGCAGGCCGAGTACTGGATGCCGGCATGGGACGACAACGGTGCGCTCACCGAGGACCCGCAGCGCGAGATCTCGCTCATCTACTACCCCAACCGCGGTGGCCTCGAGGACCGGGTGTTCCGCATCCGCACCGACCGCTCCTCCGCGACGTCGCTGCCCGAACCGCGCACCGGCCACAACATCACCAACGTCGAGATCCTCGAGCGCCGCGGCACCGAGATCGACCTGCGCCACAACTGGTTCTCGCTGTACTACCGGTACAACACCACCGACACCTACTTCGGCACGAACTTCGTGACCCTCGACGTCTCGGGCCCGCACCCGGTGATCAAGAAGAAGAAGATCGTGCTCAAGAACGACTACATCCACCACATCGTGGACGTCTACGTCGTCTGATCCACCCCCGATTCACGAAAGGAGGCACATGCCGTGAGCTTTCAGGTGGCATTGAGCTTCGAGGACGGGGTGACCCGCTTCATCAAGTGCGGACCGAACGAGACGGTCGCCGACGCGTCGTACAAGGCGCGGATCAACATTCCTCTCGACTGCCGCGACGGCGCGTGCGGTACCTGCAAGGCGCTGTGCGAGTCCGGCAACTACGACGGCGGCGACTACATCGAGGAGGCGCTGACCGACGACGAGGCCGAGCAGGGATTCTGCCTGCCGTGCCAGATGGTCCCGGAATCCGATCTCGTGCTGCAGATCGCGACGACCTCGGACGTCGCGAAGACCGCGGCCGCGACGTACACGGCGACGATCACGGACCTGCAGCGGTTCTCTCCCAGCACCGTGGGCTTCACCGTCGAGATCCCCAATCGGGACGACCTGGTGTTCCTGCCGGGCCAGTACGTGAACATCACCGTGCCCGGAACGGAACAGACCCGGTCGTACTCGTTCAGCACGGGACCGAACGACCCGCAGTTGTCCTTCCTGGTGAAGATCACCGAGGGCGGCCTGATGTCCGAGTACCTGAGTGATCGCGCCCAGGTGGGAGACACCCTGCAGTTCACCGGCCCGTTCGGCAGCTTCTTCCTGCGTGAGCGTAAGCGCCCCGCCCTCCTGCTCGCCGGCGGTACCGGCCTCGCGCCACTGCTCGCCATCCTGTCGAAGATGCAGGAGGAGGGCAGCGACCTGCCGGTGCACCTGGTCTACGGCGTCAGCTTCGACCAGGACCTGGTCGAGCTGGACAAGCTCGAGGCCTACACGCGGTCGCTGCCGAACTTCACGTTCGACTACTGCGTTTCCGATCCGGAGTCGACCGCCCCCAACAAGGGGTACGTCACCGGGCTGTTCGAGCCGAAGCACCTCAACGACGGCGACGTCGACGTCTACCTGTGCGGGCCGCCGCCGATGGTCGAGGCGGTGCGCACGCACCTGTCGGACGAGGGCATCTCGGTGACGAACTTCTACTTCGAGAAGTTCAACAACTCCGCGACCCTCGGAGCCGCCGAACCGGCGCCCCGGCCCACCGAGCGGGAACTCGAAGCCGCCACCAGGGCAGCCGAGGAGACCGGCCTGCCGGTGTCCCTCGGCGCCGCCGAGCAGGTGCCGGTGGGCAACTACGAGATCGGCGAGGAGCACCCGCCCGTCACCGAATCCGACGCCCAGTTCGACGCGCGCATGGCGCTCGAACTCGGTGCGCTGGAGCTGACCATCGGCCGGCTCACCGACGCGCAGCTCGTGGAATTCCGGATTCTCGCCGAGGCGTCGACCGCGTCGATCGACCACGACCGCTTCACCGACGCGGGCGCGTTCACCGACACCAACGCCGCCTTCCACGAGTTCCTGTTCCGCTGCTGCGGCAATCCCGTGCTGCTCGAGGCGTACAACCGGCTCGAGGTGACCCAGCTGATGCGCAAGGTGCTGCGCACCGCGCAGTGGGTGGACGAGCAGATTCCGCACGACCACCTGCAGATCGTGCGGGCGTTCGAACGCAAGGACCGCGCGGCGGCCCGCGACCTCATCGTCAGCCATGCCGAGCACGCCAAGGCGACGATGCGCCGCGCCATCGAGGAGTCCGCGAAGGTGGAACTCGCGTGAGTGCCCTTCTTCCGGTCGGCACCGTGTACCCGGGCCGCTTCGACGGCAGGGTTGTCACCGTCACCGGCGCCGCGCAGGGTATCGGCCTCGTGGTCGCGTCCCGCATCGCAGCCGAGGGCGGATCCGTGATCCTCGTCGACCGCTCCGAGCTCGTGCACGAGGTGGCGAAGGAGTTGCGCGAGAAGGGTTTCCAGGCGCACTCCGTCACCGCCGACCTCGAGACTTTCGCGGGAGCGCAGTCCGCGATCGACGAGGCCCGGCAGCAGCACGGCCGCATCGACGTGCTCGTCAACAACGTCGGCGGGACGATCTGGGCGAAGCCGTACGAGCACTACACCCCCGAGCAGATCCAGGCGGAGGTGCAGCGGTCGCTGTTCCCGACGCTGTGGACATGCCGCGCGGTGCTGCCGTACCTGATCGAGCAACGCTCGGGCACGATCGTCAACGTGTCCTCCGTGGCGACGCGCGGTGTCAACCGCGTCCCCTACGCCGCCGCCAAGGGCGGGGTCAACGCGATCACCGCCGCGCTCGCCCTCGAGGCCGCCCCGTACGGGATCCGGGTCGTCGCCACCGCCCCCGGCGGCACCGACGCCCCCGCCCGCCGGGTAGCGCGCGGCCCCGCCGCGCAGAGCGAGCAGGAGAAGGGCTGGTACCAGCAGATCGTGGACCAGACCGTCGACTCCTCGCTGCTCAAGCGGTACGGCACGCTCGACGAGCAGGCCGCCGCGATCACTTTCCTGGCCTCGGAGGAGGCCTCCTACATCACCGGCACGGTTCTTCCCGTCGCCGGCGGCGACCTGGGGTAACACCCCAGCACCGCCACAGGCCTCACCGACAGGCCAGGGATCCCCTGCCGGTGAGGCCCTCTTTCTGCCCCGTTTCATTTGTGACCGCACTCACAGACCGGAGCCGACATGGCCGACAACACAACCGCCTGGGCAAGTCCCCGGCACCGCCGCACCGTCATCTGGGTCGTCGCCCTCGCCACGCTCGCGATCATCTTCGACGGCTACGACCTCGTCGTCTACGGGACGATCCTGCCCACACTGATGGCCGACCCCAGCCAGATCGGAGCGATCTCCGCGCAGCAGGGCGGCGCGCTGGGCTCGTACGCCCTCATCGGCGTCATGGTCGGCGCCCTGTTCACCGGCGCGTTCGGCGACCGGCTCGGGCGCCGGAAGATGATGCTGATCAACATCGTCTGGTTCTCCGTCGGCATGGGCGCCGCGGCGATGGCCACCAGCATCACCTCCTTCGGCATCCTGCGCTTCTTCACCGGCATCGGCGTCGGTGGTCTCGTCGCCACCGCGGGTGCCGTGGTGGCCGAGTTCGCTCCGCCCGGGAAACGGAACCTGTTCAACGCGATCGTCTACAGCGGCGTCCCCGCCGGCGGCGTCCTCGCCTCTCTGCTGGCCATCGTGCTGCGCGACACCATCGGCTGGCGCGGACTGTTCTGGATCGGCGCGCTGCCGCTGGTGATCCTGCTGCCCCTGGCCCTGGTGAAGCTCCCCGAATCCCCGATGTGGCTGCAGGCGCGCGGGCGGACGGACGAGGCGGCCGCGGTCTGTGACAAGTTCGGTCTCCCCCTGCCCACGATCGCCCCGGCCCCGGCCGAGAAGGTCGGATTCGCCGCACTGGCCACCCGCCGCTACGCGTGGGGCACCACCCTGCTCGGCCTGATGAGCTTCGCCGGGCTCCTGCTGACCTACGGCCTGAACACGTGGCTGCCGAAGATCATGGCCGACGCCGGCTACAACGCGAAGGGCTCGCTCGCATTCCTGTTGGTGCTCAACGGCGGTGCGATCATCGGCGGCCTCCTGGCCTCCCGGATCGCCGACGGCCGCGGCCCCCAGCCGGTCATCGCCACCACGTTCGGCCTCGCCGGCCTGGCACTGATCCTCCTCACCTTCGGGTTCCCGCTGCCCGTCCTGCTGACCGCGGTGGCGATCGCCGGGGTCGGCACGATCGGCACCCAGGTGCTCATCTACGGGTTCGTCTCCAACTACTACGAGACGGCAGCGCGCGGTGCCGGTGTCGCCTGGTGCGCCGGATTCGGCCGGCTCGGCGGCATCTTCGGCCCCATCATCGGCGGCCTGCTCATCGGTGCCGGGCTGAGCAACGACGTGAGCTTCTACATCTTCGCGGGCATCGCCGTGGCCGGCGCCCTGGTCACGGTGTTCGTTCCCATCCGACGGGGTGCGCAGTACGTTGCCCGAACCCCCGAAGCTGCGGCCGCGAGCCCCACTACCGTGGAAGTGTGACTCACCCCGCCATGCTGGTCGGACGTACCCGAGAGCTCTCCGAGCTCGACCGTCACCTCGGCGAGGCGCGAGCCGGTTCACCCGTGCTCGCCCTCGTCGAGGGTCCGCCGGGTATCGGCAAATCCGCCCTGGTGCAACGATTCACCGAGGTCTTGAACGGCTGGCAGGTCCGCGTGTCCGCGGGCGTCCCGTGGGAGGCGGCGCGCGCGTGGAGCACGGCCGAGCAACTGCTGCAGGCCCCCGTCACCGGACGTGATCCGGTGGAAGTGGCGCACGAACTGTTGTCCCTCGTGGACGATCCCACCGTTCTCGTCGTCGACGACGCGCACTGGTCCGATTCCGAGTCGTTGCAGGCCCTGTCGTCCGCCGTCCGCCGCGCCCACGGCAAGCAGTTGCTCGTCCTGCTGGTGACCGTGGACCCGCTGCCGGAGGCGGTCCCGGACAGCACCCGGCAGGTGCTCGACCATCACCGCGCCCTCTCCGTGCACGTGCGGCCCCTCGGGCCGCAGGACATCGCCCAGCTGGCCCTCGCCCGCATCGGCGTGGACCTGTCGCCGTGGACCGCGCGACGGCTGTTCGAGCACACTCTCGGCACACCCCGCCCGATCCTGCAGTTGCTCGACGAGATCCCCCGCAACCAGTGGCAGCACTGGCAGGCCCGGTTCCCGGCGCCCCAGGAACGGTCGGGCGCCGTGCGCCGCACGCTGGACCACTGCCCCGCCGAGACCCGGGCACTCGTGGAAGCGGCGGCCGTGCTCGGTGGCGAAAGCACCCTGACCCAGGCCGCGGCGCTGGCCGGGCTGGCGGACCCGACCGCGGCGCTCGACGCCGCGCACACCGCCGGATTGCTCCGGCGGCGCGAACAGCGCGGCGCGGTCACCCTGATCTTCCCGGACCCGATGACGCGGGCCGCCGTCGCGGACGACATCGGTCCCGCCCGCTGGCGCGACCTGCACGCCCGCGCCGCCGAACTGGTCGACGACGAGGGTGCCGCCCTCACCCACCTGGTCTCCGCCACCCCCACCGCCGATGCGGACCTCGCGGACCGCCTCGATCGGTACGGCCGGCGCCGCGCCGCCGTCGGTGCGTGGTCGGATGCTGCCGAGGCACTGATCATCGCGAGTGGCATCAGTCCCGACCGCGACCAGCGCGCGCAGCGGCTGATCCGCGGCGTCGACGCCCTCACGGGCGCGGCGGACCTGCCCCAGGCGCTGACGTTCGTGCCGGCGATGGAGGCCGCGCCCGAGGGCTCCATGCGCGACGTGGTGCTCGGCTACCTGGCGATCCAGCGCGGCCGGTCGGCCGAGGCCTCCCAGCTGCTCACGCGCGCATGGCAACTGCTCCCGGACCCGGCCCGGGACCCCGATCTGGGTGCGATGATCTGCCAGCGCATGGTGCTGCATTCGCTGGCCCAGCTCGACGGCGCGGGCCTCGTCGAGTGGGCCGACCGCGCGTCGTCCCTCGTAGCTCCCGACATGCCCGCTGCCGTCGAGTCGGCCGCGATCCGCGGCCTCGGCCTGGCCATGACCGGCCGCGTCGACGAGGCACGCGCCTCGTACGCAGAGCTGTCGGAGACCTTCCGGCTCGGCGCCCAGAGCCAGCGGATCCGCATGGCGGAGGGCTGGCTCGCCCTGGCGCTGGACGAGCCGGATCGCGCCCGCGCGGAGCTCGAGAGTGCCGAGCCGACCGTCTTCCGCGGCGGCTCGATCCGGATCTCGTTGTGGGCGCAGGCGTGGCTGGCGCGCACGGAGTTCGCGCTCGGCGCATGGGACGACGCCGTGCGCACCGTCGACCGCGCGGCCGCACAGCTCGACACGGCCGGCCTGGATCTGCTTCGGCCGCTGGTGCATTGGACAGGAGCACAGGTGCACGCCCTGCGCGGGGACTGGTCGCTGGCCCGCGAGCACCTGCGTCGCGGACGCGCGGGCGCCACCGACTATGCCGTCATGGTGGTGCCGTCCTGCATCGCGGCCGCCCAGTGCGCAGAGGTCGCCGCCGACTACGACGGGGTGCTGCGGCACCTCGCACCGCTCACCACCCGTCGGCGGCAGGCCTTGGTGGAACCGGGTTTCTGGCCGTGGCCGGACCTGTACGCGAATGCTCTCGTGATGACCGGACGCGTCGACGAGGCCGACGAGTTCCTCCGTCCGTTCGAGGAACTGGCCGTCTCCCGTGGGCACCTGTCCGCCCGGGCGCGGCTCGGATACGTGCGCGGACGGATCCACGGGGCACGGGGTGACATCGACGCCGCCCGCAGAACATTCGAGGACGCGCTGGCGAACCTGGCGACGCTGTCGCTGCCGTACGACCGTGCCCGCGTGAACTTCGCGTACGGGCAGACGCTGCGCCGCGCCGGACGCCGGCGGGAGGCGGACGCGGTGATGCGCACGGCCCGCGAGCTGTACGTGACGCTCGGCGCGACGTCGTACGTGCAGCGCTGCGACCGCGAACTCAAGGCCGGGGGGATGAAGGCGAACGGCGACGATACCCGCCGGACACACATGGATCTGGCGGCGTTGACCCCGCAGGAGAAGGCGGTCGCCGCGCTGGTGGCCGCGGGCAATACCAACAAGGACGTGGCGGGCGAGCTGTTCCTGTCGGTGAAGACGGTGCAGTACCACCTGACACGGGTCTACGCGAAGCTCGGCATCCGTTCGCGCAGCGAGCTGGCCGCCCAGTTCCGGCAAGAGGAGTGAGGAAGAGATGACAGCAGTCGACGAGAAGACCTCTCCCCCGAACGACACCGACCTGCTCGAGCGGCCCGCTCGGCCCGTGACCCGGCCGCGCCGGGTGCTGCGGGACCTCGGCGTCGAGTACGCGGCGAACGGCGTGATCGGGCTGGTGTTCTCGTCGACGGGGCCGGTCGCGGTCGTCCTCGCGGCCGGCGCGGCCGGCGGGCTCGGCGCCGCCGAACTGGCGTCGTGGATCTTCGGGATCTTCGTCCTCAACGGCGTGCTGACGATCGCGATGAGCATCGCCTACCGGCAGCCCCTCGGCTTCGCCTGGACGATTCCGGGCACGATCCTCGTCGGCGGGTCGCTGGGGCACCTGTCCTGGCCGGAGGTGATCGGGGCGTTCCTGGTCACCGGCCTGCTGGTGCTGGTGCTGGGGGCGTCCGGGCTGGTGCGGCGGGTGATGGAGGCGCTGCCGATGCCGATCGTCATGGCGATGGTGGCCGGCGTCTTCCTGAAGTTCGGTGTGGACCTGGTGCTCGCGCTCGGTGCGGACGTCGCGATCGCCGCGCCCATGGTGCTGATGTTCCTGGCGTTGAGCGCGTTCGGCCGGATCGGCCGGTGGCTGCCGCCGATCCTCGGGGCGCTGATCGCCGGTGCGGTCGCGGTGGCGGCGTCGGGGCGTTTCTCCCCGGCCCCGGGCGGAGCGGGCATCCTCGCGTCGCCGGTCTTCACCGCCCCGGTGTTCACGTGGACGGCGTTGCTGGAGTTGGTGATCCCGCTGGCGATCACCGTGCTGGTGGTGCAGAACGGGCAGGGCGTCGCAGTGCTCACGGCGGCCGGGCACCGGCCCCCGATCAACGTCACCACGATCGCGTGCGGGGTGTGGTCGCTCGGTGCCGCCTGCGTCGGCGCGGTGTCGACGTGCCTGACCGGCCCGACGAACGCCCTGCTCACCGCGTCCGGTGAGCGGAGCCGCCAGTACACGGCGGCCGTGTGTTTCGGGCTGTATTCGATCGTGTTCGGACTGTTCGCGCCGCTGTTCGTGCGGTGGATGACCGCCGCGCCGGCGGCGTTCGTCGCGACCCTCGGGGGCCTGGCGATGCTGCGGGCGCTGCAGGGCGCGTTCGTGACGGCGTTCGCCTCGAAGTACACGATGGGGGCGCTGGTGGCATTCGTCGTCACCGCCGCGAACGTGACGTTCTGGAACATCGGGGCGGCGTTCTGGGGTCTGGTGGCCGGGGTGATCGTGTCGCGGTTGCTCGAGCGGGGGGACTGGACGACCGGCCGGTGACGGCGGGTGCGCGCGTGTGGGTGCGCGCACCCGCCGTGTCCCGAGCCGGTGGGTGTCAGCGGCCGAACAGCGAGCCGAAGATGCCGGAGCTCGTCTTGGGAGCGGAGTCCTGGTCGCAGGCGCATCGCTCGGCGGCGGGCACGGACTTCATCACGCTGTCGACGTGCTGGCCGCAGCCGCCCCAGCCGGTCTTTCCGCACTTGGGGCAGGTGACGGGGTAACACATGGGCGTCCTCCTCGGGGAAGCGGTCGGGGTCTATCGTCAATATACCCCCTGGGGTATCAGATATGCCAGTGTGCGCATCCGCACATACGGTACGACGCAGATCGGGGACCGGGCATCCGCGAAAATCCGGCGCCGGGACGGGCGAACTGACACCCTGAGGGCCGTACCGTCCCGCCGCGCAGACAGGATCAACAACCCATGGCACGTCCGGTTCGCGTCGTCGTCCTCGGTTCCGGCTCGTGGGGCACCACCGTCGCAGGGCTGTCGGCCCGGAACACCCCGACCCTGCTCTGGTCCCGCAATCCGGACACCGCCCGCGAGATCGACGAGGAGCACCGCAACACCCGGTACCTCGGCGAGCGGACCCTGCCGGCCAACCTGCGCGCCACCTCGGACCTCCTCGAGGCCGCGCACGAGGCCGACGTGCTGGTGGTCGGAGTGCCGTCCCACGCGGTCCGCGCCACCCTCGCCGAGATCTCGAACGAGGTGCGGGCCTGGGTGCCGATCCTCTCGCTCGCGAAGGGACTCGAACCGGGCACGCGCCTGCGGCCCACCGAGGTGATCGGCGAATGCCTGCCGGGGCACCCCGTGGGGCTGCTGGCCGGGCCGAACATCGCCGGCGAGGTCGCCGACGGCATGGCGGCCGCCGCGGTGGTGGCCACGGCGGACGAACGCGTCGCGGCGGCCCTGCAGCCACTGTTCGCCTCGAAGGTCTTCCGCGTGTACCGCAACACCGACGTCCTCGGCTGTGAACTCGGCGGGGTCCTGAAGAACATCGTCGCGATCGCGGCGGGCATGGCCGAGGGGCTGCGGGTCGGCGACAACACCCGGGCGATGGTGCTCACCCGGGGCCTCGCCGAGATGACCCGGCTCGGTGAGGTGATGGGGGCCAACCCGCGGACGTTCGCCGGCCTGACCGGCATGGGCGACCTGATCGCGACGTGCACGAGCCCGGCGTCCCGCAACCGCCGGATCGGCGAGGCGCTGGCGAGCGGGCTCACCCTCGAGGAGGCGGTGGCCCGGCTGGGCCAGGTGGCCGAGGGGGTGAAGACGGCCCCGACGGTGATGGAACTGGCGCGCGAGTACGAGGTGGAGATGCCCATCGCCGCCGAGGTCGAGGCCGTCGTGGCCGGCCGCCGCTCCCCCGCCGACGCGTACCGGGGGCTGCGCCGGGTCACGCCGGGCAACGAAGAGGACGTGGTCTGATCGGGAAGTATTCAGGATTCTCGACCGCGTACTAGATGGCGATATAGACCCTAATTTGCCTGGTGAAGCCGGTACTTGCACACTGTTCAAGTGATCGGAACCGAAGTACTCGTCGTCGGCGCCGGCTTCGCCGGGCTCGGTGCCGCCGCACACCTGCGGCAACGCGGCCGCGACGTGCGCGTTCTCGAACGGAGCGCCGCTCTCGGCGGCACGTGGCGCGACAACACCTACCCGGGGTGCGAGTGCGACATCCATCCGGCCCTGTACTCGTACTCGTCCGCTCCCCAGGCCGTCTGGGCCCGCGGCCGCGCTACCCAGCCGGAGATCCTCGCGCACCTGCACACGTTCGCCGCAGGGAACGGGCTCGACGACCGGATCGCCTACGGCACGACCGCAACCGGGTGCCGGTGGGACGAGACGACGGGCCGCTGGCACGTGCGCACCGACCACGGTCCGGACTACGCGGCCCGCTTCCTCGTCCTGGCCACCGGCGCCCTGAACGTCCCGCAGATTCCCCGCCTCGAAGGCTCCTTCGCGGGCCCCGCCTTCCACACCGCGCGCTGGGACCACGCCGTCGACGTCACCGGGCGGCACGTCGCCGTGATCGGCACCGGTGCGAGCGCTGCCCAGGTGATCCCGTACCTCGCCGACACCGCCGGCCGTGTCACGATGTTCCAGCGCAGCCCCGCCTGGGTGCTGCCGCGCCGCAGGCAGCACCTACCGCTGCCGCACCGCGCGCGACGGACGGTCGAGTACTGGCGCGGCGAGGCGCTCGTCCCCGCCCTCACCGGGGCCGACCGCCGGCTCGCCCGCCTCGAGGCCCGGGCGCTGCGGCACCTGCACCGGCAGGTGCCCGACCCGGACCTGCGCCGCGCCCTGACCCCGCGACACCGGATCGGGTGCAAACGGATCCTGTTCTCCGACAGTTACTATCCCGCGCTCGCCCGAGACTCCAGCACGGTGGTCACCACCCCGGTCGCGGGACTGGGCCCGCACGGTGTGCGCACCGTCGACGGTCGGGCACACGCGGCCGACGTCCTGGTGTACGCGACCGGATTCCGGGTGTCCGCCGCGCTCGCCGGCCTGCCGGTCGTCGGCCGCGACGGCCGCACCCTGCTCGAGCGGTGGGGGCGCGACGGCGCGTCGGCGCACCTGGGCACGACCGTCGCCGGGTTCCCCAACGCCTTCCTGCTCGGCGGGCCCAACACCGGCATCGGCCACACCTCGCTGCTGTTCATGATCGAGAGCCAGCTCCGCTACGTCGCCGCCGCGATGGACGCCACCGACCGGGAGGGCGTCACCGCACTCGAGGTGCGGGCGGCCGCCCAGCGGGAGTTCGCCGACGAGATGCGCCGGCGCTCGACAGGCACCGTGTGGACCACGGGGTGCCGGAGCTGGTACCTGGACCGCGACGCGGTGAACCGGTCGCTGTGGCCGGGCTCGTCCTGGCGATACCGGCTGCGCACCCGGCGGTTCGACCGGGAGAACTACACGGCCGCCGGTCCCGCACGACGGCCCTGAACGAGCGCTACACAGGTGCCTGTGCGACCCTGGTCACATGACGATCGACCACCGTGCCTCGCTCTCGACCCTGCTCGACACCCGCTACTCCTGCCGGGCGTTCCTGTCCAAGCCGGTGCCGCGCGAAGACATCGAAACCATGCTGCGGATGGCGCAGCGCACCCCGTCGTGGTGCAACTCCCAGCCGTGGGAGGTCGTCGTGGCCGGCGGGGACGCCATCGAGCGGCTGCGGACCGCGGTGTACGACCAGGCGGCGTCCGGCCATCTCGACCCGGACATCCCCGGCCCCGCCGAGTACCGCGGGGTGTACGCCGACCGGCGCCGAGGCGCCGGTTACGCCCTCTACAACAGCCTCGGCATCGCCCGCGACGACTACGCGCGCCGCACCGAGCAGATGCTCGAGAACTACCGCTTCTTCGGGGCGCCGCACGTCGCGATCGTCACGACCGACAAGGCACTCGGCACGTACGGAGCGGTCGACTGCGGCGGGTACGTCGCCACCCTGCTCCTCGCCGCGCAGGCGCTCGGCATCGCCGCCGTCCCGCAGGCCGCCGTCGCGATGGCCGCCGGTGCCGTCCGCCGCGAACTCGGTATCTCCGACGAGCGCGACATCGTGTGCGCGATCTCCTTCGGCTACGCCGACGAGAGCCACCCCGCCAACACCTGCCGCACCGACCGGGCGAGCCTGGACGACGCCGTGCGGTGGGTGGAGGAGTAACCACCCCCAGGGGTCCTGGCCCGGGGCGCCCGGGCGACGGAAGGTGGAACTCACCACCTTCCCCGCCCGAGAGGACACCCCGTGCACCGCATCGAAACCGAGGAGCTGCTCCGCCGTTGGGTACCGCGCGCCGTCGCCGGTGAACCGCACGCCGTGGGCGTGGTGGTGAGTTCCGTTCGCCCCCATGTGCTGAGCTTCTGCGCCGCGCGTATGGACGAGGGCACCCGCGCGCACACTCCGGCCGAGGACGTCACCCAGGAGGTGTGCCTCGCACTGACGCGGGCACTGCCGCGCTACCAGGATCGCGGTGCGTCGCTGCTGCGCTTCGCGTTCGGGATCGCCACGCACAAGGTCGCGGACGTCCGGCGCAAGGCTGCGCGTACCGTGACGCCGCTGCACGACGTCGCCGGCCCCGGGCCCGAGGAGGGCGTGCTCGACGAGGAGCTGCGTTCCGCGGTCCGCCGGCAACTCGCGCTGCTGCCGGAGCAGCAGCGCCGCGTGGTGCAGCTGCGGATCCTGCAGGGCTACAGCGCCGAACGCACCGCCGCGATGCTCGGCACCTCGGTCGGCGCCGTCCGCATCGCCCAGCACCGCGCCCTGCAGCGAATCCGGTTGCAGCTCAGTCGTGCTGAGCGCGCAGATACCGTCCGAAGTGCGGCACGGTGAATCCGATGAAGCCCCGTTCGGCGGAGTAGATGAGCCCCTTCTTGATGAGCCCGTCCCGCGCGGGCGACAGCGACGCAGGCTTGCGGCCGAGTTCGGCCGCGATCTTCGACGTCGCGACGGGACCGTCGTCGCCGGAGAGGTCGGCCATGGCGCGCATGTACTCCCGCTCCGCGGGGGTGGCGCGCTCGTACCGGGAGCCGAAGAACCCGACGGCGAGTTCTTCCTCGGCGGCGGGCGCGCCAACGCGCACGTCGTCGGCGGTGATCGGGCTCGTCGCCGCGACGTCCCAGGTCGCCTTGCCGTAGGCCTGGACGAAGTAGGGGTATCCGTCGGCCGTCTCGTACAGCGCGTCGAGCGCCTCCTCGGTGAAGGTCACTCCCTCCCGCTCGGCCGGCGCGATGAGCGCGATGTCGGCGGAGCCGCGGTCGAGCCGGTCGATCCGGTGGTAGCTGAACAGCCGCTCCGAGTAGCTCTTCGACGCGGAGAGCACCGCGGGCAGGTGCGGCAGCCCGGCGCCGACCACGATGAGGGGTGCGGCGTCCTGGCTGAGCTCGTGGCACGCCCCGCAGATCGCGGAGATGTCCGGTGCGCCGAGGTCCTGCATCTCGTCGACGAACAGCGCGATGCCCACGCCCACGTCGCGGGCGAGCCCGGAGGCGTCGATCAGGAGTTCGACGAGGTCGATCTCGAGGTCGCCGGTGTCGGCGCGGCCCTTGACCGCGGGGGCGTCGATGCCGGGCTGCCACCGCTCGCGCATGCCCTTGTCCGCGGTGGCCCGCAGCGCGAACGACTTGAGCACGCCGAGGAAGTACTCGACCGATTCGGGGTGCGGATGGGCCGGGGCGATCTCGCGCACCGCCATGTGCAGCGCCGACGACAGCGGCCGGCGCAGGTCCTGGTCGGGCCGGGCCTCGATCTTGCCGGTGCCCCAGCTCCGCGAGATCGCCGCGGAGCGAAGCTGATTGAGCAGGACGGTCTTGCCGACGCCGCGCAACCCGGTGAGCACGACGCTGCGTTCGGGGCGGCCGCGGGCGATCCGTTCGAGCACCACGTCGAAGGCGTCGAGCTGCTTCGCCCGGCCGGCGAGCTCGGGCGGGCGCTGCCCCGCGCCGGGAGCGTACGGGTTGCGGACCGGGTCCATCGGTCGATGGTAACGGCGCCGCGCGTGGACACCGCCTCCTTGCACCGCGTGTCGCGGGACATCCCGGATGCGGACATTCGCATAATAGACTTTGACATTCGTTTGCAATAACGCGTAGATGTTCCGGCATGAAGTCCTCCCGAAGTCTCGCGCTCACCGCCGGGCTGGCCGCCGTGCTCGTGGCCGGCTGCTCCACCTCCACCGCCGAGGACGCCCCCGCGGCCCCCGCCCCGACCGCTCCCGCCGAGGTCGCCGCCGCCGAGCCCCGGCTCGCCGTCACCTACGACGGCGGCATTCTCGTCCTCGACGCGAACGACCTCGACGTCGTCGCCGACCTGCCGCTCGACGGATTCAACCGCCTCAATGCCGCCGGCGACGGCCGGCACGTGTTCGTCTCCACCGCCGGCCGCTTCCGCGTCCTCGACACCGGCAGCTGGTCCGAACCCCACGGCGACCACGCGCACCACTACGCGGGCAGCGCGGCACTCACCGACGTCGAGTTCGCCGCCGCCAAGCCCGGGCACGTCGTCCGGCACGCGGGCAGGACCGTGCTCTTCGACGACGGCACCGGCCGCGTCGACATCCTCGACCCCGAGGACCTCGCCGACGGCACGCCGCAGACCGACACCTACACCACTCCGGAAGCGCACCACGGCGTCGCGGTCGCGCTCGCCGACGGCAGCCTGCTCGTCACCCTCGGCAACAGCGAGTCCCGCAACGGCATCGCCGTCCTCGACGCCGAGCGCCGGGAGATCACCCGCAACGAGCAGTGCCCCGGCGTGCACGGCGAGGCCGTCGCCGCCGACGAGGCCGTCGTGCTGGGCTGCGAGGACGGCCTGCTCGTCTACCGCGACGGCACGATCACGAAGGTGAGCGCCCCCGACCCGTACGGCCGGATCGGAAACCAGGCCGGATCCGAGGAGTCCGACATCGTGCTCGGCGACTACAAGAGCGATCCGGACGCGGAACTCGAACGACCACAGCGTGTCTCGCTCACCGATACCCGCACCGGCGAGCTGCGGCTCGTCGACCTCGGCACCAGCTACACGTTCCGCTCGCTCGGACGCGGACCCCACGGCGAGGCACTCGTCCTGGGCACCGACGGAGCGCTGCACGTGATCGACCAGAACAGCGGCGCGGTGGTCCGGCGCATCGACGTCCTCGCCCCGTGGACCGAGCCCGACGAGTGGCAGTCACCGCGCCCGGCGCTGTACGTGCAGGGCCACACCGCCTACGTCACCGACCCGGCGAACAGCGCGCTGCACGCGGTCGATCTCGACTCGGCCGCCGTGACGACCGCGTCGCTGCCGCAGACCCCCAACGAGATCACCGGCACCTAGGTGACCGAATGTCACATGGGTTCGATCCAACCGAACCCATGTGACATTCGGCCGGGCGACCGGCGCACGGGCGGCCGCGACAGCGCAGGCCGACGCACGGAGTCCCCGACCCCTACGGGACACACTTTCGTTGCGAGTCGCCGGAGTCCCTCCGTTCAGAGATCGGCGAGGAAGGCGAGCAACATTCCGGTGACGAGTTCCGGCTGTTCCTCCGCTGCGCTGTGACCGACTCCCTCGAGCAGGGCTTTCCTGCGCAAGTTGGGAAGATGGCTCTCCAGACGGTCGTAGAGGGGAGCGAATCGGTCCAACGCGGGATCCGCCGCTCCACCGATGAACAGACTGGGCTGCTGCAGCTTCAGGCCGTCGAGGAACGAGCTCTGCTCCCAGATGCGGTCGCGGTTCCGGTAGAAGTTCAACGCAGGCCCGAACCCGGTGCGCGAGTATTCGCTGACGTAGTAGTCCAGGGCGATCTCGGGTAGCCAACCCGGGAGGAACTCGGGGTCGAAAACCGTATCGAGAAAGTTCTCGCCCTCCGCGACGAACTGGCGCCAGCGTTCCTCACCGACCGCGCTGCCGGGGACCGAGTAGTAGATGCTGCGCAGCGTCGTGCGGACATCGGCATCCATGTGTCGCTCGGCTTCACCCGGCGTCTGGAAATAGTGCTGATAGAAGCGCGTACCGGTCTCCGCTTCCAGCTTCTTCCAATTCTCACTCGGCCGGCAGGGCTCGCGGGGAGGGACAGGGGTGTTCAGCATGGCCAGGGCATGGAACAGATCGGGGCGCAGCTGGGCCGCCGCATGGGCCACGAACGATCCGAGATCGTGGCCCACGACCACGGCCGAGGTTTCCCCGAGGCCGCCCATCAACCCGACGAGGTCGCCGACCGCATCGAACACATTGCAGTCCTGCACCTGCTCGGGACACCCGCTCCGCCCGAACCCACGAATGTCCGGTGCCACCACTCGATATCCGGCCGCGGCCAGTGCACGGATCTGCCGGCGCCACATGTACCAGAGGTATGGGATGCCGTGTACCAGCACCACCAGCGGACCTTCCCCCTCCTCGACATAGTGGATACGCATTCCGTTGACTTCCGCGAATCGATGCAGGAAACCGTGAGGGTCGTCCACGGTAGGCGCTGCCGTTTCCTCGGCAGAATCCGATCTTTGCATAGTCATTCAATGTTCTCCCAGTTGAAGCGCGACGGACACGTTCCGCGGATCAGATTCAGGGTTTCCCGGAACGGAGTGGCGCCGCCGCAGAAGGCAAACCGATTCAGGATGGGTCACTCATTGCAAGGATGGGTGCGCCGGGCACGCCCTCCGGTATGCGCACTCGCCCGAGATCGCGGACCAGTTCGTGCGCCTGATCCCAATTGCCGTATCCAGCAGTAGGATCCAAATGCCCGGCATCTCCCGCATCGATCAGACGGCTACCCCAGTGTTCGGCCATGCCGGCCACGCGGCGGAAGCAGGCCAGGGCGTCGTTTCTGCTGGCGGCAACGATGCTGCGGAACGGCAGTCGCCTTCGGGGCAATGGATTCCAGCCGTGGCGGTCGAGATCCTCGGTGGAGGGGTATCCATCGGGCAGCGGTAGTTCGAAGTCCGGTGGAGCCACCAGCAGCGCTCCGTCGACGGGGCGGTTGGGTTGCCGAGCCCAGTGGACAGTGGTGAGCACGCCGGCACCATGGGCGACGAGGACAACCGGGCCCGCGATGCCGGCGAGGACCGCCTCGAGCGCCTCAACCCACGCGGTTCGGCTGAGCGGGGCACAGCCGGGCGGCGCGACAATGCGCGCCTTCTCCCATTTCTCGGCGAGCAGGCACTGCCAGTGGTCGGCGGTGAGGGGGACGAAACCGGGGACGAGTACCACGGTAGGCGGGGTGATGGTGGTGGTGCTGGTGGTGTTCACGGTCGGCTCCGGTAGATCGCGTCGGGGATGTGCAGGAGATCTCTTGTGATCCGTCGATACCGCTCCGAATCCCACTCGCGGAGTGCGTCTTACATGGAATTCCGCGCGCGCTTCCTCCGCGCCGGATCCCGGCGGTGTGACCGCCGACGGCCGGGCGTGAGTTCGGTTGCTGTGCGGGGTGTCATGACGTCGACTGCGTGGACATCGCGTGAAACGTCATGGATACGCGTTGACGGGAAATCGTTCCGACGACTCCTCCGCCCGACTGCGGCGCTCTTCCCGCCGGAAAGGACCCGCCGTGCAACTTCGATGACCATCGCCGGAACCAGGGAGTCGGGTAGTCGAATCCGGTTGCGGCCGTTTCTCGGCCCGATGGCCGCAACCGGATTCGAGTGGTGTCGATCTGCGGTGGTCAGTCCTGCCAGCTGCTCAGGTCGCGCGCCGCGATGCCGTGCTCGGCGCAGTAGGTGTTGTAGCGTTCGATGTGGGTCTTGTGAGTCTCCTGCCACAGGATCCTGTTGTCCTGGTCGAGGAACAGCAGTTCACCGACGAGATAGAAGAAGACCTCGGTGTCTTCGAGGCTTTCGGGGGTGTGAGAGGAGCCGGCGACCTCGTAGACGGTGTCGCCGCTCCGGGAGATCCAGTTGTTCTCCTTGTAGCGCCAGGCGCCCTTGACGGTGTGCCCGACCACGATGCCGGTGTGGTAATGGGGCGGCAGCTCGAGCCCCGCCGGGATTTTCATCGAAACGACGATCTCGGCCCGTACGGGGTCGACCTTCCAGTACTTGAGGAACACCTGGTCGGTGAGTGGAGTGAACGGGATCCACGGATTGTCGTCGCCCTTGATGTAGTTGACGTCGAGTTGTTGAGCGGTCTGCATGAGAATCTCCTTCAGGGGGTGCTGTGGGTGGTCCGGGCCGTCGCCGTCAGAAGGGCTGGTCTCCGATGATGGTGGCGCGTTCCATCTTCCGGACGGCCGGCCAGTAGTCCTGCACTGCGTAGTGCTGGGTGCTGCGGTTGTCCCAGATCGCGACGCTGTTCTTGGTCCATCGCCAGCGAACCTGGTACTCCGGGATCGCGGCGCGGCTGATCAGGTAGTTGAGCAGGTTGCCGGAGCCGGGCGCGAAATCCGTCCCGAAGCGCACGTTCTGCGGGGTATGGAAGTTCACGAAGTGAGTGGTCACGCCGTTGACGTAGAGGATCTTCTCGCCGGTCTCGGGATGCGTACGCACCACCGGGTGCTCGGGATCGGGGAAACGCTCTTTCAGTTGGTGGCGCAGTTCCATGGGCTTGGCTGCGCCGAAAAGGGTTTCGAAGCTACTGCGAGCGCGAAGTCCGTCGATCTGTTGCTTGACGTGCTCCGGGAGATCCCGGTACGCCTGCACCATGTTCACCCAGATC
This sequence comes from Rhodococcus sp. WB1, assembly GCF_001700945.1. Classification (NCBI taxonomy): domain Bacteria; kingdom Bacillati; phylum Actinomycetota; class Actinomycetes; order Mycobacteriales; family Nocardiaceae; genus Rhodococcus; species Rhodococcus sp. WB1. The sequence goes on along the minus strand of NZ_CP015529.1, from coordinate 10,400 downwards.
GTGTCCCCGCCCACCTCCGGTGTCTCCACGCACCGCAGGACAGCGCCCATGGCTGGACGCTCCCGCCAGATGGTGTCGGAGTGGAAGACGTTCTCGTAATGCTCGGGCGTGCTGTCCGCGTCCTTGTACAGCAGCACCAGTCCGGAATCGTTGGGCGCGTTGGGGTGGGGCTCCTCGAGGGGACCGAATCGCTCGGCGAAGGCGACGTGCTCGGCGCGCGTGATGTCCTGATCCCGCAGGAACAGTACCTTGCGCTCGAGCAGAAGAGCCTTCGTTTCGGCGAACAGCGCATCGTCGCGGGCGATCTCACCGAGAGTCACATCGAACAGTTCGGTACCGATATACCTCGAGAGCGGCTTCGCCTTGATCAGTGGCGGCGCGTGATCCGCGTCGACGGGGGCCTGTTCTTCGGCGTGGAGCATGTTCTTCATCTGAATCCTCCCTGGTTGGGATCTGGCCTGGTTGATCAGGACATGAGGGTGGGGCGGGCATCGGGTGCAGCCGCACATGCCGGACCTGCGAACGTCGGGTCGGGGCCGATGGCCGTGGCCCCGAGGTGCTCCCGGCCGGAGCTTCTCCGTCCGGACGACGGCGCCACCTCTGTCCGTGACGCGTGCTTCCCGATCCGACACCGTGTGATTTCGGTAACCAGAGCGTAGACCCGCACACGCAATATTTCTTGACTCTGCGTGGCAGAATCATTGACATTACGGGGCACGTAAGGAGTCGCATGAACCCCCTGGTCCGCAACACCACCTTGAGCGCCTACCTGGACTTCATGCGCACCGTCGGCGTGGACCCGCTCCCACTGCTGAGGTCGGTCGGCCTGAGCACAGCCGACCTGGCCGTACCCGGTCAATGGATCGCCGTGCACGCGGTCGCCGAACTGCTCGAAGTGTCCGCAGACGCGACCGGCTCGGCGGCCTTCGGCCTTCAGCTCGCGCAGACCCGGCGCTTGTCCGTCCTCGGCGCGATCGGACTCGGAGCCCGGGAGGAGCCGGATGTGCGTAGCGCGCTGCAGTTGATCAGCCGTTACGAGCATCTGCACAGCGAGGCGTTCCATATTCGGATCTCCGAAACCGATGGTCTGGCCACCGTCAAGATCGAGCTGGACCTGGCGGCGACCGTCAAGTCACGCCAGCTCGTCGAGCAGGTCGTCGGCACCACCGTTCGCGTCGTCCGCGCCTTGGTCGGGGGTGTGTGGAAGCCTGTCACCGTGTGTTTCCGGCACGACCCCCCGGCCGACCTCAGCGTTCACCATCGCGTCCTCGAATCCGAGATCCGCTTCGGCGCAGAATTCGACGGACTCGTGATGTTCGCCGATGACCTCGAGGCCCCCAACAGCCTGGCCGACCCGCTGCTGCGTCCCCTGGCCAGACAGTACGTGGAAGGAATCGCCGCCGGCCGACCCGGAGACGACCTCGACCGGATCCGCGAACTGGTCGAGGCCCTGCTCCCTACCGGCCGGTGCTCGCTGCAGCAGGTCGCCCGAACACTGGGCGTGGACCGCAAGACGGTGCACCGCCGCCTGGTGCGTGCCGACACGACCTTCTCCGCCCTCCTCAACTCCACCCGCCTGGATCTGGCGCGCCAGTACGTCGGACACCAGCGCCGACCGCTCGGCCAAGTCGCGGAACTGCTCGGGTTCTCCGAACCCTCCGCGTTCTCACGGTGGTTTCGCGGCGAATTCGGCGCCAGCCCCACGTCGTGGCGCGCCACCCACAGAACCGGGGACGTCTCCCGCCCCGACCCGTCGACCGGCGCGGAACAGTCCACGCACTGACGTCGGACGCTACCCCGTCGACGACACCGCGACCCGGACCCGAGGAGACATCGACCACGGGTCGGCAGGCGTACGGACTCGGCGGCGATGGAGCATCTTTGCGCACTCCACTCGGGACAGAATGTCAACTCGGGTGCCACGTCAGGTCAAGCACTCGGGCACCGACCCGGGCTACTGTGATGTCCGCCACCTCGAAGTGGTCGCCCGCACGCACCTCGATCCCGGATCGCCCCGCCGCCACAACGCCCGAGTGCGAGAGTGCCGCGGAGGACCGCGGAGGACCGCGCCGGCATACGGCTCGGACGCGCCACATCGGATCGCACCGATCGCGGGCGCCGAGAGGTGAGCTGAACCGACCGTCTGAGGAGCGTCCATGGAAACAAAGGCCACGCCGGAGATCGACTGCGCGTCTGCCACATCGCCCCCACCGACGCCTCGATCCAGGATCTACCCCTGGGTCGTGCTGGCGCTCATCCTCGGACTGATGCTGTCGGACTACATGTCCCGGCAGGTACTCAGTTCGATCTATCCCTTCCTGAAGCAGGAATGGGATCTGTCCGACGCCGAACTGGCCTCCTTCCACAGCGTCGTCGCGCTCATGGTCGGTCTGCTGGCATTACCCTTGTCGATCCTGGCCGACCGGTGGGGTCGCGTGAAGAGCATCGTCCTGATGGCGACCATCTGGAGTGTGGCCACGCTGCTGTGCGCGGTCGCCGCCGGCTACGAACAGATGCTGGCGGCCCGATTCCTGGTCGGTGTGGGAGAGGCGGCATTCGGTAGCGCAGGGATCGCAGTGATCTTCAGCGTCTTCGCTGCACGCCTGCGTGCCTCCCTCAGCGGCGCCTTCTATGCAGCAGGAGCAATGGGCTCGGTGATCGGTGTCGCCCTCGGCGGCACCGTCGCCACCTCCCTGGGCTGGCGGTGGTCGTTCGGCGTCATGGCCGTCATCGGGTTCGTCCTGGCCGGATTGTTCAGCCTCGTGGTCACCGACCGCCGAATAGTGCAACAGCAGAGTCCGGAGGCAGAAGCCCCGCCCGCAGAGTCCGGCACGGACGGATACCGTGCGCCGCTGTCGAGCCTGTTCTCGAGCGTCTCGGTGGTGTGCGCATACGCCACCGCGGGTCTGCAGATGTTCACCGTCGGCGCGCTGACGGCATGGTTGCCGAGCTTCTTCAACCGCTACTACTCTCTCGCGCCCGACCGGGCCGGAGCGGTTGCCGCAGTGTATTTCCTGGCGATCGGCCTCGGAATGCTGGTCGGCGGGATCGCCACCGATCGGATCTGCCGCAACACCCCGGACCGGCGGTGGAGCGTGGCACTCGCCTTGTGTGCAGTTGCAGCACTGCTGTTGATCGTCGGCTTCGGCCTCGAGCCGGGACCGCCGCAACTGGCGCTGCTCGCCGGCGGTGCACTGTGTGCCGCGTCCATCTCCGGAGGCATCACTTCGGTAGTCGCCAGCCTTACCCACCCCAGTCTGCGGGCGTCCGCCTTCGGCACCGTCACCATGTCCAACAGTGTCTTCGGACTTGCCCTCGGACCGTTCGTGGTAGGCCTCGCCGCCGACCGGATCGGCCTCGACGTCTCCCTCCAATGGGCACCACTGGCATACGTGGCCGCCGGGGTGCTCCTGATCATCGGACGGCGGACGTATTCGGCGGGAGTGCAGCGGGTGGAGGCCCTTCGACCGGACACCTCCGTCCGGCCGACGTCCCTCGCAGACCGCACCCGAACACACGGCTCGCACGAATCGTCGTCGAATCGCGTTGACAACGAATCGAATCGGCTCGACAACTGACCAACTGCCCCCTATGCTCCACGTCGGGCCATCGCGCGCCGACCGCACAGGGCGCGCAGCCGTTCCGCCCCTCGGATGTGCACGCACTCCGCCGACCGCAGCGCACTCCGCCGATACGGGCCGCAGACGGCACGCCGGGCCGGCGCCTCCGCCGTGAGGAGAATCGTCGCCCATCGACCCGGAGCGTCCGGCCCCGCCCTTCTCGACTCATCGAACCAGGAGAACCACATGCTCAACGGACTCATGATGGATGACTATCAACTGACGATCGCGGCGGTGGCCGAGCGCGCCGAGTACTTCCACCGCAACAAGGAAGTGGTATCTCGACGTCCGGACGGCAGCATCGTACGGTCCACCCTGGGAGCATGTGGCGCACGTGCCCGTCGGCTGGCATCAGCGCTCGCACAACTCGGCGTTGCCGACGGCGACAGGGTAGCCACACTGATGTGGAACCAGATCGAACACATGGAAATGTACCTCGCGGTACCCGCGATGGGCGCGGTGGTCCATACCCTCAATCCGCGCCTGCACCCCGACGAACTGAGCTTCATCGTCGGTGACGCGCAGGACCGGGTGCTCGTGGTGGACGAATCCCTGCTGGACGTATTCGACAACATCCGAGAAGGACACACCTTCGACCATGTCATCGTCGTCGCCCACGACGGACCGGCGCCCGAGGGAACGCTGAACTACCACGACCTCGTCGACTCGGCGGCCCCGATGCCGTGGCCCTCTGTCGACGAGCATCGAGCTGCCGCAATGTGTTACACGTCTGGGACCACCGGGCGGCCGAAGGGAGTGGTCTACTCCCATCGGGCGTTGGTCCTGCACTCCCTGACCGCAGCGCTTCCCGACACGTTGGGGGTCTCCGCACGCGACACGCTGCTTCCGGTCGTCCCGATGTTCCACGCCAACGCCTGGGGCCTGCCGTATGCCGCGGCACTGATCGGCGCACGACTTGTACTGCCCGGCCGGCAATTGGACCCGTCCAGCGTGCTCGACCTGCTCGCGGACGAGCGGGTCACGATAACGGCAGGTGTACCGACGGTGTGGATGGGAATGCTCGCGGAGCTGGATGCGGATCCGCATCGGTGGGACCTCACCCGGCTCGATCGGCTGATCGTCGGCGGTGCCGCCGTCCCGCGCAGCCTGCTCGAAGGCTTCGACCGCCATGGTCTCACTGTCGTCCAGGCATGGGGAATGACGGAAACCACCCCGCTCGGCAGCATCTGCCGACTGCCCGACGATCTCGACGACGGCAGCCGCGACGAGCAGTACGAGTTCCGATCCCGGCAGGGCATCGCCGTGCCGTTCGTGGAGATCCGCGCCCGCCGGGAAGAGGGCGACCTGATCGACTGGGACGACAAATCCATGGGAGAACTCGAAGTCCGCGGTCCCTGGGTGGCCGCCGCCTATCACAACGGGTCGGGTGCAGACAGCTTCACCCCTGACGGGTGGTTCCGCACCGGAGACATCGTGCGTATCGATCATCGCGGGTGCATCCGCATCTGCGACCGGGCCAAAGACCTGGTCAAGTCCGGGGGAGAGTGGATCTCCTCGGTCGATCTCGAAAACCACCTGATGGCTCACCCCGCCGTCGCAGAGGCAGCCGTGGTGGCAGTCCCCGACGCGCAGTGGGGCGAGCGACCGCTGGCGGTCCTGGCCCTGCGCGAGGGCAAGTCCGTCGATCCTGACGCCCTCAGAGAGCACCTGTCCACCGAGTTCGCCAAATGGCAGATGCCGGACCGTTTCGAGATCCTTCCGGCCATCCCCCGAACGGCGACCGGAAAGTTCCGGAAAACGGCATTGCGTGAGCAGTTCTCGTGACCGAATGTCACATGGGTTCGATCGAACCGTACCCATGTGACATTCGGCCGGTCAGCGGGCGGCCGGGCAGCCGACCGGCGGGCAGCGGCCGGTCGGCGGGCGGCCGCGGCTCAGCGCTCGATCCTCGCCCGCAGCAGGAAGGTGTTGTAGTCCGACCACGTCGAGAGCATGAAGTACAGGTCCTCGTCCGTCGACCACGGATGGACGAACCCGCCGTACAGCTCCGGGTGTTGCTCCACGCCGACCAGTCGCGTGCTCTCCGACCACACTCCCTGGGGCGACTCGGCCTCCCGCACGACGATCGCGGCCTTGGCGGTGTCCAGGTACGTCATCTGCCAGCGGTCCGCGGCGGCGTCGTAGCGCACGGACAACTCCCCAGCGGGGCCGTGCACGACCGGCGTCGCCGCAGTGTATCCGCCGGCAGGGGTCCAGTTCCCGTCGCGCCAGTACTGGTAGGCGCCCGGCTCGAGCACCCGGTCCTCGGGCACCCGGGCCAGCGCCACCGAGCCGAGCCGGGTATTGGGGGTGCCGAACAGGTAGACGTATCCGTGTGCCGGCACCGCCGCGGCCACCTGGAAGTTGGTGACGCCGAAGATGTTGTCCCACTTGGCGTACGGATCCTTGGTCCAGGTGGAACCACCGTCGTCCGAGTACGCGATGCCACCGTGGTTGGTCCACCACGTGCCGGGAATGCTGTTCCAGGTCCGGATGGACATGTACGTCAGGTACTGGCGGTCGCCGACCGCGAATCCCGACGTCGGGATCGTGGTGATCTCGACGTTGTCGAGCTTGCGGCTGCCGAGGATCTCGGCGGCATGGCACCGCGAGTCCTGCACCATCGAGTCGAAGCTCATCCCGTCGGCGAGATCACGGTCGGTGGAGAAGGCCAGCACGTTGCTGCGCCAGTCGTCACCCTGCCCGCCCGGCGGATGGAAGCCCTTGCCGACGGTGTCACCGAACGCGACGGCGATCCGGCCGGGCTCCGACTCCCACATGATGCCCAGATCGGTGCCGTACACCTGCCAGCGCTTGTCGGTCCGGGTGACCGATCCGGCGCCCGTCTGCTTGGCGACGGTGGAGACCTCGACGACCCGCGGAGCCGGGAGCGCGGGCGCCTGCGGGGCGGGCTCGATCGGCGGGGTCTCGGGCGCCGGAAGCGGCGGCAGCGGCTCGGCCCCCTCGCCGGGCACCGGGATGCCGAGGTGGAAGGGACTGGGCTTCAGGGCGATCCGGGGAAAGACCGGATCCGGGGTGACCGGCTCGTCGGTCAGGTCCGGGCACGGATCGGCGCACGGGTCGACCGGCAGCGGAGGCGGATCGATCCGCACGGTCTCCGGTTCCGGCGCCGGGTACGGCACGGTGGTGATCACCGGGTACGGCACCGGGATGTCGAGGTCCTTCGGGATCAGCGACTCGTGCTGCCACGTGTCGCTCGCACACGGGCCGCTGCCGGGCACCCCGTCCGTCGCGGGCTCGGCGGGTGCGGCATGCGCCGGCGTCGCCGCCAGCACCGCAGCGAGCAGCGCGATCACCGGCGCCTGCCGTGTCATGGGTTCCCTCCCGTGCGTCACCGTGCCGGACGGCCCGGCGCCGCACAGGAGGGTACCGCCGGCGCGTCCGGGCGGCTTCCCGACGTGGATCTGCGCCTTTATATCCCTCTCTCGGAAAAGTCCGAGAAAGTCGTAGAGTTCCGAATCAACGGAACTCGTCGGGCGTGTACTCGCGGGGCTCCACCAACACGAGCCAGTTTCCCGAGTTGTCCCGGAACACGGCCTCGACACCGTAGGGACGCTCGGACGGCGGCTGGGTGAACTCGACCCCCTTGGCCGTGAGTTCCTCGTACGTCTTGCGGCAGTCCGTGGTGCGGAGCCCGAAACCGCCCATGGTGCCGTCGGCCAGCGCGCGGCGCACCGCCGCGGCCATGTCCGGGCCCAGGGGTGGGCCGGGCACCATCAGCGTCACCTCGAGTTCCGGGTGGTCCGGGTGCGCGACGGTCACCCAGCGGAAGCCCTCACCCATCGCCACGTCCGCGGTCTCCACGAACCCCAGCGTGTCGACATAGAACTTCTTCGCCTCGTCCTGATCGGTGACATAGAGGGTGAACAGGGAGATGTTGGTGATCACAGCGTGCCCTCCGGGTCGATGGTGCGGCACGCCTCGACCGTAGATCGACGGGAACGGTGCGGGCTTCTCCCAAATTGCGCAGTTCGACGGCGGTCGCTCAGACCGTGCATGAACACCCAGCAGCCCGGGATGCGGGGCGCACCGGACTCGGCGAACGTGGCCTGATACTCGGTGGGAGTGACGCCGACCAGCTGACGGAACCGGGTGCCGAACGACCCGAGGCTGCTGTACCCGACGAGATGACAGATCTCCGTCACGGTCAGGTTCGTCGCGCGCAGCAGGTCCTGCGCCCGCTCGATGCGTCGTTCGGTGAGGTGAACCCCGGGCGTCCTGCCGTACACGGCGGTGAAGCAGCGCAGGAAGTAATACTTCGAGACCCCCGCGGCGGCGGCGAGCCCGGCGAGGTCGAGAGGTTGCGCGTATTCCCGGTCCGCGAGATCGCGGGCGCGGCGCAGGTGCGGCAGAAGCTCCTCGGGCACGCGGCGCGGCATGCGCCCAGTATCGCAAGGCCCCGCTCGACAGGAATTTCTGTCCATATCTAGGAGACGTCGTAGAGATCGCGATTTCGTCTCGACTGTGCGAGGCAGGCCGTCGCACGGAATCGCCCGAACCGGACAAACCGGCCGGAAACGCGGTGGGGGACCGGGCAACCCGCGCATCCGGCCCCGAAGGCAACGATTGTGTAACGTATCCGGGAGGTTCCTGTCCCGACAAGCGGAGGTGATCGTCCGTGCTGCTGTCCGAAGTCCGTGCCCGGCCCGGGTACTCCCTGCTCGTGGGGGTGGGGCTGATGGCCTCGGCGATCGTGGTCGGTGTCCACCTCGAGAACGCCGTCACCGGATACCTCATGGACCTGTCCGTCTTCCGCGACGCGGGGTGGGCATTCCTGCACCACACCCCCCTCTACACCGAGGGCTTCCACACCAACTCGGGATTCCGGTTCATCTATCCGCCGTTCGCGGCGTTCCTCTTCGCCCCGCTCCCCCTGCTCAACGCGACGTTGATGCAGGTGCTGTGGACCGCGGGATTGATCGGCCTGGTGTGGTGGGTGCTGAAGGTCTCGCTCGACCGCATGGACGTCCGTCGCGCGAACGTGGTCGCGACCGCCGCGCTGGGCGTGGCACTCTGGCTCGAACCCATCCGGTCCAACTTCCTGTTCGGGCAGATCAACATCATCCTCATGGCCCTGGTCGTCGCCGACGTCCTCGGTGTGATCCCGCAGCGGTTCCGCGGCGTCGGGATCGCGCTCGCCGCCGCGATCAAGGTGACCCCCGCCGCGTTCGGTGTGCTGTTCCTGCTCCGTCGGGACATGCCGTCCGCGGTGCGCGCCTTCGGTGCGTTCCTCGCCGTCGCAGGCTTCGCGTACTGGCTGCGCCCGGAATCCTCCGTGTACTTCTGGACCACCGAAGCCTGGGCCACCGACCGGGCCGGCGACCAGGACTTCTTCCGCAATCAGGCGCTCAGCGGCCTGCTCGCCCGGCTCGGCCTCGAGGGCCACGCGTACACCGCGGCGTGGCTCGCGGGCGTCGCGCTCGTCGTCGGAGCGGCGCTCTGGGCCGCCCACCGCTTCACCCGGGCCGGCGAGCACGTCGTCGCCCTCGGGGTGATCGCGCTGGCGACCCTGCTCGCGGCGCCCATCGCAGTCACGCACCACTGGGCATACAGCGTGCTGCTCGTCGCGGTCGCGCTGGCTCCCCGGTACCGCTCGTGGTGGCCCGTGCTGCTGCCGGCCACGCTGGTCTTCCTCGTCGGACCCAACTACCTGCTCGAGGACACCTCCACGCACGGCTGGGTCGAGTCGGCCATCCAGCAGACCCTCGGCAACGCGCAGTGCGTCACCGGTCTCGCGGTGCTCGTCGCCGCGGTCGTCGCGGCACGTTCCCGCCGCCCCGACGTGGTCCCGGCGCCGGTCGGCGCTCGCACCGCTCAGCTCCAGAACGCCCCGGCCAGGACGTAGATCGCGGTTCCGGCCACGGTGCTCAGCGCCGCGCTGCGCCGCCACAGGTGCACCGCGACGGTTCCCGCCAGGCCCAGCACCGCCGGTAGCCACGTCGCCGGCCCGACGTCGCGCAGGGTGTACATCACCAGGATGACCATCACGCCGGCCGGCATCGCGGCGCCGAGGTACCCCACCACGTCCGACTCCCGCAGCCGGGCGAGCGCGGCGAACGGCGCCGCCCGCAGGCCCACGGTGACGAGGAACATCGCGATCAGGGCAGCGACGACGTAGCCGGCGCCCGGTACCGGCTCAGGCACGGGCCACCTTGTTGCGGTAGACGAACCGCACCAGCAGGCACGCGACGAACAGTCCCAGCGAGATCACCAGCATGCCGTCCTTCGACACGGCCGCCCCGACGAGGCCGCACACCACCGCGAGAGCCGAGGCCGGCAGGTCCCGCCCGAGGCGGAAGGCATCGAGCGCGAGCACGGCGAACAACGCGGTGAGGGCGAATTCCAGGCCCGACAGCCCCGCCGGCAGCGCCGCGCCGATCAGGGCGCCGGCGGTCCCGGAGGCGACCCACAGCAGCTGGCAGGTCGCCGCGACCGTCAGCATCCGCGGGCCGGTCAGCTCGTCGCGGTGCTTGGTGGCGACGATGGCATAGGTCTCGTCCGTGAGGGCATAGACACCGTACGCCCGGCCGAGCCGGCTGCGGATCTTCTCCAGGGGGAACGACAGCCCGTAGAACACGTGCCGGAAGTTCACGAGCAGGGTCGCCGCGGCGATCGACGCCACCGGCGTCACCGCACCGATCAGGCCGACGGCGAGGAACTCCATCGAGCCCGCGTAGATCACCGTCGAGAAGACGGGCGCCCACCACCAGTCGAAGCCCGCCTGCGTGAGCACGACCCCGAACGCGAGGCCGAGCGGGA